>NZ_JAHKPO010000023.1 GCF_018860365.1 Arenibacter algicola
CCAAGTTTTGAGATTGATCCTTAAAAATTTATAATGGGGTTCAGTTCTATGTGTAAAGGCTATAGATAGTGAACTATAGATAGTAACAATATGTGTTTTCATAAGGGCCATACCTCAATTCTATTAAAACAGATTATTGCTATTGGCGCAGTGAAGTTGGGAGATCCAAGGAGATTAACTTTACAATTACGCTGATTTCAGGAATAAGGTCGAATTCAGTTGAAACCTGAAATTGCACTGATATTATCGGCTTAAAATGGTTCTTGACTTGAAATTTATAATGGCAAATTTGCTCCTGCAAAAATAATAGATTCTTATTTTTTAATTAAAAAATCATTGGATTAACAAAATTAATCCACAACTAATCCTATCCTAATCCAAAACTAATCCTCAAACTAACCTTGCCTGGATATATTTACGGAAAATTAAATTTTTGATAATACTATGTTGTTTTACAAAAATTACAACGATTGCCTAACCCTAAAGTTTAAATGAAAAATATGAAAAGAAAATTGAATTTATTATTTGCCTTGTATTGTTGCTCGGTTGTTTTTCATTCCTGCGAGGATGAGGTTAATACAGCTCCAAGGGAAATAAGTATGAATTGTCTTGACACCAATTTGGAAACAATGGAGTCCCTTTTAGAAAACGCAACTATAGGTGATGAGGACGGAAGCTACCCGGAAGAAAATGCCTATTCGCTTCAACAGGAAATTGAAAAGCTTCAATTTGGATATTCAAAAGGACTGGCTGGACAATTTACCTTACAATTTGAAGCCGACAATTATTGTATACAGGCAGAGAAGGCAATTGCGGAGTTTAAAAATTCACTTCAATTTACGTTGCCTCCTGGCGAACCTGCCGAATTGATAGTCTTTGGTATAGATGGTAAAGGACGTGTTGAGTTTGGTGCTGACCCTGCATTTGGAGGGGACGATGCTTTTTCGGTAGAGGCTTGGCTGAAATATGATAAAGGATTTTTTGAAAGTGGTATAGGAGATTTTATTGCAACGTTTGATGGGAGTACTCAGCCGATAGAAGGCTGGATGATTAATTTTTTGGGCGATAACTTACGTGCTACCATAGGAATGGGCCCCCAAGAGTCACGGGTATTGGAATTTGGAAGCAAGTTCCCACAAAATTATGGGGAATGGAATCATCTTGTGATGGTTTACGATGCCAGTCTGGCGGAAGGCCAACTCAAGATGTATATAAATGGGGAGCTTTTCTTTAGCAAAACAAACGACATTTTTAATGGTGCCGGAGAATTGCAATCCTATCAACCCAATACCAAGAACTTTAATATGTGGGCCTTTCAAGAACCTACCGACCGGGGTAGGACCATGACCGGTTATATTAAAAAATTCCGCTTTTGGAACACGGCCAAATCCATGGAAGATATACAAGTACTTATGAATTCGGATGTATCAGGTGCTGAAACCGACTTGGAATGTGCTTGGGATTTTACTCAAGTGCCGGAAGACGATCAAAATATAGTGGATAAAACTGGGAATCACACCGCAAAGATTGTAGGTAGCTATAAATGGATGCCACTAAATGACTAACCCTTACGAATATTAAACGTGAATTTAATTATGAAAAAAAATAAGAACTATACCACACACTTGATGTTGGTGGTGACCCTAACTTTTTTATTGCTGTCCACAGGGCAACTTAGGTCACAAGATCAGAATACCGAGGTCCAAGTTACTGGTCTGGTGAAGGACCAAGAGGGCTTTCCTATTCCAGGGGCAAATGTTGTTATAGAGAACATTCAAAAAGGGGTGGTTACGGATTTTGATGGAAAATTTAGTATTAGTGTTCCAAAGGGAAGTGAACTGGCTATTACGTTTATTGGGATGGTACCCCAAAAGAAGGTCATTACAGAAGAGACTTTCTTGTCCATTGTGATGCAAAATGATGAGGAGGTATTGGAGAATGTAGTGGTTATAGGATATGGCTCTGTAGAAAAAAAGGATCTGACGGGTTCTATTGAAACCATATCTTCCAGTGATCTGGTAAGAGTAAACAATGCCAATGTTACGGAGACCTTGAATGGTAAAGTAAGTGGTGTCTTGGTTACCAAATCCTCGAATAGGCCCGGTTCCAATATGAGCATGCAAATAAGGGGGATGAACTCTATCAACTCCTCAAACGAACCCTTATATGTAGTGGATGGGATTCCTTCCTATTCCGGTCTTAAATACATAAGCCCCAACGATATCCAATCCATTGATGTATTGAAGGATGCCTCCTCAACGGCGATTTATGGTTCTAGAGGGGCCAATGGGGTTGTTATAGTGACTACCAAAGGGGCTAATAAAAAGAAGGGCTTCTCATTAGAGTACAGTGGTTCGGTGGGGGTGAAAACCCCAACGCGTATCCCGGATATGTTGGGGAACAAAGGTAACGGACTGGAATACGTGGATTATAGGATCGCTTTGTGGAAAAAGAAATATGGGGATGCCTCTCTTTCGAGGTCCGACTTTTTAACCGAAGACGAAAAACGGCGTATACGCAATGGCGAATATTATGATTGGTTGCGCGAGGTTTCTGATAATAGTATGGTTACCAACCATAGTATATATTCTAGTGGTGGCAACGAAAAAACTTCGTATTCCTTTGGTCTTGGATATTTGAAGGATGAAGGAATGGTAGGAAAAGAAGGCTTTGAACGTATTACAGCAAATATTGGATTGGAACACCGGTTTTCGGATAAGATTACGACAGGATTAACCGCTTATATTTCCAACAACAATACCAACCATGGGGCAGCGGAGACCTTAATAAATGCTTACTTTATTCCACCCATTGTTAGTCCGTACGATGAAAATGGCGAATATGCCTTTATTGTTCAGCCCACATCGAGCAAAATAAATCCATTTATTCAGAATGAAAATAACATCCGGGTAACGGAAGCATTTTTTGCGAATTTTTCCGGATTTCTGGAAATTAAACCTATGAAAGGGCTTTCCCTAAAATCCCAGTTGGCTTACCAGTTTGATACGGATCTTTATGGAGAATGGATAGGGACCTTCACCCAGCAAAAAAGTGGTGTAAATGAAAGCGAGGCATATCGTAGGGAAGCCAGAAATAGAAATTTGGTATGGGATAATATCCTTACCTACAAAAAGGAATTTTTCAACGACCATAGGTTAGATGTTATTGGATTGTTCAGTATTCAAAAGGATACGCATCAGGGATCCGCAATGAGAGGCGATGGGCTGCCCTATGCTTCTGATTGGCACGCCATCCAAACTGCTGACGAGATCCGTGATGTGAGTAGTTATTATTGGGAATCGGCACTTAATTCATATATGCTTCGAGCCAATTACTCCATGTGGGATAAGTATATATTGACCTTTACGGGCCGTTATGATGGAACCTCGAGACTTAAAAAGGGAAATCAGTGGGGTTTTATGCCTTCCTTGGCATTTGGTTGGCAAATGAAAAATGAGAATTTTTTAAAGGATGTTGACGCTATTAATTCCTTAAAACTACGTGTCAGTTATGGAAGGACCGGGAACAATAACATTGGGCATGATATAACATGGACCAAATTGGACCTCTCCCGATATACCTTCGGAGACAGCGGCATTAACGGATTTGGACTTGGAGGGGCCAAAGGCAATGACGATCTGAAGTGGGAAATGACGTCCGAACATAATGTAGGCTTGGATTTTGGATTTTTTAATAATCGTATTTCCGGGAGTATCGATGCCTATAGCCGCACTACCAATGACCTAATTTTTAATAAGGCCGTAGGTTCCGTAAACGGGTTTAATTCTATTTATGAAAATATTGGGACCACTACTAATAAAGGACTCGAAATAGGACTAAGTACCGTTAATATCTCTAGTCAGGATTTTTACTGGAAAAGCAAATTTTCATTTTCCTTGAACCGGAATAAAATAAAGGATCTGTACGGGGACAAAATGGATGATTTGGGCAACCGTTGGTTTATAGGCCAGCCTATAAACGTAATCTACGATTTAAAGCAGATTGGGATATGGCAGGAATCGGAGTCCGATGAAGCCGCTTTATATGGTCAGAGCGTTGGGCATATAAAAGTTGAAGACGTTAATGGGGATTACAACTTGGACCAACAGGATTAT
The DNA here is from genome assembly GCF_018860365.1 of Arenibacter algicola. Taxonomy (GTDB): domain Bacteria; phylum Bacteroidota; class Bacteroidia; order Flavobacteriales; family Flavobacteriaceae; genus Arenibacter; species Arenibacter algicola_B. The sequence continues at coordinate 4,116 of NZ_JAHKPO010000023.1, forward strand.
CAAATCGTGGGATCACCCAACCCAGATTGGATGGCCGGGATGGTAAATACGTTTTCCTATAAAAATATTGATCTTTCTTTTGATATGTACGCTAGGATCGGGGGGCTGTATAATGATAGTTTTGCCTATACCTTCACGGCCTGGGATAACGAGCATTGGAACAAGGCCGATGTAAATTATTGGACCCCTGTTAATCAAAGCAACGATTATCAAGAGGTGGGAGCCCAATCTTATAATACACAAGTTCTGGGTCAAGTTTCAGGAACATTTGTAAAGATTCAGAACATCACCTTGGGATATTCCTTAAAAGATAAAATGAATAATTTTTTAGGGCTTAATAATGCAAGGATTTACGGATCTGTACAAAACCCTTTTACCTTTTCGGACTACATCGGTTCTGACCCAGAAATTATAGGGGAAGATTTAAATACCCAGCTTTCATTGTTCCCAATGACTTTTACCCTTGGTGTTAACCTCAACTTTTAATCGAATTCAGATATGATAAAAAATATAAGTCAACTCGTTTTTCTTACAGTATCGGTTTTTTTCTTGGTCAATTGTTCCGATAATTTGGATATTGACAATCCTTCGGCCATAACAGATGATTTCTACAACACCAAATCGGGCCAAGAAAAGCTTTTGGTAGATATGTATTCCAAGTATCGTTCAGTATTCAATACAGGTGAACTTCAATACTATGGCACTGATCTTTACATGGCCATTACAGAAAGTCCCAATGAAAGAATGTTCAATGGATACGATCCTTCCTTTAACTCCACTGCAGGAGTTGTGGGGCCCTATTGGAACAATTTATATAAGATTGTTCAGGAAGGTAACATTTTACTCTCCCGAGCCAGTTTGGATACGGAGGGGATGACCTTGGAAGAATTTAATGAAATAACGGGACAAGGCAGGATTTTAAGAGCCTTGGCCTATTATTATTTGGTAGAGACCTTTGGGCCGGTGCCCCTCTATACCACTGAGCAGAACACTGTAATTACGGAGGTGGAAAGGACTTCCGAAGCCGAAATATATAGTTTTATGGTGAAGGAGCTTTCCGAGGTGGTAGATCTGCTCTCTTGGGAGGTAAAGGAACCTGGAAGGCTTGGTAAGGCCGCGGCCTTACAGTTATTGGGGAAGGTATATTTGACCCGCGCCTATAAGTCTTTTGCCAATCCCTTGGACTTTGAACTGGCTGCCGAGCATTTGGATCGAATTATTGAAGATTCGGAATCCCCATATGAGTTGTTGGATTCCTATGCAAGTGTCTATAACGAAAACAATCAGAACAATGCTGAGGTGATCTGGGCCATACAATATGGAAAGGATAGAAATTATATAGGTGGGGGCAATCCACAACAGTCGCTGTTTGGGTTTAATATTGTAGCACTTGAGCCAGATTTATTTGATAGGGTACAGTCCGATTATAGCTCCATGAGTCGTGGCTATTGGATTAATCCTAGGGTACATGAATTATTTGAGAACCCTTATGTTGATTCCCGTTATGATGCCACATTTCAAAGAGAGTTTCACGTGAATAATCCAAATAGTGGGGATTTCGGCAAACTAGGGATTTATTTTCCTCGGTGGAATGATGATTCCGGAAACACCAATGAGGCTATAAACTATTACGCCTTCAAAGAAGATGGGGATTACAAATGGTATCCACAGTCTACTGCTCTACCGATTTTAACTACCGCTTTAGATAGGATGCCGATCATAAAAAAGTTTAAGGATACCCAAATTGATTGGGGTGGTCCTGGTTCCAGGGAAGATGTAATCTTTAGATTATCCGATACTTATTTGTTAAGCTCCGAAGCAAATTTGGGGGCAGGGAATCTTGATAAGACTTTAAACAGAATCAACACCTTGAGAAGACGTGCTGCGGTAACACCCTCGGAAAGAGATAATATGGAAGTATCATCCGTAGATCTAGATTTTATTTTGGACGAACGGGCTAGGGAATTGTTGGGAGAACACGATCGTTGGTTCGATTTAAAGCGTACCGGAAAATTGATCGATAGGGCCAAAGAGTACAATATTTTTATAGAAAAATATAACAATATAGGTAATATTCACCTTGTTCGTCCTATTCCACAGGATGAGATAAACAAAGTAGATGGACTTACTCAAAATACAGGATACTAATTGATATAAGACATAAAAAATGAAAAATACCATGAACAATATATTGATATTTTTATTCATGTCAACCTTGTCCTTTACGGGTTGCGATAATTATGAATCACCAAACCCCTTGGACTTTCAGAATGAAGAGGAGGAGGCTAGCCTTTATCTGGAGCAATATGACCCCTTTAAAGATGAAGGCCAATACTGGCACCCAGAAATGCGCGTTAAACCCAAAAAATACTGGAATTGCGTAGAAGTAATCCCGGTAGGAAGTAGAAATGAATTGGGGCAGACAGAAAAAATAAGGGGCTTGCAATACCATTTATTATGTCAATCCTTGGCAGGCTTGGCCAATAGGGCCGTAGAGCAAGGTAAAAGTGAAGTGGGAGTATGGTTACATGACCATAGCGGAAAGGAATCCTATAAGGTTTCCAAACAAGCCTTGGAAAATATGGGAATTAAAGAGCAAGGGATGCAAAGCGGTCTTGAATTGGCCCGTAACAATTATGGTCCAGATAATGGAGTAGCACTGCAGCTAAAAGATTTGTTTGACGGCTACGTTCTGACCGATGTAGAAAACAATCCCGAAAGCAATATTGTAGCCTCCATAGCGTCCCATGTCCATAATTCCATTATAGTGGACGTAAGGGACAAGGAGTATTATGAAGAAGTAGGATATGAAATGACTTATGACGCCACCACTAAAACTACCCAAGATGCATGGAATGAATTTAAGGACAAATGCAATAATAAGGCCTTGGTCGTTATGCCTGTTCAAACGGGGGAGTTGCGAGAATTTGCCATAAAGAACAATCTGTTCGTAATCAACCTAAATAAAGAATTCAACAACCCGTCGGCGGGCCAAAATGTGGCACTGTTCGAGGAAGTGTTGAACTGGCTAGAGCCCAATTCACCCGTATACGGTTGGGAACAAGGTGTGGGAGAGGATCAGTTTGTAGACAAGGTATCCCAAAGCGGCAATATCATGGTCCCCGCAGACTGGTCGTACAATACGAGTTTAACTTCTATTCTTTATAAAGAACGTCAAACTGGATTGGCAAAGGTGTTGAATCCACAGTTCATAGATTTTGAGGAGGAAGGAAAGAAATACATTTCCTATTATCTGTCTGATGGCGACAACATTCAATGGATGATGAATGGATTTGACGGGTCCGATTATTACACCCACCCTGAGGCAAATGAAATGAAAATGGCGTTTGGCCTGCCAGTAGATAATCTTTCCATGATGGCACCTTCCATGATGCAGTCGCTTTTTGAAGGACAAGCATCAAAAACATCTGTGGTGCAAACCTTTGGGGGCGGGTATACCTATGCTGATAACCTTGGTGAAACGGCAAATAGGGTCCAGAACCTTAAATATATATCGGAAGCAACGGCTTCCCATATGCGCCAACATCGGGTTAAAGTACTGGCCTTGATTGCAAAAGATGCTCGGTCTGCACAGTCGAAAGAGGCCTATCAGGCCTATGTGGACGCCAATGACCAATTGGAAGGTATTATAGCCGTACAATATTCCCCATATGCCGGGGGAGAGGGTGATATTATTTGGGTGACCAATAGCAAAGGGTATGACATTCCCGTAGTTACCGTTAAATATTCCTTATGGAATTTTGGAGACCACAACAATGAGAGAGAAGGGACTCCTACCTATATCGCCAATAAATTAAACTCAGAAACCTCTGAGAACCCTTTTAGCCTCGTGTCTGTCCATGCGTGGAGTAGGTTTACGGACATTGGGGACTCCAGTGACGAATTAAGCGAGAATTCCGGGAGCAATGTAGTAGGACCAGGAGCTGCAAAACTCAATGCGGATAAGCTAGATGAAAACTTTAAGGTCGTTAATGTGGAGGAATTAATTTGGCGTATAAGAATGCATTACAGGCCTGAACAAACCACTAAATGGTTAAAAGAAGTATTTTAAAACTGTTATCTGATATGCAAGAAGGATTCCATATTTCTCATTATGCCATTCTTTAATGGGGTAGAATCCCTTAGTATGTGAGAAGCAATAAAGTAATAGAGTTGAGTTAATAGTTGGTTAAGTTGAGGGGCAAAGAATAGTCTATTCTTTGCCCTTTTTTAAGTATCACAGTAGAATATATTTTGACTCGAACCTATCAACAAAGGACAACAAAAACAGAAAATTATGAAGTTAAGAAAATTGATTATATCGTTAGTGATAATAAGTTCATTTACCGCAATAGCCCAACCCAAAATAAAAGATACCCCAATATCTTATGTCGAGTATGTAAATCCTCTAGTAGGTTCGGATTCCGAGTTCGCCCTATCCAATGGTAATACCTATCCTGCAATCGCTACCCCATGGGGAATGAATTTTTGGACTCCTCAGACCGGAAAAATGGGCGACGGTTGGGGGTATACCTATGATGCAGTTAAAATAAGAGGCTTTAAACAGACCCATCAGCCTAGTCCTTGGATCAATGATTATGCGGCATTTTCACTTTTCCCAGAGACTGGGGATTTGAAGATTAATGAGGACGATAGGGCATCATGGTATTCACATAAGGCGGAAATTAGCCAACCGCATTATTATCGAGCTTATTTAGCCGATTATGACGTTACTACTGAAATTACGCCAACCACCCGGGGAGCACAATTCAGGTTTACTTTCCCAGAATCCGAAAAGTCCCACATTTTGGTCGATGGATTTTTTAAAGGGTCTATGGTAAAGGTCATTCCAAGTGAACGTAAAATAATTGGTTACTGCAGAAACAATAGTGGAGGAGTCCCAGAGAATTTCCATAATTATTTTGTTATTGTTTTTGATAAGGATTTCGAAGAGTTGATTACATGGGAAAAAGAAGAAGGAAAGGATAGTTCACCAAGAATCTCCGAAGACCGAAAAGCGGAGGGTTACCATGTGGGTGCTGCCATTACGTTTAAGACCACGGACGGGGAGACGGTAACCGCCAAGGTGGCCTCATCATTTATTAGTCCTGAACAGGCCAAAATAAATTTAGATCGTGAAATAGGGCAAGATTCTTTTGACCAAACAAAGGCTAAGGCCGCAGCTGCCTGGAACAAGGAGCTTGGTAGAATGGAGGTCTCCGGGGGCACCTTGGAGCAGTATAGGACTTTTTATACGGCACTATATCGAGTGCTATTGTTTCCAAGAAAATTTTATGAATATAATGCCGATAATGAAATAGTGCATTATAGCCCGTATAATGGAAAGGTATTGCCCGGTTATATGTTTACCGATAATGGTTTTTGGGACACGTTTAGGGCAGTATTCCCGTTCTTTACCATAATGTACCCAGATTATTTGAGTAATGTTATGAATGGTTTGGTAAATGCCTACAATGAAAGCGGATGGTTACCAGAATGGGCCAGTCCGGGACATAGGGATTGCATGATAGGGTCTAATTCGGCCATAAATATAGCTGATGCCTATCTAAGAGGGATTAGGGGTTATGATATAGAGACGTTGTATGAGGCGGTTGTCAAGAATTCCAATAGTAAAGGTCCATTAAGTTCGGTAGGTAGGTTTGGAGCGGAATTTTATAATCAGTTGGGCTACGTACCTTATGATGTGGGTGTTAATGAAAATGCAGCTAGAACATTGGAGTATGCCTTTGCCGATTGGAGTATTGCAAAATTGGGAGTAGCTTTAAAAAAACCGAAGAGGGAGATAGAGTTGTTTAGGAAACGTTCTTTAAATTATAAAAATGTATTCGATTCGGAAATTGGGTTTATGAGGGGTAAAAATAAAGATGGATCATGGGCTACTAGCTATACGCCGGATAAATGGGGGGATGCCTTTACTGAAGGTGCTGCCTGGCATTGGACATGGTGTGTGTTTCACGATCCTTTAGGCCTAGCCCAAGAATTTGGAGGGGAAGAGAAAATGCGTTCGCGCTTGGATAGCGTTTTTACTGCTCCCCCAACATTTAACGAGACGTATTACGGTCAACAAATCCACGAAATAACAGAAATGTTGGTGGCAGATATGGGACAATACGCACATGGAAATCAGCCTATACAACATGCAATTTATTTGTATAATTGGTTAGGACAACCATGGAAAACACAAAAGCATGTGCGCAATGTTATGGATAAATTGTATTCTTCGGCACCTGATGGCCTTTGTGGGGATGAGGATAACGGGCAAACTTCTGCCTGGTATGTGTTCTCAGCAACAGGGTTTTATCCCGTAACTCCGGGTACTGGGCAATACGCCTTGGGAAGTCCATTGTTTAAAAATGTGAAAATGCATTTGAGAAATGGGGAAACATTTGAAATAAATGCCCAGGAGAACTCGAAGGAAAACATATATATTGATGCTGTTCAGAGGAATAAAAAAATGTACAACAAAACTTATATCACCTATGAAGATATTATGAATGGCAGTAAATTTGATCTAATTATGAAATCGGAACCTAATCTAAAAAGGGGAACGGAAGAGAGTTCAAAACCCTATTCCCTATCCAAAGACAACTTAAATGGAAAATAGGAATTTTGGCTAAGTATTCCATTGGGAATGCTGAATGTATATGTCTTTATTTTAAATCACTAGGTATGTTCTCGGAAACTTCGTTAAAGGTATAGGGGAAATCGTCATCGAGTACTTTTTTGTACTCGATGACAAAATTATTGTAGTATTTTTTTGCCCTATCGGTGAGCCCCAATTTAATGTAAGAATGAATTTTATAATAAAACGAGAATTCATTCAATTGCTCTATATTACTAAGTATATCTGTTAATTGAACCACTTTGGCATATTCATTCTCTCTATAGAAATGATTTATTTGATCAGGGATAACCTTTAGGACCTCGTGTTCAAAGTCGGTTTTTATTTGGTCAAAGTAAGGATGGTTAAAGGACTTTAGAAAAGTTCCCTTTTTGGATATGTAAATAAGTCTTTCTATGGCTGCACTATTACCTAAATTTTGATTCAAGGAATTTAAGTTTATAATAAAATCAAAATAGTCGCACTGAAACTCCTTGCCGTATGATATAGAAAACAATCCTTGATTGTAAACCACCTCCAAATCTTTCATGTCCAGAAGTGTCTTTCTCAACTGGTTTATGGCTACATTTTTAGTATTTTTAACTTTCTTAGGCTCCTTTTCTGGCCATAAAATGTTGTTGATTTCTTCAGAAACTATTCCCAACGGAACTTTTTTCCAACTGTGTAATAGGATCAGCATAAACAGCTGACGTATTTTATTACTAAACAAATAAGTAATGTTTTTTCCTTTAGGATCAAATACTGTAAATGGACCAAATACTGAAATGGAATTTTTGTCAATGCCGGTATAATGGGAGGATTGATCTACAGCAATGATTGACTTAATTTGTTTTTCTTTTTCCTTTTTATTGATGTTCCATTTTTTTATTAGATACCAAGAGATAAGTAGCATAAGGAAAATACCCGACAAGATGTAAGCCCATGCATTTGAAGCAGTGGTCTTTTCTGAGGTGTATTTGGCAATCATTTTTTTGGAAACTGGGGGATTGTTTAATGAGAATATATTGATGGTATTTGAACCGTCAATATCAAATTCTTGAACAGTACAAAAAAACTCGTTGGTCGAATGATTAAAATAGAGATTGGCATTGGTCTTTATCCTCTCGGAAAGAATGGGCACGGAGTCTCCAAGAATTTCGAACTTGCCATGTTTAATGTCATAACTAGCCATTTGTAGATAGGTGTCCGGTATGTATTCGGAATAATTTAAAGTGTAGAAAGATGTAGAGTCGGCTGATAGCACCATATTTCTCACTGATGCCAAGTTCTGGTTTCTATTTATTTCCCATAATTTTTTGATGTTTCCTTTCTCAAAATTTATACGGTAACAATCATAATAATATTTTTTCCCTATACTTTGGTCTCCAGAGTCATTGCCTACACCACCAAATAATAGAACTTCCTCAGGACTGGTCTGAACCATTCCAGAGAAAAATCGAGGAGAAATTGTATCGCCTGTTAGAGTTAACGTATCCCATGTTTTAGAAGATAGGTCGAATGCATTAAAAGTATTGTTTAGTCTTTGGTTTCCGAAACCGCCGAATATAATAAATCGGTTGTTTTTATTATCCCAAATTAAATTATGGTGGTGCCTCTGTTGTGCCAGTTGGTCCTGGCTTAGTATTTCAGTTTTGAGATTTTCCAAACTAACACTGGCAATTGTAGGACTATCATTGGGAAGGTCGTTTACTTCGTAGACAATCAATTCGTTTGTTACCGAATTCAAAAAGCTTGTGCCTAGATTCATAGGAACAGGAAATCTATTTTTTAATGGGTGTTTTTTGGTTAGATCCTTTCCGAATTCATAATATCCAATAGTGTCAGAATTAATATAGATAAATCTTTGATTGACTTCATCAAAGGCCAAGGAGGTAATTAATTTGGAACTTGTCTTGAATCTATGTTTCCAATGATAGGAATCATTTATGAGCCAATTAGGGTGTTGTACGGTGCCATATCCTTTCCCATTGGCATCATAAACGGTATTCCCTTCACTCTCATGAAAGTTAAACTGAAATTTATTTGAGCCTTCCTTAATGATAAGGTTTTTAATGGCCATCGAAGGTACATCTATTATACTACCGTGTTTTCCAAAAAACAACTCCGGGGTAAGATTAGTTTTAAATTCATATCTAGAAGTATCAAAGGTTTTTTGGTCTGTAGTTAAGGATATTTTTTTTGTAAATGGATCAAACTTCAGGGATATGTGTATCCATTTTTTATTTCCAAGGGAACTCTCAGCCAATGGTATTTTTAAAAGGTTTTTTACCCCATCTAAATTGAAACTCAGTTGAAATGATTCATCTGAACTGTTTAGGTAGGTAAGTGAATAAGAGGTTGAATGATTTTTGTCACTTATCACAAGTATATATCCAAAACTGTCACTGTCCAATATGGAAAGATCAAAGTTAATCTCAAAGGATTTGTTAAAATTTGGTTGGATATGGGAGAATACATTGTATTCCGTTCGTTGGGCTATTAAACTGTCATTTGAATTAAATAATAGACCCTGGCAAATCCCTTTTAGGGGAGAGCATGCAATAAAAAGTAATAATATTGGAACCCTAAGCAGAGGTATGAATTTTTATAAATTAAACGTTAAAGTTAACATTTTTTGGATTGCGGACAATTCCCTTATAAATCATCATTTTCCTTTATTCAAGTAAAGCTTTGATATAAAATATGCAGTTTTTTGACCTTTATATTGATTCTAGATTTAATAGGATTGCCAAAAATTATGATAGGTTGAAGATTATTCTAGGATTCTTAATACAGAGAATTATTGTGGTGGGTTAATTAGACATATTTGCTAGGTTAAATCTAATTACTGATAATATTTTCATCGTTTTGATTACAGTTTTTACTTATATTTATTGGTAGGAAGACTGGATCTCAATGGAAAAATTCATCCAAAATGCCGGTAGGGCACTTGCCAGGGTACGGACCGCCACCAATGATTTTCTGAACGAACGGGTCGGTGGCAATAGGGGAAACCTTATTTTTTTCCTTGTTTGCGTATATATCCTGTTCATACTTCTTGTTTCGGCCCTTATCAATTTTAGGTTGCTTATCGACCATTATGCGATATATCTTGGGTTGTTATTGGCCTTGGTTCTGGCCATACTTTGGGTGGCCGTTTTTTATGAGTCCGAATCGCATATGGCCAAGGACGGACATGGTTTTACAATGGAGCGGTTGAAAAGGTCAAGGATGAAGTTCCATCTTTTGGATCTGGACCCCGATGGGCGGAAGGAACTCGAACGCATACTCTTGGGCAGGAATGTCCTTACCAAGATCAATTTTACCATGGGCAACAAAAGTGGGGAATCTGCAAACCACCGTTTACTTTTTGTCCTGTTCGATGAGATCATTGTCGGGGGAATTACCGAGATTACCGGAGAACGGAAACAGGAATTCTTCCAATTTTTACAAAACTCATTTCTTATGAACGGTGAACCGATCAACCCCAATACCCTAAAGTCCAGTTTCTCCTCTTGGAAGGCCGATCAGGAAAAGACAAACTCCAAGAACCAACGGAAATTGGTAAAACAGATGCTGGGCAAAGCATAATTATAGCATAATCCTTCCCAAACCCCGATTATCGTATTGACATGTGCATATCTGTTGCCATATGTTTGTCCCGTACAAAAGAGCGATCGGCCGGTTGCACATTCTTCAATATCCTAAAAATACGATAATGGAAAATCAACAGGATGTGGTAACACTACTTACAGAGATCAAGGGGCTATTGGCCCACAACAAAAAAACGCTCAATGTGGAGGACCTTGCGCAATACACGGGCCTTTCCAAGAGCAAGATCTACAAGCTTACCCAACAGAAGCTTATCCCCATGGGGAACAATCCCCATATACGCCAGAAATTCTTCGACAAGGATACCATTGACGCCTGGCTCCTGGGGGAGCCCGATCTTTCAGATGAGACCTTGGAACACCGTTTCAACGAGTCGTTGTTGAGGAACAGGAAGTAACCGGATGTCCATTGGCATGGAACCAACGGAAAGAAATTTTCAGGGCATCTGGATACCTAGAACGATCTACCTGAACAAGGAGGTGAACTGGTATGCCAAGATCCTTTTCTTGGAGATACACAGCTTTACGGAAAATGGGAGGGAATGCTATATGTCCAACAGGTACATCGCCTCCTTCCTGCATATTTCCGAACGACAGGTCAGCAGGTACATTTCCGAACTGAAATCCCTGGGCTGGATTGAGGAGACCTCCTTCAACGGAAGGAAGCGCTACTTGAGAAGTCTGCTCCGTTTTGGGTTTAAAATGGGCGACCCTGCCCCGACAAAAGTGTCCATGCTGCCTAGACAAAAATGTCCAGGCAGCATGGACAAAAATGTCGAGTATACTAAACAAGTAACAAAACAAGGAAAAAAAGAATTTACCTTTTTAAAAGAAGAAAATAAAAATAGAAGTCCAATATTGGAATAATCGCTATGGAAAAGGGATGGTCGGAACAATTTCGGAGAAAGGAAACGCAACCAAGACCGTTATGCTCCCCGGAAATTTTTAAAAAAGTTTTTTTCAGGGCGGCACAGGAATTTTATGCCCGCATGGATCTCGACTTTGAAGTGGACGGGACCAACAAAAATTTCCTCGGGCATTTCTGCAGGTACTGGAACCGGGACCCTGCATTCGAACTTTTGGAAAATATTTCCCTAAGAAAGGGATTGATGGTCTTCGGTTCCTATGGCACCGGAAAGACATCGAGTTTTAAGATCATCCAGAACATGTCGAGACAATATGGTCTCAGGGCGCTTTGGTTCCCATACATCAGTGCCCAGGAAGTGGTGGACAAGTACAATGCCGAGAAGAACAAGGACGATGTCATAGACTACTATTCCAAGGGAACCTTCCTGTTCGATGACCTGGGATCTGAAACGGTGGCGAACAATGTATACCAATACGGAAAGGAGGATATATTCGTTAGGATCCTGCTCAACCGTTACCGAAATTTTGAAAACCTTGGGACAAAAACGCACATCACCACCAATCTGAACTCGTCCCAAATAGAGGACCGGTACGGGAGGCAGATATCGGACAGGTTCGTAAGGATGTTCAACCTTTTAAAATTGGACGGCCCCAGTCGGAGAAAGTAGCTGGTGAAAAGAAAAACAAAATCGGAGGGTCTGTGTTAAAGTAAAAGAAGAGTATTCGAAAACCGGTAGCATAGCGTATAGGGTTTGGAATAGCAAGAGGGTAACACGCCAAGGCGGTGTTACGGTCGATATAATATTGGTTTTTAGGAACTTATTGATAAATCAATATTAAGACGATGTCCTAATATTACTGTAAATCATATTGAATGGTCCAAAATCATTGAAATATTTACTGTAAATAATATCCTAGTGATGGTTTTCGAAAACCTAGATTACCATTGGACATGGCGCCAGAAGATTTTGAAATGCCTATAATGATGTTGGAAAAAGAATTGCTATGACATGACACTATTGATGATTCGGAAAAACAAATCCAGTCCCTGCGGAAGTTGAAAAACCTCAGGATTTTTCAACCCCCTCACGACCGCTGATAAAAACATGGGGCAGGGAAAAAACGCCCCATGTCTTTATCTTTCCAACCCACCGTCATTTACTTTGGATAAAACGAGAAAACAACGAAATTACCTAAGTAAGTGCGCCCTAATTCGATTTTACCTAACGCTTATCTTCCCGAACGCGATAAAATCGAATCAGGATCCATGCGCAAAGTTTTTGGGTAAGATTTGGGGATTGTTCTAGCCGTTATTAACAAGATTTACACTAGTCTAACAGGTCCCATAATCCCCATGGGATAATTATCTTGATGCCTGGTCCAATTTTGCGCCACCTTATTGTCCTTCAAACTTTTAAGATAATTTCCTGTGATAGTCGTAAGTTTAATGGAAATGTGATTGGGCCCTTCTTTTAGCTTATCCTTTATGTCATAAATATGGGCCCCATACCATCTGGTTCCAATAAGTTCATTATTTAAGATAAGCTCGGATATTCCCTGAACATTGCCTAAATCAAGGTACTGGGTGTCCATTTTATTATGTGTTATTGTTTTTTCATATATAACTACCCCCGCAAAACTTTTGGTTTGATCAATTTCGAGTAGATCGCTTAACGTTTCTATCTGTATTCTTTTCTTCTCCCCATTCATGTGGTTTAGTTGTAATTGCCACTCCCCAGTGATTTCTTTTCCGGATTGTTTAAAATTGAACCTGTGGAGTTGTTCCCCCTCAGTATTTTTTTCAAATACTATGAGCATCGAACTAGCATGAGGAATCTCCAGATCTAAACTTCTGTCATTGTCGTTGTAAGAATAACGCTTTCTTTCCCCTGTTTCTGGATTCCATATCCATGGATAAAGGCCCTCATTAATTTGGAATTCGGCTTTTACCGAGATGTGCTCGGACAAACTTGTATTTGCCAAGAAGAAGACGGGGTTTTCGTTTATCAAATACGACGACTGATTTAAATATTTGTGCGCTTTATTAAGTTTTACATATGGTTTTAAGGCCAATTCATCTTGAAGTTGCCCATACCATTTAATCAAATCACCAGTTGGAGCTGGATACCGTACTACATTCTCTTTTTTATTGTTTAATAGGTTGTTTATAATTTCTTTTACCTTAGCATCTTCAGCTTCCATTTTATCATAGGCGGTTGATTTAAACGGTACTTTCTCGATAAAAACAATTTTACCTCCAGAATTTGCAAAGGCCACTAAAGCTTCTGCTACGTCCACGTCCATAGTTTCAATTTCAGGTAGTAGAATTGTAGAATATGAGCGTTCTCCGAAATGCATTTTGCCCAACTTAAAAGTTGATTTTTTAATTATATTTTCACTTACATAATCACATCCTCCTCCATTTTGATGAATTGCTTCCCAAAGATTGTTCTGATATTCAGGATACCATTTCTGAGGAAAGGGGTCTCTTTGCGGTCCCATTTTTAACCAAAGATCTATAAGAGGTTGAAGTACAGCAATATTTGCTTGTGGATTGGCATTTTGAAGAAGAAAGGAAATACGGGCCTTATAATTTGCCCACTTATTAAAATAGGGCCACCAAGTGTTTCGCTCATTAAAATAAGCTCCATAACGTATCCATCCAGGGAATTCTGCTTCTGGTGGGGAATAATTAAATCCATGCAAAATAGAGTGATTGACTCCTGAAATATTACTTTGGTCACCTGCGACCTTGATATTTTCAAGAGTTGCCATAAAGGCCATTTCCGTATTTGTTATTTCTTCACAACTTACAATTTTCTTACCCGCAAGTACCGCTCCGGACGACACATATTTATTACACATGCGTGGGCCCCTTCCCTTTAGACCAGTATTGGGATACTCCCTACCAATATCTTTAAACAACCAAGTTTCACATTCGGGGATGTCAATTTCCATGCTTGCTTCAAGTGGATGCATGCCGCGGCCATAAGCCTGCATTCGGGATTGTACATTATTTCTATGACACCAATCGTTAAAGGTGTCGATAAACCGTTCTTTGAAAAGCTCGATTCTTGTTTTGTACATGTCCAGCTCCACTCGTTTTAGGACATTTACAACGTGTTCCGGAAACTTTGTGCCATATTCGTGCTCTATCGGATTACCCATATGCCCTACCTTTTTTAAAATAAAAGGTAGATAGGGTATTAATGAATATCCCCTTCTTTTTTCAAATTCATCGGGTAAATCATCGTTCCAGTTGGCACCTTCAAGTTCCATACTGTCGCAAAACATTGCCCGAATATAGTCTCCCATGTTTCCAACTTTCCCAGTAATAAAACCAGAGATTCTATTTAAATATGCTTCTGTAGCCACTTTACTATAATGGTTGAGTACTGGACCTGCAGCTCCCGGAGCCCCATTTATAACTGCCATATATCCTGAAAGTTTAACTACATAATATAGTACGTAATCACCCTCAGGTACATCTATTTCCAAGGACCCATCCTTTATATTGGCCATCAAATCTTCCCCTTCAATAAACTCTAACGAACTCTTGGGAAGGAGTCTAACCATGATAAAGTCTCTATAAACGTGCTCATTTTTAGAATGAAGGTCGGGATCAACCTTTTTCAATAATTCATCAACCTTGAACTTATATTTTTTTCCACCTTGCATGTCAATTGTCTCTATGGTGACCATTTGAGACTGTTCCTCCTTCTTTAAAAACTCGCCACCAAATGGCCATCCGGAACCGACGATCATATCGCATACCATACCGCGTTCTTTAGCTGCCTCGAGCGCAATTTTTAACATGTTCAACCATTCCTCATCAAAAATTGTAAGCGGTTTATAGTCAACGGGGTCAGTATCATGGGGAAATGCGATAGGATTAATTTCTACACCTCTGATACCCGCCGTTTTCATAACATCGAGCTCTCTTAAAATTTCCTTTTTAGCAAGGCGGTTCCCATTCCACCACCAACGAACAAAAAGATGGGCATTATTTGGTGGGTTTTGAAAGCCTTTATATACTTCATCAATGTTCGAAACATTTGAAACGGGATCCATACATCCCATAACAGAATTAACGAAAATTACTCCCGAACTTGCGAGCACACTATTTTTAACAAAATCCCTTCTTTTCATATGTAATGTACTAAGTAGTTTTAATTTGTAAATTAAGCTTGCCGTACTAAATAATTGACAATGATAAATATCAAATTTTTATTCGCCTATTTCAATGTTTCGAAGATAAAACCTGAGTTATTATTTAAAAATTCCAATAAATGGGCGGACCTGTACAATCCGCCCAAATAAAAAACTAACTAAACTAACTCCAATTATTTTCTATATCTTGATATTAATTAGTCTTGCATAATTAATGGCTGCAGACCAACAAGTAGTTTCCTTTTAACTTAAAATAACGCTTCAAATATCAGGTTACCACTGCGTAAATCCAAAATACTGTAATTGTCTTTTTTTGAAATATATTGTTTTATAAGAATCAATAACCTCACCATTCTCCCAAACGGTTTTACCATTTAATGTTATTTTCTGATACTTTTGTACATATTATGGCATGGCCAGTACTTACTAATTGTTGGATAATTAGATTTACATTTTAATACAAAGCGATGTGTAGCCCAAGGAATAGACAACTGATAATTATTGATGAAATATTTAATACCCTATGTTTTGCGTTAAATTATTATTTATTTGAATTTCTCTATCCGGGATGGCATAGATCAATCTATTTTCTGTAATATTGAACGAAGTAGGTAGAAGCCAACCATTTATCGCTTTCAACCTATCTCCCTCTGCTGTCATTGTTTCGATTGCTTTGCCAAATCGGATTAAATCCAACCAGCGATGGTTTTCGAACGCCAACTCATGTCTCATTTCTAGTGCCACATCTTCAATAGTAACCGCTGTTAAATCATCAAGTCCCGCCCTATCCCGAACTTCATTGATATATGGCAATGCCTCTGAAGCCCTATTTTGTTGAACTAGGCTTTCAGCCAATAACAATAGGGCTCCAGAATATCTGTATACGGGCCAATTGTCATCTGTATTCCATTCCACCGCATATGGAGGATGAAGGTATTTTTTAATGAAATAATAATTTACTTTGTCTGGCGCAGGAGTATAGCCTACTGGGCTCAAGACAGATTCTGTGGTAAAAGCCTCACCGTCTAGTGTTCCTTCTGCTACAGCGATGGATGCCGGCAATCTTAAATCTCCTGTTTCATATGAATCTACCAATTCTTGTGTAGGAACATTCCAACCGCCGCTCGTGATACCACCTCTAAGATTGGTTCCACGTAAGCCCAGAATAACCTCTGAATTAGTTGTTTTGGGGATGAATCTCCAAATAAAATCACTGTGCTGCCCTTCATTTCCAGATTTATACTGAACTTCAAATATGGACTCTTGGTTGTTTTTTTGAGCAGGATCAAAAACATCCCCATAATTGTCTAGCAATGCATAGCTCATTTTTGTAATATCACGAAGTTCGGTTTCTGCCGCTGCGTAATCCTTGGTTGGTTTTGACATATACGCATAAGCCAATAACATTTTTGCCGCTCCCTTGGTTGCTCTGCCAGATTGAGGAAATGTTGTAGGTACAGATAGTTTTGGGATCGCAGTTACTAGGTCGTTGATAATTTGACCATAAACATCTTCTACAGAATTTTTGGGAAGAAAAGCGTCTTTTTCGGTTGTTACCTCTTCTAGCTGTAAAGGAACACCTCCAAAATGTGTTACAAGGTCAAAATAATAAAATGCCCTAAGAAACAATGCTTCTCCTGTTATCGCATCCATGCTAGCCTTATCCATTTCAATTTTATTTGCTTCCAATTGACTTAAAATAGTATTGGCTTTGGCAATTCCTTGATACGCGTTGCCATATCTATTCCCTGCACTATTTGGTTGTGAACTTGTAAAGCTGTCATCCTGAAATGTCGCAATTGCTTCTACACTCGCCTCTGAGCCCCTATCTGCTGCATAACGGGTAAAAAATGTGTTGTCTGACCGCATTTCATCCATATAAATCCCCATAAAGGCAACACCCCTTAAATTGGAATAGGCGCCAATCAATGCCTGATTAAATTGATCTTCATTTTCAAAAAACGAAGCGGAACTTATTGATGTTTCCGGCGCTAGGTCCAAAAAATCATCACTACAGGCACTTAGACTTAGGAAAATTGTAAATATGTAGATAATTCTATTTTTCATTACGTAATTTTTTAAATTATTGTCTATTGTATGCTTAGAAAGTAAAATTTAAACCCAATGTATAAATCTTCGAAATAGGGTAAGAAGTAAAATCACGCCCTTGATTTAAGCCATTTAATCCAGCAATACCTACCTCTGGGTTCATTCCTGGGTATTTGGTGAAAATAAATGGATTTTGTGCACTAAAATTCACCCTAGCGCTTTTCATAAACTTATTGTCTGGCAATGGAATATTATATCCCAATGTAATGTTCTTTACAGCAAGGTAGGTGCCCTTAAAAACTTGTCTATTGGTGAAATTGCGATAATCAGCAGTTGTGCCTGCCCTTGTTCTTGGATAATATCCGCTTCCAGGGTTTTCAAGGGATCTCCAGCGATCTGCATATCCTTTACGCACGTTAAAGACCGCATCAAAATTCTCTGATGATTGATAGTGGTCATCTGCAATATCGTTCCCTACCGTACCAGCAGTAACAATACTCAAATCAAAATCTCCATAACTAAAACTGTTGGTCATACCGTAAATAAAATCTGGATTTGGATCGCCTATATATGTTCTGTCATTGGAATCGATGATACCATCAGGGACACCATCGGGACCGCTTATATCCTGGAACCTTGCCGTTCCGACCATTGAAGTTGCACCATGGGGCTGGGTATCAAACTCTTCTTGGGTCATATATACACCTGTATTGATATATCCATAAAACAGCCCTATGGGGTTACCAACAGCAGTACGGTTGTCGTCCCAATACAAATTGTATCCACCAATTGGAGCATCGTTTGTTCCAAGTTTAATTACCTTATTTCTATCGAACGATATATTAAAATTCGTATCCCATTTCAATTTCCCAACTAAATTCCTTGTAGCTGCCGAAAACTCATGACCCCAAAAATTGAATTCACCAATGTTGGAAGTTATATTATTAAATCCAGATTGAATTGGAATATCAATGCCATATAATAGTCCATCAGTTTTTTTCCAATAGTAGTCATAAGTAAAGGAAATGCGGCCACCAAAAAGGTCAAGATCCAATCCAACGTTATAACTGGTCGTGGTTTCCCAAGTTAAATTTGAATTGCCTATACCATTTAAAGACCGACCTGCAACTACTTGACCGCCCAACACATAGTTGTTGTTGTTAAGTGAAGCCAAGTAGGTATAATCTCCAATATTGTTATTTCCTACCTTCCCATAACTGGCCCTTAATTTTAAAAGTTGAATATCTTCAATACCTTTTAAAAAGTTTTCATCCGAGATTACCCAACCTGCTGAGATAGAAGGAAAGTTACCCCATTTGGTGTTAGACCCAAATCTTGATGACCCATCCCTTCTAAAAGCTAAGGAAATTAAGTACTTGCTATCATAATTATAATTAAGACGCCCCAAATAAGACAATAATGATGACTCACTTGTACCGGCATTTCCAATTCTTGTAGTGGCTACATTTATCCATTCTATATTATCATCAGGGAATTCTGAGGCATTGATGGAGCTGTTTTCAAAATAAAAATTTTGTGCTGTGTATCCGGCCAAAGCCTCAAGATTGTGCTTTTTATTTATGGTTTTTTGGTAATTCAACGTATTTTCAACCAACCAATTTTGGAAGTTATCGGTTCCATAACTTCCTATAGCTGGTTGCGGAGGGGCGCTACCTAAACCTCCACGAGCTGTTGATGGGGTAAACGACCTACTTATTCCATTTCGGGTATTGGCATTGATACTTAGTTTATATTTGAGGCCGTCTATAACCTCGTATTCACCAAACAAATTGGCCAGAACTGTAGTTTCCTTTCTAGGATTTTTCCTCTGTGTTACTACAAGATAGTAGTTTGGATTGGGAAACATCCCAGGCCTGGAAAAGGCAATTGGATAAGTACCATCTTCATTCTTATATTCAATCGTGGGATCCATATTGAAGGCATTCGCAAGTATATTCCGTCCGTTTCCAATACCTGGGATTACCTGATTTCGAATATGTGATACAGATAAGTTGACCCCAATCTTCAATTTGTCCGAAGCATCATATATATTGTTGGCTCTCGCTGTATATCGGTTCGAATACGAATTTAATATCACTCCCTCTTCATTATTATAACCGAGATTTATTACAGATTTTAAATCTTTTGCTCCAGTATACATGGTCAGGTTATAATTCTGGGTCATTGCATCTCTAAGAAGTACATCAAACCAGTCTGTACCGTCATTGGGGCCATATTGCTCGGGATTGGCATATTCTTCAGGGACACCACCCGTATACCCTTCATATAGTGCAGCATCTTCGTAATACTCCTTTTTAAACTGTGCAAATTCTCGTGCATTCATTAAATCCGGCCTCCCTTTTTCAGATACTGTCTGAACACCCACATATGAACTAAATTCAATGGATTTTTGCCCTTGCTTTGCTTGTTTTGTTGTTATCAAGATAACGCCATTAGCCGCTCTAGATCCATATAATGAAGAAGCTGAGGCGTCCTTTAATACCGAAATGGATTCTATTTCATTGGGACTTAAAGCCTCTAAGCCACTTGTTGTTGGAAATCCATCAATAACAATTAATGGTGAATTCCCAGCATTGATTGATGCAGCTCCCCTAATACGAAATGTCATAGCACCCCCTGGCTCACCGGAATTCTCATTTATTTGTACTCCAGCCAATCTTCCTTGTAGTTGTTGTGCTACACTTGGTACGGGTATCTCTGATAATTTTTCGGCATCTATTTGGGCCATAGCACCTGTTACGTCCCGTTTATTTTGTGTCCCATATCCAACTACTACCACCTCACTTAATTGGGAAACATCTTCGTTCATAGCAACATTTATTAGGAATCGTCCGCCTACAATTTCTTCCTTTCTTTCAAATCCTAAAAAAGTGAATACGAGGATAGCATTTGGTTCGGTAATAATTGAATAATTTCCATCAAAATCGGTAGTGGTCCCGTTCGAAGTTCCTTTAACAACTACCGTTACGCCGGGTAGGGGTTCTCCGTCCTCCAGAGCTGTAATGTTACCAGTAACTTTTACTTCTTCCTGTGCATAAAAAGGCAGGTACAGAAACAACATCAAAAATAAATTACAAAACTTTAAGATTTTTCTTTTTTTCATTATGTGGTTTATTGGTTAAACTAAAAATATAATTTCGATCAATCAGATGTCACCGTTTTAGGTATCAGCTGAATATTTATTACGGTAAAATTATATTGAAGTCAGGGAATTATACTTTTACAAAATCGACTATTCTTTGTACTTTTTGGCAAATATTGTCAAATACATAATTAACAATTAGATTATTTAACTAATTAATATTTTTAAAGGGGTTTTCGTTTGGATATTAAAATTGAGAACTTCCTATGTAGAATAATTCGATAATTATAAATTTTGGACATAAAAATCCTTGGAAATTACATATTACATGGATATCAAAGGTTGTTGAAACTCAAATTTAGATGTCGTTCTGAGGTAAGAATTGTGTAATTGGAAAATATAAATAGTACCCCTTATTTACTCCTTTATGATTGGGTTGGGTGCTTTGGTAAAAAACCAAATTCCAATTTTGTCCACATAGGATAAAAGCGTTATAAAATTCAAATGCGGGAACTTTTCCACTATGTTAGTTTAAATCTAGATTCTATTGGTCAACATTGAAAATTTTAACTAGCCAATATGCATTAGTCTATAATTTTTGGGTGAGATATCATATTTTTTTTTAAATAGTTTGGAAAAGTAGAAGATGTTATCGAAACCGATTTGATGACTAATTTCACTAACATTTAAATTGGTCATCACCAATAGGTATTTGGCCCTTTCCAACCTCAAGTTTATTAAGTATTGGTTGGGGGACAGCCCAGTTATTTGCTTAAACTTTTTACGGAACGACGAATATCCTAGCGGCAATTCTTCCGAAAGCACTTCCATATTAATATTATTTTCAAATGACTCCTGCATTATATATTTAGCTTTTGCAATTAACTTTTCATCGGGGTTATTGGTTTGAATATTGTATTTGGCCTTAGTATTGATCAGCCCCAGTATTTGCATGGTAATCCCTGATATTTGTTGGGGATAACCTGCAAGTGATGCCCCTACCGTTTCTATAAGTTTATTGAAAAGCGTTAGAATTTCGGTATCATATCCCAAATCTATAATAGGTTTGGAGGTATTGAAAATTCCTTCATTCATCAAATGTTGTATCTGTATGCCGTTAAAACCTACCCAAAATTCTTCCCAGCCCAATTTCGGATCAGGTTTGTATCCGTGTCTTACCCCTGGAAATAAAAAAAAACAATTCCCCGCAACGACTTTGGTAGGCTCTGTTAGCCCGGATTTATAAATTCCTTTTCCTCGGGAGATATAAACAATGTAGTAGTCATTTAGGATGCGCCCTCTGTTCCAGGTTAAATCATGACTCTTAGGGTGTTGTTCATTGGGGTATTGGTCATTAGGATTAACCTTTGAGTATCCGACAGTGGTAACATAATTCCCCCATCGGTGCTCAAAAGAGGTAATATTTAAATATTTGAAAAAGTTATTAAGCATAGCTAGCTGTATATTATAATCACTATTGGAGGAAAATGCGAATTTCGAAATGAAATATCCTCTTAGATGACAATTTATCAATTCTATCTCGTCAAAAGTAATTAATTACTTAATATTTGTCAAAAAGTACAAATAATTCTAGTATTTGTTTAAGGGTTTATAGCATACTCCATAATATTTTTGAATTCAACAGTTTCAAGGCTTTATTTAGGCTTATGACTTGATATGCTCCTATAAGGTCCTGTATGAATCCTAAAAATGTATAAAATACTTGTATAATGAATTACAAATTAACCAATGAACAGATTGCAACCTATCGTACCAACGGTTTTTTGATCGTAAATGATTTTTTAACACCTGTTGAAACGGCAAATTGGAAAGCGACCATTGATAGTGCAGTTAAGGACAGGAAAGGAAAGAAATTCCCACATTCCGAAATAAAAACCGGAGAATCTGATGGTATAAACGAAAATGCTGAATATTTCGGCAAGGTTTTCGATCAAATTATCAATCTATGGATGACAGACAAAGCGGTTAAAGACCTAATATTGGATAAAAGGATTGGGGAAATGGTAACTAAATTGGCCCAAGTGGATGGCATGCGTATATGGCATGACCAATCCTTGGTAAAACAACCATGGGGTAATCCCACCGCTTGGCATTTGGACACACCATTTTGGTCCTTTGATCACAGGGAAGCGCTGAGTATATGGGTAGCTTTGGAAGATGTAACCCTTCAGAATGGATGTATGTATTTTTTGCCAGGATCAAACCAGGAAACTGATTTTAGTGAACCGGGTATAGGGGTCAATATGGATGATGTATTTAAGACATATCCTAAATTGAGATCCTTGGAGGCCGTACCGGCAATATTAAAGGCAGGGAGTTGCACCGTTCATAATGGACTTACTATACACGGAGCGGGAGTGAATATGACCCCGTTTTCAAGAAAGGCAATGACGTGCGCATTTATGCCAGACGGCTCCTTGTTCAATGGCAAACAAAATGTGCTTCCCGATAATTATTTTGAAAGCCTTAAAATAGGGGATGTCCTAAATTCTGAAGCGCAAAATCCTTTGGTATACCATAAAAAATGGGATTTATGACTGTAGTACCCAAGTGGGGCCTATATAATGAACTACGCCCAATGCAAATTGATAATATTTTAATGGAGGCCCCGATCGCATTTTTGCCGTGGGGTGCTCTTGAATATCATGGCAACCATAACCCTATTGGATTGGACAGTATTAAATCGCAACACCTTTGTATGGACCTTGCAAAAAAAACAGGGGGCTTGGTTATGCCGGTGGTCGACTTATCAGCTAACCTTATCAAATCATTTCCAGGTGTTAGTTTTAAAAAACATTCCATAGAGTTTTCTGAAAAATTGGTACGTATGATCTGTCAGGAATATTTAGATCAACTTGCCGAACAGGATTTTAAGCTCATTGTTTTGCTATCGGGGCATGCTGGGGAGCCGCATCTCCAAATTTTAAAGACTGTAGCTCAAGAATTTAATGAAAAGCAAAGCGATAAATATTGTTGGGCCCTTGCAGAGTTTGAAATCCTACCAGATGAACTTCTTAAAGCAAATCATTCGGGTCTCGGCGAGACATCTCTACAGTTGTATTATGCCAGTGAAACGGTAGATTTGGCGGCACTGCCCAGGGAGAGGGCAATTACCTTAGAAATGGATGCAGTCTCTGGGGAAGACCCTAAACTTGCTTCCGCATTGCACGGAGAAAGAATAGCAAATGCCTTTATCAATAAGGCTAGTGCACAACTAAGATTATTAATGGTGAAATATAGTTAATTATGAAGTTTAGGACTTTGGGAAGGACGGGACTGGAGATAAGTGAAATTAGTTTGGGTACTTGGGCCTTTGGTAATAATGTATATGGCGGCGTTATCGAAACTGATGCGATAAACACCATACATGCAGGACTGGATATGGGTGTCAATCTTTTTGATACGGCACCACAGTATGGTACGCACCAGCAGGATGGCGTAGCGGAAATAGTTTTGGGAAAAGCCTTAAAAGGGAAAAGACAAAGCGTAATTGTCTCTTCAAAGTTTGGTAGAAACCCAACAATAGAAAATGGGGATCCACAATTTTATAAGTCCAGAATTATAGCTTCTGTAGATGAAAGTTTAAAACGTTTGCAAACAGATTATATAGATGTGCTCTTCTTTCATTCACCATTTTCCCCTAATGAGATACATGAAGATGTATGGGAGGGTATAGAGCAGGTAAAAAGGAAAGGTAAAGTACGTTTTATTGGTCATTCTATTTCCCAATTATCCCAAACTGAAAATTTGGCCAAACAATGGGCCCGTGAAAATAAGATTGATGTAATACAGGTTGTATTGAGTTTAATGAACAGGGAATCCGAAAAGTTGATAGCCGATTTGCAGTCATTGGAAATAGGGGTTTTTGCCAGGGAATGTCTTGCCAATGGATTTTTATCCGGTTCTTTCACCGAAACAACTAAATTTCCCAAAGGCACTTTGAATTCCAGATATACCAGAGAAGAATTGCTTTCTAGAATACATCAAGCAAAAGCATTTGGCTTTTTAAAACGGAAGGATATCAATAATCTACCCCAAGCAGCATTACGTTGGGTGCTTGACCAGAAAGGGATTTCCACAGTATTATCAGGAGCCAAGAATGTATGGGAATTGGAACAAGCGGTCTTGGCTTCAGAAGCTGATTCATTTAACTATGAAGAATTGGAAAAGGCGAAAATTGTGTTAAAGCATAATTTTGAAGCTGCTTAAATGCTTTCCTTAGAAAGATTTTGGATAAATAAATTAGATGTTTTAGTATTTTCAAGAAATACATTTGTAAACCAAAAATTAAAAATATAAGCATGGGTACGTTTTTAGGATTAATATTTCATGCCATTGGTGGGTTCGCCGCTGGTAGTTTTTATTTGCCCTTTAAACTTATTAAAAAGTGGAGCTGGGAATCCTCATGGCTTGTTTTAGGTGCAGCCGCTTGGATATTGTCCCCTCTTCTCATGGCCTACTTGACTACGCCCAGCCTTATGGAGGTATTCCATGTGGCACCGTTTAATGCTAAATTGTACACTATTTTATTTGGACTACTTTGGGGAGTGGGGGGCCTTACATTTGGTTTGTCTATGAGGTATTTGGGAATGTCCTTGGGCATGGCAGTCGCACTTGGCTTCACGGCCGTTTTCGGAACATTGATTCCACCCATTTACGATGGCCGCTTTCATGAACTTATGCAAACGAAAGGAGGAATCCTAACCTTAATTGGCATAGCAATCTGTATCCTGGGGATTGCGGTAACAGGTATGGCAGGCGTCTTTAAGGAAAATGAACTTAGTGTAGACCAAAAAAAAGAAACCATCGCAGAGTTTAACCTTAAAAAAGGGGCTATAATTGCAATTATTTCAGGGGTATTGAGTGCATGTTTTGCTTTTGGACTTCAGGCAGGAAAGCCAATTGCCGACGTGGCGTTAAATTTAGGAACCAAGGATATATATCAAAATAGTGCGTCTTTGGTCTGGATTCTCTGGGGAGGGTTCGTTACAAACTTTGTCTGGACGATTGCGCTGAGCATTAAAAACAGGTCATTTGGGGATTTTACTAACAAAAACCTTAAAAATAAGACTAGAAATTACCTATTGGCAATTACAGGAGGAATAACCTGGTATTTTCAGTTTTTCTTTTATGGAATGGGAACAACCTTTCTCAGCAAGGAATTTGAATTTGCAAGCTGGACCATTCACATAGCCTTTATTCTGCTATTTAGTACCTTATGGGGGCTTTCTTTTGGAGAGTGGAAAGGTGTTTCTACTAGAACAATTGGCACCCTATGGGTCGGTTTATTGATAATTGTATTATCTACTGTCTTTATAGGAATAGGAAGTAAGATTTGAAAACTAGGCACAATTTTTAAAAGCTAAGGTATAATTCAATGACTTTTATCGAGGTACAAATCGATGACATAATTATTATCTCATTCCTGTAATGGCTGTTATAGATATGTGATTAAATAAATGAGCACTTCGGTAAGAGGTATGATGATATTAGAATTCTAATTAACACTTGTATTCTTAAAGCTAGCTTAAATTAAATCTTGGAAAAGTTACATTATCGAAATTATTACATTGAAATCGGAATGGACTATGGAACTATAAATTAATTGGTAAAGATCTGTATTTCCTCTTTTAATGATATTTTATTGGGAGATAGATACCCTATTCCCTATAGCATGAAATGTATAATTAATACACCCGTATTTTATCAGCATTTTTATAAATGTAGGAGGCTAAGACGCCTTTAACCAAAAAGGAAGACTCCTGGGACCCTAATCTATTTTGGCTTTGCGCTTATCCTCCCGTATCCTATAAAAACTTATCTAAATCTATGCGTAAAATATGGTGTTTAGATTTGGGAATGGTTAAAAATGTAATCATTAGTAATTACATTTGTTCAGCATATCCTATTATGTATATATGATAATGAATCTTGGCCTGACCAAATTTTAAACTGCATTTATTTGTATACTTCAGCAAAACATATATTTGCGGATTTTCATTTTTAATTTAGACTAGTAGGATTGTTTTGAAAATAAATCAAATCACCCAATAGCAATGTCTTTAAGCTTAAAGATTATCTTTTGGTCTCAATGTCAACGTTCCCCCCTTGTTTGAAGATATCATGTGATAGAAAATAGTTGTTCAACTTTTCCCCATTTATCCTTATGGAATTCAATTGTCTCGAATTCCCATCATTTTTTATTAAAACTTTATTGCCTTTATTTAATTCCCATTTAATTTCGTCAAAAACAGGTATTGTCACCAAAAAGTCTGTATCAGCCGGCGAAAGGGGGTAAAGGCCAGAAGCAACAAATACGTACCATGCTGACATTTCTCCGGCATCGTCCATTCCCGAAAGTGCAATTCCTTCCTCGCCAACGCCATAATAATTCTTTAGAATGATGTCCAATATTTTCTGCGATTTTTCAGGTTT
Source organism: Arenibacter algicola (assembly GCF_018860365.1). Lineage (GTDB taxonomy): Bacteria > Bacteroidota > Bacteroidia > Flavobacteriales > Flavobacteriaceae > Arenibacter > Arenibacter algicola_B. Next base: position 30,994 of record NZ_JAHKPO010000023.1, read on the forward strand.
GTCTATAAAATAATAAGAAAACGGAGCTTCATGGTCGGGTTGGTTGCCCTGGCAATATTGGCCTATAAAGCTGGAAACATTTCTGGCAATATAATTTGGATTCCAAGGAAGGGTAAAAAGGGAATCCAGTTTTTCCTCGAACTTATCCTTACCTCCATACAGGTCTATAAGTCCCGCCATATCATGGGGCGCAAAAAAGGAAACCTGCCACGCGTTGGCTTCTCTGTACATGTATTCATAATAGGGATATTGCGGATTAAAAGGCTTTATCCAATCCCCATTCTCTAGCCTGCCACGCATAAAATGTGTTTTAGTGTCAAATACGTTTTTATAGTTTTTTGCTCTTTTTGATAAGTCTTTAAAACGTTCTTCGTCTTTTAGTTCCCTAGCTAATAAAGATAGGGCATAATCGTCATAGGCATATTCCAAGGTCTTGGAAACACCTGCCCTTCCCTTTGTTTCTACATGGGGATTTTGAATGTCAGGATCGGAAATATATCCTTTTTTGAGATATTCTGATAGGTAGGTCCTCCCGGCTTGGTTCTTTTCATCTTCCTTGTAAGCATTGTTGAGCAACAATTGATAGGCTTTTTCGATATCGAAATTTTGAATCCCCCTGAAATAAGATCCTACAATAAATGGGTTTGCATGATCGCCGTGAAAAAAGGTTGGAACAAAACCTGTTAGGTCCCCTATATCCATTAAGGATTTAATTACGTCCGTGGTAACTTCGGGACTTAGCATTCCCAGCAGAACCAATTTATTGCGATAGGTATCCCATAATGAAGGAATGGTATAATAGTTAAAATTTTCCTGACGGATAGCTCCTTTGGCATCCGCAAATTCTCCGTTGGTATCACTGCGCAGTGCAGGCCATAAAAAGGAGCGGTAAAGCGAAGAATAAAAGAGTTCCTTTTCTTTTTGTGTTCCACCCTTCACTTGAATTTGAGATAGGAACTTATTCCAGGTTTCCCGGCCTTCTTCAAGGATATCCCCAAAAGATTTTTCGCCGACCTCCTTTTGTAAATTCTCCCTAGCATTGTCTATACTCACATAGGAGAGTCCTATTTTTAAAATTATTGGGCCATAGCCATCGGCTAGGGTTGCAATAGCATATCCCTCAGGTTGTTTTTCGTTATTAATTTCCAGAGAAGTAATGTCCTGGTTCAGCCTTGCGAAAAAATAAACCTTATCGCGTCCCATATCTTGTACACCAGCTAGTATGTTGTTCGCTATTCTTTCAATTTTCCACGATGCAACCTTATTGTTCGCCCTTCCCAAATCCAAGAGGATTTTTCTTTGTACGTTATCTTGAAACTGGTACTCATGAATGGCTGCACGTAATGTAGTGGTTAGTTTTACCTGAATATCATAGTCGGTTAAAAAAACCTCGTAATAAGCAGGTGATGCTTTTTCGTTCCTATGGTCAAAGGAAGATTTAAATGGCGGCAGCGCATTTTGGTTCAGGGGTAAAATGGGAATATTGCACAGGTTCCAATGCCCCTTATTGGTATGCGTAAACCCCAATATTTCTGTGTCTTCATACTCATACCCGGCGCCGGAACCGTATTCGGTAATTGGACTTGCCTGTACCATAGCATTGGGCAAGGAGGATCCAGGAAAGGTTAATCCAGCCCAAACACGCCAATCTTTAGGGGGGGTATATCCTATGAAATTGGGATCTGTAAGCGGGGCGGTGCCCAAAAAAGGATTTACATAATCTACCGGATTATTGACAAAAGATTCGTTTTTATCAGTGTTTTCGATTTTATTGTAATCATTACAGGATACCAAAAATGGTATTGCGAGCAGGGCCAAAATTAGATGTTGTAATTTATTTTTCATTAGTATTGAATTTCATTAAAATGGCTACCTCGAAGAATTTAACGGTGTATTTTGTGTCTTTCGTTTATATTTTACCGGGGGGGTCCCTTTAAATTATAAAACCCTAGGTGCCATTATTCATATTTGGAGGATCATTAAATTTAAGAAAGCCCTAGGAAGGGGGCTTTCCTAAAAAACTAACTAACTCAACCAATATTTATTCGAATATTTTATTGCTTTTTAATATTGCTGCGGCTTCTATAAGCATGGCACCACTTAATTGCGTGGTTAAATCAACATTGCCATCTGGCATTTTACCCCAGTTGGGACCCGTGAGCATTTGCGGCCTTTTAATACCTTTACTGTACAAGGTTGCAGCATTGTATCTTAAGAAATCTACAAAGGTCTTGCGGTCAGCGGAATTAAGGTCTGATAATTGGATTAATTCGGTAAAATAGCGTACCAATATTCCTTTAAATAATCCCCCGTCTCCCTGGCCTTCGTCCCGCATAAGGCCTTCGGTTGTTAGTTTCGGGCTTTTTATCATGGACCTTGCGGACTTAAGGGCATCATCCAAATATACTTGATCTCCTGTAGCTTGGAACAATCGTATGCCCGAACCGATCCAAGTGCCTATATTGTAGGTAAATATCCATTCCTTATTAATGGTTACCTCGCCATTTTCTTCTGATATATTATCCCAAACCAGGCCACTTACTGGGTCTACTAGGGTGTTTTTTTGCCATTGGTAAAGTTGTTTGGCCCAATCCAGATAGTCAGAATCTCCATCTAAGGCGTATAAACGCATCGCCAATATTATGGCCGGTCCGTTTGATACGGCATTTTTTTGTTTGGGAGTATCCTTTTTCCAAGTAATACCACCACCAAAGACATCGCTATGACTTGCAATAACGTCTTTCCATAAAAATTCTGCTACCTCCTTGTACTCTTGGTCATTGGTGGCCTCGAAAGCGCGAACGGTAGCATTGCCTAACCATAGCATATCGTCATTGAACACGTTAGAGTAGGTTCCTCCATTTTTGTTTTTGATTCCTCGTACCAATGCCTTCATTTTGGAGATGTAGGAATCTGTACCAGTTCTGCTGTATCCATCCACCAAATAGTGCAACGCATGGGCGTTGGGCCAGTAATGAAAATTGGAGCTTCCAGTGTTATTTTCATTAAAGGTGCCCTCCGAACCCAAATAAGTACTATAAACCTTATTCTGAATGGAATCTGCGGTTTCTTCCCAAGTAAATGTAAATTTTTCGCCCTCCCCAGCAATTGGCTCCCGAAGTGGAACAGCTTCATCATTGGTACAGGCTCCCGCCAACACGAGTATTGTAAAACAGCTCCCGATAAATGGAAGCATATTAATATGTTTCTTCATTTTGTTCTGATTTAAGCCCTTGGGGAGTCCCAAGGGCATTTGTATATCTTTATAATACAGTTACCTTATGTGTGTACTCTGGTACCGCGGCATTGAATATGATATCTATATCCGCGTTTTGATTGTCCACACCTCCATTAAACTTGAAGGAGTTGGACCAGTAGTCATCGGTAACGGGGACCATATACCAATAGGCTTCTGCAGTATTGTCATTGGGTCTTTGGTTGTCACCGTTGATGCTTCCGTACCATTCGTCCGTTTCACCAGTGCTATTGCGGACGGTAAACTTGAATTTATACCTCTCGTCCCTTCCCCAAGATTCCTCTTTAAATTCAATAAGTTTATTTGCAGCTCGCCAGGTACCGTTACCTATATATGGCAAATTGAATAGGTAAGATCCTAATGGGGGAAACCAAAGTTCTATTTTTACTATTTCTGAGGTAGTGGTGGAACCATCGCTAAAATCAATTCTAATACGGTATACTTTTTCATCATCGGTGTAGGTGGTAGACCCTCCCGATTCCAAATTGGAACTGTTAATAAAGAAAGTTTCCCCATTTCCTGTTTTACTGGATATAAACTGATATTCTCCTGGTTTTAGGGATGTATAAAGTTCATAGGTGGTGGGCCCAGTCTTCTTTAATGGAATGGCATTGGACAAGTCATTACCGCCTTCTGTAGCCGTTCCTGTTAGGAAAAGTTCATCAGGAGTCGGAAATCCTCCTGGTCGTTCCACTACTAAGGTATTGATAACAGATGATTTTTTAATATCAAGGCCTTTGGAGGACCAAACTGTCCATTGAAGTTTCCCTGAACTTTTGGATGGGATACCGGCCATTTCGGCTATTTTGTTCAGGGCTGTAAAGGACATGGTCAATGTTCTTTGAAATCCCTTGCCATCTGAAGGCAATACATAAATAGGCTTAGAAAAATCTCCCCCTTCTACATCAAAGGCTACATCGTAGAGCACTACTCCATTGTCCTCCGCTTTTGCCGACTGCCACTCAAAAAGGGCGGAACTTTGGGCTCCAAGATTAAGAAATTTGTTGTTTTCCGGAGCGTAGAGAGCCTCAACTTGGGAGATGTTGGTGTTTTTTATTGTATCATCATCCTTGTCACAACCCACAAGAAATAATAAGATGAACATTGCCAATAGTTTAGTATATATTGTTTTCATAATTATGATATTTTTTTGATTCGATTTTTTTCTATTTAGGATTACCATCCTGGATTTTGGGAAAGGTTGGAGTTAATGAGACGCTCGTCCCTAGGTATAGGCCACAAGTAATGTTTGTTCGGATCAAATGTTCTAAAGTTGGCCCTGATATATCCCCCATCGGGAGAGGCTGGTGCAAATTTTGCCCCATGTGCCCATCCGTTAAGTACATCTTCCGCTATGTGCCATCGGCGGATATCAAAAATCCGAAGGCCTTCCATAGCCAACTCTACCCGACGTTCATTTCGTATGATCTGTCTTAAGCTTACTTGGTTCAAAGAACCATTAAAATTAAGCGCAGGGGCATCTGTAAATCCAGCTCGTTGCCTTAAGGCTTTTATGGTCTTATCCCAAATAGTGGCATCCATTTCACCAAGTTCGTTTTTTGCCTCTGCATACATCAAGAGAATATCGGCATAACGAAAAAGTATTAAGTTAAGTCCCGAAGCCAAGGCGGTCCTATGTGTAGGGTCAAAATATTTACGAGTGTAATACCCAGTAGGGGTAGAGGAAGATCCTGGGGCATACTCGTCCACGGGATTGTCTGGCGAAGATCCGGGTTCAATATATATGGTACGTGAACTCCCTCCAGCTTCCTTCCAATCATATCCATGGTACACAATAGTGCTTGTTAATCTTGGGTCCCTATTGAAATATGGCTCAACTTCATTATAGGTAGAACCAGTTTCGTTGATTGCTTTTCCATTCAACATTATATAGCTGTCTACCAGTTCCTGGGTAGGTGCCAAGGCGTTCAATCTTGCGCCCGCAGATAAAGGGGCCATATCAAAAAAGTCGCCCCACATTCTAAATTCGGGGACATATTGTAGACTTAGGATATCTTCTGAATTGTATTCGTTCTCGGGAAGGAACAGTCCTTCATAAGAAGGGTAAAGGGCATATGCTCCATTGGCATCGGTATTTATTAAACTTTCGCAGGCAGATACAACCTCTTGCCAGTGGCCTTCGAATAAATGGGCTCTTGCCTTTAATGCGATGGCTGCACCATTGGTTATTTTTCCTCTCTCTTGCACGCTATACTCCGCTTTGGTGGGAAGGATGGCCACTATTTCTTCCAGTTCGTCCAACACAAACTTCAGCACTTCTGCACGGGGAGTTCGCCTCAAGGTCTGTGCTTCTTCAAGGGATAGGTCTACCGATACCAAGGGAATATCTCCGAACCATGTCATTAATTGAAAATGCTGAAAGGCCCTTATAAATCGGGCTTCCGCTTTCATCCTATTTCGTTTGGCATCATCCATATCTTCTACACGATCAATGTTTTCGAGTAGGAGATTACAAGACTTGATGCCGGCATATCTATCGTCCCATTCTTCTTGCAGCCTGGTTAATGAAGGGTCATAAATACCTGCTGCCAAGGAAGCGGCCCCAGCGGTATCCCCACGTCCGTTATAGGCGTTGTCTGAAATGCCCTCGTTATAAAAGAAATAAGTGCTATTATGCATTTGAGAGTATGCCGTATTCAAAACGGTCTGCGCTTTACTGGAACTGGTCCAGTAGTTGAGGTCGGTAAATTGGTTTTCAGGGGCCAATTCCAATTCTTCGCAACTTACGAGCAATATGATAAGGCCAAAAAACCTGCTGAATATATGTATATATTTATTTCTCATTTCTATAAAATTAAAAAGTGATGTCTATACCTAGTCCGTAGTAGGCTAGGGTAGGATAGGCCCTTCCACTATTGGCTCCGGATGGCCCCAGGTTGCTATTGAACTCCGAAAGTTCGGGATCTACGAATTTGATATTGGAAAGCGTTAGTAAATTTTGCCCGGACACATAAAATCGATATCCCTTCATCCCTAAATTCTCCGCAACCTTTTGAGGCAAGGAGTATCCGATCTGAACGTTTTTTAACCTTAGGTAGGCCCCGTCGTACAGATACATATCTGATCCCCTTCTAAAATTATTGGTATTGGATTGGGATCCTGCATTCGCCAAACGCGGATATTTTGCATCGGTATTTTGTGGAGTCCAATAATCCAATTGGTGGACGTACATTGTTGCCCCGTAATTAAAGTGGAAGGGTTCTACCAATTCTCCACGTACCATCATGGTCCTTTTTCCCACTCCTTGGAGGAATAGACTAAAATCTATATTGTTTACGCTTAAATTGTAGGTTAACCCATAGGTGTAACGGGGAAAAGGATTACCAAATATGAACTTGTCGTCATCGTTAATTACGCCATCCTGGTTGAGGTCTACATAACGATTGTCTCCTGGCACAACCGAAAGCCCTTCAGGAACGGCGGCGCCTTCAATCTCTTCCATGCTTTGAAAAATACCATCTCTTTTTAATCCTACGTACGAGTTGTAAGGTTGTCCTTCGCGCAATAGCAGTTGCAGCTCTTCCACGCCATTAAGCCTTTCTTCCCCCTGAAAATCCAGTACCTTGTTTTGGGTATCGCCTAGGGAGACATTTATGCGGTGTTTAAATTGTTCACCATAATGTTTGTAGGTGGCACTTATTTCCCATCCTCGGTTGCCCACTTTTCCGGCATTAAAATCGGGCAGATTGGTGCCATATACACCTGGTACGGCAGGGGGAACCAAAATATCGGAAGTAACCTTGTCAAAATAATCCAAGGAGAGGGTCAATTTATTTTCGAATAAATCCATATCGGCGCCTATGTTTAAAGTAGCGGCCCTTTCCCATTGTATATCGGGATTAGCAAAATTGTATCCAGTACCACTAACTCCAGAATTGTTAAATCCGTAGGCGTTCTGAAAAGTAAAATAGGTAGTCTGATATTGATAATTACCTACGTTTTGGTTTCCAAGAATTCCGTAGGAGGCCCTTAGTTTTAGGCTCCCCATGTTCTCTTTGAAATTCTGCATGAATTGTTCGTCAGAAACCCTATACCCTAGGGAAACGGAAGGAAAGAACCCCCATCGCAGGCCTTTTTTAAATTTCGACGAGCCGTCATACCTAAGGCTGGCCTCTAAAAAGTACTTTTCGTCAAAATTGTAGGAAGCCCTTCCAAAGACGGAGTTTAAACTATTTTTAGAAGAACTTTGGTTGGAGTTATAGGAATTGTCATCGATCTCTGTATCCGTAATAGGCGTTCCCAAATCCGGGTCGGTAAAACGTTTAAACAGGCCAATTCCCCTATCCTGATGGTTCTCGTTGGAAACACCGGCCAAGAAATCCAGATAATGTCGATCGTTAACGGTCTTGGAATATTCCAGCATTAACTGAGTATTTAGGTCCAAACTTTTTCTTTGTTCATCGTTGGTATTTCTATTGGCCCCATAGACTCCTTTTGGGGAAAAATCTACGCGTTTTGTTCTGGCAAAGAGTGTATTGGAATTCAAACGCCCCCCGAATACTCCCCTGACGATAAAATCGTCTGTTAGTTTGTACTCGGCGGAAAGGTTGCCAAAGACATCGTCGTTGTCATATTTTCTAAATCCGCCGGCGTCTAAGATCCCTAGAGAATTAAACTCTTGAAGCACGTCATTGGTCAAATACTGGCCATTCTCGTCCACTTGTTTGTAGTATAAAGGAACTCGAAAGGCATCCACCATTAAGGTGCTGGTGCTCGATGAATGATCACTGATCTTTTGTTTGGAGTAGGCTAGGTTCGAAATAAATTTGAACCGCCCGTATTCGTTGGTAAGGTTAATCCTGTAGTTGTACCGTTCCATACCCTTTGGCGGCCCTACGAAATTACTTGATTGGTTTACATATCCGATCGAAACCATATAGGTAGAGTTTTCATTTCCACCGGAGACTGAAAGATTGTGGTTTTGTTGGAGGGCGTCTTTAACTATTTCTTCGGCAAACCATTCTTCGTCTCCATTTTTTCTGAATTGTTGAATTTGTTCCGAGGTAAATATGGCCGAGGTAGCATCCGAATTGAACGCCGCCTCATTTCTTAGAATTGCATTTTCATACCCTGCTACGGGTTGGGTGAAGAAATTTGGGGAGTTGTATCCTACCAAGCCGTTGTATTGCAGGGTTATGGCACTATTTTTTCTCCCTTTTTTTGTTGTAATCAATATTACGCCGTTACTGGCTCTGGATCCATAGATGGCGGCACTTCCTGCATCTTTCAATACGGACACGCTTTCGATATCGGTAGGGTTCAAAGTGTTTATATCACCCCCTACAATACCGTCTATAACAATTAATGGGCTGTTGTTTCCCAGGGTGCTTATACCACGTATGTTCATGTTCAAGGCAGCACCAGGTTCAGAGTTGCGCTGTTGTATAGTTAAACTAGGTGATTGCCCTTGAAGAGCTTGGGTGGTATTTACCGAAGAACGGCCCTCAAAGGCATTTTCTCCTATTTGATCTACGGCACTTACCACGCGCGATTTTCTCTGGGTGCCATAACCAACGACCACGACTTCGTCCAAATCTGCAGTATTTTCTTGAAGTACAATATTTATAATTGTTTGGCCCTTAACTTCAACTTCTTTAGGCGAAAAACCTATGTAGGAGATTACCAAAGTGGCGTTTCCATCTCTAAGGTCGATGGTAAAATTCCCATCAAAATCTGCCGTTACTCCATTAGTTGTTCCTTTTTCAACAATATTGGCCCCTGGTAAGGGTTGATTGTTTGCATCCTTTATGGAACCGGTAACTTGAATAACCTGTTTCTTGGTGTTATCGGTTGTTTTGGAATTTACTCCTATAGCGTTCTCTTCATTCAAAAAGACTTCGGTATCAATTACCTGAAATGATGTTTTAGGTTTTGCACCATTGAACATTTGATCAAGTACCTCGTAAATGGAAGCATCTTTTATTTTTAAGGATACTCTACGTTGTAAATCAACAAATTTTGTATTATAAACAAATGTATAATTTGAAGTTAGCTCAATTTTATTGATTACATTATCTATGGTCATGTTCTCGACCTCCAAAGAGAGTGATTGGGAATATCCCGAATTTGCAAACATGCCTATAAAGGATACAAATGTTAGGAGGAAAGTTAATTTCATTTTTAAATCAATTTTGACAAAAGGCAGGTAACTACCTTTCCCATCATGAAGTTTTTTCATATTTTTAATGTGTTAAAATAGTGAATGACTAATCTAGTTGGTTGATCACTTATAACTTCCGGGAGATGTTGGAGCATCTTCCGGTTTTTTATTCTTAAAAGAACAATTGAGTGATATTCTCTTCGCAAAATTTTAAATTGATTTTATTGCATATAGGTCGTTTTAAAGGTTAATTAATGTATACTGTACCATCCTTTATGGTATAGTCTATACCAAAGCTGTTCTTGAAGGATTTTAAAATACTTTGAATGGTTGCTCCATTTTTAAAAGTGGCGTTAAATACTTCGTCGTTAAGTTGATAATTTTTAATTATTATAGTTATATTAAAGTTTCGCTCTAGTTTCCGGGTAATATTTTTGAATGGCATATTTCTGAATACCAAATCACCATCCATCCACATGGTATATATAGAAGTATCCACTAATTTGGACGTTAAGGTTTCCAAATTTCTATTAAGCGAACCTTTTGTGCCTGGTTTTATCAACAAACCTTCCTTTAAAGATTTATTATTCATATACATGCCCACTGACCCTTCGACCAAAACAACATCCGTAGTCAAATCTTCAGGATAGGCAGATACATTGAACTCGGTCCCCAATACTTCAATATTTAAACTATCGGCATTAACAATGAATGGATGTTCCTTATCAGGATATACCTCAAAAAATGCTTCCCCACTTATAAATACTTCCCTATTATTATTCTGCAGAAATTTCACAGGATATCTTAAAGATGTCCCTGCATTTAAATGCACATTTGTCCCATCGGACAATTGAACTTTAAAATGTTTTCCATGGGGCACAGTTAAAGTATTGTATACCAACTTTTCCATTTTGGTATTAATGTCATAACGTAATTGTTTTCCATTTTGATTTCCGATTATATTGCCCTTTGCATCCACTATTTTAGAGTTTCCATCTTCATGGAGCACCTCAATATTTCCATTTTCCAGTTGCAGGGTAATGCTATTCTCCGGTAAAATCATTTCTGGGCTTTTAGTAAAATGTCCATTTAAAAAAGTATATGCCATTCCTATAACCAGAGCTACTGCTGCGGCAAATTTCATTCTATAAAAAAAAGTATATCTTCTGTTGACACTTTTTTCCTTCTTAATTAAATCAAGTAATTCTTTTTTTGAATCTTCGGAATCGAACAAATCCATAGTTAGGTCGATTAGGTAGTTAACTTTTACATATTTTTTAAACTTCGTATAATTCTTGGAGTTTTCGAGCCATAATTCCAGTTCATCCAATTCTATACCCGAAGCTTGTTTGGTCACATATAGCGTTATTAATCTCTGTATTTTATTGGAAATCATTTTTGCCCATTTATAATACTATAACACAATAAATTTTCAGAACCCTAACTTTTTGCTAACTTTTTTTTTATTTTGGCAATAATATATGGCCGATATTTCTAAATACACAAATCCATTATGTATATCCAATGACCAATACTGAACTAATACGTGGTATTAAAAGGGGAGATTCCAAAGCTTACTCCTTTTTAGTCGATAACTATCATAATATGCTCTGTTCTTATGCCTACGGGTTAATCAACGACAGGGCTTTAGCTAAAGATATTGTCCAAAACGTGTTTATCAACGTTTGGAGGATGCGGTTAAAGCTCAAAGATGACTTTGCTGTTAAAAGTTATTTGTACAGATCCGTTTATAACGAATTTGTCAATCAAAATAGAGGTATAAAATTTGTTGTTCCGCTGGATAAGAAAAATATCGATGCATTAACTGAAATTGAGGAAGAAGAAGATGAAAATTCCTTGGAAAAACTAATAGCCATGGTAAGAAGAGAAATTGAAAGTCTCCCTCCAAAATGCAGACAAGTATTTTTATTGAGCAAGCAAGATGGCCTTAATAATGTAGAAATTGCTGAATATTTAGATGTTTCCATAAAATCTGTTGAAGCACATATGACCAAGGCCTTCGCCATTCTGCGCAAAACCCTTGATGGTAAAATGAACGGAGTTTTCCTACTTCTTTTTGGAATGGATTTAAATAAGGAGGTCTAAACTTTGAAAATAATACCCGGTAGATAATTTAGAACGTGGAAATTATTAGAGCAGCAATTCACTTGCCTTGTCCAAAACTGAGTTATCTAATTCTTTTAAATAAGCCTGTGTAACTGCCAAATTTTGATGCCCCATAGATTCACTGATAACATCGGTAGCAACTCCTTTTTGCTTTAAGCAGTTGGCATAACTATGTCGTGCAACGTAACTGCTCAAAGGTTTATCTATTCCACAGATTTTTGCAATTTCTTTTAGTTCTTTATTGTAACGTTGAAGGGTTTTGTGCTTTCTATTTTCGAGTTGTAATGGGGTTAATTCATCCTTTAACAGAATGGGGAATACATATTTCGTTCCCAAGGAATTTTCTTGATAATAATCTAAAATTTCCCGAACAGGAGGTAATATCTTGATCATAAAATTTCCTTTGGTTTTCGAACGGGTATAGAAAATATTGTTGTCATCAATTGCCTTCCATTCCAGCTTCATCATGTCGGTAAAGTTCATTCCCCTTGTATAAAAGCTAAAGACAAAATAATTTTTGGTATTGGTGAAAGAAGGATATTTCCTCAAGTCAAGGTCAACTATTTTCTTGACTTGCTCTATAGTCAATGCCTTTTTAGGACTTTTACCCTTCAATTTGGAAACCTTATATGTTTTGAATGGGTAGAACTCTTCCTTAACAAGGTTGCGTTCAATTGCAAGGTTGTAAAGTGCTCTAATAGCTCTCATTTTTACACCAATTCCACCATCCGTACCTCCTCTAGACCTTAAAAAGACTTCAAATTTCTGCAGGAAAGCCGGAGTAACCTCCTTAAATGTCAGTTTTAGTGAATTATGAAATAATTTAACGATATGTCGGGCGTCTTTATTGACTTGAGCATTCCCTGTTCTTCCGGCCAAAAGCATTTCTTCTATTATTTCACCCCAAAACTCGAACACATTAGTCTTTATAGGATTGGATTCGATACGATATTTTTTTTCAATATCATCCAAGGTATAATCGTCCTTTTCTAACTCAAGTTCACCAATAATTTTTAGTGCCCTATCTTGGAACTTATTTATCAAACGGTTGTTTTGTAGATAATTCTGATTTCGTTTGTTAAACTTACCTGCTTGGGAGTCCCATTCAATTTCAGTGGCATTAAAAAGAGTTTTAAAATATTTTGTTTGGCGATCTTTGGTAATTCTGAGGCATATTGGAAACGCTCCAGTTGAGAGTTTCTTTTTCCGTAAAACTGTCTTGACATTTATCATTTAATTCTAAATTTGGGTACAACATAGGTACAACAAATAGCCCTTTAAAGGTAAAATAAATGCAATTTGCTACAAAATAAAAAATCATAAAATATTGATAATCAGACTATAAGAAAGTAAATGATATCTAATGAAGACAATATTAAGGTTCTCATAATCAGGTGGTCCCTGGTTCGAGCCCAGGTGGGACCACATCAAGCAGAAAACCCACGCCTATAGCGTGGGTTTTTCATTTCTTGGAAGAAAGCTGGGCTTGCCCGAGGTTTCGACAGGAAATGAAAAAATGGTTCGCGTTAGCGAATAGTGGTTTTCTATTTGCAGTAGTGGGCATTACTGGTCCACGAGCACTGCGAGCTAACCCAGGTGGGACCACAAAGTGGTGACAAAAAGTCCTAGTGAAAGCTAGGACTTTTTTTGTGGAACAAATCGTAGGCAGAAGTTTATATATAATTATGTCATTATTTTAGAATTTATCTTCCTTTTATATACTTCCACTATATCATTTTATCAATTAACACTACAATTCTCATTTTCCAAGGTTTTACCAATTAGTGGTTCATAGCTTAAAATCCTTCTTTCATATAGCAAAATTCCATGCTAATCTATTTGGTTTGGGAACGGCCGTTTTTGCGGACATATTTGCAATTGCAGGAATGGGATAGTCCCAAAGTGCAATGATCTAGTTATCCAAGATTTGTTTATGAAAAGATTTTCGATTGTTTTATTGTTAATGTTTGGCAGTTTTATATATGCCCAGGAAGCCAATACTATTTATTTTAATAATGAATTTTTGCCGAATTCAGAAGTGGGCGATGTTTCCAAGACAACAATAGGCGTAGACATTCCCGTTATTAACAGCAATGACAAAGAGAGTTTTAGTGTTGGAGCCTCATACCAAAGCACCAACCTTACTTATGTGGATAGGGATGTGCCGTTTGAAACCTATCAGATAGAGGGCTTTCATACCTTTGCGCTGAAATTGCAGTATAACCGTATTCTAAAGAATAACTGGGGTGTAACGCTCATGGCGCAATCCCAGATTTCCTCAAATTTTGATGAAATGGACTTTAGTGAAAAAGACCTGTTCTTTAACGGCGCATTAATATTCGACAAATTAAACGAAGAAAAAGGATCCATGTGGAGTTTCGGAGTCATTAATGATGCCCAGTACGGACTTTACTTTCCTATACCCACAGTTTCATACACTAAACGAATCAATGATTCCTGGGCTTATAAACTGGGGGTACCAGATAGCCGAGTAAAATGGACCTGGAACAAAAACAGTAGTTTTGAAGCATTTACTGCTTTGGACGGATTTACTGGCAATATTAATGATGATATAGAGATATACAAGGAGGATTATTTGGGAACTCTACGACAAACCAGTGTGGTAAGCGGATTGGAATATAACTTCAATTTTTGGCGCAATTTTCAATTGAATGCAAAGGGTGGCTATACCCTTTACAATCATATGGAAGTTCAAGGCTATGACAACGAGGAGGTTTATGATTTCAACATGGTTAATGGTTGGTATTTCAATGTTGGTATGAGCTATAATCTTGGAAAAAAGGTGAAACTAAAAAGTCCGTATTAAGCTTGATCAGCGGCAACTAAAATTTTGTGTAAATGTAGTTTCAACGGGTTCAACTATAGAAAGTTGAATCCGTTTTTTAATTCAACAGGAAGAGCGTAGAATTTAACCTCCTTTTTAGGAATAAGGTCTATTGTACTCCTGGATTTTTGAATGGCTTTTTGCGCAAAAAAGGGATTGAGAATTTCTTGCTTTAACTTTGAATTTGAAGGAGAAGGTATGTACTAATGTCCATGGTAAATTCATGGTAGTAATTTAGAAACCCCGCCAAAAAGGCGGGGTTCGTTCTACTATCGCATTGCAATGGGCCTGTACCTTTTGAAATATAGGTCCTGTGAATAAATTAGGCTTTATGACCCAACACATTTATATTTGCTTATATCCTATGATAAAACGTATTGGACGCCAGTATTCTGCAAAGATTTGACCAAAGGAATGAGAGGAAATTATAAGCAAGTTGGGTTACTGTTTTTTTGGGGAGTCGTAATTTTTAGCTTTACGGCCCCATTCTCCCTGTATTCCCAAAAGTTTGAAAGGTTTTCCAATCAGCAAGGTTTTAACCAGAATACCATTAATTCCATAGTACAGGATCGGTACGGATTTCTATGGTTTGGTACGCCAAACGGACTCATTAGGTATGATGGTTATGAATTTAAAACCTATACCACCCAATCCGAGAGCAACGGAAATATTCTTAGCAACGACGTTAAACAGTTATTTAAGGATAAGGATGGGTTACTGTGGATAGGAACTACCCTTGGCCTTAATGTTTATATTCCATCACTCGAAAAATTCCTAACAGTACCCCTAAATCATAGGCTTAGTATTAGTAGGATTAGTTCCGGACCGGATGGCAAAATCTGGTTTTCCGGTGAAAATGAGTTATATGTGTGCCAACTTACGGATATACAGAATGGCGTCTTCCAGGTTTCTCATAACATCCTTGAATCATATCCTCAAGTTCCTTTCCTAAACGATTTCAGGTTTAGGGATAAAAATTCTTTAGTACTGGCTACTGCTATGGGCTTATGGAATTTATCCCTTGGAACCCGTGTTTCTGGCGGTGATATGGAGATTAGGGGTTTGACCCAATTTAAGACTTTGGAAAATGAGGCCGTTTCCTGTCTCGTGAATAGAAATAATATTTTTTGGATCGGTACCGAAAAAGGCTTGTACAAGGCATCTTTTGAGGGTGAAAAGGCACACATTATCACCAATTTTGGTAAGGATAAAAAATTAAATTCCAAAAGCGCCATCATTATGGTAGACGTTATTTTTGAAGACCATTCCGGCAGTGTGTGGATCGGCACAACGGATAACGGACTCTTTAAATATGTGGAAGATGAGGATAGTTTTAAACACTTTGCCTACGATCCCCGAAATACTTTTGGTATAAGTAGCCAAAATATTAATGCTCTTTTTCAGGACGATTTTAATGTGTTGTGGGTGGGTACGGCCCAAGGAGGAATAAATAAATTGGACCTTAGCCAGAAACAATTTAAAAGCTACTCCAACAATCCCTATGAGCGGCAGTCCTTGACAGATAATTTATTGACGGCGATTCTCGAAGACAGAAATGGAAGGTTATGGTTGTCGGGTTACAACACCCCACTTTTCAGAAGTACCACTACGGTAAATGATGAAACCTTAAACTCGCTTAAGTTTGAAAATTTGGAAAATAGAATTCCTATTTCCGATATGGATATTGTTCGCAGCATTTATGAGGACAAAAAAGGTTATTTATGGTTTGGCACGGACAATTCAATTGTAGTGTATAACCCCTCAAGAGATCAATTTAAAAAAGTAAACTTGGCAAAGAGTGGAATTCAAATTTTCAATAAGGGAATTCGAAGTATTTGTCAGGTAGATGAAAATGAAATTCTACTGTTAGGGAGCCAGCTTACCATTGTGCAAAATCCATGGGCAATAATTGACAGTAATAAATACCCGGAGCTGGAGGTTAGGTCGACTATTTCCTTAGAAAATGAAATTGGCCATACCTTCATTAAGACCAAAGATGGGTCATTGTGGATCGGCACCAAAAAAGGCTTGATAAATGCAAGTTATAACGGTAAGGAAATTAAGATTCACCATAAGTACTCGGACAACAAGAATGACAAAATAAGATTAAGCTATGAGAATGTTTTCTCCCTATATGATGATAATTCAGGAAATATCTGGGTAGGTACTTTTGGTGGTGGGTTGAATAAAATGACAATCGATAGTACTGGGAAGCCATCAGAAATAGAGTTCTTCCGAAAAAATGATGTGTTACCGGACGACGCCATCTATGGTATTTTGCCGGAAGGGGATAACTTTATATGGTTAAGTTCCGATATGGGATTATTGAGATTTCATTTAAAGGACAGTACTATAGATGTATTTGATGTGCGCGATGGTCTCGCCCAGAATAACTTTAGGCAAGGGGCTTTTTTTAAGGGTAAATCGGGGTATTTTTATTTTGGCGGATTGAATGGGCTAACTATTTTTAGGCCAGAGGATATTAAACTTAACGATCAACCTCCAAAGGTTTTGATTACCGACCTCCTGGTAAACAATCAGCGCGTAAGAATTGGGGAAAAACTGAATAACAGGATAATCCTGGAGAGGTCTATTTCTGAGACAACAAGTATTGCCGTAAGCCAAAAGGAACAGTTTATTGCTTTTGATCTAGCCGTGGAGCACACTTCTACTCCTTCCAAAAATAAAGTAGCCTATAAATTGGAGGGTTTTAATGGGGATTGGGTAACCGTCAACGAAGGCAAAACCACCGTCACCTATACCAACTTGCCCGCTAGCAGTTATGTGTTCAAGGTAAGGGCGGCCAATGGAGACGGCATTTGGAGTACAGAGACCAAGACCTTGAACCTTAAAATATTGCCCCCTTGGTACCAGACATGGTGGAGCTATTTGCTGTTTACATTGCTCACCGTGGGTATAGGAATAGGAATAGTCGTCTATTTTTCACAACATGAGAAATTAAAACAACGGTTGAAATTTGAAGAATTGGACAAAGAACGGGTGCATACCATCAATCAGGGCAAATTTCAGTATTTTACCAATATGTCCCATGAATTTAGAACACCGTTGACATTGATTGCGGGCCCTTTGGAGCGGTTGCTTACTCGAAATACAGATCCAGAAAACAACAAATATTTAGCACTGATCCAGAAAAATACCAAAAGGCTTTTAAGCTTGGCAGACCAATTGATTACGTTTCAACAAGCGGAACAAGGGAGACTGAAATTGAACTTAAGGAAAGAGACCTTAGGTGCTTTTATTAACCCCACCATTGAGGCATTTGAAAATTATGCCATTGAAAAGGACATCAATTTTACTTATAAAATTAGTTCACCGGACGAAGAGATCATAATCGATGTAGAAAAGACCGAACGTATTATATTCAATCTACTTTCCAACTCCTTTAAGAATACACCTGCCTTTGGCACTATCGGTATAGAATCAAGAATAGAATACGGGTCAGGGAAAAAACTGATTTATATAGATGTGGTAGACAGCGGTAAGGGAATACCTGAAGAAGATTTGGAAAATATCTTCGAACGGTTTTATCAATTGGGAAATAGGACCGATAAGGTAAGTGGAGGTGGGATAGGCCTGTCATTTTGCAAATCTTTGGTCAATCTACTCGATGGTAAGATTTCTGTAAAGAGCAAACCTGGTGTTGAAACGCGTTTTACGGTTGTTCTACCTTCCAAATCCCTGAATGAATACAAGGGGGACGAAATTGATTTTACCAAAAAATCCTTTGTGGATGACTGGATCCCCCTGTCCTCTAATATTACTGAAGGAAACATGTCCTTGTCAACGGATAATAGTACTAAAAGGAAATATTCAATTTTGTTGGTGGAAAACGAAGTGGATGTACAGACCTTTTTAAAGGGTACTTTGTCTGAAAAATATAATATTGAAGTAGCGAACAATGGGATTGAAGGGCTCGAAAAAATTGGAAGTAATGAACCCGATCTGGTCATTAGCGATGTAATGATGCCCGGCATGGACGGTTTTGAATTGTGCGAGAAAATAAAATCCGATCCTAATCTTAGTCATATTCGTGTGTTACTCTTAACGGCATTGAACGAGAACGAAGATATGATCAAGGGACTCGAATTTGGCGCTGATGAATATATTGGCAAACCATTTTCATTGAGACACCTTGAGCTTAGGATAGAAAAATTGATTGAGACCAGAGAACGTTTAAAGGAATATTTTTCAAAGAATAGCAAGCTTCCCAAGAATGCCGTCGGTATTTCGACCAGGGACAAGGAATTTCTGAGCAATACCATTGCCATAATGGAAAAAAATATTTCGAATTCCAATTTTGGGGTCGAAGAGCTCGCCCAAGAAATTGGACTTAGTACCTCCCACTTTTACCGTCGCCTTAAACAGCTTACCGGTCAGGCTCCAAATGTCTATTTAAGAAATTTTAGATTGCAAAGGGCAGCAGAACTCTTAAACGATAATGAAGGTTATAATGTGGCCGAGGTCATGTATCAAATCGGTATCGAATCCAATTCCTATTTCTCCACAGCTTTTAAAAAACTCCACGGAGTTTCTCCTTCCGAATTTACCAAGACAAATTAAAGGCAAAAGTATAAAGGGAATCATATAGTCTACTTACCTATTTGGCAAATTATATTTAATGTCCCTTTAAATCATTCACATCGATTATTATAAACTATAACTTGGTTTTTAATGGTTGTTTTGTGTTTTAACATTATCCTATGGTTTCAATAAAAGCGGATTGGTTGAAATAAGCAAAGGATTGGTTGAAAAGAGAAGGCCTTCTCCCAATTCCATAATTAGATTTGACCTTATTTAGTACCGTACCTCAAAATATATAAGGTCATGGTTATCAAAAGGTTTTAAATCAATAATGCGATATTTAAATTATTTGCTCCCAATACAGAATAAAACTACCACAAAAAGGTATGTCTTGGCGTTCCTTATTTTGTTTTTGGTCATTTGCAGTAGTGCGGAAGGTCAATCCAATGCTCTAAATGGACCACTTTGGGTAAAAAGTGAACTTGTAAAAGCTGGAGTGTTAAATACACCAAATTTTAGCCTTACCGATGATTTTGCAGCATACCAACAGTTTTCAAATATAAAAGGCTTGTTTTTTAAGGGACTGGATTATAACGGAAAACAGACAAAAGTGTTTTGCTGGTATGGGGTGCCTAACGGACTAATAAAAGGGGAGAAAAGGCCTGCTTTGGTTTTGGTTCATGGTGGTGGCGGCACCGCTTTTCCGGAATGGGTCAAGGAATGGACAGATAGGGGATATATTGCCATTGCAATAGCCCTGGAAGGCCAGGTTCCTGGAGAAAGAGTTGAACAAAGTAGTGGGGAAAAATTATGGCCGGGCCATGAATATTCTGGGCCGCGAAGAATAGGATTTTTTGAGGATGTTGTTACTAAAAGACTGCAGGACCAATGGTTTTATCACGCCGTTGCAGATGTAATGCTAGCCACCAGTTTGCTTAAAAGTTTTCCGGAAGTGGATGTTGAGAACATAGGTATTAGCGGAATTTCTTGGGGAGGCATTCTTACAAATGTGATTACGGGCATTGATGATCGTTATGCCTTTGCAATCCCGGTATATGGTTGTGGATTTTTGAATGAAACTCCCCATTATAGTCGCCTCCTAACCCTTTTGAACAAGGAACAACGGCAGTTCTACCTTCAAAATTGGGAACCTTCGTTGTACATCCCCTTGCAAGAACAAACTACTTTGTTTGTGAACGGCACCAATGATTTTCATTTCACTATGAACAGCTTCACAAAAACGTATCAAGCTTCCAAAAACGAAAAGTACCTCTATATTGAACATAATATGAAACACGGGCATAGCCCAGGTTGGGAACCGGAAGAAATTTACGCTTTTGCAGATTATGTTGTAAATAAGGGTAAGCGCCCATTATTGTCTAAGTTCAAGAAGTTAAGGAGAAAGAACAAATTGGTATATGGCTACGATGGAAAAGCAACAAAAGCTTTTTTGTATTATACCACAGATACGGCAGATTGGGGTAGGGATAATTACAAATGGCAGCAAGCCACTACTCGTTTGACCCATTCTAAAAAAAGAATATCAGCAACATTGCCTGAAAATTCACAGGCCTATTTTGTTAATATTATTGATCCGGAAGGTTATATGTATAGTTCGCCCATGAGAATGGTCGAGAAAAATAGCCCCTAATAACTTCGTCATTTAAAAAATTATAAATCTATAAATACAAGCAAACAATGAATTTAAAAATTGGGAAGAGGCAATCCATATTGCTATTGATGGCACTTGTACTGCAAGTTGGTACTATTTTGGGACAAGAAAAGCAAAATGGAAAGTCAATGGACGAAATGTGGGGCGAACAAAACACTTTGGGAGCGGATGCCCCCGCCTCCAGGACAGCACTATTTGATGATGGCAATTACGCCATGTTCATCCATTGGGGTATTTACTCCAACATTGCCAACAAATGGAAGGATAGTACCTATTACGGCATTAGTGAGTGGATCATGAATCCTAGAAGGGCCAATATTCCGGTAGATGAATATATGGCAGAGGCAAAAAACTTCAACCCGGTAAATTTTGATGCGAAGGCAATTGCCCAATTGGCCAAGGATGCAGGGATGAAATATGTTGTTGTTACCAGCAAGCACCATGACGGTTTTGCCATGTATAATTCCAAAAGTAATGATTTCAATATTGTAAAGGCCACTCCCTTTGCCAGAGATCCTATGAAAGAACTGTCAAAGGCTTGTAAAGAACTGGGCCTTGGATTCGGCTTTTACTATTCGCACAATCAGGACTGGACTTTTCCGGGGGGCAATGGAGGGCCCAAGGTCAATGAGAAAGGCAAAGAAGTAGGTTTCGATTATTACTTTAAGAAAAAATGTCTTCCCCAAGTAAAGGAAATAGTTACGGAATATGGGGATATTGCCATGGTCTGGTTTGATACTCCCGGGAATATGGAGAAGAAATATGTAGCGGAATTGGTAGATGTAGTCCGCAAGCATCAACCCAATGCTATGATTTCTGGTAGGGCAGGCCACGGATTGGGAGATTATAAATCTTTGGGCGATATGAATATTCCCGTAAAAAATATTGGGGGCCTATGGGAAACGGTAGATGTTACCAACGACTCTTGGGGTTATGCTTGGTACGATCAGAATTGGAAGAGCCCTAAACGCATATTGAAGAGTATAATTTCTACAGTGGCTCGCGGGGGCACCTATATGTTGAATGTTGGGCCCGCACCCGATGGCAGTATTCCGATAGAGGCGCAGGAATCGTTAAGGGCTTCTGGAGAGTGGATCAGTAGATACCCGCAGGTAATTTATAAGACTGGGCCTTCACCTTGGGGACGAAAGTTGCCCTGGGGAGATGCTACCATAGCCTCAGATGGCAAGTTGAACCTCTGCGTTTATGAATGGCCATTGGATGGTAAATTGTGGCTTCCAGGCCTAAAGAATAATATAACTTCCGCAAAGCTTTGGGTAAACGGAGAACAGCTAAAATTGGAGACCAGCAGGGACGGGAATTGGGCCGAATTAATTCTTCCGGCCAAACGTCCAGAAAACTTGATTTCCATTATAGAGGTTGAGCTAGATGGCCGTCCGGAGGTAGACACCAGCTCCAGTCTAGACCCCATTTTTGCTACGGTACTTCCTGTGGATTTCGCCACAGCGGAAGGTGTTGCCATCTCAGAAAAAAGGTGGATGGAAAAATTTGGGGAGTGGAAGCATATTGAACAGGCCCAAGATTGGACAGATAAGGGTAAAGTGACTTGGAAGGTAGTGGTGAAAGAACCCGGTTACTATCAAACGGAACTCAATTATGCGGGATCTGGCCGCTTGGTATGGAACATTACTTCGGATGAAGGAAACGTTGTTCAGAACCAACAGAACTCATCAGAGGTTTACAATTATTATGAAATGGGACTTCTAAAATTTGAAAGGCCGGGAGAGCATACCATAACCGTTTCTTTGGTAGATGGAAATAGGAAAGATGCAAGTCTCAAAGAAATACGACTGACTCCTGAGGAAAGTATGGAATAAAACTTATAATTTTGAAGAATGACGAAAAAGCCATTCATTTTAGTACAACTTGTTTTTCTATTATTTTATATATCAGTTGCACATTCCCAGGAGTTAAAACCATCCAATTTATTCTGCGATAATATGGTATTGCAACGTGGCATGGAAGTTCCTGTTTGGGGAGTTGCAGCGCCCAAGGAAAGAATAACGGTAAAATTTGCTGGCCAGACCACCTCAACAAAAGCAGGGAAAGATGGTAAATGGATGGTTGAATTAGAGCCCATGCAGGCTTCGAAAATACCTAGGGAAATGACTATCAGCGGAAAAACGGAAATAGTCTTGTCCAATGTGGTAGTGGGTGAAGTTTGGATATGTTCAGGACAGTCCAACATGCAATTTTCGGTAGACAATGTTCCTGAAACAAAAGCACTGTTGGCTTCTTCAAAAAATATTAGAAGTTTTGAGGTGAAGAGAACGGTTTCCTTTAAGGAAGAAGACAATGTTAGCGGAAAATGGGCAGATGTACCCCCAAGCAGTGCGGTTGCTTTTGGTTTTGCATACTTCCTTGAGAAGTCCGTTGATATTCCTATTGGAATAATACATGCCTCCTGGGGAAGTTCTTCCCTAGAAGCCTGGATGCCGCGAGACATGAGCAATGAGTTCCCATATTTTAAAGCTATTATAGAGGATTTAGACGCCGATACGGTAACCCGAAATAGAATTAATTCTGCCCTTTCCGGTGACGAAGGATGGTCTACCAAAGAGGATATTTTTATGCGGAGGCAACCCAATATTCTTTATAATGCTATGATGAAGCCTATAGCGCCTTATGCTAGTAGAGGCTTGGTTTGGTACCAAGGGGAACGTAATACGCGATACTTTTCTGGCGTGCCAGAGGTAACAGAGGACAATTGGTACCATAGGGTTATAGGAATGCACGAATATGGCGATGTTCTTAAATCTTGGATCCAGCGTTATAGAAAGGAATGGAAAAATAATAAGATGCACTTCTCCATAGTAATGCTTCCTGGTTATGGAAAAGGCACTAACAATAACCCGGACATCGATCCTACGAGTCCAACAGCCATGTCCTGGGCATGGATGCGCGAGTCGCAAATGAAGGTATTGGAACTTCCTTATACCACTGTTGTCAATACCATTGATCTAGGGGACGAAAAAAATGTTCATCCCAAGGATAAACTTCCTATTGGCGTTAGGTTGGCACTGCAAGCAGAAAAAGAAACCCTAAATAAGGATGTTGTTGCAGAAGGCCCCATTCTAGATGAAGTAAAGGCACAAAACAATGCCCTTGTAGTTTATTTTAAGAATGCCCATGGATTAAAAACTATCGATGGAAAAGCACCTACGGGATTCTGGATTGCTGATGGGTCCATGCAATGGGAGGTGGCAGAAACTGAATTGGAAGGAGAAACGGTAGTGTTGTCCAATGATAAAATAAAGAAGCCGCTCTTTGTGCGATATGCCTTTGCCGGAAAACCTGAGGTAAACTTAGTTAATGGTGCAGATTTACCTGCCTATCCTTTTAGGACGGATAATGAAATTCCCACTGATGAATAAATATAGAATGGAATTTGGCTTTTGGCAGCAAAAAAGGCACAATAATAGTTGGATAGGGTACTGGGCTATAGTGAAAAACAGCTGAATTTTGAATAGATAATGATAATATGGGCAATTTAAGAAAGGATAGTTTAAAAGGGGGCTGGTTTATGCTGCTGCTATTTCTAATTACCATATCAGTGAATGCCCAGGAGGCTCCCGACCCCTACGCTGAGACGGGTAGTAATAGTACAAAAAAGGCCATTGAACCTATAGTCATCAGTAATAAGGAGATTAATGTGCTTTCCGGGGGTTTGGCGGAAACTGGCTCCAATTTTAAGACAACGGTTTTAAATTATATGTTCCAATGGATAGAGTCCGAAGCACCAGGGCCATATAATATGAAATGGCAATTGGAATCGACCATAGTGGGGAATTATGAAGTGGTTGCTAGGATCTTAGGTGCCAATATACAGGGGACATTATCATGCAATGGAAAAAGTCATCAGTTTAATAGTAATGAAAAGGACTGGTCCCAAATTACCATGGGAACCATATCATTAAAAAAAGGAATCAACACTTTGGAGTTGGAAATTAATACGGCCGAGAAATTTAAACTTTCCGCCTTGGAATTGACAGCCCTATCTTTTGCAGTTAAAACAGATGAAGAGGCCCTTAAATTGAGGCAAAAAGCGGACTGGTTCAAAGATGCAGGATACGGCTTAATGTTTCAGTGGACCAATAGGGCAACACCGGAAAAAGGGGATACCATCAAGGCATGGGAAGATAAAGTCAATGATTTTGATATAGAAGAATTTGTGAATATGGTGGAGGAATCCGGGGCGGCATATGTCATCTGGTCTATGACATGGGGGCAACAATATATTTCCGCACCCATTGCATCCTTGGATAAGGTATTAAAGGGACGAACCACTAAACGCGATCTTCTGGGCGAAATGGCAGATCGCCTTTATGCAAAAGGAATAAAATTGATATTCTATTATCACTACGGTTATGATTGCTACCATTCCATAGACGCTACTTGGATGGAGGCGTCTGGGGGCTATAAGGCCGATAAAACGGAATTATACGGCAACATAAAGAACATCGTGGCGGAGGTGGGTAATCGTTATGGAAAAAAATTGAACGGCTGGTTTTTTGATGGGGCCCAGCGCTATTATGACACCCATTTTGATGGTAGTTTCGGAGGAATTTCCACGGCCAATTTTAAGGAGATAAGTAAGGCCGCCAAAACTAATAATGAGCAACGCATAATTTCCTATAATTCTTGGATTTTGCCCATGGTTACGGAATATCAGGATTATTATGCCGGAGAGGGTCTAAAACAATTTACAGGACTTGAGGACGGTGTATTTCCAGAAGGAAATTATAAGGGCTTACAGGCACATACCTGTTTCACTTTGGAAAAAAGATGGGGACACATAGATAAGAATACTACCATTGCCAGCCCAAAACATACCCTTGATGATCTTATTGGCAGAATAGAACATGCGCAAAAAAATCGATATCCACTTTCCATAAATCTAGAAATGTACGAGGACGGTTCAGTATCCCCGGAGTCTAGAGCATTATTGCAGGAAGTTCGTAAGGGTATTCGTGGTAGATAGATATCATAAAAATTAATTTAATAGAGATTATGCATTTATTCAAAAAGGGCCTTAGTGTTTTATTGCTATTATTTTCAATAACAACTGGGGCGCAAAATTTACAGAAACCAAATATAATCATCATTTACACCGATGATCAGGGTTATGGCGATGTGGGAGCCTTGAATCCAGAGGCCAAATTTAGAACCCCCAATATGGACAAATTGGCCAATGAGGGAGTTATTTTTACGGATGGTCATAGTAGTGATGCGGTCTGCAGCCCCTCCAGATACTCCTTGTTAACAGGGCGATACAGTTGGAGGACATCTCTTAAAAAAGGGGTTCTTGGTGCGGATGGCCCCTGTTTGATAGAAAAGGATAGGATGACCATTGCCTCCTTGCTAAGGGATAATGGCTATAACACCGCTATGGTAGGGAAATGGCATCTACAGATGGAGTTTCAAGGAAGTCTGGGCAAGGATCGAGACTGGTCCAAACCCTTTACCGATGGTCCTATTGAGAAGGGGTTCGACTATTTTTTCGGGATTCCCGCATCCATGAACTACGGCATACTTACCTATTTGGAAAATGATAGGGTTTTGGATCCTCCGGTCTTATGGACCAAAAAGAAAGATGATGATAAGCCAAGGTCTTTCGGGAACCGGATAAACCCGGCAGCCTACAGAATGACGCCCCCTTATGAAAAAGAGGGAGGTAAAGGCTGGGTAGAGGCAGCACCATCTTTCAATGATGAGTTGGTACTTGAAACGCTGGCCAATAAGGCAGTGGAGTATATTGATGAATCTTCCAAGGAGGCAAAAAATGGCAAGCCTTTCTTTTTATACCTACCATTGACCAGTCCACATTTACCACATAGTACCCACCCCGATTTCCAAGGTCGTAGTAACTGTGGTAATTATGGGGATTTTATGGAAGAAACGGATTATAGGGTTGGACAAGTACTCGATGCCTTGAAAGCCAATGGTATTGAAGACAATACTTTGGTGATTTTTTCTTCGGATAATGGAGCGGAAACCAATTACGTTCTGCAACGGGATGACTATAATCATTATAGTAGTTTGAATTTTAAGGGCGGCAAACGCGACATTTATGAAGGTGGTCATCGCGTACCTTTCTTAATGCGTTGGCCCAATGCAATAAAGGCAGGGAAAAAGGTAAATGTCCCAGTGTGCCAGACCGATTATCTGGCGACTATTGCCGATATCATTGGAGTAAAGCTGCCGGATAATGCTGGTGAGGATAGTTATAGCCTGTTGCCGATCTTAAAAGGGGAGACCTACAATGAAAAAGTTAGAGGGCCGGTAATCCATCATTCAGTAACGGGCCACTTTGCCATACGCGATGGGAAATGGAAATTGAACATGCTGCGTGGTTCAGGGGGGTCCTTGGAACCTAGATTTATTCAACCCAAAGAAGGGGAAGCGGTATTTGAACTTTATAATATGGAAGTAGATCCAAGCGAAACTACCAACCTCTATTTTGAACATCCCGATGTAGTAAAAAGACTTACCAAAAAGATAAGCAACATCATAAAGGACGGAAGAACAACAGCCGGTACACCCCAGGCTTATGTAAAAGAGAATTGGGAGTTGCCCAATTGGATCAAATCGTAGATCTAATTTAAACGAAATGCAGCCAGAATTAAATTTCCTCCTTCTTGATCGAAATGAGCAATAGAAAGGGCGAACTGAGAAATACCATTTTAAGGTTTGTCTTTAGGTTTGCGTATGGAACGGTTTTGCTGTCCTCAAGGATCGACGGCAGTTTCTGATTTTAAAACACAGACCTTAAAATTTAATTTAAAAGATGAAAATAAGATCTATAATCTTGTCCTTTAGCTCCCTGCTAATCCTGTCATGTGGTGGTAAACAAGAAGCTAAAAAGAAACCAATAGCTGCAGAAGAAACTAAACCAAATATCATATTCATTTTCGCAGATGATTGGGGGTATGGCGATTTGGGAATTCACGGAAGCACTTTTTGTAAAACTCCCAACCTGGATAAAATGGCTGCCGAGGGGATCGATTTTCAGAACTTCTCTGTGGTTAATCCTGTTTGTTCACCAAGTAGGGTTGGGGTAATGACAGGGCAATACCCTGCACGACAAAGTGTGCACGGGCATTTTGCTTCTGTAGAATCACATATTCAAAGAAATATGCCGGATTGGTTGAATCCTCAGGCTCCCTTACTTCCCAAAATGTTAAAGGAAGTTGGATATTCTACGGCCCATTTTGGTAAATGGCATTTGTCCAATACCCATGTTGAAGATGCACCTTCTCCCTTGGAATATGGATACGATGAGTATGGTGCATTTAATTTACCAAGCAACTTACATCAAATGCAGGCGGATTCTACTATATATAAAACTATTGATTTTGTGAAACGCAATAAGGATAAGCCATTTTTTGTAAATGCTTGGATCCATGCAACGCATACTCCGCATTACCCCAAGGATGAGTACATGCAACAATTTGCGCATTTGGGCGAACAGGAACAGGTTTATGCCGCTGTTGTGGCCGAATATGATGCCCGCATTGGGGAATTGTTTACCACGCTAAAAACTTTGGGAATAGATGAAAATACGCTAGTTGTCTTCTCATCTGATAATGGGCCCGAAATAACAGGTAAAAATAAAATAACAGAGGATAATTCTACCGGACCAGGTTTGGGAACCTATTATTCGGTAGGGGAAACTGGTGGACTAAAAGGTCGTAAGCGTTCCCTTTTTGCAGGCGGTGTGCGCATACCGTTTTTGGTGCGCTGGCCGAGTGTAGTGCCTGCTGGTAGGATAGATAATACTACCGAACTGGCCACCGTAGATTTGCTGCCGACATTTTTGGACCTGGCAGGGGCAAGCTATCCTGAGAATTACCAACCAGATGGTGAGAGTATTGTATCTGCTATTATGGGCAACGCTTTTAACCGGCAAAAGCCCATCTATTGGGATTGGCGTTTTTCCAATGACAGACCAGATTTTTGGCCTAGTGCCGCTGTACAAGAGGGCAATTGGAAACTTTTGACCAACGATAAATTAGAAAGGGCCGAACTATACAATATTGCTTCGGATTGGGCAGAACAGAAGGACTTGTCCGCTGAAAATCCTGAAAAACTTAAGGAATTATTGGGAAAACTCGAGACTTTTCAAGAAACTCTTCCTAAATCGGCCCCTGAAAATAGTTTTTCAAAGGAGAGAGAAACCCTAAAACTTGTAAATTAGAAAGACAAATGGACTTGTAGAATTACTTCTATGAGTCCTTTTTGGTTGTAAAAGAAAGCTTGCCCAAGAACCCCCTACTCAGTTTTGCAATGAATTCCTATGGCCATATTCTTTGAAAAATGTTATTTAATTCCTGTCCTGAGTACTCCGGAAGGATTGAAGAGGGAAAGAAGTCTACATTTTCACATTTTTTAACTTTTAGTATTTTCTTTGAATTTTTATTTTTATTCAAAATTTGAAATAGCGATATCATGCAATTTATTAAACGAGAGA
This sequence comes from Arenibacter algicola, assembly GCF_018860365.1. Classification (GTDB taxonomy): domain Bacteria; phylum Bacteroidota; class Bacteroidia; order Flavobacteriales; family Flavobacteriaceae; genus Arenibacter; species Arenibacter algicola_B. Next base: position 60,048 of record NZ_JAHKPO010000023.1, read on the forward strand.
ACGATTTTTCGCCCACGTTTTCAGTTTGGTCAATTGAAAGAACAACCAAGAATCTATTGTCAAATGGCACAAAAAGTGGGCATCTTTTGCAACCTCCCACCTCGGGAAGGTTGTTCCAATATCTACTCCCTATTTTTTCTTTGGGGAATGAGCTTTTTGAATTCAAGTTTTACAGATGAGGGCATAATGGCCCTAGCATATAGGAGTGAATGCTCCGCTAACCCAATAGCCAATATAGGCTGTGTTGGGAATTCCTTTTAGCGCAAAAAGCAATCATTTTTTCGTTCTGTTTCTTTAGACGATTACTTACTAACCGTAAAGTATAATTTAAAAAAATAGTTATGGAAGTATTAAAGACAACTAAGAAAAAAAACGATCACCAAAGACTAAGTTCCCTTCCCACGTTGAAATTCAGGAAATTCCAAATGAAAGTGGATAATGCCGGGGTCCATATCCTGATTTCGGCGAATTTTCTTAAAAAGGGCAATCATTCCGTAAGGATACAGAATGGCATTCTACACTTAAAAATAAAGCGATCTACAGGTCTGTTCGGGTATACTAACGGTTCCATTTCACAGGGTGTCCATAACAAGGATATGGATTTTCAAATTAGTTTGCCCCACAAAAAGTACAGGCGTATAGATTCCGTTCGCTTTCAAAACGATTGCCTACAGATCCATCTTGTTGAACAGTACCGTACAGGAGCTGCCATGAAGTATTCGGAACCATCAAGGATTTTTAATACAATCACCTCATCAATAAGGCATTAACGGAAAATTTTCAGGCTTGGCACTTATAGGGTGTCCACGCCCGCATTGAGAGGCTAAATTATTGTCTAACCAAATAATTATAGATGTATCGTATATGGATTTACAAATTGAAAAACTGACCAAAACCTATGGCCCCCAAAAGGCGCTACAAGAGCAATTGATGATGATTATAAGGGCTTTTAGTAAACGATGAATAGTTCCAAATTGACTTGAATGAATAATAAATTAGACCAGCCGTTAGCTCGGCCCAAACGTGTAACCTTTTATAAATTATAAACCATTTTTTATGAAATCCAATAAACTTTACTTAAAAAGCGTATTCTTTTTGTTTGCCTTATTAGTCTTTTATAGCCCGGCTGCCAAGGCTGGAAATGGCATAATACTCTATACACCTTATACTGACATTACGGTACCCCCTGGAGAATCCATTGACTATACCATTGAGGTTAAAAACTATGGGAGTCAATTGAAGGATGTAGAAATTGGCCTTTCCGGGCTACCCCACGATTGGAATTCTATCTTAAAGGCCGGAGGTTATTCCATTAAGCGGATAGCTGTTTTGCCTGGGGAGAAAAAAACGGTATCCTTGACCTTAAATGTACCTTTGAAGGTAGATAAGGGGAAATATAATATTAGGCTTGTTGCCAAGAATTACGATGTGCTGCCCATAGTGGTCAACGTTTCGGAAGAGGGTACCTTTAAGACAGAGTTTAGCTCGGATCAGATCAATATGGAAGGGCATTCCAAATCCAACTTCAACTTTTCCACAAAATTAAAGAATCATACAAGTGAAAAGCAGTTATATTCTTTGTTGGCAATACCACCACGGGGTTGGAACGTAGCGTTTAAGCCCAATGGTAGGCAGGCCACTGCGGTAGAGATAGAAGCGGGTAAAACCACCAATATTACGGTAGACGTACAGCCTTCCCCACAAGTAAGATCCGGATCGTTTAAAATACCTGTAAAGGCAACCAACAAGTATAGTACAGCCGATTTGGAATTGGAGGTGGTCATTAAAGGGTCCTATGATATGGAGCTTACCACCCCAACGGGATTGTTGAGTACCAGTGTTACTTCGGGAAGGGAAAAGCAATTGGATTTGCTGCTAAGAAATACTGGAACCAGCGAATTGAGAAATGTTAGCTTTAGCGCTTCAAAACCCAAGGATTGGGAAATTTCAATTGAACCGGATACCATTCCGGTTATTCAGGCCGGGGGCAGTACAAAGATACAGGCTACCATTAAATCGGCCGATAAGGCCATTCCCGGGGATTACCTGCCCAAGATTACGGCCAAGACCCCAGAGGCCACTTCAACCGCTTCTTTTAGGATTATGGTAAAGACACCTTTATTATGGGGTTGGCTCGGGATCTTTATCATCTTAGGGACCTTGGGGGGAATTTATTATCTGTTTAGAAAATACGGTAGAAGGTAATGGCGGAAAATAGTATAGATATAAAGGGATTGACCAAAAAATACGGCGAGCATATAGCGGTTAACAAATTAAACCTCACTATAGAAAAGGGCGAAATATTTGGTCTCTTAGGACCTAACGGGGCGGGGAAATCAACAACAATTCTTATGATTCTTGGACTGACCGAGGTGGATTCGGGGAGCGTAAAGGTATGTGGAATAGACAGTAGCAGGTACCCGCTGGAGGTGAAAAGAAAAGTAGGATATCTACCGGAAGATGTGGGTTTTTACAACGATTATACAGGATTGCAGAATCTTATATACGTTGCCCGTTTAAACAACATCCCAGAGGAAGAGGCCAAGAAGACGGCTTTGGAGATATTGGCAGAGGTGGGGTTGAAGGATGTGAAGGATAGTAAGGTAGCCAGCTATTCCCGGGGAATGCGTCAACGCCTTGGTTTGGCGGATGTGCTCATAAAAAACCCCGAGGTAATTATATTGGACGAGCCAACTCTAGGCCTTGATCCGGAAGGGGTAAAAAAGTTTCTACAGCTCATTGTCCGCCTAAGCAGAAAAAAAGGAATAACCGTTTTGTTCTCCTCCCATCATTTGCACCAGATTCAACAGGTATGTGATCGGGTGGGGATTTTCGTGAAAGGTAAAATGCTGGCAGAAGGCAAAATTAGCTCCTTGGCCCAACAGTTGTTTTCCAAAAACGCCTTCACCTTGGAAGGGGGAATATCCACGGTGGCACAGGATGTTAAACCTTCCTTGTCATTAAAGGAGTTGGTTCACAAAATAAAAGCGATACCCGAGGTTGAACATGTAGAATTAAAGGAGAGAAAATTTATGGTAGAGTCCCATAGGGATGTCTCTGCTGAATTGTCCAGACTAGTAGTACAGTCGGGATATGGTCTTAATTTCCTTAGTAAAAAGGAATACGGTTTGGACGATATTTATTATCAATATTTTCAAGAAGACAAAAACACATGAAAAATAAAGTTTTAAGAGTGGGGATATCAAAATTAAACGAATTAAAACTTCGCGAGTGGACCTCTAACTTGCACTCCTTGGTATTTAGGGATGACGATGCGGGAACCAGTAAAGGGAATTTTCCTTGGGCTCCCTTTAAGGCGATGGTACAAAAGGAAATTTCCGACCATTTTAGGAACTGGCGTTTTATAATTTTATTTGTCATTATTTCACTGGCCTGTATGGCAACGTTGTTTTCTACTATGGCCGATGGCATGAAGGCCATTGCGGCAGATAGTTCAGGAAATAGCTTTTTTTTCTTGAACTTATTTACAAAATCCAATGGTACCCTGCCGCCTTTTTTTGGATTTGTGGGATTCCTCGGCCCCTTATTCGGAATAAGTTTGGGGTTCGATGCCATTAGTTCGGAACAACAAAGGGGAACTTTGAGTAGGGTAATGGCGCAACCCGTTCCCAGGGATAGCATACTTAATGCCAAATTTTTGGCAGGTATAGTTGTAATCAGCGTGATGTTTTTTACATTGAGTTTTCTGGTTTTGGGCTCGGGGCTGATAGCCCTGGGAATACCACCCACTGCGGAAGAATTTATGCGGATAATGGTATATACCGTACTTAGTATAGTCTATGTGTCCTTTTGGTTGAACCTTTCTATTCTGTTTTCGGTCCGATTTAAACAATCTGCCACTTCCGCTTTGTTGGGGATAGCGGTATGGTTGTTCTGTACCATTTTTTATCCTTTGATTGCCAACATGATCATAAAGGCATATGAACCATCAAAATTCGCCTCCCCCAAAGCCATTTACTTCTATGAAAAACTGAAGTTCTATCTGGGACAGATCATGCCAAATGAGTTGTTTGATGGAATTACCTCCGCCATTTTGGTACCTTCCATACGTAGTTTGGGACCACTCAGCATGGAGCAATTGCAAGGGGCCATCCCAAGTTCCCTGCCATTGGGACAGAGCATTATGTTGGTTTGGCCACAGTTTACGGGATTATTGTCGCTTACGCTGCTTTGTTTTCTGCTTTCCTACATAGTTTTTATGAAGCGGGAAATACGCTCTAGGGGATAGGGATTTTATGTAATTTGGTAGCAGGGCTTATTTTTTTATTCCAAACGGAAGACTTTAAAATTATCAATGGTCATATGGTTATTTACCGTCCTAAAACCAAAATAACCGCTTGTGTATGGAGAAGGGTCATAAAAATCAATAATGCATTGGCCATCGCGGTAATATTGAATAATTCCGTCATACGCTATAATCTTGATCTTTGTGACTTTATTTGGCTTTATCAGAAATTTTGATTCCGAAAGATCATGCTTTGGTAACAACGGTCTATCACCATTACCTAGGTACCTTCTAAAGCGGGTTTTGGTATTGTCATGTCCGCCAACTCCCATATAGTAAAGTCGTAGACTGTCATAATTGCTAAATTTTCCTCCCCTCTTTTCTGAATTGCCAAAAAGATCATTAGGATTTTCAGGGTCCTTGGCCATCCAAAAACAATTAAGATCTGAAACACGATCTTGGGGTCCACCTTCTTCAACTACATAAGCATCATATTGGATCATAATGGGACCTTCCAGTTGTTTTTTTAACCAAATGGTACAACCGGCCACATCGGTAATTTCCAGTTTTCCTTTGGTATTGGTAACCATACCGCCGGGCATCTGCTCCACCTTCCAATTCTCCAATCCGTTTTTGAAATTATCTTTATGGAGCAATGATGCTATGGCCCGAAGAGTATCGTTAATGACTACCTTCTTTTCTGTTTGGGGATAGGCCACTGAAAGCAACATAACTAACAAAAGTGATAGGCTGGTTTGTTTCATAAAACTTCAATATTAGGGGCTTTATTTCCGAAGTATTCTGAAATTAATAGCACGCCTACACTCCTCTTAAAGGTAAATTACTAATTGGATTTTTGATCCCACAGTCTATAGGGATCATCATGGGCCACCATTTGTTCTAGCAGTAGTGCCTCCATTTCCTTTAATTTATCATTGTATTTGGGATTATTTGCCAGATTAGTTTGCATTTCTTCAGACTTATTATGCTCTGGTAAATATTCGTTTGGGTTTTCAGCAAGGTTAAAAAGTTGGGTTTCCCTGACTGCCCCGTCCATAACATCATACTTTATTAATTTCCAATCCCCTTTTTTCACCGTGCGCATGCCCGGTTTGGTACCTCCTGCATATACCCCGTACATTACTTCTCTTACCACCTCTTTTTCGCCTTTTAGAACTGGGACAAAGCTTTTTCCTTCCACTGTAGCAGGGGTCTCTATCCCGGCCAGTTCACATAAGGAGGGCAGCACATCCAAAAGATAAATATTTCCTTTAACGCGTTTGCCAGCTTCCAATCCGGGGCCTTTAACAATAAAGGGTACACGCCATGTGTGCTCGTATAAATTTTGTTTTCCCATTAATCCATGGCGACCAATAGACATGCCATGGTCTGAAGTATAAATAATGTAGGTATTGTCCAGCTCACCTGAAGCCTCAAGTTTAGCCAGCACTTTATTCAATTGAATATCTATATTTTCGGAACAGGCATATTCACGACCTAATTCGTTGCGGACTGTTTGTTCATCCCTGTTTTTCCATACACCACTTACACGTTCCTCATCCCTGAGTTCCGGGTGGCCATGAAAGAAAGGATGTGCATTTAGGTAGTTTTCCTGTAATTGGGGCTGTTTTGGGCTGGCAGGGGGAAGACTATTTTGATCGGTATGGTTTGTGGCTCCGTATTTTTCCAGAAGTTCGGGGGTACCGTCGCGCGTATCGTGCGGATGCGAAAAACCAAAGTATATGAAAAAGGGGTCTTTCTCCTGGGTTTCCTCCCTATCAATTAGATAGTTTAATACTTGCTCTGCATGCCAAGCACTTCCTGATTCTTCCGTGCCTCCACGTTTGGTGGCATCATGTACTACAGTAAACTGCTTATTGGCTGCGGCATAGGAGTTTCCTTTTTTACAAGTGCGCATGGTTTTGTACCCGGCCCTATTAAAAACTGCAGCTATAGATTGCTGGTCTAAACTATCGGGAGCCACACTTTCTTTATATCCCGAACTTTTAGGCAAATGCCATAAGGTTCTACCGGTCATGATCATATGTCTAGATGGTGTACATACCGCACCTAATGCTGCACCCATGTGGCGGGCACTTTCAAAAACAACACCTTGTTTGGCCAATTCGTTTATAGTTGGGGTTTCCAGAATGGAATTGGGGTCATACGTCTTTAGATCGAAGGGAGATTGATCATCGACCAATACGAAGAGGAAGTTTGGTTTTTTTTGGGTCTTGTCTTTTTTTGGGGCACAGCCCACAACAAGAATCGCTGCTATGGCTACCGCAAAGGCGGTATATATTGGTTTTCTATTCATAATTATTGGATTGGACTGTAATTTTTTTATTTGGTTTTGGTTACAAGGGATGCGGTCAAAGGAATTCCGTTCTTAAGCTTTTTTAACCTTAGCAATGCTTCCACGTAATAGTAATCTGCGTAGTTAATGGAATAGTCAATTTCGCTGCCATTGGGTTTATGGCCAGTGGAATGCAGTAAAAATGCTGAATTTTTATCTTGGCTTTGGTAGGTGTTGGATAGTTCTACAAGCATTTTTTCGGCTTTGTCCAAATAATTTTTGGCAAGAACTGAATCTTTGGTGAAGGTAGAAAGTTCCAAAAGCGCTGATGAGACCAAGGCTGCTGCCGAGGCATCCCTTGGTTCGTTGGGAATGTTGGGGGCATTAAAATCCCAATAAGGGATAAGGTCATTAGGTAGGCGGTCCAGATAAGCCTTTGCGGTCTTTTGGGCAAGGTCCAGATACTTCTCATCCCGTACTTCCCTGTACACCATGGTATAGCCATAAATAGCCCAACCCTGTCCGCGGGCCCACATACTATCGTCGGCATATCCTTGATGGGTAACCCCTTTAATTTTTTCCCCTGTTTCCCGGTCGTATACCACTACATGATAGGAAGTATAATCTGGTCTAAAATGATTTTTCATGGTTTTATCGGCATGACTTACTGCAATGTCATATAAGGATTTGTCACCGCCATTTTTTGAAGCCCAGAACAAAAGTTCCAAGTTAATCATGTTATCCATAATGGTATTGTGCTGCGGCCATTCCATATTGGGAACTTCTCGTGGCCATGAGAGAATAGTACCTACATTTGGATTGAACAAAGTAGCCAAGGTATCCGCGGTTTTAAGTATAATTTCCTTGTATTCAGGATTTCCAGTTAGTCTATATCCATTTCCAAAACTGTTGAAGACCTGAAAACCAAGATCATGATCCAATGCCGGAGTAACCGAAAGGGGGGTGAGATACCTACTGTATGTGTCGGCTTGTTCCTTCCATTTTTGATCATTGGTATTTTCATAGAGATACCACAGGGTTCCCGGCCAAAAACCACTGGTCCAATCCTTATAGTTTATAAATCGCCATTCTTGGCTATCGGGGGCTATGTTTCTTGGAAGGCTCTTGCCATCTTTGGGTATAAGAGTCAAGGTCTTGGTAGCTTGTTGCGCACAATAAGAAAGTTGCTTATCAATATTAAAGGTTTGGACATTGCTTTTTTTAGGTTTTTTATTGCCACAACCTATTGCAAGGGATAATATAACTATGGAAGTCAGTATTTGTATTTTATTGGTCATTATTTAATGGTTAGTCTTTTGTGATATTTAGTTAAGAATTGGTCTTTAATTGGTCATTACAATAGGATATGGATACACCGAGTGTGATTATTGGGTTGATACTCTTGTAAAATGTTTGGTGATTATTCGATTGGATTTTCATAATATTCCAAAGTTAATTCAATTTTCTAAATAATTTTTTGCGACTCCCATCCTGATCTCATTCTTAAATATGGTTTAATTAGTAAGCAAGGAGTACCTATATTTTAGGTATAGTGGCATGGATTTCTACCAATGTAAAATTCCGTTGTCGCTATGTTACTTAAATATGTATATTTAAAAGTACAATTTCTCTTGATCATCGCTGGCCTAGTAAACATGCAATTGGTTGGCAGGCGCTTGTGTCTTCATAAGCACTATATCCTCTAAAAATAGGATTTTAAGTGAGCGGGAATAATTAATTGCTAACGGTCTTCTTTATCCAAATGAAAATGAATTACAAGTCAAGTTCTTTTATTAAATGCCAACTGTCCGCCTTTTGTTTAGTACTATCTATTGTAGGATGTAAGGAAAAACGGGAAAATACCGCGAAAAAAGGCTCTGAGGATATTGGTGTTGAGCAAAAAAAGGGATTGTACCAAAGTAGGGAATTTACCAAACCTGCCCTATTTCCGTCTGGAATTGAAGGTCCTGCGGTGGATGCCGGCGGGGTATTGTATGCCGTTAATTTTGAAAGGACGGGAACCATTGGTAGGGTTGATTCCATAGGCGAAGCATCCCTATTTGTTAATCTCCCCGAGGGTAGTATTGGTAATGGAATCCGTTTCAATAGCAAGGGCGATATGTTCATAGCAGATTATACAAAACATAACATATTAAAGGTGGACATGGATTCTAAAGAGATTAGTGTTTTTGCCCATAATGAAGCCATGAACCAGCCGAATGATGTTGCAATAATGGACAATGATATACTTTTCGCCAGTGATCCCGACTGGAAAAATTCGAAGGGACAAATATGGAGAATAGATACCGATGGTACCGTAACTCTATTGGAAGGGAATATGGGAACCACCAACGGGATAGAGGTTAGTCCGGACAACAAAACACTTTATGTAAACGAATCGGTGCAACGCAATGTTTGGGCCTACGACCTTTCTCCAACTGGGGAAATAAGCAATAAGCGCCTGCTTATTAAATTTGAGGATTTCGGAATGGATGGTATGCGCACGGATGTAAAAGGTAATCTTTACATCACTCGGCATGGAAAAGGAACTGTGGTCAAGGTGTCGCCCCAAGGCGAAATTCTAAAGGAAATCCAGTTAAAGGGCAAAACCCCTTCCAATATTGCCTTTGGAGGAAAAGACGGTACTATGGCCTTTATAACACTTCAGGACAATGGTAATTTTGAAACCTTTGAGACAGAACATCCAGGAAGGGAATTTGTAATGAATAAGTAGATTTTAAGTATCTATTATAGCAGTAATACCAATGTATGGTTGTTTTGGTAGGATCTGCCAAGGCTCTAAAATTCTGGTTTCCTAATATGTGGTTCAACAATTGTATGGGCAGTTAATTTAGGATGGAGAAATTTTCATATATTCATGTTTCCGGCAATAGATTGTTCAAAAACAAGCGTTTACGGGTTTGGAGTATCATTGTCCACAATTCAAAATATTAATACAGAACACAGATAATCATAAATTTTTAAACCATGGAAAACAAAACAACAAGAAGAGCATCTTTTAAAAAATTAGGAATGGGATTGGCAGCTATGTTTGGAATAGGCGCCACCGCTAGGGCAATGGACGGGGGTTCAAAACCAAAAAAAGAAGTCGTAGGTGACATCGTTATGGATCAGGATATTCCATTATTTTCAGGAGGCGTAAAACACGGGAATACTCTTTATATTGCTGGTAAAGGCGCACATGTGGAACCTTTTGAGATCAAGGCACATACCGAAATTGTATTGCAAGAGTTGGAAAAGGAACTGAAAAAACATGGTTCTTCCATGGAAAAGGTGCTCAAGGTGAATGTTTATTTGGCAGATTTGGCAGATTATAAGGGAATGAACGAGGTGTTTAGGGGCCGTTTCGGACCAAACCCTCCAGTAAGGACCACCGTGGCTACCTATGGGGGAGTACCTGGTAATTCTTTGGTTGAAATGGACTGTATAGCTGCACTGGACTAAAAGAGGTATAAACATTTAAGGATTATGAAGTTCAATATAATTTTACAGTTCCTTTGCTTTCTTACACTGAATTCCGTTGTTTTTGGACAGACCATTCCCAAGGAGGAATTGATTTTCCTGACCTCCGAATGGAAAGGGGAACGCTTTGATGACGGCCGCCCAAAAATTCCGGACGATCTTTTGGAACGGGCAAAAAAAATTGGTATCGATGATGCATGGACGGTCCTTGAAAACGAAGGATATAAAAATCAGTTCGAGGGCAATTGGAAAATGGTACACGATGAGGTTCCTGTTGTAGGCAGGGCACTTACTGCCCTGTTTATGCCCAGTAGGCCCGATGTGGAAAAAAATATCAAGGAAAGGGGAATAAATTCGCAGGGTAGGAAGGGAAATACCAATTCATGGCCCATTGAGGTACTCACTAAAGGCGACGTTTATGTGGCCGATAGCTTTGGCAAAATCGATGCAGGTACACTTATAGGTGCTACCCTAGCAACTTCCATTTACAGTAAGTCGGGCAATGGAGTGGTTTTTAATGGCAGTGCAAGGGATCTGGAAAGCATAAGCCAGATAAAAGGATTCAATGCCTTTGTAAGGGATTTTCACCCATCTTTTTTGGAGGAAGAAGTACTTATGGGACTCAATACCCCAATACGGATAGGCCAAGTAATGGTGTTGCCTGGAGATCTTGTCCTTGCCAAAAGGGAAGGTGTACTTTTTATTCCTGCGCATTTGGCCGAACAGGTAGTGGGTACCGCTGAATTTGTTGCTCTTAAGGACCAGTTTGGTTTTGAGATGGTAAAGACCAAAAAATATTCTACAGGAGAGATAGATAGTGATTGGAACGAAAAGCTAAAAGCGGAATTCTTTGAATGGCTGGACAAACATCCGGAATTGGTAAAAATGTCCAAGGAAACTTTAAATAAGATTTTAAGTAAAAGGACATGGTAATGGCAGCACGTAAATTAATAATAAGTGTAAAGAGCAGCTGGATCATGGCCGTTATCCCATTGTTAGTTTTGGGTGGCTGTAAGCAAAATGTGGATCAAAGCACAACCGGGGTTATGGGGGAAGAAGAAGTTCAAATTACCATCGATGAAGTTCAACGGGCCGTTTCCACCTTTAATAAAGTTATGGTAAACCCCACCGCGGAACTTATGGAAACGCTGTGTTCAGAGGAACTTACCTATGGTCATTCGAGCGGACTTATTCAAAATAGGGACGAATTTATTGATGATTTAGTGAACGGGCCATTCGATTTTTTGACATTGGAAGCTGCAGATCAGACGATTCATATTTCAGGGAATACAGCAATTGTTAGACACATTTTTTTGGCCAAGGGCACCAATGCCGGGGAGGCTGTGGATGTTCGTATTGGCAATATGCAGGTCTTTCAAAAAGGGAAGGACGGCAAGCTCAGACTTTTGGCCAGACAGGCCTATAAATTGCCCAACTAGAACCATAATAACCTAAACCAAACTATTTTGAAAAAATTGAATATTTATTCCATTTGTCTTGGCATGGCCGCCATATTGCTGTTGGCAATTTTGGGCATGATCTTTACCCATAATATTGAATATGCCGGACTTTTAATAATGGCCTTTTTTGCCCTTCTTGCCTTTGGCTTCAGTGGATATAAGTCCCTGAACAGTTATGTTTTTACAGCCTCCATATTTGCCGGAGTAGCCTTGGCGCTATATTACCCCCAATACTTTTTGCAGATAGGCGATTTTAAACTTACCGCACTGATCATACCCTTGATCCAACTGATTATGTTCGGTATGGGAACTTCCATGAAACTAGGCGATTTTGCAGAAGTTATCAAGTCGCCCAAAGGGGTAATGGTCGGTGTCACGGCACAGTTGGGTATAATGCCCATCATGGGTTTTGTTCTGGCAAAATACAGTAATTTTCCACCGGAGATAGCCGCGGGAATTGTGCTGATAGGGTGTTCCCCCAGTGGGGTGGCATCCAATGTAATGGCCTATTTGGCGAAGGCCAATCTGGCACTTTCCATCACAATTACTTCCATCTCAACACTTCTTGCGCCCTTTGTAACACCACTACTTATGAAGTTCTTGGCCGGGGAATTTATTGAAATAGATGTGTTGGACATGATGTGGAGCATTGTAAAGATGATTATTTTGCCTCTTGGAGTTGGATTACTGATTAACCAATTGAGGGGAGAGAAAGGGAAATGGTTGGACAAGGCACTTCCTGTAATTTCCATGTTGGGTATAGGTCTTATAATTGTGGTGATAACGGCAGCAGGAAGGGATAGCCTTTTGGATATCGGCGGAATCTTAATGCTATTGGTACTCATCCATAATTTATTTGGCTATATGCTAGGGTATTGGTATGCCCGACTATTGAGATTAAATGAGCAGGATGCCCGTACCATCGCCTTGGAAGTCGGGATGCAGAACGGCGGCCTTGCTTCGGGCATTGCAAATTCATTGGGCAAGATAGCCACAATGGGTCTGGCACCGGCCGTTTTTGGACCCTTGATGAACATAACCGGGTCTATTTTAGCCTCCTATTGGCACAAGAGACCTCCAAATGAAGGCAAATGATTCAAATATTAAAGTTAAATTTGGCGAGACTAGAAATATTTGAATAACAAGTTGATTAATTATGAATAAAATTTTTTTTGGCTTTCTTCTATTGGCGATAGTTAGTTGTGGTAAAAAGGAATACAGGGATAAGATTTATGTAAAACCGGAAATTGTAAGGGAGGCTCCGTCAGATTTTCTTTCCCCCGAGGAAAGTCTTGAAAAATTTTATTTGCCCGAAGGATATAAGATAGAACTGGTGGCATCCGAACCTATGGTAAATGAACCGGTGGCCATAGCTTGGGACGGGAATGGAAAAATGTATGTGGCCCAAATGGACACTTATATGCAAAATGTAGATGCAGTTGGTGAAGATGAACCTACTAGTCAGATAAAACTTCTGGTAGATTTGGATGGCGATGGAAAAATGGATAAGAGTACCGTCTTTATTGACAGTCTATTATTACCTAGGATGATTTTGCCTCTCGATGACCGACTTATTGTAAATGAAACCTACTCCTATGATCTATGGAGTTATAGGGATACTGATAATGATGGGGTGGCGGACGAAAAAATCAGGGTTTATGAAAATCCAAAAAGGAGGGGAGGTAACCTTGAGCACCAACAGAGTGGTTTGGTATGGAACTTGGATAATTGGGTGTATACCACTTACAATCCATTACGGTTTAGGTTTAACAAAGACGGTGTTCAAGTAGATTCCTTGGTCGGTGGTTCCAGCGGACAATGGGGGCTAACCCAGGACGATTTGGGAAATATGTATTATTCTTCTGCAGGATCTGAAATAGCCGCATATAATTTTCAAATACCTCCTATATATGGGGATTTAAACCCTGAGGGACAGATTTCAGAGGGATTCATGGAACCATGGCCAGTGGTTGGCACCCCTGATGTTCAGGGAGGTGCAGAATTAAGGTTAAAGCCAGATGGTACCCTTAATAAATTTACAGGGGTTGCGGGACAAGAAATATTTAGGGGTGATAAATTACCGCCATCCACCTATGGCGATTTATTTATTCCGGAACCTGTAGGCAGATTGGTACGTAGGGCAAAAATAAAAAATGAGAACGGAAAAAAAGTGCTGTACAATGCCTATGATGAGGCCGAGTTTCTGGCGTCCACGGATTTGAACTTTAGACCTGTTCAGGCACAAACAGGGCCGGATGGAAGTCTTTATATCGTGGATATGTACCGTGGTATTATTCAGGAAGGTAACTGGACCAGGGAAGGAAGTCATTTAAGACCAGTAATTCTTCGCAAAGGATTGGACAAGAACATAGGTAGGGGAAGAATATACCGTATAGTCCATGAAGACATAAAACCGGCAGCAAAACCAAATCTTTTGGATAAATCTGCAGCTGAACTAGTGGATTATTTAGGACATCCCAACGGTTGGTATAGGAATACGGCCCAAAAGCTTATTATAATAAAAGGAGATATGGGAGTTGTTCCCAAGCTGAAGGAAATAGCCAAGAATAATGAGTCCTTTTGGACAGATAACTTTGGGGATAAGGATTATGCGCTCCAAAGGGTTCATGCCCTTTGGACGTTGGAGGGTCTAGGTATTGTGGATAAATCACTTATTCTAGAGAAGCTAAACGATGTTGATCCCAGGGTCCGTATAGCAGCTGTCCGCTTAAGCGAGGAATTTTTAAAGAAGGACGATCAAGTAATTTTAAAGGCATTGGCCAAATTGCAAAAGGATGTCGATATTAATGTGGTAAATCAGTTGGCACTGAGTTTGCGCTATTCCAATAGTGAGGAAGCTGAAGAACTATCAAGTTCCATAAGTAAGCAATACGAGGATAATGAAATAGTGACTGCTTCCATTGGCCTTGGAATAAAAGCCAAGGATTCCGATTTTCTGAAATTCAAGGAAAGAATTGCTAACAGTAGTAGAATTCATAAAATGACGGCCTTGGCCGGATACGACATTTATAGGCAGACCTGTGTTACCTGTCATGGCCCTGATTTAAAAGGGGTTCCAAATGGAGAAAATTCCCTGATAGCACCTTCCTTAATTGGTTCACCGAGGGTAACGGGTAATAAGGATGTACTTGTAAGTATCCTATTAAACGGATTAACCGGTCCAATAGATGGAAAGGAGTATGGCATTATGCTACCAATGGGCTCCAATGACGATGAGTGGATCGGCCAAGTAGCTACTTACATCCGTGCCATGAACAGTGCGTCTATGGTCCGTGAAAATGAGGTTAGGGATATCCGTGCCAAAAATCCGGACAGGAAAAACTATTGGACCTTAAAAGAACTGTTGAACTAGTATAAAAGGGACAAAAATAGTCTACATGGGTATCCGTTGTCCCTTTAAATTGCTTTCCTCCAACTTTTCAATTACGACCATATTTTTAACCGCATCCTCTAGGGGAGTAGGCACTGGTGTATTATTTTTTATGGCCTGTGCAAAAAGATCTGCCTGAATAGTGTACTGATTACAGATATCAAATTCTATGGTTTGGCACTCATCGTCTATAGTGACCCATATTTTGGAAGGCCTATCTATAGGGGGGTTAAAAGGAAGTTCAAATTTTATATTTCCTATGGTTCCAAAAATTTGTGCCTGTTGATTGTACGCCAATTGTGTTGAGCTGAAGAATACTGAAGTCCCAGTTTCAAACTCCAATATTCCTGAAGCTAAAACATCTACCTTGAAATCTGGGTGATAGTCTATTACCGCGGAAATACTTTTGGGTTCCGAATTGAACAAAAAACGGGAGAGGGAAATAGGGTAGCATCCAATATCCATTAAACTACCACCCCCGAACTCCTTGCTGTTTACAATACTATTGGGGTCATCTTCATAAAAGGAGAAAGAAGATTGAATGGTTTTAATTTCACCTATAACCTTTTGGTCCACTAATTCCTTAACCTTTATCCATTGGGGATGATGCCTGTACATAAAGGCTTCCATCACCTTTAAGTGCGGGTACTTTTTAGTTTCCTGCAACAATTTTTGGGCTTCCTTACTGGATAGCCCAACAGGTTTTTCTACCAACACATGCTTGTCAGCTTCCAAAGCTTTTATAGCCCAAGCTACATGAAGATGATTGGGGAGAGGAATATAGACAGCATCTACCTCCTTATCGTCTAGTAATTCCTCGTAGGACCCGTAAAATTTTGGAATTTTAAATCGCTCGGATATATCCTTTGCCTTGTCCAAATTTCTTGAGGCAATTGCATGAACATCACCATGTAGGCAGTTGAGCATTGCCGGAATTACTTGCTCCGTAGCAATATGGGCAGTGCCCAAAATACCCCATTTTAGCTTTTTGTCCATTCCTTTTTTATATGACTTTTGAACTTTCGAACTGGTCAATGAATTGTTTTACCTTCTGGCGTTCCCTATTTTCAAATTTTCGCAACGGTAGTGCCATATGGTCCTCACAAATGCCCATAACGGATAGGGCACATTTTATACCCTTGGTAATTCTGGAGGCATTCTTGCCTACACAATAAATTGTGCTGTTAACAAATGCCACCTTGTTACGTAGTATTTTTATATCCTCTAAATTATTGGCCACAGAGGCGTTATATAGATCAACAAATAACTCTGGCAGAAAATTTGCACCACCAGCTACGGCCCCATGCCCACCATAAATTATAGTCTCCGGTAAAAACAATTCTGTTCCTACAATGATGGAAAATTCCGGAGTCTCCTTAAAAGCTTCAATAAGTGAGTAGAAATAGGACATATCACCCGAGCTGTCCTTGATCCCTATGGCACCTAATTCCTTAGCCTTTTTTACGGTCTCCAAGGAAAGGTGTAGTTTGGTACAGCTTGGCATATTGTACATCATGACCGGCAAGGACAATTGTGGAATTAAACGCTCCAAATAGTCGATCATTTCTTCCTGTGAAATTGGAAGATAATAAGGAGGGGCTACCACCACTGCATCTGCACCCGCTTCTTTGGAGTGGGCTGCAATGTCCAAGGATCCGTTAAAGGAGGTATCGGTTATTCCAACCAGTACCGGAACCCTACCACGGATATATTTACAAGCCTTTGTAATAAGCTCTTTGCGCAATGCATAACTAAGACTGGGGGCTTCTCCGTTGGTGCCCAAGAGGAATATACCATGTACACCGCCAGTAATAAGGTGCTCTATAAGTTTTTCCAATCCTTTATCATCTAAACCACCGTCTGCGTTAAGAGGGGTGACCATTGGGGGAATGATCCCTTTTAATTCTAATGCCATATATTTTCTTTAGTGAGAACAAAGTAAATTTAAAAGGCAGGGGTGTGCCACAACTATATTATTTAAAACAGATAATATATTGACCATTGTGTCTTTTATCCCATAGTTTTGTCAGAAATTGTTTAGGCCGCATTTATCAAGGGTATATTCAAGGTCAATAAATATTGGACTTTTGGGCTTTAAGCCGGTTTTCAAGCTTAATTATCTTTTCTATGTGTTTGTCTGCCAATTTTTTATGTACGGTATCAAAGGGAAGGATAGGATTGCGAACATTGGGGGTGTTGTAAATGCCTTGTCGATACAATAACCGTTTAAAAAAATGTACGGAGATATCCAGATGTTGATTGGAAAACGCCAATACGGGAATTATTTTCGCGAACAAGGCTTCTGCCTCTGCAATCTTCCCTTCTTCAAATAGTCGATTTATTGTGGTGTAAATGAAATGCATTCCAGTGGGCATAAAGGCATGTACACCTCTTTGTAGCCCTTCCATCATTTGGGTAACGGCCCAACCTCCACTTAGGTTTAATTTGCCTTGGGTCAGTTCTAAAATTCTTGAATATTTGGGCCCCGCAGGAACGGTTTCTATTTTTAAACATTGGAATGCAGCCACTTTTTCAAATAAATCAACTATAAGTTCATCCGATAGACCATATCCGGTAGCATCCCAATCCTGTAACATGATCATTTCCGGATCAAGGGCTGCCAATTCCATAAAATGATTTCTGAACTGTTGCTCCTCGATAAACGGAATCTGGAATAGAACATTCCTACAACCTAGGTTCATATAGGCCTTTAGAAGCTCCTTGCTTTTGGATAGATCCTTTTCCCCTGCACCTCCAATAACTGGGATCCTGTCCCCTACGGTTTCCAATATTGTCGATAGCATTTCCAATCTTTCCAAATGGGATAATTTATATACTTCTGCGGCCATTGCCGGCACCAATATACCCGCAACTCCGGCCTGTAATGCTTCCTCTGTATTGTTCTTTAGGGCTGCGTGGTCAATGGTGTCCTCTTTGGTAAAAGGGGTGTTGAGCACCGTAACAATTCCTTTTAGTGGGAAGAGCTTTTTTTGGGCCAACATGCTATTTTTGTTTAATAAGCCAGACATCGGTTACCCGGGATTGTTTTCTCCAATTCAAATGTTCCTCATCGGGCTTGTCAAAGCTAATATTTAATTTGCCATCCTTGATCAGATTTTTAGGTAGGGGAAATTCCTTAAACTCCTCAAAACCTTTTTCATATTTGGTAGGTTTTAGGCGTTCTCCATTGGCTCTTAATAGGGCCTCTCCATAACCTGAAACACGGATTAAATAATTGGAATCGGGATCCAGATCATTGTATTCCAAGGTAGGGGTAAATTGGAACAATTGGGTAGAGAGCCGCTTTCTACTTAAGCCATCACTTTCCCATAGGAAGTCTATGGCATCATCGGTTTTGGAGGTTACATGCTTGGCATCCGCACTGGAAATATTGTCGTAAAAACTGCCTTCTCCGGGAGACTCATAGTTTTTAATAAATTCCAATCGCGCTAGCTTTTCTGCTTCCGATTTTAATATGCCAATTTTATTAAATTCGTCCTCCAACCACCATCTATTGTTCAAGGGATAATCTATAAAATCCAAAATAGCCCCTCTTTCTGCACTACGTGCCTGATATTTCTCCACGCTGGTCTGTGCTCCAATGGATTGAAATAGTTTCTCGCCATATTCAAAAACCTTTTCCTTAAGGTCTTGGGAAACCAATTCGGTATCTGCTTTATTAATGTGTTGCAGGGCATCGTTCATAGCCTTATCCGCCCCAATGGTATTGGCCTTGGCCAGTATTTCATATGCTTCGTCTTCCAGTCTTTTTTCGTAGGCAAGTCGGTCTTGAATATAGGCGTCATAATAGGCGCGCATTATTAATTGTTGCCATCTCCAATTATTTGCCAGATCGGGGTTGTTTTCTTCCAAGCCTTTCCACAATGCTAGGGTTTCTTTAATGGAATTGTTTTCCAAAATGGGCCCGTCCCAATTTTTTTCCAAGTCAAATATGCCTTGGGCGGCTTCCTCGGCTACCTCTGGGCCAAAGAAGAATTGAGTGTATTCATAGATGATATCTTTGGGGTTTTTCTTGGAATCCCAACCCAATTGGCTCCATAAAACTTTATTAACGTCGTCATGGGAACCATCGGAATAGGTAATAAAGCCATCGGTATATTTGGTGTCTCTCCTAAAAAGTTGGGTGTACATGAGTGGTTGTGGGTTAATAGGCTCCCTTCCCAAGGTCAATCCATAAGCCTGATCCCAATTATCAACTGGATACTGACACCTAACGGTATGGGTAATATCTGGGTAAAAGCGGTGCAGATATTTTTTTGGCAACATTTCCCGTTCCAAATCTATGGGCGGACTACTTGGTCCATAAACAACCCCTTTAAGCCAATCAGGACTATCAGATTTTAGGTAATTAAAAAAATATTCCACTTTTTCCTTATTAAAACCCTGTAGGGAAACCCAAATACCGGCATTTGGATGGTATTTGTGCAATATTTCCGACAGGTCATTTAAATAGGGTATTAGCTGGGCAGGATGGTTTTCACCCGGGTCACCTCCAGGAACAAATACACCGTCCAATCTTGGACATTTTGCATAAAAGGCCTCTTGCTCTGCAAGTCCGTCCTCATGGGCATTTTTTACGGTGAGGTCATGAGGAGCTGGCGTCCAGACCCAATAATCGGCATCGTATTTCTCGCATATTTTGCTTAATTCCACCTCCATGATTTGCGGGTCTACTTTAAAGTGGGGACTTGAATCGGCTTCTTGAAATGGAATATTTTCAAAACTATTGGCACCAAAAAGAACCTGTTCCCTAAAATGTTGATCAAATTGTTCCACGGTCCAGGAGTCCCATGAGTTGGCGGTATTCCGATACCCAAACTGATGTCCGCGAAGGGGGTATTCCGGAGCTTCGGAAAAATCAATGTTAGGGCTATGTGTTATTTGGTCCTTACTCATTTTAGCGGTTCGCAGTAGTTTGCCAATGCCATAAAGAATACCCCTTGTATCCGCACCAATAACCCAAAGAGTATTCTTGTCCCCTTGGTGTTCATGGTAAATGCGATAGCCTTCTTTTTTTAATTCGGGGTTATTTTCGCCATCACGGGTCGGCACTTTTGTTCCGAACAATTCGTTTTCATTGGCCAAGGCTAAGGCAATGGTAGTTTTGGAATCCCAATTATTATTTAATCCAAGTTGAAGTTCGGTTCGGTTTTTAATTTCTTCCACTAGGATGTTAGCCGCCGTTTCTTGGATCGGAGATTTAATCTGGGCCGATATCACAATGTTTGCTTGGGAAAGGTCCAAGGTTTTAGGCTGTTCCTTTTCGCAAGACAGCATACTGCCAATACCAACCATTACCAGCCAAAATTTTAATTGTCTTTTCATCTTGTGCGACATTTTTATATTAAAATACTTTTTATAGGGGCGTTGTTCTAATTTATGTCCTTTACACATCGTATTCCAACAGGGTATACGTGAATTTTTTCTGGTAACACATAATAGCGTTGTGAGGTACGAATAAAGGAGTGGTTGTTAAAATTGGATCCGCCCCGCATTACTTTGTAGGTTTCGCCATATTGCTCCATAGGCACCTCGTTGCCAGGGTAGGGTTTATACCAGTCCGATGTCCATTCCCACACACTTCCAGCCATGTCATAGCAACCATAAGGGCTCGCAGGTTTGGCAATGGAAGTTCCGCGTGTCTCTTTTTGGTCCCACACAACATAAGTGTTGTCATAGGTATCTCCCCAAGGAAATACACGGCCGTCGATACCGCGAGCCGCCTTTTCCCATTCTTTTTCAGTGGGCAAACGTTTACCAGCCCATTTAGCATAGGCATCCGCTTTAGACCATGTCACTACTGCGGCATTGTTCTTTTTTTCCGGGGGGAATTTAAAAGTGGGGTCAAATTTGGCAAACTCCGTATTGCTAACCTCGTATTTGTCTATAAAGTACGCCTTTGTACTTGCAATTTGTTGGGGCCTTTCATCCGGATCGCCATAGGTGCTGCCCATAATGAATTCGCCGGCGGGAACATAAACCATTCCTTCGGGAGGAGTTGGCTTTTCTTGCCCTGTTAGATAAAGTATATGTATTAAAAAAGTTAGGAGTGTTAAACAAGATTTCATACGCTTCCTATTTTTTGTGATTACCATTTTTCATCAATAATACCGTAATACCTACCAAACCAATAATTTCGGATCATGGCCGCGGCAGTTCGTTCTTCCTCGGAACGAACCATTTTAAAACTGCCATCTTTTTGTGGAATTTTGAATTCCCTGGTATTGCGTTCAAATCCCCACATGTCCTTTATGCCCTGCTTTTTCTCTTCGGTAAAAATTTCCTCTCCTGTGAGTACCTTATAGACCATTAAGAACCAGATATTGCTTTCCCATGTAAATTCTATATCCTTCCAATCGTACCAATGTCTGTTTAAATTCATTCGGTATTTATTGAGTAGACTGGGATCGGTCTCTAAACGCATAATCATATAGAGGGAACGGGCAGCGTGGTAGTCGTCCCCTACATTCCGCCATTCTTTAGGGAATAGTATTTTGGAATTAATTTGGTGGTCGTCATAATGATAGCGGTCTATAAGCATGTGGTATGCGGCATTGTACCGTTCCTTTCCTGTAATATGATGGGTTACCTTTAGCGCGGCCAACATTTCCAAAGAGTTGAGTTCTTGGTGCGGAAGGTTAGGGCAAAAGTTGCCCCACAAGGTCATTTTTCCGTCGAGATCCGTAAGTTTAAAGTTGTTGTCTACTACCCGCCCTATAAATCGATCTAGGAGGCCTGCTGCTTTCTCCTTGTATTCTGCATCCGCACATAGTTCCCAAAAAGTTCCTACACCGTAAAAAATAGAAGTGAATTTATCGGCACTTAAATCACCCAACCATCGGTAACCGGGCATGGATGACGATTGGTGCCATTCATGGTACCAAAAAACCTCTTCGTGCCAAAGCGGTTCGTTGGTCCTATTGAAACTGCGCGCCACCAATCCTTCAACACCGGTTACTTTTTCCAATTTTAGTATGGCCTCGAAGATGTCATTGGCTATTTTCCTGTCCTTTGGGTCTCCGGTTATAGCGTATTTATGGGAGTAGGCAGCCAGCATTTCGGAAGTGGGGTCAAGACAATCGGCCTGGGAACCTATAATGGGCTGCTCCAGTCCGGCAGGTGGAAAAATAACATGTTGCATTATGGCACCTTCGTTCCAATGGTTTCCAAGCATCAACCTGTCAAACATTTCCACCTTTTTGTGTAGGGGGTCTGTTTTCTTTGGGAATTGATTTACTTTTTGGGCAAGCAGGCCATGGTTTATAAAAATGAAAACTGAAACCAAGGGCAATAAACAATTTTTAAACATGGCTAGTTCCTATTTGTGAGCATTTAAGTTTTTGGTCGAAATGATTTTATCTTTAATTGTATGCGGCCCTCTATACTCTTGGTTGTTCGTTAAGAAGGGGCATTAAGCATGTTGATTCTTTCTTTCTTCGATTAATGCAATAATATTAACTTATTTTAATCAATAAAACCAATTAAATATTACTTTGGGTTAATATATAATGCATATTAAGTAATATATATTATATGGCAATTGCAAAGTGTACTTCTTATAAGTCTGGGACTGGATCCCTATGGGTATTTCGGCACTTATTTGGGGTATGCATTTTATATCCCTGTATTGTTTGTGGGCGGTATTACTTGCGTTTAAACTCACTGGAAGTTAATCTATTTGTTGGAGCAAAACTTTTTTATGGAAAATGCGGGAGTGTAACAAAAGTTGCTGTGGACATTAAATGCCTGGCCTATCTTTACACTATAAATGTTTTGGTTGGTTGTATAAGGAAACGGTCATTGTAAAAGGTGGCGGTTTCCTTTTTTAAACAATTACCTTGGAATAACTCAAAAAAGAAATAATATGTCTATTTTTAGTACACTTTTCGGAACAAGCAAAGAGAAATCGGATAAAATTGAAATATTGAGTCAAGCTGACTTTTCAGCGGCCATAGCGGGTAAAAAAGTACAACTCATAGATGTTCGTACGCCTAATGAATATGGTGGCGGCCATATAAAAAATGCCATTAATGTGGATTTTTTTAATGCATCAAACTTTGAAAAATACTGTGAAAAAATGTCCAAGGATAAGCCCGTGTACCTATATTGTCGTTCCGGTGCCAGGAGTCAGAGAGCGGCGCATAAATTGATAGGTATGGGTTTTGAAAAAGTATATGACCTAAAGGGTGGCTACATGTCTTGGAGATAATATGCTTGTTGACTAGAATTTATAATTAGGCTTAAATTAACGCTATGAAATTAGCTCTAAGTGTTCAAAATATAAAATGTGGTGGTTGCGCTAAAACAATTACCACCAAATTATCGGAATTGGAGAATATCACGGAGGTTATGGTGGATGTAAACACTGGAACGGTATCTTTTGAATCCAACAACGTTGAGGCCACACAAAAGCTAAGGGATACCCTTAAAGCTTTGGGCTATCCTACAGTGGATGCCAAAAACGGCTTGGGCGACAAGGCCAAATCCTTTCTTAGCTGTGCCGCGGGAAGGATGATGAAGGAATAAATCCAAAAATATTAGCTTTATGAAGTATCTATCTTTCTTTACAATCCTTTTAATGACCCTAGTAAGTTGTAAGGAGGCAAAAAAAACGGAAACTAAACCGTTAGAAACCAAGGTAGCAAACTCATCGGCCGATCAGGAAAAGATACATCCAGGTAAAAAAATTATTGAAACAGAGTGCTATTTATGTCACAATCCTAAAGCATCGGAAGTCAGCATGATTGCGCCTCCCATGGTGGCCATTAAGAAGCACTATATCGATTCAACAACGACCAAGGAACAGTTTATAGAAGCTATTGTGGGTTGGATTAATGATCCACAGGAGGAAAAATCCAAAATGCCCGGTGCACTAAATCGATTTGGGATAATGCCCTATCAACCCTATCCTGAAGAAACCATTAGCCTGATTGCTGAATACATGTATGACTATGAAATTGCACAACCCGAATGGTTCGATGAACATTTTCAGAGGGAGCATGGTAGAAGAATGGGCAAAGGCAAAGGTATGGGCAAAGGCAAAGGAATGGGTAAAGGTAAAGGAATGGGTAAAGGTAAAGGTATGGGAAATGGAATGGGCCCAGGTTCCAAACATGGATTACAAACGGATTATGGCGATATCGGACTTGGTTATGCCTTGGCTACAAAAGCTGCGCTGGGGAAAAATCTAATGAAGGCCATACAGGAAAAAGGTACGGAGGGGGCGGTAGCATTTTGTAACCTTCGGGCCATAGAATTAACGGATAGTATTTCTGTTATGAACAATGCCCAGATTAAAAGGGTTTCCGATAAACCTAGAAATCCACTTAACAAGGCCAACAAAGAGGAACTGGGGTATATCGCTACTTTTAAAGAGCAGGTTGCCGCTGGTATCGAAGTAGATCCGGTAGTAGTTCCTGGTAACGAAGAAGTAACGGTATATTATCCCATAACTACAAATACCATGTGTCTCCAATGCCATGGGAAACCCAACGAACAGGTGAAGCCTGCTACTATGGCCACTTTAAGAAAATTATACCCTGAAGATATGGCCGTTGGCTATAATGTAAATGAGGTCCGTGGAATATGGAGTGTAGTTTTTGACAAAAATAAGTAGACATTTTTTTTGGTCTTGTAGTTATAGAGGTTGAAAGTCCTTGTTCCTTGAAGAAGGAAATTTACCCAATGACGTATCAGGCCAAGGGTTGTTTAGGAATAAATAACAATTTCAGACCATATAATGTATAGAATTTGTTTCTTAAATACCCCATGCAAAATCCCGAAATATACTTTATAATTGGCTGTAATTAAACTAAATAACAAATATTTAGTGGCATTATCCTTTTGGAATTAAAAAAAATTTGTACATTTATTAACCATTTGGTTAAACTATTTAGTTAATGAAAGATCAGAGCACAGAAGAAAATATATTAAAGGCAGCCATAAGCGTATTCCAAAAGAAGGGTATGGCAGGAGCCCGAATGCAGGAGATTGCGGATGAGGCAAAAATTAACAAGGCCATGCTGCACTACTATTACAAGAGCAAGCAAAAATTGTTCGAGGCGGTTTTTAGGCAGGCCTTTGAAAAGTTTGCCCCCCATATCAACCAGGTCTTTAATTCTGATAAAACGGTTTTTGAAAAAATAACGGAATTTACGGATAGCTATATTTCTTTTGTAATGGAGAATCCATACCTACCCAACTTTCTGATTCAGGAAATAAATAACAATCCGGAGTTTTCCGATTTATTTTTTGGCTCCGAAATAGCACCTAACCCTGCGCGCTTTAAGAAGCAGATAGCGCAGGAAATTGAGATGGGAATTATAAAGCCCATAGACCCTAAACAATTGTTGTTAAACCTTTTTTCCCTGACCGCTTTTTCCTTTGTAGGGACCGGCCTGGTCCGTGGAATATTGGACTTGGATGAAAAAACATTTAAATCCATGATGCAGGAACGTAAAATTTTGATTCCCGAGCTTCTAATTAATTCTATTAAAAAATGAAACATTCATACTCAATTTTAAACGAACGGGGAAAATGACTATTTGAATGTTGCATGTGACCACTGAAAATTAATAAACAAAAACACATGAAAAGACTTTTTTTAATATTAATATTAACCATACCTATGGTTGCAAAGGCCCAGCAGACCTTTAGGCTGGAGGAGTGTTTTGACCTTGTTACCGAGAATTATCCGTTGGCCAAACAATCTGGGTTATTGGAAAATCAGGTACAACTGGATATTGAGGCCTTAAGAACGGGGTATTTGCCCAAACTGGATCTTAATGCCCAGGCCACCTATCAGTCCGATGTAACAAGTTTGCCGATCCAGCTTCCGAATGTAACCATAGAACCTCCCAATAAGGATCAATATCGAGCCACTTTGGATGTAAACCAAATGATTTATAACGGTGGCCTCATCAATGCTTCATCCAAGGTGAAGGAGGCAGCATCAAAGGTAAACCAACAACAGTTGGAGGTGAGCCTATACGGATTAAAAAGTCAGGTCAATTCTATCTACCTTTCGGTCTTATTGCTTCAGGAAAACCAAGCCTTGCTTCAAGCCAAAGAGGAGCAATTAAAAGCGCGTATTGAAGATGTGAGAGCCGGAGTAAAGTACGGCACCTTGTTGGGGTCTTCAGAAAAGACACTTGAAGCAGAACTCCTAAGATTAAAACAACAATACATAGAGTTGAGCTATAATAAATCGGATTTGTTACAACGGCTGTCCTTGCTAATTGGCAGGGAATTATCATCCGATGTGCACCTTGAAAGACCAGCAGTTTTCATATCGGAAACCGAATCCCAACGACCCGAGATTGAGCTTTTCGACCTTCAAAAGGAACAGATCGATTACTCCTCAAAACTGATTTCAAAATCGAACCTTCCTAAATTAAATGCCTTTGCCCAAGGTGGTTACGGCAATCCTGGGCTAAATATGTTGGATAATTCTTTTAATACTTTTTATATGGCAGGTCTAAAACTCAATATGAACATTTTTGACTGGAACAAGACCAAGACCGAGAAACAATCCCTTGAAATAAACAAGGAAATAATAGATACCCAAAAAGAGACCTTTGAATTGAACAACAATTTGGAATTGGTAAAACTCAAGTCCGAAATTGATAAGATCGATGCTCTGATTTCCACGGATAATGAGATTATAGCGTTACGCGAAGATATTTTGAAAACGGCGGAATCACAATTGAACAACGGTGTAATTACGGCATCGGCCTATATTATCGAATTCACGAATTTATATGAGGCAAAAAGCAATTTAAATCTTCATGAGACTCAATTGCTATTGCACAAAATTCAATATGAAATTACGAATGGAAGCTATTACAATAACTGATATATAACAATACCTGAATAAAATGAAACATCCATATTTAATATTGACAAGCCTTCTTATAAGCCTTTTAGGTTCATGCTCCGGCAACGGGGACAAGGCAGATGGTTACGGTAATTTTGAAGCTACGGAAATAACTATTTCCGCCGAGGCCAATGGAAAAATTTTGTTCCTGGATGCGGAGGAAGGCACTGTGCTGGGCCAAAATAAGGTTGTTGGGGTTATAGACACCGTTCAGCTCTCCCTAAAACGAGACCAGTTGTTGGCTTCCAAAAACACTATTTTTTCAAAATCCAGAAACGTGCTATC
This sequence comes from Arenibacter algicola, assembly GCF_018860365.1. Lineage (GTDB taxonomy): Bacteria > Bacteroidota > Bacteroidia > Flavobacteriales > Flavobacteriaceae > Arenibacter > Arenibacter algicola_B. Next base: position 87,105 of record NZ_JAHKPO010000023.1, read on the forward strand.
ACAACGCGAAGTTCTTAAGGAACAATTAAAAGTGGCCCAAAATGATAAATCTAGGATAGAGAACCTATTGCAGGCAAAAGCCGCAACTACCAAACAATTGGATGATATTAATGGACAGATCAACATTATTAAAGAGCAGATCAAAAGTGTGGAAACCCAAAATTCGCCCATTATTAATGAGGTAAAAAGTATTGAAATACAAATACGTCAAATTGAGGATCAGATCCATAAAAGCATCATTCAAAACCCTGTGAAGGGCACGGTCCTGGTAAAATATGCCGAACCCAACGAAGTAACTGCTTTTGGTAAACCCTTGTATAAAATAGCTGATCTGGAAGATATGATTTTAAGGGTTTATATCAGTGAAAATCAATTGTCCAACCTCCGCATTGGGCAGGAGGTAAGCGTAAAAATCGATGCAGGTGAGGAGATGAGATCATACCCCGGTGAGATTAGTTGGATTTCAGAATCAGCAGAATTTACCCCCAAGATCATACAGACCAAGGAAGAGCGTGTAAACCTAGTGTATGCGGTAAAGGTTAAGGTTAAAAATGACGGTAGTTTAAAAATAGGGATGCCGGCGGAAATGTGGATCACCTCAAAAACTACTGAAGAATGAAAACGACCTTGATCATAGCGACCATACTTGCAAGCCTTATCGGCATTCTATCCGTAATCTCAGGTTCCATGGTCCTATTGGGGTTACGCTCCGTGGATTATAGGGTATTGGATTGGTTGGTGGTCTACAACGTGGTTCTTGGAATTATATCCATTATGGTAGCCTATCAAATAGGCAAACAACATAGAAAGTGGAAATTAATGATAATCTCGATCCTTCTATTGCACTTATTGGTATTGGGCTATTTATACTTTTTTAATGAAAGCGTAGCGGTAGAAAGCATAAAGGCAATGGCTTTTAGGGTTGGCATATGGGGAGCAATTCTACTTTTGACCCTAATCAAAATTCCAAAAACAACACACAACAATATAAAAATATGAATCATGAAAACGAAGATTATCTTTTTAACGATCCTATCCTTAAGCTTTATAAACTGCAAACAAGCGGTAAAGGAGGATACCAAGTCCCCTGGTACCAATTTAACTAAAACAGCATCGGGAAGTGAACAACAATTAAATACCAATTGGGTAGAGGAAATGTCCCTAAACAATGGAACAAAATGGGAGGCTAATCTGGAAACTACCTCCGGGGTAGCAGATATGGCCAAACTCGTTGCGGAAACCAAAACCATTTCTGTGGAAGACTACAGAAATTTGGGAAATGGTTTAAACGGGGTTAAAAATAACATTGTTAAGGAATGCACCATGACCGGAGCATCGCACGATAATCTGCATGTATTTTTACATCCGTTGATTCAAAAGATTGAACTATTGCAAAAAACTGATGACACCGAAACGGGTGCAAAAATCAAGGAAAGTATAAATGGGCATTTAAAAAGCTATTACACCTATTTTGACTAATATATAACGGTTAATTCTTATTGAACGCTAAGGAAAATGAGCATCATTCTAAACAATATCAGCAAATCGTACAACAAAGTAAAAGCTTTGGATGATATTTCCTTTGAGGTAAAGCCAGGGGAACTGTTTGGTTTGATTGGTCCGGACGGAGCGGGAAAGACAACCCTTTTTCGAATCTTGACCACCTTATTGATTCAGGATGGGGGAAAGGCTTCAGTGGCGGGCTACGATGTCCAAAAACAGTACAAGGATATTAGAAATCATGTGGGCTATATGCCAGGTAGGTTTTCCTTATACCAAGACCTTACCGTTGAAGAGAATCTTAATTTTTTCGCTACTATTTTTGGAACTACTATAGAGGAGAATTATGATTTGATCAAGGATATTTATATCCAAATAGAACCTTTTAAAGCCCGTAGGGCTGGAAAATTATCGGGTGGGATGAAACAAAAACTGGCGCTCTGCTGCGCTTTGATCCATAAACCCAAGGTGTTGTTTTTAGATGAGCCTACTACAGGGGTAGATCCCGTTTCGCGTAAAGAGTTTTGGGAGATGTTAAAACGGTTACAGCAAAAGGACATTACTATTTTGGTCTCTACGCCGTATATGGACGAAGCCGAACTTTGTGATAGGATTGCCTTGATTACCAACGGAAAAATACTGCAGATCAACACACCCGAAGCAATTATTGCTTCGTTCCCAAAGAAAATTTATAAGGTACGTAGTTCCAACACCTATCAATTAATCGAAGACTTAAGGATTTACCCGGATACCCATAGCGCCTATCCCTTTGGAGAATACCTACATTTTACCCCTAAGTCCGAAGTTTTTAGGTCAATGGATCTAACCAAGTATTTGGAGGAAAGACATCATAAGGAGATTGAGGTTAAAGAGACCGTAGCAACTATTGAGGATACCTTTATGGATCTATCAAAAGCACATGAATAGATGACAAAAGATAATATGATACAGGTTCAGAATTTGACCAAAATGTTCGGGGATTTCACCGCAGTCAATAACATCTCTTTTGAGGTGGGAAAAGGAGAGGTTTTTGGATTTTTGGGAGCCAATGGTGCTGGAAAGACAACGGCTATGAAAATGTTGATCGGTATTTCCAAACCTACACATGGTGCCGCCACCGTGGCCGGATATAACGTGCTAACAGAGGCCGAACAGGTAAAAAGGAATATTGGGTACATGAGCCAACGCTTCTCCCTGTACAATGATTTGACCATTAAGGAAAATATTGTCTTTTTTGGGGGGATATATGGCTTGTCATCTGCGGACATCAAAGAAAAATCCCAGGCCATGATCAATGAATTGGGATTGCATGATATGGCCGATTCCCTGGTAGGTTCCCTCCCCTTGGGTTGGAAACAAAAAGTAGCCTTTTCAGTTGCCCTGCTCCACAATCCAAAAATTGTTTTTTTGGATGAACCCACGGGAGGAGTCGACCCCATAACCAGGCGCCAATTTTGGGAAATGATCTATATGGAAGCCAATAGAGGGGTTACCATTTTTGTAACTACCCATTATATGGACGAGGCCGAATATTGTGATCGGGTATCCATCATGGTAGCCGGAAAGATAGAGGCTTTGGACACGCCAAAGAATCTCAAAGGTCAGTTTCAAGTAGATTCTATGAACCAGGTATTTCTGAAATTGGCGAGGAATATAGAATAATTAGGGAGAAATGAACAGATTTATAGGATTCATCAAAAAGGAATTTTACCATATTTTAAGGGATAGGCGTTCCCTGTTTATCTTGTTCGGCATGCCCATAGTGCAGGTGATGCTTTTTGGTTTTGCCATTACCAACGAGATCAATAATGTGGATATCGCCATTTTGGATCATTCCAAAGATGTTAATACCAAAGAGATCATAAATAAAATAGCGACTTCGAAATATTTCAGTATCAAAGGGTTTATAAGCCATGAAGATGAGATCGAATCCACTTTTAAAAAAGGGAAGATAAAAGCGGTACTCAATTTTGAAAAGGATTTTGGGAAAAACTTGGTCACCCAAAAAAAAGCTACCGTTCAAATTCTTACCGATGCTACGGACCCCAATACAGCGAATACCATTAGCAATTATGTAGGGTCTATTTTACAGAATTACCAACAGGAATTAAATAAAGGTTTAAACATGCCTTACCAAATAGTGCCAAAAACAAGAATGGTGTTTAATCCGGAACTAAAAAGTGTATATATGTTTGTGCCTGGGGTTATGACCATAATCTTAATGTTGGTATCGGCCATGATGACCTCAATATCCATTACCAAGGAGAAAGAATTGGGAACTATGGAGATTTTGTTGGTGTCTCCCTTAAACCCAATTCAAGTTATTGTGGGCAAGGTAGTTCCCTATATTTTGCTTTCCATCATAAACGCTGCAGTTATTATTCTTTTGAGCATTTTTGTTTTTAAAATGCCAGTGCAGGGCAGTCTGTTTTTATTGGGGGCGGAGAGTACCTTATTTATAGTAAATGCCCTGTCGCTCGGGATTTTGATTTCCACAATATCCTCCACACAACAAACGGCAATGATGATTTCTTTAATGGGGCTCATGCTGCCGGTTATATTACTGTCGGGATTTATTTTTCCCATCTCCAGTATGCCTTTGCCCTTGCAATTGATCAGTAATATAATTCCTGCCAAATGGTTTATAATGATTTTAAAAGGAATTATGCTTAAAGGAGTTGGATTGGCCTACGTGTGGAAAGAAACCTTAATATTGATTGGGATGACCATATTTTTTATTGCCTTGAGCGTAAAAAAATATAAAATAAGATTGGAGTGAAAGAAATTTGGCAAGTAGTCAAAGCCTTAAAAATAAATTTAAAGCCCTTGATTACCAATTAATTAAAATTAACGTTTCTGTCTCCTCGAGCGCAGTCGAGAGGTTTTAGACGAATAGATTTTTAAAGTGAGGTCTCGACTGCGCCCGCCTGAATGGAACGGGCAGGCTCAACCGGACAACATAGCTTGGACAACTCACTTTTTTAAATGCGTATTACAAAAAAGAATATGAACATCATCCGCTATATCATCCAAAAGGAATTTAAACAGATCTTTAGAAATAAGGCGATGCTCCCTATTATTTTTGTTTTGCCATTGATCCAACTTATCATCCTATCCAATGCGGCAACTTTTGAAGTGAAAAATATAAAGTTTGCCTTTGTTGATAATGATAAAACTTCCCTTTCACGGGAACTAGTGGAAAAATTTGAAGCTTCCTCTTATTTTAATGTGATGACCGACTTTCCATCGGAAAAACTGGCGAGTAAGGCAATGTTGGAAGGGAAAGTGGATGTGATTTTAGAGATTCCGTCTTATTTTGAAAGGCAATTACTTAAAAATAAAAAAGCGGATCTGTCGGTTATAATCAATGCCATAGATGGTGCCGCTGCCGGAGTAGAAAATGTATATATCAATCAAATTGTACAACAGTTCACTAAAAAGGCACAAGTGGAATTATTCCTGTTTAACAATTTGGGAAACCAGCCGCAGAATATTGAAACCATTCCTTCCTTTTGGTATAATGAAACCTTAAATTATAAAACTTTTATGGTGCCCGGAATATTGGTTCTATTGGTAACAATGATTACCCTATTCCTTTCAGGTATGAACATTGTTCGGGAGAAGGAAATAGGTACTTTGGAGCAAATTAATGTTACCCCAATAAAAAAATACCAGTTTATTATTGGAAAATTATTTCCTTTTTTGGTTTTGGGCATGGTATTGTTGACCGTGGGTTTGATCATCTCTAAACTGTTGTTTCAGATTCCAATTGTTGGAAGCCTAACCTTAATGTATATCTATACCATTATTTACATTTTGGTGATTTTGGGGATGGGCCTCTTTATTTCCAATTTTACCGATACTCAGCAACAGGCCATGTTTATAGCCTGGTTTTTTATGGTCATTTTTATTTTAATGAGCGGTTTGTTCACGCCCATCGAAAGTATGCCGCAATGGGCGCAGTTGTTAACTGAATTCAATCCTATTAAATATTATGTGGAGGTAATGAGAATGGTGATGCTAAAAGGGGCCGGCCTGTCCGATATTTATCCACAAGTATTAAAGACATTCTTATTTGCCATTGCCATGAATGCTTTGGCAGTAATCAGTTATAAAAAAACAAGTTAATGGAAAACAACCACAACCACAACCGATTACAGCCGGAAGAATCCCGTTTTCTATCCGGACCGCTCTCCAGGTTTAAAGAACTGCTTTTCACCTTTAGGGTACAATATAGTTTTATCAGGGCATTTAGGAAAATGCACTTTATAGGTCCCTGCGTAACGGTTTTTGGATCCGCCAGATTTGACAATACCAATCCTTTTTACAAAAAGGCAGAACAGGTTGGAGCTGCATTGGCCAATATGGGATTTACGGTAATGACGGGTGGCGGACCGGGAATTATGGAAGCTGCAAATAAAGGGGCTTATGAGGCGGGAGGTTATTCTGTAGGCTGTAATATAATACTGCCCTTTGAACAAAAACCTAATCCCTATCTGCACAAATGGATCAACATTAGGTATTTTTTTGTACGGAAGTTCCTGTTGATAAAGTACTCCTATGCCTTTGTGGTTATGCCTGGGGGAATGGGTACCTTGGATGAACTCTTCGAATCCATAACCCTGATACAGACCAAGATGATTCAAAATTTCCCCGTGGTCATTTTCGGATCCGAATACCATAAAGAGCTCTGTGAACACATAAGTATTATGGCGGAGAATGAAAGTATAAGTCCTAAAGACATGGAGTTGTTGTTCGTAACCGACTCGGTGGAGGAGATGGCAGAACACATAAAAACCCATGCTATTGAAAGGTTTAAATTAGTTCAAAAACCACAAAGACCTAATTGGTGGTTTGGGGAAAAAGAATAAATGAACAAGTTTGGCTGCATATCGATATTGTTGAACCTCCTTATATGGCAAGCTCCAGCCCAAGGGGTAACGGACAGTTTGCCCCAATTTAATCTTGCCAAAATAGCCCAAGTGAACCAAGGTGATAGTTTTATTACTTTTCCCACGGATATTGGTAATTTGGAACCCTTGATGTTCGAGGCAAACGTTAACCCCAGTTTTGTGGTCCGAAAGCGACAGGATTCCAGATTAATGGCCGTACTTACCGCTCAAATTACGATCCGAATGTATAACGAGGAATCTTATCCGGTGAAGACACCTAGCTACATTCCCCAGATTTCCGCCTATTATGCGGTTAGTGCAAAGAATTCAGCAGAACAGTCTACCCTCTTTGTAAAATTGGGCCACCATTCCAACGGACAGGATGAAAGTTTTTATGATGCCGACGGAAATATCAATCTACAAACCGGAAACTTTGCTACCAATTTTTTTGAAATGGGCTGGTTAAAAACGGCCTACAGCAGTAATTTGAAGGCACAGAAGATATTTAAAACCTCATTGGAAGTGCATCCCAGAAGTTGGATGCTCCAAGAACTTCATGGACAGTATAGTGGATTGCGCTGGCACAATGCTTTTTTGGCCTATAAACTTCCCGTGAAAATGGGTCCAAGGGGGTCTATAAAGGCCAATTTTTCGCTAAAGGCAGAAACCACATGGAGCCTGGACAGCCTATACGATTGGGACACCTTTAACATAAAACGCCTTAATGCGAGCATTACGTTTTACTACCATCCAAAGTTTTTGGAGGATATCGGGTTCTTTGTACGCTATTACCATGGTATGGATTATTACAACATCTATTTTCAACATCGGTTGGATGTAATCCGTTTCGGTATAATGACAGAATTGCTGCGGTTTTAAACTTAAACGAAAAAGACATGGACAAGAAGCAGATTACGATCAAAAAAAGTTCGGGGGACCTAGAACCGTTTTCTTCAAGAAAACTGAAAGATTCTTTAAGAAACTGTGAGGTATCCAATAATGAAATCGATTCCATTATCTCGCAGGTAACCCCGCAATTATATGACGGCATATCATCCGAAGAGGTCCATAATAAAGTATTTCCCATATTAAAAAAATATCACGAGATTTCTGCTTCCAAATACAGTTTAAAAAGAGGCATTTTCGAACTGGGACCTACAGGATTTCCCTTTGAACGTTTAATAGCTGCGCTTTTGGTGGAAAAGGGATATCAGACTAAGGTCAGCGTTGTCCTGAACGGGAAATGTGTAACCCATGAAATAGATGTTTTGGCCGAGAAGGACGGGAATACCTATGCCATAGAATGCAAGTTCCATTCCGATCCAAGGGGCGTTAGCAATGTAAAGGTGCCTTTATACATCAATTCAAGATTTTTGGACGTGCAACAACAATGGAATTCAGACACTTTGAAAACGACCCATTTAAAGCAAGGCTGGTTGGTTACTAATACCCGATTTACGATAGATGCCATAAACTACGGTAAATGCATAGGGCTGACCTTATTGAGTTGGGATTACCCTAAAAACAACGGAATGAAAGCCAATATAGATGCTTACGGACTATATCCAATCACCGTACTTACTACTTTGACCAAAAAAGAAAAGAATCAGTTGATCGCAAAAAATATTATTTTGGTGAAAGAACTTGTTAAGGAACCCTATCATTTAAAGAAGATGGAACTAAGCCCAGGAAAAATCAATAAAATACTTTTAGAAGCGGGTCAATTATGCCGTACAAAATTATAGGTTATGGAAAAGGAAACAAACAGTTTGGACAAGGTAGATCTACGAAAAGGGAAACGCCATAAATATGATGCCCGTGGCGTACAAACACTTTTTAAAACGCTTTCTAGAAACCATTACAATCTGCTAAAAATGGTGGATAACAAGGCTCGGATCGTTTTGACCGTGAATTCCATAATAACATCCCTGTTATTGGGAATCCGGTTCATCAATACAGGAACCGGTGAGTTAAATATAAATACAGGTACCAAAATATTGGTGATCAGTAGTATGTTGTCTATGATATTCGCTTTGTTGTGTATGTTGCCCCATCGGTATTTTGGCAAAAAATATAGAAAAAGTGGTTACAAGGGCACCTTGTACGCCGAGAATTTTTCATCCCTATCCTTAAACGAGTTTAAACAGGAATTTGAACGAATCATGGTAAGTGGCCAGAACGTTTATGATGAAATGATCATTGATCTTTATTTTTTAGGCAAAATTATTTCTATGAAACAAAAACTTGTGACCATATCCGTGGGCATGTTTTTATTGGGCTTAATTGCAACCATTATTTACACGCTGACCACAGCGATTTGATAATCTTCCTTTTCCAATTAAATTCCCTATTCCCTCTGTAACAATTGTTGCTGTGAAAGTGATTTTAAAGTCTCAAATTTATAATCACAAGAATATTTAATATGCTGATAATAATCATGTTAAGTGTTCGGGTAACTCGCTAAATTTATCTTTAAATAAATCCAATCGCAATGTCAAAAATAGTCATTCTCGGTGCTGGAATCTCTGGTCATGTGGCCGCAGCGCACCTCCGTAGAAAACTCCCCAAAGAACACGAAGTTTTAGTGATCTCTCCCAATAGCAATTACCAATGGATCCCTTCCAATATTTGGATAGGAATTGGAAGAATGGAACCAAAGGATATTATCTTTCCGCTTGCTCCACTTTATAAAAAAAAGAATATAGGCTATAAACAGGCAAAGGTAGTCACCTTTCATCCCGAAGGGGATACCGAAGTGGAAAAACCGTTTGTTATGGTGGAATATGTTACGGAAGACCAAAAAGGGAAACAGGAAAAAGTTACCTACGATTATCTTATCAATGCAACAGGACCCAAACTGGCCTTTGATATGACCGAGGGTCTGGTCCCAGGCACCAACAAGGCCTATTCTGTTTGCACCTACCATCACGCCAACCAAGCTTGGAAGGCTCTTGACGATTTAATACAACAGATGAAGCAGGGTAAAAAAGCCAAAATATTGATTGGTACCGGCCATGCCAAGTCTACTTGCCAAGGTGCTGCTTTTGAGTATATTTTAAATGTAGAGCAGGAATTAAGGCGACATAAGGTCCGGGATATGGCAGAATTGGTCTGGATTGCCAATGAGCCACAATTGGGAGACTTTGGAATGGATGGGATGCTTTTGAGCTATGGCAACAATATTATGAAGTCTAGCGAAATGGTAGAAATGGTTTTTGATGATCGCGGCATAAAATGGATCATTGGTGCCGGTGTTAATAAAATTGAAGACGGGGTGGCACATTATGAAACCTTGGATGGCGAATACCATAAGGAAACTTACGATTTTGCCATGCTTATCCCTGCTTTTTCGGGCCATGGCTTTAAAGCCTTTGATAAAAACAACCAGGATATTACGGAAAAATTGTTCAAAGGCTTTATGATTGTCGATGCCGATTACAGCCCTAAGCCTTATGAGGAATGGTCTGTTCAGGATTGGCCAGAGACCTATCAGAATCCTTCATACGCCAATATTTTTGCTCCAGGAATTGCCTTTGCACCCCCACATGCCATTTCAAAACCCAGGGTGAGTAAAAACGGAACAGCTATTTCCCCATCACCACCTAGGACCGGGATGCCATCTGGCATAACCGCAAAGTTGGTGGCCGACAATATTATAGATACCATAAAGAACGGCAAATCCTCTCTAAATCACCGTGGATCCATGGGCAACATGGGTGCCGCATGTATAGCCTCTGCTGGTTATGGCATGACCAAGGGAAGCGGTATTAGCATAACCACTTTCCCAATAGTTCCCGACTACAATAAGTACCCCGATACCCAAGGACGACAATTGGGGAAAACCTTTGGGGAAATTGGTTTGGCGGGTCATTGGCTTAAATTGGCCTTGCACTATGCCTTTCTCTATAAAGCCAAAATGAAGCCTTTTTGGTGGTTGATTCCGGAATAATGGCTGTTCCCAATAACGATAGGGACGCCATATGGCAATTACAAATACCCATTAATCCAAAAATTAAGAATATGACACGTAGAATATCAAAATCCAAACGCTTCTATATGATGAACCCTATTGTTCAATTTTTTAAATTCATTTGGTTGAGCATAAAAATAATGTTGATCGTAGCAGGTGGTCATGGAGGTACTAGAAAGGCGAGTTGAATTATCCAAGACAATAAAGTGTTTTCCACAGAACCGTGAAAAGCAATCTGATCAGGGCAAAGGATTATTGTCACCTTGCAATTTATCTTTTCCCTAGTAGAAATTTAGAACACCCTCCAAAATAAATTTAGACTTCCTTTATGTTTCAAATTCCATGGCCTGTGTAACTTAAGTGGCTGTGCATCTGTTTAATATGTTGGATATTGCTTATGTAACGTAAATCTATTAGCAATGAAACTTTTTAAACAAATAAGAACCAATTTATTCATTTTTGGCTTACCGTTCCTTTTGGCACTGTTCTCCTGTAATAATGATGATTCATCCGTTGCGGATGTGGATAATACAAACCTCACTAATGAAGACAGTGCTGCATTACTGTTTATGTTGGAAGAGGAAAAGCTTGCAAGGGATACCTATACCTATTTGGAGGATTTATGGGAAATAAATCAATTTTCAAATATTAAGAAAAGTGAACAAAGTCATATGAATGCCGTTATTGGTCTTTTGGACCAGTATAATATTTCCTATACTCTTTTATCCTATGGGGAGTTTAATAACCCGGACATTCAAAAACTTTATGATCAGTTTATTGATTACGGTAGTGAAAATGAAGCAAATGCCTTGGAGGTCGGTGCCAATATCGAAGATTTGGATATTGTGGATTTGGCCAATTATATAGACGCCACGACCAATAGTGCCATCACAAATGTATTTGAAAGCCTACAATGTGGTAGCCGCAACCACCTGAGGAGCTTTGTCAGTGCCATTGAACTTTCGGGGAATACTTATGAGCCCCAGTATTTAACCCAAGAAGACTATACCCTAATAATCAATGATAGTCGGGAACAGTGTGGTCCGTAAAGGATTATATTAAACAGACTTCCAAAAAAAGAACTGAATTATTTGGCCGACCCAATTTTGAGCACAGTTCATATATATATTATGCATGTTGGCTGTCTTATAATATTACTGGACCATAACAACTGTAGTTAGATCTTCTTATGTAACAATTGTTACACATCACAGGTTGTAACTTATTGATATAAAATACATTAACTGACTTAAATCATTTTCAGTCCCTGGAATAGAAGGTACATTTAACCATATTAATTTATAAAAACACAAATCATGAAAAGAATAATTTTTACAATGGTATTTATTGCATTTGGATCAATAATGCTTAATGCACAGGATCAAGATCAATTGCGGGATAGGGATCAAGATCGATTAATGCTGGTAGATGGTGACGTGCTACAAATTAGAGATCGCGACCAAATAAGGTTACAAGATCCCATAACATTAAATGATGGAACGGTAGTAAATCCTGATGGTTCTTATGTAACAAGGGATCGGGATCGTCTGCGTTTAAAGGATGGCGAATGTTTGGACAATGATGGTATTAAATACCGCAATGAGTACCAATACAGATACAAAGTAAAACAGGAGAACAAAGGTCTTAGTGAGGCTCAAATGCAGGAACGTAACCAAAATAGGTTTCAGATAATGCAAATAGGTGGGGAAGTATATCAAATTAGAAATCAAGAACAAAAACGTCTTCAGCAGCAATTAAATCTCGGCGACGGAATATCAGTTAATCCTGATGGAACCTACCAAAGCCAAGACCGTAAACAGCTTCGATTGCAAGATGGGGAATGTTTAAATATGGATGGTACCATGTTTAAGAATTCTTATTTACATCGTAAAATGATGGTTCAAAAAAATATGAAAGTCAACAAAAATATGAATATGAAAAGCGGAGTTAAGAAACCAATGACCCAGAAAAAGAATAAAGGCAATAATTAAGGAATAAGAATGGGAGGTAGGAATTTTATAATTCCTACCTCCCATTTCTACTAAAGAACTTAAACTTATATCTAATGAAATTCCGGCTAATTATATATACATTAATATTCTTTGCTCTTCCTACCTGGATGATATCCCAAAACAATAAGAAATCTATCCAAGAAAAATCCAATGACAATGAATCTTACGTTCTAACCGATGTTAGCTACCTAAATGATGCTGTATTTATGGGAAGGCGGGATTCAATTGCAGCCCCATATATTTTTCCATCCATTGGCTATTACGATAGGACAGGGTTTTTTGCGGATGCCTCGGTATCATATTTGACCGCGTCCAACGAAAATAGGGTGGATCTTTTTTTAATTAGTTCAGGGTTTATATTCAACTCATCAAAGATTAGTGGAGGAATATCAGGAACCGCTTATTTTTTTAATGAGGACAGTTACAATGTTAGGTCCGAAATTATTGGCGATATTACCGGTATTTTAAGTTATGACCTAAAGTTTTTGGAAATTGCACTTTCAGCAAGTACATATTTCAATAAAGAAAGTTCAGTGGATATTTTTACTGGACTAAAATTAGATCGAACTTTTTATACCCTCGGGAACAAGCTATTGCTGAATCCGGGTATTTCCCTTTATGCCGGATCACAATATTTCTATCAGGAATATTACAGCAGTAGTCGTTTAGGCAACAGAAAGGGAAAAGGAAAAGGAACCATAGTTACAGAACCATCTACTTCCACCGTGGTAGAAATAAAGGAAGCATCAGAGTTTAATCTCTTAAACCTGGAGTTAAGTCTTCCCGTGCAGTTTTATCACAAGCAATTTATTTTTTCATTTACCCCTTCTTTATCTTTTCCCCAAAGCAATGCCACTATTAGCACCGAGGATATTATAATAAAGGAAGATCTAAAAAATACATTCTATTGGACCATTGGCATTAGCTATTGGTTTTATACCAAAAAAGGAAACTAAAATTGGTTATCCCAATTGTATCAATCCCTTGGTAACATTGGTTACTGTGCAATCCTTTTTCTCCCCCTAATTTTGTCCTAAATAAATTGAAACATGAAGAATATCATATACATACTATCATTTTTGGGAACTATGTTCTTTGTTCAGGCACAGGAAAGAGTGTTGATCAGCAAGGAGGAAGTGTTGACCAAAGTGAGGGAAAACAACAATACCCTAAAAATATCCCAACAGGATGTGTTGGCCGCCAAAGGAGATTTTAATCAGTCCAATGCGGTGATATTGCCCAATATAAGCGTTTCCCATACCGCTATGGCCACCACCAACCCTTTGATGGCATTTGGTTCCAAATTGAACCAGGAAATTTTGACTCAGGCTGATTTTGACCCCCTTTTATTAAACAATCCCAGTCAGATCGAGGATTATGCCACGCGTATTGTAGTACAGCAACCTTTGGTAAATATGGATGGAATTTTTCAACGGAAGGCTGCAAAAGCCAAATTAAATGCTGTGGAGTTAAAAGCCGATAGGACAAATGATTATATGGACTTGGAGGTAGAAAAGGCATATATGCAGTTACAATTGGCATACAAGTCCGTAAAGGTTTTGGAGGAGGCGAAAAAGGCAGCTTTGGAAAATAAACGTTTGGCGGATAATAGTTTTAAGCAGGGATATCTTCAAAAATCGGATGTCTTGGCCGTAGAGGTTAGGCTAACCGAAATAGACAATCAGTTGCAGTACGCTAAGAGCAATATCCATAATGTCTCCAATTACCTATCGGTTTTGATGAACGATGACAGTTATATCCTTTTACAACCATCGGATTCCTTGACCCTTGTGGTCAGTGATATTAATATGGAAGGATTGCCAGAGAATAGAAAGGATCTACAAGCCATGTCCTTGTCCAGTGAGGCATACCAACAAATGTACAGGGCAGATAAAATGAGTTTCCTTCCTAGCTTAAATGCGTTTGGGACCTATGAATTGCACGATGATCAAGTTTTTCAGGGAAATGCCAATGGATACCTGATCGGGGCAGAATTAAAATGGAACATTTTTGAAGGCAGCAAACGTTTTGGAAAGGTCCAAAAAAGTAGGGCCGAATTTGAAAAATCCAAACTGGAACTGCATCAATATAAAGCAGAGAGTCAGGTAGAATTGAATAGGGCCATGCGTTTGCTTCAAGATGCCAAAAACAATTTGGAGCTTACATCCTTGGCATTGCAACAGTCGGAAGAATCCCTCCGCATACGTACAAATAGGTTTAAACAAGGCTTGGAGAAAACAACCGACCTATTAAATACCGAAACCCAATTTTCCCAGAAGAAATTGGAATATTACACCACTATTTTCAATTATAATTACGCCTTGGCCTATGTTAAGTTTTTAACCAAGGAATAATAGCATATAGTTAATCAATATAAGAAACCATAAAAAGGAATATTTACATCCAGCACTAAAATTAAAAGAAAACATGCAAACAAAATTATACATAGCAGCACTCATCACCCTAGTCATAACTATTTCCAGTTGTGGGAGCGATGATAAAAAAATTGTGGCGGACAATTCTCCTGCCGTGGCCGTTGAAGTGAGCACGGTTTCCGAAGAGAACGGCAATCCGTTCCTTTCCGCTAGCGGAAAGATTGAGGCGGTGAACAGTGCCAACATCAGTACCCGAATGATGGGATATGTTGATAAAATTTACGTGCAGGTCGGGGATAAAGTTAGTAAGGGACAGCAATTGATAAGTATTAACAATGCAGATATATCCGCCAAATTGGCCCAGGTAAATGCCGGTATTACCGAAGCAACGGCTGCTTTTACCAATGCAGAAAAGGATTATAAAAGGTATACGGCCTTGTTTAACGAGAACAGTGCCTCCCAAAAGGAACTGGACGATATTACGGCCAACTACAACATGGCCAAGGCCAGATTGGAAGGGGCCAAACAAATGAAGAACGAGGTTAACGCACAGTTTTCCTATAGCAATATACGTGCTCCTTTTAACGGAGTGGTCACCAACAAATTTATAAAGGTTGGGGATATGGCAAATCCAGGGATGCCCTTAATGGAGGTAGAAAGTCCGGGCAATTTTCAGGTATTGGCCATGGTACCGGAATCGGAAATTCTACAGATCAAGTCGGGTTCGGAAGTGGAAGTTTTGATCAAGACCCTGAACGAATCCTTTAAGGGAACGGTGGATGAAGTGAGTACATCTGCCAAAAATACTGGAGGACAATATATGGTTAAGGTAATATTGGACGAATCAAAGTCCAATCTACTTTCTGGAATGTACGCCACTGTGCAATTCCCAACTGCTAAAAAAGCAAATACCAATAGAGTGCTTATTCCTATAGAGGCGGTAGTGCACAACGGTCAATTATCCGGGGTGTATACGGTTAGTGAGAGCAATACGGCACTTTTACGCTGGTTGCGGTTGGGCAGGACTTATGGCGATAGTGTAGAGGTATTGTCAGGACTTTCCGCCGAGGAACAATATATAATTTCGGCCGAGGGGAAATTGTTCAATGGGGCCAAAATAAGTATCCAATAACTGAAGATTAAAAAAACGGATTTGCGTTAGGGATTGCAGTAGTTACCCCAGGTCTTTTTAGCGTATTTAGGCTAAAAAGGAGCTGGAGTAAAATCCGAAAGCCCGACCTGAGCATTCCTGCATGATCTTCCTGCAAGGTCCGCACTCCTGCAAGGTTTTTAAAACCTTGTAGGTATAAGAAAAGACCTTGCCGATATGATTGTCATGCGAAGGAAACGCCCAAATACAAAAACAATAAGAAAAAGATGAAAGAAGGATTAGCAGGCAAAATTGCCAAAGCGTTTATAGGTTCCAAGTTAACGGTCCTTTTAATGATCGTATTCATGGTCATTGGGGTGTACAGTTCGTTCTTGATTCCACGGGAGGAAGAACCACAGATAGATGTGCCCATGGCCGATATCTTTGTAGGTTACCCCGGGGCAAGTCCCACCGAAGTTGAGAGCAGGGTTACCAAACCCCTTGAAAAGTTAATTTCCAATATTAAAGGGGTAGAATATGTTTATTCTACTTCCATGGAGGAGCAGGGGATGGTTATAGTGCAGTTCTATGTAGGTGAGGATATTGAACGTTCGTTTGTTAAACTCCAGAACGAGATTAATAAACATATGGATGAAATGCCGCAAGGTGTTACCTTCCCTTTGATAAAAACCAGGGCTATAGATGATGTTCCCATGTTGGGACTTACCTTATGGAGCGAAAATTACGACGATTACCAACTAAAGAAAATTGCCCAGGAACTTACGGATGAAATTGAAAAGGTAAACGATGTGTCCGCCACCCAAAGAATTGGTGGCCGAAATCGTCAATTAAGGGTGGTGTTGGACAAGGATAAATTGGCGGAAAGCGGATTGGATTTTCTGTCCGTTGCCCAAATGATCCAGGCCAATAACCAACAAATTAGCGGAGGTACCTTTGATAAGAATGATACCGAATTTATGGTAACCACAGGTAAGTTCCTGGAAACTGCTACCGATGTGGAAAATTTGGTGGTAGGGGTACAACAGAACCGTCCCATTTATTTGAAGCAAATTGCCAGTATACAGGATGGACCCGAAATTCCCAAGGAATACGTATCCCTAGGTTTTGGTAAGGGAAGTGAAAAAGGGGAAACCTATAAGTCCGAATATCCTGCCGTAACCATTTCCATTGCCAAGCGCAAGGGTGCGGACGCCATGAATATTTCGGATATTATTTTAGAGAAAGTAGATCATTTAAAAAAGAATCTTATCCCGGATGATGTGCATGTGGAGGTGACCCGAAACTACGGGGAAACAGCTTCCCATAAGGTATCGGAATTATTAATGCACCTTATTGGGGCCATAATAGCGGTAACCTTTGTAGTAATGTTGGCCATGGGATGGCGTGGAGGATTGGTAGTGTTTCTTTCGGTACCAATAACCTTTGCCTTAACCCTGTTGAGTTACTATTTGCTGGACTATACCTTGAACCGTATCACTTTGTTTGCATTGGTTTTTGTAACGGGTATTGTGGTGGATGACTCCATTATTATTGCAGAAAACATGCACCGGCATTTTAAAATGAAACGCTTGCCTTTTAAACAGGCTGCCTTGTATGCCATTAATGAAGTGGGTAACCCTACTATATTGGCCACTTTTACCGTAATTGCTTCCGTATTGCCCATGGCTTTTGTCTCCGGTCTAATGGGGCCTTATATGTCACCAATGCCAATTGGAGCTTCTATTGCCATGTTGTTGTCCCTTTTTGTGGCCTTGACGATTACGCCTTATTTAGGGTATATATTTCTTAGGGAGAAGGATAAAAAAGGAGAGGAAAAGGTAGAGAAACCTTTGGAGGAAACTTTTATCTATAGGATGTACCATAAGTTTGAGAATCCTTTGATAGAAAATAAAAAGAAACGCTGGTTGTTTTTGGGAATTACCTTCTTGTTGCTATTGGGTTCCATAGGCATGTTCTTTACCAAATCGGTGGCGGTAAAAATGTTGCCGTTCGACAATAAGAACGAATTTCAGGTGGTCATAGACATGCCCGAAGGTACTACTTTGGAACGTACTGGAGTGGTGGCCAGGGAGATTGCCCAATACCTGAACACTCGTCCGGAAGTGGTAAACTACCAAAGTTATGTAGGCACTTCTGCACCAATAACCTTCAACGGTCTTGTACGTCATTACGATATGCGGGGAGGAAGTAATATGGCCGATATTCAGGTGAATTTATTGGATAAGGGAGACCGAACTGCTCAAAGTCATGAGATAGCCAGTTTATTACGTCCAGAGATTCAACGTATTGGTGATAAGTTTAATGCCAATGTTAAGATTGTTGAGGTGCCACCTGGACCTCCAGTGCTATCTACCATTGTTGGGGAAATATATGGCCCTGATTATGATACACAGATGGACATTGCGGACCAGGTACAGCAGATTTTGAAAAACACCCCGGATGTGGTGGATGTAGATTGGATGGTAGAAGCCGACCAGATAGAATATGAGCTTATCATAGACAAGGAAAAGGCAATGCTTTATGGTGTTGCACCCGCGCAAATTGCCCAAACTATGAATATGGCCCTATCCGAGAGGGCGGTTACCAATCTATATGATGAAAATGCTTCCAACCAAATTGGTTTGATATTGGCCCTGGAGGAAAAGGAAAAATCCACTATCCAGGATATTACCCAATTGCAGGTGAAATCCCAACAAGGAAATGGCAATATGGTGCCAATTGCAGATTTGGTAACTATAGAGCAAACTACCAGGGCCAAGAGCATTTATAGAAAAAACCAAAAGAGGGTGGTCTATGTCCTTGCCGATATGGCCGGGGAACTGGAAAGTCCGGTGTATGCTATTTTAGGGATGACCGATAAGTTAAAGGCCATGAATTTGCCCAAAGGATATTCCATTGATGAACTCTACATAAAGCAACCCGACTTTGAGGATAATTACACCGTAAAATGGGATGGGGAATGGCAGATTACCTTGGAGGTATTCCGGGATCTTGGATTGGCCTTCCTAGGAGTAATTTTCATCATATACATATTGATCGTGGGGTGGTTCCAGAATTTTAAGGCCCCGGTAGTAATGATGGTGGCTATACCACTTTCCTTGATCGGGATTGTTTTGGGGCATTGGATGTTGGATGCGTTTTTTACAGCAACTTCCTTCATTGGAATGATTGCCCTAGCGGGAATTATGGTACGGAATTCCGTGTTGTTGATCGATTTTATTAATCTGCGATTGGCGGAAGGGATTCCTTTAAAGTTGGCCGTAATAGAGGCCGGTGCCGTAAGGACTACTCCTATTCTATTAACAGCGGGAACCGTGGTAATTGGGGCGTTTGTAATCCTATTCGATCCTATTTTCCAAGGGCTGGCCATTTCCCTGATGGGAGGTACCATTGTCTCTACCGTGCTTACACTGTTGGTAGTTCCTTTGGTGTACTATATGATAGAACGGAAGAACTATAAATAATAAGGACGGGTCTCTGAGCGGAGTTAAAGCGAGCCCTCTAGGGGATTAATTTGGTCAATACCGATTTTGGGGATAAAGGCCCAATTCATAATAACGGAATTTTAAAATATAAAGTAATGAAACTACTCATAGTAACCGTTGTAGAGGAATACGCTAAGGAAATTCTACAACTCTTTAAAAAGGCCAATATTGAGAGCTTTAGCGGCTCCGATATTGATGGATATAAAAATCCTGCCCAAGTGCTCATGGCTTCAAACTGGTTCCCTAGTGAAAAAGGAGGTGTGGAATCTGCCATGTTTTTTTCCTTTACCTCCGAGGAAAATATTGATATTTTATTTGAACTTATTTTATCGTTCAATAATAATTTGGAAACCAACAATCCTATAAGGGCTGCAGTGGTTCCCATAGAAAAGTATATTTAATAACCTTTAAAAAATAGTATTATGATTAATAGATATATCAGGGCAATTGCCGGGGCTTTTGTAGTTATTAGTGTTGTATTGGCTGTATATGTAAACATAAACTGGTTGTGGTTTACCGTTTTTGTTGGGGTAAACCTTTTCCAATCTGCTTTTACCCAATGGTGCCTTATGGAAAAGATTTTGTTCAAATTGGGAGTAAAAAAGGAAGGGGATAGCTGTACCGTATAAGGGTCATAAAGAGTAGTGGGCTTAGCCATAACTATTAGACAAAAAAAATGCCCCGGGAAACCGGGGCATTTTAAAACTAACTCAAAACTCAATAAATAAAACTCAATCTTTATTACCAAGGCTTAGTAACTCCTTGTAGAATCCATGGTTTGGACCATGGAGTGTCGTTTTCGAATTTTCCGGGAACATCGTTCGTGTGAGTGGTTGTTTCCAATGAAGATAATGCTGCATTGTAATTGGCTTCATTAATATTCCTTTCTTCATCAGGATACTGAAAACGAACCGGAATTACTGACGATAGGGCAAAAGGACCTGTCTGTAGATCTGGAAGGCCAGTACGTCTCCAATCCAAGTAGGATTCAGAAGCGGTAGCAAAGTTGGCAATCCATTTTTGTTCCATGATTTGCGCCAAAGTACCATTATAGGCGACATCAGTATTGGTTATATAACTATCATATTCTCCACCAATTCCCCATGTTTCCAAGGAAGCTTCCACCCCTTTGTTGTAGTTGCCTTCTGCATCTGAGCCCCAACCTTTTAGAGCAGCTTCCGCTTTTAAGAAACAAACTTCTGCATAGGACAGAACCCTAGCTTTTAGGAATTCACCACTAGCGTCTTTAAACTGATCGTTCATTAGTGAAACATGTACGTTGCCTCCACCTTGTACCGGGTTAGGGTTCAAGTTATAAGTATATGGCTCTGATCCTTGATACGATACTGGGATACCCACATAGGTACTACTAGTATCTATTAAACTTAATCCAGCCAAACGATCGGCTTTCCAAGTAGTTTTGTCATATATCTTTAAACCATTATCAGCAAGAGTTTCTTCATTGATATAACGTACTCCATCTACTACTACATCATCTGCTCCTCCAGGAACGTCTGCGGCAGCTACAACTTTAATTGGAATTGCAACAGGTGCAAACCAAATGTCAGCTCTTGGGTCATTAAGTTCCCGTAATCTATCGGTAAAAGTAGTACAAGGCTTAACACGATTGAAGCTGGATGCTCCTCCTGTTGAGCTGTTACTTGGCTGAGCAGTAGCATCAGAGGTACCTATATAGGCCAAAGCACACTCCTCATCCACACTGCTGATCAAAGGTTTCGCCAATGTGGCTGTTACACCTGCTTGCGCATAAGATGGGTCTTTCTCTGACAATCGCATGTAATACCGCAGGGCCAAGGAGTTGGCATATTTCATCCATTTTTCTGCATCGCCTCCAAAGAAAACATCTTGGCTGGCACCAAAAGCCTCTAGGTTACCCATATTGCTGGATATTGAAGCTGCAGCAGCCACAAAATCAGCAATAGCCCCTTTATACACTGCTTCTTGAGAATCGTAAGTTGGTAGAATAACATCCTCGTCAGCTTGTACCGCATCAGAATAAGGTACGTCACCGTAGTAATCTGCCAAAGTAACAAAGTTCTGCGCCATTAATATTTGGGCAATAGCTTCATGTAAAGTATAACCTAATTCCTGAGACCGTTGTAGTGCTAATTTAGCACTACGCAAGTTTCCGTAGTAGGTGTTCCATCCACTTCCATCCCAGTCGTAATTGTTGTTACCCCATGAATCTTTTTGGGTGTATTGCACAAAGGCAGATAGTTCTCCACTATAGCCTTTATTACCCACGTCCAAAGCAGTATTCACCATCACTTGCGTTAATAGAAAACTTGGATTGCCTTGGCTAGGATCTACCCCGTTGGGGTTTTGGTTAATTTCTGTAAGGTCATTGTCGCACGAAGTAGTGGACACTAGACAAACTACGAGAAATAGTTTAAATATCTTATTTATTTTACTCATGATTTTTTGTTTTTTGTTTAAAGTGCCTAATTAGAAACTTACGTTAAGTTTGAAACCTACTGGAATGGTAAATGGGCTTATGTTAAAGCGTTCAATACCTTGCTTAAATTGGATACCACTTCCTCCTTGTGTACTTGATTCGTGCTGGAAAGCCATCTCAGGGTCGATTCCTATATCGGCCTTGGTCCATAGGATAATATTTCGGCTAAATAAAGATATATTTAGATTTTGAAGCCCTATTTGCTTAATATGTTTACTTGGCACGGAATAAGTAAGTGAAATTTCTCTTAATTTTAAGAAATCAGAATCAAAAGTTGCATTTCTAGTAAAATCCCATCCGTAGTGATCTTGGTATCTTGTAATTACAGTTCCAGGACCACCTAAGTTTTCGGCTGTAGCTATGAAGTTGCCATCATCGTCATAATCCCCTTGTACCCCTGGCATAAATACACCATCGTTCAATGTAATTCCACCTTCTGTTAATGGATACCCACCATCCGCTGCTGTAGGTCCACCTACTAACACATAGAATTCACCATCTTCTGATAAGAATTGGTCTGCATTCTCTCTTAAATAGGCAGGAACATCGGAAATGTCATTAAAATTATGCAATTTATCAATCCATCGTTGGGTATGTAAATCAGATTCTCCGTATCTGTGAGTTTGCGAAACAAACTGTCCGCCTTTTCTCCAGTCAAAATTCATGGAGATGCTCCAGTTCTTGTAGGATGCAGATGTTGTCATCCCTAAAGTGAAATCTGGGTTAAAGTTTCCAATAATTGGGGCAACCCTGTTTCCGTCTGCATCTTCCCTAGTACGATCACTGTTTTCAAAACCAGAATCGTCAATAATTGGCCAACCATTGTAGGGAGAGTTAGGATCATCAACACGCACTAGAGCGGCATCAAAAATATTTCCTATTTCTTCACCAACCCAAGTTATAGCACCACCACGGGCATCGGTCCACAACGTAATGGAATTCATACCTTCAGCTAATTCAATCACTTTGGTTCGGTTTCTGTTAAATACGAAGCCCATATCCCAACGCCAATCTTTGGAGTCTATTATGGTAGCATTTAAACCAGCCTCTACACCAGTACTTCTCAATAGACCGGCATTGGTGTTTTTAGAGCTATATCCTGAGGAGATAGGTAGAGCAATACCAAAAATTTGATTTTCGTTATCGGCAGTGTAATATGTGAAATCCATACTTAGCCTATTGTTAAAGAAGGCCAAATCAGCTCCTCCTTCCCAAGATTTAATACTTTCTGGTTTTAAATCTGGGTTAAGTAGCGTAGAACCTACGGATAACAAAGATCCTGATCCCCAAGAGGTACCACCACTTAAAGTAGGTTGTAGGTTGTATGCACCAGTATCGTTACCAACTTCAGCATAACCTGCACGAAGTTTAAATAAGGATACCCCATTGCCAAAACCAAGAAGCCTATTAACCAATAAACTGGTTGATACGGAAGGGTAAAAATAGGAATTGTTATTATCTGGCAAGGTACTGGACCAATCATTTCTTCCTGTAACGTCTACATAGAACATATCTTTAATACCAATACTAGCCATTCCATACAAACTGTTTACTTGTTTTTCGTAACTGTTATAAGAGTAAACTAAATTGTCGTTGGCAATATTGGATAAGGTGAATAAACCTGGTGTTAAAAGTCCAGATCCTCTACTTATTGTGGAATTCAACAAATTGTTTCCTTTTATAACCCTTTTGTTACCACCTCCAGATACTGAGAAATCCCATCCATCCAATCTTTTGGCATAAGTTAATAAGAAATCGACATTTGTTTCATTTGTGAAGATTTTGTTGATACCGTAGGCCCCATTCATGTCTCCAGTATATCCTTTAGACAATTTGGTTTCCCGTACTTCGTTAATTTCATCCATGTTGTAACGAACCATACCCGTTAGATCATCGGTGATTTTCCACTCTCCTTTTACATTACCATAAAACCTGTTTCTTTCAAAACCATTGTTATTCTCGTAAGCTAAGAAATAAGGGTTGTTCCATTCAGTTTCTGTTGGATCGTCCCCAAAATTATAAGGTGAATTTTGGAAGATGCCTTCGTATCCTGGCAACCAATAATCCTTCATTTGGCGCACATCAATATGCGGGTTCAATTCGTAAACTGCCTGCATTGCGTTGGCACCACGGTTACCAACAGGTCTGTTGTCCGCACCAGATTTTGTATAATTAAGACTAGTACTAACCGTAAATTTATCGTTTAACTTTAATGATGAATTTAAACTGATGCTATGTCTGTTTAAATCCGTATTAGGGATGTTTCCCTTGTTCTTTAAATCCGAATAGGACAACCTGTAATTAATTCTTTCCGTATTGTCCTGGATAGAGATGTTATTGGTTGTTGTAATGGCCGTTTGAAAGAAATTCTTTGGGTTGTTGTACGACTTCAATTCCCTTGGTACTGGAACACCACTAGCAATTTCAGAAGCACTATAAGGCCATTGAATTGCCATGATGCCTTTGTCCAGTTCAGGACCTGCCCATGCTGAAGCAGTTTCGCCGATAACAATTGCACCATAGGAATTTGCCGGGAAATTATCTTCGGTATAAGGTCTAGAACCTGTAGCAAACCTAGTATGAGTATCTAAGAAACGACTAGGAATATCAAAAACAGTACTGGAATTAATAGTTACTCCCATTCCTTTTTTCGATTTTCCAGACTTGGTTGTAATTAATATAACCCCGTTACCTGCCCTAGAACCATAAAGTGCTGCTGCACTGGCACCTTTTAGAACCGTAACACTGGCTATATCGTCTGCATTGATATCAGAAATGGCATTACCGTAATCCACTTTGTTATCTCTACCTATCTCTGTAATGTTGTTAGCTGTATTAATTACAGGAGAACCATCAATTACAAATAATGGTTGGTTGTCACTGGATAATGAAGCTGCACCCCTAACATTAATATTTACAGTAGAACCTGCACCACCAGTAGAGTTGATATTCACCCCGGACACTTTACCCGAAAGAGCGTTTAGAACGTTCTCTTGTGGCACATTGTCCAAAGCATCACCGCCTACCTCGCTAACAGAATACCCTAGAGATTTCTTTTCCCTAGTAATACCAAGTGCAGTTACTACAACTTCTTCCAATTGTTCGGATGAGGTTGCCAAAGTAACATTGAGAGTAGATTGGTTGCCAACAGCTACTTCCTTTGTTTCCATTCCCAAATAGGAAAATACCAAAACAGAACTACTGTTAGGAACAGTAATACTGTAAATTCCATCAAAATCCGAGGTTACACCAGTAGTAGTTCCCTTAACCACCACGGACACCCCTGGGAGCAATTCGCCATCATCACTGCTGACGACTCCCGTTACTCCTTGTTGTGCCAACATGATTCCTGAAACCATACTGAACAAAAGGAAAGTCAAAAATTTCAAGCTTCTTTTTTTCATATTCATTTATATTAATTGGTTGAGTAATTAGCATTTCGTTAACAAAACTATTGTAAAATAATCGACAAAAAGCATAGTATTTTATTAGATACTTATGGAATATTACCTCTATAGGGGTCAATATTATGATAATGATAATTTTAGGTTAATATATGTTTGCTTTTGGGCAAGAATATTTCGTTAACGTAAACTTCACATTTTGGAACTTAAATATTTTGAGACGGTTTTACAGTTAAAATGGGTATTGGTTTAATATATAAGGTAGTGGTTGGTCCTATCAATATTAGTGGAGTGATATTTCATTCATTGCAAAAACTGCTATAATTTTAACTTAATTATCAAGAAATAAGTCAAAAAACTAGGTCTTATGTCAATATACCATGCAAATGCAATAAGATTTACTTATTCAATCACCTCTATTTGGATTTAATTTGTAGGTAATTAACCAAAATGCCAAACGATGTTAGCAGGTATAGATTATTTTATAGTAATAGCTTATATAATAGGAATGTTGTTATTAGGGCTATATTTCAAAAAATTTGTCAATAGTTCAGAAGACTATTTCCTAGGAGGCAAAAGTTTACCCTTTTGGGCTATTGGTATGTCTATCGTTGTGTCGGACATAGGGGCATTGGATTTTGTGGGTGTGTCCGGTCAAGCCTATCGATATGGTATTTCTGTCGGCAACTTTGATTGGGTAGGTTCTGTTCCTGCCATGTTGTTGGCGGCATTTATTTTTATTCCATATTTCTGGCGAGGGGGTATGTATACTATACCTGAATACCTTGGAAGAAGGTATAACCAAAAGGTAAGGACTATAGCTTCGGTTACCTGGATTCTGTTTTTTGCCTTGGATCTGGGGGTTCTTTTTTGGGCCAGTGCGGTGTTATTAAATGTTCTTATGGGGTGGCCCATCTGGATTTCGATAGTTGCCACTGCGGGTGTGGTTGGTCTATACACTTATTTTGGGGGTATTACCGCTGTAATTATGACCGATGTAGTACAGTTCGTTATAATGTTCATAGGAGGTTTTGCCCTAGTTTTTCTTAGTCTTTACGAAGTAGGAGGTTGGGATAATATGGTAGATAAAATTGCAACAATGGGACCAGAGTATCGCAATCATTTCGATATTATTCAACCTCAGGATACGAAATCGCCCTTTCCATGGACCGGCATATTATTCGGCCTAACCTTTGTTATGGCCAATGCTTATATGATAGGGAACCAGTCTATTGTGCAGCGCTGCCTTACTGCCAAGAACGAATGGCACGCAAAGGCGAGTATGATTTTTGGTTCTGCCCTTAAAATGTTTATTCCAATTTTGGTTTTGTTTCCTGGGCTTATGGCAGTGGTGGTTCATCCTGGCTTGGCCGATGGGGACCAAGCACTTCCAATGATGATCAAATCCATTCTGCCTCCTGGTTTGGTAGGACTTATGTTCGCCGCATTTTTTGCTGGGCTTATGTCCAGTGTGGATTCGTTGTTGAATTCAACGGCAACCTTGTTTACAAAAGATATCTACGAGCCGTTTATTAAAAAAGGGGCGGATGACAAACATTATTTAAAGGTTGGGCAGATTACGACCTTGGTGCTGTTGCTTATTGGAGTTGCAACTTCGCCTATTAGTAGTGATTTCCCTGGAATTTACGTGGCCATACAAACCTTTATGTCTTATTTCCAAGGACCAATATTCGCCATTCTCCTATTGGGTATATTCTGGAAACGAACAACGGAATGGGGAGGACTTTCGGCGTTGGTCATAGGAATTGGATTTGCCGTTTATCTTAATGTATTTAAGGAGCAATTCTTTACCATAGAAGATCCCTTTCTCTATATTTCCTGGTGGTCCTTCCTATTAGGATTTATAATTAATGTAGTAGTTAGTTTGCTTACCAAGAAGCACACCGAAGAACAACTTAAAGGCTTGGTGTTTAGTTCTAAAATTTTAGTGGAAAATAAAAAACTGTAATATGTTCAATTTTGACTGGCTTTCCGGTGTTTCACAAGAAACTGCAAAAATGATATTTCTTTCTTTGTATGCGCTAATAGGTATATTGGTGCTGTTATTGCCCACAGAGTATGTTTACGAGGGCATTGCCAAGGAAGATCGGCACTGGTGGAACAATTTAAAACTATGGTCTATTGCCGTACTATGTATTTTGGCATCGATCTATAATCATTTTTAACCCCTTAATAAAAAAGTATGGAGACAAATGAAATAAATGCGGGATTAAAGGCCGCTCAAATTAACAATGCTCTTGGATTTTTCATTATGGCTTTTGGGGTTATTGTACTTTTTGCAATGATCTATACCGAAACCTTTGTAGAACATATGACCGACATGGTTGCTGGTTTAATACTAATATCTATTGGCGGGGGAATGATGTGGAAGGCAAAAAGTACCATAAAGAAATTAAAATCCAAGAAGGAATAATAAAACATATACAATGCATAAGTCCTTCCAGATAAAGTTATCGGATAATTGGAGAATCCAGAGTTCAAATAAAGTTTCGGAAAAGGGGAGTGAAATCTCGACTAAGGCCGAAATTTCGGAAAATTGGTTTCCTACAGTAGTTCCTTCAACGGTTTTGAGCACTTTGGTAGCCAACAAGGTTTACGAAAACCCCTTTTTTGGGGAGAATTTAAAGACCATCCCAACAGAACAGTTTAAAGTATCCTGGTGGTACACTACCGGTTTTGAACTTACAAAGGAGCAATCCAATGGGTTTGGCAGTTTAAAATTTGATGGTATAAACTATAAGGCCAATGTTTGGTTAAATGGTGAACTCATTGCCGATGCCTCCACTATAGATGGGGCATATCGTATTACTTCTTTTGATGTAAGTTCACATATCAAAAGTGGGTCCAACATTTTGGCCATTGAGGTAATTCCACCGCAACCTGGCGACTTTAGTATAGGCTTTGTAGATTGGAATCCTTCCCCACCAGATGGGGATATGGGTGTTTTTAGGCCTGTAACCCTTCATTTACATGGTGGGGTACAAATTGAAAAACCCTTTGTGCAGACCAAGGTAAATCTTGAAACCTTGAAAGAGGCCGATATAACGGTTTCGGCAGAATTGACCAATTACTCCAATACTACAATTTCTGGAGAATTAGTGGGGACCATAGGTGCTGTGGTATTCAAGAAAAATATAAGCTTGGAACCAAAGAAGAAAGAGCTGATCACCTTTGATAGTAAGGAGTTTGTGGGTCTTAATTTTAAGGAACCAAAACTTTGGTGGCCCGTTAATTTGGGGAATCCGGATCTCTACGATCTGGATTTGAAATTTGTGGCCAAGGAGGAGGTTTTGGATGAAGCCCAGCTGAGATTTGGAATTCGCGATATACAGGATTATTGGTTAAATGAAATACACCGCGGTTATAAGGTAAATGGACAAAAGGTATTGATCAAAGGTGCCGGTTGGACGGATGATTTGCTTTTAATGGATACCGATGAAAGCATTGAAGCCCAAGTGAAGTATGTAAAACAAATGAATCTGAATTGTATTCGTTTGGAAGGTTTCTGGGGCAAGGACCACAAATTGTACGACCTCTGTGATGAACATGGAATATTGTTAATGGTAGGTTGGAGCTGTCATTGGGAACATGAGATCCATATGGGTGTACCGGTCAATGAGCGCTTTGGAGGCGTTTATAAGCCAGAGCATATTTCCCATGTGGCCCAAGCCTGGGAGGATCAGGTGATATGGTTGCGCAACCATCCCAGTATCTTTGTTTGGACCGTTGCCAGTGACAAGGTGCCGATTACGGAATTGGAACAAAAATATATAGACACTTTCGCCAAATATGACCCCACAAGGCCTTATTTAAATTCTACAGGTGGAGTGGGAAGCGATCAACATGTTATAGGCAGTGAGGATGTTATTAGCGAGATCAGTGGGTCTTCCGGCGTAAAAATGTTGGGTCCGTATGCCTATACTGCCCCAGTTTATTGGTTCACAGATACCAAATTTGGTGGTGCCTATGGATTTAATACGGAAACTGGTCCTGGAGCCCAAATACCACAATTGGAAAGTTTAAAAAAAATGATTCCTCAGGAGCAATTATGGCCCATGGGGGAAGCCTGGAACTACCATTGCGGACGGTATGAGTTTGCCGATCTCAGTAGATTTAACAAGGCTATTGAGGAAAAATATGGGGCCCCAAGTTCTTTGGAAGAGTTCGACAAAAAGGCCCAGGCCATGAATTATGAGCTTATGCGGCCTATGTTCGAAGCTTTTCAGGTCAATAAAAAGAAATCTACGGGTATTGTCCAATGGATGCTGAATGCGGCATGGCCAAAGATGTATTGGCAGTTGTACGACTATTACCTAAACCCAACAGCTGCTTTTTACGCTACCCAAAAGGCATGTTTGCCCTTGAGCCTTATTTACAATTATGGGGACAAACATATTTATGCCATAAATGACCACCTTAGGTCGGTAGAAAATTTAACTGCCCATATTAGGGTATATTCCATTGGTTCGAAAATTTTGTTTGAGGAAAAGATTGCCCTAACCGTGGATGCGGATTCATCTAAATCTATTTTGGCATTGGGAGAACTGAAAGGGCTCACAACTACTTATTTTGTAGATCTTCGTTTGTTGGATAAAAAAGGAGAAGAGATCAGCAATAATTTTTATTGGCTTTCTACCAAAGAAGAGGTGTTGGACTATGAGGCCGATTTGGGACCATTTGCTTTTCACACCCCCAGTAAGGTATATGCAGACTTCACTCAGTTGAATGAATTGCCTAAATCCCAGTTGGAGCAGTCACATTATTTTGAGCTGGACGGAGAACAACAAAATATCAAGGTAGAGCTTAAGAACAACAGTGATCATATAGCATTTTTGGTCAACTTAAAGGTGGTGGATAAAAATACCGGAGAACTTATTCTGCCCATATTCTGGGAAGATAATTTCATCAACTTACTACCAGGGGAAGAACGTATGGTCTGTGCCAATTTTAAAGGAACTTCCGAGGCTGCACTGAAGGTGGAGGGATGGAATTTGTAATAGTCCCAAGAAAGAGTTCCTTTTCTAGATTTGATTAGCAGACTTTTAATAACTGTCATTATGAGAATTTGGACAAAATATTTATTTGCTATACCCCTTCTAATATCGGCCGGGTCCTGTAAGGAAAAGCTGAAGGAAAATGGATCGGAAATATCTGGAAAGCATCCTGCCATAAGCCTTGAAGAGTATATATATCCCATAGGCCAAGGGCTAACTCCCCAATGTCACGCCCCAACTATTGATATTAGCAATGGTACACTGGTGGCTTCCTGGTTCGGGGGAACGGAAGAAAAAAACAATGACGTGGGTATTTGGGTTTCTAGAAAAATTGGGGACAAATGGACAACCCCGGTTGAAGTAGCCAATGGCGTGGAGGAAGATGGAATTCGATATCCTTGTTGGAATCCAGTTCTTTTTAAACCCCAAAATAAGCCTTTGATACTCTTTTATAAAGTGGGCCCAGATCCGTTATATTGGTGGGGAATGTATAAAACATCTGAGGATGACGGTCTTAATTGGTCTGCCCCTTTGAGACTTCCCGAAGGAATATTGGGACCTATTAAAAATAGACCCATTACACTGTCCAATGGGGATATTTTATCTCCTTCAAGTACCGAGAGCGAGACAGAGGGCCATAAAATTTACTTGGAAAGGAGTATGGATTTTGGCAAAACATGGACCAAAACGGCCCCTTTGAACGATGGCAAAAAATTTAAGGCCATCCAACCGGCTATCTTAGATCACGGTAAAGATACCATTCAATTGTTAAGTAGAACTTATCAGGGGGCAATAGGACAAAATTGGTCCTATGACGGGGGACTTAGCTGGACTGAAATGACTGCTACGGATCTTCCCAATCCTGACTCGGGGATTGATGCCCTTACCCTAAAAGATGGTCGGCATGTATTGATCTATAATCCTACCACCATTGAATCTGAGGATAGGGTTCCCTTGAGCCTAGGCCTATCCCAGGACGGTAAAACATGGAAGAGAGTGTTGGATTTGGAACCCTTAACGGCAACAACAGACAAAAAGGGAGAGGAATATTCGTACCCCACCCTGATTCAAAACCCTGACGGAATGATACATATAGTGTATACATGGAATAGAAAGACCGTGAAACACGTAGTATTGGACCCTGAAAAATTATAAAAGAAATCACTTTATAACAACCATTGACAATGAAAAAACTAGCAATAAATGGCGGCATACCTAGTCGAGATACTAATAAGAATCCGTGGCCTAAATGGCCGGTTTGGGGGAAAGAAGAGGAAGTTGCTCTGATAGAGGTCCTGAATAGTGGGGTTTGGTCCTATAATGGACCAAAGGAAATGGAGTTCAATAAACTATTTGCGGAATATACAGGGGTAAAACATTCTATATGTGTTGTAAACGGTACCATAACCATGCAAATTGCGCTGGAAGCCTTGGGTATAGGCGTTGGTGACGAGGTTATTGTCCCTGGCCTAACGTGGCAAGCTACTGCTGCCACCGTAATCGACGTAAATGCTACTCCCATATTGGTAGATATTTGTGAGGATACCTGGTGTATAGATCCAAAAGAAATTGAAAAGGCCATAACTCCAAGAACAAAGGCTATTATGCCAGTTCATTTGTACGGTGCTTTTGCGGATATGGATGCGATTATGGCCATTGCCAAAAAACATAATCTTTATGTAATTGAGGATTGCGCCCACAAGCACGGAGGGGAATGGAAAGGTAAAAAAGCAGGAAGTATCGGTAATGTAGGTAGTTTCAGTTTTCAATTATCAAAACATTTAACTGCTGGTGAAGGGGGGTCTATTACTACAAATGATACCGATTTAGCCGAGAAAATGGATGCCCTAAGAAATGTTGGTCGCAGACCTGAAGGAGATTCGCTTATTGGTGCGGACAAAGGGATAGGGGATTATGGTGATGACGGTAATTTTATTCAGTCCGGTAACTACAGGATTACCGAATTTCAAGCAGCTATACTGGTAGAGGGTTTAAAAAGATTGCCGGAACAAAATGCAAATAGAGATGCCAATGGGGTATATTTAAATACTCTTTTAACGGAAATAGAAGGGGTTACGCCATTAAAAAGAGATGATAGGGAAACCAAAAAGGCTTATTTCAATTTTGCCTTTCGATACGACTCGAACAAGTTTAAGAATTTGCCAATAGAGAAGTTCCGGTCTGCCCTGGAGGCGGAGTTGGGGATAATAGTAGATGCTTGTTATGAGCCTTTAAATAATTGCTCATTATACGTGCCGCACACAAAACCTTCCAGGCATAAATTGAACGATGCATATTGGAAGGCCATTGATCCCAAAAGGTTTTCATTACCGGTCTGCGAACGTATTTTTAAGGAAGAATCGGTCTGTGTTCACCACAAGGTGTTAATGGGAACAAGAGCGGATATGGATTTGGTTGCCGAGGCCATTAAGAAGGTTTATACCTATGCCGAGGAATTGATGGATTAAGGCAATAGGGCAGCCGTCCCAAAGACAATATCCCATAATAAGAAATATATTACACGGATGAAATTAGTGATAAGTCTTTTTATTCTTTGCTCTTGGAATAGCCTTGTTTATTCTCAAGATTCCATGGTTGTTCCAAAAGATCATAGCATGCCACAAAATGGCATTTGTGCCCATAGGGGAGCCAATGAAACCCACCCGGAGAATACTTTGGCGGCATTTGCGGAGGCCATTCGGTTAGGTGCACAGATGATCGAATTTGATGTCCAAATGACCAAGGACAATCAATTGGTGATTATGCACGATGAAAAGGTAAACAGGACTACCAATGGCCGCGGGCTGGTTGGGAATCTTAGCCTGAAAAAAATTAAAAAACTGGATGCGGGGAAATGGAAATCCAGAAGGTTTAAACGTGAACGGGTTCCCACCTTAAAGGAGGCACTGGATATTATGCCGAAAAATATCTGGCTTAATATCCATCTAAAAGGGGATGAGCAATTGGGGGCCGCAACTGCAGAGGCCGTGATTGCTGCCAATAGAATCCACCAGGCTGTTATTGCTTGTAATAATGAGGCCTCCAAAGGGGTAAGGCAGGTAAATCCCAATATTATGATGTGCAACATGGAACGATTATCCACTCGCGCTGAATATATTGATGAAACCATCAAAAAAGGCTTCGCATTTCTTCAAATAAAAAGCAGTAGGGACGATGAAAATATGTTGGCAGATTTGAAGAAGCTGAAGGAAAATGGGATTAAGGTTAATTATTTTCATTCCGAAGAAGAAGGTCGTGTGAAGGAATTATTGGACGCAGGGGTCAATTTTATTTTGACAGATCGATTGTCGGATATGCTGGATGCTTTTTCAAAAGCGAATTAGTTACTAAGTTATAAATATCATGAACATAGATCAATTAATATTGAAGAATCCAAATAAAGTATGGTAACCAAATGAGAAGATATTTAATTCTGTTCGCTGTTTTATTCATTTTTTCCTGTGCTGAAACCAAAAAGGAAGAACAACAGAACCAGACCTCTGTTAAAGATGTAATGGATAATGTAATCACCAGATTATATGAAAAAGTAGATTCCAAGGACTATGATTCCATTGACGATACTTTTATGCTCCAGTTTCTGACCGATAGCGAGAAAACAACACTGGCAACCCGTTACCAATATTTTAAGGTTAATGTACCAGTAACGGTTTCTTTGATGAGACATCTGGATCATGAAGTACCGTTTTGGCTTAAGGAAAGAGGTTTTGTAAAGACTAATGAACTCGTAAAAAATGAAGTCTATGAATATGAAGTATGGCAAAAGGATTTTGATGCGGGTTGGGTTAATCTCGGAATCCCGGGGTTCGACATGGATAGAGTCGTCTATTTTATTGCAGTAGGTCCAAAGAATAGCAATGAGGAACTTACAATTAGCGAACGCTATCCTGAGGAATATTCTTTGGAAGTGTTTAAAAAGGGGGCTTTTACATACCATGACTGGTCCGACCTTAAAATTACGGAACTGCCCAAAGAACTTGAAGGTCAGGTATTGTTCACAACGGTTAGGGGAAGGGCCAGGGAAGCACATGTAGAAGGCGCTTTTCGAAAAACAATATTCCCATCTTCCAGTCAACCCGATCAGATTATGCTTACCTGGAGTGCAGATCCTACAAATTCTATGGATGTACAATGGAGAACCAAAACTACCGTAAAAGATGGAACTGTTCAGTATTGGAAGAAAAATACATCCGACACTATTTCCTTAAATGCCTCGGTATCGGGCATGGAAGATAGAATGTTGTTCAATGATAGGTATATAAACCGATTTATAGCCAATCTGAACAATTTGGAGGCCGGAGGCAACTATGAGTATCGCGTAGGTTCAGCAGAAGCGCAGTCATGGTCTTCCGTTAGAAGCTTTAAGACCGAAGCCAAGGATGCCGATGAGTTCTCGTTTATTTGGTTTGGAGATACGCATAGGGATCCCAAATGGGCAGAAATGCTCAACGATGCTAACCTCCGACATCCTGAAACTGCATTTTATTCAATTGCAGGCGATATTGTAACCACAGGACTTTACCGTACCGAATGGGACATGTTTTTTGGATATTCGAAAGATGTGTTCTCCCATAAGCCCTTAATGCCCGTCCCTGGAAATCATGATCGGCAGGATGGTTTGGGCGCTTGGATGTATTATCAACTTTTTAGTTTGCCTAAAAATGGACCTGAAAGCGTGGATCCGGAAAGCACTTACGCTTTTGAATATGGCAACGCTTTATTTTTGATGATCGATTCAACCCAACCCAATGAAGCACAGACCCAATGGATAGAGAATCAATTGAAAAATTCCAATGCCACTTGGAAATTCGTCATGTTACATTTCCCACCGTATAATTTTGAAGAACCTTATTTGGATATTCAGCAAGAATGGGGCGGTCTTTTTGATACCTACCATGTTGATATGGTCATGGCTGGTCATATTCATTATTATATGCGTTCAAAGCCGATTAATAATGGCAAGGTTGTGGACTCGTTTAAAGACGGGACTGTATATGCAGTATCTATCGGGACCAATGGAAATCATGACGATATAGGCGAAGAACCCTATGCTGAAAAGAGGTTCAAAGAAGGTCAATTTTATCAATATATGACATTAACAGATAAAACTTTGAAATACACTACCTACAACAAAGTAGGAGAAATTGTGGATGAGTTTTTAATAAATAAATAACTATGAAATGAGCATAAACTTTTTTAAGCATACCATACTGATACGATTAAAATAAGTTTATGTGAAACCGAAAGGTTCACGAACACAAAAAATAATAAGGTCGTGAGTAAAACGAAGTGGTTACATCTGTTTGTAAATTTTGTAATTACTTCTTTTTTAATCAATTATAAAATTTTAAACATATGACAACCAGAATAGCCCTTATAGGCGCAGGATTTATATCGGATTATCATGCGCGTGGACTACAAACCCTAGCCGATGTCGAAATTGTGGCCGTGGTGTCCAAAAACCTTGAAAATGCCCAAAAATTTGCTCTTAAGTATAATATCAAAGAAGCGCTGAACGATATTTCGTCCCTTGTAAAAAGAGATGATTTGGATGCCGTAATTATAAGCACTCCCAATCAATTTCATGCTTCCTATGCCATAGAGTTTTTACAAAATGGCAAGGATGTTTTTCTTGAAAAACCTATGGGAATGAGCGGGGATGAAGGCAGACAAATAGCTGAGGTTGCCAAAAAACATAACCAATTGGTAATGGTTGGGCATATGTGGCGTTTTGATACCGATACCCGTTATATAAAGGACACCGTGGTCTCGGGAACAATAGGAAAAGTATTTAAGACCAAAGGTTATGGTATACATGAAAATTGGGGGCCCTCGGGCTGGTTTACCAAAAAGGAATTGGCAGGGGGCGGAGCCTTGGCAGACATGGGTGTCCATGCCATTGATGCTGTAAGGTATATTTTGGGAGACCCAAAACCCGCTAAGGTATATGCCAGAATTTCTACAGAATTTGGAGATTATGATGTGGACGATACAGGTATTTTGGTCATTACTTGGGACAATGGCACTGAAAGCATTATAGAAAGTGGATGGTGGCACCCCCATATGGACGGACCTGAAGCCAGTACCAGCCTGTTCGGGACCAAGGGTTATGCCAATCTGTTTCCTACATTTTTAAAAATGAAGGAAGGGGAAGGTTCGGTAACCACTGTACCCGAGCTTCCAAAAAGGGAAGATCACTGCGACCAAATAATCTATACCCGTCAAATGGAGTATTTTGTAGAATGTATCAAAACTAGACAACAACCAGTTCCCGGACTTGTGGAAGGACAAATGGTGTTGGATATTGTAGATGCGGCCTATAAATCCGCCAAAACGGGTGAGGTAGTGAATTTAATTTAGTACCCATAGTATTCAAAACTATTAAAAATGGCTCTCATTGACTTAAGGGATAATATTGAAAACATCATTTTTGATCTGGATGGTACCCTTTGGGATCCCATGCCCATGAGTATCAAGGCATGGCATACGGCACTGAATGGTTTCGACTGTATTAAAAATCCGATTTCCAAGGAAGATATACAGGGTATTCTGGGAATGCAGCACGACCTGGTAGGAAAGAAACTGTTTCCATATCTTTCCAAAGAACAGCAAGACGAGGTCATGAACAGTTGCTATGTACAGGAGGTAAATGACATTAAGGAGTTCGGAGGGGTTTTGTACCATGGATTGGAAGAAACCTTGAAGATACTGGGGAGTAAGTACGATCTGTATATAGTCAGTAATTGTCAGGCTGGTTATATCGAAGCCTTTTATGAATACCATGGTTTGGGTGCCTATTTTAAAGATTTTGAATGTTCAGGAAATACGGGTAAGTCCAAGGCCGAAAATGTAAAAATGGTCATTGAAAGAAATACACTTTCCAAACCCATCTATATTGGGGATACCTTAGGGGATTATACCGCTGCCGAAGGCAACCGAATACCATTTGTTTTTGCCAAATACGGATTTGGCGATGTGCCCAATCCGGAACATAATATCAATAAAATTACCGATTTAAGGGATTTGCTTTAATCCAAACATATCTGGTTGAAATGTTAGTGATTCCGCTTCGATCCTCCCTTGTTTAAGACATGGTCACTTCGATAGAATCCCCTATTGGCAGGAATCCCGCAGGCAACGGTTTTATAAAAGTTTCATCAGTTTTATTAATAGCTTGGAAATTATATACCCAATTAATGTTTTGGCTTAGTTAGTTGTGTGATTTCTCCCTATTGGTCGAAATGACTGTAGTAATCACTTCGACAGAGTCCCTTTTTGGGGACGACGAGAAGTCGTACAAGCTAGGTTTTCATTTTTGGAATCTCAATACTTTTTTTGAATAAAGAGGTTGCTTCATGGTAAGTTTTCAAAACTTCGTTGAGCTACTAGTGTGATTTGTTTCTATTTGGTACCGATGATGAAGTAGCTCAAAGGCACAAGGGGAAAGAGATAATCCAGTAGCCATAATGGGCACACAATGACGACAGCAGTGGCTCCTTCCCTTGGATAAGGGAAGGGTGGATCTTCCGCTGGGTGCGGAGGAGACGGAAGGGATTGATAGCCCAGGTCTTTGGGAGGGGACAATAGATAAGGTATGGGTTTACGGCTCGAGATTTCAAACTCCCCTTTTTGCCCCACCAAGGAGCGTGGCAATTCATTCCCCTCTTCGTTACATAAGGGGAGTTATTAGCCTTTTTAGGGTACAATTAATATCTACCCATGCAATTTAAATAGTTGATTCTAATGCTTTGGATCCGTATATTTGAATTTCCCTCTAAAATTTTGACAATGTTTTTTAGCAGAATAAAGGTTCTGATTTTAATTTGTACGCTGGGCGGTTTAGGTATTTCCTGTGACAGATCACAACAGTTCTCTGAACCTCTGCCTAAGGTGGTGGATTTTAATTTTCATGTAAAACCCATATTGGTACAGAATTGTTATTTGTGCCATGGCCCCGACCCAAGTAGTAGAAAAGCGGAATTACGATTGGATACCTACGAAGGTGCCACCGCTGCCCTAAAAGAAGGGGGGCATGCCATTGTGCCGGGGAAGGCTTCCAAAAGCCATATGGTACAGCGGGTTTATAATGAAGACCCTGGTATGGTAATGCCTCCACCGGAGACCAATCTAAAACTTACCGAGAGGGAGAAGGCCTTATTGAACAAGTGGATAGATCAGGGAGCCGAATGGAAAGATCACTGGTCCTTTATTAAGCCGGAGACGAAAATTGCGTTATCGGACCCCAAGGCCATCGATTTTATAATAGAAAAGAAACTGGATGAAAAAGGGTTGGAGAAAGTACCTCTTGCCAATAAAAACTCACTTATCCGAAGAGTATCCTATTTACTTACCGGCTTACCCCCAAACCCTAAAGAGGTTCAAGAATTTATTTCTGACACCAGTAGTGTGGCTTACGAAAAGCTGGTAGATCGTTATCTAAATTCACCGGCCTATGGAGAAAGATGGGCAAGACATTGGATGGATTTGGTGCGGTATGCGGAAACAAAGGGGCACGAGTTTGATTATGCCATAACGGGTGCCTGGAAATATAGGGACTACTTGATCAGGGCGTTTAACGAAGATGTGCCCTATGATCAATTCCTAAAGGAGCACATTGCAGGGGATTTATTGCCAACTACTAGGGAAAATAAGGAAACTGGAGTTTCGGAATCTAGGCTGGGCACTACTTTCTATGTTATGGGTGAAGGTACCCATAGCCCAGTGGATGTGCGGCAGGACGAGGCAGATCGCATTGATAACATGATAGACGTTACCACCAAGACTTTTCAGGGGTTAACGGTTTCCTGTGCAAAATGTCACGACCATAAATTTGACCCCATAACTGCGGCGGATTATTACGCCCTGTATGGGGTAATGGAGAGCACAAGGTTTTCTCCCGTTCCTGCCGATCTAAGTAAGGATAAGAAATTGGCGGCCAAGGAAATAGAAAATCTTAATTCCTATATGCGGAAGTTGGTGGCCGGAAAATGGGACACTGTCAAAAACAGTTATGAAAATACTGATCAGGCCCAGAATACAGCGATAAACACAAATGAAGAAGCCTATTCCGTCATCGGCGATTTTAGAGGCCGCGATTTTGATGGTTGGACAAGTGATGGATTTGCTTTTGGGCAGAAGACAACCCTGGGGAATCCCATAGTGGATCCGGCCACAGGAAAATTGCTTGGCTTGGATGAAGGAAAAGCTTCTAGCAGGGCAATGGGGATGGGCATTTTTGGGGCATTACGGTCCCCCAATATTATCTTGGACAAAGATTTTGTTGGTGTTAGGGCACTTGGTAAAAACAGTAGCATCAGAATTATAATAGACAATTTTCAATTGATTCAAAACCCAATTTATGGCGGAATAGACCAAAAGGTGAATACAGGGGAATGGAATAATTTAGTTTTTAATGTAGCGGCCTGGAAGGGTAGAAAGGCATATATTGAAATCTTGCCGGGAACTTATGAACGCCACAAGTATAGCCTACAGGAGGATGCTTTTATTGAAGTTCAATACGCCGTGACTTACGATGGGGAATGGCCTTCGGATTTGGAAGAGAATTTTACCACACAACAACCACAGGAAAATTGGGCATCCCTGGATATATCTCCAACAAAGGTTACAAGGCTTAATAATGATCTGAAGAAGGGTAAATTACCTTCACATTTCCCTGAATTGAAATCGGTTTTGGATAGTAGCCAACAGCTGGCCAAAAGTCTAAAAACCGAATCCTTTGTTAATGGGATATACGATGGTTACGGAATTGATAGCCCCGTTTTCAATAGAGGTAATTATAAGGAGCCCTCGGAAGAACATATTCCTAGGAGATTTTTATCGGTATTGTCATTGGGCGATTCCATATTTAAATCTGAAGGAAGTGGACGTATGGAGTTGGCAGAGGTAATGTTGAATGAAGATAATCCCTTGACTTCTCGCGTAATGGTAAACCGGATTTGGCACCATTTGTTCGGCAAGGGAATTGTGGAGACTGTTGATAATTTTGGTCTTCAAGGAAAATTACCATCCCACCCGGAACTGTTGGATTACCTGGCGGTTAAGTTTCAGAAGGAGGGTTGGTCCGTTAAAAAATTGATCAAGGCAATTGTTACCTCAGAAACTTTTAAAAGAAGTACTATGAGAAGTGATGCTCTAGCAAATACGGATCCCAACAATATTTATTTGGCTTCTTTTCCCGTAAGAAGATTGGAGGCAGAAGCTATCCGAGATGGAATATTGGCTGTTTCCGAAAGTTTGGATTCCACCATGTACGGAACACCTGTGGCCACCCATTTAACGACGTTTATGCAGGGACGCGGTAGGCCGGGGAAATCGGGACCTCTAGATGGGGAAGGGCGAAGGAGTATTTATTTGGAGGTAAGGAGAAATTTCTTGGAGCCTATGATGACGACCTTTGATCGTCCTATTCCCTTTAGTACTTTCGGTAGTAGGAACGTTACTAATGTGCCTTCACAATCCTTGATTTTAATGAACGACCCATTGGTTGCACAACAGGCCGAAATTATGGCCGGGAAATTGATGGAAAAGGAACTGGTAGGTTTTGAGGAAAAAGTACAGTGGATCTATATGCAGACTTTTTCACGTTTGGCAAGTTCAGATGAACTAAAAAAAGCTTCTGATTTTTTCGAGATGCTCCGGACTATGGAAGAGAAAGAGGCAAGTAAGGAGAATCAGGAAATGGAACTCTGGAAAGAGTATTGTCATAGTATTTTTAATTTAAAAGAATTTATATACCTTATCTAATGGGCCATCATCACAATACTAAACCAAGAGTTATTTCCCGTCGGGAAATGTTGGGGCTATCGGCTGGGGGCTTCGGTTCATTGGCATTAATGAGTCTGTTTGGCACTATGCCCTTGGCCTGCAAAAGGCCCGGATCTTTTGATTCAGCTTCCAATCTTTATTTGGGACCACATTATTTGCCCAAGGCGAAAAATGTCATCTTCCTCTATATGGATGGGGGTGTATCACAAGTAGACTCCTTTGACCCCAAACCCCGCCTAGCCAAGGAGAACGGAGAGGATCCCAGAAAGAAATTTAAGGTAGATGCGACCCAGTTCGACAATGTGGGCAAGATATTAAAAAGCCCTTGGGATTTTAAACAATATGGGGAATGTGGTATGCCAGTAAGTGATCTGTTTCCACATATTGCCACCTGCGTAGACGACATTGCTTTAATTCGATCCATGGTTTCCAATTTTCCGGAACATACCAATGCCAATTATTTTTTACATACGGGTAGTGGTTTGCAGGGTCGCCCAAGTATGGGTGCTTGGATGAATTATGGATTAGGGAGCGAGAATAAAAATATACCTGGCTATGTTGTTTTGGACGGAGGGCTGGTTCCTCCGGGTGGATTGGATAATTTTAAAAATGGGTTTTTGCCGGCATCCTACCAGGCTTCTGTTTTTAAGGCTGGTCCAGAACCTGTAGCCAATATCAATCCAAGGGAAGGCGTTAAAAATCTTCAGGAGGAAAAACTCCAATTTATTAAACAATTGGATCATAGTTTAATTGGGAAAATTGGAGAGGCCGATGCCGTGGAATCTGCTATTTCCAATTATGAACTTGCCTATAAAATGCAATCCTCCATCCCGGAACTTACCGAGTTTAAGGAGGAAACCGAGGCCACTAAAAAATTGTACGGTATGGATTCGGATGACCCTAATTTGAGGGGATATGCCTCTCAATGTATCTTGGCCAGAAGGCTGATAGAGCGGGGCGTTAGATTTGTAGAACTTACTTGTCCCAACGTTGGTCCAGGTGTTGACAGGTGGGACCAGCACAGTAATTTAAAAAAAGGTCATGAAAAAAATGCCCATGCCGTAGATCAACCCATAGCTGGACTCCTTAAGGATCTTAAATCGCGAGGTTTGTTGGAGGAAACATTGGTGGTCTGGACCGGAGAGTTTGGCCGTACCCCTTTTGCACAGGGATCTGACGGGCGTGACCATAATCCGTCCGCCTTTAGTATGTGGATGGCCGGAGCAGGAGTAAAGGGAGGAACTATTTTTGGCAAGACCGATGAATATGGCTATCGGGTAATAGAAAACGAAGTAACCGTGCATGACCTACATGCCACGATTATGCATTTGCTGGGAATAGATCACAAGCAACTGACCTTCCGTTTTGGAGGTCGTGATATGAGATTGACAGATGTTCATGGTAATGTGGTAAAGGATATTTTAACCTAAATAAAATTTTAATTGGAATACACGCATATGAATATTTTTAGCAAAGGACTACTGTTTTTAATGATGTCGCCCCTGTTTTTGGTAGGTCAAGCTACTGCCTTATCACCCCAAAATCAGTCGATAAATAAAAATGAAATTAAACATTCATTCTTTGTAGGGGGACCTAATTTTACTGGGATTATTGGGGAAAATGGAGAGGAACTCTGGGATTCCGGGAAAAAAAGTGCCAGGGATGGCTATGTCTTAAAGAATGGCAATATCCTTATTTGTTGGGGAGATGAAGTGCGAGAGTATAACAAGAAAAAAAAGGTAATTTTCACCTATACTAGAGCTGAGAAATCCATGGAATTGGGAACCGCAGTTCGTTTATCCAATGGCAACACCATGATTACCGAATCCGGATCGGATCCAAGAATAGTTGAGGTTAATAAAAAGGGAAAAGTGGTAAGCAGCATACCACTTAAACCTGATACGGACAATGTACATATGCAGACTAGGATGGCCAGAAAATTATCCAATGGCAATTATTTAGTACCACATTTATTGGCCTTTGCGGTTAAGGAATACCAACCGGATGGGAAAGTGGTAAATGTTTTTCATACGGATTTGGAAGATTTGGGAGGAAGGGAAGCTGAAAATTGGCCTTTTACCGCTATTCGTTTGGATAATGGAAATACCCTGGTTACTTTAACTCATGGGAATAAGGCGGTAGAATTTGATTCCAATGGCAAGGTAGTCTGGAAAGTATCCAATTCTGATTTGCAAGAAGCACCTTTTGTTGATCCCTGCGGGGCACAAAGGTTACCCAACGGCAATACGGTGATTGCCAGTTACGGGGCTCAAAAGGGAATTAAATTGTTTGAGTTGACACCTGATAAATCTATGGTTTGGAATTATGAAGGGCATAGGGTGCACCACTTTCAAATTCTGACCACCAATGGAAAACCCATAAAAGGCACTCCACTTAAATAGTATAAATGGGATTTATCTTCTTGATGAATGGTGGTATTTTGGATAACCCGCCAGATGTAGTATTGTTTTTTGGGCGGTTTCATCCTGTAGTTGTGCATCTTCCCATTGGCTTCCTAATTATGGCCATTTTGGCACAGCTGGCTACGCGTTGGCCCAAATTCAAGCCTTTGGAGATGTATCTACCGCTGATGTGGCTTATGGGAGCATTTAGTGCACTATTGGCTGTGGTTTTTGGTTATTTCCTTTCCCTAAGTGGTGGTTACGATCAGGATACCCTCTTCTGGCATCAGTGGGGTGGAATTGCCGTAATGCTATTGTCTTTTGGGTGTTACTTTATCAATAAGAAATGGAGTAATTCACTCTCCATTCCCAAATGGATATTGGTTTTTATAGTCGGACTTTTACTTATGTTTACTGGGCACATGGGTGGTAACCTGACCCATGGTTCTACTTATTTACT
The DNA here is from genome assembly GCF_018860365.1 of Arenibacter algicola. Taxonomy (GTDB): domain Bacteria; phylum Bacteroidota; class Bacteroidia; order Flavobacteriales; family Flavobacteriaceae; genus Arenibacter; species Arenibacter algicola_B. Next base: position 131,010 of record NZ_JAHKPO010000023.1, read on the forward strand.
GGAATACGCACCAAATCCCGTAAGGAATATGGCAGGATTGCCTTCCAAGGTGGAGCCGCGTGAAAAAGTCACGGTATTGGATTCCGCAGATGTCTTTCTGGATTTGGTGCTGCCAATGATGCAAACAAAATGTGTTAGCTGTCATAACGAGGGGAAAAAGAAGGGCGGTCTTTTGCTTACCTCCTATGCGAATATGATACTTGGAGGAGAAAGTGAAAATACCATTATCCCAGGGGATGCCTTAAAGAGCGAATTGGTTCGAAGGATTACCCTGCCAACAGAACATGACGATTTTATGCCATCTGAAGGAAAGTTGCCGCTTACGGATCAAGAAGTGTTGCTGATTAAATGGTGGATTAAAATTGGAGCCCCACCGAATGGTTTTGTAACTGAATTGGATACGGAAAAGGCAGTAAGTTCTTTGGTCAGTAATTATTTAGGATTGGATAAGAACAATCTTTTTAATAAAAAGATTCCACCTCCCAATCGGTCCATCGTTGATTCTTTGATTCGACATGGTTTTGTAATCAATCCTTTAATGAAGGACAATTATTTTTTGGAGGCCAATTTTAGTTTAAGTGAATATGACCTTAAAGCTTCGGATTTGGACGCCCTTTTGGAATTAAAGGAGCAATTGGTTTGGCTTAACCTAGGAAATTCTCACCTCAAGGATGCATATCTTGAAAAAATTGGATTATTGCAAAACCTGGTAAAGTTGGACCTTAGGGGAAATGAAATTACCGATGACGGGATAAAACACTTATCTAAATTGGAGAATTTGGAATCGCTTAACCTTTATGGAACAAAAGTTTCAAAAGGTGTCCTGGACCTTGTGCCTAAATTAACTAGGTTAAAGAAAATCTATCTCTGGCAGTCCGATGTATCTAAAGAAACCATAACTCAATTGAAGGAACAGAACCCGGGTCTCACCGTAATTTTTGAACGGGATTAAGTTTTTCACTTTAGTCAAATAAGAAGGGGTTAGTTATTGTGTAGATCCATTTATTTAAAGTATGTTTCATTTACTGATTCTAGACTTCCTAAATTTGTTTTAAGTATTTGTATCATTTTTCGACTAAGCCTTACTATTACATCAAGTAAATACCGGAAAAATGGAGGATAACATCAATAATAATTTAAGGAACACAAAATTCTCAGTTTTGGATTTGGTCCCTGTAGCGCAGGGTTCAACGCCATTACAGTCTATACAAAAAAGCTTGGAACTGGCACAACATGTAGAAACTTTGGGCTTTGAAAGATTTTGGATTTCCGAACACCACAATATGGAAAGTTTGGTTAGTTCGGCCACGCCAATTTTAATAGGAAATATTGCCCAAGGAACCAAAACCATCAGAGTAGGCTCCGGAGGAATTATGTTGCCCAATCACGCTCCCTTAATTGTAGCGGAACAATTTGGTACCCTAGAGACACTTTATCCAGGGAGAATTGACCTAGGCTTGGGAAGGGCGCCAGGAACAGATCAACTAACGGCTAAGGCATTAAGAAGAAATCGAACGGAAACCGTACACGATTTTCCAAATGACATAACGGAATTACAGACGTATTTTTCCAAGGAGAATAGAAATGCTGCCGTAAGGGCCATTCCTGGGGAGGGATTAAACATTCCCTTGTATTTATTGGGCTCCAGTACCTTTAGCGCTCAATTGGCGGGATCAAAAGGATTGCCATATGCTTTTGCCAGTCATTTTGCCCCTGCCCACTTGCATGAAGCCCTTAGATTATACCATCAGAATTTTGAGCCTTCAGAACAATGCAATGCTCCCTATACTATTGCCTGTGTTAACGTCATTGTCGCAGAAACCGATGAAAAGGCTAGGCATTTGGAGACAAGCCTTCAGCAATTAGCTTTGGGAATTATTAGAAATACTAGAAAACCGTTGCCGCCTCCGGTGAAGAGTATGGATGGTATATGGCATGAGATGGAAAAAGCTCAAATACAAAATATGATGCACTATAGTTTTGTTGGGTCTAAAGAAACCATAAAAGCACAACTTTCGGATTTTGTGGCAAATACCCGGGTCAACGAAATAATGGCGGTATCCCATATCTATGACCATAATGACCGCTTAAGATCTTATGAAATTTTGAGTAGCCTTTAAAATAGGACTAAATTGCTGATCACATTATGTCTGGATGATAAATTTTAGCTAATTTGTAGTTTATTAGATATGTCATAAATGTGGAAGAGGATACATTTAGTAATATTATTCATCGGGCTAATGTTGGCCTGCAAATCTGAAATACATAGTCAGGACAAAGTGCTTAAGGTCAAGGAAATTAAATATAACGGACAAGTTGGTTTGGAGCAGGTGTCCCAACTTTTGGAAAAGCATGTAGAATTAGAGCATGTGGATTTAATTAATTGGGATAAGTTTTCTTACCGCCCCGATGTTGCCTTTAGGATTGCACACAGCAATAATGCTATTTGGCTAAAATATTATGTCAAGGAAAAAAACATTCTGGCCAGTGTAGGGGACACCAATGGACCTGTGGCACGGGACAGTTGTGTGGAATTTTTCATGGATCCCCTAGGGAACGGGAATTATTATAATTTTGAATTCAATTGTATTGGCACCGTTCATTTGGCTTATGGACCTGGAAGAGGGCAGCGTCAATTTGTGGATCCAAATACTATAAGGAATTTGATCGAGGTACAAAGCTCTTTGGGTGCACAAACTTTCACCGAAAGAACGGGTGATTTCACTTGGGAAATGACCATAATAATACCTGCTGAGGTTTTAACCCATAATCCTGAAATTAAATTAAAGGGTTTACAAAGCACTGCAAATTTTTATAAGTGTGGCGACGCTACTTCCCAACGCCATTATTTAACTTGGAATCCGGTAGGAACCGAAAAGCCGGATTATCACAGGCCCGAATTTTTTGGCAAACTTATTTTTCAATAAACAATAACTGGGTGATTCTATGTCACCTTGGGAACAAGATATTTAAGAGGATATTTTTTGTAATCTTTCAATAGAAATTACGCTTTTCTTTCAATTGGGCAATATAATTGTTAAATATTGGAAATAAAATGGGTACTTTCTCTAAAGTATTATTAAATTTAAGATGTGTTCGAACACATATTATAGAGTTAACGGCAGGATCTACATGCAGGCTGAGGATATTATTATCGGGTAAAAAAACAATTTCAATCCATATAATATTTGGGAATTAAAAGAGATTGGTGAAAATTACCCACGATGGAGAGTCAATCAGAGGTTTATTAAATATATAGTCAATGCCCATTTCCACGCGTATCAAAAAATTACTTTTTTGTGTTGTGCCTATTTTGACTCTAGTGCAATGTGAGTTACAACAAGCTAACGGAGGTCTTTTTTTACCTGAAGGTTTTAAGGCGGTCGTGGTCGTGGATAGTATAGAGGAAAGGGTTCGGCATATGGCGGTGACAGATGAAGGCATACTATATGGCAAACTTAGAAATTCCAATGACAAAGGAGGTATAGTTGTACTTCAAGATAAAAATAATGATGGCAGGGCAGATGTGATAGAAAAATTTGGGGCGTACCGTACGCTTCAAAAATGGAGTTATTCTACGGCCATGAGGATATATAATGGCTATCTATATTTTAGTTCTGAATTGGTCATTTATCGCTATAAATTAAAACCGGGAACTTTAATACCTGAAGGGGAAATGGAAATAGTCATGACCGATGACCATGAGCATGGTAAGCACGAACATATAGGAAAGCCCATTGCTTTTGATAACAAGGGTCATATGTATGTTCCTTTTGGTGCCCCTTCCAATGCTTGTCAAAACCCTAAAAGAACCCCTGGGGCTCCAGGCATGGACCCATGTCCACAATTGGTGGACCATGGAGGTGTTTGGCGTTTTGATGCCAACAAGCTGGGTCAGACCCAAAAGGATGGGTACAAATATGCTTCGGGGATACGCAGTGTTGTTGCTATGGATTGGAATTCGGAGGACGAAAATTTATATATCGTTATGCACGGTCGGGACGATTTGCTGAGACTATTTCCAAATATCTATTCCGGTTGGGAAAGTGCCTTGCTCCCTTCCGAGGAATTTATAAAGGTAACTGAAGGTTCAAATTTTGGTTGGCCTTATTGTTATTATGATCAAATTCAGGAAAAAAAGGTGCTGGCACCGGAATATGGAGGTGATGGTAAAATTATTGGGAGATGTAAGGATTTCGATGATCCTATAATGGGATTCCCCGGGCACTGGGCACCAAATGATTTGGTTTTTTATGATGGGGATAAGTTGCCAAAAAGATATAAAAACGGGGCTTTTATAGCCTTCCATGGGTCAACTAATAGAGCTCCTTATCCGCAATCCGGATACTTTGTAGGATTTGTTCCCTTTAAGGGCGGAAAACCTTCAGGCGATTGGGAAATTTTTGCGGATGGTTTTGCAGGGGTAGATCCCATTGTTAGTGTTAAAGATGCTGAATACAGGCCTATGGGTATTGCCTTTGGTGCAGACGATAGTATGTACATTTCAGATTCGGTAAAGGGAAGGATATGGAAGATAGTTTTTGAGGGTGATAAAGATAATTTTGGCCGGGAACAATTAGCGGAAATGGAAAAAAGAAAACTATTGTCCCACCTTAGAACACCAGATGAAATCAAGGATAATCTTATAGCGGGGAAATATACAGGTGGTGAAAAGATTTATTACACCTATTGCAGTACCTGTCATCAACAGGATGGTAGAGGGGCAACGGGTAGATTTCCACCTTTGACAGGAACGGAATGGGTAACCGGCGATAAGGAAAGACTAATAAATATTGTTTTAAAAGGAATGGAAGGTTCTATGGAGGTGAACGGGGAGGTGTACAATGGGGTAATGCCGCAGCACAGTTTTTTAAGTGATGAGGAAGTGGCCGATGTCCTGACCTATATCAGGACCAATTTTGGGAACGATGCGGGGGAGGTAAAAGCAGAAGAAGTGAAGAAGCTAAGAAGCAGTTTATAGAATTTATATACTAGGTGTTTAGATCAACTAATACTTTTTAAAAATGAAAAATATGCTAAAAAAACGGATTTGGGTTATTATTTTAACGCTAGCGGCAACTACGACCTTGACCGCTCAGAGTTACGACATCTTGGTTAAAGGTGGGCATGTGGTAGACACAAAAAATAATTTGGACCAAGTGATGGACGTAGCCATAAAAGATGGAAAAATTGCAAAAGTCGATTCCAAAATTCCAGAAAACCAGGCCAAAACGGTGATTGATGCAAAAGGGCTAATAGTGGCTCCCGGGCTCCTTGATATTCATGGGCACAATTTTTTTGGGACCGAGGAAGATGCGTATTTAAGTAATAGTTTTACAGCCTTGCCGCCAGACGGGTTTACCTTTAGAAGTGGCGTTACCACTATTGTTGATGTAGGTGGCGCTGGGTGGAAGAATTTTAGAACGTTTAAGGCACAGACGATCGATCATTCAAAAACAAGGGTATTGTCTTTTCTAAATATTATTGGATCGGGGATGAAAGGAGGCGCTATTGAACAAAATATAGAGGATATGAACCCTAAAATGACCGCTTATGTTGCCATGCAGCACAAGGGGACCATAGTGGGGGTAAAATTGGCCCATTATAGCGGTTTTGATTGGGAGCCGGTAAATAGGGTGGTTGCAGCGGGTACCATGGCAGATATTCCGGTAATGATCGATTTTGGTGGTAGTGAACCCGAGTTGTCCTTGGAAACATTGCTCATGGAAAAATTGCGTCCTGGTGACATCTTTACCCATGCCTATGCCCATGTAAAAGGGAGAACTCCTGTGGTCGACGAAAATGGCAAGGTAAGGAAGTATGTCTTTGAGGCTCAAAATCGAGGGATTATTTTTGATGTTGGCCACGGTGGTGGCAGCTTTGTGTTTGAGCAAGCTATTCCGGCCATAAAACAAGGTTTTTTACCTAATTCCATAAGTACGGATCTGCATACGGGAAGTATGAACGGGGGAATGAAGGATATCCTCAATATTATGTCTAAATTTATCAATATGGGTATGCCGGTAAAGCAGGTAATTGAATGTGCAACCTGGAATCCGGCGCAATATATTAAACGCACGGATCTGGGGCACCTGACTGTTGGGGCCGTGGCGGACCTAACAATTCTAAACCTAAGAAAAGGGAACTTTGGGTTTATTGATACACAGGGGAAAAAAATGATGGGCGATAAAAAATTGGAATGTGAGCTAACCCTAAGGGAGGGGGATGTGGTTTGGGACCTTAATGGTATTTCCAGACCAATATGGAATGCCAAGTAAACCGGCCTACCGGAAATTGGCCAGAGAAATTGCATTATTGTTGACTTGGATTAATCTAAAAAAAAATGAATTATGCTAAGTAGGAGAAAATTATTAAAAACCTTATCCAGTGTGCCAGTGGTGGGCGGATTGGTAGGTACGGGACTATTAGCGCCACAATTGCTGAGTGCCGCAGTAACCAAACCGGCAACTCGGAATTTTTTCAAGGAGTTGGGGCTCCGTACATTTATAAATGCTGCGGGAACCTATACTTCTATGACCGGGTCATTAATGTCCGAAGAGGTTACCTCGGCTATTGTATTCGGAGCTACGGAATATGTGGATTTGGATGAGCTTCAGGACAAGGTTGGGGAAAGGATAGCGGAATTGTTGGAATGTGAATATGCCACGGTTTCCTCTGGTGCTTTCGGGGCCATGTCCATAGGGCTTGCTGGGGTCATATCTGGAATGGATTCCGATATAGCTGCCCAACTTCCAGATACTACTGGATTAAAAAATGAGGTAATAATACAGGAAGGCCATAATATTGGTTATACTCATGCCCTTTTAAACGTAGGCGCTAAATTGGTCGTAGTAAAAACAAAGAAGGAAATGGAAAAGGCCATTAATAAAAATACGGCCATGCTTTGGTTTTTAAATGCCAATACGGATAATGGGGAAGTGAAGTATGACGAGTTTATTGCCTTGGGTAAAAAGCATAAAATCCCAACTTTTATAGATTGTGCCGCGGATGTGCCGCCTGTTGAGAATCTCTTTAAGTTTACCAAAATGGGGTTCGATTTAGTGGCATTTTCAGGTGGAAAAGGAATTAGAGGGCCTCAGAGTGCGGGATTATTGCTGGGCAAAAGAGATCTCATTAAAGCGGCAAGAATACATACCCCTCCCCGCGGAAGTACTATTGGTAGGGGGATGAAAGTAAACAAGGAAGAAGTTCTGGGAATGTTGGTGGCCTTGGAAATGTATTTGGCCAAAGATCATGAAAAAGAATGGGAGCTTTGGGAAAATCAAATCAAATTAATTAGCGACAGTGCCTTATCCGTAAAAGGAGTGCAGACAGAGATACATGTACCACCTTATGCCAACCATGTCCCTTCCCTACGTATTAAATGGGATAGCAATTTGGTTAAGATAAGTCCAGAGGAAGCCAGGAAAAAGTTAATGGAAGGTCACCCTGCCATAGCTACGGTGGGCGACAAGGAAACTATAGGTATAACTACCTGGATGATGGATCCGGGACAAGAGAGAATAGTAGCCAAACGCCTTAAGGAAGTGTTGGAGAATGTATAATAACCATAAATTAGATTTAAAAGCAAGCGTATGAATTTCAAGTATTTTTTAGTCCCTTTAATGATCATAATGACCATTTCCTGCAACACAAAAAAGGAAGATGTAGCGCCATCTGTTGAAAAGGAAACACCAGTAATTCCAGCGGACTATGACCCAGAGAAAAAACTTAAGGAACTGGGTATAACTTTAATGGAAGCCAGTGCTCCGGTAGCCAATTATGTAAATGCCGTTCGTTCTGGAAATCTAATTTTTCTTTCGGGAAAAGGGCCACTCCAGAGTAATGGGGAAAATATTGAGGGCAAGGTCGGGACAGATTTAACCATAGAGGAGGGTTATGAGGCCGCCCGAATTACTGGGATTAATCAATTATCTGTCTTAAAATCGGAATTGGGAAATTTAAATAAGGTAGTAAGGGTGGTCAAGGTCTTAGGTATGGTAAATGCAGGGCCGGATTTTCCCGATCATCCCAAAGTGATCAATGGATATTCAGATCTAATGGTGGCCGTATTTGGAGAAAGGGGAAAACATGCCCGTGCTGCTGTAGGTATGGGATCACTTCCAGGAAATATCGCCGTAGAGATCGAAATGATCGTAGAAGTAATGCCAGATTGAATTTGATGTCGAATATTCTGTATTACCTCTTTTCTACCTTCAAAAAGTAAACCGCCGTGGACGCTGGTCAACAACTGCTGGATTTGCATGTAGGAGCCGGAAGTGATTTCCTTTTGTAGCCAACGCTCTATGGATGCTTATGAATTCCCCTTCCCAGCTTTGGAAGGGGAATATTGTTATGTTTATTTATGATAGTTTTGTGGTAAGGTCCGCAACCAAAAGGTTGGGCTAAACCCAAATTTCAAATCTTTAACAGATGAAAAAACTCCTAATCAAAAATATGGTTTGTGATAGATGTAAAACCCTTTTGGCACAGGAGTTTTCCAAGCTTGGGATTGCCATAGTATCTATAAAATTAGGAGAGATCGTTTATGAGGAAAATGCGGATAATGAGGAAGAAATAATAGAAAGCATATTGAAAAATAACGGCTTCGAATTGGTTAAGGATACATCAGATATGATCATTGAAAACATTAAAATCGAATTAATTAATACGATCAATAATGGAGAAAATGATATAGCAGGGAACATGTCCACCTACTTGTCCAAAAAATTAAATAAAGATTACTCCATCCTAAGTAAAATGTTCAGTAAAAAGGAAGGTGTAACCATTGAGAAATACTACATCGATCTTAAAATTGAAAGGGCAAAGGAACTCATCCAGATGAACGAACTCAATTTTTCTGAAATTGGGTATACCTTAAATTATAGGAACAGTAGCCATTTGGCCTCGCAGTTTAAGTCGGTCACAGGCATGTCTATGGGAGAGTATAAAAAGTTACAACAATGGGATAGAAAACCGCTGGACAAAATTATGTAAGGATTCTCCATAATTGTAAAAAGTGTTCCGTGTCAATATGACTATTTTTACTTACGAATTAAAAATGCTTGGATATGAGACACACCTATAAGATACACGGTATGACCTGCAATGGATGTAGGTCGCATGTAGAGAACACCTTAAATGCAGTGGAAGGCGTTACCCAGGCAACGGTAAATTTGGAAAAAGCCGAAGCTGTAATTGACATGGACGGGCATATACCTCTATCTACTTTCAAAAAGGCCCTTGAAGATGATGGCGGCGCCTATGGCATTTCTATGCCAGGGGAGGAACACGAGCATCATCTACCTAAGAAACAAAAGCCCAATGGTAAGGGTACAGGGACCTTTTATTGCCCTATGCATTGTGAGGGGGATAAGACCTATGATCAACCGGGGGATTGTCCGGTTTGTGGAATGGATCTGGTGGAAGAGGTAAAGGCGAATATTGGGGGTGATACCCAATATACCTGTCCCATGCACCCTGAGATTATCCAGGATGAACCAGGTTCCTGTCCGATCTGTGGAATGGACCTGGTGCCATTAAAGGCAGATATTTCGGCAGAGGAAAAAAACTATAATAAATTATTGAAGAAATTTTGGATAGCCCTTGCCTTTACGCTCCCCATTTTTCTTATTGCTATGTCCGAGATGGTACCCAATAACCCGTTGTATACTCTTTTGGAAATGAAATATTGGAATTGGATCCAGTTTGGACTTTCCCTTCCTGTGGTATTTTATGCTACTTGGATGTTTTTTGAAAGGGCATATCGCTCAATAAAGACATGGAATTTAAATATGTTTACCCTTATTGGTATCGGATCTGGGGTTGCTTGGCTATTTAGTGTGTTCGGGATGCTTTTTCCCGATATTTTCCCTTCCCAATTTAAAACCCATCACGGTACTGTACACGTTTATTTTGAAGCCGCTACAGTAATATTGACCCTGGTTTTGTTGGGACAGCTTTTAGAGGCCCGGGCCCATAGTAAGACCAACAATGCGGTGAAAGAGCTGTTAAAATTGGCGCCCAATAAGGCTATCAAACTGGTAGATGGGAAGGAAGAGGTCATTGCCATCGATAAAATTAAAATAGGGGATTTACTCAGGGTTAAGCCGGGGGATAAAATTCCTGTTGATGGGGTCATCCATGAGGGCATGAGCTCAGTGGACGAGTCCATGATTACCGGAGAACCCATTCCAGTAGACAAAAAAGAAGGTGACCATGTTAGTTCCGGAACTATAAATGGAAACCAATCCTTTGTGATGAAGGCAGAAAAAGTGGGTTCGGACACTTTGTTGGCACAAATTATAGACATGGTCAATAAGGCCAGTCGAAGTCAGGCTCCAATTCAGAAATTGGCGGATAGGATTTCAGGATATTTTGTTCCCGTTGTGGTATTGGTTTCAGTTATTACTTTCATCGTTTGGGCTATTTTTGGTCCAGAACCCAAATATGTCTATGCCTTGGTAAATGCTATTGCCGTATTGATCATAGCATGTCCTTGTGCCTTGGGCTTGGCCACACCAATGTCTGTTATGGTAGGAATAGGGAAAGGGGCGCAATCCGGGGTATTGGTCAAAAATGCGGAGGCCTTAGAGAAAATGAATAAAATTGACACTCTAATTATTGATAAGACCGGAACAATTACAGCAGGAAAACCATCTGTGGAAAAAGTAGTGGTTACCTCGGGTGAATACCCTGAGGAAAAAGTGTTGCAATATATTGTATCGCTCAATCAAATGAGCAAACATCCGTTGGCGGAGGCGACGGTTGCATACGGGAAGGAACAAGGAGCGGAAATATTGAAGGTGTCAGAATTTAATTCGGTCACAGGGAAAGGCGTAACAGGAATTGTCAATGGGAAAAAGTTGGCATTGGGGAATGATAGCATGATGGAGGAAGTCAAAGCCACAATGTCGGAAGAGTTAATCAATAAGGTAAAAATGCAACAGCAACTTGGTAAAACGGTTTCCATGATTTCTGTAGATAGTACTGCGGTTGGATTTGTTGTAATTACAGATAAAATAAAAGAAACCAGCAAAAAGGCCATTTCAGCACTGCAATCCTTGGGAATATCGGTAATGATGTTGACAGGGGATAACTATGATACAGCAAAGGCTGTGGCGGATGAACTTGATCTTACCGATTTTAAAGCGGGGATGCTTCCTCAGGATAAGTTAAATGTAGTGGAAAGCTTACAAAAACAGGGCAAAAAAGTTGCGGTTGCAGGAGATGGCATCAATGATGCACCTGCCTTGGCAAAGAGTGAGGTTGGTATTGCCATGGGAACAGGCACCGATGTGGCTATTGAAAGTGCTTCCATCACTTTGGTAAAAGGAGATTTACAAGGAATTGTAAAAGCTAGGAACCTAAGTGTTAAAGTGATGGGAAATATTAAACAAAACTTATTTTTTGCACTTGTATATAATACACTTGGCGTACCTATTGCTGCTGGTGTTCTATACCCATTTTTTGGGCTACTATTATCACCCATGATTGCCGCATTGGCCATGAGTTTTAGTTCTGTTTCCGTAATCGCCAATGCCCTTAGATTGAGAAATGCCGATATTTCATGACCCGAGGCCGAGCCTTTCCTGAAAATTGACAAAATATGCCGTGGTTTATTATTTTAATCTTTACATAATGCTCTAATAACTTTAAAAAATTCATTTCAACTTAAAAAGGGGCGAATATTGTCTTTTAATATTTATCTTTTGAGAAATTTTAGACCAAACTACCAACACTTTTGAAGTTAGTAAAAAAAGATATTTCGTTTTTGCTATATGGGGCATTTGCCTCCTTTGGCACTTATTTCTGCATGTATGCTTTTCGCAAGCCCTTTACTGTAGCTACATTTGAAGACCTTTCGTTTGCGGGGGTAGATTACAAGATAATTCTGATAATTGCGCAGGTACTTGGGTATATGCTATCTAAATTTATAGGGATTAAAGTAATTTCAGAGCTTCAGCCCAACAAGAGAATATATTATCTCCTGGGACTAATTCTTGCTGCCGAGGCAAGTCTACTATTGTTCGCCATAACTCCGTCTCCTTATAATATAGTATTCATGTTCTTAAATGGCCTTCCTTTAGGGATGGTATGGGGAATTGTTTTTTCATATTTGGAAGGTAGAAAGTTTACTGAATTTTTAGGTGTGGCTTTATGTTCCAGCTTTATAGTATCCAGTGGCGCGGTAAAATCGGTTGGTCTTTTGGTTATGGAAAATTGGCAGGTATCCCAATTTTGGATGCCTTCCGTTACCGGTGGGGTTTTTTTAGCCCCTTTTGTATTTTTTGCTTGGTTGTTGAATAAAATGCCCCAACCTACGGAGGAGGATAAGGAACTTAGAACAGAACGGAAACCAATGACAGGAAAGGATAGAAAAAGGGTTTTTCTTGCCTTCCTGTTTCCAATTATAATTTTGGTTTTTTTCTACACTTTCTTAACGGCATTGCGCGATTTCAGGGATAATTTTTCTAGGGAAATTTGGGATGCCTTAGGTTTCCAGGGAGATGCTGCCATATATACCATATCCGAACTGCCTATAGCTATACTGGTATTGGTGATCATAGGTTTTTTAGGAGTGATCAAAAATAATTATAAGGCCTTTGTTTCCTATCACTACCTATTGCTTTTTGGTACTATTGCCATTGGTCTTTCTACCCTGTTGTTTCAAATGGCCTTAATTTCACCTATTCTTTGGATGATCAGTGTAGGCTTTGGGCTCTATATATGTTATGTACCTTTTAACTGTATTTTTTTCGATCGTATGATTGCCACTTTTCGGATAAAGGGAAATGCTGGTTACCTTATATATATTGCAGATGCCTTTGGTTATTTAGGTAGCATGGGAGTACTTCTTTATAAGAATTTTGGTCATAGCAAGCTTTCTTGGCTCAATTTCTTTATGGCCAGCACTTATTTAATCGCTGTTTTGGGGACTATTATTACTCTAGTTTCACTTTTCTACTTCAAAAGGAAATACAGAAAGAATTTATTAGTGGAAAAGTCGGAAATACAATTGGCCGAAGTGTAATTTTTCTCCAGTTTATTCCGCATCACTCTTCACATTTCTTCTAGAGGTGCACTTTTCTTAGGCGGGTCTTAAGTACTATTTTGTTGGTTTCTTGTCCAATTTTCGCTGTTAACGTTGTTTTAACAATTAAGCCCATTTCATTGCAATCTTTTAATATTAATTGAGGGTTTAGTTAACCTATGCCTAGGATATTTGCGCTCACTAAATAATTAAAAAAATCACAAACTAAACAGAATGAACAAAACAAGTATTGTTATGGTATTTGCCTTTTTTGCATGTATCATGGGCCATTCCCAGGGAATATTTACGGGAAAGGTTTTGGATGAAAACAATGCGCCTTTACCAGGGGCGTCAGTAGTCATTAAAGGTAGTTCCAAGGGTGTGGCTACGGATTTTGACGGAAATTTTCAAATTGAGTTGAATTCGGTAAGCGATATTCTCCTCGTTTCCTATATAGGATATATACCAACTGAACTTGCCACCTCTGGTAAAACATCAGCGGAAATAGTACTTCTTCCCGATTCGGAAAAATTAAATGAGGTGGTTGTAACGGCTTTGGGTATTACCAGGGCGGAGAAGAAGATCGGTTATGCCACCCAGAAAATGGATGTGGAGATCATAGAGGAAATAAATGCCCCCAATGTGGGGAATCTATTTACCGGTCAGGTAGCGGGACTCAGCGTAAGCAATCCCACTGGACTATTTCAAAAGCCCTCGTTTTCCCTAAGGGGCAAATCGCCCCTGATCGTAATTGACGGGATACCTGTCGAGACCGATTTTTATGATGTTTCCGCCAACAACATAGCCAATGTAAACGTCCTGAAAGGAACAACGGCTTCTGCACTTTATGGGTCCAGGGGAAGGAACGGTGCCATATTGATCACGACCAAGAACGCCAATGTAGACGGTTTGGAAATTTCGGTTTCCCATAATACAATGGTATCCGCAGGCTTCACTGTTTTTCCGGAAACCCAAACGGAATATGGTAACGGATCCAATGGAAAATATGAATTCTGGGACGGTAAGGACGGAGGTATTTCCGATGGGGATATGATCTGGGGTCCCAAGTTTGAGCCTGGGGTTATGGTCTCCCAATGGAACAGCCCGATATTGGATAACGTTACCGGGGAAACCATTCCTTGGTGGGGGGATGTCTATGGCACCCAATATGACGATAAATCCCGTTATTCCAGGGTGCCGACGCCTTGGGAATATCACAATAACCTAAAGGATTTCATGGGGACCGGGTATATTTCCAGTACGGATTTTTCCATATCGAGCAAATCCGAAAAAGGGTCGTTCCGTTTGTCGGGAAATTATTCCGACCAAAAGGATAGGGTCCCCAATTCGGGCCTTAAGACAGGGGGCCTGACTTTTAAATCTACCACCAACCTTTCCAAATCACTTACCTTGGACAGTAAATTATCCTATAACAAGGTGTATTCCCCCAACTACCCAAGGCATGGTTACGGACCAAAGAACCACATGTATACCATTCTAATTTGGATGGGGGACGATGTCAATGGCAAGGAACTTCAGGAACATATGTACGTTCCCGGACAGGAAGGCTATAGGCAGGCCAATTTTAACTATGCCTGGTACAACAACGTTTATTTTGCGGCCAATGAACTGAACCAGAAATACGATGCCGATCTGATCAATGCCCAGATGGTACTTAAGTACAATATAGCCGAAGGCCTTAACCTTCAGGGAAGGGGCTCGGCCGTGGTGCAGGATATTTTTGAGGACAGACAGAGCCCCAAGACCTATTTGAATTACGGCGATGCCAGGGAAGGGGACTATAAGACGTGGAACTCCAAAAGGTTGACCGTAGACTACGATATTTTGGCCTCCTATACCAGATCTTTGACCGAGGATATCTCCTTCGACGTGAACGCCGGTGCCTCTACCTTTTATAGAAAATACCAGCAGGAGTACAACTCCACTGACGGACTAGTGGTCCCTTTTGTGTACAGCCTTAACAATACCAGTGGCAATGTGGCCGCAACTACTTATGTCGAGGAAAGGGCGACCAATAGTGTCTATGCCACTTTGGGAGTGGATCTTTACGATGCGGTGTTTTTGACCGCTGCTGCCAGGAACGACTGGTCCTCTACATTGCCCAAGGAAAACCGTTCTTACTTCTACCCATCGGTTTCCTTGAGTACGGTGGTGTCCAATTTTGTAACCATGCCGGAGGCCGTGGACTATTTAAAGCTCTATGGGTCATGGGCACAGGTTTCCAGTGACCTGAACCCTTATAGCACGGAATCCTATTACACCAATAGCGGTGTTTTTGGAGGGAATATAAAATTGCAGTACCCCAATGGCCTTGTAAATTCCAATATAGAGCCCGAAAGTTCCGATTCGTTCGAGCTTGGTCTAAGTTCTGCCTTTTTAAAGAACAGGGTTGCCCTGGACCTTACCTATTACAATGTGGTGGACAGCAACCAGATCATTGATCTGCCAATCTCGAACACATCGGGATTTGAGAACAGAAAGGTAAATGGCAACGAATATACTACCAATGGTCTGGAAGTGGTGCTCAATGCCAAACCGATCCTTACGGAGGACTTTAGTTGGAACGTTACCGCGAACTGGAGCAGAAAGGTCCAGAAAATCACGGAAATATATGGGGACAATACCACTTATAACAATCTAAGGCTGAACGATAGGGCGGACAGCTACTATGCAACGGTGTGGCAGAAGTCTGCGGACGGGGATCTGATCCTGGGTACCAATGGATTGCCTATCAGGGATAATTTCCCACAACTTTTGGGACATAACGATCAGGATTGGACCCTAGGGCTTCAGAATAGTTTTAAGTATAAGAACCTGACCGTGAATGTTGGTATAGACGGCGGATGGGGCGGTCTGATCCGTTCCCTGACCGTTGAGAAGATGTGGTGGGGCGGTAAGCACCCCAATTCTACCGAATATAGGGATGCGGAATACGCGGCCGGAGTACCGGTATATGTACCGGACGGGGTACAGGTTACGGGCGGCGACCTGGTGCAGGACGTAAATGGGGATGTTATTTCCGATACCAGGACCTACACCCAGAATACCACTGCGGTGAGCTGGCAGACCTGGTCACAGAACTACCCGTACAGGGCTGCCGTGACCTACAAGGAAAACGAGAAGTTTGCCAATATTTTCGATCGGAGCTTCTTTAAGTTAAGGACCCTTTCCTTTAAATATGATCTCACCGAACTGACCAATATCAACGGCGTTAAGAATCTTGATGTAACCCTTAGCGGCTATAACCTATTGGTATGGAAGAAGGCAGATATCATTGATCCGGATTTTGGGAACGACAATAATTTACAGGATCCTTCCACTAGGTACATCGGTATAGGCGTTAATGTTAAATTTTAGTAAAAGACACACAATGAAAAAAATAGGAATTTTATTCGGATTAACAGTATTGATGGCTCTTACTGGCTGTCAAGATCTGACAGAATTGAACGACAACCCTAATAATGTCAGTGAAACGCACCCGCAATTGTTATTGACCAATATAGCAAGCAATGCCTTTGAGGTGGATGGTACCGGGGCCTTGTACGCATCCCGTATTTTGGTGCAGACCGATGGGGAGAACAGTGGCCAATATTACAACTGGGACCGTGCCAGCTTTGACGACTATAATATGTTGGGGGAGGTCACCAAAATGATGGAGGAGGCAGAGCGTATAGAAAGCGATGAATATATGGCCTTGGCCAAATTTTTCAGGGCATACTACTTCTATAACCTGACCCTTACATTTGGCGATATTCCCTATAGCGAAGCCCTTAAAGGGGAGACCGGGGAGCAGTATCTGCCCAAGTATGATACCCAAAAAGAAGTTTTTGTCGGGATATTAAAGGAACTGTCGGAAGCCAATGATCTTTTGGAGGGGAATACCAATATTATTGCCGGGGATATTATTTTTGGCGGGAATACCACCAAATGGCAAAAATTGGTCAATTCCTTTAGGCTAAAGGTCCTTATGACCCTTTCCAAAAAGGTGGGCGACGCGGATTTGAACCTAATAAGTTCCTTTGCCGGTATATACAATAATGGGCCCATAATGGAATCTAACGAGGACAATGGCCAGTTGGTCTTTTTGGACGAGGAAGGGAGTAGGTATACGGAATTCAACTCCAGTGGTTATGGATCGGGAATGTACATGTCCTCTACCTTTATCGAAATGCTCCAGGACAGACAGGACCCTAGGCTGTTCATTTATTGCGGACAGACCAAAAATGCCAAGGAGGCAGGATTGGCCATTGATGATTTTATGGCCTACGAGGGAGGGGATCCCTTGGCACCTTATGCAGAGGTAAACGACAAGGCGGCCGCAGGCGATGTCTCCAAGGTAAACCTGAGATATACCACGGACCCTACTACCGAGCCGCACAACTTAATGGGATATTGGGAACTGGAGTTTATATTGGCCGAAGCATCCGTTCGTGGGTGGATCGCTACCGATGCCAAGGAACATTATGAAAATGCGGTAAAATCATCTTTCGAATTTTATAATACCTATGCCAAGAATTTTGAAACCTATGTAGAGCCTTCGGATGCCGACAACTATCTTTTGGGGGCAGAGGTGGTGTTTGATAACAGCTTGGCCACTGAGGAGAAAATGGAGCTCATTCTGACCCAGAAATATTTTACTTCCTTTTTGCAAACGGGCTGGAGGGCATATTTTGATCACTTAAGGACAGGTTACCCTGCATTCGCACAATTACCGGGAGCCACCCCTCCAACCCGATGGATCTACCCTAATTCCGAGTACAACAACAATACTGCAAATGTAGCTACAGCCATTGAAAGTCAGTTTGGAGCTGGGAACGATAAGATTCGTGAAATAACCTGGTGGTTGGAATAATTTTCGGCACCAAATAGGTTTTGGGGGCATATTGCCGATATTGATTGGCAAAACAAAACCCAAGCCCATATATATTTTGTCCAAGGCCATAGTGGAAAACCGCTATGGCCTTGCCTTTTTAGTTAACTAAGCAGCTGTAAGTGTATAGGGAGGGAGTATACTTTCTATGGCATTGGCAATTATAAATTTTTAAATAGAAATTGTAGTTATAGTTACAAAAATTTAATATTATTAACTATTTAACTTAACTTAGTCACATGATATTTACACTTCTTCATTAATCAAAAATTAAAACCAATCTAAATGAGCAAAGCCAATTTTGTACTTAAAAGCACCTTGTTTTCGGCTATTTCGGGCATCTTGCAAAAAGTTTTCGCTAAAGAATTATTGCTTAAAATAATTGCATTGATAATTATTTTCGGTTCATTTTGGTCCTGTGCCAAAAAAAATCATGAAAATTCTCCCATAGTAAAGCATGTGGTGGTTATTGGTTTTGATGGATTAAGTCCCAATGGATTAAAAAATGCAACAACCCCAACCTTTGATAAGATTATAAGTGAAGGGGCTGCCAGTATGCATGCCAGGGCGGTTCTGCCTACAAGTTCCAGTACCAACTGGGCTTCCATGATTATGGGTGCCGGTCCTGAGCAACATGGTATTACTTCCAACAGCTGGGAGAAAAACAATTTTGTATTGCCCACGATTACGCAAAGTGAGGATTTTCTTTTTCCAAGCATCTTTCAATTGATAGATGACCAAAAGGAAAGTGCGGAAATAGGAGCAATTTATCATTGGTCGGGATTTGGAAGACTGTTTGAAAAAGGGGCCGTGGACTATGATATAAATCCAGAGTCCGAAGACCAAACGGCAGCCTTGGCCAGTGCTTATATAAAAGAAAAAAAGCCCACCTTCACTTTTATCCATTTTGACCATGTAGATCATGGTGGACACGAATACGGTCACGGGAGCCCTGAATACTATAAATCCGTGGAAAAGGCGGACGCCATGCTGGCAGAAGTAATGGCAGCTATCAAGGCATCTGGAATGGCCGATGAAACATTGGTTATCATAAGCGCAGATCATGGTGGACTGGGAAAAGGTCATGGAGGTGAATCTTTACAGGAAATAGAAATTCCTTTTATCCTTTGGGGAAAATCGGTCAAGAAGAACCATGTGCTTAAATATCCAGTTTATCAATATGACAATGCGGCAACGGTCGCTTTTGCTTTGGGAATAAAAACACCTATGGCCTGGATTGGCAAACCAGTAAAAAATGCTTTTGAAGGCTTTGATCTTAACGATGATTATCCCACTACGATAAGGGTTGAGCAACCGGCTATTCTACCTGTTGCCAAACTCAATAAAAAGGCTGGGGGCCTATTTGATGACACCGCGACCATTATTATGGAAAACACAAACGGTACTGGTGAGATAAGGTATACCTTGGATGGTTCCATGCCCACTGCAAATTCCACTTTATATACCGACCCGGTCGAGACAACAGAAAATGTTGTTGTTAAAAGTGCTATTTTTAGAAATGGAAAAATTGCCAGTACGGTATCGGAGGCCTTTTTTAGAATAAAAAACAAGACAATGGCCCCTCCCATTTCTTATGAGGTTTTTTATTTGGAAAACTTGACCAGCATTCCCAGTCTGGAAAATAGAAAACCGGATGCCAAGGGAACTTGTTTTGAAATTACTTCTGACGAGGTAAAGGAAGAAATTAGAAGCAACACAGTGGTAAGATTCAGCACCACCATTCAGGTCGAAAAGGAGGATAGATTTACCTTTTATACCAATTCTGACGATGGTAGTAAATTGTGGGTAAATAATGAATTGGTAGTGGATAATGATGGAGATCATGGGGTGATTGAAAAGAATGGCAGTATTTCCTTAAAGCCGGGAACCTACCCTTTGCAAGTGGTATGGTTTAATGGAGGTGGTAGTGGTTGGTTGAACGTGGATTATCAAACTAAGACCATTCCTAAACAAGTGCTATCTACATCAATATTAAAGTAATTGGAAATAACGGTAAAAGGTTTATCAATGAAGTTCATATTTCTTCTTTTGTCCATGATGCTGGTAACGGCCCAAGACAAAGGAGGGCAATTACCCGCGTGGGAAGAGGGGATGTTGGATATTCATCATATAAATACAGGTAGGGGGGATGCCGCTTTTTTTGTTTTTCCAGATGCGACCACGCTCTTGGTGGATGCAGGTGACATGTCCGAAACCCATCCTAGAACTTTATCTGCCAGAAATGCAGTACAAAAACCCGATAATTCCAAAACTGCGCCCCAATGGATTGTGGATTATATTCATCAGTTTTTTCCAAAAAATAAAACCTTGCAACTGGATTACGGACTAATTACACATTACCATGACGATCATTTCGGGGAGATGGATGTTAAAAGGAAACGACACCCAAAAGGAAAGTATGGCTTAACAGGAATGATGGAAGTAGGGAGTTTATTGCCTATTAAAACCCATTTGGACCGCGGAAGTAATTATCCAATCGATTTAAAGAATACAGCAGTACAAAAGAAAATAAAAGCGAACGATTCTTATAGTATTATAGAAACATTGCAGGAGTATTGGAATTATATGGATTATCACATCAAGGAAGATGGGATGATTTACGAAGCCTTAAAGCCTGGGGCTATAAATCAAATCCATCTAAAACAATCCCCCAATAAATATCCCCATTTTGAAATTCGTAATATTGCTGTTAATGGCGATATATGGACTGGTGAAAACGAGGATTATTATTCTTTCTTTACCAAAGGGGATTATCCCGGTGAAAATCCTTTAAGCACATGTCTAAAAATTACCTATGGCCGGTTCGATTATTTTACCGGAGGAGATATTAGTGGTATCGATACCTTGGGACAAATGGACTTAAATTCCTTGGAATCGCACGTGGCACCAGTGATTGGTCCTGTGGATGTTGCCACCTTGAACCATCATGGCAACAGGGATTCCCAAAATGTATTCTTTGTAAGAACACTTAGACCAAGGGTATGGATACAACAAAATTGGTCATCGGACCACCCAGGGGAGGAAGTGCTAAGAAGAATAACTTCCAAGTCCTTATATCCTGGAGAGCGGGATTTGTTTTCAACGGTTATGTTACAACCTCTTAAAGATGTGATAGGCGATAGGTTGGATCAATATAAAAGTCAGAACGGTCATATTGTGGTCCGGGTGTATAACCAAGGAAGTCAATATGATATCTATATCCTGAACGACAACACAAAAGAACGAGAAATAATAGCAAAATACGGACCTTATGAAGCAAGATAATTCAGGTATTGGTGCCCAGAACAAAAAGACCGAAGGAGATATTAATTTTACTCCGGCACGTGCTGCTTGGATGGACTCTGAGATTAGCGAGGAAACCAAACAAATTTTGGAACGGGATGCCAGATATTTCCTTCATCAATCCATGTCCACTCCTTGTCTGGATGTTTTACAAAGTTGTGAGGGACCCTATATTGAGAACATATCAGGAAAAAAATACCTGGATTTCCATGGCAATAATGTGCACCAAGTTGGCTACGCCAATCCAAATCTAATTGAAAAAATTATTGAGCAATTAAAAGTTTTGCCTTTTTCCCCAAGACGTTATACCAACATTCCTGCCATTGATTTTGCTGAAAAATTGGCCTCTTTGATGCCATCCGATCTTAACAGGGTGCTCTTGACTCCTAATGGAAGTTCTTCCATAGGAATTGCCCTAAAATTATCGAGGGCCGTCACGGGCAGATTTAAGGTGGTTTCTTTTTGGGATTCTTTTCACGGGGCTTCCTTGGATGCCATCAGCGTGGGTGGGGAAGCCGTTTTTAGGGAGTCCATGGGGCCATTAATGCCAGGAGTGGAGCGTATTCCACCACCTGTTACCTACCGTGGAATTTTTGAAGACAATGAGGATAAATGTTTGGAATATTTGGAATATGTGTTTTCCAAGGAAGGCGATATTGGGGCTTTTATTGCCGAAACTATTAGGAATACGGATGTTCAATTGCCCTCCAAAGCATTTTGGAAGAAGGCCAGGGAGCTTTGCACCAAATATGGGGTATTACTTATTTTGGATGAAATTCCAATAGCTCTTGGCAGAACAGGTAAGATGTTTGTTTTTGAACATTATGGAATAGAACCGGATATATTGTGTATTGGAAAGGGATTGGGGGGTGGAATATTTCCTCAGGCTGCAATTATCACTAGGGACGAATACAACAAGTTCGGGGATATCTCGCTGGGACACTATACCCATGAAAAAAGTCCGTTAGGTGCCGTAGCAGGACTTGGTACCATTGCCTTTTTGGAAAATGAAAAAATATTGGACAAGGTCAAGGCAGATGAAAAATACCTAAAAACGTCACTGGGCGCATTACAGTTAAAATATCCCCTTATTGGTGATGTCAGGGGTATGGGATTGTTGTGGGGTGTAGAATTGGTGAAGGACAAGAAAACCAAGGAAAAGGCGATAGATGAGGCGGAGGTGGTCATGTACGAATGTTTAAAACGAGGCCTTAGCTTTAAGGTTTCTGCGGGTAACGTTCTGCAATTGTCACCCGCACTTACCATAAGTAGAAAAGAACTGGATTCGGCCTTAAATATTCTGGATGAAAGTTTGGCCATTGTACATTCGTAATTAAAAATACATAGATCTAGACATGAAGATTAAAGTAATATTGTTTTTTGCCATGGCATTCCATGTATTGGGAGGTGCCCAAAATGCAAAGAAAGAATTTTTAATTCAACCCTATCTTCAGGATGCAGAGCCCAATTCCATTAAAATTATGTGGGAAACATCGGTGGGTGAGGAAAGCATGGTTGAATGGGGATCAACGCCAAAACTAGGCAAAAAGACCAAGGGTATTGCTTTTGACATCAATTTTAGTGAATCTAGAATTCACGAAGTTAAATTGGAAGGATTAAAGCGCTTTACCGAATATTACTATCGCGTGAAAACAGGAAAAATAGTGTCGGACATTTTTCAATTTAAAACCCCTCCCTTTGCCAGTGACCATGAGTCCTTTAAAATTGTGGCTATGAGCGATATGCAAATAGACCACAATAATCCTAATAAGTTTTCGGAAGTAGTCAATGATGGCATATTGCAATATTTGGAAAAAGAGTTCGGGGGCAAACTTCCCAATAATTTGGCCATGGTGATGATACCTGGTGATTTGGTGGAGAATGGTACCAAATATTATCAATGGAAAGATCATTTTTTTAATCCCGCTGAAAGATTATTTGCGGAGGTGCCGGTCTACCCAGTATTGGGGAACCACGAAAAAAATTCGGTATTTTATTTTAAGTATTTCAGTCTGCCGGAAAACGGCACGCCGGCCTATGCGGAACACTGGTGGTTCAAGGACTATGGCAATACCAGGATTATAGGGCTCAATTCCAACGATGGCTATAATAACAGTAGGGATCAGTATGAGTGGTTGCAAAAGCTATTGGATGAAACTGCACAGAACGATGAGGTAGATTTTGTTTTTGCTCAATTGCACCATCCCCACAAATCGGAACTTTGGATTCCCGGAGAAGAGGATTTTACGGGAAAGGTGGTAGCTCTTTTGGAAGCCTTTACCACTAAGACAGGGAAGCCCAGTATCCACTTTTTTGGACATACCCACGGTTATTCCAGAGGTCAGTCCAAAGATCATAAGCACTTATGGATCAATGTTGCCTCTGCAGGAGGGGCCATTGACAATTGGGGGGAATTTGAAGGCAGGGATTACGATGAATTTACGGTAACCCA
This sequence comes from Arenibacter algicola, assembly GCF_018860365.1. Lineage (GTDB taxonomy): Bacteria > Bacteroidota > Bacteroidia > Flavobacteriales > Flavobacteriaceae > Arenibacter > Arenibacter algicola_B. The sequence continues at coordinate 154,689 of NZ_JAHKPO010000023.1, forward strand.
GGACGAGTATGGTTTTGTGATGGTGGAAGTTGATGCCAGTCCGGAAGACCCTAAGTTTACCATTAAGAGAATTAGTCAGGGGAACGAAGAGTTGGAGCGAAAAAATGAACTTAGGGACAGTCTGGTCATTTATAAAAACGAAAGAAAGCCTGGAGCGCCCAGTGTTATCTCACCCAATAACAAAACGGTTGATTTTACAGGTACTACACTAAAAGCCGGGGATTTTAATAGCAGCTTCAGCAATGCATTCCATGCGGCTTCCCATTGGCAGATTGCAGAGAGCAACGACTTTGAAAAGCCAATTTTTGACAGCTGGAAACAATTCGAAAATTGGTACTACAAGGAAAATAGGCAAAAGGATGATGACCTTACCGATGAAAAAACCAATAGGTTAAAACCCAACACTACCTATTACTGGAGGGTCCGTTACCGGGATCAAAATTTAAATTGGAGCGACTGGTCAACTACCGCTACATTTGAGACTAATTAATGTTAAAAATGGGTATTATAGGACTATCTTTTTAGATCAAATTTCAAATTAAGGATAAATTAGGTCACAAACGCGGAGAAAAAAATATTGGTATTTGAATTAATTCATAATTGCATAGTTTTTGTAACTTTATTATAAAATGATTATATGGGCACGGCAGAATTAAACAAAACCAAAAAAGAGCTTGTAGGATGGATTCAAGCGTTGACCGATGATTCTATTTTAAGTCTCCTTAATTCTGTTAAATTGTCTAGTGAGGACAAATCTGCAGACTGGTGGGAAGAACTTACAGAAACGGATAGGATTAATATCCTAAGGGGCATCAAGGATTATCAGCAAGGTGAAAGTGTGGAATCCAGTGAATTCTGGGAAGGTTTAAACAATGGATAAACCTTATAGGGTTGAATGGACAAAAAGGTCATTGCACAATGCCATTTCCATTAAACATTGCCTGATTCAAAAGTTCGCTGTAAAGGAGGTCGCCAAATTTGAAGGTTTACTTCGGCAATTTGAATTAACGGTTTCGAATTTCCCTACATTATATCCTGAATCAAAAAGTTAAAAACTTTTAAGGCGAGCAGTTATTCATAAAAATACAACTGTTTATTATATTTTCAACAAAGACCAAGTAACGGTTATAGCTATGAAGGACAATCGGCAAAGGAAGGCCCTTTGATATTCCGATTAAAATTCACGACTCTGCCGGATTGATCTTTAAAAGAGTAAGATTACACCTCCGATAAAGAAAGCGTTTCTATCTCCATTTTAAAACCTTCCAATGTTTTTAAACCTTGTGTCAATTCTGTTAGAACAGAGTCCTTTACGTTTTCAAATTGTCCTTTAAGGCTGCCAAATAATTGTTGGTAATAGGTGATACCCTCATTTAAATTATGGGTAAAGGTCAACAGGTATTTTTCCTGTTTTTTATTCATGGATTCCCTGGACTCCTCAATCTTATTTTTAAGATAATCAAGGTAAATCCCCAATTCCTTAACAAACATATGGGGTCTATCGGTTCTCTCAATAACATTGCCACGTCCGTATATATGGTCCACCATTTCCTTTAATGTCATTATTTTGGAATAATAAGCCATATTGGGTCCGGGGCAGATAGATACGCCTGATCCTTCTGTTTTAGTATCCAGGCCATAGGCCAATAAGGCAGAGGTACCTAAACCTACACAGGTACATGATTTCTCTGTTATTTTATTCAATCTTCCGGTATATTCTTTTTCGGATAGATCCAGATCATCCAGTTCCTTAATTTTTAAATTTTGGTATTGCCTTGAGGCAGTACATAGCCCTTTGTCAGAGTAATCCTTGTTTAAGGCTACAAATTTCTTTGGACAGGAGCTTCCTGGCCGATCCTTATCTATGTTTTTTTGTTTTTCCATATCCTTGGTGTTTCCACGAAGGTTGTGGAATGGTACTCCCAATGGGGATATATCGCTCAGGTACAAATCCTCTTCTTTTGCGGCGACCAATTTCTCCAAGGTGGACTTGTCTACGGTAGTGGCCTCCGGAACCAATAAAAATGGGGTCCCCCAACCTACAGAATCCACTTTGTAATGATCCATAAGAAATTGGTGTTCCTCAGCAGTACCAACACCACCCTGGGCGGTGATTTTTAAGGATAGATTCTGTTTGGGTACTTGTCGGCCTTTGTTGGCCAGTGCCGGAATTAAAATGCCGTGGATTTCATCTATGTAAGCTTGTCTGTTGTCCCTGAACTCGGCCATAATAGGGCCCATTAAATAACCATCTGTAGCAAAGGCATGCCCACCACAATTTAACCCGGATTCTATCCTATACTCTGATACCCAAATTCCTTTCTTTGCCAAAAATTTGCCTTGGATCAAAGCAGATCTATAATCACTGACTTTTAAGACTATCTTCTTTTTAATATTTCCGTTTTCATCAGGGAAAAAATCATCGAAATTTTCCAGGTAACTATAAAGTCGGGGGTTCATCCCAGCAGAAAGAATAACGGAGGAATATAGTTCGCTCATAGCATATCCACGCAAGGCTGCATGAGCATCATTAAATTCAGTGGGCAGCTTGTCATTTTTTGTATAATTGTCCTTGTCCACCTTGGTCATAATATTGACATCGATGCTGCCCATGGACAAATTCTCCTTTAACCATTTTTTAATTTCAGCAGATTTGAAATCGTTTGAAGTAAGTTTTTCAAATTCTTCCTTTAGATGGGAAGCATTTGGCAGGAGGCCTAAATATTCCTTTATTTCATGCGCAGAATTTTTTAGGTCCTCAAATTTTTTGTGTGCTGCATCATTGATCAAGTTGAGATAACTGGTAATTCTTTTGGCCCTAAAATCTTCCAATTTATCTGAAATTTCCTGGTATGGTAGTTCAAATTTTTCACAGTACATTTTCCTTAATTTTTCAATCAGGATATCATCTACCAAAGAAATAACAGAATCTATGCCAAGGTGGGAAACTTTTAGGGGGGTATCTATGGTAAATCCGATTCCCATTACCGGAATATGAAAGCTATGTTTTTTCATACGTTTAAATATTTTTATTTGTTGGACCCTTAGGGTGTTACTTCTAAAATATAAATCAGAGCTATCTATTTATGGGATAACTACTTATCATGGTAAAGTCCAAATATGAATCGACAAATTTTAGGAGAAATGCGTTCTTAGAATATGATAATTATCAGGAAATGCATAAAATATTTACGGGACAATTAGGGTGTTGGGAAATACGCTTATCCTTTGGAGGTAGAGGCTTTTATTTTTGGTAATGTTAGCTTGAAGTTTAGTTAACTTCTAGACGGGTTTTTAATACGATTTTTGTTTCGAAAAGTTTGAGTTAGTATTAGTTTGAGTTAGTCTAGTTGAAGAGCTGGTGCATTGCACCAGCTTTTTTTGCTTATTATCTGAAAAGAATTAGGAAGGCCCCAATAGCGGTTAGGATCAAAATCATCTTACGATAGAATTGTTCTTTTATGATTTTTACCAAGCGCACGCCAACAATAATTCCCAAAATAATTCCGGGAACCAATTTTAGATTAATTATTAGGGTTTCAGGAGTAATGGTCTTCCATATAAAAATATGAAAGGGCAGTTTAAATATGTTCACTATAAAAAAGAGCCAGGCCGCGGTTCCAATAAATTCGTTCTTTGGCAGCCTCATGGCCAAAAAATAAATGTTGGAAAAGGCTCCGGCCAAATTGCCTATCATGGTGGTAATACCCGCCATGGTTCCTATAAAACCGGCAAATGCCCAATGGGTAGGAACGTTTTTGGATTTTTTTCTGTCCCACCAGTACATCATTATAACCGTTCCCAAAATTATAACGGACATGCTGATCTTAAAGGTGGTTTCCGGCAAATCTTTTCCTACGGCCGTGCCAATAAGTATGCCAAGGATCATCCAAGGTAAAAAGGCAACTATATACTTCCACTGCGCATGTCTATTGTAATAAATTACGGCAAAGGCATCACCTACAACAAGCAGGGGTACGATTAATCCAGTTGACTCTTTGGCCCCAAAGGCCAATGCCATTAAAGTAACATTAATGATGGCTATTCCTTTTATTCCAGCTTTGGAAATTCCTATTACAAATGCGGCGGTTAAGGCAAGTGCCCAGGCCGTTGTGGATATATCCAGTGTTGTTGAGAGAATCATATGTGACATTTGGCGAACAAAGGGCAAAAGTATCCCAAAAAAATTTATCTTTAGATCTTAATTCTCAAACCAAAGCCAAACTGATGGAATTAAGTACCCTGGATTACAGTTTTATTGTCGTTTTTTTCTCAATCGTTTTATTTATCGGAATTTATGTCTCCAAGAAGTCCGGGGCCAGTTCATCGGAATATTTTCTTTCCGGTAGAACCATGCCATGGTGGTTGTTAGGTCTCTCTATGGTGGCCACAACCTTTTCTACCGATACACCCAATTTGGTGACCGATATTGTTCGTACCAACGGAGTTTCCGGAAACTGGGTTTGGTGGGCTTTTCTATTGACAGGTTTATTGACTGTCTTTGTTTACGCCAAACTTTGGAGGAAATCCAATGTAAATACAGATCTTGAATTTTATGAACTGCGCTATGGCGGTAAACCGGCAAGCTTTTTAAGAAAATTCAGGGCGGTTTACTTGGGGGTAATATTTAATGTGATTACAATGTCTGCTGTTACTTTGGCAGCAATTAAGATAGGAGGTATTATGTTGGGCTTGGAACCATGGGTAACCGTGGTGAGTGCAGGATTAATTACCGTGACTTTTAGTGCCTTGGGTGGGTTCAAAGGAGTGGTTTATACAGATTTCCTGCTTTTCTTTGTAGCTATGGGCGGTGCTATTGGAGCAGCCTACTACTTAGTGAATATTCCAGAAGTAGGAGGTATAACTGCATTAATGGCCAATGAACATGTTGCGGATAAACTTGCTATTGTGCCCGACTTTAGCAATACAAATGCTTTGATCACCTTATTTATAATTCCTCTGGCAGTACAATGGTGGAGTTCTTGGTATCCTGGTGCGGAACCAGGGGGTGGAGGTTACATAGCCCAACGTATGTTGGCTGCTAAAAATGAAAACCATGCCATAGGTGCTACTTTCTTCTTCAATATTATGCATTATGCCTTACGTCCATGGCCATGGATTTTGGTAGCCTTGGCGTCCCTTGTAGTATATCCGGACATTGCTAGTATCCATGAGGCTTTCCCCAATGTTGCGGTAGATAAATTAGGTCATGATTTGGCTTATTCCGCTATGTTGACCAAATTGCCAAGTGGATTGTTGGGATTGGTATTGGCTTCCCTTATTGCAGCTTATATGAGTACAATTTCTACCCAATTAAATTGGGGATCGTCCTATATTGTTTATGACTTTTACAAACAACAAATAAATCCCAATGCCTCCGAAAAAAGATTGGTTGCCGTTGGTAGAATATCCACAGTTATATTAATGGTCTTCAGTGCAGCATTGGCTTTGCTTTTACAGAATGCCTTACAATTGTTTGAAGTACTCTTGGTATTTGGTGCGGGAACTGGGCTGATCTTTATATTGAGATGGTTCTGGTGGAGGATCAACGCATGGAGCGAGATTACGGCAATGTTTGCCTCGGGAATCATCTCCATAATATTAAAATTAACGGCTGTGGGACCTTTCTTATTTGCAGCGGAAACGGGTGTTTTCCCAGATTGGGCAGAATATCCTTTTGTAGTAGTGGTTACTACGGTTATTTGGTTGGCAGCAACATATATGACCCAACCAGAATCTAAACAGGTATTGCAGGATTTTTACAAAAAAATTCAACCTGGTGGGCCGGGTTGGTCCAAAGTGATCAAGGAGGCAAAAGATGAAAACGTAGAGATTGTGAACACCAAAGAAAAATGGAGTGTACCTGCAGGTATCACTGCCATGTTACTGGGTTGTGTATTAATCTACTCCTGCATGTTTGCCACTGGGTATTGGATATATGGAAAAACTACCAATGCACTTATTTTGACCGGTGTGGCCTTGGTGTCCGGATTGTTGTTGGCAAGGGCTTGGAATAAGATGAAAGATCATATTCTGTAGGTGAAGGTCGTATAAAAAGAAAGTAGGCACAAAACTAGGAATGAATATACAGAATAGAATAGTTTCCGTGGATATCTTTAGGGGACTTACCATTGTCCTTATGATTTTGGTAAATAATCCCGGAACCTGGTCCCATGTGTACGCTCCTTTCTTGCATGCTCCATGGCACGGATATACCCCTACAGATCTTGTATTTCCCTTTTTCTTGTTCATTGTGGGCTGTTCCATTGTTTTTGCGTATCAACACAAACCGGTAGATTCCAGCACCTATAAAAAAATTACCATAAGAGCCTTGAAATTAATAGGCCTGGGTCTATTCTTGGGGGCGTTTACCATTCACTTTCCCTTCTTTAAGGATTTCGAAAACATTCGATTTCCAGGGGTGCTACAGCGCATTGGTGTGGTGTTTTTCTTCGCCTCAATTTTATTCATCAATTTCAATTGGAAAACACTGGTTGGTATTTGCGCTTTTCTTTTGATAGGGTATTGGTTGCTTATGGGCTTTGTACCTGTAAATGGAATGGCACCTACCTTTGAACGTGCTCCTAACAATTTGGCCAATTATTTGGATGTTCTTGTTTTTGGATCTCATAGCTATAAGGCTGATTATGATCCCGAAGGCTTGTTAAGTACTCTGCCATCAATAGCTACCACATTAATGGGAATTTTTACAGGTCTAATTTTACGCTCCAAAAGAGCTAAAAAGGAAATGGTGCTTTTTGGTATTGGAACTGTAATGTTGCTTGTAGGTTATGTGTGGGATATGTTTTTCCCAATAAACAAGGCCCTGTGGAGTAGTAGTTTTGTAATGGTAACAGCTGGTTGGGCCAATATAATTTTAGCAATAATATATTATATCTCCGATGTAAAGGGAATTAAGTTTGGCAGTATATTTAAATATGCCGGAGCAAATGCCATTGTCCTGTATTTTCTTTCCAGTTTTACCAGTAAAATTATGGGTTTGGTAAAAGTAGATGGGGACACCTCCCTAAAAAGCTGGCTTTTTAATACCGTTTATGTACAGGATTTTCTGGCAATGGAAACCTCTTCATTGTTGTACGGACTCTCATTGGTCTCTTTGTATGTGTTACTGGGATATATTCTTTACAGAAAAAAGATATTTATAAGGGTATAATTCAGTCCTTTTGAAAAGCCCATTTAATAAATTGCGGCAGTGCCGAGCCCCAGGTGTATAAATCGTGCTTTCCTCCTTCAATCTCTTTATAGCAAATGTCCCCGGGATAGGAATACCCTTTTAACTGCAATTCGTTTATTACATCCAAGGTGTCATCTATTACATCTATAACACCATTGTTGTTTCGGTCATCGGTTTCTTCCTCTGTACCGCACTGAAAAAAGTATTGTAAAGGCGCCAGATTTTTTGAGTGCTTGATCATATCCAAAGTAATCCTGCTTCTATCCTCCATATCGTGTTTTTGGTATGCTTTCCTGCGCCACCAAAAGGAACCACTAAAAACGCCGACTTTAGCAAATAACTGGGAATTGTTGAATGCAATATCAAAAGCGGAAAGACCTCCCAGGGAAAAACCACAATAGACCCAGTTTTGTTCAGGAGGGGAAACTTTGAATTCCTGGCCTAGGAAGGGAATGAATTCATCTACAATAAATTTGGAGTATTGCAGCGCCTTGTTGCCCCTACCTTTAAAATCTGCAGAAACAGAAGTGCCATACTCATAAAGTCTATTTTGATCTGCTTCTATACCCACAAAAATAAAAGGGATAGTTTTCTTGTCCTTATAGGCGCCGGACAAGGTTTTTTCTAAATTCAATCCCACATAGTCTTGGCCATCGTTCATTAACAGCACAGGAAATGGTGACTGGGATTCCCTGTAGTTTGGAGGAGCAACCAATCTAAAGGCCACGTTTCGGTCTAAATTGAAAGAAAAAACACTTCCTTTTAAACTAATGTAATCACTCGTGAACTGCATAAATAAAACTTCAAATCTTGCAAGTATAACGATTCTTGAAAATAATATTGTATTCAAATTGGGTATTTAACCTCTCTAACAATGGTTGTAACCCTCTTGAGGGAAAGTAACCCAATACTATTCAATCTGCTCCGGGAAGAATTTTTTTAATTCATTGTAAAGTTCAATGCTTGTATTTTCCTTTGCAGAAAAGTAAATTTTCTCTCCATTTGTTTTTGTAAAAAGCAGGTATGCTTTGTTATCCGCGTTCAATATCAATTTTACTTTCTCCCCTTCCTTGGTCTTAAAATATCCCTTCCTGATGCTTCCCAGGGCAAATCCATTGGTTTTTGATGTAATGGTAGGTAAATGGTCCACAAGGATTACGGATTCTATATCCGACGCACCTAGTGTTTCCCCATAACTGCCCTGAAATTGGACAGAATCCGGTGCAATGACTATTTGATTTTCCTTAAAACCCATGGCTAGGAGCCCAACTACTAGAATCAAGGTTGCCACAAGCACATAAAGACCAATTTTATTCCATTTACTGCTAGATCCTTTCCAGTATTTATTGCTTTCCCTCATGAAATAGATATAGGCAAGAATAGGATAAACACCTATAAATATTCCGCTTGCGCTTTCCCCAATGGCAAAGTGCAATAAGAGGCCAATAGCAATAAAGCTAACTCCCAAAAACAGGTGGAACTTTTTAAAATAGGGGATGTACGATTTTATATCCACCTTTGTTCTTTCTGCCTCACTCATGGTGTTATAGCCGGAAAGAAGATATTTCGAATTGTTTTCCGTTACAAGGAACGCCATGGATATAAAAAGCAGGCCAGTTCCAATTATTATATAAAGCATAAGTTATAAACCCTATAGTGTTCTAGGTGTTTAAATTAGCACAATTTTTATAATAATCTGTCTTGGTACCTGGAAATTCCAAAAACGACAACTACATAATTAACCTCGGAGTTCCAATAGCCTGGAAACATACTTTCCTATTACGTCAAACTCCAGATTAACCCTTGTCCCTATGGTGTAACTTCTAAATCGTGTGTGTTCATAAGTGTAGGGGATTATGGCTACACTAAAACTGTTTTTTTGGGAATCCACTACCGTTAAACTGGTTCCGTCTATGGTTATGGATCCTTTTTCTATGGTAACGTTATTTTGTGTTGGATCATAACTAAAGGTAAAAAACCAGCTGCCATCCTTTTCTTTAATATCGATACATTCCCCGGTTTGGTCCACATGGCCCTGTACAATATGTCCGTCCAACCTGGCTCCTAGCACCATGGCACGTTCCAAGTTTACAAGATCTCCTTCATTAAGGTCGTTCAAGTTGGTTTTTTCCAAGGTTTCCTCAATGGCGGTTACGGTATACTGATCAGCAGCAATTTTTACGACTGTAAGACACACTCCATTATGCGCAACACTTTGGTCTATTTTTAGTTCTTGGGTAATCTTAGATCTTATGGTAATATGAAGATTACCTCCCTCTTTCTCCAATTTTTTTACTTCTCCCAAAGTTTCAATAATCCCAGTAAACATGTGTCGTTTTAATTAAGTAGTTTTGTGTTGTAAATTTAAGGGTTTATTTCATATTAAACGAAAAGACAAAATGCAGGGAACTGGAAATATAAAATTGGGGATATCCATTGGGGATTTAAATGGAATTGGGTGCGAAGTGGTGCTTAAGACATTTGAAGATTCCCGGATGTTGGATTTCTGCACACCGGTTATTTTTGCATCCAATAAAACTATCTCCCACCAAAAATCGGAGTTGGGATTGGAAATAAACTATAATGGCATCCACGAAGCCTCCAAAGCAATTGACGGAAAGATAAATGTGGTGAATGTATGGAAGGAAACTCCTGTTGTTAATTTTGGGGAGCCAACCCCTGAGAGCGGAAAATATGCCATTCAGTCTTTAAAGGCGGCAGTAGCGGCCCTAAAGAATAACGAGATAGACGTTTTGGTTACGGCACCGATTAATAAGAACAACATACAGGCCGAGGATTTTAAATTTCCAGGGCATACGGACTATTTGGCCAAGGAATTGGAAGGAGAAAGTCTAATGTTTATGGTGACAGATGGTTTAAGGGTGGGCTTGCTTACAGATCATGTTGCTGTAAAGGATGTTGCGGCTAGCATTACACCACAATTGATACGCTCTAAAATTGCCACTATTTCCAACTCCTTAAAGATGGATTTTGGTATTAGGAAACCTAAAATCGCGCTTTTGGGAATTAATCCCCATAGTGGTGATAATGGTGTAATAGGAAAAGAAGATGACGAGGTTTTAAGGCCAGTTATCAAGGAAATGGCGGAAAAGGGACATTTGGTATTTGGGCCTTATTCGGCAGATAGCTTTTTTGGGTCTGACAATTACAAGAATTTCGATGCTATTTTGGCGGCCTATCATGACCAGGGACTTATACCTTTTAAAACCTTGTCCTTTGGTAAAGGGGTAAACTTTACCGCAGGCCTTAATAAAGTGCGTACTTCCCCGGACCACGGAACAGCCTATGAAATTGCAGGGAAAGGGGTTGCGGACAATAGTTCCTTTAAGGAGGCTGTATTTATGGCCCTCCATATATTTAAAAATAGACAGGAATATAAGGAATTAACAGGGAATCCTTTAAGAAAACATAAGCTAAAAAGGCAGGGATAGTTTTGCCATATTATTGGGAAGCTATTCGGCATTGGATCATTGAATTAGGTAAATTTAATAGGAATATATTTATTTCGTTCTATTTGTTGGCTTTTTACAAAATAATAGTATCTTTGCACCCGCCTTTATTGCGGCGGGTACGTTAAAACCAGTGTGGATCATGATGCAGCATAAGGAGTTTATTATTCCTTTTTCGGGACTGAAACAGGGAAAACACGAGTTTGAGTACACAATTGAGAATAAGTTCTTTGAGTCTTTTGAGTATGATGAGTTCAACGGTGCGAATATTAAATTAGACGTTACCCTGAATAAAATGAGTACCATGATGGAGTTGGAAATGAAGGCACGGGGAACAGTAAATGTTAATTGTGACCTCACCAGCGAACCTTATGATCAAAAAATCAAAGCCGATTTGGAATTGGTTGTTAAGTTTGGTGATGAGTACAACAACGACAATGATGAAATATTGATTATTCCACACAGTGAATACCAAATCAATATTGCACAGTACGTTTATGAAATGTTGGTATTGTCGGTACCGCTTAAAAAGGTTCACCCTGGGGTGTTGGACGGCACTTTACAATCAGAGGTGTTGGACAAGCTGGAAGAACTCCAACCAAAAGATACAAAGGAAAACAAAGAAGATATCGATCCCCGGTGGGACGCTTTAAAAAAATTATTAACGGATAAATAAGTTTCATAATGGCACATCCTAAAAGAAAAATTTCCAAAACCAGAAGAGACAAGAGAAGAACGCATTATAAGGCGGTAGCTCCTACTGTAGCACAAGATCCAACTACTGGAGAAATGCATTTGTTTCACAGAGCTCATTGGCATGAAGGTAAATTATACTACCGTGGAGAGGTTTTGATTGACAAAACTGAAGAAGCAGTAGCATAATTTAGGCTAGAACAATATAATTTGGACTCCCACTTCTTAAGAGTGGGAGTTTTTTTATGAAGGCGATGTAAATTTCAAAAACAAGGTTTTTTTGGACTTAAAGTCATATAAAATCACTAATTTTCACAAATTTTCAATTGTTTTTGGAGGTTTATTGATAAAAATCAAATTTAGATGAGCAAAACAACAGCTGCAATTACTGCTGTAGGGTCTTATGTGCCAGACTTTGTAATGACGAATAAGATTTTGGAAACTTTGGTAGATACTAATGATGAATGGATTACGACCAGGACAGGTATCAAGGAAAGGAGAATCTTAAAGGGTGAGGGTCTAGGAACATCCTATCTTGCCATAAAAGCTGCGGAGCAACTTCTGGAAAAACGAAAATTAGATCCCAAGGAGATCGAACTGATTATTGTTGCAACTGCAACTCCGGATATGCTGGTTGCTGCAACTGCAGCCTATGTGGCTTCGGAAATTGGAGCCACCAACGCCTTCGCGTATGATTTGCAAGCTGCATGTTCCAGTTTTTTATATGGAATGTCCACGGCTGCCAGTTATATAGAATCCGGGCGATATAAAAAGGTATTGCTTATCGGGGCCGATAAAATGTCCTCTATTATAGACTATACCGATAGAACCACTTGTATTATTTTTGGGGATGGTGCCGGCGCGGCGCTTTTTGAACCAAATAACGAAGGTCTAGGTCTTCAGGACGAATATTTAAGGTCGGATGGCGTAGGAAGAAATTTCCTTAAAATGGATGCCGGGGGCTCCTTGCTTCCTGCTTCTGAGGAAACTGTTAAAAACCGTCAACATTTTATTTACCAGGATGGGAAGTCGGTCTTTAAATTTGCGGTTACCAATATGGCCGATTCCGCCGCCAAGATTATGGAGAGAAATAATTTGACGCACGAGGATGTTGATTGGTTAATACCACATCAGGCCAACAAAAGAATTATCGATGCCACTTCCAATAGAATGGGGCTGGACGATTCCAAGGTGATGATGAATATACAGAGGTACGGAAATACCACTTCCGCAACGCTGCCACTTTTATTGAGCGACTATGAAAGCCAGCTTAAGAAAGGTGACAATTTGGTTTTTGCAGCCTTTGGTGGTGGTTTCACCTGGGGCTCCATATATTTAAAATGGGCATACAATTCATAAATTTGTCGCAACCTATAAACTAATACGAACTCTATGGATATTAAAGAAATTCAAAGCTTAATTAAATTTGTCGCCAAATCTGGGGCTAGTGAAGTGAAATTGGAGATGGAAGATATAAAGATCACCATCCGAACCGGTGCAGCTGGTCATACTGCAGAACCAACTTATGTACAGCAAATTCCTATGGGAGGCCATATGCCACAACAAATGGCTGCAGCCCCTGCAAGCGCTCCTTCTGTTGAAGTGGAGATGAAAAAGGAAGCTGATGAAAATTCAAAATATATAACCATAAAATCGCCTATAATTGGTACTTTTTATAGAAAACCCTCACCTGATAAACCGTCTTTTGTTGAGGTAGGGGATACTATTGGTAAAGGTGATGTGCTTTGTGTCATAGAAGCAATGAAATTGTTTAATGATATTGAATCCGAAGTTTCCGGTACAATCGTGAAAGTTCTTGTAGATGATAGTTCACCTGTAGAATTTGATCAGCCTTTATTTTTGGTAGATCCATCATAAGAAGTTTTAAATGCTAAATGTCGGATGATGATTTTATATGGTCATTTCGAATCATTTAAAATTTAGAATACAAAATTTAAAATTTCAAAAGATGTTTAAGAAAATACTTATTGCAAATAGGGGAGAAATAGCGCTACGTATTATTAGGACCTGTAAGGAAATGGGTATAAAAACGGTAGCGGTATATTCTAAAGCGGATGAGGAAAGCCTACATGTACGTTTTGCGGACGAAGCCGTTTGCATAGGTCCTGCCCCAAGTAGCGAATCTTATCTAAAAATACCGAATATTATTGCAGCGGCCGAAATTACCAACGCCGATGCCATTCACCCAGGATATGGTTTTCTTTCCGAAAACTCCAAATTTTCTAGAATATGTGCTGAGCACGATATCAAATTTATTGGGGCTACGGGAGACCACATAGACAAGATGGGGGATAAGGCCACGGCGAAGGAGACTATGAAAAAGGCCGGAGTACCTTGTGTTCCCGGTTCAGAGGGTTTGCTTAAGGATGTGGCCGATGCTAAAAAAGTGGCCAAAAAGATGGGTTATCCCGTTATGATCAAAGCTACCGCAGGGGGTGGCGGTAAAGGAATGCGTGCCGTAATGTCCGAGGAAAAGATGGAGGATCTTTTTGACAGTGCTGTAAAAGAGGCCACGGCAGCTTTTGGCAATGGAGGCATGTATATGGAAAAGTTGATCGAGGAACCTCGTCATATAGAAATCCAGATCGTAGGGGACCAATATGGTAAAGCCTGTCACCTTTCGGAAAGGGATTGCTCTATTCAACGTCGCCACCAAAAATTAACAGAAGAGACGCCTTCACCGTTCATGACAGATAAGTTGAGGGATGATATGGGGAAAGCGGCAGTAAAAGCGGCAGAATATATTAAATATGAAGGAGCTGGTACAATAGAATTCCTAGTGGACAAACACCGGAATTTCTATTTTATGGAAATGAATACAAGGATCCAGGTAGAACATCCCATAACAGAACAGGTAATAGATTATGACCTTATAAGGGAGCAAATTCTAGTTGCCGGTGGGGTGCCGATCTCAGGGAAAAATTATCTTCCAAAGCTGCATTCTATTGAATGTAGAATAAATGCGGAGGATCCCTACAACGGATTTAGACCTTCTCCTGGCAAGATAACCACCTTACATACCCCAGGAGGGCATGGGATACGTTTGGATACCCATGTTTATAGTGGTTATACCATTCCGCCCAATTATGATTCCATGATTGCAAAGTTGATTACAACGGCCCAAACAAGGGAAGAGGCCATTAATAAAATGAAACGGGCATTGGATGAATTCGTTATTGAAGGTATTAAAACAACCATTCCCTTTCATAGACAGCTAATGGATCACCCCGATTATTTAGCGGGGAACTATACCACAAAGTTTATGGAAGACTTTGTAATGGCACCACAACCAGCGGAATAATCGGATTTTAATAATATAATTATTTCATGGATGAGGCGGATTAAACTGGTGGTCAACCAACAGTTTAATCCGCTTTTTTAGTTTATAGGATTATTGAATGAACCCTTCACCATTAATTATTCATATCTAAATTAATAATACCTTTAGTCCTCTTTTGTTACTTTGATCATAAAAGCACCTGCCCTGTATGAACCTAAGTTATTGGGAATATAAAACCTGGTTATCCAACATCGATTTTACCATTGTTGGCAGTGGAATTGTAGGCTTAAATTGCGCCTTACATTTAAAGAAACAATATCCCAAAGCAAAGATATTGGTCTTGGAAAGAGGTCAATTCCCACAAGGGGCCAGTACTAAAAATGCAGGATTCGCATGTTTTGGCAGTGTTTCAGAGGTTTTGTCCGACTTAAAAAATCACCCCGAAGAGGAAGTCCGCCAATTGGTTCTAAAACGCTGGGAGGGAATACAATTGCTAAGGGAAAATCTTGGCGATAAACCAATGGAATATCAAAACCACTGTGGGGGGCATGAGGTTTTTTTAAAGGAGCAGGCGGATCTATATGAAGATTGTTTGGACAATTTGGATAGGGTAAATACTTTATTGAGGCCAGTATTTGGCACAGACGCTTTTCTAGTGCATCCCAATACCTTTAATTTTAATGGGGTTCAGAAAAATTATGTTACAAATCCGTTCGAAGGGCAGATCAATACGGGTAAAATGATGAAAAGCTTGCTGGCCAAGGTGCAGAACAGTGGGGTGACCATCCTGAATGCCATTGGCGTGGATAGTTACCAAGAAAATATAGATCATGTTGTTGTTAAAACCGAGCAATTCGAATTTAAGACCAACAAACTGTTCGTTGCCACCAATGGTTTTGCTTCCCAATTAATAGGGGAAACGGTGAAACCCGCCCGAGCTCAGGTGTTGATTACCAAGCCCATTGAAAATCTTTCCATAAAAGGTACTTTTCATTTGGATGAAGGCTACTATTATTTTAGGAACATAGATAATCGAATCCTATTGGGAGGAGGGAGAAATCTCGATTTTAAAGGGGAGGAAACCACCTCCTTTGGCGAGACCTCTTTGATCCAGAACAGGCTGGAGAATATATTGCAAACAGTAATTTTACCCAACACACCCTTTGAAATAGACCTAAGATGGAGCGGTATTATGGGGATAGGAAATCATAAGAAACCTATTGTAAAACAACTTGCCAATAATGTGTTCTGTGGGGTAAGAATGGGCGGTATGGGAATTGCTATTGGTAGTTTGGTAGGTAGGGAATTGGCTAATTTGCTAAATTAGATTTAAAGTTATCATGGCCCAATGCCGTAAAAATTTAATAACACATTCTGAATGGATTCTTCGGTAAAACAACGGTTATACGAGTTTTGTAAATCATTTATAGAGAATAGGTTGGTGCGCATTACCAGCAACATCGATTCCCTACAAGAAGCTTTGACCTCCGAGACCAAAAGTAGTGCTGGCGACAAACATGAAACTGGAAGGGCCATGATTCAATTGGAGCGCGAAAAATTGGGCAATCAGTTAGCGGAAGCACAGTTGTTACAGGAGTTGTTTAAAAAGATACCTCCACACACGAGGTCTTCTACGGTGGGATTGGGTAGTTTGGTAATTACCGACCAACAAAATTATTATATGGGGATCAGCGCAGGGGAATTGAAGTTGGACGGGGTATCATATTATGCCATTGCGCCCAATACACCTATAGGGAAATTGCTATTGGGCAAAGTAGTGGGTGATGTGGTTGTTTTTAATTCTAGGAAAATTGTAATACAGCAAATTGAGTAGTTGCTAAAGCTGCAGAGGGAAGTATTAGGTTTAAAAGGTATAATCTTCTTATTATGGTGGAAATTATTGATCTAAGCCAAGAAATATTTTCAGGGATGCCCGTATATAAAAGCCTTCCTGAAGTAGGAATGGAAATGTATGCCTCCCACGAAGAATGGGACGGAATTACCGATGCCAACACGGTATCCCCAAGTGTCTACAAATTGGAGATGAGCGAACATACTGGGACACACGTGGATTCCCTAAGTCATATGGCACGTGAATTTAGGGGTCAGTCCATAGACACTATGCCGCTTTCTATGTTCTATACAGAGGGAATTTGTTTGGATTTGTCTCACAAAGGGCCAATGGAATTAATAGAACCGGCAGATTTGGTATTGGCTTGTACCAACGGCAATATGGCTATTAAGAAAGGAGACACGGTCTTGATCTACACAGATCACTATAGAAGAACCTACGGTAGTGCCAACTGGGGACGTGGACCAGGACTAAGTGCTGCTGCGGCGCGTTGGTTGGGAGAACAGGAGATTTCTGCCTTTGGGGTAGAGATGATGTCACCAGGAATTCCTGGGGTATCCAATAAGGAAGTACATCATATTTGTGGGGAGATGGGTTTTACCCACTATGAAAATATGATTAATTTACAACTTTTAATTGGTCGCGGACGCTTTAGATTTATTGGATTGCCTTTGAGGATCCGGGGAGGTACAGGATCTCCTGTCCGTGCCGTAGCCATTTTCGGGGAAGAGAAGTTTAGGTAATTGCAGGCGGATTAATCCAACTTGGGTTTGCCTCTATTTAATTTTTTGAGGGCAGCCCTTTTTTTGACCTTTAATCTTTTTTCAATGGCCGATCTAGTGGGTTTGGTTTTTCTTCTTCTTTTTGGGACCACCAAATTGGCTTCGAGGGTTTCAAGGAATTTTTTAATGACCAGTTCTTTGTTTTTGTGCTGACTGCGGGTTTCCTCGCATTGCATTAGAAGCATGTTTTCCTTGCTTAACTTGGGCGACAGTTTTTTGAGAAGTCGGTTTTTTTCAAAATCGGTCAAAGCCATGGAGTTTTCCAGATCAAAGGTCAGTTCCACTTTGGAGGAAACTTTATTTACATGTTGTCCCCCGGCACCACTGCTCCGCACTGCTTTGAATTTTAGCTCTTGTATGATGCCTTCCCTATTCAATGGTTTGTTATGGTTTTAGACGTTGGCTTATGGTTTCCAAGGCAATATTTAGAAATACCTTTTTGCCAGGGGTTAGAGTTTCCTCGGAATTGAACCGTATTCTTTGATCCCCTGATATTGCTTCAACCAAAAAATGACTGCCCATAAAATAGCATTTTTCTACCGTTACCGGAATTCCTTTTTTGTTTGAAACTCTAAATTCATGGGCATAAACAATAATTTCCCGCTCCAAATCTCCATAAGATTTTATAATATTTATGGGTATTAGGTTGGCTTCCCCGAACAAGCTGGCTGTATAAATATTTTTCGGGTTGTTATACAGATCTCTGGTATTGGCATTGGCCTTTATTGCCTGATCCTTTAGAACTATGATCCTATTGGCATAGGGTAAAATATCTTGGTGGTCATGGGTAGCGGTGATACAGCTAATTCCCTCTTTCTTTAAATAGTCAAAGAGATTTCTTCTCAGTTGATTCTTTCTAAAATTGTCTATATGTCCGAAGGGCTCATCCAACAAAAGCAATTCTGGTTTTTGTGCCAAAACCCTGGCCAAAGCAACCCTCTGCTGTTGCCCTCCGCTTAGGTTTTTAACCTTTACCTTGGCAAAAGATAACATATCTATCATTTCCAATAACTCGGTGGTTCTCGCCTTTAATTCCTCTGGATAAAAAACAGATAGAAACTGACTTACGTTTTCGGCCACAGTGGTGAAGGGCATTAAATCAAAATCCTGGGAAAGGTATTTCATGTAGGACTCCCCTGGCACCAGATTAAAATCAGGGCCCATTACCTGTTTTTTTCCCCAGAATATGGAGCCTTGCTGAGGCTGTAAAAGGCCGTAAATAATTTTGAGCAGGGTGCTTTTGCCACAGCCGCTTTCACCTACAATAGAGATATGTTCTCCGTTGCTTACCTTAAAGTTGATATCGGTAAGTACCGGTTTTTTATCATAAGCGAACGAAAGGGAATTTACTTGTAACATGGGCTAAAACTATATGTGTACCTAGAGGGGATAAAAAAAGTCCACTTCTAAAAGAAATGGACTCTAAAACAAAATTATCGATTTTTTTTAAACTAATCCTTAAAATCTTTTAAAACTGCCTTGTTAGGGAGTTCCTTAAAGCCCATATTGAACAAGGTAAATCCGAAAATATCCACATTTTGCTCAATGGTCTTGCTTACAGGAGTTCCAGCTCCATGGCCGGCATTCACTTCTATTCGTATTAAGGTAGGGTTGCCACCCGTTTGTTTATCCTGCAATGACGCAGCGAACTTAAAACTATGCGCCGGTACCACCCTGTCGTCATGATCGCCTGTGGTAATCAAGGTGGCTGGATATTCTACGCCTTTCCTGATATTGTGTACAGGGGAATAGCCCTTGAGATAATTAAACATCTCCAAGTTGTCTTCAGCAGTCCCATAATCATAGGCCCAACCAGCACCGGCGGTAAATGTATGATACCGTAGCATATCCAAAACGCCTACAGCAGGCAGGGCCACCTTCATTAAATCCGGCCTTTGGGTCATGGTAGCGCCCACTAGGAGCCCACCATTGGAACCTCCCTTAATGGCCAAATAGTCCGATGAGGTATATTTTTTGGCTATTAAGTATTCGGCGGCAGCTATAAAATCGTCAAAGACGTTCTGTTTTTGGGTTTTAATGCCGGCATCATGCCATTGTTTGCCATATTCACCTCCTCCCCTGAGGTTGGGTACGGCATAGATACCACCTTGCTCCATCCATACTGCATTTACAACACTAAAAGTCGGAGTAAGGCTTATGTTAAAGCCCCCATAGCCATATAGAATGGTCGGATTTTGGCCATTTAACTGCAATCCTTTTTTATGGGTAATCATCATTGGTATTTTAGTACCGTCCTTGGTAGGATAAAAGACTTGTGTGGACACGTAATCTTCTGGGTTGAAATCTATTTGCGGTTTCCAATAAACTGTATAATCTCCTGTTTTTATATCCAATCTATAAATGGATTCCGGGCTATTGTAATTGGTAAAAGTGAAATAAAGTTCCGTTTCCTTCTTTTTTCCACCGAAGCCACCGGCACTTCCAAGCCCAGGAAGTATTATTTCGCGTAACATTTTGCCTTGGTTGTCATATTGGTACACCTTGGAAATGGCGTCTACCATATACTCCGCAAAGAAATAACCCCCGCCGGTACCAACAGAAAGTACATTTTGTGTTTCTGGAATTAAATCTATCCAATGTTCTGGAGTTGGATTTTGTGCATCCACAGAAACAACTTTTTTATTGGGTGCATTTCTATTGGTCAAAATGAATAGTTTGGACCCCACATTGTCTATGATTTGGCTATCGCTGTCTGTACTATCCAATATAGTCATCAGTTGGCTTTCTGGCTGGGTCAAGTCTTTTATGAATAATTTGTTCCCGGAGGTAGAAACAGCGGCCGAAATTATGAGATACCTGTCGTCCTCGGTTACGTACCCCCCAACATACCTATGTTTTTCAATTGGAGTACCACCAAAGACCACCTCATCACTCTTTTGGGGAGTTCCCAGTTTGTGATAATAAAGTTTATGTTGGTCGGTTTTGGCAGATAGTTCACTTCCCTCAGGTTTGTCGTAACTGGAGTAAAAGAAGCCTTCGTTTCCCTTCCAGGAAACTCCACTAAATTTAATGTCTACCAGAGTATCTTCAACAATCGACTTATTTTCGGCATTGATCACAATTACTTTTCGCCAATCGCTACCCCCTTCGGATATGGAATAGGCAGCTATGGAACCGTCCTTGGAAAAATTTATTCCTGCCAATGAGGTGGTGGCATCTTCCGAAAAGGAATTTGGATCCAGAAATACTTCAGCCTGTCCCTCCTCTCCTTTTTTACGGTACAATACATTCTGATTTTGTAAGCCATCGTTCTTAAAAAAATAGATGTAATCATCTTCTTTGAACGGAGATCCCAACTTTTCGAAATTCCATAATTGTTCCAAACGTTCTTTTAGCGCTTTTCTGAATGGAATTTTGTCCAAATAATTAAATGTGGTCTCATTTTGTATCTTAACCCAATTTTCGGTTTCGGGGCTTCGGTCATCTTCCAGCCAACGAAAGGGGTCGCTTATTTTTGTCCCGAAATACGTGTCTACGGAATCAACTTTTTTTGTGATCGGATAATTCAAAATAATAGTATCTTTTTTTTTGGTCTCACAGGCTAATATCACTAATCCAGCTAGTGGGATCAATATTAATGTCTTCATTAATGGATCTTCTTAAGCCAAAAATAACATAAAAAAAACCTTTGTAAATGGTGGTTACAAAGGTTTTAACATCTTTCCCTGCTCTCCTTATTTTGTTTTGGGATTGAAGGGTATTGTCAATAAAATTCTATTATACTAGTTGGTTTTGAACCAAATATTCAGCAATCTGTACTGCGTTCGTGGCTGCTCCTTTTCTTAGGTTATCAGCAACTATCCACATGTTCAAAGTATTGGGTTGTGTTTCGTCCCTTCTAATACGCCCTACAAATACATCATCCTTGCCATGTGCATAAATCGGCATTGGGTAGGTATTGGTGTCTGTATTGTCTTGAACAACGATTCCTGGAGTTTCACTCAACAACCTTCTAACTTCCGAAAGTTCAAAATCATTTTCAAATTCCACATTGACCGACTCCGAGTGCCCTCCTGCAGTTGGGATACGAACCGCTGTTGCAGTCACGGAGAATGAATTGTCGTTGAATATTTTTTGTGGCTCTTTGGCCAGCTTCATTTCTTCCTTGGTATATCCATTATCCAAGAATACATCGCAATGGGGCAATGCATTTTTTCCGATAGGATAAGGATATGCCATTTCTCCCTTTATTCCTGCAATCTCGTTTTCCAACTGCTGAACAGCTTTTACGCCTGTTCCGGAAACCGACTGGTAGGTAGAAACAACCACCCTTTTCATCTTGTATTTTTTATGTAGGGAAGAAAGTGCCAATACCATCTGTATTGTGGAACAGTTTGGATTTGCTATAATCTTATCCTCCTTGGTCAATTCTGAGGCGTTTATTTCGGGAACCACCAATTTTTTGGTGGGATCCATACGCCAAGCTGAAGAATTGTCTATTACCGTGGTACCAACAGCGGCAAATTTTGGTGCCCATTCCAAGGAAGTATCACCTCCGGCTGAAAAAATGGCAACGTCCGGTTTGGCGGCAACCGCAGTTTCCAACCCAATTAAGGTATACTCCTTGCCTTGGAAGCTTAACTTCTTGCCTACAGATCTTTCTGAGGCCACTACCAATAATTCGGTTACTGGAAAGTTACGTTCTGCCAATACTTTTAGCATTACTTCCCCAACCATTCCTGTTGCACCAACTACAGCTACTTTCATTACGATTAAATTAAAATTTCAGTTGGCAAATGTACTGAATATAGGGTATTAAACAATACATAAAATAGAATATATTAAAAATATAACAAATTGTTATAAAAATAACAGTAATGCAAAAAAGAACCGTCAACTTGGATAGCGAATCCTAGCTGACGGTTTTAGTTGGTTAGTTGGTAGTGTAGCGGCTGTACTTTGATTTTAAGCCAAAGCACATAATTTTTTATAAAAAATTATTTTTTTAGTAAATCCCTGATCTGGGTCAAAAGCTCCTCTTGACTTGGGCCTTTAGGTGCTGCAGGAGCTTCCTCCTTAGGTTTTTTAGTTTTGTTGTAGGCTTTTACAATCATGAACAAAACAAAACCAACAATAATTAAGTTAATAATTGAATTTATCCACGCGCCATAACGTATAGCACTAGCAGGTTTTTCAACCGTTCCGTCTGCGGCCACAATTGCCTCTGAAAGTACAAATTGCATATCGGAGAAATCTACCCCTCCAGTGAAATAGCCTACAATAGGCATCATGATATCGTTGACAAATCCACTGACAACCAAGCCTGCAGCTCCTGCCAACAGTACAGCAACCGCCAAATCAATGACATTGCCGGTCATAATAAAATCCTTAAATTCTTTTAACATAATTAGTGTTTTATTTGATTAATACTAACTGCAATTTAACTTAAATAGACGTCTTAACAAAATGTTAAAATAAAAATGTTTGGGATAGTGAAAATATCTTTTAAATTGGGGTTTTAACCACCTGGGATAAAATAATTTTTAAGCCCTAATCCATATAAACGCGTTTCACTCGCTGCGAAATTCCGGTGAGAAGCTCATAGGTTATAGTTTGGGCGGAAGATGCTAGATCTTCGGCACTATGTTCCTGGCCAAAAACAATAACCTCGTCGCCTTCCTTACAGTCAATTCCCGTAATATCCACCATAATCATATCCATGCAAACATTGCCGATAATTGGGGCCAATTTGCCGTGCACGGATACCTGACCTATACGGTTTCCATATTGTCTGCCAATTCCGTCTGCATGGCCTAAGGGTAGGGTTGCCGTTACCTTGGAAGTATTGGAAACAAACGCTCTATTATAACCTACACTTTCATTAGGCTCTATCCTATGGATCTGTGATATTATGGTTTTAAGGGTGGCGACAGGTATTAACTTTTCGTCCTCGGCGGCTTCGTTTCCATAACCATAAAGGCCAATACCGCTTCTTACCATATCGTACTGCGCCTCCGGGTAATTGATTATTCCTGAGGTATTCAACATATGCCTTTTGGGACTGTACTTTATTTTAGAGATTAAGGCCGAGCTTATTTTTTCGAATTGCCTAATCTGGGAAATCGTAAAATCCTTTTCATTCAAATCCTCGGAGGCGGCTAAATGGGAAAAAAGGGAGCTGATTTTTATCTGTTCTGCACCTTCAAGCGATGTTAAAATAAAATCTATATCCTTTTCACCAAGCCCCAATCTGTTTAGACCGGTGTTGAATTTTAAATGTACAGGGTAATCCATTTGGCCTAGGTCTTTGGCCATTTTTACAAAGGAGGAGAGAATCGTACGGGAATATAGACTTGGCTCCAGGCATTTTTCTATCATCGTGGCAAAACTTACCTCTTGGGGATGCAGCACCAGGATGGGCAATTTAATTTCGGCATTCCTTAAGGCTACTCCTTCTGAAGTATAAGCTACGGCCAAATAATCTGCGCCAAGGGATTCCAGTTTTTTGGCAATGGCAATGGAATCGCTTCCATAGGCGAACGCCTTCACTACTCCAAGAAATTTAGTTTCCGGATCGATCTTGGATCTTAAATAATGATAATTGTGTTCCAGGGCCCTAAGGTCTATTTCCAGAACGGTTTCTCCGACCTTAGTCATTCGATTTTTTTTGAGGAGGCAAAACTTCCTCGGATGTAACTTCTATGGCACTCACTTTTTCTTTTAACATGGCTTTGTAGTACGCGGCTCTACTAAGGGGTTCATATTCTTCAGTTTCTCCCAGAAAAACCAACTTATTGTTGTTGGCCTTTCTAAAACTATAATTGGCAAGATTGCCGGTTCGTGTACAAACAGCGTGAACTTTTGTGACGTATTCGGCCGTGGCCATCAAGGCGGGCATAGGTCCAAACGGATTGCCCTTGAAATCCATGTCCAGTCCTGCCACTACCACTCGGATGCCCTTGTTGGCCAGATCATTGCATACGGTAACAATTTCGTCATCGAAGAATTGGGCCTCATCAATCCCTACCACATCACAGTCATCTGCCAAAAGTCGAATATTGGCAGCTGCCGGAACCGGGGTAGATCTAATTTCATTGGCATCGTGGGAGACTACCATTTCCTCGTGGTACCTTTTATCTACCATAGGCTTGAAAATTTCTACTTTTTGCTTGGCAAATTTGGCTCTTTTCAACCTTCGGATAAGTTCCTCGGTCTTTCCAGAGAACATGGAACCGCAGATTACTTCGATCCAACCGAATTGTTCTTTAGGGTTAACAGTATTTTCGAGAAACATTTTGTAATTTTAGACGAAAGTAATTTGTTTTCCGTTTTATATTAGGAGGCATAAAATTATTAAAAAAATAATCCTTCTGGTATTAATGTTGGTAAAAGTTGGTAATCTTGATTGCTTGTTCTTTTACCACCTATTTATTACCTGAAAGGAATTGCTATATTGGTGCCCTAATTGGGCCCCTACTAATTTTAAAATATATTCAGATGAAAAAGAGACTAAAAGAGGAATTGAGAAAATTATCAACTGAAATAATAACTTCGAGAAATTTAAACGATTACTCGGCCTTATATGAAACTGCCAGGGAATTATATGAAAAGTTGGCAGTTCTTAAATATATTGAGGAAAAATTGAATGAGGTGGAGATAGATGTTTCCAAGAATGCCATTGCGGCAAAATTTGAAACTATGGCCAACTCCGTATTAAGCGCAAATTCTTCGGTACCGGAAAGTAATCCGCACGAAGAGGATATAATTATTCCTGGTATCGATACCATAAAGGATATGGTATCGGAGATGCCCGGAGCCACTACAATCGACGAGGTTTTATCCCAATTTACCAACAAACCGGATCTGATTAAAAACGATAAGGACCTATTTATGCCCAAGGAGGTGAAAACGGTTAAAGCGGTCGGGACTGCCCAATCTGTGGAAAATAGTCCTAAAAAAGTACTGAAAGTAGATTTGAACGATCGCCTAGCATTTGTAAAGCATCTCTTCAACAACAATATGGAAGATTACAACAGGGTGTTGTCCCAGTTAAGTACCATAGGTAGCGAGGAACGATCTATTTCATTTATTGCGAACATGGTAAAACCGGATTATAACAATTGGGAGGGAAAAGAAGAATACGAACAAAGATTTATGAACGTAATTGCTCGCAAATTTGCGTAATGAATTTTTAGGGACAATAATGATAATCATTATTCTTGATTTTCGTTAAATTGGTCACTTTCCACTGGCCATAGAACTGAAAGCTGGTGTTTAATAGAATTAATGGGGAAATTATATATAGTACCTACTCCTATAGGTAACTTAGAGGATATTACATTGCGCGCTATCAGGGTGCTAAAGGAAGTGGATCTTATTTTAGCAGAGGATACCCGTACCAGTGGAAAATTATTGCACCATTACAATATAGCCACTCCTATGCAAAGTCACCATATGCACAATGAGCATAAAACGGTGGAAGGTGTTGTAAGGCGCTTGCAATCCGGAGAGAATGTGGCATTGATATCGGATGCAGGAACCCCTGCCATTTCAGACCCTGGTTTTTTGCTTACCCGTGCCTGTGTAGAAAATAAGATAGAAGTAGACTGCCTACCTGGTGCTACCGCTTTTGTGCCTGCCTTGGTAAATAGTGGTCTGCCCAACGATAAATTTGTTTTTGAGGGCTTCTTGCCCGTGAAAAAGGGGAGACAGACCAGATTGACTTTATTGGCCGAAGAGCCGAGAACGATTATATTTTACGAATCGCCCCATAAATTGGTAAAGACCTTGACCCATTTTGAAGCCTATTTTGGTTCGGATAGATTGGTTTCCGTTTCGCGGGAGTTGTCAAAAATGTATGAGGAGACTATAAGGGGTACGGTAAAGGAGGTCTTGCAACATTATACAGACAATCCACCCAAAGGAGAGATCGTTATTGTGGTGGCGGGTAAAAAATAATGGAACGATTATTATCGGAAATAAGAAGTTGCCAAGTATGTAAGTCCCATTTACCCTTGGGTCCCAGACCCGTGGTTAAAGCGCATCCCAATGCCAAGATTGTTATCATTGGCCAGGCACCGGGAACCAAGGTGCACCAAACTGGAGTTCCTTGGGATGATCCAAGCGGTAGGCAGCTTAGAAAATGGCTCAATATTTTGGATTCCGTTTTTTATGATGAAAGTAAAATAGCACTGGTGCCAATGGGCTTTTGCTATCCTGGCAGAGGAAAAGGCGGGGACTTGCCCCCTAGACCGGAATGTGCCCCCTTATGGCATAACGCCTTATTATCATGTATGCCGAGCTTGGAACTAATTATTCTAATTGGTACCTATTCCCAAGATTATTATCTTGGAAAGACCGCTAAAGGAACCTTGACGGAAACCGTAAAAAGCTATCAGGAGTTTTTACCGAAATACTTTCCTTTGCCACATCCATCTCCTAGGAATAGGTTTTGGCAATCTAAAAATCCGTGGTTCGGGCAGGATGTGATACCTGTATTACAGGAAAGGGTTGCCCGTATTCTTGATCTTAACTGATCTGCTAAGAATTTATATTTCATATCTGCAAGGCCTTTCCCTCAAGAAGGCTATCCCAAAAGTATTTTAACCTATTATTGAGGCGTTTATCTAAAACCTTTTTTACGCCACTGCTTTTGGTTTACTTTTGGAGGACCATAGCATAAGTAGGTTAAGTTCATGGTAAGATTTGGGGAAAAAAGGCGGAGCTTAGCTTCGCCTTTTTTATTGCTGAGAATCAGTATTTTAACCATTTTTCAGTGACTTTTAACGATAATTGTTGACCATCATAGAAAAAAATCATAGATAAAAAGTCAAAATTATTTTTGTTATTTCTCACAATACCAGTATTTTAGTATCGCCATAGCATAAGTAGGTTAAGTTTATGGTAAGATTTGGGACGAAAAGGGTGGAGGCTTCTCCACCCTTTTCTATTTTTTGGGATACAAAAAAAGTCCACCCGTCATAAATTTGACGAGCAGACTTTAATTTATGTTTAGGACTGCCTTAAAAAAGCAACCGAAAATATTCCTTAAAGCCAATTGAAGCCTTTGCTTATTGACCAAGAATTTCCGAAGTCCTTCTTAATTTTAAGCCTTATTTATTGGCCTTATAGGAAGCTGCTACCTTATCCCAATTAACTACATTAAAAAATGCGTTGATGTAGTCTGGTCTTCTATTTTGGTAATTTAGGTAATATGCATGCTCCCATACATCCAAGCCCAAAATTGGAAAGCCGCCGCAGCCTGTTCCGGGCATAAGTGGATTGTCCTGGTTTGGAGTGGAGCATATTTCCAGTTTTCCTCCTTTATGAACACATAACCAGGCCCAACCAGAGCCGAATCTTGTGGCTGCCGCTTTGGCAAAAGCATCCTTAAATGATTCGAAAGAACCAAAAGTGGATTTAATGGCATCGGTAAGCTCACCTGTAGGTTGTCCACCACCATTTGGTGACATTATTTCCCAAAACAAAGAGTGGTTATAGAATCCTCCTCCGTTGTTTCTTACAGCGGCATTGGACATGTCCAAGTTGGTCAAAATATCCATAATGGATTTTTTTGCCAAATCTGTTCCCTCAATAGCGTTATTTAAATTGGTAGTATACCCGTTGTGATGCTTGGTGTGATGTATTTCCATGGTTCTGGCATCAATATGTGGTTCCAAAGCGTCGTACGCATAAGGTAATTTAGGTAATTCAAAAGCCATAATGTTTTCGTTTTTATGTTAAAAAATGTTGTTTTCCAAAATTACGGTTTTATCATAGAAATTCAACTAATAATTTGTTAAGAACTGTTTAATATTGCTTATTTTGCGACTAAAATACTGTGCAGGACGCTCCTTACAAAATCTATAACGCCTCTGCTGGGTCTGGCAAGACCTATACGCTTGCAAAAGAGTATTTAAAAATTATCCTTTCTTCGGATTTTAATAAGAACTATCGCAGCATTTTGGCCATTACGTTTACCAACAAGGCCGTAAACGAAATGAAACAGCGAATTCTGGGCAGTCTATTTGCCTTTGGCAAAACGGCTGATAATTATGAAATTCCTTCCATGTTGGCCGATATATCCCAAGAGTTGGGGATCGATACAAAGACGTTACGAAATAGATCTAAAAAAGTACTGAAGGAAATTCTGCATAATTATGCTTTTTTTGATGTTTCCACCATTGATAAATTTACCCATAGGCTAATAAGGACCTTTGCGAAAGATCTAAAATTGCCCCAAAATTTTGAGGTGGTACTGGACACCAAATTATTGCTGGATGAGGCCATTGCCAAACTGATTAATAAGGCGGGTGCCGATACACAATTGACCAAAGTGTTAATTGATTTTGCCTTGGAAAAAATTGACGACGATAAAAGCTGGGACATAGCCTTCGACCTACAAAAGATAGGAATCTTATTGTTCAATGAAAATCAGGCGGCCCACCTTAAAAAGCTTGAAGATAAGGGTATCGATGATTTTTTGGATTTAAAAAAGGAATTGGTACTTCAAATACAGTCCCATGAGATAAAGATTGTGGCTTGGGCAACTGAAATACTCAATATTATTGACGAGAATGATTTGGAATTCAATAATTTCAAATCCAGCTATTTTCCAAAATTTATTGCCAAAATCGCTTCGGGAGATCTAAATATGGATTTCAATGCCGGCTGGAAACAAAATTTTGAAACCGAACCTTTGTACACAAAGACCTGCCCCCAAGGAATTAAAGATACTCTGGACGGACTACATCCGAGGTTTATTGGCCTGTTCAACGAGATTAAGGACCACAATAGTGCCTTGTCCTTGGTTAAGAACGGGTACAATAATATTGTTCCCCTTACAGTCCTCAGTGCCATTCAACATGAAATTAAAACCTTGGAACTTGAGCGCGATCTTTTGCCTATATCCTCTTTTAATAGTATTATTTCCAAAGAAATAAAGGATCAGCCGGCCCCTTTTATTTATGAACGCATTGGGGAAAAGTACCGTCATTATTTTGTGGATGAATTTCAAGATACATCCGAAATGCAATGGAACAACCTAATACCTTTAATTGGAAACGCATTGGAGAGTCAGGATGATCAAGGAAAAATAGGTTCCTTGCTTTTGGTGGGCGATGCCAAACAGGCCATATATCGCTGGAGAGGAGGTAAGGCCGAACAGTTTCTGAACCTTATCAATCTTAAGGAAAATCCGTTTGTATTTCCACCATCCACGGCAAATCTTCCTGCAAATTACCGGAGTCATGAAGAGGTAATAAAATTTAACAATGATTTTTTTACGGTTACCAGTCCCTTTTTGGAGAATACCGTTTATAATAAGTTGTTTGTAGAAGGCAACAATCAACACTACAATAGTAAAAAAGGAGGTTTGGTACAACTTTCCTTTATTGATGCTGAGGAATCCCAAGAGGAAGATGGGGAGTACTGTAGTATGGTGATGAAGACCTTGGAAGAGGTCTTGCAAAAGAACTATTCCCTAAAGGATGTTTGTATCCTTACCCGTAAGAAGAAACATGGAATCCTGTTGGCAGATTTTCTAATGCAGAGCAATATTCCCATCATTTCGTCTGAAACTTTGTTATTAAATAGCAACCCCAAGGTAAGGTTCCTGGTTAATTTATTACATTATAGCCTTCAGCCCAGGGAATTGGAAAGGTGTTATGAAATACTGAGTTTTCTTTCTGAAGAACTTGAAAATAGGCATCAATTTATAAACGCCAATATTAATAAGGTATCCCAGCTGCTAATGGGAACCTACGGCTTTAATGTGGATGTTATTGGGCAATCCTCGGTTTACGATGGCTTGGAGTATGCCATAAAAAAGTTTGGATTGGCAGACAATTCAGATGCCTATATAACTTATTTCATGGACGTTGTTTTGGAGGTGGAACAAAAGGAAGGGGCCAATACCCAAGCCTTTTTGGCATATTGGGATAAGAAAAAGGACAGTTTAAGCATTACCGCTCCCGAAAATGTGGATGCCGTTCAAATTATGACCGTACATAAATCCAAGGGATTGGAGTTTCCTATTGTAATCTTCCCCTTTGCCAATACCAATATATATGAAGAAAGGGATGCTAAACTATGGCTGCCGGTAAACCCTATTTCCTTTAAGGGCTTTGAGGAGATTTTAATCAACAAA
The DNA here is from genome assembly GCF_018860365.1 of Arenibacter algicola. GTDB lineage: Bacteria > Bacteroidota > Bacteroidia > Flavobacteriales > Flavobacteriaceae > Arenibacter > Arenibacter algicola_B. Next base: position 185,090 of record NZ_JAHKPO010000023.1, read on the forward strand.
AAACAGGAAGTAACAGGCTATGGTCCTGTTGCGGAAACAATTTATAATGAAGAACAGCATAAATTGGAATTGGATGCCTTTAACCTATTATATGTAGCCTTGACCAGGGCGGTTAAGGGTCTTTATGTTATTTCCAAGAAAGACCTTACCCAAAAGGGAGAGCATAAACCCAATTACTATTCCGGATTGTTTATTCACTATTTAAAGGAAAAAGGGCTTTGGGAAGAGGTGAAGACCTGTTATCGATTCGGAGATCTTGAAATGCAGGATGCACCCTCCGGCCAAGGAGAACATCAGGAAAAGATAACCCATTTATACACTTATAAGGAACGCCCCGAATTCAGAATCTTGACAAAGGCCGGTGCCCTTTGGGACACACAGCGGGGAACAGCACTAAGTAGGGGAAATTTACTCCATTATGTAATGGGACTAATTGAGACCAATGAAGATATTGACGGTGCCGTTGATATGCTAATTAGAAACGGCGATCTTTCCAATGAAGATAGCCAGGTGATGAAGCAAAGGATAAAAGCCATTGCGGACCATCCAAAGCTAGGCGCCTACTTTCTAAAGGGAAACCTAATAAAGAATGAACAGGACATCCTTACCAAAAATGGAAAGGTACTTCGTCCAGACAGGCTGGTCATTAAGGATAATAAGATAACCATTATAGATTATAAGACAGGGAAAAAGAATCCGGCGTACCATGAGCAAATCTATTCCTATGCAGGCGCTTTGGAAGCGATGGGTTATGAAATTGAAAACAAAATCCTTATCTATATCAATGAGGATATTACGCTAGACTTTATTTAGTTGGTATTAAGGTCATGATCTGCACAGGAATTAGTGTCGTTTAAAGGTGCTGGCTGTGGAATAATTATATAGGATACTCGTATTATTGGTGCAAAATCATATTATATGATGTTCAATTAAGTTGGAAACCCACCTAATTGCTGCCTCAATAAATTACTTATCTTATCGGATTATTCTTTCTGTGGTACTTAAAGTTAAAGCAAGAAGTTGCCTACGAGGTCTTATAGTCAATGATTTTTTGGAGCTGTGTTATGCAATAACTGTTTCACCAAGGTAGGGACAGTATGAAATATCGTTTAAATGCGTCTTTTTTCGCATGAAATACGTTAAAAAAATTAAGAGAATGATTTTGTTAATAATTTTTAACAACTTACATTTGCAGCTAATAAACACTTAAACTTAAAAAATTGAACATGAAACATCTTAGCAAATTATTGGTTGTTGCCTTACTTTTTGTAGGTTTTAACAACGTACAAGCGCAAGACGAGAATAACCCATGGCAAGTAAGTTTCGGAGCTAACGCAATCGACGTTTTCCCTACCGAAGATTACAGCAGCTTTGGGAATGAATTCTTTAATGCAACAGACCACTGGAACATACTTCCATCCATTTCCTATGTTGGAGTTTCCAAGTACGTAGGTAGCGGCTTCTCAATTGGCGCAAGAGGTTCTTTGAACCGTATTGACAAATTGGGTGATACAAGCGTTGACGATTTGTCTCACTATGCTGTTGATGGAACAATTAAATATAATTTCTTGAAAAGTACAGTAATCGATCCTTTTATCGAAATAGGTGGTGGTTATACTTGGATAGACGAAGTTGGTGCTGGTACCGTAAATGGTGGTGTTGGACTTAACATTTGGTTTACTGAGAACATCGGTCTTACATTACAGTCTAGTTACAAGCATGCTTTCGAAGATTACTTAGCTAAGCATTTCCAACATATGGCTGGTATTGCTATCAAATTTGGTGGTACTGATACTGATGGTGACGGAATCTACGACAAGGATGATGCTTGTCCAGAAGTTGCTGGTCTTGAGATTTTCAACGGTTGTCCAGATGCTGACGGTGACGGTATAGAGGATAGCAAAGATGCTTGTCCTAACGAAGCTGGTTCTAAAGAAATGAACGGATGTCCAGATGCTGACGGTGACGGTGTTGCTGATAAAGATGATGCTTGTCCTAACGAAGCTGGTCTTGCTGCTTTAGCTGGTTGTCCAGATGCTGACGGTGACGGTGTTGCTGATAAAGATGATGCTTGTCCTAACGAAGCTGGTCCTGCCGCTAACAAAGGATGTCCTTACCAAGATAAAGATGGTGACGGTGTATTGGATAAAGATGATAAATGTCCAGATGTTGCCGGAACTGTAGCTAACCAAGGTTGTCCTGAAGTTACTGAAGAAGTTCAGAAGCAATTGAACGAATACGCTAGAACAATCTTGTTCGATACTGGTAAATCTTCTATCAAAGCAGAATCTACTTCTGTAATGGTTGATATTATCACTATCCTTAAAGAGTATCCTACTGCTAAATTTACAGTAGAAGGTCATACTGACAGTGTAGGTAGTGCTTCCTTGAACCAAAAATTATCTGAGTCAAGAGCGCTTTCAGTTAAATCTTTCTTGGTAGAAAAAGGTATTGAAGAGTTTAGATTATCTGCTGTAGGTTACGGTGAGGATAAGCCAATCGCTACTAACAATACTAGAGCTGGTAGAACACAAAACAGAAGGGTTGAAATTAACTTGGTAAAGTAATTTCCAATTAGTTTTAATACTATAATAATAAGAGCCCCGCTATTTAGCGGGGCTTTTTTTGTTTTTAAATGAACAAGGATGAATTGGATCAATCCCAAAAGT
>NZ_JAHKPO010000024.1 GCF_018860365.1 Arenibacter algicola
TGGCATTTGGCACATTCCAAGGTAAGGCCCAAAATTCCCTTCCCCAAGGTGTTGGTACGGTCTACCACATAATAGGACTGGTACTCCTCCTGAATTACACCGCCCTCCTGTGTTATGGGATGGTTCCTGTTGAACCCGGTGGCAAGGATCTGCTCCTTGGTGGCATTGGGCATGAGGTCGCCCGCCAATTGTACGCTCAGGAACCCATCATAGGGCATGTTGTTGTTAAAGGCATGGATCACCCAATCGCGCCAGGGCCACATGCTCCTATAGCTATCGTCCTGATAGCCGTGGGAATCCGCATACCTGGCCACATCCAACCAGACCTGCGTCATGCGCTCCCCATAGCTCGGGGAGGCCAAAAACTCGTCTATGGCCTGTTCCAAAATGTTGTCCGAGGTATTGTTGAGATATCTTTTCACCTGATCGGCATTGGGGGGAAGGCCCGTAAGGTCCAGCCCCATTCTCCTTATAAGCGTATGCTTCTCCGCTTTTTCGGACGGGACCAGAGCGTTCTCCTCCAGTTTTTCCATGATAAAGGCATCGATCTCATTTTGTGCCCAATCCGTCCGTTCCGTTGTTGGCAGCTCCGCCTTCTTGGGCGGGATAAAGGCCCAGTGCTTATCGAACTTGGCTCCCTGTTCTATCCATTTTTTCAATAGTTTCTTTTCATAGGAGTTCAGTGCCAATTGCGAATCCGGTGGGGGCATCAACTGTTTTGGGTCATCCGAGACCACATGTTGGTACAGGAGACTATTGGCGGGCTTGCCCGCTACAATGGCATATTTCCCGGGATTCTCCGGCAGTTCCGACAAGGCCTCCTTCTCCAGGTCCAGGCGCAGACCGGCCTTTCGCTTGTTGGCATCCGGTCCATGACAGGTATAACAGTTGTCCGAAAGTATGGGCTTTATATGAAAATTATAATCCACCACCTCGGGCAGCTTCTGATCGGCATACCCGTCACCGGAGGATTTGAAAAGCCCCGACTTGAATGCGAAAAGCAGGGCCACCAAGGCCGATAAAATTATTCCTATGCCTATTTTTTGTTTCATTAGGGAACTATATTTTCATCTATTTAGATTTCGCTTGGAAAGGGCTGAAAAACCCGATATCCTCCAAGGGAAGGAAGCAACAGTATATTCCTGTTATCACATCATCATCAACTCGTCCGTACTTAAATTTTTACAATTAATTCCGCCGAAAATCAAATTTTAAGAATATTGCACTCTTTACTCCCCGGCTATCACTAATTTTTACATTCCCATTATTATGGCGGGACGATTTTCTTTTTCGGCAAAACTTGTAACCTCAGCTTCGGTTATTGCTGTACCCCAAGCGTATACGCGTTTCAATCCCTTCATTTTTATAAAGTTTTCAAAACTTGATGCAGTAATTTTGGTTTGATATAAATTAAGGCCTGTTATACTTTGAATCCCTGTAATTTCAGCTATACCCACGTCTGTGATCGGATTTTTTTCCAGCTCTACTTTTTGAAGGTTTACGAATTGACCGATGGTTTTTAAATGCCTGTCCCGCACATCATTGTCCTTAAGGGAAAGCCATATAATATTGTCCTTCATTGGAAGTAGCTTTTCCAGCTTTCCATCCAATTCCTCACCGTTCTTGGAACTAATAAAATGAGGGGGCAAAACAACCTCATACAAACCAGATTCAAATATTAATTCCCGAACTTTAAACCCTGCATCCGCAATATCCTTCAGTATTTCCTCATTCACTTGAACAGCTTTAGGCAAAGGAATTCCACTTTTACCGGTCACATCTTCCAAGCCTAACATGTTAGAGGCAATACTTGTTATTTCCTCAGGAGTTTCCAATTCCCCCATTTTTACCCTAAAATCCGCATTTGCCTTTTCTATCCAAAAAGTCAAAATTGATTTCTCCTCATCAGTAAGGGGAGTTTTACCTTCAGGAGGCATATAATCCTCATGGTGGGGATCCAGCATGGTACGTCTAATCATCTCGGACTTGGCGACATTTCCAGCTATAAAGGCCTCACCATTTTTACCTCCTTTTTTAATATCAATACTGTCCTGAAAAGAGAGTCCGCCCTTTTTCTTGTTGGAATTATGGCAACTAGCACACTTGGCATCCAGAATAGGATTTACCAAATAGTCATAGACCGCGGCATCCTCCAATTTGTCAATTGGGGGTAGCACTACTTTTTCCTTTCTACCAAATGGCGCATATTTTACCAAATAATCGCTTCCGTGAGTTAAATTACCTCCGTAATGCCCTGTAATACTCACCAAAACCACCACAAGGGTCAGACTGGCCATATTGGGTTTCAAACCCTTTAATTTTGTTATATTAAGCTTGCCCGAACGTATGGACCATGCGAAAAATACAACTAAAGTAGTTGCAATTCCAAACCAAAAATGGGTATCCAACATACTCTCGTCATAGTCCCCGCTCAAAGAAAGCATATACCCAAGAACACAGGCAACCGCGGCGCTTAGGGCCCCACCTAACAAAGCAAATTCAATAGCCAAGGAGGTCCCGGAATCTCTTTTCCAACGCCCATATAGTTCTAAAATAAAAGCAAAAATTAAGAACCCAATTGGCAAATGCACCACTAGTGGGTGAAATCGACCTAAGAACAATATAAAATCTGGCACACTACTTTCCATTCCTAACTTTTAAAACTGCTGGTAACATATTTTTCTTTTTGCATTAGATAAGAATATCCTTTACAACATCGCCATGCACATCGGTAAGTCTGTACCTTCGGCCTTGATGTTTAAAGGTCAATCGTTCATGGTCAATACCAAATAGATGCAATAAGGTAGCCTGAAAATCGTGGGTATGTACTGGATCTTTGATAATATTATAACCAAAGTCATCGGTTTCACCATAGGTAAATCCAGGTTTTACCCCTGCCCCTGCCATGAACATGGTAAAGGCCTTGGGATGGTGGTCACGACCGTAGTTCGTTTCAGTGAGCTGACCTTGGGAATAAACTGTTCGTCCAAACTCTCCGCCCCACACCACCAAGGTATCTTCCAGCATGCCACGTTGTTTTAAATCCTTTATCAATGCTGCGGTTCCCTGATCTGTATTTTTACTTTGATATTTTACTCCCCCAGGGCAATTGCCATGTTGATCCCAACCTTGATGATACAATTGAACAAATTTCACATCCTTTTCCAATAATTTACGGGCCATCAAACAATTTGCCGCATAAGTTCCGGGATTTCGACTATCTGGACCATACATATCAAAAATATAGTCGGGCTCGTCCGAAGTATCCGTCACATCAGGAACAGAAGTCTGCATTCTGTAGGCCATTTCATATTGCGCTATCCTCGCATTAATTTCCGGATCGCCAAAGGCATCATATGCCATTCCATTCAATTTTTTCAAATAATCCAGCATTTGTCTGCGGTCATTGCCGTCATAGTTCTCAGGGTCCCCTAAATAGAGTACAGGATCCTTTCCTGATCGGAATTGCACCCCCTGATGTTCTGTAGGCAAAAAACCATTGCCCCATAAACGGGAGTACAAGGGTTGCCCTGAACCATTTTTGGAGACCAAGGAAATAAAAGTGGGTAAATTATCGTTGTCCGACCCCAATCCGTAACTGATCCAGGAACCTATAGATGGTCTCCCCGGTTGTTGACTCCCGGTTTGAAAAAAGGTTATGGCCGGATCATGGTTAATGGCATCGGTATGCATGCCCTTAATAAAACAAAGATCATCCACTACCTCGGACAAATAGGGCATGGCATCACTGACCCAAGCCCTGGATTCCCCATACTGCTTAAAATTTAAAGTGGATGCGGCAATAGGAAAAGCAGTTTGGTCGGCGCTCATCCCCGTTAGGCGCTGTCCAGCCCTTATGGAATCGGGCAAATCCTGACCAAACATATCCTTAAGTTTGGGCTTATAATCGAACAGATCCAATTGTGAAGGACCACCACTTTGAAAAAGGTACACAATACGTTTTGCCTTGGGCAAATGATGTGGCAATCCCAATTTATTTTTAGCGAAGGAATTTAAAGAATCAATGGAGCCAGCTACAGGATTAACAGCACCCCAAAGTTTTTCCGACTGCAATAATGAACCAAGGGCCATAGCCCCAATGCCCAAAGAGGTCTTTTTAAAGAACTCCCTTCTATCCCATTGTTTTTCTATACTCTGAAGATCCCGATTGTTAGATCTTAATTTATCATGATGATCGCACATAACCTCCTGTTTAATTCTGCTTTTCTTTATTCTATTATCTTTTGGTAATACAGGCGTCCGCATTCATAATGGTGTTGGCCACCACCGCATTGGCGGCTACCAAAGCCTTATCGTCACCATTTTCCAATTTAAATTCACCCGTATTCAGCCATCCTTTTGTTCTTTCCAAATTGGTCGCGAATTTTTGGTATTCATTCTCCTGAAGTTCCACCAGCAATTGCAGCTCATCCTCTTTAATTTTTCTTCCAGTAAGCTGTCTAAAGACATTGGAAATGGCCAACTTTAAGTCTGCTGAATCGCTCATACGCTTGCCCAAAACTCTTGATGCTTCAATATAAGTGGGATCATTGAGCAATACCAAGGCCTGAAGCGGGGTATTGGTTTCCTGTCGTTGAATGGTACAAACATCTCGAGCCGGGGCATCAAAGGTAGCCAAGGTAGGATGTGGCACGGAACGTTTCCAGATGGTGTACATACTTCTTCGGTACAGTTTATCCCCGGTATCCTGCCTATAGGTAGCGTTGTTCACCCTCCATAGACCTTCAGGTTGGTAAGGACTAACACTTTCCCCACCAATGGTTTTGTTGAGCAATCCAGAACTGGCCAAGGCATTATCGCGCAACATTTCTCCGGATAGCCTCTTGGAAGGTCCTCTTGCCAAAAGCCTATTGTCGCTATCCATTTCCATCAATTCCTTACTTACCATTGAAGATTGCTGATAGGTGTGGGACATCACTATCAATTTCTGAAATGCCTTAACATCCCATCCCGAGTCCCTAAATTCCAGGGCCAACCAATCCAATAATTTAGGGTGACTTGGCATTTCTCCCTGATTTCCAAAGTCCTCCGAAGTCTTTACCAGGCCAAACCCAAAATAGTGTTGCCAGAACCTGTTCACCGCCACTCTGGCCGTAAGGGGATGGTCTTCATGAAACAACCATTTGGCAAATCCCAATCGGTTCTTTGGGTAGTCTTCAGGCATGGGCAATATAGCTTTAGGAGTATTGGGAAACACTTCTTCCCCCCTGGCGTTATACACTCCCCGATCCAATATGTAGGACTGCACCGGTTCCGGGGTCTCCTCCATGACCATTACTTCTTTTACCTTTTCCACACTATCCACATAGCTCTTACGCAATTCCGCCAATTTATGTTGCTGTATTTTGGTGGCTTGGGAAACCGACTTCAAATAGTGTTCCTGCAATATTTTTTTATCCCCCGACCCAAGACTAACGACCTCTTTTTTTAGTAATTCACTTAATTGAGGATCGCTTGCAAGTTGCATTACCTCCACGGCCGACAAATCCCTTTCATACACCCTTATCTCATCTACCACAGCTCCTTTTATTCCTTTACCCCTTAATCTTGCCCCCAATTGCAAGCCGGGTTCATTATTGTTTCTAAAAAGAATGTCCTTGTACAGATTATCAGTTTTTACGGTGGTCTCCATCTCCTTACCATTAACAAACAACCTATATCCTTCAGCCTTGCTGGAGCCATCATAGGTAATGGCAAAATGCACCCATTGGTCCCGTGGAAACGTATTTTTGGCAATCTCTACAATGGCATTGTTGGGTGCTGTATGTGCCATCATAAGTTCCAATTTATTATCCACTATCTTCAGATGATACCCACGCCAATTGTACAAAATGGCGCCATCGCCCTTGTGGAAAATATTACCATTCTCGATATTCGCAGGTATATTTGCCCATAAACCTATACTGAAGGCATCATTTCTTCCAAAAACCCCTGTCTTTCTCAAATCCAGCCAAGTATCTCCATCGAACAGAACCCCTTTGCCCTGTTTTCCCTCGGAAAGATTTATTTTTTGCCCTTCCGTACCTTCCCGCTTCATGGTTCCCCTATGCTTTGGATCGATGACATTTTGCAAACTTTGATCGTTTAGATTGAAGTAGGCCGTTAATCCGTTTGAAGGAACTTTCATCCCAATGGATTTGTATTGCTTTTGCGACAGCCACTTATCAAAATTGACAGCCACTTCCTCCTGTTCCATTTTTTCGATTTCCCCTTCTTTTTCTTGAATTAAACTGTCCATATAGGTTAACACCTTTTCCTCCTCTTCCGTGGTCATCATTAAGGTAGGTACCGGGGTGGCATCATTCCATGAAATCTGTCCCGATTCGTTTACATTATTGAAAAAACTGGTGAGTTCATAAAAATCCTTGTGTGATATGGGATCATATTTATGATCATGACATCTGGCACAGGCCACAGTAAGCCCCATAAACGCTTGTCCAGCTGTACTTGCACGGTCTACCGCATATTCCACCAGAAACTCTTCACTTACTATACCCCCTTCCATATTCTGTGGATGAACACGGTTGAAAGCTGTGGCCAAAATAGTTTCCCGAGTAGGTTTTTCAATAAGGTCACCTGCCATTTGCCAAGTTATAAACTGCTCATAGGACATATTTTTATTGAAAGCATCTATTACCCAATCACGCCAAGGGGACATATCTCGATATCTATCAACACTATATCCATGAGTATCTGCAAAACGGGCCAAGTCCATCCAATCCAAGGCCATTTGCTCGCCGTAGTGGGGGGAGTCCAATAATTTATCCACTTCTTTTTCGTAGGCTTCGGGAGAAGGATCCTTCATAAAAGCATCCATATCCTCCAAAGTTGGTGGCAATCCGGTTAAATCCAGGTACAGCCTTCTCAGCAATAATTCTTTATCCGCTTTTGCAGAGAACTGCAAATTCTCCTGCTCCAACCGTGCCAATACAAAATTATCGATAGGGTTTTGTACCTGTCCAGCCTTATCCATAACTTCTGGCACAGTGTATTCCTTGGGCTTTATAAATGCCCAATGATCTTTATATTCGGCACCTTGTTCTATCCATTTTATCATGACCGCCTTCTCATGGTCGGACAAACTAAGGTGGGAATCCGGTTCCGGCATTACATAGTTGGGGTCTTCCGATATAATTCTATGGAACACCTCACTTTTCTTTAAATTTCCTGGCTTTAAGGCAAACTTTCCCGGGGATTCCTTTAGTTCCCTATAGGCGGCTTCGGGGGTGTGCAATTGAAGGTCGGCCTTTATTTTTGCCTTATCCGGGCCATGGCATATAAAGCATTTATCAGAAAGAATGGGCTTAACATGCAGATTGAAATCCACTTTCTTAGGTAATTTATCATATTCAAGAGATACCAATTCAGGTATTTCCGGACCGCCACAGGAAAAAAATAATAAAACCCAGATATAAACTAAAAGCTTCTTAATAATTGCCATACTCGACCTATCTATTTGCTACCTTTTCAAAGATAAAATTTAAGGATTCATAATACAGGTCCAAATCAGTTTAAGTATTGCACATTTCCGACATTAACACCATGCCAAATCCTATTCCTCACTATAAAATTTATTAAATTAGTAGTGAATTAATCGGTATTTGGATAAAAATATATTGATTACTACTGTTCTAAATCCGACAAAAAATTGAGCCATGTCCAAAATTCTTCAATCCCTAAAATTAGCCCTATTGAATGTAGGTTACGCAAAACTCGGGCCCCTATGGGATTATGATGATGTTATTAGCCCATTTATTAGACTATATTACATCACCGAGGGAAGTGCCATGGTTTATCACAGCAATCAAGCCATTCAATTGAAACCTGGACACATATATATCATCCCCAGCTACACCTTTGGCAGATACAAATGTGATGAATACCACGAACAATATTATATCAGTTGTTTGGAAGAGATAAAGAATGGTTATTCCATATTTAATTATAGCAGTTTTATTTATGAGTCAAAAGCCAATCCAATGGACTTGTATTATTTTAAGCGCTTGTTGGAACTAAATCCAAATAGGCAGCTGGAAAATAACAACCCAAAAGTATATGACAACCGACCCACACTGATGGATTTTGAAAAGAGGAACGAAGAATTAAGTCCTTCGGCCTATATGGAAACCCATGCCATTTTGGAGATATTGATATCCAGGTTCATAAAGGATACCAACTCCCAATTCACAAAGAGTAATGTAAAAAAGGAATTTGGTATGGTATTAAACTATATTCATGAAAATCTCCACGAAAATTTAAGCGTAAAACAGTTGGCCGACTTCTGCCATCTAAACACAGATTATTTTTCTAGGGTCTTCAATGAAAATTTTGGCATGCGCCCCAATAAATACATTCAATCCAAACGAATTGAAAGGGCACAGCTACTCCTACTTTCAACAAATAATTCCTTAAAGCAAATTGCAGAAAAAGTGGGATTGGAAAACCTATCTTATTTCAATAGGATCTTTAAAAGCCATACCGGTAAAACCCCAGGAGTTTTCCGGGAGGAACAACTAGAAAACAAATAACTGCCTCCCTAGACAAGATTCGTAAAAACAAAGACCTTTTGGATAGAAGAATTTACCTTACATTAAGCATATAAGTTTAACCAAAACAATGGCATAGTTATCCCCGTTAACCAATAGGCTTACCCCTTCACAAAAACCAAATCGAAATCGATGGTGACATTATCCCCCACTATTATTTGACCAAACATTGCAGTAGGAGGCTCCATATTATAATCCTGCAACTTTATTTCCTTGCTTCCCTTAAAAAGGTATTTCCCACCCGCTTCTTGGAATTCCGACGTTATATCTACAGCTTTTTCAACACCTGCAATATTTAGCATCCCATGAATCTGAAAAGTATTTTCCGAATCGGTGGTTTTCTTGATTTCTTTAAATTTAAAGGATACTTCAGGGTGTTCTTCCATCTTCAGTGCCGCATGCATCTTTTTATCCATGGCCGCCCCACGCTCGCTTTTAATTTGGGCCACCTCAACCTGAAACACCAAATTCTTTACAGCACCGGCCTTCATTTTCATGGATCCCTTCATTGAATTGGCCGTCACAGTCCAATCATGAATGGTAGACGAACCATTAATTTTGAGGACACTTTCTTTGAACAGGGTAAATGATTCTTGGGAATAACCAGCAACAACCAGGAACGACAATAGTATGAACAGTGTATTTTTCATCTGTTAAATTTAGTGATTTGTTTACAAAAGGTTTTTCTTGATATTCCTACTCGTCCAACACAGTTTGCCAAAACTGCTTTTGCTCCTCTTTTGAGGGTTGCACTTTTGGACTCACCAATCTGAATCCAATAAAGTTGGAATCCGTGTTCCACCAAAAACTTTTTGGAATCTGAGGATCCCTCTTTTGCAATTTTAAGCTGGATGCGATCCTGGCGGAGGACCTAAGTGTCTTTGCATCATCATCCCAAGACCCTCCTTTGATTACCCTAGGATGAATCACAGTGGGTTTTACCCAAGGGTTCTTGGACTCGGTAATGGCCAAGGCATTTTCTTTGTACTCATCCAAAGTCCATTCGGAAACATTTCCGTGCATATCATACAATCCCCAAGGATTGGGCAGTTTGCTTCCCATCTTGGCATATTGATTATTGGAGTTTTTATAATACACGGCATATTCATCAATTTTGGAAATATCATCACCAAAAGAATAGGCCGTATTGGTCCCGGCTTTAGCAGCGTATTCCCATTCCGCTTCTGTTGGTAACCTATAAAACCTGCCTGTAACGGTACTTAACCACTTACAGAACACCAAGGCGGAATATGCTGACATACTTATCGCAGGATACCCAACCTTACCCATACCATAGGAAGGATCTTCATACGGAGGGCTAGGTCTTGTGATGGCATCTATGCCACTTAACTTATCCGCATCCAAAGTCTCGAACAAATTCTTGTTCTGTTTAAAGAACAACTCAAAAACCTCCCAACCTAGTTCGTATTTCCCCATATAAAAGGCATCCAATTCAACAGCCTTCATTGGACCTTCATCGTCCTTTCTATTCACCTGGTCCTCAGGACTACCCATCATAAACTTTCCTTCGGGTATCAATACCATGTCAAAAGAAATATCGGTAGCCGGGATTTTCTCCGTAAACACTTCTGCAACCGGAATTTTATTATCTGATGTGGCCGCTGCGGCCTGTCCCGTTTTACAGGCCTGCAAGGAAATCAATAAGAAACAAAGTGAGAGAAAATTGAAAAGAGGTAGATTAAATAATCTAGAGGCAATTCTTAGCATTTGATAAATTAGTTTAGGTTGATGGGCTAAAAATATTACAATTTTTCCAAAGAGCCATCCCTATGCCATAATATACCTCCAGAACTCAAAATTTCTAAGGCTATAACTCCTAAAACACCCTTTAATTTTTGTATTATTGAATATCAAAAAACTACACTACCATGAGAATAAAAATCTTATCTCTTATACTATTTTTCCTGATCTGCAATAGTCTTTCCTACGGGCAATTACAAAAAGTAGCTACTGTGGAGGGCATAACGGAGTATCAAATGGACAATGGCCTTAAAGTACTGCTATTTCCCGATAACTCGTCACAGACCATAACGGTTAACATCACCTATCTGGTTGGGTCCAGACATGAAGGTTACGGGGAAAAAGGCATGGCCCACCTTTTGGAGCACATGGTTTTTAAAGGTACTCCCAACCATCCGGATATCCCCAAAGAGTTAAGCTCGCATGGAGCCCGACCTAATGGAACTACCTGGTTCGACAGGACCAATTACTTTGAAACCTTTAATGCCACTGACGAAAACCTGGATTGGGCTTTGGACCTCGAGGCAGATCGAATGGTGAATTCCTATATTGCCAAAAAAGATTTGGAATCCGAATTCAGTGTGGTACGAAATGAATTTGAAAGTGGCGAAAACGACCCTTCAAGGGTTCTTATGCAGAATGTTATCAATGCCGGTTTTATATGGCACAACTATGGCAACAGCACTATTGGAAACAGATCCGATATAGAACGCGTTCCCATTGAAAACCTACAGGCCTTTTATAAAAAATTCTACCGACCGGACAATGCAGTTTTAATGGTTACCGGCAAATTTGACGAAGCCAAAACATTGGACTTGATCCAAAAAAAGTTTGGCAAAATTGCAAAGCCCTCTACTCCAATAAGGGACTCCTATACCGAAGAGCCGGCACAAGATGGGGAAAAAACAGTACAGCTCAATCGTGTTGGAGATCTACAGATAGTTTCGGCCATGTACCATACTCCTGCAGGCTCACATGAGGATTATGCCGCCATTTCCATTATTGAAGACGTCCTTGCGGACGAACCGTCCGGCAGGCTATATAAAGCCTTGATCGAGGCAAAGAAAGCCTCCTCCATATGGTCTTTCTCCCCATTCACCAAAGAACCTGGCTTTTTATATATCAACGTAGATGTACCTTCGGATAAGAATGCGGACGAAGTGGAAAAAGTACTAAAGGAAACTTTGAATGCCGTAAAAACCGCTCCTATCACTCAAGAGGAATTGGATCGTGCCAAAGCCAATCTTTTAAAACGAACCGATCAAATCTTTAGAAATTCTTCCTACTTAGGGACCTATATGAGCGAATTTATCGGTGGTGGCGATTGGCGTTTAGCGTTTATACAAAGGGATAGAATTGAAAATGCCAGTCTTGAAGCAGTAAATGAAGTGGCCAAAAAATACCTCATTACCACCAATAGAACCATAGGCAGATTTAATCCCACCAAAAAGCCGGAAAGAATAGAAATTGAACACACCCAAAATCTTGATGCCCTTGTATCAAACTATAAAGGCAAAGAAGACATGGGTACCGGTGAGGCTTTTGATGTTTCCTATGATGCCATTCAATCCAGATTGGACCAAGGTCAACTTTCCAATGGCATTGCCTACGGTATTATTAAAAAGAGTAATCGCGGCAAAACCGTCAGACTAAGTTTCAGTATTAGAAATGGAAACGTGGAATCCCTTAAAAACAAAGGGGTTGTCCCATCCTTTACGGCAAGCATGCTTAACAAAGGTACCCGCTCCAAGTCCAGGCAACAGATCGAGGACGAATTGAGCAAATTAAAATCTTCCGTATCCTTTAGAGCCAGTAATGGGAATGTTTATGCCAATGTAGTTTCTACCGAAGAAAACCTGATGGCCACATTGGCCCTAATGTCGGAAATGCTCAAAACCCCTTCCTTCGATGCGGCAGAATTGGAAAAATTAAAAACCGAGTCCTTGGCCTATTTGGAAAGCAATAAGACCGAACCACAATTTTTGGCCTCCAAAAGATTATCTGTTATAAATAACACCTTTCCCAAGGGACACCCTTTATACACCATGACAGTTGACGAAGAGGAAGCGGCTATAAGAGCAATCAACATAGAGGACATTAAAAGCTTCCATAAAGCGTTTTACGGCTTGGGCAAGTCCATTCTGGTAGGTATAGGTGATATGCAGCCGGAAGAAATTAAAGCCTACATGGAAAAAGAGTATGCCAACTTCAAGAGCAAAAATACCTATGCCAGGCTAAAAGATCCATTTACCGATTCCCCGGTAGTACATGAAGACATTCTTACCCCAGACAAGAAAAATGCCATGACCCTTGGAAACCTTAACGTTAAAATTAGCCAGGACAATGAAGATTATGCGGCGCTAAATATGGCAGCCACCATACTGGGTGGTGGTTTTCTAAATTCGAGGATTGCGGATAGGTTGCGGCAAAAGGACGGTGTTAGTTATGGTGCCGGTGCCGGCTTTCAGGCCGATTCCAATGCGGACGACCAAAATTCATCCATATACCTATATGCCATTTACGCCCCGGAGAACTATGACAAGGTGCAATTAGGGTTTAAAGAGGAATTGGATCGTTTTATAAAAGATGGCATTACAGAGGAAGAGTTGAAGAATGCGGTAAACGGCTGGGTGCAGGAGGAAAATGTTTCCCGGGCCAAAGATGCTGAACTGGCTGGCCTAATAAACAACAACATTTATTACGAGCGCACCATGGAATTCCAAAAAAACTTGGAAGAAAAAGTGAAGAATCTAACCGTAAGCGATATCAACAACGCCATTCTTAAATACATTAAACCTTATAAAAATTGGACTATTATCAATGCTGGGGATTATAAGAAATAAAAGGTATTAAACCTAGATGCCGCCGAAAAAGGCGGGATTAGTTCAACTTGCAATTTTAAGTGCGTCTTACTGACTTCTCAAAATTGAGTTTCACTAATAAATTTAGACTATAATACGGACTTTAAAAAGGACAGCTTAAATACATACATTTAGGCTGTCTTTTTTTTATGGGAAACATTGGTTTTCCCAACATGTTATTGACCAATATCCAAAGCCTCAAATGAAATTAGCTCCCCTTCATTAAAAACCGGAGTAACAGATATAGGATTACAACAAACCTCACAATCTTCCACATAGGTCTGTCGGGAAATGGAGGGATCCAACAACATGGATATTTCTTCCCAGCAATATGGACATTGAAAGTAGTGTTCGTACATGGATAAATGGCTTAAACTTTATAGCAATAAAAAGTCTGCTTTATTCCAATTGGACCGGAATGCAAATCTATCAAAATTCTACCGACAACAACTGCCCAGTTAATTGTAACAGCTGTAATTCCGCCAACTTGGCATCGTATTTGGCCAAATTCTTATTGGTCTGTGCGTTGAGCAAGTTTATTTGGGCCTGCCTAAATTCTATGGATGTTATACGTCCCAATTGAAATTGCTCTCTGGACCGTTCAAAATTATTTTGATTGGTCACAACGTTCTGTTCCTGGATTTTGAATATCTGCAACCTGTTTTCATAGATTTCCAAGGCATTCAAAATATCCCTATCCACTTCAAGTATTACTTGTTCCTTGAATATTTCCTGGTTCTCATAGGCTATTTTGGCATTTTTCACTCTTACGGTTGTTCCGCCACCGTCAAATAAATTCCAAGTAAGGTTGGCACCCAATGCCAAATTTAAACTGTTCCTATTGCTTCCAGGTATAATTTGACCAGGGAGAAATGAAGTTGCCGCACTTTGGTTCAAATTCCACCCGTAGCTACCGCTTAACCCCAAGGTAGGCAGATATCCCGATCTATTTACCTTAATATCATACTCGTTTATGGCCATATTGCGCTCTGTCTGAAGTATGGCCACATTGTTCTCTTTCGACTGGGCAATATAATCCTCCAACTGTAATTTTGGAATAAAAGTTACCAGGGTATCCACTACAAATGTCTCATTGAGATTTTGATTGAGCACCACATTCAAATCCCTTTTTGCATTGGCCAAGTTCTGCTGAACGTTCATTAAACCAATACTATCGTTGGTAACATCTACTTGGGCATTTAAGATGTCCAATTTCGTATTCTGTCCGTATTCAAAGGAATATTCCGCTCTTTTGATCCGGTCCTTGGAAATTTCCAAGGCCTGTCTTAAAACATTCTCGTTTTCGGTAAGCCTGGCAATTTCATAATACACACTAAATAATTGGAGAATAGTATTTTCTATGGTTTCCCTAGCTTGCAGCTCAGACAATTGATACTGTTCTTTTAATCGCTTAAAATTATAAAGTCTGCCCATACCATCGAAGAGGGTATAGTTTAAATTAAGTCCTGCATTATACACTTGGGACTCCGCATTTTTAATTTCCAAATCCTGTCTAGGATCTCCATTGGTTTCAAATTGTCCCGGGTACTCTGTAGTACTATTAAAATCGTTATAGGTGGCTCCGGCCGTCCCAGTAAGTCTGGGCAAATAACCAGAGTTCAAGATTCCCGCGTTATTGTCGGCAATGGCCACCTGATTTTTGGCAACCTTAATTCCAAAATTGTTTTCCAAGGCCAATGATACGGCAGCATCCTTGGACAATAACTCCTCTTGAGCACTTACAACTCCGCAAAAACCAATTAGCAGGCCTTCAATTATATATTTATATCCCATTTACTTA
The DNA here is from genome assembly GCF_018860365.1 of Arenibacter algicola. Taxonomy (GTDB): domain Bacteria; phylum Bacteroidota; class Bacteroidia; order Flavobacteriales; family Flavobacteriaceae; genus Arenibacter; species Arenibacter algicola_B. The sequence goes on from NZ_JAHKPO010000024.1 coordinate 14,991, forward strand.
TTGTCTTCCAATTCGTTAGATAGTACGGTTTCATCCTCTAACGAAGTTGATATTTCGGGAGAACGACCATTCTGCTCATGTTTTTCAAAATTTTGCATATGACTTTCTTCCATTTGTTCCTTTATTGCCCGTTCCACCTCTTCCTTGGTCACTTTTTTTCCGGTGATCAACCATTTGGAACCTACTTTTATTTTATTACTAAAGGCCAAAAACAAAGGCAACATCAATAAGGTCAAAACGGTTGCATACCCAATTCCATAAGCAATGGATATGGCCATTGGTTTCAAAAATTGTGCCTGTCTACTTTTTTCCAAAAGCAATGGTGCCAAACCGGCAATGGTCGTAATAGAAGTCAAAAATATTGCCCTAAACCTAGATTTACCGGCTTCATAAATGGCATCATCAAACTTCATTCCTTCCCTTAGATTACCATTAAATTTCCCAATAAGTACCAAGCCGTCGTTTACCATAATTCCTATTAATGCTATAATACCCAACATGGACAAAACGTTGATAGGAAAATCATGGATCCAGTGACCCCAGGCCACAGCGGTAATACTAAACGGCACTAAAATAATCAACATAAGGGGTTGACTAAAACTCCTGAAGGTAAAGGCTATGGTAATATAGATCAACAGCAAAACGGATAGGCCCACAAATTTTAAAGATCCAAAAAGCTTGGCGGTCTCCCTGTTCTGACCTTCATAGGATGCAGTTACCGTGGGATATCTAGAATGGATATCCGGCATTATAACCGTCCTTATTTCGTTCATAATATCGGTAGCACTAGTGGTCTTATCATCCTTAATATCTGCCGAAACCTGAATTTCGCGCTGACCTTCCAAATGGTTAATGGCAACATCCCCCCGTACTATTACGTAACTTGCAATTTCCTTTAACGGAACCTTACTCCCACTGGGAGTGCTGATCCTCATATCGTCCAAATCGTTGATAGACGATCGGTCAGAGCGGTCGTAACGCACCCACACCCTAATTTCATCCTGCCCACGTTGAAAGCGCTGAGCCTGGGCCCCAAAAAATCCGGCCCGCACCTGATTCATAACACTTCTTAAGTCCAATCCCATTAAATAGGCATTCTCCTTCAGCTCCAATCTTATTTCCTTTATTCCCGCCGGATCATTGTCCGCGACATCCTTTAAAAGGGCATTATTCTGCAAAATGGCCTTAAGCTCTTTTTTTGCTTCTTTTAATTCCACTATATTATTACCCAATAGGGAAACCGAAACGGGGCTACCCCCAAAATTGCCACCCGAACCATAGATCAGACTTTCAACCCCAATAACCGGACCTACCAATTCCTGCAATCTATTGGTAATCAAATCCGACCGTATTGCGTCTGGTCTTTCTTCCCCAGGTAAGAGGTTAATATCCAGCGAGGCCGTGGAGGAACCAGGTCCCACTTTCCTTATCATGTTTTCAAAAAGCTTTTTACCAGTCCCCTTTAAGTACTTTTCCGTTAGCTCCTGGTCCACAATTTTGGCCTTTTCCTCAATTAAACTAATAATGGAATCGGTTACCCTTTCATGTGTCCCATTAGGCATTAGCAAGTCTACGGACACCCGGTCACTTGCCACCCGTGGAAAAAACGCAGTTCTGATAATTCCGCCCCCTATGGAACCGAAACTCAAAAACAATAACATTACGAATATAGAAAACATCAGAATTTTATAGCGGAGCGAAAAGCGCAGAACCGGCCCATATAATTTATCGCGCATCCATACCATAAAGCTATCGCCCCATTCATTGATGACCCTTAATTTCGCAAACAACTTGGCTATTCCCGTTTTAGGTTTGTTGTCCAATGGCTGAAGGGCTTTGGAATGGGCCAAATGCGCTGGTAAGATAATTAAGGCCTCGATCAAGGACACCACCAAGGTTAAAATTACAATTACCGAAACTTCCCCAAAAAATTCCCCTATCCTACTATCCAAAAATAGGAATATGGAAAATGCCAATATCGTAGTGATGATGGCCGAAATAATAGGAGGCAGTACCTCCATAACACCATCTACCGCTGCTTGTATGGGGGGCTTACCCTTTTCGTAGTTCTGATAAATATTTTCGGCTATTACAATACCATCATCCACCAAAATACCGATTACGATAATCATTCCAAAAAGGGACAATACGTTTATGGTTACGTCAAAGAATCCTGCAAACACAAACATTCCCAAAAATGCAACAGGTAAGCCGAAGGCCACCCAGAACGCCAATCTGGTATTAAGAAACAGTGAAAGGAAGATGAGTACCAAAATCATCCCCATAATGGCATTTTCTGTCAACAATTGCGTGCGTTGCGTGAGTGTTACGGACTGATCGCTGACCACACTCAACTTTACGTTGTTATGCTTTTGATTATACTCTTCTATATATTCCTTTACCTTTTCGGATGATGTTATTAAATCTTCGGTATTGGTACTTGTAATGGCTATATTTACGGCTAGATTTCCATTAAAATAAGTAGCATTGGGCGTTTCTGAAAACCTATCCCTAATAACTGCCACATCCTTTAGCCGTACCGTTTGCCCGGAAGCATTTGCCCTAACGATTACATTTGATAATTCATTTCCATAATACGACCTATTGTTGGCCCTGATTAGAAATTCCTCAGCGCTAGTCTTAATATTACCCCCGGTAACCAAAATATTGGCATTAGAAACGGCTTGGGCTACCTCCTCAAATGACACATTATAAGCCAAAAGGCTATTCTCGTTCACGGCAATCTCTATTTCTTCGGCAGGATATCCGGTAATACTGATCTGGGAGATGCCCTCCATAGCCCTGATATCGTTCTCCACCTGCCTGCCTATCTGCTTCAAAGCAGACAAACTTATATTTTCACCACTAATAGCAAAACTAATGGTTTGCCGTACCGCCTCCAACTTGGAGACCACCAAAGGCTCCATACCCGTTGGGAACGAAGGCACCCTGTCTACGGCATTTTTAACTTCCAAGAGCATAAAGTCTATATCCCTGCCCTTCTCTATCTCCACATTTATAATACCGCTGTTTTCCCTTGAAGTGGAAGTAACCCGGTCCACACCCTCCAAACCTTTTAGGTTATCCTCTATCTTAAGTACAATGCCCTCCTCCACTTCTTGGGGGGAAGCACCTGGATAGGTAACATTTATAGTAATGTTTTTAGAGTCGGTTAGTGGAAAATACGAGGATTTTAATGATAAGGCCCCTACGATACCAAAAATAAGGAAAGCCACAATTATGACATTTACGGCCACGTGGTACTTTATAAAATAGGCTATAATATTCCTCATTATTCCTGGTTGTTGGTTACTTGGTCATTAAATACTTTTACCAACATTCCAGCATAGGCTCCCATAACCGGTTTTGATAGAATTGTTATTCCGTCTGGCACATCCTTTAAAACCACCCTGTTATCCGAAAAATAAACCGGCTTCACCGGTATTAAATCCAATACAGAGTCCCTGACCACAAATATTTCTTCGGTTTCCAGCAATAAACTCCTATTTATCTCAATAGCATTTGGCTCTTCCTTGGCTTTAAGATGGGCCTCAAGGTACATCCCCTCCCTAAGGTCCGGATCCTTTACCTCTATAAAGGCAGTAATGGTCTGGGAAGCCAAATCTACACGGCCATTTATCCTTGTAACTTTCCCTTGGTAGGTTTTGTTTCTATCTATACTTTTTAGTTCCACCACCTCGCCAACATTCAGTAGATCGCTGTAGGTTTTGCTAATGGCAACCTCCAGTTCATAATCGTTGGTATTGATAAATTCGCCCAATTTTTGACCAGACCTGACCAAGGTACCCTCTGTGACCAATGCTTCGGTCAAGACCCCATTAAAAGGTGCCGCTATAGTGTATTTGGCCAATCTTTGCTCTAAATTTTTTATGGTGTAGTAATTGGTCAAAATTCCTCGCCCGGAAATAAAATATTTTTCCTTGTCCGTAGACATTTCAGGAAGGGGAGGAATATTTTTGTTTATATCAAAATTGGCCAGAAATGTTTGCCATTTATCAAACACCTCCGGATAGTCCAACCGAAGGTCCGGCATTATGGAAGTGATTAAATTGTATAAATTACTTTTGGAAGATTGAACGTTGGCATAATATTCGGCAGCATCTATTCTTATTAGTATTTCGCCTGCCCTATATTCCTGTCCGGGTTTAAATAATTTGTTTCCAGCTTTAAAAACACCTTGGACCTCCGCGTATAGCTCCACCCTTCTTTTGGCCACAAGATTTCCGTTTGCAGGAACAATAATTGGCACATTACCATTCTTGACCTTTTCTACAACAACTGTCTTTACTACTTTTTCTGGTCGTGGTTTTGGAGTGGTCTTACTATTGATAATATATTTTGCACCAAAAAAGGAGCCTATTATTAGGAGACCCCCAATAATAGATAATGCAATTTTTCTAGAGTTCATAAAGGGTCTATAAGTTGGTTTGACTGCAAAACTATCTATTAGTTTAAGGGATTCTTGTTAAATGTATCTTAAAGTTCCTAAATACGATGATAATCAAAAAAAAAGGAATACAAATTGTATTCCTTCTAACCAAACCACTTTATTTTTAAGTAATTACTATTCCTCCATTTCATCCTCAAACTTCGTATCTGCCATTCTTGTTTTAATGACATCAAAATCCTTATACTTATTTTCTTTTTCTACTTCTACCTTATCATAATCAAAGACAAGGAATTGACCAGAATTCATGCTTTCCATATTATCAAAAGAGAAAATATTGTTATTCTGAATTTGAAGGACTTTTAGGCTTGACAATTGTCCAAACTCCTTGGGAATTTCCCCACCAAGTTCATTGTTCGCCAGCACCAACTCCTTTAATTCACCCAATTTCCCCAATTCTCCAGGAATAGAACCGAACAATTTATTTTCAAAAAGTCCCAAACTCTCTAATTTAGAAAGCTCTCCCAATGAATTTGGTATACGCCCCGTAAGATTATTGCTGGATAAATTAAGTTCTTTTAGGGTTTGAATGTTCCCAAGACTTTCGGGTATTCTTCCACTTAGGAAGTTATTAAAAGCAGAAAGTTTTACCAACGATTTCATATCCCCTATTTCTGAAGGTATTTCGCCTTCCAACCTATTCATCTCCAGTTTCAACACCTCCAATTTACTTAACTGGGCCATACTTTTCGGAATTTCCCCACTTATGACATTGAAAGCAAGGTTTAGATTCACCAAGTGTTTCAAATCCCCTATACTTTCCGGTAGGCTACCTACAAGGTTATTCCTAAAAAGGTTTATTTCCACCACATGCCCGTTTTGGACCGTAACCCCAAACCAAGTATCAACAGGGGCATTAACATCCCATGTAGTATTCCATTTTTGGCCTTGGGTACTTTTGTAAAGTTCCAATAGTACGTTTTTTTCGCTCTTTGGAACCATGGCATTCACCGCCGTGGTAAATACCAAACAAAATACAATCACCCCAAAAACGTAAGCTCTATGTAATTTTTGTTGTATCATATACATATTCTTTTAATTAAAACTATCTTCAAATCTGGTATCGGCCGTTCTAACGTCCTTATCACTATTTATTTTATTAAGATCAAAGTTTCTGTGATTACTTCCATCAAAATCAAAAAGGGCAAACTTATTTTTACCAGCATCGTTACTGAAATCATTTTCGCCAAATCTATTATTTTGAAGTTGTACCAATTTTAGATTAGGAAGGCTCAAGATATCCTCCGGAAATTCTCCCCTGAATCGGTTTTCCGCCAAAACAAGCATTTTAAGCTTGGTCAGGTTTTCCAGACTATCCGGCACTACCCCACTAAAATTATTATCGCCCAACTCCAAACGCTCTAAATCTTTTAAATTTCCAAAGGTTAAAGGAATAGAACCACTTAATCCGTTATGGGAAAGTAAGATTACCCTTAAACTTTTGATCTCACCCATGCTTAGAGGCAATTCTCCAGAAAGGTGGTTATAAAATAGATCCAACACAAGAAGCCTTTCAAGGCTTCCAATATTTTTAGGAATCATCCCTGTTATCTTATTTTTACCCAACCTTAGTACAACCAATTTTTTTAATTCCGTTATACTTTCTGGGATACTCCCACCAATATTATTCAAGGCAAGGTTCAATACTTTTAAATTCTTTAGGTCCCCTATTGAATTTGGTATGCTCCCCCTAAGGTTGTTATTCATTAAATTAATGGAAACCACCTTATTGTTCTCCAGGGTTACACCCTCCCAGGTAGAAACCGGGGCATTTAGATCCCAACTTTTAGTCCAGGTATCACCCTTTGCACTGTTATAGAGGTCTATAAGTACATTTTTTTCCAGATCGGTAACCTGCCCTGACAAAAATTGCCCAATTAAAACCACAAATAGCATAAGTATGCTTTTTTTCATATATTTCACTTTTATCCTAAATAACGAATAAGAATTGTCCTACAAAATAAGATTATTGTTCGTTAAACAGCAAAAATATTCGATGAAATAAGCCCGAAAGGCCCATATTTGTTGTGAAAGTGCAAAAAGTTGTGGTGAAAGAAATTTGTCCTCCTAGTTTTTTTTCCTACAAAGAGAATTCTTCAAGTTCCAAAGTGATATTTTCCCACGTTTTCATTAGGTTTTCCAGGTTCTTTTTTTTCTTCTGATAAGTGTCGAAAAAATTGGCCTTTGCAATTGTTGCGTCGTAATTCATGAGTAGGTCATGATCAATTCCCGCTATCTCCTTTTCTAAACGGGCAATATCACTTTCCGTTGAACTTAACCTATTTTTTAGGGATTTTATCTTTTTTTGATCTTCGAAATCGATGTGTTTCTCCTGGGATTTTTCTTTCTTTTGGACTACTGTTTGTTTCTTTTCTATTGCCCGGAAATCCTCAACTTTTCTCTGTTCCAAATAGAAATCGATATCCCCAAGATATTCCTTAATACTACCATCTTTAAATTCATAAACCTTGTTGGTAAGTCCCTGTAAAAAATCCCGATCGTGACTCACTAATATCAAGGTTCCATCAAAATTCTGAAGGGCCTGCTTTAGGACATTCTTGGATTTAATGTCCAAATGGTTTGTCGGCTCATCCATAACCAACACATTAAAAGGCTGTAGTAGCATTTTTGCCAGGGCCAATCTGTTCCGCTCACCTCCAGATAGTACTTTTACATATTTCTCCACCTCATCGCCCCTAAATAAAAAAGACCCCAATATATCCCTTACTTTACTTCTGTTCTTTTCATTTGCCGCATCTATCATGGTATCCAAAATAGTCTTTTCCCCATCCAAATATTCTGCCTGATTTTGTGCGAAATAGCCAATTTGAACATTATGCCCTAATTTTAGATACCCCTTATGGTCCAAATCTCCCACCATTATTTTTGCCAGAGTGGATTTCCCTTGGCCATTTTGTCCAACAAAGGCGGTCTTGGAGTCACGCTCTATCAACAGGTCTATTTTCTTTAATACATGGTTATCCCCATAGCTCTTGGACAAGCCTTCTATTTCCGTTACAACTTTACCAGGGGTAACGGAAATTTGAAATCTCAAGTTCATTACACTATTGTCATCCTCATCAACCTCTATCCGCTCCATTTTATCGAGCTTCTTGATCAATGACTGCGCCATGGAAGCCTTTGTGGATTTGGCCCTGAACTTTTCAATCAATCTTTCTGCCTGCTGTATTTCCTTCTCTTGATTCTTCTGGGCATTTAATTGCTGTTGCTTTATTTCGTTCCGCAGAACCAAGTATTTGGAATAGGGCTTATTGTAATCATATATTCTTCCCAAGGAAATTTCAATGGTCCTATTGGTAACATTATCCAAAAACATCTTATCGTGAGAGACTATCATTACACCCCCCGCATAATTCTTCAGGAAATTCTCCAACCAAATTATTGATTCTATATCCAAGTGGTTTGTTGGCTCATCCAATAAAAGCACGTCATTACTCTGTAATAAAAGCTTGGCCAATTCTATCCGCATGCGCCAACCTCCGGAAAAGGTTTCCGTTTTACGATCAAAATCTTCACGTTTGAAACCAAGGCCCAACAATACCTTTTCCGTTTCGCCCTGATAATTGTAACCTCCCAATATCTCATAGTGGTGGGTTACATCGTTCAAGTCTATAATTAACTGATTATAGGCCTCACTTTCATAGTCCGTACGTTCGGCCAGCTGATGGTTAATTTCGTCCAACCTAAGCTCCAAAGCCTTTATCTCCTCAAAGGCCTGATGGGCCTCTTCCTGAACCGTCCTTCCAAGATCAAAATCGATATCCTGCCGTAAGAATCCCATTTTAATATCTTTATCAGAGGCTATAGTTCCAGAATCTATGGGCATATCCTTGGATAAAATTTTCAAAAGCGTAGATTTACCCGCCCCATTTTTTCCTATTAGACCAACTCGATCCCCGGAATTTAAACGGAAAGATATTTCTTCAAACAGATATTCTCCTCCAAAAGAAACGGAGAGATTGTGGATATTAAGCATATTTGGTGACTAATGTTACACTGATTAATGCTACAAAAATGTAATTTTGTAGAAACTTTTTGCAAATGTTAAAAAAAGGAAACAAACTCTACAGCATTTTAACAGGAACTTGTCCTAAATGTCATGAAGAGAGTATGTATCAGGACAAAAACCCATACCATTTGGGCAATATCTTCAAAATGAACGAGCGTTGCTCGCATTGTGGTACCAAATATAAAATAGAACCCTCTTTTTTCTACGGGGCCATGTATGTTAGTTATGGTGTAGGTGTTGCCTTTGCCGTAGCGGCTTTCGTGATTTCCTTTTTATTTTTCAACGCCACCTTGATAAACACCTTTATTGCCATCATTGTTACAATGATCGTATTTATGCCTTTTATTATTAGGGTTTCAAGAAACATATGGATCAATTTTTTTATAAAATACGACCCAAAGGCCAACACCAAGGTCAGTTCCTAAAATGCTTCTTGGTAAAACGGGATAGGTCCATTTCGGGCACCATAGCCTCTTTATTTTCAATTAGAGCATAGAGATGCCTGGACGCCATTGGTGCAATCATGACCCCACGGGAACCTAAACCATTGAGCAAATACATGTTTTCATGTTCCGGATGCCTGCCTACAAGAGGTTTCCTATCACTTACCGTTGGCCTTATTCCAGCTACATGGTCAACAACTTCATATGGACATTTTAGGAAGGTGTCCAACTTTTGCAAAAGCTCCTGTTTGCATTCTTCAGTGGGAGTATTGCTTTTATCTTTCCATTTATAAGTAGCTCCTACCCTATACAGATCCTTGCCCAAGGGAATAATGAAAACAGAGGATTTTATAACCCGCTCCTCTTTTAAAGCCGGTGCCTTAATGGTCAACAATTCACCTTTGGTACCATTGAGCGGCAAATAATTGAAATATGGATTATTTTTTATCCCAAACCCTGTTGCAAAAACTATGTTCTTAGCCTTTGAACCACGGTATTCCACAGATCCACCTTGTAACTCTAGGGCTTCAAAATCAAAGGTTTCCCTAAGCAATAAATTTTTATTCCCCAGATACTGCCCGTAGTGCCTTAATAAAACAGCAGTATCTATCCTACCAGTATGCAATACTTCCCCATAGCCATATGGCGCTTCAATGTTGGGATTATGGTTGGAAAGTATTTTTGGGGCCACAAAATGGCCTAAATTAGGTTTGTCCGAAGCCTCAAACCAAAGGTTCTGTTCATTTATACTGGCAAAACGCCTTAGGATCGGAATCTTGTAATCCAATTGGATCTCTAATTTCTTTTCCAATTCTGAATAGAAAGGTATGGCCAGATCTAACTGTTCTTTGGCATTCCAGGCTAATGTAAAACGTTTAAGGGTAACCGGATTATATAGCCCCCCTGCTACCACGGAAGAAGTTTGGGAATCATCACTGATAACTTTAAACGATTTTTTATTTTTCTCCAATACTTCACAAAAGGAAATACCGGCCAAACCCAGACCCACAATTAGATAATCTACCATTTTGCAAAAGTAGAGAAGGAAATCCAAATCTTCATCAAATTGAAATAATAATCATAATCCGCAAAAAAAGCACATTTTAATATCTAGTCAAAAATTCAAAATCCTCCTCAAAACAAAACAAAACAAAACAAAAAAGAAGCGCCACATCTTAGGATGTGGCGCTTAGCTTTATATGTGAATTGGAATATTATTAAGGCTAGTAGGCCCACATATCTTGTTCCCTATCTCGGATAACCTCCTTAATTCGTTTGGATTCCAATAATTGGAACAAGGCATTATCAGCAATATAGTCCTTAACCTCACGGTCTCCATGCACGTTATCTTCTTTATAGATCGTTGCATTGAATCTTCTTGCATTCAGCAACATATCAAAAGAAATAGGCTGCGCGGAATTCCGTTGGTTAAACACTTTGGCCTCATGTAATATTTGTCTTGCACTAGGATACCATACCCAGAACAATGGAACTTTTGCCTCGGCCAAATCCATAGACTCATCATCTATAAAGTTAACATCCGGAGCTACAGGTGCAATACCCAACAATCGGTATTTTAATTCACCCAATCTTTTGTCGAAATACCAGATTCCTTTAATAAGGTACTCTTCCAAATCGGCAGCAGTAAGGTTCCTACGATTGATATATTCAGGAGAAATAGGCTCTCCCGCATTATACTGCTCGTAACCGTAGTCTGTAGTATCCACTTTTTGCAAAGTTGCAGCCAAATCGCTGAACTTTCTTTTTTCTGTAAAATAGGAATCTACATAAACATCTTGCAATTTTCCGTTTTTGATATTTTTGATCAACACATCGTACAAGGACCTTCTGTCCGGACCTATATCAATGGTGTCCAAAGGATAATACAGTGGAAAGTTTACACGCTCGTCCAAGTCGATTACCTCCCAAACGGTTTTGGACCAGAGAATATCCCTGTCGTCCACATAGGCGTAAGGTAAAGGAGCGTCGTTATCCTTAGCAATTTGCGCTTCTGTCTTCTTCCCTATCTCTTCCGGTAATTTGGCATTTAGAATATTTGCCTGGGCGGAAATAGACAATGGTAACAGGACCACTACTCCAATTAATAAAACATTTTTCCAATTCATCTGTTTAAATTTATTGTTTTTAATCTTCAGTCCTACCAAAGTTTGACTGGTGAATTAGCCATGGTAAACATTCTTCATTTGCCATGGCCATTTCACAACATTTTTACTAGTTTGTTATCTCCACAACAACAGGAGATACCTTTTTAAGCTTATAGCCTTTGTTATTTGTAATGTAAGCCTCGATATCGAATATCTGAACGGCATCGCCACGGCTTGCTCTTTTAAGGGCAGACTTGGCTCTAGCATCCAATTTGTTACCGTTTACATCTACAGTTGGCTGTCCTGGAACTTTAAATTTGAATCCACTAACCGCAAGGTTAAGATCAAAATCAAAGTCTTCCAATAAAGCTCCAATAGTAGAGATCTCTAGGTTGTTTTTACCCATTTTAGCGCTTCCGGATTCTCCTCTTACGGATCCTGAAGGTCTTGGAATATCCTTAATCCTAAACTCAGATGAAGTTTTAATCATTTGTCCATCAGGTAATTTACCTGAAGCAGTTATAGAAACGGTTCTTCCTGTACCAGGATTCATAGCGTATTTACTTCCACTCTGCTTACTAAGTCCTGGAGCAGATGCAGTTACGTTGTTATCAGGTATACCAGGTATGGATATGGTTATAGGGTTTGAAACACCACGATAAACAACATTCATCTTATCAGCTGAAATTACAGCGGCATTTGGTTTGGTAATAGTGGCAAATGTAGAGGATACTGGCACTTCTGTACGCTCTCCATCCTGCATAAACACCAAGTTACCTTCAATCTTATGATCACCAGCACTTCCAGCACTTACGGTTAACCTTACCTTACCGTCCTCGATTACATAATCGGAACCTTCATTTAACTTTCTACCATCTAGGGTCAAGTTAACTTCATTAGGTTTTGTAGTGGCATCTTTACGACCCAATACAATATTTCCTGCAAATTTTTCACCTGCATAAAAGGCAGATTTTTCTTGCTCCAACAAAGTGGTATAATTGGTCATGGAAACCTCACTGCTCAATTGTCCTTGAAGCATTGCTTTTAGGGCATCTTCTTCTGTGGCTTTAATATCTGCCTGAAGAGAAGTGATCTTGGTCAATGATGCAACCAAAGGATAACCTTCAAAGTTATAGTTCAACCAATCTTGCTTGGAACCATCCCTTTTTGTAACCTTACCGTTCTCATCTCCAGTTTCGAACCTAGAATTTACGGAAGACTTTACAGACTCCAATTCTTTAGGCATTACTGCAGCAATCTGGGAACGATAGTTCACCAAGCGATCCAAGAACTCTTTACCATCTGCTCCAAGTTGGTCTCCTTGAAAAAAACGTTGATCTAAATAATCGGTCTTGTCCATTACTTGATAATCTTTTGGATCCTCAACATCGGCCATCATCTCCTTTTTCAAGTTTTCCAAGTATAGGTAATACTCTGCGGACAATTCCTTTATTTTCTTGGCGTCCTCCAAAAGAGGGCCAAATTTCTCAGCATTTTCAGATGCTTTGGTTTCAAGACCACTTAGGAAAGCAGTATTGTTTTCCGTGGTTTTTATGTTAGAAGCTTCTAACTTTTCGTTCATAAGACCGAAAGCCGATAGAACTTCTTTTCCCATATTTAGGGCCAACATCGCGATGAAGATCAAGTACATTAGGTTGATCATCTTCTGACGTGGTGTTGCTTTTCCTCCTGCCATTTTTCTAATTAGTTTTAATTATTAATTGATTTGGGTTTGGTTATTGAATTGTAACTAATTAGTTTCTATTCATTGCAGATAACATACCACCGTAAACTCCGTTCAAAGAAGAAAGGTTGGTTGCCAAAGATTCCATTTGCTCTTTAAGGGCACTTGAATTCTGCACCACTTCCTCGTTGATAGATGCTTGTCTGCTTGCGCTTTCCAATTGTACTTTGTAAAGACTGTTCAAAGATTCCATTTGAGCGGCAGCTTGTACCATTTCATCAGAATACTTTTTAGTAGATTCCATAGCATCAACAGTAGGGGCTATACCTTTGGCAGCACCTTCAAAGTTTCTAATGCTAGATCCAAGACTTTCCATAAGGTTGGCATCTACACCGGCTTCTTTTAACAAATCATCCAATTTTTTGGATAAAGAAGCTTCAGCCTCCTTCATTTCAGCATTGGAATTTGATTTCCCTGAGGCAGCACCTCCGTTTAATTCCGGGTATACCAATGACCAATCGTATTCGTCATCTACTGGCTCAAATGCACTGATGGCAAAAATTAATGCTTCGGTAATAAGTCCGATTGCCAATAATAATCCTCCCGTAAGTGGGCCAAATTGCCAGTGAAGGATCTTAAATAATGCTCCTATAATTACTACAGATGCACCAAGGCCGTAGGCCATGTTAAATAATTTCTTAGTTGATTTTGACTGTGCCATAATTTTAAATTTAATTAAGTAATGTTAATAATAAGTATTTGGTTTAACGTTTGATTCAATATAAAGGTCTTCTTTATTTTATATTCTAATTGGTAGAGTCTTCCTCTCCCATGTAATCCTGTACGGTTCTAAAACCGATATAACTACGTGCCGAATCCTGGTATTCGTAATCCCTGGTGCTTACCTGTAGGAAATAAGCAACATCTTTCCAAGATCCACCTCTTATAACTTTTCTTGCATTTTGTGTAGATTCCGCATTTGGGTTCATAGTGGACACATATTCATAGGAATTTGGGTCATAACTACTGTTGGTCCATTCGGAAACATTACCTGCCATATTATAAAGGTTATAATCATTGGGCTCGTAAGCTTTTGCCTCTACCGTATACAGGGCTTGATCCGCTGCATAATCTCCTCGTTGTGGCTTAAAGTTGGCCATAAAACAACCAGTATCACTGATCACATAAGGTCCACCCCATGGGTATGTTCCTCCTTCTATACCTCCTCTTGCAGCATATTCCCATTCCGCTTCGGTCGGTAGTCTAAAGCGGTTGACAAATTGCTTGCCCCTACTTTTTTGATCGTCGTTCTTAAATTTAGTTCTCCAGTTACAAAAAGCCTGGGCCTGTTGCCAAGAAACACCCACTACTGGATAATCACTATAGGCGTCATGCCAGAAGTAATCGTTGTGCATTGGCTCATTATAGGAGTAGGAGAAATCTTTTATCCATACCGTAGTATCGGGATATATTTCCAATTCCTCTTGTTTTATAAAATCCTTTCTACTTCCCTTTTTGGCACGAGCTGCTGCTTCTATATCCATCCAGGTGTATTTGTATTTCAATTTGGTAACATCTATATGGCGTTGGCCATTATAGGATTCCTCCTGGGAAATATACAGGGAGTCCATTACCTCGGCATAATACTCATCCGGATATTTGGATGTATCCCAGGTTAGGTTTTGTTTTCTATCCAATGCCCTGCCTTCGTAGCCTGTTTCTCCCATACCGGCATAATTGTTCAGCATGTACTTATCGTAGGCAGACAATTTTGTGGTATCGGCATCCTTGAAGGCGTAGTCCCCTATACCTCCATCTTCTGGTCCCAATCCCAACTCATCGGCCAAGATAGCCAAACGGGTTCTTGCAATGGAGTCTTTTACCCATTCTACAAATTGACGATATTCACTATTCGTGATTTCCGTATCATCCATGTAGAAAGATCGAACAGTTACAGTCTTTGTCGGGGCGTTTAGTACCTTAGCCTGATCTTCCTCACTCTTACCCATGATGAATGCTCCTCTTGGAATCAATTCCATACCATAGGGTTTTTCAGGATACCACTTTTTTCCTTGAGCTCCGACCAGCTCTCCTTTTGTTTTGGACCCACAACTTGAGAGTAAAAAAACAAATGCTATAGATGACAACAATAGCTTCTTCATACGTTAGGTTAAATTTCGATTATGATTATAAATGCAAACACAAGTATTATTCTCTAAAACTTATTTTTAAATAATTTATTGTATAAATATTGTTTTTATACCCTAATTTATTATTTCAATTAAACCCTTTTTTGTAGGCTTTAAACCACCGCTCAGGAATATTTTGATTACATGCATCCAGATAATCCAATTCAGTGCATGGTAATAACGCGGGTGAATTTGTTTTAGTATGTGAAGTTAAAATTGAAGGTACCTCTACCCACCATCTTTCGCTGAGATGGCTTTTATAAAAGACGAGGGATTCGTCCTCGGTAGGTACGGTATACTTGGTGAAGTCGTTACTATTACTATTGGGGGACTCTTGAATCCTAAAGTTTAGGCCCTCTATAAAATACCATATTATTTGGGCAACAAGTTGAAAGGATTGATTGCTATTTTCGCATTCGTAAATCCCAAAAACGGATACGTTGTCGCTAATTCCGGCATATCTTGAAATGGCACAAATTTCCCTTCCGTTAAAACCGTTGGGAGAAAAGTTTCTGGAATACCCCATATCTGCAGCACGTATAGCACGCGCATCCAAACTTACCACATGGGCATTTCTAAGCACGGGCTCCGCCAGGGTTATATTGGAAATTAATTCCCCCAACCTATAGGAATCAAAAAAAAGACGCTCCATAAGGTCCATTTCTTCCTGGGAATTAAAATAACTTTGATAACCAATATTCGAGAAGTTAAAAAGATTGTTGGGCTTGTCGGTAATTATTTTACTCATATAGGAATGGGAAGAAATAAGCTCTTCGTCCATCCCAAAGTCGAACCTACTGTCTATGGACACTAGATTAACCATATTCTTAAGACCGTCAAAAGCCCTATATGTAGGGTAGGTCAGATCTTGGGTTGCGCCAATGACAATGGGAATAATATTTTCTTCCAGCAGCCCGGCAACAATTTCCTTGACCACGAAATAGGTATCCTCTACGGTATCACCTTCCTCTATATCGCCCAAATCTATGATGGAGGAATTCCAGTTCCCCATCATCAAATTATACAACTGAAGTCTAATTTCGGAAATATCCAGGCGCTCCGGTTTTTTCTCAAAAGCATTTCTGGATTCATTGACCCCTAGTATAGCTACACTTACATTTGCCAGCACGGGCAGACCATGCCGCGCAGTGTGCATGTAAATGTGTTTCCCCAATGCTTGGGCCGGAAGTAATTCGCAGTGGGCCAATACCCTGTCACTTACGGGTACTAAAAAATCGAATGCCATATTATTTTTTAGCCTTAGGTTTTGCTTTTGCTTTTGTTTTTTTCTTAGGTGTCTTTTTCTCAATTAATTCCTGCGCATCCTTAAGGGAAATCTTGGTAGCATCCACATCTTTGGAAACTTCCACCTTAATCTTACCCTTAATAATGGTATGTCTTCCCCATCTCGCTTTTTCAATTCGGATACCTTCTTCTGGCCATTCTTGGATCAATTTATCGATCTCTTTTTGTTTTTTGGCCTCTATAATCTCTTCAATATCCTGTTTTGAAAGACTATCAAAATCATATTTCTTACTAACATTAATAAACATTCCGTCCCATTTAATAAATGGACCAAATCTTCCTACCCCTTTGGTAACGTCCTTATCCTCATAAATTGCAATAGGGGCATCGGCTTTTTGTTTTTCTTTGATAAGTTCTACGGCCCTATCCATGTCTATCTCCATAGCATTTTCATCCTTGCCCAGTGAAACAAACTTTTTACCAAACCTTATATAAGGACCAAAGCGACCTACATTGGCCTCTACATCTTCCCCTTCATAAACCCCGAGCTTTCTTGGCAATTTAAACAAGTCCATAGCTTCTTCGTAGCTGATGGTATTTAAGGACTGGTCTGGCAAAAGACTGGCAAACAATGGTTTTTCCTCGTCATCTACGGTACCTACCTGCACCATAGGCCCAAAACGGCCCAATCTAACCGAAACCTGTCTTCCAGTTTTTGGGTCAGTACCCAAAACGCGTTCACCACTTGCCCTATCCGCATTTTCCTCAACATCCAAGACCTTGGGATGAAAATCCCCATAAAAATTCTTCAATACTTTTTGCCAATCCTCATTACCTGAAGCAATCTCATCAAAATCCTCTTCCACTTTGGCGGTGAAATGATAATCCAAAATTGTTTCGAAATGTCCTACCAAAAAGTCGGTTACTATTATTCCTATATCCGTAGGCACCATTTTCCCTTTGTCGGAACCTACATTTTCCTTTAGATCTTTAGTAGTAAGCTTATCGGATTTCAGCAGCAGCTGTACATAATTTCTTTCCGTGCCCTCTATGGTTCCCTTTTCTACATAGCCCCTATTTTGAATAGTGGAAATTGTAGGCGCATAGGTAGAAGGTCTTCCTATTCCAAGCTCTTCCAGTTTTTTAACCAAAGAAGCTTCTGTAAATCTATAGGGTGCCCTGGAAAAACGCTCTGTTGCTGTTATATAATTATTAAGGAGTTTTTCACCTTCTTTCATTGCCGGAAGCATTCCTTCCTGCTCTTCACTTATATCCTCCTCATCGGTACCTTCCAAATAGACCTTCAGGAACCCATCGAATTTAATTACCTCTCCGTTGGCAGAAAATTCTTCCTTATGGGTATTGGCCTTTATTTTAACATTGGTACGCTCCAATTCTGCATCACTCATTTGTGAGGCCAAGGTACGCTTCCATATAAGCTCGTATAATTTGGACTGATCCCTTTCCAAAGAAGGGGACTGATTGGTCATCTCCGTAGGGCGGATAGCCTCATGAGCCTCCTGGGCTCCTTTGGATTTCCCTGTAAAATTCCTGACCTTACTGTATTCCTTACCATAATTACTTATAATGGCATCCTTTGCGGCATCTATAGCATCCTGGGATAGGTTAACGCTATCCGTTCTCATATAGGTTATTAACCCTGCCTCGTACAGGCGCTGTGCCACCTGCATTGTCCTTGATACCGAAAAATATAATTTCCTTGAAGCTTCCTGCTGCAGTGTAGAAGTTGTAAATGGTGCTGCGGGCGATTTTTTGGCCGGTTTCTTATCCAGATTGGCAACCGAAAAATTTGCTCCAATATTTTCCTTTAGGAAAGCTTCCGCCTCTTTCTGGCTGGCATAGGTCTTATTTAACTTGGCCGTAAAAATACTTCCCTCGTTAGTTTTAAACTCGGCCGATATCCTAAAAGCTGCTTCAGGATTAAAAGCTTCTATTTCCCGTTCCCTTTCTACAATTAATCTCACCGCAACGGATTGAACCCTACCTGCAGATAATCCCGGCTTAATTTTTTTCCACAAGACCGGAGAAAGTTCGTATCCCACCAATCTATCCAGAACCCGCCTTGCCTGTTGGGCGTTCACCAAATCGTAATTAATTTCCCTGGGATTTTCAATGGCCTTCTGAATGGCCGATTTGGTAATGGAGTTAAAAACTATCCGCTTCGTTTTATCCTTGTCCAATTTCAACTCCTCTGCCAAGTGCCAGGAAATTGCCTCCCCTTCACGGTCCTCATCACTGGCCAGCCATATGGTATCCGCTTTGTCCGCCAAATCCTTAAGCTTTTTAACAAGGGCCTTTTTATCCTTGTCAACAATATATTTAGGAGCAAAATTATTATCCACATCCACTCCCAATTCTTTGGAAGGCAAATCGGCAATATGTCCAAAACTGGACTCTACCTTATAATCCTTTCCTAAAAATTTTTCAATTGTTTTTGCTTTAGCCGGAGACTCTACGATTACTAAATTCTTTGCCATTAACTAGTTTTTGGTGACACAAAAGTATATCAATTTTTTTATTTAATGGATTTTCATTTGTGCCACCATAAAAAAACACCCCTATTTTAAGGGGTGTTTTAATGTATTTCGAAAGAATTAATTAAGTTTAAATGTGCTGATAAGCTTGATTTTATTCCCCAGATATTCATATTGATAAAGAACTTCTTCCCCGATCATCAATAAATTATCCTCCATGGGAATAACATCAAAGGTATCTATATCCTTAAAATGGTTAAGTTGTACCAAATTCTGAACATTGGTCTTATCATAAACTTTAAGTCCTGAAGCCCCATCGCACACAAATAGTTTTTCATCCTTTACTCCCAGGCCATAAGGACCGTCCATGGGATAGGTCTTTACCAATTGAGGGTTGGTGATATCCGAAATATCTACGATAAAGAGGCCACTCTCCGTAGCACCGCACATATTACCGCCCCTTAAGGTTACATAGGCATAATCACCATCAACTACCACAGGATCACAGGCCGTACCGTGTTCAAATTCGGAAATCAAGCTAGGCGTGGCCGGAGATGAGATGTCATAGATATACATACCGCGCATACTGCCTAAAAACAATTGATCTCCCCTGTTAAAAATGGTTTCAATATCAAAACCGGCATAGACGTCATCCAGATCCTTGGGGTTTTCCAGATCTTCAATGTTGAATACATTAATATTATGACTGTCCACGGCATATAAATAGTCATTTACGATCTTAAAGCGTGCCAAGGACCCTCCCTGACCTGTTGGGGCGGAATTTTGGGCGGCATTGGACAGCATTACATCAAACTCACGTGAAAAATCTATCTGCACTTCTTCTATCAACCTTCTCTCCTTTACGGTTTCCCATCCAATCACAATATCATTGTCATAATCTATATCCTGCCACTCATAAATATCTACCTCAAAAGGAAAAATCACGTTGTCCCTCAGAACATTTTCCAAGCGGTTGACCATTTTAATATTATTGATGTCCGATATATCCATTACGATCAAATCCGTAATACTATCGGCATATAGGTAATTGCCCTTTACAGAAACATCTACGTTGCCCGGTATTTTAATAAAGGCTATTTTTTTGGGAGCTCTGGGGTCGGAATTATCAATGACATGAACCCCTTTATATTTCTCATTTACAAATATATAATCATCATAAACATAAATTTTACCGGATTCATCCAAGGGAATAGGAGCTATGACATCTATAGCCGTTTTAAAATCGGCCTTACTCATCTTTAACGGTTTGGCCACCACGTACTCCGCATATTTACCGTCATCCTCGTCATTACAGGAAACAAACCCAAGGGAAGTCAGCATAAACAAAAGTAGAATTGTTCTTCTCATACCAATATAATATTACGGGGTCACCTTTAGAGAGATGCCCCTTAACCCAAAAAGTTGCGTTCATTTTTGATAAATATTTAACTGTCAATATGTCATATTTAGCCATATAATACTATCTTTGCACACTCTTAAAGATGAGGTTGAATGCACAATAAAATGGAGAAGATTATAGATGAATCGGTACAAGGAACTGCCATAACCCTTGCGGAAAACGAAAATAGCACCAGAAAACTATACATAGAAAGCTATGGCTGTGCCATGAATTTTTCGGATAGTGAAATTGTTGCCTCCATACTGTCCAATGAAGGCTTTAGTACCACCCAAGAGTTGGAGGATGCCGACTTGGTCTTGGTCAATACCTGTTCTATTCGGGAAAAGGCAGAGCTTACCATTCGCAAGAGATTGGAAAAATTTAATGCCGTAAAACGGCACAGGCCACATATGAAGGTGGGGGTACTTGGATGTATGGCCGAAAGGCTAAAAACCAAATTGCTGGAAGAAGAGAAAATTGTGGATATGGTGGTTGGCCCGGACGCCTACAAGGACTTGCCCAATCTTATCCAAGAGGTGGACGATGGCAGAAATGCAGTAAACGTAATCCTATCCAAAGATGAGACCTATGGGGATATATCGCCGGTACGCCTCAACACCAACGGCGTAACCGCCTTTGTATCCATTACCCGTGGTTGTGACAATATGTGCACCTTTTGCGTAGTACCCTTTACACGGGGACGGGAACGCAGCAGAGACCCACAATCCATACTGGAAGAAGTAAACGACCTAGCCCATAAAGGATTTAAGGAAATTACCCTGTTGGGACAAAATGTGGACAGCTACCTTTGGTATGGTGGCGGATTAAAAAAAGGGTTCGAAAAAGCGTCCGAAATGCAAAAAGCCACCGCTGTAAATTTCTCGAACCTATTGGAGATGGTAGCTTTGGCGCAACCAAAATTACGTATCCGCTTTTCCACTTCCAATCCGCAGGATATGAGCTTGGATGCGGTTCGGGTCGTAGCAAAATATCCAAACATCTGTAACTATATTCATTTACCGGTGCAAAGTGGCAGTGATAGGATCTTAAAGGAAATGAACAGATTGCACACCAGGGAGGAGTATCTTGAACTGGTAAGGAATATCAAGGAAATAATTCCAGATTGCACCGTTTCACAGGACATGATCACGGGATTTCCGACCGAAACAGAAGAAGATCATCAGGATACTCTTTCCTTAATGAAAGAGATCAAGTATGATTATGGTTATATGTATGCCTATTCCGAAAGGCCCGGGACGGCTGCAGCAAGGAACATGAAAGATGATGTACCTCAAGAGGTCAAAAACAGAAGACTAACGGAAATCATTGCCCTTCAAAGGGAGCACAGCCATTTTAGGAGTAAGCAGCAGCTCGGAAAAACAGTTGAAGTTCTGATCGAGGGATCCTCCAAAAAATCGGATTTGGATTGGATGGGCAGGAACTCCCAAAGTTTTGTAGTGGTATTTCCGAAGGAAAACTACAAAATAGGCGACTTTGTGAATGTCGAAATTACCGATTGCACCTCCGGCACCTTAATAGGTAGGCCGTTGGGGCTATCCAATAACAATTAAATAATGGAATCGATTCAATCAATAAAACAACGCTTTGAAATCATTGGCAATGATGTAAAACTTAATCGTGCCATTGAAAAGGCCATTCAAGTGGCACCTACGGACATCTCCGTATTGGTTACCGGGGAAAGTGGCGTTGGTAAGGAGGCCATTCCAAAAATTATACACTCGCTTTCCCATAGAAAACATGCCAAATACATTGCGGTCAACTGTGGAGCCATCCCCGAAGGCACCATAGACAGTGAACTTTTTGGTCACGAAAAAGGGGCTTTTACAGGAGCAACAGCCACTAGAAGCGGATATTTTGAGGTAGCCGATGGCGGTACCATTTTTTTGGATGAAGTTGGAGAACTCCCCCTAACCACCCAAGTACGTCTTTTAAGGGTTTTGGAAAATGGGGAATTTTTAAAAGTAGGATCTTCCCAGGTCCAAAAAACAGATGTGAGAATAGTGGCCGCTACCAATGTTAATATGTTCGAGGCCATACAGAAGGAAAAATTCAGGGAGGACCTCTATTATCGCCTAAGCACTGTAGAAATCAACATTCCCCCATTGCGTGAACGCAAGGAGGACATCCACTTACTATTTCGCAAGTTTGCATCGGATTTTGGGCAGAAATATAAAATGCCCACGATTCGCCTGGATGACGATGCCGTGCAATTGCTTTTAAAGTACAGATGGCCTGGAAACATTAGGCAGTTGAGAAACATTGCAGAACAGGTTTCAGTCTTGGAGGAAAGCAGGCTTATTTCCCTTGCCACCTTAAACGGTTACCTTCCCAGTTCCGGAAATACCAATCTCCCCGCCATTGTAGGCAAGGAAAAAAAAGAGGGCGACTTTAGTACGGAAAGGGAGATATTGTACAAGGTCCTTTTTGATATGAAAGGTGATCTGAACGATTTAAAGAAATTAACACTGGAATTGCTTAAACACAACGACAGCGAGAAAGTACAGGAAGAAAACGAAAATCTTATCCGAAAAATCTACGGGGATGACGAGGAGGAATATACGGAACAAGAGGAAAGCCCTAGCAAAATTTTGCAGCTTCCCGAGCCTTATATAGAAAAACCAATAGTTAAAACAACGCAAGAGGACAAGTATCACTTTGCGGAAGAAATAGAAGAGGAAGAAACCCTATCTTTACAGGACAAGGAAATAGAGCTCATAAAAAAATCCTTGGAACGAAATAAGGGCAAAAGAAAAGCTGCTTCTGCAGAATTGGGCATCTCGGAACGCACCCTGTACAGGAAAATAAAACAGTACGACCTTTAACAGTAGTCAGTAAAAAATACAAAAAGAAATTAATGATCAAGAGTAAACATATTATTTTAATGCTTGTTTTAGTGGTAAGCATTTCTGGATGTGGTATCTATAACTTTACCGGGGGCGATGTGGGAACCGCCAAAACCTTTCAGGTCAATTATTTTCAGAACTACGCTTCCCAGAATCCAGGATCTACCTTTGAACCGGGAATGGACAGGGATTTTACACTGGCCCTACAGGATCTGATATTGAACCAGACCAGTTTGGATCTAGTTAAATCCAATGGGGATTTATTGTACGAAGGTGAAATTGTGGAGTACAGAATTTCACCTATGACGGCCACCTCCCAACAAACTGCGGCGCAAAACAGGCTGAGTATTGGCGTAAACGTAAGGTTCTTTAACAACACCAAGGAGGATGTAGATTTTGAACAACGATTTTCCTTCTTCTACGATTATCCGGCCAATTCCCAATTGGCGAGTGTTAAGGATGAGGCCCATCAGGTAATATTTGAACGTATTACCCAGGACATATTTAATAAATCATTGGCAGATTGGTAATTTATGAATGTACAGGACTTTACATATTTATTACAAAACCCTGATGAGGTGGTTTCCCCTGTGCAGACCAATCAACTGGAGGATGTATTGGCAGAGTACCCCTATTTCCAAGCAGCAAGGGCCATGCATCTAAAAGGCCTTAAGAACCTCAACAGTTTTAAATACAACAACGCCCTTAAATTAACTGCCGCCTATACCGCGGATAGGGATATTCTTTTCGATTTTATTACCTCCATAGATTTTCTGCAAAATACTATCGCCGATTCTATTTTGGGCAAATCCACCACCTTAAATGATACGCCAACAATTTCCGAAGAGATCGTATCCGAATTTAAAAAGGAAAGTGCACTTATAGAAGAATCGGATGACGAGCCCCTACCAAGGACAGTAAAGGATGCAGATGATATTTTGGATCCCTCCCTTTTTTCCTCCAAAGACCCGAAAATAGACAAGTCTATTTCGGACAATAAAAAAAAAGCTGAAGAGACACTGGAAATCGGGAAACCTTTAAATTTTACCAAAAAAGAAAAATATTCCTTTGGGGAATGGCTTCAATTAACCTCACATAAGCCAAAAAAGCTAAAATCCGAACCCAATACCACAAAAAAAGGAGTTGCCAAAACCAAGGTAGAACCCATTGCAAAGGTGGATAAACTAAAAAAGAAAAAATTTGATCTGATCGACAAATTCATTGAAACAAACCCCAAAATTGTACCCAAAGAAAATACCGTAAAAGTAGCAATCAAGGACTCCCTGAGCTTTGATAAAAATGAATTGATGACGGCCACTTTGGCCAAAGTATATTTGGAACAAAAGAAGTATAAAAAGGCTATTCAGGCCTACAAAATTTTAAGTTTGAAATATCCAGAAAAAAGTAGTTTCTTTGCAGACCGAATTAAAGCGGTAGAAAAGATACAACAAGAAAATAATTAAATAATGAATACAACATTTACAATATTCTTGGTCCTGATCATCCTAGTTTGCATCCTATTGATGCTCGTAATTATGGTGCAAAACCCTAAAGGTGGCGGATTGTCCTCATCCTTTGGCGGAAGTGGCAACCAAGTTGTAGGAGGCGTAAAGAAAACTGGAGACTTTTTGGATAAGAGTACCTGGACATTGGCAACCATATTGGTTGTCTTAATTTTACTTTCCAATGTAGCAATAAAGGGCAGTTTCAGTGATTCCGATTCAAAATTGCTTAACGGCGACCCAATTGAAACAACTGCACCGGATGCTTTGCCAGAAACTCCAATCCCTGCACCTGCCACTAATGGCACAAGCACCCCTGACAGTGCTGAATAATAAGAGAAAACACATTTAAAATATAAAAAATGCCAGCTTAAGTGACAAGCTGGCATTTTTATTTAACAAAGTGTCAGTTTTTAGGCAATGGCATAATTTCTGCCTATTAAAATCAAACTTAAAAACATAAAATCTAAATAATATGGCTAAAGTTAGCATTAAACCATTAGCAGATAGAGTTCTAATAGAACCTATGGCTGCTGAAACAAAGACTGCATCTGGTCTTTACATCCCTGATACCGCAAAGGAAAAACCACAAAAAGGCAAGGTAGTTGCCGTTGGCCCTGGTACAAAAGATGAAAAAGTGACAGTTAAAGTTGGAGATACGGTGCTATATGGCAAGTATGCCGGTACTGAGCTAAAGCTTGAAGGTACCGAATATCTTATGATGCGCGAGAGCGACATATTAGCAATTATATAAAATTGCTCTTGTTCCCTGCACGCTGGGAAAATCCCAAACAACAAACTAAAGAGTATAACTAATTTCATTCCGTTTTATTTGGAATGATAAATGAAATTAAATTATGGCAAAAGATATAAAATTTGATATCGATGCAAGAGACGGCCTAAAAAGAGGTGTCGATGCATTGGCTAACGCAGTAAAAGTAACTTTGGGACCTAAAGGTAGAAATGTAATCATCAGTAAATCGTTTGGAGCTCCAAACATTACCAAGGATGGTGTTACCGTGGCCAAAGAAATTGAATTAGCGGACCCTCTTGAAAATATGGGTGCCCAAATGGTAAAGGAAGTTGCTTCCAAAACCAATGATTTGGCGGGTGATGGTACCACCACTGCGACCGTTCTTGCACAAGCTATCGTAAAAGAAGGCTTAAAGAACGTAGCTGCAGGTGCCAATCCAATGGACCTAAAAAGAGGTATCGACAAAGCAGTAGAGGCTATTGTTGAAGATTTGGCCAAGCAGACCAAAAAAGTAGGCGACTCTTCTGAAAAAATCAAACAAGTAGCCGCAATTTCTTCCAATAACGATGAAACTATTGGTGACCTTATTGCCCAAGCTTTCGGAAAAGTTGGTAAAGAAGGAGTAATTACCGTAGAGGAGGCCAAAGGGACTGATACTTACGTTGATGTTGTAGAAGGTATGCAATTCGACAGAGGATACCTTTCTCCATACTTTGTTACCGATTCTGAAAAAATGACAGCCGATTTGGAGAATCCTTACATATTATTATATGATAAGAAGATTTCTTCCATGAAAGATTTGTTGCCTGTATTGGAGCCGGTAGCACAATCCGGAAAACCTCTTTTGATCATTGCAGAGGATGTTGATGGAGAAGCTTTGGCTACATTGGTAGTGAACAAATTAAGGGGATCTTTAAAGATTGCTGCTGTTAAGGCACCAGGATTTGGGGACAGAAGAAAAGCTATGTTGGAGGATATAGCTATCCTTACAGGTGGAACCGTAATAGCCGAGGAAAGAGGCTTTACAATGGAAAATGCCACCTTGGATATGCTTGGTACCTGTGAAAAAATTACCATTGACAAGGACAATACAACCATTGTAAACGGTTCAGGTGTTCCAAAAACTATTAAGACAAGGGTTAACCAGATCAAATCCCAAATAGAGTCTACCACTTCGGATTACGACAAGGAAAAATTACAGGAGCGTTTGGCCAAATTGGCCGGTGGTGTTGCTGTTCTTTATGTTGGTGCTGCTTCTGAAGTAGAAATGAAAGAGAAAAAAGACAGGGTAGATGATGCCCTTCACGCTACAAGAGCTGCAGTTGAAGAAGGAATCGTTGCCGGTGGTGGTGTTGCTTTGGTAAGAGCAAAATCTGTACTTGCCAAAATCAAGACTGAAAATGCCGATGAGGAAACAGGTGTACAAATCGTTGCAAGAGCTATAGAAGCTCCTTTGAGAACCATCGTTGAAAATGCTGGCGGGGAAGGATCTGTAGTAGTTGCCAAAGTTTTGGAAGGCAAAGGCGATTTTGGATATGATGCCAAATCGGAAAAATATGTGGAAATGATCAAAGCGGGTATTATTGACCCTAAGAAAGTAACTAGAATTGCATTGGAAAATGCGGCATCTGTTGCTGGAATGATCTTAACTACAGAATGTGCATTGACCGATATTAAGGAAGATGCTCCTGCAGGTCCACCAATGGGTGGCGGAATGCCAGGAATGATGTAAGTTTTAAAATTTACAACAATAAAAAAACCGCATTTGGAATTCCAAATGCGGTTTTTCGTTTTTTGTTAAGCCCGTAAAAAAAACAATGCTATTAATGATGCTGCCCATCATCGGTATTATCCTCACGATACTTGCAACAAGGATGTACACTTTCATATGCTTCTTCCGTAGCCTTTAATTCCTTGGTATCATGCCCTACCCCGACAATGGCGGATTTTATTTCCATGGAATTTGTTTTTCTCTCATCAATGATCAACGATAATTGATGGGTCGGAATATCCCATAATGCGTATTTAACCCCTTTTACCGCTAAAGCTGCTTCCTCTATTCTCTCTTTGCACATGGCACATTTGCCATTCACCTCGAAACTCATTTTCTTATTTTTCTCTTGGCCGTAGCCAACTGCCGTTAAAAAGACAAACACGGCTCCTAAAACTAAATTTTTCATTGCTATACTCTTTAAGTTGAATAATTGTTTTTATATAAAACTATAATTTATATCTAAATCCTGCATAAAACATCCTGCCCATTATAGGCGCATACACCATGGTGGTATCAAAATTGGTACCAAAAGGGTCTTCGGCACCTACCACAGGGTTATCCTGCATAAAATTAGTCAAATTTTCCCCTCCCACATATATTTCAAAATTATTGTTGAACACTTTGGTAAGCTGCGCGTTCATTAAACTGTAGGATGGCGAATACTCTCCGGAACTATTGGCGGTATATGGCAAACGCTGTCTTCCCAAGGTATGCACCGTATAATCCATGCGCCATTGGGACCCGTTTTCCTTAGGAACAGTAGTATATCCCAGATTGGCAAAAAATCGATGTTGGGCCTGCAACGGTTTTTGAAGGGTGCCGCTTAAGTAATCGGTTTCCACATCATAAAATTTGTAAGCCGTCCTTAACTCAAAATTCTTTAAAGCATTATAATTTATTTCAAATTGAAAGCTTTTGGCCAAACTCTTTCCCTCCAGGTTATAAAATGACACTTCCAAAGGGTTCTCCCAATCCACCACCACTTGATTTTTAAAATTGGTAACGTAATAATCCAAGGTTATGTTACCCGTTTTACCGAACAAATTAAATCCCTGTATATAACTTGCACCATAATTCCAGGCATCTTCGGGATCCAACCCGTAAATACTGCTATTATCCCCTAGAACCCTTATCTGTCTAGAGGAGGCAAATAATTGTTGGTTTTCCGCAAAGATGTTGGCGGCCCGTTTTCCACGGCCAAAAGACCCCCTAAAGCTCCCTCTTTCCCATGGCATATAGCGCACATGCAATCTGGGTGTAACAAAAGTCCCCAAATTATTGTGGCTGTCCACTCTTATGCCAGCAGTTAAACTCCACTCCTTTAAATTGTCATAACTATACTCAAAAAAAGCTCCAATGGATTTGTCCACCCTAGAAAAATCCTGGGTATTCACCATTTCCCCATAACCATCATAGGCAAAGGTAATGCCTGTTTTAAATTTGCTCTTGGTATCCCCAATTATTGAATTGAACAGCAGGTTGGAATAAATACTTTCGTGATCAATAGTATATTCATTAAAGCCAAAATAAGAATCCTGTTTGTGGATATTGTAGGCCGTTTGAAAACCAAGACTCTGAAAAGGTAGCTCCGGAAATACATAACCCAATTTTAAAGAAGTATCAAACCTTCTGGTATTTATTTCGCCCCCCCATGAATTGGTAGTGAATTTATCGGTAATAGGATCAAAATTTGTCTGCCCCACCTGTTTTTCATCATTTAGAAAACGAAGATTGATGAAACTCACCCAGCCGGTACTTGGGTTTTGGTATTGCCACCTGTTCAAAACGTTTATTTGATTGCCCAAGGGAGCATCCAGAAACCCGTCCCCATTACCATCTTCCTTGGCATCCCTCCGGTTGGTATGGAGATAAAGCCCTGTACTCCATTTATCCGTCAACTTCTTATTCAAATGGGTATTTAACTCCAACCTGCCATTCAAATTGGCATACCCATTAACAAATAAGGCCTTATCCGTTAGAGGTTTTACCAATTCCGTATTTATCTGACCCGAAATACTTTCGTAGCCATTAACCACACTACCCGCGCCTTTTGTAATCTGTATACTCTCCACCCAAGTTCCCGGGGTAAAGGTTAGCCCATAGGCCTGGGAGGCACCCCTTACCATTGGGATATTCTCTTGTGTTATCAATAAATAAGGACTGGTAAGTCCCAACATCTGTATTTGCTTTGTACCTGTCAGTGCATCCGAAAAGTTGACATCTATGGCCGGATTGGTTTCAAAGCTCTCGGACAGATTGCAACAGGCCGCTTTTAATAATTCGGCACTATTTATGGTGACCACGTTCTGTGGACTGAAATAGGATTTCTGTACGGCATCACGCTTCTTTTGAACCACTACCTCGTTTAAGGCATTGGAAGGTTTTAACCAGTGATTTACCATTTTAGGGGAATCAATGAACAAGGTGTCCGACTCAAAGCCCACATAGCTGATGACAAGTTGATTATACTCCTTTTTGAATGGAATTACAAAACTTCCATCCGTCTTGGTAATGGTTCCTGTTTGGGAATTCAACCAATAAACATTGGCTCCCGCCAAACCTAGGTGCTTATTTTCAGGATTGTCCTCCATGACCATACCCTCAATATTGTTCTGGGAGATAGCCAATAACGGAATCCATAAAAACATACTTACAAAAAAATTCTTCACTTATAATATTTTAATATTAGCAGATAATTGAAATCAAAAAAACCATCGGATTATCCAATTTCAAAAAATGGAAAACCGGGGTTACTACCAATAAAAAAATCAAATGAGGAAAACCTGGTCCAAGACATGTATATCTCTGACCAGTACGGGCGGTGGGTAATCGGCATGGGGAACATAGTGCTGCTCCCTTGGCTGAAATAGATTTATATAATAAGAAGCAAAGGCCACCAAAAATTGCTGCTGGCCCAAACTAAGATCATCATTGGAAATACTTAATTCGTCCTGTCCCTGAACAGAAATAATTTCGTCACTGCAGCAACCGTTGGAATCCTTATTCAGGGCTGCATTATCATTTAACAAAGGCATTTCCATACCACAGGTATCTGCTTCATGAAAAAAAGCAATATCCACCAAGGAGCCAAAGCAAAAATGCTTCTCCACTGTCCAGGAAACGGTGGAGACCAGCATAAAAAATGCCATTAACAGGGCCAGTATTTTATGGATCATTACTTTCATCAAGGCAAAAATAATCAAAAGTTATAACTCTATATTTTCCTTCCACAACATTAACTAAAATTTAGGGCAAAAATTGTCCAAATCAACAACAGATTGGAAGTTTAAGGAGGTTATGGCCCAAAGGATTTGGAAATAGCCTTATTTTTGCAAAAAATTATCCTATGCTCAGCACATTAAGACCAAAGGTTTCGGCAATTACAAACAGTACCCAAAAAAGTACAACCGAAAAAATGCAGGCCATATGCGAATTGCTAAAAGAGAATGTTCCCCATTACGATTGGGTAGGTTTCTATTTCAGAAACGGAAATAAAGAAGAGCTTAAATTGGGTCCGTATGCCGGCACCCCTACAGATCACACCATAATTCCGTTTGGCAAAGGAATTTGTGGGCAGGTAGCGGTCTCCAACCAAAACTTTGTAGTTCCCGATGTAATGGCCCAGGACAACTATATAGCATGCAGTATAACCGTTAAAGCGGAAATAGTAATCCCGCTATTTCTAAATGGCGAAAATATTGGCCAAATCGACATCGATTCCAATACTCCGGACCCATTTTCCGAAGAGGATGAGCACTTTTTGGAATACGTAAACCAAGAGGTGTCCAAAATTCTTTAAAACTTTAGGGCGATTGTTAATAAACGTGCTGATTTTTAAGCACAAAAAAATTACTTTTGTGTCCTTATAATCCATAACAACAATCACAACAAAATGAGTACCACTAAAAAAGCTTCCTCAGCCTTAATATCTGTTTTTCATAAAGATGGCCTAGAGCCATTGGTTAAAAAGTTTAATGAATTGGGAATTACCATCTATTCTACAGGCGGTACGGAAACATTCATTAAGGATTTAGGAATTGATGTAGTACCTGTAGAGGACGTTACCAGCTATCCATCCATATTGGGCGGTAGGGTTAAAACATTGCACCCTAAGGTATTTGGTGGTATTTTGAACCGTCAGGACAATAAAAGTGATCAGGAACAATTGAAGGAATTTGAAATTCCCCAATTGGATATCGTCATTGTAGATCTTTATCCTTTTGAAAAAACTGTTGCCAGTGGGGCTTCCGAACAGGATATTATTGAAAAAATAGACATAGGTGGTATATCTTTAATACGTGCGGCCGCCAAGAATTACAAGGATACGCTTTGCGTTTCCTCCATGAACGACTATGATGAAGTTCTGGATATGATTACCAAAGGAAATGGCAGCACTACTTTGGAAGACCGCAGACGTTTTGCGACAAAATCTTTCAATGTGTCATCCCATTATGATTCTGCCATCTTTAATTATTTCAACAAGAACCATGAAGAAGCTGCATTTAAATTAAGTGAAACCAACGGGCAAGTCCTGCGCTATGGTGAAAACCCACATCAAAAAGGTTTTTTCTTTGGTGATTTCGATGCGATGTTCAACAAACTTCACGGAAAGGAACTTTCCTATAACAATTTGTTGGATGTGGATGCCGCAGTCAACCTTATCCAAGAATTTAAGAACGATGCCCCCACCTTCGCCATATTAAAACACAATAATGCTTGTGGCCTTGCAACCAGACCAACAATTCACCAGGCCTATGTTGATGCCTTGGCAGGAGATCCTGTTTCGGCCTTTGGAGGAATATTGATCAGCAACGTTGAAATAGACAAGCCAACAGCCGAAGAAATACACAACCTGTTTTGCGAAGTGGTGATTGCCCCTAGCTACACTCCAGTGGCCCTAGACATCTTAAAAGGCAAGAAAAACAGAATTATTCTGGTACAGAATGAAGTTGACCTTCCAAAAATGACGGTTAGAACATGTTTGAATGGAGTTTTAGTGCAGGAAAAAGATGAAAAGACCGATAAAATTTCCGACCTTACCAATGCTACCAATAAAAAACCTACGGATAGGGAACTGGAAGATCTGATCTTTGCTTCAAAATTGTGTAAACACACCAAAAGTAACACCATTGTTCTTGCTAAAAACAAACAATTGTGCGCCAGTGGAACAGGCCAAACTTCTCGTGTAGATGCCCTAAACCAAGCTATCCACAAAGCCCAGTCTTTCAATTTTGATCTAAATGGAGCTGTATTGGCCAGTGATGCCTTCTTTCCTTTTCCAGATTGTGTAGAGATTGCGCATAAAAGTGGGGTAACCAGCGTTATACAGCCTGGAGGTTCCATTAAGGATCAACTTAGTATCGATTATTGTAATGAAAATGGAATTGCAATGGTAATGACTGGCACACGTCATTTTAAACATTAATTTTATTACTTTTAACGTTCAAACTGACATTTAAACCGAAATATAACAACATATAATGGGATTCTTTGATTTCTTAACCGAGGAGATTGCAATAGACTTAGGTACTGCCAACACCCTCATCATTCACAACGACAAAGTGGTGGTAGATAGTCCATCTATTGTAGCCAGGGACAGAATAAGTGGCAAAATCATTGCCGTTGGCAAGGAAGCCAATATGATGCAAGGAAAGACCCATGAAAATATAAAGACCATACGTCCTTTAAAGGATGGGGTTATTGCCGATTTTGATGCCTCTGAAAAGATGATCAATATGTTCATCAAGAACATACCCGCGCTAAAGAAAAAATGGTTTCCACCAGCCTTGAGAATGGTTATCTGTATCCCTTCGGGAATTACAGAGGTTGAAATGCGTGCCGTTAAGGAGTCCGCTGAACGTGTTAACGGAAAAGAAGTCTACCTTATTCATGAGCCAATGGCAGCTGCTATTGGTATCGGCTTGGATATAATGCAACCCAAAGGGAACATGATTGTTGATATAGGGGGTGGTACAACTGAAATTGCAGTAATTGCCCTGGGCGGAATTGTTTGCGACAAATCGGTGAAGATTGCAGGAGACGTTTTCACAAACGACATTATCTATTACATGCGTACGCAACACAACCTTTATGTTGGGGAGAGTACCGCAGAGAATATAAAGATTACCATTGGATCCGCCACAGAAGATTTACAGACCCCTCCGGACGAGATGTCCGTTCAAGGTAGGGATCTTCTAACCGGTAAACCAAAACAAGTATCCATTTCCTACCGCGAAATAGCCAAGGCCTTGGATAAATCCATTCTAAGGGTAGAGGATGCCGTTATGGAAACCCTATCACAAACGCCTCCCGAACTGGCAGCTGACATCTATAATACAGGTATTTATTTAGCTGGTGGCGGATCTATGCTCCGGGGACTTGACAGACGTTTGTCCCAAAAAACAGATCTACCGGTTTATATAGCGGAAGATCCACTAAGGGCAGTTGTAAGGGGTACTGGTATTGCTTTAAAAAATTTGGAGCGATATAAGAGTATTTTAATTAAATAGTTTATTTAATACCCTACCATCGGCACTACCTTTTTAAAAGGTTACAAATAGCAAACAGGCCTTAATTCCTTACTGGGCAGTTGCCCAAATAAGGTTTTACAAAACAATTTAAGTGAATGCGGCAGATTATCAACTTTATATTAAGATATAAAAATTTCTTGCTCTATCTTTTCCTGTTGATTATATCCTTGGCGCTGACCGTACAATCTCATTCCTATCACCGTTCCAAATACTTTAACTCTTCGAACTGGCTAACTGGAAATATCTATGCGACCACGAGCAATATAACCACCTATTTTGGCCTAGGGGAGGAAAACAAAAAATTAGTAGAGGAAAATAAGCGATTGCGGAACCTTCTTTTTAACCAAAAAAAGGAAGATTCCATGCAATTGGACACAACCAATATTACTTATAGGGTCATTGCTTCCCAAGTAATCAAGAACAGTTATAGCCTGCCTAGAAACTATATTACGATCAAAAAAGGAAGTGCACAGGGGATAAAACCCGATATGGGCGTTATTACTGCCAATGGAATTCTTGGAATAGTGGAAAATACATCCAAAAATTTTGCAACGGTACAGAGCATACTGAATACCAAATCCAGAATCAACGCAAAAATCAAGAACACCAACCATTACGGTTCATTGGTTTGGGATACGAAGGACTATAACACCGTACAACTTGCCGACGTTGAAAGATTGGTACCTGTAAAGATTGGGGACACTATAGTTACGGGTGCGAGTTCCAGCATCTTTCCTGAAAACATTCCCATAGGGATCATCAAGAATTTTGACCTGAACAATTCCCAAAGCTCATATAGTATAGACATTAAGCTCTTTAACAATATGGCCGCGGTTAGAAGCATTTACATAATAGATAACATTCAGCGGGAAGAAATAATAGAATTAGAAGCCAAGACCAATAATGATTCGCAATAGCTACTTTATTAACATAATTAGATTTGTACTATTAATTTTGGTGCAGGTATTGGTTTTTAATAAGCTCAATTTTTTTGGATATATAAACCCAATGGTGTATATTCTATTTCTCTATTGGTATCCCATTAAGGAAAAAAGACAATTGTTTCTACTGTTAAGTTTTCTTCTTGGTTTCTTGATAGATTTATTTTCGGACACCGTTGCCATTCATGCAGCAGCCACCGTTACCATTGCTTATTTGAGACCAACCATAATGCGCTTTTGTTTTGGGGTGAATTATGAATTCCAAAATTTTAAACTAACCAACACCACTAGGGCACAACAAATTACATTTTTAACGTTATTAATTATAATACACCATTTAGTTTTCTTTACCCTAGAAATTTTCAGTTTAGAAAATACACTGTTAATTTTGAAGAAAGTTTTAACTATCAGTATAGCCACTTTAATATTGTGCTTACTATTAAGTTCACTTTTTAGTGTTAAAAAAGAATGAGAAAAATCCTTTTATCCTCCATTATACTACTGGTTGGAATAACTTTTATCGGCAGATTGTCCTATCTCCAGATATTTAGTTTTTCCCCCAATCAAATATTGGAAGATCCGGCCATAAAAGCAGTTTATGACTATCCGGAAAGGGGTTATATTTATGATAGAAATGGGAAACTTTTGGTAGCTAACCAGCCGGCCTATGACGTTATGGTCATTCCAAGGGAGGTAAAACCATTGGACACCCTTGAATTTTGCAACCTA
Source organism: Arenibacter algicola (assembly GCF_018860365.1). Classification (GTDB taxonomy): domain Bacteria; phylum Bacteroidota; class Bacteroidia; order Flavobacteriales; family Flavobacteriaceae; genus Arenibacter; species Arenibacter algicola_B. The sequence goes on from NZ_JAHKPO010000024.1 coordinate 50,143, forward strand.
TTGGGAATAGATAAAGAAAGGTTCATATCCCAGTTAAACAAGGCCAGAGTATATTCCCCTAGACTTCCTTCTGTTTTGGTACCTCAGCTATCCAAAGAAGACTATGGAAGGCTACAGGAAAAGATGCGGAGATTTGAAGGGTTCTATATTCAAAAAAGATCGCTACGATACTACGATACCAACAGTGGCGCCAACGTTTTGGGATACATCAGCGAAGTTAACGAATGGGATCTGGAAAGAAACCCATCCTACGCCGCGGGGGAATTAAAAGGAACTACCGGCATTGAAAAGGAATACGAGACCATCCTAAGGGGTCGCAAAGGCGTAAAACACATACAAAAAGACCGATTTAATAGGGATATTGGCCCATATAAGAACGGCACATTGGATACACTTCCTGAACAGGGAAAACAAATAACCGTCACTATAGACAAGATTCTTCAGGAATACGGTGAAAAGTTGATGACAGGGAAACATGGAGGAATAGTAGCTTTAGAACCCGCCTCCGGGGAGATATTGGCATTAATTTCGGGTCCAACCTACGACCCCGCCCTTTTGGTTGGCAGGGAAAGGTCAAGGAACTACAGCAAATTACATTACGACACCATTTCAAAGCCCACCTTTGACCGTTCCATTTTGGCCTCTCAATCCCCGGGATCGCCATTTAAGACCATAAACGCCTTGGTTGCCCTTCAAGAAGGGGCCATTACACCGGAAACTACTATTCATTGCTACAACGGTTTCTACGTTGGTAAAAGAAAAAGAGGCTGCCATTGCGGAGGAGGGACACGGAATTTAAATTCTGGCATATACCTCTCTTGTAACGCCTATTTTGCAGGGGCTTTTCGAAAAATTTACGACCAATTTCCAACTTCCGCTGAAGGCATGGATGTTTGGGAAAAACACGTAAAAAGTTTTGGCCTGGGAACTTTTTTGGGATATGACCTACCCACTGGAAGACCGGGACGAATACCCAACAAAGAATATTACAACAGAATTTATGGGGACAACAGATGGTCCTCTTCAACTATAATATCCAATTCCATAGGTCAAGGAGAAGTAGAGGTTACCCCTATTCAACTGGCCAATATGACCGCTGCCATTGCCAACAGAGGACATTATTTTACACCACATGTACTTAAAAAAATTGGCGGTGACCCAATCAGCATTCCAGAATTCACAGAAGCCAAACATACCACCATCGACAAAAGACATTTTGAACCGGTTGTACAGGGAATGGCCGAAGTATACAAAAAAGGTACGGCGGCCAGGCTCCAAATAGAGGGAATCGAAATTGCCGGTAAAACAGGAACGGTAGAAAACTTTACAAGAATCAATGGGGTTCGTACCCAACTAACGGACAACTCTGTTTTTGTTGCCTTTGCACCCGTAGACAATCCAAAAATAGCCATCGCCGTTTACATTGAGAATGGATACTTTGGATCACGATATGCAGGCCACATTGCCTCCTTAATGATTGAAAAATATCTAAAAGGTGAAATAACCCGGGTAGACTTGGAAAAAAGAATGCTGGAAAAAACATTGGAAGAAGAATATGCAAAGCCTTACAGCGGACAACCCTTTAAAATAAATGAGCGTGTCTGGTAAAAGTGTCCTAAAACGCCTGGATTGGTTTAGCGTTCTAATTTACATTTCCCTAGTTTTTATCGGTTGGATAAATATTTATTCCAGCACCTTTACCGACGACAACCCATCCATATTCAATTTTTCCTCATTACATGGAAAACAATTGTTTTTTATTGGAACAAGTGCCGTGTCCATTATTATTATCCTCGCTTTGGAAGCCAATTTCTACGAACGATTTTCCAGTCTGTTTTACATTGTATCCGTAGTATTGCTCCTGGGTCTTTTTGTATTTGGAAAGACTATTGCCGGGGCAACCTCTTGGTACGACCTTGGTTTTTTCAACCTTCAACCCTCTGAATTTGCCAAAGTTGCCACCGCACTTGCCCTGGCCAAATATTTAAGTGATATACAGACAGATATAAAGCGGCAGAAAGATCAAATGATTGCCATTTTAATTATATTGATACCCGCATTCTTGATCATTCCCCAACCAGACCCAGGAAGTGCCTTGGTCTTCTTTGCCTTGATCTTTGTTATTTTTAGGGAAGGTCTCCCACTCTATTATCTTGGAATAGGGTTTATGGTGATTCTTATTTTTATCTTAACGCTAATGTTCGGTACTATTTGGGTCAGCATAATCCTTGGGCTGTTATTGGCGCTGTTCCTATTATTAAAAAAGCCCTCCTTCAAGGTGCCCATAATACCGGTTGCCCTTATTTACGTAGCCATTGTTCTATTCTCCCTTTCGGTCAATTTTGTTTTTAATTCCGTTTTTGAACAAAGGCATAGGGATCGCTTTAGTCTATGGCTTCGATTGGAAAAGGACCCTAAGAAATTGGAAGAGATCCGAAGGGACATCGGTTACAACACCTATCAATCCGAAAAAGCTATTGAATCGGGCGGAAAATACGGGAAAGGATTTTTGGAGGGAACGCGCACCAAAGGGGATTTTGTCCCTGAACAACATACAGATTACATATTTAGCACCGTTGGTGAGGAATGGGGATTTGTAGGCACTGCCACCGTGGTAATTCTATTTACCACCTTACTATTACGGCTGGTATACCTATCCGAACGCCAAAAAAACGACTTTAGTCGTATGTACGGTTATGGCGTAATCTCTATATTGTTTGTACACTATTTCATAAATATAGGTATGGTTATAGGAGTACTGCCTACCATTGGAATACCTCTGCCCTTTTTCAGCTATGGAGGTTCTGGTTTGTTGTTTTTTACGGCACTATTGTTCATTTTCTTAAAATTGGATGCCAATAGATTAAATGAACTGACTTAAAATCTCCAACCGCTGGTACTTAAACCGGCTTCCAAAAAATCCTCTTGTTCATCGGGCAATCCGGCAAAGAAATCGATACCCGTCAATTTTTCAATTGAATCCACTGGGACCACAAATTGATCCAATTTCCCGTTATCTTGCTTATTGGGAAAAAGGAATCCTATGATCTTTAGATTTTCACCCTGTCCCTTAGCTACGATTTTATAAAAATATTTCGGAACGGCCACATCCTCATCCCCTATACTGGACAACCCCCCTTCCAAAACCCCTGCAGTTACAACAAATAATGGTCCATCCTTTTTGGCCCAATACCGCACCTGCTGCTCCAATCTATTCCAGACTCCTGCGTTAAAATCCCTGTCCTGTGGGGTAATATTGCTCGTATAAAAAGTTTCATTATAGGCATTTTTCGAGAATCTGCGATCCCCAGCCGGACACAAATGGCCCCTATCATAGCCCGAACCTTTGTAGTTCCTCCAATCTGCCGATTTGCTGCTCACCTTAGGGTCCTCAAGAAAAAGAGGTCTTTTCCTATCATCATTGGTTAAGTGGGATTTCTCCAAAACATAGGCCACCCACTCCGCCTGTTCATAAGCTTCGTTATAGGACAGGGCAAAATGGGCGTGCTGCACTATTTCACCAGTGGTGGAACTAGGCCATAGCCATTGCGGAATCTCTGTCCTATTTCCCTCCCCTTCTGGAGAGGAATATGGGGCGGGCGTATAAAAATTCTCGAACATCCAAAATAGGACCACACAAACCAGCAGCAGCGTGGTATAAATTATCCTATTTTTCCTATATTTATTCATAGTGTAAATATAGATTAAAACTACCATTCGGGAATTTCCATAGGTGTAAGTATTGGTCTTTTTGTACGACCAATTTGCTGTACATAAATGTTTATGACCAAAACATTTTAACACTCCAAATACCAATAGAGAAAGCTATTAATTATTTGCAATACCGATTACTATTTAAACAATAAAAAAGAAAGGAAAATATTCATGCTAACTTGGAAAGACGTTATTAATTACAGTGTTAAGGGAAACCCACAACCTGATAAAAGAGTGGAGAAAACAGAAAAGGAATGGCAGGAACTACTAACTCCTGAACAATTTAGGATTACTAGAAACAAAGGAACCGAAGCGCCACATAGCGGAGCTCTCTGCAGTACCCATGAGGCAGGGAAATACAGTTGCGTATGTTGCGAAACTCCTTTATTCGATTCCACCATAAAATTTAATTCGGGAACCGGCTGGCCCAGTTTTACACAGCCCATAAAAGAAAACGCCATTAAGTACCATAAGGACACTTCCTTTGGTATGGTAAGGGTAGAAGTAATGTGCAATACCTGTGATGCCCATTTGGGGCATGTGTTTCCGGACGGGCCAGAACCCAGTGGCTTGCGGTATTGTATTAATTCAGAATCCATGAAAATAATTAAAGTAAGGGTATCAGATGAACAATAAAAAATTAGAAACCGCTACCGTAGGAGGCGGATGCTTTTGGTGTGTAGAAGCCATTTTTCAGGAAGTGAATGGAGTACAAAAGGTAATTTCGGGATATACTGGCGGAAATGCTCCGGGCAGACCCACTTATAGGGAGGTTTGTTCTGGTCTTACCGGCCATGCGGAAGTGGTACAAATAACATTTGACGCCAATATCATCTCCTATGAGGACATCTTGGTCATATTTATGACCAGCCATGACCCAACCACCTTAAATAGACAAGGAGCGGATGTAGGGACACAATATCGATCTGTAATATACTATCACGATAATACCCAAAAAGAAATTGCCGGGTTGGTTCTAAAGGAAGTGGCCCCATATTACGAGCAGGCCATTGTTACAGAAATAAGTCCTTTGGAAACCTTTTACGAAGCCGAAGAATATCACCAGGATTATTATAGGAACAACCAGTCGCAGGGCTACTGCAGTGCCGTTATCTCGCCAAAATTGAGCAAGCTAAGAAAAATGCATGCCGATAAAATTAAAAAAACCAAGGTATAGGAGCATCTAGTATTGCAATAGCCTAGTTTGGGACCAATTAAAAAGGAAAAGTATAAAGCCCATAGCAAAAGTCCAATAGTTGAGTTAATCTTATTAATCTCTGCCCAATCCGTATTTATCCAATACGGTAGGCATTAAAAAGCAATTCCACCTCATGTGGAAATTATGCTCATCAAAATTTAGAGCGAGTAAAAAATGCACAATAACACAAATACAGGTAATTTGACAGTACAACACGAAAAAGACAATAAGAGATTTACCATGGCTATTAATGGCGAAATTGCCAAGGTGGAATACCAGTTACGGGATGATAAAATGTATTTGACCTATTCGGAGATACCTCTTAAACTTAGGGGAAAAGGATATGGCAAGGAACTAGTGGAAGGTACCTTTGAGCAATTAACAAAAGAAGGATATAAGGCAGTAGCTGTATGTTCCTATATAAAGGCCGTTGCTAGAAGAAGTGAAAAATGGAACTCGATAATTGAATAAACACCCTATGAACCTTAATATTAAAGATACCTTTAATACTGAACTCCCCGCCGACCCTGTCCATGAAAATACAAGAAGACAGGTCATGCAGGCATGCTTCTCTTTTGTTACACCAAAAACGACCGCAAAACCCAGCATGATCCATGCTTCGAATGAATTGGCCCAGGATCTGGGGCTGACCGAAGACGATCTCAAGTCCGAGGAGTTCAAAAGTATCTTTAGTGGTAACTCTGTTTTACCTGGCACCAATCCTTATGCCATGTGCTACGGAGGACATCAATTTGGCAATTGGGCCGGACAACTGGGAGATGGCCGTGCCATTAATTTATTTGAAGTTAACCATAATAATAAACAATGGGCACTACAACTAAAGGGCGCCGGGGAGACTCCTTATTCCAGAACTGCCGATGGACTGGCGGTATTGCGTTCCTCTATTAGGGAATACTTGTGCAGTGAAGCCATGTACCACTTGGGAGTACCTACCACCAGGGCACTATCACTGGCGCTCACAGGAGACCAGGTGCTAAGGGATGTGCTATACAATGGCAACCCAGAATACGAAAAGGGAGCCGTGGTGTGCAGGGTGGCACCCTCTTTTATACGCTTTGGAAATTTTGAAATTTTTTCCGCGAGACAGGATAAAAAAACTCTAAAAACAATCACGGATTATACTATAAGGCATTTCTTTCCCCATTTAAAGGAGGGTACCAAGGAAGGGTATCTTCACTTTTTCAGGGAGGTCACCAACAATACCCTTGATATGATCATACACTGGCAACGTGTAGGCTTTGTACATGGGGTAATGAATACCGATAACATGTCCATTCTTGGTCTCACTATAGATTACGGCCCCTATGGCTGGCTGGAAGGTTACGAGGAAGGTTGGACCCCCAATACTACCGACCGACAGTATAAACGCTATAGATATGGGAATCAAATAAACATTGGCCTTTGGAACCTTTATCAATTGGCAAATGCCCTCTTCCCTTTAATTGAGGATGTTAAGGAACTTGAAGACATATTAATGGAATACCGTAATAATTATTCCACAAAATATCTCTCGATGATGAAATCCAAAATTGGTCTTTTTAACTCTGACGAAGATGACGCAGAGCTTTTGGGTAGATTGGAAGACAACTTACAATTGACCGAAACCGATATGACCATATTTTTTAGAAATCTGAGCAGTATTACAAAGGATAGCCCCACAAATGAGGACTTTTTAGCCCCAGTGATGCATGCCTTTTACACACTAGAAGAAGTTAAGGGAGACATCCTTGAAAAATGGAAGCAATGGTTTACTGACTACAAAAATAGATTGCAAAAGGAAAGTATTGGCGACAGTCAAAGAGCGGAAAAAATGAACACTCTAAACCCTAAATATGTCTTGAGAAATTATATGGCGCAACTGGCCATAGATGCTGCGGACAAAGGGGATTACTCCTTGTTGGATGAGTTTTTCCAATTATTAAAAAACCCATATCATGAACAACCGTCAGCCGAAAAATGGTTTGCTAAGCGACCGGAATGGGCCAGGCACAAAGTAGGATGCTCCATGCTCTCCTGTAGTTCGTAGACCAGGAAAACATTATATCCTTGACAAATGCTATTAAAAAAAATAAAAACCATCCCATTGGGCTACTCTACCGTCCTGTGCTATGGCAAAAAATATGCCCTTACCCGAACCGATTTTAATGAAGGAAGGAGTACTAAAGTATATGCCGAGGAATTGGGCGGGAAAGATTTCATCAGTTTTAACTTTTATATTTCGGAAAAGGGAGAGAAATTAAAACCATGTGAAATGTCCCCCGAAAAGGTAATGGACTTTTTAAATAATTACTTCTTATTACAATGAGCACAACAAAATGAATTTCATAAAAAAACCTGCCACAAGAGCAGGTTTTATTTATTATGATTATCTACAATTAACCTTTTACACTGGCCAATTTAGAATTCTTTATATTACTTAATTTAAGATCCTGCAAGACATTAACAGCTTCCTCAACATAAACATCCTTGGCCAAATCTTTATGCCAACGATCACGCTTTTCCCTTAATACCGAATCCTTTACAAACAACTCTTTTTCATATTGCAAAGATTCAAAGGTTAGGTGTGAATCGTAATCCGAAATGGTTTTGAAATACTTGGCCTTTTCCTTATCCAATTCCAATCCTTTCTTATATTCTTCATATTTCAAAGAAACAACAGTTTCATCCTGCGCTTTTTTGATCCATTGCGCATTTTCTTCAATCAATTTTATTTGATTGTTCTGGGCCATTCTTTTAGTGCTGTTGGCAATAGTGGACTCATAGTCAATATAGCCATCCCAAGGAGTATACTCCGCTGGGGAAATCTTGTCCCAGGTCAAAGGATTTTCCTGATCTCTTTCTCCTAGGTCTATATAACTATAGCGATCTGGAACAACAACATCGCTCTTAACCCCTTCCAATTGGGTAGATCCTCCATTTATTCTATAGAATTTTTGAGTAGTAAGCTTTATAGCCCCAAGATCTCCGTGCTCATTACCTCTTACAATATTCTCCAAGGGGATTACATTTTGAACCGTTCCCTTACCGAAGGTTTGTTTGCTACCAATAACCACCCCTCTTTTATAATCTTGCATGGCCGCAGCCAAAATTTCGGATGCAGAGGCCGATAATTCATTTACCAAAATCACTAAAGGTCCATCCCATTGTATACGTTCGTCCTTATCATTGTAAACTTCTGGTTTTTTATCCGTAGACCTTACCTGTACAATTGGTCCGTCCTTAATAAATAACCCAGCCATTTCCACAACTGTTTTAAGGGATCCACCACCATTATCACGTAGGTCCAGGATTAGGCCCTCGGCTCCGGCTTGTTTTAATCTTTCTACTTCTTGGGCCACGTCCGTAGCGGCGTTTCTTTCATTATAGTCCTCAAAATCTACATAAAATTTGGGTAGATTAATAAGTCCATATTTTTGGTTGCCCTTTATTACGGCCGCAGATTTGGCATAGGACTCTTCCAATTCCACAACATCCCTGGTAAGAGAGATTACCACTAGGGAACCATCCACTTTTCTAACGGTCAAATCCACGATAGTACCTTTGGGACCTTTTATAAACTTAATGGCATCATCCAAACGCATACCAACAATATCCACCGGTGCTTCCCCATTTTGTCCTACTTTTAGTATCTCATCACCCACTTCCAATTGCTGATCTCTCCAAACGGGTCCACCAGATATAATCTCTACTATTTTTGTCTGATCTTTTTTCTTTTGAAGTCGGGCACCGATACCTTCAAATTTACCTGACATACTGGTATCAAATTTTTCTTTGTCGTCCGGAGCAAAATAGAAGGTATGTGGATCAAATACTTCAACAATGGTATTCAAGTATTGTACAAACCAATCCTTACGTTCCAGGTCATCCACAAAATCGAAATAATCATCCAAGGTATTTTTGGTAGATTCCCTTGCAGCCTTTTCAGCCTGCGCTGGGGTCAATGGTCCGGTAGCACTGTTATCCTCTTCAAATACAGCAGGCTCATCCCCATCTGTGCTGGCCTTGGCTGATTCCTTATTCAAATTCAGTTTGGAATCGTAAGTACCTAAAGTGGCATATTTTAACTGCTTTCTCCAACGCTCTTTCAAATCTTTGCGAGAGTCCACATATCCTTGACCATCGTAATTGATCTCAATAGATTCGTCCACCGAGTAATCAAAAGGTTCATCTAAAACCTCCTTGTAAATTTCCTTGGCGTCCTCCATTCGCTTCAATAGACGCTGGTAGACCATATCAAAAAAAGTTATATCGGTATTCTTTATCTGATCATCCAACTGAAACTTATATTTTTCAAATTCCTGAATGTCGCTTTCCAAAAAATATCTTTTTGTTGGATCCAAAATATCCAAAAAACCTTCAAAAACATTAACGGAAAAATCATCATCAATATCTTTTGGCTGGTAATGGCCGCGTTCCAAGACATAGGTAATAAGGTCCAACAACAATTTGTCCTTGTCATCAGTTTCAAATGATTTGTTGGTAAAACTGCATGAAGCTACCGCAACAAGCATTACAATCAATGCGTAGGCTAAATTTCTTTTCATCTATTCTTTTTTATTGTTTTTCCACATTTGGAGTAGTTTTTTAAACAGAAACCACCCCTCCATTTTATAATCTTACAATCATCTAAAATTAATCAAACCACCTCTGCAATCCAAGTTTTGCCTTTTAAAAGTGGTCTAATATGCCAATTACTCTAAGATAACGAAAAAATCGTGCCATATTATGCCTATCTGCCATTAATCTTTTGTTAATATCTCAATTGCCTTGGACACTCACAAAGGTTGGAAGTAAATTGCCATTTCTATAAATTCAGTGTAAAATTTGAGTATCTCCCCTTCATAATTGAAAAAGTGATAATAGATTAAAAACGTATTTTTGCAGCATAAATTATATACCATGGCTAAACCTTTGATCCTTGTCACGAACGACGACGGAATTACAGCTCCCGGCTTAAGGGCGTTAATTCGATTTATGATGGAATTGGGGGAGGTAGTCGTAGTGGCCCCGGACAGCCCACAATCAGGAATGGGACATGCTATAACTATAGACAACACCCTTTATATAAAAAAGATTAAAGTAGATTTGGAAAACGGTGCAAATGAAGAATACAGTTGTAGCGGAACTCCGGCCGACTGTGTTAAACTTGGCCTACAGGAACTCTTGGGAAGAAAACCAGATCTATGTGTGAGCGGTATAAATCATGGATCCAATTCCTCTATCAATGTTATTTACTCTGGAACTATGAGCGCAGCTATTGAAGCCGGCATTGAAGGTATACCCGCCATAGGTTTTTCCCTTTGTGATTATTCCTGGAATGCCAATTTTGAGGCCAGCAAGGAGGCTGTTCAAAAAATAGTGCAGGAGGCCCTAAGCAATGGCATTCCCAATGGGGTTGTGCTCAACGTTAATATTCCCAAAACCGACAACAAGGCACCCAAAGGCATAAAAATTTGCAGACAGGCCCGAGCCAACTGGAAAGAAAAATTTGACAAAAGAACCAACCCCAGTGGAAAGGAATATTACTGGCTTACAGGAGAGTTTGAACTATTGGACAAGGGAGAGGATACGGACGAATATGCCCTGTCCCAAGGCTATGTTTCTGTAGTCCCCACGCAATTTGACCTAACCGCACACCACGCTATTCAACATATTAACAATTGGAAACTAAATGATTAAAAAAGAAATATTAATCGGATTAATAGTTGGTATCATTGCCAATACCATTGGAACTTTACTGTATATATTGATCTTCTCGGACTTTGGTATTGTAGAAACCTACCAAGCCGCCGTTGAACAGGGGCATGTAGGCAGTTTATTGGCGCTAGGGGCCATTCTAAACCTGGTTGCATTTTTTGGTTTTTTAAAAATTCGGAGGGATTATAGGGCAAGGGGTGTTATGATTGCCACCCTTTTTACGGCTATGTTAATTTTGTATTATAAAGTTTTTTAGCATCGTACTTGGGGCTATTTATCTCAATAAACGGCAGAACTACTAATGAACCACAGAAACTAAACGGATGAAATATTATATCATCGCTGGCGAGGCATCGGGAGACCTTCATGGGTCCAACCTCATAAAAGCCCTTAAAAAAAAGGATTCGGAAGCCGACATTCGTTGTTGGGGTGGCGATTTAATGAAAGCTGCAGGAGGCAACCTGGTAAAGCATTACAAGGAAATGGCTTTTATGGGCTTCCTGGAAGTGATATCAAACATCAATCAAATTTTCAAAAATATCGCCTTTTGCAAGGAAGATATAAGCGATTTTAATCCAGATGTAATTGTCTTTATAGATTATTCCGGCTTTAATCTTAGAATAGCCTCTTGGGCAAAAAAGAACAAATTTAAGACCAACTACTATATTTCTCCGCAAATATGGGCCTCTAGGGAAGGAAGAATACATAAGATAAAAAGGGATATTGATGCCATGCACGTAATTCTTCCTTTTGAAAAAGAGTTTTATGAAAAAAAACACCACTATCCCGTTAATTTTGTTGGTCATCCACTTATAGACGCCATTGGGGACGTTCCCAGAATTGGCGATAAAAAATTTAGGGAAGAGAATAATCTGGATTTACACAAACCCATTATTGCTCTGTTGCCGGGAAGCAGAAAACAAGAGGTTCAAAAAATGCTTACCCTAATGTTATCGGTCACAAAATCTTTTCCGAAATTTCAATTTGTAATTGCAGGGGCACCTAGTTTGGATCTGGAGTTTTACCAACCCTTTCTAAAATCGTCCCAGGTAAGTCTTATTTCCAACAAGACCTATGATTTATTAAGTCTATCCTATGCCGCCCTAGTGACAAGCGGGACAGCCACCTTGGAAACGGCCCTTTTTAAGATACCCCAAGTGGTCTGTTACCGTGCCAATTGGATCTCCTATCAAATTGCAAAAAGGATCATTACCCTTAAGTTTATTTCCCTAGTGAATCTTATAATGGACAAAGAGGTTGTGAAAGAACTTATCCAAGGAGACTTGAATACCAAAAACCTAACCATGGAGCTCGATAAAATCTTAAACGGGCCCGAAAGAAAGAAGCAGTTTGAAGCCTATTACGAATTGGAAAAAAAACTTGGTGGCAAAGGAGCCAGCGAAAAGGCAGCATCCCTAATTGTTGAAAGTGCCAAATTGGATCATTGAAAAATTTTTGTAGTTCATGGAACACCGGTATATTCCATTTAATCCCACAACGAAACTGATAATCCTGTAGTTAAAAAAAGCAATTATTGGCGATTTAACTTGAGATAATTATAAGGGTTTTCTGAAAAAAATGACGGATTTTAAATTAATTATTTAAATTTGATACCCAAGAGCACTAACTTTTACTTGGATGATTCAAAGATTTCTTTCTTTATTCCTAATTATTTCGCTGGTTGGCTGCGGTGCGGCCAAGAAAAAAAATGTCTCTCGCGAAGAAAGAAAAATAACGGTAGAAGCTTCGGAAAAACCAGCAGAAATAAAAGGTGAGACTCCTTTAAGCGGTGAATCCATAAACAAACCGGCGACCAAAATAACCGAGCAAATCATAAATACTGCCCTAACGTTTTCGGGCACCCGCTATAAGTTTGGAGGCACTACCAATAAAGGTATGGATTGCTCCGGATTGCTGTATGTAGCCTTTGGGGAGCATGATATTCAATTGCCACGAGCTTCTTATCAAATGGCAGAGGAAGCGGAAAAAATAAATTTAAGGGAAGTTAGCAAGGGCGACCTACTTTTTTTTGGAACCTCCAGAAGAAAAAACAATATAAACCATGTTGGCCTGGTAGTTCAGGTAGACGGGGATGAAATAAAATTCATTCATTCCACCTCATCCCGAGGTGTTATAGTTTCCTCTTTGCAGGAGGGTTATTGGAACTATGCCTTTATTAAGGCTGCCCGGATCCTTTAGGATGCGATTGCTGCAGTTTACGACCGTAAAGCTTACTTTATGCCTAATCTGTGGAATTTTAATTGGTTATTACCTACGTCCGTCACTTCCGCTATCTTTTTCCTTAGCCCTGGTTTCATTGATCCTATTGGGAGTTGTTTTTGTCTTTTACCGTAAATTACCCACATTCCTTTTTACACTTTTTACCGGTCTTTTGGCCATAACCATTGGTATATTAAGCTTAACACTAAGTGAGTCCCGCAATTATGGTCGGCATTATAGCCAACAGAATCTTGACAAAAATTGGGGCTATACATTAAAAATTCGCGAAGTATTAAAGCCCAATGGCTATTCGGATAGGTATGTGGCCCATGTTAACAGCATGGACAGTTTAAAGGTCAGCGGTAAAATACTATTGAATATAGCGGTGGATTCTTCAATTGGTCCCCTAATGGTCGATGACGAAATAATGGCCTACACCACCCTCCACCCTATTACACCTCCCTTAAACCCACATCAGTTCAATTACAAAAAATACCTTTCCAATATTGGAATAGAGCATCAGATAAAACTTGCTGCACATGACTACTACATCATGCCCCAGGCCTCCACTACCATCTTTGGAATAGCCTACAAAATAAGGGACCATATCATCCAGAATTTAAAAAAAGAGGATTTTGGCACTGAAGAATTAGGCGTTATCCAGGCACTTCTTCTTGGGCAGCGAAATGAAATAACGGCGGAAATCGACACCGACTATAAGGATGCAGGAGCCTATCACATTTTGGCATTGTCAGGTTTACATATCGGAATTCTTTTGGGTTTGCTCCATTTTTTATTGAGGCCGTTGGAAATCCTTCCAAAAGGAAGAACCATAAAATTGGTTGTTATTGTCTTACTTTTATGGGCATTTGCCCTATTGGCGGGACTTTCCGCCTCTATTCTCAGGGCAACAACCATGTTTACCTTTGTAGCCTATACCCTGTACTTGAATAGACCTACAAGTCATTTTAATATCTTGGCTTTGTCACTGTTCTTTATTTTATTGTTATTGGATCCCCTACTATTATTTCAGGTAGGATTTCAATTAAGTTATGCCGCCGTTTTTGCTATAGTCTGGGTATACCCCTTATTACAAAAACTCTGGACTCCCCAATATTGGATTATAAAAAAAGGGTGGGAGTTGCTTTCCGTAAGTATTGCCGCTCAACTGGGAGTATTCCCTATAAGCCTATATTACTTTCATCAATTTCCAGGATTGTTTTTAATTTCAAGTCTATTGATCCTACCTTTTTTGGCCTTTATTTTAGGGTACGGAATATTGGTAATAGTATTGTCCGTGGCCAACAGTTTACCGCCTGTTCTCGTTACTTTCTACGATACTGTAATACATTGGATGAATTCGATTATTGGGATAGTTGCCCAGCAGGAAAGCTTTCTTTTTAGAAATATTTCTTTTGATGCCATTCAATTAATTCTCAGTTATGGTATTATCATAACAATGGTAACGGTCTTTATTAAAACATCCTATAAAAGGGTCGTGGTATTCCTAGCGTTTGTTCTTTGCTTTCAATCCTATGTTTTTATTATTAGGCATAATGCACAGAACAAGGAATCCCTAATGATAGGACATATTGCCCGTAATAGTGCCCTGATCCATCAAACCGGACAAAAGCTTACGATATTTACCACCAATCCCAAAGCCACATTAAAAATGACCAACGATTATGCCGTTGCACAAAACATCGTAGCGTTGCAACATCGACCTATAAAAAACAGTTATCTCATAAGAGGGAAAAGAATGGTTATATTGGACAGTGCCAATATAGCCCTTCCAAAAAATCATGATGTTTCTACCTTAGTACTGACCCAATCCCCTAAAATTAATTTAGAGAGGCTTTTGGATTCGATTGCGCCCAATATTGTTATTGCAGATGGCAGCAATTATAAAAGTTATATAGAGCGATGGAAAGCTACATGCCACAAAAAAATGCTCCCTTTTCACTATACGGGCGACAAAGGAGCATTTCTCTACACTTGGCAGTAGTTACCTTATGCCGTGCATTAATTTTTTTAAGAGCGGGTTTAAAATGATTGAAATAAGTCCAACACCCACGGGAACTAGTGTAAAAATTAAAAAGAAGGTACCCATGGAGTATTGTTCGGAAATCCTATCGATCATCCCTCCCATAGTCCCTGCTGCCTTTTGCCCGATAGCAATGGCCAAATACCAGATTCCGAACATAAAACCAATCATACGTGCCGGTACAAGTTTACTTAAATAGGAAAGTCCAACCGGGGAGATGCACAACTCCCCCATGGTATGTAACAAATAGGCCAAAATTAAAAATATCATGCTTACGGAAGCGGTCTGGGCCCCTGAAGGAATCCCCGATGCGCCAAATGACAGTACGGCAAAGCCCAATCCCAATAAGATAAGACCTATTCCGTATTTCATGGCGGCACTTGGGTTATATTTACTTTCCCACCATCTGGAAAAAAATGGTGCAAGGGTAATAATAAAAAATGAATTTAGAATGCCGAACCAAGTGGCATCCACTTGATTGCCCTCTTGGGAAAATTTATCCATTAGTCTATAGATCACTAATATCCAAAGTCCAACGAAAGCGATGGCCAATATAATATTTGACAAGCCAATACGGGTAAAGGTCTTTTTTGCCAATAACACCAATACCCAACTTATTATTGCCAGGGGTACTGTTGTCAACAAGGCATCTACCACTTTAAAGATCATGGCCGACTGACCAACAAGTTCCCTATTGGTATAATCCCTGGCAAAAATGGTCATAGACCCCAAGGATTGTTCAAAAAATGCAAAAAAGAAAACCGTAAAAAACCCGAAAATAGATACAGCTATAATACGATCCCTTACCACAGGTAGGTATCTGGCAATTCTGGTAACCAACAAAACCAAAAATAACAACAAGGAACAAAGGATTACCACATTGGTGCCACTCAGATTACCTAGGCTAAATGGCATCAAGTTGGTACCTTGTATTTTTTCAAAGGGATCGTTAAATAAATAAAGCAGCCCACCAATGGACGATAAAACGATCAACACCTTATCAAAAAGGGTAAAGGGATTCAATTTGGTTTCTACGTCATTATTCCCCTGCCCACCTTCTATACTATCCACTTCATTTGCCGATATGGCTGTTTCCTCTTTTTTAAGGGGTTTAGCACCAATATTTCCGAACAAATCCTTGGCCAACCAAAATTGGAACATACCCAGCATCATAAAAATACCCGCTAATCCAAAGCCCCAGGACCATCCGAAATTTTCGGCCAGATACCCACAAAGCATCATTCCAAAAAAGGCTCCAGCGTTAACACCCATGTAAAATATAGTATATGCACCATCCTTTTTGGATTCCTTACCATGGTACATTTCGGAAATAATGGAAGTAATGTTGGGCTTAAAGAACCCTGTACCAATTACCAAAAGGGCAAGGCCCAAATAGAAAGCAGCGGTAGTTTCGATGGCCATAGCAGCGTGGCCCAAGGTCATAATTAAACACCCTATGACCACTGCCACCCTATAACCCGTTATTTTATCTGCTATCCACCCACCAATAATAGGTGTTAAATACAAAAGGGAGGCATAGGTACCTATTAAGGCCAGAGCGTGTTCCCTTGGCCATTCCCAGCCTGGATTATCACTTATAATGGGCGCCGTTAAAAACAACACCAATAAAATACGCATCCCGTAAAATGAGAAACGCTCCCACATTTCGGTAAAAAACAATACAAATAGTCCTGCTGGATGTCCAAGAACCTTGTCCTTAAATAGATTTTCAATATCGGTATTCATATACAACAGAATTACAAATTATTAATTTTGGGATCAACAACAACTTACTACTGTATTGAACAATACAACAAGTTTTACAGGCTATTCATAAAATCCAATGGACTAATATACAAATTGCCGATTTAAGTTATTAGTGCGCAATTCTCTTCTCATTATCTTCGGCACCATGTGTCAATGCCTTTAATTTTTTCAAGAAGACTCTAATAAGCAATCCAAAAAGAATACAGAAAATGGCAATACCTGTAAATACCATATACTCTCCGAGATGTGAAGCAGATTCCCCTAATAATCCTGCTAATTTATTTCCAAAACCTGTTGTTGCAAAATATAGGCCCATCATTAAGGAAGCGTATTTGGCCGGAGCCAATTTGGTTACAAACGATAGCGATACTGGAGACAGACTCAACTCGCCCACCGTATGGAACATATACGCCAGCACCAACCAATACATGGCAGAGGACCCAGAGCTTTCAAACTGGGCCGTTGCCGCAGTCATAAATAAAAATCCAGTTCCCATAATAATTAGCCCAACGATCATTTTAAAAAGAGAGGAAGCTTCCTTTCCTTTAAGCTTTCGATTGGCCCAAAAGTTGGCAACCACAGCACCTAGGACAATAATAAAAAAGGCGTTCAGGGATTGGAACCATGAAGCAGGTACCTCCCAACCCATCAACATCCTATTGGTTTTTTCGGAAGCGTAGATATTCATTAATCCACCTGCCTGTTCAAACGCTCCAAAGAAAACGATTACCATTAAGAAGGAGAGGATTAAAACAATTACCCTGTCCTTTTCCATTTTATTAAGTGGTCTCTTTAAAGCCTCCTGGTCTTCCACATTCGTAGATTTTCCAAGAAAGTCGCCTACACCCACCAGATATTTCTGGCCAAGAATAAACTGTAAAAGACCTAAAAGCATACAAATACCGGCCAATCCGAATCCATAATGCCAACCATAGACCTCGCCCACATAACCTACAATTAAACTGGAAAGGAATGCTCCTATATTTATACCAATATAAAAAATTGTAAATCCTTTATCCCTTCTGATGTCACCTTTAGGATAAAGTCCACCGACCATAGTGGAAATATTTGGTTTTAACATTCCCACACCGGCAATAATAAAACCAAGGCCTGTATAAAACGCCCACATCTCTTCTATGGCCAATATACTGTGGCCTATTACCAGAAGTATCGCTCCAACGATAACCGCTTTTTTCTGTCCGAGCATCCTATCTGCAATGATACCTCCTGGAATGGAAGCCACGTAAACGAGCATGGTATACCAACCATAGAGTGCCAGAGCCTCCATATTGGTCCAGCCCAAACCAGGGTTCCTATCGGTGGTTTCGGTTATTAGATACAATACCAAAATAGCCCTCATTCCGTAGTAGGAAAATCTTTCCCACATTTCGGTGAAGAATAGTATATAAAGTCCCACTGGGTGGCCAAATAACTCCTTTTGATGCGCTGCTTTAACGGTTGTCTGCATAAGTATGGTTTATGAATTATAGATTTTGTTTTATAAAATTGGTCATTTTGGTGTATAGATGCAGGCGGGTGTTCCCCCCTTTGATACTGTGATTTTTGTCGGGGTAAATAGCCCAGTCGAATTGCTTGTTGGCCTGTACCAATGCTTCCACCATCCGCATTGTATTTTGCAGGTGTACGTTGTCATCTGCCGAACCATGAACCAATAAATAGTTTCCCTTTAAAAGCTCTGGATAATTAAACGGGGAGTTTTCATCGTAACCACTAGGATTTTCCTGAGGTGTACGCATAAAACGCTCGGTATAAATGGAATCATAAAAACGCCATGAGGTCACCGGCGCCACCGCAATTGCCATTTCAAAGGTATCAT
This sequence comes from Arenibacter algicola, assembly GCF_018860365.1. Lineage (GTDB taxonomy): Bacteria > Bacteroidota > Bacteroidia > Flavobacteriales > Flavobacteriaceae > Arenibacter > Arenibacter algicola_B. Next base: position 68,641 of record NZ_JAHKPO010000024.1, read on the forward strand.
TCCCCTTTAGCAAACAATTGGTAGACATGAACCCTCCATAACTCCAGCCCCAGATCCCTGTCCTTGATTCGTCGATATAGGGCAATTCACTTAACTTTTTGGCTGCGGCTATTTGATCTTCCACCTCATATTTCCCCAATTCCTTATAGGTTACCTTTTTAAATTCGGCTCCCTTATATCCGGTACCTCTTCCATCTACACATACCACAATATACCCTTCATTGGCCAACATTTGAAACCAATAATCGTTGGTGTCCATCCAGCTATTGGATACCTTTTGCGAACCTGGCCCGCTATATTGGGTCATAAATAATGGATATTTTTTGGTTGCATCAAAATCTTGTGGCCTTATCATCCACATATTCAAGTCATTGCCATTTATGGCGATAGTAGAAAATTCCTTTGGATGTATCCTATAATTCTTCAATTTAGATATTAGCCCCCGATTATATAAAATATCCTTTACTTTTTTTCCGCTCAAAGAATTATGTAGCGTAAATTCCGGGGGATTGGTTGCACTGGAGTAAGTATTTATGAAATAGGTAAAATCGGCACTAAAATCGGCGGAATTGTGCCCTAATTTGTTAGTCAGACACCTTTTATCCTCCCCATTGCTACCAACACTATAGACATCCCGGTTTATAGATCCTTTTTCCGTGGATTGATAATAAATTAGATCTTCATTTTGGTCATATCCATAAAATTTGGTTACCTCCCAATGACCTTTGGTAACCTGATTCATTAATCTGCCCTCTACATCATACAAATAAATATGCTTAAACCCATCCTTCTCGCTGGTCCAGATAAAGCTGTCATCGGCCAAAAAGGTAAGATCGTCCGTTACACTAACATAAGCAGCATCTATTTCTTCCAATAAAAGACTGCTGGTACTATTTATTGAGTTTACCGAATATAACCTTAGTTTGTTCTGGTGACGGTTCAAGGTCTGAACGCTAAGAAAATTGGGGTCGTTCATCCATTTTATTCTAGGGATATAATAAGATTCGTCCAAATCAATCTGGGTAATAGTGTAAGTGTCCACATCTACAATATGAAGGGAAACCTCCGAATTGGCCTCCCCTGCCTTAGGGTATTTAAATATTGTTTGGGTCTGGTAAAGATTGCTGCCATAAACGTCCATGGAAAATTCAGGAACATTGGTTTCATCAAATCGTATGAATGCCAATTTAGAACCATCGGCATTCCACTCAAATGCCCTCACAAAGGCAAATTCTTCCTCGTAGACCCAGTCTGTTATGCCATTGATTATCTTATTTTTTTCCCCGTCCAATGTAAGTTGCTTGGTATCATTGGTGGCTATATCCCAAATAAAAATATTATTGTTCTGCACATAGGCCACCTTGCTGCCATCCGGAGAAAGGGAAGGTTCCTGAATTTTAGAACTTGAAACGGCGGATATTTTTTTTGATTTAAGGTCGTATACATAGAAAAATCCAAGGCTAGAACGTCTGAAGATAGGCTCAATTGCCGTGGCCAACAATAATTTTGATTCATCTTCACTAAACTCGTAGGAAGTAAAATATGGGACCGAATTTGACGAAGAAACTACTGTCTCCAGCTTTTTCTGGGTTTTGTAATCATATTTCAGGATAGCAGAAGTAGCTGTTGCCTTATCCACACTTAAAATGGTGTATTGTTTACCATTTTTCAAGGACTGCAATTTATCCAAACCTTCAACGCTAAAAGTACCATCATAAATCTCTTCCAGAGTCAGCTCCTTATTTTGGGCCATAAGAACTGAAAAATGGCACAAAAAAAATACTATTAGCAATAGCGAGGGGGATATTCTCACAAAAACAAAGGTTTATTAGATTTATTTTTACTGAAATTCAACTATAAGAATTTCAGAATTTTCAAAAAATTATTCAAATCACCAAGTTTACTAAAAAATCCACAAAGAAATAGACTTAACAGCTAAAAAATAACATTTTTTAACCTTTTTAAACCCATTTTAAGATGTACAGTGGATTGGCACCATATTACTATCTTTACACAAAGAAATTTAAAGCCTAATGACCACACCTATAGAAGGATTTTCCAAACTGTCCAAAGAGGACAAAATTAACTGGATTGCCCAACATTATACCCAACACCCCAAAGAAACCATTGCAGTTATAAAGCAGTATTGGAACGAGGATGAAAAATTGCAGAATTTGCATGATGAATTCATTGAAAATACCATCACCAACTTTTATTTACCCCTAGGGATTGCACCCAATTTTCTCATTAACAACAAACTTTACGCCATTCCAATGGCCATTGAAGAAAGTTCTGTGGTTGCAGCAGCCAGTAAGGCTGCAAAATTTTGGCAGACCCGTGGCGGCTTTAAGACTACCATTCTGGGAACTGAAAAAGTAGGTCAGGTACATTTCATGTATCACGGCGATAGCGAAAAACTTACTAAATTTTTCAAGCTTGTGAAGCCGAGATTGATCAACAGTGTAGCACCCATTGTCAAAAACATGGAAAAAAGAGGCGGTGGAATAAAAAATATTGAATTAAGGGATAAAACATCGGATTTGGATGACTATTTCCAACTGCATTGCACATTTGAAACCTTGGATGCCATGGGAGCCAATTTCATAAACTCCTGTTTGGAAGGGTTTGCCCAAAGCCTAAAGGAAGAAGCCCTGTGTTATGAAAAATTTACGGATACTGAGAAAGATATTGAAATAGTCATGAGTATTCTTTCCAATTACATCCCGAACTGCGTGGTAAAGGCAGAGGTAAGCTGTCCCGTTTCCGATTTGAAAGCACACCATGGCATTACTGCCGAGGATTTTGCCAAAAAAATTGTGCGTGCCGTAAATATTGCAAAAGTGGAACCCTACAGGGCAGTTACACACAACAAAGGGATCATGAATGGAATTGATGCTGTAGTTTTGGCTACGGGAAACGATTTTAGGGCCATAGAAGCAGGGGCTCACGCCTATGCATCAAAAGATGGACGCTATACCAGTCTTACACACGCAAATATAGAAAACGGAATATTTAAATTCTGGATAGAGATTCCCTTGGCCCTGGGAACGGTGGGTGGCCTAACCACATTACATCCGCTGGTAAAACTTGCCTTGGAAATTTTACAAAATCCTACCGCAAAAGAACTAATGCAAATTGTAGCCGTAGCCGGACTCGCTCAAAACTTTGGCGCCGTACGTTCTTTGGTAACCACGGGTATCCAACAAGGACATATGAAAATGCATCTATTGAATATCTTGAACCAATTAGGCGCTACGGAAGACGAGAAAATAAACTTAATAGACTATTTTAAAAAGCATACGGCCTCCCATAGCGCAGTAGTGGAGGCCTTTAAAGAGTTGAGAAACAAAAAATGATAAAACAATATTACAGTAACGGAAAACTATTGATTACCGGGGAGTATCTGGTTTTGGATGGTGCCCAAAGTTTAGCGGTACCCACCCTTTACGGACAATCATTATCTGTAAAAGAGACTCAGGACAAGCTGCTGACATGGAAGAGTTTGGACGAAAAAGGAAAACCGTGGTTTGAAAGTACTTATGAATTGGAGGGTTTTAGCCCGGTTTCCAAAAACACCGTTTCCGAGGAAGCATTGGCTATTTCGGCTACCCTTAAAAAAATTCTTTCGGAAGCCAGAAAATTGAACCCTAGTTTTTTAACCAATTCCCAAGGCTATGAAATTACCACGGCATTAAATTTTCCAAGGGAATGGGGATTGGGGTCATCATCTACCCTGATCAACAACATAGCCCAATGGGCCCATATAGATGCCTATGCCCTACTATGGAACGCGTTTTCAGGTAGTGGGTACGATATTGCCTGTGCACAAAATAATTCTCCGAATACCTACCAATTAAAGAACAACATACCTATTGTACAGCCGGCATCCTTCAACCCCACATTTAAAAACGACCTGTACTTTGTATATCTAAATCAAAAACAGAACAGTAGGGAAGGTATTGCCCTGTATCGTAAAAAAGAATTCAACACCTTTTCCGCCATATCCCAAATTAATAGTATTACCCAAAGAATATTGACCTGTACGCGCTTGTCCCAATTTGACAAACTCATTAAAAAACATGAAACAATTTTAAGCGAGATCCTAGGAATGCCCACGGTTAAAGAACGGTTGTTTCCGGATTACAAGGGAGCTATTAAAAGTCTAGGGGCCTGGGGAGGAGATTTTATACTGGCAACAGGAAACAAAACCACTCCAGATTACTTTAGGGAAAAGGGGTATGCCACTGTTATTCCCTATTCAAGAATGGTAAAATAGCCCTAAAGCTTAAAATTACCAGAATGCCTCCATTATAATGAAACCGAGTTACCAAAAACAATAAAGCCTCCCGTTTGGGAGGCTTTATTGTTTTATAAGAACCTAGGTTCTACTAATAAAATGTTGCTCTTTTATCCTCTATATTAGAAGATTCTTTTAAGGCATTGTAAACGGCGAAGTTTACTCTACCGGCAGCACTGGCCTGTAAGTTATTGGCATAGGTACTGTAGTTATCCAATTTGGCAGCCTCTTCTTTTTTGGTGACCGTTAGCATATACACGCCACTATCGCCCTTAATTAAACCAGAGGTAGCCCCTTGCTCCATAGCAAAGGCAGTACCAACTACGAAAGCCTCCGATCCGGCACCTGGGATGATAGGGGATTTCATGGTCAAAGCAGAAGCTGTAGAAGCTATAACATTATTATCCTTGGCGAAATCATCCATAGTTTTACCCTTATTGGCTTCTATGATTTGTGCCGCCTTTTTTTCCTTTCGCAATTTTGGAAGTACCAAAGCTGATGCGTCTTCCACACTCATAAGCCCTTCAGCATACTTTGCTGTCAACCTAACAACGGCATAACCATTGTTTATATTGAACCTTTTAACCTCACCCAATTTGGTATCTTCGTTAAAAGCCCATTGAACAATGGCACGTTGGGCCGAAAGTCCTGGTAGGTTTTCATCCATTTCCTTAATTTTATTTACCGGCCTAACCACGAAATTACTTTCTTTGGCTGCTACAGCAAAATCTTTATCCGAGGTAGTTTCCATTTCAAATTTGGTCGCCGCGGTGAACAAGGTATTGATAGTTTCTTCGGACGGCTCTATTTCCCTTGCCAAAGTGGCAATTCTAACAATATCCTGCTTATCATCTATCTTAACGATGTGGAATCCAAAATCTGTTTCTACCAAACCTATGGCTCCAACCGGATTACTAAATGTGAAGTCGTTGAATGGTGCTACCATTACCCCTTCCTGATTATATCCTAGGTCACCACCTTGGGGCGCAGAAGGTCCGTCTGAATTATCCCTGGCCAATTCGGCAAAAACAGTCCCAGTTCGTTTTGCCTCTACCAGTAATTCCTTAGCTTTTTTCTCAGCTTCCTCTTTAGTACGGGTAACCTCTGGATTGGCACGTTGAGCCCCTGCATAAGAAATTAGGATATGACTGGATTTTACAGTACCATTTGCCTTTCTATCCATCATTTTGGATACCTTAAAGTAATCCCCATCGCGATAAGGACCGAACATACTTCCTTTTTCCAAGGACATTAGCGTATCCGCAAATTTAGCAGGCAAATCTTTCTTAGCCTTAAAAATAGTATCGAATTTTATATCCGAATTTCTATCCAAAAAGGCAATCATATCAGTGGTATTCTTGAAACCTTTAATGGTATCGTTTGCGTCCTTTTGAGTATTGTACTCAACGCGATCCTCCAATAGTTTGTTAATTTCCTCCTTTACAGCATTCTCATCTTCCAAAGAAGCCTTTTCCTCGAAATAGACAAATTCTAAATCTCTGGCCTTATCTTGTTTATAATCTTTCTTGTGATCATTGATATATGCCTCGATCTCTTTCTTGGTAACCGCTATGGAAGAATCAGGAATAGAGGAAAAAGGCACACGCACATACTTAATATCCACTTTATCATTGGCCAATTTATAATCCAATTCCCCTTCTTTCAGGGTTGAACCAACACCTGCTTTTATAAGGTTAAAATAAGTCTGCTCCTTTGCATTCTGAATAATGGCCTGTTCATCCTGTAACCACAAAGCGTAACGACCTGGATTGTTTGCTTTCCAATCGGCCACCGCTTCCCTAAACTTATTCTCATCAAAAACACCGCTGGCATTATGAAATTCAGGATTTTGAACATAGGAAGGAATAGTTTTGATGTAGTTTATTATCTGATCCTGTTCTATATTAATACCCAACTCATCAAATTGCTGAGCAAGAATGGTATTCCTAACCTGCCTATCCCAGACCTGATTGACCAATTGCATTGAAGAAGAAGTTGGACCGGCCATTCTAGAATACGCCTCCACATCCCTTCTAAATTGATCTATGGAAATTTCGTCCCCATTGATCTCTGCTATGGAAGAACCAACCTTTCCACCACCCAATTCATTGCTGCTGAACACTCCTGAAATTACGAATGCGAACAAAGCCAAACCAATGATTAAAATTAAAACGGTAGTTCGTTTCCTTATATTCTCTAAAATTGCCATTATGTAAACTGTTTAAATTTATCCCGTTACTATCGGGAGGCGAAATTACTACTTTCTTTTGAAATAATAAAAACTAAAAAAAACCAAAAAAAATCCCTCAAATGCCTATTCATCGTCAAGCACTTCCAAGGACACCATATCTATTTTATTACTTGAAACTTCCAACACCACAAAAAGGAAATTACCGATCTTAATCTCGGAGCTTTTTTCTGGGATCTCTCCGGTTTCATTAATGATCAGACCTCCCAATGTTTCATACTCATCACTTTCGGGAAGCTCCAATTTATATTGTTCATTAATATAATCTACTTCCAACCTACCCGAAAACTTAAAGGAGTTTTGATTTATCTGTTCCTCATACAAATCGGTAGTGTCATGTTCATCCTCTATGTCTCCGAATAGCACCTCCACAATATCCTCGACCGTCATAACCCCCGAAGTACCACCATACTCGTCCAGAACTACTGCGATACTCTTCCTTTTTTTGGTCAAAATATTAAGAATATCATTGATTAGCATTGTTTCCGGAACAAACTCTACAGGCAGTAGGATACTCTTTATAGTTTTGGGTTTCTTGAAAAGCTCGTAGGAATGCACATAACCAATAATATTATCTATGGTATCCTTGAATACCAATATTTTGGAATAACCTGTTTCTGTAAAAAGCTTTGCCAAATTTTTAGGGGTCTCATGAAGTTCCACTGCCGCAATCTCTGTTCTGGGCACCATTACTTCCCTAGCCTTTACCCCTGAAAACTCCAAGGCATTTTGGAAAATTTGTATCTCGGAATCCACCTCGTCTTCCTTCTCTACAGCTTCCATTTGCTCGGTGATATAATCTCCCAATTCTATTTTACTAAAGGCCAATTGCACCTCATCCCCATCTGTTTTAAAGAGCACCTTAAGAATTATATCGGAAATCCAAATAACGAAATCCGATATTACAGAAAATAACACATAGAAAATATAGGCCGGTATTGCCAATAACCTCAGCATAGTGTTGCTGTAGATCTGAAATAATACCTTGGGCAAAAACTCCGCGGTCAGTAAAATAATCAAGGTAGAGATAACGGTTTGGGTAACCAAACTGAAATCGGTAAGCATTAAACTTAAAAAGCCACCTGGGGTCAACTCGATTCCCGCAAATAGGCTCATAAGCAGATCCCCCATAAAAAGTCCGTAGACCACTAAGGCAATATTATTGCCAATAAGCATGGTAGCAATGAACTTGGAAGGTTTTTTGGTAAGTAGCGTCAGCACCTTTGGCATAAATCCATCCTGCTTCTTTTCTATTTCTATGTGAATTTTATTCGCAGAAATAAAGGCTATTTCCATTCCTGAGAAAAAAGCCGAAAACAGCAATGAAATAACAATGATAATGACAATATATGCCTCCAAGATTATTGTTTATTGTTTTTTTGACGCTCTTCAAATCTTTTTCTATAGGTCTTCTTAAAAATGAACATCCCTATGGAAACAATTCCAAAGAAAACAAACAAATAGGCCCTTTGCCTATCTATGTTCCACTGTTCGTAAACCTCAAAAACGGACACTACGGCCACTGCCAAATAAAGGTATTCCGTATATCTTAAAATCTTAATCATTTTCTTCTATCTTCTTTTCTTTTATACTCATATAACCGTAGGTCTTATTAGCATTAAAAAAACTAAAATCCCTATTAAAATCCATTCCCTCACCATCCATTATAGTTCCTTCCTCTGGATTGGTATATTTAAATTTCTGTTGGGTAAAAATCCAATCATTGGCCCTATCCCAATATAATTGTGGTGCCTCCAATTTTTTACCATCACTGGATTCCATAACCACATTACCTTGCAAATCTATTAAATTAGTACTGGAATAAATAATTCCGTAATCTGCAGTAACAGTGCTCTTTTCTCCCTTTTCATCAAAAAACTCCAAAATGAGTCCATCGGGGAAAGTTGTATAAGGGAAAAGCAGATTGTCAAATTCATTGCTGACCGGGCTTTTTAACACGGCAATAACATGTGCAGTAACAACCCCTTCATTTTTTTCAAGTTCATCGGTCTCCGTATAAGTTAAGGTAAATTCCTCCGCAACAGCACTAGGAAATATCTTTTTTATTGCCTCGTCCCCAACTCTCTTATAATTATCGGCACAGGAATAAAAAAGCATTGCCATAGAAAAAACTATGGCAATGCTCCTTAAATTATATAAATCTTTTTTTTTCATCTTATAGGTTGGGCACTTTTACACTACCACCTACCCAACAAGAGAAACTTACTGTTTTACCGGCCATACCGGAATTAAATATATCCGTTTTGGATGGCGCCTTGGCTGAGTAACTAGCGGCTGCCTGACCTGCCCTACCACTTAAAGCTGGATCCACACGACCTGCCTGGCGGGCCATTTCTGCAGCTTTCCAATAGATAGCCCTTTTCTCGAATGGAGTGCTACCACATTCATTGGCGCTACCCGCATACAAACTGGCAATCAACAAATAGGCCTTACCATTGGAAGGGTTGGCATCAATAGCTTTTTGCGCATAACTCCTGGCAGTAGATTTACTACCTCTTCTATAACTTGTAGCAATTTTATAAGCGATATTGGATTTTTTTCTGGAATCGGTTTCCAACTCCAATGCTTTGTTGAAATCTGCAATAGCACCACTGGTATCTCCTGCATTATTCTTTAGGGCACCACCATACATATATGCACTGGCGGAAGGCTCCAAGGCCAATTGTACCTCGAATAATTTTTTGAACATTGGATCTTCAGTACACTCCTTGCTGTACATTCTTCCAACAGCTCTCTTAACCCAGGTTATATCTCCTTTTTTTGATTCAAAATTCTTTTGATACAAAGGAATCAAGTTTTCACAGTTCGCTAAGGCACCCAATTTGCTGTCTATACTTTCAGCTATTTTACCATAGCTTTCAGAATAACTATTGTAAGAACTCAATTGCTTTTTCTCTTTTGAAGTCAAAGTACCTGCATCTTCCTTAGGAAGAAGTTTGGTTATAACCTCTGTAAGCTTATCATTTTCCTCATCTATTTTTTCGGTGATGTTGTCATATTTCTCAAATACTTCCTCAACATCCTTTTTGCCGGCACTGTTTAAATCAACCAAGCTGGAGAAATACAAATACAAGGCCTTAGGATTTTTGAAATTGGCCTTATCCTCTGTAAAAGCCTTGTCTAGCTGAGAGTAGATTTCCTCATCGGTAATCATTTTCTCATCATATTTCAACAATACCTTATCTATAATGGTCTCCGCAACGTCTGTCTTTGCAGGAAAGTACTTCATCCTGTTATCATATAGTTCCATTAAGGCATTAATATTGGCAGTTTTGTCTGCCCCGGTAGATTTTGAAAGCCTATCCTTTAAAATCCGTTCACCATATAATATGTTGGCCCAGTTTAAGGTAGGGCAATTTTCATATACCATTTTCCATGGCGTATAAGCAGCCTCATAATTCTTAACTTTCACATGCTCCGTGTAAATGGAAAGATTGGTCATACACTCCGGGTTTTGAGCTTGGGAATGCCCTAAACCCACAAATCCCATGGCGGCTATCGCTGTGATGTAGAGTTTCTTTTTCATCTGTCTGTTTATTTTAAGGTGGTTAAAGTAATAATTTTTAATTAATTTTTCTCGGTATGAACCATTTATCGTTTAAAGATAGGCCCACATTAACTTTGAAATAACTTTCCTCTACTAAATCCCCATATTTGGTTCCTCTTTTTCCAAGTTCAAAACCGAGGTTAATATTTGAAAGATTACGACCCAGTGGTAAACCTAATCCAAAAGTTATGCCAAAATCATTAATCTCCTTATTATCTACTATTATTCCCGATTTGGAGACTTTTGCTCCGGCCCTATAGGTAACTCTTTTCAAATAACTTGTAAAAGAGGTGTATTCGGGGATGTAATATCCGCCAAGTCTATAGGTCTGGGCATTTTGGTACTCCAAATTGCTAGCAGGCGAAAGCTCGTTCTCAAAAGAGCTTAATTCCTGAAAACTATATTCCGCCCCTAAAAACCACTTTTTATCTTGACCATAACCCACCCCTAGTGTGGCGGTAGTTGGAATCTGCACCCCTGTACGCGCCAAGCCCTGTGCTTCCAAATCCACTTCTGTTACTTCAATATCCCTACCGCTAACGGTGGAAAATGAACCTATGGTCCTAGTATTTTCAGAAACCAAATTGGCCTGGGTATTTACTACAATGCTGGTAAAAAGAGTATGTTTTTCGGTAATGGCCGGTGTAAAACTGGCTCCAAAGTTAAAATCGAAGCCCTTAATCCTGGATTCTATCTTGTTAAAAGAACCAAACTGAACATCTTCAACAGTCTGATAACTATTGGTAATCTGGTTCCCAAAATTAAAATTACTGGTAACTCCTAAACTTAAGTTTTTGAAAAGTTCATAGCCAACAGAGATATAAACCCTGTTTAAACCTCCCTCTCCATTAAACGATTCGGATACGAGTCCTTGGGAAGTGGTTCTTTCAGATTGAAAATTGTACCCTACGGAGGAATACGGCATAATACCAAAACCAAGACCAAAGCCTTTTCCCAAATTAAACCCTAATGACAAGTAGTCCAAATTTGAAATAGAGGCATTTTCTTTGGAATCGTTGGTTTCAAACCTGTACTCCTTACGTGATAGTCCCGCTGTGTACGTCGTTAACCCCAATTTACTATATGCTGCGGGATTATTAAGATTGATGTGAATACTATCCGTATAAACACTCAACCCACCCATCATTTGATTCTCCACTGTGCCGGTAGCCCTTAAATCCCCAACACCAAAGTAAGAATAGGGGGAAGCAGTACTATTCTGAGCATATATGCTTACCGAAGTTACGCATAAAATTGCAATAATAAAATTTTTGATCATCTAGCGCTTGTTGTATTCTAACAAATGGTATAACCCCAACAGGAGAAATTTAGAATGCGCAAATATGGTATTTTTTAATCGTTTTGACAAAAATTGAGCATCACCTCCTGTTAAAATAACTGTTAAATCGACAAATCTACTTCTATATTGATCAATTATTCCGTCAATTTCATTGCAAATGCCATTGACAACACCACTATGCATGCTAGTTTCAGTAGTGTTTCCAATAAAGTCTATTATGGCCTTTTTTTTCAACAACGGCAATTTGGACGTTTGTTCGTGCATAGCTTTGTACCTCATGGCTATTCCCGGCGAAATGGCCCCGCCCAAATATTCCCCATAGTCGTTAACGGCATCATAGGTTACGCAGGTGCCCGCATCTATGACCAGGGTATTTCCTTTAGGGTTATGATAAAAGGCCGCTGTTGCAAGGGCAATTCTGTCCACACCCAGGGTCTGGGGGGTAGCATAGGAATTCTTGAAGGGAGTTTTGGAGGTGTAACTCAGGACATGAACCTTACAGAAGACGCATAACATGGCTATTTCCTCATGGCCCATCCCTCCTACGTTGGAAACAATGGCATTTTGAATAAGAAAGTACTCGGCAAAAATAGATTTCACACTTTTTGCAAAATCTGCACAGGGAATTTTTCGATAGGAAATAATTTTACCATTATCGAAAACCGCCATTTTTACTAGGGTATTACCCACATCTACAATCAAGTTCATACTGTAAAGATCAAAAAACTTAAAAAAACAAAAACCTTTTTTTTCATTTTTGTTTGTATATCCTAAATTTGAATTTATATTTGCACCCGCTTACAGCGTTTGGTGCCTTAGCTCAGTTGGTAGAGCAATGGACTGAAAATCCATGTGTCCCTGGTTCGATTCCTGGAGGCACCACCTCAAAAGCCCTTGATTATCAAGGGCTTTTTTTATTTTTACCCCCTTTGCTTGCCTCAATTATAAACTACTTTATTATTTAGTACTAAATATTGGCCCAAGAAGCCTATTTTACTTTTCCAAGAGTTTTGTTATGCTTACCGACTCCCAAATTATTCCTTGGTAGGCACTTTTATATCCACCTTCATATAATATACCAATATTTTTTCGATCAATAAAGGTCAAATCCGAATAAGCAGAAGGACCTTGAAAAATTTGTTTTTCAACCGGCCAAGTCTTTCCATCGTCCCTACTTAATCTTAGCGTCATATTCACCCTATTTTTAGCATTTGCCGGATTTGCAAAGAGAACATATAACTGACCTTTAAAATCAAAGCGCAAGGTACTGGCCTGACAAATTGGTTCTATCAAAGACTCATGATGATGCATGTCTTTCCACGATTCCCCGCCGTCATCGCTATAGGCAAGCTGCCTACTGCTCATATTCCGATCATAATTACGCATATTCAACATTAGACTATGATTGGAAAGTTCCACTACTTCACATTCATTTACTTGATCAAGGGGAGTACTTCCTCCCAACTTCCATGTGCTCCCATGATCGTCAGAATAAATGGTATGCGAATAATACTTTTTGGTTACCGCCTCAATATGATCACTTGCGATTACCAACCTGTCTTTGTACTTACCTCCAAGAATTTGTATGCCAGACCCAGGTCCTGTGGCATACCACGTCCAATTGGGCAATTTTACGTCTGAAGTGATTTCTTTGGGTGCACTCCAACTTTTGCCCTCATTTTCCGATTTTATTACAAACACCCTGCGAGTGTCCTTGCTCTTTTGGGCTATTATTTCCGATTCATGGTCTTCCCCTAAATTCCAGGTGGACAATAAAAAAATATCTCCCGTTGTACGATCTACTACCGGTGAAGGATTTCCACAGGTATTTCCTTCATCGTGCCAAAGTACTTCCAATTTGCCCCAGGTCTTTCCACCGTCTGTTGACCGCTTCATTACCAGATCGATACTTCCTGTATCGCTACAGCCATTTTTCCTACCCTCGGCAAAAGCCAATAAAGCACCTTTTTTTGTTGTAACTACAGCCGGAATGCGAAAACATTTATAACCTTCATTACCTCCTTCAAAAATATAATTCAAGGTTTTTTCTTGCTCTTTTCCCCCTTTTGGCGATTGGGAAAATAAGGGAGATGTCCAAGAAACAAACAAGAGAAGAAATAAACATCGCTTCATTAATGTGTTGGAATTAATCATTTGGTTCCTTCTTTAGGGTTCAAAAAAAAAAAAAAAAAACAATTACAATATTGTATCATAAATAAATACAGGGCCTAATCCTTTTCCAAAATCTGCCCCTTGGCCAACAAGACCTCCCTTAATTTAACATAGTCCACTTCCTGTACCACCGCATTTTCATCGATTGCCAGCACTGCTGCAGCGGCGGCCGATTGCCCCAAGATCATGAACACGGGCTCCATACGGATAGAACCAAAGGCAATATGACTGGAAGATAAACAAACAGGGACCAATAGGTTCCTGCACTCTTCCTTCTTTGGCACTAAAGTTCCATAGGATATAGAATAGGGCCCATTGGTGCTTACTCCTATATCCCCTTCGTTCTGCACAAAACCATCGGGCTTAATATATCGCTGAACATTATGGGAATCCATTGTATATGAACCCATACCTATTGGTTTAGGGGTTGGCCTTTTTTTCAAAAGCTCATTTTCGGTCATCACGAACTCCCCAATCATCCTCCGGGCCTCCCTTACATAGATTTGGTGTGGCCAGTTTCCATTGTCGGTAAATTCATCCTTGGCCAGGCCCCATTTTTGCATTTCGGACTGTATATCCTCTGGAACCCTAGGATCGTTGGCTACGAACCACAGTAGTCCCTTTTGATAATTCTCATGTTCCTTTATAATCTCTTTTCTTCTTTCATAGGTGGCCTCCGGATAGTCGTAATTCATACCAATATTATCACTGCTCAAAGGACCGTGGTTGTTGGTGTCGGTTTTGTGGTTTGGTATGGCATCAAACTTCTCGAACCAATCCTTCCTTCCGGTTTCCAAGGACCTTGCCAATAATTCGTAGTTCATGGGGTCATAATCCTCAGGTTTAGGAAAGGGAATTCTATTATCTGGATAATTGCTCATACACAACCTAAAGCAATAGGCTTGGATCTTATTGTCGCCGCTGTGCCTTTCCCCAGGATCTTCTCCCGACACCCTTGGCAAAAGACCACTGGAGGGGTCTCCAGGCACTACATAAGGGGAAATATCCGATTGAAACCAATGTTTATGATGCAAAATCCCGGTCTGCACCCCATTCCATTCTTCGCCGTATACTTCCTTGCCCTCTCTACCCACATGATAGCTTACGCCCGCCGAAGCCATAAGGTCTCCTTCATAAGTGGCGTCCAAAAACATCTTGCCAGAATACGTTTTTCCCGATAAAGTGGTAATCGAAACAATATTACCATCCTTCATCTCTACCCCATTTTCCCTATCCAACCATTCATCGCGGTCTACACGTATCTGCTCTTCCTTAATCAAATCCTCGAACACTTTTTCCGCCACATGGGGCTCAAAGATCCACATGGTCCTATTTTCACCATCCATGGCAGGAGTACCCTGTCCTTTGTTACCATATTCCTCTTTTTTTTGCCAGATCCAGGCTTCTTCCGTGTTGTAATGTTGCCAAACCCTATGGTAAAATTCCCTGGCCAGCCCGCCAATAACACGTTTGTCCCCGGTATCTGTATAACCTAAGCCACCTGAAGACAATCCCCCCAAATGAATGTCGGGCGACACCACAATCACGGATTTTCCGGAACGTTTTGCTTCCACCGCCGCCGAAATAGCAGCAGAAGTTCCGCCATAAATAATGATATCTGCAGTAGCTATCGAGTTACTTTTTTCTTCGGCCTGTTTGCAGCCTGTAAGCCCCATCATTCCAGCTATAACAAGGACAAAGATTAATTTAATAGTCTTTCTTTTTTGCTTCATTTTGTTTGGTGGTTCAAATTGATCTCTATAAAAATTGTGATTTACTTTAGCCTTTGACTATCTTTTAGAAGTTGCTCCCTTAAATTAGGGTAAGGTACATCCTGAACATCAGTATTGGCATCTATGGCAAGTGATGCTGCAGTGGCCGCGGATTGTCCCAGCACCATAAATACAGGCTCCATACGGATAGATCCAAAGGCAATGTGCGTTGAACTTACACAGACCGGGACAATAAGATTGTTGCATTCCTCCTTTTTGGGCACTAAGGACCTGTAGCTTATGGGATAGGGCTTAAAGCCATGGGCTTCTACATTGCCCTCATTTTGAACAAATCCATTGGCATCTACATATCGCTGTACATTATGGGAATCCATACCATAAGCCGCCAACCCAATGGCTTCTTCTGCCACTATTAATGCCTCGCAATTTTTTTGGGTCATAACATAATCGCTGACCATCCTTCTGGCCTCGCGGATATAAAGCTGCTGTTGCCAGCCATCCTCTCTTTCAAATTCATCCTTGGTAGTGCCCCATCTGGATGCTTCTTCACGTACTTCCTCAGGAATTCTTGGATGATTGGCCAAGGACCACATAAGCCCCATCTGGTAGTTCCTATGGTCCTCAATAATCTTATCCCTTTCCGCATAGGAAGCCTCGGGATAGTCATAGTTCCTGCCTATATAATCAGTAGAAAAACCGAACTTGTTGTTCGTATCCGTTTTTCTATTGGGCATACTGGAATTGATCCAGGGCAACAGTGTATTGCTATAGCTGTACATATCCCTTATTGGCCCCTTTCTTGCCTCATAATTACGGAACAACAGTTCATAGTTGATCTCATCATAATTTGAAGGCTTCTGGAAGGGAATACGGTTTTCCGGGTGATCCGTAAGGCACATCCTAAAACAATAGGCTTGGATCTTTTTATCTCCTTCCCCCTCCAAACCAGGTTTTTCATTGACATTGGGCAATAGGCCACTTGTGGGATCTCCTTTTATCACATACGGATCTACCCCTGGGATAAAATTATGGTTGAAAGCATTTTTGGAAACAAATCCGGTCAAGGCCAAATTTATGCTATTGGCCTGTACCCCGTTCAAGGTTTCCCCAAATTCCGCGTTACTTTCCCTGCCTACAGCATAGGAAACACCGGCCGAGGCCATTAAATCGCCCTCATAAGTGGCGTCCAGGTAAACCTTTCCCTTGTAGGTCTTGCCACTTTCCATGGTAATAGACTCTATTTGGCCATCTACTTTTTTGACCCCAGATTCCCTGTTCAACCTTTCGTTGTAGACCATCTTTATTTTTTCCTTGTCCATCATGGACTTATAGACCGCAAGGGCAGCGGAGGGCTCAAAGGTCCACATGGTTGGCTCTCCCTCTTCCGTACGGGTTTGGCCCCCGTCCTTATAATCCGATTTTTTCTCCCATTTCCAATTCTTCGGATCGTCGTAATATTTTTTGATATTCTCATAGAATTCCCTAGAAATACCACCAATGGCCTGTTTGTTGCCAATATCGGTCTGGCCGAGGCCTCCTGTGGTAAGTCCCCCTATTCGATTGGTCGGCTCTATGAGCACAACGGACTTGCCCATTCTGCTACTCTGCAGGGCAGCTGCGACCCCAGCGGAGGTTCCACCGTAAATTACAATATCAAACTTCTTGGTCTGACCGTTAGTCACTAGGGTCACCAACCCCAAAAACAAACAACAGATCAACTTTAAAGAATAATTTATTACACCCACTTGAGTTACTTTTCCAAATATTCCCACTTTTTGAATTTTATATGTTCTACTTCTATAACTTTTATTGCCATAATGGACAACCTAAAAAATTAGGGATTTGTCCTTGGGCTCCAAGGGCAAAAAATTAACATCCAAATAACCACCACTGGCATTGTCATCGGTTACTATTTGTGGTTTTCCCTTAATCGATTCTATTGAAAAACGATGAATATGACCCGCAAATACACCCAATAGATTTGGGGCAGAAAACACCGCCTTATGAAAATCGAAGGTAGTTTTCGTATGTCCCGCTTCCGGCCACTTTAATCGGCCTTCCAGCTCATGATTCCGATCGGAAGAAGCCCCCCAATCCGGGTTTCCACATCCAAAACCAATAGATTTCCCTGGAGCGTACATAGGTATGTGTACCAATAGCACCAAGGGAACGTTGCTTGCAACCTGCTTTTTAAAAAAGGCCAATTGATCATCATTTATTTGATAGGTGGAATTGTCGATGGCCAAAAACCGAATTCCTTTTAAATCGTATGCTGCCATTAAAGGGTGATTGCCCTGATATAAAGGAAGCAATCTTTCCTTGATCCATTTGTTTCTCAAATTTTCGAGTGTCCCTTCCATACCTTCATAATGCCAATCGTGATTGCCGGCAACATAAATATAGGGAATATTCACTTCTTTTAATTTGGCCATTACCCACTCGATAGCGGCTTCCGACGGAAAACTAAAAATATCACCGATAAGGGTAATTAAGTCGGCCTGGGACTCCTTGGCAAAATTTAGAGCGGCTTCAAATGCCAATTCGGGATTGGTCAATTCATCTGTTTTAAAGTGTCTGGTCTGATTATAGGCCTTGGCCATACGTCCACTATACGTCTTGTAAGGAACTCCGCGCTCATCGTCCCTAAAGAGATGGGTGTCGGCTATATGTACAATCTTTATAGGCTCCTTAACGACTTCTGAAAAAAATTGAAGCTTGTTTTCCTCTATAGTAACACAAAACTGGATGTCTTTTTCGAAGGGTTGTGTAGATTTATCATTGGTTGAATACTTGGTTAGTCCCAACCCTATGGATGCCGAAGCGGCATTTTTAAAAAATAATCGACGTTTCATCTATTCGCAATTGTTGTTTTCACCAAACAGGATAAGCAATAACAATTGGCCCAACCTGTATTTTATGGTTAAAATAACACAAATAACTGTACCCCCGAATTTAAGAAGATTATAAAACTAAATTCCCAGCGAGCTGCTTTAGGATAATTTCCGACAATTTTGCTTGAAATTTGGCATTGCTATGGCGCACCTTTGCATTGATATAATTTAATTGGGCCGTCCTAAATTCAATGGTAGGGATGATTCCGATTCTATATTTTTCAACAGTAATCTCCATATTTTCCTGTGCAATTGCCTCATTTTTACCTTCCAATTCAATTAGACTTATATTGGTCAGATAGGTTTGATAGGTTGTATTTACCAGGGACATTAATTCCTGTGTTCTTTGGGCAATGGCCACTTCCGTATTTTCAATTTGAATCTTCGCTATTTTCTCATTTCGATTTTGGTTAAATCCGTCAAAAACATTTAGGCTTGCTCCAAAACCATAATTCCATCCCCTTGAATTGGAATTGGTTGTAAAACCCAAACTGGATTCGGTGCGACCAAAATTATAGCCTGTACTTGCAAAAATTGTAGGGTAGCGCAATGCCCTGGTTTGCTTCAATTCCAGTTCACTTATCCTTTTGTTGATCTGTTCCACTTGAAGGGTCGGATTTTCTTTCGCCACTAAGGTTTCAAGTTCTGGCAATTGCAGTGCTTGATCTACAAAAATTTCGGGCACTACCTCAAAATCGATCTTCAGATCTCGCGCTAGATATTCGTTCAACTGAACCTTGGTATTAACATATAATTCCTTTTGACGCTGCATCAAGGTTTCATCCGTATTTAAATCTACCTGGGCGTTCAGCACTTCCAATTTTGAGGCCTTTCCTATGGTAAAGCGGTTATAGGCCAGATCAACCCTTTGTTCCGAAATAATAATGGTACTGTCCAAAGCCGTGAGTTGCTGTTTCTGTTGTACAAGATCAAAATAGGTAATCATAACCTCTCCTACCTTGTTAAGGATAACCTGTTTTAATTGGGCTTCCCCCAATTTCTGGGTTTCTTTTAGCTGCTCATAATCGGCAAACATTCTTAAACCATCAAACAAGGTCCAATCCATGGCAATTCCGTAGTTGAGACTATTATTTTTGGCATTGTCCCTTTCCACAACACTTCCATCCGACCTTGTCTGGCTTAAATATTGTACGCTATTATTATCGATTAAATTGAGTCCAACCTGAGGAAGCATCCCTGCATTGCCCACACTTACCGAAACCTCATCTATTTGTAGCTCATTGGCCGCGATCTTTATCTGATAGTTGTTCTCCAAGGTTATTTGGACGGCTTCCTCTACGGTAAGGATTTCCTGCCCATTAATTAGGTTGGTTAAACCAAAGAAAACAAATAGTATGGTAGCGTAATTATAGTTATTCATTTTAATAGGATTCGAGGGCTTTAAACTCAGGATGTTGTTTTTTATCCCTGGACCATAAGAAATACAATGCCGGGATAACAAATAAAGTCAGCACCAATGAGAACATGGTCCCACCAATAATTACTACCCCCATACCAATACGGCTGGTCGACGCCGCTCCTAGGGACAAGGCTATGGGCAAGGCTCCCAAGGCAATAGTTAGACTGGTCATGAGAATAGGTCTTAATCTGGACTCCGACGCTTTTAAAATGGCCTCCATTTTAGACATCCCTTCCTCCCTAAGTTGATTGGCGAATTCCACAATCAATATACCATTCTTGGTAACCAGTCCAATCAACATAATAGTGCCTATTTGACTAAAAATATTCCAAGTCTGTCCAAAGAGCCAAAGGGAAAACATAGCCCCTGCCACGGCCATGGGTACCGTTAAAATTATAATTATCGGGTCTATAAAACTTTCAAATTGTGCAGCCAATATCAGAAAAATTAGAAGCAGGGCAAGGCCAAAAGCAAACAAGGTATTGGAACTACTTTCCACAAAATCTCGGGATTCCCCGCCTAAATCCGTGGTAAAGCTTTCATCAAGTACTTTTTCCTTTATTTCTTCCATGGCGGCTATCCCATCGCTAAGGCTCTTCCCGGGGGCCAAATTTGCGAAAACAGTTGCCGAGGTATACCTATTGTTGTGAAATAGTTGGGGCGGACTACTATGTTCCGATGTGGAAACGAGATTGTCCAATTGAATTAAGAGACCATCTTTGTTCTTTACGAATATGGAAGTAAGATCCAAAGGTGCGTCCCGATCCTTTTTATCAAACTGGCCAATAACCTGATATTGTTTACCGTTCATTAAAAAATACCCAAACCGTTGCCCACTGAGGGATAATTGCAAGGTTTGCGCAACATCCAACACGGAAACCCCCAAACTTTCCGCTTTTTCCCTATTGATGGTTACATAGAGTTCGGGTTTATCAAATTTCAGGTTTACATCGGTAAAGGAAAAGGTTTCATTTTTTTCGGCTTCCTGCATAAATTCTGGAATTTTTTCTTCCAGCTTTTTAAAATTCTGTGCCTGTATAATATATTGAATAGGTGCTCCTCCACGGCGATTTACAGCAATTGTTGGTCTCTCCGACACATTGGATTTTCCGCCAACATAAGATTTTGCCCATCTTCCAAGATCCTCTGCAATTTCCTTTTGTGATCGCTCCCTTTCATTTGGTTCTACAAGCGCAATATTTGCACGACCACTATTCACAGAGGAAGTTGTTCCAAAACCGGGGGAAGTCAGTACTAAACTTACCTTTTTTTCCGGGATAGAATCATTGACCAGGTTTGTTATATCATCCATTAACCGATCCATATATTCATAGGAAGAACCTTCCGGCGCTGTAACGCTCAAGCGAATAAAACTGCGATCGTCATAAGGTGCCGTTTCCTTTTGAAGCAAACCATAGAAAAGTGCAATAAGCCCTATACATGCCAACAATATTGGAAAACTCATCCATTTTCTTTTCATAAAAGCACCTAATGCACTGGCATAGGATTCATTCATTTTCACAAAATAGCGCTCCGTGAAATTATAGAATTTGGAATGGCTCTGCTTTCCTGGCTTAATAAGATATGCATTTAGCATGGGGGTCAAGGTAAGGGAGACGAAAGCGGACACCAACACCGCCGAACCCAGCACAACTCCAAATTCCCTAAACAATCTCCCTACAAAACCCTCTAGGAATATAACAGGGAGAAAAACCGCCGCAAGGGTAATGGATATGGATATTACCGCAAAGAAAATTTCGTTGGAACCTTTTATTGCAGCCTCGATCGGACTCATCCCGGCCTCCACCTTCCTATATATATTTTCGGTTACCACAATTCCGTCATCCACAACAAGTCCCGTTGCCAGAACAATGGCCAAAAGGGTAAGGACATTGATAGAAAACCCGAACAACCACATAATGAAGAATGTGGCTATCAATGATACCGGAATATCTATTAACGGACGCATTGCCATTGACCAGTTTCTAAAAAATAGATATATGACCAAAATCACCAGGATAATCGATATTAACAGGGTTTCCGCTACTTCGGTAACCGCCTTTCTTACAAAAACGGTATCATCTATTACAATGTTTAATTTAAACCCTTCAGGCAGATCTTTTTTAAGCTTTTCATATTCCAGATAGAATTTATCGGCAATTTCAAGATAATTGGTTCCTGGTTGGGGTATAACGGCTATGGCGACCATAGGCTGACCGGAATCGCTCATCTTGGTTTCCATGTTTTCCCCTTCCAAAGAAGCCTTGCCAATATCGCTTAGGCGTACCAATTTTTCGCCATCGGCCCTGATTATTATATTATTGAAGCCTTCCTCAGAATCAAGATTACCAATGGTCTTGACCGTTATTTCGGTATTATCACCTGTTAACTTCCCCGATGGTAACTCCACATTCTGCGCCAACAGTGCACTTCGTACTTCCGCCACAGTTAAACCGTAGGAAGCCAATTTAAAAGGATCAATCCATAGCCGCATGGCATACCTACGTTGTCCCCATATTTGTACACTACTTACTCCTGGTATGGTCTCAATTCTTTGGGATATCACATTTTCGGCATAATCCGAAAGCTCCAGTATATTTTTACTATCGCTCTGAATGGTCATCGAAAGTATCCTATCCGCATCGGCATCGGATTTTGAGACTACAGGAGGAGCATCCAGATCATCGGGCAGACTTCTTACCGCCTGTGACACCTTATCGCGGACATCGTTGGCTGCGTCCTCCAAATTTTTATCGAGATTAAACTCTATACTTATGGAACTAGATCCCTGAATACTGGAAGAAGTTATGTTCCTAATACCATCGATGGAATTTATGGCCTTCTCCAAGGGTTCCGTAATCTGGGATTCAATAATATCGGCATTGGCCCCCGAATAATTTGTACGAACCGATACTTGGGCGGGATCTATGGAAGGAAATTCACGAACTCCCAAATAAGTAAAGCCAATAATCCCGAATAAAATTATGACCAAATTCATTACAATGGTAAGTACCGGCCGCTTAATGCTTAATGTTGATAAACTCATTGTTCCGCAGTAAGAGTTTCAGTTTCCTTTAATAATACCTTTACCGGAGCACCGTCCTTTAAGGCCATAACCCCATAGGTAAGCACAGTATCCCCAACCTTTAATCCTGAAATGACCCTCACAGAACTTCCTGTACGAGCACCAATTTCCACATCTATTTCCTTGGCCTTGCCATTCTCGACGATAAAGATTTTTTTACCATTCTGAACGGGAATCAAAGATTCACTGGGTACCAATAAGGCATCGTTGACAGTTTCCAAGGGTAATATTACATTGGCAAAAGCGCCAGGAAAAAGCTTGCCCCCTGGGTTTTCGGCCGTTGCCCTCATTTTTAAAGTTCTAGTAGCAACCTCCACTTCTGGTTCAATTGCATATATTTTTGCACTGTATACCTCCTTGGCATCGGCCGTTGTGAAAGTGAAGGAAGTACCAACCTTAATCTGGGTGGCATATTTCTCTGGAATGGAAAAAGTAATCTTTAGCTGATCTGTATTCACCAATTTTGCTACGGCCGTTGCCGGACTAACATAGGTCCCTTTTGAAATAGAACGAAGCCCTATAATTCCAGAAAATGGGGCTCGGACAGTTGCTTTTGATAATTGTGCAGCTATCAATTCCGATTCTGCACTGGCCGACTGAAAATCGGCACTTGCAATGTCATACTCCTCCTGACTGATGGCTTGCTTTTCCAATAGAAGTTTTGCCCGCCTTTCGTTTTCGGCAGCCAGCTTCTGGGCGGTCCGTACTTTGGACAATTGCGCTTGCAATTCAATATCGTTCACCCGGAACAATACCTGGCCTTGGGAAACCTTACTACCCTCCGCAAAATTTATACTTTCAACAACACCCGACACCTCACTTCTTATCTCTATTTGCTCATTGGCCTCCAGGGTACCTGAAAGGGAAATATTATCATTAAATTCCTGTGGACGAAGAATCATGCCAGAAACAATTGGGACTGTACTGGTGTTGGCAGAACTTCCTGATTTACCCGCTTCACTATTTTGCAAAATACGATAGGTTACCAATCCTCCCAATCCAATTAGCAATAAAGTATATACGATGTATTTTATTTTCATAATTTTCTGGAGATAGCAACCAATAGTAAAAACGTTAACAAGACTCTAACAAATCTAATTCTTATGACTTATTTTTAAGAATAGTTAAACTTTATTTAACAGTGATTAACATAAAACCAAAAATTTACACCAGATGTTTGGGATAAAAACAAAAAAACACAAGGTTTCTTAAAGATTTCTAGTCAGATTTATCTCCAATTTTGAATATAAGAAGCGATAGAGAATATTGGAGGGGAATAATTTAATTTCTCCTGCCAAGAATTACTCCTGCACAAATCTTGATTATTCCCAGGCTTGCGGTAAAGTCTAACTTAGATTTTTGTCGTTACCAAATAGATTTTATGGGGCTTATTGTAAATCCATCCAATTCCAATTCCATATCAGCTGGATTAGAAATCAACAAGGTCCGGTAAAATTCGTTTGGAAAGATCTGGGCGGTCATTACATATTGCCCACCATTTATAAATATCTCCACCGAGGACCAATCCATCAAGATCCGTACTTCATATTCCGCATTGGGCAAATTGGGGATAGGCATGGTCTGCACTTTTTTAGCGAAATCCTCATCAAAAGAAGTTTTCCCCGAACGTGACCTATCAAGAATAAATTGTTGGGCCACACCGTCCAAAATCAAATTCAAATGCTCTCCCGAACTATTTTGAAAATCCAGACTGAATGCCCGTGAACTAGTCGTGAATTTCACTTCGGACTTATTAAAATGATCAAAAGTCAACGACTTATCCAATTTCGGACCTATTGCGATGTCCTCTGAAGAATCTGGACCCCGAATTTCATCAACACTATCCAAGGGGTAATTAACCAATTCAAACTTATCATTTATCTGGTGTAGGGAAAGTTTTCTGGGCAGCGTCATTGCACTACGCCATTTTTCGGTGGGTGTTTCCTGGGCATAGGCCCAGTTACTCATCCAACCAATAAAAATCCGATCATTATTGGGAACATTATTATAGGTTACCCCTGCATAGTTATCGGTACCCCAATCTATCCATTTATGCTCCTTTTGATCGCTTGTAAAGGTTGTGCCATCAAAATCACCTACAAAATATTGGGTTCCGCTGCCTCCGTTCGGGGCACCTGGGTTAATACTGATCAAGAGCACCCACTTTTCCAAATCGCTACCTTCCACCTTTAATGGAAATAAATCCGGACATTCCCAAACTCCGCCATGGGCCCCTTGATCCTTTCCAAACTCGCTCACCTTGACCCATTCCTTTAAATCAGGGGATTGCCATATTTGGAGATGATCCCCTGCCACCAATAACATTGTCCAATTGCCAGTTTTATTATTCCAAAAGACTTTGGGATCCCTAAAATCCCTTATTCCTTCATTTTTTATGACGGGATTGCCTTCATATTTAACCCAAGTATCCCCATTATCCAGACTATAGGCAATTCCCTGGGTCTGAAAATTATCTTTTCCTGCTTTTTCACCTACCGGATCATGATAGGTAAATATGGCCACTAATGGTGGGTTATCCTTGGTTCCAAATCCCGAGGAATTATTAGTATCTACAACAGCACTTCCCGAAAAAATGTAACCGTGTTCATCAGGAAATAAGGATATAGGCTTATTTTGCCAATGCACCATATCCTTACTTATTGCGTGACCCCAATGCATGGGTCCCCAAACAATATCCTCTGGATAATATTGATAAAAAAGATGGTACACCCCTTGGTGATAGACCAAACCATTAGGGTCGTTCATCCATTTTTCAGGTGGCGTAAAATGAAATTGGGGTCGGTGGGTTTCCTGATAAAGTCCCAACTCGGCATCCACACTTTGAACCGGACCTACTTTTTTCTCTTCCTTGCACGACAAAAGTGCCAATCCCAAAACAATCCACAACAACTTCATATCTTATTTTTTTAAAGCTACATTTTTATTAAAAATAGCGAATAAATGCCCATACCAAAAATATCACTGAACGATTTTGCTTCCAGGGCCCAATAATCAACATCATGCCCTTTGGATTATCCAATTCCAAAAAGGGGAAGGTGATATTTCTGACTGGTGATTAAAGTAGCAATGTGCCCCAATTATTCCACAACAATATAAATCGCAGGGGGAATCCAGGGAATAAAGTAGCTTGATAATTATGGCATGTTTAGTCCCCTTCTCCAGTAATAAATGGGCACTACGACTCGAAGAAAGAATAATGCAAAAACTGATCTATGTCATATGAATTGAAGTAAATACTTGATAACTTATGTGTTAAAATACTGTGTCATGGAACCAAAAAAGAATCCTAGGGCAGATTTAAACAGAAAAAGTGGACTTTTCTTTGTAATTGGCCTAGTTATAGTACTATTTGTAGTATGGAGGGCTTTGGAGTTAAAAACGTATCCCAAGGCAAATACTGCCATAGAGCAGTTGACGGTAACAGATTACTTGGAAGAAAAAGTACCGGTTACCGAGGCATTGAATGTTCCACCACCGCCCCCTCCTCCAGCAGCTCCCGAAGTTATAGAAATTGTTGAGGATGTGGCCGAAATAGAGGAAACGGTGATTCAAAGTACAGAAATAAATCAGGAAACAATAGTGGAGGAGGCTATATTACAAGTTGAAGATATAGCAGTGGTGGAGGAAGAAGAGGAAGATATTGAAGTGCCTTTTGCTGTAATCGAAAATGTTCCTGTTTTTCCAGGATGTAAAGAAACCTCCAACGAGGCCCAGAAAGCTTGCTTTCAGAAAAAAATCCAGGAACACATCATAAAACAATTTACCTATCCCGATGTTGCAGTGGAATTGGGCATTGAAGGCAAGGTATATGTACAATTTATTATCGATAATACCGGTTTTATAACCAACATTAGAACAAGGGGACCGGACAAAATGTTGGAAAAGGAAGCCCACCGGATTATTGCCGCATTACCGCAAATGACGCCAGGAAAGCAAAGGGGAAGGGCCGTTAAGGTTCCCTATACCATCCCTATAACTTTTAGGCTGCAATAACAAAACAGACCCATTCATAATTGTACATCCTATTCCCTATAAGTTGTAGACCTAGGATTTAGCTTTATTATAACTGATAAGTTGTTGAGGCCCGTCCAGCAAAATTCTAACAATCTGCAGGGTGCCATCGTCCTTTGTAGCTATTTCCCATTTTATGAGGGCAATGGTCCCCTTCTGGATCTCCAACCCGGTAATACTCCGAGGATGCACACAGCTACCATCATTAAAAAATGGAATATCCCCGGGAGCAGGAAAGCGGGGTCTGTGGGTATGGCCTGCTATCGTCAGCATCTCATTGTTGGCCAAAATCCATTTTTTTATACGCCTTTCAATTTTTATCAGCTCCTTGTAATTCTTTGCTGGACTCGTAGGATCGGCAATACCCCATACCTGCAACGGCTTCCATAATACACGCACCAAGAATCTGCCCCAGCGCCAAAAGGTATAGTTCCACCAGTCTGCCTGGTGTCCATGGGTCAAAAACAACTCTTGCCCGCTGTTCTTATGCTTTAAAATTATGGCCTCGTGATAGGTGATGTCTTCAAACAATTCTTTATTGCAATCATCAATGGGCTCAAAATAGGATGATAAATTTTTTTTTACATACAAAGGATCTTTATAAACCATATCATGATTCCCCCAAATCATATGGAGTCTTTTTTCTAGATGAAATTGCTTTAAAAGTTTATATACGTTCTTATGTGCAGTAAAAATGGAGTCAAAGTTTAGATTCTCCCAAAGTTCATCACCGTCCCCCAATTCGCAATACGTATAACCCTCGTTGAAGTAGTGCCTTAGGGCATGAAAATAAATATTGCGATTATTGGCAAATTCGTCGGCAAAACTACTATCGCCCCTATGGCAGTCACTAAAAAGAATAATTTTTGAGCTGTCGTCAAAAGGCAGAATCTTGGCATTTTTATAAGCCCTGGACAATCTGGCAGATGAGGTCATTGGTTTTGGGTTAAAAGTTAATACTTTTTAGTTGAAGACAATGAGGTTTATATATATGTTCAAAAAAAATGACCTTGTAAAATGGCCAAACAACAGATATTCGTTAAATAACCTAAAAACAAGGTTGTTTCAATATTGACACTATAGAGAAAGAAAGCAATTTCTTTTGTAATTTTACGGTTCAAACTTGGACTAAGGTGAGTAATGAAGGGATTATCTGAAAAAATATCACCACTGGAACATCATATAAGCTTTAATAAATTATTAAAGCAGTATGATGAAATGGTAGAAAGCGAAGATTCGTTTTTGGCCACCAAGGCACGATATATTTTAAATGCCCAAGCTCCATTTCCAGAATTGCGTGATGGCTTCAAAGACATCATCCTATTGGAAAAGCATAAGGACGTAATTCAAATTATTTTGCAAGATTTGTTTTCGTCCGTACTTACCACCAACGAAATAAAAACGGCTTCTTCACCATACACGGACATCATATTTAATTCCAGTAAGCGCTTTGAAAAAATATTGGCAGCTGCCGGACCAGATTATCTTCCGCAAATAAGGAACCAAGAAGGAGAGGTGAACTATATTATGGCCTGTGTGGTCATCCTTAACTTTTATTACGGATTTAATTTAGATTTCAAAAGGCCCTTTTTTTACGATATTCCCGATGCCAATGGGGTTATGAGGCATTACCGGATTTTGTACAATGCCGATTTTATGGAAATCATTCCCAATGGGACCCCATTAACAATTACCCAAGAAGACGTAAACAAGTTATTGGAAAATATAGACAATGTGGATCTTTGGAAACAGAAGATACCGCCCAATAGTTTTATCAGTAAAGGTTTTGTAATCTCGAATATGTTCGATGTTACCGCGGAACATTCTATTTCGGAAATTAAATCCAACCTGATCATTAACGATAAAACTGGAGGTAATTTCATCACAGGGGTGGAAGAAACCTTTAAATCTTTATTTGGGTTGCCAAATTTACGTATTGGATTCTCGGTGTACAATTCCAAAGAAGAGCAATTTGAGAGGGTTTCCGTAAACGGAATAGATAGTTTCATCTTGCAAAAAAAACAAGTTGAAACTTGTAATGAGGCCCTTTGCAAGTCCTCATACAGTAAGTTAATTGATCAAAACCACTGCTTTGTAATAAGCGATGTTGACAAGTACTACAAGCTTTCAAATGGTATGGCGCCATATAAGTGTTTGCACGAACAAAAAATTAAAAGTGCCCTTTTGTCTCCCATTGCTAAAGATGGGCAGTTGCTGGGAGTATTGGAACTGGTCTCCGATAAGGCCAATGACCTTAACAGCGTAAATGCCACGAAATTGGACGATGTAATTCCCTATATCGTTTCTGCAGTATTACGTTCAATACAGGAGGAGGAAAATTTGATCGATGCGGTTATCCAGAACGAATGTACTTCTGTGCATCCTTCCGTGTACTGGAAATTTAAGGAGGAGGCAAAGCGTTTTATATTGGACGATATGGAAGGTTTACAACCCTCTTTCCGCGAAATTGTTTTTGATGAAGTATATCCATTGTACGGGCAGGTAGATATCCAAAATTCCTCCCAGGAAAGAAATATGGCAATTCAAAGGGATCTTATGATCCAGTTGTCCGAAATTAGGCAAATAATGACCGAGGTTTGGCAGAAGTATGGTTTGCCAATTTACGAAGAACTTATATTCAGGGTGGACAACCACCTTGATGAGATCAAAGAGGTCTTACATACCAATAGCGAACAGGCTATTTTCGATTTTGTGCAAGAAGAAATAAACCCGGTGTTTGCCCATATCAAAAAATCCGATACCCAAATTCAAAATCTATTACTTTCCTATGAAGCCAAAATAGATAAGGGAACCGGTTCCTACTATGATCACAGAAAAAATTATGATCAAAGTGTAATGCTGATCAACAAAAAGTTGGCATCGGTAATAGACAACAAACAGGAAGAGGCACAGGAAATGTATCCCCACTATTTTGAGCGCTACAAGACCGATGGTGTGGAACATAATATGTACATAGGGGATTCCATAACCGGAGCAAGGGCGTTCGACCTACTTTATCTCAACAACCTTAGGTTGTGGCAGTTACAGGTTATCTGTGAGATGGAAAACAAGCATTATGACCTTAAATCCAAGCTGCAGGTACAATTAAATGTGGCATCGCTTATACTTGTCTACAACGGCTCTTTATCCATTCGATTTAGGATGGATGAAAAACGTTTTGACGTAGACGGTACCTACAATGCCAGATATGAGATCATAAAAAAACGAATTGACAAGTCGTACATTAAAGGCACCAATGAAAGATTGACCCAGGCAGGCAAAATTGCCATTGTCTATTCACAAAAAAAGGATGAACTGGAATACTTACGATATATTAGGTTCCTTAAGTCCAAAGGTTATTTCAGCGGCAAGGTAGAAATTGTTGAATTGGAAGGGCTACAAGGGGTTTCCGGCCTAAAGGCAATTAGGGCTTCCATTCTATACAAATCCACTAAAGAAAAGGACAAGACCTATACCTACGAAGACTTAATGCTGGAATTGAACAAATAACATTGTTTCCATTGGTCATATACCACGATCCGGACCAAAATACTTAAAGGCCACGACAAAGGCAATAACGGAGACAATCATTCCTATAATAAAAATAGTATAAGTCCATCTCAGTATTTTATACTTCCTGTTCAATACCAATCCTAGATAATAGAGATCCTTGGTCAATGAGGAATATATATAATCCTTGTCCTGTACCAATTCGTTTATGGCCCATTGGTAATCCTCCAATTTCATTTTGTGAAAATTACCAAAAAACAACAAATTTACTTTGCGTTGCCTTACATCCTCCTTGGTAAACTCGCCCTGGGTAACATTTGGCCTTGTCGCAAGAACAGCAAGTACCATGGACACCACACTAAAAACAACAAATAATAAGGTGGGATAGATCAAGTAATTGTTGGACGGATTGTCCAGTTTGGTCATAAGGTTGGACAACACCAAAGATATAATAATGGCATTTACGGAGAGCAGGATATTAGCTTTGGTGTCCGCTATATCACTGAGCATTAAATGATTCTTTAAAGTTACCCTAAACAAGGTCTGTATACCCCGATCGGGACTTTCACTTTTATATTTAGCCTTTAATTTCTCCTTTTTTACTAAATTTTCCTCCGCTTTTTTCCCCTTAATCAGCCTTCTTATATTTTTATTCTTTTCTTCCTGCCAATTTTGAAGGGCATAATCGGTATAAAAACGCTGTTCCGTTTGGAACATCTTGAGATTAGCGTCTCGCCATTCCTTTTGTGTATAAGTTGCCAACCCTAAAATATCCAACTCTTCCCTAAGCAACTCGGCGGTTTCCATATAGCTCTTTTTTCCAAAATGGGAACAATCGGCATCCCTAATAATCTCCTCCAGGAGATTTTGGGGCTCATAGAACCTTTTGGTTGCCATTATAAGGCTACAAATACTTTCTATCTTCTTTTTATCATAATTCTGTGCTGCCAAAAACTCCCGGGCTATACCACAACTGGTTTCCTCATGGTTCTCCGAACCTTTGGTATATCCAGTATCATGTAACCAAGCCGCCAATAATAGCATTTCAGTTTCCTCCTCACCCAAATTATAAAAGTTCAATAATTCTTTAGTACTTTTAACAACCCGCTGCGTATGGCTTAAGTTGTGGTACAAATAACTGGAATCTAGTTTATTAGATAATAAATCAACAACAAA
Organism: Arenibacter algicola; assembly: GCF_018860365.1. Classification (GTDB taxonomy): domain Bacteria; phylum Bacteroidota; class Bacteroidia; order Flavobacteriales; family Flavobacteriaceae; genus Arenibacter; species Arenibacter algicola_B. The sequence continues at coordinate 100,073 of NZ_JAHKPO010000024.1, forward strand.
GTTTTTAGTTTTTTCGAGGATTTCCGACATAATAGTTAATTATGACCCACAAATTACAAAATTTTGATTTCTAAACAGATGTACATGAGGAAACATTACCTACTTATAATAATACTTTTTCTATTGGTAGGCTGTGCCACATATAAAACGAAATATGCGGATGGTGCCATTGGAAGGGATATATCCAGCGACAGTGAATTGTTGCATACCTTTTATTTGATAGGGGATGCAGGAAAATCACCTATGAACGATCAAAGTGAAGCGCTTAAAGCTTTTCAAAGGGCCTTGGAAAAAGCCAACAAAAATAGTACTGCCCTCTTTTTGGGAGATAATATCTATCCTGCCGGAATGCCAGACAAAAAGGATTCCACCCAAGCCTATCTGGAAGCTAAAAACAACATAGATGCACAACTAAAGACCCTGGCCCAATTTAAGGGCAATCCCATATTTATTCCAGGAAACCATGATTGGTACAATGAGGGGCTGGAAGGGCTGGAAAGACAACAAAAATATATTCAGAAGAAATTGAAAAGCAAAGAGGTCTTTTTTCCCGAAGATGGGTGCCCTATAGAGAAAATAGACATCAATGATGAAATAGTGCTTATCGCCATTGATACGGAATGGTACCTGACCAATTGGGACAAACACCCTAAGATGAACGATAAATGCGAAATAAAGGACCGAGTAACATTTTTTGAGGAACTGGAAAGCCTTATCAAAAAAAACCGTGACAAGACCACCATATTGGCCCTACACCATCCTATGTTCAGTTACGGCCCACACGGCGGACAGTATTCGGCAAAACTCCATTTAAACCCTGCAGGCGGCAAATTTCCCTTTCCTGTATTAGGCTCTTTTGTAAACCTTATTAGGAAAACCAGTGGCGCCTCCTACGCGGATCTCCAGAATAAAAGATATACGGAATTAAGGAATCGTCTAGTAACCATATCGCAGTATTCGCAAAAAGTTATATTGACTTCGGGACATGAACATACCCTTCAATATATTGTGGAGGATAATACCCCCCAGATCGTTAGTGGTTCCGGGGCCAAGGAAGGAGCTACCAGATTATTGAACGGTTCCAAATTCTCCACGGGAAGAATGGGCTTTGCAGAATTAAAGGTATTCAATGATGGTTCCTCCCAGGTAAGATATTTTGGGGTCGGGAAAAATAATGATCCCGACCTTCTATTTTCTACACAGGTACTACCCCCGGATAGAAAGGAGAATTACGAGTTCAGCGACAAAGATTTTCCAAAAGAGGTAAAGGCTAATGTTTACTCCAAGGAAGACATTGAAAAAAGTAAATTCTTCAAAACTGTATGGGGCGATAGGTATAGGAAATACTACGGCATGGAAGTAAATGCCCCTACCCTTAGGTTGGACACTTTATATGGAGGTTTAAAACCGGTCCGTAAAGGCGGGGGAAACCAATCCAAATCCCTGAGATTATCCGACAAGAATGGGAAGGAATACGTAATGAGGGCCGTTAAAAAGAGTGCAGAGGTCTATCTACAGGCCATGGCGTTTAAGGATAAATACGTCATAGGGGAGTTTAAGGGCACCTATACCGAAAAACTCTTAATGGATTTTTATACAGGTGCATTGCCTTACGGCCTTCTTACAGTAGGAACCCTTTCCGATGCGCTGGATCTCTACCATACCAACCCTAAATTATACTATATCCCAAAACAAGCGGCCTTAGCGGAATTTAATAGCGAATTTGGGGATGAGCTTTACATATTGGAAGAACAGGTGGGCGACGGCCATGGCGAATTGGGCAGTTTTGGATATGCCAATAAAATTGAAAGTACCTGGGACATGATCGATAAAATTAAACGGGACGAAAAATATGTGGTAAACACGGATAGATATCTAAGGACCCGCTTGTTTGATATGGTGATGGGGGATTGGGATAGGCATGACGATCAATGGCGCTGGGGCGAAGTCAAGGATAAGGAATCAGGAAAGATTGTTTTTGAGGCCATCCCAAGGGATCGGGACCAAGTGTATTCCATTTGGGGAGATGGGGCCTTAATGGGGGTTGCAACAAGAATAATTCCCGCCCTTCAAATGATGGAAGGATTTAATAATGACATTAGAAATGTGGAGGCCTTTAACAAGAGTGCCTATGGACTGGATGTAACCTTGTTGGCCGAAACTACAAAATCCGATTGGGATAAAGAGGTGTTTTATATACAGCAAAACCTAAGCCAGACGGTAATCGACGAAGCCTTTAAATCCTTTCCCCAAGAAATTATGGACGAAAATATCCTTGAATTAAAGAATATACTTATATCCAGGATCAAGAACCTTCCCAAAATTGCCGATGAGTATTTTTTGGCACTTAATAAATATGTAGTCATAAAAGGTACCGATAAGGACGATTGGTTCGAAATCAACAATTTGTCCGAACAAGAAGTGGAAATCAAAGCTTTTAGAAACATAGACGGAAAAAAGCAAAAGCTATTTTTTCAAAAGAAATTCAACCGCAACATCACACAGGAAATTTGGATCTATGGTTTGGACGATGATGATATTTTTGAAGTTGCTGGGACTAAGGGCAACAAGATCAAAATTAGACTTATTGGCGGGCAAAACAACGATGTTTATGATGTATCGGAAAGCACAAATACCTGGATTTATGACCATAGATCCAAAAAAAATACATTCAAGAAAATCAAGGGAGCAAAACTAAGACTTACCAACGATTACGAAACCAACACTTACCAACCACTTAAACTTAGGAATAACACACGGCAGATAATACCGACCATCGGATTCAATCCCGATGATGGAATGAAGCTTGGCTTTAATGCCACAAGTACCTTTTATGGACTACGACAAAACCCTTACACAACCCAACACAATTACAATGCCGCCTATTATTTTGCCACCAACGGTTTTGAATTGGGCTACAAAGGAGAGTTTGCCCATATTTTCGAAAACTGGAATTTGGAACTGGCCGCCCGTTTTACCAGTCCCAACTTTAGCATTAACTTTTTTGGAATCGGGAATGAGACCGAAAATTTTGATGATACTTTGGAGATGGATTACAATAGGGTGAAAATTCAAAACTTAAATTTTTCTCCCTCTTTGATTTGGCGTGGACAGCTAGGGGCTAAATTCAGAACGGGCATTTCCTTGGAAAGTCTGGAAGTGGAAGAAACCGAAGATAGGTTTGTGAACACCTTTTACCTGGCCAACGGAGAGGAGAATAGAAACAGTTTTATTGGGGTGGACGCGGAATACAGCTATGAAAATTTGGACAATGCCGCCTTCCCCACTATGGGGATGGCTACTGGATTATTGGTTGGCTATAAGGCCAGTCTGGAAAACCAAGGACAGGCTTATGCCTTTATAGTTCCAAGTCTTTCCTTTGATCATAAATTAGTGTCCAGTGGCAGATTGGTCCTTGCCTCTAAATGGAAAGCCCATTTTAATTTAGGGGACGAATATGAATTTTACCAAGCAGCCAGCATTGGTGGGATAGATGGTTTAAGGGGTTTTAGAAATCAACGATTTTCCGGCAAGACCAGTTATTACCAGAACACAGACCTTAGATACAGTCTTAAAAGCCTAAAAACCGGATTATTGCCAGTTACGGTGGGGGTATATGGTGGTTTTGATTACGGAAGGGTCTGGACTCCCAACGAAAATTCCGATTTATGGCACACCTCCTACGGAGGAGGATTTTTTCTTAACGGAGCAGATGTGATGACCGCAAGGGTAGCCTTGTTCAACAGTGTTGACGGCCCAAGATTTTCATTTGGTGTTGGTTTCGGATTCTAGGATAAATTACAAGGCTTTGGGTGCGGAGCTAGTTGCCCACCACAAATGAATATAGATTTCTTCCCGTTTTTCCGGACTCCTCGTCCGAAAGCAACAAGGTATTGTTATTGGTAAAGGAAACCGATTCCAATTGCGTATATACCCCCAGGTCTATCGTTTTTAGCGTCCCACTAGAAAGGAAATTGTCCATTGTAAAGTTCGTAAACACCCATAAAGTACCATTTCCCAATAGAACTATGGTCTTACCATCAGGAGAAATATCGGCAGAGGTTACTTGCCCTTTTATCTTGCCTTTAGGAGGAACAAACGATCCTATATACTGGGCCTTGTGCTTGCCCTCTACGGCAGGCACCTTGTACAATAGGGCTTCCCTGTTAAAAGGTTGTGTCCTATTCTTTGTTACGATGTAGAAGTTGCTGTTGTAATAAAAAAATGACTCGGCATCAAAGAGCAATTTATTCTTTTTTGGAGGAAAATCTTTCTGTTCAGGATAATTAAACTCAATCTTTATCGCCTCAATATCATCTCCAGATTCAGCATTTGGATTTGGGATTTTATAGATGGCCAAATTCTTCCTGTCGTTGTTGTTATTGCCAAAATCCCCAATGAATACATTCCCTTTTTCATCACTTGCCATATCTTCCCAATCGTGGTTTTTGGCATTCTTTACTTTTAATTCCTTTAGGAGGTCCCCACTATAATTCACCTGATAAATTTTATCGGGATTTCCTCTATCCATAACGATCCAAACCGTTGAATCCTTGGCCGGGACCATTCCGGAATTCTCAGTTAATTTATGGGGAAGTTTGGTAACATAGGTCAGTTGGCCGTAATTACTGGCACAGCTAATGATGGTTCCCCAGAGCAACAGTAACAAGTATTTTTTCATCCAATTCAAAATTTAATTATTTAGGTGGCCAAACAACAATTTAATCCTGCGTATCCTTATTTCCTTTTATTCTTTTAGGGGCATATAGATTTCAGCTATCCAATCCAGTTCGTTTCCCCCAAAATTCGGGTTGCTAAAAAATACCTCAACTGGTCTTTCCCTCACCATAATCCCATTTCTTTTGGCATAATCCAACAAGGCGTACCAAGCACGGTCAGAGGTAATATAATTTCCGTTATATATAGCTTTCAACGCCCTAACACCCTCAAATTTCTTATACTTTATAATATCATTCTGCGGAAGGCTATCACTTTTGATAATTGGATAACAAAAATTATAGGAAACACTGTCCACCTCCCTATTCCAATTGGTAATTTCCAGAAATGGCCTGCCGTTCAATGCTACATTATTGTCCACAAGCACAGTACTTAAAATAGGGTAATTTTGCATCATTCCTTTGGCTTTGCCCACCTGTGAAGCCTTTATAGGGATATAGGCGCAATAGGTATCCGGAAGCAGTTCTATAGTATCCAAAACGGTGACCTTAAATTTCTCCAAATGCTCCGTTAGCACATCGTTGAAGTCCAACATGGTACGTTTGGTACGTTTTTCAAAATCCGTATCCAAAAAGGGAATTTTCAATCTATTCTCCAAGCTATGCTCTGCCTCCTTTATGTAGACCTTTATCTTTGTAGTAGAATCATTAACTGGGGTTATTTTCCATTGATATTGGTATATAGAATCATTGAACTTTAATTGCTGATCAATATTCAAAAAATCTCTTTCTTCCAATAACACATTATTCTTATTGGTATTGCCCCATGACTTTATACTCTGATTGATGGTACCGGGGAATGTCTTGGATATAATGGATACCGAATAATCATAGGGTTTTAAAAACAGATACCAAACCAATGATCCCAGAAATAGGAAAACTACGAAATAAACAATTTTGTTTCTCACTAATTGTAATTTTTTACCGGGTAAGTAATTCTTGAAGCCTTTGGAAATAATATATAAATCCAATCTATAAAAACTACTTGGATACCAATTCCTTATTCCCCTTCATTTCCAGTTTATCCACAATAAATTTGCCCAAATCCCGACCTTGTCCTACCCCTACTTCTACTGCTGCCCTATAATGGATGCCCCCATACATTCTACTTATGGCGGCTTCATCTGCAGCCTGATTAAAGGAAGTGAAACTTCTTATAGGCAGACCATAGGGTATTTCGGTATCGTCATCAAACGCAAAATTATCCCCAAAAATACTGGTCAATGCTGTAGCTGCAGCCCCTGAGACCACGGAGTGTCCACTAGTATACTCAGGAAATGGAGGTGTTTGAAGGACGGGTGCCCAGTTTTCGTCTATATACTGATTTATTACGGTTTCCGGACGTATTAAATTAGAGCGGTATTTTTCGTCCCAACAACTTATAAAGGCATCTGCTATGGCCATTGAAGTTTTGGTGTAGGCAAATACGGTTTTGTCAAAATCCGAATTTGTTTTCTCGCAGGCAATTTTGGTAATCCCTATCCAATGGGCCCCTGGAGTGATCTTTTTGGTTGCGAACATTAAATGGCCCCTGGTTACGGAGACATAGGGGTTACAATCCCAAAATTTTGCAATGGCTATTTCTTCCGAACTATCCCCTTTGGCAGTAATCTCTTGGCTAATATCGTACACCTCCTTTACTTCCCTGTAAAAATCGGACCCTTTATCCATAGAAAATGCTGGCGGTGGTGCTGGCACAAATTGATTGGCCGAGTCAATAACAAAGGGCCTTATTTTGCTCCAATGAGGCTCTATACCATCCATATAGGCCGGCGGGGTGGGTTGCCATCGAGAGTTGTCGTCTGTATTAATAGTAAACTTGGGCATAGTCCTGGTCTGCTTATAATTATCCTTGTCCAACCAATCCCCTATGTGCTTTGCCACGGCAAGACCATATTCCTCAGAGTTCTTAAAAATGGTCAAGTTTTTAGCTTGCCAATTTGCATACAAACTATCTCGGTGTACCTCAATCCTATCCTCGGAAAAAATTAAACGCTTACTTATTTCCATATGGGCTATTAGGGCTGCCATTTGATAATTGATAGGCTTGTCCTCCGCTGGTACCGGAATAGGGGTCAAATCTGTTACCTGCCCTACCAATGACTTATAATCACTATTGTTAAGGGCTACAATTTCATATGCCGCTATATTGGGATATGCAAAAATTCTGCTGGCCACTGGAGGAGAAAAAATATCATGGATCATAACTTCCGTAACCTTATGTATAGAATTATGTAAATCCTGAGGAGTAATAACTATTGGCTCCTCCTTTTTGTTGCATGATATTACAACCGCAAATAATACAAATAATCTTAAATATAGCTTCATCTTAACTTTTTTGTCCAAATAATACATAGATCACTATTAATCAAAATATCCCCTGAAAAGGATGCGATAGACCAATTTACCTTTTTATTCGCTCAGGTCATACACCTGGGCCTTGTCATCATTAAAGGTAACCAAGAGGTAGGTCTTACCATTTAAATCAACCATATTCATGTGTCTCACAGATTTAAGCTCCAGTTCCAGGCCTAATTTATTACCCAAAATTACATCATTTTTGTCCTTTATAAGCGCTCCTGAGAAGGAATCCAACCTCCCGTGATATGGCTTAACACCAAAATAGTTCCCCGCTGCAAGAATTTCCGTATTCCCATCTTTATCAAAATCATACTCTAAGAAGGCTCTTATTGGAGCAACCTGTAATTCCGATATAAAGGGAACAAATGAATATTTCCCGTCATTATTCTCCAAATAACCCGATTCTAGCGTATTCACTTCGAGAACGTTACTATTCTTAAGGGAATTTTCATCCAGAATATCCTCTATGGGCTTTCCTGCAAAGGACTTATAGGTCAAAAATTTCTTTCTAAGACCAACCATTTGGGCCGATAGTTCGTCCAATCCTTCCAAAGGATAATACCTGCCATTTTTTTCAGTTGCCACGATAGTCTCTGTACTTCCGTTCTGGTCAAAATCTGAATAAAACATTTTCATTGGATATTTATCCGAAGCTTTAAATTTGGTATTGTTCCCCCAATTTCCAAGTAGATAATCCAAGTCTCCGTCCTTATCTATATCAAAGGGGATTATACATTCCCAGAGTCCGTTATAAGGGCGGTCCAAAGGTAAAACTTCCTTTAATTGCCCCTTGTTGTTCTTAAAGAATTTCGGCGACATCCACTCCCCTACCACTATTAAATCCAATACCCCATCATTGTCAAAATCGGACCAAGCGGCATCAGTGACCATCCCTACCTTTTGTAGTTCCTTATTTTCCACAATCGAGAACCTTCCTTGGTCATTCCTTAACAAAAAGGAATTGGGGATATTGCCAAAATCGTTGGTTATGGCATTATTGCCTATAAATAAATCCAAGTCCCCATCGTTGTCGAAATCACTTTCCCGTATTACGGCAGCATTTTCAAAATATTCCGGTAACACACCAGGCTCAAAACCGGTAGTGTTTTGAAGGTAATAACTATCTTTTAAGGGTGGCATTGTATTATAAAAATCCCCGCCTCCGGATCCTATTACAAGATCGGCCATCCCATCTTTGTTCAGATCCGCTATTAGGACAGTAATATCCTCCTTTATAGAGTCATTGGCAATTTTATCTATTCTCTTTTCCAGATAGGTAGTATCGCCTTGTAAAAATATTCTGGACGGAATGTATTTGGAACCTCCAAAGAACAAATCCTTTTTACCATCACCGTTCAAATCCCCTATGGCCAATGCCGGACCACGATCCGATATTTGATAGGGAATCAATTTCTGTCTGTTGATATCCAGATAATTGTCTTCCTCATGCTCAAAATTGATTCCCAAGTTACCTGTAACCTTTTGGAACATCTTTTTGGAAGTAGGCGTTAGCGTATTATAACTGAAGGGTTTTGTGTTTACCGGGGAAATAACCAAGGTCTGATTGGTGGCCACTTCTTTTATAACTTGAAAGGTCCTATTGGGCCAGACAATTTTTAGGGAGTCTATCTTCTCCTGTTTTCCAAAACCAAAATGGACCATGGGTTCTGAAGAGGCTTGGAACCCTCGAACGGTATATAGTTCCTTGTACTGTAACTTCCCATTTAGATAGGCAAAAACTTTGGTGCCAATACCAAATTTGTTCTTGGCCGTATAATTAAACCTTAGTTTTAAATAATTGGCCTTGGCGTCCGTTTTGTTGATATACAATGCCGCTGGACTGTTAAGGGTATTGGTTATAACATCCAGATCACCATCATTGTCCAAATCTGCCATGGCCGTTGCCCCGGAAATCAAAGTATCCTTTACTGTCCATTTTCCGGACATATCCTGATACTTCATGTCCTCCCCGCCTTTAAAAACATAATTATGGATTACTCCGGACGGCATCATATTAATGGCTTGTTGGTCCACAAGTTTGGTATTGTTTAGCTTGTTTTTTATTTGTTCGTCCGAGGCGAATTTTATAAAGTCGAGGTCGTTGGGCCTTTTGGGAATACCATTGGAAATAAAGATATCCTGTTCCCCATCTTGGTCATAATCGCCAAAAAGCGCACTCCAACTCCAATCGGTCGCTGCAATTCCACTTTGGATCGCTGTTTCGGAATAGGGCGCATTTTGCTGGTTTACAAACAACATATTCCTGGAATATTGGTAATGGTACCCAAAACGGGCCACCCTCAGAATTTGGGTTTGGGTGAGGTCATCCCCCTCTGAAGACTTAAGGACCTTTTCATCTTCGGGAAGCATGTCCAAAGAAATAAGATCTGGCCAACCATCGTGATTAATATCGGCTACGTCATTCCCCATGCTAAATTTGGTAGTATGCCCAAAATAGCTACGCAATTGTTCGGAAAATGTCCCATTGCCGTTGTTGATGTAATAATAATCGTCCTCGTGAAAATCGTTCCCAACATAGATATCCGGATATCCATCCTGATTAAAATCGGCTATGGCAATGCCCAGTCCGTATCCATTGGCGCCGCCATAAATACCTGCTTCCTCGCTAACATCTACAAAAATGCCCCCATCATTGCGCAACAGCTTGTCCCCGGATTGAACATTTCTCTTTTGCCGTACTTCGGCTTTTCCATAAGATTCCTGGGTATGTACGGCATGATTGAGCAGGTACATATCCAAATCCCCATCCAAATCATAGTCCAACAAGGCTGCAGAACTACTGTAGGTATCAAAATCGAGTCCAAATTCGGCAGCACTTTCCGTAAAAGTATTATTACCGTTGTTTATATACAGTTCGTTATGCCCATTAAACCCATTAATGCCCACTACTGCGCAGACGTAGATATCCAGGAGACCGTCCCCATTAATATCTCCCATAATGGCTCCCGTATTCCAGGAGCTTTCCCCAGCAATACCCGCAGTGTCCGTAATATCCCTAAACTTTAGGTTCCCCTCATTAAGGTATAATCTATTTTTAACTTGGTTCCCGGAAAGAAAAACATCTGGCAGTCCATCCCCATTAATATCCCCAATAGCTACTCCACCTCCATTGTAGAAATAGAGATAGTCGAGAATATTCAAGTCATCGGATTCCGTAACGGTATTCTGAAAGTCGATCCCCGTTTCGCTTGGCGATGGGTTCCTGAAAATTTCACCTTCCTTGGGGCCACAGCCCAAGAGAACCACAGCGAATAAAACATATAAGCTACATCTACTCATCCAGTACAAAAACTTTTGGTTTGTTATCATTAATGGCAGCAATTATAAATCGTTTTCCATTGCTGTCCTGAAACCGTTCAATATGCTTCACTTCCTCTTTTATTAAAAACCCGCTTTCATCATAATTTTGCCATTCAAAGTCCAATTTTTCATTTCCCAAAAGTATACTTCCAAAATTGGCATCCAGGCGTGAATATTGAGGTTTGAATTCAAAATTATTACCTCCCATAATAAGGTCCAAATAGCCATCGCCATTAACATCTGCACAGGTAATTCCACAGACGCAGGACAATTGCACGCGCCCTGGTAATTTTTTAATGGTAAATTGTCCTCCCCCTTCATTAATGGCAATTACAGATTCCTGTATGGTACCCTCCTTTACTATAGATTTATCAAAAGTTTCGCCAGAAAACAATTCCCCTATGGTTCTTTTGGCATATTCGGAAGCCTTAAGGTTTTGTTTTTTCAAGGCCACCATTTGGGTGGTCAGCTCTTTCTTTTGGTGAATAGGGTAGTCTTTTCCCTCAAAATTTCGAGTCGTAATTTGTTCTATGGTCCCATTATTATCAAAATCATTGACCCATAATTTCATGGGATTTTCCTTGGAGCAGGAATAGGGCACATTGTTACCCTGATTTCCCAAAATCAAATCATAGTCGCCATCATTGTCCAAATCTTCTGCACTCACTACATTCCACCATCCGGTTAAACTATCCAATGCAGTATTCATCTTGGACAATCTCTTGCCCGAGTTTTTATAGATTACCGGCCTTCCCCAATCCGCCACCGTTATTAAATCTTTCTTCTGGTCACCATCCATATCTACCCAGATAGCGTCCGTTACCATGCCTGCCTGTTTGGTATCGTAGGCAAGACGTTCCGTAGCATCCACGAAAGTGCCGTCTCCCTTATTTTCAAGGAATAAATGGTCTGGATCCAAACCATAATTCCCTACAACACTCCTAGACCCTATAAAGACGTCCATATCCCCGTCACTATCAAAGTCATGGGGCGCAATCACGGCAATATTTTTAAAGGTACTGGGCAAAATTTCAGATGAAGCCTCAAAAACTCCCTTGCCGTTATTAATGTAAAGCCTTGCCCTATAGAGTTTTTCATCCCCTACCTGATTTCCGCCATTACCTACCATCAGGTCCATATCGCCATCACCATCTACATCCAAAAAAGCTGCGGCCGTATCCTCCAGCGACACATCCTTTTCAAAGGCCTTTTGAACGCTGGCCGTTAATTTTCCATTGCCATTATGAAGATAGAGTACCCCGGCCTGATTTGCCCCGCCTCCAATAAAAACATCCTCATTACCATCACCATTAACGTCAGCCACAGCCAAGGCCGGTCCTTCTTGGGAGAGCATTTTAGAGATCAGTCCTTCGTAATCAAAGTCATTGTAATTATTCTCTTTGTGCTGCAATAGCTTGGCATTGGCCAGCTCCTTAAGTAGAGGGTTAACATTGCTTTTATTATTGGGAACAAATATATCCTGGGCCTCAGAATTCTTAAGTGTCAGGAATTGATTGGTTTTAATATTGCTAAATTTTTGGGTACGGTCGTCGGGCCAAATTACCTGCAGGGAATCAATGGAGGTATTCTTGCCCAGGCCAATGGTCATTATATAGTCTACTGAGGATTGAAAACCTCTAGAAGGCATTAATTCCTGTACTATTACCTGATCGTCAAAAAAAAGTTTTACTGTGGCCCCAATGGCAAATTGGTTCCCATCCTTGCCTTCAAACTTTAATTTAAGATAATTATTTCCGGACTTTTTTTCACTGTGATTCTCATATACAAAAGCCTCCATATTTACATTATTGACCACAATATCCAGGTCCCCATCATTATCAAGGTCACCGTAAGCCGCTCCATTGGACATACTGGGCAATTCCAAGCCCCATTTTTTGGTTTCATTGGAAAACGTAATGTCCCCATTGTTCCTATACGCGTAGTTAGGTTGGGGAGCAATGGGCATTTTGGATATTATGGAATCTATGGATTGTTTCTCCCCAGTAAGTGCCATTTCCTGGATAATCTCGTTAGCAAAGAAGTCCACAAAATCCAGATCCGTAAGATCGTGGTTTATACCATTGGTTATGTAAATATCCTTTAAACCGTCATTGTCCATATCGAACAAAAGTCCGGCCCAACTCCAATCGGTCTTGGCAACACCGCTGTAATAGGCCACCTCGGAAAACGAATTATTTCCGTTATTTAATTGCAAGGTGTTTTGGATGTACTGCTGGTAAAAATCCTTGCTCTGCTTTAGTTTAAAAACGTTGTAGCCTTCAAACTCCATAACCGATTTCACCCTTTGGTCCCCTTCCGGTAGCATGTCCGTAATAAAGATATCCGCATAACCGTCATTGTTTATATCGGCCATATCTATTCCCATGGCAGATAAACTTAAATGAGAGGTCCATTCTTCAATTTCTTCTTTAAAAGTGCCATCTTTTTGATTGATATAGAGGTAATCCCTTTCATAAAAATCATTTGAAACATAGATATCCGGATACAAATCCCCATTGATATCACTGACCATTACTCCAAGTCCAAAGCCTATTAAACTTCCATAAATACCAGCCTTTTCACTAACATCCACAAACTTGCCGTTGTCATTTCTAAGAAGCATATCCCCCACACCTTTAAAGATATCCGGTACTCCTGCCCAATCTTGGGCCCTTACCTCGCGCTGTTCCGCATAACCCAGACTACTTACGGGCACATTACTGTTATTTAAGATGTAGGCATCAAGATCACCGTCCTTATCGTAGTCAAAAAATGTGGCATGGGTAGAAAAACCGGTCTTGGCCAAATTATATTCAGCTGCCTTCTCGGTAAAAGTAAGATCTCCATTATTTATGTAAAGGTCATTGTCATGGTTATTACCCTCCATGTTACCTGCATTACTTACATACAGATCCAACAAACCATCATTATTAATATCTACCATGGTTACTCCGGTAGACCAAGGTTTATTTCCCTGTACACCGGCTTTCTCGGAAATATCCTCAAATTGGAGATTACCTTTGTTCAAATAGAGTTTATTGGGAACCATATTCCCGGTAAGATAGATATCGGGCAGGCCATCGTTATTAATATCGCCAATCGCCACTCCCCCGCCATTGTAGAAATTTCTATACTTAAAAATATTAAAGTTTTTCTGGTTTACCACCTTGTTTACAAAGTCGATACCTGTTTTTTCCGAAGCTAATAAAGAGAATAAGGTATCCTCATTATGTTCGGCCTCTTTATCAACTTCTTTTTTTGGGGAACAAGACCCCAACAATAACACTCCCATTAAAATAAGGCTTCCCCTTATAATAAGATTCCCCATATATCTTTGTGATTATTTTTCGAGACAGCTTTAAAATCCAATAAATGTATTTTACGCCTATTTACCATTTTTAATTATAATCCATTTTCCGATATTTTTTCCAGCCAGCTAGGAAAGGTAAATTCCATAAAACACATGGCCTTTTTGGACCTCCTTTTAAAAGATTTAAAATCGTTATAAAAGCTGGTTTCCAAAGGGAAAAAACCACCCTTTAAAAATTAAGGCCAAGATAACCAAAGTTCAATAAATTACAGGTGTAGGCACTGTTAATAATTGATATTTTTTTGCGCTTTACCGATAGAATTTTGATATGCCTGAAAATTGCATTTTGTGATAAAGTGAATATCCATGCCATATATTATAAATAATCCAATATATTTAGCCCAACAATCAATTAAACTCGATTTTATAATGTTAGGAATTCTTTCTTTCGTAGGCTTTACCCTTTTAGTGGCCCTTATTGCCTACCTAGCTACCCGAAAAACTGATGAAAGTTCCTCTGACGGTTATTTCTTGGGGGGCAGAAGCCTTACCGCCGGAGTAATCGCAGGTTCTTTACTTTTAACAAATCTTTCCACAGAACAAATTGTAGGCCTTAACGGAAGTGCCTATACCGATGGTCTATCGGTAATGGCCTGGGAGACCTTGGCGGCAATTGCCATGGTAGTTACGGCCGTTTTTTTATTACCAAGGTATTTAAAAGGAGGGCTTACCACCATTCCCCAGTTTTTGGCAAAAAGATTTGATGTAACCACAAAAACCATAACTTCAGGCCTCTTTTTAACAGGCTACGTAGTAGTTCTTTTACCCGTTATCCTATATTCCGGATCCGTGGCGATCAGTGGCATGTTCAATGTTCCCGAACTTTTGGGGGTTTCAGATTCAACCGCCCTGGTATTGTGCATTTGGGGTATTGGAGTCATTGGGTCTATTTATGCGGTTTTTGGCGGACTTAAGGCTGTTGCTGTTTCGGATAGTATTAATGCCGTTGGACTCATTATTGGTGGAATCTTAATCCCCATTTTTGGATTGATGGCCATAGGGGACGGAAATATGTTTACGGGTCTTGATAATTTAATTACTTCGGATGCCGCACGATTTGACTCTACCGGTGAAGCCGGACAGGAAGTACCATTTTCAACGATTTTTACAGGTATGATGCTAGTGCAACTTTTTTATTGGGGCACCAACCAACAAATTATTCAAAGGGCCTTGGGAGCCAAAAATTTGGCCGAGGGCCAAAAAGGATTATTGTTGGCCTCTTTTCTAAAGATTCT
Source organism: Arenibacter algicola (assembly GCF_018860365.1). GTDB lineage: Bacteria > Bacteroidota > Bacteroidia > Flavobacteriales > Flavobacteriaceae > Arenibacter > Arenibacter algicola_B. The sequence continues at coordinate 115,096 of NZ_JAHKPO010000024.1, forward strand.
GGGACCCTTAATTTTGGTATTGCCCGGAATGATCGCCTACTATTATTTTGATGGCGGTTTGGCTTCAAGTGACCTTGCCTATCCAGAATTGGTACGTGCCGTATTGCCAAAACCTTTGGTCGGATTTTTTGCGGCTGTATTGTTCGGGGCCATTTTAAGTTCCTTTAACAGTGTGCTCAACAGTTCGGTAACCCTGTTCGGAATTGATATATACAAACAACATATAAATAAGGAAGCCCCTGAAAAAACAGTGGTTAAGTATGGAAAGATATTTGGAATATGTTTGGCCTTGGCCGCCATGTTCATAGCTCCGATGATCGCCAATGCCGGAAGTTTGTTCAATTACCTACAGGAAATAAACGGTATATACAGTATTCCAATTTTCACCATTATTGTAGTAGGGTATTTAACCAAAAGAGTCCCTGCCATTGCGGCCAAAATCGGCATCTTTTCCGGATCATTATTATATATTATAAGTCAGTTTATCCTCAAGGGCAAGTTTGTAGAAAATGCCTTGGAAGCAGCCAAGGCGTCGGGCATTACGGACCCTGCCGCATTGAAATTAGTAGAGGCAGATGCCTATCCACACTTTTTGCACATTATGGCCATATTGTTTATTGCCAATACAGCGATAATGCTTCTTATAGGAAAATTTTTCCCTAGAAAAGAAGCCTTTGAATTGGAATACACTAAACAAGTCTCTATTGAACCCTATAAATATGTAAACCATGTAGGGATTGCTATATGCGTTATAGTAGTAGGGATCTATATTTATTTTGCCAAATAGTTATCCGGCAATAGAGCCAAACACCTTTACCACATAAAAAGAGGGCTGTTCAAACGAACAGCCCTCTTTTTCAATATACACCTAAAATAAATTTTTAGTATCCTGGGTTCTGAACCAAATTAGGGTTGGAAAGCAATGCAGTTTCCGGAATGGGGAAAAGATTCAAATTGGGATCTCCACTTACCTCCTTTAAACCCCAAGGGGCGGTAAATTTATCAAATCGAACCAAATCGTTCCTTCTCCAAAATTCTATATATAGCTCCCTACCGCGTTCTGCCAATAATATATCCTCTGTAACACTGGGCAAATTAGGGGTGTTGGTCCTAGCTTGACGCAATTCATTGACCATTGAGGTTATATTCTCTCCCATACGCATCATGGCCTCGGCCTTCATCAAATGGGCATCGGAATATCTAAACAGAATCTGGTGCTTTCTAAAAGAGTTTATTTCTCCCCCGTCATTCGGGTGATATTTAAGAATTCTGATACCATCGGCTTCTCCATTTCCTACCAAGGAAGTCAATTCCTTTTTCAGTATTAGATCTCCTCCCTGTCTATTTTTCAATTTAGTCCCGTCTTCATTGTACTGCTGATTGATCAAAAAGCCGTACCCAAGACCTAAATTAACATTATTGGCATTGGAAGCATCCGGAACCCAACCTCTTCTTTCTTCTTGGCCATTGCCCACATAATTGCTATTGGGATCACCTTCAAAAGAATCATAGAATTCGGCCAATGTTGAAAATCCGTTCCAGCCACCACCAGTATTATCCGGGGAGTTCATATTGTAATGCATACTATTCCATATCCTCGCCCCAATATCGCTATTCAAATAGAAAATAGTCTCAATATCATCCGAGGATTCGAATATTTGAAAATACCCCGTTTCTATTCCAAAGCCCAAATCCGCTATATCATCAACAGCATCTATTACTTTTTGCATATTGACATCTTCAACAGCACCCCCGTTATAGATATGGGAATTAAGGTATAATTTGGCTAAAAGAAAATTCGCTGCAGCCTTAGTAGCAGTTCCCGTATTGGCAGTACCTGGACTACCATCGGGCAAGCCCGGCAATGCTGCCAATAAATCAGACTCCACAAAGCTGAAAGCCTCACTTCTGGTCAAGACCTTAGGATTAATTTCCGGACCTTCATCCACTTCCCTAAAAGGAACGGATCCAAAAAAGTCCATCAGAAAAAACATATTGAATGCCCTTAGATATTTGGCTTCCGCCAATACTGCAGCATCCGGATTACTTTCTATAATCTCTGAAGCCCTAAATACATTCTGATTTAAATTGTTCCAGGCATTTTTAATAAATAAATGCGCAGGGGTCCAAGTATGGGTATGCAGCTGTCTCCATATCCCATTATCGCCCCAGTCCGTTCCACGAGTTGGTATCAAAAGCTCATCCGTAGTAACTTCGGACATGGCGTACATGTTTTCTTGAGTTGCAAAATCGCCACCCACTTTGTTATAAAGGTCACTAAGTGAGGAGGCCGGATTGGCCACTGGTGTAAATCCGCCACTGGTCGCCTTAGTTATGATCGAATCCGTTTCTTCTATCTCCAGGTTGGTACAGGCAACAAGTCCTACCAGCACAAATATGGAGCCGAAAACGGGTTTCATATATTTTTGTATGTTCATAATGCTATGATTAAAAAGTTACGTTAAATCCTAATGTGTATGTTCTTGGTCTTGGGAAGGCACTATAATCGATACCCGCTATAGGTAGACCATTTAGTAGAGCGGCACTTGCCGGCGCCACACTAACCTCTGGATCAAGACCGGAATAATCAGTAATCACAAAAAGGTTCTGACCGGTAAGACTAAGTCTCATAGACTTGAACAAGCCATCCTTTAAGGGAACGTCATACGAAATAGAAGCTGTTTGCAGTCTCACAAAATCGCCTTTCTCCAAGAATCTAGTAGAAACCGAAGCTTCTGCAAATCTACCTTCCTGTCCTGCCAATTCCACCACATTCTGGGTTACATTATTACCACTACCAATGGCACCTCCGGTAAAAAAGGCGTTGGCGGTATTGTTGTAAATATAGTTTCCAAATTGCCCATTAAAATACATGGATGCAGACCAGTTTTTATAACTGGCAGAGGTAGAGAAACCTCCTGTGAAATCCGGTAGGGCACTTTTACCCACGAACTGTTGGTTATCCACACCACCCTCATGCACAGGGTTCCCATTGGCATCGAAACCTGTAAACTCCCTTAAATAAAAGGAATACAAAGGTTGTCCGGATGCCAAGCGTTGTGCGAAGGCGTTGGACAGACCAGCACCGCGAATGGTTCCCGCTGCAATCTCTCCGTCGAAATCCGTAATTTCATTTTTATTATAGGCCACGTTAAAACCAGCAGTCCAATCAAAATCATCTCCTTGTAAGATATCGTAATTTAGGGAGAATTCAGCTCCTTGGTTCAACACAACAGCATCCAAATTTTGGAAAAAAGTGGGCTGTGGGGAAGGCTGGGCCGCTTCTATATTAAGCAGTAAATCCCTAGTTTCCTTGCGATACACATCAACCGATCCGCTAAAACGATCATTGGCAAACCCAAAATCCAGACCTACGTTATATTGGGTAGTTTCCTCCCATTTTAGATCAGGATTGGCAAATTCCACGGTTGTAATACCAGGAACGTTTACGTCTCCACCATCACTGATATTAGGATCACCATTAATCGTAGTGGAATATCGTTCCCTACGCGCAAAACGGCCATATCCCAAACCATCCTGGTTTCCTGTAATACCGTAGCTCAACCTAAGTTTTAAGGTAGACATTGCGTCCCCCATAAAATTTTCTTCATTGATCTTCCAAGCAAAAGCTGCGGAAGGGAAAATACCATATCGGTTATTTTCACCAAAACGTGAAGAACCATCAGCCCTGACCGTTGCAGTAAACAAATACTTACTTGCTATACTATAATTGGCCCTGGCAAAAAAGGATTGTAACTCGTCCGTATTGTCGAAGGTATTTGTGAAAATAGATTTCACAGGAATACTTACCTCTCCCAACTTATCAGTTTCCGGTGTTGGAAAAAGCCTATTCACAAAAAGATCGGCATCACCCCCGGTGGCATAACCATATTGCTGGTAAGAGCCTGTTATCATAGATTCTATCTTACTCGCGGCATCGGTTAAATTCCTGGCCATGGAGTTTAAATTGGTTGTGGAATAACCCCAACCTTCAACATTTCTACCTTCCGTGTTAAAATCCTGATAGGAGAAACCTCCTAGAACATCCAATACTGAATTATCGAACTCTTTTTTATATGACAAGGTCAATTCCAATAACCTATTCTCCAAATTAAGGTCATTTAAGGTACCTCTACCATTACCCCCGGCACCACGGCCTACATTAAAGGATTTACTGCCCAATTCAGCTTCACGCGTAGAATTGGATTTATCGTAACCTACGGTAGCCTTGGCCGTTAAGTCTTCCACAATATCATATGAGGCTGAAAAATTGACCAGAAAACGATCGGTAAAGGTTAAACTTTGCCAGTTCTCCAACAAGTTCAATGGGTTGATCCTATCCCCTGGGTTGAAAGTGCTGTTGGCTGGCCAGGTAGGATTGGCGGAATAAGCTGCACCCAACATATCCCCAGTAGACCCTGCACTACCACTTAATGGTGGTGCCTCGTCATTTACCCGTGAAAGTGTAGTTTGCAAATCCAACCTTAACTTATCCTCAAACAGCCTTTGGGAAAGGTTTATTCTTCCTGTGACCCTCTCCTGTGAGGATTTTGGGACTATCCCGAATTGTTTCCCGTAATTAAATGTAGCTCTTACGTTACCCGATCCATAATTTTGGGAGTAGGCAAGGTTGTTATTGGTCGAAGATGAATTTCTGGTGACCAATGATTGCCAATCCGTATCATTCCCTAAATCGGTAGCAGTTCCACCAAAGGCAGAAACAGCAGATAGGAATTCGCTCCTATTCAATAAATCAAAATCATTGGCCGGTGATGAAAAGCTTAGATCGGAAGAAAACTCCCAGGTACCTCCCTGTGCACCGCCCTTACCACTCTTGGTAGTAATAATAACCACCCCGTTGGCACCTCTGGAACCATAAATGGCCGTTGATGAAGCATCCTTTAAGATACTCATGCTTTCAATATCATTTGGGTTCAAAAAGCTAAGTGGGTTTCTGGCCGAACTAGACCCTACACCTATATCCGTACCTTCAGAAGAACTACCTCCAGAAGGAAGCGGAACACCATCTACCACGAACAAGGGATCGTTATTGGATCTAACCGAAGAAGTACCCCTAATCCTGATGGCAACACCAGAACCTGGTTCACCACTTCCTTGGGAAATTTGAACCCCAGCGGTTTTACCCTGAATTAATTGTTCGGGAGATGAAATAACCCCTCCGTTAAAATCCTCGGAAGTTACTGCGGAAACCGCACCTGTGGCATCCTTGACAGTAGTAGTACCATAACCAATGATAACTACCTCGGCCAATGCCTGTGCATCTTCTTCCATCATTATATTAAGAGTGGTCTGGTTCCCTACTGCCACCTCCTGTGTTTTGTAACCGATATAGCTAAAAACAAGGGTGGAACTTGCATCCACATCACTAATGATAAAATTTCCATCAAAATCTGTTTGTGCGCCATTGGTAGTTCCCTTTACCACGACACTGGCTCCCGGTAAGGGGCCAGTAGCATCAGATACCGTACCTGATACTTCTTGAGCCGATGCTAATCCAAAACACAAAAATGTTCCAAATAGCAAAAAGCTTTTTAGTAATTTAAGCTTCATACATTGTTAGTTTTAATTGAGTTAAATAAATGAAAGTTGTAATTGAGTTAAAAAAATAATTGAGTTTACTAATTCATAAAATTTCTTGTTCCATTATCGAAGATAAATAATATTATCTCCATTTATTGTTATATTTCTATTTTTAACGCTAAAAATTTAACTAAAACGTTTTCGTAAAATTTTACATTTAAGTGGCTATAAACAAAGCGCAAAACAACCGATCACCATCCTTTTTGTGATTTCCGAAATGTTAAATATTGTACGAATATACACCATTTTTTATTTCAATGGTATTTTGACCAAAATATGTACTATTTAAACAAATATCCAAAATAGATTTCACTCCTTACCTGAATATACTATTTTTACATCTTGTAATTTATTATTCCAATTTGTGCCCAACCAGCGCAAATGCTTTTGTATTTTTACTAGTATATTCACTTGAAAAAAAAACACCTTTGAAAAGAAAAATCACCCTCAAACATATTGCAAGGGAATTAGGGGTTTCCATTTCTACGGTTTCCAAAGCTTTGAAAAATAGTGAGGAAATTGGATCGGACACTAAAGAGAAGGTCCAGGCTTTTGCCAAACTATACAATTACAAGCCCAATAATATTGCGATCAGTCTAAAAAACAAGCGCACTAAAAATATTGGGGTTATAATTCCGGATATCGTACATCATTTTTTCACCACAGTTTTCAGGGGAATTGAAAAATACGCCAATGCCAAAGGCTATAATGTTATTGTCTGTGTCTCCGATGAATCTTTCGACAAGGAGGTCATAAATATGGAATTGCTTGCCAATGGAAGTATAGACGGGTTTATTATGGCCCTTTCCTCCGGCACACAATTGAAAAACGACTACAACCATTTAAAGGAAGTTACAGAACAGGGCATACCCTTGGTATTATTTGATCGTGTTGCGGAGGATATAAAATGCGACAAGGTAATCATCAATGATAAAAAGGGCGCTTATAATGCAGTCACCAAATTCATAAAAGACGGCAGGAAAAGAATAGCCCTAATTACTTCAGAGGACTATATAAGTGTAAGTAGGGAAAGAGCTGCTGGTTATAAGGAGGCATTGTTGGACAATAACATAGAATATAATGAAGATCTGATATTAAAATTTCCTTCCATGGAAATCAATGAAAACCTAATCGAAGACTTCTTTGAAAGGGAAAAAGTAGACGCCGTGTTGAGTGTAAACGAAATATTTGCCATTCACAGTATGCGCTACGTACAAAGTAAAGGCTTAAAAATTCCTGAGGATATTTCCTTTATTGGTTTTACAGATGGGCTTCTGTCCAAATACGCCTCCCCTGGGCTAACCGCTATTGCCCAACACGGTGAACAAATGGGAGAAATAGCCGCAGAAATACTTATAGACAAGGTAGAAAACGATATGGAGGAGGAAACCTACGTTACAAGAATTTTGGAACCTACATTGATAGAACGGGGATCAACCGTTAATTAGGAACCAAAACACTTCGTTACGAGGTCTAAATTATCCAATTATTGCACGAAATTTGGCCATATTGCCCTCTGTCCAAAACTACAGGCCGCCTATGGTTATTTCCCCAACAATAAACACCTCCTTTTATGTGCCGGCCAAATTTTAATTAATATCTTAAACCAATGAAGAAAACTGGATTTATATTTGATTTGGATGGTGTTATTGTGGATACTGCCAAATATCATTATCTGGCCTGGAGAAAATTGGCCAATGAATTGGGATTTGAATTTACACAGGAACAAAACGAACAATTTAAAGGGGTAAGTCGTAAAAGATGCTTGGAAATCCTATTGGAAATTGGGGGCATAAAGGCATCGCAAGAACAGTTCAACAAATGGCTGGTGGAGAAGAATGAGGATTATTTGTCCCTTATAGAAAAAATGGATGAATCGGAAATTTTGCCAGACGTCCAAAAGGTACTGCAGTTTCTTAAAAATCACAGCATGCCAATAGCCTTAGGGTCCGCCAGCAAAAATGCCCGTCCAATTTTGGAAAAGGTAAAATTAATGGATTATTTTGATGTCATTGTAGATGGCACCCACGTAGCCAAAGCCAAACCCGATCCCGAAGTTTTTTTGATAGCCGCAAAACAATTGGGGGTTCCTCCAGAGGATTGCGTAGTCTTTGAAGATGCGGTTGCCGGAATAGAGGCCGCCAACAATGCAGGAATGCTGAGCATAGGCATTGGGGAAGAAAAAGTGCTTTCCGAGGCAAAATTTGTGTTTACAAATTTCACGAAAATGGATGATAAATTCCTAAATAGGCTATTAGAATAAACTCCGTGACGAACATTCACAATAATTAATTAATTTGGTGTCTTTCTATTTGGAACCTGATATTGATCATCAAACCCCATTGCGATAACCGAGAAACACTAGCACAATGAATCAAGATTATATAAAGCCCGATAACTGGTCTATCATAGAAGAAGGATTTGAAAAAGAAAGAGTAAAATCCTCCGAAAGTTTATTCAGTCTTGGAAACGGCGCCATGGGGCAACGCGCCAATTTTGAAGAGAAATATACCGGACCCACTTTTCAAGGAAGTTATATTGGAGGGGTATATTACCCGGACAAAACACGTGTAGGATGGTGGAAGAACGGCTATCCGGAATACTTTGCCAAGGTGTTGAACGCTCCTAACTGGATCGGGATCAACGTCCTTATTAACGGCGAAACTTTAGACCTGAACACCTGTAAAAATGTACAGGATTTTCGCAGGGAATTAAACATGCAGGAAGGGTGGTATACACGTAGCTTTAAGGCTACTTTGCCCAATGATACCATTATAGAAGTAAAGATTACCCGCTTCCTTAGTTTGGACCATGATGAAGTAGGTGCCATTAAATACCAAATTAAGGCGATAAACCAGGATAGCGCCATGGCCTTTCACCCCTATCTTGATAGCGGGATTACCAATGAGGACACCAATTGGGACGACCAATTTTGGAATACCACAGGGGTTACAACGTACGGTTCACAAGCCTTTATCGAGGCCCATACCATGAAGACCAATTTCGCTACCTGTACTTTTATGGAATCCAAATTGTTCCATAACAATGAATTGGTATTGGAAAAACCGCTGGAAGCCTTATCAGAGACTACTGTAGTACATCAATTTAAAAAGGACATTAAAAAAGGAGACACCCTTACCCTAATAAAATTTGGCGGATATACTGTTTCTACCAATCATAAGCCCAATGAACTGATATTGGCAGCCAAAAAAGTTTTGCAAAAAGTAACCGAAATAGGTTTTGAGGCCCTGTTGGAGCAACAAAGGATATCATGGTCCAAAATCTGGGAAATGAGCGATATTACCATTGAGGGCGATGTAAAGGCTCAACAGGGAATTCGCTTCAATATTTTTCATTTAAACCAAACCTATCTGGGCAGGGATTCCAGACTTAATATTGGCCCCAAGGGATTTACTGGGGAAAAATACGGAGGAAGTACCTATTGGGACACAGAGGCTTACTGTATTCCCTTTTATATGGCCACCAAAAATAAAAAGGTAGCAAGAAACCTATTGACCTATAGGTACAACCATTTGGAAAAGGCTATTGAAAATGCCAGAAAATTAGGTTTTGTAAATGGAGCGGCCCTATATCCCATGGTAACCATGAACGGGGAGGAGTGCCATAACGAATGGGAAATAACCTTCGAGGAAATACATCGTAATGGGGCGATAGCCTTTGCCATTTACAATTATTACCGTTTTACAAGTGATTATACCTATATCCCGGAAATGGGGCTGGAGGTCTTGATCGGGATTGCCCGCTTTTGGCATCAAAGAGCCACATTTTCTACCCAAAAGAACAAATATGTAATTCTTGGGGTCACGGGTCCCAATGAATACGAGAACAATGTAAACAATAACTTTTACACCAATTATATTGCAAAATGGTGCATTAATTATGCGCTTCAGGAACTACAAAAAGTTAAGGACGGCTATCCAGACGATTATCACAGAATTATAGGAGTAACCAAACTTTCAGAAAATGAGACAGAGGCCTGGGCCAAAGTAGCGAAAAAAATGTACTTTCCCTTCGATGAAAAATTGGGCATTTATTTACAGCAAGATGGCTTTTTGGACAAGGAACTAATCCCTGTAAAGAAATTAAACCAAAAAGAACGCCCTATTAACCAGAAATGGAGTTGGGACAGGATTTTAAGATCCCCGTACATAAAACAGGCAGATACCCTACAGGGATTTTATTTTTTTGAAGACCATTTTACCACAGAAGAACTGGAAAAGCATTTCGATTTTTACGAACCTTTTACCGTCCATGAATCTTCCTTATCCCCATGCGTTCATAGTATTCAGGCTGCAAAGCTGAACAGAATGGACCAGGCATATGCTTTTTATCTCCGCACTTCCAGATTGGATTTGGACGATTATAATAAAGAAGTAAAGGAAGGACTCCATATTACATCCATGGCAGGCACCTGGATGAGCATCGTGGAAGGCTTTGGAGGTATGCGGATATTGGAAGACAAACTATCCTTTACCCCAAGAATACCAAAGCAATGGAAATCCTACTCCTTCAAGGTGAATTTTAGGAATAGAATTCTAAAGGTGAAGGTTACGGAAAACGAAACCACATTTGACCTTGAAGGCACGGACGAAATGTCTATTAGGGTAAACGGAAAACGTGTAGTTTTAACCGCTGGCAGGAAAACCTATTCCCTGGTGAATTAAGTTCAAAGTAATATCACTCACCCCAAAACATTTGAAAAATGAACGATTGGGATTGTTTTTTGAAAAAACTTTAAATAATATGGCCAAAAGTTGCTCCCCAGATAAAAATTTATGAAAAAATTGACCCTAATTCCAAAAACAAGTATCATTATTGCACTGAAAAGCTAAGCAGCACATAGTTAGGCTTTTTGTTCCGAAAAGAAAGCACAAAATGAAAGAGACCACTGAAATTAGAAAAACAGTAGTTTATCAAGTATTTACCAGATTGTTCGGGAATACCAATACCACCAATAAACCTTGGGGGACCATTGAGGAAAATGGAGTGGGCAAATTTAGTGACTTTACGCAAAAAGCTTTAAAGGAAATAAAAGATCTGGGGGTAAGCCATATTTGGTATACGGGTATTCCCCATCATGCCCTTATAAGGGACTATACAGCCTACGGCATCTCCAATGACGACCCGGATATTGTTAAGGGCAGGGCAGGTTCCCCATATGCCGTAAAGGATTATTATAGTGTTAACCCAGATTTGGCCAATGACCCTAACAATAGAAATTTGGAGTTCAAGGACCTGTTGAACAGGAGCCATAAGGCCGGTCTAAAAGTTATCATTGATATTGTTCCCAACCATATTGCCAGAAAATATGAAGGCAAGAACAATCCGAAAGGGGTGGTAGATTTTGGGACCAATGACAATACCAATGTGGTCTACAACAAGGACAATAATTTTTATTACAATCCCGGGGAGTCATTTTTGGTCCCGGATTGGCGAAATGGCTACCTGCCCTTGGGAGGGGAGCAAATCAACAAAGCCGATGGCAAATTTACTGAATCCCCAGCAAAATGGACGGGAAATGGATCCCGTTTGTCCAAACCCGATTTTAATGATTGGTATGAGACCGTAAAGATCAATTACGGAATTAGTCCGGACGGACATACGGATTTTGCTCCGCTGCCAGAAGATTTTGGCCATAAAAACTTTTCTGAACATTTTGAATTCTGGAAAAACAAAGAGGTCCCGGATTCCTGGATAAAATTTAGGGATATTGCCTTGTACTGGTTGGACGAAGGAGTCGACGGATTTCGATATGATATGGCCGAAATGGTTCCCGTAGAATTCTGGAGCTTTATGAATTCGTCCATAAAAATGAAAAAACCTGATGCATTTTTAATGGCAGAGGTGTATAATCCACAGCTGTACAGGGATTATATCTTTAAAGGAAAAATGGACTATCTCTACGACAAGGTAGAGTTTTATGACTCCTTAAAACACATCATGCAGGGGCACGGGTGGACAGACCATATCCCTGTTGTCCAAAACGGACTCATGGATATTGAGCACCAAATGCTCCATTTTCTGGAAAACCATGACGAGCAGCGTATTGCCTGTCCCGAATTTTTGGGAAATGCCGAAAAAGCCAAACCCGGCATGGTAGTTTCCGCAACTATTAGCACCTCGCCCACTATGATCTACTTTGGACAGGAAGTTGGCGAACCTGCCGCCGAAAGTCCTGGATTTGGATCCCCAAGTAGAACCTCCATCTTCGATTATGTTGGGGTTCCCCATTTTCAACGCTGGGTAAACAACAAAAAATTTGACGGAGGGCAATTGTCCCCAAAAGAAAAAGAGCTAAGGACATTTTATAGGAACTTGCTCAATTTCACCATTAACAGTAGTGCTTTAATGGGAAAATACAAGGATATTCATTTTTATAACAAAGATCATACAGAATATTATAATCATAGGGTTTTATCCTTTGTTAGATGGTCCAAGAACGAAAAACTCATAATTATTTCTAATTTTGATGCTGGTCAGACCTTTGGGTTCGATCTAAAACTGCCTAGGGAAATTATCAGGGAATGGGGGCTTCAAGATAGCACCTACCAGATGAAGGACGAATTGTTCAAGGAAAAAGAATTGTCCCTATTTGTAGAAAACGAAATTGGGCATATAAGAATAGACATACAACCCTTGGAATCCTTAATATTAAGTTTAAATTAATTTTATAGCATTACATTATGAAAACATCATCAATAGTTGGATCTTTCTTCTTGTTTCTATTAATTATAAGTTGTGACAATATGAATAAACCCTTGGTTATTGGCCACAGAGGTGCTATGGGGCATGAAACGGAAAACACACTGGCATCTATTCAAAAAGCAATAGATCTGGGTGTTGATATGATCGAAATCGATGTCTTTAAAATAAAAAGTGGCGAAACGGTAGTGTTCCACGATGAGGAAGTGGAAAGACTTACGGATAGCATTGGAAATATAGAAGATTATAATTTTGAAGACCTGCAGAAATTAACCTTGATCGGCAATCATAAAATACCTACCCTGCAGGATGTCCTAAACCTAATAGATAAAAAAGTACAGTTAAATATAGAACTTAAAGGCGCCAATACAGCCGACAGGGTAAATTTTATAATGAACTACTATGTAAAGGAAAAGGGTTGGCCAATGGATAAATTCATAATTTCCAGCTTTAGATGGGATGAACTTAAGACCATGCGTACGCTTAATGCCCAAGTACCCATTGCCATCCTTGTGTATGGAGATCCGCTGACTGCTTTGGAAATTGGAAAAGAATTGCAAGCGGTCGCCATAAATCCATATTTTGAGGACCTGACCCTGGAAAACGTAAACGAAATAAAAAAGGCAGGATTCAAAATTTATCCTTGGACAGTAAATGAGCCAGAAGAAATTGAGGCTGTAGAGAGATTGGGAGTGGATGGCATTATTACCAATTATCCAGAACGCATTAATTAATGTTCGATGTAATTGTTTTAGGAGGAGGTGCCGCAGGTTTCTATGGCGCCATTCATATAGTAGAACGTAACCCCAAATTAAAAGTAGCCATTTTGGAACGTGGCAAAGAGGTGCTGACCAAGGTGAAAGTATCCGGGGGTGGGCGCTGTAACGTTACCCATGCCGAATTTGACCCCAAAGAACTTTCAAAAAATTATCCCAGGGGAGAAAGGGAACTTGTAGGGCCGTTCCACACCTATTGCACTGGCGACACCATGGCTTTCTTTGAAAAAAGGGGTGTACAATTGAACATTGAAGCGGATGGAAGAATGTTCCCCTCTACCAATTCTTCCCAAACCATTATAGATTGCTTTCTTCAGGAAACGGACCGCTTGGGAATTAAAATCCTTAAGAACAGTTCCATTGTCGGGATAACATCACTGCACGAAAATATAGATAAAGGGGATTACGCCTGGGATATCAAAACTATTCGAAACACCTACCAAGCCAAAAAAATATTGGTCGCCACGGGTAGCAACCCTAAAATATGGGAACTATTAAAACAAATGGGGCATACCATAATAGCCCCTGTTCCTTCGCTTTTCACCTTTAATATTAAGGATGAAAGAATAACTGGCATACAAGGGGTTAGTACCAATGCCAGCATCAAAATAATTCCCTCCAAGGTCAACAACGGAAAATTTAAGTCGGCCTTGAAAAAATATTCCATCCAGACTTCCGATCTAGAATCCGAAGGCCCACTTTTAATTACACATTGGGGAATGAGCGGTCCGGGTATCTTGAGATTGTCTGCCTGGGGGGCACGGATATTGAATGAATTGAATTATAAGTTTTCAATAAAAATAAACTGGCTTCCTGCCTATCATGAGGAAGGATTGACAAGGCAACTTCAACAAATAAAGGAGATTGAAGGAAAGAAAACCATTCTACGCACCAAAGCGTTTGATCTTCCAAAACGATTATGGGGCAGTCTGGTAAGGGCAGCGCAAATTTCTGACACGGATAAATGGGCCGATATTTCCAAAATTCAACTACAAAATTTAGCGAAGCAGTTGACGGGTTCCCAATTTAGGGTAGATGGGAAAAGCCCATTTAAGGAGGAATTTGTCACAGCCGGAGGGGTGGACCTAAAAGAAATAAATTTTAAGACCTATGAAAGTAAAATACTCCCCGGGCTCTATTTTGCTGGGGAAGTGATAAATGTAGATGCCATTACGGGCGGATTCAACTTTCAAAATGCCTGGACCGGAGCCTATATTGCTGCCCAGGCAATTGCCAAACCTTAATAAAGGACTAACTCAACAATATCATCAGTAAAGCGGCCAATATAGCCCCAATTACTGGACCTACAATGGGAATCCAAGCATAGCCCCAGTCACTGCCTCCCTTACCTTTAATAGGCATTATTGCATGCATTATTCGCGGCCCCAGATCTCTCGCAGGATTAATAGCGTAACCCGTGGTACCTCCTAAGGAAAGACCTATCCCCCATACTAGAAAAGCAACGGGCAGAGCACCCAAAGACCCTAGTCCAATTACTGTTTCAGTTTCGGTTATTGAGGCATCCGTAAAATAGAGTACCACAAATACCAAGGTAAAAGTACCTACTACTTCACTAAATAGGTTATTAATGGGATTTCTTATGGCCGGAGCAGTACAAAATACCGCTTTTTTGGTGTCCTGGTCCTCTGTTGCATCAAAATGATCTTTGTAGAAGAGCCAAACGAACAAGGCGCCCAACATGGCCCCTATGAATTGCCCCAATACATATGTGGGGACCAAGGCCCATTCAAACTTTTCAGCAACCGCCAGTCCAATGCTAACAGCCGGATTTAGATGTGCCCCGCTATAGGGTGCGGCTACTGCCACCCCAACGTACACAGCCAATCCCCAAGCAGTGGTGATGACCATCCAGCCCGCGTCGTTGGATTTTGTTTTGTTCAGGATTACGTTGGCAACAACCCCGCCCCCTAAAAGGATCAGGAAAAAAGTGCCGATAATTTCAGCAATAAATGGAGTCATAATTGGTTGGTTTTATATTTAATCGTTTAGTTTGGACCAATATTCTACAGCATCAATGGCCTTGTACCAGCCTTTAATATTTTGTTCTATTTCTTTTCTTTCTGTTGTGGGATCAAAATTGGCATCAATTTGCCATATTTCCTGAATTTCTTCCAAACTTTCCCAGAATCCGACCGCCAAACCGGCCAAATAAGCCGCTCCCATGACCGTAGTTTCTATCACTTTTGGTCTTACGGTAGAGGTATTCAACACATCGGCCTGAAACTGCATCAACAGATTATTGACGGTTGCTCCCCCATCGACCCTTAATTCTTTTATAGAAATTTTAGAATCTGCTTCCATAGCCTTTAAAACATCCATGGTCTGAAATGCAATGGATTCCAAAGCTGCTCTAGCAATATGGGCGTCCGTACTTCCTCTGGTAAGCCCAAAAATACTTCCTTTGGCATGTTGGTTCCAGTAAGGTGCTCCCAGACCAGCAAATGCAGGTACCAGATAGACCCCTTCGGTGCTGTCTACAGAACCAGCCAGCTTTTCTACATCCTCAGACTTTTTAATGATCTTTAAGCTGTCCCTCAACCATTGTACAACGGCACCAGCAATAAAAATACTTCCTTCCAGGGCATACTGGGTTTTACCGTTTATGGTCCACGCAACCGTAGTTAGTAGATTATTTTCAGAAACTATGGGCTTTTCCCCAATATTCATTAGCATAAAACAACCGGTGCCATAGGTGTTTTTAACCATTCCCGGTTTTGTGCACATTTGGCCAAAAAGTGCCGCTTGCTGATCTCCTGCGATTCCGGCAATAGGTATTTTACTGGCAAAAAAATTAGGATTGGTATTACCGTATACTTCACTGGACTGTTTCACTTTGGGCAACATGCTCTTTGGAATAGTTAAAAGCTCCAACAACTCATCATCCCATTCCAAAGTATTGATATTAAAGAGTAATGTTCTAGAGGCATTGGTAACATCGGTAATATGTAGTTCGCCTTTGGTCATATTCCAAATTAACCACGAATCTATGGTTCCCATAATCAAGTCTCCAGCTTCCGCCTTTTTCCTAGCTCCTTCCACATTATCCAAAATCCATTTCACCTTGGTACCCGAAAAGTAGGAGTCGATTACCAAACCCGTTTTTTCCCTAATAAGCTTGGATTTCCCTTGGCTCTTTAATTCGTCGCAGTAGTTGGAAGTCCTCTTGTCCTGCCAAACAATGGCATTATACACTGGTTTTCCAGTGTTCCTATCCCAAACTACTACAGTTTCCCTTTGGTTTGTAATTCCTATCGCCGCTATATCGGCGCCATAAATTCCTTTTTTAGTGGTGGCCTCTGCGGCTGTACTTACTTGGGACGACCAAATTTCCAAGGGATCGTGCTCTACCCAACCAGGTTTCGGAAAATATTGGGTGAATTCCTTTTGGGCCACCGAAACGATGTTACCTTTTTTATCAAAAACAACAGAACGGGAACTAGTTGTACCTTGGTCCAGCGCCAGTATATATTTTTCCATATGGTAGCATAAATTTTAAATGGGTATCAAGATAACAAAATATAGACACTAAATTTGAAAAATTAATAACCAAACCTAATGCATTTCATCAAATGTGTTATTTGTTGCTAAGTCCAAAATTGACGGTTATGCCACAAAGTCCCGAATATTTCCATTATAAAATATTGTTATTTTTATCCATAGGTTGATTAATAAGATCCAGATGACGAAATATATTGTTCTGCTTAGGGGAATCAATGTAAGTGGCAAAAAGAAAATTAAAATGTCCCAGTTAGTAGCAATGCTGGAATCGCTGGGTTTTTCCGAGGTAAGTACCTATATACAAAGTGGCAATATTGTTTTAAAAAGTAATGTTGCCTCGCCAATAAAAGTATCACAAATAATCAAAGAAGGCATTTACACCACATTCGGCTTTGATGTTCCGGTATTGGCAAAGACATTTATTGAATGGAAAGAAATTATAGCGCAATCCC
This sequence comes from Arenibacter algicola, assembly GCF_018860365.1. Classification (GTDB taxonomy): domain Bacteria; phylum Bacteroidota; class Bacteroidia; order Flavobacteriales; family Flavobacteriaceae; genus Arenibacter; species Arenibacter algicola_B. The sequence goes on from NZ_JAHKPO010000024.1 coordinate 132,167, forward strand.
CTTTTGAAGAGCATAACGACTTGGAGACTAAAAAATGGTACTATGTACTGTTGCAAGAAACTCCCTGCAAGGAATTGATCAATAATCTACAACAAGAACAATTTGCCAATGAACGGTTTGTGATTTCCAATAGCTGTGTCTACCTCTATTGCGACAAGGGATATGGCAAAGCAAAATGTGATAATAATTTTTTCGAAAAAAAACTTCAGGTAACCGCTACTACAAGAAACCACAGGACCATGATGCAGCTATTGGAAATGGGGAAACAAATCAGTGAACAGTAATCAGTAAAAAGAACAATTATCTATTTGGAATTTTCATTTACCCCACACCATATATAGCAAGGCAAAAAAGTTAATTCAATTCCCAAATCTTATAGTTCAGGGCAGTAGCAAAACATACCCAAAAAAGATAGGGGATCAATAAATAGGCAGCTGTGGTGCTCACTACTTTAAACCATTTTATGGTAAAGATTAAAAGTACCAATAGGGCCAAAATAACCAGCAAGGCTGCGAAAGGATTCTTAAATCCAAAGAAAATTATACTCCAAAGGGCATTGAACAGCAATTGAATGCCAAAATGGTATAAGGCCGTTTTTACCCAAATATGATAAAACCCTTTTGCCCAGACAATCCCTGCGGCAACCCCCATCATAATATAAAGTATTGTCCAGACCGGGGCAAAAATCCAATTGGGCGGATTAAAACTTGGCTTATTCAATTCCAAATACCAATCATTTACGGAAGATTGTGTAGCAAAACTGGATAAAAAGCCAATAGTTAAGCATACGGTTACTGAAATTGCGATATAGGTAAGCTGCTTTTTCAAGGATTGGTTGTTTACGCCCTAAATTAACAATTTATTTTAACAGGATCTACAGTAAAACTACTTAAAAGCTATCTTTGCACAAATTGTTTCCAATATGACCGATAAAGACTTTATACCTTCCACTTATACCACAGACAAAACGGAAGGAAAAGTTACTTATAAATCGCCCAGTAATATCGCCTTGGTAAAATACTGGGGGAAAAAGGAACATCAGATTCCCGCCAACCCATCCATTAGTTTTACCCTGGATATCTGTGCTACCACCACAACGGTCAGCTATAAAAAATTGAAAAATAAGGCCTCCGACTTTTCGTTCGACCTCCTTTTTGAGGGTAAGCCAAAAGAAGATTTTAAACACAAAATAAGTACCTTTCTTAAGAGGACGGAACCTTATCTGCCCTTTATAAAGGCCTATCATTTTACCATAGAAACCTCCAATTCCTTTCCCCACAGCAGTGGCATTGCATCATCGGCAAGTGGCATGTCGGCCCTGGCGCTATGCCTTATGGAACTGGAAAGGGAACTAAACCCCAATATGGATAGCGATTTTTTTAAAAGAAAGGCTTCCTTTTTGGCTCGTTTGGGATCTGGTAGTGCCTGCAGGAGTATTGAAGGGGACATGGTGCAATGGGGATTACATAAAGGCACTTTAAATAGCTCCGATCTTTATGCCATAAGATATCCCTATAAAGTACACCCGGTTTTTAAGAACTATCAGGATACCATCCTTCTGGTGGACAAAGGGTCCAAACAGGTGAGCAGTAGCCTTGGTCATAATTTAATGCACGATCATCCCTTTGCGGAACAACGGTTCGACCAAGCGCATAAAAATCTGACCAAATTAAAAAGGATTTTTGAGGAAGGAAATTTGTTGGAGTTTATTAAAATCGTGGAAAGTGAAGCCCTCACATTACACGCCATGATGATGACCAGCATGCCGTATTTTATATTGATGAAACCCAATACCTTGGAGATTATCAATAAAATATGGGCCTTTCGGGCATCGTCCAAAACCCATGTATGTTTTACGTTGGATGCGGGGGCAAATGTGCATGTGCTATATCCTGAAAACGAAAAGCAAGAAGTTTATCAATTTATTAGTAATGAGTTGGTTGCATATTGTGAAAACGGGCAGTATATTTGCGATCAAATTGGAAATGGGGCAAAAAAGCTGTAATTTTCATATGAAAAATGAATAATTAATAGCGGTATATTACGTTAATTGTTCAATTGCATCTGTTGTTATTTTAATGCCTTTGCAAGAATTTTAATTATTTATGATTATCTTAAAGAAATGAAAGGACCGTTATTTTACTCTAAAATTTTACTTTTTGGGGAATATGGAATCATAAAGGATTCCAAAGGGCTTTCCATACCCTATAATTTTTTTAAGGGAGCACTAAAATCAAAAAACAAGGATTCCGAGGCGGCAAAGAAGTCGAACGCCAGCCTTAGGGCCTTTGCAGAGTATTTGAAAGACCTGCAGCAGAAAGACCACGAATTGGTAACTTTTGACCTGGAGGCATTGAATAAGGATGTAGCTGGCGGAATGTATTTTGACAGTTCCATTCCGCAGGGATATGGCGTAGGTAGTAGTGGTGCCCTAGTGGCGGCCATTTACGATAAATATGCCATTGAAAAAATTACCGTTTTAGAGAATCTTACCAGGGAGAAATTATTAAAATTGAAGACTATTTTCGGGAAAATGGAATCGTTTTTCCACGGTAAGTCTTCGGGCCTTGACCCCTTGAACAGCTATCTAAGCCTGCCCATTCTTATAAATTCCCAAGACAATATAGAATCTACCAGCATTCCATCCCAAAACTTGGATGGCAAGGGAGCCGTATTCCTGTTGGACAGTGGCAGCACTGGAGAAACCGCACCAATGGTACATTTGTTTATGGAACAAATGAAACATGAAGGATTCCGGGCCATGCTAAAAGATCAGTTTATTAAACATACGGACGCCTGCGTAGAGGATTTTATAAATGGGAACGTAAAATCACTGTTCGGGAATTTAAAGCAGTTGTCGCATGTGGTACTCGATAATTTTAAGCCCATGATCCCGGTGGAATTCCATAAACTCTGGAAACAGGGTATAGATACCAACGACTATTATTTAAAACTCTGTGGTTCCGGTGGTGGAGGTTATATTTTAGGATTTACCGAAGACATCAATAAGGCAAAAAAAGCCCTGAAGGGCTATAATTTAGAAGTGGTATACAACTTCTAACAACCTCCTTTATGCTTAGTAGAAAAAACAAGCTCTTGCTATTAAAGTTTCTGAGCCTGTTTTCTGTGGTCAGAGGCTACAACATTCTTATGATCATTTTGGCCCAGTACCTGGCCTCGATATATATTTTAGCTCCCCATTTACCCTTGCGAAAAGTTGTTTTTGATGGCAACCTGTTCGTTATTGTTCTCAGTTCGGCCTTGGTCATAGCGGCAGGATATATCATCAATAATTTCTACGATGCGGAAAAGGACCTGATCAACAAACCTAGAAAGAGTATGCTGGACCGCCTGGTAAGCCAGCGTACCAAGCTCACCACTTATTTTGTATTGAATTTCCTTTCGGTAATCTTTGCCAGTTATGTCTCCTTTAAGGCCGTTGTGTTCTTTTCTGCCTATATTTTTGGAATTTGGTTCTATTCCCACAAATTAAAGAAAGTACCATTTTTGGGTAATTTCGTTTCGGCAACCTTGGCCATTGCCCCCTTTTTCGCCGTTTTTGTGTATTATAAGAACTTTGACACCGTGATTTTTGTGCATGCCCTTTTTCTTTTCCTATTGATATTGGCCAGGGAAATGATTAAAGACCTAGAAAACATTGCTGGGGACATGGCCCAAAACTACAAGACCATTCCTATATTGTACGGAGCAAAGTTTTCAAAGACCTGTATCGCTATTTTGATAGGCCTAACGCTGCTTCCCTCCTTTCTCCTGATCGAATATTTTGATGTAGGCTATATGTACCTCTATTTTATAGGTTGTATTTTTTTGCTATTGGGGTTTTTGATCCTTTTGGTAAAATCCAACAGCAAAAAACACTACGTATGGCTGCATAACATTCTAAAGTTGATCATTATACTGGGAGTGTTCAGTATTTTATTGATCAATGTGGATCTGGTATTGAACAGAATTCTCTAAGAATCACTAATTACCGCTACAATAGCTTATACATAACATTTCCTTTGCTACCTTTGCAATAAATTATAGTACATATGAGTAGGTCAGATTCCAACAACGACAAAAAAGCATCAGGAAGACAAGGGGGCACTTTTAGAAAAAAGAGCCATGCACGGGGCAACGCACCTATAAGAAAGAAAACGGAAGCCAAGCCACCATCCGACCCCAATGTAATGCGTCTAAATCGTTATGTTGCCAACTCTGGTGTATGCTCCCGTAGGGACGCCGATATTTACATTTCTGCCGGGAACGTGACCGTAAACGGCAAGCCTATAACCGAAATGGGATACAAGGTAAAACTGACCGATGAAGTAAAGTTTGATGGCCGCTTGTTAAATCCAGAGAAAAAGGAATACGTACTACTGAACAAACCCAAGGATTTTGTTACCTCGCCAAAAGATGAGCACGGAAAAAGAACTGTAGCCTCCCTTATTTCCAATGCTTCCAAATCCAAACTCTCGGTGGTGGGGAGAATGGACAAGAACACTACTGGTCTGCTGTTGTTTACAAATGACGGGGAAATGACAAAGCGACTAACAAAGCCTAAAAACGGACTTCGTAAAATATACCATGTAGAGCTGAACAAAAACTTAAGGGGCGAAGACCTTATTAAGATCAAGGAAGGCATTTCTATAGACGACAGCGTGGTTAGGGTAGATGATGTTAGTTTTATTGAAAACGCACCTAAGCGCGAAGTAGGGATAGAACTAAAAAGTACCCGTAACAAAATTGTACGCCGAATCTTCGAGGAATTGGAATACGAGGTCGTAAAATTGGATAGGGTGGTCTATGCCGGACTCACCAAAAAAGATCTTCCCCGTGGACACTGGAGACACCTTACACCTCAGGAAGTCATTAATTTGGGGATGATTAAATAAGGATAAAAATCCTTTCCGATTCATTATCATCAGAGTTATTTATTCTATTTAAGCACATCCCATTTTTAACTACTAAAAGTGGCATTTGCAGACGTCTTGTGCTGCACTAATTTGGCCTATAATATTATTTCCCAAGTAGCCCGTCAATCCATTTTAAAGGATGGGTTTGCTCGTACATGGGGATGATCATCCTGCCATGGAGTCCTCCCCCTAGCCCCCTCCCAAGGAGGGGGAACAAATCTATCCTTAAAACGTTTATTAAAACCTAAGCTCCCCCTCCTTGGGAGGGGGCCGGGGGGAGGTCGGTCCGGGAAGTCCCGACTAATATAGGTAGACATACCTAACGAATAGGCAAGCGTAGCACCGCTCTGTTATTTAAACGTTGAACCTTAAACCCCCAACAACGCCTGAGAAACAAAGAATTGCTATATTAGAGACTTCATTATAATCAGTAATCCATAATTAAGGCAGTCTTATAAATAAACAATGATCAAAAAAATAACCCATTCCGAAATTTCCAATGCAGAAAAACTTCATGCGCTTTTTCAAGTTTCCTATCGCATTGAAGCTGAATTATTGGGTGTTACGGATTTTCCACCTTTAAACAGAAGAATTATTGATTTTCAAAACAGCAACACCCAGTTTTTTGGATTGTGGAAAGATGATGTTTTGGCCGCTGCAGTTGAAATAGACCAACTAAAAAACACTCTTAAAATCTGTAGCCTGGTAGTACATCCAAAATATTTTAGGCAGGGAATTGCCCGTAAGCTGTTGTTGTTCGTTGAAGATTATGACGATTCCGAGACCCTTATTGTAGAAACTGGTTGGGCCAATGCCCCAGCAATAACCTTATATGAGAAGTTTGGGTTTCAAGAGACACGGGAATATATCGGCCCGGGAGGCATCAAAAAAAAATGCTTTAGCAAAACAAAATAGGAAAATGACAGGTATTAAAGCTAAAGCGAACTTCAACTTATTGATCCTTATTTTTATTATTTCTTTTATTGGAAATACCTTTGGCCAAAGCTTGACCAATACCAAAATCAACGGCTACAGGGGCATTTGGTTCGAATTAAATCAGAAGTACGAGTATGGGGACAAATACTCAGGAGCGCTGGGCACCTACACCGCAAAGCACGTACCTTTGGCCATTTATGCTCCCGAAGTTAAAAAAACCTTTTTTGTATATGGGGGAACACCCTCTGAAGACCAACGTTACCTTCTTTGTATGATCGGGGAGTTCGACCATAAAACGAAAATGGTCTCAAAACCCACCGTGGTCTATGACAAAAATGGAGTAGACGACCCACATGACAACCCCTCCATTCTAATCGATGGCTCAGGGTATATTTGGGTGTTTATCAGTGGGCGGGGTGCCAAAAGGCCAGGTTATAAATACAAAAGCAAAGCGCCCTATTCCATTAAGGAATTTGTACGGATTACGGAAGAAGAAATGACCTACCCACAACCCAGATATACGGATTTTGGCTTCTTTCAATTTTTTACAAAATATACAGGGGTACGCCAGCTCTATTTTGAAACCAGTAAGGACGGTATCTCTTGGACAGATGATAAACTGCTCGCTGCCATCCCTGAAAAGGAAGGTGAAAAATCAGGGCATTATCAGACCTCAGATGTATTTAATGGCAAGGTGATAGGGACATTTTTTAACCGGCACCCCAATGGCAATGTCGACAAAAGAACCGACCTGTACTATATACAGTCGGCCGATTTTGGAGCCACATGGGCCACTGTTAATGGTATAAACACCCCAATACCGGTAACGGACCTGGGCAGTCCCGCTAGAGCTGTGGATTATGCCTCCCAAAATAAAAACCTGTATCTAAAAGATATGGGCTTTACTGCGGAAGGTTATCCTGCCTGCCTATATATTAGAAGCAATGGCCACGAACCCGGCCCCAAAAGCGCCCCGTACGAATGGTGCATTACCAAATGGAACGGCACGGAATGGCAAACTACTGTGGTAACCACCTCCGACCATAATTATGATATGGGAAGCCTCTTTATAAGTGAAAACGACTGGAAAATTGTTGGACCTACGGAAAAAGGACCCCAAGAATGGGGCGTTGGTGGGGAATTGGCCATCTGGCAATCCAAGGATGAAGGAGAAAGCTGGAAAAAGATAAATACTCTAACAGAGCATAGTTCTTTAAGTCATTCCTATGTACGCAAAGTTGTAAATTTTAAATCCCCATTTTGCTTTTTCTGGGCCGATGGAGATTCGCATCAGTTCAGTAAGTCCGAACTATATTTTGGAAATTTCCAGGGCGACATTTGGAAAATGCCCTATAACATGACCAAAGATTATGAAATGCCAATTAAGATCAAATGATTAAATTAGGACTTCAATAGAACCACATGAAAGCTATTAAATGTGAATCCTATGGTCCTCCCGAAAAGGTGGTTAGGATAACCGAAGTCGCCATACCCTCACCTAAAGACAATGAGGTTTTAATAAAGATCCATGCCACTACCGTAAACGACTACGACTGGAGTCTAGTTAGGGGCAAGCCCTATTTATACCGAATATTTTTCGGGCTATTTAAACCAAAACATGGCTTGGGCATGGAATTATCGGGCACCGTCGCGGCTTTGGGGGCGAAGGCTACGAAATTCAAGATTGGGGATGCGGTTATGGGCGACACCGCGGATTTTGGTTTTGGCACCTTTGCGGAATATATCAGTATTAACGAAAATGCGGTTATCCAAAAACCCCAAACCCTAAGTTTTGAGGAAGCGGCTGCCATTCCGCATGCCTCCTGTCTGTCATTACAGGCTTTGCGGGACATAGGTGAAATAAAAGAGGGACAAAAAATACTCATAAACGGTGGAGGCGGTGGCGTAGGAACCATTGGCCTGCAAATAGCCAAACTGTATAATTGTGAGGTTACAGGAGTGGATTCACAAGAAAAATTGGCTATGATGACGTCGCTTGGTTTTGACCATGTATTGGACTATAGAAAAGTGAATTTCACCAAGGCCGGGGAACGGTACCACCTCATCCTGGATTGTAGGTCCAATAAAGCTTCCCTTAGCTACCTAAAAGCCTTAAACCCCACTGGGCGATATGTTAGTATAGGTGGCAAGCCTTTTAATCTAATTGGATTATTGCTGTGGGGTAAACTTGTACCCCTGTTCAGCTCCAAAAGGTTAAAGATACTCGCCTTAAAATCAAATATTGGGTTGGAGTATATCTGCGACCTGATTGCCCAGCAGAAAATTAAATGCCAGATAGACGGCCCATATCCCCTGGAGGATGCGGGGCGCTTGATCCAGTATTTTGGAGAGGGTAAACATAAGGGGAAAATTGTTATTGGTATCAAAGCCTTATCACATAAGAAATGAATCCTATTGCCCACTTAAAAGAGCAAATAGACCGGGAAGGTTTATGGATCACTGCACTGCAACTGGAAAGGAACCAATATTTAAAGGTACAGGGAAGTATGGATACCAACCTCTATTGGGTGGCAGAAGGGAGTTTAAGAATTTTTGTGGTAGAGGAAAATGAGGAACACACCATTAGGTTCGGCTATACCCATAATTTTATTACTGCCCTGGATTCTTTTTTGGATGAAAAACCTTCCGATCTCTATATACAGGCACTAAAAAAAACCACCGTTAAAGTTATTGACAAGGCCACTTTTATGGATTTTATGCAATCCTCCCCAGAAAATAGTACCACCTGGCAACTAATGTTGGAGCAATTGGTATTACAACAGATGGAAAGGGAGCGGGATATTTTGACCGTATCTCCCTTGGAAAGGTATAAGAGGGTCCTAAAGCGCAGCCCTCAACTCTTTCAGGAAATACCCAATAAATACATAGCCTCTTATTTACGAATGACCCCTGAAACGCTTTCCAGGATTAAAAAATCTTGATTTCGATCAATGTTTTAAAGCTTTAAAATGCCAATTTTTGCCGTAAAAAATAAAGACATGCTTTCTAAGGATTTATTACAGGATTTATTGGAGCGTACCCAGGAAAACAAAAACAAGGCCGAAGGCTTAAAAACCTTGCCATCGGAAACCTTGAATTGGAAATCCTCCCCTGATAGCTGGAGTATTTTGGAATGCCTGGAACATTTAAACCGGTATGGGGATTTTTATATTCCTGAAATTGAAAAGCGGATGGCATCTTCCCAACAGAGGCCTGCCGAAAATTTCAAAAGCGGATGGCTGGGCAACTATTTTGCCAAAACCATGCTTCCCCAGAAAAAGCTGAACAAGATGAAAACATTTAAGTCCATGGATCCGATAGGCAGTACCCTGGATAAGGAGGTACTCACCAAATTTATTTCCCAACAACAGGCCTTGATCAACCTATTGAACAAATCCAAAGAGGTAGACCTCACCAAGACCAAGACGGGAATTTCCATTTCAAAATGGATCAAGCTTAGATTGGGAGATACCTTTAGGGTGGTCATTTACCACAATCAACGTCACATGGCCCAAGCGGAAAGGGTGTTAAAAGAGGCTGGTAGGCTGTCAGCGGTTTAGCAAGAAAGTATGTAGGTTTCACCTTATGGACTCTAACCATGACTATCGGGATGCTCTACCTGATCTTTTAAGGTCATGGCGAGAATACCTAGCCGGTAGACAGGCATAGTGAGACAATCAGTTTTTGACTGACGAGATTGCTTTTGGTGAGGTTGATTATCCTGCCTTAATGTCCTCCCCCTAGCCCCCTCCCAAGTAGGGGGAATTTGATCCATGCAGTGCAAAGTCTCCTGACTTGGCACTTCATAAACCCTTTCGCGTAAAAAAACTAGCTTTTCGTTCCAATCCCTTTCGTTTCCTGTTTTCGTCATTGCGAACAAAGTGCGGCAATCTGTTTTTAGAGGAAAGAGCTTGCTTCGTCAATGTTGATGATTATCCTGCCTTAATGTCCTCCCCCTAACCCCCTCCCAAGTAGGGGGAACTTGATTATCGACAAAATTATCCAATACGTTCTCATTTAATGAAGAAGGTAATAAGGAGGTCTTTTACAAGTGTAATAACATAATTATAATGTGAGGAACGTCGATTTCCAGTAACTCCCCCTCCTTGGGAGGGGGCTGGGGGGAGGTCCGTCCAACTCAAATCCAAGGGAAGAAGCTGTTGTATTGTCATCACCATGAACCTTGAACCTTGAACCTTGAACACAAAGACCCTGTAATGCCAACAAAACAACAAAAGTGTATTAAAAGAAGGTTAATTTTTAAAAAGCCCCGAAGTTTTAATCGACTCAAAAACAACGTATTACACCCCTACCCTAACTCTTGGCAAAAATAACTGGGCCTAATGCAAACCAAATATTTACTAACTTGAAGGGTATAATTTAAGAACAAGGTGATTAGCTTTTCTCCTTAGGATCTTAAATACCAATAATACTGAGTAAATAATTTTTTAACCCTAAATAATAACAATGAAAAAAGTATTGTTTTTAACTGGAGATTTCACTGAAGATTATGAAACCATGGTCCCATTTCAAATGCTGGAAATGGTAGGATACACCGTACATACGGTTTGCCCGGACAAAAAAAAGGGGGACATAGTAAAAACGGCCATACACGATTTTGAAGGCGACCAGACCTACACGGAAAAGCCAGGTCATAATTTTGCCTTGAACTATAGCTTTGCAGATGTAAATGTATCCGACTATAATGGTTTGGTGATTGCCGGAGGAAGGGCTCCCGAATATTTACGATTGAACAAAAAAGTGCTCGAAATAGTACAACACTTTTTCACCACCAACAAACCTGTTGCCGCCATCTGTCATGGCATTCAAATTTTAACCGCTGCAGGTGTTGTTAAAGGAAGAAAACTCACTGCCTATCCAGCTGTGGGGCCGGAAGTAACCTTGGCGGGTGGGGAATTTCAATCCATTCCCGTAGATGGGGCCTTTGTAGATGGCAACTTGGTTACCTCCCCAGCCTGGCCGGCGCATCCTAGTTTTATAAGGGAATTTTTAAAAGTAATGGGCGCTAAGATCCAATTGTAAAGAATATAAAAAATAGCAACCTAGGTCCAAAGGATTTAGGACCTGTCATACGCTGAATATCCAATAGGCCCACTTAAATAAGTGGGCCTTGCGGATTTAAGAAAATGAGTGTACAACATCCCTTTCAACACATTTATTTATAAGGAAACAATGAAGAAAATAATGCTTGCGGCCGCTGTTTTAAATTGCAGTTTTTTCTACTTGTTCGGCCAAGAGGACCTATCCAAACCTTTTTGCGACTGCAATATAAAAGGAAGTACAACAATTTATGATTACCAGGCCAAGAAATGGATTTCAAGTGATATTGAGGATAGCCAAAAAGGCACTTTGCCCGCTTCCACCTTTAAAATCATCAACACTTTAATCGCCCTAGAGACGGGGGTGGTTAAAACTGAAAATGAAATAATTAATTGGCCGGGGGCCACGGATACAATTAAATACGGTTATCGCCCCGATATTTATCACGATATGTCCATGAAAGAGGCTTTTAAAACCTCGGCAGGTTGGGTATATGTTGAGTTGGCAAAAAAAATTGAAAAAGAAAAATACAAGCAATATTTGGAGGGCTCCAATTATGGCAACACCGACCTGTCCATAAACGATGACGATTTCTGGAATTTTGGAAATTTGGCCATTTCCCCTGCCAATCAAGTAGCCATTTTAATAGGGGTATATGAAGAAACGCTACCCTTTAAAAAGACTTCCTTTCAAATCTTAAAAGAAATGATGGTCCAGGAACAGACGGCAGATTATACAATTAGAGCCAAGACTGGTTGGACCAGGGACGGCGGTAAAGATACCGGTTGGTGGGTAGGTTATTTGGAACGAAGTGATAATGTCTATTTTTTTGCTACCAGATTGATCAAAAATAGGGCCGAAAAAAATCCCGATTTTGGCGCGTGTAGAAAAGAAATCACCAAGAACATCCTTCGGCAATTGAATATGTTATAATAAATCTCTCCGGATAACTATCGGGACGCTTAACCTATCATTTTAATGCCATTGCGGGAGGGCTGGGGAGAGTTCCACCCATCTATTCCACAAAAGAATCCGGCCAGGTACAGGGGTAGACTTTTTTTCCGTTTACCTCCCGTATCCAGGTATCAAAACTACGTTTCCCCTCTTTTAAAACAATTATTCTTGCCCCTTCTACAGGAGCTTTGTTGTAAGTTTTGGTTTTGGTAACCCTGCCATAGGCCAAGGCCATATTATAGTGCACCCCTATATAATCGTTATTGTGATCGTGGCCCACAAAGGTGCCCATCACATCCTTGGCTTCCAACATGGCGGCAAACATGCCTGTATTAATTTCCGGGCCACATTCCTGCTCTTTTCGTTTTCCTATGGCCTTTACTTTTTTGTTCTTCCACGCCTGGTAATATTCAGGCAACGGAATATGGAAAAAAGCAATGGCCGGTAGCGGCTGGTTGTTGTTTAACTGGGTGTATTCCTTACTTTTTTCCTTGTACCAGCTTACTTGGCTATTATCAAACCAGCCCCAACCGTCCACCTCGGGTTTTAGGGTGCTATAGGCATTGGAATCCATGATGTAAATAAGGGCCTTGTTTTTATTGTCGGTACTGCGGACAGGATATACAAAATTGGAGTTACCATAGGTATCCCCCTGGTCATTGTTTAGGCAGTAATTTAAATTCTGAAGGAAGTCGGCCACTTCTTTTCTGGAAAGATCGGCCTGGGAATCATGATTTCCAAGGGTGACTATCCAGGGCATCTTGGCTTCCGTAAAAATAGCTTCAAACTCCTTATATGTTTTTTCCGGATTGCCATCGGTGGCAACATCCCCTGTTAGGACCACCAGATCCGGTTTTTCTAATGCCATAATCTTTTTTATGGTAGTAAACGCATCCACGTTTTTATCGCTCTCCACATTAATATGGGTATCCGTAAACTGTACCACCTTAAATTCATTGTTCTTATTAAAGTGTAATTTGGATATGTCTTGGGATTGCACTGTGATGGTCAAAATAATATAAAACAAAAAAGCAACTCTAGTTCTCATGGGTACTGGCGGTCATTATGGTTAACAGTTTACAATAATAAGCAAGTTATTCCCTTTGGCACAAAATCATGATTATATTTTTGTTATTATTGGGAGTCCCTGAAATTGGGCTCATATTGAAGTAGCTGCTATGTCCACTTTTCATTGTAAGCCAACGTCGCTGATTCCCATTTACTGAAAACTGACTACTGTAAACTGTTTACTGAAAAAGGTCGTTCATCGAAGAATTTTGAACTTTATCGATTACTCCAATCCGAAACCATATATTCACTACCTTAGAAAGTTAGTAGCCAACTTTTGGTTGTAGTACTCCCCCAGCTATACCTCCACGAAAATAATAGGATAAATTGTATACATAAATGTATTAAAAAAACAGATTATCTAAAATGGAAATACAGGTACTTGTTACTATATTCTTATGTTAGTGACAATTCATAGCTTGATGAATTTCATCTAAAGAAATGTTTCGCTAACTTAAGCTACCCAAAAACCAAAATATATGAAAAGAAGACAATTCATAGTGCAGTCTGGTTTAGTGGCAATGAGTATGTCGGCCTTTGGAAGCGTTAGCTGGAATGGGAAAGAATTCGTGGGTGATACTCCTACCACCAGTGACATTCTTGGTCCATTTTATCGTCCCGGATCTCCGCTAAGAACCAACCTTATTCCGCCCGATAGCAATATGCCAATTATGGAGCTTTCAGGAACAATTTACGATGAGGATGGTGTCACTGTGTTACCTAATGTTTTAATCGAATCATGGCAATGCGATGAAAATGAAAAATATGATAACATTTCAAACGAATACATTTTAAGAGGTTCACAAAAAACAAATGAGAATGGGCAGTATAATTTTCGAACTATAATCCCCATTCCGTACCAGGATGAAGTAGTGGGCTGGAGACCTGCTCATATACACCTACGAATTTCCAGTCCTGATCGACAAGATTTAATTACTCAGGTATATTTCAAAAATGACCCCTATATATCCTCTGATCCCTCCGCAAATTCTAGCGAATCTCAGAACAGGATATTAGAATTACAACAAACTTCAACAGGTGAAACTCAGGTAGAATTCAATATTGTACTCGGACAAAGCTATTCACTTGATGATGCGGGATATCAAAAGATTACTGGATTATACCAAGTAGAACAAGGCTTGGTTGAATATTATCGAGAGGATGACTTGTTGTTTGCCAAATTAAATGGTCAAATCCTTGAGGGTTTTGTATATCAGGGAAACAACACCTTTGTAGGTGGCAATAAAATGAACAGTGTGAGATTTGAATTTTCCCTCGATGGTTCGACAAAAGCACATATTACATATTGGGAAAACTGGCCAGGAGTTGAAGGATTTCCAATGAAAATGGAAGGTATTACAGCTTTTAATTATGGTCATTGATAAATTCTGGGCAATAGTAAAAAGTCGCTAACAAATGCTAAATTGAATATGCAAGTTGAGGACTTTGAAAGGTCTCTACAAACATCATAATTAATCAAGTTGAGCAATTGCGGCCATACTCATTTTGGCTTGACGTTCCTGGTCATTGAAGCAAAATAAAATATGAAAACCATGTTAATATTACTTCGGAGAATAAGGCAAAAACTGTTGTATGAAGGTAGCCTGAAAAAATACATGTTATATGCGGTTGGAGAAATATTTCTCTTAGTTATAGGTATTCTAATTGCTCTGCAAATAAACAATTGGAATGAAGCGAAAAAAGCAAGAAAAATTGAACTCTATATTCTTAAAGAAATACATAAAAACCTCGAATTAGATGTACTAGACCTACAGGAAAATGACAGACTTCTTGCCAAATCTATAAATCATATGAAAATAATATTGGATTATTTAGACAATAAAAGACCGTATGATGATACTTTAGAACTCCATCTTCAAAGTTTTTCTTTATTCCCACATTTTTGGCAAAATACAAGCGGTTTTGAAATGCTTAAATCGCGAGGACTTGAAACTATCTCCAATGAAATTTTAAGAACTGAAATAACGTATCTATATGATAATGATTATGAATTAATGAAAACTTGGGAGAGAGAAATATTAGACTTTATTAATATTTATGTATACAAAGAGGAATTCTCAAAATTTCTGACTAAAAATTCTAAAACTGTTCCAAAGAATTATGAATTACTAATTGAAGACACTCATTTTAGGGAAATAGTTTCAAAGAATTCCTCTTTGTTCAAATATATTTATAATCGTTATTTTTCAGCCACTTTAAAAAGAGCCATAGTTTTAAATAAGAGAGTAAATACAGAAATTAATCAACTAGAATAGCATAATAAGCCCCGCTGGCGCGAGCATCACGCTCGCGCCTATACCTTTTACTGCGCAAAGCCCCTAGGCTTGAGCAATCAGAACCCTCCGTCTTCTCCTACGTCGAAGCCACCTCCCTTCGCACTTCGACTTCGCTCAGCACAGGTCTGAAGGGAGGAGCTCTTGGTTTCCGTCTTAAGCAATGATCATCCTGCCATGGTGTCCTCCCCCTAGCCCCCTCCCAAGGAGGGGGGACTTGATTCTCAACAAAACTATCCGATATGTTAGCACTTCTAAGTGAAAGCTATCTGAAAACTTTTTAAAAGAGTATTGACATTTCTAAAATGGGAAGAACATCGATTTCCAATTGCTCCCCCTCCTTGGGAGGGGGTTGGGGGGAGGGGAGGTCAACCCCGCTGTGCAAAGTCTCGACTCCTCTCGACCTGACAACAATTCGTCATTGCGAGCCAGTCTGCCGCCTAGGCAGGCGCAGCGCGGCAATCTGTCAATTGTTTGAAGAGATTGCTTCGTCGCCATAGCTCCTCGCAATGACGGATTGGTTTTGAGTGAAATAATCACAATAAAAACTTTACCCCCCCCCCCCGCTGGCGCGAGCGTCACGCTCGTGCCCAAGTAACATGGTGTACAAAATACCATGGCTTAGGTTTCAATCCCTTCCGTCTTCTCCTCCTTTGGTCGGAGAATCCACCTTGTCCTCCCGCGGAAAACGCGGGACAGGCTTAACCAAGGGAAGGAGCCTCTTATTTTTAACATTGTAAGCTTTTTACTGTTTACTGCTCACTGACCACCGTTTACTATTTAAGAAATCTTGTCCATTTTCTTTCTGATCTCTGCCAAGCAAAGATTACCAAAACTGCCTTCATGGGTGTGCCTTATGTCCCTTTTGGGGGTAAAGGTGCCCTCGTTGATTTCCTTGCCCATTTTCTTATAGGCATCACGGAAAGGTGTGCCGCTCAATACCAGTTCGTTCAAGGTATCCACACTAAACAGATAATCGTATTTGGGATCGTCCAGGATATTTTCATTTACCCGTATTTCCTTTAAACTAAAGGTCATAATCTCCAAACAGGCCTTTAGGTCCTGGATGGCAGGTACAATCACCTCTTTTACCAATTGCAGGTCCCTGTGATAACCACTGGGCAGGTTGTTGGTGATCAAGATCAATTGGTTGGGCACGGTCTGGAGTCGGTTACACTTACCGCGCACCAATTCAAACACATCCGGGTTCTTCTTATGGGGCATAATACTGGAACCTGTAGTAAGCTCATCCGGGAAGGAGACAAAATTAAAATTCTGGCTCATATACAGACAGATGTCCATCGCCATTTTGGACAGGGTGGCGGCAATGCTGCTCATGCCAAAGGCGGCTGCCTTTTCTACCTTGCCACGACCCATTTGTGCGGCCACTACATTGTATTTCATAGTTTCAAAGCCCATTTCCTCCGTGGTAAAACTACGGTCTATAGGGAAGGAACTTCCATAACCTGCAGCACTACCCAAGGGATTTTGGTCGGCTACCTTAAAGGCGGCATCCACAAAGTAAAGATCGTCTACCAAACTCTCGGCATAGGCGGAGAACCAAAGTCCAAAGGAAGAGGGCATAGCCACCTGTAAATGGGTATAGCCAGGCAACATCACTTTCTTGTGCTTGTCCGCCAAATTTAAAAGTAAGTGGAACAAATCCTTGGTCTGGTCCTTTATTTCCGTTAACTCATTCTTTAGGTACAAATGCATGGCCACCAAAACCTGATCGTTCCTGGAACGGGCGGTGTGAATCTTTTTACCGGCATCTCCCAACCTTAGGGTGAGCAGAAATTCAATTTTGGAATGCATATCCTCAAAACTGTCCTCTATGGTAAAGGTACCGTTCTCTATGGTCTTGGCTATATTGTCCAACTCATGTACCAGGGAATCGGTTTCCTTAAGGGTCAACAGACCAATTTTACCCAGCATTTTTGCATGTGCCTTGGAGGCGATTACGTCGTATTTTGCCAAAAGCAAATCCAGTTCCCTATCATTGCCCACCGTGAAATGGTCTATTTTTTTGTCGGTGCTAAATCCTTTGTCCCAAAGTTTCATTTGATATTTTTTATAGTTTTTTTATAGGTCAAATGTAATTCGCCATCAATCTTACCTCCTAATTAAATAGATCTATGTTGGCTCATTTCATCTATTTTTCAATTAACAATTAGCAATTAACAATGCCCTTTGTTAACAGGTTAATTTAATATTTACTATTCTAGTTTAAGATCCAATTTTTTATAGGTCAATTACAATGAACAAATCAACATTGTTAATTGATCACTGTTTATTGTTTCAAGAATCCTTGCAAGATCTTAATATACAAATCTATTCCTTCTTCTATTTCCGCTACATAAATAAATTCGTCCGCAGAGTGACTACGGGTGCTATCGCCAGGTCCCAATTTTAAGGACTGACAATATAAGGCCGCCTGATCCGAAAGGGTAGGCGAACCATAGCTGCTTCTGCCCAAGGCCAAGCCCGACTTTACCAAAGGATGGTCCTTATTGATGGAAGAAGAGTTTAAGCGCAACGAACGGGGCTTTACCTCACAAGGGGCTTCGGCAGTAAGTATGTCCGCTATTTCCTTGTTGGAGTAACAGTCGTTTACCCGTACATCTATCACCAAATCTACATGGCCAGGCACAACATTGTGCTGGTTACCGGCACTTATCTGGGTTACCGTAAGCTTTACCTCCCCCAGCACTTCCGATACCTTGGGAAACTTATAGTCCTTGAACCACTGCAGTACCTCTATGGTATTGTAAATAGCATTATTATCGTTGGGGTGGGCGGCATGGGATGGTGTACCACTTACCTTGCCTTCAAAAACCACCAAACCTTTTTCTGCAATGGCCAAATTCATCAAGGTAGGTTCCCCTACTATAGCCACATCTATCTTTGGCAGGATAAGCAACATACTGTTAAGTCCGTTGGGGCCAGAACTTTCCTCTTCCGCTGAGGCCACGAGCACTATATTATGGCTTAGGTTTTCCTGAGCGTAAAAATGGGTAAAGGTAGCGATAAGGGATACCAGGCACCCCCCGGCATCATTACTGCCCAGTCCAAATAATTTTCCGTCCTCAATATGTGGATGAAAGGGATCTTTGGTATAGGCCGAATTGGGTTTTACCGTATCGTGATGGGAGTTGAGCAGCAGCAAAGGCTTGCTCTCATCATAGTATTTGTTAAAGGCATATACATTGTTCTTCTCCCTTTTAAAAGGGATGTCGAAGTGTGTAAACCATGCCTCAATGGCATCTGCCGTCTTATCTTCTTCGGAGGAAAACGACTGAATTGAAATCAATTCCTGTAACAGCTCAATAGCCTTTTCCGTAAGTTTTTGTTGATCCATGTTTATAAGGTAATAGTGGTAAATAAGGTAGCATTAGGGTTTAACATATCCAAATCCCCAATACAGACCTTGCCCACATTTTTATGAAGTGCATGAAAGCAATTTTCCAATTTTGGCAGCATGCCATCCGCTATAATCTTCTTTTCCAATAATTCTTGGTAATTCTTAGGCTCCAGGTGTTTTACCACAGAGGTTTCGTCCGAAATATCCATCAACACCCCTTTCTTCTCAAAGCAATAGTAGAGCGTGGTGTCATAGTTCCCGCTCATCCCAATGGCCACTTCCGAAGCAATGGTATCGGCATTGGTGTTCAGCAATTGCCCTTCCTTGTTATGGGTAATGGCGCAAAACACTGGAACAAAGTCGGCCTGCAACAATTTGTCAATAGCCGCTGCATTTACTTCCTCCACATCTCCCGCAAATCCGTAGTCTATTTCACGGACCGGTCTTTTTACGGCGCGGATGGTATTGCCATCGGCCCCGCTAAGGCCTATGGCGTTGGTATCCCTGGCCTGTAGTTGTGCCACAATATTCTTATTGGCCAATCCGCCGTAGACCATGGTGATTACTTTTAGTCCCTCTTCATCGGTAATACGTCTCCCTCCTACCAATTTGGATTCTATTCCTAATTTTTCCGCGATTTGGGTGGCTAGTTTTCCCCCGCCATGCACCAAAATCTTAGGGCCTTCCATAGCAGCAAAGGAATCCAGGAATTTGTTGAGTTCGGTTTCGTTCTCAATTACGTTCCCTCCAATTTTTATTATAGATAGTTTTTGTTTCATATCTTTTTTTACTTCCCGCTTGGGTCTCTGTTTTTTTCTGACCAGCTGTTTCAGTGCTTTCATTGAGGTCTCAACTGCGCTCAGCACAAGTCTGATGGGAGAAGCTTATTTACGTTCTAAAATTATCTTTTATTTCACTTAATACCGATTCTAAATGATCAAATACCATTTTGTTTTCAAATCGTATCACTTTGTAACCCATTTTATTAAAATAAGCGGTTCTTTTTTCATCATAGTCCATGGCCTGGGGATGATTGTGGATTTCTCCATCCAACTCCACTATCAACCGCTCTGCTGCACAATAAAAATCCACCACGTATTTTGAAATACTATGCTGTCTAGTAAATCTTCTACCCATAAGTTGACGTGAACTTAACTGCTTCCAAAGAAATGCCTCGGCTGGAGTCAGTTTGGAACGAAGCTCACTCCTGAATCCTGCAAGTTCTTTTTTTGTATGTAGCTTATCCTTTGTCATTCCTTTTTTACAGCTCGCCTAACTTTCGTCCTTATTCCAAAATCCGCGCTTTCAAAACCCTCCGTCTTCGCTTGTGGCGAAGCCACCTCCCTTCGTCTGAAGGGAGGAGCCGTGTTAACATTTCAAAATTATATTTATTACTCAAATCAAACAGCTCCCCTCTTGGAACGAAGAGGGGAATGAATTTCCCCGCCACTAGCGGGGAGAGAAAGGGGAGTTTGAAATCCCTAACCTTTGGTCTAAACCCAAACTTTCTCTTTTGTTCCAAAATCCGCGCCTTCAAAACCCTCCGCCTTCGCTTGTGGAGAAGCCACCTTCCCTTGCTAAGGGAAGGAGTCCCTTATTTTCATCATTCACTGTTCACTACCACTGTATACTGACTACTGCAAACTGTTTACTGTAAACTGCCAACTGAATACTGTTCACTGACAACTGTGCCTAAGCACCCAGACTCTCCAGCAACTTCTTCAACACAATCTGTGCGGAATAGGTCCTGTTGTTGGCCTGTTGAATGGTCAATGAATTATTGCCGTCCAAAACCTCATCGGCTACCACTACATTTCGCCTTACGGGCAGACAGTGCATAAACTTGGCATTGCCCAACTTTTTATTGGTCATGGTCCAATTTTTATCTTGGTTGATCACCTTGCCATAATCCTGGTAGCTGCTCCAGTTTTTAACATAGACAAAATCGGCATCTTCCAAAGCCTTGTCCTGATCGTATTCTATTTTGGCACCCTTGGTCACCTCAGGATTTAGATCGTATCCTTTGGGGTGGGTAATTACAAAATCGGCCTCCTGCAAATGCATCATTTCCACAAAGGAATTGGCCACTGCATGCGGCAATGCCTTTGGGTGTGGCGCCCATGACAAGACTACTTTTGGTCTTTTCTTGGTATTGTTTTCCGCTAGGGTTATGGCATCCGCCAAAGCCTGTAACGGATGGCCTACGGAACTTTCCATATTTACCACCGGTATCCCGGCATACTTTTTAAAACCGTTCATGACCACTTCGGCCTCGTCCTTTTCCTTATCGGTCAAGGAGGCAAAGGCCCTGATAGCCACTATATCGCAATATTGTGCTACTACCTGTGCAGCTTCCTTGATGTGCTCGGAAGTGCCCTGATCCATGATGGTGCCGTCTCCATATTCCAATGCCCATCCTTCACTTCCAAAGTTCATTACTATAACCTCCATCCCCAAGTTCATGGCCGCTTTCTGTGTGCTTAAACGGGTTCTTAGGCTGTTGTTAAAGAATAACAAGCATATGGTCTTGGTCTCTCCCAAGGCTTTAAATTGAAGCGGATTCGCCTTTAATGATCTAGCTTCTTCTACCCATTGCGGTAGGGAATCGATATCTTTTAAGGATAAATAGTGTTGCATTTCTTTATTTTATGGTTGTAAAAGCGGTTTTGTTCTCTATCGCATCGATGATAAAATTGTCCTTTAGGCCATTTACGATCCAGGTTTCTATATTGGCCTGTCTGGCGATGTTGGCTGCCTCGATTTTGGATTCCATGCCTCCGGTACCATGGGAAGATTTGGAACTACTGACCTCATTTTGCAGATCGGCCAGATCGCTTGCCAAACGAATGGTTTCTGGAACCTTGTTGGCAAACGATTCCTTGGTGTATATGCCATCGGTGTTGGTAGCAATGATCAATAGATCTACCTTCATCAAGGCTGCCGTTAATGCCGCCAATTTATCGTTGTCCCCAAACTTGATCTCATCGGTCGCTACCGTATCGTTCTCGTTGATGATGGGGATAAAATTATTGGCCACCAGTACGTTGATGGTATTACAGATATTTTCCTTGGAAACCTCTTTTTCAAAATCGGAATAGGACAAAAGACATTGGGAAGTAAACAATCCCAACTCCCTAAAGTTCTCTTGAAAAATTCGCATTAAATGGGGCTGACCTATGGAAGCCAAGGCCTGTTTAACGGTAATTTCCTGCCCGTTGTGTTCCAATTTTACAAACTGCTTGGCAGCGGCAATGGCCCCGGAACTTACAATGATGAATTCGTAACTATCCTTAAGTTTTGCGATTTGCCTCCCAATATCCTCGATTTTCCCCCTAGAGATATGGTCCGTTTCTTTGGTAAGGGTATTGGATCCTATTTTTAATAATATTCTTTTCTTCTGCATGCTCTTTTTTTTAGACCTATTGTTAGGTCTGGCTACTACCTTATTTGACCATCGCCCTTTACATACCATTTGTTGGTCACCAAATGCTGTAGGCCAATGGGCCCCCTTTGGTGCAATTTATCCGTGCTGATGGCCAATTCCCCGCCCAGTCCAAATTGTCCACCATCCGTAAAACGGGTAGAAACATTATGATATACTGCCGCGGAATCTACGGAATTCATAAAAAGGTCGGCTTCCTGTTCCTCTTCGGTAACGATTACCGCGGAATGTCCCCCGCCATAGGTATTTATCTTTTCAACAGCTTCCTCCGTATTTCCCACTTCCCCGATAAGGATCTTATAATCCAAAAATTCTTCAAACCAACTTTCCTCTCCAGTAATTTCGGAAGTACCCTCTGTTTCGGCCAGGCTGTTATCTACCAGTATTTCAACTTTTTTCGCTTTTAATTCAGCTATCAAATCTTTTATAAAAGCTTCCTTGTTGGGCAGTTCGCTATCTATCAACACCTTGTCCAAAGCATTACAGGCCGATATCTTTGTGGTTTTGGCGTTAAGGATAATGGACATTGCCTTTTTTAGGTCCGCCTTGGGGTGAACGTAAAGAAAGTTATTTCCCCTTCCACTGACTATTACCGGACAGGTAGCATGCTTTTTGGTAAAAGCGATCAGCTTTTCCCCTCCACGTGGTACTATCAGGTCTAACTTTTGGGTAGGCTTTTCCAAAAAGGCCTGTGTCTGTTCCCTATTAAATTCCAGATAAGTGACCCAATCTTTGGAAATGCCGTGTTGCTCCAAGGACTTATGCCAGAAATTCACCAATATCAAATTGCTTTGAAGCGATTCCTTTCCGCCTTTCAACAAAATTTTATTGCCCGATTTAAAGGCAATGGCAGCAGCTTCAATGGTAACATCTGGCCTAGATTCATAAATGATCAGGACCGTGCCAAAAGGCGCCGTTTTATTGCTAACGTGCATCCCATTTTCATGGGTAAAATTAAAACGTTCCAAGCCCAAGGGGTCTTCCTGGCTCGCCAACTGCTGCAGGGATAGGATCATACCTTCAATCTTGGCATCGTCTACCTTGAGTCGGTCGTACATGGCCAAATCATCGCCATTATAGGCCTCGAGGTCTTTCTTATTGACCTCCAGAATTGTGCTTCGTTCCGCATCGATCAGCTGTGCCATGGTACTTAGCACCGCATTCCTTTGGGCTATGTCTAAATACAAACTCATGCCAATTCCTTTTTTAAGGCATCAAAAAACTGATCCAAATTTTCCTTGGTAATATTCAATGCCGGTAATACTCTCAATACATGTTTGTCACTGGCGCCACCGGTGAACATATGTTGATTGTGAATGAGTTTCTTTCGTAGCTCCGCCACTTCAAAATCAAATTCCAGCCCCAACATAAGTCCCATTCCCTTTACCCTTTTTACTTGTGGGATGGAAGCTGCTTTTTCCTTGAAGTATTCGAAAAGCTCTGCGGCATTTTCAATTAAATTTTCTTTCTCGATTACTTCCAACACTGCCAATCCTGCGGCACATGCCAAGTGATTGCCCCCAAAGGTGGTTCCCAGCATACCATAGGAAGCCTTGATGCTATCATGGATCAGGACCCCGCCTATAGGAAATCCGTTGCCCATTCCCTTGGCTACCGTAATAATGTCCGGTTTAATGCCATAGTGTTGGAAGGCAAAAAATTTACCACTTCTTCCATAACCACATTGCACCTCATCTGCAATAAGCAGTGCACCATTTTCCTTACATAGTGCAGCTATATTCTTATAAAACTCTTGGGAAGGCTGGTCCAGACCCCCTACCCCTTGAATGGTCTCTATAATTACGCAACACACATCCCCTTTGGAAATCTCGCTTTTAAAAGCAGCCAAATCCTCGAAGGGAAGTATGGTTACCTTTTGTTGCTTGTTTATAGGAGCATTTATCTTTTCATTATCGGTAGCGGCCACAGCGGCAGAAGTTCTACCGTGAAATCCGTGCTTAAAGGCGATTACCCTAGATTTACCCGTTTGGAACGATGCCAGTTTTAAGGCATTTTCGTTGGCCTCTGCCCCGGAATTGCACAGGAAGAGATTGTAATCTTCACAGCCCGAAAGTTCTCCCAATTTATGCGCCAAGGCTTCTTGTATAGGATTCTGAAT
Organism: Arenibacter algicola; assembly: GCF_018860365.1. Lineage (GTDB taxonomy): Bacteria > Bacteroidota > Bacteroidia > Flavobacteriales > Flavobacteriaceae > Arenibacter > Arenibacter algicola_B. The sequence continues at coordinate 156,318 of NZ_JAHKPO010000024.1, forward strand.
GGCATTGCTATAAAAACCGATCTTGTCCAACTGCTCCTTCAATCTTTTCACATAATGTGGATGGGAATGTCCTATGGAAATTACGGCATGACCACCGTAGAAATCCAAATATTCCTGGCCTTTTTCATCGGTAACCGTTATTCCCTTGGCCGAAACGGGAGTAACGTTATATAATGGGTATACATCAAATAATTCCATCTTCTATATTGTATTATGAACCTCCCTTGTATAATAACCTTGAAGGTTTAGGTAGAGGTTATCCTTTTTTTATTTCGTTTATCTTGTCAAATGAGGCCACTATACCTCTGATCAGGGAGGAGCTTAGTCCTTGGTGTTCCATTTCGTTCAATCCGGAAATGGTACATCCCCTTGGAGTAGTTACCTTATCTATTTCATTTTCTGGGTGACTGTCAGATTCTATAAGTAGACTAGCAGCCCCATTACAGGTATGCATGGCCAATTCCTGTGCTTCCTTGGCATCGAATCCCAATTGAATGGCCCCTTGTGTGGTGGCTCTAATCAATCGCATCCAAAACGCAATTCCACTGGCACAAATAACGGTTGCGGCCTGCATCTGGTCTTCCGGAATTTGCATGGAATGCCCCATACGGTTAAAGATGGCCTTGGCCAGGTCTACCCTTTTGGCCCCTTTCTCATTGCTGCAGATACAGGTCATGGATTTCCCTACGGAAATAGCGGTATTGGGCATGGCACGAATAATAAAGTGATCCGGCCCTATAACCTCTTCCATTCTTGCAATACTAAAACCGGTAATGGTAGAAATAATAACATGCTTTTCCGTAAGTATGTCCTTTACCTCTCCTAAAATCTTAACAAATTGGCCTGGCTGAACGGCAAAAATTAAAATGTCCGATTTGGCCACTGCTTCCCTATTATCTGTAGTGGTGGTAACAATTCCATATTTTTCAATCTCCTTAAGCCCGTTAAGATTTCTCTTGGTAAGGACCATGGAAGTGGCCCCATTAGTGCTCAAAATGCCTTTGGCTATGGATAGACCTAAATTACCTGCTCCAATAATGGCTATTTTCATTCCTTAATTGTTATTTGTTTCCTTCCTACTTCTGCAGCAAGGGTTGATTGGTTTATTCTTAGTTTATCGGTTTACCTTTTTCCACTACCGTTGACCTACTGGGCCGACCGATATTAAAATACGCCCGCTTTTAATTGCAGGCCTTCCGTTTCCTTAAATCCGAACGCCAAGTTCATATTTTGCACGGCCTGTCCTGAAGCCCCTTTCAACAAATTATCTATGGCCGAGGTAATCAAGAGCGTATTGTTGTGCTTGTGCAAATGAATATGACATTGGTTGGTATTCACTACCTGTTTTAGGTTGATGTCCTCTTCCGTCACCTGGGTAAAGGCCGCATCCTTGTAAAACTCGTTGTACAGTTCATAAGCTTCCTCCAAACTCCCATCGAATTCGGTATAGGCCGTGGCCAAAATTCCCCTGGTAAAATTACCCCTGTTGGGCAAAAAAAACAGTTCCCCGGTATTTTCCTGAAGACTGTGCAAGCTTTCATTTATTTCCCCCAAGTGCTGATGCGTAAAGGGCTTGTACCAGGACACGTTATTGTTCCTCCAGCTAAAATGTGAGGTAGATGAAAGGCTTACTCCCGCCCCTGTACTTCCGGTTACGGCATTTATATGCACCGGTTTATCCAGTTTATGGGCCTTTGCCAATGGCAACAATCCCAACTGAATAGCCGTGGCAAAACAACCTGGGTTGGCAATATATTTCGCCTTTTTAATTTCTTCCTTCTTCAGTTCGGGCAAGCCGTAGACAAAAGCTTTTCCGTCCAGAACGGCATCGGCCTCCAGCCTAAAATCATTACTTAAATCTATGATCCTAGTGTTTTCGGAGAACTCATTTTCCTTTAAAAAACTAGTAGAGTTCCCGTGGCCAAGACAAAGAAATACTACATCCACATCCTTGTTTACCTCTCCTGTAAATACAAGATCGGTAACCCCCAAAAGGTCCGGATGTGCCGTGGTAATTTTTTTACCTGCCCTAGTGGTACTAAAAACAAAATCTATAGTTGCATGGGGGTGGTTCAGGAGGATTCTGATGAGTTCCCCACCAGTATACCCTGAACCACCTATAATTCCTGCCTTAATCATTATTCTGATTTACGTGGTTATATATTTTTCCCGAATTGGAAAGTATTTTTATAAATCCTTTGGCATCATCGGCGGTCCATCCTTTGTTCATCTCGCCATAACTACCAAAAGAGGCGTTCATTAAATCGTGGGGTGAAGATATCCCGTCCAATTCAAATCGATAAGGGTGCAGACTTACAAAAACATCACCGCTTACATTCTTTTGGGTATCGGTGAGGAAGGCCTCGATATTGCGCATAACCTCATCCAAATAATTCCCTTCGTGCAACAGCATACCATAGAAATTGCCCTGCATTTCCTTTTGATACTGTTGCCATTTGGTAAGGGTGTGTTTTTCCAATAAATGATGGGCCTTGATAATGATCAAGGAAGCAGGTGCTTCAAACCCTACCCTACCTTTTATGCCAATAATGGTATCCCCAACATGGATATCCCTACCTATGGCATATTTGGAAGCAATAGCCTCCAATTTTATAATGTTGTTCACAGGAGTATCATTATCGCCATCCAAAGCAATTAATTCACCCTTGTGGAAAGTAAGTTTCAACTGAGCGGGTTCTGTCTTTTGCAGTTGGCTTGGATAGGCAGAATCCGGTAAGGACTTGTGTGAGGTAAGTGTTTCCTCGCCTCCTACAGAAGTTCCCCATAAACCTCTATTGATAGAGTATTTTGCTTTCTCCCATGGGTAATCTACCCCATTCTGTTTCAAATATTCAATTTCTACCTCCCTGGCCAATTTATTATCCCGAATCGGGGTAATAATTTCAATCTCGGGTGCAATGATCTGGAAGATCATATCAAACCTAACCTGATCGTTCCCAGCTCCAGTACTCCCGTGGGCAATATATTTGGCACCAACTTTTTTGGCGTAGTTTACAATTTCAATAGCCTGAACAATTCGTTCTGCACTTACCGATAAAGGATAGGTATTGTTCTTTAGTACGTTCCCAAAAATTAAATACTTTACTACCTTTTCATAGAAAGTTTGTACGGCATCTATGGAAGTGTAGGAAGTGGCCCCTAATTCCAAGGCCTTTTTATGAATGCTCTCTATTTCTTCCTTTGAAAACCCTCCTGTATTTACACTTACGGCATGTACTTCAAAACCTTGATCCTTTGACAAATACTTGGCACAATAGGAAGTATCCAATCCACCACTATACGCTAAAACTAATTTTTTCATGCTAAACTATTATTATTTTTATTTTCTCAGCAGTACTTTACTACTACTTTGTTTTCTTGTTTAGGAACAAACTTTCCTTTATACTTTTTAATCTTTGAAAAGCCTTGGAATTCAATTTCTCCTTTGGTTCCTTTATAGCCTCCTTGGCTTTGGTTGCAGGGTCGTACAACATGCCGGTACAAAGACACATTTTTTGTTCTGTCCTGGTAAGGATATCAAAATTTTTACAGGTCTGACAGCCTTTCCAAAACTCGGGATCCGTAGTCAATTCTGAAAATGTAACCGGTTTATAGCCCAGTTCATAGTTCATCTTCATCACTGCCAAGCCCGTAGTGATCCCAAAAATTTTGGCATCGGGAAACTTACTCCTGGAAAGGTCAAAAATTTCTTTTTTTATTTTCTTGGCCAAGCCCTGATTCCTGTAATCAGGATGCACTATTAGACCTGAATTGGCTACAAATTTTTCATGTCCCCAAACCTCAATATAACAGAAACCGGCAAACTTATCGCCGTCCAAGGCAATAATGGCATTGCCATTATGCAGTCTTTTTTGAATATATTCTGGAGTGCGCTTTGCAATCCCGGTACCCCGCACTTTGGCCGACTCTGCAATGGTTTCGCAGATAACCTCGGCATATTTAAAATGGGAATCGTTAGCAATAACAATCTTCATTGAATGTTGCTTTTAAAATTAAAATTATAATTTATTTTTTTTGAGAGGGAAATGGACTCACCTATTTCCATAAAAGAAGCGCACCCTTACGGGCGACGACGTGTAGGCGTAAATGAATAAGCAAGGTTGGAAACCTTGTTTACGTTAAGTATGTAATATGAGTTATTCATTCTACCATCAAAAGTACAAATAAAAATGAATTTTTGTGATTGATGTGCTAATTTTTACTAAATAGCAACTTTTTGTTATGTAATCTAACAATTTCATAACACATAAAACCATATACTGCAATATATTCAACAGATAACAACCAATAATTCTCCTTAAACCCTGCATTGGAATAGGCCCAGTAGCTCAAAATGATACTCAAGGACCAAACCATTGGAAACCTAAACTCGGTAAACAGGCCTAAAATCACTAAGAAAATAATATACCATGGGTGCACGGTAGCCGACAAAAAATAATACAAGGTCAACACCCACATCATGGAGGTCAACAAGGTTGAAATCTTTCTATTGTCCCTAAAAAACGTAAACAGGGCCACAGAGGCAATAACGATTATCGGGGTAATTTTTCCATAATCCTTGATTAGCTCCCAAGGTTTTGCTTCGAAATTCAGGGCCACTTTTTTTATTACATTATATAAACCGGCATTAAATTCAAAATTGGAGAACCACAGCCCTACTGTCTGCATGTAATTATTTGCAAAATCCAGGGAATAGAATGGGAGTACCAAAAGGACCGTTGTTATACCCACAACAGCATAGAAGAGGATGCTTTTCTTGAACCCGAAATATTTTAAGAACAAGGGCAGAAATAGTAAAGGGACCAATTTTACAGAGATCGAAAGCGCATATACAATAGCCGCCAATAGCCATTTTTTATTGAACAAAAGGCAAATAGACCAAACAAAAAAGAACAACATTACCCCTTCAAAATGCAGATTACCGGTAAGTTCCAAAATAACCAATGGGTTTAAGAAATACCAAAAGATCAAATGGGTAGATTTATTGAGCTTTTGCAATAATTTGCGCCCGAAATATAGGATTCCCAAATCGGCCATAATTATAATGGTCCTCATGACCAATACACTTCCCACTAGACTCTTTCCTGCCAACCAAGTGGACAACGCAAAAATAAACTGGTTCAATGGAGGATAATTACTATAATTTGACGCACTGAGGCTTCCCATGCCACTCACCAATTCCCCGGCATTGTGCATGAGGTGGCCATTTTCTATTATCAAGTCCTTGGGGAGGTGAAGGTAGGGACTCATCCCATGGTTGATCAATTGTCCATCCCATATAAATCTATAAAAATCCTGGGAAAGATTGGGTTCCGCAAAAAGCAGTATTAGCCGGAAAAGCGTCCCGGAAATGGCCAAAAATTTAAAGTTCCATTTTTCAAATTGAATCAGCTTATAACACAAAAAGGACAAAGCCAAATAAAGGCCGAGCAGCTTTATAAAATCCGTTCTATCCAAATGGTAACCAAAGGAAATATAGAAGAGGATGCTAAGCAGCACCATTAAAATTGGAATCCTGTGAAGTTTCCAATAAGAAATGGCCCTTTGGATAATATTTGTCTGGTGGTTCTTGGTCACTTTATTATTTCAGCAATCTCCCAAATTTAAATGAAATTATCAAATAACAGCACTTCCAATTTTGGTTTTGGCAATGAAACCCTTATTTTTTTGAAATTCACAAATGTAGGTAGCTATTAACTTACCTCCAATGTCTGTGCCGGAGCAGCACTATCTCTTTCTTAACTAGTGGTTTAAGGATATAAACCTGTTTAACGATATCAAAATTAAAAAAGCCCTGTCTTTAGAAAGAACAGGGCTTTTGAATAGCGTTTATAAATATTATTTAAGCCCTTGCCATAAGGGATTTGAAGAATACGTAACCGAAGCCCAAAAATAACATAAAGTGAAATGGAAAAAGTCCAAAATCGTTCAAAGGAATGGCACTGTACATTCCAAAAAGGAAGTAAAGCATTAGGGCCGCTTCCAAAATCATATTGGGAGAAAGTTTGGTAGCCAAATATTTATTCCCCTTCCAGCTGTCCGTTATATTGTTCAAATTAAATTTTGGGGTCCTGACAAACTCGGATCTTTTACCCATATGACCTTCCAGTACGGCAATGGAGTTGTGCAATGAAAATCCAAGGGCCACGGAGAAAAATGTAAAGAAGATTCTTATATAGTCTACAAAATTATCAAAACTACTACCCTGTATGCTCTTATAGGTAAACCAATAGCAGACGAAAAGGATAATGGTACTTAAAATAAAAAATTTGGTAGCTTCAAAAATCCATCCCAAATGATCATAGCTATTTTTTATGTACATCATTGGAATACTCAAAAGTGCCACCAAGAATACACAAAGGAACATGGAGCTATTCAACAAGTGCATCACCCCGTGAAATTTGGTCTTGAACGAGATGTTCTTGGCGGATATAACGCTCCAAACGGTTTTTCTAAAGTTTTCTGCCCCACCTTTGTTCCAACGAAATTGCTGGGAACGGGCAGCGCTGATTACCACTGGAAGTTCTGCAGGTGTCTCTACATCCTCCAAATATTTAAATTTCCAGTTCTTTAATTGGGCGCGGTAGCTAAGATCCAAATCCTCGGTAAGGGTATCTCCTTCCCAGTTTCCGGCGTCCAGAATACATTCCTTTCTCCAAATACCTGCGGTACCATTAAAATTTATGAAATGGCCTTTGGCATTACGTCCTACCTGTTCCAATGTAAAGTGGGCGTCCAAAGCAAAAGCCTGTATACGGGTCAAAGTGGAATATTCCCTATTGATATGTCCCCATCTTGTCTGAACTACACCAATTTCCTGATCTTTGAAATAAATTACGGTTTTCTTCAACCAATCATTGGAAGGCAAGAAATCCGCATCAAAAATGGCAATAAACTCCCCTTTGGCTATATCCAGACCTTCTTTTAAAGCACCTGCCTTATAGCCTTGCCTATTGGTCCTTCTTATATGCTGTATATCCAATCCTGTTTCCTGAAGCGCCTTAATTCTCTTGGCAGTGTCCAATACGGAGTCGTCCGTGGAATCGTCCAAAACCTGAATTTCCAATTTGCTCATTGGATATTCTATTTTCGAAATATTGTCCAACAAACGCTCCACAACATACTCCTCATTATAAATAGGAAGTTGTATGGTAACAAATGGTATTTCTTTTGGATCCAATAAATTGAATTTTGGAGCCTCCTTATTTCTCCTTTTATACCCTAGATAGTTGACCAGTAAATTAAGCTGGGCCAAGCTATAAAAAAATATCAATAGTAAGGAAATACTGTAAATCGCAATGATAAAGTAAGTAATTGTTAGTCCCATATTATTTTAAACTGTATTTAAATATCCAACCCAGGATTTTTACGCCTGCAAATATAGTACCTTTTACAGTACCTGATACTTTTGATATGCCAATTCTTTTTTTATAACGCACTGGTACTTCGGTATATGTAAATCCCTTTTTTAGAACCTTCAACTGCATTTCCACGGTCCAACCGTAGGTCTTATCCTCCATTTCCAGCGCCAAAAGCTTGTCGTACTTTATGGCCCTAAACGGACCCAGATCAGTAAAAGAAGCTCCAAAGAACCATTTCATTAAAGTGGTGGCCAATGCATTTCCAAAAACCTGTTGTGGCGTCATAGATCCTTCTTCCCTCAACTCCTTTGTTCTGGCCCCAATAACGAAATCCAAATCGTTTTGCACTATGGGCTTTACCACTTTGGAAAGTTCTTCGGGATAATCCGAATAGTCTCCGTCCATAAATACGATAATATCGGGTGTTTTGGATTGTTTGGAAACATAATTAATTCCCATAAGGCAGGCATAGCCATATCCCATCCTCTCTTCAGTGAGTACAGTAGCCCCGGCCTCCCTAGCATTGAGGGCTGTATCGTCTGTAGAATTATTGTTTACAACAATTATTTCGGAAACAATTGTTGGGATTTCTTTTATTACGTTCGCAATGGAATCAGCTTCGTTATAGGCAGGGATAATTACTTTTATATCGGTCATTAGAGTATTTGAAGGGTCATTCTTATTTATCCATTGTTAGGTATCTTGGGTATCCATAATTTTGATAGCGCAAAGGTATCAATACTTTCATCAATCCATTGACCTCCCTTTAAGGATTGCAACAATTATTTCATCACCAATCGCAGGCTTATTTTTTATTGACCAGGTCCATTAGATCAACATCGTTCCCTAACAGAATTTCGGTAGGGTTTATCCTTCCCTTGAGCGGTCCATTTTCCAATTTTAAGACCCCTCTTGGACAGACCGCGGAACAAATACCACAACCTACGCAACTGGACCTTATAATATTTTCACCTTTTTGGGCGTAGGCCCTGACATCTATACCCTGCTCACAATAGGTAGAACAATTACCACAGGAAATACACTGTCCACCGTTGGTGGTAATCCTAAAGCGCGACTTGAACCGCTGTACAAATCCCAAATACGCTGCCAGAGGACAACCAAACCTACACCATACCCTATTTCCAAAAATGGGGTAAAATCCGGTACCGATCACTCCTGCGAAAAATGCACCTATCAACAGACTATAGGTATTTTGCACACTCTGTGTTTTTAAACCCAACACTGTGCCAGACTCCGTAAAGAAACTGTAGAGCGTCATCAAGGTCATTCCCACGGCAAAGACCAACACCCCATGTACCAACCATCTTTCCACTTTCCATGAAAATAGGGACTTGCTGGAGTGCTGCCTATAGGGATCCCCTAGGGTCTCTGCCAAACCTCCACATCCGCATACCCAGGAACAGTACCATCGTTTTCCAAAAAAATAGACCATAACGGGCACAATAACCAAAGTAAGTACAATACCCCATACTAGAATAAAGAGTCCTATTCCCCCACTGTTCAACAAGGATTTTAAATTCCATTGGAAAAAGAAATCATAATCCAAAGGAAAGGCATTTTTAAAGTCGTAATACGGCATTTGTAGCCTTACCATAATTTCCGGAATAAGAAAGGCAAAGACTATTTGAAAAAACAGGACAGAGGTAGTACGTACCATTTGATACATATTATGCCTATACTTAATGTACATGCGCACGGCCATTACGGTCATCACCGTACAATACATAAAGCCGTAGACAAACCAATGTCCGGCAGGATTTCCACTTAGAAATTCGCTTATTGGATCTACTAGGTAAGTCCAGTTTACAGCATATTCCGAACGGAAATAAAGCACCAAATAAAAGGAAACCAGAAAAACAAAGACCATCCAAGCAATCCACCCCCTATTGGTGGCATTCTCATGGTAAATACCATTATTCTTAACCCCTTTTTTACCTAATAAAACTATATTGGGAATTATAAAAAGTAATGCCCCCAATATGCCCAGGCCAAAGGTCAAGAACCACATAAGTCCCTTATTTTCAACTATAAATCCACTCCCGGAGGCCTTGCCAACGGCAGCAGCCAAGTCATGTGGACCCGTATAGATAATCTTCTTATATTCCTTGTCCTTTCTATGTTGGGCATTGGCAGCCTCCAGTGTCTGGGTTATTTTGGGAGATAATGAAAGCATTCCCTGGAACTGTTTGCCAACCACATTTTCTTCCATCCCCTGTATAAAAATTTCGCTCGAAATTCCCTTTTGCTGAATTATTTGATCCATTGTTGCAGGGGTCACCTTAAACTCACCAATAAAAGGAAGTATCGTAAATATGGTAAGGCCAATTAAAAAAATGAAGAGGCCAATTTTTTTTATTATTTGCATCTGGTAATCTTATATGTTGCTAAAAATTCGTTTCCAACTTTTCTTCTTGGGAGTAATATTCGTACCAAATTGGGAATTATACTGGGATACAATGGCTTTCTCATATTCCGCGTAAAATTCAGGATCAAAATTGGCATCCTTTAAAAACTCCATTACATAAGCTATACTTCTATTCTCCGTAAGCCACCTGTCCAAAATTTCGTGACGCATCCGAATTCCAAAAGTATTGATCCCCAAAAACTGTTTGGTGTCTTTGTGGAAGGCGATGGTGACACATATTTTTTCCTTGGGATGCCGCCAATGAAAATGTTGTTCATGGTCTTTTTTCGATTTCTCACTGAATACCCATCCATAAGTTTGATACTCTATGTCCAAAAATTTTGCTGAATTAAACCAATGCCCAGGGTTATAGGCCCTTTTGTTACCGCAAATAGTCTGTGCCAAAGTTTCCCCCATCATTCTTCCCGTATACCAAACAGCCTCCACCGGCCTGCGGCTGCCAATGGCCTCATGTTGTTCGGCGCAATCACCAATAGCATAGACATCTGCTATATTGGTTTCCAAAAAGTTATTGACCTTTACCCCTTTCCCTGTTTCTATTCCAGAGCCTTTCAGGAAATCAATATTTGGAGTAACCCCGGCGGTCAGCCCCACCACCGTACATTGGATCGTCTCCCCTTTATCCGTAACCACGGCATTTGCCCAACCATTTTCATCCGAAATAATTTCCTTCAGATTGGTATCCAATTTCAGGTCTATATGATGTTCCAGAATGTGCTCATTGATCATTTGGGATTCCCCTTGGGGCAAGACCCCGTTCCAAAAGCTGTTTTCACGGACTAAAAAAGTAACTGGGATATCCCTACTCCTAAGCATTTCTGCCAATTCGATCCCAATTAATCCGCCCCCAACAATAACTGCCCTTTTACATATTTCATTGTTAGGTGCATTGGCCTGCAATAACTCCAAATCCTGTTTGGAATACAATCCCTGTACCCCTTTCAAATCCTGTCCGGGCCATCCAAATTTATTGGGTTTGGAACCTGTGGCGATAATAAGTTTATCATATCCAATTTCCTCGGAACTTTTTAAAATTACCTTTTTACTGGCCGTATCTACTTTTGTTACATATCCATTGACCAAATTCAAGCGGTTTTTTTTCCAGAACCAATTTTCGTAAGGCTGGGTATGCTCAAACTTCATATGCCCCATATACACATACATCAGAGCAGTTCTTGAGAAAAAATAATCGCTCTCAGCGGAAATAATGGTGATTTTTTTGTCGGATAGTTTTCGAATATGGCGGGCTGCCGTAATTCCAGAGATTCCATTACCAATAATAACAATGTGTTCCATAGGATTTAGGTTGATAAGTACTAGGTCGTACCTAAAGATAATAACTTAATCGTTCCTCTTTATTTAGAATTATTCAAAGCAATGGAAAATTGCTATAATGAAGTCGGGAATTGGATATTATTCGCCAAAATTGGCAGACCGGCCCATTGGTCCTGCAGAAGGACAATTTATAGCCATGGCAATCCTGAAATAATGAAATTTATACAATTTGGCAGTAAGGATTTACTTGGTTGCCTTCTCCAAAGTAAAGGAAAATTCGGACCCTATATCTAGTACGCTTTCCACGTAAATCTTCTCGTTGTGGGCCTCTATAATATGCTTTACAATTGCCAATCCCAAGCCAGAACCACCTTCGGCCCTACTCCCACTTTTATCTACCCTATAAAATCTTTCGAAAATTCGCGCTAGGTGCTGTTTGGAGATACCCTCGCCATTGTCGGTTACCCGAATAATGACCTTGTTTTTAATTAAATTCTCTATACTGACCTCGGTTGTACCGTTCTGCTGTCCATATTTAATGGAATTCACCACTAAATTTGTAATTACCTGTTGTATTTTCTCTTTATCGGCCTTAACGTAGATGGGATCCTTATAATCCATATCAAATGTCAGGGTAATATTCTTTTTTGCGGCCTTCATTTCCAAAAGCTCAAAAACATTCCTCACGAGTTCCAAAATATCAAAATCCTCTATCTCCAAGTTTAGGTCCCCAACTTCCAATTTGGTTATCAGATCCAAATCCTTAACAATGTAGATAAGTCGCTCCACACCCTTATTGGCCCGTTGAAGATACTTTTTCCTCAGATTTTTATCGTCCATGGCACCATCCAAGAGGGTTAAAATATAACCCTGGACGGTAAATAGTGGTGTTTTTAATTCATGGGAAACGTTACCCAAAAAATCCTTTCTATATTCCTCCCGGATTTTTAAGGTATCAATTTCAATTTTTTTGTCCTTGGCAAACTTCTCTATTTCATCTGTCAAGGACCGCATGTCCGTTGTAATGGTCTTAGGAGCCAAGGAGGTGGACTCCAACAGGGATACATCTTTATAAATGCGTTCAATGTTACGGTAGATAAATTTTTCTATCCTTAATTGAACTACGAGAAAAGAAATTAGGGAAGAAGTTACCAAAATGACCGCTAGGAGCTGCCAATCCACGGAACCATTGTTCCACAAAAATATCCCCAAAACGGTAGTTAAAAGGAATGAAATTAGAATTGTTGTACGCAAGGCAAACCTATACGATTTTTTAATCCTCGTTGCCATTATAGTACAAACTTATACCCTACCCCTTTTACCGTTTTAAAATGATCATCACCAATTTTTTCGCGAAGCTTTCTAATATGGACGTCGATAGTCCTCCCCCCTACAACCACTTCATTGCCCCATACCTTGTCCAGGATAACCTCCCTTTTAAAAACCTTATTCGGCTTGGAAGTCAATAGTGCCAAGAGTTCAAACTCTTTTCTGGGAAGAATTATTTCCTCTCCCTGATTAACAATTTTGTATTCCTCCCTATTTATGGTAATCTCACCAACTTTAAAGATATCTTCTACCTCCTGCTCCTCATTCTTAAGCCTTCTAAGCAAAGCTTTTACTTTGCTCACCAAGACCTTAGGCTTAATAGGTTTGGTTATATAATCGTCCGCACCCGCATCAAATCCGGCCATCTGCGAATAGTCTTCGCCCCTAGCGGTAAGGAAGGTGATCAAGGTATCCTCCAAACCTTCGGTTCGCCTTATGATCTCGCAGGCTTCAATGCCATCCATTTCCGGCATCATTACGTCTAAAATAATTAAGTGGGGCTTCTTCTTTTTTGCCTTCGAAACCCCTTCCATACCATTTTTTGCAGTGAAAACCTCATACCCTTCGGCAGATAAATTATACCCTACAATTTCTAGAATATCCGGTTCATCATCCACCAAAAGTATCTTAATATCCTTTTTTTTCATGCCTTATTTTTTTGTCTTTAAACGGTCATCTACAACCCATTTCCTTTTGGAGGGCGGTTACTATAATCTATCACAACCCAAAATTGTGACCTATTAAAACATGCCCGTTTAACCTTCAATATTTATTGGTTATCCGCGCCAAAAGTAAAGATAATACTATTACACCAAACCTCTTAACATGGATTTAATATAGTAACATTTAGATAACATTAAGCCAACAAACTATTAATCTGAGGGTAACGCGACTTTTACAGTTAGGCCATTTATTTGCCATGTTTAAATAAAACAAGTGAACTCAAAAATGAAACCAAAAAATTCAGTTGAAATGAAAAAACTTTTATTATCCGCATTGGCCATAAGCGCTATGGCTTTTACATCTTGCACAAACGATGACGAACCACCAATAGCCGATGTTGTTGCTACCTGTAATGACGGAATTCAAAACCAAGGAGAAACTGGTGTTGATTGTGGTGGACCTAACTGTCAGCCCTGTACCGAAGCAACAGCTACTTGTGAGGACGGCATCCAAAATGGAGATGAGACAGGAGTGGACATAGGTGGTTCTTGCGCCGAAATCATTACGGTTTCCGGTGAAATAAGCACCGATACCACTTGGTCTGCAGAGAATATATATGTATTGGCAGGAAAAGTTGTTATTGGAATTGGAAAAACCTTGACTATTGAGCCAGGTACCATAATTAAAGGTAAGCCAGGTTCAGGATCTTTAGCTTCTGCCCTAATTGTACAAAGAGGGTCTACTATTATGGCCAACGGTACTGCCGAAAAGCCAATTATATTTACTGCCGAGGCCGACAATATAGGTGTAGGACAGACAGCTGGAACCAACTTGGACCACAATCAAAGAGGACTTTGGGGAGGACTAATTGTTTTGGGAAGAGCTACCGGTTCTTTCAAAGGTGATGTTACCGAAGTACAGATAGAAGGTATACCTGCCGATGATACTTTTGGCCTTTACGGTCCTGGTGATGCATTAAACGACGATGACAATTCAGGAGAATTGGAATACATCTCCATTCGTCACGGTGGCGCCTTGATAGGAGAAGGAAACGAGATTAACGGTCTAACTTTAGGTTCTGTAGGCCGTGGTACAAAAATTAACCACATAGAAGTTGTAGGTAATGTTGATGATGGCATCGAATTCTTTGGTGGAACCGTTGACGCCTCCAATCTATTGGTTTGGGCCCAGGGCGATGATGCTTTGGATATTGACCAAGCCTATTCCGGAACTATAGACAATGCAGTAGTAATATCTGGTGAGGCTTCTGATCATGCTTTTGAAATTGACGGTCCAGAAGGTTCAATTAACGGTTCCTTCACCCTTCAAAACGCTACTATTTTTGGAAGTTCAACTGCTGCCGATGGTGAATATGCAGACTACAGAAGTAATGCAATGGGTACTACCAAAAACATCTACGCCCTTGGATTCCAAAACGGAAAAGACGTGGAATTGGACGCCAATGATGTAGCCCAAAACTTCTTGGATGGGGAATTAACCTTTGAAGCTTGGCAAGTTGTAGGCTTTAACAATAGCATTTTCGCTGAAAAAGTTAAAAAGGATGACGCCGGAAACGAAGTGGAATCAACAATCATCTTAGCTCCAACATTTACCGAAAGAGCTGCTGACTGGACTACCCAAGTTACCGCTGGGGCCCAGACTGTAGGTGCTGACCTTAACGTATTTTCTTGGACTTACGCAAGTGCTAAAGCTGGTTTAGGTTTCTAGTAGAAACAATACACCCCTTTAAAAATAACAACCGTGCTCGCCCAAACATAAGGGCGGGCATTTGGTTTATTACGATTTAACTATCAATTACTTATGAAATATTCACTTAGACTTTCAACTTTTACCTTTTTTATTTTTCAACTCATTTTTTCACAAACTGGCGAGGTAACGGGATCATTAATCGATGCAGATTTTCAAGACCCTGTACCCTTTGCCAATATTTTGGTTAAAGGCACCACTATAGGTACCACCTCAGATTTCGATGGTAATTACAAACTTACCCTTGAAGAGGGCAGCCACACTCTTACTTTTTCATTCCTAGGTTATAAGACCGTTGAAATTACCGATGTTGTCATTAAGGCGAACGAGGTAACCAACATAAATGTTACTATGGAAACCCTGGCCGAAGGGCTTGATGAAGTGGTGGTATCCGTAAGCGTTAAAAAAAATACGGAAACTGCTGTTTTGGGTATCCAGAAAAAAGCCGTGAACCTTTTGGACGGATTATCTGCCGAGGCCTTCAAAAAAACTGGCTCGGGAGATGTGGCCAGCGCCATAAAATCTGTACCAGGGGTATCCGTACAAGGCGGAAAATATGTATATGTTAGAGGTCTAGGGGATCGCTATACCAAATCTATTTTGAACGGAGTGGATATACCTGGTCTGGACCCAGATAGAAACACTATTCAATTAGACATATTCCCCACTAATATCATAGACAATATCTTGGTCCTTAAATCTGCATCTGCAGATTTGCCTGCAGATTTTACCGGTGGTATCGTAAATATCGTGACCAAGGACTACCCCACAAAAAAGGAACACAGCATTTCCCTTAGTGGCAGTTACAATCCCGATATGCACTTTAATGAAAACTATTTGGATTACAAAGGCAGCACTACAGATTTCCTAGGATTTGACAATGGTAACCGAAGTGTTCCTATTAACCGAAATCAGGATATTCCCAACACTTTTGAGTATAATCCATTATTAACAGCGATTACCAAAAAGTTCAATCCGGTGTTATCGGCCATGAAGGCAAATAGCGCTATGGACTACAGCTTTGGATTTACCACGGGTAACCAATACATGGTAGGAGAAGGCCAGAACAGATTGGGATATTTAGCATCTGTTTCATATAAAAACACTACCACCTTTTACGAAGGGGCAGAAAACAACTTCTATAGAAGAAATGCTGACACCTCTGTTTTTGAATTGGAAACCGATAGGACACAAACTGGGGATTTAGGTAGAAATAACGTATTGGTAAGCGGTCTTTTGGGCACTTCTTTTAAGACAGAAAAATCCAAATACAAACTTAATCTCCTTCATATTCAGAACGGAGAATCTACAGCAGGTTATTTTAGCCAGACCTTGAATTTTTCGGATTTCGTCAATTTCTCAAAAGATAACTTGGAATATACCCAACGCTCTATCACCAACGCATTGCTTAGTGGAATACATTCCAGCGAAGATGCATCATGGACAACGGAATGGGCACTTTCCCCTACCCTGTCCAAAATTCAGGACAAGGACATTAGAACAACATCTTTTAGGGTAGAGGATGGCGTATACTCCATTCCCCAGAACAACCAGCCAAAAAGAATCTGGAGGGATTTGGAAGAGATCAATGCAGTTGCAAAACTAGATCTTACCAAAAAATATGATTTTCTGGAAAAAGATGCCAAATTAAAATTTGGTGCCTATGGCTCCTACAAAACTAGGGACTTTAGCATCTTGAACTTTGAAATTGAGAACAATGGGCAAACCACTATATTCAATGGTGTTGCAGACAATATCCTTTTGGACGAAAACCTATGGACCGTTAACAACAACTCCGGTTCCTATATTGATCCGGACATATCCGTTGCCGAACCGGCCAACACCTATGAGGCAGCACAACAAAATATAGCAGGTTATGTCTCCAACGAGTTTAAACTTGGGCAAAAATTGCGCACTATCCTTGGTGTGAGGGTGGAAAAATTTGAATCCAAATATACCGGGGAAGACAATAAGGACATTAATGATCCTCAAAAGGTTATTTATGATAATGAAACCATAATAGATAAGTTTGATCTTTTCCCTACAGCCAATTTAATCTATGAACTTACAGAAGACGTTAACCTAAGGGGATCCTATTCCCGAACTACGGCAAGACCTTCTTTTAAGGAAGCTTCCATAGCCAAGATATTTGACCCACTATCCAACAACACCTTTATAGGCAATATTGATTTGGATCCAACCTACATTAACAATTTCGATTTCAGGGTGGAATGGTTTGGTGAAAGTGCAGAGATGATTGCATTGAGCGGCTTTTACAAAAAATTCACCGACCCCATTGAACTAACGTACTTCGAATCTTCATCCGATAACTTTACCCCTCAAAACCTTGGTGATGCGGATGTGATCGGATTGGAATTTGAATTAAGGAAAAATTTAGGGTTCATTGCAGCTCCACTACAAAATTTTAGCTTAAACGTAAATACCTCCATCATTAAATCTACCCAAGTTTATAGTGAAAGTGAGCGTAATCTTAGAACGCTGGGACTTAGGGATGGCGAAACCTTGGGCAATGACCGGGAATTACAGGGACAGTCACCTTTCCTTATCAATTCCGGGTTAAATTATGAAGGAGCCGAAAACGGGATCCAAATGGGAATGAACTATAATGTACAGGGAAAAACATTACAGGTAGTGGGTAATGGATTTGTACCGGACGTGTATACCATGCCCTTTCACAATTTAAACTTTAACTTCTCCAAGAGCTTCGGTGAAAACCAAAATCAGAGTGTTAGTTTTAAAATAAGCAATCTTTTGGATGATGATGTAGAAAGTGAATATGAGTCCTACAAGGCTGAAAACAAGACCTTCTCCAAAAGAAGTCCTGGAAGAACATTTACATTGGGATACAACATTAAGTTTTAAATTTTATAATTGTAATTAATAAAAAAGCGGCCGAGTTCCTTGTTTTTTAACATAGAATCCGGCCGCTTTTTGCATTTCATCGAATTTTTAAGTATAAATTTAGCTGCCGCAGACGTACTGCACCTAAAATTCTTACATTTACGGTATATTATTTGCTGTTAAAGTTTCTATGAAGCAACTCTACTTAGTTATAGCCTTACTTTTTATCTCTATTTCCTTTGGACAGGATCCTAAAGGCAATGTTGGGGGAGGGGATATTCCTGGGTTTAAGATATACCCCAATCCAGTCACTAATGGCAGGGTATATATCAGTACTTCCTTGAACGCTCCGAAACAAATCTTAATTTTCGACATTTTTGGATCCCAGGTACTGGAAACCACCATTATTGGTTCGGAACTAAATGTCAATGATTTGGACGCCGGTGTTTATATGTTAAGGGTAAACGAAAAAAACAAAATTGCTACAAGAAAGCTAATTATAAAATAGCGTTTCCCAACCTATAAAAGCTCCATAATTACCTCATCTTTAGGTCTTAATACCATAGTACAGCACTTAAAATAAGGATACACATACAAAAAACACTCATTTACAACATTTATTACCACTTCTATACTTGTTTTCCTACATTTACTGTATTGATCCCAAATCAATGCTAACCTATGAAAATATTTTACACCCTACTGTTCATGGTATTTTCTATGGCCGTTTCTGCACAGGAATTCGTTGAAGAGCCACTAGACAGAACTACCCAAACCAATACTTTTAAATTATACCCCAATCCCGCCTATCAGGAGGTGGTACATATTACCACAAAGCATAATGGAGTAAAGGATGTTGTAGTCTATGATGTTTTTGGAACCATAGTTTTACAGGACCGGATTACCAATACTCTTTTGAATATATCAAAGTTGTCACCGGGAGTTTACGTATTGCAAATTACTGAAAACAGGGTAACGATGACCAGAAAATTGGTCGTGAAATAAGCCATTCGGACTGTACATTTTTCTTTCTATACCCCACCCTATAACCAATACTTGCCTATTCCTTTTTACATTTCCATTTATGGGGATATGGATAGGGAGAATTCATACTTTTCCCAAAGGGAGATTTAAGACTATACCAATAACAGGTATTAAACCTCAGGGCAAGCCCTGAATCCAATAATAGGAATCGACCCAAGGATCGAGGTATTGAACCTAGATCCCGCCGAAAAAGGCGGGATTAGTTCAACTTGCAATTTTCAGTGCGTCTTACTGACTTCTCAAAATTGAGTTTCACTAATAAAACCATAAAATAGGGTTTCCACTATCTTGTTATCACTACTTTTGTAGTAGTGATTTAGAATATGCCTCTCGAAAATATTTTTACAATTTCAACGGACGAAGAGTTCAATGCCATGGCATTGAAAACATTTCAGGTCCAATTTCATGAAAACTTGGTGTATCGGGAATTTTGCCGACACTTAGGTAAAAATGTGTCCTCTGTTAAAACCATTGAAGATATTCCCTTTCTACCGATAGAATTTTTTAAATCAAAAAAAGTAATTTGTGGTTCATTTGTGCCCCAGATTACCTTTACCAGCAGTGGCACTACCGGAAGTGAAGTAAGCAAGCATTACGTAAAAAATCTTAAACTGTACGAACAAAGCTATCTATCGGCCTTTAGACAGTTTTATGGGGATATAGAGGACTATTGTGTACTGGCTTTACTACCTTCTTATCTGGAAAGAGAGGGGTCTTCCTTAATCTATATGGCCAACGACCTCATCAATAAAAGCAGACATTCCGAAAGCGGCTTTTATTTGGATGATCTTGACCGTTTACAAAAGACCTTGGTTGAATTGGATAGCCATGATACTAAAATATTACTACTAGGTGTTTCCTTTGCCCTATTGGACATGACGGAAAGATTCCAATTAAAACTAAAGAATACCGTAGTTATGGAAACCGGTGGCATGAAGGGACGAAAAAAGGAATTGATCCGGGAGGAATTGCACCAACTATTAAAAAAGGGATTTGGGGTGACATCCATCCATTCGGAATATGGAATGACAGAGCTTTTGTCCCAAGCCTATTCCCAAGGCAATGGACGTTTCTTTTCCCCTAAATGGATGAAAGTCTTGACACGGGAAACCGAAGACCCTTTAACCTTGCAGAAAGAGGGTAAAACGGGAGGTGTCAACATCATTGACCTGGCCAACATACACTCCTGCAGTTTTATTGCCACTCAAGATTTGGGCAAGGTACATACCGACGGAAGTTTTGAAATATTGGGCAGGTTTGACCATTCCGATATTCGAGGCTGTAATTTAATGGTGTTATAAGCCCAAGATCTTGGCATCTACAAAAAAGGTAGTGGCAATGTTTATTTCATAATCCGAGGACAAAAACTCATCGGTTACAGTCTTTAGCCTTAAAGTATAAGAATCCTTTTTAATATATTCCTTTAAATCTTCTGCCGTGGTTACCAATTCCAGCTGTTCGCCAGCAGTGGCCGATACTTCTTCATTCCAAGCTATTTTAATCTCAGGCAAATCCTCTGCGGACATATATATAATAATCGATTCCAAAAAACTGAAATCCTCCCCTTCAGGAGCCTCAACCGTCATCACCAATTTCTTCAGGACGATTTCCTCTATAAGATCTTTTCTGGTATCGTTTACCTCAAACTCGGCAGATGAATTGGTCTCTTTTTCAGGGGTAAAGATATCAAAAGGCAAATCTACCCCTGTTGTTGAAGGTATTACCACCGTCTGATCATAATCCATATCAAATTTGGTAAGCTCATCCAATTTATCACAAGAACTAAAAAGTCCCACTAAGGCAAATAACAAAAAATACTTCTTCATAATATCCAATTTATTAGGCTAACGGGTATATCCTAATTTTATTGGGGATAACTAGGGAAAATACAGTGCTATTTAATGACCAGCACAAAATAATTCTTCTTCCCGCGCTGCAACAAAACAAATTTATTGTTGATCAGATCTTCTGAAGAAATGATATAATCCTCTTTGACTTTTTCCTTATTAACGGAAATGGAATTTTGTTTCAATTCGCGCCTAGCTTCCCCATTCGAAGCTAAAAAACCTGTTTTCGCCGCCAAGGCCGCAATCATATCCAGGCCATTGTTTATGTCCTCTTTGGATACCTCCGCCTGTGGTACACCTTCAAACACTTCCAAAAATGTCTTTTCATTAAGCTTTTTCAAATCGCTGGAGGTCGATTTTCCAAAGAGGATGTCACTTGCCTTTACGGCATTGTCCAAATCTTCCTGTGAATGTACCATTACCGTAACCTCATCTGCCAAACGCTTTTGAAGGACCCTTAAATGCGGGGCTTCATGGTGGGTTTTTACCAAATTTTCTATTTCTTCCTTCGGTAAAAAGGTGAAGATTTTTATATATTTTTCGGCATCCTCATCCGAGGTATTCAACCAATATTGATAAAATTTATAGGGCGATGTTCTTTCTGAATCCAACCATATATTACCCCCTTCGGATTTCCCAAATTTGGTACCATCGGCCTTTGTAATCAAAGGACAGGTAAGGGCAAATCCCTTTCCGCCCCCTATTCTACGAATAAGTTCCGTACCTGTGGTAATATTTCCCCATTGATCACTACCCCCCATTTGAAGGGTACAGTTATACTCTCTATAAAGATGTAAAAAGTCATATCCCTGCACCAATTGATAGGTAAATTCCGTAAAGGACATACCTTCTTTGGCTTCGGCCGATAAACGTTTTTTCACAGAATCCTTGGCCATCATGTAATTTACAGTAATGTGCTTCCCCACATCCCTTATAAATTCCAAAAAGGAAAAATCCTTCATCCAATCATAGTTATTCACTAAGATGGCACTATTGTCCTTTCCACTGTTAAAATCCAAAAAACGGGAAAGTTGTGCTTTTATAGCGGCCTGATTATGCGCCAATGTAGCCTCATCCAGCAAATTTCGCTCAGTAGATTTTCCTGAAGGATCACCGATCATTCCGGTTGCTCCACCTATCAATGCATAAGGTTTATGTCCAGCCAATTGAAAATGGCGAAGCATCATAACCCCAACCAAATGTCCAATATGAAGGGAGTCTGCCGTAGGGTCTATTCCCACATAGGCAGATTGCATTCCGCTTAACAAATGTTCTTCCGTACCGGGCATTGCATCGTGCAACATTCCTCTCCAAGTCAACTCTTCTACAAAGTTCGTAATCATGCTATAAATCTTCTAATTCAATAATAGTCGCAAATATAAAATAATAGGTTGTTTAACTCCTGCCAAAAACGGATTAAATTGGAGGCAATTGAGTAAATTTGCGCCATGATTTTAGTCACAGGAGGAACTGGTTTGGTAGGAGCGCACCTTCTTTTGCACTTATTGCAGTCGGGTGCTACGGTAAAAGCCATTCATAGAGAAAAGAGCAACCTAAAGGAGGTTGAAAAGGTATTTGGGTATTATACCGACCAATCCCACCAACTGTTTCAAAAAATAAATTGGGTAAAGGCCGATCTTAACGACCTACCAGCCTTGGAAATTGCTTTTGAAAATGTGACACATGTTTATCATTGTGCGGCCTTAATTTCCTTCAACCCCAATGATTATGACCTGTTGCGTACAGTAAATTATGAAGGCACCAAAAACATTGTCAATCTTTGTATTACCAAGGGTGTTAAAAAATTATGCTATACCAGTTCCATAGGTGCCATAGGGAGAACAGTAGGTAACCAAGAGGCTACTGAAGAAACGGATTGGACCACCCAACAAAGCAATGTATACGCCATGACCAAGATGGATGCCGAACTGGAAGTTTGGAGGGGAGCACAGGAAAATGTTCCTGCGGTTATTGTAAATCCGGGGGTTATTTTGGGCCCTGGATTCTGGGAAACGGGAACTGGCATTTTATTCAAAACCGCCTATAAGGCCCGTAAATATTATCCGCCAGGAGGGACAGGTTTCGTCACTGTAAATGATGTGGTCAAGGTAATGACCCAATTAATGCAGTCTTCCATAACCAATGAAAAGTATATTCTTGTGGCCGAAAATTTGACCTACAAAGAAATCCTGGAAATGATTACAAAGGCCTTCGGCAAACCAGGTCCCGGCAAAGCAATTAAATTTTGGCAATTAGAGGTGTTTAGACGATTGGATTGGCTAAGGAATATTTTCTGGAACAGCGGAAGAAAGCTTACCAAAAATTCGATTCAATCCTTACGAAAGAACCAATTGTTCAGTTCCGACAAAATTCAAAATCAATTAGGGCATTCCTTTGAAGCTTTGGACGGCGCTATTGAACTTTCCTGCAAAAAGTTTATGGAAGAGAATCCTTAGAAGTTTCTGGTTTCTTTTTGAGATCGGGGTTCAACTTTTCTTTGGCCTCCATTAAGGAATCCTGTTTCTGCTGCCTTTCTTCCTCAAAAAACTTTTCATCCTTCTCCAACCTATCTTTTACCTTGGTATAGATGTCCTCATATACAGTGGGCATAGAGGCGTAATAGGTATCACTTTTTACAAATTGAACGCTATCTATCCCATACTTGGTATAAATATACCCCATAGGCTCAATATCATATTCATTTAAAATGCTCTCGTTAATTATCTTACCCGCATTTAATAATGAAATGTCGTATAAAATGGTAGCCATTTTATCCTCCGGAATAAGGTTTTCCGGTTTCTCCACCACCTTTTCATTACATGAAAATAACAGCCCTAGAAAAATGACAACAATATATCTTAGCATTACTCTCTATTAAAAGTTAACCTCATTGCTTTTCGCTCCTGCGAAAAATTGCCATTTTCATAGGCCAAATGGCCATTAACAAAGGTATGGGTTATCCTGGATTTGAACGAGTTACCTTCAAAGGGGGACCACCCGCATTTATAGGCAATATTTTCCTTGGTCACTGTCCAGGAATCATTAAGATCTAACACCACCAAATCGGCATAAAACCCTTCCCTAATAAAACCACGTTTTTTTATTTGGAACAACTTTGCCGGATTATGGCACATTTTCTCCACAATTTTCTCCAAACTTATCTTTCCGCTATGATATTTCTCCAGCATTGCTGGCAAAGCATGCTGCACCAAAGGCCCTCCGGAGGGAGCAGAAGTGTACACATTGTTCTTTTCCTCCAAAGTATGGGGTGCATGGTCCGTGGCTATAACATCTATACGGTCGTCCAATAAGGCTTCCCAAAGCTGATCCCTATCGGAAGCAGTTTTAACGGCCGGATTCCATTTAATTAATGTTCCTTTAGTTTCGTAATCCTCTTCCGAAAACCAAAGGTGATGAATACAGACCTCAGCTGTAATTTTTTTATCCTCTAGTGGAATATCATTCCTAAAAAGCTCGGTTTCCTTTCCTGTAGATAAGTGAAAGACATGAAATCTTGCCCCGGTTTTTTTGGCCAAGGCAATGGCCCTTGAGGAAGAAAGATAACAGGCTTCGGCACTCCTGATCAAAGGATGGTATTTTACGGGAATATCGTCCCCATATTGCTCCTTATATTTGGCAAAATTTGCCTTAATCGTGGACTCATCTTCGCAATGTGCAGAAATGACCATCTCGGTATTCCTAAATATTTTTTCGATCACTTCTTCATTGTCTACCAACATATTACCTGTGGAGGAACCTAAAAAGAGTTTAATCCCGGAACAGGCATTCTTATCCAACTTTTTTATCTCTTCCAAATTATCATTGGTACCTCCAAACAAAAAAGAGTAATTGGCAAAGGCAGAATTTCTTGCCATTTCAAACTTTTCCTCCAAAGCTTCAATGGTAGTTGTTTGGGGATTGGTATTGGGCTGTTCCATAAAGGAGGTTATTCCGCCTGCAACCGCTGCCCTACTCTCCGTAGCAATAGTACCCTTATGGGTTAGACCAGGCTCTCTAAAATGCACTTGATCGTCTATAGCCCCTGGTATTACATATTTCCCTTCCAAATCAATCACCTTGGCCACCCCATCCGATGAAATTTGGTCCTCAATTTTAAGAATAATATCATCCTCCAGCAGTATATCGGCAGGGAATATTTTATTGTCATTAACAATTGTAGCGTTTTTTAAAAGTATTCTTCCCATCTTAAAATTTCTTTTTGTGAAACAAACTGCGCAACTTCATCTGTAGTACCCCGAACACCGCCTCATTAATAATGGAAGCACTCATTTTTGATTTTCCCCTTATTCTATCGGTAAAAATAATAGGCACCTCTTCAATCCTATAATTTTGAAGATGGGCTCTGAACTTCATTTCGATTTGAAATGCATAGCCAATAAATTTAATGGAATCCAAATTGATGGTTTCCAAGACCTTTCTACTATAGCAGACAAATCCGGCCGTAGGGTCGTGCACCTTCATTCCCGTTATCAACTTCACGTAAAATGAAGCCCCATAGGACAATAATATTCTATGCAAGGGCCAATTTACTACATTAATTCCCTTTTTGTACCGTGATCCTACGGCCACATCCGCCCCATCAATACAGGCTTGGCGCAGCTTTATAAGATCTGATGGGGCATGTGAAAAATCGGCATCCATCTCAAAAATATATTCATATTTCTTTTCTATGGCCCATTTAAACCCATGGATATAGGCAGTTCCCAATCCAAATTTATCCTGTCTTACCTC
Organism: Arenibacter algicola; assembly: GCF_018860365.1. Taxonomy (GTDB): domain Bacteria; phylum Bacteroidota; class Bacteroidia; order Flavobacteriales; family Flavobacteriaceae; genus Arenibacter; species Arenibacter algicola_B. The sequence goes on from NZ_JAHKPO010000024.1 coordinate 181,685, forward strand.
TAAAAATAATTTATTCAAATATTGTTCCTGCAAAGCTCTTACCGCCTCAGCTGTACCGTCAGGAGAATTATCATCTACAACCAGGATATGAAAATCCTGCTCCAAAGCAAAGACGGAATGAATAATGAGCTCAATGTTTTCAATTTCATTGAAGGTAGGAATAATGACCAAGCTATCCGCCATCTAGGTATTGCAATTTTAGCAAAAATAGTATTTTATAAACTGTAGTGAAATATCAGGGAACTTTTATGATTTTTTTAAAGATTCCATATAATGGCAAATGTATGGTTTTGGCCTTTAAATAGAACTTCCTAAATGGAGCCACGGCTATATTGAATTCAATAAATATCATCATTGGACAACATCTTGTTCAGTAGCGGAGATATAAGTATTTATAAAAAGGGAAGGGCACACATGGCGGCAACGGCAAATCCATTAATAATCCTATAACGCCGTCCTAACTGGTTTCTTATCTTTTTCCATGGATATGGTCCTAAAAAAGCTTAGGTTTGGGCTGATTATTTAATCGACCCAAAAAATAACAAGTGCCCCATGTCTGGCTGGAAGGATTGATTAAATTGCTTACGACACTAAAGTATTTAAATATACGTTGTTAGCAATAATATCTGCCAAAGCACAAGACTTTAAGCACAGAGAAAAACGGGTAGAATATTTAGATAAATGATTGTTTTTTTGAATCTGTCGGGAAATAAAAACTAGACCGTATAAATGGAAGCTATTTTAAGAAATGACTATACCGTAGATTGGATAACCATTATCCTATTTTCCAGTATCTTTTTTATGGTACTTGCAAAAACATCCTTTTATAGCCGTTTCTTGAACTATATTATTTTACCTTTCAACAACAAATATATCTTCCTTTACCAGAAGAAAGACAAACTCTTTAATTGGTTTAGTATTTTTTTCAGTATTTTTCAATTACTTAATTTTTCCCTTTTCCTATATTTTGCTTACACAATTTTTTTCAAGATTCCGGAAGGTCAACAGTTCGTAGCCTACGGTATAATCTTTATATCGCTTTTTTTATTTTTTACTATTAAAATACTTTTGCAATTGGGTAACGGTTTTATTTTCAATTCCAATAAGGTCATTTCCGAAATAATTTTCAAGAAACTCTCCTATCTTAACTATAGTGGCATTGTAATGCTATTTGCCAATCTTCTATTAAATTATGTTTTCAGGGAGTCAAAAGCAGTAGTTTTTATAAGTCTTTTACTAGTATTTCTTATAAACGCTATTGGTTGGACAACAACGTTGAGAAATCATCAAAAATTCATCGCCAGTAATTTTGTGTATTTTATTTTGTACCTTTGCGCTCTTGAAATAGCACCAATTATTATAGTTGGAAACTATCTAATAGATCGAAACCTATGAAAGTAAAAACGATTTTGGTTTCTCAGCCAGAACCTAAGATGGAAAACTCCCCCTATTCCAAGCTTATTGATAAGGAGAAAATAAAGGTAGATTTTAGACCTTTTATCCACGTGGAAGGTGTTGATGCCAAAATGGTCCGACAACAAAAAATTGACCTTAAGAATTTTACTGCCATTATTCTTACCAGTAGGAATGCGGTGGATCATTTCTTTAGGATCGCGGAGGAAATGAGGTTTAAGGTTCCTGATACGATGAAATATTTTTGTCAGTCAGAGGCAGTAGCCTACTATTTACAAAAGTACGTTGTATACCGTAAGCGTAAAATATATGTCGGGAAAATGAATTTTCCAGATTTAAATGCTTTGATCAAAAAATATAAGGACGAAAAATTTTTATTACCGTCTTCTGACGTTCTTAAACCTATTGTTCCTGAAACTCTGGATAGTTTGGGAATAGATTGGACCAGAGGTATTTTTTACAGAACCGTAATTAGTGATCTTTCCGATTTAAGGGATGTGTACTATGATGTATTGGTATTCTTTAGTCCTTCGGGAATAGAATCATTATTAAAGAATTTCCCCGATTTTAAACAGAACGAAACCAGAATAGCGGTTTTTGGAAATTCAACGGTTAAAGCGGCCACGGAAGCAGGGTTAAGAATAGACATTCAGGCCCCTACCCCGGAAACGCCTTCTATGACCATGGCACTTCAGAGATACATTACTAGTGTAAACAAGAAATAATAATTATTGCCGAAGAATTAATTTAGCAATACTCCATTATAAAAAACCCCGAGGCACGCCTCGGGGTTTTTCTTTTAGAATGCATATCGTTGTGGCCCTCCACGTCTTATTTCTTCATTGGCATAGACTTCAAATTTTTTAAAGTTTTCACGAAAGGCATTGGTCAATTTAAAAGCCGTTTTGTAGTAGGCCTCATCATTGTTCCATGTTGCCCGTGGACTTAGCACACTTGTGGGGACTCCAGGACATTCCCTAGGCTGCGCCACTCCAAAAACGGAGTGGATATGGTATTTATCATAGCTGTACAGTCCCAGTTCGCCACTTAATGCCGCATGGATCATAGCCCTGGTATATTTCAATTTCATTCTGGTACCCACCCCGTAAGGGCCACCGGTCCAACCTGTATTTACCAACCATACATTTACGCCTGCATCCAACATCTTCTTACTGAGCATCTCTGCATATTTGGTTGGATGTAATGGCATAAACGGCGCTCCAAAACAGGCCGAAAAACTGGGTACAGGTTCCACCACCCCTGCCTCGGTACCAGCCACCTTGGCCGTATATCCCGATATAAAATGATAGGCAGCCTGACTAGGGGTCAGCTTGGAAATTGGAGGCAATACCCCAAAGGCATCTGCCGTTAAAAAGAAAATATTCTTTGGGTTCTTACCAATGGACGGTACCTGTATATTATCTATATTATAAATAGGATAACTTACCCTGGTATTTTGGGTAATGGAGGTATTTGCAAAGTCGACCACCCCATTGGCATCCAGGACCACATTCTCCAAAAGCGCCCCTTTCTTTATAGCTCCGTAAATTTCGGGCTCATTTTCTTCCGAAAGATTAATGACCTTGGCATAACAACCTCCCTCAAAATTGAAAACGGTATTTTCTTTGGTCCACCCATGTTCATCATCCCCGATCAATTTTCTATGTGGATCTGCCGACAAGGTAGTCTTGCCCGTTCCGGAAAGTCCAAAAAAGATAGCTGTGTCCCCATCCTCGCCAACGTTTGCCGAACAATGCATGGGAAGACAATTCTTAAATACCGGGAGAATAAAATTCAGTGCAGAAAATATTCCCTTTTTAATTTCCCCGGTGTAGCCGGTACCTCCTATCAAGGCTATTTTGCGTGTAAAATTCAAGATGGCAAAATTATGCTGCCTTGTTCCATCTTCCTCTGCATTTGCCATAAACCCAGGTGCATTGATCACCGTCCATTCCGGATCAAAACCCACCAACTCTTCTTCCGTTGGCCTTAAAAACATATTATAAGCAAACATATTGGACCAGGGGTATTCGTTGATAACCCTAATGTTCATCTTGTAATCATCATCAGCGCAAGCAAAGCAATCCCTTACATAAAGCTCCTTTTCATTGAGATATTTGATGACCTTGTTGTAAAGGGCATCAAACCTTTCGCTTTCAAAGGGAATATTCACATTTCCCCACCAAATTTTATCGGCCGTAATATCATCCTTTACAATAAACCTGTCCATTGGCGACCTACCTGTAAATTCGCCAGTATTTATAGCCAAGGCTCCGGTAGACGAGGTTACTCCCATTCCCTTTTCCACTGTAATTTCATGAAGTTTGGACGGTGCCAATTGGTAATGAATTTTTTTACTGGATATACCATACGTCTCCAACGCAATCGATTTAGTTGAGGGTGTTGATGAATTCATAATAGTTGAGTTTTATTAGAAAAATATAAGTGCTCTATGAGCTTGTTAGTTTTAATTAGCTGGTTTTTGATTAAGAACCCTAATACCCAAAAGTATCCAGCCTGTAATCAGAAGAACACCTCCAAGAGGAGTCAATAGCGCCAGTTTCTTGAAATCAAAACTTGACAATTCATTGATGGCCAAAAGGTAAATTGAAAAAGAAAAACATACAACCCCGGCCACGATAAAATAATAAACCATCTTTTTGCGCTCGTTGGCCAATACGTTGCAACCTCCCAAAATCATAAGGAACAATGCATGGTACATCTGATATCTTACCCCGGTTTCAAAGGTCTGAATTGCCTTGGCATCGATCATTTTTTCCAAACCATGTGCCCCAAAAGCTCCCAAAAGAACTGCTGTTAAACCGAAAAAAATACCAGTACCGAAAATTGTTTTGTTCATAACTTATAAGGGCTTATTTCTTACAAATATAACAATTTGATACCTTAGTATCCGTAAAATAGAAAAGCAAAAAACCAATGCGTCGAAAAATTCTTGTTGTCGGCAGCGGAAAATCCACTGCATATTTGTTGGATTATTTATTGCAAAAAGCCGAATCCGAAAATTTACATATTACTATATGTGACTTAAATCCGGAAGTCCTTCCTGAGAAAATAAAATTACATGGGGCCTGTACTATATTAAAATTGGACATTTTCAATGATAAGGAAAGAAGTAAGGCCATAGAACAATCGGACATAGTCATTTCCATGCTCCCTGCCCGTTTTCACATCAAGGTAGCAGTGGATTGCATTCAATTTACAAAACATTTGGTTACAGCTTCCTATATAAGCGATGAAATAATGGCTTTGGACCAACAGGCCAAAGAAAAAGGCCTGATTTTTATGAATGAAATTGGCTTGGATCCCGGTATAGACCACATGAGTGCCATGCAGGTAATAGATAATATACGGGAACGTGGCGGCAAAATAATTCTCTTCGAATCTTTCACCGGCGGGTTGGTGGCCCCGGAAAGCGACAACAACCTGTGGAACTACAAATTTACTTGGAACCCTAGAAATGTGGTGGTGGCCGGACAAGGGGGAGTAGCCAAATTTATTCAAGAAGGTACATACAAATATATTCCCTACCACAAACTATTTCGAAGAACCGAATTCTTGGATGTAGAAGGCTACGGAAAATTTGAAGTGTACGCCAACAGGGACTCTCTAAAATACAGGGAAGCCTACGGACTGGAGAACGTACTCACCCTATATAGGGGAACCATGAGAAGGGTAGGTTTTTCCAAGGCGTGGAATATGTTCGTCCAATTGGGCATGACCGATGACAGCTATACCATTGAGAATTCCGAAGGAATGTCTTACCGCGAATTCGTAAACTTATTTCTACCCTATTCCCCTACCAATACGGTAGAACTAAAACTGCGGCATTATCTTAAGATAGACCAGGACGATATAATGTGGGAAAAATTAATGGAATTGCACTTATTTGATTCGAAAAGGAAAATTGAATTAAAAAACGCTACGCCCGCACAAATTTTACAAAGAATCTTAGAAGATAGCTGGACCTTGGCCAGTACGGACAAGGATATGATTGTTATGTACCATAAATTTGGATACGAACTTAATGGAAAAAAAGCACAGATAGATTCCAATACAGTGGTTATTGGGGAAGACCGGACCTATACTGCAATGGCCAAAACAGTTGGATTACCTGTAGCCATGGCCACCCTTTTGATATTAAACAAAAAAATCACCACTCCAGGGGTACAATTACCTATAAGGCGTGAGGTATACGAACCTATATTAAAGCAACTTAAAAGCTATGGAATTCACTTTAAGGAATACCAGGTACCCTACTTGGGTTATAATCCCGACTCTGTTGCTAGTTAAGATGTAAAACCATTTTGGTATCTTTATATAGAAATTGAAGTAGAACCAATGAAATCCAATAACGAAAACATAAAAATTGATGGTATCGACAAAAAGATACTAAGATTTTTGATGGACGATGCCAGGAAGCCCGTTCTGGAAATTGCCAGAAATATTGGGATTTCAGGTGCTGCTATTCATCAAAGGTTGCGAAAATTGGAAGCTTCAGGTTTAATAGCAGGCTCTAAATTCATTATCAACCCCAAAGTTTTGGGATATACCACCATGGCCTATATTGGCATCTATTTGGACAAGGCCATGAGCAATCCGGTGGCGGTTAAGGAGCTTGAAAAAATTCCAGAGGTACTGGAATGCCATTATACTACAGGAAACTGGTCCATTCTTATAAAAGTACTTTGCAGGGACAACGAACATCTTATGCATGTACTTAACAGGGATATACAGCAGATAGAAGGGGTATCCAGAACAGAGACCTTTATTTCTTTGGACCAACAAATAGACCGACAAATAACGATATAAAAAAAGGGACATCCAGAAAGATGTCCCTTTTTATTTGATTTGTCATAAGTCTTAGTCCCTACTTCCCAAGACCTGCATAGCCCAATAGACCAAAGTGGCCAACGAGCCAATTGCTGCTACCAAATACGTTCTGGCCGCCCATTTTAAGGCATCTTCAGAACCTTTGTATTCCTCAGGAGTTACCATATTCTTATTCTTTAACCAAGCCAAGGCACGGTTACTGGCATCGTATTCTACGGGTAAAGTGATAAAACTGAATAAGGTAGCGAGTCCCATCATTATTAGACCTGCCACGGCTACCCAGTATCCAAGACCAACTCCCGCTGCAGCTCCCAACATAATACCACCGAAGACTACCCACATGGACATTCCCGAGGTAACACTTACCACTGGCACCAATTTGGAACGTAAGGTCAACCATTCATATGCCGTAGCGTGCTGTACCGCATGTCCACATTCATGGGCCGCAACCGCTGCTGCTGAAGCGTTTCTTTGATTGTAGACCCCCTCACTTAAATTTACCGTTTTATTTACCGGATTGTAGTGGTCTGTTAACATTCCTGGTGTGGAAATAACCTTTACATCCCTAATTCCGTGGTCTGCCAACATTTTTTCGGCAATCTCGGCACCGCTCATACCGTTGCGCAAATGCACTTTGGAGTAGAACTTAAATTTACTTTTTAGCTTATTACTAACCAACCAACTTACCAGAGCTATGGCACCCAGTAATATATAATACATCATCATAACAATTCTCTTTTTAAAATTAATCCAATATACTAAAGTTTCCTTTTCCTAATATCAAGTAATTCTTTCTTTTCTATTTAATCAAAAACCCCGCCAAATTATGACAGGGTTGGAAGTATGACAAAATGTACTTTCTATTGATCCCTTGACTCCCACTTAAAGGCATCCAAAATCTCTTTAGAGATCACTTTTCCCTTTACTATACTCAGTCCCTTTTGCAGGGATACGTCCGACTGGCAAGCTTCTTCCCAACCCAAATTAGCTAATTTCAACACATAGGGCAAGGTTACATTGGTCAAGGCCATAGTTGAAGTATATGGAACTGCTCCCGGCATATTGGTAACGCAGTAATGTACCACATCATCTATAATATATACCGGATTCTCATGCGTAGTAGGCCGCGTAGTTTCTACACATCCTCCTTGATCTACGGCCACATCCACAATTACCGTCCCTGGACGCATATCCTTAAGCATATCTCTAGTAATAATCTTAGGGGCTTTGGCTCCCTTTAATAAGATACCCCCAACAATTAGATCATGGTCCTTAATATGTTTCCTAATATTGAATTCATTTGAAAATTCTGTCACCACATGACTTGGCATTACATCATTTACATAACGAAGCCGTTTCATATTAACATCCAAAATAGTAACATGGGCCCCAAGTCCGGCTGCCATTTTAGCAGCTTGAATCCCTACAACACCAGCTCCTAGTACCAAAACCCTTCCCGGTGCCACTCCAGGAACCCCTCCCAAGAGCACCCCTCGGCCTTTTTCTGGTTTCTCCAAGTATTTGGCCCCTTGTTGAATGGCCATTCTACCAGCAACTTCGGACATGGGCGTCAATAATGGCAATGTTCCATCTTCATCTTCTACAGTTTCATAGGCTATGCAAATACCCTTACGATCTATCATGGCTTCAGTAAGTCCCTCACTAGAGGCAAAATGAAAATAGGTAAATACAACTTGCCCTCTTTGAACCAGGGCATACTCCTCCTTTATAGGCTCCTTTACCTTAACAATCATATCGCTCATGGCGTAAACCTGACCTATGGTATCCAAAACAATGGCTCCCACTTGTTGATAATCGCTATTTGAAAACCCACTGCCATCACCGGCTCCGGTTTGCACATATACCGTATGGTTATTTCTCACCAGTTCAAAAACCCCGGCAGGTGTTATGCCCACCCTACTTTCATTATTTTTGATTTCTTTTGGAATCCCGACTTTCATTGTCAATTCTTTTTTTAAACTAAATGAAAAAAACACCACTTTCAGGCAAGAGTCATTATTTATTACCACTTTTAAATGATGGTAAGAATTCCAAAAATGGAAAAAATAAGTATAAGAAAAAAAGAAAATCCCCTAAATGAGGACAGAATCATTGATTATTACACTTTTCACATTATGTGTACGAACCCAATAAAAAGGCTGGCCATATACAGCACCAAATAATAAGAAATTTCAATAAAGAAATTGCCAGCTATTTATATCTTAGCTTAAGAACTATCATAATAAATAGTAACACCGCAGTAATAAAATTGGCCAAGATCATGGGCACACTTTCATGATATATACCATAAATCAACCATAGTACCACTCCAAGGAACATTGCCAAATACATGGTGAGCGAAATATCTTTGGTAGATTTATTGCTCCAGGTCTTATATACCTGCGGCACTATAGAATAGGTAGTTAGTACGGCTGCCACCATGCCCATAATTTCGATATTTTCCATCCCGATAGATACAATTTTATGGACAATCCCCACAATGTGAATTTAAATCCAATGATATTCCTGAATAAAACTTAACCTTCAGATCAATCTCCTTATCCTACTATATTGACAATTTTTCCCGGGACCACAATCACCTTTTTAGGGGTACGACCCTGTAGTTGTTCCTGTGTTTTGTCATGCGTCATTACAGCAGCCTCTATTTCCTCTTTGGAAAGATCTGCCGGCAACTCCAATTTAAAGCGCACTTTCCCATTGAAAGAAATAGGGTATTCCTTACTGCTCTCCACCAAATACTTCCCTTCAAATTTAGGAAAGGGAGCAGCGACTATAGAGGTGGCGTGTCCCAATTTACTCCACAGCTCTTCCGCTATATGCGGTGCATAGGGAGAAACCAAAATAGTCAAGGGCTCTAAAATAGCCTTGCTGGAACATTTCTGGGCAGACAATTCATTCACAGCAATCATAAAGGTAGATACAGAGGTGTTGAAAGAGAAGTTCTCAATGTCCTCTTCCACCTTCTTGATAGTTTTGTGCAAAGTCTTTAAATTATCTGCGGTAGGTTCGGCATCGGTGACCAAAAAGGCCCCTTCATCTCCCCCGTGGAACAAACGCCACATTTTCTTAAGAAAACTGTGAACCCCTGTAATACCCGCAGTATTCCAAGGTTTGGATTGCTCCAAAGGTCCTAGGAACATTTCGTACAAACGCAGGGAATCTGCACCGTACTCCTGGCAGATATTATCCGGACTTACCACATTGTATTTGGACTTGGACATTTTTTCCACTTCACGACCTACAATGTAAGTATCGTTATTATCTTTAATAACTTCCCCTTTTTCACCAATAAAAATAGCATCCTTAAATTCAGAATACATTGGGTCATTTCTAAAAGATTCAATATCTAATTCATCAGAAGAATTAACATATTCAACTGGGGAGTGTATTCTATTTAAAATACTATATCTAAATGCCTTCTCGTTAACTGGATGAGTGTTTCTCCAATTTTTTATTACCTCATCAACCCTGCCCCACGCACTTTTCGACACAGCAATGTAAAATTGTTTGTCCTTGGCAAAACGCGCTACAACAAAATAAACAAAAGCACTTGTCCCCGTGATCATTCCCTGATTGATCAGCTTTTTGGCAAACTCGGGTTTTGGCACTATGCCTTTATCGAACATAAACTTCTGCCAAAAACGGCTGTACAGCAAATGTCCGGTAGCATGCTCGCTACCTCCAATATATAAGTCTACATCCTGCCAGTAAGTAATGGCCTCTTGGGAAAATACTTCCTCCTTATTATTGGGATCCATATAACGGTTAAAGTAGTACGAACTTCCTGCCCAACCCGGCATGGTATTCAACTCTAACGGGAATACGGTTTTATGATCTATTAACTGATTATTGACAACTGTAGACTTCTTTACGTCCCAGGCCCAAACCGTAGCATTGCCCAAAGGGGGTTCCCCCGTTTCGGTTGGTAAGTATTTTTCAACTTCAGGTAGTACAATAGGCAAATGTTCGGCTCTGATCATTTGGGGCATCCCGTCCACATAATATACTGGAAAAGGTTCCCCCCAATAGCGTTGGCGACTAAATACAGCATCTCGCAACCTGTAGTTGATCTTTCCAGTTCCTTGTTCCAATTTCTCCAATTCGAAAATGACGCGTTTAACTGCCTTTTTATAGGGAAGTCCATTTAAGAAGTCGGAATTGGCAATGACTGTCTTTTCCTTATCGGCAAAGGCCTCTTCAGAAATGTCCACTCCGTCGAATATATTTGGAATAGGAATATTGAAATGCTTTGCAAAGTCGTAATCGCGCTGATCTCCACAGGGAACGGACATTACCGCCCCGGTACCATAACCGGCCAATACATAATCCCCTATCCAAATTGGAATGGGTTCCTTGCTAAATGGGTGTTCCGCAAAAGCACCGGTAAAGGCTCCCGTAATGGTCTTTACATCGGCCATACGATCGCGCTCACTGCGTTTGGCCGTAGCCGCTATGTAGGCCTCTACTTCTTCCTTTTGCTCAGAAGTAGTTATTTTGGCAACCAATTCGTGCTCTGGGGCCAAGGTCATAAAACTAACCCCGAATATCGTATCTGGGCGGGTGGTGAAAACATCTATCACTTCTTCACGCCCCTTAACCCTAAACGTTACTTCCGCCCCCTCGGACCTACCGATCCAATTGGTTTGGGAGTCCTTTAAGGGCTGAGGCCAATCTACCATAGTTAAATCGTCCAACAACCGCTGGGCATAGGCAGATATGCGCATGCTCCACTGCGTCATTTTTTTACGGATCACCGGATGACCACCCCGTTCCGAAACTCCATTGACAATCTCGTCGTTCGCCAAAACCGTCCCTAAGGCGGGACACCAATTTACTTCGGTCTCCGCCAAATACGTCAACCTATATTGCAATAACACTTCCTGTTGTTCCTTTGCGGTAAAGGCTTTCCAATCGGCTGCTGAAAATGCTGCAACATCTTCATCACAAACAGCATTTACACTTTGATTGCCCTCTTTTTCAAAAATAGCGATCAGACTGGAAATATCTTCCGCCTTATCGGTATCCTTATTGTACCAGGAATTAAAAAGCTGGATAAAGATCCATTGAGTCCATTTGTAATAACTGGGATCCGAGGTACGAACTTCCCGGCTCCAATCAAAAGAAAAGCCTATTTTATCCAATTGCTCCCTATATCTGTTGATATTGGTCTCTGTGGTAATGGCAGGATGTTGCCCTGTTTGAATAGCATATTGCTCCGCAGGCAATCCAAAGGAATCGTATCCCATAGGATGCAATACATTAAAACCTTTGTGCCTTTTGTAACGTGCATAGATATCACTGGCAATATAACCTAAAGGATGCCCTACATGCAAACCGGCACCGGAAGGATATGGAAACATATCCAACACATAAAACTTTTCTTTTTGGGAGTTATTCTCCGCTTTAAAGGTTTGGTTTTCCGCCCAAAATTTCTGCCACTTTTCTTCAATCTTCCTAAAATCGTAAGTCATCCTAATGTATTGTATTTTAATCCAGTGTACCTACTGCACACCCCTGCATTTATTAATGTAGCGCAAAAATAAGTTTAATCTATGAAATGAACTATCACAATAGGGCCTAAGATGAAGATTATAGTGGTAAGAATATATAAATTAGGAATTGTTTCAAGCAGGCTACAACAACATCTCTTCCAGCCATTTTCACACCTTAAAAATAAATCCAATGAATACCCTAGCCCCAAGGATAAATGGCATGCTTCTGAAAAAACAGGTTACATTAAAGGCCGGCCTGACTGGAATGGGCAGGCAAGCCTTGGAGAATTAAACCCACTATAAGGGATTACAAGCGGCAAAATGACATGTCAACGATACAAGTTGCTCATTTGTCACAAAATATATAACTTTCAATATGAACTATTTCTCAGGACAACTGTGTACTAAACTACTTTTAGTAGTTTGCTTTTACAGCAATTTTGTTTATGGAGAATTTAAGCATAACACAATACATACTGGCCTGCCCCTATTTTCGGTATGGGATGAAACCGAAAGCAGCCAAGGCTGTATTTCTCCACACGCACTCGCATATCCCCCTCATAAAGAGCAAACAATTACAATCCCAAAAAAGGTGAATACTGTTGCCCAAAATTGCCGCGTTCAGACTGTCGTGTACGATGAATGGGGTAATACTAGTTTTCCCCGCTGTGAAACAGCGCCTCCTACCAGTATAAGACTTCAAGTAAATTCTACAATCATTCGTTCAAGCCCTCAACAAACAGAAAATTTTAAATACGTCAATAAATGGCAGAAAAGTACAGATGGCAGAGATTGGGAAGACGCTATTAGTAATGTACCAGGACTCAGTAACCGATATATTATTCCATCGTCGTCGACCAATTATCGCTTTTATAGGTATGTATTAATCGATGAAGAATCACCAGGCTCTTTATGTAATTTTGATTATCAAGTATACGAGATTTTCAGCGTACCCCAGCCCGACCCTCCCCTGAGCCTTGGAAATATAGAAGCTTGTAGATCCGAAAACAGGATGCTAACTGTAAGCATAGATGAAGAAGTGGAATGGTATGAAGATTTAACAGTGGATTGGTATGACGAACCCATAGGCGGTAATCTGTTGCTTGCCAACAGTACGACTCTTTTGGCTCTAACATCGGGCACGTATTATGCTGAAGCTCGGGCTTTGCCCGCCCCTTTGGGACCACCTGTCCCTGGCTCCTTCGTTCACGATCCCGATTCCATATTGAGTTGTTCCTCCAGCCAAAGGACACCCGTATCCATTATTGTACACGACGACCCCCAAAAACCAACAGATGAAACCCTGAGTTTCTGTGAAAATACGACCATCACCTTGTCCTCCGACACAAGTAATGTAGACTATGAGTGGAGTACCGGCGAAACTACCTCTGATATTAATGTTAGTACCCCCGGAATCTATACTGTTACACTAACCAATGACAATGGCTGTTCTACCAAAAAAACCATTACCTTAAATCAAATTGATGCGCCTAAAATAAAAACAGCCATTTCGGAGGAATACACCCTTACCATAATCATGGATAATAATGGGGATTTTGAATATTCCCTAGATGGTTATAATTACCAAGACGATAATCAGTTTACCAATACTGAGGGCGGATTATATACCCTCTTTGCCCGTGAGAAAAACAACTGTGGCACAACAAATCTCCCTTATGTTCATTTGGTAATCCCTAAATTTTTTACCCCTAATGGAGATGGTATACATGATACTTTCAAGATTAGTGGGGCCGAAAATTTAAAACCGGCACAATTAAGTATTTTTGACCGCTATGGCAACCTTTTAAAAACCACAATGAACAGTCCTTTCGAATGGGATGGTAGTTATAATGGGCGAGAACTTCCCGCCTCTGATTATTGGTTTCAATTTAAAGTTAACAACAACATAAAAAAAGGCCATTTCGCCTTAAAAAGATGATTTCTAGTAAAAAGAAGAGGTTTTCAAGAGGCCAAATGAAACCGCTAGACCATAGTACAGCTTCTAATTAGTGAGGAAAGGAGCCTCTGCTATTTTTAATTCAATTTACTTTCCTATTTTTACATATTGATTTTGTACTATGAGCACATCATTCGAACGTTTTCAAAAAAGAAAACTGATTTCTTCCTATTTCTCAGTAGTCCTAAGTATTGGCCTAGTCCTTTTTCTATTGGGGATTTTGGGACTTTTAGTATTGAATACTAAAAAGTTGGCAGACCATTTTAAGGAGCAGATTACCATATCGGTATTTCTTAAGGACAATGCCAAAGAGGTGGAGGTTGATCAATTGCAAAAAAGTTTGGCCATGGCCGAATATACCAAAAAGGCCACCTATGTTTCCAAAGAACAGGCAGCAGAACAACATAGTGAGGAAATTGGAGAGAATTTTTTGGATTTCTTGGGATATAATCCCCTTAAGAATTCCATAGACGTGCAACTTAAGGCCGATTATGTTTCTACAGAGAAGATTGCTGAAATAGCAGAGGAAATTTCAAGTCGGGACTATATTGAAGAAGTGAGCTACGACAAACCCTTGATTACACTTTTAAACGATAACGTAAAAAAAATAAGTTTCTGGATTCTGGTCGCGAGTGGTATTTTCACCTTTATCGCTGTGCTTTTGATAAATAGTTCCATCCGACTATCCATTTACTCCAAGCGCTTTATTATAAAAACCATGCAGATGGTTGGAGCCACTAAAACTTTTATCCGCAGACCCTTTATTTGGACCAACATTAAATTGGGGGTCCTTGGAGCGGTTATAGCCTTAATTGCTCTAGGCTTTGTAATATACTATGTAAATATAAATTTTCCGGAACTCAACCTTTTTCAGGACCCTACAATTCTCATATTTCTTTTTGCAAGTGTCTTCTTTTTAGGGGTCTTGATTTCCTTTATAAGTACATTTTTTGCAACACAACGTTTCTTAAACCTTAGAACAGACGATTTATATTATTAACTTTGCGGCATGAGTAAAAAACAAAACAATAATCAACCACAAAAGCCTAGACAGGAATTTATTTTTCAGAAAAAAAATTACCTTTTTATGTTTGTTGGTTTGGCCTTAATAAGCCTAGGATTTATCCTTATGAGCGGTGGAGGAAGTGACGATCCCAATGTCTTTAATCCTGAAATTTATAATTTCAGAAGAATACGCTTGGCCCCAACATTGGTATTGATTGGCCTTGGGATAGAAGTTTACGCCATTCTGTTGAATCCGCATAAGAAGAAATAAATTTTGGACATATTTGAGGCTATTATTCTTGCCATTATTGAAGGTATAACCGAGTATTTACCGGTTTCTTCAACTGGACACATGATTATTACATCTTCCTTTTTTGGTATTGCCCAGGAAGATTTCACCAAATTGTTTACTATCGTCATACAATTAGGTACCATCCTTTCGGTCGTGGTACTATACTTTAAGCGATTCTTCCAAAGTATCGATTTTTATTATAAACTTTTGGTCGCTTTTATTCCAGCGGTGGTCTTTGGCCTACTTTTAAGTGATTTCATAGACGCCTTACTGGAAAGTCCGCTGGTAGTTGCCATTTCCTTGGTTATAGGAGGATTCATTCTATTAAAGGTGGATGACTGGTTCGGAAATTCAGAAAACACCGATATTTCCTATGCTACAGCGTTCAAGATTGGACTCTTCCAGTGTTTGGCAATGATTCCTGGAGTATCTAGAAGCGGTGCCAGTATTGTTGGAGGTATGACCCAGAAATTATCCAGGACAGCGGCGGCAGAATTTTCATTCTTTCTGGCCTTGCCTACCATGCTCGGGGCTACCCTTAAAAAGAGTTATGATTATTACAATGCCGGATTTACCCTTACCTCCGAACAAATAAATTTATTGATTATAGGTAACGTAGTTGGTTTTGTAGTGGCCCTTTTCGCAATTAAGACCTTTATTGGATATTTAAGCAAACACGGTTTTAAGGTTTTTGGCTACTACAGAATAGTAGTAGGTTTCGCAATCATTATCATACATTATTTTATAAGTCCGCTAACGGTAATCTAATGACAAAGGAAGACTTTTTAGACGGACAGGTTTTACTAATAGACAAACCGCTTGGTTGGTCATCCTTTCAGGCAGTTAATTCCTTAAAATGGAAAATTAGAAAGAAATTTCAACTAAAAAAAATCAAGATAGGCCACGCCGGGACCCTTGACCCGCTGGCGACAGGATTATTACTTATCTGTACAGGAAAAGCCACCAAAACCATAAACGAACTACAGGGTCAAGAAAAAGAATACACGGGCACTATAACCCTAGGTGGCACAACCCCTTCCTATGATCTGGAAACGGAAATAAACGAAAACTTCCCCACAGATCATATTACCAATGAACTGATACACAGTACCACTGCCCAATTTATTGGAGATATAGAACAAATTCCACCAGTTTTCTCAGCTCTAAAAAAAGATGGCAAAAGACTTTATGAATACGCAAGGGAAGGCAAGGAAGTAGAGATTAAAAAAAGAGGGGTCACTATCACAGAATTTGAAATTACCTCTATAGAACTGCCAATGGTCCACTTTAGGGTGGTCTGCAGCAAAGGCACCTATATTAGGTCTTTGGCCCATGATTTTGGAAAAGCGCTGCAATCCGGCGCGCATTTATCCTCGTTGAAAAGAACCAAAATAGGTGATTACAACGTAAATAAGGCCATAACCCCCGAGGAATTTGGTAACTTACTGCAAATCGACAGTTAAACTTCGATAATAAAAGTGGTAACCTAACCGTTCGTCGATAATTTGAAATATTTTTGATAAAACGTGGTTATATCACTATGAATTTAAACCGTAAACAGCTTTCTTTCTTAATAACATTCTTTTCCATGGCCTTGGTGGTGCTAGGTTTATACAACATCCACCTTGGGCAGGAAGAAAAGGAAGAGTATGTTATTGAATTAAGTTTGTTGGAAGAGGAGGATTTGGAAAAGCAAATCGAGGAAGAATTAAAAGAAATGGAGGAAATGGCCAAGGCCGATCCCGTTAAAAGTCATATGGCCTATAATGAGGCCAATAAACCAAGTTTTGGCAATCCTGAGCCACTCAAAACATTAGAGGAAATTTTGGAAGAACAGGAGCTGTCCTCCGATAGTGACGACCCCACGGACTATCTTAGCTCCGACTCCGAATACGCCGCAAGAGTAAAAGAATTGGCAAAGAGAAGAAGGGAAAAACAAGAACTATTGGGAGAAAAGGAAGCTAGTAAAGAAGTAATGACCAACAATTTGGCCAAAAGAAGGACTTCTATCTCCTACTCCTTGGTAGACAGAAGGCATACCAGCCTTCCCATACCCATTTATACCTGCATAGAAGGGGGCAAAGTGGTCATTAACATTAAGGTTGACCCCTTAGGAAAGGTCATAGAGGCCGATGTTAACAAAAAAAGTTCCAGCACCCTCAATGGTTGTCTAGTGGATAACGCTATTGAATATGCCTTAAAATCCAAATTCAATACCGGAGAAAAGGCTGAACAAATGGGCACCATTACCTATCTATTCCAAGAAAAGCAAAGATAATAGGTCTGCCACCGTATTTTGTCCCTTATCTTTATTATACCAGAGTTGTAGATCCTGTTTAAATTCTGGCGTCAACTTCCCATATTTGCTTTTGTAATCCTGCACCATTTTGGCAGCAATAGAGGGCCGGGAACCCCATTCCCCAATTACCTTGCCCGTAGTATCATCAATGGAAATCAGCTTAGGAATAGCCATAGCCCCATTGGACAAAAACTGCTCCATCAACTCTAAGTTTTCATCTCTCAATACAAGTCTTAAGGAAATATTCTCATTTAAATCCGCAATCTTATTCATTACAGGAAGCGTTTGGGCGGCATCGCCACACCAACTTTCAGTAAGCACCAACCAGGTAGTTTTTTTATCCACTCCCTTAATTTTGGCTTCGGAATCAGCATCGATCTTAATAGTCTTGTCCAAACGTTTCATCCTCTGATCGTTCAGACGTGTATAATCACTCAATTCCTGACTTTCTATTGATCCCGTGGATTTTCCCTCTAAAGCCAAATTGGAAACCATTAACCTGTAATCCACATAACCCATAGACGACTTTAAACCATCCCGTACCAATTCCTGTTTAGTATTCTGTACTGCTTGTTCCATAAAAATGTACTACTATTTACACCCAAAATTAGTCCTTCTTAATCCAACAATGGGTAACAATAGTTACATTGGTAGCAATACTTCCACAATACTTACATATCTGTTAAACAATTGGAGTTTTAATGGTTCAGGGCCCGCTTTTTAATCATGCCCCCTTTAGTGTCATTTATGCTGTTCATTACAACAAAGGCATTGGGGTCTATTTTTTCCAGTTCAGTATTTAATTTACTAATCTCCAATCTGGTAATTACCGCATAAATAATGTCGTACTCATTATGTACGCCGCTTTTTCCATATCCGCCATGACCCTTATAAATGGTAAGGCCTCTACCTAATTTTTCCGTAATCATAAGTCTGATCTCCTCACTTCGGGCAGATATAATGGTAACCCCAGTGTACTCCTCGATCCCATCCACCACAAAATCCAAAGTTTTCGAAGCCGATAAATAGGTCAACATTGAATAAAGTGCGGTTTCCAAAGAAAGGAAGTAGGCCGCTGCCAAGAATATTATTATGTTTATCACTATAATATTATCCCCAATTTTGGTCCTTAATTTCCTGCTCAGATAAATGGCGAGAACCTCGGTGCCATCCAAGACACCACCTCCCCTAATGGAAAGACCAATTCCGGCACCTAGGAAGAAACCTCCAAAAACGGCTACCAGGAGTTTGTCCTCTGTTACTTCAGGAAAGTGTACCGTGGCCAAAACTATGGCCAAGCCAATAATTGCCAAAGAGGCCTTGATGGCAAATTGTTTGCCTATCACTTTATAACCAAGAAATATAAATGGAATATTAACAAGAATAATCAATATATATAAGGGCATAGACGAGATTTCCGAGATCAAGAGTGAGATTCCCGTTGCCCCACCATCAATAAAGCTGTTGGGCAATAGAAAACTCTCCAGACCAAAGGCAGCAGAAAAAATTCCCGCTATTATAAACAGGGCATCATGTATGTCAGCAAAAATCCCAACCCTAAACCTCCGGGATTTTTTCCAATAGGAATAGAGGTTGGAACTAAAGTCATGATTCTTTTTCTTTTTATCGGGCATATAATAATATTAAAATGAGCTTTATCAATAGCAAAGGCAGATTATCAAGGTGATTGCCAAAAAAATATCTTCAAAGATTAAAAGAAAACAAATTGCGCAATTACGGAACCGTGAAATTAAAAAATCAAATTTTAATAATGGAGATCCCTTCGGTCTTAAATAAAATTAATTTGCAGCCATTGGTTGTCCCATCAGGTTATATTACCAATATACTATCTTTGCCCTACGATGTACATCTTCCTATGAAATATCTGTTCCATATAATCATAAGCCTTTTTTGCCTTTACGGACTGCACGGTCAAAGTAAGATAGACAAGGCATTAAGGAACTTCAACAACAACAGTGTGCCTTATATAAAGGTGGACGAATTAACGCAGAATAACGAGTTCTTACTCCTTGATACCAGGAAAAAGGAGGAATTTGAGGTGAGTCATCTTAAAAATGCCGTATGGGTCGGTGACAAAGAATTTGATATAGATATGGTTTCCGACAGCATTCCCGATAAAAACACCCCCATTGTTGTCTATTGTTCCATTGGGGTGCGTTCTGAAGATGTGGGAGAAAAGCTTTTAAAAAAGGGCTATATGGAGGTTTACAATTTATACGGGGGTATTTTTGAATGGAAAAACAAGGATTTTCCAGTATATGATTCCATTGGACAAGAAACGGATAGGGTGCATGCCTATAACAAGCACTGGGGTAAAATGTTGAACAATGCCACTAAAGTATATGGACAAAGAAAACACAACAACTAAATACTTACTTTGCCAAAAGGCATAAAGCTGCCTTAATGGGCGGGACAAACAGATGGCGTCTTATCAAAATCTCAATTTCCAGCCTGCAATTCAGTAATGAATACAAAGCTATAACGACCATTAAGACCAAGTCCAATAAATTAAAAAGATATTCAACAGTCAATATGAACCACCCCAAAGACCTACTTATCATATTTACACGTAACCCGGAACTTGGCAAATGCAAAACGAGGTTGGCAGCAACTGTGGGCGACGAGAGTGCCCTTAACATATATAAATTTTTACTTGACCATACCAAGAATATTACAAAGGGTCTAAAAATTGGGAAGTGGGTGTACTATTCCGATGATATTTGGGAAAATGATATTTGGGATAAATCCGTTTATGAAAAAAAAGTGCAATCCGGTAATGATTTAGGTGAGCGCATGTCCAATGCCTTTATTGACGGATTTAATGCAGGCCATGAAAAAATTATTATTATTGGCAGTGACATGTACGATTTAAACGAAAATGATTTGTTGGAAGCTTTTCAAATCTTGGATCATCATGATTACGTAATAGGTCCGGCCATTGATGGCGGCTATTATTTGCTGGGGATGAAAGTCTTGAACCCCGCTCTTTTTAAAAATAAAACTTGGGGTACTGACACTGTATTGGAGGATACCATACAGGATTTAAAAGGTAAAAACTACGACCTGTTGGCTCCTAAAAATGATATTGACTATTTTGAAGATATCAAGGATATTGAAATCTTCCGAACCTTTTTAAAAAATTGAAATTATATGACAGGTAAATTACTGAAGGAATCTACTGATTATCTAATAGGAAAGGGCTTTGAAGCCCCTGAAATTGGCATTGTACTAGGAACAGGTTTGGGCAAACTGGCAGATGAAATTGAAAATCCGATAGAGGCACATTACAATCATATTCCCTATTTTCCTTTGGCTACCGTAGAATTCCACTCCGGTAAATTGATCTATGGAGTCTTGGAAGGCAAAAAAGTAGTCGTCATGCAGGGCAGGTTTCACTTTTACGAAGGATATGATCTTTTGGACGTTACCTACCCTATTCGGGTAATGCAAATGCTTGGAATAAAAAAACTATTTATCTCCAATGCTGCAGGGGCCATTAACCCCGATTTTAAAAAAGGTGACCTCATGCTTATCGAGGACCATATTAACCTTCAAGGCGGGTCTCCCCTAGCATTTAAAAACGTTAGTGAATTTGGAGATCGCTTTACTGATATGAGCGAACCATATGACATTCCAATGCGCAAAAGTTTGGAAAAAATAGCCAAAAAGGAAAACATTACCCTTCAGAAGGGGGTTTACGCCTCCGTGGTAGGGCCACAACTGGAAACCAAGGCGGAATACCGAATGCTGAAAATTATCGGTGCCGATGCAGTAGGAATGAGCACCGTGCCAGAGGTAATCGTTGCCAATCACCTGAAATTGCCGGTAGTGGCCGTATCTGTACTAACGGACGAATGCGACCCTGACAATCTAAAACCCGTCAACATTTCCGAAATAATTGCAATTGCAGGGAAAACGGAACCAAAAATGATAAAATTATTTAGGGAATTGATCAAGGGAATATAATTACTATTAGTGATTAGTGATTAGTGATTAGTGAGGAAAGGATATTACAAACCCGATGACTAACTTTTAAGCATAAAGACATGAGTTATTTAGAAGCAACAAATGAGTTATATAAGAATGCCGCATTGACCCCGGATGTTGGACTGTGCTGCACCACGAATCCTATTTGGCAGTTCCCTGGATTATCCGTCCCAAAAATTATGCAGGAGATGAACTACGGTTGTGGAAGTACGGTTTCTGCCCAGGATTTGGTCAATAACCCAAAGGTGCTATATGTAGGTGTCGGGGGCGGAATGGAGCTATTGCAGTTTTCATATTTTTCCAGACAAACGGGCGGGGTAACCGGGGTTGATGTTGTGGATGAAATGCTGGAAGCCTCCAAAGAAAACTTTAAAATAGCGGAACAGGAAAACCCTTGGTTTAAGAGCGAGTTCGTAAACCTTGTGAAAGGGGATGCCCTACACCTACCCATTGAGGATGAAAGTATAGATGTTGCAGCACAGAACTGCCTATTTAACATCTTTAAGACAGAAGACTTGAAGAAGGCCGTTTCGGAAATGTATCGTGTATTAAAACCCCATGGCCGATTGGTTATGAGCGACCCTACCTGCGAACAGCCTATGAACGAAACATTGCGTAACGATGATCGACTTAGAGCCCTTTGTTTAAGTGGCAGTATCCCAATTAAAGATTATGTGAAGGTTTTGACGGATGCAGGTTTTGGTACCATAGAAATTAGAGCTCGAAAATCCTACCGTGTTCTTTCTCCCAATCACTATCCGACAGATGATTTAATCTTTATTGAATCTATTGAAATTGCTGCCATCAAAGACCCTATGCCCAAGGACGGCCCTTGCATTTTTACTGGAAAAACAGCCATTTATTACGGTAATGAAGAATATTTTGACGATAAAAACGGCCATGTTCTAATGCAGAACCAGCCATTGGCAGTTTGTGACAAAACAGCATCGGCACTACAAAAAAGTAATTCTGAAATTCATATAAGCGATAGTACTTGGCATTATAATGGCGGAGGTTGCTGTTAATAATCAATTCGATGTAAGGTTTAAGGAGTTGGCTACACTAATAAGAGGTAAATAATATTACTATGCGCCTTAAATTATCCATATTACTGATTCTACTATTAATTGGCAGTGTTCATAGTATTGCCCCTACCCCAAGGTATACGTTAAATGATGCTCCTGAAACTGAATTTCAATTAGATCATTCCAAATGGGACATTTTACTCAAAAAGCACGTAGACGATACAGGAAATGTCAACTATAAAGGCTTTTCCGAGGATATCAAAGCACTAAAGAATTACTTGGATTATTTGGCAAAGAACCGCCCAATGGATAAGTCTCCCAAACCCGAAAGACTTGCTTATTATATAAACCTTTACAATGCCGCTACCGTAAAACTTATTTTGGACAATTATCCTACCAAAAGTATCAAGGACATCAAAAATCCATGGGGGAAAAATATTGTGCAAATGGGAGGTGAAAAAATTTCTTTGGGCGATCTGGAACACAAAATACTGCGTAAAATGGATGAACCGCGAATTCATTTTGCCATTAACTGCGCCTCTTATTCCTGTCCAAAATTATTGAACACAGCTTTTACTTCTGCCAATCTTGAAAAAATGCTGGAACAAACGGCTATAGATTTCATTAATGACCCCAAAAGAAACTTGCTATCAAAGGAAAAAGCTTCCCTATCCGAAATTTTCAACTGGTACAAAAAAGATTTTACTAAAAATGGTTCCTTGATAGATTACCTTAACAAGTATGCCTATCAAAAATTGACTTCCAATACCAAAATAAGTTATTTGAACTATAATTGGGGATTAAATGAAATTGAGTAATTCAACAACTCTTAGCATAATAATCCCAACCCTCAATGAGGCCGCCCATATTGGTAATTTGTTGCAGCATTTAAAAGCGAACAGCAACCCCGAGAATATCAAGGAAATAATTGTTGTGGATGGTGGCAGTACGGATGGCACCCCAAGCTTGGCAAAAGCTTTGGGAGCAAGGATCATCACCTCAGAAATGGGGCGTGCCAAACAAATGAACAAAGGCGCGGAATTGGCCACGGGCCACGTCCTTTACTTTTTGCACGCCGACACCTATCCGCCAAAAGACTTTGACCTTTATATTCTAAATGCCATACACCACAATATATCTTCGGGCTGCTTTAGAATGAAGTTCGATACCTCCAAAAAGTTTTTACGATTCTTCGCCTGGTTCAGCAGAATTAACCACAAGTTATGTAGGGGCGGCGATCAATCGCTGTTTATTGTTAAGGACCTATTCCAAAAATCGGGCGGCTTTAATGAAAATTATATTATTTACGAAGACTCAGAATTTATTGGCCGCCTTTACAAAATATCAAATTTTACAGTTCTGCCACATAGCGTTTTAACCTCCGCAAGAAAATATGAACAATATGGTTCTTATAAACTTCAATATCACTTTGGAATAATTCATTTGAAGAATTTATTGGGTTTTGGCCCCGACCAATTGTACCGCTATTACAAGAAAAATATCGCCCCTTAAATATCCCTAATTTCTGTTGTCAAAATCCAACAACACCCCTTCTGAAATCCATTTGGCAAGAGCTTGCCTATTGTCAGGGTCCAGGATACGCTTTTGGTCCTTTTTGTTTTTAATATTCCCAATCTCTATATAGGCCATGGCAGGCAAGGTATTTTTAACCAAATACAGTCCACTTCTATCTGCGAAGGTACCTTCATAATTTCTGTTAGGCTGGTACAACTGGTATTTTTTCAAAAAGGTCTCATGGATACTTTCCGCCAAACGCTTTCCATTCTTACTTTTCTCATGATGATAGAAAAACACGTCTATATTCTGGCCCCTGCTGCGGCTATCTACATGGGTCACTATTAACCGCTGATATTTTCCCGAATTTTCCAAATAGAGTTTGTTCACTATATCAACACGCTGCTTTAAACGCATTAATTGGTTCAAAGGGATTTCCTCATTGGGATAGGCCACCTCGTCCCTATCTATTTCCAGAACACGCTGATCCCTTATACCATCATTGGAATCCCTGATAATAATGTAGGTCTTGGCCCCATGGGATATAAGCTCCTTTGCCAATCGCAACGTAATATCGTAGGCATACTCGTCCTCAGCTATAATTTTGCCTTCATATTTTTCTATAGCACCGGGATCCGGCCCGCCGTGACCTGATATTAAATAATAAATGGCCCCTTGCAACTTATTACTTTTTATTTCAGTGGTAGCGTAATCCTTACCAAAAATATCATCGTTGAGGATATTGGATACTGCCTTAATTTCGGTAGTCTTTTTTACAACGGATTCCTCTATGGAAACAGTATCTACTGGCACGGGAGGTATAATGTATTCCCGTCCCTCATAAAGATGCATGCTATCCCGTAAATTATCTTGGTTAAGATCAACAAAATGTCCGTAGTGCCTAACCGGATTCATCCCTTGCTTCCTAAGAATGGAATAAATACCATCTCCCTTTTCCGCAATTACGGTTTTAACCGAAGTTTGGGAGAAAACCGGAAGGGAAAAAAGGGCAACTATGCAAAATACGACAAATGGTTTCATGACCAACATGATACTAATTTTACACAAATATTATCAAAAATACTGCCCAATTCCAAAAACAATCCCTTGTGAGGCATTTTTTGTGACCCCATAACCATAATCTATTCTGAAAATAGCGTTAAATATGCGCTTATGTATAAATCTGAAACCAATGCCTGGATAAATCCTTAGATTTTCACTATCCATAAAATCACTAAAATCTCCCCCAGGGTTACGCCATGTTCCTGAATCGACAAAAAAATTGCCCTGTAATACAAACCAATCCTTGTCTATAAAACTATATCTATATTCCGTATTAAACACTAAGGTGGCCGTACCCCTGTCTATTTTATTTCCCACACCCCGTATATTAATATTGTTATCTACCGAAAAAGGAGCAAAAGGTGTATCAATATTGCTGGCAATGCCCAAACGCAAGCGATTAGCCCAATTTCCTCGATATCCTATCCTTTTAAAATAGACAAAGTCATTGATCCCAATTAAGAATTCAGGTAAATTTTCATTGGGACTTTTGACATATTGAAAATTTAAAGTGCTGCCAAAACCTGAACGATAATGATAATCATATTTTATATTCTCGTAATAGTAGATAGCCTTATACAAATATTTGTCCACTTGTAATTCTTGGGGGACATTTGGGCTGGTAGCACCAGTCAGATAACTGTAATCTTCTGTAAACAAATTAATTCCAAAGTCGATCCTGTTCTTGTTGTTGATGTTGTACAAACCCAAAATTTCAAAAGCCTTGTTGTTATATCTGTAATCCGCTGTATTATTGTTAATAAAAACTGGTTCTTGGGTTGTAATATTATTGTAACTAAGTGCAAATCCAAAGTTGCCCCTAATAATATAAGGCACCCTCAAGTTTATTCCATAAGAATTAAAGATATCCCTTTGATAAAATCCACCCAATATCATGTTTCTGCCAAAAAGATTGTACTCTTGCAACCCTATTTTAAATGCAAATTCGTCGTTGGTCGAAGTATAAAGATTGGCGAAAGGAATTAAAGTAAAATGTTCTTCAACCGTATAAATAACAAATTTCTGGTCATCCGAATCGGTTTCCACACTAAAAATAGCATTGGCAATGGAAGGCAATTGTTTTAAGCGTTGAACGTCTTCTTTCAAAGCCACAGAATCCAATAAACTGCCCGACTTCACCTTTATAAGATTTTCTAAAAAAGAAACACTAGTCCTAGTGGCCCCATTAATGTTCACGGCAGTAACCGTAGGTTGCTGGGTGTATCCTGCTAAAAATAAAAAAAACAATAATACACTTAAACCAATTTTCATTATCAATGTGCAATTATATGGGAAGAGTAATCATGAATTAAATATGAAAAGGCTCCAAAAACCAAAAGGACCAAGTTCAATGATTCGGAAACCTGAAAGTAAACCCTAATACATCTTATAGAAACTCTTTATCACCTCTTGGGCCGGCTTATTTTGTGGGGTAAACCTATTATCGTTTATCCCACCCGCCTTTTCATGATCAATAAACCATTTCCACACAAATCCTCCGGCAAACCACTCCTCCTTCCAAAATTCTTCAAAAATAGCTTTGGTAGCATTTGCCTGGGCCTCAAGATTTACATCGTCCTGACTATGATCCACCAACCAAGGTTTCTTTGCCGTGTAATTATTACTTCTATATCCGTATTCCGTGAAAATAATTGGTTTGTTTTTCATCAAGGCCAACGACCTTATTTTTTCTTTATGAGGCTGCCACCCCCTCCTTAATTGTTCCACAGTAGGGGTCCTCTCATCACTCAGCGGAAAGTAGGCATCTATCCCTATTAAATCCAGATCATCCCAAAAAGGCGTCCTTCCATATTCGTCCCAATTGGCAGCATAGGTAAGTTTCCCCTTATAAACACTCCTGATTTTTTTGATAAGTCCTACCCAATACTCCGGTCTATGATTAACAAATTGCTCCAACTCGGTTCCTATACAAAATGCGTCGGCTTGGGTTTCCTGCGCCAAAGTAGCATAAGTCACAATAAAGTTGGTATAAGAATTCTCCAAGGCCTTCCAATTTTCCTCAGAATTCATGGTTAAGTTACCTGTAAATTCACCCCTGGAAATCCATATTTGGGGCTTCAACATTACCTTTAAGCCATTCTGGTGCAAGATGTCTATATATTGTCTGGCCCCAGTCCTTGTTTCCCCGAACCATTGTCTTGAGGTGTCGAAAATAATTTCCGGTGAATCTGCATCCCTTATAAATCCAAAAGGCATAACTGCAGCACACTTGGCATTGACATTCCTCACGGCATCAACATGTTCTTGTGAAACCTTATCCCTAGAGGCCACGAAACTTACTCCATTAAATTTCTCAACGGCCTGACCGCTACAACCAAGCTGTAAAAAAATTAAGATAAGTAGGCCCAGATTTCGCATCAATAAAGAATTTGAACTCTAAATTAGGCTATTTATTGGTCATTTTAAAAAATAGCCCGTAAGCCTAAGTTAAATGTTTGTCCCAAACCTGTGTTTTCACCTCGTACAAAATTGGTGTATAAAGCTTCTATATTTAAAGCATTTGTTAACTGATATTTTACACCACCTCCCAAGGCCGTATAGTTTTGAGCAAAATTATTCCCTAAATCCAATCTTTGGGAGTGTTGTGCCAGAGCCAAAATGGTAAATTTAGAACTTGGAAAATAACTTAAAAATATCCCCGGAGACAAGTTTAAGCTGTTATTAGCAAAGCTTTCACCAGCTTTTCCGAAACTTAATTCAGAATTTAGTTCAGTAAACAATTGCCATTTCCTATTGGAAAAAGTAAGGTCATAAAAAAATCGGTTTTGCCATATGTAACCTTTTTGATCCAAAAACACCCCATTTTCGGTTTCATTATCCACAAGTGGAATAAAAAAGGAACTCTGAATTGAAAAATTACTCAGCGCTTCAATAGGTACAAATTTTACGGAAGGAGCTATAGAAGTTATCCCAGACCTGGCCGTAGTATTTTCTCCATCGAACTTAAAAACATCCAAGGCATCTCTTCCACCAACAACATTGGACCTTAGCTCTATAATAGCACCAAGATTCCATCTATTATTTTCACCCGTGCCCGTATATACCTCAATAGTAGAAGTGAAAAATGTTTTTCGGGCCTCCTTACCACTGGAAAAAGTACTTTTCGTTTCCGTATAAAGATTATTAAACCATTTTAAATCCCATTGCCCTTTACCCATTAATTTAGAGGGAGTGTACTGTTGAATATTACTATCCGTATCCTGGTCAAAATCTTGGGAAATACCCATTGTAAAAACAAAGAAAGCAACCATTAAGGGCCATTTATTTTGAATGTTTTTCATTTCTATACTATGTTATGTTTAGTTCTTATAATAGGTCGGCCAATTTCAAAACCATTACATGGGGCCAAAAAAAATACGGTCTATTTAATACCCGATCTGCAAATTGCAACTAAGATTTATTTAATTTCAAAAAACCTGCAATTCAGGCACTTTAATAGTGCTTAACAGTTTAAGTTTCCCTAACACCTTCAAAAATCCCAAAAAAGTATCACATATTTATTACAAAATATTTTTTTAAGTTAGTATTTATCTAGGGTATCTAGGCGCATATCCCGATTTGATTTAAAAAAATCCAAATACCAGATAACAACAATTCCTGATGATAGACATTCCATATTAGAAACAAACTTAGATTTCATTAGCTTTGCCAAATATTTAAATAAATAGTACCGGTGGGAAGTAAGAATAAGCTGAAGCGATTCAAAGAGAATGAAACCTTTAAGAATGTAGTTCAACCCAACAGGGAGGAAATTACTAATGGCACTTTCTCCTTAAAAGGTAAATGGAATGAATTTTTTGGCAATGACAACCCTATAGTTTTGGAGTTGGGCTGTGGTAAAGGTGAATACACCATTGGGATGGCCAAGCAAAATAAAAATAAAAACTTCATTGGAATAGATATCAAGGGAGCCCGCTTTTGGCGTGGTGCCAAAACGGCCATAGAAGAGAATGTATCCAATGCTGCCTTTTTAAGAACCCAAATAGAATTAATTGACGGACTTTTTGCCGCCAATGAAGTTTCCGAGATCTGGATTACCTTTCCAGACCCCCAAATTAAATATAAGCGCACCAAGCACCGACTTACCAATGAGGCTTTTTTGGAGAAATACAAATTGATTCTTAAGGAAGATGGTGTAGTCAATCTAAAAACCGATAGCGAATTTATGCACGGCTACACCTTGGGCCTTTTACACGGAAAAGGATTGGAAGTACTCTATGCCAATCATGATGTATATAAAAACGAAGGTAGCCCAAAAGAGGTTTTGGAAATACAGACTTTCTACGAAAAACAGTATCTTGAAAAAGGAAAACCGATCACCTATATCAAGTTTAGAATTAGTTAAACCATGGAACATTTGCTAATCCTTTTTTTTGCCACATTTTCAGCTGCCTTCATGGCCACTGTTCCACCAGGGCTATTGAACATGAATGCTGCAAAAATTAGTGTGGAAAAGGGTAAGACCAATGGTATTATTTTTAGTCTGGGGGTGTCTACCATGATCATTATCCAGGCCTATATTTCAGTGTTGATTTCCAAATTTCTATTCAAACATCCGGAGATTATAGACCTTCTTTTAAAAATTGCTCTTATTGTCTTTGCTTTTTTTACCATCTATTTCTTTCTAAAGGGCAAGAAAAATAAACTTAATCGACCCAAAATAGTTAAGGTAAGCAAGAGAAATAGTTTCTTTAAAGGAGTATTGTTGGCGGCGGTAAATTTACTGACCATTCCCTATTACAGTGGCTTGAATGCCATGTGGAACGCCTCCGGCTGGATAAAATTTCAATTCCGCGATATAGCCACCTTTATTCTAGCTGCCGGATGCGGCACTTTTACAGTACTCTATTTGTACACGGTCTATTTTACCAAATTGGAAACCAAGAACAACGGGTTTTCAAAAAATTCCAATTATATCTTAAGTGCCTTAATGATGCTGCTATTGGTGATTACCTTAATACGTATTTTTTATACCTGATGAAACCCGAAAATGAAAACTTTTTTGAAAAAGTATATGCAGTGGCCAGGCAAATACCATATGGACGGGTTACCTCATATGGTGCCATTGCCAAATATCTAGGTACCGCCAGAAGCGCTAGAATGGTGGGATGGGCCATGAACGGCGCCCACAAAATTGGAGATATTCCCGCTCATAGGGTAGTTAACAGAAAAGGGCTGTTAACAGGAAAACATCATTTTGAAGGCACTAATTTAATGCAGCAGTTATTGGAAAATGAGGGAATAGAAGTGGTGGATAATCAAATCGTGGATTTTGAAAATCTCTTTTGGGATCCCTGGCAAGAATTGAAGTAATTTTCTTGATTACAATTGCCGATAATATTGGATAAATCGCAACGTATAAAGGATACTTATTGCCTTATTTTACTTTTCAATTACCTTCCTTCCTAATCTCGCTCCTAAGCCCTATCTTTGTAATTTAGAATCAGTTTTAATAATGACTGAATAAGAATGATTTAGGATGAAATTAGACAAGAAAGACATACTTAAAGCCCTTGAAAACATCACTGTCCCAGGAGAAGGACAGAATATGGTGGAAAGTGGCGCGGTTAAAAATATTATGGTTTTTGGGGACGAGGTAGTTGTTGATATTACCATTTCCAACCCAAGTTTACAGGCGAGAAAGAAAACCGAAGTTGAAATTTTGAAGGTGATACACGAGAAGGTCTACAACAAGGCCAAGATTACCGTGAACGTAAAAGTGGATGCCCCCGCTGCCAAGCCCAAGGTTAATGAGATAAAAGGAAAACCCATCCCAGGGATTAAAAATATTATTGCGGTCGCTTCTGGAAAAGGAGGGGTAGGAAAATCCACGGTTACGGCAAATTTGGCCGTCACCTTAGCTAAAATGGGGTTTAAAGTGGGCCTATTGGACGCAGACATTTATGGTCCTTCCATGCCCATCATGTTCGATGTTGCCCAGGAAAAACCTTTGGCCGTAAATATTGAAGGGAAATCCAAAATGAAGCCCGTAGAAAATTATGGCGTAAAACTCTTGTCCATTGGATTTTTTACCCAACCCAATCAGGCGGTAATTTGGAGAGGCCCCATGGCTGCCAAAGCGCTCAATCAAATGATTTTTGACGCCCATTGGGGTGAGTTGGATTTTATGTTGCTGGATCTTCCTCCAGGAACGGGGGATATACATTTAAGCATTATGCAATCCTTACCAATTACAGGGGCAGTGGTAGTAAGCACCCCGCAGGAAGTGGCCTTGGCCGATGCCCGAAAGGGAGTGGCCATGTTCCAACAAGATTCCATAAATGTACCCGTGTTGGGAATCATAGAAAATATGGCGTATTTTACACCAGAGGAATTGCCCAATAACAAATATTATATTTTTGGAAAAGAAGGAGCCAAGCATTTGTCAGAGGATTTAAATGTTCCTTTTTTAGGGGAGATACCTCTAATCCAAAGTATTAGGGAAGCCGGTGATGTAGGAAGGCCAGCGGCACTACAAACGGCAACTGCAATTGAAACAGCTTTTGAGGAAATTACAAAAAATGTAGTTCAGGAAGTGGTGGATAGAAACAAAAGTTTACCTCCAACGGAGGCTATTAAAATAACTACAATGGCAGGTTGTTCGGCTGTTAAAAAGAAGTAATTATGACATCGATTGAACTTAAAAACAACGTTGAAAAGGCTTTGGAGGAAATCCGTCCTTTTTTGCAAAGTGATGGAGGGGATATTTCCCTAATTTCCATAGACAATGATAATTCGGTTAAGGTTAAATTGGAAGGGGCCTGTGTAGGCTGTTCGGTAAACCAAATGACCCTAAAAAGTGGCGTGGAAATGACCATAAAAAAATATGCCCCGCAAATACAGGAGGTCATAAATGTGGTCCAATAAGCTGACTTTTATCATAATCTATTTTCAATTCCTTTTTTAGCTTTGTAGCTATTTTAAGTTCTTTTTTCCATGATTAAAACCGATATTCTGATTATAGGTGCAGGCCCAACAGGACTTTTTGCAGTTTTTGAAGCAGGCCTGTTACAGCTTAAATGCCATTTAATAGACGCATTACCACAAGCAGGTGGGCAGTGTTCCGAAATTTATCCTAAGAAGCCTATTTACGATATACCAGGATTCCCTGAAGTATTGGCAGGTGATCTGGTAAATAACCTTATGGAACAAATAAAAGCCTTCCAACCCGGATTTACTTTGGGGGAACGGGCCAATACTATCGAAAAATTGGAAGATGGCACCTTTTTGGTAACTACCAACAAGGGTACCAAACACAATGCCCCAATTGTGGCAATTGCCGGTGGCCTTGGTAGTTTTGAACCTAGAAAACCCTTAATAGATAGAATTAAGGATTATGAAGACAAGGGTGTGGCCTATTTTATAAAGGACCCAGAAATATATCGCAATAAAAAAGTGTTGATTGCCGGTGGTGGTGATTCCGCCCTGGACTGGAGTATCTTCTTGGCCGATGTTGCTTCGGAAGTAACTTTGGTACATAGAAGAAATGAGTTTAGAGGTGCTTTGGATTCCGTAGAGAAGGTACAGTCCTTAAAAAACCTTGGAAAAATAAATCTTATTACCCCCGCAGAAGTAGTTGGCTTAAAAGGATCGGGGAAATTAGAGGCCGTAGTAATCAACAAATCCGGCGATGAGGATGAAGAAATCATCAAAGAAATAGACCATTTCATCCCCTTGTTCGGGCTGTCGCCCAAGCTGGGACCTATTGCGGATTGGGGATTGGAAATTGAAAAGAATGCCATAAAAGTGGATACTTTCGATTACCAGACCAACATTCCAGGTATTTATGCCATTGGGGACGTAAATACGTATCCCGGAAAACTAAAATTGATCCTTTGTGGCTTTCACGAGGCAACCCTAATGTGCCAAAGTGCCTACCAACGTATTTTCCCGGACAAGAAATATGTAATGAAATATACTACCGTAGGCGGTGTATCCGGTTTTGATGGAAGTAAAAAAGAAGCCCCTAAGGCAGTAGTAAAGGCCATTGATTAAAAAAAACAACCAAATCCTAAAGTAAATCCCTTAAATTTGCTGGCTATTAGCAAAAAAGAATATTTCTGGCATGAGCGATGTTAAAATAAAAATTAAGGACAGGGACGGGGTTGTTCACGAGGTAGACGCACCCACGGATATGAATATGAACCTAATGGAGATAGTTCGTTCCTACGAACTTGCCCCTGAGGGAACCATTGGTATATGTGGTGGTATGGCCATGTGCGCCTCCTGCCAATGTTATGTAGAGTCTGACCATCAATTACCCGAAATGTCCGATGATGAGGACGCCATGCTTGCCGAAGCTTTCAATGTAAAGGATAACAGCCGCCTAGGTTGCCAAATCCATATCACAGAAGATTTGGAAGGCCTAGAAGTGGAGTTGGCGCCTGAGAGTTAACAATTAGCATTATTGTGCATCTCCGGGATTATTGTATTCTTGGACCCCACAATCCAATACACATAGTGTACCGTGGTTGAGAGCTAACTATTGGCATCCTAATATCAAATCAGGTCACAAGTACTGCCAATAGAAATTAAATCCTCGCCTGATAGGTAAATAAGTTAAAGTATCGTCCTTCTTTTGCTATTAGCTCATCATGAGTGCCTTTTTCCGCAATTCTCCCATCTTCTATTACAAGAATCTGATTGGCTTTCCTTATGGTACTCAATCTATGGGCGATGACAAAAGTAGTCCTTCCTTCGGTTAGGGTGGCTAAACTTTTTTGAATCAGGGCTTCACTTTCCGTATCCAAATTGGAAGTAGCTTCATCCAATATCAAAATTTTTGGATTGGCCAAAACGGCCCTGGCTATAGCAATACGTTGGCGCTGTCCGCCTGAAAGCTTCACTCCGCGTTCCCCAATTAGTGTGTCCAATCCTTTTTCGAACCTATCGGTGAATTCATCCACATAAGCGGCCTTAACGGCCTTTATAACTTCATCCTCCGTTGCATTGGGCCTAGGGAACATTATATTTTCCCTGATAGTGCCTTCAAACAAAAATTCATCTTGCAGAACAACCCCTAAATTCCGGCGATAACTGCTCAAATCAACTTTGGAAAGATCCTGACCATCCACGGTAATGGTCCCGGAGAGAGGGTTTAAAAAGGTTGCCGCCAAACCGGCTATGGTGGA
This sequence comes from Arenibacter algicola, assembly GCF_018860365.1. GTDB lineage: Bacteria > Bacteroidota > Bacteroidia > Flavobacteriales > Flavobacteriaceae > Arenibacter > Arenibacter algicola_B. The sequence continues at coordinate 215,777 of NZ_JAHKPO010000024.1, forward strand.
TTTTCCTGAACCGGAGCTGCCCACTAGGGCTACCACATTGCCCGACTTTACTTCAAAACTAACGTTGTGCAATACATCCTTATCCTCTTCATAGGCAAAAGAAACATCATTAAAGGCTATATCCCCTTTTATGTTTTCCAGGATAATTGTCCTTTCCTCTTCATTGGCTTCAGGTATCATATTCATTAGTTCTTCCGTACGGTCCAAGCCGGCAAGTGCCTCTGTTAGTTGACTCCCTATATTGCTCATTTGCACAATAGGTGCGATCATGATGCCCAAAACAAAGGTAAAGGACAAAAAATCCCCAAGACTCAAGCCTTCATACATTATTTTATACCCACCAATTCCCATAATTCCTGTAGTGGCAATACCAATTAAGAAAGTGGCCGAACTGGTCATAAAAGCGGTTGCCGTTAGGCTCTTTTTTACATTTTGAAACAACAGTTCCACCCCGTTCTCAAAAACCTTGGTCTCCTGCTCCTCAGCATTAAAGCCTTTAATTACCCTGATTCCGCTCAAGGTTTCTGTAAGCCTCCCTGTAACTTCGGCATTTATTTTTCCCCTATTTCTAAAAATAGGTCTAATAATCTTAAATGCTTTTAAGGCTATAAATGCAAAAATGGCCAATGGAATAAAGGTAAAGAAGGTCATAGATGGACTTATCCACAACATGTAAACCAAGGCACCTATGGCCGTAATGCTTCCCCCTACCAATTGTACCAGTCCTGTCCCAATAAGGTTGCGAACTCCCTCGACATCGGACATGATTCGGGAGACCAAAGCCCCTGATTTTGCATTATCGAAAAAACGGATCGGGAGCGAGAGTACTTTTTTCTGTACTTGAGCCCGTAGCTCCGAGATAAGGTATTGAGCCTGCACACTTAAAATTTTTGTCAACATAAAAGAAGTTATGGCCCTTACCAAAATAGACAGGATTACCACGCCTACCAAAATTTTGAGCATGTCCATATTTTTATTGGGTATAACATCATCCATAAAATATTTCAGGGAGATAGGGCCTACAAAATTGGCGGCATTGCTTATGACAATCAAGAACAGACCAATAAAAACCATATTTCGCCGAGGCCAAATTATAGTTTTAAAGGCGGTAAGCATACTAACTTTTTTATCGGACATTATGAATTATATTTTGATTGAGAGGATTTTTGAGGTATAAATGTACTTAAAGTTATTGGTAGGCAAACCATGAAACTTTCTCTGTTACTACTTAATTATAGTCCTCAGCTAACATTAAAAAACAGAAAGTATCCTAAGACTTGATCACAAATCTGAATGGAAGAGAATTGTCATTAATCAAAAATAGGAAGTACTACGGGATACAATTCATCCACGAATCTCTTATACGCCTCCCCTGAAGGATGTAGGCCATCCCCTGCTACTAAATCGGGATTGGTCAATCCATTGCGCGTTATGTCCGTAATATTTACAAAAGGAACACCATTCTGCAAAGCCGTAGCTTTTGCAAAGGCATTGTATTCATCAATTTCCTTGGAAATTTTATCTGTATTTCTACCTTCCGCAAATGGGGTATAAGCATAATCCGGAATGGAAATAACCACTACATTTTTTGGATTACCATAAGCCAATGTAATGGCCCGTTCCAAAAGTTGGGGAAACTCTTTGGTATATACCCTAAATGGCTTGCCTTGATATTGATTATTGACCCCGATTAAAAGGGTTACCAAATCATAGGAAGGCAACAAGGTCCCCTTGTTTATTGCATCCAATAAATTATCTGTACGCCATCCGGTTACAGCAATAATTTCGGTATTGACCGACACTTTTAAACCTTGCTCCAGTCTCTCCTTTAGTTGGATTGGAAAGCTTTCTGCAGTAGTAACGCTGGCACCAATGGTATAACTATCCCCCAAAGCCAAATAATTATATGTCCCAGATTCATTTAAATGTGGTCCAACCGATTCATTGGCAAGGGTAGAAGGCGGCTCTGTTTCCAAAATATTGTCCATGGAAGGTTCAATAGAGGACAACTCCCTTTCTTGGGAACATCCGAAGAAAACAATAGCAATGACAAATAACAATGATAACCGCATTGAAAGTGTTTTTTATAATTTACGAAAGAAAAGGCTAAGAGGTTTGTTCCAATTCAAAAAAGATCAAATCTTTTTTTAACCCCAATAATGACGAATTTTAAATTCAAATATAAAACTACCTAAACCATAGCGGTTTCCTTGATAATTAAAATCTGGTAAACTTGTGGCAATAGCGCTTGTGAATTACTTATTTCTTCTAGAATTCCTAAGCAATCTTAAGGTATAGGGGATTAGGATAAGCAGTAGGTTAATAATCAATAAATAGTAATATCCTTTCATACTGGTCAGTGTTTTTGATATTTATCGAGTTATTCCTTTATGATAATTATGGTGGCTTTGGACCCAGTGGATAAATTCCACATATTGGAATGTATCATTTTACCTTCATCATCATAAACATTAACTTGGGCCGTATTGGGACCTGAAGTACCTTGGTTCAGTGCCTCGAAATCAATTCTATTAAAGCCCTTCTGTAAATCTAGGTTAATTCCTTTAAAGGAACCTGTTAGAAATATATTAGGTTCCACCACCTTATCATTGAGCAATATTCTTACCCTGTCGCCATCTACGTATTCATGGTCACGGCAAACAATACCTACGAATTTCCCATTGCTCTTAATATCGCCCAAATACATATTCCCGAAAAAGGTAGAAGAGCCTTCCTTTTCCTTTTCACCAATTTTTGGATCTATTTTTAAACCATAGCCAGCCTGCACCAATTCCCTGTCCGGAAGCATCTTCACATTTCTAGCGGTAAGGGAATCCCTGAGATTGGTAGTGGGTTTTAAGGTAATAATGGACGGCATTTTCAAAGCAGTTCCCTGATTGGGATTTTCCCTAACCCCCCTGTCCCCTTCTATTTTTAGAGGATTGGTGGTAGGAAGGTCTGTTTGGGCCATACCCAACTGCGAAAATAAAAATAGAACGCAAAATAAAAATACTATTCTCATATAGCCATTTAAGGTACCTATCAGCTACAAAAATATCAAATACCTTGCCATGTGTCACTAAAATGCTGTTAAATTCACAGAATAACAAAAAAACCGGTTTAAGCATGAGCTTAAACCGGCATTAATAATTCAGGGGAGAATTCCTTAATTTTTGACCGTATCCACCGGACCCAATTGGGCAAATTCATCCTCTGTAAATAAACGGGACTTAATAACAAAGCGCAATCCCAATGGTATTTCCAAGGAAAAACTAGAACCCCGGCCTTTGGTGATATCTATGGTCAATTGGGTATGTTTCCAATATTCAAATTGATCCTTCGACATATAGAAAGGACAGTTTGCAATATCTCCTAGATAAACATCGGTTTCATTTAGCATTAATTCCCCTTTTGGAAAACACATGGGCGAAGACCCATCACAACAACCTCCAGACTGATGGAACATGAGCTGCCCATGCTGGGACTTTAGTTGCTCCAATACCCGCCTTGCATTTTCTGAAATCAATACCCTTTTCACCATTTCACATTACTTTAATTCTTAAAAGAACCCAAGTGCTTTTTTGTCGTAGGAAATAAGCATGTTTTTAGTCTGCCTATAGTGGTTCAACATCATTTTATGGGTTTCCCTACCAATACCGGATTTCTTATACCCTCCAAAAGGAGCATGTGCTGGATACGTATGATAGCTATTTACCCATACCCTACCGGCTTTAATGGCCCTTGCTACCTTATAAGCCTGGTGCGTGTCCCTTGTCCATACTCCGGCTCCCAGTCCATATAAAGTGTCATTGGCAATCTCAATGGCCTCGGCCTCATCCTTAAAGGTTGTTAGGCATACAACTGGGCCAAAGATCTCTTCCTGAAAGACCCTCATTTTATTGTTTCCTTTTAGAATGGTAGGCTGAATATAGTAACCTCCTTCCAAACCTTCATTGTAGGCGGCACTACCACCCGTAAGCACTTCACAGCCCTCCTCTTTTCCTATTTTGATGTAGTTCAGTATTTTTTCATATTGATCATTGGAGGCCTGGGCGCCCATCATGGTTTCAGGATCTAACGGATGTCCCAACCTAATTTTGTTGGTACGGGCTACAACCCGCTCAATAAATTTTTCATAAATACTTTCCTGTACCAAGATACGGGATGGAGAGGTACAAACTTCGCCTTGATTAAAGGCAAACATTGCGGCTCCCTCCAAGCATTTGTCGAAGAATTCATCATCTGCCTCCATAATACTTTCAAAAAATACGTTGGGCGATTTACCTCCTAATTCCAAGGTAACAGGGATTATGTTTTTGGAGGCATACTGCATAATAAGTTGGCCTGTAGTAGTCTCACCTGTAAATGCAATCTTATTGATCCTTGGATTGGAAGCCAAAGGTTTACCTGCCTCAATACCAAATCCGTTCACTACATTGAGCACACCGCCCGGCAATACATTTTCTATAAGTTCCATTAACACAAGAATACCCACTGGGGTTTGTTCTGCTGGTTTTAAAACTACACAGTTTCCAGCAGCCAGTGCAGGTGCCACCTTCCAAGCGGCCATAAGCAGTGGAAAGTTCCAAGGAATAATTTGCCCAACAACTCCTAAAGGCTCCGGAATGTTTAACGAAAGGGTATTGGCATCCAGTTCACTGGCCGTGCCTTCCTCTGCCCGTATGACCCCCGCAAAATAGCGAAAATGATCTATGGCCAAAGGCAAATCGGCTGCCATGGTTTCCCTAATTGGCTTACCGTTGTCCCAGGTTTCGGCCCGTGCCAAGACTTCTAGGTTTTGTTCCATGATATCCGCAATTTTCAATAACAAATTGCTCCTGGACGCCGCTGAGGAATTATTCCATTCCGGGGCTGCAGCCCATGCGGCATCCAACGCCAGTTCAATATCCTCTGCAGTAGATCGTGCTATTTTCGTAAAACTATTGCCATCCACCGGTGAGATATTATCAAAATACTCCCCTTTGGTGGGCGAAACCCATTTACCCCCAATAAAGTTTTCATACTGACTTTTAAATACTGGTCTTTCAACCCTGTTCTGTGCTGTGGTCTTTACATCTCCCATGATCGTATATTTTTAATTAATATTAAATTTCATTTTGCCAATCGCCATTGGCCGAGCCATATCCTAAGTGTAAGTGGCTTGTTTTCAAATGTATGAAGCGTTTTTGTTAAAATTCTGACCCATCCTATCAATAACATGAACTATCCTATCAATAATTGCCTATATCCTAATTTGACGGGTTTAATTTTGTATTTTTATTAAAATAAGCTCGTAGAATTATAATTAATGACAATTTAAACAAGTCCGTGATGCAGCTGTCCAACGCTTACTTTAATAATAGGAAATTGGAAACTTTGGTCGAGAATCAAACGACCTATACGTTGAACAATGCTGCCATGCACGTTTTTGAAACCCATCAGCAGGCGGAACAAATATTGCTCCAATTTGACCAACCCGTACTGGCAAGTATGCTAAGTGGCAAGAAAATTATGCATCTCAGGGACCATGAGTCCTTTAACTTCTTACCCGGTGAGTCGCTAATATTGCCATCCAAAGAAGTAATGTGTATTGATTTTCCCGAAGCAAAGGCCAGCAACCCTACCCGTTGCCTGGCCATGGCCATTTCTGAAGATAAAATAAAGCAGATGTTAAGGGTAATGAATGAAACCATGCCCAAATTGGATGGCAAGGAATGGGCTTTGATGGATTATAATTTTCATTTCACCAATGATATCGGTCTCTATCAGATTTTACAGCGATTGCTTTTTCTATTCACAGAGAATCATCCGTCCAAAGACCTTTTTGTAGACAATATGCTAAGCGAATTGATAGTGCGGATATTACAGAGCAATGAGCGCAAAATTTACACGGAACAAACACTGGAAATCAGCAACACCAGCAGGCTAGGGTATATAGTCTCCTTTATTAGGGAAAACATTTACCAGCCTCTAAGTATTGAAACATTGAGCAAAAAGGCCCATATGAGCGAGTCCCATTTTTACAGGGTCTTTAAAAATGAACTTGGCATTTCTCCTGTGGAATTCATTAATAATGAACGAATTAAACTGGCCGTTAGCCTTTTGCAGGACCCAAAACGCACCATAAAAGAAGTTTTTATGGAATGCGGGTTTGAAAGTAGATCTTATTTTAACCGTGTATTCAAGAGAAAGAAAAATGTTTCCCCAGGTGAATATCAAGCCAATGTTGTTCGGGAAAAGAGATTTTAAAGGTATCGGAAACGACCCATTAACTACCCCAAACCTTTCTTAGAAACCGAATAAAATTATTGCTCATTATATTTTCAATATCCGCTTCCGAATAGCCTCTTTCTGAAAGCAGCTTAGGAACCTTTTGAAGGTCTGTGATCGTATCCAGGTCGGTTGGACATTGCTCTTTCCCAAAGCCTCCATCCAGATCGGTCCCTATCCCAACATGCAGGGAATTTCCAGCTAACTGGCAGATATGGTCTATGTTGTTGATCATTTGTGTAAGGGTAACATCCATTCTCTCAGGTGTTGAAACCCCTCGAACCCAATCAGGGACCATCATCCAAGCATCCAGGGCTATTCCAATTACTGCATTCCTACCTATAAGTTCCCTTATTTGTTCATCAGTGAATTGTCTGTTATGCTCCACAAATTTTCGGCAATTATTGTGGCTTGCCCAGACCGGACCATTGTAAACCTTCATGGTTTCCCAAAAACTTACATCGCATAAATGGGTAGCATCCAGTATTAGGTTTAATCGTTCTATCTCCTTTAGAAGCTCCTTCCCTTTATGTCCAATCCCTCCAACCGAATCCGTTCCGTGTGCATAGGTCCCCGGACCATAATGAGCAGGACCAATGGCCCTGAGACCCTGTTCATAGGAACGCTCCAGATGTTCTAAAGTAATTATGGAATCGGCACCTTCCAAACTAAGTATATAGCCAATGGGGCTTTTGTCCTTGCCTTTTTTCCATACGTCCAAATGTGCATCCAACTCGGCCAAATTTCTAATTTGGACCATTTCGCCTATTTCCTCCATAGCCCTGTACCAAGCCAACTGTCCCTGGGTCTGGGCCCAAGCTTGGTAGGGAGAGTTCCACCCGGGCAAAGGGTTTTCCTTCTTTACATATCTTGCTATTTGGGTGGCAACACACAATCCTATATTCCCATTGCGCATGGCATCAAAAGACACCGTATTATTGGCTCTATCCGGTTTATCGGTCATGCCCTTTTCGCTTTCCCTGATATCAGCTATGGTCCAAGTTAAATCCCTGTTCCATTCCATGGCATTCATAGCCAGATCCAAATGGGCATCAAATACGAACATATTTTTAAATTTATCCCAACTGTAGGCCCAACCTATAATTATTGGTCCTGGTAAAGGAGAGGTTTATATATTTATTTTAAGATTTCTTGCAGCTACCTGCCAGGCACCGGTTAAGCTTCCATCAACTACGGTTAGGACTTCTTTATATTTAGCTACGGTTGGACAAATATGTACTGGAATAGCATAAACGGCGTCCCCCACCGTGAACATTTCATCATTGGGGCATTGCACAATTAAATGCTCTTCACTCTGCCCTATTTGGGTACAACCTTCTCCTTCCAACAACATTACCCTTGGGAAATTCATCTCTGAAGCCAAGTGTTTATGTCCCAAATCGAAACAGACTAAATTGGCCTTAGGTTTACTGATTACCCTGGTCAATAAAACAGCGGCCGGCAGAAACTCCATGTCCTTATAGGAGGCCGCATAGCCAGCATCCCATAAAAGTGTTGTTCCCGGGCTAGTTTCCACCCCTTCGCGCTTTAAATGAATGGGAAAGGTTGGCGAACCACCGGCCACAATGGCGGGAATGGGAAAGCCCAGTTCTTCCAAAGATCTTTTCAAATCCAAAACCGCTTCAAAATCTTCATTGCATTTCTTCTCTCTTTCAAGTAGCTCCTTGTTGTGAATGTGCCCGTCATATACGTGCAATCCTGCGGCCTTCAAATTGGGGTCTTCATATATTTTTTTATACAATTCCACAGCCTCGGCATTGGGTGGAATACCAGTTCTGTTCATCCCATTGTTTATATCCAACCAAAGAGGTACAAGAACGCCTTTTTCCCTGGCAATTTTAGCAATTTTTTCAACAATCCGCACGTTATCAACAATGGCAGAAAATTGACTGTTTGGAAATTCCAAAATCAGCCTAAAAAATCGGTTTATATTGGGGCCCACAGGTTGTACGGCAAGTAGTATATCCGCTGCGCCGCAATTCCCCAGGAGTTCGGCTTCGGCAATGGTAGCACACTTAAATTTTTGGATACCTCTATTTAACTGTAGTTGAACAATCTCTGCGGTTTTATGTGTTTTTATATGTGGCCTAAAGTTTAGGGTACCACCGGCCATGGCTATCATGGTGCTTATGTTTTTTTCTATCCTATCCGGATAAACCAAAAGGGCAGGGGTAATTATATCCTTTGGGTCCGTAATTCTATACCATTCCTCGTTCATTATAGCATTGGGTTTTACATCAATAAAGCTCAAACATCGCCTCAACCTCTACGGGAATATTATCGGGTAGCATCATCCCTACAGCACTGCGTACACCAATACCATTTTCCTTACCAAAAACATCGGCCAACAATTCACTAAAGCCATTTATTACAAAGGGCTGTTTTCCAAAATCCGGGGTTGAATTTACCATCCCCAAAACCTTTACTACCCTTTTTATTTTGTCCAAGCTACCAAAATGTGTCTGAATCGTAGAGAGCATTGTAAGACCTACCTGTCTTGCAGCCAGTTTGGCTTCTTCGGCGTTCATATCAAAACCTGCTATCCCGATCATTAAAGATCCGTCGTTTTGAATTGGGCCCTGGCCCGAAACATATAAAAACTTATCTACTACCAAAATAGGCCTATACACCCCGGCCGGTTTTGGGGCTGGAGGAAAAACCAATCCTAATTCCTTAATTTTTTCTGTAGGTGAACTACTCATAATTGATTCTTTAATTAAACAAACAAACTCAAAATCATTACTCCTATCAATCCCATTACGCCCACAGTGGTTTCCATAACCGTCCACGTTTTTAGGGTATCCTTAATGGAAAGGTTAAAATATTCCTTGAACAACCAGAACCCTCCATCGTTTACATGGGAAAGCATTAAACTCCCAGACCCAATGGCGAGCACCATTAATTCCGGACTCACCCCGGTAGCGCCTATTAAGGGCATTACTATACCAGCAGTAGTTAATCCAGCAACCGTTGCCGAACCCACGCACACCCTAATAACAGTTGCCACAAGCCAGGCCAAAAGTAAAGGGGAAAAGCTGGAATCCTTTAGGATATTGGCAATATAATCACTAACCCCACTATCTACTAATACCTCTTTTAGTGCGCCTGCGCCAGCAATAATTAAGAGTACCATGGTTATACCGGAAATGGAACTTGCAACAGACGCCATTATTTCGGTCATTTCCTTCCCCCTAGCCAGACCCAAGGTATAAATGGCTACTAAAACAGCGATCAACATAGCAATTACCGGGTTGCCTATGAAATTGACAATAGGTAAAATAGCAGTATCCTTAGGCAATAAAAGATCTGCCACAGTGGCCAGCATAATTAAAATAACAGGGAGAAGTGCTGTAAAAATACTGACATTTATACCTGGCATTTCTTCCTCCTTCAATATAGTCGGGTTTACAAATTCTTGAATAGGAGTGGCCGTTATATTTTTAATGGTCCGGGAAAATACTGGACCTGCCAATGTAATTGCCGGAATTGCAATAATAGTTCCATAGAGAAGGGTTTTACCAATATCAGCATTAAACATTGAAGCTATTGCCGTAGGCGCAGGATGCGGAGGAAGAAAACCATGCGTTACGGAAAGTGATGCGATCATTGGCAGCCCCACATATAATAATGGCAACCCGGTTGAAGCCGCAATAGTAAAGATCAAAGGAATCAATATTACAAACCCTACAGAGTAAAACATGGGGATGCCTACAATAAATCCTGTCAATACCAAAGCCCATTGAATATTTTTGATACCAAATTTGGCCACCAATTTGGTCGTTATTTGCTGTGCTGCACCACTATCCGCAACCAGTTTGCCTAACATTGCCCCTAAACCTAATATGATTACCAGGAAACCTAGCGTATTCCCAATCCCATTTTGGATGGAATGTATTACCCCCTGCAATTCCATTCCCTCGGCAATACCCACGGCAAGGGACACGATGATAAATGCTATAAAGGCGTTAAGCTTAAATTTGGCAATGAGTAAAAAGAGGAGAATTAATCCAAGTACAACAATAAGTAAAGGCATAGTATTGGTTTGGTATTTAGTTGAATACAATTCTTAAATATACTATATCACTTCATAAAATTGACATCCCATTAGGAAAAATTTAGAATTGGTACGTGAAGGTCAAAGAATAGGTATTTCGATAATTAGCAAAGCCAAGTGTCATCTGCTCCTTTTTATAGGGTTTGGTAAAAATATAAGTGCTGCCGATGCCAATAGCAGCACCGGCAAATACATCCCAGAAATCATGGTAGCCGTCCGGGGCTTCGGTTCTGCTAACCGCAACTATACTAGCAAGGAGATATGCTGGGACCCCATAACTCCATCCATACCTGCGCTGTATAAATGACGCTCCGGAAAAGGCGGATGAAGTATGACCGGAAGGAAAGGAATCATAAAGCTTCCTTCCTTCGGGCCTTTCTTTTTTGGTGAAATGTTTTAAGGAATACGTCAATGCCATGGTTGTACCATAAGAAAAAGCCATTTTTTTGATGCCCTTGTAATCCTTCTTTATCAAGGTCATGATTCCAGCCGTTAAAGGTAGTGCCAATTGAAGCACGTCGCCAGTATCTTCCAAAACATATTCCCATTTCTCATGTCCTCCCTCTGTATCTTGGGAATAACATGAATTGGTTATAATCAAAAATGCACATACCAAGGTTAACGGCCATTTTTCCATAGAGAATCATTATTGTAATAGGTTCAAGATAAATAAATTATAATTGCCATTATAGACAAATCAATTTAGGCGGACTATTATTTTCACCTGCTTGGTAATTTTCGTAACTTTAAGTAAATCTGCCCTTTACAGAATTGGAGTTTTAGAATTTCTTTCTGATGTTGACCAGGGACAATTGAAAAAAACAACCAGTTTTCCATTCTGTCCAAATAATTTTTTAGGAGCTAATTACAAATTTAACAACGCAAATATCATGGCACCACCCTTCATTCTCAGCATTATTATTTTATTGTTTTTATTAGCTGGTATACGCATTATTTTCGAGTACAAAAGAGCGCTTAAATTTAGGTTTGGAAAGTATGTAAAAACGCTGCAACCAGGTTTTAGGTGGATTATTCCCTTAGTGGAGACAATACAAACCGTGGATATTCGGGTTATCACAATAAATATAATTTCCCAGGAAGTAATGACTGAGGACAATGTTCCCTGTAGTATAGATGGCGTAGTTTTCTTTAAAATAAACAATCCCGAGAAAGCAGTACTGGAAGTGGAAGAATACCGCTTTGCAATTACCCAATTGGCCCAAGCTGCATTAAGGGATGTCTGTGGAAAGGTGGAACTGGATACCATCCTCTCCAAGCGTGAGGAAATGGGAAAAAACATCAAGGCCATAGTTGAATTGGAAACCAAAGAATGGGGAATTGAAATTATCGATGTTAAAATTAAGGACATTCAATTACCGGAAAACATGAAGCGTATGATGGCCAACCAAGCAGAAGCCGAAAGGTCCAGAAGAGCTCGAATTATATTGGCCCTTGCCGAAGAACAGGCCGCCGGTAAATTATTGGAAGCGGGAAAATTGATCGATCAATCGCCTTCCGCCATAAAACTAAGGCTCTACCAAACCCTATCCAATATAGCGGCAGAAAAGAACTCCACTATCCTATTTCCCTTCCCGGAAGAGGTTTTGCCAAGAAACCCTGTGAAAAAATCCAAAAACAAAAAGTAGGTAAATCCCATTATTAAAATCAAGGTTTCTTTATCTTTAAAGAAAGTTTTAATATTAAAAATGGAAAAACATAGATGTGGCTGGTGCAAGGGCGATGCTCTATATGAAAAGTACCACGACGAGGAATGGGGAGTGCCCCTAAAAGACGATGACCTATTGTTCGAATTTTTGATTTTGGAAACCTTTCAGGCCGGATTAAGCTGGATTACCATCTTGAGAAAAAGGGAAAATTTTCGACAGGCCTTTGATCATTTTGATTACAAAAAAATAGCTAAATACGGGGAATCGAAAATTGAATCCTTGTTACAGGATGCCGGAATTATTAGGAACAAACTCAAGATAAGGGCCACTGTTACCAACGCCCAAGCCTACATTGCTGTCCAAAAGGAATTTGGAAGTTTTAGTAATTATATCTGGGGATTTGTTGATGGCCAGCCCATTAAGAACAATCATAGGGATTATAAAAATGCCCCGGGAAACACCCCATTATCCGACACCATAAGCAAAGATTTGAAAAAACGCGGTTTCAAATTTGTGGGAAGCACCGTAATTTATGCCCACATGCAGGCCACCGGGATGGTAAACGATCATGAAATAAATTGTTTTAGATATAATGAAGTATAGCTATATAACCTTAATGCTATTATTGATGCTCGGATTAAAATCTTTTTCCCAAACAAAATTGGAACGGGAACATCGCATTAAAAAATCGCAATTTCCCATTATCAACATGGATAACCTGCCTTTGGAGAACACCAGATACATAAAGTACTACCGAGAAGTTGACACCTCCAAAATTACCTATACCTTAAAATTTAAGAAAGGAAAAATGCATTATCATTTAGATTACAATGAAAAGGGAATTCTTCAAAATACAGGATTCAGGGTAAAGGAAGTAGATATACCAACGGATGCCTACGCCAGTATAAGATCCGTATTGAATGCGAATTTCAAAAAAATAAAAATCAAATATATCCAACAGCGCTATCCAGGTTCCTCTGAAAATGTGCTAAAAAACACTTTTCAAAATCTGATTTTGCCAAGCAATACCTACAAACTAATGCTACGCGGCAAAAAAATAGATAAAAAGGAGGATTATATAGCGATATTCGATGCTGAGGGAAATTTGATAAAAACCACAATGGCATTACCTGCCAATTACGATCGTGTATTATATTAAAGGCGTGTATAGAGATCCAACAGCTACCCTTTTAAAATTTCGATAAATTGTTTTCTAGGAATCTCTTCCGCTCCAAGGCTTTCCAAATGTGAAGTGTATACTTGACAATCTATTAGTCTATACTTCTTTTCCTGCAACTCCTTGGCCAGACTTATAAAAGCAAATTTTGAAGCATTACTAGTTTTGCTGAACATACTTTCTCCGCAAAATACATTTCCAAGGTCTATTCCATATAGCCCTCCTACCAAAACATCATTTTCCCATACTTCAATGGACTTTGCAATTCCCATTTGATGCAATTTTGAGTATGCGCTTTTCATTTCTGGGGTAATCCAAGTTCCTTCCTGCCCTTGGCGCTTTATGGCAGAACATTCATTAACCACCTCTTCAAATTGTGTATTCCAAGTAATCCTAAACCTATTGGATTTTATAACTTGGGCCATACTTTTCGAAATCTTTATATTGTTTGGAAATAGTACCATTCGTGGATCTGGACTCCACCAAAGAATCATGGAATCCTCATTGAACCAAGGGAATATCCCATTCTTATAGGCCAATAGCAATCGCTCCGGAGACAAATCGCCCCCAACTGCCAATAATCCGTCTTCATCAGCTTTTTCTACATCCGGAAACAGTAAGCGATGATTAAGGAGAAACATTTTGAAATTGATTTATAATCCTAAAATTAAGAAAACCTATTCGGTTACAAACTGAATAGGTTTTCCTTTTTTTGAAATTACACCTCATTTAAAAACGGGTATAATTATGCTGTTTAAACTTTTATACCACTAATTAAAATGGCAAATCGTCGTGGTCATCGTCATTTATATTGTCCGCTGGTTCAAAAGCATCCATAGGCGGTACCGGAGGCATCCCTGGAGCATTTGCTTCCTCCTGTAAACTTTCTATTCTCCAACCTTGTATGGAATTAAAATATTTGGTTTCCCCTTGTGGGTTTACCCATTCCCTACCTCTTAGATTAATACTTATTTTTACCGCTTGGCCAGCACCGAAATTATTTAAAAGGTCGCATTTATCCTGTACAAATTCTACCATAATATGTTGTGGATACTGTTCCTCCGTAGTCACCACTACTTCCCTCTTTCTAAATCCGTTGCTCCCAAATGTTTGGGTCTCACCTACCATTTTAATTTTCCCTTGTACTTCCATTTTGCTATTTATATAATTCTACTTTGTATTCTTATTTTTGTCAATATTAAGCATTTTGATCAGGAACACCTAAAACAAAATATCACATCTTAGTTATTAGGGGTTCAGCCCATAGAATATTGCTTTGCATCATTCTACTTTACTCCCCATTCTTACTTCAATCTAAACAAATAAATGTTAAAAATCTAATGTTAATTCTTCTATGAGGGTATCTCTGCCAACAAAACCTTCCATGCAGAGAGTACATCCTTGGTTTTTAACAACTCTTGGGCCCTTGAATGGAGTAAATCCTCATTACCCGAACTCAATATGGACCTTAAGTCCACATGATTATCAACGTACTGTCTCACCTCTTCCTGGGATGGCAATTTGTCTATATTGCCCAACATTCCCAAATCGTTGCCTGTAAGAACATTGCTCAACCTAATATGTTCGGGAATTTCATCAACGCCAATCCCTAAATTGGAAACTGGTTTGGGCACTTCAAACAATCCCATATTGGCCCTACTGTACCAGTTGCCCCCCATCCGGGCTACTTGATCTATTTTATATTGATCAATGGTTCCATTTTCATCCAAAATATCGGCATCCACATGTATTTTTAATACTTCTGAAAAGATTAGGTTGCCTGCACCGCCCTCCTTTCCCAGTGGTTCCACCTTAACGACCTTACACTCAAACTGCACAGGTGACTCCGCCACTCTAAAAGGTTTTACCAAATCTGAAGGCAACATGGTTAAACCGGATTTGACAAATTCGTTCTGGCCCTCCCTGTACTCCGTGCTTGCCAGGGACATTTGTTGCACCATATTATAATTCACTACATTGATTACCACCTCCATATTGTCCAATACATTGTCCAAGGTGTGCTTCGTACTATTGTCCCTCACTCTTCGGGAGGGAGAAAATATCAAAATAGGCGGATTGGAACTAAAGACATTAAAAAAGCTAAAAGGCGATAAATTAGGTCTATTCTTCCCATCAACGGTACTGGCAAAAGCAATAGGTCTTGGTCCAACGGCACCCAATAAATACCCATGTAATCTAGCTGTGGGTACTTCTGAGGCCGTGATAGAAACCATTTTTTTCATAGCAGGTAAAGGTACATAAAATGTAGGCAAAATGAAATAAAGAGGTAGATATCAAAATAGAATATCTTTGTCCAAATTGCGTTATCTTTAAGAATAATTTTTAGTTGGATGGATTTTAGTCCTAAAAAGAAAACTTCGAACCTTCTGTTATTAATAGCTTCCTTTGCTATTGTGAGCTTAATTCTATGGAACACCAACAGTTTTTTCAAGAAGTTTAAGGAAGAAGAACGCCATAAAATGGAAATTTGGGCCACGGCACAATCTGAATTTTTATCCCTTCCGGTTGACGCCGACCCTGGTAATCTGCACATCAAAATCTTTCAGAACAATACCTCCACTCCCATGATACTGGTCAACAAGGACAGTACCATAAAAGTGAACAATATGCCCGGTATACAGAAAACGGACACCGCTTTTATCCACGGAAAAATTAGTAGATTCAAGGCCGAAAATAAACCTATTTCCATAGAGTACAAGGGGGAGAACTTGGCCACTCTATATTATGGAAATTCTGAGGTACTCACCAAGTTAAAATATTACCCAATTGCCCTTTTATTGATCATCTTCCTTTTTGGAACGGTAATCTATTTTTTGTTCAAGACCAATAAAACATCCGAACAGAATAAACTTTGGGCCGGTATGGCGAAAGAAACGGCCCACCAAATAGGAACTCCCCTTTCATCGCTCTTGGGATGGAACGAATTATTGAGGTCCGAAAATATCAATCCAGAAATTACCAAGGAAATTGACAAAGATATTAGCCGATTGGAAACTATAACGGAACGTTTCTCAAAAATTGGCTCCCTACCCATTCTTAATGAGTACGACATTGTTGAAGAAACAAAAAATGCATACGATTATTTAAAATTAAGGAGCTCCAAACTCATTCACTTTTCTTTTAATTCACAAGTGGACCAGGCACCAGTGCTTTTAAACAAGGCTTTGTACAATTGGACCATTGAAAACTTGGTAAAGAACGGTATAGATGCAATGAGGGGCAAGGGTAGTATTGCCATTGAAATAGTTCCCAACGGAAATTGGGTCAAAGTCCTAATTTCGGACACAGGCAGTGGCATACCAAAAAAGAATTTTCAGACCATATTTAATCCAGGGGTCACCTCTAAAAAAAGGGGATGGGGCTTAGGGCTCTCCTTGGTAAAAAGAATTGTGGAAGAATACCACAAAGGCAAAATTAAAGTACTGACATCCACAAAGGACGGTACCATAATGCAAATTACATTTAAAGTTAAAAATTAAGGTGATGGCAAAGGAGAAATTAGTTGTAATTAAGGAAGCGGATTTAACAAACAATTGTCCCGAATGTTTTAATCAAGAATTAAAATTGACCTTTTATCAAAGACATACCTATGGCCGATTATACGACAGGACCACTATGGACATCACCCACGAAATTAAATGCAAAAAATGCAATTCCATGATCTATCCGGTAACCTGGACGGAGGACATAGAACGCGTTTATGACTACTACCAAAAAATGATTGCCCCAGACCGCGCCTCCATACGTTTTACCACCCTTTTTTATGTTTTAACACTACTACTTATAATAGTAGTTGCAGCCGGGGTATATATTATCATGGAAGGGATTATTTAATATTGCCCTTAATTTTTTCCGCTATTTCCGTAAAATTCTTAGGCGTCAAAGAAGCCTTATTTTGAAAAGTGGCATCCCTCATTCCATTCAAAGGAATTAAATGTACGTGTACATGGGGAACCTCCAAGCCTATAACAGTTAGCCCTACCCTATTACAAGGTACGCTCGCTTCTATGGCCAAGCCTATTTTTCGGGAAAAGGCCATAAGCCCCAAATAGGTTTCCTCATCCAGGTCCAAAAGTTTATCCACCTCTTTTTTTGGGACACATAAAGTATGCCCCAAGGCATTGGGATTAATATCCAAAAAGGCATAATAATTGTCGTCCTCGGCAATTTTATAGGACGGAATTTCTCCGTTAATGATCTTTGTAAATATTGATGACATTTCTCTGAAATTAAATCTAATTAAAAGATAGGACAAATATTTTAAACCATGTGCCCAAACCTATACTTTGTCTTCTTCAAACAACCCAACTACCAATACTGAAACCAAATGCAACCGCCTTAAAAATAAAGGCCTCAATTGAATAAATCAATTGAGGCCCTTTCGTATTTTTTAAAATGATCTATCTGGAGATTTCCAAAATTTCAAATTTTAATGTTCCGTTGGGAACGGTGATTTCTGCAGTTTCCCCTACTTTTTTACCCAACAGCCCCTTGCCTATAGGCGAACTCACAGAAATTTTTGCCGTCTTTAGATCAGCTTCACTTTCTGCCACTAGGGTATATTTCATTTCCATTCCGTTATTCATGTTCTTCAATTTAACGGTAGATAACACCAACACCTTGGAAGTGTCCAGTTGCGATTCATCTATTAACCTTGCATTGGCCAAAGTCTCTTCCATCTTGGAAATTTTCATCTCCAACAAACCTTGTGCCTCTTTTGCGGCATCATACTCGGCATTTTCCGACAAATCCCCTTTATCCCTGGCCTCACCAATTGCTTGCGAAGCTTTTGGACGCTCAACATCCTTTAGATAATTAAGTTCATCTCTCAATTTTTTTAGCCCCTCTGCTGTATAATAAGATACCTTACTCATAAGTTCTACATTAAATAAATAGGAAAATCCTCTTTTTTTAAAGAGGATTTAAGACAAATATACATAAATTTTGTTCAATTTTGTTTAAGTTATTTAAATAGGCACAGCCGCATGAAACGCATATTCGGATTATTACTTTTCTTTTTATTATTGTCCTGCGACAAGAACTCAACCAATAGAAATCCGTACCTACAAGAAATTAGCTTTAGGTTTGATCTTAATCTAAACCTACCACTTTACAGCGCGTTGACCAATACAGGTAGCGCCGTATATGTGGGAAACGCCGCAGTAGGCACCAGAGGTGCATTTGTCATCAATACCGGATTTAATTCCTTTATGGCCTGGGAAGCCAGCTGCCCCAACCATGCCCCAAATAACTGTTCCACAATGTCCTTAAATGGACAATTGGTTACCTGCTCCTGCGAAGGTTATGAATACAATTTGTTTACAGGGCAACTAATGAACAGGCCGGACGACGGCAAGAGTTATCACGACCTGCTTTTTTACCGGGCTACCTATAGTGGTAATTCCGTGATCATCTCCAATTAACGCCCCTTATATCTGACCTAAGATTCTGTCCATTATCCAACTGGTATGCAATCCCGACTTTCCAGTTGAAGGATGCTCCCTGTTTTCCAACAAATGCGCCCGTAAGTTTTCCACATGAAACTGCTGCACGTGCTTAGGGTGATCAATAAAGAGATTTTGAGTACCATTTTCATTGCTTAGAGTGATATCCCCTTCATCAAACACTGGAAAGGATATTTTGCCAGTACTGCCTATAATCTCCACCATATCCACTCTTTCCGAGGTGCCAAAATTCCAACTGCCTTCCCCAGTAACTCCATTTTTGTAAATCCAACAAGCGGCGATAGCATCTTTTGCGGTATACAGTCCTTGTTGATTGGTGCTGACCCCAAAGGCATTTTCAACATCCCCAAGATAAAACGAAAACAAGTCCAACCCATGGCTGGCCAAATCATCAAAATAACCCCCGGGTGCAATTTCACCATCGGTCCTCCAATTGTATGTTTTTTCCAGATCTTCAGTACTTGGAGACTTGGACAGATGCCACCGGATATGTCTTGTTTCCCCAATCTCACCATTGTCCATCCATTCCTTTATTTTCAGAAACCTTGGCAAGGAGCGCCTATAATAAGCCACAAAAAGAGGCAATTTTTTTTCTTTAAAAACATTGTATATCTCCAAGCTGTCCGCATAACTTGGCGCCATGGGTTTCTCCACACAACAAGGCTTGCCGGCTTCGGCCACCATTAAGGCATAATGTTTATGGGTATCCGGGGGTGTGGCAATATAAATTGCATCTACTTCTGGATCCATTATCAAATCCTCCGCTTTGGAATAATATTTGGGGACACCATGTCTTTTTGCATAGTCCTTCGCCTTTTCTTTATCCCTACGCATTACAGCTATCAATTCAAAATCTTTGGTCTGTTGATAAGGTGGTCCACTTTTTACTTCAGTAACCGCTCCACAACCAATTATTCCCCATCGCAGTGGTTTCGTGTAGCTTGTTTTGTTCATTATCTAAAATTTATAGGTTTTGGCTATCTACTTGAGTCACAAAAATAACGGTTATAAAATGAATTAAACAGCACAAAATCTAGGATTCTCCATAATGCCCTGAAAATTTTTCAAAAATTTTGAAAGATAAAATCGAAATGAATATTCTTCCAATAAAATCTTGAAAAATGCAAGTTTGATTATCCGGTATTCAGGACAACACATTGTGTTTTTTCTATATAGAACATTCCTAACTTCACAATTCTTAACTCTACGTAATGGTATTTTACCAATACTTAAAGTTATCTCTAAATTTTGGCAGATAAAATTGGAAAATGACATAGTTTTTAAATAGTTTTATAAAAAAACGGTGTAGCATTAACAATACTGTAATGTACTCCTTAATAATTTAAGAACTCTATTTTATAATCATTGACCACATTCCAATTTATAGTATCACCGTTAAAACCTTAATTATATGAAAGCAAAAATTATTTGTACGTTTCTTATAGTGAATTTTATTGCGTTAAACATGTATGCACAAGACCCAGTACTTAAAAGTGCTTTTAACGGAAAAAATCTCAAAGGATGGATTGTTCCTGAAAACAACATATGGTGGACCGTGGAAAACGGAATACTACAGGCCAAAAGTGGTCCTGACAAAAAGGGCTCTATTTTATGGACCGAAAAGGAATATACCGATTTCGTAATTGAAACCGACTTCAGATATGATGAAGGAACCGTTGATACGGGGATTTTCCTCAGAAACGACAAAGAACAGATACAAATGGGGATTTCGGGCTCTTTAAAGCGTGATATGACCGGCTCCCCCTACATTGTAGGAAAAAAGTATCCCGTAGAAGCCCAAAACGTCAAGGAAATCCTAAAGCCCAACGACTGGAATACCATAAAAGTGATAGCCATTGCCGGGTATTACGAAGTTTGGCTCAACAACAAACATGTTATGAGCTACACTTCCGACAGTTATGTTAAAACGGGACCCATAGGGTTGCAACTACACCCCAATACCGAGATGACCGCCAGCTTCCGAAACATTAAAATTGGAAAAATGTAGTGGAATTATAATCTCTTGAAACAAATTAATCCAATTCAATATAGATCAACAAGAATGAACACAACAACATTACTTCTTAAATCGGGTTTAAGCACTTTTATAGCCCTACTCTTTATGGTATCCTGCAAGCAGGCCAAGTCTGATAAAACGGCCGAGAGCGACATTCAACCCATGGCAGAAAAAAGAATAAAACTGGTCCGCAACGACCAAGAGAGAAAGGTAGATGTATTTATTGATGGTAATCTATTTACCTCCTATATCTATCCTACCAACATTAAAAAACCGGTACTATACCCTTTAATTACCCCTAAGGGCACCAAGATTACCAGAAAATATCCCTTGGAACCGTCTGTGGGGGAAAGGGTGGACCATCCGCATCACGTAGGAGTTTGGTTTAATTACGGTGATGTTAACGGATTGGATTTTTGGAACAATTCGGATTCCATAAAAGTAGAAAAGAGAGGAAGTTACGGCACCATTCTTCACAAGGAAATACTGGGTATGGAAGACGGCAATGAGGAAGCAAGCCTAAAGGTGGCCATGGATTGGGTTTCTAACGAAGGAAAGGTATTGTTAAAAGAAAACACCACTTTTATTTTTAGAGGCGATCACGATGAATATTCCATAGATCGTATCACCAACCTGTCTGCTCCCAACGAAAAAGTAATTTTTAAGGACAATAAGGAAGGCGTCTTGGGCATACGGGTTACTCGCGAATTGGAGCACCCCTCCAACAAGCCGGATATTTTTACCGATTCCAATGGAATCCCTACCGGTGTCCCTGTCTTAAACAATGAAGGCGTAAACGGAAATTACATTAACAGCGAGAATATTGAAGGGGACGACTGTTGGGGCAAAAGATCCAATTGGGTTAATTTAAGATCGAACATTGGGGACGAAAAAATATCCCTGGCAATATTGGACCATACTTCCAATGCCGGCTATCCTACCTATTGGCATACTCGGGGCTATGGCCTTTTTGCAGCCAATCCCTTAGGACAGGAAGTCTTTAGTGATGGAAAGGAAACTTTGAACCTAAGCCTGGACAAAGGGGAGGATGTAACCTTTAAACATCGGATTGTAGTAGCAAGCAAGAATTTGGGAAAGGCAGAGCTAGATTCGGAGTTCGCCAATTTTTCAAAGCAGTAAACATTATTCCAAATAACTTATTAATACAGAATTTATTAAAACATAATTATGGACAACAGAAGAGACTTTATTAAAAAAACTACCCTTGCCAGTACCGGCGTTGTTGTTGGTGCATCTGCCTTTTCCGCAAAATCTTACGGGAACATTATGGGTGCCAATGACCGCGTGGTCCTCGGATCTATTGGTGTCAGGGGTCGTGGAAGTAATTTGTTGGAAAATTTTTCCGAGATGTACAATGATGGAGTACGAATTAAAACCGTTTGTGATGTTGACTCTGCTGTTTTGGGCGACAATGTAAAAATGGCTACCAAAAACCAAAAAGGTAACAAACCAGGTACCGAGGAAGATATGCGCCGTGTTTTTGAGGACAAGGAAATAGACGCTGTAGTAGTAGCAGTTCCCAATCATTGGCATGCACTGGCCACCATCTGGGCCTGCCAGGCCGGAAAACATGTGTATGTTGAAAAACCTAGTTCCCATAATGTATGGGAAGGAAGAAAAATGGTAGAGGCCGCACGAAAATATAATCGGGTTGTCCAGGTAGGTTTCCAAAACAGATCCATAAGCAATGTAATGCAGGCCATGGATTTCTTACATCGTGGCGGTATTGGGGACGTATTTTTATCCAGAGGCACCTGTTTTAAGCCTAGGGATTCCTTTGGGATTTCTCCAGACAGTGTTTCACCATCAACCTTGAACTACGATCTTTGGCTGGGTCCGGCAACCTATAGGCCTTATAATGAAAAAAAGGGACACTATAATTGGCATTGGCACTGGGACACCGGCAATGGCGACACAGGCAACCAAGGGCCACATCAATTTGATATAGCTCGATGGGGTCTTAATAAAAAGATACATCCGGTTAAGGTGCAGTCTATGGGAGGTATTTTTGGATTTACACCCCAGGAATGTTCACAAGAAACACCAAACACCCAAACTTCGGTATTTGAATATGAGGATGGAAAAATATTGGAATTTGAAACCCGTGGTAGGTATACCAACCACGAGGCCAATTTAGGCATTAAGATTGGGAATATGTTTTACGGAACAGAAGGATGGATGGAAGTAAACGGCTCTACCTGGAAAGCATACAGAGGCAAGGAAACAGAACCTTTTGCAGGTTCTGAAATGGCCGGAAGCGCTGCCGTTGGTGGCGACACCTCATTTTTGACCGCCCCTGACAGCAAGGGACATTATGGAAACTTTATAGACGGGGTTCGCTCAGGAAACCATCATGATTTAAATTGCGATATTGAGACAGGTCATATGTCCACCGTACTGCCACTGATAGCAAATATTGCGCTGAGGGTCGGGGAAACCTTAAAATTTAATGGGGAGTTCGAAAAATTCATAAACAATGAAGAAGCTGACCTTTTGCTTACCAGAAAGTACAGATATCCCTATATAGTGCCGGAGAAAGTATAATCTTCTAACCGAAGAATTAGTTCTCCTAAACTGCACAGTTTTAATATTAGGAATATAAAAACAAACCCCTATGTTGGCCTATTGAGCCAACATAGGGGTTTTTAAGTTACCGAATAATAACGTAACGCGTACTTAAAAACTTATGGATGCCCCAAGGAGGAAATTGATCCCTGCCTGCGGATAGTAACCGGCCCCTTCATAGGTGGTAACGGTCCCAGGCACTGAATAATCGTCATCAAAAGTATAAAAGTATCCATTGGACACATATACGGCATCAAATATATTGTTGACCAATCCTGATAAAACTATGCTCTTTACAAAACCGTTGGTATTGATTTCATACTGCACATTAAAATCGGTTTGCGAATACGAATCCAACTTAGATCCTTCAGAATCTATATTACCCATATATTGTTCTCCAACAAACTTGGTCAACAAGCTAAATTGAACATTTTCCTTAGGCTGATAAGTTAAAACGTTTCCAACGATAATATCTGGCGAAAAGGAAATATGGGTATCTCCAAGTTCTTGCAGTTCACCATCCCGTTGAAACACAAAATCCCTGTTTCTGTTTCTGCTCAATGCCACATTGGGCCGTATTTTAAATTGATTCCCCAAGGCTATGGTAGCATCCACTTCCAAACCTAAGCGGTAACTGTCACCTACATTGGCACGCAAAGGAGCTCCAACATCATTTAGTTCACCAGTGAGCACCAATTGGTCCTTATACCCCATAAAGTACACATTGGTATTCAACTGTACATCTGGAGTAATATAGCGCCATCCCAACTCATAATCGTTTAACTTTTCAGGCTTGGGGCTACCACTTTCATAATCATTTCTGTTGGGTTCACGATTGGCCCTGGCATAAGAGAGGTAAAAATTATTATTCATGTTCAGATCATAGGTAATCCCAAGCTTGGGGTTGAAAAAATTAAAGGTATCATCAACAAGTCCTGTGTCTTCGCCATTAGCCTTATACCCTATGGTCCTAAACTGTAGATCTCCATAAGCACTCCATTGGTCGCTAAACTTATAATTGGCCTTGGCAAAAAGATTTAGGTCCGTTTTGGTGGAACTGTCATCATAATATCTGTCTTCATAATCTTTATTGTTGGAAAAACGCGCCCAAATAATTTCCCCAAAATGGCTTCCTTCATATTTGTTCCAACCTCCTCCAAGAATTAAATTTAAACTCTCTTTATCATAATTGGCAGAAAACGTGGTTCCGTAAAAATCATTGACCAGCCAGCGTCTTCGTATTAGATCGGTCTTATCCACTTCTTCCCCATCAACCATTATTGGCTCAATGCCATAGGTACTAAAGTCATCGTCTTCCTTATACTGTTCAAAAAACCCTCTTCCTTTCGTAAAATGGAATGCCAGATTGGTATTCCAATTATCTGCAATTTGTTCGTTCCAATGCAATTGAAAATGATTTTGCCTATAATTATCCACTTCGTTGTCATAAAACTGGGTATTTCCATTTTCATCGGTATAGATTCCCGCGGAATTGAAAGTCCTGTCAGATGCCAAAGTTTCGGCATCTATACCGTTCCAAGCCTGATAGGTAATTTCATGACCCCCGAACAATAATGCCTTGACCAATGTATTGTCGTCAACATATGACCCTTGCAGAAAGTAGGAATCCAATTCTGAAGAAGCCCTATCAATGTAACCGTCAGAGGTTATTCTAGACCAACGTCCGGCAATCTCTACATGATCGTTTAATAAGCCGGTACTAAATTTTAGATTATTTCTAAGTGTGCCAAAACTGCCTATGGAAGACGAAATCTGACCAAAGGCCTCATTGGAAACGGCATCGGTCAACAAATTTAAACTTGCTCCAAAGGCTCCTGACCCATTTGTTGATGTTCCTACCCCACGTTGCAATTGCAAACTTTCCGTGGAAGAGGCGAAGTCGGGCATGTTTACCCAAAACGAACCATGCGATTCGGCATCGTTGTAGGGAATCCCATTAATGGTAACATTAACCCGTGTACCATCACTACCACGAACTCTAATACCTGTGTAACCAACACCTGCCCCGGCATCGGAAGTGGTAACCACAGCTGGCATAAAATTCATTAGGATAGGAATATCCTGTCCCAAATTTCTAGGTTTGATCTGCTCCTTGGTCAAGTTGGTGAAGGTTACCGGAGATTGCTTGGTAACCCTAACGGCAGATACCAATACCTCATCCAAGGCAATTTCTTTTCCTTCCAAAGAATCTTTGGGTTTCTCTTGGCCCATCGCCAAAAGCGTTGTCGCTACGATAGCGACCGTTGTGAACATAGTTTTCATCCGTAATACATTTGTTACGAATAAAAGGGGCTATTATTCTTGTTAAAAATTGATTTTTGTTTTTTTCCGATTACAAAATTGTATCGAAAATAAAACGTTGGAAATTCCAAAACGCGATTTTCGCATCCCTTGGCAGCATTACCTGCCCAGGTTCCTTGGGTATAATCTCAGCCTGACCTAACAAGCACCCCTTTGAGACGGGCGCAAATTTACGTACGGCCAATCTAATTTCATAATAAAAAGAGATAAATAATTAACTATAATTTATAGACCAATGGGCCTTGAAATACGTAAATTAGAATAACAGCCGTAAAAACTGGAATTATTAATGAATAAAACAAAGAACAAATTCACCTTTAAAATTATGTTCAGCTATCTTATGCTTGGGATTTTGACCCTTGTAGTGGCTTATTTTATATTTTCAGAAATAAAGGTATTTGTATCTACCGACGCGGCAACGGAAAACGATGCCAAATTACTAAAAACAGGCTCCCTACTTACAGAACTATATGAAGCGGAAAGTCTTTCCAAGCTGGCACTCCAAAAAAAGACCCCAAAAAGTTTTACGGCCTATGCCCAAAAGATAGATTCCATCTTTATCACCATAGACTCCCTTAAACTACTTACGGTCAATGACTACCAAAAGGAAATGTTGGACAGCGTACAGGGGCTTCTTAAAAAAAAGGTTTTCAACAGCAATGAACTTCTTCGATTGAAAAGAAAAAGCGAAGCCAACAATTCTATAGACAATGCCCTAAAGGAATTTAGCAAAATTGAGGAGTCTCTTGGAAAAATTACGCCGGAAAGCCTTAATCCCAATTATTTGGACCTACCTCCTGATGCGCAGAATACCATAAAAAAATGGGCCGAATACCTTAGTGAAAACGTCCCAAAAGACACCAGCAACATTCCCGTTTCACAACGGGTAGATTCGGTCTTAACGGTATCCAAATCACTTTTGGCCGAGGCCAAACAGAGCAATACCAAAGCCCTACGCTCGGTAGCGCAGAAAGAATTGCAATTAAGTAGGGCCGATCTGGAAATTTCACAACAGTTGCGAAGTATTATTTCTGCCTTTGAACAGGAAGTAATAACAAAATCCTATAATGACAACCTAAAAAAGCAAACTGCCCTAAAACGAAGCCTACGTGTGGCCGGTTTTGCCAGCTTGTTGGGCATAGCGATTGTGGGTCTCTTTACTTTTTTGATTACCAAAGATTATTGGAAGGTACAACTGTACAGACAGCAGCTGGAGAAAGAAAAGAAATTTTCCGAATCCCTTTTAAAAAGTCGGGAACAATTAATCTCTACTGTTAGCCATGACCTGCGCACCCCCCTAAATACAATAACCGGTTATTCCGAACTAATGGAAAACACTGGGCTCACAGGCAAACAGGTATCCTATTTAAAAAATGTAAAATCCGCTTCAAAATATGTGGATAGCCTTGTAAACGATCTGTTGGATTTTTCCAAATTGGAGGCAGGAAAAATTAAAATAGACCAGACGGCATTTATACTCTCCGATCTTATCCGGGAAACTGCCGAAAACCTAAAGGAAATACATTTAAAGAAACCCATAGAACTCATATTAAATATCAACAGGCAATTGGACAAGCCTGTTTTGGGAGATCCATTTAGGATAAGACAAATTTTGACCAACCTAATGGGCAATGCCTATAAATTCACCAATGAAGGTTTCATAAAAGTTGAAGCCAAGGTAATAAGCGAGGCAAACGGAAACTACATAACCTTAATTGAGGTCACAGATTCTGGCATAGGCATTAAAAAAGAAAAACAAGAGCACATTTTTAAAGAGTTCACCCAGGCGGAGGACCATACGGATAAAAAATATGGTGGTTATGGACTAGGCCTTACCATTTCCAAGAAACTCACCGAACTCTTGGGTGGAAAAATTAGTCTCCGTAGCGAGGAAAATAAAGGAAGTACATTTTCAGTTGAAATTCCTCTCGAGATATCAAAAAAACCTTTGAATTCTCCCAAGAAAATTGAAATCAACCCAAAAGTTGAGTTGTCCCTCCTTATCATAGATGATGATCCTGCCATGCTAAAACTATTAAAGGAAGTCTGTGATCATTTGGGATTCTCTGCCCATACCTACAATAATTTTTATGAAGTTTCAAAAACAGGAATACTTAAGTACAACATGGTCCTGACCGATATTCAAATGCCGAATATCACCGGTTTTGAAGTGTTGAGCAATCTACAAAACGGCACATATTCACATTATGCCGGGCAACCCATAGTAGCCATGACCGGGCGAAAGGATTTAAAAAGAGAGCAGTATATTGAAGCAGGTTTTTCAGATATCCTGCAGAAACCTTTTACCAAAGATATGTTCCTGGAAGTATTGACCAACTTGTTCCCCCAGGCAGTACATAAAGAAACTGAAACTAAAATGAAACCTATTATCGCCTCTGGCTCCAACTTATTCCACTTGGGGGTTATCTCCTCTTTTCTAGGGGATGATGAGGAGGGTATCGCCGAAGTTTTACAGACCTTTATTACCGACACCAAAACCAACATGGAAAAACTGAAAGCGGCGGTAGAAGAATTGGACATTAAGAAAGTGAATGTTGTGTCTCATAGGATGCTACCCATGTTCCGTCAATTAAATAGTACGGAAATAGTTCCTATTCTAGAACAAATGGAGATTTTGGAAATTGACCAATGGGAACCTAAGGTTTTAAAACAAACTTACAGGGACCTCCAAAATAAGTCTACTGTTTTGATCCTGGCCATTAAATCGTATTTGGCTACAAGTCCAAATTATAGTGATTAATTTTATTGTAAAGCGTTTTCCTCGTGATCTGCAGCAATTTCGCCGCTTTGGACTTATTAAAATTTGATTGTTTTAAGGCCTTTACTATTTGTTCCTTCTCATAATCGGCCTTGGAAAAGTTATCGACTTTAACATTGCTTTCCTTACTCCGATATACTTCTTTGGGCAAGGCCCCTTTCTCCACCTTATCCCCGCTGGTCAACAAAACTGCCCTTTTAATCACATTCTGTAATTCCCGTAGATTTCCCGGCCAGTGATACTGCTTAAATATATCCTCCACATCCTCCGAAAAACCTTCTACTTTTTTTCCTAGGGAGCGGTTGGCTTTTCGCAAAAAGAAATCAGCAAAAAGTGGCAGGTCTTCAAAGCGTTCCTCCAAGGACGGAATTTCCACAGAAAATTCGTTGATCCTATGAAAAAGATCTTCCCTAAAACTACCATTTTCAACGGCCTCAGTAAGGTCTTCGTTAGTGGCCGTTACAATTCGGATATCTACCTCTATCTCCTTATTGCTGCCTACTCTTTTAATTTTTCTTTCCTGTAAGGCCCTTAACAACTGTATCTGATTTTCATAAGAAAGGTTCCCTATTTCGTCTAAAAATAAGGTACCCCCATTTGCAGCTTCAAAATGCCCCTTCTTATCCTCCACTGCTCCCGTAAAACTACCTTTAACATGCCCAAAAAATTCACTGGTTGCTATTTCTTTGGGGATGGCTCCGCAATCTACAGCCACAAAACTGTGTTCTTTACGCTCGCTATTATCGTGTATTGCCCTTGCAGTTACCTCTTTCCCTGTCCCACTTTCGCCGGTAATTAAAACGGACATGTCCGTTGGGGCCACCAGCTTAATATACTCGTGTAATTTTTTGGAAGCCTCACTTATTCCAATAACAACCCTATTGTCCTGGGGCTCAACTACCGTATTTTCAAACTCATGGTTTTCCTTTTGCTCACTATCCAATTGCCGCTTGTTCTCCTGGTTTAAGGCACTTTTGATCTGCATTAAAATTTCCTCAGGAGTAAAAGGTTTGGAAATATAGTCGTAGGCACCTTTTTTCATGGCTTCCACGGCAGAACCTACTTCAGCATAACCGGTCATCACAATAACCTGTGTCTTTGGATTTACCCCCTTGATATCGGATAACAATTGCAGCCCATCATAATTGGGGAGACGCAAATCTGTCAATACTAGATTATAGGTGGTTGCCTTGAATTTGGTCTTGGCATCCTGGGCTGTAAAACTAACGTCGACATCGTATCCGTTTCTAATCAAAAACTTTTGGAGCATTTGACAAAAAGCGGCGTCATCTTCAATGATAAGGAGTTTGGGCATACCTTTCTATTACAATTTACTATGGATAGTAAAAATACCATAAGAAAGTTAGTTGCCTTTAAAAATTTTCATAAAAAAAGAGGGGGATTGTATAAAACAATCCCCCTCTTACCAAACCAACTTGATACAAAACAAATAATTCAAGTTTTCCTATAGTTCTATCCAATTACCGTCCTTATCGGCATACAAAGTACCTGTAGTACCGTCCTCCAAGGTTACTTCCAATTTATATTGCTCTTGCTTATTTACATAAGCCTTGCTGATACTACCGGAAGGATAGTCATTAGAAACCGCTGTTGAAACCGCTTCTGGTAAATCACTTGTTTCTATTTCAGAGAAGTCGTCCTGAGCTATTGCGGTTTGTGTAGTTTCTAGGGCTACATCTTCACCTTGGGCAAATGCGGTTAGACTTCCGAATGATAATACTGCTACAAAAAATAATTTTTTCATGATTTTCATTTTAATAGTTAAACTTGTTATACCTATTGAAAATATGATACCAAAATTCAACCAACGCCAGATATAAATGTAAATGACTGTCAATGTGAGTGTTATTGAAATTTCATAAAAAATTGAACTGTGTATTTTTGGGTATCCAACTCTTATAATGGGTAAAAACTAAACACTTCTTCCTATGTATCCTTTTTATATTCCAAAAACAAATTCCGTATTACCTAATAATTAATTGGGTAAAGCTCCTAATCAAATGATTATTCTATTAATTGAGTACCATACTTAACCTTTTAAAGGTCAGAAACAAAAAATGGGATCGTTTATACGATCCCATTATCATTGGACGCACCAATAATATCAAAATAAGCGCATCCTATCTTTCTATCCAATCCCCATCCTTATCCGCATATATGGTACCGCTATTACCTTCCTTCAAAATTATATCCAACCTAAATTGTTGGGAATTGTTTACATATGCTTTATTGATCACCGCAGATGGATAATAAGTGTCTATTGCCTTGGTCACAGCTTCGGGCAATTCTGCTGCCCCTATTTCCGAGAACTTATCTTGGGCAACGCTTATTTCCGTAACCACCCCCTTTACTGCTTTGTTCTCCTGTGCACAGGCGGTTAAACTGGTTATTGATAATGCAATTCCAAAAAATAACTTTCTCATGATTCTAATTTTAATATTTATTACCATTATCAATGGAAAAACGATACCGAAATCAATAATAAACTTTATTAACTTGATTATCAATAACTTAATATATTCTTGCTATTGTACTGAAACTGTGTAATAATGGGTATTAAGGGTTTCACTTGTGTTAAAATTACACACTGTGACCACAGTTCGGGGAGACGGTTCTAACTTGAAAATCCATAAAAAGTAACAATTGTAGCATCAGTTATACACCTCTATCACTAAGACACCAATAATAAAATTGGAGGCCACTCCCCTATAGAAACTAATAAGGGCTACCATGCGGTAGCCCTGCTAATTCAAATTCATATATAACTTACTTTGCCAATATATTACATGTCAATCCAGTTGCCTTCAGCATCGGCGTACAATTCGGAGTTTGTTCCATCGGAAAAAGTAACCTCCAATTTATATTCAGCTTCCTCATTTACATACGCCTTGTTTATTACGGCTCCAGCATGATCTTTCTCCAAAGCCTTTGTAATTGTGTCCGGCAATTGATCAAGGTCTATTTCAGTAAAATCTTGAGCAATAATTACTTCCATAATTCCATCATGAAATATAGGAGGAGATGCCAAAACTGGACTTAAACTTCCCATGGCCATCGCTGTAGCGAAAACCAAGCTTTTCATATCATTTTTCATATCTCTAATATTTTGTGTGAATACTAATTTTTTCTCACAGAACACAGAAGGAAAATTGTGCCAACGTATACATATAAATAATTTCATTTTCAATTCATTGACAATCAATTGTTTAAATTATTTTTTGTATCTATAAGGAATGTATAAATATGTATAGCACCACAAAAAGTGTATAAAAATTATACACTTTTTGGGTACAATACCTTATATATCTGTTTGAAATGGAAAATCAGCCAGACAAAAAAAGTGGATGATAATCCAAAATGTTGACCACAAATCTATTTTACCTGATGGGCAGGTTTCAGCAGGTCGTTTACTGTTTTTACCGGATTGAAGGTCACCAAGGGAACTTCTACAAAAATGGTATTCCAGAAGGCCATGGCACCGTTCCATAGACCCGGTAGCTCCAAAGCCTTTAAATCCTTACCTTCTTTGGTCTTTTGCGTAATAAATCCTTGTTTGGTATCTACAAAATTGAGTAAATTAAATTTCTCTCCCTTATAATTTCTAACCCCACAGACCAAATCTACCGGATTAAAATGGGTAGAGTTCTTTAAGATATCGACCTGTGCCGGATTATCCATATCAACTTGTGCAGATTCAATAATTTGAAGTGAAATATGATCATGGGCATCCCTTATCCAAAACGGACCACCCCCAGGTTCGCCTTCATTCTTGACCATTCCGCAAATACGAATTGGACGGTTGATCTTATCCTTTAAAATTTCTATTTGCTGCCCTATACTAAAGCCACCGTATTTATCTGAAAATCGGACATTTAAATCCCTTTCCAAAAACAACTTTATAGTTTCCAATATTTCGGAAGTTAAATTATCCCCATCCAACACCTTGGCATATTCAAAGGCCTTGCTTTGTAATTCCAAGAGCAGTCCCGCCAATATCTTTTTGCTTCTGGCAACATCGTCGGAAAATCTTGGAACCACCACATTATCGATATTCTTTATAAAAATAATGTCTGCATCCTGATCATTCAGGTTCTCTATCAACGACCCATGACCCGCTGGTCTGAACAACAGGGAACCATCGGAATTTCTGAAGGGCTTATTGTCCAAAGTTACCGCGATAGTGTCTGTTGATGGTTTCTGGAAGGAATAGTTTACCGTAAAGGAGGTTGTAGCATCCTTTGCCACCCGCTCCCCGGCAATCTTAAATTCCTTGTTGAACATTTCGCCATGTTGCTCAGAAATGGTGAAGTGTAGATTTGCCTCATTATTTGCCTGGGCGTAGGCAACAGCCTCTTTTAAATGTTCCTCAAAAGGTGTAGCGCTATGCTTGCCATAGTCATGAAAGGGTAAAAGGCCTTTTGGGTAAAATCCAAAATCCAAGCCTTCCGGCAATAACATCTCCTTTACAAAAAGGTACTTTTCCTCATCCTTAGAGCTCGTTTTACCGGCTATACGTTTTTGAATCAGGTCATAAAAGGCAAAATTTTTGTACCCATCAAAGAAGGTTTTAACGTCCTTATCCTTGGTCCGATCCAAATAGGCCTCGAATTTTTCGGCTTTGGGATCATAGGTGTCCAGAAAATTGAACATAGCCTTGAACATTCGGGATGCAGCACCGGAAGCCGGCACAAATTTTAGAAGTGAAATCTTCTTTTTTGCATCCTCAAATTTTTTAATAAACTTTTGCTCCTCTGCCTCGGAAAATTTAAAAATTCCATCGGATACTACCGCGGCCTTTTCCAATCTCACGAAAGGAATACCTTCCTTAAATGTATCAATTTGACCAAGAACTTTTTCCTTAGAAATACCCTTTTTTTCTAATTGTTTTTTGTCTGCTTCCGTTAATTCCATTATTTTTTTAGTAGTTGGTTAATGTAGTTCTGGGCCGTTGTCAGCCGTGTTTTTTTATCACCCTTTAAGATAATAAAATTCCTGTTATATTTTTCCAAAGTATCCTTGAAATAAAGAAACATTCGTTCACGGTCATTTGGTTTATCCCTTAAATCGTCTTTTTCCCAAGGAATGTCTATGTAGGTCAAAAAATAGATATCGTAATTATTCTGCAAGGCGTAAGCCTCCAAAACCGGATCACAGTAACCCAAATAATAAGCTTCGGAATATACCTTGGTCTCCAAAAGATCCGTATCGCATATTAAAACCTCATTGGCCTTTTTGGTAAGGGAATTTTCCAATTTGATCTGACCCTCAGCAATGGGCAACAAATCTTTTGGCTCACAGGTTTTACCTTCTTTATCCCATTTATCCTGAAGGTATTCACGTGCATATTCAGGTACCCAAACAGTATTGTAATGCTCGGCCAAATCCTGGGACAAGGTGGTCTTTCCCGTAGATTCCGGACCAAATAAAACTACTTTAATAATACTTGAGGGCTCTTGTTTAAACTTTTCTTCCATGCAAGGTATCCGAAAATGGCAATAATAGTGAACAATAAATATTGCAGAGATGTAAATATAAGTCCTTTATAAAGATATAATGGAACCGATATTACATCGCCAATAATCCAATATACCCAATTTTCAAGTTTTTTCTTAGCCATGAGCCACATTCCTACAAAGAATATGGCTGTTGTGAAGGTGTCCACATAAGCTGTCCAACTATCCAACTTATCGAATACCACATATACCAGAGCAATAAACAAAATAGTAGCAGCAAATAGAACGACTGTCCATTTTTTTTCTTTGGCAGTCGTTGTTGTTATGGGAATAAAATGGGTCTCATCAACCTTTCTTGTCCATACATACCACCCGTAGACACTCATTGCAAAGTAGTAGGCATTGATCAGCATATCTCCCAATAGCCCAAAAACCAAAAGAATATATACGAACAGCCCAGTACTAAGGATCCCTGTAGGGAAAACCAGTATATTCTCGCGCATGGAGTACCAAACACTTAAAAATCCGAAAAACACCCCTACCATTTCCAAAATTATCAAATGGGTGGGAGTATCTTGGTATTGGGCAAAAATCCAATCAAAAATGGGGCTCATAGTTACTCCGGTCAGATTTTACATTTTTCAACCTTATCAAACCATTTTCCAACAATTCAATGGAAGATTTGACATTACATTCAACCGCTACAAAAGCCCTGAAGAAATATACATTATTCAATAGGTCTCCTTCTGGTGATTATGGCAAGGCTTTAATCAATCTATATTGACCAAAAATAACTGTTCCCATTAAAAATATTGGGGTTTATCAGGAAAAATACTTCTCCATTACCGTGTTTATTAGATTGATTGTCTAATAAGGAATTAACTTAAACCGATAAAAGAGAGCTGTGATATTAGGTTTTTAGATAGTGCTAAGGGGGTTATATTATAGCCCACTAATTTTTAATGGCATACACACAGGTATATCCTTCGAATTCCAAGAATATAATATCGTAATGGGAAGTTTTTCCCTTGTATAGAATGGTACCCGTAGTCTCCGAGTCGGACAAAGAAAAATCCGTAATATCTATATGATGTAAAAAACTTAGACCGTGCTGGGCATATATCTTGTACAAGGATTCCTTTGCTCCCCAAACAATGGTAAGTTTTCTGATCAAAGCTTCTGAATTTGCAACAGTTTTATATTCCTCCAAAGGAGTATACTTGTTGGCTATCCTCAGAATCTTATCGCGTTGCATTTCAATATCAATTCCTACCTCTCTGGTATCCGAAATAATAATTCCTGTAAATTCGTGGGAATGTGTAATGGAGATGAACTTGCCATCTGTCAAATGAGGTTTGCCAGCATCATCGTAAAATAGATCATGGTCTACATAGCCCTCTACCGCCAATAAATGCCTTATGCTCAAGAAACCTCTTCTATGCAATTCCGACTTCATTCCCATCATACGTTTTTGACAATGTGGCGTAAGCACAATCCCTTCAGAAAGATGGGATTCCGTTTCCTCAACTTTCCAAATCAAGACCTTAGCGTTGTCCTCAACTGTTATTGTTTTGTAAAGAGGCATTAGATTATTTAAGTTATTACTACCTTTGCAAATGCAAAAAATAAGAAAATTGTTCTATTACTAAAATAAAAATAAAAAAGGAGAAGAAATAGGCTAATCAAAGATATTCTTCATTTATATTATTTTTGATCTATACCTCCAACTTATTTGAATACGAATATGAGCAATTAACTATAACAAAAAAAGTTTATGAGTACTAAAACCATTCCTTACGTACCCTATAAAGTAAAAGATATTGGCTTGGCCAAATGGGGAAGAAAAGAAATTGAACTTGCGGAAGCCGAAATGCCCGGCCTAATGTCCTTAAGGGAAGAGTATGGAAAAGAACAGCCTCTTAAAGGCGCCCGTATTGCCGGGTGTTTGCATATGACCATACAAACAGCGGTACTCATTGAGACTCTGGTTGCCCTAGGAGCAGAGGTAACTTGGAGTTCTTGTAATATTTTCTCTACCCAAGATCAGGCTGCTGCAGCTATTGCCGCTGCTGGAGTGCCCGTATATGCCTGGAAGGGAATGAACGAAGATGAATTTAATTGGGCCATTGAACAGACCTTGTTTTTCGGGGAAGATCGCCAACCCCTAAACATGATCTTGGATGATGGGGGAGACCTTACCAATATGGTTTTGGACAAATACCCAGAATTGGCTTCAGGTATCAAAGGTCTTTCCGAAGAGACTACCACCGGTGTTCATAGACTTTATGAGAGGGTAAAAAAAGGAACCTTGCCAATGCCTGCCATCAATGTTAACGATTCTGTTACCAAATCCAAATTCGACAACAAATACGGATGTAGGGAAAGTGCTGTAGATGCTATTCGCAGGGCTACAGATACCATGCTTGCAGGTAAAAGAGTGGTAGTTGCCGGATATGGCGATGTAGGAAAAGGCACGGCAGCATCTTTCAAAGGTGCGGGTTCTATTGTTACGGTTACCGAAATTGATCCTATATGTGCCCTACAGGCAGCTATGGACGGATTTGAGGTAAAAAGAATGGATACTGTTATTGGAAATGCCGATATCGTAATAACCACTACCGGAAATAAGGATATTATACAGTCGCAGCATTTTAAGGCGATGAAAGACAAAATCATTGTGTGTAATATTGGCCATTTCGACAATGAAATAGACATGGCATGGTTGAACAAGAATTACGGCCATACCAAGGATGAAATAAAACCTCAGGTAGATAAATACACCCTTGAAGGAAAGGATATAATTGTTTTGGCCGAAGGTAGATTGGTAAACTTGGGATGCGCTACCGGTCATCCAAGTTTTGTAATGAGCAACTCGTTCACCAACCAAACCCTGGCTCAAATGGAACTTTGGAACCATAGTGACAAATACAAGAATGACGTATATATGCTTCCAAAACATTTGGACGAAAAAGTAGCCGCTTTGCACCTTTCCAGATTGGGAGTGGAATTGGAAACTTTAAGACCGGAACAGGCAGAATATATTGGGGTTACCGTTGAGGGTCCTTTTAAGCCCGATTATTACAGGTACTAGATTCCATTCTTGTTTGAAAAAATCCAAGAAAGCTTTTTAATGCAAAATCAAAATCCTTATCACACTCAAACAGATAAGGATTTTGATTTTTTAATTCCTACATCAACTTAATGAACATACTCTTAACCGGAGCTACTGGAACCTTGGGTTCTAGAGTATTATTTTCGCTTTTGGAACTTCGCTTTCAAAGTATTGAAACCATTTATCTCCCTGTTCGTAAGAAAACTTCGGTTAGTCCTGAACAACGTGTCAAAAATGTAGTATCAAGTGAGTTCGCAACAGATTTTATAAAAAAGAACCTTCCTGAAGTCTTAAAAAAAATAGTCACGATAGATGCGGAAGAACTATTAAATCCAACCTCTTTTCTAGGAAACAATAGATTGGATTATTTTATTCACTCGGCCGGTTTTGTCAATTTATCTACAGATCCTAGCGCCAAGGAGGAAATATTCAGTCAAAATTTACAGTTTACCAAAGAAATATTCAATACGTACTGCAGTCGCATTGTAAAATTTGTCTACATCAGTACAGCATTTGCTGCAGGGAATATAGGCGGATTATTGCAAAATGATTATACCTATATAAAAAACGGTAACTACCGTAACCATTACGAGGCCTCCAAACACGCCTCGGAGAAGTTTCTATTAAAGGCCGGTAAGGAAAAAAATATTCCAATTCAAATTTTGCGGCCCAGCGTTCTTGGAGGAAATATTAATGAGAGCCCAAATTATTTTATATCAAAATACATGGTCTTTTACCTTTTTGCGAAGTTTTTCCACAATAGCAATTCCAAGGATGCTATACGTATTACTACCAAAACAGGAACTGGATTAAATATTATTCCAACGGACTATGCCGCCCAGGTGATTGCCAGGGTGATTTCTACGGAAATTCAACAATTGAACATTGTTAATTCCAAAGAGACGAACATGAAAAAAGGCATTTCCAAAATATTGAAGGTAGTAGGTTTCTCTAATTTTAGTTTTACCGAAGATCAAATTGATACCTCAACGGGATTTTCTTCAAAGCTGGAAGAGTTTTACTATGAAACCATAGGACTGCATTTACACCCGTATATGACCTCTAAGCCTAACGAATGGGATACACGCCTTTTGGAGAGCATCCTGCCCATTCCCAACTACAACCTAGTGGATTATTTATCTGAAACCGTTGCTTTTGCCAAAGCCAAGAATTTTAGAAATCAGAAGTGGTAAAACAAATACATTATTCAGTAGAGTCCGTAAAAACACAAAACTCTTTCCATTGCTGGAAAGAGTTTTTTAATTTTCAATAGCTAGAATATATTAAGCTTCAAAAGGCTCAATAGAAACATAAGATTTGCCTCCAGCTTTCTTTTGGAACTTTACAAGACCATCTACCCTTGCATGCAAAGTATGATCTTTTCCTGCATAAACATTTTCTCCTGGGTTATGCTTTGTACCACGTTGTCTTACAATGATGTTCCCAGCAATGGCAGCTTGTCCACCATAAATCTTAACGCCCAAGCGTTTTGATTCTGATTCCCTACCGTTTTTAGAACTACCTACACCTTTCTTATGTGCCATGATATATTGTTTTAATTCTTGTTATTAACTTAAAGCGGCAATTAATTCAGCTTTTTTCATTGAAGAATAACCTTCAACTCCCTTAGCTTTTGCCAATTCTCTTAGCTCAGCAACCGTGTTTTTACTCAAATCCTCGGTAGCTTTTGCTTCCACCTTCTTAGGTGCTTCTGCTTTTACCTCTGCTTTTTTAGCGGCAGGTTTAGCTTCTTTTTTTGGTTCCGCCTTTTTTTCGGATTTTTTGGCTCCAGAGGCAATGATACCTTCTATTACCAATTCAGTTAAATACTGACGGTGACCGTTTTTCTTTTTGTAACCTTTACGTCTTTTCTTTTTAAAGACAATTACCTTATCACCTTTTAGGTGCTTAATGACTTTAGCCTCAACAGCGGCTCCGTCTATAGCTGGGGCGCCAATTGTAATGTTACTACCATCTTCCAACAAAAGAACGTTATCAAAGGTTACTTTGCTACCTTCTTCGTCTTGTAAACGGTGAACATACACTTTTTGGTCTTTCGCAACTTTAAATTGCTGCCCTGCTATCTCTACAATTGCGTACATAGCTTGTGTTATTTATAAATTTAAGAACAAGCCTAATATTTACTTAGGCGGGTGCAAATATACTCCTAAATCCTTAATCCACAAGTGATTTTTGAGATTTTTAAACCGATTTTCTTTTGAGGTTGTTGGAAGTCTTGAATAACTGCATAAACGAAAGGGTCAATACCAAAGAAGTAGCAAAGCCCATAATGGCCACGGTAAAGAATACAATGCCTTCAGAAGTGTTATAATCCCTGAACCATACTTTGGAGAGTTCATCCAAAAATCCCAGATTTATCTCGGTTGCATAAAAGGCGAAAAAAATTGTGAAAATCAATGTGCCTACAAAGCCAGTAACAATCCCCGCGGTAAAACCTTTGCCATAATTAAATGAAGGCCCTTCCTTTACCCTAAAGTATTTTATGGCTTCATATATTCCGAAGCCAGTTATTACACCATTAAAAAGACTATAAAAAATATTGGTGTGAAGATTAAAAAGAGACAACAATAAGAAATAGGCGATTAATGAGCCGCTAACAGCTATGCCAAACCTAATAGGGAGTGCAAATTGTTTCATTGTATAGAATTTTTAGGTTATGCATTTAATTTACAGAATTTTAATGATTTATGCACGGAAATTAACATGGAATTGATTTTATAGTCCATTTTACCCTCGAAACCTATGGCCCCACTTTGTAATCACCGTATTTAATGGCCAAACAGACCCTTCCTTTCCCGAAAGGATGTTAATGAAATTGGTGTTATTGGGATCACGGACAGTTTTTGGATCAATTATCACGGAAATTATTCATGTATGCCATATAATCCCCATCGATTTTCAGGAGAATGGGATCCAAATCCCGTATAAAAAGTTCACAATTCAGTATCTTTGTTATCTTAAAAAGTATTGGTGCCGGCTATATAAAAAACCGTCTGCCCCATTAAAATTTAACTTAAAAGGCTACTTTGGCCACCTGTAATAGCAATAAACTTTATCTGATGACAAAAAAAAATTTAATCCTTATTCTATCCGTAATAATTGCGGTTGCCTACTCCTGTAAAGACCAAAACAAGGAGAATTCACAAATGAAAAGCGTAATGGCTGTTCATGATGAGGTAATGCCCAAAATGGGGACTATAGGCAAATTGGTGTCACAATTGGACGAAAAAATCACGAACGATGCCTCCTCCGACGATTATGTAGCCGCAAGGGAAGAATTAAAAGCAGCACACAAGGCCATGATGGACTGGATGAAGGGCTTTGGCGATCGTTTTGATGGGGATGAGATACTGAACGGAAAAGCATTGACGGAAGAAAAACAAAAATGGCTGGATGAGGAAGAGGCTAAAGTAAACGCCCTTAAGGATCAAATAAATTCCAGTATTAAGCAGGCGGAAGATTTATTGCAAAGCAATTAGGGAATTGTTACTCCTTCCAGCGTAAGGATTCTATAATTTTACGAATATCCTTTTGCAAATGTACGGCTGCAGGCAAGATAGAATCATAATTAGGTTTGGCATAAAAATACAATGACCCGGTTACGAAGTGTTTCGTGCTGTCCGTTACATAAAACTGGGATTGTGAGGCTGCATTGCCCTTTACTTCATAATACATTCCATATACCTTATGGGGTTCGTTGACAACGGGTTCCTCATAAATACCGTCGGCCTTCACAACATGCTCGTAGCTTAATTTTTGGGCATCGGTAAGGAGTTTGTCCAAATTGCCGTTCACTTCCTTATAATTAATAAAAATAGAACCTTTCATAAGGGGATAGTCTAATGTAAAAGAGGTATTGGATTCGGATTTTAATCTGGCCATTTCATTGTACTTGATAGAAAAGTGCTCTGTTTCCAATACTTCTTCCTTAGCAGAAGGATATTCCAACCTAAGCATTGCCTTGGGCTTCGGCAAAACATTGTCCTCACAAGCCGACACAAGACATAACAACAATATAAGTAGTCCGATATTAAGCTTCATGTGGCAATGTAATTTTTATTTGTTTCAAACGCTTTTTGTCCAGGCTCTCCACGACAAATTGATAATCCTTGAATATTACCACCTCTCCCCTTTTGGGAAAGCTTCCGGCAATCTCCAAGACAAAACCCGCAACTGTTTCAGATTCCCCTTTTTTCTCCTCAAAATCATCCTCATCCTCAATTTTGGCCACTCTATAAAAATCCTTCAAAGCCGTTTTGCCATCGAAGACGTAGTTAAAATCGTCCAGTTTAGAGAAAATTAAATCCTCATCATCAAATTCATCACTTATATCCCCAACTATTTCCTCTATAATATCCTCAAGGGTTACTATCCCGGAAGTGCCTCCATATTCATCAACAACAATGGCCAAATGATTTTTCTTGGTCTGGAAATCCAGTAACAAATTGTCCAATTTTTTGTTCTCCGGGACAAAATAAGGCTCCCTGATCAAGGACATCCAATTAAAGGTTTTTCGGTCTATGTAGGGCAAGAGATCCTTAACATAAAGTACTCCTAAAACATTATCCATATTTTGAGAAAAAACCGGAATCCTGGAATACCCATGTGTTTTTATCTCCGCCAAAACTTCCAGGAATTTCATTTCCTCATTAAGGGCAAAAATATCAATCCTGGGACGCATCACCTGTTTGGTATCCGTATTTCCAAAAGAGACGATCCCCTCCAGTATTTTTTGTTCCTCTACGGTAGTATCCCCCTCCGAAGTGAGCTCCAATGCCTGGGACAAATGGCCCACGTTAAGATTGGATTTCTGTTTGCCCAATTTATTGTATAGGTATATGGTAGCCGACCTCATTGGCAAACTTAAAGGCGAAAATAGGAAATCCAACAACTTTAAAGGAAAGGCCATAAAAAAGGCGAAGGTAAATCTGTTGCGATTGGCATAAACTTTGGGCAAAATCTCCCCAAACATCAAAATTAAAAAGGTGACCACTACTACCTCCAGAAGAAAGCGCACCGGAACAAGTCCCAAAACAACATATGTAATGTCGGCAAAAATGGTGTCGCCAATGTTATTGAACAATAATACCACCCCAATATTTATAGCATTGTTCGCAATCAATATAGTGGCCAAAAGTTTTTTGGGACGATCAAGGAGCGTAACAATGATTTTTCCTTTGGCAGTCTTTTTTTCCTCTATCCCGTTAACATCGGTTTGTGAGAGGCCAAAAAAAGCGACTTCAGCCCCAGAAATAAGGGCAGAAAAAGACAACAAAATAAAAAGTAATGCGATTTTAAGAGCAAAACCGCTATCGATTGCAATAAAATTCAATAATAAACTAAGGGGGTCTGGGTCCAATAGTCAGTCTTTAAATTTAATTAGTCTAGAATGGTAAATCATCTTCCTCTTCAGGTCCGTTGTTACCTAACGGCTCGTTAACCTTATTTGTTGTGGCAGATGTACCCTGTTGTGGTTGATTCTGGTTACTTGATTGGGCATTGGCCATACTTTCTTTTTTTGTGGTCAAAAAAGTAAAATCCTGAACATGCACCTCGGTAGTATACCTGGTGTTGCCATCCTCCCCTTGCCATTGACGGTTTTTAAGTCTACCTTCCACGTAAATTTTATCCCCTTTACTAAGGTATTTTTCGCAAATTTCAGCGGCCTTGTTCCGCACCACAATATTATGCCAATCCGTATTGGTTACCCTTTCCCCTGTCTGCTTATTGGTATAGGTCTCATTGGTAGCCAACGGGAATCTCCCTATGCAGTTTCCACCTTCAAAAAAGTGAATTTTAATCTCATCTCCCAAATGCCCGATCAGCATAACTTTATTTAGTGTTCCGCTCATAACTCAAAGTAAAGTTCAAAAGTACTAAATTTTAAACGTTTTTATAAAATCTGCAATTAAAACTGGAACAGGATATTTATGAAGTTCAGCTATTTGTATTCCATTTTCAAGTTTGGATTCAAAGGTGATGATCCAAAACCTAGTATGCAAATGTTGGTGTGAAAGTTTATGAACTATTTTACTTTCATTATAAAGGTAAATTTCGGAGGGCTCCTCCAACGCTACCAATTCTCTCAAATTACCCGCAACTTCTCCCTGATCTATATACTTATCGGTTTCCAGCAATGGAAATTCATATAAATTTTGCCAAATACCATTTCCTTTTCGCTGTTGCAATAAAGTCTGGTTATTTTCATCTACCAATACCAGGTAATTAAAATAACGATCACGGACCTTATTCTTTTTTATTTTTACCGGAAGGCTGTCTATGTGGTTAGTTGCAAGGGCCAGACATGATTTCTGCAGGGGACAGCTACTG
Source organism: Arenibacter algicola (assembly GCF_018860365.1). GTDB lineage: Bacteria > Bacteroidota > Bacteroidia > Flavobacteriales > Flavobacteriaceae > Arenibacter > Arenibacter algicola_B. The sequence goes on from NZ_JAHKPO010000024.1 coordinate 259,093, forward strand.
CAGTCCGGATTCTTGGGAGTGCATTGCAGGGCGCCAAATTCCATAATTCCCTGGTTGTAGTCCCTTATATTTTCGACATCCATAATATCTTTGGCCAATTCTTTAAAGTACAAAATGCCTTCCGAACTGTTTATGGGCAGGTCTATACCATAATATCTGGCCAAAACCCTATAGACATTTCCATCTACCACCGCCTCTGGCCGGTCAAAACAAATTGAAGCTATTGCAGAGGCCGTATAATCGCCAATACCTTTCAATTGCATCAGCTCTTTATAGGTATTTGGAAATTTTCCTTCATATTTTTCAGTAATTATTTTTGCAGTGGCAAGTAAGTTTCTGGCCCTGGAATAATACCCCAAACCTTGCCACAACTTAAGCACCTGTTCTTCCGATGCAGCGGCCAAATCCTGTACCTTGGGAAAAGCCTCCACAAACTTCAAATAATAAGGTATACCTTGCGCTACGCGGGTCTGTTGGAGCATAATTTCCGACAGCCAAATACGGTAAGGGTCATTGGTGCTACGCCAAGGAAGAAGCCTTTTATTTAGCTCGTACCACTCTAAAATAATTCTGGAAAAGTTCATTTACTTGGGCCTAATTTACAAAAGTAATGGTTTACCAACTTAAAATTAAGTTCCTTAGCAATGAAAGATTGAATTTAATTCATATATTTGCATCCCGAAAAAAAATTCTTTAGAAATTTATTTAGTTAAAATGACGAAAGCGGAAATTGTAACGAAAATCTCAGAAAAACTGGGAATTGAAAAAGGAGATGTACAAGCAACTGTGGAATCTTTCATGGATGAGGTTAAAACATCTTTAGAAAGCGGAGACAACGTATACTTAAGAGGTTTCGGCAGTTTTATCATTAAAACAAGAGCTGAAAAAACAGGTAGGAACATTTCCAAAAATACTACCATTAAAATCCCCGCACACAACATCCCTGCCTTTAAACCGGCCAAGGTATTTGTAGAAGGTGTAAAAAGTAATGTACAAGTCAAATAAAATAATATTAATCTTAAAAAGTAGACCTCTATGCCTAGTGGTAAAAAAAGAAAAAGACATAAGGTAGCTACCCACAAGCGTAAAAAACGCCGGAGAGCTAACCGACACAAGAAAAAGTAGTTGTTACAACTACTTTTTCCTTTTATACGTTCCTTGACATAGAAATTCATAAAAGAATTTCGACGGGTTTATACAACCTGTACAAATTATTGTTTAATCATTTGTCCCCACTTGATATATTGAGTGGTGGGATGAATATAAATTAATTCAGGTGAATAGAGAATTAATCGTAAGATCTAGTTCCAATGCCGTTGATTTTGCCTTGCTAAAGGATGGAAAACTCACTGAATTACACAAAGAAGAAGACAGTAACGACTTTGCCGTTGGCGATATTTTAATTGCCAAGGTAAGAAAACCGGTAACTGGACTAAACGCAGCCTTCGTAAATGTAGGGTATGAGAAAGATGCCTTTCTACATTACCACGATTTGGGGCCGCAACTAGCTTCTATGTTGAAATTCATTAAAAAAGTTAGCACTGGAAAACTTAAGGACTACTCTTTAAGTAATTTTCAGTTTGAAGAAGATATTGACAAAAATGGTAGCATCACCGATGTTATTAAAGCCAATCAATCCTTACTCGTACAAATAGTAAAGGAACCCATTTCCACAAAAGGACCACGAATAAGCTCTGAACTTTCCATAGCTGGCCGATACTTGGTCATGGTCCCTTTTTCCGACCGCGTTTCCGTTTCACAAAAAATTGAAAGCAAAGAAGAAAAAGACAGGTTAAAAAGACTCGTTAGGAGTATTAAACCAAAAGGGTTTGGCGTTATTATCCGAACAGTAGCAGAAGGCAAAAAAGTAGCAGAACTAGACAAAGATTTGCAGAATTTACTGAACAAATGGTCAGTAATGTGCAATAAGATCCAAAGAGCACCGCATCCGTCCAAAGTTTTGGTAGAGCTTACAAGGGCTTCTTCCATTCTTAGGGATGTTTTTAACGATTCCTTTACCGGAATCTATGTTGATGAGGAAACGCTTTTTGAGCAAGTAAAAGATTATGTGCATGAAATTGCACCGGAAAAAGAATCTATTGTAAAATTGTATAATTCTAATGTTCCCATATTTGAAAAATTTGGGATAGAAAGACAAATTAAAACTTCGTTCGGCCGTACGGCCTCCATGAGCAAAGGTGCCTATTTAATTATTGAACATACCGAAGCGCTTCACGTTATAGACGTTAACAGCGGTAACCGTTCCAATAAGGCCAAAAATCAGGAAGACACAGCCCTAGAAGTAAATTTATTGGCCGCCTCTGAAATCGCAAGACAATTACGTCTGCGGGATATGGGAGGAATCATCGTGGTAGACTTTATCGACATGGGTAAAGGCGAACACAGAAGACGCCTTTTTGATCACCTTAGGGATGAGATGAAAGACGACAGGGCCAAACACAAAATACTACCCCCAAGTAAGTTTGGACTTATACAAATTACAAGACAACGGGTTAGACCCGAAATGAACATTAAAACAAGTGAGGAAAACCCCAATGGCTCCGGTCAGGAGGTAGAAGCTCCAATTGTTTTGATCGACAAGATAAATGCAGATCTGGAAAAACTCTTAAAAGGTCCGGCAAAAGATAATGGGATTACATTAAACATACATCCATTTATTGCCGCCTATTTAACCAAAGGGTTTCCATCTATACGTTCCAAATGGTTTTTGGAGCACAAAAGATGGGTTAAGATTCAACCCAGGGATGCCTATACGTATCTTGAATATCGTTTTAAGAACAAAGACGGTAAAACCATATACTAACAAAAAAGCGACTTCCAAAACGGAGTCGCTTTTTTTGTTTTAACACATAAAATTACTCTAGAGCATTAATCTACCCTTGGAGTAACAATTATATTCCTAAATTCTATAGGACCGTGATCCCCTTGAAAGTACAATGGTCCTGGCTCACCTTCCTTGCTGTCCAAAGCTCCACCGGTAATTCCAGGGATAATTTGGTCACTGATCACCGTAGTTCCGTTAGCCACTACGGTTACCCTTCTACCGATCAAGGTAATATCATATTCCTGCCATTCTCCTGCAGCCTTGGCCACAACCTCATTTGGGGTCAGGAAGCCGTATACGCCACTATATTCCACATCCGAAGGTTCTGCCCCCTTACTGTCGGTAATCTGTACCTCATAGCGTCCTCGTAGGTAAACCCCACTATTACTTCCCTTGGGATACTTAAATTCCAAATGCAATTTAAAATCGTTGAACTTTTGTTCGGAAACCAAATTGGAACCGGATTTAGGACTTTTTAGCACCCCTGATTCCACTATCCACTGGTTTTCTCCCATAGCCTGCCATCCACTTAAATCCTTTCCATTGAATAATTTAATAGGCTTGCCCCACTTTGGATTTTTGGTATACTCCAATTTAGGGGCACGTGTAGCCACCCAATTGTATGTTTGGCCGTTGGTATATAACATGGTACCTTTTAGGACATCACCGGTCATACTTCCTTCAAATTCCATATAACTATCACCACTTTCCCATTGCGGGGGAATGGCAAAACTAAATTTTCCGTCCTTCATTTTTACCTCGGCAATTGGCCGGGCACTACCCATGGCATAAACAAACCGTCCTACCAAAGTTCGGGAACCGGAATGGCGGATTTCCAACCAAGAAGGAAGTTCCTCCCCATCTTGGGAAATAACCATATCCCAACGCCCCTCTATTGAGTTTATTTGTTGGGCAAAGGACAAAGTAGTAAAAGCCAATATAAAGCTCAATGCTACTAAACACATTTTAAATTTATTATTCATTATAGAGATTGTTTTTTATGAGGCGTAAATATAATTACAATATGCCTACTTCACCAATTAACAACCCCAAAATAACCTCACTAATAGCCTAGGATCTTTAGGGCCTTGAATAAAATAACGGGCTAGATTTATCAATTCCACAAACCACCGTATATTTACAGAAATACTCCACAGAATTAACTGGAGCAATTGACCATCCAGATCCTTATTTACCAAATGATAACTCCTAAAAATTCCTATACCGTAGATGAAGCCACCAAGAAATTGGAAGGGTATTGCGCCTATCAGGATCGCTGCCATAAAGAGGTGATTTCCAAATTAAGGACAATGAATATGATTCCTGAGGCCATAGACGTCGTTGTGGGACATCTTATTAAAGAAAATTACCTCAACGAGGAACGCTTTGCCAGAAGTTTTGCCCGGGGAAAATTCAATATTAAAAAATGGGGAAAAAATAGAATTGAAAATGAATTGAAGTATAGGGAAATCTCCAAATACAATATAAGGTTGGCCATGCAGGAAATAGACTCCAAAGAATACTTAAAAACCTTTAATGCCCTTGCCAAAAAACGTTTGGCAGAAATAAGGGAGAAAGACCTACAAAAACGCCGTAAAAAACTCGCCGATTATCTTTTGTACCGAGGGTGGGAAAGTGGAATGGTGTATGAAAAAGTATATGAACTAGTTCCCAACAAATAAAATAGACCTTCAGCCCCCTCCTTGTGGAAAGGGCCAAGGATCGTATATTTTAATTAAGATTAAAAGAAGCCCCGATGGTGAATACAAACTGATTGTGCAGTTTTTCGGCCGCTGTTAAGGTATCTGTATTATATTTTGCCAGTGGTGTGTTTAATTCGGAAAATACACCAAAGCCATCGCTAAAAAAGTAGCGGATACCCAAATGACCTCCAAAATTTTTAAGACTTAAGTCCAATCCGGGATAAATATCCACATTGTCCCCCAATTGAAAAACACTGCCCAAATTGGCATTGAACCTTGCCCTTAGGTCTATTCTGTCCCCAAAATCGGCATCGATCAATTCTGCCACCCCCAATACATAGGAGGACGCCAGGCCAAGTGAAAAGTTTTCACCCAAACCATAATCATAAGTCAATACAATTCCGGTACCATTATCCTGAAAATTGGTCCCTATCTGAAATTTCATATCTTCCCTACCTTCAAAAGCCTGTGCATTAACAGATGACACAGCCAAAACAAATACCAATGCAAGCAATAATTTTCTCATAATTAACTTCTTAATAAATTTTATTTAAAGGGGACAAAGATATTCCTTTCCTTAGACATAATACCTAGGACAACTGTTTATTTGTCCTTTCTATGGCCTGTTCATTCTTCCAATCTATCCACTCCTGACCTTTTAATTTTCGCATAATATTATCATAATAACGCATGACCAATACATTGTAGAAGGCCCGTCCCAAATTCGCCGGATTTCTTGCTATTGCCCTTAAACTCATGGAAAAACCCGGAGTGATATATTTCATATAATGCCAATACCCTTCAGGCATATACAACACTTCGCCATGTTCCAAACGGGTTTTAAACCCCGAGGCATTTTTTAGTGCGGGCCACTTTTCATAATCGGGATTCGAAAAATCTATGCTCTCATGGGTAATCAAAGAATGTGGCACTTTATACAAGTACTTATTTTCGGACTGGGGAAATAGAATAACCTCTTTTATTCCAGCGAAATGAAAATGAAAGATATTGGCAAGATCAATATCGTAGTGCATAAAGGTATGGGAATTGGCACCTCCAAAAAAAAGCATGGGCAGGCCCTTCATTAAGTTCAGGCCAAAATCAGGAAAAGAATAATCCTTCTGCAGCTCTGGTACCTCTTTAAGAATATTCCATAAAAAAATGCGATATTTTGTAGGCTCCCTTTGCAAAAGGTCCAGATAATGGGACATTTTCATGGAGGCATGGGGCTCGTTAAATCCGTCTTTATGATGTACCGGGCGATCATCATATAACGGAACCGTTTTATTACCGGCCACCTGCCTCATATATTCAAAATTCCATTTGGTATAGGCCGGCCATTCCTCAATACACTTTTCTATGACCACAGGTTTCTGTGGCCTAAAATAGTTATTGAGAAACTCTTCTTTGGTAATATTCGCTACCCTTGGAATCTCTTTTAAGTTCAATATAACTTGATTGATTAATCTAGCAAAGTTAAAAAAACCAAAAATAATTTTCTTGGCAATTCATTCCAACGCAGGATTACTCCGTTAGATTGGCCTTCTTTTTAGCAGCTTCGTTCCTATCAATGGTATGTCCGGGCCTGGTCCATTTTGGCTTTTCGCCCTTGGCTGCATACTGGGAATCCTCAGCTTCCACAGTTTGGGGCTGGGAAACCTTGGTAAAAGCTTTTTGTGGGTTTAATCCCAACAGCTTAAACATGGCCATATCCTCATTAACATCCGGGTTGGGTGTAGTAAGCAACTTATCCCCGGCAAATATAGAATTGGCACCTGCAAAGAAACACATGGCCTGCCCTTCCCTACTCATTTGAGTACGACCGGCAGATAAACGGACTTGGGTTTCAGGCATAATAATTCTGGTAGTGGCCACCATACGCACCATATCCCAAATAGGAATCGGAGGTAGGTCTGCCATAGGGGTACCTTCAACTGCCACCAAGGCATTGATCGGCACGGATTCCGGTTGTGGGTCCAAAGTGGAAAGGGCCACCAACATACCTGCCCTATCTTCCAAAGCTTCTCCCATACCTATAATACCACCGCTACAAACGGTAACATTACTCTTACGTACGTTGTCTATAGTATCCAAACGATCCTTAAACGCACGTGTAGAGATTACATCTTTATAGTAGTCCTCGGAAGTATCCAAATTATGGTTGTAAGCATATAGTCCGGCTTCCGCCAAACGATGCGCCTGGTTCTCGGTAATCATTCCCAAAGTACAGCAAACTTCCATGTCCAGCTTGTTAATGGTACGCACCATCTCCAACACCTGATCAAACTCGGGTCCGTCCTTTACATTTCTCCATGCAGCACCCATACACACCCTTGAACTTCCGGCGGTTTTAGCACGCAAGGCCTGGGCCTTCACTTGGGAAACGCTCATAAGGTCATTGCCTTCAACATTGGTATGGTAGCGTGCGGCTTGTGGACAGTATCCGCAATCTTCAGGACATCCCCCTGTTTTAATGGATAGCAAGGTAGATACCTGTACCGTATTGGGGTCATGGTTTTCCCTATGTACGGTAGCCGCCTCATAGAGCAGCTCCATAAAGGGTTTGTTGTAAATATCCAGTATTTCCTGTTTGGTCCAGTTATGTCTTACTTCGCTCATACTTTTAAGTTCTTGGGGCTTTCCCCAACTTCCTTCTCTCCCAACTCCTACAAGGAGGACCTGCAAGGTCTTGGAGACCTTGTAGGTCTACACCTTGCAGGAGAGGGCAAGGAAGTTGGGGTCGGGCTTATTCGCTATATCTTTTTCAGTTTACCTTCGCCAGGCCCGGTAAACATAAAAAGGATGCCGCTGCAATCCCTAAGCCAACATTTATTTAGGGGTCAAAAATAACCTATAATCTGCAGAAATTGCAAAAATCGATTCCTAAATTATTAGATAATGCTATTTAATTAGGGCTTAATAAATATTTGATTAGTTAGAAATGGACTGTAGACAAACCAATAAATCCCTATTTAAAATGAATTAAGGTCTTCCAATAAGAATACTCACCGCATTCCCACCAAAACCAACCGCATTCACCATTACTTTGTTGATCTGTTTTGGAATGGCATCATTTGTCACATATGGCACTCCTATAAACTCTTGGTGCTGCAACATTAATACCGCCAGTTCCAAACTCAACATTCCGGAAGCACCAAAGGAATGTCCTAGCTTCCATTTATTAGTAGTCATTGCCGGCTCATGTGCTCCAAATACTTTTTCAATAGCCCTTACTTCGGACAAATCACCTTTAATGGTTCCAGGAGCATGCAATACCACCACATCTACCTCCTTTGGATCTATTCCGCCCAAAGCCATTTTCATGGATCGCTGAAAACAAACCGCATCAGAGGATATAGAAATATTGTGTTCCAGTATTTCGGTAGCATAACCCAGGCCTTCAATACGGGCAAGGGCATTTTGGATATTGCCTTTCTCCAAACATGCCATGGAGGCAGCTTCACCCAAAACCATGCTGTTCTGTTTCTTGTCCAAGTCCAAGGCTCTACAAGGGTAACCCTCAGGGTCGTTGGCCACAAACCGTGAATAGACTTTTAAGGCCTTCATCTGTGCAATGGTAAAAGGCGTTAATGGCGCCTCGCTACCCCCCACCAAAAATTTATTTGCCATGCCACTTTTAAGCCACGCCACCCCGTTCAACAAGGAATGCAGAGCCGTGGAACAGGTTATGGAATGTGATATTTCCGGGCCTTGTGTCTGCAGATCATGGGCCACCCAAGAAGAAATATTCCCCAAGGTGGTAGTAGGGGAAGATAAGGTAGAGGCCTCCCCATTTTGGATAAATTCGCTATGGTATTTTTCAAAAAGTCCGGTAGCACCTCTAGATGAGCCAATGTTTACCCCAAAATTACCATCCTTCCAACCGGCTTGACCTATAGCTTCCCTAGAGGCATAAATGGCATATAGTACAGATGGGTCCAAGTTTTTATACTTGGAATCCGAATTTTTTAAATCGGTTATCTTTTGTTGAGTATCCTCCGTTAGGACAGATCCCCAGGCGGTTAGATCGCCATAGTGTTTCTGCTGTAAAAAATGGTCTGGACGCTTATAATTTTCCCAGGTCTCCTTCAAGGAAGTTCCTAAAGGAGAGATGGAAGATAATGCGGTGATATAAATAGGTTGGTTCTGCATGGGTTAAAAAGAATTAAGAACTTCCTTTATACTGTTGTAGATTTTTTGCATTTGCTCCCTAGTGGTGATATAGGGTGCCAAAATGTAAATAGTGTTGCCTAAAGGTCGAAGAAAAACCCCCGAATCCATAAAATGCTTAAACAGTTTGTCCCTTACATTTCCATAACGCTCCATGACAATATTAAGATCCAGCGCGTAGATAATCCCAATTTGCCTAGTGGACGCAACTTTGGGGTGATCCTTTATTTCGGCATCAAACTCTTGGTGCCACTGTATTATTTGGGCAATATTTTTTTGAATATCATCAGATTTCAGCAATTCAATTCCCGCCAAAGCTGCAGCACACGCCAAGGGATTAGCTGTATAAGTATGCCCATGAAAAAGTCCCTTTGCAATATCATCACTGTAAAAGGCATCGTAAACTTCCTGGGTACAACTGGTCACCGCCATTGGAAGCATTCCTGCTGTAAGGGCCTTGGACATGCATATGATATCTGGCTTCACCTCCATATAATCGGAGGCAAAGTGCCTTCCTGTTTTTCCAAATCCCGTCATTACCTCATCGGCTATGGCCAATACCCCATGGGATTTTATCACTTTTAGAATTTTCTCCAAATGTTCGGCCTTGTGCATTTTCATGGCTGCCGCACCCTGCACCAAAGGCTCATAGATAAATCCGGCAATAGCATCAAGATCTATAGTATTTTCCAATTCATGCAATAGTCTACCAATATTGTCATCCGTAGGAACAGGAATCCTTTTTACATCAATAAAATAATCCTCAAAAGGGCCGTTATATACGGATAAACTGGAGACGGACATCGCCCCAAAAGTATCGCCATGAAAACCATCTTCAAAAGCCAATAAAACAGAGCGCTTTTTTCCTTTATTATGATGATACTGCAAGGCCATCTTTATTCCTATTTCAGTTGAAGTGGAACCGTTGTCTGAAAAAAACAATTTTTCTTGATTGGATGGCAGCAACGAAATTAGTGCTTCTGACAGCGCAATGGCCGGTTCATGTGTAAATCCACTAAAGACCACCTGATCCAACTGTTGCATTTGAGCGTAGACCTTAGCTATTATGGCATCATTACAATGACCGTACATACAGGTATACCAAGAGGAAATCCCATCTATGTATTCCCTGCCCTGCTCATCGTACAACACCGCCCCTTTGGCCTTGACAAGGCCAAGCATTTTGGGATGCAGTTTATGTTGCGTAAGTGGGTGCCAAAGGTGCTTTTGGTCCCTTTCCGAAAGACTTTTCAATTGAATATCCTTTTTAAATAGAGATGCAAAGATGGGGAATAATGACTAAAAACACTATCCCGATCCCAATTCATTTTAAGGGGATAATCAAACCATAATCCCTCTTAGATATAGGAAAATATTTTATCGGCCAAAGATATTATAATGCCATTAGCGCAGGACGCAGTTCTTCTGCGTATTTCCTAACAACATCCTTGGTCAAGGATGCTTCCTGTCCAATTCTTCCGAGCACAGAAACTCCCGTAATGTTGGAAATTATATCCTCAGAGGCAGCATTAGGCTCCCCATTAAATAGTACGGCAACATCATAACCCTTTAGCAAGAGCCATTTAATGGTTAACAGGGAATGATTAATACTGCCCAAATAATGCTTCACCACAACTATTACATGATAGGTGGGCATAATAATATCCAGAATAGTATCGGAATCATTCAGAGGCACCAGTACTCCACCTGCCCCTTCGATCACCAGATGGTTCTCTGTTTTGGGCTCATTTATTTTATTGTGATCTATATAAACCCCTTCCAAAGCAGCGGCCGCATGAGGACTAATTGGCGCCTTTAGGGAGTAGCTACTTTTATGTATTACCGTTTTGGTATTGGAAATTAAATTGGAAATCGTTTCACTATCAGAATCGTCCCCAGTTTGAACGGGTTTCCAATAATCGGCCTGCAAGGCTTCGACCATAACTGCCGAGGCGATTGTCTTTCCTACATCTGTTGATATTCCTGTTACAAAAAATTGTTTCATTCTAGCTTGGTTCTGTTATAAACTCACAATTTAGACATTTATACTTTCTTTTTTCAAAAAATGGAAAAAGTTTATAAAAAATCCCCTTCCTGTTATAATAAATCTCCATTCTTTGTGCTTTACAATTGGGACAACGCCTAAAATTACCTTGGTCGTCCATCGCATAGGCCCTGATTTCATTATAGATTTCCGTAGCACTTTCCTTATCGGAATAATATACCTGCAGCTTCACTCCGCCAATGGCATTACTGATAAGGGGGTCGGAATTAAGGGTGTTCTCATCCCTTAGAAATACGGGAATACCATCGGCCTCCAATCGGCCTTTTAATATTTGAACATCGGCTACATATTCAAAGGCAGCTAGGGTATAAAATTCTGGGTTCATGTTCTAATCAAATAAATCGGCCAATATTAAAAGTACATCCTTAATTTCATTTTCGGTATTAAAACTGTGCAAACAAAATCGCAATCGCTCCTGACCTTTTGGAACGGTGGGCGAAAGAATTGGCTTTACGTCAAAACCCTTTTCCTGCAATTGTAGCGACCAATTTTTCACCTTTTCATTGCCTTCTACCAAACAACAATGTACGGCCGAATTACTGGGAATAAAATAGGGTTCTAGGTCATGGTCCCTCAATTGATCCTTAAAAAAATTGATATTCCGCCTAAGTTGCATTTGCCCACCTCTTGACATGGACATATGTTGACAAGCTGCCAAAATCGTTGCCAAGGAATGCGGCGGCATACCCGTAGTATAAATAAAACTGCGTGCAAAATTCACCAAATAACTTTTAAGGGCATGGCTTCCCAATATTGCTGCGCCATGACAGCCCATGGCCTTGCCAAAGGTGACGATTCTGGCAAATACCCTGTCCTGCAGCCCAAATTCATTTAACAATCCCTCTCCCCTTTTACCAAATACACCAACCGCATGGGCTTCATCAACGACCAAGTAGGCCCCTTTGGAAGTGCACAATTCCGCCAGTGCTTTTAAATCCGGTGAATCTCCGTCCATGGAAAAAACCGATTCCGTAACCACATAAATATCGCTATCAACCTTTCTTTCCCGCACTCTGTCTATCTGCCCTTTAAGACCTTCCAATTGGTTGTGTTTAAACTTATAGCTTTGGGCAAGGCCCATCCCAATACCATCACGAATACTGGCGTGCGAGAGTTCGTCATAAAAAACAACATCTGAACGCTGTGGAACGGCACTAAAAAAACCTATGTTGGCATCGTATCCCGAATTGAAGACCAATGCCGATTCCGAGCCAAAAAAGCTGGCCAACAAATTTTCCAACTCCCCATATAATCCATTATTACCCGTCAACAGCCTGGATCCAGTAGCGCCGTTGGCTATGGCATCTTTCCTATCCAAGATGCTGGAGGCATTTTTAAAAATGGTCTCGTTTTTGGCAAAACCCAAATAATCATTGGAGGAAAAATCGATCAGGCCATTGGGCACTGGCAATTTCCGAAGGGCATTATTGGCCTGTCTTTCGGTGAGTTTAGCCGACAATTTTTTTGGGAATTCCGTCATATTACAAATGTAGCATATCCTGTATTTAAATAGTATATTCGTTTATACAAAGCCATGCAAAAATAATATTCGGAACCTTGTCCTTGGCCAGGTTCCCCATCTATAAAACGTTTCGAAACCAAATTGTATGAAAATCAACATTCTAAGCCTGCTTTTTCTTGCCAGTTGCATAAGCTTGCAAGGCCAAACCAACCGCTACACCATATCCTTTGAAAATGCCGTACATCACGAAGCGGAAATCACAGCCTCCTTTCCACAGCTGAATCCAGGTGTGCTATCTGTACGTATGGGCCGCTCCTCTCCTGGGCGCTATGCCCTACATGAGTTTGCAAAAAATGTATACAATTTTAAGGCAACCGATAGCAAAGGAAAACCCTTAGAAATCCATAGGCCCAATCCCTACCAATGGGATGTTAACGGCCATGACGGGGAGGTGAAGATAAGTTATACCCTTTTCGCCAATCGTGGGGACGGCACCTATGCGCAAATTGATGAAACCCATGCCCATTTAAATATCCCGGCAACCTTTATGTATGTGGGCAAATTGGAAGATCGGAAAATAGAAGTGGACTTTAGGGTTCGTGAAGACCTCAACTGGAAGGTGGCTACCCAAATGCCCAGAGTAATGGGCAATATCTATACCGCGCCCAACCTACAATACTTCATGGATAGCCCCACGGAAATCAGCAATTATGGACTACGCCAATTTACTGTGGACAATAATGGACAGCAACAGACCATAGAATTTGTCTTGCACCACAACGGAACGGAAGCAGAGCTGGACACCTATTTTGAACAGGTAAAGAAGGTGGTTCTGGCCGAAAAGGACGTTTTTGGTGAACTGCCCAACTACGATTACGGGACCTATACATTTTTGGCCTGTTACATCCCCAATGCTTCCGGGGATGGTATGGAACATAGAAATTCTACCATTCTTACGGACAGGGAAGGGTTGGCAGAAGGCGGTATGAAGAATAATATAGGCACCGTTGCCCATGAATTTTTTCATTGCTGGAACGTGGAACGTATTCGGCCCCAGGCTTTGGAACCCTTCAATTTTGCCGAAGCCAATATGAGCGGGGAACTATGGTTTGCGGAAGGTTTTACCAGTTATTACACCAATTTTATCCTTTGTCGCGCCGGTATCATCACCCCTGAGGAATATGTAGAGGGCCTAACAGGTACTTTTAATTATGTTTGGAACTCTCCGGCCAGACAGTTCTTTAACCCTATAGAAATGAGCTATCAGGCACCCTTTGTGGACGCTGCCACTTCTGTGGATCCGGTAAATAGGGACAATACCTTTATCTCCTATTATTCCTATGGCAGTGTTTTGGGATTGGCCCTGGATCTTTCGTTGCGACAAAACAAGTTGAATTTGGACGATTACATGAAATTAGTTTGGCAGACCTATGGCAAAAAGGAAGTGCCCTATACGCTGTCCGACCTACGTGAAACCTTGGTACAGTACGCCGGAAAAGAATTTGGAAATCACTTTTTTGATCAATATATCCATAACAGTGAAATGCCCAATTATGAGGAGCTGTTCAACTCAGTAGGCATAGTGCTGAAACGTGCCAAGGACAAACCTTATTTTGGGGCAAGTGTAAACATCAACCAATTTGGTGCGGGCCTTGTACAACGTAATACCACCATTGGGAGCCCGGCCTATACCGCAGGGTTGGAGTACGGGGATGTGATTACGGCGATAAACAATATCCCCCTGACTTCTAACCAGAATTTTGGGGAGTTAATAGCACAATTCAAGGTAGGGGAAAGTGTTCAGGTAGCCTACACCCGATTTGGCATTCCAAAAACCACCACGGTTGTTTTAAGTGCGGATCCCTCCTATACCATAGAATTAATGGAGAAGGGCGGAGGCAAAGTCAGTAAACAAGTATTAAAAAATAGAAAGGATTGGCTAAAAGTGGAATAAATGGAAATAAAATTCACCCGCTGCAGCACAAAATCCGAATTGCAGCAAATCTTGGACCTGCAACATAGGAACCACTTACAAAATGTGGATGCAGATGAAAAGGAAAAAGAAGGATTTGTTACGGTATCCCATACTTTGGAACTCCTGACCCAAATGAATACCGCCTGTCCCCATATCATTGCCAAGGACCAAGATAAAGTAGTGGGCTATGCACTTTGCATGCATCCACGATTTGGAAATGACGTTGAGGTCTTAAAACCCATGTTTGTGGAAATCAATGCGGTAATACCCAAAGCGGACCCCTATATGGTCATGGGGCAAATCTGTATAGACAAGGAGTATAGGCGGCGGGGCATTTTCAGAAAACTGTACGAGACCATGAAGAATAGCCTACAACCGGAGTTTACCGGTATCGTTACCGAGGTAGATGCCACCAACCTCCGTTCGCTGGAAGCGCATTACGCGGTGGGATTTAAGGAACTAAAAACCTATAATGCAGGCGGACAGGATTGGAAGTTAATTGTTTTGCGGTAATGATTTTTGGGAAATAAGATGGAATAACCGTAAGACTTGGGCGCAAACCTACCTAGCCGTCAAGCAGGCGTTAACCATCCGATAAGCTAGGTAAGATAATTGAGAAATTTGTATTTGATTCGTTTTTGGTGTATTTTTACACCAAAATAAAAATTATGTCTAGACAAAGTATTTCATTCACAGAACCCAACGATGAATGGTTAAAAAAACAAGTAGACAATAAGGAGTACTCTAGCAAAAGTGAACTGGTCAATGATTTGATCAGACAAGCCAGAAAACAACATGTCCAAATAGATTGGATCAGAACTAAATTAGAAAAAGCTGAGAACAGCGGATTTACTGAAGATAGTAAAGAACAAATATTAGAGCAATCCAAGTCCTTACTTCGTGGCTAACTATAAATTAAGCAACTCTGCCAGAGTGGATTTGATACGAATTCATCAATACGGTGTAAGAAAATTTGGTGTTGAACAAGCTGACCAATACTTCTATTCATTTTTCGAGTATTTTGACATTATTGCCCAACTACCTTTTTCATTTGAAGCAGTTGATTTTATAAAAGAAGGCTATAGACGTTGTGTTTGCGGTTCAGATAGTATTTATTACAGAATACAGGATGACACTGTTGAAATAATGGCCATTATTGGAAGGCAAGATTTAAACAATATGCCACTCTAACCTCCGTTAGCGCAGATTAAATAGTTATTTCTCCACAAATTCCTGTGCTAACTCAACCTTGTCCAAATCGGCAGGCTCATATCTTCCCTATTATTAAATAGTAACTCAAATTACTTAACCGGTACTTCTAGGAAGCCGGAGAATAACTGAATCCCTTCGGCAATGCAAGCTTTGCTGTTTAATGCCAAGTTTTTATATATTTATAACGTCCGCAAGATTTTTTCTCAAATTAATGACCTAAAGCATGCGCCCATGATGAAATATTCCGTTTTATTGATCTTTTTCTTTTCATGTTTATTTTTGGCACATGGACAGGCAGAAAACCAGTTTGAAAATGTAATTATCACCTCCAACAAGAAAAAAACCCAAGTAAAAGCAGGTAACAATGGGCAATTGCATCTAAATGTATCCCCAAAAAATGTCCTTAAATTTAAAGCTATTGGATGGGTACGCTATAGTGATTTCGGCGCCACAGGTGATGGTAAAACAGATGATATGGACGCCATTGCCGCAACCCATGCCTTCGCCAATCTTCACGGCCTTATGGTGAAAGCCGACCAGGGTTTCACCTACTACATAGGAGGCAAGGAACGTACGGCAGAAATCCAAACCGATACCGATTTTGGAACGGCGGCCTTTATTATTGATGATACCCAAGTCCAAAACCACAAAGCTTCGGTTTTTAAGGTGGTTTCCAACTTACAGCCCTTTAAACTGGATGGCATAACATCACTTAAAAGAAACCAGGAAAAAATAGACGTCGTTTTGCCTCAGTCCTGTCTTATCACGGTTACGAATTCCAATGTGAGGCACTATATCCGCTTTGGGCTAAACCAAGACAATGGCTCCCAGCAAACCGATATCTTTGTCGTTGACAAAAACGGACATGTGGATTTGGACGCCCCCATTATTTGGGATTTTGAGCAGATTTCGAATGTAACCGCCATACCCTTGGACACCACAACCCTAAATATTACAGGAGGACGTTTTACCACCATTGCCAATAAGGCCGAATCCAAGTACAATTATTATAGCAGGAACATCTGGGTCAACCGTTCCAATGTAGTAATCGATGGGCTGGAGCACCACGTCATAGGAGAAGGAGATCATGGTGCGCCCTATGGCGGCTTTCTCAATATTCGTGACTGTGCCTATGTAACAGTGAAGAACACCCTCCTCACCGGTCGCAAAACCTACCGAACTATTGGCTCGGCAGGGAAACCGGTATCTATGGGCTCGTATGACCTACTGGTAAACCGTGGCCTCAATGTAAAGTTTGAGAATTGCAGGCAGACCAATGATATTAACGACAATACCTATTGGGGGATAATGAGTTCCAATTACTCCAAGAACCTGATCTATGACCATTGCACCTTTTCACGCTTCGATGCCCATAAGGGGGTTGCCAATGCCACGATCCTAAATTCTACCCTTGGCCATATGGGAATCAATGCTATAGGTAGCGGTGTCTTGACCATTGAGAACAGCACTATCCGAGGTAAAACCCTAATTAATTTGCGCGAGGATTATGGAAGTACATGGCAGGGAGAGATAGTGATCCGTAACTGTGTTTTTATACCCGAAGGGGGCAAGCCCAGCGAAGCCAACATTATAGGAGGTTCCTACTCTGGGCAGCATAATTTTGGCTATACCTGTTATATGCCGGAAAGGATTACCATAGAAAACCTACGCATAGATGACAGCAATCATCCGGAAGACTATGAAGGGCCCGCCATTTTTAAAGATTTTAATGAAGAAATGACGGACGATACTTATCAGGAGAAATTTCCCTATATCAGAACCAATGAAATAATCCTTAAGAATGTGACTACCGCAAGCGGCAAGGCTTTGATCATCAGCAGAAATCCGTTTATGTTCAAGGATGTGAAAGTGCATACTGATTAAGGTGCTCAGTATTTGAGTCTTTTATCCCTTGGCGGGTACCTAACTAAGTCGGCCGACAGACGTGACGCCCGCACCAGCAGGGGATTTACCTAAAACCTACTAATTGCGAACAGACGGATTTGAAACCGCTCGAAGGGAATCAATGGTTTTCTGCAGCTCTAGATCCAAATAACCATCGCCGGCGCAAGCCTCTGGGTTGGATATGCAGAACTGAGCGCATTTTTCAATACTTTCACTACACTCCTTACGTATTGATCCATTCTTGCCACAGGTAAAAACTACGGACAAAACAGCGGAGAGTAACACCGAATTTATAATTTTTGTTTTCATATTACCCACTTTTAGTTAATCTTTAAAATTTCCCAAAAACTTTACCAACAAATATTTTATTCAGGCGCTTATAAAATGTATAAATTGTCTTAAAACATTTTTAAAGAAAATCCTTTTTTCACATGTTTAAAAGAGTAGAACAAAGCTATATCGGTTACCGACCAGGTTTTCGAACTGCTTACCAGTACTATTTTTTTCGCTATAATTTATAGCCTGTGCCGATAAGAACGGTGTCCTACAGCATTAAGAAAGACAGTTTACTAGGTACTTCACACCGCTTATCTGTCGTAAACACTTTCACAAAGATTCCATACATCCTCTATATCTTCTTCTAGATCACGCTTTTTACCTTCTATCCTTGCACCGATGTCCAATACTTCTGAATCCCTAAAACAATTGTTGGTTGCGATATAATCTTCATAAATTTTTAATTCTGCAATATAATCTCTAGTCCTTTCTCGGGCATACCAACAATTTTCATAAGATTGCTCTTTTGGTTTACCTTCCTCATCTATATAGATATCATTCTCATAGTCTTCCTGAGATTCATCTAAACTCTTTTTTATTGAAATAGCGCATTCTGATTGACCTAAATCTTCAAGTCCACAACTATAACTAAGTAACACTATTGCGGTTATAAAAATAATTTTACTTTTCATAAATGCCTTTTTTTATGGTTTTGCCCCCCGCATTAATCAGACGCAAATTTTACGCCTATCAACACCTGTGAGTATCGATTTCTTGAAAATGAAACGGGTTTAAATTAACAGTAATTCAAAACTAAAAAAGCATAAAGAATTGAAATATAACGTATGTAACAAAGTCTAAAAGAAATGTAACTTTGAGTGTAATATTCTGTATATCAATATATTACATAAAGAATGAAGGTGTTTGGTCGTAAGCTTTCCCCGCTAGCGCTGGGCATCTTGCCTACCTTTGGAAGGCAGACTCATGCCACGCAAAAGTAAGAAAACTCGCAGGGAAAAGTCTCCCGACTTTGTGCTAAACAACGTGGCTATAACATTATTATCCAAGAGAAAAAAGCATTCCTTAATTACCACAATATAGTGTCATCTTCCCTATGAGACATATAGACACTCTTTCAACTATTGGCCATCACAATCGCTCACATTTCACCAATTCACAAGTAATTACTACTTATTTCCGTAATTAAAATATAGCTTGCCACCCTCCATAAATCTCATAACAAGAATAATCTTATAAATAAAAAATGAGAGTCCTACAAATAACATGAGGTAGTTCATCGAAAAAATTATGTTAAAATTAAAATTTTAACTTATTTTTAAAACTCTAAGAACACGCCATTGTTCAAACTTATATGCCCCTTTGTTATGTGCTGTACGTTTGGTTTTTCCCAGAGTATCAATTTTGACCAATTGGGCAAGAATAAATGGGTGCGGTACAATGGAGGGATTGCGGCAAACGCAGTCTACTATGATGGTACCGCCAACCGACAGGATTTCACCTATTATTTAACGGGTAATCTCAATTTCAATATAGCCGGACTTTATAATATTCCACTTTCGTTCACCTACTCCAATCAAAATTTCAATTTCCCAAATCCCTTTAAATTCAATCGATTAAGTCTTCACCCTTCCTACAAATGGGCTACCGCACATATTGGGGATGTTAGTATGACCTTCTCCCCTTACACCCTCAGCGGACACCAGTTTAGTGGGGGTGGGTTCGAGTTGAATCCTGAGGGGAAATTCCAGATTAGTGCCATGTACGGTCTCTTCCTGAAAGCAACGGAATATGACCCCGAAGAACCCAGAGCACTTACAGCGTATAAACGTATAGGTTACGGAATAAAAACGGCCTATGATTTCGATTTTATGAAATTGGGAATTATACTTTTTAAGGCCAACGATGATGAAAATTCCTTGGAAAACCCTTTCCCTGTAGAACTGGGACTTTCCCCTAAAGACAATGCAGTTCTTTCGTTTGAATCGGAATTCCGATTATTGGACAAGGCCCAAATAAGAATTGAGTATGCCATTTCTGGAGTTACCGAAGATGCTAGGCTAACTGATGCCCCCGCCTCCAACGGTCTGCTCTCTTTTATGCTCAATGAAAATATAAGCACAAATTATTACAACGCCTTAAATGCTTCTTTTACCTATCCTGCCGGTAACGGCACCGTGGGCGCCGGATATGAACGTATAGATCCAGAATATAAGACCCTGGGCGCCTACTACTTTAACAATGATTTGGAGAACATTACCCTAAATGCAAGTCAGACCCTCTTTAATAACAAAGTAAACCTCAGTATAAATGCAGGAATACAACAAGACAATCTGGATAATGCCAAGACATCGGACCAACAGCGTATTGTAAGTGCTGTTACCCTCAATTATACGGCTTCGGAACGTTTGGGTATCAATGCGGGATACTCCAACTTTCAATCCTACACCAATATTCGAGACCAATTCGACTATATCAACCAAGTTGGGGAATTCGATAATATAGACACCCTAAATTACAGACAGATATCGCAAAATGCCAATCTCGGTATAAATTATATTCTAAAAAAGACGGAGAACAAACAGCATAGCACCAACCTGAATTTGGTGTACCAAAATTCCAATAACCAACAAGAGGGTGAAAACATAGAGGGAGGCAATAATGCCTTTTATAACGGTATGGCAGGGTATACCCTAGGTTACCCCAAACAAAACCTAACCGTTACCTTGGCCGCTAACACCTCCTACAATACAATTGGTGAAACAGACAATAGCCTTACCTTGGGCCCAACATTGGCGATAGGTAAACAATTCTTTGACAAACAACTCCGCACTCATCTTTCTACCTCCTACAATACTTCCTATGCCAATGGCCAGCAGCAAAATAATATATACAACTTTAGATTGGGCAGTAATTATGCCCTGTTGAAAAAACATAACCTCAGCCTAAATTTCTTGGCACTTTTTCGCAATTCCACTTTAAATACAGGACGCGACCTAACCGTAACCTTTGGTTATAGTTATGCCTTTGATAACTTCAAACTGAATTTGGAGCCTGGAGAGCGCACCCCTCGGGCTAACCCACTTGGTATCAGTGAAAACATCTTAAGTTTCCGCTACAGAAATGTCACCTATAGTGGTACAATTCCAGAGTTGAACCGACAACTAACTACAGTTTTCCAAAGTTCTCAATTTGAGGATATCCCACAATTCAAAAAAAATGAACTAACGCTTTTATTGGCTTTGGTGAAAGATCAAAAACAAGAGCAGCCCTATAAAGAAAATGCTATTACCTTTTTAAAAGAACTTTACTCTTTTGAAGATTTCTTGGCCACTTATAATGATGCCTTATTTGCCGTTATACAAAAAATTAAGTTTGATATGCGCAAAATAGACCTCACTCTGGAAAATAGCTTTGTGGAGACCAAGGTGAAAGTGGACGAACACCCGTTGAACAAAAAAGATAGAGAAATGGAGGCCACTGAAGAAGAAAAATCGACTTTTAAGGCCCTTTTGGCAGAACGGGAAGAGCGCTTGCAAAAATTAGTTGGCCACCGCTGGATGCAGGGAATTTTCATGGAATTTAATTCTATTGATGTTGTTCTGGAACCAGCTGGATATCTAAGGGATTTTAAACAAATGGCATCAGTAAAATCATTCGAGATATTTGATAATAGCCAAGATGTGGATGAATTGGAAGATTATTTAGAAAATGAGATTATTGATTTTTATTACAAAAAATCCTTGGGCCTTGTTAATCCTGATGATTTTGAATTGAATTATATTAACAAAAACTAAGGCCCCTACCCCCCTAAAGGCCAGAAATTTATTATCCAACCGGATATTAATATTGTATGGCAAAACTATTACGACTGTATGTTTTTATTTTTTCCGTTTTTAAAGGGAACTTTTCCTTTAAAAGGTGGTGTGCGAACATATGGCATTCATTACATATTTCTTTTGCCAATAATAATTCCTTTGACCCTTTTAATATTTCAGCTATAAGATGTAGTAGATTTGGGAGGATTTTCTTGTGGCTTCTGCTAACAGCTAACTGTTTGCTTGCTAGTGCCCAATCCTTTCCTGTACAATTAATTCCCCAGGTTACCCCACCACCACCCATATACTTTTCGCAATATGCCGATGCCAGCACCACAAACAGCTCGTTACGGCTTCAAATTATACTGAACGATTTAGAAATCAACAATCGTGAAATACGGCTAAAGGCCTATTTTCAAGGAAATGGAATTTCGTTCCAGAGCAATGATGTAGTAGTTGGCTCAAGTCCCTTGTTTTTAGAAGGCGGTGTTCCCTTGGTATTGACCAATGCAGAATTGGCTCCATATTTTCGCTTTGAAAATATTACGGGTATTTCACCCAATGTCTATGGACAAGCTATTCCCGAAGGAGCCTATCAGTTTTGTTATGAGGTGTATGATGTTCTTACCGGCAACCGCCTTTCCCAAAAAAGCTGTGCTATAAGTGTAGTCTTCCAGAACGAACCTCCCTTTTTAATATCCCCAAGGAACAAGACCCTCGTTGCCGAGAACAATCCGCAAAACATTGTATTTCAATGGACACCCAGAAGTATTAACGTTAGCAATGTGGAATATGAGCTAAGCTTGGTAGAGATTTGGGACACCCAGATAGACCCACAAGCCGCTTTTTTAAGTTCCCCACCCGTATTTCAGACCACCACTACTTCCACCACTTATGTATATGGGCCGTCCGACCCTCTTTTACTATCTGGTAAAAACTATGCTTGGCGGATACAAGCAAAAGCCAAACAGGGTGCTGAAGAAATTGGACTATTTAAAAATCAGGGTTATAGCGAAATATTCTCCTTTAGCTATGCAGGGGCATGCGATTTGCCCCTAGGAATAGGCCATGTAGTAAAAGGCAGCACCAATGCTAATATTTTTTGGGATGATTTTTCTACGGAGGTTCCAGAATATACTATACGCTATAGACAGAAAGGCAATACGAACGAGTGGTTTTTGAATAAGACCACTACGAACCAAACAACACTGTGGGATTTAAAGGCCGGTACTACCTACGAATACCAATTGCAGAAAAAATGTGTGGTTACAGGTAGCGAATGGAGTATGACCGAGCAGTTCACCACCTTTTTAGACGATAATGAAGCTAGTGTTTACCAATGTGGCATAACCCCCAATTTTAGCCTGACGAATAAAGAACCTCTTCCTAAATTAAGTACAGGAGAAAGTTTTGTCGCCGGTGATTTTCCAATACATGTTTTGGAGATAAGTGGTAGCAACGGCAGGTTTACTGGCAAGGGTTATGTGACTATTCCCTATCTCAACAGCATTAAGGTAGGTGTTGAATTCACCAATGTGATGATCAATACCGATAAGCAAATGTCCGAGGGCACCGTGGTTACGGTCTATGACCCCAACTTAGCGAGTATTCTGGATGTGGATGATGTAGTGGAGACGGTAGAAAATGCTGTTGATGCTGTTGGGGAATTGGTTAACTCAATTGGTGAAGCTCTAAATTTAGACATCAATAGGGATACAAAAGAAAGAGTAAATCAAATTGTTGATGCCATGGTTGCCAAGATTAAAGACGAAGATTTACCTGAAGATCTTAAAAAGCAGGTAGAGGAAGCGGCAAAACAAATGAAGGATGCAAAAGAACGCTTTGATTATGCAATAGACAAAGGTGACACAAGTGCAGCACAAAATGCACAATCAGATTTTGAAACTGCCCAGGTCAATTTAAAGTCCACCAAAGCGCATATTGACGATTATAAGGATGACATTGCCGATTTATTGAAAGAGGCCCTTTTTCAGTTATATAGAGAAGGTAGGGATAAAAATGTTTATTCAACATTTACCGAAGTTAAGACAAGAATTTCTAATGATTATACGGAGGATTCGAAAATTCTGGTTTTTGACTTTGAAGAAGCTATTGATACATATATACCAGACATCCCAAATCAAAATGAACTCAATAATGCTGAATTGGATTTGGGCATCTATTTGTTTTCAAAAGTTTTAACAACAGACGACGACGAATTATTTAATAGCTTTTTAAACAAGTCCAAACAGTTAGATGCTAATTTTTTCCAAATCATCAAAGAAAGTAAAGAGAATGGAGAATCCAATCAAGAGATTATCAATTTTTTAAAAGAAGAGCTTAAACTAGTTTTTGCCAAAATCCTAATTCCAGACCTTTAATTTGACAGAATAATGATGAAACGTAAACGAGATTTAGAGCCCATAGTAGCTTATACAATTGCCATAATTTTAATTGTGTACCTATTCATAAGCTATGACACCTTTTCTCCTGATGAAGAATTTCCTTCTTCTTGGAAGGCTGGTTTAGTACATAGAGGCTTGATTTTTATTTTGGAAGATAGTGTCGGGCGTATTATTGGTAAAGGAGGCCTTTTGTTATTAGGCTTTTATTGTATTCGGCAACTATATACCTCTTTGAGACCTAAAAAATAGGCTGACCATGAAAAAAAGTGATTTCAAATTTTGTTTGACAAAAATTGGGCTATTAAAAAAATTAGCTGTTCTGCTTTTGTTGTTTTGTACAACCATTGTACATGCCAATTCGACTGACATTCAGGATGCAGTAGAACAACTGAACTATCTGCTTGAGCATAACCAAAAGAACATTACAAACGGAGAAAGAAACAAAAATTGGTATGTATATGTTTTAGGGGGAAGCCTAGAGAATTTGAGGTACATCATAAATGAAACCCAAAACTCAAATATTTCCGATTCGTTTTTACAAAACCTGAACAGAGAGCTTATTGAGCTCAACAATGGTGAAAACGCAGTATATGTGGCACTAACGGAGTATATGAATCCTTTGGTCACCCCTTACTTCGATTATGATATCATTGGTGAAACAACGTCGCTTAATAAAATGGAGGACTATATTAGGGATTTGATAGGCTCCAACAACCTGAACCTCTTGAAATCAAATTTGGTTAATTCCCTGTCATCCTTTGAGGCCTATAAGAAAGAGTTTATAAAGAAGAAAGAGGATCTTATCGAAACTATTTATCAAGAAGCAAATCTAAGTAATCAAAATAACGGGTACAAAAACATTTTAATGCCATTCTCGGATCTTTCCATAAGGCAAATCATTCAACCTAAGGGAGCCCCATCCATAAAGAAAAAATACTATGTATACTCACTTTATGTGGCAAAAGTCCAAAATGAGTGGAGCAGGGAAGAGTTTCAAAGGCTTTATTCCCTTTCCAAAACTCAAATAGCAGGGTATGGCCGAAACGGCATTGAAAATAAATTGGAACGCATGGTCCAAGCGTTGACCAACTATCCGTTCAATAAAAAAATCAATGTAACGGCCATTAATTGTCAAGAACTATTGCATGAAGATTTTTACACAGAAATAAGAGAAAAGCTTATTGCATCTGGTGATCGCGTATGGTTACAGCTAATAGAGAACAACCCATGTTTGCTGTCCGATATGTATACCTATCAAGATGGGTTATACGCCGAAGGAGCCGAAGAATTTGAACAAATGCTTGCCCAGGTGGTCTGTTACCCGCTTTACGGGGCATTGGCCATACCTGCATTTTCAATTATGGGGCCTGCACTCGTTGAGGAAACAACTAGGTCTTTGATACAGAGGTATGGGTATAAAAAAATACAAGATGCAGGCAACGCTATTGCCATTGATTTTACCATGCAGTTCACTATCAATTATTATTTTGATCCTGACACCAATGTTCTAAGTGGTAATGACCGCTACAAGAAAGCATTTGCTAAAACACAATTAGATGATATCGCCTCGGCAGTTTTAAGTTCGTTGAACGACTTTGATCTGCCTACCGAATTGGTGGTCAACTGCCTGGCCGGGAGTATTGATGCAGATATGGGGGCTTTGCGCAACCCCGATAACTTCTTGGCCGATTTCGATTTTTCTGGTTGCAATGAAAATATGTTGGGCTATGTATTCTTGGAGGTTGTTTTGGGCAAGGTCTCAAACCACGCCGCCACATTAACAAGGTTCAAAAATATAGTTGTCCAGTAC
Source organism: Arenibacter algicola (assembly GCF_018860365.1). GTDB lineage: Bacteria > Bacteroidota > Bacteroidia > Flavobacteriales > Flavobacteriaceae > Arenibacter > Arenibacter algicola_B. Next base: position 284,757 of record NZ_JAHKPO010000024.1, read on the forward strand.
CCTTCATCTGTAAAACGGGGGCTACAAGAACTGCGTAATGATAGCGATATGGCCTCTTTGGCCACCAAAATCAAGAACCAATGGGATGGTATAGCCGAAAATTTGAGCATTTCTAAAGATAGCGATTTATATGAAAGTGTCACAAGCTTTGACGTGACATATAAAAAACTGGGAACCTTAATAGATGATAAGGTAAGGCTTTTGACAAAAGAAAAATTGTTTGGTAACCAAGCCGAAACATTTTTGAATTCAGACTATATAATAGTAGAGACTTTAGATGACGTTTTAACTTATAGGAGATTTGGCGGCAACTCTGATTTAGGCGGAAGCTATGTGTCAACTTCAGAGAAATTATCACGAGAAGAATTAGCTTTGGTTAAGGAATTCAACAATTCAATGAGATTTGAAGCTGTTATTAAAATTCCAAAAGGCAAAAAGTTAGCTATTGGAAAGGTTGGCCAATGGCCTATTGAGGCTCCCGAATATATGGGTGGTGCCGACCAAGTTATTATTCAAATGTATGATTACCCAGAAAATGTCTGGGTTCAAAGTATAAAGGATTATAAAACCGGTAAAATATACTCTTACGGAGATTTTTGCCTTCAATTCCCAAATTTATGTGCAAAATAAAAATTATTAAGCTCATTGCTTTGTTTGAATATTTAGTAACAGTTGAAAGTTCAGGAGCATATATAAAAATTTTAAACGCTTTAGAAGAAGTCAATCAACGAATATTTAACAAGGACGAAAGAAATTTAACAAAAGATGATTTTCATCCTTTAATTAACATATATAGAATTTATTCCGAGGTTAGACCGTACGATTTAAGGTTAGGAAAACATATCATGGACAAAATGCAAGAATTCTATGATTTACAAAATGAAATACTCGAAAAGAACAAAAAATCAAATACATAGTGGCCCCCGCTAGCGCGAGCGTCACGCCTGCCTGACGGCTAGGCAGGCTCGTGCCGTTAACAGTGAGCAGAACGGTTCAATAGCAGAAAAAAATAGTAGTCAATAAAAAATAATGAGCAGAAAATACAAATTTCAAAACCCAACCGCAGCCTACTTCGTAAGCTTCGCGACCGTGTATTGGGTCGATGTATTTACAAGGCAAGCATATTTTGCAATATTGCAGGAGGCGATGGAACATTGCAGAACAAAAAATGGGATTGAAGTCTTTACCTTTTGTTTTATGCCGAGTCATGTTCATTTAATTTTTAGATCTGCGAATGATAATCCTACTGGACTTTTAAGGGATTTCAAAGGTTTTACCGCAAGAAAAATAATTAAGGCAAGCGAAGAAAACCCTAGCTATGTGAAGCATTTACGAAAAAAAACTATTAATGGAATAAGTATAAAATGATTTTCTAAACCCTACATATAATACTACACTTTTGGCGCAACCAGCTGCGCAAAGTCTCCCGACTTTGAGCACTACGAATTATTAAGAAATGGCAGAAGATAATAAAATAACAAGGAGAGCGAATTAATCAAGACTGTATAAAGAAAAAAACCAAATGAAAGAAGGCTACATCATTCGAGATCAAGATAAGGCACATTTTATAACTACCACAGTGGTAGATTGGATTGATGCCTTTACTCGAAAGGAGTATAGGGATGTAGTCATTAATTCTCTTGACTATTGTATCAATAACAAGCATATGTTACTATATGGATACGTAATCATGAGTAACCACGTCCATCTGATTGTGCAATCAAAAAATGGAAAACTATCGGACCTGATTCGGGACTTTAAAAAATTTACTGCCAGAACTATACTTGAAAAAATTATGGAGGAGCCGGAAAGTAGAAAAGAATGGATGCTTGAACGTTTCAAGAATGCGACCAAAACTCATGCCAGGAACAAGAACTATCAATTTTGGCGCTATGGCCATCATGCGGAGGAAATATATACAGAGAAGTTTCTGTGGTCAAAATTGGATTATATACATCTTAACCCAGTACGGGCAGGCATAGTGAAAAAAGCATCAGAATACCTTTATTCCAGTGCCACAAACTATATCGATGGCAAAGGAATTTTGGAGAATATTGAGCTAGCCACAAATCCTGTTATAGATGTTCTACGAACATCACCATTTTTAAAATATGAATAGATTTCGAAAATTCAATATAGTCATAAACCTTAAACATTCTTCCTCAAAGTCGGGAGACTTTGCGGAGCAGTTAGGTTAAAAAAATGTAAAGTATTAGGAAGTATTATAAAGTTAGCCGAGTTAAAACAACCAATCATAATCAAGAATTATGAAAAAAAACTACATACACATCATCCTATTCCTCTGCTCCACCATGCTTTGGGCTGAACCAACCAACTCCTCTCTTGAGATCGGTTCTGAGCCCAGTCGAAGTAGGGGTGTCGTAGCCGGGGTGTGGCTTTCAAAAACCATAGATATTATCTCAAAAGACTCCCTACTTCCAAAAACTAAAGACACCACCAAACTTAAGAAAGCAGACCCAAATCATTTGGTCCATTTACAGCAGATAACCATGGCAAGAATGGGTAATGCTGGTATAAGATCTGTTTTCCCTATACCAACGGTGCCAGAGCGTAGCCGAAGATACAATAGCTCAATAGCAAATACAGAAGAAGAAAAAACCTTCCGCTCCTTTCCCTCTCTTGACGAAAAACTAGCACAAAAAGAAAATTTCAATGTTTCCTTTGCCAACCTAAAACCTGAGTTTACGCCAGATTATATTTCCACTAATTTTTCCAGAAATCCCAAAGCAGACACCCTTGTGGCCCAGGCCATAAGAGCTTTTGAGGCGGTTAAGGAATTGGGCAATTTTGTCGACATTATAACAAGAAAGGAATTATTGGAGCTCCCGGTTGGACTAAGCAAAAAAGACTCAACATCCGGTAACCGCGTAGAACTGGCCATTACCCAAGTAAAATTTACACCACAATATGCAGAATTCAAGGCCTGGGCAAAAATGATCATTCCCGTTAAAGGACCCAATGGGGAACCTAGTAGAGAAATCTATTTTGGCGGCGAAGGCATAAAACTTTCCCATGACGGCGCGCTTTTGGGAGATATGAAATTAGTCTTGTTAGGGGATCAGGCCATTCCTTTGAATGGTGACAACTGGTTACTAACCCTCAAAGGGGGTGTAGACTTAAAAAATGGTGACTTTGGGGATCAATCGTTCGTGGAGTTCGACTGTGCCGGGTTAAAGTCTATTGGTTTGGAAGCCGACCTACGGATTTCCAGAAACATTCTTCTTCCCATTACCAGTGGCGGAAATTATGTATGTGGTGAGAGCACGGACAATAAATACCTTAAGGATTCTGATGTTGTAAACAACAAGTGCTATGTAGGCGCATCCTTTAGCGTTAAAGCCAATGGGTGGAACGACCTATTGGTAGATGTGTCACTCCCCCAATTTGAAGTTAGAGGATTAAAAGGTTGGGGATTCAATATTAAAAGCGCCGTATTGGATTTAAGTGACAGTCGAAATGCGTCTGGGATAAAGTTCCCAAAAGATTACAACGAGGTGTTGGTACATGGGGAACGAAACCTTTGGCGCGGGTTCTATGCCAAAGAACTAAGTATTATGTTACCCAAGGGAATTGAAAATACCAAAACATCCACCAAAAGGGTAGAATTTGGGGCAGAGAACCTCATTCTGGATAGCCAAGGCGTATCTGGTTCCTTTTTTGCCGAAAATGTTTTGAAAACTGGGGAAGGTTCTGCCGGCCAATGGGCCTTTACTATTGCAGATGTTAGTCTTTCACTCTCGAGAAATTCCCTGACCGGCGGATCCATAGCCGGAGATATTGCCGTGCCTATTTTTGAGAAACCAATGGACTATACTGGATATATACAACAAGACGGCTACGGTCTAGCAGTTGGCTTAAATAGCAATTATAAAACTCCCGTTTTTCTAGGTGAAATGCAATTGGAGAAAAATTCCAGTGTAGCCATAGATATAAAAGACGGCAATGTATATCCTTCCGCCAATCTCTCTGGACAACTGTCCATAGTTGGCGAAATTGGTCAGAAAGAAGGGGAGGAGTCACCCTCCGCAGAAACGGCCACAAATAGTGGTAAAGGATTTAATTTTCCGGGAATTGTTTTCGAGGGATTAAAGTTGGAAACAGAACCGGGCAAAAAACCCATCAGTGCCAAAAGCTTTGGATTTGAGGGTGAAATGAAGCTGATGAATTTCCCGGCTTCCGTGGAAAAGTTGGAATTGGTTACACCCAGCAATCAAGTTGGACTTTCCTTCGACCTAAAAATAAATTTGGACGGTGAAGGATCCCATGCCACTACTAGTATGCAGGTAATGGGAAAATTGGAGGACGGTGCTAAAATACAGAAATGGCAATTTGAAAGGGTTAAGGTAAATGGAATTGATATTGATTATGAAAAAAGCGGAATTACCTTAAAAGGTGGCTTGGAAATAATGGAAGACCACAGTTGGTATGGTGATGGATTTCGAGGTAATGTTACGGCAACCATCAAAAGTGTCAACTTAAAAGTCGAGGGTAAAGCCATTTTTGGCGTGAAAGATTTTAGATATTGGAACGTAGACGTTTGGGCCAAAAACGACGAAAAAAGTAGTACAAAATTTATGATAAATTCTATGGTAGGAGGTATATCCTATCGTATGAAAAAGATTCGAGGTAATGAGGATGGTTTTTCGCCCTCCTCAGCCGTATACCGTCCCAATTTGGATTATGGTTTAAGCGTCCGTGCCGGAGTAGATATAAGCACTCAAAATTCGGATACATTTAGTGGAAAGGCTTATTTGGATATGGCATTCAACAGTCACGGTGGATTAAATAGAATTGGCTTTACCGGAGAGGGCGCCTTTATGGGAGACAAGACCAGTGGCGGCCTTGACAGCTCGGATTTTGGTGCGTTAAATAAAACATTTGAAAAGGTAAACGATTTTGTAGAGGACAATAAAGGAATAGCAGATCAACTGTCCAAATATGGCAACTTTATGGGACTTGCCAAAGAATCGATTCCCGTCCACGATGTTGCCGCTTCAGGGAAAGTCGGGGTTTATGTGGGTATAGAAAAGGATTTTGTAAACCAGACCTTTGACGGTGAGTTTGAACTATATCTGGATTTGGAAGGTGTTAAAGGCGGTGGGGAAAACAACCTTGCAGGATATGCAAAAATGCACACAGGTCCTGAGGATTGGTACATCTATATTGGTACTCCTCAAAAAAGAATAGAACTTTTGTTTCAGGTAGGAGTACAACTTCGGATAGGGGGCTATTTTATGACCGGCACACAACTTCCGTCGCAATTGGATCCCCATCCTATGGTCGTCAAAATTTTAGGGGATGATATGCTCAACAGCAACCGTCAAGAAAACCAGCTACAATTGGGCAAAGGTTTTGCCTTTGGACTCAATTTTGGATATGGCTATAATTTTGATTATTTAATTTTCTACGCCTTTGTAGAGCTAGGAGCTGGCTTTGACGTGATGCACGCTTACTACCCGAATGCAAAATGTGTAGGTCGTCCAGGCCCCATAGGAAACAATGGTTGGTACTCTATGGGGCAAGTTTATGCCTATCTATATGGAGAATTTGGAGTGAAGGTAGATCTAGCCTTTATTAAAGGTAAATTCCCTATCGCCGAGGCAGGTGTTGCCGCAATGTTACGGGGTCAATTCCCCAATCCGGCTTATTTTCAAGGCTATGTAGGTATGTATTACAAAATTTTAGGGGGACTCGTTTCAGGTCGAATGCGATTAAAAGTTGAAGTGGGTGAGGAATGTGAGTTGGAAAATATTAATAATGCAGTTGGTGTTCCCATGATATCGGATGTGACACCCAAGGATAATAGTGACGATATTTCGGTTTTTACCGCCCCTCAAGCCGTTTTCAATTATGCCGCCAATTCAGATTTTAAGGTTGAGTTGGATGATGGGGTCCGTACTTTCAAATTACAATTGAAAAATTTTACCGTCACTTCCGAAGGGGAACAATTGAAAGGAGAGTTGGAATGGAACGATACCAATGATGCAGTTACTTTTAAACCAAATGAGACCCTACCCTCAGAAAAGGAAGTCAAGGTGGTGGTCGATGTTAGCTTTGATGAGAAAATCGGGGGTAGCTATCAAACAATAGTTGAAAATGGCAAACCAGTAATAGAAAAAAAAGAAATCACTTTTAAAACAGATCGTGCCCCAGATTATATTCCATTGGAAAATATAGCCTATATGTATCCCGTCATAGATCAACAAAGTTTTTATCCGGAAGAATATGACAAGGGATATGTTAAAATGAAAACTCCCCAGAATTATCTCTTCGACAGCGGATTTGAAACAAGGGCAGAGTTTGTTTCTACGACTAATAAGCAAGGCAGCCGAACAAATTTGACTTACGACAGATCAAAAGCCACTGTATTTTATGAAGTACCTGAAGGCATGTCCCTAAATTCCAATTACAAATTAAATTTACTGGCTTTCCCTCCAGGGTCGGATATTAAGACTAAAATAATTGTAGAAAACACAGAAACCCTTGCCGATCAAGAAAGCGGGGATACAAATTGGTTTGACCCTTCCACTGGAAACCAGGATACGAGAAACGTCTCCGGTAGTGCCGTAGTTTCCAACAAAAAAGCTACCAATATTACCATTTCCAACGGAACACCCAAATCCATTTTGGATTATGGCTTCAAAACTAGCAAGCATCCTAGCTTTAAGGACAAAGTGAAGGAATTAACCGTTACCAATAACCTCTTAAACTACATCTTTGCAGATGTCCATTCCTTATCCGTTAAAGTGGCCGACTATGAATATCTGGAAAAATTAGAAGTCTTGGGAGGAAAATATACCAATTCCAAACCCTTGGTATACCCCCAAGCAATATTGGACGATTCCTATTATAAAAAGAAAATATACCCTCTTCTATACGAAAATTACCCCCTTGACGGAAACATTCGAGTTAATCGGGACGAAGCTCTACTTGGATTACCACCTGTCCGTTCCTTTTATATAGGCAATGAATATTTGGCTAATCTGGAGAACAATCCTAATTCATCATGGGTAAAAAACAGAATTCCCTTTGTATATAATTTACCGTATCAGTACAAAGTGGATATGGTCTATTTAAGAGATAAAATCCTAAATAGATATTATGGAAGTGATGGCAATATTTCTCAGTATGAAAGGTACAAATATTTAATTGAAAGCTCCTTTCCTCCCTTGCCCCTAGGTAGTTTTAAGGCACAGCTGATTTACCGAACACCAGGCGATATTTATCAAAAAGGATATGAAATAAAATATGTGAACGACTAGCTCACAACTCATTGAAAAAAAACTAATATACAGTGAAAGGACTCGTTATATTACTCTTATTAACCTCAAGCCTCTGGGCTCAAGATACCGCTTCGGTCAAGGTTATAGCTCGCTCCTTGCCCAACAAAGTAATATTGCGATGGGCAGTGGACCAGCCCTTGGCATGGAAGAATGCCAATGAATTAGGTTTTTGGATAGAAAGAGCAACCATTTCAAGGAACGGCGAGGCTGTGGTACCCATAGAAAGGAAACAATTGGTTACACAACCACTAAGACCAAAACCTTTGGAAGAATGGGAAGCACTGGCCTTACAAGATCAGAATGTAGCTATATTGGCCCAGGCTTTATATGGTGACACCTTTGAAGTTAGTCCTCCTGGAAATCAGATGGGTGCTGTCTATGCTATAAACGATGAATTGGAACAGCGTTTTACTATTGCCTTGGTAGCTGCAGAACAAAACTATGAGGCTTCCAAATTAGCGGGCTGGGCCATAGAGGACCCTTCGGTTATTGCTGGCGAAAAATATGTTTATTCTGTATCGGTAGCATTTCCACAACAAAGTAATATTACCATTAACAATGGAACGGTATATGCTAGCCCAGATATGCACGAAGCCCTTCCGAAACCTATAGGCTTAGCTGGTGTCTTTACTGATAAAAAAGTTACATTGAGTTGGAACTTCAATTTGTTGCAACATGTATATTCCAATTACCAAATTGAAAGATCTCGAGACAATATTTCTTTTGAGCCCTTAAACGGGATCCCTATATTCAATGCCCAACAACCCAAGGAAGGCTCCGAAATATCCATGTTCTATATGGATTCAATACCCAATAACGCTAATTTCTATTATCGCGTTATAGGTAAAACTGCTTTTGGGGAAACTGGACCAAGTTCTGACACAGTTCATGGTAAGGCGGAAGAAACATTGGGTTTTGTTCCCCGAATATATCAAAAAGAACTGCCTACGGATAATAAGGTAATTCTCCGATGGGAATTTAAGGAGGAAGGGAACAGATTAATTGATAAGTTTCAACTGCGCAAGGCAAACAACAACAAAGGTCCCTTTTCAACAGTACTTGATAATATTCCAATAACGGCAAGGGAAATAACCTATGAAGGTTTGGACAGGGTAAATTATTTTACCATCGTTGCCATGGGCAAAAATAAGGTGGAAAGTGAATCCTATTCCTCCCTTGTCCAACCAGTTGATTCCCTGCCCCCCACCACCCCAATTGGACTTAAAGGAACTATAGATACTACTGGAGTTGTTAAATTATCTTGGTCAAAAAATCTGGAAGAAGATTTGGGGGGATATCGAATCTACCGGTCATATAATCCACAGACGGAATTCAGTGAAGTTACACAGACTACTTTTAAACACGAAAACTATACGGATACAGTATCAATAGCCAATTTAAATAAAAAAACATACTATAAGATATTGGCGGAGGACCAACGTTTTAATCGTTCAAAATTTTCCGAAGTATTGGTCATAGACAAACCGGATATTATTCCGCCATCTTCCCCTATTCTGGACAATTATGAAGTAACTACGGACGGGATTAGGATTTATTGGATTCCCAGTGGCAGTCCGGATGTTAGCTCACATATTGTATATCGAAAAACTGGAGGGGAACAGAATATCCAATGGGAGAAATTATTTGAATCCAAGTCATTACAAGATTCCACTTTTCATGATTCTACATTGCAAGGTCCGAATGTTTTCAGTTATACCGTGGTAGCCAGAGATTCGGTTGGATTGGAAAGTATCCCTGCCAAACCAATTTCGGTTATTTGGACCGGAAAGGCAGTTAAAGATGAAGATATAAAATTTTCTGGAACCGTAAATCGAGAATTGAGATTTATTAACCTAACATGGAAAGTCAAGGATTTTCATGTTTTGGAGTACCGTTTATTTAAAGGGAAAGAAGACAAGGGGCTAAGGCTATACAAGACCTTGAATGGAACTTCCAAAGAGTATAACGATGTGGATTTGGAGATAAATTCAAATTATACTTATGGGTTGCAAATGGTCCTACCTGGTAATCGGACTACTTTCATAAAGAAGATTAATTTAAAGTATTAGGGGTATGAGAATTTTCTTGACGTTAATTTCCATTTTTTTATTTCTAGAATCTACGTATTCTCAAGCATATGGACTCCATGTTACCTGGAATGGGACTTCCAGTTGTACAGGTGGTGCATATTATTCAGAATTTTTTCATTCTACAACTATCTATGATGTAAACGGTAATATACTTGATCAAATCAATTCTGGGGCCAATAGAATCCGGACTAGTTATATAAATACATTTAATGTCAGACCTTATCGAGTAACGCATGTATTTGATTGTCAAATTTTAGAAGGTCCTTATACTGGCTATAAACAATCAGATGACTTAATAATACCTCCGGCAGGTAATTGCGTTGGAAATGTTGGCCAATATCTTGATATAGATCTATTTGTTCCATCGGAGTTGTTGAACACCCCAGTTACATCGTTATGCCCTAATGATACCGCCATAGTTCAAGTCGATAACGACTGCCACGGCCTGGTTTATGATTGGTTTTATTCTCTTAATCCTACAAACACACCTATACCATTGAACATACAAACAATGGGAACCAATTTGGAACACATAGATCTAAGAAATATTTTGCCAGAAGGGTATATCGGCAATATATATTTTAAAGCAAAAATTGACAATGATTTCACAAATTATATTACATACAATATTGTGGGCTGTTCCCCAAACCTTGTCCCAGATCGTACAACAATTAAAAATGAGACCTGTTTTAAGAGTAATGATGGTAGTGTAGTTTTAACTTTTGACGATAATGTAGATGTGGTTAATGAATTTAAAATGCGCTATTTTGTTTATGATGCTACCGCAAACCTAAACTTTGATCCTGAAAAAGAAAACCCACCTCAAACTTCAGAGCAGGAAGTATTAGACCAATTAATTATGGTCAATGACGGAACAGACTATTTTACTGGGACTTTACCTGTGGGGCTAGGAGCTGGTAATTATAAAATTGTTTATCAAGAATTTTTTGATGCTGGTGATGGAGCGGAGGTAATTATAAAAAGTGGAGGACTTACTGAACCTTTTGAAATCAAAAGACCCTCCGAGGTAAAAGTATCTATAGATAATATCATCCAGCCCAGTTGTGCTGGAGAAAAAGGGTCAGTAACATTAATCGGGCAGGGCGGCGGTTTCGCTCCCAATGAAAATACATCATTAGAATATGGTATTCAAGGGGATGATGAGAGCTGGAATTCGAATCCCACATTTTCTAATCTAGAACCTGGTAATTACACCTTTCTAGCGCGCAGTCCTACTGGTTGTATAAGTCTACTATCTGAAGAAATTATTATTTCTGCACCTCCTGAACTAACCTTCTCCAACCCTTCACCAGGAATCACATCATCAAGTTCCAATATGAATGGTGTAATAGGTATAAACTATAACGGGGGAACACCCAATTATACTTTTGAATTGGCCAAGGAAAATGAAACTACTCTCGAATTTGAAACTATTACAAACCCAAAATTAATTCATAATAGTCTAAACCAAACAGTTGATTTTCAAGAATTAGGAATTGGCATCTATAAGATAACTATAACAGACAGTAACGGTTGCAATCTAACTTCTGAAAATATTTTAGTTACCACCATTCCTCCCCCGCAGATAGTTGATCAGCAAGTGAATCAAATATTATGTCCAAATGGAAATAATGGGAGTATAACCCTAACTATTTCTGGAGGGGTGCTTAATTATAACTACCAATGGACAATTAACGGGGTAATGTCCCCCATTCAAACTACAGGAAATCAAACGATTTCCCTAAACAACTTATCAGAACCTGGGGAATACATTTTAAAAGTAGGCTCCAATGGTTTTACCGATTTTAATGATCCATCAGGTTACGACAGTAGCACAATAACTTTAAATACCCCTGAAGAGGTTATAATAAATTCTGCGACCCAAAATAATATTAGCTGTTTTGGAGCTGCAGATGGCAATATCACAATAACTGCCTCTGGTGGCTTAAGCTACGAATACAAATTGGACTTTTTCGATACATGGAAACCCCTCAATAACGGCATAATTCCTATAACCAGTGGCGGATTCTATGATGTTTATCTTAGAAACCAAAATAATTGTGAGGCCGACCCTATAATGGGTGTATTGGTAACTGAACCAGATGAACTAAACGTCACGTCGACTTCTGAAAACGTTACTACAAATGGAGGTAACCAGGGCAGCATAACACTTACCATAGTTGGAGGAACACCATTTTCCGAACCCGCCGATCCATATACAATTACTTGGACCAGGGACGGTCAGCCTTTTACACCTCCAACCGGATCTATAAGTACCAATCTTGTTAATTTGGAAGCTGGTGAATACATAGCTCAAATTACCGATGTCAATGGCTGTTCACCTCATAGTAACCTTCCTATTGTAATAGACCAGCCGGGGCCATTAGGGATTACAAGCCTTACCGCAACGTCCGTTCTTTGTAAGGGGGAAGCAACAGGCGGTATAACCGCAGCGGTGACTGGTGTAGCACCTTTCAATTACATATGGGAACGACAGGATGGCCAACCCATAATATCACCAAATACCCCAACTATTGCTAATTTGACCAAAGGCATTTATATCCTAAGGCTAACAGATGCCTCAGGGGACCCGGAAGTAACTGACACTGTTACCGTAACAGAGCCCCTAGAGACCTTGGATGCAATAGTAGTACCTACGGCGGCTTCTTGTTATGGTGGTAATGACGGGAGTATACAGATTAACGCTCTGGGAGGCACCGCTCCTTATGAATATGCCATCGATGATGGCTTCGGATTTCAAGTAGGTGATACATTTAATGATTTAGGCCCAAGAACTTATGTAGTTACTGTTCGTGATAATAACTTATGTGAATTCACTACCACAGTAGAAATTATTGAACCATTACAAATTTCAGTAACTGAAAGCATTTCAATCGTTACATCTACAGGAGGTTCAGATGGCAGTATTACCCTTGAGGTGTCAGGAGGAACAGAACCTTATGCCTACAGTTGGACCGGACCTGGAATTAACATCCCTAGAACCACTAAGGATATTGATGTATTAGTAACAGGTAATTATACAGTGGAAATCACCTCTCCAGGGAATCAAGGTGGTATAGACGGTTGTTATTTCGCCCAAACCTTTTTCGTACCAGAACCAGGTCCCTTGTCCATAAACAACATTACCACAACAGATGTAAACTGCTTTGGCGAAGCCACCGGCAGCATTACCACAATGGTAACTGGAGAGGGGACTATCGTTTATGAATGGACTTTTGCTGATGGAAGTCCAATTTTAGTAAGCAACGGTACAGATGGCCCTGACATTACGGGCATTAGTGCCGGGAGTTATATGTTGACCGTCACCGATGACAATACAACGACTTCATCATCCCCAATTGCGATCAATCAACCCACAGCACCACTCAATATAACCAATATATTCACTACAGATGTAAGTTGTTTTGGTGGTACCGATGGCAGTGTTCAAATAGAGGCCTTTGGTGGAACAGGAGCCTATACTTATTCCTTGGATGGCATTAATTATCAGAACTCCGCTTTCTTTAATGGACTGGCCCAAGCTAGCATTACGGCCTATGTAAGGGATAGTAATAATTGTGATTTTATATCTCCTGATCCAGTAATTATCAATGAACCCCAAGAACTAAGTTTCGTTATCGACCTACAGCAACCACTTTCAGCGGCAAATGTCTCAGATGGAGCAATTAGTATAACGGCATCCGGAGGGACTGGAAACCTAAGCTATAGTTGGACAGGACCGGATGGATTCACATCAACTAATGAAGATATTATTGACTTGGCACCTGGAGATTACATACTGACCATTACCGACGATAATTATGCCCTTAATAACGACCTCGGCTGTCTATTGGTATCCAGTCCTATAACTATTGCGGAACCTGGAACTCTACTGGTGGACCTAGTTCAAACTGTAATGCTGGAATGTAACGGAGACGATTTCGGTGAAATTATGGCCACCGTTCAAGGTGGAGTCCCCCCTTATACCTACGAATGGTTTGAGGTAACAAACAGTAATTCTATCTTGGGAGAGGATACAGAAATTATTGGCAATCTCTCCGCGGGACAATATTTTGTTAGGGTCACGGATGCAAACACAATTTCGGCAGAGGCCGTACCAATAAGCATAACTCAGCCCGAGGTATTGGAAATAACGGTAGTCGAATTAACCGGTGTGCTATGTAATGGTGAGGCAACAGGCGCTATTGAAGTCTCCGTATCTGGAGGTACCAGCCCATATAGCTTTTTCTGGAGCAATGGATCCAAAACCCAAAATTTAATCGATTTGGAACCAGGGGAATATACTTTGGAGGTATTTGATGATAATGGTTGTTTTGAAGAAACCTCTTTTGCCATTAATCCAGCTCCCGACCCGGTTCGCATTGTCGATGCTACAACAAGCAATGTATCGCAATACATGGCTAATGACGGTAATATCTCACTTCAAATAGAAGGTGGAGCCGCACCATACGCTATAAATTGGATTAGACTTTCGGATAATATGGAAATAGGAAATACACAGGAAATCACAAATCTAACCGCAGACTCCTACCAAGTTTCCATTTCTGATAACAACGGCTGTAGCCTAACAACAATATATGATATATCCCAACCTGACATTGTGGAGGAAATAATCACACAGCCTAGCTGTTCTAGCGAAAATGATGGCAGCATAGAAGTAATTGTAAATCAAGGTAACGGAACATTCACGTACAGTTGGGATACTGGAGCCTCAACGAACAGTATAACAAATTTGGCTCCAGGAAATTATACCGTAAACATCAATGGTTTTGGCAATGGCACTTTAACCAGAACGTATGTAATAGAAGAACCAATTCCATTAGAAGTCAATTTGGGCGAGGACAGGACCCTTTGTGCAGGACAGGAAATAGCACTGAATGCAACTGCAAACAATGCGAATGCCACTTACAATTGGACTTCAGACAATGGATTTTCCAGTTCCGAGCCAAGCGTTACAATTAATGAAAGTGGCAATTATTCTGTAGTAGTTACCAACCAAAATGGCTGTATGGCAACAGGCACTATTTTTGTTATCGTTACAGATGATGAAATAAATGCCGAATTCGCAGTTTCCAGTCAAGTTTTTGTTGGGGAGTCACTTATTGCAGTGGATATTAGCTATCCACTTCCGGAAACGCAGGAATGGATATTGCCTGAAGGTGCAACTATTCTAAAGCAAGATTCGGACGAAGCCGAAATGGTTTTCAACGCACCTGGTGAATACGAAATTGGAATCATAACCCAAATTGGTGAATGTTTCGCACAACAGACCAAAAAAGTTCTGGTAATGGAAAATGAAGCTTTTACTTCGGGTGAGGGCGAAGAGGACCCCAGAGAACTTATTGAAGATTTTATCATTTATCCCAATCCCACTAGCGGAGAGTTCGTTGCAAATGTGACCCTCTCCGAACGGGGAGATATCAGCATTAAAATCTTCAACTTTGCCAACAACGCCCTTATGGCCTCTAAAAAAGAAAGAGGGGAATTGTCTTACACTATTCCCTTCGATATCTCCGGTCTGCCATCTGGCGTATATGCGGTTCTGCTCGAAACTCCCTATGGCAATTCGTTACGGAAAGTAATCTTGAAATAAAATATTTAAAAGACGAAAGATAAGGATCGACTTTTCTTGTCAAGGTTTACATGTTTTAAATATAGTTGAATATCCCTATATGGTTGTTTCAATTGGGAAAATCATATTGTCGGATATATTATAGCCCTGTTTAATAGAAGTTGAATTTAGAATTTCAAGCCAATACAACCAATTGTTGTAATGGCTTGAAAAGGCCCAAGAAACTAAGGCAGTTATTAGGAATGTCCTAATAAATGTAGGAAACAACTCTAAAATTCATGAATTTTAGAGTTGTTTTTTTTCTTATCCGCAACATTCCATTTTTGTTAAGATATATTTAACGAATGTATGTTCTAGACGTTTAACTAGGCTGGGCATGCATTTAAAAACAATTAACTAACTAAAATAAATTATTTATGAAGATTACACTAGCTAAATGCCTATTGTTGGCGGGAGCATTTTTATGTTTCGGACTGGCGGGGGCACAAACGGTGACAGGAAGTGTTTCGGATGGATCCGGACCCTTGCCTGGGGCGAACGTATTGGTTAAAGGTACGACCAATGGAACCCAAACAGATTTTGACGGTAACTACTCTTTGGACAATGTGAGTAGTAATGCCACTTTGGTATTCAGTTATATAGGTTTCAAAACCATGGAAATACCTGTGGGAGGCAAGTCTACAATTAACGCAGTTATGGAGGAGGATGCCAGCGAACTGGAAGAGGTAGTATTGATCGGTTACGGTAGCCAGCGGAAATCGGATCTTACCGGTGCTGTAGGGCAAGTAGATGCCGATCAGCTACAAGAACGTCCGGCCACATCTTTAAATCAGGCCTTATCGGGTAAGATTGCTGGGGTGCAGGTGAACACCAACTCGGGTCGCCCAGGTGGTAAATCCAACATTAGGGTTAGGGGTTTTAGTTCTATAAACTCTTCCAACAACCCGTTATATGTTATAGATGGGGTTCAGTTGCCTCAAGGGAATCAAGCTAACTTTAGTTCGGCTATTGATTATTTAAACCCTAACGATGTAGTATCTATTGAAGTGTTGAAAGATGCTTCATCCACAGCTATCTACGGGGCTCGTGGTGCCAACGGTGTTATTCTGGTAACCACCAAAAGAGGTCGCGCCGGACAGGGAAGGGTTACTTACGATGTGGAGTATAGCGTAAACCAATTTGGTCCCAATAGGGCCAAGGTTTTAAATTCCGAACAGTATGCTATGATAGAGCAGCTTTCTTGGGAGAACACACAGAAATTTGACCCTGCTGGTTGGGCAGCTGGGAATTATGCCCAATATGAGCCAAGGCTAAAAAGGGCCAATCCCAATGTGGCTTATTTGTTTGATAGCGATGGTAAGGCCATCTACGATACCGATTGGTCCAAAGAAGTGGTGCAACATAAATTATCACAAAACCATCAGGTTGGTTTTTCAGGGGGTAATGAAAGAACAACATATGCCATTTCTCTTGGTATTAGGGATGATCAGGGTCTTCTTAAGAATACCTATTTAAAGCGTTATTCAGGACGTTTTTCAATTGATGACCAGATTAAGACATGGTTAAAGATAGGCGGTTCCTTAAGTTACAATAACCAAACGGAGAATTTGGCGGATACCAATGATCAAGTGCCACGTAGAATGGTAGAGGATTACCCTTTTTACCCTGGTCCTTTACATACAGGAGGACCATTGGAAGGTCTATATGCCAATAACAGGGATTATCCCTATGCGGAAGGTACCCGAAATTCGGTGAACTGGCTTGAAAATAATGAGTATATTTTAAATACTCAAACTACGGCCGGAAGTTTTTATACCAATCTCAATTTAACCAAAGAATTGGAAATGAGGACAGTTATCGGTGCCAATATCCTTACCCAGGAGAACAATGAATTCCGAAACAGTGTGCTGGATAATAATGCAGTTGCCAGAGCTCAGGCTAGCAATGAAAAACAAACATTCTGGTCTATTGAAAACTACTTGACCTATAATAAGGAAATCAATGAAAACAATTCATTGACCGCCTTATTGGGGGTATCTTGGCAACAGTCCAATCAATTCTTTGTCAACGCAGATTCCAGAAACTTCCCGACCGACTTTTTTAAATATAATAACTTGGGTGCAGGATCGGATAATATAGCGGTACAATCCTTTGCGGACAGGGAAGCACTAAACTCCTATTTCGGAAGATTGAATTATAACCTTTATGGTAAGTATCTATTTACAGTTACAGGTAGGGCCGATGGCTCCTCGAAATTTGGTGACAATAATAAGTTTTCCTTCTTCCCCTCAGCTGCAGTTGCCTGGAGGATTTCGGACGAGGATTTTCTTGTAGACAATGCTCTAATTTCCAACCTAAAACTTAGGACTAGTTATGGGGTTACAGGTAACTCCGAAATACCTCCTTATTCTTCCTTATCGCTTTTAAGTTCCAATTACGCTGCCATATGGAATGATAGCCGTGTTGGTGGTACAGGTTTGAATCGTTTGGCGAATCCGGATTTGAAATGGGAAAAGACTGCCCAGTACGATGTTGGAGTAGAATTAGGTTTATTTGACAATAGAATTAGCTTGGAAGCTGATTATTACTATAGGAAAACTACCGATATGCTTTTGGATGCACCTGTTCCACAATCTAGTGGTTATGCTACCATTAGAAGAAATGTTGGGTCCATGGAGAACAAAGGTTTTGAATTTGGGCTATCTACAAAAAACATTATGACCGCAGACGTGACCTGGAATACTTCCTTCAATATTTCTATGAACAGGAACAAAGTACTTTCCTTGGCCACACCTTCTGATATTTTTGGTGTAGGTGGACCTGGAATTACGAACGAAACGAGTATTATTAGAGTTGGTGAGCCAGTAGGTGCCTTCTGGGGCCTTACCCGCTTGGGAACTTGGGGTACGGACGAGGCTGCTGAAGCCGCTAAATTTGTAAGTTACAGAAACGGACTTACCATTTTACCAGGAGATATAAAATATAAGGATTTTAATGGGGATTATATTATTAATGATGAGGATAGGTCCATTATTGGAAACGGTTATCCAACGGCATGGGGAACACTTACCAACTATGTCTCCTATAAAAACTTGGATTTCACCTTGGAACTACAATATTCTTGGGGTAATGACGTAATGGATATGAACCTTCACTCCAGTGAGGACAGACAGGCTCTTGCCAATAGTTATACCACAGTATTGGATGCCTGGACCCCTGATAATCAAGACACCATGATTGCCCAGGTTAGGGATACACGTGCTGGTTATGTAACCAACGTGGATTCACATTGGGTAAAGGATGGTTCCTTTGTACGTGGTAGAAACGTAATGTTAGGATTTACTTTTGATCAAGACTTGGTTGAACGTATGCATTTGAATAAATTGAGATTGTATGCTTCTGCTCAAAATTTCTTTTTGTTGGTAGATGATGAACTACTTGGAGATCCCGAGGTAACCCCTATTCGTGGTGGTGAAGGTAACAATGTCTTCTCTCAAGGAATGAAGTGGCATGAATATCCAAAATCGACAACATTCGTAATTGGTCTACAAGTGGGTCTGTAATTAATAAAATTTAAAATAAGATATTATGAAATTTGATATAACAAAACACATTGGAAAGTTTTACCTCTGTTTGCTAATGTTGCTTACAACAGTGGGTTGTTCCGATTTTTTGGATGAATCCGATCCATCAAATCTAACTCCGGACAGTTTTTACACCACAGCCAAACATGCGGAATCCGCTATTGCAGCCGTTTATGCGGATGCTAGGTTTGTGGGTGATGGTGCGGGGATCTTCTCGTCTAACTGGCAATTATTGGAAGCGGTTACAGGTACCTCTACCACGCAAACGGCCCAGAATTCAGATTTGAACAACTTGTATTCCTTGTCCTACGATGCAAATACATTACATATCAGGAACTGGTGGCGAGGAGTGTACAAACTTATAGCCAATACCAATTTGGTACTTGAAAATGTGCCTGGTATTGATATGGATGAGGCACAGAAGAACAAAGTATTAGGGGAAGCTCGGTTTTTTAGGGCTTGGGGTTATTTTTACGCTGTTAGACTTTGGGGCGATGTTCCCTTGATTACCTTGCCACAGAGCGCTTCTTCAGAAGATTTTAATCCTACCCGTAGTCCTCAAAAAGCGGTTTACGATCAAATTGTAGCCGATCTGTTGGCCGCTGAAGGTGCAGGCCTGTCTTGGACAGATGAGAGTGGTAGGGTTTCACAGTCTGCTGTAAAATCCTTGTTGGCCAAGGTATATCTTACTATGGCCGGGAATCCTCTTAATGAAACGGCACGCTATGCCGATGCCGCAAGCAAGGCCAAGGAGGTTATAGACAATGCAGGACCATTGGATCTTTTTGATACCTATGGTGAAGTTCATGATGAAACTTTGGGCAATATGGTAGAACATGTCTTTAGCCTACAATACAATGATGAAGTGGCAGGAAACCCTATGGGCAATATGTTCCCTAATTTCCAACCAGTAACCTATAGAGGACCATCCGGAACAGGAAGTACCGTACCGGAAATTGAGTTTTATAACTCTTATGAGGCCGGTGATCTTAGGGCTGTAGACCGTGAAGGTTGGTTTTACAGTAGTTACTATACCAATGGTAGTGGTGAACTTTTTGATTTAGGTGCTCCCTATATTTTTAAACACTTCAATGTTATTGCCAACGGAACCTTTGGCGTTCCTGGTACTGCAAAGGACAACCTGAACATGCCAATAATCCGCTTTGCCGAGGTATTGTTGATTTATGCCGAAGCCTCCAATGAGGCGACAGGTCCAAATCAAGATGCAGTTGATGCCTTGACAAGGATAAGGGATCGTGCGCAGCTGACCACTCCGCTTCTTGGTGCATTTACCCAGGCATCTTTAAGAGAGGCTGTTTGGAAGGAGAGATGGCACGAGCTATGCTACGAGCAAATTACATGGTTTGATATGGTACGCCTTAGAAAAGTATTGAACAGTGAAACAGGGAATTTTGATGATTTTGTAGGGCATGTGAACCTTAGTTCGGATCAGTCGCTGCAAGAGAAGCATTTGTTGTTTCCTCTTCCAGAGCAGGAAATGATCAATAATCCAAATTTAACACCACAAAACCCGGGGTACAATTAATAAGGCACCTAAAGAAATATTAATCCGTAGGGTTATATGGATTAAGATTTTTGTTTGAGTTAATTAGTTTTGTAATTTTAAAAGGCAGTATCCTCAATCGGATACTGCCTTTTTGTTTTGCTTAAGTTAAAAGCCAATTGTAATGAGGTGTCCTTGGCCTTAAACTCGGATTTTATTCTAAGTCAAGATCGTTTTGCCTGGTTGGGGCCAATATTAAAAAGAACTATTGCTAGCTAGTCCAAGTGAAAAGTATGGATAAAATCATTGCCGGTAATGAAGTCAAGCAGTACAATTAAATTGGAAAATAGGGCGTACTACCCAATCTTTTTTAGTTTATAGGAAGGTAGCGCCGGAGATTTGCTTTTAATTTCAAAGGCGTTATTTAGTTCATTGATAAAGTTGGACGGAAGAATACCCAATCGTTTTTTAAAAGCGGCATTAAAAGTGTTTAAATTGTTATACCCAAGTGAAAAGGAAATGTAACTTAATTTGCTGTTTCTAAACTCTATATCCTTGAGTAACTTGGGAAGTAAGTAGTTTATTCTTAATTCGTTGATATAGTTATTGAAATTGGATTTCTTTTCCTGGTTTATTACTTGGGAAAGGTATTTCGGATTAGTTTTTAGTTGTTCGGAAAGTTGATGTAAATTACAATTTGGGTCCAAGAAAAAGTTTTCGTTTTCCAGTTTCTCCAATTTGGTCAATATAATATTCTTAATATCCTTATCTATTCTAGGTTGTGTTTTAGGGATATCTGTAGTTTTTCTTTCAACGGACCATTGGGTCTCCATATGTTGAAATCCACTGATTTTTTCGCTCATTCTTAGTTGTATTTCTGCCAGATCGATTGTTCTTAGTAACAGTAGTCTATTTTTCTTCCTTACTTTCAGATAGGAATAAATGGAAATCGTACTAATAATAAATAGTAAAATGAGTACGATGATAATGGCCCGGAACTTTGCCTTCTGTGCCTTGTTTTCCAATTCCAGAATTTTTTTATTCTGCAAGACCTCCTTTATTTTTCTTTTGGTCTCGAGAATAATGATCTTTTGTTCCTTTTCATTGGTAAATAATGAATCGTTTATGGCTTTATATAGGGATTTATAATCGTCGGACTTGGAAGGTTGATTGGTTTTATCATACAGTTGGCCCAAAACATAACTATTACGTTTTACAACATCAAAAGCATCAATGTTTTCAGCAGCTTCAATGCTTTTTTCATAATTGGATATCGCCTGGGCAGTGTCCTTGATCTGCAAATATAATTCGGCCTGTATGGTAAGCGCCCGTGGTATCCTAAAAAGATAATTATTCTCAAAATTAATTTCCAATGCTTTTGAAATGTGGGTCAACGCCTTTTCGTGTTCCCCAATAGATATATAAATATTGGCCATATTGCTGTGTACGGATGCCAATATATAACTGCCGGCAGGGGGGAGTTTTTTTTCAATTTCGAGAAAAAAGGCATAGATTTTCAAGGCTCCCTTAGGGTCGTTTAATTTTGCCGTCATTCGGGCTATTTCATCTATTTTTGGGTAGATGTATTGCGTTTTTTTAAGTTTAAGGATGTAGTGAAGACCTTTTAAGCAATAACTAAGGGATTTAGAATAGTTCTCAATCCGGAGGTAATAATGGGATAAGGCTGAATTGGCCTTCATCAAAAGATAGTCGTTTTTACTTTTTTCTGCACTATCCAATAGTCTTAGGCCCGCTTCCAGAGCCCTGTCATATTCTCCTCGTTCTGAATAGATGTACGACTTTAAAGTTGAAATATCGGCGTAAATCTCTGGATAGGTCTTAGCCCCAACTACTTTTTGGATTTCGAGGACCATTTTCATGGACTCCTCGAAATCACCTAGGACAAACAAAAAATAAGCCCTGTTGTAGTTTGCCTTAAGTACTCCTTCCTTAAACGCCAATTTCTCCGAAAGCGCCATGGCCTGATCGTTATAACCATTGGCAATTTCGCCAGATTTATAGATATAGGCCGTGTATAGATTCAATAAGGTCAGTACTTTTTCCTTGCCCTGGGCATGCTTATTTTTGTGGAGCAAGAATTCAATATCCAAAAAATCCTCCTTGAAACTATCCTTGCTTTTTACTAGGCTATGTACGGCATTTAAATAAGAGTCTACGGAATCTACTGGAGTTTCTTTTGCGCTTAAAGGATTAAATAATAAAAATAGAATACTCAGTAATGTGGTTTTGGTTAAGTTATTCATGGTTTATTTTTTTTAATACTCATTGCATTTTGGGGATTTTGATTTTAAAAGACCCTGATTGTCAATTTTGTTTTTTAAAAGTTCGCCAACTTCTAAGTTGAACATTTAAAGGGTAAAATAGACTAGGGCCCCTGATCAAAAGGGCAATATAGTATTGATAAATATAAGAATAGATATTTAAATATAATGTAAATATAAAGATAGGATTGTATTAATTATGCAAAGGTTTGCATAAAAACCCCGTTTCAAATATAAAGGAATCATGAATTCTTGATGCGAGAAAGTCTGCTGATTGTTTATTTACCCCTTCCATTTATCAAGAATGCCTAAAATAGATTTTAGCTCCAATCCCTGAAAATCCCTATCTTAGTATAGTCGGTACTTTCCTGCCACATTCCCCCAATCACATCTTAAACAAATTGTTGTATGGTATTAACACCTTAAAAAAATAATTATGAAACTAGGAGCCTTTTCAATTAGTCTAGCCGTCAAGGATCTAAACACATCCAAAGAATTTTACCAGAAACTGGGATTTACCGTGTTCGCGGGCGACCTAAAAATGAATTATCTCATCATGAAAAATGGCAACGCACTCGTTGGGTTGTTCCAAGGCATGTTCCCTAAGAACATCCTTACCTTTAATCCGGGTTGGGACGAGAATGCCAACACCCTGAAAACCTTTGATGATGTGAGAAAAATTCAAACGCATTTAAAAAGCAATAACCTAAAGTTGGAACAAGAAGCTGATGAAAAATCAACCGGACCTGCAAGTATTATGCTTAGCGATCCAGATGGCAACCAAATACTAATAGATCAACATGTTTAATCTGAAAATTGGGCCGTTGGAAATGTTCCTTATTTCAATCCTAACGAATACCCAACAGAAGAAAAAGTATTTTATTTTAATTCTTTTCCTATATACCTTTAGTGGGTGTACAGATGAAAAAGTCGCTTTTAACGGTCAAAAAGATTATGCCCAACACATCACGGAACTACAGTCCAAATATATTTTTGCGGAGACCAAAGATTTTCCAAACAATACCCAGCTTTCCTTTGCCATCATAAAGGACGGGATTACTAAATTTTATGGTGTAAAGCGTGAGAACGATACCATTTTCACTGTTATTAACCATGACAATGTTTTTGAAATTGGCTCTATCTCCAAAGTATTTACGGCTACCTTATTGGCGGATTTGGTGGTGAACAATCAGCTTAATCTGGATGATAATATCAACGATTATTTGGAATGGCCTTTAAAAGATGGTGTAGAAATAACCTTTAAACAGCTGTCCAATCATACCTCAGGGCTTCCAAGACTGCCCACCAACCTACTCCCGGATTCCATGGACCTGCAGAACCCATATAAAGATTATGATGAGAATAAGTTGAAACACTATTTGACCCAAGAGCTACAACTCAACCAAAATCCAGGGGAGAAATCGGAATATTCCAACCTGGGCGTAGGACTGTTGGGTTTTATTTTGAGTGAAATAGATAGTACCTACTATGAAAACCTACTCCAGACCAAAATATGTAGTAAATACAATATGGGCCATACCACAACAAATAGAAACCTTATTAAGGCCCAACTCATCAATGGACTGGATGTAAATGGCAAAGAAACTCCCAACTGGGATTTGAATGTCTTGATGGGGGCCGGTGGAATTTTGTCCTCTGTAGCAGACCTGTCAAAATTTGCGCAAGCGCAATTCAATGATTCCAACCAAGCATTGGCATTGACCAGAGAACCTACCTTTAACTTCCAAGCCAATAAAGCCGACATGGGATTGGGCTGGGCAATTATTAGAAACCAGCACGGGACAAGGTTTATGCACAGCGGTGGAACTGGTGGCTATAGATCCAATATAGTACTTGATATCGCAAACAAAAATGGGATAATTATTCTCTCCAATCTATCGGCCTTTCACAAAAACAATATGAATATAGACAACCTTGGCGAACGCTTAATGGGAACACTTAAAAAATCCAATTTAATTGCACAACAATAGCGCATAAAGGAAATAAGCCAACTCGGAGGCAAAAAAGAATTTTCCTTGCTCAATAGTTTTTATATATTTTTAAGTCCCCATCCTTAAAAAGCTTTATTGAATACCTGCCATTAATATGTTTAAGTTGACCCAAAAAATATGAAACATTTTTTTATCCCAATTCTTTTATTTCTATCCATCGGCAGTACAGCCTATGCACAAAATGAAAAATTGAATATCATAGTTTTTATAGCCGATGATGTTAGCTGGGACGATTTAGGATGCTACGGGAATACACAGGTCAAAACTCCGAATATAGACCAACTAGCGAAAAACGGATTAAAATTTGATAATTTCTATTTAACTGCAAGCTCATGCAGCCCCAGCAGAAATTCCATAATTACGGGCAGATACCCCCATAATACCGGAGCTGCAGAATTACATACCACACCCCCCTTGGATATGTTGTCCTTTCCTGAATTATTGAGAAACAATAACTATTATTCTGTCCTGGCCGGGAAATTCCATATGGGCCCTTATGCCAGACGTGGATTTGATATGATGTACGAGGGCCATAAAGACAATGGTGATGGGGGCGAAGAAAGTTGGGTAATCGCCCTAGAGAAAAGACCAAAAAAACAACCCTTCTTTATGTGGTTCGCATCCTATGATGCGCATAGGGAATGGGGACCCAATAAATTTTCGGGAACGCACCAACCCAACCAATTGGAACCCCCATTCTATTTATCCAATGGAGACGAAACCAAAGCCGATTTGGCCAAATACTATGATGAAATTAAAAGATTCGACTTCTATATAGGAGAGGTGGTCAAGGAATTGAAAGCGCAAAAAGAGCTGGACAATACCCTAATAATTATTATGTCGGATAATGGACGACCCTTCCCCCATAGTAAAACAAGGGTTAATGACCGAGGCATGAAAACTCCATTTGTAATGCATTGGCCGAAAGGAATAAAAAATAAAGGTCTTAGCAGCAATAGTCTGGTAAGTGCCGTGGATATTGCTCCAACGCTATTGACCTTGGCGCGAATAAATTATCCAGATCAATTTCAGGGACATAGCTTCCATAAACTTTTAGTAAATCCGGACCAAACATTTCGCAACTACATATTTGCCGAACACAATTGGCACGATTATGAAGCCCACGAACGTATGGTCAGGAATAAAGATTATATGTACATCCTGAATTCGAGACCCATGCAACCACAAAACGGGCCAGCAGATGCCGTGGGCAGTCCGTCCTTTAAGGAATTGGAAATGTTGAGGGACCAAGGAAAACTTTCTGCCATACAGGCCGATGTGTTTATGGTGCCAAGGCCCCATGAAGAACTCTATAATTACAGTCGGGATCCCCTTCAATTACTAAATATAGCCTCATTACCAGAGTACGCCGAAACCCTGAAAAGTATGAGAAAAGTATTAAACCAATGGATGAAGGAAACTAGCGATAATATCCCCGAAAACCTAACCAAAGACTGGTATCTTAAAGAAGCAGGATTAATTAAAACAGAGTTTCATAATGTAAGGGGAGAAATGCCAGGTAACAGTTTAAATGCCACAAAAAACAACGCAAAAGGGGCATTTTAGGCTAGGTTCCTTACCTTTGGTACTCCTCAAAAAATTCGGAAAGCAAATACTTAAAAGTCCTATTGATGATTCCACCTATAAGTGCCAAAGAATATATAATAGCTTTTCCCAACCCCCAGAAGTTCCATATATTTAAAGCATAAAACTTAGAATAAAAATGAACAACAAACAATTGACCATCACCGCCAGTATTTTGGCAAAAACCGAAAAGCGCGAATTTGTAAAGGAAGCCCTATTAAAACTTATACCTCCTACCCTAAAGGAGGAAGGCTGCCTAAACTACGATCTGCACCAGGACAATGAAAACCCCGATCGTTTTTTCTTCTATGAAAATTGGACCAGTTATGATCATTGGCAAAAACATAACAACAGTGCACATATAGCAGCCCACAAAAAGGCTACCGAAGGTGCCGTAGTAGAGGTAGTTATAGGTCAATTATCCCCTGTTAGTTAAACATTTTATATTTAAAAATGTAGTATCTTTCAAAGACCACGGTAAGCCTATTTACTGTGGTCTCTTAGTAAATATATAACCATGAAAAACGCCTTTTCACTATCCTTTTGTGTTATTTTGTTGACGCTTACAAGCACTTTCGCACAGAAAAAGCCAATAAAATTGGGAGTCGTTGGGCTTACCCATGGACATGTAGGGTGGATCTTAAGCAGGGAGGCAAAAGACGATATCATCATGGTAGGCATTGTGGAGACCAATCGCGATCTGGCGCAGCGCCTATCCAACAAGCACGGTTTTCCCATGGAAATAGTCTTTAATACCATGGAGGAGATGATTGCTGCCGTAAAGCCTGATGCAGTGGCAGGCTTTGGAAATATCTACGATCACTTGGCCATTGTAGAGACCTGTGCCCCAAAAGGCATCCACGTTATGGTTGAAAAACCCTTGGCGGTAAGCTTGGAACATGCCAAAAAAATGGAGGCACTGGCCAAAAAACACAAAATCCATTTGCTTACCAACTACGAAACCTCCTGGTATCCCACCAATCTAAAGGCCTATGAACTACTACGTGAAGGCAGTATAGGCGATCTTAGAAAAGTAATTGTTCGAGATGGACATAAAGGGCCCAAAAAAATTGGGGTAAGCCCGGAATTTTTAAATTTCCTAACCGATCCCAAACTCAATGGGGGTGGTGCTATAATGGACTTTGGATGCTACGGGGCCAACCTCATGACCTGGTTGCAACAAGGCAAAAGACCTAATTCGGTTACTGCCGTGACCCAACAGTTACAGCCCGAAAATAACCCCAAGGTAGACGATGATGCTACCATAATACTTACCTATGACAGTGCCATGGCCATTTTGGAACCTTCTTGGAACTGGCCCATTGGCCGTAAGGACATGGAAATCTATGGAGTAAAAGGAGCCATATATGCAGATAATAGACATGACCTCCGACTCCGAATTTCGGAAGGCTATAGCGGCTATAAAGAGGAAGCTTTTAAGCTAGGGGAAAGGGATACCCCCTACGATGAGCCCTTCGCCCTGTTCGCATCCGTTATTAGGGGGGAAACTACCCTTGGATCTTACGATCCCTATTCCTTGGAAAACAATATGATCACCATGGAAATCCTGGAGGCTGCCGTTCAGAGTTCAAAATCGCAGCGTACCATACAGCTAAAAAACTAGTAGTCCTTAAAAAAAGGATATCGGAAAAATAAAATTTTGTATCTTACAGTATATTAGGTCCGTATATACCACCTACCCTTCCCAGCCTGCATAAATCAACTTTATGCATCCATTGTTTTGTTAATTTCTAAAGCACATAGAAATGAGGATTACGATTCTTTTGCCTGTGGTACTTTTGGCTATTACTGGATTTTCCCAGGATAAACTCCCAATATTGGATATGCATTTACATGCCCTCCCCGCTTCTCTAAACGGGCCACCGCCCACTGCCATTTGTGCTCCACCAGAGGAAATGCCAGTACATGATCCCGCAAAATCATGGACCGAGGGCTTTAATGAATATCTAAAAAATCCCGATTGCGTGAATGCCATATGGGGTCCGGTTACGGACAAAGAGGTTATGGAAAAAACCTTTGCGATTCTCAAAAAACACAATATTTATGGAATAACCAGCGGAGCTTTGATCGATGAGTATATGGCCCAAGGAGAAAATCGCATAATTCCCGGGCTACATTTCAATTTTTTTATGGCCGATATTACTCCCGAAAAAGTACGGGAAGTTCTTTCTAGCGGAAAATATAAAGTATTT
Source organism: Arenibacter algicola (assembly GCF_018860365.1). Classification (GTDB taxonomy): domain Bacteria; phylum Bacteroidota; class Bacteroidia; order Flavobacteriales; family Flavobacteriaceae; genus Arenibacter; species Arenibacter algicola_B. Next base: position 312,923 of record NZ_JAHKPO010000024.1, read on the forward strand.
GGAGAAGTGGCCATCCAATACAATGGCATTTCTCCAAGCGATCCAAAATTTGATCCTTACGCCCAAATTGCAGAAGAATTGGATATTCCCATGGGCATACATGTTGGTACAGGTCCCCCTGGTGCGGCTTACCTTCCCGGTGTTGGGAATTATAGGGCCAAACTACATAGCCCCATGGTTGTTGAGGAACTTCTAATGCGCCACCCTAAACTTAGGATATATTTAATGCATGCCGGATATCCTATGATAGACGATCTCCTTGCCGTACTTTGGACACATCCGCAGGTATATGTGGATATTGGTGTTATTTGTTATGCCATACCCAGGAAAGCTTTTCACGAATATCTAAGGCGCATTTTTGATTCAGGATTTGGAAAACGGGTCATGTTTGGCTCCGATCAAATGAATTGGCCAGAAACTATAGAGGTGGGCTTAGAAGCTATACACACCGCCGATTTTCTGGATACCCAACAAAAAAGGGACATCCTATATAACAATGCGGCAAGGTTTCTACGCCTTAGTGATGAGGAAATTGCCATACACCACGGAAAAAAAACGAATTAACCCCAAAGGCATTGCCTATATAATCCAAACAACTTTACACTGCCTAATGTTTTCTTCGTTTTGGGCGTTCCCTCCTTCGTCGGTCGGGCCCTTGGCTATATCCCTGGCGTTGCTGCGGGGATGCCGCCGCGGTCCCTAACGCATTTCAAAAGATTCAGAGGAATCAATTGGGAAGTATTTAATTTATTGGAAAAATACATCAAAAACATATTCGAAATAAAACCCACATTTGGCCTTAATCCAATCTACTATCCCACCTCAATGCAAAAACACAAGGCTAAAATACGTGGGAATACAGAAAGACTAAAGATCTACCCACTTAAAATCATTGGGTACCGTAGCATCCAACAAATCCACTTTTAGTGACCTGGCCGTGCTTTCACCCATGGCAAAGGTGGTTGCCATATCCCCCGTTTCATAAATGGTAAAGCTTTTATTCCCTTTTAGCCACAAATTCACCTCATAAGTATAGGAACCATTTGCTTTTAATTGTCTAAAAACGGATACATATTCTATTGTGGGAAGGGCTTTCCATTTACCAACACCAAACGGACCCACACGATATTCTTCTTTATATTTTTTATTCTTCAGATCAAAGAAAATACTTTTTACACTCGAAAATAAAATTCCCTGAGCCGCACAGGCAACAGCAATATAAAACACCCTAAAATTCCAACTGTTGTCCATTCCCTTATCCGGGAATATTTCGAAACCAAAAAAGAACATGGCCAGTAAAATAACGGCCAAAGTGTAGAAAGCCGCAGCCACTAAGGTCTGCCATAGAGGCCTAAACCCTTCAGAAATAATTATATTCTTCCTGTCCATTGCTTATAAAACAACAAAAGCCATACGTTTCGTATGGCTTTTGCTAATTTATTAATGACAATAACCTAGGTTAATCTGCCAGCACTATTGCTTTATTGTTCTTCATCTCAACAGTACCACTGCTAATGGCAAGGATAGTATCCCCGTTGGAAGCTTTAGAGAACTTGCTCTCATAAGCCTCTTCGAGTACAATATTTCCTTTAATCCTTACCTTTCCCTCCTGTAATAGTGAAACTATAGGGGCGTGGTTGTTCAACATTTGAAATTCACCATCAATCCCAGGAACCGTTACCGCAGTAACTTCTCCGGCAAACAAAGTAGCCTCTGGTGATACAATTTCTAGATACATATTTTTATCGGTATTCAGTATTCAGCACTCAGTATTCAATCGCACCTTGGCAATTGCCACTGATTACTGCCTACTCATTTACGCTTCAGCAAGCATTTTCTCTCCAGCTTCTATAGCTTCTTCAATGGTACCTTTAAGGTTAAATGCAGATTCTGGAAGATGATCCAACTCGCCATCCATAATCATATTAAATCCTTTGATAGTTTCCTTAATATCTACCAAAACTCCTGGGATACCTGTAAATTGCTCAGCTACGTGGAACGGCTGGGAAAGGAAACGTTGTACACGTCTTGCCCTACCTACGGCCAATTTATCCTCTTCAGATAATTCCTCCATACCCAAGATGGCAATAATATCTTGAAGTTCTTTATATCGTTGCAATAACTCTTTTACTCTTTGAGCACAGGCATAATGATCTTTCCCCAATATCTCGGCAGTCAAAATCCTTGAAGTTGAATCCAAAGGATCCACCGCAGGGTAAATACCCAACTCGGCAATCTTACGAGACAATACGGTAGTTGCATCCAAGTGGGCAAACGTTGTTGCCGGTGCCGGATCCGTTAAATCATCCGCAGGTACGTAAACCGCCTGTACTGAAGTAATGGAACCTCTTTTAGTTGATGTAATACGCTCTTGCATGGCACCCATCTCTGTTGCCAAAGTTGGTTGGTAACCTACCGCTGATGGCATACGTCCCAAAAGGGCCGATACCTCAGAACCAGCTTGCGTAAAACGGAATATATTATCTACGAAGAAAAGAACGTCTTTCCCTTGACCTTCACCTGCACCATCACGGAAGTATTCTGCAATAGTCAATCCGGACAAGGCCACACGTGCACGTGCTCCAGGAGGTTCGTTCATTTGTCCAAAAACGAAAGTCGCTTTGGAATCCTTCATTACTTTTTTATCAACTTTGGATAGATCCCATCCGCCTTCTTCCATAGAGTGCAAGAAATCATCTCCGTATTTTATAATTCCCGACTCCAACATCTCACGAAGTAAATCGTTCCCCTCACGAGTACGTTCACCTACCCCGGCAAATACAGAAAGTCCACCATGTCCTTTTGCAATGTTGTTGATCAATTCCTGGATAAGTACTGTTTTACCAACACCTGCTCCACCAAATAAACCAATCTTACCACCCTTTGCATAAGGCTCAATCAAATCGATTACTTTAATTCCAGTAAACAAAACTTCAGTAGAAGTAGATAAATCCTCAAATTTAGGTGCATCCCTGTGAATTGGAAGACCATCTTTACCAGCTTTTGGCAAATCTCCAAGACCATCGATAGCATCTCCAATTACATTAAACAGACGACCGTAAACAGCATCACCTATTGGCATCTGGATTGCACTTCCTGTTGCTTTTACCTCAACACCTCTACTTAAACCATCAGTAGAGTCCATTGAAATTGTCCTTACGGTACTTTCACCAACATGGGATTGAACTTCCAATACTAATAGTGATCCATCTTCATTTTGTATTTCCAAAGAATCATAAATTCTGGGAAGGTCCGCTCCGGACTGAAATTCAACATCAACTACCGGGCCGATGATTTGAGAAACTTTACCTGTAACTTTAGACATTACTTGAGTATTTACGTTTTACTGTTATCTTTAAAATAAAAACAGCGCGACTTACCGCTTTGTTTTTAAGGCTGCAAAGATATGTTTTCCATTCTTAAAAAGAAATTGTTTTTTTAATTTTTATGGAAGAACTGATGTATCCTTTTTTCATTTGCTAAAAAATCTTCCTTTCCGCCCCTTTATTACCTTTTCCTCCTTTCTTAGCCAATGCTATTCAACATGAAAAAGTTTTCAAATAATGACTAATTTTCACTTAAACACAAAAAATTAAAATCATTTATATAAAAAAGCACCTTATAATTAAGGTGCTATATATCTGTTTAAATCAACTTTATTCTATTGAAGCGTTGAAGAATAATTTGTTGGATAGGCGCCTATATCCAATAAAGAACCTGATGCCTCAAAATTTGAACCATAAGCAACATCTATCGCTTTCATAAATTCATTGGCTATCAAAGCATAACCTCTAGCTGTTGGATGAACACCATCTAAAGAAAATGCACCACCCCTGACCAATACAGACGTTAAGATAAAATTACCACTGGTAACTCCTCCATCTGCCAATTTGTTCATTAAACCATTGGCGTCCACCAAACCCAAACCTGCTTGAGTAGCACTTGCTGCTATAGTTGTATTAAATGCAGTCGTTGCTGCTGCAATCTCTGCTTGTTCACTTGGCAATAAAACCCATTTATCAGCTAATGGTAAAGACACCCCTTCTACTGAAAATTGCCCAGCCAATGCTTGGGATAGTCCTCGGGACATTAAAAATTCTACTGAACTGGTGTTTACTGTACCAATTATAGATGAACTAGGCAATACAAACAAATCGTCAGCTGTAGCCTGCCTTGCTTGTCCGTAAGCTAAACCAAAAAGATCGGCTACCGTTGGCGCGGCTTCAACTGGCAAACCAAATGATTGTACAAACGCAGGAAACGCAGGACTTTGTTTCAATACTCCAGCAATTTGAGCCGACAAATCAACTAAAGATTTATCTTTAATCACAACCGCACTTGCCTCAGTTGTTGAAAAAACAATTTGTCGGTCTGTTGCGTTTGGAACTCCTTGACTCTCTAAAAAAGCAAACACCTGATTCAACTGACCAAACACACCATTTAAAGTTGGTATTTGATCAACATATGCTTGTAAACATTCATCATTAGGATCCAAAGGATTATAGGGTACGGTTGTAAAATGTGGAATACTTGTTACATCTGGAATATTTGCCACAACACCTTGTGCACCACCCGCCGTTACTGCTCCGATCAAAGTTGCATAAGTTTGGTTGAAACCAACACCCGGAGCTCCATCTATTGGGGTGATCGCACTAGATCCGTCTCCGCCAGAAAGGGCATACCCTAAAACATCATTAATACCAACCCAAAGTGTAAAAAAGGTTGGTGCTTGTGCAAGAACATCGCCTAAAACGCTAGCGCTAGGTTCTGAAGCCATTCTTACAAAATAAGGATTTGCTAACCCTAATGGAACGTTTGCCAAACTTCCATAACCTGGAGCTAATAAATGAAAACTTTTTGCGCCAGGAACGCCCATGTTATTAAATGGCCCTGTTGGATTATTTAATAAAAAATCTGTTGTAGAACTAGCTACCTGTGTATTGGTATCGTTAGGGTCAATTCCAAGAACAACAGGGCCGGTAAAGTCCGGGCATGCTGAATTGGAATCAGAATAAAAATAGAGTCTTGGAGCGAAAAGATTTTTTCCAGTTAGTGGATCTAAAACAGGACTTCCTCCTAATAAAAGTCCTCCAAAATTATCATTCATTAATGGTTGGGAAAAATTGCCACCACCAACCAATGAAAATTTTTGCGATAATAGATTAGGAAAAGAATTTTCCTGTGATGCAATAAATAACGCATTATCAGTGAAACCAGCAGTAAATGAATTTCCTATAGCTATATATTTGGAAAAATCAGCAGAACCAGCAGTCAATGCGGGTTTTGCTTCCTCTTCCACAACAAGGTTCAAATCTACATCTTCAGGATCGTTACAATTTGTAAACAAAAACAGTGAAGAAGCTAAGAATATATATTTTAAATTTTTCATGTCAAATTATGATTTGATTTCCGATTAGTTATTAATTGTCCAAGATAGGTAGTACATAGACCCAATAAAGCCTGTACCGAATGCAGTAAAATACTCATTGCCCGTAATGTTGGTTCCACCTAACTTAAAGGAAGATTTGATGCTTGGAACAGCGTAGCTAATTTGAGCATCAAGTGTATGGAATTCCGGCACAACACCATTGCCAAAAGTAGCTTCCCAAAAATAATCATCACTAAATCTGTATGCTAGATTAAAGCCAAAGTTTTTGAATAACTCTTCATTCCCAAAATTGGCTTTAAACTTATGTTCTGGAGTATTAAAATTCAACATAACATCTGGATTTGCTTCTCGATCAAAATCCAACTTTGTAAAAGTATAACTACCCCCTAAATCAAAATTACCAAGTACTTTCATGTCTAAACCAATAGAAGCTCCGTAAGAGTTAACATCTGCATCAGTATTAGTGTAGGCACTATAGCGCTGTACATCATCGTTCCTTATAGCATCTACAGATAGGTTGCCATCACCGGCAATACCATAAAAAGGTGCATCAACAACCTCTTGAGAAATGAAGTCTTTATAACTATTGTAATAGGCACTAAAATCAACTACAAGTTTATCTATCTTTCCTCTATACCCAACCTCAATTGAGGTAACCTGTTCGGGTTTTACCAATTCCGGATTTGAAACCTTTAAATCAGCCACGTTATTAGTAAGCTTAAAGGTCTCCACTGATTGCGCTGAATAGGCATTTTCATAAGCTGCCCTTCCTGTTTGTACTACTGATGCAGGCTGGCCTGCCAATTGACCAGTTGAACTTACATCATAGGTATCAGAATAACGGTTCAAATTATCAGGTGCGGAACCAACTAAAATTGCTCTACCTGCATCTAACCCAATAAATAAATCTTGTGTGGTCGGGTTTCTAAATCCAGTTTGCACGGAGGCTCTAATGTTGTGATCTCTATTAAGTGTGAACCCAGCAGAAATACGTGGCGATAGGAAGCCATCAAAAAATTCTGATTTATCATAACGTGCTGATCCTGTTAATTTTATGCTTTTCACATCAGAAAGTTCAATCTTTTTTTGAATTTGGGTATAAATACCATATTCAGAATAATCAATTGGACCATCAGTATCAGTATATATTGTACCGCCAGAATTTAAACTGTATTTTCTATTGGATCCTCCAATTTGAATTTCAGCAATATCAATCAAATGGCTAAAATTATAATTACCATCAGCATGGTAATATTTAGAGGCATCTTGAAACTTAGAACCTGTTGCTAAATCAGGATCATTTATACTTTTATTAAATGCAGCCTCAAATTGCGGTGTTCCTGGCAGGTAACGGCCCGTATCTGCAACGGCTCTCGCCTGTGCATGCTTTTGATCATCTGTTAAACCAGAAGGGTTGCCGGACAATTCTATTCCAGCATAAGTTGCTATATAATCTCCAAACCAATCTTCGTCGGATTTCCAGGATCTGTTAATGTTAATCCCCGTAAACACCATATCATAAGAGTCTCCTGCTTTATCCCCTACAACATATCCTCTTAAAAAGAAATTGTCATTTTTAATTTCTAGTTTATGTTGCTCTTGAAAAAAACCATTGATATTGTAACGGTTTGTTCCTTGATAGATAGTAGTACCGGTACCCACCTTACCCACGTAAGAGAACTCAAGGCTGTTGTCTTCAATTGGACGATAGTATAATCCCCAATCCGCTTTAATACTTTCAGCGTTATAGTTGGTTAAATCCCGCTCATTGTAACCTGTTCTACTTACCTCAACATTTGGAATAATTCCCAAACCAGATGCAGATCTAATGTTCGTGGAAACTTCATCTCCGTATATATTAATTCCATCATAGTTATAATCAGCTCTTGTTCTAGTTGGATCAAATTTATCAACCTCACTGGTTGCAGCCCAATCTGTCCCTTTTAAATATCCGAAGTTTACTTTACCAGCAAATTTATCAGAAAATTTATGCGCCGCACGAATACCAAAATCAGTATACGGATTAGTACCTGCCGACTCTTGAGAGGTGACACCTCTTTTTATAGATACACTAATTCCTTCATGATCAAAAGGGCTTTTACTTCGCATAAAAAGTATCCCGTTAAAGGCATTGGCACCATAAAGTGCTGAGGATGCCCCAGGAAGTAATTCAACACTTAGAACATCTGTCTCTATCATCCCCACTAAGTTTCCAATAGGAAAGTTTAGCGCCGGAGTAGAATTATCCATACCATCAACCAATTGCATAAATCGAGTATTGGCAAAAGAAGCAAAGCCCCTGGTGTTTACGGATTTAAAAGTTAAACTGTTAGTGTTTACATCTACACCCTTTAAATTTTCCAATCCGCCGTAAAAATCTGCAGCTGTAGTGTTTTTAATATCTTCCAATCCAAAACGTTCCACAGTAACCGGGGATTCAAAAACACGCTCTGGAGTCCTTGAAGCAGAAATTACCACCTCGTCCAAACTTGTCTGTTCTTCGTTTAAAGTAACCGAAATTGTTTGATTATTTTGTGTAATATTGGTAGTAGTACCCTCATATCCAATACTGGTAATATTCAATGTAAACGGGGGATTCTCAGAAGTATTCAATATAAAATTCCCGTCAAAATCGGATACTGTACCAATGGCTTTGCCCATAATTACAATGTTGGCTCCAGGTACGGGGTCATTGTTTTGATCCACCACATTCCCTTTAATAATCGTTTGTGAATGCGCCAACATTCCAAACATGAAAAAGAATAATAGAAGAGTTGATCTCATAAAGTTTTGAGTTAAATTAGTATCAGTTAATGATAAGATATCACCTTATAGCCAATATACACCAATTTTCAAATTAACAAAACGAAAATCAAATAAATTATGCATGCATAGTATTTTTTGTTCAAAATTTAACACTTTTTAATAGAAATTTGACAAAATATAGGTTGCAAAAAAATGACATCCATAAATAACGATCCTTTTGGACCATCATCTATGGATGTCATTATAGTTTTATTAAGGGGATTCTATTCCACCGTAACCGACTTGGCCAAGTTACGGGGCTGATCTACATTGCAGCCTCTCATTACCGCAATATGATACGATAATAACTGAAGTGGAATAGTAGTCAATAATGGAGTTAAGCTTTCCAAGGTTTCCGGAATTTCTATGACATGGTCCGCCAAATCCTTAACCTGCACGTCACCTTCCGTAACCACAGCGATAATTTTACCTTTACGGGATTTTATCTCCTGTATATTACTTACCACTTTTTCATAATGCCCTTTGTTCGTTGCAATTACCACCACGGGCATATGTTCATCTATCAGGGCAATTGGCCCGTGCTTCATTTCTGCCGCAGGATAGCCCTCGGCATGTATGTAACTTATTTCCTTTAATTTCAAAGCACCTTCCAAAGCTACCGGAAAATTGTACCCCCTACCCAAATAAAGGCAGTTGGTAGAATCCTTATAGACATTGGCTATTATTTCCACCAGTGGATTTGAAAGCAAGGCCTTTTCCACCTTGGCGGGAATATTTTCCAATTCAGTTAAATGCTCATGGAAACGTGTTTTGTTGAAGATCCCTTTTTCCTTGGCCAATTTTAAGGCCAATAATGTCAACACCGTTATTTGTGTAGTAAATGCCTTGGTCGAAGCTACTCCAATTTCGGGACCGGCATGGGTATAGGCACCTGCATCTGTCTCCCTAGCTATGGAAGACCCAACAACATTACACACACCAAACACAAAAGCTCCCTTTTCCCTGGCCAATTTAATGGCTGCCAGCGTATCTGCCGTTTCCCCGGATTGCGAAATGGCAATAAGCACATCCTTATCCGTTATAACCGGGTTTCTATATCTGAACTCCGAAGCGTATTCCACCTCTACAGGAATCCTGGCCAAATCTTCAAAAATATATTCTGCCACCAATCCCGCATGCCAGGAGGTACCACATGCCACTATTATAATACGATTGGCATTCAAAAACTTTTCCAGGTTATCATCTACGCCCGCCATTTTAATAATCCCCTCTTTAGCCCTAAGTCGGCCACGATAGGTATCCAAAATAGCTCTTGGCTGTTCGTAGATCTCCTTTAGCATAAAGTGGTCAAACCCACCCTTTTCAATTTCCTCAAGATTAAGTGCTAATTCTTGGATAGAAGGGTAGGCAATGGCATCGTTCTTTATTTTTCTCAATTTAATTTCCTTCCCCAATCTAATGACCGCCATTTCCTCATCTTCCAAATAAATGGCATTGTTGGTAAATTCTATAAAAGGGGATGCATCGGACGCTATGAAAAATTCGTTCTCCCCTACACCTATCGCCAAAGGACTACCTAATTTGGCTACTACTATTTCATCTGGTTTTTGCTTGTCAAAAACTGCAATGGCATATGCCCCAACCACTTCATTCAAAGCAATTTGCACAGCTTTCCCAAGCTTAACCCCTTCCTTGCGCTTAACTTCTTCTATAAGGTTTACCAATACTTCCGTATCGGTTTCTGAAGAAAAAGTATAGCCCCTTTTGGTTAATTCCTTCTTTATAGCATCATAATTCTCTATAATCCCATTATGGATAATTACCAAATCTCCAGAATTGGAATAATGTGGGTGCGAATTAACATCATTGGGGACACCATGTGTAGCCCATCTTGTATGTCCAATTCCCAATTTACCCTCAAGGGAAATGGTACTTTTTGCCTTATTTTTTAAATCCTCTACCTTGCCCTTGGTCTTGGATAAATTTATATCGTTGCCATCGTATAAGGCTATACCTGCACTGTCATATCCCCTATACTCTAAACGCTGAAGTCCTTTTATAATAATGGGATAAGCATCCCTATGCCCAATATATCCTACGATTCCACACATATTTCAAAGTTTAATGGTTAGTAATTAACAAAAGGTTTTACATAACAAATTTAACTTCTTGTTAGGTAAAACCTTTTATCTTTTAGTTAATTAACGTAAAAATACTATAAGTGGTATTTTTCTGGCTTTTAATTTGCTTTGGTGTAGAAAATTTCGAGTTTTAATTTTTTCCCCTCCTGCCCATTGGGTAAATTATCACTGCCGTAAAGGACAGTCCCAAAAGGATTTATAGAAGACATCACAGGTACTTCCCCCTCCGTACTATTGGCCAACATGGCCTTTCCGGTGGTTGCAATCCGTATGTCCGAAGTCAAGGTTAAATTCAGGGTAGTATTGGTAGAATCCCTTACTATTAGGTCGTTAATATAATTTGTAATTTTAATTTTATAACTCTGCCCTTTACCGCTTACCTTATTTAGACCTCCATCATAGTTGGTAAAATTACCAGCGTTGTAATCCTCTTCAGATTCCAGAAATTCATTGTAGACAGGTCTATTGGTGTTGTCCTTGAACAAATACAATTTTGAGGGCTCAATAACATTACCGGCCGCGTCCAAAGTATTTCGATCTACATAAAACACCAAATTAGCTTCATTTATGATCCAATTCTTGGCTTTGATCTGGTTGATGATCTCATCCCCATTTATTTCGTCGAAAAGTTTAATTTGGGCAAAACTTCCTGCCCCACCTTTTAAGTAGACCTTAGATGCGTTTTCCCCATTGTCCAATCTATTCGCGATATCAGCTGGATAGGCCTCATTGATAAAAGTATTTACGGCATTCCCAATTACCGCACCTGTACTAGTATCGCGCCTAATGAAATTTAGCACAAATTCCTTCTCACTTTCAATAACGGTGTCATCCACAGAACTGGTTACACTATCATATGTATATTTTATGGTAATATTCCCCCGTGTTATATCCAACAACACTAACACATCATCCGGAATGGATAAATGGACACCTCTGAAAAATTCAGCAAAATTGGCCTGACTCAACAACTCTGAAGAACCTTCCTTATTTATAATATTTTGTTGAAAAAATGCTGTATTTAAGGGCACTCTTATTCCGGGAGCAATCCTAGTTGGCGCTTCCTCCGATTCATCCACATCCTCTGTTTCGGGATCGTCTTCCTTAAAGATCAATTCTTCCACATTGCTCACCTCTACGGCGCCATCGAACAATAAATCCGATACAAAGGTCGGTGAAAACTGTTGGGATGAATAATACTGCTGTGCCTCCTGAAAATTGGTATTGGGATCCAAATCCCTTAAGAAATAAGTAGATCGTTCCACCTTAAAATTAAAGGATTCCGGAATATTTCCGTTGGCATCAAAAATACTATCCAGGTCATACTTTATCGGGAATCTATTTACTGCAGTATCGTCGTCCAAATTATCATTTATGCCGTCGCCGTCCGTATCCGGGTTTAATGGGTCGGTCCCAAGCGATTTTTCCTGGATATCCGTCAAAGTGTCCCCATCGCTATCGCTATTGGCATCCTCGGGGTCTGCATCATAAGCATCGGCCACACCATCAAGGTCAAGGTCTCCCTTTGGGTTTGTCAGAAAAGGTATGAAAAGAATAACCTCTTCCACCGTCTCATTTTCTTTTATGGTAAGGGTACTGGAATCTGTATCGGCAGTTTCTTCCACTGACGCAGAATAATTTCCAAAACTGGGATTGGCAAAGGACAACTGGACCTGAGTAGTTATACTAGCCTCAGTTTTTCCATATATTGGGTCTGTATAATTCCCGATTTGATATGCCGGTAGTTTATTGGTCCTTACCGCCTCTATCTTTTTATTGTAGGCAAAAACATCGTAAACCGCCTTGCCGGCCGTAAATGGTTCGCCACCTACTACACCACTACCTATGGTAGTCAAATCCTCCTCACAGGACCCCAAGACCACAACAAGCAATATACCTACCACAGTAGGTAATTTTAATCTGTTCAGTAAATTCATTTAGATTATTTTAAAACTTTGGTGTTATAAAAATTCACGTAAGCTTCCTCAAACTCCTGTAAAGGAACAAATGGCAAAACAGGTTTTTCGAGCTTGGATATGTAGTCTTCCAAGTCGGCCGGAATATCTTCTGCCGCTAAAATAACAGCATCGGCATAATCCACAGCAACTTTTAACAAATTATTATAATTGGGCTCCTCAAGCGCTTTTATACTTTCTTCAGGAACTCCGTCGAAGGCAATCTTTTTAATGAGGTCTTTATCCAATGTACCATCAAAACCTTGCCCATAAACGGACATGATAATCTTGCTTTCAGAAAATAAAGGCTCGTCGGCATAGAACTTTTTAAGATAGAGTGGCAACAAAGATGCCAACCATCCGTGAACATGTATAATATCTGGGGACCAATTCAATTTCTTGACCGTCTCTACCACACCTTTGGCAAAGAAAATAGCTCTTTCGTCATTATCGGGAAATAATTTCCCATCCTCATCGGTAAATGTTGCCTTCCTTTTAAAGTATTCATCATTATCAATGAAATATACCTGAATACGCTCTCTAGGAATAGAGGCCACTTTTATGATCAATGGCATATCCATATCGTTGATCACCAAATTCATCCCGGATAATCTAATTACCTCGTGCAATTGATGCCTACGTTCATTGATATTCCCAAACCTTGGCATAAAAATCCTTATTTGGCCACCATTACTATTGACCATTCTTGGGGTTTCGTAAGACATTAAGGAAACTTCGTTCTCTGGTAGATAGGGTACTAATTCTGAAGATACAAACAATATCTTTTTGCCATTCATAAAAGCAATATTTTATTAATAGAGTAAGAGAAAGTGCAAAATTACAAAAATTATGCAGATTAGCAGTAATTATAGTAAGTTTGCTCTCTTTTAAGTAAAACGAATGCAGCTAATTAACACTAAAAAGGAACTAAAGTCTTATCTAGACTCCCATAAAAAAACCAAAACAATTGGTTTGGTCCCAACCATGGGGGCATTGCATATGGGACATATAGCCTTGGTTAAAAAGTCGGTTGAAGAAAATGACCTTACCCTGGTAAGCATTTTTGTAAACCCCACACAATTCAATAACAAGGAAGATCTGGACAAGTACCCAAGCACTTTGGAAGCCGATTTAACCCTTTTAAAAGCAGTTTCCGATGGGATAGTGGTTTTTGCACCTTCTGCCTCCGAAATATATTCTGGTGAAATTATCTCCAAAACATACGATTTTGAGGGATTGGAAAATGTTATGGAAGGTGAATTTAGAAAAGGACATTTTGACGGTGTAGGAACAATTGTTGAAAAGCTATTGCGCTTAATCTCTCCAACCAGGGCATACTTTGGGGAAAAGGATTTTCAACAACTGCAAATCATTAAAAAACTGGTGAAAATAGTCCATTTGCCAATAGAAATCATAGGTTGCCCAATTGTTAGGGAAGCCAACGGACTGGCTATGAGTTCCAGAAACGAACGATTGGACACAGAATTAAGACAAGAGGCTGGTTTTATTTACAAAACCCTAAAAGCTGCCAAACTTAAATTTGGCACGAAAAGTGCTAATTTTACAATGGATTGGGTAAAAAAGCAATTTAACGCCCACCAAAAACTAAACTTGGAATATGTTAAAATTGCAGATGTAGACCAATTGAAACCGGTTAAAAGAAAAAACAAAAAGGTAAAATATAGAGCCTTTATCGCCGTTTATGCGGGAGATGTTAGGCTTATAGATAACATTGCCCTTTAAAGTTGAAATCCAATTACATAATGCCGACCATAATTAAATTGGAAATCCAATTGGCATAAATGATTAACTTTGTCCCATGCAAATAGAAGTAGTGAAATCTAAAATACACCGCGTAAAAGTGACGGGTGCTGACCTTAACTATATAGGCAGTATTACCATTGATGAAGATTTGATGGATGCGGCCAATATTATTAGAGGTGAAAAAGTACAAATTGTCAATAACGACAATGGGGAAAGGCTGGAGACCTATGCTATTCCCGGAACTAGGGGCAGTGGCGAGGTAACCTTAAATGGCGCTGCTGCCAGAAAGGTAGCCGTTGGCGATGTTTTAATTCTAATAACCTATGCTACCATGGATATTGAGCTGGCCAAGAAATTCAATCCATCCTTGGTTTTCCCCAATGAGGAAACCAATCTGTTGACCTAGTTTTGAAATCTTCCATTAAGAATACCTTAAAAACAATTCTCCCCATACTGCTGGGTGTTTTTTTGGTTTGGTATTCTTATTATTCCACTTCCGAAGAGGATAGATCGGAAATAATACATTACATAAAAAATGCAGACCTTTTTTGGGTCGGGGTATCCGTTTTTTTAGGAATCCTCACACACCTTTCCAGAGCTGTAAGATGGAATTATTTGTTGCAGCCATTAGGCTATAAGCCGAAACTATTCAACAATATATTGATCATATTAACGGCCTATTTTACGAATTTGGGAATACCTAGGTCCGGAGAAATATTAAGGGCTACAGCCTTGGCCACCTACGAGCATGTTCCCTTCCAAAAAGGCTTTGGAACCATAGTTACCGAAAGGGTCATCGACCTGGTTATGCTATTCCTGATTGTGGCCATAGCACTCTTCCTTCAAACCGAAATTATATGGGACTTCCTTCAACAAAAAGGTTTTAATCTTGTATTGCTATTGGTACTACTTGGTTCTGGGATATTGGCCCTATCCATTGGTATGTATATACTAAAAAAATCAAAATCAAAATTGGCCCTGAAACTAAAAACATTTTTGAGAGGCCTTTTGGAGGGCATCCTCAGTATTTTTAGAATGAAGAACAAATGGGGTTTTGTTTTTCACACCTTATTTATTTGGCTAGCCTATATAGCCATGTTTTGGGTAATAAAATATACGGTTCTGGAAACCGTGGACCTAAGCGTAAGTCAGTTACTGGTAGCCTTTGTGGCAGGAGCCTTTGCCATGTCCGCTACCAATGGTGGCATAGGCATTTATCCCATTGCCGTTAGTAGCGCCTTGGCAATTTTCGGCATTAGCAAGGTTTCAGGCGATGCCTTCGGATGGATTATGTGGATTTCACAAACTTTAATGATAGTAGTATTTGGCGCAATATCTTTTCTGATTTTACCGTTATGGAACAGAAACAAATAGTCTTCTATTGCCCAAATACTGTTCTATGCAACGTTTTTTTACTTTATTGGCCTTGTTTGTCTACTTTGGCAGCAATGCACAGGTAACCCAAGAAATATTCGAATCCTTCAAATTACAGGAGCGCAGGGATGTACAATACTACTTCCCCGAAACCTATACCGCAGAAAAAAAATATCCTATCATTGTTGTTCTAGATGGAGAATATCTATTTGATCAAGTGGTGGCCAACGCAAAATTTTACAGTAATTTCCACGGTATGCCGGAAGCTATTGTAGTTGGCGTAAATCAATCTAAAAACAACCTAAGGAATCAGGATTGTGCCTTTGAGCCCGATAGTGGTCTGCCCAACGAAAAAGGCAAACTGTTCTTCGAGTTTTTGGGAATGGAACTTATCCCTTATTTGGAAACCAAATTCAGTACAGCTCCCTTTAAAATGTTCGTAGGATATGATATCACTGCCAATTTTGGAAATTTTTACCTCTTTAAGGACGATTCCCTTTTCAATGCCTATATAAGCATTTCACCATACTTGGCCCCAGAAATGGAAACAAGGGTGCCTTCGAGGTTATCGGTGATGAAAAAGAAAATATTCTACCAATTGATCTTGGAGGGCGAAAAAAGTGAAAATAGCAATAGGGTCTTGGCATTGGATCAAAACTTAAAAGGGATGAAAAGTGATAATTTGCACTATTTCTTTGATAAATACGAGAATGCAGACCATATTTCAGTAGCCACCTACGGCATTGGGAAAGCCTTCGACAATATCTTTGGGATGTTCAAACCCATAAGTCCAAAGGAGTACAAAGAAAAGATTTTAACCCAGGTTGGACCTGTATTTGATTATCTGGCAGACAAACAGGCTTCCATAGAAAATCTATTTGGCTTTAGAAAAACAACCAGTCTAAACGACATTATGGCCATATATGCCGCCTCTAGAAAAAAGGAAGATTTTGAATCCCTGAAGCCCTTGTCAGATCTTTGTAAAAAAGAGTATCCCAATACTATGTTGGGCTTTTATTTTGAAGCCGAATATTACGAGCAATTGGGCGAACCTAAAAAGGCCCTAAGGACTTTTGAAAAGGCTTTTGGCATGGAAGAAATTGATTTTCTCACCAAAGAAATGGCCTTGGAAAAAATTGATGCCCTCAAAGCTGATTTTGGATACTAAACCAGCTTTTACATAAATGCTCAGGCGAAATTAAAAATCCTAAAGTCCGGAAGTTTGTAAATCTGCCATTGGTGTTACCTGCATAGTCATTTATCCATCATGTTGGGAAATACTTATTGCCCTTACCCCATTACCTTAACTGCACTTGGCATCATTTTAGCCTAAGTGTACAAAACCCTACATCCTTTTCAAACTTCTTATTACCTTAGCGCAAACCATAATTTAAATAATGGCCAAAACAAAAACTGCTTTTTTTTGTCAGAACTGTGGAACGCAATATGCCAAGTGGGTAGGACAATGTGGAGCTTGCAAGCAATGGAACACCGTTGTGGAAGAGGTAATTCAGAAAGAGGAAAAAGTATCTTGGAAAAGTTCTTCCCAGCCCTCCAAAAAAATTGCAAAACCATTAAGGGTCAATGAAATTAGCACCGACAGGGAAACAAGACTCAACACTTTCGATCTGGAGTTCAATAGGGTCCTAGGTGGTGGATTGGTCCCTGGCTCCCTAACCCTCTTGGGCGGGGAGCCCGGAGTTGGAAAAAGTACTTTATTACTACAAATAGCCCTTAAACTCCCTTACAAAACTTTATATGTTTCCGGGGAAGAGAGTCAAAAACAAATTAAAATGCGTGCAGATCGCATTCACCCCAATAGTGAAACTTGTTTTATCCTTACCGAGACCAAAACCCAGAACATTTTTCAACAGATCGAAGCCACTGAGCCCGATATTGTGGTGATAGATTCCATACAAACCCTTCATACGGATTATATTGAGTCTACGGCAGGCAGTATTTCCCAGATACGGGAATGCACGGCGGAACTCATAAAATTTGCCAAGGAAACCAACACTCCAGTTATCCTCATTGGGCATATCACCAAAGATGGCACTATCGCCGGACCCAAAATATTGGAGCACATGGTAGATACCGTTTTGCAATTTGAGGGCGATAGAAATTACGTGTACCGCATCCTAAGATCCCTAAAGAACCGTTTTGGATCTACCTCCGAATTAGGAATATATGAAATGCAGGGAAGCGGTCTAAGGGAAGTTAACAATCCGTCCGAAATTCTAATTTCCAAGAACGACGAAGGTTTAAGCGGAACATCAATTGCTTCTACCGTAGAAGGTATGCGCCCTCTGATGATAGAAATACAGGCCTTGGTAAGCACAGCAGTATATGGCACGCCACAGCGTTCCACCACAGGTTACAACGCAAAGCGATTGAACATGCTTTTGGCGGTACTGGAAAAAAGGGCCGGATTTAAATTGGCGGCAAAGGATGTTTTTCTAAACATTACTGGAGGTATATCTGTGGACGACCCCGCCATTGACCTTGCCGTTATTGCGGCCATCCTCTCCAGTAACGAGGACATTCCCATAGAAAAAGGGGTGTGTTTTGCTGCCGAGGTAGGTCTTGCTGGTGAAATAAGGCCGGTACAACGTATAGATCAACGTATTTTGGAAGCAGAAAAATTGGGTTTCAGCACAATCTATGTTTCCAAAAACAATAAGATAACCTTAAAAAACACCCAAATCCGAATACAATTGGCCTCCAAGATCGAAGATGTAGCCAATAGTCTATTCTCCTAGTGCCCGCTTAAGTATTCGCTATTTTTTAGAATTGAACATCCTTGCCAAAACCATCATTAGAACCACGACCACAACAATTAAACCCAGTTGCCAAAAACCTACTTTTAAAAAATATATCGCTATCATATCCTCAAGGAGCTGGATTAGGAATTTCATTGTGTATCGCCTCAATACCCTTTAGTACCTCCTCGCTTAATTGCACCTCTATACTCCCTATATTTTCCTTAAGCTGATCCATAGTAGTGGCGCCAATTATATTGGAGGTTAAAAATGGTCTCGAATTTACAAAGGCAAGTGCCATTTGTGCTAATGACAAGCCGTTAGCCCGGGCCAAATCATAATATTTTTGGGTTGCCTTAATAGCCGTTTCACTACTGTACCTATTGTAATTTGGAAAAAGGGAAATCCTGGAATTCTCCGGTTTTCTTTCTCCCAAATACTTGCCGCTCAAAGTACCAAAGCCCAAAGGGGAATAAGCCAATAAGCCTAAATTTTCCCGATGTGAAATTTCTGCCAAACCAACTTCAAAAAGACGGTTTAAAAGGCTATATGGATTCTGTATGGTAATCATTCTTGGTAAACTGGCATGTACCTTGCTTTCCTCCAAGTACCTCATAGCTCCCCATGGAGTTTCGTTGGAAATACCTACGTGTCTAATTTTTCCTTCTCTTACAAGGTCTCTTAAAGCTTCCAATATCTGATGGATATTGTCCTCCCAATGGTCATTGATACTATGCTTATACCCTCTTTTTCCAAAATAATTTGTTGTCCGATCCGGCCAATGCAACTGATAAAGATCCAAATAGTCCGTTTGCAAGCGCGAAAGGCTTCCCTCAACGGCCTGTTTAATGGTGTCCCGGTTTATTCCTGTGGTTCTGATGAACTTGGTCATTTCGGCTTTTCCTGCAATCTTGGATGCCAAAATTACCTTATCGCGGTTCTTTTTCTTTTTAAACCAATTGCCAATAATTCTTTCGGTGTCAGCATATCGCTCCTTTGTGGCTGGAATGGGATACAATTCTGCGGTATCAAAAAAATTAATTCCCTGTTCCAAGGCATAATCCATCTGCTCGTGGCCCTCCTCTTGCGTATTTTGTCGGCCCCAGGTCATGGTGCCCAGACATATTTTACTTACTTCAATTTCGGTGTGGGGGAGATTGGTATACTTCATTCAGGTGCTTTTTGAGTGTAAAAAAAATAATTAATATCTACTAAAACAAATAAATGTCCCAACTCTCGTTATATCACTCAACTTGCGTCAACAATAAAACCTGTGGAAATGAAGATATACCAGTAGAAGCCACCACCTTGGCCATTTCATTAATATTAAACATAAAGGACCCCAGCATTACATCTGGCCTACTATCCCCATTAAAATCGGCCACTTCCATAGTCAACCATCTACCATATACTGCGTCCGGATGAAAAGATGCAGTGAATTTCAAATTTCCGTTGTTCAATAAATAGACGAAGCTTTCCCTAGGGTCTTTAAGATCTGCATAAAATGATACGCCCACTATGTCCAAATCCCCATCATTATCAAAATCCCTGGCCACGGCCTTACTACATCCGAACATGGGATAAAAGAATGTTTCTTTAAAATTATTATGTCCGTCGTTCAGGTATATCCTAAGTCCTTGGTATGGTTTATCCACGTTGGAATAATCCCAATTGTCTCCATTGGTAAGCAAAATATCTTGAAATCCGTCATTATTAAAATCGACCAATTCGAAATAACTAACGCCATGTACCGGGGAAAATTCCAAAACCTTCGCTTGTTCAAACTCCCCATGTCCCTTATTGTAATAAATTGAAATTTGCTCATAGGCCTGTGCCATCAAGGCAATAATATCTGGTTTTTGATCCCCATTTAGATCTTTGATCGCTACCATTCGGGCCCCTGGTAAATTACTTAATACATGTTCCTTAGAGGGTTCAAAATCATCAAACCATGATAATTTGCCACCGTAATTTCCAAAGCTGCAAACCACTGCATCCTCTTTATCATCTCCGTTTAGATCGCCCGAAGCAAAATAAACCGGCCTTCGCAATTTTGAAATGGCTATGTTAGGGCTTTGACTATTCTCCCTTGTTTTTAAATTGGCCAGCCTACCCAACTCCTGATCGGATGGCCTAAATTGCCCTATGGTCAAGAGCAAGGGGTCCGAATTTTCGTTGAACTCAATATGCGAGGCAGGACTATTCAATATCCAACTATTGCTGATTTCACCCGTGTTTTTAAGGGCGTAAAGATTATTGTTGTCGCCTATATAAAGCTCTGACGTTGCCTCATTGAAGTTCAGCAATGACACTTTTGGAAGCTTGTTGTCTCCTATCGTTATAAATTGTGATTTAAAAGGGGCCTTTTCTTTGGTACGACTAACGGTTACTTGTTGCGACTCCAGTTTAATTGGGGCATTTTGAACATAATATTCTACAATCCTGTCCCAATCCTCCTTTAAAATCAATGGAGCATCAGGATAGATATTTAGATTCCTTACAATACTTTCATCTATAGGGTCAAGGTCTTCAAAAGGATCGGCTCCATTTGTCCTAATGCCCAAGCGCATACCCATATTGGGCAGAACACTCTTCTGCCAAGTATTTTTATCCAATAATCCTGGCTCGGGAAAAGTATGGCACATTTGACAATACCTTTCTGCCAATTCCTTACCCGATGACTTTAATTTGGATTTTTGTTTCTGTGGCGGGAATATACTTTCACCCTGAAAAAAGATTGCTAAACAAAAAGATGACAGGCATAGAGCATAAATCAATCGAGAAACACTTACCATTTTCATGCCCGCTCTTATTAGTTAAATTAGCCTTATTCAATTACCGATCAAAGTTCCAAAATGGATAATGACATCTAAAATTAAAAATTACAATTTAATTCAACTAAGACCTTGCCCCAATATACTTTATTTAGGCAATCACTTCACATTTCAATGGATATAAAAATTATGTTCCAAGCCTATGTCTCTAATCCAACTCTACAAGAATGGGACAATGGTCACTATGAACGGCTTGCGACAAAATAACGGAACGCTTCAAACGACTCACCAGCGGCCTGCTGACCAAACCATAATCCAATCTCCATCCCTTATTATTGGCTCGGGAGTTTGCCCTATAGCTCCACCACGTATAATTATCGGGCTCCTTGTTAAAATGTCTAAAGCTATCTACAAAACCACTATCCATAAAATTGCCGATCCACTCCCTTTCCACAGGTAAAAAACCGGAAACATTTTTGTTTCTAACAGGGTCATGAATATCTATAGCCTCATGACATATATTATAATCCCCGCAAATAATAAGATTCGGATTTTCCTTTTTTAAATCATCTATATAGTCTTGGAAATCGGCCATATACTGCAGTTTATGATCCAATCGGGCTATATTGGTTCCAGAGGGCAAATAAAGGCTCATGACAGAGACTCCATTAAAATCGGCCCTAAGATTTCGCCCCTCAAAATCCATATAGTCTATTCCCGTTCCGTACTCCACATGGTCCGGTTGTGTTTTGGCAAGGATGGCCACTCCACTATATCCTTTCTTTTGGGCACTGTACCAGTAATGATAGTGATAACCCAAGGCTTCAAATACTGCCAGATCCAATTGATCCCGGTTGGCCTTGATTTCTTGCAAACACACCACATCCGGATTTACTGTTTTTAACCAATCCAAAAATCCCTTTTTCACAGCAGCCCTGATTCCATTTACGTTATAAGAAACAATTTTCATTTAAATATATTTATGCCGCACTCACCCCTTTTAAATATAATGAAGTTATATGTGCTTTAGTTTACTTCTATGTCCACTTTACCAAAATCTGGCCAAAAATAGCCAATGTTTTTTGTAACCGAAAAGGCAGCGTAAAATAGTTAATATTTATACTTGCTTTAAAGTACCCAAGCCATGGAAACTTTGAATTTCAGTAGAAAAAAATCAGATAATAATCCTTAAGTTTGAGACTTAAATTAAATGCATGAAATCCTCCTTTCACTTTCTATTGGCCTTATCTTCCCTATTTGTATCCTATGCCCAAGAACCCATCCAGAGAGACAGCATCACTGAATTGGACGAAGTAATCCTTTTGGATTCCCTTCAATCGGCCCCAGATAATGGCATTATAGCTACTAAAATTATAGGCACCAAGGTATTTCAGAACTACAGTCCCGTAGATATGGTTTCGGCAATCAATCAGATATCCGGAGTTTATATATTGTCCGGGGCTTTGAACACTAACAGAATCACCATTAGGGGGGTAGGTGCAAGAACCTTGTACGGGACGGATAAACTGCGTCTTTACTATAACGATATCCCAATAACCAACGGTTCGGGTTTCTCTACCATTGAATCCTTCGATTTGGAAAATCTGAGTTCGGTGGAGGTAATCAAGGGTCCAAAAGCAACTAATTATGGTGCCAATTTGGGAGGGGCAATTTTGCTGAATTCCAAACAGCCCACCAACGAGTCTACCTATTTCAGAAATAACTTTACTATAGGCTCCTACAGTCTAGTTAAGAACAACCTACAATTTAGTCTAAAGGAAAATAAGGTTGCGCTAAACTTTCACTATGGCTTTTTGGAGACCGATGGCTATAGGGAAAACAACAGATTTGAACGCGAAGGGGTACTCTTGGATTTGAATTACCAAATAACTCCCAAAACCAATATTGGCCTTCTATTTAACCATGTTGATTATAACGCCCAAATACCTAGCTCTTTAGGAGAGACCGATTTTAAGGAAAACCCCACCAAGGCCGCATTTACATGGAAATCTGCCAAAGGATACGAGGATAACAAATATAGCCTTGCCGGCCTTACCTTAAATCATGCCTTTTCAGAGAAAATAAACAACACCACCAGTATTTTCTATTCCTATCTGGATCACTATGAACCCAGACCTTTTGGAATTTTGGAGGAATACACCAACGGCTATGGTTTCCGGACAAAGTTCGCTGGTGCATGGGCTACCGATGGCCCTAAAATTGGCTACAATTTTGGTGCTGAATTATACAAGGATGAATACCAATGGAGCGAATTTGAAAATCTATATCAAGATAATAATGGACAAGGAAGTGTACAGGGCGATCAATTTGCCGATAACAAAGAGTTTAGGCGACAGTTCAATGCTTTTGGCAATCTACTTATTCCATTGGGGAAGGCCTTTTCTTCCCAAATTGGGCTAGGTGTAAACAAAACCTATTACGATTTCAGGGATGAATTCAATCAAGGGGCAGATAATAAGAGCGCAGAAAGGGATTTTGACGCCATAGTGCTGCCCAGCCTAAACCTCAACTATAATTTTTCAGCCACAAAATCAATCTATGCCAATATAAGTAAAGGCTTTTCCAATCCTACGGTGGAGGAAACCCTTACTCCGGACGGGGTAATTAATCCTGATATTGCCCAAGAAACAGGCGTGAACTATGAAATTGGCACTAGTCTGCTTATGTTGGATAGAAAATTAAACATAAACCTTGCCTTATACAGAATGGATATTAAAAATCTACTGGTAGCCCAAAGGGTAGGTGAAGATCAATATATTGGGAAGAATGCAGGCAAGACACAGCACCAAGGTTTGGAATTGGATGCCGAATATAAAATTGACATTTCCTCAAAGCTTAGGGTAACCCCTTTTATTAGCTATACATTTAACGATCACAGTTTTGTAACCTTTGTTGATGGGGACAACAATTATTCCGGAAATCCATTGACAGGGGTTCCCAAACACAGATTGAATTCTGGCCTACAAGCCCAACTTAACAATAAATTTTATTGGTATTCCACCCATCAATATGTAGGAGAAATACCTTTAACGGACGCTAATGAACTCTACAGTGATGCCTTTAATGTGGTGAAGAGTAAAGTGGGGTATAAAAACCAATTGGGTAAAAAGCTATCGATGGACATATCCTTTGGTATCAACAATATCTTCGATGTCAACTATGCCCAATCCGTACTTATAAATACCACTGGTTTTGGCGGCGCCGAACCTAGGTACTACTATCCCGGTAATGATAGAAATTTCTATAGCAGTTTACGTTTAGGATATTCACTATAAGGGAAACAAAAAAAGGTCCAATAACTTAAGTTATTGGACCTTTAATTTCTTGTAGATCACGGAACTATTCCATTCTTTTCAACCAGCTTTTCATATCCACTTCCTTATGGATGATTGCCTTTACATCTGAAATGGCAACTCGTTGCTGTTCCATAGTATCCCTATGACGTATGGTAACCGTTTTATCTTCTAGAGACTGGTGATCCACGGTAATGCAAAAAGGTGTCCCATTGGCATCCTGTCTTCTGTAACGACGGCCAACGGCATCTTTTTCATCATATACCACATTAAAATCCCATTTAAGGTCATCTATGATTTCTTGGGCCAATTCTGGCAAACCATCCTTTTTTACCAAGGGCAGTACCGCGGCCTTCATAGGCGCCAAAACAGCCGGTAATTTAAGTACGGTCCTAGTAGTGTTGTTGTCCAACTCCTCTTCTACCAAGGAGTTTGAAAAAACGGCCAAGAACATACGATCCAAACCAATGGAAGTTTCAACCACATAGGGAACATAACTTTCATTGAGTTCAGGATCAAAATATTGTAATTTTTTGCCCGAGTACTTTTCGTGGCTACCTAAGTCGAAATCGGTTCTGGAATGTATCCCTTCCAATTCCTTAAATCCAAACGGAAATTTGAATTCTATATCAGCAGCGGCATCTGCGTAATGCGCCAATTTTTCGTGATCGTGAAATCTATAGTTCTCGGCTCCCATCCCCAAAGACAAATGCCAGGCCATCCTTTTTTCCTTCCAGGTTTCGTACCATTCCTTTTGAGATCCGGGACGAATAAAAAATTGCATTTCCATTTGTTCAAACTCCCTTTGACGAAAGATAAACTGTCTTGCAACAATCTCGTTCCTAAAGGCCTTGCCCACCTGGGCAATCCCGAACGGAATCTTCATTCTACCGGTTTTTTGAACATTAAGGAAGTTAACAAAAATACCTTGTGCAGTTTCGGGCCTAAGGTATAGATCCATGGCGCTATCGGCAGAGGCTCCCAATTTGGTACCGAACATTAGATTAAATTGCTTTACATCTGTCCAATTCCTTGATCCGGACAATGGACATGCAATTTCCAATTCCTCGATTAAATTTTTTACATCTACCAAATCCTCGTTCTCCAAGGATTTTCCCAAACGCTTCAAGATGGTATTGATCTGTTCTTGATAACCTACCACTCTTGGATTAGTTTCCAAAAACTGTTTTTTATCAAAAGCATCTCCAAAACGTTTTTCTGCCTTGGCTACTTCCTTATCTATTTTAGCTTCAATTTTAGCGGTATAATCCTCCACCAAAACATCTGCACGATATCTTTTTTTGGAATCTTTGTTATCTATCAATGGATCGTTAAAGGCATCTACGTGTCCGGATGCCTTCCAAACGGTTGGGTGCATAAATATTGCAGAATCTAGTCCCACAATATTATCGTTCATCTGAACCATGGCCTTCCACCAATATTCACGGATATTCTTTTTTAACTCGGCCCCATTTTGGGCATAGTCGTATACGGCACTTAGTCCGTCGTAAATTTCGCTGGATTGGAAAACGTATCCATACTCCTTTGCATGCGAGATTACTTTTTTAAAATCGTCTTCTTGTTTCACCATTTGGCAAAAATATAATATTAGTGGAAATTGAAGAGATTTATTTCAATTGAAATTCTGAAGTCGCCAATAATTTTTCATTCTCGAAAACATTTAGGGTATAGGTTCCTTCCGCCAAAGATCCTTCCGGTACTGAAATAGCATCGCAAACGCTAAATTCCTGCCCCATAAAAACCAGTTCTACACGTTTACTGTAAACATTGCCGTTTACGGAAATGGTATTGGCATTATCCTCTATGACACCCATATTTGGACCTAAGAATTGCAAGTAGATAACCCGCTCTTCATTTTTGGAATTGGGATTTCCCATTACGGTAACACAACCCCTTAGTTTGGATATGATATTCGCCTTATTGGTTTTAATGTGTTTGCCACTTCTAAACCTAAAACCACTACCCTCCGAATTTTCCAATTTTAGATAGCTTTTGGTCTTGAGCTCCTGACTAAGTTCTTTGTTCTTCCTCCTAAGTAAAGCTTCGGCCTCCGCCAACGAACTGCTCTTTCCCCTGAGTTCCTCTATCATCTTCCTGGTTTCCTCATATTTGTCCCCAAGGAGCATATTGTTATACTTAAGGAAATTGTTCTTTAGTTTAAGGCTATCATTTTTGGCCTCGAGCTTTCTAAGTTCGGTTTTATATTCCTTTAATTTTTCGACCGTAAAATTTAAGCGTCCCACGGAATCCAACAACTGTTGCACCCTATATTTTGAATCCTGTAATTCTATTTCATTTACCTCATTAAGCGCAGAAAGCCTATCTACATCAGATTTCATCAGAGTAAGGTCCTTAACAAGTAATTCTTTCTCCTGCTCCAAAAAACTAATGCGACTTTTGGATTGGGCATAACTATAATAGAAGGCAATAAGAATTCCCAGTATAATAGCTGCCAAAGCGGCAAGTATTATCTTATAATTAAATTTATTATCTTCAGTATCCATCTAAAAGCATGCGTATTAAGTAGGTTAATAGTAATCTAGATTTGTGTATTCCAAGATTTCAAATATACTAAACGATATCAACACGGTCCTTGTACCTAGGCTATGTTTTGGATGTAATGCTCTATTATATAGAGGAGAAGAACATGTGTGTACCGTTTGTCGAAATCAATTACCACTCACCGAGTATACTTTTAACGCTGTAAACCCTGTTGACCGTATATTTTATGGAAGAATTAACATTATTAAGGCCAGTTCTTTTCTGTTTTTTACTGAAAAGGGAATCGTAAAAAGTATAATTCACTACCTAAAATACAAAAACCAAGAGCAAATAGGCACATTTTTAGGGAATTGGTATGGCCATATACTGAAGGAAAACAACTTTCTTAACAACATTGATTACGTAATGCCAGTTCCCCTGCACCGTAAAAAATTAAAAACAAGAGGCTATAATCAAGTTTCCCTATTTGCCAAATCGATAGCTGAACACATTGGGGCCCAATACAAAGAGGGTGTCCTTATTAAAACCGCCAACACTAAGACCCAAACCAAAAAATCCAGAATACTAAGGTGGCAGAACAAACAAGCCCTTTATGTTTTAACAGACTATGAAATATTCAAGGATAAAAATGTGTTGTTATTGGACGATGTCATTACCACAGGGGCTACCATGGAGGTCTGTGCCACAGCCTTATCCGCAACAAAGGGAATTAATATATATGTTGCCTCCATGGCCATAGTACCTTAATTTTACAATTCTACAAATTAGTTGTTTCTTTGTTGAACATTTTCATTACTGTTATGATCCAACGCATTTTAGGGTTTTTGTTTCTCTTTTTAACCGTATCGGCCCTTGTACAGTGTGCACGCAGAGGCGCGCCCAGTGGAGGTGCTAAGGATGTTACTCCGCCGAAATTGGTTAAGGCAGAGCCCAAGAACATGTCCATAAACTTCAATACCAAAAAAATCCGATTGTATTTTGACGAATACGTTAAGCTCAAGGATATTGAAAAGCAACTTATTGTTTCCCCACCTTTAAAATACACTCCCTTAATATCCCCACAGGGCTCGGCCAACAGATATGTAGAGATTATCCTAAAAGATACCCTAAAAGCGAATACCACCTATACCTTAAATTTCGGCCAAAGTATAATTGATAACAACGAGGGCAACCCCCTTAGCTATTTTACTTACGTGTTTTCAACAGGGGACTATATAGATTCATTAACAGTTTCTGGCGTGGTAAAGGATGCATTTAATAAGAACGCAGACACTTTTATCAGTATCATGCTTTATGAGATTGATAGCACCTATAACGATTCTACCATCTATCGGCAACCTCCAAATTATATTACCAACACACTGGACAGTACTCCCATTTTTCATTTGAAAAATCTAAAAGAGGGAAAATATGCCATGTTCGGGGTAAAAGATGAGGCCAAAAACAACATTTTCAATCAAAGGGTCGACAAAATTGCTTTTATAAAGGACACTATTAGCCTTCCGACGGATTCGGTTTATTTATTGACCATGTTTAAGGAATTGCCCGACTATAGTATTTCAGTTCCCAATTTTGCGGCAAAAAACAAGATTATTTTTGGGTATCAGGGCAATGCAAAAGATATATCAGTTAAAGCCCTAAGCAACATTCCCGATACGGTAAAAACCAAAATCACCAAAGAGCGGGATAAGGACACCCTAAACTATTGGTTTACTCCTTTTAAAGTGGATTCACTGGTTTTTACAGTGGCCAATGAGAAAGAAAGCCTAATTGATACCTTTACCGTAAAAACAAAAAAAGTAGGCTTGGACACCCTTATTGTACAGCCAAACCAAAGAGGGTCCCTAGAGTTTGGAAAGCCTTTTTATATTGGAACCAACACCCCCATTTCCCGTATGGACAGTTCAAAAATCAGTTTGGCACGCAAGGATTCAACCTTGGTAAAATTCATGACGGTATTGGATACTATAGGCAATAAAATTGATTTTGATTTTGAAGTAGAGCCCAACGAGAATTATGCCTTAGAACTACTACCTGGGGCGATTGTAGATTTTTTTGAAACCGAAAATGACACCATATCCATTAAACTGTCTACCAAAAGTTATGCAGATTTCGGAAATTTAAGACTTACCTTGGACGGGGCTGTTACCTACCCTTTGATAGTACAATTAACAGACGAAAAAGGGGTTACCGTAAAGGAATTGTTCGCCAATGAACAAAAAGTCTTTGAATTCACCAATATTAAACCGGCAAAATACCTGATTCGGGTCATTTACGATAGCAACGGTAATCAAAAATGGGATACTGGAAATTATCTTCAAAGAATTCAGCCGGAAAAAGTTACCTACTACCCAAATGCATTGGAAGTGAGGGCCAATTGGGAATTGGAACAAACCTTTACACTTTCAAACTAAAATGGTCCCTATCTTCCAAAAACTTTAATTTTTCCCTTGCTTCGGCAATATGTCTTTTATCCAAGGTGGCATAAAGTACCTTTTCCTCTTTCGAAAACACTATTGGTTCACCAAAGACATTGTTTACAGTGGAATGGCCTGAATAATTATGTCCGGTATTATCCGTTCCAATCCTATTTACTCCTATTACATAAGCCATATTTTCAATGGCACGTGCTTTTAACAGGGCGTCCCAAGCATTAATTCTTGGCTGCGGCCAGTTGGCAACATAAATAAGTACATCATAATTCTCGGTATTCCTTGCCCAAACAGGAAAGCGTAGATCATAACAAATAAGCGGACAGATCCTAAAACCTTTATAGTCGATCACAATCCTTTTTTCCCCTCTGTTATAAATTTTATCCTCACCGGCTAGTGTAAAGGTATGTCGCTTGTCATAAAAACTCGATTTTCCATCGGGCTCCATAAACCAAAGTCGGTTATAATAATGCCCATCCTCAAAATAGACCATACTTCCGGTTAAGGCCACATTCTTTCTCTCCGCTTCCTTTTGCATCCATTTAACCGTTACCTCCCCTTCCTCTTTGGCGATATTCCAAGGGGTCATGGTAAAGGCCGTGGTAAACATTTCAGGAAGTATTACCAAGTCTACCTCCCCGTTTAAGGTGTCGAGCTTTTTGGAAAAGTGTTCCCTATTCTTTGATGGATTTTCCCATTCCAGCGGGGATTGTATAAGTGCTACTTTAAGTTCCATTATTATCTGCTATTGCTCTAATCAAAATATGCTTAGGAAGATTCTAAATGGCCAGTCTATATAAATACAGAAATTCTGATAACAAGCATGAGCTACTCCCGTAAATCTTTAATCTATTCTAGGCCTTTTCCAACAAAGTAATTAGCGATGGCATTCCTTGCATTTTGGCATGATCCAAGGCAGAAAGGCCTCGTACATCTTTGATGGTAGTATCTGCACCTTTGGCCAAAAGCATTTTAGCAATCTCCTCCCTATTGAATGTTGCGGCATAGATAAGACAGGTAGCCCCCATAGTGTTGCGCTCATTAATACCGGCCCCTTTATCTATCAGCTTCTTGGCGGTATCCGTATAGCCTTTAAAGCAGACACCCATCAAGGCCGTATTGCCAGAGGCATCCTTGGCATCTATTTTGGCCCCATTTTCCAACAAAAGATCGGTAATTTCCTCCTGGTCGTAATATGTAGATAAAATAAGTGGTGTAGATCCCCTTTGGTCCTTGCTGTCCAGCAATAAGGGGTTCTTCTTCAACATGGCCCTTACCTCATCGAAGTTCCCGTTTCTAATTTCGTTAAAGAAAAATTCGTTCATAGATAATTACCATTAGTTAAATGTATAAAAAAACAATCACTTTAATAAACTGAAAATATAGTTTAAAATAATAATTCCCATTAAACCCAATAAAACACATTTCATACCTAAAAAGAAAAGCTCCTTATCCAGAAGAAATAATAATACCTTTTCCAACATAGTTTATAACCATTTGTCATTTAGCTAAACCTTCGTTAAAAGCTCTAATTCATTTATAGCTTGAATCTCCTGGGAACATTTGACATATTGAATACAAGAAATTCGTTGTCTTATAGGAATTTTTTCGCCTTTCACAATTTATAGCCATATTCCTACGTTTTCTTAATAAATTCCCCTAAAAGCATACATAATTTTGAACACATTAACGCGTACGATTACAATAGAAGAAGCCCCTATTGCCATTGCCACATTAGATACCAATCTCTGTTTTATAAATTGTTCCACCCCTTGGCAACAAGAATTTATAAGCCCGGACAAAGAAATCTATGGAAAATCTTTTTTTGACGTTGTCCCTAGTTCCCCTCCGGTATTTAGAAAAATCCTCGAAAATAGTTTTTCCATTGACGATAATATCATTGAAGAACAAAAACATATTATGCCGGACGGTAGCATTAAATGGTATCAATGGTGCATTAAAACTTGGAAAGATGTAGACGGTACAATTGGTGGTTTAATAATAACATGTACCAACATTACCAAGATAAAACGCGCTAAAGATCTATTGATTGCAGCCGAAAATGTGGCCAAAATGGGAGGATGGGATTTGGATATGATTACCAATACCATACATTGGTCCAGAATTACAAAGGAGATACATGAAGTGCCATTAGATTACAAACCGTGTTTGAAGACAGGTATAAATTTCTATAAGGAAGGAGAACATAGGGAAAAAATTACCGAGTTGATTCAAAAAGCCATTACCAACGGAGAAGAATGGGATACCGAATTACAGATTGTTACCGCTAAAGGCAAAGAATTGTGGGTAAGGGCCAAGGGAATGCCAGAGTTTGTGAATGGAAAATGTGTTAGACTTTATGGAATATTTCAAGATATAGACAAAGAGAAAAAAGCCGAAATCAAGAATACCCAAATTAAAGAAAGGCTAGATTTGGCTACTGAGGTGGCCAATATAGGAATTTGGGAATACAATTTACATAAAGATGAGCTTGAGTGGAACGACGAAATGTTCCCTCTATTTGGAGTAAAACGCAAAGACTTCAAGGGTAATTTTGGTTCCTGGAAAGCCACTGTGCATCCAGATGACCTAGAGCGATGCTTAAAGGAATTTGACATGGCCGTGTCCGGAATCAAGGATTTTAAAACCGAGTTTCGAATCGTCCATCCAGATGGCACTATAAAACACATTAAGGCCAATGCCGGTATTTTCAAGGACGATGAGGGAAAAATTATTAAAATGGTCGGGACCAATTGGGACATAACCGAAGTTGTTAATACCCAATTAAAGCTGAATAAAAGTGAAGAGTCCTTCAAGGGATCATTTAAGTCTTCCGCTGTAGGAATGGCACTGGTTGCAAAGGATGGTTCGTGGTTGGACGTAAATGACACCCTATGTCTTAGCTTGGGATATTCAAGAAAGGAACTACTGCAGCTTTCCTTTCAGGATATTACACATCCTCAAGATCTTGAGAAAGATTTATCCCAACTACAAATGCTATTGGATGGGAAGGTTAATAGTTACCAATTGGAAAAAAGATACTTCCATAAAAAGGGAACAATCGTATACGTAGTGCTCACCGTTACTGCCGTGAAGGATATAGAAGGTAATATTTCCCATTTTATTTCCCAGGTGGTAGATATTACAGCAAAAATTGAAGCCCAAAAGAAATCCGAAGAGTTCTTGGAATTGACCAAAAGTCAAAATAATAGCTTATTAAATTTTGCCCATATTGTTTCCCACAATCTACGATCGCACTCTTCCAACCTGTCCATGTTATCCAATTATTTAATAGAGGAACAAGGGGAAAGTGAAAAAAGGGAAATTGAGGCCATGATAGTAAACGCATCGGAAAGTCTAAACGAAACCGTTGCGCATTTAAATGAAGTTGTACAGATCAGCACCGAAGCGGAAGGACAATTACAGGCTGTTTGTCTAAATGAAATAGTTAAAAACGTAGAGAAGAACATTAGCGCCCTTCTACAACAGAAAAAAGTAGAATGCCAAATCTCAATAGACCAATCCATTAAAGTAAAAGGCATACATGCCTATCTAGACAGTGTTCTACTTAATCTTTTTACCAACAGTGTAAAATACAGTAGCCCTAATAGAATTCCAAAGATTTCGATCCAAGCGACCAAGTCCGGAAATTTCATTATCTTAAACTTTAGGGATAATGGACTGGGAATCAATCTTGAGCGACATGGAAAAAAGCTGTTCGGAATGTACAAAACGTTTCATCAACATGAGGATTCGAAAGGAATTGGGCTTTTTATTACCAAAAATCAAATAGAGGCAATGAACGGAAAAATTGAAGTGGAAAGTGCCGTTGACAAGGGAACACTTTTTAAAATCACCTTGGTTGCTGCTTAAAAACTAAATAGAAATGGGAAAGATTGAAAGTAGTTGTATTATAGATGACGATCCTATTGCCATATATGGAATAAAAAGATCGATGAAGGAAATTGATTTCTGCAACACGATAGTAGTCTATAAAAATGGACAGGATGCCATAGACGGATTGAATAATATGGTTGCGGAAGGGATAGCGCTACCTTCCATTATTTTATTGGACCTAAATATGCCCATTATGGATGGGTGGGAGTTTCTGGACGATTTTATTAAAATTCCGAATAACAATACCAAAAAAGTAACAATTTATATTATCAGTTCCTCCATAGATCCTCGGGATGTAATTAAGGTCCAAGATTATAGTTTGGTAAGCAATTACATTTTGAAACCTATCAAATCAGCAGATCTGCTTAAATTACTATCCGATGGCAGTAACTATTAAAATCACCTGGTGCCCGGATTAAAATTGTCCGGAGCATTTTGTGGCTCATTGATAGTACCCGATTCTCCAGAATCATTATATATTATCCATTCACTAGGCGTATAAAATGGATTCGCTTGCGAGACCTCTCTATTTCGTATTGCCCTGCCATCTTCAAATTCATGGTTGGTGCCAGACCCATCCTCGCCAATAACTCCAAAAATATCTATTACAGTCCCGAAAGGATCCACCAATTCCAAATTATCATCGCCATTGGAATCTGCAGGACTATTCGTGGAAACACCATGATTGGGAGGGAAGCCGTATACCATTTCGAACTCTGAGGCATTGGGAGAAATAACAAAGGTACTATTGCCTTCAATTACAAATCCGGACAAATCAATGGTAGAACCTATTTCCATATTATCATTGGTGTACCTTCTTAAAGTCCATCCCTTTAGAGAAAGCGGTTCAGAATCTGAATTAAAAAGCTCTACGAACCTGGCTCCTGCGTTGTTATCCGGATCTGCCAATTCCGAAATGAAAATCTTTGATGAGGTAAATTCATCCACCAAATCCTCGCAACGAATATTCGTAAAAGCAATATCAGAGGTATCCCTTATTGCCAATTGATAATCTTTGTTGTCCTTTATTAAAACCCCGGTTATGGCTCCATTTTCTTCTGGTAAAAGGTTGGCCTGAAAATCGGAATACCCACTGTTAAGTAGTTCAATTTCCAAATCCTCACAATTGGTCAAAGTCCTTATGGTTTCTTCCTCTTTTACAGCAAAGGTTTGTCCCAGTTCGGCCGATGAAATTTCCATACTGGCAAACTGGACCAAGGTGCTTATCATGGAATCGTCCAACTTATTAAGATCGACCGTTTTTGGTTGGAGCGAACCCAATGGATCACAGGAATTAAATAAATGCTGCCCAACTACGGCAGCAGGCAAACGTCCTACTGCAGGGTTGCCAAAAGCACTGAAAACGCCTCCCAATTTAATGGCCCCTTTACTCATCCCCAAATAAAGTCCTTTGGTTTTTATGAGGATCTTAGAGCCTACCTCGTAAAACAAATGAGAATCCCTGAGGTCAATTTCCAATTGTAGGCCCTGTGTGGGATTGATAAGATTATCCTGTATGTGTAAAGTTCCAAAAAAGTTGCCTGCCACATCAGATGATACTACATACCCCTCCAAAATATAATCTTCCTTAATCTGTATCAATTCATCAACGTAAAGCGCCTTTAACTCCCCTATGGTAATATTGGCCGAAAGATCCGAGACACAACTGGATTTGGGAGTCTCAAAATCTTTATCCTTAACACAGGCCATTACAAGGTATAAACCCAGAAGGGCAGCAACGCATCCAATATTGTTGATCCTGAAATTCATTGTTCCATTATTTCTTTCCAGAATAATTATAAAAGTGAATTTTAAAAACTAATGGCAAAATTGATAAAATAGGTACGTCCATAGCCATACCAATATTTAGGAGCAAATGAAGGGTTACCGCTTAAATTGTCCTGCTGTAACTGTCCAAAATTACCGTTCCTACTTTGTTCGTATCCTCCGGTTCTAAAAACGGCATCAAAGACATTGTTAATACTCCCAAAAACACTTATATACTTACCCTTTTTCAACCAAGATTTACCCCCTACCATATTCAATAAATAAAAATTGTCCAACTTATTTTGTGACAATAAGCGTTCTACATTTTCCTGGGTAGCATCTGGAAATGCCGTACCCGTATCGGGATCCAAATAAAAACTCTGTGTCCTAGTTATGGTAGAAATACCAGCGTAATTGTTCCCCAAATAATTGGCAGTAGCCCCTATCCACCAATATTTGGGATCTCGGTATTCCATCCCCAGGGCAAAAGCCTTTTGAGGCCCTTGGGACAATTTGTAATCCTTCACCTTTGCAACCCCTAAATCTATATTGCCTTCGGGATTAAGAATATCTTCCTCCGCTCCTGCCGTATCAAAATTAATGGTTACATAAGGATCACTAGCATAAAGATATTTGCCTACGGAAGCCACCAATGATAATTTCACTGCCGACGAAAGCTGGTACTCCAACCCCAGTTCCGTCCCTAAGTGAAGCTTGTCCAAATCCGTAAGGACTTCCTGCACAAAATCGCTGCCTACCCCTGCATCCACAAAGAAAAAATTAATATCGGTAATATTCTGAAATCGGGTATAATAGCCTGTTACACGTCCCGTTAAATTAGGTAGTCTTATATAGTAGTTAAGGTCTGTTGTAGTAATTGTTTCGCTTTGAATATCATTTACCACCTGATTATTCTCCCTTGGGTTAATAAAAACATTTTGATAAACCGGGGCTTTAGTCAAATACGCCCCGTTTAAAGCAACCCAATGTCTCCCGTTAAATTTATAGGTAAAACCCGCTTTGGCGCCAAAATTGGAAAATTTAACTTTTTCACCCTTTCCGAAGGAGGTATTCAAAAAACGCTCATTCCTAAATTTACCTTCCCTTTGGTAATTGGTCGAGATATAATTGGCACCCAAGAACCCCTCCCATTTTGGATACCTTATGCCGAATTGGGCAAAGGCATTATAAACTTCAGCATTAATATTATAATGGTAGTTGAACAGGTTGGATGTTGTTTTATTTAGACTACCGTCCAAATCATTTTTTGTGTTGGAAAATGGGTCTATATCCTCATGATATTCAGCGCCCAACAAATCGCTGATTTCGGCGTAGTTATCCGAGTCCAAATTGGTATAATGCCCACTAAAATCAATTTTGAAGTAGTCATTTAGGGTGTAATTACCTATGGTGGCCACATTAAACTGTTGGTCCTCATTGGTATCCTCGTAGGAAATATAAGCGGCTTTGCCCTGCACAGACAAACTGGAATTTGCTTGGTATAGGTCGTTCCAATTTAACTGTGGATTTTCCAAAAATCCGTCTCTGGCCATATTGGCAGCTATAAAATTGGCCCCAATAGGACTATTGATATAATAACTTGGCAAATATCTATAATAAGTTTTATCCGGATTAGGGGCGTTATAGTATCCCAACCTACCCTTGGAATTTGTTCCAAATTGATAAGATACTCCGGTGTTTAGTGTAAATCTTTTGGAGCTATAATAGTGATTGAACATAAATATAGGCTCTACTATTTTCCGTTCCCTGGAGTTTCTAATTTTGCCATTTTGAGTGCCCCAATATGGGTTATATTTATTCCCGACCAATTGAAAAACTTCCTCTGTAATTGCGGAAGACCTTCCTCGGCGGTTAGAGGCCCAAATGCTTGTTAGATTAATACTATGTTTGTCATCCAACTTATATTCAAAAGCACCAAAAAAAGAATAGGCATCATACAAGGTACCATCAATATAACCCTCCTTTGCCCACCTTCTAGAGGCAGAGATACTGTAATTTATTCCTTTTTGCGGCAGACCTGAGGAATAGGTAACCATAAGTCGGCCCGCATAAGTTCTATTGGATGCCGAGGACGACAAACGCATCCCTTTCCTAAAAGTGGAAGGCCTGGTACTAATATTCGTAGTTCCCAAAATACCTCCGTAGGAGTAATCCGATGCCTGTAACCCATGGGTGAATTCCTGATTCCTTGTTACATCGTTAAGGCCGCCCCAGTTATTCCATTGAGGACGTCCGTCCATCAATTTGTTCATGGGAATGCCATTTAGAAGAATAACCCCATTTTCCGATCCATAGCCCCTTACTCGAAAAAATGCCTGACCAAAATCGAATGCCGCCCTATTTAGAAAAATATCCTTGGTGGCCTGTAACATGCCCGAGGTCATTGAAATGCTTTCATCTTCCAACAAGTCGGAATCTGTTAATGTTATTAAATTGTCTGTTTTCTCCTGGACAATATCACGATCCAAAAAAATAATTCCCAGATCCAAATCTTCATTGCTTATAGAAATGGGCATTCTTTTAATTAGATAATCTTGGGCGGTAATAGATAGTATATAATCTCCAGGCTGTTTTAAAGAAAGTACAAATTTTCCGTCTATGGGATCAGGTCTTATTGGGGCAGACCCTGAAATTTCAATTTTGGCATATTCAATGGTTTGCTGGGTTAGCATATCCTTTACAAAACCCTTTACATTGTAGATTTCCTGTGCATAACCCCAGATGCCCTGCAGAAGAAAAAATGATATTGCCAAACCATTTTTCATTGATGAAGATGAAATATTTTAACAATTTGGTTATAAGATATTAATAATTGACAGTTTATTCTTAATTTATTCCAAGAAAAGTTAATGAATAGCTTACAGTATTCAAAAATTAATGTAATCCATGAGTATCACTTGCACCTTATTTGTGGTCTTTTTTACAATTAGTGGGGCCCTGGCACAGGAGACTAAGACGTATACATTAAGAACCGTGGCCTTTTACAATTTGGAGAACTTATTTGATACTGTTAACGACACATTGACCTTGGACGACGATCGTACCCCGGATGGTAAGGACAATTGGACCATTGAAAGGTATAACCAAAAAATTTACAATATGTCCAAGGTTTTATCGAAAATAGGAAGTCCCGATGCCCTAACCTCCCCAGACATTATTGGCCTATGTGAATTGGAAAATAGACAGGTAATAGAAGACCTAACGAACCATCCCCATCTACGGGAGAAGGACTATGGAATAATTCATTTTGATTCCCCAGATGAGCGGGGCATAGATGTGGCCCTTTTATATAAAAAAACTGTTTTTCTGCCCACTTCATTTGTCAGTCTGCGACTATTGCTCACTAATGAAAACGATTATAGGGATTACACTAGGGATCAGTTGGTAGTAAGCGGCATTTTAGACGGGGAGGAAATGCATTTCATTGTAAACCACTGGCCTTCAAGAAGCGGAGGGGAAGCAAGAAGCAAGCCCAATAGAATAGCCGCGGCCCGATTAAACAAAAGCATCATAGATTCTATTTCAAAGTTGAGTCCAGAAGCAAAAATCATCAGCATGGGCGATCTTAACGACGACCCAATAGACGATAGTTTAAAAAAAATATTGAAAACCAAGGGAAAGGTTGCCGATTTGGAAAAAACCGATCTATATAATCCTATGGAACTGCTGTTTAAAAAAGGAATCGGCTCCTTGGCCTATAGGGACCATTGGAACCTATTTGACCAAATATATTTCACCGCCAATATTACTAATGAATCGCCTGACCAATACCACTTCTGGAAAGCCGGAGTATACAGTCCTACTTACCTAATTGATAAAAAGGGCCAATACAAAGGATATCCCTTACGCACCTATGCAGGAGGAAACTATATTGGCGGTTATAGCGATCATTTCCCTGTATATATCCACCTGATTAAGGCAGTAGATTAGGTTATTATTGCGGAAGTACAATATTGATATTTCTCCACTTCACCTTTATTCCGCCACCGTCATGGATCTGAAGGGCTATGGAGCCTTTACCGGCACCAATTTTATCATCGGTAATGCTCACCATTTCGGTGCCATTTAGCCATGAAGTTAACTTATTGCCAGACAGCTTAATCTTCATCGTATTCCACTCCCCCTCCTTGAGGACCTTATCCTTTTCGGGAGCGGGCTTAATTAGCCATCCTCTGCCGTAGGATTCGTAGACACCTCCCGTATCATGTCCCGGAGGTGCAACTTCTACTTGCCAACCACTAACTTTGGTGCCATCTACGGTAGACCTAACAAACACCCCGCTGTTACCATTGGCTTCCTGCTTAAACTCCAAGGTAAGTTCAAAATCATCGTAATATTTATCGGTGGCCAAATAACCATATTGTTTGTCCGGTCCACTTTCAGAAACAAGCAATCCATCTTCCACGTACCATTTTTCGGTGCCGTAGATCGTCCAGCCCGATAAATCTTTGCCATTAAACAGCGACATTTCCTGGGATACCCCAGGTATGGCCATAAGGGCCAGAACAATAACTACTAAATTTTTCATATGGTACATAAATTTGGTTTATGATTTATTGTTATTATTAATTTGTTAAGATCAATATAGTTACTAAAAGACCTACCTGTGGCCAAATAGCCCTAACCTCTCCAAATACAATTAATTAATTGAGCCATTGTGCCCATGGAATTCTGCTAAGGATAAGAATCAATCCCAAACCGTAAAAAATGGTAATGGTCTTAAACTTTCTTTTGCCTTCCAATACTTTTTTGTGTTTGGACCAGCCGACCGTAATAAAGACAATTGCAATTATATTGATAAACGGATGTTCTACGGCCAATAAACGGGAGGCCGAGTTTAACCCGCCCATACCCAATGTTTTAATGGCGTTCAACCCATTGGAAGACACAAAATAGAGTACTAGGCCCACCAAGAGTTGCAAATGCGATAAAATCAGCGCAAATAGGCTAATTCTAAAATCCTTTCTCAAAGTGAAATCCTTATTTCCTGTCCATCCCAAAATACCATTGGCCACGGCTAAAAATAATACAGCCAATACCACATAGGCAAAATAAGAATGTAAGGCGAGAATCCATTGATGTGCTAATCCGTAATCTTCCATAGTTTTTATTTTAATTTATAAATGTAAGGAATTTTGGTAATAAAAAAACCCCGCTAATTAGCGGGGTCATTATTTTTTACTTCTATTAGTACTTAGAAGTTATAGCGCATATTAAAGTTCCAAGTCCTACCATAACCAAACCTAACTCGGTTATCGGTATTTACACCGTTCCAAACGTCATCTCCAGGCTCAACATGTGTGTTATCGCTTGAGCTTTCCAAATATACCTCATCAAAGACATTGTTAATGTTTAAACGGAACTGAATGGATTTATTGTTCTCCTTCCCAACCAACATACGGTAAGAGAGCCCGGCATCCATGGTGTCATAAGAAGGTAATTTAATAGCCCCCCTATTGTTGGCAGTTGAAAATTCGGAATCCCCGAAAAGGGTGGAACCATATAAATTATCATATAGATTCCAGTTGGCATCCAATTTAAATCTGGGCAATATTTCATAATCCCCACTAATACCTGCAGTAAACTGCGCAGCCTGTCCTATTTTTACACCATCTATATAACTAGGGTCTCCTGTAGAAATTATATTTCCATTTTCATCAGAGGTGGTGGTGGTAACATTACCATCATATTCCCAATTACCAATAGATACAAATCCTTGAAAATTCAATCCGTCCGCGGGGCGTGCAAACACTTCCAATTCCACACCGGAATGTACCTGCTTCAATGGACTGGTTTGGGTAAACTCGTCCACGATATTGTCATTGTTGGTATCATCAGAGCTATATTGTATCCTATTGTCCCAAATAGTGTAATACACGTTAAGGTTGGCAGATAAAATATCGCCCATAAACTTATATCCACCTTCCAAACCAGTAATCTTCTGATTTTCAGTTGCCAAAGGATTCAATTCATTTGAATTTCTATCGTCTATATACAAATCACTGTGATAAGGCTGACGTGAGTAGTAACCTCCATTTGCAAATATCGCGTGTTGCTCGGATAGGTTATAGGCCACACCGGCCTTAACGTTAAAGCCTGGGTTATTTACTTTTTCCGATTCTTCGGATTGCCCTTCATTGGCAGCATTCAAAAACTCTTCCCTGATATGCGATTGTGTAGAAGCCGACCCTTGAAAGAAGGTAGAAAAAGCTCCCTTGGAATACTCTAATTGTCCAAACACCCCTGCATAGTTGATTCTTTCCTCGTAATCATAACCAAATCTTTGGGAGTGGTCATCATTCGGGTTAAAGGTTATATTCCAAGGATTAATACCGCCATAGGCATTGGTAAGTTCGTAGGCACCTCCGTTGTAATTGCTGGAATTGGAAACCGATGTAACACCAATAAACTCACGTACATCCCTAAAGTGGATTCCGTTGTACAAACGAACGTCCGCCCCAATGTTGAAATTAAGGTTTTCATTGATTTGCTTATTAAAGTTGGTTACCAAACCACCCCAGTTATGGTTGTTGTTGGACCCCCTGGCATAAAGGGCCTCCCCTGTATTTCTATCTGTAATTAATTGAGCAAAACTTCCCCTTCCTATTGAACCGTACAATACGCTAGACAAAGAGGCAGTCTCGTTAAAAGTCAAGTCCCAACTAAGGTTGGCTACCGGTTTGTGATAAATATTTCTACCTCCAGGGTAGGCGCCCCCATTTAAAGTGTTAGGACTGTTAACGTTTGCTGTATTCCAAGAATTGTATTTTCTTCCATTATCCAAAAAAGTCCTAAGATTATCGGACCCTGCAGCAGCATGCCATTGTGGAGCACCTGTTAGAATAAAGTTGAAGATGTTATTTTCGTTGGGTACATATCCAAAGGACAAGAAATAGGTTTGACCTTGACCTCCGGTATTATCCACATAACCATCTCCTTGCCAATGTCCCAACATTGCTGCAACAGACAAGCCATTTTCCATTATACCTGTTGAGTAATATCCGGTGGTCTTAATGTAATTATCATTGCCAAGCATAGTTTGAAAAAAACCTCCTTCACGCTTGTCCAAGGTTTTGGTCACAATGTTTACCGTACCTCCAACAGATGAAATGGCCAATTTAGAAGATCCCAATCCCCGTTGCACCTGAACGGCATTGGCAATATCCAATACTCCAGACCAGTTGGACCAGTACATTTTTCCATCTTCCATTCCGTTGATAGGCTGTCCGTTTAACAAGAATGCCGTATTGGTCTGATCAAAACCCCTCAAGAACATTTGACCATCTCCAAAAGCACCTCCCTTAACGTTCTGAACTGAAGGGGTAGACTTTAATAACTCAGGTAAATCCCAGTTTCCTGTTTTTTCCCTGATTTCCCTGGCCTTTATGGTAGACACTGCTATGGGTGTTTGTCTGTCTTCGGCCAAATCTATAATTCCAGAGCCCACAATAACCACCCCTTCCAATTCCTGTGCGTCCGGATTAAGGGATATGGTACCGATGTTACCGAGTGTTGTAAAATTTACTTTCTTGCTAATAAATCCGATATAGGAAATTACCAAAGTTCCTGAACTTTGGGATACTTCAATGGTAAAGTTACCATCAAAATCTGC
This sequence comes from Arenibacter algicola, assembly GCF_018860365.1. GTDB lineage: Bacteria > Bacteroidota > Bacteroidia > Flavobacteriales > Flavobacteriaceae > Arenibacter > Arenibacter algicola_B. The sequence goes on from NZ_JAHKPO010000024.1 coordinate 355,411, forward strand.
TGCAACCCCATTTGTGGTTCCCTGAACCAAAATGTTAGCTCCCGGTAAGGGATCGCCAAAATCACCATCTACTACAGAACCAGTAATGGTTCCTTGGGAAAACCCTATTGCCGTTAACAAAAATGCGGCAATAACAAAGTACATTTTTTTCATTTTTCTAAGAGTTAATTAGTTTTTAATAATCGCTGCAAAAGTGAGTATATTTTTACAACAATACATTACTATAATGTTAAATTAGTAAGTGCAAATTTAACATTAAATACCTTAATAACTCCTGAAAGACAGTAAGTTAATACCGTTTATTAGGAATTGGCAAAATTGCCAATTATTTCTTAAATAAATTTAAAAGATTTAACGTAGAAGCATCATGATTCGCAATAGTAGATCCTTCAATATCGTTCAATATGGCAGTAGCCAATTGCTTGCCCAATTCCACACCCCATTGATCGTAACTAAATATGTTCCAGACTATGCCCTGGACAAATATTTTGTGTTCGTACATGGCAATAAGAGACCCCAAACTCTTGGGTGTTAACTTATCTATTAATAAGGTATTGGTAGGTTTGTTTCCTTCAAAAACCTTGAATGGCAAGATTTCCACAATCTCTTTTTCCGAAATCTTTTTTTCTTCCAATTCCTTTCTAACCTCATCAGCCGTCTTTCCGTTCATTAGAGCCTCTGTTTGGGCAAAGAAGTTGGCCATTAATTTATTGTGGTGGTCCTTGTCCCCGTGTAAGGACTCCTTAAACCCAATAAAATCGGTAGGAATTAATTTAGTCCCTTGATGGATCAGTTGAAAAAAGGCATGCTGCGAATTGGTACCAGGCTCTCCCCATATAATGGTTCCTGTTTCAAAGGTTACCCTATTTCCGTTCCTGTCCACGCTTTTTCCATTACTCTCCATAATCCCTTGCTGCAAATAGGCCGAAAACCTACTTAAATATTGGGTATAGGGAATAATGGCCTCTGTCTCTGCACCGTAAAAATTATTATACCAAACACTTATAAGAGCAAGGATTACCGGTATGTTCTCTCCAAAATCTGTGCTTGCAAAATGCTGATCCATTTCATTGGCACCCATCAGCATGGCATCAAAATTTTCGTATCCCACCGCCAAGCCAATAGATAAACCAACCGCGCTCCACAATGAAAACCTACCCCCGACCCAATCCCACATAGGGAATACGTTATCTGCATCAATTCCAAATTCCGAAATTTTCTCGGCATTGGTAGAGACTGCGGCAAAATGCTTGGCCACATCTGCTTGGGTAGCGTGTTTTAGAAACCACTTTTTTATGGTAGTGGCATTGCTTAGGGTTTCCTGGGTAGTAAAGGTCTTGGAAACCACAACGAACAATGTTGTTTCAGGATTTAAGCCCTTTAGGGTTTCGTAAACATGATCACCATCAACATTGCTTACAAAATGCATTTTTAAATGGTTGCTGTAAAATTTTAAGGCTTCCACTACCATGGCGGGACCAAGATCCGATCCACCGATACCAATATTGACCACATCGGTAAAGGCTTTTCCTGTAAATCCGGTTTTAGCACCTGAAATTACGGAATCCGTAAAGGATTTTATCTTCTGTTTCACCTCGTAAACTTCTGGGACAATGTTTACCCCGTCTACTTCGATGACATCCGATTCTTTTGCCCTTAAGGCCGTGTGAAGAACCGCCCTGCCTTCTGTTTTATTTATAATACCGCCTTCAAACTGCTTCTGGATAGCATCCTTCAATCCAACTTCATTTGCCAATTGCAAAAGAAGTTGAAGGGTTTCTTGGGTTATCCTATTCTTTGAAAAGTCTACGAAAAATTCGTTCCAACCGATGCTGTGTTTCTTAGCCCTATCGGAATCCTCTGCAAACAAGTCCTTTAAGGAAAGACCGGTATTCTCTTTATAATGTTGTGAAAGTTTTTTCCAAGCTTCTGTTTTGGTCGGGTCGGTATTCTGTAAAGCCATTTTATTCGTTGAGTGTTAGCAAATCTTCTTCTGGTAATTCTATGTATTCAATACAATCCAATTGACTTTTCTTAGGCCCTACAAAATCCAAATAAGCTGTTTTTAGGCTATCCGCTATAGGTTCCGCAGCCGGTAATTTTTCCCTTAACGGATCTACCTGTTGCCCATTTTTCCAGAAACGATAACATACGTGCGGGCCTCCGGTATTACCGGTCATCCCGATCCAACCTATAACATCGCCCTGTTTCACAAAATCTCCTTTCTTAACCTTCTGGTTCTTCATATGTAGATACTGGGTGCTGTAGGTACCATTATGCTGAATCTTGACATATTTACCATTACCACCTCTTCTTGTGGATTCTGTGACTGTACCATTGGCGGTAGCTAGGATAGGGGTTCCTATAGGAGCTGCATAATCCGTTCCCTTATGAGGCTTAACCTTGTATCCATAATAGGCAATTCTTCTGTTTAAATTATACCTGGAGGATATTCTACTGAACTGAACTGGCGACTGTAAAAATGTACGTCTAAGGTTTTTGGCCTGATCGTCATAATAGTCGTTGATGTTTTTGGTGGAGTCGGACACAAAGTTAAAGGCGTAAAAAGGCTCTCCATTGTGCTCAAAATAAGCGGCCTCAATACCACTGGCACCAGCATAAATGGTATCGTTGATATACTTTTCCTTGTAGATTACCTTAAACCGATCCCCTTTCTGAAGTCTAAAGAAATCTATGGTCCATGCGTAAATTTCAGATAAACTATTGGTAACGTTGTAATCAATACCTTGTTTCAATATTGCTTCGGACAAGGAAGATTCAATAATTCCGGAAGCTTCCCGCTCCACATATTTTACCTTTTGCTTTTTCTTATAGGCTAGGACGCTGTCCCTAAAATCGACCACCGTATAGTTAATGGGATCATTTTGATAAATAAATACCTGTGCATTATTGGCCGTGTCCTTGGACTTCAAAATAAGATAAGGCTTGCCAACAACTATTTTCCTTACATCGAAAGTATCCCGGAAGTGTTCCGAAACTCTTGCAATCTTGGGGTATTCCACACTATTTCTCAACATTAGCTCACCAAAGCTGTCCCCATTTTTGACGGTGTCGCGCAAAACCTCAAAATCGTCCAGATTAAACCCAAACTCTTTTATTACCACAGGTTTCTCTATGGTTACCACCTCTGCTATTTCCTCTGTAACAGGTTTGTCGTCCTTACATGAAAAAATAAATATTAAACTAAAAATTAGGCCCCAATATTTTTGCATTGTTATTCTATACTTTTTCTGGGTTAAAGATATGGTCTACCCATTGTTTTCCCCAATTATTTAACTCTTGTTTTGTATACAATTCTGGAAAAAATACAACTTTCTGAAAACTTGGAGGCAAATATTCCTTCCAATTTGTTCCGCCAGTGGCATCTATTTGTTCATTGTCTTTGGTCAAATAACGATATGCCGACCCCATGTGCATCAGTGGCCAATTTATGTTTGCATTAACGTCTAAAGCTTTTAACGCTTCAACCAAGGTTTTATTATCCTTACTTTTTTGTGGTAACTGCTGGTATTTATGGTATATAGTGCTGTTGTTCACCTGATTGGCAATTCGTATCAATCTTGGTGTATAACGGTACTCAAATTGCTTTAAAGTAAGTGTTTTTTCGCCGGTAACCCGATCGGTTGCCCCTTTTTTCCAATAAATGTGTTCATATAATTCCTCAATAGTGTTATCCGATGAGAAATTATGTCTTTCCGAAAATTGCACGAGGTTTTCCATGGGAGTGGCGTACAGCTCTATCATTCTATATTGTGCAGACTGAAATCCGCTGGCCGGAAGCAATGCCATTCTATATTGCATAAACTGCTCCCTTTGCATCCCTTTGATCATAACACTAAAGGAAGATATCAAGACCTGATAGTAACTATTGATGCGATTTGCCTTTTCTATAAAAAAATCCAAATCCTGGGTCTTATCATCCACAATTTGCTTTTGCTCGTGAAGGATAAGTTTAAAATACAATTCTGTAATCTGATGGTACATTATAAAGATCTCCTCATCCGGGAAATGCGTCCTAGGCACTTGGATACTGAGCAGGGTATCTAGATGGATGTAATCCCAATAAGTGAGATATCGTTGATATAAAAGGCCGTCCAAATAAGAGCTTAAGTCTTGTCCAGAATCCTTGTATTTTTCTTCTAGTTTGGAAATCTGGGAATCAATATGCTCTTTATTCATTTTAATCCATTATTATTTTAAATTGATGCTTGAGTCCGTTGTATCCGTCCAAATCCGCCTTTATAGACCCAACACTCAATTCTGCCTGTATCCTTATTGGAATTCTATTATTGTCATTGGAAACCCAAAGGGACAAACTTTCCTGTTCCTTGAATACCCGTCCTGATTGTACATAAGGCCTAAACTTTAGACATTCGACCTTCCCATATTTTGTTCTTAAAACCTCCTTGCCCAAGTATTTAAGCTTAAACTTAAAAACTCCATCATCATCGTATAAGAGATTTAATTCAATGGACTCCCCTTCAACCAACTCTTCTACTTTGTAGTTGTTACGGAGATAATAAAAGGCCGAAATCAAATCCTGAATACCCTCTTGAATGGTAAAATTAAACTTTTTATCCTTTTTTTTATCGTTTAATACCGCAATATCCTTCTCGTGGTCAAAATTCACCTCAATATCCTTGGTATATCCACCTTCATCAATTTTTCTTATAAATTTATAAGGCTTGCCATCTCTTTTATCAAAAAAGCTCTCATAGGTGTCATCCACCTTAAAAAATATACTGGCAAAACCGGTTGTTTTACCATTTCCTACCACATGATAGACAGGCAAACCGTCCAAATCATGGGATTTTACCTGAAGCGTGGCGTAGCTGGCATTTAGAAATCCATAATGTATCCTAAACTTCAGCCATTCCCCTATTTTAAAAGCAGATGTATTTTCTGTATTTTCAGGCAAATGAAACTCACCGTCATTTTCCAGTTGTTGAACCTGGGAATTGATAGTGAATCCAAAAATTAAAACCAGTACAATGCAAATCTTTTTCATCTGTTTAAATTGATCTAATTACAGTAGGCATTAATGTACTTTCTGCCTATCCAATACATAGGCGATCTTGATTTTGACGGCTAAGGCATAAATTGCAATAGCCTATGTAACACCTCATTACTCCTGTAAAATTAATAAAAACGATTTTACTTTTCTTTTATTTGATAAATCTTAAACAAAATTTGTTCCAAAAATTGGCCCACAAAAAAAGCCCAGTCGTAAAACTGGGCTTTTCCTAAATAACCAACCAAACTTTAAATTATGAAAAACCAATACTTAAAGTTGTAAGGGAACCACCCCTTACGAGTACAAATTTAATACAAGATTCGCTTTAAAAATAAGATTTAACTTACTTTAACGATTCTATTAACACTATTTAATAATTAGATACTTAAAATTGGCAAAAAGTTAAGAAAAGGTGCCTTTTTATAACGTTCCTCGGGACTCTTGTTCCCTCTCTATTGCTTCAAACAATGCCTTAAAATTTCCCTTCCCAAAAGATTTTGCACCCTTCCTCTGGATTATTTCAATGAACATCGTTGGCCTGTCCAAAATTGGTTTTGTAAAGATTTGGAGCAAATAGCCCTCATCATCCCGATCTATTAGTATCCCAAGCTCACTTAAAGGCGCCAAATCCTCGTCTATAGAACCGACCCTGTCCAAAACATCTTCGTAATAACTAGGAGGAACGGTCAGGAACTCAACCCCCCTATTTTTAAGGGCGCTCACCGTTTCAATAATATTGTCGGTTGCCAATGCCATATGCTGCACCCCTGCACCGTTATAAAATTCTATATACTCTTCAATTTGGGATTTCTTTTTTCCGTCCGCCGGCTCATTGATCGGGAATTTAATTCTGCCGTTCCCATTGCTCATTACCTTGCTCATTAGAGCGGTGTATTCCGTTGAAATATCCTTGTCATCAAAGGAGACCAATTGGGCAAACCCCATAACTTTGGCGTAGAACTGGCACCATTTGTTCATTTCGTTCCAGCCCACATTACCTACCATGTGGTCTATATACTTCAATCCAACATCCGATGGTTTATAAAAAGGATTCCAGGGTCTAAATCCTGGCATAAATGCCCCCTTGTAGTTCTTGCGTTCCACAAAAACATGTACCGTTTCCCCATAAGTATGGATACCGGATGTAACCACTTCCCCGTCCTTATCCCGTTTGGCTCTGGGCTCAAAGTAACTTTCGGCCCCTCGTTTCATTGTTTCCACATAACTCTCCCTGGCATCATCTACCCACAATGCAATTACCTTTACCCCATCACCATGGGCATCTATATGTCTATTGATATCCCCTCCGGATTTTAAGGGAGAAGTTAATACCAGTCTAATCTTGTCCTGCTGTACCACATAGGAAACCCTATCTTTTAATCCTGTTTCCAATCCGGAATAGGCTAGGGGCTGAAAACCCCATGCAGCCATGTAGTAATATGCGGCTTGTTTTGCATTGCCCACATACAGTTCTACATAATCGGTGCCAAGAAGTGGTAGAAAATCCTGAGCATCCAGATTTTCCTTTGTTAATTTTAAAGATGTTTTATCGGTAGTTGCCATAATAATAGATTTTTGAATTGATATAATACATATATAGCCAAGTCATTGGCTAGTAGAAGAAGTTAGCCCAAACGGTCTAAAACAAAATTTGGACAACTTCCAAATCGCCTTAAATTACCACATAGCCCTGAGATGGGCCGTAATATCAATTCTAAATTGTAGCATGATCAAAATCCTGTTCAACAAATATCGGAATAAATGTTGGCTTAAAGTGTTAATAGTCGTGCATTTGATTACAGAAAAATAATCCAAAAGCCTTATTTAAAACCAATAACCAATACTAAAAAAGAAGTGGTTTTCCTTAATTTCGGGGGAATAGGAATAAATCACCTGAATTGGCCCAATAAAGGATTCGAACCCATAACCGAGTGCATAACCGGAGAACTCGGGCGCTTTAAACCAATCTGCCGTTCTAAAAAGGTCATCGCCGACATTGGCCAAATTTGCCGCCAACAATATATGGTTCTTGGGAACAAACTCAAAATCCAGCCTGCCATAGGCTTTTACATAACTGTTCCCTACCAAACTTAAAAAATCATATCCGTAGAAAGGGACAACATTGTTCACTAAATGGTTCCCATAACCCCCCAATATAAAATCGAGGGAGGTAACAGGGGATATGCCCCATTTAAAACCCCCTTCAGTTTCCAAGTTAAGATATATGTTTTTAGCCAAGGAAAATGCTCCTCCCATTCTTGCCTTGCCTATTGAAAATTCCTTGAAATTATCGTTAAAATCGGATGAGAAGACATAAAAATGAAAATCTCCGTCAAAGTATAGCCCTTTAGTGGGAAAATAAACGTCATCATAGGTGTCAAAAGTAAGCTGCCCGTAGGTGCTGTAATAATTACTTTTTTCAAAATAGGTTCTCTTATTGGCCGTTGTAGACGTGCTAATGGTATCTATTTGCCCCAAAGTTTTAGTGCTATATTTCAGTAATTTATGTTCCACCCCAATGGCAAAGGCAAACTCTTCTTCTATTACGGTCTGTAAATACATCTGATTGGTCAGATCTGAAGCGCTTAGGTTTATTTTTCTAATATTGGAACTATTATCGACATCAAAATTGGATTTTATCAGATCAAAATTTATTTCTTTATTAAAATCGTCGAACCTGGAATTTATCCCAAAACTCCAATAAAAGCCCTTGTCCACATAATATTCCAAATTGTATCTTAGATTATCCCCAATGACAAAATCTACCGAGGCTACATCATCATCCATTAAAACATTCTTCCTTGTAAGATTTACGATTCCCGCACTTTTGTAAAGGTCATCAAAATGAACCCCTAGGCGAATGAACATTTTATCAGGATTCTCCTTAACGTTCAACAGCAGCTCCACCCCTTCGCCATTATTGAGCAATTCGTATTTAATAGCCCTAAAGTTTCCGGTAGCGGACAAATTGTTGATTCCCTGCTGCAATTTTTTAAAGGTTATTTTGTCATCTACGTTAAATCTTAATTTCCCCTTGATGTAGGCCCTGGAATAATTATAATTCCCTTGGATTGTCAATTCATTTACAAACAGGGTATCCTTTATCCCGGCAGCTATTATCTTTTGCCTCTTAAGATTGGGGGTCTTGGCAATTTTCAACAATTCCTCCATATGCAATCTAGCCGCTTCCTCGCCCCTATCTATTATTACTTTTCCCATGTCAAAATCTATCACCGAGTAATCCTTGATATCCGGGGTGATATAAATATCGGTTTGGGCCGATTTCTTTTGCATATCCCTAACCGTTCTGTAATTGTTGATCTGCAGCAGTATTTCCGTAGCACTCAACAAAGATTCTCTATCGGACAGCCCATGCTGTACATCCACCCCAATTACCACATCGGCGCCCATCTTCTTCAATTCGCCTATGGGATAGTTATTTACCACACCCCCGTCAATCAACACTCTTCCATTGATCTCTACGGGTCTAAAAAGTGAAGGAAATGTGCCACTAGCTAAAATTGCCTCGGGCAAATAGCCTTTATCCAATAATATCTGATCCCCGGTTTCCACATCTGTAGCAACACATAAAAAAGGGATTGGAAGTTTACTAAAATCATCTATATCCTTAACATGGTACAGCAACCTAACAAACTCGTTGTAAATACTTTGCCCGCCCGATATGGCCTGGGGAATGGAAATTTTAAATTTGTTGAACGGAAGTGTTAGGGCATATCTTTCCGAATCTTCCTTCTCATAAAATGTTTTGGCGCTTCTGGGCACGTTATCCTGAATCAATGACTCGAAATCCGTATTTTTAAAAATAGAATCCAATTCTTTTGCAGTATATCCCGAAGCGTAGAGCGCCCCAACAATAGCACCCATACTGGTTCCGGTTACATAGTCTATTTTTACCCCGGCCTCTTCAATTACCTTTAGGGCACCAATATGTGCCAACCCTTTAGCACCGCCCCCACTTAAGACCAGCCCAACTTTTATATCCTTATTTTCTACCCGTTCCTGGGAAAGGATCAGTTGCGGAATAATTAATATACAATATATAAGTAGCGACTTTAGCATAAAGTTAATACAATGGTTTAATGAAAGGTTTCATATATTTTCTTGGCTTTGGACATTCCAATGGTTTGGGCCAAATTCTCTAAACTGGCCTCTTTTATCCTTTTTACGGATTTATAGTTTTTCAATAACTCTTCCACAGTTTTACTCCCTATCCCATCTATACTTTCCAATTCCGAATTAATGGCCGCCTTACTTCTCTTGTTTCTATGAAAAGTTATCCCAAATCTATGGGCTTCATTTCGCAATTGTTGAATTATCTTCAACGATTCGGACTTTTTATCCAAATATAAAGGAATAGGATCTTCCGGAAAGTAAATTTCCTCTAATCTTTTGGCGATACCTATAATGGCTATTTTCCTTCTTAACCCAAGGGCATCCAAACTTTTAAGAGCAGATGACAGCTGGCCCTTGCCTCCATCAATAACAATAAGTTGTGGCAACGACTGTCCTTCTTCCAAAAGTCTCTTATAACGTCTAAAAACCACTTCCTCCATGGAGGCAAAGTCATCCGGACCTTCAACAGTCTTAATATTGTAATGACGGTATTCCTTTTTTGAAGGTTTTCCATCCTTAAATACCACACAGGCCGCCACAGGGTTACTGCCTTGGATGTTGGAATTATCAAAACACTCTATATGCCTCGGTTCCATGGAAAGTCGCAAGTCCTTTTTCATTTGTCCCATTACCCTATTGGTATGCCTATCCGGATCAATAATCTTTATTTGTTTAAACCTATCCTGTCTAAAGAATTTGGCGTTGCGTTCCGATAGCTCCAATATCTTTTTTTTATCTCCCAATTTAGGCACTACCACCTTTAGGTGCGACTCCAAGGTAACCTCAAATGGAACGTAAATCTCCGTTGAATGGGAATTGAAGCGTTGCCTAATTTCAATTATCGCCAATTGGAGTAAATCCTCATCCGTTTCATCCAATTTCTTCTTAATTTCCAGGGTATGGGACCGTATAATGGAGCCGTGGGACAATTGCAGGAAATTAACATAAGCAAAAACCTCATCGGAAATAATGGTGAACACATCCACATTATTGATCTTAGGATTTACAATGGTGGTCTTTACCTGATAGTTTTCAAGAACCTCTATCTTATCCTTTATAAGCTGTGCCTCTTCAAACTTCATCTCCTGGGCCAGCAATTTCATGCGACTTTTAAAATAGTGGAGGGAGGATTTAAAATTACCTTTTATAATTTCCCTGATCTCCTGGATTTGCCGATTATATTCCTCCTCCGATTGATACCCTTCACAAGGACCTTTACAATTTCCCAAATGGTACTCCAAGCAAACCTTGTATTTCCCGGCAGCCACTTTATCTTGTGCAAGATCATAGTTACAGGTACGCAGAGGGTAGACACTTTTAATCAGGTCCAATAAGGTATGAATGGTCTTCATGCTCGTATAGGGTCCAAAATACTCCGACCCATCCTTGATAAATTTCCTGGTAGGAAAGATTCTCGGGAACTTTTCATTTTTTATACAAATCCATGGAAATGTCTTATCATCCTTAAGTAAAACATTGTACCTAGGACGGTATTTTTTAATTAGATTATTCTCCAAGAGCAGAGCATCAGACTCGGTAGGCACCACTATGTGCCTAATACTCCTAATTTTCTTCACCAGAACACGGGTTTTTCCTTGCTCGTGCGTTTTATTAAAATAGGAGCTAACCCTTTTTTTTAGATTTTTAGCCTTGCCAACATATAAAATCTTGTCCTCTAAATCATAAAACTGATATACCCCGGGATTGGTAGGAAGCGAACTTAACTGTACTTCTATAGATATATGGGACATGTATTGAGATAAATTTTTTCTTTAAATATGAAAATTACAGTGTTTTTACCAAAGGACACAAAGATTCTAGTTTTTTAACTCTGATGCTAAGATCCTAAAGTGAAATTTTGGAAACCTTCCATTTTAATAATTGTATTCCTCTAGCAAAAAGTAGGACTTCTCCTAGTCTAAATTTAACATCCAATCCAATAAAATTCGATAAATCAAAAAAAATTATCGATTAAATGCACAGTTGCCAAAAATTAACGTTATCGTACACTATTTTATAATATACTGACAAACAGCTTTTTACGGTATTTTAATGATAAAATTCAATTAACAAATAATTCAAAATCCCAAATATTTGTTAAAAATGATGCATTTCATCGATAAAACGATACCCTTTATGGAGCATTTCATATTTTTTTAATTATATTTAAAAAATCAAAATTATTTAACGCATGGACAACTATATAATAACCTTGGGCACATATTTAATTCTTATGCTTTTTTTCAAAATATATTACGCAGTGGCCTCCAAGGAATAGTTTTCCTATTTCCCAATTAAACCCTGCCCCCAAAAGCCCCGAGTTTAACCAACCCCTATGTTGAAAAAAGATTTGCGTTTAATCTACTCCGAACGCCGAGAAAATCTTACTTCACAATCAATATCAGATTCAAGCTTACTGATAGCCAACCGGCTGCTTCAATTACCCATTTGGAATTATTCCTATTATCATCTATTCCTTTCCATAACCGAGAAAAAGGAAGTCGACACTAGTTTTATTATGTCCATTCTACAGGGCAAGGACAAAAACATCCTACTTCCGAAAATGTTGGATAGCCGAAATCTTATCAATTATTTACTTACCGATAGTACGCCCATAAAAAAAAATCGCTGGAACATCCCTGAACCGGTAGATGGGATTGAAGTGCCACCTGAAAAAATAGATGTTGTCTTTCTTCCGTTAATGGCTTTTGACAAAGAAGGTCACAGAGTTGGTTATGGCAAAGGGTTTTATGATGTGCTACTGAACAAGTGCAGACCCGATGTTGTTAAGGTGGGACTCTCGCTATTTAAGGCAGAAGAAAAAATTGAGGATATAGATACGCACGACGTTCCTTTGAACTTTTGCGTTACTCCTGATCGGATTTATTCGTTTTAACTTCTTCTGAACTTTCTCCAAAAGCTCTTTTATTAAATACAATTAGTATACCTACACCTGTACTAATTGCGGTATCCGCTATATTAAAAACGGGTTCGAAAAAACGAAAATTATTTCCCCCAACCATAGGTACCCAATCTGGCCATACGGAATCTATCATAGGAAAGTAGAGCATATCTACCACCTTGCCGTGAAATATACTGCCATAAGGCTCAGAAGAAAATGCTGTGGCTACTTGAGAATAGCTATCGTTAAAAATCATACCGTAAAAAACGGAATCCAATATGTTTCCGAGTGCGCCTGCAAATATTAGGGATACCGCCAGTATCAAGGTTTTGGAAGAATTCTTTTTTATGGTATCGAACAACCAATATCCTATCCCAACAATGGCAAACAAGCGAAATATGGTAAGTATCAGTTTTCCTACTTCATCGGATATGGGCAGTAAATCACTTAGTTTGGTTCCCCAAGCAGCACCTTCGTTTTCTATAAACAAAATCTTGAACCAACTAAAGACATCTACCGACTCGCCTAAAACAAAGTTTGTCTTAATATATACTTTGCTTATCTGGTCTATAGCAAGAATTGCTATTATGATTACTAAGGATTTTTTTAAACTCATTACTTAAAAAATAGATTCGGCAAAAATAAACATATTATTCGGTTTTCCTTATGCTGATATTTCCGGTTACGGAATTCAGCGTAAAATGGTCATCTCCAGAGGCAATCGCTTCGCGTTTAATCTTGCCATATTTTGTGGAAGCCATAATTTGGGCGTTTTTTGTAATTAGCTCAATATTTCCACTTTGGGTATGAACATCCACATTTTCCCCCGTTTCTTTTAAAGTGCATTTGCCATCGGACAAACTAATTTTTAGGTTGGCATAATGCCCCGTAACGCCCACATTGGTGCTGGTACCGTATACGTTAACATCAAGGTACTTGGGGATTGAAATCTTTAAGGAAATGGAAATAACCTTATGGGCACTTAATTTATCGTTTGGAAAAACAAAATTGGGCTGAAAACCGGCACTGACCAATACGGTTGCCCCCTCCTGTTTTACATTTACCAATAAATCCTGTAAATACTCACCGTCTATTGAAGCCTCAACGGTTATGTTTGGAATATCCACAGTTTCCAAAGCAAGGGAAAAACAATTCTTGCCATCTATCTGAACAAAAGATACGTTGGGATTTTCAATGGTTTTGACGACTTTTTTTTGGGCGTGTAAAATACAACTACCCATTAGAAAGATAACAACGGCAACTAGTCTCATACAATAAAAAAACGCCCTTAAAGGCGTTTTTAATTTTAGGATTGCATATTTTTCGCTTCTATACTCAGCGTTGCGTGCGGTACTAGCTTAAGTCGCTCTTTGCTGATCAGCTTTCCTGTAACCCGGCAAATGCCATAGGTTTTGTTCTCTATACGCAACAAGGCGTTCTTTAAATCCCTTATAAATTTCTCCTGACGAATGGCCAATTGGGTATTTGCTTCCTTGCTCATTGTTTCGGAGCCTTCTTCAAAAGCCTTGAATGTTGGCGATGTATCATCAGTTCCATTATTGCCATCATTCATATAGGAACTCTTTAAAAGTTCCAAGTGACTTTTTGCTTTTTCAATTTTTTCTTCGATCAGAACTTTAAACTCGTTTAAATCCTTATCCGCGTACCTTACTTTTAATTCTTCGGCCATAATCTTAGTGTTTTACTATAAACAATCTGGTATTAACTTCGTCGAAAGCCACTTCTATTCCATTGTCCATGCTTTCTTCAAAATTAAGTTCTGCTGCCAAGGTTTCGGTCTTAATATATGCCATATTACTTTCTACCGCATCCTGGACAAATCCATTTTTCAATAATTTAATATCTATTTTATCTGTCACTTCAAAACCCGATTCCTTTCTAAGGTTCTGAATTCTATTGACTAGTTCCCTAGCAATACCTTCCTTTCTAAGGTCCTCATTGATAGATATATCCAAGGCCACCGTTATTGGGCCTGAACTTGCTACCAACCAACCTTCTATATCTTGGGAGGAAATTTCTACATCCTGTAACTGTAAAGTAATACTTTTATTATCAAAATGCAGCAAAATTTCGCCTTCCTGTTCAATTTTTTGGATATCATCCTGATTCAATTGCGCTACGGCACTGGCAATCAACTTCATATCCTTCCCAAACTTAGGCCCCAAGGTTTTAAAGTTTGGCTTAATTTGTTTAACCAAAATTCCAGAAGCGTCATCCAACAATTCTATCTCTTTCACATTCACCTCGGACTTTATCAAATCTGCAACAGCCTCGATCTCCAGCCTTTGTTTATTATCCAATACCGGAATCATTATCTTTTGCAATGGTTGGCGTACTTTGATCTTCTCTTTCTGACGAATGGACAGGACCAAGGATGATATGGTCTGCGCCTTTGCCATTTTACTTTCCAATTCCTTATTCACCATTGAGGCATCATATTTAGGAAAATCGGCCAAATGTACACTTTCAAAAGGCTCTTTCTGTGTCGTAATGGTTAAATCTTTGTATAACCTATCCATATAAAATGGTGCCACCGGTGCTGATAGTTTTGCCACAGTGGTTAAACAGGTATACAGGGTTTGGTAAGCCGATATTTTATCTTTTTGATAGTCCCCTTTCCAAAAACGCCTTCTACTTAAACGCACATACCAATTGCTAAGATTTTCCTGTACGTAGTCCGATATGGCCCTAGTTGCCTTGGTGGGTTCGTAATCTTCATAGGCCTCGTCCACAGTTTTGATCAGGGAATGCAATTCCGATAAAATCCATTGGTCTATTTCCGGTCTTTCATTTAGGGGAATATCCTCTTCGCTATAGTTAAATCCATCTATGTTGGTGTACAGCGCAAAAAATGAGTAGGTGTTGTACAAAGTTCCAAAAAACTTACGTTTTACCTCTGCGATACCCTCTACATCGAACTTTAAATTATCCCATGGATTTGCATTGGATATCATATACCATCTAGTGGCATCGGCCCCAAATTCATCCATGGTTTCAAAAGGATCTACAGCATTGCCCAAACGCTTGGACATTTTCTTACCTTCCTTATCCAATACCAGGCCATTGGAAACAACATTTTTATAAGCCACAGAATCGAATACCATAGTAGCTATGGCATGCAAGGTGTAAAACCAACCACGGGTCTGATCAACTCCTTCGGCTATGAAATCGGCCGGAAAAGTCTTTCCTTCATCTATTAAGTCCTTATTCTCAAATGGGTAATGCCATTGTGCATAGGGCATAGAACCACTATCGAACCAAACATCTATAAGGTCGCTTTCCCGCCTCATTGGTTTTCCAGAAGCCGACACCAAAATTATTTGATCTACAATATTCTTATGAAGGTCTATTTTATCATAATTGGCCTCGCTCATATCACTTACAACAAAATCCTCAAAAATATCCTTTTCAAGAATTCCTGCTTTTAAGGCTTTTTGCATTTCTAACTTAAGTTCGGCCACAGAACCTATCATCAATTCTTCCTTGCCATCTTCGGTACGCCAAATGGGTAAGGGAATACCCCAATAACGGGAACGGGACAGGTTCCAATCATTGGCATTGGCCAGCCAATTGCCAAATCTTCCTTCTCCTGTAGCCTTAGGTTTCCAATTAATGGTTTGGTTTAGATCAAACATCCTATCCTTGATATCAGTAACCTTTATAAACCATGAATCCAAGGGATAATATAGGATAGGCTTATCCGTACGCCAGCAGTTGGGATAGCTGTGAACGTATTTTTCCACCTTAAAGGCCCTGTTTTCTTCTTTTAGTTTGATGGCGATCTCTACATCTACCGACCGCTCTGGAGCCTCACCATCGTCATAGTACTCTTTTTTAACATATTTACCGGCATATTCTCCCATTTCGGGTCTAAATCTACCCTGAAGATCCACTAAGGGAACTGGATTGTTATTTTCATCCAAAACCAACATAGGCGGTACTTCCGGTTCCGCCAATTTTGCTACCAAGGCATCATCTGCCCCAAAAGTTGGCGCCGTATGTACAATACCCGTACCATCTTCTGTGGTAACAAAATCACCTGCGATTACCCTAAAGGCATTCTCTGGATTTTGGTAAGGCAGTGCATAGTCCAACAGTTGCTCATATTTTATTCCAACAAGTTCCAACCCTTTGGCACTTTCTACAATTTGATAGGGTATTTTCTTATCTGTTGATGTGTATTTCTCAAAGTCGGCATCGTCTTCTGCTTCAAAAAATTTACCGCTAAATTGCTTTCCTACCAAAGATTTGGCCAAGACAACATGCATGGGTTCAAAGGTATATTGATTGAAGGTTTTCACAACAACATAATCAATCTTAGGACCTACGGTCAATGCCGTATTGGATGGCAAGGTCCATGGCGTGGTCGTCCATGCCAAAAAGAATACATCTCCCTTAACATCCTTAAAATTCTGTGGCAAGGTAGCTTTATCCGCTTTAAATTGTGCCACAACGGTTGTGTCCGTAACATCTTGATAAGTCCCTGGCTGATTTAACTCATGGGAACTTAAACCCGTTCCCGCTTTTGGCGAATAAGGTTGTATGGTATATCCCTTATAAATAAGTCCTTTGTCGTAAATCTGTTTAAGCAACCACCAAACAGATTCCATATATTTGGATTTGTAGGTAATATATGGGTCCTCCATATCTACCCAATATCCTACTCTTTCGGTCATGGAATTCCATACATCGGTATACCGCATAACCGCCTTCTTACAGGCTGCATTGTATTCTTCAACGGATATTTTGGTGCCAATGTCTTCCTTGGTGATTCCCAATTCCTTCTCCACTCCCAATTCAATTGGAAGTCCGTGGGTATCCCACCCGGCCTTGCGCTTTACCTGAAACCCTTTCATGGTCTTATAGCGTGGAAAAATATCCTTAATGGTCCTGGCCATTACATGGTGAATGCCAGGCAATCCGTTTGCAGAAGGCGGTCCTTCATAAAAAACAAAACTATCTTTGCCTTCCCTACTGCTTACACTTTTCTCAAAAACATTGTTCTCCTTCCAATAGTGCAATACCTCCTCAGCGACTTTCGGTAAATCTAAACCCTTGTATTCTGCAAACTTCATAATAACAGCTTCTAATGCTACATTTTAAGTTTGCAAAACTAATGATTTTTAGTGTAAAATGATTCTGTTAAAAGCAAAAAGCCCCTTAGAAAAGGAGCTTTTTAAAATTTTTGTACGTTGTTGAAATTATTTTGTCCCGGTTACGGTAACATTTGCGCTTATTTGGATGGCCGAGCTTACCTCTATAGCCCCTAAATTAAGCCCTGTGGTCGACTCTACATTCAACAAAGCGTTGAAGTAGAACTCATTATTGACATCTTCCTTATAGGATGCAAAAATTAATTCGTATTCCCCTTCCTCCAAGAAATCCAGACTATATGATCCACTTAAGTTTTTTACTTCCGCACTGGTTACGGCATTGGCAAAGGTAACTTCGCTCTCCCCTTTTCCCTGCGTTTCAACATCGGCATTGAAAGTCCCTTTTTCATAGGCATAGACAATAATCTTGTCCGATGTATTGTTGGCATCATTGGCACTCCCTGAAATTTTTCCGGTCAATTCTGCATTAACCGTTCTTATTCCTGCAGTAAGCTCTGCCATGGTAACAAAATTGAAATCATTGGACAATCCATCCTTCTCTTTCTTGATAGTTTTTCTAAGGTCGAAATCTACCACGATTACATTAGTGGCATTAGCCAGTACCTCAAAGGTATTGTTTATGGTGATTTTGTTGGATGAGGCAACCAAAGCATCTTTTTCACCGTTGGCCTTTTCCACGTAACAACCAGGAGCATCACCATTCACATCCTTATCAAAATCCAATTCAAAAACGATACTGGAATATGATTTAGCCTGCAAATCCAGGTTTCCCAAAGCCTCTGTTTTGCCATTGACCAAAGCCGCTAAGTTTATAGTTGTTGCGTTAAAACCTTCCAAAGACTTTCCATCTACGGAAACATTGGTAATGGTAACAAAAACTGCCTCTACTTCGGCGTTATCTATAGGTGCATCCGTAACTTCAAAAGATGTATTATACGATTCCCCCTCCATGGCAGAATCATCATCTTTATTACATGACATCATCCCAACTAACGCTATTAAAGCTAACCCTGAAATCTTTAAATAATTCTTCATAATAATTTAGTTTTAAACATTTGCCTATATAACAATCAAGACCAGTCTTCCCCTACCTAAAAAATCCCCCTGAAAAATGAATTCTTGTCTAGAAACCTGATTTACAGAAACCTAAACGATTAATTTTCTTACAATTTTCTTGGTCTTAGAACAAGAAATATGGTCTAAATCCCCAAGACTTACGTATATATCTGTATCACATTCAATTTAATTTCAAAAACTAACAAAATGAAAAAAGTAATTTTAAGTTCAATTTTGATGATTGCCTTGAGCATTTCATTTGTATCGTGTAGAGAAACGAAGGATAAGGCCAAGGATGCCATGGAAGAAACAAATGAAGCATTAAAAGAAGTTGGGGAGGATATGAAAAAAGTTGGGGAAGAGGTAAAAGGTGCTGCCTCAGAAGCCATGGAAGATGCAAAAGAAATGGGAGATGATATGAAAGAGGCGGGCAACGAGGCCATGAATAAGGCCGGTGATGCTGCCAAAGAAGCAGGAGAGGATATTAAGGGCGCCGCCACCGATGCAGTAGACAAGACCAAAGCTGTTGCCAAGGAGGTAGGTGACGAGGTAAAAGATGCCGCCACCAAGGCTGCAGACAAGACGAAGGCCGCTGCCAAGGAGGCCAAAGAGAAAATACAGGAATAGTTTTCCCTATTTTCATTAAAAAAAAGTCCGGTATACAAATACCGGACTTTTTTTTTTAAAACGTATAGCCCACACCCAAAATTAAATTAATTCCCGGTGCCACGATTCCGGAGGAATAGGAACGATACCTTTGATCCGTAATATTTTCCAAATTTGCAGTGAATTTAAAGGCGTTGGAGAATTGGTATTGTGATCTAAAATTTAAGGTATACCAAGATGGGGAGTAAGGATTGCCGTCCGCATCTACTGCATATATATAGTCCTTTGTTTTTTCGGACATAGACATATCCGAATAACTTATTTCCCCGTTAAAGTTGGCAAAGAGATCGGTTTTTAATTTTTGATTCTTCCAAACTATATGAAAATCGCCAAAAGTTGGGGCCACATGTCTTCCTGGGGTGTCGGTACCATCCTGCTCTTCCTCAATCCCCTCGGTAAGGGTAAGGTTGGCGTTCACAGATAGGCTTTCGGTCAGAAAGGCATCCAAACCAAATTCGAAACCGTAAACATAGGCCTTTGCCGCATTCTGTATTGCCTGGACATTATGTAATTCCCCGTTGTAAACTATTTCGCTGTTCCCATTAAATTGAAAGTCCCGTCGGACAAGGGCATCTACCAAATAAGTATAGAAGGAGGCTCCCTTTAACATCCATCTATCATTAAAATTTTTCTGGATCCCAACCTCCAAATTATAGGCATACTCCGGCTCCAAATCTGGATTGGGAACTACCACAGACCCAGGCTCTGAATCAAATATCTTACCTACATCATCTATATTCGGGGCCCTAAATCCGGTGGATCCATTAAAGGTAACCTGTAAATCCGCTTTTGGAAACCAACTAAATCCCAAGCTTCCGGTTAAGGCGCCAGTACTAAGATCGGCATCAATAAAGGGAAAAGAATAAAAAGTTTGGTCAAAAATTGCATCTATCCAAACATGGCTATATCTGAGCCCGGATAGAAATGTAAAGTTAGGCTTGGCCTTTAGCTCACCACTAATATAGCCGGCGAGTGTTTGCCAGGTAGAATTGTCCGGATACCTGGATGCACTAGGCGAGGTGGCCATAGTCTCTATATTAAACTCATTTCCTGTAGACCCTATTTTATTAAATATGTATTCCCCACCATAGTAAAGCCTAAGATTTCCAATACGCTTATTTTCAAAATCCACGTTCGCAGAAATAGCATCTACATTCTCCTTGGTCCTATACCTTATAGCATCCCCATAATTCCTGTCGTTCCTACTTTCCCCAAAATTTTGATAGGCAGTTGTTATTTTTAGTCCATCATAAAACTTTCCTTTGCCGTTTTTATAGAATTGCAGGTTTCCCATAAACCATTTCTGTGGACCGTAGAACCATTCCGCGGAACGTAGGCCAAGCCCGTCCTTGGACGGTCTAATAAGTCTATCATATCTGGAATAATCGGAAGTTTCGGAATAATATGCGCTTAGATTGATATTCCAATTGCTATTGGGCCTGAAGAGCACTTTTTGCATTATATTAATTTGATCATACCCTG
The DNA here is from genome assembly GCF_018860365.1 of Arenibacter algicola. Classification (GTDB taxonomy): domain Bacteria; phylum Bacteroidota; class Bacteroidia; order Flavobacteriales; family Flavobacteriaceae; genus Arenibacter; species Arenibacter algicola_B. Next base: position 375,821 of record NZ_JAHKPO010000024.1, read on the forward strand.
AGGGCACCTGCTTTTTGGCGTTCTCATTTTCCCTAAGTTCATCCTGACCATTTTCGGTAACTACGTAATTGTTCCTCAAATAGGAAGAAGGTCCATGGGACCCCATTTTAAGATCTCCAAAGTTGTTATAGGTAAGGCTGCTCAAAAACGCCCATTCCCTTTTGCCCAAATTGAAATCCACATGAAAGGTATTTTCGTTATTGGCCGAAGAATACCTATAATTTGATTTCCCGGAGAACTGCAAACTATCGGTCTTTGAGAATTGGGGATTGTTGGTATAGAAATTCATGACCCCTCCAATAGCATCAGAACCATAAATTACAGATCCAGGACCAAAAATCACCTCGGTACTTTTAATGGTAAAGGGATCTATTGAAATCACATTTTGAATGTTGCCCCCCCTAAAAATGGCATTGTTCATACGAACACCGTCTACGGAAAGCAACAATCTATTGGTTGCAAAACCCCTTATCATTGGACTACCGCCCCCTAGCTGACTTTTCTGGACAAATACTTTTCCGCTATTCTGAAGGAGATCTGCCGAGGTTTGGGAGGCCGTAAATTCTATGGTTTTGGCATTCATCAGCGATATTTTCTGAGGAATGTCCTTTTTCTGCTGTTCCCATTTGGAGATAGACATCACCACCTCATCCAACTGCTCCGCAATCAATGTCATATAGAGCTTTTCCTTTTTAAGCACATGGGACTTGGTACTTCTATAGTTTTGGTAGCCTATATGCGTGAAGGTGATCCGTTCGCCCAGATCAAATTTGGAAAGGTCGCATTTGCCGTCAAAATCGGAAAGGGCCGTTCTGGATTTATCCCAATTATAAACAATCACATTGGGAATCGGCTGATGGTCTTCCTCGTCCAAAATAACAATTTCCTGCCCCAATGCACCATTAACTATTAGGAGGACAACTATGAAAACTATCTTTTGCATATCAGCTAAAAACTTCATTTAACACGGCCAATGATTTCGGTTTTCTAAATCCCTGCAAATGTAATTCAAAATAAAGGACAAGATTTTTCAAGAGCTCCTGACGGTTCTTTTTGTTTAGTTTAATACTATGTAGTGCATCAAAATTTATGCCCAAAAGCTCTTTAAAGTGTTTTAAATTCTCCCCTTCCAAGATTGGATTTAACGATGGCGATTTTATGAACTCCCCCTCCAACAGGTCAAAGCACAAATAATCCATATTATTGGTGTCCGGGTAAAAACCAAAATACTTGGTCAATGATAGCAAAAAATAGAGATGAAAATTAGCAAATTCATCATGGGCATCCAACCACTGCAGAGCCGCTTCAATAAAGTTGAACAGACTGTCATTGGCCTCTTCCTCGTGAATACTATTGTTTAACATTTCTGCCAAAAAAAATGCTAGGGCATTCTTGGCAATATCCGTGTGCAGCGACTGATAATGATAACTTACCTTGGCTTCGGTAATGCTTTCCAAGGTTCCCTTGTTCTTATGGGAGGCAATCAGATCCAATTGAAGCAAGGGTTGAAAGTATGCTGTTTTTAACTTCCCTTTTTTTGAAGCCAGAATCCCTCTCAACAGATAGGATTTTATTCCATCCGAAAGAGTAAATATCCTGACAATTAAACTGGTATCCCCATATTTAATAGACGTTAAAACAATTCCTTTGGTAGCAACCTGCATTACAAATATATCTGGGAGCAAAGATAACACAAAGAGACCCTTAAGGTCATGAAAACCTTAAGGGTCTTGAAAATTGCTCATAATTAAAATAGCTCGACTTAATATCGACTTATTAAAACTTATATCACTCCCTGCGCCAACATAGCGTCGGCAACTTTTACGAACCCGGCAATATTTGCTCCTTTTACGTAGTTACAATAGCCATCGTCGTCCTTTCCATATTCTATACAGGAATCATGAATATCCTTCATTATTTTTTGTAGACGTTCATCTACCTCTTCACGCGTCCAACTAATGCGCAATGAGTTCTGTGACATTTCCAAACCTGAGGTGGCCACCCCACCTGCATTGGACGCCTTTCCTGGGGCAAATAGTATTTTAGCTTCATGAAAGGCATGTATTGCTTCAGGGGTCGATGGCATATTCGCTCCTTCGGCCACACAGATACATCCATTTTTCAGCAAGGTCTCTGCATCCTTCCCGTCCAGCTCATTTTGGGTTGCACATGGCAAGGCTATTGCGCATGGCACCTCCCATGGTGTCTTTCCTTTATGGAATTCTGCGGATGTATACTTATTCAGATAATCGGATATTCTTCCGCGGTTTTTGTTTTTAATATCCATAACGAAGGCCAGTTTTTCCTCATCAATACCATCCTTGTCATAAATATAGCCGCCAGAATCTGAAAGGGTAACTACCTTGCCCCCTAATTGAATCACTTTTTCAGCAGCATATTGCGCTACGTTTCCAGATCCGGAGATTACCACGGTTTTACCCTTAACATCTTCCTTTTTGGATTGCAACATACTTTGGGCAAAATAAACGGTACCATACCCTGTAGCCTCAGGTCGAATTTTAGACCCGCCCCAAGAAAGACCCTTCCCGGTTAAAACCCCTGTAAACTCATTTCTGATCTTTTTATACATTCCGAACAGGAACCCAATTTCCCTTGCGCCGACACCTATATCACCTGCAGGCACGTCCGTATTGGGACCAATGTGCCTACAAAGCTCCGTCATAAACGCATGGCAAAAACGCATTACCTCATCGTCCGATTTTCCTTTTGGATCAAAATCCGATCCTCCTTTTCCTCCTCCCATAGGCAGGGTTGTAAGGCTATTTTTAAAAACCTGTTCAAAGGCCAGGAACTTTAGGACGCTTGCATTTACAGTAGGATGAAACCTAAGCCCGCCTTTATAAGGACCAATGGCAGAATTCATTTGGATCCTATAACCTCTATTTACATGTATTTCACCATCGTCATCCACCCAAGAAACCCTAAAGGAAATTAACCTTTCGGGCTCTACCATTCTTAATAATATATTCTTTCCATTGTAAATTTCATGATTACTAATGTAGGGAATAACGGTTTCGGCAACTTCTTGCACTGCTTGAATGAATTCCGGCTCATGGCTATTACGCCCTTTTACCTCATCCATAAAAGCATTTATCTTGTCTTCCATAAAATCTGATTTATTGCTAATTGTTGATAAATATTGAGTTTAAGGGCAAAATTATATTATTTCTATAATGTAAACCCTATTATTTTCAAAATTTGATAACATATTTATTCTATAGCTTGGCGTAAGTCCTCAATTAAATCTTCCTTATCCTCTATGCCCACACTTAGTCTAATCAAGGCATCTACAACACCACTTTTTTCCCTTTCCTCTTTCGGAATACTGGCATGGGTCATGCTGGCCGGATGCCCTGCCAAACTCTCCACCCCGCCCAAGGATTCTGCTAGGGTAAACAGCTGTAGTTTTTCAACGATTTTAATGGCATCTTGGTAATTGCCCCCTTTTGGAACAAAGGAAATCATTCCCCCAAAATCTTTCATTTGACTTTTTGCCACTTTATGATTGGGGTGATCCGGAAAACCTGGCCAAAATACTTTTTCAATTTTTGGATGATTTGCCAAATATTCCGCCACCGCTCTCCCATTTTCGCAGTGTCTTTGCATCCTTACGTGCAAGGTTTTTATTCCCCTAAGCACCAAAAAGCTATCCATTGGTCCGCACACCGCACCACTTGCATTTTGAATAAAATACAATTGGTCTGCCAGTTCCTTATCCTTGACCACCAATGCCCCCAGGACAACATCGCTATGTCCCCCAAGGTATTTCGTGGCGGAGTGCATTACAATGTCGGCCCCCAAATCCATAGGCAGCTGCAGATAAGGCGTCGCAAAAGTGTTGTCCACAGCAAGCAGGATCTTATGTTTTCTTGCCAATTGGGAAACCAACTTAATATCAATAATATTCATCATTGGATTGGTGGGGGTCTCCACCCAAATAAGCTTTATTTTTGCACTAATATGTTTTGCTATTTCTGCAGTATCCTGCATCTCAACAAAATGGAAAACGATACCGAACTTTTCAAAAATTTTCTTGAAAATCCGATAACTACCCCCATACAGGTCACTGGTGGAAATAACCTCATCCCCAGGACCCAATAATTTAATAACCGCATCAATGGCCGCCAATCCACTACCAAATGCCAAACCATAATTCCCATTCTCAATACTGGCCAAGGAATTCTCCAATGCTGTCCTAGTTGGGTTGGCACTTCTGGAATATTCATATCCCTTATGGCCGCCCGGAGTGCTTTGGGCGTATGTAGATGTCTGATAGATGGGGGGCATAACCGCACCATATGCCTCGTCGGGTGACTGTCCTCCATGAATTGTCCTGCTATTGAATTTTAATTGTTTTTTACCCATATCTAAATTTCTATACACAAATGTACCTTTATCTTTTTGGGAATACAATGATATTGTAGCTTTGCACCTATCTTAAGTAATTGCTTTTATGAAGATTAGATTCGCCTATTTTTTGATCGTTTTATTATTGTGGAATTGTGAAAAGGATGATCGGCTCACTTTTGAGCCCCTCAATTTTATAACAGAAGATTGTAACAATTGTCCAAAGGTAACCATCCACATCCCTAGAGCCCTGGACGACAAACCTATAAGCAACATCATAAACAATTCAGTGAAGGAAGAGGTGATATCCTTACTTATTTACGATGATGAAATAGAAGCTACCAACATAGAGGAAGCCATCCAATCCTTTAAGAACGGATATTTGGAATTAAAAAAAATGTATCCCGATGAGCCAGTTGGTTGGGAAGCCGATATTGAAGGCAAAGTAACCTATGAGGATAAAAATATACTGACCATTCAGGTCAATGCCTATTCCTTTACCGGTGGGGCACACGGTTTTTCCTCTACCCGATTTTTAAATTTTGATAAGGCAAAAGTGTTGGAAATGGAAACCATGGAATTATTTAAAGACCCATTGGAATTTCAAAGTTTTGCAGAAGGCAAATTTAGGGACCAAGAAAAAATTCCAGTAAACGGCTCAATTAATGCCACCGGTTTTATGTTTGAGGACGATAAATTTTACCTTCCGGAAAATATTGGGTTTACCCAAGAAGGCCTACAATTGTTCTACGAACAGTATGAAGTTGCCTCCTATGCGGACGGACCAATTATTTTAACCCTGAAATTCAAGGAATTAGAACCCTACTTAAAATTCAAGAAAGAATTATAAATGCTGCCCCTAGGATACAACTTTTAACAAGGATAAAATAGCTCCAAGATGAAGGCCTTCATGATAAACATTGAAAATAATGGCATCATCCACCGAGCTTAAAGTTACATTGGCGCTAGTAGTATATTCAGTATACTCTTTAAATAGTCCTTTCGCATAGTCCTCTTGCATCCATTCAAGAGTAGGCAATAATAAATCTGCCACTTGTTTAATCTCCTCTTCTGTAGCAGTACCATCAGGTATGGTTCCCTTTTTAAATTTTTCCACCAAGGCCTCACTCACCCTTATGGGTTGTCCGCTGAATTTGTACACCAGAAGTTGTTGGGTAACTACCACATGGGCAATATTCCACCAAATATTGTTGCGGAAGCCATGTGGAATCTGTAGAAGAATCTCCTTTGGAGTCTCGGTTAAAAATTTATAAAGTCTTTTTCTGTTTTGAAGCGTAACATCGAATGCATTTTCCAAAGTTGACATTTTTTTCGGTTATTATTTTTTTACAATTGCCGCTAAAAATAGTACAATTCAATGTAATTGGGTTTCTTTGCAAGGCGAAAATATATGGAGGAACAGATTTACAAAATGAAACCGACATGATTAAAATAATCTTTTCCTGGGTATTTAATAGTTATTTTGATCATAAGTGGTTTCATGTGACCTCTGAAAGCGATAATAAATATACATGAAAAAGATATTTCACTTGAGCACTTGTGATACCTGCCAAAGGATCTTAAAAGAGTTGGAACCACCCAAGGATTTTAAACTTCAGGATATTAAAACCGAGGCTATTACACCGGACCAACTGGAAGGTATGGCCAAATTGTCCGGGAGCTACGAGAGCTTGTTCAGCAAGCGGGCGCGACTCTATAAAGAGCGAAATCTGAAGGAACAAAAACTAACGGAAGCAGACTACAAGGACCTTATCCTTGAACACTATACCTTTTTAAAACGCCCGGTTATCATTATTGACAACGATATTTTTGTAGGAAATAGCAAGGCTGTTGTGGCAGCAGCCAAAGCAAAAATAAATTCGTGAGTAGACGAACCCTTGCTATCCTAGCTGCCTTGGGGGCAACAACCATATATGGCATAAACCACACCATTGCCAAGGGGGTGATGCCTACCTATGTTAAACCTTTTGGATTTATTTTCCTTAGGCTTTTAGGTGCAAGCCTATTATTCTGGGGCATTTCCTTTTTTGGTCCAAAAGAAAAACTGGAACGGAGGGACTGGGGAAGGTTATTGGTTTGCGCCTTCTTTGGAATGGGTATCAATATGCTTTCGTTCTTTAAGGGATTGGACCTTTCCACCCCAATCAACAGTGCAGTACTCATTACTGTTACCCCAATCCTTGTCGTAATATTATCTGCACTATTTATCAAGGAAAAAATTACCCTTCAGCGAGGGATTGGTGTTTTTATGGGCTTGATAGGAGCACTGGCATTAATTTTATTTGGTGCTGAAATTAGACAGGATGCCACCAACATACCATTGGGAAACCTGCTATTTATAGTAAATGCTACTTCATATGGGCTGTACCTTATATTAGTTAAAAAACTACTCGAAAAATACCACCCTTTCACCCTTATGAAATGGATGTTTGGAATTGGATTCATCATTACACTTCCCATAACATATTCAGAATTTACAGAGATACAATGGAGCCATCTTCCTGCAGAGGCCCTTGGAGCCATCGCTTTTGTAGTCATTGGAACTACCTTTTTGACCTATTTGTTCAATGTTTTTGCACTTACGCAACTCAAGGCCTCAACAGTAGGTGTTTTTATGTACCTGCAACCCTTGATAGGAATCATATTTGCCATTGTAGCCGGCAAGGACCATCTTACTTTGGTTAAGTTTTTGGCAATAGTCTTGGTATTGATCGGCGTGTATCTGGTAAGTAAAAAAGTTAGACCAGGTCCTTAGGACGCACCGAAAACTTACGGGTATCCTCTTTGGTAAGTACCTTAAATCCGTCTCCCTTGGGCACCTTGTTAAAAGCCTCCAGAAACTCCTTGCCCAAACCGGTCAAGGTTCTTGTTTTCAAATCTATCCATGCCCCCATAATCTGACAATGGGCAAAATTCTTTCCATTTCCATCGTAAAAATTATGATGAAATTCAAAGAACATTCCGTCCTCACTAAGTCCAACCAACTCCAAGGAAACCTTTACTGGCTTCCCTAAAAATGCTTCCTTAAAATAATAGACATGCTCATGGAACACCACGGGACCAATATTGTTCTGTGACATTGTCTTTTGGTTAAAGCCAATTTCCAGCAAAAAAGACATCCTTGTGTGGCTCATAAAATTTAAATAGGCGGAATTGGCCATATGGCGATTGGCATCTACATCGCTCCATCGTATTTCGAATTCTTTTAAATACATTCTTTTTATTTAGTACATTTGAATTATTATGCATGCATAATAATTCAAATGTACTATTTTTTATAAAAATTTAAATATTTTAGTCATTTACTTTTAGGTTATCCAAGTATATTCAATTCTTAAAAACCATAATCCAAATGAGCAAAAAAGCCGCTTTCATAAAAGAACTAGCACTACCCGTGGTGGCAGCACCCATGTTTCTTATATCTGGCCCACAATTGGTCATTGAATGCTGTAAAAATGGGATAGTGGGCACTTTTCCAGCACTCAATCAGCGTAGTACAGAGGGTTTTGAGGATTGGTTGGTAGAGATTAAAACCGAATTAAAGAAATATGAAGAGGAAACTGGAAAGAAAGCGGCCCCTTATGGCGTGAATCTAATTGTTCACCCTACCAATCCCAGATTGGAAGCCGATTTAAAAGTCTGTATAAAGCATAAAGTCCCTCTAATAATTACCTCTTTAGGTGCTGTAGCCCAGGTAGTCCACGCCATACATAGTTATGGTGGCCTGGTGTTTCATGATATCATTAAAAAAAGACATGCGGAAAAAGCCGCCGAAGCTGGGGTAGACGGCTTAATACTTGTTTCCGCTGGTGCGGGAGGCCACGCCGGCACCATAAACCCCATGTCCTTAGTGGCAGAAATAAAGAAATTCTACGACAAAACCATTTTACTCTCTGGCTGTATCAGTACAGGACAGGATATTGCCTCGGCCTTGCAAATGGGAGCAGATCTCGCCTATATGGGCACTAGATTTATAAACACTAAAGAAAGTAAAGCCTCGGAGGAATATCGACAAATGATTATCAAGGCCGGGGCCAGTGATGTGGTCTATACCGCCGCAATATCAGGCGTACACGCCAACTTTTTGGGAGCCAGCCTAAAGGCTGCCGGAATTACAGAGGAAGATTTAAAAAAAGACAGAAAGATAGATTTTGGGAAAGAGCTCAATACGGAAGCCAAAGCGTGGAAAACTATTTGGTCTGCCGGACAGGGAGTTACGACTATAGACAATGTAGAATCCGTATCAGAATTGGTGGCGAACCTAAAATCCGAATTTAAATCGGCTATTGAAGAGCAGATAAAGATTTTGGAAATTTATCCCAAATAGTTACTTTCATCCCACTTTGTATTTTTATGCCGTTTATTTTTATAGTAGGCAACAATTTTTTTCTATATCCAATCCTACTACCGCATTCCTATACAATAAATTAAAATACTTTTTGTACAAAAAACTTTACCCATTTAAACTTTTGCGGTAGTCAGAGTACATAAAATCGTACCACACTTACCTGTTATTTCCTACTCAAGTCCCATAAACACTATATGTTATACTCAAAAAACAAGGTTTTACACCCTCGCAAAATATTAAGTTAATTTATGTTAATAAATATTGATTCCATAATTAAATACCGTGTTAAATGGTCTTTTATAACTTTTAACACTAAATTTTTATAAAAATCCTATTACGTATAAAATATATTATTATATTCGTTAACGTTCACGTTAAAATTAACGTGTTATGTTTAATTAACTCATCAAACTTCAAATTATGAAAAAACAGATTAATGAAGCAATTCATTTACAGCAGGGTATTCCTGTTTGGAAGAAAATCTTTATTCAGATTTTCTTTTTGTCCTTACTCACAGCTTTCAGTCCAGCCCTGGCGTTGAACGGCCCCCCAACAGCAGTTCAACAGGAAGTTTCCGGTACGGTGACAGACGCGAATAACATGCCATTGCCTGGGGTTAGCGTAGTAGTTGTTGGCACCATTAAGGGGACCGTTACCGATTTTGATGGTAATTTTACCATTGCGGTTGAAAACGGCAAGATATTGGAATTCTCATATATTGGTATGAGCACCAAAAGAATGACCGTTTCCGGTGCCAGTATGAATGTAGTATTGGAAGAGGATTCCCAAGCCTTGGACGAGGTGATAATTACTGGTTATGGAACGCAAAAAAAAGGAGAAGTAACTGCAGCAATTTCTTCTGTTGATGCTAGCGCCATAGAAAGAATTGCAACTTCCAGCAGTATAGATGCCATTAAAGGACAGGTTGCAGGGGTAGACATCCAAGCCGATGGTGGACGACCAGGAGAAAACTCTACGGTTAGAATACGGGGAAGAAGATCTATTGGGGCTTCCAATGATCCGCTTTACGTTATAGATGGTATTCCTCAAATAAGTGGAAACGAATCCGTAGCAGATATCAACCCCCAGGATATTGAATCCATGCAAATATTAAAAGATGCCGCGGCAACTGCAATTTATGGATCACGAGGTGCCAACGGTGTAATCCTAATTTCTACTAAGCGTGGAAGGGTAGGAAAAACAAAGGTTACCTATAGCAGCCATATCGGTACTACCTCGGCCACAAGGTTGGTAGACATGATGAATGGCGAAGAATTTGCAGATTTGAAAAGAGAATCCAGAAGATCTTCCTGGAATGGAACCATTCCAGATGATACGGCTGTTTTCCTAGACCCTGTTGAACTTAAATCCATTGAAGAAGGTAGATCCACAGATTGGTTGGACCTAGTGTTGAACAATGGGTGGCAGACCAATCACCAATTAGGGGTGAGCGGTGGCTCTGAGAACACTACTTTTAATGCTTCTTTAGGCTATTTCAATGAGCAAGGTATCATTAGCAATATGGATTTTGAACGTCTTACAGGAAGAATAAATCTTGATCACCGCATAAATGATATTTTTAAAGTTGGGATCTCATTCTCCATTTCAAACTCCATCCAAAATTGGGGATCCTCGGCGACCATGGGAGAAGCCTTGGCCATTAATCCTTTGGGTATACCTTATGATGACGCTGGCAATCTTTTGTTCTTGCCAACCAATGACGGTATTAGGACCAATCCATTGAACGAACTGGTTGATGGAGCATATATTGATGAGCGTAAAACCACAAGGATATTCGCACCGGTATATCTAGATATCAACATCAGCCCAGAATTAAAATGGACCACTACTTTCGGTCCCGATATACGGTATAGAAGACGCGGTCAATTTAGGGGCAGTTTAACAAATGATAACCGCGGAGGCCCAGGAGATGCTTCAATTGAGCACAATGACAATTTTGGGTATACGCTGGAAAACTTATTAACTTTCAACAAATCTATTACGGATAGTCAAAACCTGAAAGTTACCTTATTACAGAGTATCCAAAAATCACGTCAAGAAAATAGCTATACAGCCGTAGCAAACATCCCCTATGAATCACAACAATTTTACAATATGGGGTCTGCATCGGTAAAAGGCGATATCACCTCGGGATTGGTGGAATGGACACTATCTTCCTTTATGGGTAGGGTTAATTATGATATAGATGGAAAATACCTCTTTCAAGGTTCGTTAAGGGCAGATGGTTCCTCAAGACTGGCTGAAGGCAACAAATGGAACTACTTTCCTGGATTTTCAGCAGGTTGGAGATTATCCCAAGAAGACTTTTTAAGTGATTCCAATACATTGTCGGATTTAAAGCTACGAGCTTCCTATGGGGAAGTGGGCAACACTTCTGTAGATCCTTATCAGACTGCAGGTAGACTTGAAGGTACTGCCTATGCTTATGGGGAAACTACAGCTCTTGGATTTGGGCTTAATGAAATTCCCAATTCCGATTTGGGATGGGAAGTCTCCAAAACCTTTAACGTGGGTGTCGATTATGGTTTCTTAAATGGCAGAATAAGCGGTGCATTGGATTGGTTCAGCACTAAAACCACCGATATTTTGTTAAATAGAAGTTTACCATATACCTCTGGATATGAAAGTATCTTGCAGAATATTGGTGCAACTGCATCCTCAGGTTTGGAATTCAATATAAATGCCGATATACTTACTAATCCTGAAGGCCTTAATTGGGACATAGGTTTCAACATTGCTGGCCTAAAAGAGGAAATTACCGAATTGGCCCTAAAAGATGAAAATGGCAATTCTATTGACGATGTTGGAAACCAGTGGTTTATTGGCTCTCCGATCAACGTATTCTATGATTATGAAAAAGTTGGAATTTACCAAACATCCGAAGAAGCGCTGGCCAATACGGCAGAAGGAAAGGTGCCTGGTGAAATTAAATTGGGAGATCAGGATGGTGACGGAATCATCACTCCTGACGACCGAGTAATTTTGGGATCTGATGTACCTGATTTTTATGGAGGTATTACCAACAATTTCTCCTACAAGGGATTGGATCTTAGCTTTTTCTTCTATTTTAGACAAGGGCAAATGATACGGTCCAGATTCCATGATAGCAATAACTCCCTATTTGGGCGCTATAACAATTTAGATGTAGACTATTGGACTATTGACAATCCTACCAATGCCAATCCTAGACCTAATGAAAATCAGGAAAGTCCTAGAAACGCATCTACTTTATCATATTTTGATGGTAGTTATATAAAACTGCGTAATGTTACCTTGGGCTATAATTTCCCAAAATCCATAACGGAAAAGCTAAAAATGTCCAACATAAGGCTGTATGTGGCAGGGCAGAACCTTTTTTCCATAACAGACTATGATACATTTGATCCCGAAACCTCTGAAACCGATCAGGAAGATGGAGGTCTATCGTCCAGTACCATCCCTAGTAACAAAATGTTTTCTCTAGGATTGAACGTAACTTTTTAAAGCCAAAAATCTTAAATAGATATATTATTAAATGTCTAAACAAAATATTATGAAAGGAATAACATATAAAATCTTGGCTTTATCACTGATGGTTAGCATAACCTCCTGTGATAAATTCCTAGAAGAAGAGTTGGTGACCGATGTCTCATCAGCTTCATATTACACTACCGAGAAAGGGTTTGGTGATGCCGTGAACGCCACATACGCCCTACTAAAACCCTTTTATGGGCAAGAACGTGGATTTGCAATGACAACTATGGGCTCTGATATCTGGACAAATGGTTCCGATGGTGGCCATAAGGTATTTAATACCTATGACGTAGGGCTCAACAGTGCCGAAAGTTATGTAAGGGATGCTTGGAGAGACTGGTACAAAGGTATCAACCAAGCAAATGCCGTTATAGGTCGCTCTGAAGGTTTGGAAATGGATGAGACCATTAAAAATATTCGCTTGGCCGAAGTGAGATTTCTAAGGGCACTCTACTATTTTGACTTAACAAATACCTACGGCGACGTACATTTAAGCCTAGAGGAGACAGTAGGAATAGAAATAGAGGCCAATAAGACCGCAAGGGCAGAAATCTATAGCCAGGCAATTGTGCCAGATCTTGAATTTGCCATAGCCAATCTGCCCGCCACACAATCTCCTTACGGTAGGGCCACGAAAGCCGCTGCTGAATTTTTGTTGGCAAAAGCACTCTTGACAAGAAGTTATACTTCATGGGCCGAAAGTACTGATGCCTCTAGGGCAGAAACTTTGATGACCAGTGTAATAACCAACTACGGTTTTTCCCTTTTGGATAATTATGCCGACCTATGGGACATAAACAATCAGGAAAACAGTGAAATTGTTTGGAACATTACAAATTCCAAGGCCCAAGTTGACGACGGTACGGACGATTTCGGACACCGCGGACACTTGTATTTCTTAATGGAGTATGATGTTCTTCGGGGCCTGACCAGAGATGTAGAAAATGGAAGGCCATGGAAAAGACACCGCCCTACGGACTTTATGTTGGGGCTTTGGGACCGAAACCAAGACAGCAGATACGATGACTCTTTTAAACATGTATGGTACGCCAATAAGGATGAGCCCGCTACTGTAGCCAGTGGAAGTGAACCTGCAAGGGCTGCGCTTTCAATCGGTGATACTGCAGTATATATTCCTGGACCTGGAAAAGATATTGATTGGCCACAGTCCTTACAAGACACCAAACCATATATGACGATAACCAATGACGAATATACAGAAAGGTTGTTCCCCTCATTGAACAAATGGATAGACCCGACCCGTCCTGACAGACAACATACACCAGGACAGCGCGATTTTGTACTTATGCGTTTGGCCGATGCCTATTTGATACGTGCCGAAGCAAGATTAAAACAAAGCGATCCAGGTGGAGCGGCAGATGATATTAATATGGTAAGGGTAAGGGCTGCTGTACCAGGAATGGAAACAGCCATGCAAATTACGGGAGCTGATGTTGATCTAGATTTTATCTTGGACGAAAGGGCACGTGAACTGGCTGGGGAAGGACACCGTTGGTGGGATTTGGTAAGAACAGGCAAACTAGTTGAAAGAACTACTTTGCACAACCCACAAGCAGCTCCAAACATTCAGGAATATCATACACTGAGACCTATACCTCAAGATCAAATAGACAGAAGCTTGGGAGGTTATCCACAAAATCCAGGATATCCACAATAATAAAAAGTAGCCATTGAGTTAGTATCAAAATAGGCCTCCAAATATTTGGAGGCCTATTATTTTTGTTGATATTTAAACGCAACTTAAGTGATAGAGGGAGATGGCTCTCTAAAGCGCATCACTATTCTCCTGCACAATTATTTCTACTGGGACATCTATATTTAAATCTGAGGAATCCTGTTCCGTAAGGAATTTAAACATTCCCTTAATAGCTGTATACCCTTGAAATTCCGGTTTTTGATTGATTAAAAAATCAATCTCCTGCCTTCTTAGGCAGTCCAAGTTATTTTGATGCAGATCAAAGCCCACCACGGAAACATTTGAAACATTATAGGTCTTAAGAATTTCCGGAATTAAATAAGATCTTGCGTTGGTTACAAAAATCCCTTTTCGCCTAGGGTCTTTGAACCAGTTTTCTATTTCAGGATTAATTTCGAAAGGACGATCAATAGGATGATTAATGGTCATAATGGAAATTGGCTTTCCCTTAAAATTCGTTGCAAAAAACTCCCTAAAGCCATTTTCCCTTTGTTGATTATTGGCATGCAAGCCCCTCTCCGTTACAATATTGATTACAAAATAGAGGCCCTCGGTCCCGACCAGCCCATGTAAAAGCCTAGCTCCCACCATTCCGGCCTTATGTGAATTCTGCCGAATAAAACAGGAAGGGTAATCCAGTTTGATTTCCGTATCCATAAAGACTACAGGAATATTTTTGGCTTTGGCCTTACTTAACAGATTGTTGCATTCCACCATAAAAAATGGAACCGTGACCAAGGCGTCATAATTTTTATTGGTAATGGCGTCTCCCAATTTTATAAAGGAAAAAGGATCGGTAAAATAGTAATATGAGACAAGGATGCCCATCTCGCTTAATTCTTCCACAGCCTTTTCGATACCTTTTTTGGGCAGCTCCCAATAGCTCCAATTACTGGAGACCTCCGGTATAAGAACGGCTATTTTTAATTTCTTGCGTCCTGCCAAATTAAGGCGACTGGCCACCGTATTCTTTTTATATCCGGTTTCCTTGATTATAGCCTTTATCTTGTCCCGTGTGGCATTGGATACCCCGGGCCTATTATGCAACACCCTATCTACGGTGCCAATGGAGACATTGGCCAGTTTGGCAATTTGTTTAATTCCGATAAGATTGTCCATAGGCCAGCTTCCTTAAATTAGCATTATAAGGGCAATATAAAATGGCGGCAAAATTACAACTTGATTCTGTTTAAAGCTTGCCTAAAACTATTTTTCTAAAGTGTATCTCCATTTCCCTGCCCGGATGTAATTGCAGCCCAACGGGACCTTGCAGATTGGCATTATCCATAGTATAGTTCATGACTTCCTCTCCATTTAACCAAACCGTATACCTATTGTTCACTGCACGGGCCTTGATAGTATTCCACCCCTTTAAACGAAGTAATTTATTTACATTCTTCGCTTCCACAGGATAACTGGCTCCTGGAACATATGGCGACCCGGTCATATCCCTTTTTAGTGAACCCGATATGCCAATTTGAATCTGAGGATTATTTTTATCCTCTCCCCGCATAAATATGCCAGAATCTATGTTCCCACTTATCATTTTAAAATCCATTTGCACCACAAAGTCATTATAACTCTCATTGGTCCAAAGAATGGAACCCTTTTTTCCGGGATTGTTCTTGGCTATTATTTTTCCATTTTTTACGGTCCATTCCCCACCATCCGGTATTTTCCATGACTCCAATGTTTTACCATTGAACAAGCTGTTCATGGATGCCTTTTCCGAATCCTGGGCCATTCCACTTTTCCCAAAAGTTAGAAAAAGCAATAAAACCGCAACATATTTCATAGTAGTATTAATTTTTGCTAAAATCAGAAAAATATCCATTCAGTGAATCTTGTGACAATTGCTCGCCGTTGTGCACCAAGATGGTATATTTGAAAGTTACGGATTCCCCTTTGGCCAAAGTAAAATTCAATTTTTCCTTGCCTTCCGAAAACACCTCTTGTCCCAATGGATTGGCTGCAAATAGTCCGTAACCCCGTGCATGCCAATAGGTAGGATATCCCACATTGTTGGGATGATCCATTATGGTTACCGAAACAGGCTCTTCAGCAATCTTTCCGTATAAAGTAGTCCATTTGGCCCGTGTTCCCCAGGCCTCTTCACCAGTCTTCCCTTCACTGGTTAAATAATTACCATTAACCCCTTCGTTGTTCAGAGCTTTAACCTCGGTTGGTATCCCATTGGCATCCATGAATATAGAAGGTTGGTCAGAAGGAAGTTCCAGCCCTCGAGTTACCCGGATAGCAATCATTCCCTCTTTGTTATCTTTAAAGGAAACATCTTCCATGGCTTTCAAGGTAGTAGTTCTAACAATTTTCCTAGTATCCCCGTTTTGACTAAAGGAAAATTCCGTTGTTTCCTCCAATAGCTTGGTATTATCTGAAGTATCCCAGCTAGCTTTGGTAACCAGAGTACCCTTTTCCGCATTGGTTTCCACGATCTGCCTATGGTTTATGGTTCCATATTTATGTTTATCCTCTTCTTTTATGGCATAGGAATTGTTCCAAAAATCCAACCCGTTTACATCTCCGTAATTAAACCATATTCCCACATGGTGCGGATGATCTACCCTTTCCCCCTCTACTGGCTCTATAGGGAACCCCCGGGTTATTTTTTTACCGCTTTTGGTAATTACCGGATAGAGCACGGGTTTAGGTGTTTTTCCGTCGTATACATAGCTTGTGAATAAATTCCCGTCTATTAGTACGTCTACCTTTTGATTCTTTTCATCTTTGTTAAAGGTAACTTGATCCGTCTTTTGTGAAGGTTCCTCAACATTACCCTTTTCCACCTTATCCTTACAGGAAGAAATTACCATAAGAATGAGCAAACAACTAATATTGATCTTATTCATGCTATTATCGATTTTAGGATTAATATTTGAAAACCTTGTCACCGGCCAAAACATCCTGAGCCTTCTCATCAAAAGTGGATTTTAATCCTGTCCTAAGGGCCGCGGTGGTCATAATGTTGGCAATAGAATGATTGTAAGCCGCATCTATTGGACCATTTGTTTCCTTTCTGCTCCTTACACATTCCATCCAATTCAACATATGCAATGAGGTCATATTATCGGCACCGGTGTCAGCGGAGGTAACCACTTGTACGGCACTATCCGACAGATCAAATTCTGGTAATTTATTCTCTTGCATTCCCATTTTATTGGCATGGGAAGCATTTAACCCACCATTGGGACTCACCTTATTTGTGTCCAGATTTAATTCTCCCCCATTGGAATAATAAATCTCCTTGGTGCCACCTGCGGAATTGGTAAACCTGGACGAATATACCACTTGAAAACCTTTGGAAAGGTCATCCAATGGGCCATAATCGAATACCGCAGTCATGGTATCGTAATTTTTTCTTCCATCTTTCCAAAGATAGATTCCACCATTGGCTGCAACACTCCTTGGATGGTTTAGTCCCGTAAACCAGTGTACGGTATCAATCTGGTGGGACATCCATTGTCCTGGAATTCCTGAAGAAAAAGGCCAAAACAATCTATACTCCAAATACTTTCTAGGATCCCAGGCCTCATAAGGTCTGTTCATTAAATAACGCTTCCAATCGGTATCCGATTCTTTGATCTGACTGGTCAATTCAGGCAAGCGCCATCTGTCCGGTTGATTTACGTTCCAACTCATTTCAACCATTACGATATCCCCAAATTTACCTGATTTAATATAGTCGTTGGCAGCATGGTAATTGCGTCCACTTCGCCTTTGGGAACCTATTTGAAACACGATACCGGAATCTTCGACCGCCTTTTTACCCACCCTTGCATCGTCCATGGTTTCTGCAAATGGTTTTTCTACGTAAATATCCTTTTTTGCATTGGCAGCTTGAACGGTGTGTAGGGCATGTTGGAAATCTGGAGTAGAAATTATAACAGCATCAATTTTATTTTCCTCGTACATTTCATCATGGTTTCTCCAAACCCTCATCTTGTCCCCGGTTTTCTCCTTCAAATAGGCAGCTCCTTCGTCCCTTCTTCGGTTCCAAATATCGGAAACCCCCACAATTTCAAAGTTCTGTTTTTTATGATGCCCCAAAAATGCAGGAATCAAGGCTCCTTTGGCCCTATTGGAAAAACCCGCAATTCCTACCCTTACCCGGTCATTGGCACCAATGATCTTACTGTAGCTTTTTGCACTCATAGAGTTGATTCCCAAGGCTATGCCTCCTGAGGCCAATGCTGTTTTCTTTATGAAATTTCTACGTCCTTCACCCATAATCTTAATATTTTGAATTGAACCTTTTTTAAAACTCACGAATTTTTATACTTCTAAAGGAAACATGGTCTCCATGATCCTGCAAAAGGATCCTACCTGCAGGTATTGTTCCAAAATTTTCCCATTTGTCATACTTGCTTTTTTCGACCAGAGCCTTAAAGGTCTGGCTAAACCGGTCGTATTCCACCACCTTCACATTATTCAACCAATGTTCAACATGGCCTCCCCTTACAACTATACGGGCATTGTTCCATTTATCTACCCCATTGAAGTTCTTGCCCCTAGAATTTTCAAAGTTCTCTGCACGGATCAGGTCATATAGGGATCCCACGGTCCTATTGCCATTTTTTCCCATTTTGGCATCTGGATGTTCCTTATCATCCAACACCTGAAACTCCAACCCTATGGCAGAACCCTGTCCCATATTGAGCCCTGGATCTACAAAATATTTAATCCCGCTATTGGCCCCTTTGGTCAACTTAAAATCTACACTTAATTCAAAATTGCTAAACGCCTCCGTTGTTACAATGTCCCCACCATTTCTGGATTCGGCACCATCAGATGACAGAACACTTAGTGTTCCCTCTTCCATATTCCAACCTTTCTCTGGAAACGCATTCAGTTTGGCACCACGCCATCCTTCCGATGTTTTGCCGTCCCATAATAATCTCCAGCCTTTTCTAATTTCATCAGAAGTAAGCTGATTTTGCAAATAGCTTATTTCCGGGGCATATACGGCCACCTGCTTACGCTCCTTCTCCAAATCAGTGGTTTTGATCCTAATGTTTTTCCATTTCACTATTTTGCCCTCCAAACTGGCATCGTGAATGGAATGCACCTGAAAAGCAATAAATCCTTTGGCAGTAACATCGTCTACCAAGTTGGCACACTGTATCCCATTTATCCAAGTTCTAATATTGTTGCCGATAGCCTCAATTCTATAATGGTTCCATTCCCCAGGTTTAAAAGCATTTTGTCCTTTATTGTTTCTGGACAAAGGATATAACCAGCCCCTTCTTGCCTCATCATATATACCCCCAGCCCATTTTCTATCACTGGTTTCAATTTCACATTGGTATCCATGCACCCTTCCATCCATATATTCGGGAAGGCTCAAACTCCTAAATTGAACTCCGGAATTGAGTCCGTTTTCCACAAATACATCAAACTCCAAAATAAAATCGCCATAGGCCTTTTTGGTAGCCATAAAACTATTAGGTGTATTCAACCTAGAGGTTCCTATCATTTCCCCATTTTCAATTTTATACTTCGCGTTTCCGTTCAATTGTTCAAAATTGGAGAAATCCTTACCGTTAAAAAGTGTTTCCCACCCATCTTGGGCAAGAGCATTGAAAAAGGTAAAGTGAAGCAGTATTACCAAGGTTATCCTGGTCAGTTTCCTATTAGCCATAACATTTAAGTATTAATTTTCGTTAACGTTAACGAAAATATAAAAATATGTTGAAACAACAACATATTAATTGACAAATTCATATATATAATTTGCAATAAACATGAATTAAGTAAATTTTTCAACCATTTTATGGCATATTCTAAAAAATTTGAGTCTCTATTCTACCGTCCTTTAATATCCTGGCAACCAATCTTTGAAAGAATATAGGATAGCCTTATCTTGTAGCTTTATACTTGTAATTCTACAACCCCATTTAGAACACTATCTATGCCCATAATCCATTCCAAATACAACCCCCCATTCCCCTTTAAAAGTGGACATTTTTCCACTATCTATTCAGGATTAATTAGAAAGGTCAATGGTCTAAACCAACAACGGGAACGCTTAGAGCTTAGTGATGGGGATTTTTTGGATTTGGATTGGAGCTACTCCTCCCGGCCATCTACAGGAGTGGTAATACTTTTACACGGTTTGGAAGGCAATGCCCAAAGACCTTATATTACCGGTAGTGCGAAACAGTTCAATGCCATTGGTATAGATGCCTGTGCCGTTAACTATAGAGGTTGCAGTGGTGAAACCAATCGTCTTTTCCGATCTTATCATTCCGGGGCCACGGAAGATCTGGAAGCCGTAATTGACCATATACTAAAAGAAAAAAAATACGCTTCTATTTACTTAAAGGGATTTAGCCTGGGCGGCAATATGACCTTAAAATACTTGGGAGAAGGAAGGTCGATTCCCAAGGAAATAAAAGGGGCGATAGCAGTATCTGTACCATGCAATTTGCACAGTTCATTATTAGAACTTCTGAAACCTAAAAATATGATGTATGCCAAACGGTTTAAGAAACATCTTATAGAAAAACTGCGGTCTAAACAGCTTCTTTTTCCAGACGAGATAAGCGATTTGGATATTGCAAAGATAAACACCCTAAAAGATTTCGATGACATCTATACCAGTAGGGCTCATGGATTTAAGGATGCCATTGATTATTACCAAAAATCCAGTTCACTACAATTTATCCATTCGATTAGAACCCCTACCCTGATTATAAATGCACAAAATGATTCCTTTTTAGGGGACCAATGTTATCCCTACAAGGAAGCCGAACAAAACAATTCCGTACATTTTGAACTTCCCTTGTATGGCGGTCATGTAGGGTTTTATGGTCAAAAAAATATCACCTATACTGAAAAAAGGGCATTAAAATTCGTTGAAGAATTATATTAAAATAATCTATTTATTATCTTCGTGAAATAATATACCAAAACGATGAGAAAATTATTTATCCCTTTGGCCTTAGCTGGATTAATCCTTAGCTGTGGCGAAAAAAAAGAAGAAAAGAAGGAAGGTTTTGAAATGAACCGTACCAAAAAAGAAGTCAAGGCGGAACCTGTAAGTGAGGGAGTACCTGTAGACATGAGCAACAAAGGTGTTGGCCCTATTAAATCTGTAACTTTCGCAGATGAAATAGATACCGAGCTGGCTGCCAAAGGACAAAAGACATTCAGTACTATTTGTGTGGCCTGCCATATGGCCGAACAACGTTTAATTGGACCGGCACTAAAAGGTGTTTTTGAAAGAAGAAGCCCTGAATGGGTTATGAACATGATCTTGAACCCAGATGGTATGCTTAAGGAAGACCCTATAGCTAAGGCCTTATTGAAGGAGTATAACAATGCCGTTATGTTAAACCAGAATCTTTCCGAAGAGGATGCACGTGCGGTAGCAGAGTATTTAAGGACCTTATAGTATACAGATCCATAAAAAATAAAAAGGCGTTTGCACCAATATAAGGTTGTTGCAAACGCTTTTCTTTTTAGAATTATACTCTGTGACAAATATCCTTAAGGGTAAACTATACCTTATCCACAACTACCTTGTAAGTAGGATCCTCTATTACGTTTACATCAATAATTTCATTGGCATTCTCCAATAACCTGATACAGTCGCGACTTAAATGTTTAAGATGTACTTTTTTACCAACCTTGGCATAGCGTTCCGTTAATTTGTTAAGGGCCTCAATTCCGGACATATCCGCAACCCTACTTTCCTTAAAATCTATAATTACTTCGTTGGGATCGTTCTGTATATCAAACTTTTCGGCAAAGGCGGTTGTGGAACCAAAAAACAAAGGTCCGTATATTTCATAATGCTTTACCCCGTTTTCATCGATGGTCTTTCTAGCCCTAATACGCTTGGCATTTTCCCATGAATAGGCCAAGGCAGAAATAATTACCCCAAACAAAACGGCAACGGCCAAGTTATGGGTAATAGCTGTTATTAATGTAACCAAAACCATTACGACTACATCAGAAGAAGGCATTTTTCTAAATGTCTTAAAACTGGCCCATTCAAATGTACCAATTGCCACCATGAACATAAGTCCAACCAAAGCGGCCATGGGCAATTGTTCAATTAAATTAGATCCGAACATTATAAAGACCAACAACATTACGGCCGCTGTAATCCCAGATAATCGGGCCCTGGCGCCAGCAGAAGTATTGATCAAACTTTGTCCGATCATAGCACACCCGCCCATCCCGGATAGAAATCCTGAGAAAATATTTGCTGTTCCCTGCGCTATACACTCCTTGTTGCCACTTCCGCGAGTATCGGTGATTTCATCTATTATGTTCAATGTCAATAGACTTTCAATTAAACCAACTCCCGCTACTATGGCCGCAAAAGGAAAGATTATTTTAAATGTTTCCAGAGTTAAGGGAATATTTGGAATGGATAAAGGTGGAAACCCTCCTTTAATTGTCTCGCCTTCGGCCATAGTATCCGCTACTGTAAGCGTATCTATACCAAAGCCCAAAACTATTGCAGACACCACAACAATGGCCAATAAGGAAGATGGAATTGCCTTTGTTAATTTTGGAAGGCCCCAAATGATCAACATGGTTAAAAGCGTTAACCCCAGCATAATCCACAATGCCGAACCGGACAAAAGATCTGTGGTGCCCTTCACATAGAAATTAGGGAACTGCGCCATAAAAATTATAATGGCCAGTCCGTTTACAAATCCAAACATTACAGGGTGTGGTACCAAGCGTATGAATTTACCTAATCTTAGAACCCCTGCCATTATTTGTAATAGCCCGGCAATGATAACGGTAGCAAACACATAGTTCAAAATAGTTTCTGGAGTAATTCCGGGAAACGTATTTTTTAATTCTAAAATTAAACCAATAAATATGACTGCCACGGCTCCTGTAGCACCAGAAATCATTCCTGGCCTACCGCCTAAAATAGAAGTTACCAAGGCCAATACGAAGGCTGCATATAACCCTGTTAGTGGTGAAAACCCAGGAATCAAGGCAAAAGCTATTGCTTCAGGGACCAAAGCTAGGGCTACTGTTAAACCTGATAATATCTCGGTCTTATAATCTACTTTTTGCTTAAAATCGAATAGATTTAAATACTTTTTCACGTCTTTGTTTTAAGGGCGCAAAAGTAGTGGATTTTCTGGTTTTAAAGGCCACGTAATGCCTAAATGTGACATTTACAACAAATTACCAAGATTGAAGCCCTAATAATTTCTTGCCCAAATCACTTAAATCGGCCGTTTTATATTTGGTCTGTTCCCAATTTCTAGGGTCACCGGGAAAAGCATATCCTTCTGGGGCCAATCTATTTTTCCAAGAATTGATACGCCAGGTTCTTAGGGGAATATTGTGCTCTTCAGCCGGCATCATAGAAATATATTGGGCAATACGGACCTTGTCCTTTGAATTATTGGGCCTTATACCGTGGGGTTGCAAGCTATTAAAAATTAAAAGATCGCCCGCCTCCATCTTCACTTTTACAATCTTATCCTGCAGTCCGCTAACATCTGGCTTAAAACGGTCCCTATTCTCCGGCTGGTCAAGTTTCCAAGTTTCATAATTCCGGTATAACCAGGGAACACATTGAAATCCTCCCATATTTTCATCGGTCTGGTCCACTAGAGCTAATACACCCTGTACATTCTGAGGTCTAGTTTCCGGGTCATAGTCCCAATGGATAAAGCCTTTTTGCTCAAATCCTGACCGAATTGGAAAGTTTAGATTGGCCCTATCAATAGTTACCCAAAGTTTTTCCGTTCCCCAAATATCTACAAAAGCATCGTAAATTTTCTCTTGTTGCCTATTGTTCCATAGATACTGATGGTTATACACCTCAACCATTCCCGTACCCGTTAATTCCTTCATTTGCATTTCTGCCCTTGGAGGCGTATACCAACTGTTGGGATTCTTAGGGTCTTTTTCTTCAAATTCCCATATAAATTTTGCGGTTTCCCGCGCTTGGTTCTTTGTGATAGCATTTTTGATAACAATATACCCGTTGTACAACCAAAATTTCCAATCCTCCTCACTCAAGATCCGTAATGGTTTTCCATTACTTCTGTCGTTCAAACCAATTTTGCTTGTTGTTGAGGTGGAAGGATTTCCCGGAATCTCCGCATGTGGGTTCTTGTTTGTTGCCTTAGTATACTTGGATCGCATCTCCTTGATTTTTAATCGTCACGAACAATACCATAATTTAAGGAATTTAATTGAAAAAATCCTGTTTGTTGGACCGCCAATTATTGGCGGAATTAATCTTTAAAAATGCTGTAGAACTATGGCAAATAAAAAACCGCCCTGGGTAATTACTCCAAGACGGTCTTTAACTAAATAACCAACCAAAAACTTCTTTATATAGTCACCGTATAATTTTACGGCAATAATTATATCTTTCTTTTTCTGACCACCTTCATGGTCCCATATTCGGTTTTCATCCTCTTCTTATCCAATTGGGATATACCAGATTTCAAATAAGTGATAAATCCCTTTCCCTTAAACTTGTAAACCGTTCCACTTTTGGAATGATACAGCTCTATTGTACTATCATTAATAACGTACAACTCAAAGTAATCATTGCCCATGAAGTCATAATCCAGTGTTAAAGTTTTAAGCGTTTCATCGTTATAAACATCAAATAATGAATACTCCCCTCCATAATCCCATAAAATGTCGTTGAAATGCATCCCGTTGGGGTCTACCGAGGAATTGAACATACTTCTGTTTCCTTCAAAATAGAACTGTAGGTAATTTTCCGAATCAAAATCGTTCACTGTTCCCTCCTCACTAGTAGCAACCTTTTCCCAAACTTCATATTCCTGCAACAAGTACTCAATATTATCGTAAAATAACATGTCGTAATCAAAGTTATTTCTTTGATATCCCTCCAAATAATATGACGTTCGGCTGTTGGAATCATATAGTTCAATAGTGTTGTTATCCACAAGAAATACCTCTAAGCTCCAGTAGCCGTCCACATCATGATTAATTTGCAGCCTTCCATTATCAGTATTAAAATACCCAACATCCAATCCAAAGCCGTTCCCCGTTTTACCAATACCCACTATATTATTGTTGGCAAAAACCGTTTCACCCACAAAGGAGACGGTAAAAGCCCTTTGTAAAAAAGGAACCTCCCCATTGCCAGAAGTAGCATTGATATCTACATACCAAAGCTCATAGGATTTTAATAGGGCTTGTACATTTAGAATGGGTTCATCCAAATATTCGTCCTCAATAATAACTTCGGTATAACAACCCGTTGCCAAAATACTAAGGGTTATAGCTGTAAGTAGTAGTTTTATGGCTCTCATATCATAAAGATTAATGTTTCTTATTCCAGTAAAACAATCATTATGCCAATAATGTTAAATACTGATTATCAGTTATTTGTAATTAAAAATGTATATAGGCTCAAAATTTTGGATTCCCAATTTGGGGCCAAACCTTATGCCTATGGTATTGAATTCTTGTTTTGAATCTCCAAAAAACAGTCCTACATTGCCATAGATTTTATTGAACCATCTGCTCCTCTAAATTAATACCGGAAAATTGATGGGCTATTGATTTTTTTTAACAAGAAGACATCTTGGTTATTGGATCTTGGCGTACAACAAGAAATATTAAATAAATGAAAAACAATATAAAGTTTGCAATGTTGGGTGGTGGTAGCTGGGCAACTGCCATTGTTAAGATGTTAACAGAGAATGCCGATGTGGTTAATTGGTACATGCGCAATACCGATGCTATTGAACACATTAGAACACAGAAACACAACCCTAATTACCTAAGTTCGGTAGAGTTTCGTACAGAACAATTAAACCTGACTGACAATATCAATGAGGCTGTTGCTGATGCCGATGTCCTTATTTTTGCAATTCCCTCTGCTTTTTTAGAGAACGAATTGAAGCAATTGACCGTAGATATCAAGGACAAAATTATTTTTTCGGCCATTAAGGGTATTGTACCGGAATCCGGTTTGATCGTCGGGGAACATTTTCATGTCAACTTTAAAGTTCCCTTCGAAAATATCGGGGTCATTACAGGACCATGCCATGCCGAAGAAGTTGCTTTGGAACGTTTGTCCTATTTAACAATAGCCTGTGCGGACACCGAAAAAGCCAAATTAGTGGCCAAACACCTAAGTAGTGACTACATAAAAACCAAAATATCCGACGATATTATTGGGACGGAATATGCGGCCATGCTGAAGAATATTTATGCCATTGCTGCCGGTATTGCCCATGGATTGGGATACGGCGACAACTTTCAAAGCGTACTTATGAGCAACTCCATTAGAGAAATGAAGCGGTTTATAAAACGGGTACATAAGATGAAACGCAATATAAACGACTCTGCCTATTTAGGGGACCTTTTAGTAACGGGCTACTCCGTTTTTAGCCGTAACCGCATGTTTGGGAATATGATCGGCAAAGGTTACACTGTAAAAAGTGCCATGATGGAAATGAAAATGGTGGCTGAAGGATATTATGCCACCAATAGTGCCCATTTAATAGTATCAAAACACAAGAATAAATCAAAAACCCCTATTCTAAATGCCGTTTACGAAGTGCTTTATGAAAATAAAAGCCCGAAAAAGGTCTTTAAGGAACTGACCGAAAAGCTGGATTAGGCTTACAAATTAACACCCGTAGGCCTCTCAAGATCACCTTTACCACTGTCCTTAAATTCGGTCTAGCGAAAAATTGGAATGCTCTTCCATTTCTCCTTCCAAGGTCTTCCGGTAAGAGTTAATTGCCTCATCATCCAATTTGTAAATAGTTTTGAACTCGGCCAAGATGGGTTCCATCAATTTTCTAATACTATCTATATCAAAGTATAACCTTCCAGTTCTACGTATAAAAAAATCCATGGGAGTTTGTACCATTTCATTTTCAATGGTAAATTTTAACTCGGCCTTTGCCATGCCCACTACATGATCATCTTCCTTCTGCTTTGCATAGTACTGCAAAATTGTTTCGGTTTGTTTTCCATAATTGGTTACTAAATACCAGGCATCATATTGAGAAAATCCCTCGGGGGTTAATCTTTCATGGATTTCGGCAATATATTTCTTAACGTATTTATACTTTTTAAACTCATTTCCACATAGAGGAATATGTTCCGTATCCGAAGCCTTTACACTAATTCCATAATCTTCCTCCATTTTTTTGGCTACTCTGTTAACTACGCGCTCCGCCATTTTACGATAGCCCGTTAGTTTTCCTCCAGCAATACTTATGAGGCCGGTA
Organism: Arenibacter algicola; assembly: GCF_018860365.1. Taxonomy (GTDB): domain Bacteria; phylum Bacteroidota; class Bacteroidia; order Flavobacteriales; family Flavobacteriaceae; genus Arenibacter; species Arenibacter algicola_B. Next base: position 403,047 of record NZ_JAHKPO010000024.1, read on the forward strand.
TCTGAAGTAAAAATTTCATCTTTTCGAGACAATTCAGAGGCAGACTTACCTTCTTCGTGTATAAGTGGGCGTAGTCCTGCCCATGAGGAGATTATATCTTCCATTTCCAAATTTATTTTTGGAAACATATTATTTACTGCAGATATTAGATAAATAGCATCGGCCACATCTGTTTTTACGCTATCCTTGTTTTCATTAAAATTGGTGTCCGTAGTGCCAACATAGGTAATCTTGCCCCTTGGAATCGCAAACATCATACGCCCGTCCGGAATATCAAAATAAACGGATTGCTTTATAGGTAATTTTTCATAAGGAAAAACCAAATGCACCCCTTTCGTAAGATGAAGTCGCTTTCCCTTTTTAGAATTGTTAATGCCCCGAAGCTCATCTACCCAAGGTCCTGCAGCGCTTATTACATATTTGGCCTTTATGGCGAATTCAGTATCCAAGACCGTGTCCTTTACTTTAACACCTGCAACCACATCCTCCTCATAAATAAAGTCCGTCACCTGGGTATAGTTTAGTGGCATGGCGCCATATTGCAGGCTGGTCTTTATGGTCTCCATGGTGAGTCGGGCATCATCTGTTCTATACTCCGCATAATATCCTGCTCCATTCAATATCTTTTTTGGCAACAAAGGTTCTAATTTCAGGGCCTCTTTTTTCTCCAACATTTTACGTTTATCATCACCTGTCACCTGGGCCAAAATATCATAAACCTTTAACCCAATAGAAGTAAGCCATTTGCCATAAGACCCATTTTCTATCAATGGCAACAACATTTTCTCCGGCAACACTAAATGTGGCGCCAAATTATGTACTATGGCCCTTTCCGAACCCACTTCTTTTACCAACCAGAAATCAAATTGTTTTAGATATCGCAATCCGCCATGAATCAATTTTGTTGACTTGCTACTGGTTCCTGATGCAAAGTCATTTTTTTCAACCAAGGCGACCTTCAAGCCTCTGGATGCAGCATCCAAGGCAATCCCACCACCTGTAATGCCGCCACCGATCACAACCAGATCAAAAGCCTCTTCCGCTAGTTTGGCAACGGTTTTTTTTCTGTCCAAATTAGAAAATCGAATATTTTTTGTCATCTCTTTATACGGTATCTGTTTATTGCGGCTGTATTTATCTTACTTTGACCAATTTCATTAAAGGTAATTGTTTATAGACCCAAATCAAAGGACAATTGTTACTCTATCGTTATCGTTATAACAACTTCATTACCTAGCGCATCAACTGCCGTAATTACATGCTCTCCAGGTGCAGGCATCAATCCTATTTCGTGATAGTCTATGGTTTGCCCAATAAATTTCTCATCCAAATACCAATAAACCGGAGTTGCCGGTTTAACATGGGCCAACTTAACTACCAATTCATTCTTCTTGCCTTCAAAATTTCTTGCCAAGGTAATTCTGCTTCCGTTCCTTGGATATATAAACTCCATTGCCGCAGTATTGGTTTCCCTACAATTATCCAGAAATGGTGGTAAAGTTTTATAGGAAGGATGTCCCTTTTTATAGTAATATTCCATCAAAGGGGGCAACACAAACCAGGATTCGCTCACTGCTTGTGACAAATCTGCGCAGGAGGAATTGACCCTGTACTGCTTTTGAGCATTTAAATGCACCATTTGATGATACCCACATGACTTTACGAAATTTTGCTTTTTGGGAATAGAAATTACTTTTTTGGGACAAATGTCAGTTGCAAGGTAACCACTTTCCGAACATACTTTAATTTCAGTAAACTCATCCTCTGGCTTTTGAAACCAGGTAGATCTGGGCAGAACATCGAACACATCGAATAAAATTGGTGCCGCACTGGTGAGTCCGGTTACATTTGGTCTTCCTTCTCCATCGGCATTTCCTGCCCACACCCCAACTACGTAGTCTTTGGTAATGCCTATGGCCCAGGCATCCTTGTTTCCAAAACTCGTACCCGTTTTCCAAGCTATCTGCTTGGAGGAATCAAAAAACTCCCAGGATTCACTACCCTCAGGACGGTTTACCTTTTTCATGGCCTCAAAAGTAAGGTAGATACTCGCCGCATCAAAAATAGTCACCTCGGTAGATTTAGCACCAAAATCTACCTTGGTATCCACTGTAGGGATTGGCTCAACAAATTCCTTGGTATAGTACTCACTTGAGGTAGCGTTGAAATGGTTTACGGTTGATGCCAAGGAAGCATAGGTCTTGCACATATCCCACAGATTGCTTTCTGCTCCGCCAAGAATTAATGTCAAGCCATAATGATCGGCAGACTTATCCAGGCCCCTTAAGTTAAACAAATCCAGTTGATCCCTAAATTTTTCCAATCCGTAGGAACGTAACAGGCGTACAGCAGGTATATTTAGGGACTTGGCCAGCGCCTTGTCGGCCTCTACGGCACCACTATAGCTTTCATTAAAATTCTCCGGAGTATAACCTGCTATTTGGGTTGGAATATCGGGTATTAGCATATTGGGCAACAATTCTCCCGCATTCATCATGGCGGTATACAATAAAGGCTTTAGAACACTCCCGGTACTGCGATTGGCCTGCACCATATCCACATCCTTTTCGTGTTCGTTGTCCGTTGGGGTGTTACCTACATACGAAAGTACCTTACGTGTTTTAACATCCATCAACAGCACTGCCGCATTGTAGACTTGATTCTGCTTTAAGTTTTTATAGTGCTTGCTTACAATACTGTTTATACCGGCCTGTAGGTTTTCATCCACATGGGTCAAAATTCTCTTCCCCTTATATTTTTTAGCCAAATATTGAACCATATGAGGTGCTGTATCCGGTAATTGAAAAGGCTTTAGGGGCAATTCTTCCAAAAGCGAAAGCTGGTAGGTAGTACTATCTATATAATTATTATTCAATAATTTATGAAGTAACCTATTTCTCTTGTTCAGCAGTTTTGATTGATTCTTTCCAGGGTAAATTAAACTTGGGGCATTGGGCAATACGGCCAAAGTAGCTGCTTCTGCCCATGACAATTGACTGGGCTGCATACCAAAGTAACGCCAAGCCGCTGCCTCCAAGCCTACCACATTTCCTCCAAATGGGGCATGACTGGCATATAATTTCAATATATATTTCTTGGAATATCCCAACTCCAACCTCGTTGCCAAAACCAGTTCCCTAACTTTTTCCCAATAGGACCGTTTTTTGTGATTGCGGGATAAACGTATTACCTGTTGGGTAAGGGTACTGCCCCCCCTAACTGTTTTCCCTGCCATAATATTTGCTATAAAAGCTTTGCTTATGGAAACTGGATTAAATCCGGGATGCTTATAAAAATAGGCGTCCTCAAAATTTAAAATACAGGTCTCAAATTTATAGGGCACACTATCCACCACAGGGAATCTCCATTGCCCGTCCTCGGCAATAAGTGCTCCCAAAAGCTTGCCCGATCTACTCTCAACAACAGTGGCATGGGGGGTGTGGAATAGTTGTTTGGGCAAACAGAAATAATAGGCAATCAAGAGTAAAGTAAGGATAAGTAATTTCTTGGGATGCCTATGAATTAGCCCCCTCAACCGTAGAAAGGTTGTTTTTCCCTTTTTCGAATCCTTATCCGTTCCCAAATTCATACTCCCTTTCCACCATACAAATACGTACCTTGTACCATTTGTACCATTCTTCCCTACCTTTTTTTTGGGCAAACAAATGATCCGCCTGCATTTTCCAATCCGCTATAGCACCCAGACTATCCCAATAACTTACACTTAACCCTATTTGGCCCCTAGCGCTTTCAAAGCCTAGAAAGCCTTTCTGACTTTTTGCCAATGACTCCATTTGATGGGCCATTTCCAAATACCCGTTGGCATCTTCCGTTGTAATAGAAGTAAATATTACGGCGTAATAGGGTTTTTTAAGTTCCATATCTAAATAATGTATTCCTTTTCCAAGAAATAGCTCACCAAAGCCTCCTTCATTAAAACGGATTGTTCGCCGGCCTTTAAAGAGGGCAGCTCTTCTTTTATGTTATAATGCGGCCATCCATCTTCGTCAAAAAAATCGAATTCATAATACCCATATGGTTCCAACAACCTGCAGATAGCGATATGCATTAGATTTAATTTTTCATCCTTCTTAAAGGTTTTATGAATTTGCCCCAGTTCCTGGACTCCTACCAGATATATGATGGCATCCAATTCCAAGGGATCGTTGTCCGCAAATTGGGAAGACAATTTTTTTACCAAAATCTCCCACCTATCTTTTAATTGTGTATCTCTAGACATTGTAATTTATCCTAAATTATATCTATTGCTGGATTCACTTATCCAAACAGAATAGAATTGTTCAAAGGTACAAATCAAAGTTTTATATTTGTCAAAAGACTTTTGTATGGGTGTATTGGATATTATTATTGGACTACTATTACTATACGGCCTATATAAGGGAATTAAAAATGGTCTCTTTGTGGAATTGGCATCTTTGGTTGCCCTTGTTGCTGGTTTGTATGGTGCCATTCACTTCTCCTACATTGTAGGGGAATATCTCTCCAAAAATATGGAGTGGAACGAAAGATATATGAACACTGCTTCCTTCCTGATCACCTTTATAATTATTGTCCTTATAGTGAATATGGCTGGAAGATTGTTGACCAAGATTGCCGATTTTGCCATGTTGGGAATACTAAATAAAATAGCGGGAGGAATATTTGGAGCGCTCAAAGTTGCTGTAATCCTAGGCGCCCTATTGATATTTTTTGACAGGACCAATAATCAACTTGGATTTGTTAAGCAAGAATCAATTGACGAATCCAAACTATATATGCCTGTAAAGGAAATAGGGGCCCTTGTTTTTAGTAAGGTATTAAAAGAGAATAAAGCTTTGGAGACCGAGCCACCACAAAATAAGGATAAAAACACCTTCATTAAGGTGGGTGGCTAATTATAGCATCCTATGGTTGTCAAATTATTTTTTTGGACCATAGGATGATATAATCTTACACTCAATACCAATTAATTGGTCGCTTCCGTTTTAGTATAGGTAAATGTAACGTCTGTTTGTACGGTTTGCCCATTTACATCTGTTATGTTATAATTGGAAGTAGTGGTAAATGCAGATTTGCCCTCATTGAAAACAATTTTCAAATTTTGAGAGGAACAATTCCCAATTAAACCTAGGATGCCACTGGAAAGCTTCCAGGTTCCTTCAATCTTAAGCTTATTACTGCAGCTAGACGCATTTTGACCTTGGGCGAATTCGTAGGCGCGACCTGGTCCGAAAGTATACTCGGCATCCTTTTCGCAGTCCGTATATTGCACATAAATATCCTTTTTTGGATTCTGCTCGTCATCTTTGGTAATATCTACTTCCTTTTCCGCCACTATAGCCGTCAACTCCCAGGCTCCGAGCAGCTCATTTTCCTCCGCAACAAGTGCCCCTTCAAAATCAGCTGGACATTCAACGGTATTATCCGTACTACAACCTACCAATAAGCTGTTAAATGCAATTGCCCCAAAGAGCCCAAACCAAATTATTTTTTTCATATGATATTATTTATATTTTTATTCATAAATGCAAAAAATACAAAATGGTTGCGTTAAAGGAGGTTGATTTTTTTATGCCCATTGAGGGCAATTATTGCACAACTTCTACCCATTGGCCTATGGTACGCACGGAATAATCATTGTTGTACATGGCCTCTGCCTGTATCCCGGGCAAGTAATATTTTCCCAAATAAGATGCGTTCAGCAATACCCTAAATATTTTTGTTTCGTTCTTCTTCATGTCAAAATAAAAATTGGCCCTATCATCCCTCAAATCCGTATAGGTCACCTCGTTTTCAGCAAAATCGCCAAAATCCGTGAACCTGGTATTTACTATTTCCCAGCCACTAGGGAATATTTCGGACAGTGCTACATTTTTAATTACCTCTGCCTTGGTATTGGTAAGTGATACTTCTGCGACAAAATCCGTGCCCTGCATTATGGAGGATGGGTCCAATTTAATGCCGTTCCTTCCCTTAAAGACCACATTGGCTACTAAATTGCGCTGCACCTCCCTTTCCTCTCCCACAGGCAAAATTCCACTCTTAATTATACTCACATAAAGCAAATTTTCGCCAGTATTTTTTATATTAATGGAATTGGTTCCCGTTCTAATACCCAATTCTGTATTGGCCAAGGTTTTGTCCGTATCAATTGTGGTATTGCCCCCGTTAACAGTTATGCTGGCCTTAATTCCCTTTCCCCCTATCATATCGGCAAATTTTGCCAATGCCAAGAGGCAATAGGCAGTACTCTGAGTACTCATCCATTGATCCGAACTTAAGCGCTGTGCTAAACTCTTGGCCATTTCCTGAGCCTTAACCTTATCATTTAAAAGCACAAAGGTTTCCAAGGCCATTGCCCTATTGCGTTCGGAGGACCCAAAGGTTTGATAGTCATATTTACCATCCGAAAAATCATAGTTTGCGGATTTAATTATCTGCTGGGCCACAGTTTCCTGGCCAACAAGTCCGTAGGCAGCCGCCAAGCGGAATTTCCCTTCATTGGACAGATTGGGCGTTTCCCTAAGTCTGTTCATTGAAGCAATATCCGCATTTCCTGAAAGTGCCAAGGAATATAGGCGATATGCCTGGGCCAAATCTGAAGACCCTGTTCCTGATCTCCATTGCCTAGCTATATTTTGTTGATAATTTATCCAGGAAGACCTAAATCCTAGAGGCAAAACATATCCCTTTTTCTCAGCTTCCAATAAAAAGTGGCCCACATATGATGAACTCCAATCATCGGCATAATTTTGTCCTGGCCAATAGGCGAAACCCCCATTTGGGGTTTGATAGCTACCAACCCTTTTTATGGCACTTTCAACATTTTGTTGTATCTCTTTTTTCTTTGTTGCGTTAATATCGAAGATATCCGTAATAAATAACTGCGGAAAAGCACTAGAGGTGGTCTGCTCCAAACACCCATGCGGATATTGGATCAAATATTGCATTCTTCCATTAAAATTCATAGGTGGAAGGGTAGAAAATTCCAGTTCTGCACTATTGCTGCCAGGAATGCCAAAAGTTTCAAGATCAATTTTTCGGCTACTAGCGGCCTCCAGGACAATATCCTCTGTAACCGTAGTCAATGGATTGGGGTTTACCACATCTATAGGCACCTCAAAAGAGGCCCTTTCCCCATTACCCGAAGCCTCCACCACTACCTTGCCGATTCCTTTAAAATCAGCTACCTTTAATTGAAAATAGGCCATTTTTTCATCAGGTTGGGCGAAAGAAAGGTTTTGTACGGTCTTCCCCTCAATGCTGAAGGAAGGATCCGGTTTAATTTTTAGCGTCATTTCCTTAACCTTGTCTTCCATAACAAAAACAGTAACCGGTAAAGTCACCGTCTCCCCAGGGGTAATTTTCCTTGGCAAAGAAGCCAATACCATAAGAGGTTTTCTTACGGGGGTTGCTTTTTCTGCCATGCCATATGCGGCTTCCCCTGAATTTCCTGCTATGATCATTGTACGTACCGAACCAACATATTTGGGAATGTCTATTGTATGTGATTTTGTCTCCCCCTTATTCAAGCTAAAGGGGCCCAAATAAACCACCATAGGTTCAAAGCGATTGGCCTTTTTATTTTTAGCGCCGGCCAATTCTCCGTCCCCTCCAATAGCAAAGACCTGATTTATTCTCCCGCCAAAAGCCCCGATTACATCATCGTATACATCCCAACTCTTGACCCCCAGTGCTTCCCTGGCATAGAAAGTATTCCACGGATTTGGAGTTTTATAACGGGTTAGATCCAGCAGTCCTTCATCCACCATGGCAATGCTATAGGTCATGGCCCTGCCTTTTTTCTCGTTTATTTTGAGGGTTATACTTTCCTCAGGCTTTAAGACATCCGGCATAGCAATTTCTGGTTGCAGTTTGGTCAAAGGATCTTCTACCAAGATAGGAACTACCCCATACATTCGTATAGGCGAATCGTTTAAAGTATTGGCATGCGGTTGCAGCAAACTAATATTGATATAAACATTTGGGGTGTACAATTCAGTTATGGGTATTTCAAATTTTGTTTCCCCTTTTTCAGATTCCACCCATAGTGAATGGAGTACCTCACTGCCATTTTCAATGGTAACCAATGCCCTGCCACCTTGGGAACCCGGAAAGGTAACAATGGCCGTTTCCCCGACTTTGTAAACTTCCTTGTCCGTGGAGAACACTAGCATAGTGGCGGCGGAAGGATCATTTTTCATGCTTTTTCCAGCCCATCCCGGCCAATCTACATATATTGTTTTGCCCGTTGCATGCCCTCCCATTGGATCTTCCACTCTAACCAAATAGCGGCCCCATTCGGGATATTTTAACTCAAAATTAAATGATGCCTTACCACTGGAATTAGTGCTTATGGTTTTCTCAAATACTTTTTCCTGATACTCACTACTGCTAAAACTGGAAAGATTATCGGCAGAAGTCTCCCACCACCATCTCCAGCTCACTTTATAAATAGTAGCCTTTAAATTGTTTGTGGCTTTGGGATTGCCCATTTCATCTACGGTCACCACTTCAAACTTATGGGACTCATCTGTGAGCAGCATTCCCCTTGTTTTATCACCTTTGGGTACATTAAGGCCTACGTAAGTGTTAAAGGGCGAAAATTGCTTTGTAAAGACATCAGTACTAAAATCGCCCCCATTTTCATAAACCTTGGTGATAAATGCTGCCGTAAGCATTCCTGGGGCCTGACTATTAATTTGTGGATTTAACGAAAAGGGTGCTTTACCTTCTGCATTGACAGCACTATTGAAAACTATTTGATCTTCTGTAGCAAACGCCCTTGTAGGATCATCAAAAACATAAGCCGGGAAGTTTTTAAAAGTTGTAGTCTGTACATTGAACCTGGCAGTGATATCTGCCTTAAGGTTTTTGGCCACCGCGCCGTGAAGCCAAGCCACCTCCAACATCCCTTTTATGGGTTTACCGCCGGACAGCACCTCATTTTCAAACATCGTCTTAATCTTTAATCTATTTGGTTTGATTGTTTCAATCTTAATGGTTTTTGTAAAAGTTGCCCCTCCTACTGAAACCTTCGCCAACCAATTACCGGTAGGCGCATTTTCATCCGTCCTTAAAACGAAACTATAAAAATTGTTGAGAGAATTTGTCCTTACTTCCCGTAGGACCACCTTATTGTAGGGGTCTATCAATTCCAATTTTACAGGATGCCCTACGGGAAGTTTATTTGCCTTATCGTTTAACATAAACGAAAGAAAGAGTTTGTCACCAGGGCGCCAGACCCCCCTTTCCCCAAAAATGAAACCTTTTATTCCCTTTTGTAGTGCAACCCCATCAACATTGAACTTACTAACGGACAGCGCGTTGCCGTCATTTAGTTTAACGTAGGTCTTTTGACCATTGCTTTCAGCTACGGCAAAGTACGCCAAATGATCGGTATCAAAGAGAGAAGTACCGTCCAACGCTGTTATTACTTGCCCAATGGGCTGTTGTTGGTAGTTATAGAAAGTAACCTTGGCCCCGGCAACGGGTTCAGTACTTACAATATTATTGACCGCTACAAAATAACTCTTGTTCACCCCCTGTTTTACGGTTATCCCCAGATCCGAGGCCAAAACATTGGTCCCTACCGTTTTATCAAAGTAATAGGAAGTATGGCAAGGGTTGTCCCGTTGGTTCCAATCATAGTTAAAGTAATAATCTTCGTAATAGGATTCCACTCCGTCCCATGAACTGTTTTCCGTTTCTTGATCAAAATCATCTTCCGATGGGGCTTCTTGTTCAAAATTGGTGTCGTCACATTTGAAAAGGCTATACGAGGGTTTAAAACTAAATTCAACTCTATAAATAGCCCCTACCTCAGGTGAAATGAGCGTTCTTAAATCTATGGCATGGGCGGACCATTTACCATTATAATTGCCAAGACCGGTTTCCAAATCCAATTTCTTGGAGGCTATGGGCCGTGCTACAGTTTTTAAATTGTAACTCCCGTTAAGATCATTACCTTGTAAGAACTGCAGAATATTACTCACGAAAATTTTATAGACGGTTAGGTTGACCGACTTCAGATTTACCGCCTCAAAATTTATTTTTAGATTATTGGAGGATGGTAAAATTGTTCCATTTGATAAAAGACGGACCTCCGGTTTTATTTGTTCGAACGCTACCCGCTCTGTGAGCTTTGTTTTAAGCTTGTACCCATCAACACTTTCAATACCTTCAAAAACCTCCAGCCTAAGGGTTGTACTCATCTCCTTGGAAGGATATACCTTTAGCGTATTGCCCACTACATCATATTTAAGGTTGCCATCCCCTTCCAACACTACCAGACCCTTAAAGTTTTGTCCTTTTTTTAAGGGATCCGAAAAATTTATATTTATGATTTGATTTTCCCCTGTTTCCAAGCCAACATCCAGAATGCTAAAATTACTCTTGCCCGGTATTTTTATAGTATTTTTTCCAGCACTTTCAATATCCACACCGGTGCCATCCCACACAACCTCCAAGTCTGTATCTTCAGTGAATCGCTGAATACTATCTATCTTAAAATGAAATTGGGTTCCTTCAGCTATGGATGTATCAAATTTAACAGGGACCTTTTTCCCGTTCTGTTTTACCTCCAACAACTTCTTGGCATTTTCCAAACTTAATTGATCGGCACTTTTCAATTGTCCTTCCAAATATTGATAATCCTTGGAATAGGATTGCAGGGCTTGGGTATACACATTGAACTGTTGTTTCAAAGTTTTTACCTCAAAATTAAACTTGCGTAACTCTTTTGGGACCCCGGAAATAAAAGATCCCAGATCCAAGGTAAACCCATAGGTACTATTCTGCTGAAAACCGGCCTCTGGCACAAAAGCAATGGTTCTACTGTCCAAGGCTATTACCTTGCCTCTGGTCTTGGGAGATACCAGTAATAAATCACTGTCCAATTCCTTTCCGTTTTCCCAGGAATCAACTGGACGGCTCAACACTATCCTTACATCTGCTTTTACAGAAATTAATCCATGGGATACTTCCGTTATATATTCCTGATATAGATTTAAGTTATCTACTGGAGTTTTGCCGGTCTCTTTTTTCTGGTTACAACCAAGGATGAAAAGAAATATTAGGGCACGGACAATTAATTTCATGAAAAGAAGCAATTTAGTACAGTAAAGATAAAATGTTTTCCCTTTGTGGCGTATTTTTTGATTTAATTAAGCCCGGCAAAAAAATTATTTTCCTATCATTTCAAATCCAGTTATGGTATCCAAAATGTAAATACTAAATGTGAATCGACAATTTGGTGCTGGGTTTATAATATAAGTAGTCCTTGGATTACAGAATGTATAATAAGCTATGCATTTCATCGAATAAACCACTTATTTCGACTTCGTGATAAATTAATTTTTTAATATTACAACCGTTGGTTACGAGAAGCCAATCACGAGAACACAAGAATTCCCCATTCTTCCCTTTCTTCCTACTTACAAATAGAACATTATATGAAAATGAAAATGCATTATTTTGTAATGCTTTTGTTCGCATTTGTAGTAGTCTCTTGTAGCACAGAGTCTTTAGAGCCGGCAATTAGTCCCGAAGTCGAAAATGCGGTTGAAGTGGAACAGGAATTACTTGGAATCGTCAACGAACATCGTATTGCCTTAGGCTATAACGATCTGGATTTTAGCTCAGTGGCATACGAGTACGCCAACAAGCATACAGACTATATGATAGCCAAAGGGTCTATTAACCATGACAATTTTAGCGCGCGTGCATCGGATATTTCCCAAGCGGTAAATGCCTCTTTTGTCTCTGAAAATGTGGCAAAAGACTATGATTCTGCCTATGAGGCTTTTCAAAAATGGCTGGCCAGTTCCGACCATAGGAAAACCATGGAAGGCGAATTTACCCACACCGCGGTAAGTGTAAAGAGGAATACCGACGGCAAACTATATTTTACACAACTCTTCTACAGATAGTCTTCCTAAAAGCAGTTTACTTTTATTATTTTTGATGTTAAACCGCGTTTTATTAATTGATAGCAGCTACTGCATTATCAAATATTAAGGGGCGGAAGTATAATGTTAACTTCTATAAGATGCACTATGTCCATAAAACAACCATTCAATCTAAATAAATGGATTTCCGAGAATAGGGATACTTTAAAACCTCCCGTAGGAAATAAAAACCTTTACACGGAATCGGGAGACTACATTGTTATGGTTGTTGCCGGCCCCAATGCCAGAAAAGATTATCATTACAATGAAACGGAGGAACTGTTTTATCAATTGGAAGGCAATATTGAGGTCCATATTCAAGAAGACGGCCAAAAAAAGACAATGCAATTGGGACCTGGGGATATGTACCTGCACCCGGCCAAAATACCGCATTCTCCAGTTAGAAAAGAAGGATCCATTGGTTTGGTAATAGAGCGTAAACGGGCCGAGATGAACGTTGATGACGGCCTGCTTTGGTTTTGCGATAACTGCAACAATAAACTCTATGAAGTATACTTCACTTTAAATAATATTGAAAAAGACTTTTTGGGGCATTTTAAAACCTTCTATGGTTCGGAAAAACTTAGAACCTGTAGCAATTGTGGCACTATAATGCCCGTTGATGAAAGGTTTATTGCCAAGGAAGACGAATAGTCGATACCACTTTTCAGTATTACTTCCTATTACTTAAGTTGGACTTAAAGCCATAAATCCGGTTTTAAAACATTTATGATTGGTTATACCTTAGACTGCACATTAATTTGTAAATTTGAATAATATAACAATTAACGATAAAATAGTTATAAATGTCAAAAATTGCACAAGAATTTGGAATCCATGAAGCCTTAAAAAAATTAGGCGTCGAAGCTATAAATAACGGAACTTCAACAGGTTCGGATAATTTTTCCTCCGGAGAGGAGTTGAGTTCATACTCTCCAGTAGATGGTGTTCTAATTGGCAAAGTAAAGACCACCTCTAAGGAAGACTATGAAAAAGTGATGGATGCGGCCACCAATGCATTTAAACTTTGGAGAACAAAACCCGCACCACAAAGGGGGGAAATAGTGCGACAGTTTGGTGATAAACTTCGTGAGCTCAAGGAACCCTTGGGAAAATTGGTTTCCTATGAAATGGGAAAATCATATCAAGAAGGATTGGGAGAGGTGCAGGAAATGATCGATATCTGTGATTTCGCCGTAGGTCTCTCTAGACAATTGCACGGACTTACCATGCACTCCGAAAGACCAGGACATAGAATGTACGAACAATATCATCCTTTGGGGGTGGTTGGCATAATCTCGGCATTTAATTTCCCGGTGGCCGTATGGGCCTGGAATACAGCCTTGGCATGGATATCGGGAGATGTCTGTGTTTGGAAGCCAAGTGAAAAAACACCCTTATGTGGTGTAGCTTGTCAAAACATAGCGGCAACAGTATTTAAAGAAAATAATCTTCCTGAAGGCATTTCCTGTTTAATCAATGGCGATTATAAGGTAGGTGAATTTATGACCCATGACAAAAGGGTTCCTTTAGTTTCTGCTACAGGGTCTATACGCATGGGAAAAATCGTAGCTCAGGCAGTGGCCGCCAGATTGGGAAAATCACTCCTGGAACTTGGAGGAAACAATGCAATTATAGTAACCCCTGATGCGGACATAAAAATGACAGTTATAGGAGCTGTATTTGGGGCCGTTGGCACCGCAGGCCAACGTTGTACCTCCACACGAAGATTAATCATACACGACTCTATCTATGACAAGGTAAAAGATGCAGTTGTTACCGCCTACAAACAATTGCGAATTGGAAATCCTCTGGATCAGAAAAACCATGTTGGCCCATTGATAGATACCGATGCCGTAGGGATGTACCAAAAGGCGCTTAAGAAAGTAGTGGAAGAAGGAGGCAAGCTAATTGTTGAGGGAGGTGTACTGCAAGGAGAAGGATATGAAAGTGGGTGTTATGTAAAACCGGCCATTGCCGAAGCAAACAATACCTATGAGATTGTACAACACGAGACCTTTGCCCCTGTATTATATCTATTAAAGTACTCCGGAGATGTAGAAAATGCGATTGATATACAAAACGGAGTGGTCCAGGGACTATCCTCGGCAATAATGACCAATAATCTGAGGGAGGCAGAGCGATTTTTATCTGTCCAAGGTAGCGATTGCGGTATAGCCAATGTCAACATTGGAACTTCCGGTGCTGAAATAGGAGGAGCTTTTGGAGGGGAAAAAGAAACAGGTGGAGGTCGTGAATCTGGCTCGGATGCCTGGAAAATATACATGAGAAGACAGACCAATACCATTAACTACACCACAGAATTGCCTTTAGCGCAAGGGATAAAGTTTGATCTTTAGAATTGAACCTATAAAAAAACCCGCTATGTACTGGATGTAAACCAGTACATAGCGGGTTTTAAACTAACCAACCAAATTACATCCTGAAGAATAGCTCTATACTCCAAGACAAAAACTTTCAATTTGAATATTTGAAAGAATATAAACCCGTAGCCACTTGAAAATTTCCCCTCCCCCCGAATAGGTCCATTAGAAATAGCTGCGGGTTTAACCAAACTAACTCAAATAATTATGGTGAAAAAGACCTATTTCAATGCCGGAACTTAGTCGGGAGAAATAAGGTCTTTGTTATTCTAATATTTACGCTAAAGTCTACATTTTGCTCCATGATTAAAAGCAAAACTATATGGATGGTAATAAAATGTGTATAATTGGTAAATTTTGCAACTACTGCCCCCTAATTCTAATGCCCATCTTGCACATTTAAAGTAGTTTAAACATAGGTTGGAACAATTTTTACAACTAGCCCAATACAACATTATCCCCCTATATTTTTGTTGAAGGAAGTGAAACGTCCCAAAACCTATTTTTTGTGCTAACTACTTGAATCGTAATATTTAATAACATTTTTTTAACATTTAAGCAAATTTTTTAATACATTTAGACAAAACCCTTACAGCTATCCGAAATGTCTAAGAAAACAACCAATTTATTGGGTATTGTTATTGCCATAGTTGCCGGAACCTATTTTAACCTCATGTTGTGCAATACATGCATCACCGAAACAGAGGATACTCCCACGGTTGAAAATACAGTGGATGTTGCTAAAAATAAAATGCTGGCAGAGAAAAAGAATGAGCGTCAGAACCTTGATAAAAACAACTAACCCAAAACAATAAAGCACATGGAAAACCTAAGTATTTGGTGCTGGTTTATTCCTGCCGTAGTAGGTGTAGTCTGCGCACTATTTGGCTACCTAATCGGAAAAGGCAAGAATTCCCAAATAGACCACACTTCAGAATTAAATATACTAAAGGACAAAAACGCAAAACTGGAAACCGATTTGGCGGCATGTAACAAACAACTATCCCAAAAAGTAGAACTTGTTGTTCCTGCCAAACCCATTGCCCCAATAGCCGCAGCAGAAGCCCTACTACCATTCAATGCACAGGCAGCAAAAGCCGCCCTTGGAAAAACTGTAAAACGGGACGACCTAAAGATCGTGGAAGGAATTGGACCCAAAATTCAGCAACTATTCAATTCTTTTGATATAAAAACATGGAAAGATTTGTCCGAAACTGCCGTTGCCAAATGTCAGGAAATCCTAGACACTGGAGGAGCCCGTTATAAAATTCACGATCCTGCATCCTGGCCTATGCAAGCAAAAATGGCCTACGAAGGCAAATGGAAAGAATTGCACAAATGGCAGGAAGAACACAAAAGAGGAAAACTATAGTAATACAATCGTCCTATAACTGCACTTTGGCTAAATCAGAAAAGTGTTACTTATACACCTTACAAATAAACCAATAGGACAAGGGTCTCTTGGTCGTAAAAAATACAATTAAAAACACCCCACTTATCTGGATAAGTGGGGTGTTTTTGGCTTTTAGTACGCTATTTTTACTAGACCATTCTTCCGTTGGCTTCAACCCACTTGAACCTGTAGTCGTCCTCAGGGAATTTCATCCTGCTTGCGATTCGCTCCAATCTATCCGGTAATTTCATTAAATAGTCCCTCGCCCTTTCCGCATCATCATTAAGACTTCGAATACTATCCAATTCCCAATAGCTATTCAATTTTTTCAAAATTTCTATATAGTCCTGAGCTGTGTAAACCCCCAATCTTTGGGCACAATTTGAAAAGTTTTCAAAAGCGGTCCCTATGTTTCCTCCGGACTCCCTTAGGAAATGGGCCGGCATTACAATTTTTTTCTTCATCATATCGGCAAAAGCCAACATCATCTGGCTTGGGTCGTTTTCAAAAATAACCTTAACAAACTCCCTATAGGCCAAATGATGACGCATTTCGTCTCCCGCGATAATGGTACACATTTTACCAAGTAGGGCATTGCCCCCCTTTTTACACATTTGACCTACTCTTTTATGCGAAATATTGGTAGCCAACTCTTGAAAAGAGGTATATACAAAGTTTTTATAAGGATCTCTGTCCGTTCCTATATCGAAACCATCGGCAATTAGATGCTGGGTGGTTATTTCCACTTCCCTCATATTGACCCTTCCGGCCAAATAAAGGTATTTGTTCAGCACATCGCCATGCCTATTTTCCTCAGCGGTCCAATGACGCACCCATTTGGACCAGCCATTCTTGTTTTCACCATGTTGGTCTATTCCTTCTACATCCATAAGCCAAGATTCGTAGGTAGGCAATGCCTCCTCGGTAATAGTATCTGCTACCAAGGTGACCCAAAGATCATACCCCAATTCCTTGGCTTCTTCACGTATTTGGGTTACGTGATCCATAAAGCCTTCACTTTGTGTATCCGGTAAAAAATCCGTTGGTTGCCAAATATCCTGAATAGGAATAAGGTACTGGTCTATAAAACCATCCACCTTACCCTCAATGGACTTCATCACTTCTATTCTAACGTTCTTATTAGACATTCTTCAAATTTTATGTAAATATCCTTAATAATCTTGATAATCTGTCCCTATAGACAGTAAAATTTAGTTTCTTCCCATTTCGGAAGGATAAAACAAATATACCGGATCACTTTGCCAATATTGCTTTGATCCAACATCCATAATGGTCAATGGACCTCTAAAAGCCGCCCCTGTGTCAACATTCCAAATATTGGCAGCATTCTTTGGAGTTGTCCTCCCAATCCTTGTTACCGGAGTATGGCCTATAAAAATCTCCTTGTAATGTGTTAACCTTTGAGGATAAAATTCATCCTCTTTGGTCAGTGATGGGTCCAAAGACAATGCCAATTCCCAAAGGGTCCTATCCCAATAATAGGTTTTGGTAAAATACTCGTGTCCCACACCCTTTAAGTTAGTAAATCCTGCGTGGATAAACAAACGATTTTCAGTGTCCAGAATATAATTTTCCAAATTATCGTAAAATTGAATGTGGGCTTCCTTTATTTCATCCCCTACCAACCGATAAGAATTCTGGGTAGCACTTCCCCCATGTTGTAACCAAAGTGGATTATTCTCCCCGTTTTTTAACCAATCATTGCAAAGTTCATCGTGATTTCCCCTTATAAATGAGCATTTATATGTAAGCCTAAGCTCCATTAAAAAATTTACCGTATTTACAGCATCACTCCAACCATCCACATAATCCCCCAAAAAAATAAGATGATCACTTGGACTCACTTTTGCCCTTTTCAAAACTTGCTCCAAGGCCTTTAACCCAGAATGCAGGTCTCCGATTACCAATGTTCTCATTTTGCAAAAATCGCAAATACCACTTTAATATCCATGGCAAAAAGAATTAAAAATGGATTACCCCGGATAATTTAAGTACAAATCCTACAACCAATAGATAATTCAATGTCTCTTAAAAACCCAATGAACAAGACCAAACCAAGTGAAAACATATCTACCAAAACAAATGGCCTACAAGCCATTTAGTGCAGGAATTCTATTCACAACGACAACATTCAGAAAATAAAAATTAAAAAAAAGTACAACTTATTTGTTAACTTTTTCCTGTTGATAAATCTTTATATTTTTGATTATCAGTTCTTTAAATCATTTTACTTGTAAACTTTCATGATATTTATCATGTTTTTCTTTCTACTTTTTTTAATACTTTTGTTCTTTATTCCAATTCTATTACAATCCTAAAAAATCATTATATGCCAACAAAAATCGCCCAAGGACCACAAAAGACTTACAGTCAGGAAGAAGCCTTTAATGCTTCGTTAAAATATTTTAAAGGTGATGACCTTGCGGCCAGGGTATGGGTAAATAAATATGCCCTAAAAGATTCCGAAGGGAATATTTATGAGCTAACTCCTGATGATATGCACCACAGGATAGCCAAGGAGATTTCCAGAATTGAACAAAAATATCCAAATCCCCTAAATGAAGAGCAAGTTTTTGACCTGATCAAAAATTTTAAATACATAGTCCCCCAAGGTAGCCCAATGGCCGGCATTGGCAATCCTTTTCAGATTGCATCCCTTTCCAATTGCTTTGTAATAGGCAATGAGGGCCAGTCCGATTCGTACGGGGGAATCATGAAAATAGACCAAGAACAGGTGCAGCTTATGAAGCGCCGCGGGGGAGTTGGCCACGACCTATCCCATATACGTCCCAAGGGGTCGCCTGTTAAAAACTCGGCCTTGACCTCAACCGGCCTAGTGCCATTTATGGAAAGATATTCCAACACTACCAGGGAAGTGGCCCAAGATGGCCGAAGGGGAGCCCTAATGTTATCGGTCTCCATAAACCATCCTGATGCGGAAGATTTTATAGACGCTAAAATGGAACAGGGTAAGGTAACGGGAGCCAATGTTTCTGTTAGAATGGACGATGATTTCATGAGAGCCATCGAAAGTGGACAACCCTATACCCAAAAATTTCCTGTTCAAAGCCCCAATCCCAAGGTTTCCAAAACTATAGATGCCCAAAAATTATGGGACAAGATAGTCCATAACGCCTGGCAATCGGCAGAACCTGGTATTTTGTTTTGGGATACCATTATAAAGGAATCCGTACCGGATTGTTATTCAGATTTGGGTTATAACACGGTATCTACCAACCCCTGTGGCGAAATTCCATTATGCCCTTATGATTCCTGTCGTTTGTTGGCCATTAATCTCTTCTCCTATGTAGACCAACCTTTTACGGATAATGCAACCTTTGATTTTAAACTATTTAAAGAACATGTTGCCGCCGCCCAGCGAATTATGGACGATATTATAGACCTTGAATTGGAGAAGGTAGATGTAATTCTGAAAAAAATAAAAGCGGATCCGGAATTGGAAGACACAAAAGCTGTGGAATATAATTTATGGACCAACATCAAAGAAAAGGCCGAACAGGGAAGGCGTACAGGAATTGGCATTACTGCCGAAGGAGATATGCTGGCGGCACTTGGCTTACGTTATGGAAGTAAAGAGGCCAACAAATTTTCAATTGAAGTACACAAGACTATTGCTTTGGAAGCCTACAGAGCCTCGGTACATACCGCCAAAGACAGAGGGGCATTTCAAATTTTTGATGCGGAAAGGGAAAAAAACAACCCCTTTATCCTGAGACTGAAGGAAGCCGATGAAAAACTGTACTACGAAATGTTGGAATACGGCCGAAGAAACATTGCCTTATTAACCATTGCGCCCACGGGCACTACCAGTTTAATGACCCAAACCACATCTGGCATAGAACCGGTTTTCCTGCCTGTATACAAGCGCAGAAGGAAGGTTAATCCCAATGATAAGGATGTCCGTATTGATTTTGTGGATGAAGTTGGGGATTCATGGGAAGAATATTTGGTGTTCCATCATAAATTCAAACAATGGATGTCCGTCAAGGGAATTGATACAGAAAAAAATTATTCCCAGGAAGAATTACAGAAAATTGTAAAAAGTTCCCCGTATTACAAAGCCACCTCCAATGATGTTGATTGGTTGAGCAAAGTACGTTTACAGGGTGCGGTTCAAAAATGGGTAGACCATAGCATAAGTGTCACTATAAACCTTCCGAACGATGTGTCCGAAGAATTGGTCGGAAAACTCTATTTGGAAGCTTGGAAGGCTGGTTGCAAAGGCGTTACAGTTTACAGGGATGGTTCCAGATCCGGTGTATTGATCTCCAATGATTCAAAAAAATCGGAAGAGGAGGAAGCCCTTACCCATTTCCCCACAAAACGTCCCCAAATTTTGGAGGCCGATGTAGTGCGACTTCAAAACAACAAAGAAAAATGGATCGCTTTTATTGGCCTGATCAACGACCAACCCTATGAAATTTTCACTGGTATGGCCGATGATGAGGACGGTATATTAATCCCTAGATGGGTGAATAACGGATTAATTATAAAAAGCAGAAACGAGGACGGTTCTTCGCGTTACGATTTTCAGTACAAGAACAAAAGAGGCTATAAAACCACCATTGAAGGACTATCCCATAAATTTAATCCGGAATATTGGAACTATGCCAAATTGATTTCGAGTACCCTCCGCCATGGCATGCCTATAGAAAAAGTAGTAGACCTTATTAATAGTCTACAACTGGACAGTGAATCTATCAACACATGGAAAAATGGGGTAGCAAGAGCACTTAAAAGATACGTTGCCGATGGTACAGAGGCCAAAGGACAAAAATGTGATTCCTGTAATTCCAAGAATCTTATTTACCAAGAAGGATGCCTTACCTGTAAGGACTGTGGTTCGTCCAAATGCGGATAAGCCATTGCCATTTGTATGTATAGTCCAATTTCTAAAAGTTACACCCCCAAATGCATGCATTTGGGGGTGTTTTTAGTATTACTGCATTTTTCTATCTATTTTAGATTAATCAATTAAAATCAAGGCATGAAAAACGTTTTCTGTATCGGGGAATTATTAATAGATTTTGTAGCGGAAAAACAAGGCAGCGATCTAGCAAAAGCCAACAATTTCACAAAAAAAGCAGGGGGTGCCCCGGCCAATGTGGCGTCGGCAATAGCCAAACTGGAGGGCAAAAGTTTTTTTATTGGCTGCGTAGGAAAAGATCCCTTTGGTACTTTCCTAATCAATACCTTAACGGAAGGACAGGTGGACGTATCCCTGGCACAGCGGTCCGACACTTTCACTACCCTGGCCTTTGTTTCCCTGGCAGAGGATGGGGAGCGCGATTTTGTTTTTAGCCGTGGAGCGGACAAAGAATTAACATATGATCGCAGCTTAAGTAAGCTGTTCAAAGATCAAATTGTTCATTTTGGAGCCGCCACCTCATTCTTGGGGGGCAGTCTGGAAGAGGCTTATTCACTTTATCTCCAAGAGGCCATTTCCAACAATAGTTTTATTTCCTTTGACCCTAATTTTAGGGCAGATCTTTGGAAAGGAACAGAAGCCATATTTGTGCAAAAATGTATCCCTTTTATAGAAAAATCCCATCTGTGTAAATTTAGTTTGGAAGAGGCACAGTTACTTTCAGGAAAGGAAAATTTGGAAGAGGCATGTGCTTTTTTACACCAGCTGGGCTCCAAGATTATTACGGTTACCCTAGGTGGGGAAGGCACCTATTTAAGTACACCGGCAATTAAAAAGATAATTCCAAGTATAAAGGTAAGCCCTGTTGATACCACAGGTGCGGGAGATGCTTTTATTGGATGTTTGCTGAAACAGATTGCCCTGACCACCAACTTGGATACCCTTATGGCCGATTCGGGACCTTTGGAAAATATGGTTCAACAAGCCAATAAGGCAGGTGCAATTACGACCACAAATTATGGGGCCATAGAATCCTTGCCCACGCAGCAGCAATTAAACGAACTATAAATGTAATGGTCGGAAACCGCTAATTATACTTCATCTTTCTAATGATGCGTAGGGATTCTTTTATAGATTGATACACCGGAAGATTGTATTTCTTCATTACAGGCTTGGTGTTTTCCATAATATCCTTGGCCTCTTCGAAGCCATTTACATAACAAATTAAAAAAGTATCGGACAACAGATCCAAATCCCTTTCCTCATTTGGGGTCAAAGGAATTTCCTTTTCAATTTTCTTAAGCACGGCCACATTTGCGTTGTATATATGATGAAGTGTTTTTTTATCATATAAGGGAGGTTCAAATATTAAATCGCTTTGAATGGTATAGGTGCCGTTATCAGAAAAGGTAATTACCACTTTTTCCAACGGATAATATTTTTGTTCACTGCTTAACCCCAACTGCACATATTCTATGGTAGTGAAGGAATTTTCATCATAAGCTATCGTAATTTCATCAAATTCCGAAAAAAACAACTTTACTTGTTCATTGATCAATTCAATGTCGACACGGGAATAATAGGTTTCATTTTTTACTTTTTTTTGATGCCCCGCCCAACAAACCACAAATTGCTCCTTAAAAACCTTATAATTATTGGTAAGATCCTTATGCCTTTCGTTTAAGAAATCGATCACGCCATCCAAGGTAAGTTCAATGTTGTTTTTGGCATGCTTTTCTATGGTTGCCACAACATCTGCATTTACATCCGTTAACTCAATTCCATAAGCTTTTGGCATACTTATGCTGCCATCCCTAAAAAACACCGACCCGCCATAATACTTCCAGATATTCTTCCGCAAAGAACATACCTTCCCATTGGATTTTATAGTTACCAAGCCAACTACTTTACCCATTGGCAAATGCGGAAATGGAATATTTTCATAAGTAATCCGTGGGGGATTGTCCAAATAGGCGTTTACCAAATTTTGAATCTTGCTATCATCAAAAAAATCGACCCCTACAATTTCATTGTCCTCATCCTCGACCCCAATTACGATAAAAGAATTGTTTTGAGGGTTGCTATTGGCAAGTGCGCAGACATGCTTCAAAAATTTGGCCTTCCCCTCCCTCTGTCCAATATCTATAAAGCGCTTTTTATCATAAAAGCTATTCTCGTCATTATGGGCCAATAGGCTTTTTACGAGCAGGCGTTTATTGATCATAATTCCTTATTGACAATAGTGGCACTCGCTTGTGCCGTAGGTAAAATTAATAAGTCTGCAATGTTAACATGGGAGGGTCTGGTTACCATAAAATAAATTACATCCGCAATATCTTCCGGTTGCAAGGGCTTATAACCCTTGTAAGTATCCGCGGCCCTTCCATCATCCCCCTTAAACCGTACCTTACTAAATTCTGTTTCCACCAATCCCGGATTAATGGCCCCAACGCGAATGCCGTATTGGTTTAAATCTATTCTCATCCCTTGGTTTAAGGCATCCACAGCGTATTTACTTGCGCAGTACACATTCCCCTTAGGATACACTTCCTTCCCGGCAATGGAGCCAATATTTATAATATGACCCGATTTGTTTTTGATCATTTTTGGCATTATGGCCTTGGAAACATATAAAAGGCCCTTGACATTAATGTCCAACATAGCCTCCCAATCATCCAGATTACCTTCCTCTATGGAATCCAGACCATGGGCATTGCCAGCATTATTGATTAAAATATCAATATTGGAAAACTCCTCGGGAAGGGAAGCAATAGCTTCAAAAACCGCTTTTTTATCCTGAACATCAAATTCCAAAATGAAAACCTTGGTATGTCTGGACAGTTCCTTTTTAAGCTCATTCAATCGCTTTTTTCGCCTGCCACAAATAACTAAATTAATCCTGTTGGAGGCAAAGAGTTTGGCGGTTGCAAGCCCTATTCCGCTTGTAGCTCCTGTTATAAATGCTGTTGGTTTCTCATTAATGGTAATACTCATAAAACTAATTCTTTATTTTATTTCTTAACAATGCCATTGGTCGGTTACTAATGGCTCTTTTACCCTATTTCTAAATCAAGGGAACAAAAACCAATCTTTCTGCTAATAGTTCGTATTTATGGCCTTTTTTGCATCAATCACCAGTCTAGTACAGGTTGCACTCAAAAGCCAAATTTTGCACCTTGATATTAGCAGTGGAAAGGCTATTCCATAGAACGATTTATTGCCCAAGGGACCCCTAAAATATCCACCTTGTCAAAAGTGGGATTACCCGGTGCTTATCAATGACCAATTAACATATATCCTTCCCCAAAAGGAAGCTTCTTACCCCTATCGCCCCAAGTAATTGTCCCTGTTACGATTTTGAAATAAGATGTTTTATTTTTCATATGTTTGTGAAATTATGAATAATTCCCTTAAATAGTTCATAAAACTGGACCCATTGCTTAACTTTTAACCATACATTAACAGCCAATAACTAAATAAATTTTCAATTTGCATCCACTTTTGGAGTAAACCACTGTAAACAAAACAAAACAAAGGATTATATGGAAGAAAATACTTCGGTAGATATCAGTGCCGTGAACGAGAAAATTGCCCAGGAGAGTGCTTTTATTGACCTACTTATTTTAGAAATGAACAAAGTAATCGTAGGACAAAAACATATGGTTGAACGATTGCTCATTGGACTTTTAGGACAGGGCCATATTCTACTGGAAGGTGTCCCCGGTTTGGCCAAAACCTTAGCGATAAACACCTTGGCAAAAGCGGTACAAGGAAGCTTTAGTAGAATTCAGTTCACTCCCGATCTTTTACCGGCAGACGTTGTTGGTACTATGATCTACAATATGAAATTGAACGATTTTTCCATTAAGAAGGGTCCCATATTCGCCAATTTTGTTTTGGCTGATGAAATTAACCGTGCCCCTGCAAAAGTGCAATCCGCCCTTTTGGAAGCCATGCAGGAAAAACAAGTTACCATAGGCGATGAAACTTTTGTACTGGACAAGCCTTTTCTGGTTATGGCTACCCAAAACCCGGTGGAACAAGAAGGAACTTACCCCTTACCGGAAGCCCAGGTGGATCGTTTTATGTTAAAGACCGTAATAGATTACCCCAAACTTAGCGAGGAGCAATTAATAATTAGGCAAAACCTTAAGGGAGCATATGAAGAGGTAAAACCCGTGGTTAGCGTTAAGCAGATTCTTAGTGCCCAAAAGGCAGTAAGGGATGTGTATATGGACGAGAAAATTGAGAAATATATTCTCGATATTGTTTTTGCCACCCGATACCCGGAAAAATATAATCTTGAAAGCCTAAAACCTTTGATCAGTTTCGGAGCTTCGCCAAGGGGTAGTATAAATTTAGCGGTAGCTGCCAAATGCTATGCTTTTATTAAAAGAAGGGGCTATGTTGTTCCTGAAGATGTAAGGGCTGTGATTCATGACGTTTTACGCCACAGGATCGGTATAACCTATGAGGCCGAGGCAGAAAACATTACTTCGGAAGAAATAATAAACAAGATCGTAAACGAAATTGAAGTACCTTAATCAGTCTACAGTTATCCGTCTACAGCTTTTGGTCTTTAATACTTAAAACTGTAACTGAATACTTTTTACTGCAAACTGCATACTGAAAATGGATACCAAGGAATTATTAAAAAAAGTTCGCAAGATCGAAATAAAGACGAGGCGTCTTTCCGACCATATTTTTGGTGGGGAATACCACTCGACCTTTAAGGGAAGAGGTATGACTTTTAGTGAGGTGCGCCAATATCAATTTGGCGATGATGTTAGATCCATAGATTGGAACGTAACAGCACGCTATAACGAACCCTATGTAAAGGTATTTGAGGAGGAAAGAGAACTTACCATGATGCTTATGGTAGATGTGAGTGGTTCAGAACTATTTGGTACCAGCAATCAGTTTAAAAAGGAAATTATTACCGAAATTTCTGCTACCCTGGCATTTTCGGCACTTCAGAACAATGATAAGGTTGGACTTCTTCTGTTTACGAATGAAGTAGAACTTTACATTCCACCAAAAAAAGGAAAAAGTCACGCCCTAAGAATTATAAGGGAGTTACTGGAGTTTTCGCCCAAGAGCAGCGAGACCGATTTGGGAGCTGCCTTGAAATTCCTTACCAACGTAATGAAGAAAAAAGCAATAGTCTTTGTACTCTCGGATTTTATTACCGACGACTACCTTCAAACCTTGCGTATTACAGGCAAAAAGCATGATCTTACCGGTATTAGGGTATTTGATGAAAGAGAGGAGACCATCCCAAATTTAGGCATGGTACAAATGCAGGATGCTGAAACTGGAGCAATTCAATTGGTGAATACCCAGTCCAAAAAAGTAAGGATGGCCTATGGCAAACACTATAATGAGCGCGTTGCCTATTTTCAGGAGACTTTTACCAAATCTGGTTGTGGAGTGTTAAGTTGTAGGGTGGATGAAAGTTATGTAAAGAAATTATTGGGCTATTTTAAGAGAAGAGGTTGATTTAAATGAGGAACTTAATTTTGAGCATTATAAAGACTTATTCGTATTTTCTACGATATATTACATTGTGTCTGCTATTTGCCTCGACACAAGGTTTTTCCCAAACTCCCCCCACCATTGTGTCAGGGGTGGATACCACCTATATAAAGATTGGCGAACAGATTAATTTTAAGGTTACCGTTGAAACAGATTCCACCGCCCAGGTAATCTTCCCGGAAGGACAGACCTTTTCCCCTTTGGAAACCGTAGAGGCCCTCAAGACCGATACGGTTAAAAAATTGGATAGGATGACCCTGCAAAAAATTTATGCCCTAACCCAATTTGACTCAGGTTCCTATACTCTTCCAAGACAACAGATTATGGTAAACGGAAAACCGTTTTTTACCGATTCCATAAAAATTGATGTTGCTACCGTACCTGTCGATACCTTGGCGCAGAAGATGTACGACATAAAACCCATTATAAATGTAGAAAAATCGAACGGTGCACTTTGGAGAATTCTCCTTTGGGTTCTGGGTATTTTAATTTTGGTCGGGGCAGCCTTATATTGGTTCGTTTTCAGAAAGAAGCCATTGAGCGAAGAGGAAAAAGTAGCCCTATTACCTCCTTTTGACCGTGCTATTCTTGGTTTAAAACAATTGGAAAAATCAAAATATTTAATTCAGGACGATTATAAATCCTACTATTCCGAGTTAACGGACATTGTGCGATCCTACCTGGAAGAAGATGTACATGTCACTGCATTGGAAAGTACTACGGACCAATTGATAGATAAATTGGAAATGATGAAGGATGCTGGTCAGTTGAAACTGGACCCTGAAACCATACAACAGTTCAAAAAGGTTTTACAGACCTCGGATTTGGTAAAATTTGCAAAATCCAAGCCGGAGTCCTCTGCAGCGGAACAAGACAGGAAATCTGTGGAGCAGATTGTGATAAAGACCAAAGAAGCCATTCCAGAGCCTACTGAAGAGGAATTATTGCAACGCGAAGAGTATTTGGAGGAGCTGGAACGCAAAAAGCAGAAGAAAAAAATAGTAATTGTTGCTGTCTCTGCAGTTCTTGTACTTTTATTTTCCACTGTAGCGGCAATAGGCTACTACGGATTTGGACAGGTAAAGGATACCGTTTTGGGCCACCCGACCAAAGAATTATTGGAAAGGGAATGGGTACAGAGCGATTACGGTTTTCCCCCTATTAGTTTACATACCCCGGAAGTCTTATTGCGACAAGCGGTAAAACTCCCGCCTGAAGCCAAAGCCTCCATAAAAGAAATGCAGGCGTTTGCCTATAGGAGCTCCATTGGACTGTTTACCATTGGTGCCACCTCTATTACATTGGCACAACCGGAGGAACCGGATTTTGAAAAGGCTTCCGAACAAATTTTGAAAAATTTTGAAAATCAAGGCGCCAAGAACATCACTACCAAGCAAGAACCTTTTTCTACCCTCTCAGGGGTAAAAGGGGTTAAACTGTACGGAAGTGGAAAATTTGCCGTGCCCGAATCCAAGGAATTGATTTCTGGAAACTATGTGGTCCTATTTTTTGGCGGTAAAGGTTTTCAGCAAAATGTAATCTTGACATGGTTGGCAGATGACCAATATGCAGACCAGATAGTAGACCGAATTTTGAACTCAGTAGAAGTAAAAACGAGCTTATAGATGTTTGAGAATATTTCCTTTGCGAACCCACAGTTTTTCTGGTTGTTATTATTACTTCCAGTGGCAATGCTTTGGTATTTCTTTAAAAGAAAGGAACAGACCGCTTCTTTGAAAATGTCGAGCATTAAGGGCTTTCCCAAAGGTAGCATATTGCCCAAATTAAAACCGGCGTTGTTTGTTATGCGCTTGTTGGCATTGGCGGCGATCATAGTTGCCATGGCGAGACCACAGACCGAGGATATCTCCACCAGGACCAAAACTACAAAAGGAATTGATATTGTTATGGCCATCGATGTTTCCTCAAGTATGTTGGCAAAAGATCTAAAGCCGTATAGATTGGCAGCACTTAAAAAAGTAGCGGCCGATTTTATTAACGAAAGACCAAACGATAGGATCGGCTTGGTGGCTTATGCAGGCGAAAGCTATACCAAAACGCCTATTACTAGTGATAAATCCATAGTTTTAAGGGCTTTGGACGAAATAACATATGGGCAATTAAATGATGGAACAGCTATTGGGATGGGACTTGCCACCTCTGTCAACAGACTAAAGGAAAGTAAGGCCTTGAGCAAAGTAATTATACTTCTGACCGACGGAGTAAACAATTCTGGATTTATAGAGCCCCAAACTGCCGCAGATCTGGCAGTGGAGTTCGGTATTAAAACCTACACTATTGGTCTTGGCACCAATGGAAATGCCATGTCGCCCATAGCCTATAATGCCGACGGATCCTTCAGATATGGAATGCGGGAAGTAGAAATAGACGAAAGCCTGTTAAAATCTATTGCGGAAACAACCGGAGGGCAATATTTTAGGGCTACCGACAATAAAAAACTGGAGGCCATTTACGAGGAAATAAACAAATTGGAAAAAACGGAAGTAGAGGAGTTTAAGTACTACAAATACGAAGAAAAATTTAGACCCTGGGTGTATTTGGCAGGGGTTTTGCTCTTGTTGGAATGGTTGGCAAGGAACACCTTGTTCAGGAGTTTTATTTAATAAGAAGAAACTAGGTTTCAAAGGAATTGATTTAAAAAGGAAGAATACAAAATGATTCAGTTAGACGAAAAATCATATTTATATCTGTTATCTATCATTCCGGTGATGGTGGTTCTTTTTGTGCTCCTTCAAATCTGGAAAAAAAGAACGCAGAGAAAATTTGCGGATATTGGCCTTTTAAAGCGATTGACTCCGGACAGGTCCAATTTCAAATCCACCTTAAAATTAATTTTTATTTTATTGGGAATAGCCTCTTTGACAATGGCATTGGTCAACCCAAAGATGGGCACCAAACTGGAAACGGTTAAAAGGGAAGGGGTCGATATAGTATTTGCCGTAGATGTTTCCAAAAGTATGTTGGCCGAGGATATAGCCCCTAATAGACTGGAAAAGGCCAAACGTCTGGTTTCCGAAATTATCAATCAACTGGCGAGTGACAGAATTGGGATTATTGCATACGCCGGACAGGCATTCCCACAACTCCCTATAACGACCGATTATGGTGCTGCCAAAATGTTCTTGCAAAACATGAACACCGATATGCTTTCTTCCCAAGGAACGGCAATTGACCAGGCCATTGAATTGGCATCGACCTATTATGACGATGAGGAACAAACCAACCGTGTGCTTTTCATTATCTCCGACGGGGAAGACCATTCCGAAGGCAATGTAAGCAATGCTGTTGAAGATGCTACCAATGAAGGCATAAGGGTATTTACGATTGGGGTGGGAAAAACAAAGGGAGCCCCCATACCACTAAAAAGAAACGGTATTGTTGAAAGCCTGAAAAAAGATAACCAAGGTGAAGTGGTCATTACAAAATTAAATGAAGAGGTGCTTCAAGAAATTGCCGATGAGGGCAATGGAGAATACATAAACGGGGAAAACACGGAAGAAGCGGTTGCCTTCATTAAGGAGCAATTGAACCAGATGGACAAGAAAGAATTTGAGGCCAAGCAATTCGCCGAATTCAAAGATCAGTTCCAGTGGTTTTTGGCCGCAGGGCTTTTATTCTTATTTTTAGACATTTTTGTCTTGGATAGAAAGACCAAGTGGCTTAAAAAATTGAATCTGTTTAACGAGCGATAAACGCAGAAGGATTATGAAAAAGATAGCATTTATCATTATTTTGATCGGAGGCCTTGTCCAAGCACAGGAAGTGGACAAGGAAAAGGAAAAATCACTTAAAATTGCCAACAACTTTACGTGGGAAGCAAATAAAGATCTGTCCGAAAGTAATTTTGTAAATGCCGAAGCCAACTATAGGAGGGCCATCTCCAAGAGTGCGGAAAGTAGCATAGCTCCCTATAATTTAGGGAACGCCTATTATGAAAACGAAACCTATAGCGAAGCCTTTGGCAGGTTTAAGCAGGCGGGAGAAAATGCCACCAACAAAAAAGACAAGCACATGGCCTACCATAACATGGGCAATGTCTTTATGAAAAACAAAGAATACCAAAAAGCGGTAGATGCCTATAAGGAAGCTTTGAGAAATGACCCTACGGATGAGGAGACCCGTTACAATTTGGCTTTGGCCAAAGAAATGCTGAAAAAACAGCAGGAAGAAGAACAAAAAAACGACCAGAATAAGGACGACCAGAACCAGGAAGACCAAAAAGATCAGAAGGACCAGAACCAGGATAAAAAGGAAGGGGATCAGGACGAAGACAATAAAGGCGACCAACAAGAAGAGAACCAGGGCGATAAGAATGAAGAAGGGGATAAAGGCGAGGAAGAGAAAGAAGACAATAAAGAAGGTGAAGGAGATGATGAAGAGAAAAACGACGAGCCATATAAGGCAGAAGATCAGAAGCAACAACAACCAAGACCTAACCAATTATCTCCTCAGCAAGTGAAAAACTTGTTGGAGGCCATGCAGAACGAAGAGAAAAAAGTACAGGAAAAAATTGATGCACAAAAAGTAAAAGGTGCAAAAATCCAAAATGAAAAAGACTGGTAATACACGTGAATATTAAAAAATACATATCGTTATTTTCATTGTTGTTCCTCGGCATATTCTCGTATGCCCAGAACAATGAAACCGTTACCTTCGAGATGAATCTCAGCAAGGATGTATTGGGCATTAACGAACGTCTAAGGGTAGACTTTACCATGAACAGGGATGGGGATAATTTTGTTCCTCCGGATTTTGAAGGTTTCAGGGTACTTATGGGTCCATCGCAATCCATTAGCTCCTCTTGGGTGAACGGGGTTAGAAGCTTTTCCAAAACCTACACCTATACCCTAGCGCCTACGGCAAGGGGGAAATTTACCATTAAGCAGGCCACCATTGTCATCAAGGGTGAAACCTATAAATCGCTCCCAAAAGAAGTAGAGGTTACCGCTGCAGTAGAAAGACCGGACGGGGAAAAAACGGTCGATGATGTTGCCGATGAAAGTTTACATCTGGTTGCCGAAATATCCAAAACCAGCCCATATCTGAATGAAGCCGTAACCGTAGTTTATAAACTTTACGCAAGTCCTTCTATAGACGTAACCAATTTTAGGGCGCTGGACAACCCTAAATATAACAATTTCTGGAGCCAGGATATTCCAGTTACCAAATACGATGTACAGAATACTACCTATGATGGCAAGTCATATAGATCCGTAATCTTAAAAAGGGTAGTTTTATACCCGCAGAGAACGGGAGAATTGGAAATTGAGCCACTTTCTCTGGATGTAAGTCTCCAGATTCCCACCAACAAACGGGATTTCTTTGGGGGAAGAATATTTGCCCAAACCAACAAGACCGTATCCGCTGGCAATAGGACCATTAATGTAAAACCTTTGCCTACAGAAGGCAAACCGGCAGATTTTAGTGGTGCGGTAGGAGAATTCCAATTTTCGGTGACCACCAGTAAGACCCATCTTAATGCATCAGAGTCCCTACAGGCCAAAGTTGCCATAAATGGTAAGGGTAATTTAAAACTTTTTGAAATTCCAAGTTTAAATCTCCCAAGTTCCTTGGAAGTATACGATCCGGAGTTCAATGAAAGTGTTCGTACTACCCTCTCTGGTATGGAAGGAAATGTAAGCAATAGCTACACGGTAGTGCCTACATTTAAAGGCAAGTATCCCATTCCCAGTATAGCTTTTAGCTTTTTTAACCCAAAGACCGAAAAATATCAAACCTTGAGT
Organism: Arenibacter algicola; assembly: GCF_018860365.1. Taxonomy (GTDB): domain Bacteria; phylum Bacteroidota; class Bacteroidia; order Flavobacteriales; family Flavobacteriaceae; genus Arenibacter; species Arenibacter algicola_B. The sequence goes on from NZ_JAHKPO010000024.1 coordinate 434,981, forward strand.
TCCGGGGAAATCATGATCAATGTACTGGAAGGCCCCACAAGCGGAGCCGTAGACAACACTGGTCTTAGTTCCAATAATAAACAAAGGGTTGTGGCTACAGGGGATCAATTTGTTTTCAATAAAATAAAGCCAAACCTAACAGCCATCAATAATAATTACTTTTTTGGGTCTACCAGCTTCTTTCTTTGGTGGCTACTTCCGGTTTTATTAATTCCTCTGGCCATCCTCTTTGGCAAAAAAAGAGAGGCCATTGCCAGTGACGTAGAAGGAAACAAAATTAAACGTGCCAATAAATTGGCAAGGAAATACCTATCCGCAGCCAAAAAAGCACTAGGCTCCAAGGAGTCATTTTACGTAGCTTTGGAAAAGGCATTGCACAATTATTTGAAGGCCAAACTTAAAATAGAGACATCAGAATTCAGCAAGGATAAAATAGCCTCTTTATTAAGTGAAAAAAATGTAGATGAAGCCACTCGGGAGGGCTTTGTGGGATTACTGAAAAATTGTGAAATGGCAAGATATAGCCCTTTTTCTGATGTTCAGATGCAACAGGATTACAATAAAGCGAGTGAGGTTATTTCACAACTGGATAAACAAATTTAAGCAATGGTACGTGTATTAACTATTTTAGCATATTTGGTATGTACCTTGGGATTTTCCCAAAACGAACAACTATTTGACGAAGCTACGGCATTGTACAACCAAGGGGAGTATACAAAAGCTGCGGACAATTATTTAAAGATATTATCGAATGGGGAGCATTCGGCCGAACTCTATTTCAATCTTGGGAATACCTATTATAAACTTAACAAAATTGCCCCTAGTATATATTACTACGAAAAGGCATTATTGCTAAAACCAAATGATCAGGACGTTAAGAACAACCTGGCCTATGCCCAAAATATGACTTTGGATGCCATTGAACCCCTACCTCAGACCACTATTTCCAAAATGTACAACAGACTTACCGCATATCTCTCATTTGACCAATGGGCCTATGTTGCAGTTGGCTTTATGATGCTCTTTGTATGCTGTTATATTGCCTTTTATTATTTTACGTTTTCTTCCCAAAAACGAATAGCCTTTATAAGCAGTTTTATTTTTCTTCTGATGACAGTATTGGCGGCAATACTGGCCTATTTGCAATTTTCCAAATTTGAATCGGAACAGCCTGCCATAGTTTTTTCGGAAGAAGTTGGCATTAAATCCGAACCCAACAATAGGAGTCAGGCCATTTTTAATTTGCATGCCGGCACCAAGGTCAATGTACTTGAAGAATTAAATGACTGGAAAAAAATTGAAATTGCCGATGGCACCACAGGTTGGATTCCATCAGAGGATATAAAAATCCTTAAGGATTTTTAATATTTCTTTAACGTCTAATAAAACCGTTGGTGTTATATTTGTCATTATTTGTAATTCTATGAAAGTTTTCGCTCGTATTCTTTTACTCTCCCTTTGGCTATTTGCCATTGTGGCTCCGAGCGCCATAACTTTACTAGATATTGACAATCCCGTTATTGTAACCAACCTCAACGAGGAAGAACAGCAAGAAACCGGCAAGAAATCTCCATTGCAGGAGAAGTTCGTAAACGATAGTCATACAGATTTTTCTTTAATAGCCCTGTCCCAAAAATCTACAATGGGTATATACCACCCTATGGGGCATATAAACTTCACCCAAAAAATTCTTCTACCACCACCTGAACGTATAGGTTAATCTTAAAAGTCAAACTATTTCGATTAATTAAAAACTTGTCCTTGATTCCCATTAAGGACCAAATTATTATTTTATATGTTCAAAAATATTAAGAGCGACCTTCCCGCAAGTGTCGTAGTATTTTTTGTTGCGCTACCCCTATGTTTGGGTATCGCTTTAGCCAGTGGCGCCCCCTTGTTTTCAGGTTTAATTGCCGGTATCATTGGCGGTATTGTTGTTGGAGCGCTAAGCGGCTCTAAAATTGGTGTTAGTGGACCAGCAGCCGGTCTGGCCGCTATAGTGTTAACAGCGATTGGCGCATTGGGAGGTTTTGAAAACTTCCTGGTTGCCGTTGTACTGGGTGGAATCATTCAGTTGATATTCGGTATTCTAAAAGCTGGAATTATTGGGTATTATTTCCCTTCATCCGTAATAAAAGGCATGCTTACAGGTATAGGTGTCATTATTATACTTAAACAAATTCCGCATTTTTTTGGTTATGACCCTGACCCGGAAGGCGATTGGGCCTTTTTTCAAGTGGATGGGGAGAACACCTTTTCGGAAATCCTTAATACCGTAAACAATATTAGCCCCGGTGCAACACTGGTGGCCATAGTGGGCTTATCCATATTATTGTTATGGGATAAGGTACTTTCCAAAAAAGGAAAGATTTTTCAACTTATCCAAGGGCCTTTGGTTGCCGTTGCAGTAGGTATCATATTCTTTGTTTTAACACAGAACAGTTCATTTTTGGCTATTTCTTCCGATCACTTGGTAAGTGTACCGATTCCTGAGGATGCCGCATCATTTTTCGGACAGTTCAGTTTTCCCAATTTCGCGGCAATTACAAACCCTGATGTATGGATAACTGCTTTTACCATTGCTTTGGTTGCCAGCCTGGAGACTCTTTTATGCGTTGAGGCCACCGATAAGTTGGACCCTGAAAAAAACGTAACACCTACCAACCGCGAGCTGCTAGCCCAAGGTACGGGTAACATTATATCCGGACTAATTGGCGGACTACCCATTACCCAAGTAATCGTTAGAAGTTCTGCCAACATTCAATCTGGTGGAAAATCAAAACTATCTGCTATTTTTCATGGTTTCCTATTACTTATTTCCGTAATTCTTATTCCAAAATTATTGAATATGATACCCCTATCGGTTTTAGCGGCCATACTATTTATCGTAGGCTATAAATTGGCGAAACCGGCCCTTTTTGTGAAGATGTACAAATTGGGATGGAAGCAGTTCGTTCCGTTTTCGGTTACCGTATTTGGTATCATATTTACAGATTTGCTGGTTGGTATTAGCCTTGGCCTTGTTGTAGGTATTGTGGTTATCCTATTGAAAAGCTATCAGAACTCCCATTTCCTTCATATGGAAGATGTAAGTAATGGAAAGCACAGGATAAAAATGACCCTTGCAGAAGAAGTGACCTTTTTTAATAAAGGTGCCATTCTTAAAGAATTGGATAGCCTGCCAAGGGACACCTATTTAGAGATAAACTTGCTAAAGACAAGATATCTTGATCTTGATATTATTGAAATTCTAGACGATTTTTCGGTTAAAGCGAAAGATCGCAATATAGATATTCAACTAATCTCAAAGCGTGGTGTAGTTGAAAACCCACCAAGTTTTTCAGATTTCTTTAGAACTAGACCAAAATCTAAATTAAGTTTAAGCTAATGAATATGGAAAGAAATAAACACAAGATAGCTTTATTCACGGATTTACAAGAAGACATATCCGGCCTATTAAAAAGTGCCGTAAGTTTGGCTCAAATGATCAATGGAGAAATTGAGGTCTTAAATGTAACAAAGCCCACGGCAGTTATTGGGAAAGGAAACCAATTATCGGCCATGCGCTCATTAAACCGTGAATATATTCTGGCGGATAAAAGAATGAAGGATATATTGTCTCCTATAATTGATAATTACGGGGTACCTGTTAATTATTCCAGTACCTTTGGAAATATTAGAAATGAGATTGATAGGTATCTACGCGAAAACAACCCTGACATTATAGTCTTGGGAAGACATAAGAGCAAACATTTTAATACGGCCGAAAATAGAATAATCAACTTTGTTCTAAGTGTTTTTAAGGGCACAGTCTTGATCGTTCCACATGATAAAGGCCTTGAACCAGGTATGAAGATAGGTATAGGCTCCCTAAATTGTTCCGAAGCGGTATTTAACTCCTCCTTTACAGAAGAGCTCTTTTTACACGCAAAAAGTGCATTGAAATCGTTTAACATTGTTGAATCTTCAAGTGTTCTACCGCAAACAGACAGTTCCTTAGGGCGCAAGACCATCAACTATGTTTTTGATCACAATGAAAATACGGTGAACAATCTTCCCGTCTACTTATCCATAAGTAATATTGATCTATTGTTTTTGGATGGAGGAAATAAGGAAAAAGAAGATCTCTCCAGACTATTAAATATATATGATATGGTAAGGAAATCAGATATTAATCTTTTGGTAACCGGGGAAAAACACACCCATTATAACTTTAACACAACACTAAAAATAGCATAATTAAAATAGATAAATATGAAAGCACATACAAGAGAAACCCAAGCAACAATGACCCCGAATAAGGCGTTGCAATATTTAAAAGAAGGCAACCAGAGATTTCAGGGCAACCTAAAAGCAAATAGAAACCTACTTGAACAAGTTAACGATACAAGCGAGGGTCAATTTCCATTTGCAACCATTTTGAGTTGTATAGACTCCAGAGTTTCTGCCGAATTGGTCTTTGACCAAGGCCTTGGTGATATTTTTAGCATTCGAATAGCTGGTAACTTTGTGAACGAAGATATTCTAGGTAGTATGGAGTTTGCCTGCAAACTTGCAGGAACCAAACTGATCGTTGTTCTAGGACACACCAGCTGTGGTGCCATAAAAGGAGCTTGTGATCATGCAAGATTGGGCAATCTTACCGCGCTGATCAACAAGATAGAACCGGCAGTGGAGGCAGTTACAGAACCAACTGAAGAGAATTTAAGAAATTCCAAAAACCTTGAGTTTGTAGATAAGGTTGCCGAAAAGAATGTACATTTAACAATGGGCAATATACGCAAGAACAGCCCTGTTCTAACTGAAATGGAAGAAAATGGGGAAATAAAAGTTGTTGGCGCCATGTATGATGTCTCCAATGGTGAAGTTGTTTTCTACGAATAATACTCCCAATGACATAGAAGGCCAATGTTGCCATATTGGCCTTCTTCCTATTGAAACCAATTGTTGGTTTCAATCTTAGGTAATGATTACTTAAACTAACCTAGCATTAAATTCAATATTATGAAAAATCTTTTTTCAAATTTTAGAGGAGACCTTTTTGGTGGAATTACAGCAGGTATTGTTGCTCTTCCACTAGCCTTAGCCTTTGGTGTAAGTTCTGGACTTGGACCAAGTGCCGGACTGTATGGCGCAATATTCATCAGTTTTTTTGCTGCACTTTTTGGAGGCACCAACACCCAAATATCCGGTCCCACGGCTCCAATGACGGCTGTAAGTATGGTGGTTATAGCAGGTATTGTGGCCCTCAATGACGGAAGCATAGAAAAGGCCCTTCCCGCCATTCTTATTGTATTTTTATTGGCCGGCCTTATGCAAATAGGTCTTGGCCTTTTAGGTATAGGCAAGTACATTCGTTACATCCCATATCCCGTGGTTTCCGGTTTTATGACCGCAATTGGGGTTATCATATTGGTTACACAAATTTTACCATCTGTAGGGTATTACCCAAAAGAAGATGACGAGTTTGTATCACAATACAAACCACTGGCAGAGGAAATCATATTAGAAAATATTCTTAAAGAAGAGGCTGGCGAAGGCATTCTAGTTTTGGAAAATTTTGAAGAAACTATCAAACGTTCAGAAGGAATTACCGAAAATGATGTGAATAAAGAAGCCAGAACCCTGGCCAAAACTGAGGCATCAGGGGTTTTCGGGACAATAAAAGTACTCCCCAGAGCTTTGCAAAACATCAATTGGCTAGAACTTATTTTGGCCTTATCCACCATAGCTATTATTTACGGTTTCAAAAAAATTACAACTGCCATCCCAAGTGCATTGGTAGCCCTAATTGTAGTTTCGGGAGTGGCATACGGATTTGGACTCAACTACCGTCCTATTGAAGAAATACCTAGTGGTTTTCCCGTGCCCAATCTTGAAATATTCACCGCTTTTAAACTCAGTTCGGTAACTCCCTATATCTTTACTGCTTTAACATTGGCCTTATTGGGAGCTATAGATTCGCTTTTGACCTCTGTAGTAGCGGATAACATGACCAAAACAAAGCATCAACCCAATAAAGAACTTGTAGGTCAGGGTATAGGCAACAGTATAGCGGCCATTTTTGGAGGAATACCCGGAGCCGGTGCCACTATCCGTACAGTAGTAAATATAAATGCAGGGGGTAAAACCAAACTATCGGGTATGGTTGCGGGTGTACTGCTTTTAATCATTCTTTTAGCTTTGGGCCCAGTTGCATCGCAAATACCTGCAGCGGTACTTGCCGGGATATTGGTTACCGTAGGTATAGGTGTTATGGATTATAAAGGCTTAAAAGCCATACCAAGTTTACCGAAAGACATAAGCCTTGGCCCAATTAAATTAAGTTCTGAAGTTATCATTATGCTTGTTGTACTTGTTCTTTCTTCGGTATGGAATTTGGTCTATGCAGTGGGTGTTGGTCTGGTAATTGCCTCCTTAATGTTTATGAAAAAAATGGGGGATCTTACCGCAGAAAGGTCAGATGTAAAAACCTTGGAACATGAAAAAGGATGGGCAGATGAAGCCAATTTCCCGAAACATTTAAAAGAAAAAGTTTTTATTAAGCACATTAAAGGCCCCCTATTCTTTGGTTCTACCAGTGAATTTCAAGCCTTGGCAAACCAAATACCAAGATCGGCACAGACGGTTATTATTCGTATGGACCGTATGCAGTATATGGATCAATCCGGTCTCTACACTTTGGAAGATGTACTTATAGACTTGCTTAACTCCAACATTGAAGTATTATTGGTAGATGTACTGGATCAACCACGTTATATGATGGAACGAGTAGATCTGATACCTGATTTAATACCTAAAGAACACATTTTTCACACTTTTGATGAATGCATAACATACTTAAATCAAAAAACAGTTAAACAAAAGGCTGAAGCATCTGCATAAGTTCTAAGCCAATTTATGATGAAATATGTAGTCGGTAATGCCGTAAAAATCTTAAATTTGCGGCATTAGCCGAATACCATGATCGATACCATAAAAAAGCATATTACCGAAGTAGAAAATTTTTCTTCTACCGATATTGAGGCCATAGAGGCATTCCGTATAAAATACTTGGGAAAAAAAGGATTGTTCAATCATTTTTTTTCAGATTTTAAAAACGTTCCAAACGAGCAAAAAAAGGAGTTTGGGAAAACTGTCAATTTACTTAAAACCGTTGCAACCGAAAAAGTCAATGCTTTAAAGGAAGCCCTTGAAAACAAGAAAGAGGAAAAGGGAATTTACGGTGATTTAACAAGACCGGGGGAACCTTTGGGCCTTGGAACCCGCCATCCTATCTCAATAGTCAAAAATCAGATAATAGAGATCTTTTCCCGTATAGGGTTCAATGTCTCCGAAGGACCGGAAATAGAGGATGATTGGCATAATTTTACCGCCCTGAACCTTCCGGAATACCATCCGGCAAGGGATATGCAGGATACCTTTTTTATACAGACCGATCCGGATATTTTATTGCGTACCCATACCTCATCGGTACAAGTGCGCTATATGGAAAACAACAAACCGCCTATTAGAACCATTTCTCCTGGCAGGGTTTACAGAAACGAAGCTATATCCGCTCGTTCCCATTGCTTTTTTCATCAGGTAGAAGGACTCTATATAGACAAGGATGTTTCCTTTGCAGACTTAAAACAGACATTACAATTTTTTACCACCGAACTGTTCGGAAAATCCAAAATAAGGCTTAGGCCTTCCTACTTTCCATTTACCGAGCCCAGTGCCGAGGTAGATGTTTATTGGGGGCTGGAAACCGAAACGGATTATAAAATGACCAAGGGAACCGGATGGCTGGAAATTATGGGCTGTGGTATGGTTGACCCCAATGTCCTTACCAATTGTGGTATTGATGCCAACGAATACTCCGGCTTTGCTTTTGGTATGGGTATAGATAGAATTGCCTTATTGCTACATCAAATTTCAGATATAAGACTATTGAGCGAAAACGATGTGCGCTTTTTGGAGCAGTTTAAGAGTGCGTTTTAGTTTTAAGCCCGGTATTCCAACAAATTTGGCAATCCCATAATATGGTATCCTTTTTGGAAAAGAGGTCTACCTTTTAAATATAGTATTAACAAAATTTCACCAACTACTATAGTTGGGAGGATTCTGAAATATTTTCTGTACAATTGAAAAAAGATATAGAAATTCCTATTGCGAAAAATGTACATGTAGCCATTATACACGAATGGAATGATGAATTCTTGGAAAAAAATTGGAATGCCTACATTATCAACGATAGGGATTCCAAGATTGAAGCCGTCATAGCTGTTTCCAACGGTTATGAAGGCGACCGGAAAACTTCCACTATGAGACATGGATTAGGTGACATCCCAGCCAAAGGTTTTCGAAAAATTGAAGTGCTCCAGGAAGATATACTAGCCTTTAACAATGAATTCTTTGTTACTTTTTTCGCCGATGACAAACTATACGAAAAACGCTTCCTCTTCGAAAAATATTCTATAAGCGAATCCAATCTAGGGCCTATCCCGGTTATGGAATTGGAAGGCGTCCTAGCCAAATAGTCCATTGATTATATCCATATAACTCCCAGCCTTAAATAACCCATTCAGGGATCTTTCTCAATTTAACAAAACTTTAATTTCGTTTAGTTCGGTTTGTTCAGAACTAACAAGTATCTTTGCGCCCTGTTTTACTGAGTACAGCTAATTTGTATTCCGAAAACAGTAATAAAGCAATTAAAATGAAAGACAACATCTGCAAACAGAAAATGGCCTTGGTTGAAAAACTAGGCGTTCATTTAGAGGGTAGGGAGCAATTGGCACCTGTTGCAGCACGTATTATGGCATATATAATCCTTACGGGGAAAAAAGGATCCACTTTTGAAGATATGGTAACTATACTATGTGCAAGTAAAAGTACAATTTCTACACACCTTAATCATTTACAAGATTTAAATAAAATTGAGTATTACACAAAGACAGGAGACCGGAAAAAGTATTTTATAATCAATAAAAATACAATTATTCAGCATGTGGATAGAATGATCAGCCATTGGAATGCAGAACGTGCTATTCATTTAGAGATTAAAGCATATAAAGAAAGTCAAAATAATTTAAAAATTGAAAATGACGAGGAGAAGTTCGATTTAACCTTTCATAATGATTACGTCAAGTTTGTAGATGAAGCTACAGCGTCAGTTAAAGAATTAAAAGAAAAATTAATTAGCAACAAATTCCATATTTAAACTCAACTAAAAATGAAAATTAATAAATTATATACCATTCTAGGACTAAGCCTATTCTTAGTTATTGTGAGTTGTGGCAGCAAACAAGAAAACGCTGCTGCGGCACAACAAGCACCACCATTACCTTTTCCAGTGTCTCAAGTAGAACATAAAACAGTAACAGGATATACAGATTATCCTGCCACTATTGAAGGAAGGGTAAACAGTGATGTAAGAGCTAAAACATCTGGATATATTGAAAAAGTATATGTAGATGAAGGGCAAAAAGTAAAAAAAGGACAAGTGTTATTTAAATTGGAAACACAGTCTTTAAATCAAGATGCCGTTGCAGCAAAAGCACGTGTTAATGTGGCACAAGTAGAGGTAGATAAATTGATTCCTCTTGTAGAAAAAAACATAATTAGCCCAGTACAATTGGAAACCGCCAAAGCCAATTTAGCACAGGCTAAGGCTAGTTATAGCGGAGTTTCAGCAAACATTGGCTATGCCACTATTAAAAGTCCTATTGATGGTTATGTTGGTGCCATAAATTTTAGGGAAGGTGCCTTAATAAGTCCAAGTGATGCCACCCCATTAACAACAGTTAGTGAAATTGACCAAGTATATGCGTTCTTTAGTTTCAATGAAGCACAATACATAGACCATTTACAGCGCTCTGAAGGGAAAAGTAAGGCAGAACGTATTAAAAATTCCCCGGACTTAAGTTTGGTTTTGGCCAACGGTAAAATATATTCAGAAAAAGGACGTATTCAAACGAGTACGGGCCAAATAAATCAAAGCACCGGGACCATACAAATTAGAGCAGCTTTTAACAATCCAAACGAAATCCTAACCAATGGAAACAGTGGTAAAATAAGATTTCCTATAGAATATAAGGACGCTGTAGTGGTACCTCAAACAGCTACTTTTGAGCAACAAGGGAACATAATGATATTTAAACTTGGTGCCGACAACAAAGTAGAAACTTCCATTATAAAAACGAAAGGAACAGTAGGTAATTTATATGTTGTGGAATCTGGTGTAGATACCAAGGATAAAATTATTGTTTCCGGTGTTGGTAAACTAAGAAACGGAATGGTCATTACACCTCAAGAAACTTCTTTTGAAGATGCCATTAAACCAGTAGCAACATTATTTAAAAACTAGTCACCAACTAACAAAAATAGTAGTCATGTTAAAAACATTTATTGAAAGACCCGTTCTTTCAACGGTAATTTCTATTATCATAGTATTACTAGGAATTATCAGTATTACTAGCTTACCTATAGAGGAATACCCTGATATTGCACCACCAACTATTAAGGTTTCTGCAAACTATACCGGAGCAAACGCTGAAACAGTTTTGGAGAGCGTCATCATTCCAATCGAAGAACAAATCAACGGTGTGGAAGGCATGACGTACATTACGTCTACCGCATCCAATACAGGAGCTGCAGAAATTACCGTATATTTTAATCAAGAAATTGATGCCGATATCGCGGCTGTAAACGTGCAGAACCGTGTGGCAAGGGCTACTCCCTTATTGCCTCAAGAGGTAACCCAAACTGGGGTAACTACGCAAAAGCAGGAAACTAGTGCGTTGATGTTTATATCCATGTATTCTGAAAGCGAAGATTACGATGCTACCTTTATTCAGAATTACTTAAAAATTAACGTTATTCCGGCAATGCAACGTATCAGCGGTGTTGGGGATGTTAGTGTTTTCTCACAACAGGATTATGCCATGCGAATCTGGTTAAATCCAGAAAAGTTAGCATCATACGGTTTAATTCCTTCAGACATTTCTGCAGTATTGGCAGAACAAAATTTAGAAGCTGCGGCCGGTTCCTTAGGTCAGAACAATGGAGAATCGTTTTCATATACCTTAACCTATAGCGGACGCTTTAAAAATGAAAGCCAATACAGCGACATTGTCATTAAAGCTTTAGGAAATGGCGAGTTTTTACGCTTAAAAGATGTGGCTACTATCGAGTTGGATGCACAATCTTACGCGGCTAACGCGATGAGTAAAGGTCATCCTGCGGTGTTTATGGGAATCTTTCAAACAAAAGGTTCCAACGCCCAAGAAATTATTGAGAACATTAAAATTACTTTGGAATCGGTTAAAGCTGACCTTCCAGAAGGTCTGGACATTTTTGTGCCATACGATACAAGTTTGTTCTTAAATGCATCCATTGATAAAGTAATAACCACTTTATTAGAAGCATTTTTATTGGTATTCTTAGTGGTATTTATCTTCTTACAAGATTTCCGTTCTACCTTGATTCCCGCAATTGCAGTACCGGTTTCAATTATTGGTACCTTCTTTTTCTTGAATGTTTTCGGTTATTCCATCAACTTATTAACGCTATTTGCACTAGTACTGGCTATTGGTATTGTGGTGGATGATGCCATTGTTGTTGTGGAGGCTGTTCATGCCAAGATGGACAACGGCGAACACAATCCTAAAAAGGCAACCCTAACAGCCATGAACGAAATATCCGGAGCTATTATATCAATTACCTTGGTAATGGCGGCGGTATTTATTCCGGTAACTTTTGTAACGGGTCCAACAGGTGTTTTTTATGAGCAATTTGGTGTCACTTTAATAATTGCCATCCTTATTTCTGCAGTAAATGCCTTAACCTTAAGTCCGGCCTTATGTGCCCTATTATTAAAAGAACACAAGGACGACGAAGAACTAAAAGGAAAAAGTCCATTAAAACGTTTTTACACCTTATTCAATCGTGGCTTTAACGCTACAGTAGACAAATATGGCAAATCACTTCAGTTTTTATACAAAAGAAAATTTGTTTCTGTTCTATTATTGATCATTGCCGTTATAGGAATTTATTGGGCATCAACAACAACTCCAACAGGTTTTGTACCTAATGAGGATAGAGGGATTATTTTTGCAAATATTGAATTGCCACCAGGGGCTTCTTTGGATAGAACAGATGCTGTAGCAAGAAAATTATACGACAAAATAGACGGTATTGAAGGTATTGTAGCCGTTAACTTTATTAAAGGTAGAAGTATCATTAGTGGATCAGGAAGTAACTTTGGGTTTGGAATTATAAAACTTAAGGATTGGAGCGAACGTAAAGACGAAGCCCTATCGGCGCAGGCCATTACCGGAAAGTTATTTGGTATAGCTGCTACTATTCCAGATGCTAATATTATTTTCTTTTCACCCCCAAGTATTCGTGGCTTTGGTAACTCAGCTGGTTTTGAGATTAATCTACTGGATAAATTTGGAGGAGAGTTTTCGGATTTGGACAAAGCCAAGAATGATTTTACCATGGCTTTAATGCAACATCCAGAAATTAAATACGCAACCTCCGCATTTAATACGAATTACCCACAGTACGAAATGGAGGTGAATGTGCCCTTAGCTAAGGAAAAAGGAGTTTCTATAACCAGCATCTTTTCCACATTACAAGGATACATAGGTGGAATTTATGCCTCGGACTTTTCAAGATTTGGAAAACAATTTAGGGTATACATACAAGCATTGCCAGAAGACAGGGCAGATGAAAGTGCCTTAAACAGTATGTATGTGAGAACCGATACGGGAGAAATGACACCAATTACACAGTTTGTAAATTTAAAACGTGTTTATGGTCCACAATCGGTTACTCGTTTCAACTTGTTTAATTCTACGAGCATAACCGGTGCCACAAACGACGGATATAGTACAGGTGATGCCATTAGGGTTATTGAGGAAGAAGTAGCAAAACTACCAACTAATTATACAGTGGCTTATTCGGGATTAACCAGGGAAGAGGTGAATGCAGGAAACCAAACCACCTTCATTTTTATATTAAGTATTCTGTTTGTGTATTTCTTATTAAGTGCACAGTACGAAAGTTATTTATTGCCATTTGCAGTTGTATTATCCTTGCCTTTTGGTGTATTTGGCGCGTATATAAGCACAAAGTTTTTAGGCCTGGAAAACAATATTTATTTCCAAATAGCCCTAATAATGCTTATAGGATTGCTCGCTAAAAACGCCATCCTTATTGTGGAATTTGCGCTACAAAGACGGAAGAATGGTGAGAGTATCGTTGATGCAGCCATCCACGGGGCCAAAGCGCGTTTACGTCCAATTTTAATGACCTCGTTTGCCTTTATTTTAGGATTAATGCCTTTAGTGTTGGCAAATGGTGTTGGAGCAGAAGGAAACAACTCAATTGGTACAGGAGCAGCGGGAGGAATGCTAATCGGAACCATTTTAGGTGTCTTTGTAATTCCTATCCTATTTATCTTATTTCAGTGGCTACAAGAAAAAGTCTCTAGTAAACCAGCAGTACAAACTATTGAAGATTAAGAACTATGAAATCAATTATAAAACATAGAAATTTAAGTAAAGGGGCACTATTACTAGTAGTTGCAATAACATTACAAAGTTGTTTTGTGGCACGGGATTATGTAAGGCCGGATTTAGAAATAGAAACCAAAGCGCTTTATAGAACCGAAAACCTTCCAACAGATAGTGTTTCTATAGCAGACCTATCTTGGAAAGACTTATTTACAGATCAATATCTTGAACAATACATAGAGGAGGGTCTGCAAAATAATATGGATATTAGAATCGCGATTCAGCAAATGATGGCTGCCGAAGCTTATGCAAAACAAGGGAAAGCTGGTTATTTGCCAACACTAAGTGTAGGTCCCAACTATACACACCAGGAATATTCAGAGAACAGTCAGTTTGGTTCTATATTCAGTGGAGGTTTGGACACTTATGATATTACTGCGAATTTATCTTGGGAGGCTGATATCTGGGGGAAAATAAGAAGTAATAAAAGAGCATCACAAGCAGGTTATTTACAAAGTGTTGCAGGACATCAGGCCGTGAAAACACAATTGATTTCCAGCATTGCGAATACCTATTACAACTTATTGGCGCTAGATGCTCAGTTAGAAGTAACGAAGCAAACCATAGCAACCAGAGAGAGTAGTGTAGAAACAATCAAGGCATTAAAAGATGCAGGTCAGGTTACCCAAGTTGCAGTTGACCAAAACATAGCACAGTACAATAGCGCTAGAGCGCTACAAGTAGATATTGAAACTGCTATTTTTAAAACAGAAAATACCTTAAGTATTTTACTAGGCAAAGCACCTCAAGAATTTGAAAGAAGTCGATTGGACACTCAAAGCATTGATCAAGAAATTAAGCTGGGTGTACCGGCAACATTGTTAAGAAACAGACCAGACGTTATGGCTGCAGAATATGCCTTGATTAAAGATTTTGAGTTGACCAATGTGGCCAATAGTAGTTTTTATCCATCCCTTACCTTAACAGCTTCAGGAGGTTTACAAAGTTTAGAGTTAGACAAACTACTTAATGCAAACTCCTTATTTGCAACGGTGGTCGGCGGATTAACACAACCACTTTTAAATCAAAGAAAACTTAAAACTCAAAAGGAAGTCGCTCTTGCAAATCAAGAAAGTTCCTTATTAAATTTTAAGAAAACCTTATTGGTTGCAGGAAGCGAAGTCTCCAATGCGTTATTTTCCTTTGAAGCAGAAACCAAGAAATTCGAGTTTAGAAAAAATGAAGTGGAAGCCTTGCGAAAAGCAGAAAGTAATTCGGAAGAGTTGTTAAAAAATGGTTACGCCAATTATTTAGACCTGTTAACAGCCAGACAAAGTGCATTGAGTGCCGAATTAAACCTTATTACCAATAAACTATCTCAATTATCGACCACGGTAGAATTGTATCGGGCCTTGGGTGGTGGATGGCAATAGGTCCCAAGTCTTTAGGCAATGGAGAACAAAGAGGAATTTTTAGAATTCGCTATTTCCAAGTTTTTGAAATTTGGAAGTAAACGATTTACCTTGGATGACCTCGCCCATGAAATGGGCATCTCAAAGAAAACGATCTACCAGTATTTTTCAAGCAAGGAAGAAATTGTACAGGAAAGTCTCAAATACCTATTGACCAAAGTACAGAATGAAATAACAGAGGTAATAGAAAAAGAAAAAACCAACCCTATTCAAGGAATCATTGCTATTTATAGGATAGGGTTGGATAATCTTAAAAAGTTTAGTCCGTCGTTTTTATTGGGACTACAAAAATACTATCCCAGAGCCAACGAACTTTTCAATGAATTTAGGGCAAACGCAATACATGATTGTGTTCTTGAGCTATTGCAACAAGCCCAAATCAATGGCGAGATCAGAAAGAATGTGAATTTGGCACTTACCTCCCATATATATTTAAACCGATTGGAATACGTGCTTTTTTCAAGCAACAATCTCTTTGACCAATACAGCAGTTCGGAACTTTTGGAACATCTGGTCATAAACAATCTAAGAGGTATAGCAACCCAGAGTTATGCCCCCAACCTATCTTAGTTTATATCCCTTTGCTGCCCACCAAGAGTGAATTTCTATCGCCAAGCGTCCTGACTTGACCATGGGGTCCATATTGGCGAGACTATCTGCCATTTCTTGGGTCGGCACATTGTAGATGGTAATACCACGTATATCCCCATTATCACCAAAAGGACCGGAAATATCGGCATAGCCTTGCTCGTACATACTTCCCAAATGCGCCAAATGTAAGGCCTGTAGACTATCTGCCTCTGCCTTGGATTGGGAGCGATTTGGACCACTCTTTAAAAAGGCAATAAAATATTGCTGCATCAAGATGGTATCCTTGGACTTTTTATCTATATAATAAAAAGTTTGAAATCCTTGGTCTTCCAAATGCTTCTTCAATTGGGCCGCGGAAAGCTCTGGTTCAGCAAGTTGCTGGTCCATTTTTACACTTGGCACCTCTCCCCAATCCTTACAGGAAAATAACTGCCCAAATAATAAAATAGCCCATAACAAGCTTATTTTTTCCATGTCTTAAAAGGGTTTTTACTCAGCTGTGAATTGTAATATTTGACATCTGCAGTCACCTCATTACCCAGCCATTGGGGCTTTGAAAAGTCCTCATCTTCATGTTCCAATTCAATTTCTGCTATTATCAATCCCGAATTATCACCAAAGAATTCATCCACCTCAAAAATATGTTTCCCTACCTCAATATAATATCTCTGCTTATCTATTACCCCGGGCTCGGACAATTTAATCAAGGCATCCGCCTCCTTAACGGATATTTCCTTTTCCCACTCAAAACGTGTAGTGCCATTGTGGTTACCTTTTCCCTTCACGGTTATATATCCCTTGTCTCCCTTGATCCTTACCCTTACCGTTCGTAAGGGATCCGTATTTAAAAAACCTTGTACAATTCTTTCCTTTTGAACAGCGTCTGATTTGAAAGCTTCCGACTTCACTAAAAATTTACGCTCTATTTCTATCATTTATACTAGTTGGTTACTGATGTATTAAAATGGCTATGGTATATCTTTTTAATTTCGTCCGATTGAATTTTGACCTGGTCATAACTATTATTGGCCAACCATACCATGGCACCCGCAATGACTTCTGGATCAATAGACCTAAATTTTTCCAAGGGTCCAACCAGAACAAAATTAAGAATTTTCATAAACTGCTTGGCCAGCCATTCCCCCATTCGTTGCTCCTCCCGCTTACCACCTATTAACGAGGGTTGTAAAATGTAGGTGTTAGGGATGCCACACTTTAAAACAGCTTCTTCCATTTCCCCTTTTATCCTGTTATAGTTAACGCCGCTTTTGGAATTGGCTCCCATAGCCGAGATGACAAGGAAGGTTTCAATACCATTTATACGGCTAATTTTGGCCGCCGAAACCGGTATTCCAAAATCTATCCTTTTATACATTTCCGTATCGGGGGTTTTTGCTTTGGTCGTACCAATACAACAAAAAACTTCATCTGCCAGAAAATTGGTCTTATAAGTCTCCAAATCTAAGAGGTCTACAATATGTTCCTCCAATTTTGGGTGGGTAAATCCAATACTGCTCCTTGAAAAGAGCCTAATTTTTATATAACGTTCATCCTTGAGCAACATCTGCAATAAATTCCCTCCAGTTAAGCCGGTAGCACCCAGTACAATCGCCGTTTTCTCCTGTAATTTAATTTGTC
Source organism: Arenibacter algicola (assembly GCF_018860365.1). Classification (GTDB taxonomy): domain Bacteria; phylum Bacteroidota; class Bacteroidia; order Flavobacteriales; family Flavobacteriaceae; genus Arenibacter; species Arenibacter algicola_B. Next base: position 452,187 of record NZ_JAHKPO010000024.1, read on the forward strand.
CCTTGCCCATTATAGGATGTTTAACATTTTAGGTGGGGCCATATAGCGCCAACTTGTTATAAATTTACGGTATGAAATTGGATTTCCCACAACGAAAAATAATCCATGTGGACATGGACGCGTTTTACGCCTCCGTGGAACAAATGGATAACCCTGCTTTAAAGGGGAAGCCTTTGGCCGTTGGTGGGGCCGAAAAAAGGGGTGTGGTTTCTGCCGCCAGTTATGAGGCCAGGAAATTTGGGGTCCGCAGCGCTATGAGTGGCTACTTGGCCAAAAGGAACTGTCCCGACTTAATATTTGTACCCCCACGTTTTGACCGTTACAAGGAGATTTCCCTTAAAATTAGAAGCATATTTTTCGATTATACAGATTTGGTGGAACCGCTGTCATTGGACGAGGCCTATTTGGACGTTACTACCAACAAAAAGGGCAATCCCTCGGCTTCCCTTATCGCAGAGGAGATTAGACAGCGTATTTTTGACGAAGTTGGCCTTACCGCATCGGCAGGAATATCCATCAATAAATTCCTCGCCAAGGTTGCCAGTGACTACAACAAGCCCAATGGTCAAAAAACAGTTAATCCAGAAGAAGTAATATCCTTTTTGGAAGACTTGGAAATAAGGAAATTCTATGGTGTGGGGAAGGTTACGGCGGACAAAATGTATCATCTCGGTATTTTTACGGGTAAAGATCTTAAGCAGAAATCAGCTGAATTTCTAAGGGAAAATTTTGGTAAAAGCGGCGATTACTACTACCATGTGGTAAGAGGAATTCACACCAGTGAGGTAAAGCCCAATAGGATCCCAAAATCGGTGGGAGCAGAACGTACTTTCGATGAAAACCTGAGCAGTGAGATCTTTATGCTACAAAGATTGGATAACATTGCCACAGAACTGGAAAAGCGCCTAAAAAAATCAAAGATATCAGGGAAAACGGTAACCTTGAAAATAAAATATAGCGATTTCACCTTACAAACACGAAGTAAGACCCTACCCTATTATATAGCCGATAAATCCTTGATATTGGAAACCACCAAGGAACTGCTCTACCAAGAAAAATTGGAAAATTCTGTGCGTCTACTGGGGATATCGCTATCCAATCTAAATACGGAAAAAAATGAACCCTTGGAACAAAAGGTGCTTACCGTACAACTAAAATTCGACTTGTGACGATAAAAAAAGACCTGTCCGGTTTAAAAATCCAGACAGGCCCTTTATATATATATTCGGTAATCCGTTTCTAAAAATTACAGCTTTCTATTTGTGAGACGCGCAAGGTATTCACCATACCCTTATCCTTTATAGGCATCGCGGCCAAACTTATCAACATGTCCCCTACCTCTAAAAACCCTTTCTGACACGCCATTTTATTGACATCATCGATAGTTTCATCCGTAGACACATATTTATCGTAATAAAAGGCCTTTACTCCCCATAACAAATTAAGCTGTGTAAGGATTCTTTTATTGGAGGTAAATACCAATATGTGGGCCTTTGGTCTCCATGCAGATATTTGGAAAGCCGTATATCCACTGTTGGTCAAGGTAGAAATGGCCTTGGCCTTAATTTCATTGGCCATATTGGCGGCATGGTAACAAATGGATTTGGTAATATATCTGTTTGTCCTAACCTGTGGTGGTTCGTGCGGCACTTTAATTAGTTCTGAGTTCTCTACACTTTCCAGGATACTGGCCATTTTTTGTATAACTTGAACAGGATAATTTCCAACAGAAGTCTCTCCTGAAAGCATTACGGCATCCGCCCCATCCATTACCGAGTTGGCCACATCGTTCACCTCTGCACGTGTAGGGGTAAGACTTGTAATCATTGTTTCCATCATCTGGGTAGCAATAATTACTGGTATTCTGGCTTTTTTGGCCCTTAACACCAATTGTTTTTGAATAAGTGGAACTTCCTGTGCCGGAACTTCAACTCCCAAATCACCTCTTGCAACCATTAATCCGTCGCAATACGCCACAATCTTATCGATGTTTTCTACTGCTTCCGGCTTTTCAATTTTTGCAATGATTGGAATTTTATGTTCGGAATGTTCCTTGATAATATTCTGTAGGTCTATTAGATCCTGACTAAATCTCACAAAGGAAAGTGCTATCCAATCCACATCTTGTGATATTGCAAAAATGGCATCCTTAATATCCTTTTCTGTTAGTGCGGGCAAAGAGATGTTGGTGTTTGGCAAGTTCACCCCTTTTTTGGACTTCAAAGGTCCGCCTTGGATCACTTTTGCCTTAACTTCATCCTTGGAATTGGTTGAAATTACCTCGAACATTAACTTTCCATCATCCAACAAGATGCGCTCACCTGCTTTTACATCTTTAGGAAAATTGGCGTAGTTCATATACACTTTCTCCGCATTTCCTTCAAAAGGCTTACCGGTAACAAATGTTATTTCGTCTCCCGGGGCAACTACCACTTCACCTGCCATTACTCCGACCCTTAATTTTGGTCCTTGTAAATCTGCAAGAATAGAAGTGTAAGTACCCAATTCCTCATTCAAATCACGAATCATCTGTATGCGTTCTGCAACATCCTTATAATCGGCATGGGAAAAGTTTATCCTAAAGACATCCACTCCAGCCTCAATCATGTCCTTAAGAACACTCTTCGTACTAGTAGCTGGTCCTAGGGTCGCTACTATTTTTGTCTTTTTATTTATTGGCATTATTTTAAAATATTAAATTATTTTTAGATTTTAGTTTACTTGCATCCACTAAATAGGCCGTTATGACCTTTGGGATAGTTAGTACAGACTTCAAAATATTTTCTTCCACGTCCAATTCGTCGTGTTCTATCTTTAAAAAGTAGTCCACATCCCTATATTCAGGAACCAAATGATATTTTGTGAATGTTGGCTGGTCCTGGAATAGATTTCCTATACCTAATACTTCTTCCTTTACATCATTATTGCTAACAAATGTGTAATAGCGATCATTTACTTCGTCTCTCCAATCAAAAATTGGGAAAGAGCCGTTTTGCGATAAATCCAAATCGTTCACAGACCTCTTCAACTTCGTTTTAAGACAAGAATTAAGTGCGTATACCAGCATAAAATCTTCTATACTGCTGTGCAAAGCGATTAAAGTAAAAGTTTCTTCATAAAAATCTTCCGAAATTTTGTGTATCGCTGCCATACTTTCCGTGAAAGGCGTAAATATAGGATTAATAACGAAACTAGCCTATCCATTCCACTTATAAAACGTTGTTCAGACTACGAAAACGTTGGAGTTTAGTAAATTTTTAGAACAGTATGGCAATTGTCCAGTTTTACATCCAAATTTTAACAATAACCCTTTAATTTAAGGATTTTCAATCATTGGATTTATCCATTTTGTCCTGTAAGGCAAAATAGGCCCTCTTGGAGGCCCGTTCTTCAGCCTTCTTTTTAGAAGTAGCCCTAGCTTTGGCCACAATTTTGCCCCCAATGGACAATTTTACGGCAAAATGCTTAATAACATCATTTCCTGTGTCCTCGTAAACATCGTAATTAAAGGATTTTTTTTGTTTTTGGCACCACTCTATTACCAAGCTTTTATAGCTTATAACCTTACCCTCCAATTGTTCTATATCCACATAGGGATCTATAATTCTCTTGTTTATAAACTTTTCGCAGAATTTATAACCTCTATCCAGATATATGGCGCCTACCAAGGCTTCAAAAACATTTCCGTGTATATTGTCACCAAAGCGCGATTTAGGGATTCTACTCTCCACAAAATCGATTAGTTTAAGATCCTTCCCCAACTCATTGAGGTGTTCCCTACTTACTATTTTAGATCTCATTTTGGTGAGATATCCCTCATCCCCATCCGGAACCTTACTATATAAGTGCTTGGAGATTATGGTCCCCAACATGGCATCCCCCAAAAATTCCAGACGCTCATAATTCATTGGGAAGCCTGCTTTATCCTTTCTATTGGCAGAGCGATGCACGAACGCTTTTTGATAAACTTCCAGGTTTTTAGGCTTAAAACCTAAAATTTTTTTCATTCCCAAAAAAAAATCCCCATCCTTTTTTGAATGGGAATTAAATAAATTGGAAAAAGCGTTCATATTATGAATTAGCTAATTTTTTTAAATATCACACATGCATTATGTCCCCCAAATCCAAAAGTATTGCTCAGAGCAACATTTACCTCTCTTTTTTGCGCCTTGTTAAGGGTCAGGTTTAATTTAGGGTCAATATTTTCATCTACCGTTGTATGGTTTATGGTCGGAGGCACCAAACTATGTTCCATTGCCAAAATAGAGGCTATGGCCTCAATGGCACCAGCTGCACCCAAAAGATGCCCTGTCATTGATTTAGTGGAATTTATATTTATATCCTTGGCATGGTCGCCAAAAACCTTACTGATGGCTTTTAATTCGGCAACATCGCCTAAAGGAGTAGAAGTACCATGAGTATTAATGGCATCCACATCCTCGGGTTTTAATCCGGCATCCTTTAAACAATTCTCCATTACCCGAACAACTCCAATTCCGTCAGGGTGGGGTGCCGTCATATGATATGCATCACTGGACAAGCCACCGCCTGCAACTTCGGCATATATTTTAGCTCCTCTTGCCACGGCATGCTCATATTCTTCAAGTATCAAAGAACCAGCTCCTTCTCCAAGAACAAATCCGTCCCTGGTGGCATCAAATGGTCTAGAAGCCGTCTCTGGACTTTCATTACGTGTAGAAAGTGCGTGCATAGCTCCAAAACCTCCCATTCCGGCTATGGTAACCGCTGCTTCACTACCACCAGTAACTACAACATCACAGTACCCCAAACGAATAGTGTTCAAGGCATCAATAATAGCATTGGCAGAAGATGCACAAGCAGAAACCGTTGTATAATTGGGGCCCATAAAACCGTGCTTTATGGAAATATTCCCAGGCGCGATATCTGCGATCATTTTGGGAATAAAGAATGGATTAAACCTTGGGGTACCGTCGCCTGCTGCAAAATTTAAAACTTCGTTCTGAAAAGTTTCCAATCCACCAATACCAGCTCCCCAAATTACTCCAACCCTAAATTTGTCTATCTTATCAAGATCCAATCCTGAATCTTTAATGGCCTCATCAGAAGAAATTAAAGCATATTGGGCAAACCTGTCCAACTTTCTGGCTTCCTTTCTATCAAAATAATCTTCTGCATTATAGTTTTTTAATTCGCATGCAAACTTTACTTTAAACTTCTCCGTATCATAATAAGTAATGGGTGCAGAACCACTTTTTCCGCTCTTTAAACCTTCCCAATACTCTTCAATATTATTGCCAATAGGTGTCAAAGCACCTAGACCAGTAACTACAACTCGCTTTAATTGCATTGAACTAAATTTTTGTTTAACTTAATAAGTTAGGTGTAAATTAAAAAAAATTATCCATGCAGCGTCTTTACCACATGGATAATTTTGAAACTTGTTCAAGAAATCATAAAATTACTTGGCTTCTTCTATATAACTTATAGCTTGACCAACTGTAGCAATGTTTTCTGCTTGATCGTCCGGAATTTGAATATCAAATTCTTTTTCGAACTCCATTATCAACTCAACAGTATCCAATGAATCTGCCCCTAGGTCGTTGGTAAAGCTAGCTTCGGTTACAACTTCGTTCTCATCTACACCTAATTTATCTACGATGATAGCTTTTACTCTTGATGCAATGTCTGACATAATAATATCGGTTTTAAAAATTTAAATTGATGGCAAAAATAAAAAACTTTGGTTTAATAACACTATTTGTCGTTAAAATGTGATGTAATTTAATAAAATTAAATACAAGAGTGCTATTTTAGCCCAAAATAATTTTCTGTCCTAACCCCAAAATAATACATGAAAAGGATTGTCCTATTTGCTTCCGGCTCTGGTTCCAACGTTGAAAACATAGAACACTATTTTCGCGAAAATCCTGAGGTCTCCATTAGCTGTGTACTATCCAACAAAAGGGACGCCAAAGTTTTTGAAAGATGTAACCGGTTAAATTTGAATGCCTTATGTTTCAATAAACATTCGTTTTATGGTTCGGACTGCGTTTTAAATATACTTAAATCCCTAAATCCGGACCTTATTGTTTTGGCAGGATTTCTCTGGAAAATTCCAGATAACCTTATTAGCAGCTATCCCAATAAAATTATTAATATTCATCCCGCATTGCTCCCCAAATACGGCGGCAAAGGAATGTACGGGATGCACGTTCATGAAGCGGTAAAAAACAATAATGAGGCGGAAACAGGAATAACCATTCATTTTGTAAACGAGAATTATGACGAAGGAGCCATAATTAAGCAGGCAAAAGTTGATTTGAACCCAATTGACACACCCGAAATGATAGCGGAAAAGGTCCATCATCTGGAATATGAACATTTCCCTAAGGTGATAGAACAGGTTTTAATGGGGACATAATGGCCAAAAAAGAAAAATTCTATACCGTTTGGAAGGGAAGTCGACCAGGAATATACACCAGCTGGAAAGACTGTAAAGCAGCCATCACCAACTACAAGGGGGCACAATATAAATCTTTCCCAACATTCGAGGCTGCAAAAAAGGCATATAACGGCAATTATGATGATTATAAGGGCAAAAAAATTGCTTCCTCTACACTCAGCAAGGAGCAAATACGTAAAATAGGCGAGCCCAATTATAATTCCATTTCGGTAGATGCCGCCTCCAGTGGCAATCCTGGTATCATGGAATACAGAGGGGTGGATACCAAAACCAAAAAAGAGCTTTTTAAACAGGGACCATTTAAGCAAGGTACCAATAACATTGGTGAGTTTTTGGCCTTGGTACATGGACTGGCCTTTTTAAAGCAGCAGAATAGCGACAGAATAATATATACGGATTCCAAAACGGCCATGAGTTGGGTCCGAAAAAAAAGCTGTAACTCCAAATTGCCTGAGACCCCAGAAAACAAAGTGGTTTTCGATTTGGTAAGGCGCGCCATTACCTGGTTGGAAAAAAACAACTACACCACAACTATAGTTAAATGGGAAACCAAGGCCTGGGGCGAAATTCCTGCAGATTTTGGCAGAAAATAGTGATATCATCATTTTTTAAAATTTGATTTCCAATGCTGTGGAATTGGCAGTTCAAAAACCTATCTTTGCAGCAAATTTCGAAATTTAATGGGCAAACTTTTAATCGTAGGAACCGTTGCATTTGACGCTATAGAAACCCCTTTCGGCAAAACCGATAAAATTTTGGGAGGGGCAGCCACCTTTATTAGTTTGGCAGCTTCCCAGTTTAGAGTAAAATCTGCTATTGTTTCAGTTGTGGGCGAAGATTTCCCCCAAGACTATTTGGATCTTTTGACTGAAAAGAATATTGATATTTCCGGCTTACAAGTCATTAAAGGAGGCAAAACATTCTTTTGGAGCGGCAAATATCACAACGATCTTAATTCCAGGGATACCTTATCGACCGAATTGAACGTACTTGCCGACTTTGCTCCGGTAGTTCCCAATAATTTTAAGGACGCGGACGTATTAATGTTGGGGAATTTGCACCCAGATACACAACTGAGTGTAATTAATCAGATGGAAAAACGACCAAAACTAATAGTACTTGATACCATGAACTTTTGGATGGACCATGCCCTTGAGGAGCTAAAGGAAGTTGTAAAACATATAGATGTGATCACCATTAACGATGAAGAGGCCAGACAATTGACCGGAGAGCACTCCTTGGTAAAGGCTGCGGAGAAAATACACTTAATGGGCCCTAAATTTGTGGTAATAAAAAAAGGGGAACACGGAGCGCTGTTGTTTCACAAATCCAAGGTGTTTTTTGCACCAGCGTTGCCATTAGAGGAAGTTTTTGATCCAACAGGTGCAGGTGATACCTTTGCAGGCGGCTTTTCCGGATATTTAGCGGAATCCGAAAACATAAGTTTTAACAACCTAAAGAGTGCGGTTATACACGGCTCCAATTTAGCCTCATTTTGTGTTGAACGTTTTGGCATTGAGAGAATGGAAAAATTAGAAAAGAAAGAGGTCAACGACAGGTTGCTCCAATTTAAGGAGCTTACCCAGTTTGATATTGAATTACAATAAATATGTGCCCTAATTTTACAGGGCATTTTTAATTTAAAGTTACCATGAGCGACGCTATAAAGCATGAATGTGGAATTTCCCTGATTCGGTTATTGAAGCCGTTGGAATATTATCAAGAAAAGTACGGTTCTGCCTTTTACGGGGTAAACAAGATGTACTTGATGATGGAAAAACAGCATAACCGTGGCCAGGATGGTGCCGGGTTTGCCAGTATTAAATTAGATATGGAGGCCGGCGAGCGGTATATGAGTCGGGTGCGATCCATAGACCAACAGCCTATACAGGACATTTTTGCCCAAATAAATGACCGTATAAACACTTCATTTAAAGAAAATCCAGAATACATAAACGACGTAGCCAAACAAAAAAAACACATTCCTTATATAGGGGAAGTACTTTTGGGACACGTGCGTTACGGAACTTTTGGCAAAAACAGTATAGAGAGTGTACATCCCTTTTTAAGACAAAATAATTGGATGCACCGAAACTTGATCGTTGCCGGAAATTTTAACATGACCAATGTTAATGAACTTTTCGACAATTTGATTCAAATAGGGCAACACCCCAAGGAAAAGGCAGATACCGTAACGGTAATGGAGAAGATTGGACATTTCTTGGATGATGCAGTAGCCCAGCTCTATAAGGATATTAAAAAAGAAGGTTTCAATAAAAGGGAAGCTTCCCCAATAATTGCTGAAAGATTAAATGTTGCCAAAATTTTAAGAAGGGCGGCCAAAAATTTTGACGGGGGCTATGCCATGGCAGGTATGTTGGGGCATGGTGATTCCTTTGTTCTTAGAGACCCTGCAGGGATTAGACCTGCGTATTACTATAAAGACCATGAGATTGCCGTAGTTGCATCTGAAAGACCAGCAATACAGACGGTATTCAACGTTAACTTCGACGATGTTAAGGAATTGGATCCAGGGCACGCGATTATCATTAAAAAGAATGGCAAGGTTAAAATCAAGAAAATTTTAGACCCTACCGAAAGAAAAGCCTGTTCTTTTGAACGTATTTATTTCTCCAGAGGAAGTGACAAGGAAATCTATCAGGAAAGGAAAATGTTGGGAAAATTGCTTTTCCCACTGATCCTGAAATCAATAGATGACGATATAAAAAATACCGTATTCTCCTATATTCCCAATACTGCTGAAACCTCCTTTTTTGGAATGGTGATCGCGGCACAGAATTACATGAACAAGAAGAAAGAAGAACAGATACTTTCTATTGGTAGAAAAATAACTCGGGAAGAACTACATGAGATTCTGGAAGTAAGGCCTAGGATAGAGAAAGTGGCCATAAAAGATGCCAAACTCAGAACCTTTATAACGCAGGACAGCAGTAGGGATGATTTGGTGGCACACGTCTATGATATCTCCTATGGATCTGTGAAGGAAAATGACAATTTGGTAATCATAGATGATAGTATAGTTAGAGGGACCACCCTTCAAAAGAGTATTCTAAGAATTTTGGACCGACTATTGCCGAAAAAAATTATAGTTGTCTCTTCCGCACCTCAAATCCGATATCCTGACTGCTATGGAATAGATATGGCAAAACTGGAAGATTTCATTGCATTTAAGGCCGCTTTGGCCCTTCATGAAGAAAGGAACTCAATGCACCTTGTAGAGGAAATCTACAAAAAGTGCCTGCAACAAACCTCTACACATGATTCCGAGGTGGTAAATTACGTTAAGGAATTCTATGCCCCTTTTACGGCAGATGAGATTTCCGATAAAATTGGGCAATTATTAAGTCCGCCGGATATTAAAGCGAAAGTTCAGGTGATTTATCAAAATATTGAAAACTTACATGAAGCCTGTCCTAAAAACTTGGGAGATTGGTACTTTACCGGCAATTATCCCACGCCAGGAGGTAATAGGGTAGTAAACAGGGCGTTTATAAACTTTTTCGAGGGAAAGAACGAACGGGCATATTAAACATTTCATCGATGAAGGGTAGGTTTTTATGCACTTCATCGATGAAATACACTCTTTAACGTCTTTTTGATCAAAAACCTGCTGTGCACATGTACTTTAGTAGTGCCATAGCATAAGTAGGTTAAGTTCATGGTAAGATTTGGGGCAAAAAAGGTGGAGACTTCTCCACCTTTTTTATTGGACCTAATCCAGCCTTTTGGATCTCGCTGCATTACATCCTATATAAGCAACTGTTTATCGGATAAGAAGTATTTCAACTTATTAAAAAGACGTTCATCTAAAACCTTTTTTCCACAGCCTACAATACTATACTTTTGGAGGACCATAGCATAAGTAGGTTAAGTTCATGGTAAGATTTGGGGAAAAAGGTAGAGCTATGCTCTGCCTTTTTATTTTTAACCAAATCTGTGATGGGATTAAGGAACAGAATTCCCTAAGACCAATTGAGTTTTACTGGAAGGTGCACATGTTGCAACAGATAGAATTTTCGCTAAACGTGTTTGCCCTTCTCCCATCCATATTTTTCCAGATACTGCTTGCCACTCTCTATAGCATCCTCCTCCAAACTAGTAGCCATGGTATCGTTCCAGCGATTTAAAAAGCCGAACAAAGAAATAACCCCCAACATTTCCACTATCTCTCCTTCATCCCAATACTTATATAAGGCTTTCTTTATTTTTGGATTCATGGTATTGGGTACCTGGGAAGCCGCCAAAGCAAAATCCAAGGCCGCTCGTTCGGCTTCTGAGAATGCAGAATGGGTCCTGTATTCCCAAATATTATCCAATTGTTCCTGCTCTGCCCCATAACGTTCTGCCGCCCTTATGGCATGTGCCTGGCAATAGCGACAACCAGTGGCATTACTACTTACCCAGGCCATCATTCTTTTCAAAGCCGAGCTCACCCTTCCTTCATTCGCCATCACTGCCATATTCAGATTAATAAACGCCTTGGAAATAGCTGGCCGGTGCTGCATTGTCAATACCGAATTGGGACAGAAACCCAAAGTTTCATTAAAAAATTCAGCCAACTTTTTGGTCGCTGAATCATGATCGGCATCTAAAGGGTTTACAAGGGACATGATTTGTGAATTATGCGTATTTTTGACCTATACAAGTAACGAAAAAAATACCTTCATGACAAATCAAATCACTACCAAATGGCTTGGTAATATGGCCTTTGAAAGCAACAATCCTTCCGGAAACAACCTAATTATAGATGTAGCCCCTGAAAACGGGGGAGAAGGCATGGGGTATAGACCAAAAGCCCTTATGCTTACCGCTTTGGCCGGTTGCTCTGGTCTGGATGTTGCCTCTCTTATTAAAAAAATGAAACTGGAGGTCGAAGAATTTAGAATAGAGACTATTGCCAACCTAACCGAGGAGGACCCCAAATATTATGACAAGGTATTGATAGAATATCATTTTTCAGGCGATAACCTCAACGAAAAAAAGTTACAGAGAGCGGTTGACCTTTCAGTGGAAAAATATTGTGGGGTAATGGAAATGTTCCGTCAATTCTCTACCTTGGAGATTAAGACTTATTTTAATAAATAATAGTTTCCCTTCCACTTTTTACTATGATCCAAAGATTTTTATTTCTATTAGCTAGTTTTATATTTTTACAACAAAACCTACATGCCCAGGCTACAGAAAATATAATATCCCACAACCAGGAAACCATTGTTACCGATCCGTCAAAAGGCGAGAATAGCTATAAGAACTGGGTCGTTTTTCCTCCCCAGAACAAGGAAATTCGTCAGATATTCTTAAATCTTACCTTTGAATGCCCAGACAATATGCGTTGTGCGGATTGGGATTATGTTGACCATATTAAAGTGAGACAAAAGAACGACTCCGTCAACTATGAAATTGCCAGAATGCTCACACCCTATGGTGGTAGATTTCAGGAAGACTGGCGATTTGATTGGAAAGTTGATATTTCTGATTTTAGTCCCATTCTAAGGGATAGCCTCGAAGTAGATTATATACATACAGGCTACGAAGACAATAAGACCCGCGGATGGAAGGTTACCGTAGATTTTGAAATAACTTATGGAAAACCCATTGCCGAGCCACTTGCCATACATAAAATTTACGATGGTAATTACAGTTATGGGGATAAAACAGATCCCATTGAAGATTACCTGGCACCTGTGACTTTTGCCGCCAATACCCAATCCAACTTTGGAAAGATAAAAATTCATCAGACAGGACATGGAATGGACGCTAATGGCTGTGGGGAATTCTGTGACAAATACCGGGAAATACTGCATAACGGAAAAGTTATCCATAAAAAACAGTTGTGGATGGAATGCGGAGATAACCCTTTATATCCACAAGCCGGGACCTGGATCTTTGACCGTGCCAATTGGTGCCCTGGTTATTTACTGCAACCGGATGAAGTGAGCTTTGACATTAATGCAGGACAAAAATTTACCATTGACCTTAATATGGAACCCTATGAAACGGAAAAGCCCAGTGCAAAGGAACTTCTAGTGGCCTATGTACTGGAATATGGTAAGATAAACTCCGAAAATGACGTCACTTTATTGGATATCATATCCCCTTCCAATGAAAAAATCCATAGTAGAAAAAATGAAACGGGAGCCTTGGCAGTTATCAGGATAAAGAATAATGGCAAGGACAACTTGAAATCTTTTGTAGTCAGTTATTACCTGGAGGGACAAAAACCGAAAAAATTTAGTTGGAACGGGAATCTCCCATTTGGAGAAACGGCACTGTTAACATTGCCCGAAGAAATATTTAGTGAAAAAGATTCCTCTCGTTTTTACGTGGAGTTAAAAAGACCCAATGGTAAGAAAGACGGATACAGCGGGGATAATTCCAAAACCTCGGTCTATACCAGTCCAAATATATTACCGGAATACACTATTGTTTACTTTAAGACCAATAATAAGCCCGGTCAAAATGAATACTCAGTTACCGATAGTTACGGAAAGCAGATATTTATTAGAGACAGTGTAGATCTTAAACCCAATACCGCCTATATGGATACCCTTAAACTTAAAGAGGGCAACTATACTTTTAGGGTACAAGATACAGGAGGGGATGGACTTGAGTTTTGGTTCAAGGCAAAAGACGGCAATGGTAGCGTTAAACTTTTGGACACCTTAGGACAGGCCATAAAACACTTTAATTCCGACTTTGGGAGCCATATTATTTATAACTTTAGGGTAAAACCTGGAGTTGCCTATCATTTAGACAACGAACCGTCTATAAACATGTTCCCAGCCAGAACCGAGGGCCCGGTAACATTGGATTATTTTGCCAACGACGAAAAAGATGTGGAGGTCATTATTACACAGCAGGAAGATGAGACTAAAATAGTGGAAACCCATACCTACTTAAATTTCAAAAGGGGTATTTTGACATATGACCTTTCCTATTTGCCCAAAATGCGCTACTATCTCAAAGTTGTTATTGACGGCAAAGAAGTATTTAAAAATAGAATAAGGCTAAAGGAGTAATTACCATGCGATGGACCATTAAACCAAAACCCGAACAACCGCAAATAGATGCTTTGGCAGCCGTGTTAAATGTGGAGGATTTGGTTGCACAATTATTATTGCAGCGTGGCATAGCCAACTACGAAGACGCCAAAAGATTTTTTAGGCCACAGCTTTCCCATCTTCATGATCCCTTTTTAATGAAAGATATGGACAAGGCCGTGGAACGAATTGAAATGGCCATTGCACAGCAAGAAAACATATTGATTTTTGGGGATTACGACGTGGATGGCACTACTGCCGTAGCCTTGGTATCCTCCTATTTGGAAAGTTCCTACCCCAACGTAGCCACCTATATCCCAGATCGCTACAAAGAAGGCTATGGGGTTTCCTTTCAAGGAATAGATTTTGCCGAGGACAACGGGTTTTCCTTAATCATTGCCTTGGATTGTGGAGTAAAGGCCATTGACAAGGTTGAATATGCCAAGGAGAAAGGTATCGACTTTATTATATGTGATCACCATAGACCCGGGAATACATTGCCCGATGCAGTAGCCGTTTTGGATCCGAAAAGAGCGGATTGTTCCTATCCATATGATGAACTCTGTGGCTGCGGGGTAGGGTTTAAATTGATTCAGGCACTAGGTAGCAAAAAGGGGGAAACCATTGAAGATTTAGTTCCTTATTTGGATCTGGTGGCTACGGCCATAGGCGCAGATATAGTGCCCATTACCGGGGAAAATAGGGTGCTGGCCTTTTGGGGGCTCCAAGTGATCAACCAAGATCCAAGAGCCGGATTCAAGGCCATCATCAATCAGATAAAAAAACAAGTCCTTACCATTACCGATGTGGTCTTTATAATTGCTCCGCGAATTAATGCTGCAGGGCGCATGGAACATGGGCAACACGCCGTTAACCTGTTAAAGGAAACCGATTTGGAACGGGCGGAATTTTTTGCTGCCGAAATAGAGAAATACAACACGGACCGCAGAAATCTGGACCAGATCATTGCCCAAGAGGCTTTATTGCAGATCCAAGAAAACAAGGAAGAGGAAGGCTTTACCTCGGTCGTATATAATGAAACTTGGCATAAGGGAGTGATAGGAATTGTGGCCTCCCGTCTCATAGAAACCTATTATAGACCCACTTTGGTTTTTACAAAGAGCGGCAATAAATTAGCAGCTTCCGCCAGATCCATCAAAGGTTTCGATGTATATGAGGCCTTGGAGGGGTGTTCGGATACCATTGAGCAATTTGGCGGGCATATGTATGCCGCCGGACTTACCTTACTTGAAGAAAACTACGAGGCCTTTAAATCCAAATTTGAGGAAGTAGTTGCCAATACTATGGATCCAAATCTGATGTCTCCTGAAATTATGGTAGATGCCATAATTGGCATAGATCAAATTACGCCAAAGTTAATGCGCATTATTAAACAATTTGCCCCTTTTGGCCCTGGAAATATGACTCCTATTTTTATGGTAGAAAATCTCAACGATACCGGCTACGCAAAAGTGGTCGGCCAAGAAGGAAAACATTTAAAATGTAAACTTTTCGACAAAAATAACGGCTCCAAGAGGTCGGCAATTGATGCCATTGGATTTAATTTGGGTAAGTATTTGCCTACAGTATTGAGTAAACCCGTTAGTGCCGTTTTTACACTGGATGAAAACGAATGGCAGGGTAAAATAGCCCTTCAAATGAAGTTAAAGGACCTAAAAGAGCATGATAGTTATCAATTTTAATTTATTGATAACCGTTAAGTATCACAATAAGCCAACTTTAACAGGTCTAAACTACAAATTAAAGTAAGCATTATCTTACTTATTTCTTAGGTAAATAGATGGATTATAATAATTCCGATTTTCACTTGAGATGCTCTATAAAATCTTCTACATTTCAGCCCCGGGAAGGCTCATATTTTTTGAGGGACAAGGAGGATCCGTCAAACTCGCCATAGGTAAAATAGGAAATCCAATCCCCTAAATTTACGTAGGTAGCATTTTCATTTAAAGATATTTCCAATGGTAGGTGCCGATGTCCAAAAACAAAATAATCATAGTGCTGCTGCTCCAGTTTTCGCCTGCAATATTGCACCAACCATTCGTTCTCTTCACCTAGAAATTTAATATCCTCATCCCCGGAGATCATTTTGTTCTTCACGGAAAGATATTGGGCCAGTTTAACCCCAAAATCCGGGTGTAGCCAATTGTAAAACCATTTGGATACCGGGTTGGTGAATACCTTTTTCATACGTTTGTATCCCTTATCCCCAGGGCCCAAACCATCACCGTGTCCAATTAAAAATGACTTTCCGTTTAAAAGAAAGGATTGAGGTTTGTGATATACAGGAATGTTCAACTCCTCTTCAAAATAGCCGTTCATCCATAAATCATGGTTGCCCACAAAATAGTACACCGGAATGCCCGAATCGGTAATTTCCGCCAACTTTCCCAAAGTACGGGTAAAGCCCTTGGGCACTACTGTTTTATATTCGAACCAAAAATCGAAAAGATCCCCAAGGAGAAAAATAGCGGCAGCATCTTCCTTAATAGTATCCAGCCACGCCACGAACTTTTTTTCACGTGGAAAACTAAGGTCCTTGGTAGGAGCTCCCAAATGATTATCACTGGAGAAATAGATTTTTTTGCCCGCGGGAACGTCAATAGTTTTCATCCAGGGCCTTTTTAATTATCAGAAGCATACCATTCCGCAAAGGAGGTATCGGTTTCCTGTAGCTTTAAAGAATGTAGGCTGATATTTTTTGGCAACCTGGCCTTAATTCTATCCGCAAAATCCAAAACCATATTTTCACTGGTAGGTTGATAGTTGGCCAATATTACATTATGCCCCCTATCCGTTAGTTCCTGCGCCAATTCCACATGCGGGGTATTTTTATTAAAAACCGTGGCGTGATCAAATTGGTCCACAATTTCTTCCTTCACAATTTTCTTCAAATCCCCGAAATCTATGACCATACCCAATTTTACGTGGGCAACATCGGTAATAGGCCTCCCAATTACGGTTACGGAAAGTTTATAACTGTGGCCATGTACATTTCTACATTTACCATCATAACCGAACAAGGCATGTCCAGTTTCAAAATTAAACTGCTTGGTAATACGAATATTGCCCATATTATTTATTTGGACTGCAAAGGTAATTTATTCTGCGAAACTAATCGTTTAGAACAGGCTGCGTCCAAGCCGATTCGTATTTGATGTCCTCTATTGGGTTTTCCTGAAGTTTTGAAGAAGTTATTTTACTCCTTACAAACAATATATCATCCGTTAGCTCAAAATTGGCAGAACTGCCTTCAACAGTCTTCAACTCCTGTACCTCCGTTTCCCCTTTTAGGCAACCAAGAAAGGTTATGGTATAATTAATACCAGCTTCCGGTTCCACTTCCACTTTTATAATCTTATTGTCCAAATCCACGGTTTTAAGAGTAACCCCGGTGGTGGAATAAAAATCGCCCTTTTCCATGGCCTCTATCAATGCAGGAGCCGATAAGGTATCAGACTGTACCATCACCCAACCCCTACCGGAATTGCTCCATTTACTGCCCATTTTATGGTAGTTATGGGAATCATCGGTTGCCAATCCATACATAATGGGCTTCTTGGCCGCTAAATAGGATATATTGATCTGATCCCACATTTCCTCTGTAGAAATATGTGTTGAATCCCCCATATTATGCACCATAGGATGACCGTTGTACACTTCAAAAAAGCGCTCTCCATTCAAGGATATCATATCTTCAAGGCTAATACTGTAATAAAAGTTGGGGTGGTTTATATGGGGCATAATCGGAACTCCCGTTTCTTTCCGTTGTTTAAGCACCGCATCCAGATTGTTTTGCATGACTTCGGAGATACTATTTCCTCCCTGGGGATCTATCTTTTCTTGAATATTTGTAGCGTTCATATGAACATGCTTACCCTCGTACCTGTCCGTTATTTCCTCAGAATGAATGACCAAAAATTCTCCCGGTTTTTCAAAAAGGTCCCTATACTCTGCATAAGTCTTTAATTTTACATGCACTTTTCCCGAGTCCGTTTTATGTTCTACCCAATCCTCCCCATAAGTAGACAAATACTTCTCAAAGCTTTTTTGATAAATGGAATCTTCCCTTAGCTGTACCCATTTTTCTTCCATAGAAATGGTATTATGATCCGATAGGGCTATAAATTGATAGTCGTGCGACTTGTACCAATCCAAAATAGTCTCAGGAAACTCGTCCCCATCGCTCCAGAAGGAATGGGTGTGCAGATTCCCTTTGTACCACCTTTTCTTTAAAGCTTCGTTAGTGCTTTTTGTACTATCGCCGCAGCTTCCGATCAAAAAGGTCAAAATTAATACAACAGAGGGTAAAATATGTTTCATTTCTAAGCTTGTTTGGAAATTAATGCTCAAAAGTTAATGAAAATGTATTAAAAATCAGGGAATAAGCTAAAAATCAACCATAATATTACCATTATATAATACATGGTTCTGGACAATTTAGACACACTTAATATACTGTGTAAAACCAATTACATTTTCGTCTATTTTTGTCCGATTTTTAAAACCATACCAACTTGGTAGAACTATTTGAACAACTGGAGTTTAAGGAGAATCCACTTTTTGAAAAAGTGATAGAGGATATCTTGATACAGAAATACAGTATTATAGACGATTTTTTCTCGCCTGAAGATGTGGCCGAATTACGGGATTCCCTATTGGCCAAATATGAAGAGGACCAGTTTAAAAAAGCAGCTATTGGGAATCGTGTCAACGAATTGATCATAAGGGCGATCCGAGGCGATTTTATTCTATGGATGGATGAAAGCAGTAAGGATGTACTGGAGCAACAATTTTTTTTGAAAATTAATGAATTGGCCAATTATCTGAACAAGACCTGCTTTATGGGAATCCTGTTCAAAGAATTTCACTATGCCATTTATCCTGAAGGTACTTTCTACAAAAGACATTTGGATACCTTTCAAAATGACGATAGACGTAAACTTTCCATGGTCTGTTATTTGAATGAACCAGACTGGATACCCGAAAAAGATGGTGGTGAATTGGTACTATACCTGCCCACAGAACAAGGGGAAGAGGCAAAACATATTACCCCCTTTCCGGGAAGGGTCGTTATTTTTGAAAGTCAGGAATTGGAGCACGAGGTTAAACCTGCCCATCGCGAAAGGCTGAGCATCACCGGGTGGTTAAAGACCAGATAACCGACTTATCTTTTATATTTTCTATTGTTTTTAATTCGATTAACGAAATAAACTACCAATAAAACTAAGGCTAGTAAAGGGAAAACAAAGTTCCCGTTTAAGAACGATAAAATATCCATTATAAAAGTTTAAAAAAATAAAACGGTAAACGGTACCGGTTATTGCTTCTTCACAAAAAATGCCACAATCGCCGAAGTAACGATTCCCATGGTCAATGCGCCAAAAAGACTTTGAAGTATATAGCTTTTCAAATTAAAATAGCTCTCTGCAGCTTCTTGATCCATTTTTCCCGAATCCACCACAAAATTAATAATATTTGTAAAATATTCGGGCGTAATTAAAGTACTGGTGATATATTGAGTTAACGGACTTATTACGGCAATGATTACACTTAAAATAATACCGCTGATAAATCCTTGTTTCCAATTCATTTTTCCATTGTAATCCACTTTTCTTTTGTCCAATAAGGCCAATACGTACACTGCGATAGCTATGATGGCAAAAAAGTTGGTATATATGGCGTGCTTTTCAATGAGTACATCGTGCCAGCCCATAGATTTCTCAAAAACCATCCAAAGCAGGGTAGCCAATGCAAATATAATGGCCCATTTAATTTCAATACGGTACTTGCTCATAATCTAGTTATTTTTGAATTTTTCCAATGCTTTCTTAGTTTCTTCGGAAATTGCCAAACGTCCGGTAATTTCTGCCCGGTTGGTCAGTAAAGTGTCCCAATGTCCAGTCCCTTCCCAAAGCACTTTTTTCCATTCCTCCAAGGCTTCTGGATTATAGCTGGCTAATTTTTGCGCGAAAATATCCAGTTCCTTGTCCATTTCCCCCTGTTTATCAAATACTTTTGAAAACAACCCCTTTTCCTGTGCCCAATAGGCATTTTTCCATTCATTGGGGGAAAGCGACAGTTCCGATAGGGCGGCAACACCCATTTTACGCTGCACCGCTGGTGCAATCACCAAGGGTGCAATGCCTATGGTTAGCTCGGATAAGCGTATGGAGGCTGCCTCAACGGCAAATACGTAATCGCATGCAGATATAATTCCGACTCCACCGCCTACTGCTTTACCTTGCACCCTGCCCACGATTAGCTTTTTACAGGTCCGCATTGCATTGATAAGATGGGCAAATCCGCTAAAGAATATTTTACCATCGGACAAATTGTCCACTTCCAATAATTCATCAAAGGAGGCTCCTGCACAAAAAGCCCTATCCCCTTCAGATTTTAATATAATTACGGATACCTCCCCGTTATTGGATAATTCCCCCAAAGTCTTTGTGAGCCTTTCCAATAGTTCCGATACAAATGAATTACTGGCAGGGTGTCCAAATTCTACTGTGGCAATGCCATTGATGATGCTGGTATATAAACTTCCGTTAGATCGGCTGGTACCCATATTATTATCCTTAGTGGTATTTCAAATTTACACGTTTTGAAGAAGCGGACGAAACTTTCGCCTAAATTTCCATACCAAAGCCCCGCCCCTGATAAACATCCAAATGGTAAATGCGATCCAGATTCCATACAGTCCCCATCCTAGAAATTTACCAAGGAATAGCATTGGAACAAAGCCTAGGAAAGTAGCTACCAATAAAACATTCCTAAGGTATTTCATTTCCCCTAAACCTTTAAAAAGTCCGTCGAAAACAAAGGCGACCATATTCATTGGGATTCCTAGAATAAGGATAAAAAATATAGAATAGAAGGCTTGCAATACCGTTATATCATTGGAAAAAATACGTCCTATAGGTCTATAGAACAGGAAGCCTACTGCAGCAAGTATTAAACTAATCACAAAACCGTACAACATTATTTTTTTTGCCAATTCCCAAAGTCCGTCGTAGTTCTTGGCACCCAATAGCTTACCGCCCATAATATTCCCCGCGGCACCATAGCCATCAATAAAAAAAGCAGAAAAAAGCCACAGGTTTATAGCAATGGTATGTGCCCCTATAAATTTGTCCCCTAAGGCAGTTGCCTCCCTAACCGCCAAAATTAAAGCAATGTTTAAGGCAAGTGCCCTAACAAAAAGGTTTAGGCTCATGACCACCAACCTACCCAATTCCGGGTGTAGGGGGAATTTAAGGGCCAAGCTGATATTTGTTTTAGTAATCAGCAGTACAAATGCCATTAAAGCCATAATACCCTGGGCAATTAAACTGGCCCAGGCCGCCCCTTCCAAATACATAGGGGTAATTATCCCTTCCACGCCATAAACCAAAATAAAATCCAATACTATATTTAAAACAGCCCCCGTGATGGCGATCAACATAGGATAATAGGTATTCTGCAATCCTCTAAAAATACCCATAACGGCAAATACAAATAGGGTTAGGGGAAAACCCCAAACCCTTATGGAATAATAAGAAATACAGAGCTCCAGAATTTTTCCCGAGGCGTTGAGCAAAACAAATATTTCCTCCACCACAAAAACAGTGGAAAGGAGAATGACAATACTCAGCAGAATGTTTAGGAAAATGGCTTGTGCCGGCAGCGTTTTAACCCTTTCCAACTTACCTGCACCCAAGTATTGGGAAATTATAGCGGAAATGGCGCTACGGGTCTGACCTAAAATCCAAATCAACATGGACAAAAATGAACCCACTATTCCTGCTGCTGCCAAGGATTCCATCCCATCTTGGGGAATGTTGCCCACTATGGCCGTATCGGTTATGGATAAAATTGGTTCAGCTATACCCGCAATAGTGGCGGGAATGGCAAGGTTATTAATCGTTTTAAAATTAATTGGGCTCTTCAAAAAAGAATATTTTATAAAATTAGCTCATAACAATGAAAGGGAAATTCACTTTGTTTGGGGAAATATATATCCCCAACTGTCTGGTAACCCCGTGCCTGATAAAATCTATTATTGCGGCCATTTTTACTGAAAG
Source organism: Arenibacter algicola (assembly GCF_018860365.1). GTDB lineage: Bacteria > Bacteroidota > Bacteroidia > Flavobacteriales > Flavobacteriaceae > Arenibacter > Arenibacter algicola_B. The sequence goes on from NZ_JAHKPO010000024.1 coordinate 473,780, forward strand.
TATCCAGCCTTACGGAAATAAACCCGCCCCTACAGGCATAATCCTCTCCAAAATCCATTAATTCCTTGGCATAGCCCTTTTTTTGTGCTTTAGGATGCACTGCCAAGCGGTGAATGTAAATATTTTTTTTATTGGGCGTTAACCAGTTTATGGGACAATATTCTTCATCCATGAGCGTAGACAATACGATTATTCCAATTATTTCTTCATTTTCCTCCAAGACATAAAGTTCCTTGCGGGCAATATCCTTTTCAAAGGCTTCTTTAGACGGATAATACTCGTTCCACTGATAAATGCCCTCGTCTATCATGCTTTTTGCGCAGGCCTGCGTAATATTCAGAATATCGGGAATTTCCAATATCTTTGCCAATCGAATCATGCACGGTTGAATTTAATTTGTAAATTTATACTATTCATGAACAATTGAATTATATACAAGGGAAGAATTCTACTATATACGATAACCAAGATGTTTAACTACGCCATGTCTGACCAACAAACAAATAGAAGCGTTTAAAGCAATTAATACTGAACTTATGAAAAATATTCTCGTTCCTATCGGAACCTCTGAAAATGCCCATGAAACCTTACAATATGCGGTTGATTTCGCTACCGAATTTGACTCCAACATTTATGTAATGGAAGTATTTAGTGTAAGTTCCAGTGCCAGCAGTTTGGCCAATATCAGGGAAAAAGTGGACGAACGCACCAAGGAGCACATAAAAGGGGTCATTGACAAAGTAAATGCGAGGAATATTAACATAAAGATAGCCACTTATAACGGCGACATTGTTGATGGACTTAAAGATATTGATCGGGATCTAGGGATTGATCTAATTATTTTGGCGCCTAGAAGTAATGACATTCAAGAGGAATATTATCTAGGAAATACTTCCGGAAAAATAGTAAAACAAACAGATATCCCTACCCTTATTGTGCCAAAAGGGACCGTTTTTAAACCGTTTAAAACAATCTTGACAGCCTTTAAATCTGGGGTATTAAAGCAGAAGAGTATACTATACCCCTTGGTTGAAATCAAGAAAAAATTCGAATCCAAGGTGAGTCTATTGTTCGTAAAAACCCCTGGATACACTAAGGAAGATCTTAAAATAAACATGTCATTAATGGGCCTGAGTTCTGAACTTACCCAATCTGAAAACCCCTCGACCTATTTGGGGGTATTGCAGCATTTTGAGGCAAAACATCCGGACTTATTATGTGTTTTTAGGAGAAAAAGAGGGTTCTTTAAAAAATTATGGGAAAGGAACACCATTCTTAAATCGGAATTTTATGCCCCGGTACCTGTTTTGGTCCTAAGTGTAAAGAAAGACTAAGAAATTTGGAATTAGCTGAAATTGTGCTTTGATTATGTTGGAAAAAGTATTTTCTTTGCGGCAGCCAAATTTGGGGGATTAGCTCAGCTGGCTAGAGCGCTTGCCTGGCAGGCAAGAGGTCACCGGTTCGACTCCGGTATTCTCCACAATCAAACGCAATTGGTCTTGCGTATTAAAACTAAGGAAAGCCACTCAAGTTTATTTGAGTGGCTTTCGTGTTTTAAAAGGCCAATGCTTAACCTCAAAATTTGGATAATCTTACATCCGATTGCGCTCCTCTTGGGATCCCGTTTCCCGTTTTCTAGTTTCCTTTACTTTTTTATTCCCGAAGGGAAACGAATAGGTTAGCTGAAATACCCTTTCGGACCAATCGTTATTACCATAGGTCTTTATGCCCAATTCGGGCTGGTCGTATTCCCATTCTATGATACCGCTAGTGGCAGTGATATCCTGTATACTGAAGGTAAGGGAACTCTCGTTCCTAAATTTCTTGCTGATCCCAAAGTTAATGTAATGACGCAAGTACTGCTCTTGGTCTCCGGATATGTACGGACTCATATACCTACCATCTATGTTGGCGGTCCATGAATTACCTAGTTCAAAAACGTTGGCCAATTGGGCCGTAACGGTAAATAACCCTTTTTCAAAAGGTAGGGGCCGATTAGAAGCATCTTTTACCTTTTTGTAGGCACCGTCCAAATTCCAATTCATTTTCCACATCTTACTAATTTTTATAGGGAAGCTCATATTTAACAGGAACCCATCCATTTGATCAAAATTAATGGGGATACTTGTCTGCAGATTCTTTTCCTTATTCACTGTGTTATAGAAAGCGATGGCACCCTTGGCCCTGTTTATTTCCATCGAGATCAAAAAAGAACCCTGGTTATATGCCAGCCTGACCGCATTGGTAAACGATGGCCTAATCCGCGTATTTGAACTGGCGAATAACGACGGGTCTATTAAAACGTAGTAACCTGCCAGACTAAAAAAAGACGGACGCTCAATACGGCGGTTAAAGGATAAAGTCAGCGACTTGGTCGAATCAATAGCGTAGCTGGTCCTGACGACCGGAAAAATATTATTGTAAGTAACGCTAAAGTCGTTCTCTCCAACGGTATCGTCAAGTTCATAATTATAATGCTCCAGTCTAAGGCCCAGATTACTTTCCCATTTCCCGTTCCATTGTTTATGAAACGAGGCATAGGCTGCCAAAACCTTTTCCGCAATGTCATCGTTCATTGTGAATGCTTCGTCCACTTCCCAAACACCGGATGTACTGTTCCGAATCTGTGATTGGGTATTGGAGTTATTAAAAGTGCCTTTGAGACCTGTTTCCCATTTGTTGCCCGCTTCGGTCTCCCATTCAAAATCGGCCTTTGCCGTTTTGATTTCAAATTGTGATTCACGACCAACTTCTGTTCTTTCAATAGCTTCCGCAGGATCAAGATTGGAAAGTTCGGAAGAATTTTGCACATCCAGTGTTACCCTATCCACATCAATATTTAAAGAGGCATTAGCCCCTATTTTTCGAAAATAGTTTAGATTTATAAAGGTGTTACTGTTAGGATTGTCAACATCAAGGAGGAATTCTGAATCGGTATTGGGCACCGAATTTATTGAACCACTTGACCTACTAGTATAATCATGGCCCAGTTCGTTATTTTTGGAATACCCAAAAAGACCCCCTACAATGTTGTTTTTATCAATTTCAAAATCGGCCCCCAATGTAAAACCCAATGAATTGCTGGTAGGGTTTTCAAATTTCAACTTATTCTCGTAATAGTAATAATCGCCCTCATATTCATATTCCCTAAAATGATTTATCAATAACTGGGGCGATCTGCTATGAAAGCCAGTGGCATTGCCATAAATGTTCAAACTGTTATTGCGATAATTAAAGTCGGTGCTTCCGTTAAATTTTTCCCTTTGCCCAATACCAGCGGTAAAACTAGCGTTACCGTTAAACCCATAAAGATTGTTTTCCTTCATGACAATATGGATAATACCAGCGGCATTATCGGCATCATATTTGGCCGAGGGCTGATGTATGAGTTCTATACGATCAATGCTTTCTGCCCGCATTCCCTTTAATTGCTGTATCAAATTACCCTTGGGTACGCGCGATACCCTATCGTTTATCATAATCAGCACCTCGCCCTTATTGTTTAGACTAATACTGTTCGAATTCTCCTGTACCATTACCCCAGGTGCCTTTTGAAGGACTTGCAGGGCATTATTACCACTAAAAGTAGGCAGGGATCCCACATTCAAGATCAACCTATCGCTCATTTGTTGGAATAAGGCCTTACGCCCAACCACCTGAACGCCTTGTAACTGTTGGCTCATAGGTGATAATTGGATATTCCCCGTAGAATGCTCTTTTAAATCGGTAAGTGCTATAGATCTGTAGTAAGGTTCATATCCCAAGAGGGAAATATTAAGTATATAATTACCAATTGATATTCCTTCAATAACAAACCCTCCCTTGGTATCGGTAGTTACTCCCTTCACCAAAACAGAATCCGGTTGTTGTAAAAGAAGTACATGTGCGAAAGGCATAGCCTCTTTGTTTTCATCATAAACTTTTCCTGTCAGCCTAGCGTTCTGTCCACATAAGACCTGTCCTGCTCCCATAAGCAGTAGGACCACCACTAAACTATAATAATTGAGTTGACGCATTGTGTATATAATTTTCATTATTTCCCCACTAAGTGAGATTTGAAGGCTCTGGCCTTTTGTTGAAATGTTATCTGTAATTTCCTTCCGATGCCTCATGAGCCTTCCTTTGTCGGCAGAGAGGCCTGCCCTGAGGTAATTGACTTTGAGATGGTGCTATGGATCCTATAAGATCATAATGATAGGTGGGGAAATGAAAATATAGATTCCCCACCGTGTGAATAAATGTTTGTACAGATGGTTTATTAAAAGAAAATAGCCAAAGCACTTGCCTATATTTATTGTTATGGCGCGCTTTTAACTGTCCTCTTTTGCCAAGGGTGAATGATGCTCGTGAACCATTTTCCATCCATTATCCGTCTTGACGAACAACAATGTTATTTGGTCATTAACCACCACTAGTTCCTCTCCAAATTTTAAATGAAAATCCGAGTGAAAGGTTAAATTGGCCACATCGCCATAAACGGCAATTTGTAAATCTTTGGCATCGAACTTTACTACCTCGGACACAGCACCAAAAACAGTTCGTTCATGCGCCTCGTTTGCATCACCCCCATTTCTTGGTTCTCCATTTTTGAATTCCGTAAACTTTGGACTGTAGGCGTGAAAGGAAATTAGTTTATCCATATCACCATCCTTAATACTTTGTGCAATTGCGCCAAAGGTCTCCATCACTTCTAGTTTCGCTTCCGGAAACTCATCATTTATCAAATCGATCCTGTTTACTTCAGCTTGTTGTGCATATCCTGAAATTAAAATTCCAAAAATCATAATCATTGTAAGTGTCATCTTAGTTTTCATAATCTTAAATTTATATAGTTAATAGTTTACTTTTTATGTGTTCGATATTTGCCAATAAGGATTGTTTTAATCCTTATTGGCATAAAATCAACATGGTTGTATCTCCTAACAAGAATAAAAGATCTAGGCCCGTGCCTCCAAAATCAAATTAAAAGGTGTTTCCGTGGCTCTTCTAAATCTACTAAACCCTCCTGCAGTAGCAACTTCCCGTAAGCGTTTTTCCCCTGCTTGGGCACCTAGGGCAAGACCTACCTCCTGGTTCAAGGAACAGGGTGTACATAGTGTAGTGGAAAATGCATAAAATGCTCTCCCGACGGGGTTTAGGTTTTCCTCCAAAGTATCCTTTGCAAAAGGTTCCACGATCATACAGGTACCATCCGGTTTTAAGGCTTTTTTTACGTGGGCACAGGCACCAATGGGGTCGCCCATATCATGCAGGCAATCGAAGAAGGCAATAAAGTCGTAATCGCTTCCTGGAAAATCTTTGGCCAAGGCCACTTCAAAAGAAATATTGTCCAACCCAGCGGCGGCGGCACTTTCCCTAGCATGTTCTATAGATTTAAGATGATAGTCATACCCTATAAAAGTGGAATTGGGATAGGCCTTGGCCATAATGATAGTAGACGCGGCATGGCCACAGCCAATATCCGCTACCTTGGCCCCATTCTTTAATTTGGCCTCTACACCATCCAAAGATGGAATCCAGTGATTCACCAAATTATTCTCATAGGATGGACTGAAGAATTTTTCGGTACCGCAGAACAAACAAGTACTATGATCTCCCCAAGCGACCCCTTCACCCGATTTAAAAGCTTTTTCCATCTTGGGTGCATCGTTGTAGACCGATGTAATTGCATAAAATGCCCCGGTCATAAATACAGGACTTTCTTCATCGCCAAAAACAGCCGCCTGTTCCGGGGTCATTGAAAAGCTATTGGTAGTGGCGTCATAGCTTACATACCCCGATGCCGCCTGGGCCGATAGCCATTCGCGGACATATCTTTCCGCCGTATTTGTTTCATCGGCCAATTCGGTCGAATTCATTGGCCCCGATGCCGCCAATGATTTGAAAAGTCCCAATTTATCCCCCAATAAGATTAAGGGTCCATTGGCAGCAGCTCCCATTTCGGTAACTACTTTTCCCAGTAACTCGTTTAATTTTGCTTCATTTAATTCCATGGTTCTAATTTTAAGTGAACAATTAATTTAATTATGAAGGGGAACTAAAGTTTACTTTAAGGTTAAGAAGACTGTGCAGAGAGGGGTTTCACTATTACTGCATATGGAGGGAATATTTCCGTGCAACGGACTATTTATCCTATACCTCAAAATTGATGTTATCAAAGATGGGTATAAACGTAAAGTGCTGCTTAACAGCTATGATGCAAACTTGTTAAATTTTTGGTCAGGCCTTTAAATTATGGTGCGCAACCTTTAAAAAATGTTGAAAAGCTTAGTTGGAGCTATAAATTTCTGAAGAAGTTTTTACAGGTATCCCTATACTTGAAAATCCAACTTTATCATAAAGACTTATATAACGTGGATCGTTTCTTAGCGGGGCAAGAAGTGGCTCCTCCCTTAACCAGGTCATTTCTACCTCATGCCTCTCGTACGACCTTTGTAGCCATTCAAAGGTCTTCTCATAATTTTTTTGAGTACTATAAAATAGTGCCATAAACCATGCCGGACTACCGGAAGAGCGATTTTCATACTTGCTTTCCAACTCCACCAAATATTTAGAAGCATCTACAGTATCACCATCCATTTGGGCATATACGGCATTCAGCCACATCAAAATTGGTGGATAATCCGGAAATTGGGTCAGTAATTTATGAAGTTGTTTTTTTGATTTTTGATATTCCTCTAGATAGTAATTAAGTTTAGCGGACTCCCTTAGATAAAACCAATTATCACTGTGCAGAGAATAGGTATTGTTCAAGAGTTCCAATGCTTCTTCATTTTTTCCAAGAAAAAACAAGGCTTCGGCCTTGAAGAAGAAAAGAAAGCCACTTGATGAATCGGTCAAAATAACTTCATTCATTGCATTGAGGGCATTTTGATACCTTCCTGTTTTTATAGCATAATCTGCATTTATAGAGGGTGTATTGTCTATGAAGGAATCCTTCAAAATTCGTTGGTAATATTTCTCTACCTCTTCAAAACGCCAATCGTAAAAAAAATACCCGCTGTATAATTCTTCCTCCACTTCCTTATTGGTCGGATCTAGTTTAAACGCTTTCTCCAGTAATTCTTTCGCATTTCTCCAAGCTACTCGTTCATCATATATACCCCAGACCAATCCTCCGAAGCTCCATACCATAGCCTGGCCTCTATAGGCATCCACAAAATTCGGGTCTATAGCGATAGCCTTTTCATATAAGGCAATAGCATTGGAGTACGATAGTTCATTGGCCTTATTCTTTTGAAACTCGGCTTGAAGGTAAAAGGAGTAGGCCTGTTTACTTTTTGTGGGCACTTTTTGAATATTATTAAGCTCATTGTCGGCAATAACAGCATTCATATTGGCGGCAATACCTTCTACCACTTGGGTCTGCATTTTAAAAATTTCGTCACTTCTCCATTCCCTTACGTATTCTTCCGACCATAAGTGGTCGTTGGTACGACTGTCTATCATTTGCAGGTTTATTTTGATTTGGTCACCTGAAATCTGAAGATTGCCCTGCAAGAGGTTTGTCACCCCCAATTCTGTTGCAATTTCTTGGGTAGACCTATTTGTTTCCTTGTATTTTATAGTAGATGTAAAGGGAATAACTTTATCAATAGAATTAATTTTGGTGAGTCTAGAGATAACGGCATCTGTCATTCCATCACTAATATATTCCAGATTTGGATCTCCCGTCCAATTTTTAAGGGGCAGTACAGCAATGGATTTTTCTGCAATTAAGTTTTCCATGCCTTTGGTTTCTACATTTTTCTTTAAAGTAGTACTATAAAGAAATAAGGCCGCTGCTACTATTGCTATTAACAATACAGACAAGACTAATGGTTTTTTATAGCTTCCTTTTTGTTTTTTTGATAGGTCCACGGCGGAGAGCAACCCTTGGCCTGTTGCGGTATTGGATGGTTCTTTACTCTCAACGCCATCACTGGCCTCTCTAGATTTTACCTCCCCTGGGGTATACCCGTAAAACTTATGGAAAGAAGTGCTGAAGTAGGTGGCACTGCTGAAACCCACCCGATAAGCTACTTCTGAGGCTGTAACATTTTCCTCCCTTAGCAGCTCCAAAGCCCTCTTCAATCTATATTCCCTGATAAATTGGCTTGTAGAGACCCCTACTATTTTGTGCAGTTTTCGATGTAGACTGGAACGGCTCATTCCTACCGCTTGGGCAAGACAATCCACCCCAAATTGATCGTTGTTTAGGTGCGCCTCAATTTCTTTGGTAAGTTGCTCGACTAGAGAACCCCCCATTGATTTTGCGTGAAATCCTTTGTCCAAATTCTTGTCCGAACTCATCTACTAATCCAATTTCTTAAAGGGGAGTAGCACAAGTTACGCAATTTAAAAAATAGTTGACCCTTAACTATCAGACAATTAACTAGTTCTTTTAAACCAAAGATTAACATAATTAGCCTATAGTTGTTGACTTAAGGAAGTTTGGAACCACGAAATTAATTCACCATTAACAATATCCGATAAATCCTGATCACTGCAATTGTCTGTGATCTGCGCTTAAATTTATCCTTTCAATTATAGGAATTTAAATGGCAATGAAACTGTTTGCCCCTATAGCGTTAAGCTTTCTTCTCCATCCCTTCCAATACATTGATTATTTCCAAAGGACCCATCCTTTCGGTATAATTTGCCTCAACATGTGCTGCTTCAATGATCTGGTTGGTATTGATTATGAAAGTAGCTGGAACTGGTAAGGTTTTTAAACCCCCACCATTTAAAAGGGTTAAATCGCGACGTTGGTGATAATCCTCCCCTGGATCGAACTGAAGGTTATACGCTTTTATCACTTCCTGATTCGCATCACTGAGCACTTCAAATTCAAGTTCATTTTTTTGCGTGGCCGTTAAAGCATCATCGGGTTTTTGAGGACTTATAGCAATTAAAGTGGCACCTAAAGACTTTATTTCTGGCAAGTGATTCTGAATTTCCCGAAGATCCAAATTACAAATTGGGCACCATTCGCCACGATAGAATTTTATGATTACAATACCTGATTTTAAGGCATCGGATAGTGTTATTTTTTTTCCTAAAGCGTTAAGTAACGTAAAATCAGGAGCTATATCCCCTTTAGAAAGCCCTTTTGCCTGAGAGGCATTGGCTATAACCAACTTTTGGAAATCTTGTAATTCACCCATAATATATTGTTTGAAGTGCAAACTAATAAAAAGTATGAACAGCCTACAACTATAAATAGTAATTTACCAATAATTTGGGAAGGCTACTGATAACCATAGATATCCTCTAGCTCCTGTTTTTCACCATTATCATCCAAAATAGTTAGATCATATCGTATTTGAATTGGGGTATTTAGAGGGGCATGGTAATAAATAATCCAAAGCATCCAGCAACATTTCCTATTTAGGATTGCACGTTCTTTGATGGATATCTACCCTTTAAACTGGTACGGATATGTTTTCGTGTCCTGACCAAATATGATTCTACCTCTTCAACGGGAATACCCTTAATCTTCGAAATTTCCTGAACCGAAAACCGTTGGTTTACCGCCAGATCGTATATAGATTTCATTGGTGCCGGCAAACGGTGAAGTACCATATCAATATGTTCGTGCATTTTGCCTCCACCCAGTTCCTCATTGAGTTTTTCGATCCATTTATCTTCGGGGTCTTCGATAAAAACATCTGCCAATTGGTAGTCATATTTCGGATAAGACGGGTCATCAAACTCCTCCAACAAAGTCCGTTCGCCTTCGCTGTCCACACTGTAATCCTCTTGCATTATAATCCATTCTATTTTTGAAAATTTTTCAATATTATCAAGGAAGCGCGTATTGTATTCCTCCTCGACTATGGTTTCTTGCAACAGTTCGTCCGCTTTTTGAAAAAGCCAGAACGGTAGATCTTTTTCATCCTCTATTTCGGAGATTCGCTCAAATGCCAGAAGGTAGAGTGCATTGACAAATTCCTCTACTTTGTACCTTCCTGTTGGAATATGGCCATTCCTTACCGAAGTACCAAGGCGGTTCGCAATATAGCCTTCCACATCCGGTAGTATGGTCTGCACCAACTTGTTGAACGCTTCTCGATCTTCATCCTCTTTCAAACGTATCAGTTCCTTAAAGTATAAGGCCGCAAATCCATGTAGGCCCCTATGCGAACTTTGTGTATCATCTATATTTTCCATGACATCAGAGCTTTATTTTTTACCAATATTCAGAAAGTTGTCTTGGGTAATACGTCATTATCCAAAAGGGATTTAGATAATGGATAACCAAATTCCGATATTCAAATTCTGTTCCAAAACGATATCTTTAGTATCGCTCATTTAAACTTCCAATCGTTATAGCAAAAGCAATATATTCCAATGGCACAAACACCTTAAATAACAGGCTTTTAATGCTTTAGGCGTTAAAAAATGTCATTAAGAATGTCATTTTGACATTTTAAAACTGACGCCGAATGGGTTTTTCAACATGATTTTCTTAAAAAGATTTTAAAATTTTGCTGTTTCTTTTTTAAGTAAAGGATTTGGCATTTTTATTGTTCGATAAAAAGTGAAAATATTGTTTAATTTAAATCTTTATTATTATGAGCACTTTAGCAAAAGTTTCTAACAATGGGGGTTTGACAAAAACAAGTCCCCACAGGAAATCGAATCTCCCAATGTGGTCTTTGTTCGATGATATTTTTGATAGGGAATGGCCATCGGTATTTTCTCAAAACTTCAACACCGGCATGAGCCTTCCGATGGTAAACATAAAAGAGACCGCTGATGACTATTTCGTCGAAATGGCTGTTCCGGGGCTCAAAAAAACCGATTTTAACATTGTCCTTGACAATCAGGTACTCTCCATTTCTACTGAAACAGAGGAACAAAATGATCTGAAAGAGGAAAATTACACTCGCAGGGAGTTTGGTTACGCTTCGTTCAAGAGAAGTTTTACGCTGCCTGAAACCGTTGATGAGGGTAAGATCAAGGCCAAATATAATGAGGGGATTTTAAGCATTCATCTTCCAAAAAAGGAAGAGGCAAGACAAAAGCCAGCCAGAAGTATAAATATTTCCTGAATTATGAATTAGAGGTAAGGTGGGCCGAAGATTCGGCCCCTTTTCCTTACTTACTGTTGAACCTAAAAGATTGGTGAATATGAAGATATTTGGCAAAGAATTGGGCAAGGCAATCAAGTTTCCTCCATTCTTGGACAATTTTGTGGACAAGCTATTGCCGCACCGTAAAAAAGATGACGAAGAACTGGTAACGATACCCTCTACAAACATAAGTGACGACAACGTTGCTTTTGAGCTTTCCGTGGCGTTGCCTGGATTAGAAAAAAAAGACGTGCGTATCGAAGTAGTCGATGATTATCTGACCATAACGGCGCAGTTAGAACATACTAGTAAGGAAGAAGGCAGAAACTGGGTACGTCAAGAATTCGTTCATAATTCTTTTTATAGGGCGTTCAGACTTCCAAATAATGTAGATCCCGAACAATTGGAAGCAAAAATGAAAAACGGCCTATTGAGCCTAAAAATCGGAAAGAAAAAAGGTCGTCGGCCCCAGAGGATCATTAGTGTGAATTAAAAAAAGATTGGTCGCCGAAATGTGTAATCCAAAAAACAAGAAATATCGACCAAGCTAGATCCGATGCATAGTTTTGGGAAGCCCTAAAAGAATTATTTGGAAGAGGTACAGTTTCAAAAAAAAGAATAAACCAAGAAACACAACAAAATATAAGGTTTGCGAGCGACGAGCCGATAAGCTATGCTGCGGAAGTACCCATGCCAACATGCCAAAAGAACTTTACCAATAGCCGCTAAAACAAGGCCAAGTCGCATATAGAAAAGACCATTTTCATGTCCAAGACCTTAAGATTTTTTAAAGCGCCACCACTTGTTCGCCCATATTAGTCTTTAATATCAGGAAAAATGATCTGGATAGCGTTATACCTACTAATTAGAGAATTACCGAAGAAGCTGAGATGGCCTTGGAAAATGCAAAATTGCAGCAGGCGAGGTAATTGCTTCAGACCTCAGCAGTGAAATAGTATCAGTAGCTTATAAAATTTCTGTCTAAAGCAAAATAAATTGTGGGAAAGCGGCCCAATATGCAGTCACCTTCCCAATTAGAACCTTAACCTTTAAAAACAATATGATCATGATAATTAAAAAATTTAAACCTGGAGATTGGGTAAAGATTAAGGGGGATAATAATGCCCAAAAAATGGAGATTGTAAGATATGTATCCAAAAAAGATCCGTTGACGGGTACCATCAACAACAACACTTTTGTGGAATGCGTCTACTATAGAAACGGGGAACGATTTACACGCACCCTTCATCAGAACCGGTTGTTGAAGTTGATCGAATCTGGAGGTATTTACCAATCTTAGCCAATGTTGTATGGCCAAAAACTGACTTTGATTGAATTGATTATAGAAAAATGAAATTGCAGGAACTAAAAGGAAAGACAATAGGCCTAGTGTTATCGGGGGGAGGGCTTAAGGGAATGGCGCACATAGGAATCATCAAGGCCCTTAACGAACGGGACATTTACCCCGATATCATGTCAGGGGTAAGTGCAGGCGCCATAGTCGGGGCATTGTACGCCAATGGAACAAATCCGATGAACATGTTGGACTTCTTTAAAGAAACTCCGCTGTTCAAATACAATTTATTTAGCATTAACAAACCTGGATTGTTCGATACCGAAAAATATTACCTCTTTTTTTCGAAATACTTTGATAAGGATACTTTCGATGTATTGGAAAAAGAGCTGTTCGTTACTGCCACCGACCTGCAATCGGGGGTTCCGAAGGTGTTCAGTTCTGGTGAACTGATACGGCCATTGTTGGCCTCTGCAGCACTGCCCCCAGTCTTCAATCCAGTAACCATCGATGGCCGTCTCTATGCCGATGGCGGGATAATGAATAATTTTCCTTTGGAGCCGCTAGCAAACAAGGTCGATTATATCATTGGCTGCTACACCTCCGGAATGCAAGAAATCGCAAAGTCGGTTCTAAAAAGTCCTCTTCAGTTGGCCAACCGCATCAACAGGCTTATGCTACATGCGAACAGTAGGGAAAAGCTATGTGCCACGGACATCCTTTTCCGACCAAAGGATCTCGAATATATCAAAGTCTTGGACAAAAAGGGAATCGATAAAGCCTATATGATCGGATACGACCATGCCTCTAGGTACCTAGATAGTCTCTTAGATTTATAACTGGCCTTAGGTCTTCATGAGAAATAATAGCATTGTATTTAATTGAAGTGTCCCCCTATATTGATTTACTTGAAACAAAAAAAGAAGCATGCTGCGAACAAAATAACGATTGTAAACATTTTCAAGAATACCTAGGCAATCTTAAGGGTCATTTTTAGTGTTTGCCCATTTATTTTTAAGATGGTATGATCAGGGATTTTTATAAAATCACCACGGCCCAACAACTAGTATTTTTAACATTTTTTAACCTGACAACCCCTGATTTTCAAATGTTTTGGCAAAAATTTTGTGGAATTTCAGATGAATTATTGTGTAACTAAAAATTGTTTAACATGAAAAAAATAGTGATTCTTTCAATGGCGGCAATTTTGAACTTAAGTTGCAACGCCCAAGAAAACAAAAAAGAAAACAACCTTCAAAAGGACAAGGACAGTATAACCCAAGTGGAACCGCCCAAGGGAACTTGGAAGGTAGATAAGGAATTCGATGAAAACGGAAACCTTATTCGGTACGATTCAATTTATTCTTGGTCGTCTACTGATAATCTGGACGAATTGGTCCAAAGGAATCCGGATAGTCTCCTGCGGTCTTTCAGGTCCAAATTTTACAGGAATTTTTCGCATATAGACAATCAGCGTTTCGGGGACCTTTTCTCCGACGACTCCCTTTTTACCAAACGGTTCTTTGACGACGATTTCTTTGACAGCGATTTCGGGGAAGATTTTATGGATATAGACAGGATCCGGAAAAGAATGGAAACGATGCAGCAAAGGTTTTTGGAAAGGTATCAGTCAGAATTTGAGAATCTTGAAAACGAACCAACACAAGAGAGAAGCTGATAACATAATCCCAAAAGGGATTATATTTTTTCTCCATAAGTTCGTTTTTTACTCTTCGGGAAGGGATATTTTTTCCTATTAGATTGTGCAGTCTATTGATAGTTATAGATGTCCTTTAATTCCTGTACTTCCCCATTATCATCCAAAATAGTTAGATCATATCGTATTTGAATTGGGGTATTTAGAGGGGCATGGTAATAAATAATCCATGCATCTGCTTCCGCAACACCTATACAACCGTTGGAATAGGCCTTGCCCAAGCTCACTGGATTGGTGGTAGGATGTATCATTTGCCCATTTCGAATACCATTTATTTCCGTTTCTATCCATGGAATAACAGGCATTATGGTTGTTTTTTTGTCATCCCTTTTGGTGACATAAAATCGCTTGCCGGTCACGGGATTATAAAAACTAGGGTTCCTTTCCACCCTTACAATCTTGCCTTTTCCGGTTTTCGTCCTTAAATCCGTAACGCGATCCCCCATAGCCAAATATCTTTTTCTATGTTGTCCCACCCTTATGGGGAAGGTATATAACAACAGGGAATCTTGATAAATCCGAAGCTTAAACTCCGGAATGTTTACGTCTATCCAAGTATGTTCCATATCCCTTATAAGCCTCTGTCCCTCAGTAGCATCCGGAATCAACAAGGAATCATGAGCCTTAAGAACAATCATTTTACTCTGGTCATAAACAAAGGAATCCTTTGCCATTTGCCTGTAATAGTCCGTATTCGCCAAGGTATCCATTATCCATGGATTGGCACTCACCAAGACATGCTCGGATAAAGCATAGGGTACTAGGGAATCGTACTTCTTGGCCAAGGCATCCATAAACTTAAAATAATTGGCCACCGTAATATCCTTATCTACATATGCCTGTAGGGGTTTGGCTTTCTTAGGAATATTATTTTGGGGCACTACCTTTTGCTGATCAGAGCTAGGTTTTTCAGGGGATGGGCTTTCTGCGGAAATAGGTCGGTTAACATTACATGAAACTATCAAAAGAACTAATACATGGAGAAAGGTAATATTGGCTTTAATCATATTGGTAAAATCTGGTGTTATTTTAATCAAAACTAAGACGGTTCCGTGGATTATAAAATGACAATGGTCACACCCCTGTATATGACATTCCTCATTTTAAGGCCTTTTCTTTCATGCTATCTTTGATGAAATAGACCCTTACAAAGGGATTTGGGTATGGGTAACACAGCTACATCATTTAAAGGGGTAAAACAATTTTTCACAGAGATAGGGGATCTCTCCTATTTTGCTTCCCGATTTTTTAAGGAGGTCTTAAAACCTCCTTTCGAGTTTAAGGAACTATTGCGCCAATGCTATCAAATGGGAAACAGATCCCTGATGTTGGTGACGGTAACGGGCTTTATCATTGGCCTGGTGCTTACCTTGCAATCTAGACCCACCCTCATTCAATTTGGAGCAGTTTCCTGGATGCCGAATATGGTAGGGATTTCCATAGTAAGGGAAATAGGACCCGTTATTACGGCCCTTATCTGTGCGGGCCGAATTGCATCGGGGATAGGGGCCGAATTAGGTTCCATGCGGGTTACCGAACAAATTGATGCTATGGAAGTCTCGGGGACCAATCCCTTTAAGTATTTAGTAATAACAAGGATAATGGCCACCACTTTAATGCTCCCCATTTTAGTAATATACGGGGATTTGGTCGCCCTTTATGGATCGGCACTGGTAGAGAATTTAAAAGGAGACGTTTCCTTTCAACTCTACTTTAATACGGTTTTCGATGCTTTGTCCTTTAGTGACCTGGTACCGGCCACCATAAAATCGTTCTTTTTTGGATTTTCAATAGGATTGGTAGGCTGTTATAAGGGTTATTATTCCAAGAAGGGAACTGCAGGCGTAGGTGTAGCAGCCAATACCGCTGTAGTAATGGCATCCTTACTTTTGTTTGTGGTAGATTTTATAGCGGTATTTATTTCCGACATTTTTTATGAGCTTTAATATGACAGACCCTGACCAAATAACAACTTCAAATGAATCTGCCCAACGTGGAAAGGCCGTTATAGAGATTAAAGACCTTTATAAAAGTTTTGGGGACAATCACGTCCTGAACGGTTTTAATATGACCCTACTGGAAGGAGAAAACCTAGTGGTCATGGGGAAATCGGGCTCCGGGAAATCGGTAATGATCAAATGCCTTGTTGGCCTGGTAAAACCTGACAGCGGAACGGTTAAAGTTCTGGGCCAGGAAATAAACGCCTTGGACCAGGAAACCTTGGACGAATTGCGTTCGGATATCGGATTTCTTTTTCAGGGAAGTGCCCTATACGATTCCATGACGGTACGTGAAAATTTGGAATTTCCCATGCGTAGGCATAAAGAAAAATTGGGAGTGGTTGCGGATACCGAACCGCTGGTGCGCGAAGCCCTTGAAAATGTTGGATTGGCCCATACCATGGATCTAATGCCAGTAGAATTATCCGGGGGTATGAAGAGAAGGGTAGCCCTGGCACGTACCCTGATACTAAAACCAAAGGTAATCCTCTATGACGAGCCTACCAGTGGCTTGGATCCAATTACCTCCAAGGAGATTATAGAACTTATGCGTTCCATACAAAAGAAATATGGTACTTCTTCACTGATCATTACCCATGACGTGGATTGTGCCCGGGTAATTTCGGAACGAATGATACTCTTGGTAGATGGTATTAATTACGCCGAAGGTACCTATTCACAATTATCACAATCTACCGATCCAAAAGTGGATGCGTTTTTTAAAAAATAAGAACATGGCAAAGACAACATTAGAAAATTTGAAACTCGGAATATTCGTGGTCCTCGGTACGGCACTACTCGTCGTTGCAGCCTATTTAATTGGGAACAGACAGAATATGTTTGGTAAAACCATTCCTATAAGTGCCCTTTTTAAGGATGCCAACGGACTTCAGAATGGAAATAATGTGCGCTTTTCCGGTATAAATGTAGGTACGGTGAACAAAATTGAGATGATCAACGATACCACCATTCGCGTACATATGATCATAGAGGAAAAAATGCAAAATCATATTAAAAAAGATGCCGTAGCTACCATTGGTTCCGATGGACTTGTGGGCAGTATGCTCATCAATATTGTACCGGGGCAAGGAAAGACAACCCATATTGCACCTGGGGACGAATTACAATCCTTTAGCCGGGTGGCTACCCAAGATATGCTAAACACCCTTAACCAAACCAATGAAAATGCCGCATTGTTGACCCAAGACCTGCTAAAGGTAACCAGATCCTTAACCCAGGGCAAAGGCACCTTTGGTAGGTTGCTGAACGATTCCCTTATGGCCAAGGAACTGCACCAAACCATTACCAATCTGAAACATACCAGTAATGAAGCCAATATAATGATCGCAGAGATAAACCAGATTGTAAAGCAGTTGGATTTTGATAATAGTACTGCAGGTGTACTCTTGAAGGACTCTATTACCGGAGATAAAATGAAAAATGTTATTTCGCATCTGGAAAATTCCAGCCTGGAGATCGAAAAAATGTCCATGAACTTAAATTCGGTCATCGGGGATATTAAAACAGGAAAAGGGGCCATTAACTATTTGGCCACAGACACCGTATTGGTAGGGCAATTGGAAACCAGTATGGAAAACGTTACGGAAGGAATCAAAAATTTCAACGAGGTTACGGAAGCCTTAAAGCATAACTTTCTTACCCGCCGTTATTTCAAAAAGAAGGAAAAAGAGGAAAAAAAAGAGCTGGAAAAAATTGAGAAATAAGCACCTTGAATACTGCTTTACTTAGACGCATTTACATGTAAAATAACGGTTCCACTATTCATTTTCAAGCTCTATCAAGGTAATTTCCGGACGCATGCCCAATCGGCCAGGAAATCCCATCCACCCCAATCCTCGACTTACATATAGAAATTGAGGGCCCAAGCTATATAATCCAGCCCAATGTTTGTATTTGTATTTTATGGGACTCCATTCTATATTTTTAATGTTGATCCCCGCCTGCATACCATGGGTATGCCCGGAGAGCGTAAGGGCTATATTAGTCTTTTCCACCACCTCTTCGCTCCAATGCGAAGGGTCATGGGACAATAAAATTTTGAACCCAATGCCATCCACTTCCTGTAGGGCTTTTTGCAGGTCCCCATATTGCTTAAAAGGCGGATTCCCCCAGTTTTCCACTCCCACAATTGCAATTTTATCCCCGTTGTTTTCAATACATTCGGCTTCATTTAGTAAAAGCTTAAAACCAATTTGGGCATGAAAATCCTTTATATCGGCAAAATTGCGCCTTCTCTCTTCTTCCGATTCCCATTTACTGTAATCCCCATAATCATGATTCCCAAGCACGGAATATTTGCCCTTTTTGGCGGTCAGCTCCTTTAAAATTTTCTCCCAACCATTCAATTCCCATGCATAGTTGTTTACCAAATCGCCTGTAAAAAAAATAAAATCAGGTTTTAAACTATTTATGGTTTTAATGGCGCGGTCCAGTATATGATAGCGATAATTGAAACTGCCCAGGTGAAGATCGGATATTTGAACTATCCGCAATCCGTTAAAGTTTTGCGGTAGCAAATTAGATTTTACAACCACCTGATGTACCTTAAATCTGTATACGGCCCTGAATACGGCATACACAATAACGAAGAATGGCAAAAACCCAAAAAAAACACCTACTAAAGGAATGATCAATAAGGATTTCTCCCCTGTGATCAAAAAATTTGAGAAATAGAGTATGGAAATTACAACTACAAAGATCAGCTTGGGAATAAAGGAGGAAACGGTCAATCCATATAAGGATGAAATAAGCAGTTGTTTTCTATATGGTGATATACTTTCCAATCTAATTTTCAACACCAATATAGAAATAATGAGCCCAATGGTAAAAAACCAAAAGGCGATATAAATAATATTCTTAATATTGGAAGTAGCAATAGGCTCCATGATAGATTTAAGCCAGTAGAACGCCAAAGTATCGATCAATAAAATGGCCAAACATAAAAGGACTATTGCAAAAAAAGTGTAGGATCGCATTAATAGGGGTTTTGCTATTGATTATTGTTATTCACAAGCCTTCTTTTATCTTTCAACGCCCAGAAATAACCTTTTACATCCTCTACCCAGTCATCATACATAAAGATAAGCGTAATTTCCTCAACAGTTTCCAACACCCCCAAAACAATCATGGTATAAAACAACCAATATACAGGCCCAAAGAACAACAGCCATAAAATAAATATTCCCTGGGTAATGGCAGATAACTTGGCCAAATAGGTATGAAAGGCGGTGGCTTTACCATATTTGGCAAAGGCAATGGACATCTGAATCAGGTAAGGTACAAATGCAATAATTATAAGAAGAAGATTCTCCTTAATGAAAGTGATTTCAAAAAAGATCAAACCAATCAATCCCATAATAAGGGTTACTTGATCTCCCAGAGAATCCAACTGTGATCCCCTGGCACTGGAAATCTTTAATCTTCTTGCCAAGAACCCATCTATGGCATCGGTACTGTAACTTATAAGCAACATCCAACTAAACCATTCCCGTTCACCAACCCAAATTAGACCGAGCAATAGCGGTACGGCCAAAATTCGATAAAAGGAAAACCAGTCGGCAATATTGAAGTTTTTAAAATTATACATAACTATTCATCAGTATTATATATCCTATGATCAGAAACTGTATTGCAAGATTTACAACTTTAGTAACGGGTTTAATTTTTTAATAATTTCACCTACGTACATGGGAGTTTGGTCCAAAATAGATTCTCCAGTCAATGCATCCACTCCTTCCATTTTGTAGGAACCCTCGCCCGAAGTGGTCAGGACAACCATCTTGTCCCTATATTCGATGGTTCTGTCCATAAACGATTGAACCGCTGAGGGTGGTTTCCACTTCTCCCAAGTGTGGATTACCAATAGGGCATCGTAATTATTCGGATTTACACCCACTAATGCGGAAACATCTATTACCTTGATATATACCGGCTCCGTTTTATAGTAATCCACAATGGCGGTAGTAATTGTATTTTTAAATTCACTTCCCTGTGTGGCCAAAAGCAATCTGGAATTTTCCCCGGGAGAATTTAGCTCGTATTCCTGAACATGGTCCATAGCGTATTCATTTTGATACCAAAACATAAACACCAAGAAGACCACGGCAGCCGATAAAAACACAAGAAGTATCTTTCTAAATTTTTTCATAGAATTACATCTTTAATTTACTGCCCTTAAGAAGGAAAAGTACAAGCAACTCGGGTCTTAATCCCTCTTGAATAGCGTTGTGGGCAGCACCCACTAATTCCTGCTTAGGATTATAAAGCTATACCTTAACACTGCACCACCCTATGACCATTGTCAGTTATACACACAACGCAATTAATATAAGTTTAATAATAGATAAATCCAGTTCAGTGAACCAATGTGAAGAAAGAATACCAATATCCAAAAACCTAAAGGCCAATGCCCTACATGATATTTATCATTTGATACCGATTGAATTGTAACTTTCTTTATGGGACAACTATTATTCAATAATCTTATGAATATGAAAACACTATTTCTTTACGTATTGGCACTAACACTTTTTACTTCCTGTGTAAGCCAAAAAAAATATACTGCTATGCAAGACCGGGCAGTAAATTGTGAAAATGAATTAAATACCAGCAAGAACGAAATTAATTTGTTGGAAGTTGGATTGGCCAATGAGAAAAACAGATCCAAATCCTTGGAGCAACAAATGGAATACTTTAAAAGTACCAACACAGACCTGTTGGCCCGCCTTTCCGATCTTTCCGTTGTAAGCAAATCGGGAGCCGAAAGTATTAAGAAATCTTTGGAAGCCCTAAACGAACAGAATAAATACATAAAAGACCTTACAAGTAGTATGCAGCGAAAAGACTCCATTAATTTAGTATTGGTCATGAACTTAAAAAGGTCCTTGGACAATTTTGAGGATGAGGACATAAATATTGAGGTGAAAAAAGGAGTGGTCTATGTCTCTATTTCAGACAAGATGCTTTTCCGTTCCGGGAGTTATAACATAAGTAGCAGGGCAGAGGAAGTTATCGGCAAAATTGCCAAGATCATCAATGACCATAAGGAATTGGATATTTTAGTTGAGGGCCATACAGACAATGTTCCCATTTCTACCGAATGCATGACCGACAATTGGGATTTAAGTGTAAAAAGGGCAACGTCGATTGTACGATTAATGCAAACTAAATTTGCTGTTCAACCTATAAGAATGACGGCTGGGGGACGTTCCGAATACCTGCCAAAAACTACCAATGCAACAGCGGAAGGTAGAGCCGTTAATCGCAGGACGGAAATCATTATTTTACCCAAACTAGATCAATTCTTTGAATTGCTGGAACCCCCAACCACAAATGTAGAGGGACAGGGAAAAGGATAATAGTCATAGAAGGATTCAGGACATTAAGCATTCCTGTTTCCTTTATTCAAAAATCAAGAAAAAAAACACTCAACTGATCTATGTCATTTCGTATCCAATATGATAACCATATATTAGTTTTATTAAAAAGCAATCGTTCTTTGAAAGAAATAAAAATAAAGTTTCTAAGCAGTAATGCCTTAGCGACCATAAACCGGTGCATAAGTAACTTCTTGAGCCTTATTACCCTACCCCCTTGTACAGCCCGTTACAATTGTAGCTTGCTGCTTGGGACTCGGATAAGTGCAAAAGTGCTACCCAAGCCCGGACATTAAGGA
Source organism: Arenibacter algicola (assembly GCF_018860365.1). GTDB lineage: Bacteria > Bacteroidota > Bacteroidia > Flavobacteriales > Flavobacteriaceae > Arenibacter > Arenibacter algicola_B. The sequence goes on from NZ_JAHKPO010000024.1 coordinate 495,543, forward strand.
TTGGGATATCTAGATATCCCAATCCTTTTTTTATATATAGTCTTTGTTATAATAGGCCTTCTTTGCATTTTTTACGGCATAGACCGATTTAAATGGATTAAAAAAATAATACATTAATTACTATATTCAAGTCAGTAGATTTTAGTTGACTGATTTTATTTTCTAAAAACACATTAATAATTTTATTATGGAATACTATTTTAATAAAACAATCGGAAATATACCCTTCGACCAGGCCATTGAAAAAACTAAATTGGCCTTACAGGAAGAGGGTTTTGGGGTGCTGACGGAAATAGATATGAAAGATACACTGAAGAAAAAATTGGACGTAGATTTCTATAATTATACCGTTCTGGGTGCCTGCAACGCCCCTTTTGCACATAAAGCCTTACAGGCCGAAGATAAAATTGGCACCATGTTGCCCTGTAATGTAATTGTAATGGAAAAGGAACCTGGGCTTGTAGAAATTGCAGCAGTAAACCCCATGGCCTCCATGCAGGCAGTAATTAACTTGGATTTAATGAATATTGCGGATGAAGTGGGCGTGAAACTAAAAAGGGTGGTAGACAAGATCCATTAATCACTAAGAACCATATTTCTTAATGATGACCATTTGACCGGAATGGTGTATAGTGTGGGATACAATTCTCCCAAAGGCCTCCGCCTTTGTCTTGGTACCAAATTCTTTGGTGGTAACTGTGGTCTCCCAATCTTCCTCTTGTTGTTTTTCCAATACCGATCTAAGCATTTGGAAAGAATATTCCACATATTCCGATAATTCGGTCAGATTGGACCACTCCCCTGTATCCTTTTGGGCAATGACCGTTTTTGCAATGACCTTGGCTTCTTGTGCACCAAATACGTTCTTGGCAAAAAGCAATTCAACATCCCCAATATGCCTTATAAGAAAACCGATACTGTTAGGTGCTGGCAATAATCTTTTGCTTAGATCCTCCTGTGTTATATTGGACAATTGGTTGGAAAACCGGGTCCTGGCTTCTTCCCATAATTCAATAAACAATTGTGTTTTTGATTTCATGAAATATCAAATTAAATAAAAATATTAAGGAATATGGGTAGGTTATCATAGTCCACCTATGACTAAATTCCCCCATACTTTTTTAACCTCTTGAATATCTTTTCAACATAAAGGATACTATATAAATACTGGCATAAATAAAAAGTGCTAGGTATAAAGTCATGGTATTGGTATTTAGAATATTAAATTATTAAAGATCATCCCTTTTAGATTTTTTGGAAGGCTATCCCGGATATCGGACATTTCTCCCTGGGATACATATTTTCGTAAATAAAGAAATGTGGTATTTACATATTCTTCGGCCACTTCATCACTGTATTCAAAATCGTTTATTGCTGTAGGCCCATCAAATTGTCTGACCAAATCCAAAAATTCGGTCATATTTTTAATTTTGGGCTTTACCTTTTTGACGGTCCATCCATTAACATAAACGGCCTTGAGAAACATGGGCATCTGGGCAATAAATTGCAACGATTCCTCCACCGGAATAATTTCCCTCAACGCATGAAGTACGGAAGTTAAAATACGACCGGCTTTGTCGGTATCATTTCCCATATCCATTTGCTTAGTGTAATCCTTTAGGAAGGTATGCCCCTCCGTAGCGTACTGATTAAAATTAAGTGCCATGATTTCCTGTTTTTGGGATATACACAAAAATGGTCTTATCTTTTCAATTGTAAAATGACCTGGGTCATTTGTGCTATAATAGTGGATTAAATAATTTGATTTTGTCCAAAAACAACTTCCTTATAGGCTTGGTTTTTTCTGTTGTTTAAAAGTGAAAAAAAAAATGCTATCCCCGCCTTAAGCAATATTTAGGGCTATATCTATCATATCCTGAAAAGTAGTCTCCCGTTCAATGGAATTGGATTTTTGGCCAGTCACCAAAGAATCCGAAATGGTTAATATTGCTAGGGCCTTAACATTAAACTTGGCAGCTATGGTATATAATCCGGCCGCCTCCATTTCTACACAAAGGACCCCAAATTTTGCCCACAATTTGTAGGAATCGGGATCGTCCTCATAAAATTCATCCGAAGAAAGTACATTCCCTGCCTTAATGGCCATTCCCTTTTCCTTGGCATAAAGTGCAGCTTTAAGAAGCAGGTCAAAATCTGCCGTTGGTGCATAGTCGGCATTGATAAATCTGGAATTATTGATCCCAGAGGTGGTGGAAGCTGCCATAGCCAGAACAATATCGCGTAATTTCACCTCTTTTTGATAAGAGCCTGCGGTACCCACTCGGATTAGATTTTTCACCCCATAATCATTTATTAACTCTTGATAGTAGATGAGTGCCGAAGGAATGCCCATACCACTTCCCTGAACCGATATCCGTTTGCCCTTAAAGGTGCCGGTATATCCCAACATACCACGAACTTGGTTATAACAGACGGGATTTTCAAGAAATGTATTTGCTATCCATTTGGCCCTTAAGGGATCTCCGGGCATTAGTACGGTTTCCGCTATTTCACCTTGCTTGGCCTCAATATGTGCGCTCATATTTAATTCAATTTCTTATTACTGTTCAAAAGTACTACAAGACTTAAACCTTCAGTTTTGGTTCGTAACTATGGGTACTCCAGAGGATGTACCTATTCTAGCCACCCCCAAATCAATATATTTTTGGGCCATAACCGCATCCTTAATTCCTCCTGATGCCTTTATTTTAATTTTGTTTCCAACTGCCTTCTTCATCAAAATCACATCTTCAAAGGATGCACCCCTGGAACCAAAACCAGTTGAAGTCTTTACAAAATCGGCCTTGGCACTTACCGCTAATTTACATGCCGTAATTATTTCTGCATCGGTTAAATAACAGGTTTCCAAAATAACCTTTAGTACATTATTGCCAACAACTTCCTTTACTTGCCTAATTTCTTCCTGAACAGCTAAATAATCCGCAGATCTTAACCACCCAATATTTAATACCATATCCAATTCATTGGCCCCCTGCTCCATATAATCCATTGCTTCATTCACCTTTGCCTTGGTGGACATGCTCCCTAAAGGAAATCCCACCACAGAGACCAACTTTACCTTCGAATCTTTAAGTAAATCCTTTGCAAGGGATATATAACATCCGTTAATACATATCCCATAGAAATTATAATTCAAGGCATCAGTACAAAGTTGTTCAATGTCCTTCTCGGTTGCCGTACGCTTTAATAAGGTTTGATCAATAAAATTTTCAAAGTGCATTTTTCAAATTAAAAGCTGTTGGTAATTAAGTGTTTCATAAGCAAACACATTTTACCAAAAGTAAACTTCTTAAATATGCTATTTTATGATAACGATCATCAATATAGCAGTTGGACAGAACTCTCCATTCATAGGAATTCTCCCAAACTTCATAAAACTGTTTCTAATGTTTAAATTTTCCGGAACAGAACTACAAAAATTATTGGGTTATCGGGACCAATACGAAGTGTGGCGGAAATAACAGCAACTTTAAAAAAATCCCTGAAAAAAAATTGAGAAAAGAATTAGGCAAAGGCGGTCTCAGTACTACCATCACCTTGCAAATTGGGACTTAATGTGGAAAGAAATTTAAAATGTCGTATTGGATATCCAATCCTCCAAAGCTCTTGTTTTACTTGTTCCAAACCTATTGGACTATAGTAAAGGAAAATGAGCCTTCCTGTGTCGACCTCGAGGTCTATTACCCTAATATCCATAATACGACTAAGGTTACGTAGAATCATCATCTTGTCATTATTAGGGATTAGGTTTCCAATTTTTGCTATAGCTTTCATGAAGGTTGGGTTTTTATAGGTTCCAATGAATTCCAAAATACAACTGAAAATTGTCTCTCAAAATGACACAGATCAGTTAACATGTATTTTAACTTTAGTTTTAATTAGGTCTTGCAGAAAAGGCATATTATCATCATTGACAAGGCCATTCAAAATACCCAAAAGGGGCCTGTACCATAGCTTATGACCAATATCATATTTATTATCGACAATAGCTTTTAGATTTAACCTTCAAATAAAGCTACAATGAAGACAATACTTTACGCCTCCGATCGCACCGAAAACTCCGCAGCGGCCCTGAAATATGCATATCAATTAAGTAATCAGTTAAAGGCTTCGCTGATGGTCCTTTATGTTCATGAGATGGATCACATTAGGGTTTCTGTTTCTCGGCCAGCGGCACAAATTGAATACCACGTAATTCAGGAGCAGACCGAAATTTTATCCAAATATTGCGAAAAGCATTTGGGCGTTACCGTAGATGGCAAAAAGATACAGGTCCAAGTAGTCCATAACGATTCGGTTTCCGATGCCATTTTGGAAAAATCCAGGGATTTGGGAACCGATATGATCATCATAGGGAGAAAGGACAAGCATACGGATCGCGGTCTTTTCGTGGGCAATATTGGCAAGGGCCTTCAGGAAAAAGTTCCGTGTCCTCTACTAATTGTTCCAAATAAGGTTACCGCCAAATCTATAAAAACTATTTTGTATGCTACAGATTTTGAGGAAGCGGATATTTTGGCTATTAAGAAATTGGTCCCAATGGCAAAGGCACTTGGCGCCAAAATACAGATAGTACATATATCCACTGAAAAAGAATATGCTGGAAAAGAACAGATGGAGTGGTTTAAGGATATGCTTCGGCAAGAGGTTGACGATACTGCCATAGGCTTCACCCTAATTTTCTCTGACGAAATCCAGGATAAACTTAAAACCCATGCCAAGACTATTGGAGCCGATTTATTGGTACTGCTGGAACGGGAGGAAAAGGGATTTTTTCAAAAAATATTCCATATAAGCTTGGTTGCAAAAATGGAGGAACATATCAGCATCCCCTTACTGAGTTATAACGAGCTAAATTTATAGTTTTTTCTAAAAAAGCCCTTCTGCATAAACAATTTAACTCTCATGTGGTTGCCTAGGGATATTAACGGGCACTTCTTTTTCATGGTTTCCCTGCCCCTACTTTAAATGAAAAAATAGGGGTTTATGGAATAGCCTTTATGCCCGAGTTTAAGAAAACAATAACGCTTTGTTTTTTATTTTCTGCCCTTATAATTATAATTTCACCTAAAACTAAACAGCATGAATAATCTAAAAAATAAAGTAGCCTATATTACAGGAGGCTCCAAGGGAATAGGATTTGGGATAGCGTCCAAATTATTGAAAGCGGGAATGAAAGTGGCCATAAGTAGCAGGCTTTTGGAGAATGCCGAAAAAGCCGCCAAAGAGCTTGGTCCGGAAGACATGGTACTTGCCATTGCCTCTGACGTATCAAAACTTGGCGACGAAAAAGCAGCGATTAAAAAGATTTTGGATAAGTGGGGAAAATTGGATGTGATGGTGGCCAATGCAGGAGTTGGACATTTTGCCCCCATAGATCAAATTTCCGACACTCTATGGCATGAGATGGTGAACACCAACCTAAACGGAGTATTTCACTCGCTAAAAGCTTCGGTAGAAGCCCTTAAGAAATCCAAAGGGTATTATATTACCGTGGCAAGTTTGGCCGGCACAAATTTCTTTGCCAATGGTGCGGGATATAATGCCACCAAATTCGGAGTAGTAGGTTTTACCCAAGCTGCCATGTTGGATCTAAGACCATATGATATTAAGGTCTCCACCATAATGCCAGGTTCCGTAGCCACTAATTTTAATGGACATGAACCTTCGCAAGAGGATGCATGGAAGATACAACCAGAAGATATTGGCGAGTTGGTTTTGGATCTTTTGAACATGAATCCAAGGACCTTGCCCAGCAAGATAGAGGTTAGACCAACGCGACCCGATAAAAAATAGGGCTATACCTCTTTTTCGGTAAACGGCACCTCCGGATTACCAATTTCAAATATTAAAGTTTTTATGGATTCCATAAAATGGGCAATAGTTTCTTGGGTAATGGAATTATCCTTGTTTCTACTGCCCTTTTTTTCCTTTGTGGCAAATTTGAGCAGACCCGAACTTAAATTTTTAAAAGAAATAATCCCAGCTTCAATAGTACCAATAGGTTTAATACTGTTGTACATTATGGCATAACACAACAATTGAAAGGCTTTGCTGTAGTTGTAATCCGCAATGGCATCTTCCCAGTCCACAATTTCAACTTGAGAACTGGTTACAGTTCCCGTTTTATAGTCGATAATTCTAATAACCCCATCCTTTTCATCGATCCGATCCAATTTTCCTTTTAGGGCTACAGGGAAATCCAGCCCTGGAACATGAATATCCATTCGTAGTTTTTCTTCTACCCCCAATATCCTTATTTGATGTTGCGCCACTTCTGCCAATTCCAGTTTTAGAAAATTTTCCACATACCTAACTACTACATTATATGCAATTAGGTTTTTACCTCTGGAAATATCGCCATCTGCGAAGCTTTTCGCAAAGTGGCCAATAACTAAGGGCCTTACTTTCTTTTTCATTTCCTGCAGCATGGACTCCTCCAAATAGGTGTTTAAATAAGGCTTATAGAGGTCTTCCAAGGTATCGTGTACAATGGTTCCAAAGGTATTGTTGGCAACAGTTTCCTCCACTTCCAAAATATCGTCTATTCCCAATAGATTACGTTTATAAAAATCTATGGGGTTTCTAATATAGTTGCTCAGGGAGGTAGGAGAAAATCCTTTGGCAGCATGCGTCTTGATCAAATCCATGAGGCTTTCATCCTTGGCTATGGTCTGTAAAACCTTAATAGAAGGAGTAATTTCAGGGGCCGCGATGATCTCAGTGATCTCTGCCAACTTATTTTCATCCGTAAGCAGTTGGGTCAGCAACCTACTCTTCTCCCCGCCTTCCAGAACATCTGGTTCGGTATTGTACACCAAGTAGATGTTTTTTGCCCGTTGCAATAAGCGATAAAAGTGATAGGTGTATACGGCATCCTTTTCCTTATAGGTAGGAAGTTTGTAATATTTTTTAAGATCGAAGGGGATAAAAGAATTATTGGACTTCCCGGAAGGGAGTATACCTTCGTTAACGGAAGTTAGAATTACAGTTTCAAAATCGAGCACCCTACTTTCCAACATTCCCATTATTTGCAAACCTTCCAAGGGTTCTCCCTGAAAATCCAGGGTTTCATTCCTTACAATCTCCAAATAAAGACTTTCCAAGGATTTTAGGTCATTGACAAATGAATATTGCTCCACCATGTCCTGAAGTTGATTGAAGAGGGAGTAAAACTTATACAAGTACTCCAATCCAAGGGAATCCTTGGACAGGGCAAACCTTTCCCTAAGAATTTGAATAATTTGATGGCATTTACTTAAAAAAACGGTTCCCGGGACCTCCTCCCGAAAAAAGAGTAAACTTAGCAAATCTTCGTTTCCTTCCCCTAGGGACCGTAAATTATCCGTAGTTATAAATGCCCAATTCTTTGTTCTAATAGCTTCACTTATCAGGTTAGCCTTATTTTGTTGGTTTTCAGTACACAAAATCTGAATGTAAGGATGAGATAAAAAGTCCAACACCTGCTGGAAATACCAACCCTGGGAATCCTTTTTTATATGCATGGAAAGATACTGCGAAAACAAACTGGCCAAAGGAGTACTCTTTAAAGGATATCCCATAGTGATGTTCACCGTGTCCAATTCAGAGGGGATAGAATTTAAAAGTGGGTTCAACAAGGTTTCATCACCTAGCACTATTGCCGTGTTCTTAAGAATGTTGTTGTCCTCTTTTTTAAGTTTCAATAAAAGGTTTCCTACGTACTTCGCCTGGGAAACATTTTTAGGTACGCCTATTATTTTGATATCCTTTTGGGATAAATAGTTGCTTTCCACACCCTTCAAAGTCTTCCCTTTAAGCCAGGGCCAAGTATTTAAATGTTGCCTTATAAAGTAACCGGCGTCATGTATGGGATCCTCCACAAAATAGCTGTCCCCATCCCAAAAAATATCCGCTTTGGTCTTGGCAAGTATTTCCTGAATAATGTAGGATTCCGCCGTATTTAATGCATTAAAGCCAAGGAATATGTGTGTCTTGTTTTTGTTATTGCTTAAATAGTCTTTCAACTGTTCACAGGCCGTACGATAAATTAAACCCTGATGGCCTAATTTTTGGGCTTTTAGCAAATCGTTGAAAGCGTTATAAAGTGGTTCAAGATTATTCCAGAATTTAATATAATTCGTTATTATTTCAGATTTTTCCTTCTGTAATGACCAATGATTTATTTCTTGGATATTGGCCAAATAGGAAAATATATCCTTGGTGTCTATAAGATATCTATCTATTTCATTAAAATCCTGTAATAAGGTCTGTCCCCATTTGGAAAAGGTGTAAAAGTTATCCTTTTCTCCATATTCCATGGACGAATACGCTTTATAAAGGGTAAAAAGCTGCTCCATATTGGAAGCCGTTTGCAGATTGGATATTTGTTCCACAAAGCCTTCAATACTGTAAATTTTTGGTGAAAAAATAGTCTTATCGGCCGTATTGGCCAAGGTTGTCCTTAAAATAGTTCCCGCCCTTTTACTGGGAAGTATTAAGATCAGGTCGTCTAAGGAGTCATAGGTACGTAATAAATCATCAACTACCTGTTGGAGAAAGCTTTTCAACTGATTATATTTTATTTTAAGTTTATAGGCAGACCACCTTCGGGTAGGCTGCTACAATTTGCATTAACCAACCAAACCTCTGAGTTGCCAACAGCTGTCCAGATTTTACTATGGCACCTTCAGCAATACAGTTGTCTGCAATTATGGGGTAATTTAATTATAAAAAATAGAACGAAGGCATGCACTCCGTTCTATCATTAAAAATATAATAATTTAAGGTTAGGGTATATATTTTAGAAATTCATCGGATCAAGAACAATTATTGT
>NZ_JAHKPO010000020.1 GCF_018860365.1 Arenibacter algicola
AGGTCCGCAAAAAGGCGGACTACAAACACTCCTCCCTTCATGAACCTGCAAGGTCTCCAAAACCCTATAGGTTTTCATTACCATGCGGATCCCCGAACCTTATTGGTTCCACTTTCAAATCCTAGGCAAGACCTACAAGGAGGTCCGCAAAAGGCGGACTACACCTGGCAGGTCTCCCTAACGCATTGCTCCCATTGCCCTATTATGGCTTTCGGTGGCAATCTGACCATCAAATAGGTTTACCACTCTATGTGCATAGTGCGAATCCCGGTCCGAGTGGGTAACCATAACAATGGTGGTTCCTTCCTGATTCAACTCTGTTAATAGGTTCATCACTTCGATCCCATTTTTGGAATCCAAATTCCCCGTAGGCTCATCCGCCAAAATTAATTTTGGATTGGTAACCACAGCCCTTGAAATAGCCACACGTTGTTGCTGCCCTCCGGAAAGTTGTTGTGGAAAATGCTTTTCACGATGTGCTATCTTCATTCGTTCCAATACCGCCATTACCTTTTGTTTACGCTCATTTTTGTTCATCTTAAGATAGATCAACGGCAATTCCACATTTTCATAAACAGTAAGTTCATCTATCAAATTAAAACTCTGGAAGACAAAGCCCAAATTGCCTTTTCGCAGTTGGGTACGTTGGCTTTCCTTTAAATGTCCCACTTCATGGCCAGCAAATTGATAACTCCCTGAAGTAGGATTGTCCAACATACCAATAATGTTCAACAAGGTAGATTTACCACAACCAGAGGGTCCCATTATGGCCACAAACTCGCCCTCCTGAACCTTGATGTTCACATTGTTCAATGCCAAAGTCTCTACCTCCTCGGTTCTGAAACTCTTTTTTAAATTTTGGATCTTTATCATTAGTAATAGATTTATTTAAGGACACCCTCTGTTGTATTAGTGCCAGTTTTGGACATTTGTTACTTCAATTTATTTCAACACTATATTATCGGCCTCTCCAAAACTATCATAGTTGGAGGTAATTACTTTTTCACCATTCTCCAATCCTTCCAACACTTCATAATATCTGGAGTTTTGCTTTCCTATTCTTATATTCCGCTTTAATGCCCGATTACCATCTGGGTTAACCACAAAGATCCACTGTCCGCCTGTACTTTGGAAAAAGCTTCCCTTGGGCAGTAAGAGTGCATCACTGGACTCGCCCAACTGTAATTTTATATTATAACTTTGTCCTGCACGGATGTTTTGTGGTTTTTCACCTGTAAAGACCAAATCTATCTTGAACTTGCCATTTCGAACTTCAGGATATACCTTTCTCAACCGCAGGGAATGTTCAGTTCCATTCCGCTCAAAAGTTGCATTTAAATCACGTTTCACACGGTCTATATAATGTTCGTCTATATCCGCCTCGATCTTATAATCTGTAAGGACATTAATCTGACCTATACGCTCGCCTTGACCAATACTTTGTCCTATTTCTGCATCCAAAAAACCCAATTGCCCATCTGCCGGTGCCCGTACATTTAAATGATCCAGACGTTCGTAAACCATAGTAAGTGTCTTGCGCATACGTTCCAGGTCCGTATCCAATCCCGCCAAGGAGGTGCTTCGCATTTCATCGTCATGTTCGGTCTGTAGTTTAACTATGTCATGTTGCTTTTGGGAAAGCTCAAAATTCTCTTTTGAAGTTAAATACTCCTCCTTCGAAATTAATTCGTCATCATATAAGGCCTGGTTCTGTTCAAAATTTCGTTTCAATTTTGTTAGCTCGTACTGTGCGTTGGCCAAAGATTTTCTACCCTCCACCTGCCTGGAATCGAATGTTATTTTGGTAGACCTTAGGTCGTTCTGCTTTAGTGCCAAATTGCTTTCACTGTTCAATATTTGCTCATACAGGCCAATATTCTCCAGTTTTAGGATGATATCCCCTTTTTGTACCATAGCCCCTTCCTCTATCAGTTTTTCGGTCACACGCCCCCCTTCGTAGGCATCCATGTATATGGTTGCAATAGGGGCCACCGTACCGTTGATGGTGATATAATCATCAAATTTTCCCTGTACTACCTCTGCTATGGACAATTTATCCTTTTCAGTTCTAAAAGTATGGCCGGTATTACCCATTATCATTTTCCAGCCCACAAATAGCAGCAAGACCCCAAGGGCAATATACCCGTAGTGTTTTGGCCTTAATCCTTTCTTCTTTTCTAATTGTATATCCATTTCAATTGGTGCTATTAATGTTAAAAACAGGTAAGCCTTGGTAAAAAGCCAATGTATTCCGGTTAATTTGAAGCAGTAGTTTTACCTGTAGATTTTTATTTTGTGAAGTGGCGTACATGGATTTTGCAAGATTAAGTTCCATTATCGTAAACAAGCCCTTTTCATATTTTTTTTGTGCCACTCCAAAAGCCTGTTCTTGGGCCATAATTTGCTTTTCACTCTGAATGAGCTCAACATTTAAAGCCTTATTCTCTTGAACAAGTTGTTGTATGGCCTTAAAAATTTCCTGCTCCTGTATTTCCAGATTATTTTCTTCCCTTTTCAAAGCAATTTTCTGTTGCTTGATGGCAGAACGCGTAGACCAGGCATTAAAAATGGGAACATTAAGTGAAAATCCCACATATCTGGAGGCATTGTCCTGAATTTGATTTTTAAATGGAATTGTAACGCCCAAGGTGTCCCTAGTGGTTTCATAATATCCGGTGCCATAGCCAGTAGCAAAAGAAAGTGATGGGTAGAGCTCTCCCCTGGCAACACTCAATTGCTTTTTAACAGCCTCTGTTCTATACCTTTGAGCCTTGAGTAGGGGAACGAAATCCTTTGCTAAGCCGTAAATACTATCTGTTGACAGCTTGTTATCGGCCAATGTATTGGGTACAATAGGGTTTATTTGCAGGGTATGGGCATTTTCCAAATTCATTTCCTGTATCAGGGTAAGCTTTGCGGCCTGAAGTAAATTTTCATTCTGGGTAACGTTCAATTGATCTGTATACAATACGGATTCTGCTTCATAGAGATCGGCCTTGGCCTTCAACCCTATTTCAATTTGTTTATTGGCCAGTTTAAAATTGTCTTCAGAGATGGTCAATTGCTCCTTTGAAATTGCCAGAAGACCCTCATAAAACTGAATGTCATGATAGGCCGTCATAATCCTAAGGGCCAATAAAAATCGCTGCTGTTGCGACGTTTCCTGTGAAGCCTTAAATAAAAGCTTTCTTGCTTTAATAGTGTGGACCTTTTGGAAACCTCGAAAAAGATCAATGGAAGCGTTCAAGGAATAGCCATTGGAAAAAAATTCCGTATCAATTATATCATTGGTATTTGGATCTGTAGATCTACCATATCTAATATTATAATCGCCAAAACCATTAACCCTTGGAAGCATGTCCCTTATTGCCTGGTTATAATTCTCTTTACCAGAATCTTCCAGATATTGATAGTCTAGCAGCGTAAGATTATGTTCCAAGGCATAGGAAATGCAATTCTCCAAGGTCCACTTCTCCTGACCAGTGGAGATAACACTGATAAACAAAAACAAAAGAAGTAATTTTCCTTCTATAAAATTCATATTACAAACAAGGTTAAAAAAATCACCAATCCGACCACTATAACAAGAATCGGCAAAGTACCCTATTCCAAGTCCATGCCAAATATCTACATTGTTGATTAACAATAAGTTACCGTATATTTAGCAAATACAATCTATTCTATTGTAAAATAGTTATACAACAATTGTCCAATATTTGGACACTATTTATGTAGTTATAAAGACATATTGTAGTTTTGATATAGGGATTAATTGTCTGCTGGGATCATAAAAGGAAGTGAAGTGGATTCTTCGTTAAACTTCAGCACGAGCAACAAATCTAGATCCGCCCCACTTTTTTTTAAGTAAAAAAAGAGGAGTTTATAAAAGCTGATGAACAAAAGAAAAATTACCTTATTAACAATATTATGGTCGAGGGAAAAATATTAGTTATAGACGACAACAAAAGTGTTTTGAGTGCCTTGGAAATTCTGTTGCAATTTGAGTATACCAGCATCACTACCCTTTCCAATCCCAATCAATTGTCTTCCTTTCCCGACTTAAGCTCGATTGACGTAGTCCTATTGGATATGAATTTTTCTGCTGGAGTAAATACGGGAAATGAAGGGTTATTTTGGTTAAAGGAAATTAAGAAAAAGGCACCTCTTACCGCAGTTATCATGATGACCGCCTATGGGGCGGTAGAACTAGCGGTACAGGCGCTTAAAGAGGGAGCATCCGATTTTATTCTCAAACCTTGGAACAACGATAAGTTCTTGGCAACCGTAAAAGCGGCTTATATGCTTCGCAAATCCCAGAAAGAAATCAGTAAATTAAAACAAAAGGAAAGTAATTTAAAGCAGGTAATTAATCAGGACAAAAATTATATTATTGGGAATTCGAAGGCACTCACCGCCGTTTTGAACCTTACCAATAAAGTGGCCAGGACCGATGTGAATGTTTTGATTACCGGTGAAAACGGTACTGGCAAAGAACTAATTTCCCGACAACTGCACCGAATGTCTCCTAGACAAAATGAAGTTTTCATCCCGGTCGATATGGGTTCTATATCAGAAAATCTATTCGAAAGTGAGCTATTTGGCCACCTTAAAGGATCGTTTACGGATGCCAAGGAGGACAGGACCGGAAAATTTGAAGCGGCCAATGGAGGCACCTTGTTTTTGGATGAGATAGGCAACCTTTCCCTACAAATGCAGGCTAAACTACTATCCGCCATTCAGAATAAGGTCATAGTACGCGTGGGATCCAACAAGCCCATTCCGGTAGATATTAGATTGGTCTGTGCCACCAATGGCAATCTGGAACAAATGGTAACCGATGGTCTCTTTAGAGAGGATCTTTTATATCGAATAAATACCATACATATTCAGGTTCCAGCACTACGGGACAGGGGGGATGACATTTTGATCCTCGCTGATTTTTATCTGAAAAAATATAGCGCCAAGTATGCAAAACATGGACTCCGAATAAACGATATTGCTGAAGAAAAATTGATGCAATACTCATGGCCAGGAAATGTGAGGGAACTACAGCACACTTTGGAAAGGGCGGTAATCCTTTGTGAAGGAAATATTCTGAAACCTACCGATTTTATATTGAATGCGAAACCATCCCAACTAATGCCCACAGGACCTAAAACCTTGGAGGAAATGGAACAAATTATGATTGCAAACGCCTTGCAAAGCCATGATGGCAACTATAGTGCAGCGGCGGCACAATTGGGGATATCCCGGCAAACGCTCTACAATAAAATTAAAAAACAGGATACCAATGGTTAGTAAAAACTTCTATTTCCAAACCATAGGCCGAGTAGTCTTTATTACCGCCACATCCTTAATGCTCGCCTTTCTATTGGTCCGGGAAAACTATGTTTTTAGTGTTCTAACCTTAATTGCACTGGTACTTCAGGCCTCTTATTTAATAAAATATGTAAATGAGACCAACAGAAAAATAGCCTATTTCTTCGATGCTATAAAGAATGAGGATTTCACCCTTAGATTTCCCGAAAAATTGACACTTAAATCTCTTGAAGAGCTTAATCATAGCTTGAATATGCTAAATGAAATGATTCAAAAAATTCATTTAAAAAATCAGACCCAAGAACGATTTTATCAAGAGATCTTAAAACAAGCCGATATTGGCATTTTAGCGATCAACAACAAAGGACATATCCTTTTTGCCAATCCCAGATTGGAGCATATGCTAAATTATACGCCACTTAACCATATTAAACAACTATCCCAAATTGATGAAAATCTCTATCGTGTCTTTAGTGAATTGAAGCCTTTTGAACGTCGCATGTTTCAATTGACCAATGAACGTGAAAAAATTGATTTGGCGATAAAATCCTCATCCTTCAATTTGGATGGACAAGAATTATTATTGGTGGTCATCCAGGATATCCATCAGGAATTGGACGAAAAGGAAACCGAATCCTGGACCAAATTAATTAGGGTCTTGACGCATGAGATCATGAATTCCATTACCCCGATAACATCCATTTCCGATTCCATTTTAAAATATTACGAAAAGGGGGATATAAATCTTGAGAATGGCATTGAATACCAAAAACGCTTGGACAATACTATCAAGGGGTTGGAAGTGATTAAGGATCAAGGCTCCAATTTATTGAGTTTTGTAGAATCTTACAGAAGCCTCTTAAACGTTCCTGTACCGGATAAAAAAATTGTATTGGCGCAAAATTTATTGGAAAAGGTAAAGTTACTCGTAGGACAGAACCAGGGGTTTTCAAATACTTCCATCGAATTGCAAATACGGACCCAAGACTTGGAGCTTTTTATTGATGAAAAACAAATTACCCAAGTATTGATCAATTTGTGCAAGAATGCGTTACAGTCACTCTCAAATCAAGAGAACAGTACTATTAAATTAATTGCAGGACTAAACAATGCAGGAGAAAAATATATTGAAGTGGAGGATAATGGCCCAGGGATACCCCATGAATTGATCAACAAAATCTTTGTGCCTTTTTTCACTACCAAAAATACGGGAACAGGGGTAGGACTAAGTCTTTCAAAACAAATATTACGGATGCACGGCGGCAATTTAAAAGTGAACTCAATACCCGACAGGAATACCACCTTTACACTGTTATTTTAAGTCCACCGGTACTATTAAACAATTCACAACCCCTATTTTTGTAACAAACCCACCTTCCTATGGACTATTTCACTATTGCCTCTGTATTGATTTTTCTTTCTGCCGTTTTTGGATATATCAATGTTCGGTTTTTAAAGTTGCCCAATTCTATTGGGCTAATGCTGATTACCATTGTATTTA
Source organism: Arenibacter algicola (assembly GCF_018860365.1). Lineage (GTDB taxonomy): Bacteria > Bacteroidota > Bacteroidia > Flavobacteriales > Flavobacteriaceae > Arenibacter > Arenibacter algicola_B. The sequence goes on from NZ_JAHKPO010000020.1 coordinate 6,821, forward strand.
CACTAGTCGTTTTTGCCATAAGTGGGTTTGATGACACTCTGTTAAATGCTGAAAAATATATCATAACCCATATTGATTTTAGAACCGTATTAATGGATGTAATGTTGAGCTTTCTCTTATTTGCCGGAGCATTGCACACCAATTTTGAACAGCTAAAAGTACAGCGATGGCCAGTCTTTGCCTTTGCCACCCTAGGGGTATTGGTTTCCACATTCTTGGTAGGAACGGCCATGTACTATATTTTACAGGTCGTTGGTTTACCTATAGACTATGTGTATTGCCTACTTTTTGGGGCCCTTATATCCCCGACCGATCCCATTGCTGTTCTTGGCATCTTAAAAAAGGCAGGGGTACCTAAAAAATTGGAAACCAAAATTGTAGGGGAATCCCTGTTCAACGATGGGGTTGGCGTAGTTGTTTTCTTAACCATTTTTCAGATTGCTTCCTTTGGAAGTAGCGAAACCGGTGCGAGCGAAATTCTAAAATTGTTTGGTCAAGAAGTAATTGGGGGACTTGTTTTGGGCCTGCTATTAGGATGGATCACCTTTAGACTCATGAAATCTATAGATGACTACGATATAGAAGTTATTATCACCTTGGCCGCAGTAATGACGGGAACTGTCATTGCACATCAACTACATCTTTCGGCACCTTTGGCCATGGTAACTGCTGGACTCATTGTAGGTAACGACAAAGTAAGAAACGCAGCAATGTCCGAGACCACAGAGACTTATGTGGATAAATTTTGGGAATTGTTGGACATTCTTTTAAATACCATATTGTTTGTTCTTATAGGGATGGAAATTTTGGTCCTTACCATTGAACTCAATTATTTTGTTGCTGGTCTAATTGCCATTCCAGTGGTATTGGCTTGCAGATACCTATCCCTATTATTGCCCATCAACTTCTTTAAGAAAAAGCTGGATTTTGTCCCCAACACCAATATCATCATGACCTGGGGCGGATTAAGAGGTGGTATTTCCATTGCCTTGGCATTGGGACTTACTGCCGATATGCATCGGGATCTTTTCTTGGTCATTACCTATGTGGTTGTCGTCTTTTCTATCCTAGTGCAGGGTTTAACGGTAGAAAAACTGGTAAAAAGGTTATCCCTTCCAAACTAATATATCTTCTAAGCGAGAGACTCCAAAGCCAACCAGGCCATTAATCCTCCTCCTGTTTCCAAAGCCGATTCATCTATGTTGAAGGTTGGGGTATGCAAGCCGGAGCTAATTCCCTTTTCTATATTCCCAACTCCCAATAAGTAAAAACAGGCCTGATTTTTTTGGGTGTAGTAAGCAAAATCTTCGGCAGCCATCCATAAATCCAGGTCAACCACCTTATCTTCTCCAAGGTACGATATGGCACCCTGTTTCATGGAATTGGTCAGGACTACGTCATTTTTAAGATGGGGATATCCCCTTGGAATATCCACTATACAGTCCGCTCCCATTCCCTCGGCAATGGACTTTATCAGTTTGGTTAGTTTTTCTATAGCTTCCGTCCTCCAGACTTCATCATAAGTCCTAAAAGTACCCTCAATAGTTACCTTATCCGGAATAACGTTATTGGCTCCATCCCCAATAATACGCCCAAAGGATAGTACGCTGGGAGTTTTGGGCGATGCCATTCTGCTCACCACTTGCTGGGCCGCCACAATAACATGCGAAGCAATGAGAATTGGATCTATGCATTCTTCCGGTACTGCTGCATGACCGCCCTTTCCAATGATGGTAATATAAATCTCATCCATACTGGCCATAAATAATCCAGATCTAAAACCTACTTTCCCGGCAGGAAGATTTGGCATTACATGTTGACCCAAATGGGGTATGGGGCCTATGGATTTATAGGTGGCCTCTTTCATTACAAGTGTAGCCCCGCCGGGCATTAGTTCCTCACCTGGTTGAAATAATAATTTTACAGTTCCTGAAAATTCATTTCTAAGCTCAAATAATATTTTAGCGGTCAACAAAAGGGAAGTCATATGCACATCATGTCCACAGGCATGCATAACCCCTTTATTTTGGGAAGCGTATTCCACTGTATTTTCTTCATGAATGGGCAGAGCATCCATATCCGCCCTCAACAGAATGGTTTTGCCTTTATCGGTTCCCTGAATAGTAGCTAATAATCCAGTTTCTGCTACAGATTCAATAGTGTCGATTCCAATAGCAATAAGTTGCTGCCGTATATAGGCGCAGGTCTTATGTTCCTTAAAAGACAGTTCCGGGTGCTGGTGCAGATACCTCCTGACACCTACAAACTCTGAGGAATAAGTTTTTGCCAGTTGTTTTATTTTGTTGATTGTATTCATTTAACTTCCTGTATAACTAGTATTAAACCAAAATATAACTTTTGCTCCTTCCCTTGGCAAGGGAAGGTGGCTTTTGGACCCTTTTTAGGGACAAAAGTCGGAAGGGATCCAGCTCCTAGCATAAATTTATCTTTCCTAAATCACCCCTTCCGTCCCAATCCACTCATCCGTGGATTGGTCCACCTTCCCCTAACAGGGGAAGGAACCCTCTATTTCTTTTCAATCCTGTAATTCTCATGTATTTCCTAAATATAGCAATAACATTTGCTCCTTCCCTTGGCAAGGGAAGGTGGCTTTTGGACCTTTTTCAGGGACAAAAGTCGGAAGGGATCCAGCTCCTAGCACAAATTTATCTTTCCTAAATCACCCCTTCCGTCCCAATCCACTCGGTCGTGGATTGGTCCACCTTCCCCTAACAGGGGAAGGAACCCTCTATTTCTTTTCAATCCTGATAATTCTCATGTATTTCCCAAATATAATTCTCATTTTGCTCCTTCCCTTGGCAAGGGAAGGTGGCTTTTGGACCTTTTTTAGGGACTAAAGTCGGAAGGGATCCAGCTCCTAGCACAAATTTATCTTTCCTAAATCACCCCTTCCGTCCCAATCCACACATCCGTGGATTGGTCCACCTTCCCCTGCTAGGGGAAGGAGCCCGTAATTATTTGTAATCTTATTTCAATCCTCAACTATATAATTTAAAAATCCAGAACTATTCCACTGCTGGTATGACCCAGGTACATCCTCCACCATAAACACCTCCAAATTCATTGTTTCCTGAACAATTTTACTGCCTTCCCCTATACCCAGGACACTTAATGCCGAAGCATAAGCATCTGCCATAGTACCATTGGGGGCAATAGTCGTTACTTGTATATTATTGCTCAACGCCATGCCATTTTTAGGATTGATGATATGCGAGTACCGCTTCCCATCGATCACGGCATACTGGTATAAATCCCCAGAAGTGGCCACAGCCTGATTTTTCAACTTTATTTTCCGGAAAACTTCTTTTCCGTTTTTGCCATAATAGCTAAATCCTAAAACCCAAAACTCCTTATTGGGCGGGGCATTGCTTACCGTGACATCTCCCCCCATATCTACCAAAGCCGCATTTATTCCATTACTCTTCAGCAGGCTAATGGCCTCATCCGCAGCAAACCCCTTTCCTATCCCGCCAACATCCAATTGCATTCCTTCTTGTTTTAACCTTACCGTATTCAACATGGGGAATTCCAGATTGCCATAACCGGTTCTTTGTTGTGCGGGCTTTATTTCAGCCATTGAAGGTATTTGTCGATTTTTCCTAGCCTTTTTCCATAGTTCAATAAGCGGACCTAGGGTAATATCGAAAGCACCATTGGTCTTTGCAGCATAGTCCCCTGAAATTTGCAATAATCTAAAAAGGTCATTGCTAACTGCAACGTTTATATTTGAACCACTGCTAAGCTTATTAATTTCACTATTAGGAAGGTAATTACTTAAAGTGCTATTAAGTTCATCTATTCTAGCGAAAACCAATTGGGCAATGGAATCTGCCCTGGCCATATCTTCATTGTGGTCATAAAAAACCAGACCAATTTGCGTACCCATTTGTTGGTGGGTATACTCATACCTGGCTTGGGCCATTGATAACGAATGAAAGGTAATAAGTAAAATGACAATTGGAATACGACAAGTCATACACATCCTAAGTAATTAATAATCTACTTACGAATTTACTGTATACTATCCACAATGGTGTCCTTCTCTATAAATTCCATTTTAAGCTCTGGATCAATTCCGTAGTCCAAATGTAAATTGGGCATGGCTTCCCTTAGCTCGGAAAGCCCTTGATCGGACATTTGCGTATCCCAAACATAAAGACTTTTAAGGCCTTTGAAATCCTTTAGAATGGCAACACTTTCATCGCTAATGCCTGTTTCATATGCCTTTAATACCCTTAAATTTTCAAGCCCGGTTATTTTTGCAAACTCGGCATCCGTGATGGGGGTTCGGTCCACTTCCAACCACTCCAAATTTTTGCACATTGCCACTAGTTCCATTTCTTTTTCGCCAAGAGGGATTCCGCTCAAATCCAATTCAACAATATTATTGGCAATCCTCTTTAAATCCGTAATATTCTTCGAATCGTATTCTGGTGGCAGGTATACAGATATACTCAAAGCCTGCGAATTACTGGCAATCCTTTTAATTGTAACATAATCTGAAGCCAAATTTTGCAAAGTGCTGTCCGCTACTTTGGGAAGTTTTGCCCATGAATTCTTTGTACCGGAATCCATCATTTTTTTGACCATTCCTACCAGAGGTTCACTGTTATCCAAATGACTCAACTTTAAAGTGTCCGAAGCGCCCAAGGCTATCCAACGTTCTAAAATTTGTATTTCATCATCTGTTAAAGGTTTCTTGCCATCCGGAGGCATATGTTCCTCGTCTTCCACAGGCAAATGTAGGCGCCTAATTAGTTCGCTTTTCTCTGGATCCCCCGAGACTAAAGCTGGTCCACTTTCCCCTCCTTTAATAAGCTCGCTTATACTGGTCATCAGTAGCTCTCCCTTTTTCTTGTTCGGATTATGGCAACCAATGCAATTATTATCCAGTACCCTATAAACTATATGTTCATAAATTAAAGGATCATCGGGAATCTTCTCCAATTTCTTACTTCGCGGCAAGGCCAAAAAATCCTCCCCATGTGTAATCATTCCCCCATAATGGCCAGTGAGTCCCACCAATAGAATCAACACCACTTGTATTCCCTTTACCAGATAGGTTTGTTGTAAATGATTGGTGCTCAACCAATACCATACAACTGCCAAAATAGCTACTCCGGCCCCCATCCATTGGTGCCAAAAAAGAAGGTCGCCCTTTGGTACGGATTCCGTTCCCAAAAAGAATCCCGTAATAGCGGTAACCAGCGCGGATAGTGTAGCAATTGTAAGCAATAGCTTAGGTACTATCTGATTGAAAAGACCTATAACGGCGGCCATTAGTAATAAAACAATGGGAAAATGTAGGATCAAAGGATGCCAACGCCCTAACCAGGCCACAAGACTGGGAAGATCTATAAAAGATTCGAAAATTAAACAGAAAACAAGAAATACAGTAAGACCGAAAATAACATAATCGACCCAAGGAGTACTATTTTTTTGAGCCATATACTATGTTAAGATATCTTTTACAACATTACCGGCAACATCTGTAAGCCTAAACCGACGTCCCTGATATTTATAAATTAATTGTTCGTGATCCAGTCCCAGATTATTCATGATAGTGGCATGGAAATCGTTGATATGAACCGGATTTTTCACAATATTATACCCAAATTCATCGGTTTCCCCATAAGTAATACCCGGTTTAATACCGCCTCCCGCCATCCATATACTAAAAGCTCTTGGGTGATGGTCCCTACCGTAATTTTTAGGATCAAAATTACCTTGACAATAATTGGTCCTTCCAAACTCTCCACCCCAAATAACCAAGGTATCCTCCAACATGCCACGCTGTTTTAGATCCAGGATAAGGGCCGCAGATGCCTGATCCACATCCTTGGCCTGTCCTGCCATTTCATTGGGCAGGTTGCCGTGTTGGTCCCAGCCCTGATGGTACAACTGTATAAAGCGTACCCCATTCTCCGCTAGCCTACGGGCCTGAAGACAATTGGCCGCATAGGTTCCGGGAACCTGGGAATCTTCCCCATATAACTTTATAATGGATTCCGGTTCTTTTTTAATATCCATGACATCGGGTACCGACATTTGCATCCTATAGGCCATTTCATATTGAGCTATCCTTGATTCTATCTCGTCGTCGCCGGTTTCAACATGATGTATTTTATTAAGTGAAGATACATGGTCCAACAAATGGCGCTTATCGGAACGAGAAAGTCCATCCGGATCGTTCAAATACAGCACTGGATCCTTCCCTGAGCGCAACAGTACCCCTTGATGCTTGGAATCCAAGAATCCACTGGACCAAAGCTTGGAGTATAGGCCCTGGCTATTTCCCTTCCCTCTAGAGGTAAGCACTACAAATGAAGGCAAATTTTGATTTTCACTTCCCAAGCCATAACTCATCCAAGAACCCATACTTGGCCTACCTGATTGCTGACTACCCGTCTGAAAAAAGGTAATGGCCGGATCGTGGTTGATAGCTTCGGTGTGCATACTCTTAACAATACATATCTCGTCCGCAATTTTCGCAATATGAGGGAAAAATTCGCTTACCCATGCCCCACTTTTACCGTGTTGGGCAAACTTGGCCGCCGAAGGCATTAAAGGAAATTTATCCTGACCAGAGGTCATACCGGTAAGCCGTTGCCCGTTCCTTATAGATTCTGGCAAATCTTCTCCCATACGCTTGGTAAGGGTAGGTTTATAATCAAAGGATTCCAACTGTGATGGAGCCCCGGATTGAAACAAATAGATTACCCGTTTTGCCTTTGGGGCAAAATGGGGAATTCCCAATGGCTGACTCGCCAATGGTTTGGGGCCACCCTTAAAAAGGTCTGGGATCAACAAAGAGCCCAAAGCCAAAGAACCGATTCCTACACTTAATTGCGAAAAGAAGTGCCTTCGGTTTACCTTGAGGGGATTTTCAGAATTTGTTTTGTCTTCTTCCATAATCGTTATTCTTTGGTAATTGTTTCGTCCAAATTGTATATCACCTGTGCCGTCAACATCAGCGCGGCAGTTTTTGCCGG
>NZ_JAHKPO010000014.1 GCF_018860365.1 Arenibacter algicola
CGTTCCCGTTATCGGTAAGGTTGCCATCGCCCTCGGTATAGGTGGTCCCGTTCAGGGTCACGGTAAGCACGTCGGCCGAATCCGCAGTCCCGGTAATGGTGGGAGTAGTATCGTTTGTCAACAGGGTATTTACGGTGGGTGCCGTAGGATCCGTAAGGTCAATGGATAGTTCGTCCGTAGTGGTATCGTTTGCAGTATTGCCGGCCAGGTCTGTGGTGGTCGCCGCTACATCGTAGGTGCCTTCGGCCAGTTCGCTCCCTGTGGGCACGGTAAGGGTCCAGGTATCGTTCCCGTTATCGGTAAGGTTGCCATCGCCCTCGGTATAGGTGGTCCCGTTCAGGGTCACGGTAAGCACATCGGCCGAATCCGCAGTCCCGGTAATGGTGGGGGTAGTATCGTTGGTCAACAGGGTATTTACGGTAGGTGCCGTAGGATCCGTAAGGTCAATGGATAGTTCGTCCGTAGTGGTATCATCGGCGGTATTGCCGGCCAGGTCTGTGGTGGTCGCCGCTACATCGTAGGTGCCTTCGGCCAGTTCGCTCCCTGCGGGTACGGTCAGGGTCCAGGTATCGTTCCCGTTATCGGTAAGGTTGCCATCGCCCTCGGTATAGGTGGTCCCGTTCAGGGTCACGGTAAGCACATCGGCCGAATCCGCAGTCCCGGTAATGGTCGGGGTGGTATCGTTGGTCAATAGGGTATTGACGGTGGGGGCGGTGGGGACAGTGGTGTCTACCGTATACGATTCGGTATCGGTACCAGTATTCGTGCAAATTCCATTCGTGGTTTCAACGGATGCATCAATTGTTGTATCTGCATCGGCAACCAAATCACTTCCATTGACCGGAATACTAAAACTAAGATCTGCAGCAACATTACCTTGATAGGATACATTGTTAATTGTTAGGGTAACTACATCGTTCACTTGAGCATCGCCACCAACAACACCGGTGACATTTACTAATCCCATTGCTTCGTCAGAATTCACAATATCATCAGTTGTAATATTCGAGTCCAATGTAATTGTCGGTGCCAAAGTGTTATCCTGAATTGTTACAACAACTGGTTTTAATTCACCGGCCATATTTTCACACCCACTACCGGAATCGGTAATACTGACATAATAAGTATATGGACTGTTTAGACCTGAAAGTCCCAAAATGCTCAATTCATCGTTGGCATCAATATTATAAGTGATACCGCTATCGACCATTCCATCTGTAATTGGATTGGTTTTATTGGCATCCAAATACCAAGAAAAGGCTCCCGTTAAAGCACTTCCCGGCACTAATGTTACTGTATTTGATGAGCAAATGGTACTTTCATTGCCAGTTACCGTGATATCCGTTGCTTCCGGAGAAGGAACAACTGTTACTTCCACTGGGGTACGCTCAGATTCCTCAGGACAACCAACTTCCGCTGCCGCTACATAAAAAGTGGTATCCGCCAAAATTGCAGAAGTAACAAAGGGCGTTCCAGACGCCACTGTTCCCAAAAGTGTGCCGTCAACCGCACTGTCATACCATCTAAGCTCCAGGTCGTTGGGATCTGCTACCGCAATGAGACTGGCTGATTCCCCCTTGCATATATCTACATCTTGAGTGCTAGCATCGAATGTGGGAGGTCCGGGTACCTTTTTAACCTCATGAACCTCTAATTTCTGTGGTAGGCTAAGAGTTACTAAAGAGCTGAATCTTATGACAATCCTGTCTATTGGCGCTCCTGGAGCGAAAGGTACTACTGCATTTTCGTCATTTTGAAACAATCCCAATAAATCTAAATTCAACAAGTCGGTCAAACTTTCTGAGGCTACTAAATTAGCTCCATTGTACCCCAATATTTCAATATTGTCCAAAACACCCAGAGCCAATAGACCCGAATTCAGTTTTAAATTAAAATTAAATACCTCATTGGAATGTGAAAGTTCTTCAAAGTAAAGAATTTGTTCTATAGAAGAACCAACACCTATAAGGCCTAAATTTAGTTCGGAAAAAGTGTTGTCATCATCGTCAATGGCATCCTCTGGAGCATTAACACCTACACCACCAACACCTAAAAGTCCAGACGGACTTCCATCGTAAGATGTAAATGAAGGGGATCCGCAATCACCTATTATTTCGGAGGTGTTGTAAAATGCGCCATATACCCCTAATTTTTTGCGGCCAATGGAAGTTACTCCCTGATCTATACTGTTTACTAGTCGAATCCTATTAAAATCTTGATCAGGTGTAATGACAATGAAAAATTCCCCAGCTTCATTCATTACGAGCCTCATTCTTGATGTTCCAAATTCTCCTGCGTCATTTGAATCTCCTTGGAGAACTACGGTATTCACGTTCTTTACTTGTACAGTGAATTCTTGCTTGCTGACCAACGTAGCCCCTAAAAAATTACCTAAGCCCCCAGCCAATAAAGGTGCCAGGATAGGCTCCTCTGCATCAATCTTTACATATACGGTAGTTTCTGCTGGTATTAATGAAGGAAATTCCAATTCTAGATGCCCGGAATAACTACCTATACCATCTTTAGCCTCAATATCAGCCTTGGTACTTAAGTCTGAATCAATAGCATTTGCTGAATCATCAGTGTTGCTTTGGCTTATTATGCTATTGGCAAAAACCCTAGTTTGGCCAAATCCGGATATGGACATCAATAGGCATACAAGTAGGCACCAATAAAAATTAATTAATTTGGTATAATTAAATCCCATAGGCAGAAATAATCACATTTCAATATTTTTTTTGTGTATAACACCTTTTTATAACGCATCAAGCCTTACTTTATTGAGTTCTAAGACGGTGAGATGGAGATAATTAGTGGTTTCAATTTAAATTATACCATAAGGTGCTTTTAAAACGAGGTATGTATTAGGAATTGGTGCCACCCTTTTATTGGAATTCTACGGGGACTTTATTTCGGTGTTTCCATCGCTTATGGGTCCAAAGGTAGTACTCAGGTTTTTCCCGTATCTGATCTTCGGTCAACCTTAAGAATCGGTCCGTAATCTCGTTCTTTTTGGTTTGCTTACCAGCTGTTGTAATGGGAATAAATTCTGCCTTATAATATCCTCTTTTTACTTTTGATACTTTTAGGAAAACCACTGCCAGATCCAATTTTCTGGCCATGCTTTCGGGGCCGTTAAATATAGGCACCTTAACACCCATGAATTCACTCCAATATTGAGCTCTTTTTACTTGAGGAGATTGATCGCTCACCATACCATAGGCAGATATTACCCCATTTTGGACATTCCTATATACCGTTTTTACAGTTTCCTGCTGGGTTATGAGGGTGGTATTCCATTTGGCCCTTATTTTCTTTATCAAATCATCAAAATAGGAATTCCCAATTCTTTGGTAAACGGCATAACCTTTTGCATTCACATAGTTATTAATGCTCACGTTCCACTCCCAATTGGCGTAATGTGAACATACAATAAGAACACTTTTATCTTTTACGATTTCCTGTAGCACCTCAATATTGACGATCTTATAACGTTCTTTGAGTTCCTCTTTGGACAGGTTCAAGGTCTTCACCATTTCTAGGAACATATCGCACATATGGCGGTAGAAATCTTTCCGGATTTTTTGTATTTCTTCCTTGGTCTTATTGGGAAAAGCGCGCCTAAGGTTTTCTTTCACCACTTTTTTGCGGTAACCAACAACATGGTAAAGAATAATAAAAACAAAATCTGAAAAAAAGTAAAAAAGTCTAAAAGGTAATATGGAAATAAGCCATAGTAGGGGGTAAACCAGAATATATACTAGAAACTGCATGCAGATATAATTAGGGCAAATATAGCTATATTTGAACCCAAAAATAATAGTTTTCTTCATGAATAACATTCATCTTGCTACCATTGCCATTATGGCCGCCAATGTCATTGCCTCCCTAAAGGGTTTTAATAACCAGACTTTCTTTGAACGTTACAAGTTTGGCGTTGGTGCTATTCAGGCAGGACAGAAAGATAGGATGGTTACCTCGGGTTTTTTACATGTAGACCTTTCCCATCTATTTTTTAATATGTTTACACTTTATTTCTTTGCAGATGTGGTCATTGATTGGTTTGGTCCCAGTAAATTCCTTATCCTTTATTTTATTAGTCTGGTTGCCGGTAGTTTATTGGCATTGTACTTTCATAAAAACGAACCTTATTACAGCGCTGTGGGAGCCAGTGGAGCCGTTACAGGTATATTGTATTCTGCCATCCTATTGGAACCGCAAATGCGATTGGGAATTATGTTCATTCCTATTCCTTTACCAGCTTACGTTTTAGGAATTCTTTATTTATTTTATTCTATCTATGGAATGAAAACAAGATTGGGGAACATTGGGCATACTGCCCACTTTGGTGGTGCTATTGGCGGGTATGTTGTAACCTTGTTCTTTAAACCAGATCTACTTGTTACAGATACCTTAATGGTACTATTATTGGCTTTGCCTATTGTACTTCTTTTTATTCTAGGGAAAATGGGCAAGATTTAGTTCTGTTTCCAGAACTACCGAATGAGGGTTCAATTGTGCTGCTGGGTTAAGGATTGTTCAAAATTGAACACGGATCAAAAGGCAATGTAGGAACGGGAGATGTATAAAATAATAAAGGCCCGTAGATTTTACGAGCCTTTATTATTTTATGTAGTATATTTTACTGTAAAAGTTCTGCAATTTTCGACTCCAATTCAGGGCCTCTAAGGTTTTTTGCTACAATAACTCCGTTTTTATCAAGGATAAAAGTAGCAGGTATGGCTTCTACATTGTAAAGTTTGGCTACGGCATCATTGAAGTAATCCAAACTGGAAATATGGTTCCAGCTAAGTTTGTCATCCGCAATGGCCTTTTTCCAATCTTCTTCCTTTCTATCCAAGGATACGCCAATTATATTAAGTCCTTTGGAATGGTACTTGTTGTAGATATTGACCACATTTGGATTTTCAACCCTACAAGGTTTGCACCAGGCAGCCCAAAAATCGATGATGGTCACTTTTCCCATGGCTTCTTTTAGGGACAATTCCTTACCCTCTGGGGTAGGTCCTGAAAAGTCGGGGGCAGTGGCGCCAATAGCTGTACTCTTCCCTTTTTCTTCCCTAGCTTTGGCTGCTTCCAAACTTTTTAGGATGTTTTTGGCGGGCAGGGTTTCCTTTATCTCTGGAGTTAAGGCATCATACATTTTTTGTGCTTCTTCGCTCTCCACTATTCTTGTATTAAGTCCTTTTTCTATCAATAAAGCAGAAATAAGACCATTAGGATTGTTTTTAATGAAGTTCAATTCAAAATTCTTATATTCTTCCTGAAGTTCGGCAAACTCGTCACGCAAGGAGTTTACAGTAGCTTCGTTTCCGCCCATATTGGCGTTTTGCATATCTCTTTGAATAGACATTGCCTGATCGGACAAGGCCCTTGATTCATTTAGATAGTTAAAGAATATATTATTTTGCTCAGTGCCTTTAACCTTGGCAAAATTTAAACTATCCTTCTGGGCACTAAGTTCTATTTCACCTTTCTCGGCAACAACCGGAGTGTAGCCTTGTACTTTATCAACAAAAACATATATTAGATCGGGTGAATCAGCAGGACCACTAATAGTAAACTTACCGTTTTCCACAGTGGTGGTGTCAATATCATATGGCTGATTGTTTTCATCAATCTTTCTTATAAATATTTGGGTACCGTTTTCCACATCACCGGTTAAAGTTCCGGTCAATACAAAACCTTCAGGTTTACTGTTGCACGCTACAACTCCTACAATTACGGTAAGCGATAATAATATTTTTTTCATTTCTGTTTTCTTTTAATTGCCGCAAATGTACTTATATATAAGTAATAAAAAAAGCCATAAATGCTACAAGAACATTCATGGCTGAATAAAATAGTATTTCGTTATTTATATCAAAACTGATAGCGAATTCCCAAGGCAATATCAAAATCAAAATTATCTGAGAAATCTTTATAGCCCACAATGCCAATTTCAGGTCTAAAATCCAATGAAATCAGTAAAGGAATGTCAAAGTTGTATTCAATACCAATATCTCCGGCAGCCAAAACAAATAGGCCACCATCTGGTGTGTAGTATCCACCATTGCCATTAGGTTTGGAAGCGAAGTCCACACTTCCCAGTCCGCCACCGGCTCCGTAGTACCAATTGAAATTTCCGTCCAAGGGTCTAACCCATTGGTAAAGGGCCGTTAATTTAAAAGCATCAAAATAACGACTGTCCCGCCATCCAAGGTTGGCTTCCAATCTGTTGTCACGATCCAAAGATTTTTGATAGGAAATTTCTGCACCAAAACCATCACTGTCCCCCAAGCGCAGACCAATGGCGTGATCGGATATTTCCTGGGCACTCATAGAGAACCAGGAACAGAACATAAATAGGGTAAATAATTTTAAAATTTTCATAAGTGTTCTAAAGTTAATTAATGTAAAAATTAAAAATTCATTATTAATCTGAAACAATAAAACTTAATTTAGTGCCCAAAATTGTTTTGAGTTGGATAAAAATATGCTAAATAAATTAAAGGACGATTTAGAGGGCGATTTGTTTGTAGACAAATTAATGACCACCCTATATGCCACTGATGCTTCTGTATATAGAAAAATGCCAATGGCAGTGGCCTATCCGAAGACTGAAGAGGATATTAGAAAACTAATTCTATTTGCAGGTGAACACAAAATTGGTTTAATACCCAGAACTGCAGGAACCTCCCTTGCCGGACAATGTGTTGGGGATGGTATAGTAGTGGATGTCTCCAAAAATTTCACCAAGATTCTCTCCGTTGATGTAGATAAAAAACAAGTAACCGTACAACCAGGGGTGATCCGTGACGAGTTAAATCTCTACTTGGAACCTTATGGCCTATTTTTTGGACCAAACACTTCTACTTCCAATCGCTGTATGATCGGGGGAATGGTAGGTAACAACTCCTCGGGAACTACCTCCATACAATACGGGGTTACCCGTGATCAAGTGGTATCCTTACAGACTTTTTTATCCGATGGAAGCAAGGTAGAATTCAGGGATTTGTCCTTGAACGAATTTCTGGGTAAAATGTCCTTGGATAATTTTGAAGGAAAAATTTACAACAACATACATAAAGAATTAAGCAACAAGGAAATACAGGCGGAAATTGTTAAGGAATTTCCAAAACCCCAGATCCATAGGCGCAATACAGGATATGCTGTGGACGAGTTGCTCAGGAACAATATTTTTGGTGATAGCGCCGAAGGCATAAACTTATGTAAATTATTGAGCGGTAGTGAAGGCACCTTGGCTTTCACTACAGAAATAGTACTGCAATTGACCGAGTTGCCTCCCAAACTTTCCGCCATGGTAGTTACCCATTACAAAACCTTGGAAGATTGTTTGTTGGACGTTGCTCCCCTAATGACCCACAATCTGCATACCTGTGAAATGATGGATAAGGTAATTTTGGATTGTACCAAAAATAACCGTACCCAATTGGAGAACAGGTTTTTTGTGGAAGGCGACCCCGCGGCATTGTTAATGTTGGAGGTTAAAGCGGATACCGAAGAGGACTTGGACAAACAACTTCAGCAATTATTGGAGACCGTTAAAAAGTCTGGATTGAGCTATGCCAGCCCTATATTGAGGAGGGCCGACGTAAATAAGGCCATTGAACTTAGAAAGGCCGGATTGGGTCTTCTTGGAAATATAGTCGGGGACCGCAAGGCGGTTGCCTGTATAGAGGATACGGCGGTAGCGCTGGAAGACCTTAAGGATTTTATAGGCGAGTTCTCCCAAATAATGAAGGACTATAAGCAAGATGCGGTCTACTATGCCCATGCAGGGGCAGGGGAGTTGCATTTAAGGCCAATACTAAATTTAAAGAAATCTACAGATGTGGCCTTGTTCAGGTCCATTACCACGGACGTGGCCAAGCTTACCAAAAAATACCACGGATCCTTTAGCGGGGAACACGGTGATGGAATTGTAAGGGCGGAGTTCATTCCCTTAATGATCGGACAGAAGAATTACGAGCTCCTTAAGCGGGTAAAGACCTATTTTGATCCATACAATATTTTTAACCCAGGGAAAATTGTGGATGCCTATCCCATGGATGAATCCCTGAGGTATGAAATTGACCGCCAGGAACCGGAAATAGAAACCTTGATGGATTTCTCCGATAGTGAGGGCATTCTAAAAGCGGCAGAAAAATGTAATGGTAGCGGGGATTGTAGAAAGACCCATGTGGTATCTGGAGCCATGTGCCCCAGTTACCATGCTACAAAGAATGAAAAAGATACCACACGGGGCCGTGCCAACACCCTGCGCGAATTTTTAACTTCTTCGGAAAAGACGAATAAGTTTAACAATAAGGAGCTAAAAGAAGTTTTTGATCTTTGTTTAAGCTGTAAGGCCTGCTCCAGTGAATGCCCCAGCAACGTTGATGTGGCTACGCTTAAAGCAGAGTTTTTATATCAATATCAGGAAGAGAATGGCTACCCGCTCAGAGCGAAGCTTTTTGCCTATAACACCCAGCTGAATAAATTGGGAAGTAGTATGGCAGGTATTACCAATGCCATGTACGATTCCAAATTTGTTGGCGGATTGCTTAAAAAATCGGTCGGAGTAGCAGAGCAAAGAAGTTTACCGAAAGTCTATAAGTTCAATTTTGATAAGGAGCTTGAAAAGGCTAAAGGTCAGGTAATTGTCACCAGGTCCAAAGTTGTGTTGTACATAGATGAATTCACCAACTATTTGGATGTTGAACTGGGTAGGGATGCTATTGAAGTATTGACACGACTGGGGTATGAGGTGGAACTTTTTTATGCAGAGAGTGGAAGGACCTATATTTCCAAAGGGTTTTTAAAACAGGCCAAAAAATTGGCCATTAAGAATGTAGATAGACTTTCGCAGCTAACAGATAAAGGACTTCCAATAATTGGACTGGAACCTTCCGCTATACTTACGTTTAGGGATGAATATAAACGATTTGGTTTTGATAAAAAGAAGATGGATGCCGTTGCTGCCAATTCTTTTTTGATAGAAGAATTTTTGGCCAAAGAAATTCAGTCCGGCGCTTTAACCGCCGATCTGTTTACAAAGGAAGCCAAGACTGTAAAGATCCACACACATTGCCATCAAAAGTCAATATCCAACCAAAAGGTAACTTTTGACATATTGAATCTTCCAAAGAACTATACTGTTTCTATCATTAGTTCCGGATGTTGTGGTATGGCAGGGTCCTTTGGGTACGAAAAGGAACATTACGAGGTAAGTATGCAGGTAGGGGAGTTAAAGTTGTTTCCAGCCGTTAGGAAGTCTGCAGAGGATGTGATTATTGCTGCCAACGGCACCAGTTGTAGGCATCAGATATATGATGGTACCCAAAGAAAGGCCTTGCACCCTATTTCTATTTTGAAAGAGGCTCTTATTGTGTAACAGGGTTCTTCCTATTGGTATGAGCTTGTGCTTTTTTAATTAAGAATAGAAAATTTTGGCCCCGTCACGATATTTGTTATGCAATATGGGACGGGGCTTTTTTTATAAGCAGCCATTTCCTTCTAAGGGAAAAAGGTTTGTCTTAATTAAAGATATTTCAGGGGTACTCCTAAATTTTAGTTTTTTTGGGTGACTTTATATTTATGGATGTGGCAGCGAATAATTCGTGTATTTCCATGCCCTTAAGTTCTTCATCCGCAAAGAAAGGGGAGAGTTTGTCCGCACTATATCTATATATTTTCCAACGTTTAAAGGTGTATTCAAGAGCTGTTAGGTTTTCTACCCAATCCCCGGAATTTAAATAGGTACATTTGCCTTGTTCACTTTCATAAATCTCTTTTTTGGGTTGATGGATATGGCCGCAGATAACATAATCATAGTTCTTGTCGATGGCCAATTCCTTTGCGGTATGTTCAAAATTCTGGATAAATCTAACAGCACCCTTTACGCTGTTTTTAATTCTTTTTGACAAGGAATATTTTTCGCGCCCCAATTTGCCCAAGATCCAGTTAATGGTTCTGTTAAGGAGAATTAATAGACTGTAACCATGCCTTCCCAGTTTGGCCACCCATTTTGCATTCTGAATGGATATATCAAAGACATCACCGTGAAAGAACCATGCCCTTTTGCCATTTAATTCTAGACTCAATTGATCTACGAAATGGATATTACCCAAAGAGGTGCCACAGAACCTTCGAAGCCTTTCATCGTGGTTCCCTACAACGTAATACACTTCGGTTCCGTTAGCGGCCATTCCCATAATTTTTCTCAGTACTTTTAGGTGTATGGCAGGGAAATATTTCTTGCTAAATTGCCAGACATCAACTATATCTCCGTTTAATATTAGTGTTTTAGGGTTTATACTGTTCAAATAGGCCAGTAGTTCATCCGCATGGCAAGCGAACGTTCCTAAATGTACGTCGGAAATAACTGCCAATTCTATTTGTCGCTTTTTCACGGAGGTGGAATTTTCTCAAATTAAACCTTTGGATTTAAATTTATGGTGAAGGTAAAATCAATTTAGGATAAGGAAATAGTTAAGTTTACATTAAGTAGGTCCAATTCTGTTTTAATTTGCAATAAGCAAGTTTTCTATTTTCGTATCTCTTTTTTAAGATTTACCTTTGGATCTTTGAGTTGAAATGATTCTTTAAACCATTTCATAACCACAATTTTTAATTACAAACATGGCAGGAAATACTTTTGGAACCCTTTTTAAACTATCTACGTTTGGAGAATCGCACGGTGTGGCCATAGGCGGCGTACTGGATGGATGTCCGGCAGGAATTGAATTGAATCTGGAGGCCATTCAGGAAGATCTGAACAGACGTAAACCAGGTCAGTCGGCCATCGTTACCCAACGTAAGGAGCCTGATACCGTGGAGTTTTACTCCGGGATTTTTGAAGGGAAGACCACAGGGACACCTATAGGGTTTGCCATACACAATACCAATCAGAAATCACATGATTATTCACATATAAAGGACTCTTACAGACCTTCGCATGCCGATTATGTATACGACCAAAAATATGGTTTCAGGGATTATCGCGGAGGAGGAAGAAGTTCGGCCAGGGAAACTGCCAGTAGGGTAGTTGCTGGCGCTATTGCCAAACAATTCTTGGGCGATATGAAAATAAACGCCTATGTTTCCCAGGTGGGCGAGTTAAGCTTGAACAAAAGTTACCAGGAACTCGATTTTTCTTTGATCGAATCCAACCCGGTACGATGTCCGGATACCGCCACTGCAGCTAAAATGGAAGATTACATCAAAAAAATAAAAAAAGAAGGCGATACCATAGGTGGGGTTATTACCTGCGTTATCCAAAATGTTCCAATAGGCTTGGGAGAACCTGTTTTTGATAAGCTGCATGCCGAATTGGGTAAAGCTATGCTTTCCATCAATGCTGTAAAAGGCTTTGAGTACGGTAGCGGATTTGAAGGAGTAAAGATGAAGGGGAGTGCACATAACGATCAGTTTAATACCGACGGTACTACCAAGACCAATCATAGTGGCGGTATTCAAGGTGGTATCAGCAACGGTATGGATATTTACTTCAATATTGCCTTTAAGCCCGTTGCTACTGTTATTCAGGCCTATGATACCATAGATAAGGAAGGGAATAAAGTAACCACCCAAGGTAAAGGTAGGCACGACCCATGTGTAGTGCCCAGGGCGGTACCAATTGTGGAGGCAATGGCCGCCTTGGTTATGGCAGATTATGCATTGTTGAATAGGACCATTAAATTATAGCGTTATATTTTTTGGTGCTTTGCACCACAAAATACTATCTTTCCAATCTAAATCATTGTTTTTATGAGGAAGTTGGAATTGCACTGGCAAATTATTTTGGGAATGGTGGGCGGAGTTCTTTTTGCTTTGGCCATGGTACAATTCGATTGGGGCCCCAAAATTGTCTCGGATTGGATTAAACCCTTTGGGAATATTTTTATCAATTCTCTAAAGCTTATTGCAGTTCCATTAATATTGGCTTCCCTCATCAAGGGAGTTTCCGATCTAAAGGATATTTCCAAACTTTCAAAAATGGGAGGGAGGACTATCGGAATTTACCTTATAACTACTATTATTGCCGTTTCCATCGGACTTACCATAGTGAATATCATAAAACCTGGATCCTCCATTTCAGAGGAGACTAGGAACGAATTGGTGGAAAACTACAAGGGTGATGCCGATTCCAAAATATCCCAGGCCAACCAACAAAAAGAGTCAGGGCCGCTACAGGCCTTGGAAGACTTGGTCCCCAGTAATATTTTTAGTGCCGCCAGCGATAACGGAAATATGTTGCAGGTTATCTTTTTTGCAATCTTTTTCGGGATAGGGTTAATCCTGATACCGGCAGAGCAGGCCGATCCGGTAAAGAAATTTTTTGATGGCTTCAATGAGGTAATTCTAAAGTTGATAGATTTGATTATGCTGGCCGCTCCCTACGGCGTTTTTGCCTTATTGGCCGCTTTAGTGGTGGAGTCTCCCAGTTTAGATCTATTTAAGGCACTTGGATGGTATTCGATAAGTGTACTATTGGGCTTGATTTTAATGATAGGCGTTTATGTTTTGTTTGTTTGGATTTTTACAAAACGCAAACCATCATTTTTTATAAATGGAATTTCCCCGGCACAATTATTGGCATTTTCTACCAGTTCCAGTGCCGCCACACTACCTGTGACCATGGAAAGGGTAGAGGAGCATTTAGGGGTTGAAGAAGAGGTTGCCAGTTTTGTATTGCCCATTGGGGCTACTATAAACATGGACGGTACCAGTCTTTATCAAGCTGTTGCAGCGGTGTTCATTGCGCAGGCCTTTGGAATGGATCTTAGTTTTGGTGCGCAATTGGGAATTATAGTTACCGCCACCCTGGCCTCTATAGGTAGTGCCGCTGTACCGGGAGCAGGGATGGTGATGCTCGTTATTGTTTTGGCTCAAGCTGGAATTCCAGAAGCGGGACTGGCATTGATCTTTGCTGTAGATAGGCCTTTGGATATGTGCAGAACGGTAGTTAATGTTACCGGGGATGCCGCGGTATCCATGATGGTGGCAAAGTCTGTGGATAAATTAGGGGAACCTAAGGTAAAGGAATGGAGCGATCATTATAAGCCCTCAAAATAATTCATTGCCTTTTAATTTTTGGCGGTGCAACTTATTGGTGGCCCACTTACTTATTAAAGGTTCAGTTTTTCAAGGGTGCTCCATGGTCTTATATTTATAGTTAGGGTTTTATGATAAAAGAACGAAGTCAGCAGGAAATTATCAGTCAATTTCCCAATGTATTTGCAATTGATGCCAACCTGGACAGGTTGGTAAAAAAAATTGAATTACTTACCTATTTAAATCCTTTAAATATTGAAAAGGAAAAACATCGGTTTTTTTCATCCAAGTTCGTAGATGAACCCATATTTAAGTATAAAAAACTACAATTCGACCCTTATAAACTAAACCGTTTGTTCTTCTCCCAGCGCTTGGAGCGCATAAAGGATGAACAGATAAGGAAATTTTATCAGGAAGTAGTGTATTACTATGCCAATATGATACAGTGTATCGAGACCATTGGCCAAAACAAAAAGTTTTATTACAATTCCCTTAGGGTTTACGGTACTCCCACGGAGAAAGATGTACAGAATGCCAGGTTTATTCTTCATTTGGCTGATGAGCGGGATACCGAGGACATGGAAAAAATATATACCCCGGAAGACGCAAAGGTTTATTTTGAAGAGTTTGTACAACAATATAATTTCCCTCTAAACATTTCCTTTTCCAATAGTATTGCTGCTGATGCTATGGTGAGCAATAATACCCAATCTCTCCTAATCAAGAAAAATACCACCTTTAGCAGAAACCAATTACTTACTTTGGCCAATCATGAAATTGGAGTGCATTTGGTAACTACCTATAATGGCATGTTGCAACCTTTAAAAGTCTTTTCCAATGGTTTTCCAAAAAACGTGGAAACCCAAGAGGGCCTAGCGGTATTTAGTGAATATATGAGTGGGGCCCTAAGTTTAAAAAGATTAAAGGAGTTGGCCTACAGAGTCTTGGCTTCTGACAGTTTAATAAAAGGATATAGTTTTTCGGACACCTTCGACATGCTGCACGGGCAGTACAAGCTGGACCGGAACAAAGCCTTTACCATAACTATGCGGGTCCACAGGGGAGGCGGATTTACCAAGGACCGCCTGTATCTAAGTGGATTGAAAAAGATTTATAAAAGACATAAAAATGGCATGTCCATGGATACTTTATTAACAGGTAAGGTTACTATGGAATCTGAGGCCACTATAAACCGTTTTAAGGACTTGGGCTTGGCAAATGATCTAACACATACCAATATGGCTTTTGAGCGCAATTGCAATAAGAATAGTACCTTGGATTTTATATTGGACAACTTGAAATAAGTGATAGGGTACTTCTATTTACTTTTGTTTGGATGCGTAGACCTGGTGTGGTATATGGGGGTAATTGAAGAAGTTTATGTATTAAGGTTAAATTATTTTAAATAGCCCTTGGAATAATAACTTAGATTTTGATATCTTTGTACCACCATTAAAAAAACATAGCAATCATGTTCGATTTTGACCAATATTTAGGGTTTTTAGCATTTTTGACCATCTTGACCATCGGGTTTTGGTTGATGATTTTTTTGTTGACTTTTGTTATTCCCTACTGGATAGGAGGTGCAATCCTGGAAATATTGAAAGAAAAGCGCGAAGCTAAAAAAGCAAAACGTAACCAATAGGGATACGACGATATACTGTAAATAAAAAGGGAGCCCAATGGCTCCCTTTTTATGTTTAGGGGTTCTAATATTTACCCTTCGAAGTCCATATCTTCCCCACCGCCACTTCTGCCTTGCCTACTTCTATCATTTTTGTTTTGGGGTTGGTTGAACCTGTATTGAAACGACAAGGTAATTTGCCTTTCCCTAAATTGAAATTCACTATAGGTAGCTACATTCTCTGTTCTGGTATCGCTTCTACGTTTTCTAGAATTGAATATGTCCCCTACGTTCAAAGTCAGTGAGCCTTTATCCTTTAGAATATCCTTACTCAAGCCAAGGTCTGAACTTAACATACCCTTGTTAGTGTTTTGAGCATCTTCGGAAGGACCCATATAAAAGAAATTGGTCTGAAAATCGATTTTTCCGGGCAATGGTATTTTAGCGCTAAAGCGGGTAAACCAGGAGAAGTTGTTGGCATCAAAATTTTGAACTATTTCTTCATTTTGACTGTTGATATAGGTGAAATCTCCTTGAAGATCCCTTTGAAAAGCATTGACATTCCATGTTAATCTCCAATTTCTTTTTGGGGTATACGTCGTGGTAAACTCCATGCCATATCGATCTTCAGTAGCTAGATTTATAGGGCTTCGTACCTGTACGGGTACTACAATAGGGTTCTGTGGGTCGTCCGGATTTTCAATGGTTACGAAGTCGCCCGTCTCCCTGGAAACAAATTGAAATACTCCAGTAGATCTGTTAAAGTATCCGGAGGTAGTAAAAGTAAACTTATCCCATCTTTTCAAATATCCCAAATCGTACGCATCTGTAAAAGTAGGGTCCAAATCCGCATTTCCTTGAAAAAGATTGGTGTTGCTGGATCTGGAAGGGAATGGGTTGATAAACCTTGATCGCGGTCTTCTAAGTCTTTTGCTATAGCTTAAGGTAACTTGTTCCTTCTCGGAGAATTCATAGCCCAGGAATATGGATGGGAACCAATTTACATAGTCCTTATTGGTAAGTTCGTTAGAGTTGACCAGTTCGATCCCGATATCGGAAGCCTCCATTCTCAATCCGCCTAGAATACTGAATTTGTTAAATTTAGACCCCAATTGGGTATAGGCCGCATTTACGTACTCCTTATAATTTAATTCATTGCTGAAGTTAGGGTCGCTATTGAATCCCCCATCTTGTTGTTCGATACCAAAATCAAAATCGGTATTGTTATTGTTGAAGGTCCCGCGATACCCAATTTCAAATTGGGACTGATTATCCTTTCCAAAGGGAAGTACATAATCCATCTGCACCAATTGGGATATCTGTGTTTGGTCATCTATGGTCCTTTCGGTATCCAAAGCAATATTATCCCCTAGGATGACCTCCTCGATAATCGAATTTTCATTGTCAATTCCCTTTGAGTACTGGTAGTCGAAGGTAAGGATATGTCCTTCCCTTTCAAATTTCTTTTGGTAATTCAATGAGTATTGAACCTCCTCCTCAAACTCGTCCTCAGTGGTAAATCGGTTTCTTTGGATGGTTGGGGTTCTATTGGCATCAAAATTGGAAAAATCCACATTCACTGTGTTATCCCCATTAGATTTGCTAAACACAAAAGAATTGGTAATGCTGCTGCTTTCATCCAAAAACAGTTCAAAACCAACATTGGTGTTAAAACTTTTGTCCTTTCTTTGGTAATCCCTTACTTCATTCTGATAACTCAAGGTGTTGCCGTTACTGTCAAAGTTCTCCTGATCGAACAATGCATTCCCTGGGCCGCTGCGATAACGGTAGGTGGTATTGGTGAAGATATTGAAGTTGTCCCGTCTTAAATTTAGGCTCAAGGACCCTCCATAAGTCTCTGGATGCCCTGTATAAACATTGACGGATCCGTTTACCCCGGCGGTCTTGCTCTGCTTTAGAATTATATTCAAAATACCTGCTGTTCCTTCGGCATCATACCTTGCGGAGGGGTTGGTAATTACCTCTACCTTTTCTATGGCATCCGCAGGCAACTGTTGCAGGGCCTCGGGACTCAGGCCCGACAAGGCCGATGGTTTGCCATTGATAAGGATTCTAACACTTTCGTTTCCCCTGAGACTAATGTTACCTTCCACATCCACGGAAACCGAAGGTACGTTGCTCAGTACATCGGTTACCGAACCACCTTTCACGGTTAGGTCCGAACCAACGTTATATACTTTTTTATCCAGCCGTAATTCTACTGTGGTGCGCTCGCCGACCACTTCTACTTCGGCCAACTGGGCAACGTCTAAGGAAAGACGGATTACGCCAAGGTTGGTGGAAGATCTTAGACTTTGATTATTTAATTTATAGGATTTATACGAGATGTATTCTACACTGATATTATAGTTTCCAGGAGCTGTCTCAACTTCGAATTGCCCGTTGACATCCGTAATCCCACCTGTAACTTTTTCTGGATTTCTAACACTTTGTAATACCAAAGTGGCATATTCCAAGGGTTGATCTGTTTCTTGGTCCAAAACGGTCCCAGTTATTTTTATCGGTTCTTGCGGGCCTTGGCCCCCTTGTGCATAACCTATTAAAGTGATGAATAATAGTGTAACTGGGAGTAGTTTTTTCATTTGCTATGTTTTGGATTTGTTTTTTCTCTTCTTCTTTTTTTCTTTAACCTTTTTAAAACCGCTTTTCTGAAGTTCTACAAAGGCCTCATACTTATCTGCTGGTAATCCTGCCTTAAGTTCTTCATCTTGCTTTAAAGTGATTTTTTCATAACTTTCCCTCATCTTATCGGCCGGTAGCTCCAGTATCTGCAATTCTATACGTTCCTGCAGGTATTTTTTTAAGGTGGTGCTCAAAACAGCTTCCTCAAACGGGTTTAAGCCTAATTTTTCTGTAATGCTCGGCATTTCCTGATCCACAATTTGAGCAGCCGTTAATTTTTCCGGTTCCTTAGGCGTTTCCTGTACTTGTGGAATAGTATTGCGCTGTCTACCATATCCTCCGTATCCATATCCATTTCCGTATCCATTACCATACCCATATTGGGCACTTAAAAAAGGGAATGATAATACGATCAATAAAAAACTTAAAAATAATTTCTTGTTCGTTTTCATAATGTCAACTGCTTAGTGGGATTCCAAAATTAATAGATGGTTTAACCCTTAAGGGTTAAATGTTTGTTAAAATGAATATTTCAAGAACTGTGCCGTATTGCGGCGGCAATTGCTTTGATTCTTTGGGAAGTACATAATATAATAATAAATGTTCCTTTTTTCAAATCAGTTTAACTCAGATCCTAATTTAAAAGGTCCTTTATTTTTTCGGGAGGTCGTCCAACCACCCCTTTGCTGTCCTTGATGACTATGGGGCGTTCTATGAGTTTGGGAAACGCTATCATGGCAGCTATTACTTCATCGTCCGTCATGGATTTTCCCTTGAATTTTTCTTTCCAAATGGCTTCGTTGGTTCGCACCAACTCCATTGGTGATATACCTAAAATTTTTAGAATGGCTTCGAGTTCTTTTTTGGTAGGTACGTTTTCAAGATATTTAATGATCTCGAAGTCTTTTCCCGAATTTTCTAGAATGGCCAATCCTTCTCTGGACTTTCCACATCTGGGGTTGTGATATATTTTAATCATATTTATTGGATTTTAAGTTTCGTGGCCAAAAATCTCCGGTCTCCTAATGGTCATGATACATGATAATAATCTTCAAAACAGGTACCCGAAACTTTCTAGCCTTATCCATTAACAATTTTACAGGTTGTAATATGGAGTCATGGTTCAGCTTTCTTCCTTTTGCCCCATCATCATAAGATAGGCCTTTAAGAACTGATCTATATTGCCGTCCATTACCGCATCAACGTTTCCTGTTTCTTCACCCGTACGCACGTCCTTCACCAATTTGTATGGGTGCATTACATAATTCCTAATCTGTGAACCCCATTCAATTTTCATTTTGGACGACTCAATTTCCTGTCGGGCTTCCATTTTCTTGCGCAATTCTATTTCGTACAATTGGGATTTAAGCATTTTTAATGCGGTGGCCCTATTGTCGTGCTGTGATCTTGAATCTGAACAAGAAATCTGTATTCCGGAAGGTTTGTGGGTCAGCTGTACCTTGGTTTCTACTTTGTTGACATTCTGTCCCCCGGCACCACTTGATCTAGCCGTGGTGATCTCCACATCGGCAGGGTTTATATCTATTTCTATACTGTCGTCCACCAGTGGGTAAACATATACGGAAGCAAAAGAAGTATGGCGCTTTGCGTTACTGTCGAAAGGTGAAATACGTACCAGCCTGTGTACTCCGTTCTCTCCCTTAAGCCATCCAAAGCTATAATCCCCTTCAATTTCCAAGGTCACGGTTTTGATTCCTGCAACATCACCTTCCTGATAATTGAGCTCTTTTACCTTGTAACCATTTTTTTCACTCCACATCATGTACATCCGCATCAACATTGATGCCCAATCACAACTTTCCGTGCCTCCGGCACCCGCAGTAATTTGAATTATGGCTGTGAGTTCATCTCCCTCTGCAGAGAGCATATTTTTGAATTCCAATTTCTCCAAGGCCTCAATGGTCTTGTCGTAATGACCTTCAACATCAGCTTCGGACATTTCACCTTCTTTCTGAAATTCCAAGAAAATCTCAAGGTCCGCTACTAAGCTTTGAGCGCTATTATAATCATCAACCCATTGTTTCTTGGATTGAATTAATTTCATCTGTTCCTGGGCTTCCTGGGGATGGTTCCAAAAGTCTGGAGCCAGGGTTTTTTCCTCCTCGTTTTCTATTTCTACAAGCTTGGCATCTATGTCAAAGATACCTCCTTAACGCACCAAGGCGATCAATGAGACTCTTATAATGGTCCGTAGTTATCATATGCTAATTATTTTCAGCCAAAAATAGGATTCTTTTTTCTGATTATGTACCAAATATGAAATGATATTTATTGTTCGGCCTGTACTTCCACGGAATGGGAGGTTTTATTAGCGCCTTGGGAATATACTACGCCTTTTAAAGGGGAGCAATCATTATAGTCTTTGCCGTGGGCTACTTTAATATGGTTGTCATTGACCAATAAATTGTTGGTAGGGTCAAAGCCTATCCAGCCAACTTGGGGGATATATGCTTCTGCCCAAGCATGCATTTGCGAGTCGCCAAAGTAACCATTACCCTGGTGCAGGTAACCCGAGACATAGCGGGTGGGAATATTATTTGCTTTTGCCAAAGCACAGAACAAATGTGTGAAATCCTGGCATACCCCCTCAGGATTATTAATGATTTCTTCCAATAAGGTATTCACATGGGTAACGCCAGTATTGAAATGAATAAAAAGATAGATCCATTTATTTAGTTTTTGAAGATTCTCGAATATACTTATGGAGGTATCAAAAACAAACAAGTTTTCTGAACCGGCTGGCAAGGCAGTATATTTGGTCTCACGCAGATAAGGCTCATGATCTACCTTGAAATTCAAACTTTTAACAAGTTCATAGTTGCTTGGGATATCAAAGATTGGAATTTGTCCAAAAGGGTTGAAGCTTATTTTTTTAAGTTTAAAAGTGGCACTGAAGTTAATTTTCTGGAATCGTTCCGAAGTATTTATTCTAATGGTCTGAAATCCAAAACCATTTTGGGAAAAAGCACTTTTGGCTTCCAATGAATTTTTTATTTCCACGCTGATCAATTCTTGCGTGTCGTTATTCTCAGGAACAATCAAAAATTGCCAATATGCATTTTCTACAGGATTTTCGTAGTTATTTTCGGCACAATAAGTAACTGAATATTCAAATGACATTATAAGTAGTTGTTAAAGCAAAGGTAATCCAATGGATTATAAATCAATAGGTAAAAAATTCATTTTCCATTTTAAGACTAATCTGCACCAGACTATTGAGTATTTTTTCAATAAAGCCCTGAATGTCTTCCTCAATTTCTTCGGCAAATTTAAATTCATATTCTCCCTTAACTTTACTTATTAAAAAAGCGGTAGAATTTTTATCCGGAGTTTTGGATTCATCCAAAACTTTAATATGCTTATATACTTGGTTTATACTATTGATGACAGATCTTGGACAATCTGGATTTAAAATTAAGAATTCCAAAGTGGAAATACTGGTAGGTGTCTTTTTATAATATCTGCGCATCATATCATAAGATTCCACACATTTAAGAAGTGTGGTCCATTCAAAGCTATTGCTAATTTTATCGCCATAACTCCCTTTGGCCTTTACGGCATCATTGTATTTGGCATTAATGATTCTGATTACCTGCGTGGCCCTCTCCAGATTTATACCGAGCATAATAATTGCATACACCTCGTCATGCAAAAGCGTACCTCTTATTTTTCCTCTTAAAATGGCGGTCATTTCAGTGATGTTAACGGTAAAATCGTATAGACCCTTTTTTGTGAAATCCTCTATCGAATACCTGATTACAAAATGATAAAATTTATTGATGGATTCGTACAGTTCCGTAGAAATAAGGTCTCTGGCACTATTGGCATTCTCTCGGGCATATTTTACATTATTGATAATGGAATAAGGTAAATTGGCATTTAGTCCTATGTTGAATAAAATATCTTCTTCTTTAAGAATTATGCTATCGTCATCCAATGGCTCCCCTACCAGGAACATCATGGATTGAAGAACAAATTGTCTGGATTGTGACAGCTCGTTCGGTGCGTCCAATGATGAGAAATAATTTACATTTAAGTATCTGGCAACATGTTCGGAACGTTCAATATAACGTCCCATCCAAAAAAGGTTATTGGCAACTCTAGCTAACATAAGATTTTTTTATTTTTTTAATACCCAGGTATCTTTGGAACCACCTCCTTGAGAGGAATTTACAATTAGGTTTCCTTTTTTTAGTGCTACTCGAGACAATCCACCTTTGAGTACAAACTCCTTTTTATTGCCCAATAGGGTAAATGTCCTAAGGTCTACATGTCGTTGTTCAAAAGATTCACTGTCATCTATATAGGTTGGATGTACCGATAAGGACATAATAGGCTGGGCAATGTATTTTCTAGGATTTTGTTTTATTTCTTCCTGAACTACCTTAATTTCAGCCTTAGAGAGTCTGTTGCCAATTGATATACCATAACCGCCTGCTTCATCCACAGGCTTCACCACTAGTTCATGTATGTGTTCCAATACATATTTAAGTTCATTGGGCCTGCTGCAATGGTAGGTGTGTACATTGTTGAGAATGGGAGTCTCATCCAAATAATATTTAATGATTTTCGGCATGTAGGTGTAGATGGCTTTATCATCTGCTACTCCTGTGCCCGGAGCATTTGCCAAACAAACATTGCCTTTTATATAGGCAGCGAAAAGACCTGGTACCCCCAATGACGAATCGGCCCTAAATTCCAGGGGATCTATATATTGGTCATCCACTCTTCGGTAAATCACATCAACCTTAATGGGTCCACGAATGGTCTTCATGTAGACAAAATCGTTCTCAACAAATAGATCTCTACCTTCCACCAATTCCACACCCATAGCTTTTGCCAGATATGAATGTTCGTAAAAGGCAGAATTGTACATACCTGGTGTAATAACCACACAATTTGGGACATCGACCCCTTTTGGTTTTACACTTTCCAATATATCCAATAGGTTTTCGGCGTAGTTGGTCACCGAATGCGTTTTATAATGATTGAAAACCCCGAAGAGCGCTCTTTTTAAGGCGGTACGATTACAAATAACATAACTTACCCCGGAAGGACATCTAATGTTGTCCTCAAGGACATAATAGTTGCCATCCGAGTGCTTAATAATGTCAGTGCCGGATATGTGGTTGTAGATGCCCCCAGGAGGGTCAACTCCAATCATTTGATGCAAATAGTTTGCAGAGGAACTGATCAAGTCCAGTGGAACTATGCCATCTTTGATGATTTTTTTATCGTGGTAAATATCCCATAAAAATAAGTTTAATGCCCTACTGCGCTGTATAGCGCCCCTTTCAATGATTTCCCATTCATCCTCATCTATGATTCTTGGAAATAGATCGAATGGAAATATTTTCTCCTGCGTTTCTTTATTGTCGTATACCTGGAAAGTGATTCCTTGGTTAAAAAATGAGGACTTAGCCTTATTGTTCAATTGCACATAGTCTTGAATGGAATGATTCCCGTACAGATCTAACAATTTTTGATAAACATTTTTAGCCGCTCCATCATTGTTGAAAACTTCATCAAAAAGTGCAGGATTGTTGATGTAAGAAGAAAATATCGGTTTTTTTACCTCTGGCTTCATAGGCATATTTTTCTTCAAGTTACTTTATTTTAGTTACATACATGCGATTTAATTTTTTTAAGCAAGAGAATTATCCATACTTAAAAAATGGAATGGTATTATTGATAATTCACATTAAATGAAAGGAAAAAAATAGCTACTTGAAAAATGTTTAATACGTTTACATAAATTTAGGAACCCACGTTCAATAAGTTTGTTCATCCTGATTCATTTGTTATATATAATTTTCAATTTTTATGTTTATAAATCTTATTAGTGATACCGTCACAAAACCTACGCCTGGTATGTTGCAGGCCATGATGACCGCTGAGGTAGGGGATGATGTTTTTAAAAATGATCCTACTGTCAACAAGTTGGAAGAAATGATGGCGAACTTGTTCGGTATGGAAGCGGCCTTGTTTTTTCCAAGTGGTACTATGGCCAACCAAACGGCTATAAAATTGCACACCCAACCAGGGGAGCAATTAATCTGTGATAAGTATGCCCATGTTTATAATTATGAAGGGGGAGGGGTGAGTTTTAATAGTGGAGTCTCCTGCAGATTGGTAGATGGTCATAGAGGAATGATGACCGCAAGTCAGGTCGAGGAAGTAATAAACCCACCAGACTTTTATCATAGCCCGTTAACCTCGTTGGTCTGTATAGAAAACACTACCAATAAGGGAGGTGGGGCCTGTTGGGATCTGGAGGAGTTGAAGTCCATAAAAAAGGTTTGTGAAAGGCATAATCTAAAATATCATTTGGATGGAGCCCGACTTTGGAATGCCCTGATTGCCAAAAAAGAATCTGCCTTGGATTATGGGGCACTGTTCCATACTATTAGTGTTTGTTTAAGCAAGGGGTTGGGATGTCCCGTAGGTTCCGTTTTGTTGGGGGACAAGGAGCATATTGACAAAGCGCTAAGGGTGAGAAAGGTACTTGGCGGCGGTATGCGACAGGCGGGATACCTTGCGGCAGCGGGAATTTACGCCTTGGAAAACAACAGGGAAAGATTGGCGGAAGATCATAGGAAGGCCAAGGAAATAAGTGTATTGCTAAACGGGTTGTCCTACATTAAAAAGGTAGAACCTACGGAAACCAATATTGTTATTTTTGAAATAGATGAAAAGTATATGTCCTCTGATGATTTCATGGACAAACTGAACAAAAGGAATGTTCAAATCATTGGGATGGGGCAAAATAAACTGCGTATTGTAACCCATATGGATTATACCGATGAAATGCACGAGGCTTTTTTGGATATGCTTCCAAAATTATAGGCCAATGGCATCAGGCAATAAGGAAATGCTGGTTTTAAGATTTTTTATGCCATTTTCCATTCCGGCCTCGGAACTATAAAGCATGGAGTTACCTAAAATTTTACCTTCACTATCCTTAAGGGTAAACAGAAATTTGCCATTATAGTCGGTCTTACGTTCAAAAACCGAAGATTGCCCAATCAGAACCTTGAGATTGGCAATGGTCCTATTCATCTCCTCCCTTTTACTGAAGGGGATACTGTTCAGAAGTGTCTGTCCACTTTCAGACTGCAGACTAAAGGTATATGTGGTATCCGATTCCTTTTTTATTTTTAGCATAGCCTACGGCAACTTTTTTTAAAGTTACACAAAAAAATGTGAATCTTTAAGTTTAACAATCTTATCCAGATAAATTTGCGTTTATCTACATATGGACTTGTTTAAGGGTTTGAGACCTTTAGTGTCGGTCCCTCTGCGGGGAAGTTCGCAAATAGGTGGGCTAGGAGTAGTATGATACAAAAAGCGTATGTTTTGGCCAGCTATAATGAGAAGTCGACCAACGGGAAAGTTCCCTAATTAAAAAGGCGTCCAAATAGCCTTGAATTTTCAGCCTTTGGACGCCCCTCGGTGAAGATTTTATAAATTATTTTCCATCTTCAGGTAGCCCGTAGGTATCTACCACATAATCCAGATCCTTATCGCCCCTACCACTTAAATTGACTAAAATGGAGGATCGCGGATCTTGTTGCGCCAATTTTATGGCATATGCTACTGCATGCGCACTTTCCAAAGCAGGGATAATACCTTCCAGGCGACTCAATTCATAAAAAGCATCAACTGTTTCCTTGTCCGAAACAACGTCATAGGTTACTTTTTTAAGATCTTTAAGCATACTGTGTTCAGGTCCAACTCCGGGATAATCCAAACCACTGGCCACCGAATGTACTGCGCCCGGTTCCCCTTTATCATCCTTCAGCATATAGCATTTAAATCCATGGATGATTCCTGGACTGCCCAAGGTCATTGTAGCGGCATGTTCACCGTATTCCATGGAGCGGCCACCAGGTTCTACGCCGTATAAGGTACATTCCGATTCTTCCAAAAATGAGGAGAATATACCCATGGCATTACTTCCCCCGCCAACACAGGCTACTACCTTATCCGGTAATTCTCCAGTCATTTCAAAAAACTGCTCTTTGGCCTCTATGCCGACCACCCGCTGAAAATCCCGTACCATCATGGGAAATGGATGTGGGCCAACGACAGAGCCTATACAGTAAATGGTGTTTATAGGATCCTTTAAATATGCCTCAAAAGCTGAATCCACAGCTTCTTTTAATGTTTTTAAACCATGGGAAACCGGTACTACTTTTGCACCAAGGATTTTCATTCGAACTACATTGGGATGTTCTTTGGCAATATCCACTTCTCCCATATGAATCTCACATTCCAATCCAAAATAGGCTGCTGCAGTTGCCAAGGCAACTCCGTGCTGCCCGGCCCCTGTCTCGGCAATTAGTTTCTTTTTGCCCAAATGTTTAGCCAAAAGCGCCTCTCCCATGCAATGGTTGAGTTTATGTGCACCTGTATGGTTAAGATCTTCTCGTTTAAGATATATTCTTCCTCCGTATTTTTCGGAGAGCCTGTTGCAATAATAAACTGGCGTGGGCCTACCCTGATAGTGTTTGCGTATGCTTCGCAATTCCGAAATAAAATTGTGCGATTTGCTTATGGAATAATAAGCATCCGTAATTTTTTTCATTTCTTCTTCCAGAACTGGGGGGATAAAGGCACCACCGTATTCTTTAAAAAAACCATTTTCATCTGGATAGGTCTTAAAATAATTGTCCGTCAACATATAGGAGAATTTTGTAAATGTTAATATAGATTTTAGGCTAAAAAAAAATGCCCTTACAATTATAATAAATTTTAGGGCAATACCCTCTTTTTTGAAGCATAGAATAGGGGAGGGTATTAGTAAGAATACGGTATTTGGCTACTGCAAAAAAGAATAGCAGTACCAGAATTAAATTCTGAGGCCAATTATTGAAAAAAGAAATAACGACTAATTTGAAAAAGTGCGCGCGCCTTGGGATTAAAATTACATTTTTCTGTTCTTTCTAAGAAAGTCCAAATACTTTTCCACATCCCCTTTGGAACCGTAACCGGACAGTGAGGCTACTTCTTTTTCTTCGGTGTTGACCAAGCTTATCAGGGGAAAAACGCCCTTTTTGTTCCATTGTGATAATAAGGCCTTGTTATGTTGCATTTCATTAGCGCTAAGAAGTTCTTTCTTTCTGGGGAGATCCACGTATAGGAGGACATAGTCCTTGGCCACTTCCTTAAATTGACTGGTGTTGAAAAGGTCTTTTTTTAAGGCCTTACATGGCGAGCACCAATCACTGCCAGTAAAATACATAAGAATGTTGGAATTGGTTTTTTTTGCAACTTCTTGGGCATTGACGTAATCGGTCAGCCATTCAGTTTCATTTGTATCGGCACTTTTATTTTGTGCGTTAACAAGAAACGGAAACAGTAGTAGCAAGAAAAACTTCTTCATAATTATAAGTTATGGTTAAAAAGGTCTGGATAAACTTACTGAAATTTATTTTAAAAACGAATCCATACCGGGAATGTTGGGCATTCCTTCCTTGGCAACCGCGGCCAATTCGTTTTCATTTATGGTTGTGGCCTTTTCTATAGCCTTGTTCAGGGTAAGGATCAAATAATCTTCCAGCTGTTCCTTGTCGTTTAGAAGACTATCATCTATAGCAATGGATTTTATAGTTCTATTGGCCGTTATACTGACCTTGAGCAAATTATCCGGAGATTGCTCTTCAAGTATTACAGTATTCATTCTTTCTTTGGTGGCCTTTACTTTTTCTTGGGTTTCCTTCAATTTTCCCAACATGCCCATCATATCTCCAAACATAATTATAGATTTAAAAAGTTCTTAAGCCAAAATTACTAAAATGATCGGGATATATTGGAATTTAAGGTCACAGTTATTCATATGGATACCTCAATGGTTGGTCAATATAATTATGGAGAAAGGACACATTTAATCAGGTCGGTTGCATTTAAATACTATTTTTGCGGTTTCTATAAAATATACCACACTCATGCAGCGGGAATTAAAAGCACCAAGTGCAAAAAAAATTGAGAAGCAATTAATAAAGCACAATGATGTACGGATTGATGATTACTATTGGCTTAACGAAAGGGAAAATCCGGAAGTCATTGCTTTTTTGGAACAGGAAAATGCGTACTATGAGGCAATGACGGCCCATACCAATGAGCTTAAGGATAGCTTGTTCCTAGAGATGAAGTCCAGGATAAAGGAAGATGATTCTTCCGTTCCCTACAAGTTTAATGGCTATTGGTATGCTACCAGATATGAAGTGGGTAAGGAGTATCCCATTTTTACCAGAAGGTTTGAAAAAGAGGATGCGGAGGAAGAAATAATGTTCAATTGCAACCTTATGGCAGAGGGGTTGGATTATTTTAACCTAGGAGGCTTGTCCATAAGTCCCAATAACGAACTGGCGGCCTATGGGGTGGATACTGTTTCCCGAAGGCAATACACCCTGCAAATAAAAAATTTGCGAACCCAAGAGATTTATGGGGATAAAATAGAGAACACCACGGGCAGCGCGGTATGGGCCAATGACAATAAAACCTTGTTCTATACCAAAAAAGATCCGGTTACCCTTAGGTCCAACAACATCTATAGGCATATATTGGGAACATCTCCGGAAGAAGATGAACTGGTTTTTCATGAGGATGACGAAACCTTTACCACCTTTGTTTACAAAACTAAATCCAAAGAATTTATAGTTATAGGTTCTTCCAGTACATTGACTACCGAATTTCAAATTCTGAGGGCAGATGACCCTAATGGAAAGTTTCATGTGTTTTCCAAAAGAGTTAGGGGGATGGAGTACTCCTTGACCCATTACGAGGACAATTTTTACATACTGACCAATATGGAAGGGGCAACCAATTTTAAATTGATGACGACTCCTGAAGACCAAACCGAATCCGAACATTGGGTAGACTTTATTCCGCACAGGGAAGAAGTATTGCTCGAGGATATTGAAATGTTCAATGAATACTATGTTTTGTCCGAGCGGGAGAATGGCTTGAATAAGTTGAAGATTGTGCGGTGGGATACCGGGGAAAGCTATTATTTACCCTTTGATAATGAGACCTATACGGCCTATGTGGGTACCAATCCGGATTTTGACACCGAAATTCTTAGATATGGATATAACTCCATGACGACTCCCAGTTCCATCATAGATTTTAATATGAGGACCAAGGAAAAGGAAATAAAAAAGGAACAAGAGGTATTGGGAGGGAAATTTAACAAGGAAAATTATATTTCAGAACGAATTTGGGCCCCGGCCAGAGATGGTAAAAAAGTTCCAATCTCCCTGGTCTATCATAAAAACACCAAACTGGACGGTTCCAGTCCGCTATTGCAATACGCATACGGCTCTTATGGTCATACCATAGACCCATATTTTTCCACAGTACGGTTAAGCCTGTTGGACAGAGGGTTTATTTATGCCATAGCCCATGTACGTGGTGGGGAATATCTGGGCCGTAAATGGTATGAGGAAGGTAGGTTGCTGAATAAGATCAATACGTTTACCGATTTTATTGATTGTTCCAAATATTTAATAGAAAGAAAATATACAAGTGCCGGACACCTTTATGCCTCGGGAGGTTCCGCGGGAGGCCTTTTAATGGGCGCCATAGTAAATCTATGCCCTGAAATATATCACGGGGTAATTGCAGCTGTTCCGTTTGTAGATGTGCTTACGACCATGTTGGATGATACTATTCCACTGACCACTGGGGAATATGATGAATGGGGCAATCCAAACGAAAAGGAATACTACAGTTATATGAAATCTTATTCGCCATATGACAATGTATCGCGTCAATTGCAGCCAAATTTGCTGGTTATTACAGGATTTCACGATTCCCAAGTGCAATATTTTGAACCTGCCAAATGGGTTGCGAAACTTAGAGAGAATAAAATGGACAATAATTTATTGTTGTTCAATATTAATATGGATGCAGGTCATGGCGGTGCTTCGGGCCGATTTGAATCCTTAAAGGAGGTGGCAAAAGAGTATGCATTTTTGTTAGATTTAGAGCATAAAATTCGATAATCAAAAAAAAAGACTAATTTTGTCCTATCAATATTGACATAAATTAAAAGATGTCGATAAGTTCTAAACCTAGAAACTGTTTATGGAACATAAGATAAACGCTTATAACAACCTCCTAGAACTTGTAGGAAACACCCCATTAATCAAACTAAATAAAATAGCTGCCAACTTAGAAGGTAATTTTTACGCTAAGGTGGAAGGTTTTAATCCAGGACATTCCTCCAAAGACCGTATTGCCCTTTACATAATTGAAGAGGCGGAGCGTAGGGGAATATTAACGGAGGGGAGTACTATAATAGAAACCACTTCGGGAAATACGGGTTTTAGCATTGCCATGATCAGTATCATAAAAGGTTATGATTGTATCTTGGCGGTGAGTTCAAAATCTTCCAAGGATAAAATAGACATGCTGAGGTCTATGGGGGCAAAAGTATATGTATGCCCTGCACACGTAAGCGCAGATGACCCAAGGTCTTATTACGAAGTGGCTAAAAGACTGCACGAGGAAACCGAGGGGTCTATATATATCAATCAATATTTTAATGATTTAAACGCCGAGGCCCATTATAAAAGTACGGGACCGGAAATTTGGAATCAGACCAACGGTCATATTACGCATTTAGTAGCCTGTAGTGGTACGGGAGGTACTATTTCCGGTACCGCTAAGTATCTGAAGGAACAAAATCCCAATATCCGTGTAATAGGTGTGGATGCATATGGTTCCGTTCTTAAGAAATACCACGAGACCGGGGAATTGGATACCAAGGAAATTTATCCATACCGTATTGAAGGTCTGGGTAAAAATTTAATACCTACGGCAACCAATTTCAAGGTAATAGATGAATTTATTAAGGTTACCGATGAAGAAAGTGCCCATACGGCAAGGGAGATATCCAGAACGGAAGGACTCTTTGTTGGATACACCAGTGGTGCAGTAATGCAAGCCGTAAGGCAACTGGAGGAAATGGGAGAGTTTAATGAAAATAGCAATGTAGTAGTTATTTTCCCAGATCATGGTTCCAGGTATATGAGTAAGATATATAGTGACCAGTGGATGTCCGACCAGGGCTTCTTTGATAGTAAAAATGTTGAAGAACCACAAAAAATAGAATTTGTAAAGTAAGGGTTATGCAAAATTTATGATATAAAAAGCAACGGTTCATAAGTCGTTGCTTTTTATGTATTAAATAAGTTGCATATGCATATTAAAAATATATACTTTTGCAGTAATAATCAATGTAGGCTAGATGAGAGATTTATTTGACAGAATTATCGAGAATAAAGGTCCTTTAGGTAAATGGGCTTCCCAAGCAGAGGGATATTTTGTATTTCCAAAATTAGAAGGTCCGATATCCAATAGGATGAAGTTCCAAGGAAAGGAAGTAATTACCTGGAGTATTAATGATTACTTGGGTTTGGCCAATCTTCCGGAAGTGAAGAAGGTAGATGGTGAGGCAGCATTGGAGTACGGTGCGGCTTTTCCTATGGGGGCAAGAATGATGAGCGGGCACACGGATTTCCACGAGCAATTGGAACAGGAATTGGCAGCTTTTGTTAAAAAAGAATCTGCCTATTTGTTGAACTTTGGATACCAGGGGATGGTTTCTGCCATTGATGCTTTGGTTTCCAAGGATGATATTATTGTGTACGATGTTGATTCGCATGCCTGTATTATAGATGGCGTACGTTTGCATATGGGTAAGCGATTTACCTTTAAGCACAATGACATGGAGAGTCTTGAGAAAAACTTGGATCGGGCCGTTAAAATGGCGGAACAGACCGGAGGAGGTATATTGGTAATATCCGAAGGGGTATTTGGTATGCGAGGAGAACAGGGCAAGCTTAAGGAAATTGTTGCTCTTAAGAAAAAATATAATTTCAGATTGTTTGTAGATGATGCACACGGTTTTGGAACCTTGGGTAAAACCGGGGCCGGAACAGGTGAGGAGCAGGGAATTCAGGATGATATTGATGTTTATTTTGCAACTTTTGCCAAATCTATGGCTGGAATCGGAGCCT
Source organism: Arenibacter algicola (assembly GCF_018860365.1). Lineage (GTDB taxonomy): Bacteria > Bacteroidota > Bacteroidia > Flavobacteriales > Flavobacteriaceae > Arenibacter > Arenibacter algicola_B. The sequence continues at coordinate 31,375 of NZ_JAHKPO010000014.1, forward strand.
TTTTGGCTGCAGATAAAGAGATTATAGAATATCTTAAATACAACTTGCGATCTCAAATGTTTGCCAAATCATTACCGATGATTTATGTTAAAGGAGCGCTGAAAAGGTTGGATATGCTACGTACCCAACCGGAGCTTAAGGCAAAACTTTGGGAGAATGTAAATGCATTGCAGAACGGACTAAAGGAAAGAGGTTTTGATATTGGTACTACCACTAGCTGTGTAACACCGGTTTATCTTAACGGTAGTATTCCTGAAGCCATGGCATTGGTTAAGGATTTAAGGGAGAATTTTGGTATTTTCTGTTCTATTGTAGTATATCCGGTAATCCCCAAAGGGTTGATTCTTTTGAGAATGATTCCGACGGCCACACATACCTTACAGGATGTATCAGAAACTTTGGAGGCCTTCTCCGTAATACGTGAGCGATTACAGAACGGTACCTACAAAAGGTTGTCTGCGGCAGTAGCGGCGGCGATGGGAGAATAAATTTATTTTGACTTATATAAAAAAGCCAACTTATTAATTAAGTTGGCTTTTTTGATTTTGGATTGGTTTTAATTCCTTTTTTATAAGACCACTTACAGTTCCTTTTTGTAGGTCCTTCGTCTCTTATATATTTTTGGGTCGAAATGTTTCCATATCTGGCGAATGGCGACATTTTCCTCCAATTCTGGAGTCCTAACACATTTTTCAATTCCCTTGGCCTTAAAGGTCTTGTAATATTCATTGAACATTACGGCAGTAACTCCTTTGTTCTGGTATTCTGGAAGAACCCCTATCAAATAAAATATAACTTCTTTGCTATTTTTTTTTGCGCTGAGCAAATGAAATATGCCAAAAGGGAATAATTTTCCCTTCGCTTTCTGCAAGGCTTTGGAAAATGAAGGCATTACTATTCCGAATGCTATTAATTTGTCATCCTTATCCAATATGAATTTGATATACTCGGGATTTATAAAACTGATGTATTTTTTCTTGAAGTATTCTTTTTGGATATCGGTGATGCGGACAAAGGAAGAAAGAGAGGAGTAGGTCTCGTTAAAAAGATCGAACATCTTATCTGCCCAGGGCATTACATCCTTGGTTTTAGTAAAGTTTAATTCCTTTACACCATATCTTTTTCGGACCAATTCGTTTGCCTTTTGAAAGAATTTGGGCTCCGCATTGCTAAAGGGGAATTTGTTTTCCATGTATTCCTTTTCCTTTACAAACCCAAAGCGTTCAAAATGATTTACATAGTACGGATGGTTATACCAAGTAATCATGGTGCCTATCTCATCAAAACCTTCGGTTAGTACGCCTACCTTGTCCAGATTGGAAAAACCTACAGGTCCTTCCATGTATGATAACTTATGTTCTTTTCCTATTTCGGCCACCTTATTGAACAGTGCCTCCGTAACTTCAAAGTCGTCCACAAAATCGAACCAACCAAAACGCATCTTATTTACCTGCTGTTGGTTCACTTCCAATCTGTTGATAATGGCTGCGACCCTGCCCACAATTTTATTGTTCTTATAAGCTAGAAAAAACCAGGCATCGGCATCCTTAAAAATCGGATTTTTGCTTTTATCAAAAGAATCCAGCTCATCATTTATAATAGGAGGGACCCAATAAGGGGAATCCTTGTAAAGTGAAAAAGGAAATTGTACGAAATCTTTAAGTTCCGATTTTGTTTTTGCTTCTTTTAGAGTAACCATACCATTTATCTTGTATGGTTCAATATTAGCAATATTAATCTATAGGAAAAAGTACAAAAGTTATTTTGTTAGAAATCAATTTCAGAATCGTCCCTATTCTTTTCCTTTTTCTTTAGTTTTCGCAGTTGTTTTTTAGTAGGCCCCAAATCAACATCCTCAGCGCCGGAACCTTTGTTTTTCTTTTTTTTCTTTTTCTTCATGGCGTTCTTGTTGATGGGCCCGCCATTTTCTCCTGCTTTTTGATCCTCTATGGCCTTCACCTTGTCCCTGTGCATGTCTATCCTATAGGAGAATCCCATTGTGGCAAAAATCCTGCTGGGCGTATTTTTAAAACTAGCACCCAAGTTCATATCTACCTGCATATTCTCGCCCAACAAATGGGCCACCCCACTTCTTAAAAGAACGTCCGAATACCGATCACTTTTTATCCCTTGGTTTTCTACAAAGACACTCCATTTTGGGTCTCTGAAGGCGTGGGATAAGGATACCGTGTAGTTCCATTCCGGAAAATCCGTTCCCAATCTGTCATAGGCAATATTGGAAATAAGTACAAATCTTGGGGTGAGCCTGCTTTGTGTCGCAACCATTACCCTTGGGGAGACTGTTGGGTCACCTCGGTAAAACGGATTATCACCCAATACAAAATTGGCACCTGCGTAGACCGATACGGCCGGGATTAGATTTTTTAGCTTAAATCCGTAGTTGGCCTTCCAGCTATAAAGATTGGGCTTGTTATTTTCGGGATTCTTGAAAGGATCGTAAACCAAAAATTTTAAACCTATTCTGTTTCTGGAAAAATCGGTGTTCGTAATTTCTACCCCTGTGTTGGTATATGTTTTATTTTGATTGTCGAAAGTACCTTCATAATTCAACTCCAAGGTTTCGAAAAGTAGGCCATAGCGCAATGACAGATCGGCTCCAAAAATATTGGATTCGGTAGCTAGCCTAGTATGGTCCTGTTGTTCATAAGCAACGCCAAACTCGGCCTGTAAAACATTGGTGCCAATGGCATATGCACTTACAGATAGTCCAGGTCTATTGGAGTTGATGACATCGGTGTATTGCGAAAAAGCGACCAATGGAATGGTGAAAATTCCAAATATTAGTATTTTCATAAGGCGTTTCGTGGAAACATTATACTCCATAGGTACTATTTTATTATTATTTTAAGACTTTTGCACTATTAATACAACGTTAGAATTGTACTTTTGATATAAAATTTGTCAACTTATTATGGGTTTTTTAAAAACGATACTAATTGTACTCTTAGTATACTATTTGCTTAAAATACTGGCTAAATGGTTTGCGCCTAAATTGTTTAAGTACGCAGCAAAGAAGACCGAGGAACATTTCAAGGAACAGTTTGAAGGTTTTGCCGGTCAGCAAACTCAGGAAGAAGAGCAAATAGGTGACGTTATAATTGATAGGAAAACGACCAAGAAAAAGAACAGCTCAAAAAATGTTGGAGAATACATAGATTTTGAGGAAATTGAATAACCTTTTACCATAACCAAACATGAGAAACGGTCTAAGAGCCTTTTTTATCCATTTTTTTGTAACCGTATTTTTTATAATTGTAGCGCTAGCCTATTTCCATCCAGTACTTCAGGGGAAGGTGATAGAGCAATCCGATATTGTCCAGTTTACGGGAATGGCCAAGGAACAAAACGATTTTCGAAAGAAAACTGGAGAGGAACCGTATTGGACCAATAGCGCCTTCGGCGGAATGCCCACTTATCAATTGGGAGCCTATTATCCACATGATTATGTAAAAAAGTTGGATCGGATTATCCGATTTTTACCTAGACCAGCAGATTATCTTTTTATATATCTTATCGGTTTTTATATTTTGCTATGCTGTCTCAAGGTAGATTACAAGTTGGCGGTGCTGGGAGCACTGGCCTTTGGTTTCTCTACCTATATGATTATTATATTGGGGGTAGGGCACAACGCAAAGGCGCATGCTATTGGCTATATGCCTATGCTCTTAGGGGGAATAATTTTGGTGTTTAGGAAGAAATACCTCTGGGGGTTTCTCCTAACGGCCATTGCCATGGCCTTGGAAGTCGGTGCCAACCACTACCAGATGACCTACTACTTTATGTTGTTGGTGCTTATTCTTGGGGGTGTATATCTAGTGGATGCCATTAAGAAAAAGAAATTGAAACATTTTGGTATTTCGGTCGGAATCCTGGTTTTGGCGGTGTTGTTGGGAATAGCCGCCAATGCTACTGGTCTAATGGCGACAAAGGAATATGCGGATTGGAGTACAAGGGGAAAATCGGACCTTACCATAACTGCCAATGGAGAGCCCAAAGAAAGCGGTTCTGGCCTGGACCGGGAATATATTACGCAATATAGTTACGGCATTGTAGAATCCTTGAATTTATTCGTGCCAAGACTTTTTGGCGGTTCCGGAGGCGAGGATCTGGGAGCCGATTCCAAAACCTATACTTTTTTAACGGAGAACGGAATATCCAGGACCAAGGCATTGGATTTTACCAGTGCTTTGCCACTTTATTGGGGAGACCAGCCTATTGTTGCCGCCCCTGCCTATATTGGGGCCGTTGTGTTCTTTCTCTTTGTTCTGGGGCTATTTTTGGTTAAGGGAAAAGTAAAATGGTGGCTTTTGGGAGGTACTATAATGGCACTACTTCTTTCATGGGGCAAAAATTTTGGTCTTCTTACGGATGTAATGATCGATTATTTTCCGTTGTACAATAAATTTAGAGCGGTGTCATCCATTCAGGTCATTCTGGAACTTTGCGTTCCTGTTTTGACCATCCTTGCTTTGGTACAACTTTTTGATCCCAAAGAGGATACTTCCAAGAAACTAAAGGACTTAAAATTAACGCTTTTCATTACTTTGGGTATCGGAGTACTTCTTTTTCTGGTCAAGGGAATGTTTAGTTTTACCGGACAGAGCGATGAAACCTATCGCCAGTATTATGGCGATGACATTGTCTCCTTAATTGTGGCAGATAGGAAGGCCGTTTACAATGCGGACATTTTTAGGTCACTGATCTATGTCGCTTTGGCTGCTCTTGTTGTTTGGTTCTATTTAAAGAATAAATTGAAACAGAATTTGGTGATTGTTCTGTTGGGGGTGCTGGTAGTGTTCGATTTGGTAGGGGTTGCCAAGCGCTATGTAAATGAGGACGATTTTGTAGCCCAACGAAGAATGCTGGAACCTTTTCAGGAAACTGAAATGGACAAGCAGATTGCCAAGGATACTTCCATTTTTCGGGTGTACGACCCTTCCGAGATCGGCGGGGGAGGCCGTACTGCCTATTTTCACCAATCCATTTGGGGCTACCATGCTGCTAAACCGGCGGGAATCCAAGATTTGTTCGACTTTCACATTTCCAAGAACAACGTTCGGGTTTTAAGTATGCTCAATGTAAAATATGTGGTACAGCAAGATGAAGAGGGCAGGAGCTATCCGGCATTAAATCCTGATGCCAATGGCAACGCATGGTTTATAGATGAATTGGTGCCGGTTTATAATGCCAATGACGAAATAATGGCCTTGAATACTCTGGATGTAAAGCACAAAGCTGTTTTTGACAAATCAAAATTTGCAGATATAAAGGAGCTCAATTATAAGACGGACTCTACTGCGAGTATAAGGCTTACTCAATATAAGCCTAACCATTTAACCTATAGTTCCAATAATGCCAATCCTGGTGTTGCCGTATTTTCCGAAATGTACTATCCACATGGCTGGAATGCCTATATCGACGGGAAATTGAAAGAGCATTTTGAGGTAAATTATGTGCTCAGGGCAATGGAAATTCCTGCGGGAACACATAAAATTGAGTTTAAGTTTGAGCCTAGCCTTATTAAGGTTGGAGGCAACATAACTATGGCAAGCTCAATAATCTTGATCTTGGTGTTCTTTTTTGGAATTGGTCATGCTTTTTGGGGTTCTAGGAAAAAACCAGCGGCTTAATGCAGAAGGTACTCATCATCACGTATTATTGGCCTCCGGCAGGTGGACCTGGAGTACAGCGATGGTTGAAGTTTGTGAAATACCTTAGGGATTATGATATAGAACCTATTGTATATATTCCGGAAAACCCCAATTATCCCATAATAGACGAATCTTTAGTGGATGAAGTACCGGCAGGTGTAAAAATATATAAAAAGCCCATTTATGAACCTTATGGCTTTGCTCGAATATTTTCCAAAAAAAAGACCAAAAAGATCAGCGCTGGAATAATCAATTCCAAAAATCAATCTGTTGTAGAAAAAGCGTTGTTATGGATACGGGGTAATCTGTTTATTCCCGATGCCAGAAAATTTTGGATAAAACCTTCCGTTGATTTTTTGGTGGATGTCCTTGAAAAAGAAAACATTGGAACCGTTATAACAACCGGCCCTCCACATAGTCTGCATCTTATTGGCCTTGAACTAAAAAACCGTACCAAAATTAGGTGGATAACGGACTTTAGGGATCCGTGGACCTCGATCGGCTATCATAAAAAATTGAAACTGACCAAGGCTTCCCAAGCAAGGCATAAACAGCTGGAGCACTTGGTGCTAAATAAAGCCGATAAGATAATTGTGACCAGTGATACAACAAGACGGGAGTTTTCCAATATAACCCAACAACCTATTACTGTTATCACCAATGGGTATGATACAACCCTGGGCGGTTCCGTGGCTTTGGATGTCGATTTTACCATTTCCCATATAGGGTCACTGCTTACAGGGAGGAACCCCTTGAATCTTTGGAAGGCCATATCAGAATTAATTCAGGAATACCCGGATTTTAAAAAATGTTTCAAATTGCAATTGGCGGGAGTCATTAGTTCGGATGTATTGGAAAGTATCTATTTCTATGGACTTCAATCGTATACCAAATTATTGGGCTATATTTCGCACGATGAGGCACTCCAATATCAAAGAAAGTCACAAGTGCTGTTGTTGATAGAGATCGATTCTGAAGAGACCCAAGGTATTATTCCGGGAAAAGTATTTGAGTATATGGCGTCAAAAAGGCCTATCTTGGGTGTAGGTCCAACCAACTGGGAGGTTGGAGATCTAATTGCAGGATCCAAAACGGGGGAGACCTATACCTATGCCCAGTTGGGTGAATTAAAAAGTACCCTGTTGCAATGGTTTCAAGAATATAAAAAAGATCAATTGGTTTTGCCTCAGGCAGAGGTTGAACAATATCACAGAAGGGAATTAACGGCAAAGTTGTCCAGGTATTTAGCATGGGAATAGTCTTAAAACAATCATTGAACAATACTTTGATTACCTATGGTGGCTTTGCCATAGGGGCCTTGAACCTACTTTTTCTATATACACGGTTTTTATCGGACGAATATTTTGGCTTGGTCAATGTAATACTGTCCGCATCGTCCGTTTTAATGCCGCTATTGGCATTTGGGATTCCAAACACCTTGGTCAAATATTATTCGGGTTTCCAGGAACTTAATGGGAAGGATGGTTTTTTGACCCTTATGGTTTTCTTACCGCTAATACTTATTGTACCTATTGGGGCCATTTCCTACCTGGCCAATGAGACCATTGGTAATTTCTTGTCCAAGGAGAACCCAATAGTGAAAGGGTATGTATGGCATATTTTCATTATTGGTGTGGCCATGGCCTATTTTGAAGTGTTTTACGCATGGGCCAAGGTTCAGATGAAATCGGTTTTTGGGAACTTTATGAAGGAGGTATTCAGCAGAATAGTGATTACATTTCTACTTCTGTTGGTTTATTGGGACCTGATTTCGGTACTGACCTTTCTCAATGCCATGGTAGGGATGTATATCCTTAGGACGCTTATAATGCAGATCTACGCTTTAAGGTCGCTACGATTAAAGTTGGATTTTAATTTTCCTGCAAACAGCCGTGAAATTATAAATTATAGTACCCTAATTATATTGGGCGGATCTGCCGCAATAGTTCTGTTGGAGGTAGACAAGGTGATGATCAATCAATTTATAGAAATTAAAAATGTAGCCTATTACAGTGTTGCAGGATATATAGCAACCGTCATTGCCGTTCCGTCCAGGTCTATGCACAACATTACTTATCCCTTAACTGCGGAAATACTTCATAAAAAGGATATGAAGGCTCTTAAAACATTATATCAAAAGAGCTCGCTTACCTTGTTTATAGTATCTGGGCTCATATTTATTTTGATTATTCTAAATCTAAATGATTTGTACAATTTATTGCCCGAATCCTATCGTGGCGGATATGCAATTGTTTTTATCATTGGATTTGCCAGAGTATATGATGCCCTTTTGGGCAACAATAATGCTATAATGTACAATTCGGATTTTTATAGGGCATTGCTCCTTATGGGGGTTGCCTTGGCAATCCTAACCATTTTGTTGAACCTATGGCTTATTCCAAAATACGGCTTGGACGGTGCGGCCATAGCTAGTTTTATGGCTTTTTTTATTTACAATACCATAAAATTGGGTTTTGTTAAATTAAAATTTGGTATTCAACCAATTACAAAGGAGACTTTTAAAGTTGTTTTTCTTCTCGTTATACTATCTGCCATTTTTTACTTTGTATCGTTTCCATTCCATCCATTCGTGAACATTGCCCTAAGGGGTATGTTGATTCTGCTTGGTTATGTTTTTGTTTTATATCGCTTCAGAATTTCCGAAGACGTATTTGGGGCCATTTCATTTTATTTGGGAAAGTTGGGGAGGAAAAAATAGGACAAGGTGGATTATCTCTAGGACAGGCCTTACATTCATTAAGCGAAAAGCATTTTTAATATTTCGAAGAACGGGTTGGAGCACACCAATCTCACTAAGAAAGTAAAACCCCGCAGGAACGAATTCGCTGCGGGGCTAAACAACTAACCAACCTAAAAACTATTTTTAATTACTTCTAGAACTTCTTCCTCTTGTGGAAGCCGTTGAAACTTTTCTTGCACTGCTGGAAGATGACTTTGTCACCGACCTTTTTACAGTACTTTTCGACTGTACATTTGGTCGTTTTACAGTAGTATTCCTTACAGATGAACCGCTATTGCTTCTACTTGAAGAACTTCTACTTATCGAAGTATTTCTAGGGCTTCTGTTAACTTCCTTTTTTACCACTGTTCTGGTATTTCCGGAAGGTCTGGATACAACTGCTTTGCTCCTTGTTACAGAACTTCCATTGCCATTACTACTCCTTGTATTGGTTGTTCTACTTACGGTTCTTTGAACATTGCCCTTATTATTTGGGCGGATCGAAGAACTTCTGGAAACTGATCTGTCATTTCTAGAACTTGGTGTACTGCTTCTTACAGTAGTACTTCTCTTTACCGTACCGTTTCCATTGCTACGTTGAGTGGTAGATCTTGAAACATTATTGTTTCTGCCACTAACATTGTTGCTTCTGGATGTAGTACTTCTGGAAACAGTGTTATTTTTTCTTAACCCATCATTTCTACTTGCAACGGACCTGTTGGATCTTAGGTTACTGTTATTTCTATACCCATTATCCCTAACGGCAACTCGTTTGTCGTTTCTATAAATGGTACTTCTCTTATTATGATGCCCTTTGTCGTATTTGTAATGGTGACCTATTTTAGCATATGCTTTTCTGTGGTTGTGATGATATGGCCTATAGTAGGTATATCTTACAGGTTGGTAATACCTTCTGTAAGGGCTACCAAATACTAGACTAAAGCCTAAGGCCGGTCTTACGAAAAAGCTGTGGAAAGGGCTATACACATAATGCCTGTTATAGACATTAATGAACCCCCTGTGGTGGCTGTAAAGCCCACGGTTGTTGTAGTACACATAAAGACCACCAACTCTGGATACCCTGCCACTATTATAGTTGATATCTACCTCCCCAATTTGGGTTACCCTACCGTAGTAATCATAGTATATGGGAACATTCTCAACCTGTATAACTGCACCGTAATCGTCATACTGTACATAAGGGTTGTAATCGTAACCTGAATTGAAAGTAATATTGGTATGTCCAAAATTTACATTAGCATTCACGCCACCTCTATTGTCAATATAGAAATCGAACTCCCCATCAGGATAAACTGAAAATGTAATGCCATTTTCAACAAAAATAAATGAGTTGTTGTTTCTATAAGAATTGCTTGTGGCAACCTTATCTTCCACTGAAGCTGCCTTGGAACCCGAAGTACCTAATATAAGCGCTGTAAAAAGGAGTATTAAATTTCTCATGATATAAGGTTTTAATTTTGAATGCAACTATTTACATTCAATTTGTATATACCAAACAGCATGCCAAAAAATCAATTAATAATTTAATATATTGATTTTTAGATGTTTATAATTTATTTGTTTATAACCTTGTGAAGGAAATAGGTTGAAGGAAAAATAAACCGGTGGGCAAAAGCCATTGGCAAATAGCCAAGAGCCAATAGCCTATAGCCAAAAGTTTTAAACCAACGACTATATCTAATTGGGCAGTTTTTCTTTTAAATACTTTGCCGTGTAGGAAGCTTTGTTCTTTGCAACAATTTCAGGGGTTCCCTGCGCCAATAGTTGTCCTCCCTTATTTCCTCCGTCCGGGCCTAGGTCTATGATGTAATCGGCACATTTTATCAAGTCTATGTTGTGCTCTATTACAATTATGGAATGTCCTTTGCCGATCAATGCATCAAACGATTTAAGCAATTTTTTAATATCGTGGAAATGGAGACCTGTTGTGGGCTCGTCAAAAATAAATAGGGCTTTGTCCTTGGTGTTCCCTTTTACTAGAAATGAGGCCAGCTTAATACGCTGCGCTTCCCCTCCTGAAAGGGTGGAGGAAGATTGTCCCAAGGTGACATATCCCAGCCCAACATCTTGAAGTGGCTTTAGCTTGGTTACAATTTTGGATTGATTGTTTTTGTCAAAGAAATCTACGGCATCATCAATGGTCATATTAAGGACATCATCTATATTGGCGTCTTCAAATTTCACTTCCAAAACTTCTTTTTTGAACCTTTTTCCGTTGCAGGTTTCGCATTCCAAATGCACATCGGCCATGAATTGCATTTCTACGGTAATCTCTCCTTCGCCTTTACATTTTTCACACCTGCCACCGTCAACATTAAAAGAAAAATGTTTGGGCTGATACCCTCTTAATTTGCTTAATTTCTGGTTGGCAAAAAGATTACGGATATCGTCATAAGCCTTAATGTAGGTTACGGGGTTGGATCTGGAAGAACGACCAATTGGGTTTTGATCAACGTATTCTACGTGCTTTAAGGATTGAAATTTACCTTCCATGGAACTGTATTGCCCGGCTTTCTCACCGTAGCCTCCAAGTTCCTTTAGAACTATAGGATATAGAAGCTTTTTTACCAAAGTACTTTTTCCACTTCCCGATACTCCGGTAATGACTGTTAAGACGTTTAAAGGAAAGGTAACATCAATATTTTTAAGGTTATTTTCCCGAGCTCCCTTTATTTCTATGTAATTTTTGAAAGGTCTTCTTGTTTTTGGTACTGCAATTTCCATTTTACCGTTAAGGTAAGCCGCCGTAAGGGAATTGGATTTAAGAATTTCATCCATGGTGCCATGGGCAACCACCTCTCCGCCATGCGTGCCCGCCTCCGGGCCAATATCGATAACCTCATCTGCAGCCTTCATAATGTCTTCATCATGTTCCACTACAATTACGGTATTGCCCAAGTCCCGCAACGATTTTAGTACGGTTATTAGATTCTCGGTATCTTTTGGGTGAAGGCCAATACTGGGTTCGTCCAATATGTACATTGAGCCTACCAAGCTGCTTCCCAATGAAGTTGCCAAATTTATTCGTTGACTTTCCCCACCGGACAAGGAATTGGATTTTCTGTTCAACGTTAAATAACTAAGTCCTACATTATTAAGAAACCCCAATCTACTTTCTATTTCCCTAAGTAATCTGTTGGCAATTTTCTCTTCGTTATAATTAAGTTTAATGTGGTTAAAGAAGCCGATAAGATCTTCTATTGGGAATTCCACAAGGTCGGAAATAGATTTCCCCGAAACTTTTACATAGTCGGTTTCCTTCCTTAAACGCCTTCCCTTACAAGTACTGCATTTGGTTTTGCCCCGATATCGGGATAGCATTACCCGATTCTGTATTTTATAGCTTTTTTCTTCTAGGCCTTCAAAGAATTTATGGATACCGGTAAAATAGCTGTTTCCTTCCCAAACTAGTTGCTTTTGCTCATCGGATAGCTGATACCAAGGTTTATGGATAGGGAAATCGAATTTATAAGCTACATTCACCAATTCATCCCTGTACCATCCCATACTTTCCCCTCGCCAAGGAAAAATTGCGTTTTCATAAACCGAGAGTGAGGTGTTGGGAATAACCAGGTCTTCATCTATTCCTATAACATCCCCATAGCCCTCACATTTGGGACATGCCCCATAAGGGTTGTTGAAACTGAACAAATGAACATTGGGTTCTAGGAATTGCATTCCGTCCAATTCAAATTTATTGCTAAAATGGGTATTTTGGCCAGTTGCCAGGTCCTGAACAATACATTCGCCCTTTCCTTCAAAAAAGGCCGTATCTATGGCATTGCCCAATCTATTGAAGAAGTCCTCGTCGTTTTTATATATAATTCGGTCTACCACCAGTTCAAATTCCCGGCCTATATCCTTTAGGTCCTCATCTATCCTAGTAACCTCTCCATTGTACAATATTCTTGCAAATCCCTGCTTGGAAAATAATTGGAGCGATTTATAGGGGTCTCTATCGGCACTTATTTTAATAGGGGCAAGCAAAAGTAATTTTGTGCCTTCTTCAAAGGTTTTAATATGCTCAACTACGTCCGAAACAGTATGTTTTTTAACCTCATTGCCCGAAATTGGGGAAAAAGTTTTCCCAATACGCGCGAACATTAACTTTAAATAGTCATAGATTTCAGTAGTGGTTCCCACGGTAGATCTAGGATTGGTAGAATTTACCTTTTGTTCAATGGCAATGGCCGGAGCTATACCTTTAATATAATCCACTTTGGGCTTGTCCAACTTTCCTAAAAACTGCCTGGCATAGGAGGAGAGACTTTCAACATATCTTCTTTGTCCTTCGGCATAAAGGGTGTCAAAGGCCAAACTTGATTTTCCCGAACCGGACAGCCCCGTAATGACCACTAGTTTATTACGTGGTATTACAACGTCGATATTCTTTAAATTATGGAGCTTTGCCCCTTTAATTATAATATTATGCTTGGGATTAACGTCTGTTATAGTGGTCATGCTCGTATTTAAGTTTGCAAAGATACGATATGTGAGTTTTATTAGCTAGTAGCCTTTGTCTTACAACTAAATTATATTCATTGAAGGAAAGTAGTAAGATTCGATTTAATTTTTTTTATATTTGATGCATAATAAACCCTAAATAGCCTATACGTAACAAAATTACTTTTTTAAAATTTTGCTCAAAATGCACTTGTAACACAAAACAGGTCTGGCATTTTAGCCTCAAAAAAGTAATTTGTATGGAACTATTAATAGAAGATTCAGTACTAGTAAAAGACTACATGAACGGGGACGAAAGAGCCCTGGAAAAACTAATTGACCGCCACAACCAGCGACTTAGCAGTTTTATTTATTCCAAAGTACAAGATCGGGAAATTACAGAAGATATTTTTCAAGATACCTTTATAAAGGTTATAAGAACCCTAAAGAAGGGTAATTATAATGAAGAAGGAAAATTTCTGCCTTGGGTAATGCGTATTTCGCATAATCTAATAATCGATTATTTTAGGAAGAATAAACGAATGCCCAGATTTGAAGGCAGCAATGATTTTAATATCTTCTCCATAATTAGCGATGATCAGTTAAATGCTGAAAGGAGACTTATTAAGGACCAGATAGATCAGGATCTGACACTTCTTATCAAGGAATTACCGAAAGACCAGATGGAAGTTCTGGAAATGCGCTTATATAAGGATATGAGCTTTAAGGAAATATCTGAAAATACAGGGGTTAGTATTAACACAGCCTTGGGCAGAATGCGCTATGCACTTATCAACCTTCGGAAGATTGTAGAAAAGAACAACATTATTTTAACGAATTAATAGGCCTTACAACCGCTTTTGGTTAATTTCTTCATAACACTTGCGTTATTTGACAATAACAATATATTATTATGGGGAAATTCAACGTTACTACTAAGAACAATTGTAAACTAATGTCTACACGTAGGTCCAAAATAGATTTTTTGTTGAATTACTCTAAATCACTTTATATCATTAAATGCGATAAGTGTAAGGATGAATTGGATGAGCATTGCTTAAACTAGAGGCTTACAACAGTTTTATCAATAGTATGTGCTTACCCATGTATTTAAGTAATGGTTTACTTAAATACATGGGTAATTAGTTTTAAAAAGCTATACCTTAATAAGTATACTCCCAGGATTTCATTTCACAATGTAATACCCTGCCCATTAATTTTATAACCAGGGTATCCTTATAGTAGGACCATTAGAATAAACTGTACGTGTTTTCTTTATTCATTAATATATAGGTTATTCTATCTTTCCAGCAGCTGATAATAATAAATAGTCTTACCAATAATTCCTTTAGGCCCTTTCAACTTCATTTTTGACCAATTATTATGCGTAAAATAAGAAAATTGGCATTTGACATCAATTAACGGGGGTTTTACAACATAGTTTTTTGCACACCTTACCATTTATATACTTTTATCCTGTTGCTAATTAATAATGAAGATTTAAAGTCTTCAAAAAAAAGAAGTAATAAAAAAAAAGTCCGAACCGAAAGGGGAGGCCCCCTAGTTTAACCAAAAACAATATTTTGTATGGAACTGCAAATAGATGACTCAGTATTAGTAAAGGATTACATTAACGGTAATGAAAAAGCTTTAGAGGTTTTGATCAACAGGCACAACCAACGTATTAGTAGCTTTATTTATTCTAAGGTATTGGACCGGGATGTTTCAGAGGACATTTTTCAGGATACCTTTATTAAAGTGATTAAAACCTTAAAAAAGGGAAATTATAGCGAGGAAGGTAAGTTTTTGCCTTGGGTAATGAGAATAGCCCACAACTTGGTAATTGATCACTTTAGAAGAAACAAAAGAATGCCAATGTTTGAAGGGAATGATGATTTCAATATCTTTTCCGTAATTGGTGATGATAAACTTAATGTAGAAAAACAACTTATCAAGGATCAAATAGATTCTGATCTTACATTATTAATAGAAGAATTACCGGACGATCAAAAAGAAGTTCTTTTAATGCGTATTTACAGAGACATGAGCTTTAAGGAAATCTCTGAAAACACTGGGGTTAGTATCAATACGGCCTTGGGAAGAATGAGATACGCACTTATAAACCTTAGAAAAATTATTGAAAAACATAATATCGTTTTAACGAATTAATAGGTCATAGGACGAACCGGACAATATTTCCATTTTAGTAGCGTTATCTTATCATAACAATACTATAATCTTATGGAAAAAATTTACTCTGAGAATCAACACAAGTGTAAACTTGCCAAAGCGAGTCCTGAAACTATAAAGTTTTTGATTGGCTATTCCAAATCTTTGCAAATAGTTGAATATAGTAATATTCAATTCGAAAATAATTTAAACTAGACTAAAAAATCCCAACTCCTAGTTGGGATTTTTTGTTTTGTAGTAGGCATCCAAAACCTTTTTTCTTCCTATTGTTTTGGTTATTATGTCTTTTTCCAAATTCCACCCTCTCGCAGGGGAATATTCCCTTCCGTACCAAATTATCTGTAAATGAAGATCGTTCCATAACTCTTTTGGGAATAATCTTTTCGCGTCTCTTTCTGTTTGTACCACATTTTTACCATTGGAAAACCCCCATCTGTACATGAGTCTATGTATATGGGTATCCACGGGAAAAGCCGGTATGCCAAATGCTTGGGAAACCACTACGCTCGCAGTTTTGTGTCCAACTGCCGGGAATTGTTCCAATAATTCGATATCTTGAGGAACTTGTCCGTCATATTTTTCAATCAGGATTTTAGAAAGCCCATAAATTCCTTTGGATTTCATGGGTGATAGTCCAACCGGTTTAATAATTTCCCTTATTTCATCTGCCGTCATTTTTACCATATCGTATGGATTGTCTGCCTTGGCAAATAGTATCGGAGTTATCTGATTGACCCTAACATCGGTACTTTGTGCGGACAATAATACTGCAATCAGCAGGGTGTAAGGGTCTTTGTGGTCTAGAGGAACTGGAATGGTGGGATATATTGTTTGTAAAGTTTCAATGGTAAAGTTTACTTTTTCCGCTTTCGTCATTTATTGCGTAATTTTATAAAAATATAATTATGGAAACGCCCTTTCTTTTGGGTGTGTTTTTAAATATAAATTTACTTAAAATATAACTATGAATACTTTAAAAGTAGGGGACAAGGTACCCGCATTTTCGGCTAAGGATGAAAACGGCAATGATATTAAGCTTTCCGACTATAAGGGTAAAAAACTAATTGTCTTTTTCTATCCAAAGGCAAGTACTCCCGGGTGTACCGCTGAGGCCTGTAATTTGAGGGATAATTATACCGAACTAAAAGCACAGGGTTATGAGCTGCTAGGTGTTAGTGCCGACTCACAAAAACGTCAATTAAATTTTAAAAATAAATATCAATTTCCCTTTCCGTTGTTAGCGGATGAAGACCATACCATCCTCAATATTTTTGGGGTTTGGGGGCCAAAACAGTTTATGGGAAAAAAATATGATGGTATTCACAGAATGACTTTTGTTATTGATGGGGACGGAGTTGTAGAAAAGGTAATAGATAAGGTCAAGACCAAAGACCACGCTGCACAAATTCTATAAATGCTGATACAAGCACAAGGGGCTGTAATTATCCAAAAGATTATTACAGCCCCTTACATTAAAACCCTGGTAAATTAGGCTTTTTCCTGTTCTTCCTCTATGGGTTTACGGATGAAAAGTTTCTTCTTTTTTATTATTTCCGCTATGCCCTCAGGAAGTACGGATTCCCAACCTTCTTCTCCGTTGATTATTTTTTTGAGTACATCCCTGGAGAAAACATGTAGTATTTCCGGATCGTAATCTATAATGTCCATCACCTTTCCATTGTATTTGAAGAATTTGTACAATTCTTTCATTCTAGGGTGGACTTTTATGGTGTTACTGGTCATAATTTGCCCGGTTTCCTCGTTGCGCATTGGGTACAAGTAAACTTTAAGATCTTTAAAGAATAATTTACCAAAAGCCTCTAGGATACCCCCACTAAGATGACGGTAGTATTTTTCATCAAAAATATCGACCAAATTGTTTACCCCCATGGTAAGACCTATCTTGGATTTGGTATAATTGCTAAAATATTCAACAAGTTTAAAGTACTCCTGAAATTTCGAAATCATTACCGTATGGCCCAAAGAACATAATAGTTCTGCCCGATCCATAAAATCCTGTTCATCTATTTCCCCGGAAGCACGAAGGTTGGAAAGGGTAATTTCAAAAATAACAACGGTATTTTCCTCCTCAACACTGGGCTCCCTGATAAATATTTCATAGGATTTTTTAAACATGTCCATATTAACCATGGTCACTGGTCTAAAGCTACCACGTAAGGCCAAAATATTTTTTTTGTAAAGAATGGTCGCCGGCAAAAGATTATTGCCATCGGGTCCAAACATTACCGCATCGGTCATATCATTTTTAACGAGCTGTAAACTCATTAACCTATTATCGACTTCAGTAAAATTTGGTCCTGAAAAATTAACCATATCTATTTCAACCGTATCCTTGTCGATATGGTCATAAAGGTATTTAAGTAATTTTCTAGGCTTATCGTATTTGTAAAATGCACCGTAAATAAGGTTGACCCCAACTATACCCAAGGTTTCCTGTTGTAACCTCGCTTCATTTTGTTTAAAGCGAATATGTAGGATAATTTCGTTTAATTCTTTTTGTTTGGGATCCAATTGATATCGGATTCCGATCCATCCATGGCCTTTATATCTCTTGGAGAAATCAATAGTAGCAACGGTATTGGCATAGGAAAAAAACAATCTGTCGGGGTGTTTTTCCCGGCTTATCCTATTGTCCATGTTCTCCATTTCATGGGCCAACATCTTTTTTAACCTGGACTGGGTCACGTATCTACCGTCTTCCTCTATACCGTAAATAGCATCACTAAAATCCTTGTCGTACGCACTCATTGCTTTAGCAATGGTACCCGAAGCACCGCCCGACCTAAAAAAGTGCGCGGAAGTTTCCTGCCCTGCACCTATTTCAGAAAATGTACCGTAAATATCAGGATTCAAATTTATCCTTAAAGTTTTTGCCTTAATGGACGGGACATTGGTAAAAGCGATTTCCTTCTTAAAAATATTGGACATAGTGTCTTATTTACTTGTAGCAAAGTTAAAAAGTTTGGGCTATCTATTAAATAAAATAGTTATAAATTTGGATTAAATAGATGTAAGATTGAAAATAACTTTTCTAGGTACTGGAACATCACAGGGAATCCCCGTAATTGGGAGCAAACACCCTGTTTGTTTAAGCAATAATTCCAAGGATAAAAGGCTGCGGGTTTCGGTAATGGTTTCTTGGGATTCGTATAATTATGTAATAGATTGTGGCCCCGATTTTAGACAGCAAATGCTTACCAACAATGTGGTAAAGATAGATGGAATTTTGTTTACCCATGAACATTCCGATCATACCGCAGGAATAGATGATATAAGACCATTTTTTTTCAGACAAGGGGATATTCCTATCTACGCCCATGAACGGGTTGTTACTTCTATAAAACAACGGTTCGATTATATATTCGCCGATGAAAATAGATATCCTGGGGCCCCTGCCGTTGAGATCAATACTATTAAAAATAATAAGCCGTTTAGGATTGGAAACTTAATGGCCATACCTGTAGAGGCGCAACACAATAGATTACAGGTTTTTGGGTTTAGAATACAGGACTTTGTATATCTAACCGATGTAAAAAGTATGGAAAAAGAAGAAATGGAAAAAATAAAGGGGGTAAAAACCTTGGTAATCAATGCCTTGCGAATAGAGCCCCACCATTCACATTTCAATTTGGAGGAAGCTTTGGAATTTATTGATATAGTGAAGCCTAAAACGGCTTATTTGACCCATATAAGCCACTTATTGGGTTTTCATGATGAGGTTGAGAAACAGCTTCCGGATAATGTGCATTTGGCCTATGACAATCTGGTTATAGAGGTTTAAACAGCCTTATATATCTGGGTTAATGGAAATATTTCAACTTAAAACAATTTTATTAAACCAATTAAATAGAAAATAAGGGAATGAAACATAAGATTTACTTGTATTTGTTCATATTCGTTGCACTAATAGCACTTTACCAATTTGTAAGTACCAATAACATGGTGAAGACAAAAAACACCAAAATAGAAGCCCAGGAGGAGAAGCTTTCCCAGTTGGAGGATTCTATACAGAAATTACATATAAAGGTTTTGGACAATCAATATTTTTCTTTGGAAAATAATGATGACGCCTTGGCCTATTACGATCATTTAAATTTAAAGGATCCCAGCCTCTATATTTCGGATAAATTATTGGAGACCAATGAAAGTAAAGGTGATAATCCGCTAATCCCTTATGAGGGTATGGAAAATGATTTTAAAATAAACAAAATCAACATTTTAAACCATAAATGGATTTTGGCCGATTTCTCAGATGGGAAATATTGGGGAGAAGTATTGATCAAGTATGAACTTAAGGATGATCTGGGTGTGGATTTTTCTTTGATGGACCATTTATTGTATACCCGCAGCAATTAAATTTTGCCCTGTAGCCACGACTTGAAAGAGTAGAAATTTTGAGGGGCCACACCATGGCCAACAGGGAATTCCTCATATACATAATCTATATTTAGATCTTTTAAAATAGCGGGGGCTTGCTGCGCCCAAGCAACAGGAATTACCTGATCTACACTTCCGTGGGAGACATAGATTTTTAGATTTTTGAAGTCGTTTTCCTTATAATTCTTCAACATAAGGTTTTCATTGATATAACCGCTCAGGGCAATTACATTTTTGACCAACTCTGGGTAGGACAGGGCTACCGCATAACTTAGGATGGTGCCTTGGCTGAACCCTAATAGGGTTACATTTTTTTCGTCCAGTCCATAGGTTCTGCAAGCTTCCTCTATAAATACTTTAATTTTATCCCTGGAGAGAACCGCTTCTTCCTCATTGTTCCATTTGCCTTTTTCTGCTTCAAAGTTAATGGCATACCAAGCATTGCCATAGGGTTGCATAGGGTAGGGGGCCCTAACGGATATGATGCAAAGTTCTTTAGGGAGTTCGGAGGCAAAGGAAAACAGATCTTCCTCATTGCTTCCATAGCCGTGGAACATAAAGAGTACTGGGGGCTTGCCCTCGTTACTATTTGAAGGTCTAATAAGGTGTTCCAATGAAAGGGGAGCTGTAGTCATTTTAAGATATAAAAGTGAACCATTTTTGAAAATAGGGACCAAGTACAGGAACTTCTTGTTTCTTGTTGTTCAAGGCTCCCAGAAAGCCGTAGAACCAAAGTACTATATAAAAAACATAAAGGCCATACCAGGCATATTCGTTGTACCAATTGCTTAAAAAGATAGCAAAGCCAAGGAAAACGAGATGCAATCCAAATGCCTGCCGGGTATGAAACCGGGCAAACTCGTTCTTGGGGTCCGAATTCATCGAAATGGCAATCAACGCCCCAACCATTGTGAGGTAAGCCACAATTGCCGTAGTCTTTCCTTCCTTAATAACATTATCCATAGAGGCAAAGTTAGTCAAGTTTAAAATTTGAACAAAAAAAGAGGCCCTTATTAGACCTCCCTGAATTTATTGATTCTTATAATTACTCCCCAATAGACCCAATAATAGGTAATTTTTCCAATTTACCATTGTTGGCATTTATGATACCCATTATAGCCAAAATCCATGGGGCCCACTGTAATATTCTAAGGAAACCCATACCCATAGTAACAGCTATAAGTCCAAGGACAATGGAAAGTGCAATGGCTAATATCCAAACCCTTAATGATTGTCCAATATGGAATTTGACAAATTCATTTTTTTTATCACTGTTCACTATAAAGGCAATGAGCAGGCCAATTACAGTAATGTAACTAATTATTGCCATAGTTTTTCCCTCACTTATAGTATTCTGGTCCATCTTTAAGATTTTAGTTCCTATAAATTTAGTTAATTATTTGATTGTTGGATACAATTCCGTAAACCTTTCCTTTAAGTTTACTTCCCAAAAAGCAGCTATTCTTTGAATTGGATAAAATGTCCTGCTCTTCAAAGGTGTATTCCTGATCGGGATCAAAAAGGGTAAGTGCTGCATTTTCACCTACTTTGAAACTAGGTGTTTCAATGCCATATCTTTCGCGACCTTTGGTCAAGAGGGAAATGGTGGTATCAAGATCAAAAATCTGATTTAGCATTCCAAAAGCGCTTTCCAGACCTATAGTGCCGTCCGAGGCATTATCGAATTCCACTCTTTTGTGTTCAATATCCATAGGCCTATGGTCTGTGGTAACAAAATCTATGGTCTCATCCTTTAATCCTTTTATCAAAGCCTTGCGGTCCGATTGGATCCTGAGCGGTGGCATCAATTTATAGTGGGAATCGAACTCTGCCAAGGTCTCGTCGGTGAAGCATAGGTTGTGTACTGCTACGCTGCAGCTAACATCCATTCCCTTTTTTTTGGCCTCCGCAATGAGTTTTACGGAATTGGCAGTTGAAATAGTGGGGATGTGCAGTTTTCCTCCCGTATATTCCAATATGAACAGATCCCTCACAATATTTAGCTCTTCGGCCAAATTGGGAATTCCTTTCAGACCCAGTTTTGTGGAGACTTCCCCTTCATTTACAATTCCTTTTCCGGCAATCTGCAGATCCATAGGAAAAGAATGTACAAGGCCATTGAAATTATGGGCATATTGAAGGGCAATTTTTAGAAGGTTAGAGTTCCTTAAAGGTAATTTATAATCATAAAAACCTACGGCACCGGCAGTTTTCATATCATATAGTTCGGCCAAACTTTCTCCTTCAGACTTAACGGTCAATGTTCCTAAAGCATGAAGTGTAGTAGCTGCATTTTTGGAAGCATTCTTTAAAAAAACAATATCGGAGCTGCTATCGGGGAGGGGATTGGTATTGGGGTTGAGGACAATGTCTGTAAAACCGCTCTTTGCCGCAGTGTATAGGCCATTTTCTATGGTTTCCCTTTCCTCATATCCCGGTTCACCAAAACTTACGCTGGAATCGAACCATCCGAGGGATACATGTAGATTCTTTAATTGGATAAGCTTTGTCTTACCTTGAACATCCAAATTGGTAGCAATATCTTCAATTACCCCTTTTTTTATAAGAATATCACGTTTTTTTAAATGAAGTTCCTTGTTGTTAGGAGCAACTATCTTGGCAGATTTTAAAAGTATGTTCATTTCAGAAATTTTTGTATAAGAACTTCAATAAATATAAATGCTAATGCTAAAATAACAAACCATTTCCAAAGCTCGTTGATGCTATTGTCTTTTTCTATATTTTGGAACAAGGCTGAAATATTGTTGTTTTTGCTACTTGCATTAAGTTCATCAAGGTCCATATAATGTAGCTGACTTTCTTCCCTGGGAAAGTTGAAACTTATGTTCTTAATTATCTTTCCTTCATCCGTTATATTGTATATCCCGGAAATCTCAGGATAATCATCAAAAGTTAAGGTGGTTTTGTTGGTAAATGATTGTTGAAAGGGAATAAATTCAAAATCTTTTTGAGACACTTTCAAAATCCGATCTTTTGTAAGATTGACTGGGATATCAACAGAGGTTTTACTACCTATCATTTCATAAATTCTGGGAATCTTAAGACTTGCCATACCCATGTTGTATAAGGTTGGGACAATTAAGGGAGAATTTAAAATATTTGAATTTTCCTTTGATATGGGTGCCGTAAATAAATAAGTACCGTCTTCCCCTACCAAAAATGGATCACCACTTTGGTAAGAAAGGATTTTTGGCTTGGCCGATTTAATACTGTAAAAAGAATTGACAGAGGGATATTGGAAGTTGGTTACTTCTTTTTCGAATACATTCTTATACAAGGGGTGGGCAAAAGCAATCTGACTAATTTTTCTTTCTTCCATAACCGAAGAAATTAGCATAGTATTGGAAAGCCCCATTAAAAAGGAATTGTAATTTTCCATATTAGCTTGGCCACTTGGAATAACCGCTAAACTGCCTCCGGCATTTTTAAAGGCTTGTAGGGCGTTCTGCAAGGCTATGGGGACAGCGTTAAGTTCGTTGAGAATTATCAAATTTTGCGACTCCAATAGGCTGTAATTTAAAGACTTTAGGCTTAAATTGGAATACTGAAACACCTCCTTGTCGTAAATACGTCTTAAAAAATCACTATCGGCATCCCCTACGGATAATACCTTGATTTTATCTTGCTTGGCCAAATTGAAGTAAAGTTGATTGTCATAATTAAGTCCTGAATCGGAAATCAAAATTTCGCCATTGATAAGTTCGTTCGCCGGAATGGTAAAAATTACCTCGCCCTTTTTATTCTTGTTGAAGGTAACCGATGTTTTTGCAATCAATTTTTCTCCATTATACAGGGAAACCGGAGTGTTGTCCAATTCAGCGTTGGTAGAGAGTATACTTTTTAAATCTAAATTCTCTGAGGAAATACTATTGATAAATACAGTATCGATTGAAATATTAACAAGGTTTTCCGGTGTCATTTTTACCAAATGCCTGTTTATGTCTGGAAGCGAGTCTGTAGAGGAAGGACCAATTCTCTTTTGAAAATCCGAAATCAGGACTAGATCTTTTTGTGCGCCTACAGCTTCGGAGAATAAGGTTTTGGCCTTTAAATTAATTTCTTTCAACTGTAATTGGTTGTTGGAATAGGGCAGGGCAAGCAAATCGTTTTTGATGTCGCCAATACGAACTTCCCGAAATATTTTATCATTGGTAAAAAGAGTGAAAATATTTTCTTCAGGAACAGATTTTAGTATCCCCTGCACCATATTTTCCAATAAGGTTGCAGTTCCCATTTTGGCCTGCATACTTAGTGAATTATCAAGGTAGATAACTATTTCGTTGCTTTTCAGCGCCGATTTTCCTGGTATAAAGGGTTGGGCAAAAGCAATAATTAGTGCAGTTAGGAGCAATAGGCGGGTAAATAAAAGTAGCCACTTTTTTAAGGAGTTGCTCTTTCTGGATTCCGCTACTACTTTTTTTAAGATTTTTACATTGGTAAATGGGGTTTTCTTAAATCTACGGAGTTGGAAAAGATGAATGAAAATAGGAATAAGGAGAAGTAAAAGGGCCCAAAGGAGTTCCGGATGTTTAAACAGCATTCCTAAATTTAATTTTTCAAATATAAGAAAAGAATTTCGAGGCAGTCTTAAATTTATTGTCCATCTGTGAACTAATTAAGTTACCGGTAAAAGCAAGGATATTCTTTAAAGAAGTGGGGCAATTACAAGTTCAACAAAAAAAGAAAAAGTCTTGAACAGTTTTTTTTCCCTGTGCCAACAAATGGTCTTTTATAAATTCCTGGGCTTCTTTGTTGGCAACGGTAATTATGATCTGGGCTTTTTGAAGTTTATTTATTTCCAAATAGTGATCCATCCTTTTACCATAAATATCCAATCCAATTTTGTTGGAGTTATTGCAAACCCATGTAAACGCTATGTTTTTTTTTAGAAGTTTTTTGGCCAAAGTTTTTCCTTTGTTGCCTGCACCCCAGAGTACTAAGGGGCTTTTGTTATCATGGTCTAGTTGTAAAAAATAATGAAGTTTAATGTCCAAGAAATAATTTTGGGCATAGTGTTCACTAGTTCTGGAAGTCCTATGGCCATAATCGCGCCAATAGTGAAGAAGTTCATTGGTTGGTACACATTTCAGACCCTGCTCATAAAAACGGAATGCTAGGTCGTAATCTTCCGGATAACGATTTGAAGAAAATGACCCTGCCTTTTCCAGATCGTTCCTATGTACCATCCAACAAGGGGAGGGTATTACACATTCCTTATATATTTCTGAATAATTTAATCCCTTTTCCGTTAAGCGGTTCAACCATTTTTCATAACTCTTGTAACCATCCCCAACCCCATCTTTGGAAAAGTATTTCACCTTACCTAGGGCTAGGTGGCCCTGCCCATGGGCTTTAAGGGAATTGACCATGATTTCCAACTTGTTTGGGGACATAATGTCATCAGAATCCATTCTGGTTATATAAGTGCCCTTGGAATGGGAATATGCTGTTCTAAGGGCCTGAATTATTCCCTTGCCTTCATTTTTCAATACTTTGATCCTGGTTTCCTTTTGCGCATACGAATGCATGATATCCAAGCTATTGTCGGTAGAATGGTCATTTACGGCCAAAATTTCCCAGTCGTCATATGTTTGGTCAATTATGGATTGCATGCAATCCGGTAGAAATTCCGCGGTATTCTTAAAAGGAATAAGGATGCTGGTACTACTTTTGTTCATTTGCCAAAATTAGAAATATATTTTGCTATGAGGGCATCCTTCGCTGCTCAATGGAAGTTGTAATTAGAGGACTTCCCGGTATTTCAATTAATCAATAAAACTTCTGCCGGATGTATTTAAGTATAGTTTTTGTTGTTTTGAAATGAGAAATGAAACAATTGGATAGAGAGTCATCCCACGTTTAATTGGGATGTAAGGCCTTATTTATTGCTGCTTCCACCAAGGGCTCCATTACGGCATAACCCGCTGGGGTAGGATGAACCTCATCGTCCGCATATTTTTTGGGAAGTCCGTTTCTATCATCGGCCATAGCGGTAAAATAGTCCAAATAAATATGACCATTTGCTTCTGTATATTCTTTTAATAGTTTGTTCAATGCAGGTATTTTTTCATTGGGATTTAATCCAGGTCTCCAAGGGTAGTCATAGGCAGGGAGCACGGATGAAATAATAACTTTAATTCCGTTGGCCTTTGCCAGTTCTGCCATGGACTTTATATTGTCCAATATCATTTTGGGGGTGGAAGGGCCTGTGTTTCCCGCAATATCATTGGTTCCAGCCAAAATAACCACTACTTTGGGATTTAAATCGATTACGTCCTGTCTAAAACGCAATAACATTTGTGGGGTAGTCTGCCCACTAATACCTCTGTTGATGTAAGGTCTCCCCTCAAAAAATTCTGGTCTTTTGTTCAGCCAACCTATGGTAATGGAATTGCCCATAAATACCACACGATTTTCATTGGCAAGAGGTGGGCCTATTTTTTTATTGTCTTCTGAAAAGCGTTCTAGATTTGCCCAATCTTGGGAAAAACTAGAATTCATGGTAAAGATGGTCAGTACAAACAAGGCAATGGATAATTTCATGGTTTTCATATTGGTAAAAGTGGTTATAAAATAATAATACTTGGACTAGTTTTGAATTTTCATTGATTTTTTTTCATTTGATAGCAATCGAGCTTTTCTCAAATTTATTTTTTGTCGGATATCTGTTGGATAGTCAGTATGGTCCTCCGCTTCAAAGATCCTAATGTTCTGGGAATTATCTGGTTTTATCAGGTCATCCTGTCTGCAATTTAGTATAACAGCTGCCGTTTGGACCCCGGAATAACTGGCACCGGCCACTCCATGGGATTGAATACTTGCCCCGCACATATACAAATTTTCAATTTCGCTCTTAGCCCTAAACGCAAAGGGACCTATCTGCCCAAAACTCTTTTCTGTACCATATACGCTGCCATTGGTACTATTCAAATAGTACTTGTTGGTGATTGGTGTTCCCAATTCTTTATGAACAATATGGTCGCTAATACCGGGTAGGGCACGTTCCAAAGTGTTTATCATTTTATGGGTCAATATTTCCTTGAATTCCAAATATTCCTTTGACCGTTGTTTATCTTCTTCGTTAAATTTGGAGAACGAATCGGGATTAATATAAGTAATAACTTCCAGGGAGTGGTGTTTTCCATCGAAACTTGTGGGGTCTTTTAGCGTTGTACAGCTTATGAACAAACCTGGAAACACGTCGCCACTAGTAATATCAACTGCGGTCATCTCCTCGTAAATGCTGTCCATATCCCTGTTATCCATCATCCATATATTTCCCGAATCCATTCCTAATTTTCGAACGTCTATATCAACGCTTAGAAAAAGCATTAGGGAACTACAGGAATACTTTGTCTTTTTAAGTTTTTTACGAAGTTTTGTGCTTAGGTTTTGTTCTTTTACCAAGTTTAGATAGGTTGTTCCCGGGTCAGCATTGGAAATGATTCTTGACGCAAATATTTTCTCCCCACTTTCCAATTCCACCCCAATGGCTTTTTTCCTTTTATCCCCTTCCAAAAGAATGCTTTTTACCGCTGTGCTTGTTCGGATGGTTCCACCATTTTTTTGCAGTGACCTGGTCATGGCTTTTACAATGGCAGCACCGCCACCCATGGGGTAGTATCCCCCGCTAAAATAATGGTCCATAACAGCGCAGTGCAAAGGGAAACTGGCCCGCGAAGGAGCCAATCCGTGGTCTCCCCATTGTATATTTAGGACTTTTTGAAGTAGGGGGTCCTTGATATGCCAGTTGATAACACGCTTCAAGCTGAAAAGCGCATACTTACCCATATGCTTGGTTCTAAAAGGAATAGTGATATTGTCCCAAAAACCGTTCATCTTGGGAATCAGTTGTATTTGTCGGGAAACATTCCTGACCAACTTCAAATAATTATAGATACGCTTTTTTTCCTTAGGGAACCTTTGCCCTAGCGAGGTGTTCAAATCATTAAAATTACCGGGCAGGTCAATTCTTTCCTTTCCAATAAAGCAGTGTTCATATCCCTTAGGGTTCATTCTAAAGAAAACCAGATCATTGGCTATCCCCAATCCTTCATAAAGGGTTCTTGTAGATTCTCCTTCCCCGAGCAGGCCAATATAATGTACTCCTGGAGAAAAACGGTGGCCATTTAAATAGAAGCTATGGCACCAGCCACCTGGAACATCGTGTTGTTCCAATACCAATACCCGCTGGCCTGCTTTTGATAGACAAATGGCGGCAGACAATCCGCCGGCCCCAGAGCCGATAATAATCGTATCTATGTCGTTGTATATTTTATTTTTGATGTCCATTGTATAGGTGTTGCATATGCCAAGCTATAAGTAGTGACCAATTTTATTTTATTTCCTCGTTTTTTTTTGGAAAAATTGTTGGTCCTCCAATTTTAATTCCAAATCGCTTATCACCTTATTCTTGGTGGGTCTAAGTTTAAAAAGATAAAGAATTAAAAGTAAGGAAATAACCAGATAAAAAATATGGTTGTTCAACCTATAAGCAATAGTACTCAATATTGCTGCCCCCTCTATAAATGCAAATCTTACCACAGATGCCTGTAGGTATAGTACCAATTTACCTTTTAAAGAGTTAAGTTTTGTTAAGTCCTTTAATTGTTTACCGAACACATAGTTGCTTATAAAATAGCTCAACATGGCAATGGTTGGGACAAGATATACAAAAACATTATTGTCTTTTGTGAAATCTATCAAAAAACCTTCCCCCGTTGCATAGATGAAAATGGTAAACAACAAAACTCCAATAAGCAATGCAGCATGTATGAATATAAGGGTATTGAGGTATTCCTTGGGGCTTTGGGTCTTGGATTTGGTCATATGGCATTTTAAAGTACAGTGGTGCTTGGCAATGCCATAACTAAATGAAACTTGTGTAAACCACACATTTGTTCCTAAAGGTATAAGCCTTTCCGTTTAAAAGCAAGGAAGATAAGCCAAAAATAATAGTATATATAAAAGGTCCCATATTTTTAGTCCAGAAGAATCTAAAGAATATACCTGTGATAAACAATCTCAATGGAAATTCAATTGGCGTTTATTTTTGTTTATTTTTACGTATGAGGAATTAATGAGGCAAATGTTAATTTCAATATCTAAACCAATAGGACGTGGCCAATAGGGACTTTCAAATACTTCTTGCAGACGATGATGAAGACGATTGCATGTTTTTTAAGGAAGCTTTGGACGAGCTTTCATTGTGTGCAACATTGAAAACTGTTAACAATGGGGTAGAGCTTATGGATTTTCTTGAAAATAATTTGCCCAATCTGCCACAAGTGCTCTTTCTGGATCTGAACATGCCCCGAAAGTCTGGAACAGAGTGTTTATCGGAAATAAAACAAAGTGAAAAATTTAGACATTTGCCTGTAATAATTTATTCCACTTCTTCCAATATTGATGTCATGGACCAATTATACGGCAAAGGGGCGCAATACTACATTCGCAAACCAGCCGATTTTTCTACACTCAAATCTGTAATTGGTAGGACCATTGATTTGATCAAACAAAACGAAGTATTACAAGCCTCTAGAGAAGAATTTGTGATACAACCTTAAAGTAAATGAAATTGAATTCTACCCATAAAGCAAATAATCTCTCGTTCCTTGAGAATAGTGGCCACATGGGCGAGCTTATTAGGGAGATGGACTGGAATAACACCTCTCTGGGCCCTATCAGTAATTGGCCTGTAAGTTTGCGTACCACCCTAGCTATAATTTTGCACTCATCCTATCCCATGTTTCTTTTTTGGGGTGATGAGCTTATCTGCTTTTATAATGATGCGTACAGACCAAGTTTAGGGATAGAAGGAAAACATCCGGCTATTGGAAAAAAGGGCAAGGACGTTTGGCCGGAGATATGGGAGTTTATTGGCCCTTTGATCAGTAAAGTGGTCACTACTGCCAAACCTATTTCATATAGTGACCAATTGGTGCCATTTCACCGAAATGGGAGCATGGAGGACATATATTGGACATTCTGCTATAGTGCCGCTTTTGATGATGATGGCAAGGTAAATGGCGTAGTTGTTACCTGCACAGAGACTACCGAAACCGTAATTACCAAAAAGGAATTACAAGAAAGTGAACGTAGGCTTCGCACAATGATTGCTCAAGCCCCTGTATCGATAGCTATATTTCAAGGTAAGGACCATGTTACGGAATTGGTCAATTCACTTGCACTGCAAATGTGGGGGAGAAGGGAGGATGAAGTATTGGGACAACCAATTTTGGAAGCAATGCCCGAACTTAGGTCACAAGGTATTAAAGAGTTGTTGGACGAGGTCTATAGTACTGGCAATTCTTTTTCTACTTCAGAGTTTCCTGTGGAAATCATGAGAAAGGGGAATTTAAATATGGCTTATCTAAACTTCAGCTTCGAACCACTTTTAGATACTACCGGGAAAATTGAAGGAATAATGGCTTTGGGTATTGAAGTTACGGATCAAGTAATTACCCGCAAGAAAATAGAAGAAAGTGAAAAAAAATTCAGATTACTGGCAGACTCGCTTCCCCAGTTAGTTTGGACTGCAGATCCAAAAGGGAATTTGAATTATTTTAATCAATCAGTTTTTGAATTTTCTGGATTGCCGCAGGATCAATTAATTAATAAAGGATGGTTACAGATGGTGCATCCGGCCGATAGGAAAAGAAATTTTAAAACTTGGGAAGAAGCCATTACAACCGGTAAGGATTTTTTATTGGAGCACCGCTTTCAAAGACATGATGGTGAATACCGTTGGCAGTTGAGCCGTGCAAAGCCACAACGTAATGATGGCGGAATTATACAAATGTGGGTAGGAAGTAGTACGGATATTCAGGAACAGAAAATTTTCCTTAATAAATTGGAAAAACAAGTTCAGGAACGCACTGCCGAGCTGGTAGAATTAAACGAGTCGCTTAAAAAAAGCGAACAGCGCTATCACCTAATGGTGGAGGAAGTGCAGGACTATGCAATACTTTATTTGAACCCCGAGGGAATTGTGGAGAACTGGAATACAGGAGCAGAAAAAATTAAGGGCTATAAGGCTCAAGAGATAATAGGTAAGAATTTTTCCAATTTTTACACGGAGGAAGATAGAAAAAGTGGACTTCCTAAAAGGTTATTGGGCCTGGCTGCCAGAAACGGCAAGGCATTACAGGAAGGATGGCGCGTAAGAAAGGACAATACTTTATTTTGGGCAAGCGTGGTAATTACAGCAGTGCATAATGAAAAAAATGAGGTTATAGGATATTCAAAAGTAACCCATGACCTTACAGCCAAGAAAGAATCAGATGATGCACTTAAGGAAAAGCAAGCCGAGCTGGAACAAAAGAACATTGAGCTGCAGAAAATGAACAAGGAACTCCAATCCTTTGCATACATATCAAGCCATGATTTACAGGAGCCATTAAGAAAAATTCAAACGTTTGCTTCCAGAATAATTGAAAAGGATCACGATACACTTTCAGAAAATGGAAAATATCTATTTAAAAGGATGCAATTGTCCGCAGAAAGGATGCAGACGCTGATCGACGATTTGTTGGCCTATTCCCGAACACATAATATGGAGGGCGATTTTGAGAAAACCAATCTTAATCTTATCATAGAGGAAGTGAAACAAGACCTTAGTGAAGAACTTCTTCAGAAAAATGCCATTATCGAAACAGATAAAACTTGCATGGTCAACATAATTCCATTTCAATTTAAACAGCTCTTCTATAACTTGCTAAGTAATTCTTTAAAGTTTGCAAAACCAGAAAAACCTGTCCACGTAACTATAAAAAACGAGTACGTTCCCGGAAATTTATTGGAAGGCGAAAATTTTCATGACGATACTAAATATTGCCATATCACATTTGCGGACAACGGTATAGGCTTTGAACAAGAATACAGTGAAAAGATCTTTGAACTATTTCAGCGCCTTTATGGGAGGACAGAATATCCAGGAACAGGAATAGGACTCGCTATAATAAAGCGTATTGTAGAGAATCATCACGGTGTTATTACGGCACAGGGTGAATTGGGCAAGGGTGCTACTTTTAACATATATCTTCCCGTAGAGGACTAAAAGATGATAATTGTGCCTTTTGTACGCTGTACCTAAAAGGCAAAAATGTGATTAATATATCCGTTCGCTTTATTGGAATAAGGTCGCAGTCCACCAAATTTGACATAGGCGATAGGATTAAAAAAGTAAAAACTTATGTATAATTGCTGTAATTCTAGACAATAACCATAAAACTTAAATCGTCATTGGTTTTTGAGGTTGTATTTTGAATAGGTTTCAGAGATTTATATAAGACGGTTTTTAATTGATTGTACGAGTTGGGTTTCTTAATGTAAAGATTGGCCCCACTCTCTTTCAGTTGTTCTACTTCATTTTCATTATAGGATGTGGAATAAATGATTATTTGTATTTCTGATAATTCAGGTATGTTACGGATATCCGTTAGGCATTCAAATCCGTCCATAAGTGGCATTCGAAGGTCTAAAAAAATGGTGTCTGGCTTGGGGTGGTCAGAGTACAATTCCGCCATTAGATCAACGCCGTTTTCAAATTGTTTTACCGAAGTTTCAATAGGTAATTCGGACAAAGCGTCCATAAAAAGTTCTCGATCATCTTGGTCATCGTCTGCTAGAAAAATGTTAATAGGATTCATAACTGTATATTTTAATTGATTAACTGCCGGCTAAGAATATTTATTATAAACTGATTTATGAACTTAAATCCTGATTATCACCATATAGTTTGTCACCATTTCAACCTGGCTTACAAGTTTTTCATTTTAGCATTCTCAATCTTTGGAAGGCTCTAAAATGTCTTATAAGCTGTTTAATTGCCACATAATCATAAATTTAAGGAAATTTTAATTATTGGATGTGTCAAATGAATTGAATATTAACTCGAAAAATATTTGAGTCAATCAGGATAAATACAATGGATTCGGAGAATAGGCCGATTATATAGGTACGGCAACCTTACTCCTCTGTTGGTATATAAAACGGAAAGGAAGTTGTTGGGTTGGTTATCAGCACATTTGAAATACAGGTGGAAAGTATTAATGGGAGATAAACGGCGGTCCTAAAATAAAAGAACCGCTCTGTAAAGAGCGGTTCTTTGTTTCGCTTCATTTAGAAGCATGAGCTTGAGTTAGCTACTCTTTACTAAAAACAATATTTGTTTTCAGCCTTAAGTTTTTCGGCAATTGTATTACGCAGTTCAACTACATTGGGTTGGTTTGTATATTTTGTAAACCGTTTTAGGCCCATAAGCATCATACGTTGCTCATCACCCTCAGCCATTGAAACTATAGCCTCTTTACCATTTTTTATAACAGTGTCCACAGCATTGTACAAGTACAATTTGGACATGGCGATTTGTTCTTTTTGAGTTCCTTCCCCGAATCGTTTTGCATTTTTTTCAGTTCTTAGGATGGCAGATTCTGCCAAATAAATTTCTATTAAAATATTGGATGCGGCCAACAGTAACATTTGATGTTCATCTAGGGCGGGTCCATATTTTTGGACCGCAGATCCTGCCACCATTAAGAATACTTTCTTAAGCTTTGCAACCATTTCTTTTTCTTCGGACAACAATTCTGAATAGTCCGGAGTGTCAAAAGAGGGGATGCCCATTAGTTCATTCCCTACGGCCGTAGCCGGGCCCAACAGGTCTACATGACCTTTCATGGCTTTCTTGACCAACAGGCCAACGGACAACATTCTGTTGATTTCATTGGTGCCTTCATATATCCTGGCTATGCGTGCATCTCTCCAGGCGGCTTCCATAGGGGTTTCCTCTGAAAAGCCCATTCCACCAAAAATTTGAATACCCTCGTCCGAGCAGTTCTGCACGTCTTCGGATACAGCAACTTTTAATATGGAACATTCTATGGCATATTCCTCTACACCTTTAAGCTCCGCTTCTTGATGGCTATTACCAGCCGCCATTCGCATGGCAATACGATCTTCAATATTTTTAGCAGCTCTGTATGAGGCAGCTTCCCCAGCATACAAACTGGTGGCCATTTCTGCCAACTTTGATTTTATTGCCCCGAAATCTACTATCGCTGTTTTAAACTGCTTACGTTCCGTAGCATACTTTAAAGCATTGGTTGTAATTCGCCTTTGTGAATCCAAACATGCGGCCGCTAACTTAATACGTCCAATGTTTAATGCATTCATGGCAATTTTAAAACCATTTCCCCTCTCGGAAAGCATATTTTCAACGGGAACTACCGTATCGCTAAAGAATACCTGTCTGGTAGAGGAGGCGCGAATTCCTAATTTGTGTTCTTCCTCCCCTAAAGTAATACCATTACTAGGATCATTTTCAACTATAAATCCGGTGATATTTTTGTCATTTTCTATACGTGCAAAAACAATAAACAATTTGCAGAACCCGGCATTGGAAATCCACATTTTTTGGCCATTGATTTTATAGCTCTTGCCGTCAGCCGAAAGGGTAGCAGTGGTTTTGCCAGAATTGGCATCACTACCTGCGCCTGGTTCCGTTAAACAATAAGCGCCGAACCATTCACCAGTGGCCAATTTGGGGACATATTTTTGCTTTTGGGCTTCAGTACCGTATAACGTAATGGGCATGGTCCCAATACCGGTATGTGCACCAAATGCTGTACTAAAAGAACCACTTCCGCTAGAAATATATTCGCAAACGATCATGGTAGAAATAAAGCCCATTCCCAATCCGCCATACGCTTCAGGAACGGCAACACCTAAAAAGCCCATTTCTCCCGCCTTGGTCATTACTTCCTGTGTTAGGGCATAATCCTTGGCTTCGAATCGATCTCTATTGGCCACAATCTCCCGATCGTTGAACTCAATAACGGAGTCGCGCATCATTTTTTGCTCCTCGGAAAAATCCTCAGGCGTAAAAATATCCTCACAATTGGTTTCCTTCACAAGGAATTGTCCACCCCTCAATATTTCTTTAGTTGTTGTTTCTGTACTCATTGTTCGTGTTATTAAGTTTTATTATATGTATTGAAGGGTATATTGAAATAGTAATCCCTTCATATATATGTCCTGTATTTTTAATTTAAAAATTCATAAATCCCAGCTGCACCCTGACCAGTACCTACGCACATGGTCACCATGCCATATTTACCTTTCATATCTCTCTTTCTCATCTCATCAAAAAGTTGAACGGACAACTTGGCTCCGGTACAGCCCAATGGGTGGCCAAGAGCAATTGCACCCCCATTTACATTGACTATATCATTGTTTAATCCAAGTTCCCGGATTACAGCCAACGACTGTGAGGCGAAAGCTTCGTTCAATTCGATCAATTCAATATCGTTCTGTTTAAGACCAGCTTGTTTTAGCGCCTTTGGAATTGCTTTTACAGGGCCAATTCCCATGATTCTTGGTTCAACTCCGGCAGCGGCATAGTTGACCAATCTGGCAATAGGTTCCAATTTTAACTCTTTTACCATATCCTCGCTCATGACCAATACAAAAGCAGCTCCGTCGCTCATCTGTGAGGAATTCCCAGCAGTAACACTTCCCCCTGCAGCAAAAACAGGTCGAAGTCCTGCCAAGGCTTCCTTGCTGGTTCCTTTTCGTGGTCCCTCATCTTTGGTTACCGTGTATTTTTTAGTAGCTTTCTTTCCATTATCATCAACGTAGATCTGTTCCACTTCAATGGGTACGATCTGACTTTGAAAACGATCCTCTGCCTGCGCCTTAAGCGCTTTCATATGTGAATTATAGGCAAACTCGTCCTGGTCCTCACGGGATACATTGAATTGTTTGGCCACCGCTTCCGCAGTATTTCCCATACCCCAGTAATAATCTTCGTGTCCTGCCTTTGCCAAGTCGTAGTTGAGTTCTGTTTTATATCCGGTCATGGGAACCGCACTCATGCTTTCTGCACCACCAGCAATGATACAGTCGGCCATACCTGCTTGGATTTTTGCGGTGGCAATACCGATAGTTTCTATTCCAGAGGAGCAAAATCTATTTACAGTAACCCCTGGTACATCAACAATATTAAGCCCCATTAAGGATATTAATCGAGCCATGTTAAGACCTTGGGAACCTTCGGGCATTGCATTTCCAACAATAACGTCATCAATGCGTTTTTTATCCAATTGCGGCAACTCATTCATCATATACGCTATGGTTTCGGCAGCCAACTCATCCGTTCTTTTAAAACGGAAAACACCTTTTGGAGCTTTTCCTACTGCAGTCCTATATGCTTTTACTATAAAGGCTTGTTTGTTCATATTTCTATTTTTGTTTTGATAATGAGAGTTTAGACTGCTAGATACTAGAGTCTAGACTTTGATTGCCTAGATTATCTGTAAAGGAGGCAATCATTTTTTGAATTTGTAAAATTTTATTTTCAAGTTCTTCGAACTTTTCTTTGTCTAAATAATTTTCATTATGAGAAACAATTAATTGAGTTTCCCATTCAAAAGCTGACCCCAGACTATTCTCTAAATATTTTATAAAATGCCTATTTGTACTTTTACTTGAACCTTCAGATATATTTGATGGAATGGAGACTGCACATCTGTTCATTTGACTGATTAAATTAAACCTTTCAAAATCTGGATATGTTTTTGTCAGTTTATAGTTTTCACTTACAAGATTCATTCCCTCTTGCCATATTTTCAATTTCTTAAAATTATGTCGTCCCATTTGGTCTAGTCTCTAGGGTCTAGTCGTCTATTACCTTAATTCCGCAACGGTTTCCCTGTCTTTAACATATGTTGTATGCGTTCCAAGGTTTTTCGTTCCGTACATAGGGATAGGAAAGCTTCCCGTTCCAGATCCAAAAGATATTGCTCTGTAACCATAGTTGGCTCCGACAAGTCTCCCCCGGCCATTACATAGGCTAATTTGTTGGCAATCTTATGGTCGTGTTCACTTATATAATTGCTGTCTTCCATGGCATCCGTTCCTACCAAAAACATTCCAAGGGCTTGTTTTCCAAGCACCTTAACGTCTTTTCTCTTGGGAGGTTGGGTGTAGCCCTGTTCTGCCATAAGTTTGGCGTAGGCTTTTGCCGTTGCAATTTGTCGGTCTTTGTTTACGACGACTATATCTTTCCCTTTTTCAAGTACTCCCATATCAAAGGCCTCGTAAGCAGATGTTGAAACTTTTGCCATTCCAATGGTGAGGAAATACTCTTGAAGTACATTGAGCTCTACATCATTTTTTTTAAAGGTATCCGACGCTCTTAAGGCCATTTCCTTGGAACCGCCACCTCCTGGTATAACCCCAACTCCGAATTCTACCAGTCCCATGTAGGTTTCAGCTGCGGCAACAACCTTATCGGCATGTAAAGACAACTCGCAACCTCCGCCCAAGGTCATCCCGTGTGGTGCCGAAACTGTAGGAATGGCCGAGTAACGCATACGCATCATGGTATCCTGAAACATCTTTATGGCTATATTAAGCTCATCGTATTCCTGTTCTACGGCCATCATAAATATCATTCCAATATTGGCGCCAACAGAGAAGTTAGGGGCTTGGTTGCCCACCACCAGACCTTGAAAGTCTTTTTCGGCCAAATCGATGGCCTTGTTCAGTCCGGCCAAAACATCGCCACCAATGGTGTTCATTTTGGACTGGAATTCCACATTCAATATGCCATCGCCCAAATCTTCAATAACAACACCGGAGTTTTTCCATACCTCATTGGATTTTCTAATATTGTCCAAAATGATAAAGGAATCCTGACCAGGTATTTTCTCCATCGACTTTTTAGGGATGTCGTAATAATAAGTAGCCCCGTCTTTAATAGTATAGAACGACTTATTTCCAGAGGATATCATTTCGGTAACCCAGGCTGCCGGTTGAAAGCCTTCGGCCTTCATCATTTCAATTCCTTTTTCAACACCTATGGCATCCCAAATTTGAAAGGGACCATGTCCCCAGGCAAAACCTGCTTTCATGGCGTCATCTATCTTATATAATTCTCCTGTTATTTCGGGAATCCTATTGGACGCATATTCAAATAATGAAGAAAAACTTTTTCTGTAAAAGGCTCCTGCTTTGTCCTTTCCGGTTACCAAGACCTTAAATCGGTCGATTACATTTTCTATAGATTTGGTGAGTTCAAGAGTGGCAAAACTAGCCTTTTTGCTGGGTCGGTATTCCATGGTGTTAAGGTCTAGGGCCAATATCTCCCGACCTTCCTTTTTGTAAAAACCTTGCCCTGTTTTACTTCCGAACCATTTGTTTTCCATCATTTTTCCGATAAAATCCGGAAGTGTAAATTGCTCCCGTCTTTCATCATCCTTACAGTTTTCGGCAATACCATTGGCTACATGCACTAAAGTGTCCAAGCCAACAACGTCTACTGTGCGGAAGGTG
Organism: Arenibacter algicola; assembly: GCF_018860365.1. Lineage (GTDB taxonomy): Bacteria > Bacteroidota > Bacteroidia > Flavobacteriales > Flavobacteriaceae > Arenibacter > Arenibacter algicola_B. Next base: position 69,196 of record NZ_JAHKPO010000014.1, read on the forward strand.
GCCGATTTTGGCCTGCCTATTACCGGTCCTGAAAGTTTGTCTATTTCCTCAACGGTAAGGTCCATTTCCTTTACAGCATGGAACAAACTCATAATGCTAAAGGTCCCTATTCTATTCCCTATAAAAGCCGGAGTGTCTTTGGCTATCACTGAGGTCTTGCCTAAAAACTGCTCCCCATAGCCATTTAAGAAGTCCAATACTTCGGTAGAAGTTTTTGGTCCAGGAATTATTTCAAAAAGTTTTAAGTATCTGGCCGGATTAAAAAAATGGGTTCCGCAGAAATGTTTTTGAAAATCTTCACTTCTTCCCTCACTCATAAATTTTATGGGTATGCCCGAGGTGTTGGAAGTAATTAAAGTGCCTGGTTTTCTATGCTTGTCCAGTTTTTCAAATACTATTTTTTTGATGTCCAGACGTTCTACTACCACTTCAATGATCCAATCTACCTGTCCAACCTTGGAAATGTCGTCCTCAAGATTCCCCGTGGAGATTCTTTGGGCAAAATTTTGGTGATAAATAGGGGAGGGCTTGGATTTTAATGCAGCGGCCAAAGAATCGTTTACCAATCTATTTCTAACAACCTTATCCTCTAGGGTAAGGCCATTTGCTTTTTCTTTATCATTAAGTTCACGTGGTATAATATCCAAAAGCAATACTTCCACTCCTATATTGGCAAAATGGCAGGCTATGCCGCTTCCCATAATACCTGAACCAATAACTGCTACTTTTTTAATGTGTTTGTTCATCAATAAAAAGGTGTTAACTAGTTTTTTAACTTTTTTAATAAATTTTCTTTTCCGCAATTAATTTGTTGATGACCTCCGTTACCTCAAAAAAGGTATTTAATTTCTCCGAGGGTACATGCGCCTTCACCACATCGTTAAAACGAAGTACAACATCTTTTGAATCCTTCCTCTTTTCCAGACCAAAAGCAGTGAGGTGTATTAGTACACCCCTACCATCATTGGGGTTGGGCCTACGTTCTATAAGTCCCTTTTCCTCCATACTTTTCAATATTCGCGATAGACTCGTGGCTTCCATACCCATTTTTGGGCCAAGGGCTGTCGAAGGAGTGCCGGTTTTGGGGTCTATACTCAATAATGTAAAACCTACGGCCATTGTACTATTGAATTTCCGCGCCTCCTCATTATACATCTTTGTTACCGCTTGCCAAGTTGCTCGGAGCGCGTAATCTATCGTTATGTCTTGCATGTTGTTTTGTTGGTTCTTCCAAAGATATAAAAATATATTATGCATGCATAATATATTTTAAAAAAAATAAGAGGCCTATAAAATAAAACAGCTTCTTGTTACAGAAGCTGTTTTAAATTTAGTATTGGATAATCCACTAATGCTCGTAAATGTCATTGTATAGGTCCAAATATTTTTCCTTGACAATTTTTCGTTTTAATTTCATGGTAGGCGTAAGGTGCCCTTCCTCTATACTCCAAACATCTGGCGTTAGTCTAAATTGTTTTACTTTTTCCCATTTGGCAAAACTTTCATTGGCAGCATCCACTTCTTCTTGGAACCTTGCAATTACTTTTTCATTTAGGACCATTTTTTTATTGTCGCTAACCTCCATATCGTGCATTTTTGCCCAATCGCGTAGAAATTCAAAATCTGGTTGTATCAAGGCCGCTGGCATCTTTTCACCTTCACCTATAACCATTATTTGCTCTATAAATCTGGATTGCTTAAACCTGTTCTCCAATAATTGGGGAGCAACATATTTACCTCCGGATGTTTTGAACATCTCTTTCTTTCTATCTGTGATCTTGAGAAATCCATCGGCATCAATTTCACCTATATCCCCGGTATGAAAATATCCATCCTTTATGACCTCAGCTGTTTTTTCAGCATCCTTGTAATAACCTAACATTACTTGTGGCCCTTTAACGCATATTTCACCGTCTTCTGCAATTTTCACCTCTGTATTAGCCAATAATTTTCCAACGGTCCCTATTTTAAATCCGCCATCCCTCATATCGTTCACGGAAACTACAGGGGAGGTTTCCGTAAGGCCATAACCCTCCATGACCCCAAATTCAGCAGCATTGAAAATACGTGCCAACCTAGGTTGTAATGCAGCGCTACCTGAAGATATTAAGGAAAGATTACCTCCAAGGCCCTCCTTCCACTTGCTGAAAATTAATTTTCTGGCAAGTGCCAATTTTTGTTCGTACCACCAACCGTTTTGGCCGTATGGTTCATATTTTAATCCGACTTCAACGGCCCAGAAGAATAATTTTCTTTTAATACCGGTAAGTGCCGTTCCCTTGGCGATGATTTTATCGTATACTTTTTCCAATAATCGTGGAACCGCAGTCATTACATGGGGAGCGCACTCCTTTAGATTTTCGCTTATTTTGTCCATAGACTCGGCAAAATAAATGGTGACCCCAGCGTATTGATACAGATAAACCATCATTCTTTCGTAGATATGGCAGACGGGCAAAAAGCTTAAACATGTGGTATTGCCATAATCTATCGGCAAGCGCTTAGAACTTTCTATGGCATTGCACACCACATTGTTGTGGGTGAGCATCACTCCTTTTGGTCGGCCAGTGGTCCCTGAGGTATAAATCAAGGTGGCCAAATCATCTGGCTTAACCTTATCTTTGAGTTTTTCAACTTCATTTTGGTTGGAGGTATCCGCACCCAATTCCAAGATTTCGCTCCAATTTTTGCAGTTATCAAGTACATCAAAAGAGTATACATCCTTTAAATGTGGTGTATTCGCTTTTACGGCATTAACCTTGTTATAAACTTCCGTACAGGAAACAAAAACATATTTGGCTTCTGAATGGTTTAGCACATATTCGTAATCTTCTTCCGATATAGTAGGGTAGATAGGCACATTTTGGGCGCCTAACTGTAGTATTCCAATATCCATTATATTCCATTCCGTTCTGTTGGTCATGGAAATAAGGGCAATTTTATCATTGGGTTTTACCCCTAATCGCAACAAAGCCCTGCTGATAGCATTTGCCTTGTCTATATATTCTTGGGTAGATGTTGATACCCATTCTCCATTATACTTTGTAACCAGTGATTTTTTTAAATTGAATTTCTCTAATTGATAGTAAGGAAAATCAAAAAGGCGGGTGATTTCTTGCATATTTAATTTGCTGTTCGTAATCGCAAATTAAGAAAAGGGAACGGTATTTTAAAATCACATTCGTATAAAAAATGTAAAAAAATTATGGAGTCTTCATTTTATCTCCTATAATTTGTATCTCTTTGGCTTTGTTTATATGGACTGGGGAGTTGTAATCGGGATATTTTAAATTAGTGTTTTTCATCCTTAAGAGTCTTGAATTAGACCTGATTTTTGATCATTTTGGAATAAGATTTCAAGAATATTGGTAAAGATTTGCCCTTATTAGTGTATCCCCAAGTAGAATTAATTCTGAGGCATAATAATGTTGTTTGTATTAATTCCGAGGTTACTTAGCTAAGATTTATAGCTGGGAAGCTACAAAATGATTAAGTTCAATCTTTAATGCATCATATTGCTAAATAAACGGTTCAACATTTTTTTTGATGATATCTGAAGCGTATATGTGACTTTTATGTAATTATTATTAATAAATAAACTAAACCAATGAAAAAGCTTTTTGTAACGGCAGTAGTTATTTTTACCATGATTTCCTGCGCCGAAAAATCCAAAATTCCTGTATATGCGTGGACCGGTGGTCCTGGGGAGGCCACAGATCAAGAATTAATGGCAACCTTTAAGAATTATAAGGAAAAGGGGATAGATGGGCTAATGTACAACGGTGGACATGATCCGGAAACCTATAAGCGGGTAGGTAAATTGGTAAAGGATGCAGGAATGGAATTCCATACGTGGGTACCTACCATGGTACAAGGTGATAATCCTAAATTACCCAAGGAACTATATGCAATAAATAGAAATGGAGATTCAGCTTTTGATAAACCAGCCTACGTTTCATATTATAAATTTCTGTGCCCCAATAAAGAGGGTTCGTTTAACTTTTTGTCGGAATTATACGGAAATATTGCCGCGGTAGAAGAAGTAGATGGGATACATTTGGACTATATCCGTTTTCCGGATGTAATATTGGCGGAAGGCCTTTGGGATAAATATGGACTTGTGATGAACGAGGAGTATCCTGTGGCCGATTACTGCTATTGTGACAAATGTGTAGGCGATTTTAAAGAGAAATCCGGAATAGATATAAAGGAGGTTGAAGATCCATCACAAGTGCAGGAATGGAAGCAATTTAGGTATGATTTAATAACCAGTATCGTAAATCGTTTGGCCAAGGTAGTCCATGAAAAGGGTAAAAAGATAAATGCTGCGGTTTTTCCGGGTCCTAGCAACGCAATGAAAATGGTTAGACAGGAATGGAACAAATGGGACTTGGATGCCTTTTATCCTATGAATTATAACGATTTTTATTTGAAGAGTCCGGAATGGGTTGGGGAAATAACCAAGGAGGAAGTGGCATCCGTTAATGGTGAAAAGCCTATTTTCAGTGGACTTTTCATATGTCCAAACCCGGAGAACAAAACAAAGGAAAATGACCCTGAAAATCACGGGTTATTGCCATCTGAAATTGAGACGGCAATTAGAACTTCAATGGAAAACGGTGCTGCTGGAATCTGTCTTTTTACACCAGAAAGAATGAAACCCGAACATTGGGAAGCTTTCGATAAGGCAATTCATGCGGATTATTCCAAAAAATAAAGAGATGTAAGATCATCGCTTAGCGGTGTAACGGATGTCTTATTAATAGTAGATCCCTTGCAAGGTAGTTAAGGTCAAAATTGCAAAAAAGGCAATTTTATCCAACTTCTTTCCAAGGGATTTTTGTTTGTGGAATTACAGATGTAGTTTAAATCCTTCATGGGTAGCTTTGAACCCGATGCCTTCATAAAATCGAATAGCATTGGGCCGTAATTTGTTGGAGGTTAGCTGTATCAAATGAACTCCTTTCTCTTTTGCCCTCACTATAATCCATTGAAACATTCGTTTGCCAATTCCCTTACCCGTTTGATTTTCCCTTACATGGACATTTTCTACAAGGCAACGGATGCCGCCTACATAGGTTAGGTATTGGAGAAAACTCAATTGAAAAGAAGCCACAACTTCGCCTTCGGAATTCTCCATAACAATCAGTTCTTGATTATTGTCCCTATCAATTCTTTCAAACGCACTATAGTACTCTTTGGGAAGCGGGTCCTCATACCTCTCCCGCAATTGGCCTAAGGCATCATTGGCGATCATTTCTATTATTGCCGGCAGGTCTTCCTTGGTAGCTCTTCTAAAGGTCATGACTGTCCATTATGCACTTCCAACCATTTTCTGGCATTTACAAATGCCTCCAACCATGGTGAAACCTCATCTTTTCTGCCTGCAGGATAATGTGCCCAGTTCCACTGGAAAATGGAACGCTCTATATGGGGCATTGTCACTAGATGTCGGCCAGAGGTGTCACATAACATTGCGGTATTGAAATCACTGCCATTAGGGTTTGCCGGATAACCTTCGTAACCATAATTGGCTACTATATTGTAATTATCCTTGGTAAGCGGCAATTTAAATTTTCCTTCACCATGGGATATCCAAACCCCCAAATTGGCTCCTTCCAAACTTGAAAGCATAATGGAATTGTTCTTTTGAACCGTCACGGAAGTAAATCCGCTTTCGTGTTTATGGGAATCATTAAAGGTCATTTTACCGTGTTCGGCGTGCTCCGGATTAATCAATTCCAATTCCATAAATAGTTGACAACCGTTACAAATACCTATGGAAAGGGTATCGGGTCTGGCAAAGAAATCCTTTAATGCAGTATTGGCCTTTTCGTTGTATTTAAAGGCTCCTGCCCAACCTTTGGCACTTCCCAGTACATCTGAGTTTGAGAACCCGCCTACTGCACCTATAAATTGGATATTTTCCAAGGTTTCCCTTCCGGATATTAGGTCGGTCATATGAACGTCCTTAACATCAAAACCGGCCAAGTACATGGCATTGGCCATTTCGCGTTCCGAGTTACTGCCTTTTTCACGCAGGATGGCTGCTTTTGGACGTGCATTGGCCTTAGGTGGCAACTTACCATTAAAATAGGCTGGAAAAGAGTAGGTTAGGGGCTGATTTTTGTAATTGGTATAACGGTCTTTGGCCAAGTTGTTGGCGGTTTGCCTACGGTCCAATAGATAGGACGTTTTAAACCAGGTATCACGCAACGAATTAATATTTAGTCCCATTTCCATACCCTGATTTTTTATGGTCAGGGTAGCTGTTGTGTTTACCGATCCAATTTTGAAATACTCAATTCCTGCATTGGCCAATACCTTTTCTACCGTGTTGTCCTTAGCTTGAAAAACGATTCCCGCATTTTCTGAAAACAATAATTTAATGGTATCGGATTCACCTATGGCTGTCAAATCCAATGTGGCGCCCAAATCCAGGTCGGCAAAGCAAAGTTCCAAAAGTGTGGTAATCAATCCGCCCGAAGCTACATCGTGTCCGGCAAGAATTTGTCCGTTTAGTATTAAACCTTGTAGCGTATTGAATACGTTCTTAAAATTATCGGTATTGTTTATAGTAGGCGCTTCGTCACCAATGGTATTCAAAATTTGGGCAAAGGAGGATCCGCCTAATTTATAAGAGTCCTGGGATAAATTGATGTAATATATATCCCCACCATTTTTTTGTAACACGGGTTCTATTACCTTGGTAATATCGGTACAGTTTCCAGCAGCGGAAATGATAACAGTTCCCGGGGCTATAACTTCTGCGTCCTTGTAGCGTTGTTTCATGGACAGGGAGTCTTTACCGGTAGGGACATTGATTCCCAGGCCGATGGCAAAATCCGAAATGGCCTGAACAGCTTCATATAGCCTTGCGTCCTCCCCGGGATTTTTGCAGGGCCACATCCAGTTGGCGGAAAGTGAAACCGAGTCCAAACCGTCTTTTAAAGGTGCCCAAACAATATTGGTCAATGCTTCTGCTATACTGTTTTTGCTTCCAGCTGAGGGGTCGATCAATCCTGAAATAGGGGAGTGGCCAATAGAAGTGGCTATTCCTTCCTTTCCTTTATAGTCCAATGCCATAACACCACAATTGTTCAAGGGTAACTGCAAAGGACCTGCACATTGTTGTTTGGCCACCTTGCCACCTACACAACGGTCTACCTTGTTAGTAAGCCAGTCTTTGGAGGCAACAGCTTCCAATTGCAGTACTTGATCCAAATAATCGTGGAAGTGTTCCAAGGAATAGGACGGGGCCGTATATTTTCTTGTTATTGTGGAATCGTTCATTACAGTTTTGGGAGAGCTCCCAAACATATCCGATAGTTCCAAGTCCATTGGACTTTCTCCCGTTGTGGCCGATTTGAAGGTAAAACGCTTGTCTCCTGTAACATCACCAACCTCATACATGGGCGAACGTTCCCGATCCGCGATTCGGTGCAACATATCAACATCCTTTTTCCCGATTACCAGTCCCATTCTCTCTTGGGATTCGTTCCCGATAGTTTCTTTTGCCGATAGGGTAGGATCTCCGATGGGGAGTTTGTCCATATCTATTTTTCCTCCCGTCTCCTCGACCAGTTCAGAGAGACAATTTAAGTGTCCGCCTGCACCGTGATCGTGTATGGAAACAATAGGGTTATGGTCGCTCTCTACCATTCCTCTTATGGCATTCGCAGCCCTTTTTTGCATCTCGGGATTGGAACGCTGGATGGCGTTGAGTTCTATAGTAGCCCCAAATTCTCCCGTATCTGCACTGGATACTGCCGCACCACCCATCCCAATGCGATAGTTGTCGCCTCCTAGGATTACAATTTTATCACCTGTTTTAGGGATGTCTTTTAAAGCCTGTTCCGCCTTGCCATAACCAATACCCCCGGCCTGCATAATTACTTTGTCATACCCTAATTTTCTGTCCAGTCCTGTTGCTGATGGTTCAGTGGCCTCATCATGTTCAAAAGTAAGTACGGATCCAGCAATTAAAGGTTGACCAAATTTATTTCCAAAATCGGAAGCACCATTGGATGCTTTTATTAAAATATCCATTGGGGTCTGGTACAACCAATTCCTTTCTGGCATTCCTTTTTCCCAAGGTCTGTTTTCTTCCAAGCGGGAATAGGCGGTCATATAAACCGCAGTTCCTGCCAAAGGCAAAGAACCTTTGCCTCCTGCCAAACGGTCCCTAATTTCACCTCCAGCCCCTGTGGCAGCCCCATTAAAAGGTTCTACAGTGGTTGGGAAGTTATGGGTTTCAGCCTTTAGGGAAATAACCGATTCAAAAGGTTTTTCTTGGTAGAAATCTGGCTTGTCAGCACTTATGGGGGCAAATTGCACCACCTTGGGGCCTTTTAGAAAGGCCACGTTATCTTTATAAGCGGAGACTATATCCCCAGGATGTTCCTGCGATGTTTTTTTGATAAGCTTAAAAAGTGATGACGGCTTTTCTACTCCGTCTATAACAAAGGTCCCATTAAAAATTTTATGCCTACAATGTTCAGAATTCACTTGACTAAAGCCAAACACCTCGGAATCTGTGAGTTTACGGCCAATTTTTTCGGAGACTTGCTCTAGATAGACAACTTCTTCCTCACTAAGAGCCAATCCTTCCTGTTCATTATATTGGGCAATATCTACTATTTCCAGAATAGGGGCGGGCATTACATCAACCTTAAAAATATCTTGCGAAAGGCCACTATATTTTTGGGAAAGCATAGGGTCGAACCCTTTTTCATCTTGGTCTACTGCAGTAAACTCCTCAATTCTAATAATACCCGAGATCCCCATATTTTGGGTTATCTCTGTAGCATTAGTGCTCCATGGGGTAATCATGGCTGCCCTGGGGCCAACAAAAAAGGCGTCCAATGACGCCGCGGTTAACTTAGGTTGGTTGCCAAACAACCACGTAAGTTTTACGCTATCTTCCTGGGTCAGGTCGTTTTTGGTTTGTACCGCAAATATCTTAGTGCTAAGGTCTCCGAAGAAATGAATCATCTAATATGTAAATTGTAAGGTTGAGAAAGGTGCAAATTTACGGTTTTAATGTGTAATTTTTCATTAGAATAGTTAACAGTTTTGGACAACAATTGTTAATTTCTGTATGAGGTCTATTTTAGAACGTAGCCTCCTCTGGTATTTATTTTGGTTCTATATGAATCAATACATGCCCAATATTGGGAATATCCCTGCGGAGCCTGTCCTTGAGCTTATGGGACAGGTCATGCCCTTCTTTTACACTAATACTGCCGTTTACTTGGGCATGAAGGTCGATATGATATTTTGTACCTGCCTTTCGGATAAAACATTTTTCAGTTCCCAATATACCATCGACGGTTGAGGAAACTTCACGAATTTCATCTATGAGGTCATCATATAAATGTTCATCCATTATTTCCCCAAGGGCAGGTCTAAAGATCAGATATCCATTATAGAAAATAAAAAATGAGGCCGCCAAGGCAGCCCAATCATCGGCCGTTTCATAACCTTTGCCAAGGATCAAGGCAATGGATATTCCTATGAATGCCATAATAGAGGTGATGGCATCGCTTCTATGATGCCATGCATCTGCCTTAAGGGAAGAACTGTTGGTTTGGATGCTTTTTTTTAAGACCACCCTATATGAAATTTCCTTCCACAAAATAATGACCCCAAGGACCAATAGTGTCCAGGATTTGGGCGATTTGTGAGGGGTTAAAATGTTCATAATGCTTTCATAGGCTATAATCGTAGCCGAGGTAATTAAAAACCCTACTACCAAAAAAGTAATTAAGGGTTCAATCTTGCCATGACCGTAGGGGTGATTTTCGTCTGCCGGTCTTTTTGCATATTTAAGTCCAAATAGTACCAAGAGGGAGGAAAAAATGTCGGTTGTGGATTCAATGGCATCGGCTATTAAAGCGTAGGAATTGCCAAAAAAACCTGCCAGACCTTTAATTACTGCCAAAACAATATTTCCAGCTATACTGAAATAAGTGGTCCTTATGGCCGACTGCTCGTTGTTCATTTTTTTCTTAAAATCGATAAAAAATTAAAGGTATGAAACTTATGATTGCTTTTAGGGATGGGAAAGGAGAATAGTAGATTCCAGTTTTTTTAGCGCCCATATTTCTCGAATAACTTCATTTTTTTATAGGGGCCTCTATTAGAAGAGTAAATTGTATCTTAGGAAGGTAATACCAATAAACACTAAATATATAAATACCATGGCTAAGGAATATGTAGATATCGCAACATTAAAATTTTTGTTATATCAGGTACACGAGGTAGAGAGTTTGCTATCGGCAGAACGGTTTCAAGATTATGACAAGGATTCCTTGGATATGTTTTTAAATGCTATCAAGGAATTTTCCGACCGTGAATTATTTCCCTATTTCAAAGAGATGGATGAAACGCCGGCCATGTATAAAAATGGAACCATTATGGTGCATAAGCAGGTTGATGTAATGATGAAGAAGGGTGGGGAAATGGGAATCATTTCCGGTCCTTTTGATTATGGGGACGGAGGAATGCAGTTGCCATTTATAATCCATACTGCTTCGGCCTATATTCAGGAGGCCGCCAACAATCATTTGCCGGGGTATGCTGGATTGACCCAAGGGGCTGCGGAGTTGATTGTTCATTTTGCCAATGAAGATCTCAAAAAAACCTATGTTCCAAAAATGTTATCCGGTGCATGGGGAGGTACCATGTGCCTTACAGAACCCCAGGCAGGTAGTTCCTTATCGGATATAACCACCAAGGCAACCCCTACACAGGAAGGACATTATAAGATATCCGGACAAAAAATATTTATATCGGGCGGCGATCATCAATATGCTGAAAATGTAGTCCATCTATTGTTGGCCAGAATAGAAGGTGCCCCGTCTGGAACCAAGGGTATATCCTTATTTGTGGTGCCTAAGCTTAGGATGGATAAGGGTGGAAGTTTAGCAAATAACGATGTGATGACCGTGGCCGATTTTCAGAAAATGGGTCAACGGGGATATGCTACGACCCATCTAGGATTTGGTGACAAGGACGATTGCCATGGCTGGCTGGTAGGTGAGGCACATAAGGGACTTAAATATATGTTCTTAATGATGAACAGCGCTAGGATAAGTGTAGGGCGTGGGGGTGCCGCCATAAGTATGGCGGCCTACCAAGCCTCATTGGAGTATGCCAATGAGCGACCCCAGGGACGAAAGCTTTCCAGTGACGGAAAAAAAGATCCCGATGAAAAACCCTGCCTAATAATTGAGCATCCAGATGTAAGGCGCATGCTTTTGTTACAAAAAGCGATTGCAGAGGGTTCATTAAGTTTGGTGCTATTGGCTGCCAAGTATTATGATATTATACAATCCACCAAAAATTCTGAAACCAAGGAAAAGTATGGTCTATTATTGGAAATGATCATTCCTATTGTAAAGACCTATCCCACAGAGGCGGGTACTATATCTGTGAGCAATGGTATGCAGGTGTTGGGCGGATATGGATTCTGTTCCGATTTTATTCTTCAGCAATACTACCGAGATATTAGGATATTTAGTATATACGAGGGTACCACGGGTATACAATCCCAAGATTTATTGGGGCGTAAGGTCCCTATGGAGCATGGCAAAGCTTTGGAATTATTGTTAACTGAAGTATTGCATACCATAACCGCAGCAATGGAGTTTGATGACTTGCGTTCTTCGGCCAAGATATTGGGCGATAAGATTAAGTTGACAAGGAAAGTTTTGGATTTTTTAATGCCTTTTGCCAAAAAGGGGAACTACGAACGCTATTTGTCCGATGCCAATTTGTTTATGGAATTTTTAAGTCATGTTGTGATAGGCTGGTTATGGCTCGATATTGCGTTACATGCACAACGAAATATACAGGATGGGGAGCAAACTCGTTCCAAGGCATTCTACGACAGTAAAATCCATACCATGAAATTCTATTTCAAGTATGAGTTGACAAAGACTAGCAGTTTGGCAGAATCGTTGATGCATCCGGATGTGCTGACCATAAAATCCAAGAAAGAGGTCTTTTAAAAACTAATTTATTGCGAAGTGAAGTAGGGTAAATTTAAGTTTGATTGTTTTATATACAAACAGGGTTAAAAATCACGGTTTAAATAAAACAATCAAATTATGAAAAGATTACAATTTTTAAGTTTATCGATCTTACTTTTTTCTTTTGTAGGATCTATGGCCCAGGAAAAGGAATCCACCGAACAGGAAAAGCTTACTTATTATGAGCAAAGAGCCAGGGAGGATGCGCAATTTGAGCAATCACAGGAATTGGCAGAAGAAGAGGAGGAGGAATTCTGGGAATCACAGGAGGATTATGAAAGACAATTGAAAAAGAGGGATAAAAAGGCTTACAAAGCGTATATGAAAGGTAAGCGGGATGCCTATGCGGAACACCGCAGTCATTGTGATAATCATTGCCACCATAGTGATCATTACCAAACCCATGCCAGTTTCTACTATTACCATAACGAACCCTATCGCTATAGAAGCTATTCCAGTGGAACAACTATCCGCACGGGAGTTGGGCTAAGCGCACCCAGTGTTAGAATAGGACTTTAGGAACCAGAACTTAAAAAGAGGCTGTCCATGTTTATGGACAGCCTCTTTTTTTTTTAATCATTTTTTATTTTCGAAGCAGGTTTTTTTTCCAAAAGGGCCATGTAGAATCCGTCAAATCCAGTTTTGCATGCGTAAATATTACTATCCTTGATAAGACTAAAGTCCTTACCAGCCTCCGAGCCGAGGAATTTTTTTACTTGCTGAATATTTTCTTGTGGCAATATGGAACAGGTGGCATAGACCAATTTCCCTCCGGGTTTAACTATTCTACTGTAATCCTGAAGGATTTGTTGTTGGGTTACCATTATTTTTTCCAAGAAATCGGGTTGTAATTTCCACTTGGCATCGGGGTTTCTTTTTAAGACGCCCAATCCGGTACAGGGAGCATCTATTAGTACCCTATCTGCTGTATCGTATAGCTTTTTAATTACCTTGGTGGTATCTATGGCTCTGGTCTCCACATTGTGGGCTCCATCGCGCTTTGCCCTTCTTTTTAATTCTTTTAGTTTGTTGCCATAAATATCCAATGCGATCAGTTGACCTTTATTTTCCATTAGTGCTGCCAAATGAAGTGTTTTTCCCCCAGCTCCTGCGCAGGTATCAACTACGCGTTGACCAGGTTTAACGTCCAAAAATGGAGCTACCAATTGGGAAGAGGCATCCTGAACCTCGAACCAACCATTCTTAAAGGCTTCGGTAATAAACACATTGGAACGTTCCTTTAGCCTTAAAGCATCGGGATACCCTTTTATGGATTCCGTTTCAACTCCGGCTTCGTGGAGAACACTGCTTAAATTATCCTTGGTTGTTTTTAAGGTGTTCACCCTTAAAATTACTTCAGCCTGCTCATTTAGGGCCTTAATTTCTTTGGTCCACAGGGCCTCGCCCAAAGCTTTTGCGCATAACTCGTCCATCCAATCCGGTACAGACTCCCTGTATTTTCTTATTTTGGAGAGTTCGTCGAATTTTCCCTTGATCCTTCTTTCCGGAGTAGGTTCTATTTGTTTCCAGTCCGGTAGTTTTATGCCTTTAAGAACGGCCCAAACAGCGAACATTCTAAATAGGTTTTGTCTGCTATATGGGGCCTTTACTTCGGCTATTTCCGCGTACAATCGCTTCCAGCGTACCATTTCATAGGTGGTTTCTGCAATAAAACCTCTGTCCCGGGCACCCCATCGCTTGTCATATTTTAATACTTTTTCTACTACCTTATCTGCATATTCACCTTCATTAAATATATAATTCAACGCATCAACAACCGCAAACACTAGATTTCTATGTAATCGCATTTTTAAAAATTAAGATTGCAAAGGTATTGTATTAGAACCTATTCCTCTTATTTTTGGGGAAAATTATAAGCATGCGCAATTATTTGGTGTTTCTCATTCTTTTTATTTTGGCCTCGTGTTCCGAAATGGACGAAAAGAGAACGTTTAACTCTGTAAAAATAGAAACCATTTATACCGATTCGTTGAGCTTTAGGGCAATCGAAATTATGGACGGCGGCAATATGGCATTTGCTGCCAACAAAGGCGCATTTGGTTTGGTAGACCTTAGGACCAACAAAGTGAGGGTAAATACTCAAAAATATGACAGTATACTTCCGGAATTTAGGGCCGTAGCACAAAATTCCACCGATTTCTTTATGCTTTCGATAGCTAATCCGGCCTTGTTGTACAAGACTGGCGACAAGGGCAATATGGAATTGGTATACAAGGAAGAGGATGAGAAGGTATTCTATGATGCCATGACCTTTTGGAACGATCAAGAGGGAATAGCGGTGGGGGACAGTATGGATGGCTGTCTGTCCATAATCATTACTAGGGATGGCGGTAATACCTGGAATAAGCTACCATGTTCTTCTTTGCCAAAGTCTGAAGCCGGCGAAGGTGCCTTTGCGGCCAGTAATACCAACATAAAAGTGTTGGATAATATGGCTTGGATAGCAACTACACATGGAAATGTATATTATACCGGCGATAAGGGGTTTACTTGGGAAGTTGTGAAAACGCCAATAATTAGTGAAGAAACTACCCAAGGTATCTTTTCCATTGATTTTTATGACGAAAACCTGGGCGTTGTCTTTGGAGGTGATTATACCGACCCGGCAATAAATAAAGGCAACAAGGCAATAACTACGGACGGTGGCAAAACATGGAAATTGATCGCCAATGGTAAACTTCCGAATTTTAGAAGCTGTGTGCAGTTTGTGCCAAATTCCATGGGTAAGTCCTTAATTGCCATCGGCTTTGAGGGTATTGCTTATTCCCATGACACTGGTGAAAATTGGAAACAACTTTCCGATGAATCCTTTTATACCCTTAGGTTTATGAACGACACTACTGCATATGCCGCAGGAAAGGGCAGGATTGCGAAACTTATTTTTCACTGAGATGTCCAGGGAGCTGCAGAATTAGAGTACTTTAATTAATGCTCTATGGCTTTAATTCTTGAAAATTACTGGCCACCCTTTCTCTGTCTATATTGTTTGATTAGCTGACGTTTAAAATCCTCTTCCGAACGCATCAACAGAATGGTCTTCTTGGCCGAAATTGTCTTGGATATTTTTTCGATATAGGATTTTTCCACATTATATTTTTCTTCCTCCAATTTTTGCATACGGGCCAGAAGTTCGCCGGCCCGTGCATCCGATAGGGTATCCAGATTTTTTATCTCGGAACCTATTTCAAAGCGCTCCTCCCTTAACAAACCTTCTCTTTTGGATTGATGCTCGTTGTAAATAGGCCAAAAACTTTGGGCCTCTTTTGGGGTGAGGTCCAATCTTTCTGTAATGAAAGCTATTTTTAGGGACTTTATTTTATCCCAATCCTGCTTTTCCTGTGAGCTTAATGATAGGGTAGCTGCAAGGAATAACAGGGAAGCAAGTATATTTATTTTTTTAATCATCATTGTGCATATTTAATTCTTCAAAATCTTCAATATGGGAATCCAGATAATCTATGATATTATCATTATCCAGTCTACTTTCCAGTATATCGTTTAGGTCCAAATCATGGATTGGAAGTATTTCCGCCAAATCATAGGAAGAAAGTTCCAAATCGTTAAATTCAAAATAATGTTCTATGTCCGAATTGGCTAAATCCGAATAGGATGGTGTTTTATCCCTATTAAATTGAACCAAAATGAACAGCAATACTACGGCAGCTACGGAAGCGGCAGTATAATAGTGTTTTTTATAGGATTTTAAAGGGATTACCTTAGGCTCAACCGGGGTGTTTTCCAGTTGCCCCAGAAGCTTAGCGTTTAAAGTATCAAAATAACCTTCCGGAACTTTGAACCCTTCATTTGGAGGCATAGAAATATCTTCCTTTGCTATCTTTTTAAAGATATCGCTGGAAAGGGTATCCAAATACCCATCCGGAACCTTGAAGCTGTTATTTTTATTTAATTTATCCATTTCAATAGTTTGACCTTGAACAATATAAAAGGTTTAATTTTCTTTCAAAAAAGCTTCGATCTTTTTTGATGCCAAATGATAGGAGGCTTTTAATCCACCTACGGAGGTCTCTAAAATTTCTGAAATCTCTTCATACTTCATCTCCTGAAAATATTTCATATTAAAAATTAATTTTTGTTTTTCAGGAAGCGTTGCAATGGCCATTTGTAATTTTAGTTGAATTTCATCCCCTTCAAAATATACATCGGCCCTCAAATCTTCTACTGCCTTAGTCATTAAATTCTCGTTATTGATCTTAAGTTTTTGCGATTTGGATTTTAAAAATGACAAGGCCTCGTTGGTGGCTATCCTGTACATCCAGGAGTATAATTTACTATCACCCTTAAAGCCATCGATATTTCTAAAAACTTTTATAAAGGTATTTTGCAACACATCATCTGTATCATCGTGGTTTAATACAATTCTTCTTATATGCCAATACAGGCGCTCCTTGTAAGTGTTTACAAGTATTTCAAAAGCCTTGGCCTGATGGTCCTTTTGCTTTAATTGTATTACTAAAGTTTCTTCCGCAATCAACATTTTGGACTTAAGTTCTATTATAGGACTATAAAAACTGAAAAAGGTTTATTTACAGGGTTATAATTTTTTTGTGCCTAATTGCAAAGGTAAGCAAGTTTAACTACTGCTATATTTTTTTAGCTTGGAGCTATTTAATGAAAATTATTTTTATTTTTTAGCTATTTTTGAAGTTATTCCTTGCAAAAAGGTATCAATTCTTTGTTTAACAATTATAAAATGAAATTATAAGTGACCTTTAATGTGCATGACAGTTGGCGCAGGCTTCTGCTTGAAGAGTTTAAAAAACCTTATTTTGAAGCTCTTACGGCATTTGTTCAACAGGAATATGCCAAGCAGACGTGCTATCCTGAGGAGCGTAATATTTTTGCCGCTTTCAACCATTGTCACTGGGAGGAAACGAAGGTGGTTATTATAGGTCAGGATCCATATCACGGACCAAATCAGGCCAATGGCCTTTGTTTTTCCGTAAACGCGGGCGTAGCACACCCACCCTCATTGGTGAATATATTTAAGGAAATAGCATCAGATTTGGGGACGGCCTATCCGGAAGATGGAAATTTGGAACATTGGGCAGACCAAGGGGTTCTTTTGCTGAACGCTACCTTAACGGTACGGGCAAGTGAAGCTGGCAGTCACCAGAATAATGGATGGGAGACCTTTACGGATACTGTTATTCAAAAACTATCAGAAGAAAAAGAGGGCTTGATATTTTTGTTATGGGGTGGTTTTGCAAAGAAGAAGGCTAAGTTGATCAATGCCAAAAAGCATTGTATTTTAACTTCCGGACATCCGTCCCCTTTAAGTGCCAATAGGGGGTATTGGTTTGGTAACAAGCATTTTAGTAAAACGAATAAAATATTATTGGAAAATGGAAAGCAGGCAATTAAATGGTAATAGGAATTTTGTTGAGGCAGTTTTAATACAGAACTGTTCTTCGGCTATAAAGTATTTATACGATTCATTTTTTTGCTTAATTCCTGCTAATGAAAGAACATTTATGTTACTTTTTTGTCCAAAAGCGAAAATGTACTATTAACTAAATCTATATTTGTACTTTTTTTGAATCTGTATTATAAAACTTACACTTGCATTTGTGATATTAAATATTAATAGGTTAATGAATTCTACTAGATTGAAATGGGTATTGTTGGTTGATGACGACGGAACAACCAATATGCTGAATAAACTATTTTTAAAAAAACTTATTCCTGACCTGGAAATTGATACAGTTACGGACGGACATAGAGCCCTGGATTTTATAGAGAAAAATATTAATGATATAGATAAGGGAAGTTTTTTGTTGATTCTGGATATTGAAATGCCAGTAATGGATGGATGGCAATTTTTGGAGGCCTTTAATATCCTTTTTAGACAAGAAGAAAAAGAAAAGATAGTTATAGCCGTATTAACTGCAAATGGATGCGAAGAAGTGACCAATAAGGCCTTGTCCAATCCCCAAGTCAAAGAGTGCCTACACAAACCTTTGTCCGATATAAACTTTAGAAGCATAATTCAGTCTTATTTTTACGACTAGAGGTTAGCTAGGATGTAAATCGAAAAATACTGAGTTTACGTAAACTATTCTAGTAAATTATCTCTGTACTAGGCATTATCCTCTCAATAAGCTTTAAGTCCTTTAAGGTATTTTGTACCAATTCCAAATTCTTTTTGCTGATATTATTTTGCCCCCATTCCGTTAGGGATAGCCAATGCTTGATATCTTCCAACTGCTGGTTGTAAGTATTGGCCAAAGTACGATCTATGCTGGGAATCCGTTTAAAATCGGAGGTATATATGTTGATGATTTCCAGTATATGGCCCAAGGTTCCGGGATTTTCAGTTATAAATTTATCCGTGGCGGCAATAACAAAGCAAGGCCATGGGGTGGGGCAATCTGTAATTCTTCTAAATATGCCTTGGTCCACCAATGGTTTTGTGGTGAATCTTTCCCACATAAAATAATCCGACCTACCTTCTGTTAAAGAGGCCACCGCACCATCTAGATTATTGATTACCTCAAATTTTAGATCCTTAGTGTCCCAACCCTCTTTTTGGGCATTTACGTAGGCCATCAAATGGCTGCCACTGCCATATCGGCTTATGGCCGCGGTTTTGTTTTTTATATCGGCCAAGGTCTTGTAATTGCTTTTGGCAGCTACGTGAATACCCCATAAGAGGGGAGTAGCTATGTATTCCTGAACAATTTTTGAAGGATTCCCTTCGCTAATACTTTTTGCAATCCCTTCGGTAAGGATAATGGCCAGATCGGTTTCATTTTCCTTTAATAATTGTGCCATTTTACCGGTTCCTTCGGGAATATCTTTCCATTGCAAGTTTATGCCCCTAGCTTCAAAAGCCCCTTCTTCTATAGCTAATTGCCAGGGAAAATTAAAGTGTTCGGGAACACCTATGATATTTACATTTTTCAAATCAATTGTTTTTATCT
Organism: Arenibacter algicola; assembly: GCF_018860365.1. Lineage (GTDB taxonomy): Bacteria > Bacteroidota > Bacteroidia > Flavobacteriales > Flavobacteriaceae > Arenibacter > Arenibacter algicola_B. The sequence goes on from NZ_JAHKPO010000014.1 coordinate 88,193, forward strand.
GGTTTGCCAACTAATTAAGAGTGCGGGTAGGATTATTGTTTTTAACTTTTCTTCTAAATAACACATATCAAAGCACTTATAGTCAGTTGTTTATCTTTTTGGCTGTTAAAACTTTAAGCTATCTTGTCCAAGGCATATTTAATAAGTTCGTCTATCGCCAAATCCGGTCTTGATGAAAACTGTCCATTGGGCCTGTTTGCCACAATACAGTTTAAGGAAACAGCCCTGTGTCCCAATAACTTTGCCAAGCCATAAATTCCGGAGGTTTCCATTTCCAGATTGGTGATACGCTTATCATTATAATTAAAACTGGCTAGTTTGGCATTCATATTTTCATCTTCCAATTTTAAACGTAAAATTCTACCCTGGGGACCATAGAACCCAACATTGGTAGCGGTAAATCCAAGTTGCATTTTGTCCGAGATGAACTGGGCTCCCAAAGTTTTGTCGTATTCTACAACATAGGGGTTGGACTTATCTTTTAGCCAATTGGTGTGTTTTAAAAATGCTTGCTGAATCTCCGGGTGTTGAATATGGGCACTGTTGTAAAAGTGCAAAAGACTATCCAGGCCAATGGCGTATTCGCTCAACAAAAAAGAATCTAAGGGAATATTGGGCTGAATGGCTCCGGAAGTGCCTATCCGAATAATATCCAAGCGGGTTTTATCTTTTTTTATAGTCCTAGTTTCAAAATCAATATTGACCAAGGCATCCAGCTCATTGAGGACGATGTCTATATTGTCTGTGCCGATACCTGTAGAAATTACCGAAATGCGCTTATTGTTCAGCCATCCGGTATGGGTTAGGAATTCCCGCTTTCCTTTTTTTAAGTCGATCTTATCAAAATACTGGGAAACGCGCTTTACCCTATCGGGGTCTCCAACGGTGATTACGGTATCTGCTAGGTCTTGAGGAAATAAATTAAGATGGTATACGCTATGGTCTGCGTTTAGGATTAGCTCTGAAGAACCAATTTTCATTTTACAATTTTAGTATGCGGTTCGTTTCAGAGTTATAAAGGAAATTATATTTTAATGCTCCGCCCAAATAGGCATCATTTTCTTGGATACAGGAATAATAACTGGTTTTTCCTTCCAGGATTTCCATACCTTTTTTTGAAAGTTTAACAGGGCTGAAATTGGTAAAAAGAGGTTTTAGCTTGGTTATTACCCGCTCGTATTGGGTATCACCAAAACCATAACGCCCCTGATTTCTTAAAACCGTGTTCAGTAATTCTATCTTAGTCTTTGGTTTGGCGCTGCGTGCCAAGCGTAAAATATTATTTTCCACTTCATTGAGACCATTTCTAATGGTTGGGAAACGCATTAAATGGGCTTCAATAGCACCGGAAAGGTGTGAGAATTGAAAACTGTCAAAATCCTTAAGGTTCTCTAATCTAATAGGGTTGTCACTACAGTACAACTGCCAAACATAATCGGCGTATTCTATATCGTCCTGCGTTAAAAGAGTGCGATTAGTGTATAATTTGCGTAGTTGTTCATCTGTTAATTCTCCTAGCCCTAATATATTAATGGAATTCTCTTCTTCTTCACTGGATACCAAGGAAATTTCGGCATAAGGCCTATGGGTCTTTAACCAACTTATCACCGCTAACATATTAACCTGATCAAAAAGGTCGAAATCGAACCAAAGTACGATACGATCTTCCTGTTTGTGATTACAAAGGGTGCGGTATTCTTTTAAAGTTTTATCAATAAACCACGATTTGGAAACCTTGTAGTTTTTATTCAAAAATTCGAACCTGGTTTTCCAAAATGATTCGCTGCCAACATTGGTTTCGGTCTTACCTTCACATAACATTTCGCGCCAGGTAATAATATCCCCTTCCAATTTAAGGGTGCTTAATTTGTTGGTGAGTATATCACCGTTTGTTATGTGTAATTGGGAACTCATTGTAATGGTGGTTTAGGTTGTGGCTAATAAATGTAGTGTTTTATCTTAATATCAAAAAATAATTAACAAAAATCTAACCTCCAACGCGTTTTACTTTAAATCCTTTTTCCTGTAATATTTTCATTATTTTATCTCTATAATCTCCTTGAATGATTATAGAATCGTCCTTAAAACTTCCGCCTACGCTAAGTTTGGTCTTAAGCTCCTTGGCCAATTTTTTAAAATCTTCGTCGGCTCCGGTATACCCTTCTAAAATGGTTGTTGGTTTTCCCTTTCTTTTTTCATATTTGCATATAATAGGTTCTTCCTGCAACCAAATTTCATTTTCAACATCTTTTTTCGGCTCTTCCTCCGTTGGTTTATGATCCGGAAATAGATTCTTCAATTGATCCTTTAAGTCCATTGTAAATTTTAAAATTATGCTAAAATAGTATATCAGCGCCAAAATCAAAACCCATCCTTCATAAATTGGGATTTTGGTTGGAATGGGTCATTTTGATTTGGGTGTTAATTAATCCATTGGAAAGTCCTCGTCGTCCATTACTTCCTCCATTTGTTTTATATGCCTTTCCGTATGGCCGGACATAAACAAAAGTATTTGATAGGCATCAACGGTTCCAAAAGGAAGTTGTTGGTTATGGTTTCGTAGGTCATCCTGTGTGCTTTTAACATATTCTATATGTTCTTTTCTCTTGGATTTAAATTCCTCTACCATTTCCTCAAAACTGCCATATTTCCCAGATGGTTCAAAAGCCTCACTAGTTTTTACTCTGTTGCTGCGGTCTTCTATCATGGCTATTAGTCCTTCATCAGAAACTTTTACTTCTGAGCGATTGGAAGGGTCTGGCTCCTTGGCCAAAGTACCTTGAAGCATACCAAAGATCATGTTTTCAGAAATTGCTATATGCTCTGCACATTCCGCAATGGACCAAGAATCATCCGTTACCTTGTAATTGAGTTGCGCTTCATTTAAGCCCTCCAATGTGTTTAAAAAATGATCATGGGATTTTGTCATTTCCTTTACGGCAAATTCCCTTTCGGCATCTGTAAGTGTAGATTTAACTACTCCAAATGCTAAAACCGCCAATAATACAATTGGTGAAATTACTTTTTTCATAGTGTCCAGGGTTAAATTGTTAATACTAAAGATTGTTCAATTCCATAGGCAATAATTAAGCTTGAACCAATTCTGATCTACTTCGCAATTAAGCCTAAGTCGATCAGTCTTTCATGCAAAAACTCTCCAGCGGTAATATCTTCAAATTGTTTTGGATGGTCCTTATCAACACAATTCTCTAAACAATTTAAAGGCATTTCGCTAATGGGATGCATAAAAAACGGTACGGAATACCTGGAGGTACCCCATAGTTCCTTGGGGGGATTAACCACTTGGTGTATGGTGGATTTTAATTTATTGTTGGTTAAACGTGATAACATATCCCCTACGTTGATCATCAATTGATCCGGCTGGGCAATTGCATCTACCCACTCCCCGTCGTGGTTCATTACCTGAAGTCCCTTTCCATGTGCTCCCATTAATAGGGTAATTAAATTAATATCCCCATGGGCCGCAGCCCTAACGGCATTTTTAGGTTCTTGTTGAATAGGGGGATAATGTATTGGCCTTAAAATGGAATTTCCATTTTTAATATAATCGTCAAAATAGGTTTCCTCAAGGTCCAAATGAAGGGCAAGTGCTCGCAAAACAAATTTTGCCGTTTTTTCCAACATTTTATAGGTTTCCTTACCGGTAGCATTAAAATTGACCAATTCTTGGACCTCTACATTGGCAGGATATTCCTTTTCCAATTTCGGATTATTTTCCACATACTGTCCAAAATGCCAAAATTCCTTTAGATCGCCTTCCTTTTTGCCCTTGGCATGTTCTTTTCCAAAAGAAGTATATCCCCTTTGTCCCCCTATCCCAGGAATTTCATATTTATCCTTGACTTCTTGTGGTAGGTTAAAAAAATTTTTGATTTCAGAATAGAGATCATCCACTAATTTTTCGGACAAAAAATGACCACTTAATGCTACGAATCCAATATTCTCGAAGGCACTTCCTATCTCTTTAATGAATTTTTCTTTTCTTTTGTTATCGTCGGATATAAAATCTTCAAGATTTACACTTGGTATTGCAGTCATCATCATAATTATTAATAAAATCAAAGTTAATAAATATGGCCAATCTTCTTGAAATATTATTCGACTTTGTTTTTCCGTTTTGTTACATTTATAAATTATTTAAGCCAAAAAGAATAAAAACATAACATGCAATATAAAGGAGATAGTGTTGATAAGGCCATGCAATTGAAACTTTATCAACGGATGCTAAAACCACGTTTGATAGAGGAGAAAATGTTGATTCTCCTACGTCAGGGAAAAATAACCAAATGGTTTAGCGGCATAGGACAGGAGGCAATAGCGGTAGGGGTTACCAGTGCCTTAAGGCCAGATGAATACATTTTGCCCATGCACCGCAATCTAGGTGTTTTTACCTCTAGAAATATACCATTGCACCGGCTTTTCTCCCAATGGCAGGGTAAAGGCAGCGGCTTTACCAATGGTAGGGACAGAAGTTTTCACTTTGGAACCCAAGAATATAAAATTGTAGGGATGATTTCCCACTTAGGCCCCCAATTGGGGGTGGCCGATGGAATAGCACTTGCAGACCTTCTGAAACAGAATAATAAGGTAACTGCTGTCTTTACGGGAGAGGGGGGTACCAGTGAGGGCGATTTCCATGAGGCCTTAAATCTCGCTGCGGTATGGAATTTGCCTGTTCTGTTTTGTATCGAGAACAACGGTTATGGCTTGTCTACCCCAACCAATGAGCAATACAGATGTGAAAATTTGGCGGATAAGGGAATAGGTTATGGAATGGAATCGCATATTTTGGAGGGCAACAATATTTTGGAAGTGTATTCCCAGGTCGATTTTATTTGTCAGAGTATGCGGAAAAATCCTAGGCCTGTATTGTTGGAATTTAAAACCTTCAGGATGCGTGGCCATGAGGAGGCCAGTGGTACCAAATATGTCCCACAACAATTATTGGACACCTGGGAGGAAAAGGATCCCATTGTGAATTTTGAAAACTTTCTTTTGGAGGAAAAGATTCTTTCACCCCATTTGATAGAGACCTTTAAAAATGAAATATATGCTGAAATTGACTACGATCTTAAAAAGGCCTTTGCGGAGAATGAGGTAGAAGTAGATGAAACAAAGGAATTAAAGGATGTTTATAAAGATTTTGATTATCAGCAAATTAACCATAATTCCATAACCAAAAATATTAGGTTGGTCGATGCGGTTTCCCAGGGTTTAAAACAGTCTATGGAAAGGCATAAAAACTTGGTGGTAATGGGGCAGGATATTGCAGATTATGGCGGAGTATTCAAGATTACCGAGGGTTTTGTGGAAGCCTTTGGGAAAGACCGGGTCAGAAATACCCCTATATGTGAGTCGGCAGTAGTTTCTGCTGCAATGGGCCTTTCTATAAACGGAATAAAATCGGTAGTGGAAATGCAGTTTGCGGATTTTGTAAGTACTGGATTTAACCCCGTTGTAAACTATTTGGCCAAGGTGCATTACCGTTGGGGAGAGCATGCAGATGTTGTAATAAGGATGCCCTGTGGGGCAGGGATGGGGGCAGGACCTTTTCATTCACAGACCAACGAGGCCTGGTTTACAAAAACTCCGGGGTTAAAAGTGGTTTATCCGGCCTTCCCATATGATGCGAAAGGTCTTTTGGCCACTGCCATAAATGATCCCAATCCGGTATTGTTTTTTGAACACAAAGGGCTTTACAGGAATATTTACCAAGACGTGCCCGAGGATTATTATACTTTGCCATTCGGCAAGGCGTCCCTAATGAGGGAGGGCACGGATATTACTGTAGTTTCCTATGGTTTGGGTGTACATTGGGCCTTGGAGGCACTAAATGATAATCCGGATATAAAGGCCGATATGATTGATGTAAGGACGTTGCAACCCATGGACATGGATGCAATTTATGCCTCTGTAAAAAAAACAGGGAAACTTATTATCTTACAGGAGGATAGTTTGTTTGGGGGAGTGGGCAGTGACATTTCCGCCTTGGTGGTGGAGAACTGTTTTGAGTACTTGGATGCACCCGTAAAACGGGTTGCCAGTTTGGAAACCCCCATTCCCTTTGCGAAAAATTTGGAAAACAATTATTTGCCCAAAGCAAGATTCGCACAGGAGCTTTTAAATTTGATATCCTATTAAATATCTCGCGAAAATTAAAATGGATTAATATGCATATGATTACAGCGGAAGAAAAACTTAAGGAGCGTATAAAAGAGCTTACTTGTTTGTATGAAGTAACCTCAATAATCGTTAATTGCGATTATGACCAGGTTGAAGACGCCCTAAAGGGAATTATGCATTGTTTACAAAAAGCTTGGCTTTTTAGTGACGCTGCCCAAGTGAAACTCACATCGGACCAGTACAATATAGTTACGACAGACTTTCCGGATAATCCTGTGTCCCTGGAGTCCAGTGTAAAGGTTTTTAATAAAAAGGTAGGTGAGATACAAGTGGCCTATCCGAGGCCAAAATATAGCGAAGATGATTTTTTGAAGGAAGAAGAAAAATTGCTTCGAAATGTGTGTTTGGAGGTCGGTAATCTTTTGGAAAGAAAACAGATCAAGGACAACGAGATAATTATAAAACGGAAAATGGAGAGGGCCGACCGCCTAGGTATTTTAGGTGAGATTACTGCCGGAATCGCCCATGAACTAAATACTCCCTTGGCGAATATCCTAGGATTTGCCGAATTATTGAAAACTAGGATAACTCAGGATACCCAAGCCTCCAAGGATGTTGATAAAATTATAAATAGTGCTATATTTTCTAGGGAAGTGGTTAAAAAGCTTATGTTCTTTGCCTGTGAAATGCCCCAGCAAATGACATTGGTCAACATAGGCCCTATAATTGCCAACGCTGTTAATTTAATGGAACCCAGCTTAAAGAAAAAGAAAATTGTTCACGAACTCAATTTAAGTGACCAACCCATTTTTCTACGGGTAGATACAATTCAGTTGACACAGGTAATTTTTAATTTGGTGCTCAATGCCATTTATTTTTCCCCAGTTAAGGGCAAGATAAAAATAGCCGTAAAGGAAACCGGCAGAAATATTGAAATAAGCATCACGGATGAAGGTCCGGGTATAGATCCCAAAATTAGTGATAGGATCTTTGAGCCATTTTATAGTACCAAACCGGTTGGTGAGGGTTCCGGATTGGGGTTAAGTGTAGTTCATGGTATTGTAAAAAGTCATAAAGGAACAATAAAGTATAGATCCAACAAACCTAAAGGGGCTATATTTACCGTTGATTTTCCGAAAAATTAAGATTATGGGTTTTAATAAAGAGAATGTATTGATCGTAGATGATGATGTAAATATATTGGAATTGATCCATAGACACCTTCAATCCTTTAATTACCACACCTATAAGGCTGTTTCTGTTAAGGAGGCTTTGGTGATCCTAAAGGATTCCAAAATAGACCTTTTGATTACGGACCTTAAAATGCCGGATGTGGACGGACTGCAGTTGGTCAAATATGTTTCCGAACATTATCCCAAGTTGCCAAAATTAGTGGTTACCGGCTATCCCTCGGTAGATGACGCAATGAGCGTTATAAAATCGGGGGCCTTGGATTATTTGGTCAAACCTTTTACCAAAGAGGAATTAAAACAGGCGGTATTAAAATCATTCACGGGCAATTCCGCAGGCAAGGCAGGGTCCAATGTACATTCAGTTTCCAAAAACAATAATGTTGATGCTTATGGCGAGCTTATTGGTAGATCCGAGGCCATAAAAAAAGTGACCGATATTATTGATAGGGTGAAAGACAACAAAGCAACGGTACTGATAAATGGGGAAAGTGGGACCGGAAAGGAATTGGTTGCCCGTTCCGTACATTATATGGGAAAATTTTCCAGAGCACCGTTTGTTGCGGTGAACTGTGGGGCTATTCCGGAAAGTCTTTTGGAGGCCGAGCTTTTTGGTTATGCCAAGGGTGCTTTTACGGGTGCCAATGAAAACCGCAACGGTTTTTTTCAGGCTGCGGACAAGGGTACCCTATTTTTAGATGAAATAGGCAACGCATCACTGTCCGTACAATCCAAATTGTTAAGGGCATTGCAGGAAAAGGAAGTGGTAAAGGTGGGTTCCCAAAAGATAGAAAAAATAGACATCCGGGTCATTGCGGCCACCAATAGCAATTTGTACTCCTTAGTTCAAAAAAAATTGTTCCGGGAAGACCTTTATTATAGGTTGACCGTTGTGGAAATCAATGTTCCTTCCCTCCGGGAGCGCAAAGAAGATATTCCTTTGTTGGTGGACAAATTTCTTTTAAAATACGGTGTAGAATATAAAGATAGGTTGGTCACTATTACACCGGAGGCCTTGGAGCTTTTGATGCGGTATCCATGGCCAGGTAATATTAGGGAATTGGAAAACGTAATTCAGAGGGCTGTAATAATGTGCGATAAAAGAATTGAAATCGACAATTTGCCTGACAATTTGAAATACAAGATAGATTTTCCCGAAGACCACCTATTGCCATTAAGGGAAGTTGAAAAAAAATACATTTTAAAAGTTTTGGAGGCTACGGACAATAACAAATCCAAGGCGGCAGAAATTCTACAGATCGATCGCAAAACGCTGCGTCAAAAAATCCAATAAACCCCTTGTTTTAGATGGGTAAAAATTACCCATATGAGGAAAATCCCCCATTTTAATATTCGGGAAAGTATTATTTGATTCGAATTAAACTATTGATTTTCAGTTATTTGAATACAATATAAGTATCTCTCTGGTTTTATGGCACCCTAGTTGCCCTTGATGTGTTACTAAAATACACGGTTATGGGAAACAGCACTAGTTTATGTCCAAGTTGTGAGTATTTCAAAACATGTGTACTTACAAAAAATAAAAAGCATATTTGGAACTGCAATGAATTTGAATCAGCCGATTCAAGGGTAGTTCCTGGCGGAAATCATTTGGTTTTTAAAAGTGAAGTGAGATTATTCTAAACAAAAATTTATGATTACAAAGTCGAAAACAGAATCGAAACAGGGCATGTTGGAGAACGTGATGCGTCAATTCAATAATGCTGCCGATATTATTAACCTAAATACTAATATTAGAAAAATACTAAGTATTACCAATAATGAATTACTGATACATTTCCCTGTTAAAATGGACAATGGGGATGTTGAAGTTTTTACGGGATACCGGGTACAGCACAATAACGCTTTAGGACCGTATAAGGGTGGACTTCGTTATCACCCGACCGTTGATATTGATGCGGCAAAAGCCCTTGCCATGTGGATGACCTGGAAAACCTCTTTGGCAGGTCTGCCCTATGGTGGCGCAAAGGGAGGGATTCAAATTGACCCCTCCAAATATTCCACTGCGGAATTGGAAAGAATTACCAGAAGATTTACATATGCATTGGGAGATAACATAGGTCCGGAACACGATATACCTGCCCCGGATGTAAATACAAATGCACAAACCATGGCTTGGATCGTGGATACATATATGTCTACAAAATCGCCTGCCGAAAGATCTAAAAATCAGCATGTGGTAACTGGAAAACCCTTGGGTTCCGGAGGATCCGAAGGTAGGGATAGGGCTACCGGCTATGGTGTTTTTCTGAACATAAAATATTGGGCCGAAAAGAAAAAGGTGGACCTGAAGAACAAGAGATTTATTGTTCAGGGTTTTGGGAATGTAGGTTATTGGACTGCCCATTTTTTGGAAAATGAAGGTGCTAAGCTGGTGGGAGTGCAGGATGCTTATGGCAGTATTACCAACAGCGATGGTATTGAAGTCTCCAAGTTGTACCAGTATATGCAGGACAACAAGGGCAGTATTGTAGGCTATACTTTGGCGCAAGCTGTAGATAAGGAACATTTTTTTGAATTGGATTGTGATATATGTATACCTGCTGCCTTAGGAAATCAAATCACAGCTGAGAACGCAGCTAAGATCAAGGCATTTTTAATAGCGGAAGGTGCAAATGGACCGACCGATGTGGAAGGCGAGGAGATATTGTTGAAAAATGGAGTGGGAATTATACCGGACATCCTATGTAATTCAGGGGGTGTAATTGGCAGCTATTTTGAGTGGCTACAGAATAGAAACGGAGAGTTATGGCAATTGGAGGAAGTATTGGCCAAGCTGGAAAAGAAGATGAAGGAAGTCTTTGAAAAGGTATATGAGAAGGCAGAAAATAGGGATGGGGATATGAGAACTGCAGCCTATATCATAGCTATTGAGAGAATAGAAAAGGCCTATGTTCAAAGAGGGATATTTCCATAAATAAAATTAAAAAATACAGAATTATGAAGTACGGAAATTTAGTGTTGGAGGAGAAGGAGTTCGTCCTATTAAAGCGTCTGGTAAATGTATCCGGGTTTTATACGGATAATACTTATAAGAGTTCTATTGAAAAGTTGACCGAAGAGTTGAAGTCTGCAGTGGTTTATAATGAAGAGGAAATGCCCAAAGATGTCATTAGGTTCAATTCCATCGTTACAATCCAAGCAGTTAATGGGTGGTCCAAGCAATTCCAATTGGTGATTCCATCGCAAGGTGATTTCAAGAATAGTAAAATATCCATTTTAACACCTATGGGGGCAGCAGTTATAGGCTATGCCAAAGGGGACGATATTGTTTGGGAGTTTAGGAATGGAGAACAGACTCTTAAGGTTGCAGATGTAAAACAAGAGCATAACACTATTAATTCTGATATTTTATTGTAATGATGGAGGTGTTTTATGAGCATGACTCGGACGATAGGTTAATTGCCAAAAAAGATGCTCTGGAGTTGAACAATTGGATAGGTCATCTGGTGAACAATGGCAGGGAGTTGGAAACCTTGATCAACATTGCCAAGAAATTGTCGAATGATGATGATATGATAGCTAACCTGAAAGAATTGACCTTGGAGAACAAATTGCATCTCGGCGTTTTCTACAGGTATAAGAGTTCTATGGTCAATTTACACGAGTGTGAAGATATGGAATGCGATATATACTATGTAAACAAGCATGAAGAGTATCGTAATCTGTATGCGGCCATTTTGCAGGCGTCCCACAAATTAAAGGAAGAACTATATACCCAAATATTGATAAAATTATGATGTTGTTTTGTTAGCAGTCTGTTTGTTGGTTTTAATATTAGAGTTTTGGCTGTTAATGCACAAGGGAAAGCAATGCTTTCCCTTGTTTTTTTGGGGAACATTATCTGAAATAGTTGGGCTGGCATACACTGATTGCCACCTGGCCCCAATTGGGGTAAAGTCAATTATTTTTTTATAAGAGCAAAGCGATTGTTGCCGTTTGCAATAGCTTTGAAAAAAATAAGTTGTTTGGAGTATTCTGTGCCTGAAGCTATTAGTTTAAATCTTCAAAATTAATAACGGAGCATCATACTTTTTTTCCACTTTCAACGTATATATGTTCAAATAATAAATATGAAAATTATGCATTTAAGAAAGCTTATATTTTTAGTGGTATTTGCGGCTGGTCTTGTTACCTCCTGTTCGGTATCCAAGGCGGCAAGACAGGATAGAAGTGTTTTGAGCGGTAACTGGATTTTGAACAATGTTTCCTATCAAGGGGGACAGGGGAAATTTAAATCGGTTCTTTTTAATGATTCCGATGCTACCTGTTTTGAAGGCAGTACCTGGTTTTTTAGAAACAATAACAGTACCGGTAGTTATATGCTGGGAGGTGGTAGTAATTGTGATGGAGCGGAGCGCTTCATCCGTTGGTCTGTTGTGGATAGACCCGGGATGGCCAGTCAGTTGCAATTTAAGTTTATAGACGAAAAGTATAAGGATATTTCCGGAGGATTGGGATATAGATTGGACATTGAACAACTAACCGATCAACAGTTAAGAATGACCTCAAAAGTAACTGTGGAGGGGCAACCGTTGACCGTGGTTTATGAATTTACAAAAAACGATCTACCATAACTGGATAAAAGCTGTAAGATGTATTCATGCCGATATACGGGCAAGCCAGGATTGGCATGATTTCTGTTCTAAAGGATGTACAGTCCTAAGAACTTTTGGGATTAATATTAAACAATGAAATCAAATGAAAAAAATAATAGTAAGTAGTTTATCCGTAATGATGATTTTAGCTACGTTCAGTAGCTGTCAAGCAGTAAAGAATACTAGTCATAAGCAAAGGGGAGCAGCAACTGGTGCTGCCGGTGGAGCGGTAATTGGAGGTGTTCTGGGCAACAATGTTGGAAAAGGTGGTAATACAGCTTTAGGGGCTATCATTGGAGCAGTGGTAGGTGGTGTTGCCGGTGGTTATATCGGAGATAGAATGGACCGCCAGGCAGAACGAATAGAAGAAGAGATTCCAGGTGCCGAGGTCACTAGGGTAGGTGAAGGAATAAACGTAACCTTCAATGAGGAGGCCGGCGTTTATTTTGATACCAATAAATCCGAGGTTAAGGGTACTTCGGCAACAACATTAGATAGATTGGTAGGGATTTTAAAAGAATATCCGGACACCAATATATTGGTGGAAGGCCATACCGATAGTGCCGGACCTGATGATTATAATCTAAATCTATCCAAGCAACGGGCGCAGTCTGTAACCAATTACCTAATTACCAATGGTATTTCAGGGGGTAGGTTAACAACAACCTGGTATGGTGAGACGCAACCCAAGGCCGACAACAGTACGGCTGCAGGTAAGGCTAAAAACCGTAGGGTAGAATTGGTTATTGTGGCCAATGAGGCTTTACAACAGGAAGCTCTTCAAAAGGCGAAACAATAAATAAAACCTCCTTATATAAAACCCGACGTATATCGTCGGGTTTTTTTGTTTATTTTCTGTACCTTTTGTTGATGGATAATTTTGATGTCATTATTGTAGGGGGAGGCCTTGCCGGTTTAACGGCCGCCATTCACTTGCGAAAGGAAAACTACAATGTGGCCGTTTTTGAAAGTAAACAATACCCCCATCATAAAGTTTGTGGAGAGTATATTTCCAATGAAGTGAAGCCCTATTTGGAGTTTTTGGGAATTTCATTACCACAAACATTTCAATTTAATGAAATGCTACTGAGCATTGAAAAGGGGGACGCCCTGAAGGCTAAATTGCCTATGGGAGGGTTTGGTCTTAGTAGATATACTTTTGACAATCTTTTGTATAAAAGGGCAAAAGAATTGGGGGCAATTGTCTTTACTAATAGTGTAACCTCCATTAGCTATGAAAATGACAATTTTAGGGTCGGCGTAGAATCGGGCAAGGAATACACTAGTAAATTTGTCATTGGGGCCTATGGAAAAAGAGGAGTGTTGGATAAAGATCTAGAGCGTCACTTTATTCAGAAAAAATCCCCATGGTTAGCTGTTAAGGCCCATTATAAACTGGATTCATTCCCGGATAATTTAGTGGCTATCCATAATTTCAGGGGTGGTTACGGCGGGCTTTCCAAAACGGAGAGTGGGGCAGTAAATTTTTGTTATCTGGTTTCTTACGATAGCTTTAAAAAAGAGAAGGATATTGCCGGCTTTAATCAAAATATTATTGCTAGGAATCCATATCTCAGCAAATTTCTTAATGATGCCGAAATGTTATTCGAGCACCCACTGACTATAGGACAGATTTCCTTTCATAAAAAAAAACCAGTAGAGAATCATATTATTATGTGCGGGGATACCGCGGGTCTTATTCATCCTATGTGCGGCAATGGTATGGCCATGGCAATCCATAGCGCTAAAATTGCCTCGGAATCTATCCATGCTTATTTTAAAAACGGATTTCAGAATCGGTCCCAGTTAGAGATGGATTATGAAACCCAATGGAAGCATATGTTTGCCAAGAGGTTGTGGATGGGCAGACAGCTGCAAGCTGTTTTGCTAAGCCCAAGGCTATCCAATTTAGCCATGGGGATATTAGCGAATTCTCCCTATATTGTAAATGGGCTGATCAAGAATACCCATGGACAAATTATCCGGTGTTAATGAATTTTAAGAGACGTAGTAGTAATAGGGAGCTCATGGATGACCCTTATTTGGATACACTTTTGTTGCAGAAGGTTTATGCGGACATAAATAGGGTCAATACAGTTTTACAAGGTTTTTCACTTTCCCTGCAAGCTATTGACAAAATAATTGAAGAAAACCCTCAGAATTCCTACACTATTGTGGATATGGGTTGTGGGGATGGGGCCATGTTGGGTAAAGTTGCTGAGTTTTACAAGAATAAACCTGTAAACCTAAATCTAATAGGGGTAGATTTAAATTCCAAATCTATTGCACTGGCCAAAGAAAATTATAAGGAATATTCCAATATAATATTCTTGGAGCTGGATATTCTGGCGCCGGAAGCAAAGGAGCTACAATGCGATATTCTACTCTGCACCCTAACAATGCACCATTTTGATTCTAAAGAAATACCCATTTTTCTGGAGCAATTTGTAAAACTGAGCAGTTTGGGTATTGTTATAAATGATCTGCAAAGAAGTAAAGTGTCCTATTACCTTTTTCAACTCTTTAGCCTTATTTTTATAAAAACAAAGATTGCGAAACATGATGGTTTGGTTTCTATAAAAAGTGCATTTACCAAATTGGATTTGGTAGCTTTTTCCATTAATCTGCCTAATGTAGAGCATGATATTTGTTGGAGGTGGGCATTTAGATACCTATGGATAATAAGAATAAAGGGAAAACAGTAGCCGTATGGAAGGGACTAGGATAGTTGCAGTAACCAAATCATTACCACAATACAGTAGGAATACCAAGGATATTTTGCCTTTTGTGGAGAAATGGCTGTACGGTCAGGATGAGCGGTTGCAGCGTAAGGTGCTTAAAATTTTTGAAGGGGCAGCCGTAGACAAACGCTATAGTATAATGAGTCCCGAAGAAGTTTTTGAAGCTACCTCTTTTGAGGATAAGAACAATGTGTATGTGCGTGAAGTCAAGAAATTGGGGAGAACTGTCCTAAGGCGGGCCCTTGATAAAAGTGGGTGGACGGCAGACAGTCTGGATTATATAATCACCGTTAGTTGTACGGGAATTATGATTCCATCCTTGGATGCTTATTTAATTAACGATCTAGATCTTAGGAAAGATATAGTGAGATTGCCCGTTACGGAGATGGGTTGCGCAGCAGGTATTTCCGGTTTAATATATGCCAGTAATTTTTTAAGATCCAACCCAGGGAAGAGGGCGGCCATAGTGGCAGTTGAAAGTCCAACTGCAACTTTTCAGCTCAATGATTACTCCATGGCCAATATGGTCAGTGCTGCTATTTTTGGTGATGGCGCTGCCTGTGTGTTGGTGTCATCGGAAGAAGACGCCAAGGGACCAAGAATCGTTGGGGAGGAAATGTATCATTTTCCTGATGCTACACAAATGATGGGTTTCGATTTAACCAATTCGGGCTTAAAAATGATTTTAGATCCCTTGGTGCCGCAGACGATTTCCGAACATTTCCCAGAAATCGTTCATCCATTTTTAAAGCGGTATGGAAGTAGTATTGAAAAAGTGGACCATTTAGTTTTTCACCCAGGAGGAAAGAAAATTGTGGAGACGGTGGAGGATTTGTTTGGAGCATTGGGCAAAAATTTGGAGGATACCCGTGAAACGCTGCGTTTATATGGTAATATGAGCAGCGCCACAGTGCTTTATGTGCTGGAGCGATTTATGGAAAAGGATATTCCAAAAGGGGACCAAGGTTTATTATTGAGTTTTGGGCCCGGATTCTCCGCCCAACGGATTTTGCTGGAATGGTAATAGAACCGGAATTTTTATAGTTTGGGATATTGCTTCAATCTATATGCTTAATGTAATAGTTTAATTAAATGATTGTTATATGCTTATTATAAATGATATAATTAAAAAATTACCTTATACCAATCCATTTTTATTTGTTGATAGGATTAATATGGTGAGTGCCAATGCCCTTGAAGGTTGTTACACTTTTAAACAGGATGAATTTTTTTATAAAGGGCATTTTAAGGAGCAACCCGTTACACCAGGGGTAATTCTTACAGAATGTTGTGCCCAGATCGGGTTGGTGTGCTTGGGGATTCACTTACTAAATTTGGAAGAGCTAAATACAGGGGATTTACAGGTGGCTTTAAGCAGTTCCGAGATGCAATTTTTGTTGCCTGTCTTTCCTCAGGAGACGGTAACCGTAAAATCGAGCAAACTATTCTTTCGCTTCAATAAGTTGAAGTGTGAGGTTAAAATGTACAATCAGCGGGCTCAGTTGGTTTGTAAGGGTGTTTTGTCCGGGATGATAAAAAATAACAACATATGAATAGGAGGGTAGTCGTAACCGGACTTGGTATATGCGCACCTAACGGGGTGGGCCTAGCCAATTTTTATGATTCAATGCTCAATGGTAAAAGTGGAATTATGTTTCATCAGGAGTTGGCCGATTTGGGGTTTGGATGTCAAATAGCTGGGAAACCGGAAATACAGGAAAGTTTAAAGGAATCTTATTTTACAGCATTACAGCTAAGGGGCTTAAACTCTAGTGGTATAGTTTATGGTGTAATGGCCGGAACGGATGCGTGGATGGATGCAGGTCTCGATAAGGCTAATAAGGATCAACCCGACTGGGACAGCGGAATTATTTTTGGAACTGGAATTTTAGGAATAGACAAGCTAAGGGAATCCATTTATTTAATAGATGATAATAACGCTCGCCGTTTGGGCAGTAATTCTGTAATGCAGACCATGGCCAGTGGCATTAGTGCTTATCTCGGTGGCATTTTGGGATGTGGTAATCAAGTGACCACCAATTCCTCGGCATGTGCTACTGGCACTGAAGGAGTAATTATGGGGATGGAGAGGATAAGGGCAGGAAAGGCAGAAAGGATGTTGGTAGGGAGTTGTAATGACAGCGGACCGTATATTTGGGGCGGTTTTGATGCAATGCGCATACTGCCTTCCAAATACAATGATAATCCCCAAGAGGCCAGCAGGCCTATGAGTGCCAGCGCGTCAGGGTTTGTTCCGGGAAGTGGGGCAGGAGCCATGGTGTTGGAGTCGTTGGCCAGCGCATTGGGAAGAGGGGCTAAAATCTATGCGGAGGTCTTGGGAGGTGCAATCAATAGTGGCGGACAGCGTGGAATAGGCAGTATGACGGCTCCTAACAGCGAGGCGGTTCAAAGATGTATTCTGGAGGCATTGAAGGATGCAAGGGTAGAAAAATCTGAAGTGGATATAATTAATGGACATTTAACGGCGACATCGAAAGATGCCGAAGAAATTAGAAATTGGAGCGAGGCCTTGGAGCGCAGCGGTAAGGATTTTCCGTTTATAAACGCAACAAAGGGGCTATTAGGTCATTGTTTGGCTGCTTCGGGCAGCGTGGAATGCGTGGCTTCCCTGCTGCAATACCGCGAGGGATTGTTTTTTGGCAATCGAAATTGTCATGACCTTCATCCGGAGATACTGGAATTGGTAGATGCTTCCAGAATACCCTTAAAAACGATTTCCCATAAACCTGGAATATTGGCAAAAGCAAGTTTTGGTTTTGGAGATGTAAATGCCTGTGTTATCTTTAATGATTATAAAGAAATATAACAATGGTGGATGATCAGCATTTTGCACAACTGAAGGATATCGTTAAGTTGTATCTTCCCGAAGATGTTTCGGTTGGAGCTATTGTAGAAGATAGTAATTTTGTCAAGGAACTGAATATCAATTCGGCCAATTTAGTTGATATTGTCCTGGATGTTGAGGATGCATTTGGGATACGTTTGGAAAATGAGGATATGGACAAAATGCAAACCGTAAGGGATGCCCTGAATATTATAGCACAAAAATTACAGGATAAAAACTAGCTCTTTTCCCTGTCTTTTTCTTCAGTAATGAGCAGTGAGGAAATTATTCCTCCTACCAAGGATACGGATATCACCGTAAGGGATACCCACTCTGGGATTTCAATATGATGGGAAAACAACATTTTTAAACCTACAAAAGCTAGAATCACCACCAAGCTATAGTTAATATACCTGAATTTCTCCAGCATCCTGGAAATTAAAAAATACATGGATCGCAAGCCCAAAATAGCCAAAATATTGGAGCTAAAAACAATAAAAGGGTCTGCTGTAATGGCTAAGATTGCAGGGATGCTGTCCAGTGCGAAAAGTATATCCGTAAGTTCAATGACTACCAAGGCCACAAAAAGAGGGGTAGCTGCGGTGACTCCCATACGCTTTACAAAGAAATCATGGTCTTTAATGGTTGAGGTTATAGGGTAAAACTTTTTCAACCTCTTGAAAACGAAAGAATTTTTAGGGTCAAATTTATTATCGTCCGATCTTAACATTTTAAAGGCAGTGTACAGTAGGAAAACCCCAAAGACATAGATTATCCAATCGAATTTTGTAATAAGGGCAACCCCAAATACGATCATTAGGGCCCTGAAAACGATAGCACCCAATATGCCCCAGAACAATACCCTGTGTTGGTAAATGGCAGGAATCTTAAAGGCGCTAAATATTACGGCAATTACAAAGACATTATCTACGCTGAGCGAAAGTTCAATAAGATAGCCTGTTATGTATTTAAGAACAGCATCGTTTGGGGTCAACGCCGTAGGGTTGTCAATAATATCATTGGAGAACAGCCAATAAATAACCCCACTAAAGCTCAGGGCCACGGTAACCCAAATGGCGGTCCATATACCTGCTTCCTTAGATTTTATAACATGTTCATGTTTATGAAAAACACCTAGATCCAGTGCCAAAAAAATAATGATAAGACCAATAAATGAGCCCCAAACTAACATATACTATCGTATTTAAAGGCACAAATGTAAGTATCATTTTTAAATCAGGAGAGGGAACAGGTGACATTCTTTTTTGTGGAATATAGAAGGGTGTTTTACCGCTTTTTGAGGGGGTTTAAAAAGAATGATTATGTGAAAATCGACAGAATCACTTTAAAACACGATGTATGGTAGGTCTAAACCGGATTATAGGTGCAATAAGGTGAAGATAATGTTATAACTTTAAGCAGACACTTTTTATGAAATATGATTAAATATATTTACAGCGCTGTAATTGTGCTTGTTATGGTTTTTTTCTCGGTGGATGGCCATGCTCAATCCAAAGAGAGTGACACTTTGTCGAAAAAGCTGAAAGTGGAAAAATGGACGGTACTGGAGGAATATGAACCGGACATGATATTATCTGCCGAGGACCGGATAGCTTTGAAGAAAAAACGCATCGTTGAGGCCAAGAGAAGACGTGGTATTTTGGATACTATGGATATTTCGGATCGCAAAAGAAAGAAACTGCTTAAGGATTTATATAAAAACCCGTTTTCGGACCGATTGATGAAAACATTGGCAGATACTAAATTTGAGGATGAAGACAATTGAACAATAGTAAATTATGTTTTATTGATGGCAAATAAAAATGCCCCGTGAAGATTGAATTCTTTTTCGGGGCATTCTTAGTATTTATCATTGCTGAAAATTAGGCTAATGGGTTTTCATTTTGCCTTTTCTTTTTTCCAATTGTCGTTCCAGTTCGTCTACGGAAGCCGCAATGGCCACTTCAAATTTAGCGTTGTTGGACTCTGCAAACAATCTAGGGCCCGGTGCACTCAGCCTTATATTGCAAATTAAACCGGTATCGGGCGTGGAAGTGTTCTCCTTTTTAAAGAAAACATCGGCACGCACTATAAAATCATATTTATCTTCTAGTTTTTCTAACTTCTTGGTAGCCAACTCCTCTAGGCGGGCACTGGCTTTTACATCATCATATACAAAATTGATATTCATATTTAATTGTTTTTAAGTTAACAGACCTATGCAAGATCTGGTATAAATTCTGGAATTTAAGTTAGTCTTTATTTTTAATAAACCCAAGGGAAATTTATGGTAAATTCTTACAATCCACCTTTCCGTTCCGGGGAACGTTGTGTTGGCCAAATGGATTGTTCCCCGGTTTTCGGATTAATCGGCAATATCCTTTTTTCCCTAGAGGCCATTTCCGGATCTTCACTCGCCATATAGGTCAATATTGCAGTAAGAATTACATTGTTCTTTAAATCATCAAAAACAATCTTGTCATAGGTGTCCCTATTGGTGTGCCAAGTGTAGTTCCAATAGGACCAGTTTAAGGAGCTAAGCCCAAAAGCCGGGGCTCCGGCAGCTATGAAGGAGGCGTTGTCCGATCCTCCACCGGCAGGCATCCCGGGAAATGTGGTCTCTATATGTTGGGTTATGTCATCCGGTACGGCGGATAGCCATCTTGGAATGTAATCATAGGAATTTAGAAAGCCGCCTCCGGATATTTGAACAACTCTCCCTGTGCCATTGTCCTGATTAAAAACAGCTTGCACCTTGCCAACTATTTCCGGGTGGTCCTCCACATAGGCCCGGGAGCCGTTCAATCCCTGTTCTTCGCTTCCCCAATGGCCAACTAAGATGGTTCTTTTGGGATTGGGATATAATTTTTTAAGTACGCGCATGGTTTCCATCATAACCAAAGTTCCAGTTCCGTTGTCCGTGGCCCCAGTCCCTCCATCCCAGGAATCGAAATGTGCTGACAGTATAACATATTCATCGGGTTTTTCTGAACCTTTTATCTCTGCTATAGTATTAAATGTGGGTACTGCACCGAGCTCCTTGGACTCTGCCAAAATTTTAATTTTGGGGCGGTTCCCATGCTCAACCAATCTGTAAAGCATGGTATAGTCCTCCAATTCCAAATCAATAATGGGAATTTTGTCCGTATTGGCACCAAAAATTTTATTGGCGCCAAAACCCTTGGACCAATAGGAACTTACTATGCCCAATGCTCCGGCTTTTTCCAAGGCCAATGGAAGGGTTTGTCGGTTATGCCCTATGCGTTGCATATTTTGGGTCCATTCATTTTCTTGGGTCTCTCTATCTTTTTTCATTTTGTAGAAGGACTCCGGAGTAGCAAATTCTTCCCAGTTGTAATCCGGTCTTCCTGTAGCTTCCTTCATCGAGATCATTACCAGCTTACCTTTAACGCTTGGCAGCCATTTGTTAAATTCAGCAGAATCGGTAACGGTAGGCAAGACCATTAATTCTGCTGTAATGCCTTTACGTCCAGTGCTCGGGCTCCATGCCAATTGGGTTCCCTTTAAGGTTTGTATTCTTGGTGATACCATGTCTATATGTGTAATTCCCCGTTCCCAACCCTTCCATTGGCCCCATTGTTCGTTTTTGGCGGCAATTCCCCAATTGGTGTATTGGGCCAAAGCCCAGTCATGGGCATGTTGCATCTGTGGTGTGCCAACCAGTCTAGGGCCAATAACATCCAGTAATTCGTGCGCCAGGGTTTCCAGTTGAGAATTTCCATGGACCTCGGACACTATTTGGGACACAATTTTATCTGTAGTCTGGGCAAATCCGGTCCGGATAAAGCAAAAGAGGGATAAAGTAAATAGAAGGAAGGTTTTTTTCATTTTTTGGATTTTAAATTAGTAAGCGGCATCAAAATAATAATAATCGAATAGTTAAACTCTGGAATTAAGTTTTAATTAAGAATCTCCTTATGTCTTTGATGCCTGTCAACATTTGTGAAAAGGGTAATTATCAGGATTATAAACTCTACCTTTGTCCAAAAATATTGGTGATGAGCACTTTTTCGGATTTTAATATATCTAAACAATTACAATATGCCATAGAGGATTTGGGTTTTTTGGTCCCGACTCCCATTCAGCAAGAGGCCTTTTCCGTAATCATGTCCGGCACGGATATAGTAGGTATTGCACAAACAGGAACGGGGAAAACTTTCGCCTATATGTTGCCTCTTTTACAGGAGTTGAAATTTTCGAAACAAATCAATCCCAGAATATTGATATTGGTGCCTACGCGGGAACTGGTGTTGCAGGTGGTTGCCAATATTGAAGCTTATTCCAAATATATGAGCGTTAGGGTTTGTGGCATTTACGGTGGAGCAAATATAAATACCCAGCGGCAGGCAGTAGCCCAGGGATGTGATATTTTGGTGGCTACTCCTGGCAGATTATACGACCTAACACTGGATAGGACCGTTAAGCTCAGGGATATTAAGAAGTTGGTAATCGATGAGGTGGATGTTATGTTGGATCTTGGTTTTCGTTTTCAGATTACCAATATTTTTGAGTTAATGCCACAGAGGAGACAGAACATCATGTTTTCGGCTACCATGACAGAGGAGGTTTCCAAATTGATAGAGGACTTTTTTGTTGCACCGGTAAAAATATCCATTGCTGTTAGCGGAACTCCACTGGAGAATATAGAACAGGTAGCCTATGCCGTTCAAAACTATTACACCAAAGTAAATCTTTTGGCCTTCTTGTTGAAAGATAAAACCATTTATAAAAAGGTTTTGATTTTTGTTTCCAATAAAAGAAGCGCCGATAGGTTGTTTGAGGCGCTTAAGGGAGATTTTGGAGATGAGGCTGCGATAATTCATTCCAATAAAACACAGAATTACAGAATTAGGTCCATCAAGCAATTCGATGAAGGTAAAAATAGGATTCTGGTTTCTACTGATGTTATGTCCAGAGGTTTGGACTTGGAACAAATTACCCATGTAATCAATTTCGACACCCCCAATTATCCGGAGAACTATATGCACCGCATAGGTAGGACGGGAAGAGCGGAGAAAAAAGGAAACTCCATATTATTGTACACCGAGAAAGAGGAGGAGTTTAAAGACGCGATAGAGAAATTAATGGATTATGAAATTCCGTTGTTGGAGTTTCCGCAGGAGGTAGAAATATCAGAGGAATTGGCACCGGAGGAGCGCCCCAAAAATCTGGAACACAACAATCCTGTGAGTGCCGCCGAACTGGAGGCCCGTGGGGCTGCTTTCCATGAGAAAGCGGAAAAAAATAAAAAGGTAAACCAGGGAGGATCCTATAAAAGGACAATTGCAAAGAAATATAAAAAACCGATTACAAGGGGAGATAAAAGATTTTCTCAAAAAAATAAAAAAAGAAAATAGTATTTAATTGAATATTAAATATATAATTACTTTTATTTAACGTGTTACTATAAATGAATAACGATAAGGATCCTTTACATGGTATAACCTTGGCCGACATTTTGGACTCCTTGGTGGCCCAATATGGTTGGGAGGAAATGGGTGCAAGAATCAATATTCGCTGCTTTAATCATGATCCCTCCATCAAGTCCAGTTTAAAATTTTTAAGGAGGACTCCTTGGGCACGGGAAAAGGTGGAACAACTGTACATAAGGTCTCAAAGAAAATAGTTGGGAAGGGATCTAAATTGTAATCTCGAAAGGTGATGGGAAATCAATACCACCCAAAAATATTTATCTTTAAATTTAATTTTTAAGCCCGCTACATTTGGAAATTAATAATATAGTTTGATATTTAACGCTATATTTAAATATCTAGCAGGAAAATAATCAACGTTTTAGCAATAGAACAAAAACGAAAATATTAAATGAAATCATTCACCGTAGCAGAAATAAGTGAGCTCTTGGATGGGGAGCTTATAGGGGGGTATAACAAGCCAATCATTGGTGCCGAACAAATAGATAGGGCCAAAGACCAGCAAATTACATTTATCTCCAATAATAAGTATGCGCGACAATGGGATTCTTGCGGTGCCAGCGCCGCAATAGTTTCCAATGCAGTAAAAATACAGCCCGGTGCGGACAGGGCTTTTATCAAGGTGGCAAATGCGGACTTGGCCATGGCCAAATTGCTGGAGGCTTTTCAACCGGAACCACCTGAATTATTGGAGGAAATACACCCTAGGGCCGTAGTGCACGAAACTGCAGTTTTGGGTAAGGGTTGTAAAATTGGAGCAGGTAGTTATGTAGGTAAAAATGTAGTTTTGGGAGATGGGGTCATCCTTTATCCCAACGTTACTATTTTTGATGAGAGTACTATTGGTCATCATACCGTAGTTTGGTCGGGTACCGTAATCAGGGAGCGTAGCATAATAGGGAATAATTGTATTTTTCATACCAATGTGAGTATTGGTGGGGATGGATTTGGCTATCGGCCATCAGAGGATGGTAGGGGTTTGGTGAAAATACCACAAATAGGAAATGTAGTGATCGGCAATTATGTTGAAATTGGGGCCAATTCCTGTGTTGACCGTGGAAAATTTAGTTCCACAATAGTGGGTGATGGGTGTAAAATAGACAATTTGGTCCAAATAGCCCATAATTGTGTGTTGGGAAGGTCTTGTATTATGGCCGGGCACAGTGGTTTGGCTGGTTCCGTAACCTTGGGCGATGGTGTAATAATAGGCGGGAGTGCTTCCATTAAAGATCATACCACCATTAATTCGGGTGCTGTAGTGGGGGCAGGTTCCGGGGTTATGAGCGACGTACTTCCTGGGAAAACCGTATTGGGCTATCCGGCTACGGATTCAAGGGAAATGCTCAAACAATGGGTGGCGCTAAGAAACCTGGCCAAGAACTAGAAATGCCCGGGTCCTCAAGTTATGGAATGGCCCGATTTTAGATTTAAATTATCCTATAATGTATCTCAATAGAGGTCCTAATTGGTCCTGACAATGATATTCAAAAAAAAATAATCCTTAAATTTTCTAAAAATATTCGTTAAACACCCAACAAAGGGCTTAGTTTTGCAGTCCAAAAAAGAGATTATGTCGGAGACTTTGATTGCCAATGCTATTGTAGAAAGAAAAACGGATAAGGAGCTGTACAGCTATCAAAAAGGAGCTATAGACCAGATTTTTGATAAATTTGAAACTGCTCCAGATGATTATCATCTTTTGTATCAATTGCCTACTGGTGGCGGTAAAACCGTTATTTTTTCTGAAATCGTAAGGCAATATCTCAAGCACCACAATAAGAAGGTGCTCATTATGACCCACCGTATAGAGCTTTGTAAACAAACTTCTACTATGCTGACCAGTTTTGGGGTAACCAATAAAGTGGTAGATAGTAAGGCCAATCTGGATGACCAGGAAGAGTATAGCTGTTTTGTGGCCATGGTGGAGACATTGAACAACAGGCTTCAGGACGATAAACTGGATATTTCCGACGTTGGATTGGTAATTATTGATGAGGCTCATTATAATTCCTTTACAAAATTGTTCAAGTTTTTTGAGAATTCCTTTGTATTGGGGGTTACAGCAACACCTTTGAGCTCCAACAAGGATTTGCCCATGAAAGACAATTACGATGAATTGATCGTTGGGGAAACTATTGAAGCGCTAATTGAAAACGAGTTTTTGGCTAGAGCTGATTTTTACTCCTACAATATGGGTTTAACTTCTTTGGAGGTAGGTTCCAACGGGGATTACACCGTAAAATCTTCAGAGGATCTTTATAATAACAGCCAGATGCTCAGTAAGCTTTTGGAGGCTTATGAAAAACATTCCAAGGGTAAGAAGACTTTGATTTTCAATAACGGTATTAATACCTCCCTTCATGTTTACGAGACTTTTAGGGCAGCAGGCTATCCTATAGCCCATTTGGATAATACGGCCACTAAAAAGCAGCGTAAAACCATTCTAAAGTGGTTTAACATGACGCCTAACGCTATTTTAACATCCGTAAGTATTTTGACCACAGGATTTGACGAACCTACAATAGATACCATTATTTTGAACCGGGCCACCAAATCCTTGACCTTGTATTACCAGATGATAGGTCGTGGTTCCAGGATTTTGAACAATAAATCTACTTTTTCGGTAATTGACCTGGGGAACAATTTCCATCGCTTTGGTCCATGGGGGGCAGATTTGGATTGGCAGACCATTTTTAAATCACCAAATTTTTATGCAGATAGACTTTTGAGTGATGAAGAGCTGGAAAGCAATTTTAAATGGGAGATGCCTGAAGAATTGCGGGCAGAATTTGCCAAATCAGAGGAAGTGTATTTCGATATCAAGGAAACCTATGTGGATTCCATTAAAAATGGGGAAACATCAAAGGTGGTATTGGAGCGCTCCATAGCCCAACATGCTAGAATCTGTGTGGAAAACAGTGAGGATGTATATGATGCCCTTGCGCTCTCCAAAATGTTGGGTCCGGATATTGACGATAGAATCCAGCGTTATGCCAAGTGCATTAGTAAAAGCACCTATAACTTTCTGAAGTGGTTAACCGATGACTATCATAAAAAATTAAGCACGCATTTACGTCAAAATTTCGATACTATTTACGAAGATATTCATGGTAGGCCACCAGAAGAATAAAAGTTTCTTAAGTTTATTTGATTCCTGAAAGCATCAACTTGTGCTCGGTAAATTTTCCTGACGAAAGATACAGCAGGTTATTTCTTTAGGTTAAGTGAGCATATGTAACCTATTGATCTATAGTGTTTTTAAATATTCTATTAAAGCGGATCTTTCTAAATTTGTCAACTGGTCGCCAAAGATGTGGCCTGAATTTCCATATCCTTTTAAAGTAGTGTCATAGGTGTTTATGTCAGCTTTGGTCTGTTCAACAGAATAGATCCAGCCCACTTTTAATTGATCGTAATCGGTATTATCAAAAGACCTGCTCCATCTTGTAGGTCTCTCCGTGCTGTTCAAAACGTCCTCCAAGGTAGGAACCGATCCATTGTGGAAGTAGGGTGCCGTGGCCCATATGCCATCCAAGGGCGGGGCAATATAGCCGCCTTCTGCCTTTATCTGTAAATTATTCCGGTATGTGCCGAACCATCCTGAATTGAACCAATCCATAAAATAATCGTTCATAGGGGAAGATTCTGTGTAATGGTTGGATAATTCCGGGTCCGTACCAACGGACTTTAATGTCA
The DNA here is from genome assembly GCF_018860365.1 of Arenibacter algicola. Classification (GTDB taxonomy): domain Bacteria; phylum Bacteroidota; class Bacteroidia; order Flavobacteriales; family Flavobacteriaceae; genus Arenibacter; species Arenibacter algicola_B. Next base: position 114,881 of record NZ_JAHKPO010000014.1, read on the forward strand.
CTAGTAAATTTGGGTAGGTTGGGCTGTCCCCATAGGTGCCGTGACAGGTTGCGCAGTTATTTTCAAATAATTGTTTGCCTTGTTCCGATAAGTCGGAATCTATCGGAAAAGGATATTCAGGGGCTTCCAAACTCTGTATGTAGGCCAGTACATCTGCCATTTTAGTATCTATTTCAGCAGCCTTTGCTGCGTCACCTAGAGTCAACAGGCTGGAACCGATAAAGGATTTGCAAAAATCAAGTCGACCAATAGCGTGGTAAAACATGGCATTCTTTTTCTTTAATAGCCACCATGCTGGAACATCGGACGGAATCACCTCTTCCGGTATGTCTACCAATGGTGTGTCCTGCCATACCAAAGTACTTTTATCCCGGTGCGCTATTAACACTTGGGTGATTTTATCTGCGGGATTGGAGCCTCTGGTTTGTGTAATTGTCCGGGGGCCAATGGCAACTATACTTTTTCTAAATTGGTCGTATGCCTGCCATTCCGCACTCTCTTCGCCTCCGTACAGGGCTCTGATGCCAGAATTCAATAAAGCTATATTGCTTGCCCGGTTAACCGTAAAATTGGCGTCATGGCTCCCAAGGCCTATTATGAATTCATTGTTTATAGTGGCGGCATGGCACGCCATGCAATTGGGGGCAACCACTCTTGCTCCATTGGCGGCAGTTATGGCGGTGTAGTCATATGGCAGGTTTGCGTTATCCCCGGTTCTGTTTAGGCGGTTGTCAGGATTTACGCTGGTTCCCAACAAAAACGCATCATAGGGAACTCCTGAGCTCATATAATTCCCTGAAATTAAATATTCATACCCAGCTAAGGCATCCCCCGTTCGTTGGGGGTTGTCAGGGAGGGGACTGCTTTCTACCAATGGTTCTTCCGTTTCGGGCTCTTCGTCTGGTTGATCGGTAGGTTTTTCATTGACCACGATTTCTATAAGTTCCTCTTTGCCTTCTTTGGAGCATGATAAAGCAAGGAGAAATAGAATGATAGCTGAAAGAAGGAGTTTAATTTTTTTCAAAACTCAGGTCTTATGGATAAAACTAGTACCCTTAATTTAGGGATAATTTAGAATATAAAGTCCTGTGGTCATACTAAATTCGATAAACCACCCACCACTTCACTCAAAGGTAGGTAGCAATGGGTGGGTTAATTGGGTTTTTGGGGTTATGCCATTGGAACTTCCATTAATAGTACCTTGCTGGGTGCTGTTGCGGTAAGTGTAATTTGGTCCGTATCCCATATGCCTAATCCGTCACGTCTTTTTAGAGTTTGTTCCCCAATCACAACTTCGCCTTCCAGTACAAACACATACAATCCATTATTAGAATTATTTAAAGTATAAGTTGAAGTGTTTTCGGTTTCAAAATCACCTAAGGAAAACCAGGCATCCTGATGTATCCAAACTCCTTGCTCCGTTTTTTGAGGAGATAGGATTTGGTAAAAGGAATTTTTAGTGGCTAGATCACGGGTAGAAATTTGATCGTATCTGGGAGTTACATTTTGGGTTTTTGGAAATACCCAAATCTGCAGAAATTTAACCTCTTCATTTTTGTTTTTGTTATATTCACTATGAAAAACACCGGTTCCTGCGCTCATTACCTGAACATCACCTTCTTTAATAACAGTGGTATTGCCCATACTGTCCTTATGTTCCAAATCTCCTTTTAAGGGAATGGAAATGATTTCCATGTTCTTGTGGGGATGTTGCCCAAAGCCCTGCCCGCCAGAGACGGTATCGTCGTTTAGCACCCTAAGAACCCCAAAGTTCATTCGCTCCGGGTTGTGATAGTTGGCAAAACTAAAGCTGTGGTATGAATTTAGCCAACCGTGATCGGCATGTCCTCTGCTCTCTGCTGTATGTAGTATAGTTTTCATGATATCTTTTTTTGTTTCTTCAAAATTAGGATTCATATGGCATATGTACATTGACCTATGTTAAGTAATTCATAAGCGCCTTTATGTTATTTGGCGTGAAATGCTTTATAAAGACAGATAAGGTTTCTAATTAAGTTTTTTATTCTGTACTTTAATTTGATAAATGGCCTGCTGTATGAACAAAAAAATAAAGTAACTTAGTGAAGCCATAATTATAACAACTAAAAAACAAAACCATGATTACGTTAATTATTTTTTTGGGAATCCTTGCTTTGGTGGCTTTGTTCCTTGTAAATGTTTTCAATCGCTTTGCCACACTTAGAAACCTTGTAAAGGATGCTTGGAGCAATATAGATGTAGCTTTAAAAAGAAGGTACGATCTTATACCAAATTTGGTGGAGACCGTAAAAGGATATGCCAAACATGAAAAATCTACCTTAGAGGCTGTAATAAATGCCCGTAATGTGGCTATGGCGGTCCCATCTGGAGATATCAATGCCCAGATAAAGGCAGAAAACCAACTTCAACAAAGTTTGAGAAGTATCTTTGCTTTGGGAGAAGCCTATCCAGATCTTAAGGCCAACGCTAATTATTTGGATCTTCAGCAAAAGTTAAATGAAATTGAAGAAAATCTGGAGCGTGCCAGAAGGTACTACAATGGTTCTGTAAGGGAAAACAATACTTATGGGGAAAGCGTACCAGGGGTGCTTGTAGCCAGTTTATTTAAATATCAACATTTCGATTATTTTGAAGCAGAGGAGGCTAGTAGGGCGAATGTAAAAGTAGATTTCTCTTAATGAAAAATAGCTATTACTTACTTTTATTTCTTCTAGCCATAAATACGGGATTGGCCCAGGATTTTACGGTTAAAAATTACACTGTAGACATTACGGTCCATAAAGAAGGTTATTTTGATGTAGTTGAAAACTACAATCTTAACTTCGAAATCCCCAAACACGGTATTTATAGGACCATCCAAACAAAATATGACCTTGTAGATTCCAAAGGCAACGAAACTACCCGAAAGATAAGGATCAGTAAGATAAAGGTTCCCAATTACAAATTTGATGCTCCGTTCGATTTTGTGCAAAAGATGCAGGAAAACATGGAGATCAAAATTGGGGATAAGGATATTACCCTGGTTGGTCCTCAACATTACGAGATAAAATATAGGGTCCACAATGCCTTTCTTTTTGAGGATTCGCAAATCCGTTTTTATTGGAACATAAAACCAGAAGATTGGCTGGCCGAATTTCATCAGGTCAGTTTTACCATTAGGCTTCCGGACAATGTATTTCCCAGCAAAGAAAATAGCTTTGTGTACGCAGGGGATAGGGGTACTTCCACCACCACTACGGACATGCAATTATATTATACAAATAATGAATTCTCGGGAACGAGCAAGGCGGGATTTGTATCCCATCCCGGACAAAGTGTTACCGTATTGATCAATCTTCCCCTAGGATCGGTTAAGGAAGAAAAGCCTTTCTGGCCATTTTGGGATAATTATGGTTGGGTATTCTTAATCGGGATAATGCTTTTTACTTTCTTTAGGGTATGGTGGAAATTTGGTAAGGACCAACGTGTCATTGCTGCTACCAGTTATTATCCACCGGATAGTTTGGATCCGGCCATGCTAGGTTTTTTGATCAACGATAAGGATGACAATTCCGACCTAATAGCTTTAATACCTTATTGGGGCTCAAAAGGATTGATAAGATTGGAAGAAATTCCCAAAAAAGGCCTTTTTGGGTCAAAGGATACTAAAATTATACGGCTGCAATCTTTACCATTGGATTCACCCTCCTATGAATTGGAAATATTCAAGGGGTTGTTTGGTGATAATAACAATGTGGTTGGTACGGAAGTGCTGGTGAGTAGTTTAAAGGATACCTTTTATACCAAGATGATAAAGGCGCGCAGCCAATTAAAGGAAAGTGCGCAACCCTATTACGAGGCAGAGTCAAAAAAAATGCAGGGTATTATGTATGTGGCCTTAATTGCTTTGGCGATTGGACTTACCTTGGTGGGTTTATTCTTTTGGGGACCTTTGGCAGCAGTGGCAATAGTAGTCTTTTGTGTGATTCTGATTTTTGTTAATCGATTTATGGTAAAAAAGAATGCCAAAGGCAATGAATTGCTTTCGGAATTAAAGGGATTTAAAAGATTTATTAAGGTAGCTGAGGAAAACAGATTAAAAATGCTTTTGAAGGATGACCCGCATTATTTTGAAAATACCCTAGGGTATGCACTGGCCTTTGGTTTGTTTGATCAATGGGCCAAAAAGTTTCGAGATCTGAATATACCGCCCCCGGACTGGTATACGTCCACTTCAAGTAGCAGCCTTACAATGAATCAGTTTTCCAAATCTTTTTCCAATGCCATGGCAAGCACTAAATCGAATATGGTGAGTTCCCCATCCAGTAGCGGAAGTTCTGGCGGAGGTTCCTCCGGCGGTGGTTTTGGCGGTGGCGGTGGCGGTAGCTGGTAAGCTGATGGTTGTTCTGGAGATTGTATGGAATTTATAGTGGAAGGCCTTGCCGTTGCCTATATTTATAGCTAACCACATAGGGGATTAAATTTTGAGTTCCTAACTTGTAGTGATTAGTTGATTGTTAAAAATGACATGGCTTCCTAGATGGGCACAATTAATAAAAGTTATACTTACTTTTGTGGTTCACTGGAAAAGTTATTTTTATGTCCAAATCCCAGAATACACTTCTTATAGTACTTGCTTTTTTTGCCATATATGTGATTTGGGGATCCACTTATCTTATGAACAAGATTGCTGTGCATGAACTACCTCCATTTATGTTGGCTTCTGTACGCTTTTCGGTCGCTGGAATTTTAATTTTTGTGCTCTGTAAAATCATGGGAATTCCACTGACCATCACAAAAAAACAACTACTGAATTCTATTGTTGCAGGATTTCTATTCCTTGCTTTTGGAAACGGATTTGTAGTATGGGCACTTAAGTACGTAGACAGTGGTTTTGCAGCTTTGGAAATAGCGGCACAGCCTTTGGTAATTCTATTGTTAATGCGGATTCTTGAAGGGAAAAAGATTCAGACCATGTCCGTAGTAGGCGTTATAATCGGCATATTGGGCATCTATTTATTGGTAAGTCAAAATCAGGTTATAAGTCAGGAGAACTCGGTCTTAGGGATGGTCATGATCTTTTTCTGTATGGTTAGTTGGGCCTATGGTAGTTTGTTTGTAGCCAAGGCGGATCTGCCCAAGAATTATTTTGTTAATACTGGATTCCAAATGTTTAGCGCGGGAATCATACTAATGGTAGGAAGTTTGCTTATCGGGGAGACCTGGACCCTTCCTACCACTTGGAGCAGTCCGGTACAATATTCTATGTTGTTCCTGATTCTTCTGGGCAGTATTGTTGCCTTTACGGCATTTAATTATTTATTAAAAGTGGTTTCTCCAGAAAAGGTAGCTACTTCCACCTATGTAAATCCAATTATAGCACTTTTACTGGGCTGGTTTTTCTTGGATGAACAGATCACCACTCAGTCCACAATTGCGGCTATAGTGCTTTTAACGGGGGTCTATTTCATCAATACCCGAAAAAAATTGGTTTTGTTTTCTAGGTTTTCAAGCCGGTATTCGCCAAAAGAGGATTAAGGGGGTGTTTTAATAATACAATCCTTCATAAAGGAATAGGTTAAAGGTTAGTGCATACTGATATAAAAAAAGCAGGTGACTACCACATCAACTGCTTTAAATATAGAACCTTATTACCATTGAATAATGGGAATTAATTTAAATAGATTCTGCGCTCGGCCCAACGGTTCTTCTTTATACTTCTAAAATTTACCATTAGAATACTTTCCCCGGTCAACTGAAAATTTGTTGATTCTGATTGTGATTTATGAATGAATAGTTTCATGATAGTTGTTTTAATTTTTTTAATTACCTGAAACGCCTTTTGGTGTTCCAGATGTTGCTTTTAGAGTTTTCCATTGTTTGCTTTACGAAGTGTTTGTTGACTGTTTCCATTATCTTGATTTTTAATTGATGTTTAAATTGTTTTTTTTTAAATTTTTGATTGTAGTCTGTTAATTGTACCTTCTTTTACTGTTCCAAATTCTACTTTTTGAAGATTCCAATGTTTGCTTTACCAAATGTTTGTTTAGAGTTTCCATGATATTTATTTTTATTGTGATTAATTGATTTACTACTAGAAGACGATAGATGGATATAATTGTTACAGTACTATGTATAAAATAGTACCGTTTTAAGCAATATTTAACATTAATGCCCGGACTTTCGGGGGGGGGGGGTGAAGAATTATTTATCTGATAATCAAATGATTATATTGATAAAAATTTTTATCGATCTTAAAAAAATACTTTAGGTTGGGTGCAATAAAAGACGAGTTGAAGGAATTGTGTAAAATTTAAAGGATTATTATTACCTATTTAATATCTTAGAGGTTAGTGTTCTTAATTATTCACCATTCATATGTTAAGTAAGGTTTCCCAATTCCCTGATGAAAAGGAATTATGTTGGCCAAGGAAGCGCAACATGGATCAAAGTGGGTAAAAAATAGAATGTAATAACTTAAAATTAATAGGTATGAAATTCACAAGAAAAGCAAGTGCAAACTGGAAAGGTAGCGGAAAGGATGGCAAGGGTACCTTGAGTACAGAAAGTACCATTTTGAAGGATACCCAATATTCCTTTAAGTCACGATTCGAAGATGGTAAGGGTACCAACCCTGAGGAATTGATTGGAGCGGCCCATGCAGGATGTTTTACCATGCAGCTCAGTTTTTTGTTGGGAGAGGCCGGGTTTACACCAACCAACTTGGATACTAGCGCTAAGGTAAACTTTGAGGATGGGAGTATAACACAAATAAGCTTAATTCTTAACGGTCAGGTGCCGGGAATCAAGTTGGAGCAGTTTAAGGAAATTGCCAAAAAAGCCAAGGAAATTTGCCCTATTTCCAAATTATTAAAGACAGATATAGTGTTGGAGGTAAGCTTAAAGGCATAGAAACCAATGCTGTTTACATCCATATTGATATCAATAAAAAAAAGCCACTGTTAAGTGGCTTTTCCCATTTATTTGAATGCTATTTGCAATTCCTATTTAAGTGTAAAATTTACTCTGGCAAAAAGGAATCTACCTCCTATGCCAAATTGTTGTGCTCTACGCGACCAATCAAAGCGTCCGTCACTACGATTGCCAAATTCATCCTTGGCCCTGTCCGGATAAATATCGAACAAATTATTTGCTCCAAGGGTAAACGTTAGGGCATCCGTTGCTTTAAAACCCACGGATAGGTCCGTAACCAATTTTGTGCCGAATACCTGCTGATTGGCCACTGTTGTTGTTGCTTCGGTTACCTCACCAAAGTATACATTTCTTAAGAAAATGATAAATTTATCCGAGGTAAGGCTGTTGGAAAGGTTTATTTTAGTTCTGGGTACGGCCTCTTCCAAATAAACCCTACTATCCTCAGGAAAGTAGGTGTCGACCTTACCAGCGTTTCTAAGAACATCCGATGCATTTATGTCTCCGACCTTTTTTGTTTTGGAGAAGGTACCAGCTAGGTCTGACTTGAGTCTCCAATTAGCACCTAAGTCGGTTTTATGGGTTACCACTAAATCCAAGCCTTTGGATTCGGTATCAATCGCATTGGCAAAGAAGGAAGCTGCCGTAGCATTTGCTTGTCGTAATATATTCAATAATTCCAATTGTGATCCAGAATATACAGCTGGTATGTCGTCCACTCCTGTACCTGCATCAGCTGAAGGGCTAAACTGCCCTGTATAGACAACTCGGTCATTTATTTTAACGAAATAACCATCTACAGTTATAGTTAAATTGGCATCCGGTATTTTGGCGGTAAGCCCCAAACTAACACTTTGGGAAGTTTCCTCCTTCAACTGTGGAATGCCCAAAAGGTTGGCCGCCCTACTATTATTAGCAAAAGTCCCTACCTCCTGTGGATTGCCCTGATTGTCAAATATGGTCGAGGTGGAATTAAAGTTGATTTGATGTAAAGAAGGTGCCCTAAAGCCTGTATTCAAAGCTCCACGAATATTCAGATTATCCGTAGCCTTGAATCTTCCTGCCAATTTAAAATTGATGGTACCTCCGAAATCGCTGTAATTTTCATAACGGGTGGCGAAACTTGCCAAAAACGCTTCTGAGAAATCAGCTTCTACATCAAAATATCCAGCTACACTACTTCTTCCCCTAGAAAGTTCATTACCTGGCGCAAAACCTGGAAACACTTGAGAACCCCCAGGTCTAGCACTTCCGAAAAAATCCCTTGAGGGTGACTGGCTAGCCACAGTAATTAATTGTCCCGCACTGGTATATTGACCATAAGAAGCTGGCTCTCCAGCCACAATATCATAGTTCTCAACTCTATATTCTGCACCAAAGGCAATGTTTAACCCGGACATAACATCCTCAAAGAATTGAGTGATGTCCAAATTGGAGGTGTTTTGAAGAAAAGAAAATCCCCCTGCATCGAAAAAGGTAGGAGAGGCATTTTGCATAGAGGCATTATGCGTGTTTCCAATGGTATATAAAAAAGAATTCTTTCCATAGGTATTGCTTAAGTCAATGCTCCAATCTCCAACCATCCCCTTTATTCCAAGAGATATGGATTGGTCTTTAATACTAGAGTTGATTTCGGGTAGAAAACCATTGAAATAAGCTGGGGTATAGGTCCTGTTTTGGTTAGGTAACCTATAAAATCCTGCTGAATTACCAGTTCTCGAGCTGATCCCTGCAAAAGAGTATAGAGTAGTGCCGATATCATCCAAGGGCAAGGAGAAATTGGCAAATAATCTACCCCCACGCAAGGCAGACTGTCCTACCCGCATATTGTAGTCACTTCTTTGTTGCCCTCGGGCCGCCAATTCCTCGGTCGTTGTATTATTGGATAATGGGTTGTAAAAAACGACTGTGCCATCACTATAAACTTTAGTTGGACTATGTAATTCCTCTGGGGTAAAGCCACTTATCAAATCTTTATCATCCTGAGTTAAAAATTGAAGATTCTGAGCCAACGAAACAACATCGGAATCCCCTAGATTGGCCAAATCCAGGCCTTGGCCCACGGCCAATCTTTCCACAGAATTATAGGCATTAAATATGGAACCTTCCCATTCCTTCATTCGACTATACTCTTCCCGAACGTCAAAATCTCCGGAGAGGTTTATAAATCCACCATTATCACCCAATGGAATGCCATAACTAGCGGATATGTTAGTGGTTGCTCCGTCTACGCCACCTGTTTGATCATTGGCATTTTTGGTGAAATTGGCCCCTGTGGTGACCGTTGTGGTAAGTTCATTTACATTTTTGTTCAAGATAATATTGATAACCCCGGCAATGGCATCTGAACCATATTGAGCAGCCGCACCGTCCCGTAAGACTTCTATACGCTGTATGGCAGCGGCAGGGATGGCATTTAAATCCGTTCCCACACTTCCTCTACCAAAGGTTCCGTTTACATTGATCAAGGAAGAGGTGTGCCTTCTTTTGCCATTAATCAATACTAAAACCTGATCGGGTCCCAATCCTCTTAGCGAGGCTGGGTCAATATGATCTGTACCATCCGAAATGGTCTGGGTATTGGAGGTAAAGGAAGGAGCCACATAATTCAATATCTGGTTTAGATTTACCTGTGGTGCCACATTGTTTAGTTCCGTCATGTCTATGACATCTACGGGAACGGTACTTTCGGTGGCTGTTCTGTTTGGATTACGCGAACCAACGATAATTACTTCCGACAATGCCACACCAGAAGTAAGACGTATATCCATCACGGTATTATTGACCGTGACCTGTAAGGTCTCGAATCCAATATAGGAAACCACTAAAATATCGCCCATGGAAGCCTCAATGGTAAAGTTGCCATCGAAATCTGTGGTTGTACCTGTGGTGGTTCCTTTAATAACTATGGATGCACCGGGCAATGGTGTTCCCTCTTCATCCAAAACTGATCCCGTTATTTGAGCGTTGGAAAAACCAACCATCCCAAAAATGAAAATCATAGCAATAAAGTAATACTTTTTCATATATGAGTTTTTTGAGTTAATATGCCTAGAAGTTAAGCATTTTTGGGGTGAATTGTAAGAAAAACTTCTAAAATAATAAGGCAATCATCTAATAAAGAGGACTATATGAATGGGATTATTATTAGAAGCACGGGTATTGCTTAGGGATTGGAAGTACTAGGGCATCATTAATATTGGTAATGGGCGAGGTGTTTATAAGGATCAATTAATACAGAAGTTGTAATTTCTTGTTTTTTATCCCAAAATCCTGAAAATCATGTCCTGTTTTTTTTAATAGGGATAAAAAATTGGGGGACTAAATTAAATTATTTGAAATACTAGCCTTATATTTGTTGAAGTTTAAAGAGTTGCGCATTGACCTGTAATCACCATTGCTGCTACTAAATTCTTGGGTAGATAAAATTAGATTCATTTTTCTTTTTCAAACACTCGTTTAGTATTTCAACCGCTGCTCAGACGAGATTTACAATTTATAACTTTAAAAAAAACAATGGCAAAATCGCAACAAACTTATAGTAAAAGTGAAAAAGAAAAGAAGCGTCTAAAAAAGCGCGAGGAGAAACAAAAGAAAAAGGAGGCTCGTAAATTGGAGTCGAAGGAAAATGGACCTGGTATCCAATTTGCCTATGTTGATCACGACGGAAATTTAACGGATACGCCGCCAGATCCCTCTAAAAAAGTAAAAATAGATGCCTCTACCATAGAAATAGGGGTGCCTAAAAGGGATGATAGTGATGTTGAGGAATTCGACCCTGTTAGAAATGGAAAAGTTTCCTTCTTTGATACTTCCAAGGGATTTGGGTTCATAATCGATAGTGAAAACCAAGAGAAGTATTTTACCCATGTTAGTGGGCTCATAGATGAGATTGCTGAAAATGACAAGGTTTCCTTTGAACTTGAAAAGGGGCTGAAAGGTATGAATGCAGTACGAGTAAAGAAAATCTAGTTTCTAAGTCAATTCCAATAATGGAATTGCGCACATATATAATATTTAGGGTAGTGCAGATAAATTCAACTTTGTATGGATTTATGTACTACCCTTGTTTTTTGCCATAATTTGGGTAAATGAGGCCCCGTTTATATGTTCCCCGATTCAAACTTCCTATTTAGTTCTTAACGCTTCTATTGTTGATGGATACAAATTCCATTAAATTCTATAGTGGTCAATACAACAACTCTTTTTTTAAAGTTTATGTCATTGCATAAATATAAGTTCATACTTATATTTCCTTTTATGCACTTAGATCTTACTTTTCTAGATAAAAAATAAGCGAAAACTGTTTACCGTTTTTTAAAATCAAAAAAAAGAATAACTTTTGGACTTCTTTAAATCAGTAACTAATCAAATATTCAAAAACCATGGTAAAATTATTCAAAGGTCACATTCTATTGTTGGGATGTCTATTATTAATATCCTATTCCCAGGCTCAAAATTTAGCAACAGCCTTGCCCGAGGAGGTGGGGATGTCTTCTGATAGGTTGGAAAGACTATCGACTACGTTGGACCAATTTGTTAAAGACGGAAAAATGGCTGGAAATGTTGCGCTGGTTGCCAGAAAGGGTAAGGTAATCTATCATAAGGCTTTTGGGGAAAGCGATATGGAGGCAGGGAAAAAGATGACCACAGACGCCATATTTAGAATTGCATCACAAACGAAGGCCATTGTTAGTGTTGCGGCCATGATCTTGCAGGAAGAAGGAAAACTACTGATTGCAGATCCTATTGGAAAATATTTGCCGGAATGGAAAGAAACAACGGTAGCCAGAGTACGTGATGATGGGGGATACGATGTGGTTAAGGCAAACCGTTCCATTACTATTCGGGATTTATTGACCCATACTGCTGGTATTGGGTATGGTCATGGTCCGGCAAAAAAAGAATGGGAAGAAGCCGGGATACAGAACTGGTATTTTGCAGACCGAAACGAACCGATTGCCCAAACCGTTGCGCGTATGGCTAAATTGCCAATGGATGCCCAGCCTGGAGAAAAGTTTGTATATGGTTATAATACGGATATCTTAGGGGTAATTGTTGAAAAAGCCTCAGGTAAAACTTTGGATGCGTTTATTAAGGAAAGAATCTTAGATCCTGTAGGAATGGTGGATACGTATTTTTATTTGCCTAAAAATAAAACTGAAAGACTGGCTACTTCCTATATGGCCTATGAGGGCAAGCCTTTGGAAAGATCTCCCGATCCTGGTTTGGGAATTGGCCAGGGCCATTACGTAAAGGGACCCAGGAAAAGCTTTTCCGGTGGCGCCGGTCTACTTTCTTCATCCATGGACTATGCTAAATTCTTACAAATGATGTTGAATGGAGGTGAGTTTAACGGGCACAGGATATTATCCCCAAAAACAGTAGAATTAATGATTGCAGATCATGTTGATGTTCGGGGCATTCCCTATGGCAGCAGAAAGGGTTCAGGTTTTGGACTTGGATTCTCCATTACCAAAAACGTGGGAGAAAGGGGAGAACCTGGTTCTGTTGGTACTTTTGAGTGGGGAGGAGCTTATGGATCCACTTATTGGGCAGACCCCGTAGAGGACCTGGTTGTAGTATATTTTAAACAACTAATACCTACCAACGGAATTGACGATCATACTAAGCTTAGAAGTTTGGTATATCAGGCTATTTTGGAGTAAAACACCAATTGTATTTTGTTGAAAACTCATGATTTTTAAGAAAAAGTGTTAAGATATTGTAAATTTTGACGGTTTTAGGACAATCTATTCTTCTAAAAAATCTATATCCCATAGGTTTGCACCTTAATAGTCAGATTAAAAATTAGAGATACTGAATTTTATGAGTAGAGTTAAGGAAAATGACAAGGTAAAAGTACATTACACTGGAAAATTAAAAACCGGACAAATATTCGACAGTTCTTTGGAAAGAGAGCCCATCGAAGTTACTTTGGGACAAGGCCAGCTTATTCCAGGTTTTGAAAAGGAATTGGTGAATATGGAGGTCAATGAAAAGAAAACGATAACCGTGCCCAAGGAAGAAGCTTACGGAGATATTATGGAAGAATTGTTTCATGAAATTAAGAAGGCGGAGCTTCCTGAAGACATTAAACCTGAAATAGGAATGATGTTGGTTGCAAAAAATCCGGACGGTACAGAAAACCAATTGCGAATTACAGATGTGAAGGAAGAAAGTATTGTTATTGATGCCAATCACGTTTTGGCAGGACAGGACCTTACTTTTGAGTTGGAATTGGTAGCTATTTTATAAAGCTTAGAAAAAAAAGGCATTTTCACTACTAGTAGATAATGCTATTGAATTAAAATGGCCGTCTGTTTTTAGACGGCCTTTTACTTATTATATCCCATTCTCCTCTAAGAGTTTTAATAGGCTGTGCCATCAGAGCATACCCACTTTAAAAGTTATGCTAAGAATTGCCGTTTAAAATAGAAAGGACAAGGGCTTTGGTCAAGGGTCTATCGGCAGCTTTGGCTTTTACTTCCTCAAAAGTGAACCTGAAATCGCAACCGTTGCTGTAATTACTGCAACCATAGGAGGTTTTTCCTTTTATAATCATTCCATTTTTGCATTTGGGACAACTTGGAGTATCGGTATTTGGTTTTTTCTTTGGCTCTAGAATCAACCCATATTGCTCATCAAAGCGTACGAGGCCTTCAACATCTTCAACACCATTGTAGCTAAACCCCTTTAAATTAACCGTACAACCTTTTTGAAGTAATCTCGTGAACTGATTTTCCGAGATTTTTTTATTGTGAAAGACAAAGGGGAGTAAAAAATCGCAACCATTCTTGTAACCACTGCATCCATAGGCCGACTTCCCTTTTATAAGATTCCCGTTCTTGCATTTTGGGCAGGTTTCCTCGGTAATACCTCCAGTACTAATTTTGTTTTTTTTGGTTTCTTTTTTTTTGGTTTCCTGGGTATGGGAGATATTGGCACGTTTTGTTTCACTCCTAACTTCGTAAACCAATTCGTCTACCATTTTTTTCATATTCTTGATGAACAATGCAGCGCTAAAATTGCCCTTTTCTATATCTTTCAACTGCTTTTCCCATAACCCGGTCAATTCCGCAGATTTCAGCAATTCGTTTTGTATCGTATCAATTAGTTGAATGCCAGTTGGAGTTGGCAATACCTGCTTCTTTTTTCTTTCAATATACTTGCGCCTAAATAAAGTTTCTATAATATTGGCGCGGGTTGATGGCCTACCTATTCCGTTCTCTTTCATAAGTTCCCGCATTTCGTCATCATCCACTTGTTTTCCTGCTGTCTCCATGGCTCTTAGCAAGGTAGCTTCCGTAAATTGTTTTGGTGGTTTGGTCTGCTTTTCCAAAAATGAAGGCTCATGGGGACCTTTTTCTCCCTTCACAAAATTGGGTAATACCCCTGTTTCCTTTTTTTCTTTTGTTTTGGCAGTCTCAAAAACAATTCGCCACCCTTTTTTGAGGATTTCCTTCCCGGTCGTTTTAAAAGAGATATTGGCAGCCTTGCCTATTACCGTTGTGTTTGAGACATCACAGTCATCGTAAAATACGGCGATAAATCTTCTAACAATGCTATCGTACACCTGCTGCTGGGCTACACCTAACTTTATTTCAACCCCAGTAGGAATGATTGCATGATGGTCCGTTACTTTTTTGTCATTGAAAACCTTTGTGGATTTCCTGATCTTTTTTACCAATAGGGTAGAGGTCAACTGCTCGTATTGGGTTAGATTGCGAAGTATTCCCGCTACTTTAGGATAAACATCATTAGGTAAAAAGGTGGTATCCACCCTAGGATAGGTAACCACTTTTTGTTCATATAATTTTTGGACAATCTTAAGTGTTTCATCTGCCGTAAATCCAAACTTTGTGTTGCAATACACCTGTAGGCCTGTTAGATCGAACAACTTGGGAGCGTATTCCTTGCCTTTCTTTTTGGTAATGTTGACTATTTCGAATTCGTGCTCCTTTACTTCATTGGCAAGAACTTCCCCATCCTCCATCTTTAAGAAACGGCCCTCTTCATAATTAAAAACTGTATCCCTATAAAGGGTTTGTAATTCCCAATAGGGTTGGGGCTTAAAGTTTTCTATTTCCAAATACCTATTTACCACCATGGCCAAGGTGGGGGTCTGTACCCGACCGACAGACAACATCTGTTTATAGCCACCGTGTTTTACCGTATAAAGGCGAGTGGCATTCATTCCTAAAAGCCAATCCCCTATGGCACGGGAAAAGCCCGCATAATAGAGATTGTCATAATCTTGTGAGGACTTTAATTTGGTAAACCCTTCTTTTATGGCCTCGGTTGTTAAGGAAGAAATCCATAAACGCTTTACTTCTCCTTTGTAGTTGGCCTGATGCATTACCCAACGTTGAATAAGCTCTCCTTCCTGGCCTGCATCCCCGCAGTTGATTACCACTTCCGCTTTATCGAACAGACTTTTTACAATATTGAACTGTTTTTGGATTCCCGCATTGTCCACCACTTTTGTTTTAAATTTCTCCGGGAGCATGGGTAAATTGTTCAAATCCCAACTTTTCCAATAGGGTTTATAGTCACTGGGCTCAAATAAAGTACAGAGATGGCCAAAGGTAAAGGTAACTGCGTAACCATTTCCTTCAAAGTACCCATCATGCTTAGTGTTTGCTCCTAATACTTGAGCAATTTCTCTAGCCACGCTGGGTTTTTCCGCAATACAGACCTTCACTTTTATTATTGTTTTGAATGGGTGCAAATTACTTAATTTATACTGAACCCCCACATTTGCATTGTAAGGTATTTTCTTCAACATTCGTGCTGTGAATTATAACTAATTGGGTTTTTGGTGATAAAGGGAAAATTCTATTAAGACAATCTTGATAGATAATATGTCAATGGAAAATAATACATTTAAGGGATATTGGATTTGAAGTTATTTTATGTGGAATACCATAATCAATAAAAATGAACAAATGAAAATTATAGTGTTGGTAATTACCGCTTTCTTGACACTAATTAGTTGTACTTCCCAGTCTTCCAAAAGTCTTTTTAATGGGAGGGATTTGGAGGGTTGGCATGTAGATGTGCCCAAAATGGATAACGATCCCAATGCCATAAATCCTTTTATAGTAAGGGAGGGTATGTTGGTGAGTTTGGGAGAACCACAGGGCCATCTTATTACGGATGCCATTTATCAGGATTTTAGATTGGAAGTGGAATATCGTTTTGCTGGAAAACCTGGTAATTGTGGTGTGTTGGTATTTACCTCCACTCCTAGATCCCTATATGAAATGTTCCCTAAATCTATTGAGGTTCAAATGATGCATGAAAATGCCGGCGATTTTTGGTGTATTGTACAGGATATCGAGACAGACAATATGTTGGAAAGGCGAGGGCCTAAAGAAGAATGGGGGATAACCGAAGGTAAACTGCGAAGAATAAAAAATTTGACCGATGGTTCGGAAAAACCTTTGGGTGAATGGAATTCCATGACCATTGAGTGCCTTAAAAACTCCATAAAGGTATGGGTAAATGGCGATTTGGTAAATCATGGTTACAATGCTACAGTAAGTAGTGGAAATATAGCCTTGCAGGCAGAAGGTGCGGAAGTAGAATTTCGAAAAGTAATGCTGACACCTATAAACAAGCTCAGTGAAACAGCACCGTGATTAACATTGCCCTGCACGTCCCACCATGGTTACTTTTAAATTTGGTTTGGTCCTATTCTAGAATTGATGGTCTAAAAGGCATATTCTTTTAACATAGGGGCGCAGAATGCTTAGTTTTTATTTTGTATCTTATTAATTATTAATAAGTTATGTTTAAAAATCAGGAGCAATGAATTATAGATCCCTCTTCATTTATGGGCTTACGCTTTGTTTCACAAGTGTACTTATTGCCCAAAACGATCAAGTCATAAATCGGGAGCAGATGGTAAAGACACAACTAGAAGCCCGGGGAATAAAAGACCCTTTAACCTTATATTCCATGCTGAATGTACCAAGGCATGAATTCGTGCCAAAAAACTTGGTGGAACATGCTTATAAAGATGGGGCACTGCCTATAGGTAGTGGTCAGACTATTTCCCAACCTTACATAGTAGCTTTTATGACCCAAACACTAAAATTAAAATCTACTGATAAAGTTTTGGAAATAGGAACAGGTTCGGGATACCAGGCGGCGGTACTTGGCAAAATTGTGGATTCTGTGTTTACGGTTGAAATAATTAAAGACTTGGCCGTGTCCGCTAAAAGTAGATTGAAGAATTTAGGATTTGATAATGTCATAGTTAAATGGGGCGATGGGTACCATGGATGGCCAGAAAAAGCCCCTTTTGATGCCATTATGGTCACTGCAGGAGCAGAGTCGATTCCCCAGCCATTGGTGGACCAACTAAAAAATGGTGGACATATGGTAATCCCTGTTGGGCCAAGTGATAATGTTACCTATTTGGTTAGTGTGTTTAAAAAGAAGGATAGAATAATAACCAAAAATTTGTTTCCTGTTCGCTTTGTACCCTTCACTAGAAAGCAGTAATGTTTTTTGGAATGGTAAGGGCCCTGTTACATAGGCCATGGATTGGCATTTAAAAAGATAGTTCCTTGACCGGGATTACTTTTCCCGGGCTTAATTCCTTCAAATTAATATTACCAATGCGGATACGGATCAACCGTAATGTAGGAAAACCTACGGCTGCCGTCATTTTACGGACCTGACGGAACTTGCCTTCAGTGATGGTGATACTGATCCAGGAAGTGGGCCTATGCCGTCCTATTCTCAATTTTTTATCCGGGTCGGGCAGGATAGGGGGGATGGACAATCCATGAACAGAGGTTTTTTTTGTGGTATATTTCTTGCCATGGAATCCTATTTCCACTCCATGCTGTAATAATTTGATAGCTTCATTGGTTATTTCTCCATCCAACTGTACATAATATTCCTTTTCCACGCCCGAACGGTTGATCTGATCGCTCAATTTTCCATCCGTTGTGAGCAGAAGCAATCCCTCCGATTTTTCATCCAAACGACCGATGGGCATTATGCCTTCAGGAAAGTTATATAGTTCGCTTAAGAAACGTTTGTTGCGCGACTCCTTGTCATCATTGGAGTGCATTTGACTCAGCATTCCGAAAGGTTTGTGAATTTTAAAGTGAATATGAGCGGGTTCCAGCATGGGCCGAAGGTACTTTGTTTTGTAAAGGGTTGGAACCCCAAAGGTTTATTTTTTTTTGATTTATACCATTTGAAATATTGATCTTAGCTTTTTCCTGTCGCATATTTTCTAACACCCCAGGCAAGGCTTATAAAGACAAATTGTATTGGCAAACGAATCATAGCAGCCTCATGGTTTCCAATGGCGGGTTGGTCAGAAAAAATATCCCAAATATGTATGGGTAGAAAAATAATCATAAGCCATAATATCCCCGTAGCTCCCGATTTAGCGTATTTGGGAAGGAGGAGCATTACTCCTAGAACAATCTCCAATACTCCCGATGAATAAATGACGAACATTTTAAAAGGTAAAAATGGGGATACGAAAGGCAGGTAGAAGGATGGTTTTAAAAAATGTTGTACCCCTGCGTATATCATAAAAAGGGCCAATAGTATTTTAAGAATGGTCCAAAATAGCTTCATGGCCTAATTGTTTTGAAAAATGTTAAATAAATATTGAGTTAAGGAATACCCGAATAAGACTCCTTTAAGGAGTAGGTTTTTCATGTATCAGTTCCATGCCTGTTGATGATCGGGGCTTAAATCCGTTCCAATCCTTTTCATTGGAATCCTCCTGTAACTCTAAAAATTTTGAATAATCCTTTTGTTTTAGGTGTATCCCTAAAAAGGCAGTTAAAAAATGTTGGTTTACATTATTAATTTTTCTCTCGTCCCAACTAGGTTCGGCATATCTATAGTATTCATCAATATGGAGGCCCGGCTCCAAAGATTCTACTGGTGGAGGATTTGGGGCTACATTGTGCCTTGCATTTTTATAGGTAAGTAAATATCGATCCGCATTAACGGCCCCTGTGAAGATGGCCTTAATTCCTTTTTCGTATCCTGAAATGTCATCTTGGCTTCCTGCAACAAAAAAGGTAGGAACTTTTAGCCCTTTTAAACCTTCGGCATCCCAAGCCCCACGCTCCATTCCCCAGGGAGCAAAGGCTACGACCGCTTTTATTCTAGGGTCAACCTTTGGAAATTTAGGGTTGCTCATGGCCAACTCTGCTATTGCTTTGCTACCACCGGTCATGCCGGAAAAGAAACCTACCATTCCATCGCTATATCCAGCTCCTACTACATTTAAAACACCGTAACCTCCCATGGAATACCCTATGATGCCAATATTTTCAGAATCTACCAATCCCGATAAAAAGTTTTTGTCCCTAGCTTTGCCCAAGTTCACCGTTTGGTTTAGCACAAAGGAAATATCCTTGGCGCGGTTCACCAAAGTACTTGGAAAGGGCGAGGCATCTTTAAAAGTCGAATCCGTATGGTCTATGGCTACTACAACGTATCCTTTGGAAGCCAAATTCTCCGTTAGATAGGTCATAAGGTATCTGGAGCCAACATACCCGTGGGCTACTACTAAAAGGGGAAAAGGACCATCTGTGGTCAGTGGTGCGGCATCACGGGATGCCCTACCTTTAAAAGTAATGGGAGTCAAAGGTCGAAGGGAATCATGGGCGGTTCCCATGACTTCGTTATATGTAACAGACTCTGTAGCTCCATTGGTTAATAGTGCAGGATACCAGACTTCTACCCTTAATGGTCGATCATATATAGGGTCTATACCGTTTTTCGAATTTAAAACATCCGCCTGTCCCTTATTGACAAAATCCAAAGTTCGTACTCCAATTTTATAGGTACCACGTGCCGATAGTTCTGGAGCATCCGGCAAGGCATCACCGTATAGGAAAGATTCGGTTTGGGCGTATAAAACAGAATTGAAAACCAGAAAACAAAGTAATATTTGCAGATGGGCAAAACGGAAATAAGTTGGTTTGATCATGAGTTTTTGGTTTAGCTTAAAAGTACAAAATATTATATCAACTATTCAATCTGAAAATGCTTTGACAAAAGTGAATTGGACTATTTGTAGCATACCACTTTGCTCAATGACCATTGGTTGGCGTAAGGTTTCCATTATAATTATGAAAACTTCAAAGGTTTGGATTTTAAGGATACATTAGAAAATAATACCTTGGTGATCGGGAACGCTAATCGACAGTGAAGAAATAAAAAAAAGCAATCACGAGGACAACGATATTATGAAGGAAACCGAGAAACAACTTAAGAAATTTGGTGTTAGGCCAACAGCTATGCGCATTTTGGTGCATCAGTTTATGGCCTTGCAGCAGTCGGCGGTTAGCCTTACCACCGTGGAGGAGAATTTTGAAAAATCGGATAGGACTACCCTATATAGGACTTTAAAGACTTTTGAGGAGAAGTGCATAGTCCATCAAATAGACGATGGAACAGGAATCCCCAAATATGCACTCTGCGATCATGATGAAGGTATGGCACGGCACTCGGATCTTCATTTGCATTTTCATTGTACAAAATGTAATAAAACCACTTGCTTAACCGAGCATCGGATACCTCAAATAAATCTTCCGGAAAAATTTATCCCAGAAGATGTAAATATGCTGGTAAAGGGTGTTTGCGAGCACTGCAACCAATAAATGCACATACATTGCAAGGGCATAACGGTTAATTTTGCTTTTAAATAAATTATGTATGAAGCATCGGCATGATCACAAGAGTAAGGACCACAATCATGAACACGACCACGGTGGGGTTTTTGGTGAAAAGACAGAACTCTATTTTGCCATTTTAAGTGGGGTATTCTTTTTAATTGGATTGATTTTGTCCACCATATTTAATGCCCCGGCATGGGCACCATTGGTGAGTTATATAACGGCCTATTTTTTTGGAGGATATTTCACCCTGCTCGAGGCAATTGCCAAGATTAGGAAAGGGGAATTTGAAATTGATTTTTTAATGCTCGTTGCCGCCTTGGGAGCTGCCTATATAGATAGTTGGGCCGAGGGTGCCCTACTGTTGTTTTTGTTTAGTTTGGGACATGCGTTGGAGCACTATGCCATGAACAAGGCCACAAAATCCATTAAGGCTTTAGGGGAGCTTTCCCCCAAGACGGCATTCTTGAAAAATGGTAAGGATATAAGGGAAGTTCCCGTAGAAGATTTGAAGTTGAACGATATAATAGTGGTAAAACCAAACACTAAGATATCTGCAGATGGAGTTATTGTAAAGGGGAGTAGTAGTATAGATCAGTCACCTATAACAGGAGAAAGTATCCCTGTAGACAAAACTGCAGTTTCCAATGTTAATAATCTTCCCGAATTTAGTGAAATAGAACAGTCCCACACTGTCTTTACGGGTACTATTAACGGGGATGCCATGCTAGAGATTCAAGTTTTAAAATTGAATGAGGATGCCACCATTTCCAGATTGGTAAAAATGGTAAGCGAGGTGGAAACCAAAAAATCGCCCACCCAATTACTGACCAAAAAATTTGAGAAATGGTTTGTGCCGGCGGTCATTGTTTTGGTCGTTGTTTTGTGCTTTGCCCATTTGGTTATAGACGAGACGGTGAAAGAAAGTCTTTATAGGGCCATTAGCGTATTGGTAGCTTCCAGTCCTTGTGCCTTGGCTATTTCAACACCAAGTGCCGTATTGAGTGCCATTGCCAGAGCAGCCAAAAAAGGAGTGCTCATAAAGGGTGGACGTGCCCTGGAAGATTTAGGCAGCCTTACCACTATAGCTTTTGATAAAACAGGGACACTCACCAAAGGCAAACCGAGATTGACAAATGTCCTTCCCATAAATGGATTTGATAAAAATGAGTTTCTGGAGTTGGTGGTAGCCGTAGAGAGTTTAAGTAATCATCCCTTGGCAAAAGCTATTACAAAAGATCTTATAGACGAATATGACATTGAAAGCAAACACCGGGCCTCCAATATGCAGGCCGTTCAGGGAAAGGGGGTAAAGGCGCAATATAACGGTGATTATATTTTTATAGGCAATGTGCAATTGATGGAGGAGGAGGGAATCCAAATTTCATCTGAAACCCTAGACCAAATTAGCCAATGGCAGAAGGACGGACAAACTGTTATGCTAGTGGGTTATAAGCAAACTATAATCGGGCTGTTGAGTGTCATGGACGTTCCCAGAAAAAGTGCTGCTCCTACCTTGGAGCGACTCAAAGAAATAGGGATAAAACAAATGATTATGCTGACAGGGGACCATCAAAACGTGGGCGACTCCATTGCCAGACAAATTGGACTTACCGAGGCAAAAGGAAATTTGCTTCCGGAAGACAAGGTAAAGGCTATTCAGGCGTTTCAGAAAAAGGGAGTTAAAATAGCCATGGTAGGTGATGGCGTAAACGATGCGCCTGCAATGGCCAGCAGTACCGTAGGTATTGCCATGGGGGCTGCAGGGAGCGATGTAGCTCTGGAAACCGCAGACGTAGCCTTAATGTCGGACAAGATAGAGAGCCTTCCCTTTGTCATCGGGTTGAGTAGAAAATCCAAATCAATTATCAAACAAAACCTTTGGATCAGTATGGGCGTAGTAGCATTTTTAATTCCGGCCACCCTTTGTGGATTTGCCAATATAGGTATAGCGGTTGCCATTCACGAAGGGTCTACCTTGTTGGTGGTAATCAATGCCTTACGACTTTTAAGGTTTGATCTAGATTAACTCTAGTACGTTAATAAATGTGGAGTTTTGAAAAACAAACGGCTGTCAAGGATAGACCCTGGCAGCCGTTTAGTTATACTGAAACCAATTCATTGTCAACACCATAGTTATAGGCAGTTGAAATTGGTGATATCCTTATTTAAATCCTATTTTCATAATGCCCTTATGACTAATTTTTATGGCTTCCAACGGGGTCATATCAAAAGTTTTATCCTGCTCAACCATGTAATATTTCATCCCGGATAGTTTTTTTTGGGCCAGGATTTCGGAGAAATTAATTTGGCCGTTACCTACTGGGGCAAACCTACCTTGATCGTCCATATCCTTCACGTGCCACATTATGAACCTTCCTGGATATTTATTGAAATAGGCTATTGGATCTTTGTCCGCCTTGGTTACCCAATAAAGGTCCATCTGAAAATTAACATATTTCGGATTTGTGTTTTCTAGCAAGTAATCATAGGTAACTACCCCATCATCCCCTTTTTCGAATTCAAAAGCGTGATTGTGGTATAGTAATTTCAATCCTGCCTTGTGACATTTTTCACCAAGGGTGCTCAAAACAGTAGCAAGTTGTTTATAGTCGTCCCTTAGTCCCATGGGTGGTACCGGAATTACAAAGTACTTAAATCCGGCCGCTTTAACATCGGCAATCATGGTATCCGCATTCTCTAGTGTAACCCCGCCCTGATGTGTGCTAATTGGCTTTAATCCCACTTCTTTAAGCAGTTTGCTAAATTCCTCTGGGGCCATATTGTAAAATTTTCCATCCCTGTATCCTGCAGCTTCAATATTTTTATACCCAGCGTCAGCAACAGCCTTAAGAGTAGCTTTGGCATCGGCTCCCATATTATCCCGGACCGTATAGAGTGCCAGACCACCAACCTTTTGCTGGGCATTGGCTGTAAACATACCGACTATTAACAACGGTAGAATTAATTTTTTCAAGGCAGTAGAAGTCAATAACTTTTTCATAATAATTGTAAATAATATTTTTTTAAAAGTAACATATGTTTTTATAAATATGCTACAATTAAAACAATAAAAACTTTTACATAAACAAAGGCCCATGTTGGTCGTTGGTTCTTTAGAGAAGCTTCCATTAGTAGTCAATATAAATATAGGTCATGTGAAATATATTTTTAGGTGAATCTAAAAATTAATATTTATCTTTATATCAATTATAAAATCAAGATTGATATGGGCCTTGACCTACAATGTAAATGTGCGGTTGTTAAAAATCGGGCCAAAAATATATGTATATCTAGCTAATGAATACCTACAATCCTATAACAGCCCTAGCGGTGTTTTTTGCACTTTCAATTTTGGCTTATCTGCTTTTCAGACCTAATAAGGGATGGTTTTGGCTGATAAAAAACAGTTCTGTTTCGAATGATAAAATAGTTGTTGAGGATGTTTTAAAGTTATTATATCACAATGAAAATGCGGACAAGCATCTCAACATCAATGATATTATTAGGACATTAAAATACAATGACAGACTCATTCTTGAAAGCATCAATAAAATGTCGGACCATGAGCTGATAAGTATACAGGGAGATAGTGTGAAACTTACAAAATCGGGCAGTGATTATGCCCTGCGAATTGTTAGGGCCCATAGGCTTTGGGAGAAATTTTTGGCCGAAAAAACAGGGTTCAAGGAGGCGGAATGGCATGAGAGGGCAGAAAGAATGGAACATGAACTTTCCAAGATGGATACAGATATGCTGGCTTCCCAGTTAGGCAATCCCCAATTTGACCCGCACGGAGATCCCATACCGACCAATACTGGTAAGATTGCCAAAGTTAAGGGGATTCCTGTATCGGAGCTGCCCATTGGAACAATTGGAAGAATTGTCAACATCAAGGATAAGCCCGAAATAATTTACAAACAGATCTTGGCAGAAAATATCCATATTGGATCTGTGATACGGATTATGGAAAAGACACCTGCCCGCATTGAATTTCATTCCGAGGGGGAGGCCTTTGTATTGGCGCCCATAATGGCGGGGAATATTACAGTATCAGTTTTGGAAAAGGACGTGGTATTTGAAGAAAATTTAGCGAGGTTGTCCATTTTAAAAGAAAATGAAACTGCCAAGATTATAGGGATATCAAAGGAAATTAGGGGAGATAGCCGAAGAAGGTTGCTCGATTTGGGTTTTGTGAAAGGAGCTGAGGTCAAGATAGATCTTCTGAATCCTTTGGGCGACCCCAAAGCCTTTTTAATCAAGGGCACAAGTATTGCCCTTCGCCAAAATCAAGCATCGAAAATTTTAATACAAAAAGATTAAATCATGGAAGTTAAACCTAAAAGTGCATGTGAGACCTGTGCCCAGTTCAATGCGGAGGGATTGAAAAAATTAGGGGTAAATACCTCCGATTTTGATTTTGTAGTTGCCTTAGCAGGTAATCCGAATACGGGAAAAAGTACTGTTTTTAACGCCATGACGGGTTTGCGCCAACATACAGGAAATTGGCCTGGCAAAACGGTAACCAGGGCAGAAGGCGCTTTTGAGTACAATCGGCAGAAATTTAAGCTGGTAGACTTGCCAGGGACCTACTCTTTGCTCTCCACCTCTGAAGATGAGGAAGTTGCCCGAAATTTCATTCTTTTTGGGAAGCCCTCGGTAACCGTCATCGTGGTAGATGCCAGTAGGCTGGAAAGAAATCTAAATCTGGTATTACAGATTTTGGAAATTACGAATAATGCGGTCCTGTGTTTAAACTTAATGGATGAGGCCGAAAGAAATAATCTGGAAATAGATACCCGTACTTTGGCAAGGGATCTGGGTATTCCTGTGGTACCCACCAGCGCAAGGTATAATAGGGGAATTCCGGAATTGATCCAGACCGTTAGTGAACTGGCCAACGGTAAAATTCTTTGCAAGCCCCATCGTATAAAGAATATACCAAAAAATATAGAGCAGGCCTTGGAAAAATTAAGCACGGAAATAAAAGAAGTATATCCCGACATTCCCAACAGTAGATGGATCGCGTTGCGCTTGCTGGAAGGGGACAGAAATATTATTGAGACCCTTAAAACGGGTGAATTCGTATAACTTAACTTTGATGGACACTAAAAAAATAGATCATATTATTTCCCTTTCCAATGACCTTCGTTGGCAAATTGGCGATGAGTTCCATGATAATCTGGCGGAAGGAATCTATGCAGATGCCGCGGAAATAGTAAAGGACTCGGTGCATAAGAAGGATGAAACTGGGGCATTCAGGATAGACGCCAAGATAGATAAGATCATTACCAGCAAGATATGGGGTTTTCCACTTATGTTTTTGATTTTGGCAGTAGTCCTTTGGCTAACGATCGTTGGGGCCAATTATCCTTCAGCCATGCTGTCCGGCATTCTCCTGGATACGATCCATCCGGCCTTAAAGGGATTCGCCTCCACTATTGGAATGCCATGGTGGTTGGACGGGTTTTTAATAGACGGGGTATATTTGGCAGTGGCTTGGGTCATAGCAGTGATGTTGCCACCAATGGCTATTTTCTTTCCATTGTTTACATTATTGGAAGATTTCGGGTACTTGCCAAGGGTAGCCTTTAATTTGGATCATTTATTTAAACTAAGTGGCGCCCATGGTAAACAGGCGCTGACCATGAGTATGGGTTTTGGTTGCAACGCCGCAGGTATCGTGGCTACACGGATCATAGACAGCCCCCGGGAAAGATTGATTGCCATCATCACCAATAACTTTTCCCTTTGTAATGGGCGCTGGCCCACACAGATTCTGATTGCTACCATATTTGTGGGAGCCCTGGTGCCAGCTAGTTATTCGGGAATTATGTCATTGGCGGCGGTAATAGGAATAGCTGTGTTGGGTATGATATTTATGTTTTTGGTATCATGGGGCTTGTCCAAAACGGTTTTGAAAGGAGAAGTATCTACCTTTAATTTGGAATTACCACCCTATCGTCCTCCACGATTTTGGAAAACTATCTATACTTCCATAATAGATAGGACCTTGATCGTGCTATGGCGTGCAATTGTTTTTGCTGCCCCTGCAGGAGCCGTAATTTGGCTTATCTCAAATATTTATTTGGGTGATGCCAGCGTTGCCTCATGGTTGATAGATTCCTTGGATGGCTTTGGCTTCCTTTTGGGCCTTAACGGCGTTATTTTGGTGGCTTATATTGTAGCTATTCCGGCCAATGAAATTGTGATCCCCACTATACTGATGTTGACTGTTCTGGTTACAGGAATTTCCGCCGGCGCCGGCGCCGGTGTAATGTTCGAATTGGATTCCGTAACGGCTACAGGGGATATTCTAAGAGCAGGGGGATGGACGTTGTTGACTGCTATTAACCTAATGTTGTTCAGTTTGTTGCACAATCCCTGTAGTACCACCATTTATACTATTTATAAGGAAACTAAAAGTGTTAAATGGACTCTTGTAGCTTCAATATTACCTGTAATTATGGGATTTGTGGTGACATTTTTGGTAGCACAGATCTGGAGATTACTTGCGTAAAAACTCCAGGTCATTATTGGTCTTAATAAAACATTCCAGCTTGAATTAAAGGTTTTATGGGAATATTTCTATTCTTGGAGGTTCCCTAAATTAGGCAAAAACGAGCCAGGAAAACACGCATGTAACTGGATTAAAATCACTAACTTGTATAAAAATCTACTGTTATGCCTATTTACATGGATCGTCATGAAATTCCTAAGGAAATTACCGCGGTGCATGTTGCACAGATGCATCGGGAAGATCTAAAAATTGAGCATCTTTACGGATGTAAGGGTATGACGTATTGGTGCGATGAGAAAAGGAGAACTGCCTTTTGTTTAATCCAAGCCCCCAATAAAAAGGCCATTCAGGATATGCATAATCATGCGCACGGAGAAGTTCCCCACAGAATTATTGAAGTGGAGAGTTCCATTGTGGAATCGTTCTTGGGTAGAATAGAGGATCCCGAAAAATCACAAAAGACAGAGTTAAATATAATCAACGACCCGGCTTTTAGAACCATAATGGTCATTGGTTTAAGAAAAGCATCCCTTAAGGGTGTTGACCCCAGGCTTATGAATAGGGAACTCAGTGAACATAGTAAATTTATTATCGGATCTGTAGAAAAATTTTTGGGGAGGATTGTAAGGCAAAAAACAGCTTATTTTTTGTTGTCCTTTAATTCGGTTACCAATGCTGTACTTTGTGCTGTAGAGATACATTCCCATCTTAATTCCTCATCAAAGAACCTTAATAATGGTTTTCAATTGAGCATAGGATTGAATGCTGGCGTTCCAGTGACCGAAAAGGATGGTATTTTTGAAGATACCATTAAACTTGCGGAACGGTTTTGTGAAATGGTCCACGGGAAAATTGTTATTTCCCCTGAAGTTAGGGAATTGTATGAAAGTGAAAATTTGAATGTTAAATTG
Source organism: Arenibacter algicola (assembly GCF_018860365.1). GTDB lineage: Bacteria > Bacteroidota > Bacteroidia > Flavobacteriales > Flavobacteriaceae > Arenibacter > Arenibacter algicola_B. The sequence goes on from NZ_JAHKPO010000014.1 coordinate 142,894, forward strand.
AACCATAAGAGTTTTAAAACCCTAAATGTTGGAGAGGAAAAATTTATAAACCTATTAATGGATTTTACCGAGAAAGAATGGACCAATTCCGCATTTAACTCCAATGATTTTAGTAAAAATATGGGATTCAGTAAATCCCAATTATATAGAAAAATGATTGCCCTTACAGGGAAGTCCCCCAACAACTTTATAAAAGATTACCGATTGGAAAAAGCCATGCAATTATTGGATAAAAAAGCCAATAATATTTCTGAAATTGCTTTTGGAACAGGATTTAACAGTCCGGCCTATTTCTCAAAATGTTTTATGGATAATTTTGGAATCCTTCCGTCCAAATATATCCAAAGCTATACGGTTTAAACGTTATAGTGCAAACCTGTACATGCTCAAATTTTGTAATTATTTGAATTAAATGTAGAGGTCATTAGGTTTTACTTGCTTTAATTTTACTTTAGATAAATGGAAGTGTCCTGAAACAAATAGTGTTTGTTTCCCATTCAGGAACCTGAAACAAGTCAATAATCATTGCTACTTAGTTTTTTACCCGTATCCCCCTTGTTTAAGAATTAGATAACCGATCGCGCACTTTTTCTCAATTCCAGCTTGTCAGCCACTTGTTGTGGATGCATGTTAAACTGGAAGGTGAATTGGTTAAACTTCCAATGTTTCATTTTTAGGAGCAGTGCCTCTTATTTGATATTAACAATTATTAATTTTAAAACATTTTAGTCATGAACAATACTCTAAAGTATTCCCAATTAAAAGTTGTCATTTTGGTTTTGACATTTTTTGCAAGTTTTTCCTTATTTGGCCAAGGTGACATAAAAGAAGCAAAGGAAGCATCCTTAGTAAGGACACATGAGGATAAAGATTTACAATGGGGCCCTTGCCCATCTTTTATGCCTGAAGGCTGTACAATATCGGTATTGCACGGTGACCCTGCCAAAAGAAACTTGGATGTATTCTTTAAAGTACCTGCCGGCTATGAAATACCTGAACATTGGCATAATTCAGCCGAGCGCATGATTCTTGTTTCTGGAGAATTGCGTGTTACCTATGAAGGCGAAAAGGAACAGATAATGAAAGTTGGCTCCTATGCCTTTGGCCCATCTACTAAACCTCATACCGCTAAATGTGGGGACAAAGATCCATGTATACTTTTTATTGCCTTTGAGGAACCTTTGGATGCTTTTCCAATGGTACTTAAAGAATAATGGTAAGTACACATTAACAGAAAATAAAATAAAAAATTAATTTAAAATCAAGATTATGGAAATGGTTATCGGTATGGATGCTGACCTCATAGCATCCTTTAAAAAAGAAATAAGGGGAGAGGTAGTAATGCCTTCCGATGGCAGCTACAATAGTATCCGCAAGGTGTATAATGGTATGATCGATAAACATCCTGGCATGATCGTAAAGTGTGTGGATGTGGCCGATGTAATAGCTTCGGTAAACTTTGGCAGGGAAAACGATTTGTTGATCGCTGTTAGAGGAGGTGGACATAATGGCGGGGGTTTGGGCTTGTGCGATGACGGTATGGTCATTGATCTATCCGGAATTAAATTTGTTCAAGTGGACACTTCCAATAATACTGTACGTGTTGGAGGGGGTAACATTTGGGGGGAAGTAGATCATGCCACACATGCCTTTGGACTGGCAATTCCGAGTGGAATGATATCTACAACAGGTGTAGGCGGTTTAACATTGGGAGGTGGCGTGGGTTACCTTACCAGGAAATACGGACTTACCATAGACAATTTGCTGGAGGCCGATATGGTCTTGGCCGATGGTTCTTTTGTTACCGTGAACGCCAAGCAGCATCCTGATCTTTTTTGGGCCATTCGCGGGGGTGGTGGAAATTTTGGAATTGTAACTTCATTTAAGTTTCAGGCCCATCCTTTAAAAACGGTTATTGGTGGACCTACTTTATGGCCCATTGAACAAACTGAAGAAATTATGGCTTGGTATGATGAATTTATACATAAAGCCCCGGAAGACTTAAATGGTTTTATTGCAACTATGGTTATTCCCGGCCCACCATTTCCCGAACATTTGCACAATAAGCAATTCTGTGGAATTGTATGGTGCTATACTGGTCATTCAGATAAATTTGAAGAAATCTTTAAACCTGTATTGGATAAAAAACCCTTGTTCCAACATGTTGGTGAAATGCCCTATCCTTCAATTCAAACAATGTTCGATGGATTATTGCCTCCTGGATTGCAATGGTATTGGAGGGCCGACTTTTTCAATAAGTTAGGAACAGAAATTAGGTCGGCCCATTTAAAATATGGTTCAAAAATCCCGACACCGCTTTCGCAAATGCATTTATATCCCATTAGTGGAGCTGCAGGCAGGGTAGGGAATACTGATACTCCATGGGCCTATAGGGATGCAAAATATGCAGGGGTTATTGTAGGCGTAGATCCAGATGCCGCCAATGCAGGAAAAATAACCAATTGGTGTAAAGATTATTACAATGAATTGCACCCACACTCCTCTGGGGGAGCTTATTCCAATTTTATGATGAATGAAGGTCAGGAACGGGTAAAAGCAAGCTATAAGCATAACTACCAGCGATTGGCCCATATAAAAAAACATCATGACCCTAATAACTTGTTTAGGGTAAATCAGAATATCCTTCCTAGTAGCTAGGGGTCAGGGAACATTGTTGGCAAGCCAATTAGATAGCTTGCCAACAATGATATATCCTATCGAGGTCTTAAAGTCCACTAAACATCCAAAATTTTTAGGGCTTCTTTACCTACACGTTGTTTGGTTTCCTCGGTAATATATTTTTTTTGATCTATCTGTTGAGGTTGGTCGGAGGTACAAAAATAACTGTGTATACTTCTTCTTGGCTTGTCAGTAAGGTTGGTAGTTCCTCCATGCCAGGCGTGTGAGTTAAAAATAAAAACAGATCCTGCCGGTGCTGTGATGATTATTTCATCAGGATGGGGAAGGCTGGGATCCTTAATTTTTTCTTGGGGAGATATTCCAAGTTTGTGGGTGCCGGGCACGATACGTGTAGCCCCATTGTTTTCTGTAAAGTCATCCAATAACCAAATGGAATTGCAGACTTTGTAGACCCCTTCCACCATTTTATTGCCCCAATCTACATGTAAATTCTGATGTCCAAGACCGGGTTTTGCAGCCCTGTAGTTTAGGGAGGATAATTTAAAGGATGGGCCTAGTACGGCGGCAATGCCGGCCAGTACCCTGGGATGTGTGTAAAAAATATCAAAAACGTCCCCTTTGTTAACCAGATCGGCCAAGCGATCGGCACCCTCTTCCTTGGGATGCCTTATATATTTGGATTCGGCCAATTCCGATCCGGCAGCCTGACCTTCATTCAGCATTATGGCATCAATCCTGTCGTTTATGGCTTTTACCTGTGCATCCGTCAATAGTTTGCCCAGGGATAAATAACCCTTATTTTCCAAAATTTCAATTTCCTCCTTTGTGAGCATGCTTAAGTATATTAATAAATGATTTCAAGCTAAAAAAGATACGATATAATTGTCTTAAATATATTTTTTGCCACATTTAACGGGGTTTTCTCCTTGTCCTTGGTAATACAAGGTTGACCCAAACCGAACATAATAATGCCAAGATAGCCAAGCTAAGGGTGTAAAAATCTATCAATTCTGTATTGGGCAACCAGCCAGTTATTTTTTTAATCAAAAAACCAATATAGCTATTTGGTAGATTGTGTTCGCCCAATCGTCCAAGGACCTCATAATGCCAATCGGTTAAAAAGCAATAGCCCCAACCTTTCCAAATCCCCAACAAACCCCAAGACCCAAAGGTTAAAAGCAAGGTGATAAGATTAAGTTTTTGTGTACGTTTTAATATCCATCCAAACAAATTAAAAATAATGAGAACCGTATGAAAAACATAGAAAAAAATATTGGCTATTCTTAAAAATGCATCGTCCATTATGTAGAAGGATTGGTTTTTCTGAAAAGATAGCAATTTTATCCTGCCCTAACGATTTTGTGGAATTCGAGGAAAAGTAGTATGCCAGGGTGTGCTTAAAATATTATTAATCAGTTTATTATAATTAATATTTCGTAACTTTAAAAGAGTGCCATTTCCCCCCTGAATTATTAACCTAATATTTTATGGGTAATTCAGATTCAAAGAGTCAAGACGATCGTTTTCTTCAAAAATTGACTGAAATTATTCGTAATAATTTCGATAACGAACAATTTGGAGTTAAGGAAGCAGCCCGTATCTATGGGGTGAGTCGCTCGCATATGCACAGGCGTTTAAAGAAGCTAACAGGCAAATCCGTTAGTCAGTTTATTCGCGAATTGAGGCTTGAAAAGTCTATGGAGCTGCTCCAAAAAGATATGGCTACGGTTTCTGAAATTGCTTATTCCGTAGGTTTTCACAGCCCCACCTATTTTAATACTTGCTTTAAGGAGTATTTTGGTTTTACTCCTGGGGAAGCCAAGATTCGTGAACACCTGCAGCAAGAACGCCCGAAGTTTGAAAAATCCGGTAATCAAAAGATGAAGTTTACCTTAGCTTCGGTAATTCTCTTTCTAATACTTCTATATGGCTATTTTCAGTATAATAGTCTTTGGACAAAACCTCCAATTGATACTCCCACAACTTCTTCAATGCCTTCCAGCCACAGTACCAAGTCCATTGTGGTATTGCCCCTAAAGAATTGGAGTGGGGACCCCAAATTGGAATACATAAGTGATGGGATGACCGATGCCGTAATCAGCAGAATTTCTGAAATTAAGGAAATGGATAAGGTAGTTCCTTTTACGTCCAGTCTCCAATTTAAGAACAGCGAAAAAAGTTTGCCCGAATTGGCAAAGGCACTTAAAGTGTTTTACATTCTTGAAGGAAACTTTCAAAAACAGGGTAATCTGTTTAAAATAAATCTCCGATTAAATGATGGTCCTTTGAATAAACTACTATGGTCCGGCTCTTATTCTGGAGAATGGAAGGCGAATGAAATATTCGAAATTCAATCGAAGGTTGCGGAAAAGGTTGCCACTATAATGAATGTGAAACTTACTGAAAAGGACTATGATGCCTTTAAAGGCATACCAACAAAAAATGAAGAAGCCTATAATTATTATCTCTTGGCCAAATATCAAAACAATAAATTTAATCAGTCATCATTCAAAAATGCAATACCCTTATATGAAAAGGCCTTGGACTTGGATTCAACTTTTATTGAACCCTATCTTGGCCTGGCCGATATTTATGTTACAGGTGGAGCTGTTTGGGGTATGTATGGTGAGCAGGAAGCATGGAGAAATGCCAAATATTATTTGGAAAAGGCTTCGTTAATTGATGGCGATAATATACAGTTGTCCGATCAATTGCATATTGGTAAATTTTATTTTGATTGGAATTTTGAGGCCGTGGAGCAATATGTAGCAGAAACCTCTGCCCGTTTAGGGGCTGATAATTGGAACGAATATCTCTTTGTTGATTATTACCTTAAGACCGGCAAATATTCATATGCCCTATCGGAATTAAATAAGCTTATTTTGGAAGATCCATCCTATGGGTGGTTATTTGCTATTAGGGCCTCAGTGATATTTTTCGTTTCTTCCAGTGAGGAGGCAAAAGAAGATTTAGAGCAATATGATCCGCTGTTTATGGATGATATGTTCTATCTAAGGGAAGCGGCCAAGTGGTATTATTATTTTGGAGCATACGATGCCTCTAAAGAAAAACTGGAGCAATTGATGAATAATTTTACAGACCGTCCGCCTATTGTAGTTTGGCTTAATGCATTACATTATGAAATGGCCAATAATAGAGATGGTGTTCAAGAAAGTCTCACCACCTTGCAGAAACAATTCAAAGAAGGTTCTTCCGGCAGTCCGGCCTGGTTTATGGCACTTTATTACTGTCATATCCAAAATAGGAAGGAAGTTTTCAATTGGCTTCAAAAATCCTATAAAAGCCACGAGGTAGAAATGACTTGGTTACGCGCCGAACCTTTACTGGCACCCTATCGGCAGGACCCCATGTATTTGGACTTGTATAAGAAAATGAAGTTTCCCGTACCTCCACTTACTATTCCGGATTGAGGCTATTGCGACTACAGGTCTTTTTTTCTTTAAATTCAACATAACTGTAAGGCTTTAACTCATTAGTTAATTACTTCAAAAATAAGTTATAAGTAAAGTGTATATAATTGTTATGTATTGATTAACAACTAATTATATCTTCGGGTTGCAATGAATTAATAACAATTTAAACCACCTTATCATGAAACAATTTGTAACATTATTGATTTTTTTAGGTCTTACATGCTTCGTCTTTGCACAGGAAGAGCATGACGGAATAACCGCTGTAACCTTGGATGCCATAACGGTTTCACCAGTTAATGTAGATTATTTGCAGAAAGTAAATGATGGTAATACTCCGGAAGTGGTCCAGGAATTACAATACAAAGCTGCCAACTTTGATGTAACCTCTTTGAATGAATACGATAAAAAGGACATCCATACTTTCGATGTTGTCTTTAAAGCAAGTAACGGGGATATAATTGCTTCTTATACCGCAGATGGTTCAATAGTAACAGCCTTTGAGAATTTTGAGGATATTGTACTTCCAATGACCGTCCGAAAAATGGTATTTGATGGAAATGACGGATGGAAAATGGAGAAGAACCGCTACATATGTGTATTTTCCGAGGATAACTTGACAAAAAAACAGTACAAAGTTACTTTGACCGACGGAAATCAGAAGAAGAAAATGACTTTCGACTTTGATGAATAGGGATATTTATGCTTCGATAATTTTGTAGCCTTACTCCTCCGGTAAGGCTTTTTTTAGGGTGATATCCGAGTATTAAATCCATTAATAAAGGTCATTGAATTTACCTACTAAATTGCGCAATCAGCTAAGTAAAATTCCGTACCTTTAGTAGAGTTAAGCACTAAATAGGAAATGAAATATTGGCTTTATCTAAAAGTGCTTCCACTCATTGTCTAAGCTGAAAAAATGGTCTATTTTTTAAAACACCATATATATGATGCGCAATGAAGATCTTTCCAAACTTCGTGGATTGGACGCCCTTGAATCAGCATCAATAGTGAATTCTTATGGTGACTGGTTTTATAACGAATTCATATAGCAATGGAACAAACTTAAACCTCGAAATTGTGATCCGCTCAAGCATATTGGGATTGTTAATGGTGCTCGTTTTGTGCCTTTATTCCTGTAAGGATAAAAAGTCTTCAGTAGATGTAACCGCAATAAATTTATTGCGGGGAGACATAAAATTATGTGGTAATGGGGAATTTGGAAAGGTTGATTTTCCATTTTCATGTAACCCCAGTATCAGGGAGACCTTTGATTTGGGAATTTCATTATTACATTCCTTTGAGTATGACGAAGCAGAAAAGGCCTTTGTAAAGGTCATTGATGCCGATCCAGATTGTGCCATGGCCTATTGGGGTGTGGCCATGAGCAATTTTCATTCCCTCTGGATACAGACTGGCACGGAATATTTGGAGAAGGGTTCCAAAATATTGAAGGCAGCAGAGGCCTTGCCGCAAAGTGAAAGGGAGCGCGATTATTTAGAGGCTATAGGTGCGTTTTATCACGGCTGGGAAACTGTAAATCGACCAACCAGAATTGCCTTGTTCGAACAAAAAATGGAAGCAATTTACAAGAAGTATCCCACAGACAGGGAAGCGGCTATATTTTATGCCCTATCCCTATGTGCCACTGCCGATCCAGCTGATAAAACCTACAGGAATCAATTAAAATCTGGTAAAATATTGGAATCCTTATTGGAGTTGGAACCCGATCATCCAGGAATTGCCCATTATATTATTCATAACTATGACTGTCCCGAATTGGCGCATTTGGCACTGCCAATGGCAAGAAACTATGCTAAAATTGCCCCTGCCTCGGCCCATGCCCAGCATATGCCCTCACATATTTTTACTCGTCTTGGGTTATGGGAAGAGTCCATTCAATCCAATTTGAATTCGACGGCTGCGGCGCTCTGTTATTCAGAAAGTTTAAATCCAAACGCCCATTGGGATGAAGAACTGCATGGGATGGATTATTTGGTTTATGCCTATCTCCAGATTGGAGATAATAAAAAGGCCAATGAACAATATGAGTATCTAAAGACTTTTAAAGAGGTATTTCCGGCAGATTTTAAAATTGCCTATACGACAGCTGCTATTCCCGCTAGAATTGCCTTGGAGAACAGGGATTGGAAGCAAGCAGCCCATCTGGAACTACCTGGTCTCCAGTTGGATTGGAATAAGTTTCCATGGCAAAAATCCATATACCATTTTGCAAGGGCCTTGGGGGCCTTGCATTTGAATGACAAGGAATCTGCTCGGAATGAGCTATACATCATGAAATCCTTATATCAACAATTGCTGGATATGCAAAAAGGTTACGAAGCCAATCAGGTACAAATTCAGATCAAGATGATCGAAGCTTGGATGGAATGGTCCATAGGCAATAAGAATAAGGCCATTGACCTAATGACCGAGGCCACTACTATGGAAAATAACACGGCCAAGCATCCGGTTACCCCTGGGGAAGTATTGCCAGCTGGTGAATTGTTGGGCGATATACTACTAAAATGTAATAAATGGAAAGAAGCGCTTCAAGCCTATGAGAACAATTTAAGAACACACCCAAATCGATTTAATGGAATTTATGGTGCTGCCAAAGCTGCATTAGTACTCGGCGATAAGGAAAAAGCCTTAATGTATTTTAAAAAACTTATAGATATTGCTAAATCAGTCAATAGTGAAAGACCGGAAATCCAAGAGGCGAAATCGTTCGTTAATGCAATTATTTAAATATCCTAAGAGCGGTCCAGAAAATTTGATTTGGTTCTTATTAGGTTTTATGTTACTTCATTCTTGCCAATCCCCAAAAAGGGAACTGCCCATTTATAATCCGGCAGATATAAATCCGCTTTTGGTAGATTCAGCCGTACGAGATAGAAGGCAAAACCATACCATTGCCAATTTTAGTTTGATTAATCAAAATAGGGAATTGGTTACACAGGATGACTATAAAGATAAAATTTATGTAACTGATTTTATTTTTACCCGATGCCCGAGTATATGCCCTTTAATGACCAATAATATGGAAAAATTGCAGGAAGCATTCAAAGGCGATGGTGACGTTAAATTTTTATCGTTATCCGTAACTCCTGAAATAGACAGTGTCCCTGTTTTAAAAGAGTATGCCTTAAATAATGGAGTGATGGATAACAAGTGGAATATTGTTACAGGAAGTAAAAGGCAAATTTATGACCTAGCTCGAAAAAGTTTCTTTGCGGTAGTAGATGAGGGAGATGGTGGCCTTCAGGATTTCATCCATACCGAAAGATTTATTTTAGTGGATAAGAAAAAACAGATACGTGGTTTTTACGACGGTACCAAGGACGCGGATATAAAGCAATTAATTTTGGATATAAAAACTTTGGAATAACAAAAAAGTGCATAAAATCAAATGGCTTCCTTTTGAAGATTTCTTAGGTTATCCATGGGCCGTTCAGGTGGTCCAGTTTATTTCCCTGGGGACATAACCTTGGTAGTTTTAGATGGTAGCACTTTTAGGATAGGTTATATTCTTGTACAATCGCAACAATGTCAGCTAGTTATTTTTTACAGAAAATAAAGTTATCGATATTATTATGCAATTACTTTTTAAGAAGGTGTTACTTCTTTTAGCTGAATAAATCCCCCAATTTTTCAATCTTCCTAAATCACTACCTGTTAGGACATTTTCGCTAATTAAGATCAACTTTCCAAATAACACCGATTTCCGTAATTTTGCCAAAAAAATAAATGTACTATGAACAAAGTATTTTGTCTGTTTCTTATATCGGTCTTAATGTTTGCCTGTAAGGACTCAAATAAAAAGAATAATATAACCTCCCAAAATTCCATGAACACCAATCATAATCCATTAATCGCTGAAAGTACCTTGCCATATGGCGCTCCCGATTTCACCAAAATTAATAACGATCATTTTAGGGAAGCATTATTGCAGGGAATGGACGAAAAAAGAGAAATCATTGAAAAAATTGCAAATAGTACTGAAGCGGCGACTTTTGAAAATACCATATTGGCGCTTGAAAAGAGCGGTGTACTTTTAGATCGGGTGAGAAATGTATTTTCTGCACTTACCGGTGCCCACACCAATGATACCCTACAAGCCGTCCAAGAAGAAATGGCACCTAAATTTTCTGAACTTCAGGATGCAATTTATCTCAATGATACCTTATTTCAGCGGGTAAAAGCGCTGTATAAAAAAATGGAAAGTCTTAATTTGGATGTGGAATCCTTAAGATTGTTGGAGAATTATTTTGAGGATTTTGAAATCGCCGGTGCCAACCTTTCTCCTGAAAACAAGGAAATCCTAAAGTCGTACAATTCCAGATTGGCTACTTTGAGCAATACTTTCAATAAAACCTTGTTGGAGGCCAATAATGCCGGGGCAGTTATTTTTACCGATAGGTCCGACCTAGAAGGACTCTCGGATGCCGATTTGAAATCATTGGAGATCAAACATGGGGAAGGCTGGAAAATTGCACTTCAAAATACCACACAACAACCTCTATTGCAATCCTTGAAAAAAAGGGAGACAAGGGAGAAATTGTTCAAGGCTGCTTGGTTGCGTGCCGATGGTACTGCTCAGGATACCAAGGCCGTTATTACGGAAATTGCCGAATTAAGAGCCAAAAAAGGGGCCTTGTTGGGATTTTCAAATTATGCAGAATGGAGCTTGCAGAATACCATGGCCAAAGTGCCGGAAAACGTATTTAAACTTTTTAAGGGACTTGTTCCTTCAGCTACGGCCAAGGCGGGGCAAGAAGCCAAGGAAATCCAAGAAATGATCCAGAAAACGGGAGGGGATTTTACACTAGCCCCTTGGGATTGGAACCACTACGCCGAAATGGTACGAAAGGCCAAATACGATTTGGATGAAAACCAGATTAAACCTTATTTTGAGCTGAAGACCGTATTGGAAAAAGGGGTTTTCTATGCCGCCGAAAAATTATATGGAATTACCTGTAAGGCCAGAACAGATATCCCAACCTATCACGAAGATGTACTGGTATATGAGCTTTTTGAGGAGAACGGAGATCCATTGGGATTGTTCTATGGCGATTTCTTTTCCCGCCCAAGTAAGCGGGGAGGGGCTTGGATGAGCAATTTTGTAGATCAATCCAAACTCTACAATAAGAAACCTGTGATCTACAATGTTTGTAATTATCCGAAACCTGTAGCAGGTGAACCGGCATTGCTTACTTATGATGAGGTAGAGACCATGTTCCATGAATTTGGACATGCGCTCCACGGCTTTTTTGCCGACCAGCAGTATCCTTCCTTGTCGGGCACTTCGGTGGCCAGGGATTTTGTTGAGTTTCCTTCCCAGTTCAATGAAAACTGGGCACTTTACCCTGAAATCCTAAAAAACTATGCCCTGCATTACAAAACAGGGGAACAAATTCCGCAAGAGCTTATAGATAAGATAAAGAAATCGGGCACTTTTAACCAGGGGTATAGCCTAACCGAAAATTTGGCGGCCTCCAACTTGGACATGCAATGGCATACTATTGGATCGGACACCAAAATAGAGGATGCTAATGCCTTTGAAAAAGAGGCCTTGCATAAAACGAAATTGGATGTTGTTTCGGCCGTCCCACCACGTTATAGATCTACTTATTTTGCTCATATCTTTGGCAGTGGCTATGCCGCAGGCTATTATTCCTACTTGTGGACAGAAATGCTGCACCATGATGCATACAATTGGTTTGAAACACATGGCGGACTTACTAGGGAAAACGGTCAGCGTTTACGGGATATGATTCTTTCCCGTGGCAATACCATGCCATTGGAAGAAATGTACAAGGATTGGCGCGGCGGGAATCCAAAAATTGAACCCATGCTAAAAGCCAGGGGTCTACAATAAAACATGAAACTTAATACGTTGCAATCGCAAATAGTAAAGGGCCCGGAGAGGGCCCTTTTCTTTGATCTGAATTGGAAAATTGAGTAATCCTTGTACACCTAAATTTAGGACCTAAGAGGCATTAATACTCCGTGAAGTTTCATTAATCGTGTGCATTTCATCGAAAAGAATCAAAAATATTGAGATTGTGGTAGGGTATGGCCCATCTTTGGTTGTTGTTATATATAGCCTTTAAATGTGGGGGTGTATTAATAATTACTAATTATTAAAATTTATAACTATGAAATTTAAATTATTTACAATTGCATTGTTTGTTGTATTTACCGTTTTCATCTCTTGTACGGACAATGATGATAAGAACAGTGATTATGGACGGCTTTCCGTTAATCTAACGGACGCACCTTTTCCCCATGACCTGGTAGCGGAGGCAAACGTGACTATTTTTAAGATAGAAGCCCGTTACAAAGGGGATATGGATATTAATTCTGAGGTTGGTGACAATTCTGATTCTTCGATGGAAACAGAAGAAAAATCCTCTTTTATGGTATTAATGGAAGATGAAATGGAGGTAAACCTTTTGGATCTTACCAACGGAGTTACCAAAAATTTGGTCGACCTTGAAGTACCGGTTGGTACTTACGACCTTATAAGGGTCTACGTAAAAGGAGTTATTGTAGTACTAACGGATGGCTCCACATTTGATTTAAAAGTACCTAGCGGAGAGCAAAGTGGTATTAAAATTTTCATTAAGCCCGGACTTGTAGTTAATGGTGGACTAAGTGCTGATCTATTGTTGGACTTCGATGTAAGCAAATCCTTTGTAGCCAAAGGCGGAGGAAGTAACTTTGAAAATATAACCGGCTTTAATTTTAAACCAGTCATTAAAGCTTGCAATATGTCCACCGCTGGCACTTTGTCCGGTATGGTTACAACTCTTCAGGAAGAAGTTGCTGTAGGATTGGAAGGGGCACAAGTAGCCGTTTTTGCAGCCGACACTTTGAATACGACTACTTTTACGGATGCTGACGGAAAATATATGGTTATGGGGCTAATGGCCGGAGAATATGATGTTGAGGTAGAATTATCAACCTACTTAAAAGAAACAGTTACTGGCATAGATATAGTTGCCGGTAATAAGACCTCCCAAGATTTTATTTTGGTGGCAGGGGAATAAGAATATTTTATATGAAGTTAATAAGGTGGGTGTAATAGCCCACCTTTTTTTGTAAAAGCTTTAAGATTGGCTAGATTTTCAAGACTAGAGGGGATCTAGTTTATGAAATAATTAGAGATCATTGGTACTCAATTTAAATAAATACCAGACTTAGGCCTTTAACAAAAAAAAGCCGAACAACTATTGCAAGTTGTTCGGCTTTTATAGCCTAAAGATGATTCTCTAATTAAGAAACGCCAATAGTTTTTCCGCTACCAATTCTGAAGATGCCGGATTTTGTCCTGTAATCAAATTGCCATCCTGCACTGCATATGCCGCCCAATCCGCTTTTTTGGAGAAGATACCGCCATTTGTTTTGAGCATGTCTTCCACTAAAAATGGAACTACATTCGTTAGTTGCACAGCCTCTTCTTCCGAATTTGTAAACCCTGTTACTTTTTTACCCTTTACAAGAGGAGTTCCATCTTCGTTTTTAACACCCTTTAGTGCTGCCGGGGCATGACATACAAAGCCAATAGGTTTTCTCTGCTTATTAAAGGTTTCAATGAGCGATATAGATGTGTTGTCATTCGCTAAATCCCATAAGGGTCCGTGACCTCCAGGATAAAATACCGCGTCGTAATCATTGGGGTCAATTTCCCCCAATACTAGCGTATGTTTTATTTTTTCCTTTGCCACGGCATCATTTTTAAAGCGCTCCGTGTCCTTGGTACTGGCATCAGGAGTGTCACTACTTGGGTCTATGGGTGCAGCACCACCTTTTGGTGTAGCCAAGGTAATATCGGCTCCTTTGTCCAATAAAGTATAATATGGATTCGCAAATTCTTGGATCCAAAATCCTGTTTTCTTTCCGGTATCTCCTAATTTATCGTGTGATGTTAGTACAAATAGTATTTTCATTTATTTTTAATTTACTGTTTATGAAATTTGGGAAGTAATCAAAGCCTAGACTTTCACGATCATTTTCCCTTTGTTTTTACCCTCAAACAAATCCAAGAATGCTTGCGGGGTATTTTCAAAACCGTTTACTACGGTTTCGGTATAGTTTAATTTGCCTTCGGCCAACCAAGTGGATAAATGTTTCATAGCCTCGGGAAACTTTTCCGAATAATTGGAAACTATAAAACCTTGCATTAGAGCGCTATTTTTTACCAAAAAGGGCTGAACGCTAATACTTTTTGGGATTTCTGTGTTATTGTACACCGAAATAGCACCACAAATAATCATTCTTGCATATTTGTTGATATTAAATAACACAGCATCGGAAATAGGGCCGCCTACATTGTCAAAATAAATATCTACGCCATCAGGACAAGCAGTTTTAAGGGCAGTTCCCATATCCTCTGTAGTGTTATAGTTAATGGCATGATCAAAGCCGAATTCGGAGGTAAGCATTTCTACTTTTTCATCCGTCCCAGCAATACCAACAACATAGAGCCCTAGTATTTTTCCAATCTGTCCTACTACGCTGCCCACGGCACCTGCAGCACCAGAGACCACTAAGGTTTCCTTGGCCTTGGGTTTACCAATTTGGGTGAGCCCACAATAGGCGGTTAGTCCTGTCATACCCAAGATACCTAAATATGCACTGAGTGGAGCTCTGTCCTTGTCTACTTTTAATAGTCCTTCACCTTTTGAAATTTGTAGGGTTTTCCAGTCCAACATACCAGAAACAAAATCGCCCTCCTTAAAATTAGCGTTTTTGGAAGCTATAACTTTGGCAACTACCCCAGAAGTTATGGGTTTTCCTACCTCAAAAGGTGGAACGTACGATTTGGCATCACTCATCCTTCCCCTTAAATAGGGGTCAACGGAAATATAGTTCGCCTCCAAAAGTATTTCTCCTTCTTGGATGTTTAGTTCTTTATCCTCCTTTAGAAATTGGAAATCCGATAATGCAGGTTTCCCTTTAGGTCGATTTTTTAATAAAATTGTCTGAATCATAATGTTGTTTTAAGTGTTTTGAGTTTTATTTTTTAATACTGTTCCAGGCCGCTTGATAGGCGTCCTCCAGGTGATCCTGGTTTAATTGAAAAACACCCCGTTGTTGCATTACCATTAAAAAGGAGAGGGGATTTATGGAGTACGCATATAATAGGTAGGGCGACAAAGGCTTTATAATTCCTTCCTTTTTTCCCCTTTCCCATAAGTCCAGTAATGGCTGAAGGTGTTTTAGGCCTTCCTGTCTACTGCTTTCATCGATCATTGGGGTATTGTCGCACTGGGCCAGAAACAAAGCTTCTTCCACTTCCTTCAGTTTAAAATCGGCAATGCGCTTCCAAATTATTTCAAAACCTTTGGATACAGGTATGTCACTAGTGAAGTTTTTAAATACATAAGCGGTATATGCCGCCTTTACTTCTATGTACACTTTGTTTATCAAGTCCTGTTTATTGTCAAAATACAGGTATATAGTGGCGGGTGAGACGTTCGCCATTTTTGCAATCTTGGACATGGGAGTAGCATGGAACCCATTGTTATTGACCAGGTTAATGGTAGCTTTTACCAAGGCATTTCGCTTTTCTATACTTTTTTGGAGTTTTGCCATAATATTCTAAATGCGAATTTATAAGGGTGCTGTTCAAGGTTGATAGCAGCATGGGTACAAAGGTAACGCTAAAAATGAATGTTCATTCTTTTTGCTGGTACTTTAACAAAAGTTTACAGGTATAAAAAAATCAAATAAAATAGGATAATGTTATTATAAGTTGATTATTTGCACGTGATAGGGGATAGTGGTTTATTTGGGAGGTCTATGATCAACGTAAAATGCAACGTTGATGTAATCTGCCAAAATCGCAGTATTCAACTAATTTTACACTCTAGGTATGTTATGACATGAGTACTTGGGAAAGGAAGGTTATTTAAAACTTATTATAAATTTATCATAAAGTTAAGTTTGCTAAAATCGATTTTAAAACGTAATATTTACATTTACTGATATTATACTTTGATAACTACAGGCCATTTTGAACGATACTATTAGCACATACAACAAAATTAACTCTGAAGTTGGTATAAAAATAGAACCTTTTGATGTTACTAAAAGGTATACCAAGCCTCACAAACACAACAAGTATCTTGAAATAATTTATTTTGTGAAAGGTAGTGGTTTTCATCATATGGATATGGAAAGCCACAGTATAGAGCCTCCCTTGTTATTTTTGGTTAAAAAGGATGAAGTTCATCATTGGGAGATTACCACAAAACCCAAGGGGTATGTTATCATTATCAAGGAATCGTTTTTGGAAAGAACACTGGACAAATACATTAATACACAGTTGATCAAACTGAACAACTGCCAAAAAATAGCGGTTGAAGACGAGGATAAATCCTTAAAGGCTTTGTTTAAGTCTTTGTGTTGGGAGATGAAACAAGCTAATTTAAATCAGGAAGCCGTAGAGGGGGGATTAAAGGCCATATTGTCAAAAATGGTTAAATACGCTTCTTTGCAAGGTGGGGAAAATACGGATAAGACTATTCAATTTGTAAATTTATTGTCCGAGAATTTAAAAAATAATGTCTCGTTCTATGCAGAGACTTTAAATACTACTTCGCAGAACCTCAATGCTATATGTCATAAGGCGTTCAACAAAACGGCATCGGATGTTATTGCAGAACATATAATTATGGAGGTTAAAAGACAATTGGCATATACAAACAAATCAATCAGTGATATTGCCTATGACTTGGAATTTAAGGATACTTCGCATTTTACCAAATATTTTAAACGATATACACTACTTACCCCATTACAATATAGAAAAAACATACTTTAAGTATTAGTACCATTCCTTTTTCAAATACACCATTTTAAATTGGAAGGCTCCTCTATTTTTGTCAAAATTTTAAGTTAAGATTGATATTTATGAATTGTAAGAACTTTTTAATGTTTGTTGTCCTATTGGTGGGCATACAAGTGTCAACAGCCCAAATTTCGGGAAAAATTATAGATGCTACCGATAATTCACCATTGGAATATGCCACCGCAGCCCTCTATAATCAGGCAGATGGTTCCCTGATTACGGGAGTTGTTACCTCTCAAGATGGTTCTTTCATAATAGCTGGGGTAAAACCTGGAACCTATTATATGGAAGCCTCCTTTATGGGGTACGATACCAAAACGATATCCGACATCACCATAGATAAAAAGCAACCCGCCAAAGAGCTACCCATAATTGGCCTATCCATAGGAAACCAATTGGACGAAGTTGTCATTCAGGGTGAACGGGCCACAGTTCTTCATAAAATAGATCGCCAGGTATTCGATACCAAAAAATTCCAAAGCAGTCAGGGTGGTAATGCCATTGATGTCGTTAGAAACTTGCCGTCGGTCACTGTTGATGCACAAGGCGGTATCAGTGTAAGGGGCAGTTCTGGATTTGCCGTCCTAATCAACGGAAAACCTACCCAAGGTGATGCCAGTGCCATATTGTCCCAATTACCGGCAAATGCATTGGAAACAGTGGAGTTGATTACTGCGCCTTCGGCCAAATATGATCCGGAGGGTAAAGGAGGTATTTTAAATATTATAACAAAAAAAGGAGCCACCAATGGAGTTTATGCCCAAATTAATGTTCGTGGTGGATTACCTTCTATAGAACCCTATGATACCAAGGTGGCAGCTCAGCGTTATGGTATTGATGCAACTTTGAACAAGCGAACCGATAAATGGAACCTGTCCTTCGGAACAAGCTACCAGCGTAATGATAAAACAGGTAGGAGGGAAGGTGAGGTTTTTGTTATCAATCAAGCCGAGGACAAGCAAACTTTTTTGCCTTCCGATGGGGAGAGGAGTTTTGATGATATTAGCTACAATGGGCGTTTTGGAGTAGATTTTACATCTAATGATGCTGATACCTATTCCTTGGGTTTCTATGCGGGAAAGCATACCGTAGATCGTTTGGCCGATATCGATTATTATGACAATCACGCCATTTCTCCTATTGGCAGTGGCAATAGGGACTATACTTTTCAGTATTATAATCATAATTTAAGAACTAGAAAAGGCGATTTTGCCCTGGGCAGTTTTGATTATGCCCATAAATTCAACAATGATTCCAAGTTGTCTACTTCCCTATTGTATGAATATACTTTTTTGGGCGGTCCTACCTATAATGATAATTTGGGACTTACTGATCGTAATATTGTTTATCAGCAGGAGTACAATACCAATGACAACCCACTTAATGGGTATCGGGTAAATGTGGATTACCAATTTAAGCCATTTTCTTTTGGTACCTTGGAAACAGGCTACCAATTTAGGGATATTGATCATACAGGTGAGTTTGTTTATGAGCGCGATGGCGTTCTGGTACCTGAATTTTCCAGTAATATAAGTCTGAAGCGAACCATTCACTCTGGATATACCCAACTTACAGGCGCAAGTAATAAATGGGACTATGCCGGAGGTCTACGATTGGAATCCATGGATAGAACTTATTCAGAGGATTTAAGGACTGCCGATCCCGAGCAAACCTATACATATGATTTTGTTAAGTTATTTCCATCGGCCTCCTTGCAATATACTGTTAACGATGCTACCAAATTGAAGGTGGCCTATAGCAAAAGGGTAGAACGTACAACCACCCTAAAAATGAACAGTTTTGCAGAAAGGGAACACTCAGAGGTTTTTGAACAAGGTGATAATCAATTGAGACCAGAATTCATAGATTTGGTAGAATTGGGGGTCATCAAAAATTTTAAAGGAGGTAATTCGGTCAGCGCTACTGCCTATTACAGACATGTAGACAATGTAATAAACCGTGTAAACACCTTGGCCTATGAAACCAATGGTGCTGTATTGGACAGTATTATTAATAGAGTTTATTCCAATGTGGGCAAAAGTAATGCCGTTGGACTTGAATTAGGGGCTCAGTTGAAACCAAGCCAAAATTGGAGCAATTATATAGGAGCAAATATTTATTCTTATGATATTAAGGGCGACTTTGTATTTCGGCATAGGGATGGTATTACTAGAAATTACGATGTAAATAGTAGTGCTACCATTTATTCTTTCAACGTAAATTCCACCTATTCTTTCTGGGAAAATGCCTCGTTACAATTTACTTTTAATTATTTGTCCGAAACAAATACTGCCCAAGGAGAGGATTCCAGGTTCTATTCCCCAAATCTTAGCTTCCGAAAGTCCTTTTTTGACGATAAATTAACGGCAACCCTTCAATGGCAGAATATGGATATGGGGTTGTTGGATACCAATGAACAGCGAATTACTACCTATAAAGCCAATGAATTTTACACTACTACCAATTATAGGTATGAGGTAGATATGATATCCATTAATTTGTCCTATACGTTTAATGCCATAAAAAATAAGGCGAAGTTTATAGAAAGTGAGTTTGGAAAAAAAGAATTCTAAATAGGCAGACGTAGTAGTTTTACGCCAGAAAAAGGTTTAGTAAATAATATTTGCTAGACCTTTTTTTGTTCCATTAAATTTGGTCATAAGGAAAGAAATAGGACGAATAGTAGGCAAATTGAATTTCTACTAGGTCCATTTCAGATTATAAGACAAAAAGGGTAGTGTTTATTTGCTACTTTAAAAGTCCGTGACTTTATTAAACAGGAATATTGAGCAATTAGTGTTATTGCCGCAAAAACTGTGTCTATCTTTGTCAAAAATTATTATATGTCAAAGCAGTTTTCTGATTTAGGAATTAACGAACACCTACTTCAAAGTTTAATAGACCAGCAAATATCAGTGCCCACTGATATTCAGAAGAAGGTAATTCCTGTGATTTTGGAGCAAAACAAAGATGTAGTTGCTCTGGCAAAAACAGGAACCGGTAAAACAGCTGCTTTTGGGTTGCCTTTATTACAATTGATAGATACAAATAATAGCAATATACAATTGGTAATATTGGCGCCTACACGGGAACTGGGGCAACAGATTTATGCAAATCTGGTTTCCTTTTCCACCCATAGTCCGTCTATTTCCATTGCTTCCATATGTGGAGGAATCCCTATTAAACCTCAAATTGAACGTTTAAAGAGTATCACCCATATCGTAGTGGCCACACCAGGCCGCCTGGTGGATTTGGTGAATAGGAAGGCCATCAATATTAAAGATATCAAGTATTTGGTTTTGGATGAGGCCGATGAAATGGTAACTGCTTTAAAGGCGGACCTGGATAATATTATTTCAGAAATTCCTAAAACCAGAAGAACATTATTGTTTACCGCCACCATGCCGGGAGCCTTAAAACAATTGATCCAGAATTATATGTCCAAACATGTGGTTCAGATAGAAGCGGACATGGTTACCGTAGGGCATCAGGGCATAGAGCATAGGTATGTTGTAGTGGAACCCATAGAGAAATTGGAAGTTCTGCTACACTTTTTAAAGTCCAGGGAAGGCGAAAGGGGAATTATTTTTTGCAAGACGAAAGCGGCGGTCAATAAATTGGGGAAAAATTTGGCCATCAATAAATTCCGATCAGGAGCCATCCACGGCAGTTTAACCCAAGGAATTAGAGATCGGGTGATGGGACAATTTAGAGAAGGTAATATAGATGTCATGGTAGCAACCGATTTGGCTGCCCGTGGTATCGATGTTAAGGAGATATCCTATGTGGTAAACTATCATTTACCGGACACCTATGATACCTATGTCCATAGAAGTGGACGTACCGCTAGGGCAGGGGCAGCAGGATTTTCATTAAGTGTTATCCAAAAAGAGGAAGTGGAGGATATTGCCGATTTTGAAAAGGAGTTGGGTATAGATTTTAAGGAATTTAAAAAGGCGGATGCCCAAAGTATTGAAGAAAACAATGCCTTGATATGGGCTAACAAAATATTCAAGACCAAGCCCAACCGAAATATTTCCCAAGAGTTTAGGGAAGAAATAAGAACAGTTTTCCATCATTTGACAAAAGAGGAACTTATAGATAAGATATTGGCGAATTACTTGGCGCAATCTACGGGTCACGGTCCAAAAGTAGAAGCGCCCAAAAAGAAAAAAAATAAATAATAGCCATGGCAAATAATATTAAAGACCAGGAGGATGTTTTAGCAAAACTAAATATCCAGCAGTTGAATCCCATGCAGGAGGAAGCTATTGCTGTAATTGGAAAATCCACCAACACTATTATTCTGTCACCAACGGGTACGGGTAAAACTTTGGCGTTCCTATTACCATTGATCGAAACTCTAGATCCCAATATTGATGAAGTACAGGCACTGATATTGGTACCTACGCGTGAATTGGCTATACAAATTGAACAAGTGGTTAGAAATATGGGGACTGGTTATAAGGTAAATGCCGTTTATGGCGGACGCCCTATGTCCAAGGATAAGATTGAAATTAAACATAATCCTTCTATTTTAATAGGGACGCCAGGGCGTATTTTGGATCATTTTGATAGTGACCGGTTCTCAAAGGAAAGTATTAAAACCTTGGTGCTGGATGAGTTCGACAAGTCTCTGGAAATAGGTTTTGAGGAGGAAATGGCAGGAATTCTCAGTGAATTGCCCAATATTAATAAAAGGATCTTGACTTCCGCTACCCAGGGAGTTGAGATTCCAAGTTTTGTAAAATTGGACCAGCCAGTACTTATCGATTATTTAGAGGAAGAAGTTGGTTCAAAATTAGCAATTAAGATCGTGTTATCGCCTGCCAAGGATAAATTACCAAGGCTATTGGAGCTGTTGCAACACTTGGGAAATCAGCCGGGAATCATTTTCTGTAATTTCAGGGATAGTATAGAGGAAGTGAGTTCTTTATTGGAGAAAAATAAAATAGGGCACACTTGCTTTTCCGGAGGAATGGAGCAGAAGGATAGGGAGCGTTCCCTTATCAAATTCAGAAACGGAACCAGTCAAATTTTAATTGCCACGGATTTGGCGGCTAGGGGAATAGATATCCCGGAGTTAAAATATATAATTCATTACGAGCTTCCACATTCTTCGGAGGAGTTTACCCATAGAAATGGGAGAACGGCAAGGGTAAATGCCAAAGGCACCGCCTATGTATTAAAATGGGAAAAGGAGCAATTGCCTGAGTTTATAAAGGATACTGGCGATATGGATATCTCCAAAAAAGCGGCACCTATGAAACAGTTTTGGGAAACCTTGTTTATTTCAGGAGGAAGAAAGGACAAAATTTCCAAGGGTGATATTGCTGGGCTGTTTTTTAAACAGGGAAATGTCAACAAGGACCAATTGGGTGAGATAGAATTAAAACAGGACTGCGCCTTTGTTGCGGTTCCTTTGTCGATTGCCGATCAATTGGTGGATAAATTGAACAATTCACGTTTAAAAAAGAAAAAAGTTCGCATTACGATTCTCTAATTTTTTGGAGTAAAAACTAAATATTTATCCGTTGGAATATATTAAAAATGAAAGAAGATCTAAAAGGGAATAAAGCTGCGATCACTCCAGAGGAGATTGATAATTGTATTGCACTCTTGCAGCAATTAGTGGACCACACAGATCAGATATTTGATATTCCAAAAGAAAAAAGAACCGCTTTAATAAAAGTATCGGGCCAATTTTCCAGACCCAATAGGGAAGAATTTTCCAGAAGAAAAAAGGACGGTAAGAAAAGTGCCCTTCGTAAAAAAGAAGCAAGGGATAAAAAGGCTCGGAAGGAAACAGGTATTAGAAATGCACGCGAGGCCCACATATTTGTTGCCCCTAAACTTTTGCCTTCTGCAGAATTGGTCAATCATAAAAAACAGGAACTGGAGGTGTCAAGAAACTGTTATGTTTGTAAAACGGAGTTTAGCGAATTACATCATTTTTATGATACCATGTGTATAAAATGTGGTGATTTTAACTATGCCAAGCGTTTTCAAACAGCCGATGTAAAAGGGCAAGTTGCCGTTGTAACTGGCTCCAGATTAAAAATTGGATATCATATTACTTTAATGTTATTACGCGGTGGGGCTACTGTGATCGCTACGACCCGGTTCCCTGTTGATTCGGCATTGCGCTTTTCCAAAGAGGATGATTTTATGGAATGGGGGCATCGATTAAAAATACACGGTCTGGATTTACGTCATATCCCAAGTGTGGAAATATTTTGTAATTATATAGAGCGGCAATATGACCGATTGGATATTCTTATAAATAATGCAGCGCAGACCGTTAGACGGCCCGCTGGCTTTTACCATCATCTGATGTCCAAAGAAGAAAGCCCCATAACATTACTTCCTCCAGATGCACAAAAAGTTTTGAGCGATCATACAGGTTGTTTACAGGAATTAAAAGAATTAACCTCAGGAGCATCTCCCAATCAGAATATGCCGGTTAGCTGGCATGGACCGGAAGCGGGAATCGGAATAAGGGCTTCGGCCAAATTATCGCAAATTCCCTATAGTTTTGACAATGTCTTGGTGGTAAAAGAGGTATTTCCCACGGGGGAATTGGATGCCGATCTTCAACAGGTAGATTTACGTAAAACAAATAGTTGGCGACTTAAACTGGGAGAAATTGAAACTACTGAAATGTTGGAAGTACAATTGGTAAATGCCGTTGCCCCTTTTGTATTGTGCAACCGTTTGGCAGAATTAATGAAGAAGGAGAATACAGGACAAAAACATATCATTAATGTTTCGGCAATGGAAGGGAAATTTCATCGTTCTTTTAAGGAATCACGCCACCCACATACCAATATGGCCAAGGCCGCTTTAAATATGCTTACCCATACCGCTTCAGGGGAATTGGCCAAAGCAGGAATATTTATGAATGCCGTGGATACTGGATGGGTTACTGATGAAGACCCCGCTGAACTCTCTAAAATGAAAAAGGAAGTCTATGATTTTCAACCGCCTTTGGATATTGTGGATGGTGCTGCCAGGGTTATGGATCCGTTAATTGACGGAATAAATACCGGGAAACATTGGTCTGGTAAATTCCTGAAGGATTACTTTCCAATTGATTGGTAATTGTATCCGGTCAAATTATAACTTGAATTTACTTCGATCTGAAAAAAACAGACCAATTCACGGGAATACAAATTCTATTTTGCACAACTAACTTTTTTTATCTTCGTGCTTATGAATTCAATTGATATAAGAACAGTTGATGTTGTTCAATATATAAAACCTTTACGTGAAGGTGGTTCCTTGCCGGCGATTGTAAAAGCCGACGATGGATTTTTATATGTTTTAAAATTCAGAGGGGCAGGTCAAGGAAAAAAGGCATTAATAGCGGAACTAATTGGAGGCGAGTTGGCCCGGGCCATAGGACTTAAGGTACCTGAATTAGTGTTTATGAATCTAGATGATTCATTTAGCAAGACAGAACCGGATGAGGAAGTTCAAGATTTACTTAAATTTAGTGTAGGTCTCAACCTAGGCTTGCATTTTTTGTCCAGTGCCATAACTTATGATCCATTGGTTTCCAAGGTAGATGCTTTGATCGCATCAAAAGTTGTACTGCTGGATAGCATTATGAGTAATATTGACAGGACGGCAAAAAACACCAACTTATTGCAATGGAACAATGAATTGTGGGTAATTGATAATGGTGCAAGTTTTTATTTTCACCATAACTGGGAAACTTGGAAAAATCATCTTACAAGAACCTTTCCGCTAATAAAAGACCATGTGCTTTTAGAGTTTGCCACTGAGTTGGATGAGGCCGCATTGGTAATTAAAAGTTCACTTAATACTGATAAAATTGCTGAAATCATAGCGTTAATACCTGAGGAATGGTTGTTGGACGAGGCCGATGATTTAAATCCTGATGAAATTAGAGCGGCCTATATTGAATATATAAATGCCAAACTTGCCATGATCGATACATTAGTTAAAGAGTCTGAAAATGCAAGATAAGGACAAATACGAATACGCAATTATTAGACTTGTTCCTAAAGTGGAGCGTGCCGAGTTCTTTAATATTGGGGTAATACTTTTTTCAAGACGGAAGAAATTTTTGGAAGTAAAATATTTAGTAGACCCCCAAAAATTGAAATGTTTCTCAAACGAAATTGATATTAATGCTATAGATGAATATTTAAAGGCTTGGACATTGGTATGTAAGGGAGCACCTTCTGGAGGAGCTATCGGCAAACTGGATTTACCTGATAGGTTCCGTTGGTTAACTGCCTCCAGGAGTACTATGATTCAGAGTTCGGAAACTCATTCGGGCCTATGCCAAGATCCAAAAAAAGAATTGGAAAATTTATTCGAAAGCTACGTTTTATAGTAGGAACGATGGCGTAGAGTAGGGTATACATGAATTTAATGATTAATTGTTGATCTTAAAACAGGGAGTTCATATTCGAGAATTGAAGTTTATTTATTCCACCACGAGCTTATATATGACCTTAGGGGTTAATCCGTAGAAAAGGTATAAAGGTCAGGCTTATAGCAGGATACAGTGTTTTTAAATGGGCAATTGTTTAAGTGAAAACACCCAGTTTTATGTTTCTAAAATTATTGTTAGTAAATATAAATGAAGTAAATAGCTGTTTTTTAAATTATTAGCGCCATCTTTGCAGGATAATATTATAATAAATTTAATTACATTACGATGAGTAGTAAAGGAACAGTAAAATTTTTCAACGACACAAAAGGTTTTGGTTTTATCACTGAAGAAGGTGTTGAAAAGGATCATTTTGTACACATTTCAGGTTTAATTGATGAAATTCGCGAAGGCGATGAAGTATCTTTTGACCTAAAAGAAGGTAACAAAGGATTAAACGCAGTAAACGTACAAGTTATATAATATATACTTCCATGTTTAATGAAAAAGCCCATCAAATCTGATGGGCTTTTTTTTGTTTGTTAAATACATCGGGTTGTAAGAAATTAGACGTAGTTTCGCGCCCTGTAAAATTATTATTATGAAGCGCATAAACGAATACAAGAAATTATTTGGAATAGAAAGGGAGATCGATCTAAAGGTACTTAAGAAAAGTTACCGCGACTTGGTAAAGGAATGGCATCCGGATAAATTTCAAGAAGGGGATAGTAAGCGTGAAGAGGCAGAGGTGAACAGTAGAAAGATTATAGACGGTTACCATTTTTTGGTGAGTATAGCTCCTGAAACCAAAGCTGCAAACTTGGAGGCCTATACGGAAACAATAACCAATTCCGGTATAGCCGATTATCATCACAAAGGCCTTTTATTGGAAATTACCTTTATGGATGGGTCTACTTATGAGTACTTTGGCGTTACCAAACAGGTTTATATAAAGATGGTCAATTCCAATACGGTGAATCGTTTTGCAAAGCGCATGATCTACCCTAAATATACGTATAGACAATCCAAAAAACAGCTGCAAGAAGCATAGTGCGTTAAGATAATTATTTGGCCAGTTGAGCCATTTGAATTGTTTTGCTGTAGGACGTAAAAAGTAAAGGCCCATTGGGCTTTTTCTTTTTTAAGGCGGTGTTGAAACGTTGGTTTGCGCTTTAACTATTATAGTAATCAAAACAAACCTACTTTGGAAATTTAATTCCAAAGGACTATTCCTTGCTTAAAACAGTATGGGCTAATAAAAAATCTAATACAATTCAGTATTTATATGCCCTCCAAGAGTACTTCGGCAACAACAATTCCGATTGATAACAGAAATAAGATCAAGGCGGGCAAGGACTTAATATTTGGATCATCGGCCTTAAAATGCATGGCAATAGCACCTAACATGAATATTCCCATGGCACCTGCGGCAGGGGTACTCAGATCCTTTATCCAAATAGATACCAATAATAATACCGCAAGAGTAACCTTAATGGTGCCTACTATATACATAATTGCAGGCGAAAGGCGATAAGTTTCAAATTCTTCCTTCATGGATTTGGAATCACCTCCTCGCCATGGAGTGGGTTTGTTGAAGCGGATAAACCATACATTTATAATGCTTATAAAAATAATGATCTTGGCCGCAATCATGAAGTAAGAAATAAGCATAGGTCTTTGGTTAATTTAAAATTGGTCAAGGTTTTTCATTCCTAATATAGGAATTATCCCATTGAATTTCCACTAAGTATTAAATTATTGATTCTATTTTTAAGTTGCCTTATCAATTGTTTTAGCAGTGATACGTTAAATAACAAAATTTTGTATAAACGAATATTTATTCGATTTTAAATTATATATTTGCGGCGTGAGGGTAAAAGATGAAACAAAACAATTGGCGATTGTAGAAAACACATTGGATGTTGTTTTTGAAAGGGGATTTGCCGGAATAAAGATGGCGGACCTGGCCAATCGAGTTGGTCTTTCGGTATCTACACTCTATGTATATTACAAGAATAAAGAAGATTTAATTGTATCTATTGCCATAGAGCTTATAGAAAGGGAAACCCAGAGAAGCGAACAGGAAATAACGGAGGATTTGCCCTATAAACTAAAACTAAAAATGTTATGGTTATTTTGGATCAATTTCAGTATTAACCATAAAAGGGAAATGAGCTTTTTAGAGCAGTTGAAAAAATCGCCTTATTACGAAAAAGTACCCATATCCGTAAAGGAGACTAAAAGTAAAATGGCAATGAACCTTATTGAACTGGGGAAAAAGGAAGGCCTGCTCAAGAATGTAGACAATAACATACTAATGGGCATAATTGGAGCCTTAATGGGGGAAACCGTAAAATTAATTATGGATGGAAAAATGGAATTGAACCAGAAAAATATCGACTTTATGTTCTCTATGGTTTGGGATGCCATTAAAAGCTAGTTTTTTTTTGAGTCAAAACAGAATAAATATTCGATAATAAATATATTAAATGCGGCATTCGCGGCGAAAAGTAATTGTCCATTGAAAAAAATAATAAAGAAAATGAGTATAGTAATTGGAAGCGGATTTCTATTAGTGGTAGTAATAGGGGTTCTATTTTTGTATTTAAGCCCCGAGTTTGGAGGTGCTCCTACCATGGAGCAGAAAAGGATCTATATTAAATCGCCCAACTATAAGGATGGTAAGTTCATCAATAAGGAACACGTAAAACTTGATATGAGTATGCGCGATATGGGAAAAAGTCTGGCAGGCTACTTTGGAGCCTCAACCCATACCAAGCCCGGTCGGAATATTCCCGTGGAGAAGTTGGATTCCATAGATATAGTTAATTACAAAGACAGTACACGTCTTATCTGGTTTGGTCATTCGGCTTTTCTGTTGCAAATGAACAACAAAACAATTTTGATCGATCCCATGTTCGGTAAGGTACCTGCACCACATCCCATGTTGGGTAGTAATAGATTTAGTAGGGAACTACCGATTGCTGTAGAAAAACTTCCGGTAATAGATGCCGTGATTATTTCCCATGATCATTATGATCATTTGGACTATGGTTCCATACAGAAATTAAAAGAGAAGGTGAATATGTTTTATACTCCTTTAGGGGTAGGGGCACACCTGCAAAAATGGGGAGTGGAAAAAGAGCGTATTGTGGAGTTGGATTGGTGGCAGGAAGTAACCCACGAGGGATTGGTTTTCAGATGTACCCCGGCCCAGCATTTTTCAGGAAGGGGATTTACCGATAGGGCAAACACTTTATGGAGTTCTTGGATAGTACAATCGGAAACCGATAATATTTTCTTTAGCGGAGACAGTGGCTATGGCCCGCATTTTAAGGAAATAGGAAACAAATACGGACCTTTCGATTTTGCGATGATAGAATGCGGACAGTACAATGAGATGTGGCCCGATATTCATATGTTTCCAGAGGAGACGGCCCAGGCAGGATTGGATGTGAGGGCAAAACAAATAATGCCAATTCACTGGGGGGCCTTTAAGTTGGCAATGCATCCTTGGACAGAACCTGTAGAACGGGTTACCAACAGGGCAAAGGAACTAAATTTGAATGTGTTGACTCCAAGAATTGGCGAACCTATCAACCTTGATCGATTGGAAGAATCAACCTCCGAGTGGTGGAAATAACCCTGAAATAGCTTATGATAACAATTTTTAAGACTAATGTAAATGAAGAACAAGAGTCAAGGGTCAGACAGTTTTTAAATCTGTTCAAGGAGATATTAAAAGTAGATTTTGATTTTGAGGATTCCGATAATATACTACGTATTGAAACTGTTGGAGATATTGCAACGCATGTGGAAGTAGTATTAAATTCCAACGGTTATTTCTGCAAAGAGCTGATTTAGGGGCGTGGTTTACCATTGATAAGTTCTTTTTGTGCCCAGCCTATAAATGGGCCATATATTATATAATAAATATTACTTTTGCAGCATCTTTTATTATAACAATATGAAGAAATATAAGATTGCAGTAGTACAGTTAAACCTCAATGATGTTGCCGAAAACAATTTAAAAAAGTGCATCACCTGGGTTAAAAAAGCAGCTGAGCAAGGGGCAGAGGTTATTTGTCTCCCTGAACTATACAGTAGCCATTATTTTTGCCAAAGTGAGGATACGGACAATTTTGCTTTGGCAGAGCCATTGTACGGTACCTCCTTTAAAGCCTTTAGTGCTTTGGCCAAGGAGCTGGGGGTGGTAATTATTGTACCATTCTTTGAAAAGCGAATGGCCGGTATTTATCACAACAGCGCGTATATCATTGATACCGACGGTACGGAAGCCGGACTATATAGAAAAATGCACATTCCGGACGATCCACATTTTTATGAAAAATTCTATTTTACCCCTGGGGATCTGGGCTTTAAGAACAATCCCACCAAAAAAGGTAATATAGGCACCCTAATATGTTGGGACCAATGGTATCCTGAAGCGGCTAGACTTACTGCGCTTAAAGGTGCTGAAGTCTTATTTTACCCAACTGCCATTGGCTGGCATCCCCAAGAAAAGGAAGAATATGGGGAAAAGCAATATAATGCTTGGATGAATGTAATGAAAGGTCACGCCGTGGCCAACGGGATATTTGTGGCTGCTGCCAATAGAATTGGCTTGGAGCAATACCTCCCCAATACTGCCGGTATTGAGTTTTGGGGAAAGTCATTTATTGCAGGCCCGCAAGGTGAAATTTTGGCCGAGGCCTCCCATGATAAGGAAGAGATCCTGATAGCAGAAGTGGATCTGGATCTACAGGAAAATGTACGTCAGAATTGGCCGTTTTTTAGGGATCGTCGTATAGATGCCTTTGCCGATATCACCAAAAGAGCTTTGGACTAAATGAGAAGGTTTCCTGCAGAATGGGAAAAACAGGAGGGCATTTTGCTCTGTTTTCCCCATAACGGTAACGATTGGCCAGGTAAGTACGGGGCCATACAATGGGCCTTTGTAGAATTTATTAAGAAGGTAACATTCTATGAACAGGTTTTTTTGGTAGTGGACAGTGCCCAACACCGGGAAAAGGTTACGGAAATGTTGGAAATGGCCACCGTGAATCTTAAAAGGATAACTTTTATAGTTCAGAAAACCAACCGTAGTTGGATGCGGGATTCCGGGCCCATTATTGTTAAAAATGGCAAGAACCGGGAAGCCTTAAACTTTAATTTTAATGGTTGGGCCAAATATTCCAATTATAAACTGGATAGAAAGGTGCCCATGGCCATTTCGGAAATCTTGGAAGTACCTTTGACACAAGTGGTTTACAATGGAAAACCCGTTGTTTTGGAAGGTGGGGCGTTGGAAGTGAATGGTAAGGGAACCTTGATTACTTCAGAGGAGTGTCTTTTACATCCAACAATACAGATAAGAAATGCCAACTTTACCAAAACGGATTATGAAGCTATCTTTAAGGAATACCTGGGTATAACCAATACCATTTGGGTGGGAGATGGCATTACAGGAGACGACACCCATGGTCATATTGACGATTTGTGCAGATTTGTGGATGCTGAAACTATAGTAACGGTAGTGGAGTCCAACCCGAAGCACAAAAATTATAAGGCCCTTCAAGATAATTTACAGCGCCTAAAAGAGGCTAAGTTGGAAAATGGTCAATCGCCAAAAATCGTAGCCCTTCCTATGCCAAAGGATATAGTTTTTGAGGGTTTGACCCTACCCGCCAGTTATGCCAATTTTTTGATTCTTAACAACTGTGTGTTGGTTCCTACATTCAATGATGCTGCAGATAGAATTGCGTTAAATACTTTGGCCACCTGCTTTCCGGATAGGGAAGTCATAGGTATTAGTGCCATTGATCTAATATGGGGTTTTGGGACGCTGCATTGTTTGAGCCAGCAAATCCCGGTCTAGTTTTATTGGCTATTAATAGGTTCCTACTTTGTTCCTCCAGACATTTCATTACTAGACCATGCCTATCTTCCAATAGGTAGGTTCAATCTGCGCTCTATATTTCGGATGGCTACAAGTTGCCCTAGCAAAAAGTTTTTGTATTCTTTTTTACATATTGGTGTGCATTGCTTTTGACATGAAAGCAATAGTATATTCTTACGACCAACAAAGAGAAGAAAATGCTAATTACGGGTATTGTGGAGCAATCTATGTACGTATAAAAAGTATTTGAAAAACAAGGAGCGGTTTATGAAATTTATAGGGCATACGGATGAGTATCTTTTTTTAAAAACTATTGATAACCATAGTTGTGATATATTAAAAGAGCAAATTGAAAGTAGCCTCACTATTTTGTGGTTTCAATCCGATACCAATATTCTTGTTATAGATGGTAAGGAAGAAGTGTTTTCTAAAAACCAAATCATTTTTTTAACGGAGTTCCATCAAATTGTTCCCAAGAAAATTGGAGAAATTAGATTTTTAAGGTTTAATAGACCTTTTTACTGTATTCTTGATCATGACAGCGAGGTAGGATGTAAGGGCATCCTGTTCTTTGGCGCTTCCCAACTCCCGGTGATAACCCTTGCCCAGGAGGATCATGAAAAATTTGATACGCTTTGGAAAATGTTCACCATAGAAATGGAATCCAATGATAATTTGCAGATAGATATGTTGCAAATGATGCTTAAGCGTTACTTGATATTGTGCGCCAGACGATATAAAAATCAGGAAAACTATCCCGCAGAGCGTAATGAAACCGACCTTGTTAGGGAATTTAATTTTCTAGTTGAGCAGCATTTTAGATACAAACATAGTGTTGCGGAATATGCCGAATTGCTGCATAAGTCTCCAAAAACCATATCCAATGTTTTTTCAAAAATGGATTCGAAATCGCCCTTGAAATATATCCATGACCGGATAGCTTTAGAAGCCAGGCGGATGCTGTACTATACAGATAGGCCCGTCAAGGAAATCGCCTACGAACTTGGATTTGATGACATACAGGCTTTTAGTCGATTTTTTAAGAAACAAGAGGGTATTTCCCCTTCGGAATATAAAGAAAAAGGGGATTTGGGAACAATTGCCAATTCTTCGGGAATTACTACCTAACAAAACCCATCTTCCAGGTCGCATCTTTGCATTGTTAAAATTAAGTACAACAATTAAAATACAATACAATGGAAAGATTTCAAGTACCAAGTAGAGAAGAAGTATCAACGAACAATCAAGCAATTTTCGACAATCTGAAAAAGGCAGTAGGATTCGTCCCTAATTTGTATGCCTATTATGCAAAGAATGAGACAGCATTGGGAGATTACCTAGCATTGCAGAATCGTAAAACTACCTTAAAGGCAAAGGAAAAAGAAGTTATTAATCTAGTGGTGAGTCAGTTCAATGGATGTAACTACTGTTTATCTGCCCATACACAAATTGGTAAAATGAACGGGTTTACCGAAGATCAAATTTTAGAGATTAGGACGGGTGCTGCCAGTTTTGACACGAAACTGGATGCTTTGGCGAAGTTTGTATTGTCTACAGTTCAGAATAACGGAAAGGCCTCTGAAAAAGTGAAGGAAGAACTTTTTGGTGCCGGTTATACCGAGGCCAATATGATCGATGTGGTTATAGTTATTGGAGACAAGACGATTAGTAATCTAATTCACAATTTGGCGAATTTTAAAATAGATTTCCCTTTAGCGGAAGAACTCCAGACAGCAGATATATAAATCAGTATTAGTAAATAAACACCCTTGGGTGTCAATAAATCCAATGGGTCAAAAATAAGAAACAAAATGAGTACAAAAATAAACATCAAGAATTTACCGGTAGGCTACCAGTCAGTCATAAGCAATGGAAAACACGCTATACTTGGGGACGAGCCCATCCCTTCCAAAGGTACCGATTTAGGGTTTTCCCCAGTGGAATTGGTATTGGCAGGAATCTCCATGTGTAAAGTGGCCACAATAAGAAATGTTGCCAGACGAAAAGGCTGGGAAATAGGGGAGGTGGATGCCCAATTGGAACAAACGGCAGTGCGCCAGCCCAATGGCAGCTTTAAAACCATAGTGGAATCCGACATCCAAATTCAGGGAAATCTCACCGAGGAGCAAAGGGAGCTATTGGTCCGTGAGGCGGACAATTGTTATGTTACCAGACTGGTCAGGGGAGAATGGGAATTTCAGGAATCAGCACAATTGGAGCCTGCGGAGGTATAGATTAATAATCCATTATATTTTCAATTAAATTAGCCCCGGTGTTTACATCGGGGTTACTTTTTTAATATCCCACAATACATTCCAGTCTTAAAGGTCGTATATCGAGATTTTATTAAGAATCAATGAAAAAGAGTAATTAATTTGGTAGAACAATTGTACTGATTAACTTAGAGCTTAAATAATATGTAATTTATCATGAAAAGATTCAAGGCTCTCGACGTCTTCCGCGGATTGACTATTTGTTTAATGATAATCGTTAATACTCCAGGGGATTGGGACCTTACCTTCGCTCCGTTATTACATGCCAAATGGAATGGTTTTACTCCGACCGACTTGGTTTTTCCTTCTTTTCTTTTTGCGGTAGGAAATGCTTTTGCATTCGTTAAGACCAGATGGGCCGACAAACCCCTTTCGGAAGTTTTTCAGAAAATTATAAAAAGGACCTTAATTATCTTTTTATTGGGATATCTAATGTATTGGTTTCCTTTTGTGTCATGGACAGACTCCGGGGACCTGGCCTTGGTTCCATTTAGTGAAACGCGGATATTGGGAGTGTTACAGCGAATAGCAATTTGTTATTTTATTGGAGCAACCATGATTTATTTCCTTACCAACCGCCAGCTTATTATCGCCTCTGCAATTATCCTCCTTGGCTATTGGGGGTTGCTCAGTGCCTTTGGCGACTATACCTTAGAAGGCAACCTGGTGAGAACCCTTGACAGGTTAATTCTTGGTGACAGTCACCTTTATGGGGGTGATGGACTTCCGTTCGATCCAGAAGGGCTGTTAAGTACGTTGCCGGCTATCTGTAATGTAATAGCAGGGTATCTAGTTGGAAAGTTTGTTATTCAAGGGGGTATTTCTTATGAAAAATTGGCCAAAATGTTCATGATAGCTGCAGGGTTATTGGCCGTTGCGTATTTTTGGAATTTAAGCTTTCCTGTCAACAAGAAGTTATGGACAAGTTCGTTTGTGATTCTTACCATTGGCCTCGACATAGTTGTGTTGTCCATTCTTATTTATGCTATAGAATTTCTTAAAAAGCCGATAAACTTTAATTTCTTCGAAGTCTTTGGAAAGAACTCGCTCTTCATTTACCTACTCTCGGAATATTTGGCCATTACTTTGCTTTTTGTCCGCGTTAATGAAAATCAAAGTTTGTACAATTATATCTACGAAAAGGGATTCAGTTGGTTCGGACCTTATTACGGGTCTTTCGTCTTCGCCTTGGTCTTTATGATGTTATGTTGGTTGATAGGACTTTGGTTGGACAAAAAGAAGATTTACATTAAGGTCTAATCCCTACCTTGTATTTGAAAAAGGGAAGTTGTATGGCAACTTGCAAAATCAACTTTATCAAAGAAATTAAAATTAAGAGGCTTCCTTAAAGTACCGGTCTAGCGTAGTATAGGTTTGTCATGTTTAGCGCAGTGGAGGTATGTCAGGTCGAGCGCAGTCGAGACCTTATTCTTATTACCGTTTTGAAAAACACGGACCTCCCGACTGTTCTCTAGGGGATATGATATAAATATTTTAATTGATTGATTTAAAGTTGGATATGAATATATAGTTAATTTATGTCAACTAAAGATAAATGAGAAATATTAAATTTTAATAATATCCGTAGGGGTTTCCACTAAAATGGTCATTTTACCGCGGATGGCAATGGGTTGCTTCATAATCTCAGGGTTGTGCCTAATCATTTTTATCCAATCGTCTGTAGAAAATTCGTGGGGATCAAAATGGGCTTTATAAGATGGATGTTCTTGGTTCACCAAACCCTTTACCTCAATACCTAACCTATCCGCCAATTCAGCAATTTGGGTCCCTGTTAAAGGGACTTTAAGGATGTCAATTTCAAATATCGGCAATCCTTCAGCTTTGGCATAGGCCAAGGTTTGCTTGGCTCTTGTGGATTTGGAACTGTAATATAGTGTTATCTGTCTTTCCGAGGTAGCTATTTCTCCCATAGGTTTATTTTAAAATTGTCTTACCCATTTTTTGTATGGGTCTCTAAATGATGTTTTATCAATTGCTTTAAACTCTCCAAATATTCTTTTAAATCTTCCTTGTTTACATGGGGGTGACTTTTTGCAGGAATAGTCAAAGGATTTTCATCCAAAGAACGATATAGCTCAGGATAATTGGTTTCAATATCGGAAGTGAGCTGTGAAATTTCGCCTAATACTTTTCTTAAATCATTCATGGTGAAAAATGTATTGATTGATACTATAAATATAAAGAAGTTTTTAGTTTTAAACCCTGATGACGGTCATGTAAATCATAATTCCTCCTCAGAAAAACTTCATGGAATAGGAAGCCGACTCAATAATAAAAAAAAACTGATATGGATTACGACCTATGTCCTGTTCTCGACGAACCAAAGTCCTGTTCTTTTATTTTTAAAGTAATTAAAGGCTTATTGTACCTCCATATTGGGTTAATTTTTTGAAACCATCTCTATTTGGAACAATTCAATTATATTTATGAATCTAGAAGCTTTACTTGTGCAAAAGCACATTTATAGGTTTTTAAAAATGTCACTGCTATGTACAGTTGGTAGGGTACTACTAAACTTAAGGGCCAATAAAAAGAAAAATAATAATGAAAGCAATAGGATTTAAACAATCATTACCCATTACGGAAAAGAATAGTTTTATAGCCTTTGAAACTGAGAAACCAACCCCAACGGGATATGATTTGTTGGTTAAAATATGGGCTATATCCGTCAACCCGGTCGACTTTAAAATTAGACAAAATGCCGCAAAGGATATGGTGTTGGACACTCCTAAAATTATTGGATGGGATGCGGTAGGAATCGTGGAGGCCGTAGGTGATAAAACTTCAAAGTTCAAGGTAGGGGACGAGGTATATTATGCCGGAGACATTACCAGAGGTGGTTGCAATGCCGAATATCAGCTAATAGATGAACGGATTGTTGGGCACAAACCTAAAAATTTGAGTGTACCCGAGGCAGCGGCCATGCCCTTGACAAGCTTAACCGCCTACGAAGCGCTGTTCGATCGTATTAGGATCGATCCAGAAAAAGACAGGGGTAAAGCGGTTCTGGTCATAGCGGGTGCCGGCGGGGTAGGCTCCATCGCCATTCAATTGGCCAAGAAATTGTGTAACCTTACGGTTATCGCCACGGCTTCCAGGGAGGATTCCATAACCTGGTGCAAAGATTTGGGAGCGGATCATGTAGTGAATCACTACAATTTAAAAGAGGAATTGGAGAAGATTGGTCATAGTCAGGTCAACTATATTTTGGATTTCGTGGATTTGGAGGGCTATTGGGAATTGGCGACCGATATAATTAAACCCCAGGGACACATTGTTTCCATTACCGGTAGCAGTAAACCCTTAAATCTAAATTTATTAAAAAATAAGAGCGTTACCTTTTCTTGGGAGTTTATGTACACCCGCTCCATGTATAATACAGAGGACATAGAGCGCCAACAAGATATTTTAAACCATATGTCCCAATTATTGGATGAGGGCACTTTAAAAACTACATTGACTACCACGCTTTACGGGCTTACGGTAGATAACTTAAAGACTGCACATGAAATGCAGGAGTCCGGTAAAACTATTGGTAAAACGGTAATTTTATTTTAAGGACACCGGTAATTGTTTTATTTTTCAAAGGTTACTTTTGTATTGTATTGATAAAATATTGGATGTATGACCATTGAAGAAAAATTGGTAAGCATGGGCATTGTGCTGCCCAAAGTGGCACCTAGGGGAGTGGGGAATTATGTTTCCTGGACAATTAGTAATAATACCCTTTACACCTCTGGTCAGTTACCATGGAAAGATGGGGAGTTTGGAGTTTTGGCTTATACCGGTAGGGTAGGGAGCGACCTAAATATAGAGGAGGGGTATAACTGTGCGCGTATTTGTGCCATTAATGCCATTGCCCAACTAAAGGATGCAGTAAAAGACTTGGAAAGGGTCAAAAAAATTATCCGCTTGGACTGCCATATACAGGCCGCTGAGGGGTTCAAGGATCATTCAGATGTCTTGGACGGAGCTTCGGATGTAATGAATGAAGTGTTTGGGGATAGGGGAATCCACACCCGATCGGCAATAGGCATTTATCAATCGCCATTGGACGTTCCGGTAATAGTCTATTTAATTGCCGAGATCGATTAACTGCAGTTTCGAATAATGTTGATCTTAAGTTTTAAACTATAGGAGTCAATACAATAGGGTAAAACATTATAAATCAACCCTTTTTCCAGTTTTCACCGCCTTGTAAATGGCATCGATAATTTTCAAATCTTTAAGACCTTCCTCCCCGTCGACGGGTACAATAGGTTGTACCCCTTCAAAAATAAGTTGGGCCATACCATCCATCTGAAGGGTCTGGTGGGTTATATGTGGCTGGGTTAGTTCTCCCTGGTGTGTTCTGCCCTTAATTGGGCCATAGCCTGTGGAGGGTTGCATTTCTACAAATCCCTTTTCTCCATTTAGAAAAAAACGGTCCAAATGTCTCATGGCATAGGTAGATAGACACGAAGCTGTTGCACCACTGGGAAACCCCATCTGAAATTGTATGGTTTCATCCACACCTTCCTTAAATTTTACGGGATCTGTCTTGGTTTCTTGGGCCGTAACCCAAATTGGTTCCTCGCCCAGCATGTACCGGGCTCCGTTAATGGAATAAATACCAATATCCATCATTGCGCCACCACCGGCCAGTTTTTTATTCAATCGCCATTGTGTAGGGTCTCCAATGGTAAATCCAGATAGCCCTTGAAAGAACTTGAGCTTTCCAAATTCTCCAGCCTTTCGCATGCGTATTACTTCTACGGTCTTGGGTTCATAATGCATGCGATAGCCTACCAATAATTTTACATTTGCCGCTTTACAGGCATCTACCATTTCCTGCCCTTCTTTGGCATTGATGCCCATGGGTTTTTCACAGATTACATGTTTTCCTGCTTTGGCTACCCTAATTACTTGGTCCTTATGCAGTCCGTTAGGGGTAATAACATAAACGGCATCTATATCCGGGTTGTTTTTAATTTGATCAAAGTTGTCGTAGTTATAACAATTTTTTTCGGGTATGCCATACTTGGCACGCCAGTCCACCACTTTTGATGGAGTACCACTTATAAGTCCCACCAGCTTGGCTCTCTGGCAAGATTCCATGGCTTTGGCAACTCGAGTACCATAACTTCCAAGTCCCATTATGGCAACCCTTAAAATGGGCCCATCATAGGGCTTGCTGGAGGCAGCAAACAGCTTTGCTGGACTGTATAAAATTGGTAAACTGATTGCGGAAACGGTTAATTTTCCCAAAAAATCTCTTCTAGAACCCATAATGATCGTATTTGTGTGTCCTAAAAATAACTAAAATGAAGTTATACCGGCAATAGATAAAGAAATGTTTTGTCAAAATTTGGAGACCTTCTGAAATCCATATTCAATAACAACGAAAAATTAGGCGTTCTGTCCTTGGCCAATACAAAGCCTAAACCTATATCGGCGTTGAAAAATATCCATGTTTACATGGACTATTAAGGAGCCCATGGTAGCGTTTTAAAGTGCAGTGGACAGTAGATCCTGATAAAAGGTTACCTTTGCAGGCTTTTATCGGCACATGCAAAATCAAAATAGAATTTCCTTAATAAAGCCTCAAGAGTTTCCTTTTTTCTATGGTTATGTGGTTCTTTTTATTGGTAGTATTGGCATTTTAGCGAGTATTCCGGGGCAGACCATAGGCGTATCTGTTTTTACGGATCCCGTAAAAGATGCTTTGGGATTATCAAGAAATGAGTTTAGTAACGCGTATATGATCGGTACCTTGTTGAGTTCTGCCTTGGTGGCGCGGGCCGGGCGATGGTTCGATGCCTATGGTGCTAGATATGTGGCATTCTTTGCCACCCTGCTCTTGGGAGTGTCTCTATTAATATTTTCTGTTTCCGTTGAAATTAGTGGGGCCATTAAGGCGCTTTTTAATTTTGATTCCTGGTTGATTCCGTTTTTATTGATCACATTTTTATTTTTTTTAATTAGGTTTAGTGGTCAGGGGGTATTGACCATGGCCTCTAGGAATATGATCATGATGTGGTTTAAGAAAAATAGGGGAAAAATTAATTCCATAAGCAGTATTACAGTATCCCTAGGCTTTTCCAGTGCCCCGATTCTGTTGAATAGGCTTATAGACGACCATGGCTGGGCCAGCAGTTGGCAAATAATGGCCCTGTCCCTTTTTATTTTTTGCCTCTGTATTTTACTGTTGTATAGAAATAGGCCGGAGGATTTCGATTTGCTTCCCGATGGACATGATAAGAAGGAAGTGGACCAAGAGGCTGAGGAAATCGAGACCGACTTTACCTTAAAAGAAGCTAAAAAAACTCGGGCCTTTTGGATGTTTGGACTGGTTTTGGCTTTCAATAGTTTTTATGTAACGGGATTTACATTTCATATCGTCTCTATTTTTGGAAGTCAGGATTACACAAAGGCCGAAGCCATCGCAATTTTTTTGCCCATGTCCATAATAGCAATATTCGTATCAACTACCTGCAACATTTTAAGTGATTACATTCAGCATAAAATCTATTTGTTCATTATGTTGGCAAGTGGGGTAGTGGCCTCGTTGGGACTATTGTTTCTCGCTTATCCTATAGGGGTATATTTGTTGGTCGGGGGGCTAGGGACTATGGGTGGTTTATTTGCAGTAATCAATGCAGTTACATGGCCCAGTTTTTTCGGTAGAAGGTATTTAGGTTCCATCTCAGGAAAAGTAATGAGCTTTTTGGTTATAGCCAGCGCCGTTGCGCCTAGTCTTTTTAGCTATTGCTATACAACCTTGGGATCTTATAGATATATAAGTTACATCACCTTAGCTTTTTTATTGTTTTTGATCATTGGGTCTTTTAAGGTGAAGAATCCACAATAAGAAACAGTGTATTTTTTATTCTTGGTTATGGAATAGCCATCGGGTTTATCCGGTACAGGCATTTCGGGTTAAAAGCCTATATTCTCCGTTGTTCTTAAACTCTCGAATGGAGATGCCTACATACTTTTTAAAGGTTTTTGAGAGATGGCTAACATCAGTAAAGCCCAATTCCTGTGCAATTTCGGTCAGTGTAAAATCGGAATTCAATAAGCGAATTTCCACCAATTTTAATTTTGCCTTTATAATGTATTCCCGCAAGGGCATATTCACTTGCTTTTTAAAATACTCACTTACATAGGTGGTAGACATCATAAATACATCTGCCAGGTTTTCCACTTTTAAAAGCTCGGTCTTATCAATATTCTCGTTGATATAGGTGAGCATCTTTGAGATTTTATCATCGGTATTATTCTTTGGTCCGTCAAAATAATTGGTTTTTTTGATGTTCCTGATCAATATCTCCAAAATACTGGTCATTAGACTTGTTATCAGGTTTATGGACTCTTGGCCGTAGTCTCTGGATTCTTGCAAAATCATGGAAATTAAACTTTCCATATGACGTTTGTCCAAGTCGTTCTTAATGATATCTCCGGGTAACTGATTGTAGTTGGAAAGTATATAGGAAGCTTCTTTGAACCATTCATTTCTAATAATGGACATGCCCTTGGTATTTTTGAAAAATGAATCTGTAAACTTCAAAAAGACGAACCTTGTGGGTTGTTCAATAGTAAAAGAGTGACATTTTAGAGGAGGCAGTAGAAAGATACTGCCTCTAGAATAGGCAACCTCATTATAGTTGATACACTGCGTACCTTCTCCTTCTTTTATTAAAACCAGTTCAAAGAAGTTGTTTTTGACCGGGCGCTGTTTCCATTCCGATAATTCCAGTTCTTGTATTTCAAAAGGTTTGTGAGTCTCTAATACTTGCATTTTTGGCTAATTTTTAAGTAAAATTAAGTAAAATACATATACAGCATCAATTATTTAGTCTATTAACCTTTAGAAATACATAAATACCCAAGTTTTTTACCAAAAAGATCATGGCCAGTGCAGGTAACTTTGTCCCTGAATTTAAACGGAATCAAAAAAATAAAAAATGAATACACCAAACATTTCAAAAAAGGACATTATAAACGCTTTTCAATTTAGACACGCTACCAAAGAATTTGACGCTACCAAGAAAGTATCGGATGCCGATATGAATTTCATTTTGGAAACGGCACATTTATCCCCCAGCTCTTTTGGTTTTGAACCTTGGCATTTTATAGTGGTCCAGGATAAGGAATTAAGGGAAGCACTAAAACCTGTAGCTTGGGGAGCACCTGTAAAATTAGATACTGCAAGCCACTTTGTATTGGGGTTGAGTATGAAGGCGCCCATGACCAAATGGGATTCCGATTACATCATGTCCATGATGAAGGATGTAAAACAATTACCTGAAGAGGTAATAGAAATGTATTCCAAATTTTATAGGGAATTCCAGGAGCGCGATTTTAATCTGGATAACGATAAAAAGTTGTTCGATTGGGCCTCAAAACAAACCTATATCGCTTTAGGAAACATGATGACTTCCGCGGCATTGATAGGTATAGACAGTTGTCCTATTGAAGGATTCCATCAAGAAAAAGCAGAAGCCCTATTGCGGGAAAAATTCGGTGTGGATACGGATAAATACGGTTTATCCTATATGGCGGCATTTGGTTACAGAAAGGAAGAACCAGCTTTTGCCAAATCGAGAAGGAATAAAGAAGATATAGTTACCTGGTTGTAGTACTTAAACAAATAAAAGAAAAAATTATGAAAGCAATAGGATATAAAAAGAACCTTCCAATTGAAAATATAAAATCCTTACAGGATATAGAACTGAATGTGCCCCAAGTAAAGGGTAGGGATATTTTGGTTGAAATTAAAGCCATTTCTGTTAATCCGGCCGATTATAAAGTACGTGCAGGAATGCCGGCAGAAGATGATCAATGGAAAGTAATTGGTTGGGATGCTACTGGAATAGTAAAAGAAGTTGGAGAGGATGTCAGTTTGTTTAAGGTAGGTGACGAAGTTTGGTATGCCGGAGATTTTACACGTCCTGGTAGTTATGCACAATTTCAATTGGTGGATGAGCAAATAGTAGGCAGAAAACCTTCCAGCTTATCGTATGCCGAAGCAGCGGCCTTGCCATTAACGACCCTAACGGCTTGGGAAATGTTGTTCGACAGACTTCAGGTAGAGAAAGACAACCCCAACAAAAGCATATTGGTTATTGGAGCAGCAGGTGGAGTAGGGTCAATTCTAGTGCAATTGGCTAAAAAACTCACTAGGCTAAAAATTATAGGTACGGCTTCCAGAGAAGAAACTACATCATGGTTAAAAGAGTTGGGTGCGGATGCGGTAATTAATCACAGGAACAAATTAAGTGATGAATATGCCAAATATGGGATTTCTGCACCAGATTATGTTGTGAGTTTAAATGGCACCGAACAACATGCAGAGGAGATTGTAAAAGTAATAAAACCACAAGGTAGATTCAGCTTTATAGACGATCCAAAATCGTTCGATGTGATGCCGTTTAAAGTAAAATCGGTATCTACCCACATCGAGTTCATGTTTACTAGATCTATGTTTCAAACCGAAGATATTATGGAACAACACCATATTTTAAACGAAGTATCCACTTTAATAGATAAAGGGGTTGTTAAAACTACTCTGGGTGAAAACTTCGGTGTTATTAATGCGGAAAATCTACGTAAGGCCCATGCCTTTTTAGAAACAGGAAAAGCAAAAGGTAAGATTGTTTTAGAAGGGTTTTAAACCTGATGGGTTAG
The DNA here is from genome assembly GCF_018860365.1 of Arenibacter algicola. Lineage (GTDB taxonomy): Bacteria > Bacteroidota > Bacteroidia > Flavobacteriales > Flavobacteriaceae > Arenibacter > Arenibacter algicola_B. The sequence continues at coordinate 186,092 of NZ_JAHKPO010000014.1, forward strand.
ATAATTAAAAAATCAATGACACTGCGAGTGTTTTAATTGGAATAGAATGAACATAAGAAAAGCAATAACTGCATTGACAATAACAGCATTATTTGCCAATAATACTGTAAGAGCACAGGTAAATACGATTGATTCCGTAGCTACTTCTAAAGTGCAGCATTTCAATTTTAATGAAATGGAATCGGAATCTATTGGTAAAGGTATTCAACGTAAATGGTTTCATGGAGAAAAAGGGCAGATGACCATTTTTAACCTTGAAAAAGGAGCTCATATTCCATGGCACAAACATCCAAATGAGCAGATTACCTATATCATCTCCGGTAAAGTGAAAATTAAGACCGTTATAGACGGTAAAGAAGAGTTTGTTATTGTTTCTGGTGGAGAAGTGATTGTGTTTCCCGAAAATGTACCCCATGAATTTTGGGCGTTGGAAAAAACGGTGGATTTAGACGTGCACGTTCCTGTTAGAGAGGATTGGTTGTCTAAAGAATTACCAGATTATTTACAAAACAGCCAATGAGATGAAGAATTTGTCTAGAACATTGGTATTCTTTGCTTTAGCTAAGACAATTTAATATGAGAGAATTCGAACCCATAAATAAAGCCTACAACAGTGTATTTCAAGTTGATGAATTGAGCATTGGAATAGTAGTGCCTATAGAAAACTACGACCAAGGGCTAATGCCTACCATGGAGCATCACTTGGAACGTGTAGAACTTATTGAAGATCTAGGCTTTAAATCCTTATGGATTAGGGATGTACCTTTTAATGTGCCTTCCTTTGGCGATGCGGGTCAAATGTATGATCCATTTACCTATTTGGGATTTTTGGCGGGCAAGACGTCGAAAATAGCATTGGGTGTTTCCAGTATCGCTTTGCCCGTGCACCATCCGGTGCATGTGGCGAAATCCGCTGCCACCATAGATCAATTATCGGGCGGGAGGTTGCTTTTAGGGGTGGCTTCTGGTGATCGATTTGACGAATATCCCGCCATGGGCATCGATTATGATAATCGCGGGGAGTTATTTCGGGAAGCCTTCCAATACATTCGTAGGTCGCAGGAGAGTTTTCCTGTATTGGAAACTAAAAACTTTGGTGATTTAAAAGGGAATATAGATATACTTCCAAAAGCTAAAAACCATAAAATTCCTTTGTTGATGACCGGTTTTAGTCAGCAGTCCTTGAAGTGGAATGCCAAAAACGCAAATGGATGGATGTACTACCCCAGGGATCCCCGACAACAGAAATACAGAATTGAAGAATGGCGGGCACTGGTGGCCGAATCGGGCGAATTCGACAAACCTTTTATGCAACCTTTATATGTGGATCTTCAGGAAGACGATAATTTTATGCCCCAACCCATACATTTGGGATTAAGAACGGGTGCAAATTATTTAAATACTTATTTGCATCATTTAAAAACTATTGGCGTAAATCATGTAAGTATAAATTTAAGGTTCAATTCCAATCGCATGGAAGAAACTTTGGAGCGACTGGCAGAAAAAGTATTGCCTGAATTTCATACCACTAAAAAAGAGAAAGCGATAATATGAGCAAAACAATAGTAATTACAGGAAGCACGGACGGCATAGGAAAATTGGCGGCTATACAATTGGCTAAAAAAGGCCACGAAGTTTACCTACACGGTAGAAATAAAGAAAAACTCACTGCGGTGATTTCAGAAATTAAAGAACTTTCAAAAAATGAAAATGTAAAAGGGTTTGTGGCCGATTTTACAGATTTGGATGAGGTTTCTTTAATGGGCGAACAAATTAAAAACGAAATCCCCAAAATTGATGTTCTCATTAATAATGCGGGTATTTTTAAAAGCAAGACCGCTACCAACAAAAATGGATTGGATACTAGAATAGTGGTTAATTATCTGGCACCTTATATGTTAACGAATGCCATTCTTCCCAATATAAAAAAATCGAAAGAAGCACGAATTGTTAATTTAAGCTCCGCTGCTCAATCCCCTGTATCAGATGACGTTGTGTTTGGAAAAACGCGGCTATCCGAAAACGAATCCTATGCACAGAGCAAATTGGCCTTGACCATGTGGAGTTTCAATTTGGCCAAAAAAGAACCAGCAATTACAGTAATTGCTGTGAACCCCGGTTCCCTATTAAACACTAAAATGGCTAATGAAGCCTACGGACAGCATTGGGCCCCAGCTGAAAAAGGGTCAAATCTATTAGTGAATCTGGCGATCTCAGAAACGTATAAAAACGATTCCGGAAAATATTTTAATAATGATATGGGACAGGATAGAGGAGTATTTGCCCCAGCCCATACCGATGCTTATGACCAAGATAAAATAAGACAACTTATAGGGATCACCAATGAAATTTTGGGAAATCTAGTCTCCTAAATGATTGTCCGCTCATTTTAATTTGAGGTCCAATGCCCAGCTATTATCGTCAATATAATTCATCAGTACTGCAAAAAAGGCTACATGGAAAAGTTGTGACGGTAATATAGGCCAGTTCTCTATTAAAGTGGTTCCAAAGATCAACATGAGCATGATCAGCGCCCCCAAAAGAATCGCTTGCTTGGTAAAAAGGCCTATAAGCAAAAGAAGCCCTATACAAAGTTCAAGTACGGGAAGTGCATAACTAAAGGGCACAATAATGATCTCTGGCAACATGGAGCCCTCAAAACTTTTGACCATCCATTTACTAAAACCCGAAAGTTTGGGCAAGCGTACCAATCCGTGCCCAAACATGCTTAACCCTATCGCCAGGCGCAACATTAAATAACTAATATTGTTCATTACTTTTTTGTAGCAAATATATAAAAATGTGGGAGGGTGCATTTATATTGACAGTGTCAAGAACGTTTTTACCCCCTCTTTTAGATGATGTGCAATTTATCGGTCAATTTTTATTCTTACTACCTTTAAAAATACTTTAAAATTGGTTTTTAGTATCTTTGTAAAAAGTACGGCAGGATTGTTTTACGCAATACGCTGTGATTTCCAATTAAAATTGGAACCTTTTAATGCTTTATATCCATAAAGGACAAAAACCTTATACTCAAGTTCAATCAAGTAATTATACCGTTCAAGGCTGTGACTTAGGTAGTTATGTGTTCTATAGGTCATTAATGGTTTGGGGTATACGATAGGCGTTCTATCAATATCCAGGAACGGTATGAAAATTGCACAGCAACTTGGAAATGCCTAAAACCCGGATAATAGTTCGCTAACTTATTTTTGGTAAGTGCTACTTTGGACAGCTTCCACGTATATTGAGATATAACGTTTATATTAAAAAGTAGGGTAGCAGGTGCCAGAGTATTAATGAAGCTGTAGGACAGATTCATAGAATAAAATAGTTAAACCCCCGAAGAAAAGAGTATGAAGGATTTTGAACCTATTAACAAAGCATATAACAGTGTATTTCAACCCGATGAACTGAGCATTGGAATTGCAATGCCTATAGAGAACTACGATCAAGGATTAATGCCTACCATGGAGCATCACTTGGAACGTGTGGAATTATTGGAAGAATTGGGCTTCAAGGCCCTTTGGATTCGTGACGTACCCTTTAATGTACCTTCTTTTGGCGATTCGGGCCAGATGTACGATCCCTTTACTTATTTAGGATTTTTGGCAGCTAAAACCAAAAAAATAGCATTGGGTGTTTCCAGTATAGCTTTGCCACTACACCATCCGGTACATGTGGTGAAATCCGCTGCCACCATAGACCAATTATCAGGTGGGAGGTTGCTTTTAGGAGTGGCTTCAGGCGATAGATCTGAAGAATATCCCGCAATGGGAATCGAATATGAGAACCGTGGGGAATTGTTTCGGGAGGCCTTTGAATACATTCGTAAGTCACAGCAGAGTTACCCTAAATTGGAAACCAAAAATTTTGGCGTTTTAAAAGGGGATATAGATATCCTTCCAAAAGCCAAAAGCCATAAAATTCCCTTATTGATGACCGGCTTTAGTCAGCAGTCTTTGGAGTGGAACGCCAAAAACGCCAATGGGTGGATGTATTACCCCAGAGACCCAAGACAACAGAAATACAGAATTGAAGAATGGCGGGCATTGGTTGCTGAAACATGTATTTTTGACAAGCCTTTTATGCAGCCTATGTATGTAGATCTTCAAGAAGACGATGATTTTAGGCCAGAACCCATTCATTTAGGCTTTAGGACGGGTGCTAATTATTTGAACACCTATTTACATCATTTAAAAACTATTGGCGTAAACCATGTTAGTATAAATCTAAGGTTCAATTCCAATAGTATGGAACGCACCTTGGAGCGACTGGCAGAAAAAGTATTGCCAGAATTTCAAAAGAATAAAAAGTCAGCAAAAATATAATGGGCAAAGCACAAGTTGTTAGAGGAAGGCGGACACCAAACGATAGACCTTGAGGGCAATGCCCAAAGGTTTTTAATAACGGAAAATGACTTATCCCCACATGAAGGTTGACGGCACGTAAGGACCGGCCTATTTTCAATTTACTTAAGTGGTTATTATTGCCTGCCTTCGGCAGACAGGTTTTTTATAGATTTTCGTGAATCTTCGATTTCGTATTAAATCAAGTGGTTTTCACATTGGAAGGCGGAAGGCGTCCATAGAGCATTTCACCCAAGTGAAAGCGGCCTGGACGCCGGGGCCGTGGAAAGTGCGTAGATTTAAAGAAATTTAAAATCAGCTTGGCCATGGCTACAGCTGGCTCCTCCTAACCAAGGCACACCGTACCTTGGTTATTCGGCCCTGGTCGTTTTTTATTCATCGGCTGGTCTATTGATTTTTAAAGGTATTCATGAATGCTACGCATTTGGGCGATGCAAAAAATGAACAGGACACAAACTTGAAATAGTAAATTATATTTTTTTGTTATTCACACACAACTTTTGGGATTGATCCGGGAAAGGTGCTATTTGGGTTCGTCAAGATTTATCACCTGATAAGGTGCTTTGTGGTCTAATCGGGAATATTGAACCGCTCGGCTATTTCTTCATAACTGAATTTGGTATAATCTACGGGAGCTGATTTTCCGCTTTCAGGAATGCCCCCAGGAATCAAAATGTATCGGAATTCTATGAGCAGCAAAGGCTGACCGATTACATCAGAATCTATCGATTCAACGATAAGTCTTAAATTATATAAACTACCTGGCCGTGCGGAATAACTTTGGTTACGACCGAAAATTACTGCAGGGAGTTGATATACTACATCGCCGGCTGATTTGCCATACACGAGAACTGCGCCATTTTCTTTGATATCCTCAGTCAGTCCCGGAGCAATTATAAAAGAATTCCAATTTAAGTAGGTATTAGGATCAAAAGTGAAAGGGGATGTTATCCATTCGGAATAAATCACATTGGCTGTACCAGCAGGTCCTACTTCGCCTTGTGGTCCGGCAGGCCCTTGTTGGCCCTGTATTCCTTGTTCTCCTTGTGGACCAATATCACCATCTTTCGAACAGGCCATGGTTAAAGTGCCCATTAAAAGAATGGCAAATAATCGCGTTGTGGAATTCATTTTCATAATACCTTTATTTTATGGCTAATAGCATTTAAATTACATCTCGAAATCAGTGCGAGAGGGTAATTATTTTAAAGGGCTAAATTAAAGATGCCATTCAGGAAGGGATGTCACATATGTAACAAAATATATAAGAGAAGTAACATGTACCATCCTTATAATTAATATATCTTTCCGTTTACATAATAGCCGTCTACGGCGGTCAGCCTAAACCCTTTTTGGTGATATCTGTTAACTGCATCTTGATATTTTTGGCCTGTTATCGCTTGTAACTCTATCCAATTCTTGATCGTATGGGGGTTCATTTCTTCATTTACAGTTGTGTGCGCATGGGTCTTGTGGACTATGAAAAATAGCAGGACCATACACCAAACGATTGTGTTTGATACTTTTTTTAAGATTAGACAAGGGGCAATCTTTGCACCTTGGTAGGGGAAAGGTGCTATTTGGGTTCGTTAAGATTTATTACCTGATAAGGTTCCGGGCCCAAGGCATATATTGTACCGATGATGTAGACCTATGGGTAAAATATATAATAATCTTGTCCAAGGCTTATCACTTTTACGGAGATCCCATAATTTACCCACCAATTATATATCCCTATTCACTTAAAAGAATAGGCCATTCACTGATTCCTTAAAATTCATGTTGTTCCAATCTACATCTTTGTAAGGTAATAATAGTCCTAATAAAGTATATAATGATGAGAAAAGTAAACTTATTGTTTTTATTAATGATGCAATTATTGTTGGTGTTTTCCTGCTCCAACGATGCGGTAGAAAATACGGCAGTAGAGGAAGAGGGGGAAGTGGTAACAGAAAGTGAAACTTATGTAGAAACCTATTCCGACGCCGATTTTGAAGCCCTGGACTGGACCGATGATACGCATAGCAAATCGGCCGATCCAAATTTTGATGAAGTTTTTGAGGATGAGGCTGTAAAGCGTATGGATATAGTCATCACAGAAGAGCGTTGGCAGAGTATGTTGGATGATATGACCTCACTATATGGGGCGTTTGGTGGTAGTGGAGGTCCTGGTGGAGGAGGATTGGTAGAGGTTGATGAGGATCCTATTTTTGTACCCGGAGAGGTGTTGTACAACGGCAAGGAATGGTACAGGGTTGGAGTGCGCTTTAAAGGCAACTCCAGTTTACAGTCTAGCTGGAGCAGTGGTATCCTAAAATTGTCATTTAAGCTTGATTTTGATGAATTTGAAGATCAATATCCCCAAATAGACAATCAACGTTTTTATGGATTTAAGAAATTGAGTTTGAAAAATAACTACAATGACAAATCCATGCTAAGGGAAAAGGTGGCTACCGATGTTTTCAGGGATGCCGGTATAGCCAGTTCACACGCCGCATTTTATGCCGTTTACGTGGATCATGGCGATGGTCCCCAATATTTTGGAGTATATACTTTGGTAGAAGAAGTGGATGACACGGTAATAGATACCCAGTTTTCGGATAATGATGGTAATTTATACAAACCTGATGGCACCGGTGCCAGTTTTGCACAGGGTACCTTCACCGAAGATGTATTTGTAAAGAAGACCAATGAAGATGAAGCCGATTTTAGCGATATACAAAGTGTCTTTACGGCTTTGCATGCAGCGGATAGAACAACGGATCCCGAAACCTGGCGTGCCAATTTGGAAAGTGTTTTTGATACTGATACCTTTTTGAAATATTTGGCTGTAAATACCGTAATTCAAAATTGGGATACTTATGGTAGAATGTCGCATAATTATTATCTGTACAATAATCCCGATACGGAGAAATTATCATGGATTCCATGGGATAATAACGAGGCTTTGCAAAATGGTAATAGGGAAGGGTCATTAGCTTTGGATTTCTCCGATCTAAATGACACTGAATGGCCATTGATAGGTTATCTATATGAAGATGCCACCTATAGGGCACAGTATGATGCCTATATACAGGAAGTGGTGGATAATGCCTTTAATGTGAGTACTATGCAATCCAAATATGCGGTCTATTCGGCATTGGTAGAACCGTATGCCAACCTTGAAGTTTCCGGGTATTCATTTCTAAGTTCAAGTGCCGATTTTCAGGCTGCCATAAGTCAATTAAATAGTCACGTTAGCGCACGAGCAACAGCAGTAAATAATTATTTGAACGATTAGTTTTTTTTGAGTTGATGAACCTACAGGTTTATTAATTTTTATTGTTCCCCCGACCGAAATCCGGCTACTTGCAAAAGTGGCTGGATTTTTTGTTTTTTTAAATTATTGGAATCTTACAGCAGTGAAAAATTTAAAATCTAAAATTTTGTAAATTCGCTAATAACTGTATGACAAGGGATATTATAGATATAAACGACTTTATTATTTTGGTAGAAGAAGCCAAAGTAAATGAGGCTACCATAGATTCATGCTCCTTTGAAGAGCCTTTGATCGCCGTTGCTTTTTATGGTTCTGGTAATGTTGATTTGAAGGTAAAATATGGGAACAAACAAAAAGACTTCAATCATACCAAGGGTTTGGCCCTATCTTTTTTCGCAGATGATAAAGTAGAATTCATACATACTGTCTCCTCCGCCAAGCCATTGGAATGCTTGGTTATAGCCACCTCCATAAAAGCATTGGATAAACTTCCCAACCAAGAGGGGGAGTTATTCGGAGATATGTTGGCAGAGCTGGTCAACCCCTCCGATCATTATGTGGAAGGTCCCCATTTCATTATGACCCCGGAAATGCAAGCCATTGTAGATGGCTTATTCAATATTAAATATGAAGGAAAAACCAAAATGATGTTTTTCCGAAGTCAGATAACAACTTTGATTTCCCATTTTTTTGGTCAATTGGCCAGCTTAAAAACAGAAAAAATAAATCCCCAGGAACGCAGTAAACTCAATTGGGCCAAAGATATCTTATTGGAAAATATTGATAACCCTCCTTCCCTAACTGAACTTTCCAAACAAATAGGGTTAAACACCTTTAAATTAAAAAAGGACTTTAAGGCATATTTTGGCGTTCCCGTGTTCAAATACCTTCAAAACGAACGATTGACCTTGGCTCATAAGTTGATCCGCAATCAGGATGCTACGGTACAGGAAGCTGCCTGGCATGTAGGCTATGATAGTCTAAGCTCATTTTCCAACGCCTTCGCAAAAAAGTTTGGCTATAGACCTAGTCAGATCAAGTAAATTCCCTTTCGAACAAATCTTACTCCATTTGGGACAACCCGTCCTGAGCGCACTCCAATAATTTTGGCATGTAACTTTAAAAAATAAAAGTCATGAAAATTAAACGTGCACTACTTATTGGTATAGTCATTTGGATTATTGCCATCCTTTTTTATTCGGTTTCTTACTATGTACCCATCTTGGAAAATAAAGATGCACAGGCAAATCTTGTGTTGTTTGTTGTGGTTATTCCACTGGTCTGGTTGGGCTGTACTTTCTACTATAAAAAGGACCTTCAAACCCATGGATATCTGGTGGGGCAAACCATGTTATTGACTGCTGTTATATTGGATGCCTTAATCACGGTCCCCTTCTTCGTAATCCCAAAAGGAGGTAGTCATTTTAGCTTTTTTACCTCCTTGGGATTCTGGATCATAGCGGCCGAGTTTTTATTGGTATCCGTGTTGTACTGGTATGCCCGTGTATACCCAAAAACTAAACTTCTAAAGAATTAAGGCCATGGATATCACACTTGAAACTATATTAATCAGTGTATTGATAATATTGACCGGTCTATCGGCGGGACTGTGCTTCACTTGGACCAATGCCATTACCCCCGGAATTGGAAGGTTGGATGACCAGGGCTATTTGATGTCCTTTCAACAAATGAACAGAACCATAATAAATCCCCTGTTCTTTGTGGTGTTCTTTGGTCCTTCCATACTCGGGTTTATCTGTTTGTATTGGTTCAAAGGAAGTCCGGCTACACTTATGTGGCTATTGGTTTTGGCCGCGGCTACTTACTTCTTTGGAGTAGTGCTGGTCACTATTTTCGGGAATGTTCCTTTAAACGAGATGTTGGATAAAGTCGATTTGAATACGGCAAGCAAAAATGAATTGGGACGATTGAGGGAAAGCTTCGAACTAAAATGGAATCGTTTGCACCTTATAAGGACCATCACCTCGGTTATTTCCTTTCTCTTTCTTCTATTGGCATTAATACAGGCCGCTAAGAACAGTATTTAATAGATGTCCCCAAATTCTAAACAATAATTTTAAAACAAATAAAAATGAAAAACAGGAGTAATATTTTAGTCATCGGCGGTACCGGAAAAACGGGCCGCAAAGTAGTAAATAGATTAATTAAGGCGGGTCATAAGGTCAGGATAGGTTCCAGATCGGCTTTCCCGGCCTTTGATTGGGAACAACCAGAAACATGGTCAGAGAGCTTGAAAGGGATAGACAAGGTTTATATCACCTTTCAACCAGACCTAGCAGTTCCGGGAGCTTTGGAGGCAATAGAGGAACTGATCAGAAAAGCCAAACAATCGGGCGTGAAAAAGGTAGTGCTCTTATCTGGAAAAGGGGAGCGCGAAGCTGAACTCTGTGAACAAGTGGTGATCCATTCTGGTCTGGATTATACTATTGTTAGGGCTAGTTGGTTTAATCAAAATTTTAGTGAAAGTTTTTTCCTGGAGCCTATTTTGGAGGGCTTTGTAGCCTTGCCACAGGCAGATGTTAAAGTTCCCTACGTGGATACGGATGACATTGCCGATGTGGCTGTAGCTGCCTTGCTGAACGAAAAGCACAATGGAGAGATTTACCAACTTACCGGTCCAAGACAACTTACCTTTAAAGAAGTGATCCAGGAAATTTCGGAAGCCACTGGAAGGGACATTGCATTTACGCCAATAGCCCTGTCGGCCTATACCCAAGTAATGAAACAACAGGGAGTCCCTGCCGATTATATTTGGCTGATAGAGTACTTGTTTACAGAGGTTCTGGGTAATCCGGACAATGCGGAGATTACCCATGATATAGAAAAAGTGTTGGGAAGAAAACCAAAAGATTTCACGGAATATGTAAAGGAAACTACAGATACAGGGATTTGGAATTCACCTTCTTTACAAAATACAGTAAGTGATAACGGGAAAGAATTATTAAAACCTTAAACGTATGCCACATTTTATAATAGATTGTTCGGAAAACATTGTTTCATTAAAATCACCTCAGGAGATTATGCAAAATGTATATGATGCCGCCGAGTCTACCGAATTATTTGATCATGGGGATATAAAGGTGAGGATCAATCCATTTAAATATTACAATGTAGGGAACTCTACCAATGATTTTGTTCACATTTTTGCCAATATTATGGAAGGGCGAACGGTACATCAAAAGGCTATGTTATCTAAAACATTGGTAACCAAATTAAAGCAAATGTTTCCGGAAGTTCCGATTCTATCCATGAACATCCGAGATTTTGAAGAGGCAACTTATTTTAATAAATCGATGATTAAAAAAGATGACTAAAGAAGAAAAAATAAAAATATTGGATATTAGTTGGGAGTTGCATAGTCAAGTTGAAACTAGTTATTTGAATAATCCCGCGAATAAAGGTGATACGGAGTGGTTGGAAAAACAGCGTATACTTCTGGCGGATATGGCACTACATTTATTGCAGACAGCTATCAAACCAGGTGATATTGAATTAGATAGATTGCGTGATAATATGAATGCCATACTTACTATAGCAGATCAGTTTCTACCAAGTGCTGATCTAAAAAAGGCCACTGAAAAATTGTATGATAATTTATAATTACATGAGAAAATCAATAATTACCTTCAGTATCCTTCTTTATGCCATTGTGGTTCCTTTTTTGGAAATTAATGAAACCCATGTTTTCAATCCCAATTGGACTCCCCATGTTAGAATTCATGAGGTATGGCAATTAATTACAAATTCCGGAATAGGGTTGCTATGTCTGTGGTTGGTATGGGTTAAAAAGGAAACCAAGATCAGTGGTATTTTAAGTTTATTGGTAACAGGGGGCTTCTTATTGGCTTATGGCTTAAAGAATGCTTATGGTGGTTCCATGAAATATTTGGATGGAAGTGAAAAAACATTATTGGGAATCAATATTGGTGTTTTAGGATTTGGAATGGCCTTTATATTGGTTTTGTACCTATTAATGGTTGAAAAGTTTAAAGGAACAGTTAACAGAAATAAAAATGAAATTTAGAAAAGCAACAGAGAACGATGTTATAGCAATTGTAGAAATGATTGCCGATGATGAGTTGGGAAAAACAAGGGAGAATTTCAAAACACCCCTGCCAGAGGAGTATTATAGAGCTTTTGCGAACATAAATAGCGATAACAACCAGGAACTTATAGTTGTGGAAAATGAAGTGGGGGAGGTGGTAGGCACCTTACAATTATCCTTTATCCAATACCTCACCTATCGTGGTGGTGTAAGAGCCCAGATCGAAGCTGTGAGAATTAGGAAGGATCAAAGGGGAACGGGCATTGGAACCAAAATGTTTAAATGGGCCATAAATAGGGCAATAGAAAGAAATGCCCATATATTGCAGTTAACCACGGACAAGAAAAGGCCATCGGCAATAGCCTTTTATACAAAACTTGGTTTTAAGGACAGCCATGAGGGGATGAAGATGCATTTCTGATTGTATCATTACTAAAGCGAAACGACAACACCCTTATGATGTTGATTTATATAGTTGTTCTTAAGAACATTTAACAGGAAAAAGCAGACAGAATAACGAGAGGTCATTGAAATGTCAGAAACAAAATGTAAGTTGGTACCGTAATACCCTTGCATGAAAAAAATCTACTTTTTAGCTCTTTTGAGCTTTTTCCATTTTGCCGTTTCGGCACAATCGGAATTCATCACGACCTGGAAAACGAATAATCCAGGAATTTCAGAGGATAACCAGATTACAATTCCAACCTATCCCGGAGAAAACTATGATTATTCAGTGGACTGGGGAGATGGCACCTCGGATTTAAATGTTGTGGGGAATATTACCCACACCTATGCCAGTGCGGGAACCTATCAAGTTTCGATTACTGGGGTTTTTCCAAGAATTTATTTTAACTACGAGACGGGAAACCCAATTGCTGCCGATGAGAAGAAGTTACTTGCCATTGAGCAATGGGGTAACATAGTATGGTCCTCCATGTCAGGAGCATTTTATGGGTGTGCAAACATGGATGTCAATGCAACCGATGTGCCGAATTTGTCGAATGTCACCAGTGTCCAAGCTATGTTCCGTGAATGTAGTAATCTGGTAGGCAATTCTTCTTTTAATGACTGGGATGTGAGTAATGTTACGGACATGGGTACCATGTTCTTCGATGCCAAAGAATTCAATAGCCCATTGAATAATTGGAATGTCTCTAATGTACAATCTTTTAACTCCATGTTCAATGGTGCCACCAAGTTTAATCAGCCTTTAAACAATTGGATTCTAAGTTCGGCAACATTTATAGGTGGCATGTTTTCAAGGGCATCTTCATTCAATCAAGATATAGGAAATTGGGATGTGAGTTCTGTAACAAATATGGGGTATATGTTCAGTGGAGCAAGTTCTTTTGATCAAGAAATTGATAATTGGGACGTGTCCAAAGTAACTGATATGCGCAGTATGTTCCAGCAGAGTACATCATATAACCAAAATATGTCCTCATGGGATGTTGGCAAGGTAGAACGAATGGATGCCATGTTTAGATGGGCTACCAATTTTAATCAAAATATCAGTAATTGGAATGTACAGAGCGTAACATTAATGAATTCTATGTTCCGGGGCGCATCATCCTTTAATCAAAATATTTCAAATTGGGAAGTTGGCAATGTAACGAACATGTCGGAACTATTCATGGATGCCGTAGTTTTTGATCAGCCAATCGGGATTTGGGATGTTGGTAAGGTAACCAACATGGCCTCTATGTTTGATGGGGCAAGTAATTTTGACCGGGATTTGGGAAGTTGGAATATTGAAAATGTAGAAAATGTTAATAATATATTCACTGGGGCAAAATTATCTTCAAAAAATTACGATAGTTTAATTCAGGGATGGAGCAGTATACCATCATTAAAACCAAATTTGGTATTTGATGGAGGTAATAGTAGTTTTTGCAAGTCTTTTGCAGAAAGGCAAGCCTTAATAGATACCAAGGGTTGGATAATTACCGATGCTGGGGAAGACTGCCCATTTATTAGTACCTGGAAGACCAACAACCCCGGTATTTCTGATAGTTACCAAGTCACTATTCCAACTTTTCCGGGTGAAACCTATAATTATACCATTGATTGGGGGGATGGGTCCTCTAATACCAATGTAACAGGGGACATAACACATTCCTATGCCGCAGTTGGTACTTATGAAATATCCATTACAGGTAACTTTCCACGAATGTATTTCAACTATTTCCCCGTTGATGAAATAAAGGACTATGAGAAGCTTATATCTATTGATCAATGGGGAGATATAAACTGGACTTCAATGGAAGATGCGTTTACAAAATGCTCAAATTTAGATATCCTAGCTACCGATACCCCAAATTTATCCAATGTCAGGAATATGGGTTACATGTTTAGAGGGTGTACCAAATTAATTGGCAATGCTAGTTTTTCCGAATGGGATGTAAGCAATATAACAGGGATGTTTGGTGTTTTTATTGACTGCCCATTATTTAACCAGGATATAAGCAATTGGTATGTTGATAATGTAACGGACATGGGATCCATGTTTGCAGGAGCTTATTCTTTTAATCAAGATATTTCTTCATGGAATGTATCCAATGTTATTCGTATGTCGGGCTTATTTAACCGTGCCAGTTCATTTAACCAAGACATAGGAGATTGGAATGTATCTAAAGTCAATGATATGGGTTACATGTTCAATTCTGCCAATAGTTTTAATCAAGATATTTCAAATTGGGATGTTTCCAATGTTAAAAGAACTGAAGGAATGTTCTTGGGTAACCAAGCATTTAACCAAAGGCTAGATGGATGGGATGTTTCAAATGTCACTAGTATGGCCGTCATGTTTTATGATGCTCCCCTTTTCAATCAAGACATAGGGGAATGGGATGTCTCAAGTGTCACCGATATGGCCAGGATGTTTGGAAGAGCTTTTTCTTTTGATCAAGATCTGGGAAATTGGGATGTAAGTAATGTTGTAGATATGACATCTATTTTATCCGGTGTTACTTTATCAACAAAAAACTATGATAGTCTATTAAAAGGTTGGAGCGGCTTAACCAATCTTCAAAATAATCTGGTTTTTGATGCTGGAAATAGCCAATATTGCAGCTCAGATTGGGCCCGACAAGCAATTATCGATACCTATGGATGGACTATTTCCGATGCAGGTGCCAACACCGATTGTCATTTTGTAACTACTTGGAAGACAGATAACCCTGGTGCTACCAGTGATGATAGAATACGTATTCCTACAGCTCCAGGTGAAATCTACAATTACTCTGTAGATTGGGGCGATGGTAACAGTGATACAGGGATTACAGGAAATATAACTCACCAATATGCAGTACCTGGAACGTATACAGTATCCGTATACGGGCAATTTCCTAGAATATACTTTAATGATTTTTATGGAACGACCCAAGATTCGGACAAAATTGTTTCCATAGACCAGTGGGGTTTAGGGGAATGGACTTCCATGGATAATGCTTTCACACACTGCTCTAATCTAGATGTATTGGCTACCGATATTCCAAATTTGGAAAAGGTTAGTTCTGCAATTGGGATGTTCAGGTTTTGTGAAGCCTTGGTAGGAAATGATTCCTTCTCCGATTGGAAGGTAGGCTCTATTACGAATTTCGGCAATATGTTCGATGGGGCAAGCCTGTTTAATCAGGATATAGGTGATTGGGATGTTTCCAATGCAACTTATTTATCATTCATGTTTTCCGATGCAATTAATTTTAATAGTGATATCTCCAATTGGGATATAGGTAATGTTGAATTCATAGACGGTATGTTTGTTGGTGCCAAAGCCTTTGATCAGCCAGTCGGAAAATGGGAAGTTGATCACCTAACATCAATGCATGCCTTGTTTGGAGGGGCCAGTTCCTTTAACCAGGATATTTCTTCTTGGAACGTTGGTAATGTGCAACATATGGGCGCTATGTTTTCGGGTGCAGCGTCCTTTAATCAGGATATCGGAAATTGGGATGTTTCAAGCGTGACATCAATGAACGTAATGTTCGCAGGGGCAGAGACGTTTAATCAGGATATATCGAGTTGGGATGTGAGTGCTGTTACTGATATGAGTGGAATGTTTGAAAGAGCAACTAGTTTTAATCAGCCTTTAAACATTTGGGATGTTTCCAGTGTAACTCAAATGGCTATAATGTTCGTCGAGGCCACTTCGTACAACAAGCCCTTGAGCCAATGGGATGTGTCAAATGTTACTGATATGAGCGGTATGTTTGGAAAAGCTACTTCTTTTAATCAAGATATTTCAGATTGGAATATGGGCAAAGTGACTTCTATTGGAGGAATGTTCAATGGGGCATCTTCCTTTGACCAGAACCTAGGAAAATGGGATGTAAGTATGGTTACAACGATGGATCATCTTTTCTCTGGTGGAGGACTATCATTAGAAAACTATGACAAAACCCTTATTGGTTGGAGCAATATACCGGTGTTACAAAGCAATGTTTTATTATTTATGAATAACAGCCAGTATTGCGATGGAGAATTAGCAAGGCAAAGCCTTATTGATAATTATGGTTGGATCATAACGGATGGCGGTAAAGTTCCTTATTGTAACGAAGACAATGACTTGGATGGAGTTTTGGACCAGTATGATCTTTGTTTGAGTACCCGACCAGGCATGGAAGTCGATAGTAATGGTTGTGATATTGTACCTTCAGACGGTGTTAAGGTTTATGCCATAACGCCAAGTTGTACGGGCAGTAACGATGGGAGTATTGAAATATCCATGAATGAAACAGAATATTTGCTGGATATATCCATTTCGGGCGAAGGAATTTCCAATCAATTTAAAAGCGTTGCATCCCATGAACCCTTTAAAATTGATCAATTGCCTGTCGGTTCCTATACTGTTACTATTGCTATTCCTGAGATTCTCTTTCAACAAACTTATGGCGTTGCCATTAATGGGCTGACTTCTGTAAGTGGAAAAAGAGAAGCGTTGGACCTTACAGCAAGAACTGTTTCCTACAACGTTTCGGGTAGTAAAAAATATGAGGTACTGGTGAACGGACAGCTAATGAATTTTACTTTTGACGATCTTGGAGATCAAACCATCTTTATAGACGGTCTATCTGGTAAAACAGATGTTTCGATTTTTGGAGAGAGCGATTGCCAAGGTCACATTACCGACAGTTTCTATATAGGTGACTCAATACAGGTCTTCCCTACGATTTCCTCGGATTACATTCACCTTTTAAGTAAAGGAAATTTCTTGAATGTAATGATTTTCAATTTAGAAGGGAAATTGATCAAAGTAATAGATTACCAACAACAGACAAATATTTTGGATATCTCTTCTTTGGAATCAGGTTTGTATATACTTAAAATAAGAACTGATAATACAGAGGAATCAATAAAGATCATTAAGAAATGAAAATGACAAAATCAATTATAATCAATGCGATTTTAGTTTTATCCTCTCTACTATTTTCCTGTAGTGGTGGCAGTGATAGTGCAAAAGAACCAATAGTCAAAGAAGTTAATCCTCCTACTAAGGCAATTGGAATTTTACCAGTAAACGGCGAGCCTTGTTCCGACTATGAAGCGGTTTCAGGCAACGACGCTCAAGTAAGTATTTCCTTTAGCTGGCAGGAAGCAGAATATGCCCAGAATTATGAATTGGTGGTGAACGAAGGTGGTAATGAGGTTTTTAGAAATATATTTAATGCATTGGTAGCTAAAGTGACACTGAATAGAGGCAAGGTATATACATGGAACATAATCTCAAAAAACAGCGACGGACAAACCAATAGTGATACCATGTCTTTTGCCGCTCCAGGTACTCCTGTAGGTAATTATGTGCCCTATGCGGCCGAAATTGCCATTATATTTGATGTTACCACCGCCGATCTTAATACCTCATGGATTGGCAAAGATGAGGATGGTGATGTTTTGACATATGATGTTGTGGTGAAGGAAGAGGGAGAGACCATTGCGGAATTTAATGATTTAACTGTTGACACGCTGGATCCCATAGCAACTTCTCCAAATATGCTATATACCGTAGAAGTTATAAGTAAGGACGTTTCTGGGAATTATTCTATATCTGAATTCAGTGCCATATCTCCAGAATAGACGGGAAAGTATATCTAATTTGGATTTCCTAGGGGTAATTTCGTCTTGAGGTTCTTATCCAATAAATGGTATCTCCCTTAAAAAAATATTAAAAAGTTCTCATTACAAGGATTTCCAAACTATTTCAGTTGGGAAGGGGAGGTCATGGTCGTTAAAACCAATGATCTTTTAGTTCATTAACCGGTAGCGGTAAGTGAACACTACCAACCAAACATTCTTGGTTTACAACTGGTAATACCCAACATTTACTAGTAGCCCTTTCCTTTTAATCTGTTAAATTCCAATATTCATAGATAGAAATCCAGCCATTGTCTATTTGCTTTCATATTTCTATAGCGTACGTATACCTTTGGTTTATCAATACGTTGCAATGACTACGTATATCCAACAATTGGAACCCAAAATCTTAGAGATTATGAAAGCATTTATTAGAATATACAGTTTATCAGTTTTACTTGCCCTTGCGTTTGTAACACAAGCTTCCGGGCAATCCGTAGGTAACTCAAATTCCAAAACCAATAGGGATACCAAGACAACCACTGTAAGGAAAACGGTGTATAATAAAGTTCCCAGCACAAAGGTTACTTATAAAACTCCAATGCGAAAAGTAGTTTCGGTGCGTTCAGTACCCAATAAAAAAGTTATTAAGTATAAAGGGCAGGACTACTATTATGCCAACAACAAGTATTATACACAATCCAGTGGAAGGTATATTGAAATTGCTCCTAAAATAGGATTCAGATTAAATAGCTTACCCTCAGGTTATAAGCGGGTCAATTATAATAATTACAATTATTATAATGCCCAAGGGGTCTTTTATGTTCAAATAAATAATGAATATGAAGTTGTAGAACCTGAATTAGGTACCATAGTGTATGAGCTTCCGGAAGATTACGAAAAAGTAGCTATAGATGGAATGGAATATTATGAATATGCCAGTATCCTTTACGAAAAGGTACAAATAAATGGCACCAGGGCCTACGAAGTAGTAGGCTTTATAGATATGGAATAAAGATGGTTAGATTGGTTGATTAGTGAGAAGGAGGGTAATTACTTGTTTAATTATCCTCTTTTTTTTTGCGTAGTATACTAGTTCAATTGCAGGGATTGCATCCGTCTTCTACTTAACAATCCCAAAGGCAGATACTGCATGTGTATGGAAAGGGAGTGTTTCGCCTGTAAAGGTTGCTGAATCACCTTGCCCTTAAATGGTATACAATACATAATCCAAGAAAAGACCTTCATCCATCTAAGCATAACCTGTTGTTTATCATAACAACATTTATTGCCATCTATGACCTTAATCCCATAGTCAAATAATAAGAAAAACATATCTTAGAGCAAACAAAACAATTCTGTTATGAAAACGCTATGTTATGTCTCTTTGATTTTCTGGTTATGTCTTTCCTGTAAAAATGAGTCTTCCAATAAAACCGATCTTCAAACCGATAATAAAACTGTTGTCTTCGATGGTATTACAGATTCCATAAGACCCGGGGATGATTTCTTTAATCATGTTAATAAAAAATGGTTCGATAAAGCTGTAATTGCAGAGGACCAGGTTGGAGTAGGGTCCTATCGATTTTTAAATATTCCACAGCAGGAATTACTCAGAAATATTTTGCAGGAAGTGTCCCAGCAAGAGCACCCTAAAGGGAGTATAGAACAAAAGGTGGGCGATTTTTATGCCTCAGGGATGGATACCCTGAGTATTGATGCAAGAGGAATTACACCTATACAACCCATCTTGGATAGAATAGAGGCAATTACGGATATTTCAGCTGTGATGGATTTTGTAGCTGCCCAGATCAAGTCCGGGGATTATTCCATGGTTGCACCCTATGTTTCTCCCGATCAGGAGAATAGCTCCCTTAATATTTTACATGTTGCCCAGACTGGATTGGGCATGCCCGATCGGGATTATTATTTTCAGGAAGATGCTTCGGTAAAAGGTATTCAGGAGGCTTACAAAACATATCTGGCCTCGCTGTTTAAATTGGTAGGGGAAAAGGATCCCAAAGCCTTGGCCGCTATCGTTTACGATATAGAAAAACAATTGGCACAATCCCACAAGACCCGCATAGAACAAAGGATCATTAAGGAGAACTATCACAAAATAGCCGTTTCCGAACTGGACCAAAAACATCCCAACCTGGGTTGGAAGAGGCTATTGTCAAATTTAGGTGCGGAGATTGATTCTTTGGATGTCTCACAACCCGATTATTACGATACCTTGAACAAGTTGCTGACCAAGGTGCCATTGGCCCATTGGAAATGGTATCTTAAAGCACACTCCATGGATTCACATGCCAATTTTTTAAGCACACCCTTTAGGGATGCTGCTTTTGAATATAGCAAAGTATTGTCAGGACAGGCACAACAGCAATCAAGGGCAAAGCAGATGGTACGCCGCGTAGATGATCAAATAGGTTTTGCCTTGGGGCAATTATATGTAAAGCGTTACTTTAAGGAAGATGCCAAAAAGCGGGCCCTGGATCTGGTAAATAATTTTCAGAAAGTATTGGAGAAACGTATAGCTGACCTAGATTGGATGGGTGATAGTACCAAGCTTAAGGCCAAGGACAAGTTATATGCCATCAACAAAAAAATAGGCTATCCGGATGTGTGGAGAACCTATGATGCGGTTATAGATCGGGATAAGTTCTTTGAAAATGTGGTGGCCTTGCAAGAAGATGAATATCAATACGAACTTAAGCAACTTAATAAGGCGCCCAACCGGGACGAGTGGCACACTACCCCGTCTACGGTTACGGCCTATTACAATCCAGCGTTGAACGAAATTGTGTTTCCCGCAGGAATATTACAAGCTCCATATTTTGATCTGTATGCGGACGATGCCGTGAATTACGGTGGCATTGGAATGGTAATAGGTCATGAGTTTACACATGCCTTTGATGATCAAGGGGCGCAATATGACAAAAATGGAAATGTTGCCAATTGGTGGACAGAGCACGATTACACGCAGTTCAAGGCCAAAACGCAAAAGATCATAGACCTTTATTCAACCTTCACTGTTTTGGATAGTATCCATTTAAAGGGGGCGTTGACGGTTGGGGAAAACACGGCCGATAACGCGGGGATTGCCATTGCCTATGATGCGTTTAAGCTAACCGAACAGGGGCAGAATTCCACCAAAATTGGGGGTTATACCCCAGATCAGCGTTTTTTTCTCTCCTTAGCCAATATTTGGCGGGTAAAAATGCGCGAGGAATTCTTGCGCAACTATGTAATTACCGATCCGCATTCGCCACCTATTTGGCGGGTAAATGGACCCTTAATGAACTTTACGCCATTTTACGATGCTTTCAATGTTGAACCAGGGGATCGTAATTACAAACCCGAAGCTGAGAGAATTAAGATATGGTAGGTACCTAAAAGTGATGGAAAAACCATTGTTAATCAAAATAAATGTAAGCCGCTAATTTTCAGATCCGAGTGGTTATGTTTTCTATATTCAATACTCACCAATTTATCCTTCTAAATCAAAAACATCATGTGCACGAAAACTATTAAGGCCTACGGAACAAAGTCCGCCGAATCCGATTTGGAACAATTAAAGATCAATAGACGATCGGTTACTGCAAAAGACGTAGAGATCGATATTCTTTTTTGTGGTGTTTGTCATTCCGATTTACATTTTGCGCGAAATGATTGGGGCATGACCCAATACCCTGTAGTACCGGGTCATGAAATTGTGGGAAGAGTAACCCAAGTTGGGTCTGGAGCCGCAAAGTATAAAGTAGGCGACCTGGTTGCTGTAGGATGTTTGGTAGATTCCTGTAGGACCTGTAACAATTGTAAGGATGATTTGGAGCAATATTGTCCACAATGGGTCGGCACCTATGGGGGGTACGATAAACATTTGGATTCGCCTACCCATGGTGGTTATTCCGAAACTATAGTTGTAGATGAAGACTTTGTACTGAGTGTGCCAAAAAATCTGGATCAGGCAGGTATTGCACCGGTATTGTGTGCCGGAATCACGACTTGGTCACCTTTAAGACATTGGAATGTTGGCAAAGGGAGTAAAGTGGCAGTGGTAGGTCTTGGAGGATTGGGGCATATGGCCCTTAAACTTGCAAATGCCCTAGGGGCAGATGTCACCTTGTTTTCCAGAAGTCCAAATAAGGTTCAGGATGGTCTGGATCTGGGTGCTCACCAGGTAATTATATCAACCGACGAAGCACAGATGGAAAGTGTTATGAACCATTTTGATCTTATTATAGACACAGTTCCCTATGCACATGATTTGAATCCGTACATTGGAACTTTGTCAACCAATGGCACCTTGGTGGTCGTTGGCTATTTAGGGCCTCTGGATCCCATGCTGGTAACCGTGCCTATGATTATGGGGAGAAGGGCAGTGGCAGGATCTTTAATAGGTGGGATAGCAGAAACACAGGAATTGTTGGACTTCTGTGGAAAACATAATATTACTTCGGACATTGAGATCATTAAAATGCAAGATATCAATGTTGCCTATGAGCGTATGCTGAAGAGCGATGTACATTATCGATTTGTTATAGATATGAAATCGCTCAAGAAATAATTCCAAAAAAAGGACTTCTGCCTAGAATGTGGTATTTTATTTTGGCCAACAAGGAGCACAATTCCTATAACTAAATAAAAGAAGGGAAGGTTTTTAGAAGTATGAATTAGGAAGAGGGAATAAAATAGTAAAGCCGACTCTAAAAGTCGGCTTTAATTCCAATAATGTGGATTATGTACTATTATAAATAAGCCCTTAAAATTTCGGAACGGGATTTGTTTTGAAGGATCCGCAGTGCTTTTGCGCTAATTTGCCGTACACGTTCCCTGGTGATATCAAAGAGTTCGCCAATTTGGCTAAGGCTCATAGGGTTTTGTTCCCCAATACCATAGTACAGACGAATAATTTCACTTTCCCTACTGGGAAGTGTTTTTAACACCATATCAATATCTGTTCTTAGTGAGTCCTTCATCATTTTGGTATCGGGACTGTTCGATTCTTTCGATTTTATTACGTTGTATAAATTGGAGGATTCCCCTTCCTCAAAAGGTGCGTCCATGGACAAATGCTTTCCGGAATTTTTAATCGCCAATTTCACCTGTGCGGGACTCATATCTAGCTCCCTGGCAATCTCTACGGCGCTTGGGGGACGCTGAAAGGTTTGTTCCAAGGAAGAGTATACCTTGTTTATTTTACTAATTTCACCAATTTTATTTAGTGGCAATCGTATCATACGGGAATGTTCGGACATCGCTTGCAATATAGATTGCCTGATCCACCAAACGGCATAGGAGATAAATTTAAAACCTCTGGTTTCGTCAAAACGTTTGGCCGCCTTGACCAAGCCAATATTACCTTCGTTGATTAGATCGGAAAGGCGTAATCCTTTACCTTGATATTGTTTTGCGGCAGAAACCACAAAACGTAAATTGGCATTTACTAATTTATTAAGGGCAATTTGATCTCCTTCACGAATTCTTTTGGCCAGTTCCGCCTCCTCATCTGGGGTAATCAATTCAATTTTTGATATTTCTTGAAAATACTTTTCTAAGGATCTGGTGTCTCTGTTCGTAATTTGTTTAGTGATCTTAAGTTGCCTCATATATTTGTTTTAATTATTAGATACATCTTATAATTTAACAATTTTTTACGTAATTCCTAATTTTATTGAATATATTTTAAATTTTTTTCATTAAAATAAATAAATCATAAGATTTAATTAAATTTCATTTCGAATGAGACTTGCCTTAATAGTGCAGAAGCACAATTGGAAAAAGCACCATATCTCCAAACTATATTTTTATATCTTGATATATTTGAATTCCAGATACCTTATAGGGCCTATAGTATCCGTAATTAGATAATTAACAATATAATTTAATTTATCATCTACATAATTTCTTTGACAATGGCGAGAATGTCAAAGTAGACTTACTTTCTTTTTTTGTTTATGTTAAAATATTGGTTCTAGTTAATAAATGCTTACTCGTCAACTACTTAATTATACATGGGTTCGTTTCATTTGTACATAAAACACTACAAACTACACATCTTAAACTTTTTTCTTGTAATATAATTCGTACTTTTATTTTGCTCCCCGATGAAACTTTGTTCAACTCTAAACATATAGTTATGCCGGGACCTGCTATACATCATCTTATCGCAAAGGAGCTTAAACAACGCATTCAGTCTGGTAATGGACTGGGCGATGATGCAGATTACGAAAAGCTTCAAGAATTGTTAACCAAAAGTGAGAATTTCCCCTACCTCTTTTTAGGGTGTCAGGGACCGGATTTTCTCTTTTTCAACACCAAAGATTGGACCGGTCTGCCTTTGGGTGATGCCGTTAAAATCTACTATGAAGTTTATGATGCCATAGACGATATAAAAGAAACCTTGAAAGGTTTGGTTCCCCAACCAGTGATAGATGCGTTGGAGGCATTGGACGCTGCTGCAGATGCGGTCGTAGAAAATTCGTCCACCCTTAC
Organism: Arenibacter algicola; assembly: GCF_018860365.1. GTDB lineage: Bacteria > Bacteroidota > Bacteroidia > Flavobacteriales > Flavobacteriaceae > Arenibacter > Arenibacter algicola_B. The sequence continues at coordinate 210,363 of NZ_JAHKPO010000014.1, forward strand.
AGAATTGGAACAACTTTTTGGTGATATGCAACAGGTGGTTGATGGATTACTGGCCAACCTTACCGAAATGATTAAGAAATTTATCACAGATTTTAATCTTTACGACCTGCTGGAACATCCTTATCGTGATGGACAGACCAAAGGGGAGTGGTGGTGGTTTGATGCCATGCATTATCGTAAAACCGGTAGGTTTGCCCAGGCCTTGGTAGATAAGACGAGTCCAGATTCTCCCTTACATCTCTATGCGCTGGGGTACCTGACCCACGTGACAGGAGATACCGTTGGTCATCCGTTTGTGAATATTAATAGCGGGGGTGCTTACAGAACACAATCGCAAAGACATAAGACAGGAGAGAATTTTCAGGATGTCTTTCATATGTTTCAACATACCTCAGGTACCGATTGGAATCGCTCACAACTCCATGCATTTTACAATTTTAATTTTACAGGAAATATAGCTCCTATTGATGCAGCAAATCCTGAACCCGATAGAAATACACAACTGCCGGACGATCTTGCAGACCTAATTGCGGATACCATGAACGAAATCTACAATACGGGAAACATGGACGATAACGAATATGGTCGGACGATTTCCAAAGGAGATGTGGATGCTGCTTACCGCCTATGGTATAAATGGATGAGGTCGGCTACCGAAACCGGAACCTTGCCCGAACCCATACCTTATTCCCTCACCGAGGAGTTGGAAGAAGTTTGGGAAACGGCCATGGATAATCTTGGCGATATAGGAGATTTTTTGGAAGACGCGGCAGATTTGGCCGGAAGTTTCAATATCCTAGCTATTTTTATAATACTGGCTGCTCTGATAATTGCAGCTGTGGCGGCAGCACTGGCCTTGATCGATGCGGTTTTAGGGGCGCTGACGACCCTTACTGTTGCTGGTATTCGATATGCGGCTTGCTTAATTTATGAGCATTTATATAATGCCTTCCAGACTTTCAGGCTGGGGGTATCCTTTAATGGTCTGGCTTACCCGATGACCGAGCATATGAACGAAGTTCGTTTTGACCAGTTTAAGAATACATCTTTTGACGATCCCTTTGGTTTTGATTCAAGAGATCTTAAAGGCAGCTTGCCTAAATTAAAGGTTCTACTTGATGGCGGAGGATTTCTAGATCAACTGTTTCACAAAGAAAAGCATTTGGTGTACCCTCCAACCTCCGAAACTGCCTCAGAACCCAATGCGGCAATTCCAGGGCCAGATTCCTATTTCCAGCAAGATCCTCTGCACTATGCTTTTGGAAATATCCCCTTGGATAGAAAATTCATTGACTTTCTAACTCAACTGGAAGGGGATGAGCAAAAGCTTAAGGATTATTTGGCTACAGCGATAAAAGAAAAGCGGGGTTTGCCTACTCTGGGAAATGCAATGGACCTTACAGAGGAACTCTATGACCGCCTTATTAAAAATAAGGAAATCCCAGAATTCAACTTGGATGCAGATCGTGGTTACGCCTATACATGCTGGACACAGAAGGATGAATCTGGTCCAAACGCCCCTGAAGCCCCCAAAGAGTTGTTGCAGAACGATCAACAGCAGAACGGACAGGCGATTACTCCCGTGAAACTTGATTTTATCGGGCATTAAGTACAACTAACACTAAAACACCTAAAGATGTCAGTAAATGTTAAAAAAGCTGCTGGTTATATCAGTGGTCTCAGAAAATCCAGGGAAGAGTACCTCAAAAAAGTACCTGATCAACTTGCAAAGATCTATAGAGGTAAGGATAAGCGGCCGAAACCGGACCATTTCAAGGAAAGTTCCTTTCTTTATATTCGCTCCTATAACGGGGATATAGGGATAAGGCCTTTCTCCGGGATTAATTTCTGGAATTCACCAGATATTACAATTAATCCGATATCTAATTCCGGTATAAACACCACGGAATTATATGCAGGTAATACTTATAATATCCGTTGTCGCCTAAATAATAGGGGCGATCTCATGATTCCTTATCCCAAAGTGGAATTTTTTCTAACAGATCCAAGCCTAGGCTTTAACACGACGGTTGCAAAATTACTTGGTCTGACCCAATTACAAGGCCTTTTGTTACCTGCAAGTAATGACGAAGCAATAATGAGATATACTGTACCAGCTTCAGAGTCGGGCCATAAATGCCTGTTCGCACGGACCTATTCATTTAGTCCTTTGGACAAACCTTTCGATCTAAATGCCCTGGATCCAAGGTTGGACCGGCATATTGGTCAGCAGAACCTGAACATTGTTCCACAGGGTAGCACTTATACATTCAATCTTGTGCATCAGCCCAATACACTGGAAACCATTGAATTCCGTCCTTTGTCTGTAAGACAGGTTATGGTCCTTCAGCATCCGGCTTTACAGGAATTGAAGATTACTCAATTGAAGGATAAACAGACGTTAGCCCGTATTAAAGTGGAAGTAGCAGCAAAAACTTCCCATGAAATAGGAATGAAAAGTGAGAAAGGAATTATGCAGATTACGACAAGCGGTAAAGGACTTAGCCTAGATAAACAGGGTGAAATCTTTAAAAAGACCAATGCAATACTTAAGGCCATCCACTCCGGCAAAGGAAGTCATCAGCATTTTAAAAGGGATTTAAAACCGTTTACTGACATGAATCGGCTTGTAGCGGTCACCGCCTTCCAAATGACCATTCCGGATTTTGGTACCCGTAAGGGCTATGCAGTAGGCTTAGAAATTGTCAATAGAAATAAGATTGATGGTTCGATAAAAGGAGGAATTACTTTGATTGCCATTGGGAAATAAATCAATGAAGTAACAACAGATTAGACTATCTAGAAGAAACACGTTTTTAATTATACCAAAAAATGGCTTTAACATTTGAAAATTTTATAGAAATCCCGCGCATTCCGAGTGCGCCTGCAAAGACTGCTAGACAAGCGCTAAATATATTTCGTAGATCGCAGCAAATAGGTGGTCTTCAACAGGCAAAAACTGCAGCTCTGGAGGCCATTCTTAATGTTAGTACAACTGAAAAGCCCAGTGAACTGGGCAGGCTTAGACTCCTTTATAAGGAGGTATACACCATGGAAGAATTAAGATCCTTTATTGATCGGTCTTTTGATTTTTATGGAATTCAACAAATTTAATTAAATGTATTATGTCGTATCCAGATCTTGGTTGCTTTGCGGAATGCTTGGAATGTGAACTTTGCGATAATCAATTTTCATCTGATGATGATGATTCAGATTTTGATCCTTTTGATTTCGGTGACTTATTTGAACCAGGAGAGCCCTGGGACGATCCAGGATTTTGGGATTCGGATGACCCTGGCGACTACGATGATGGGGGACTATTCGATGACTTTCCTACCGGTATTCCGATTGGGGATACAGAACTTTCGCCCTCTTGGGATAACGGTCCAGGATTGAACTGGAGCGGAGAATTTTAAAAATAGTAAAATGGATAAAAAAGAAGCTGTAACGACCTACATTGCTGCGCAGGAGTTGAGACGATTGTATAATGCCTACAGGGCAACAAGCAAGGCTAATATTTGGATAATGCGCAATATAAGGCATAACGTTATCCACAACACCTTTATGGAAGGGGACAAGAAAACTGATGCTTTCATACAATTGCAGCAAAAGGAAGCCTTGTCCATGGAAACGGATCTGGTTTTTAAAAAGCGGATATCTCAGCTTGAAAAACGTATTAAAGAACTCAAAAGTTTAGATTTCATATGATACCTTTTACACAAACTGAAATAGCTCCCTTAGCCGATCGCGCATATTTTGACTTTGTGCTGGGGTCCATAGAAAGGGCAACCCATCATATTTGGGTCTCTTTATTTATCTATGATATAAGACCTTCGCGCGATATCGGAGGAAAGGTGTTGGCATTAACCACGGCACTTATAGATAAAAAACTACATGGACTGGATGTAAGGGTCCTGCTGGCTGGGCATTTAAATACGGCCGATATTGCAGCGGCAAATTTGGCTTCTGGATTATATCTTAAGGAATTTGGAGTTCCCCATCGCAGAAGTGTTCACGATAACACACAATTGGGTTCCCACGCCAAATATGTCATTTGCGACGAGATGGCTATTGTGGGAAGCCAGAACTGGACCGATGACGGCTTCCGGTTAAATATAGAGGACGCCATAGTGTTGAAAGGGGATGCAGTATTTCTATTGGAGTCCGAATTTTTACGCCAATGGGAACTGGGTAAAGGGTTGCCTAAACCTTAAAATGAAATTAAATGGAACTAAAGAAAACAACTGTAAAACCATTGGTAGAAACTTGGAGTGCCTTGATGACCAAGGATCCATGGACAATGTCCCAGAAAGAAGTCCTGATAAATCGAATTATAGGAATTTCAAGGGCAGTTACCCAATACGTGGTCAAGGATGATGTTGTTTCCGATGAGAATGAACAGTCTTTTTTGTTATATAATGCAACGCAGGAAGTTCACTATTGGTTGATGCGTATTTCGGATAACTATAGGAAATTGAGACTAAAAAAAAGAATGCATTATGGCAAAGAGTTCAATGTTACAAAATTGGAAATTCGAAGTGCTAGGATAGCACAGTTAGAGGCATTGCCCGGTATCGGTAATGAGCTGGCCTGGGAGATTGGTAAATTTGTAAGTCAAAGGCCAAAATTGACCTCGGTGGATGATCTTATCCAAATAAATGGCATTGGACCTTCCAAAGTAGCGCAGTTAAAGGAATTAACCTATATAGATTCCAGCGGAGTATATTTCTTATCGCCTTTACTTTCAGAGTTTGTTTCCAATCCAGGGATAGATTCGCTACTAAAATTAATGGATGTTTCAGAATTGGATTATTTCTATGGGGATAGAAGTAAATTTCTAAATCAAAACCAAAACGATACTACTGGTTTTGAACGCTTCAATGTCTTGTTGGAGATGGTTCAGGAACAGTCAACAAGACGATATTCAAAAGTCCAAGGAGTAAAGGCCAGTGCTATAACCGAATGGGCAAACCGTAGGAATGTCTGTGCACAGACCAAAGCCCAATTTAAACCAGGTCAGGGTTCGGTTTTATTACGGGAAGCTTACCTGCCTTTTGTAAAAAGTCAGATTGAAGCTTCCAATACGTCGATTTATCTTATGATGTTCCTAGGTACTCTATCTACGGGGAATCCTCAACAATTAGGACCTCTAGAGTTGATAAAGGCCATGGAACTTGCTGCCGCCAATGGGATTGATGTACGGGTAATCCTAGATCAAGACGATGTTGGACAGCCTTATAAGAGCTTGCTCATTAATAGTCCGCTAGTACAGCGGCTATTAACAACATCGGTAAAAGTAAAATTCGATAAGAAGGACACCTTATTGCATTCCAAAGTTTTGATAATTGATAAAAGTAAAGTTGTAATCGGAAGTCATAATTGGACCTTTAACAGTTTTTACAATACCAATGAAATTAGTGTCTACTTCGAGCAAAACGAAACTGCAGTGGGCTATAGTAAACGTTTTCTTGAGTTGTGGAATTCGCTTCCATCTTTGTAGATGGAATTTACAAGTATTGGGAATCTGTTGTATGGTCTCGGGTGCAGCCCTCCATTATAATACCGTTACCATGAATTTCCAAAACTAATAAAGTACTTTTAAATCTTTGCTGCCAGCCTACTGGCCTGATCTATGGCGCGTTTGGCATCCAATTCGGCAGCCACATCTGCCCCACCAACTACATGTACTTTTATGCCTTTTGCTTCCAAAGGTTCCAATAATTCCTTAAATGGCAATTGACCTGCACAAATGATAACGTTATCTACTGCCAACACTTTTTGCGCTCCATTTTGAATATAATGCAAGCCTTCATCATCAATTTTGGTGTACTGCACCTGGTTGATGAACTGTACGTTTTTATTTTTCAAGCTGGTTCTATGTATCCAACCAGTGGTTTTGCCAAGGCCACCACCAAATTTTCCCTTGCTGCGCTTCAACATAAAAATTTCCCTTGGCGAGGGGTGGACTTCGGCCTGTACACCTTCAATTCCGCTGCGGGCCTTCATGGTCTTGTCTATGCCCCATTCCTTTAACCAAGCGTCAATATTCAAAGCGGTGCTCTCACCTTCATGTGCCAAATATTCGGACACATCAAAACCAATTCCTCCTGCACCTATAACCGCAACCCGGCTACCAACTGGCTTTTTTAATTTTAAAACATCAATATAACTCAATACTTTGGGATGATCTATCCCTTCAATTTTTGGAGTTCTTGGTACAATTCCAGTAGCTAATATAACCTCATCAAAATATTCATTTTTTAAATCTTCGGCGTTTACCCGGGTATTTAATTTAACGGTTACATTATGTAATGCCAATTGGGTATTAAAATATCGAATGGTTTCATAGAATTCTTCCTTCCCTGGAATTTGTTTTGCCATGTTGAATTGTCCACCAGTTTCCTTGTCGGCATCAAATAGGGTCACCTCATGTCCCCTTTGTGCTGTAATGGTTGCTGCGGCCAAACCGGCAGGGCCGGCACCTATAACGGCAATTTTTTTCTTTTTTTCAGCTGGTAGATAATTTAGTTCGGTTTCATGGCATGCTCTCGGATTTACCAAACAACTGGCTACTTTCTGGGCAAAAACATGGTCCAAACAGGCTTGATTACAACCAATACAGGTGTTTATTTCGTCTGATTTATTTGCTTGTGCTTTGTTTACCCATTCGGGATCCGCTAAAAATGGCCGAGCCATCGAAATCATATCCGCATGACCTTCCGCCAATACTTTTTCGGCGGTTTCCGGCATATTTATTCTATTGGAAGTAATCAACGGAATGGAAAGTTCTTCCTTCATTTTTTTGGTCACCCAAGTAAAGGCAGCTCTCGGTACCGATGTTGCAATGGTGGGTATTCGTGCTTCATGCCAGCCAATTCCTGTGTTTATAATAGTGGCACCGGCTTTTTCAATCTCTTTTCCCAAGGCTACTATTTCTTCCCAGTTGCTACCTTTTTCCACCAAATCCAACATGGATAAACGATAGATTATGATAAATTCCTTTCCCACAGCTTCACGTGTCTGTTTTACTATCTCTATGGGTAAGCGAATTCTATTTTTATAGGTTCCCCCATAATCGTCCGTACGCTTGTTTGTTTTTTCTGCAATAAATTGGTTGATCAAATAACCTTCAGACCCCATAATTTCCACACCATCATAGCCCGCCAATTTTGCTAGTTTGGCCGAATTCACAAAATCGCGGATCGTACGTTTTATGCCAGATGGTTTTAGTTTAAATGGCTTAAAGGGAGTAATGGGCGACTTTATGGCCGAAGGGGCCACCGCTAAAGGATGATAGCCGTAACGTCCGGAGTGTAAAATTTGCATACATATTTTACCGCCTTCCCTATGTACTGCCTCTGTAATTATTTTGTGGTGCGTTGCGTGCTTTTTGTTGCTCATACGTGCAGAAAAGGGAGCCGTCCAACCTTGTACGTTCGGGGCAATTCCACCTGAAACAATCAAGCCAACACCACCTTTTGCCCGCTCGGCATAATAGGCTGCTATTTTTTCAAGGCCATTTTTTTGCTCTTCCAGTCCTGTATGCATGGAACCCATTAGAATACGGTTTTTTAAGGTTGTAAATCCTAAATCCAAGGGTTCAAAAATATGTGTGTATTTGGTCATTTTTATCGTTATTTTTACTATGCACGCATAATAACTAACAAGGTACGGTTTTTTTGGATTGAACTCAAATTTAACGGTAGGGCAGAGGTAGGGGGCCATTCTTGCCCTTATCGAGAGAAAACAACATTTTGTCCAAAATCCCATAAAATATAATTATTGGGATTAAACCAAAATTGAAAACTTAGGTCAAAGGAGTATAAGTATACTTTAAAGTTTAACATTTTAAAATTTATGACCTATGAAAACAAATAGCAAAACATATTTCGTCCTGTCCATATTACTTATAGGGTTTATGTACATGGGTACTGCCCAATCGCGGACACGTACAACTACCACAACCAAAACAACTAGAACGGTAACCAAAAAGACACCAAATAGGGTGTCCAGTAAAAGAGTGGTTTATAGGACCCCTACAAAGAAGGTTGTTTCTGTTAGAACAGTACCCAACAGAAAAGTAGTGAAGTACCAAGGGCAAAATTACTACTATTCCAACAACAGATTTTATACCTATTCCAGAGGCCGCTATATTGTAATTGCTCCCAAAATAGGTTTTAGAATAAATACCTTACCTGCCAATTATCGAAGAGTTCGTTTTAATAACCATATCTACTTTACGGTAAGCGGTACTTTCTATACCCAGATCGGAAATGAATATGAAGTTGTAGAACCGGAAATAGGGACAATTGTATATGAACTCCCGGACGATTATGAAAAAGTAACCATAGACGGGCAGAGCTATTACGAGTACGGCAATATTCTATATGAGAAAGTACAGGTAAATGGCACCAGAGCCTATGAAGTTGTTGGTATTATAGATTTGGACTAGGTATTAAGTAACGGTCCCTTTATATTTAAAAAGCGTTTACCCTCCAAGGGTAAGCGCTTTTTTTGGTTTGTAAAAGGGGAGAAGACATACTTACTAATCCAATTAAATGCATAGAATATTAGCCTGCTTTTCGATAGGTCTTTGATCCTGAAGACAAAATTCCCAGGTCTTAAAAAGTATAATTCCTAAAGACGGATTGACCGAATAAACATATGTAATCAACCGTATACCTATACATTTTGATGTAGCAACTTTGTTGGCCTTTTTGGGATGTAACGGAAATGCCTATAAAATTTTATTTTAATTCTTTAAATGTTAAAAACCGAATAGGTTAAAATACCATAGGTATTCATCAAGAATAGTGGTACGACTTAGTTCACATACGTTTATTTTTATCGATTCTACAATATATATAAAATATGAAAAAATTATTCTTAGGTTTTTGTTTACTAGTAGGATTCGCCACCAAGGCACAAACGGTCACAGATCAGTCGTTTCTTCAGGATAGTGCTGAAAAGTTCACTTTGGAAGAGGGGGAAGGGAATATAGACTTGCTTCTAATTGCCAGTGACCGCAATAAGGCCATTAAAGTTCATAGCAGCCAAGGCCTGATGCTCCCACATGAAAAACAAATCCGGCAAGATTTACAATATAGACCATTGCTAGATATGAACATTGTAGCAATGAGCGAGTACCAAGGTCAATTTGTTTATTTAACGGACAAGGCAGTTTTAAGCAATGCTTGGGCCGGAAAGTTATACATCAACCATAACATAAAGGCTCCTAAGGCTATGGGCATGGGCCCTGATTTTTTGACCCTTATAGCGGGGGAAAACGATTTTGTTATTTTTAAGGACAACCAAGAAATTTGGAGGTCTTCCATCGATAACCTAAAGCCGATATCCGCGCACTACGACTCTAATTCCGATCAATTTTTTCTTTTAACGGCAGAAGGACTGTACCAAGTGGATAGTAGTTCAAAAACAGCAAAAAAAGTGTTTGACGCCACTAATTTAACGGCCTTCACTTTCCATGAAGACAGCATTGTTTTGGGGACTACCAATGGGGTACAAATTTTGGATCGCAAAACATTTGCCCCAAATAAACTGGACCAAAAACTGCCTTGGACAGAAATTACAACTGTAAAAAATATTCGCGGAAGTCTATGGTTCGGTTCAACCAAAGGGGCTTTTAAACTACGTGAAGATGGTAAATACGATTATTACGCTTCAAAGCGATGGTTGGTAGACGATGAGGTAGTAGACTTGTCAGAAGGTCCTGACGGAAGTGTGTTGGTCCTCACTCAAAAAGGGATGAGTAAAATTAACTTCGTACCCATGACACTGGCGCAAAAAGCGGAGTATTTTCAAGAAATTCAGCGGTTACGGCATATACGTTACGGTTTTACTTCCGATTTGGCCATGAGAACACCTGGAGACCTTTCTACTGGCTACTTTCACGATACCGATAATGATGGACTTTGGACCTCTATGTACTTGGCAGGGGAGTTGTTTAGATATGCAGTAACCAAGTCAGAAGATGCCAAGCAAAACGCCTACGAAGCCTTTGAGGCCATGGAGCGGTTAACGGCACTTCCCAATCTAAAAGGCTTTCCGGCAAGGTCTTTTGAAAGGGACGGCTATGAAGTTGGGCTACACGCCAATGGATTTTCCGAAGAGTGGAGAAAGCAATGGGAGAAAGAAAATGGAAGGATCTGGCAATTGTCAGACGATGAACTTTGGAGGTGGAAGTCCACCACAAGTAGCGATGAATCTTGCGGACATTTTTTCGTGTACGCACTTTTTGCTGAACTGGCACCGGATAAGGAATGGCGGGATAGGGCCATACATCAAATAAAAATTGAGATGGACCATATTATGGATAACGATTGGTACTTAATGGATTGGAACGGAAAGCCGACCGCTTGGGGAAAATGGAATCCAAAATATGTAAATAGCTTCCCCACCAATGTAGGTGATCGCAGGCTGAATTCCACACTTATTCTATCTTTCCTGCAAACGGCCTATCATTTTACACAAGACAAAAAATATAAAAAAGGGGCCGAGAAGTTGATAAAAAAATATGGTTATGATGTGAATGCCAACAGACCGGCTACGGTCATCGGTTTTGTCGAAGGAGAGGATTTAAGTGATAAATGGAACCATTCCGATGATGAGATGTATTTCTTGACCATTCCCGGATTTGTTAATTATTCCTTTTCCGAAGAACAAAAAGAAGCCCATTTTAATACGGTAAAAAGCCATTGGGAAGTAGAGCGCTCCGAAAAAAATCCCCTATGGAATTATCTTTTTGCACTTTCTGGTGGAAAAAATATAGATAGTGAAGAATCTGCCTGGTGGTTACGCGAGTTTCCAATGGACTTGATCGATTGGAAAATAGACAATGACCACAGAAAGGACCTGACGAAAATAGCCCCTAATTTCCGAAGCCAGACCTATACCGAGGTGTTGCCCGGTGACGAGAGGACCCTCCATTTGCACAATGGAGCGTATAGGAACAATGGCGGAAGTGATGGTAAACGGGAATATGCCCCCTATATCTATTTGTTGCCCTATTGGGCCGGTAGATATGTGGATGCCATTAGTGCCCCGCAGGCGGAATAAGGTTATATTGCGATATAAAAAAGGGAAGTCCGTTGGGCTTCCCTTTTTTTGTATAAGATGATGGTTATAAAGACCTACGGGTGTTTAATTGGTTCCAAATACTCTTTGGTCAACGCAATCGAGGGTCTTTGCGAGCTTGGTTATACCTTTTAAAACAAATACCTCTGATCTATTCCACCATAAAGGTGGTAATATTTCGCTGATAAAAACAATCCACTTAATGAAGATTCGGTAGCATTCACAGAAAATCCCAATTCTCATTTAAACTTTAAGTATAGTGTGGTATCTAATGTTCAACAACAACTAAGAACTAGTTGTGCTTTCAAAAACAATGATAATACCTAAAAATCAGTAAGAAATGAGAACATCAAGATTTAAAATGGGGTTTGTCCCACTTTGTATTGTAGCATTTACCCTAACCGCTTGCAGCAGTGATGATACGGAAGCTATAAATCTGACAGAGGAAACTAGTGGTACCGAGACCACAGAAGACGACAGCAGTGGTATTGATTTGGATTCATACATTTTGGCTGTGGCTCCGGATGAAGGTGTATTTTTAATAGACCACGATGGGGATACCCTGTTCGAATGGGATATGGATGGAGATAATTTGGGCAACGATGCAAAATTATATAGCGACGGTAGTTTGGTGACTACCATAAAGGTCAATAATCCCTCTATTAATTTTGGTGGCTATGGCGGTCAATTTAGAAAGATCAATGCAGACCAGACTACAGAGTGGGAGGTAAGCTATTCCGGTGCCAGCTATATTGCGCACCATGACGTTAACTACCTATCTAATGGAAACATAATTTTTCCGGTCTGGGAAGAAATAAGTTCAAATGAAGCTATTGAAATGGGATTTTCCGGCAATTTTGATATCTATCCCGATGCTATAATAGAAATGAATCCCCTTACCCAAGAGGTTGTATGGGAATGGCATACCACGGATCATATCGTACAGGATTACGATAGCAGCAAAGCAAACTATGGCGTAGTGGCCGATAATCCCAATAAAATAGATATCAATTACAACAACGACCAGACCGATGGGGATATCACCCATGTAAATGGTATTACCTTGGATGAAACTAATGATCTAATTTATATTACGGTAAATTTCTATAGTGAAGTATGGGTTATAGATCACAGCACCACTATCCAGGAAGCGGCGACAAGCTCGGGTGGCAATTACGGCCTGGGCGGCGATTTGGTCTATCGCTTTGGAAACCCATTGGCCTATGATAACGTGGGGGAAGTAACATTGAACAGGGTACATTACCCCAATCTTTTTGATGGAAATAAGATGTTGGTATTTGCCAATAATAAGTACGATGGGCAATCTGCGGTAGTCGAGTATGAATTAAATCCACCTTACCAATTGGTTGCGGGTCAAAATAATGAGCCAACGGTAAGCTGGGAATTTACAGATTCCGCTTTGTACAGCAATGGTTTAGGCAGTGGTGTCCGTATGAGCAACGGTAATACCCTGATTTCTGAAGGAACAGGAACTCTCTGGGAGGTGAGTGATAGCGGTGAGGTGCTTTGGCAAAACAACGATTATAACAGGCCGTGGAGAGCTTATGCTTTCTCTGTGGATGACCCGGCAATAAAGGCATTGGGCCTTTAAATATGAACAAATAGTTTTTGATTTGGTTGATGTTTGTAAATGCTCTGGCTGCAAGGTTGGAGCTTTTATTTTTTAAAGTTAACAAAAAATATCTCCCAAGGAGAAGTTTAATTCCCATTAAAAAATAAATTAAAAGGCTATTTATAAATGGCATTGGAACCTGCTGAACCTGTTTTTTGTAAAGTAATTGGTTAAGGGTAGGGGTGCAGAGTGGCATTAGCAGCTAAAAGCTAATGACAGCCAATGTCTAAACCTTATTGTTGCTTGCATTATTTTTTAGCAAAATTTATAAATGATTCAACTCTTCATTTTTGTAAATAATACAAAATTCCCTACCATTTGTACAAATTATCTTACAAGAATGTAATTTGTTAGGTATATTAAGAGCGATTTATAATAAGGGTAATTGAGATGTAATGCACCTTATTTCATCAAAAACCCTTTGGCAGCTCCCTCCAAGTCAAGATATCATAAAATAAAGTTAATCTACTACAACATGGAAAGAGTAAGTGCCAATGGAAAACTTGTGCCATTAGATGGCTCCGCCGTAACCGATCAGTACACAGGCCACTTCTTAAAAGTGAGCTATACCCAACAGATTTCCGGTCATGCTATTTTTAGCAAGGACCGTGCAGATGTAGAACCCGATGGACGTTTCAGATTATATGTGCCAAAGAAAGAATTGCTGGCAAACGATCTGATAACCATAGAGGTGTACGCCCCAGATGGGGAACTTTTAGGAAGGCAGGGGTATACCCATGGTGCCCTAAAAACTGCAGAAATACCCATTGGTGCAGATGACGATAGTCAGACATTGGATATCAAGGTAAACCCCAAAGAAATCACTTTTAATCAGTCATCCCCTGCGGAACAGGCTTCGAAAAAATTGAGTGGTCGTGTCATTGATATTTCAGGAGATTCTAAAACTTCTGGGCTACAAGTATTGGTTATGGTCAGCAATGAAGCTGCCGCCACGTTCGATGTGGCCAAGTTTGAGGCCATCTTTACGGCAACTACGGATACCAAAGGCTATTTTTATGGACAAGTAATTAACAAAAGTGTTCAACAGGCATTTGGTGTAATCGCTGGTAACGAGGGTCATCCTATTAGTATTCCATTAGATAACAATAAGTTACCCAAGAATATTATACTAGTTGCAGATCTGTCCAGTTTATCGGATGAAGATGGCTGCGGTTGTGGCGAGAAAGTTCCAGTGCTTCCCGATGGAGATGATTTGGTAAACTCGAATGCGTTCTCACAGGATATTGGAGGCAAATGTGTAGACTTTACCATTCCAAATAGAACCCTTGAAGAGTTCAGCTTCTATCATACAGTGCGTACCACCGAACCTGAAATTCGAGGACTTACCATAAATTCGAAACAATCGAGAAACATCAAAAATGAGTTACTAGACATCTCCGACCATGCCTTTAAGCTTATTGGTCGACTCAATAACTCTTTTATCTCACTCTCAATGGTACCATATACCATTGAAGAGGATACTGCGGTGGAAAAACGCCAGGGGTCCGACATCAGTTTTGAGGACGGTAACACCAAGGAAACCGTCACAGCATTTCCCAATTATCTATTAAAAATTGACACTGGGATTAAATCAAAATTTTCAATAAAGACCAATGATCTAATTGCCGCTACTAATAAGTTAAGACCATTTGATATTGTTAAACTGGCTTCTGAACAGCTAAAGAAAAAGAAAAAATTATCTGACTTACATCAAAAATTGGCTGCGGCATACTGTGGTAAAACAGGGGTACAAGCAGCTAAAAGCTATTGTGAGGAACTAGCCGCAAAAGGCAGTCTTGATAGGGAGGAACTTAGAACTACACTCGGACATGTAGAGCAAATAAAATCGCAATTGAATTTGGCGGCCAATGTGAACAAGCTGTATATCAGTGCTATTCTTGAGCTCGACAAACTTATTGAGGGTAATTCCGTGGATAAAAAATTACTGACCTCAGCCATGAAAAAGGTCGAAGCCCTTATTCAGGGCATTGATAGTGCTGATTTGAACGGGCAACTTAAGGAAAATATGTTGGGCTATTTGCGTCGGATAATCGTTGAACTTGCTAGGGCCGAAGACGGATCAAATCTTGGATTTGAACCTTGTACACCTGCCAGCAAACCCGATACTATGGGTATTTTATGCCTTATTCAAAAGTTCAATGACCTTAAGGAGACCTTAAAAAACAAGTCCATTTTTACCTTGGCAGAGATATTGGAAATACGTGCGTACTATACCATATTTTTGCACAGTATTTCTACCTTCCTTGATTTATTGGATGAGTTTCATACTTTTTATACCTCTAATTTAAGTTTTGCCACCGAACTTGACGATGACTATTTCTTTGAAAATTATGATGAAATAAAAAGCACCCTTACCACTTTACGACGACAAATCTATAGTGCCATTAGGAGGGTTGAAGAGCTTGAAAGGGCCTATATACAGAATCATCCCGGTAGGGTAGATTTGACCGTGGAGAATAGTATAGATTGGGATGAGACCCCAACCATATATGAAAATACAACCATTGCCCATGGCCATATCCTACATTTTAAACAAAAATGGAAAGCAGCGGGTTACTCCCTAGGAGATTTATTGTACAGTCTTCCTTTGGCCCCCTGTCAAGAAAAGCAGATAGCGATTGTTGATTGGGATAGAACGGAAGTGGGATCTAGAACTGAGGCACAAATTGTCTCAGAAGAGCTAGAGGCGCAAATATCAAGGGATAGGGATATTACAGAGATAATGAGCTCATCGTTTGGAGAATCCATTACCGCATCTTCAACAAATAAAACTAAATCAACAAGTGCAGGGATTGGCGGCGGAGTGGGCGGTTTTGTCAGCGGTGTGGTCTTCGGGGTTGCCGGTGGCATTTCACACTCAGGAGCCTCCTCAAAATCGACCGCAAACCAAAATTCGTCACGAAACCTTTCGGCCAATACCCTAAATAGCCTTCAGGACAACACTTCCCAGTCAGCATCAAGTCTTAGAAGCCAGCGTAGCACTGTGATACAGACGGTGGGCCAAAATGAATCCGTAAATGTTCAGACAGAGGTAATCAAAAATAATAATCACTGCCATGCCGTCACTGTTGAGTATTTTGAAGTATTAAAGCACTATGCGATAGAGCAGGAATTGGTAGATGTGCAAGAATGTCTTTTTGTACCTATGCCCTTAGGTCATTTCGATTTCAAAAAAGTCCTTCGGTGGAAAAATACCCTGAGTAGGGCAGTATATGGCAGAAAATTGCGACTCGGGTTTGAAGCTATTGAACGTATAGAATCAAATTATGCCGACTCGGATTTGCCCATTGGAAGCTATGCAGATGAAATGATTCAAGAATTTACAGGGCATTTCACCATCTCGTTTGAATTGGAGCGACCTTTTATTAAAGAAATCGACGAGGCCACCAAGACAGAGGAATACGATTTAAATATTCCCTTCCCATGGTTTTTTGGTAGAATGAAATTTCATCTGGAAAGGGAAGTGCCTTTGACCGAGGTAGAAAAGGATGCCATTTTTGAACAACAATACGCCCCAGATATCGTAAGGGGTTTTATAGATACTATGCTTTTTTATGCCATAGCGGACAATGGAACGGAGCTGGAGCTCCAACTTGATGTTACCCTGCTATCGAACTATAGAAAAGGGGTACCCTTACGCGTTAGCATTAATACAGCCAGTGTGCCGAGCATCACTAGAAGGCAAATTAAGTATTTGCGCTTCAGGGCCAATACCTTGGTGAAACCCACCTCTAAGATTATTTTGCGCTCTGCCTATTTACAATATCGCACCAATCATTTGAGCGAATATATTGTTCAGAACAATAGAATAAGTAACGACATCATCAACACTTTGACCATAAATTTGGGCGGACTTGGGGTGGTTACAGACGCCGCGCTTATATTCACCCCCATGAACAGTAGGGAAGAACGGAATCCAAGAAAGGAAGATAGGGATGCAGCCAGAGCCCTAGTTTCATTTTTAAACGAGTATCTGGAAATGTCACATAAAATCATTTGGTCAAGCATAGATTCAAGTCGGCTTTTCGGACTCCTTGATGGCTATATCGCACCACACAGTGGGGGTAGGAGTGTGGCCAGTGTTGTTGAAAACAGGGTAATGGGTATCGTAGGCAATAATTTGGTCCTAAAGGTAATTCCTGGTGAACGATTGGATCCGGTGTTCAAAAACGTTGAGAATTTAATGGAATATTACCAGCCGACCACCAAACCCGATCCATATCGCATTAGTGTACCCACCAAGGGTGTGTATGCAGAATCTGTGATGGGTCAGTGCAACAGCTGTGAAGAGATTGATGAAACTAGGCACTGGCGCTTTTCCGATGAGCCATGTGGTTCTTCGCCAACGGCCATTGAACCGGTGTCCACGGCCAGTAGACGTAGTGATCCGGGCGACTTGCAGGCCAAGGACTTTCCAGGTAGCATTATCAATATGCAGAATGCCCCTACAGCTCCAGATCCTACTGGTTTGGCTGCGGCTTATGGACTACTTGGCAAGGGCGATGCCTTTAAAGACTTTACAGGTCTGGCAGGTACCCAAGCCAATGCATTGGGCGCGTTGCAAACAACCTCTAAAAGTGTGACGGATTTGGCTAGTATTTCGAAAGATTTTGCAAGTTTGGCAGTAATGGCCAATCAAAAGGAGGATGGGGCCAAACAGATTGAGCAAATCAAGAAGCTGAACAAAGAAGGCTTTTTAAACGATACCGAAGCGAGTAATCAAATCAAGAAAGTTTTGGATTCCTATACGGATGCTGCAGATAGTGTTGTCGGTAAAAAAGATTCGAGTAATTCACAGCCGTTGACCAGTTCACCAGAAATCAAAAAGGCCATATCCGATGCCAGTCAGTCTGAAAATGGAAAAATTAACGTATCCCGAAGTACACCTTTGGGTAACGAATCGGTTTCAGTTTCCAAGGGTGATAATGAAGGAACCCCCAGAATTATTGAAAATCCAGATCTAAATGCCGCCTCCAGGAGTTTTAATCCTGCAACCGCAGCTGCTCCAGGCTCGGGCAGTAAAACCGGGGAGACCAAATTTTCGGTACGTGTGAGTAATATGCCTGCTGGTGGATCTATACGTTGGAGTGTGCCACCGAGCAATTCGAGTGATTTTAATATAAAAAATGGTCCTGCAGCAACGACGGGGGATAATGTAACTATTCAAGGCATAAAACCTGGATTGAGCAATATTGATGTCGAAGTAAGGGATGTAAACGATACGGTTGTTCAAAGTATGAAATTACCACTGAGCATACCTCAATTTGTAACTATCAATGAAGACGCTGCCGCTTTTGACCAGGTCTTGGCCGATTTGTCGCTGACCGCTTTAAAAAACGATCTCATTAGTAAAGCCAAAGAGGTATGTGACGCTCTATTGGTCGATGCAAACGTAAGAACCATTTGGCAATTAGGAAGTTTTGCTGAAGTTACTCCGGCACATTTACCTGCGAATATGATTACGTTAGCGACGATTAAAAATAGAATAGCAGCTGGCAATAGAACTTTTGGACAAACCAATCCGGCACCGGGGGAAGTTGGGAATATAGTACCGAACAGAACGATTGACGTTTTTCCAGGGGCTTATGACGAACCTATGGGCGGTGGCGGATTTAGTGATACGGAACTTGATACGGAGACCCAAGCACTTATGATCCAGCTGAAAACACAAGGAGTGGGAGGAGACCCAGCATTGGAATCGTTTGCAGTAGACGTATATGGACGCTTGATAGGAGAGACCTTGGCTCACGAAATAGTACATGCGCTATTATGGGATATTGTAGTTAAAGATGGACATAATGACCCTAAAATTAATAATGATATTATGAATAGTGGAAGCCAACGTACTTTTACCCAGCGTACAGGGTTCGTGGACAACGCGCATCAAAGTCCGGTGGACCCAGTGAATTTCTCGGATAATGGCATAGGGGCGATTAACAGGTTACAAGCCTTGAACCTTACGAGGATAGATGCCAATTTCCCGGTACCGGGAGCCCGGGTAAGCGCGTTCAAGTAATTATTTCACACTCGTAAGGACCAGGGATATTTAAAATAAAATAATTAGCATGGTTATGTAACTTGAGCTTTGGTCACGTCATGAAATAAGAAGGTCTCTCAGACCTTCTTATTTTTGAGTTAGATGTACGCAGGCAAAGTTGTTACTACAATTTCTTGAAAAAATTTATTCGCATAAGTTAATGAAACCAAAGAATGGGGTTAGGAAATAACCAAACTTCATTTGAGTTAATGAATACCTATCTAAACAAATAAACAGCAATGAATAAACATCTTCCCGTATCGCACCGGTCCTATAGATCATTCTGGCAAGAAGGGCAGGTTCGGGGGGCTTATTTAAGACCCTATGGTAGGGAGGGGAGTTACACCTTTGTTTTCTTAATTTCCCTAATTTAATCCACATGGCTTCCTAAGTTTTTTACATTCTTAGTTTTATAATTTTATATTTGTGTGTATATTACACATATGAGTGGACAAAATATAAGATTATCTGTAGATGCCGTTGTTTTTGGTTACGACGCAGGAACAATATCGGTATTGCTTATAAAAAGAAAATACGAACCTTTTAAAGGCAAGTGGGCTATTCCAGGAGGATTTGTATTACAGGACGAGTCTTTGGAAGAAGCTGTTGAAAGGGAGCTAAAAGAAGAGACAGGAATAGAAATAGACTATTTGGAGCAACTTTATACTTTTGGAAATCCCAAGAGGGACCCAAGGAGTAGGGTAGTGTCTATTGCATATTTTGGTTTGGTTCACCCCAGTACCTTTGATATTTTTGCAGCGACAGATGCTGAGGAAGTACAATGGTTCAAAATAGATGACCTTCCCCAACTTTCATTTGACCATGACAAAATACTTCAATTTGCCATAACACGCTTAAGGGCCAAAATAACTTATGAGCCCATTGGTTTTGAATTATTGGATGAAAAATTTCCCTTTTCCGATTTAGAAAATTTATATACTACACTTTTAGGAAGGCCTGTAGATAGACGTAATTTTAGAAAGAAAATACTTAGTCTTGATATTCTTGATGAATTGGATGAAAAAATATCCAAAGGATCTGGAAGACCTGCCAACCTGTTTAAATTCAATCAAAAACGCTATAATCACCTTAAGAAAAAGGGTATTGTTTTCGAAATATAAGCCAATTTGCGTAAAAAAAACGCAAATTAGTTTTGTGTATTGAAAAACTACTCTATATTTGCGTTATAATTACGCAAAAAAATATATTATGAACGGACTACTATTAACAGACGGATATAAAACTGGACATCACCAACAATATCCAAAAGGAACCGAAGAAGTATATTCCAATTGGACACCTAGAAGTAATAAATATGCCTCAAAAGGTTGTGATAAAATTGTTTCTTTTGGTCAACAGTATGTTTTTCAATGGTTGCACGATTATTTTAATGATAATTTTTTCTCCAGACCCAAGGAGCAGGTTTGTAAGGAAATCAAAGAGGAACTATCCATGTATCTGGGTACCGATTATGATGTTACACACTATGAGAAATTGCACGATTTACAGTATTTGCCTATAAAAGTAAAATCATTACCGGAAGGGGTAGAGGTCCCTGTTCGTGTTCCTATGGTTACGGTTGTAAATACAGAAAAAGAATTTTATTGGATCACTAATTTTTTGGAGACTATCCTATCAACCATGTTATGGCAGCCTATGACATCGGCATCCATAGCACTTAGATACAAAAGGATTTTTAAAAGTTGGGCACGGTTGACAGATAAAGAAAATGTATCCTTCATTGATTTTCAAGGACATGATTTTTCTATGAGAGGGATGGGAGGTCTGCAAAGTGCCGTTTCCTCTGGAATGGGCCATGCAACAGTTTTTTTAGGTTCGGATACGCTTCCGGTAATTAGTAGTTTACGTAAATATTATAATGCGGAAGGCTTTGTTGTAGGTTCTGTAAATGCAACTGAACACTCGGTAATGTGCGCAGGAACCAAAGATGATGAAATAGGAACTTTTAGGCAATTAATGCAAACCTATCCAACAGGGATACTATCCGTTGTGAGCGATACTTGGGATTTATGGAAAGTGCTTACGGTTTATTTGCCCGAGCTAAAGGAAGAAGTACTGGCAAGAGATGGGAAATTGGTAATCCGACCAGATAGCGGGGACCCGGTAGATATTATCTGTGGGGAATCCAGGGTATTGGGAGGGAATTCTGTCAAGGATAAAGGAGTGGTAGAGTTACTTTGGGATATTTTTGGAGGAACTGTAAATGCACAAGGTTTTAAAGTTTTGGATACGCATATAGGGGCAATTTACGGTGATAGTATAACTACGGAAAGAGCGGAAAATATCTGTCAACGTCTGCACGATAAAGGCTTTGCTACAACAAACGTAGTTTTGGGAATAGGATCGTTTACCTATCAATATAATACAAGGGATACCTTCGGATTTGCAATGAAAGCAACTTCTGTGGTTGTAAATGGAGAGCGTAGGGAAATTTTTAAAGACCCAATAACGGACGACGGAGTTAAAAAATCAGCAAAGGGCTTAATAAAAGTCGATATGCTTAACAATGAATATGTTCTTTTGGACCAAGTATCTCCAGAGCAAGAAAATGAAGGAGCTTTACAGGTAATTTATGAAAACGGCCATTTTGTTAACCCGGTGAGTTTACAGGAAATAAGGGAAAGAATTGACCAAAACCTTTAAATATTTAAAATTATGAACTATCAAATAAAGAAGTTTAATGATGGGCAGCTAACTGCCAAAATCATTGAAAACGGTAATATAGATATTAAAATAAGGGGAAATAGTTATGAAGATCTATTTAGGGCAGCCACTATAAAAGAGGCATGGGACGCAGAAAACTCAACCAATAAAAACGCAGTAGCTACCTTGACCCTATGTTGCTTAATAGGTCAACGTTCGGATAGAAGATTTAATAAAGGGGAGTCTTTCGATTTAAAAGTGATTTCGAATTTTATTAATGCCATGAAATTTGATAAAATATCCATATTACATCCACATAGTCCCATTTCATTGGCTTTGATCAATAATTCCGAAAAGATATCCCATTTGGAATTTGTAGAAAAGGCTTTTAGGGCTATTGGCAATCCTGTATTGGTAAGTCCTGATGCCGGGGCCTATAAGACCACCCACGAGATAGCAGAAAGGTTAGATGCAGATTTGGTTCCCTCCAATAAGGTTAGGGTAAACGGAGCTCCTGTAATAAGTATTCAAGGCGAGGTAAAGGGAAAAGAATGTTTAATTGTAGATGACCTGGCCGATGGAGGGAGGACCTTTAAATTCTTGGCGGCGGAATTAAAATCCCAAGGAGCCAAAAAGGTGTACTTATATGTTACCCACGCACAATTTAATTATGGTTTTGATGAATTAAAACAATCCATAGATCATGTGTATTGTACCAACAGCTTTAAGGATATTGATGACGAATTTGTTACACAGTTTAAGGTGATCTAAATTCTTGGAATGTATGCTGATAAGCTTTTTTTTATGGGCCATAAGCCCGGACGTGTTTGGCACTACAATTTCTGATTCCTGCGCACTATCTTGCCTCAATTATTAAAGACTCTCAATCTTTATTAATTACAGCATCCTCTAAAAATGATGTTCCAATACATTAATAATCTGCATTGCGGTTTTCAGCAGTTGGTTACCTAACCTATGCAATATATTTAGGTTGAATTATTAACCAAAATTAGGCTGAAGATTGAAGCTATTAAACCCGGTCCAAAACCAAAAAAGCCAGATGGTACTCCCGACAGAAGAAGACGGGTTACCCTGGACAACCAACCAAAACACCCTGGCCTAAAATCAAATAGACATAAACCTAAGGATTAGAAATCCGGTATATTCAAAACATTAATAATTAAGAGGTAGGGCAGAGGCACAAACTTTTTCGCTGGGCGCATGAATTCTTTACATAAAAATCGGGGCTATGAACAAATGCCCGCCCGAACGCCCGCCATGACCTTCGGGCAGGTATCCCTATTCGGTACGGGCGGGCCTGCTGCTGGGTCGGACAGGTGTGAATATTGGTATTATGTAGATTTTAATTTCAGATGCCAAAGGGGATATCTATTTTCGAAGCTTAAAATACACTAGATTATTCCGTAAAATCATATTTCAATGAAGAGTATAAGAAAAGTATATCTTTTAGGTAATCTTTCAATTTTGTTAGTGGTCCTGGGATGTAAAGGAGATATGGGCCCCCAAGGAGATGCAGGGATTAATAGTTTGACCAGTTTGAGTGCCGAACCTTCGGGGACAAATTGTGAAAATGGAGGTGTAAGGATAAACATTGGTATGGATGCAAATGGCAATGGGATATTGGAGACCAATGAAACTATGACTACCAATTATATATGTAATGGTTTAGATGGTTTGGTAAGCTTAACGAATGTAATCATGGAACCTATTGGAGCTAACTGTCCTAATGGAGGTTATAACGTTAATTCAGGCTTGGATGCCAACTCAAACGGTACGCTTGAAGCCAATGAGATTACCGCAAACGCCTTTATTTGTAATGGTCTTGATGGAGGAAATGCCCTGATTCGCACTATGAATGAACCGGCAGGAGACAATTGTCCCAAAGGAGGAATCAAGATTGACTCTGGAATAGATCTGGATGCCAATGGTATACTGGCAGAATCAGAGGTTACCTCCTCTGCTTTGTTGTGCAACGGGGAGGATGGAAATATTAGCTTGGTAAATTTAACAGAAATTGCAGCCAATGTGGACTGTCCAAATGGTGGTATAACTCTGGATTCGGGGATCGATGATAACGGAAATGGTATCTTGGATTATTCTGAAATCCAGTCTACTAGAAATGTATGCAATGGTTTGGATGGCGCCTTTAATGAAGAAATACGTCTTGTATTCGGAAGTTCAACCGTAGGTATTTCAAGTGGCACCAATTTCGTTGAGGGGAGGATTCTTACATCACTCCAAAAATTTGATATACGTCATTACGACCTGTTGCACGAAGCCATTCTTACAACACGCTCATATACCGAAAACAGTGCTACCCAAAGTTTTATTGAATTGGTCAACGAAGACACTGGAGAAGTGATTCCCAATAGCACACTTTCCTCAAGCTTTACGTCCTATTCAGGACAATTGCTGATTTCACCCAATATTTATAAAAACTTCCCACAAGAAGAGATTACGCTGGGCCTACGACTCCGTTCAGGGAATGAGGGTGTTAATGTTTATATCACTGGGAGAAGCGAATTGATTTTAACACGGGGCAATTGATATAGCTGATGCAAGATTATAAAAAATATATGTGCATTATAAGAAACAAGGTTTTGACCATGCTGTGGGTTTCAATTTTGCTCTGGGCCTGTACCGGTAAAGATGGAGTAGTGGGGGAGCCTGGCCTAAACAGCCTTGTGTTGGCTAAGGAAGAGCCTGCAGGACAGAATTGCAGCTTTGGTGGACTTCGCATTGAAAGCGGTTTGGATATTAACATGAACAACCTATTGGACTCGGGTGAGGTTACCATGACCGAATTTGCCTGTAATGGTACCGATGCCCATACCACTCTGAGCACCTATGTAACCCTTCCCAAGGGAGCAGTATGTGCAAATGGGGGCATTCAATTGAATATGGGGATCGACAACAATGAAAACGCTGTCTTGGAACCTGAGGAAATTACTACAATTGTTAACCTATGTAACGGGACCCTTGGCACAACGACCCTTACCCGCCTTACCAGTGCGCCGATTGGGACAAAATGTGGGCTGGGTGGCGTGCAGATCGATTGGGGTACGGATATCAATGGAAACGGGCAACTTGATTTGGAAGAAATTGAAAACTCGGATATCATCTGTAATGGTGAAACAGGAGATAAGAGCCTGGTGAATATAGCCTATAACAATCCCGATGAAAACTGTCTGGGCGGGGGCATTTTCATTTCGTCAGGGCTGGATGCCAATGCGAACAATATTTTGGAAGATGATGAAATTGGGATGACCCGTTTTGTATGCGATGGTATTGATGGAAGGCCAAATGAAGAAATTCGGATACTCCTGTATCATCAAAATGGCGGAAGCTCAGGTTATAGAAACGATTATGCAATTAATGTACTTCAATTCAATATCAACAATTGGGAAAATGCCACCGAGGTTTATTTATCGGCCACCATTCGCACCTCCAACAGCAATAATACGGCAACGGCTGAATTGACGGATCGTTTTGGAAGAGTCATAGCCAACAGTGCCGTAAGTACCACGGATACGGAGTTTAGAACAGTTCTATCGGACAACTTTTTGGAGAATATTCCCGACGGGGAGACTACCTTAAGGTTATTTTTAGGTTGCGAGCTTTCGGATGAATTAATATATATAACAGGTAAAACTGAACTTATTATTGTTCAGCAACAGCCTTGATCATTAAAGTTGGAAGGGTATGTGAGCAAGTGTATGGAAGTTTTGACACCAAACTATATTCACTTACTGTAATTTTTATTTAAGGTAGAATTTAACTGTATGGATTTAACTTTTGGGGCATTGCGCTACCATACTTAGTGTATTTATTAAACCATATAAACCGGTATTTAATGATTATAAGTCAATTGATCTTATGAAAAAACTATTCTATATTCTTTTTGCCTCCCTTTTTGTTATTTCATGTTCTTCCGAGAATGAAGCCCCTATTTTACCCATAGATGATGGAGCTTTAATAGATAATGATTCGTTGGTGAAGGAAGGGAAGCAGGTTTTTCGAATAGATTTAAAAGAGCTTTCCGCAAAAACGGCTTTAGGCAGTGGCCAAAAAAATCTTGACCCTTCATTTGCCCATGTAAGCATAATCGACAGTGATGGTGTTTCAATTTTCACTAGAGAAAAGCTTGTTTTGACAAAGTTGGGCGACAGCCGTATCACTGCTGAAATTGCCTTAGAAACCGGCACTTATAGCTTGATAGAATTTATTGTAACCGATGAAAATGATATTGTCATTTCTATAGCTCCTAAAGAAGATTCAGTTTTAGCCCAATTCGCTACAAGTCCTTTACCCTTTGATTTTGATGTGTCAACAAATGAAACAAAAGAAACCGCTACAGAAAATATTAATGCTGCCGGGTATACTTCCGTTGATTTTGGTTATACGGGATTAAGTTTGACATTCCCCGATAATACTGATTTCTTCAGCATGATTGTAGATGATTCAGATGCCACTACGAGAAAAGTCCTGAACTTAAAATCGATCACCGGATCCACCTATTTGGTCAATTGGGGAGATGGTACAATAGATGAATATGTATCCACCATAAATAATTCGGGTATTGAGAATGATATATCACACAACTATGCCCAAAAAGGGGTGTATACCATCACCGTTAGCGGAGCTATTGAAGCCATTGAATTCCTAGATTTTGGTAGTGATCAAGGTGACAACTACGAAAGCCATCTTACTTCAATGGACATCGACAAATTAACTTTGCTCAAATCATGTCAATTATATCTTGGAAAACTTACAAGCCTGAATACCTCTGAAAATAAGGCTCTAGAATATTTAGGGCTTGGGAAAAATCAAATAACAAGTTTGGATTTTAGCAACAATCCTAACTTGAAAACTGTTTGGATACGTGACAATCAATTAACCGGGTTGAACGTAACACAAAATCCTAATTTGGAATTCCTGTGGGTCGATGGCAATCAAATTTCAGTCTTAGACCTATCCAATAATTCTAAATTAAAAGTGGTTTTGGCGCGGGAAAATAACCTAAGTAGTATAGATTTCTCCAAAAACTTGGAATTGGAACGATTCGATATCGCAAATAATACCATAGAGACCATCGATATTTCGTCAAATCTCCCCTTAACGGAAATCAACGTAGGGGCAAATAGTCTAAGCAGTATAGACCTTTCAAAAAACATCGATCTTGTTCGCATCGATTTGTACGCGAATCAACTGACCACCATTAACCTATCGACGAATCATAAGTTGAGGGATTTATATATTGATAACAATGCGTTGTCGGAGATAGACTTATCCGCAAATTCCCTTTTGGAACGCCTTATTATAGGTAATAATAATTTAAGCACTCTTGACACAACTGCGAACCTTAAAATATTTGATTTGGACGTTAATAACAATCAATTGACTGGCGGAAGGTTGGATGAAATAATCTCGAGAGTCTATGAACAAACCATTTTATATCCAGTCTCAAATGGATATATCAATTACAGCCATAATCCTGGAATGGATGACATAGCCAATGCCACCATAGTAAAGATGAATGAATTGGTTCTAGATTATAACTGGGTTTTTATAGGTAACTAGTTATATAAATCAATCTTTCAAAATATTCCGTACATAAAGGAATTAGTGTCTTTATTAATTAAACCTCTGCAGATTTCGCCGGCACGCCAGCTTTCTTGATTATTGCTTCGGCCACAGGCTAAACCAATAATACGGCATAAAAATAGAAAATCTTATAGATCTTTTATTTTTTGAGCGGGTTGGGGCGAAGGCAAAGTTATTACTAAAATATCCTGCGCCTACTTGCCATGGATTTCTGCACTGTAGGGTTATGTAACTTGAGTTTTGGTTACTTTCGAATTAAAAAAAATGAGGTAGTGAAAGGGCCTATCAAAAACAGTAGACCTGCAATGCATAAATCGAGCAATTTTGCTTGGTTTATGGACTCCTTTACAAAATCATAAAAACTTCGTCAATGAACTCTTTTTTAACTGCCCGTAAGTAGGCATTTGGGAGATGGCTATTTATTCAAAAAAAATAAAAATTTAAGTACACATGTTTTCAAGGAGTTAACCAATTATAACAGCAATGTGATGTTTTTCTTACAATATAAATATAACTGGTGCGTTTTTCTTTTCAATTAAATTTTGATATAAATATAAACCAAATCAATCCAATCTATTTTATGAAAAAACATTTAAAAATTATTGCTAGTTGTGTATTGTTGTCGTCTATTGCACTTACCTCATGTAGTGTAGATGATGGCGTTGATGGAGCTATGGGTCTCCAAGGTATTCAAGGTGAGCAGGGTATTCAGGGTGAGCAGGGACCTAAGGGAGACAAAGGGGAAACTGGTGATACAGGAGCCGACGGCCAAGATGGTGTTGATGGAATCGATGGACAGGATGGAGTTGACGGCCAAGATGGTGTTGATGGAATCGATGGACAAGATGGAATTGATGGACAAGATGGCAAAGATGGTATTGATGGACAAGATGGTGCCGATGGTCAAGATGGTGTGGATGCCACAGTGGTTGCCAGTACTTGGATCGCTCTAACGGAAAACGATTTTACACCTTCTCCAAAGACAAGTGGTGGTTACGGGACTATGTACGACTCCAGTTACACCACTGCCCTGTTAACGCAAACAGCTTTGGATCAGGATGTAATTTTGGTATATCTTAAATTAAGTTCGGGCCAAATTGTTCAAATGCCCTATGTATATCATTCAGACGATCATGCGGCAGTTGCATATACCGCTATATTATCATTGAATAGTTTAGGAATCAATGTAACACCTTCCTATGATGTTCAATACTTGGGAATAACAGATCCGTTGGAAATCAGTGTTAGGTTTGTAATCATTCCGGCTACAACCATAGCACCTACGGCTAAAGGCGTCCAGAAGGATTTTAAGAAAATGAGTTATGAAGAAGTAATTTCTTATTTCGATTTACAATAGGATAAGTTTATCGATATAAAAAAAAAGACGTTCTTTCCAACTGTGGGGAGAACGTTTTTTTATATGTTTAATTTTCATTTTGGCTTAAGGTTACTCTTGCCAACTGAGCGTTTTAAAGCCATAGAATTACAGTGCCTTCTCTTTCTTTTTTTGCAAGGTGGGGCGAAGGCAAACTTGTTGCTACGTTCATGAATTAATTAACTATAGAATAGCTAGGATCATGTTTTTTATTAGGCCTCCCAAAATTTAAGTCAAAACAGGGCGGAGCGTAATGAATATGTCCAGTGGACTTATTTACTGAACGAGCCAGCTTGTGTGCAGGCAATTAATCATTCAAGGAGCATCTATAATTTAGCGCAGAAGCTATACTTATAAAAAATATATGTTCTCAATATTACATTGGTAATGTTCTATCCCTTTGTACGACCAAACGCAGGATGAACTGTTAAAGAAAGAATGAATGCTGAAGCAAAACAATAAACTCCGGACATTTAAAACCCTGAATTATCATAAAGCTATTCGCATCCC
This sequence comes from Arenibacter algicola, assembly GCF_018860365.1. Classification (GTDB taxonomy): domain Bacteria; phylum Bacteroidota; class Bacteroidia; order Flavobacteriales; family Flavobacteriaceae; genus Arenibacter; species Arenibacter algicola_B. Next base: position 239,322 of record NZ_JAHKPO010000014.1, read on the forward strand.
TTTGCTTCAGTTTATAATTCCACTATTTCTTTTCACACAAATCAGTGTAAAAGCTCAGGTAAATGATGGGCGTTTACCCCTCATTATTGATACCGATACGGCAAATGAGGTAGATGATCTTTATGCCATTGTACGGGCAATTGCAGAGCCCAAATTCAATATTCTTGGCATTACTTCGGCCCAGTTTCATACATCACCATTGGCAACGGATAGTAGTGTTTATGAAAGCCAAAGAATTAATGAAAGAATACTAAAGTTAATGGGGCAGAATGCTATTCCGCTTCCATTGGGGAGTAATGTACCCATTAATAATAGTACAGAACCAGCTAGTTCCCCTGCTTCCAATTTTATAGTTGATATGGCGCATAAATTGCCCGCCGGTCAAAAATTGAATGTAGTTGTATTAGGTTCTTGTACCAATGTTGCCAGTGCTATATTGGAGGATCCGTCCATTATTCCACAATTGAAAGTACACTATCTTGGTTTTTGGCATAATGTGGAAACCAATACTTATAACAAAAAGGAATTCAATACAGGAAATGACCCTAAAGCGGTAGAGATACTTCTAAATACCGAAGGTCTAGATCTTACTGTAATGACGGCAACTACCAGTCAGCACCTTGTGTTTTCAAAAGCAGAAGTAGATGGTAATTTGAAGAATAGGGGAGGTGTCTCCGATTATCTCATAAACCGATGGGAAACCTATGAACGCTGGTGGACAAAAGAAGATCCGGAAAAGAGAAGCTGGATTATGTGGGATGTCGCTATCATAGAAGCACTGGCCCGTCCCGAATTATCAAAAACCGAAACTTTTTTAACGCCTACAGAAAATACGCAACGCTTAATAAACATCCATACCGAAATAGAGGTAGAAAATATGAAAACAGATTTCTGGCAAAGCTTAAAAAAAATATAAAAAATACAGTATGTACCTAGACGCTACTACTTCAATTGCAGATATTGGGATTTGTTTAAATAATATTGGTTTTATTGATCCAAAACACGAACAAATTCTCTCCGTTGAAAAGCCAGGTGAGGGAAACATGAACGTTGTCCTTAGAATCCGTACCAATAAGCGTTCTTTTATTGTAAAGCAATCACGGCCATTTGTTCAAAAATATCCACAGATAAATGCTCCCATTGAGCGTATTGATGTAGAGTATCAATTCTACAAAGCAGTTACAAACAAGGCTATTGAACCACATATACCTAAAATTCTAGCATATAATGCAGACAACCATTTATTAATCCTGGACGACTTAGGGGATTGTAAGGATATGTCCTACCTGTATGATGAAAGAAATATTAGCACCGCCCAATTGTATCAGCTTTTGGATATTGCTTCCCAGATCCATACATCCAAGCCCATAGAATATCCTGAAAATATGGAATTGCGATTACTTAATCACCAACACATATTTGTACTGCCTTTTCTTAAGGAAAGTGATTTCTCCCTTAATGCTATTCAGGAAGGACTTCAGGAACTCGCTCTTAACTATAGAACTGATGAAACATTAAAAAAGGAGATTGCAAAGGTGGGAGAACAGTACCTGTCCCAGGGCAATGTTCTTTTGCATGGTGATTATTATCCCGGGAGTTGGATGACACAAGGAGACCACATCTACCTAATTGATCCAGAATTCAGCTTTATGGGATTTGCCGAATTCGACATTGGGGTACTGGCGGCACATAGTATTATGATTACGATGGATATGGCTTGTCTTCAAACAATAAAAGAAGGGTATCCCGGAAGGCTGAACGAACACTTACTTGTTCAAGTGGCCGGAATAGAGGTGATGCGCAGAATAATAGGTTTGGCCCAACTGCCTTTAGTAAGATCCATTCAAGAAAAAAAGTTGCTCTTGGAGATGGCCCGTGCTTTGATTATGGATAAAGGCAGTTAAGGTTTTTTGGTAGCTCATAATTCGCGTAGTTGAAATTTTATGGGCGCCTGACCTTCTCATTCAGGCGGGCCTGCCCGACTTCATCTTTCAGGCGAGCCTGCCCGACTTTATCATATAGGCGGGCTTATTTTGCGACCTAAAGCCTGTCCTGAGTACTTCGGCTTAGCTCAGTACAGGCTCCGTCGAAGGGATAGGAGGTAAGGCAATGAGCGTGGAAGAATATTAAAATAAACCCATTCATGCAATGGCTATTCGCAAGAAATGGATATCAAATTTGTTTAAAAGGCAAAAATTAGACTAAGGGATCTGACTGCCTGCGCACGAACAAAAATAATGCGTACCTTATATTCAAAATAGTTTGAAAATGGATAGAAGGAACTGGATATCAAAGGCAACACTGGGCTCAACAGCCGTGATGATGCTTCCACATTTAGGAATAGCTATGCCTAAAACGAACCTAGGTGAGGCCTATCTAAGATTAGCTTCCAATGAAAACCCATATGGGTGTTCAGAACAAGTGAAAAAGTCTTTTTCAACTTCAGCTTCGGCTATTAATAGATATGCTTTTGCGTCAATTCCTGAACTAAAATTAGCCCTGGCAAAACGTTTCCAGCTAACATCGGAAAACATTTTATTGGGTGCGGGCTCCTCCGGTCTCTTGGAAGCCGTCGCCCAGTTCATGTTACAAAGAGAAGGTGATGTAACCACTGCCACACCTACCTTTGATATATTACCTGCAATGTTGGAAAAGTTTGGCAGAAAAACACACTACATTCCCTTAAAACAAGATCATACCCTCGATTTAAATGCTATGTTGGACAAGACCAAAGAGCATCCGGGTTTGGTATATATCGTAAATCCTAATAACCCTATTGGTACAGCGGTAGGTCCTAAAGAGCTTAGACAGTTTATTACTGAGGCCACTAAATATTCCTATGTATTAATTGATGAAGCCTATCTTGAATTTTGCGATAACTCGGAATCGATGATAGATATGGTTGTAAATCCAAGGGTCATGGTTATCAAAACCTTCTCCAAGGTATATGGTTTGGCAGGGCTACGTATCGGTTATGGTTTTGCTCATGCAGCGTGGGTCGATGCATTGGAAAAATACATGATTTTTGCAGGTCTCCCTATATCCTCCCCAGCCTTTTCTGTTGCTACAGCTGCCCTTGATGACCAAAATTTTGTAGATTTTGTGGTGCAAAAAAACACAGAATCCAAAACCATTGTAGTGGAAACTTTGCGCAAATTGAAAATCGACTACATTCCGTCCCAGACCAGTTTTATTCTCTTTGATATTTCTAAATATCCAACGGAGTTTATGACAGACATGAAAAACAAGGGAATATTGATCGGGACCCGTGATTATTTGGGCAAGAATTGGTGTAGGGTGAGTATGGGAACGGTGGAAGAAACTAAAGAATTTACTAAAGTGCTTACCGAACTTTGGAAGGCATAAAATCATATTAATCAGCTATGTTTTTGAAATTTAAGTTTAAAAAGAATCATGAATAAACTCGTTCTTTTACAGACATTATGCGTTTTCTTGAGTTTTTGGTCATCTGCCCAGGTTGCTGCCGTGGATGCCCTACAATACCCACCCTGTAAAGAGGAGGATATACCGCACTATAATGCTTACATGGTGGGTAGCCCACCAAAGATCGATGGCCGTCTGGATGATTCGGTTTGGCAAACTGCACCAACCTCACCCAGCTTTAGGGATCTGATTTCTGGAACGGAGACCATCCATGATACAAGGGCCGCGGTGCTGTGGGATGATGAATATTTATATGTTGCCTATTGGGTAGAGGAACCCAATGTTCAGGCTACCCTAACGGAACGCGATGCCTTGATTTACAAGGATAACGATGTAGAGCTTTTCATTGCGGGACAGGATACTTATTATGAATTTGAGATCAATTCTTTTGGAACTATCTATGAGGTTTTCTTTATTTGGGAAGATTCGGATTCATATAAAAACGGAGTCTATGATTCCATCCCTGAATTTAGTAGCGACCAACCAGGTAGGAAACCCTTTTCGGGAGTAGGTTATCAACCGCATCCGCGAGGAGGCCGGATCGGGTATTGGAATTGGGACTTCCCGGGATTAAAAAGCGCTGTTTATATTGATGGCACTATAAATGATGATAGTGATCGGGATCGGGGCTGGACGGTAGAATTGGCCATTCCATGGTCGGGCATGTCAGCATTGGCTTTAGGGGACAACAGGAGCTTGCCGCCCAATGAAGAGGATATCTGGCGAATGGATTTTTCAAGGTTTAATCAGTACAAGGAGGCTGTTCCGGCTGAGGACAGCGGGGGATGGGTATGGAGTCCCCATGGTGTTTGGGATTCCCATGTTCCCGAATGTTTTACGTACATCCACTTTTCAAAGAAGGATGTTTCTCTAATAAAAGGAGAAACAGAAAGGAAGTGAAGCATTTAAATCCTATTGTGCTGATTTGTTAAAGATTTTATGGGCTGTAGAGGTCAATCTGTGTGGAGTGGGTTCTTTGTGTAATTAATTTTAAGGATTTAATTTTATAGATTTGTTTTAGCAAATCAACACTTTGAACAATCAAAAATCAATAGCAGTTATACCATTTGTTAATATGAGCAATGATATTGACAACGAATATTTCTGTGACGGAATCACTGAAGAAATTATAAACGCATTAACAAAAATTGACAAACTTAAGGTTATTGCCAGAACCTCATCATTTGCCTTTAAGGGAAAAGATATAGATATCAGAAAAATTGGGGGGCAACTAGGGGTAAGCACAATTCTTGAAGGAAGCATTAAGAAATCCCAGGAAAGGGTTAGAATTACGGCCCAATTAATAGACGTTGAAGACGGTACGCACTATTGGTCTAAAAAATTTGATAGGCAATTAAAGGATATTTTTGATTTAGAGGATGAAATTAGTTTAGCAATAGCCGAAGAAGTTCGAAACAATTTTGGGCATTTTGAAATTCAAGAGCATTTAATAAAACAGCCAACAAGCAGCGTAGATGCCTATCAAATGTATTTGAAAGGACGTTCTTTTCAATTGAAATGGACACCAGAGGGCCTTAACCAGGCCATACACTACTATAACCAGGCCATTGCATTGGATATAAATTACGCCAAGGCCTATTATGCCAATTTACAATGCTATGGATTATCGGCAATGTGGGGTTATATACCTTATGAAGAAGCTATGGAGTCGGCCATAGACAATTTGCTTATGGCAAAAGAATTAGACGCCTCTTTACCGGAATATCCTTTGTCTTATGTCGGAAAGTTTTTTTGGGGAGAATGGGATTTTAAGAATGCCTATATTCATATTAAGAAAGTCTTGGCCATTAACCCCAATCATACTGACGGTTTAGAAGCTTTAACAGAGTTGTTCATAGCGCTTGGTTTTTTTGACATGGCCTTACCATATGCAAACAAACTTTTAGAGGTAGATCCGCTTTCTGCAAACAATCATTACACATTGGCCCATATTCATTATTTTCAAGGCTTATTTAACAAAGCCCTTGAAAATGTCGATTACGCGTTAACACTTAACCCTGAACTAGAATTAGCGCATCATTTAAAATGCTTTTGTTTAATATGGCTGAACAAAAAACAGCAGTTTCAAGAATTTATAAACAACACCTCATTAATAGAAGAGAAAAATTTATTGTTCAGACTTGTTAACGAAAAGCATATTCACGTTCCCCATCAAATTATTGAAAAATGGTCTAGTCTCAGTAAAGATAAAACCATGCTGGTACCTTATGACGTGTTTATTTTGGCCAACTCACATCACACGGCGACGGCCTTTTCTCTCTTAAAGGAAATGATCGACCAAAGACGCGGTCAAATCATTAACTATAGGCAAGAACCATTCTTGAGGCCTCTGCATAAAATAAATGGTTTCACAGATCTGCACCGGTCAAATTTATCGTCTGCGGATATCACATCTACCAAGAAAGATGAAGAGAAAGCAACAACAAATGTCCTGGATAAAGACCAAATAAAGACACTAAAAGGCAAATTACTTTCCTATTTTAAGGAAGAAGAACCTTTTTTAAATCCACAATTAAACTTAAATGTCGTTGCTCAGGTTTTGGAGCAGAACAACAATAAAATATCATTTCTGATCAACCAGGCGTTTGATGTTAATTTTAACGACTTTGTTAATTCTTATCGCCTCAAACACTTTAAATTAATAGCACTCGATGCTAATAATTCGCACCTTACCATTCTTGGGTTGGCTTATGATAGTGGTTTTAATTCCAAAACCGTATTCAACACCTATTTTAAAAAAATAGAAGGGGTAACCCCTAGGGCTTGGATGAAAGCCAACTCATTGTAAACCTCGCCTATTTCGTTTCAGATTATAATTTAGAACGATTTACTTAATAATCCGGTGAATCTTTGCTGCATAATTTATAATCAAAAAACGATCATTTAATCAATAAACACATGAAAAAGTTAGCGTCAATTATCACATTACTTACATTGTCCGTAGCACATATGTATGGGCAAGAAACATCCAAACAAGCATTTGAGATCAAGGTCATTACAAGTGTAGAATCTATCATTCCTAGCGGGCTGGGACGATCACGTTTAATTTCGTCCAACGACGAAAGGGATTACAAACAATTTACCTCTAGTAGAACAGAAGAAAATAATACCAGAAACAAATCGAAAAGAAAAGATATTAGACTCAAAAATTTTGAAGAAACGAAATTATTGAACTTTTATAACCTAGGCGGAATCCGGTTTCAAAATATAGCCGCCAATGATGCCTTAATTTCTTCAAAATTAACCGAAATGCTTTCTGAAGGTTGGGACCTGATGTTCATAACCAGTGCGGTAGAAAGCGATGCGGGGAAAAACGATGACAACGGTATTTTTATTACCCGCTATATTCTTAAAAGAAAGTTTAACTAAACCGGCGTAATATAGTTACCTAAATGAAACATACCAACATATTATTAGCGGGCGCCACAGGCTATTTGGGCAATTATTTATTAAATGAACTGCTAGAGAAAAAAAATCAGGTAATCGCTATTGTACGAAGTCCTGATAAGTTGCAAAATAGTAATGAAAACTATTTAGAGATAAAACAGGCCGAGGTTACAAAGCCTGAAACATTACGAGACATTTGTAAAGGAATAAACACGGTAATATCAACGGTCGGCATTACGAGACAAAAAGATGGTCTAACCTATATGGATGTAGATTATAGGGCCAATATGAATTTGCTCGAAGAAGCCAAAAAAAGTGGTGTAGCACACTTTGTATACGTTTCTGCCATTAATGGCGACAAATATCGGCATTTAAAGATTTTTGAAGCCAAAGAGAAGTTTGTCGATGCTTTAAAATCTTCTGGGCTCAACTATACCATAGTGCGGCCAAACGGTTTCTTTTCAGATATGGGCGACTTTTTACAAATGGCCAAATCTGGTCGTGTGTTTTTGTTTGGATCTGGCAATCAAAAATTCAACCCTATTCATGGTGCGGACCTTGCAAGGGCCATTGTAGATACCTTGGATGATGACAATAAGGAATTGACCATTGGAGGCCCCGATGTTCTGAGTCTTAATGATATTGCCAAACTCGCCCTGACCGCTTTGAACAAGCCCATAAAAATCGTTCATTTACCCGATTGGTCAAGAAAACTAACCATTCGGTGTTTAAGATCTTTCACAAGTGTAAAAACCTATGGACCTATCGAGTTTTTTCTGACCCTGATGGCGGAGGACAATATTGCACCAACCTGTGGACATGAACATCTAAAAGATTTTTACATAGAAGAGGCCAAAAACCTATAAGACCTTAAATGGATCAAAATAGCCCTGATTCTCTAGTTATGACAGGTACCTAATAAAGGGAGGGGGCAACAACAATTATTTATCGAAATTAGAGGTGTCCTAAAAAGGGGAAGCCTACAGAGTGACACCGAACTTTTTCGTGAGGTGCATGAGTTCCTCACTTTAAAATAACTAGTTAAGAATAAATAGAAGAATTAGATTAGGCGGTAGCCAAATCTTAATCAAGATTCACAAATCCGATAAAAAACAAATTAATAAGTCATTTGTAAATGTATGTGGAATGGGATTTTATATGAAAACGCTGAAAAACTAGAAGAGTTACAGTAATTTTGTGTTTAACATACTTTAAATAATTTCAGAAACTTGTTAGAGAAAAGACGTCAGTTGCCCCAAGAACAATTTATAGATGCAGATTATTTCATTTATTGTTTGGAAGCGGTTCATGAAATAGAAACGGACAAGGTTACCGAAGCCCAAAAAAATTTGGAACAATTGGCCATGAATTATGGGGTAGCTAGCATATATAAAACATGCGACACCATTGAAGGACTAGAAGATAGCTTAAATGCATTGGTTCTGGACGACCATCATTTTAAGAATTATGAAATCATCTATTTGGTCATGTCCGGTGAGGCCAATAGTATTTGTCTAAATGGTTATTACTATAGTTTGCAGGAAATTGCAGAAATTTTTGAAGGAAGGTTAAAAGGAAAGATTTTACATTTTTCGAATTCAAAAATCTTGGATTTAGACGAAGAGGAAGCACAATATTTTTTGGATATCACTGGCGCAAAAGGTGTTTCTGGCTATGGTAAGGAATTTAATGGAATAAGTAGCGCAAATCTTGATAAAGCATTCTTCAACTTATTTATGGAAGATGATAATATGTTGGATGTGGTAGAAGAGTTGCACCAAAGACATTACAACGTCTGTAAATTACTGGATTTTAGATTGTATTATTAGTGAAACTCAATTTTGAGAAGTCAGTAAGACGCACTGAAAATTGAAAGTTGACCTAATCCCGCTTTTTTCGGCGGGATCTTGGTTCAATACCTCGACCCTTAGGTCGATTCCTATTATTGGGTTCAGGGCTTGCCATGAGGATTAATACCTTTTATTAAACCATATTGCAACAGGCTAAACCAATAATACGGCATAAAAATGGAAGGTCTTATAGATCTTTTCTTTTATGAGCGTGATGGTGCGTGGGCTAAGTTGTTACTAACTTCATTTATTTTTTTCATTCATAAAGTTTCTTCCAATAAGGTAATGAAACCGATTTTTTATTCAAGGTTCATGAACTCCTATAAAAGCAATATAATTCTTGTGAATAAACACTTATTAGGCTAACCAATGGTGACAGGGGAGTGTCAACTACTTTTTTGTGAATTTCATGAATTCCGTATTTTAAAGTAATTAGCTATGAATAAAGGTGTGTGGAATGGGATTATGTTATCATTATCGAATTATCTACCAATTATTTATTTGAAGAACTAGACTAATGCACTAGTATACGCCAAAAAATACTACATACCGATAAGCCCGATAGAAAGTCAGTTCTAGTAAAAAAATAGCTCCTTGGTTAATAAGATTTAAATCATGTTTTAACCATAAATACTGCCAATTAGCTTGCCAATTTACTTTTTTTATTTAAATTCACTTACCAACCAATTGTTTATGAGAAAGTTAACTAATTTTATTTTAGCTTCAATTCTCCTAATAAGCTGTAGTACGAGCGATGAGAATGATTCACCAACCGTGGCTAAGGAAATAACAAAATTCGCCCTTGCTGTAAATTTATCCCCATCTGAAGGAGGTAGCGTGTCGCCCGATAAGGGAAAATATGACAAAGGTTCAAAGGTCAGCGTTACGGCTAGCCCGAATGCTGAATTTATCTTTGTAGGATGGACGGGTAGTGCAGTAGGGTCTGAAAACCCTATTTCGCTTACCATGGACGCAAACAAAAATCTTACGGCCGTTTTCGAAAAACGAGTTTATGCCTTGTCCGTGACCATAGAAGGCGAGGGTACGGTAGACGAAAACATCATTCAAGCTGGTAAAAGCACCGATTACGCTTCCGGTACCGTGGTAGAACTAATTGCCAATCCGGGGGAAGAATATTTGTTCGTCAGGTGGTCAGGCGATTATGAAGGCACTGAAAATCCACTTCAATTGAATATGGACGAAGAAAAGCATATCACTGCCGTATTTGAAAAAAGACAGTATGCTTTGAATATCTCCATAGAAGGTCAGGGCGCAGTTGCTGAAACCATTGTTCAGTCGGGCAAAAGCACCGATTACGTTTCTGGTACCGTGGTAGAATTAACTGCCAATCCCGGCATTGGACAAAGGTTCGTCAGTTGGTCGGGAGATCACGAGGGAGCCGAAAATCCTATTCAATTGACCATAGATAAGGAAACGAATATTACAGCAGTTTTTGCAGAAGGGTTTACCAATGCCGTTGCTGTCGATTTCGAAATTGTAGAAGGAGGCCATCTTGAAATACGAAATACCGATACACAGGAAACCCTTCAATTAAACACAAGCTCGATACTTTCTTTTGAAGCAGGCAGTGAAATAGAGATTCTTGCAATTCCGAACGACGATTATCAGTTCGATGGATGGTCCGGTATCGTTGAGGATCGATTACAGTTGATAGACCAAATAAACATTACCGCCGGGGGCGGAAGTTTGAAGAGTTTCTTTGTGCCAAAAGATTTAGGAACCCGCATAAGAAGGACTTCCTTCTTTGACGAAACCGTTCTAGATTATAGAGGCTCAGAGCATTTTATGGTATGGTGGGACAAAGAGTGGGACCACAACCATGACGCCAAGGATGTTTTAAAATGGGCGGAATATACGTACGACTATGGTATAACCAACGGAATGGAACCTCCCATTGGTTCTGAAACGCACTATATCAACATTTATGTGCATCATAAGGGCAATGAAGGGGATGGCATTGATATTCTTCCCGACGGATGGGGACAAGGTGTAGGCACCGATGAATACGGCATGCCGTTCTACACCGCCCCGGGCCATTTAGAACGTCATGTTGTGATCGAAACACGACCTACCACCGGATCGGTTATGCATGAAATTTTCCATATCATGCAGTATAAAGCAGGTAACCATTACAATACGTTTAGTTATGAAGACCCTGACAACAGATGGTATGTAGAATCCACGGCAAGTGCATTTGAAGACGTTCGTACATCACCAAAAGATTGGTATGGTGACTATAACGTAATACCGAGTTTTACCATGCAACCACAAATTAGTCTATGGGGTCCTGAACCTGAGGTTAAGACCTTTAGCCGAAATGGCAGGCAATATGCAGGGGTGTTATTTTTTATGTACGCGTACTGGAACGAATTAATACCTGAAGGTTTTCTTGCGGATTCGTTTTACTCTGGTTATGATAAGAGTCCCCAAGAATATATGTATGAAAACCTTTCCGATTTCAAAGGAATATTTAGACAATTTGCAAGAGATATTACGGTGTTGCACAATATTCCCGATCAACCCAAGGAAGACATCAAGCAAATTCAAGAATGGTGGCGATTATACGGAATTCACTCGGGAAACGAACATCAAGGGGTCAACGACGACAATTCATATAGTCTAGAATTGACCGATGCGGGAAGTTCGGGTTATTTTTCCCCTGTTGAAAAAAACATGGCATGGTCGCATACCGTGATCAAGGTCAACAACACGACAGCATCTTCCTACAATATAGATTTCATCGGTGATTCCGTTGGTGACGAGGGCACCGCCTCAGATTTTTATGTGGCAACAATCATTGCTATTGATGAAGCGTACACCTTTTCAACCATACCTATAACAAATCACAAAGGCATTACAACCTTAGATGTTCCTTCAAATGCCACGTTATATTTGGTTGTGGTTTCGACCCCTGAAAAATTTAACGGAGATGAAGAATTCGATTATCAATTGAAAATTGATAAACTTTAACATATACATGTACAATCTTCCCCGCAAAACACCTTTTACATACGCGATAAAAATTGATGACCCAGTGGGTGATTAATTTTTTCGGCGAGATGATGCCGTTGGCCTTGTAGCTAATAGTTATCCTTAAATAACTTAACTGGTGGAGTAGGGGCTTAAGGATAACGCTGGATCCTAAAATTTAGGGACCGGACCAAGGAGTTATTATCTCCGTGTGCTCCATAATTCGCGTATTTGAAAATTCATGGTCTTTTGTTTTATAAAATGTTATTTTCACAAATCTAAATACATATTAAAATGAAAGAAAAGATGCAACCTACTTTCTTAAAAGGGGTGTTTTTAATCTTGTTAATGGGTTCTTTAATACAATGTTCCCCAAAGGTAGCATCCTCATTTTCAGAAGAAGAATGGGCTGCTCTACCCGCAGACGGGCCCAATTTGTCCACTTTTACCGGTATCTTTTGCAGTTCGGGCGCAACAGTATCAGAATTGTATGCTGCAACTGAATTTCAAAGATTTTTTAGAGAATTTACAGGTAAAGAGTTGCCTATAGACAGTTCCGAATCAAAGATTGGAAAAACCATTTTAATAGGTCCTGAAGCAGCTGCCAAGGTTGGTTTAGGGAAAAATATAAATAAGCTTGGCGAAGAAGGGTTTAATATAGATATTTCCAAAAATCAAATAGCTATTTACGGTGGTCAACCCCGTGGGACACTATATGGTGTTTATGAGTTTTTTGAAAAATATTGTGGTGTTCGGTTCTTGACAAAGGATCATACTTTCTACCCAGAGGAAGGGAAAAATAAGAATTTTAGAATCAAAGGTCAAAATTATAGTTACGTTCCTCCCTTTACTTTTCGTTCTTCCCATTATGGTGAAACACTCCAAAACCCTTCGTTTGCTGCTAAACTGCGCACCAATGCGGTTAAAGGTGATGAGAAATTTGGCGGTATTACGGGGTATATACGTGTTAGTCATAATGTATCTAATCTTGTTCCTCCTTCCATTTATGGCGAAGAACATCCAGAATACTATGCTTTGGTCAACGGAAGGCGAGAAGTAAGTATGCATGGCGGTGGACCACAATTATGTTTAACAAATAAGGACGTTCTAGACATAGTAACAGAGGCTACTTTGGAGGCCATTGAGAAAGATCCCACAAGGAAAAATTTTAACGTTGCACAAATGGATAATGGTAGTTACTGTACCTGCGAATCCTGTGCTGCTCTCGATGCTCAAGAGGAATCCCATGCGGGCACCATGATTTCTTTTGTCAATGCAGTAGCAGAGCGGGTTGAAAAAAAGCATCCAGAGGTTTTAATTGGTACTTATGCCTACGAATACACGCGTAAACCACCTAAAACAATACGTCCCAGAGACAATGTTATGCTGATGTTGTGTAGTATTGAATGTTGCAATTTTCATGCGATCGACGATCCTACTTGCACTCTTAACGAAGAATTTAGTAAGGATATGGATGATTGGAATAAAATAGCCAAAAACATCTTTATTTGGAATTATAATGTCAATTTCAGGGGATACCTCCTCCCTTTTCCAAATCTACAAAGCATCGGAAAGAATGTGGAATATTTTGCAAACAATAGTGGTCGTGGGGTATTTATGCAGGCGGCCGGAAATGGTTTTTCTACTGAGCTCAGTGACTTACGAAACTATGTAATTTCGCGCTGTCTATGGAAACCTGGTCGCGATAGTTGGCAAGAAACAATTGACTTTTGCCGGATGCATTATAAGGAAGCCGCAGAACCTATTATTGATTACTTAAGCTATTATCACAATTTAATTGAAAAAGAAAAGCGCCACCCCGGTCTTTTTTCTACTGAAGCACCTTTATGCTTAAATGCTGAATCCGTAAATCAAATAGATTCTTTTTTTAAGGAAGCACTTTCATTAGCAAAATCAGAAGAGGTGCGTACGCGAGTAGAAAAGGCTTCGCTATGTGTTTATCGTGCAAAATTGAGTGTAGCTACCATGAATCTTACCTATGAAAATGGATTGTGCAAGCCTTCTTTAAAGGATACTGAAGGGTCTCTATTGGATACATACACTGATTTATGTGCAAAGTACCATGTAATAATGGATAATGAATATGTAAAAACTGAAACCTACCTAGAAAATATGCGTAAAATTTTTTCAGGTATGAAAGCAGTTAAATTAGAAAATAACTATTGGAGTTTAGTGGTATTACCTGAAAGTAATGCTAAAGTGGTGGAGATGACCTATAAGCCTACAGATAGAAACGTTGTACAACCTACGCGTGCATTTGATCGTTTTCGTTTTGAAGAATGGGTTAGGGAGGGAGATGGTCCAAAACCTGATGGAATTTTGGGGTATGAAATTGTTGAGCAAAGCCCTACAAAAGTAATTATTGCACTTACAACAAAGGATGGTTCACGAATAGTACGTACCATCAGTCTCGAAGGAGATGGCATCCACTTTGAAACATCATTAAAATCAAAGATAGACCGTACATTTAATTTCTTCGTACACCCTGAATACAATGCAGGGTCAGGCTCTTTAGACCCTCAAGAAGTTGGTGTTTATGTTAAAGCCAACCATTGGTTGCAGGTTAACCAAGGTTGGGAAAATGCAAAACCAACGGATAAGACAAATTCAATAATGAAAGAAGGTCTTAAAGGGGGTTCCTTTGCCTATTATAATCAGAAATCTGGATTTGGTGTCGAGCAACGTTTTAAACCGGGTACTTTCGAAAATTTAAACCTTTTCTGGAGTCCAGAGCGAGTACAAATCAATTTGGAAATGACGCCTAATGTTAAAAAACTAAAAGCGGGGCAGGAGGCAAATTACGCGTACGCTATACATTATTTGGATAAAGCACCACCAATGAACAATTAAAAGTTCCTCGCTCTCCCCAAATATTTTAAGAATAAATTAAACTTAAAATTATGGTAAGAAAATTTAGCTATTTATTGCTTTTAGTATTTTTTAGTCTCGGTTGTGAAAGTAATGGTGATGGCTGTGAAGAAGGTTATGTAAGGCAAGTTGGACCAGATGCTTCTGAATGGTGTGTTGAAGAATTTAGAGAAGATGGCACAGAGTACCGAACTGGAGAAAGTTGTTATCATCAAAAATATGGCCTAATAACTTTTACCAGTGGTATTTGGACAGACAAACACAATCAAGTAATTAATCCTTAGTATCTTTTAAGGATTCCACACTTCAACACAGCATCTTGAAAAGGATAATATTAAGCTTACTTTTTAAGGCCAACAATTACCAAGGGCTAGTCTTGTTTTTTTTGAGGTTAAACCCTATCTTGTAAAGACCTTCCAACAAGTAGGTAGTTTTACCGTTCCTCCAGTTAAAATAATTTTGATAAAAATTTAACCCATGGAGAAGAACAACTTACCTGAACAATCCAATTCAAAAAAAACTTCAAATAATCGGTCTGAAATAAAGGATTATGAAGAAAATACTCCCGGATTGGAATTCGCGGATCGCGAGGAACAAATTCGTAAAACCTTAAATAAGAAATGGGCGATGCCTGTTTATATACCGGAAAACTTGGATCCGGGTCCCGCCATTTTAGATAAAATTGGGCCTAAAGAAATCGGTACCATTATTGGTGATACTAAGAATGTAAAGCTAATCACTTGCAAAAATCCGCAAGAGAATGCAAGTTTTGGATTTATCGATGTTTTTGCACGGGTTGAAAGCAAGGAAGAAATAGTCAGAAGCACTTTGGTCTTAAAGTTCGATCCTGGAAAACTCGGGATGGTAGCTCTCCGATCCCTTAGATTATTTCGTTTTAACCCCGAAAAAGAAGGGTATGAGTTAATTGTCCGTTCGGGCCTAGGTCGTCAGGGCAACTATGTTTGGGGACAAATACATCAGGCAGGAAGCTTTGCGGTGATCGGAATCAATACAGATCCCTTGGTTCAGAATACATTACATATGCTGGGGAGCATAAAAGAGGTGACTGCGCTAGCCGACCCTACAGTCTCAAAGCTTATCAGAGATCGCTTGTGTCTTGTCATTCTTTGTTCCAGCGAATTCAAGGAGCTCGTTGCAAATGTCGAATTTATAGAAAAGCTCGATTTTATTGGTAGCGCAAAGGGTTATCCCATGCCTAGAAACTCGGCTGGCCTACTTCCTGGAGGCGGTGGATTGGGTAATTTATGTAATTTCTGTCTGGGACTTCCCAGAAATCCACCCGAATTGGATATTCCATTAATTCCATTTCCAGATCCAGTTTGCTATTCCACCAACTGGGAATCTATTGGGCCAATAAATTTATCGGGAATGGTCTTGGACATAGCCTTAAACCCTAGTAGCAGCGATGTTCTCTATGTCGCCGCGCTTCATTCTGGCGCCTGGCGCCTAAATGAAGTATCTGACTACCCGGCAACTAGTTGGGTCCCAATCTCAGAGAGTATACTTCCAAATTACCTTCGTAAACTATCGGTTTTTAACTTGGATCAAAATGTGATCTACGCTTTTGCCTCTGAACCTGATCAATTACCATATTTGCTATATAAAACCACCAACGGTGGTCGTATTTGGCATGAAATCACAATTACAGGAGCGGGATACTACCACCAAATCGCCGTTCACCCTACCAACCCTGAAATAGTATATGTAGCCTCGCAAAATGGTCTTTTTTATTCTGATGATGGTGGTGTTGGATGGAACCAAATCCATGACAATAATATCATGGATATTGCAATTGATCCAGAGGATGCTTCAATTATATACATCATATCCCGAAACAAAGTATTTAAAACCTTTAGTGGGGGATTGGGTGCAGATGCTTGGGAACTTTTGTTTGAAGCCGATTTGGACCATTCAGTCTACTCGGCTAAGATTGCTCTGGGGAATAACAATGCAGATGGAAGTCGGCAAACAGATTCGAACCGTACCGTTGTTTATATGAGTAAAGAACGAATCTATTTGAATCAACATGGAGGCAGGAATATAGGGGAAGGATGGCAGTTCAAGGGGGCATTGGCATTTAACGAACCTCTTGACGAGTTCGAAACCGCTGAACTGGCATTGGATATAAATCCCTTTGATCCAAATATAATTTTGGCGGGTTTTGATGTGCTTTTCCGTACGTCGGACGGTGGGGATCATTGGTCAGCGATTGAAACATTTCATCATCATGAATTTAATAGATATCGTGCCGTTATCTTCGACAGAAATACAAGTGGCCTTGGATACCTTGCAACAGAAACCGGAGTATTCCGATCTATCGATTCGGGAATCACATGGTATGTTGAAGGATTTAGCAGAGATGAGGAAATCGCGGCCGGTCGAAACCTCAATCTAAATCTGGTTACAGCCGATATGAGTGCAGCTATACAGAATGATATGGCAATGGGACTGTTTTGGGGAAAGGTCTATAGTTGTGCGAATATTACTTCAGGTAACTGGGATCAATCCGACCATGATGGGCCTTATATAAACAATATTCATGCAGATCCCAAGAGAATCGGACGTTATTATGTTCAGATAGAGCGTCGCCAGTGGATGATTATATATCCCGGCGACTTCCGTTTTTATGGTGATTTTGGTTCTGCTGCTCCATCGGACAACATGGCTATGGCCGTTGACGAAAGACGGGGGTCGAATATCATCCTTTCAGGTACTAGAGAGGTAATTCCGGAGGGATCCATATTAATTACCCGGGAAGGGAACAAACTGCCTTTCCTTAATCCGGCTGGAACTTGGGAGAACTTACCGGAATGGGAAGAGAGTTTGGATTTACCTAGCAGTTATATTATTGCCATTGCTTTTTCAAAAAAAACACCTGGTAAAGCTTATGCTATTTCTTGGAATCATGATGTTTATAGGAAGAACAATGTTGATGATTCGCGGAGTTGGGAAACCCTACCGAAACTTCCTGGGTCTACTGCACTATATCATCTGGCTATTTCAGTAGTAGGCGGAAGGGAATGTTTGTACGTTTCAGGTTACAGGACGGTAAAACGATCCTTGAACGAAGGCAGGACATGGCTAGAAATAGCACCAAATTTGGATGATGATTCCCATTATTGGTTTTTGGTACCCCATCCGATTGATAATGAAATTCTCTATTTAGGTGCGAGTAATGGGATTTACATATCCTACGACAACGGTGATCATTGGTCTCCTTTTGATATGAATTTACCCAAAGTAAGAATTCGAAAGATGCAATACGACAATGGGTACTTATATGTTTGCACTAGGGGCAGAGGCATTTGGCGTAAACGAATTTGCTGATCTCTTCTAATATAATACCTCGATTTAAAGTTTCAGAACGGATTAATTTCAGAGATACTAGATCTTTGAAATTTATATCCTATTTTACATAATGTTAGAGCATTTAAAGTAAAGCTTCAACAGGGAGTAAGGTAGTGCTAAGAAGTTGCAGCAAGATGACAATCCTGGCTGACGTAGGCAGGAATTTCCTGAAAAATTTACAGCCGCATCAACTCGCTCAAAATTCCAAAGATTCCCAATCTTTAGAATTTTTAGCGTGGCACGGGCAGATTGACAACGGTAACTGTATTTATTGGCAGCTCATAATTGGCGTATTTGAAAATTCCTGGGCTTTTGTACGGAATATTGAAACTATGGTGTGTGTTCATATTTGTATTGTTGGCCTAGTAAACGAAAATTTTAATGGAAAGGGACATTCCCGTAAAACGGCTTTTACATACGCGATAAAAATTGATGACCCACTGGGTAATTAATTTTTTCGGCGAGATGATGCCGTTGGCCTAGTGTGCAAAAAGTTTAATGGAAAGAGACATTCCAGTAAAACGGCTTTTACATAATGGCTAACGATATAATACGCTATCGCGTAAGTTATATCTGCAATTATGTAAAATGCAAGCATACGCCGTTTTACGCTATAAGCATATTTGTTCTATAATTTACATTATGTAAAATAGAATATTTGAAGTACTCCTGCGAAGTCCTGGTATACTCCAATTTTAACGAGTTGGTTGCCGTGGCCGGGAATTACGTTAAACCTTCTTCCACTCATTCCCTCTACATCGTCCCGCCGATCTTTAAAATCATCCACTGGATAATCTTAAAGCATCGCGTATGTAAAATACGATAAAATATAGTAGATTGAGTATCTCCTATATTTTATGCGAGTTGGTGCGCTGGCCTTCATTTCTTACACCATAAATAAAGATGTAAAAGGCCCTCTTCTTCCTCGCACAACCTCCATTACTTTCAGACTCTCTTCAAAAGTTATATTCCGGAAAATCTCTAGGAACATTTTAAATCCAAAAAAAGCTCCGGATATAAATGTCCGGAGCTTTTCTTCCTAATTTCCCAATGGTGTTTTTGGTCTTTAGGTGTATGCTGTTGTTTAAACAGTCACAGGGAAATTGTAGGAATCTTTTAATACCTCAACATGTTGCTGTATTCTTCAACTGATTTTTGTATTTCTAGATAAGAACGAATTTGAGCCATTGTTTTCTCAAAGAGTTCAATCTTTAAATCCTTTTCCCTCTTTAAGGCCTTGATCAATTCTGAATTCGAATTTTTCAGGCTACTTAAAGTTTGTCGGAGGGTTTCAGATTTAATAAACAAGGAGTATGTGTTGGGTTCACATACATAAGAGGTCAATTTTCTTTCCAATTGGCATAAATCATTATTGGTACGCTCCAATTTTAGAATACATCCAATGTTGGAAGGCCTGCTAATTAAATTTCTACTAATTTTTGGGGTTGTTTCCATAGGTGTAAGCTTTGTTTTAGGGTTAACGGATTTTTTTTTGGTACACTCTTATATAATTTGATTTTATTGATTTGAATTAAAAAGATACGACAAAATTCCCACTTTTGTACTAGTAAATTCCTCATTAACATTAGTTTAAAGCAATATTAACACCTTCGTAGCATCGACGTACTGGGTTATTTCTTCGACAAACGGCCTAATTTCTCTGGAAACCTTGCCTTTCATTAGCTCCCTACTATTCTCAGAATTGAATTACCCTCTTCACTCCCCTCCTGCCCTAAAATCTTTAATTTAACACTAGTCCCAATCCGCGGGTGTACCCTGAGCGGAGCCGAAGGGTTATAAGCTGACGGGACCCGTAAGCAACCTATTTTCAATTTACTTAAGTGTTTCTTATTGCTTTTGATAGGTTTTCGTGAATCTTCGATTTCGACTTAAATCAAACTGTCGAGGCTATCTTAATTTCCTTTTTAGCAATCAATTTTCAATTAACAATAGAAAAACTACACCATTAGGATCAAAAAGAAACCCCGATGCAATGCATCGGGGTTTCAAAATATCGTTATAAATTATTTGTAACTACCAGCTAATCTCTTCAGATTCTCCATTAGGATAGGTAACAGTACCCGTTTGATCACAACTACCAGTACCAAAGTCCAAGGAAGCCATCATACCATTCACTTCCAATTGCATAACGCCAGAAGTAATAAAGGCGCATCCCAAGTTGGCGGATAATGGTTCGGTCACTGTAAATTCGTAGGTTATACCATCTACGGTAATGTCCCAATCTCCTGTACAGGTAACATCTGCTCCTTCAGCATTGATCTGATCCAAATGCCAGCTAAGTACTTTATTTCCCTTCCAGATTACAGTGTTTCCATTGTCATCCTCAAAAGTGGCATCGGTAACTACAGTAAATGTTGGACTGTTGGGATCAGAGAAATCGAAAGACATGGTTTTGGTGCCGTTCAATAAATAATCATTGTAAGTGAAGTCGGTAAACGTAACTTCAAAACTGCCCTTGCTGCCATCGGTACTACCATTGTTTCCAGTTAATACAATGGTTCCACTTATGGTTTTACCTTGTATGATACATTGATTGTATACTACCGTAATACTTTCTTCAGCAAATGCAAGTGTTGCACACTCTGTGTTGGTCTTGTTAGTTTTTCCTGCTTTGTCGTTGATCAATAATTCTGAGACCAACTCGTCCAGTCCGTCAGAAATTGAATTGACCTGCATTTGGGCTTTAACTTGTTCGGGGGTCAGACTTTCATCATTTAAACTATTCATAGCATCATTGCTACAAGCAGCCATCAAAATAAATGCAAAGCTTAAAACTAAATAATTAAATGTTTTCATTGTTTGTGGGGTTTAAAACATATTTAACTCGGCTAAAATAAGCCCTTATATAATATTATGTTAAAAAAAACGCAGATTTTCGACTTACAGTATGTATTATTAAGAAATATCTTACAGACGAATTGATTTTAGGGCGAATTAAGCCTTAATTATCAGGATCTTTTTCCAACAACCGTTGTAATTACTCCTCTTTATAGTAGCATCAATCCAATTGAAAGCTAAAATTATTGTAGTCGTCCCGATGATAGGCCATTTTTTGTGTAGCTGGCGAGATGGCGAAATAAGGTGAAAATGTTGTAGTAATTACGGTCTTGCCATCGGGTAAAAACTCCATGATACGGAGCCAACCATCTCCCCCATTTCCATTCCAACCTCCACCCATGGCTTGCGCATTAAAAGTAATCTGATTCACTTTTTTGCCGGCTGCATTCCTGTCCACCTTAAATGCGGTATGTCCCTTAAAATTATCAGGGGAGCCAATATGGCCCGAAAAGACCATTTGTACGTTCTTGGAAGGGGCCACTAGCTTTTCCCATATGGCCTTACCATAATTGGCATCTTCTATGGGATAGTTTTCTTTTTCCTTATGCTCGTTTTGGGCACTTAGATAGGAATGGGTGAGCATTACCACGGTATGATCTTTATAAATTTCTTTGGAAATCTCATTGTTGGCCCATTGTAAAATAGTGTCACGTGGTGCGAATTCCAGGTTCAGAAATAAAAATTTTCTTTGTTGGGGAGATATCAGTTCATAGGTGGC
This sequence comes from Arenibacter algicola, assembly GCF_018860365.1. Taxonomy (GTDB): domain Bacteria; phylum Bacteroidota; class Bacteroidia; order Flavobacteriales; family Flavobacteriaceae; genus Arenibacter; species Arenibacter algicola_B. The sequence goes on from NZ_JAHKPO010000014.1 coordinate 260,850, forward strand.
ATTTTCCACCGAGGGCAATCCATCTATGTTCTTTCCAGCGGCGCGTAAAGCCTTTGCATTCAGTAAGTTTTTATGCACAGGAAAATACTGGCTGTAATTGGATTTTCGGTTTTCAACACTTTTATAACCAAAATCGTGGTTGCCCGCTGCCAAGATATAGGGGACTTTCCCGTCCAGACGCTCAAAGGCGTGCGAGACTGCCCTCCATTGGTCCCTACTGGGCATATTTCCGTTTATTTTGTCCGGGACCAGTAGTTCGTTCTGCTCCACCAAATCGCCCGTGCACAGCACCATTTTTATATTTAGGGCATCTATATTTTCACTGATCCAAGCGGTCATCGTTTCCAAGGTGCCCTGGTTTCTTTCAAATTTCACGTAGGTCTGGGTGTCCGGAACCAAAATAATGGACCAGGAATCCGGATTGGATAATTTGGGAGGCATATAGGCTTCTTGTGCCCTTGCTGCAGTGGAAAGTAAGAAAAGGGATAAAACAAAAAGGCAAAAACAGTGTCTTAGGTTCATTTTGGTGGATTATTATGGTTGCAATGGATAAATTTAACCTTTTTAGGTTAAGACCAAAAAGACCGTTGTTCTATTTTGATTTATTTCTTGGGATTTTAAGACCTTGAAAGTTGTTGTAGGACTCCAAATATGATTATTTTCGTTCCTTACAAAAGTTTTACCGATACCCATGCCCGATTTCCAGAACGAATTAGTTCCCTATCTAAAAAAGTACTTTGGTTTTGATCGCTTTAGACAACAACAAGAGGCCATTATCACTTCGGTTTTAAATAAGGAGGATTGTTTGGTCATCATGCCTACCGGGGGCGGAAAATCTATTTGTTTCCAGTTACCGGCCCTATTGTTCAAGGGCACTACCTTGGTAATTTCGCCATTAATTGCCTTGATGAAGGACCAGGTAGATGGACTTATTGCCAACGGTATTCCCGCAGCTTTTTTTAATAGTAGTCAGTCTGCCGAGGAACAACAGGCCATATTGGACAGCACCCATAAAGGGGAATTAAAGTTGCTATATGTAGCACCGGAAAGCCTGCAGGGCCTGTCCCCTATTTTAAAGGAAGAGTTTGTTAGTTGTGTGGCGGTAGACGAGGCCCATTGTATCTCCTCCTGGGGACACGATTTTAGGCCGTCTTACCAACAATTGGGATTTTTAAAGGCTTCCCTGCCCCAAACACCTATTATTGCTTTAACGGCTACCGCGGATAAGGCTACCCGCCAGGATATTTTGGCACAATTGCAGATTCCCAATGCCAAGCAATTTTTGGCTTCCTTTGATAGAAAGAATATTTCATTGGAAGTACGTGCAGCCCATGATAGGGTGTCCCAAATACTTCAATTTATAACACAAAGACCCAATGAATCCGGCATTATTTATTGTTTAAGTCGAAAATCCACTGAAACCCTGGTAGAAAAGATCCGCAATAGCGGTATCAAGGCAGCCGCCTACCATGCGGGATTGGATTTTGACAGCCGCAATAAGGTACAGGAGGATTTCATTTTTGACAAGACCCAGATCGTCTGCGCCACCATTGCCTTTGGTATGGGAATAGACAAATCCAACGTGCGCTGGGTGATACATTACAATATGCCCAAAAATATAGAAGGCTATTATCAGGAAATAGGTAGGTCCGGAAGGGACGGACTGGCCGCACATGCTCTTTTGTTCCATAGTTATGCCGATGTAATCCAGTTGCAAAGATTTGCCTCTGGCGCCGCCAATGAGGAGGTACAGTTGGCCAAGTTGGAGCGTATGAAGCAGTTTTCGGAGGCCTCTAGCTGTAGAAGAAAGATTTTACTGAGTTATTTTGGGGAGTATTTGCAGGCCGATTGTGGCAATTGCGACGTTTGTAAAAATCCACCACAGTTTTTTGATGGTACGGTAATAGCACAAAAGATATTGTCTACCATTGCCAGACTTAAGGAGTCGGAGGCAACGGGAACAGTAATAGATGTGCTGAGGGGCGCGCAGAATGCCAACATTTTGGATAAAAATTATCAGGAAATAAAGACCTATGGCATTGGCAAGGATATTTCATGGAACCATTGGCAGCATTATACCATACAGCTTATAAACCAAGGCCTCTGCGAGATTGCCTTTCATAAGAACAACGTACTTCGTTTGACCGATTTGGCCAAGGCCGTATTGTTCAATAACACCAAGGTACAATTGAGTCAGCCCTTGTCCAAGGAAGAGCAAATGGCGGTCCGCAAGGAAAGCAAGTCCAAGTCGGTTAATGAAAATTCCCTGTTTGAAAAACTTCGGCAATTGCGGTTTCAAATTTCTTTGGAGGAGAATATTCCAGCATACCTTGTTTTCAATGATGCCACCCTTAAGGAAATGGAATCCAAAAAGCCGGTGACCAGTGAAACGTTCAAAGAGATCAACGGAGTTGGGCAACGTAAATTGGAAGTGTATGGGGAAATGTTCATCAATGAAATCAAGGCCTTTATAGAAACAAACCCAAAGAAAAAGAAGAAGAAAAAAAGGAAATCGGACACGGCATTGGAAAGTTATGAGCTGTTTAAGGAAGGTAAAAACGTTGAGGAAATTGCAGAGATCAGGGGCCTAAAGCCCAATACCATTTTGGCCCATTTGGAAAAGTTGTACCATGACGGGAAGGATATAGACATATATCAATTGATATCGAAAGAAGATGTAGCCAAAGTTGCCGAGGCCAAGAAAGAACTTCAAGACCCGGAAGGCCTAAAACCTTATTTTGAGCATTTTGAAGAAAAATTGGAATACTCTACTATTCGTTTGGCACTCAGCATTATTGAAAGGGAGAAGATTTTATAAATTGAGTTGAAAGTTGAAGGTTGAATGTTAAAAGTTTAAGGTTTCAAAGTTTCAAGTTTAAAAATAAAAGTCATTTCGATCGAGCAAAAGCGAGGAGAAATCGCACTGGTAACTCCTGATTGTAGTTAAAAGTTTAAAGTTGAATGTTGAAAGTACTATCGTCAGTTCGAGGGCTTCTCGATACAATTTTGCTCCACTTCGTTATGCAAAATCACTCGAAGTGACGTGTCGGTAGGCATTGTGTATCGAGAACTCTTTATAGGGTAGAAAGTTTTTGATAAGAACGACACAAAAAAACTCCTTCCCCTCAGAGGACTTTAGGGAAGGAGCTATAATTTGGTTACAACCTCCGTTAAAAACTAACAGATACCTTGCCCCTGGCAAAAAACGGCGTACCAGGGGTAAAATGGATTTCTTCTACCGCTTCCGTTTCGTTGAACAACCTACTGGTAGTGGCAAATTGGGTCTCGTTCCATTCCGTATCAAACAGGTTGTCCACGATGAGTCCAAAACTCCAATTTTTCCAGGAATAATTCAGATTGAAATCAGTTACAAAATACCCCTCGGCGATAATGGAATTGTCCTCATTGGCAGGTCTGTCTTTAATAAATCGATAGTTCACTCCCCCCGATAGGTTCTTAAATCCCTTAAAGGTAAGTCCGCCCGAAGAAGTCAGGTCTGGTGCCAATGGAATATAATCCTCCCCACTAGGGTCTTCCGCGCTTCTGGCATAGGTGTAATTAACATCGCCATAGGCGTACAACCAATCCGTTAGCTGGTACCTCGCTCCTAGGTCTACCCCAAAACGCTTGGTTTTACCACTAGGTTCCACAATTCCCGCATCCCCCACGTATACAAACTCCTGCTCCAAAAAAAGGTGCCACAGGGCCATATTCAATACCAATCGGTCTTTTGGTTTATAAATTGTTCCTATATCGGCCCCGAAGGCCAATGGCAATATTCTTTCCCCATTATTGGCTGTGACTACCCTGGTATCATTGGAATGAAACCCTATTCCGGTTTTTGCATACAACTGAAGGTCTTGGGAAGCCTGGTAAATGGCATTTAGCTTGGGACTGACCACCAATTTGTTTTCACTCTTTTGGTCATAGGCCGTCGTCAATAAATTTTCATAATCAAATTTTAAATAGTCTATACGAACACCCGGATTAATGTTCCACCTATTGATTTTGTAATTTATATTGAAGAACCCATAGGCGTTCAATTCATCTATGTTGCCCAACGCTAGTTGCTCCAAGGTGGTCTTTCTGTTCATGGTATGGGAAAGCTCTACCTCGTTAATGTCGTCGTATCTAAACCCTAAACCCGTATTGAATCTGAACTGTGAATTATTTTCTAAATGTATGGTTCTATCATAACTGCTCTCTCCCCCGATCAGGGTTCTATTTTCCTTTTGCTTTATTTGATCTCCATTAATGGGGTCTTCAAGGAAAAATGTAAAATTGGAATACAGCTCAAAATCATATTTGGAAATAAAGAACTTGGATTTAAACCGGCTATGCTGGTCCAATTGTTTGTCATGGTTCAATAATAAATTGGTACGGCTGGTATTGCCCCCCTCGGTATCGTCTATGGCGCCAAACCTGCCAATGTTTCCATTGTCAACGGCCCGTTGGGGAATTTGTCCCGAAGCATCCCATTTGCTCTGAAAATGGGAGGCGGTCAAATTTACTTCGTTGCCGGCATCGTCCTTATGGTTGTAACGCCCCATAATGTTTATTCTATTAAAATTCTGGGGAGATTCAAAAACGCCATCGGAAATCAAATATTCTGAGGTGATATAGGCATTGTCATCATCGCTTTCCAATAGTTTTAGCATCCCCAAGCCCCTTAAGGTATTGTATTTTCCTACCTCCATGCTAACCACATTTTTATCCAATGTCTTTTTAGTGGTCAGGTCCACATAGCCGGCCGTATTAAAATTACCTTTATCGGCATAGTAAGGTCCCTTGCCAAAATCTATATTATCTATGGTTTCAGGTATTATAAAGTGCATATCGGCATAACCCTGGCCATGGGCATGGGATACCATGTTTACTGGTAAACCATCCACATTTATAGCGATATCCGTTCCATGATCTATATCAAATCCCCTTAGGAAAATTTGTTCGGCCTTACCGCCACCGGCATGCTGGCCAATTATGAGACCAGGTACCTTCCTAAGTATTTCCTGGGAAGATTTAACGGGATCGGATTTAACGTCCACGTTTACAAAGTTGCTCATGGCATTTATATTGGATACCAGTACCACCTGATCCAAGGAAACTGCAGCCTCTTCCAGGACAATCTGAAGTGGTGTATCCAACTGATTTTCAGATATGAGTAGTTCTTTGTTCTTAAATCCAAGACTGTAAAAATAGATACGATCATTGATGGTTACGTTTACCAGACTAAAAGCTCCCGAATTATTGCTGTAGGTATAATTGCCTGTATTCTTATTGTAGACCCCTACTCCACTAAGGGGCGTGTTGTCCTGGTTGGTTATTGTTCCACTTATGGTATGCGCATTTAAGGTACCGGAAAGTAAAAGAATCAATAGGCCAAGGGTTTTTATAATCATAGTATTAATTTTTATTCCGAATAGCTAGGTGCTATCCTTGATATATATTTTGGGCATACCTATCCATGTAAAGCCATTGGCTTTGAACTGGAAGAAGTTGAATGCCTTTTCTTTAAAGTATCCTGGGATTGGATAATAACAATTTAGAAGCGAACCAATTTATCCAGTATAGGATGTTGGATGCCTTTTAGAAATTATTACGTTCCAAAAATTAACAAGCTGGTTTTGGAGGAGGTACCATGGGGTAATGAATTCCTTTGGAAGTGTTTTCCTGTATTTTGGAAAAATAGGATTTGGTAAATATAGTTATGCCAGGGGAAGTTTTATAATGGGCGACCACTATATGCTTGTCCAAATCGGATTGCACCTTAATCTTGTCGTTGTCTTGATGGGTAGGGCTTGAATCACTGAATGCCATACTCATAAAATCTATAACCTCATGCTTATGGGGTTCCGAATTGGGTGAATGAGGGTGACTGTGAAAGCCTATTTCGTTTGATGCTATATGTTCATGGGATTCTAGTGAATAGGTTGATGCCATAGCCTGGGCTTTATTCTGCCCGTCATGGTCGTTAAAATCATGTGTATGTGAGGCAATGGAATGATGCCCCATTCCTTGATCCAGGGAATGGGATAAAAGGTGCATGAGTTCCGTTAACTCCTGCTGCAAAGGGGCTATTAGATAGCAGATGCCAATAAAGACAGCTACACTTCTAAACAACCACGGCTTAAAGCCTTTTTCAATTTTCTGGGTCACGGATACCTTTTTTTTACTCTACTTTCTGAAAATATATGTGTTGGATTTCATTTTTGCTGAAAAATATAAAATCGCAACGGTTTAACTGTTAAAATATAGTGAAACATTCTGTTGATTTTTTTAAGGAGAGGTTAGTAGTGAGTAATTAAAAGAGAGTATTGAGAAGTGGTAAATGGGTATAGTAAATTGGTTGAAAAAGAACCAAGAGCCTAGAAGATAGAAGTTTAAAAGTGTAGAAAGTTCTAACGAATCTAGATTTACATAAATATTAAAAATAGAAAGTCATTTCGAATGAATATGAGAAATCGCACTGGTAACTCCTGATTGTAGTTAAAAGTTTAAAGTTGAATGTTGATATTGATAGTACTCTCGTCAGTTCGTGGGCCTCTCGATACAATTTTGCTCCACTTCGTTATGAAAAATAACTCGAAGTGACGGGCCGTTTGGCATTTTGTATCGAGAACTCCTGTTGGGATTGACTAGGGAAGTTCTGTAGCCAAAGTTATCGAATAAAAAAATTAACAATAAAACAACAATTTAATTCCAAACGCGTTCTTAAAAAAAAGTAATTTTATATCACAAAAAAAGTTAGATATGTCATTTTTATCACCACAGATTGAAGCTTTGGCCAAAAGAAAAAAAGAACAGTCCCTTGTTAAAAAACCCGATTCTTGTGGTATTTTTCAGGAATATGGGAAATTGGAAAAGATTCAAAATCCCAGGGAAAGTAAATAGCCCAATTTTTTGGGCATTGCTAATCCTTTGGAAATAAGCTCTTGTCCAATCCAGGGATAAGGTTTAGTGCATTCTTGTAATATAGCTTTTTTAGTACTTCATCGGGTAAGTCCATCCCGTACATGGCCCAGAAGGCGTGGTATTTCTTGTGGTACGGGAAATATTCGTCATCGGATTCCAGTACCCTAAAATAGGTTGGGAATTCTTCCGGTTTCCAACTATCCTTACCAAATAGGACTCGGTCCTGATATTTCACAAAAAATTTATGTGCATTTTTCGGTTGTCTGCCCAATTCTGCAATAATGGCCCCAATACCTACGTACATATTGGGCATTTCGTCCAATAAACTGGCCAGGGTGCCCAAATCATTGGCGTACCATCCCATATGGGCATTAATAAAATTGGTTTTCGGATGCTTTTTAAACATCCTGTGCTGCTCCCCAATAATCTGTTCCCAAGAGGCCGGGTCCGTTGCCGAGCGCTTTCTCCTAGGGTGTGTTTTTAGTTCCAACCATCGTTCGTTATCCGAATTTACCTCATCCCAGAAGGGTTTGGGGTCGGCTGAGTGGATTAGGACCGGTACGCCCATTTCCCCGCATTTTTCCCAAATGGCACTTAAGCGATCATCATCTACGGCCAATCGTTTTCCAGAGGTATCGGTATCCCGCAATCCTAGACTTTTATACACCTTAAGTCCCTTGGCACCATTCTTTATATCGGCTTCCAATTGTGCAACGGCCTTCTCGGACCAGCCCGGTTTGCCAACTCCATCAAAATCCACATTGGCAAAGACCGCAAATCTGTTGGGATAATGGTTCTTTATATTCTCCAATGATTGTTTTATTCTTTCTCCCGAGCCACCACTAAGGTTGACCATGATTGCCAAGTTGAGCTTATCCATATCTGCAATTAGCAGGGAGATGTCCTGTGTCGGCATTTGGTACTGATGGCCATGAACATCTATAAATGGAAATTTGGCCCTATGTATTTCCTTTCCAGGGACTTTAAGGGTTGAAACGGGATTGTATTCCTCGAAACTCATGTTCTGGGAAAAAGCTTCATTGGAAAGGGCTATAAGCAAAATGCAGAGTGGGACTAAATTCTTTAAAGTCATTACGTCATCAAATTAGATCCTAAATTTATGCTATATAGAGGACAACCTAAAGTTTGAAGCTAAAAAATATCCAGATCATTAATTGTTTGGCCTTAGCGTTACAACTGTTGTTTTATTAGTGAAACTCAATTTTGAGAAGTCAGTAAGACGCACTTAAAATTGCAAGTTGAACTAATCCCGCATTTTTCGGCGGGATCTAGGTTCAATACCTCAACCCTAGGGTCGATTCCTATTATTGGGTTCAGGGCTTGCCTTGAGGTTTAATACCTTTTATTTTTTGAATTATGTTTGAATTCCCTTTTTAGCGATCTGGGGGAAGGATCGTTTATATATGTCATTGAGCGCAAGGCTGCCGCTAGGCAGGCGTAGCGTGGCAATCTGTTTGTTAATGGAGAGATTATCTCTTTGCGGCTGCCCACTCTTTAAGAGGGAGATTGCTTCTTCGCCCTAGCTCATCGCAATGACGTTTAGGGTTTTTGGATTAAATAACTTTGAACATTGAATCTAGAAACTGCCAACTGTTCACTGTAGATACAAGTGATCACAGACTACTTATCGCTGACTACTTATTACTCTTTTTCACCCGCTCGTATTCTTCCAAAGTATCTATATCTACTTCTTTTCCATTAGGGGATAGGGAAAGGACATCATTTATATGGGTTTTGATAATTTCCTTAGCTCCATAATCGGAATTCAATGCCAGTAGGGCCTCAAAATGGATTTTTCCAAAAATAGCGGGCACTCCTACCCTATTGTTGTATTTGGTAGCTACAATGCTGTGTTTGGTCTTGGAGAAATTATGGATCAACACATTTAAATACAGATCATCTATCAAGGGTTGGTCGGTCAGCATTACTAAAATACCATCATAGTCCGGGTCCTGCCCTAGAAGATGCTTGGTTCCACAGGCAATGGAATTTCCTAATCCCATTTTCCAATCGGGGTTATAAATTGTTTCACAGCCTTTAAAGTCGGTTGCCTGTATTATTTCCTCCCTATAGGCCCCTAAAACGGTCAGTATGGTATTGGCATTGGAATCTTGGGTATTTCTAAGGGCATTGCCGATTAAGGTAGTATTTCCCCAGGGTAACAATTGTTTTATGGCCTTCATTCGGGAAGAAGTGCCGGCCGCCATGATCAAAATCGCTATTTTTAATTTTTTAGGCATCAATCGTGAATCCCGGTTTCTTTATTTTTTAAGAGCATTGGTTCCTTTTCCCTAATGACCGATAAAATTTCGGCAACAATAGATATGGCTATTTCCTGAGGGGTCTCGGCGCCAATGTTGAGTCCGGCCGGTCCGTGGATTCCGTCCAGGAATTCGTACGAAATATCAGGGCTTAGTTCCATTAGTTCGTTAAAAAGTTTTTCCCTTCTTCTATATGGCCCTAAAAGCCCTAAGTATATTGGTTTTGAATCCTTTAAGGTCAACAAATACTTTAAGTCTTTGGAATAGCTGTGGTTCATTAGAATAATGGCGGTATGCCCATCCACTTCGGCCAATGGAAAGCTCTCTGGTAATATCCCCAGAAGTTCATGGGCTCCTTCAAAATCCAGAATATTCTTTTCTTCGGAGGGGTCGGCTACGATGGTAACTTCCCATCCGGCCATGGCGGCAAAGTTACATAACTGTACCGTATCATGCTCAGCGCCAATAATAAATAGTTTAAAACAGGGTTTCATGTTTTGCTCAAAAATCTCAAGCTTGTCTTGTCCATGGAATCCGGGCAACAGTGGCAATTGCTCCTGTCCAAATACGACGGTTGAGCCGTAATTGGCATTGGGGCCCTCTTTTTTTTCAAAAAAGGATCGTATTCTAAAATGCTGTCTTGATGTTATGGTTTGTTCAAAGGTTTCCAAAAAAAGCTTGTCCGGTCTAAAGGTCTCCAATAAAATATAAAGAATTCCCTCGCAGCCTAGCCGATATCGACCGTCATAGGTCATTACCTTGGATATTTCATCTGCAAAAACGGACTGTGCCTGTCTTACTACTTCCTTTTCAACACATCCGCCACTTACCGCCCCTATCATATGTCCGTCTTCCAAGATCAACATTCTTACCCCTGGTCTTCTGTAGGAAGAACCGTCCAGTGCCACTACAGTGGCCAGAACACATTTTAGGCCCTTTGAAGTGGCCGACTGATATTCGCGTATAATTTTTTTTAGTTCGTGTGTCATAATTATAATAAATCTCTAGTAGGGACAAAAGGTACCAACTCCCCTATTTCATACGCATCAATTTTGGGTTCTAAAACTATAAATCCATCCGTATTCACCAAACTGCACAGGTCCCCAGACCCATTCTCTTTTACCAGGGAGGCCACTAAATGCCCTCGGTTAAAGCTTAGTTTAACTCTTAACAGCAAAGTTAAATCGCCCTTCACCTCAACAGCCTCTTTTAGGATAACATCAATTTTTGGTTGTGGAAGGCCCAAGGAAAGTCTTAACCAATCCTTAAAATAGACATTATAATTAGCAAAGGTGGATACCGGGTTACCGGGAAAGGAAAAAACCACTGTGTTGGTATCTCTTTGAATTCCGAACCAAAATGGTTTTCCTGGACGTTGGAAAACCCCGTGAAATATTTTTTCTACACCCAATTCTTCCAATACTTGGGGAAGAAAGTCGAACTTGCCTTTGGATACCCCACCGCTTAAAAGTACTGCGTTATGCTCCTTTAAAGTATTTTGAAGAGCGTTTTTAATACTGGCTTTTTCATCTGGTAAATGGAGCTTGGTCGGGACAATACCTTCTTCCGACAATGCTGCGTAAAGGGTATGGATGTTGGATTTGCGTATTTGATGGGGCAAGGGGATTTCTTCTACCTCTACCAATTCGTTCCCTGTGGATACGATTGCTACTTTGGGCAGTGTGCGTACCTTAATGGAGGCTTTTCCCACGGCAGCCAATACCCCTATTTCTGCGGCCGATATGGTGCTGTGTTTTTCCAAAACCAGATCTCCCTTTTTCTGATCACTTCCATTGAGGTGAATGTCCTGTCCCCTGTTTGGGGTTTTGGTAAGGGTGGCCGATCCGTTTTCAATAATTAAATGTTCGTACATCACCACAGTATCCGCGTTTCCCGGAACTACGGCCCCTGTCATTATTTCTAGACAATTGGAAGTGTTTTCCAGAAGTTGGGAGGGCATCCCTGCGGCCAATACCCCTTCTATTTTAAACGAGGTATTCCCTTTTTCAACAGCATCGTAGTTTATGGCTATTCCGTCTTTGGTAGCCCTGTTAAATGGAGGGAAATTTCTATCGGCCACAATATCTTCGGCAAGTACTCTGCCCATAGCCGTTTCCAAGGGAACCTGTTCATGGCCAAAGTCCTGATAAAGGTCCAATACTTTTTTATAAGCGTCTTTAAAGGAAATCATGGAACACAAGTTACAATTAATAGGAGATTTGTTAAAGGGTTATCTTTTGTATTTCTCTCCAGGTTATGGGTTTAATGTTCCTTTCTTTGAGCAGGGCAGCTGTATTGGGGTCCGTGAAAAAGTCAAAATCCATTTGTCGCCATTGGGAACCAAAATTGGGATGGTCCACACACACTTGCTTCATTTCCATATTGTCAAAGGCAGGATGTATTAAAATCACATTTAATCCTGCTTTTAGATTTTTTAATAATTGTGTATACAATTCATGTAAACCTATACTCTCCATGGCTCCAAAATTGCCTATATGTACATTATGTACAACGCTATCCGAATCTAGTAGTGAGGCAAGATTCCCGACACCTTCCAGCAACTCTTCACTTAAGAAAATGGGCAGTTTATATTCCTTGCCTAATTCCCTATATACGTCCAGCAATTCTTTGGTCAGCCCTAAGGTGTACATATGGGAATCCAAGTGGGTAGGTGTAATTCCAGCTGCCAATGCCCTATCAATTTGTGCTTTCAGTTCTTTTTTAACCTCCTCTGGCTTCGCCAATTTTTTTACTTGCTCCCTTTTGGCATAGAAAAAACCTTGCTTATCCACCAAGCTTGGCACCTCGGAATAAGGCAGAACGGGGCCAAATTTATACTGTTTCCATTCGCAGGTCAATGTTAAATGAATTCCGCAGTCGTACTGCGGGTGATTTTTGGCGAAATTGGCCATATCCAAAAACCATGGACAGGGCACCATTATGCTATAGGAGTTTACAATCCCTTTTTTCAAAGCTTCAATGGTGGCTGCGTTTTCTGAGCATGATAGACCGGCGTCATCGGCATGAATCATCAAAAGGGTGTCATCTTTGCTGTACCCCAATCGCTCTAGATCGTATTGGTTGGCCATATCGTTATGTTGTTTTAATCAGTTTTAATCTAAAAATTGCATTAAGGCTTTGCAATTAGCCTGTTTGGGTAGACGGGGTTCTAGTATAATTTTACCTCTCCTTTGGAGAGGTCGGAACTGCTTTTTTCCGCTGTTCCGGGTGAGGTAAAATAAAACCCCAATCGCTCTAGGTCGTAATACTTGGCCATATAATTCTAATTTGTAGGCTGTTGAGGCCCAAATAATACTAGTGCTATTTATGAAGCGATAGAAACTTATCAACTCCTCCTATGATATTGTAAAGTTCAATTTTGCTATTTAACTCTTCCAATATTCTTACTGCCATTTCACTTCTTTTTCCGGATTGGCAAAGTAGATAAATTGGTCTTTGAAAGTCCAATTCCTTTGTTCTGCCCTTTAATTCGTCCAAGGGAATATTTACAGCTTTAACTTGCGGTAAGGAAAAGTTTTCAAATTCCACTACAGTCCTTACATCGATTATCTGAAGAGCTATGCCCGCGTTTAACTTTTCCTCAATTTCCTCTACCCTTATGCCAATAGTTGCTTCACAAGGTTCTGCTCCATAGGATTTTTGAAGTTTTTTCAATAATAAATTTTCTGGTTGAAGACTAAATGTAATGGTTTGATAAGATTGATTTAATCCGTTGAATAACAGAAGTTTACCATTTATTGCTTCACCAATACCAGTAACTATTTTTACGGCCTCCAATGCCTGAAGATTTCCTATGATACCGGGAATTACCCCCAATACCCCATTCTCGTTGCAATTTGGTATCTCTTCTTGCGTAGGCATTTTTGGAAATAAACATCTATAGGTAGGACCGCCTTGATAATTAAAGACACTTAGTTGGCCTTCGAAGCCCTGAATGGCGCCCGAAACAAATGGTTTTTTTAGGATTACGCAGGCATCATTTATTAAATAGCGCGTTGGGAAATTGTCAGAGCCATCTACTATAACATCAAATTGAGAAATAATTTCCAAGGCATTGTGTCTAGTGAGAAAAGTATCAAAAGTTCTGATTTGTGTGTCGGAATTCTGAGAACTTAATCGCTCCAGCACAACCTCAATTTTAGATCTTCCCAAATCCTTTTCCGTATACAGCACTTGTCGTTGCAGGTTGGTGATTTCAATAACATCCTGCTCAACTACACCTATAGTACCAACCCCCATGGCATTCAAATACTGTAAAACAGGAATGCCCAATCCGCCGGCACCAACCACTAAAATACTGGCACCTTTTAGTTTTTGTTGTGCTTCTGGACCAAAATCCTTTAAAATGGTCTGTCTCTGGTATCTATTGGTGTTCATAAACAAATAGCAATCCAATTTTTATAATTTCCGTAGCCTGCGTCTTTCCCTAATTGTGAGCTAATTTTAGCAATACCTTTTCATAGTCTTCCTTAAAGTTGGCATTCCATAATACTTCTTCGTTCTCTGGAAATACCAATTTAATATCTTCATTGATCAAAAATTTACGCGGACAGGTACCGGGCCCGTTTTCTAAATAATCCAATGATTTTTGTAGACCAGAAGGTTCCCAAATGGCACATAACGGTTCTGGTAAGCCACTTTCCCTGGTAGCAAAGGCAGTGGCCAATTTGTCCGGATTCCTTAAGTAGATCAGTTGTTCAAGGGCCTCCTGATCCATTAGCGGCAGATCGCAGGCCAATACCAACCATGCTACGTTAGGATTAAAATTGTGGGCGCTTAGTAGACCGTTGTAGGGACCTTTAAATTTGTTCTGATCAATAATTAGATTGTGATTCGCCGAGAATTCCGTTGCCTGTTCCTCGCGTATACTCATATAGGTATTTTCGCATACCGTTTGCAGGAGTTGATATAGATATTCGCGTTGTGCTACGCCATGGTATTCTATCAATCCCTTGTCGGTTCCCATTCTGGTACTTTTTCCACCGGTAAGTACTAGACCATATATTTTAGTGGAGCTCATTATTCGTAGTTATTATTTTAATTTCCGCTATAAGAACATGTTTGTCCCTGTTAGTGGATATGTGGAATTATCCTCCTATGGAGGTCATTGAATTTTCAAAGATTCCATCATATTTTTCCTGTTCCTCAAAACCAGTTTTGGATCGGCTGCCAATGGCCTTAAGGATATGCTCTTTAATTTGGAATTCCACATTGTCTCCTCTCATTACTTCCCTTAAATTCATTCTAGGTTTGCCGTACAGGCAGGTTATTACATCGCCCGTGGCCGATATTCTTAGTCGATTACAACTCCCACAGAAAGTTCTGGTAAAGGAAGGGATAAGTCCAAAAGTACCTTTATGGCCTTTGATTTTATAATTTATGGAGGTCGATGTCTTGGGCGATTCCAGCTTTGTTATTTCCGGATATTCCGATTGAATGTGGCCCAGTATTTTTTTATAATCCCAAGTTATGGTATTGAAGGACTTGGAGCCACCGTTGAATGGCATTTCTTCCAAAAATCGTACAGAAACCGGATAGTGTTTCATGACCTCTAGAATGGGTATTATGTCTTGGGTATTTTGATTTTCGAGGGCAATAAAGTTGATGCGGACGTTGAAACCTTCCGTTATCAATTTCACCAAATTATTATATACAGTATCATATTGATTACGTCTCGTGATGCGTTCAAAGGTGTTTTTGTCAATGGCATCCAAGCTAACATTGATGTTTTTGATGCCCAAGGTTTTTAATTCTTGAATATAGGGGCCTATCAAGGTGGCATTGGTAGTAATGGAAATATCGTTCAAACCTTTTAAAGACGAAAGTTTGAGCAATAATACCATTAGGTCCTTTCTAACAAAAGGTTCCCCACCGGTAATCCTTATTTTGTCTATCCCCTGCCCTACCATAATTTCGCTCAATTTACAGAGTTCCTCAATGGTAAAAAGGGAGTCTTTTTCAGCAAAATTTATCCCTTCCGAGGGCATACAATAGTTGCAACGCAGGTTACAGCGATCGGTAACCGCCAACCGCAGATAATTTATTTTCCTATTGTGATTGTCTATCAGCATTAATCCTCTTGTTTTTTACTTATCCCCCGCTTACTGGTGGAATTAGTGCAATTTCATCAAAATTATCGATTATGGTATCATCATTTGCATAAGAATTGTTTACCGCAACGGCCAAAGATGATAATTTTTTGAGTTCAGGGTACATTTTGCCCAAGTACTCCTTAAGCTCTTTAACGGTCTTGGATTTTTTCGATCCAAATTCGCTGGAGCTGGGCATGGACAATGTTGAGCTACCTATAATGTCCTTTGTAACACCAAAAAGTAGTATCGTCATATTTATCCAATTATAGGTTTAGTCGGGACTTGCATTAGTTCCGGGAATTTGGAAAACGGCTGTTGGGTAAATCTATTTCCCGTAGCGGCTTTTAAGGCATTTGCCACAGCTGCTCCTGCCGGAGGCAATGTGGGTTCGCCCAATCCCGTTGGTGCCAGGTCATTTTGAATAAGATGGGATTCTACCACTGGAATTTCCCCCATCCGGATCAATCTGTATTTATCATAGTTCTGCGATTGGGGCTGACCATCCAGAAAAGTAAGATCACCGTACATGGCATGGCCTACTCCATCTATAACGCCACCTTCTATTTGGTTTATGGCGCCCAAAGGATTTACAACTATACCACAATCTACCACGCAGGTAACTTTTTTTACGATAGGCATTCCGTTTTCAATTTCCACATCGGCGACTTCAGCTACATGCGAATTATGGCAATAATAAGCGGCAAAACCTTGGAAAACTCCATCTTCTTTTTTGCCCCAACCTGATTTGTCCACAGCTACTTTTATAACATTCTGCATGCGCTCAGGGGAGTATTGTATACGCTCGTCCGTAGTACCTTTTACTTTTTCCAATAAATCCAAACGTAACTTAATGCGATCCACTTCCATGGTCTCCGCCAGTTCATCAAAGAAACTTTGTTCGGCAAAAGCCAAGAAATTGGTATAAGGTGCCCTCCACGCCCCAGTGGTAATATTACTTTGATAATTGGCGACATCTATCTGGTAATTCTCTATGGCCCCGGCAGGGAAGAAATTAGGTATTAATCCATACATGTTTCCACCTATAGCTGCCTCCTTTAAATGGTAGGCCGTCACCTGGCCATCCTTTATGGCCGCTTTAATTCTATATTTTATAGCTGGACGATAGGTACCCGCAGTCATGTCATCTTCACGGGAAAACACCAACTTGACCGGTTTTTTTATGGCATCGGCAATTTCCGCAACTTCGTATACAAAATCCCCGTACAATCGCCTTCCAAATCCTCCACCCATACGGGTCATTTCCAAATGAACGTCCTTTACATCCCTGCCCAACATACCAGCTACAGCAGTGGCAGCAAATTCGGGTGTCTGTACAGGTCCAACCAAATGTATCTTTTCATCGGTAATATTGGCGAAAAAATTCATAGGTTCCATACAGTTATGTGGCAGGAAGGGCGATTCATAGGTGCGCTCCAATATTTTATCGGCCTTGGCAAAGGCTTTTTTGATATCCCCATCCTTTCTTAGGGTCTTAAATTCCTTTCCATCCAAAAGACCCAGTAATTGCTTATCCTGAAATTCCGTACTTTCCATATTGGTATTATCTACCCAAGTAGCGGATATGGCTTCTTTTGCTTTCATGGCCTCCCAAGTAGTTTTGGCTATGACCACCACCTTATCACTTTTGCCCATAGCTACTGTCCAGTTGCCTACCCCTTCTTTTGAGAGTTCCTTGGCCTTCTCCCCTATTCTAATTACATCCAAAACACCGGGCATAGCCTTGGCTTTGGCATCGTCATAGGAGTCCAATACTTTACCAAAGGCAGGAGGTCGCAAGACACTGGCATATACCATACCCTCTACTTTATAGTCCAAACCGAAAAGTGGTTTTCCGGTAATTATTTTGTCAATATCCACATTGGGTGCGTCGGTCCCGATAACTTTAAAATCCTTGGGTTCCTTAAGTATTACGTTTTCCGGAACCTCCAAGGCTGCGGCTTCCCTAACCACATCGCCATAACCCAAAGTTTCCCCTTTGGCATTGGTGATTACCCCTTCCGAGGTAGTGCATTCCGATGGATCTACACCCCATTTGGCGGCAGCGGCATTAACCAGCATTTGTCTGGCCGTAGCCCCAGTTTGTCGCAAAGGCTCCCATCCTAGTCGGATAGACTGACTTCCTCCGGCAAGCTGGCGGGTATAATTCTCGGTGTCCAAAATTCCCTGTTGCACATATACATTGTTCCAAGCTACGTCCAATTCTTCTGCAATCAACATGGGCATGGCCGTTTTAACACCCTGCCCTATTTCAGGATTGGGTGAAAAAATGGTTACTGCACCATTATCGGCAATTTTTATAAAGGCATTGAAATCATTAAAATTTAATTTGGAAATATCTACTGGGGGTTGCACCTTAGGTTTACAGGCTGTAAAAAGATTAAAGCCTATGAGGAGTCCGCCACTAGCTAGTGATGATGTTCTAATGAACGCCCGTCTGTTAAATGTTATTGATGATGTCGACATAATTTTTTTAGTTTTTTAGTCCTCAATATTCCGAGGATTTAATTTTTTGAGGTAAGTAAATAGTGTAGCCTATATTTCCCAAAAGGAATAGACCTACCCTATTTTGGTAGCGGCAATTTCCACAGCCCTATGAATTCTAGTGTAGGAAGCACATCTGCATATGTTACCGTGCATGGCTGTTTTTATTTCTTCCGATGTTGGATCTGGATTTTTGTCCAGGAAAGCGGAGGCGGTCATTATTTGACCGGCCTGACAATAACCGCATTGGGGAACATCTACTTCTTTCCAGGCTAGTTGCACAGGGTGGTCGCCATTTTCGGAGAGTCCTTCAATGGTAGTAATATGCTGTCCGGCTACCGAAGCAACAGGCAAAGAACAACTTCTTACCGCGTTGCCGTTCAAATGAACCGTGCAGGCACCACATTGGGCGATACCACAACCATACTTTGTTCCTACCAAATCCAAATGATCACGTAGCACCCATAATAATGGGGTGTCTTCCGCAACATCTACACTTTTGGAAACTCCGTTTACATTAATATCGTATTTTGGCATAGTTGATGTTTTTAAGTTGATAAAATTAATACTCTACAAGTTACCAAATTTAAGGAAAAGATGGGTCACTTTAACAGTTTGTTAAGGAGGTACTTCCCTCCTATCAGTTCCTTTTGTTTTGGAGTCTAACCAATAAATTCTAGGAAGAAATTGGCATACATAGAATTAACTTGATCTAAAGTGAACTTCTATCCAAAAAGCAATCCACATTAGGGTGCAACCATAAAAAGGATGCAGGTAAGGAAGTTGTTATTTCCCTGCTCAACAATTTTTTTATGGCTTTTTTCTTGCTCGGTCCGGTTACCAGCAGAATAATTTTTTTTGATTTTAGAATATTGGCCATGCCCAAGGTAAGGCCATATGTGGGTTTGGTCTTCATTTTATTGGCCATGGGATGCTTTAAGGAAGACTCACTTAAATCTGCAATATGGCAATCAGGATACAGGGTTTTTGAAGGTTCGTTAAATCCTAAATGCCCATTCTTTCCCAGGCCAAGGATACAGATATCTATTGGACCGTGTTCCTGAATTTCATTTTCCATACGATAGCATTCCTTTTTTGCATCCGTTGGGCTACTGTCAAAAGACAAATAATTGCTTTTTGAAATTTGTAAAGGTTCCAAGAGTTTCTTTTGAAGATAATAATCGCTGGTATTTGGATAATCTCCATTGGTTCCTCCCCATTCATCCAGTTTTATAATTTTTATTTCCTTAAAAATCTTAGGAGCGCCTTTGTAGGATTCCGCCAATTTTTCATAAAGCCTTTCTGGCGAATTACCTGTAGCCGTACAGATCAATTGCTGTGGTTTTGCTTTTAAATTGGTCAATAGGATATCAAAAGCCATTTGGCTCATGCCTTCATAATCTGCACAGTAGTGTATATTCATAACAAGCCCAAGCATTATCTTCCGAAGGGATATGTAAAATACAAAAATTTAGCATTGGTCGTGCATAAGGGTAAAAATTTTCATTTTTTTCTTACGTTTTTTAGTGCATATAAAATGGTATGCAGCATAGGAGTACGGCAGCCTAATTTAACAAGTCTATAAATTTGTTGCGATAGCCCCCATCAATAATAAATACCATTATTAATGTATTTTAGAACGCCTCCTATGTAAGCCTCTAAAAAATGTGAATAAAGTCTTTAACAAATATTAACACCAATTTTTAATTGAATTATAATTTTAAATAGTTTTGAACGTTCTGCTAGGTGAACATTAAAAATTATGAAAATGAAATTATATACTAAGTTGGTGGCTATCTGTTTCAGTATGGCCTTATTTGTATCCTGTGGAAATGCGGATGACGATGTGGAATTCGGCGTAAATGGCGGCGGCGATCTAGGTTTAGGAAAACCGGTGGACGACTGTTTAAATTTAGGGGATGGCGAATTGGTATTGTCCATTCAGGATCAATACACCACCCTGCCAGGGAAGGTATCCATATTTTTCAAGGTGTCCGATACGGACGGTGATCCGGTCCCAGGACTAAAGGCAAGTCAGTTTACCATTTATGAGCAAGGTAGAAATGATGAGTGTTTCAGTACCATTTCTACTACGGAATCCTTTGCCAGGATTTCCCCCAATTCACAAATTTTTAATAACAACACTATTTTGGTGCTGGATTTAAGTAACAGTGTTCTGAGCAGTAGTATGGAAGAATTAAAAACGGCTTCCGCAAGTTTCGTAAACAATGTTATGCCGGAATCTGATACCGAATCCTTTAAAATGGCCATTTATTGGTTTGATGGGGAGGATAAGTTACATGTACTAAACGAATTGACCCATGTAAAACAGCAACTTTTAACTTCTATTGACGGGATTAATGCCAATATTAGTAAAGATCCTTCTACCGATCTATACGGTGCGGTGATCAAAGCTACGGACAAGGCAGAAAAGTTATTGGCAGCAAGTACTACCAATGACCGTATTGGCGCTGCTTCGGTGGTTATCTTTACCGATGGTACCGATCAGGCTTCCCGTTATACACAAACTGCAGCCTTGAAGAAGGTGGACAATGCCAATAAGAACATTGCCTTCTTCAGTATTGGGTTGGGAGCTGAAATCGATACCGATGTTTTAGGGAAAATTGGAAAGACCTTTAGCGTGTTTGCTGGGAATAAAGAGCAGTTGGAAACAACATTTAACGATATTTCCTTCAGGGTTTCGGAGCAGGCCAATAGTTTTTATCTTTTTGAATACTGTAGTCCAAAACGTGATGGAAGTGGTGAAAATAACCTTGCCATTCAAGTGAAGGAAGGGAACAGACAGGGTGCGGTACAAACTAAATTTAACGCAAAAGGGTTTACCGGAGGTTGTGAATAATCTTGGTTAAACTTCTTTAAATCATGCAATTAGAGCATCAAATTGATTTGATGCTCTTTTTTTTTGTTAAAATTTATTCAGGGCGAAACGTCTTTTTCTGCTAAATGACCGTATAACCTTACAGAAAACTATTTGTAAATTTTTAACAATAAAGAAATGAGAAAAGTAACGTTAGTTGGTTTGATGGGAATGGTAGTTTTAGCCTCCTGTGTATCTAAGAAAAAATATGTAGCCCTTGAAGGGGACTTGTCCAATACCAAAAGTATGTTGACAAAAACCCAAGTAGAGAAAGAGGAATTGGAATCCAAAGTCTCCAAAATTGAGGCAAGGGTTGCAGAATACAATGAAAAAATAAATTCCCTACAGGAAATAAATGATTCACAATATACTTCTATTGGTGATGTTGCTGTAATGAGCAACAATACAAAAGAAAAAATGAGGGCTACTTTGGCAAAAATAGACCCCAGTGAATTGGCCAAGGCCCAGACCTTGGAAGATTCCATGAACCTTGCCATTTCTTACAATTTGAAGAAATCCATTTCTGATGAGGACGATGATGTTATTGTAGATATCAACAAAACTGTTGTGATGATCAATATTTCGGATAAATTATTGTTTAATTCCGGGAGTTACAGGGTAAGTAATAAAGCGAACACCATATTGGCCAAATTGGCTGAAGTGATCAACTCAGAGCCTAGCATGGAAGTTATGGTTGAAGGGCATACCGATTCCAGAACCATCAGCACCGAAATGTTTCAGGATAACTGGGATCTAAGTGTTAAAAGAGCTACATCCATAGTTCGTCTTTTGCAGAACAAATACAATGTTGATCCTGCTAATCTGATCGCTGCGGGAAGAAGTAGCTATTTACCTTTGGTTGAGAACAATAGCAAGGAGAATATGGCCATAAACAGACGTACCAGAATTGTAATTATTCCAAATTTGGATAAGTTTTTTGCCCTTTTGGATGCCGAGTCATTATAGAAACACTACCATTACTATAATTATTGTTTTAACTAAAAACCCCGATGCACGCATCGGGGTTTTTTTATTCCGCGGGTTTCGGGAATTTTAGATTAGCTTATTTTATTTCCGGGATTCCTTTATGTTGAGCACCTTTAAAATCTTATGAAAAACCTCATTGTTTTCATAAACACCTTGGAACTCCTGTGAATGGGGTCCGTAGGCAAAAATAGGAACCATGGTAGCAGTATGGTCATCGGTTGTGAAGTCGCCCTCCACCATGCTCATTTCCATATTCCCCTGTGGCATGGTAAATCCGGAGGTTTCATGATCTGCTGTTATGACCACCAAAGTATTTCCTGTTTTATCAGCGAATTTTATGGCCTCCGCTATGGCTACGTCAAAATCTATCCCCTCCGTGACTATACCCGCTACTTCGTTCTTATGTCCGTACGAGTCTATTTGTGCCGCTTCCACCATTAAAAAAAATGGTTTTTTCTTGGCGCTTAAGAATTGAAGCCCATTTTTAGTGGCTTCGGCCAGTAAATTACCCCTGCCCTCCAAAAAACTGGGAACGTCATTCTCCGCAATGAACAATCCTATTTTGTCTTTCTTGCTGGCTCCCAGTTCATCAACCTCCTTTAAAATTGAAAAACTGTTCCCTTGAAAATCCGCTGTGTTAAAACTGGATTCCCCTCCCCCAACAAACAGTGAGAGCTTACTCTTCAGTAGATCTTTGGCAATACCATCAATATCGTCCCTGTCTTTTTGGTGGGCATAGAAAGAACTTGGGGTAGCTCCCACAATTTTATCGGTGGTGATACAGCCGGTCACAAATTGATGTTGATCCAGCAATTCGGTAATATTTACAAGGGGTTGCCCATTAGAGGCCATTCCAATAGACCTGTTGTAGGTTTTTGTCCCAGTGGCCAAAGCAGTGCCTGCAGCAGCCGAATCGGTTGTAAAATCGTCCGAGGACTGGGTTTTAATAAAGCCTATACTTTTCAACTGGGTCAGGGTAAGGCTACCGCCATTGGCCAAAACCGAGGAAGAAATTTGGGTGAGTCCATTGCCATCGCCAATGAGCAATATTACATTTTTAACAGCCTTTTCAGTTTGGTCGGACTTGTAGGTAGGCTTGTATACATTGGATTTGGCCTTGTTGTAATATACCCTACTCCCCAATGTTTGCAAATATACCGATGCTTTGTCCGCCATATCCGTATTTATATAGTCCACTCCAAGATCATGCAAGGCTTTCCATGCGGTCTTGGAGTCCGGGGTGGCCCAAAAACGGAAGGGTCTGTTATAGGAGTGGGCTTTGTCTATGGTCGATTTTACCCTTTGCAGATCCTCGGCAGTTAATCTTCCTTTTCCGTTCCATCTTGAAAACTTATAAAAAGGAAGGCTTATCAACGCTACTTTTTCCCAAGCATCCCCCTTTGGGATATCGTCCAAACTCTGATAGTCGAACATTGTAAACTTCGGATAATTCTTGTATTCTTCCGGCTTAGGTCTATTTCCGGATATCACCATGGTGATATTGGGATTCTGGATAATGCTGGGATATTTTTCCAAAACAGTCACTATCTTCGCCAGGGTCGCGTAGGTTTCCGATTTGATATCTATTAGAAGTTGCAATTCCTGGCCCTTCCCCAATTGTAATTCCATCACCTTTTTCAATGGTTCCAAATACAGGCTTTCAATGGTATGGCTTGGAATAATATCTACCTCGTCATGGGTGGCATATAAGGTGCCATTTTTTAGAAATACATCTACCTCAATGGAGTTTGCCCCATGTGCATAGGCATCCCAAAACGGTGCAGTTTGCAGATAATCATTATGGGAATGTATTTTAAACGAATTTGTTTTCTGTCCCAATACGATTTGAAGGGACAGTAAAAACAGCATTAAAAAAAAGCGATTGGATTTAAGCATTGAAATTGATTTATAAGACTATCGATATTAAAATTTGCGGTGTTCAAAACGGTATTGCCATTTAATTTTTTTTACAGAATTAAAATGGGCTAGACCAATTTAACCAAAACTAAGTAATTTCTTCAGTGGAAATTGTTACATAAGGTTAAATTAACCAAGAAATAATCTGTCCCATATAAGGTTTCCAGATAAAATAGGGATGTGTAGGCCTTCCAAGAAGTTAAATCGAAAAAAAATACAGCGGAAGGTAGGGTTTTTGGCTAGATAATTGTTTTACTTATAACAACCCTTATCAACCTATGTTCATAATGTATGCTAAAAACTAAATTTTGTATCACTTAAAAAAAGAATATCATGGTTGTAATCAACGACATCTTTAAGTATAGCGCTATCAGTGAGCTATCCACTGGGTTTAAGGGCCTTGCCATAACTATTTTCACCTGTATTGTAAGCATACTTTTTATAATGCTCTACTGGATACTTGCCTATGGGGATAACATGCGTATTTCTTTTGGATATTAATCCTATCGCAAGATCAATGCATTTTTAAAATTCCCTTCCCCCGACTTTAGGTCGATCAGAAATCCATTGATAACGGCATAACGTGGTTTGCCCTTATCTTCCAAAATAAAGTTAGGAATGACACCTACCCTCATTTTAAATTCCGGAACCTTATAGTCCTTT
This sequence comes from Arenibacter algicola, assembly GCF_018860365.1. Lineage (GTDB taxonomy): Bacteria > Bacteroidota > Bacteroidia > Flavobacteriales > Flavobacteriaceae > Arenibacter > Arenibacter algicola_B. The sequence continues at coordinate 285,104 of NZ_JAHKPO010000014.1, forward strand.
CCAATAACGTTAATAGGAAAGGATACATAATTTTCGCTCTTAGGAATGTTCTCCACCCGAACGTAGGTGAAGCCCGATCTTAGAAGATCCAAAGCCTTCAATTGTGACACTTCTTTTATAGAAGGTAGGATTTTTGGGTATACCTTTCCACCTACCATAGAGTATCCTTTTCCTTCCAAGGTTTCATAACCATAGTAGGTGGATAGGTCACCCTGGTCCACTACCCTGCTGCTGTTATAATACGTGCTATGTGAGGGGTCATCAACTTCCAATTGGTGTATGCCTACATCCAAAGTATAATTCTTGCCCAACAAGTTGTATGTGAGGTTGTTGAGTTTTAGATCGAAAAGTTTTCGATCATTTTCGGGGATTTTATCGTAGTCCGAAATTGGAATGTTTTTATAGTTGCCTTTGGCGATACTATATATGGCGGATAGAATGGAAACATAATTCAATTTTCTAATTTCCTGTTTTTCCGGATCACTTTTATAACCGCCAGATTCTATTAAAATGGCACTTGTGCCCCATTTTTGAATGTTGTCGCCAAAGGCCCTGGGCTCAAAATCGTCATTATAGCGCCCTACCTGTCCTGGGGCATATTTCTGAATTATTTGATTCATATAAACGATAACCTTCATAGCATTGGCGCGCACTTCATTGATATCCTTTTCATAATTAAAGGCCGGTGCCAAATAGGAGATGGTGGCGGGCTTATCTGTTCTTTCCGCGTTGTAATAAGTGCTCTGGTCGTGAAGATTAAAACCGAAATCCGCATCCAAACTGTCCCTTACCCTTTTTAAGGTCCTTCCCTCGGGAGATTGTAAGGAAAGCGCATCCCTATTGATATCTATTCCCAAGGTATTTCTTCTCTGATATACTTCTGCCCCATCCGGATTGAGCATAGGCAAGAAGTGCAACTTTAAATTCTTTAAAATGTTTTCCTTTTCGTTTTTGAAATCGCCACTGGTTAAAAAATTGAAAATATCAAATATAGCTTGGGTGGCCGTGGGCTCGTCCCCGTGCATTTGTGACCATAGAAAAACATCGGTAGCACCTGTTCCAATACTTATTAGGGAAAGGTTACGCCCTTCGATGGATTTACCAACAACCGTTACCTTAAACTTGGGGTTGGTAGATAATTTATTAATAAGTGGCTGAATATCAGTATGTTTTATTCTTCTTTTATCCAGAGTAGCCTCTTTGTATTTTCCGTAGGTCGAGTACAAGTTGGAAGTAAAATCCTTTTCCTGCCCAAAGCCCGAAAATACCATTAGTAAACAAATGATAAGGGTTAATTTATGTGATGTCATATTGTTATTTTGTAACTGGTGTAGGTTTAAAATTAAGTTTTTTGGTAGCTCTTTTTACTCTTTTTAAAAATTTTTCACCGGGGTCGGTCTTTACGGTCCTATAACCCTGATCTTTCTCCAGCCACAATTCGTGATCTTCAAAAAGGGTATATTCATAGTGACCTATCAAGTAATCTATATCGTATTTGGATTTTAAATATTTTACCAACCATTTATTGGATCTTAATTGTGCCCTGGTGAGTTTGGTATCCCCGGTTCCTCCAACATTTTCAATACCAATGGCGCAATGGTTTAGACCTATTACGTGTCTGGCCATAGTGGTTTCCGGCATTAACCTATAAATTGTACCGTCTTGATCTACAAGAAATTGGGAAGATACATTTAAACCACTGGCCGAGCTAATCTCAGGCCTCCAATCTGGCAAAGAAGGCAACTCAAAGGCTTGGTACGATTTTTCAAGGGTAGGGATTACGGTCCAGTGCAATACCACCATCTTGGGCACTATAAGGGGTTCGTCTTGGATAAGGCCGTAATGTTCCGACATATATTTCAATGTGAGATCTTTTCGCTCTTCGTCAAAAATAATGGGTTTGTCAATTATTTCACGTTGTATGGAGCATGAAATGGTCATAAAAAGGGAACCCAAAAGAACTATCTTCTTCATTGTTTTTTTAGCATATAAACTTAGGAGATAAAGATACAATATCATTTTGTTTCCGTGGAATCCCTTTTTACTCTATAGTGGATAGTTATTTTTTTACGTCCCCATTTCAAAGCTTTCTCCTTGTCCTCCCCCATATAGATGTCGATCCTATTTTTCCATTTGGAATGCATTTTATCCTTCACCAGATAAATACTGGTATCCCCTTTAATTTTTACTTGGGTATTGTAATCCAATCCCAAGGGAATCAGGTCTTTGGACACGGCAATTATTTTCATACCCGGTTGTAAGGAATCGCCCCAGGCGGTAATTCCCGGATGGATTTTGGAGGTTTGTGAGGGAAAGGAATTATATGCGGTGGCCGTTACCCTAAGTCTTTTCCAGATATAACCGTCATCCACAACTTTTTCCTTGCAGGTAACCAAAGTAAAAAGAATTCCAGGCAAAACTGACCATAGTATTAGTTGCCTGCCCTTAGCACTCAATTTGCTTATAAAATTATTCACTTCAATTTTTTAGTTTAATAAACCCATAATATAGAGGGTTTGGTACTAAGTAGTTAAAAATTACTTGATTTTGTTTTTATCGCTATACCATCTTTTTAGCCATTTGGAAATTCCCTCCAAGCCGGGATAAATTATTCTTTCATTAATGTTTGCCTGATCTAACTTATCCCTTATTTCCCACTTTAATCCTGATGGAATAATGACCTTTTTTAAATATTTGGGATGGTTTTTAAGCCATTCCAATGGACTGGAATCTGGATCTAGCATGAACGAAAAAAGTGCAAATTGGTTAATTATACGATCATCAAGGGAAGGTGGCTCGAAAAATATCATTGTATTGGCGTTCCGACTTGAAAAATCATATAGTTCCTCTATGGAATTACCTATGGTTTGTTTAAGCTCCATTGAACTAAAATAGAAAATATCCTTGCTTAAAATGGGGGTTTTGAGCTCATCCGGTAGATGCTCTCTTAACGCTACATAATTTACCATCCAGATGGCTCCATCCAAATGATAAGTGCCCATATCCTCTGTTAAAAAATGTAATGCAACATTTGGAGAGTGGGTCCAGTCAATTAGCCTTGTTGGAAGTCCGTGGTGTTGTCCCAAGGAGATCCAGTTCCAAAGGTTGTTGTAATCATCGATCAAGGTGTTGATAGGCGAGTACTTCTTAAAGTTTCTGATCATAGTACCTTCAACTTTAGAAGGTATTCTTCCCAATCTTTGCAGACTGGTCTCTAATCCAAATTGGGCATTATAGACGCCTCTGTAGGCATACGGAGAACGAAACCTATCGATCTTATCGTCTTTTTCATTGAATAAATATGCTTGTAGTTCCAGCCAACTCTTAGGTTCAAATAATTCGAAATCTTCCATATATCTGAATAATTTAAGTGCGGATCCAAGCTGGTCCTATTAATACCATATACCTGTAAACCAACTAAATGGTTGGCACTAGCCTTTTATGGGGCCGATGCATACTTTATTCCTGTATTTTCTTTTTGAAACACAATATTCACTTATATACATTTCATTCCCAAATTAGAAACTTGAGAGGAATAAATTTAACCCTTTATTTAGGAATAAGTGGAATCTTTGATAATCACTTTCAAAACTTAGATATTATCGGTCCATTAAAGTAGACGATTTACCGTTTGAGTGGCAATTATTAGGTTGAAACCATCCGGTACTTTCATGGAATCTATAATTTTATCTCATAGCAGTGTGGTCGTTTTATACTATTAATTTATTTCGAATAAGGTAATTAGAGTTACATTCATCATAACAAAAATTAGTGCAAATTCCTTTTAAAAAAGGAGAAGTAAGAAACCTCCAATCACGTAACGTATTAAAAATAAAACGATTAACTTAGGGTGAGAATTCTTTTAAGGAAGAAATAGGCGGTATGAAAAAAATCATTTTCCTTTTGATAATTATTACTGGTACAACAAGTTTGGCGCAGTCTAAAATAGAAGGCTTTATTTACGATGGGATGTCCGATGATCCACTACCCTATTGTACTATAAGGATTTACGGCACTAAGGCACATTCTACTATAACAAATGAGGATGGAAAGTTTGCAGTAGATAGTATTTTCTCTAAAGATTCTATAGAAGTAAGGCACTTAGGGTTTAAAACGATAAAAACAGTAGTATCCTATTTTGAGAAGGAATTCAAACTTAAATTGGAAATGGATGTTTCCGTTTTGGACGAAGTTGTGCTGACTGCCGGCAAAGACGAGGTGTACCCATATAAGCTATTGGCCAGGATAATAGAAGTGTACCGAAAGAGCACAAATACAACGGTCAGCAAGGCCTTTTTAACCATGATTTCCTCCACAAGAAATATTCCGATAGAGCATGTAGAGGGCTTCTACAACGGCGAGCAAAATTTAGCAGAGGGAATCTTGGACCTTAGGGTCAAAAGTGGTCGGTTTGGCCAAAACAGATCATTCCCCTTCTATAGTCTGGACAATACCAAAATTTTGAGTGACTTTCAACTTTTTGGGGCCTCCAAACAAATATTGCCCGATTATCCAGGGAATTTGAGCTTTAATGCGATTGAAAGAATATACGATGTAAAAATTGATGATTGCATCAGCTGTAGCAAGGAGGAAGTATCCATTTCGTTTTCCCCCAAAGTAGCAAATGGTAGATTGTTTAATGGTAAAATGTTAGTAGACCCTGAATTGTTGATGATCAAAAAAATAGAACTTTTGGCTGTTGATCCTATAACAAATGCATTGGCTTCCATCAACCCAGATGTGGTGCTGACCCCAAAGGAAATTCAGCTCGCCATTGTTTTTAACCCTATTGATCCTGAAAAGATCCAGTATGTGGAACTTAACTTTCAGATGGGTTACAGATCCAATTATGTTTCGGAAATCATTGATTCCCGCACTTTTTTATATTTCTTTGATTATGACACATTTTTTGAAGATCCCTATTTTACAAAGACAATCCCTTTTAACAATGATTATGACAAAATGATTGCCTTGCAGGCATCCGATGATTTTTGGGAGACCAACTACCAATTTCCCAAAAGTATCAATGAAAATAAGTCGATGGACTTCATGAAAAAAAATGGATTCCTGATTAATTTTAATAATTACATCCCATTGGATGATCTAAAATTTACAAGACCTACGGTGCTTTCATGGTTGCAAGGTCGTAGGCTTAATTGGGGACATTTACATAGTTTAACTACCGAAGAATATGAGAGCGACACAATGGGTTATAATCGAGGATTAAGGGAGTTAACTGGCAAAGCCTACGATACACCGTTTCAACATCTGCAAACTAAGACTTTCCGAAATGACAAAGACAATATCAATATCTGTTATATGGTGGATAGTTATAAAGGTGAAAATGGGATTACAAAAATAGTGAGCCGAACTCTGTTGGATATAGATTCCTCTCAATTCAGCTATGAGCGTACAAAAAATAAGCTGGTCTATTTCAATATCATTTTTGATATTTATGAGGTTTATAGACAATTGGCCGCTTCCCGGATTACGGAGAATACGACCTTTGATAAGGCAAAATTAATTTATGATGAAATGTACAAGGGAGCTTCAACAGAAGTGAAAAAAATGGAAAAGGAAACACGTAATGGTAGTGACTATGAAGGTTTGGTTAAATGGAACAACCGGATAAAAACAAAATTAAATATTGACAATTTTGCTTCGTTAAAATAAGCACTTACTAATTTATGAGGAAATCTTCCAAAAAGCTTCCATTTAATCAGGTGGTATTGGCACATTCCTACTTTGGTCTATAAACAATTCATTTAGACTGTCCCTTAAAGCGGAATTATCATACTTTTTATCAAGTTCACTGTAGTCCACTTGGGTAGTGGCCTTGGTATTGATTACAATAACCCCTCCAACTCCCATTGGCCCATATCTCGAAATCGCAGCATTACGCTCCAGAATTGCAATACGGTCTATATCATGTGATGATAGATACGTAGGTGCGGTTTCATGGATGAATCCGTCCACATCAAAAATGGCCTTCGGAGGTGCCCTGACGGAATCATACATGGAATAAGCTATTCTACGCAAATAAACCCTTACCTCAGGCACTCGCACAACCCTCATACTAGGGCTATAGGTTAACAAAGAAGTTAAAAAATCAGGTCCTGTTGCCACCAAATCCTTACCGCTGATAACCTGAAAAGATGATGAAGAACGGTCTTTGTTTAAAACACCTCTTGAGGTCTTTACCAGATTTGTGTTTTCGGGGAATTCGGCCAAAATGTCTTTTTGGGTTTTTCGTTTCCTTTTCTTTAAGGTTACTTCATCCAACTCAGTTGCCATTGGTGATAAGACAATTTTCAGTATCTCTTCAGTTTGGGTAACAACAAGTTCATAACTACCATATCCTAGGGAAGAGAATATTAAGACTTCATTGGCTTGTGCATTTAGGGAGAACCATCCTCCTTCATCTGTTTGTGTTCCACGTTGAGTACCTTTTAGCAAAATATTTACATTTGGAATGGGAGTTTCCCATACATCGGTCACCCTTCCCGAAATTGTATTTTCAGAAGTTTGGGAGTGAAATGGTAATACAAACAATAAAACTAAAAACGTCAACCAATTTTTCATACTTGTTTGATAAATCAACCTGTTATGATGAAATCCAATCGGGAAATAGCGAGTATTAAAGATAGTAAAAAGTGTTTGCTTGTAATTATAAAACCTTTGGTAAAGTTGAATTATTTGGCGGATTTTCAATACGGTCATTATGGCTACAAGGATTTGGAATGAGGCCCAATCCATGTATTTAGGAATCTATTACCAGCTAAAATTTGATTTATTGGTATCCATTTAAAGCAGTAGAACCCTGTTTTTTGAAGTCGGTAATTTTTCAAAATATCACAATTTGCCCCTTTCACCACATAAATGACCTATTTCCCAACATTAATTTCTTACAACTGTACAAGCATTATACTTTAGCAGTGTAATAAAAAACGAATTAATAATTTTTTCATTTTCATATAGTGTTCTCGTAAAAGAGCTTTGTCCCAAAGGATAAGGCTCTTTTTAGTTACAGGCCTTTTTGGATTGCTATTAAATATGGAACAATTGTTGTACTAATACATTGTTACATTGGATCACTCCCCTACTTCAACTATCTGTGCATTGGCCATAAACAATTCCTGCATCCGCTCCATGCGGTGATCGAACTTTGTGGAAAAAATGGCATACTGACACCTGTCCAAGCTCTCAGGGATTCGGATAACATCGGAAAAAGGGCTGGCTTTGGACAAGAATTCAGCGTCGTCCACAATAAATAACTTTAGTTTCCCTAGATTGATACCGTTGAGGTAAAAGATCTTGCTCAATCTTTTTGGTGTGGCAATAACAATATCCACTCCCTCGAAAATTTCATTTCTCTGGGCTTCTATATTGTGTTCTTCATAAACTGGGTAAATGCGCAGATCCATTCTTCTTGTAAAGCGTTCAAATTCACTTTGAAGGGCCAATGCCGCTTCTTTGTCCTTAACGAAGATCAAGGCTCTTGGAGCCTCTTCAAAGGCAGCACAATTTAATTTTTGAAGCGTACTAATTATAATGGAGGTAGTTTTACCGGCACCTTCAGGGGCTATACCAAAAACACTTGACCCCCCTTTTATTTTTGAAAGGATTGCCTTTTGAAATGGAAGCGGATCTTTTATTCCTTGTACTTCCAACACTTCTCTTAACTGTTCCTGTATTTTTTTAAATGCCATATTTTTGTATTAACTATTCCAATTTTAATTCTCTGTAATTGGTACATAACAAGTTTTCCTAGCCTAACCACAACTTTTGATCACTTCACAACAATAGTTTTCCCAATAAGGCCTTCTACCCTACTTTAGCAGTGTAATAAAAACGAAGTAATAATTTTTTCATTTTCATATAGTGTTCTCGTAAAAGAGCCTTGATCCAAAAGACAAGGCTCTTTTTAGTTTCTAAGGTTTTGGAAACTATAAAGTATAAATAGTTAAGGAATCCAATTGTTCTTGCCAAAATTTGGTTTTCGCTTTTCTAAAAAGGCATTCCTTCCTTCCTTTGCTTCCTCCGTCATATAGGCCAATCTTGTTGCTTCACCCGCAAATACCTGTTGTCCTACCATACCGTCGTCCGTAAGGTTCATGGCGAACTTTAGCATCTTAATGGAGGTTGGCGATTTTTCAAGTATTTCCTGGGCCCAATCATAAGCTGTATCTTCCAGTTCCTCATGGGGAATAACTGCATTTACCATTCCCATTTCCAGTGCATCCTGGGCAGAATAATTCCTGCCGAGGAAAAATATCTCCCTCGCCTTTTTTTGTCCCACCATCTTGGCCAGGTAGGCAGACCCGTATCCACCATCAAAACTGGTTACGTCGGCATCCGTTTGTTTAAAGATGGCGTGTTCCTTACTGGCCAAGGTTAGATCGCAGACCACATGCAAACTATGGCCTCCCCCAACGGCCCATCCGGGTACCACTGCAATCACCACTTTTGGCATAAACCTGATTAGGCGCTGTACTTCCAAAATATTTAAGCGGTGCATTCCGTCTTCCCCTACATAGCCCTTATGCCCTCTGGCCTTTTGATCGCCACCACTGCAAAAGGAATATACTCCATCCTTCGTAGACGGACCTTCGGCAGAAAGTAAAACCACTCCTATGCTGGTATCCTCCTGGGCGTCATAAAACGCCTGGTATAGTTCACTTGTGGTCTTGGGCCTAAAGGCATTTCTAACGTTGGGCCTGTTAAAGGCAATTCTAGCAACGCCACCACATTTCTTGTAGGTGATATCCTCAAATTCCTTAGCTACTTTCCAATCAATTTTTTTCTGCATTTCAAAAATGGTTTAACAGTTATCAAAGATAATACTCTTTATTTTGGTAAACTTCGACCAATGTTTTTTTCCAATTATGGATTGCTGTTTTTTTCCTCGATCCATTTGGACATAAATTTGGTGCTGGCCAAGGTATGGTGCAAGAGCATGCTGCCTATAAAATTACAGGATCTGTGCCCTTCTAAATTCTTGGCAAGTAGCTCTATTTTATTCTTTAATCTTTGTTGCAAAACAGCCTTGTTGTAAATACTATTAATAATGGCTGTTCCATTCTGTCTGGCAATGGACCACTCATCTTCATTTTGATAAAGGAGAACGGCGGCCTTTGCAAAAGTCTCCGCATCATTGGCAATAATTCCGTTCCAGGGTAAGTTTTCGCAGATGCCTTCTGCGCCAATTTTCGTCGTAATACTGGGAGTGCCGCATACCATGCCACTGAGCAGTTTGCCTTTTATTCCCGCCCCAAAGTTAATGGGCGCAAGATTCAATCTGGCATGGGATATAACCTCACGCGCATCATTGGCATGTCCCATAATGTGAAACCCTTGTTTTGGACTGTTCAATTGTTTAATGCTTTCTGGCATATAAGCTCCGTAGATAAATAAGTTGGCAAGGGGCAATTCCTTACGGATCAATGGCCAAATCTCTTTTTTAAGGGTCTGCACTGCGTCTATATTGGGTGCATGTTTCCCATTGCCGATACAGACAAAATCCTTTTTCTGTTCAAAATGGAGCCAACTATTCTGTTCTTCCCCATTTATTGCATCATACATCATGGGTAAGTGCAATAGTAAGCTTTTATCTATTTTAATGGTCTTGGTCAGAAGCTCCATTTCATGTAGGGAAATGATCAAACTAAGATCGCATCTGTAAATACTGGCCATTTCCCTTTTTGTCTGGTCCTGGTCCAACCAAAATTGTTCCGTAAAGGGAATGGCTTTTTTGTACGCCAATTGTCTGGCAATCCTAAGCGAGTGTAAATCTTCGGTATCCAAAATACGCAGGGCATTTGGAGTATTTTTCACAACACGCCATCCAAATTGTTCTTCGGTCATAAAACGATCAAAGACTACAATGTCCGGATCTAAATCCTTTAAAAAAGTATCAAAACTGGATTGATTGAGTAAAATGGGTTGTTTACTTACCCCAATGCTCGACAGGTCATAGGAATATTCACTTTCTGCCGCAGTACTCGCAAAGGTTATCTGGTATTCCTGTTCCAAAAAGAAGTGGATCAATTGCAGCATTCTTCCACCAGCAGCCGTTGTATTGGGCTCTGGCCATACATAGCCAATGATCAACATTTTTTTGTCCATTTGCGGGAACATTTGTTCTATAAACGCTTGGCGAATTTCTGGGAAATTTTGGAACGTAGTTTCCGCTCATAATCTTCCTCCAACCATTCCTTGTAGTTTTTGGTATTGTTCATTATACAATAGGAATACTGGCGTACGCGATAAGCGATCTCTTCCTTTAATTTTTTGGCCAGGATACGGGCGTCAAATACATCGTCACTATTTTCTACGCATATGGTGGCATGCTGTTCAATACTGTTCTCCAGTACGGTTTTGGATTTAAGTCCCTGGGCAAAAACTTTTTTGTACTCTGCCTTGATGTCAAATTCGATATTTTTGGACTTGCTGAATAGCGCCTTCAGGTCGGCCGGCATCTCGTACACAAATTCCCGCTCTATTTCTTCATCATTTTTTATGCTTTCCAAAAAGAAATCAGGGAAATGAAAAATTTCCTGCCAATCTATGGGAGCGTTCCAAAGTCCAAATCGGGCTACATTGTTCCCTAGATCTACCACTGTAAACTCACTCTTATTGGGCAATATCCTGGAACCCCTTCCTATCATCTGAAAATAAAGGGTCAAGGATTTGGTAGCCCTATTTAAAATAATGGTTTCCACTGTGGGTTCGTCAAATCCGGTGGTCAATATACTTACAGAGGTGAGTATGGCATCAGGGGTTTTTGAAAACCATTTTAAAATTTCCTTTCGCTCGGAAGCACTGTTCTTATTATCTAAGTGCCGAATGTTGTACCCTGCCTTTTTAAAGGTGTCCAAAACGTATAAAGACGTATTGATACCATTATTGAAAATAAGGGTTTTGGTACCTTTCGCAATCTCTTCATAGGCATTTACCAATTTGGTAAGCATATTCTGGTTGCCATATAACTCATCCGATGATTTTACCGTATAATCTCCGCTTATGCCTAACTTCAAACTTTTAAGGCTTACGTCGTAATTGTACATATTGGCCTTGGCCAAAAAATTCTTTTCAATGAGCGATGATATGGATTCTCCCACGATCAACTTCTGATAGTGGTCCTTCATCGGGAGTTTTATATTAGAGCTCAAGGGCGTTGCGGTAACCCCAAGGATAATGGACTTTTTAAAATATTTGAATAATTTTCTAAAGGAATTATAATGTGCTTCATCAATGATGACAAGTCCAATATCATTGATCTTTACCTTATCATCCTGAAGCCTATTGTTAAGGGTTTCTACCATGGCTACAAAACACATGTATTGGTCCTGGTCCTGTAACTCCTTTACTTCGCTATTGATAATTTTGTTTTTAACGCCAAATCCCTTCAACATTTTGGAGGTTTGGCTGCTCAATTCAATTCTATGGGTAAGAACTACTACCTTTTTATTGGTTTTATGAATATATCTTTTGGCAATTTCCGAGAAAACAACCGTTTTACCTCCGCCTGTAGGTAATTGGTATAAAAGGTTCATATCGTCAGGGGATTCCTCCAAACACTTAAAAATGGTATTCAGGTCTTCCTCTTGATAATCATAAAGGGTCTTTTCTGTACTTTCTTTAGGTAGCTCCAAACGGGAAATGAAATTTTTTAAAATTAAGAAAAATCAAACCTTACAAAATTAAGAGTTTTTTATGCCGGTTTCAAATTTATAAGTTAAAAACATGAAATTGAAATTGTTCATGGGGTGCATTTAAGAGGAGAATTCCCTAGGTCAGGGGATAACAAATACGTTTAAATAAGTGAAAAAGGTGCTCGCATTTGCTTAGTCTATAATATCCAAGGACTTTGAGAAGTCCTCCCTGTTGGGCCAATGGTGATCCTGGGTAAATATATAACAGGCAACAATTCTGTCCTTAAAATCGCCTAATAAGGCATTCACGGAAATAAATTGGACCAGTTCTTTAAAGGAGTTACCCATGCTCTTGTAGAACGCCTCAGGGACATTTTTTTCTAGGGAAAAAGATTGTGCCACTTCCAGATTGTACAACATTAGATCGGCTGTTAAATGCGGGTCTACCCCCAATTTCACAAAGTGCTTTATGTATTTTTGGGCTACGGACCTTCTGGCCTTGGGCCTTTTTCTTTTTAACGGAAAATATTCATTGGAGATCTTTATTTTCGCATCCTGCACCAGTTTATCTTCCTTAGGATTGAAAACAAAATCGTAATATTCCTTTACTACCGGAAATCTGTGATATAGATCAATCAATTGTTCTTCCAGTTCCTTTTTTTTTAATTCCGACAAATATTTTACCAATGCCCTTTTACTCATTCTCCCAATTAATTCGATTTGAACTTAAGGATTGCAATTTCCCATTTAAAAATCAAAAAATAGCACAAGAAGGTAAATTAGTATTTTAATAATTGGATTGGACAATGAATATCATAAACTTCTCATAAATTATGTATAAGTAATGCAGCTTCCTTTGGAAAAGACACAAAAAAAGGGTATAATGAGAGATTAACACTTCAAAATCCAAATAAAAAATATATGAGGCAACTAAAGATTATCAAGCAGGTTACGAATAGGGAATCAAAGTCACTAGACAAATATCTGCAGGATATCAGTAAAATAGAGTTGATCACCGCTAATGAAGAGGTTGAATTGGCTCAGAAAATTAGGGATGGGGATCAAATTGCCTTGGAAAAACTTACAACTGCAAATTTAAGATTCGTTGTTTCTGTCGCCAAACAATATCAAAATCAAGGTTTGAAACTCCCTGATTTAATCAATGAGGGAAATGTAGGGTTGGTAAAAGCAGCCAAGCGCTTTGATGAAACAAGGGGATTTAAATTTATATCGTATGCCGTTTGGTGGATACGTCAGGCTATTTTACAGGCACTGGCGGAACAGTCCAGGGTTGTGCGCTTACCGCTGAACAAGATCGGTTCCATAAATAAAATTAAAAAAACCTTTTCATATTTAGAGCAGGCCCATCAGCGGCCACCATCCCCAGAGGAGATAGCCAAAGAATTGGAAATGTCCGTTAGTGAGGTTAAGCAATCCTTAAAAAATTCCGGAAGACACGTTTCCATGGATGCCCCCTTGAAGGAAGGGGAAAACTCCAATCTTTACGATGTACTTCGTTCAGGTGAATCTCCAAGACCGGATATGTTTCTTTTACAGCAGTCTTTGAATACAGAGATCAATAGGGCTTTGGATACACTTTCCCAAAGGGAGGCAGATGTTGTTAAATTATATTACGGCATAGGCGATCAGCAATCCATGACCTTGGCGGAGATAGGACTTACTTTTGACCTTACAAGGGAACGGGTTAGGCAGATAAGGGAAAAAGCTATTAGAAAGCTTCGCCACAACTCCAGGAGTAAATTACTCAAAACCTATTTGGGATAATTGACCCAAAACAAAGAGGCCGAATAAATAGTATTTATTCGGCCTCTTTGTTTCTAAAGTTATGGGTTTAAGAATAACTTAATTTACTAATATTGAAATCGATTAGAATTTCATTTAAATCTTCAATGAAGTTTAAATAAGCTGCGTTGTCTGGATTTTGTTTTGCCATCTTAATAGGGGTTTTTAGGTTCTGAATTGTGGGCCGAACTACATGTAGTCCAACTCAGCCAATTCGTTTAAACTCAAAATTTCATTTAAATCTTGTAGGAATGCTAGGTATTCCTCTCCGTAGGTGTCGTATAACATAGTAAGACTTGGTTTAGGTTATTATTGTTTGGGTCAATAATTATATGGTAAACATATTTATTATCTCTTTTCTCACCAATAAAATGTTGTGTAAAAGTGTTTTTTAGTTGTAAAATGTAGAGTTCATAAAGTTTAATCTTTTTATTGGCACATAATCTGATTGTTCCAATTGTTCAATTTGCTATGGGTTTATTAATGAGACCCGGATTTAAAAAGCCACGGACCAATTGGATTACGATAGTAGAACGAATCCCGCTTATTTGGCGGGGTTTCTGGTTTAATACGCCTAAGCTTGTGGCGGTTTCTTAAAGGGTGCCTAGAGCTTTCCCTAGGGTTTAATACCTTTTATTTCTTAAAAATTTTATTGGTGAGGTCCTTTAATTGGTCTAGGAATTTCATTTCCTCCAATTCCTCCAAACTTTCTTCCTTTTTTTGGTTGCCATTGTGGTAGAACGTAATATTCTCTGAGGTTGTAATATCAAAATCGATGTTGAACAGGTCAGTGTGACCAGTGGGTTCCTCCTCGTTATCCAGAGGTGTAGCGCAATGATCCAAGGATGTTGTCTTGTCGTTTTCCAGGGTTTCCCTCTTGGATGATGCCGTAGATATAAAGCCGGATTTTCCTAGTTCAAAAGTGATCGAAGGGTCTAAATGCAACTTTTGGGGTTTACTGATTTCCTTCTTTAAATCCAAGTTGTGTCCTGAAAGGATTTCTATGCTGCTAGTTGGAATGGCCGGTATTTTCGCTTCCATATAAAGTGAAACCAATTTTGCCTTTTCCCTTATAGCTTTATCCGAATGATTGTGAAGGGTTTCCAAAAAATATAGATCACTTAGGTCCCCTATTTGCTGCATCTCTTCCAATAATAGCAGTTGCGATTCCTTACCCAAAGAGTTGAATAAATGGTTGAACACATAATGTTCCCCAAAATCTACCAGATTGTTGTCGTTCACCTCCTCCTCATCGATATCCAAGGGATACTCTGAAAGGAACCTGAAAATTATTTCTTTAATGAGATTGCCAATAGATTCATTTTCTTCTTCATCCAACATTTCATTTAATAGGGGAACCTCTCGTATATCTCCCATTTCTGCTATGGAATGTAGTAATTTAACTTTTTTAAATTCCCAATCTGTGTAAAATTTGGCCGCAGGAAGGTACATTTCTCCTAGATCCAATATATTATCATCTTCCTCTGTGGTCGCTACCTTGTTTTGTCCCTCTACATGCGACTTTAATATATCACTGATCTGTTTTTTAAAGTGCGGATCCAAGACCACCTCATATTCCACTTCAAGATCATTGATGTTTGTAATTGGTTCCTCTTCCTCTTCTTCAATTTCCATTATCAAGGGCAAGAAATCTATGTTTAAAAAAGAAGCCTCCTTCCTATGTGGTTTGTTTGGGGGGAGAATTATATTTTCCCCATAAATTTCCTCGTATATTGCCTCATAAGGGTTTCTTTCAAAACTTTCCTTGCCGAGGCATTCCGTTAAGAATTCCAAGTCGTTACTAATCATAAGCACTTCCTCTACTTCCGAACTGCTACCGTCATTTATATCCTCATTATTAATTACCAAGGGAACGAAGCTAAGATCTAGCTCCTCCCCTTTTAATAAATCGGTTTTTGAATCCAACTTATTGGTATTGCTCTTCAATGGTTGATTCATTTTGGGTGCTTCCATTATTCTTTCTGTATCTTGTAAGTTGTCTACATTGCCAGTTTTATAATTCTGTGCCGTAATATTCCCTTTGGTACCGCTGTCCAAATTTTCCAAGTTTTCAAAGGCATTTATTTGAAGTCCGAATTCTTTGGAAAGTCTAAGGATTATCTGTTTTGCCCCGTCATCCAGATCGTTGTTCATCTCTATCAATATTTTGGACATGATGCGTTTATTTCTCGACTGCCTTAGAAGCTTCCATAATTCCACTTTTAGGTCTATGAGCTCTCTTTCTGCCATTTTTAACTTTCCTTGGTCATAAAGTAAAAGCTCACATATTATTCCACGTAGATGTTTCTTTTTTTCTTCCTTATTGTTCCACTTTAACAGTGTGTTGTTTCTTAAAAAGAATAGGATGGTCAAATATCCTATAGTTATAAGCAGGAACAAGGCCGTTAAATCCCATATAAGGTTGGTATGTATGTTGGGTATATTCACTTATTCAAACTTTCCATTAAACTCTACGCTTACTTCCCCCTTCTTTTTAAGAGCATCAGTTCCCTATCAATGGCTTTCTCTACCATGGGATATGCCAATAGTAATTGATCATATAACCGTCCAATTTCCGGGAGATTTCTATGGGTCCTGCAGCCTACCGTAATTTTATCCACAAGGGAATAAAGGTGATCCGCCTTCATCATGGAAAGTCCCGATTTTACCTTATGGGCAGCAAACCCCAAACGATTGAAATTGCCTTCTGGGATATAGACATTGGCCCTACCGATGAAGTCCAGCATATTTTGTTTAAATAAGCCGATTAGCTCTTCCAATAGGTCTACTTCACCCATACACTCTTCCAGTATATCTGCTAAGCTAACCTCCCACACTTCCTTATTTACTGAAAGTTGGGCAAGGTCTTCACTAGGTGCCAATAGAGGCTTGGACCCTATGTCCTTTTTGTATTTATATAAAGTGGTCAGTAATTCATCAGGGCTATAAGGTTTTAGGATATAATCATCTATTCCCAGTGCATTACATTTAATTTTATCATTAATGGTAAAATCGCCCGTTAAGGCAATGATGGGTATGCTCTTAACGTGATTATTGCTGGATTCCCGAATTATTTGGGTAATTTGAAAACCATTCATTACCGGCATTCTAAGGTCCATTAAAACCAAGTCTACCCTATTCTTTAACAAATAATCCATTCCAGTTAGGCCATTATCGGTTACATACACCGTACATCCCCAATTTTTTAAGCGCTGTTCAATTATTTTTTGAATGAGAATATTGTCCTCAAAAACAAGTACATTTAGACCTTCTATAATTTTGTCTGTTGTATCTAAATGGTTGGAATCCAACTGGTGGCCGGATGCTTTGATCTGTTTGCCTTTTTTATAGGGGATGGTGAACTTATAAGCACATCCGTCGTCTAAGGTGGCCATCGTTGCCAAGGACCCGTTTAGAATTTCCAATATTCCCTTGACCATGGCAAAACCAATTCCCAAATCATTTGTGTTGGGTTCCATATTTTCAGTGGGTACATTAGGCCTTAAGTCGTTCTTTAATGCTCCGGTACGCAAATCCCTAATTTCAAAATCGAGCACAAAGTAATTACTGTGCTGCCTTCGTAGTTTAATTTTGAGAAGGATACTTCCTTCATCTATAAGTTTTATCGAATTGCCCAATAGGGTAAGTAGAATTTGGGACAACTTTGATGGATCTCCTAGAAGAACCTCGGGTATTTCCGTATCCAGATCTACTTCCAGGGTAACATCCTTGTTGATTATTAGGGTATTGCATAGATACATGGTATCCCTAATAATACTGTAGAAATTAAAATCGATGCTTTCAAACTTTTCCCTTCCTGAAGTAAGCTTGGTATATTCCAACAGCTCATTAATTATATCCAAAAGGTTATTGGAGGTAGCAGTTATGGAATTAAGTTGCACTAGTTGTTCCGCACTTATGTTGCCTTCTTTTAGCAGATCTACAGACGCTATTATTCCGTTAATTGGGGTTCTAATCTCATCACCTACCTTTGCAAGAAGCCTACCTTCTTCCCGGTTCGGTTTGTTTTTTAACGGATTTGCCAATTCTTTATTCCCAATGCCCGATTCAAAATCCTTGTTGACTACATTGGAGTTGGAAACTTTTGGCTTTGGCCCCAATACTTTTTCCTCCAGACGATATTTAAAGGTCATAAAGGATTTTTTTAATAAAGAAGCTTCCTCCGAGGTTAATTCCTCAAATGAAAAATGATTTAGTTGACCTTCAAGATTTGTCAGATGGGATAGTAGGTTGTTGGTTTTCAATTTTTAATAGTTTGGGTTCTGAAAGTCTAAAACTCCCCTTTTAAAGTGCGGTTTACAATTAAATGTTATCTACGCTTCATTTTATGTTGTCAAATGCCGTTATTTGTATGTATCAAAACCTATAAGCATGAAGCAGTTTGTCGGATTTATGTGCCTTTTAGCGATTATGGCCTGTAAGGAAAAACAAGAAAAATTGGCCGAGTCGGTCGAAGAAAAAGCGGCACGTATACACAAGGACGTTATTACTATAGATACCCATGTAGATATTAATGTGGCCAATTTTACCGATACTATAAATTATACCCAGAAATTGGACAATCAGGTAAATCTCCCAAAACTTAAAAGTGGGGATTTGGATGTTCCTTGGTTAATAGTCTATACCGGTCAGGGCGACTTAACGGAAGAAGGGTATGCGAAAGCCAAGGACAATGCCATGGCAAAGTTTAATGCCATTCACAGATTATGCGAGGAAATAGCCCCGGAAGAGATAGATCTGGCCTATACCTCCAAGGATGTCCACCGAATTGCAGGTTCGGGTAAAAAAGTGGCCATGATAGGGGTTGAAAATGCCTATCCAATTGGAGAAGACATTTCTGAATTTGAGAACTATTATAATTTAGGGGCGAGATATATTTCCCTCTCCCACAACGGGCATAGCCAGTTTTGTGATTCCAATACTGGTGAGGCCGATGGAGTGTGGTTGCATAACGGGTTGAGCGACCTTGGTAAAATGGCTGTAAAGGAAATGAATAGGCTGGGGATAATGATAGATGTATCCCATGTATCCAAAGAATCCATGAAGCAAATGATAGCCTTGTCCAAAGCTCCAATTATTGCTTCCCATTCCTCTGCACGGGCACTGTGCGACCATAGCCGGAATTTGGATGACGAACAATTGTTGCTTATGAAGGAAAATGGAGGCGTGGTGCAAACGGTAGCCTTTAGTTCTTATTTGAATACCAAAAAGCATGAGGCCCATGCAGCCTTCTTGAAAGGATTCTATGAAGAGGTTGCCGATTCTTTGGGGATAGATTGGTATTCCTTTGACGAGCTTGCCGATCTTTCAGAAGCAAAGAAAAATACTTTTATAGAGAATTATTCCAAAGTAGTGGCTTTGGCCAAGGCCAAGGTTGGCAATAGGACAGATCGGCCACAGGCTGTGGATGTAGCCGATTTTGTTGACCACATTGATTATATGGTAAATTTAATTGGAATAGACCATGTGGGAATCAGTTCTGATTTTGATGGAGGTGGAGGCATTGCCGGGTGGACAGATGCCTCCGAAACCCCTAATGTAACCTTGGAGCTGGTCAAAAGAGGTTATTCCGAAGCGGAAATTGCTCAACTTTGGGGGGGCAATTTACTAAGGGTACTGGATAAGGTACAGGAAGTGGCGAAAACTTATGCCGTAAACTAAACTTCCGAAGCCAGACGGTCCCTTACAAATTCAATTTTGGTTTTTCCATGTGGTTTGGGTTTTCCATCCGCACCTAGATTTACCATGATAATATTGTCTACCGTCACAATGGTTTCCCTGGTCATTTTGTTCCTAACCTCACAGTTCAGCGTCAAGGAGGTCTTTCCAAATTTTACCACGCCTATACCTATTTCAACAATATCACCTTTTAATGCGGTGCTCATAAAGTTTATTTCGGACATATACTTGGTAACTACCCTTTTGTTTTCCAATTGTATAATACTATATAGTGCGGCTTCCTCGTCTATCCAGGCAAGTAACTTGCCGCCAAATAGAGTGCCATTGGCGTTTAAATCTTCTGGTTTCACCCATTTTCTTGTATGAAATCTCATAGTATCTAAAATTTTACTGCAAAATTAGTAAAGAAATCTGCCCTATAATACTCTTCACTTGGAAATGTCAACCGATTTAGGTAAATCTAAATTACAGCTTAATTTTTTGTTCAATTTGGGAATTAATAGGGGTAATAATAATTAGATTCCCATAATCAATAAGTAGTAAATAAGTAAGATTATTCTTTAATTAATTGTGGTTTATGGTGTAGTAGTAAAAGTTGAATTTTTTGTTCCCCCACAAAGTCAAGGTATTGTTCCAAGTAAAAAATAACAATGTTCATAACCTCGTTAAAAACTATATAGAATTGCCGAATTAAGAAAAAACCTTATACCTACCTTTATAAAAACACCAATGATATGAGCGATAGGTCCCATAGTCTTTTGGAAATTCGTCCTATAATCCCTTCGGCTAAAGTAACGGAAATTATGAGCAGTGATGAGAGGTTTCAAAACCAAACCTTACGTCCTGTAATTAAAATGCAAAACTCCTTATTACTTTTGGTCTTTCAGAATTACATCACTAAACATAAAAATAGTTTTTATGAACTAGGGATGAACAAGCGTCTGATTTTTATAGAAAATGCGATCCAAAAGGACATTAAGTTTAGAAATTCATTAAAAGGAATTATCATAGGCCAATTTACCACGGAGGAGTATGAATTATACATACTTAATTCGTCGTCTTTAAACAAACGCATGATGCAAATGGTCATTGAACGCATTAAAGATCAGGTTCAATTTTTTGAAAAAGCCTCACTTCAGGCAGTATAGAATTCTTAATCCAAAAGTGATTCCCCATTAAGGTTAGTGGTGAGTATGTCGCTCATAAGATCAAAATAAGGTCGTATTGCTTGGAAAGCAAGGTCTGCATTCGTAATAAAATCGGGCGATAAAACCTCCTTGTCGGAAAAATTCTTAACAAAAATGAATTGTTTTCTTTTTATCAAATCAATGTTGGGGTGATCTTTATTGAAGCCGGAGGGAGCAGTTTTTAATTCATCACCCTGCATTCCGCCCCAAACTTCCTTGAAGCTATTTTTGTTGATTATGGCACGTATTTCCGATGCATCGGTTTCAAATTCCTTCCTAATTCTAAAGAGGTCTTCTTTGTTGGGTTCCCAAAATCCAGCGGCAACAAAGGATTCATTTGGCTTTAACCGTAAATAGTATCCGCCTCTCAACCGCTGCCCAGACCGGGAAAAAGATCCCGCAAAATGGGTCTTATAGGGGGTTTTGTCTTTTGAGAAACGTACATCCCTATAGATGCGAAACATTTTTAATTTTTCAATATCATCATGAGTTTTCAATTTGTCCATTAATGCGGAATAAAAACTCTTGACCTCTGTTTCCAGTGCCTTGAATTCAGTTTTGTGCTCCGTGAACCATTCCCTAGAGTTGTTTTTTTTTAGGTTTTCCAAAAATTGAAATACATCTTTCGTAATCAGCTGCTGTTGTATACGACTCATAACACATTATCTTTGTGCTAAAGTTAACCAAATTAGCATAAGCTGATTTTGAAATAATGGTTAATTTTGAATGTATAATTAAAAGTGCAAATGGATAAAGCATCTATAATAAAGAATATTAAGGAACATAAAAATCAGCCTAACCTTAGGTTCGAACTTAAGGAAAGAACTGAATTATTTACCAATCGTCTGTTTTATACCTTGTTCGATATAGATACTCCGGTGGATGAAAATCTGGATCTCTTGGAAAAGGAATTTGATGCATTGGTAAATTTGGCGTGTTGGCAGGTGGATAAACCTTGCCAAAGGGTTTGGGCGAATTTCGTGGTACGCTTGCCTAAGATTCTGGAAAAATTGAATTTGGATGCCGAGGCCATTGTAAATTGCGATCCAGCCTCCCTTTCTATAGAAGAGGTATACATGGCCTATCCAGGTTTTTATGCCATTGCTATTTACAGGCTTGCCCATGAACTTTATATCGACGGCTTTCCTTTGGTTCCCAGATTAATGACGGAATATGCGCATAGGCAGACCGGTGTAGATATTAACCCAGGGGCGCAAATTGGAAAATCTTTTTTCATAGATCATGCAACAGGTGTAGTCATAGGGGAAACAGCGATAATTAAAAACAATGTAAAAATCTATCAAGGGGTAACTTTGGGAGCTTTGTATGTTGCCAAAAAATTACAAAAAACAAAGCGTCATCCCACCATTGAAGACAATGTTACCATATATGCCAATGCCACTATCCTTGGAGGGGATACTGTAATCGGGGAAAATTCCATAATTGGAGGAAATGCATGGATAACAGAATCTGTGCCTGCCAATTCCACTGTTTACCATTCTCCAATAATCAAAATAAAAACCCTACCGCATGTCTCATAGTATTTTGGATATTATAGGGAATACTCCCTTGGTAATATCAAAAGTAATCAACACCAATCCCAAGGTTAAACTTTTTTTTAAACTGGAGGGCAACAATCCTGGAGGAAGCGTAAAGGATCGTGCCGCCCTTAATATGATAAAAGGAGGTTTGGAAAGGGGCGATTTTGATGTAAACTCCAAATTGATAGAAGCTACTAGTGGAAATACCGGTATTGCTCTGGCCATGATAGCCGGAATTTATGGATTGGACATAGAATTGGTAATGCCCGAAAATTCCACAAAGGAAAGAGTACAGACCATGAAGGCCTATGGGGCCAAGGTAACCCTTACCCCTGCCGATGTAGGTATTGAAGGAGCTAGGGACTATGCCGAACTAAAGGTAAAGGAAGAGGGGTACATCATGATCAACCAATTTTCCAATGATGATAATTGGAAGGCACATTATATAAGTACCGGTCCGGAGATATGGAGGGATACACAGGGGGGAATTACCCATTTTGTTTCTTCTATGGGGACCACCGGAACTATAATGGGGACATCTACCTTTTTGAAGGAAACGAATTCCAAGATTCAAATTGTTGGGGTGCAACCTGCCGATGAGGCCAAAATTCCCGGTATTCGCAAATGGCCCCAAGAATACCTCCCTAAAATTTTTAATCCCAAGAAAGTGGACACCGTTATGGAGGTTACCGAGCAGGAAGCTAGGGATATGGCCAAGCGATTGGCGAAAGAAGAAGGTATTTTTGCGGGTATGAGCAGTGGTGGCGCTGCCGCTGCCGCAGTGAAATTGGCCGAAAGTTT
This sequence comes from Arenibacter algicola, assembly GCF_018860365.1. Lineage (GTDB taxonomy): Bacteria > Bacteroidota > Bacteroidia > Flavobacteriales > Flavobacteriaceae > Arenibacter > Arenibacter algicola_B. The sequence goes on from NZ_JAHKPO010000014.1 coordinate 307,790, forward strand.
GGAAGAGGGTGTTATTGTTTCTATTGTATGCGATCGTGGGGACCGTTATCTTTCCTCGGATCTTTTCGATTAATTGTATCCATTTATTTCGAAACTACAGCCACCCCTTCTTTTTAAAATAAAATAGAAGGCCGATAAAGATTGCTATCATTAGCCCCCAAACATAGAAGTATCCATTATGATGTTTCAATTCCGGGATATATTCGAAATTCATTCCATATACCCCAACAATAAAGGTCAGGGGGATGAAAATAGTGGCCATAATGGTCAGTACCTTCATCACCTCGTTCATTTTATTGCTAATATTACTCATATACATTTCCATGAGGCTCATGGACATTTCCCGTAATATATTTAGGCTATCATTAATTTCTGTGCAATGATCCATGGTGTCTCTGAGAAAAACCTTGGTATCATCGCTAATTAGGATATGTTCTGAATCAATTAGTTTACTAATAAGCTCTTTTACGGGATAAATAAACCTTCTAATTTTAAGTATTTCCTTTTTTAAGTCTTGGATGGCGTGGGCCGTTTTGGGTCTAGGGTTATCGTATACTTCCTCTTCCAAAAGGTCTATTTTTTGATTAACGTTCTCCAGCACCACAAAATAATTATCAATAATGGCGTCCAAAAGTGCAAAAAATAAGTAATCGGCCTTTTTGGTTCTTATTCGTCCAGTTTTGGTCCTGGCCCTTTCCCTAACGCTCTTAAAAACGTCATCCGGCATTTCCTGTAAAACAAGAACCGTATTTTCCATTAAAACAATGGCCACATGTTCGGTCACCAATTCATTGTTCTGATCTAAATAGAGCATTTTAAATGTTCCAAAAATATAGTTGTCGTATTCGTCAATCTTTGGGCGTTGATGTGTGTTTACGGCATCTTCTGTGGATAATGGGTTGAGAGAGAAGGCATTTCCCAAATTTTCAATGAACTTCTCGTCGCTAATGCCAATAATATTTATCCACGAGATGGATGAAGATGTTTTGTGGGCAATAATTTTATTGAAATTGGATGGAGCATAGACATCAATGGTAGATTCTTTAATGTCCTGCTGACTGTATTCCATGATGTTGACAACGCTCTTGGCCCCTTCTCTACTTCCTAAATAGGTAACTGTCCCAGGAGACTTACCGGTCTTAATGTGTCTTATGGAAGCTTTTTTGTGAGTTGGTTTGTTTTTGGACATAGGTTGGAATCTTATTTTAAGATACTAGTTGCTATTTGTTCTAGCCACTAATTTATGAAATCCAGTCTTCGAAATGCCGACTTGTCATGATTTTAAAAAATAATTAGACAATTTCGCTACAGTTTATTTAGAAGCAGCTATTTAAACTTTAGGCTGTTAAGCAATAAACCTGAACCAGGGGCAACATAGGTAAACACAGTATTGTTTTCCTTTTTCAAGGATTCTTTAATGTCCATTACTGTAAGTTCTCCCTTGCCCACTTGAATCAAAGCCCCCATTATCATTCTAATCTGATATCTCATAAAGCCTTCCCCGGTAATATGGAGGGCGTAACTCACTTCCGGAAAAAAATTGGCCGTCAATATTTCGTTTTTTTTTATTTCACATGATTCTATAGTCCTAAGCACTTTTGTGTTGGGCTGAAGTCGGGCCGTATAGGATGAAAAATCATGGGTGCCAATAAAAAGTCGGGCACAATCAGACATTAGATCCACATTGAGTTCGTCTATGATATTTGCCAAAAAGGGCGCGCAAAAGGGGTGGTTTTTTTGTCCAAAGGAAAAAAGATATACATATTCCTTTAGTTTACTTTCTTGGATGATATTGAAATTTTCATTGATCTGGTCTATACTGATAACCCGAATATCCGGTGGTAGGTTTGCATTAAAATCATACATGAATTCCTGAAGGTCTTCTAGGGGTTCCTTATCCAAAAATAGTTCAAAGGCCGTGTTTAAGGCAGATACTTTGGCATCTGTACGTCCGGCTCCCAGGATCTTGAATTTGGAATTGGGCAAAACAAATTTTAAGGTCTTTACCAACATACCCTCCACCGTTTTTTGATTCGGCTGCTTTTGCCAACCGCTATAGCGAAAGCCTAGGAATTGAACATGTATTAAATAGTAAAAACGGGGTGTTTGCATTTGGTGTATATGTTGCTCGGCTACATACGAACATAACCTTGGCAAAGATAGGAAAGGAAGGTCGGATTTATGTTTGCTCCTTAAACGTATTTTAAAATATATTGGTCATGAGTTCGTCGTGCTTTTTGGTACTTCGTCCGAGCCCCCTTTTTTCTATCTTAAATTTCTATATATTCAACGAAATTTTGCATATCGAGTAGGAATTTAATTGTAATTATGTTGAAAATTGTCCTATAATCTTAAACCTTAATTATGGAAAATTCCGTTAAACGAACCACTCCCCAAATTAATATTATCCTGACCATTGTTTCCCTGTTGTCCTTAATAATCCTTGGTTTTTATAGCATGTACGGGAATACCTTTGTTTTTAATAAATTGGGGAGTTATATCTTTCCGTTGTTGACAATGATCCACTTTCTTTATTTATATGTATTATGGTTTAAGATAACAGAAAAGGAATATCCTGATATGATCATGAAAAATATTGAGTATGTGATGTATGGAATCCTATTGGCCTATGGATATAATATTTATGAAACCTTTTTAATACTTGGTTCCCAAAATGAATTTCAGGACCATGTTATACCAAGTTCTTTCGTCCCTATGGGCTTCTTGATTATTGCATTACAAACCCTGTTGGTGCTACTTACCGTTTGGTCCTTTGTCATAAGAAAACGGATAGTAGGCAAATATGATTTTGATTACTTGAACAATCACATTGATGCCTGGGAGTAAGCTTCTATATATTACAATCCTCTTATAAAGCTACCGTAAACATCTTTTATCTGATACCCTATTGTATAACGCTGTTTGCTCAATTTTTTATGGGCAACAAGTCCCCACAATAGCAATTCCTTTAGAAAATAGGTATCTTCCTTTTTAATGTCAGGTTGGTATTTAACGATCAATTGTTGAAGTGGAATAATGCTATCTAGCTTTTCCTTGTATTCCTTATCAGTGGCATCATCCAACAAATCAAAACCTTCCCCATCAAAAAACCAACTTACCAATTCATCATAAGGCCCTTCCGCATCCTTGCGTTCCAATTTATCAATTTTGGGGAAATAATTTAGGAAGAGGGACTTTACGGCATCTTCGATCAATATTTCCGCTACACTGCCCGAACCTTCCTGTTCCCCTTCATAAACCAATTCTATCTTACCGATAATAGAAGGAATAACCCCCATAAAATCGCTTAGTCTTACCATAGTAGTTTCTTGGCCATTCTTCAACACCCTTCTTTCAGCGGTGCTCATTAGGTTTTCGAAGGAAGTTATGCTCATCCTGGCGCTTATACCACTTTTGGCATCTACATATTCACTTTCCCGGGCTTCCCTGCTTATTTGTTCTAAGAGATCTTTTGCCAAATCAGGGACATAAATGGCCTCGCTTTGGCGTTTATCCAATTTCGATTCCTGTTCCGTAATTTTACGTGCGGTTTCAATGTCCTCAGGATAGTGCGTTAAAATCTGGGACCCTATCCTATCTTTTAAAGGGGTTACAATACTACCCCTATTGGTATAGTCTTCAGGGTTTGCGGTAAATACAAACTGCAGGTCCAAAGGCAATCGAAGCTTAAACCCCCTTATTTGTATGTCGCCCTCCTGTAGGATATTAAAAAGGGAGACCTGTATCCTTGCCTGTAGATCCGGCAGTTCATTGATTACAAAAATACAACGGTTGGCACGTGGGATCATTCCAAAATGTATAACCCTGTCATCTGCATAGGACAACTTTAGGTTGGCGGCTTTAATGGGGTCAACATCGCCAATTAAATCGGCCACGGTTACGTCTGGTGTAGCCAATTTTTCATAGAATCGATCACTTCTGTGCAGCCAGGAAATAGGCGTTAAGTCGCCGTGTTCCTTTATAGTTTCAATGGCAAACCGTGAGATTGGACTCAAAGGGTCATCATTTATCTCCGAACCGGAGACTATTGGAATATACTCGTCCAACAAATTAACCATTAGCCTTGCCAAACGTGTTTTGGCTTGGCCCCTAAGCCCTAATAAATTAATGTTGTGCCTAGATAATATAGCTCTTTCCAGTTCGGGAACTACGGAATTTTCATATCCCCATACTCCAGGAAATGTAATTTCATCCGACTTTATTTTGTCAATAAGATTTGCCCTTAACTCATCCTTTATTTTTTTTGTTTTGTATCCTGCCTTTCTAAGTTCTCCTAGGTTGGTAATTTCCTTATGATTCAATTTCATATGTAAAAATTTATATTTTGGTCTCCCTATCTATTTGGGTACTACAGGGAACGGAGCTTAATAGCTTTTACCAATTTTTGTTTTTTATTAATTATCCCTTTAATCTTTTTCTCCTATTTTGTTCGTAATCCTCAAAAATCATTTCACCAAGTCCCTTTAAGCCGGTAAAGAAAGCCTTCCCCTTATTGGCTTCCGTAAAATGCCTCACAAATTGTGTTAAATACGGGTCTTTGGCAATCATAAAGGTGGTTATGGGAATATGGAGTTTTCTGGCCTGTCTGGCCATGTTGTAGCATTTCTCAACGATATAATCATCCAAGCCCACACTGTTTTTATAATAGGTGCCATCAGCCAATCGAATGCAGCTGGGTTTACCATCGGTAATCATAAATATCTGTTTGTTCGTATTTCGCTTTCTACGGAGCATGTCCATCGCCAATTGCAATCCTGCAACGGTATTGGTATGATAGGGCCCCACTTTTAGATAAGGCAGATCCTTTATTGGAATGGGCCAGGCATCATTGCCAAAAACCAAAATCTCCAAGGTGTCCTTCGGATAACGGGTCGTAATCAGTTCTGCCAAGGCCATGGCGACCTTTTTTGCCGGCGTAATGCGGTCTTCCCCATAGAGTATCATACTATGGCTAATGTCTATCATTAAGACCGTACTCATTTGAGCTTTAAATTGGGTATCCTCTACTACTAAATCCTCTTCACTTAAATGGAAATTACCGATACCATGATTTATCTGGGCATTTTTTAAACTCTCCGTCATGGAAATCCGCTCTAAACTGTCGCCAAATCTATATTCCCTGAATTCTCCCATATGTTCATCCCCCCTACCCGATAAACCGGTTTTATGGTTGCCCGAGCCACTGCGTTTGATCTTGCCAAAAATTTGATTCAAGGCCGCTTGCCTAATAATGCGTTCCATTTTGGCGGTTATGGACAAATCTGCCTTTTGTTCCCCCGAACCGTCGCCATCACCATCCTTAGGTTCTTCCTTAAGAAATCCCTTGGCCTTGAGGTCCTCTATAAAATCATCAATGGTATAATTCTCATCGGTAAGTTCATATTCCTTGTCCAGCTCCCTTAACCAATCCAAAGCCTCATCCACATCTCCCGAAGTATGTGTAATCAGTTCCTTGAAAATATCAAAAAGCTTTTCGAAAGGAGTTTGCTCTGGGGCTTCATAGTTGGAAAATCGAAACCCTTTTCTTTTATTATCAGCCATACTATAAAATTACTTAATTTGGTCTAGACCATTTCCTTTTTAAAGAAAACTTAACGGTTTACCTATATTAGTACCGCTTGGATCATAAAAACCTTTCATATTACAGGGCATTTTTTAACACTCCTTCCCTTTGGACAGGAGAATTGGACGGTTTGAAGCAATTTGTGTTTCCAGAAATATATTTTGAAAATTTGGATATGGGATTAATACCCTCCAATATAAGGTTGGGGCATAAAATAGAACACATTTTTCTAAAGCTTATCCAACATTCAGGGCAATACAAAGTAATAGCGCACAACATTCCCATAAGGAGGGATAAAGTAAGTTTAGGGGAAATAGATTTCTTATTGCAAGATGTTGATAGTCAAGAATATATTCATATTGAATTAACGTATAAGTTTTATGTAATATCTGAGGTAGCAACGAATATTGAGGGCCAATTGATAGGGCCCAATCAACGCGATTCCTTTCAAGCCAAGAAAGACAGGATCATAAATCATCAGATTCCACTTTTGAAGACACCGGAAGCCACATCTGTGCTGCAACGGTTTAATATAGAAACTTCGGAACTATTGCATCAGGTTTGCTTTAAATCCCAATTATTTATCCCTTATATGGCAAATAATTTGGATTTGGCCCCATTTAATTCCAATTGTATAAGTGGTAGGTGGATTCCTTTCCAAAAATTTAATTCCCCTTGGTTTTTTGAACACCGTTACTATTTACCCTCCAAGCAAGAATGGCTTCTGGACCCGCATCAAGGAGTTAATTGGCTTAGCCATAAAGATATGCTGGAATTGATTTCAATTGGATTGGAAAATAAAAATTCGCCATTATTATGGATGAAATCATCTGATTTTACCATTGAAAAACTTTTCATTGTTTGGTGGTAAAACCTATTAAATTTGGAGGAAATAAGGGAGGTGTAAAACCTGTGTAAAAATAACAGAAATGGGTTGGGTCGGCAATATCGGGTTTAAAGTTTCGTTTTTTCAAGACAAATCATAAAACCCCGCACTTATGAAAAAAGTTTATTTGTTGTTCTTTTCATTGTTTGTTTTTTCAATGGCACAGGCAAAGGACGATTGTGAATTAATTTATTCTACCGCTTCCTATGCCCTGAATCATGCCAAAAGTGCATTAAAGGCGAACAACTATGATCATCAGAAATACTATTCAGGCAAGGCCTTGGAGTCCTACGAAAAACTTTTTAAGCTATTGGAAGGGAGTCAATGTGAAGGACTTTCAGAAAAAGTTCAGGACATTATAGCAGATGCCTTAAAGGCTGCGGACCCTGCTGACTGGGATAGAGGACGTTACTATAGTAAAAAGGTATTCACAAGTACCCAAGACCTAATAAGCCATATGGATAGTAGGACTGAGGTTGCAGGAGTGGACAGTACAGATTAGTTTTTTGGGTATTTTACCCATTCTTATATTAAATAAAAAGTCATTGTATACCGGTTCAACTTAATATTACGTTGTCCAAGTAAGCAATGACTTTTTCTTTTTTTTTGTTCCGTAGAATTCTTAGCCGACGATATCCAAAGGCGCTGTGGTTTTCCAATTGCCCCGTGTAAAATCCGGAAACTCTTGGGGTGCACCGTTTTGGGCCACGGATACCTCGCTCAAAGTTCCTACAGCACTCCAATAACAGCCTTCGTATACGTTCTGATCTAAAGGAAGGCCATTGCGTAGGCACTCGATGATCCGATACCTCATTATGAAGTCCATTCCCCCATGTCCGCCCATTTTGGTAGCCAATTCTCCCAAGCGCACATACAATGGATGTTCATATTTTTCAAAAATCTTCTGCAATTGCTCTCCTTCTGCCCATTCGTGGTGGTTATCCGGGCCACCTTCAACCCCTCCTTCCAGGGCAATCCGGGTCGGGAAGCCTGTCAGGGTTCCTTTTGTTCCTTGAATGAGATTATGTCTAGTATAAGGTCTGGGGCTTGTTTCATCCCATTGTACCATAATAGTCCTGCCCATGTTTGTTTTAACTATTGAGGTATTTATATCCCCACCTTTGAAATCCAACTTATTCCATTTGTGGTCTGCTGGAAAATTCTTGGCAGCGTATAGATTACGTCCTTTTCCGGGAGAAGAGAAAGAGTTTATAAATTTAAAATTATCTTCTCCCCGGGCTAAATTCATATATTGGGCAACAGGTCCCAATCCATGTGTAGGATAAAGATTGCCATCGCGATTGGCATAATGATAGGTACGCCAAGATCCGGTACCGCGTTCCACCGAATTCATTTGACCTCTTAATTCGTGGATGTAGGCAGCTTCTCCGTGGAGTAACTCCCCAATAACACCTTGTCGGCACATATTTAAGTAAAGGAGTTCTTCCCTACCGTAGTTGACGTTTTCCATCATCATACAGTGCTTTTGGGTTTTTTCCGAGGTATCCACAATATCCCACATCTCCTGTATGGTTAGAGCAAGAGGAACTTCAACAAAAACATGGGCCCCACTTTTCATAGCTTCAATGGCCATGGGGGCGTGCAATTCCCATGGGGTACAGACGAAAACCGCATCAGGTTTTTCCTTTTTTAGCATTTTTTTCCAATCGTCTTCACCATTGGTATACAGCTTTATCTTCTTGTGACGGGTCCCTGCACCGTTCTCCGTACATACCTTCGCAGATTTCTCGGCCAAATCTTGGTACAAATCACTGATAGCCACTACCTCTGTTCCTTCAATGGCCGCAATCTGTTGTGCATGCCCGGAACCCCGGGCACCTACCCCGATAAAAGCACATTTTACTGTTTCCAATTTAGGAGCAGAAAATCCACCCATATACATGGCGCCAGATAAAGATGCCGGAATATTATACGGCTTGTTGCCAGTGATTGAATTGGACCATGCCGGGGTCATTGCCAAACCCATACCAGCAATGGATGTTTTTCTAAGAAAATCTCTCCTATTTGATTTCATAGTCTATCATCTTGTTAATGTTATTGAATAATGCTTCCAGTTTTTGAAGATAAGTTAATTTTTTTTACAAAAAAAAACCAAGTTGGAAATTGCACAATTTTCAAGACATATGAAAAATATCCATAAATCAATGCCGAGACTTCAAAACATTAACTATGTCTTGAAGTTTAAATCCTTTTGCCTGTAGCAATATTAGGTAATGGAACAAAAGATCGGCACTTTCATCCTTAAACAGCTTGTCGTTGTCGTCTTTGGCCTCAATTACGACCTCTACGGCCTCTTCGCCTACTTTCTGTGCAACTTTATTGATGCCGCTCTTAAATAGAGAGGAAACATAGCTAGGCTTTGCTCCTACTGGAATTTCTACCTTTCCTTCAGCTTGTTCTTTTCTGTTTTGGATAATATTTTCCAATTCAGAAATAAATCCAAAGGAAGTACTGTTTTCTTGGCCCCAGCAGGTATCGGTTCCTTTGTGACAAGTTGGTCCAACAGGATCTACCATGACCAATAGGGTGTCATTGTCGCAATCCAGTTTAATATCCACAAGATTCAAAAAATTTCCGCTTTCCTCCCCTTTGGTCCATAATCTTTTTTTGGTTCGACTAAAGAAGGTTACTTTACGGCTATCCACTGTTTTTTTGTAGGCCTCTTGGTTCATGTAACCGAGCATAAGTACATTTTTGGTAAGTGCATCCTGGACTATGGCCGGTACTAGGCCATCGTTATTTTTGTTAAAGTCTATGTTCATGATTTTGGATTCCATAATGGTTTTATAATCTAACCGGTATATTATTTCTTTTTAACTCTTCTTTCAAGTCCTTAATCTCAATTTCCTTGAAGTGAAAAACGCTTGCCGCCAAAGCTGCATCGGCCTTGCCTTCAATAAATGTATCCGTGAAATGTTGCATATTTCCTGCGCCGCCCGATGCTATTATGGGAATATTCAATTCGGTGGATAATTTGGCCAAAGCTTCATTGGCAAACCCATCCTTAGTACCATCATGGTTCATGGAGGTAAATAGGATTTCTCCGGCCCCACGGTCTTCCACTTCCTTTGCCCAGGTGAATAGATTTAGCGTTGTAGGCACCTTCCCTCCTACCAAGTGAACAATCCATTCCCCATTTATTTGTTTGGCATCTATGGCTACAACTATACATTGGGAACCAAATTTGGCTACTAGGTCATTGATCAATTGAGGATTTTTTACGGCCGATGAATTTATGGATACTTTATCCGCTCCGTTGTGCAGCAAAATATCCACATCTTCCACTGAAGAAATACCACCGCCTACAGTAAACGGAATATTCACTTTTTCGGCAACGCGCAGCACTAAATCGGCCAATGTTCTCCTCCTTTCCTCCGTAGCGGAAATATCTAGGAAAACAAGCTCGTCCGCTCCGGTTTTGGCATAGATTTCAGCCAATTCCACAGGGTCCCCTGCATCTCGCAGATCTACAAAGTTTATCCCCTTTACCGTTCTACCATTTTTAATATCCAAACAAGGGATTATTCTTTTTGTTAACATTGGGTAATTTTATTTTTGTCTTTGGAGATGAATCCAGTTATTATCTTCAATGCTATTACTAGCTTGCCCCGTTATACTACTACAGGATTTATTGGTTAAATGTTTAGAATGAACTTTTCCAATTGTTTTAAACTAATTCTATTTTCATAAATGGCCTTTCCAATTATAGTTCCTTCGCAGCCCAACTCCGCCAATTTAGGGAGTTCGTCATAAGTTGAAATACCGCCACTGGCTATAAGTAATAGTTTAGGTCCACATTCTTCCAAAATCTTGCGGTACAAATCAAAAGAAGGGCCTTCCAACATGCCATCTTTACTAATATCGGTACAGATAACCCCTCTGATTCCTTCTTTTTGATACCCCTGTATAAAGGGTACCAACTCCTCCTGTGATTCTTCCATCCAACCGGATACGGCAACCATCTCATCCTTGGCATCCGCTCCTAGAATAATCTTCTCGGGACTGTATTTGTTGATCCAAGAGATAAATGTTTCCCTGTCCTTTACGGCAATACTCCCTCCTGTAATTTGATTGGCCCCACTTTCAAACGCTATTCTTAGATCCTCATCTGTCTTGAGTCCACCCCCGAAATCTATTTTTAAGTTGGTATTGGAGGCTATTTTTTCCAGTACTTTATGATTTACGATGTGCTTGGATTTGGCACCGTCCAGGTCTACTAAGTGTAGGTATTCTATACCATGGGCTTCAAACTCCTTTGCAACCTCCAAGGGATTCTCATTGTAAATTTTCTTGGTGTCATAGTCTCCCTTGGAAAGTCTAACACATTTTCCTTCAATGATGTCTATTGCAGGTATTATTCTCATTTTTGTTTTTAATTAAGTCCCTATTGGTATTTATTTATACTTGGGTCTCTATGGTTTCGATAAAATTTCTAAGAATCTGTTCCCCTACTTCACTGCTCTTTTCTGGGTGAAATTGGGTTCCATAAAAATTATCCTTTTTTAAAGCAGCACTATATCCCAACCCATATTCGGCTTCGGCAATGGTTTCTTCGCACAAAGGGGCATAAAAACTGTGAACTAAATAAATATGCTCTTTTTCTTTCACGTTCTTGAATAAATCGGATTTCAAATTGGTAATTTGATTCCATCCAATTTGTGGAACTTTTACGTCTTTGGAAAATCTAACCACATCTACATCAAAAATACCAAGGCCCTGTGTATCTCCTTCTTCAGAGGAATGACACATTAATTGCATCCCCAGACAAATTCCCAAAACCGGCTGTTTTAATTTGGGTATAATCTGGTCCAATTTACTTTCGCGCAATTTTTTCATGGCACTACTGGCTTCCCCAACGCCAGGAAAAATAACTTTATCGGCCGCCATAATTTCATCTGCATCTTTGCTCAAGATAGCTTCGTAGCCCAAGCGTTGAAAGGCAAATTTAATGCTCTGTATATTTCCTGCTCCGTAATCTATAATTACTATTTTCATTTTCTTTGTCCTTTGGACATATTTTTTGCCCACTAAGTGAGATTTGAATGCCCCAACGCTTGCCTGCCCATTACTTTAAGGTAGGCTTGCCCTGAGGTAATCGAATTTTATAATACTCCTTTGGTACTCGGTAGCACCATTTTTTCTACATCGCGTTTCACAGCCATCTTAATGGCTTTGGCAAATGCTTTGAAAATCGCCTCGATCTTATGGTGTTCGTTCTTGCCTTCGGCCTTGATATTAAGGTTGGCCTTAGCCCCATCTGTAAACGATTTAAAGAAATGATAAAACATTTCCGTAGGCATTTTGCCTATCATCTCCCTTTTAAATTCTGTTTCCCACACCAGCCAGTTTCGTCCACCGAAATCTATGGCTGCCTGTGCCAAACAGTCATCCATGGGCAAACAGAAACCATATCGCTCTATGCCCAATTTATTGCCCAGGGCTTTATGGAAAACCTCTCCCAGCGCTATGGCAGTATCTTCAATAGTATGGTGTTCATCTACTTCCAGATCTCCCTTAACCTTGATTTCCAGATCCATTTGGCCATGACGCGCCAATTGATCCAACATATGATCAAAGAAGTCCAATCCGGTACTGATATCACTTTTGCCGGTACCGTCCAAATTGAGTTTTATAAAAATATCGGTTTCATTGGTTTTCCGCGTTATTTCTGATACCCGGTCTTTCAGTTTTAAAAATTCGTAAATTTTCTCCCAATCATTGCTTTCCAGGGCTATGAAATTATCCAATTCCTCCCTTTTAACGGATATTTCCCCAGTCCCCAAATTGGTATTGTCATTGATAAAGATTCCTTTGGCCCCTAAATTCTTGGCCAGTTCCACATCGGTCAAGCGATCCCCTATTACAAAGGAATTGGCTAGATCATAGGCTTCGGAAAAATACTCGGTAAGCAATCCGGTTCCCGGTTTTCGGGTATTGGCATTTTCGTGGGGAAATGTCCGATCCAGAAATACCTTATCAAAAACAACACCCTCATTTTCGAAGGATTTTAGTATAAAATTATGTACCGGCCAAAAGGTATGCTCTGGAAAAATATCGGTTCCCAATCCATCCTGATTGGTAATCATCACCAATTCATAATCCAATTCCTTGGCTATTTTACCCAAATAAGTAAAGGCTTTGGGGTAAAACACCATCTTTTCAAAGGAGTCTATCTGCTCATCTACTGTTTCTTTAATGATGGTTCCGTCCCTATCTATAAAGAGCACTTTTTTCGCCTTTTGCTTCCCTTGTGGGGAATTTGTATTTGTATCCGGACTCATAGTATTATATGGTTGTTATATTCTGCAATGCACTTATCAATGTCTCATTTTCCTCCTTGGTCCCTACAGTGAACCGTAAGGTGTTTTCGCAAAGGGGCTGGGTTGTTCTGTTGCGGACAACAATACCTTTTTTTAGTAGTTGATTATATCTTTTGGTAGCATCATCCACTTTGGCCAACACAAAATTAGCGTCGGAAGGGTATATTTTTTCCACGAAATCTACTTGGCTTAATACATTAACAAGAGCCTCCCGTTCCGTTAAAATATCCGAAACCTCCAAATTAACCGCATTTGTGTCCAAAACCCTTTCCAGTGCTCTTTGCTGGGTTAATTCATTTACGTTGTACGGAGGTTTAATTTTATTCAATACTGAGATAATTTCTTCTGAAGCGTAACATGTTCCCAAGCGTATTCCGGCCATTCCATAGGCTTTGGACAAAGTTTGGGTAACTACCAGATTGGGATAGTTGGCCAATTCCGTAATCCAGCTCTTCTCACTTGAAAAGTCGATATAGGCCTCATCCACGACTACCAATCCATTAAAATTGTCCAACAACTCCCTTACGCTGCTATTGGAAAAACTATTCCCTGTTGGATTGTTTGGGGAACACAGAAATAATAATTTACTTCTGTCGTCGGCTATACTAAGTATTTTGGGCACATTGGGTTCAAAATCCTGTGTCAAAAGAACCTCCCTATTCTCCACGTTGTTAATACCTGCAAGTACCTTGTACATGCCATAGGTTGGAGGTAGGCTTATAATGTTGTCCTCTTTGGGTTCACAAAAGGCCCTAAAAATTAAATCCAGTACTTCATCGCTACCGTTGCCCAATAGAAGTTGTTGGGAAGAAACTCCTTTTCTTTCTGCCAATACCTCTTTTAAACGTCTTTGGTGCGGATCGGGATATCTATTTACCCCAGTTTCAAAAGGATTTTCATTGGCATCCAAAAATACCATCTTGGAGCCGTCCGAAACATATTCGTCCCTTGCAGAGGAATAGGGGCTCAATCCCTTTACGTTTTCCCGTACTATATTGTTGATATTGAATATTTTCGTTTTCATTCTTTTTGTGCTTTTCGCCATTTGGCACCACTTGTAAAAAGGTGATTTACCTCAATACATGGGTCCCCTTATTTTAAACTGTCCAATCTAAGCGTTACTGCATTTTTGTGAGCCTGTAACCCTTCGGCTTCGGCCATTAACTCAATGGTCTTGCCAATTTCCTGAATCCCTTTTTCAGATATTTTCTGAAAGGTCATGCTCTTCATAAAACTATCCAAGTTTACCCCGCTATACTGCTTGGCATATCCGTTGGTAGGTAGGGTGTGATTGGTTCCCGATGCGTAATCCCCCGCACTTTCCGGAGTGTAATTTCCAATAAAAACAGAACCGGCATTATAGGTTTGTCCTAAATAAAACTCCTCGTTTTGAACACATAAAATGTAATGTTCCGGCCCGTATTCATTTATTAGATCTACAGCTGTCTGTTGGTCTTCCACGAAGATCAACTTACTATTGGCGATGGCCTTTACGGCTATTTCTTTTCTGGGCAGGTCCTTAATTTGCTTGGCAACCTCCGCTTCTACCGCATCTATTAGGGTTTTTGAAGTGGACACCAAAATGACCTGACTGTCCACACCGTGTTCGGCCTGACTCAATAGATCGGAGGCCACAAATGCGGCATTGGCGGTATCATCGGCCATGACCAAAAGTTCACTGGGACCGGCTGGCATATCTATGGCGATTCCGTATTTAGTGGCAATCTGTTTGGCAACGGTAACAAATTGGTTACCCGGTCCAAATATCTTGTATACAGGAGGAATGGTTTCCGTCCCAAAAGTCATGCTGGCAATGGCTTGGATGCCGCCCACCTTGAATATTTTGGTAACGCCACATAGGTTGGCAGCATATAAAATAGCTGGATGTACTTTTCCTTCCTTGTTGGGAGGGGTACATAGAATAATTTCTTTGCATCCGGCAATATTGGCAGGAATGGCCAACATTAAAATGGTAGAAAATAAAGGGGCAGTACCCCCTGGAATATATAAGCCTACCTTCTGAATGGGCCTTTTTTCTTGCCAGCACTGTACACCATCTGCAGTCTCTACTGTAATTCTTTCGGTTTTTTGTGCCTTGTGAAATTTTTCAATATTGTTTTTAGCTTGTTGAATAGCTAATTTTAAATCATTGGAAATCAATTTGTTGGATTCCTCTATCTCCATAGATGGTACCAAAGCGTCCTGTAAGACCACCCCGTCAAACTTTTTGGTGTAGCTACTTACCACGGCATCCCCACCGGCCTTTATTTCCCTGAAGACAGAATTGACAATATCCTCGATGTCGGAGACAGATTGTGTAGGCCGTTTTAAAACGGTCTTCCATTGTGTTCTTTCCGGATTGT
Organism: Arenibacter algicola; assembly: GCF_018860365.1. GTDB lineage: Bacteria > Bacteroidota > Bacteroidia > Flavobacteriales > Flavobacteriaceae > Arenibacter > Arenibacter algicola_B. The sequence goes on from NZ_JAHKPO010000014.1 coordinate 322,964, forward strand.
ATATTTTGTTCATTACTATAATACTTTTTGCATGTGGTAACCTATAGCCTTATAACCTTGTTTGTTCCAAAACCGAACACCTTTCTCATTATTTATATAGCAGTTGATCTCAGCGGTATTGCATCCAATTTCCAACGCATAATTTAAAACCTGATCCAACATTAATTTCCCGACTCCAGAACTTCTATATTCTGGCAATACAAATACATTGTCCGGTTCCAGATGTTTACCTACGTATAACTTATTTAAAATCCATACCCCACAAATGCCGATCAATACTTCTTTATCATAAGCTCCCAAACATTGATATCCGTCCATGAGCATATCCTGCAATCTTTTTTTAAGGGTTTCTACAGGTACTTTATAGTTGTTGAGCATTTGTACCAAAGGCAAAATTTCATTCATATTCTCCTTTGGGATGAACCCTATTTGAAAATCAGTAGCCATAGCACTATTACAACACCATTTTTTCAATAGGGCAAACCAATATTCCTTCTGCTCCTGCTTTTTTTAGCTCTTGGATTACCTCCCAGAACTTATCCTTATTGATTACGGTATGTACGGAACTCCATCCTTCTTCTGCTAAAGGAAGTACGGTTGGACTCCTCATGCCCGGTAATAATGCGATAATATCGTTTAACTTTTCGTTTGGTGCGTTTAAAAGAACATACTTGGACTGTCTGGCACGTAATACGGATTGTATCCTGAACCTTAAGTCCTCCAACAAGACTGTCCGTTCTTGGGAAATTTGTGGAGAAACGGCCAGTACGGCTTCACTGGTCAACATTACCTCAACTTCCTTTAAATTGTTTTTAAACAGCGTACTACCACTGGAAACAATATCGCAAATGGCATCTGCCAAACCAATATTTGGGGCAATTTCTACAGAACCGTTTATAATGTGAAGATCCGCTTTTACCCCTTTGCTATCCAAATAATTCTTTACGGTATTGGGATAGGAAGTGGCAATCCTTTTACCTTCAAAATCGGTCACCGATTTGTACTTGACCGATTTTGGGACCGCCAGGGAGACTTTGCATTTGGAAAAACCAAGTTTCTCGGCGATGGAGATATCCTCACCTTTTTCTATGAGGACATTTTCGCCAATAATGGCGATATCTACGACCCCATCCCTAAGATATTGGGGAATATCCCCATTTCTAAGATAGAAAACCTCTAAAGGAAAATTTCTGGAAGAAGCCTTAAGTTGGTCTTTTCCATTGTCTATGGAAATACCACAGTCCTTTAATATTTGAAGTGAGTCTTCGTTTAATCGGCCACTTTTTTGGATCGCAATTCTAATTTTTTTCATTTTTGGTATTTTGTTTTTGGCCTGAACATATCTAACAGGTTGTTAAATACAAAACCCGTTTGATTGCTCAAACGGGTTAGAATATAGTTTAGATACAACAATACATTCCTAGCTCGCTTGATTGCAAGTGAAGAAATGATGATGATGTGTCCTGTTGTTTTTCATGATAAGGCAAAATTAAAACTATTTTTCAACCTTGGAAAATTTATACGGAACAATTTATTTTAAAATTGTTAAATTATTATTGATTCCCTAGTATAATTGGCATTCCTGATTCTCCACTTCCAATAACGATTACCTTGGCATTGGTAGATTCCGATAATTTAATAGTCGCATCAATACCCTTGTCCTGTAATATTTTGTCGGTTAAGGAAGCACTTAATATGGTATTGGCATCTGCTTTACCCTGCGCCTCAATACGCACCTTTTCAGCTTCTTTTTGTGCGGTTACCAATCTAAATTCATACTCAAGGGATTCTTGTTCCTGTTTAAGTTTACGCTCAATGGCCTCCTTAATAGTAGCTGGCAGGGTTACGTCTCTAACCAAAATTTCATTGAGCTGAATGTATTGGCCGTCAACAATTTTCTGGGTTTCTTCAAAAATCTCCTGTTGAATGGCATCCCTTTTGCTGGAATAGAGCTGTTCCGGGGTATATCTTCCAACAACACTTCTCGCTGCTGATCTGATAGTCGGCAATAATACACGTTGTACATACTCAGTGCCTTTTTCTTGGTGCAATTTTCCTAAAAATTCTCTTTTTGGCTCAAACCAGGCCGAAGCTTCCAATTTAATTTCAAGACCGTTGGACGATAATACCTGCATTTTTTCCATAAGCTCTTGTTGCCTCACCTCATATATAAATACCTTGTTCCATGGCGCTACTATTTGGAATCCCTCTCCCAGTGGTGCCTCATCGGTGACCACTCCTCCACCAAAAGTTTTGTATAGCACTCCGGCTTCCCCTGAACCAATGGTAACAGCCGATTTTGAAATTAATATTACAAGAACTATTAAGCCGAATATGGCCGGTAATGCAATTTTTGGTAATTTGTCCATTTATTATATTTATTAAGTTAATCCGTTATACTTCCTGATAAACCATTCCAGCGATAAGGCCGCAATGATAAATCCTAAAAGAAATTTAAAATCGATTAAAGGTACGACAATTTGTTTGCTTTTTTGAACAGGGACAAACTTAGAATCGGTTTCCAATGCCATTACCAAAGAGTCCATTTGATCCGGAAAGTAAAGTTTTCCCGCTGTATTGTTTGCCAGACGATTCAGTTTACTGTAATTGCTGGAAGAGAATTGTTTTTCGGCATCAAAATCCAATATGGAATAGCTACCTGACCTACTTAGGTTCTCTTTGGTTACAGTAGCAACAAAATCATATTTTCCCGGGGGTAAGTTGCTTAGGTCTGCCTCATAGTAACCATCCTTTAATAACATTGGAACTTCTAATGAGGTATTGGTGGATTTATTCTCCACTTTTATGTTGATGGATGCATTGGAATCAAAAGCAAAAGCCTCATCAAAATAATTAGCCTTTATTTTTGTTTCACTACTGTTATTGTAAATGGAACTATAATCCAATACAAATCTATTTTTACCTTTGGAGGTAGAAAGGTAAAGGATCAGTTTTCCGAGAAATGCATCAAAACTCTTAAATGTTTGATCGTTCCGGTAATTTTGAACCCTCCATTTCCATATGTTTTCCCCTACCAATATGGCATGTTTTGCCGTATCCTCTTCTGCAGTGGTCAATAAGGGTTGGTCCATATCCACCCCTTTGATGCGGACTTTTAGCAAGGGTTCTCCCCTGCCCAAAATATTCACCGGCCCTGCGTCCGATACAAGGGGCGGAAAACCTTCCAGGGAGAAATCCGAAATATCAAACTTTGAAAATGTGGCATTCTGGCTTGCAAATAATTCTTGCACTGGATAGCCTGTTTCTATAAGGAAGTTGTTTTGAATTTTGTTTACAAAATTAAGGTCGGTATACGTGCCCAATACGGTAAAAGAGTTGGAATTTCGCAATTGGATTTGTTTGTAAACCTTATCAAAAGAGGCATCGGGCTGATAGAGTATGTAAACGTCAACCTCCTGCAATTTGCTTAAATCGGTGTCAGGTCTATAAATGGAGACCAACCTTTGCTCGTTGCTCTCAATGGCTTTCTTAAGAGCGCCAATATCCGGGTGTTGGACAGTGGAAATGATGGCCACATTTGTTTTTTCGTCCAATACTTCCAAGGCCAATAATTTTTCATTGTTCACCTTATTTTTTTCATTTGGCAATGGGGTTACGGCCACCTTAATATTTTTCATCCCTACCGAATTGGCCTCTATCTGTGTGCTGACAATCTTAGTGTTGGAAACATTTGAAAACGAAACTTTTTCCTTGTATACCAATTTGTCATCCATAAAAACTTGTAACTCCGAAGAGACCTTTTCCTTGCCGTCATAAGAAATAAAAACTTCCAAGGGGAATTTATTCTTTAAAAAGGCATATCTATTGGCATTTATTTGGCTTATTGCTATATCTTCATATTTTGTGGTATCCCCCAAAACAACAGGATAAATAGGAAATTTTTGTCGCTTGCCATAAAATTCATAATCTTCTCCTATGGTCTGATTGCCATCGGAAAATAGCACTACTGCGGTATTGGTACCAGTGAATATTTCGTTTAAACTAGCCAAGGCCTTGGAAATATTGGTGCTTTTTTCTGTGAGACTAAGGCTATCGGAATTGGATAAATCCGCTCCAAATCTGTAATTGAGTATGTTGAAATTTTCGGATAATGATCCCACATTATTCTTTAATGAAGAAAGGTCGGAGATTACTTGGGTCTTATCCTCTGACGTCATTGAGGAAGAATTGTCTGCAAGTAGCACCAAATTGGGCTTTTCCAGGCTGTATTCGTTCTTGGTAAATTTTGGATTTATAAAGAGTAAAATAGTTCCGAATATGGCCGAAAAACGCAAAAAGGAAAGGATTACCTGTAGTTTTCCCTTCCTTTTACTTTTGTAGTAATATTGAAACAGTACCAGTGCCAGTGCCACTATGGCCGCAAGCAATATTAAAAGTACTGTTTGTAATTGTATCATTTATGGTCGTTGGAATTATTGCTGTGTGCTGGATACTTGATGAGCTTGGTCAGCACGGCGACAAGCCGTAACCGGGAAAAAGTATTTCTACAGCTAGTTCAAGGCCTGTCAGGTTGAAAATTAAACCTAGGTGAGCATTCCTCCATCCACATTTATAACTTGTCCTGTAATATAAGCCGAGAGGTCCGAAGCTAAAAACAGACAGGCATTGGCAACATCTTCTGGTTGGCCTCCTCTTTTTAACGGAATACCATCGCGCCATCCCTGCACAACCTTGGCATCCAACTTATCTGTCATTTCTGTTTCAATGAAGCCTGGTGCAATAGCGTTACATCTTATGTTCCTGGAACCAAGTTCCAGGGCAATGGATTTGGTAAATCCGATCATTCCGGCTTTGGAAGCCGCATAATTTGCCTGGCCCGCGTTACCCTTCACCCCTACTACACTACTCATATTTATTATTGAGCCTTTTCTTTGTTTTAGCATGGTTCGCTGTACGGCCTTTGTCATATTAAAAACCGATTTTAAATTTATTTCTATAACAGAATCGAAATCATCTTCACCCATCCTCATCAATAGATTGTCCTTAGTAATACCGGCATTGTTGATCAGAATATCGATTACACCCCCAAAATCTTCCAATACTTGTGATACCAATTTTTCTGAATCCGCAAAACTGGCGGCATTGCTCTTATATGCCTTGGCTTTTACACCATAGGCACTCAACTCTTTTTCCAAGGCCAAAGCCGGGGCTTCACTGGAACTATATGTAAAGGCAACATTGGCACCGTGCTTAGCAAAAACTTGCGCTATTCCAGTTCCAATTCCCCTGCTTGCTCCGGTGATTATTGCATTTTTTCCTTCTAGTAACTTCATCTGTCTTTAGTTTCTTAGTTGATAATCAAATATAAGTTATGTTTTAGCTGTTTTAAAATTTTTACCCTAAATGCTGATATAAAATTTTTACGCCCTGGTAATTCCAGACAAAAAAAATCCCGCTTATCCTGAAAAATTCCGAGCTAATCGGCACAGTATAAACGGAATTAAATTTATTGAATGGGGGTTATCCCAATACTTGTTTTACTTTTAAACCAATTTCGGCAGGGGAATCAACAACATGGATTCCACATTCCCTCATAATTCTTTTTTTGGCCTGGGCCGTATCATCACTACCTCCAACTATTGCACCTGCGTGTCCCATAGTTCTTCCTGCAGGAGCTGTTTCACCAGCTATAAATCCAACGATTGGTTTCTTGCTTCCGCTAGCCTTGTACCATTGAGCTGCATCAGCTTCCAGTTGTCCGCCTATTTCACCGATCATAACCACACAGGTGGTTTCTGGATCATTGATCAATAACTCTACCGCTTCCTTTGTAGTAGTGCCAATTATTGGATCCCCGCCAATTCCTATGGCAGTTGTAATTCCTAGACCCTGGCGTACTACTTGATCGGCGGCTTCATAGGTTAAAGTTCCTGATTTGGAAACAATTCCTACAGTTCCCTTTTTAAAGACGAAGCCTGGCATAATACCCACTTTGGCTTCCCCTGGGGTAATTACTCCAGGACAGTTTGGACCTACCAATCTGCAGTCCATATGTTTAATATAGTCATATACCTTCACCATATCGGCAACGGGAATTCCTTCTGTAATTGTAATTATAACTTTAATTCCAGCGCTAGCAGCTTCCATGATTGCATCTGCAGCAAAAGCTGGTGGCACAAAAATGATGGTGGTATCGGCCCCAACTTTTTGAACGGCTTCTTCAACTGTATTGAACACAGGTTTTCCCAAATGCTCTTGTCCACCTTTGCCTGGTGTTACCCCACCAACCACATTGGTGCCGTATTCGATCATCTGTTCGGCATGAAAAGTACCTTCGCTACCTGTAAAACCTTGAACAATAATTTTGGAATCTTTATTTACTAAAACGCTCATTATATATTTGGTTTAATTGATTCTTGCAAAAATAAAGTTTTGAAAAGGAATTCTAAACTATTCTCCTGCATATTTATTTTTCTAATTTTTTTAATATAAAAGGGATTTGTTTTACAAAGGCCAGCTGCTTTAATTTTTCCCTCATTTCTTCCGCCGGGCTACCAAAATAATTTTTCCCCCCTTCCAGAGATTTTGAAACTCCCGATTGTGCACTAACTATTGCTTTTTTTCCAATGGTAGCGGCACTTGTTACGCCAACCTGCCCCCATAAGGTAACTTCATCTTCGATGATTACGCATCCAGCAATACCGGTTTGGGATGCTATAAGGCATTTCTCCCCAATTACCGTATCATGACCTACATGTACTTGGTTGTCCAACTTTGTTCCTTTTTTTATAGTTGTGTCGCCTGTAACACCCTTGTCTATAGTACAAAGTGCACCTATGTCCACCTTGTCCTCTATAACGACCCTTCCGCCCGAGATCAATTTATCATATCCTTCCGGCCTTTTTTTGTAATAAAAGGCGTCCGAGCCCAATACCGATCCTGAATGAATAGTAACATTGCTTCCTATTACACAATTGTCGTAAATGGATACGTTGGAATGGATAAGGCAGTTATCCCCTATTACTACATTGTTCCCAATAAAGCAATTGGGTTGTATAATAGTATCCTTACCTATCTTGGCAGTGCTCGAAATGTTGTTTTGGGCCTTAATAAAAGGCTTAAAGAAAAGGGTGAGGATATTAAAATCCCTAAATGGGTCGTCTGAGATCAATAATGCCTTCCCTTCAGGGCAGTCCACTTTTTTATTGATTAAAACAATGGAAGCTGCACAGTTTAGGGCCTTGTCGTAGTATTTAGGATGATCCACAAAAACGATATCACCTTTCTCCACGACATGGATTTCGTTCATGCCCAAAACAGGAAAATCGTCATGGCCCACATAGTCAGCATTGATTATGGTCGCAATCTGGTTAAGCGTATAAGGAGATGGAAATTTCATAAAAAGGTTCTTATGCCATTAAGCAGCAAAAAGTTTGGTGTAAACTGTATTATTCCTTAACACGCTCCATATAAGCGCCTTTTTCCGTATCAATTTTTATTTTATCGCCTTCATTTATAAACAAAGGAACATTTACAGTAGCTCCTGTTTCAACCTTGGCAGGTTTGGTTGCATTGGTAGCCGTATTGCCTTTAACTCCAGGTTCGGCATATGTAACTTCCAAAATAACGCTGGCAGGCATGTCTACTGATAATGGCATACTGTCCTCTGTGTTGAAAAGAATGGTTACTACTTCGCCTTCCTTCAATAAATTAGGCGCATCCAAAGAGCTTTCTTGAAGCGTAATTTGGTTATAGTCGTCCGTATTCATAAAGTGGTAGTTTTCCCCTTCTGCATATAAAAACTGATAGGAGCGGGTTTCCACTCGCACATCTTCAATTTTTGCACCTCCGGAAAATGTGTTGTCCAACACTTTTCCAGTACTTACACTTTTAAGTTTGGTCCGTACAAAAGCAGGACCCTTCCCCGGTTTTACATGAAGAAATTCAATTATTTTGTAAATGTCGTTGTTGTACCTAATGCACAATCCTTTTCTAATATCTGATGTTGATGCCATAAAATTCTAATTAGTACTGAAATAACCTTTCATGATTCCTCTTTGGGAATCCCTTATAAATTGTAAAATTTCATCCCTTTCCGGAGTAGCCTCCATTTCTGCTTCAATAATTTGAACAGCCTGGGTATTATTATAATTCTTTTGATATAGTATTCGATAAATGTTCTGTATCTCCCGGATTTTATCGGAATCAAAGTTTCTTCTTCTCAATCCTACGGAATTAATACCTACGTATGATAAGGGCTCCCGCGCCGCTTTTACAAATGGAGGTACATCTTTCCTTACCAGGGAACCGCCCGTTACAAAGGCGTGGCGACCAATGGATACAAATTGATGTACGGCTACCAATCCGGCCAATATTACATTGTCACCAATGGTAACATGTCCGGCCAAGGTGGAATTGTTGGAGAAAATACAATTATTGCCAACCAGACAATCGTGCGCAACATGGCAATAAGCCATAATTAGACAATTGTCCCCAATAACCGTTTTCATCCTATCCGATGTGCCTTTGTGTATGGTGGCACATTCCCTTATAGTGGTGTTGTTGCCTATTATGACGGTGGTGTCTTCCCCTTCATATTTTAGATCCTGCGGTGGTGCAGATATGACGGCACCAGGAAAAATATTGCAGTTTTTCCCAATACGTGCCCCTTCCATTATGGTAACATTGGAACCTATCCAGGTACCATCCCCAATTACTACATTATTGTGAATAGTTGTAAACGGTTCTACTACAACATTTTTGGAAATTTTAGCTCCAGGGTGAATGTAAGCCAGTGGTTGATTCATCCTTCTTATTTCTTTTTAACTATTTGAGCCATCATTTCAGCTTCGCAAACCAATTTACTATTGGCATAGGCATAGGCCTGCATGTGACATATACCTCTTCTAATAGGTGTAATTAAACTACAGTGGAAAATTAGTGTATCTCCCGGAAGTACCTTTTGCTTAAACTTCACATTATCAATTTTCATGAAAAGTGTAAGATAATTTTCGGGATCCGGAACGGTACTCAGAACCAATATACCCCCAGTTTGCGCCATCGCTTCAACCTGAAGTACCCCTGGCATTACAGGAGCGCCGGGGAAGTGCCCCACAAAAAATGGTTCGTTCATGGTCACATTCTTCATTCCTACCACATGTTGGTCCGAAAGTTCCAATATTCTGTCTATAAGCAGAAAAGGAGGTCTGTGCGGCAACATGTCCATAATTTGATGGATATCCATCAAAGGTGGTTTGTTTAAATCATATTGCGGCACATGGTTTCTCTTTTCCATTTTAATGATTTTGGACAATTTTTTGGCGAACTGTGTATTCACAAAATGTCCAGGCTTATTGGCAATTACTTTCCCTCTGATCCTTGTTCCAGTCAAGGCAAGATCACCAATAACATCAAGTAACTTATGTCTGGCAGCTTCATTGGGTTGGTGCAGCGTTAAGTTGTCCAATATCCCGTTGGGCTTTACCGATAATTTTTTCTTGTTAAAAGCCTTTTCCAGCTTTTTCATAGTGGAATCGGAAATCTCTTTATCCACATAAACAATGGCGTTATTTAAATCGCCACCTTTTATAAGGCCGTTTTCCAACAACATTTCAAGTTCGTGTAAAAAACTAAAAGTTCTGGCGTCCGCTATTTCCGATTTAAAATCGCTTAAATTCTCTAAAGTGGCATTTTGGGTGCCAAGTACTTTTGTGCCAAAATCTACCATGGTAGTTATCTGGTAGTTATCCGATGGGATAATAGTGATTTCACTACCGGTTTCCTCGTCTTTGTAAGATATAACGTCCTTAACTATAAACTCATCCCGCAAGGCATTCTGCTCAACGATTCCTGCCTCTTCAAGTGCTTCTACAAAAAACTTGGAAGACCCATCCATTATTGGAGGTTCAGGGGCATTCAACTCTATTAGGACATTGTCTATTTCCAAGCCTACCAGGGCGGCCAAAACATGTTCCGAAGTTTGAATCTTTACCCCACGTTTCTCCAGATTGGTACCACGTTGGGTATTTACTACATAATTGGCGTCAGCTTCTATGATGGGTTCACCTTCCAGATCCACACGCTTAAAAGCATAACCAAAATTTTCAGGGGCAGGAACAAACTTCAATGTTACATTTTCCCCTGTGTGCAATCCTACACCCTTGAGTGTAATTTCCTTTGCAATTGTCCGTTGTTTTGTAGTTGTATTACTCACCGTCAATCCTTTTTTTCAATGTGTTCTAATCTATTTACTATTTTGGGCAGATTTTTAAAATGTACATACGACTTATTATAGTCCCCATAATTTAATGCCGGGGAGCCCTGCAATATTTCATCATCCTTAACATTTCTTCCAATACCGGACTGTGCCTGTATTTTTACCCTATCGCCTATTATAATATGACCAACAATACCTACTTGCCCCCCTATTTTGCAGTATTTTCCAATTTTAGTGGATCCGGCTATCCCGGTCTGTGCGGCGATTACGGTATGTTCCCCAATTTCTACATTGTGGGCTATCTGAATTTGATTGTCCAATTTTACACCTTTTCTCAGAATGGTAGAGCCCAAGGTGGCACGATCAATGGTAGTACCCGCCCCTATATCTACATTGTCCTCCAGAATAACGTTGCCTGTCTGGGGAACAGTTATATATTCACCATTTTCGGTGGGTGCAAATCCAAAGCCATCGGCTCCCAAAACAACTCCGCTATGGACTACACAATTGTTACCGATCAGGGTTTCGGAATATATTTTGGCCCCTGCAAAAATGACCACATTATTGCCTATGGAAACATTGTCGCCTATATATACATTGGGATATATTTTTACATTGTCCCCTATCTTCACGTTATTTCCCAAATAGGAAAAAGCCCCTAAATAAAAATCCTTGCCGTGGGTAGCGGTATCCGCTCTAAAAACAGGTTCCTCAATGCCTATTTTGTTATTTTTAACCTGATTGTAATATTCCAAAAGTTTGGAAAAAGACTTGTAGGCATCATCCACTTTTATCAAGGTGGTTTCTAAATGATGATCCGGAACAAAGTCCCTGTTTACAATGGTTACAGACGCTTTTGTAGTATAAATGAACGAAGTGTATTTTGGGTTGGCCAGAAACGTAAGTGCTCCTTTTTCACCTTCTTCTATTTTCGCTAATTTATGTACAGCTATCTCTGGATTGCCCTCTACATCCCCTTCCAATATACCCGCGATTTGGCTTGCTGTAAATATCATGTGGACAAAAGTAAGAAAAATAGTTAAACGGAAACTTTAGGATAGCACATATAATATTTGGTAACGGTCTTGGACAGTGTTTTTAAATATTGTTGATCGGAGGCCTTGGCTACATCCGTAATCCTACCATTACTGCGCAGAATGTTTATATTCTGACTTTTGGAGTTATAGGCCTGGTTTTTTATTTCACCGGAAAATACAAAATATGCCGTTTCTTCATCCGTTAATTGATGTTCGTTTTTGAAGCTTAAAAAGTATTTGTTCAGTTTAGCTTCATTAATAGGCTTGTTTTTCAGTTTTACGTGTAATAACTTACGATTAATGATCATCTTACATAGTTTTGATAATACAAAATCGTCATGATCTTGCCAGCCTTTAATGGCCCACAAAATATCTACATCATCCAATTGGGCAAACAAATCCAATTTATCCTGTGAAAATTCTTCTTTTGGAATTTTGTTTTCCATGAAAAACTTTAGGGCACCGTTAAATTGAACATTTTTGCCCTGGGCCAACAATTCCTTTGCCCTTTGTAATATTTTTATTAAAAGCTGTTCTGCTACCAATCCGGTTTTGTGCAAATAAACCTGCCAATACATAAAGCGTCTTGCCATTAGGAACTTTTCAACCGAATATATCCCCTTCTCCTCTATCACCAATTCGCCATGTACAACATTCAACATGGTAAGGAGCCTTTCGGAATTTATATTTCCTTCCGCCACGCCAGTGTAGAAACTATCCCTTTTTAAATAATCCATCCTGTCCATATCCAGCTGACTGGAGACCAACTGGTTTAAAAATTTCTTGGGATATTGTCCTTTAAAAATGTCAATGGCCGTGCGTAATTTTCCTTTGTATTTTTCATTGAGGGCCTCCATGAACAATAAGGATATGTGTTCATGATTAACCCCGTCCACAATACTGTGCTCCATGGCATGCGAAAAAGGTCCGTGTCCAATATCATGCAATAATATGGCGCACAAAAGTCCGTCCTCTTCTTCTTTTGAAATTTCGATGGACTTAAAGCGCAGAACCTGAATGGCCTGCTGCATTAAGTGCATACTTCCTAAAGCATGGTGGAAACGGGTATGGTGGGCACCTGGATAAACTAGATAGGATAACCCCATTTGGGAGATTCTCCTTAACCGCTGAAAATAGGGTTCAGCAATTAGATTAAAGATTAGTGCATTGGGTATTCCGATAAATCCGTAAATTGGATCATTGAAAATTTTGAGCTTATTTGATTTTATCAAAACAAGAATTCTTTACGCAGGCAAATATAAGGACTAAATGAACAAGATAACAATACTTTGGGTAGATGATGAAATAGATTTATTAAAACCGCACATCTTATTTTTAGAGGGCAAGAATTATAAAGTAATTACATGTCTAAGCGGTCGCGAGGCGTTGGATGAATTGAAGGAAACACATGTAGATATTGTTTTTTTGGATGAAAACATGCCCGGCATTTCCGGCTTGGAAACTTTGAACGAAATAAAGGTGATAAATAATTCGCTTCCGGTGGTTATGATTACCAAAAGTGAGGAGGAATTGATTATGGAAGAGGCAATTGGTTCCAAAATAGCGGATTATTTGATTAAGCCGGTAAATCCTAATCAAATTCTATTGTCCCTAAAAAAGAATCTGGACCATTCGCGCCTGGTCTCGGAAAAGACCACTGCCAACTATCAGCAGGAATTCCGGAAAATTGCTATGGAACTGGCTATGGTAAATAGCTATGAGGAGTGGGCGGAACTATATAAAAAACTTATTTCCTGGGAATTACGATTGGAGGAAATAGAGGACTCCGGAATGTTCCAAATATTGGAGTCCCAAAAAACGGAGGCAAACCAACAGTTTGGAAAATTTGTGGAAAAAAATTATCCCAGTTGGTTTACTGATAAGGACGGTCCCATTATGTCCCATACCCTCTTTGGACAATTGGTTAAACCAGAATTGAAGGATAATAAAACATTATTGGTGGTTATAGACAATTTGCGATATGATCAGTGGTTGGCTTTTGAAGACACCTTAAATTCTTTCTATAGGAAACGCAAGGAAGTACCCTATTTCAGTATTTTGCCTACGGCCACCCAATATGCAAGGAATGCAATTTTTTCAGGGCTTACGCCATTGGATATGGAGAAAAAATATCCGCAATGGTGGAGAAATGATACAGAGGAAGGGGGCAAGAATCTTTTTGAAGCGGAGTTCCTAGAAGCACAGTTAAAGCGGTTGGGGCTGGAATTGAAGTGGGATTACCATAAAATAAGCAGCTTGAAACAAGGGAAACACCTATCCCAAAATTTTAGGTCCCAGAAGGACAACGACCTTACGGTTATAGTTTACAACTTTGTGGATATGCTCTCGCATTCCAAAACGGAAATGGATGTTGTTAAGGAATTGGCCGCCAATGATAAAGCTTACCGTTCCCTAACACAGAGTTGGTTTAAAAACTCTCCCTTACTGGAAATTATACAGCAAGCACAAGGGTTGGGATTAAAATTGATCATTACTACGGACCACGGCACCATAAATGTTAAACAGCCATCCAAGGTAATCGGTGATAAGGAAACGAGTCTTAACCTGCGCTACAAAACAGGACGGAGCCTAACCTATGAAGAAAAGGATGTATTGGAAGCAAAAGATCCAAAAAAAATATTTTTGCCCAATATAAATGTTAGTAGTTCGTACATATTTGCCAAAAACGATCTGTTCTTTGCTTATCCCAATAACTATAACCATTATGTTAGTTATTACCGCAATACCTATCAGCATGGAGGGGTGTCAATGGAGGAAATGATAATTCCCTTTGTAGTTTTGGAACCCAGGTGATCACAGTTTCTGTGGCTCAAATAGAACTTCTATTTTAATAAATGGGGAATAGGATTTAACTTGCGCATATTTTAATATTTTAAAATGACTATTTCCTATAACATTTCCCAAATATCCGATGTGGCCCAACAGTTGATTGCCAAAGTTCCTTCAAAAACGCTCTGCTTTTATGGGGAGATGGGGGCCGGAAAGACTACCCTAATAAAAGCCTTGGTGAAAGAGTTGGAAGGTAGTGGCTCTACAAGCAGTCCAACTTTTGGTATTGTAAACGAATATCACAGGGAAAATGGGGAGCTGTTGGGGTATCATTTTGATTTTTACCGTTTGAACGATGAATCGGAAGCTTGGGATCTTGGTCTAGAAGAATACCTTAGCAGCGATACATGGATTTTTATGGAATGGCCAGAAAAAATAGAAGGATTACTTCCACCTACTAGAACCGAAATTAGAATTGAAATTCTGGATGAAAAAACCCGGCAACTTTCAATTATATAGTTGCTATTTGGTTTAATTTTTAAAATTCAAGAAATTTAGCCAGGGCAAATTCCATAATTCCGTTGGCCCTCCTGAAAATTAGGACGAAGGGGCAAGTTTCTGTGTCTCGACAAAATGCATGATTTCACCGATGTAATGCATGCTATGTGGTTTTTTTTTATATTTTTGTTTTTACTTTAAACCCTTTATCGAACTTAAAAATTAAAAACCATGAACATTAAAAAAGTTACCCTAGGCTTTGCTCTTGCGGCATTTATTTCATTAATGAGTTTCTCCTGTACCCCTAACAGTACTGCTGAAGACGATTCATTATATGAGCAAAATATCGACATTTTAAAAATTAAGGTACCGGCAAATGGCATAGACATTTTAAAGGTAAAAGTGCCTAAAAACGGTTAACACAAACTTTTCATATTTAGATGGGCTTTTATATACTAGAAGCCCATTTTTTTTGTTATAATAGGAGTAAAACAATTTCCCACTTGACCAATATGTTCAAACCATTCCGCAAACTCGACCAAAGCAACAAAACAAAGAAGTCGAGAAGTCTTCTAATTGGCAGTATTGTAGCGGTTATTATTGCCTTGACCCCCTTAATATTTTATTCTTATAAATTCTTCCCTTCCGGTAGTACATTGAACCTTTATTTTTATACTTATGAAAGTAAATATCAGCTAAGTATTATTACCGTGATGTGGCTGTTTATGGCCAAATTTGTACCCCTATTGCTCCTGGTCTTATGGTTTTTTACCTGTAAACATTGGTGGTATCACGTGTTGTTAATTCCAATTGCCATGTACATCTTTCAAGCTGTTTCCTTAATTTATGAGGATCGGTTTATAGATGAAGTCGAGATATTTTGGTTGTTGCCCATAATGATAGTGATAATACCCTTTGTTTATTTTATTCGCTTAAAATTGTTTGACAAGCATGTTCTTGGCATTGATTTGGAGGCAATGGACCGGGAATTAAAGGCATATAAGGAAAAAGAGCTTAAAGAAAAGGAGCGTCTTCAAAAAGACGAAATGGCAAAAGAAAAATTATTGTAATTTTGATTTTAGATAGCTTCGATACATATCGGTATATATCTGACAGATTTACATTATATGAGCCAACATTCCTCACCGTTTAGCAAGCAGCAATTACTGCCCCAAGAAGAAACTTTGGAAATCCTAAGACAAAAAGGAGAGCTTTTTATTGGGATTCCAAAGGAAAATCAATATCAGGAAAAGAGAATTTGTCTAACACCTGACGCCGTAAATGCAATTACGGCCAATGGACACAGGATTTTAATTGAATCCGGAGCTGGTGATGGTGCCAATTATTCCGATGTGGATTACACCAATGCCGGGGGCGAAATAACCAGGGATAACAAGAAAGTTTTTGCCTGTCCCATAATTTTGAAGGTAGAGCCTGCTACCTTGCAGGAGATCCAGTTTATCAATCCACAATCTACCATCATTTCGGCTCTTCAGATCAAGACCCAAAGTAAGAAGTATTTTGAGGAACTGGCCAAAAAGAGGATAACTGCTATTGCCTTCGAATATATTAGGGACGACGATGGTAAATATCCAGCGGTTCGCTCCCTGAGTGAAATAGCGGGGATATCTTCGGTATTGATAGCCTCTGAAATTATGGCGGCCACCAACAAAGGCAATGGCCTTATGTTTGGAAATATAAGTGGTGTTCCCCCAGTGGAGGTTGTGATCATAGGGGCGGGCACTGTGGGAGAATTTGCTGCAAGATCGGCTATAGGACTAGGGGCCAATGTAAAGGTTTTTGATAATTCCATTACAAAATTGCGGAGTATTCAGACCAATTTAAGGCAGACCGTTTACACCTCTACCATTCAGCCTAAAAATTTATTGAAGGCATTAAAGCGTTGCGATGTGGCTATTGGTGCAACCCGGGGAAAAGACAGATCGCCCGTTGTAGTAAGTACTACCATGATGGAGCAAATGAAGAAAGGGGCGGTAATTATCGACGTGAGTATTGATATGGGCGGATGTTTTGAATCTAGTGAGGTTACCACCCATGACAAACCTATAAAGGTTAAAAATGGGGTATTGCATTATGGAGTGCCCAATATTCCTTCAAGATATCCAAAAACAGCTTCCATTTCCATTAGTAATATTTTTACTCCTTATTTACTAAAGATTGGGGAAGATGGCGGTTTTGAAAATGCCTTGCGATTTGATAAGGGGCTGCGCAACGGTCTATATCTGTATCATGGTATACTGACCAATAAATCTGTTGGCGAGTGGTTCGACCTCTCATACAGCGATATTAATTTTCTTATTTTTTAATTTATGGCATTTTTAAAGCGTTTGGGCTTCTTTCTTTTTGGATTATCTATTGGCTTGGTTTTTTTGACGATTTTTCTAAAGAAAAAATCACAGGAAACGGGTACTGAATTCTGCTATTTCCCTAATTGTAGGACGCTAAAGGATATCAGATCCAAGCAAATTTCCTATTCGGACGCCATTGTTCAACTAATGCAAGAAAGGGAATTGGACAGTACCGATATAAACGGTTTTTTATATAATGGAGAAGTGGACTTTGGTGCAAGCGAAACCAAGACCAAGCCGTGTAAAACTTATTATATTGAAGGTATGTTAAAAGATAGAACGGCGATCTTGAAAGTGAAAAACTGTTCAGAAAAGGCCGTCATAGAGAGTGTTGCTTTTTAAATTTTTCTTCGCTTCCGTTCTTTTTTCAATAAGGTGAGTTCCCGGCTGGTTTGACCCGCTACAGAGGTGTTTTCTTCGGCCCGTCTAATTAAATAGGGCATAACGTCCTTGACCGGTCCAAATGGGAGGTATTTGGCTACATTATATCCTTCTTTTGCCAGATTAAAGGATATATGGTCACTCATGCCATAAAGTTGTCCAAACCAAATTCTCGGGTCGTTGTGCTTAATATCTCCGGCTTCCATTTGTTCCATTAAACGGTAACTACTTATTTCATTGTGGGTTCCTGCGAACAGGGACATGGTGTCCAAATTATCCACCATATAAGCTACTACATTGTCGAAATTTTCATCGGTGGCCTTTTTGGATGCGCAGATCGGGGATGGATACCCTTTTTCCTCGGCCCTGTCGTTTTCTTTTTCCATATAGGCTCCACGGACTACTTTCATCCCTATAAAATAATTGTTTTTTATGGCGTCCTTATGGAGTCTTTTTAGGTAGTCCAGCCGGTCCCATCTATAGGTTTGTAGGGTGTTGAAAACAATGGCCTTCTTTTGGTTGTATTTCCGCATCATGGCTTCGACCAGTTCATCCGCTGCTCCCTGCATCCAACTTTCCTCACCATCTATCAGAATAGAAACTTCCAATTCATGAGCTTTTTTGCAGACCTTGTCGTACCTATTTACCACGCGTTGCCATTCTGCTTTTTCATCTTGGTTAAGGCTCTGGCCTTCCGTTATCTTTTGATAAAGTTTAAAACGTCCAAAACCGGTAGGTTTAAAGACAATGAAAGGTATTGCGGCATTTTCTTTAACAAAATCCAAGGTTCTCAAGGCTTTTTCATAACAGGAATCCAGCTGGTTCTCTACTTCTTGCCCCTCCACAGAATAATCCAAAATAGTGCTTACCCCCTTTTCAAACATTTTATCGGCTACCACTAAACACTCTTCCTCGTTTACCCCGCCACAGAAATGATCAAAAACACTGGCCCGGATAAGTTTTTCAACAGGCAAGTGTGCCTTTATGGCAAAGTTGGTTACAGCAGTACCTATTTTAACCAGGGGTTCGTTTGCGATGAGTTTGAATAAAAAATATGCTCTTTCTAGTTCTGAGTCGGTTTTAAGTGCAAATGCCGTTGCCGTATCCTCAAAAATTTCCTTCATTCCTATGAATTTATTAAGGATTCAAATATAAGTACAGATTTTATATTCTTATCATATAAAATAATGTTTATTTTGCCGTAAATAAATCAATAATGAATTCTATTACGACACACTCCTACTCTGTTCATTTTAACGAAAAGGCCTATGTGGCCCTCAATAATCATTTGGCAAAATCCAACTACTCCAAAATATTTATTCTGGTTGATGAAAATACCCATAATTGCTGCCTGCCAATTTTTATGTCGAAAATTGAAGGTGAATACGATTTTGAGATTATTGAAATAGAAGAGGGTGAAATCAATAAGAACATAGCCACCTGTACACAGGTCTGGGAAGTTTTGTCCGAATTGGATGCAGACCGAAAAAGCGCAATGATAAACCTTGGCGGTGGTGTAGTTACAGATCTTGGAGGCTTTGTGGCTTCCTGTTTTAAGAGGGGTATAGATTTTATCAACGTACCTACTACCCTTTTGTCTATGGTAGATGCCTCCGTTGGGGGGAAAACAGGAGTTGATCTTGGCCCTCTAAAGAATCAGGTTGGGGTTATTAATCAACCCCAAATAGTGGTGGTGGATACCGATTTTCTAAATACGTTGGACCAAAGACAATTAAATAGTGGTTATGCCGAAATGCTCAAGCACGGTCTTATTACCGATGCAGCCTATTGGGAGGCCTTAAAAGGTCTTACAGGTTTTGACGATTTGGATGAATATATCCTTAGGTCGGTAGCCATAAAAAATGAAGTGGTACAACAGGACCCCACAGAACAGCATCTTAGAAAAATCTTAAATTACGGACATACCTTAGGGCATGCCGTAGAATCCTATTTCTTGGAAAGCAAAGAACACCAGCTACTATTGCATGGGGAAGCTATTGCTGTTGGAATGATACTGGAAGGCTATCTTTCCTATAAATTGACAGGCCTAAGTAAGAGTGACTTGGAGGATATTAAGGCAACCTTTCTAGGGAGGTACAAAAAAGTAGATTTTGAACAGAAGGATATCGATACCATTCTAACCTTATTGAAATTTGACAAGAAAAACTCTCATGGTAATGTCAATTTTGTTTTGTTGAAAAGAATAGGTGAACCCGCGATTGACATAAAAGTAACCCCCGAATTACTGGAAGAATCTTTTGCTTACTACGCTGAATAAAGGATACGTATACTATAATTACCACTTTTACAACTCTTTATGGGGTTGATTGGGAAAATTATATAGTTTAGGTAGTGTAAATAACCGCCCTTATTTTTTTTGGGGAATAAACCAACTGCTATGTTACGTAAACTTGTAGATTACAAAAAACTGAGTCATGAAGTGGCTGCACGCCTAATAGAAATGTATCCCTATGGCTATGGAGATGAAGACATTATTATGTTCAAAAATATCCATGGAGAAATTATTGAAGCCGTGGAAGTAAAAACAGAGGATACTATTTATCTCGTAAAGATCAGTAAAAGTCTGGCCAGTTTTATTTCAAACTTCGAGGATAATATGGAAAAGGAATTGGATGATCAGCCGGAATCCGAAACCTTCGATTCGCCTTCGGATGAAATGGAGCTCGAATTAAACCACGAAGAGGAGGAATCTAAAATGGATTAAGCCTGCAGATATCTATGGAGAATAATCTGTTGATGGTGTTTAAGATGCCCACAGATTACAAATCCCAGGGTTCCTACGGTCCATTCAATATTACTGGCTGTCCCAGTACGGGAAAGATCTTCATTTTTTAAATTAAGGAACAGGGTAATGGATGCCTCCCTAACGGCCTTAAATTCTGCAATTAGGCTGTCCTTGTCCCTAGTGTTGGCATTGGAGTGCTTAACAAATAAGTCCTGGTCAAAACCGGGCAAAGGTGTTTTGTCATTTCGCAGGAAGCGCAGGGCCCTATATTGAAAAACACGTTCGGCATCAATAATATGTAAAATTACTTCCGCAATGGTCCATTTGCCTATTTCGTAGGTGCTATGTAATTTATTGTCGGGAATGTTTTTGATAAAATTTGCAAACTCTGTTTTTCCATTGACCAATAAAACCTTTAATTCGCTATCGTCCAATACGGATAAATAAGTTCCATAAAACTGATCGTATGCTTCTTTGGGTAGATCGGATTTTCTCATTTTGTAAATAATAAAAGTTTGCTCTGAGCAGAATATGCCTTCTTTACTCCCACCTTCTTAAAAACAAAAAAATCCCAAACAAAAACTGCTTGGGACCTTTTACATTTTCTTGCCTTTAAGAATTAATTACATTTCGTTGAAGATCGTATGCATAAGACGTTTTTTGTCGTTGATGCTTTCTTCCAATGAAATCATGGTCTCTGTCCTATCGATACCGTCAATATCATCTATTTTAAAAATAATATTTTTAGCATGATTGGTATCCTTTGCTCGTATTTTACAGAAGATATTAAATTTCCCTGTAGTGATATGGGCTACGGTAACATTTGGAATTTGATTTAATCGCTCCAGCACAAACTTGGTCTGATGCGTTTTTTCCAAAAATATACCAACATATGCGATAAAGGCATAACCTAGTTTAACATAATCCAATGTTAATGATGATCCTTTGATAATGCCGGCTTCCTCCATTTTCTTTACACGAACATGAACAGTCCCTGCAGATATCAGAAGCTTTTTTGCTATATCGGTAAATGGTGTTCTGGTATTGTCAATTAACATGTCCAGAATTTGGTGGTCTATTTCGTCTAATTTTACTTTACCCATTAGTGTTTTATTTAAATGCAAAAATAATAAAATATCGAATTAAATGTAATGAATACATTGTTTTTTTATGAAAACCGTAACATTTTTAGATTTTTTGAAAAAATATTCCATTGGAGTTGAGTAGGTCGACCAGGTCAGGATTGTTTTTAAGCTCCGTTAAGTCCTTAGAATAAAGGCAATTATATGTTTTGTGACCAAATTTACCTTGCAAATCACCTATTTCTTCCAATTTCCCTTTGAATTCAATCTTTCCGTTTGTCAAAGTTTCTACAAATAGTATAGCCGCACTACTGCCTAATTCGTACTTGGATTCAAGAAGGTGAATATTCTTTATTATAACATCAAAAAATAATTTGTTGTTGTCAGGAATATCAAAATAGGAATCCCTGTTGAATTGGTCGATGGTTCCCTTTGAAATTACCTCAATGGCCTTGAGCATGGCGGTAAAAATATATTTTCTTGTTTCTTCCCTGTCATAATCTCCGGGAAAATGACCCGACTCGAATAATATAGTGGGGATATTCAACATTTGAAATGTATCGCCAACACAGTTGCTGTTAAATCCGTCATCATATCTTCCCACCTGACCAGGAATAAACTTTTGCAATTCTTCGTTCATGGCAACAATCAGCTGCATGCTGATCCCCCTGGTTGTGGATATACTGCGTTCGGGGTCATGGGCAGGTGCCAAAAAAGAAACCGTTGCGGGTTTTGGAGTATTTCCTACATTAAAAATTGTGCGTTGGTCATGTAGGTTAAAACAATAGTTGGGTTTAAAATCCTCGTATATTTTTCTTAACACCACGCTTTCAGGTTGGGTTCGTTCCTGGGCATCCCGGTTTAAATCCACGTCGTTGGCGTTGACCCTAGTGTAGGCAATGGCTCCATCCGGATTTAATATAGGGACAATTTTAAGGGTACAGTCCTTTAAAATGGAACTGGCCAGATCTGAATCCGATTTTAAAAAATTTATTAAATCCAAAACAGCTTTTGTTGTAGTGGATTCGTTTCCGTGCATTTGGGACCACATCAAAATTTTCAAATCCCCCTTACCTAGCACTATACTTTTTATAGCTCGTCCTTCAACCGATAATCCCTCGGTTTTAACTGTAAAATCTTTGGCGACAGTATTTAGAAATGGGGCAATGTCCTTATCGGTAACGTATCTCCCTGTTATCGTTACTTCCTTTATATCCTTATAATTTAACGGCATGCGATAGTCTCTGGTTTTGTTTGAACCGTGCAAAGGTAGTATCAAAAAGTTTTACATTTGTAAACTATAAATGTTACAAATGTAAATCAAAAATAGGTATGAAAAACTGTCGATATTGGAACTAATTTGAGTCTTCGGACATAAAATATACCTTGTCTATTATTAAAATACATACTATTATAATTCAAGTTTATTAGTACAGTTACCTAAAGTGTTAGATTAATAATTATAGCTCTTAAAGGTGGTGCTCGTTATTAGACTTTGACAGTTTTTAATTACTTTTGTGAATATAAATTTACAATTGTGAATACTCCTGATTTTATAAATAGAATAGATCAAATTTTGAAGTTCCATGATTTATCCGC
Organism: Arenibacter algicola; assembly: GCF_018860365.1. Classification (GTDB taxonomy): domain Bacteria; phylum Bacteroidota; class Bacteroidia; order Flavobacteriales; family Flavobacteriaceae; genus Arenibacter; species Arenibacter algicola_B. The sequence continues at coordinate 345,643 of NZ_JAHKPO010000014.1, forward strand.
TTCTGTGTTTGCAGACACCATAGGTGTTCAGCGATCCAGTATCTCCCATCTTTTAGCGGGCAGAAATAAACCCAGTCTGGAATTTGTTCTTAAGGTCATTACCTCTTTTCCGGATGTTGATCTGTATTGGCTGTTGTTCGGTAAGGGCTCTTTTCCCAAGAAATCCAAACCGGCCCCTAGTGTGGAATCCGATTCGAAAGCGGTTGTAAAGAATGAAGTGCCTATAAGTGCTTTATCACAGACCCAGGCCATAGATAAAATTGTTATTTTTTATTCTGACGGAAGTTTTAAATCCTATTCGGAAAAAGGAGGTTGAATTATTAGTTTTTTAGGTGATTTCAGCATCAAATTTCTTTATTTTGTAGCATGACTAAAAACATGACTTTAGGGGTGGTGCTACTCTTGTTGGTGGTATGCTCTTGTTATCAACCTGAACGCAATTGCGCCAATTTTAAAAACGGAAAATTTTCCTTTACCGCAGAGGTTAACGGGGAGGAACTTACTACAACATTTGTGAGGAACGATAGTATTGAATTGGATTATTTTCAGGGAAGGGTTGATACCTCCTCGGTTAGATGGATAAATGATTGTGAGTACATCGTTAAAAAACTTCATCCTAAGAATATGGCCGAGGAGAAATCAATTCATATGAAGATTTTGTCTACTAGCGATAATTCGTATACATTTGAATACAACGTTGTTGGCAGTACCAAAAAATCCAAGGGAACCGCAATTAAAATTGAGTAGCTATGTTTGAAATCTTATCGACTCCGGATGCTTGGGTAGCGTTGGTTACCCTAACCTTTTTGGAGATTGTCTTGGGAATAGATAATATTATCTTCATCTCTATAATCGCCAACAAACTACCCCGAAAACTGCAGGCCAAAGCAACTAATCTAGGGCTGCTTTTGGCTATGGTGCAAAGGATCATATTGTTGTTTGCCGTTTCTTTCTTAATAGGGCTTAAAAATCCGTTTTTCTATATAGAGAGCTCGTGGGTTTATTTGGGGATTAGTGGTCAGGCATTGATCTTGTTTTTTGGGGGGCTGTTTCTATTGTATAAGAGCACCTCTGAAATTCATGAAAAAATAGAAATGCCCGACCATGATGAGAATCAAGTTAGTGCCAAGGGTATTACCAGCTTGTCCAGTGCCATTGTACAGATTATCCTGATCGACTTTATTTTTTCTATAGATTCCATCCTTACTGCGGTGGGTATGACCAACGGTATTGGAAACAAGCCGGGGGATGCATTATTGCTTATGATCATAGCTGTCGTTATTTCCATTATCATCATGATGGTCTTTGCTAATCCAATACGACAATTTATAAGTGCCCACCCGTCTATGCAGATTCTGGCACTTTCCTTTTTGATACTTATCGGATTTATGTTGATTATGGAGGCAGCGCATTTGAGTCACGCTAAATTTTTCGGCAATGAAGTAGGTGCAATTCCTAAGGGCTACCTTTATTTTGCTATAGCCTTCTCTTTATTTGTGGAATTTCTCAATATTCGAATGCAAAAGAATAAGTCTTCGGAAGTAAAGGAATAAGGGTCTTGGTCGTAGCGGATTCTTTTTTTGTTATGCTTTGTTTCCTTTGTAGTTCGATTTAAAAACAATTGTTCAGGGATCAGGTTTCGACTGTTTGGATACGGGTAATTTCTGGTAATGTAATAGTTGTTGCAACGTAGGTTCGCGAAGGATTGAGGTAATTCTATGGGCGCTGTAGGAAGGCAATATTATTGTTATTCATTTTATATAACATGCGTTCCAATAATTTCTTAAAGGTTTTTGGGTGATAGGTTTCGTTGATCAGTTCCTTAAATTATTTATAAGGTGGCAAGTAGTGCTATTGATCCAAAGGTCTAACGAAGTTTGTGTGTAAGATGTAATGTATTAATTGGGTCGACTAAAGGCTACCTCTGGATTTGAAGTTTTTTGCTGCTTAAACAGTCGCTGTTGCTGTTTCACGGTAAGTGTGCTTCCGTCCGGACTCCATCCTGGAGGGCCAAAAATATACATTAGGGCGTGTGATAGTTTTTTTGATTTCTTAACGTCATTGTAAATATCCTTAAACTCGTGTGTTAGGATAACTACTGGATTGTGGGAATTGGGTGCGTGAATAACCCCGTATTTAACATCAATATCATCATCCAGTTCTTTCCAAGTTCCAAACATTTTGTCGAAAATATTCAAGAAACCGCCGTGATTTTTGTCTAGATATTCTACATTTTGGGCATGGTGCACTTGGTGCATGGTGTGGGTATTGAATATTTTTTCAATAAATCCCATCTTTGGGATGTAGACAGAATGTAATTGAAATTGCCATAAGGCTTCAATTCCTAGGCATACAACTACCATTTCTGGAGGAAAACCTATGGCTGGGAGCCACATATAAAAGAGGGGCTTGTATAAAATGGTGAACCATCCGTTACGTACGGCTGTCCCTAAATTGAAATTGTCCGAGGAGTGGTGTACTATATGAGCAGCCCATAAAATACGAACCTCATGATTGGCCCTGTGGAACCAATAATATGTAAAATCGTCCGCTAGCTGGCAAAGGAGCCAAACATACCAAGCGTATCCAAAAGATTCATATCCAAGAATGTTGGTCCTTACCCCGTCGGTAATTGGATTGAACAATTCATAGGTAAATTCAAATATTACAATTGCGGATATAACCTTGATCAAAGGTGCTATTATGGCCGAACCAACACCCATAAATCCGCTCGCGGCCAAATCTTTCCAATCATATAAATGATCGTCGCCATGTGTTTTGCTATAAGTAAGTTCCAGTAAAATGAAAGCTATAAAACAAGGAACTCCATATACCAGGGGGTTGGTAAAATCCATATAAAAAAATCAATTTGTGCAAATATAGGCTATTCTTGGGGTATTTCCTTAAGGAATTAACCCAATTAACCATTAATTAATACAATTAAAAAGGGTGTTAGCTTTTATATTATCTTGCAGATACCCTTGAAAAGTCTTAAAAAAGTGTTGTCTGTCCTTCGTCATCCTCTTTGTCCGAGTTCTTTTCCTTCTTTGGTTCTTGTTCGCTTGTCCCGGTTTTTGGGGAATCCGCCTTTTGGTCCTCCTTGGCTTCTATGTTCTCTTCGTCTATAACCTCAATTTCACTAGTTTCGTTTTCTTTGGGTTCTTCAAAAGGAAGTGGGTCCAGGGCATTTATGTTCTTCACCTTGTCCGAAGTTAGTTGGTTACCTAAAGCTTTTATTCCCTTAACCGATATAAAATCCTCTAAATCAATTATTTGATTAGGTTTAACATCCTTGCCTCTTGGTTTTGAAAATTCAATTTCAACAACGGGTCGCCAATCGGTAGAAACGAGTTCCAAGAACGATTTTGGGTGTTCCGAAATAAACAATTCCTCCTTGTTTTCGTTCTCGATCATAAAACGTTTTACATAGTAGCGGTCTTTTTCCCCTTCATAGTATATGGCAGATAATGGCTTGTTGGGATTCCATTTTTCCAGAACAACCATGTCTTCATCGAAATGGGTGGAAAGGTTGGGGATAAAAGTTTTTGCAACCCCTTTTTGGGTGACGACCAATAGCATATCGTCTCCCTTAAATTCTCCAAGGAGTTCTCCGCGGCCATCCACATTAAGTCTTCTGACTATTTCGTCGAACCAAATTTTTCTCGGCTTTAGGGTGGAAACCCCTTTTTCTTTTAGCTCAATGCGTTTTACCGAGTATTTGGTGACAATATTTCCTTTGGAGGCTCTTCCTTTTATCAGTACGTCGGCGAAATCTATATCCCACTTTAACTTCTTTACGCTGCCCACCTGTCTTAAAAGGACGGTGATTACTTCGGCCTCCCCATTGGGATTGGCTGAAAAATAAAGGACTTCGGATTGTGGTTTGCCGTTTGTAAGGTCGTAAGGTTTGTCCCTGGTAACCCCCGTTACGCTGAATCGTTTAATGTAACTGGCTCCGCCCTTGCCGTCTTTGTAGATCATGTTGTAAATGGTCCGTTTGTCTTTTTTCTTGAATACGGCCACGTGAATAATGTTCTTGCCTACAAAAATTTTGGAGTCTACCTTGGCAATCATCATTTTACCTTCCCTGGTGAAAACAATAATGTCGTCAATGTCGCTACAATCGGTTACATACTCATCCCGTTTTAAGGAGGTGCCAACAAATCCCTCCTCGCGGTTTACGTATAATTTTGTGTTTCTTATAACCACCTTGGTGGCTTCGATGTCGTCAAAAATCCTAATTTCCGATTTTCGCTCCCGTCCCTTTCCATATTTTTCCTTTAGGGACTTGAAGTAGTTTATGGCAAATTCGATCAGATTGGCCAAATGGTGTTTTACCTCTGCGATCCTTTCTTCAAGACTATCCAAATATTGTTGGGCCTTGCCCAAATCGAACTTGGAGATTCTTTTGATCCTAATTTCTGTAAGTCGGACAATATCGTCTTCGGTAACTTTTCTTTTTAAATGGGTCGTATGCGGAGCAAGGCCTTTGTCTATGGCTGCAATAACGCCTTCCCAAGTCTCTTCCTCTTCAATATCCCGGTATATCCTATTCTCTATAAAGATGCGCTCAAGGGAAGCAAAATGCCACTGTTCCTCCAGTTCTCCCAGTTGTATTTCCAATTCGGCCTTTAGAAGTTCCACGGTATAATCTGTGGAGCGTTGCAGCATCTCTGTGACTCCTATAAAAAGAGGTTTGTTGTCCTCTATAATACAGCCCAATGGAGAAATGGAAGATTCGCAGGAGGTAAAGGCGTATAGGGCATCTATGGTTTTATCCGGAGAAAGTCCTGATGGTAGATGTACCAATATTTCTACTTCCGCAGCGGTATTGTCCTCAATTTTCTTGATTTTTATCTTTCCCTTTTCGTTGGCTTTTAGGATGGAATCTATTAAAGAAGAGGTGTTGGTGCCGTATGGTATTTCTCTGATTACCAATGTGTTCTTGTCTAACTGCTGTATCTTGGCCCTGACCCTGATCTTACCTCCTCTTAATCCGTCGTTATAGTTGCTTACGTCTATTATACCGGAGGTGGGGAAGTCTGGGTAAATGGTGAATTTTTGTCCTTTAAGATGTTTTATGGAGGCTTCGATAAGTTCAATAAAATTGTGTGGCAGGACCTTTGTGGAGAGTCCTACCGCGATGCCCTCTGCTCCTTGTGCCAGTAAAAGGGGAAATTTAACCGGGAGATTTACAGGTTCTTTTTTTCTGCCGTCATAGGAGAGTTGCCATTCTGTAATTTTTGGGCTAAATACCACTTCAAGGGCAAACTTTGTCAATCGGGCCTCAATATAACGGGATGCAGCTGCACTATCGCCCGTTAAGATGTTTCCCCAGTTACCTTGAGTGTCAATCAAGAGGTCTTTTTGTCCAATTTGTACCATGGCGTCCGCAATACTCGCATCACCGTGGGGGTGGTACTGCATGGTATGGCCTACAACGTTGGCTACTTTGTTGTATCGGCCGTCGTCCAATTCCTTTAATGCGTGCATTATCCTTCGCTGAACAGGTTTGAATCCGTCCTCTATTGCGGGTACTGCGCGCTCCAGAATAACATAGGAAGCGTAATCTAAAAACCAGTCTTTGTACATCCCCGTAACCTTGGTAAGGGTATCCTGGGTTTCTTCTTGATTTTCTTTTGGTACTTCGTTCAGTTCTTCATTCTCTTCCATAAAGAAAGATTCGTATTAGTTTGGCCTGCCTGCGGGCGGGCTGGTTTATATTTGGTTTTCCTCTACTAGGTCTACCTCTACTTTAAGGTTGTTTATTATAAATTCCTGACGGTCAGGGGTGTTTTTGCCCATATAGAATTCCAATAGGTTCTCTATGGACATCGCTTTGTCCAGCATTACCGGTTCCAATCTAATATCTTCGCCAATAAAATGTTGAAACTCATCTGGGGAGATTTCGCCCAATCCCTTGAATCGGGTTATTTCGGGTTTCCCAGTTAACTTTTCAATGGCCTGTAATTTTTCCTCATGGCTGTAACAGTAATAGGTGTCCTTTTTGTTGCGGACCCTGAACAGCGGAGTCTGAAGTATGTAAAGGTGATTTTCTTTTATTAGTTCCGGGAAAAATTGCAGGAAAAAAGTTATCAATAAAAGGCGAATGTGCATCCCATCAACATCGGCATCCGTTGCAATTACTATTTTGTTGTACCTTAAATCCTCCATGGACTCCTCAATATTCAATGCAGCTTGGAGAAGGTTGAACTCTTCGTTTTCATACACTATTTTTTTGGACATGCCGTAGGAGTTCAAAGGTTTCCCCCTTAGGCTAAATACCGCTTGGGTGTTTACGTCCCTTGATTTGGTTATGGAACCCGAAGCCGAATCACCCTCTGTGATAAACAAGGTGCTTTCCAGGCAGCGATCATTTTTGGAATCTGCCAAATGTACTCTGCAATCCCTTAATTTCTTATTGTGGAGGTTTGCTTTTTTTGCCCTGTCCTTGGCCAATTTTCTAATTCCGGAGAGCTCCTTTCGCTCCCGCTCTGCCTGCATAATTTTACGCTGAAGCTTTTCTGCGGTATCTGGATTTTTGTGTAGGTAATTGTTTAGCTGGGTACCCACAAAATCGTTAATATAGGTACGCACCGTTGGTAGATCGCCGCCCATATCCGTAGATCCTAATTTCGTTTTGGTCTGACTCTCAAAAACAGGTTCCATTACCTTAATGGCTATGGCGGAAATAATAGATTTCCTAACATCGGATGGATCGTAATTTTTGCCGTAGAATTCCCTTATGGTTTTTACTATTGCCTCCCGAAATGCGGTCTGATGTGTTCCGCCCTGGGTGGTATTTTGTCCGTTAACAAACGAATGGTATTCTTCGCTATACTGTGTTTTGCTATGTGTTAAGGCAATTTCGATATCGTTACCCTTTAGGTGTATAATAGGGTAAGTCATGTCCTCAATATTATTATTGTCCTCCAATAGATCTTTTAGACCGTTCTCGGAATGGAATTTCTCCCCATTGTAAATAATGGTGAGACCAGGATTGAGGTATACGTAATTTTTGAGCATGCGTTCCACATACTCGTTTCTGTACTTATATTTTTTGAAGATAATTTCGTCCGGAGTAAAGGAAACCTTGGTTCCTTTTCGCTTGGAGGTTTCTTCCGGGCCTACTTCTGCTACTAGGTTTCCCTGCTGAAATTCTGCAGTTTTAAGCATATTATCCCTGGAGGACTGCACTTTGAAAAAACTGGAGAGTGCATTTACGGCTTTAGTACCAACCCCGTTAAGACCAACAGATTTTTTAAAGGCCCTTGAGTCGTACTTACCACCAGTGTTCATTTTGGAGACTACGTCCACAACCTTGCCCAAAGGTATTCCCCGACCATAATCCCTCACATTGACCATATTATCCTTTATCACGATATCTATGGTCTTACCGGCACCCATTACAAATTCATCTATACAGTTGTCTATAACCTCTTTTAAAAGGATGTAGATGCCGTCATCAGCAGAGGATCCATCTCCCAATTTACCAATATACATCCCCGGACGCATCCGGATATGTTCTTTCCAGTCTAATGAGCGAATGTTGTCTTCTGTATATTGGGCGTTATCTGACATGGTCTAGGGCTTTATCCAAAGTGTTGCTAATATAGCAAGTGTTATAAAAAGATGAAACCCCTAGGCGTTAAAGTAATTAACAAAGGAAACCAACGTTTTGTTGATAGTAAGGGGTATTGTGCAATATAAATTCTTATTTATAAGAAAAATAGCAATAACAAAAGTATGAAATTTTATTGATTCTTTGGGGCGACAAAAAAATCAAGGGCAACTCCGTCCAGCTTTTACGACCTTATAGATATCGGCATTGAAAATGCCTTTTTTCTACCAAGAGGACCATTATGAATACTTCTAGGATTTCTAGGCCTAGTTGGGTTTGCTTTAAGAGGGTATAATAACTTATACGTTAAACCTAAAATGCATTACATCGCCATCCTTGACAATGTATTCTTTTCCTTCTACACGCATTTTTCCAGCTTCCTTGACCTTGGCCTCACTGCCAAAAGAAACAAAATCGTTATAGGAAATAACTTCTGCCCTAATAAAACCTTTTTCAAAATCGGTATGTATAACTCCTGCAGCTTGAGGTGCCGTGGCTCCCACAGGAATAGTCCAGGCCCGTACTTCCTTCACTCCAGCGGTAAAATAGGTTTCCAGATCCAATAGTTTATAGGCTCCCCTGATTAATTTGGCGGAACCAGGTTCGGTCAGTCCTAAATCTTCCAAGAACATTTGTCGTTCCTCATAACTGTCCAATTCCGTAATATCGGCTTCCGTGCCAACGGCCAAAAAGATTACTTCTGCATTTTCGTTGGCAACAGCTGTCTTTACTTGCTCTACATATGCGTTACCAGTGGTAGCAGCATCTTCATCCACATTGCATACGTACATTACTGGCTTATCCGTAATGAATTGTAAAGGCTTAACAAATTCTGCGCGATCTTCCTTGTTGATATCCAGGGCACGTACAGAGGTACCAGTTTCAAGTCCTTGTTTGATCTTCAATAGTACCGCTTCCTCTTTTTGAGCTTCCTTATTTCCAGTTTTGGCTGCCCGTTTTACTTTTTCAAGCTTTTTGTCCACGGTCTCCAAATCCTTTAATTGAAGTTCAATGTCAATAGTCTCTTTATCCCTTACCGGATTTACAGAACCATCTACGTGTACAATATTTTCGTTGTCAAAGCACCGTAGCACATGTAAAATTGCATCTGTCTCGCGAATATTACCTAAAAATTGGTTACCTAGGCCTTCGCCCTTGCTAGCTCCCTTTACCAATCCTGCGATATCTACGATCTCCACAGTTGCAGGCAGTACTCTTTCCGGGTTTACCAGTTCTTCCAATTTTTGTAATCGTGTATCCGGTACATTTACCACCCCAATGTTGGGTTCAATGGTACAAAAAGGAAAATTGGCACTTTGCGCCTTTGCGTTGGACAAACAATTAAAAAGTGTGGACTTTCCTACATTTGGCAATCCTACAATACCTGCTTTCATGGTCGAGATCTATATTAAACGGGAAACATTAATTAAAGTTTATTTCCCAGCCTTTTTTTAAAACAGCTGCAAAGATACTATTTATGTACGTTTATGAACACACATTGACAATCTTAATTATGTAAAAATAAAATACCTAAATTAGAAGTCGAAACACTTAAAACCATTAATATGAAAAAAATCATCTTATTGACTGCTTTTATTCTGGGCAATTTTGCCTTAACAGTTGCCCAAAATTCGGTGTCCGGGAACATTACGGATGATAGTGGCGAACCTTTGGTTGGGGTAAACATTGTGGAAAAGGGCACTACCAATGGTACAACTACCGATTTTGATGGTAATTATCAAATATCGGTCATGGATAATGCAACCCTTGTCTTTAGCTATATTGGGTATGATACCAAGGAGGAAAATGTTTCCGGAAAATCCGTTATCAATGTTGCCCTGTCCGGTGGAATGATGCTGGACGAGGTGCAATTAGTGGGTTCTAGAAGTCCAAAACGTACCTCTACCGATACTGCGGTTCCTGTGGATGTTATAGATATTGCGGAAATCTCTACCCAAACAGGCCGCGTGGAGGTAAATGAACTATTGCAATATGCTGCGCCTTCATTCAATGCCAATAAACAATCTGGGTCGGACGGTGCCGACCATATAGATCCCGCCACCCTTAGAGGCCTTGGCCCAGACCAAACTTTGGTACTTATCAATGGTAAAAGAAGGCACCAATCCTCCTTGATCAATATTTTTGGAACCAGGGGGCGTGGCAACACAGGTACCGATTTGAATGCTATTCCGTCATCGGCCATTAAACGAATAGAAATATTGCGGGATGGCGCTGCTGCCCAATATGGTTCTGATGCCATTGCAGGGGTAATCAACATTGTTTTGAAAAACCAAACGGATAAGGTATCTGGCTTTATTAATTATGGGGCCTATAGTACCAACGCAAAAGGAGATTTTCCGTCAGGAACACCTAATACCGATGGCAACCGATTGGACACGGAGAAGGATGGAAACGCAATAGGTAGTGATCAGAGTTTTGATGGAGGTTCTCTAAAAGCTGGAGTTAATTTTGGGGCGGCTATCGGCAACGATGGTGGTTTTGTAAATGTTACTACGGAATATATCAGCAAGAACAAGACCTTGAGACCTGGGTTCGATTTCAGGAGAGGTTTCGGGGAGGCGGCCATTGACGGATTTAATTTAATGTTGAATGCCTCCGTTCCCCTTTCTGATAATTCGGAATTATATGCCTTTGGTGGAAGAAATTATAGGGACACAGATGCCTACGCCTTTACCAGGAATGGTGGCAATAGGGTAATTCCGTCCATTTATCCCAACGGATTTACCCCAAGGATTACTTCCAATATTATAGATAATTCCTTTTCGGCCGGTTTTAGGACGGAATTGGATAATGGCTGGAAACTGGATATAAGCAATACTTATGGCAAGAATAATTTTCATTATTATATAAAAGGAACCCTTAATGCTTCCTTGGAAGATGTATCTCCCACCGATTTTGATGCTGGTGGACATAGTCTAACCCAGAACACGGTGAATTTGGATTTTTCCAAGTATTATGAAGATGTTTTGGAGGGTATGAACTTGGCTTTTGGTGCTGAATATAGAACGGAAAACTTTATCATTTTTGCCGGTGAGGAAGGATCTTGGGGCACTTATGACGTAAATGGCCTATTAATTACAGATCCGGCCAACCAAACCCAGCCCATCGATCCGGATTCGGGCGATCCCCGTCCCGGAGGATCCCAAGGTTTTCCTGGATACAGTCCCAAAAACGAAGTGGATAGAAGTAGGAGTAACTTTTCACTGTATGCGGACGGAGAGTTTGATCTAACCGAAACCTTTCTTCTAAGTGCTGCAGCTCGATTTGAGAATTTTAGTGATTTCGGAAGTACTCTAAACGGCAAATTGGCCGCTAGGTTAAAAGCATCGGACAATGTGAATATAAGAGGTTCTGTAAGTACAGGTTTTAGAGCTCCTTCCTTGGCCCAAAAATATTACAATCTACAGTTTACGAATTTTGTAGGTGGAGCAGCCTTGGAGTCCCTGTTGTCTCCCAATAACAGTCCTGTAACAGCTTCATTCGGAATAGATCAGCTGACAGAGGAAAAAGCCCTAAATGCTGGCCTAGGTTTTACGGCAACTTTTGGAGATTTTACGGCAACTGTGGATGGGTACTATATTAAGGTAGACGATCGTATAGTGCTTACAGGTAATTTTGATGCGCCTCAAATCCCTAATGTAGAGGCGGCGCAATTCTTTGTAAATGGGGTGGATACCAAAACTACAGGTTTGGATATTGTTTTGGCTTGGAAGAAAAGTTTTGACGACAATAGGTTGTCTGCCACTTTTACGGGCAATATTAATGATATGAAAATAGATAAGGTAAACAATGGTAGTTTGGATGCGGAAACCTTTTTTGGAGAAAGGGATAAGGGTTTTCTACTGGCCTCGGCCCCAAAAAGCAAATTTACCCTGAATATGAATTACAGCAGGGACAAGTTTGATGCCGGCCTGGCCTTCACCCATTTTAGCAAGGTGGAGTTACTGGATTACCAGATGTATGAGCCCACCTCCGATTATGCCAGTTTTGAAGATCAAATTAATCAGGCAACGGATACCTATGATGCCAGGCTGGTTACAGATCTGGTTTTTGGTTATAAATTATCTGATGGCCTTAAATTAAATATAGGCGCCAATAATTTATTTAACGTTTACCCTGACCAACAGGACGATTGGGTAGAAGGAGGAGGTTATTGGGACTCCGTACAAATGGGCTTTGGGGGAGCTTATTACTATGCCAAAATAGGCTTTACATTTTAAAAAATTCTAGAACCCAAAATAAAAAAGGCTGCTCTTGAGCAGCCTTTTTTATTTTGAAACATTGGCAAGAACCTTTGTCTGGAACTGTAATTGCCATAGAATTTTCAGAAAAATTTAGATATCCTCCAATTAAATTTCAATTGGGGAATGTGCATCTATATTTATGCCTGACCTATTCAGGGTGCATAAAACGTTGCTTGCCCAAAAGTACTTCTTCAGTCTCCACGTGGTCTTCATCAGGTACGCAGCAATCTACTGGACAAACGGCGGCACACTGTGGTTCGTCATGGAAACCTTTACATTCCGTGCACTTATCAGGGACAATAAAATATATCTCGTCACTTACGGGCTCCTGTGATTCCTCGGCATTGACTGCTTTGCCATTGGGCAGTACAACATCACCTTTTAAAAGGGTTCCGTCGCTATAGCGCCAATCATCCGCACCTTCATAAATTGCAGTATTTGGGCATTCCGGTTCACAAGCTCCACAATTTATGCACTCATCTGTTATTATAATTGCCATATTTTATATTTCTTTTATGCTGATTTAATTTCAGTATCAATACTTTTGTACAAAGGTAAAGCCTAATAAAATCTTTTACAAATATAATGACTGACCTTAGACATAGACTTAATGCTTTTGTTAAACTTGGTAGTTTTTTCAAAGAATATTGCAAATATGCTAAAAACAAAACTCAATTAGATGATAATCAGTATGCATGGTTTGTAAAATTCGATGAAATACTAGAATTGGCCGGACATCATAATGGTTGGTTTACCCCTGAAAATATTTTATTTAGTTTAGAAAGTTGGGCAGAATTACTAACGCCATCAGGGCTTGAAAATTGGTTGTCCGCCTATGAACTGAAAAAAAGCAGGCCTAAAACAGTGGCCTTGATCATGGCGGGTAATATCCCCTTGGTGGGCTTCCATGACTTTATAAGTGCTCTGATAACAGGTAACAGAGTCTTGGTAAAACTCTCTTCCAACGACAAAGTTTTATTGCCTTTTATTGCTCAATATCTAATTGAAATAGAGCCTTTGTTAAAAGATCAAATTTCATTTTCTGAAGGCAAACTGGAACATTTTGATGCTGTTATTGCCACAGGAAGCGACAATACATCGCGGTATTTTGAACATTATTTTGGAAAAAAGCCCAATATCATCAGGAGAAATAGGAATTCGGTGGCCATCCTTAGTGGCCATGAAACCAAAGATGAGTTGACCGCCTTGGGCGAGGATATTTTTAGGTATTATGGATTGGGCTGTAGAAGTGTTTCCAAATTATTTGTTCCAATAGATTATAATTTTGATACCCTGTTTAAGGCTCTTTACCCTTATAATAGCATAATCGAACAACTTAAGTACGCCAACAATTATGACTATAACAAGGCGGTGTACCTAATGAGTTTATATAAGATTTTGGAAAATGGTTTCCTTATGTTAAAGGAGGATAAAAATTATGCATCCCCTATTGCTACCGTTTTTTATGAGTTTTATGAATCCCCTGAGGAGTTGAAAATTAGGCTAGCTAATGAAAAAAATAGGATTCAATGTTTGGTGGCCAAAGGATTTATGGCAGATGAGGTACCATTTGGACAGACCCAAAAGCCATCTTTGACGGATTATGCGGATAATATTGATACTGTTGATTTTTTGTTGAAAATATAATGTAATAATTTAGGTAGGCACTACCCTACTTCCTAAAATATTTATGACCTTTAACCTTTGAAAAAAGTATAACTGAATTTAAAAATAGCCCAATAACATGTGTAGTACGGACAAATAGTAAAAATAATTAAGTTCCGTGTTACCTGGAAATTGTAATATTTTTTTAACCTCTCAGAGATGTAATGCAATCTTTGAATAACCCTAATTAGTAATAAATGAAAAAACATAATTTTAGTGCCGGCCCTTGTATCCTGCCACAGGAAGTAATCATAAAAGCTTCTGAGGCTGTGTTGGATTTTAATGGACTGGGACTTTCCCTGATCGAAATTTCACATAGAAGTAAGGATTTTGTCGCTGTAATGGATAAAGCCAGATCCCTCGCCTTGGAGCTATTGGATCTGGAAGGAAAAGGCTATCAGGCCTTATTCCTACAAGGAGGCGCTAGCATGGAGTTTTTAATGGTAGCCTACAACTTATTGGAGAAGAAAGCTGGATATCTTAATACAGGTACCTGGGCCGATAAAGCGTTAAAGGAAGCCAAGTTTTTTGGTGAGGTCATTGAGGTGGGTTCATCCAAAGATGAGAATTTTAGCTATATCCCCAAGGGTTATTCTATTCCTAGCGACTTGGACTACCTGCACCTAACTTCAAACAATACTATTTATGGAACACAGATAAAGAAATTTCCAAAAACGGAAGCTACTTTGGTCTGTGATATGAGTTCCGATATATTTTCCAGACAATTGGATTTTTCACAATTCGACCTAATTTACGCCGGAGCCCAAAAAAACATGGGTCCTGCAGGGACCACCTTAGTAGTGGTGAAAGAGGAAATCCTGGGCAGGGTAAGCAGAAAAATACCGTCTATGCTGGATTATAAGGTTCATATTGAGAAAGAAAGTATGTTTAACACCCCTGCCGTATTTCCGGTTTACGTTTCCATGCTAACGTTGGAGTGGCTTCAAAAGTTGGGTGGAATTGCAGCCATTGAGGAGATTAATGAAAAGAAAGCTCAACTGTTGTACTCAGAAATAGATTTGAATCCTTTGTTCAACGGCTACGCCCATAAAGAGGACCGTTCCAATATGAATGCAACCTTTACGCTAGAAGAGGAAAAGCTTAAAGATGTATTTGACGGAATGTGCAAGGAAGCTGGAATAAATGGAATAAACGGACATCGTTCTGTTGGCGGATATAGGGCTTCCATGTATAATGCCCTTCCTTTGGAGAGTGTGGGCACCTTGGTAGATGTAATGAGCGAATTGGAGCGAAAAGCGTAAAAGTTCGGATAGGTCTTGGGCCTGCTGTAATAGCACGGCATAGTGCCTATGCCAAGAGCTAAGGCAATTCATCAAAATATTAGCTTGAGTGTTCAGATAGATCAATTTGGCGCCAATATTTAATATTAATAGTATTATAATTAACAATTAGCATGAAAATTTTAGCAAACGACGGAATATCAAAAAGTGGCGTGCAAACCTTGGAAAATGCCGGTTTTGAAGTTTTGGCGGTGAATGTGGCGCAAGAACAGCTTGTGTCTTACATAAACCAAAATAAGGTTTCGGTACTGCTAGTAAGAAGCGCAACTAAAGTTTTTAAGGATGTAATAGATGGTTGCCCTGCCTTGAAAATCATAGGCCGGGGTGGCGTGGGAATGGACAATATAGATGTGGATTATGCCAAATCCAAGGGCATCCATGTTATTAATACTCCAGAAGCTTCATCTTCCTCTGTGGCCGAATTGGTTTTTGCCCATTTGTTCAGTGGCGTAAGATTTTTGCACGATGCCAATAGGAATATGCCGTTGGAAGGCGATAGTAATTTTAAGAAACTTAAAAATGCCTATGCCAAGGGCATAGAGTTAAGAGGTAAGACTTTAGGGATAATAGGTTTTGGGAGGATTGGTGTGGCAACCGCCAGGATAGCCCTTGGGATTGGTATGAAGGTTATTTTTACCGACCCTTTTTTGGATGATGCTACGGTGACCGTACCATTTTTTGATAACCGATCAATTTCTTTTGAACTTACTAGTACTCCCTTGGAAAACTTGTTGAAAAGCGCTGATTTTATTAGCCTGCACGTTCCTGCTCAAAAAACCTATCTTATAGGCAAGAGGGAATTTGGTTTAATGAAGGACGGTGTTGGCATAGTAAACGCTGCCCGTGGGGGTATTCTGGATGAGGTAGCCCTTGTGGATGCATTGGAAAGTGGGAAGGTTGCCTTTGCAGGATTGGATGTTTATGAGTCCGAACCTATTCCGGAAATACGGATTTTGATGCATCCGGATATTTCCCTTAGTCCACATATTGGTGCTGCTACAGAGGAGGCCCAGGATCGTATAGGAATGGAACTGGCCTCGCAAATTATTGAACTTTATAAATAAAGGAATTGAAGATAAAATCAAGCAGTTCAAACTGTTTTTTGTATCTTAAAGCATATTAATTACTAATCATAACACTTATAAAAATGTCAGGATTATTGGATCTTTTAAGCAGCCCAATGGGCAAACAATTAATTAGTGGGGTTGCCGGTCAAACTGGACAACCGGAAAACAAAACGGCAGACGTTTTGAGCATGGCAATGCCGCTTTTATTAGGTGCCATGAAGAAGAACGTGTCTTCCCCACAAGGGGCTGAAGGTCTAATGAATGCCCTATCTTCTAAACATGATGGTGGATTGTTGGATAATCTAGGAGGTTTGTTTGGTGGCGGAGTCGATCAATCCGTTATTAATGATGGAGCAGGGATTTTAGGACATGTATTTGGAGGAAAGCAGGCCAATGTGGAAAATGCTTTAAGTCAGAAATCGGGATTGGACGCAGGATCTGTTGCCCAAATCCTTAAAATTGCCGCACCTTTGGTAATGGCCTACTTGGGTAAAGAAAAAGCACAAAGCAATGTAAATGATGCCAATGGACTAAATAGCTTATTGGGAAGTATGCTTGGTGGGCAACCAGAACAGAACCAGAGCCTAATTATGACTTTGTTGGATTCTGACGGCGATGGTAGTGTATTGGATGATGTTGCTGGGATGGTCATGGGAACCAGTAAAAAGAAAAGTGGATTGGGAGGTTTGCTTGGCGGGCTTTTTGGAAAATAACAGTTTTAACATAATATAAGGAAAGCCATTTGTAACATAAATGGCTTTTTTTGTATCTTATAAGAAGGAAATGGAGGATCTGTAAGCACAGTAAATCTCCGGCATTACACCTGGAAAACCTGTGCTGTTACGTATTTATTCTATGACTTTTGAAAATATATAAGCGATGAAAAAGATTATTTTTACACTAGGGGTTGCTATCCTGTTTGTATTATTCTTGGCTAACTGTACTAGTACCAAGCAAGCTATTTCGGTTACGGACGAAGAGAAGGCCGCTTTTTCCCAAACGGAGGGAGATACTATAACCATCAGGGATGAAAAAACGGAATATGAAATTATTATAATTGAGCCTGGCTTCGATTTTTGGCTTCAAAGTATAGCCAAGCCTGAAGGTTATTATTCCCAATCCTTTCTGGAAAATAGGAATAGAATTATGGTAATAGAATGGAACCAAAGGGTAATGCAACCATATAGATATAATTCCAATCTATATGAGCTTCGAATCGATTATGACCCTAATATAGATTATGGGTACGAGGTAAATTATAAATTGTACAACTACTTTATTTATTTTCAGCGCAAATACAATCAAAGATTGGGACCATTTGTTCCCCGCGTATAAAAAGTTATCTTTGTAATGATTTTTTAAGGTATGAAGAAATTAAAACAACGTTGGGGAGTAAGCTCCAATTTGCAGCTCGCTATAATTTTTATAGTATTCTCCATTACTGGTTCATCTGCGGTATATGCTGCAAAGCCGTTTCTAAATTGGATCGGACTTAATAGAGAAAATTTTTCTCCTGATTTTCTATGGGGAGGTCTTATTTATCTGACTTTTAGAATATTGTTGATTTTTCCCATTTATCAATTCCTCTTGGTTATTTATGGATGGCTGTTCGGTCAGTTCAAATTCTTTTGGGAATTTGAAAAAAAGATGTTGAGCCGATTGGGCTTAGGCTTCATGCTTAAATAAATTATATTTTTCTTAACAAACATTTTGTTGGCATACCACTAGATTTGAAAAGTGAAGATAAATTTAAGAAATATCCTATTTTCTTTTATTGCCGTCCTCTTGGTCGGTTTAATAACCCTTCCTTCTGTTTTAAAATTAAAACATGCCATCTTTGAGCACCATACCTTTGTTTGTAAGGAAAAAGGTAAACTGCATATACATGAAGTAGAATTGGATTGTGATTACCATAAATTCAACCTTACGCATTATTATACCCATACGCAACAGGAGTTTACCACATTTTCAATATTACCTAAATCAGAAAGAATTATAAACTTCTATAATTTTTTAAGCAAGTACCAAAAACTTCATTTCTCAAGAAGGGGACCTCCATCGGCCATATAATACTTTTTACGCGACTTATATATTCATGGACATACACATTGTTTGCCCATGAAACTCTATAGTTATAAAGAAGGTGGCCCGATACATTTATAGATGTTGGTATGCCGTATTATATCATAAGCTTTAGGGGGTTGTAGGTTTTAAAGCCTTACCGTATAAGTACACCAAGCAATTTTAAACAATACTTTGGAGGTGAATTGCCTTTCATTAGGAGTTATAGCCTTTACCTAAAATAAAATAAATGAGAAATGTAATTCTGTCAATGCTCTGCATTTTGACATATATATCAGCAAATTCCCAAAATACCCTATCCGGTAAAATAATTAATAAAGAGAATCAAGAAGGCTTGGAACAGGTCACCATATATTTTCCACAAATGGAAAAGGGCGGTATTACCAATAGCGATGGGGAATACAAAATTGAAGCTTTACCAACGGGGACCTATAAAATAGTAGCCTCCTATATCGGCTTTTTAACTTTTTCTGGCAATATTACTATAGAAAAAGGCAGCAATACCTTGGATGTTTCATTGCTTCCAAGCGCTATTGAAATGGAAGAAGTTATTGTATCTACCCCATTCCACAAATTGCAACGTGAAAATGTTATGAAGGTGGAGTTTGCAAAGCTATCATCCCTTAAGGCCCAGGGAGCTCCTACTCTTGTGGAAGGTTTAGGATCCATACCCGGGGTGGATGTAGTTTCTACCGGGGTGGGAATAGGGAAACCAGTAATCAGGGGACTTACTTCCAACCGCGTTTTGGTGTACGCCCAGGGAATTAGGCTGGAAAACCAACAGTTTGGGGCAGAACATGGCCTGGGAGTAAACGAAGCGGGAATAGAAAGTGTTGAGGTAATTAAGGGTCCTGCTTCCCTATTATATGGCTCTGACGCTATGGGGGGAGTACTTTATTTAAACCCGGAAAAATTTGCGGCCCCTAATAGCACGGAGGGAGATATAAACCTCAACTACAATACCAATACCCAAGGTTTAAATAGTGGAGCTGGCATAAGATCTTCAGGAGAAAGATTTAAATACCTTCTACGATTGGCAACCAATAACCATGTAGATTATTTAGGTGGAGATGGCAATAGGGTTACCAATTCCAGATTCAACGAAAAAGATTTAAAAGCGGGATTGGGTTACCAGGCAACTTCCTTTAAAAGTGAATTTAGGTATAATTACAACCAATCCAATTTAGGGATTCCGGAAGAGATAGGATTGCAGACCACCTCCAGGACACCCGATTTACCTTATCAAAAATTGGACAACCATATTTTGAGTTCCAATACCAAAATATTCTTCAACAACTCTAACTTGGACATCACCTTGGGGTATATAGGAAATAATCGTAAGGAGTTTGAAGACCACCATCACCATGAGGAAGATGAGGAAGATCATGAAGAAGGCGAAGAAGATCATGAAGCCCATGAAGAAGAAGGCCATGAGGAAGCTGCTTTAGACATGAAGCTCAACACCTTTAATTATAATGTACTTTACCATTTTCCTGAGTGGAATAGGTTTGAAACAGTAGTGGGTATACAAGGAATTCATCAAACCAATAGAAATTTTGGGGAAGAGATCTTAATTCCGGATGCAACGACCAAAGACATAGGGCTTTTGGGAACCACACATTTTCACCTCGATCAAAACAACGATTTTCAAGTGGGACTGCGCTATGACCACAGGCAAATAGACGGAAAGGCCTACGGTGTTAGCGGGGATGAAGGATATATTGCTCCTTTAAAACGGAACTTTAATAGCTTTAATGGCGCAGTGGGATATAAGAACAATATTTCAGAGCAATTCACGGGTAGAATCAATATTGCTACAGGCTTCCGGGCTCCCAATTTGGCGGAACTAACTTCCTATGGTAGCCATGAGGGTACCAACAGGTTCGAAATAGGAAATGCAGACCTCAAGAACGAACAGAACCTTCAAATTGATCTGGCTTTGGAATTTCAAAATGAGCATTATGAATTTTTTCTAAACGGTTTTCACAACAGTATAAAGGACTATATCTTCATAGCACCTAGCGGAACCTTTATGGATGAAACTCCTGTTTACAACTATCTACAACAAGATGCCACACTTTATGGAGGGGAAATTGGATTTCATTTACACCCCCATCCGTACGATTGGCTGCATATTGAAAGTAGTTATCAAACGGTGTTCGGTGAATTGCAGACCGGTGAGGCCTTGCCTTTGATACCCGCCAATAAATTGACCAATACTTTGAGGGTAGAGTTTAACAATGCCAAGGGATGGTGGCTTAGGTCCAATGCGTTTGTTTCTTTGAATACTAACTTTAAGCAGGGAAAAGTAAGTACTTTTGAAACAGTTACCCCAGGGTACTCCCTTTTAAACGCAGGCTTAGGAGGGGACATTCAATTTTTGAAAAAATCTATGAATATCACCATTAGTGCGAATAACCTTTTGGACAAAAAATACATTGCCCATCTGTCCCGTCTGAAAAGTGATGACATATTGAATATGGGAAGATCGGTTGTTGTGGGCCTAAACATTCTATTGTAAAAGAAGTTTGCCATAACGGAATCTTCATTCCAAATTGTGCGCAACAATTATTGTCATTATAAAAAATACCTACGGCTTAGACTTTTTTAGGCCGTAGGTTATTTGTTTCCAAAATGAATTTGGAATTTTTTCATCCCCTTTAAAGCCCAATTCAATGGTGCCACTATCTTCGGGGATATAATCGGTTTTAAAAATGTAATCCCAAAGACTGAGGCTAATTCCAAAATTCACCCCATATTTTCCATCTGGCAAATCATGGGCATGATGGTATAAATGCATTACAGGGTTGTTTAAAATATATTTTAAAGGACCCCAGGTTATTTTAATATTGGCGTGGTTGAAATGCCCAATGGCAATGGCAAAGAAATGGACAATGTAGGCCTGTTCAGGTTCAAAACCGCCCAAAATCATTACTCCAAAGGTCTTTAAGGGCTTATAGAATACATTTTCCATCCAATGATAGCGCAAGTGGGCTGCAAAGCCCATCTCTTTAACACTGTGGTGTATTTGATGGAATTTCCATAAAAATGGATATTTGTGGAGCAAAATATGGGTAAACCACTGTACAAAATCCAAAATAAGGAAAAAGATCAATAATTGAAGCCAATTGGGAAAGTGGGACATATCTATAAGGGCAAGGCTACTTTGCCTTATTCCCAAATCGTTGAAAAGAAGGCCCAATAATTTGTAAAACCCACTTATGGCAATGGCGAAAAGGAAAAAATTGAAGAACATATAAAAGCCGTCCAACCAAAAATCCTTTCTAAAAATAGATTGTTCCTTACGCCAAGGAAATAAAATTTCCAGCATCCACACCACTAGGGAAATAATGATCAGCCCCCAAAAATAATTGGTATACCAGGGAACTTCAAATATTATGGATTTCCATGTCCAGTTTGCAGTTCCTACAATCGCATTGATGAAACCTTCAAAATATTTTTCCACGATCTTTTTCCTTTACGTTATACCCATGATCCATTACTCTTCCAATGGGTACCATTCTATATTAGTCAGCGCTTCCCTCCTTCCCTTACTTTTCGGCGGATAATTGGTGACCAAATAATTCACAATAACCTTTTCATTCTCCCCTAGATCCCATAGGTTCTGTGTTTTTTGCATCCAGCGAATGGTCTCTATCCATCGCTCTTCGTTCATCCTATTTTGTATGACCAATTGGGCGGAATGACAATTGGTGCAGTTGTTGACCACCGTCATTAAACCTTCCCCATCCTTAAACCCTGTTCTTAGGTGGATGCCATTTTCTATTTTATCCCAATCATCATTATCAGGCGTTACATTAACGACTTCTGAATTTGGAGTATCCTTTTTGGATGAAAATGCGGACGGGTCCATCATATAGGTAACCCCCAAGACGCCTATCAGTAGTACCATAACAAAGGCAACCACTAAAATGCTATAGAAGGACTTGACCTGTTTTCTAAAATTATTCTGTTTGCTCATTTAACTTACTTTTACCGCAATTCTATGGCATGCGTTATTAAGGTATCCCTTTGGGTTCCATCCGGGCAACAACATGGGTTGACTTACTCCGTTGGAATCTGTAGCCCGCGCCCAAACCTCATAATACCCTGTCTTTGGAAAATCTATACTCGCTTTGAAATGCTGCCAAGCCAATCGGTTTGCAGGTTTTTCCAAAATACAATTGGACCAAGTGGCCCCAAAATCAATGGAATAGGATACTTTGGAAATTTCCAATTCCCCAGCCCAAGCATGGCCTCTAATATTCAGTTTTTTTCCCTTGGGAATCACCGCTCCTGATTTGGGATAGGTAATCAAGGATTTTACTGGCATGGATTCTATGATGCACATATCCTCCTCTTTAACATCTTCTCCAGGAGCAACTGGATGACAGGGCACCTTATAGGAGGTTCCCGTCATTTTTTCCCCATCATGGACAATGTTTCGCACGCTGATCCTATTTACCCATTTTCCTGAAGTAGAGGCTGGCCAGCCCCCACATACCAAACGCAATGGGTATCCATGTACTAGGGGAATATCCTCTCCGTTCATTTTAAAGGCCAACAGGGTTTCCTCCATCATGGCCTTGGAAATGGGAACCCCCCTTGAGATAGGTTCTTTGTTGGGATCTCGACTTAGGTGTAGGTCTGCAGCGTGATAGCCTATATACACGGCATCATCCTTGACCCCTACCTCTTTAAGTACATCCTTAAGGCGAACCCCTGTCCAGGTGGCACAACCTACGGCCCCTACTGTCCATTGGTTTCCCTTTGCAGGCGGATCGAATTCGCTCCGTCCATTGCCGCCACATTCTATTGTAAGTTGGTAGGTATGATGTGTAAATTTTGATTTTAATTCTTCCAAGGTGAAAGTTTTCTTTTCTTTTACCGATTCACCATCAAAAGTAATAGTCCATTCATTGACATTGATATTTTCTGGAACCAGTCCATTGTTTCGGATAAACATATATTTATTGGGAGTAATCCTATCGTCTAACAAATGGGCTACCGCCTCCATATTCCACGGTTTGCTGTTTAAGACTACCATTGCCTTATCCTTGTTGAACATTTGAAATGGGTCCGGATCCTGAAGCCCCAATGGGGTGTAGTTTTCTGGGATTTTAGCAGCAAATACAATTTCCAAACCCAGTATTCCTGCCAAAGACCCTAAGCTGGTCTTTTTGACAAAATTTCTTCTTTTCATTTACTTAATATTATAATACAAGATAAATCTAAGAAAGATATCGGAAAACTTGAGTAACATTGGTCACTTAATATATTTATACGGGACATTATTCACTAAGTGAGATTTGAATGCTCCAACGTTTGCCAGCTTTAGCGGAAGGGGCTGGCTTGTCCTAAGGTAATTGAATGTACTTTAATAACTTCAAAATGAAATTACTCGGCCGATATAATTTTTTTGTTTTTAGAAGATTTAAAAATATAAGTATAAAACCACATGATCGTAAATGTTGGAACAATGTCCAAGCCGGGCAGCATTTCTTCAATAAAGGTTATTACCCCTGCAGCCCGTCCTATTTTGCCCTTGTATAATCTGGTCATTAGCCAGCCGGCAACGGGAGCCCAGATCACGTCTGAAAATTCCCCGATCCCTGGAATAACGAAAGAAAGCATTCCTATCCCGTCAAAAAGCAATCCCAAAAATAGGTTTCTTAATTTATGGTCTTTCAATGTAGATGTATTTACCAATTAATTTACAGCAGCCTTAAATCAAATAAGATGCCAAAATTTTGAACTTTTGATAGTACAAAGTCCTAAGATAACTTTGAACTTATCAATTTTAAAAATTCGTTCCGAGTTTCTATTTTTTCAAACTGACCTCTAAAGCCTGATGTAGTGGTTACGGAATTTTGTTTTTGCACTCCTCTCATCATCATACACATATGGGAAGCCTCTATAACAACAGCCACACCTTGTGGTTTTAAAGTGTTGTTAATACATTCCAGGATATCATTGGTGAGTCTCTCCTGCACTTGTAAACGTCTTGCAAAAACATCCACCACCCTAGGAATTTTGCTTAGGCCAACGATATGGCCATTGGGGATATAGGCTATGTGGGCTTTGCCAAAAAAGGGCAGCATATGGTGTTCGCACAAAGAATACACTTCAATATCCTTAATGATTACCATTTCATCGTAAGACTCCTTGAACATGGCTCCTTTCAGAATTTCTACAGCATCCTGCTTGTACCCTTGGGTTAAAAAAAGCATGGCCTTCGCTGCTCTCTCCGGAGTTTTTATAAGTCCGTCCCTGTTGAGGTCCTCCCCTATTTCCTTAATGATAGATGAGTATCTGGATTTTACCTCGTCGGTAATTTCCAGGTTGTATTCTTCCAAATTTCTATATTGTGTCATAAAAGCCTTGTCCTAAAATTTATTCTTTTGTCGCCATCACAATATAATCATTACCGTATTATAATAAAAAGAATATTCTATCAGAATTTTTCCTAAACGGTCGTGTTTTTTCTACCTAACGTTAAATTTGATAAGAAAGGGCCATGTGGGTAATAACTATTTTGTATTCTTCTTGTTAATGTTTACTTTCAACCCATAATTAAGAATGATGATCAAGGCTACCAATATCAATAAGTTTTACGGCAATCTCCAGGTGCTCAAAGGAGTTGATTTGCATATTAAAAAGGGAGAAGTGGTATCTATTGTTGGCCCTTCTGGAGCTGGTAAAACTACTCTCTTGCAAATACTGGGTACTTTGGATACCCTAAGCAATAAGAATGACAGTACCTTGCTGATTAATGACGAGGATGTAACTAAATTATCGGATAAGGCTATGGCCAAATTTCGAAATAGCCACATTGGTTTCATTTTTCAATTTCATCAGTTGTTGCCAGAGTTTACAGCCTTGGAAAATGTCTGTATCCCTGCATTTATTAAGGGAACGAAAAAGGAAAAGGCAGAATTAAGGGCAGCAGAACTTCTGGAGTTTCTGGGACTTTCACATAGGTTGCAACACAAACCCAATGAACTTTCTGGCGGCGAGCAACAGCGGGTAGCCGTAGCAAGGGCCTTGGTGAACAGCCCTGCCGTTATTTTTGCGGACGAGCCCAGCGGTAATTTGGATTCTGAAAGTGCGGATAATCTTCATAAATTGTTCTTCGATCTTCGGGATGCCTTTGGGCAAACTTTTGTCATTGTAACCCATAATGAGGAACTTGCCAATATGGCCGATAGAAAGCTAACCATGGTGGATGGTTCCATTTCGCAATGAAAATGCTTGCCAAGGTCTGGGAATTTACAAAAGCTCCTGTTTATAAACGCTTGGACCATGTCCCAAATCCCTTAAAAATAAAGATTGTATTAGCCCTTCTACAATGGGGTATTATAATGGGTGTGACTGTTGGCATTTTTAATCAATGGTTGATAGGTCTTCTAAAAATTGATCTAGGAGAACATGCCATTGACAAATTTCTAGAGAATTACTCCATAGTTCCGCTTTTCTTTATGGCAGTG
The DNA here is from genome assembly GCF_018860365.1 of Arenibacter algicola. GTDB lineage: Bacteria > Bacteroidota > Bacteroidia > Flavobacteriales > Flavobacteriaceae > Arenibacter > Arenibacter algicola_B. Next base: position 371,131 of record NZ_JAHKPO010000014.1, read on the forward strand.
ATTTTTGCTCCAGCGGTCGAGGAGATTTTGTTCAGAGGCCCGTTGATTTGTTTTAAGAATAAGAAATATTTCAAATTTATTCTTTATGCTTCTGTTTTATTATTTGCGGCCGTGCATATGACCAATTTTGAAATGTCTAGGGAAGTATATTATATTGCACCACTATTAGTGGCGCCACAATTAATCTTAGGTGTATTTTTGGGGTACATTCGTGTTAAACTGGGACTAGGATGGTCTATTTGTTTGCACGCCATGTATAATGGCGTACTCATCACTCCCATACTTCTTTATAATTTTTTAAATTTCCCTTTGCCATGACGCAGGAAGAACTGAAAGAATTTTTGGATGCTAAGGTAGAACAATACAATCGCCCAGATTTTTTATCTACAGACCCTTTGGGGATTCCACATAGATTCACAAAAAAAGAAGATATTGAGATCAGTGGATTTTTAACCGCTACGATTGCTTGGGGCAATAGAAAAAGTATCATCAACAATTCGGAGCGAATGATGGAACTGTTGGATAATTCCCCGTTCGACTTTGTAATGAACCATCAAGAAAAGGATCTGGAAAACCTTCAAGGGTTTGTGCATAGGACTTTTAATGGGGAGGACCTAAGGTATTTTATACGCAGTTTAAACAATATTTATATGCAACATGGTGGATTGGAGAATGTATTCGCCTTGAAAGGGGATACAACATCCCTGCAAATGTCCATTTCCCAATTCAAGACCATTTTTTTTGAGCTGGACCATCAGCCAAGAACCACAAAACATGTTTCCGACCCTCAAAAAGGGTCTGCGGCAAAACGAATCAATATGTTCTTGCGCTGGATGGTAAGAAATAATAACAGCGGCGTGGATTTTGGTATCTGGGATAAAATTTCACCTTCGCAGTTGTCATGCCCACTAGATGTTCATTCGGGCAATGTGGCCCGTAAACTGGGCCTGATCCAACGCAAACAGAACGACGGCAAGGCCCTGGCGGAATTAGATGTTAATCTAAGAAAATTGGATCCACAGGATCCGGTAAAATATGATTTTGCCTTATTTGGTCTGGGTGTTTTTGAGAAATTTTAGTTCCGATCAATTATAATTATTTCCCTTCCATCAATGGATTTCCTTTTGTAATTATTATGCCAACTACATCACTTGTCGTGGTCTTGAAGGGATTCCAAGATTTCCATTTCACTGTGTTTTTTGGAGAAGTTCATAGCACATTCTATCAATGCCAAGTGTGAATAGGCTTGCGGGAAATTCCCCAGTAACCTTTTGGTCTTAAAATCTATATCCTCACTGAACAAGCCCAAATGGTTGCTATAGCTTAACAATTGGTCAAAATGTTTCATAGCTTTCTCTTCGTGACCTATCTTAAATAGGCTATTGATGAACCAAAAGGTACAAATGGTAAAGGAAGAGGAGGGCAGTCCAAAGTCATCTTCATTTTTATACCTATATAGTAATCCGTCATTGCAAAGTTCTTTTTCAATGGCCAGTACCGTGCTTACATATTTTGGGTCTTTGGGGTCGATAAAGCCGTAGGATTCCATTAATAAGACCGAGGCATCCAAATGCGGCGACCCATAGGATTGTGTAAATGCCTGTTTTTCTTCATTCCAAGCATGTTGGTGGATATCTTCCCTGATCTGTTTTTCCAGAGTACGCCATTTATCCATTTTACGATGCTTACCAAAAAGTTCGGCCACTTTAATAGCCCTGTCAACGGCTGTCCAACAAAGAATTTTTGAAAACGTAAAATGCCTATCCTCTGTACGGAATTCCCAAATTCCCTTATCGGCCTCTTGCCAATGCTTATTTACGATCCACACTATACCCTTGGTAATTCCCCAAAGCTCTTCCCCATTTTCTATTTCCGTGTCAAATTTTTCCAATTGGGTATATATGACGTCCATTAGGATGCCATAAATATCATTTTGTCGCTGCTTGTAAGCGGCATTTCCTATTCTTACAGGTTTGGAACCCTTGTAACCTTGTAAGTGGTCCAAAGTCTCTTCGGTCAACTTTTTTTCTTTGTTGATGCCGTACATAATCTGCAATTTCTCATCCTTATCAGGAATAAGGTCTATTATAAATTGTAAATACCGTTTGGCTATATTCTTATGTCCCAACTGGCCAACAACCTTGATAACCATGGAGGCATCCCGGATCCAGCAAAAGCGATAGTCCCAATTTCTAACCTCCCCTATGGTTTCGGGAAGCGAGGTTGTTGCAGCAGCAAGAACTGCCCCCGACTTATCGTAACTCAGCATTTTTAGAGTTAGGGCGCTTCTTTTTATTTCGGCATCGTATTTCTTATAAGTGGGTGTCTTACTGGACCAGTTTAGCCAATACACCTTGGTACGCTCCAGTTCCAAATACACCCTTTCCAGGGTTGGTACAAAAATCTTTTCATTGTAGCCTAAGAGAAAATAACCATCGCTTTCCAATACTATTTCCTGTTGAGCCAGGACACTTTCCTTATCAAAGGAAGTGTAAAGAAAAAAGGTATCGAACTTTACTTCATGGGTTAAACTAGCTATAAAATCTTCTTTGACATAGGTATTTGTTTTCCCCATGGCATATTCCAACTTAGGATTGTACAACACCTTGAACACCGGTTTGCCGGAAAGGTGCTTTACATATCGTATAATTTCTGGTGGTGCATTGTAGTCACCACTATGCTTGTAATAACGGGGCATAAAATCCTGTATCTCAAAACTATTTTGACCATCAGAAAATTTAGTGACCAAGATTGCGGTAAGGGGGATATATTTCTGTTCTATGGTGTAAGTATCATCCACTAGGATTTCAAAACTACCTCCTATTTGTTCATCAAGAATTTTTGCAAATATGGATGAAGAATCAAATTCTGGTAAACAACACCAATCCAATGAACCCTTCTTAGAAATCAAAGCTGCACTTCTACAATTTCCTATTATTCCGTAGTCTAAATTATCCATATATCATTTTATTCTTTAAATAAACCTAAATAGTAGGTTTTACACATCATTTTACCGAAATTTAAGGAAATTTAATGCTATAAACTCTTAAAAAAAGCAAATTATGGACAAAACTATCATAATCTCAAATAGACTACCCGTACAATTACAAATTGACAATGGAAGCATCACTGCAATACCAAGTGTAGGTGGATTGGCAACGGGTATGAAATCTGTTCATACGGGAGGAGATAGTTTATGGATCGGTTGGAGTGGATTAACGGATGAAGAGATTCCGGACGGACTTGCTCCTGAAATTGACAAGGCATTGGCAAAACACGGATCGTCCAAAGTAAATCTAACTTCGGAGGAAGTAGATGGCTTTTATTATGGATTTAGCAACCGTACCATATGGCCTCTTTTTCATTATTTTTTGGAGTATTCAGAGTTTGAGCTGGAAAGCTGGGACACCTATAAATCCGTTAATCAAAAATTTGCAGATGCCATTCTTAAAGAAGCTGGGGAAAACGATACCATTTGGGTACATGACTATCAATTAATGCTGGTACCACAAATGGTTAGGGAAAAACGCCCAAATATTTCTATTGGTTTCTTTTTGCATATTCCCTTTCCGTCCTACGAGATCTTTAGAACCTTACCTTGGCGTAAGGAAGTTCTTATGGGGTTGTTGGGATCGGATTTGATCGGTTTCCATACCTATGATTACGAAAGGCATTTTTTAAGTTCTGTACGTAGGTTATTGGGGCTTGAGGTTAGTTTTAATGATATTTATTTAGAGGATAGGGTCATTAAAGTAGATTCTTTTCCAATGGGAATCGACTACAAGAAATTTAGCGATGCCGCAAAAAAACATGATGAAAACAAAACCGGTGAACGATCCGAATTACAGCGCAGGCTGGATATGCACAAGGAATCGGACCCAGATGCCAAATTCTTTTTATCTATAGACAGATTGGATTATTCCAAGGGGATTGCAAAGCGACTTAATGCTTTTGAGTATTTTTTGAACAAATACCCACAGTACAAAGAAAAGGTTAGACTTATTATACTAGCGGTGCCATCAAGGTCAAATGTGCCACAATATCAATTATTAAAAAAAGAAATAGACGAATTGGTTGGGAGGATCAATGGCGAATTCTCTACGGTAAGTTGGACACCCATTTGGTACTTCTACCGCTCCATGCCGTTCGAGAACCTAATAGATCTATATACCTCCAGCGACATTGCCTGGCTGACCCCTATCCGGGACGGGATGAACCTTGTGGCCAAAGAATATATTGCAACAAGAACGGATAAAACCGGTGTTCTTATCCTTAGTGAAATGGCTGGTTCCGCAAATGAAATGAATGAAGCCCTACTCATAAATCCCAATAATTTTGAAGAAATTGCCGATACACTATACGAGGCTATAAATATGCCGGTAGAAGAGCAGCAGGCAAGAAATGCCATTTTGCAAAAAAGATTGGAAAGGTATAACGTTGAAAAATGGGCCAATGATTTTATGACCTCCTTGAAAAATCAAAAACTAATAGACCATTCCTATAAGTCGCGCAGGCTGTCCAATGACATTTTAAAGGTTATAATGAAGGATTATGGGAAATCTAAAAAAAGATTGATGTTCTTGGACTATGACGGTACTTTGGCAGGGTTTCATGGCGATCCCCAAAAAGCGAATCCAGATGAAGCATTATATGGTTTGCTAGATCGCTTGTCCGCATTGGAGAACACGGATGTCTATTTAATTAGCGGTCGTGACAAGGACACCTTTACCAAATGGTTTTTGCCAAAGAAGTACAATATGATTGTGGAACATGGGGTGTGGATTTCCGAAAATGGGGAAGCTTTTAGAATGCTGGAGAATGTAAAAAAAGACTGGATGGAAAAAATTCACCCAGTACTGGAATCCTTTGTGGATAGGACCCCGGGTAGTTTTATTGAAGAAAAAAACTATTCCTTGGCATGGCATTACCGAAAGACCGATCCAGATTTTGGGCAAAAACGGGCCACCGAACTCAATACGGTACTTACAAGTCTAATAGCCAACGATGATCTGAGTATTCTTAACGGAAATAAGGTCATAGAAATTAAGAGCAGCAATGTAAACAAAGGTAGGGCGGCTATGCGTGTGTTTTCACAAAAGGAATATGATTTTGTATTTGCCATAGGCGATGATTGGACCGATGAGTTTATGTTTCAGGAATTACCGGAAAGTGCCATTACGGTAAAGGTGGGTCGACAAAAAACCCAGGCCAGCTATTATTTGGACAGTATTAAAAATGTCCGTGGATTATTGGAGCATTTTATCGAATAGAATAAGGAAAATCTTTCGTAATCCATAGTGGGTTATTACAAGCATTTTCCATCATATTTGTTCTTGCATGTCCATTGTGAAACCCAGTACTAAATTGAAGACGGGGTGGTATATACTGCCTATCATTATTATTTCGCAGTTTGCGTGCACCTCCTTGTGGTTTGCAGGGAACGCCGTTTTGGATGACCTAATCTTAAAAACAGGATTGGGAACCGAAATCATTGGTTATGTACTGTCTTCGGTCCAAATAGGTTTTATTTTGGGAACCTTGGTGTTTGCCATTTTAATGATTGTGGATCGCTACTCCCCTTCCAAAGTCTTTATGTTCAGCGCCTTCTTGGCGGCCTCATGTAATATGTTGCTTCTGCTTCAGGACATCTCCAATGCTACACTTTTTATTGCCAGATTGGGTACCGGCTTTTTTCTTGCGGGCATTTACCCTGTAGGGATGAAGATTGCAGCCGATTACTATGAAAAAGGCCTGGGCAAGGCCTTGGGATATTTGGTGGGTGCGTTGGTGTTGGGTACGGCATTTCCACATTTACTGCAGGGTTTGAAATTGAGTGAAGATTACACCATTGTAATAAAAATAACCTCCTTATTGGCTATACTGGGTGGGGTATTCATTTACTTTCTGGTCCCCAATGGTCCTTATAGAAAACCAAGTAAGGTATTGCAGCTAAGAGCGGGAATAGCACTTTTTAAGATTCCTGCCTTTAAGAAAGCAGCCATAGGCTACTTCGGGCATATGTGGGAGCTATATGCCTTCTGGGCCTTCATTCCTTTTGCCATTAAAACATACAATTCCATTCATAATAACCATCTTCCATTTTCCTTATGGACATTTTTTATTATTGGTCTGGGCGGTATTTCATGTGCTATTGGCGGCTATTTTGCACTTAGGTGGGGCAGTAAGAAAGTAGCTGTGATTTCATTGCTGCTGTCAGGGTTTCTTTGTATGACCTCCCCATTGTTTTTTCTCTTGCCCGCTTCTCTGTTCCTGTTGGCATTTTGCCTATGGGGAATGTTTGTAGTTTCAGATTCGCCCCAATTCTCCACCTTGGTTGCGTCTGCAGTCCCTTTAGAGTTAAAAGGTACTGCCCTTACCTTGGTAAACTGCATTGGTTTTTCCATCAGTATAATCAGCATACAATTGCTAACTTTCTGGTTGGAAGTTGTAGATTCGAGCTATATTTTTACAGTTCTGACGATTGGTCCTGTCCTTGGATTATGGGCTATGCGAAAAGGAGGACTTAACAAATAATTAAGAAGCTAATTTTACGGATAAACGTAAATTACCAAGTTAAAAACCAAGACGAATGCACAAATTTGCTATTGCTTGTATATTCCTATTTTCTTTATGCCTAATGGGGCAAACAGACCAGCGTATCTATGATATAATCAACAAAGTTTCGGCCGAAAGAATTAAAAATGATGTCACTACTTTGGTGAACTTTGGTACACGTCATACTCTGAGTGATACTATTTCCAGTAGCAGGGGAATAGGTGCAGCAAGACGCTGGATAAAAAGTGAGTTCGAAAGAATTTCCAACAACTGCAATAATTGTCTTGAAGTGACCTATCAAAGGGACCTGGTTAAAAAGGAAGAAAGCAATCGGATACCTAAGGATGTCTGGGTAGTTAATGTTATGGCAATTCAAAGGGGTACTACATATCCGGATCGCTATATAATTATGAGCGGGGATATTGATTCGCGCGTTAGCGACGCCAATAATTACACCTCAGATTCTCCTGGCGCCAATGATAATGCCAGTGGTATGGCGGGGACTATAGAGGCTGCAAGGGTCCTATCCAATTATAAATTTGAGAACAGTATCATATACCTAGGACTTTCAGGAGAGGAACAAGGTCTTTTTGGAGGCCAGGGCCTGGTAAAAAGCGCCAAGGAAAAGGGATGGGATATTATTGGAATATTCAATAATGATATGATAGGCAATATTAAGGGGGGAGATGGAATTATTAGCAATACCGATTTTAGGATTTTTTCTGAACCTGTGCCCCCGACCGAGACGGAAAGGGAAAGGAATATGCGCAGGTTTTATGGAGGGGAAGTGGACGGTATTTCCAGACAATTGGCCAGATACGTATATAAGAAGGTGAAAACTTATATGCCGGAAATGAACCCAATGATGATCTATAGATTGGATAGGTTTGGACGTGGTGGACACCACCGCCCTTTTAATGATGCTGGCTATGCCGGAATAAGGATAATGGAGGCACATGAAAATTACACCCAACAGCATCAGGATATTCGGGTTGAAAATGGAATTGCCTATGGTGATGTTTTGGAGCATGTAAATTTTGATTACGCCAAAAAACTAACTTCAGTGAACGCCATTAATCTGGCTTCCTTGGCTTGGGCACCCCCGTCCCCAAAAGAGGTGAGTATTGGAGGTATTGTAGAACCCTCGGCAAAGTTTAAATGGAGCAAGGTTCCCGGAGCAACCGGATATAAAATCAATTGGAGGGATACCACCTCCCCTACTTGGGACCATAGCAGGTTTGTAGGTGACGTTTCTGAATTTACTTTGGAAGGCGTAGTGCTCGACAATTTTTTCTTTGGGGTGTCTGCTGTTGGGAAGGGCGGTTTTGAAAGTGTAGTGGTGTTTCCAAATGCAATTATAAGGTAAGATAGGAAGGTTAGAAATAAATTTTATGAAATTAAATTTGCAATTACTTGTCCTAACTTTGGGTTTTACCTGGATTTTATCAGCCCAAGGATCACAGCAACTTTCCGAAAGCCCCGTAAATCAGGAATGGGTAGATTTCGAAAGGGATAACGGTAGCCTATTAAAGGCTTTGGTCGTATATCCTGAAAGCGGTGCAGCTACCAAAGCAGTGATTATAATTCACGAAAATTTGGGATTGAATGATTGGATTATGACTTTTTCAAAGAAGGTAGCAGGACAGGGATTTTTGGTAATAGCCCCAGATCTGATATCTAATAGCATTGAGGGCGTTGAAAAAACGACCGATTTTGAAAATGCAGATAAAGTCAGGGAAGCCATTTATGCCCTTGATCAGGTGCAAATAACAAAAGATTTGAACCTGGTCTATAATTACGTAAAAAATGACCCATCCGTCAATGGTAAAATTTCCGTTGTTGGATTCGGTTGGGGTGGATCCCAGAGTTTTGAATATGCGGCACTTAACCCGGATCTGGAAAGTGTGATGGTTTATTATGGTACAGCCCCAAAGGATTTAACGACCTTAAAAAATATTAAATCGCCAGTCTATGGTTTTTATGGTGCTGCCGATAATAGGGTAAATGGAACGATTCCGGACACCGAAAAAACAATGAAAGATTATGGCAACCCTTATTCTTTTGACATATATGAAGATGCAGGGCATGCTTTTATGAGTAGGGGTGCCGAAGAAGCTTATGGACCTAATACTATGGCTTACGAAAAGTCATGGAAGAAATTAATAACTCTTTTAAAATGAAAAAAATTACTACAACATTGTTGTTGGCTATTGGACTTTCCTCCTATGCCCAACAGCATAATTTCACAGAACAGGATTCCCTAAGGGGCAGTATTACCCCGGAGCGCTCTTGGTGGGACCTTAATTTTTATAATTTGAGTGTTGAAGTGAAACCTGAGGAAAAATTTATTTCGGGTAGTAATATAATTCGTTATACGGTTTTGGAGGAACAGCAGCGGCTTCAAGTAGACCTTCAACCGCCCTTAATTATTGAAAAAATCACCCAGGAAGGAGAAAATTTAAAATGGGAATCAAATGGGAATGCCCATTTTGTCACCCTTAAGAAGCCACAACTTAAAGGGGAGGTAAATGAAATAAAAATATATTACTCCGGCCATCCAAAAGAGGCGGTCCGTGCCCCATGGGACGGAGGTTTTTCGTGGAAAAAAGATAACAATGGAAAACATTTTGTAGCTACTTCCTGTCAAGGTTTGGGCGCCAGCGTCTGGTGGCCAAATAAGGACCATATGTACGATGAGGTAGATAGCATGGCCATAAACATTACAACTCCAAAAGATTTGATGGATGTTTCCAATGGAAGGCTTCTAAAAGTGGTGGAAAATAAGGATAGTAATACCTATCATTGGTATGTGTCCAATCCTATCAACAATTATGGGGTAAACATCAATATGGGCGATTATGTTCATTTTGGTGAAACCTACAATGGGGAAAAGGGAAAATTGGCTATGGATTATTATGTGCTTCGGGATAACGAGGAAAAGGCCAGGGAACAGTTTAAACAGGCTCCAATGATGATGGAAGCCTTGGAGCATTGGTTTGGCCCCTACCCTTTTTATGAAGACGGCTATAAACTGGTAGAAGTGCCATACCCTGGGATGGAGCATCAAAGTTCGGTTACATACGGAAATCAGTTCAAGAATGGATATTTGGGCAAGGATGTTTCAAAAACAGGTTGGGGACTAAAATTCGATTTTATCCTTATCCATGAATCGGGTCATGAGTGGTTTGCCAATAATATTACCTATAAGGATATAGCCGACATGTGGGTCCATGAGGGTTTTACCGCCTATTCGGAAAATTTGTATGTGGATTACCACTTTGGCAAAGAAGCTGCATCGGAATATGTTATAGGTACCAGGGGGAATATTCAAAACGACAAACCTATCATTGGGGTCTATGACGTTAATCAAAAAGGTTCTGGAGATATGTACTCCAAGGGTGCCAATATGCTGCATACCATAAGGCAATTGGTGGATGATGATGAAAAATGGCGGACCGTTTTACGTGGTCTCAATACAGAGTTCTATCATAAGACTGTTACTACAAAACAGATAGAAGAATATATCAGTAGCACTTCGGGAATAGACCTTACCCAATTTTTTGACCAATATCTGCGTACTGTTAAAATACCCATGCTGGAATACCAGGTAAAAGGCAAACAACTGTTATTTAGATATACCAACATAGTAGATGGTTTTGACATGCCGCTAAAAATCAATGTAAATAGTACCGAAGAGTGGTTTTACCCCACCTCCGATTGGAAGTCAAAATCTTTTAAAAAGGATATCATTTCGGTGAATGTGGATAAGAACTTTTATGTGGACCAAAAGAAAATGTAATTCTTGAAAGCAATTGAAAAATTTTATTTTAAATCGGACGTCGAATGGCGCGCTTGGTTAGAGGCCAATCACAGCAGTTGCACTGGTGTACATCTTATTTTCTATAAAGTAGCACACGAAAAGGATAGTATGCGCTGGGAGGATGCGGTAAAGGTTGCTCTGTGTTTTGGATGGATAGACAGTACGGTTAAAAGTCTTGGGGATGGTAAACGACAGCAATATTTTTGTCCTAGAAAGCCAAAAAGTGTTTGGAGTAAATTAAATAAAAACTATATTAAAGAACTCAAATCTAGGGGGGAAATGCACCCCAGCGGACTGGAGAAAATTAAGGAAGCAAAAATAGATGGTTCCTGGAATGCTTTGGACGATGTTGAAAATGGTGTTGTCCCTGAGGATCTGCAACTTGCATTCGATGCGGAGCCGGGGGCCTACGCTAACTATCAAGGGTTTGCCCCCAGTTATAGAAAGAGCTATCTTTATTGGCTCAAGCAAGCCAAACGGGAAGTCACAAGACAGAAGCGGATAAGTGAAATAATATCGCTTTGCAAAGAAAATAAAAAGTCGCGCGACCAATAAATGGTTAGCTTCGTAAAAATCTAAATCCAATAATTTATTAAAATGGACATAAATCTAGCAGTACTAATAGACGGTGACAATATTCCCTCTGCCTATGTAAAGGAAATGATGGAGGAAATTGCTAAATATGGCAACCCTACCATAAAAAGAATATATGGCGACTGGACCAATCCCAAATTGTCCAAATGGAAGAATTTGTTGTTGGAAAATGCCATAACCCCAATTCAACAATATGCTTATACCACTGGTAAAAATGCTACAGACTCTGCTATGATCATTGATGCCATGGATATACTTTATTCCAATAAGGTCAGTGGTTTTTGTATTGTTTCCAGTGATAGCGATTTTACGCGTTTGGCCACAAGGTTAAGGGAGGCCGGTATGAATGTAATTGGCATTGGGGAAAAGAAAACCCCCAATCCTTTTATTGTGGCTTGTGATAAGTTTATCTATATCGAAATTCTTAAAAATCAATCAGAGGAAAGCTCCTCTGAAACTTCGGATAGTAAGCGGGATAAGAAAGATAATGTGGATAAGATTACCCAAAAGGAAATTAAGCTTATAGCCTCCACTATATCAGATCTTGCCGATGAGGATGGATGGGCTTTCTTGGGAGATGTAGGTAGCCTCCTTCAGAAGAAGCAGCCAAATTTTGATTCACGTAACTATGGTTTTCAAAAATTGACACCATTGATAAAGTCCATTAAAAACTTTGAAATAGACCAACGTGAAAATGTCAAGGGACGTTTTAAATTAATATATGTTAGAAACAGGTAGACCCCTTATTTTTTAGGCTAGCTTGAATATATAATTCAGGACAAAACATGTTGTCCATATTGGTTAATTCCCCCTGCCACCAATAACGGCATTGCGTATTAACTTTAAACCTATATCAACATGAAAATAATTAGTTTACTCATTTGTATTGTAACGTTTCTTTCCTGTTCCCCAAAAAAGAAAAGTATTGGCACAACGGCCATATTGATAACGGATGTCAATATTGTTGATGTCAGTAACGGGAATATCCTAAAAAATAGGCAGGTAGTAATCGACTCTGGGAAAATTAAAAAAATAGTTGAGTCTGTCGAGAACGCTGAGGAATATCCTAATAAAATTGAAGCTAAGGACAAATACCTTATTCCCGGACTGGCAGAAATGCACGCGCACATTCCCCAGCCTCCTACCAGCGATACCCGTATTGAGGAAACTTTATATCTATACCTATCCAATGGTGTCACCACCATTAGGGGAATGTTGGGTCATCCTACCCATCTGGTATTAAGGGAAAAGGCGTTAAAAGGGGAAGTTTTGAGTCCGAGAATTTTTACTTCAAGCCCTTCATTTAATGGCAATTCCGTTACCAACAAGGAAGAGGCTGTCCAGAAAGTTACCGCTTATAAGAATGAGGGCTACGATTTTCTTAAAATACACCCGGGGATGCAGTTGGAGGTTTTTGATCAAATGGTGGAAACCGCCAATGAACTTAATATTCCCTTTGCTGGCCATGTGCCTGTAATGGTTGGCATACGTCACGCACTGGAAAGTAAATATGCTTCCATAGACCATGTTGATGGCTATTTGGAGGGACTTGTGCCGGAATCTGAAGGCGTTGACCCTTCTGCCAATGGGTTTTTTGGCTACTCCTTTACCCCTATGGCCGATACTTCCAAAATTGATGAATTGGTGGCCCTGTCCAAAAAGAACCAGGTATGGGTTGTACCCACACAGAGTTTATTTGAGAGGTGGTTTGCCCCGGTAAGCTCCGATGAATTGTTGGAGCAACCGGAAATGAAATATATGCCTGTTTCCACTTTGGACGATTGGAAGAGAAGAAAGGATGAATCCACTAAACCTGAAACCGGTTTTAACGAAGAGCAATGGAATAAATTTACGGCCATAAGAAGGCAGTTGATCCGAAAACTACAGGAGAATGGGCATGGAATGTTATTAGGTTCGGATGCACCACAATTGTTCAACGTGCCTGGCTTTTCCATTCATCATGAGGTGGAAGGGATGATAGCCGCAGGACTCACTCCTTTGGAGATTTTGCAATCCGGAACCATTAACCCGGCTAAATTCTTTGGGATGGAGGATAGCTTTGGAAGCATAAAGGAAGGTCTGGATGCCGACTTGGTATTATTAAATTCCAATCCCTTAATGGATATTTCGATGCTCAAAGATATTTCCGGTGTTATGGTACGGGGAAAATGGTTGTCCAAGGAATCTATAGATGAAAAGTTGAAGGAAATTGCCATTAATGCCAAAAACAATTAATATCTGTTATTCCGATAAAAAAACCTTACTTGGATTTTGAAAATTCATTCAGGATTTTGGATGTTTGTTTGGGGTCCGTAATCATGATGAAATAGAATGTTTTTGACCGGATATCCCGAAATAAATAGGGATTTCTGTAGAAACTGTATTTTTGGGACTTGGGTGCTATCGACTCCCTAAAATTAAACTTAAAAAATAGAAACAAACACAAAAAAAAGAAACGCGATAACATTATGAAGAAAATTTTAGGCTTACTTATCCTTATCTCAACCCTTACAATGAAAGCACAGGAAAATGGTGAAAATAAGTTGGGATCGTGGCACATGTATTTTGGTACTAACAAGATTAGCAATAAATTAAGTATCCACACGGAAGCACAGCTCCGCTATTACGAACAGGCCGAAAATTTTAACCAATTGCTTTTGAGAACGGGTTTAAACTATCATATTGATGCCAATGCATGGGCCACTTTTGGATATGGCTATATTGTTACGGACGGCAGTTTTGAGGAATTCCCGGATGAAACTAATTCTATTGAGCACCGCATTTTTGAACGATTTTTCCTGAAAAATAAGGTGTGGGAATTTAACTTTGAACACAGATATACCCTGGAACAACGTTTTTTGGATTTTGGGGATCGTAACGATGTGCAACATAGGATGCGGTATCGTTTGCAGATGACACTTCCTTTGACAAATACGTTTTTCCTTAATTTCTACGATGAGATCTTTATCAATCTTCAGGATGATATTTTTGGTCAAAACCGCCTTTACGCTGCTCTTGGAATTAATGTGACCAATAATTTGAGCGTACAAATGGGCTACCTAAAAAATCATTTTTCAGGGGCAGATTATGACCGATTACAGATAGGTGTTACCTATAATCCCGACTTAAGGGGTGTACTGAAGAAAAAATAATATTATGAACCATCAAAAAGTAAGTTTTAAAAATGTGGACGGAGAAACTTTGGTAGGGCGTTTGTCCCTTCCTGCCAACCAACATCCGCATAATTTTGTACTATTTGCCCATTGTTTTACCTGTAATAAAAACTTTACCGCCATTAGGAATATTAGCAGGGCCCTTACCGCTGAAGGCTTTGGGGTTTTACGATTCGATTTTACTGGTCTTGGTGAAAGTGAGGGTGAATTTTCAGATTCCAATTTTTCTGGAAATGTGGAAGATTTATTGGAAGCGGCCAAATATTTGGAAACGCATTATACTGCCCCAACATTGATCATTGGCCATTCCTTGGGTGGAGCTGCGGCCATTCTTGCCGCGCAAAAAATATCATCCATAAGGGCCGTTGCAACTATTGGTGCACCGTCCAATCCTTTACATGTAAAGCACATTTTTAAAAATGATATCGAAACCATTAAGGATCATGGAACTGCCGAAGTAAATATTGGAGGAAGAAGCTTTACCATAAAGAAACAGTTTTTGGAGGATTTAAAATCACAATCCTATCAGGAAACTTTAAAGAATAATAGAAAATCTATTTTGATTCTTCACTCTCCCCAGGACAAAGTTGTTGAAATAAAAAATGCAGAGGAGATTTACATTGCCCTTCGCCATCCGAAAAGCTTTGTTTCTTTGGATGGGGCAGACCATTTGCTAAGTAACCCCAAGGACGCTACCTATACCGGGGAGATTATTGGAAAATGGTCCAAAAGGTATTTGGAGATGCCCGGTGCCATAGCCTTGGAAACGGAAAAAGAAGTGGTGGCCAGTTTGGATAGTGCTGATGGATTTACTACTCAAATGAAAGTTGGGAGTCATTATATCACCGCAGATGAGCCTATTTCATATGGTGGCAATAATTTTGGTCCCTCTCCCTACGAATTGGTATCTGCCGGTCTATCGGCCTGTACGGTGATGACCATACAGATGTATGCAAAAAGAAAGAAATGGCCTTTAGAGAATGTGGAAGTGCACACCTCTTATCAAAAATTACATGTAGCGGATTGTGAGAACTGTGATTCAAGTGAGGCAAAAATAGATACTTTCCAGAGAGCCATTAAGCTTACGGGCAGCCTGGACAATAAACAAATTGCCAGGATAATGGAGATCGCAGATAAATGCCCGGTCCACAGGACCTTGAAAAGCGAGATAAAAATCGCTACTACATTATTGGATGATTAATTTGCCAATGCACTATCCCAAAATAACGGGTCTTTAATAAAATATGATTAATTCATTTTAAAGAATTGTTCGACAATATTTTTTATGCTTAACTTTATAGCTAATATTTCAAATAAAAAATCATGAAAAAAATCGCTTTTGCATGCTTAAGTTTACTTTTAATTACTGGGATAAGCTGTAAGGATGCCAAAAAAGGGCAAGATGGTGGGACCATAGAATTGGAGGCCGCCTCTTCCGAAAAATTTAGCCTGGTCAAAGATTCAACCAAAGTAAGTTTTACGGCTTATAAGACCACTGAAAAATTGCCTGTTGGTGGCAAGTTTACCAAAATTAATATTACAAATACTACTGAAGGCAGTACGGCCATGGAAGCCCTGAACGGCACCACTTTTAGTATTCCCGTAAGCAGCTTATTTACCAATGATGCTACCGGAACCAGAGATCCAAAGATTTTGGAATTCTTTTTCGGTGTTATGGATAATACTGAACTTATTTCAGGGGTATTTAAAGTTTCAGGTGATGATAAATGTTCTATAGATGTTACCCTTAACGGAAAAACTGCCAATATTCCCCTGGAACATGAAGTGTCTGGCGATAACGGCCATTCCTTTAACGGTGTGATGAATTTGGAGAACTGGGACGCCTTGAATGCGGTTGCGTCCATAAATAAAGCCTGTGAGGCTTTACATACAGGTAAGGATGGCGTTAGTAAGACTTGGAGTGAAGTTGCAGTTCATGCCGATGTCCTTGTGCAAAAAAAATAATTCTTAAAGATTCAGGAATGAGCATATTCTAAGTTTCCTTCCCTTGGAATAATAGGCTTGAATAAAAATCCCCGTATTTGTTTTGTACAAATACGGGGATTTTTAGTTTATATCGACCAATTTTTGACTCAATTAAGTTATTAAATAACGTGTATCCTTTCTGGTCTTGACATCCTTTCTCAAAATTGCTAATTTTAAGAGAACCTAAAAAAAATGAAAGATGAATAACATTAAATTATTGTTCTTGGTATTACTTTTCCTTGGTTCCTACAGTTGTAAGGAGGCTAAGAAAGAAACCAAAGACGCTATGGAAAATGTTGAAGCAATGGCCGAGGAAATAAACAATGAGGTTGAGGTTAAGACCCTAAAGTTTCCCATGGAGCCAAAAAGTGATAGTAATGTTAAAGGTGAGGTAAGCTTTACTGAAGAAAACGGAACTGTAAGCATGAAAGCTAGCTTGTCCGGACTAACACCAGGGGAACACGCCATTCATATCCATGAAAAAGCAGACTGTTCTTCGGCCGACGGAAAATCTACCGGTGGACATTGGAATCCAACCTTTGCCTCTCATGGTAAATGGGGTTCTTCGGATGGCTACCACAGGGGAGATATTGGAAATTTTGTAGCAGACGAGCAAGGTAATGCAACCGTGGAGTTTTCTACTGACGAATGGTGTTTGGGATGCGCGGACGAAACCAAAAACCTATTGGGCAAAGCCGTGATAGTACACCAAGGTGTGGATGATTTTGTTACCCAGCCCACTGGCGACGCTGGAGGAAGGATAAGTTGCGCCGGTATTATTGAATAGTGATCAATATAGAAAAATTTATTAAGCTGCCTTTTTGGGCAGTTTTTTTTTCTTGAAAATTCCGGAAGGGATATGGTTGCAACACATTGGTACACGGCCACTGAGCCAACCTTCCAAGCCCTAATTGGATGATGGAATATTGAAATAAAATAAAAACCTATGAAATTTTACTAATAATTATTCCTACAAATTAATAGACCTTTGTCTAGTTTAACACCCCAATATCTAATAATATGAACCTATCCAATAGCACTAAAGGGATACTTGGCTGCATTATTACGTTATTCTTCTGTTCTTTGTCCGCCCAAGAATCCAAGGTTTCTACCTACAGCCAGTCCAATGGTAACGAAAACAGCAAAAGAGCTGACAAGTACCAACAACTTCTAAAACTGGGTTATAAGGAAAACGAAATATTCGAGGACCTTGGCAACGCCAACTTTTTGGTCGAAAATTATGAGGAAGCTATATTTTGGTATACCAAGTTAATAGATACAAATACCAATTCTACAGCAAAGGCAAGTTATTATGAACGATATCTTTTCGCACTAAAAAAAATTAGATCCACAGTTGTGGAAAGTACTTCCGAAGATAAGGATTGGCTGGCCCAAATTAAAGGGGACTATCAAATAAAACGCGCCCCTGTAGAAAATATCAATCATCCTGAAAAAGTGGGCAAATATAGGGATTTCAACTTTCAACAGCCCCAAGAACCAGTGGTGTCCGGGGAACTGACTTTGGAAGATCTGGGATTGGAAAATGAGTTGGTGTCTGATATTGAGGATAAGGAAAAGTTTAAATTTGCCTATAATGCGCCAATTGCAATCACCGAAGATGGCCGTACCGCCTATTTTAGTAAGGCCGTATATACAAAACCTTTGTATGGGGTCTTTTCAAAAAAAGAATTGGTTCACAGAATATTCAAGGCCAATAAGGTAAATGGCGAATGGCAGAACATAAAAGAAGTTGCATTGGCACCACAGCATTATTCGGCCATCCACCCTACCGTTTCTCCGGATGGAAGAAGATTGTTCTTTGCCTCCAATATGCCCGGTACTTTTGGGAAATATGATATCTACGTAGCAGACATTCAAAACGACGGATCTTTTAGTGTAGCTAAAAATTTAGGTCAAAAGGTAAACACGGACGATAACGATCTTTATCCAAAAATAATAGGAGGCTCCTCCCTGGTCTTTGCTTCGGAAGGAAGAAAAGGTTTTGGTGGACTGGATGTGTACATGGTTCAGGTTGATCAAAGGAAGGTGGGGACTTCCGTTAATCTTGGAACCGATATCAATAGTGTTGAAGATGACTTTTCAATTTTACTAACCGGTAATAACGGAATGGGGTACGTTATGTCCAATAGAGGTGAAAGCAAAAGTAATCCACAAAGGGTGGCATTCACCTACTCCAAAGAGAAAAGGGACAGGTTGTTGGAGAAAAGGCAATTCAATATTTTGGAAAGTATTGATGACAAGGCGCAAATTAATTACTCAAATACTGTTTTTGAAGAGTAAGGCTTTTATCAATTAGTAAGCATCGGATAAATTGTACAGGAGTAATACTGTGATAAATTAACAGTAGGAATTTACTTACATATTTGTAATTTGGTCCTCTATATTTTTTTGGACCATTTCAATTGAATTTTTCTAAAGCCCCGACCAGGTTTGCGGTCAACTTAAGATAAATGATCCAAGTTTAGCGAGAGACACGCACTATATGATTATAAGAAACTAATTATAATCGGATTAACATAAATTTTTCCCCTTGGATGAACTGCAGAGGTGCCATTTTTAAGAAGGTATTACTCCTAATATTATTTTGCATTGTACTCTGCAATGATGCCGTGCTTTGTCAAGAAGCCAATTCCGATTTCAATTCCTCTACCTCCTATCACAACCAATTGGTCTTCAATAGGTTTTTAATTCATCCTGCTTTTTCACTGGTAAGGGAAAACAAATCCTATGTTAATATTCTACACCAAAATCAGTATGCCACCTTTAACGACAATAATCAAAATTATTTTCTGGGATTTGGCAACAAATTAAACGATAATACCGCCATGGGAATTGGTATTTATACCAATCGGGCGGGTGTTATGCAGGAATTTGGAATAAACGCCAATTATGCCACTTCGGTACAATTAGGTCGGAATAGTAATTTAAGTTTCGGAACCAATATCACCTATCTCAATGCAGGAATAGATAAAAACAGGATTATAGCTTCAGAAAACGACCCGGAAATATTGGATGCCAGAAAAGAGACTAGATTGGCACTTCAGCCTGGGGCCGTACTCTCCATAGGTCAGTTCGATTTTGGCCTGTATGCCCAAGACCTCATTAGTTATAATCAAACGACCAATAGTGTTATCACGGATTTTAGCGACAAAACCCTAAAAGCTTCGCTCCAATATACACATGAGCTAGACGCCAGGAGAGGATTGTTTACCAATGGTAGGATTATGCCGTTGTTACAGGTCCATAGGGATGATCAGGAGAATTTTTCTATAGCGGGATCGGTATTGTTGGACTTACCGGATTATGGGTGGCTACAGTCTACCCTTGATGATAGGTACGGCCTGTCTGTAGGTCTGGGATTTAATCTTGGAAAAAAGATGACCCTTGGATATGTATTTGAAAAGAATTTTTTAAAATACGGTGCCAGCCTTGGTTGGAACCACGAACTATCCTTGGCATACACGTTTAAAAATGACTTTGGAGATACCAGGAGACCAATAGTAAATTCGACCTATAGAAAACCCACCTCAAGTAAAACTAAGAAGAGAAAATCGGACCCAGTAGTCAAGAACTATGAGAAAGAGATTAAGAAATTGAAAGCTGAAATACAGCGAAGGGATCAAAACATAAAATTAAGTGATTCTGAATATTCAGAAGTAATTGATGATTATACCGTTAACGCGGGCTCCAGGAACGATATGTTAAGGTTGGGTTCTGGCGATGATAATGGTAGCAATAGCAATTGCGAATGTCAGAGTGCATTGGCATACCAAAATCACTTGCTCTTAAAGGAGTTGCTTAAAAATCAATACGCCAAAAATGATGACTCCAAAGATCACATAATAAACCTTACTGTTAATACCGCCAATGCCGACAACGTGGACAAAAGTGAAGGGTGCCAAAATACTCTTGCCTATGAAAACCGGTTAATATTGGATGGACTTATACTAAGACAGGACTCGTTGGAATCTGCAAACAAGAGGGAAATAGATAAGAGGTTCGATATGTTGGTACGAATACTAAAAGACGAAATAAAGCAGAATATGAAAACCGACCTTCAGAAATTAAATAGTGAACAATACGAAACTGCTGTTACCGATATACAAGAAAAAACCATATACCGAATTAATAATGCTGAGAATAAGGATTACTCCAAATTACCAATCGAGAATAAAGATTAT
The DNA here is from genome assembly GCF_018860365.1 of Arenibacter algicola. Lineage (GTDB taxonomy): Bacteria > Bacteroidota > Bacteroidia > Flavobacteriales > Flavobacteriaceae > Arenibacter > Arenibacter algicola_B. The sequence continues at coordinate 391,461 of NZ_JAHKPO010000014.1, forward strand.
GCCAAATTACCCATAAGGATGGAGCAGCAATCGGGCATAGCCGGGGTAAAGACAGGTTATTATTTGATTGCCAACGTTTATAAGAATAAAGAAAACGTGGATTCCTTTATAAGCGACCTAAAACACAAGGGTATAAGTGCCAAGCAATTTTTCAATAAGGAAAATGGCCTGTATTATGTGTATTTGGCAGATTACAATAAGAAAAACGAGGCGGAAATGGCTTATACCACGGATTTGGATGGTAAGTATCTAAATGAAAAATGGATTATGAAGGTCAATAACAACACGGCAACCGCCGAGAACTTATATGAAGATGGGGATGAGCTAATTGACCGTTTTGAATAGGTCAAAATCTAATTGGAAGGACTGTAGTGTATAGATAGTCTACACAAACAGAGGGTTTGCAAATTTTATCGAAAATTTTGTGGTGTACTATTGGTGTATTAATATACTCAGCTCCTACCCTTCAGATACATAGCCTAATTGATAAATTTTGAATCCCTTGGGCTTCCAATTTGAGTAATATATTCTATTGGTTTGGCTGTGAGCAACATACAATTGTAGTTATAATAATTCAGTGAAATAGGTTAATTTTTATTAATAATTCATAATCTCCCTTACAATTTTATTTTGTAGGAAAATACATCGTTTTTTTATGGAGGTTCAAGATTTTATATCTATATTTAAATTTTATTAACATAATTTTAAGTTTTAAAAATAAGAATTGGAAGATAAAGCATATCGTTTAAGATTTACCTACAGTCTTAATATGAAGTTTAGCTGCATGTTCCATATTTTCCAATAAAAGCATAAAACAGAAATAGAGTAAATATTAATTACATCCCAAATCACCAAAGCATGAAAACCTACCCTTACCAATTTAGAAAACAAAGGAATTATAACGGCATTACAGCCAGCAAAATATTTCTTTTCCACTTCTAGGAACAATAGTTCTTAACTTGGATCAAGTGGTTATCAATTCTGAGCATAATACTTGATTATTATTGGCATAAAAGCATAAAGAAATACCCCCAAACCCCAAAAGATATGAAACCTAACGTTCTAAAAATTATTGTTATAGACAATGACCTGTCGTTCCACGATGCCTACAAATATTATTTCGAAACTTATGAGGAATATTCACTTGTAGGAATATATGTTTCGGTAAAGGAAGCGCTATTGGATTACGACAATGTTCGGCCCGATATTATTGCTTCTGAAGTTACTATGCCGGATGGCTGTGGTATTGAAGGTATTGGACACTTTCGTAAAAAAGATCCTGAAGTTAAAATTATTATGATAAGTGGCCAAAGTGATTTTGGTATCGTAAAAAAGGCCTTCAAAAATATGGCAAATGGTTATCTTTCCAAGCCTGTTGGCATAAAGAGTTTGTACCATGCCCTGAATGCAATTAAGTATGAAGGTGCTACCATAAGCAACGATATAGCCAAGAAAATAATTTCTATGTTCCAAAGAAAATCGTATGCTTCTTTTTCTGAAAGGGAAAATCAGATTATTGATTATTTATGTCAGGGAGCTACTTATAAGACAATTGCGGATAATTTATTTGTTACCCCGAGTACCGTAAATTTTCATATACAGAATATATACCTGAAATTAAATGTAAACTCAAAATCGGAGGCTTTGTCCAAATTGAGGGAAATGGAGTATTCTGCCACTTTAATTTAATGTAAAAGGTACTGTATGATTAAATAACTACTTTAAATTTTATTTGTGAGACCCGTATTTCGAAAGCCACAGGCCCGTTGAAAGACGATAGTATAAAGAACCCCGGCTTTTTGCCAGGGTTTCTGCTTTAATACCAGGACACCCTTATCGAAGTTATTTCCACTTTAGTTTAAGATTAAATCTATGGAGTAAAAGGTTGTAGTAATAAAAAAAGGTGCCTTGAAGCACCTTTGTATTCTTGTATAAAATTATTCGTTACGAATTCATTGCTGAAATAATAAATTCCTTGAATTCCTTGGAAATAGGAATAAGCGTATTGTTAATTAAGATATCCTTGGAGTTAATGGCATCAATATGATCTACGTTAACAATATAGGATTTATGTGCCCTGTAAAACTTTTGTTGCGGTAGTTTCTCCAAATAATCCTTGAGCGGAGATCGAACCAAAAACTTTTTATCTACTGTATTTACCTCTAAATAAACGTTATCCGCTTTGATAAACTGTATATCCCCAAATTGGATTCTATAATACAAATGTTGTTTTTTAACGAAAATGGAATCCTTTAATACCTTGTTGGACATTAGTCTGTCATCTTCCTCTTCCTGACTTTCCGATGACCCATTGTTCTTCACGGAAGTAAAGTTGGATAGCGCAATTTCAATGGAGGTGTATAAATCCTGCTGCTCAAATGGCTTGACCAAATAACCATTGGGCTTTACGGTCTTGGCATTTTCAACGGTGGCACGATCGGAATTGGACGTTACAAATATAAAGGGGATATTATAGTTTTCCCTAATGTGCTTGCCCAAATCAATTCCGGTTTTATCGGAGGCTAAGATTATGTCGATCAATACAAGGTCAACTTCCTTGTTTTTTAAGACTTCAACTGCTTGCTCGTAAACAATAACATTGTCCACGATTTCGTATCCAATCTCTTCCAACATAGATTGCATATCATCAGCAATAATCACGTTGTCCTCTACAATAAGAATTCTAATTGGTTGTTCCAAAGTGTATTTATTTGATTGGTTATTATCTCAAAATTACGAAAAATTATTAAAACTAAAATAAAACAGAATCGACAATAAAAAAGTACTCAATGCCAGCTTTTTCAATTCGGGATCCAGTAGAACCGTATTCTTAAGTTTCCACATTTTGTTTAAATGCATAAATATAGGTACAAATGCCACCAAATGGATAGTATTTTTCCAATTATCGTAATGGATGTAGGTAAAGGCCAACATGCTTATAAAACTAATTATGATGAGGAAAACGTGGTATATTTTTCCGTTTTTAATGCCCATCTTTACTATAAGGGTGTTTTTACTGGATTTCTTATCGGACTCATAGTCCCTTAAATTGTTAAGATTAAGTACCCCTGTACTCAAAAGGCCTATTGCCACTGCTGGGAAAATAGTCACTGTATAAAGCGCTTTGGTATAAAGAAACATGGAGCCCATTACCCCTAGCAGGCCAAAAAAGAGAAATACGAACAAATCCCCTAAGCCTTTATATCCATAGGCCGATGATCCAACGGTATATTTTATGGCTGCCCATATACTTAGAATTCCAAGTGCTCCGAAGATTATGGTGAAAAGAAGGTTCTCGGTGCCAAATGAGAAATATAAAAGGGCTACTGTGAAGAGGATACATATAGCGATCGAAATAATAATCCCCATTTTAAGCTCGTTCCGGGACAACTGTCCGCTTTGCAGGGCGCGCTTGGGTCCTACCCTATTTTCATTATCGGTGCCTTTAACACCATCGCCATAATCATTGGCAAAATTTGAAGTAATCTGGAATCCGACGGTGGTTAATAGTGCAAATACAAAAATGTCCCAACGAAATTGGCTGTACATGCTTCCAAGTGCTGTACCCATAATTATTCCGGACAACGAAAGAGGGAGTGTCCTCAAACGAGCCGCACTAATCCATGCTTTAATTTTAGGCAATTTAATATGGGTCTTCTATTTCTAAACGCTTTCCTTCTTTATAGGAAGCTACGAATGCATCCTCAAAACCCATTTTCACCAATTGGAACCTAAAAGATCTGGCCTCTTCCAAGGTTTCAAAATTTCCTAGGGAGTAGGAATAAAAGGGATTGGTTTTTACAAATATCGTATTGTTAAGTGATTCTGAAGCAAGTGTTATGTTGTTGTCTACAAAGGATTTAACCTGTACTGAATAAATTTTTTCTTTATCCAGAAACTTTTTGGCCAAATAAAACTCCTTCACCAAACTAAGTTCTTCGTTTTGCTCCTTAAGATTATCTATTCTGGCCTTTATTACCTCAAGGCTATCTATGGACACCAACAGGTTATTGCCCATGTTATTCCTATTTTCATAATTGGAAGACCTGATAAATCCCGCATTGTACGAGAAAATGGCCAGGGTGCCAATTAAAAAAAGCACGGTAATACTGCCAAATAGATTGCGTTGTATCTTACTGCGCTTTAATTCTTTGTTCTTGTATTTTATTTGATCCAATAGACGCTCATTTATAATTTGAGCCTTGTCTATGTCTTTATGCAATTCCAATAAATCACTTTCCTCTATGAATGGCATAGTCTTAATTGTTTAGGGGATGAGTACTAAAATTAGTAAAAATAAATCGACTATTTATGTTTTCAAACATGGTTGTTGTAAAAGTAATGGTTTTTGTTGCAAAACGGCAAATAATTGAAACTAAAATCCTTAAATATTTGGACACCATTAATTTAAAGACTGTTATTTAAAGCAAGTCGATTATAGCAACTTAATACTATCTGGCCTAATTTCTATTTTGCGTTCCTTGTACAGGGCTCCTATTCCCTTTTTAAAAGTCTTCTTGCTCATCCGCAACATTCGTTTGATATCCTCAGGGTCGGATTTGTCGTGCAAATTTAAGACCCCACCATTGGAAACAAGTTTGTCATAAATTAGGTTCGCCGCCGGCTCTAAACTTTGGTATCCAATAGGTTGTAAGCTAACATCTATCTTGTTATCCGGTCTTATATTCTTAATATATCCTTTCAGTTTGTCCCCAACGGCTACTTTTTTGAAAATTTCATTGGAGTAGACCAATCCTTTGTGCTTATGGTTGATAATCACCTCCCAGCCTAAATCGGTCAGTCTGGTAACCACAAGATCCACCTGGTCCAGTGCTTGCACTGTTAATTCATCATTGGACAAAAATTTATCCAGTTTGTTGGAAGCTACCAATCTATCCGTTTTTTCATCCAAATAGCAGTATACAACGTACCATTGACCTTCTTGCATTTTATTGCGTTGTTCCCTAAAAGGAACCAACAAATGCTTTTCCAGCCCCCAGTCCATAAACGCGCCGTATTCATTTACTTCTGCAACCTGGAGCAATTGAAACTGTTCAACGGTCACAAAAGGCACCAATGTGGTTGCCACAATTCGCTCTTCATGGTCCAGATAGCAAAATACATCTAGGTGGTCTCCGATCTCAAATTCTTCTGGTACATACTTATTGGGCAGTAAAACGTCATTACCTTCATCATCTCCTAAAAAGAGACCTACAGTAGTATCCCTAAGTATTTCTAAATTGTTATATTTTCCAAGTGCTATCATGGGGCAAAAATACGTTTAAAAAGAATCTCAATAAAAAAAAGCCGCTCTTTTTAAAGGCGGCTCATATTTATTATACTACAGAGACTATTATTTATATACGGACTCCTTTTTAAAGTGTTTCGCCAACATATAATAAACTACTGCCCTGTGCTTACTCTTCACAGAACTACCGTATTTATCTGTCACGGTTTTGATAGCATCCATTAATTGCGGGCTATCTTTTAATCCAAGTTTTTTAATCAGGAAGTTATTTTTAACCGTTTGTAATTCTTTATCATCCGATCCGGACACTTTTGATGCATCCATGTTATATATCGATGGACCCAATCCGATGGTCACCTTCTTCAATAAATCCATATTAGGTGTTTCACCAAATTTGTCCTTGATGTCTGCAGCGTATTTTTCGATTAATTCATCTCTTTTGCTCATAATTATTAATATTCTTAATGATTAGATTAATATCCTTCTAAGATATGAAATCAAAATAACTAAGCAAAATATTGTCATTTAATATTCTTGGGGTTTTTATTTCCAGGATTTTTGGTTTTTCGGACTCTTTATAAAAATTACCCAAAGCCTTAATTAAATCGATTTTATTCGAAACGGACTCAAATTCAATGTTATACATGTCAGCTATAGACTGTATCTTAAGCTTATGCGTTGTCTCAAAAAAGGTGTTAAAATTGTCGGTTTCCTCTTTGCCCGGTAAGATCCTAAAAATGCCTCCGCCGCCATTATTGATAACTATTATTCTAAAATTAGGCTTAATATAATTATTCCATAAACCATTACTGTCATAGAGAAAACTCAAATCGCCCGTTATCAACAATGTGGGGTTGCTATCATAAATCGAAGCCCCGATAGCTGTTGAAGTGCTACCGTCTATACCACTGGTGCCTCTATTGCAAAAAACGCGGATAGAGGGCTCCAAATCGAATAATTGGGCATATCTAACAGTGGAACTGTTGGATAATTGTAGTTGATAATTACTTGGAATGCTTTCCAGGGCCTTATGGAATACCCACATGTCCGAAAATGGTATTTCCAGCAAGTACTGTTCTCTTCTTAACTTGTAATGATCTTTCCTTTTTGCCCAAAAGTCGTAATAGTCACTTTCTTGAACCGAGGTGTTTGCCAAAAGGTTCTTAAATAGTTCATTGGGACTTGTTTTAAAATGTTTTGATAGACAAAAAAAGGTATTGTACGCCTTTTTAGGATTTACATGCCAATGCATTAAGGGAGGATGATCCCTTAAAAATGCTTTTATTTTTTTGGAAACAATAAGTCCCCCAAACGTTAGGACAATTTCTGGCCGTAGCATTTTAAACAATTCTTCCTTGTCCGCAGATTTCTCAATCGGAGCTATGATACTGTCTATACTGGGGAAAAAGTTGGGATGAAATAAGTTGGAGGTACATTCTGTCATTACCACGACCGTTGGATCTTTTGCAAGAATTTCCAAATACATTTGTTCTATCCCGTTAGGCGGATTTACACCCGCCAACACCATTTTTCGGGAAGCATTTTGCCAGCTATGAACATATTCCTGCCATTCTTCCTGGCTATTTTCCCCCTGGTCCTTCAACAAACTAATTTGTGGCATAAGTGTGGATTCCTCCACTGTTTCATACAAAGGCTCTTCAAAAGGAATATTTATATGTACCGGAGCACTATTGGCAGAGGCTATATTTAAGGCCTTGTTAAGTATTTTGTCATTATACTTTTGAACCAGGGTTTGGGATTGGTCAACAGTATCTTCCGCCAATTGATCCGGGTCATATTTCCTGACTTTATGGGTTGCATGACAAATATCCTGCTTAAGGTTTGCCGAATAACCAATATGCTTCTCAAACACATTTTCCTGCCTTATAGTCTGTCCGTCCCCAATATCTACTTTATAAGAGGGCCTATCCGCCGATATAACAATTAAGGGTATATCGCTATAGAAAGCTTCCGCAATGGCGGGATAATAATTTAATAATGCGCTACCGGAGGTACATAAAAGCACTGTGGGTTGATTTAGTTGTTGAGCTATGCCGAGCGCAAAAAATGCAGCGCAGCGCTCGTCAACGATACTATAGCAATTAAAAAAAGGGTCTTCCGAAAAACTTATGGTCAAAGGCGCATTTCTGGATCCCGGAGAAATAATTATATTTTTAATGCCCCTTGCTTTGCAATGATGAACAAGTGACTGTGCGGAGGGAATATTGGAATATTTCATTATTGCAAAATTACAATTCAGGTATTTCTAAAACCAATTCAATGCTGCTTTTTGGTTTACTTTAAAACTATATTTAACATGGTACTACTTTTATCCTTCGTCTCCTGCCATTCTTTTTCCGGGACGGATCTACTGGTTATGCCACCGCCAACATACACTTTGACCGTATTTCCCAATATCTGCATACATCTTAAATTCACAAATAAAGAGGTTCTGTTCTTTATGGTCCTATAGGCCCTGTTTTCCTGATTTCTTCTTGTGGATGGCCTACTCATATCTTCCTTAAAATTTAACTCCCCTAAAAATCCGGTATAGAACTGACGTTCGTAATTCTCATTTTCCAAAATAAATTTTAGAGCTGATTTTTTTGGCAGTCCACAAACCGCCGGCGTTGGGTGTAGGGCTCCTATAATTTCTTCAAGTCGCGAATTATTCATATTCCCGGACACGGATGTTTTTATATGCCAAAGATTACCCGCTTTAAAGGACATGGCCTCAGATACCTCTAGGGAAGAAACCTTGTCTTCCAGAGAGCTATGGATAAATTGGGTCACCATCTCCTGCTCTTCAAGTTCTTTTTCTTTCCAAATTGGCGCTTCACCAACCTTATACAATTGGGTGCCTGCCAGGGACATAGTCCTAAATTTATTGTTTTTCGTTTCCAGAAATATTTCGGGAGTGGCTCCTAACCATAGCCCTATTTTAGGGTGGAACCAGATATAACAAAAAGCCTTTGAATATTGGTTCAGCAATTCTCTGAACATCACAAAAGGTGTCTTGGAGGTCTCTACTTCTATACCTCTGGATAGCACTACCTTTTTTAAACTTCCAGAATCAATGCTATTGATCGCCTTTTCTATTAACTTGAGGTAAAAATCTTTATCGGAGTCCTGATTTAATGAGGGTAAAATTGGATTTTCGGTATATTCCGGTTCCAATTCAATGGCTTCAGCAATAGCTTGGTCCTTTCTAATTAACACAGCAGGAACTTCCCCATCGAAGGGAGCAAAAACAAAGCCGCTCTCGGAATAGTCGGTTACATAATTTAATTCCCGATCATTTTGAAAAATTACCTTTACTTCAACTTCATTGGGTTTTCTATAAGCTACAAATGGCAGATCTTTACGAAACTGTTCTTCAATTTGATGGAAAAAACCTAGGGACATACTATTTTTTTGATAAGGCAATGGTGGTAAGTTTGCAAATTGAAATTAGGTTCCCGTTTTTATCCGTTACTTTAATATCCCAGATTTGTGTTGTACGGCCTTTATGTACTACCTCTGCCCTAGCGTATACATCCCCCTCCCTGATGCTCTTGACATGATTGGCCGAAATTTCCAAACCACGAACAAAAAATTCTTTGGTATCCAAAAAAATATGGGAAGCCATACTTCCTACACTTTCTGCCAAAGCTACAGTGGCACCACCGTGTAAAACTCCATCAGGCTGGTGTACCTGCGAGGTAACGGGCATTTTTGCTACCAAATAATTCTCTCCCACATCAATATATTCTATATTCAAGGTTTCCATTAGGGTAGCCTTGTTGGACTCATTACAAATTTTTAGAATTTTCTCTTTGTATTCGTTCATGAATTATTTTTTTGTAAAATTAAGCATTAGAAATTCAACAATTGCGTTACTTTATCCCTTATCCCAAAATTTATGGCATCCAAAGAAAAGCAAATTTCATACACAACGGCCAATACCTACAGTACCATGAATACGTTAAATGAAAAAACCAGGAATGTATGGGTAGTATTTCACGGTATTGGATTTTTAAGTAGATATTTTATTAAATATTTTAATGAACTTCCCAAGGAGGAAAATTATATTATTGCGCCACAAGCCCCCTCAAAATATTATTTAAACAAGGATTTTAAGTATGTTGGAGCTAGTTGGCTTACCAAGGAAAACACGGTTTTGGAAACGACGAATGTCCTAAATTATATGGATAATCTTTTTGCCTCGGAAAACATACCCGCCCATTGCCAGCTAATAGTATTGGGGTTTTCCCAAGGGGTGTCCATAGCTACCCGTTGGGCCGCAAAAAGTAAAATAAACCTTGATCAATTGATATTGTATGCCGGTGGTATTCCAGAAGAACTAACCCCAGACGATTTTAAATTTTTACTTGCCGGAAATGCCAAGATTAAAATGGTGTTGGGCAATAAGGATGAATTTATAACGGAAGCCCGTCTCATAAAAGAGACGAAAAAAATGGACTCACTATTTAGCGGAAAAGCTGAATTGATTAAATTTGATGGCGGACATGAAATAAGAAAGGATATTTTAATCAGTCTAATGGAATGAAAAGTTTTACCCCTATTCTGGAAAACGATTTTGTGAAATTGGCGCCACTCTCATTAAGCAACTACCATTATTTGCTGCCTATTGCCAGTCAGGAAAAACTCATTCAATTTTCCCCCTCGGATATTGAGACTCCCGAAGCTCTAAAAAAGTATGTGGAACAAGCTTTGGAGAAAGAAAGAATTTTTTTGGCCATGCCCTTCATCATCTATGATAAAAGGAGCAAAAAGTATGCGGGCAGTACCCGGTTTATGAATATCGATCAAAAAAATAAGGTTCTTGAAATAGGCTCCACATGGATAGGAAGGGAATTTCAAGGTACTGGCCTGAATGGTCATGCAAAACTTCTAATGCTCGATTACGCTTTTAATGAAATGCATTTTGAAAAGGTTGAATTTAGGATTGACGAGCGCAATAATCGTTCCCGCAAAGCAGTTGAAAAATTGGGAGCGAAATTGGAAGGTATTTTGCGCAAAAACGTTTACCTGCTGGATGGATACAAAAGAAATACCTGCTGCTATGGCCTTCTAAAGGAGGAATGGGGTTAATTTTTTATGATGAAAGATTTACGACTTGACTTCCTGTATAGGTTCTTTTTCGTAATACTTAATTTTTCTGGTTTTATAAGTGTTGTCCGGGGTAATGATCTGTTTGATCCAATTACCGGATTCATGACTGTCGTATTGGTAAATGAATTCTTGGACGGATACAGATTTGCCCTTTACCGTTTTAAGTGAACCTAGCATTCCCTTGTCGTTGTAAGTGTATATGGTACTCTCTGTGGGAATAAATGTTTTTTGGCCATCGTTGTAAATAAACTTTTTTTCCGATATTAATTTGTTATTGCTATCATAAGTTTGTTCCAAGGCCTTTTGGGGTAATCCTTCAAGAAATTCCTTCGTCAGGATTAATTTTTGAACGCTATTGTCTTTCCCTTTTACTTTTGAGGTTCTAATGGATTTAAATATTATATCGTTCAAATAATAGGTTGTGGTAAGCTCACCCTTGTAAACTTCATATTTTAGGGCAGTTTCGTCAATACCGCTGTCATTGGTGCGTTTTATGGTGGAGAGTTTCCCATCCTCTCCATAGTTGTATTCATATTGATCTAAAAACTCCTTGTTGTATGAAATTATTTTTTCGGTAATCTTTCTGCCTTCTGTGGTATCCAATTCATAAAAATTGGCAATGGAGGTGTTCTTGACAAAAATACCGTCCCTGTAATTTTCTACCCGTTTTTCCAATAGTGCCGTTCCATTCAACTTATAAATTGTAATATCATAATCCGTATCGTTATAACGGGTAACGGCCTTTGTTAGAAGACCCTCTTCGTTAAAGGTATATTCTTCCTTTCCATAATCGGTTGCAACCAAACAAGATTTAACCGGTCCGTTTAAATCAAAATCTTGAACTGAAAACACCTTAATTTCTTGGGCCCTCAGCTCTGTGGGCAAAGCAATGCCTAGAATAATGGAAATACACAAAAGAAAATGGACTAAGTAGTTTTTCATCATATGCCAAAATTAGTCTTTAAAAAGTCATAATAAAAACAAAATGGAAGATAACAAAACCATGGCATTGGGCCATGGAGTTATAAGTTCCCTTTTTATATTGTGGCCACAATAATTAAATGAAGCCACTAAGGTATGAAATTGGAGTTTTTTGTTGAAATTGAAGTGGGCCTGTACTCTGGATCCAAACATTTCTTTTGACATTTAGAACCTATTTTTTAAGGATTAGTCCATTGGGTGCATTCCTTCCAACACCTAAAAAAATCACCTTTTACTGTTCTCTTTATTTTGAAAGTTTAAGAGGTTCTCCTGCATACGGAATTTTACAATTTTGGCAATTAATGGGAAAGGCAGGGGTTGGTCTAACGGAAATTGAACCGAGCCTTTCCCTTGTTTATACGGTGCCAATTCTTTTTCAAATTTTTTATGGCCAGTGGGCGTGGCATAGAATCCGATATGATTTTTGAATGCAGCGAAGTATACTAACATACCATGGTATTTATAGGCTGGCATCTTGTAACTGATCAATTCTTCCGCCTCGGGAGCAGCTTTTTGTATAGTGCTTCGCAATTTTTCCAAAACCTCCTGCACTTTTGCCGGACAATTGGCAATGTATGTGGTAACATCTTCTGCGGGACTATTTAATTTAATATCGGGCATGGCATATTTTATTAAATTGAAAGGTTATTTTAATTGTGTTAATGAATTGATTTATAATTATTTGTGTGTTTGATGGTGTAACAATTACCAAGTTTGGATTCGGGGAAAGATATCATAAAGATAATTCAAAAAAAACATACTCAATAGGTGTAATTGAATCATTAGCAGAGGTTGATTGGGATATTTTTCTTTGATCTTAATTAGTACATCTATGCATGGCAGAAGAAACAGATATTCCCAACATATTATCAACAAGGCAAATTAAACTTACTTGATCAAAACACGATAAGTTGACTGACCTGGCAGCAGCATAAAAAGGATTGTTTTTTTGGGGTGATATTTCATTTTCCGAAACTTAAAAGTCATTTTTTTGATCGATATTTTTGAACATTATATTGCGTTAGGCCCTATTATATTTGGGCTGAGCAATTTATAATAATTTAGAATTATTTTTAGTATAACATACTGTATATTTGTTCCTTATAAAATGCCAAACACTAACCATGGGCATTAAAGTTGTTAATATTCCTGTTATAAATGGTAGCGGGAAAGTTTGGACTGTTCCCCAATCTTGGGCTTTGGTCAACTTTAATACATAATGGTAGTTTGTTTAAATTCTGACCATGAAAAGCACCAAATTAAAATGCATTTTAATAGACGACTCTACCGTACAACGACGTGCTGTTGCCAAGATTATAAAGGAACATTCCAAGCTCGATCTTATCAATGAATACGATAATGGGTTGGATGCCAAAAATGACATTGGTAGTAATACAATAGATTTAATTTTTCTGGATATTGAAATGCCGGGGTTCAACGGCTTCGATTTGCTGGAATCTCTAGAGCACAAACCACAGGTGATACTTATTTCCGGCAACCCCAATTATGCTATGAAGGCATTCGATTACGATGTAACGGACTATTTGCAGAAACCATTGGATAAAACCCGATTCGATGTTTCCATTAGAAAGGCGATCAACAAATATGAACTTGAAAACGCGGAGGAGATCGAGCTAGAGTATATATATGTAAATAGTAACCTTAAGAAAACGAAATTATTCCTGAACGAGATTTTGTGGATAGAGGCTTATGGAGATTATGTGAAAATTGTTTCTACTGAGAAAAAGACTTTGATACTTTCTACCATGAAGGCATTTGCCAAACAATTGCCCAAGGATAAGTTTCTTAGAATCCATAAATCCTATACCGTTAATCTAGAAAAAATTGAGAATTTTAACGGTTCCACGGTTGAAATAAACGAACAGGTTATTCCTTTGAGTAGGCATAAAAAAGAGGCCTTGATCAAGGCCTTGGTGGTAATTGAATAGGCCTTGTCAAAAAAAGTAAGATAAGAACTCCTAATTTGGAAGCTAATTTTTTTATATCTTTACTCTATAAATGAGCAAATTATTTTCCATAACGCTGTCTTTATTATTGCTGTTCCAAAGTTTTAATTTGGATATGGTAGATGTTGCCCAGTTGGATGATTTCTTGACCCACGCCCAGTTCCATAAACAGAAATACGGAGATAATTTGTTAGTTTTTATTTCCAAACATTACGGGGAGCTTAAAGCCCAACACGATTTGGAACATAAGGAAGAACAGAAGGACCATGAAGAATTGCCCTTCAATCATCAAACCTGTTCCCATTTTTCCACTGCCTTTGTAATGAGTGGGGCTGATTTTATGGTACCCAAAACGCCTCAAGTGGCAGATACCACTTCAAACTTTTTTTATCAGGAATCTTATTGCCAAATAGAAAATTCCGATATTTTCCAACCTCCCAAGACTACATAATTCATTACTGATTTAAATCATTATTTAACAAGCTGTTTTGCAATAGCTTGCAATCTTTTTATCTATGAATTATGTTATCCAACATTATACAATTCAGTGTAAAGAACAAATTAATTGTTTTTTTGCTCACATTATTTATTATAGGTTTTGGACTGTATTCCTTAACCCAGATACCCATCGGGGCTGTTCCCGATGTTACCAATAATCAGGTACAGGTAATTACCACTTCCCAGAATTTGTCAACCCAGGATATGGAGCAATTCATTACCTATCCCGTGGAACTGGAAATGGCGAACTTACCCGGAGTTATTGAAATTCGTTCGGTGTCAAAATTTGGACTTTCCGTGGTCACCATTGTTTTTGAGGACAATATGGGCACTTTTTTGCCCCGACAGTTAATTTCTGAAAAATTAATATCGGCCTCCGAGAAAATCCCTGCAGGTTTCGGTACTCCCCAAATGGGCCCGATCACCACTGGTCTAGGCGAAATATATCAGTACATTCTGGACACCAAGCCCGGGTACAAGGACAAGTATTCTGCCATGGACCTGCGTACCATTCAGGATTGGGTGGTTAAGCGGCAACTTTCCGGAATTCCGGGGGTGGTCGAAGTGAACACTTGGGGCGGCTATTTAAAACAATATGAAGTAGCTATAAACACTCAAAAGCTGAACGCCATGAATATTACCACTGCCGATATTTTTACGGCCTTGGAAAAGAACAACAGCGTTTCGGGCGGTGGTTATATCGAAAAGGTAAACCAGGCCTACTTTATTCGGGGCGAAGGGCTTATTACTTCACTTAAGGATATTGAAAACATTGTTGTTAAATCAACCAACAATCTCCCTATTTATATTAAGGATGTTGCGGAGGTTGGTTTCGGCAGTGCCACGCGTTTTGGGGCCATTACCGGAAATGGCGAAGGAGAAAAGGTTTTGGGACAGGTAATGATGCTAAAGGATGCCAATTCCAAAAAGGTTATTGAAGCTGTCCATGAACGCATAGACGCCATCTCCAAAACCTTGCCGGAAGGTGTTTTTATCAACGGATTTTTGGAACGTAGCGAGCTTATAGGCAAAACAACTTTCACCGTTGCGGAAAACTTGATTTTGGGCTGCTTGATCGTTATTTTTGTGGTTGTGCTGTTGCTGGGAAATCTTCGTTCAGGTTTGGTCGTAGCTTCGGTAATTCCACTTTGTTTATTATTTGCGCTCTCATTAATGTATATTTTTGGGGTAGATGCCAACCTTATGAGCCTAGGGGCCATAGACTTTGGAATCATTATAGATGGCGCAGTTATTATTGTTGAGTTCATTGCCTTTCAAATAACCGCAAAGAAGGGAGAATTGCAACTGCTGGGTGCTAAGGCACAACAGACCCTAAAAAATGAAATTACCTTTAATGGCGCTTCCAAAATGATGAACTCCGCCATTTTTGGCCAGCTGATCATATTAATAGTGTTTATTCCAATTCTATCATTGAGCGGTGTTGAAGGAAAAATGTTTAAGCCAATGGCGCTTACCTTTAGTTTTGCTTTAATAGGAGCCATGATCCTATGTTTTACCTATGTTCCGGTGGCCGCCTCCATATTTATAAAACCATCTACCCTTTCCCCAAAAAATATTTCGGTACGACTGATGAATTTTCTTAATAGGTCTTATGATCCCATTATTCGTTGGGCACTTAAAAAGAAAAAATTGGTGTTGGCTATTTCCGTCTTGCTATTGGGAGGTTCCATATATCTATTTACCACTATGGGCGGGGAGTTTGTGCCTACCTTGGACGAGGGGGACTTTGTGATACAACCCGTTTTAAAAACAGGGACCTCTTTGAGCGAAACTGTTGAAATTACCACCAAGATAGAACGGATTCTTCTGGATAATTTCCCAGAGGTGAAACAGGTGGTTACCAGAATAGGTGCGGCAGAAGTCCCCACAGACCCAATGTCTATGGAGGAGAGTGATGTTATCATTATCCTGAAATCCAAAAAGGAATGGGTGTCTGCAGAAAGTAAGGATGAATTGGCAGATAAATTCAAGGAGGCTCTGGGAGTGATTCCCGGTATGGAAGTGGAATTTACCCAGCCCATAGAAATGCGCTTTAACGAGCTTATTACCGGGGTCCGTGCGGATATCGCCATTAAAGTTTTCGGGGACGACCTGGAAATCCTGAATAAAAAAGGTAATGAAATTAAAAACCTTATTCAGAATGTGGACGGTGCAGCAGACATAACCGTAGAGAAAATTGCTGGACTTCCGCAAATGAACGTAAAATTTGACAGGGCAAAGATTGCCAGATATGGACTTAACATTGCCGATTTAAACAGCCTTATTTCCATGGGGTTTGCCGGGACCAACTTGGGGAGCGTCTTTGAAGGAGAAAAGCGATTTGACCTAACGCTAAGGTTGGATCAAAAAAGTAGACAGGACATTTCCAATCTAAAGAATTTGTATGTGGACACCCCGAATGCTGGTAAGATTCCTTTGGGAGAGTTGGCCCAAATTTCCTATACCACCGGAGCGGCCAAAATCTCTAGGGACGATACTAAACGCAGGATCGTAGTGGGGATCAATGTTAGGAATAGGGACCTTCAATCGGTAGTGGATGACGTTCAAAAGCTGATAGAAACTAATGTAAAACTACCTACCGGCTACACCATCACTTATGGGGGGCAGTTCGAAAATTTACAAAGTGCCAAAGACCGCCTGAAAATTGCAGTGCCAGTGGCGTTGGTCCTTATTTTGATACTGCTCTATTTTGCATTTGGTTCCATAAGGGAGGCATTGATTATTTATTCAGCCATTCCTTTGGCGGCCGTTGGCGGAATACTTCTGTTGTTTGTCAGGGACATGCCATTTAGTATCTCT
Organism: Arenibacter algicola; assembly: GCF_018860365.1. GTDB lineage: Bacteria > Bacteroidota > Bacteroidia > Flavobacteriales > Flavobacteriaceae > Arenibacter > Arenibacter algicola_B. The sequence goes on from NZ_JAHKPO010000014.1 coordinate 408,090, forward strand.
GCCGGAGTGGGTTTTATAGCCCTTTTCGGGATTGCCGTGCTTAATGGAATTGTTTTGATAGAACATTTTAAAGAATTAAAACATGAAGGTATGGAAGATTCGGACGAACTTATTATACAAGGATCAAAAGATCGGTTGAGGGCAGTATTGCTAACCGCATCCGCTGCCGCACTGGGATTCCTTCCTATGGCTATTTCCACTAACGTGGGCGCAGAGGTACAGAGACCACTTGCTACAGTGGTTATTGGAGGGCTTATTACCGCCACCATATTAACGTTGGTGGTATTGCCCATACTCTACTCTATTTTTCATTTGAAAGCAAGAAAAGAGACGGTCAACTCTAAGAGCAGTGTCAAGGTCCTAAGTTTGGCAATACTATTCTTCGTTGGTGTGAGTGGTGTTGAGGCACAGGAAGAGGGACTCAATTTTGATGAAATACATGCTTTGGCCTTAAGTAACAATTCCGGCCTAAGGGCATCAAAACTTAAGGTGGATGAATCCAAAGCACTTATAGGCAGTGCCTTCAATTTTGATAAGACAGACCTGTACTATCATTACGATCAAAATAACATCGCCTTCAACAATAAGCCCTTGGAGGTATTTGGCATACAACAGAACTTCCTTTTTCCAACCGTTTATTTTGCGGAAAAAGGGGTGAATAAGGCCAATTATCTTATTGAAACAAGTGGTTATGAGCGGAAAAAGAGAATCCTTGAACAGGAATTGGCTTCCAATTATCACGGATTGCAATACGCAAGGCAAAAGGAAAAGACCTATAGTGAACTAAACGCCTTGTATGAACGCTTTTCCTATTCCGCCCAACGCAGGTTTGAACTTGGAGAAAGTAATTATTTGGAAAAAATAACGGCTCAGGCCAAACAAAGGGAGCTACAGACACTTTACAAAAAAGCGGTTGAAGATGCCAACTTGGCGTATCAAGAACTCATTAAAACGGTGCAGCCAGATTCTACCCTTTTGGTTAGGACGATGCCTATGGAAAAACTTCAGATAACGGATGTGAATATTGAAAACAATGCGGGGATGTCGTTTTTTGAAAATAGAACAAAAATGTTCGAAGCCAAAAGTACTCTTGAGCAACAACATTTATTGCCGGATCTGAACTTCAATTATTTCCAAGGAACCAATTCCACTTTGGGAGAGAACCTTTATGGTTTTCAAGTGGGGATTAAGATTCCGTTATTTTTTAGTGGTAATGCCTCTAAAATTAAGGCAGCCAAAATAGCCAAGGAGGTTTCCCGGGCAGAAGCAGAGGATTATACGGTTCAGTTAAGGACTAAATACGAATCACTAAAGGGGCAATTAAAAAAGTATCAAGAGGTGCTTGCCTATTACGAGACGGAAGGTCAGGGTCTTGCTGATGAAATTATAAAAACCGCGACCCTCAGCTATCAGAGTGGGGAAATAGACTTTTTTCAATACATACAGAGCATGGAAAATGGGTATGATATTACCCTTACATATCTGGAGAATCTAAATGCCTATAATCAAACGGTCATTGCTATCAATTATTTAAACTTATAAAATAAATACTATGTCACGATTACTATATATAATTCCTGTAACAATTCTTTTTCTTCAAATGTCGGCTTGCGGGGATTCAAGCGAAAAAAATAACGGTACTGGCAATAGTGCGGAAAGTGAACTATCGGCCAATAAAATAAACATTTCTAAAGCCCAATTTAAAGGAGAGAACATGGAATTGGGTCGCCTTAGTCAACAAAACTTTCCTGTGGAGGTAGAGGTTACGGGAACCATAGACGTACCTCCCCAAAACAAAGCGATAGTAAGTGCCTTTGTAGGGGGCTATATAAAGAGAACTCCTCTTTTGGTTGGAAATAAGGTAAGGAAAGGCCAGCCCCTACTTACATTGGAAAATCCCGAATTTGTTCAAATGCAACAGGATTATCAGGAAAGCTTTGAACAGCTTAGTTTTCTTAAATCAGAATTTGAACGTCAAAAAAGTCTTGTTGCCGAGCAGATAACTTCACAAAAGAATTTCTTGAAGGCAGAGAGCGAATACAAACGCAATCTTGCCAGATACAACGGATTACGACAAAAATTAAAAATGTTAAATATATCTCCCGAAAATGTTGAAAAGGGAATTTTGGCATCAGAGGCAACCATTTTTGCCCCAATAGATGGCAGTATAACCAAAGTGAATGTTAGTAAGGGTATGTATGTTTCCCCTGCCGATGAAATTATGGAAATAGTAAACACAGACCATATCCACTTGGAATTGTCCGTCTTTGAAAAGGATATTATGAATGTCAAAAAAGATCAAAAAATACGTTTTAAGATTTCGGAGGCTTCAGAGGAATATTATGACGCCGAGGTATATTTGGTGGGGACCTCCATTGATGCGGACAGTAGAACGGTAAAAGTACACGGGCACTTGCACGATGATGAAAACCACAATTTTGCCGTTGGTATGTTTGTGGAAGCAGCTATTATTACCTCTAATCAGAGCATTAATGCGTTGCCCAATGAGAGTTTTATTGTTCAGGATAATAACCAATATGTTTTATCCTTGGTCTCGGAAGGGAATGAAGGATATGTTTTTGAGAACAAAGCTGTTGGTATAGGGGATAGCTATAATGGATATACCGCCATTACGGAAATGGGCGACTTAAAGGATAGCGATCAGGTTATTGTTAAAGGAGGATTTAATTTGCTGGGTGAGACTGGTGAAAGTGATTAGTATATAATAGTCAATTTTTTGAAAGTTGAAGTTTTATATCTCAATTAGCTATCTAAAACTTTAAAATCCAAACCATGAAAACGAGCATGTTTATGTCCGTTTTCATGGTTTGTATTTTTTTTGGCTCTAAAGACTAGAAGCGTCTATTTGGGGAAAAGCCGTTTATATCCATAGAGGTTTTCTTGTCCGATATTATTTCGGAAACCAATTTTCCGGTCACAGGGCCAAGACTCCAACCCATCATGGCGTGCCCAGTTGCTACCGTTAAATTTTTAAGGGCGCTACTTTTACCAATATAGGGCAAGCCATCCGGTGAAACGGGGCGCAGACCACTTTTGGCATCAGCTTTTTCTGATTCATTTATTTTTATTTCCGGATAGAATTCAGTGGCAGCTCTTGCTATGGCTTCAACCCGTTGTTTTCTAATAATATCGTTGATTCCCGAAAATTCCATGGTGCCTGCAAAACGAGTATATTCTGTCATTGGTGTTACCGCTACCTTGGCTTCCATTAAAATGGCCGGAATGGTAATCCCGGTGGGTCTAGGTACATTTATCCGATACCCTTTGCCCGCCTGTATGGGAAGTTTTATTTTCATTTTCTTGGACAAGCTATCGCTCCAAGAGCCTGCTGCCAAAACAACCTCTTCAGGGGAATATTCCTTCTTATTGCTAGTTACCTTGGTTATACGGCCATTTTCTGTAGATAAATCAATAACCTCTTCATTGGTCTTAATAACTACCCCGTTCTTCTTTAGGTAATCCAACATTTTCTTCATGAACTCTGTCGGAGTGGTGTGTCCATCACACTCATAATGAACGGCCCCTTTGACGTCCATAGTAACGTTTGGTTGAAGTAAATCCAGCTCTTTTTTGTTCAATGAGCTAACCTCCAAGCCTAAGAACGAAGCCTTTTGAGCTACTTGCATTTCATGTTCACCTTCCTTTTCTGTTTTATATAACATTAAAAGACCTTTTCGTTCCAGTTGAAAATCACCTAGATCCCCTGTATTCTTTATAGAGGTAAAAAGTTCCCTACTAATTATATTTATTTCCTTGATCAAGGGTATTGCCAAGGCTACTTTTTCTTTAGTAGAGGATTTGTGGAAATACCATGACCATTTAAAAAAATCCGTATCCCAGCGAGGCTGCATATAAAATGGACTGGACGAATTGAACATCCATTTAATTCCTTTAGATATCATTCCAGGAGAGGCCAAGGGAATAATATGGCTTGGGGTAATATACCCAGCGTTGACAAAAGAGGCACCGGAAGTAATATCCGATCTGTCCAGTATGGTAACCTTATGACCCTCTTTTTGTAAAAAGTAGGCAGAACAGAGTCCAACAATTCCCCCACCTATGATCAATACATCTTTTTCCATTCTATTAAATTACTTGAAAACCGTGGGCATAGGGATCGTCATCATCGATAATAATATTGTTGTAGCCATAAACCTGTGCCCATCCTTTTATACTTGGGACGATGGCCTTTATTCCGGCCAAAGAAGTTTCTTCCTCCACTTTCCCAACAAATTGGGACCCAATAAAACTTTCATGGATAAACTCATCCCCCACTTTTAGCTTTCCTTTGGCATGCCATTGTGCCATTCGGGCAGAAGTGCCTGTACCACAGGGAGACCTGTCTATTGCCTTATCCCCATAGAAAACAGCATTTCTTGCCGTGGCCTCCGGTGATATGGTGTTGCCAGTCCATTCTATATGGCTGACACTATTGATAGTCGGGTTCTCTGGGTGGATAAACTTGTTGGGATATTTAAGATTTATTTTCTCCCTTATCTCTTGACTGTATTGGACCAACTTGCCTGCGGAGTAATCCTGAATGCCTTTAAAATTCTTTTGGGGGTCAATAATAGCATAATAGTTGCCCCCGTAAGAGACGTCAAAAACAAGTTCCCCTAAATCTGAACAATTAACAGTAAGTTCGGATGCAGCCAGGTACGATTTAACATTCGTTAATTTTACCCAATCTACCTTTTTGCCGGTTTGTTGATATTGAATATTTACCAGGCCCGCAGGAGTTTCCATTCTTATTTTTCCGGGTTCCTTTGGAGAAAGTAGCCCTTCCTCTATCCCTATGGTTATTGCCCCTATGGTACCATGTCCGCACATGGGGAGACAGCCACTGGTTTCTATAAACAGTATACCAAAATCGTTGGCCGGATCTGAAGGCGGGTAAAAAATACTTCCGCTCATCATGTCATGGCCACGAGGTTCGAACATTAGTCCTTTTCGGATCCAATCGAATTCCTTTAAAAAATGCTGGCGTTTTTCGCTCATGTCCACGCCAAATAGATTAGGCCCTCCTCCGGCAACCACCCTAACAGGATTCCCGCATGTATGGGCATCCACACAAAAAAAAGTTTTTCTACCCATTTTGCTAGAGCTGCTGTTTGGTATGTTCACCGTTCACTAGTCTCATGATATCCAAAGGATTGTTGTTCTTTAAGGCATCCGGTAATAATTCTTCCGGCCAACTTTGGAAAGACACTGGTCTTACCCATCGTCTTATGGCCGAAGTTCCTACGGAGGTAAACCTACTATCTGTAGTAGACGGAAATGGCCCTCCATGCATCATGGATGGACAAACTTCCACTCCTGTGGGCACTCCATTGAAGATGATACGCCCTACCCTATTTACCAAAGCATTTACTACCTCTGGACTGGTTTTGATCTCGGTTTCCGTCCCTAAAATAGTTCCGGTCAACTGTCCTTCCAAATGTTGGATTACAGTAACCAATTCCGCTTTGTCCTGGCATTGTACAACAATTGAAAACGGACCAAAAACCTCCTTATGTAACACGGGATTGTCCAAAAAGTCCTTCGCAGCAACGGTCAATATTTTTTGTTCGGCAAAATTAGGGGCCACTTCACCTTTAAAAGCAGCTACTTCGGCTGTTTTGGGCTGGGAGGATAATTCTTTTTTCCCTTTTTCGTAACCTTCGTATATGTTGGGATGCAACATGCAAGTAGGCTCTAATTTTTCTATTTCATTGCCCAAGTTGGTTATAAAACCCTCCAAGGCCTGTCCTTTTATACCTATAATAAGTCCTGGATTGGTGCAAAATTGCCCCGCTCCCAGTACAATGGAACCCGCGTATTGAGCGGCCCATTCGGACCCTTTTTGCTCCAAGGCAGAGGGTAGGACCACTACAGGATTAATACTGCCCATCTCGGCAAAAACCGGGATTGGCTCTTTTCTTTGTGAGGCCAATCTAAATAAAGCCATTCCTCCATTGGTACTGCCTGTAAAACCTACGCCTTTTACTTTTGGGTGCATGGTCAATAATTGCCCTACCTCCGAATCACTACTATTTAAATTGGAGAAAACGCCGTCTGGCATGCCTGTCTTTTTAGCGGCTTTGGCAATAGCTGACGATACCAGTTCTCCAGTACCGGCATGCATTGGGTGACTTTTTACAATTACTGGGCAGCCTGCAGCCAAAGCACTGGCCGTATCTCCCCCGGCGGTAGAAAACGCCAATGGGAAATTGCTGGCGCCAAATACGGCAATGGGACCAATGGGAAGCAACATTTTTCTAATGTCTACTTTTGGCAATGGTTCCCTATTAGGCTGCGCAGTATCTATAGTGGCCTCTACCCAGGAGCCCTCTTCCAATAAGGAGGCGAAGGCCCGTAGTTGTCCCATAGTTCTTCCCCGCTCTCCTTTTGCCCGGCCTTCAGGTAATCCCGATTCCTGGACGTAAACCGAAATCAATTCATCGCCCAAGGCTTCAATTTCGCTGGCAATGGCCTTTAAAAATTCGGCTTTTTTGGCGTCTGGAAACTTGCTATAGGTATCAAATGCTATTGCTGCCTTATCTACTGCGGCATTTACCTCTTCTTGGGATGCCTCATGGAAAACCCATTCCGTAGGTTTATTTAATTTTGGATTGAAAGTTGAATATGTTCTACTGTTCTTGGCCGATGTATCTACTCCAATATAGTTTTTCCCTGTAATCATTATGAATTTGTTATAATTATATGCTCAAATGAGCTTGAATTTCCTTGACTAAAGTAACACTTTAGAAGGTTATTTATGTTATAATTAGGTTAAACCAACTCTGGTTTATACTCAGGAAGGGTTGGTCTTGTCTTCATCCCTTCTTCAATAATTTGCAAGACCCTTTTTCTTTCCTCTCCCTGTAAAGGTAGTCTGGGCGCCCTAACCTGCTCCGTTCCAATGCCGGTAGCTACTTCGGCCAATTTTATATTTTGTACCAATTGGGGGTTGATGTCCAGTTCCAATAAAGGTAAAAACCATCTGTAAATAGCTAAGGCTTCCTGAATTCTCCCAGCTTTTGCCAGGCTATATATGGCTACGGTTTCTGCAGGAAAGGCACAGACCAGGCCAGCTACCCAGCCGTCCGCTCCCATAAGAACGCTTTCCAATCCTAAAGTGTCTACGCCTGTCAACACCTTTAGGCGGTCACCAAACCTATTTTTAATGCGTGTGATGTTGGAGATGTCCCGGGTAGATTCCTTTACGGCTTGTATGTTGGGCATGGTCAATAATTCTTCGAACATATCCAATGTTACCTCTATGCCATAATCTACAGGATTGTTGTATATCATTATAGGTAAATCCGTGCTCTTGGCTACTTCCTTAAAGTAGGTTACCGTTTCAAAATCATTTGCCTTATAACGCATAGGAGGAAGCATCATTAATCCACTGGCCCCATATTTTTTAGCTTTATAAGCCGCTTCAATGGCACCCTTTGTGGTCTGTTCAGCTATGTTTATGATAACAGGAATCTTACCGTCAACAATTCTCACAGTCTCCTGAATCAATATCTTCTTCTCATCATCTGTTAGAGTACTGGCTTCTCCAAGGGTACCTCCTAGGATGATAGCGCTGACCCCAGCTTCCAGCTGTGCCTGAATGTTGGTTTCGAACATCTCTAGGTCCAAGGTATCCTCTTTTGTGAATTTGGTGGTAACTGCGGGCATTACGCCTTCCCATTTTATTTGCATAACAAAGATTTTTATAATGAATTACAAATTTAATACAACCGTAAACCTTAAAATAGAGAAATATTAGCCGAATTTGAGAGAATATTAACTTATTGGGCTTTCAAATGGGAAAAACAGGTTAAAAAACGATGTGAGTATTATATCAATCCAAACAATTGTAATTCTAAGATATCTTGAACATAGTCCTAACTTTTAGGTGTTTATACCACTTATGGAATATCAACAATAATAGTCTAAGCAGTTTTATAAAAATACTAAGATTCTTTCTTAAAGATTTCCCTATTTTTGGAAAATTCTGAATTAATTAAAAATAGCTGAATGAAAAAGATACTGTTTGTTGCGTTAGGACTTTCCTTGGCCTGCAACTCATCGCAAAAAACCATTTCCCAACAAATTGAACCAGTAAAAACTAGTGTAAACCCCTTGGTTTATGCCCAATCCATTACGGAGGCCGAATTAAAGGAACACCTCTATACTTATGCCTCGGATGAATTTGAAGGTAGGGATACTGGGGAACCCGGACAAAAATTGGCAGTGGAATATCTTAAAGCAGAATATGTAGAACTTGGCATTCCAGCTGCCCAATCTGATGGGAATTATTTTCAAAATGTTCCGTTGGTCATAAGTAAATTACCTAAGGGATCTGTTTCCATAAATGGAAAGGAATACCAAAATGGAGAAGGGTTGTTGACATTTACAGCTGCCACGGGTAGTTATGATAATATAGTATATGTAAATTATGGTATAGAAGAAGAGAATTATTCGGATTATGCCGGTGTGGATGTAAAAGGTAAAATAGTTTTGATGAAGGCAGGGGAACCTATGAACGCTGACGGAACTTATACCCTTTCGGGCTCCAATGAGACATCTGTTTGGAGCAATATGTCGGAATCTATTGGAAAAAGAATGGAATTGGCCTCGAGCAAAGGTGCTATTGGTGTAATGTATTTTGATGAGGGCAATTACGGTCGCTTTAAAAATAGGTTTAATTTTATGCAAAGCAAGGATAGTGGAAGTATGGGGTTAAAGGATGAAGTCCAAAATGATTTTTACAGCTTTTTTATAGATGCCCTTGTAGCAAATGCTATTCTTCCTAATATTAAATCCGAAAATACTTCTAAAAACGTTTCCACTAAATTGGTCCTTAATATTGAAAGTGATAGTAAAGACGTGGAATCTGAGAATGTAGTCGCCGTAATAAAAGGTTCCGAAAAGCCTGATGAGTATGTTATAATTTCAGCTCACCTTGATCATGTTGGGGTAAACACCGAGGGTGAGATTTTTAATGGCGCTGACGATGATGGTTCTGGAACCGTTGGTCTTTTGGAGATTGCTGAGGCATTTAAAAAAGCAGCGGATGAAGGCAATGGGCCAAAACGATCTGTAGTTTTTCTTCATGTAACGGGGGAGGAAAAAGGTCTTTTGGGATCAAAATATTACGCCGATTACGACCCAATTTTTCCTTTGTCCCAAACGGTGGCCGATTTAAATATTGATATGATCGGGAGAATAGACCCGAACCGCACTGGGAATAGGAATTATATTTATTTAATTGGTTCCGATAAGTTAAGTACAGAACTCCATGAGCTATCGGAAGAGGTCAACAAAAAATATATGAATATTGAATTGGATTACACCTTTAACGATGAAAATGATCCCAACCGTTTCTACTACAGAAGTGATCATTACAATTTTGCAAAAAATAATATTCCTATCATATTCTATTTTAATGGAACCCATGCCGACTATCACCAGCCTGGGGATACACCGGACAAAATAAATTATGATCTATTGGAAAATAGAACCAGACTGGTTTTTCTTACCGCTTGGGAGATAGCCAATAGGGATGCCCGTCTAAAGGTGGATAAGGCAGCTAAGTAATTAATAAAAAGTAAAGCTTTCAAAATGGGTGGATGAATTGGATTTGTCCACCTTTTTTGTTCTAAACATTTGGGAACTTGTGTGCCCCTTGCCCAACTCCAAATTGTTGTCCCCACAAATGGGATAGTCGGCTAAATGCCATATCAAAAAAAGAACAGGTTATATTCTAAACATTCGGCAACTTTTATGTTGAACATCGTAATTATTCCTATATTAATTTCAATGATTTACAAGATAGTCTTAATTTTGCATGCTAGTAAAAAAGTAGGTAATGTGCCTCTTTAAGAATATTAAATCTAAGATCATAAATCATAACCCTATAAAATGAAGAAAACGTTATTTGATAAAGTATGGGATTCCCATGTTGTTCATAAGATTGAAAATGGGCCTGATGTCCTGTTCATAGACCGTCACATGGTTCATGAAGTGACTAGTCCGGTAGCATTTCTAGGTCTAAAAAGTAGGGGTATTCCAGTAATGTACCCAGGGCGTACTTTTGCTACTGCAGATCATAACACTCCTACCATTAACCAGCATTTGCCAGTTGAGGATCCACTTTCGGCCAATCAGCTTAAAGCGTTGGAGGAAAATTCCAAAGCTCACGGTATTTCCTATTGGGGACTTGGACATGAGAAAAATGGAATTGTGCACGTGGTAGGTCCGGAATACGGAATTACCCAACCTGGCGCTACCATTGTATGTGGTGATTCGCATACCTCTACCCATGGCGCATTTGGAGCTATTGCATTTGGTATTGGAACTTCAGAGGTGGAAATGGTATTGGCTACCCAATGTATTATGCAGCAGAAGGCCAAATCTATGCGTATCAATGTAAATGGAAAACTTAGTAAGGGCGTTACACCAAAAGATGTGGCCCTATATATAATTTCCAAATTAACGACCTCCGGTGCAACAGGGTACTTTGTGGAGTATGCTGGTGATGTTTTTAGGAACATGACCATGGAGGGTAGAATGACCGTTTGTAACCTGAGTATTGAAATGGGTGCCCGTGGAGGGATGATTGCCCCGGACGAAAAAACTTTTGAATATATCAAAGGTCGGGAATTTACTCCTGTTGGTGCCGATTGGGACAAGGCCATGGAATATTGGGAAACTCTTAAAACGGATGAGGGTGCCACTTTTGACAAAGAAATTACCTTTGATGCTGCCGATATAGAACCTATGATTACTTACGGAACCAATCCAGGGATGGGTATCGGAATTTCCAATGGTATTCCAACGGCTGAATCTGTGGAGGGTGGTGTTGCCACATATAAAAAATCACTTCAATATATGGCCTTCCATGAGGGCGATAATATGATTGGAAAACCAATCGATTTTGTGTTTTTGGGAAGTTGTACCAATGGCCGTATTGAAGACTTTAGAGCTTTCGCCTCTATTGTAAAAGGCAGAAAAAAAGCAGATAATGTAACCGCTTGGTTGGTGCCTGGATCGCATAAAGTGGAATCCGCAATTAAGGAGGAAGGAATTTTGGACATCTTGCACGATGCTGGTTTTGAATTGCGCGAGCCTGGATGCTCTGCATGTTTGGCAATGAACGATGATAAGGTTCCTGCAGGGAAATATGCCGTTAGTACTTCGAATAGAAATTTTGAAGGTAGACAAGGCCCTGGGTCCAGAACACTTTTGGCAAGTCCGTTGGTGGCAGCTGCAGCAGCCGTTACTGGAAAGGTAACCGATCCTAGAGGGTTGATGCAGGAGGAATTGGTTTAAAACGTCAAAGGGCTTTTGGCAAAATCTAAAATACTCCTTACATATTTCAGCGTCTTGTAACGGTATTTTCAGGAAATAGCTTCCGGAGGATTTTATTGAAGTCAAAATAATTTTGTGATAAAATAAAGTTTAATTTTCGTTTAGCGCTGGGCGCTGAGCACATAAGTTTAAATAACATGGCATACGATAAATTTAATATACTTAAAACAACAGGAGTTCCGCTTCCCATTGAAAATGTGGATACGGATCAAATAATCCCGGCCCGTTTTCTTAAGGCGACCGAGCGTAAAGGTTTTGGCGACAATTTGTTCAGGGATTGGCGCTACAATCCGGACAATAGTCCAAAAGAGGATTTTGTTTTAAACAATCCTACCTTCAGTGGTAAAATATTGGTGGGTGGAAAAAACTTTGGATCCGGTTCTTCTAGGGAACATGCTGCTTGGGCAGTGTACGATTACGGATTTAGGTGTGTGGTATCCAGTTTTTTTGCAGATATTTTTAAGAATAACTGTTTAAATATTGGTGTATTGCCAGTTCAGGTGAGCGCTCCGTTTTTGGAAAAAATATTTGAGGCAATCTATGCGGATCCAAAAACAGAATTGGTAGTAAATTTACCCGAACAGACCATTACGTTGACCACTACTGGCGAATCCGAAAGTTTTGATATCAACAATTACAAAAAAGATAATATGCTTAACGGCTTTGATGATATTGATTATCTTTTGAACATAAAGGAGAATATTAGGGAATTTGCCGAAGATACTCCATTGTAAAGTATTTGGTTGCAGTAAATGTACCATATATTGAGTGGAGGTTTCCCTTCGTCTTGATATCCTACAAAGGCATTTTACTGTTTTTTAAGTTATTGGACAATAGAGATACGGTTACTAGTTCTGCATAAATGAAACGAAGAATAATTGAAATAATGGACACCACCCTCCGGGATGGGGAACAGACCTCAGGGGTGTCCTTTTCAGCATCCGAAAAACTTACATTGGCTAAGTTGCTATTGGATGAGTTGAATGTGGATAGAATTGAAGTAGCCTCCGCCCGAGTATCGGAGGGAGAACTTTCAGCGGTACAACAGATTACCGAATGGGCCAATACTAAAGGGTATATTAACCGTGTAGAGGTATTGACCTTCGTAGATGGGGGCGTTTCCATTGATTGGATGAAAAAATCCGGTGCCAAGGTCCAGAATCTTTTAACTAAAGGTTCTATGAACCACCTAACCCACCAACTTAAAAAAACACCGCAACAACATTTTAGCGAAATTGAAAAGACCATTGCAGAAGCGGCCAAGGAAGGCATTTCTACCAATGTATATTTGGAGGACTGGAGCAATGGAATGCGAAATTCAAAGGAATATGTGTTCCAATTTATAGATTTCCTGTCCACACAACCTATTAAAAGGGTATTGTTGCCGGATACTTTGGGAATCCTGACCTATACCGAAACAAACAAATTTATATCTGAAATAGTTCAGCGTTATCCCAAGATGCATTTCGATTTTCATGGACATAACGATTACGATTTAAGTGTTTCCAATGTAATGGAGGCGATAAAAGCAGGTTGCCATGGCCTTCATTTAACCGTAAACGGTATGGGTGAAAGAGCAGGTAACGCCCCAATGGCAAGTGCCATTGCGGTAATCAATGATTTTATGCCCGAAATAGAGGTAACCGTGAACGAATCTTCCCTTTATAAGGTGAGCAAGTTGGTATCTGCCTTTACCGGGTTTGGAATTCCTGCCAACAAGCCAATCGTTGGTGACAATGTTTTTACCCAAACTGCTGGAATCCATGCAGATGGGGACAGTAAAAAGAATTTGTACTTTAACGACTTAATGCCAGAGAGATTTGGTAGAAAACGTAAATATGCCTTAGGTAAAACTTCGGGAAAGGCCAATATTCAAAAGAACTTACAGGAGCTGGGACTAACCCTCAATGATGATGAATTAAAAAAGGTTACGGCCCGTATTATTGAATTGGGAGATAAAAAGGAAAAGGTAACCAAGGAGGACCTGCCCTATATTATCTCCGATGTTTTGGATAGTGATACCTATCAGCAAAAAGTTTTTGTTAAATCGTACGTACTCACCCATTCCAAAGGCTTAAAGCCCTCCACTACCCTAGCCCTCGAAATTAATGGTGAACTTATAGAGGAACACGCTCAGGGCGATGGTCAATATGATGCCTTCATGAATGCCTTGAGAAAAGTATATAAATCCAAAAAATTGGAATTGCCCACTTTGGTGGATTATGCGGTTCGAATTCCACCAGGCAGTAACTCTGATGCACTCTGTGAAACCATTATTACCTGGAAAAGAGGTGATAAGGAATTTATATCCAGGGGGTTGGACTCCGACCAAACTGTCTCGGCCATAAAAGCGACCGAGAAAATGTTAAATATTATTTAGGAAAAACACAAACAATTATAACCATGCCAGGCGCAAAACGTATGGCAAAAAGCAAGAATAAATGAAATTAAATATTGCCCTTTTAGCAGGAGATGGAATAGGTCCTGAAGTAATTGATCAAGCGGTAAAAGTATCCAATGCCATAGCCAAGAAATACAATCATGAGATAAGCTGGACACCTGCCCTTACCGGTGCAGCGGCAATTGATGCTGTTGGAGAGCCTTATCCAGATGAAACCCATGCCGTTTGTGAAGCTGCGGATGCCGTTTTATTTGGCGCTATTGGGCACCCAAGATTCGACAATGATCCATCTGCTAAGGTACGTCCAGAGCAAGGATTGTTGAAAATGAGACAAAAATTGGGCTTGTTCGCCAACGTTAGGCCTACTTTTACTTTTCCGTCACTTATAGATAAGTCTCCTTTAAAACGTGAGCGAATCGAGGGAACGGATTTAATTATTCTAAGGGAATTAACGGGCGGAGTATATTTTGGGGAACGAGGAAGAAAGGATAATGGGAATACCGCCTTTGATACTATGACCTATACCCGTGCGGAAATTCAGCGTTTGGCCAAAAAAGGGTTTGAAATGGCCATGACCAGATCTAAAAAGCTTTGTTGTGTAGATAAGGCCAACGTTTTGGAATCTTCCAGATTGTGGAGAGAGACGGTACAGGCAATGGAAAAGGATTACCCAGAAGTAACTGTTTCCTATGAATTTGTGGATGCTGTGGCCATGAGATTGGTGCAATGGCCAAAAGGGTATGATGTAATAATAACTGAAAATCTTTTTGGAGATATTTTAACGGATGAGGCTTCGGTAATTTCAGGGTCTATGGGATTAATGCCATCGGCTTCCGTAGGAACCAAAACAAGATTGTATGAACCAATTCACGGGTCATACCCACAAGCGGCAGGTAAGGATATAGCAAATCCATTGGCTACGGTGCTATCGGCTGCCATGATGTTCGAAGATTTTGACTTGAAGGAAGAGGCACAGGCCATTCGGGATGTTGTAAACAAATCCCTGGCTGAAGGTGTGGTTTCGGAAGATTTGGCAGAAGGCGGAAAAGCCTATAAGACCAGTGAAATTGGAGATTGGCTGGCTAAAAACATCTAGAATACTTGTCATTCCTGTGTAGACAGGAATCTATAAAAAGAGGGCGTCTAAACCTTATTAGACGCCCTCTTTTATGTTTTTACGGATTATATCCGAACCTTAAGAATTGAATGCCATTTTTCTTTTGGTACTGACCGCTCTACTTTTAGAAAACACTATTATCAATACAGCTATAGCTATACCGGTTCCTGCCATTAAGGCCCCTACCAAGCTTGCCGATGTAAAACCGTACCCTAAGGCTATGGGCAATCCGGCAAAAAATGCTCCTGAGGCATTGCCCATGTTAAAGGCACTCTGATTCATGGAAGACCCCAACATTTCAGATCCCTTGGATGCCTTTATAATGGCCAATTGAATTGGTGTGCCTACCATAAAGGAAACGATCCCTATAATGAAGGTTAAAATTAATATTGCTACTGGATTTGCGGCAACCAAGAAGTTGATTAACAGTACCATTACCATTAAGGATAAACTGATGATTACAGCCTTCAATGGACTAAATATCTCTGCCATTTTAGCACCAATAAAATTACCGAACACCATTCCTAAGCCTGCCAAGATCATGGCATAGCTCACCATACTTTCGGAATGTCCCGATACATTTGTTAACAACGGGGCAATGTAGCTATACCAGGCAAAAAATCCCCCTGTCCCGATTGTGGTGAGTAAGATGAGCAGCCAAATTTCCACTCTCTTAAAAACCTTCAAATCTTTGATAAATCCCTCGGAAGAGGATTTTTCCATTTTTGGCATCCAAAAGTAGATGCTGAGCAATGCTATAACACCCACAATACCCACTAATAGAAAAGAAAGGTTCCAATTATAATAATGGCCTAGATAAGTGCCTATGGGTACTCCTATTACATTGGCTATGGTTAAGCCGGCAAACATGGTAGCAATGGCCTGGGCCGCTTTTCCTTCTTTTGCCAACTTTCCTGCCACTACGGCACCAATTCCAAAAAATGCTCCATGTGGCAATCCAGATAGGAATCTAGCAATCATTAATGTAACATAGTTTGTAGAAAATGCTGAAAGGGTGTTGAAAAGCGTAAACCATACCATTAAATATAGTAACACTTTATGCGCTGGCCACTTTCCGCTCAAAGCCGTTAAAGTGGGGGCGCCAACTACCACTCCCAAGGCATAGGCCGATATAAAATGACCCGCCTGAGGTATACTTATTTGAAGAGAATTGGCCACGTCCGGAAGAATACCCATTATTACAAACTCGGTCATTCCTATACCAAAGCCTCCTACCCCTAGGGCAAGCAGTGCTTTTTTGTTCGATTTGTCCATACTCATAATATTATTATTTAAGACATTAATACAGGTACAATATTACTACAAGGTATTTTCGTACAGCTATGGATAATTATCCTATTTATATGCATTTATATCCTGCAAAAAAGCGGCAAAAGTAATACTCTTTACTGATATAGTGCGTGTTTATAGTAGTTTTCGCGTTTTATTGGGAAATATTTAATATTCAATGGGTCGACTTATTTAGGGCTTCTTTGATCTAAATGCTTTCCTAATCACGGCCAAAAGGCCTCATTGCTATTTAAGAAAGGGTAGAGAAGTTATGCTTTAGAATTTAAAAAGTTTTTGACCAGGTGGTATGCCCCATTAAATTTTGAAATCTATACGATTTATGAATATTAAGCGTTGATACCATGTACAAGAAGGTTTTTTCTTACAAAAATTTATCATCATGAAAATATTTCAGCATAAAATACTTCATCTCGAAGACCTTGATCATTTGGATTTGGATTTTGTTCCTGATGTATTTTTTCTCTTCGCATCACCCACCTTTATTGGTACTGAAGAATTTGTAAACCAATTGGCACTTAAATTTGAAAATACTAAACTAATAGGATGTTCCACTGCCGGAGAAATCTTGGGAAATGAAGTGTTGGATTCTACGATAGCCTTGACGGCCGTTAAGTTTGAAAAGACTAAACTTAGAATTGAGGAAGTTGATCTAATTTCCTGTAACCTGGATAGTTTTGAAGCAGGGAAAGCTATTAGTAGCAAATTAAAAGGGCCAGATTTGAGGCATATTTTTGTGCTCAGTGATGGACTTATTGTAAATGGGGCCGAATTGGTAAAGGGGTTGCATGCCGATTTGGATAAGTCGGTAAGTATCACCGGCGGTTTGGCTGGGGATTGTTCAAACTTCGAAAATACCTTTGTTATTTCCGGGAACCAAGTGGCTTCCAAAAAGATTGTTGCCCTAGGTTTATATGGCCCGGAACTGAGCATAGGATTTGCATCCAAGGGAGGCTGGGACAGTTTTGGTATTGAAAGACTGGTAACGAAATCTATAAACAATGTACTTTATGAATTGGATGGGCAACCGGCACTGGAGCTATATAAATCATTTTTGGGAGACATGGCAAAGGATTTGCCCGGATCGGGTCTGTTGTTTCCTTTGAGCATGAGGGATGAGGATAATCAAATACCAGTTGTAAGGACCATATTGTCCATTGATGAAAAAAATGGAAGTCTCACTTTTGCGGGAAACATTCCCCAAGGATCCTATGTAAGATTGATGAAGGCGAATATTGATAGAATAATAGGAGGAGCTGAACAATCGGCAATAACTGCCAAGAATAGTACAGAAGATCAACATCAATTGGCTTTCTTGATAAGCTGTGTAGGGCGAAGATTGGTTATGAAACAGTTGGTGGAGGAAGAAGTAGAAGCCGTTAATGAAGTATTTGGCAATGATATCTATACCACTGGATTCTATTCGTACGGGGAAATTGCTCCCTTTGATAAGTTTTCGCCTTGTACACTGCACAATCAAACAATGACGATAACAACATTTTCTGAATGAGCAATAATTACCATAGGTTACTCAAAAGACAGTTGAAAAAGATAGATTTGGAGGATGGTACTCTAGATCTTATCGCCCCCTTATTGCGTCAAGTGGACGAAGCATATAAGGCTTATGATTGTGATTTGGAACAGGTAGAGAATGTTTTGGAGAAAAGTTCCCAAGAATTGTTCCAGACCAACCAGCAGTTAAAAAACAGTGTGGAATCTATTTCAGGACAATTGTCCAAAGTAGCCGGAAACATTAAGGATGTTATTTTTGAAATGGACCTAAATGGCAATTGGTCCTATCTGAATCCTGCCTGGAGAAAGTTGACAGGTTATAAGGTTAAAGATTGTTTAGGGAAACCTTACTATCAATTTTTAAAGGATGACCAGGGAAACGATTTCAAAAATCTTATAGACCTTAAGACACCTAACTTTAAAACTATAAGCAAATCGTTTAAGTCCCAAATTATCACCGGGGAATATAAATGGTTGGATTTTTCCTTGAAGGTCATTATGTCCGAAGACGGAAATATTGAAGGGTATATTGGCGCTATTGTGGATATAAGCAAAATAAAAGAAACGGAATTGGCCCTAATTGAGGCCAAGGAGAAGGAATCTATGGCCAATAAGGCCAAAGACGAGTTTTTGACCACTATGTCCCATGAGATAAGAACGCCGTTGAATGCGGTCATAGGTATAAGCCACTTGCTGCTATTGGAAAATCCTAAAATGGAGCAGATGGAAAACCTAAGTACCCTAAAGCATTCCTCGGAGCATCTTTTGTGTTTGGTAAATGATATTTTGGATTTCAATAAAATTGCCTCTGGCCTTTTGGAACTGGAGGAAAGGGATTTTAGTTTAAATCAAGTCCTCAATGGTTTACAAAGTATTTTCCACAATACGGCAAAAGAGAAGGACTTGAGGCTTCTTGTCAAGACGGACACAGCGCTCCCCAAAACATTTATTGGGGACAGTACCAGATTATCCCAAATCCTGACCAACCTGGTCAGCAATGCCATTAAGTTTACAGAGGAAGGCAAGGTTACTGTGGATATTGAAGCTGTGGAGATAGCTAACGATTACTGCGTTTTGGAATTTATAATATCCGATACGGGAATTGGTATTCCTGAAGATAAACGGGATAAAATATTTCTTTCATTCGCCCAGGCCAATTCTGATACCACAAGAAAGTACGGAGGTACAGGTTTGGGTCTGGCCATCTGTAAGCGATTATTGGAAATTATGGATAGCGAGCTAAAATTGGAGAGCCAAGTTGGCAAAGGATCCACCTTTAGTTTTAAGCTGAAGCTACAAAAGAGCAGCAAGACCGATTATCAGGAGGATGTCGATGCCTTTGATGCCAAGTCAATTCATGAACAGGATAATCTAAAAGGGGCTAGAATTCTTGTGGCCGAGGACAATAAAGTAAATATTATGGTCATCGAAAAGTTTCTCTCCAAATGGCAGGTAGATTTTGATATAGCTGAAAATGGACTAATAGCCCTTAATAAGGCCATGGAAAGTACCTATGATATGATATTGATGGACCTTCAAATGCCGGTAATGAACGGTTTTGAAGCAAGCAAGGCCATTAGGGATTCCAATAACCCCCTCAATAAGGTCATGCCCATCTACGCGCTATCTGCTTCCACGGGAATGGATATTAAGAACCAGTTAGGGGAATACGGAATAGATGGTCTTATATGCAAACCTTTTAATCCAACGGAATTATTCAAAACATTGACGTCTATCCTTCAGCAAAAGTATATTCAGTAATTAAGATAATCTAAAGGCTAGGTGTTTATCGTATTAAAACAGAATCACTTATCTTCTAAAATCAAAACATCTGTAAAGAAATAAAAAAATTAAAGCCCACTAGATAGATATCAAGTTGGGCTTTAATCTTTTGAAATTCACAAGATCCAGAAAATCTAAATTAAATATCGGTTATAGAATATAGTCGGTACTAATAAAATTGGACAGTTTGGATTCCAACAACTGTTCTACGGTTTCATTATTAAGTTCGTTGTCCTTAAAGGCCACAAAGGTCCTTATAGAGAAGGAACGTAATGCATCATAGACACTTAGGGTAGCTTGGGCAGAATCCTTTCGCCCTGTAAATGGATAAACATCCGGGCCACGTTGACATGAGCTATTAAGGTTTACCCTACATACCAAGTTCACCAAGGTATCTATTAACGGAGCTATGGCGTATACATCCTTTCCGAACAAACTTACCTGTTGTCCATAATTGGATTCGGCCATATCGTCCAAAGGTTCTTCAATATCCTTAAAGGTCACGATTGGAATTACCGGACCAAATTGCTCTTCCTGATAGACCCGCATTTCTTTGTTAACGGGATATAGTACCGCTGGCCAAATATAATTGTCGGAATGTGTGCCCCCTTTTTTATTCAAAATCTTGGCACCTTTTTCTCTGGCGTCATCTATTAACTCCTGTATATAGGCTGGCTTACCAGGTTCGGGCAGAGGGGTTAACTTAACGCCTTCTTCCCAAGGGTTTCCAAATTTTAGGGCATCGACCCTCTCGGAAAATCGTTTGTTAAATTCCTCGGCAATATCCTCGTGGACATAGATTATTTTTAGTGCGGTACAACGTTGTCCGTTAAAGGACAAGGTACCGGCAATACACTCGTCTATGGTTAAATCCAAATCTGCGTCAGGTAATATTATAGCTGGATTTTTAGCTTCCAGTCCGAGCACCAAACGCAGTCTATTGCTTTTTGGATGTTGGTTCTGCAGGGCATTTGCCGATTTACTATTACCTATCAAAGCCAAAACATCAACTTTCCCTGTCTTCATTATTGGCGCTGCTACTGCCCTACCCCTACCAAATACAATATTCACTACCCCTTTTGGGAAACTGGATTGAAAAGCCTCCAACAATGGTGTAATCAATAAAACACCGTGTTTCGCAGGCTTAAAAATGGTCGTATTCCCCATGATTATGGCAGGAATAAGCAAGGCGAAAGTTTCGTTTAATGGATAGTTGTACGGGCCCAAACATAGTACCACCCCAAGTGGACCCCTTCTAATATGGGCATAAACACCATCGTTTTTTTCAAATTTGGCATTATCACGGTCAAGTTGCTTGTAATCCTCAATGGTATCATTAATATACTCCACCGTTCTGTCGAACTCCTTTTGGGAGTCCGGAAGTGATTTTCCAATTTCCCACATCAGAAGTTTCACAATCTCATCCCTCTTGGCCTGCATTTTCTTTACAAAAATCTCCATGCAGTCTATACGTTCCTTGACCCTCATGGTAGGCCAGATGCCCTTACCTTTGTTATAGGCCTGCAGGGCGGCATCAAGAGCTTCCATGGCTTCCTTTTCCTCCATGTCCGGAATACTGCCCAATAATGTTGGTGCGTATTTTTCTGTGCTGGATATGGTGGAGTACACCTCGGAGGTTTTTCCCTCCCAAGCCCTTAATTCACCATTGATAAGATAAGTTCTTTGATGAATAACCTCGTTTATAATGTATTCTGAAGGTATGCCCGATTTGCCCATAAGTGATTTTGTATTGAAAAATGAAACTATTGAAATTAAACTATCAGACCACTAAATTAATAAAACGATAATTTTAATTCCCTATAAATCTGATAGAATATTTGAAGGAAAGTCACGAAAAGGATTTCGCATTTTGCAATATCATAAAAATTACCACAAATGTTATTAAATTAAATACTGAAACAAATCTGGCTTATCGTTAATGTAGTCGCCAAAAAAATTGTTCTCCTTCATCCGTTTTACAAGCGGAGCCAAATCTTCTGGATGTTTTAATTCTATTCCCACTACGGCCGGAGCATTCTCCCGACTCGATTTTTTTGAATATTCAAAATGGGTAATATCATCGGTTGGACCCAAAATATCAACAACGAATTCCTTCAAGGCACCTGGTCTCTGAGGAAAGCGAATTATAAAATAGTGTTTTAATTTGCCGTAAAGCAAGGCGCGTTCTTTTATCTCGGCCGTACGCGTAATATCGTTGTTACTTCCACTGACGATGCAGACCACATTTTTACCTTTTATTTCTTCCTTATAGTCGTCCAGTACTGTAATTGTAAGGGCTCCGGCCGGTTCCACAACAATGGCGTCCCTATTGTAAAGATCTAATATGGTCTGGCAAACCTTGCCTTCCGGAACGGTTACCATATCATAAAGACATTCCCTACAAATATCAAAAGTAATATCGCCAACTCGTTTTACTGCGGCACCATCAATAAATTTGTCGATATGTTCCAATTCCGTGTTAATACCCTTTTCCATAGAGTTCTTCATAGATGGGGCTCCTTCCGGCTCCACACCTATAATTTTTGTATGGGGCGACAAAGTCTGGAATACAGCGCAAAGACCAGATGCCAAACCACCACCTCCTACAGCTACAAAGACATAATCTATAGGTTTTTTTGTCTGTTCCAATATTTCCAAACCAACCGTAGCCTGACCTTCAATAATTTTTGGGTCATCAAAAGGATGGATATAAGTCTTTTTTTCAGCGGCACAGAATTTTTTAGCCGCATCTGAGGAATCATCAAAGGTATCTCCCTCCAGTACCACGGTTACCCAATCCCCTCCAAATAATTTTGTTTGTTCAACCTTTTGTTTAGGGGTTACGGATGGCATATAAATGGTGCCTTTTATTCCTAAGTGATTACAGGCAAAGGCAACACCTTGGGCATGGTTTCCTGCGCTGGCGCATACCACTCCGTTGACTGTTTCTTTTTTGCTAAGTGAGCTAATCTTATTGAAGGCACCTCTTATTTTGTAGCTTCTTACCCTGTGTAAATCTTCCCTTTTTAAAAGAATATTGGCATCATAGGCCTTGGAATATCGGATGCTCTGCATCAAGGGGGTAATATCCGCTACTTGCCTAATGGTTTCGGCAGCCTTCCGGATGTCCTCTATTTTGGGAAAATATGGTTTCATTAATAGGTATATAAACAAAGACCTGCCCAGTTAATTAAACTCGGCAGGCCTTATAATTAGTTAATTGTGATTATACTATAGGTTTCATGGCCGTCATGGATGCACGCAACCTTGCTCCTACTATCTCTACAGGGTGCTCGCGTAAAGCTTTGTTGACAGCAATTAGTTTTGCATTGTCCACACTTAGATGTTTTTGATCGGCAAAATGTTTACCAATGACATCTGTATCTATGGTTTTCATGAAATCGGCCAATAGAGGCTTACAGGCATGATCGAACAAATAACAACCGTATTCGGCCGTATCCGATATAACCCTGTTCATTTCAAACAATTTTTTTCTAGCAATGGTGTTGGCGATCAACGGAGTTTCATGAAGTGACTCATAGTAAGCAGATTCGGCAATAATTCCAGATTCGGTCATGGACTCAAAAGCCAATTCCACACCCGCTCTTACCATTGCTACCATTAGTACTCCGTGGTCATAAAATTCCTGTTCAACTATTTTAACAGATCCTGCAGGAGTTTTTTCGAAAGCGGTCTCTCCGGTTGCTGCTCTCCAGGTCAATAGGTTTTTATCGTCATTGGCCCAATCTTCCATCATGATTTTTGAAAAATGGCCGCTCATAATATCGTCCATATGCTTATGGAAAAGTGGGCGCATTATATCTTTTAATTCTTCAGATAGTTCAAAAGCCTTGATCTTTGCAGGATTGGACAAACGATCCATCATATGGGTAATACCTCCGTATTTAAGACCTTCTGTAATGGTCTCCCATCCGTACTGAATTAACTTGGAAGCATATCCTGCGTCAATTCCTTTTTCAATCATTTTATCAAAACAAAGTATAGAACCTGTTTGCAACAAGCCACAAAGTATGGTCTGTTCACCCATTAAATCAGATTTTACTTCGGCAACAAAAGAAGACTCCAAAACACCGGCCTTATGTCCGCCAGTGGCAACTGCATAGGCTTTTGCCTGGGCCAAACCTTTATCTTGAGGGTCATTGTTGGGGTGTACTGCAATTAGGGTAGGTACACCAAAACCTCTTTTATATTCTTCACGTACTTCAGATCCTGGACATTTTGGCGCCACCATAATAACGGTTAGGTCCTCACGGATCTGCATTCCTTCCTCCACAATATTAAAACCGTGTGAGTAGGATAATGTAGCACCTTTTTTCATTAGGGGCATAACCGCAGAAACCACACTGGTGTGTTGTTTGTCCGGGGTCAAGTTAATAACTACATCCGCCGTTGGAATAAGTTCTTCGTAGGTCCCAACATTG
Source organism: Arenibacter algicola (assembly GCF_018860365.1). Lineage (GTDB taxonomy): Bacteria > Bacteroidota > Bacteroidia > Flavobacteriales > Flavobacteriaceae > Arenibacter > Arenibacter algicola_B. The sequence continues at coordinate 432,019 of NZ_JAHKPO010000014.1, forward strand.
AAGCCATTTTCACTTGCGTTTATAAAAGACTGTCTTTTTTCTTTTATAGCTGCACCCCTTAGAGTGTATGAAATATCCAATCCCGAATCGCGCATGTTAAGACCTTGGTTAAGACCTTGTGCACCACAGCCTACGATTACAATCTTTTTTCCTTTTAAAGCGGATACACCATCAGAAAATTCTGTAGATTCCATGAACCTGCATTTCCCTAATTGAGTAAGTTGTTCCCTTAATGATAGTGTATTAAAGTAATTTGCCATTTTTTAAACTCGATTTTATGTCCCGATTAGCTTCGGGGTTGATTATTTATTGATTAAACTCTTTTAATAATGATGAAATTTTCATTTCCGATTTTGTAACCGCAATCCTTCCCGAACGCACAAATTGCATTATGCCATATGGTTTCAATTGTTGGTACATGTCATCAATTTCATTTCGTCTTCCAGTCTTTGCCAAAACAAAGAAATCACGGGATACCGTAACAATTTGGGAATTACTATCCTTTATGATATTTTGGATATTTCGCTCATCGAACAACAAGGTGGAAGCCACTTTAAATAATGCAGATTCCTGATATATGGTTTCTTCATCGGTATGATAGAACGCTTTGATTACCTCAATTTGCTTTTCCACCTGACCAACAATATTACGTACCCAATCTTCTGTAGTGTAAACCACAATAGTGAATTTTGACACGTGGTCTATTTCCGATTTTGAAACATTTAAACTCTCAATGTTTATGTGACGTTTTAAAAATATCCCTGATATTCTGTTCAGTAGTCCTACGCTGTTCTCGGAGTATACTGAAATTGTAAACCATTTTTTTTCCATCTCCTTATCCCAATCCTCTATCAAAAATATGAAGTTATGGGTAATTTTAATTAATAATTATTTTATTTCAAACGTATATCCGATACCGATGCCCCAGAAGGAATCATAGGGAAAACATTATCCTCTTTTTCTACTTTAACTTCCAAAAAGTAAGCATCCTTGGAGGCTAACATTTCTTTAATGGTATCCTTTAAATCCTTTCTCTCGCTTATGCGCTTGGATTCTATATGGTAACCTTCCGCAATTTTTACAAAGTCCGGGTTGACCATTACGGTTGAGGCGTATCTACTTTCAAAGAAAAGCTCCTGCCATTGACGTACCATTCCCAAATGATCATTGTTTAATACCACGATCTTAACTGGGGTTTTGTTCTGGAAGATAGTTCCCAATTCTTGAATGGTCATTTGATATCCCCCATCGCCAATAATGGCAACTACTTCCCTATCCATGGCTCCCATTTTGGCTCCAATAGCGGCGGGTAAAGCAAAGCCCATAGTTCCCAATCCACCAGAGGTAACATTACTTTTGGTCTGTTTGAATTTGGCATATCTGCAGGCAATCATTTGATGTTGCCCAACGTCCGACACTATAATGGCTTTATGGCCACTGGCTATATTGATCTCCTCAATAACTTCTGCCATGGTAAGTCTGTCCTTGGTAGGATAAACATCATTTTTAATGATCTGGTCAAACTCTATCTTATATTTTTTCTTAAACTCATTATGCCAAGATTCATGAGTGTTGGTCTTGATCATTGGAAGTAACAGGTCCAAGGTAACCTTGGAATCGCCCAATACCGCAACATCGGCCTTAACGTTTTTATTTATTTCCGCAGGATCTATATCGAAATGGATAATTTTTGCCTGTTTGGCATAGGTGTCCAAACTTCCGGTTACCCTATCGTCAAAGCGCATACCAATTGCAATGAGCACATCGCATTCATTGGTCAATAAATTAGGTCCGTAATTACCGTGCATCCCAACCATTCCAACATTTAAAGGGTGGTCCGTATCCATGGCCGAAAGCCCAAGTATGGTCCAGGCAGCAGGAATACCAGCCTTCTCAACCAAGGTTTTTAGTTGTTCCTCGGCTTCTCCTAAAATTACCCCTTGTCCAAAAACTATGAAAGGCTTTTTGGCAGCATTGATTAAATTTGCCGCTTCCTCAATGGCTTTTATATCTGGTTTGGGATAAGGGTTGTAACTGCGAACCCCTTTACAATGCTCGTATGAAAAGTCGAACTCATCAATTTGTGCATTTTTGGTAATATCCACCAATACAGGTCCTGGCCTACCGGATTTGGCAATATAGAACGCCTTGGCCAAGACTTCAGGAATTTCGGAAGCTTTGGTTACTTGACAGTTCCATTTGGTTACAGGAGTGGAAATTCCAATTATATCGGTTTCCTGAAAAGCGTCAGACCCCAACAAATGTCTAGCTACCTGGCCCGTGATGCAGACCATGGGTGTTGAATCTATCTGGGCGTCGGCAATACCGGTAATTAAATTGGTAGCCCCTGGACCTGATGTGGCTACTGCCACACCTACTTTTCCTGTTACTCTAGCATAGCCTTGAGCAGCATGGGTAGCACCTTGCTCATGTCTTGTTAGAATGTGGGTTAGTTTATCCTGAAATTTGTACAATTCGTCATACAGAGGCATAATGGCCCCGCCAGGATATCCGTAAATCAAGTCTACACCCTCAGCCAATAGGCAATGGATAATAGCCTCCGCACCACTTATTCTCTTCGTGCTCTGCTTTGTTGATGCTGTTTTTTCCTTTTTCAATGTTTCCATAATTGTAGACCTAATCGGTTAACATACTTGGTATAAAACCCTTTAATTTTTCTTGGGCAGATGCTTTATTTTCTATACCCTTTAATATTATATTTCGTCGGTTACACAACCTTGGGAGGCCGAGGATACCGTTTTTGCATATTTGTACAAACTTCCTTTTTTAACCTTTAGGGGCGGTTGTACCCAGTTTGCCCTTCGCGTTTTGATCTCTTCATCCGATAGGGCCACAGAAATACTATTTTTTTCTGCGTCAATGGTGATGACATCCCCATCTTTCAAGAGGGCTATAGTTCCACCATCCTGAGCTTCGGGGCATACGTGACCAACAACAAAACCGTGTGTACCTCCAGAAAAGCGACCATCGGTAATCAAGGCCACATCCTTTCCCAGTCCGGCACCCATAATGGCAGCGGTAGGCTTCAACATCTCCGGCATACCTGGACCACCTTTTGGACCTTCGTACCTAATAACGACAACATCTCCTTTTTTCACCAATCCTTTGCCTATACCGGCATTGGCCAAAAACTCATCATTAAAAACTTTGGCAGGACCGGTAAAGTGCAATCCTTCTTTTCCGGTAATTTTAGCTACGGCACCATCTACCGCAAGATTTCCGTATAAAATTCTCAAGTGTCCGGATTCCTTGATCGGAGCGCTCAAAGGCATAATAATTTGCTGCCCTTCTTTTAAACTTGGAACCTCTGCAAGGTTCTCGGCAACAGTTTTACCAGTTATTGTTAAACAATCTCCGTGCAGCATCCCGTTTTCCAACATAAACTTCATCACTGCCGGTGTACCACCTGCACGATGAAGATCCTCCATCAAATATTTACCGCTTGGTTTTAAATCCGCTAAAAATGGAGTAGTATCACTAATTCTTTGAAAATCGTCCAAAGTAAAATCAACATCTGCTGCTTTCGCTATGGCTAAAAAGTGTAGGACAGCGTTGGTAGATCCTCCTAAGAGCGTTAGCAAGCGAACGGCATTTTCAAAAGATTTTTTTGTAATGATGTCGCTGGGCTTAATATCGTTTTCCAATAGATGCCTCAATGCAAAACCAGCGCTAATGGCATCTTGCTTCTTTTCCTTGCCAATAGCAGGGTTGGAAGAATTATAAGGTAGGGCCATGCCCAAAGCTTCAATGGCCGAGGCCATGGTATTTGCGGTGTACATACCACCACAGGCACCTGCTCCCGGACATGCATTTTGAATTACTCCTTTGTAATCCTCCTCGTTCATGGTTCCGGCTACCTTTTCGCCCCATGCCTCAAAGGCAGAGACAATATCCAATTTCTTGTCCTTGAAACAACCAGAGGCAATAGTGCCACCATAAACCAAAACAGATGGTCTGTTTAATCTGATCATGGCCATAAGGGCACCGGGCATATTTTTGTCGCAACCAACAACAGTTACCAGTCCGTCATAGTTCATAGCTTGTACCACAGTTTCCATAGAATCTGCAATAATATCCCTAGAAGGCAATGAGTATCTCATACCATAGGTACCCATTGAAATACCATCACTAACACCTATAGTATTGAACACAAGTCCGACCAAGCCTCCTTTTTCGGTCCCAAGTTTTACTTCTTGTGCCAGATCATTTAAGTGCATGTTACAAGGATTGCCCTCATAACCCGTACTACCTATTCCGATCAAAGGTTTTTTTAGATCCTCTTCCACAAGTCCTATGGCGTATAACATAGCCTGTGCGGCAGGTTGTGTGGGGTCTTGGGTAACGTTTTTGCTAAATTTATTTAATTCCATTAATTTGTATACTTTGTATTTTAATACTATTCTATATAAACTACGACTATCAAAGATAAAAGTTTAAAACCCCTTAGATTTTTAACATAAAAATTTGATTTAAATTCAATAATAACGATTTAATTTTAAATACCTAATAATCAGATACTTGAATACATAAACCATATCATATTCAGTAGGTTTTTATTCTTTGATAAACCTTTTGATGGCGACATAAAAAAGAACATAATTCCAAATTTTAGTTCGGCAAAACCTAAAAAAAAGCCTGTATCAAATATGTTTGATACAGGCTTTTTAAATAAATAGAAATCCGTATCATCCCAATTACGGGACAATAATGACCAATTTGATTATGCTTCTATTTATTATCATAAGCGTAAAATTAGGCATTAAAATTTAATTGACAAAGAAATAAATTTCCATCGCCTATTTTAGCTTAAAACTAATATGATCTCCAGATCTTTTTTGCGCCAAAATGGACATAGCCATGTCCGACAACTGTAGAATTCTGGGATAACCTCCAGTGGTCTGACCATCTTTCATTAAAATGATCAATTTTCCAGCAGGAGTCAGTTGTATAGTTCCTGGCAGGGTTGCCGAGGTTAACATAGATAACTTATTGCCCTCAATTACTTCATTAAGCTGATATGCCATTCGGTTATTCTCGTTTGCCACCGAAAATTCCCGGTAGAATAATTGTGACAATTGATTATCTGTCAATAGTTTAAATTCAGGACCCTTAAAAACTTCGAGTTTGATTTTGTCCAAAACGGAGTCTACTTTAAGTTTAGAAATTTTGGGATTGAATTGTTTACACTTGGTATACGGAAGACTGGACATTTTCTTAATGGAATCCCTCTCGGTAATTGGCTTAAAAAAGGATCTACTTCCCAATACCGATGCGGTGTTGAATCCGTCCTTAATTCCCAAATACGCCCTAAATCCTTTTAATAATTTGCCGTAGGATAATATATCACCGCCATTAACTTTATAGACTTTGTAATTCTCTATGTTTATATCGTTCAGGGTAACCGACATTTCCGCCCCTCCCAAAACAATATAGGTATCCTGTTCAAATTCCAATGTTGGTCCCGTCATGGTTATTTCCAGGACAGCGCAGTTTTCATCGTTTTCCAACAAAGTATTTATCTTCGAGACAGAGAATGAGTCCATTACTCCTGAAACTGGAACACCTTTATCCCTGTACCCAAATCTACCGGTATCCTGCACTGTAGTGAAAAAGCCCGATTTTATAATGTTAAGCATCCAGCACTTTTTTTTCTAAGTTATAAATCCCTACCTCACCCTCAATTTTGTGCAATTGGTATTCTGCCATTGAAATAGGGTAAAATTGTATTTTATCCCCCACTTTAACGAAACATGGTTTTTCCTTTTTTACATCGAACATGGGAACCGGACATTTTCCAATTATGTTCCATCCTCCAGGTGAATCCTGGGGGTAAATTCCCGTTTGTTTCCCCGCTAGACCAACAGAGCCTTTAAGGACCTTAGGCCTGGGGGTAGATTTACGTGGAACCTCCAAAGCCTCCGGCACGCCTCCTAAATACATAAACCCAGGTAAAAAACCAATTCCATAGACCGTATAAATACTTTGGGAGTGCAATTCAATTATACGTTCTACCGACAGGCCCAATTGTCCAGAAATCTCCACAAGATCCAACCCGAATTCCAAATCATAACTTACCGGTAATCGCCAGAGGTATCTGGTAGCAGGTTCTATCTTTCCTTTTATGGCATACCATTCCTTTATTTTCGGTTTAAAATAATCGAAATCGAGGACGGTGTTCTTGCATATCAAAGTAAGTGAATTATAAGCAGGAACAAACTCCCACTCTTTTTCATCAAGGTGATTTTTTTTCAAGTATTGAATGAATTGAAGAATCTCGTCCAATATGGACTCTTCCACCCTATTGGGCCACTCCACCAATATGGCATGGACACCAAATTGTCTTACAGATATTTTGAAACTACTCACTTTTTTATTAAGATTTGGTTCTTTGGTAAATGTTTGGAAAGATACATTAATATTTGAAATGTTGAAGGAGAATCCCCGTGAATACAGTAGGTGTCCGCCTTGATTTTTACCGCCTTCCCGGAAAGGGTCAAAACCGCACCTTTTGTAACCATATAGAGTAAATGGTCTTTAACGGCTTTGGGATCCTGTATTAGGGCCATAGGTTCTTTTCTGGACACAAGGGAGAGGTCTTCATTATAATTGCGATCGGCAAACGCCTCATATTTTATTTGGAATCCCAAACGCAGCGCTTCTTCAGCAATATTTGAATCGTAGGGAACATACAAAAAAACCTCATTTTTATATTTTTCAACACTATCCAAAAATACCAATGCCAATTCCCTGTCCCTGGCCACATCATTGTACAGGGCACCATGGGGTTTTATGTGGTTCAGCGCAAGACCCAAAGATTTGAGGACAGTGTTTAAATCATCGATCTGGGCAAGGATACTTTTTTTCAATTCTTCTTTAGCCATTTTAATGCTGGTCCTTCCAAAATTCTCCCTATCCGGATATGATGGATGTGCCCCTATCAACACCTTGTGTTCTTTGGCCAAGAAGGCTACCTTCATCATAGTAGCAGTATCCCCGGCATGGCCGCCACAGGCAATATTACAGGAGGTGATTAAGGGCAATAGCTGTGCTTCGTTGCCTATACCCTCCCCTATGTCACAATTAATATCAATATTGATCATGTCCTTAAAATAGCCCAAAAACGGTTAATATGCTTTTTGCCCCCAATATAATGGACAAAATAATAATGATAATCCCCAATATATTTTGAAATTGGGTATTTTGATATTCCAGCATTACTGTTTTGCGATTAACGATCCACAGTAGAAAAATAGCGATAATTGGTAATAGCATCCCGTTGGTTACCTGGGCAAATTTGATAATCTCCAGAGGTTTTATTCCTATGGACATAAATAGGACACCTATCAATAAAATGATCATCCAGACCAACTTGAAACGTAGGTTGTCCATGGTCGTATTCCATCCAAAACAGCTATTGGCTACAAAGGCAGCAGCTAAGGGCGCGGTAATGGCAGAGGTTACCCCGGCCGCAAAAAGTCCCATTCCCATAAAATATTTGGCACTTTCCCCATATAGTGGTTCCAATCCTTTGGTCATATCCATAATATTGGTTATTTCGTTGGAAGGAATAGCAGTTGCGGTAACCACTATTGCCATAGATACCATACCTCCCAGGACAATGGACACGACGGTATCCCTACGCGCCTCCTTTAAATTTTCTTTCGATTTCCATTTTTCGCTTACCAATGAGGTATGTAAGAATAAATTATAGGGTACAACCGTGGTGCCTACCAAGGCAATAATGGTCAAAATACCTCCATTTGGAATTTTGGGGATAAAAAGACCTTTTATTATGGCCGAAATATCCGGTTTTGTAATTATGGCCGTCAATAGGAAGGATATGCTCATGACCACTACCAAGGAAACCAGTACCTTTTCCAAAACCTGATAATTACCAAAAAACAAAAGTATAAATGCAAATATTCCAACTGCCCAAGGATAAAAACTTAGATATTCCTGCCCAAAAATAGCCTCCAAGCCCAAGGAAGCACCACCAATATTACCGCCTTCATAAGCTGCATTCCCAATAACTATTGCCGATAGAATAAGACCCAGTACCAAAATTTTTAACCAGCGGACACCTATTTCTTCTTTTATAACATGGGCCAACCCCTTTTGGGTAACAATTCCCAATCTAGCTGCCATTTCCTGTAATACTACGGTGGCCAATACGGATAGCAACAGGGCCCAAAGAAGTGAATATCCATATTGTACCCCGGCAATGGTGCATACGGTAACGGTACCAGGGCCTATAAAGGCTGCCGCTACCAAAACTCCTGGCCCCATTTTAAATTTCATTCTATTGAGCTGTATTTAAGGCATATAATGCAAAACTTCCCAACCAATGGGTACCACTGTAATTATCGTCTACAATACTGGGAAGTGAGTAATTAATATGCTCGGTGGCTATTAGTTTTAAATGGGAGTATTGGGGAAGTGTTTCCGCAATACCGTACAAACACCAGGCCCTACTAAAATTGAGGCCATCCAAATGCACCAATTTACCATCTGTTCTGTCCGACACTTTACCGGGTTCCAGACTAAATTGAGGATCTGCCAATTGGGGCAAGAATTTATCCAGCCATTTTTTAAACTTTTCCTGACTATAGATTTTTCTCACCAGATTGGCTTCTTCCAGGCATGGCGATAGAAAATCGAATCCGCTAGGTTCCCAGTTCAGGGGACAATCTGCATCGTTTTCATAGAACCGGGCAACACTGGAGGTAATGGCGTTTTTTAAGGCATCGTCCTCAAGGACAACGGCATAATCCCAAGCCAAGGAAAGTCCAAAGGCGGTGTTGGAATGTTCACCCACCCTAATGGGGTAATTTAATTTCGGTAAAAATTCTATGTAGGCAGCCACTATATAATTTGTCAACGGCTGTAAATTAACCTCTAGGTCACGGGCCAAAGGGTCCTGCCATGTATGAAGCTCTTCGGCCAATTTCAGGATCCAGGCCCACCCATATGTCCGTTCATATGACTTATTTCCTATCATGTTAAAATAATCCACCTCTGCCAATATATTTTCCTTGGAAATATTTTCCACCAATTTATTCCGAATTGTGGAAGCCTGATTTAAACTAGGGAACTGTTTAAGCAGGGAAACCATGGACCAGTGACCGTGAACAGAGGAATGCCAGTCGTAACAACCATAAAATGCTGGGTGCAATTGTTTAGGACCTCCCAAATGGGTTGAATCCTGAAGTGACTGATTTAATTTGTTGGGATATTCCGTTTGTAGGCATTCCAATGGCAGACGTACCAGCCGATTGGCTTCGTTAAAAGTCAGTTCCGGCAGTGCCAAGGCCGTAGCAGCTTTAGGCATTGTATTTTGTTGGTCCCTACAGCTTAAAAGAATGATAAAAAAGATAAAAGTCGTGACTATTGTTTTAAGCATTGTTCTACAGTCCATTATTTAGGTTTGAAATAGTGAATATGTAAATATATAGGGATATTCCAAAATGCGGAAGAATATTTATTTTTTAAAGGCCATGTGGTTTGAAAAGTAGGTCGTTCATCTAAAAAGTTGCAGTTCGTCTAAAAGATGGCCTTTTTGGATAACCCTCATATAATAATCCAAAAATATTACGGTTATAATAATCCCAAATTAAATTTTTAACCTACTTGAATGACATGTTTAGATTGTAACAAAGAGCTTGATTATCTCGACCACAAAAGTTCTATGGATCTCCTAGGATTAGAGCTATGTGCGAAGCACAAAGGCAGAATGGAAAAGCTGATCAAACTTAAAAGAACCCCCAAGGAAGCCATACAATTGTATTATGGTTTAAAAAGTGCAGGTGTAAATCCAATGCTGGAATGGTGGGATGGAAAAAAATCAGTGGATATTGCTATATCGAGGGTAAAACTTAATATAGAAATAGACACGGAATACCATTCCATAACCCATGAACAAGCCATAAACGATTTGGAAGAAGCTATGCATTCTTTTAGAAATGGATTTACCACCATTCGTATCCCCCATGTACTTATTAAATATTATTTAAAGGAAACCGTAGATAATATTTTAGGAATTATGGAAGGACTAAAGGCCAATATCAAGGTACTATAGCTAGTGATGCCATAGGGAAATGTCTTTTCAAGTAAGGACAAAAGCAATTCAGCAAAACCAAAACTGAATTGCCATGAATCTTAAAAACAATTTTATGGAAACAGAAAAGAAGATTTTGAGAACACCTTTAAGAATAGCCATTTCCCTACTTATTGTAGGCTTTCTTTGTAAAATTCTACATTTTACAACCGTATCAAATCCCATAATATTAATTTCCCTTATTTCTATTGGCGTATTGTACGCCTGGCGATTTTGGAAAAAAACAAAAAAGGGATTTCTGCAATACAATAAATTAATATTGGTTACTTCTTGGTCCCTAAATGGAATTTTCAAAATTCTGGATATATCCCACAATGATTTTTTTCAAGTAATAGGAAGCTTGGCCTTTATTATTTGGATCATCATGGAAGGCACAACATACCTCATTGATGACAAGGACGACAATAGAAGTGATATTGCATATTTCATGTGGAACACCATGATGATCATTGGTATATTGGCCATAATCATTGGTAGCCTGACCAAAATATTGGAATGGGAATATGCTACCCCTACCCTTGTTACGGGATTTATTCTTGTTGCCGCATACGTTTTAAAGGACCTATTGGTCCAGAGTCTTCAGAAAAAGGAATAGAGGTATTGTCACCTTTCAGTCTATAGGCCTTTTTTTACTTAATTGGAGAATCAATGGGAAGTAGTTTTATACGGTCCAATGATTTGGGAATTAAAATACTTTAGAAAGGGAATGTGCAATCGCTGTAATCCCGTAGCGCTTTTTCGGCTTTTAAGGCTTCCTATATTTTCATGGAAATATCAAATTTTTGTAGTATTTTTTACTCTCAAACTAAAACCATGGAAAAACACAGGCGAATTTTTATTCAAAAGGCTGGATTAATTGCAGCAGCAAGCGCATTTACACCCCAAATATTACTATCCTCCACCAGGGCACAAAAGAAAAAATTAGGGGTAGCCCTTGTTGGATTAGGGTATTATAGCACCGATCTTCTTGCCCCTGCCCTACAATTGACCAACAACTGTGAATTAAGGGGCATTGTCACCGGTAGTCCCGAAAAGATTCCTGTATGGAAAGAAAAATATGGTATAAAGGACAAGAACGTATACAATTACAATAATTTTGATACCATTGCCAATAACCCGGATATAGATGTTGTATATGTGGTTCTACCGCCTTCCATGCATGCGGAGTATACCATAAGGGCGGCCAAGGCCGGTAAGCATGTGTGGTGCGAAAAGCCAATGGCACCCTCTGTTGCCGATTGTGAGGCAATGATCAAGGCCTGCAAGGACAATAAAGTAAAACTGGCTATTGGATACCGCTGTCAACACGACCCTAATATTCAGGCCTATATGAAAGTGGGCAAGGAAAGGCCATTTGGGAAAGTACGGATGGTGACTTCTGCAGCGGGATATTTTGACGGCCGGACCAACCATTGGAAGCAAAATAAAAAATTAGGAGGTGGAGCAATGGGTGATATGGGCGTGTATGCGCTACAAGGTGCGCGATTGGCCACTGGGGAAGAACCCATTTCGGTATTGGCGCAGGCCTCCACAACCCGACCTGAAATTTATCACGAAGTGGAGGAAACCATGATGTTTCAATTGGAATTTCCCAGCGGAGCCCGAGCATCCTGCCAGACCAGTTTTGGTATCAATATGAACCACCTTCAGGTAAACTACGAAAAAGGTTGGTTAAAAATGGAACCGCACTCCTCCTATAACGGTAATAACGGAAGTATGTCCGATGGGACCATCATTAAATTTTCCATCCCTAGCCAGCAGGCCAAGCAAATGGATGAGGACGCTATGGCTATTATGGATAAAACCGACTTAATTGTCCCTGGGGAAGAAGGACTGAGGGATATTCGTGTTGTTGAGGCCATCTACAAATCGGCCGCACAGAATTGTGTGGTAAAATTGTAGGTTTGGCAAGGTTTTATACTGAGAATTTATCGGTAAACCGTTGTCTTTCTTGGTTTTATGGTTTTGTAGGATTTTACTTTCATAGATGATTTTGACCCTTCATCCGAATTAGGTTCAAGTTGTCGAAATTTTGTTCCATACATGGAGACGAAAATCCTTTTCCTTTGATTTTGGGGTTTTATATATAAACCCAATCTTATGAAGGAAAATACTACATTAAACGAATTTTTATTTTATCTCTTTTGCGCCTTTTGCTTTGCTTGGGCCATTTATGTGCTGACCTCTTAATTTAGGTTGCACATATTAGCGATTAAAATGTTGGCTAGCCATGGGTAAGTGACCCATGTTGGTTCCCGGTTAGGCTATGCGTAATTAGAACTATTGCAGTGTAAATTAAATTATACATAGTTTACCCGTATAATATGGTAATCATAGCAACGCATATATCAAAATATGGCTAATGTTGTAGTTTGATAAATTCATTGGCATATCTTTCTCCCATGAGCCGCTGCCCTTCGGAATTGAAGTGCACCTTATCCCCTTTGTCCTTTAGGTCCTGGGTATTGATCATCCCTGAATATGGATCAGTGGATACATAGTATTTTATGTGGTCATTAATCTTTGACCACAATGGATTGGTCGAATAACTGCCCAGTTGTCCTATTACAACGGGTGTCTCTTGGTTCCCAATAATTTTTCTGAATTGATAGAACAACTCCGATAATTTGATTTGGTATAATGGAGCCTCCTTGGTTTTGGCATCACTTTCACCCTGATGCCAAAGAATCCCTTTTACCGTCCCAAAACGCATACCCAATTCTGCTTTTTGTTTGAAATTGGTGAATAGTTTAACCTCCCTATGGATGGAATCGTTTAACCACTGTGAAATTGAGCTTCCCCCTACCGCTGTGGGAATTAAAAGAACCGAAATACTGTCCGGGATATGCTTAATGAGGGACTTGCCGAATGAAAGGCCGCTGTCCAATCCTGCCATTGATGGTTCATAAAAATGTAACGGCTCTTTGGCAAAGATGATATTGCCCTGCTCGTTTAGGGTATATACTCTTTTGTTGGGAACGGTATCCTGAGGCTCCACTAGCCCTCTACCCGCCATATTGGATTGCCCCGCTAAAATAAAAACCCATAAATTCTCTTTATTGGGAACATTTTCTACCGGCAGCTCAACTTTTGGGAAAAATTGTGTCCTTTCGTCCTTGTCCTGTCCATTGCACCAAAATATTACTGAAAATGTAAGTAAGGTTATTAGAACTATTTTTTTAGTCATATCGGATCTAATGATATTAGGTTGCACTATAGTTTAGAAATTATTTAAACCACCCACAATATATTAATTTATTTAACGTGAGTTTGATGGATTTTTAATTGTTAATGGGTTGTTTATGATAATGTTGTCTGGTCTATCGCAGCGGAGACCTCAATTTAAATGTGTAAACGTCCGAAACCTCTCGAATGAACCTGGCTGCCGGCTAGGTTTACCTTGGAACATGGACAGTAAACCTATGCGTTAGTACAATAGTACAGTGCTTTTTAGGATATGACGGGCAACCAGTTAGATTTAAGTGTTAAAAATTAAGGACATAAGTAAGAAACTGTGTATTTCATCCGTTATTTAAGTATATCATCCTATATTTATCAAAAATTACATTAATAAAACGCACCCCTTATGAAGAGAAGCAAAACCTTAATCGGGATTTCGCTTTTAATCCTTATGCTAGTAACCCTTGTTTTAAACGCTTTTAATTCGCCCCCCGATCCAGGACCCAAGGTAGCTGTTACAAGTATTGAACATTTAAAGGACGCCTTGAATGCCAAAGAGGAGATGCTTTATAAAAGGCATCAAGATGAATTGAAAGTGGCCATCAATGCCTATTTTGATAAGGCTATCGCCGCAGGAGATATTGTAGGTGCAGGAGTGAGTATTGTAAAGGATGATTCTATTATAATTTCGGATGGCTATGGCAAACGAAACATCAATCGCAACGAGCGTGTAGATGGAGGGACTATTTTTAGACTAGGATCCCTTTCCAAAGGATTTGCAGGGGTATTGGCTGCCGAATTAAAGGATGAAGGCAAATTACATTGGGAGGACCGGGTAAGCGACTTTATACCGGAATTTAAATTTGGCGACAAGGACAATACCAATAAAATCACTTTAGCCAATATTTTATCACACACTGCAGGCACCCCTTATCATAGTTATACCAATCTCGTGGAGGCTGGACTGCCACTACAGGATATTGCCCAACGTTTTAAGGAAATTACCCCGATCAGCGAGCCCGGATCAATGTATAGTTATCAGAATGCCATGTTTGCGCTATGTGGGGAAATGATACATAAAGCAACCGGACAGGATATAAGTGAGGTGTTGGCCAATACTTTTTTTAATCCATTGGGTATGTGTTCTACCACCATGGATTATGAAACCTTGGCGCACATGGAAAATGTGGCCATGCCACACTCCAAAAGAAGAAACGGCTGGAGAACATTGCCCCTTTCAAACAATTATTACAACGCCATTGCAGCGGGAGGTATTAGTGCCAGCTCTGTTGATATGGCCAAATGGATGCGATTTTTACTCGGGCATAACCCGGAATTAATGAGCAAATCTGCTCTTGCAGAAACTTTTTCCCCCTTTATAGAAATTAAAGGGGAAAGCAAGTATTACCAACATTGGCCAGGACATAAAACATCTTATTATGGTTATGGATGGAGAATACATAAATTCATGGAGAAGGACTCGGACCAAGAAAAAACTATATGGCATCATGGAGGAAGTGTCAACAACTACAGAAATGAAATTGCTATTTATCCGGAAGCCGATCTGGGTATCTGTGTGCTATTGAGCAACAACAGTAGAATTGCCAAAACCGTAATCCCGGATCTATATGCCATAGTGAAGGGAATATATGGAGAAACTACTCCTTATAATCAACTGAATACGGGTAATGATCTGGTCCAGTTACATTTGGAATAAACATTTGTTAGTTGAAAGTTGAAAGTTGAATGTTCAATGTCAAAAGTTCAAAGTTGTACGTCCCAGATATAGGTTGACCACTTTCCCTGCCGGCCCTTCTCTTGTTGACGCTCGCGCTAACGGGTGTATCTAGACCAAAACCCCATACAACTAATTATTAAAGGTTTTAATTCTGTCATTCGTTTTTAAGATATAATCATTAAACGTTTTAGATGGGTCAAAATTGGAGTTCGGGAGTTTTTTAATGAACCTCAACCATTCAACTAATTCTTTATTTAAGTTTCTGTCAGAATCTGTTTTAGTTATGATGTCAATTACCAAAAGTGCATTTAATACTTCATCAACATTTTCTTTTGTAACTGGGAAGGGAATCAAAATTAATTTCTCCATAACAATAGATTTTAATTATTATTAAGTGTAATTAATATAATGATTTTTAATTAAATAATATTGCTAATAAATCATATTATCGAT
Source organism: Arenibacter algicola (assembly GCF_018860365.1). Lineage (GTDB taxonomy): Bacteria > Bacteroidota > Bacteroidia > Flavobacteriales > Flavobacteriaceae > Arenibacter > Arenibacter algicola_B. The sequence goes on from NZ_JAHKPO010000014.1 coordinate 447,525, forward strand.
TAATAACCCCTGAAAACCCTTGCTGGACAAGCCTGCCTCGCTATCAGGCAGTCGTCACGCTCGTACTTTTGTCTCACAAGCTGCCAAGCCTTTGTTACCAGATACGGCAATATAATTGCACCCATAATGTCCATGGTCATTGGGACAAAATGTTGCAATTTAGTTAATGTTTTTAGTCTATTGTTTTCCTTCAGGAGTCTTTAAGCTGTTCAAGTTGCCTGAGTCAATTATTTGAATACTACTGCCCTCAAAATCGTCGCCAATATCCTGGTATCTACCACCAATGTGCTGGGCAAGGAATGCTTCAGAAACCGCAAAGAACGAAAGATTATTTTCTGGTCTTGCAAAGCCATGTCCCTCATCAGGATAAAGTACGTAGGTTACGGGAATTTGTTTCTCGTTCATAGCCTTTACAATCTGATCGGCCTCAGCCTGTTTAACACGTGGGTCATTCGCCCCCTGTCCTATGAGCAAAGGTTTTATGATACTGTCTACGCGGTTCAAGGGTGAGCGTTCTTCAAGTAAAGCGAGGCCTTCCTCGGTATCCGGATCTCCAATGTGCTGAACAAAGACATCCCGGAACGATTTCCAATATGGTGGAATTGTATTGAGAAGGGTAGTAAGATTGGATGGGCCAACGATGTCCACACCGCAAGCGAAGACATCTGGAGTATAGGTAAGGCCTACCAAGGTGGCATAACCACCATAACTTCCTCCCATAATGGCGACATTTTCCTTGTCGGCAATCTTTTCTTCCACCATCCAGTCCACGGCATCTATTAGGTCATCATGCATCTTACCGGCCCATTCCTTGGCAGCAATATTGATAAATTTCTTCCCAAAGCCAATAGATCCCCTAAAATTGGTGCTCAGTACTACATAACCCCTATTGGCCAACCATTGGTGTAAACCGTTGAATCCAAAATTATCTCTACCCCAAGGTCCGCCGTGGACCAATAATACGGTTGGAGCTGGTTTGGAGGTTCTACCATTAACATCCAATTCTTGGGGTATGGTAAGGTAGGAAACCAATTTATAACCATCCCTGCTCTCAATCTCAACGGGGTACATATTCGCCAATGGCACATCATCAAATTCAGGTTTGGATGCAACTAGGAATTCGGCTTTTTTCGCCTTTAGGTCATAATTATAATATTTTAAATATTCCTGTGGCGAATCATAGGATAAAATCCAAGTGTTATTATCCGTAGATCTAAAATGTACAGTTAATTCTCCCTCTTTATATGTACTAAGATAATCCAGGTTCCCCTTTGCTTCTTCGGTCAATGGAACCCATTCCTTGCGTAGATAATTGGTGGCATAGGCCTCAACTTCATAGGTGGTAGGATGCACCAAAATATCGGCAATGTCAGATTTTTCGTTTTCCGCTATTACTTTCTTTTCATCGGTTTCCAGATTTAAGGTGTACAGGGCCGCTTTGTCCCTGTCCCTGCTGTCTATCATATAGGCGTTCTGGTTGTTTTTGTCAAATCCAAAGAAGCCAAACGAAAGCATATCCTCTTGTGGAACCCTAAAATATTCCTCCCACTTACCATTATTGTATTTGTAAACAATTTGGCCCCCAGCTGGATTAGTTCTTGTGGCCAGACGGATATTGTATAGGTTATCGGGCAAAATCTGTAAAAAAGATTCATCTTTCAATACTAGCTTCATTTTGTGGGTATTCAAATCTACTTTGTAGACATCCATATTGGAAGGATCCGAATTATTTATTTGGATAAGTATCTCTTCGGGATTCTCCCTGGATACGCTCAGAATATCTGCTCTTGGCCGCACGATCTGCCCTGTATTGGGGTCTGTAATCGGTTTCCCATCGGCTCCTATAATCTCCTCCTGTGGGGTAAGGTCAGTATTCGTTTTGCTTTCCACGTCCACTAAGTGAACATGCCAGTTTTCATCACCACCCTTATCTTGCGCGTATAGTATATTTCCTGACTTGTAACTCCATTGATAGGCCTGTATCCCGCGCAAGGTATCGTTGGTAATTGGCTGGGCGTTCTCCGGATTTTCTATAGGGGCCACCCATATATTCATGACGTTGTTGACCGGGGCTCTATAACTAAAATATTTACCGTCAGGGCTAATCCTTACCTGTATTTTGTCAGGGTTCCCAAAAAATAGTTCACGGTCTACCAGATCTGGGACTGTGACTTCTGTTGTTTCTCTTTCTTTCTCGGCACATCCTAAGATTAAAAAGCAAATTAAAATGAATAAAGAGGTAGTTGTTTTCATATAGTCAATGGTTTAAATTGTAGTAAAAGGTAAGTAATTAATTGCTGATTTACAGTATGTTAGGGGTGTTTTTTGATAACAATTCTTCTTTTTTTGATATAAGTAACTTTGGGCACGAGCTGGCCTAATAGTGGGCAGATGTGCCATATAAGCCAACGGACTAGGCAAGGAAATAATAGTGTAGTATTTACAGGGAAGTCCCCTGTAGTTACACCTCTAATTGGAAGAAAATAACGGCTGGTGCATACTGATGCAATGTATGCCCCCACCACCTAAATTAACGGCAAGGGCATCGATCATGACTATTTTTCGGTCGGGAAAAACGGATTGCAAAATTTGAGCAGCCTCTTCATCCTTTAGTTTCAACTCCTTAGACATGCCTTCCCTCCAACAACGCTGTCCAATGACCACCTTATTGGTTATAATGAAATTAAGGTAGCTGAGTGCCGCCATGACTTTTATGGGCTCTCCATTCGGAAAGGTACTTCCGTTGGTATAGTCCAGTGTTTTAATGTACTCGTAAACATAATCCCCTGGATTCATACTTGAAAAAATTGTTCCGGGTAGTGGCATTCTGATAATAGTAAATGGCTTGCCATTCTGGTCTGTTGCTTCAGACAATATTCGGTAATTTTCCTCCATGCGTTTGTGGTTTTCAAAGGCAATTGGATCTTCGAGATCTACACTATCCATCTTAGCGAAAAGGATCGTGGAATCATTTACAAAGCGGGCAAATTCGTCAACATGACCATTGGTAGTAACTACCGTATAGGCTTTGTCACCGTCTACGGTGGTTATGGGGCCACGGAAAGTATGATCGTCTTCCACCAAACCCTGTTTTAACCAGATAATCTTTTTAACCCCCAAGAGCCTTTTGTATTCCTTCTCCATATCCGCTTTGGTCATGTCTGGATTTCTGTCCATTTCTACTGCTTCCGTGGTAATTAGGGTACCTTTGCCATTCACTTCCCTATTTCCCCCTTCACTGATCATTCTACTTGAAATTACGGGTAGCTGAAAATGTTTGGCAACCCTTTCATCATACAATTCCTCGGTTTTTGTATCTATGTCCAAAGTGTCGGAATAGCCCCAAGCATTAAAGTTGAAGTCGGCAATGGCCCAAGTGTTTTGATTGGTTTCAACAAATATGGGTCCCATGTCCCGTGCCCAGGTCTCCACGGAGGGGAGTTGCAGAAGTTTAAGTTTTGGCAATTCCCCAAAATACTTTTTTAGGGATTCCTCGGCTTGCGTTAAAAGTTCTTTGTCCTTGCAAGTTATTACTATACCTATATTTCCCATTAAGGCTTCAACAATGGCAAGCGTTACTTGTTCAACGGACTCCCCTTCCTTATGATCGGTTGATGGCCAAATTAGCCAAATCGCCTCCTGGGATTCGAACTCGGCAGGTTGATTTACAGCAATTATTGGGTCGGATTTCTTGGGAGAGGAACACGAAAGAATCAGCATTGAAAATAAAATGCTATTTAAAATTAACTTCATACCACCGCATTTTATGGGTTTATACACTTAAATAAATATAGGCACAACCATCATGATCCTATTTCTATTTTAAAGCATTTTGAAATTGTTCCATTAAGGCCGTAAAGAAATAGTCAGGATTTGAAAAGCTCCCCTTTGCCGCAAGCGGGACAAAGTTTTTAACACCCCCTAAATATATAAGTAAAATTGATTATTTTTAATTAACGGACCTATAAAAGTTTCTTATTATGAAAACCAACTGTTTGTTACTGTGGCTATTAGCATTAAGTTTTTTGGGTTGTAAGCACAATGAGGCCAAAGACATTGAGAGTACTACCGAGTCTTATAATTCCAATACTACTGACAATACTGATAATTCGGATAATTCTGAAAGTAGGCCGGTAGTAAAAAACAAAGAAGTTAAGTCCAACGGATATTGGGAAAAATTGGAAATGAAAAAGAATATTGACGGAAATGGAATGGTTTCTTCAATACTCCCCATGCCAACTTCGTGGAATTTAGGAGCGGATGGCATTACAGGACCCCGTGGTTTAAAAATAACGTATTTTCCGCTTCAAAATTTTATGGCAAATTTTGACCCAAATCTGCAATATGCCTACTCTCAAAGTGGACAACGAATGCGACAGATGCCAGGAATTGAGCAATTGGTGCAGCAGGACTTTATACCTTGGGGAAATAGTAATGGATTGCAATATGTAAAGTATTATGAAATCCCTGAAATAACCAAAATGGATAAATGGTACTGGGATCAATTATTTAAGGCCATGCCCAGCCGTTCGGACGTCGCAGTTTATGGTATTGATTGGAAATTGCAGAATGGTAATTCCTATTTTACCATAGTACATTTAAACGTAAGCACTTCCCAATCCATGCAAAATTGGTTCTATATAGCAGCGGGATTGGAGGCGGAGCCTTCCTATTTTGAAACAGCAAAAAAGCAATATATATTTAGTCTGGCCAATACCCGCTATAACTTGGAGCCCATCATGGCTTACAATAAGGAGGAAGCGCAACGGGTGGGGGCAAATTGGGCGGCATTTAACGCGAGAATGGCCCAAAATCAACGGTCTTTTGAAGAAAGTCAGCGGCAATTTGTGAATAAAAGTAATGCCATCAATGATGCCATAATGAGTGGTTGGAAAGCCAGTAATGCCGCAAGTGACAAAAATCAGGAGCAGTTTATTGATGCTATGTACGAACGTATCAATGTTGCGGATGTTTCTACTGGTAAGACCTATAAGGTAGACGAAGGTGCCAATCAGTATTGGATGAACAATAATGGCGAATATATTGGCACCCAACTTCAAGGTTATGATCCCAATTTTGATGATAACATGAACGAGTTAAAATGGCAGGAATTAAAAAGGATAGAACAATAGCATATATTATGCTTAAGATATAAAAAAATCTGGTCTCTCGCTCGGCGCGAGGTTATTAACCTACGGATAGGTAGATACCTGCATACAATAAAAAACACTTCGACTTCCCCACTAATGCTAACCTGCTTTTTTACTGTCGGATTGACCAAGAAAAGGCTGGATGAGCAGAACAATTTGAACTGGGTATTGGAAGAGATTAAAAGAATGATTTTGCATATTAAACCCACCCCTAGCCTCCCGCCAAAAAGGCGGGACAGGCTCACCCAAGAGGGGAAAAATCAGTACCCTGCTGGTGCTAGCGTTGCGCCTGCCTGACGGCGGGGCAGGCTCGGGTACCAAAAATGCCTCTCTACGCAAAGTCTCCCGACTTTGCTTTACAAAAAATAAGAAACTTTTAATCTTCTCTAGGCAAACGGGAATCCAGTTCCGCAATTTGATAAACCAGCGCTGCAATAACGGTGGCATTGATCATCATATCGCGTTCCGGTACATATTCCAAAGCATCTAAATTGGTGTGATGTGTTACTGTACTATAGTTTAGCTTGTCCTGAATTATCTGAAATCCAGGAATCTTGTAATAATCAAAAACATCATGATCGGTAAAATTGGTGTTTTGAATGGTTAGATTGTTCACATCCAAATACTCATAAGGAGCCAACATTTCTTCAAAAATGGGTTTTACCGCTTCGTTACCCTGTAAATAGATACCTCGCATTTGTCCGGCACCATTATCCATATTTATATAGGCCGAAATTCTTTCAACCTCTTTTTTTCTATTCTTTTCCTTTACTTTTCCAAAGTGATTTTGTGCGTAGGCCATAGATCCTAAATATCCTTGCTCCTCACCTCCCCAAAGTGCTAATCTAATAGTTCGTTTTGGTTTTAATCCGGTTGCTTTTATTATTCGCATCACTTCCATCATGACTGCCGACCCGGCTCCATTATCCGTTGCTCCAGATGCTGGGTGCCAAGAATCAAAATGTGCCCCTATCATAACCACTTCGTCTTTCAATTTTGGATCTGAACCGCTAATCTCCGCTATAATGTTTACATTATTTTCAGGTTTTAAATAAAGCTCGGAATCTAAATGGAATTTAATTTTCGGATTGATTTCCCTATCTATTAAGCGTTTTAATTTTCCGAAACTTTCAGGTGAAATAGCGAAATATGGAACCGATTTTACATGACCTTCTTTATAGTTATAAGTACCACTTGGATGAACAATACCTGGATAAAAAGGCGTAGTTCTTAAAATACTTAAGGCTCCTTCTGCTTTTAAAAAAGCAAAAAAAGCATCGTCCTTTCTCATGAAACTGTTGAATATTACTTCTAAATCTTCAATTAAATTCAAATCACCGGCAGTTGGCCCTAAAGGGTTGCTTGGGGCAGGGACAATTGATTTTTCAGCTTCTTCAATTTGGTCTTCAGTAAATCTTGTTGAAAGTGCATCGAATAACATATTTTGTTCTGGAGCAGAACCTATGAGTATGGTCTTTCCTTTTAATTTTCCGCTCCATTGGTTTTTTACATTTTCTAAATCGGTATGACTTTCTATCCAAATTAAATCGCCTATTTGGACACCATTGGAGCTTTCTGTCCAGGCATAGGGATAGGCCTGTATTTTCATATAGGCAGGTGCTGTCATTTCTACATTAAAGGATTTTACTTCCCAACCCATACAATCATTACAATAATTTTCGAAATAAACCTTGTCTGCTCCCCAATTCTCCATGGTCTTCTTTGCCCATTCTGCTGCTGTATAATATTGATTTGTTCCTGTTAGCCGAGGGCCGTAAACATCTGAAAGGTCGCCGATTAGGCTCATAACTCGGGATTTCTGAAAACCTTCTGTATTAATTTTGGCAAGTGCTATTGATTTTGTTTGACTTAATGCCGTGAATCCTACTAATAAGAAAGCTGTGATTAGAATTTTAGAATGAATTTTCATAATGCGAATAGTGGTTATCTGTTATGGTGTAATTAGTTAAAAATATGTCTGGCTTACCCCAACCATCCCTCACGGTCTAGGCTGCGGTACTGGATGGCTTCGCCAATGTGATTCGACCTCCCCTAACCCCTCCCAGGGAGGGGGATGTTAGGTTGTCGAAATTTGACTCTGATAATCCAAATACTTATTAGACAATTTGCATTAGTCTTGTTTACAATTTGTTACCCCAACCATCCTTCACGATCTAGGCTACGGTACTGGATGGCTTCGCCAATGTGATTCGACCTCCCCTAACCCCTCCCAAGGAGGGGGATGTTAGGTTGTCGGAATTTGACTCTGATAATCCAAATACTTATTAGACAATTTGCATTAGTCTTGTTTACAATTTGTTACCCCAACCATCCTTCACGGTCCAGGCTACGGTACTGGATGGCTTCGCCAATGTGATTTCCACTGACGTCAGTGGCATTTTCCAGATCGGCGATAGTTCTTGCTACTTTCAGAATTCTGTCATAGGCCCTGGCCGATAGGTTTAATCGCTCCATGGCATTTTTTAATAGCTCCTTGGAAGGGTCGTCCATTTTGCAATATTTCCGTATTTGTTTGGTATTCATCTGGGCATTATAGTGCACGTTCTCCATATCCGAAAAGCGTTGGGTCTGAATTTCCCTGGCGGCAGTAACCCGCTTCCGTATTTCAACACTGCCCTCTCCTTTGCGTTCCTCTGACAGCTTTTCAAATGGTACAGGCGTTACTTCTATATGAATATCGATTCGGTCCAGCAAAGGCCCTGAAATCTTGCTCAAATAACGTTGCATCTCAGCAGGAGAAGAGGTCACAGGGGCATCGGGATCATTAAAATAGCCGCCCGGACTTGGATTCATACTGGCCACCAACATAAAACTACTAGGATAGGTTACGGTAAATCGTGCTCTGGAGATGGTCACTTCCCGGTCTTCCAAGGGCTGGCGCATTACTTCCAGTACGCCCCTTTTAAACTCGGGCAGTTCATCCAAAAATAGGACTCCGTTATGGGATAGGGATATTTCCCCAGGTTGGGGATATGCTCCGCCACCGACAAGGGCGACGTCCGAAATAGTGTGATGTGGGCTACGAAATGGTCTTTGGTTCATAAGGCCCATATTCTTGATCTTCCCCACAACAGAATGAATTTTGGTGGTCTCCAAAGCTTCGTGCAAGGTCATGGGCGGTAAAATGGAAGGCAGGCGTTTGGCCAACATGGTCTTCCCCGCACCTGGGGGACCTATAAGGATAATGTTATGTCCGCCGGCAGCGGCGATTTCCATACAGCGTTTTATACTCTCCTGTCCTTTCACATCCGAAAAATCGAATTCAGGGAAATCCAGGCTTTTATAAAATTCTTCTTTAGTGTTTATTATGGTTTGATGTAAAGGGGTACCCTTATCAAAGAAGTCCATCACTTCTTTAATATTGTCTATACCGTACACTTCCAAATCGTCTACTATAGCGGCTTCCCTTGCATTTTCATTGGGTAAAATAAATCCCTTGAATCCCTCCTCCTTGGCTTTAATGGCTATGGGCAAGGCTCCCTTTATGGGCTGTAAACTCCCGTCCAGTGAAAGCTCGCCCATGATAATGTACTTTTCTATGGATTCCGATTTAATCTGATTGGAGGCGGCCAGAATACCCAAAGCCAGGGTAAGGTCGTAGGCCGAACCTTCTTTGCGAAGATCGGCAGGTGCCATATTGATGGTGATTTTTTTGCCGGGTATTTTGTAGCCATTGTTCTGTAATGCTGCCGCTATACGGTAATTGCTCTCCTTTATAGCATTGTCTGGCAGACCTACTAAATGGTATCCAATGCCTTTGTCGATATTTACTTCAACGGTGATGGTCGTAGCTTCTACCCCAAAAACCGCACTACCATAAACTTTTGTAAGCATTTACTTGTTATTTGTCTTAAATGTAAACAAATAAAATAAATTTTCGGGTGTTGATAATAAGCTAATTTATAGGGTATTGGCAGCTAATTTGAAAGGAATGTTGGAATTAATACTATATGTCCAGGTTTATATTATGGCTTAATCTTCTACAGTAATTTGGCCACTGCCGTTGATACATTACTTTTTAGGCTCAAAGATCAATATGGATTCATGGGTTTTGATAATCTCCTCTTTGTTCATCATCATTTTTCGAAATTTGCCCTGATTGTACATTTCGGCCTGATCTTCATAATGTTCACTGAAAGGATTCCCGGACTGTCCTGTTGGTAGTATACTGGTGCTATTTTCAATGTCGGAAAAATCGATTACCCTTCTTGTAGAGGGGCCGGAAGTTGCCGGGTATGAACCGGTGTCGTCATATTTGAAATACATATTGTTGATTACTTCCCTAGTTCCTGAAACAGGGAAGGGCCCCACATTAAAAAATGATCTTAGTGCCTTGATCTGTCCTATGGGATGCCCGTGTTCCAGAGTATGTACCTTATTCCAGGTCCATTGGTTGGGGTCTGTGCCAAAATCTTCTTCCAGTGACCGAAATGCTTGTCTGAAAGCGAGGTTCACCCTTTCATTTTTTGTTTCTACACTGTCCGTGGTGGTTACATCATCCCACCAAACCGAATTATCTTTTGCGGCCATTGGGGCTATTAGCCGTTTGTGGAAATGGGTGTCCAACAATTGTTGGAACATCTGGGGCCCCAATTCGTCCTCGAACGTATTTTTTAGTAAGAAGTAGATCCAACGGTGATAAACGGTAGGTTCTATTTGTTGTAGTTGATTGTTCCCGTCCCAAACATTCATTCTATCCAAGACGCTAATCTGTGCCTCTGTCATACCCTTTACTTCAATACTTTTGGCCAAATTGGTGACCACTTTGGCATTTACACTGGAAGTAGCATCCACTATCATTTCCTGTACCGTATCCCTATCCCAATCATTTTTCGGTTCTAAAAGTGCTACAATCCTTTTCGCCCTATTCTCGGGCAGGTAATAACCTGGATAAAACCTTCCATTGATGGAATCGGGCTGATTGTTGGCAGAATACACATAGTTCCAAGGCGGATTAATAGCCATGGGGTTTTCGGTAAAATCCAAATAACGAATGGGTTCCTCCTTTCCCGTACTTCCTTCCAAAATAAATTTGGTATTGGTACTATCTGGCATTTGATAAAGTTTGGCTGTTGCAAACCACCCTACATTGCCCACGGCATCGCCGTACATAATATTTAAGCCTGGGGCATGAATATGTGGCAGGGCTTCTTTGAAATCCGTTAAATTTTGGGCATGAGACATGCCATAAAGGGCATCCATTACCTTGTTTTCCAGTTTGGTATAGATCCAGGACATGGCTATTGGCCGCTGGTCCATTACCTGATCGGCAATTCCGTTGAGAATGGGACCATGATGGGTTTTCTTAAAGGTAAAACTAAGGTCGTCCTCTCCTTTTACTTTTATGGTCTTGGTTGCCAACTCATATTTTTCCCACCCCGTAGAGGTTTTGTAGAAGCTGGGGTCATTTGGTTTTTCCTCTTCATAGTAAAAATCAATATCATCATTCTCGAACATGGTGAGTCCGTAGGCCAATTTTCGGTCATGCCCCAATAAAGGAAATGGTACCCCGGCCAAATGATAACCATACTTTTCGTAGGTAGGGGCATTTACATGGGCCTCATACCAAACGGAGGGTTGGGCAAAACCAATATGGGGGTCGTTGGCCAAAATAACCTTACCGTTTTTGGTCTTATTTGGAGCTATTACCCAACTATTGCTCCCTTCAAATTGAGGGACCGGAAAATCTTTCAATACCTCTGAAACCAAGCTGGCAATTTCATTTTTAATGGAATCTCGAATGCTGGGCTTGTAATTTTTGATCAATGTTTTTTTGGGGTCGGCGCCTATTTCCAAATCACTTAAATAGGCTGGCCCTAGTTTGTTCTTAATGTTCGTCAGCAAGGGATCGGTTTTATGGGCCATGGCAAAGCTGAAGGCCATATATCCAACGGTATTATAGATGTCCTTAAGTGTAAAAGGAGTTTTTTCCAAGCTGGTAAGATGAAATTCAATGGGAGTTGGCCCTTCTGCTATAAACTTATTGATCCCATCCAAATATGCCTGGGAAAGTTTGACCATGGGGCTGTTTTTTGAAATTTTTTCCACGGTTTGTTGGGAGGCATCATCTATACCCAAGGACAGAAAGAATTTGTCCGTTTTAAGCATATCCTCACCAAAAACTTCCGAAAGTCCGCCTTTTGCAATCCTGCGAAGCAACTCCATTTGCCACAGCCTGTCCTGGGCATGGACATAACCCAGTACTCTTAGGGCATCTTCTTCAGAATTTGAATAAATATGAGGTATACCATAGGTGTCAAAATAAACCTCCACCTTATTATTTAATTTATCCGTTTCAATGTTGCCGGCATACTCCGGGGTATGGGTATAAACATAAATGGCACTACTCAAGGCCAATATTGCGATAATGCCCAAAATTATCCAGAGCAGCTTTTTTAATACTTTCACACTTATAGGTTTTAGATTAAAGGTATGGCAATTCAGGATATAAAAAAAGTACTCCTGGGAGTACTTTTATTTCTTAAAGTGAAAATAATGTCAAGGTTTTAGGGTGGTAAACTCTATTAAAGAAGTGTTGTAGACACGATGTGTTTGTTTTTGAAAGTCTTCAGGTTTGGCTTGAAATATATTTTCTACAAAGGTTTGAGGATTAATATCTATATAGGGAAACATAGTACTTTGGACCTGCACCTGTATTTTATGGCCTTTCTTAAAAGTATGGAAAACATCCTGAAGTTGAATGTTAACCTGAGTTACCTCTTCAGGAACAAAAGGTTCGGGTTTTGAAAAATCGTTTCTAAATCTGCCTCGCATTACCTCACTACGAACCATTTGATGATAGTTGCCCATTTTTAAATAGGCCTGGGTCTCCTCGTAATCCTTATGGTCTGCGGGATATACATCAATAACTTTTACAATCCAATCTGCATCCGTACCAGTGGTGGAAACGTTAAGTTTCGCCATGATATCACCGGCAAGGGTAAGTGGCGTTTCCAAGGGTTCGGTTTCAAATATTAAAACATCGGGTCTACGGGCGGCAAAACGTTGATCATCGGTCATGAACTTACGAGGGGTAAACACCATTTTTATGTCTTCGGAATAAGGGACAGGTTTTTTTGGGTCGCTTATAAATTCCTGAAAGGAGTATTCCCTAGTTGCAATCTGTCCCAAACGTTCATTGCGCTGTAAGGAGTACGTTTCCTTGGAGGTGTTCTTGGGAGGCCAGGTATCAAAAGTTTTCCATTCCTTGGTACCCGTATCAAAAACATAGGCCTCGGGCAAATTAGTGGTCGCCCCCTCCCCTTTTAAAAAGTGATTAAAAAACCTGGTTTCAATATTTTCCTGATAGAATTTTGAGATATCATCCCCAAAATAGACATTGCCAATGGCTTGGCGTTTTGTTTCCTTGGACCAATCGCCGTGGCTCCATGGCCCCATTACGATGGTGTTATAATTGGAACTGTTTTTTTCTATATGTTCATAGGTGTTTAATGGACCGTAAAGATCTTCCGCATCAAACCAGCCTCCAACGGTCATCACTGCCGGTTTAATATTTTCCAAATGTTGTATGATTCCACGCTTTTGCCAAAAATCATCATAGTTCGGATGTTCTTTTAGTTGCTGCCAAAAAACATTGTCCTCTTTGTAATACTTGTCCAAGTTGGACAATGGACCGGCATCCAAAAAGAACTGGTATTGGTCTTCTGTGCCCAGTTCGGGAAAAGAATACCATTCTTCGGTGGTAGGTTGGTCTTTTATATATCCAAATACCGCCGTAGCCCTCCAATAGCTCAGTAAATAAGCACCATTATGATGAAAATCGTCGAAAAAGAAATCCCCGATCGGGGCTTGGGGCGAAACCGCCTTTAGTGCTGGATGGGCATCCAATAAAGAATAAGTGGCATAAAAACCAGGATAGGAAATTCCCCAAATGCCTACATTGCCATTGTGGTTTTCCACATTGTTTATCAGCCATTCTATAGTGTCATAAGTGTCCGAGGCCTCATCTACTTCCCCATCCTTTTTATTGGGAATATAAACCCTCATATTGTCATAGACCCCTTCACTGTTCCACCTGCCCCTAACATCTTGGTAAACTACAATATTCCCCTCCTTCATCATTTTTCTATTGGGAGATATCAAGGCTTTATATTCGTTAGAGCCATAGGGTCTGGAGCTATAAGGCGTTCTGGACATGAGAATGGGATACTTCTTGGAAGTATCCTTGGGGGAGTAGATTGTGGTATGTAATTTTATTCCATCCCTCATAGGAATGGTGACTTCCTTTTTGTTGTAAAAATTAGTGGGGTTATATGTATCAACAACTCCGGTGTTGGTTTTATTTGTGGAAGGTTGAATCCCTATTCTTCCACACGATACCAGTATTATAGCCGATAAAATAAATATAATCTTTCTCATGAAGGCTGATTTAGTTTTAATTGTATCTATAGGATTTTATGCCCATTTCACGATTATTTACCCTGTCAGGGACATGGTTTAATGGTTAAATAACCAGGAACACTTTTGTGTGGGTCTTATTTAAGCTGCCCCAATTCCTTAAAATTGCTCACCCCTTTTTTTAACCATTCCTTATAGGTGTCCCGATCTGTATATTGAACAGCTGTGTTCAAAATTTCCAGATCAGGGGACATGATTACATAATATGGTTGAGAGGCGGCATTAAAGTTCAAAGTCTGGAAAGTACCCCATTTTTCACCCACGGTATTAATTTTTTTTACGCGTCCGGATTCGTATTTAAAATCGAATTGTTCTTCGGCAGGCAATTCCTTTCTATCATCTATGTAGAGCGATATCAAAACATATTCGTCCTTAAGGATAGGATAGATATCCGGCTCGCTCCAGACCGTTTCCTCCATTTTTCTACAATTTACACAGGCCCATCCCGTAAAATCCAACAGTACCGGTTTGCCTACCTTTTTGGCATGGGCAAGGCCTTTGTCAAAATCCTTGAAACAATCTATTCCTAAAGGGCAATCGCTTTCTGTTTCAAAAATGCTATAAAACTGTGGTGGCGGAAAACCGCTCAATAATTTCAAATCGGTTATTTTGGATAGCCCCAATATTAGGTAGACGGCAAAAGCTGTGCTTAGGACGGCGGTAAGCTTCCTGCCAGTCGACAATCGTTGTTTTGGTCCGTCGTGCGGAAATCTAAATATTCCGAATAAGTAAAGGGAAAGCAATACAAATAATAATATCCAAATCCCCAAGAATATTTCCCGTTTAAAAATTCCCCAGTTCCCTACTAAATCCGCATTGGACAGAAATTTAAATGCCAATACCAATTCCAAGAAACCAAGGGTAACCTTTACCGTAGTCATCCATCCTCCAGATTTAGGCAGCGAATTAAGCCATGTAGGGAACAATGCAAAAAGGCCAAAGGGCAAGGCCAGGGCCACTCCAAAACCGACCATCCCCATGGACAGGTTGGTAGCCACGTCTCCTTCCGCCAAAGCAGTACTGCCCAACAATCCTCCTAAAATAGGACCTGTACAGGAAAAGGATACAATGGCCAAGGTAACTGCCATAAAAAAGATTCCAAAAGCTCCTCCCACCTTGGAGGAGGCCGAGTCCATTTTATTGGCCCATGAACTAGGGAGCGTCAATTCATAATATCCGAAAAAGGAGAAGGCGAAAAATATAAAAATGAGAAAGAAGAATAGGTTTAGCCATACATTGGTGGCAATGGTATTCAATATTTGTGAATCTACAGAATCGAACAAATGAAAGGGCAAACTCAATAAAAAGTAAATAAGTACTATAAAAAAACCGTACAGCAAGGCATTTGCAATTCCTTTGGATCTGTTGGCCCCTTGTTTGGTGAAAAAGGATACTGTTAATGGTATCATAGGAAATACACAGGGAGTTAGAAGCGCAATTAAGCCGCCCAAAAAGCCTAAAACGAAAATGGTCCAAAGACCAGATTTTTCATTCACGGCATTTATATCCCCGTTAACCAACAATTCCTTGT
Source organism: Arenibacter algicola (assembly GCF_018860365.1). Lineage (GTDB taxonomy): Bacteria > Bacteroidota > Bacteroidia > Flavobacteriales > Flavobacteriaceae > Arenibacter > Arenibacter algicola_B. Next base: position 462,645 of record NZ_JAHKPO010000014.1, read on the forward strand.
GCTTAAGGTCCAGCATTAAGGCAGCACTCATATCCAGGCTTCGCTGGTCCACATTCTGTTCCGCAACAACTATTTCCTCTCCGGTCAGGGAAATATGGAATATTTCATCCTTTGGGATGCAGACCTCCTTGCAGATTTGATAGAACAAATCAACGGTAACCTGTTTAACCTCCGGATTCAATAATTTTATTTTTTGGGTAAAGACAGCCTTTTCCTTGAAGAAAGTTTCATCCACCTCAAAAATATCGGAGTATTCGGTAAGGGTTTCACTTTCTGTAGTGGTTCCTACCAATTCATAGTCCTCACCTGCCTTTTCAAATGTAAATTCACTTGGCAAAGAACCATTTTCATCCGTAAACTGGGAATAGATATGCCAGCCTTCATATATATCGGCCTTAAAGATAAGCTTGTACTCGGTATCCGATATTTTTTCTGCTTCATAGGTCCATATGGCCGGATCATTATCCGACTGGGAAAACCCCAAGAAAAAACTGAACACCATTAAAATCAATCCCAGTATATGTTTCATTATTCTAATGTAATCTTTAAAATTTCTTTAGTCCTATCCGTAATTTTATAACGTTCGTCGGCACGTTTTCCTATTATCCAGACAATATTATTGCCAGAACACACCAACCATTGGTTTTCTTTGGCAAAAACATCCATCTTCTCATCCTTGAAATATTTGGATATTTTTTTCCTACCCGACATTCCAAGGGGGTAAAAATAATCTCCTTTTTGGCATTTACGGACTGTTAATGGGTACTTTAACGTTTCTTTATCTACATAAATTATCTTAGAAGAGGTTTCCCCAATGGCTTTAACCGTGCTGAATTTTAAGGATATAGGTTCTAATACCGCCTCTTGTCCGTCATCAATATTAAAAACCTCGGTATTTTTAAGCGTTATGGGTTTTAACAACAAAAAGTCCCTGTCCTTCAGTAATCTATGGGTGTTTGAATGCACTTCTTTTCCGCTGTTGGCGCTTAGAAGTCCGTAAATGTCGTCCCATTGTGTAAACCCGTACTCCCGAAGGAAATGAAAGAGATATGCTTTGGTAGGATTAAGTGCCAACAGGGAGTCTACATTTACCTTTTCTATTCCGTCCTCTTTTGAAAAAAGTTGCTTTCTTAATTGGACTATTTGCTGATTGGATATTTCTAGGGTCTGCCGAAGATATTCTTGGGTCTTTAAAAAATTTTCTAAAAAATAGGGATTGAGTTCCTTTAACTTCGGAATAATATTATGCCTAATGTTATTCCTTAAGTATTTGGTATTTTCATTACTGGCATCCTCTCTCCAACGAATGGCATTGACTTCCGCATATCTTTTGATCTCGCTCCTGGAAAATTGTAATAAGGGTCTGGAGATGGTGTCGGTATGCGATGGTATTCCGGTAAGCCCTTCGATTCCCGTTCCCCTGGACAAGTTGATAAGAAAGGTTTCCAAACTGTCATCGGCGTGATGGGCTGTGACAAGGGTTTTAATATAGTGAATTGCCATTATTTGCGAAAACCAATTATAGCGGAGTTCCCGTGCAGCAATTTGCAAGTTGGTTTTATGTTGGGCCATATACCCGTGGGTATCAAAAGTGGTCACAAAAATTTCCTTGCCCAAATTCTCGGCCAAATCCCTGACCAGTTCTTCATCCTTATCACTTTCCTCCCCGCGCAATTTAAAGTTGCAATGCGCTATGGAGAAATCCAACCGATAGGAGTTACATAAATGTGCCAGGACAACACTGTCCACACCCCCACTACAGGCCAATATAAATTTACCTTCTTTTAGATGGGGAAAGTGTAGGTCTATGTGATTCCTAAAGTTTTCTAACACACGGCTAATTTACACAAGAAAAATGACAGCAACTACATTTGGTTATAGAACTGGTCCAAGCTGTTCCTTAGCCAAATGCCGATTATATCCAAAGTGTTTTTGCTTCCAACATCCTTGTGTAATTCGTGATAGCCGCCTTCAATTAAATGTAGTTCGGTACTATTGGAGTTTTTGTGTAATTTTTCGGTAGCTCTATAATCTATAATTTTATCGCCGGTACCGTGCAATAAAAGGGTTTTTGCCTTTAGTTTGCTGGCGTTGTTTATAGCCCACTCCCCTGCCGCCATTATGGGAAAAGAGTACATGGGGCTTACTCGGTCATGAACTAAAGGGTCTGCAATGTATTTTTCCACCTCCTGGTTTATTCTGGAGATATGTTGTGGATTCAGGCCAGATGACATTGTAATTGAGGGAATTATTTTCAACATAACTTTGCCTAAGATCATTTTCCATTTAGGGGGTTGAAAAGCCAATTTAAGGTATGGACTCGTCGCCACAATACCGGCCAAATCCGATTTTATTCTCAAGTCGTAGTTCAATACCAGATTTCCCCCCATACTATGTCCGTAAAGGAATATGGGCTTATTGGGGTTTAGCATTCTTGCCTTTGCAATTATATTGTCCAATAGTTCCAAAAGTGCCATATAACTAGGGCAATGCCCCCGTTTTCCGCCAGATTTTCCATGACCAATATTGTCATAACAAAATACGGCCAAATTTTCTTCCAAAAGTCTTGGGATCACATCGTACATGTAGCGGCCCGAATGTTCGCCAAAACCATGTACCAGTACCACGGCACCTCTAACTATTTTGGGTCTGGAATACCATGCGTTAATGGGGATGTTCTTATAATGAAGATCAAGCATTCTTACATCCATAGTTATTAAATATAGAGTATTAGGTATACCTAAATTTATAAACGCTTAAGGTAGATTGAAAATTGAATATTACCAAATGGCCTATTAATTTTCAAGTACCTGTCTCATAGCCTTGGCCTTAAGCAGGCATTCCTCGTATTCTTTTTCTGGAATTGCCTTGGCAGTTATGGCACTCCCTACGGAAAAAGAGACATATTGGGCCGTTTTATTATAGAGAATGCTTCGGATGACCACGTTAAAATCGAATTCGTTATCAGGGGTAAAATAACCCACCGTTCCAGAATAGAGTCCTCTTTTCGAGGCTTCAAGCTCCTCTATTATCCGCATGGCAGACACTTTTGGAGCCCCGGTCATACTGCCCATGGGAAACGTTTCCTTGATAATATCCACCGGATTTTTGGTGCTGGAGACCTCTGCTGTTATAGTGGAGATCATCTGGTGCACCTGATCAAAGGAATATACCTTACAGAGTTCTTCAACCTTTACAGAACCTTTCAAAGCACTTTTGGATAGATCGTTCCTTACCAAATCCACAATCATAATATTTTCGGCCCTTTCTTTTTGGTCCTTTTCCAAGGCCTCTACCAATAGCCTGTCTTCGTTTTTATCCAATGAGCGTTTTGCAGTGCCCTTAATTGGCTGGGATATAATTTTGTTGCCCAGTTTTTTAACGTAACGCTCCGGGGAAGAGGATAATAGGTATTTATCGTTTATTTTTAAAAAGGCAGAAAAAGGTGCCCTGGTTATGGAATTGAGTTTTAGATAAGTCCTTAAAGCATCTATTTTAGTATTCTCCGCATAAAATTCTTGACAGAAGTTGGCTTCGTATATATCTCCTCTGTGGATATGGTTCAGCATTTTATTTACACGACTAAAATATTCGTCCTTAAATATTCTAAGTTTAATTTTGACATCCGATTGATTTTCCAATTCTGGGGCAAATGGTTTAGGTCCTTCCAGGATGTTATTAAAATCTTCCTCAATTTCATCCGCCACCATATTTAGGTAGTGGAAGGTGACCACTGTTCCCTGTATTTCTATTAATTTTTTGGGCTGAAAGAAATACAGCGCAGGAAAGTTCAAGCCATCGGGATTGCTGGAAAAAAGTTGTTCTGTATCATTTTTTAAGTCGTAGGAGAGATAGCCAAAAATCCAATCTTTAGTATTGGATTGGTAATTGCTTAGATCCTCAAATGCGTTTTGGGTATCCGTTACTATAGATGTTAGTGCATCCGCAGCAAGCATACCATCAAAAGAGCTGTACTTGCTTTTATGTCCATTACTGTCCAGCCAAACAAACTCATAATATTGTTGGGACCAATGTAATAGGGATTGCTTAAAACCTGCAATGTCCGGAACTGTAAATGAAACCTTTTTTCGCAAAGACTTTTAAATTTGTGACAAGAATATTTCCAAAGCGTTTTTATGGCCTTCGGCAAGCTCAGGGTCGGTTATACCCTTGGCCTTGTCAAAGGTATGATTAAAGGACGGTAAAGAAAAGGTAGCTGTAATTTCGCCCCCAAATCGAGGTAACATTCCCTTGACAACCTCTAAGGAGCCAGTGCCTCCCCTTCTGCCTCCAGAACAGGACATTAGTAAAATCTTTGTGTCCGCCAAGAAATTCCTGTCCACCCGGGACAACCAATCCAATACATTCTTGAAAAAAGCGGAAGGATTACTGTTGTGTTCATTTACAGAAATAATCAAGGCATTGGCACGTACTATCCTATCTTTTAGCTCTCGCAGTAAATCGGAATATCCCTCTTCCCTTTCCAAATCCTCACTAAAGACAGGAAAATTATAGTCGGCCATATTTATAAGCTCAACCTCATGATCCATAAAAAGGGAGGTGGTGTATTTTACTAATTTATAATTGATGGAGGTGCTGGAATTGCTTCCGGCAAATGCCAGTATACGGGACATCTTGATTATTTAAATGTTTGCACAACGAAAATACCGTAAAATAGATTGAATTGCGAGGAAATTGCATAATTTTGCACGCGAAAACATCCAAAGCCACTGTTTTACAAGTATATAGGGTGTACATAAAAGTTAATATGGGGAATAACAACCTGAGATTGTATTTTATTGATGCTATGAGGGCATGGGCCATCCTTATGATGCTACAGGGGCATTTCGTGGATGGATTGCTGGATAATGCATTTAGGGATAATTCCAATGCGGTTTATTCTGTTTGGAAATATTTTAGGGGGGTTACGGCACCAGTCTTTTTTACGGTTTCCGGTTTTATTTTTACTTATTTGCTGATAAAAGGGAATGAGATTGGGTTTAATAACCCAAGGGTAAAAAAAGGGATAAAAAGGGGGTTGCAGTTATTGGCCATAGGTTACTTGCTTAGATTAAACTTCTTTGGATTGTTAAAGGGCCAGATTTATGGTTCTTTTTATTTGGTAGATGTTTTGCACTGTATTGGTCTTTCTATTTTGGGGATTATTGGTATCTATCTTCTTACCAGCTCCAGAAATAAATATTTGTTCCCTGGAGTGTTATTGGCCACTACCCTGGTCTTATTCGTGCTGGAACCAAATTATAAACAATACGCCCATCATTATCTGCCGGAGATGATAGCCAATTACCTGACCAAGGCCAATGGATCTGTGTTCACAATAATACCATGGTTTGGGTATGCTGCTATTGGGGCTTTTATGTCTGTATTGTTCAATAGATTCAAGAATTTTAAATTTTTATATCCTGTTGCCATTGCTAGTTTTACCATTGTGGGCTTTGGTCTTTTGTTTTATTCCTCAGGCTTCTTTTTAAAGCTGTATAACTGGACCGGAATGTTAGTGTTTTCGAAAGTTTATTTTAATAACTATCTATTTATACGATTAGGGGATGTCTCCTTGGTATTTGCCATATTTATGTTGTTTAGAAAATTTATGAGCAATAGTAGCGTACTTAAGATAGGACAAAGTACCTTATCTATCTATGTGATCCATTATATTATTTTATACGGAAGTTTCACAGGTTTGGGACTTTATTACTTCCTGAACCACAGTTTGTCCCCTACTATAGTAATTCCCGGTGCTCTGGCCTTTATGGTGGCAACTACTATGCTGGCGCTACAATATGAAAGAAACAAAGTTTATATAAAATTGCAATTGTCTTCAGCTGTTAAGTTAGTTCAACAAAAGGGAGAAGCCTGGTTGAACGAGGAAGGTCAGCCCCTATTAAAAGCATTCGTGCTTAAATCCAAGCTATCTTTGATACGCTTATTTAGAATGGTAAAAAATTAGTAGTTCCATCTTTTTACTACTTGAGTTTCGCTTATTTTCGCACAAAAAATATAGATGAGCGAGACGAATAAAAAATTTTCACCAATTGCGGTGGAATTGGAGAAGGATAAAAAATATAAGTGGTGTACCTGTAGCCATAGTAGTGTTCAACCTTTTTGTGATGGTTCCCACAAGGCCGAAAATGCCACACCCCCTTTAATTTTTGAAGCTGAAGAGGATAAAAGGGCCCATTTATGTACCTGTAAACTTACCAAGAATCCACCTTATTGCGACGGTACCCACAAGTTGTAAATACAATTTGAATCCAGATGTATAATATTTAAGGAATTACTATAATAAAATAGCCCCGTTAGACATAATCTAACGGGGCTATTTTATTATCAATATGTTTAATTATTTAAACATGTAGGGCTCTATTATCGGTGGCGGCCAAAGCAGCTTCTTTTACAGCTTCTGCAAAGGTTGGGTGTGCATGGCTCATTCTGGAAATATCTTCGGCCGAAGCTCTGAATTCCATTGCCGTAACCGCTTCTGCAATAAGATCTGCCATTCGGGCTCCGATCATATGTACTCCCAAAACTTCATCGGTCTCTTTATCCGCCAATATTTTAACGAAACCATCCAAATCCATACTGGCCCTAGCCCGTCCCAAGGCACGCATTGGAAACTGACCTACCTTATAGGCTACTCCGGCTTCTTTTAGTTGTTCTTCCGTTTTTCCCACAGCGGCTACTTCAGGCCATGTATAAACAACTCCGGGAATTAAGTTATAATCAATATGGGGCTTCTGTCCGGCTAATATTTCGGCTACGAAACTTCCTTCCTCTTCTGCCTTATGCGCCAACATGGGACCTCTTACAACATCACCAATGGCGTATATATTTGTTATATTGGTCTGTAAGTGTTCATTTACGGCAATGGTACCGTTCTTTTCCAGTTTAACACCCGAAGCTTCAATGTTTAATACATCTGTATAAGGCTTTCTTCCTACAGAAACCAAACAATAGTCTCCTTTAAAAGTTATCTCTTCCCCTTTTTTATCCTCAGCTTTTACAATTACTTCCTTGCCTTTTGCCTCTACCGATTTAACTTTATGGGATAAATTAAATTTCACCTTCTGCTTCTTCATTACTTTCAGCAATTCTTTTGAAAGTGCTCCGTCCATACCAGGAATAATACGGTCCATATATTCGATGACTGTTACTTCTGCACCAAGGCGTTTATATACCTGTCCCAATTCCAATCCAATAACACCACCGCCAATCACTATAAGGTGTTTGGGTATTTCCTTAAGTTTTAGGGCTTCTGTTGATGTAATAACGCGCTCCTTGTCCAATTTAATAAAGGGCAGACTGGATGGCTTGGAACCTGTGGCAATAATTATATTTTTTGCCTCAATGGTCTCTGTTTTACCATCGTTCTTTTTTATATTGATGTGGGTTGCATCCTTAAAACTCCCTAGGCCCTCATAAACATCAATTTTATTTTTGTCCATAAGAAACTTTACCCCAGCACAGGTCTGGTCTACCACGGCCTGTTTTCTCCCGATCATTTTCTCTAGGTTGATCTTGATTTCTCCAGGAATTTCAATTCCGTGATCTTCAAAATGCTTTACGGCATCTTCGTAATGGTGGGAAGAGTCCAATAATGCTTTGGAAGGAATACACCCTACATTAAGGCATGTACCGCCCAAAGTTGAATATTTTTCTATTATCGCAGTCTTCATTCCTAACTGGGCACAACGGATTGCTGCAACATATCCACCAGGACCTGAGCCTATAATGGCTACATCATATTGGGTCATATTATTATTTTATTGAAAAGATTAGTTTCATTAATGTGAATACAAAAATACGAATGTTTTATTCTTGGACAACATTCATATTCCTTGGGATATGAACGTTTTATGGACAAATGTTATTATATGAACACTTCTGTAGTACTTTTTACCTCATTGATAACGAATGAACTTTGGGTACTTCCAATATGATTTATGGCCGTAAGTTTGGTGATCATGAATTCCCTATATTCTTCCATGTTGGCCACGTATATTTTTAGGATATAGTCGTAATCCCCGCTGGTGTGATAACATTCCGCTACCTCATTTAATTTAAGTACCTCCCGCTCAAACTGTAGTACATACTCTTTAATGTGCTGCACCAGTTTAATATGGCAAAGTACCGTAAAAGCCTTGTCTACCTTCTTTTTATCCACCAAAGCTACATATTTGGTTACCACCCCCAACTTCTCCAGCCTTTTTATGCGTTCGTATACGGCCGTAACCGATAGATTTAATTGAAGGGCATATTCCTTAGTGGTTTTTTTGCTGTCATTTTGTAGCAATCCCAATAGTTTTATGTCTATTTCGTCAAACTTCATGGTGATATATTTTCTTTGGTTTGGCTATTATTTGTTTCCTAGTATAAAAATAAACTAAATAATATGTAATATATAGATTTATAATCTACATTTATTTTATTTGGTTGATTAATTACTGATATACCCTTAATTTTATAGTAAAATAAATATTTTATTATGGATTTTAAGGCATCTGATGATTTACAGGATTTACAGTATTTTGGAGAATACGGAGGGGTTAATCCCTCTATATCCGACTCTTCCACCTATACTTTTTTATCGGCAAAGACTATGTTCGATACGTTTGAAGGCAATACGGAAGGCTGTTATCTCTACAGTAGGCACTCCTCCCCTTCCAACCTTTATTTGGGAGAGGCATTGGCGGCTGTGGAGGGCACGGAAACGGCCAATGTAACCGCCAGTGGTATGGGGGCAATTAGTGCTGTGATATTGCAGTTGTGCAATGCCGGGGACCATATTGTGAGCAGCAGGACCATTTATGGTGGTACTTACGCCCTAATGAAGAACTTTTTAAAGAAATTCAATATTGCAACTTCTTTTGTGGATACTACCAATTTGGACGCAGTGGCCATGGCCATAACCCCAAAAACAAAAATGATCTATTGTGAGTCGGTCAGTAACCCCTTATTGGAGGTGGCAGATATTGAGGCTCTTTCCAAACTGGCCAAAAAGCATAATATTCCCTTGGTGGTGGACAATACTTTTTCGCCCTTATCCATTTCTCCTGCAAAATTGGGAGCCGATATTGTTATCCATAGTTTAACCAAGTTTATAAATGGTACTAGCGATTGTGTGGCCGGAGCGGTTTGTGGCACCAAAGATTTCTGTTTAGGCCTAAAGGATGTGAATAATGGCGCTGGAATGCTGTTGGGCAGCACATTGGACAGTTTAAGGGCTTCTTCCATCTTAAAGAATATGAGAACGCTGCATTTAAGGATGAAGAAACATAGTACGAATGCCATGTACTTGGCCGAAAATTTTGAAAAAGACGGACTAGGGGTAGTATATCCTGGGTTACAATCACATGCTGGGCATGGGGTTATGAAAAAACAATTTAATCCTGAATATGGCTTTGGTGGACTATTGACTTTGGATGTGGGGTCTCTGGAGAAGGCCAATGCCCTAATGGAACTAATGCAGAAGAAACATTTGGGGTATTTGGCGGTTAGTTTGGGTTTTTATAAAACCTTATTTAGTGCACCGGGAACATCCACCTCTTCAGAAATTCCAATGGAAGAACAATTGGAAATGGGCCTGTCCAATGGTTTAATTAGATTTTCCATAGGATTGGATGATCATATTGATAGGACCTACATGGCTATGAAGGACTGTTTGATCCAATTGAATATTTTAAAACCTTCAAGTGTAAAGGTGTAATATTGGGTTTGCAGAAGAGATATCAAAATCGTAATATTACGAAGTAACAAATAGCTTCTAAATGCAGAACCTGAGTACCAATCCCGCTGGACCCGAGAATGAACATATTGTAGAAAACAAGGAATTGAATATCTGGGAAGCCCTTATCCCAGTTGTTCTTTTGATGATGATGTTGGCCTATAATATTTTCTATGCCGATGGGGAATGGTTCGGGGAATATTCCAATCAGATTATTTTATTAATCGGTGGCGCTATTAGTGCTATTGTTGGGTTTTTTAATAAGACCTCATTAAAAACCATGTGGCTTGAAGTGCTGGAAAACCTAAAAAGCGTTCTTGTCCCAATAATGATTTTGTTTTTGGTAGGGGCATTGGCGGGTACTTGGTTGGTTAGTGGTGTTATCCCTGCCATGGTCTATTACGGACTTAAGGTTTTGAATCCCTCTATTTTTTTGCCAGCTTCCGTGGTTATTGCTGCTATAATCTCCGTGGCCACAGGAAGCTCATGGACTACTTCAGCAACTGTGGGTATAGCACTTGTGGGTATTGGAACTGCATTGGGTATTGATCCCGGTATGATTGCCGGAGCTGTAATTTCAGGGGCTTATTTTGGAGATAAGATGTCCCCTTTAAGCGATACCACCAATTTGGCACCCGCCATGGCAGGGACTGACTTGTTTACGCATATAAAGTACATGACCATTACTACCGTGCCTACAATATTGATTACTTTGGTTGTTTTTACGGTAATCAGCTTCAATATAGAGACTTCTGGGAGTGCGGATGTAAGCGCATTATTGGACACTATTAAAAATACCTTTAATATAAGCCCGTATTTATTTATAGTGCCAGGAGTGGTAATAGCACTCATACTTCTCAAAACAAAACCACTGATTGCCTTGGGGACTGGTGTAGGGCTGGCTGGGGTGTTTGCCCTGTTTTTTCAAACCGAAGTATTGAAAACCCTGTCAGATTCCAATGTAACAGCTATTTTCAATGCTATTTTTGTTGATACCGCCATTGTCACGGAAAACGAAAAGTTGAACGATCTGTTCAGTGCCGGAGGCATGCAAGGTATGATATGGACCATATTGCTTATTTGCTGTGCCATGGTATTTGGGGGTATAATGGACGGTATTGGGGCGTTGGCCCGAATTACCAAATCCTTATTGTCTATTGCATCTTCTGTATTTGGGCTATTTGCCAGTACCGTATTGAGCTGTATTGGATTAAACGCTATTGCCAGTGATCAGTACCTGGCTATTGTTATCCCGGGTAAAATGTTTAAGAAAGCTTTTCACGACAAGGGCTTGGCTCCCGAGAATTTGAGTCGGACCTTGGAAGATTCCGGAACGGTAACTTCGGTGTTGATTCCATGGAACACCTGTGGGGCCTACCAATCGAGCGTATTGGGTGTTGGTGTTGCAGAATATTTTGTGTACGCCATTTTCAATTGGTTAAGTCCTTTTACTACCTTGTTCTTTGCAGCACTACATCTTAAGATAAGGCAGCTTAAGACCTCTTCGGCAGCTGCTTGATCAGTGCGTAATGGACAAGTCATTATTCTATAATTAGGTGTGATTATTTCTGCCATAATTTTTCATCAAATTGACCAATTTTCAAACTATATGTGGGCAGGTAATGAGTAAACCTCTTATAACAAAATGGGTAATAGACCAATAATTGATTTTTTTTAAAACTCGCTCCATTTTCAAAAAACAAATTTGATATTTTTTAGCTCTCATCTTTGCTATATCGCGAAATTTACCGTTCATTTTTTTGCAACTTCGCAAGTAAAATCCATAATGGGCATAGGTATATACAATAGTTATATTGGAATAAGTTTTTTAAATCCAGAATCTGGCAATCCGCCTTATTTAGCTGTAATTTTACATCAGAAATTAATAGTATAAAATTTATAAATATGACTTTAGTAGGTAAAAAATTTCCAAATCTTAGCGTTAATGCAATGAACGATTTGGGCGACACTTTCAAATTGAATGTTTTGGAGGAAGCTCAAAAAAACAATAAAAAAGTGATCTTGTTTTGGTATCCAAAAGACTTCACTTTTGTTTGTCCAACAGAATTGCATGCTTTTCAAGCTGCTTTGGGAGAATTTGAAAAAAGAAACACTTTGGTTATCGGAGCTTCTTGTGACACTGCCGAAGTTCATTTTGCTTGGTTGAATACAGCTAAGGATAATGGAGGTATTGAAGGGGTAACCTACCCTATTCTTGCAGATAGCAACAGAAACCTGGCCTCTACTTTAGGTATATTGGATATAACCAATGAGCAGTATAATGAGGAAACCGGTGTTGTTATGGTAGATGGAGACAACGTAACTTACAGAGCCACCTATTTGATAGATGAGGAAGGTACCGTATTCCATGAAGGAATTAATCATATGCCTTTGGGTAGGAATGTAAACGAATATTTACGATTGATAGACGCCTATACCCACGTTCAAGAAAAAGGAGAGGTTTGTCCTGCCAACTGGGAAGAAGGTAAAGATGCTATGACCGCAGATAGGAATGGTGTTGCCAGTTATTTGTCTGCACACGCAAACTAAATTCAGAAATTAAATATAAGGAGTCAATTTATATTTTGAATTGACTCCTTTTTTATAAAATTAAATTTAGAATTTATGATAGTTGAATTGGAAAATGATAATCTGAAAGAGATTATTGATCAAAATAAAAATGTGGTTGTTCAATATTCGGCTACCTGGTGTGGCAACTGTAGAATAATGAAGCCCAAGTTTAAAAAAGAGGCCTCCATTAACGAGGATATTACCTTTGTTCTTGCAGATGCAGAGAAATTTCCTGAATCCAGAAAGTTGGCCAACGTGGACAATCTTCCCACTTTTGCCATTTTTAGCGATGGTGAATTCAAGAATCAGGTACAGACCAATAAGTATGAAGTTTTAAAAGATTTGATCAGTGAAATTACCAGTAATTAAACACCTTACGAGCTTTATAGCTGAAAATGATGAGGATTATGTATTGGAAACCATAGAAACATTGGAGTCCATCACCGAAGTGTCTTCATTAAAAGATGAGGAATTGGATGTTATTGGTGAATTGATTTCCAATCTATACGGAGCCTTGGAGGTACAAAAATCCATTAAAGAAGGTAAGCCCCAAAAAGAGGCCTTGAACGAATTTATGCAACGGGTAGTTGGTTCTATAGACAAATAATTGTAAAGGAATCCATCAGACCAATTGCGGTTAATCCCTCTATTCCACTGTGCAACTCATTGGTTAGAGGGATTTTCTTTTAGTTTACCCTCTGGACTAGGCTTTTTGTAATCCTACTTTTTTATCCATTATTCCTAACATATCAATCATATATTTTTTATTTTCACGCAAAATTTAAAAAAATAATCATGGCAACAGTAACACTTAAAGGAAACCCCATAAACACTATAGGAACACTACCTAAAGCAGGAAGTAAAGCCCCCGCATTTTCTTTGACCAAGGGAGACTTGTCCAATGCACATTTGGACGATTACAAAGGTGTAAAAGTGGTATTAAATATTTTCCCCAGTGTGGATACGGGTACATGTGCCCAATCTGTAAGGCAATTCAATAAGGAAGCTGCCGAATTGGAGAACACTAAGGTTTTATGTGTTTCCAAAGACCTTCCCTTTGCCCAAGGTCGTTTTTGTGGTGCCGAAGGAATAGAAAATGTAGAAATGTTGTCCGATTTCAAGGACGGTAACTTCGGAAAGGCCTATGGCTTGGAGTTTTCGGACGGACCACTTCAATCCCTTCATTCTAGGGCAGTGGTTGTATTGAACGAGGAAGGAAAGGTTATTTATACCGAGCAGGTTGCAGAAACCGTTGACGAGCCCAATTACAAAGCGGCATTAGAAGCCTTGATGGATGCCTAAGGAAAGCTTCTTGGTGAATAGAATAAAGAGTGTTGGTTTCGCTTTAAAGGGAGCATTACTCTTAATAAGAACAGAATCCAGTATCAAGATACAGGTTTTTATTACCTTGGTGATGACTGCTGCTGGATTCTATTTTGAAATTTCCAACACGGAATGGATCCTTCAAATTCTGGCAATTGGATTGGTCCTGGGAATAGAGGGATTAAACACGGCCGTGGAAAAAATTGCGGATTTTGTCCAGCCCGAATTTGATGAAAAAATTGGGTTTATTAAGGATATTTCCGCCGGTGCGGTCATGTTGGTATCCATTGCTGCATCCATTATAGGCCTTATCATCTATATTCCTAAACTCTTATAAGATTTATTAGTTGCACCTTATTCCCTATCGTGCTTGTACAGAGTTTCCGTAAAATGCTATTTCAATCGGAAAAGTTCTAATGAGTTCATAAGTAAATTTGTAATTTAGCCACCAGAATTTAAGATTTAATGGCAAAAAAGGTAAAAAAACCAAAGTCAACACCCACTAAAAAAGGCTTTTCCTTAAAACTATCGCAACAGAACAAAATTATTTTTGGGGGGTTGTTAATGCTTTTAAGTATAGCGCTGTTCTTTTCTTTTGTCTCCTTTTATTTTACCTGGCAAGACGATCAAAGCTTACTGACAGAATTTGCAAACAGGAATGAACAGGCTAGAAATTTATTGAACAAATTTGGAGCCAACGTAAGTCATTTTGTGCTCTATAAAGGATTTGGTGTTTCTTCAATCATATTTACTTTTCTACTTTTTACAACTGGGCTGTACATGTTTTTGAGCATGCAGAAACAAGGGCTGCTCCGAAAATGGATATGGGGCTTGGTATTTATAATCTGGTTCTCTGTTGCCCTGGGCTTCTTTGCATCTGGAAAACCGTTGTTAGGTGGTATGGTCGGGTACGAGATGAACGATTTTCTTCAGGATTATGGAGGGAAAGTCGGGGTCTTTCTTTTATTACTTTTTGGTTTGATCGTTATTTTGGTAAGGTTGTTCCAATTTTCACCGGACAAGGCAGTTGCTTATATAAACGACAAAGGAAAATCTTTGGCTACCGAATTTAAAAACGGTAAGGCTGCCAAGGTTGATAACAGTGACAGGGAGAACGATATTTTATTTACGGAGGAAGATGAAAAGGAAGAAACCCCAGTGGTAATAGACACCTACACCCATAAGAAAGATATCCCCGTTTTGGCAAAAGAGGACAATGACGAGGAGTTTGAAGTAAAGGTGGGTCCAGAAGAGGATACTATTGCCATGGAAGTGGAAAAAATTAAGGAAGAGAAAGAGGAATCGGACAATATTTCGGATAAGTTGGTGGAGGATTTCGGTGAATTTGACCCTACATTGGAATTGGGCAATTTTAAGTTTCCCCCATTGGATCTTTTGGATCAGCATGGTGCCACGGGTGGTATTACCATCAACCAGGAGGAGCTGGAGGAGAATAAGAATAAAATTGTTGAGACCCTAAAGAACTATAAAATTGGTATTGCTCAGATTAAGGCTACCATTGGTCCCACGGTTACACTATATGAGATTGTACCTGACGCCGGGGTGCGAATTTCAAAAATAAAAAATCTTGAGGATGATATAGCCCTGTCCTTGGCGGCACTTGGCATTAGGATTATTGCTCCTATACCCGGAAAGGGAACCATTGGTATAGAAGTACCCAATAAAAATGCCACTATCGTATCCATGCGTTCCGTTATCGCCTCCAGTAAATTTCAGAAGGCGGAAATGCAATTGCCCATTGCTTTTGGAAAAACCATTAGCAATGAAACTTTTGTAGTAGATTTGGCTAAAATGCCCCATTTATTGATGGCAGGAGCCACTGGACAAGGGAAATCTGTTGGTCTAAATGCAGTATTGACCTCTTTGCTCTATAAAAAGCATCCAGCAGAGGTTAAGTTTGTTCTTATAGATCCCAAAAAGGTGGAACTTACGCTATTCAATAAGATTGAAAGGCATTATCTGGCCAAGTTACCTGATTCCGAAGAAGCTATTATTACGGATAATAATAAGGTAATCAACACCTTAAATTCGCTTTGTATAGAAATGGACAACCGTTACGAGTTGTTAAAGGTGGCCATGGTTCGTAATATAAAGGAGTACAACGCCAAGTTTAAGGCGCGGAAACTGAACCCCAATGATGGGCACATGTTCTTACCTTATATAGTGTTGGTCATAGACGAGTTTGCCGATCTGATCATGACCGCCGGTAAGGAAGTGGAAACCCCTATTGCCAGATTGGCACAATTGGCCAGGGCTATTGGGATTCACTTGATCATTGCAACCCAGAGACCTTCGGTTAATGTAATTACAGGGATTATAAAAGCCAACTTCCCAGCTAGGATAGCTTTTAGGGTTACCTCAAAAATAGATTCGAGGACCATTCTGGATACCCAAGGTGCCGATCAATTGATTGGTCGTGGGGATATGTTATTTACACAGGGCAATGATGTTACCAGAATTCAGTGTGCTTTTGTGGATACCCCAGAGGTTGCTAAGATTACTGAATTTATAGGTTCGCAAAGGGCTTATCCAGATGCGCATTTACTTCCGGAATACTCAGGAAATGATGATTCTGGCACAAGTATTGATTATAATATATCTGACCGTGATGCCATGTTCAGGGAAGCGGCAGAAGTAATTGTAATAGCACAACAGGGTTCGGCCTCCTTGATACAGCGAAAGTTGAAATTGGGATACAATAGGGCCGGGAGAATTATAGATCAGTTGGAAGCGGCAGGTATTGTTGGTCCTTTTGAAGGTAGTAAGGCTCGTCAGGTATTGGTACCTGATATTTATGCCTTGGATCAACTTTTAAGCAATGAAAGTGCATAGAAGGCACCGTTAAAATTTTAAATAAAAGAAAATGAAAATTAAATTATCTATTATATTATTGGTATTAACTACTTCAGTATCTATGGCCCAAAACTCTGCGAAGGCCAAAACTTTGTTGGATGAAGTATATAATAAGGTAAAAAGTTACGACAATATTTTTGTAGACTTTAAATATAGTCTTAATAACGAGGAGGCCAACATAAACACCGAAACAAGAGGGGATGTAACTATGCAGGGTGATAAGTATTTATTCAATTATTTGGGCTCCAAGCAAATATATGATGGGAAAAAGGTTTATACCGTTGTTCCAGAAAATGAAGAGGTGACCATTGAAGAAAAATTGGATGATGAAAACACCATTACGCCATCTAAAATGCTTACCTTCTACAAGCAGGGACATAACTATGACTGGGATATTCTGCAAAATATCCAAGGAAGAAAAATACAGTTTGTGAAGTTGACACCCATCGATACCAATTCAGAAATCAAATCTATTCTGTTGGGCATAGATGTGGAGACCAAGCATATCTACAAGCTTATTGAAACGGGGAAGAACGGTACAAAAACAACCATTACTGTTAATTCTTTTAAAATAGACCAGCCCTTGTCCAAAACCTTATTTACTTTTGACGAGAACAAGTATAAAAATGATGGGTACTACATCATAAGAAATTAGACATTGAGAATTCTAGACCGATATATATTATCGAGGTTCCTCTTTAATTTTTTCAGTTCGTTCGTAATACTGATGTTTATCTTCGTATTTCAAACGATCTGGTTGTTTATTGATGATTTTGCGGGAAAGGGATTGGATATTTTCATAATTGGAAAATTCCTGTTTTACCTTATGCCCAATCTAATGGAACGGGTAATTCCCTTGACGGTATTGCTTTCTTCCATACTTACCTTTGGTTCCTTTGCGGAGAATTATGAATTTGCGGCCATGAAGGCCTCTGGTATTTCCTTACAGAGGGCCATGTTGCCCCTCATTGTTTTTGTTACGTTTTTAGGGGGGGTCACTTTTTATTTTGCCAATAATATTATTCCAATTTCAGAACAAAAAATATACAATTTAAGAAGGAATATTGCCAAGGTTAAACCCGCGGCGATTATTTCGGAGGGAGTTTTTAGTGATTTGGAAGGTACGGAAATGAACATGAAGGTAGACCGTAAATATGGGGAAAATGATCGATTCTTGGAAAATGTCATTATCCATGAAAAATCCAAAACAAAGGTCAATACCACTGTTATCAAGGCCAAATCAGGAGAGCTTATTAGTAGTGAGGAATCGGACATTCTGCAGTTGGTATTAAAGGATGGGCATTATTACTGGGACGTGACCACTAAAAATAACAAGGAGAAGAAGAAAAATCCTTTTACCAAGGCCAATTTTAAGACTTATACCATAAACAAGGATCTTTCGGACCTTAACGACGTAGATTTGGATGAGGAGCGGGATGTAAGTACGGATAAGATGAAAAATATTTCCCGCTTAACCAAGGATATAGATTCCCTAAAAGAGGACAATGTAAAATTGGTAACTGCTTTTTCTAAGAATATCGTTGGAAGAATGGGTGCTTTCGTGCCCTTGAAAAAGCCCGATTCTTTAAGCCAAGTTAATATTGACAAGAAAAAGAAAGAAATGGATTCTTTGGGTACCAAGAAGGATACCGATAGTATATTGGCCCTCTTTCCTTCCTGGCACCAGACACAGATATTAAGTTCTGCAAAAAGTGCCACTTCCAATATTATAACAAGTATTCAGGGAAAGAAAAATGAGCTTCAAATAAAGTATAAGATATATCGTCTTCACATTTTATCGCTCCACAAAAAATATGCATTGGCATTATCCTGTATTATTTTGTTCTTTGTTGGGGCCCCATTGGGTGCCATTATAAGAAAAGGAGGTTTAGGTTTGCCTATGGTTATCGCAATTGTTCTATTCCTAACCTATTACTTTATAGGTGTATTTGCCGGGAATTATGCCAAGGAGGGGAATATTAATCCTATTATAGGTGCATGGCTATCTACATTTATAATGTTACCTTTAGGTGTTTTTCTAACCAGAAGGGCAACGGCAGACAAAGGATTAATGTCCTTTGGGAGTATTTTGGATTATTTTAAGGGCGTATTTAAGAAGAAAGATAAAATTGCAGTGACATGACAACAAAAGTTGAAAAGGCTATTACGCTAAATACCATTGAGGAAGCTATTGAGGATATAAGGCAAGGCAAGGTAATTATTGTAGTGGATGATGAAAATAGGGAAAATGAAGGGGATTTCTTGGCAGCTGCAGAATTGGCCACTCCAGAATTGATCAACTTTATGGCTACCCATGGTAGAGGGTTGATCTGTGCACCGCTCACGGAAGGTAGATGTAAGGAATTGGGTCTTCACATGATGGTCCATAACAATACTGATCCTATGGAAACCGCCTTCACCGTTTCTGTAGATTTAAGGGGTCATGGTGTTACCACAGGTATTTCTGCCGCAGATCGTGCAAGTACCGTTAAGGCGCTGACAGATATAAGTATTAAGGCCCATGATTTGGGAAGGCCGGGGCATATATTTCCCCTTGTAGCCAAAGAAGGTGGTGTATTAAGAAGAACGGGACATACCGAAGCGGCCATTGATTTTGCCCGTTTGGCCGGACTAAAACCTGCCGGGGTCATCGTTGAGATCATGAACGAGGATGGATCTATGGCCAGATTGCCCCAATTGGTAAAAGTAGCCAAGACATTTGATCTAAAAATTGTGTCTATCGAAGCCTTGATAGCCTATCGTATGGAACATGATAGCCTGATCCGTAAAAAGGAAGATTTTAATATTGTTACCAGGTTTGGCGAATTTAGACTGAGGGCATACCAACAGACCACCAATAATCAAGTTCATATAGCTTTGACCAAGGGAACCTGGAAAAAAGATGAAAAGGTGCTTACCCGTATAAATTCTACTTTGATCAACAATGACATATTAGGCACCCTAACCAACAATCCGGACAAAAAATTGGAGGACATGTTCAATGCCATCAATGAAGAAGGCAAAGGGGCAATAGTCTTTATAAATCAGGAAACCGAATCTTTGAACCTTTTGGGCCGATTGGGGGAACTGAAGGAGTTGCAAAAACAAGGAATATACAAGGCCCCTAAAGTGGATATGGACGCCAAGGATTTTGGCGTTGGTGCCCAAATTTTGCACGATTTGGATATTGCCAAAATAAGGCTGTTATCCAATTCTACCCAAACTAAAAGAGTAGGGCTTGTAGGATACGGACTGGAAATTGTGGATTACGTAACGTATTAATAAGGACGATTAAATCTTAAATATTAAATGCCGAAGGATCAATTTCCTTCGGCATTTTATTTTAGCTCAAGGTAGTCCAGACTTACAAGGGTCTTACCCAGATGTTCTTGAATTGTGTTTTGTTGCCGTGGTCCTGAAGAGAAAGTACATCGTCCCCATGGGCAGATGGGTAATCATGCAAACCAATATAATAGGTGTTACCACTAATCTCTACGTTATTTTGTATTAGAACACCGTTGTGCAGCACGGTAATCTTTGCCTTGGCATCCAAGCGGCCATCTTTTTTAAATCTTGGGGCTGTATAGATTACGTCGTAAGTGTTCCATTCCAATGGACGGCGCATGGCATTTACCAAGGGTGCATGATCTTTATATATACTGCCGGCCTGTCCGTTTCTATAGGTACGATTATTGTATGAATCCAATATTTGCAATTCATATCTGTTCTGCAAAAATAATCCGCTATTGCCTCTACCCTGGCTTGAACCTTCAACCACATCCGGAGCGCTAAATTCTATATGGACCTGGCAATCACCAAATTTCATCCTGGTACTTATACCTCCAGAACCTGGTACCACTTCCATATAGTCGTTGTCTACAATTTTCCAGGGAGCTGGTTGGGTATTGTCCTTTTGTTTTACCCATTGATCCAAGTTTGTGCCATCAAATAAAATAATAGCATCCGAAGGGGCATCTCCCAATGTTTTTGCCGGGGTCACTACGCTTACTTCTGGCTCCCATATTTCCGTCATTTCTGCCTTCATGGGCATAGGAGAAACCTCAGGAGGAGTACTAATATGTTTGTTTTGTGCACCTATTTGGAATGAAAAAGCAATAGAAAATAGGAAAAGGAAAATAGTCTTGGAATTCATATTACTAATGGATTTAAACGTAAATTATTTGAGGACTAAATATAGCAATATTACTTAAACTTATCCCAGAGTTTAGATATGTTTCTGTTATGGAAGGGAATTATCTGGAAACTCGGCACTGTGTAAATATTTGACAACTTTACTTGATGAGATTACTTGGAGGGTAACCAAATTGCTTTTTAAAACATCTACTAAAATACAAAGGATCGTTAAATCCGACCAGGACAGTTACCTCACTGACATTATACCTTTTGGTATTTAGCAAATGTGCCGCCTTTTTAAGCCTAATGGTTCTAATAAATTCATTTGGAGCCAAATCTGTTATCTCCTTAATTTTTCTGTATAATTTGGAAGAGCTCATGCCTAATTCATGACACAAAAAGGAGGTGTTAAGCTCCAGGTTACCCATATCATCTTCGATCAATTGTGTGAGTTTCTCCATAAAAAGTTCATCAGCGGGCGAGTGTGTCAAAGTGGTAACCTCACTTTCCACTTCCCCTGAAAATTTATTTTTCAGCTCCATACGTGATTTGATGATGTTCTCAATTCTCGTTTTTAGCAAGGAAGGTTCAAAGGGCTTTACCAAATACCCATCGGCACCACTACTATAACCTCGAATTTTATCATCACTATCCGAAAGTGCTGTCAATAAAATAACAGGGACATGACTTATATCGTCATCGTTCTTTAAAATTTTACAGAATTCCAGCCCATCCATTTCTGGCATCATAATATCGGCTATGCATAGTACGGGTTTTACTTTTCTACATTGATCAAGGCCCACTTTACCATTTTCCGCTTCAAAAACCTTGTAATGGTCCGAAAGGTACTCCACTAAATAATTTCGCAATTCAACATTGTCCTCAATAATTAGTATCCTTTCTTTTAGGTGGGTACTTTGAATTATCTTTTTAGCTGTTATTAGTTGAGGGGATTCCTCAGGAGTATCGGGCTTTACCACCTCAAAAATTTCATCGTCTGAATAGGCTTTCTTGGAAATTGGAATTTTTAATGTGAAAGTACTTCCTTTTTCCAACTCACTCACTACCTCTATAGTTCCTTTATGCAATTCCACCAATGCCTTTACCAGGGACAAACCAATACCGGATCCGGTATTATTTTCCTTACTATTGGAGGCTTGAAAAAATCTTGAAAATATCTTTGCTTGACTCTCTTTAGGGATACCAATACCATCGTCGCTAACTTCAACAATTAATTGTTGCCCGTTGTTCTCCTGACGCGTATTTACAAATAGGTCTACGTGTCCATATTTGTGGGTAAATTTCAATGCATTGGACAGCAAATTGTACAGTATCTTATCATACTTGTCCCAGTCTAAATAACCTTCTATATCTTGATTGTCGCAGACAATATTAAAGTTGATTTTCTTATCATCTGCCAGTTCTTGAAAAGATCTAAAGGTATTGGTAGTTCGTTGAAAAATATTGGTTTTAGTGACTTTCAACTGTAATTCGCCCGATTGTGCCCTACGAAAATCCAGTACTTGATTCACAAGATTTAAAAGTCTGTTGGCATTTTGGTGGATTAGATTGAACCTGCTTTGTTGGAATTGGTTGCCAGATTCTTTTCCCTCCTCTATCAATTGTTTTGCGGGGCCTAATATAAGGGTCAAAGGGGTTCTCAACTCGTGCGATATATTGGTGAAAAATTTAAGTTTTTCATTGTTTAGTTTTTCATCTCGCTCCCTTTTTACCTTTTCCAACAACAGCTCTTGTTTTAGAATTAGTCTTGCCTTAATTTGTTTTCTAACAAAATAGAACACTACAGAAATAACTAATAAATCCAGTAAGAGTGCTTTATAGGTTAACCAGAATGGAGGAAGTATTTCTATGTCATAGGTAGAAACGGGACTCCAGATACCATGACTGTTCATTGCTTTTACTTCAAAAACATAATCTCCAAAAAAAAGATTGGTATATTGTACGGTGCGTTGTCTAATGTCTACTGTGGTCCATTGATTATCAAAACCCAGTAGTCTATAGCTGTATTTATTGAAACGTTCATTAGTATAGGATGGATGTGAGAAGGTTAGGGAAAAATTTTTGTTATCATGTTCAAGTATCAATGTCCGCCCATTGTTAATATCCTCTTTAAGAACTAATTGATTATTTAGCACATCTCCTATCTCTATTTCATTATTCTGTATTCGAATATTGGTAATTACTGGCGGAGGCGACTTGTCGTTGTCCTTTAGGTTTTTTGGAGAAAAGCTTATAATTCCGTCTTTACCTGCCAGATACATGCGGTCATCGCTAGCGTAATAAAAACCTCTTGAACTAAAAATATCCAATCTATTTCCACTATCCGTATAGTACATGTTTAGTTCCTTCGAAACCGTATTGTACCTGGCCAAACGGTTATTATTCATGTTTAGCCACAAATTGCCAATATTGTCCGTTACAGCATTCGTTATCCAGGTACCATTTAAATCTTTGGGTTCTATTACAGGTATAAAATCATCCAAACTTGGATCGTAGTGGTCCAGGCCTTTTCTAGTGGCCGCCCAAATGTTACCTGAAGGGTCTATTACTAGGTCACTTACGTTTCCATGGGACAAGCCTGTTTTACCTCCTAATTTTGGATTGTAAGCTTTAGCCTTATTGGTTAGGGGATCATATTTTAAGATTCCTGTCTGCGTAGCGTACCAAAGGGTCCCGAGAGAGTCTACAGCAATCTGGTTTATTTCGCGGGAAGAGAGAAGCACACCCTCGGACTTTTCAGGTTGGTTTTGTTCAGTATTTAGAATAATAGAGCCCTCTCCATGCGAGCCAATAGCCAAGTTGTTGTTTCCAAGGTTGGCAAATGCCAATATAGGGTTGGGGCCAAAACCAATGTCAATGACTTCGGAAGTGTTGGCTGGATAATCGTAGATCAATATTTTCCCGTTCCAAAGTCCGCAGTAGAATATTTTTCCATTTATAGAATATATACTGGCAATGTCATGGTTAATTTGGTATAATGGTAGAACACTTTGGCAGGAAGAACAGGAATTGTCATCTTGGACAATAAATAACCCGTTGTGCCTAGTAGCCACAATAACATTATCGTCAAAAGTTTTGGAAAAGCCACGTATTCGAGGTACTTGGTTATCCAGATATTTGGATATGCCTTTGTTTACTCTAAATTGATTGCTAAATGGGTCATACTTATCCAATCCGTTTTCCGTACCGATCCATAACAAGCCCAATTCATCAAAATAAAGCTCATAGACTAGATCATCTATTAGGGAGTCACTGTTGGACAATTCGGAATAATACCAAGCGTATTTTTTATTTGTGATATCCTCAAGATTCTCCACTACCAAAATACCACCTAAGGTACCCAACCAATACTTGCCGTCAGGAGCTCTGGCGATGGAGATAAAATACGGGCCAAGTTTGTCCCTTGTCTTTACATTTTCTATATACAGGTTAGTAAATTCATTGTTTTCCTTGCTGAATTTGTAAAGTCCTCTTCTAGTGCCCACAAAAATATCAAGATCGCCATTTTCATAGATGAAATTTACATAGGGGTTTAATTCAATTGAATCAGGAACATTTAAGGTGTATGTGTCTATTTTTACAGGGCTTCCTAGGCTATCCAAAGTAATTTTGGCTAGGCCCGCGGTTTCGTAACTACCTATCCATAAATGGCCCTTGGAATCCTCGTAGATTTCTTTAATGTAATGGAACCCTTGCAATTCTATTTTTTCAAATATTTTTTGGTCCTGATGGTATACAAAAAGTCCATTATTCTTGGTGCCTACCCAAATTTGTTTAAATCGATCTATATGCACAGACCTTATTTCTTCGTCTTGCAAACTATTGCTATCCTTAGGGTTTGGTAAAAAAGTAGTAAATTTTTGGGTATCAATGTCCAATAAAGTAAGTCCATTACGCGTACCTATCCACAGGTTATTGGTTTCTTCGTCCAATTCCAATGCGGTAATATCATCATTTGGGATGGTATTGGAAACCGAGGAGGAACTCAAAAAGGATTTAAACTGATAACCGTCGAATCTATTTAGACCAGAAAAAGTACCCAACCATAGAAAACCATTTTTATCTTGGACAATATGTCTTACAGAATTGTGCG
Organism: Arenibacter algicola; assembly: GCF_018860365.1. Lineage (GTDB taxonomy): Bacteria > Bacteroidota > Bacteroidia > Flavobacteriales > Flavobacteriaceae > Arenibacter > Arenibacter algicola_B. The sequence goes on from NZ_JAHKPO010000014.1 coordinate 487,403, forward strand.
AAAGGCCATTGGCATCATTATAATGTTCAAACTGGATGGTCTGCGAAAACAGACCCCAAATTGAAACAATATAAAGGATAATATGGCTAATGATGCCTTTCAATGGGAAACGATTTTAATTTATTGCAAGATACGGTATTTAAGAACCATACGCTTTGGCCACTACATTTGAAGCTTTTTTAAATTTGTGCCGTATCAGAACTAGGAAGGCTTACTCCCCCCCTAGTTCCAATTCTAGTTCTCCGCCTTTCACTAATTGCGAATGCTTAATGGAATAGTCATTTAAAGCCTTTTGGTTCCATTTGGCATTTTTAATTGCCCATTGTTCCTGCCCATTATTTTTAGCCTCTATGGAAAATGATTTTCCAGCAAAATAATCGGGATGAAGGCTAACCTCTACCCTATCAAAAATTGGACTGCCCAACTCATAAGTAGGATCATTTTCCGTTCCTCCGTTCATTTGAAAAAGCCCTATTTTCATTAATACGGCCAAACTTCCCATAAGTCCTTGATCTTCATCGCCATTATAGCCAGTTGCAGGAGAAAGTCCACCAAAAACCTTGCCTACAACCTTTCTGGACCAATATTGTGTTAGATCCGGCCTATCTAACTTATTAAATACAAATGCTGTTTGGATGGACGGTTGATTTCCATAGTTTATAGGAACGCGCCTATATTCCGGGTGTAATTCCTGTGCATGCGAATTGCCCGCTGCAAACCCCAATTTTTCAGCGGTCTCAAATTGTGCGTTCAACTTGTCCACTGCTTTTTCCTTACCTCCCATCAGTTCTGCCAGACCTCCAAGGTTATGGGGTACAAACCAAGTAGATTGTGCTCCGTTAGATTCAATGAATCCGTGTTGGTGTTCGTATGGGTCAAAATCTTTGTACCAAACCCCATCCACATCCTTAGGTCTCATCCAGCCCGAGCTTTTGTCGAACACATTTTTGAAATTTTCAGAACGCCGCAGAAACATATCATAGTCTTCCTTGTGCCCTAGTTTTTTAGCCAATTGTGCCAAAGTCCAGTCTTGGTAAGCGTACTCCATGGTAAGGCTGGCTCCATCCTGATGTCCACCAAAGTTACCTTCTGGTATCGGATAAGGTACGTATCCGTTCTTTAAATAGTACTTGAATCCCCCGCCTAGGGCGGTTTTGTGCTCATAACCGGCCTTTTCCATAATCCCTCCTGGCATATGGTTTTTCTTTAATGCCTGATATATATCCTCCAAATTTTCCGTAACTATACCTTTCTGTATAGCGCTGACAATAAACGGTGTGGATGATGCCCCGGTCATAACATAGGTGTAATTGCCTCCTGAAGGCCCCCGTGGAACTAAGCCACCGTCTTGATAATATTGAATAAGGGAATGAACAAAATCTTCCATAATATCAGGGTAGACCAAGCCCCAAAGCGTATTTATGGTCCATTGGGCACCCCAAAAGGAATCGGAATTATAATGGTTGAACTTTGGTTTTCCTTCTGTATTAAAAGGTATTTGTCCTATTCTGAAGTTATCTCCGGTATTATCGGGATAGGCCCCATTAATATCACTTATTACCCTACGGCCTTGCAAGGCGTGCCATAAGTCTGTGTAAAATCGGCGTTGTTGTGTTTCCGAACCTCCTTCAATTTTGATTCTGCCAAGAAAGCCATTCCATTCCGCTTTGGAATCGTCCACCACCTTTTGAAAATCCCAATGGTTCAATTCCGAATTCATATTGTTAGTGGCATTTGCAGTGGAAGTATACGATATAGCGGCTTTCATTAAGACATCCCGGTTGTTTTCATCTGTAAAAACCAAATAATTACCGGTTTCTGGGTCTTGAGCAATAGCGCTGATTTCCGAGTTCAATTCTATTTTAAAAAAGAGTTTGAAGGGTTTTGGGCGCCTATGGGTTGGGGTCATTTCCAGCTCTCCGGAAAGAGTTTTGTTTCCAATTTTCTCTAAGGTCCCATTTACATTTCCATTAGGACCCAAAAGGGTGTTAAGGTTAAATAGTATTGCCGGACTTCCGTTGGTGGGAAAGGAGTATTTGTGGAACCCGACCCTTTTGGTACTGGTGAGCTCCGCGGTTATTCCTTGGCGTTCCATTTCGACATAGTGATAGCCAGGTGAAACCTTTTCTGCATCGTGATTAAATTTGGAATAAAAATCTTTGTATATCGCAGTCTCGTTTTCGGGGGTAATGCTTACCGGCATTACGGAAAGCCCTGAAATCTGCCAACCGTGTACATGGCTAAATCCTTTAATGGTATCCGTTTTGTATCTATATCCACTACCCCAGGCACCCTTAATTTCTGTGTCTGGACTTAAATTCACCATACCAAAAGGTCTTGAGGCCGAGGAAAAAAAGAACCATCTGGAGTTTTCGGAATCGAGATGTGGATAAACCAGATCTACAGGTGATGCGGTATTTGGCGCTAGATTTTGCGAAGGTGCTTGTTCTGTTTTACAGGAGTAGTTAATTGTTGCCGTAAGTAATCCTATAAGAAGTCCCGAATATAGTTTTTTCATTTGTACACTTTTATAATTTATCCTCTAAACTTAATTTAATTGTGGTTAGCATGTCTATAGTAGGAAAGCCATTATTGGGTCTGCGGATTTCTGGGGAATACCAATTGGCCCACTTTTCCTCCTTATCCCCAGAGTTCCTGTTTTGATAAATGACCTCTAATTTTTGATTTATCTCAGGCCATAGGTCCAAGGCTTGTTTTATGTATATTTTTTTTCCAGTATCCTCATATTGTTTTTTCAACAATGCCATATTATGTAATGAAGCTTCAAACGAGATTAGGTCGTTGTAAAGTAGTGCTGGCAGATAGACATATGAGTAATAGAAATCAGCTTCCAAATCTTTTTTATCCAGTCCTTTTTCAGCGGTCTCCAGGGATTGTTGAATATAATTCTGAGTTTTTTTCACATGTTCCAGGTCATTTTCAACTCTTTTAAAATCATGTGGCACTGGAGTCTTCCCAGGTCTTTCTATTGGGGAGTCCGACAGGTATGAAATAGACTCCCGTATTTCCCATAAATGCTGAACGTATCCAATCCTTCCTTCTTGCGCTTCATGTAACAATTTCATGGAGGATATGGCAGATTCACGTTGATTTTCCTTGAAATATCTTTTGGCCCATTGCTTATAGAAATCGTCATAATCAAAACTGTCGGGATCCTGACAAACGGCACTATAGGCTTCTAGATTAAGTAGGAATGGTCTAAAATTCTGTCCGTTCACCAAGCAATATTTATCAGCATCATAATCTTGGAACATATTTTTCATTACGGTTTCCACAGTTTCAGGATATGGGTTATGTACTGTGTGGTTCAACCAAAAACCGGCATGCATATAAGTTCCAAAATTGTAGCCATCAGTAGTGTTGGGCAAATGTTCAAAATCGCCAAAACCATCATCGGACCATGCCACTATCCAATCTTTTGGAGGTCTAAATCCGTCGTTCCACATCTCCATGCCATCGGAATAACAGATCAATACCTTATCTGCATTGGGTTTATATTGATCCACCAATTCGCCAAACACCTTATACACATCATTGAACACCTCTATTTTATTCTCGCCACAAGTACTTTCATATTCCCAATCCCAGACTTGGTGCCTAGGCCTTAGAATAAATATGTCTGTTTTTTTTAGAGGAGTTTCCTCCAAATAATACTTCCAAGCCTTTACCCACTCCTCTTTATAATCCCTCCAACAGGTAGCCTTGTCCTCGGACATGGGATGTATTTGATATCCCAAAGCGAAATCTATCTGAACTTTCATTCCTTTTTGATGGGCATAATCGATCATCTTATCCAGATATTCTATGTCTATTTGATAATTGGGATTAAGCTCTTTGTATTCCGGACGGATAAAAAATTCTGGTCGTCCCAACATATCAAAAAACTGGATGGCGTTGTAGCGTAATCTAACAAGGGAGTTAATCATTTGGGTATAGCTTTCCCAGTCGTACTCCAATAATTTGCCTCTGTAGTTGGCCAGTTCATCCACGTCGTTTTCGAAATAGCATAGAATGGGAACTTTGGGAGGCGCAATTCTTCGATTTTCAAAATTGACCAAATCCAAGTTCGTTTTCTTTAAAGCTTTCTTTCCTGTCCAATATTCAAGAGGGTCAATACCCAAAATTTCTTTGGAATAGTCGTATACGGCGTACTGAAAACCTTGTACATCCGATCCGGCGAGAACAATGGCCTCCTGCTTATTTTTCAATTTTGTTTTGTGCCATATGCCTCCCCTTGGTCCCGGATTATCTTCAGAAAGAATTATGGCTTTCTTTTTAACCAAGCTGGCTATAAGACTATTGGATTTGGGAGTGCCCAAAATAAATGTAGGTGTGCCTTTTGGAATATTATCAATATCGGAAATTATACGGCCTTCCAGTTCAAGCACTTTTGATAGGTCTGACTTTAAATCTTCGGCAGTACTTATTTCTACCTCGTTTGCTTTATTTCCCAGCACCAAATAATAATGCTCCGTTTGTGGGCTGGAACAGGATGACAGTATTAGCATCCCTAAAAATAGGCCCCAAATGTTTCTTGGTATTATATGGAAGATTTTGATCATTTTAATTCTGCTGTTAAATATACTATCCCTAAGGGAATTGTTCATTGATTTTTAATAAAAATGGACAGGCGAATTAACCTGCCCATTTTTGAAGGGGGAACTAACTCAAAAAAAAACTAACTAATTAATCTGTAAAATTTTAGTAACCTGGGTTCTGTTGTAATGAGCCATCTGAAAGTTCCAATTCCCCTGAAGGAATAGGTCTCAATAAATGAATACTTGGATCAAAGGCTCCATGATCTATTACATGTGGATTGTATAGTCCAATACGTTCCTGAAGTTTCCCAGTACGCTTTAATACCGCCCAGCGATTTGCCTCACCGGCCAATTCCAAAGCACGTTCGTTTAAAATATCATCTATGGTAACTGTGGCATAGGCATTGGCAACGCCAGTAGCCCTTTCACGAACACGGTTGATATGAAATAGGGCTTGGGTAGTATTACCTGCTCCTAGATGAGCCTCTGCGGCCAATAAATGAGTTCCTGAAACCCTAAATACAAAGGTATCGCGCGAACCTCCTTCGGATTCATCAAAATCTACATCGCCAAACTTCTTAAATATTGGGAAATTCGTACGGTTAAGGTTTGAACTGTATTGGTAAATAGCTCCATCAACATTTGCTGGTACACCGAATAAATATTGATCTGGCTGATATACATAATATCTATTTAATTTATCTGCCAACTCTGCCGCATCAAGTGCAACCTTTGGATAATATATCACAGTGTCGCCAGGCACAATAAGGTCGGTTCCGAAATCTGAATTGTAGGTCACACTTTCATTTGCAATTAAAGCTCTGTGCATGGTAGCTTGCTCCCTATCATCATTATCGGTGAACAAAGAGTAAAAGAATGGGGTTGGCATTGCACCAAAATCACTTCTTCCATAAGGATTGGTTCTAGCTATTCCAGGATAATCGTTAACACTGTTCAGGAAAATGGAGTGCTTATTGTTATTTCTATCCGCTGCATCGCCAGAATTTCCGTATTGTATGGCAAATAGTATCTCCGGGTTTACTTGGTTTCCATAGTCAAAAACTTGGTCAAAAGTCTGACTTCTTATATCATAATTGCCAATTGCCTGTTCTGTCAAGGCCGCAGCCGTTGCAAAATCCGAAGAATCGGCAAAAGAAGAATATGCTCTTGTTAAATAAACCTCCGCCAACAAGTGTTGTGCTGCCCTTTTTGAAAATCGTCCTGTTTGCGGGGCATCCATTAAATTTGGAATAGCGGCCTCCAAGTCTGCTATAATCTGGGCATAAGTTTCTTGCTCTGTACTTCTGGCGTAATCGGAACGAATACTATTAGGTTCATCCAATTCCAAAACTACCCCACCGTATTGCTGTGCTAGATTAAAAAATGCCAATGCCCTTAAAGCTTTAGCCTGAGCAATGCCATAGGCTTTATCATCCAATCTGGAATCGCTAAAGTTAATTTCATTTTCATAGCGATTAATAGCTGTATTCGCTTTGGCGATTACATTGTAATTACGGGACCACATACTTCCTCCAACTCCGGAGTTTAGGTCGAAATAATCATTGGTCGAAGAAAAAGAGAACACTTCTCCCTTACTCGTAAAAATATCGGTACCTAAAAATTGTAGACCGTAATCCTTGTATACATTTCGCAAATTGGAGTAGATACCTACTACCAATTGATCGGCCGTATTTTCATCTATAAAGTTTTCACTGGTTATATCGGAAAAAATGTCTTCTTCAATATAACTTTCACAGGCACTGAGGCCAATGAATACTCCCAGTAAAACCAGAACGTATATTTTGTTTTTTATCAGTTTCATCTTGAATATTTTATAAGTTAAAAGGTAAGTTTTAAGCCAAACAATACGGTTTTAACCGAGTATGTCATGTTGTAGGAGTTCTGTAAGCCCGTTTCTGGGTCCGGTCCTTTGTAATCCGTAAATGTAAATGGGTTTTGAACATCCAAAGACAAACGTAGGCTAGACATATTAAATTGGTCCATTAGGCTATCTGAAAAATTATATCCCAGACCGATGTTACCAATACGAACAAAATCGAAATTTTCAAAATACCACTCCCCTGGGTGCCCGTATTCTGGGGCTGGGTATTTTGCATCCGGATTGTTAGGGGTCCAATAATCTAAATCCACTTTATTGAATTTTCCATCATCACCTTGATATGGTGCAAAATGTTGGTAAAATTCAGAATGTCCCAGTACTCCTTGTCTTGTATACATTTGTACACTAAAGTCCAAATTCTTGTAAGCAAAACTGTTGGTCATACCTCCGGTCCACTCTGGTGAAATGGAACCTAAAACTACCTGATCGTCCTGATTGATCAAGTTATCATTATTTTGATCCACATATTTGTATTGACCAGGAACTGCATTATATACAGCTGCATCCGCGGCCTCGTCCAATTGCCATATACCTACTTTATCATATGCATAGATCGCATCAACGGCTTCTCCAATTTTTAGGACTCCGTGACTTCCGAAAGGAATCTCATCCAAATCGCCATCCAATTTTAAAATTTCGTTGGTGTTCTTGGAAAAGTTGATACTGGTCTTCCAAGAAAAGTCCTTTGTTCTTACATTTACGGTGTTCAAGGTAAGCTCTATCCCTTTGTTGCGGACAGATCCAAAATTACCTACAGCACTACCAAATCCGGTTATAGATGACAATTGTCTGTCAAGAATACTTCCTTCAGTTTCTTTGTTATAATATTCAAACCCAAGTCGAACACGGTTATTGACCATGGCAAAATCCAATCCAAAGTTATATTCCTTAGAAATCTCCCATGTTAAATTACTATTCGATAATCCAGCCACTGACTTTCCGTTACCTTGAGCATCACCGAACAAGTAGTTGGTGTTATTCAAGAAAGAAAGTGAACTGTAAGGTTGAACTGTGGTGTCATTACCGGATTCACCATAACTAAGCCTCAATTTTAGATCGTTGATCCAGTCTACGGACTCCATAAAATTTTCTTCACTAACTCTCCAGGCAAATGCTGCAGATGGAAAAAAGTTCCATTTGTTGCCTACTGAAAGTTTGGATGAACCATCATACCTACCTGTGAAGGTAAATAGATACTTGTCCTGGATATTGTAGTTTAATCTCCCTGCAAATGAAGCCAAGGATTGTTTACCGTAAAAACTACCATAATCCCTTATATCGGTACCAGCCTGTGTATTATAGAACAAGTAGGCATCCGTATCAAAATTCCTGGTCTGTATATCACTTCCCTCATTTTGGTTATAGTATAGGGAGGAAATAAGTGTGGTCTTTAAATTATGTCCCTTGAAGAAGTCAAAATCAAAATCCACTATATTATCCCAAGTATAGGAAGTTCTAAATCGGGAATCGTAGTGGGATTGTATCCTACTAGCATCGTTTCTTGAAGATTTAGTGTATAAGCCTCTGTATTCCCCGAACCTAGTAGTGCTGATGTTGGGGGCGAATTGAGTCTTAAAATTGATCCAGCTTGCCGGTTTGTAATTCAAATATACATTGGCAATAACATCTAACGATTTAGTGTTTACCCTCCAAGCACCAGTTGCATCATAATAAGGATTGGCAAAACGCTGATCTTGATCATCCGGGAATAGGCTTACCTCTCCTTCGGGGTCAAAAGAGTTTACGGTTGGGGCCAATCTGAAAGTACTTCTGAATAACTCCCTACTTCCTTCTTCCCTTTCAGAAAGTGCCAAATAGGTTTTTACTCCAACTGTAAGTTGATCGGTCACCTTTTTTGAAAGGGATGCGCTTAAATTATAACGCTCGTAACCTTCAATGCCCATTACTCCTTCATCACTAAGGTACCCTAGGGATCCGTTATACGTTAATCCGTTGCTACCACCAGACATTCCAAGGGTGTGACTTGTCTGAATCCCTGTTTTTCTATAATCGCCCAACCAATCGGTATACCGTCCAGTGGCCACGTTATTGGCTTCTTCATTGGAAGACTGAAATTCCGTAGAACGATCAATAACTGCATTGTTATAGTCGTCCACCGTTCCAAAATTACCATTGGAAAAAAGTCCACGCCAAGCTCTGGCTTTTAAAAGGTCATCTATAAAAGCTACATATTCATCACCGGAATACATATCTGGAATATTAGTGGCGGAACGTAAACCAAAAGTAGATTCATAGGAGAATACTGTCTTTCCTTCTATACCACTTTTGGTCGTAATTATAACCACACCATTGGCGCCACGTGAACCGTAAATAGCTGTAGCTGAAGCATCCTTTAGAATATCCATTTGCTCTATATCCGCTGGATTAAGAATATTGATATCCTCAAAAAACACACCATCAACCACGTATAGAGGTTTAGATAAATCGTCTTCCAGGTTGTCACTAACACCATCTCTACCAGCATTATTGTTGGTGATAACGGTATTACCACGAATTTTTATTGAAAGTGGTGCACCGGGTTTGGAGCTAAGGGCCCTTACATCTACACCAGCAACACGACCTTGCATAGCCTGGCCGATATCAGTTTTTTTCTGTTCGGTCAATGCCTCGGTATTTAAGGAGGCAACCGCTCCGGTTAGGTCACTTTTCTTTACCGAACCATATCCAATAACAACAACTTCTTCAAGACCAGTAGCATCTTCAGCAAGGGTTATGGTGTAATTGGATGAACCGTCCAAGGTAAATTCCTTAGCCACATACCCTATATAGGATACCACCAACCTCGCTTTAGCATCTTTGACATTAATGGAGAAATTTCCATCAAAGTCTGTCACCACTCCATTGTTAGTGCCTTTTACTACTACGTTCGCCCCAGGGAGCGGAACGTTCTGCTCGTCCATTACTGTTCCCGTCACATTGGTCTGAGCCCAGGAAACAGTTGTGATACCCATCAGAAAGACTAGTATCAAAAGTTTAAGTTTCTTCATGTTTAATTGAGTTTGTTTTTTAACTACTGCTAAATTAATGTTAAAGAAATGTGAAGGAATGGACATATTTTCCAAATACATGGAGGAATTGATCAAAATCAATAAAAGAGGGCGTTGAGCCCTCTTTTATGATGATAATTAAAGTGAATTATGAATAGGTTTTTAAGGCATATTGCCAATTTGAAACCTGAAATGTTAAAAATTTAAGAGTTAATTATGTCTGACTGACGACAACATTCTGGAGAACATTTACCATTTTTTTGGTTCTTGAAGTAACCTCCTCATCTGTCCATCCCAATTTGATCAAACAGGATATATTTCTACTTACCCAATGATCGGACTTGGAGAAATCTGAAACCTCATAATTAGGAAGTCCATCTTTAATTTCTTTGGAAAAAACATTGAGACTACTAATGTCCTTTAAATGATCCCATTTTCGGTAATAATGCCAATTATTGTCGAACCAATAAAAACAGGCATCCACGCCATTTTCAGAAAAAGCCTTGATCGTCTTTCTGGCCATTTCTTCTGTTGGCAGATAGAAACTGAGAAAGGAATAGTTCTCAACACCGTTTTTTGGTACCCGCCTAAAGCTAATTCCAGGGATTTTTTCCAAGGCAGAACGTATGATGGAATAATTTTTTTTCTGGGTGGCTATAAAATCGTCCAAACGTTCAATTTGTGCAAGGCCTACGGCTGCATGTAATTCGGAAATCCTGTAGTTATACCCAAGAATGGGATGGTCCTCCGCTCCCCTATCCTTTCCAATATGGTCATGACCGTGATCGGAATATTGGTCGGCACTTTTATAATATTCTTTGTTATTGGTAATAATAGCGCCACCTTCCCCACAAGTAATAGTCTTTACATAGTCGAATGAAAAACATCCCAGATCTCCATAACTGCCCAAAGGTTTTCCTTCATAGCTACCACCAATGGCCTGACAGGCATCTTCCAGTAGAATTAGGTCATGTTTGTCACATATACTTTTTAATGCTGCCAAATCCGCCATGGAACCGCACATATGCACTGGCATCACGGCTTTGGTTTTACTGGTAACGGCCTTCTCAACTGCTACGGGATCTAATGTAAGGGTATCGTCCACATCTACCAAAATGGGAATAGCACCAACGGAGAGGACTGCTTCAAAACTTGCAACAAAGGTAAAGGTAGGCAAAATAACTTCGTCCCCTGCCCCTACTTTAGCACAGGCCAACGCCACTGTTAAGGCGGCGGTACCACTGCTCACCAATTGTGCGTGGTTTACCTGCATGCGCTTTTCCAGTGCCTTTTCCAATTCTTTAGCTTTCCAATGACCATTCCTCATGCCATCAAAACCATACCGCATCAATACTCCTGAATTCAAAACCTCGTTTACTTGTTCGCGTTCCTGGTCTCCAAAAAGTTCAAATCCTGGCATATCTTAATTCTTAATTATTAGGTTATTAAATTGATTTTTTTTGAGATTGGATCAGGGTATATGAATGATGCTTTCATCCAAGTCCCTACGTACTTTTTTTAGGGACGCGAACATATCATCCGTTGCCCTATATCCAACGGGAAGTACTAAGACCGAAGTCAGTTTTAGTTTATCCAGTCCCAATAGTTCATCGTAAGACTTAGGTACAAATCCTTCCATTGGACAGGCATCGATCTCCTCCAAGGCACAAACGGTCAGAAGGGTTCCCAATGCCAAATAAGCCTGATTCGTGGCCCAAACCCTGACCTCCTCAATTTCCTTTTTGGAAAAGGTTTCAATAAGGGCGCCCTTGAAAGGATCAAGTATTTCATCTGAAGTATTTCTAATTTGCTGTACCCTGGCAAAGTAGTCATGAATAAATTTCTTATCAATTTGCTTTTCAATACAAATAACAAAAACGTGCGATGCCTGTGCCACCTGCTTTTGTCCATAGGAAAACTTAACCAATTCTTTTTGCAGTTCCTTATTTTGAACTACTAATAATTTAATGGGTTGTAATCCATAAGAAGTGGCCGTTAAGTTAAAGGCCTGCTTAAGTTTTTCCAGCTTATCCTCCGTCAATATCTTATCGGCATTGAACTTCTTTACAGCATAGCGCCATTCCAATTTCTTGATAATATCCAAAATATATTTTCTTTTAATTAAAAAACCATAGTTTAATGGACATGAAAATGACTACAATAATCAGTAGGATTTTCACGATTTTGTCTCCTTTGTCTACGGACCATCTGCTGGTTAACCATCCCCCGAGTGTCTGTCCTGAGGCCAAAGTTAAGCCTATTTCCCAATCCAACTTACCGTTCAACCCGAAAAGTATTAAGGCTGCACTGGTGTACACTACCATAACCACAGCCTTAATAACGTTCGACTTCATTAAGGTAAGGTGATTGATCGTTGATAATGCCAATAAAACAAAAATACCGGTTCCGGCTTGTATGAAGCCACCGTAAATACCAATAAAGAAAAAGGAGACTATGGCCCAAAACTGTCGTTTTCCCGTAATTATTTCCTCAAAATCATTAATGCGTATTCTGGGCTGTATAAGCATAACAATAACTATAAGGACCATTACAATGGCCAATATCTTATTAAAGGCGTTTTCATTAATATCTATGGCCAGTTTGGAACCAATTAGCGTACCTACCGTGGCTACTATGGAAAGATACAAAATAAACGGACTGGCTATTGTCTTGCCCTTACTCTTATAACCGGCAACATTGGCAATACCTTGGGTAAGGACGGCTATCCTGTTGGTGCCGTTGGCAACACTGGCAGGTAAGCCTAGAAAAATCAGGATGGGCAATGTAAGAAGGGAGCCACCGGCAGCCAAAGTATTTAGCGCACCAACTGCGAGACCTACCAAAGCCAAAAGTACATAATGGTACCATTCTTCCATTAGGCAAAAGTAAGTTCTTGGAAAGAATCTAGCCTAATTTAAATTCTGAAATAAAAATTGCATTTTCTTTTAAAAAGAAAAAAAAGGTTTCTATATTTGCACCCGCTAAGGAGAAATGGCAGAGTGGTCGAATGCGGCAGTCTTGAAAACTGTTGAGGGTCACACCTCCGGGGGTTCGAATCCCTCTTTCTCCGCTGGGAATTTACCAAATTCCAACAAAAGCCCGTAAACATTATGTTTTCGGGCTTTTTTAATTTTCCAAAATATCAAATAAAACCATAAAATATCATAGAAAAGGTGCGGTATTCGGTGCGTATTTTTTAAACAAAATTTACGCACCGAATTAGCTGTAATGGTATAATTTTCAATCGGTTACAAATCATATATTACAATTAATTTTTTATATTTATTCCGCATTTTAAATACGCACCTATGAAAACAACATTCTCAGTTCTTTTTTATCCAAGAGGAAATGATATGGATAATGAAGGTGAGGCCCCTGTTTATGCTAGAATAACCGTAAATGGTAAGCGGAGTGAATTCAGTATTAAGAGGAAGGTACTAAGGACAAAATGGAACGCTTCAGCCGGAAAAATGAAAGGTAATTCGTCTAAGGTTCGTGAATTGAACGCTTATATGGACAAGATTCGTTATAAGATATACCAAATTCATGAAAATCTCATGGATCGTAACGATCCGATTACCGCTGATTTGATTAAGAATATTTTTCTTGGTAAATCAGACAAGGATAAAATGTTGTTAAAAATTTTCCAGGATCATAATGACAAGATAGCTGCATTGGTGGGCAAAGATTATGCTCCTGGCACTGTTGAAAGGTATTGTACGGCCAAAAAGCATGTAGAAGAATATATTAAAAAGGAGTATAAGGTAGAGGATATTCCAATCAAGAAGGTTGATCACGCCTTTATTGATGGGTTTGAGTATTACTTAAAAACTGAACGCGATTGTTCCCATAATACTGCTGTGAAGTATATTACCAATTTTAAAAAGATAGTCCGGATTGCATTTGCGAATGATTGGATCCAAAAAGATCCTTTCCTTCATTGGAAGGGCAGGTTGAAAATTGTAGACCGTGAATTTTTAACCGAATCTGAAATTCAGCAGATGTTGGAAAAGGAAATCAATAATGCCAGATTGGATCAAGTAAAGGATATCTTTCTTTTTTCCTGCTTTACGGGATTGGCCTATTCAGACGTGAAAAAGCTTTCCAATGACAACCTGGTCTTGGGAATTGACGGTGAAAATTGGATAAAAATAAAAAGATCCAAAACGGACACCCGTAGCAATATACCCATCCTGCCTTCGGCACAGGCTATTATTGACAAGTATGCCGAACATCCTGCTATTCTAAACGGAGATAGAATATTACCTGTGTTGAGCAATCAAAAAATGAACGCCTATCTTAAGGAGATAGCTGATCTTTGTGGTATAAATAAAAATTTAACCTTTCATTTGGCCAGACATACTTTTGCCACAACCGTAACTTTGACCAATGGTGTTTCTATTGAATCTGTGAGTAAGATGTTGGGACATAAATCCTTGAAAACCACCCAACATTATGCCAAAATACTTGATAGAAAGGTAAGTGATGATATGAAAATGTTGAGGAAGAGATTAAATTTTAATAGCTAGATCATAGCTGTAACTTAGAAACATTTTTTTGTCCTCTATTTTGATCTTAAATCAATCTTTATACTTAAGGGTGTACATTCCTCTTGAGGGATTATCTAAAACCCCTTGCGTCTTTAATAAGGAAATATAGGCCATGATCGTGCTATATTTCATTTTAGGATAATCTTTTTTGATGAGTTCTACCAACTGAATTTTTTTAAGGATATTTTGATCCAAAAAATAAGACTGTACCTTAAGTTTAAATAAATTATTCAAAATCAATTACTTAATTTAAAGCTTAACTAAATTTATAAATATTTATAGAATTATTGGAAATTTATTATGAGATTTTTAACGTCTTTACCCAGGCAATACAAGTTGTTGTTTAGCGATTGGGGCAATTTTCCTTTTTAATAAGAACATCATGATGACAGTTGGAGGCTATATTTGTTATTCATAAGTTAAGACTTGAAAAATAAGTTTGTATAACGAATCTATTTTTCAAACTTCAAAAAAAGAGGACGTAGGGGTGCGTCCTCTTTTCTATTTATCATTGTTCATGTTGTCAGTCTTAAAAAGTAACAATAACAATTCGGGGCTGATTTTTTTATATACCATCATCTTCATATACTTTTTGATTGAATCTTATGATGAGTTCCTCCAAAAATCGTGTCTTGCTATCTTTTCTACTTTTTATCTCAGCATAGGTTTTATAAATGTTGTCCAAACGAATATTGAACAAGTCCTCAAATGCCGATGCAATACCTTTTATATCTTCCTTGCCATTGTTAACCGCTGAACTGGAGTAAAGCGCATATATCAATTCTGTTAAGGCTGCTTTGGAGGCACTCCAAACCAATGCCCTCTTGGGCTTCTCAATCTGCAAAGCTTTGTGTTTCTCTAATTTTAATAGTTTTATAAGTTTCTGGAGGTATAGGATAAACTTATTCATTCCCTTTATTCTTGCCCATAGCATATCGTGAGAAGTAAAGAACTTGGGATCCAGATAACAGGCTTCTGGTAGGGAGTAAAGGGGAAATACTTGGTTAGACCTTGTAAAATATTGAACGTCCAGGTAGGTAAGTTCTTGTTCCATATAATGGACAAAGTCCCAATTTCTATTGAAGAATTTATTGATGCGCTTAATTTTCTTTTCCAAAAAGTTCAATTGATTTCCAAGACCTATCTTGGGCATCAAGAGTTCACAAGACCTGACTTCGCTAAAATAGACCAGATAGCTCAAGGGCTCGGATTTTACCCTTTTAAAGAAATATATTTCTTCCTCAATGGATTTGAAACCTTTCTTTTCCACTATTAATTTCAGCAAATAAAGGGCATTATTGCTCAGATGAATTCCTTCATTGCTTTTTTTTAGGTCTATCCTTTTACTTGGTAGAATTTCCTCCAGTTTCTCAAAATAGCCATCAATAATGTGCTTGAATCGATTATCCATCCTACTAACTTTTAATGCTATGTTGGTGAAAAGCAATTCAGAAGATTAAGTTCAGGTAAATTATATTTTAGTGGGGCTAATTCATTATTTCAACTGCTGTTTTCGAGCATCCCTACCAATTCCAAATTAAAATTGTCCTTGGATTGGACATAGGCAATCTGTGATATGGTCATTGCCCCAAGCTTTCTTTTTTCAAAGGCAGAAGTCATTCCAAAGGGTATTTTTTCAAATCCTGTCGCCCCTGCCCTCTTTATGGTCTGGTATAATAGCTGACGATATACCTGATGAACTTTGGCATATTCATAGTCCATTCCAATAAAGGCAGGAACATAGGCATTATCAATATTCTTGTAACAAAACATTACTCCTACCACCAGCTCCCTGCCATCCTTGGCAAATGCTGCCTTAAGGCTAAGTATTATAAACTCCCAACCTGGGTGATCGCTCATTATTTGAAATATTTTTTTCGGAAACGGAAAGGTATTGAGGCCTAGATTGTTTTGCCTAACATTTTCCATTAGATCATAGAAATTGTTATGTTGATTAGGTTCGATTTTATCCGTGACCACTACTTTAAATCGTTCTATATAAGGCTCAATATCTTTTCTAAAATGACTTCTGGAGCGTTTGGATAGGTTTGAAATATAGGTAGTGTTATCTTTCCAGTTGAGATTGGATATTTTGCTGGAGTCCGGCATTGACACTTTTATGAAACCATGATTATGGAAAAACTCATTTAGTTTTTCGTCCTTGATAAAATCCCTGAACACTAACATTTTGGCATTGAATTTACGATCCAACTTTTCCAGTTCGTCAAGTAATTGGAGTAAGGCTTCATGCCATAATGGATGGGAGGTGTCCAAATATAAGTGCTTACCTTCCGTAAACAATGAACCCATCCCAAGAACATGCGAAGTCATGTGGTAGGGATGTTGTTTTCTCATTTCCTCTACTTTCTGGGAGACCGATTCCGGAGCCAACATATCGTCCTTCCAAAGGGAGTAGGTAAAAAAAGTGGCCAATATAGGCTTGTCCAATAGGTCTTGAACAATGTAATAATGGAATTTCCAATTTTCCTCCTTTTTCTTGTTCTTTGAAAAAACCGCTTCTAGAAATCGGAGACCTTCCCAATCGAAAGTGCCGTATTTCCCTAACAAACCATCCCACTGATTTTTTGGTATTTTGAAAATACTATTGGCATATTGCACATTGAGTGCAATTTTAGGCTTTGTGTCAATTTTTCCTTTTTCAATTACTGCTAGTTTAAATGCCGATCTTACTGTTTTATCCGTCGTATTGGTGGCTTCCAAAGCACGGGGATAATGATATTGCATGGCTTCCACCAAACCTTTGATTTCTTCCTTTTGATTGTGCCTTGAAATAGTAATGCGTACACCCGTATTTTTTACAGGTACGGCAGGGAATAATCCTAAATTGACAAAATATCCTTCCTTCATCATGCGGTTTACAAAATTATATCCCGTTACCGGCATTCCGGTGCCTATATAGAATACTGGTGAATTGTTATGTTCGACCAGTGGGAGGTCCGATTCGGAAAGGAGCATATTAAAATACGCTATACGATCCATAAGATCGGCCTGTAAGGAATAGATTTCGGAAGATAAATGTATATCAGCGGAGGCAATCGCGGCTGCTACTGATGCTGGTTCCAATTGGGCAGAAAAGGTCAAGGGTCCGCCAAAGTTTTTAATTTTTGCGTACATTTTTGCATTGGCGCATGTAAATACGGAACCACTTGCGCCAAATGTCTTACTTAAAGTTCCAAAAAGCAATACCTGTTCCGGTAGCTCCTTTAAAATGTCCAGGACATATCCCGTACCATTCTTCCCGATCCAGCTCATGCCGTGCACATCGTCAAAATATAAGTGTAGTTGATGATATTTGTTGCAAAGCTCCATAAGCTCCATCACTGGAGAAACATCACCGAACATGGAATATACTCCATCTGCCATGTACCAGATCCTCTTATATTTAGAAGAAAGTTTTCTAATTTTGTCCTCTAGCATTTCCAGATTATTGTGCCTGATCATATCTATGGGAATGCTCCTGGCTTTTAGAAGTTTTGCGGCACTTTGTACACTCCAATGAACTTGGTGATCTAAAATTATGGCATCTTGATCCTCAACGGCACTGGGTATGACTCCCAAATGTCCCAAAGTGCTGTTTTTAGTAATAATAACAGGACTGGAATACATTTCAGTTACCTTGTCCTCCAATGTCTTGTACAAGGGGTGTGAGATATAGGTTTTGGAGAGCGGAAATTGGGTCCCGTACCTATTGATGGCGTCCACAGCTGCTTTTTTTAATCTTGGATCTTGTTCCAAACCGAGGTATCCGGTAGTTCCGAAATGAAATAAATCCTTATCCCCTATTCTTATATGTCTCCCGGTAAACCGATCACCTTCTGCATACAGATGTAATATCCCCTGCTTTTTGGCATCGTTAAATACACTATCTACGGTATCAAGAAAATTATTGGGTTTTATCTTTGCCATTTTCAAGTTGGTTTATGGGTTATTCAATTATCGTACAATCAATTTTAGACCTATAAACTACATAAAATCAAGGCTATAAACCTAGCTATTGCTATCCGGGAACTATATTAAATCCTTTATAGATCATTAATAATCCCTTACAGATAAGTTCTGAAGCATTTTATCGATATTCCTACAGAATTTGTATAAAAATTATTACTTTGAGTTGCATTTTTGGAAAGTTACCATGAAAAAAAGTTTCGAAAATGAATATGCTGAGTATGGTATAGATAATGGAATAGTCCGATTTATTTACAAGCAAAATATTGCGATTCAATTGGCCGGTGCCATGGAAATAGTGTCGGATCGTTTAAAACTGCAAAAAGGCAGGGCATATCCTATACTCTGTGATATTCGAGGCATAATAGACATAAATAAAGATGCCAGAAGATTTCTGGCTAACGAAGGCTCGTCGCTTACAATAGCCGTAGCTTTTATTTCCGATAATCCCTTATCCCAAATTTTGACCGATCTATACATGTTGGCCAATATGCCCCCTATTCCCACTAAGGTCGTAAGCAGTGAGTTGGAAGGATTACAATTCCTATCTGACTTTATCGAATGATGGTAGCAACTAAATCTGAATAGAATATAGTGTCCATAAATAGTAAGTGCAATTGGGTAAAATAGCCGATATCTATGGAAAATGTAACATACAATGGCAGGCTAAATAAAGTATTTCAACTCTTGATCGAAATATCAAGGGGTAACTTTTCTTATCGGTTAGAAAGAACGGATAAGCGGGACGAGCTGGAGGCTCTTACTGCCATAGTGAATATTGTTGCCGAAGAAATAAAGGATTCCTTTTTACATCAGGGGTATGTTAATATGCACGACTCGTATATGCATTTGGTGCAAATGATTTTTTTCTTGGATAAGAACTTCAATATAAGCTATGCAAATAAAGATGTCACCCAATTATTACATTGGGAAAGTAAAGAGTTACTTGATCTACCCTTGGTAAATCTACTTGAAAAAGAATCGGCCATAAAATGGGTCGATTATACAAAATCGCTAAGCTCGGACCATGATTTTGATAGTAATCTAAGGCTTGTATTTAAGACTAAAGTGAATTTGCAGTTTCCAGCATATTGTAAGATAGTTGAGCTCCCCGAAGAGAAATATCCTAAAGCCAGGTATATGCTATTGTCATCGGATATTATAAAAAACACCAAACTTTACGAAAGAAAATTACAATCCAAAATATTAAAACAGATACGACTTCCTAGAGCCAAACATTCTTTGGTTGAAAAGTCATTCTTAAACGTATCCGATCTGGAAACTTTTAGGGCCATTGGAACCTATCTCAAAAACAATCTAGATAAAAATGCCCCATCCCTTCAGGAGTTGGCCCATGAATTTGGCACTAATGAGTATAAACTAAAGAAAGGTTTTAAGGAGTTGTTTGGAATGACGGTGTTTCAGTTTCTAAAAAATGAGCGACTTAGAAATGCGCATGTTTTGGTGAAAAGTTCCAATGAACCTTTTAAACGCATTGCACGGCAAAATGGATTTAAGAATGCTACCCATTTTTCAAGGGAATTTAAAGCAAGGTATGGATACACGCCTAGAGACCTAAGGCTCAACTCCTGACCGCAACACAATATTTCAACTAATCCTTTTCAGAACAGTTATTATCCCAGAGAGATAAATCAACCAGCTTAATTTTATACCATTCAATATCAAAACGATACAAATGATATGAAATGGTATCAAAAGCATAGGGAGACAATTGTACAAACGGCCTGTTTGCTGTTTATTGTACTATTTGCTTATGCCGGACTTACCAAACTCCTGGAAGGGCATCTGTTCTATGACAGTATCAGGAATTCGCCCATACTTGGGGGCAAGGCCATGGCTTCCTTGGCTTCGTGGGCCCTACCGTTATCGGAACTGGCTGTTGCCCTGTTATTGATTTGGAAAAAAACGAGATTGATAGGTCTTTACGGGGCAGCAGTTCTGATGCTCCTGTTTACCGGCTACACCCTGGCCATTGTCTTTTTTGCCCCCTATAGGCCCTGTTCCTGTGGGGGCGTTATCTCGCTACTGTCCTGGGAACAGCATTTGGTGCTCAATGCGATATTGCTCCTATTGGCCCTAATGGCTATATGGTCCTCCCTCAAAAATAAGGGGATACCCTGGAAGAAGACCCCTCAAGGCCGATAAATGGTCATGGGACCACAAATAAAAAGTAAAATGATGAAGATATTTTGTTGCGCGACAAGAGCAGGGGGAAGACCGAAAACCTGTAAAAGAGTAGGCACTTATTATTAATTAAAATTATAGTATCATGAAAAATTTAAAATTGATATTAGCGATGTTGGCATTTATTTTTGCCATTGGATTGTCTTTTGCGTTCATGGGCGACACTGGATCCGGAGCTTGGATCAATTATAATGGTGTACCCACTGAATTGGAACTGGATCCTTGTCAGGGAAACGGGAATGATTGTAAAGTCGTCTTTGAAGACGACCCCAATCAAACAGAATACACTGTTTACACTGACGATACTC
This sequence comes from Arenibacter algicola, assembly GCF_018860365.1. Lineage (GTDB taxonomy): Bacteria > Bacteroidota > Bacteroidia > Flavobacteriales > Flavobacteriaceae > Arenibacter > Arenibacter algicola_B. Next base: position 507,899 of record NZ_JAHKPO010000014.1, read on the forward strand.
TTTCACAAACCAGAAAGAGCAATAATCCTGAGCCCTATATTATACCTTGAGCAGGGCAATAACGCAATGAATTATTAGGAAGAAACCCGGAAAGCTATTGCTTCCCGGGTTTTTACTGTTTTAATTAGGTGAAGTAAGTATATTACTTCACCATAATATTCGGAGTATCCTTGTTTTTCAAGACAAACTCAAAAAGGTATTCATCATTTAAATATTTTTTTGCAGTTTCCATAATATCCTTTGTTGTAAGGGTCTTGACAAAATTTTCCACTTCATCTGGGTTTACCCAAGGCTCCCCAAACCGATATTGCTCATATAATTTTACTAGTGTTTTTTTATTTCGCTGGAGGTTGGCCTTACTATATTTAGGATAAAGAAATCGCAAAACAGCATCATGAAAAATTCCCTCGTTCACCGGAGTATTTTTTAATTCATGAATAATATTCTTAATATCCGATTTTACAATTTCTAAATCTTCTGGTGAACTATCGACATTGAGAGAAACAACATTGCGTTGTAGACATTTGTTAACATAACCACTTGACCTAGGAAAGTAAACCGCACGTTTATTTAAGTAACGTAATTCACGCAATCTAAAAGATACCACCTTAGCCAATGCATCTACTCTAATTTGTTCCTGCCATTGGTCAATATTATCTGCCATTCTGATATATTCCATTTTTATTTGTACTTTTTCTAGTGGGCCGATTGGAACTAAATCAATATATCTGGGGCCTTCCGGTAGGGTCTTTCGGATCCTTTGATTGTCTCGGACTTCTAGACCATTTGTTCTGTTTGGCAAATTTCCCAAGTATTTGATTACCAAGGACAGTACTTTGTTCTCAGGAAAGTTACCGTTGATCAAAAAAGTAAAATCACTTGCTTGGCCAAATAGCAAGTTGTAAATTTCATAGGCCTTGTTCCAATCCGTATATTTTAGCCCTTTAAATCGTTTTGTCCCCTGGGGACTTATGGTACTGTCCTGCAAGTGCTCCTGGATAGAAGTGTTCATATCCTCTGCAGGAATACTATATGTGGGGTTCAAATAAGCATTGCGCTCCAATTCCTTCCAGTCCTTATATGCGGCTATATCCTTTCTAGGGTCAGTAAAGTATAGGTATATAAGTTGAAATATACTTTCCAAATCTTCTAATGCGGCTTCACCTTTAATTCCCGTTTCGTAATAATCAATATAGGGGTGTACCCCATAAGGGAAGCTTGTCCCAGAAAGGACATGTTCCAAATCAAACTTATCCATTGTACCGACCCCTGCATTACGTACAATATCAGGTGCAAAAATAGCGGAGAAATATTCTCGCTTCGGAAAGCTGGATGCTCCTTTGGTACTAAAGCCATGAATTTGAATTTTTTCTTTACGGCCGTCCTTCGATGGCTCGCCGGACTGCAATACTACTTTCATCCCATTCTGCAGCACCACTTCCTTGATTTCCATTCCGGGTTTTTCATTTCTGGAGGTAATACTGACTATCCCCTTTTGTTGCAGTAGTGCAGATTGTTTGGCTTCTATGATTACATTGGGCCTATCATTCGGGTTATGTTTGTTGTTTGGAACCTCCTTTGCTTTCTGTATCCATTGTTCTAGCTCTTCCCTAGAATAACTATTTGCTTTATGACCTATAGGAGCAATTATTGCTATATCTTCTGGTATATCATCAAGAAAATCATTGACCATATTATTGAATTTCTCCAAGGATAGGTTGGTCATCCATTTTTCTAGATGGGCTGTTTTATCCTTGGGCAACGCTTCTCCCTCTACAAAGTGATTTTCTATTTGCTTTACCCAATAATAGGGTGAATGATCATTGGTATCGTCCAATTGTTGTAACCGGTATTGTCTGGCTTTTTTCCACTCGGCTTGGGTAAAACCGTTATTCCTTATCTCCCGTAATATACCAAAAGCGGTTTGGACCCCTGGCTTTTCCTTTCCCTTTTTGGTAATGACCCTTATTTCCATAGCTGAAGGATTGGCTTCTATGTGGTTGTAAATTTTGTAGGGTAAATTATAATGTTTTAGTGCTTGGCCATATCTTTCCCTTAACAGCTCTTGAAATAGACTCTTGGCCAGTTTCCACTCAAGGCCTTGCCAAGTACTTTTATTATAGTCATTATCTCTAATGAAAGCACGAATGGTTACTTCTTCATTCTCAATGGCCAAATCTTTGTAGGGGTTTTCAAGAACAATAAACTGTTCAGGTCTGTTTAAGTAATCTATTTGGCAATTCTGCCAAGGCCTTGGGTTTTCAGGGCTTTTAATATCAGAAAATCTTGTCTGTATTTTCCTTTCCAAAGCATCGACATCATCAATATTGCCCACTACGGTCAGCGCTGCCATATCCGGGCGATACCAATCGAGATAAAAGCGACTCAAAGCATCAGGGTCGAAGGTCTGAATATATTCTCTAAAATCGACCGGATGGGGCTGTAGGACCGAACACCCCACAATATGGGACATCATGGTATTGTCCACATAATTTTTTTTGCCATCCCTAAGGACATACTCCTGGAAAAAAGCCTTACGCTCCCCATCAACATCCTCTTTACGGAATTCCACATTTCCAGAAACAATATCATGAAAATAAAGTAACCCGGTATCCAAGGCCCTGACACTTCCAGTGGGATGGTCAAACCAATAATTGGTATTGGTCCCGTCTGTCCTGGCGCTTATATCGTTTAACTTCATATCCAAGGATTTCAATAGATCTGGTGCATAGAGTATATTGGTGAAATTTTTAGTTCGGATATGCGGCATATGTTCCGTAAAATGGGCCAATTGCGATTGATCAGCATCTTCTTGAAATGTTCCAGCTTTTATGGTGAGGCGCATATAGGTCCTTGGATTCGGAGTGGCAAGGGACTTTATATAATAGGTAAAACCGTTTTCCAAACGTCCATATCTAATTCCTGGATCCAACGGTAATGGGTCCACCCTACTTTTTGTAATCTGTGCTTGTATTAGGATGCTGATCACTAAAAAAATAAGTAATAGCCCAGATGTTATTGTTTTGTTTATCATGTCTAGAAAAGCTTTTATAATTAATAACCTGGGTTTTGATCTAGGTTAGGATTTTTTATTCTATCGTCCTCGGGTATTGGGTACAGTGTATCCGTATCTTGCCAATTTGGGCTTTTCAGTTTTAAAACGGTAGCTGTATTATTTGTTCGCCTAAGGTCGAACCACCGATGTCCCCATTCGGCGAACAGTTCTGACCTGCGTTCTTCCAATACCATTTCCAATACCTCCGCTTCAGAGCTATTAGGGGCGGTTTCTGCGGCAGGTTCCAATCCTGATCGTTTCCTTATCACATCCAAATCGGTTATTGCTCCTATCAGATTACCTTGTTTGGCCCTTGCTTCCGACCTTATCAGGTATTGTTCGGCCAATCTCAGAACCATGGAATATTCAGTAATATCACCTCCAGACGCATCGTATTGGACCTTGTATTTATTAGGGAAATAGTATATCCCTGTATCATCCGTATACATGCCTACCCAATGTTGCAAACGCTCGTCCCCTACATCCCTTGAATCAATGAAACTATTGGACAATGCCACCGGCGTTAGGGTTGTAGGCGTCTTTATAAAAAGGTTGCCTTCATTGGTATGCGTAAAACTATTGCCACTGCCTACAGGGGAAATCTGCCAAATGCCCTCGCGACTATTGGCCAGAAAGACGGAGTCATGATTTTCGAGAATTTCATAGGTAGCGTTTTCTTCGATGACCAGGCTGCTGTAATTCTCGGCCTGTTGCCAATTCTTCAAATAGAGATAAACCCTTGCCAACATTGCCATGGCCACAAATTTGTTGGGCCTGGTCCGTTCATCTTCCGGATACGATGTTTCAAGTAGGGCAATAGCATCTTCTAGGTCCGTTAGTACCTGTTGGTAAACATCATCCGAAGTATTCCTTGGCGCAACCGCATTGATCCGGTAATCTGTAGTCAATAACAGAGGGATATCTCCATATATAATGGCCAAATGAAAATTGGTAAAAGCTCTTACAAATTTGGCTTCCCCCTCTATACGGTCCCGAACATCTTCTGACAGTGAGATGGAGCCTTCAATTCCTTCCAGAATCGAATTGAGCATATAAATCATATTGTAAGCACCTGACCAGAGATCCTTATTGAAGCTATTGGCTACGGTAATATCATTCTCTGCAAATTCCAGAATTTCATCGGTAGACGAAGTTGTTTGAAAATTATCAGCGGAGAGGCCGGCCAAAAAGGTCACAGAACGATTCCCGCCCGATGAAAAAGATGTATTGAACAACTGGTTGTAGATTCCGTTGATGGCATTTATCGCTGTTTCGTCATTGGCAAAAACAGTTGTGCTGGCTATCCTGTGGTCGGGAACTTCCACATCCACAAAGCGCTCACATGATCCTAGCGGGAACAGGAGAACTGTCCCTATTGCAATTATATATTCGATTTGAATCTTTAATTTCATAAGCATAAATTTTAAAAGTTAAACTGTACACCACAGCTCAGGTTTCGAATCGCGGGCAACACTTTTGCACCGGGAAATTGAGGGTCCAACCCTTTATAGTCCGTAATGGTAAATAGATTTTGAGCATGCAGGAATATTTTACAGGCACGTGCGGCATTGTTATGGAAAAGGGCCTTGGGCAGATCATAACTCAATGCCAGGGTCTTTAACCTTATAAAGGATGCGTCCCCGATACCGAAATTGCTACTTTGGGCGTTGCGGTATGCCCTGAAGGCGGTGATGGATTGGGATGCTACTGGCCTTTCCGAATTTTCAATGGTACCATTTTGTACCTTGGAGTAATCCTTTGGGGAATTTCCAAACCTTCCCGGAGCGGAACTACCAGGGAGGTATCCGTCCTGCTTTACAAATTCCCATAAAAAAGTAAGGGAGAAGTTCTTAATCGTGATTTCATTGTTTATTCCTCCATAATATTCCCTTCCTAGATCAGTGACGATTATCCTATCGACATAATCATATCGACCATCTTCATTAACGTCCAATACGCGTTGAAAACCAGTTTCCGTATCTATACCGTCATACTGGTACAACAGGGCTATGTTCAAAGGTTTACCAACCCTATATAAGTTACGGTAAGAAGTCTGTTCCAGATCCGGAAAGTCCAACAGTTTATTATCGGGAATTGTGAGGTTAAGGGATGTTCGCCAATTGAAATGGTCGGACCGTACAATAAGGGAGGACAATTCGAATTCCCAACCTGTATTTTGCACGGTGGCAGGCAAATTGGCCTGAACCAAAGAAAATCCGGTTGTTGCGGGAAGGGGATACCCCACCAACTGATTGGAAGAACGGTTGCGGTACCAACTGGTTCCAAGGTTGACCCTATCCCTAAATAGGCCGAGTTCCACAGTGGCTTCCAACTTTCTATTGGACTCCCACGAATAATCTGGATTTCTCAGTCCTGTGGGATATAACCCTCCTGGGCCCGGTGTGGCCTCATAAGTATCCAAATACCCATAGTCGCCTATCTGATCACTGCCAGTGACACCGTAACTGCCCCTAAACTTTCCGAAGGATAAAAAAGGAAGATTGTTCTTTATAAAATTTTCTTCAGAAAAGATCCAGGCTCCCCCTATTGCCCCAAAATTTGCAAATCGCTTATCAGCTCCAAAACGGGATGATCCATCCCTTCTACCGGTAAGATTAATAAAGTACTTTGCATTCCAATTAAAACCAATACGAGCAAAAAGTGCATTGTATCTATAGGTTGGATTCTGATTTGAAGTTACCGTTACCCTATCTGCTGCGGCCAAATTTCCTATGAATTGCTCATCCGCATAGCCTGTTCCGATTATCCGCAAATCATTGTTGTTGCTTTGCTGAAATGTCAGCCCTACCAAGGCGTCCAATTTTGCTTTACCAACGCTAAGGTTATGTACCAGTTGCGGCTCCAGGATCCATGATTTTCTTTTAGTGAAGGAATGTAGGGACCGATGGGATATCCTATCCCAAAGTGCTGGATCGTATGACCTTATAGGTGTTTTAACTTTCTCTTCACTCTCAAGTGATGTGTACCCCATATTGGCCTTTAAAAGTAACCCGGAGGTCAATTCGTAAGATAGACCAAGGTTGGACACAAGATTATTGGCTTTGGCCCGGCTGCTATTGTTTAGTGTCGCCAAGGGGTTGGTCCAAGTGGAATTCTCCCAATTCAATTGGCCATCTGGGGTATAAAGTTCCGGTGCATTTGGAGAAAGGCTCAAAGCCAAATCCACATAATTGGTACTACTGAACAGATCGTTGTTATCTATACCATAGTTGAGGGATAGGTTCATCCTGAATTTGTCATTTTTTGAGCGATGATCCAGGTTAAGCCCCACCGTTAATTTATCATAGTCAAAGTCTCCAGGAAAAACGTTCCCGGCATTGTGGTAGGATCCTCCCAAACGGAAGGACGTATTCTCAGTGCTGCCCGCTACCGCCAAATTTAAATTGGTCACTACTGCCGTACCACCGAACAACTCCTTTTGCCAATCCGTATAGCTATCCTGATTCCATAGCAGGAGATCCCTTGCATTCACTTCCGTAGGCGTTACCCCATCATTATCAAACGCCTCCCTGCGCAAAGCAAGGTATTGTTCCGTATTTAGAAGATCCATTGTGTTGGAGACCTTACCTATTCCAGAGTATAGGCGCACTTCCATATCAGTTCTTTTTTCATAGTTTTTGCCCCGCTTGGTTGTTATCAGTATTACTCCATTTGCTCCCCTGGAGCCATAAATAGAAGTAGCATCCGCATCTTTCAGGATTTCTATACTTTCTATATTGGAAAGGTTTAGGGTGTTTAAGGGATCCAAGCCCGTTAGGCTGGTCAATCCGCTAAAGCTATATATGGGACTGGAATTTATGGGTAGGCCGTCTATGATATATAAAGGGAGGTTACCATTGTCGTCCAAGGCATTGCGAAGACTATTCTGTCCCCTGATCCTTATGCTTGTAGCGGTTCCTGGAATAGCACTCTGCACCACCTCTACCCCTCCCATGCGCCCTTGAAGGGCCTCTAACGGACTAATAATAGGCTGTAGCTCTATTTCCTTAGCGGTGACCCTACTGATGCTCCCGGTGCGCTCCTTTTCCTTTACCGTATAATACCCGGCATTGACCTCCACCTCCTGAAGCTCGGTGATCTCGGACTGCATTTCTACGTCCAAGGTAGTCCTGCCCAATACGGGCAATTCCCGCGTATGGTAGCCCAGATAGGAAAAGACCAGGATATCCCTATTGTTTACCAAAAGGGAGTACTCCCCATTGGCGTCGGTAAAGGTGCCATTACTGGTTCCCTTGATAAGCACATGCACCCCGGGCATGGGGCCGTAATTGTCGGTAACGGTACCGGAAATCTGGTGCTGTTGTTGGGTATCAAGGTTGGAAAAAGGATTAAAACAATGCCCATGGGGGAAATGGGCAAAGTAAGGTGGGGGAACAAGAAAGCAGATATATAGAAAACATAGGCGTATAACACCCCTGTACTCAAGATTATTTTTCATAATTTTGAAGATTAGATGAAACTTAGTTTTATTTAGTTAAGGCCTTCCAAACTTGTCGGTCAAACAGGGTTTGGGAGGCTATTTTTTGTATATGTTCTATGTCATAGGCAATGGATTTTATTGATTGAACATTATTATTCTTTAGAATATCGTAGTGTTTAACTTTTGATCCGTTGATTTTAGAGGTTCATTGATGATTTGTGTATTATTTCCATATCTACTTTCATTTTTCATTTCTTTTGCTCGGCCAAAAGAAACGAAACAAAGAAAAAGGCGCCTTCTCCGATGAATTTTTTCGACAACTAGGTCGAAAAACCGTAAGCGAAACTCCGCGTCGCTCATTAATTCGCTCCTGCTCCGGAGCTTTCGCTAACTATTCCGCGGATAAGGAATCTTGGCTACGCCAGCTGATGTAAAAAATTAAACACTTTCAGTACCAGGACTTATAAGATTTTCGTCATCTCAAAATCTAGGATCTGTGCAAAGTTGACCCTACTCCATTAGCTATTGGTAATACAGCTAGCGGGCAATGGGCTAACCTAAGGTTATAAGGCTGCTTTGTCGTTATTTGGCCGGATGCCAAAAATGTGTGGATCGTGGATTATGGGATAAAAAGATTTTCGAGTTCCGGAAAAAAGGGTACGACACAAATCCCATAATAATGCAAAACCTATATTGGGTTCTTGGGCTTTTTGGTAAAGAGAATGTCGTACACGGTATGTTGCAATAATGTAGTAAGGTGCCTAGCGGCGGTTTTACCAATAAAGTTACATAAGCTGTGTTTCATAGCTCTTTTAGCCTTTTAATTACTACTTGCAAAACTTCTAAATAGAACAACGCTTGGCATAAAGTGGGCTGTAACTCACTTTAAGGTCCAAGATACTGGTTTAGTACACTCTGATAAGAAAACCCATGCCCCGGGTCATGGGCATCTTGCTTATCATCCCGTGCATTAAGTTACCAGTTTTTAGACCGGGAATCCAAGCGACTGCTTCTAGACTAATTCAAACAAAGAAGAATCGCAAACATATGTTACTGAGACAAATATAAAAAAATAATTAATACGGTAAGATATATCATACCATAATTTTTCTGCATAAATGAGACATTTAGCAAAAGATAAATAGAAGTAAGGTGACTGAAAAGGAAAAACTTGGAAAACATTTATTAAAACTTAGGGAAAAAATATCGAGTAAAGATTATAATAAAGAACACATTTCTCAACAGGAACTCGCTGACAATAATATAGGGTTAACCAAACACTTAATAGGAACTGTCGAAAGAGGGGAAGCGAATCCTACATTAGATAAATTAATCTATTTAGCCAAGGCACTCAATCTAAAGGCAATAAATCTATTTGAAATAGATATTAACGTAGATAAGTATATAAAAGAATTAGATAAAATAGATAATCTTTAGATTTAGACGTACAGTAGATATTGTGTTATATTAATTGCAGAAAGATAAATTTAGGCCAACTCGATTTTTATTAATTGTCAAAGATGCCATTTTTGAAAGGTATATCGCAATTTATGTTATTCATTGTTGGCACCTTTTTATTAAACGGACATCAATAGATCTATAGCCTTTTGACGAATATTTCTATACATCGTCCTAAAATCATCCTCGAAATAATAAATATATAAATCATATTTTTTATCCATTCCGAGAAGCCTTTGGGTGTCCGTTTTTCCTGTAGCAATGTTCGTTCCGCCACCTGCTGTAACTCTTTCTATATGTTCTTCTAATTGCGGAATTGAAAAAGGGATTAAAATTGGCGTATTAAAGAAAGACTCGTGTTCCTCCATTTCTTTTCTAACCATACTTTGGGTCACTTGAAAAAATTTCGGAGTAAAATTTGCATCCATATAGGAGATCATTACTTTGTGTACCCTATAATCAAATGCACCATCATCATTTGTTTTTATTCCTTGAATTTCGGCTGTGCAAAATTCTATTAAATGATCAAGCTTATACTTCTTACTCATAAATAAAATATCTGCTATTATAGTAGATAATTTTTCTTCTTTCTGAGTTAATCGTCTTATTAAAATTGAAATTTCCTCAGTAACTGAGGTTGTTGTATGTTGCTCAGGCAAACTTCTTAACCAGTCATTTATTCTTATGACATCCATTCCAGTTGCCTCCGTATTTGAAGTCCCATTTCTGTAGTAAACAGAACCTGCTTTAAGACCTTTCAAATTTTTGGTTGGTGTCAATGGTAGATCAAATTTTTGAACTAGAAATTCCAATACTCCAAAAACTTTCTCCTGATGATTTATATGATAATAGCTAAAGATTGGCTTGGGAAAAACATTACTGCTAACTTTTTGTTGTAAAGAAGCCTCATCTATATTTGCTTCAATTCCAATTAAGTCTAGTTTTCCGTTTTCTAATTCTTTTATACCAAAAACGATATATGAAGTTTCGTTTCTAATGGTATTTGAAAATGATATTACGTCTTTAATTAAGTGAGAATTTGCCTTTTGTTTCTCATTTTCGAAATCATACATTTTCTTTTTAAAATCAAGAATAGAAGTTTCTGATTGTAAAAGAATATTTTCAAAATCATTATGTAGCCTTACCCTTTTTGTAGCCTTCCCTAAAAATAGGACAGTATAAAATTCGAATTTATTAATTTTAAATTTTAACTGTCACATGAAGAAAAGCAAGTTTAGCGAAAGCCAGATCATTAAGATTCTCAAAGAGATTGAACAGGGACGCGGAGTGCCCGAAGTTGCCAGGGAACTCGGCATCGACAAGAGTACCATTTACTATTGGCGCAAGAAATATGGTGGCATGGAAGTGGCCCATATGAAACGGCTGAAGGAGCTTGAGGATGAAAACCGCAAGCTCAAACAGATGTATGCGGATGTAAGTCTGGATGTACGTATGCTAAAGGACGTACTGTCAAAAAAGTTCTAGGGCCTTCCGACAAGAAGCACCGTACCAAATACCTACAAGAGGTGTATTCGGTCTGTGTATCGCGATCCTGCGAATTGATCGGGCTGGCCCGTTCCATGTGGTACTACCACACGCAAAAGGACGATACCGACGTCATCGATGCACTATCAAGATTGGCGGAAGAACTGCCGACAAGGGGCTTTGAGGTGTATTACAAACGGCTTCGTCGAGAAGGCCATAAATGGAATCGAAAACGTGTACTGCGAGTCTATAGGAAGATGGGGCTAAAGTTGCGCAGAAAACATAAGAAAAGACTGCCCCCAAGGGAAAAGAACCCTTTGGATGTACCAACAATGATCAATGAGGTATGGAGCATGGACTTCATGGCGGACGTGCTTTCGGACGGAAGAAAAGTAAGGGTGTTCAATGTTATGGACGATTGCAACCGTGAGGCATTGGCCATGGACGTAGGGCTTAATTATCCGGCCAGAAAGGTCGTGGAGACCTTGGAAAACTTGGAAGAGGAAATAGGTCTCCCAAAAACGATACGTTGCGACAACGGTCCGGAGTTCATCTCCAAGACCTTGGCCGAATGGTGCAAAAGGAAAAGGGTCGAACTAAGGTTCATTCAACCTGGAAAGCCCATGCAAAATGGTTATATGGAACGCCTGAACCGGTTTTATAGGGAAGATGTACTGGATGCATTGTGGTTCAACGATCTGCACCAGATAAGAACCCTGACCGATAAATAGAGGGAGGACTACAACAGGAAGCATCCCCACTCCGCTTTGGGAGGTATACCACCTAGGGAATACAAAGACCGTTTCGGGGAAGAATTCTTCCCCGAAACGACCAATATTAAAGAAAAATTGTTGAATTTAGAGATGTCCTAAAAAGGGTAAGGCTACAAATCCTCACTTTTCTTTGTACTGTAATATCCTAAACCACCTATTAATATAGCACCAACAAGTGTTACAAGTAAAATTTTAGGTCCATATTTTTGATCTTCATATATTATACGACCTCTAACGCCAGGAGATAATAAATCGCCTTTTATTTCCTTTATTTCAATTTTTTCCTTTTCAGGTTCTATAAGAAAATAACCGCCTATCAGAATTCCGATAGCAAGCCAAATCACTAAAACCTGTTTATAATTTATCATATTTGAAGATGTTCAAAGAATTATAATATGTTGTTTTACGTTATTTACAACGCTTGAGCTAAGTGTAGTGCGGAGGAAAGGAAACTTTTCGTTTCTGTCCGCGCACTTAGCTAAAGCTTTTTGCCTGCCCGTACCTAACGGCTACGTTAGGGCGGGTTTAGTTTTATTTTTTTCTTGTCCAAAGCTTAATCTATAAGATTTAGCGACTTTATAAATATTCACAGACCTTTAGGTTAGCCCTAAAGTCAGTATTGCGCTTATGTTTTGTTGGCAAAAGTTTTCAATAGATTTTTATTGTGTCTAAAGTTTTGTTTAATTCCTCCTTTTGATGTAAAAATTCATCAGTAAAGCAGTTCTTAATTTCTTCTTTGATTCTGTTTTTTAAAGAACTATGAATGCTTCCTACTTCATTTAATTCTATAATAAGGCCAGACATACCATTTTGTAAATCGTAGATATTAGAATTTTTATTTCCTCTTCTTATTATTTCTAAAAACGACTCAATATCATTTAATGTGTATTGTTCGTGAAAGGGATGATTTTTTAATCTTCTATAATCATAAACATCATTAAATCTTTCAAATCGTGAAGTATCTAATTTTCCATTAATGCGTTTTTCTAAAAAATCAGTTTTATAGTCTATTTTCTGCTTAGAATAAGTTAAGTCATTTATTTTATTCAAAGTTTTTTTATTCATTCTGATTACAATAAGAAAGAAGATTATTAAAGTAATCAAGAACCATAATAAATTTATTCTAAAATTCAGCAAGTCTAGTGTCCATTGAATAGAAGAGTATATATTCAATCCTTTTAACATTCCAAAAATCACAGTGATAATCCAAACAGTTAGTGTTGCTACTAAAGTTGCAATTATCTGTATTTTAAGTGATTCATTCTTAAAATAACTTCCAATTTTCTTAAACATATATTATAATTTCAATTTAAATAACAGTTATCAACTAGCTTTATTAAGGCCCATAGTTTACACAAGTTTTTATTCCACGAATTTCTTAATCATTCTATTTTTAAAGTCTTCGTAAAATTCCCTTAATTTTATATAGTTAGGATTTTCAATTTCGCTCAAATTGTGTAATTCTGTGTTTAGGAAATCAGATAATTCAGATACTTCCACAGAATTTTCGTCAGAGCGAGTGTACATTAAATATGCTGGAATTCTATGACCTCCAAAATCGTCGATTATATAATATCGTAAATCATTCAAAATTCCAGAGAAGAGGTAGTTTTCCAAACCTAAACCTTGGTTTCGTGATAATTTTAATCCCTCTTTGACTTTGTTTATTTCGGTAATGTAGGCCTGTATTTGGCTGTACATAGAGTTTTTAGCTTTTCTACTATACTTTTTATCTTCTATTTCTTGAAGTTCATTTATTTTTTCTGCAATTTCAGCTTCGACTAGATCGAGTTCTCGTTTAAATTCTACTACTTTGCCATCTCCATTCCAAACATCTATTTGTATTTCTAAAGTGTTCTTGGTTTTTTCTAAGTCAACCAATTTCTTTAATAATTCTATTTCGCTCATTTTGTTCAAATTTGTGGTAAAGTTTTAGCTATGAATAGTAGGGGAGCAAACTAGCGTTTGCTTTCCGCCACGCACACAGCGAAATCTTTTGGTTTTGTTTTTTCTTTTTTTGTGTCAAAGCGAAATCCCAAAGATTTCGCAACCTCATAAAAATACGCAAACCTTGGCGTTTAAAACCTAAGCTCGTATTGTTTATAGGTTTTTGTAAAAAGTTATTTATTTCTCAATGTTTTTCAAAAGAAGCTCCTTCAAATAAGACTGCATTACTTTTTCTTCTTGTTTTATTTCCTTAAACAGGTCGATTTTTGTTTGGCGAAATTCATCACTTAAAACTGAAACATTTTCGTAATACTTTTTGTGTAGTTCCATTTGCTTAGATGATTCCGTGTATTCTTTTTCAAGATTTAATTCTAGGAATTGTAGTCCAATTTTCCCAAATGATAATTCCGTAAGAGTTTGTAATTCCATACATTTCATAACGGCTTGATGCGTATTTTTTGAAAACTCCGCTATATCTAAGAATAATTCTGCATTACCTCTAGCATTATCTGTCTTGATTTTTTTAATATTTATTTGGTCAAAATAAACATCGATACTTTCGAAATTTTTAGAATTAATTACTGATGGGTACAGATCTAAAAGAGAATTTCTCCAGTCAAAGTAAGCGGTGCTATAATCCATGATAGCTAATCTCTCATTATAGTTTATATCAATTTTACTTCTAGTTATAATATCAATTTCAGCTTTTACTCTTTCCACTTTATGAGTTAATTCTTCGACGTGTTCCTTAAGAGCTATTTGCTTTCCCTGTTCCGAAAAATAACTCTTAAAAAAAGCCAAATACAAGCCAATTACGATTAAAACAATTTGGAGTATGATTTGTATTGTTTCTGTACTCATGAATTTTTATAATTGTTTACAACGTTTAGTATAAAAGAAGTAGGGCTGTAAATAAGCAATTACTTTTCGGATTATCCACAAGCCAAATCTTTTGCATTTTGATTTATATTATTTTACTGAAAGCCAAATCAAAAGATTTGGCGACCTCGCAAATATGCCTGAAACATTGGATTTAGCACATACTTGCCCTATTTTTTTTATACAGTGTTATGGGCAGGGTTTTTCCGTCATTTTACCGTAAACTGTTCCGTCAAATTCGGATTGGTTTTTTCCGTATTCCAATCTAATTATTTTACCACAATTTACTTGTAATACAAATGCAAAATCTTCCATAGTTGCAAACATATTTCCCTTTCCATTTTTAATATGAGCCAAATAGCCTGGTAAATCTTTTTTTAGCGGTTCGATTTCGTCGCCAACACTATATTTTGGGATTGTTTTCGCAACAATATTATCTCGAATTGCATCTGGCACAAATCGATAGGCGATATTCGGCGCAACCAACGGAAAAAGGTAAAGGAACAATCCAAGGAATAAAAGTGGCGATAAAAAAAAGCCCATTTTAATTATTGGTTTTCCAAATAATAAGTCAACAACTTTTTTGGATTTAATTAGATTTATATACGCAAGTCCGAAAATAAATCCGACTAATAAAGCTTGTGGGAAGAACATTAAAACTAATTCAAAACTTTGAAATAATGAGCCGACAATTATTGCGTATGCTATTCCAGCATAAAGAATAGATAATGGGATAAAGATTATCGTTTTAAATATTGGATCGGAATGATTTAGTTTTTCTATCGGCCAAATCAGAAATAATACCCACGTCAGAAAAATAAATAAGCCTGACCAAAAAATAATGACTCCGCTATCCGTTGCTTTTCCGTCTTCAATCACAATATAAATTGCGTTGGCGATGTTCATAAATGCCCACGCAATCGTGGTGGCAAAAAAGCCAATAGTTTGCTTTGTATCATTTATTTTCGAGATGTTCATTTTGCCTTGCCCATAACAATTGTATATAATTACTAGTGTGTATATTCCTATTATAGGTCTAATTTAGTAAATCTTTCTTTGCCCTAATATTAATTGGGAGCTAACTGTTCTAAATACCCCTACCCTATTTTGGTCCATATAGCCTTCCTGGGCTCACTTTATGATTGACATAAAGAAGAACATTTATTTGAAAACTAAGTCGTGGAAAACCGTAAAGAGGTGGTTTGTGCTAACACCTTTTAATCCAAGTATTTTATCAAACCCGCACCAAAATATAAGACCGACAGACTTATAAGAAGACAAGGAAACAATCCAGTGCCGAATCCAATTGGAAACCCGTGCTTTATCATGATAAAAACAAAGTAGATGATATACCCAAATCCAAATTTAAACATACGCTCTTTATTATTCATCTTTTTTGTCAACGTAACTATAAAGTAAGGTAGAAATATACTTAACATCAATCCACCAAATCTGCTGTTAAGATTAGCGTTTGAATCTAATGTTAAATAACCTATCATTCCCATTAACATCATATTTAATGCTAAAAGGAAAAATTTATTTATAATTAATACTCCAATATTATTTGTCATTGAATCCTCGTTAGGAATCAATTCCGAAATATCGATCTGTAAAACATCGCAAATAAGGTTTAGAGTTTTACCTCGTGGTTCACTTTCACCACTTTCAATCCGCTGAATAGTTCTTATGTTTATATTTGATTGTTCAGCTAATTCTTCTTGAGTCAGTCCTTTGCTTTTCCGGATTTCGCTTATTTTTTTTGCAATTTTATTCATATCACTTATACAATTATTCAACCCTAAAAGTAAATTTTAAATTGATTATGGATAACGGTAATAGTCTGATTTATGCACGACATTTGATTTGTCAGCTAATGTCGTAAAGTGGCAAATCAATGTTATGTAACATTATGACTAAAGCTTAACGTATTGTACTTGCTTTTTTGTTAAACTCTGAATCCCAAAGATTTCACGTTCTTATAAAAATACGCAAACAATAAAATTCTGGTCCAAGTCCATATTATTTGTGAGTTGTATTAGTAACTGGCAATTTCTCCTCTAGTTTCAGACAGATTCATTGTCATGGATATAGCCTCTGTTTCCACCCAACTATCATATTCCTTTGCCGCATATAGTCTCTGGGAATCCTCTATATAACCTTCTTCGGATATTTGCTTTAATCCAGCTACCTTACTCCAAATACCTACTTTAGACTTAAAATCCTTTCTATCCCGAGTATAGTATTCATCGGAATTTAATGTTTGTATATTTTTAAGCCCAATTTCCTGAAATAAAGAAGGCAAAGAATCGGCTATTTCATTATTCATGCCCGCATTCTCCCTCCATTTAAGAAATGCTTCAAAGAATTCAATCATGCTCTGTGGTGGATCTGGGTTCCATTGAATTTTCTTGTGATTATAATCCAATATTGATATAACACCATTGGGATTAAGTAATGATTTCATTTTTAACAGAGCTTCTTTCGGATTGGATAACCACTGAAGCATTCTAGCAGAAATAATCAAATCAAACTTCTGATCGGGATTAAAATCAAATATGTCTGTAGAGATCAGCTCTAAGTCCTTTATATGTCCATAATTAGCAATTCCATTTTCTATAAATTTAGGGTCCTTATCAATCCCAATTATTTTTCCGCCATTTCCAATGATAGCCGCAACATCCTTGGAAATAGCTCCCGTTCCGCAGCCCACATCAAGTACTCTGATATCTTTTCTCAATAAGGGTTTTAAAGTACGATAATCTACTTCCAATGATCTATTATTATATATTTCTGACCCTACTTTGGAATCTCTTTTTACGATTTTGTTTAGTTTCATTTTGGATTTCATGAATTTTGGTTATGGTTATCACCAACATTATACGCCCATTCTGACCGGAAAAATTCTTGGTTATTACGTGTAGTCCTTGATTTCAGTTGAAGGCAATAATCTGGAGTCTTCCAATGCAGCAGTTCTATGTCCGGCATTTTTTAAGTAACCCTTATTTTGGGCAAACTCCATAAACTTCAATACAGACTCGTGCTCAACTACCAAAACAGCATCCCAATTTTCGGATTCAGGTCCAATTAAGAAATTATTACTTTTTCCGTAATAGATGATTCGGCTTCCAGCTTTTTTTAATTCAGGAAAAGTTTTTTTCAGATACACTTGGTAGGCTTCCTCACCCTTAATTTCATCCTTGGGTTTTATTTCGCTAAAGTTTGTATAATCAGCTTTTTCACGAAACTTCAGCAAGTTCAACATTACAATTTTTCCTTTAGCGTGAAAGTCCTGATAAAACCTCTTTCCGGACTCGGGATTTGCATTGATATATTTTTGCATATAATTTAGGTTTTAATTTAAGTTGCGCTTAACATTATAGGATTAAACCATGTAGCCAAAGTTGCTATTTTATTTTATTCGACATTGATCTATTCCGTGTCTATTTTGCCAGTTCTTAGATATGAAAATTTGATTTCTTTATTTTTAACAAGTTATGGATTTCTGACTAGGCCCAGGTACAAAATAATAACTAAGTCTGCGTGTGGTCGGTACTGCCAGTCCCTCATATAATGCGGGAGCCAAACTTGAAGACTTAGTTTTAGTTGATAGTATTTTATCCAGTCTTCTTTTTATGATAATTATTGAGTTTATTTCAAGAAATCCGAAATGGCTTTCGTAATTTGCTCAGGCTTCTCCTCTGGAAGAAAATGCCCGCAACCTTCTATCTCCATCATTTCATATTCAAAAACATTCTGAGAAAGAAAACTATCTAGGATGTCGAGAGTAGCAGATGACGCAATTCCCTTGGTAGGATTTTTAATTTTAGGATAGGTCTTCTGTTCTGCAATATCTTCTCCGAAGGTTTGATACCATGCATTTGAGGCACTTATGTTTTCTCTGTTATTATAATGATAACTGTACACTGAGCGGTCAAAATCATTGATGGCATCTTTATTTATAAGTAGCTTGTCCAAAAGATGGTTGATCAACAATTGGAAACGACCTTCCAGCAATTGGACAGGCAATTCGCTTAACTGATTAAAAGCTACCCACCAAGGATATACTGGTAGTCCTACAGGCAACATAGGAAGTTTGTACATGTTTTCATCGGGAGGTGGGCTATCTAAAAGAATCAATTTATTAATTCTATCAGAGTGATTGACCGCAAACGAATAAGCTACATTGGCACCAATATCATGCCCGACAATATGAGCTCTGTCGTATCCTAAAGCTACCACCAATTCTCTGATATCACCAGCCATATTTTTTTTGGTATATCCCTCTTTTGGTTTATCACTATCCCCCATTCCACGAAGGTCAACTGCAATTACAGTATAGTTTTCAGCAAGAGAGGGCATTATATGGTGGTAAGACCACCAGGTCTGAGGCCAGCCTGGCAATAGTATCAAAGGTTCTCCACCTCCTCCCTTCACATAATGAATATTTATTCCATTAACTTTTTGAAAACAACTGGAGAAACCAGGCATTTTTTTGATAAGACTTTCTGTTGAATATTGATTCATATTGTTAGGTTTTATTCTTTTAATCCGATAGCTCCTTTGAAGGAAATCCAAGCAAACTTCTTACTATCATTCTTGGCCACATCCCCTGACTCAACTGCATAAATCGTAGTTTCAATTATTGATCCGAACAAATTAAAAATCCAATTAATGGTTAGTTCATGGTTAATGCGTTTTTCATTTTGAAGGTTCTTGATTATTTTTAACCATCTGGTTTTGACGTTATCGGATTCAAATTCATTTTTACTTTCTAAATCCGAAAAACTACTATTCTCATAGAATCTTTTGATGAATGAATATTTTGCTCCTTGTTCAATTGCAGCAAACAGCATATTCCTAAGTTTTTTGATTTGGTCATCATCACTTTCATAGGCTTCATTCATTGCCTTATTGCAACTTTCGAGCATCTCGTTTTTACAGCTTTCCATTAAGTTTTGGCGATTTTCAAAGTATCGATGCAGCGTTCTGCGAGTAACCCCAGCTTCTTCAGCAATTTTCTCCAAAGAAATCGATTCGTTACTCTGAAAGCATTTTACTGCGGCGGACATAATTTTAGTTTTTGTATCTAGCATGTCGCAAATATATGCAATATGTCACATTATTGTGACATATTGCATAGTAAATCTTTATCGTTGCCAAAATTCATAACTTAAAGGTTAATGGCACTATCGTCCACTACCCTATATTTTTAAGGAGTATTACATTCATTGGCAAGTAAGTAGAGGGAAACGGTAAATGAGGTGTAATTTAGATTGAACCGATAATAATTGCTGGCCACGGATTCCTATAAAATCCCCGGGATTAAAGCTGAAAATCCAATACCTCATTATTGCCATTAAGAATGGATAAAAAATAATTTTCAGATTTTAGTAATTGGACTACTGCTTTTAATAGGGGTCATTGTTGGAGTTTCGCTGTTTTTCTCATTGGTTTTTGGGTTGATAATAAAGAAGTAAGGCACCGCTATTGAAAGTTTTTGTCTTAACGAGTTTAAAAATAATCCTGTCGTTTATTTCTTCAAAGAATGGCAAACCTTTTCCTTCCACCATTGGATATATGCAAAGTTGAAATTCATCAATTAAGTTAAGTTTCAGTAGTTGTATAATTAAACTGCGACTACCAACAAGAATATCTCTACCTGATTGTTTTTTGAGTTCTAATACTTCATCTCTTAAGTCACTTCTTGCCAAGGTTGCACTTTTCCAATCTACATTTTTAAGGGTATGAGAGAATACAATTTTGGGGATTTTGTCAATGGCTATTGCAAAGTCGTTCATTGATTTTTCTTCGGAAGGGTTTTCTAAAACCGCTCGCCAAAATTCCATAAGTTGGTACGTAGTCCTGCCATACAATATTGCGTCTCCCTGTCCTAATAGTTCTGCATAATGCTGATGTAATTCTTTATCGGGAATTCCTGCAGTGTGGTCACAAATTCCGTCAAGTGTCATATTTAAAGCTCCAATTATTTTACCCATATTTTATCTGTACAACTTTTGATTCAAGAAAGCCATTTTTCCAATGACCGCCAACAATTGAATATAGGTGTTGACTATAAATCTTTTGTAGATCTAATTTAATGAATCTTTTTTGTTGGCCGGGTTATTAATTAAGGGGGGCTTATTAACTTTACTTCTTCTCCCCTATTTTGGTTAAGTCGAGCCTTCCCTGGCTAGCCTAAAGAAAAACAATTCCGAGAAAAGAAAGTTGCGGGAAAAGGCATTTGAGGGGGAAATTTAGATACACCCTTAAAAATATGCTGGTTATGGATTTAAAAATTGTTCATATGGGTTTATGGGCATCCCGGAAGAAAATGAATACTATTCTGACAAATTACCTGTATGTCAATCTTTATATTCTGAAAGCCGTTTAATTGAACACCTAATAAATAAACAAAAGGCCAAAAAGAGTAACTGGATTGCCACCTACTGAATAGGAGATTCCACGTGTCTTATAAGGGCAATGAAATCATCTTTTATACCATCGCAGATGGTAACGGAGTTATGGGTGCAATTTTTTAAGGCAATAGGATCGAAGCTATTGATTTTAATTTTTGAAGGCTTGAATTCCTTGCACTGTAAATGGGTAAACATATTCAATGCAGCTTTAGAAGTCGCATAAGCAGTCATACAATAGTTGGAATAGCAGAATTCGTCATCCCGCATTTTATTGATATCGCCCAATGCACTAGTTATATTAATAATACTGGGATCTATACCTTTTTCAAGCAAAGGCTTCAATACCTGGATAATCCTGATGACTGCGAATAAATTTGTCTCATATACAAGCCTTACCTCATCTAGGTTGATTTGATCGATTTTTTGACCAAAGCCATTGGCTATTTCAGCATTGTTGACCAAAAGGTCCAATCTCCCATATTCAGAATCTATTTTTGTTTTTAATTCCAATAGGCTTTCTGCTGATGTGAAATCTGTTTTTACCAACTTATAGTCTTGAAGAATTCCTCCATCTTGAGAAAGCAATTCGAAACTTTTCTTACTAGCAGCAAGAATTACATTATAATTATTGTTCAATAAAATATGGGCAAATGATTTTCCCAACCCATTACCGGATTCTGTGACAACTGCAATTCTATTAACATTCATGGCAAAACTATTTAACTCTACAAATTTAACTAAAAACAATCTCAAAAAATAACCACTTTTCTTTAATAAATGACCCAAATAGTGACTTACTGCACTGTATCCGAATTACAAATATAAATCGCTCTCCATCAATTCAATTGACGAAATTTATTTGGTGTCGTACCACTTAACTTTTTAAAGAATCTCGTGAAATGGGTGGGTTCTTGAAAATTGAGTCTATAGGCAATTTCCGCTATATCCAGGCCTGAAAATTTCAACAGGCTTTTACTTTCAACTAGTAGCCTTTCCTGAATGATATCCTTGGCGCTTTTACCTGTTAATTTTTTTACCGTAGTGGTCAGGTAATTCGGTGTAATGTTGAGTTGATCGGCATAATCACTGACATTCTTGGTATCCACATACATTTTATCAACTAGGGTTTCAAATTTTTGGGTTATCATTTGTGCACTTGTCAAATGATTTTCAGTCGTTTTGTAGCGCTCATAAACTGCTTTACAGTAATACAAAAAAGTGAGCAACATGCCTTCCAGCATTTTTTCTTGGTAGGGATGAGGATTCTTAAATACAGAATGCATTCTTTCGGCATCAAAATAAAGGGATTCGTGCTCCTCTTTTGTCAAGACCAACACTTTGTTTTCTGACATTTTTAAAAACGGGAAATCCTCAATTAAATTAGGGACTACATGCATCAAAAATTCCTTTTTGAACATAATATTAAATCCAGCTATTTTTGCATCCCATACCCACGAGAAAACTTGCCCTGGTACTACAAATAATAATGGATATCCATCTAGACTAAGCCAGTCAGTGTTCAGATTCAATTTGCTTTCCCCAACATAACTTAATAGACCTATATAATAAAAACCTTGTCGATAAGGTGGCATGCATCGCCTTGTGGAAGGCTCCAACCTTTCGAAGGCATACACATCAAAATTAGGGATGTGGCTTCTATGGGGAAATCCAATCGCTTCATGAAAATCATTGCTTGTTTCAAAAACAGGAATTTCGGTTTTTATCATCATATAAAATTACAAAATAATGGTCTTAAAGTTGGGCCGTCAGTCATTAAAATAGTTAAATGAAACAAATCAATATAACTCCATATTTGCATATTTCACCACTCGTTTTAAACCTATCCAATACCCTGACCTTATACTGATATCCAAGCGAAATACTTATCCATTAGTGCAAAAAATAATTTTATTTTCGCGAAAAAGGGAACTGCCATATTCCTCACAGAAAAATGGCAGTCCCGATAGAACCCTTAAAATTAGCGCTATTTTGAATTATCCTCGAGGTGTTTCATTTGCTCAAATTTGTTGTTCAATTCATTTTCGGAAATAATTTCCCAGCCCCCACCTAAAGCTTTATATATTGCTATTAGGGATGTTGCCGAAGAAATCTCACTTCTTGCCAACAAGTTTTCGGATTGAAGAAGCGAATTGTCGGCACTTAAAAAGTCGATAAAGCTATCCAGACCGGCATTATATCGCTGTTTGGCAAATTTGGCGGCCTCTGCACTGGCCTCCGAAGAGGCTCTTAATGTTTCCTTTCTTTGCAATTCGTTCGAATAATTGCTCAAAGCTGTTCGGATCTCCTCCAATCCATTTAATACGGTTTTCTCATATTGATTCAGTGATGCAAATGTTAAGGCATCGTTCCCCTTGATCTGTTGTTTCACCCTTCCCAGGTTAAAGGCAGCCCAACTTATATTGGGCATGACACTCCAAGTAAAGGATTCCTTACTTCCAAAATTTGAAAAATCAACGGCAGAAAACCCAATAGATCCGACAAATTGAATTTTAGGATAAAGTTCTGCCACAGACAAATTGTACCTGGCAATTTGTATTTGTAATGCAGCTTCTGCCCGACGTACATCCGGACGGCGACGTAATAGTTCATTTACATCTCCCAAAGCCACTGATGAAGGTAAACTTGGCAAAGGTTGCTTCTCTACCATGGTCGAATCCAGATTACCAGGCACTTCTCCAATCAAGACGCTCAATCTATTTTTCAATGCTTCAATATTTGCTTTTAGAGGAGGAATCGTAGCTCTGGTATTTTCCAATTGCGCCAACGCTCGAGAAACATCAAGATTATTGCTTGTTCCAGCCTCCGACAATTTAACCGTCAGATCATAAGTATCCTGTTGCCCTTTTAAGTTACGATGTGCTATATCCAATAGGTATTGTGAACCTCTCAATTCCATGTAATTATTGGCCACTTCGGCAAAAATACTTACATATACCCCTTGCATATCGGCTACCGCCAATTGATTATTGGCATAGGCCCCTTTAATACGGTTGGAAACCCTTCCGAACAGGTCAGCTTCCCAAAAAGCATCGAAGCTGCCATTGTAGTTGCTATAAGTGGGATTGCTCCCTTGTACAAAGACGTTTTCTCCAAGACGGGTTCTCGTATAATTGCCATTGGCCGTCACTGTTGGGACTCTATCAAATTTTGTTTCTTTAAATAAAGCCCTTGAGGCAAAAACGTTCGCTACGGCAGAATTGATATCCATATTATGTTTTCTTGCTTTTTCAATTAAAGAGTTCAAAATGGGGTCGTTGAATTCTGACCACCAATTCTGGGCCGTAGCAACTTTGGTAAAAGCATTGGAACTATTTACTTCTAAGAAATTCTCTTCAACCTTCGCTTTGGGCGCCACATTAAAATCGCGTTTGGTAATTCCACAGGAAACCAACAGGAACAACAATATGGCGACAATAAACAAATTCTTCATTTTTTTAAAATTTAAGTTAATTCAGTTTTTTCAATGCTTGTTGGCACAGGTTTAATTGTGTTGGTGCTGGAAGATGTGGCGGACCATTTTCTTCCCAAATAATAGAATACCGGTGTCAGGAAAATCCCAAAAAGTGTCACTCCGAGCATACCGCTAAATACAGCAATACCCAATGAAACACGGAGCTCTGCACCAGCGCCGGTGGCGATAGCTAAAGGCACAACACCTAAAATAAATGCCATTGCTGTCATTAAAATGGGCCTTAGCCTTAATTTAGTGGCCTCCAAAATTGCGGTTTTCAAGTCCTTGCCCTGATCTTCCAATTGCTTGGCGAACTCCACGATTAAAATGGAGTTCTTGCTCGCCAATCCTACTAAAACTATAAGTCCGATCTGGACCATTATGTTGTTGTCCAACCCTGCCAAGTCAATACCGATCATTGCAGACAATAATACCATAGGAACAATGAATATGACCACTAGAGGGAGTACCAAACTTTCAAATTGAGCCGCCAACAATAGAAAGACAAATACGACGGCCAATAAGAATGCGATGCCTGCCGTGCTTCCCGTCTGTTTTTCTTGATACGCCAATTCCGTCCACTCATATGAAATACCTTGTGGTAGAATCTTTTCCGCCAACTGTTCCATTCTATCCAAAGCTTGCCCTGAACTATATCCAGGAGCAATATTCCCATTTAACGAAGCTGCAGGATATAAGTTAAACCTTGGAATCCTTGAGGGTCCGGAAATATTTTGTTGGGTAGTGATCGTTCCAAGTGGCACCATTTCCCCATTTTTATTTCGAACCTTGATCCGTGATATATCATCTGGTGTTAAACGGTTTGGCGCATCGGCCTGTGCAGTCACTTGAAAGGTTCTCCCTAAATAATTGAATTCGTTGACAAATGCGGATCCCATATAGATCTCCAAGGACTGAAATACATCACCTACATTTAACCCCAATTTTTCTGCTTTAACCCGATCGATATCCAAATACAATTGAGGGGTCTGATTGTTGAAAAAAGTGAATACATTATTAAGAATTGGGTCATTATTGGCTGCAGCGGCCAATGCATAGGTGGCGTTCAAGAGTTCATCCGTTCCAACATTCCCTCTATCCTGTACCATCATTCTAAACCCACCGGCATTCCCTATCCCTCTCACAGAGGGAGGAGGAATCACAAGAACTACAGCATCATCTATCTGTCCCAATTTCTGTTGTAGGGTACCTAGCAATGCTTCATATCCTAGGCCCTTTTTTCTTCTTACCTCAAAATCTTCCAAGGGTAAAAATACTGCAGCGGCGTTGGAAGCATTCGTAAAGGAAGCAGCATCAAATCCAGTAAATGCAACCGCATTTTCAACTCCGTCCATATCCAAAGCAATATCCAATACCTTTTGCATGACATTATCAGTTCTAGATAAGGAAGAGCCTGGCGGTAATTGCACAATCGTGATAAAATACTGTTGGTCCATTGCCGGAATAAACCCTTTGGCCACCCTGTTGAATTCTATTCCTGTAAGTAATACCAGTCCACCGTACACCACTAATACCATTATTGATGTTCTAATAAGTTTTTGAACAGTTTTACCATAGTTCATGGAAATTTTTTCCATGAAATTATTAAAGGCAGTACCAACAAAAACAAATGGTTTGAGTAATATGGGCGTCTTTTTATTATGATCTTTTTCCTCATGCCTCATTAATAGAGCTGCCATAGCCGGACTCAATGTTAAGGAAACGAACACGGAAATGGTCGTTGCAACTGCAATGGTCAATCCAAACTGTTTGTAAAATTGTCCGGATATGCCCTCCAAGAATGCTGTCGGAATAAAAACCGCTATCAAAACCAGACCTATGGCCACCAAAGCACCTCCCACTTCATCCATGGTCTTAACGGCAGCCTCTTTAGGGGAAAGTCCTTTTGACAAATACCTCTCCATATTTTCAACCACGACAATGGCATCATCCACTACAATTCCGATTGCCAATACCAAACCAAACAGCGTAAGGTTGTTCAAAGAAAACCCAATGGCCTGCATAACGGCAAAGGTTCCTATAAGTGATACCGGTATGGCAAGAATTGGAATGATGGCCGCTCGCCAGGATTGTAGAAACAAAAGGATTACCAAGACCACTAAAATGATGGCTTCAAAAATTGTATGGTATACTTCATCTACAGATTTTTGGATGAATTCAGTCGGATTATAAGCAATTTTATATTCCAGATCTTCTGGAAAATTCTTGGACAACTCCACCATTTTGGCTTGAATTTCAGCAGCTGTTTCCAAAGCATTACCTCCCGGTTGTTGGAAAATAGGCATGGCTATAGCAGGATTTTTTCCCAAGTATCCCTTGGTAGCATAATTTTGAGCACCCAATTCAACCCTTCCTATATCTTTTAATTGTACAATTCTGCCATCTCCATGCGACTTGATGATGACATTCTCAAACTGTTCGGTAGTTACAAGCTTGCCCTGGGTCTGAATATTAATTTCGAAGGCAGATTGGTTACCTGAAGGCAAGGTATTCAAAGTACCACTGGCAATTTGTACGTTTTGAGCCCGAAGTGAAGCAACCACTTCACCTGCGGTCAAATCCAAATTGGCAATTTTATCAGGATCCAACCATATTCGCATGGCATATTCAGCAGCCCCAAAAATCTGTATATCGCCAATACCTTTTATACGTGCCAATTGGTCCTTCAATTGCAAGGTGGCATAATTCCCCATGTAGGTTTGGTCATAGGTTTTGTTCGGGGAATACATATTCACCACCAATAGGATATCAGGTGATATCTTTTTGGTAGTAATTCCTAATCGACGGGACGATTCCGGTAATCTTGGCTCTGCAATGGCAACACGGTTCTGAACCTGCACCTGTGCCCTGTCCAGATCGGTTCCCAGTTCAAAGGCTATTTGCAGCACTACACGGCCGTCAGCAGAAGACTGGGAGGTCATATAGATCATCCCCTCCACCCCATTGATTTCTTTTTCGAGAGGTGCTGCTACTGTTTCCGAAAGAGTCTTGGCATTTGCTCCTGGATATAGGGCCACAACCTCTACCGTTGGTGGCGCAACATCCGGGAATTGAGAAACTGGCAAGGATACATATGCCAGACCGCCCACAATAAGTATGAGTACACTCAGTACTGCAGCAAAAATGGGTCTTTTTATAAATATGTGACTGAATTTCATAATTTATCTAGAATTGAAATATAGCATCCCTCCTGCTCCTCTCTCCCTCCAATTTATGGACGCGGAGGAGCAATTTAAGGGACTGGAATAATTTTTGGGTTTCTATTTATGTGACGGCTATCACTCTATTTTGGCAATGGCCAACTCTCCCGATTCACTCTTTTGAAATTCGGTTTCTATTGGGGTGACAGCAATTCCCTGTCTTATTTTTTGAATGTTATTCGTTATCAATTTATCCTCTTGGGAAATTCCATCCCTAATGATTCTCAATCCGTTGGAATGTAATGGCCCCAATGTGACATTCTTTGTCGTTACAAGATTGCCCTCACCCAATACGTATACAAAACGAATGGATTGGTTGGTACCTATGATCTCATCTGGAATCATAATGGCCTCGTGTTCGGCACTTCCAGCTATCCTTGCTTTTCCGAACATTCCGGGTTCCAACAAATGATCTTTGTTTTCAAGCACCGCCCGGCTTTCGATCGTTCCGGTACTGATATCTATCTCGTTATCCACAAAATCCATTTTAGCTTCGTGCACAAAATCCTCTTCATCCTGAAGTTTTATAAATACTGGTATTCCCTCAGAGCGGGCAGATCTTCGTTCACCGTTTCTTGCCAAACGAACATATCTTAAATAATCGGACTCACTTCCGGTGAAATAAAAATCAATAGGACTTGTAGCAACAATAGTGGTCAACAAGGTGGAGTTGGAAGAGCCACCATCGATTAAATTGCCCTCATTCACCTTATCCCTGCTCACTAGACCGGCCATTGGTGCTGTAACCCTTGTGAATTCCAAATTTAATTTTGCATTATCAACCCTTGCTTGTGACAATTGAATACTCGCTTTGGCATATTCCAGGGCTTGTTTTCTACGATCGTATTCTTCAATGGACACAGCTCCTGATTCACGAAGTGATTCTACTCTTTCAAAATTATCCTGTGCTGTTTTTAAGGATGCCTGTGCTTGACTAAGATCTCCATTTGCTTGGTCAAGAGCAATTTTAAAAGGCCTGTCATCAATAGTAAAAAGCACATCGCCTTTGTTGACCATCTGCCCATCAACAAAATTGACACTTTCCAAAAATCCGCTAACACGTGCCCGTACTTCCACTCGGTTACTTGCCTCAAAACGGCCTGTGTATTCATCCCATTCGGTTATTTTTTCTATTAGTGGTGACGACACCTCTACCGGCATGGCCTGTGGAGCCGCAACAGTTTCAATTTCTTCGGCATCCCCTGACGTGAAAGCGAGTATAATAATTACAATGAAAAGCAATCCGGCAAGTGCCAATACACTTTTGGAAATTTTTTGGGTATTTATATCAAATTTTTTCATCTTGTTCTTCTTTAGGTTTTTGATTAATGTTTTGACACAGCAAATTTATAATGAGCTGCTCCCTAATGGCTAACCATTATGTTTATATAAATGACCAAAATCTAATCTTCTTAGTTTTTTTTATTTAATCTCCGAAAACACTCTTATACAGTTTTCTAAAAAGACATTCTTTTATATGAAGATATTATGCGATAAACTAGGATAGTGGAAAGCAGCTCCGAAATTATAGTCACCAATTAGAATAAGTAGCCTTCTCTAGTTGGTTTATTTTCATGGCCTAAAAGAAAATAATAGATAAAACAAATTTGTGAAAACCTCAATTTTAAGTATTTCCATTTTTTATATTGGCCCAAAACGAACTGAAATATCCAGAAATTAAGAAACCTCCAGAATAAGGAATAATTGTATCAGGGTTTAGCCAGCACGGTCCTCAAGTTTCGCTCTCGTATATTTTGGGGGACTGGTAGTAGTGGCCTCATGAAGACTTAGTTCTATACCTAGTTTTTATTCCGGTAATTGAAAGTTCCATTTCAGGCGAGTATTTTTTTTCTCATTAATCTTATTTGTAATTGACTTTCGGTGTGCTGATCCACAAAGAAAAACTGCGTTTTCAAATTCATTTTTTTCAATATATGAGTTAATGTTTTCTAGCATTGTATTTTCACGGTTGTCATGGAAATTCAACCACTTTTTGAACGTGATTGTATATTCCGAAGTACCTAATCGAGGTATTATGTAGTTTATTCTTTTTAATATTTTATCAAATTGTTTGTTGTTTTCGTCGCTGTTTAAATATTCAAAGCCTAAAAGATGTGTATGTTCTTCGTTTTTACGCCAAACTTTTGTGAATTTTTCGTCCTTCTTTAATGATATTTTGATTTCTTCAATTTGATTTCTGATGTTGGTACTTAGTGGTGGGTAAGTATCAACTGGAACAAAATAGAACGAATGAAATTCACTTAATTTTTTAATAGAATTTAACTCAAGAGTAGATTGGTTCGATCCTATTTTGAATTCCTCATACATTTTTATTGAAGCTTCGCAAAAAACAACATCAGGTTTAATCCTATTGAGTATTTTAAATAGACTTTCAGATGTGCAGTTGCCTTTATCGCTATGAACTGTTGAAATTAGATGAATATTGATTTTCAATTTGTATAAGTAGGGTTGTTAAATTAGGTACAAGGGTTAGGGAATGAAACTAAGCGTGAAAAAAGATACTATTTTTTTGGAATAATCATGTATTATATCACAATGTAGCCAGCCTTTAATCGTCAAGGATTTTCGTTTCAAATCCATCAATACTTATGCTGTTTTTGTTTTTCCAATATTCTTGAATTTTGTCCTCACCTTGTTTTGCCGCCCATGAATTTAAAGTTGTGCGTTCTTCTTTGAAATCCATAAAGGGCACCGCAAAGCCGCAAGAAGTTTGAACCAATTCTACTTCCATTTCGATAATTTGCCTGGCACCTACATTCTCAGGGAACATATTGTAATATTTATGAAATTCACTATCTCTTCTATGGTAAATCTTTGCTTTTCCGTACAGTCTTAAAATCAAAGGTTTCCCTTCAAAAGCGCAGAACATAATAGTCATTCTATTATTCTTTAATAAATGCGCAGCGGTTTCATTTCCACTTCCTGTTAAGTTCAACCAAATAATTTTGTTCTTACTAATAACTCTAAATGAGTCGGTACCTTTTGGAGACACATTAACTCTCCCATCATTGGAAGCTGTACCTACAAAAAATAGTTTTTGATTCGCAATGAATTCTTGCAGTTCAGTGGTAATAAAATCTAATTTCTTCCCCATATATTTAAATTAGCCCCAACTAATGGATTTAAATGTTCACTATATTTCCTTTATAGGTCTAATTTAGTAAATCTTTTTTGTGACCTAATTATAAATTAAGAGGTTGTCACAATTTCTCCCCTACCCTATTTTTGTTACGACCAGCATAAAGTGACTGGTCAAAAATATAACTATATAGAAAGACATTTATTTAAGAAGTAAGTGCGGATAACTGTAAATGCATATTGCAACAGTGTCCTTGGTGTTTGAGAATTTACAATTGGGTCAGTTGCTTTTTTGGAGCTAGGCACTTGCTGCTGGGGAAATGATAACCAGTCTTGTGGTGCTTTGGTATTTTATTGATATTTCGCCTTTAAGAGTTTTCGCTATAATCGTTGTGATGGCATTTCTGTTAAGTACTATAAAATTTAAATTGTCTAGGTCTTTTTTGATATGCTTGTTTCATAAAAATAAGGTTTAAAAATCGCTGATAATGTTTAGGGATTTGATCTTTTTTAATTCTTTCCAATATTGGAGATTTGTTTTGTGCAGAGAGATTTTTTTTTCAGAATATTCTTGATCCAAAAAAGGTATAGATTATGTGTAACCAATAATAGATCATTTTACCAAGATTTGTTTTGCGGGTTAATA
The DNA here is from genome assembly GCF_018860365.1 of Arenibacter algicola. GTDB lineage: Bacteria > Bacteroidota > Bacteroidia > Flavobacteriales > Flavobacteriaceae > Arenibacter > Arenibacter algicola_B. Next base: position 538,791 of record NZ_JAHKPO010000014.1, read on the forward strand.
TTTATCTGGGAATTATAATCACATGAAGTGTGAAGATTTTTGACTATACCCGTGAACTAGTTATTAATTTTATTCTGCGTTGTTCGCTACCTTTATTTTTAGAATGATATTTTGTAGCTAATATTCGGTATCATTAATGCTTCTCTGAATTCCTCCACTTTATTGGTCTTAATATTGTATCTATGACCTTGAAAGTCTTTGTAGTTTGTTGCATTAAGTATTTTTAAAGATAATTTTTGTGCGGATTTCTTTTTATACCATTCATAATTGATCGTAAAATGGGATATGATAGATGTCTTTGATTGCTCGGTAAAAGGTGTAGTTTCATTGTAAACAACACCTTGTTCCATAAATGAAGCAGTTGGATCAATTTTTGAATATCTGTCACCGCCTTGAAGGCTTAATTTTAAATTTATTCCAAGTAAACTTTGTTTTTTCTTACCAATTCTAATTTCTTTTCCAACTAGAGTATTAAGGAGGTAATTTTTATTAAATCTGGTATTGTACCAAACATTAGTGTCTGTTTTATATTCTGAATTGAATATAGAACCGGAAAGCAAATAATAAAATCCATTATCTACATATTGCTCTAAAGTTAGATCGAGCCCATAATTTTTACCTTTTCCATTATTTGCATAGGTATCATCGATAAACCAATCATTTTGTAAATTAATAAGTGATTCAGTACTGTTTTCTATTACAGGAATATTAAATAGATATTGAAAATAGGGTTCTATTTTTAAATGTAATTTTTCATTAATATTCCAATCATAAGCCATTACGAAATGATGTGCTTTTGAAAAATCTAAATTTCTGTTGGCTTGGTTGGACCTGGAATTGCCGGTATTGGCAAGGTAAATGTTTAACGGTTCCATTCTACTGTGTAATCCATATCCAAAACTTATTTCATTATTATCGTTCAGCTGATAATTCAGTCCTAAACGTGGTTCAAGAGCAAAGCTGTTATTCAATGTAAACAGTTGAGAATTTAGGCCAATATTTAGTTGCCATTTTTTTAATGAAATAGAGGAACTTGAAAATGCAGATATTATAGAGCTAAAACCATCTTGGTCAACTAATGAATTTGGACCATTTTCAGGTTCTCCTTGATTTTCCTTTAAATTTAGGTCATATCCTAAACCCCTTACCATGATTCCTGTTTTATTAGTATGTGTTGAGTTGAATTTTTTGTTAATGGTAGACTTGAAAGTAATATTGTAGTTTTTATTGTTTATTTCATTTTCAGGTTGTAATTGAGAAGTATCGTCTAGCCTATCTGTTTTTAAATCGATTCCATTGGCAGATAATGATAATGTAGAGTTCAAGTATGCAGAATTTTCAAAAACAAGCCTGTGATTTAGACCTAAAGCTCCCATATACTGTTTTACATCTTGCTTTTCAATATCTTGATAATAAATTTGTTTATCAGTTTCAGTTTCCGGTTTTGACCCAGACTCGTCTATTAATCCAATTCCCCAAACAGAGAATATTCCAGCTTTTGTAGTAGGTAGCGTTAATTTAAAAGATAAATCTTGATAATTTGTGCCATCGGCATCATCTGGCAACATTGATGAAACAAGACCTAATGTTGAATATCGATAATTTACGAGATAAGAAGCGTTGTTTTTTTTGCTTAAAGGTCCTTCCGATGCAAAGTCCATTCCAATGGCTCCAATTTCGAAACTATGTTCAAATTCTGTGCTATTACCATTTCGCATTCTTATATCGAAAACCCCGGACAATGCGTTATTGTATTCAGCAGGAAAAGCTCCTGTAAAAAAATCGGAATTGGCTAGCAAATTACTGCTCAAAGCCGTTAATCCGCCACCACCAAAAGATCCTAAATCAGCAAAATGATTTGGGTTGGAAACTTCCACCCCTTCAATTTTCCATTGTAAATATTTTGGGGCATTCCCTCTAATTACAATGGCATTGTTGCCAACACTACTAGCTACCCCAGGAAAGGAAGAAGCTAAACGTGCAGGGTCATCAAATCCCCCTGCATACCTATTGGCTTCTTCTACACTCAGCATACGCGTACTCACTGAAGCCATTTCATTAAGAGGTTTAGCTTTAACAAGCTTTGGTTTAAGAACAACTTCACTTAGAGCGAATGCGCTTTCTGTTAGGGCTATGGTTAAAACAACTTCTTTAGCAGAAGTAACTATAACTTCAGGCATTATAATAGGTTCATAACCTAAGTAAGAAATCTGTAAATCATATCTGCCAATAGGAACATTATTAAGAATAAAATTACCATCCATATCAGAGGTGGTACCTATAATCGGATCAGTACCGATTATTGTTATTGTAGCAAAAGGTATAGTTTCTTTGGATGAATTATCGATAACTGAACCTTTAATATTTTGTGTTATATCTTGTGCGTTTATAATGGATAATGAAAGCGAAAATACTAGTAGTAAGATATTTCTAGTCATAATTAAATTGTAGTTAAAGTTAGCTACAAAATTAGATTAGAATGTTCGTCCCTATGTTCGAAGTTATATAACTGAACTTGTTTTTGATACTTTGTAAGTACTTGAAAATAAGGGTGTAATATAATGTTGGAGTTCGATTTTATAAAGCTGCACCATTTTTTTTAAACTCTGAAGGAGTTTGTCCGCTAATCTTTTTGAAGGTGGTATTAAACGAAGTTTTTGAATTAAAGCCCGATTCAAATGCAATGCCAAGTATGGTCAAATGTTCATTTTCCTTATCCAAAAGCAATTCTTTTACTCTTTGTACTCTATACCTATTAACAAACCAAAAAAAACTTTCTTCAAACGCAGCATTAATTAAATAGGAAAGCTGATGTGGTGTAAAATTCATTAATTCAGCTAATTGTGCAAGAGATAATTCAGAATCTAAATAAGGTTTCTGATCATCCATTAGTTTTATAAGATGCTCTTTTTGAGATTCTAATTCGTCATCAGATATTAATTTTCTCTTATTTATTTCTGTTTGTTCTTCAGATGAAATAATAAGGCTACGTTCATTTTCATCCAATAAGAAAATCTCTTTTTGTTTAAGTGAATTATATGCAATAAAGTATACAATTGATAACGATACAATATTTGCAAATAAGTTTAAATCTGCTTCAACGAATAATAAATTATAGATGCCAATAAAAGCAACTAAGGTGAAAATTGCAAGAATGATTAACTCCAACCATTTGAGATCGATTTGAAACGTATTTGATGAAAACAATCGAATTCTTTGTTTGTGCTTTTGAATTTTGATATAAGACAAGACTATAAAATAAAATGCCTGAATAATAACCAAGGCATTTAAGACTAATGATAGGTCAGCGTTGTCGCCATAAAATTGGTTAACCATTAAAACAATAAGTAGTATTATTGGGAAAAGAAAATGAATAAAATCCTTTCTTCCATATCTGAAATTTGGGTTAGCGTAATACGCTATACTATAAAAAAATACAACGGGAGTTAAAAATTGAAAAAAACGAATAGGTAGCCAAAATAGGTTACTCTGAATATCTAAACGTATCAAAACAAGAATCTCTTCGAGCCAAAAAGAAGACCAAAAAAATAGAACTAGTCCAAACCAAAAATTCGCCTTCTTATTGACATTTACTGGGTTCGCTATTAATAAAAATGAGAGTAATAAAAGAGAACCGAATAATAAAATTACGACAAGAGTATTCATTAAATTGTGTTAGGTGGTTTTTTATTTTTAAGTTGATTCCAATTCCCCTATTTGGTTTAGGTTTTACACAACGGTACCGTATAAAGTAGTAGCGGCTTAAACGTGTAGCAATATACCTAATTAAACACAAAAACGGATCGAGTTTGCACCCGAACCGCTATTGCTTTTATTTATTGTAGGGGTTCCCTTTTCTTCTCCTAATTTGGGGAATTTAGTCCAAGTTTATTTCCTTCTGTATCCGTGAACAAAGCAAAAAATCCATTTCCATCTGCGTGAGAGGTTTTTGGAATGATGATTTTTCCACCATTTTCATCAACCTTGTCAAGAATATGTTGAAGATTGTCACCGCCATTTAGATAAATGGTTACTCCATCTGCCGAAGGTCTGTACCCTTCGCTGTTCACTATAACTCCTGTAACCATTTGTCCATCATAAGGGAATATTCCCATATCCATTCCTGGCATTTCCATTTTTTCAATTTTAATGTCTAAAATTGTTTGATAAAAATTGATTGCTCGGGAAATATCCGTTGCAGGAATTTCAAAAAGTGAAATAAAACTTTTCATATTCTTGTCTTTATCGATTGTTGTATATTTATTTACGTTTGGTTCGGTAGCAGAAGTCCCTTTATTTTTACAGGATACACCTCCAAAAGTCAAAGCAATAATTTAGATAAGTATAAGGTCTTTCATTTTCCGTTTGTTGTTGACGGAACAAAAATAGCAGTAGAAAATCCTTTGAAATTGTAAAAATGCGACACCCTTATGCTATTTGTAAAAAAGGGCGGAAAGAGCTAAATTTTCGTGCTTGATAAACTCTTTAGGGTTTATTCCAGTAAATTCCTTAAAGTCCTTTATGAAGTGTGCTTGGTCAAAATATTCACTTTCATAGGCAATATCGGTAAGGTTTTCTGATTTTTGGTCAAGCAACATTTTTAAAGCGGTTTGTAATCGAATTACCTTTCCCAATTGTTTAGGGCTTATCCCAATTTGCCTTTTGAAGTTTCTTTCGAGTTGTCTTCGCTTGGACAAGTCGTCTTTAAGGATTGAATTTATCGAAGCACTTCCGTTTGATAATAGAAGGGAATCAACGGTGTTTATTACAATTTTATTAATCGTTTTTTCGTCATTAAGCTTATCCAAAAGAAATTTTTCAATAATACTTATTCGTTCTTCCGTATTATTCGCATTGATTATTTTTTGCTCCAATTCATCTGCGTTTTCTAGTACAAAAAGTTGGTTTATGGGTGTTTCCTTATTTGCCAATTTGCTAATTGGTTCAGAAACAAAGTTTGCAAATCCATAAGGATAAAATCGGACAGCGAATGTTTTAACAAACCCTGTTGGCTCAATGTAAAAAGGTTCAATGGTTTGTCCGAGTACCATAGCACGAGGCTGAAGTATAAATTCATTTTCGGAAGTGTATCTTTTTATGTCATCTCCGAGAATAAACGCCATTTCAATACAACCATCAGGTACTATTCGTTGTTTTTGTGAATCAGACTGTTTAGGCACTTCCAAAGTCCAATAACAACTAACAAGTGATTTTAAGTCAATCTGTGGTTCGTATGTTTGGTAGTCCATTATATTTGTCTAGGTCGTTTTTTTTATAGTGAAGTACAAAGGTATTGTATATGATTAGTTGCAGACATTTCTAACGGAAATTGTCCGCCTTTACCGAAGATAGTTAATTGCGAGGATTTCCACATGGGAAATCGGCTGGCAATTCATTATACCTCCTGTTGAGGGTGGTAATTTTTTTTCTTTTTGCATTTGATCAGATACATTGGTTGGTTTTCATTTACTTCTGTAATTTCAAAAAGCCCATACTTGTTAAATTCCGTATGAACTGATGCTTGGTCGTAGTAAAATATTTTTGCTCCTTTATGAATTTCGTAACGGTCTTTACTTATCAATTTACCCTTTCCAAATTGAGGAGTGTTTTTGGTTATGGCGGTAAAAACCATAAATCCATTTTCTGTCAATTGGTTGTAGCAGTCTTGTATCAGTTTTTCTCTTTCTTGGCAGTCCAATAAATGAATGAGGGCATAACAAAAAATTCCGTCATATTTTTTGTCCTCAAACGGCATTTTCTTTACAGAGCCGTGAAAAATGTTCATTTCATTTCCATAATGTTTTTTTGCTAACGCGATGGCTGTTTTTGAAATTTCAATTCCGCTTACTTTTATTCCATTTTCGATGAATGGTCGGGCATTTCGCCCATATCCAATTCCCGGGATGAGAATATTTTTTATGGCATTTTCTACAAAAAAATCTTTTGTCAAATGGGCAGATTTTGCAGGTTCCATTCCCCACATTTCTTGTTTGTCGGTAAATGCTGTTTCCCAAAACTCTGCCATACTACCTACAAATTTTATCTGCTAATAATTCACATTCAATTCCTTTACTTTTAAGTTGTTGGGTTATTGAATTTGTATCGATCGTTTTTCCTTCAATTCTTAAAATGGAATGACCGCAAGGATATGGTCTGTTGAAATCTTCCAGGTCAAAATTGAATTTTAGCTGTGGATATCCATTTTCCAAGAATTGTAGAATTTCAGTTGATAGAATTTCTGATTTTACGTTGGTCATAAACACTTCTACCATATCAAAAATTTTCTTGTGACAATTCGTGATTTACCATTGCACCTGTGATAGTACCACTGCTAACTGCCATTGATACAGAGCGCATCATTGTGCTGTTGTCTCCACAAGCAAATATGCCATCTTCACTGGTTTTCTGCATAAAATTCACTTCAATGTGTCCGTTTTCCGTGATTTTACAACCTAATTCTTGGGGTATATTTGAATTTTGCTCAAATGGAATAGAGGCATAAGCTGATTCAAAATACTCCGTACTACCGTCTTTGAATACAATTTTTTCCATTTGTCCATTATGATGTTCTATTGCAGAAATTTCTTTTTCAATGATTTGAATATCGTGTTGTTTTAACTTTTCGAGTTGCTTTACTTCAAAGTCTTTTGATCCCGAAGTAATAATCGTAATTTCTTGAGTTAAATTGTTTACTAAAGATGCAAGGTGAAACGCTCTTTCTCCTGTGGCAATTATGGCAGTTTTCTTGTTTCTTATTTCGTAACCGTGACAATATGGGCAATGCACAACTGAGATTCCCCAACATTCAGAAAAACCTTTTATATCTGGCATTAGGTCTTTAACTCCTGTTGCCAAAACCAATTTCTTTGCTGTAAAAACATCGCCTTTTGAAGTAGTGACTTCAAATCCTATATTGTTTCTTTTACCGCTAACAGCAAGTCCGTCATAGAATTCAATGCTGTCGTATTTTGCTACTTGACTTTTGGCAATTTCAGAAATTTCCTTTGGTGTACTTCCGTCTTGAGTTAAAAAATTATGTGAATGTGGCGTTTGCCGATTACATGGTTTACCTGCGTCAATGACCAAGGTCCTGCGAAGTGAACGCCCTAATGCCATTGCTGCTGAAAGTCCAGCATAACTTCCACCTATTATGATGACTTCAAATTCTTTTTTATCCATATTGTTATTGTTTTGAGCAAAGAGTGTAATTGGTTGTGGTATTGTAAGTACTATACCTGATAATCCTAATAGTTTAGTTAATTGTCTTCTGTTCATTATACAAACAATTTAATGCGAAATAGTCGCAATAATGGCTTGGCAAATATACCATCTTTTTGTATTATTGCAACTTATTCGCAATAAAACATGAATCGAAGAAATACACCTACAAAAGAGGCCGTGCTAAACTTATTAATGAATTCGAGAAAGGCGTTAAGTCAAGACGCTATTGAAAGGCAGTTGGATATTGAAATCAATAGGGCTACAATTTATAGAGTATTGAACAGGTTTTGTGAGGATGGGATAGTCCACAAAATAGTTGCAGAAGACGGAAAACAGTATTTTGCCATTTGTAAAAAATGTGAGAACCCACAAGAAGTTATTCAACCTCATTTTCATTTTCGTTGTTTGTCGTGTGATACGATTGAGTGCCTGCAAGTTCCTGTTGAGTGTTCAGTTCCTAATGGTTACGAAGTTCAAAATGCAAATTGTGTTCTGACTGGTACTTGTAATGATTGTTCGTAGGTTTTTATATTGTCATCATCGTTTGTGTATGAAAAGTGGCTGGATTTTCGAAACTGAGGTTTGTCTCACGTGGCCAAACAGAATTAATAAACTAAAACTAAAATTATACACTTTGCCCTAGCCAAGTTTACTACACTTTGTTAGCGGTTCGTTGTTTTCCATTCAAACTATTTTGTTTCTCTTCTTTGCACATTGAATACTGTTCCTGCTGGGTCTTGTATCCAATGCATATTTTTTGGAAGTTCTTCAAGCTCGTCACAAGTTTCTACTCCATTTGATTGCAAATAGTTTGTGGCTTCATTTACGTCTGGAACTGTAAGTTGTAACCAAGTTTCTGAATGTGTATAGTTGTCAACACAGTCTAACCATATAATATTACTTCCGAATTTAACTTCGTGAGTTTTGGATATAGTTGGACTGTCAATAGGTTTTTCTTCAACGGATAACTTCAAAATATCCCTATAAAAAGCAACCGTTTTCTTGTATTTACTTTTCGGAATTTTTATCGCAATATTTATTCCTGCTTCAAATTTAACATCCATTGTCCTTATGTTTTTTAGTTTGTCAAATTATAGTTTACTTATTTGTTAATTTCTGTCGTTGGTCTGCAATGTGTTGTTCCCCAATGAATGCCAACGTTTGGTAATGCTATCCTACTTATAAGAACTAAAGTAATAATTGAAAATCAGATTCATATAAAGTCCATTTGTATTGATCTGTTCTTTTTTGTTTTCCATTGTCTATCCATTTGTTTTCAATCTCACTTTCTATAAGTTCTAAAGCAATTTTGAGAGCCTCGATTCTATTCTTTAGCAAAGTATGCTGTGACGTTCTATACCTAAGTTTTAGCATGGACTTTTCACATTTATGTAATAGCGATTCAATAACTGTTGTGGCCTGTATTAATTTGTCTTTAGGATAGTTTTTCATATCTATTTTGATGAAAATTTTATAGCTTCCGAAAAATTAGACGCGAAATTAACATGCGTTCCCTTGTTACTTTCGTAAATAAAGTCCTTTAAACTTTTACTTTCATACTTTGAGAAGCACCCAACAATAAATAACGGCATTCTATATTGACTAAATTTTTGCAGTATATCTCCTGCTATTTTTGTTTTTAAATCAAAGAAGGCAGGAGTTATGTTTTTCTCGTGGATTATGATTTTATAAAAACCTTGGTAATATAAATTTCCAAGTATATCTAAAGCGGTTTCGGTATTCTCAATAATTATCTCGTTAGAAATAACCTCTGCGATTTTAATACCACTTACCAAATGTTCTTTAATCTCCATTTGATTTATATTTCGTTTCTTTTAGCCTGATCTTTAATTAACTGTTTTAATTCAGCTACAGGAACCTTTTGGTCGAATTTTATTTGAATGGTTTTCTTTCCCGTTTTATAGCCTTTTTTTTCGAGTACTTTTCTCACGTCTTCTGTTATTGCATCTATGCCAAAACTTACGTGATTTTTAGCCAAGGAAAAACCTGCAAGAATGCCGTTATACTTATAAATAGGCACATTCCAACTTATACCGCCTTCAGCGGTGGGCGCTGTAGTTTCGATTATGTTTTTAAGCTGTATCATTACATCTTGCGCTGCTACCGGTGAAATGTGGATATACTCATCCACTGTCTTCGGTTTTGAATCTTCCATTTTTACTATTTTCGTGTTTTACGATCAGCAGGCCTGAAATACCAGGAGGTAATTGTAAGTGCCAAGAGTAATGCGGGCCCAAAAAGCGTTATCATTTCATCGCCAACTATTATATGTGAAGCCATTGCGCCAGTCATAGTGAAGAAAAAGCCAGCATAGGCCCATTCTTTCACTAAAGGGAATTTGGGAATTAAGATGGCTATAACACCTAGGATTTTCCATACACCAAGTATTGGTAACAAAAAGGTTGGGTAGCCCAAAGCATTTATGCCTTGTACCTCTTCCTCCATTTTTATCAATTGTACAATCCCAGTGGAAAGCATTCCTAATGACAACCAGACTGTGGCTATCCAATAGATTATTTTATCTCTTTTTTTCATATGGACTTATTGTTGAATTGAAAGTACTTCCTCAAGTTTGTTGTGGGCCATATTTAATCCATATGCAAATGGCAGTTTTAATTGTGCTGCTCGGTGTTTTTCTGATTTATAAATAATCTGAATGGTTAACTTGCTTTTGTCTTCTGTAACTTTTTCAAAATTCAAGAACTCCAATTGTACACCTATAGGGGTATTTTCCATTTCAAAAGTTCGTACCATCTCTTGGTTGGGAATAAGCTTGTGTATGGTTCCATTGGCCTTAAACATGACATTCCCATCGTATGAGGTTTCAAACTCATAACTTCCGTGGTTTCTGTTTTCTAACTTTAGTACGTTAGTACCCATCCATTGTGCAATAAATTCAGCTTCGGTATATGCTTTGTAAACAAGTTCTACTGGAAGGTCAAATTCTCTAGTAATGGTTAGATCTTGCTTGCCTTCTAGGGCATTGATGTTGGTTTTTTGCTCCATAATCTATTTCAATTTTGATTGATGTTTCTTCATTATAGTTTCCAGGTTGTTAAAGCGTTCATCCCACATTTTCCTAAAAGGTTCAATGAAATCTGCTATTTGTTTCATCCCCTTTGGGTTTAGTTGATAATAGATTTCCCTACCTTTTTGTTCCTGTTCCAATAATTCACATTCAGTCAGAATTTGAATGTGTTTGGAAATAGTTTGTCTAGAATAATCGAAATTCTCTGCAATAGCACTTGGTGTCATTGCACTTGCTGCGACCAATGTGATAATTGTTCTCCTTGTTGGGTCAGCTATGGCTTGAAAAACGTCTCTTCTTAATTTCATAATGCAGTTATTTGACTGCAAATATAAGCGCAGTTATTTGATTGCACAAAATTTTGAAGGAAAAATTTAATTGAAAATGTGTTTTCCATTAAATTAGATGGCTGCAATTTGACGTTTATTAAACCTTAAAATTATCGAATAGTCTGTTATGAAAAAATATCTAGAAGGTACGCCGGATAGCGGTAAACAATTTTATCAAAACTTTAAAGACAAGGGAAAAATTATAATGCTTAATTTACTAAAGTTTAAAGAAACGGCTGACTACACAAATATAGAATATCTAAGTTCCAAACAAGAAATTAGTGGAGAAGAAGCTTATCAGTTATACCTTGATGCTACAATACCACGGCTTCAAGAAATAGGAAGTGAAATTATATTTTATGGAAAAAGCAAGGAATATTTAATTGGACCAGAAACTGAAAAATGGGATGCTGTTTTATTGGTTAAACATCAATCGGTAATGAAATTCATGGAATTTGCACAAAGTGAGGACTATCTAAAATATGCAGGTCACCGAACTGCTGCGCTTGAAGATTCACGTTTATTGCCTACAACTGAAATAAAAAATGAGCTGTAAAATTACAATCATTTAATAGCCGAGAAGCTTAATTCTAGGTTATTTAATTTTCCAAAATTGATAATTCCCAAAACATCAATACTAGTATAGCTTTCCACACGAAGTACCTTATCACGATCTTCTAAATCGAAATTGATACGATACTTAGGATATAACTGATTGAGCTCATAAACTATTTTGTTGGCCAATTGTCGGTTGTTAACATTAGTTTTGAAAATTTCGATAATATTTCTATTGACCAAGCTGTTTTTTACATTCATAATTAATTAAAACTGTTATTTATCAGGTAGCCCCCATTTTCTAACTAATTCCTCATTTAGACCACCTTCTTTTGCATTGGGTTTGCCAAAACCTGTTTCTATTAAACCTTTTAAGCTTCCTTGTATATAACTAGTCCATGCATCATTACATACCTCAAAGCATTCATATTCAGGTGTTAGCCCTTCATGGGTAAACACTACTTTTGTTTGATTGCCTTCTTCGGATATTTCAAATATTAGTTTTGTGTTTATCCATTCTGTTTTGTCTTTCACAAAGCTAAACTCGTTGTCTGTTACTAGATATACCAACTTGTTGTTTGGTAGCTCTTCAATTAATTTTACTTTACACAAGTGCACATCTTTATAATGGTAGAAAAAAGTTTCACCTAAGGTACCGGTTTCTCCAATAATTTCTTCAGACCACCAAGCTCTAAAGTTTTTGATAGCATTAAATGCTGTTTGAGCATCTTTTTTTACTATAATAGTTGACGTGTAATTCTGATTTTCCATTTGATTTATTATTAAGTTTTGATTTATCACTTTACTTTTTAAATTGCTCATTAGTAATACAGAAATAAAAAGGAATAGTATTAGTTTTTTCATTTTTTATTAAGTTTTGTTTCGAGTTGTTCTAAATAGTGTAACCAAGTACTGGAACATTGATTATAACATTCAACCTGTGGTGCTAAACCTTTAGGTGTAAACTGAACCCACGTATTTCCCGTTGAATTTTTACTAATATTAAATATCAATTTAGTGTTATTCCATTCGTTGTGATCTTTTAAATATGAAAGGTTACTTTCTGTTACCAACCAAGCAATTTTTTACTGGGTATTAATTCAACTAGCTTTTGATTGGTAATATGTATGCCTCCACCTGCAAAAAAACAAAACCCATCTCCAATATTTTGACTACTTCCAGTTATGGTTTCTTCATAAAATCATACCCACCATTTAGTAATATCTAATAAAAAATTAAAAACTTCACTTGCAGTCTTATCATTTGAGAAGTTGTATATAAAGTTTCCCAACTTGTATGTTATTTATTATTAATTCAAATTTAATGGGTATTACACACTTGTAAGGTGTGGTATTTAGACATTATGAAGGGTTGATTTAGACATTAAAATAAATTATATTCGATTAACGGTTTAATTTAATATGAGACACTTAAGTATACTTGTTCCAGATGACCAAACAAATATGAGTACTGTGGCTTGTATAGTTGGTAGTTTACAAGTGTTTGTAGCAGCAAATGCTTATTTTGAGAATAAGGGCAAGAAATCTGTTTTTCACATTAATTTGGTAAGCGCAACTAATGAAAAGTTTTTTGACAACGGTTTTTTGTCTATAAAATCAGATGTCTCCATTTCTGAATGCACAAAAACTGATCTGGTCATTGTGCCAGCCACATTGATTCGTAATTATCAGATGGCTACACCCAACAACCAAATCTTGATTGATTGGATAAAAAAACAGTATAAGGAAGGTGCTGAAATAGCTAGCATGTGTGTTGGTAGCTTTATGTTGGCGTCAAGTGGCTTGCTATCAGGAAAAAAATGTTCTACCCATTGGGCTAAGGAAGAAGAATTTAAAAAGTTCTTTCCGGACGTGGGTATCCAAACTGATAAATTGATAACCGATGAAAACGGAATTTACACCAATGGTGGGGCATATTCTTTTTTGCATTTATTGATGTATTTGGTTCAAAAATTTTATGACAGGCAAACGGCAATTCACTGTGCCAAATACTTTCAGGTAGATGTTAACCGAAGCCAACAATCTGAATTTTTGATTTTTAATGGACATAAAAATCACAATGATGAAATTATTCTGGAAGCTCAGTTATTTATGGAAAACAATTATCAAGACAAAATTTCCATTGAAGATTTATCTACAAAATTTGGACTGAGCAGAAGAAGTTTTGACCGCAGATTTATCAAGGCAACGGATTTACGGCCTTTAGATTATTTACAAAGGTTAAAAGTGGAAGCAGCAAAGAAAGCATTTGAAAGTACGCGAAAATCTGTTAGTGAAGTGATGCATGAAGTCGGCTATAACGATACCAAGGCTTTTAGAGAGGTCTTTGGTCGAATTACAGGTTTGACACCCATTGCGTATAAAGAAAAATACAATGTTGATGCTCAATACTATATATAGTTAGGACTATCTCATAAAGTGTGTAAATAGTATCAAATTATCTCACTAAACTATAAGTTTGATTTTAACATTGTTTTTTTTACCATAGTTAACAACACCTAAAATGTCAATGAAATCGTTATCCTCAATCCTTAATATGTTGTCACAATCTTCCAAATCGAAATTGATACGGTAATCCGGATATAATTGAATGAGGTCAGCAATTATTCTATTTGCTAACTGTTGGTTGTTAACATTGGTTTTGAAAATCTCAACAATGGTAATGTTAACCTTTAAGTGCTCATTAATTTTCATTTTCTTCAAACCATTTCTATAGTCATGGTTAATCTAAATCTCTATGCAATACGACGTAATGGCTTTTATTTTTTCACCCTTTGCACCCTGAAAAATATAAAAATCCGAAAAGGCATACTTATTTCCATTTTCCATTATCATTACCCCATTTGCAGCTCCTTCTTTGCCATGGGATAAGATTTGGTCTATTATCAATTCAGTGGTTTTTAAAGATTGCATTTTTTCTAATTCTTCTGCAAATGCTTCTATCCCTACTATTTTCCTGTCACCAATGATGTTCCAATCAATGTCGTCCGTTACATTGTTGGTAAGAAAGGTAGCATCCCCTTTGGCAAAGGCAATATTAAATTGTTTTATGAATTCCATTTTGGGCGAGTTCCCGCAATTAGGTCTTGATATTATTCTGGTCATTTGGAGTCATTCTATTTTTCTTAGTTCATCGAATGAAATCCAATAGAATTTCCTTCTGTATCTTTAACAATAGATACAAAACCATGTTCCCCAATAGCCATTTTTTCTTGAATTACTTCAGCTCCATTTTCTGCTGCTCTATCTTCTAAAACCTTACAATCCTCACATCCAAAATAAATGAGACTCCCATTAGTAGAAGGTTTTACTGCTTCCATTTTTACCAAAGCTCCGGCTGCACCGTAATTTTCCATATCACTAGGGAAGCATTTCATATGTACAGATGAATCTGTTGGGTCGCTCATATCTTCTAACACAACTTGAAGTACTTTTTCGTAAAACGTTGCAGCTCGATCTATATCATTTACATAAATTTCGAACCACACCACAGGATTAAATTTTTTCATCTTTTCTATTTTTTAAATTATTTGTATAACAAAAGTGAAAAAAGAAAATCATTAAAATCTTGTCCTATGGCAAGTTATCTACTTAAGATAGTACTTCTTTTCTTATTCTACTTAAAGATGTATCAGTAATCCCCAAGTAAGTAGCAATGTGTTTTAACGGAACTTCCTTAATGATTAGGGGCTTTTCCTCTGCTAAGTTTAAATATCGTTGTGAGGCACTTTGTGTGTGCATATTAACAGCACGATGTTTTGCCATAAAAAGTTGGTGGGACATCCAAGCTCGTCCCCATTCTGTAAATCCGTCTATGGTGCTATATAAATTTTGGAAATCGTTGAAATCGATTTTATAAACTTCACAGTCTGTTATGGCTTGAATAGTTTCTTTGGAAGGAATACGGAGAAATAAAGAGGCTACTTCAATTAAAATATCATTTGGACCAAAAAAATCGGTAGTGATCTCGTTACCTTTATAATCAATTACATACGACCTAAACAATCCCTTTTTAATTAAATAATATGCGTTACTCACCTTTCCTTCATTAAGTATTGTGTCGTTCTTGAAAAACTCAACCCTTTCATGGGCCTCTATAATGGTCTTATAGTTATCATTTTTAATGTTTGGATGGCTATATATTTTTTTGAAAAAGGAATCCGTCATTATTTTATATTTTGTTTAAAAATAAGAAAATAGAATAATATTATAAGGTGTTGAAAATGATTGAATTAAGGTTCGTTTGATAATCTTATCGTTTTTAAAAGCTTCATTATTTTTTAGTTTTACATCCTAGTTATAGCAAAACCAACGATCTTCTTACTCTTCCCTTTTAAAACTCCCCACCTGCCATAATGGACCTGAGTCTCTTTAGAATTTCCATTCTCCCTCCATCACATCATTAATAGATAAACTTTGTGCCTTTATTTTCAATCTTAAATAGCATGTAAAAGTGCTTTTGTTTTGTTAATTATTTTGCGTCCCTTCTCTATAAGAGTTTAAGGATTGGAATAATTCAATCCTTTAGTTTATTTAGGCCAAAATTCCATGTTACCAAAAAAAACTACAAAATACCCTGACCCTTGCGAATAAGCTCTTCAATAATTTGTTTAATTTTTATTACATCCTTCCATATTGCTGGATTAGATATTAGGAACCATTCTTGGAATGGATGTTTTCATATTAAATCTTTTTTATGATCTAATGCTATTGCTTGCAAAATATAATATTCAAATACTTCGTCACTATATTCTTTACTATCACTTATTCTAAGATTTAAAGTTTTATTACCAACCCCTTCCAGTAGGTTATACTTATCTTCAAATAGTTTACCATCCGTAAATGAGAACGTAACTCCTTTCTGTGTGGGGCTCACCGTTATGATGATTTTATTGTTCCGGTAAACAGGAACTCCGTAATATTTCTCGGTTCCCCCTCGCATTTCTTCGTTTAAAAATGGGAATTTCGAGTGAATTAAGTTTCTGAATTTTGTAATAATAGGTTGGTATTCTTCCTTAACTCTATCTGTAAGGAATTGATTAACGGTTTTCATTAGAATCAATTTTTGAAATTAGATTTTTGTAGATAATTTGCACAAGCCCAAACCCAAATGGCACAAATTACTATTACAACTCTGCCAAGCCAACCAATTGGAGTTTCTGGTGTTATCATACCGTTAGTTTCACTCATATAAATACCCATAGTAACAATTAAAGCTAACTCTGAACCCCAAAGAATTACAGTTAAAACAAGCATGTTTTTTCCAAATGGTTTAAGTTGTTCACGTTTTATGAATTGGAATGCTATAAACACTGTAGCTAAAATCATAAAACCCAATAGCCCTGCAGCTGAGTTATGAATTTGACCGCTCATTGTCATTTGGTCGGGAAGTGTACTAATGGGATCCGTATTAAAAATGCCTGCTAAAAAATTACCTAGGGATGCTAGTATTAATAGGATTCCTCCGACTTTTGCACCTGTTTTTGGGAAGTTTTTAATTAAGTATAAGCCCAAAGTTAAAAAGCTTATACCAAGTAAAAAGAATGCAATATTCATTAACCAACCTGCGGTACCAATGGCATATACGCTGATAGGTTGCCATTTTGGATTGACAGATGTGTTTACGAAATGTAATATGAATAATATGATAATAAATACAATGGCTCCTAACTTGGAGATGGTTAACTTTTTCATTTAATTTTAATTTGGAGGATAGTACAATTAGATATTATATAATGGATGTTATTAATCTCTTTTTCCCTTAATATAAGCATACATTGCCGTTGCGTGTCCGTGACCTAATTGAAATTCATCTTTAAGCCAATTGGTTACTTCTGTAGCTTTTACAACTAGTTCTCCGTTTTTGGTAAACCCTTTTTGTTCAGCAAAATCTTGAAAGTCTTGAGCAGTTTTACCTGTTTTTTCTTCAATGTTTTTGATATATGTTTGAAATGACATAATTATATATTTTTAGATTTGAATATGATTTTTTGTGAGTGGACATAGGAAACTCCTAGCACAACTCCCACCATTACAGGCATTAGGATATATGATATAATTTGATCTACTGCCAAATGGCTAATGACGGCAAATAGTAAGTTGAATGTTAAACCTGCATATGCCCATTCCCTTAGCTTAGCAGGAAGTTTTGGGAACATTATTGCAGTTGCCCCTAATATCTTACAAACTATTAAAGCATAGGCAAAGTAATCGGGGTAACCCAAGGGTTTAGTTCCAGCATTAAAATGTTCGTGCGCAAATAAAAGCGTTGCCAAAGGCATTAATGCTTCCATTACAAAAATGATGGAAGTAGTTGTCCAGAATATGATTTTATTCTTTTTCATTGTCATTATTGGTTTTGATAATTAATCATCCAATTGATTCCAAACTTATCCGCACAACTACCGAAATAAGCACCCCAAAACATATCTTGAATAGGCATTTCTATATTTCCACCTTCCGAAAGTGCATCAAAAAGCCGCTTAGCTTCTTCTCGGGATTCTGGTTCAAGATTGATGTGCATATTGTTTCCTAGATTTACAGTCATCCCAAATTCTTTGGGTGCATCTGTACCCATTAAAATATGACCTCCAAGAATGGGAAGCTCTACGTGTAACACCATTTTCTTAATGGATTCGTCCATGGGTGGATGATTATGGTCATCTGGGACTTCGTCAAAGCGCTTGATGCCATTTATGAAATCGGATTTAAAAACTTGTTTGTAGAAGTTAAAAGCTTCTTCTGTATTACCAGGAAAGTTTAAATAGGTGGACACTCTAGCCATATTATTCGGTTTGTTTTGTTTACGTAATTTAAATTGTGATTCGATGTACTGATCTAAATTTGATAGAGCCATTTCAAAACCTTCTTTAAAGCCCATTTTAATCATCGTCTCAATATCTTCCAGTTTATCGTGTTTTAAGATAATATCTACTAGGGTAACCCCATTTTTTTCGGTGAAAAGATTTGTCCATAGCGAACGTGGTTTTAATGTGTTCTCAATCCCATTTTCATCACAGAACGCATCTAGCCAAGACAATAACTTATTTGGTTCAATCTCTTTATAATCTGCCTTACACCATGTTTTTTCATTTTCGGGGCTTACCATTGCATAAAGCCACATTCCGCCCACTTTTAAATCCAAACTCTTTGTTTCTATATGGTAAGGTTTGGGTGCCCACCATTGATTTAATAATTCAGCTTCTGTCCAAGCTTTCCATACCAATTCAAGTTCTGCATTAAACTCTCGCTGAATGTTAATGGTTTTATTTTCCTTATTTACCGAAAAATTGAATAATAGACTACTTTTCATTCTAATTATTTTTTAATGTTCCTAAAGGCATCATAGCTACTTTCAAATAAATGATTTTACTTTTTTTCATCATCTTATTTCTTTAAGATTGCCAGTAGTTCATCTAATTTCTCAAGCGTTGCTATCATTCCTTCTTCCATTCCCATATTTATAATTGTTTCGAGGTCATTTAGTGAATCATAGGTAACAACAGTGGTAACGGTAGAATTTTCGCCTTTATCGTTAAAAGCCACGAGCCATTTTGCTCTTGGAAGGTCTTCATTGATTTTAGCTTCACTATCACAAAATGCATCGATTGTACGATAATAATCAATGGGATTTATATCGTGATATTCCGTGTAACCCCAATACTCTGTGCCTTCAGGGTCAACCATGGCGTAGTGCCAATGTCCGCCATTGCTAAAATCCATTGATTTGGTCTTGGTTGTAAATGGTTTTGGTGCAAACCATTGGTCTAACAGTTCTTGTTTGGTGTAGCAGTCCCAAACCAATTGCCTTTCTGCGTTGAACTCACGAACAATGGAAAGCGTGTTTTTTTCTTTATCGACAATGAAGTCGAATTGCAAATTATTTTTCATATTTTTTGTTTTTAAGAGTTGATAATAAATTGTCAAGTTGGTCAAAACGGTTTTCCCAAATCTTTCTGAACTGTTCCAACCATTTATCGATTTCCTTCATTTTCTCGATTTTCAGTTCGTAGTAGATTTCCCGACCTTGTTGGTTGGCTTCTACAAGATCGCATTCGTTCAAAATTTGTATGTGTTTTGAAATGGTAGGTCTCGCTGCATCAAAGTTTTCGGCAATTGCTCCTGCTGTCATTGCTTGCGAAGTGAGCAATACTAATATCGCTCGTCTTGTTGGGTCTGAAATTGCTTGAAATATGTCTCTTCTTAATATCATTATGAAGTTATTTGACTACAAATATATATGAAGCCATTTAACTACGCAAAATTTTTTTTGAATGTATTAGGGTTTATTTTTGACTACTTCAATTGCACCAAACCATTTTCAAATGATTTTGCGTACGAGAATCGCAAAAAGGTGTTTTAATCTTTCTTCTTTAAAGAAAGAATCTTGTTTTATAAAAACAAGAATGAACACATTGTATATAATGAGGCCACTTGTTTAAGTCCTTATAGTTAAATTTGTTGATTACTTTATTATCTATATCGCAATTGTTCAGTTCCAATTTCCTTCATTATTTTATTCCAATAAACTTTCATTTCAGCTCTCTGTTCTGCATCTAATAATTTTTCTTGATGGATGGCTATGGTTGTCTTTGTCTGATTTCCAATAACTCGAATTTGAACGGTTGACACGTTTTCCCAATGGGCAAGTTTTCAATTCAATCGAATGTGCGAATTTGCTTTAAAAACACGGACAAGACCTGTTATGCCATTTTCAGTTTCGAACTCTTTTTTAATTTCAAGTTCATTTTTCAATTTACCCAACCATATATTTAGGCCAGAATTGGAAAACAAGAAATCCCATGCCTTTTCACTCGAAACAGGAAAAGTTTTCCTAATTCCAAATTGAAATCCTACGTCTCTGGTTTTTCCTACTTGATTCTCCACTTCTTATTTTTCAGGTTTAAATGCTATCGCGTCAATTTCAATTAAAAATTCTGGATTTATTAGTCCTGTAACGTACAAAACTGTAATAATCGGTGGGTTTGGGTTGTTTTGTCCTAAAAATTTCTGTGAAACTTGAAATGCACCATAAGCATTCTGCCCTTGGACAATATGAATGCCTAATTTCACTAAACTTTCAAAATTTACTCCACAAGATTTAAGAGCAATTTCAAGGTTTTTCATTACTTGCTCAGTTTGCTTTAAAATATCATTTTTCCCTACAATTTCTCCGTTTCCATTTACTGCGTTTTGTCCACCTATATAAATTGTCTTTCCGTTTCCTTCAGTCGTTATGATTTGAGAAAAAGCAGAATTTTTTATTAATCCATCTGGGTTTATATGCTCCATTTTATTCTCCATTGTTCGTTGTCTTCAGCTTGCAGGTAACAATTGGACATAATCATTGATTCTATCCTACTTATAAGAACTAAAATAATAATTGTAAATGGGATTCTTACAAAATCCATTTGATTGATATGCTCTTTTATATTTTCCATTGACTAATGATTTGTTTTCAACCTCAATTACTATATGCTCTATAACAATTTTGAGAGCCTCAACTCTATTCTTACAGTAAAGTCATTTGTGAAGGCCTATGCTCAAGTTTTAGTATGGTGTTTTGCCAGTTATCATAGTTGTTTATTGTGATAATAATGTAACCTCTTTCAAATCTGCCTTTGCGTTTTTCAAAAACTCGTATGTCATTTTATCTGCTTTACAGTTGATAAAATTAACTCCTTTCAATTTTCTACCTTTATAAAAAGTGTTGGTTAATACTGCATTTTGAAATGTTACTTTCTTGAATCTGCAATTATCAAAAGAACAGTTGTCGATATTTACTTCAAAAACAATGTTTTCAAAATAGATTTTAATAAAAGAGGTTTGATTCCAAACAGTTTTTATCACTTCTATATTTATAAAAGTTCCTGAAATAAACTTTACCTTAAATAAATTGGCATTTGAAAAATTACAGTTTTTGATGTGATTTTGTGAAAATTCAGATCCTTGTAACACACAATTTTGAAACTCATTATTTATCAGTTGTTACAAACTCTTTGTAAAACATTTACACAGTGAAAGAGAAATTTCGAATGTATTAATTTTTTGTATAAAGGTTTTTAATTAATTAACATTTAACTATTTCACACATTTCAATCCTTACTTTTCAATATATAATTTGATGGTGTTTTACCTAAATGTTTTTTAAACATATATATAAATGAGCTCGAGCTTTCATATCCTAAATCAAAGGCTATTTCTTTTACAGATTGTTGCTCACCTAATCTTTTTATTGCTTCTAAAAGTTTTAAACGAATTCTCCAATCACTAAAATTCATACCTAATTCTTTGATGAATAAACGAGATAAATTTCGACTACTCATACTTGAAATTTCAGCATAGTATTCTATCGTTTGCTTACTAGCAACATCGTTAAGTAAAAGCTGTACAACATTCTTTAACCTTACATGATTAGTTGTTGGTAAAAAAGTAATACTAGGTTGTATTAAAGTAACTTCATCTAAAAAGACCATCATAATTCTTTTTTCTGAAATTGAGACAGTATCAACTGTATTAAAAGAAATAATTTTAAATAGTAATTGTTTTAAAAAAGAGGAAATGCCAAATGAAAAAGTAGTTTTTGGCAATCCATCTGTAAAAGAAGGATCTATGAAGACACTATATAATTTGACATTTTTTTGAAAAGAAACTTGATGTTCTACTCCTCCTGGAATCCAAAGTCCTTGTAATGGATTCACTACCCAAATTTGGTTATTAACTACTACGTTCATTACACCAGTAGTAGCATAAAGAAGTTGTGCTCTTGGATGTGAATGTGATATACAAATAGAATTGGTTACCATTTCCGAATATCCTATTACAGGAAAATCTGAATTAATTTGAAAACCAAAATCAACTAATCGATATGTCTGATACTCGCTATTCATTGTCCAAATATACCAATTCAGGCAATACATTTATTAGGATATTTGTGAAAAATAATTCAGCTATTTAAACATACAAAAACCACTTATGAAAAGCATTAATACAAATACAGAAATAGCTCAAAAAACAATTTATTCCATACTTTTTACAATTAGTTTTTCTCATTTTATAAATGACTTACTACAAGCTGTAATTCCTTCTGTTTATCCATTATTCAAAGAAAAATTTGATCTTAATTTTACTCAAATCGGAATGATTACTTTAATTTATCAAGTCACCGCATCTATTTTACAACCGTTTGTGGGCATGTATACTGATAAAAAATCCAAACCCTATTCCTTGATATTTGGAATGAGTTTTACCTTGTTAGGATTGTTTATTGCTTCTATTGCGTCTAGTTTTTATTATTTACTTTTTTCAGTCGCTTTAATTGGTATTGGTTCTTCTGTTTTTCATCCAGAGTCATCTAGAGTAGCGTATTTAGCTTCAGGTGGAAAAAAGGGATTAGCACAGTCAATTTTTCAGTTAGGAGGAAATGCAGGGAGTGCAGTTGGGCCATTACTAGCGGCGTTAATTGTAATTCCTTTTGGACAATCATACATTATTTGGTTCTGTCTTATTGCTTTAACAGGTATTTTTGTTTTATATAAAGTAACTGTTTGGTACAGTGGTCAGCTGGAATTAAAACAGCAAAATAAAATTGCTACTATAAAAACAGCAAGACATCATCTATCACAAAGAAAAATAACATTCTCATTGATGGTATTACTAGCTTTAATATTCTCTAAATATTTTTACTTAACCAGTATCACAAGTTATTATACATTTTTCTTAATAGAAAAATTCAATGTATCCATACAGGGATCACAAATTTATTTATTTACTTTTCTAGGTGCGGTAGCTGCCGGAACTTTAATAGGTGGCCCATTAGGGGATAAGTTTGGAAGAAAATATGTGATTTGGATTTCTATCTTAGGTGCGGCTCCTTTTACACTTTTGCTACCTTATGTGTCTTTATTTTGGGTTGGAATTTTATCCATTGTAATAGGATTGATTATCTCCTCTGCTTTTTCAGCAATATTAGTTTATGCAACAGAATTACTTCCAGGAAAAGTAGGCTTAGTCGCAGGACTGTTTTTTGGATTTGCTTTTGGAATGGGTGGTTTGGGTTCAGCTATTTTAGGAAAACTTGCCGATGAAACTAGTATTGTATATATATTTAAAGTTTGTGCCTTTTTACCTTTAATTGGAGTTATAACAGGATTTTTACCCAATTTAGAAAGCAAAAAAGCATAGTTTTATTAACGCGAATTTTAATTTATTGCTTTCTCATTATAATTAGATAATTGTTTTAAAGTGATTTTAAATTGAAATATAGCACAAAAATGATATAGAAGAAAGATGAAACATATAGCTATTTATTGTTCTAATACAATTAATAAAAATACAACCAATACTAGAGATTAGAAAAAATTTTCTTTCCCCATTTATTTGTAATCTTACTGATTTACAATGAGGAGTTTATTCATCAATTACAATTGATTAGTTTATTAAAGAAGCATATAAACAGGATAAGATTTTTATTACCTCCTACCTTGCAATTATAAACATCAATATTGAAAAAAAACTTATAATATTGGTATTCAATTAACTAATAAGAAACTAAGGAGAGACTAATTAGAACGGTTAGTGGTTATGTAAGCCTTCCCAATTTAGAACTGCTAGTAAATCCAAATATACAATTTTTCCGTTTTAAAATAGATTGGCTTTGTTTTCATAATACTGTTTTAAAGCCAATCTATTTTAATATTTGTCTGATACTCGCTATTCATTGTCCAAATATAGTAATTGTGACTTAGTGATAAGTTTAGAACTTTGGAGAAAATTAAAATAATAAATTTATGGACACTAAAAAACATAATGAAAACATTGTAGAACAATTTTCAAAACAAGCTAGTGGATACACTTCGATAACGTCGCATAGTGATTCTTTAGATAAGTTAATTTCAATATCATCGGTTTCTAAGAATGATGAAGTTTTAGATATTGCCTGTGGTTCTGGCATAGTTTCGTGTGAATTTGCTAAACATACCAAACATGTAACTGGAATTGATATGACGCAAGGCATGCTGGATGAAGCAAAAAAGTTACAGACAAAACTTAATCTTAAAAACCTTACTTGGCAAATCGGAGATGTAGAAAACTTACCTTATGATGATGACAGTTTTTCAATTGTAATTTCAAGGTTTGGTTTTCATCATTTTTTGAATCCTCTTAAAGTTTTGTCTGAAATGAAAAGAGTCTGCAAACCCGATGGAGTAGTTATAGTTGTTGATGTTTCTTTACCAGACACTAAAATTAAAAAATACAATGAAATGGAGAGAAATAGAGATTGTTCTCATGTTGCTGCACTTTCATTAACTGAATTTTATCGTCTTTTTGAAAAAGTAGGTTTCAAAAATGTTAATACTGATTTTTATTCCATGAAAATTGGACTTAATGAGCAGCTTGAAGCATCTTTTCCGAGTAATCCAATAGCTTTAAAAGATATGATTGTTGCAGATGTTGGAGTAGATGATTTAGGAATAAATGTCACAGAAATTAATAGTGAGTATTTTCTACATTATCCGATTCATATTTTCTCAGGGAAAAAACAACAAAATATAATTTCTTGATTCAAGAACAATAGAAATTAAAATAAAACGGAATGATTGATTTTAACAAAGATTACATTTTAGAAAATGATAAAATTATTTTAAGGCCATTGACCGTAAATGATTATAAATATTTGTTACCTTTTTCTATAAACGAACCCGATATTTGGAAATTCAATACTTTTGGAGCTGACGGAAAAGATAACCTTAAGAATTATATTGATAATGCATTAACCTCTCGGGAAAAGCAAAGGGATTACGTATTTATTGTTATTGATAAACTACAAAATAAAGTAGTGGGAAGCACACGATTTTATTTAATTAATCAACAGACCAAGACAATGGAATTGGGTTATACTTGGTATGGTAAAGAATATCAAGGAACCTATGTAAATAAAAATTCAAAATATCTACTTTTAGAACTTGCTTTTGAAAGATTAGGCTATGAACGTGTAGCTTTTAAGGCCAATATCAAGAATGAAAGAAGCATTCATGCTATGAAAAACATAGGTTGCATTGAAGAAGGTGTATTGCGAAACTTTAGCTTAGACGCTATTGGGAACCGTATTGATATGATTGTATTAAGCATTTTAAAGGAGGAATGGTTTAATTTTGTGAAGTTTCATCTTCAAAATAAAATTAACCATTCCCTATTTTCATAATTTTTTACAAACGAATAATAATGAAAGAAATTTTAATTACGGGAGGCACAGGGAATTTAGGTTACAAAATTGCCAGTATTCTTTCACCACAAAAATATAAAACTACCATACTTGCTAGGAATAAAAATGTGACATTACCAAAAGGAGTTTCTTTATTAAAAGGAGATTTAACAGATAATGAAAGCATAGAAAGAAGTCTGAAAAAATTTCATATAATTATACATTGTGCCAGCAATCCTAGAGATTCTGAAAATGTAGACTATAAAGGAACTATTAATTTACTTAAAGCAATAAATTCTGCATCTGTATCTCATTTTATTTATATTTCTATAGTTGGTACAAATAAAAGTGATTACCCTTATTACCAAAATAAGCATAAGGTTGAAGGCATCATTAAAGAATCCAAAATACCTTATACTATATTTCGATTCACACAGTTTCATGATTTTGTCTTAGAAAGAATTATTACTGCTTTCATGGATTCCAACCAAACCACATTTCGAGCTTCTAAGGATATGACCTTTCAATCCATTGATACCAAAGATGCAGCTACTATTATTAGTGATTCAGTAGAAGTTCCTAGAAATAAAATAGTAGAAATTGGTGGGCCTAAAGCACTCGATATTAATGAAATAATCAATATATATCAAAAATATACTGGAAAACACATCCAAATTGAAAATCCTATTGATGAACATGTTTTCTATAAATTATTTACAAGTCGTATTAATTTATGCTCCAATAAAATGGGAACGGTTAATTGGGAATCTTTTGTACGGGATTCTATTTGAATTATAAAACATTAAATGTTTAACCAAAAATTAGAGCACTATCCCAATAGTTCAATTTCTATTTTCTTTATAATCTCGCTCCAATATGCTTTCACTTCGGTTCTCTTCACACCATTTAAAAGTTCCTCTTGAAGGATGGCTATGGTTGTTTTTGACTGGTTTCCAATAACTCGAATTTGAACGGTTAACACGTTTTCCCAATGGGCAAGTTTCCAATTCAAGCGAATGTGTGAATTTGCTTTAAAAACAAGACCTGTGAATAGAGGACAGCACAATATATGGTCATAAAAATGAGCAATGGATTCTTCATTGTTTTATATGTTAATAGTTATAACTCTTGAATTTGGTGCTCTTTCATTCTTTTGAGCAACATTTTTACTTTATCAGTTGATATTTTTGAATTTCCTTTGATCCAATCCAAAATATACGGTTGTCGGGGTCAGGTTGTCCAATGGTTTGAAGTATCTCTATTGTTGTAGAAAATACTTTCGTTTTGGTGTTTAATATTTTCGTGTTCCAAAGAACTCTGCTTGTAAAGTAAAAGTCTCTCCGTTATCGGTACTAATTTCTCCTTTCCAATGAAATGACTTGTTGGTTATGTTCTGAAATGTCCACCACATTATATTTCCATCCTCATCGGTTCCTTCCTGTACAATATTACCTTTGTCTTTCCAACCATAAAGTTTACTTACTGTACTACTCACGGGATTGAACCAATAAACACACCATTTTTTTGATTCTGCATCAAAATAACGTATGCTCGAACCATAACGAATTCTTGGCTGTTTTAGTTTTGGCGTTCTTAATGAACGCTTTGGGGCAATCCAAACATCTTGCACAGCCCGCCCTTCAAGAACATAGGCAAAATGCCATTCACCTTGTGATTTTAATATTTCATTGTTTTCTAAATAATCAACAGCTTCTACATTCCAACTTCCTATAAGCCAATCGTAAATATTATTTCCAGCAATTTCGTCACTTGCGTTATCTGAAATCAGTGAAGAAGCAAATCCTTCCTTCTGTCTTGCAGTAGCTTCATGCTCTGAAAACACTCTATGCCAAATACCTGGGTAATCTAAAACAAATCCTTGACTGTCAACTTTTAAGTTTGCAGTAAATCCGGAAGCAAGATTTTCATACTTGTAAACGCCATTACCTAAATTGGTATATCGCTGTTTGGCAGGCGAAAAATTTTTGTTAGGTAATTCAAAGTAAACGACTTTTATTTCTTTGGATTCTCCAACTGCTAGACCCAGCCTATTGATTGGTAATGTGTTGGTAAAAGGGGTCAAGGCAATATCTATGTCTATACAGTTATCTAATTGTTCGAGGATTTTGCCTTTTTCATTGACCCAATGATTGTCTTTGTTTTTTGTGAGTGAGATGTTAAACGTACTGTCGGATTGAAAATTGATGTTTACTGACTGAATTTCCCATTTTTCATTGATTTCAAGCAGATAATTAACATTCAATAATTTCCCCAATCCTTGACCTGTGATGTGTCCCTTAACTTCAATCGTGTCTTTAAAATTTATGGTGGTAAATTCGGTTGTGTTTACATAAGTGCTTTTCCACACTATTATTTTGTCTTGTGCTTGCATATTTGAAAAATGTAATATCAAAATTAATATTAGAATCTTTCTATTTTAGGATAGTTATTGGTTGAGAGTTCGTTGTTTTCAGTTTTGGCTTTATTCGTTTTATCTTTTTGAACGTACAGCTTTTACTTTTTTCAAATTCTTATCAGCCGGTCATCAAAGAAATTCAGAATTGAGCCATAAATAATTTGTAAAATACATTATATCAATATTTTAGCGCCAATTTTCTTCATTATCTCGTTCCAATGTGCTTTCATTTCATTTCGCTGTTCGGTATTCAATAATTTCTCTTGATGGATGGCTATGGTTGCCTTTGTCTGATTTCCAATAACTCGAATTTGAACGGTTGACACGTTTTCCCAATGGACAGGTTTCCAATTCAAGCGAATGTGTGAATTTGATTTAAAAACACGGACAAGGCCTGTTATGCCATTTTCAGTTTCGTATTCCTTTTTTATTTCAAGTTCATTTTTCAATTTACCCAACCAAATATTTAGTCCATTCTCGGAAAATAAAAAGTCCCAAACCTTCTCACTCGAAACAGAAAAGGTTTTTCTTATTCCAAATTGAAATCCTACATCTTTGGTTTTTCCGAGTTGATTTTCCATTTTCTTATTTTTCAGGTTTAAATGCGATAGCATCAATTTCAAGTAAAAATTCGGGATTTATTAGTCCTGCAACATACAAAACTGTAATAATCGGTGGGTTTGGGTTTTGTCCTAAAAATTTCTGTGAAACTTGAAATGCACCATAAGCATTCTGCCCTTGAACAATGTGAATGTTTAATTTCACTAAACTCTCAAAATTTACTCCACAAGATTTAAGAGCAATTTCAAGGTTTTTCATTACTTGCTCAGTTTGCTTTAAAATATCATTTTTCCCTACAATTTCTCCGTTTCCATTTACTGCATTTTGTCCACCTATATAAATTGTCTTTCCGTTTCCTTTAGTTGTTATGATTTGAGAAAACGCAGAATTTTTTATTAGCCCTTCCGGATTTATATGTTCCATTCTATTCATCATTGTTCGTTGTTTATTTTATTCGCTTGTAATACAACTGTACCAATCCTGTATCAAATGTTTTGGCACTTATAAATTCCAATAGTTGCTCTGGTCTACCTTCTTTAAATAATCTTGTGCCATTGCCAAGAAGAATAGGTACAATAGAAATAGTAAGTTCATCAATAAGGTCATTTTTAAGTAGTTCGTTAACAACTTCAGCACCACCATCACAATAAATGTCTTTACCCGCTTCGCTTTTAAGTTGTGTTACCAAGTCTTTTATGTTACCTGTGTAAAATTTAATTCTGCCGTTGTCTGGACGTTCCGTTCTTGTCATGACATACACATCTCTTTCTCCATTATCGTAGTGAGAAGCACCAATCTCTTTTACAACATAATCATAGGTTTTACGGCCAATAATAATCGTATCTATGGTTGACGTAAATGAAGCATACCCATAATCTTCTCCTTCTTTTTCAACTAACTTTAAAAAACTAAGGTCATCATTTGGTTGCGCTATAAATCCGTCTAAACTGGTTGCTATAAATAATTTTATTTTTCTCATTTAGTGTGAAATTTTAATTTTCTACAAAAATAGAAAGTTGACTAGTGTTTTTCTTTGGAAAAATGCGACAATTTAAAGTTCGGAGGGTAAATAACCTGTGTAACGTTTTATAGCATTGGTTAGGTGGGAATGATCATAATACCCACATTCAAATGCAATATCTAATAACGCCTTATGGTTGTTGTTTGATGATATTAAGGCTAATGCTTGTTGAATCCGAATGATGTTGGAATATTCTTTTGGTGTTAACCCTATAAAATCTTTGAATAGTCTTTCTAGTTGCCTTGTTGAAATACCGTTTTGTTTAGACAACTCATCAATTGTTAATAGACCTTTAGAAGTCTGTACTGCATCTACTATCGTGCGTAACCTTATAGACTTTCTACATACCTTGTCATTGAAGAACTGGTTTAAATAGTCAGTGTAGTTACCATTGAAAAAATAGTCTCGGTCAAAAGATAGATTTTGGTCGAATTGAACAGTTTGATTTTTTATTTCACTCAGAGAAGCATAAGTGAAAAAGGATGCGAAGGCGGAGGGTTTAAAACAGACACCTATCAAGTGTGTGTTTTCGTCTATAAAGGTTTCTTTAAAAGAAGTCATTGCACCTACTGCATAGGTTTTACCGTGCTCCATGCGTGTAGCCCCATTATCAGTTAGGCACCTGTCTCCAAGGTTTATGATTAAACCTGGGCAACCATCAGGAAAAATGCGCTCCCAACCATAGCTTTTGACTTCACCTTTTAGCTCCCAGAAGTTGTGAACTTTGTTTTGAAGGTGTTTTCCAGGATTTACTTCTTTATACTTCATAAATGCTTTTATGCAACCGATGTAAATATTATCCCGATTTGGGCATCTTGGCCATTAAGGTAAAATTTCAATTCTCCTTTTACAAGTAATCATAGATCTTTAGATCAAAAACAATAGTACAAATGGTTGCGAAGATTACTGGACAACCGTAATCTTCTCCTTCTTTATCAACTAACTTTTTCATTCTACGGGCATCATATGACTTGGCTATGCAGCCATCTAAACAGGTAACCATAGGTTAATTCATTTTTCCCTTTGGGCCATTATGAACTGAATTTCTTTCCATCCCAAATTATTCCCTATAATTATCTAAAATTTCCGTACTTACCCAATAAATATCATTATTACTGGTATAAAAGAGATACTTTCCGTCCTTAGTTACAAAAGGACAAAGTTCGTGCTTTTCAGTATTAATTGTGCTTCCCATATTAACCGCATCGCCCCATTTCCCGTCTTTATCTTTGAAACTAATATATAAATCACCTTGACCTTTCCCAATTTTACGAATGGAACAAAATATCATATACGACTCATCAGGTGCAATAAATACATCCGCTTCGTATCTATTGGTATTTATTGATTCGGATAGTAATTCAGGTTTGACGAATTTTCCGTTAACATATTTGGAACGGTTTATATCATAAGCATAGTTTGGGGCATTTAAAGTTTTATCCTGAGATGCGTAATAAAGTGTACCATCATTTGTAAAAGAAGCATAGTACTCATTTAAAGGGCTGTTGATCGGTAACCCTAAATTGATTGGCTCTGACCAGTTTGATTGTTTATCTACCCTTTCTACATACCAAATATCCATATCATCTTTAGTAATATCTTCATTTAGTGAACGATTGGATATGAAATACAATCTTTTCTCATCCGAAGATAACATTGGATCATTGTAGCTTACGGAAGCCGAATCGAAAAGTTTACTGGGTGGAGACCAGACACCTTCTAATAAGTTCGTGTAATGAATTTCCGTAACGCCATTATTATCTACTCCAAAATAGAATTCATTCCCATCACCCGATATTGTACAGCCGAACTCATGTCTATTAGGTTTTGAAATTATATTCGGCGCGAATAGTTCTGGTTCATTCGAAGGAGTTTTTTGGCCAAAATATACCATAGTATTGTCTGTTTCCGAACCAACATTTCCTTTTGCAGATTCAATCAGTTTATTTGGATCGAAGCCAATACCATTTTTAAATACAATTTCCACTTCTCGAATAAATTTAGGGTTTCTTTCCAGATCTCCATTGAGAACTACAATATTGGCCAACTTTCCTTTCTCAATTGTCCCTATGTCAGTTCTTGACAGTAGCTTAGCTCCATTAGAGGTCATTACCTGTAAGGCTTCCTCTGGCTTGAATCCAGCCTCAATAAATAGTTCGTAATTTTTTTGATCTCCAAATCCGGGCATATTGTGGAGGCCAGGATCAAGACCTGCTACCAGCAATCCACCTTGCCTGAAAAATTGAAGTTCGTATGCCATTGATTTTACCAACCATTCTGGTTTAAAATACCAGTCGTTACCCTGTTCTTTCTTACGTAATTTACGCTGGTGATACGCTTCTTTATGAATGGGAGCCATTACTTCAAGGTCTCTGGCATCTGCCATTACATTAGCTTGTGCTTCAAAAATGGCAAGTGTTGAACCTAGTGCCACCCCATTGTTTATAAGGTTTTGCTGCACATCTTTGACCGTATCACTGTCAATGTCCAGATTTGTTCTAAAGTCGTTATTTTTAGAGCAAACTCCAGCTTCCCTTTCTGTTCCATGGTCGTAACTGTGTATAAATCCATGTTCTATGGCATCGATCCCTATTTCTGCAGCTTCGGTAAAAGTTGTGGCACAAAGGTGACCTGTTACTTTTAGATTATTCCTATGTGCTTCATCAACTATTACTTTTAAGTCCTGTGGCCTGGTATTTCTATAAACCTTCAGCCATTGTACTCCTTTGCTTGCCCAATATCGAATGGTATCCCTGACCATTTTTTCATTGGTAAATCTTATGAAATTCGATTTACCCTCTGGACCTGTGAAATATGGCCCGGAATTAATGATTTCAGGACCAGGCTGCTCTCCCCTATCTATCGATTTTGCGATAGCTAACTCTTCAAAGGGATTTCCTGTCCCACAAGTTTGGATTGTAGTCACACCACTTGCTAAATATAGTTTGGGTGATGTAGATAGCATTGCGGATTCAGGTATTCTCATATGGTTGTGCATACCGATTATGCCTGGGATAATAGTCCTGCCAGATAAATTTAGTTCAAAAAAATCATCTGCTATTTGAATGTCATTGGCATCTCCAATCCCCACTATTATTCCATTTTCTATCAGAACAGTCTGTGAAGTTTTGGATGGATTCCCTGTTCCATCAATTATTTTAGCATTGGATAAGGCAATATTCGGAGAGTCGAAGGAAATAAAACTTTGGAAATAATCCGATATGTCAATTCTTGTGGATTGTATATCCGTTGCCTGTTTCTGTCCACATCCTAGGAGTGAAATTAGAAAGGTGAATGTTAAAATTACGATTATGGTTATTCTGTTCATTGGACCAATATAATTAGTATCATCTTTAATTGATAAATTGATGGTAATGAAAAACTTTGATGACTGCCGTACCTGAAAACAGATTTTTATACATTCTGTTCTTTTGCTTTTGTGCGAAGTGCCAAATCTGGCATTTGACAGTGTTTGTAAATAGCCTTGAACTTAAATGGACAAATGAAAACCCTAGTCATTATGTACAGTGTTACCATGCTTTTTTTGTTTTTCTATTAAATGTTTTACGATATAATCCAATTGGCTATCAATTCCGTCGATTAAGTCCTCCACAGTTAGTTCAACTTCTATGTCGGGCAGTACTCCACTACCCTTAGGGACGGTTTTGTCAAGAACATATTTATCTATTTTTACAAATGGCACGCGAACCATAATTTTTGAATTGGGTAATTTATAAAGTGCAGAATATTGTGCCGTATGAAAATAATACCCTCCTCCTGTTTCATTGCCAACAAGTGTAATTTCCTGACAGTTTTTTGCATTCAACGCAAAAGCCGAAGCGGCAGAAAAAGTATTTCCTCCTATTAATACATACACCTTGCCCTTAAATGGTTTTTTGTAAGGAATCATTTCTTCCTGGGCATGGTCTTTTGTTAATATCCAACGTCCAACTTTCTTTTCAGCAGAAGCAAAATATCTTTTAAAAAACTCGTTGTAATCGGCCATACTGTGAATCACATACCTTTTTTTGGGAAGAGTATCTGTGACCGTACTTTCAGATATTCTTTGCTTAAAAGGTTTCTCTGTTAAAAAAGAGAATAAATTAATTGCGTTTATTCTGTATCCTCCAATGTTTTGCCTGATGTCCAAAATAAGATTGGACACCCTTTTCTTCTTTATATCTTTAAAGAGATCAACCAACCTTGATTTGAACTCTTTCGGGTCTAAACCGAAAGAATTGACAGTTAGTACACCGGATTTAATGGAGTCCATGTAATATACGAAGGGCCACTTTTCAGCTAATGTATTTTTAAAATGTTCTACGCAATTGGTATTTCCGTGATACATTGCAAAATGTGAGCTTCTCTTAGGGTATCTATTTTCTAAACTTTCAAATGATTCTGGGACAATTTCGATTGTTCTTAATTCGCTGTTGTTGATAGAATACTTGACGGTAAAGCTTTCCTTTTCTCCATATTCATAATAGTAGAGTATACCAAATTCCTTCTCTATCTGTCTATACTTTTTATTTAGATTGTACCCATCGGATGCTGCGTATTTCAAAAATTCTTGAATAATTCTATTACTTTTTAAACCTTCTATAGAAGTTATTTCTGCTCCTAGAGGAATACCAAAATCATCGGTATCCGTATAAAGTTTTCCATCGATTATTTTTAAAAGTAATGGAAATAATTCAGGTACTGTATCCATTTTAGGGTGATAAATGACTAAATGTCCATCATATGCATTTTTTGCTATTGAATTTATGGATTTAAAAAGCTCTTTAGACTCTGTTAGATCTTTTATCCGTGTTTGTTCAAAATCGTAAAAAATACTATCCCACTGCGCCTTTGAAGTGTACTCATATAAACTTGGATGGCCCGTTGTTATAATTTCTTTGAAAATGGTATAGTCTTCCAAAACTTGTTTTTGTGATAATTCGTTTTGTCCAAAAATGCAAAAAGAAAACAGGAGTAATATGATTATGTTATAATTGGTTTTCACCTTTTTTAAGAAATAGAATTTACAATATTAGTATCAAATCCCTTAACTATCAACCAAGTTGCTAAAATCAATTCCAACAAAGCCGTAGGGAAGGTTAATGTAATATAGGTAGGTGTAATAATGTTTATAACACCAAACATAAGCAGTATGCTGGCCAAAACACTGCTCAAAATAGTGGCGAAAATCCCCCAAATTGAAAGCCATCTAGGGACAAGCTTGGATTGATACAAAATATAATAGAACATTAAGTTACCTACACTCAGGATTAAAGGCATTGCTACATGGTTTATTAAATCTCTGCCTGATCGAATCAAATTATCCAACGTATGAAAATAACGCAAGTCAGGACTTCCAGCTTGTATGAATTCCTGACTCAAGGTCAATAGCAGCAGTATGCTCATCCAGCCGATTAAAATGAAAACCACAGTTATAATTCTAAAAACTAGAAATCCAATTGTCAGTCCAGTATTAAATGTCCTAAATAATGAATAAAGTATAATAGGTATGCTCGCATAAATAAGAGCCAAGATAAACTGCATGAATGCTCTAATAAGTATCGGTTTTGAATGGTGGGAAATATTCACAAGGTTGTCCATCCCATCAATGACCGGGTCTATACTTAGAATACCTACAGCTATGCTTGAAATTAATAATACACCAACGAATATTGATTTTTTTCTGAATACGTTCGTCATATTTTTATTTATTAAAATTTGCACAAAAATATGATGACGTTGATTTTAACTCGTTGACTTAAGTTAAGAAGTCAATTATTTGTTAATTAATCTTTTTCTAATTCGGCTCAATGACTCCGGTCTTATACCTAAGTAGCTAGCGATTTGATGTTGAGAGGCTCTTTGGAGCAAATTGGGCCTTGTTTTTAGCAATTGTAAATAGCGCTCCTCCGGTGTAGAAGATTTAAATGCGGTGTATGATTCTTGTTGTTTTGTTAATATTACTTCAGCGATCACCCTGGATAGGGATTCCAATTGTGGATACTTGTGATACATTTCATTTTCCAAGGCAGGATTGCCTACATTTACAACTGTATCTTCCAAACATTCCAAGAAATATTGGGAAGGCGTTGATTTGCCTATATTGGAAGGTGTAACAACTTCTTTCTCAGTATAAAACTCTATAGTTTTTTCTTCTCCATCTTTAATAAAATAGCTTCTAATACAACCTTCCAATATGAAATAACATTCATTTGAAAAATCTCCTTCCTTAAGTAGGATATCCCCTTTTTTATAGCTTTTGAAATATGCACTTTCGTTTATTGCATTCTCTAACTGCTCTGTAATCTCGGTGTATTTTGAGAGATATTTTAATATTTTACTTTTCAAAATTCAATACTTTATTGTTTAGCCCACCCTTCAAAGAATTTTCATGAGTTCGAATGTGGAATATTCATGGGAATAATTCTTGGCCCCTTTACAAGTATAGGTCTAATGTAATAAATTTATTTTGTAGGCTTAGTCGTTGATTAATTGATTTATTGCCTTTTGCTAGGAGGTATACTTCTCACTTGATTGTCCAGCCACCATCTCTTTAATGGGCGCTCAATTTATTATCCATTTATGTGGCTTCCTAGTTTTTTCTTTTTTTCTGGGAACTTAGCAATTTAGGAGATATAACCCTAATGCATTTCATGGAGACTATCCTTTATTTTGAAAACTTCTACATTCATAAAAACTATGGGAGGCATACTGAAAACCTCTCTTTGCCGTATCGATTATTTTAGTTTTCTTAATCCGTTATATAAGGCAGGATAAACAACATTGCTGTGTTCATTTTGGGCTATTATGTCATATTGAACCCTAATTTTTTTATCTGGTGAAGCCAAGGCCTGTTTCTTTATTTTTTTTACAAATTGGTCGGTAATTTTTTTGTCATTTTCCCGTTCCCACACACCTACATATATTTTTTTATTAAAGGAAATGTTTGCTGTATTGTAAAACAATATTTTATTGTCGTTCCACCATAAACTCGGGTTTATTATTAAATAATTGTCAAACAGCTCTGATTTGGTAAGTAGTATTTCCGAAGCCAATAAACCACCTAGTGAATGGCCTATAATAGTTTTTATATTATCTGTGCGATACTCCTTCTCAATTAGCGGCATTAACTCCAAGGAAAGAAATGATAAAAATTTTTCAGATTCCCCTGAACTCGGAAAATTTATCAAATCGCTCTCAATTTTGGAAGGTTTTGTAAAATCCCTTCTTCTATCCACATTTTCAATTCCAACAACTATGGATTCTGAAATTTGCTGGCCTTTTTTAGAAGAAAGAAATCTAATCAGCCCCACAGTCGGTATATAGATATCATTTATACCGCCATCTAGGATATAAATTACCGGATATTTATTGCCAGTACTATTGTCATAGCTTTCTGGCAGGTATATATTAATGGTCCTGTTTTCTTCCAAAACATGTGAAAACAATTCGATTGATGCACCTAATCTAATATCATCCAATCTGGCAATGGATTGTGAATTCACTATAAAGTGGCATAATATGATTCCGAGGGTTGAAATTTTGATTTTCACGATTCTTTATTTTTGTTATTGTTATACCTTATTTTTAAATCTGCTAAAGAGTCCAGTTTAGTTTCTTTGATACGAAACCTTTTAGGCCTCTGAAATAGCTTGATTGAAGATAGCACGTTACCAGTTTAGTACTGCTTTACGGGATAGGTCCCACTTTTATGACTTTATGGTAGGCATAGGTATCTGTTTTCAAGCAAAAATTTAATTGAATTTGGGTCCAAGTGCCATTGTGATCTAATGGTTAGAGAACTTGATAATATCCGTTTTTTACTCTTCGATACTTTACTTTTTAGAAATTGGATCCATTTTATTCTGACATACTATTCTCTTTATCTATAAAGAAAACCCAGGTAACAAAATCTTTAGTAAATTCAATGAACCTATGTTCCGAAAAGGCCGGGACATAGAGAAAATCCCCAGATTTAAAAGTAGTGGTCTGTTCTGTCAATTGAAATTTACCTTCTCCTGAAATAATAAGATAAAACTCGTCGCGATCATGTGGAGTTTGCTTATCGAACATATGGGGTTTATAAATTTCCACTGTAAGCTGCCCCTTCTGAAAAAGAGTTATGAACTCCTTTCCCGACTCTTCTAGTTCCGTAAGTGCCAGAAGTTCTGATATTTTGTTAATAGCCATCTTTTCAGGATATGTATTTAAAGGTCATCTGTGAAATGTCGTCTTGATTTCGCCTGAGTAAATTTTCTAGAATTATATTCTTTGGACCGGTTAGGTGGAATTGAAAGACTTTCCCATTTTTCACACGTGATCATTTTACTAAGAAATATGATCTGCCCGATATGATAAGAATAGTGTGCCAATTGGCGATTGATTGCTTCTGTAACTGTATGTCCATCGTTACGGATATACACAATATACTCCAGTTGTTCTTCCTTTAGTTGACCAAGAGTATTAAATAAGCAATACCACCCCTTATTCCAATAGGTCATAAGCTCACTTCTATCTGAAAAAGTATTTTCAAATTCAGCATCTCTGTTTCTCCAGACTTTCTCACCATCCTCGGTCAAAAAGTCTGTAAAACGGGAGAGCATATTACCTGCAATATGGTTAACAATAATCGCAACACTATTGCTTTCCTGATTAAATTGCCAAAATAATCCGTTTTCAGGCAATTGTGCCATAGCTTTTTCCCCAAGCATTTTGTAATATTCAAACTGCTTGATTACACTAGGTAAATAACTTGTTTTCATAATTATTCCATTTAACTATTAATGCTCGATTTTAGATTGAGTATTACCATTAGGGAGTTAACTTCCTCCAGTGATATCTATAAAAGTTCCAGTTGAGAAAGATGATTTTTCCGAGGCTAGCCAGATTATTGCCTCTGCAACCTCATGAGCCGTTCCTCCTCTCTTCATTGGAATACTTTCCTTTATTCTGTTCACACGATCATATTCACCGCCGTCAGCATGAATATCTGTGTAAATAAATGCTGGACGAACGCCATTGACCCTAATCCCCTCATCCGCGACTTCCTTTGATAAGCCTATGGTTAATGTATCCAATGCACCTTTGGATACCGCATAGTCTATATATTCACCGGGGGCTCCAGTTTTTGCAGCAAGGGATGATACATTGACTATCGTTCCTCCTTTTCCACCATGTCTTGTGGACATTCTCTTGACAGCCTCCCTTGCGCAAAGGAACTGACCAGTAATATTGGCTGAAAATATCCTGTTTAACCTGGAAATCCCTATGTTTTCAAGTCTCATTTGCCTTTCCAATATTCCTGCATTGTTTATTAGCGAATGCAGATTTCCAAAGAGTCGATCAGTTTCGGAGAAGAGCCTAAGAACGTCTCCCTCTTTGGAAATATCAGCCTGAATCGCCACAGCTTTACCACCAGCATCAACAATGTCCCTAACCACTTTTTCTGCATCTATTTTATGTTTGAGATAATTGACTACCACGGAAAAATCGTTCTTAGCGGCGAGAAGTGCTGTTGCAGCACCTATTCCCCTGCTTGAGCCGGTAATGATCATTGTTTTCATAATTAAATGTTTTTGTTTGTTTTAGTGTTTAACATCCTATAATGTGCCTTTAGTTTTATTAGATCACCAAGGAGCCTAGTCACCCTTATGAGGTCTCTTTTGTTAATACTCTCTGCAACTTTCACTATTTGCGGATTTAATGTTTCAATTTCAGTTTTTCTACAGTTCTTAATATCTTGTAAGGTGGATATCTCCTGTCCATCGGATAATCTGCTGATCTGTAATAGACTTGATTTTAGTTCTTCGACATCTAGGGGTACCCCAATGGCCCCTGCTATAGTGCTACATTCGTAGATTACGCTTTGGGCAATTTCAAATGCCGCCTTATCTCTGTGAAATATTCCGTTATCTATTTCAAGCAAGGGGCAAACCGAGTTAAATACGCTGTTCAGTATTGTCTTTTTCCAAATGATCTTTTGAATATTGATTTCACTGTTGAAATGGAAATCCTGAGTACTTAGCAAGGAAACTATGTAATCAAGTCTATCAATGTTTCCTTGTTCTATTCCGATTGGGCTTGATGAAATTGGCCTAAACCTAATCGAATGGGAATTCATCCTCTGGCTGGTCACAAATAGAACGCAACGGTAAATTTCTGGATATTGATGATTTAAAAAGGCCTGTTCAACACCTATGCCGTTTTGAAGAAGTACAATGGGCGAACTGCCCGTCTTATGCCTGAGGGCGGCCGCTAACTTATCATTTCCATAAGATTTATTGGTTAGAACAATTACTCCATTTAAGGAGGGGAAATTAACTAATGTCCCTATTTCCAGTTGGGCCTCCTGGACGGTTCCGTCCTCCATCTCTACGCGAAGGCGTTCGGTTTTCCTAGAACCATCATTCACGCTTCCCCGGATAAGCGAAACACTTTTTCCAGCGAGTTTAAGAAACACTGCCAGCGCTTGACCTATGGCCCCGGAACCAATTATATATATATTAGTTTGAGTCGATAACATTCTGTTTATTCTAATGTTAGTACGATATTGATTTCTTTTCTTAATTCAATAATTTCTTCGGATAGAATGATATTTGTAAATACGTATTACTAATGTTTTATTCTAGTACAAATCTGAATAAAAAAATAGTATGATAGCAGATGCAGTTTTATTAATTTTGTATATAGCAGTTAAGAAATGAAAAAGGACATTATAACGACTAAAGAATTTGTTTACCTGAGAATATCCAGAACTATTGAACAACAGATCTTGGATAATGCATTGAGAACAGGAGATAAATTACCCTCACTGCGTACCATTTGTAGGGAGTATGGTGTTAGTCAAAATACAGCATTGAGTGCTTATTATCATTTGGAAAGTAAAATGCTTATCGAGGCTAGACCTCAATCTGGATATTATGTAAGATATTCCAGAACACGATTACCTTCAATGCCCATGAAGACCAGTCCTTCCAACGCTTCGAATTATTCCGAAAGTGAACTTCTTGTTCGTGAGGTCTATAGCAATCTTGGTCAAGATGGCCATATGGCGCTTTCCTTGGGAACACCGGCAAATGAATTATTACCTATAGCAAAACTGAACAAAGGTTTGGTGCAGGCCACGCGTGATCTTACCGGTAGTGGCGTGAATTCTGATAAAGTAGAAGGAAATGAAAGGTTACGCCGGCAAATAGCTAGGTGGTCATTTGCTATGGAATGTAACTTTAGTTATAAAGACATAATTACTACCAGCGGCTGTTTAAATGCTCTTTCTTATTGTATGATGGCAGTTACAGAAAAAGGCGATACAGTGGCTATGGAAAGTCCCGTTTCATTTGGGATGCTTCAACTCGCACAGGCATTAGGCGTAAAAGTGCTTGAACTACCGACACATCCGGAAACCGGAGTAGATCTGAATGCTTTTGAAGATGCTTTAAAGAGCGGTGAAGTTAAAGCTAGTTTGTTGATTAGCAATTTTAGTAACCCACTCGGATGCTGCATGCCCGATGAGAATAAAAAAGCAGCTGTAGAACTTTCTGAAAAATTTAATATACCACTTATAGAGAACGATCTGAACGGTGACGTTTATTTCGGACAACGACGCCCCAAATCATGTAAAACTTATGATCGAAGTGGTATCGTTTTATGGTGCGGTTCTGTATCCAAGACCCTGGCTCCCGGTTACAGGGTAGGTTGGGTTGTTCCAGGAAGATTTAAGGAAACGGTACTAAGGATGAAGTTATTTTTAACCATTGCAACAACTTCTATAACCCAGGAAGTGATAGCGAACTTTTTAGAAACTGGACGGTATGAAAATCACCTACGAAAATTAAGGCATACCCTTCATGGTAATATGCTTCAATTTTCAAGAACTATTTCGGACCATTTTCCCGAAGATACCATGGCTAGCCGACCTCAAGGCGGTTTTGTGCTATGGGTTGAACTACCAAAAGGAATAAACACCCTGAGCATTTATGAAAAAGCCAATCAAGAGCAAATTTACTATGCACCTGGTAGAATATTTTCCTTACAAAATCAGTATAACAATTGTCTTCGGTTGAATTATGGTTTAGTATGGAATAAAGAATTGGAACAAAGACTAATACAGCTGGGCCATTTGCTAAAAAATAGCTAGCGTAGTACATTAGGCTAAAATCAATCCACCTGTTCGTTGTTGTCTAAATTCTTTATCTGCATTATTGTTACCAGAGCAGTGGCGATATGTTTCTCCCTATCTTTCATAACACTAAATATGTCAGAGCTAACAACTGATAGAATTTTTCCACTTTTAATAACTTTTGCTTTTGCTTTTAACTCATCCCCAATAGCAGGAGAGAGATAGTTTACCTTTAATTCAACAGTTGCAAAATAACTACCTATGGCTTTGGTCGTCGCAACGGCATAACCTGAAG
The DNA here is from genome assembly GCF_018860365.1 of Arenibacter algicola. Taxonomy (GTDB): domain Bacteria; phylum Bacteroidota; class Bacteroidia; order Flavobacteriales; family Flavobacteriaceae; genus Arenibacter; species Arenibacter algicola_B. The sequence continues at coordinate 580,579 of NZ_JAHKPO010000014.1, forward strand.
ATAAATCGGCCAAGGATGCTATGGTACTTCCATTATACATTCCAGCCGGACGCAACATAAATTTTTCTTTTGGGATTTTCATTTCAAAACGGCCACTATCGATAGTGACAATTTCGGCCTTCATTAGTTTCAGTATTTCGGATTTCCCAAAGCTTCTAATAAGATAATCTTTGTAGTTTTTTTCATTCATAGCCGATCTTTTTACTGAGCATAATATGGGCTAAATGGTGTTCGCAGTGCCAAGCATACATACCAATAGCTTCCACAATACTAATCCTTCTATTTCCTTCCGGATGAACGAATTTTCTACTTAAGTCACTATTACTAATACTTTTCAATAGAATTTCCCAACGTGTATGTAAGCCCTCCAAAATGGCCAAGGAGGCATCTAAAGGTAGCTCATAATCTTTCAGCTGTGCCCACCGGTCTTCGAAATAGGGTTTTATCGTAGGTTCATTCTCAGTTAGTGCCAGTTTCATCCTGCAAAAGGCATTCATATGGCTATCAGCGCAATGATGTACAATTTGGCGTAGCGTCCATCCATTTTTTCTATAACTCGAGTCCAACTGTTTGTCGGTCAGATTTTGGACCTCCATGTTTAGATTCTTTGGGAATGTAGCAATAGTAGTAATCCAATCTGACAGTAAATCATGCGTTAAATCTTTGGGATATTTAAATTGACCGATCGGATATTTTTTATTGTCCATAATATATTGAAATAGTATTAGTTAATTTATAATTGCTTGGTTAGTAGTTTTTTGTCTGCTAAAACTATGGGGAGCTATTTAATGGCTCAATACCAACTTTAAGTAATGACTTTTTGATAGACCATAACATGTATTCATGATTTAAAATTCATAAAATATATTATTTAATAACAGATGCATTTTTTTGAATTTCTATGGTTACAGTTGATCTTTGTTGAGATGTAAACATAAGTTTTAAGTAAATACCCATAGTTAGCAAATCGCAATGGAATGATTTGGAAATAGCTCTTAAGACCACTACTGTTTAAAATCCGCGTATAGGCCTACCATTTCCAATATGTATTGGCCATTGACCAGTTTTAAAAGTTCTTCCAAATAGGAGATTATGCAATAGTAATTCAGGCTCTTTTAGTATTGTCAGGTTTGTGGAAGAAGTAAAATTTGTAATCGATCCCTTCCTTGTTGTGGAAAATTGTTTGATTTTATGCAGAAATGCCCAACCGTGCTAAATATTTGAATGGAAACCGTGGATAATGTAATCAGGGCAATTATTTTCATTACAATTGAAATCCTCTATTTCCTTTGGCACTTGGACTACAAATTTTAAAGCGGCATATATTAAAATTAACCCAGATTTATTTTTGATCTCTTATCAAACTCAATCAATTATATTTTATACATTTTTTCATTGTTTAGATGTATGGTGAACAATGCCCCTTCATTAGGCCTGCTTTTGACTTCGATCTTTCCACCATGTGTCTCAACAATGGATTTAACAATGCACAGGCCAACCCCTACTCCTTCTTCATGGGTATGCAAGCGTTTAAATAGGCCGAACACTTTTTCACCATGTTTTTCAGCGTCAAAACCAAGTCCGTTATCTTTTATGAGGAGATAAACACTTTCGTTGCGTTTTCTGGTTTTTACTTCGATTTTTAGTAACCGATCCGGGCTTTTGAATTTCATCGAATTGCTTAGCAGATTTTGTAGGATACTTTTTAAATGTAAGGGTGGATATTCAATTTCAGAGCATTCGGAAAAGTCTACGTCGATGTTGGCGTTTGTAGATTTAAGACGGTCAGGAATACTCTGTTTTACTTCCTTAAATATCTTTTTAAATTCCAAGTGTTCTTTCTTTTCATTTAGCGTTGTTTTAAAGTTGATGACATCGTTCAGGGCGAACACCTTTTTATAAACCTGTTCAATGTTATTTTTCAATTTATAGAATAATTCAATATCCTTATCACCATAAATACTATGTGTATTTATCATTTCAATTAACACGTTGAGATTGGTGACAGGTGCTTTCAAATCGTGAGCGGCCACAAAGGCAAACTCTTCCAATTCTCTATTTTTTGTTTCAATTTGTTCGGCGTTCAATTCCGCTTTACTTATCTCTGCTTCCAAGGCGTTATTCAACTTCTTCATCTTGTCTTCCCCCTGCTTACGTTCGGTGATGTTTTGAATGTGGACGTGTATTACAGGGATATCCTCAATTATATACATACAGGGAGTGACATCAGCAACAAAAACGGAACCGTCCTTACGCCTAAACTTTTTTTCAACAGTCAAGTTTTTCTTTTGTTCCTTGTTTTCTCCAATCCGAGTTGATGACTCTTGATCAACTTTGTAATGTAAGTCTATTAGTTTCTTCCTGAGTAGTTCACTTTTGGGGTAACCAAATTCTTTGATGGCACTGTCATTCGCCTCAATGATACGCATGTCCATATTATGGATGATTTTTGGAAAAATGGAATACTTGAAAACTTGTTTGTAAATGTCATTGGTTATTTTAACTTGTAGAAATTCTTCAAATGGATTTGTATTGTCTGAATTATCCTTTTCATTCATTTCCTTATTAAAGTCCATTTTTATGATTTTTACATGTTTCTGGGGCCAGAAATCAATTCATTATAGTAACATCTTAAGACTAAATATTAATTCCTGTTGCAACTAACAGTTTTACTAGTTCAAAGTCCCAATTATTATAATCCTTGGTTTTAATCACTAAGAGTACCTAAAATAGTTAATTTTAAATAAATGGAAACTTGTAATGGGCATTTTAGGGAAAGGTTCTGCAGTATTGATAGTAATAATGGATCCACAACAATGAAAGCGAATATATAATGGCATTAAACTTGGTCAAATTACTTCTATTCTAATTCTTTTTCCAGACCACATTTTTTTCTTTCCAATATCATGGACTTTCCATTCATAGCACCCAAATCCCCACTAATTTTTTGGGATGACTTCACATTTTATAAGTTTTAGGATTGTGCCATTTTAATAATGTACGTGTCATGAACCAATAAACCAGATACTCAAACAGTTCAGCGAATTTCTATTGGGTTGAGGCTAGGTAGTCCTTATTTTGAAACAAATAAATAAGTAGCCATTATTTCTGGGATTATTTTGGATTATTAAAGGAAATCAGAGATTATTTTGGAAAAACTGATCTTACATCCGGATGTTAATTGTTGATGACATATATTAAGTTATTTTAGATTAATATGAGAGAAGAAACCTTGTGGATAATTGATGATGATATGGTATCACAATTTGCCATTAAGTATAAGATAGGGCAATCTTACCCCAACAATAGGGTTAGTACTTTTTATTCTGTTCAGGAGGCTTTAGCCGCCCTAAAGGAATGTATGGATGGTAAATTGGAGTTTCCTGAAAAGGTTTTACTGGACTTAGGCCTGCCAGTACTTACAGGGTGGCACTTTCTACAGGAACTGGAAAAAATTCGGGGAAATATTAACCCGTTCGAAATTTATATCGTTTCCGCATTTTCCAATTCCATGGACCGTAAGCGCGCTAAAGATCATTCTTTGGTCAAGGGCTATTTTGAAAAACCGTTGGATAACTTTGCCGTAGACCAAATATTTATGTCGCGGTAGCATGATCACGTATTAGGTTATGCTGTTGTCCATTGAGACAAAAGTGATTCCTAATCTTTCCAATTTTGAAGTCGATCAAGATATAGATAACCTTCAACAAACTTTCTATGCTCTGGACCGGACATTTTCTCCAATAGATTTAAGGCCGAAATGTAGCTTGCCAAATTACCGTTCGAAGAGCTGAATTTCCCGTCCTCTACAAAGGTCACCAAACTGTCGTTCTGAACCTTTAGATTTGGGTAATCCTTCTGCAATTGTGTGCCCCCTCCGATCCAGGTAACAATTTTATGTCCATCTGCAATACCCGATTTGCCGATCAATTGTGCGCCAGCACAATTGCTTACGGTATATAGCGTTTCCCTATTTTTTTCCTTTATAAAACTTACAATTTTCTCATTATGAACTTGAGCGTACATGTCATAGGCACTTGGAACAAACAAGGCCGTAAGTTGTGGGCAGTTTTCAAAGGTATAATCAGGTAAGAACCGTATACCTTCCTCTGATGTTATTGGGTCGGCATTTTCAGCAATGGTTATTACATTAAAAAGCTGATTTCCTTCTATATTTGGTTTGGCAAAAACATCTGAAGTGGCAATGACTTCACTCTGCAGGACGCCATTGAACATTAGAAGTCCTATCGTAGGCAATTCCTTTTTGAAAGGCTTTAAGTGTTTCGTCAAAGTGTCCGAGGTAATGCTCTGGTCTGGTAAATGTCCATTTTTGGCACTATTTTTTGATTGGTCCATTTTGCAGCTTCCGAAAAAAAACAACAATGCAACTAATATTAGATTATACTTTTCCATAAGTCCTTAACGTATTATTTTTTATCATTTGGTTTTATGATCATTCTAAAATACTGATCCTTATACAGGTAGTACCCGATCCAGTTAATCAATGTGCGAAACCTATTTTTAAAATTAACCAACCCCATAATATGCACGAAAATCCAAATTAACCAGGCTATAAATCCTTTTATAAAAAACCTTTCCTTTGGCAAATCAAAAACTGCCTTATTTCTTCCAATAATTGCCAATGACCCTTTGTCCTTGTAATTGAAAGGTGTCCATGGGCTTTGGTCCCTCTCTAAATTAAGGGCCAAATTTTTGGCCTGTTGAATTGCGGGTTGGGCCAATTGGGGATGGCCTTCAGGATAGCCAATATCTCCTTGGACCAACGCACAATCGCCCAATGCATAAATATTATCGTATCCGTTGATCAAGTTAAAAGAGTTGGTTTTTAACCTTTTTCCCTTTCCAAAACTGTCCATGGAAAAACCATTGAAAGCCTTGGCAGTTACCCCGGCCGCCCAGATTAAATTTTTGGATTCTATTGTAGTACCGTCGGACAGTAAAACAATGTCTTCCTTAAAATCATTTACTAAACAGTTCAGCTTTATTTCTACACCCAATTCATTTAGCTTTGAGTAGGTATAGCTTTGCGAGTTTTTTGACATGGTATTCAAAACTGCACTTTGACCATCGATTAAGTATATTTTTCCTAAATCACTTTCACTCAATTCAGGATAATCTTTCTTCAAAATAGAGGTCTTCATCTCTGCTAAAATGCCTGAAAGTTCAACTCCTGTAGGTCCGGCTCCAGCGATAACAAATGTCAATAATTTTTTTCGTTCTTCTTTGTCATCGTGTCTTGTTGCCCTGTCCAGCCTAGTAAGAATGGTGTTTCTAAGAGTTAACGCATCACTTATGGTTTTCATCGGTAAACTATACTTTTCAATATTCTTATTACCGAAGTAATTACTTTCAGTACCTGTGGCCATAACCAATATATCATAGTGCAACTCTCCATTGCTCAACATTACTTTGTTTTCATTGGGAACCACTTCCAATAAACTTCCAAGCCTAAAGCGAACATTCTTAAAGTTCCTCAATATTTTTCTAAAGGGGTAACTAATGGCCGATGGTTCCATAAACCCTGTAGAGACCTGATAGATCAAAGGCGGAAAGAAATTATAATTATTGGCATCTACCAATATGGTTTGGTACTTTGGTGAATTTCCGATCCTTTTTATCAATTCCAAGCCAGCAAAACCTCCCCCTACTACTATTATCGACTTTTTCATAGTATTCCATTTAAGGTACAAAGGTCCTGGATTCAGCCATAAATATTCTTGAACTGGTTCAAGAAATATCTTTTTTATTTAATTTGCTTACATATTCCGGCGATAAGCCTAAAAAGCTTGCCACTAGATATTGAGGTACATTGTTTACAAAATCAGGAAAGGACTCTTTAAATCTAAAATAGATTTCTTCCTTTGAATAAATAAAAAGATACTTTATCCGATTAAGTGAGGCACCATATGCTGTTTGATATATCTTTCTGAAATAAATTTCCATTTTTGGAAACCGTCTAAGTAATTCTCTTTCATTATTATGTGTTAAGTGAAGTATGGTCGAAGCTTTAACTCCTTGGATATAACACTCCGAACGCATATTGTTGTGATAGGCCAAATAATCCGTAATCCACCAATTCTTTATGGCAAATTGTAAAGTATGCTCGGTTCCCCCTTCATCAATAATATACAATTGTAGACACCCGCTTAAAACAAAATAGTGGTCCAGGGATTTGTTTCCGGGTTCGTAAAGCAGTTCTTTTTTTTTGACAGTTTTCAAATCAAAGTACTTGGCAATCTCCTGAAACTCATTATTGTCAATTGAAGTGTATTTGTTAATATGTTCGAACAGTTTTTGCATTTTAATAGGTTCATCTAATATCAAATTTAGCACAATTCATCGATTACCCCAGACCATTCAATTTATTAGTTTTTTCAATGATTTAATTAAATCAAGTATTTGAATAGGCAGCCCTGGATAATTAACTACCCATAAGTAACATTTCACAACATAATATAGAGGGTTGTCATCATTTATTGTGGTCAGGTATGTCATTTGGGTACCTTGAACTTTTTATTAATCAATTTATCCCCCCAATTATGACATTGAGATGTATAATAGTGGACGATTCGTTCATGCAGAGAACTACCATGGCCAGATTAGTGGACAATCATCCAAACTTGACAATGGTGGCAGAATACAGCAATGCCGTTGAAGCCAATAACGGTCTTAAGAATAAGGAGATCGATCTTATTTTCCTGGATGTGGAAATGCCTATCATCAATGGTTTTGACCTTTTGGAATCCCTGGACGATCCACCACAAGTAATTTTGATTACTGGAAATCCCGATTATGCGCTGAAGGCATTCGATTATAACGTAACCGATTATCTTTATAAGCCCATTTCTTTGGCCCGGTTTAATACATCTGTAAAAAGGGCAATGGCCAATTATGAGCAGATTAATAAACAGAATGAAGAAGAGGAGTATATCTTTGTAAAAAGCAACCTACGGCAGCGTAAAGTAGTTCTTAACGACATAATGTGGGTCGAAGCTCTTGGCGATTACGTTAAGTTGGTGACGAATGAAGGCAATGTGGTCATTCTTTCGACTATGAAATCCTTTGAACAAAAATTGCCCAAGGAAAAATTCCTAAGGATCCACAAATCCTATATTGTTAATCTTGAAAAAGTTGAAAAGTTCAATAGTAAAACAGTTGAAGTAGCTGGAAACCAGGTGCCATTAAGTAGAAACAAAAAAAATGAATTGGAACAGGCACTTTACAATGATTAAATGGACAAGACATGCTTTATTTGCCAAGATTTGTCCATTACCGATTAAAAAGTTCTAAGACGCAGAAAACTGATAATAGTTGGATTTACATGAGGTTCTATCAATAAGCCGAGACTAATGTTTAGCGATGTTGGGATAAACTTTAAGTATATCCTTGTGTTATGTCGCAAGGTCGAATTCCCAAAAATCAAATTACCGAACCAATTCTTTTTTCAAACTGATATAAAATCACAGAAAAGGGTGAAACTCTTTAAGCCCGCCCGTACCGAATGGTTACGCTCTGGCGGGTTTTGGTTTTCTTTTCCTTTTATTAAGCAAAATTCTATAGATTTTGCGGACTACATAAAAATACAATGGCCTTTCGACCAAGCACGAAGTCCGATTTGTGTATGGGTTGTGTCGTGGGGCATTATTATTTCTGTTTCGTTAGAGTATAAACATCTCCGATTGAATTGGTTAATGTTAGAGTATCATTGGTAAAACTAAAATCCCAAGTATCACTCAATATCAAACTCCAATCAAATTCGGCAGTCCAAAGACATTGGTTTTCAAACTTTATAGTCCTATCTGAAATTGCGTAATTACCATTACAAATTGCTGGGAATTTTACGATTTCACTTTCCCCGGCAAAATTGGAATTGTTCAACGTCAATTCTACAGTTGAGCTATTCTCGCCTCTCTGAAAAGTCCCGATGTATTGTCCTTCAATATCCCTTTGAACATCATCGTTATCACAACCGATTATTGTTAAAATTCCAATAAATAATACCAAGATATTTACTTTCATTTTTCCCTTTTTCAATTAGATTCAACTCATTTTAAATGGTTGCTTCAAAATACACCTTAACAACATTATATCATTAATTGGTACAACTACTTTTATAATATAGACAAAGTAATTAGCATCAAGGCCACTTGGAATTTGATAATGCACGAATCAAGCATGTAACCTACTAAGTAATGTTATGACAGGTAAAGTTAACATGTAAATTTTAAAGGTAAGGTTAATCAAATGAAACACTAATAATTAAGGGACTAGGTTAATATCCGTATGGGCCTTTCTGTTGGTTCAATAATTTTCTTTCTGATTACGAAATCTCCAAAATGCTCCTCCCCTAACCTATCCTGGGCATAGGCTTTAATAATTGGCTCTAATTCCTCTAAAATGTTTTCCTCGGATAACATTTCCTTATATAAGGTATTTAATCGGTCACCGTTATGGCTTGCCCCCAAATACATGTTATATCTACCAATGGCCCTACCCACAAAACCTATTTCCCCTAGTGATGATCGTGCACAGTTATTTGGACAACCTGTCATCCGAATATTAATTTCATCCTTCTCCAGGCCATTATTTTTCATAATTACCTCCAGCTTATCTATTAAGGAAGGAAGGTAACGCTCTGCTTCGGCAAAAGCCAATCCACATGTGTTCAATGCGACACAGGCCATGGAACTCTTGCGTAGGCCCGTTAGTTTAGGATGGTTACCAACACCATACAATTCCAATATAGCATCAATGCCCTGCTTTTTACTTTCCTCTATATTTCCAATAATGAGATTTTGGTTACCTGTCAATCGAAAATCTCCTGTATGAATTTTGGCAATTTCCCTTAAAGCCGTTTTTAGCTGATAATCATTTTCATCCCTAACTCTACCATGTTCCACAAATAAGGTGTAAAACCATTTATTGTTGGTGCCTTTTAGCCATCCATATTCATCTCCATTTGATTTGAATCGATAGGATTTTGGTTTGGCCAGATTCCATCCCAATCGGTTTTGAAGTTCCGCTACAAACCATTCTAACCCCCTGTCATCTATGGTATGTTTTAATCTCGATAACTTACGGTCAGATCGGTTGCCGTAATCCCTTTGGATGGCTATAACTGTTTCGGCTACATCAATCACTTTTTCTTTCGGCGCGAAACCAATAACGTCGGCTAATCGCGGATAAGTGGCGTCATTACCAAAGGTACTTCCCAATCCACCACCAACACATATATTATATCCTGCTATGTTATTGTTTTCCTCAATAGCAATAAGTCCAAGATCATTCGCAAAAACATCGATGGCATTGTTTGGTGGAATAGCCAATGCTATTTTGAATTTTCTTGGAAGGTAGTGGTGATGATACAATGGTTCAAAATCGGGGGTTCCAGCTACTTTTTCCTGGTCCAACCAAATTTCATGATAGGCAGTTGTCTTTGGAAGAAAATAATCGCTTATTTCTTTTGCAAATTGGTATACCTCTTCGTGTATATGGGATTGGTAAGGGTTTGGATTGCACATTACGTTCCTATTCACATCCCCGCAGGTCGCAAGCGTACTTAACAAAACTTCGTTAACCTTTTGAATCGTAGGTTTTAAATTCCTTTTTAATATGCCATGAAATTGGAAAGATTGTCTAGTGGTCAATTTAAGGGTGCCATTTCCATATTGCTCAGAAAGTTCATCGAGGGCCAACCATTGCTTGGGAGTAGTAACACCACCAGCAGCTCTTACTCGAACCATAAACTGGTACAAGGGCTCCAATTTCTTCTGCCTTCGTTCACTCTCCAAATCCCTGTCGTACTGCTGATAAGAACCGTGGTATTTTATAAGCTTGACATCGTCGGGAAATAAAGCTCCCGTCAAAGGATCTTTTAGACTGTCCTTTATGCTTCCCCTTAGAAAATCACTCTTGTCCTTGATATGTTCATCTTCTGATAATTCCTTGTAATTCGATTGCTTTTCCATAAATACATTTCCTTCGCATTATAGCTCACTTGAAGCTATCTTAATAGATATCTGCTTGGTAACGGTTCGCAATTTGAAGATTTTTTACATACTCTTCTGCCTTTTCAATAGTTATCCCCCCCTGTTGTTGTATAATCTGCTTTAAGGCAACATCAACATCTTTGGCCATTTTTTTAGCGTCACCGCACACGTAAAAATGCGCTCCTTTCTCCAACCATTCATATAACTCCTTACCGTTTTCCAACATTCTATGTTGTACATAGTGCTTTTGATCCTGATCTCTTGAAAAGGCAACATCTGCTTTGGTCAGAACCCCCTCCTTCAAATATTGTTGCCATTCTGTCTGATAAAGGAAATCTGTAGTGAAATTCCGATCGCCAAAGAAAAGCCAGGAAGGTCCCTTTTTGTCCAATACTTCCCGGTGTTGCATAAATGCCCTAAATGGCGCCACTCCAGTTCCCGGACCAACCATAATAATAGGCACTTCAGGATTTTTGGGAAGCTTAAAGCGTGTATTCCGATCAACAAAGACCTTTACTTTATCGCCAATATCAAGCCTGTCTGCCAGGGTAGATGAACAATGCCCTTCCTTGTTTCTGCCTAATGCACTATATCGGACAACCGACACCAACAGATGTACTTCTTCATCAACTACATCTTGAGCCGAGGCTATGGAATACATCCGTGGGGTATTTTTGCGCAAAATGGAAATCAGTTCGTCAGAAGTCAACTCGTACGGCACCTCGTTTATCAGATCTAAAAAATCACGTCCGGAAAGATACTCCTGAAGTGCAATTTTATCCTCAAGGATTTTCTTTAACCCCTTATTGCCTGTTAGTTCTGCATATCCGGAAAGCGTGTTCCTTGAAAGTGGAGTAAGTTCATAGTTATATGTAAGTGCATCATGTAGCGTTTTGGTACCTTCATAGGTTTCTACCTCCTTTTCGCCCGCTAACTTTGTGGTATGCAAAACTGACTCTACCAGTTCATGGGAATTGGAACCGTACACCCCTAAGGCATCCCCAGGCTCATATTTTATTCCAGATCCTTCCAGATCCAATTCAAGGTGAACGGTCTCTTTGGAAGATCCCTGTCCGTTTAGATTGATTTTCTCGAGAATGGTGGCTTCAAAAAGATTATTTCTGGAATATAGGGACTTATTAGCCGGATTATCGGGAATGTTCTCTGCTTTGACCGGGGAAGTTTGGCCATTTGTCTGCACTACGGCACTAAGAAACTTGCTTTGCCAAGCCTCTGCCTGTTCTGCGTAATCTACATCGCAGTCCTCACGCGGAACAATTCTTTGAGCTCCAAGTTTTTCAAGTACTGTATCAAAATCTTTGCCAGTCTGGCAAAAGTCAATATAACTACTATCTCCTAGGCTTAAAACCGAGAATTGTAAATGCGCCAGGTTTGGTGCCTTATTGCTGTGCAGGTATCGATAGAAATCTTCAGCTTGTACCGGGGGTTCTCCCAATCCATGGGTGCTTACGATTATGGCCAATTTTTTGATGCCCTTGAGTTCCCTGGTTTTAAAAGAGGCCATGTCGGAAATTACTGCATCAATTCCCAAATCCTTTACCTTGGAATGTAGGTCTTTGGCCAAACTTTCAGAATTACCTGTATGGCTCCCGAAAAGAATATGCACTTTTTCGTGTTTAAGCTCATTTTTAGTATTGTGGCCCGAATCCAATGGTAGATTTCCAGTAGAGGGTTTGTTCAAAGACGTATGAATGAGCCCTTCGAAATAACCACTTAGCCATTGAAGCTGACCGGAGTCAAGTCCGGATAAAGCTATATTGAGTTTGTCCACTTGCTCATCGTTGAACGGTCCTCTGTCCAATCCTCTTTTTAGTTCCATGTTTTCAGATAATAAGTAATTATTTATTGGGCTGGGGAGTATACCTCAAGTATGGCTTTATAACTCGATGGCCTTTAGGATATTTGGCTTCTACATCTTCCTGCTTCACTCCTGGTGGAATAATTACATCCTGGCCATCTTCCCAATCCACTGGAGTGGCCACATTATGTTCCGCTGTAAGTTTTAGTGAGTCGACAACCCGGAGAATTTCGGAAAAGTTTCTTCCCGTAGAAGCGGGATACGTAATAATGGCCTGTACCTTTTTGTCGGGACTGATAAAATAAACAGATCTAACTGTGGCAGAAGTAGATGCGTTGGGATGTATCATATTATAAAGGGTTGCCACATTTTTGTCATTATCCGCTATAATAGGGAAATCCACATTGCAGTTTTGGGTTTCGTTGATGTCCTTTACCCAGCCATAATGTGAATCCAAGTCGTCAACACTAACAGCGAGTACCTTAGTCTTTCTTTTTGCAAAATCTTCCTTTAACTGGGCGGTCCTGCCAAGTTCTGTTGTACACACAGGGGTATAGTCTGCAGGGTGTGAATATAAAATTCCCCAACTATTGCCCAGCCATTGGTGAAAATCTATTTCACCTTCCGTCGTCCGCGCCTTAAAGTTTGGCGCATCGTCTCCAATTCTCAAACTCATATCTTAAATTTTTAAATTATACTATTAGGCAACTTCAAAATTAATGAAGCCTTTCAGATTCAAATTTACGAGGGTTTATTCCCAATAGCCAATTGCAAATATTAATTTATGATAACCTAAGGTTATGACGATTGTCGACCTTGATGAGTGGAAGTTATAATAGAGTTTAATGTAATATTAGTGAATAGATGCTTCTGTCGATTCTCAATTCAATAACCAATGACAACTAAAAATTATGGTTTCTCCTTAAAAAATTCATTAGTAATAAGGACAACCCTCCTTCAGGACCTTGGGGCGTTATAAAATAAAATTGCCTGTGGATCGGCAGTTTTTTAATCTCTATTATCTTTAAGACGCCGCTTTTAAGTTCTTTAAAGATGGCATGTAAGGAAACGAATGCCATACAATCAGAGTGTTGTAGGTAGGATTTTATGGCTTCCGTGCTGCCCAATTGCATTTCTATTTTTAGGTCTCCAAGTCGGATTCCTTTTTGCTTTAAAGCATCGGCAATGACTTCCAAGGTCCCCGATCCGGGCTCCCGTAATAGCAAAGGAATGTTCTTCAGGTTTTCGGGTCTTATCTCTTCTTTGGTTGACATAGGATTTTTACTCCCGCAAACCAGTACGATCTCATCTTTTAAGAAAGGGGAATAGTGAATTTCACGCCTTTTGGATTTGCCCTCAACTACGCCAAGTTCTATGCTCTTATTTAGAAGGGCCATCTCAATTTGTTCCGAATTGCCACTGAACAGCTCTACCTTCACATCTTGGTGCATAGCATGGAACCGGGCCAATAATGGAGGTAATATGTACTGCGTAATGGATGTGCTGGAACCCACATGTAAAACCCCTTTGAACGCCTCGTTGAACTGGTTTAGATCAAACTCGATTTGCCTATAGATTTCTTGAATGTTTTCTGTATGTTTTAGAAGAACTTCTCCTGCCCTGGATAGTATTACCTTGTTTCCCCTTCGATCAAAAAGTGCCAGGTTAAATTGACTTTCCAACTCTTTTATATGTTTGGTCACAGCAGGTTGGGATATTAATAATTCCTCTGCGGCTTTGGTAAAATTTAGCCTTCTAGCGACCGTATGAAAAACCTTTAAACGAAAATCGAACATTTACAATATTACTCATATTTTTCAGTATGGAAAGTTGGAAAAATAAAAATCTGCTTATAAGAATAAAAATTACCAAGAGCTTTAGGTATTGAAAGCATTAAATAACCCAGAAGATTTGAACGCAATGGTCTATTCTTTTATTTTTTTGAATCTCATCATTGGTATTTCTCCAATCATTAAATTTAGCCTACCCTCTTTGTCCAGGCTAAAGGCATTTATTTTTTTCATCATATTCAAAAACTGTGGTTCACCATCACCACAATACATTAATGTAGAAGGTCCAGGTTCGCCAATGGTGATGCTATTACCATCAATTTTAAAATCGGCGGAATAACCGTTACAGCTGTTATTGCCCGTAATCTTCCCTGTGGTCTTGTTAAATGAAATTACCGGCTTCTTGTCCGGATATAGGCCATCAAAAGCAATCCGCGTTCCTGATATATACTCCAATTCCCATATGGAATTGTAAAGGTTATTATTACTCCCATTCTTAATTGCGGTACATGAAACGATAACCACCATAAACAAAAGGGTTGAAACTAAAATGTAATTCTTTTTCATATAATTATTCTTTGATCAAGTTTTTACGAAATTTTCCAGTGATTATGAGCAATATCATCATCAGGATGGATACACCCAAAATTATGCCAATATTAAACAGGGAACGTTCGAGGCCTATTTCAGGTATATTTAGAAATGGATAGGGATAGTAATTTGAAATATATCCCCTTGAAGCTATGAACACAACATAGATCAATGGATATAGTAACCAGTTTAGAACTGATTTGGTCTTCAATTCAGTCGTTTTTGAATAGATGAACCAATACATTAACATGTAGATCGGGATAACCGTATGTAGTAATTCATCGACCACAAATTGTAAGCCGGTAGGGTTCCATATGTGTCTTAAACTAACCTGATATACCAAGCCTACAATTAATATAAATGTAGTTAAGGCAGTCATGGCTCCATTGGACAGAATTAGGTTTAAAGGATTCTTCTTGGAATCTAAATATGACATTGTAAAGTATAGTGCGACCAATATATTGGTCAAAATGGTGAAAAAACTAAAAAAACGAATAATGGTTTCAAATAACCCTGCTTGCCTATTCATAATCAATAGGATAAATTGACCAATAATTGCAAACCACCCTATTGTAAGTCCTATGGTTTCAAGTTTTCTTTTCATTTACTTTGAATTAATTAACTAGACCAATGGCAATATACTTATTATAAGAAAATCCGAATATTAGAGAGATATTGAATGATGAAGTTTTAAGACTTGGTAAAAAAGCTATTTGATTCCTACAACGATTATTCCTTTGCTTTGGAAATTATCCGATTCTTCCAACCCATGATTGCAGAATGCCCTTTTAAATAGGCATCATGGGAATGATAGAATATATTCTTTTTCAAATCCAAAATAACCGGCCATTGTATGTTGTCCACTCCCTGCCCCAATACATTGACAATGGCCGTTTCAACAAACTTGGAGCATATGGGCCCCAATAATCTAATTTCATCATGGTGACCTGGACCGGATAAACCAATATAATAATCAGCAGGTTTACCTGAAAAGGAGCATATGGGCATTTCTGGCATATCGGGCAAAGAATTTTCCACAAGTCCTCCGAAAGTTTCGCTATTTGAAAACAAGGTATTTCTGACACTTTTCATAAATCCAAATCTAACCTCTTTTCTGTTTAGATAGAAGATTGCCCAATTTATTTTATCATCTGAATTATTAACTATTAAATAGGCTTGGGTTCAGATTATTACAGTTTTAATCAACACAAGTTGTTTTTTACCTAATTTAATTCCATAAGTCGAGTATTGGCTGGCTTCTGTTTATACCCTGAAAATATAGGTATTTGGGATTTACTGAACTTTCCCTTCTCAAACGGATACCCCAGATGGCGGCTGGCCAGCATGTAGTTCCATAAAGCTGTTGCTAGTTCAAAATAGGTCTCATAAATGATCAAAATACTTTGGTTTGTTAATTTTAATTCGGCTGAAGCAACCAAACCTAATGATTGACGTCTTCTACGAAAAATAATTAATCTTTAATGAGATTATGGGTAGCGACGATGTCAAACTAATTTTCGGTTAATAAAAAATAATCCAAACTAACACCTAGGTATTGAATCAACTGTGGCATTATAATACAGAATAGGATTGCATGAATTGACAATAGTTCCATGGCTGTAAATCGTTCGTAGCGAGGTTAATGGTATAATTGCCCCATTACAAAGAATTTCCATCCTCCCCCAAAACTTAAAATGGAAATAATTTCAAATGTCAACTGGATCAATGTTACGTCGGCCTATAAGTCCTTTGGGCCTATTTGTGGAACAAAGTATTATGCCATTTTTGAAATCCGGATATTTTTTTCTATGTACATGTAGCGTTTTACCGCAACCTTTCGTACAGGTGATAATTTAGGTAAATGCCATGGCCCGTAGATCATTCGGGCAATTGGCGTTAAGGTATTTAAATTCAATCTAATAACTATGCGAAGGTATGGCCCATTTTTTTGAAGCATCATTGATGCTGGGCCGTTAAAGGTAATTGTGTCCTTTTGGAATAGGGAAGACAAATTGATTTTAAATCTCGATCAAGATTAATATTAATAAATTTTTATTGGTATAAGAATAGTTCTTGCACCACTTGAATCAAAATATAAAAAATAACAGCCGTTGCTTTAAAGGGCCATTTGATTTGAACCTGAACCCATTTATTTTAAGTATCCATTTTTGGATGGACCAAAGTTCAATAATGTCCCTATATATATTATTATAAAGCCATAACCATCATTTTAAATAATTCTAAGTATAAAGTGTGAACGGTTTTTTTAAAATATGGGAACCTGTTCATTCACAAAATAAAATTGCGGAGAAAAAGAACAATCAATGTGGCTACCGGTTTCAGGAAATTCTTTTTAATTCCCTTAACTGGTATAATTGTGAATAAGGTTGGGCAAGGACACTAAGGAGGAAGAGACGAAATTAATTTCTGGTTGTATTTCGAAAATAGGAAAAGATCAGGAACGTCTGTATAAGAAATATTACGGTTATGTCATGGCCATAGGAATGGCATATTGTACAAATAAGGATATAGCAAGAGAAGTGGTTGATGATACCTTTATTAAGATTTTTGATTCGATTGAATCCTTTGATCACAAACAATCGTTTAAAGGTTGGATAAGAAAAATAACCATTAATTGCGCCATAGATGAATTTAGAAGAAACAAAAAACATCTATATCATTTGGACGTATCCGATTGTTCCAGGGATTTGCCGGCGGTGGAATTATTGGACAACTTGGACATTGATGATATTTATCAATTATTGGGAGAACTTCCTGAAATGTTAAGGACGGTTTTTAATCTCTATGAAATCGAAGGATATGACCATAAGGAGATTTCTGAGTTAATGGGCATAGGCGAAAGTTCATCTAGGACTTATCTCGCAAGAGCTAAGGAGAGATTGAGGGGCTTGGTAACCAGACATTTTAAATAGTAAGGATGAAAGAACAATTTGACGAAGAATTGGCAAAGAAAGTAAGAGACGCAATACTTGACCATGTAGAAGTCTATGAGGATGGCGCATGGGAGCGTTTTTTAATCCACAAGAAGAAAAGAAAAAACCGTATTCATAATTGGTGTATGACGGGAGTCGCCTCTTCTATTTTGTTACTGATTGCAATTGGCTGGATATTAATGAAAAACCCACATCATCCTGTAGATTTTCAATATCCCGTAACTATAAAGGACCTCACCCTACCCCATTCCAGAATATTGGAATCTACA
The DNA here is from genome assembly GCF_018860365.1 of Arenibacter algicola. Taxonomy (GTDB): domain Bacteria; phylum Bacteroidota; class Bacteroidia; order Flavobacteriales; family Flavobacteriaceae; genus Arenibacter; species Arenibacter algicola_B. The sequence continues at coordinate 598,012 of NZ_JAHKPO010000014.1, forward strand.
TCAGGCGAGGATAGTGTTGGAACTGGTAAAAATCTCCTGAAAGAGAGCACCGAGATGGATAATATTAATGTAACTAAAGTTAGTGATTCTAAGCAAATGAATCTAGATGCTGAAGATGCATTGGCCCATATGAATGGTAGATATGTCGATTCTAAAGGAAAAGTGAGAACAATAGTTGCCGTAACAAAGTCTGTAATGATATTTGAGAATGCTTTGCCAATTCAAGCTGGAGACATTGACTTGATCAATATTCCCTTTGACAATTATGATTGGATTACAGAGCAATTTGCAGTTCCCAAAAAGGATGGCGACTACAAAGATATAAGTACTGTCCAAGAGGATGTTGAAATTGGATTCCAGGTGTCACCAAGTTATGGTTCAAACAATGCCAATAGCCAGGCCTTGACTTCCACCAACTTTGGGGCCGGGGTTGTTTTGAATGTGCCGATAAAATCCTCGGCATTTGCAATTAACACTGGCATTATATTTAATAATTTGCGACTAAAGAACGAAGAATCAATTCTTGCAAGATCTGAAGCCTCAATGGAAGAGGATAAATACAATAAGGAAGAAACGAGTCTTAAGAATTTGGATATACCTATTAATATTATGTACAAGATCCCTAGTAAAAGAAACTTTATTTTTATTCAAGCAGGGATGTCGTCCTATTTAACGTTTAATGAAAATACGGTAGCAACAAAAACGACCTTTCGAGAGGTAGAGGTATATCACGATGTTAATGGGACTATGCAGAGTTACAGGGTTAAGGAAGAGATATCTTCAAAAAAAGAATCAGACTATGAAGGAAGTCGGTTACACCCCTTTGGTACAATTAATTTATCCATTGGTTATAAGGCTCCTTTATCGGATCGGGTAAAATATGAAATACAACCCTTTTATAAGTTACCGTTAAATTCTATATCCTCTGATAATACCAAAGTTCCGATGGGCGGTATAGCCCTAAAAGTTTCCCTAAATCCATGATTGTATTCTGGAAAATCAGTACTTATAAATAAAATGATATGGAAATATAGTTGTGAATCGGACATTTGGATACATGCAGGTAATTCTGACAGCATAGTCTTCTAGAGCCTTTAAATATATTTTATTGATTGAACTATGTTGGATCGGTTTTGTTAAGAACAGGTATTCATTAATATTGGAATAAATTGTCTTTAAGTCCACTGGAATAATGTGAATGAGTACACGAAATAAGGCATAGGTTGGAAAATCACTAGAATTTGAATTAGTTATTGTTTTTATTTATCAAAAGTCTCTATTGTTCTTGATAGGGGCTTTTTTTGTATCCTCAGTTAATCCAAATTATTGCATTTGTCATCCATGTTGAATAGTGCGGTGAAATATCATATCTCTTGACATTTAGTATGATATATTGTACGTCGGTAAACAAAGTTTATGAGCCACCTCGTCCAATGTTTTTCATTGAACTTGGCCATATTTAGGATCGATTTTTCGTTCTAGTTTGGATTATTTAAAAAAAAAAATTAAAACCCTGTAGCGTTTAGTAAAGCTTCAACGTAATGGGATTATTAACATTAAAAAACATAATTTACATGAAAAACAAGATTAAATTCCCATTTTATTATTTTTTAATTAGTATGGCTTTAGCCCCAGTTTTGACAACGTCTTGTAGTAAGGATGACGACAATGATTCAGATTCAAAAGTTGCGGCCCCAACCCTAAGCAATGCCAGTGAACTTCAAGCTACTTCGTTTAAAGCATCCTGGTCCAAAGTGGATTTGGCGGATAGTTACCTCATTGAAGTTTCCACCAAAGCTGATTTTAGTACTTCGGTTACGGGCTACAATAAAAAATCGGTTACTACCAACAGTACCACAATCAGCGGATTAGAAGGGGAAACCAAATATTATTTCAGGGTCTACGCAAAAGATGGTGGTGACGTGTCAAAAGCATCTGCAGCTAAAGATGCTACGACCACTAAACTAATAGCTGGACCAGTGCTAAAGGATGCAACTGATATTCAGAATACATCATTCAAAATTGAGTGGAGTGCAATAACCGGGGCAGATAAATATCTAGTGGAGGTTTCCACCAAATCGGATTTTAGTTCTACAGTTTCAGGTTACAACAAAAAGGAAGTGAGTGAATTATCCGTAGCCGTAAGCGGTTTAACAACCAAAACCAAGTATTACGTTAGGGTTTATACCAAAAAAGGTACAGATGTATCCAAACCATCTGCGGTTAAAGAAATTACAACAAGTTGATTGTGATATACTGTTTGAGTATGTAAATAGAAGGCTGCCTATTAAGGGCAGCCTCTTTTATGTTGCGATTATTCAATCTTGGATTCAAAATTAACGGGAACAATCAAGAAGAGCTACCTTTACATTAATCCCAAACAAATCCCGTTGTTAACCTGAAAACAAATGCGTATAGCACCAAAATAAAAAGGACGGCACATGCCCAAAAATATATTTTGAACCCGTTTTTTACTAATTGGTTCCCTAAGTTTTTGAATGCTTCTAAGTAGACTTTTTTAAGAATTATTGACTTTACCATTTTGGGGGATTTTTTTAAATTTACTGGCAAAGTTATTAACCTGATTAGAGGTCAACGTTCATCTTGGACAAACGGTCCAAACTTTGGTTTAAATATCATGGGGAATCAATAAGTCCAATAAATATGTTTATCATCGAAATTATGTAATCATTTCCCAATGATTTTCAATAGCTGTTAACTTTTCCTAATTCGGAAATCATGCGTAATTATCAATAATTTATTGAAGAATACCATTGGTCCGTTTAAAGTGGCACATATCGAATAAGTATGGTGGCCTTGCAAATTATCTAATACATTGAATGTTGTTATTTTAATATGAACCTATTTATAAAGTGGCACAAGAGAAACCTCTTTTATGCGAATATTCAAAACACTACGGGGCCATTTCTTTTACCGTAAATTATTCCTATTGGAACAATAATTACAGGAAATTATATTTTTCTGCCCAACCCTTGGAGCCATTTCAAGGTCTCCAAGCGACCAATGATTTTGTTTATGGGATGATTGATCAGGATTTTCAGTTGCAAGTTGGAATAAAGGAATTTCAAATTGTAATGACCAAGGAACTACATGAAAGAATGGGATTATTATATGACCTAATCAGGAACGAGTACGTAGAACTCAATAACAAACATTTATAAATAACGGCTTGGTATGGGTCTCGATTCCAGTGTTTCATAAATTAGGTCGTGGTATCGTAATTACCTATCGTATCCGGTGCGTCCCCTACCAAGTAAATTTGCCTCTTTTTAAGAGAGTTTTGGTTGTTTTTTGAATTTTATTTTATTCGCTTTGCCCATAAATGTAATTGATTGTAATGATGTTAAAATTTAACCCCATTACGTAACATATGGTGAATATTTCCTGTAAAAACATGTCAAATTTACGGCTCATTGTCTAATCGTGATCGGAACCTGGAGTCTTCATTTTAATACTCGCTGGTTCCCTTCCCAAAACTTTCAAATTATGCCAACACATGTAATTACCACAGATGATCTGAGGGATTTTAAGATCGAATTGATGGAGGGCTTTAAGGAGTTGCTCTCTAAACAGGCCAATGGTACACTTAAAAGGTACCTTCGCTCCTCTGAAGTGATGGAGTTGCTCAATATTAGTTCAGGTACCCTTCAAAACTTAAGGATCAATGGTACTTTGCCGTACACAAAAATGGGCGGAATCCTATTCTATGATACAGAGGATATCCAAGCTATTATGAAGAAGAACAGGGTGGATTACGAATTTTAACACCTTAACTATGAACTATATCAAACACCTGAACGGGGTCTTCCTCCAGTTCTCAAAAGATAATCGACTAAACCCTACCCACATAAGCCTTTATGTGGGACTTTTTCAATTATGGAACAGTTACCATTTTCGTGATAGCTTCCATATTAACCGGGAAGAAGTAATGGCCTATGCAAAAATAGGCTCTAAATCAACTTATCATCGCTGTTTGAAGGAATTGCACCATTGGAATTATTTGTATTACCGTCCCTCCCATAACCCCTTCCAGGGGAGTACGATCAAGATGTTCAATTTTGGGACAACTGATGGACAAGTAGTGTACCCACACCAAACCACATCAGGGACAAGCAATGGACAAGTAGTGGTACCTATAAATAAACATATAGAAACTATAAAAAACAAAACAAATGTGGGCAAACGGGACCGACCCCAAAATGAAAAAGAAGTTGTTGCTTTTTTTAATGAAAAAAACTGGCCTATTACGGAAGCCAAGAAGTTTTACTGTCATTATAAAAGCATTGGATGGAAAGTTGGAGGTACGGCCGAAATCGTAGATTGGCATGCTCTGGCGCAAAAATGGATTTTTAAGTCCATGGAGATAAAGGAGGATAAAACAGTGGTCCCGGTCAGCCAGAATACGGACAACCTGAAGTCCAGTTCCATGAAAAATTTTAATCAGCCCCTATGAATCCACATATACGCTTTGTAGGTCATAAACAATACGTCCTCGGTAGTCTTAAGGATAATCAGATCTGCTATGATTTCAATAAAATATTATTATATCTCAATGCCAAAGGACAAACAATGTTCGGCAAGAATTTTAGCATATTGGAACAGGACCGCGACGTCATTTACAAACTCTGTAACTATTATATCAAGGATCCTTTGAATTGCAAGAAACTGGATATTGACCTTAACAAAGGTATTTTACTTTCTGGGCCCGTAGGTTGTGGCAAGAGCAGTTTAATGAAATTGTTGCGCTATCTGAGTCCTTACGGCCGAACTTATGAAGTGATACCGGCACGAAATATCACTTTTGCATTTAATAACATCGGTTTTAAAATTGTGGAAGACTACGGTGAGGGGAAATCCTATTGTTTTGATGATCTGGGAGTGGAGCCTACGGGACGATATTTTGGTAAAGATTGCAATGTAATGGGGGAAATACTTCTTTCCAGATACGAACTATTATTGAACCATAATATCCATACCCACGCCACTACCAATCTCAATGCCCAGGAACTCGAGGAACGTTATGGTTGCCGTGTTCGATCTAGAATGAGGCAATTGTTTAATTTGATCGCCTTTAAGGAAGATAGTAAGGATAAGAGAATTTAGGTATGGCTTTATTGATAATACATATGCTACACCTTGATGTCATTTATTTTTGGTAAAATTCATTCCTGACTTTTTAAATAATTATAAATTCCAAGCAATATAGCCAATGCCACTGCCTTGATATTTCTAGGTTCTTGGTAATAATCCCCTTCATCAACATGGGTAACAAAGCCGGTTTCTATTAAAATTGCCGGGCAAAAGCCCATCGTTTCCCTTTGTACTTGAAAATTGCCCACCTTTACCCCTCTTTCCCTAATGCCCAGTTTGCGTCCGCTCTCACCTAAAATGGACATGGCCAACTGCACCGAGGATTCCGTGTGCGGATTAACCTTATCTGCTATAAAAATTTCCATTCCATAGGCTCCTGTGATGGCCGCATTACAGTGTAAAGAAATGAACAAATCGCTCTTTAAGGCCCTGGCCAACATCGCCCTATCTGATAATGATATCAATGTGTCCTTGTACCTGGTCATATAAACCTCTATCCTGTCATCCAATATTAGGTGGTTGTGGTTTAGGATTTCCTTGGCAATTTTTAAAACTACCTCCTTTTCAAGGACCCCATGGACACCTATGGCACCGGTATCCTTACCTCCATGGCCGGGATCGATGACCACAATCTTTTTTGGCTGCTCTACTTGACAAAAACTGAAGCACATTTTTAATATCAAGAGCCAAAATATGACGCTTTTGCAACTTGCCCTACTCCCGATTTTCAAGGTTATCAACATATCAGTTTCAAATTACAATTCAAATTCATGTTAATTGACATCAAAACACATTAAAACTAATCATTTAATATTTTATTCACAAAATATTGATTGTCAGTAATTTATATATAAATATAAACTATTTTTCATGTATCAAAAAGTCTAATAACTAAATCTGAACAACATGAAAAAATTATACTATCAGGTTGGCCTTACCTTACTGATTTACAATCCTATTTTCGCTCAAATTGGTGGAATTGAAGAATCGGTCAATGACGTATCCGATACCATCCGTACCGTTTTCCCCATTATTCTGGGAGTGATTTTTCTTATAGGTTTTCTCTTTAACGCGGGACACTTTTTTGGAGAAAACGCCGATCTCAAAAAAGGTATAACACGGGTTCTTGTATTTGTACTTATTGCCGGTGCAGTTGTTGGAATCTTCACCTATCTCATCGGAATTGTTGTCTAATGAAAAAGTACATGGTATATAGGAACATTCGTAAAAAGGCCATGATAATGGGACTCCCCCTTATGATGTTCGCACTTCAGATGACTTCCGTTATAAGTTCCTTGATGTTCATCATCTTTTCTTTCAGTTTAGGGGCGATTATTTCGGCTATCATTTTCAACATTCTGCTTTTTGTATGTCTCTCCTTTTGCCATAATAACCCGACCGTATTCCATTTGAAAAAAGTGTTTCCACACACTATTAACAATAAAAGAGCAAGTCACCTGCACTATGAAGACAATTAACTTATCCGAATTTTATCCTATAATGGATATTCAAGGAAATGTCATTTTTGCCAATAATGGCAACTTGGTCCAGTGCTATTCCGTGGGGTATCCGGAGATCTATTCCTTGTCGGAGAAGGATTTTGAGGAAATTCATGGGTCTTGGTTTCAAGCCTTTAAGGCGCTACCCGTGGGTACCATCGTGCATAAACAAGATGTTTATAGAAAGGCCGGATATTCAGCCGAAAATTTGCCCAATGAAAGTTTTCTTCAGCAAGCCACTTACCACTACTTTAAGGGACGGGAATATTTGGACCATTCTTCCTTTCTCTTTTTTGTTCTTCCGCTAAAGAAAACGTTCAATACTACAAAATACGTCAACCCCTTTCGCAAAGTGGATAAGGGTATTCATAGGCAAATGGACCATTGCTCACGCGAATTTGTCAATGCGGTAAATGATGCCGTGTCCTTTATCAATAATAGCAGAAAAATAACCCTTGCACCAATGTGCGAGGATAGTATCCTGGAATCGACCAATAATTACTTCAATGGTTATAACCATGGATTTGACACAGATATCCAAATGAATAAAAAGTGTTTGGAGATCGGTGACCATGATTTTGACGTCATGGCCATCAATAGCGAACTCTGCTTTGGCGATATGCTACAAAGCAGTAGGCCCAATGACAAGTTCACCTCCGATGATTTTGTATTTCATCAAGGATTTATAGATGGTTTGGGACTCAACTTACATGAAAACCATATCGTCAATCAAATCATTTATCTGGACGATAAATATAAATGGCGGAAATATCTAGAGAAAAGTATTGAGGAACTTAATAAGAGTTCCAATTTTGGAACTCAAAATAAGGTCGTTTTAAAAAAAATAGAGGATATTCTGGCAAAGATCCATGATGATGAAAGTTCTAGAATAGTCCGAGGACATCTCAATATAGTTTTTTGGGGAGAGGGAACACAAGAATTGGGCAGGATTGCCACCAAGATCAAAACAGAGTTCAAGGAATTGGACATCGTTCCCTATTATCCTAAAGGTGAAGAACGGAAGCATTATTTTCTTAACAGCTTTTGTTGCTTTACCTCCAACTTCTCCAACGGGGATCTGTACGTAGCCGATCTAAAGCATGCCCTTTGCCTATACATTAACAATAGTGTATATATTTCCGATAGTAAAGGTGTTGTCTTTAACGATAGGCAATACAACATCCCAATTTTAAAGGATGTTTGGGATGAAGCCAGAAAGCGCATAAAGGCACGCAACTTTGCTATTTTTGCACCTACTGGGGAAGGTAAATCCTTTTTGGCCAATAACATTCTGCGCCAATATTTCGAAAGTGGAGTACGCCTAGTGGTCATCGACCTGGGAGGTTCCTATGATAAATTTGCCAAGCTCTACCCCAATGACCATATTGTTCTTAGGTATGTACAAGGGAAAAACCTGGGTATAAACCCATTCTACATTAGTGATAAAGCCGACCTTACTCCAGAACGGCTGGAAGATCTTACCATTTTTATTTTGGAGCTTTTGGCCACGGGTAATGAAACCAGCAAGGCACAGGAGGTAGCCGTTAAAAAGGTCCTGTTGTCTTATTATTCCAAGTGCACAACTGGCCATTCACTGGCTTCACTGTACCAGTATGTAGATGACCATAAAGATTCATTGGTCACAGACCTCCAGATTCGTGAAATGCATTTTAGCGTCTATGACTTCCTTCACATTCTTTCGGAATATGTGGAAAATGGTATATATAGTTTTCTGTTCAATACAAACACGGACCAAACCTATAAATTGGAGGACAAACGACTGATCGTTTTTGAACTTGACGAGGTAAAGGATAATAAGGAAATTCTCTCCGTTATGTTGAAATTGATCAAATCGGCCATTCAAAGAACGATTTGGAGGAACAAGGCGGAAAAGGGCATCATCCTTTTTGATGAGTTTGCCAAACAGTTAAAATTTAAGAACGTTCTGGAAAGTGTGGAATTCTATTACCAGGCCATACGTAAACAAAACGGGGCTATTGGTATCATCCTTCAATCCATCAACCAACTGCCCAATAATTCTACATCCGCAAGTATCCTTGAAAACACTCAGGTCATCTATAGCCTAAGGAATGAAAAGGGATATGATGAACTGGTCAACAGGCTCCATCTTTCCTCACATGATCTTAACCAATTAAAATCCATAAGGAACCAGTTAAAAGGGGAACGTAAATACACGGAAATGTTTATCAAAATCGGGAAGGATAGCAACATATTTCGATTGGAAGTTCCGCCAGAAGTCCATGCCGCTTACCTAACCGATGGTGAAGAGAATGAAACCATTATGGCCCTCTATAGAAAATACGGGGATATGCAGACCGCCATTACGCAGTTTGTAGCGCAACAAACGAATCCTCCCAATAAACGTAACATTTAAACCTATATACTATGAAACTTTTTAACTATAAATTATTGTTGGCCCTGACCCTGTCCTTGGTTGTTAAAAGCAACGCGATGGCCCAGGGCATGCCGGTATATGACAATACCAATTTCATCTCCTTTATGAAATCGCTGTTGGAATCAGGGAAACAGACCGCAGAACTGTTGAAAACTGTAAAATTCTTAAAAGAACAGAAGGAGAATATTGATAAGGTCAATAGTGTAATCAAACAATTGAATGCGGTAAAGGAATTGGCCAAGAACAATCAGCGACTTTATGATATGGTGCAGGAGGATCTAAGGCAGATCCTAAATTCCCCATATATACGGCCCGAAGAAGTTGGCCGAATCTCAGATTCCTTTCAGGGAATAATTGAAAATTCCATGATGTCCATGGACTATATCGATCAAGTACTGTCTAGTGATAATTTGAAAATGACCGATGCCGAACGCACGGCCATTCTCAAGGAAAAGGAACTGCAATCCATAGAAATGGTGGCCGAGATCGAGGCCAAGACCAGGCGCTATAGAGAGATAATCGCCTTTAGGCAAATGCAGGATAAAATCAATAACAGGGAAATCAACTACTAATGTCGGGGATATTTTTGGGAATAGGGCTTGATTATGTGGATACGGTCTTTCAGACCATTAAAAACAGTAGCTTTTCACAGATGGCCATTACCGGGATGAAGGCCCTGGCCGTCGTCCTATTTCTGATCAATATCATTAAGAAATACAATGAGGGCGTGGCCAACAATGAAGGTTATTCTTGGGGATTGACCCCTGGTGAATTGGCCAAGAACTTTGCGGTAGTCGTGCTGGCCATTTTTTCTACGGAGGTGCTATCCGCATTCGATACCATTCTAGTAGCTATAGAAACCCAGTTTAGGGACACAGCTCCGGTACTCCTACCCTTACAGCTACAGGATTTGGATATCGAACAGGATGTGGGCGCCATCGACGCTGCCAAAAAAGCGTTGGCCCTACTCTACGAGGCCTTGGTAACTCCACTGTTCGGACTGAAAATATTGTCGTTTATCATAGGCTTGATCCTTTGGCTATTGGACCTCTTTATCTATCCTCTTTTTTTGGCCCAACGATTTTTTTTGTTGGGAATCATGCAAGCCTTTTTTCCATTGGTCATTAGCTTGGCCGTGTTTGAAAAGTTTCGCTCCATGGCCTATAATTTTTTTAGATTGTATGCAGGGGTCTATATGCTGGTCCCGGCATTTTTTCTGGTCAATGTATTTATCAATAATTTCTATACCGAGGTGAACCTTAATTTTTGGTCCAACCTTTTTGGTACCGATTGGGGCAGTCAAACTTTCGCACCCGTTATACAACTTGGTTCCATCGGGTTCATTGTCCTATTAAAATTCACTTTGTACCGTAGGGCAATAACCTTTACCCTTAAGCTCTTTAATGTCTCCTAACCCTTTAATCCCTAGAACAATATGAAAACACCTTACAACAACATCTACAAGGTACTGGGACAGAATCGATTTATAGTCCTGTCCATTATTATTGCGGCAACTACCATAAGTGCCATTGCGCTCCTCTTGGTACTGAAACTCCATAATGACGCCTTGAACAACGCTTTTATGGTCAATGCTGATGGCCAGGTCATTCCTCTAAAATTGGTCGATCAAAAGGAGAATCTCGAGGTAGAGGCCCTAGCACATTTGGAATTGTTCCATGACTATTTCTACGGCATCGATCCGAGTAACTATGAGAGCAATTTGGAAAAAGCCCTTTGGTTGGGCAATAGCAGTGTGGCTGATTTGTACCGTCAGAAAAAAGTAGACGGGGTATATAACCGATTGCTGCAATATTCCCTGGTACAAAAGGTGCTTGCCATAAAATCCAAAATTGTCCTGGACAAGGAGCCATATCTTTTTGAAACTAAAACAATATTTGAGATCAATAGGGGCTTATCCACCGACATCTATGAATTGACCACTACCGGTAAACTCCTTAGGGTGGACAGGAACTTTCCCAAAAACACCCATGGGTTCATGATTACCGATTTCTTTGAAAATACACTACGAAAATTAGATAAATATGAAAAATGAAAAGAACAAAATTGTGTTTACCTCCATTCTACTCTGTATACTACTTTTTATTACGGCATATGCTGTACTCGTTTTGGACGACGAACAAGGACAGGAACTGGAGGCCGATCAAATACCTGTACCTGAAATAATGAACGAACAGAAGATATATGATTCCAAATTGGATGCCATAAATGATATGAAGACGGCGAGACCTACCCTCGCTCCTAGTGTCTACGATGAAGACCTGTTGGACTCCACCGGCCTATACGACCCTGAATTGCTAGACAAGAAAAAAATGCAATTGGTGGACAGTATTTATAAACAGGGACAGATGCGATATTCAAAAAGGACCGGTAAAACCCTGAATGGTGATACGCTTTCCCGATCCCAGTCCAGGCATATAAAGACCGAGAAGACAGAGGAATATATTGGGGAGAAGGAAACCGAGGTGGCATCCCAAACTCTTGCCCTGGAGCACCAGCTTTTTTTTGCTTCCCACCCCATTGAGATAGTTGGCTCCGGGAATTCCGATCCAATTATCATGGTCCGTGTGGACGGCGATCAAACTGTTAAGGCGGACCAACGTTTAAGAATGCGTCTACTAAAGGATGCCAAGATCAACAATGTATTGATTCCCAAAAATACACGTATCTACGGATTTGTAAGTTTTAAGCCGAACAGGACCTTGATTCGAATTGAAAATATTGATCACCTACCAGTCAAGTTCAAAGCCTACGACCTTGAGGATGGATCTGAAGGAATTTATTTGAGGAACAATTTTAGGGCCGAAGCAACCAATGAAGTGGTGAACGATATCGTCGACGATATAAATATTACCGGAATGCCACAAATTAAGGGAGTTCGAAAAGTGTTCCAACGTAACCGAAGGAGCTTTCGGGCGAGCATATCCGACAATTATAAGCTCATCTTAAAATACGATAGAAACAATCTTAAAATTAATCTACAATGAAAACCACAATCGTCTCAATAGTTTTCTCCCTCAGCCTAGGGATGTCGGCACAACAGCCTTTGGATACACTTTATGCCAATGAACAAAAAAATGTGGCCCTCTTTTTTCCAGAGCCGGTTCGCCAGGGTATCACCGGGGCACCCCATTTTGTGTTCACATATAACAGGGAATCACAACAACATTTTGGGCTATTGCAGGCACATCCCGGTCCTGAAAGTAATCTGTTGGTAGTTACTTCCAACGGGCAACTCTATTCATACATTTTAAAATACAAGCCTGATTTGACCCAGCTGAATTATTTTGTTGCGGAAAAGCAGAGCATCGGAAATGAAATCCCGATAAAGGAGGTCAGCGATCAAAAGGAACAAAAAGTCGATTCCCTGGGCAGAACCTTAGCGTATTTAAAAAGGGCATCCGATGCCGTACTCAAGTCCCAAACGGAAAAGGTGGCATCGATACGGGTCCAGGACATACAATTGAAATTATTTCGGCCGGTCTATTATGGCTCGGAAGTGTTTCTTAAGATGGTGGTGAAAAATGCATCGGGAATCGATTTTGAAATCGATTATCTTAATGTGTATACCCTAAATGGTACCGATCGGCGCCAATCTTCCTTTCAAAATTTGCCGTTGAAGACCCTTTTCACCTATGGGCTGCCTAAGGCTATCAAAAATGGGGAGACCAGGTCGTTTGTATATGTCCTGCCCAAGTTTGTTTTGACCTCATCGGAAAAATTGATTCTTGAACTTAGGGAACTTAAAGGAAGTAGAACCCTGCTATTGCAATCAAAACTACAGTGATCGGATCGTACCCAAATCAAATATTAAGGAGCTTTCAGACCAGGTTTGTCAGGATTCCAATATCCTAACAATCAGACCTATTTGCATTTAAATCCATCTGCCGAGTTCCTTTCGGTTGGATGATGGTATCGACCACTTCCGGATATAGGTATTTTCCAAGACCTTCTTTTGAATTCCATAGTTGTCGCCGTTTCTTTTTTCGAAGGCAAAACAACAACATTTTTGGATGTCCACACTGCATAAAGCCAGCGCTCCTCCCCCTACTGTTTATAAGTGTTCCCATCCAAAAATATTGTAATCCATCAAGCAACAAAAAAAGGTAACGACGACGGCTCTATGGAAAGTAAATCAAAATATCGAATTATGGAATCATACCAAATATCCCAAAATGGAAGTGATCAATACCAAACCAGAGAAAACCGGCATGCCGGAAAAAAAAAGGAAAACACTCTGGATATAGTAAGTAAATCTGTCAATCAAAATATTGTAAATCAAATGTTTAACCTTAATTTTTTTAATCATGGGAATTATTAGAAACAATGTTCAATTAATCGGTAATGTAGGACAGGAACCAACAATTGCCAATCTTGAAAATGGTAAAAAGGTCGCTCGGTTTTCTTTGGCGACAAACGTTTTCTTCAAAAACTCAAAAGGCGAAAATCAAAAGGAAACCAATTGGCACAATATCGTTGCCTGGGGAAAGACCGCCGAAATCGTAGAAAAGTACGCCTCCAAAGGAAAGGAAATTGCAGTAACGGGGAAACTTAAAACACGTTCCTATTCCACTGATGATGGTGTTCAGCGCTTTGTCACCGAAGTGGAAGCTAGGGAAATACTGCTTATGGGAAGTAAGTAATCAACAAAAAAGAGGGTATCGCCCGAAATACCGATCCCTCTTTTAATATTAATTCTAATCATTTGATTATGAGATACAAAGTTAATGAAATTCAGATTAGTTACAAAGGAGAAATTCGCTCTCCTTTCTGGCAAATAATTGGATGCTCCAAAGATGCCGCAAACATTTTATACGAGCAGTGGAACAAGAACACCATCGCGGTTCAGGAATGCTTTAAGGTGGTATTGCTCAACAATAGCAACAAGGTGAAGGGTATCTACAATCTTTCACAAGGTGGTATTACCGGTACCTTGGTAGACCTAAGGATTCTCTTTGCCGTCGCCCTTAAATCGCTTTCGGTGGCGATTATCCTCAGTCATAACCACCCCAGCGGAAAATTGAAGGCAAGCGAGGCGGATATACAATTGACCTATAAAATCAAAAAGGCCGCGGAACTTTTGGATATTAAAGTACTGGACCATTTGATTATTGCACCAGATGGGGGTTACCTCAGTTTTTCGGATAACGGTCTTATCTGATAAGACCGGAACATTCCAATTTGTTATATCAATGACAATAGGACCCTTACATTTTGTACAGGGTCCTTTTTGTAACTGGCTTTTTTCTGGGCCAGTTTTTTCATTTCGATTTTTTTGATATCAGAACAGAGTATTTGACCTTATTCCTTATTTCCTTTTTATATGGGAATAGTTTAACTTTTATAAACGTAAAACCGGCCATTATTGACTAGTTGGTAGCAATGCATAGGGAGCATTTCTTCTGATCTTTTCGGCAGTTGGTTCGAATTTTTGTATCCCCAGGGCGTACAAAAAGGAGAAGCAAGAGGATAACACGCCAAGGCAGTGTTATTATAGTTAATATTTTGATAATCAATCAAATAACTGATTTAAATTAAATCAAAGCCTTAATGTTTAATGTAAATACTTTGGGAGCCCCCGTTAATGAACAGATTTTTACAGTAAATGGAACCTCTTCATAATAAAACATACCACTTTTCAGCAATCAGCATCAAAACAGGTATTGCCGCCCGATTTAGGAAGTTTTCCAAAAAAGTAGGTCGTTCCCATTCCGAAGCCCTGGAATCCATGATGAACTTTTTTGAATGGAACGACATATCCCCCAATGCTTCCCTAGGTCCCAATATGACCAGTATGGAGAACCGGCTCAAAAAACGCATAAACGCCCTGGTGGCCATCATTAAGAATATAGAAAAGAACCAGACCAAACCGACCAACGCCATGCTGGAACTGCTCTTTCAGGAAGATAAGGGACGATTAAATGAAAATCAAGAAGAGATCATTTTTGAAGCTCCTCCCCTGATCACAGAAAATGAGGAACTGGAATATTACCGCAAACAATATGACCAAATGCGGGAGCAATTCCAATTGGTCAAAACGGACCTGCAAAAATTGTGCGACGCCATCGTTTTTGTCAAGGGCAGTTTTGGAAGCGGATATTTGAAGCTGCAGATGACCCAAGAGGAATTCAAGAATTTCATCAATAGTTCACCATATGTACATCACCATAACAAAACAAAGAATGGACGGTAATTTTGGCCAGAGTGTGGCCGATTTCGTGGCATACCTGGAAAAGGAAAATGAACAAAGGTCCATAGACGATCAGGAACACTTCTTTAACCAATTCGATTCAATGGTGCCTACCGATGAAGTTGTCCGGGAAATCGACGGGAATACTGCAAAACTCAAAAGGAATGAACCCAAGTTCTATTCCATTACCGTGAATCCAAGTGCCTATGAACTGAAGCGTTTGCAAAACAGCTCCGAAGATCTTAAACGTTACACCATTGAACTTATGAAAGAGTATGCCGCCTGCTTTAACCGGGAAATTGACGGAAGAGCAGTATCCCTGGACGATATTAAATTCTTTGCCAAAATAGAACATCAACGCACTTTTAAAGGTACGGACTGGCAGGTAAGGGAAAATCAACCCTACGCCACAAAATTATTGGAGCTTAAAAACCAAATTGGAAGGATTGAACAAGGAAAGGCCCAGGGCAACATCCGCAATCTAAACAAACAAATATCCCGATTGGAAAAGGAGGCACCTCACCAACAGAACGGGAAACGAATCGTACAGGGCATGTCCAAGGAAGGACCCCAAACCCATGTACATATTATTGTGAGCCGTAAGGATATGTCCAATAAATATAGCCTTTCCCCAGGGAGCAAATACAAAAATTCTGAAACCGTCTTTAATGGTAAATCCATAAAACGCGGCTTTGATAGGGATAGGTTCTACACCGTTTCCGAAAAGACTTTCGATAAACTTTTTGGTTACCACCGCAACTATGCAGAAACCTATCAGGCCAGAAAAACATTTATCAATAACCCCAAACTCTATTTCTCTACCCTGTCCGGACTTCCTACCAACGAAAAAAGCATCGCTTTTAATATCCTGCGGAAGGCTGGTGTGGATTATTCCATGTTGAACATTCCTACCAATAAAGTTCAACTGGCTCTTAAGACCATACAAAGGTTGAAGCGCGGACTTGACAAGGCCATTCAGTCTGGCACCATTGGCATATGACCACGGAATGGGCACATATTGTTCTTGTGATTGTTATACCCATACTTTTTATTTCCACCTTCCTCTATGTCTATTTGGACAAAAGGACGGGACCTAAGGATGAAAAATATCAGGTCCATTTTAGGCTACGGCAGGGTAAATTTAATATCGACAATATAAAACGTGGGGCATCCGTGATCGGTTCGGCAGGAAGCGGAAAGACCGAAAGTGTCATCTACAATTTTCTTCAGCATTTTAGCGCAAATAACTTTTGTGGCATCCTTCACGACTATAAGAATTTCGAACTTACTGAAATGGCCTATCCCCTATTTAAGGACAATCATAAAGTAAAATTCTATACCATAGCCTTCGATCAGATCCATTATCGGGTGAATCCCATCGCTCCCAGATATCTCCACAATGAGGAAAGTGTCAACGAAATTTCAAAAGTATTGATGGAAAACCTTTTGGAAATGAACGAATCCAATACCAATAGCACCACAAAATTTTTTAACGATGCCGTGGAAGGCCTGATGGCCGGCTTGATCTGGAAACTCAAAACTTCCTATCCTAAGTTTTGTAGCCTGCCACACCTAATAGCCATTTTTCAATCCATGGACACCAGAACCATGGCAGCTTTTCTAAACTCGGACCTGACCTCAAAAGCTATGGCCAGTGCCTTTGTCAATGGGTTGGATTCGGAAAGACAGACGGCCGGAGTAAGGAGTACCTTGGCCAACGCCCTAAAAAAAATCAGTTCACAACAATTGTTTATGGTACTGTCCAAGGATGAAGTGCCTCTCAATATAAACAGCAATGCAAACCCGGCCGTGATTTCCTTAGTGAACCACCCCAAATATGAATCGGCCTTTTCCCCTATCATCGCAGCAGTAATGCATACTGTAATCAAAGAAATGAGCGTAAGGGGCCAGCGACCGTCCTTCCTAACCATGGAAGAGGCCCCTACCATAAGATTGCCCAATATGCACCGTATCCCAGCTACCCTACGTAGTTATGATATCGCAACAGTTTATGTTATGCAGGATAAGGTGCAAAATGATATCCTTTATGGCGATAAGGTAGGTAAGGCCATTTTGAGCAACCTATCCTATCAGTTTTTTGGCAAGGTCAATGACCCGGATACCGCCAAATACTATGAACGCTTTTTTGAAATCGTCCGTAAGGAGACCACCAGTGTCAACCGTGGACATAACCTCAATTTTGATACCCGCATTACCACAGGGGAAAAGGAAGTTGCCAAAAGACGTGCGGATATGTTCTTTAGGCTTCAACAAGGCGAATTTATTGCCTTTGCAGATGGAAGGGACAAAAAACTGCAGTTCAAACTACAGAACATTAAAAAAGAAGTTCCGCCCAAACCTAATTTCTTTTCCCAGGAAGATTTGAGAATTAATTTTGAAAGGATTTATAGAGAGGTTAAAACTATAACAGGCATTATCATATAGTTGTTAAAGGTACCTTAAGGATATTGCAGTTTTTAAAACAACCTTCTATTCTGTATTCCGTCATAATTGGTATATTATTTAAGTTTATGTGGTTAGTTCAATTGGCCATTTTTTTAGAATATCAATAACATATCAAGGTGTCCTCAATCCATGACGAATAGGAAACTGGCAAAATATCCTACCAAGAAACAGGAAACAACCCCTGTGGCAGAATACACCAATATATGAACGGGCTCAGTAATTTCGACATAAACTTGAACCATGATACTGACCATAATACCTATTAAAACACCTTTTGAATTACCCCTTTTTGTGAAAATTCCTAGTAGAAAAACTCCGCCTAAACTTCCTATGACCAATCCTAAAACCTTTTGAAATTCATCCCAGAGCGATTTTATATCCATTGTTGCCATCATAACGGCAAAAATGGTCCCAATAATTCCGATTATTAATGTTGCTTTCCTCGCCAGTTTAAATTCATGGGCCTTCTTATTCCATCCAAATCGAAAATGGATATCAGTAGCATATGACGTTGCAGCAGAATTCATACTACTGCTCAAACTACTCATAGCCGTAGCAAATTTTGCTGCAATCAATAATCCAGAAATACCAGTTGGTAACTCCGAAACAATATACCAGGGGAATATGGCATCATTGTTTTCAAAAGTAGGATTAAGCTGGTTAGGATAATTTTTAAAAAAAGCGAATAAAGTAGTACCCACAAAAAAGAAAAACAGAGTGGCCGGTATGGTCAATACGGCATTGGTCCATACACTTTTTTGGGCCTCTTTTTGAGTTTTGGTGGTCAAGAATTAAACAAAATCTAAGTAAAGCAAATAATAAGCCCTTGGAATACGAATGGTCGATAAATTCAATTATTTAGGAAGAATTTCAATTGGCCAGGTACAGATTCTATTTCCAAGGTTTGTCCAATATAATCATCTACCAGTTGATCATCATAATGCATTTTGACAGCCTCACATTCAATCTGCAATTTTTTTACACTATAGGTTTTTACAAAATTTTTTAAATTTAGACTTTCGGTATTGTTATAGGAATTATTGGTTAGGTAATCCAATAGATCCTGCCGATATTGTTCATCAACTAAAATCAACTCCAAATAGCCATCACCCGGATTCGCACTAGGTGCTATATGTAGGTTGGGACCTAAGAATGGAATGTTCATCACTTCAACCAGTAAAAAATATCCAGTAATTATTTGTCCATCTACTTTCAAGGTGGCTTTTACCGCCTTAATTTTTCTGATAATTTCTTGTAATTTATCAACGGCTTGTTTTAACTCGTAATACGGAACGTCTTTTTCTGATTTTTTTTCCATTTCAAATATCAGTTCGGGAAACATACCGAATCCTGCACTTTCAAAAAATAGCTGGTCCTTCGGCAAACCTTTCACTCTTCCGTAATCGACCTTCATTAATCCATCTGCGCCTAAATTCTGGATTGTTTTTGCGATATTGTTGGCGGTACCAAAAGGTATTAGATATATAGGTATTTGACTATCTGGCATTTTATTCACTAAAGCTTCAGCTAACTTATGTACGGTTCCGTCCCCTCCAGCTACAAAAATGGCATCCAGTTCGTATGGCTTAAAATTCTTCAAAAAGTGTTTTTTTTTGGTGGATATATAATCTACACGGTAACCTGCTCTTTTAACAATTTTTTTTACCACTTTTTTACTGTGAGTGCCATCTCCTGCTGTAGGATTATGAAAAATCTGTGCTTTTTTCATTCGTTTAAATTTCATAATATTCAAATCATCTGATTCTTTTTATATAAATATAGTAGTTCGTAAATTCAATTTGAATGAGTCATTGCTTTCGAGTCAATAATTTTTTTTTAAGAACAAAATTCATGGAATTGATTGACCGAGATTTACAGATGTTGTCCCTTAAAATGACTTATAATGGTATAATTAATTAAGAAATTAACTATAATATCATGAAAATACTGGTTACGAATGATGATGGAATTTATAGTCCGGGTTTGTTATGTTTAGCCAATGTTGCCAAAGCCTTTGGAGAGGTTATCGTAATGGCTCCGGATATTGAGCAATCTTCCATGGGGCAGGCTATTACCTCAGGTAAACCAATTAGCTTTAAAAAATCACCGATTCACTTTGAAGGTCTGGAAGCTTTTCGTGTAAACGGAACACCTGCGGATTGCGTAGCTCTAGGTGTCCATTTGTTCCAAGGTATAGATTTGGTTCTTTCAGGTATCAATATAGGGGCCAATCTTGGCAATTCAGCATGGCACTCCGGTACGCTCTCAGCAGCACGACAGGCAGTTTTATTTGGCTTACGTGGTATAGCTTTAAGTGTATCCGTGGGGGTCGAGGACACCGATTTTGATGAATTGGAGCCTTATGTAATTGATGCACTTAATGAAGTGATAAAAGCTAAGGATTTGAAGTTATTGAATATTAACTTTCCTCGGAATCCCTTCGGAGAAATAATATGGACTAGCCAGTCAGTTAGACAATACGATGGTAAAATTATTGCTAATAAAGATCCAATGGGGAGACACCAGTACTGGTTTACCGTTATTCCCTTAGAGCCGGAGGACGAAGGTTCGGATCGATGGGCTGTTAAACAAGGAAAAACTAGTATTACTCCTATGATTTTGGACCTGACCGATAAAAATTACCTGTTTCAACGAACTCAAAATGAAGATTGAGTTTTGACGTGAAATTATATAATTCAATATGGAACGTAAATTCCAAAGCGGTTACTTCCCCTCAAAACCATGCCTGATATGGGACGGAAAGTGTGGTTTTTGTAAATTTTGGATTGTTAGATGGAAAATATTAACCCGAGAAACTATTGACTATGTCACTTATCAAAGCATTTATTTCGTTATCCCAGATATATCGGAGGAAGCATTTGGCCAGGCCATACATTTGATAGAACCAGATGGAAGGGTTTATAAGGGAGCAGAAGCCGCTTATCGCACATTATTCTATTCCAATAAGTGGAATTTTCTCTACCATTACTACCAGAAGTTTTATTTATTCCAAACAATTAGCGAAATAGGTTATAAGTTTGTGAGTAATCATCGTCCGTTGTTATTTAAGGTAACCAAAATTTTATTTGGGAAAAACCCGGCCCGACTGCGGCATTATTGGTTAATTTATTTGATGGTCATTCTTTTCTCAACCTTTTTATTTTAAACTTAATACCTCCTTCCGGAACACTAATTTAGAAATTCGATTAGTTATAATACATCCAGTGCAACGGTAAGGAATAATTCAAATACCGTTGATTAAGCCAAATATGGACTTCATGTATTCTTAAGTCCTGACGCAATACATTCGTTGAAAATAGAAAGGCTCCATTTCTGAAGCCCTTCTGAACTAATCGAACTATAACCAATCAAACTATAATTCAACAAATATTATAAGAATTATTTTTTGTGGAATCTGTTAGTGATACCTGTGATATTTTGTCCGGGAAAGACCCGCTGTGCTTTCCGCTAAGATAGCACCTGTCACATTAACTTCTTTTAATAATTCTATATCTAAAGTTAAATTGAATTGATGATAGGATTTAACGTATTTGAAAAACAATTTAACTCATTAGAATTGTGCATATGCTTAGGTCGATAGCGTTTAAAATTCCTTATTTTGAGCTAAAGTATATTTCTTTTTCTCTATATTTTGAGTACATATACGTAAACTTTTAATTCGCATTATATGTTATACGAAATTAGTAAAATAAACCAACATTCTAACTAATGTTAAAGCGGGTATTAGGAAAACACCGAGCGCTTATATGTGTTGGACTGTGTAAGTTTTTCAAAGTCCAGTAAAAAGGGTTATACCTACTTACCGTATGAATTTGGAAATCGAAAATAAAAATGTCCAATTGCAAAAAGTTTGAATAGAATTTTGCATTTTTTTAAGGACTTTATTGGGTGTTCTTCTACCATGAAAAAAATGTCGGAAAATAGTAGCTTACTATCCATGACTTCAAGGAAGTCAATTGAATATATAAGTAATAATTTTAAAACATCAATGTTATGATTTCAAAGTATGAAAGTTGTATAAAAGCTTGTCAGCAATGTCTTGTCGACTGTCAGAACTGTCTAATTCAAATGTCGGGAAAAGAAAGTATGAATGATTGTCCGAAATGCTGTCAGCAGTGTTTGGATATCTGTTTGTTGTGTATTAAATATATGGTTGCCGATAGTCCTTATACAAAAGAGGCTTGTCTGTTGTGTGCAGAGGTATGCACTTGGTGTGCAAAGCAATGCAGACAACATGAACATGATCATTGTAAAGTATGCGCAGCCGCCTGTTTGACTTGTGCAGAAGAATGTCGAAAACTTGTTGCCTAAAAATATCAGTTGGCAACTGTTAAGTGTTTAATAATATTAATAAGATGAAAGAGAAAAATTATACCAAGGATGGGCAAGGACTTAGTAAATTGCGCACCCTGTTGAAAGGACCGAAAACCGTGTTGATGGCAACGGCTTTGGAAAAAATTCCATTTTCCGTATGTCCAATGACTATCCAACAAATGGATGAACAAGGGGATTTATGGATGTTCACGACTCGAGATAGTGATAATTTCAGTCAAATAGAAAACGATAATAGAATTCAGATACTATATGGTGATGAATTAAACCAAAAATATATTTCTTTATTTGGAAATGCAACGCATATTGTCGATCTGCCCAAAGTTGATGAACTCTGGAACGATAGTTTAAACAAATGGTTCGATGGACAAGGAGACCCTAATTTGGTATTGTTGAACATCAATATCGAAAGTGCGTACTACTGGGAAAATGGAATTGAGGTGCCCTTATCGTCAATGAGACATGGCGATGAAAATTTTGCTTCTGAAACTCCTGGTAAAAAAGGTCATATTGATTTACAAAATCATTAAAGTGCGATTATTTAATTTTTGTGAACTCTGTTTTAATTCGGTGCCGCTTTATAACTATAGATTGATCTAGTGGGTAAACATATTAGTTTCAGGAATCTTCCACCAGCTAAGTCATATAACTTGTTCTGTGCTGGTTGATGTCTACAAATTAATAAGTAGAAAACTAAAAATTGACCACAATGGCAATGGCATTTTTGGTATTCAACCTTAATTATTTTCTATAAATGCCATGACTCTGGCCAAACCCAAATTAATATCAATCCCACCACAATCGAAATCCCAAATGAAAGAGCTATATATTTTGTTAGCCGTGCACTTCCAAGAACAGCTGCCATAATTCCCTTAAACAATAAATTGGAAAGTGTGGCAATTAAAATTAGTCTCCACCCTTTAGTCGTAGTCAAACCATCATTTTTCATTAATTGGGAAAGTGACAAAGTAATTGCATCGACATCGGTGAGTCCACTAATTATTGCAACAGCGTAAAGTGCTTGTTCACCAAACTCTTTATTCGTAAAAGCCACCGCCATTAAAATTAAGCCGTAAAGTAAGCCAAAGATTAAAGCGCTTTTAAATTGTGCAGGATTTTTTGGTTCTGGCATCTCTTCCTGTTCCCCATTTTTTTTAATCCAATAAAAAAGTAGTCCACAAAGACAGCCCATGATGATAAATTGTACTACAAGGGGAAGTATTATGCGATGTAATTTATCCGGAATAATTAACCCTGCCTCAATAAGTACTCTAACCAAAGCAATGGCGGAAGCTGTCGTAATTACAAAGGCGGCCATAATATCAATATTCTTCGAGTCCTTCGTTTTTCTTGCATAACTTACCGTAGTTGCCGTACTGCTTATTAACCCACCTAAAATTCCATTCGATATGGTACCAGTACTTTTCCCAACAAATTTGTAAATAAAATATCCCACTACACTTAGTCCTACAATTAATACTACCATCAACCATATGTTATACGGATTCAACACATCCAATGGTCCATATGTTTGGTTGGGTAAAATCGGAAGTACAATTAAGGAAATTCCAGCAAAGGTCATAATAGCATTTAGGTCTTTGTCCTTTAACTTGTCGATAAAATCATGTAATCGTTGCTTTGCGTACAACAAGATGGACATGGCACCACCGACAATTACCCCTAAGACCCTATCACCCATTACTAGATATCCACTAATGGCAAACATCAATAATGCCGCCACTTCAGTAGTCTGACCTACGTCATTGTTCCCCTCTTTCCTATTAATATTGTTGGCTGTCACCATTAAGGCAGCAATGGCTATACCGAAAACCGGTAAAATATATGGATTGTTATAATCACGGGATAATAGTCCGCTTACCGCACCCAAAATTGAGATTAAGGTGAATGTACGTACACCGGCCATTTTGGTATCGGCGTGCTGGCGCTGAAGACCTACCAATAAACCTAGACCAAAAGCAATTCCCAAAGTAGTTAAATCATCGTAATTCATATTTTAGAATATATTATTGACATCTATTATATTTTGATAGAATGATTTCTTGTTCATACTCACTTAGCCCCCTTCGTTATTTTCAATAACACCATAATGGTTTTTGTTTTGAACGTACAGGCCAACAACAGTGAAAATTAAATCGAGAATTTATTGTGGATTGATCTAATTCCATAAAAAATTAACTTGTAAGAATGTTAGTTATAGAAAGGCATAAGAAGTAGAGTCCTCGTTGGTACGCCTAGATAATAATTACAATGCTCCTAAATTGAGGCTTTAAAAAAGTAATATCCATTATGATTGATACAGTTCACTATAGTCTCAAATGAACAACTCAATCTTGTCCAATTGAATTAATTTCAAACCAAGTTTTTAATAGGAACATTTATATAATATATAATTGAACAAATTTAAAATACCATGAAATTAAAAGACAAAAAAGTAGCTATACTAGCAACGGACGGATTTGAAAAATCAGAACTCTTTAGGCCTTTGGAGGCACTAAAAATTGAAGGGGCAACCGTGCATATTGTCTCTAATAAGTTGGGGAAAATAAAAAGTTGGGACAAAACCAACTGGGGGGATTCCATAAAGGTCGATAAAAATTTGGATGAAGTCAATACTTCCGTTTATAATGCTTTGGTCTTACCTGGCGGTGTTTTGAATCCGGACACTCTCCGTACAGATGAGAAAGCCCTAAATTTTATACGGTCATTCTTCGAAGACAACAAGCCAGTTGGTGCTATATGTCATGCACCTTGGCTACTAATCAGTGCAGGAGTTATAGGAAATCGTCAAATAACCTCTTACAAGAGTATCAAGGATGACGTTATTAACTCGGGTGCAGATTGGGTAGATATGGAAGTCGTTGTCGATCAGGGTCTTGTAACAAGTAGAAATCCTAAAGATCTACCAGCTTTTTGCGGAAAGCTTATTGAAGAAATAATGGAAGGAAAACACGTACATCAACATGCTTAGCGATTGCACATTTCCTTTTTTTAAATGGATAATGGAATCCGTCTAACAAAGTCCGGTATAAGAGCGGAAACACATGAATTGGTAAGAATTCGTAAGACTTGATCAAATAATTAATAAATAACACTTTTGAAAAAATGAAAACAAAAAGATTTTCTTTGGATAGACACGGTTTACTAAAATTAAAAACCTTGTTGAATATGCCCAAATACGTAACAATGACCAGTGGACTTGAAAAGTTACCCTACTCTGTGTGTCCCATGACATTGCAGCATATGGACGAGCAAGGTAATCTTTGGTTTATAACTTCAAAACTGAATGCAATTTGCACAACAATTCAGTTTGACAATAGGGTCCAGGTTATATATAACGATCCCAACAGCCATAATTGCATCACTATATTTGGGACTGCAGAACCCGTCAATGATACTGATAAGATGTCAGAATTATGGATTCCACTAATGTATGCATGGTTTAAAGTAAAAGATAATTCTGAACTAATGTTAGTGCGCCTTAAAATTGAAACAGCTGATTATTGGGACAATCAAAATAACAAGTTGGTCTCATTTTTTATGAACTCTCAATCTAGATTCGATCATGGTGATAAACCAGTGATCGGATCAAATCAGCTCAATTCCTTAGAGCTTCAATGATTGGGGAACTTTTGAAGATTTAACTGTTAAAGTACCATAAATTGCCGGGTTTACCGGCATTTTTTGTTCACTTACATTCCGTATTTTACAATATGAGCCGCAATCTGGGCGATATTTACAGCCCTTAAAAGTCCTTAACAACGCCTAGGATGACATATAGGAATAGGCTACCACCCATAAGCGAGGTTCATGTAATAAAATCCAGAAATAATCGAGCTCAATTATATTATAATCTTCTTGTTCCTACCGTACTCGGCATTATATATCTTAACTATTAAAAGAAAAAGACTAATTAGTAATGGTCCAAAAATCAACCCGATGAATCCAAATAAAGGAATTCCAACAATTACTCCTGTAAGGGTAATAAGCGGATGAACATCGTCCAGTTTTTGAAGTACGTACAAGCGTATGACATTATCGGTTATACCAACAACCACAATGCCGTATAACAGAATACCCCAGGCCTGAAAGGTATCACCACTAGAAAGGGATAGAATAAAGACCGGAATAGTTCCTAAAAAATTACCGATAAAAGGAATCATTGAACCTATAGTCACTATAACGCTCCAAAAAAATGGATTTTCAATATCAAAAATAATAAATCCAAGTAGGGCAACAATTCCTTGTGCTATGGCGACCAATGGAATCCCTATGGCATTTGCTCTCACCATTTCACGAGTTTCGCTACCAATGAGGTTTAGATGGTTGTCATTTATAGGTATATATTCGAACAAGGATTGGAGTAATTTTTTACGATTGGTCAACATATAGAACAAGAAAAAATACATTATAGAAATGGCAATTACAGTATCAAAAGTACCTCCAGCAATGCCCTGCAGATTTTCTGATACCCAACCAGATACCGCCGAAGCATCGATCTGTGAGGTTAAATCGTACCCCAAGCGATTCTCCAAATTCCCTAATTGTGTCTTAAATGCCGTTACAACTTTTTCTAAATTCTTTACTGCGCTGCCAATTTTATTTCCAAGCATAATAATGGCACCTGCTACTGGTAACAATATGGCAATAAATGATATAACCATTAACATTATTGTGGCTATGTACTTATTCCAGCCTTTGGAGACCAATATATTTAAAGGTTTGATGAGCACTACATACATCGTTATGGCTCCAAGGACACCTGAAAGATAAGGTGCCATTTCCTTGAAGATAAGACCCCCCATCAAAAGAATCAAAAAAAGTGTAAATATCTGACGAATTACTTTATGCTTTATCATGATTCGTAATTTTTAATTAGAAAAGATTTGAATACATAGGACTTGGAAAGTAATTAATGGCCTTAAGGTCATTAGTGCAAGTCCAACAGTAACACACAAAAATCAATATTTACACATGATACAATTGACCTATATCAGAATATAAAACCCTTTAAAAATGGCCTGGTTATAAGAATTAGTATGCATGAAACATTGTTAAATAGGTGTTTATAGACAATTATAAAAATAGAGCACCATAATATAATGGTGCTCCAGTTACAGTAAATAATTGAGGTATTAGTAATTGTCGTCATAATAAATAATTCCGTCCTGATTCCGCAAATAAGTTCTATCTTCATAGCTTTTGGGATCAACTGAAATTATTATTTTACCTTCTTCCAAATAATCGACATATTCAGCCGATTTGGAATCAGTAAGCCCAGCTTTAGTGAGAGCTCCAACAATGGCCCCCCCTGCACCACCGACTCCAGCGCCGGCAAAGGCAGCAGCCAAAGGTCCGGCTACCACTAGGCCGATGCCAGGAAGTACCAAACTAGTGCCAATAGCGGCAATTGCACCTACTATAGCTCCAGCTGCACCTCCGATAGCACTGCCTGCTCCTGCTCCTTTTAAGGCCTCGCTTCCCGTGTCCTCGTTCTCGGAATCATAATATTTGTCCTTGGTTTCTTTGGACATTAAAATAGTGATATCGTCCTTGTCATAACCCCTGTCAATCAGGCTGTCATAATAGTCGTGGGCACTTTGAGTGTTATTGAAAACTCTATCTATTCTTGTATTTGAAAATCTTTCTGTGTTCATCTTTATTTGTTTTAACGGATTAATAAAATTGATAAATGGTTTTACTTATTCTTCAGTTTTTTTGTCCTTGGACATCTCTTTATATTTTTGATATTGTTCCGGAGTAAGGACCGATTGCAAACTGCTGTCGCGACGCACCAATATAGCCTGATTGTCTATATTGGTTTCATTTTTCCTTTGCCAATTATCTCCTTGGGTTTTGGAAGCTGATTCATATTCCCTTATTTGAGAATCACTCATGTTTAAACTGCCATATATGTCGGAAATGTCCATATGTGAATCATACTCCTTCCTCCAGTCAGAGGGCCTAGATGCCGAATTCACATGACTGTCAGCGTCTGGCTCTTTATTTGCATAGTCCCCCTTTCTTGTGTCTTCTATCCTATTTGACGAGTCCATATTGTTTTTTTCCTTATGCCCATTACAGGCATATACGCCAATCACAAGAGCACATATAGTTAAAATTTTTAATTTTTCCATAGTTTCTACTTTTAGTGTTATTATTCTTTTACTTTGATTATTACATCAAATTGTTAGTTAAAATTAGGAACATTGGAAAAGGGGTTTTAGCCCATTTAAAGAAAAAATTAACTGGGTAGGATGGTCATTTTACAATGTGGAAAATGTATATTATGATGGGTACTTCATTTGAAAATAATTTGTTTTTTATAAATAAATGGATTTGGTTTTGTCCTTGGCCAAGAAACCTGTGCGTTAAAATTTTGAAATTGTTCTTAATTAATAAATTGAAGATTGAACCGATATCTAATTAAATCATTGGCGAATCATCCTTATGATTAAACCACAAATTACATTGGATTAAGTCATGTTTATCAAGGGAATGGTAATTTAGACAATTAATATCTCCATAAAATTTGTCTTGATAAAAAAGTGAATAACATCTGTTGGCTTTGGAATTTTATATTTATATATGATTGACTCTTGAGCTAATTAATTATTGGAAAACATCAAAGATTGACATAGATAAAAGATAACTTTCCGACTATGAAAAAAGTAGATGTTTTTGTTATAGGTAGTGGTGGCGCAGGGCGAACAGTGGCAAAATATTGTGTCAAGGCAGGTCTAAAGGTAGCTATCTCCGATAATCGCGAATACGGAGGCACTTGTGCCACTAGAGGGTGTGACCCAAAAAAAGTACTATTAGGACCTACGGAAGTATGTGAAATGGCTTCCAATTTATTAGGTAAGGGTATATCTCGACCACCTGAATTAAACTGGCTTGATCTTCAACGTTTTAAACTTGAATTTACAAAAAATGTCCCACAATCCACAGAAAAGGATTTAAGGGAGTTAGGAATCCAACTCTTCCATGAATCTCCAAGATTTATCAGCAGTGACACTCTTGAGGTAGAAAATTCAAAAATTAAAGCGGGAAAAATTGTCATTGCTACTGGATATGTACCACGCCTACTTAATGTCAAAGGTGCCGAATTCTTGAATAATAGCGATGATTTTCTGAACTTGAATAATTTACCAGAAGAAATAGTATTTATCGGTGGAGGATATATAGGTATGGAATTCTCCCATATGGCGGCGAGAGCTGGTAGTAAAGTCACTATTATTGAACACGGGTCAAGGATATTATCCTCTTTTGATAAAGATATGACAAGATATTTAACCAATGTTACTCAAGATTTAGGGATCAGGATCGTTCTTAATGCCGAGGTAATAAAAATTGAAAATGTGAGTAACGCTTATAACGTTGAATTTAAGCAGTCTGACAAAGTAAATATCATAAATACTTCCATGGTCTTTAATACAACGGGAAGAGAACCCTCAATCGCAATGTTGAACTTAGAAAAAGCGAATGTAAACTTTTCTGAACAAGGTATTGTTGTCAATGAGTTCCTACAGAATACTTCAAATCCTAGGGTTTATGCCTGTGGCGATGTATCGGAACATGGCTTGCCGCTTACACCTATATCTGCCATCCAAGGTGAAGTTGTAGCACATAATATTCTTAATGGTAATAGTAAAAAAGTAAATACCCCTGTAGTACCTTCTGCCGTTTTTACATTGCCAAATTTGGCATCTGTTGGACTGTCTGAAGATGAGGCCAGACGTAAATATAATAATGTTAGTGTCAGTTATAACTCTGTTCAAGATTGGTTTAGTGCCAAACGAATAAATTCCCCAGCTTATACCTTTAAAGTAATTTGGAATAATAGTACAAAATTAATTTTAGGGGCCCATCTCTTGGGATCAAATGCAGCAGAAACTATCAACATTTTTGCAATGGCTATCAATCATGATATTACTATTGATAAATTAAAAAATACCATTTTCACCTATCCATCCTGGATAAATGATATCAAAAGTATGATATAGTTTTGGACAAGGTAATGTACAACTCTTGATCCGATATGGCAATTCAACAATTCTCAAGGCCTTAAGTAACTATCCAATTCCACAATTGTATTACATGTTTATAGTCTTGATGTTGATGTTAGAAGGTTTAACTATTATTTGGATCTGAATATTGGATCACAATTAGATAAATAAGTCCGTATAAAATAGTTGTTCTTGAACATTCACTGTTAAAGGATATCCAAGTTTTAATCAATTTTAAGTCATAAAATATTCAGCTATAATTCCATGTGCAATTACCTTAGATAATTAGACAATTGTATCTGCCACTTTTGATTTATTGGAATTGTTGCAAGCGCAGCTTATATAGCTAAAATCCTATTTTTTCGATTTCATGTCTATTATTGTCGGCAACCAAAGGTCCTGATTCCAACTTGCCTTCATTGGTACCAAACGAGGAATTGATATTTAACTAGGCAAATACCCATATATTATTTGAAAATATACTAAAACAAACTGATCTCTATTGAATTATACCATTGTGTAAAATTGTGAAGTTATGATAATACATCATAATTCTTTACACAGCTTTATACAATTTTAAAATACACCTAAACACATAAATCTTTAAATATTAGTTAGTTATGAAATATTTCGAAATGGTATGATCTTTTCTTTGGTTATGGTAGTTAAATTAATAATCTAAATATTTATATCATGAAAAAGTTAATAGTAATGACAATGTTTTCAATTGTAGGGTTTACTACTTACGCCCAAAATAATGAACAGACGCAACATGAAGTTGCCGTAGAACAGACTCAGGACGATTTTAAAAAAATCAATCAATCTGACCTACCGGCAGCAATTTCGGACGCGATTAAGAGAGATTATCCGAATTCCACCATTGGTGACGCTTATGTAAATAAAAGTGAACAATACAAGGTAGAAGTAACCTTGGAAAATGGTACTTCAGGTTCTTTATACTTCGATAAGGATGGGAATTCAATTGATATGTAACCAAGTAATATCTTAGCAAGTCCAGCATCAAGAAAAGGGTCTTAATCCATTCGGAATTAAGACCCTTTTTAATTTCCTCATTTTACTTAGGGCCAGATAATGATATGAACCCTGACATCTAGATTGGTTAAATCAATATTTGTTATTGGGACAATTATATTTTTTATAAGAGTAACGTCCCAGTTCATTTTGAGATAATTTGATCGAAAATTAATGTATAAATATTAAGTGCAATTAATCTAAGAAACATATGAAAGATAAAAAAGAAAATGATCAGGATACTAAATTTGTCAAAGAAGAAAAAGAACCTACAAGGAATTATATCTTTCAAAAGAACGGTATAACCAAAACCGGATTTATTATAATAGTATTTTTTTTGATTCTATTAATTCTGGGTATTTACCTTTCAGGAGTATTTTTTGAAAAAACTAGTATAAATCCCTAGTGTGTCTTCCTAAGTTATCTTATGCTGGTAGGCATTCCTGGGATCTGGAAGAATTAGAGAATAAATTATTATTCTCTAATTTTTAGACATCGGTCTTCCCGAATGTATTTTTATATGAATGGGTTCCGATTGATAGGTATTTTTGCCGATGGGTGTAAAGTTCCAAGAATCACCCCAGGGAGAAATGATTTTAATTGGAGCGATAATGCCATGGCCGCATAATTTGCTTTTATAAGTGGAAGTTATTTTGGAGTTTTTGACCGTCCCTTGAACCAGTTGAAAATTAATAAAATTATCGCAAGAATTAGAAGTAGATGTACCAACCCTCCCATAATTTTAAATACAATAAAACCCAATAACCAACTTATAATTAGAAGTGCTACTAATGCCCAAATAATATTTTTCATAATCAATAATGTAAATAATTAATGTCCATTTGATAAAAAAAAGGCGTCTCAAATTAACCTGAGACGCCTAAATAATTTAATGCCAGATATTACGCCATTGCTTCTTTATTAAGACGCCCTTCTGCCAATTTATCCAATTTATTGTCAGCGTTATACTCCTCGTCCAAAGTTTTTTGGAGCTCTTTGGCGATATCGGCATGTCCCAATTCCTTAGCGTAGCGGACAGCTGTCCCATATCCTGATATCTCATAATGCTCAACTCGTTGAGCTTCAGCAATAAGGCCTGCATCCATTATTTTATCGTTATCTGCCTCATCTATAAAGGCTTCCGCTTCCTTGATCAAACCTTCCATGGCTTTACATTTTTCTCCTGATGGATCAATGTCCAGTTGATCACAAATGTCTTCCAACCTTTTTTTTTGATTTTTGGTTTCCTCCAAATGACTGGCAAAAGCTTCTTTTAACTTGCTGTTATTGGCATTTTTTTCCATTTTGGGTAATGCCTTTATCAATTGTTTTTCAGCACTGTACAAATCCTGTAATTGATGCTCGAATAAATCCTCCAAATTTTTCATAGTGTATGATGTTTTTAAATTATAAGTATAATGTTTTAAATTATAAATGTTGAATGAAGATAATAGACATATACAGACTTTATTATCCCGATTGAAGGCATTATTAACTTAAAAAAAGGCTACTGTAAATTCTTCTGCCCAGTTTTTTTATAGGATAACGATCTAAATTTTTCTAGGGTCAGTTATGTTGAAATTGTGAGGGAAGTGTAGGAAGAAAATCACAATTGGTTCATGATTTGAAAGATGGAAAGTACGACAACAGTAAAGATTACATGGGCGATCAATAGTTGCCCGAAAAAATTCTTAAATTCTAATTTTGGCGTTTCTGTTTTTTTAAAGAAAAATATATACCAACACATCCCCCCAAAGGCACCCAGTCCTAACCCTATCGGAATTCCAATTATTATATATCGTTCAAATTCCGTGAGTAGGTAAAGGGCCCTAAGACCGGCAGCAAAAATGAACCCTATAGCATAATGAATATACCAACCCAAATAGTGATATGTTCTACCCCTGATATTGAGGAATTTGTTGATCAGTTCAGCTTCATTAAAATTTTGCCCCATTACTTTTCCAAGTATTTGGCTGAATATGGTCATGAAGGAGGTGCCCATTAATCCGGCAATAACAATTATTGATAATTCCATGGCATTATTGTCTAATATATTAGTGATCAAAGGTAACATCACCAAATATCCAGTTGTAATCATAGTTCTTGAAGCTATTGTTTTTTTGAAGATCCAACATCCTCAACTAAATTTTGGTAGTAATGCACAATGATACATTAGCGTTAATATTCTTTAGAGCTCTTTTCAATCACCTTTCTAGCTAATTTTTCACTAGGCGTAAGTCCATATTTATTCTTGGATTTCCGATATGGATTGGGATTCGGTAAACTTTTCTCATCGATAGCATTAAAAATGGCGGGGTGTACATAATAATTCCTACATACTGATGGTGTATTTCCCAATTCAGAAGCAACCATTTTTATAATTATATTACTAAATTTTTTGCGACCTCCGATTTTATTATCCAACATTGCAATGGGGTAGAATTCAACAGCCAAACGGTTGGCGGCCCAAGTTCTAAAGTCTTTACTGGTATAACCAGGTCCCATATAGTCAGCTATATAACAATTGACATCTTCACTATCAACATCGTGAAATACTCCATGTCTGTCTTTATATCTAAATATCTCGTATCCCGGTAAACTGGCTGCCTTGGTTATAAATGGAATCAATTCTTCATTGTCTATATAGACCTGTTGTTCCTGATTACTTTTTCCTTTGAATGATAAAACAAGCTCATCATCATCTATTGAAAGGTGTTTTCTACGTAGCGTGGTCAATCCATAAGAATCATTCTGTTTTTTATATTCTTTATTACCGATCCGAATGCCGTACTCATCCAAAATCAAAACAATTAGTGCAAGCAATTTACTTTTGCCCCATTCCTTAATATTTAAATCTCTATGAGCCTGTTTGCGGATTTTGGGAAGTACTTTGGAGAAATCCAGCATTTTGCGGAATTTTTCCTCTTGACGCTTTTTTTCGTAGATCGAATGATAAATATATTGTTTACGACCTTTTAAATCCCGGCCCGTTGCTTGAATGTGACCGTCATCAAAACGGCAGGCGTATACCTCATTCCACATGGGAGGAATGACCAATTTTCTCAAACGTGTCAAGGTTTTTTTATCAGTAATTCTTTCACCATTTTCATTATAAAAGCAATACCCCTTGCCTCGTCTAATTCGTGAAATACACATCGCGGTATCATCGATTTCCCTAACTTTCTTCATGGCTCAAAGATTTTCCCTAAAGCACATTCTGGCCAATAAGTAACTTAAGGTCGATTCCGCCCCTTGGTTAAGATTAACATTATAAAGTTCCAAACCATCATAACAACCACCTGTACATGGATTGTAGATTGTTTGGTTCAATGGATTGTTGCCTAAAAACCATTCAAAAGCCCGAACTTTGAGGGCTCCATACCCCTTATCTGGAATTTCAAAATCGAATAGATCCAAAGCCAGAATAGTATAGGCAACATCAATGGGCTGCTCACCTCCTTGAAATTCCGGATTGAATGTATCACCTCTTTTAAACCAATTCTTATTGGAGATGACCCGTACCATGTCATTAATGAAAATTTTGTCAAGTAAAAAGTCAAAAGTGGTCACGGCTACCTCCCTATAAACTGCTTTTCCAGTTATAATATATGCCAACATTAAAGCATTGGGAATCACAGCATTTCCATATGTAAAAGAACTTTCAAACCAATGCCAGTTGTCTTGTATAGTGTTCAAATAAAGTCTCACCAAGCGATCCGCCATTGACTTTATCAAAGATTCCACTTTAAGAATTCCATGTTCCAAGGCGTAATAACTTAACCCTTTTATGGAAAATGCCATCGCACGTGGTGATCTCAAACTCCAAAGATTATCTAGCGCTTCTGAAAGTAGAAATTCAGCCCTATCATTTAGATAGGCGTAATTGGATGGAAACTTTGAGGATATTGAAAGAAGATAACCTAGCGCCCATATCGCTCTACCATTGGCATCCTCTAGATTTACATCTCCATTTTGGGATGTGAAATGACAATATTCATCAACATAGTTTAAAAATTTTCCATCAGGTCGAAAACAGCCATCCAAAAAAGCTAGATACTTTTTTATATATTCCAGATCCATAGGATCTTCAGTAAGTTGGTAATGCTTGCAAAAAACTATCATGGCACGCGCATTATCGTCTAAAGTGTAACCCCATTCCAATGCCGGCACATCAATTTTACAGAACTGAACTATGCCCACGTTTGTTGTCATTTTCTTGATGTGTTTTAAATTTAGAGCTGGTAAACTATACTCAAGGTGAACCATTCCCCTTCCTACCCGCTCAAAAATTCTGGCGTGCGCAATGGCGGCATTTTCCCACGCACTACCGGAGGTCGTATGTAGGCCGTTTAAACTCATATTTGCCAAAGTTTGAGGGTTTTTGAGAAGTCTTATAACGGTTTGTTGCAATTGGCTGGAATCCGAAAAATCAAATACTACACCAGCTTGATTTTCCAGTACCTCTAGAGCATGTGGTATAGGTGTGGACACTATTGGACATCCACAGCTTAAGGCGTACGCGAAAGTACCGCTAACCGCTTGATTGGGGTCTTTTGAAGTGAATAGATAAATATCGGTAAGCTGAAGATATTGGAGAAGTTGTGGAGTGGGAAGAAAATCGTTTATAAATTTGACGTTATCCTGCAAGCTCAGCCTGTCGACCAATTGTTGCAGAAATAAACGATAATCCTCCCCAAAATCTTTAACTAACGATGGATGTGTCTTGCCAATTATTAAAAACATAACCTCTGGAAACTTTTTGACTATGCCCGGTAGTGCATTCAAAGTTGTTTCAATATTCTTATTTGGCCCTAGCAATCCGAAAGTTGAAAGTACCTTTTTACCGGATAATTCATATTTATGTTTTAATTCATCCTTATCTCCATTTGAAATTAAATGCGTACCATGGGGAATAACAACTATTTTATTCCTCTGAACTGCATAATCCCTTTCGAGGATATCCGCAGACGCCTTGGTCATTACTATGATTTCTTGGCAGCCTCTAGATAAGCTTTGCACTTGTTTTCTTAAATCACTATTGGGATTGGGAAGGACAGTGTGGAAAGTAATTACTACCGGTTTCTTAAGTGAATCAATTAGTTTTAAAAAGGCGGATTCGTTATTTTTAAATAAACCGAATTCGTGTTGGATTAAGATCAATGCTATATCCTTATTACTATTTATGTTTTGGGAAACTTTTAAAAAGTCCATTTCATAATCGGTGTTTAATACACCACCAATCTTACACGGGTATTTATGGCTATCGGTTTGAGTCTCCAACGGAAAAATTATCAATTTCATTTTGCCTCCGAATCGCTCTTCAATGGAAAGTTGGAGATCCTTGGAAAATGTAGCTATACCGCACTCCCTAGGGGGATACGTGGATATACATGCAATTTTTGTCATTTTTTTACTGTCTTGACTGTAAGTCCTTTGCGATTCATTGAAATATAAATGACCAAGGGTTTTCGAAATTATTTTTTTTTGTGAGTCTTTGCGGCTCCAACTATTAATGTCATTTTTCATAGTATTTTAATTTAATCCAACTAGGATATAATATATATTGTTCTTTGTGGATTTTTAGTTAGTGAAGCTCGAAGCAAAACAATTCATAATCAACAGCCTAAATCGGATTAAGCTTTAAACTACAGCCACAAGAATCCAGGACAATTTACTATCAGAATTATTCTGTAAATGTTGCAATAAGGATTAAATTTATCGCAATCCAACTATTTTTTTTCTGATTTGCCCATCGTACTGTTATTGCTTCTCGTTGAATTGTCATAAGCTCTATTGGAGAGTCATTAGGAATTCCTTCAAAGTATAAAGACTGCAGTAACAAAGTATTGTGTTTTAATATGGTAGAGATTGTCAAATTTGAGTAATCCGTTGAAGTGACAGGAGGAACAAAATGACGGATTATGCTTCTCAATTCCAAAAAGGAACAAGTAAAAATTACCATTCTAATGAAATTCCTAATATATTGGTATCGATCAAGTCAATAAACGAAGAGCACAAAGAATAATTTTTTAGTAGAATACCTCTTATAAATTCATATTCGAACTTTTGGATAGAATTGAGGTAATAATCAACCTTGCCCAATCAACAATGAATTTACTGGTAGCATAATACCATGGATAAGGTTTTTGAATTTAAGTTTTCTGTAATTTATTAAAGTGTAATTTTTATTTAAATAATTAAAAGTTAGGTTATTGGGCCTGTTTTCTGAACTGATTGCAATATTCCTTTGGGGAAATACCATATTTGGCTTTGAAAAGTTTGGAAAAGTAACTTCTCGAGCTGATTCCAATTTTATAGGTGATCTCTGTTATATTTAAATCAGTGGTCTCCAATAGCTCTTTAGCCTTCTCTAACCTATAGTTCTGTATATATTCATTTACTGATGTTTTGTACAAGAATTTAAAGCCTTGTTGTAATTTATTTTGATTTACCCCCACTCTTTTCGCCAAGTCCACAATATTATCCATACTATCCAGTTCAGATTTGATTATTTTGGACGCCATTTCTATTTTTTCAATAGTTGCCTTACGAAGGATCTTATGCATTCCTGAACCGTTTAAGTCGTCCAAATATTGTTGAAACAAATGCGTCAAAATTTCATAGACCTTTCCTTCCTGATAGACTGTTTTCAAAAAATCGGCAAGATTACATTCAGAATATTCTTCTAAAAACCGGGATATATCCAAACTGTAAAAGTCTTTGTGATAGAAAATTTGTGTGCCATTCACGTCCCTGAATAACTTCATCAGGTCCTCATTCATATCCATTAAAAAGCCACTGATTTTTTCTTCGAATAATTTCCGATTGATCTCAATACTAAAAATGCTAATGGGTCGGTCTGGAGGAAAAATAAAAACATGATTATTTAGTGGTGTACTGGAAAGTATCACATTTTCCAAACGATTTATTTCATGGGATTCTTCACATTGATCGAAATTGTGACGAAAAGAAGACTCCCTATTAAATAATAATTTCAAAGGATGTACTTCCCCTTTCGTATATTCCAAAATCAATTTTTCTTCCAAAATGAAGTTGAATTCTAATACTCCTAGACCATGGTCAAAATAGATTCCTTTGATGTGGCCCTTACCTAATTCGATTGGGAGCTCAACATTAAATTCCCCGTCATTTTTATTTAAGTCTGTTTTAAAACTTTTGGACAAATCTTGCATTATTTGTTGAATGGCAACATCACGCACCTGTATTTTCATCTTTTATTGAGTATTTCTATTTCCGTTACCAAGAACATTAAGGTTCATCCTAGTGAAGCTAGGTTGAATTTAAAAGTTGAAATAAGACAATTTATTAACATTTGCCAAATAAAATTGCTTAGATATTAAAAACATGCCCAGCGATAATTATTGCTTATTATAATAGTAGGTATGTAATATGTTGCTTAAATATAGAACTTTAAAATGATTTAAAATTCATGTAGTTAATGTGTTCTTTGAGAAAAATTGGGCGTTTATAAAATTAGGCCTTTTGATTTTTCAGTGTGGTTCTAATGTAAAATGTAATAAGTATAAACACCAGTCTTTGCCCTATTGTTTAGTCCAATTTTTTATCGGGTGTCCCACTCCAAGAGCTTAATAGCTGAAATGCAACTAGTCAAATAAAAACATAAAAGGTTCAATAATGATAAAAAAAAATCTGAATATGTTAAAATGGACGGTAATTTTCATTTATCATTGTGCCACCATTCCAGCTATATTATCAAAATGGATTTTACGTAGAGATGAAGAATTTTTTATTTTAAAGTTCGAATACGTAGTGAGAATTATTGCGTTATATTAGTGGTTCGTGCGCTTTGTACAGTAAGCGAATGGGGAATTTAAAAGCCGTTAATTTATGATCACATGTAGGGTTTTTAATTTTATTAATAAATATTTTGAGTCCTATGAATGTTTGAACTTCTTGTTTGGAAAATAGAAAGATACTTCATTTAAATTTTAAATTTTTTTTTAAATAAGACGTTTAAGGGCAGAATAACGG
The DNA here is from genome assembly GCF_018860365.1 of Arenibacter algicola. Lineage (GTDB taxonomy): Bacteria > Bacteroidota > Bacteroidia > Flavobacteriales > Flavobacteriaceae > Arenibacter > Arenibacter algicola_B. The sequence continues at coordinate 637,138 of NZ_JAHKPO010000014.1, forward strand.
TAGCTGGGAATTTCATTGTACTTATTCCAGAAGTTTATGTATTCAACCCTATATGGAAAAAATAAATAATATATAGTGAGAAATATATGAGTACAATTCGAATGAGTACAATTAATAAAATTCTAAATATAGCTTTGGCCGATGATGATGAAGATGATAGAATTCTTTTTAAGGAAGCTATTGATGAAATTAAAATAAAGACCAAATTGTCCTTGTATAATAATGGGCAGGAATTGATGGATTATTTGAACCTTCCTAAAATCGTCCTACCCGACCTGATTTTTCTAGATCTAAATATGCCTCTTAAGAACGGCATGCAATGCCTTAAGGAAATACGTACCAACCCGTCCTTGAACGATATTACCATTGCAATCTACTCTACGTCTTCTTCTGAAAAGGATATTGAAGAGACTTTTGTTAATGGAGCAAATATATATCTAAATAAGCCGAGTAACTTTTGCAACCTTCGTGAATCTATTGAAAAGATTTTGAAAATGAATTGGCAGTACCATACATCGAATTTAGACCGAAATAGTTTTTTATTTCATTTATGAAAATTTAATTGGCCAGGTAAATTGCCATATACTCAAGTACAGCAAATAGAACGGGCAACTTTCATAGCTTAGGTCGTTCTGCGAGAAATGACAACTGGGGTATCCGACAACTTTAACGGACATCAATACTTCGCCTATTTTAATTCATGATGCTATATTTTTACTTAAAATACCGAAGATCATATTAATTATAACCACTGCCACGGTAAAGACTATTAAATTTGTAACCATATATAGCGCAGCTATGCATCCAGCAGCTGCGCTACACCAAACTGTTGCAGCGGTAGTCAGGCCCTCAATCTTATCCTCTCTCTTCAGAATTACCCCTGCACCCAGAAAACCGATTCCCGTCACAATTTGGCCCAGAACACGGGTTATATCCGTATCCTCGCTTCCATAGAACTGCAATGATAATATGAGATATGCACATGCTCCAACGGCAACCAAAATGTTTGTTTTTATCCCGGCATCCTTTCCCTTATATTCCCGCTCAATACCTATTAAGCATCCTGCTAAAATGGCGAGTAAAATTTTAAACAAATAATCTTCATGAAATCCCCAATCTGGATCAACCCCAATTTTGGATACGGATGCATCCATCATATAGCAATAATATGTCAAAAAATACTGGATAAATAAGGTCATTGGTTACTAAGTTTTCATACTGGAATGGAATTAACTTTTTCACTTCTTTCCCAATTTCGATGCAACGCAATTGCCTTGACAAATTCCGTAGGATTTGCATTGATACAGACCGCTTTATCCAAAAGGAAATCAATGGCATAGGTATTATTTAAAAATGATTCACCTTCATTATCGGCGGCAATAGGTTTGCAGTGCATAAGTGCCTCATTCACAAATTTTATAAATTTTGCATTTTTTGATATTACATCAGTTGATTGCTTTCCACCTGGAATATATATAGCATCATAAAGTACACTTTCTGTGGTGGTAATGGAAGCATCTACTTGGTATTGTTGACCACTATCAGAGATTACATCCCCCCCAGTTGGCGCGATAATTTTGACTACAGCATTGCCACTTGTTAGGACTTCTTTCATTTCGTTATAATTATTGTTACTAAATCCGTCGGAGAGTAACACCGCTACCTGTCTTGTAGCAATACTTTCAAATTTAGTGTTACCCTGGCTAAGCGCCGGCGATTCATTTAAGTAGAACTTTTTGGGTCCTGGTTGAAAATCATGGAAATTCGCTTCCGGACTTATAGCTTGATTGATGGGACGTTCAATATCATTAGGAATTGATAATCCCAAATTTAAAGAAACCTTTTTAGCAAGATCATTATCTATTTGATCAATCATCCAGAGCATTCTTTTTTGAATATGCTTATGCGTACATTTGCCTAGTTCAAAGGAATAGGCATCTATTACATGATTCTTCTCCCATTCTTTCAGGCTCCTGTAAAAAAGGGCTGGTTGGGAGAAAAAATCATTGAAACTTTCACTTCTTGACCTTATTTTTTTTCCATCAATGCGCTCTTCATAGGACTGGAAAGCCCCCTCGGATATTTTACTAAGAAATGGACAACCTCCCCCCAAAGTATTTGGGAAATATGCGGTTTGCCCCTTGGGTATCTCCATTTGCATATGTCCATCACGCTGGTTATTGTTGGATTTTGCCACAGGCATATTAATTGGAAGTTGGTGAAAATTAGGACTACCTAACCTAGATAATTGTGTATCGCGATAAGAAAACAAACGACCCTGTAATAAAGGATCATTAGTGAAATCAATTCCTGGAACAACATTTCCTGGCAGAAATGCCACCTGTTCGGTTTCCGCAAAGAAATTATCAGGATTCTTGTTCAATGTCATTTTTCCAATGATCTTTACTGGAACCATTTCTTCCGGTACTAACTTGGTGGGGTCCAATATATCAAAATCATATTTGTGTTCATCATTCTCTGGAATGATCTGCAGACCGAGTTCCCATTGGGGAAATTGCCCGGATTCGATTGCTTCCCAAAGATCACGTCTATGGAAATCGGAATCCGCACCGCTGATTTTAACCGCCTCGTCCCAAGTTACAGAATGGACCCCTAATAAAGGTTTCCAATGGAATTTCACAAAATGGGCTTCTCCTTTGTCATTAATCAATCGAAAGGTATGTATGCCAAAGCCTTCCATCATTCGAAAACTTCTAGGAATGGCCCTATCGCTCATAAGCCAAATTTGATTATGTAACGTCTCTGGGGCTAGCGAAACGAAATCGTAAAAAGTATCGTGTGCCGATGCTGCCTGTGGAATTTCTTTATTTGGTTCGGGCTTAACGGAATGTATCAAGTCAGGAAATTTAATCGCATCTTGAATAAAAAATATTGGCATGTTATTTCCTACTAGATCCCATGTTCCTTCCTCGGTATAAAATTTTACTGCGAATCCACGGACATCTCGTGCTAAGTCCGTTGAACCTTTGGAGCCGGCTACGGTTGAAAATCTCGCAAAAACAGGGGTTATGCGGTCTGTGTCAGTGAAAATACCGGCCCTCGAATACTCTGGTATGCTTTGATATAACTCAAAATAACCATGGGCACCACTGCCTCTCGCATGCACAATGCGTTCAGGAATCCGTTCGTGATCAAAACTATGTATTTTTTCACGTAGAATGAAGTCTTCCAATAAGGTTGATCCCCTATCCCCGGCTTTTAGGGAATTATTGGTGTCGTTTATTTTGACTCCTTGTCGCGTGGTTAAAGGTTCATTTGAAGAATCCTTTTTATATTGGTTTAATTGCTCTATTTTGGATGAGGTACTTTTCTTTTTTTCCATTTTATTTAAATTTTAAAACCACATTAGTTATATAAAACTAGGAGTAAAACCTATTGTGAAGTAGCTCATTAAAATTATTTATTGCCCTTATAAATCCCAATCCACAATTCATCAGAATTATAAACGCAGACCAAAAATGCTACCTTCCAAATCTATAGTACTGGGATAAGTCATGCATCGTACCTTTTAATAAATCGGATATAATTTTCATTCCAATTACTGAAAAGGTAATTCCATTACCTCCGAAACCAAGTACGAAATAAGTGCTTTTAAAATCAGGATGTTCACCTATGTACGGTAAACCATCTTTAGTTTTACCAAATGTTCCAGCCCAAGCAAAATCTGTAATAATGTTAAATGAAGGAAATATTCGATTTATGTGACGATGTAGATGCTGTACTTTTGAATTAATCAACCCATCACGTTTTTTACTAGTTATAAAGTCCACATCTCCCCCACCAATAAGAAATCGACCATCGTCTGTAGCTCTCATATAAATATATGGATCGGCCGAATTCCAAAATACTGTATCCTTCAATTTTTTTGTTCCTTTCTTATCTTGTTCCCCAACAAAGGCATAGGTTGAAACTAAATCGACAAATTTTTCTTTAATTATATTGGTGCTTTCAAAACCAGTGCAATAAATTAATTTCTTTGCCTGCAAACGATGTCCGGTTTCGGTATGGACCATGACACCACTTTTGTTGTATTTTACATGGTCTATGGCAGTTTTATCATATATGTCTAGGCCTTTTTGACAACTGTAATGCAATAAATCGTGTGTAAACCGGAAAGCATCCATACTTCCAGCCTGTTGTGATAATATTCCACCAAAAGTATTTTCCATTCCAAATCTTTTGTTGATGGAGTCAGATGATATCCAGGTTACGGGTAAATTTAAATTTTGCCTTGCTTTAAATTCACTTTTCAACCAGTCGACATCTTTTTTGTAGGCTGCATAAAACAGGGATTCTTTTTTTTTGAAACCACATCGTGACTTTATTTTCTTCGAAAGGTCTTCCAAAATATCGATGGCTTCATAACAGGCGAGATAATTTTGTTCAGCTGCTTTCTTTCCGATCATTTTTGAAAGCTCGTAAAGCGGAACATCTATTTCATATTGCAATAAGGCTGTAGTAGCAGATGTACTGCCATGACCTACCTCGCGGTGGTCAATTATTACCGTATTATACCCATCTTGAATACATTGATAAGCCATAAGACTTCCCGTGATTCCCGCACCAATAATTATTATATCTGTTTCGATATCCGCTTTTACAGAGGGATATGAGTGTTTTATGCCATTTTTTATCAGCCAAAAAGGTTCGTTCGATCTTAGTTTCATTAAAAATTACTTTAAATTTTTGTCAATCAAAATTCCCTGCCATCAGAGTAAATAAATTTATTCATTTGTCTTGTCATGCATTGTTCCTATTAAATTATTATTAACTCTTTCAAATGAACAGACGTGAACAGGAAACATTATCAAGGAAATGATAGTATATATCAAATCCCATAAAATAATAACAGAAAACTTTTCATAATGAGATATATTTTAGTTACAAAAAATTTTATAACGAGTATTAGTCGGGGTCAGGTATTAGTGCAAAACTTAAACTTTTAATTAAGCTCACTTTTTTTGTTATCGTATCAATATTTTTCAAATGCTTAATATTTATTTGCTGAAGAACTCAATTGTAAAATATATATATAACTAAAAAGAGCAATACATGGAAAATATCAAAATAAAAAATCATGAAGAGCAGTCTCATCAACCAGGTCAACAATATTTAATGGATACGGAGCCTGTAACCATCCGAGACGATTATAAAGGTAGTAGCAAATTAAGTGGTAAAGTAGCTCTTATTACAGGAGGTGATAGCGGGATCGGCAGAAGTATTGCAGTGTACTTTGCCAAAGAAGGTGCGAATGTGTCTATTATATATTTAAACGAGGATCAGGATGCTCAGACCACAAAAAGTGCAGTGGAAGCAGAAGATCGAGAATGTTTGTTGATTAAAGGAGATGTAAGGGATGAAGAATTATGTAAGGCCGCTGTGCAACAAACCATTAGTAAGTTTGGTACTATTAATATAATAGTTAATAACGCGGCAATGCAGTTTCCTGAAGAATCTATTGAGAAAATAACGACAGAGAATCTGCATTTAACATTTGAAACAAATATTTATGCATTTTTCTATATCATCAAAGCAGCTCTTAAGTATTTAAAAAAGGATGATACAATAATTAACACTTCATCGGTCACTGCATATAGAGGGTCTGAACATTTAATAGATTATTCTAGCACTAAAGGTGCTATATCGGCTTTTACTCGCAGTTTATCCAAATCACTGGCCCACAAGGGTATCAGGGTTAATGCGGTGGCACCAGGCCCCATTTGGACTCCACTGATTCCGGCTACGTTCAAAGGAGATGATTTGACAAATTTTGGTAAAGACGTACCGTTGGGTCGTCCTGGCCAGCCAGCTGAGGTGGGCCCTGCATATGTTTTTCTTGCTTCCAAAGATAGTAGCTATATGACTGGACAAGTCATGCACATTAACGGTGGAGAAATTATAGGCGGGTAAGATTACCTTTATAATGACTTTCATATTATATCTTCCTTGGTTTTGATCGGCATTCAAAAAGTTTATTTGTAGAAATGAATTTTCAATTCTGATATCGACTAAAAATACTTTAACATTTTAAAATCGTTTAATATCGGAGTTATTTCTATTGGGTCAAAACTTATATTTTTAGAGATATTTCCAGTTGTTTCTGCATACTACATTAGAAGTACTTTAAAAATAAAGAAAGAAAAGGTCAATTATACCAGCGCGACGTAGAAAAACGAAATTGATGAATGAAATGCCTACGGTTGTAAATAAAATATCATAGTTATGGAGAGGAGAGAGAAAAATAAACCGGAGATATTTTCAATATATCTTGTTGATGATGATTTGGAAGATCAAGAAATTTTTATGGAAGCGATTTCCCAAATTGATACTTTAGTTGAGCTGAAAACTTTCGATAATGCAGATGAATTATTGTTATGTCTTAAGACCGATTCTTCTAACCCTGACGTAATATTCCTGGATCTCTACATGCCACGAAAAGACGGTGAAGAATGTTTAAAAGAAATACGCGATGACAATGGTTTGGATATGATACCTATTGTTGTATACTCTACAGAGTTTGATTTGGATCGAATAGAGCATTTGTTCAGTCTGGGGGCAAATAGGTATTTGCGCAAGCCTAATTCTTATGGATCTCTAATCGCTTCTCTCGACAGAACTATAGACTCAATAAAACGCAACACTTTAGGAGGAACAGCGATTATAAATATCATAGTATAAAATTTATTTTACCTTAAAATATACTGGAATATTAATGGTAAGACGAATATTTCCGGGACAGCGGTTTATACAATTTTTTTGATTTAAGGTTTTATATAAGCAATGATAATTTCACCTTTTTTATAGCTTCCAAATCAATATGATAATCAATTTATGATTAGTGGCTGTCAAAAAATAAAGGAAGTATATTAATTATATACCTCCTTTTACACACTTTCTTTTAATACAAATTTTACTTTCAATTGTTCCGAAGGGCATGGATCAATTCCTCCTTGTTCATCTGAGATCTACCATCGATACCTACTCTCTTGGCCTGATTGTAAAGCTCCTGTTTGGTCCACTCCTCATAGCGTTTGGCCTTACCCCCTTTTTTACCTGAATCGGGTGTGTTGGCAATACGAGCGGATTTCTCCTTGCTGTAACCCTTATCTCGTAGCGCTTGGTATTTATCTTCGTCTTTAATTCTAGGATTGGGCATATTATAATATTTTAAATTAATAATTCCTTTAATTAATTGTAGTCTAATTTCCCAAAGTCCAAATAAATAAGTTAACTCGATTATGCTAATAATTAATCCAGAAAAGAAGTTGTAAATATTTAATCAAGTAATATTTCATGTCTTGTTAGTGCAGGTCTACCTAATCATTTCCACCAATACATATACTTCTCAAGATTTTAATAATCCTGGCTCTAGGTATTTAATGTTTAAAAGTCTCACAATAGGATAAACACTGAAACTATCAGTTAAAGTCAAAAAAATAATCTTTTGTAACAAAGAATTTATTTTCGACTCGCTAATTTTCCTAAAATTTCAATTGAGAAATATTTTAAAAATAATTAGAATATGAACTTAAAAATGTATATTATTAGCGTTGTAGTCTCTGGACTTTTTATAGCTTGTAAATCTGCGAATTTGGAGCAGTCTCAAAGTTCTAAGAAGAATTCAGTTTCAGAAAAAGAAATGAAACATGTTGAAAGGACCAATAAGGCCCCCGATGATACTCACTCCCAAATTATCCACTCTGTAATACAAAATACCAATGGGAATACTGGTGGCAACGCGAATATTATTGGCGATAAAACTGATTTATCTGCACCTATGACATTTGATAATAACAAATTGTATCAAGATATAATGATGTCCAAAGATCAAATTCGCGAATTTGAGACTGCCATGGAAAGATTCAAAGAGAAACAAAGAAATTCACCAAATGGAGAAATGATGGGTACAATACCTTCTGAACGTGACAGGCAGTTGGGGAGGATACTTTCTTCGGACCAATTAAAAAAATATGAAATATGGAAATCGAACAATCCATAATGATTATATTTTCCAATGTTATAAATTGTCCCTGACAACCATTTAGCGAGTTGTCACACTGATGCCTTCGTCAAAATCTCCAAACTTAACACCTAGCTTTCAATACTATCTAAACTTTAAAGTGTTTAAAGTGGATAAACTCATTATCTATACCTATGACACATGAAAAATTTAATGTAGCAAATTACAAATTAAACCGGATTGCCCTTGTGGATGATGATCAGGACGACAGACTCCTATTCAAGGAAGCGTTTGAGGAATTGAAGATAAAGGCTGAACTTTTTTTGTTTAGTAATGGCCTTAATTTCATAGACCATTTGAGCAGCGGGATCAAGATGCTACCAGAACTATTATTTTTGGACCTGAATATGCCGGTAATGAATGGTTTGGAATGCTTAAAATATTTAAGAACGAATGCATCTTTCAAGGATATGTTTGTGGCTATTTATTCCACTTCCACTGCAATAACAGATTTGGAATCTACTTCGAAATATGGAGCAAACATGTTTATTAAAAAGCCTAATAATTTTAGTGAACTCACATACATCATTAATAAATCCATATCAATTCATTTTCAACACGTTGTCTCGGGCAATAATCAGGGAGGCCAATTTCCCTTAATACTTTAATCTGGTATATATTGATCATAGTAGTGGATGGAAATACTTGGTGTGGAGTTTAAATTTACTGTAGAATTTTGGGAATGCACTTTACTCATATACTATTCTTAAGAGCCCCGTTGAAGATTATACAAAAATAAAATGTTGTTACGATTAATCTTCGCTTTCAAAGGAGACCATAATCGGTCCTTAATTCTACCGAAATAATTCAGCGAGCTACATATCCCTTTTAGCCAATACTATTTTATTTACAGTAAAGTAACTTTAATTGCGCACACGTTTAAAGACTTTAAATTAAATCATTGTATTTGCTTGTATTTTTTGAACTCTTATTCAGGAATGGGGACAGTACTTTGTTGTACCTTATACTGTTTTGGACTGCACTTATATTTTTTCTTAAATATTTTGGAAAAATAACTTCGACTGGTAAAACCAATACTATAAACCACTTGGGAAATGTTTAAATCTGTACTTTTTATAAGTTGTTCTGCATACTTAAGACGCACTTTTCTACTATAATCGTTAACCGTTGTTCCATACAATAATTTGAAACCATATTGCAATTTACTCGGTGAGAGACCTGTTTTGGAACAAAGTTGTGTAATGTTCAGTTGTCTATCGGGATTATTCTTTATAAATTCTGAAATTTTCCGGATGGAATCTATCTCACTGGATCTCAGATTTCCTGCCAACTTGTGCTTTTTTATATCCTCCTCATGTTGCTGAACCGCGATAGCAAGCACTTCATAAACAAGCCCTTTTAAAAACAAATTCCGTATATAACTTCGATGCTTCATAACAGAAATTTGTTCGAGTTTTTCTGCTAATTTAAGATTGTAGGAACTAATGAATATATAATTTTTTTGGGATTGATTTTTCAACAAAGAATTTTGTAGCTGTGTTATCAAAGTAGTTCCATCTGAATTATTCTGGCGACATTTATCTATTATAAATATGGAGCATTTAACATGCTTATCGCTGTCAAAAAATAAAATATTGCCACTATTAGGTTCATTTGTAAAAATACCAGTTCTAAAATTTTCCAGAACCCTTTTTTGTATTTCGGTTTTAAAACTATGGGAAATATGACCTCTTGAACAATAAGCAATATAAAGTGGGGGATTTTTTTGCCCGTAGTTTTGAATAGAAAAACTTTTTCGCAAGGTTAATTCGATTTCAAGGTGAGTTATACCATCTTTAAATGATCTTCCACAGAATCTTCCGTTTCCTAATTTGTTGTTAAAGCTCAAAACAAATTCGTTATTTTTAACCTTAAAATATTCACCAAAATATTGGCTTAGCTGATTAAATATATTTTGAGTGTCTGTTGACTGAATTGATATAGTTGCCATACTTTTTATTTTTATAGGTTATACTTAACTATGTTTCTTAATTAACTTTTATTTAAACCGTAAAACCTTAATTGGTATAAAGTCCATCGGTCTTCCTATTAGATTATCCAAATTTCTGAAAAGAGATCAACGAAGTATTATATAATTCATAAATTCTATTATAGAATTTTTCGTTTTAACAGAAGATTATGGAATTACAATGACAGTATTAATTTAATTGATACTAAGCTGGTTAGCCCGTAATAAACACTGGGTAATCTTAATTCTAGTTAAAAGTCTACTTTTATGGTTATTCGGTTCTGGACTGATCAATTTATTTTAATTATGAGGTGTCCCCTCAATATATTTTAAGCTCAAATGAAATTTGTTTCTCAGTATTTTAAATTCCACTTTAATCTTTTAAGTCAAAATATTGATCATTTAGTGCATATGTGATTTAAGATAGTTTCTAATTTAACATTTCCAAAATATTGCTTTATGGAGAAAATTTTTTATTCAACGAAGAGTCGATAATTAAATCTGTGGTATTTATTTACGAAACCCGGGTTCTATTTACCCACTTGATCGATCGACTAGTCATTAATATATAATGTTATGAAACCAATTGAAATCTTTCTTGCCGATGATGATTGTGATGACCGCAGTTTATTCCTAGAAGCTTTAGAAGATATTCCTATTGCTACTGTTGTCACCGAGTTTGACAATGGTGTTGATTTGATGGCAGATTTATTATCTGAAACTGAGCTGCCAAGTGCAATATTCCTCGACCTTCGCATGCCATTAATGGATGGCTTCGAATGTTTGGCCGATATTCGAAGTATATCTAAATTTTCCAACATAAAGGTAATAATTTATTCCACTTCATTTAATGCAAAGGAGATTGATAAACTGAAAGAAGCCGGGGCGAATCAATATATAAAAAAACCAAATTCATTCAATCAGTTGAAAACTTTATTGTTCAAGTCTATTAAACCTATACAGTCAGAGTCTAATAATTCTAATTCGGATTTCGTCGTTCTAGTTTAATGAATTGTCAGGCATTGTTTGGGCAATCAACAATGGAATTGATTTAATGTATAATAAATTGAAATTATAATGCAAGTAACCGTAAATCGAAAAAACATTAAATTCTTGCCTGATAGTAGTCGTATAGTGGCGCGTTTTTTTGACAATGGGGAAATTCGAACCCATGAACTCTTAAAAAGAGTAATTTCATTGAAAGAGGAGGACATAAATCGGGAATTGAGTCATACCCTTAGGGAATTTGCGGGACGGCATCGTAATATTTCCAAAATTTTCTTGCGACATTTTGAAAACCATATTCCCCTGATGAAACAAATGGGATTAAAAATTGATAAATTTTCCCCAAAGGCGAAATTACTTTTCGGGTCATATGCAACAATGGAATATTCTATTGAGTCTGCCGCAATGTTTAACCCATCTATAATTGAAGATTTTGATCAATCATTCTTGGTCAAAGGTGAGAAAAGAGTGATAATATCATTCCGAGCTACAGGCGAAGGCCATTTATCCTCATTGGTATTTAGGAAAGGTGTTTTGGACGCCAATAACAATTTTCAATTATATAAGGTGAGAAATCATATTGATATGCCACAAATTGTCCAGAAAAAATCATATGATAAAGGGCGCTTTGAACAAAAGTTGCAGGAGATGAAGATCTCAAAACAATATTATTCTGCCATAATGAACGGCCTACCTGATCATTTTGAGTATCATGAGCTGAAATCCGCTTTAAATAGGGTTTTATCCAGTGGAATAAGCACCGGTAATCGTTTGGTCCTTGAAGAAATGACCTGGCTGGTGGATTCCTATTATGATTTGAAATTTAGCCTAGATTCCGATATATCCGAGCGGGTAATATTTCCGGTGTCTCCATCTGAAAGCAAAGGAATAGAGGATGCTCGTTTTGTCAGGTTTACAGAGGATGATGGTTCTATTAAAGTTTATGCAACCTATACCGCTTTTGATGGACATACGATATTACCTAAATTATTATCTACAGATGATTTTAATACATTTCGAATCATGCCAATGTTCGGCAAAGCAGCTCAAAACAAAAATTTTGCCTTGTTTCCCAAAAAAATCAAGGGTAAATATGCAGTTCTGGCGCGAGTGGACGGAGTTAATAATTATATCATGTTTTCTGAAAGAAATACCTTATGGAATAATCCAATAAAAATCCAAGAACCTAAATATCCATGGGAATTTACACAAATAGGAAACTGCGGAGCGCCACTGTGGACGGAAGACGGTTGGCTCGTTATTACACACGGGGTCGGCCCAATGAGGCGTTATTGTATTGGTGCTGCACTATTTGATTTGGATGACCCGACAAAGGAAATAGGACGGTTGGCCCAACCTCTACTTTCACCGTTAGAAGAAGAAAGAGAGGGTTACGTCCCTAATGTTGTTTATTCTTGTGGTTCAATAATTAATAATGGTAGCCTAGTGCTTCCATATGCTGTGTCTGATTATTCCTCTTCATATGCAACAGTTCCTATGAACGAGTTAATGTATGCCTTACTAAAATAATTATGACGAATTTTCGATTGTATTATAGGATTGCATTACGACCAATCGTCTTTATGTCCCTAAAATACTGTGTAGAGTTTGACGATTGGATGATTTACATCCTGAGTGTACATGTTTGATTTCTATATGCAGAGTGAACTATGGTGAAGTTAAAAGTTAGCCCAAAAAAAAAGTCGGTTTTAAGACCGACTATTCAATGCTTGGGTCCATTTATTTAAATGGTTCATAATCAAATTTTTGACCACCTACAGATGCATCAACCATTAAACCCGCTTTTGGCATGGTAAAAACAACTACGCCGTCATTATAATTGGCATTCTGTGAGGCTCCTGATTCTATGACTACTGCCGATACTTCTGCAGAAAATGCGTAATCATCTGTTTTAAATTCGTTTAAAGCCTCTTTCGTTTCGAAAAAGATTACCTGGGCAAGTGCTTGTCCTCCAGCCTGTACTCCTATATCAAGCTTTTTAAGGCTCGCAATACCAACTGAATTACCTTTTTCGTAAACGATACCTTTTCCAGAAGCGGCACCTACAATTAAACCACCTTCCCCGACATTGGGAAAAATAACATAGCCGGATGCATTATTAAAGAATTTCTTCAACCCTTGATCCTGCTGTATCATTTTTTGTTTTGCATTTTCTGCATCGGCTAATAATTTATTCGTGTCATTTTTTTGCGAATAGGCTAACCCAGTTACAATTAAGATCAGAGCCAATGTTAATGATTTAAAAATTTTCATAGTTTTATGGAATTAATTAAACTTTATTTACTTTCTATCAGTAGTCCTAATATGGACTTTTTAAAATTATTGCATTGAATTACAAGGGGTTATCACTATAGCGTTTAATTTTAATCCATTTAAAAGATTAAAATAGATTATCTAAATAAGAACTTCTTTGATAATGTTGGAAATACCGATCGAGATCGAAGTATTCTAAATTAACTTGAAAATGTAAATGAATAACAATCTAATATCTCCCAGTGATTGCAATGTACACTGTAAATATGGGCAGTGAACAGTATATTTTATAAATGAAAGGTATTGCCAAAAGGGGTTCAGGCCATTATTAAGTCCAAATTGTGACCTTTTGTTGTTTTTGCATTCATCCAATACTATACATAATGAATGATATAATGTCAACTGCAATCCATATTTAATACATGATTATGGGCCCTAAACTATTCCACTAAATCAAAATGAACATCAATAACCTTGCAATGATTTATAGTTGTTTAATGTTGAACTTTAAATTCTTGTCTATTTAATATCTAAGAGTGAATGATAATATTCCTCATGTAAGCGGAATATAAATATCAAATTTAGCTCCCTTTTTAGGTATTCCGATTGCTGTAATAAATCCGTTATGATTGTCAACAATTTTTTTAACTATAGCCAGACCAATTCCCGTTCCATTATATTTCTCCCTTCCATGTAAGCGTTGGAATACTTCGAATATCTTATCCTTAAATTCTGGTTCAAATCCAATACCATTGTCCGAAATACTAACATGAACGTATGTTTTGTCTTTCGCTAGGTTTTTTAGCTTGAATGATGACCTTGTTCCGACTTGACTATCTATTTTTATGAGCGGAGTGCGTCCCTCATCAGTAAACTTTAAAGAGTTACTAATCAAATTAAAAATCAATTGTCGGAATTGAAAGGGAATAATTTTAACTTCGCACATTTTACCTGATTCTATAATTGCACCCTTTTGAAGAATTTCTTCCTTTAAATCCGTTTTTACTTCATCAACCATTGTTTTTAAGTCTGTTATTTCAAAAATCCTTTCCTCAGTATCGGTACGGGAATAAGCAAGCAAATCCTGGATGAGATTTTGCATTCTATTTGCTGCATTTTGAATACGGTGGAATTTATCCAATCCAGGTTCTGATAAATTTTTGGCCTCTTTCTCCATTATTCTGGAGGCAAAAGTTTGAATTTTACGTAATGGTTCCTGCAAATCATGACTAGAGATGTATGCAAAAGATTGTAATTCCTTATTCATTCTTTCTAAATGAAGGTTGTTTTTATTTAGTTCCTTCGTTCTCTCCTCCACTTGTTTCTCTAAATTGTATGTGAACATTTTCTGGTCCTGAATATCTGTACTTGTACCAACCCACATTGTTATTGTACCTTGTTCATCTCTTTGCGCTTTAGCCCTGCTTAATTGCCACCTATATTCACCATCATGCCTACGGAAACGATGTTCAAGCAGAAAATCTTTACCAGTTCTTATAGATTCCAACCATTCTTTGGTATGTTTTTTAAGGTCATCGGGATGAATAATTGTTATCCAACCTTTTTTTACTAAATCATTATGTGTTAATCCTGAATAATTAAACACGGTTTTATTGAAATAAATGAGATTGCCTTGCGGATCGGAGGTCCAGATTTGTTGAGGCATTGAATCGGCAAGTAATCTAAATTTCTCCTCACTTTCCTGTAATGCTTGTTGGTTAAGCTTTTCCTCTGTGATATCCCGTAATGTACCAATTTTCTTATAAGGCTTGTTATTGGAATCAAAAAATACCTTGCCTTGCGTCCTAATCCAACAAATGGTTTTATCCGGTTTGATAATCCGGGCCTCGTAACCATATTTACCCGTATGCATAGCTTTATCGAAAGCTTTCTCTACAATCTCATGAATATCTTCTGGATGAACTTGTTTACGCATATCGGCATGGGAAATCTTAGTGGAAATATCATGCCCAAAAATTATGGCAAGTCGAGGAGAATGGATTATGTCCCTAGTGTTTAGGTCTAACTCCCAGGTAGCAAGTTCTGTCGCCTCTGCAGCCAATCGAGTTCTTTCTTCTGCATCTTCCACTTTTCTTCTCGCTTCGACCTTATCCGTGACATCATTCGCAGTAATCATTATTCCTGATATCGTACCATCGGAGTCGTAAAGGGCTGAGTACTCAAAATCCAGGTAAAATTTTTTGGTTCCGTCATCTCCTTGAACAAATGCAATGGATTCTTCTTCCCTATGGGTAATACCTGTTTTAAAAACTTTTGCTAGCAAGGCCAGGTATTTTTGTTCTTTCAATTCTGGAAAAACCTCCAGCAATGATCTACCTATTACAGTATTCCTTTTTTTGCGCCATAATTTTTCGCACATTGCAGTGTTTGCAGACTCAATTATGAAATCTTCCCCCCTTAAAATGGTCATGGGAATTGGTGACTGCATTACCATATTACGAAAGTGTTTCTCACTTTGTTCCAGTAAATGTCTTGCCTTTACTGTTTCCGTTACCTCGATTGCTACGACCATAATACCCGAAATGTCACCATTTTCTTCTTTTAATGGATGGTACACCAAATTGAAGAATGCATCTTCCTTTTTTCCTTGTCGCTCCAGTGTGACTGTCAACTCCGTGGAGTTTATTGCATGACCAGTTTGCATCAGCTCGTCAAACAAAGGTAATATCGTCTTCTTTGTTTCTGGAAGAACCTCGAAAAGAGGTTTGTTTAGAAACTCCTCCTCGACCTTATCAACCAACATTAAGTAATTTCTATTCGCAAGTTCTGCAACATAATTGGAACCTCTAAAGATAGCAATCCCCATGGGTGCCTGCCGTACTGAATTCCTAAACCGCTTTTCACTTTCTTCTATTTTTAGTTTGGCTTCGTTCAATTCAGTAACCTCGGCCGCTGTATTCATAACACCGAACACTTTGCCGGAAGCGTCAAACAAGGGGGTGAAACTGTAGTTGAAATAGAAGGTTTTCTTCTTGCCTCCTTTTATAATTTCTACTTTTTTGTTTTTGGCATGAAATGGGTTACCTGTTTTTTGAACATTTCGTATTTGTTCGAATATATGTTGGTTGTTAAATTCCGGCAAAATATCGGTATATAGTTGGCCAATGACATTATTGCCTTTTCCCCACGCGTCCATTATTGATTGATTCGCAAGCGTAATACGCATTTCATCACCAGTGTAAACGCCAATAGGAAATGGGGCATTTTCTATTAGAGTACGAATACTTTGTTCGCTTTCTTCCGCTTTTTTTCTCGATAATACCTGGGAAGTTACATCAAAACCGATGGCCATGATACCATCGATTTTATCTTCACTATTATAAAGTGGTTCATATGAAAATTTAATATAAACGGTTTCTAATTTGCCATTCCTCAATATTTCAACAGGAAGTTCATTAATTGCAAAACGGACATTACTATTATTTACTTCATCCAAAATGTCTTTGATTCCCTGAGCGAGAAGTTCAGGCATGGATGAGAATATTGATTTGCCGATGACTTGTTCCTCCGTTCGGCCCCAGATTTCCAGGGCATGGGAATTGGCAATTTCGACTTTATGATCTTGATCCCGAAAAATGGCTATTGCCATAGGAGCTTGATGAATCATCAGTTTCAAATTACTTTCACTCTGGACCACCTTCTGACGGGCATGGACCTGCTTGGTGTTGTCAACAACCCAAACCGCAATTTTAACAACTTTGTCGTCTTTATCTTTCAAAGGAGCGTATACGAACGTTACGTAAATAGAATCCTCTTTACCATGTCGTACCAAAGTAATTTCTACCTCGTTGGCAAAATAGGGCTTGCCGGTTTCTATTACACTCTTTAAAGCATTTTCATAATATTTCCGTGCCTCAGCAAAGGTTACCCAATATGGTTTTCCGACTATTTCGTCATATGTCTTACCCGCTATATCAATAAATTGTTCATTAACTATTTCGCTAACCAAAGTATCAGCATCCATTACACATATACCAATTGGTGCTTCTAAAATTATGTTACGAAGCGATTGACCACTTTCAGAAATTTTACGATCAGCTAGGGTACGCTCCGTTATATCTTCAACAATACCATTCAATCGAAAAGCCACTTGTTCGTCATTAAACCAAGTCTGTCCTTTTGCATGAAGGATTATGTCTTTGTTTAATTTGTAATTTGTAATGGTAAAAATTTCATCAAACTTACTGTCTATTGGATATTCCAGAGATTCTTGCAGAGTCTTAATTACCCTTTCCTGGTCCTTTTCTGAAATTTTTTCAATAATATTGTTTAAAGGAATATTGTTATCCGAGGGTAATTCAAACCAACGCTTTAGTCTTTCATTGGCAGTGAACTCATTGGTGATTGGGTTCAAATCAAATGTACCCAATTGCGCCGCTTCTAAAGCAAAATTTAATTGAATATTGCTTTCCTTCAGTTGATCCTCAGCTTTCCTTTTATTTGTTGTTTCAATTATAGTCATTAGAATACCCCCAACTTGTCCATTTTCCACCCTAATGGGGCTACACGAGAAATCGAAATGACAAATATCCAGGACTCCCTTTCTATTAAGTGGAAACATAAAATCAGTTATAGCCACTGGTATTCCGGTCATAACCTTTTCGAAAATTGATTCAATGATATGCCACATTTCCGGAAAAGTTTCCTTAGGACTAAGACCCAAGGCGTGAGAATGATCTGTTGTGTCCAGAATTGCCCTATATCCGTCATTGTATATTTGAGTATATTCCTTTCCCCAAGCGATATACATTCCAATCGGATTGTCAAGTATCATCGAAATCATATTCTTAAGAATAGTTGGCCAAGATTTTGGGTCGCCCAGAGGTGTTCTGTCCCAGTTCTTTTTTCGAATTTGATCCCCCATCTCCCCTCCTCCTTCTATGAAATAATAAGGTGTATTTTTTTCGTCCATTTAAATGTTTTTAAGGATTGAAGATTAACTTCTGTCTATAATAGGATATATGCATTCTTATTTTTGTTCAGAGTCTTGATGGTCGATTTTACTTTTGAAAATTGGTTGAAAAAATCTTTCTCTTCAAAATAAAGGGAAGAAGATACATTGAATAACTGCATGTGTTTATTGTATGAAAATTTTAAAATATAAATAATTGAAATTTTCATTTGCCTGGACAAAAAATGTATATAATAATCGTTAGCTTCATTATAATGTATCCTGTGCACCTCCAAGGAATAACCCCTTAAGAGTTATTGTATTTAAATGTGAATTCCCTAACATAGATTTTAATTTTATATTACTATAGCTTCAAAAGCCAAACACGGGCGCTTACCTCATAAAAATATTATTAGTGATTTATACGAAACAATCAAATCAATAAAAATTTTAACGCAATTCAATATATTAAAAATTGTAGTATTGGACAGATGTTACTTATTGGATCATTAGTAAATAGGAATTGAAAACATTAAAGATAAATAATCATTTTTAAGGTTAATTTATTATTTTTTTGGTTCACAACTCTTTTTGTATACCGATTAATTTTGAGTCAGTAACCCTTAATTTATTTCAATATGCATACTAATATAGATGGCTTCGAAGATTCCGAAGATTATTATGATGATCCTGGTACCACGAATTTAAATACTCAGTTGAATTTAGAAGAACTTGAAGATAAGTGGTACGAAATTGAACAAGAATACCGTGAAAGGTATTCAGACATTACTGATGAGGATGTTGAAATCGAACCTGGCCGTTTTGATCTTACTGTAAAGCAAATTGGCAATAGAATTGGTAAAACGCCAAATGAAATTCGTGCTGAAATTGAGAATTGGTAATTAAATGAGAACACCCATTTTTAAGCCGCCACTTCTTAGTGGCGGCTTTTTTTAATCTAGAGGGACAAATAACCTAAGGCTTACCTCGCACAAAATTGAACAGTAATCTTGATTGTTAGCTAGATTACCCGAAATCATTGGATAATCAAAGTTTTGTAGTTGCCCTATCATTTGGTTTGTTCGACCAAATATCTTCGATTGGTTTAAAATCCTAAAGTTGAGAGGATCATGTGTCATATGTATCTGGATATACAGTACAGGTGTCAGATGTATTTAGTGGAGATAGGTATGGACGAGGGGTAATGAAAAGATGATTGCGTAATACGTGACGAACCAAGGATAGGAAAAGGAGTATGAAGTTTAACATAAAGATGGTCATTTGAGGTTGTTATGAAATAAAGAATAGTGCCCCGTGGGCTGGACCTGTGGAGTATTTGTTCCCTTATGTGGAGCATTTCTTTTTGAAACCACTTAATTTATTTTTTATTATCCACATATGAAATTAGATTAAACAGTAAGTTATTTCGAGCGAATGGCGTAAAGGATTATCCTGGTTATAAGGAGTGGTCGCGGAATCTATTATTGTGTACGAACTAGTTTTTGTAGCATTAGACCATTTCTTCGCTTATTCCAAACATGGCAATTGCTAAGAATTACTGGAACGATATTATAACATTGCTCATGGTATTTCCTATTGAAAAGTATAAAAAACAAGATACCATAAGTTCCGAGTTAAAGTTGATTGAGCCGGCGGCATTCAGTATATAACAAGTATTACACATATTGACATAGGACATTTGACTTAAGTAGAAACAACCTAATTAAGATTTTATTACATAAAACAAAGGACATTGCCATAAGTGACAGATCTTTAAATAGAAGTCATTTGATTGATCAAGAACAACTGCATAATAATAAATAAATAAAAGTAGGTATTATGGAATCTTTTCAAATGAGAATACAAATGAAGAAATGTGCTGATTCAATAAATTCTTTAACTCAAATCATATAATTCGATGCAAAATTGGGCTTCAGTTTTGATTATGATTTATTTTTTTCTTATTTTTAAACTGTATATTTCGGGGTGCTATTGTATTAGCAATGGCTGAGAGGATACTCGTGACTGGATAGATAATGCTGTCTAAGGAAAATATACTAGCAAAGGGAATGTAAAATGCGTAAAGCATTTCGTTCCCTTTGTGTTTTTTGAACTCCAATCCATATTTCAATATATGTAAGAGAATTGAATTCACGCAGCCTTGCCCTAAATATCCCCGCCAGTTTCGATTCAAGGTGATTTACCCCATTCGGACCACACAAATTTGAACAATGCCCAATAAGTATCAATTGAATGGATTTTCCATACCACTTACTACTTAATCCAAAAAAAAGGGGTTAAATAATACTTTAAGATTCGAATTGAAGTATATAATATTTCTTGTCAAAATGAACTTTTAATTATTTAAACTAATTTTTGTGCTAATCAGGATAAAATAATTTTAAGCCATTACCTATTTTGGCCCAAATTAAAAATTGTCAATATGCCTGTCCTTGTACGAAATGAAAATCAGATTACATTTATTTACAGCTCATTATCAAATTTGGGCAAACAACTGCTGGGTTATTTAGAAGGGGCTAAAAAAAATGTAGAATGCATTGACATTGCCCAAGAAAAAATAAGCGATACCATTTGGCTCGAAGTTTTAGAAAATGTTGGTTTGTCTTTCAGGGAAGTATTCATGGATATAGACCAACACCTTCCTGATTTGAATGGAAAGGAAAATTTTGCAACTGAGGATTGGTTGAAAATAATTAATAACAACCCGGTTCTTCTACAGCGGCCAATCGTGATAAACGGCGATAAAGCCAGATTACTTTCAAATCGATCGGAAATATTGCATTTTTTTGGCGTTGATTCAGCAGGACTTAAGAAACGTATGGCCCATGAACCTCCAACCACGACCTCAATGACGGATGAAGAAAGTTTCATATGAATCTTGTTGTACTTCCTTAGTTAATATTCAGATCGAACAGAAATTAGAGGTTTTCTGATCTTTGAAATAAACTGGTTTTTGAGGTAAATCTTGATTTATTTACATTAATGATGGAGAGAAACCATATTTAAATCCGTTTGGAACTGAAGTGTAATTTTAGAACGCTTATCATTTGTGTTTGACACAAATATATAGTTAACATAATTGCCAAGACTTTAATAGAAATGATGAGGTAAAACATTTCAACTATAGCATATAAAGATTTACTTGTCCTTAATGAACGGGCTAAACAAATAATTGCCAAGATACCATTGAAGTATAAACATTTAATTTATAAAGTAATTATCCGATTATGTACATAAGCAAAGAAATGCGGTGGTTTTTTAAGGGAGAAAACAAATATCTCCAACAGTGGTTTAATTCCCTTGATTTCAACTCTATGGAACGTAGAGAGGATATCTATTTAAACATTGCTAATAATAATATCGGTATAAAACTCAGGGAAGAAAAAATAGAAATTAAACATCGTGTAAATACTCGTTACCGAAATTGTTTAACCTCTCTTGCCTCCGGTTATATAGAAGATTGGACGAGATGGAGTTTTAATTCAAATCCTAGTGATTTAGAATATTTAGGTATTATAAACGGGGAGCGTGAAGATTGGATAACCATTTCAAAAAATAGAAATGCTGTTTATATAACGAACATGTCAGATAAAACTGTAGTTTTCCCCCCTAATAAAAATTTGGATTTCGGCTGCCAAGTTGAATATAGCAATTTTAGTTTAAAAGGTGAACAATGGTTTACTTTTGGTTTGGAATGGTTCGGTGAAAGCTTAGTTAAATTAAACCAAGATTTGGTTGATGATATTCTCGGGAAAACACACCTTACCTTGAAACAATCCATGAGTTATCCTGAGTTTTTGAAAAAAATGGATCAATGATATAAGTTTAATGGTGATTCAAGAATATAGAACACAAGATCTAAATTCATCTTCTGTTTTAGCCTTTTTAGGGTTATGCTTTTTATCCGTGAAGTGACAATATTTTATTGCGAACAAAGAATTCTTCCAAGACACGGTTTTAAATCAGAAAGATAATCAGTTTCAAAATATTATGGACGTACAAAATGAAACCCTTTGAAATAAGCGGATAATTAACAAAAATAATAGAGCCACTGAACTTCAGCGGCTCTAACAAATTTTACATTAATCGTATTTATCTGTCGCAGTTGGCACCCCAAGTTTCACCGTCTTTTGAATAAGCGATTAACAAAGTGCCTTCATCGATTTTAATGGCCCCATCCGAACTTATAAATAAATTTTCATTTTTTTCCATTTTAATTCCGTTTAAACTGGGAATGCCATCCGAGAAATCAAAATTGTAGGAATCACCTACCTTAACCAATGTAACCCTTCCATCATCTGTTGAAATTTCGGTACTGTCTTCACTATTGGAATAACTTACTGTTCCATTGTAGGTCCCAACAAAAAGATTGTCGTCCACCGGATCATTATCTTTACTGCATGAAGTAAATAATGATATAATTATTAATGCTGAACTTAATATCCTAAATGCTTTTCTCATAATTGTATATTTTTAATTATTCATCAAAATTATAGTCTGGTTTGGGACTTTATTAACAGTATAGAGATGAAAATTGCCTGTAAAACTTTCTAGATCAGGTATTAGCAAATGAGCTGAATTATGATCATAGATCATCCAGATTGGACGACCTAAGGTACTTGTTCCTAATGCCGAGCTGTAAATCAATACGATTCGCATAAGCAATACCTTCTCAATGCTTTTACACTTCCTGCTTACTAAAAACTTTTATTAATTTTTTTGGAGTTCTGGCATTTTCAAAACTTCATTGTATTAACATATTTCTGTTTTGAATTAAATTTTCTGAAGGTTCAAATATAACTTTATAAAAAAACTGAAATTATGGGGACCAATAATATGCACGATGAAGAAGCACGTAAAATAATGAAAGAAATGGCTGAGTCTATAGAAATAGCTATGATGGGAACTAATTGTCAAATTTCACCTCTTCACATTGTTCCAATGAGCACAAAAAAAGTTGATGAAATGGGTGCTTTTTGGTTTTTAAGTAATAAGCAAAGTAAACATAACTCCCATATAAGGAATGAGGAAAGGGCTCAACTGATTTATGTGAACCCTAAATCTGAGCAATTTATGACTCTTTATGGGGATGCCCTAATTAGAACCGATATGCACATTTTAAAAGATCTTTATGAAAAAAATGACGACATTTGGTTTAAAGGAATTGATGATCCAAATCTTACAGCTATCCAAATCAAACCAACAGAAGGATATTATTGGGATAGCACAACAAATTCTATGGAAGCACTTTTCCAGACAGGAGGAATGGCAACCAAACCTGGGGAACAAACCGACATGGGCTTGGAAGGAGAAATAAAGATTTGACAAAAGAATGTCAAAAACAAAACGACAAATAAGGCTATCACTAACAAAGTTTGAGGCAAACTAAAAAATTTCATTTTAGATTAATAGCCATAAAAAATGATCGCAAAATTGGAAATATAATATTGTGGGAAGGCTAAGCCATGAACCAATATATTGTCACTTGAATTCAATTGATGGCTCTATTAATTTTATAATTAGGAAAAAGTCAACTAATGAATTAATTGGGTTGTTTGGAATATAGAATTTGACATTGACTCAATTTTCTATCTTGTTACTTTCATCACGAACTAGTGGATGATCTTTTCTGCCTAAACCGACTATTTTTATAATATTAACTACTGTATTATATAGTAAAAGTACAACTACAATAAGTCCAGCACTCAATAGACTTGAAATGCCTAATGAAATATAATAAAGTGTGCTGAACCAATTATTTGGCACATTACTCGATTCTGTAATTGGTAAGTTGAATATAAGAAATGTTATTACCGCAGCGATAAAAATAGTTGTATCGAGTTTGGCTATTATTAGTACCTCATGATAATAGTCTTTTTTTAATTCTGATTTAGTGGTGGAACTAAGTCCTAATAAAGTTAATAAAAGAGCTAAAATTGTTGCTGATGCCAAAGCAATCGTATTACATAATGTGTTAATTCCATCCAAAGAGCTTTTAATAAGGATTTTGGCTTCGTACCCACTTAACTTACCTAAAAGAAAGGTGCTCAGTGCAATTACTATCATGCATATTAAACCACCAATAAAAGCTCGTCTAGTATATTTATTCATTTCCATCTCTAAGGTATTTCTGGATTATGGTTAATTTAAATTGATAAAACTTAACTAAGTATTCAGAACATATTCGGGGGTATTGGTCAGCAAAATAGTTAATTAAAAACTCCTAATGTACCCCGATAAAGCAATTAAATTATCTCATTTGTCATTATTAAGAATTCAGTGCTATTTGCTAAATAGGAAACTGATATAATCTTATGTATCTAAATGAATAGACAGATACAGTGAAATACCTTTATAGTGACAACTTAATGCAGCGGAAAAATGTAAAATGTATATCACCTATATTCTGCTTTTACACAAGATTATCTTTCGAATCAATAATTATGGACATCAAGTTAATATTAGAGGTAATGAAGATTTATCTTACTCGAAATTTAACTCAAGGCTAAATGCGCCCGGAGATTTATTAAAACTTTAACATAACTACTATGAATAGGATAGCATCTCATATTATGGATTCAATTGGTAATACTCCACTTATCCGCTTGAATAGAATGTTTGAAGACAGCAAATTGGTTTATGCTAAAATGGAGGGCTTTAATCCCGCCGGTAGTATGAAGGATAGATCGGCCAGTCGAATTGTCTATGAATTAATGCGAGAAGGTAAATTACAAAAAGGGGGGACAGTCATCGAATCTAGTTCTGGTAATATGGCAGTTGGCCTTGCTCAAGCTTGTTTATTTCACGGATTAAATTTAAAAGTAGTTGTCGATCCAAACCTTAATCCCCACACCAAAAAACTATTGGAAGTGTACGGAGCAGAAATAATTGTCGTTCACCAGCCAAATTCGGAGGGTGGTTTTTTGGGGGCACGATTAAATAAAGTAAAGGAATTGCTTTATTCCGTGCCCAATAGTGTGTGGTCAAACCAGTACCGCAACCCAAACAATCCAAAAGCGTACCACCAAACTATGGAGGAGATTATGCAGCAACTCAATAAACAGGTAGATTATATTTTTATTGCTACAAGTACGTGCGGAAGTCTGATGGGATGTTCAGATTATATCAAGAAACATAAACTTGATACAAAATTAGTGGCAGTCGATGCCATTGGTAGTGTTTTATTTGGTGGGCCTAGCAAATTGAGAAAAATTCCCGGTCATGGCGCAGGCATGCCTTCTCAGTTTCTTATCCCTGATAGAGTGTATGACGTTATGCATGTTGCGGATATCGATTGCATTAAAGGTTGTATGAAATTATTGAAGGAGGAAGCTATTCTTGCTGGAGGTTCATCTGGTGGAGTAGTATCTGCTTATTTAAGATATCAGTACAAATTGCCTGAAAATTCAGTGTCGGTGCTTTTATTTCCAGATAAGGGTGAACGTTACCTTGATACGGTCTACAACCCTAAATGGATAAGGGAAAATTTTATTTCTGACCAAATCTCCTCGGAATTTCAAAATGGAAGAGTGTTAAAAAATTATAATCAATTTATCGAACATGAAAGCTTATAGAATTGCTATTGTGGGTTTAGGGCCAAAAGGTCTTTACGCTTTCGAGCGTCTTTTAGCACAACTTGGCAAATTGGAAATTGATAAAAACATTGAAGTGCATTTATTTGAAAAATCAGGAAATTTCGGGGCCGGAGAGATTTATGACCCGGTTCAACCCAGTTATTTACTGATGAACTATCCTAACCGCAATATCAATGTATGGCCATCGGAAATACTAAAGCCTGTGGTCGATAATAGACTATCGTTCGCTGATTGGATAGCAAAAGGAACTTATAACAAAGATTCAAATTTAAACGATCATTTTGCTTCAAGATCGATGGTGGGATATTATTTAATGGAGTGTTTCGAAAAATTGTACAGAGCAGGTATTAGTTCCTATCGTATTGTTAAACATCGTAGTTCTGTTGTCAGTATAATCAAGAAAGCAGGTGTATACGAGTTGGGATATCTAGACGAATTAGATGCAAAGGATCAATTCCTTACAGTAAATAATATATTAATTTCCACTGGTCATTGTAGTTGGAAGGGACAACTTCAAGAAAAAGAAAAGCCCGAAAGCACTAGTGTAACACGGAAATCATTTATCCCATTTATTTATCCTGTTGATTCCAAATTGTCTGTAATACAAAGCAATACCCAAGTAGCAATCAAAGGTATGGGATTAACTTTTATTGACGCTCTTTTGGCATTGACAGAAGGTCGAGGAGGACGTTTTATAAAAAAGGATGATGAGTCCTATATTTATGAGCCTTCGAAAAGGGAACCTGGTAAAATATATGGTTTTTGCCGTAGTGGACTTCCGATGATCCCACGCTCAACCAGAGAAGGAAAAAAGCCTTATCTACCCGTATTTTTTACTCTAAGATCCATATACGGGCGGATAGTAAATGGGGAAAAACCAAGTTTTTTAAAGAATATCTTGCCACTTTATATTTTGGAGGCTGAATACAACTTCTACAAGGTAGCTTTTCATAAAAAAGGATTGAACCTTGACCCCGATGACAATGTAGATAGATTTAGATGCCAAATCCTGAAATTCCATAAAGACTACCCTAATGAACAGACATTTAATTTCGAGAATATCTTCAAACCTGTCGACTTCCAAAATCCTACAGATAATCTTGGGCCATTGGCCTATTTGAGATATGTGATGTCTGAAGCGGAATTGGGTTCAGAGAAAAGTCCATTCATGGCCGCGGTAATGACCTGGGGAAATATTAGTGAACAGTTTAGTGAAATATATAATTTTGGAGGAATGACTGCAGAATCCCATCGTTTTTTTGATCTAAATTATCGTTCCCAGCTCAATCGCATATCCTATGGTCCACCCTTGACGAATATGAAAAAGATATTGGCCTTATTAGAGAATGGAATTTTAAACTTGGATTATTCTAAAAATCCAGTTGTTAAACGAAAAAATTACAAATGGACATTAAAAGTTGCCAATAGAGGTCCTGTTAATGCCGAAGTGCTTGTAGATGCGCGGATTCCAACGAATACGTCCAGAGATAATTGGTCTGAATTGCTCATTGGCTTACAAAATAATGAACTGTTAAGGGAGTTTATTGTCCCTGGAAAGGAAAGCTACAATACAGGTTGTCCTGAGGTAGATAGAAGTGGAAGGTTGATCGATTCTAAGGGAAATATCAACCCTGATATTACTTTATATGGAACTTTGACGGAAGGCATAACCTATGATAATGATTCTCTCTCTCGAACAAAAAATAATTTTGCTTCCGATTGGGCTTTGCGAACAGCAAGGAGTTACTCTAACATCGGATTAAATAGTAATATAAAAACGCTAAGATAAATATGACCTATTCAAAATCTAAAGGCAAATACCCTTTGACGCCTATCACCAGTGATTGGATGAAGGATATTATGGCAGAGGTACAACTTTTGGAAGAGTTGACAAAGCAATATGGATCCCCAATAAATCTTCACCACATACCTTCTTTTAGAAAAAATATCGATAATTTAAATCAAGTCTTTAAAACATATAATATCGATTCTAAGATTTACTTTGCCAGGAAGGCCAATAAATCAAAAAGTTTGGTTAGAGCGGCGATTGATTTTAAAATAGGTGTTGATACCGCCAGCTATAATGAACTTGAAGAGGCCATAGATCTTGGAGCAAGCTCAGACGATTTGGTTTTAACCGCAGCAGTTAAAACAACCACTATGTTGAAATATGCCATAGAAAACAATGTATTAATAATTATTGACAACCATGATGAGCTAAGATTGACCCAAAAAATAGCAAAGGATCTAAATGTAATTGCAAGTATAGGAATACGATTGAGCGGCTTTAAGGTTGATGGTAAAAAATTATACAGTAGATTTGGATTCGATATCGATAAAGATATTGAGCATTTAAAGATATGGTTTTCACAAATATCTGAATTCCATAATATTTATTTACAGGGCTTCCATTTTCATTTAGACGGCTATTCCATTGTACAACGTGCTGAAGCGATATTGCAAACTTTGGAACTATTGGACGAATTAAACAATTCTGGCTGCAAAATTACTTTTCTGGATATAGGGGGCGGTATATTGATAAATTACCTGGATTCCAAAGAGGAATGGGAAAATTTTAAGGAAGGGTTACAGATGGCGGTGCTGGAAAGAAGTTCTCCAATAACTTTTATGAACAACGGTTTGGGTTTAAGAAAGGCTGATAATGAAAATTCTGTAGTTGGAGAATTGAACACATATCCCTATTACAATGAAATAAATGGATCGCAATTTCTTGAGAAAATATTGACTTATAAGAAAAATTCGGGTCCGTCTGTTTATGAACTGGTTAATGACAGAAAAATCCAATTAAGAATTGAACCTGGACGAGCATTATTGCAAGAAGTTGGCATGACTATAGCGAAAGTTGCGCATAGAAAGAAAGATGCCAATGGGACTTGGCTTGTTGGATTGGAAATGAACATGAGTCAGCTTAAAAGCTCAAGTGCTGATTTTTTATTAGATCCATTTGTAATATATCAGAAACCGGTAAATGACGGTAATGCTGTAGAACTTTATCTGACTGGCGCATATTGTTTGGAGCAGGACGTAATATTGAAAAGAAAACTAACTTTTCCAAAATTACCTGAAATCGGTGATTTTGTAGTATTTATTAATACAGGCGGTTACATGATGCATTTTTATGAAACCGAAGCACACCTTTTTGAGCTGTCCACAAACCTATATATTCTGGATACTAAAGATAATAAACCTCCTGAAATTTTAGTAGACGATTTGATTCAAAATTAATGATTGTCAATTTCATGCAATAATGTGTCCGAACAATCCTTAAATAATATAATAAATGGTTGATACTATCGGAATTTTTGCGGGTTTTTTTACAACCATAGGTGCGCTGCCACAAATAATTAAGGCATACCGAACCAAAAGTGTGGGTGATATATCGTTATGGATGTTTGTAACCATACTAACCGGTGTTATCCTATGGACAATTTACGGAACAATTAAAATGGATTGGCCAATAATTATAACCAATGGGTTATCCTCTATCTTGAATGGTATTATGATTCTTTTTTATTTTAAATTTTACAAGTGATTATAAGTCCAATTGTACGTTAGAAATATTCAAATATATTATATAAGTAGTTATTGGATTCCATTCTATAAACCTTTACTAATTATAGATTGGATATCTGTGGATGAAAAGATAAACATGCTATAAGTTTTTGGATGGTTACAGGAATTTTAAGAGCGTAATGCTTTCAATTCAATGCTTACATTTTTAAGTAATCCAAGACACAAATGTGATTTGTTGAGTAAAGTAAAATAAAGTAACCCCTTTTGCTTTAGAACTAAGAACAATTCTTTTACGATCAATTTGAACGGTTTTCCTATAGTATTTTTAATGTAAACTAAATAATAAAAGATATGACTGTACAAGCTTACTTGGCTTTTGGGGGCAATTGTCAGGAGGCCCTCAATTTTTACGCGGATTGTTTCAATGCAGAAATTAAGAATAGACAAACTTATGCAGATAAGGAATTAGATGTCCCTTCTTCCTACAGAGGTAAACTTCAACATGCTGAACTGAAGGGAAATGGAGTGCATATAATGGCCTATGATGCGACACCGGATACTCCTTTGACAGATGGTAGTAAAATACATTTGAGCATTGATCTGGACCAAAAAGAAAAAGCAGAAAAACTTTATAAAAAATTATCTTCCGGTGGCAGAATTCACCATGAGTTGCGCGAAAGAGAATGGAAAGCGCTTTTTGCTCGCTTTACCGATAGATATGGAATCAATTGGATGATTAACTGTGATATTTGAACTAAGGGTAGTTTAATTGATATTCATAATCATCAATAATAAATATATATGAAAACTTTAAACATATTAGGACTGGCATCTACTTTAATTAAAAGTAGGAAATTGAAATTAATGGCTGTTGGGGCACAACTGGCATATCTCACTTATCGTTATATTTAAACAAGAAGAAAAAGCAAAAAGTAGTTTTATCTGCGATACTTATAAAAAACAATAATAATCTAATATCAATTAAATTCTATGGTAAAAATAGAATTGGAAAAAGATATACGGTTAGAAAACATGGTGAATCGTTCATGGGAATAGTTATTGTATCATCTTTTAAATTTTATTTTTTAATACTTTCTTCCAGTGCGAATAGAAGTTCATCGAAACGGATAGACCTCCCCTACTGAATTATAAACCATATAATTCAATGTGGCCGATCCACAATTATTAGAGTTCATATTTATATGATTTGAATTAAGCTACACGAACGATGCATTGTAGTTTTATCAATATGTCAAACGGTAGGCATTAACTGTTACCGCATAAAATTATTATATATGAACGATAATATAAGAAATATTGAGGACCGTTTAAATGATATTATTCGGAAAAACGAAGATTCAGTCAAAGGTTACGAAAAGGCTGTAGAGAATACCACTGAATTAGGATTGCAATCCTATTTTCGAAATAAGGCTCGTGAGCGACGTATATTTTTGGAAGAATTGAAATCCGTTGCTCCAGCTTTAAATACTAGGGATGAAATAGATGGTAGTACCTTAGGGGCATTACATAGAACATGGATGGATATTAAGGCCTTCTTTTCCGGTGATGATGAAGAGGCTATGTTGGAAGAAGCTATTAGAGGAGATAACGCGGCTATTGATGAATACAATGAAGTTTTAGTTGATGTTCGACTACCATCTGAAGCGGCTGCTGTAATAAGAAGACAGCGAGATCGGCTTAAAGAAGATCTACATCGAATAAAAACATTGGAAGACCTTAGGTGATTTTTGGCCTATTTAATAATGAATAAGGGCCCATTGGGGCCTTATTCATTATTAGAACAAGTGAAATTATTACTTATTTTAATGGCGATTTTTGTTCCAATTTATAAAGACTCATAATTGATGACCTTAAATTATCACTATGCTGACACAAAGGAATAAATGCTATATTTTTATTGAAACTCATTTACTATTCAAATGAGCACATTAAAATTTATATTAACATGTAATGGCTATAGTTGGAAATGTTATAAAGGGGTTTTTAGAACTAAGAGATGTACTGGTGACTACAAGAAACCCAGTATCAGAACAACGAAATGTATTGACGGATATCTTGGACAAGGCGAAAAATACGGCATTCGGGAAACATTACGACTTTGAAAAAATCTTGGTCTCAGAAAATACACCCCGTGCTTTTGCCGACCGGATTCCTTTTTTTGATTATAATAAAATGAATGGTGAATGGTGGCAAAAATTACATTCCGGACATACAGATGTGACCTGGCCCGGCAGTCCGGATTACTTTGCTGTTAGTTCTGGGACTACAGGAACAAAAAGCAAACGTATTCCTATAACCAATGAAATGATTAATTGCATTCAGGATACCGGGATTAAACAAATATATGCTCTTACTAATTTTAGTCTTCCAGCTGAATTTTTTGAAAAGGATATTTTAATGTTGGGAAGTTCGACCCAGTTACGAAAACTGGACGAATATGAGGAAGGCGAAATAAGCGGAATTAGTGCAAAAAGTATTCCTGTGTGGTTCAGAGGCTATTATAAGCCAGGAGAAGAAATTTCTAAAATAGACGGCTGGGAAAATAAAGTGCTAAAAATAGCAGAAGAAGCTCCTAATTGGGACGTTGGTGCTATAAGCGGAATACCCTCTTGGGTAGAACTGATGCTACAGGCAGTAATTGACTACCATAAACTGGATAATATTCACGCAATCTGGCCCAATCTACAAGTTTATACCTCTGGAGGGGTTGCTTTTGGTCCCTATAAAAAGAGTTTTAATGACTTATTGGGTAAAGACATTACAGTAATTGACACCTATTTGGCCTCGGAAGGTTTTATCGCCTTTCAATCGAGACCTGATACGGATGCTATGCAATTGGTTACCGATGGTGGAATTTACTTTGAGTTTGTACCTTTTAAACCTAAATATATTAATGAAGATGGGTCTTTAACTATTGATGCTCCATCAATTACGTTAGATAATGTTGAATTGGGTCAAGATTATGTCCTTATAATTAGTACAGTGGCTGGTGCTTGGCGATATATAATTGGTGATACTATTGAATTTACTAATTTGGAGAAAGCGGAAATTAGAATTACGGGAAGAACCAAATTTTTTCTAAACACCGTAGGATCGCAGCTTTCCGTGAATAAAATGGATGATGCAGCACAACATTTAGAAGATAAATTTTCAATGAGGATACCAGAGTATACCATTTGTGCGAAACGTATAAATGGAGATTTCCATCATATTTGGTATTTGGGTACTGAGAATGAGTGCAATGAAGTGGAAATTGCGGAAGAATTAGATAGATTTTTACAGGGTACCAATAAGAATTATCGGGTAGCTAGGTCCAAAGCTTTGAAAGGCATCAAGGTCAAAACAATAACTCCAAATATATTCTACGAATGGAACGGACTTAACAAGAAAAAAGGTGGTCAAGTCAAAATGGAACGTGTCATGGGAGAAAATAAATTTGCGGAATGGGAGAATTTTGTCCAACGTGCCATTTGATTTTATAATTAGTTCATTAAATCCCTATCATTAACAAGTTTCATAATTTCTTCAGGAGATAAATAATATTTTTTAATTCTAGCTTTATAAATTTCATCTATTTCGGAATTGTTAAGGATAAAGTTCTTAGTACTTAGAATATAACCTTCCATTCCATGATTTACGGCGTGGGTATCGGCTGCGCGTTCAACTTTCATTAAATATTTATCGGAAAACAAATATTTTATTGCAAACCATAATAGATTCAGGCTACTTCTGTTGCTATAGTCAATCACATGTCCCAATTCGTGACCTAACCAACCTATCATAACATCATTCGGGATATCGCTGGTAAGATACTCCTTGCCTGAAATCAATATTTTTTCACTAATTAAAATCTTATATTGACGCTTTTTCCTGGACTTAAAAAAGCTCCAAAAGTTTGGCTGAGCCAACATAGTGGATTTTTTTATATTATGCTTAAATTTAAAAGTAATACTTGTTTCATTAAGTTCAGTGAAGTGGGATAGAGCGATATTCGCCTGGTTGCTAATTGATTCGGGGATAACGTGCTGAGCAGTGGTAAATAAAGAATTCATGATTAATAACGGAAATAACAACTTAATACTCAAAACTAAGTTTTTGGTAAAAATTTGTTTTTGGGGATTAAATCTCACTTTAGTTATTTTAAAGTACATATGTCTTAGTAGATTGCTAAATTTCGAATGATTATCAAAGATACTTTCCCCTGATAAACCTTTGTACCAGGACGACAATTCAAAGAATTGCTTTGATGTCGAATGTTGTTAGTATTAAGAATGTAGTTTGGACTGATTAAAAGAGTTTTTCATTTAAAGATAATGGGAATTGAATAGATCTTATTATAGTTATTTATGTAAGCTCCCCCTAATTAGAACTGTTTAGTTTTCTAAAACTTCATTAAAGTTATTGTTTTTAATTCTTTTGGGACTAGTCCCAAAAGAATTAAGTTTCGCATATTTTACTGGTGGTATTTTACCTAGGGCATCGTGGGGCCTGTGATGATTGTAATCGTTCATCCAGATCTGTGTTTGCTCCCTTACCTGGTCGATATCCTCAAATATATATTTATTGAGGACCCCGCGCCGATAACTACCATTGAATCTTTCAACAAAAGCATTTTGGGTCGGCTTGCCCGGCTGGATATATTTGAATTCAATTTTATGCATCTGGCTCCAATCGTTCGTTAAATGGGCTATGAACTCCGGTCCATTATCCATTCGGATCTTCTTTGGTTTTCCTCTTTTATTGATAAGATGGTTCAATACCCAGACAATGCGGTTGCTGGGCAAAGAAAAATCAACTTCTATATGAAGTATTTCCCGTTTAAAATCATCGATGACGTTAAATGATCTGAAGCGTCTCTTGTTCTCCAAAACATCGGTTACAAAATCCATGCTCCAGGTATGGTTTAGTTCATCGGGGACCTCCAAGGGTTCC
Source organism: Arenibacter algicola (assembly GCF_018860365.1). Taxonomy (GTDB): domain Bacteria; phylum Bacteroidota; class Bacteroidia; order Flavobacteriales; family Flavobacteriaceae; genus Arenibacter; species Arenibacter algicola_B. Next base: position 671,442 of record NZ_JAHKPO010000014.1, read on the forward strand.
TTTATCCTTGCAGGTAAGCGTTTCTTTATCTTTCTTCTCAAAGGCAGTCCAAGGGCCTTGTACACACGATGGACACGTTTATGGTTCCATGGTCTGCCTTCATTGCGTAAACGGTCATAAGACTTCCAAAAGCCTTCCTCTGAGTGTTCCTTCGCTTTTTGTTGTAATGCCTCTTCTATCTCGGTATCGTCTTTTGGCAAAGGTTTGTAATAGTAAACGCTCTTACTCATATTCAATACACGGCACGCCCTACTGATGCCGTAATGAATAAGCTCCTTGGTCATCGTCCTTTTACGGCAAGGCTTTAGAGCTTTTTTTCAATGATCTCTTTTGCCATCTGATGATCCAGTGCCAAGGTCGCATACATCTGTTTGAGTTTACGGTTCTCCTCCTCAAGCTCTTTAAGTCGTTTGAGTTCCTTGGAATTCATGCCTGCATATTTAGAGCGCCACTTGTAAAAAGCAGCGGAACTGACGCCATGCTCACGACTGATCTGGTCCACACTCTTACCATTATCGAACTCCTTTAAAATCTTTGCAATCTGCGTGGGTGAAAATTTGCTCTTTCTCATACTGTTTAAAATTAAGATTATTATTCTACTTTTAAACAGTTCGGTTTTAAGGGAAGCTTACAATACATCTGCGATTGGATGTGAAATCCAACTAGAATTTTTATCGGCCAGCTTTTCTAATTTAAGAGTTCTTTTTTCATTATTTATATTTTGAAAGTAAATTTCTCCTTCTAAGGAAATTTGATTGGCCACATGATTAGCCGTTACTAGATAGGTGTCGAGGTCCTTACTTACAAAAAATCCTGACCCTGTCACGGCATATTTAAAAGGTTTTATCTTCCCAGATGAGATTTCTTTAATGTATATTTCATAATTGTTTTCCTTCTTTACTACTGAATCTTTGAGAAAAACGATAGAATTAAAAAAAATTCTTTCATCTCCATCTTCACCCTGACCTAAAGCCTCTAGGCAATTAGATATACAGATTAGGAATATTATTGTATATGTTAGCTTCATTTTTACTTTTGGTTATTTAGCTTATATAAAATTATTCTCTTGTTTGATAGAGCCACAATTTTACTTTATGTACTCTATATCTTAAACCCTTGTAATATGTTGCCCTTGAAATCTCAACACGTTCGCATATTTCTTTCACTGAAAGTTTTCCGTCCTTGAAATACTGTTCACAAATTATCATATTTATGGACTTTATTTTTCTTGAGAAATCTGTGGATGTCATTTTTTTCGTTTACCCCTGTTGTACTAATAGCACTTATATTCTTCTTATAATAAGTATGATATAGTTAACTCGTGAAGATTTTTATTTTACAGTTCTCGCGGAACAAGGATATTGAATTTAGCTAAAATCCATCCCAGAGGACAAGTCAATCTTATTTGGTGAAGCGGCATCACTGACCTTTCCAAATTTGTGTTCAACAACTAATTGTTCCACTAAGTTATCAGGAAGGTCATTAAGGAAATACGTATCGGCATCGTCGGTCTTGGAATCCTTAATGATCGGTATTGCCCGCTGGTGCACCGCAGAAATTGAGGCTGTATTTCGGGTTAGAATCAATCTGTTCTTTGCACGTGTCATGGCAACATATAGAACGCGTCTATCTTCTTCGATTTCAGCAAGATTATCCAATGACCATGCTGATGGAAATGCTTTTGGGGATACGTTTAACACAATACAGACATCCGCCTCCAAGCCTTTGGCTGAATGGATAGTTGATATAATAACATGGTCTTTGTTCTCTGCAGTAATTAGCTTAGACTCACTAAGAACATTCATACCGTTCATATTTTCAGAATTATCTAGAAGACCTTCTCCAATAAACTCGCCAAGGGTCGGATAACTTTTTGCCAGTAATTTAAGAACTGGAAAATCCCCTCTCCTTTTTTCGTTCCAATCACGCCTATATCGAAATGCCAGACCTAACGACATTGCTTCATATGCGGTATCTACCATTTCACCTACATCGCTTTTGGATTTTATCGATTCGTAAAGCTTGGCTATTTTGCTACCATCCACTCCTGGCATGGCATTTTGAAGAATATTCGGAATATCATCCTTTTCAACATTTTCTATGACCTGTTGAAGTATTCGCGATGCCCGAACTTCCCCGACTCCCTCTTGAAAGGTCAAAAACCGCATCCATGCAATTTCGTCATATGGATTATTTACAATTCGTAGCAGAGAGACCAAATCTTTGATATGCGCGGCCTGCATGAACTTACGCCCACCATAGGTGACATATGGAATCTTCCTTCGAATGAAAACGGCCTGAAGTGATTTGGAGTAATATTGAGACCGGGCCAATACCAAATGGTCAGAGAATGTGCGGTCCTGATGTGTGAAATTATTTAATATCTCGTCTGCAACCCAATTGGCCTCTTGCCATTCGTCACTAACATTTACAAGCCGTGGCAACTCTCCAGAACCGCGAATCGATTGTAATTTCTTATCATAGTTTATCGGAGACTTTTCCAATAACCAATTGGATATATCTAAAATCTCCTGAGTAGAGCGATAGTTTTTTTCCAATTTGTAGACCTCGGAATCCGGGACCCTTTCCTTGAAAAGATGTACGTTCTTAAAATCGGCTCCACGAAAAGAATAAATAGATTGCGCATCATCACCAACACAAAATAACTTACAAATGCTGACAAACGGGTCCAACAGCTCCCATTGTAACGGATTGGTATCCTGCATTTCATCCACTAGTAGATAATCCAAATGTTGTGCTAGAATGGTTCGCGCTTCAGGGTTAGTTCGCAACTGTGTGGAAACAACCAACAGCAGGTCATCATAATCCAGATATCGTTGTTCCCTTTTTTTAAATTGATATGCCCTTAAAATATTTTCGACATGTGGTTTTATTGTGGAGATCTCAAAGTCGGTGTCGGCGTCCTTCTTATTCTTAAAGAGTTTAATCCGCAAACTTTCCGTTAAACTTTTTTTTGTATTTCGGGCCAAGGAATATAAATCGATAAGTTGTTGCGGTTTTATTCGAAGTTTTCCGAAATCGAGATTCTGGTTTCCACATACCATTTTCATAATACTAAGCTGATCATCTGGGTCTATAACTGTAAACGCTGCTGCGCCGAATAAATTCGGAAAGCGCACGATCAATTGGTTGCACCAAGAATGAAAAGTAGCACCGCCTAGAGAGTTTCCATCGGATTGCGGTAATGTTGCTTTGACCCTTTCGACAATTTCGTTCGCAGCCTTTTTGGTGAATGTGAGTATCTGTATTTTCGATGGGTCTATTCCTGATTGTATAAGATATGCTGCCCGCGCAATTATAGTTTTTGTTTTTCCTGTTCCAGCACCAGCTAGTACCAGCAGATGTCCGCCATCGAATTCGACCGCTTTTCTTTGCCCATCGTTAAGTGTATCTGGAATGTTCATAGTAGTACTAAATTAAAATTACCGTTAATCATCGAATACTGGGGAGCTCTTCAAACTTAAAATTATTTGATTACACAAGATGCTCTTATAAAAAATTGTTTTAACGCAGCGAGGATAAGTATAACATTAAATTCAAGAGAAAGACCATCAGTGGACAAACTCCTGTGGCACCACTAATTTAATGGATTTAGGGTTGGCATTCAAATAACTGCTAATGATACGCATGGTATGATACGTGTTTTTTCTAGCTGTTAAGAACGTCTCCAAATCATCAAGACCTTCAATGCCCTGATCTCTGTCGAAAAAGCCGTATCCTTGATATATGCTGTCCTTGACCAAGACAAAACTATGTTCTTCCTGCGTACGGCCTTTACAGATAATGGCATAATTATCCCTGTTCTTATGAAGCTCGGAAATAGCCCGTTTGGCTCGAATGTTATAAATTGCCACGGACTCTTTTCCCTCGCAGACCTTGTGGCAATCTTTGATTTCATAATGGGAGCAACCCTCCTTACTGCTTTGTAGCGCAGTAAACCGCGGACATAGGGTAAATTCCTCACAGATTTGCCTTAATCTGGCAACAGCCTCCTCACGCCTGTAAAATGTAACGGCTCCCAAATCAGCTGCGGTTTTTCTATCGATTGCAAATTGGATGATACCTTTTCTGTTTATGTAATGTATTATACAATAGGGTGCCCTTAGTTTCTTTTGAGTAACGTTGAACATCGGATAATGGTTCTGAATCTCATCCGCTTCCAGAAGCAATGCGATAAGTTCATTTCCAGTTTCTAGAAAGTCTATGGTTGCGGTCGCTTGACAAAGGTCGTATTCCTTATTTTTTTTATCATAGAAATGACTGAGCACCCTTTCCCTGATTCGGATGGCCTTACCTACGTATATAATCTTATCATGTCTGTTCTTAAAATAATAGACACCAGGACGCTGCGGAAGGCCCTCTAAAATCTCCCTATCGATATTCGGAGCCAAGGTGGTCTTTCTTGAATTTAAATAAGAATCGAACACGATACCCCCGTCATCTAGGCTCATCAGACGCTGAAATAATATGACGGTAGCATCAGTATCGCCTTCGGCCCTATGTCGGTTGACGAGTGGAATTCCCAAGGTCGAACAGAGGCGTCCCAGGCTATACGATAACATTCCCGGCATTAATTTTTTCGCGAGTCGTACGGTACAGAGTCTTTGGCGACTGTAGTTATAACCTAGGTATCGAAATTCAGAGCGTAGCACCGAATAATCAAAGGTTACATTATGCGCAACGAACACGGCATCCTCAGTAATTTCTATGATTTTTGCAGCTATCTCTTCGAAGAGTGGGGCAGTTCGTACCATATCATCATCTATTCCTGTCAGACCTGTAATGAAGTTGGGAATTCGAACTTGGGGATTTACCAATGATGTAAACTTATCCAATATTGTGTTCTCGTTCATACGAACGATGCAAATTTCAGTAATACGATTATTTCGAATGCCCTTTCCAGCTGTCTCGATATCGACGACTACATAGTCCATTTTGTTAAAATTTTATTTCGTGCCGTAAAAATACTATAATCAATGGAAATAATCCATAATTTTGGACATTTTCCAATAATTATTAAAATAGAGCAAATGGACTATCCAAATCTGATACATTTAGAAGAAGAAATTAAGGTTTTACTTGACTATAGAATGGCGGACTACCATTATGAGCAAGTTATAGTAGAGGCTTATTATGCAATGGATAAGACCGTGATGTGCCGCATTGAATTATATGGGTCAAAAACCACTATAACACAGCGGTTGGCCAAATATGAAGCTATGCTAACAGAGGGATTCTATTACGAAGCAGAACAAAGGTTAATAGGTCAATTGGAGCTTAAGGAAGCCAAATATGTAATTGAAGATTATGGATAATTGACTATGGAAAGAGCGATAGTACATATGGATATGCATGATTATTACATTGCATGCGAACGTTTGGCAAATTCATCCCTGAAGGGAATGCCCCTTATCATCGGGGGTGGTACGAATAGAGGGACGGTTGCCGCCTGCTCTATAGAAGCGTCAAGGTTTGGTGTTCGGGTTTCGATGCCTACTGCTTATGCGCAAAGGTTATGTCCCAATGCGACCATACTTAAAGGGGATTATGGCTCATACACCAATAAATCAAAGGAGCTTACCGAAATAATAAAGGAACATGCCCCGGTGGTCGAGAAATCATCGATTCATTCCTTCTATTTGGATATTACCGGAATGGACCGTTTTTTTGGCTGTTATGATTGGACAAAGGAACTCTCGGTACAGATTTCAAAAATGTCTGGCCTTGACCCTTCCTGGGCGTTGTCGGTCAATAAAACAGTTTCAAAAATTGGAGTGGTCGGCACCACTCCCAAAATGCCAAGACTTTTAAAGCAGGGAGAAGTGCAGAATTTCTTGAATCCATTACCGATTCAAAGATTGCCCAATATTGGTGACACTACTTTCCAATTATTATCAAGAATAGGAATACGACAAATAGGTAAAGTCTCTGAAATGCCACCGATGGTTCTACAGAAAATGCTGGGAAAAAGGGGCAATTTAATTTGGCAGCATGCAAACGGTATTGATAGTGAACCGGTAAAACCTTATTCAGAAAAGAGAGCGGTCTATCAGGAACACGATTTTGACATGGATTGTATAGATATCCAAGTTATAAAATCTCAACTAATGGCCATGGTGGAACAATTAGCTTTTAAGCTAAGACAGGATAACCTAGTGACCGCAAAGGTAATTGTCAAGGTCAAATATAACAACCTTGATACGGAAACCAAACAGTCAAAAATAGGCTACACTTCCTTGGACCATATTCTAAAAAAAGAAGTACAGCTATTATTTTTTAAATTATATCATAGAAGAATGCGCCTTGTAAAGGTCGGTGTACGCTTTTCTGATATCGTATCGGGATCCCATCAAATCAACTTGTTTGAGGATACTAGTGAAATACTATCGTTATATCATGCATTGGATTCCATACGGAACAAATATGGCATGAATGCAGTAGGAACTTCTTCAGCCTTTCAAAATTACCGGACCAAATGAAAATGTTTCTTAACTGCCATTCATACCATAGTCTAAGGTACGGCACAATCCCATTGGAGGAACTAGTAGACCTAGCAGCAAAAATGGGTGTGGTTACCTTGGGGCTGACCGATATCAATACGGTAACTGGTATTTACGACTTTATTCGGATGTGCGATGCAAAAAAAATTAAACCCATAGTGGGTATCGAATTTCGCAATAATGATGAAAAGCTTTATACCGGCCTTGCAAAGAACACAAAGGGAATCGCCGAACTTTGTGAATTCTTGACAAATTATAATCTCAGCGATAAGCCGCTTCCCAATATAGCCCCGAAATTTAAAAATGCATTTATAATTTATCCGCTATCCAATGCTCCAGTAAGTTTGGAAAAGAATGAATTTCTTGGTGTCAATGGATTTGAAACCACCCAATTGATTAAACCGATATATCAAAAATTACTAAGAAAAACTGTAGCGTTTCAATCCGTGACCATTCGTAGCGATGACGAATTCAAGCTTCATAAAACGCTGAGATGTATCGACCATAACATTTTGTTATCACAGTTACCGAAGGATGCCCATTGCCATCCTTCGGAGGTTATGGATACTACGCATACTCTAGAGGATCAGTTTTCTAGATATTCTGGTATTATCCGCAATGCGGAGAAGTTGGCCGAACGCTGTAATTTCACATTCGACTTTACGGTACCTAGAAATAAAAAACTGTACACAGGCAGTAAGTCCGGGGATATGTTACTGTTGGGTCAGTTGGCCGAGGATGGAATTGTAAGGCGTTATGGCGCAAAGAACGAGGATGCTAAAGTCCGGATGAAAAAGGAGCTTAAGGTTATAGGCGAACTTAACTTTACAGGATACTTTTTGATTACATGGGATATTATAAGATATAGTCAAAGTAGAGGATTTATGCATGTTGGACGAGGAAGCGGTGCGAATAGTATTGTAAGCTATGCCCTTGGAATTACGGATATCTGCCCCATTGAACTTGATTTATATTTTGAGCGTTTTTTAAACGAAAATAGAAAAAGCCCTCCCGATTTTGATATAGATTGGTCTTGGCAAGAACGGGATGAAATCCTTGATTATATATTCAAGAGATTCTCTCCGGGCCACGTAGCATTCTGTGGGACAATTGTAGAATTTAAACATCGTTCTATAATGCGTGAATTGGGCAAAGTCTATGGTCTGCAAAAAACAGAGCTGGACCAGTTGTCCAACAAGGGTTTGCAATCTGGCGGAACGGATTCGGTCGTTGATCGTGTGGCCACTCTTGGTGCTATGCTTTTGGGATTTCCAAATCAAAGAAGTATGCATGCTTGTGGTGTAATAATATCTGAAGAACCGATAACTAATTTCTCTGCCTTAGAGATAAAGCCGAAGGGCTTTCCAATCGTTCAATTTGATATGCACATTGCCGAAGATATCGGGTTCGAGAAGTTCGATATTCTAAGCCAACGAGGATTGGGAACTATAGCCGATACAGTAGAACTGGTTAAAGAGAACAAGGGTATCAGCATTGCTATTGAACAGGTCAATTCCTTTAAGGTCGATATCCAATGCAATAGCAACCTACAAAATGGAAACACCTTAGGTTGTTTTTATATAGAAAGCCCAGCTATGCGTGGGCTTCTTAGAAGATTAAAATGTAATGATTATCAGACCTTGGTGGCAGCTTCTAGCATTATTCGCCCAGGGGTAGCGAAAAGTGGTATGATGAAAGAGTATATTTTTCGCCACAATAACCCCAATTGCTTTGAGTATTTCCATGAAGTATTTGAAGAGTTTTTAGGCGATACTTATGGAATAATGGTATATCAGGAGGATGTAATAAAAATCGCCCTTCATTATGGGGGTCTTGAACCAACCTACGGAGATATTTTACGAAGAGCCATAAGTGGTAAATCGCGCTCTAAAAAAGAGATTGAAAGTTTAAAATATAAGTTCTTTGAATCCTGTAAAAAACGTGGCCATGACGAACAATTAAGTTTGGAAGTTTTTAGGCAAATCGAAAGCTTTGCGGGGTACTCCTTTTGCAAGGCACATTCCGCGTCATATGCGGTAGAAAGTTATCAAAGCCTCTACCTTAAAACCTACTACGGAATTGAATTTATGGTCTGTGCCATAAATAATGGTGGTGGTTTTTACCGTACGGAAATTTATGTCCATGAAGCAAAGCGTTCTGGTGGTACCGTGCATGTACCTTGTGTGAACAATAGCGAACTACAGACTTGTCTGAAGGGCGAGGATATCTATCTTGGATTCGGTCTTATAAAATCTATGGATGAAAAATTAACAGTCCAGTTGGTTGAGGAAAGAAAGGCGAATGGCGGCTTTACTTCCTTGGAAAATTTCCTATCGCGAACAGCCATCGGCGGTGAGACCTTACAAACTTTGATATTTGTTGGTGCTTTTCGGTTTACCGGTAAACCGAAAAGCGACCTTATAATTATTGCCAAAATGTTGGAATCTGGGGAGGTTTCGAAGTCACCTATGCTACTCATAGAGGAGCCAATACAAGAATATACATTTCCGGTTATGGAGCGCAATATTTTCGAGGATGCATTCGATGAAATAGAGATACTCGGATTTTCGGTATCGCTCTCTCCTTTTGAGCTCTTAAAAACAAAGTATCGCGGGGATGTAATGAACAACCAACTGCTTGATAATTATAAAAAAACGGTACGCATGTTGGCCTATCTGGTATCTACAAAGCAAGTGCCCACCATGAATGGCAACATGTATTTCGGGACCTGGATAGACAGTAATGGGGATTACTTCGATACCGCCCATTTCGCGACCACTTTAAAAAATTATCCATTTAAAGGTGGGGGCTGCTATCTACTGCTTGGCACTGTAGAGGTCGATTTCCATTTTCCTACCGTAGTAATATCCAAGATGGAAAAAATGCCCTTTGTTCCAGACCCTCGATACGAGAACGGTAGTGATAGAGATTATAAAGTACATGAGAGACTAAAAGAAGATAGGAGTATTACGCACCGAGCCCCATATCCACAGGAAATAAGTTTGCCACGTTCCAGAATGACATAATTACATAGCTGGGTGAAATGTTGAGTAATTTAGAACAAGTTGCCCAGCTTATTAAACTCCAGAAAGTCAACTTGAGTAATCGGAACTTGAGAATTCTTTTCTCTAAATTTAGGTTGCGGAGTAATTTTTTTTGCTTTTAGGGCAAAGTAATCTTTCCCTTATTCCAAAACTTTTGACTTTTATGTTAGAAAATTTGTTTTAAATGTTTGTGTCTAGCAAATAACGAATTACTTCCCTTGAATAGGCCAAATGCATACAAATTCATATTCGCCAAAGTCAATTGGCCCGATTCCAAGCATCAAGGAGGAAATATGTCTATAGCCGATCTGTAATCCTTATCACTTAAGAGGGAATCATACTCTAACCCTTAGATACTCTTTATGAACCTCAATTTATATGGTTCAAATAATATAATTAAGCAATCTTACTCAAATATAGGTCTAGCTTCTCTATAGATTCTCTCGAAATTAGTTTCTAGATCAGACTTAGAAAATTCTTTGGTAGGTTTAGGAAGACCCCGGTGAATGGCCTGTAATTTAAATTGCACCTTTTTGTCCTTTCCATCTGCATAGGTAATAAATTCGCCTTGTTCCAATAGAAAAAACACATCCGCTCTAATTTTCGGATTCTCCATATATCGAGGTGTTATGGGATTCACCCTATGAATGATCATATCAAATGATATCACTTTAAATGGGAAAATAGTGTTCTAAAGGAATCACACTTTCTTAGATTTTTTCCAAATGAGATATTAAAAAAAGTTTTTGCATCCTTGCTTATATTGGATAATCTGTAATTTTTGGATGTATAATGGGTATTAACCCGACAAATTTATAATCTAAAAAATATGAAATCAGTTTGGAATGGTTCTGTAAGTTTTGGGCTTGTCTCGATTCCTATAAAAATGTATTCGGCATCAGAAAGTCGGGCACTAGATTTAGATATGCTCGACAAAAATGATAATGCACGAATAAGATATAAACGTGTGAACGAAATTACGGGTGAAGAAGTAGAGTGGAAAAATATTGTTAAAGGTTTTAAAAAGAATGATGCATATGTCATTTTAGAAAAGGAAGATTTTGAAAACGCAAATATCCAAAAAAGTAAGACCATCGATATAGAAGAATTTGTGGAAGAAACGGAGGTTGCAGATAGTTAGTGTATTATTTTGATCAGGAAAAATTTATCGAGAGGTTTGGGAATTGGCCCAACAACAATTTATTGGAGGAAGAATTGGAGTGTAGAATGGTCCATAAATCTGGGGAAATTGTTTTCCTGAATATCAAAATAAGTGAATCAAGAATAAATGATAAAGCTGTATTAACCGAATTGGATGGGGAAATCCAGGATATTACCACCCAAAAGAAGGTTTGGGAACAGATCGACCTGATAAATCCAGGTTATACTTCGGTATTACAAGCCGGCTATAATTGGTTGACCATAGTAGATATTGATGGAAACTATATTTATGTAAATAAGGCATTGGAAAAGGCTCTGGGATATTCATCCGAGGAGTTGATCGGCCAAAATATTTTTAGTTTTGTCCATGAATCGGATAATGGAAAAGCAGCAAATCATTTTTCAAAATTCATCAATAATAAACCTTTCGTTTCCAAGCCATTTAGATTTCGGTGCAAAAACGGTTCCTGGAGGTGGATAGAGATATTGATGGTAGATCTGTATGGCGATCCTATGATTCAAGGTATTGTGATTAATGCCCGTGATATAACTGAAAGGGTACTGATTAATAAGGAAATTAAAGCTTCGGAAGAAAAACACCGCCTACTTTTTAATACGAGTCCTTTCCCCAAATACATTCTAGAACCGAACAGTTTCAAAATTGTAGATGTCAACGATGCCATGATGCAGTTCTACGGCTATACTAGAGAAGAGTTGCTGACAATGTCAGCAAAAGATCTAAGGCCAAATGAAGAGATAGATAAATTGGTGCAGGCGTCAAAGACTTTCAATTTCAGACAGGGACCATGAAATCCGGAATATACACCCATAAAAAGAAAGACGGGGAATTGGTAAAAATGGAAATTGTTGGACAGCACTTGGTTTTGGATCAAATTAAATGTATTCTAGTCACCTGTAATGACGTGACCGACAGGGAAGCATATTTAAACAACCTTAAACAATCGGAACTTAAGCTCAAGAGTGCAACTACAATTGCGAAACTGGGCTATTGGAGTGTTGATCCGATTGATTTATCCTTTGTTTGTTCAGATGAGTTCTATAAAATTTGGGGAAGAAATCCAGAAACTTTTAACTTTAGTTTTGAAACTTTTAAGGACACCATCCATCCTGAAGACAAGGATGTGCTGACAAGTGAAAATGATAAGGCCATTTTACAAAAAAGGAAGTATGAGGTTGTCTATAGGATTACACTGCCCGACAACTCCATAAAATGGATACAGCATGTGGGGCAACCGATTAATGGACCCGACGGTAATTATACAAAACTTGAGGGCACCGTTCAGGACATCACAGATTTGAAGTCGACCCAATTGCAAATTGAAAAAACCAATGAAGAAAAGAACAATATCCTCGAAAGCATTGGTGATGCCTTTATTTCTGTGGACCATAATTGGACGGTTACGTATTGGAACAGCGTCGCAGAGAAAGTATTGATGGTAGAAAAGGATGATATAATGGGCAAGAACTTGTGGAACGTAATGGAAAACCACATCGATTCCAAAGCATTTCTGAAATACTATAAATCGATATATTCTGGAAATACGATCTACTTTCAGGATTATTTCTCAAGTTTCAATAAATGGTTGGAGGTCAGTGCCTATCCCTCGGAAAACAACTTGTCATTGTACATTAGGGATATTAGTGATAAACAACACAGTGAATTTGCCATTCAAAAACAAAATGACAAACTAAGGGAAATAGCTTGGACGCAATCACATGTCGTTAGAGCCCCATTAGCACGATTGATGGGTGTGGTGGATTTGTTCCGCGAAGGTTTGCTCGATGAGAATGAAAAAAAACCAATGCTCGATCATATATATACCTCTGCAATTGAACTGGACGATATTATACAGGAAATTGTATCCAAATCCCAATCGGTAATTTCAAATGAATAGAGTAGAATGCTTTTTGTCCGATATGTGCAAAATATAAAGGACGGGCCAACTGGGACCGTCCCTTATATTAGATTCCAAATTAATATGAAATAATCGGTCTAGTACTCGACCCGCATTTTCTTCGCCACCTGCACCATGCTGACCAAGGCCAGTTTTGTTTCTGGCCAGTCCCTTGTCTTTAAGCCACAATCCGGATTGACCCATAAATTATCTATTGGTAAAAGCTTAGCAGCCTTTTTCAATAATTGTTCCATTTCCTTCATGTCCGGTACTCTGGATGAATGGATATCATATACCCCAGGTCCGATTTCATTGGGATATTTGAATTGGACAAAGGCGTCCAGTAATTCCATTTCGGATCTAGAGGTTTCTATGGTAATTACATCCGCATCCATATCCGCAATGTTTTGTATTATATCATTAAACTCGGAATAGCACATATGGGTGTGGATCTGTGTACTATCCTTTACTCCACTTGAAGCCACCCGGAAACATTCTACGGCCCAATCTAAATAGGAGTTCCAATACTCTTGTCTTAGGGGGAGCCCTTCCCTTATAGCCGGTTCATCAATTTGTATGATCTTTATTCCTGCTTTTTCCAGATCCATGACTTCATCCCTAATGGCCAAAGCTATTTGTTTACAGGTTGTGTACCTGGGTTGGTCATCCCTTACAAAGGACCATTGCAATATGGTCACAGGACCAGTGAGCATGCCCTTTACGGGCTGATTTGTCAAGGATTGGGCGTAAGAGGTCCACTCGACTGTCATTGGTACTTCCCTATGCACATCCCCATATATTATGGGTGGTTTTACACATCGACTACCATAACTTTGTACCCATCCTTTAGCCGAAAACGCAAATCCCTTAAGTCTCTCCCCAAAATACTCTACCATGTCATTTCTTTCGAATTCGCCGTGAACCAGCACGTCCAATCCTATATCTTCCTGAAAACGGATCGTATTTTCGGTTTCCCTTTTTATAAAGTCATCATACTCCTTTTGGGTTATCTCATTTCTTTTGAGTCTACTGCGCCAACTTCTAACCTCTTGTGTCTGTGGAAATGATCCAATGGTGGTTGTGGGAAATATTGGAAGATTTAAATCCTGTTTTTGCTTTTTTTGGCGGATACTAAAGTTGTTGTTGCGCTTGCTCCATGCATCCGTCAATGATCCGACTCTTTGTTTGGTCGGCGCGTGATGAACCAATTCTGAGTTCTTTTTTTCTATAAAAAGGAGTCTGTTCTTGACCAGTTCAATGGCAGCTTCCTCCGTTGGAATATCAGATGCCAATTGGCTTAGGACTGCCAATTCCCTAAGCTTTTGCTTTGAGAAGGCCATCCATTGTTTAACTATTTTTGGCAGACTCTCTTCATTGTTTTCTTGGGCCAGATCGTATGGTGTATGCAAAAATGAACAGGAACTGGCAATCCAAACCTTGTCCTTGCCCAAACATTGTTGGGCCTTGTCTATCAATTTAAGGGAGGCATCAAAGTTGTTTCTCCAAATATTTCTGCCATCCACTACCCCTAAGGAAAGTATCTGTTTTCCAGTGTACAATGTCGACTCCAAAATGTCATCCAATTGTAATGGACATCTCACTAGATCCAAGTGCAATGCATGCACCGGAAGTTGCAGCGCAGTTTCTAAATTGTCGCCATAGCAGTCAAAGTAGTTGGTCAGAATTATTTTTAAGTGAGGAAATTTTAATGCAATGGAATTATAAAGGTCGTTTAGCTTATTGCGCTCTTTGTCTTTTAGGTTTAAAGCTAAACATGGCTCATCCAGTTGAATGTATTCTGCTCCTGCAGAGTATAATTGCTCCAACAGTTCATAAAATACAGGCAATAAAGATTCCAACAGGTCCAAACGGTGGAACCCTTCTTCTTTTTCTTTTCCAAGATATAAATAGGTAAACGGTGAAATCAGCACGGGTTTGGTCCATATGCCTAGGGAAAGGGCCTCCTTGTATTCAGTGATTACTTTGGTGGAATTTAGGTGGAACTGTTGATTCTTTTGGAACTCCGGAACAATGTAATGATAGTTGGTATCGAACCACTTGGTCATTTCCATAGCCGTAACGTCGTATCCATCTTTTTGAAAGCCCCTAGCCATGGCAAAGTAAAGATCCAGATCCGATTTGTCTTTTTTGATCTCTGAATATCTCTCAGGAATACAGCCATAGGTCATAGTGGCATCCAATACTTGGTCGTAAAAGGAAAAATCATTGGAAGGAATTAAATCTGTACCGGACAATTGCATAGTTCTCCAGTTTTCCTCACGGATGATTGTACCGGCCTGTATTAATTCCTGTACATTAATACCTCCGTTCCAATATTTTTCCAAGGACTTTTTTAATTCTCTGTTGGCCCCTATTCTTGGAAAGCCTAAAAGGTTTGTCTTCATTTTATTTAGATTTCATAATTCTCGGCAAAGCTTATATTTTTGTTTTAATATTCTATATTTATGACCATATTTGAAATTTTACACTGTGTTATACTTATTGATTAGAATATAATTCTAACAGATACAAGTGAAGATTAAATAAAAGAAAAATATTCTATGAGTGACTTGGACAAGATCGATATACAGATTCTAAAATTATTACAAAACAATTCCAACCTGACCACTAAGGATTTGGCCAATAAGGTGAATTTGTCGACTACACCAGTTTTCGAGAGGATCAAGCGATTGGAGAAAAATGGCTATATAAAAAAGTATGTAGCGGTTCTTGATGCCGAGAAGCTGGATAAAGGTCTTACGGTATTTTGCAATATTACCCTTAAACAGCACACCAGGGAAATTGGCAACAAATTCGTAAAGGATATTGTAGCTATCAAGGAGGTTACCGAGTGTTATAATGTTTCGGGGGATTATGATTTCTTGCTAAAGGTGATGGTCAAGGATATGAAGCACTATCAGGATTTTGTATTGAACCATCTTGGCAGTATAAAGAATATTGGCAGTGCCCATAGTACTTTTGTTATGGGTGATATAAAGAATACTTATGCGGTTCCCATATAATAATTAATTTAAAAATCTTGACTGCTTCGCAAAGGATGAAGTATGGTTTAAGTGGACCGATTAATTGGGTCCAATAATGGTACTCGCTTCTGTATTCCTTTTTCAATTAGTGCCCTGTCGACTACCGATTGGATGAACTGCGACTTCAACTTTGTGTAATCTTCAATTGTCTGGTAATTTATTATGGCCAATTGTTCTTTTAGCACTGAATATTTGAAGACATATTCGGGATTATTTCTTAAATAATCCCGAAATAATAATTCGTTTCTTAAATAAAAATTCTCGTCATAAGGTAATATATGTAAATTATGGGTCCAAACTTCCTCTGCCGTATATTTGGAGAATAAATGCCTGTTGGCCATATCTGTTCGGGAATATCTGTAATTAAACTTTTTGAGCTTGTTCTTGTAATACGACATACCACGTAAATTGGATACGGCTAGAAAAATGTCGATAACAGGTTTTGCCCTTAATTGGGGAACGGAGGTACTTCCTATGTGCTCAATTACTCTAATTTCATCCTGAAAAATATCTTGTAAAACCAAGCGTTCTTCCTCAAACTCCCTTTTCCAGTTGTCGGAATGTGCCCTAATTTCTATCTTCATTTTAAATTGTGATTTTTGTTTTCTAAAATTTCCTTTGGTGCATTAATATATTGTGTAATGGTGTAGATTGCCGTCTTGAAATTAAATTGGTTTCCCTTTAATTCAATGGACTTGAACTCCTGATAGTACATTACGATTTTAATGCCCTACCGGACTATAGATGGATCGGGTCTTATTGAACAATTTTCAATTTGATAATTCAGTTGTTGGCGAGAAATGTTCATTTATTATTACATCTAATCCAGAATACATTAAACTGCTGAACTCAAAGGTTTATAGTCCCTTTACCAGAAACTTCCAGAAAGGCTTCTTTTATGGCCTCGGTATAACTAGGATGTGGATAGGGAATATTGGTCATATCAAGATCTGTAATTTCATAAACCAAAGCAGTTACACCCAAACTGATGATATCAGCTGCTCTCGGACCAAAAATATGAACACCTAATATTTCACCATATTTTGGATGCGCCAAAACCTTAACGAAACCGTCTTTTTCACCAGCAGCGCGTGCACGGCCAAACGCGGCAATGGGAATTTTCGATGTTTTGAAATCAATATTCTTTTTTGTCAGCTCTTGTTCTGTCAAACCCACTGAGGCAATTTCGGGCCAAGTATAAACTACATTAGGGATGGAATTATGGTCCAAGAAGGGTTTTTGACCATCAATGGTTTCTGCAACGAATGTTCCTTCTTCTTCTGCCTTATGTGCTAACATAGCCCCTCCTATTACATCACCGATAGCATAAATGTTTGGGATGTTGGTCTGAAGCTTCTCATTGGTCAAAACAAAGCCTTTATTATCGGTTTGAATGCCAATTTTTTTTAATCCCAAATTTTTGGTATAAGGTATGCGTCCTACCGCAAGCATGGTATAGTCGGATATTTTTTCTTCTTCCTGTCCATGTGCGTTTATGAATTTTACAAGTGTTCTATTTTCCAGGTTTTGAACACTGATGACTTTCGCCCCCAGGTAGACTTGAATGTTATCTTTTTTAAACTTTCTAAATAAAGCCTTTCCAAGGTCCTTGTCCATATTGGGCAAAAGGGAATCCTCATATTCTATTATCGTTATTTCGGTACCGATTCGAGCATAAACTGAAGCCAGCTCTACCCCTATTGCCCCGCCACCGATAATAATCATGGATTTGGGCTGTACCCTAAATGACAACGCTTCTGTTGAACTTATAATCCGGTCCTTGTCCAGTGCAATATTTTTAATAGAGGCTGGCTTGGAACCTGTGGCAATAATAGCGTTGTGAAATACCAATATTTCTTCTCCCTGATCTTTTTTTAATCTAATTTGATTTTTAGAAATAAATGAAGCGACACCTTCGAATACAACTATCTTATTTTTTTTCATCAAGTACTCAAGGCCCCTGTTGTTGGATTGGACAACTTCATTTTTTCTTTGGATAAACTTTGGGAAATTAAGTGTGATGTCCGTAATTTCTATTCCAAACTCATTGAACTTCGTGGTGGCATCATGGTAGTGTTCGGAGCTATCCAGCAATGCTTTTGACGGGATGCAACCGACATTGGTACATGTTCCTCCCAATACAGGGTATTTTTCAATTAGCGCAACTTTCTTTCCCAATTGCGCAGATCTAATGGCAGCAACATAGCCGCCGGGTCCAGATCCTATGACGATTGTATCGAATGTATTTTCCATTGATTGAATAATTATTAATTCTCTATTTTTTACTGATTCTGAATGAGTATACTCCAATCTTTTAAAAGCGGATGTTGGTATGGATATAGCTGAACCGGCCAATTTTGATTTTCGCCCTTAAAGGATTGGACTTGCTATAAAGCATCAGATACAATACTTATTGCTTCTTTTAGCATTGATCGTTTAGCGCCCGGTCCTATTAACCGTTATCCGTTTGTTATTTTAAAATTGTAAATGTAGCTGTCAGTCCAACACCAAAACTCTTAGGTAAACTTTTGATTCCTAACAAGGACCTACTGTGCACTCCCTTATCCTGCAAGACCTTATTGAACAAGTCTGAGGCCCCATTTACAACCAATGGAGCGTCGTCCCAGTCTTTGGCACTCCTGTAGTAAGCATAGATGTGGTTTATGCCTTCCAATTTATCATATGCAACGTGTTCATTGATTATGGCCAAGACATTAAGTGCGCAAATTTGCATGGCCAAGTATCCGTCATTGGTTGATAGCTCATTTCCAAGTTTGCCCTGATAGTAGAAAACGCCATCCTTGATTGGAAACTGTATTGCCACATATCCAATACCTCCCCTAATTGTTAAAGGGGAATAATTTCCACCGGGAACCGGGGGAGTTGGCAAGGTCAATCCGGCCTGCTCTACCCTTTCTTTAATTGTTGATGCCATTATTGATATTTTGATTTACGTTCATATCCATCTGGATATGTGGGATTGTCCCATCGTTGGTTTCAGTTTTAAAAAAGTTTGATTTTCCCTTGGCAATGAGCCTGGTTCTTTCATTGTTCCATATATTACATTCGGCATTGACAAATTGTTTGCCTAGTTTAACAATAAATGTTTCCGCGATTATGATTTGATCAGGTTTTGCTACGGAAAAATAATCTATAACATTGTTTATTGTCGTAAAAAAAGAGGGTTCATCAAGTGAAAACATTGTCGCTCCCAAGATGTCATCTATTATTGCAGCGGTTATTCCACCATGCAAGTTTCCTATTGGGTTTAACCATTCTGGCCTTACTTGATATTGGAACACAAGGTTTCCTTTTTGGGCACTAATGATAGTGGGATTTAACCAGCGCATTAGTGGTGATGGCGATACCCTGAACTCCTGACCAACGAAGGATTTTAATAATTCTAACCTACTCATAACTTCTATTAATTAAATATTATTGATTATTTGATAAAATTATATACATGTATCTGACAATTACATCAAAAATATACACTTAGGTATATTTTTAATTAAAAAAAATATTACATTTTCATTTCATTTTCTATAATACCTTCTATCCTGTTAAAAGCTATTTCGAGAAAGTCGCGGTTGTCCATGGTCTTAGCCAGCAGGACTCCTCCTTCGATCAGTATGACCATTGTTGAAGCCAATTTCCCCACGTTCAATTGTTCTTTAAATACTTCTTCCTCCATTCCTTCCGATATAATGTTTTCGAACATTTTTGTAAATCCCTTGAACGAATTTCTTACGTCCACTACTAATTTAGGCAGTGTGTCGTCTACCTCGGTAGCCGCATTTAACAAGGGGCACCCACCTGCCTTACTGAAATCTTCCCAGTTATCCCTATAGTAATCCAATATGGCAACAATTTTTTCCTTGGCTCCACCCTTGCAATTTTGAACAACACTTAAAAGTTGATTTCCAATATTTTTTGCATTATACCTGTATACTGCCTGGGCCACTGCCTCCTTATTTTCAAAATTACCATATATACTACCCTTGGTCAATCCTGTCAATTCAGTGATATCCCTCAAGGAAGTCCCAGCGTAGCCCTTCTTATTAAAATGTACAGAGGATTTTCTAATAATATATCTCTTGGTTCTTTCCGCTTTTGACATTATATATGTACTTTTTTTAGCAAATGTATTAAAATAATACCTATGTGTATAAAAAGATGGTTTTTTTTATATTTTTGTTAAGACTTATATCCAACACATATTTTGAACTGATTATTTGACTTATATTATATTCTATGAAGTTCTATATTATTGCAGTACTCCTTCTCATTTGCTCAAATACCAAGGGACAAAATTCTGAAGTCTTGTGCATTGATAATGTAAATGTAATTCCCATGTCCAAGGATACCATACTTCAGGAGCATAGGGTATGGGTCAAAGATGGTAAGATAATCTCTATTGAAAAGGCTTCAGTTCCAATGAAGAATGAGGGATTTGAGATCATTGATGGATCCGGACAGTTTCTTATCCCCGGATTGGCAGAAATGCATTATCATTTTCGAAGTGATGACATTGTAAGTGACTTTAAGCTTTTCATTGCCAATGGGATCACGACCGTTAGAAATATGGCTCAGTTTTCAGGGCAAGACCATATTGATATTAGAAATAGGTCTAAATCCGGTGAACTTATTGTTCCCAATTATTTTACCACTGGTCCTTATCTGACCAAATCGGACCTTAGCACTAAATTGGACGTTACCGAATTGGTAGGACAGCATGTAGAAACAGGCTTTGATTTTTTAAAAATAGCGGATAATTTAACGGATTCCATTTACATGAAATTATTGCAGGAGTCGCAAAAATTTAAATTACCTGTAATTGGTCATGCACAGCGACATCTCCCTCTGGAATATTCCTTGAGAATGAATTCAATCGAACATATTGAGGAGTTTGTTTACCTAAATGATGAAATGGATGGAATGCCATTAATGGAGAAAAATGTTTCGGGTCTTCAGGCAGTTGCCCGCCAAATAAAGCAAAGTGGAATTTATTTGGGAACCACCTTGACTGTATTTGAATTTATCAATAACTGTTTGAACGATCAGAAATTTGAGGAATATAAGACGGATACGTTATCATTATACGTGGCTAATGAACAACGGGATAATTTTCTAACCGAGAAAAATGATTATAGAAAACTTAGAAATAAAACTTTTAACGGAATAAAAGCACCAGATCTTTTCAAGGATCAATTCTCATGGATGAAGAAGTTTGTTAAAATATTATCCGATAATGGTGTAAATTTAATCTCAGGCAGTGATACCTATGGAATGGTCGTAGTAGGTTTTTCCCTCCATAGGGAATTGGAGCTTTTACAGCAGGCCGGAATCAGTCCTTATGAGGTTTTGCTCAGTAGCACAGTAGCTCCGGCACGTTACCTAAATACAATTTCTACAGAAGGTACTATTTCGATCGGCAAAAATGCCAATATGGTATTATTGGCCAAGAACCCTCTGGATAACATAAACAATACCAGAACTATTAACGGTGTAATTGTCCGTGGGAAATGGTTCAACAAGAAACAATTGAACGGAATGTTGGAGGATGTGGCAAACGCCTATAAATAAAAGGTATGCCTTACTAAGGTAACAATTGCTATTTATGGCCTTCGTTCAGTATATGTATTATGGGAAAATGGTAAGTTTTTGGATATAAGGTTGTTTGAAGCCCAAAGCAAAAGGGAACGCCCTTTAGTTCCATATTGGCTAAATTAATTCCATCCCCATTTTGATATTTGCTCTTTGATAAATACCTTCCTCTAAGGGAAGTTCATGAAACCCCAACTTCCTGTACAAATCTATTGCCCGCTCAAGACGGGTATTGGAATAAAGGATGATCTTGTGAAACTTCATATTCTTAGCTTCTCTAATGGCACTAGTACATATTAGTCTTCCGGCACCTAGGCCTCGCCATTGCTTACCCACGGCCATTTTTGTTAACTCAACGATGTCATCACTAATCTTCATCAGTGCCACTGCTCCGATAATACTTCCATTATATTCAGCGAATAATATTTTACCTCCTTTCATTAGGATTGCCTCTTCTGGATTTTCGAGGACATATTGATCGGTTGGTTCAATGGTAAAATAGTTTTGAATCCATTCCATGTTATATTCCTCAAAATATTGTCTGTATTCAGGTTTGTAGTCAAGTATGTTTATCATATTTTTTGGTTTTAATTTTACCTAAAAAAAGTGATATAAAATTCCAAGTGGAGTAAACTGGATTTTTATTGGTTCTATTCCGTATTCCTTGTCAAGACAATATGCTTTTCCATTTTTAGCACTCCCCTTCCCCCTGCCATTAGACTTTTTATATTGCCATTGTCGATTTCCAATTCTACAATTATTAAACTTGGAGATGGTACCTCCATAAACTCTCCTTGTTGGATAAAAAATCTGTTTTTGTTAAGCTTTAAAATATCAAATAGATAACAGGCTAATGGTCCGGCCGCCATACCCGTTCCTGCCTCTTCCATTATATTATATCTGGGCCCGAACATTCTTGTACTGGCATCTTTGCCATTATTATCGTTAAGAAGGGTAAAGGGATATAGACCAATTAGATCGAATTCATCGCTAATCTCCGTGATTAATCCCATATCAGGTTTTAGTTTCCTTAGTATACTTTTATTTTTGACCGGGATAAGAATGAATGAATTGCCCGTATTTACCAATGTTACGGGAGCATTCTTCCAAAGGTCGGATTTTTTTATACCCAAGGATTTCAAAATCATATTTTCCCTTTTTTGTACATCGATATATCTTGGTGCCAATTGCTCCATGTAGGCCAATTCTCCTTTTAATTTTATTTTTCTTATTCCATCAATAGTCTCTTTGGTAACATTGTTTTTCTTTAGCAAGTTCAATTGTCTTAAATACGAAAAAGTGGCAACTGTGGCATGACCGCAATGGGCAATTTGCCTATTCGGGGAAAAGAAATCAAGTTTGTAATCTGCAATATTGGATTTGGAAACGAAGGCGGTTTCAGAATAACCGATTTTGGCAGCGATTTCCTGTTTCTCCTTGATGGATAGATCATCGGCATCAAAAACGACCCCGGCAGGATTCCCTCCTTTATTATTATCCACAAATGCATTAAGAATTTGGACTTTAATCAAGTTCTGTTTGTTCATGGTCTTTTTTATTGATCCTTTTAATTTTGTGAATTATGACATAATTGATTTACATGAATGGATGAAGACGAAAACAACTATTCCTTGAATTCATTAGTTGACCTGTATAGTCAGCATCCTCATTGTGGAAATTTAAATTTGATTCCTTTTATTGTTTCCTTATTTCCCGTACTTTATTGGAATAGGGTCAACCATTACCGAATTCCTCTTCAAAATTGGAAATAAAATCGTTGATGAACTTTTTCTGCCTATCACTCTTCCTAACTGTCAAGAAATGACTGCGTTTTAACCCATATGGCCCTATACGTTTGGCAACTATGTCCTCATAGGCTTTAAAAGGTTCCAATGCCCATTTAGGCTTGCACATTACGCCCATATTGGCATTTACCATTTCCAAAGCAACCTCAGTTAATGGAATTGCCGTAATTTGCTCCGGTTCAACATGGTTTGGCTTTAATAAATGTTGGTAAATAAAAACGGATTCCAAGGGGTACGAATGTATTATTAGATGCGCCTCCCTGAACTTTTCCAATGCTACATAAGTCTTGGTATTAAAAAAATGGTCCTTGTGTACAAAAGCGAATATTTCGTCTTCAAATAACTCTTGACAAAATAATACTTCCTCTTTGGGCTTTTCATGTACTATGGCAATATCGAGCTCATTTTCCAATATTTTTTTTAGCGGATGCTTGTCCGGATCCAGGATAATATTAACTTCAATTTCCGGATATAGAACATCCATCTTCTTTATAAAGGTTAGTAGTCGCTGATAAAAGAAATAACACTCAGTACCTATTCTTATGGCGCCCTTAGTACCATTCTTTATATAATCTATTTTTTCAAACCCTTCCTCTATTGCATCCAAAACCTTTATTGCCAAGGCATGAAGTTCGCGGCCTTCATCGGTTAGTTCCCAAACATTCCGTTTACGGTAAAATACTTTGAATCCCAATCGTTCCTCCAACTCCCGTAACTGGTGGCTTAAGGCGGATTGTGTTAAAAATAGCCGCCTTGAAGAGTTGGCCATATTGCCTTCTTCCGCTATTGTTCTTATGAGTCTGAAGTACTTGATTTCCATACCTACAAAGATAAAACATATAGCAATAGTTGAATTTGAAATTATTTCAACTTCTATTGAGGAGGTTTCAATCTCAAAAAGAATTTTGGCCTAAAACATTAATTATTTTTGTTTGACAGAAGTTGGAGGGACCAATGTCAAGTCATTATTTTAAAATTTTAATATCATGGAAAAAATCATTAAAACACCACAAGACTTAGTGACGCAATTTTTTGAAAGCGTTTGGCATGCTCCACATGATTTGGATGCAATAGATAGATTCATGACCGAGGATTATAAGATTACAACCGCCGGAAGTTTAATTAGTGGCAGGGAGAATTTTAAAAATTGGGTCAAAGGTTTTCAACGCCTATTGTTGGATGCCAAGACTGAAAGTATAGATCTATTTCACGACCCGTCAAAAACCAAAGTTGTATCCCGTTGGGTTTGTTCTGGTAGGAATAATGGACTATTTGCTCTTGAACCTGACAACAAATTAGTGTCATTTACTGGAATTGCCATTTGGACAATCCGGGATAATAAACTATCCGAATGCTGGGTAGAGCGAAGTGCTTATGAATTATATCAGCAATTACAGGAAAATTCAAAAAATCAATTCGTTTAGATCGACCCTTGAATTCATCATCACTGGACATTCAAAATCAAACAGATTCCAAAGAGTACGACAAGACATCAAAGCTTTGATTTAATCATGGAAAGGGATATTTGTATTAAGTGGATTTCTAGGTTATTTAGTTATTATACCCAAACCTGATTATTTCAACTTAAGAAATGTGAGAACCTTTCACCTTTTCCTTGGGTCGGGATGGTTGGACGTAATATTATTGAACATTGTATCAAACGAAAGATTGATTAAACGCCTGAAAAAATAATCCGAGAGTTTATTTTTTCAGGCATAACTATTATACCATGATAGTCTCAAATAGATTCCCAAGCCAAGAAGTAAAGAAAAAGTTGAGGAACTTTGTATTGGATCCAATTGTGGATAATATCGCCTGGCCTGACATTACGATTCATACAAAGGCGAATAGGTATTTGTCAAATATCGGTGAAAGTGCCTTTTCCGTGCTATCCGTTAATGGCCAAGGCAATGCACATATTAAATTGAACAATAAAGAATTGAAAATAAGCAAGGACACATTTTTAGTATTGGGCCCGTTCCAAACTTTCGACTATTTGATTGAACATGTCACTCCTGTTGAAGTTTTAAATTTTCATCTTGGCATACAATCCTATCAAGATGCCATGGCCGCACTATCATTAAGTCAAGAAACATTACTGAATAACGGTTTGGAGTCCCAATATTGCCCCGATATAATAGCTCATATCCATCTTAAGTCCGAGCCATTTGGACGATTGCTGAACGATTACGATCAATCGGACAGTGAAAGGTACATATTTAATGTGGTAAATTATACCCTAGGTGTAAATGCAGAAAATAACAGATTAATTAATAATATTCAGGGGACTAAGAATAGTACAAAACAGGAGCTGTTCAGGAGAATGTCGCTAGCAAGGGATATAATTTATAGTCAGTATGACTACCCTGAAATGAACCTTGAATATTTAAGTAAGGAGGTATTTATGTCCAAGTTTCATTTCCTTAGGGTCTTTAAACAAACATTTGGAATAACTCCCTATCAAATGATTAGGGATGTTCGTATAAATAAAATATTTCAAATGGTAATACAGAAAGATATTGATATTAATGAAATAGCTATTTTGACAGGCGTTAGCGAACCAAATACGGTTTATGCTTTATATAAAGAGGCATTGGAACGCCGAAAAAGTCTTGCTGCATTATAGCAATGAGGCCGTTACCTTTTTTATTGCACTTAAAGGGACTGAATAATTATTACCCTGTACAGTAACAAAGGTACTAGCAGTGATACTTTATTAATCAAGCAATACCTTTCTGGCTTCAGTTTTAAAAAATATTGGCAGGGCAAAGGATATAATACCGTAGACCAGAAAGACTAACATAAAGGCGGATTGAAAACCTATTATCAATTTACCTATCAACAGTGAGCCCAAGCCTATACCCAATTCCATAAATATATAAAGAGTTGACAAGGCTTTACCATCAGCTCCTGCATTATCATTCAATACCCACAAATTCAGACTTGGTATAAAAAGACCCATCGCTGCACCATATACCATAGAAGCTAGAATAAAGGCAATTTTGTGACTCCAAATGGAAAACAAACCTGAAGAAATAATGAGCAATATTGTTCCATAGATCAACAATTGTTTTAATGGCAACACATCTATTCTGTTTTTGATTATAAGACGTATAAGTATCGTGCTAAGGGTGAAAAAAATAAAGAATATTCCGTTGTTTTGAAAACCTAATGATATTGAGCGCAATGAAGAGGAAACCAATAGAATTCCAAACCCAAGAAATACCCAGAACATTACCAAAGATTGCCTCCATATGTGAATATCAATCCATACGTTTGGCTTGTCATTGTTACGCACAACTTCGGTAGTTTCTTCTTTTAAAGGTAAAATCATTAAAAATGCAAGTAACCCTAAAAAGGCCCCGGAATAGAATACATAGTCCATTCCATATTTTGTATGGATCCAACTACTAAACATGGGTCCAACGGCCATGCCCGCAGAATAGAAAGCCGATTGAATACTGATTGCTTTACCTCGATTTTTAAAATTACCTTTCGCATAGAACGTGTAACCTGTTGGGGCAAATCCTGTGGAAAACCCATGTAGGAAACGCAATAATAGAAATCCGGATATGAAAGTCACCCAAGGGTACAACAGATTTACCAATAAGGTAACGCATAGGCCAATATATATGGTAAATTTACCTCCTTTTGAGTCGGACAACCTACCACTTAGCGGTCTTGCCAAAAGGGCTGATATGGTAAATAGTAAAATAATGAAACCCAAATAAGACTCGCCACCAATACCAATGAGATAAACAGGTAGTTCAGGGAGTAAAATATTATAACTGGCGGAAAAAAGAAGCGACGACATGCTCAAAAGCCACAAATGGGGATTATTGGTCTTCAAGTAAGCGATTTTCATTTTTAATTAAAAAGATCAAGTATTTTATTAGAACCTAAATTTGATTGGTGATATTTTCAATGAGTAGATGAAAATACTTCTAGGAGCATGAATAGCCATCGGAGTGGAGTCAATATTCCCATTTCTTAGATTTTATTCAGCCTTATAGTTCACTAATTAATCTATGACTGGTCCAAACAGTGGCAAATTCCCCATGTAAGTTTGCTAAAGCGGTTAAATGAATTATTTCGGAATCATACTTTTCACCATTTATGCCAACCCTATCGAAAGCGGCCGTCGCGTCTGAAATGACATAAGTTTCATAGCCATAATTACCGGCCATGCGAGTTGTTGTAGAAACACAATGGTTGGTTGTAATCCCGATTATAACAATAGTATTAATGCTTTCGTCGTCCAATTGTTTTTTCAAGTCCGTTCCGATAAATGCGCTATTTACATTCTTTGTAATAATTGGTTCTATGGACTTGGGTTTTACTTCATCATCAAATTCAAATCCTTCATTCAAATTATACAGCAATGATTTCGGATTAGTTGAGCTGTGTCTAATATGAAAAACAGGTAGTTTTAGAGCTCTCCAATTATTCAAGATCATACCTGATACCGCTTCAGCATTTTTGTTGTTCCTATTTCCTCCCCAGTAGGCTTCATTTTTAAAGGCCTTTTGAATATCTACCAATACCAATGCTGGTCTTTTGTCTCTAAGTTTCATAGTCTATAGCTTTTTTTAAAGGATAACCACTAATATTAATATTCTAAATCAGTTGAATCATCCAATTTAATAGTGATTAATACATCATAAGTTTTAAAAACCTCCAAAGGTGATAGGTCTATTTATTGTTTCCCAAACCTATAAATTAAGGAACAATAAAAGAGCTAAGACAATCTTAAATTTTTTAAACATGCTTATTTTGATATAAATTACAGCCCTTCAATTATGTTCGATGTCAGTAATATTAGTCTTTTTGTCCTGCCTTTATTGGAGCGTCACGATCAAGATTATATGCATAATCTATTAATGTTATGCACTCGCTGTCCTTATCGAATTTAAACCTAAGCCAACCGTAGTTGGTTGCCTCGAGCTTGGAGAGTTTAATTGCTTCTATCTCCTCTGTTTCATGTTGCAAACTCCCTTCATACCGAATGGAGCATTCGCTTTCAGTATGTCTTAAGACGAGTGTGTTTCTTCCCGATGTCCAAATTTGGTCATTCTTTAGTTCACAATTGATTATATCGAGATATTCTTCAGATTGGATAAACCCCATATCCAAATAATAGTTCTCATTTGGAAGGCTACTTTTAATCATATTATTTGCAATGGGTTTGATGCCAAAATATAAGTGATCACCATCTTGATCCGCATGCAGGACTGTAAAGGTCAAAAAATCAAGATTACCATCATTGTCGATATCCAATTCTATTTGCTCGGGGCTACCGGAACATACACTACGGCCATCTACCTTATAATGTATATTATCCGTTATCGGGCCACTGTATATTTCTTCATTGTTTTCACATGCCAACAAGCTTATACAAATAAAAAAACTGTGTATTGTTCTTAGTTTTATCATGGTATTTTCTTTGTTATTTTATAGTTTCAAACCGAGTTCATTTATCCATTTACTGGCTAGTGAAGGATTATGAAAATAGGCTTCATTATCTATCCCGAAAAAAAATTGATACTTGTTAATTTTTGATTTATCCTGATGTACATGTGCAGCACCTAGGCACCTTATTCCCCTTGTGCACGAAAGTTTCAAATCTTTTGCCTCCTCGAATAGATCCAAGTAACCTACCCTCCAGCCATACCTGGATAGGGTGATGGGTATTATATTCCTGAATTTTTTATGTGTTTCAACATCTCGAGCCTTAAATCCATATAGATTAACGTATATTTTGAATACGTCATCATCCTGGATTTCTTGTAGTGCCTTATAAAGTGAATCTTTCCACCTTAATACATCCAACAAAGTGACTGTTCCCGAAAGACGTGTTACTAGTAGTTTTTTAGAGTTGTACCATTGACTACTTAGATTATCAACTTTGTTAACCTTAATATATGTTTTAGGTATATTCATTAAAGTAAATTTTGATTATACAATCACTTATCTATTATTTCATGCAGCCTCGGGTCCTTCGGAAAATGGGATTTCAGGTCTTTACAAAGCTGTCATATATTTAACTCATTGAACTACTGCACTAAACCCGCAACAATTGGCGGAGTAATTAAACAGCCTATTTAAAATCAGAAATCAGTGAAGTTGGAGGAGGAACAACATTTTCGATGGGCTTGGTACTTTTCAAATAGTCAAATATCGCCCTAAGATCCTCTTCCTTTAGGTCCTTATAGGCTTGCCAGGGCATAGGCGGTAATAATGGTCGCCCGTTCTCCAATCCTTTGTATTTACCCTGTCTAATAGCCCTTTTGAATTGGTCAAAGGACCAGTTGCCAATTCCAGTTTCGTCCGATGAAATATTTGCGGTATACGAAATTCCCCAAGGACCAACGGCCGCAGTCATATCACCACTAAAGAGCACCCATTTTTTTGCAGTCTCTAGTTCTTCAGTACTCAATTGAGGTATTTCATTTTTGGAATTAAAGCCGGAGAATAATCGACTATCATCCAAAATAGGGCCATTGGGAGTGAACACCTTGGGGGTATGGCACACAGCACAATCCATAATGCCAACTAGGTATTCTCCTCTTTTTACAGATTCTTGATGTTGCTTTTCATTTTTTGAAGTTTCGGTCTCGTTGATACCTTTGCAGGCACTTAAGACTATGGTTAAGATTAAACCATTGATAATAAATTTTTTCATTATTTTGTTTT
The DNA here is from genome assembly GCF_018860365.1 of Arenibacter algicola. Taxonomy (GTDB): domain Bacteria; phylum Bacteroidota; class Bacteroidia; order Flavobacteriales; family Flavobacteriaceae; genus Arenibacter; species Arenibacter algicola_B. The sequence continues at coordinate 701,233 of NZ_JAHKPO010000014.1, forward strand.
AAGTTATTTTTTCGATCAAAGCTCCATATAACATAGATTTGATATTTTTCGCATCCATTTTATAAGAGAAAATGATCCTTCGTTATATGATTTTTGTTCTAAACTTTACTGTTGCTCTTTTTAGGTTTGAACTCGTCCACAGCTTAGATCTATGCAAAGAAATAATGGGAATTGCACATACCATTATTCAAAATTGCTATTTTCAATCTGGAGTAATATTGTTAATGAGCAGTTTTCAAAATCTGAATGGTTCGCAGATAAGGCATTAATAGAAAGAACCCGACAGATATATGTTTTGCCGGGTTCTACAACTAACGAACTATTGGATTAATAAAAACTTGGAAACATCACTCATATAGATATTATGGACAGCTTACTTTGGGATTCCAATCATAGAAAGTACCTTTCGGATTTTCTAGGTCAGTCCATACGTGTAAGGCCCAAAATTCTAATTCTTCATTTTTATGAAACTTTTGGAAATATAACTCCGGAGGCGTTGCGGTGGACGGGAGTTCGCTAAATGGAACTATATACTCCACAGCCACCAATTCCAATTCCTTACTAATGGGATTTGAAGCAAATAGAAGGACCTGTGGCTCTTTGTGATTAAGCCTGCCATCCATATACTCCATTTTGCCAATGTGGTGCCCCATACCTCCTTCGGTCGGATGTTCCACACATTCCGAAAGAGCATGATTCCAGCCCATCTTCTTCGCTGATTCAATTGTCCGCATACTTGAAGTAATTTTTCGAACTTCATTCAACATTGTATTGATCTTTTCCTCTTGTGATGGAGCATCGTCATTGCTACAGGATGTAGAAAATAATGCCAAAGAAGTAATTCCAAATGTCCATAAAACAACTTTCGCTTTATGTAACCTAATCATAGATTTTAACTTTATACAATTCATAATGGTTTATTTTTTCCGCAAAGGAATAGGGAAAGAATTGTATGTAGTTATTGAAAATTGCTAATTTGATTGAATTAAAAATAAAGAGGATACTCCTACTGAATTTTTTCTGGCGTTCTTTATCCGTTAGGGTGTTTTATCTTGTATAACTGCTTTATCTTCCAAAAAACTGAATTATTGTTATTAGCTTTAGGAGTAGATATGGTAATAGATTATCAAACGACATATTTTTCAGAGGCTTCAGAAATAATAGATTGCGTTATTGATAGAGTGAAGCTGCAGAAAAGTCTTTTGGAGTATTGAAAAAAGGAGGTAAATACGTCGGTATTGCTTCATTATCAACACCAATTCCAGATGATTTATTGGGAAAATATGATGTAACCGCATCAAAGTTTCTATTTACATCCAATTCTACTCAGTTGGAAAAAATAGTTTCATTAGTAGAGCAATAAAAGGTAACTATAATCATTGATAAAACTTTCCCATTGGATGAAGCGAAAAGGGCTTTGGAATATCAAAAAAAAGGGACACTCCAAACGCAAGAACATTCTTATGACTTAGTGAAACGACCTGTACTAGCAACCGATTGCAAATGAATCTTGGTGAATTATATATAGAATTTATTAGGTGCGTAATTCGGTGAGTAATTGCTAAAATAAAATTTATAAATGATTGATAATCAATATTTAAGATAATGAGTTGCAGTTCCTCTTTCTCCGCAAAAGGAAACCCATAACGAAAGTTATGGGTTTTTTGTTTCCTGTAGCCTCCGAAGTTTACTTCGAAGAGGCGGAAGGAAACAAAAGGATCAAGAACAATTATTG
>NZ_JAHKPO010000030.1 GCF_018860365.1 Arenibacter algicola
CCTCGGACAGGGGATGCTTTACCTTGCAAACCGTAACCATTGATGAACCTAATGCTTTAGATGCCGCGATCACCGATGTAACCGATTTCGCCTGTAATATGAACAATGGCGTCCAATCCGCTTCTATTGAAGTTACTATTACTGCTGGTACTGGAACACCTTCCTATACCTATAGTGTTAATGGTGGTGCCTTTATACCTACAGGTGGAAATGTATTTACCTATACGGTTACAACAGCTGGCAATTATGATATTATTGTAAAGGATAGCAATGGCTGTACTTTTACAATTCCAACCCAGACTATAAACCCATTACCCACCATTACGGATGTATCCGTTGCTCAGATTACAGAAATTACCTGTAACAATGATGAGGTGGCCAGGGTGACCGTGACAGGAGGTTCGGGCGATTTTAGCTTCGAACTTTTGCCAACGGGAAGTGCTATCGTACAAGCACCTGGTGCAGCTACCTATACGGCCGACTTTACCTTGACCGCCCCAGGGGACTATACCTTTAGGGTGACCGATAATGTGACCGGTTGTTATTTCACCACAGCTCCTTATAATGTGGCACCTTACGACATTGTAGAGGTAGTGGCCACGGCCGTTACCCCGGTTACCTGTTATGGGGACTCCGATGGGGTTATGGAAATAGAAGTAACCAACTATACCGGAAACTACTCCTATGAGGTATTCAATAGCAATGGTACTACAACCACCATTACAAATACCGGCGTGGCACCAGGTGTGCTCAGTATATCAGGATTACCTGCAGGGAACTTCTATGTGGTAATTACCGCTACGGATACCCCCTTCTGCGATGATACCACCAATACGATTACCATAGGTTCTCCGAACGCAATTCTGAATCTGGTAGAAACGAACAATATCAATGCCAACTGTAACATCGGCGCACAGGTGACCGTACAAGCCACTGGCGGGAACGGTGGGTATACCTATGCCTTTGTACAGGACGGTGCGGTTGTGAACCCAGGTGATTATTCCGCTAGTGCCAGTGATGTCCTTGATCCTGCCACCAACCTCAATTGGGACGTTTGGGTGAAGGATGCCATGGACTGTACCTATAAGATCGATGTGGTTATAGCCGAAGATCCTATGCCGACGGTAAGCCTTCCGGCCTATGCCGACGACCAATGTACCTCCAACGGCACATCTTACACCTTTACCGCAACAAGTAC
>NZ_JAHKPO010000011.1:0-34443 GCF_018860365.1 Arenibacter algicola
GAGCGGCATCCCCGAAGCAGGGCAAGGGATACAGCGGAGCACCCGGCCCGACAAATGGAGGGAACGCACAATACATTACATTAAAATTATTCAGGAAACATAGAGAATTCTTACCCCTATTCCTTGGATCTGTTCTGATCTTTCCAAATATTGGTTAGGGTAGCGTAATCATATTCCAAAACGGAAGGCTGCCGTTCCAAACTAAAATCCGCAAAGGCCCGCTGCAGAATATCCTCTATAAGGTAATCCTCATGCACCGTATCCGGATGGAATTCTTCCTTAATACTTATGTTGAACATTTTAGCCGTGGTATTGTACCAGAAAGCACGCCAGCCACTCCGCAACTCTTTTACCAGATCAAAAGCCGTAATCCCAGTCTGCCTATAGATCAACTTTACCAAAATCTGCCCTTCGGTACGTGTCAATTTTTTTAATTCCTCGGAAAATTCGTCCTCAATAAATTTTTGAACTTTGCGCGTAAACCTTCTTTTGTGAGAATTCTTCTTTATATGTTCCAAACTATCGTTTAGTTCCACCAACCTCTCGGCAGCCAATTTGGCATAAGGATACACCTTCATGGTTTTCCTCCTCAATATATAATACCGCAACTTATCGTTATAGGATGAGAATTTAAGCCTACCAAATACATAAACCTCATTTAAGGCGATAGAACTCTGAAGAATAGAATCCCCCTCCATTATTACGTACTGTTCAGCTACCGAATCCATGGGCACCTCTGGAACCTGTGCCAATCCTACAAACCCCGTAATCCCGTAAAGTATCACCAATAATCTTTTTCCCATTGAACCTTAAAATACAAAAGCCTTGCCAAAATTAATGATAAAGAAAGCAGCTTGCTATTAATTAAAAGTGAATATTGTTAAGTTTGTATTCAAAATATACGTAAATGAGCGCAAAAAAGATTCTTACCAAAAAATCCATGGATTTTTTAGAAAAATATCTAAATAATGCTGCACCGACCGGTTACGAATGGGAAGGGCAAAAATTATGGATGGATTATTTAAAACCTTATGTGGACACTTTTATTACCGACACCTACGGTACCGCAGTGGGAGTTATAAATCCTGAAGCCAAATATAAGGTGGTCATAGAGGGGCATTCCGATGAAATATCTTGGTATGTAAACTATATTACAGACGATGGCTTAATCTATGTTATCCGAAACGGTGGTAGCGATCATCAAATTGCACCTTCCAAATGGGTCAATATACATACCAAAAAAGGAATTGTAAAAGGGATATTTGGATGGCCGGCCATACACACTAGGGACAGCTCCAAAGAAGAACCTCCTAAATTGGACAATATTTTTATTGATGTAGGTGCCAAGGATAAGGCAGAAGTGGAAAAATTAGGGGTACATGTTGGATGTGTCATTACCTATCCGGATACCTTTCAAGTGCTGAACGGGAACAAATTTGTTTGTAGGGCCATCGACAATCGAGTGGGTGGTTTTATGATTGCGGAGGTTGCCAGACTATTACATGAAAACAAAAAGAAATTACCGTTTGGACTATATATCACCAATGCGGTGCAGGAAGAAATTGGACTAAGAGGGGCTGAAATGATTACCCAAACCATAAAACCGAACATTGCAATAGTCACAGATGTTTGCCATGATACCACTACGCCCATGATAGAGAAAAAGAAACAAGGACATACCCTGATTGGTGCCGGCCCTGTTATTTCTTACGCCCCTGCGGTACAAAACAAACTTCGGGAACGAATTATTGAAACTGCAGAAACCAACCAGATTCCTTTTCAACGCATGGCCGCTTCAAGATATACAGGTACGGATACGGACGCCTTTGCCTATAGCAATGGTGGGGTAGCTTCGGTTTTAATATCCCTACCCCTAAGATATATGCACACCACGGTAGAAACGGTTCATAGGGATGATGTAGAAAATGTTATTCGATTGATCTACGAATCTTTATTGAATATAAAAGACGGGGAAACTTTTAGTTATTTTGAATAGTATTTTTCAAAATCCTCCCTTTTAGGGGGGATTTTTTATTTTAGATTTTTTGCTACTCATTTAAAATATTGCTTGATTATGGATGAATTGATAGACATATTGGATGCGGACGGTAATTATACAGGTAAATCCATCATGAAATCCGAAGCCCATAAAAGGGGAATTTTTCACCCCAGTATACATGTTTGGCTTTATACCAAAAAAGGAGAAATACTCATTCAGCAACGCGCCAAAAACAAAGATACCCACCCAGGACTTTGGGATGTATCCGTAGCCGGACATATAGGTGCAGGTGAGGATGTAACGGAGTCTGCTATTAGGGAAGTAAAGGAAGAGATAGGTCTTGACATTACGGAAAACGAACTATACAAACTAGGAGTATATAAATACAGCTACCAACATCATAAGGATTTATTGGACTGCGAATTCCACCATACTTTTTTATGTGAACTGAAAATACCCTCTTCAGCACTTAAAATGCAAGAAAGCGAAGTGGACGATCTAGCCCTAATTTCCTTGACCATGTTCCGAAAGGAATTGGAAAGCAATGTGATTTCAAAGAAATACGTGCCTTACGAAATGGAATACTATGAAACGGTGCTAAATGCTATACAAAAAAGGCTATAAATTGTTCAAAAACTCTTCTACCCTATCCAAGCTATAGGTTTCCTGCCCCCCTTTGACCATATCCTTGACCACAAAGGAATTGCTGCTCAATTCCTGTTCCCCGATCAAAACAACAAAAGGAACATTCCTATTATTGGCATATTTCATTTGTTTCTGCATCTTGGCACTGGAGGGATAAAGATCACATTTTATACCTGCCTTCCTCAATTGATTAACAAGTTTCATAGAAGTTAATGCTTCCCTGTCCCCAAAATTAACACAGAGTACTTGTAATGATCGGTCTATGGCCTCAGGAAATAGTCCCAACTCTTCCAGCACTAAATAAATACGGTCCAGACCAAAGGATATCCCTACCCCACTAACATCTTTAAGACCAAAGATTCCGGTAAGGTCATCATAACGACCACCTCCACCTATAGACCCCATACTAACCCTTTCCGGAGCGGCTACTTCAAAAATAGCCCCTGTATAGTAATTAAGCCCTCTGGCCAAAGTAACATCTATTTTTAGATTTGCGGATTGCAACCCTAGCTCCTCCAAGGTTTCAACTATAAACCTTAGCTCCCATACTCCTTTACTTCCCTCCTCGGAATCCTTCAACAAATCACCTAAGGCCGATATTTGCTCCAGGTTACTTCCACTTAGCGCAAATAAAGGGGCCGCTTTTTCAATGGCAGCATCAGAAATGCCTTTTTCCCTCATTTCTTTGGAAACTCCATCGATCCCTATTTTGTCCAGCTTATCCAAAGCCACTGTGAAGTCGATCAGCTTATCCCGTTCCCCGATTACCTCGGCAATTCCCGCCAATATCTTTCTGTTGTTAAGCTTAATGGTTGCCCCTTCCAGCTTTAAGTCTGTAAATACGGCATCGTACAACTGCACCAATTCCACTTCCTGCAAAAGGGAATCCGAACCCACTACGTCGGCATCGCACTGGAAAAATTCGCGAAAACGCCCTTTTTGGGGTCTATCTGCACGCCATACCGGCTGGATCTGATATCTTTTAAAAGGAAAGTCTATTTCATTTTGGTGCATTACCACATAACGGGCAAAGGGCACGGTAAGATCATATCGCAAAGCTTTTTCCGATATCCTGGAAGTCAAGGCACTCGAATCTTTAGTGGAATACAACTCATCATTCACCTTATTCAAAAAATCTCCAGAATTAAGTATTTTAAAGATCAGTCGATCACCTTCATCACCATATTTTCCCATTAAGGTTTCAGAGTTTTCAAAGGACGGAGTTTCGATGGGTTGAAAACCATAGGTTTGAAAATGCTTTTTTACCACATCGAAAATATAATTTCTCTTATTGACTTCGGATGGGGAAAAATCCCTGGTCCCTTTAGGTATGGATGGTTTTTGTGCCATTGTTTTTAATCTTGTTGTAAATATAATGGATTGTAGAATTTTGCCTATGCCGGATCAACTAAAATTAACCCATTAAATCATCGAACCATTGATAAAGTTCTCCTTTGGTGATTACTGCTCCCTGCTTAATTAAATTAAACTTATCCAGGTTTTTATCCGCTGTATAGGCCTTGGAAGCCGTTAGGTATTCCACAAAATCTGATTGATAATTTTTTTTGAACCAAGAAAAGCCCTCTTTGGTTCTCAAATCTATTTCCGGATTCATCACCTTTACCGAGATAAGCTTCATTTCCTTTTCTTCGGTATGGAATAAATGCATGTGTTGGGCAGAAATATTTTCCAAATACTTCACCTTGGACAAAACACCTTCCCAAATTAAATCACTAAAAATATCAAGTTCCTCTTCAGCTACTTCCGGTTTTTCTTTCTTTAGCGTATCCCATTCGTCTCCTGTAATGGATTGGGTAGCCAAAAAATTAATGAATTCCTGCTGCAACTCTTCTAGTTGTTGCCTTGTTAATCTTGTGTATTTCATTGTGTCACTGAATTTCAAATACGGCTTACATCAATATCCATTACCATTCCTGGCTTAGTATAGGATTAAAAGGCCGCTCTTTTAACATCATTAACATAAAAAAGGCCACATAAATGCGGCCTTTCAAATAAATCAATATAATAGTATTATCCTTTTGCCTCTGCAACTACTTCAAATGGGAAATCGACTACCACATCTCTGTGCAATCTTATTTGAGCATTGTAAGGACCAGTCCTTTTAACAGCACCACCTTGAATAGATATATATCTTCTATCCAAAGAATGTCCAGCTTTTTCCAAAGCATCGGCCAAATCTATATTAGTAATAGATCCAAATAATTTATCACCAGCACCAGCTTTTGCAGCAATCTTGATTTCCAATTGCTTAATGGCTTCTGCAGTCTTATTGGCAGCATCAACAATTTTCTTCTCTTTGTGAGCTCTTTGTTTTAAATTTTCTGCCAATACTTTTTTGGCTGATGGTGTAGCTAAAGAGGCCAATCCTCTTGGGATTAGGTAATTTCTACCAAAACCATTCTTTACATTCACCAAATCATCTTTAAAACCTAAGTTCTGTACGTCTTCCTTTAATATAAGTTCCATCGTCCGTTTCTTTTTATTTTAATAAATCGCCAACATAAGGCATTAAAGCTAAATGACGCGCTCTTTTTACAGCAACGGCCACTTTACGCTGATATTTCAAGGAAGTTCCAGTAAGTCTTCTTGGAAGCAATTTACCTTGCTCATTTACCAACTTTATTAAGAAATCAGGATCCTTGTAATCTACATATTTAATACCTGATTTTTTGAAACGACAATATTTCTTTTGAGTATTGGTCTCTATATTAAGAGGAGTAAGATATCTAATCTCTCCGTCTTTTTTACCTTTTGCTTGTTGTTCTATTGATGCCATAATCCTTACGCTTTAGCTTTTAACTTTGTTCTTCTTCTTTCTGCCCATGATACGGCATGCTTGTCTAATTTTACGGTCAAAAAACGCATAACTCGTTCGTCCCTTCTGAATTCCAATTCGTAAGGGGCAACAACTTCGCCTTCAGCTGTAAACTCGAACAAATGGTAAAAACCACTTTTCTTGTGTTGGATAGGATAGGCCAATTTCTTCAGCCCCCAGTTTTCTTTGGCTACCATTTTGGCACCTCTGTTAATTAAGAAATCCTCAAATTTCTTAACTGTTTCCTCTATCTGAACATCAGATAGAACGGGATTTAAAATGAAAACAGTTTCGTAATTGTTCATATGTTTAAAATTTTTTAAGTGTGCAAAAGTAATTATTTTTTGTTCATATCACAAGAAAATGGAAAAATCTTCGTTATACCTAGAGAAAACATAATATTGAACTTAACCAAAAACAATTAAAACTATGGTCATTGCCATTTACACAACAATTACTGCAATGTTTACAACTTTAGTTGTACATCAGCGTGATTTTTAAGTACTTTGTCGATGATTTAACCCCACAAATCAACCATTTATGAAATTAAGAAGCATTATCGTGGACGACTCGTCCATGCAGCGGATGGCAGTTGCCAAACTGGTTAATAACCATCCGAATCTGGCTTTGGTAGCTGAGTACAGTAATGCCATTGAAGCCAAGAACGGCATTAAAAACAACGAAATAGATTTAATTTTCCTAGATGTAGAGATGCCAATTATCACTGGATTCGACCTATTAGAGTCCCTAGATAATAGTCCTCAGGTAATTTTGATCACCGGTAAACCGGATTATGCCCTTAAGGCATTTGATTACGACGTAACAGATTACCTTCACAAACCTATTACCCTATCACGTTTTGACGCTTCTGTTAAACGGGCCGTAGCAAAATACGAACAAATCAATAAGGTAACGGAAGACGAAGAACACATCTTTGTTAAGAGTAACTTGAAGAAAAGAAAGGTTATTTTGAACGAGATAAAATGGATCGAAGCTTTGGGCGACTACATAAAACTAGTTACGGATGAAGCCAATATCGTAATTTTATCAACAATGAAATCTTTTGAAAAACAGTTGCCAGAAGATAAGTTTTTAAGGATTCACAAATCCTATATCGTTAACTTGGAGAAGGTAGAGAAGTTTAATAGTAAAAATGTAGAAGTTAGTGGAAAACAAATACCTCTAAGTAGAAATAAGAAAACTGAATTGGCAGAGGCACTAAATAATTTTTAGATAGTTATATGTGATCTACATTGTAGATTACCCGAACACCTCTGTAATAGGAAATAGCATTAAAGGATTTTTCAATTCTTTTAATGCTATTTTTTGTTTTGACCAAGGAGTAATTTTCCCCGATCTTGATGATAACGTTCTTAATATATTGATTCCGGATTCTTGCCACAGGTGGATATTCGGGCCCCAGTACGTTTCCTCCAAAACTATTTCTCAACGATTTGGCAAACCATTCCGCAGCATCGTTAAGTTTGTTGTAATCCTTGTGCTTAAACGTAATTTTGATAATTCTGTTTACAGGAGGATACTTATATTGTTCCCTTTCGTAAATCTGCTCTTGGAACATTCCATTATAATCACCTGTGGTTACCTGCTGTAATATCCTATGATTGGGATTATAACTCTGAATAATTACCTTTCCCCTCTTCTTGGTCCTCCCTGCCCTGCCGGCCACTTGGGTAAGCAACTGAAAGCTTCTTTCATGGGCCCTAAAATCAGGAAAATTCAACAAGGAATCCGCATTCATGATCCCTACCAGGTTTACATTCCTAAAATCGAGCCCCTTGGTCAGCATTTGGGTACCCACCAGAATATCTATTTCCTGTTGCTCAAAAGAGGTGATAATCTTTTCGTAACCATGCTTTCCCCTAGTGGTATCCAAATCCATTCTGCCAACATTGGCTTTTGGGAACAATGTATTTAGCTCCTGCTCCACCTGCTCGGTCCCAAAACCTTTGGTATCCAGGGTGGCGTTCCCACAAGCCTGACAAGTTTCCTGAAGGGCTATATGATAACTGCAATAGTGGCATCGCAATTGTTTTCTGTGCTGATGATAGGTTAAACTTACGTCGCAATTTGGACATTGGGGGGCATGCCCGCAGGTAGTACATTCCATAATGGGCGCAAACCCCCGTCTATTTTGAAATAGTATAACCTGCTCTCCGTTATCCAAGGTCTCCGTAATCTCTTCTAGTAGTCGCTCCGAAAAATGTCCTTTCATCCTTTTTTTACGGGACTGCTCCTTTATATCTACCAATTCCATGTCCGGCATAAGTACATTCCCATATCTTCTTTCTATATGGGCATAGCCATACTTGCCAACCTTTACATTATAAAAACTTTCAACGCTTGGCGTGGCAGACCCCAAGAGAATATCGCTCCCGTGCAAATTACCCAAAACAATGGCAGCGTCCCTTGCATGATATCTTGGCGCCGGGTCATATTGTTTAAAAGAACTTTCATGCTCCTCATCCACAATAACCAGCCCCAAATCCTTAAATGGTAAAAACAAAGCAGACCTGGCCCCTATGACTATCTGGGCTACCGGTTTATTTTCCAAAACATTGTTCCAGACCTCTACCCTTTCCTGCACATTGTACTTGGAATGATATACAGCCACTTTTTCACCAAAATAGGCCTGCAATCTTGAAATCAACTGAGTAGTAAGGGCAATTTCCGGAAGTAAATAAAGCGCTTGCTTTCCTTGGCTTAAAAATTCTTCGATCAGCTTAACATAGACCTCTGTTTTTCCTGAAGAAGTAACCCCATGCAAAAGCACTACCTTCTTCTCCTTAAAGGAGTTTTTTATATCCTTGAGCGCAGCATTTTGATAGTCGTTTAGAGATTTTAAGGTTTCAGTTTCATCATCCCCCTCGTACACCACCCTATCGGTCTGAACAAATTGTTCCTCCAAAATACCCTTATCTATCAACGTCTTAATGGTAGAACTGGAACTATTACTGGCTTTTTCCAAATCGCTCACTTTTACAGGCTTTTTTGTTACCGCTTGTAATTGAAACAATGATAATACCACTTGGCTCTGTTTAGGTGCCCTGGTCAGGCCATTCAACAAGGCCTCCAAATTCTCTTCAGATCTATGGTCCTTTCCCAGCTGAACGTATCGGACCAATTTGGGCTTATATTGCTCGTACATCTCCTCCTTAAGAAAGATAACATTCTTTTGGAGCAACCTATTTAAAACTGGGATGATATTCTTTTTGTCCAGAATATCACTTATTTCCTGAACCCTTAGAATTGATTGGTGCTGCAAGGCCTCGAATACCATAAATTCATCATCGAGCAAATCGTTTTCCTCTGTATTTGCCCTATCGTTCCTAAGTATTAAAGTTTCACTTTCCAATAGCAGGGCGCTGGGTACGGCAGCGCGAAAAACTTCCCCAATAGAGCACATGTAATATTGGGCCAACCAATGCCAGAACTTTAGTTGTATATTGGTCACAACCGGATAATCATCCAAAATTTGATCGATCTCCTTTGCCTCGTAGACTGTGGGCGCGGTGTTGTGGATCTCGAACACCAAGGCTGTATATATTTTTGATTTTCCAAAGGGAACGGCTACCCTAATTCCCGGTTTTAATACTTTCGCCTCTTCCTTGGTCACCTTATAGGTAAAAAGCTTTTCTATAGGGATGGGTAAAATAACATTGATAAAATCCTGCATATTCCCTAAAGTTCTATCCTTCCACCCTTATCCAAGTCTGGGTACGGTAGATGAAAGCCAAATATCCTCTTACCTTTAGTTCGTCCGGATTATCGGGATTTAGCCACAATTTACACCTAAAGGTCATGGCCTGTTCCGGATCGAAAAGGGTTTTTCCCTTCCATTCCCCATTGCCAATGTGTTCCACATCTTCAATTATTTTCATCCCAACTATTGGTTGGTCCTTTTTGTCACCGTCACATTTTTCGCATACGGCATCTTCCCTTCCTTCCTCCAGAATCTCCACGACATGTCCGTACATAAGTCCGTCTTCCTCATAGATACTTATAATAGCCTTTGGATTACCTGTCCTATCATCGATGGTTTTCCATTTCCCAAAGATGCTTTGTGCCGGAGCAGACATAGAAAAAAGTATAAAAACACCCCATACTACCCATTTATTCCTATCCATCATGTTTTTCATATTTTTTTCTTAAAGAATTTAACGAGGCATTCAGTTCAAACCCCAACAGCAAGATATTGGAATTTAACCAAATAAATACCAATAAGATCAACAAACCACCTAAAGCACCGTATAATTCGTTATATCTGGCAAATTTTTCAACATATACTCCAAATAAATAGGATGTAAGGATAAAAAGCAAGGTAGTCATCAAGGCCCCGGCCGAAAAAAATTTGGCCTTCCTTCCCTCTTTGGTACCAAAATAATATAAAATGGCCGTAATAAAATAGGCCAACATACCTAAAAATAAAAATTTACCCCATTGCACCAAGATAAATTCACTTTCATCCACTTCCAATTCCACTCCCCTGTGTGTTATATCATATAAACCTATAAGCACATATGCCTCAAAATAAACAAATATGACCGCCCCTAACAAAAGAAGGATAGATAGCATCAACCCCACCATCAAGGCATAAACATACTGCTTAAAAATACTTCTATTGAGATTTACATGGTAAGAGTTTTCAAATCCCACGAAAATTGCATTCACCCCATTGGCCATCAAAAAAATTGAGGTAATAAATGCGATTGCAGAGGACAGGACATCCCCTCTTTCCTGTTCACTGATCTGCAAGTATATTTCACTAAAATAATCACCTGTTGCCCTTGGTAAAAATGATTCCAAAAAAATTAGGAATTCTGTATCAAAATTCGAATTTCCCACAGAAACATAGGGAATGATGAAAGGAATTAATGTAACCAAAAAAATCAACAATGGAAATAAGGCCAAAAACAAACTAAAGGAAATGGAACTTGCCCGGGTGGATAAGGCCCCCTTTACTATTCCCAGCACATACATCTCCATAAGGTCATAAATAGAAAGCCCTTCAAAGCCTGGCAACTTCAAACTTTTCATTAGCCCCACTACCCAATTAACTATGGGAATCTTCTCCAGTTTACTTTCAATTTCCTGGGACATTTATACTGCTTTAAGACTAAGGTCCATATTGTATATGGAATGTGTCAACGCCCCCGAAGAAATAAAATTAACACCGCATTCCGCGTATTTCCTTATGGTTTCCTCATTAATTCCGCCAGAAGATTCTGTTAGACATTTATCCCCGATCATTTTAACCGCTTTCCGGGTATCCTCAAAACTGAAGTTATCCAGCAAAATTCTATAGATTCCGTTAGACTGCAAGATAACCTCCACTTCTTTGAGGTTTCTAGCTTCTACAATTATTTTTAAATCCAATTTTTTGTCGGTCAGATATTGCTGTGTTTTTTCAATTGCTTTAGTAATACCCCCGGCAAAATCAATATGGTTATCCTTTAACATAACCATATCGTAAAGAGCAAATCTATGATTTTCACCTCCACCTATCTTTACCGCCCATTTTTCAAGTGCCCTTATTCCCGGAGTTGTCTTACGGGTATCCAAAATCTTGGTGTTGGTGCCTTCCAAAAGTTTTACAAAATAATTGGTCTTGGTGGCAATAGCGCTCATTCTCTGCATACCATTAAGCACCAACCTCTCCGCTTTTAGAATACTTTGCGAACTTCCGGACACATAAAAAACAATATCCCCAAATTCCACGGAGGCCCCGTCCTTAATAAGCACATCCACGACCAAGTCACTATCAACATATTGAAAAACTTTTTTGGCAAAATCTACTCCGGCAATTATACCCTTGTCCTTCACCAACAACTTTGCCTTTCCGGTTGCAGAGGCTGGAATACAGGCCAATGAGCTGTGATCTCCATCACCCACATCTTCCCGTATTGCATTCTTTATAATTAAATCGAGTTCTTTCTTAAATTGTTCTTCTGATATCATGCACTATTTTTTCTACGCTAATTTACTAAAATGTTTCTCCAATTCCGCCTCCTTTGATATTTCCTTAAATACAGAAGTGTTCTAAATAAAACAAACCTTCAATGTAACTAGAGGCCCATTATTAACAATAGGCTGGGCAATTCTCTTTACGAATGTTTCCATACCTACATAAGCTTCTTTTTGGAGTTTCAAATAAGCATATTACATTTGCCCTATGACCATAAAACTTTTAGTACTGGGAAAAACAGATAGCGCTCAATTAAGTCAATTAATTGAGGAATATCAAAATAGGTTAAAACACTATATAAAGTTTGAATTGGAAATAATCCCCGATATCAAGAATACCAAAAATCTATCAGAAAAGCAACAAAAGGAAAAAGAGGGGGACGCCATTTTAAATAAGCTCAACCCAACCGATCTGCTGGTGCTACTCGATGAAAACGGAAAACAGAAAACCTCTGTAGAATTCTCGGAATACCTCCAAAAAAATATGAACTCCGGTATAAAGCAACTTGTATTTGTTGTTGGCGGGCCTTATGGTTTTAGTGAAGCTGTGTATCAAAAATCCCGTAGCAAGATCAGTCTATCAAAAATGACCTTTTCGCATCAAATGGTCCGATTATTTATGGTAGAACAATTGTACAGAGCCTTCACGATATTAAGAAATGAACCTTATCACCATCAATAACAAAAAGCCATCGAAAAAGAAGATGCCAACCTGATTTAAAAATCCCCCTCAGGTTACCACTAAAGGCCCGGTTTCCAGATTTTTTTCATTAAAGGCATAAAAAAAACTGCCTAAAAATAAATTTCAGGCAGTTTAAAGTTATAAATCCCGGTTTCTTACTAATATAAAACCCTGAATTTAATTGTATTATCAATCTTTTTAAGAGCCTTTAGAACATCCTTGTTATACTCTTTGTCCAAATCTGAAATTACATAACCCACCTCGTTATCGGTAGAAAGATACTGTCCTGAAATATTCATATCATAACGGGCCAAAACTTCGTTGATCTTCGCCATAACTCCTGGTACATTCCTATGAATATGTAAAAAACGATGTGCATTATTCTGTTTGGGCAGTCTAATATTTGGAAAGTTTACAGCATCTACAGTATTCCCCGAATTAATATAGTCCATTATTTTATTGGGAACAAAATCCGCAATATCCCGTTGTGCTTCTTCCGTACTACCACCAATATGGGGAGTAAGAATAACGTTCTCCAAGCCTTTGAGCTCTGTTAAGAACTCACCATTGCTTCTAGGCTCCTCTGGAAAAACATCTATAGCCGCTCCTGCGATCTTTCCACTTTTCAGGGCATTGGCCAAAGCCTCAATGTCCACCACAAAACCTCTGGACAGATTTACAAACAGGGCACCATCCTTCATTTGGTTAATTTCCCTTTCCCCAATAAAATTCTTATTGGCCTTATTATCATCTATATGCAAGGTTACTACATCGGAAACATTTAACAAATCCTCCAATGTACTGCACTTGGTGGCATTACCTAATGCCAATTGATCACCTACGTCATAGTAATAAACACGCATCCCCAAGGCCTCGGCCAATACGGACAATTGTTTTCCAATATTTCCATATCCTACAATACCCAGATTTTTACCACGCACCTCTTTTGAGTTGGCGGCAGTTTTATTCCATTGACCGGCATGGATTTCAGTACTACGAGGAAAGATACTCCTCATTAACATGATAATCTCACCAATGGCCAGTTCCACAACAGACCTTGTATTGCTATAAGGTGCATTGAATACCACTACGCCCTTTTTCTTACAGGCCTCCAGGTCTATTTGGGTAGTACCTATACAGAAGGCTCCGACCACCATTAATTTGTCCGCCGCAGCCAACACATTTTTGGTGACTTGGGTCTTGGAACGTATTCCTAGAACGTGCACTCCTTTTATTTTTTCGATCAGCTCTTCTTCCGTTAAACTATGTTTTAACAGCTCTACGGAAAACCCTTCCTCAGAAAGGGTATCGAAGGCGTTTTGATGGACATTTTCCAACAATAAAATCTTAATTCTATTCTTTGGGTAGGATATCTTTCTTGGCAACTTGTTCACAAATAAAAATTCATCTAAATTAGGTGTAATATAGTCTGCGTTTCTCGCAGCCTTTTCTCTATGCACATTCTCGGTATAGGCGAAAAATTTATCCGCAATACCAGCTTCGCGCATTACATAGTCACTATAACCGTCTCCAATTACCTGCACTTCCCCTTGTAAGTCCAAGTTTTTTAAACAGGCAATTTTTCCGTTGTGCGAGGCTAATACGTTATCCTCGTCAAATCCTATTATTTTTCCATTTTCGTCGAATCGAAATGTATTGGCATACACCCTATCCGCAGGAATATTATATTCGGCAACTATGGGATCTATAAACTCTTTGAAGCCACAGGAAATTACATAAATATCATCGGAATAATTATGAAAAAATTCCTTGTTGGATTCTATCGACTTGGATATCTTTTGGCGAAGTAATTGGACCAAATTCTCCAAATCGTCCTTATGGGCGTTTAATAAATTAATTCTTTTTTCCAAGGACTGGGTAAAGGAAATATCCCCGTCAATACCCAAATTGGTTATTTTTTGGATTTCCCGAATAATATCGTCCTTATCCGATCTTCCATTGAGGGTAATTTCCGCCAAAACATCCAGTGCCTCTACCCTAGTTAGGGTACTATCAAAATCAAACACATATTTTCTGCCTACCGCAACCATTGAATCTGAATTTTAAGGGGCAAAAGTATGAATTAATTTTATCCAACTCCCTATTATGGCGAAGAAAAGTATTCAATACATGATTTTCTTCGGCATATGTAAGAAAATGATTTTTTTACACCGCAAAAATTAAGGAATTGATAAAATTTTCCATCAAGCTATTCTCTGGGCCAATTTAAAATCCATTGATTATCCCTACCGAAGTTATATTGATTTGGAACAGACAAGATCTATCTATATCCTTGCACTGGCAAAAATCACCTTCAGCGAACCCCAAGATATATTAATCCGGTTATGATGGCCAATCCAAAACTCAGTAAGGTACCGATCAATATATACTCCGTGAGCTTTCTTGAATTACTTTCCTTAAGGTCATTGAACCTAAAAACAGATTTGGCTGTAATCAATAAACCAATTGCCTCCCATCTACCTAAAATTATAAAGATCAACACAAACAATCGTTCTATAATTCCAATGTACTTTCCAGCATTTGGAAGGGATTTATGGTCCAATTCTATCCTGTCCGACATACCTTCCAATAATTTGGCCATAATAATGGAAGATGGATAACTGACAAATACAACCGCCGTAACCAACGGCCAATTCATTTCCTGTATAAGCCCCACAGTATGCCCCACTAAATCAGAATTAAACGCACAGCAATACAAAACAACCAAATGCAATGCTTGGTCTATAAAAAAAGGAATGGCCTTATTCTTAAAATGTGGGTTGGCATATATTTTTAAAAGGTCTATAAAATAATGTGATATGGCAATTACCAAAACCCACCTCCATAATTTTAAATCCCACAATAGCAACATGGTGATTATAACATGAACCAATACATGTAGGTATAGATATTTGGACGCTATCTTATTTGCCTCTTTGTGCACCACCCATTTATTGGGTTGAAACAGGAAATCGCCCAGAAGGTGGGCCAACAAGAGCTTCGTAAACAATATCATACCTTAATATGCTTTAGATTTTCATCGTAATACGCCAATAAATCCAACACCAAATCCATCCTAGCCCGCTTTAATCGCTGGCTTACAGCCGATTGCCTTATCTTTAATTGATCCGCAACCTCCTGTTGGGAAACGTTTGGTTTTGCTAGGGCTAAACTCACCATTTGTGCTGAAACAGTAGACCAATCATCCATAAAATTCAATGCAAGTTTCAACATAAGGTTCAACGTTTTATCCTTATCGTCATGGCCAGTGACTATGGCCAAATTGAGTTTTTGCTCCTTTAAGGTTTCAAAAATTCTACCTGAACGTTGGTAGGCCTTCCCGTTGGACTGACTTACACTACTGCCCACAAACGTTTCGGACCCCAGTCCTATCCCCATTCTTACATCCAAATCCTTGATAGATTTAATGAGGGCCTTGATCTGAATGGCCATAGTCAAGGCTCTTTCCGGGGTTGTTCTTATTTGAAATTCATCGCCCCTATAAATCTCCCAATCATTGGGCGTTTTGCCCTGACGACCAAGATATGGTTTTAGAATATCCATCCATTCCGAGGCCGCATAGCGGTCAGAATTAATAATATCCCCTGTAATTATAGCTACCATATATAAGTTAAAATGCTAATATATTAAAATATAAGCCAAAATGCTAATGTTTTTACTTATAAGTTAAATCCATTATAAAAAATGACTAAAACCAACGACGAACCATTACGCAATACTTTTGATACTCCTTCCCGAACATATTAGTCAACACTTCCTCTTCGGGTTTGATCTGATAAGTGTTCATATAATATACAAATCCGGCTGCCAATAGCGTATTAAAAGCGTTTCCCAGATACAGTCCCCAGGTCAAAAGCAGCAGCAATAACGCCAAATACATAGGATTTCTGGAATATTGATATAGACCACCAGTAACCAATTTAGAAACTTTGGAAGGGGTACGTGGGTCTATACTTGTTTTTGAACTAAAAAATTGAAACAATGAAACCACCCCAATTAATAATGCAAGAAAGAAAAGTAAATACATTAAATAATTTCTTCCAAAAAAATCAAAATAACCTACAGGTAAATATGTAGCCAATAAATACATAAACAACCCAAAAACAAAAGTGATGACAAGTGGCGGGATTTTTAACTTCATAAAATATAATAAAACGATAAGGAAATAAAATTACTACTTTTAGACATTTAAAATTAATTTGCCCCTTAAGATTATCAAACCCGAACAAAAAGAATAATAAATCTAAGTAAAATGCAATTGGTATTTGCGACACATAATCCCAACAAACTAAAAGAAGTGCAAATCCTATTTCCCAAGGAGATAGAACTACTGTCTTTAGAGGATATTGGCTGCATGGATGAAATTCCTGAAACTGCAAACGATTTGGAGGGCAATGCAACCATTAAAGCCAATTTTGTCACGGAAAATTACGGTTACCCCTGTTTTGCAGACGATACCGGACTTTTAGTGGATGCTTTGGACGGGGCACCAGGGGTATATTCTGCAAGATATGCTGGCGAACAAAAAAACGCCGATGACAATATGGACAAATTATTGCTCCAATTGGACAACCAAACCAACAGATCGGCGCACTTTAAAACCGTTATCGCCCTAAACCTTAAAAACGAACAATTGCTTTTCAAAGGAATTGTGCAAGGAGAAATAACAACCCAAAAAAAAGGTGGAAAAGGTTTTGGATACGACCCCATTTTTATGCCCAAGGGGTATGACAAAACTTTTGCCGAATTACCTATTTCGGTCAAAAACAAAATAAGCCACAGAGCCAAAGCAATAGAACAATTACTAGCATTTTTCAAAAACCGAACCCATGTCAACAAATAAATCCGAGCAAACACCTACAACAACTCCTAGAATATTGGAACGTACGGAGACCATTGGAGGTATTCTGATAGCTGTATTTGCAGCCTTACTGGCCATAGCTGAACTGGTTAACAATAATCTTGAAGAAGAGATGATGGTTGCCCACAGCCAATTCGTAAACTACTCCAATTGGTACCAATCCAAAAGTATAAAACAAAGTTTAAAGGAAAGTGAACTGGATTATTTGAACGCCTTGACGGAAACAGGAATAATACCCGAGGATAAAAATAAGAATATTAAAACCAAAATAGCCCAGACCAAAAGCATGGTATTAAAATACGAAGCGGAAAAAACTGAAATTCTGGTAGGGTCATCCAATGTTCCAAGAGAACATTGGGCACAGGACCTTGATGGGGAAATGGGGAAAATCATAGGAATAAACGAATGGGAAAAACTCACCCAGGATTATGAAACAGCGACCAAGAAATTCGACTTGGGAAAATTATTATTTCAAATATGTATTGTACTAGGTGCAGTTTGCATCATCATCCGTGATAACAAGAAATTACAGAAAAACTTTATTGTACTTATGTTGGTGTTTGGCGCCATTGGCATTCTAATTTCTACATACGGTTTTATCTTGGCTCCATAAAAACAGCTTTCAAAATAAAATATTTTAATTAAAAAATAAGCAGTACCTTTGCCGCTTCAATTAACGCCGCTGGTATAGCATGTGTTGCGCTGAGTCTAAATAGGTTATAAAAATAATCGCTCTATGCAACATACATATTTGCGATTATTTAAAACATATTATGACAAAATTTGAAGCATTGGGGCTAAAGCAGTCCCTATTGAATGCTATTTCTGATTTGGGATTTGAATCACCTTCAGAAGTACAAGAAAAAGCAATTCCAATCTTATTGGAAAGTGAAACCGATTTAGTTGCCCTAGCTCAAACAGGTACAGGTAAAACCGCAGCATTCGGATTCCCATTAATTCAAAAAATAGATAGCGAAAGCAGGACTACACAAGGTTTGATCCTTTCCCCTACCAGGGAACTTTGTTTGCAAATCACCAACGAACTTACATTATATTCCAAGTATGAAAAAGGGGTTAATGTTGTTGCAATCTATGGTGGTGCCAGTATTACCGATCAGGCCAGACAAATAAAAAGGGGTGCCCAAATTGTGGTAGCTACCCCAGGTAGAATGAAGGACATGATTGGTCGTGGCTTGGTGGATATCTCCAAAATTGACTACTGTGTTCTGGATGAGGCAGATGAAATGCTGAATATGGGCTTTATGGAGGATATCAAAGATATTCTTTCCAACACTCCAAAAGAAAAGTCCACTTGGCTATTTTCTGCAACCATGCCTAGAGAGGTAGCGGTAATTGCTAAAAAATTCATGCACAGTCCACAAGAAATTACGGTAGGAACAAAAAACTCTGGAGCAACTACGGTGCAACACGAATACTATGTAGTTGGTGGTCGTGATCGTTACCCTGCTCTAAAAAGACTTGCCGACACCAATCCTGATATATTCTCCGTTATTTTCTGTAGAACAAAAAGGGACACCCAAAAGGTAGCTGAAAAATTGATCGAGGATGGTTACAACGCCGGTGCATTGCATGGAGACTTAAGTCAGAACCAGAGAGATTTGGTAATGAACTCCTTCCGTAAGAAACAAATACAAATGTTGGTTGCTACGGATGTAGCGGCACGTGGTATAGATGTTGACGACATTACCCATGTTATCAATTATCAATTACCAGATGAAATAGAGACTTATACACACCGAAGTGGACGTACGGGAAGAGCTGGTAAATCAGGAATTTCCATGGTTATTGTAACCAGAAGTGAACTTAGGAAAATCAAGGCCATAGAAAATAAAATTCAACAGGATTTTATTTCCAAAAAAATTCCTACGGGAATGGAAATATGTGAAATACAGCTTTACCATTTGGCCAATAAGATCAAAGACACCAAGGTTAACGAGGAAGTAGACAATTACTTGCCCGCTATAAATGATGTACTTCAAGGTATTGATCGTGAGGAACTTATCAAAAAAATAGTTTCTGTAGAATTTACACGTTTCTTTAATTACTACAACAAAACTAAAGATCTAAATACTTCCGATTCTGGCGATCGTGCAGAAAGAGGAAGATCAAGAGATGGGGATAGCCGTATCCCAGCCGACGGAAACGTTAGATATTTCATCAATGTAGGTGAAAAGGATGGCTATGATTGGATGTCATTAAAAGATTTCTTAAGGGACACCGTTAATTTGGGCAAGGACGATATTTTTAAAGTTGATGTAAAAGACAGTTTTTCTTTCTTCAATACGGATGCAGCTGCTACCGAAGCTATTTTAAAAACATTTACGGAATTTAAGGTTGATGGCAGATTTGTCAATGTTGAAGTATCTAAAAATCCTGGCGGAGGCGGAGGCGGAGGCCGTGGAAGACGTGATAGAAGTAGAAGTGGCGGAGGCCGTGATTCTAGGGACAATGATCGCAACAAAGGAAGAAGAAGGGACAGAAGCGCTTCCAAAGGCAGTCCTTCCAGTAGTTCAGGAAAAAGAAGAACTAAAAGAAAAAGCGATTTCTTTTAGTTAATTGTATATTAAAAAAATACGCTTCGGCGTATTTTTTTAGTTAGTTTACCAATTATAACATCGAATTTATTTAATGAAAAATTATTTCTTGCCCCTATTCCTCATAATTGTTTCTTTTGGATATTCCCAGGACGACAAAAATGAACAAGAGGTAAAACAATTAAAAGCAGTTGTCCTAAACGCCCAAACCGACCAACCAATGGAGAGTGTCCATGTCGTGAATCTTAACGAAGTGGTGGGTACAATTACCAATGAGAAAGGAGAGTTCAATATTCCTGCTAAGGTCAATGACACCCTTTATATTACTTTTTTAGGTTTTAAATCACAAAAAGTGAGGGTTACCAATGATATGTTCAAATTTAAAGAGACAAAAATTTCCCTTACGGAATTGGCATATGCCTTGGAAGAAGTAATTGTTAGACCCTACTCTCTTACAGGCTACTTGGAAATAGATGTTAAGAACCTACCCCTGAACAATGCCTTTCAATATAGTATCTCCGGATTGTCCGTGGGTTACGAAGCCGGGAGCAAGAACCCAAGTGCCGTCACCAAGGTATTGGGTGCCATACTTAACCCCGCGGATTTGTTGAGAAATTTATTCGGAAAGAAACCCAACCAAATGCGCAAACTACGTCAAATGAAGGAAGATGATCAAATTAGAGATCTTTTGGCCTCAAAATTTGACAGGGAAACCTTGACCGAGCTACTTCAATTGGAAAAGGTAGATATTGAGGATATCCTTAATAATTGTAATTACTCCAGATCCTTTATTACTACGGCCAATGACCTGCAAATATTGGATGCCATTAGTAGTTGCTACGAAGAATATAAGGTCCTGAACAGGAAAAAGTAAGCCCTGCGCACACCCTATTAGCGAAGTACCTCTTAACCCTTCTACATCAATATTTTTGATTAGGGTTCCCATTGAATTTGGAATAAAATAAATTTTCTTTTACCGACATCATTTTATAGCTTTAAGCAAAATAGATGCCAATGAAAAAGGAAGTTATTCTTGCCGCACTTTTGTTGTTTTTTATATCCTGTAAAGAGAATAAAAATAAAGTGGCAAAAGAAGCCGGCCCCACTACGGAGCTGCTGCAAAAAGGGGAATTGAAATCGCCTTTTTTCTGGAATGCAGCGAACATTTATTTTCTACTTACCGACCGATTTAACAACGGTGACACTTTAAACGATATTAACCTAAACAGAACTAAGGAAACAGCTGTATTAAGGGGCTTTATGGGCGGTGACATCCAAGGTATAACCCAAAAAATAAATGACGGATATTTTACAGATTTGGGCATTAATGCTATTTGGTTTAGCCCTATAGTTGAGCAAATCCATGGCACTGTAGACGAAGGAACGGGCAGTACATACGGATATCATGGGTATTGGGCCAAGGATTGGACGGCACTGGATCCCAATTTCGGAACAAAAAAGGAATTGGAAATACTCGTTAAGACCGCACATAAAAATGGCATCAGAATCCTGATGGATATTGTGCTCAACCACACAGGTCCGGTGACGGACATGGACCCAGTATGGCCAAAAGAATGGGTACGCACGGAACCAGTTTGCGAATTCACCGATTATGAATCCACTACCACTTGTACTTTGGTAAAAAACTTACCCGATATTATTACGGAATCAGATACCGCCGTAGAACTACCAGACGCACTATTGGCCAAATGGAAGGAAGAAGGGCGACTAAGCAACGAACTGGACGAATTGCAAGTTTTTTTTGATCGTACCAAATACCCAAGGGCACCCCGATTTTATATTATTAAATGGCTTACAGACTATGTGAACGATTTGGGAATAGACGGTTTTAGGGTAGATACTGCTAAACATGTAGACGAAAAAACTTGGCAGGAATTATATAGCGAGGCTTCATATGCCTTTAATACCTGGAAAAGAAAACATCCAGAAGAGGTGTTGGACAACAATCCCTTTTTTATGGTCGGGGAGGTATACGGTTATGGAATATCCAGTGGTCGTGAATATGATTTTGGGGACAAAAAAGTAGATTATTTTGGCAATGGGTTTCAAAGTCTAATCAATTTTGAATTAAAGGATGATGCCAACAGGGGCTATGAAGCCATATTTAGCAAATATAGCGATCTGCTGTTTACGGAATTGGAGGGAAAAAGTGTGGTTAATTACCTTGCTTCACACGATGACAATAACCCCTTTGACAAGGAGAGAAAAAACCCGTATCACGCCGCAAATGTATTATTGCTTACCCCTGGTGCCTCCCAAATTTATTATGGGGACGAGTCTATCCGTAGTCTAACCATTGAAGGTGCCCAAGGTGATGCAACCCTTAGATCTTTTATGAACTGGAGGGAATTGGACAGTATCCCTTTGAATAAAAAGATATTGGGCTATTGGCAGAAATTGGGAAAATTTAGAAACGATCATCCCGCAATAGGAGCTGGAAGACACCAAAGGCTCTCCAAAAGCCCGTATGTTTTTGGTAGAACCTTTATAAATGGGGAATTTAAGGATAAGGTCGTAGTTGGTTTAAAACTACCTAAAGGCAAAAAATCCCTATGGGTAAAAGGTTTTTTCGGTGATGGAACAAAACTACATGATGCATTTTCCAAAACCATGGTTACAGTAGAAAATGGCAAAGTTTTCCTGGACAATGACTTTGAAATTGCATTATTGGAATTAGCCAAGAATTAATGGGCGGAATGACTTATACAATATCTCTCTAACCTTAAAAGTCATCAATTTAACTTTTTTACAAGACTATTTCTAAATATGTTTCCTAATTTCGTGCACTTCCTTTATAATACTAAAAAATGTTTCCAACAAATATTAAATGAAATTGAATAGAAAACAATTTATCCTAAAATTGGTTTTGGGGTCCATTGGTTTTGTTGTACTCGATTCTTTCTGGTTGGAAACCAATTTTATAGAGTGGACGGAGCACGACATTTCTGAATCGGAATCCAACAAAATCAAAGCCATTCACTTGACCGACCTGCATTTGCACAGTATAAAATCGGTTCATAAGTCCATTGCCGAGCGAATTAACAAGGAGCGGCCAGACGTTATCTTTATTACAGGGGATTCTGTAGAACGGAACAAAAATCTACCGGTTTTAGAGGAATTTTTAAGCCTAATTGATATCAAAATTCCAAAAATTGCCATTTTAGGCAATAAAGAATCTTCAGGTAGAGTTGATTTGCTAAAACTACAGGACATTTATGATAATCATAACGGTATTTTGCTAATCAACGAAGCCTACCTATTCAAAACCAAAAACAGGGAAATTAACATTATCGGATTGGACGACTTGGTCCATGGCAATCCGGATTTTAGAAAATCGACAGAAGATATAGACAAATCGTTGCTTACTATTGTCCTTAATCATTGTCCAGTTTATAGGGAGCAAATAGACCTTGTCAGCAAAGAACAAGAAATTAAACCAAAACTTATATTAGCCGGTCATACCCATGGGGGACAGATTACCTTTTTTGGAAAGCCCTTCTTTACACCCTTCGGAAGTGGGGATTACGTTAAAGGTTGGTACAACAACGAAATTTCTAAAATGTACGTATCAAAAGGAATAGGAACAACTAATATTCCCATTCGCTTTGGAGCCAGGGCAGAGGCAAGCATTTTCTACATCTAGTTGCTAATTTTGCGAATGTAGCGCTATTCTGTTGCCTTCAGTATCCTTTACCAAAGCCATAAATCCATGGCCTTCACCTATTTCTTTCTTAGACCGCAAAATTGCGCCTCCAGCGCCCCCTACTCTATTCAACTCATTGGACAAATCTTTACATGAAAAATACAGTACCGGGCCTTTGGTGTCACTTGGAATGTACAAATCATGCTTTACTAACGACCCCATAGCTCCAGATTTGCCGGTTGCAGACGGAAACCAGCCCATTATTAACCCGTCCAGTTCATGGACAGAGATAGTAATATTAAACACCGTCTCATAAAACTTTTTGGCGCGTTCCATGTTTACAACTGGAATTTCGAACCAGCCGACCATATTACTTTCCATGACCGGGTTATTTTTCCATTATGGATTTTAAATTCCGAAGTCCCTCCTCAAAATCCTTACCAACAGCTTTATCCATGTTCATAAACAACATCATGATAGACATTGGGAACTTGTTCTTCCCATTAAATCCCCAGGTAACCTTGGTTTTTCCATTTCCTGATTCCTCCAAATCGATATAACTACCTGAGGTAGACCTAAAAGGCTTCATGAATCGAAGCTCCCCTTCAACTCTTTTACCTTGAATTATTTTTGTTATTTCCTGTTCACCTTCACCCACATCCTTGTTGCCGTTCCAATAACTTATGGCCCCAACTTCCCCATCGACACCTGTGAATTTCTTTTCCATATTAGGGTCTTTTTTGGCCCAGGGAGACCACTCCTGCTGTTTCTTTAAATATTTAATATTATCAAAGACTTCGGCCTTTGGTTTGGAAATTTCAATGGATCGGGAAACATCATAACTTTTAGGAGCGATTAACGCCAGAACGGTAATCAATATAACCACCCCAATAATTATATAGAATAAAATAGCCATGTGCTTTTATGTATTGGTTAGAGTTGTCCTAAATATACTGAAAATATCATTTTGTTCCATAAAATCTGGCCAAAACATCGTTCAAACTGCGTACCGATTTCTTGGTCCAATCCAATCTTTTTTCCAGTTTCTCATCTTCGGACAAATTCCAATTTATGTTCTCTTTACGCAATTGACTCGTTAGGGTGTGCAAAATTATTGCAGCTGAAACGGAAATATTTAAGCTTTCGGTAAACCCGACCATAGGTATTTTTAAGTAAGAATCTGCCTTTTCCAATACTTCCTTACTCAACCCATCGCGCTCGGTACCAAAAAATAATGCGGTCTTACCGTCAAACTTAAAACTCGTAAGTGCACAGTCATTCCCATGGGGTGTTGTGGCCACAATCTTATACCCTTGTTGCCTTAAAGTATCAATACAATCCGTTGTGGTATTGTATCTTTTTAAATCTACCCATTGTTGGGCCCCCATAGCAATGTCCTTGTCCAGTCGCTTGCCGAACTTACTTTCTATAAGATGGGCCTGCTGTACCCCAAACACATCGCAGCTTCTTACCACCGCACTGGTATTGTGCATTTGGTAAACATCCTCTATGGCAACCGTTATATAATTTGTCCGTTCTTCCAGAATATCCAAAAACCGGGCTTTTCGCTCAGGGGTAATGAAACCTTCCAAATAATCAAGCAACTTGAGATCGACCATAATCCTAAGGTATTAAAAAAGAAAACGTTTAATTTTACAAATATTACTATATTCTGGCACAATGAAAAAAATAGTAGTTTTAACCGGCGCAGGAGTCAGTGCGGAAAGTGGAATTAACACTTTTAGGGATGCGGATGGCTTATGGGAAGGCCATGATGTCACGGAAGTGGCCACACCCCAAGGTTTTCAGAGGAATCCTGATTTGGTGCTCAATTTTTACAATGAGAGAAGAAGGCAATTGTTAAAAGTCTTCCCCAATTTGGCCCATAAAGCTTTGGTGCGCTTGGAGGACCATTTTGATGTTAGCATTATTACCCAAAATGTGGATGACCTGCACGAACGGGCTGGCAGCTCCAAGGTAATTCATTTGCACGGAGAATTACTTAAGGCTAGGTGCAGTCATAATCCCAACAAAATAATTGACTGGAAAACCGACCTCAAAATTGGTGATCTTTCAGAAGAAGGAAAACAATTGCGCCCCCACATTGTATGGTTTGGAGAGGAAGTGCCTTTATTGGGAGAAGCTGCCAATATAACACAAACAGCCCATATTTTGATTGTAATAGGAACCTCGATGCAAGTTTATCCAGCAGCCAGTTTAATACATTATGTATCCAGGGACACCCCTATTTACTTTATAGACCCAAAACCTAATATAAGTAGAACCGATTTTAACGGACTCACTATAATACAGGCGAGTGCCGTAAATGGGGTGCCCCAATTAGTTTCGGAATTAATTGAAGGGGAATCCTAAATTTGACTGTCCGGAGGTATACCAGCGTAAAATACTTTGCTCAGTTAACCGGATGTTTAAAGTTCTTTTTATATTTATTTCTTAGATTAATAACAGGTGTATAAAACAACACCAAACTGACAATCCAACAAAAAAATTAATATTTAGGTGTATTTGTGACCTACTTAGAACTCTATAACGCCCTTAACTACGTTGATCATTCCAGGACCAAAAGAATGGAAATGTCCAACCTTGTATTAAACGATCCATCCAGTATTGCACCCCTAATGGAAATTGCATTTCAAGTGGATGACCCTGTTTCCTGTAAAGCATGTTGGGTTTTGGAATTTACTGCCAAAAAACATTTGGGCTACCTCTTTCCTAGTATGGATATTTTTGTCCTTAATATTGGTTCGGTGCATTTGGATCCAGCGGTAAGACCCGTAGCAAAAATATGTGAGATACTTATGAAGTCCTACTTTCAATTGAAGGAAAACAAAACCCGTGATGCACTCCATGAACAGCATTTGGAAAGCATAACCTCCGCTTGTTTTGATTGGCTTATAGGTGACCATAAAGTAGCGGCCCAAGCATATTCTATGACAAGTCTTTTGTTATTGGGCAGGAAGTTTAACTGGATCCATCCGGAATTGCGCATGATACTGGAACAGAACTATCAAAATGGCAGTGCAGCTTATAAGGCAAGGGCAAGGATGACCTTAGCTAAACTAAGGTAGGCAAAGGCTTTTGTACAAATAAGAGAACAATCTTCCGCTTCACTTTTAAACTCTTTAACTTATAGCTATCTTTGCGCTTTTCCAAAATCAATCAAATAGCATAAGATGTCATTAAACAAATTAAACGCCATATCCCCTATTGATGGCAGATACAGAAACAAGATAGATTCCCTTGCCTTATATTTTTCTGAAGAGGCACTTATAAAATATAGGGTGCGCGTGGAAATTGAATATTTTATAGCACTATGCGAAATTCCACTTCCTCAGCTTTCAAATTTTGACAATTCAAAATTTAATGATTTGAGAAAAATCTATATTGATTTTAACTCAGAGGACGCCATGGCCATTAAGGAAATTGAAAAGGTAACGAACCATGATGTAAAGGCCGTTGAATATTTTATAAAAAAGGAGTTCGACAAATTAGGCTTGGAGTCCCATAAAGAATTTATCCATTTTGGACTTACCTCACAAGATATAAACAACACTGCTATTCCACTTTCCATTAAAGAGGCCATGAACGAGGTTTATGTACCCCAATATTTGGAGGTATTGAACAAGTTAACGGCTTTGGTCAAGGAATGGGAAGCTGTACCAATGTTGGCAAGAACACACGGACAGCCTGCATCCCCCACCCGCTTAGGAAAAGAGATCGAGGTATTTACTGTTCGTTTGGAAGAGCAATTCAATCTACTCAACGATATTCCCAGTGCTGCAAAATTTGGTGGAGCAACAGGAAACTATAATGCCCACAAGGTTGCCTACCCCCAAATTGATTGGAGGAATTTTGGACAAAAATTTGTTCAGGAGAAGCTTGGCCTACACCATTCCTTTCCAACTACGCAGATAGAACATTACGACCACATGGCTGCTTTGTTCGACTGCCTCAAGAGGATCAATACGATTATAATAGATTTGGACAGGGATTTTTGGACCTATGTTTCCATGGACTATTTTAAACAGAAAATAAAAGCTGGCGAAGTGGGATCTTCCGCCATGCCCCATAAGGTAAACCCTATCGATTTTGAAAACTCCGAAGGGAATTTGGGTATAGCCAATGCCATTTTCGAGCATTTATCGGCCAAACTTCCCATTTCCAGGTTGCAGAGGGATTTAACCGATAGTACGGTGCTTAGAAACGTTGGCGTGCCTTTTGGGCATACACTTATAGCCTTTCAATCTACATTAAAGGGATTGAATAAACTATTATTGAATAAGGAGAAGTTTGAACAAGACCTAGAAAATAATTGGGCAGTAGTAGCTGAGGCAATCCAAACCATTTTAAGGCGCGAGGCCTATCCCAATCCGTATGAAGCATTGAAGGGCTTAACACGTACCAATGAAAAGATTACACAGCAGTCCATTTCCAATTTTATCGATACTTTGGAAACAACGGAAGAAATAAAATCCGAATTGAAACAAATTACCCCAAGTAATTATACGGGTATTTAAAGAATACCCTATTACAACATACCTAATAAAGTGTCAAAATAAAACCTCTTTTAAATATAAAGCAATCTAGAGCCTAATAATTATAGCCTAGATTGCTTTTTTTATTGACAATACAAAGGGACTAAACTTACCCTTTCTTTTGTATCTCTACCTGATGTGGGTATGGTATCTCTATACCTGCTTTATCCAGTGCTAGTTTACAGTTTTCCAAGGTCTCAAAATACACCGTCCAATAGTCTTCGGGTTTACAAAATGGACGTACGGCAAAATTCACGGAACTATCCGCCAACTCCGATACGTTAACCGATGGCGCAGGGTCTTTCAACACCTTTGAATTGGATTCCAATACCGCTAATAATACTTCCTTGGCCTTCTTGATATCCTCACCATATCCAATACCAATGGTAGTGTCCACCCTCATCTTACCTTCGGCAGTATAATTTATAATATTGCCATTGGCCATGGCCCCATTGGGCACAATGGCCAACTTATTTTGAGGTGTTATAAGTTTTGTAGTGAAAATTTCAATTTCCTTTACGTTACCCAACACTCCCTGTGCCTCTATTAAATCTCCAATTTTGTAGGGCTTAAAAATCATAATCAAAACCCCACCGGCGAAATTGGACAATGAGCCCTGCAGCGCTAGGCCAACTGCCAAACCGGCCGCTGCGATCACAGCGGCGAAAGTGGTTATATTTATCCCTAACTGGCCAATGACCACTAAGATTAAAAATATTTTAAGGACCCATGATACCATACTGAGTAAAAAACGTTGTAGGGATTCATCGTATTTACTGCTGTACATTACCTTTCTTGTACCTCCAATAATTCTTTTAATAACCCATAATCCAATAATAAAAATTAGCAATGCGGTTAGCACCTTAGGTCCGAATTCCTTTGCCAATTCCATTCCGTAATTAAGCCATTCTTCTGCTTTTTCCATGATAATATATAGTTAGTGTTTTTGTAAGTACTAATATAGAAAATAAAAAAACTCTTGAAATTGCTTACCACAAGACCCGCCAAATGGAAATCTTTGGACCCAAGAATTAAGTGCTTGTTAGACTCTTAATTAAACACCAAGGAAATACTTATAATCCGGTTATAAAGTTGACTGTCCTAAAATATAACCCATAAAAAAAGCCCTGAATTGCCGTTTGGCCACACAGAGCTTTAAATCAATATTGACTATGAATTATATAATTTTTTATTTAACCTTTTAAAAAATTTCCGATTTCACCCAAGCCTTCACCTTTATAATCCGATTTTTCAACAGCCTTCATAAATTGGACCAATTTGGCTGGGTTCATATTTTTGCCCAAAACCCGGACCAGCATAAAACCCTTATCCTCACTATCACCATAGATGATTACCTCATCAATGGCATCATCATCACCCAAATATCTTACGGAAGCTTTGCCGTAACTGGTGTTCATTTTCATCAGCTCCGTAAATTTGCCATTTTTTAGGATGGCATTGATATTCGCTTTTTCCTTTTGAAACTCATTATGGTTATCCTCAGTTATTTTAAACGCCAGAATATTTAGTTTTTTTAATGACCCAAGTGCTTCCCTTTGGTCATCGGTTAAATCGGCCTTCTCCATATTCAATAAGCTTACCGGCAGATCGACGGATAAAAAATTTGGATTATCCGCATTGTCCACATAATATTCCTGTAGACTTTGTGTTGACGAACATGCAGACATTGCCAAGATCAGCAACATTGCCCAGGCCAATTTTTCAACTCTTTTTTTCATTTCCTTTGTTATTAAGCTTTGATCAACAAGGGCAATGGTCTTTTTATTGAACCACTACCCTAGCCTACTATTACTTGTTCTTACCTGCCTTATTTAACTCGGATGGCAAATTCATCTTTTGGGTTAAAGATCCAATCTTGTTGAGATCTATATCCCCGGTCAGCGATAGCAATACCGTTTCAAATTTCCTATCATTGATTTCCACGTTCCCATTTTTTATACCGGTAACAAACATTAGCAATTCACTTACATGGTCTTCATCCTTTCCGCTCTTAATGTAAAACTTTACGTTGGCATCCTTATCCTTTACCCTCATAAGTTCCTGTAACGAGGAGGATTTTAAATACTTCTCCATGGTAATCTGCATGTCTGAGGAAATCTTTTTATCCTCCGTAATAAAAACCTTTAAATTTTTCAGATTTTGGGCTATATCCATAAAATCCTGAGCCTCTTTATCATCGACCTCAACGTTTATCTTGCTCAATAATTTAAACATACTTTCATTGACAACCACGGCACTTACATTGTCCAAATCTTCAAATTTATCGAACATGGATTGCGAAAACCCAATAAAAGGCAACACGGCTACTAATACTGTTATGATATTCTTCTTCATCTTTTTTAATTTAATTTTTGTTGTAGATTTTTTGTTTTGTTACTTCAAATTCCCTTAAATAAGCTACTTTCTCGGTTCCCTTACCAAGATTGGTGGCCAAAAGACTTAATGCCTTTTTGGTTTCCTGATAGGCGTATTCCGCTTCTCTCTGTTCTTGATAGCTTTTTCCAAAATATATTCCAAATATTAGAATGCTTACAGCCGCAACGGAAATCCACTTTATATAACTTTTTTTTCTGGGTTTTAGCGGAACCTGTCCAGTAAACTTCTCTTCCTTGGCAATGGAAAAATACTGAAACATTGGGGCATATTTCTTTAAGTGTAAAGGAACATCTTCCTTTGCAAAATATTCCCTCAACATTTCTTCTTCGGCAACAGTAGCAGTTGCTTCAAAATACCTTTCCAATAATTTTTCTATATTACTTAATTCCATAATTGTGCTTTTGAACTAATTTTTCCCTCACTGTTTTTCGCGCCCTGGATAAAGCTACCCTAACCGCTGTAGCATTCATACCCAACAGATCCGCTATTTCTTCAAATTCATACTGTTCCACATCCCTTAACTGTAAGACCATTTTTTGTTGTTCCGGCAATTCCTCCATGATTCTTTCTATCCAACTTAGACTATCACTAACCTCCACCTGATTTTGTAGTGAAACATTTTCATCCCTGTAATTGCTGTGCACCAATTTCAAGTTTCCAGCCTGTTTGGATTTAAGTCGGTCCAAGCAAAAATTCTTGGTCATCATCATGGCATAAGCCTCCACATTGTTATAGCCTTCCATCATCTTATTCTTGGACCACAACTTCATTAGGATTTCTTGTGTGGCATCCTCAGCTTCTTCTTTAGAGACCAATAAACGCTTGGCCAGTCTATAAAGTTTATCCTTAAATGGTAAAACCACATTTAAAAACTCAGTTTGCTGCATTTTGGTTTAGTTGTTTTATAATCCTGAATAACGGGCCTACAATAGCAAGACGACTTACATCGAATTTTGTTACAATTAGTTTTCAATTCATTACAATGTAAGTAAATTAGCGCAACGGAAACCAAATTGGCAATATTACCGTATATAATTAAAATCGTTCCCCAAAACTGATTCATACTTTTTTAATGGAATGATATTTGTAAGCCACTACTAGTTATATTTTGGCCGTTATATTAAAGATTATGAAGAAGTATTTATTAGTTTTTTTAGTATTGAGTTTGTTCCTCACTAGTTGTAGCAAGAATGATGACCCCCTGGTTGCTGAGGAAATAGAAGAAATTATTCCTACCCCGGAAGCAGAAATAGATGTAACCGTCCAAAACTTTATGTGGCAGACCATGAATACCTATTATTTTTGGCAAAGTGATGTAGCTGACCTAGGGGATTACCGTTTTGCATCCTATGATGATTATGTGTCATTTTTGGAAACCGAGGAAAACCCTGGAACATTTTTTGACGAAAAATTACTTTACACGGAAGACCGCTTTAGTTTTTATTCCGATGATTATGAAGAATTGACACAATCTTTTGCAGGTATATCCAAGAGTAATGGTTTGGAATTCGGGTTGAGCTTATTTGTGGATAGTGATGATGTTTATGGATATGTACGCTACATTGTACCTAATTCCAATGCCTCCACCAAAGATATCCAAAGAGGGGATATTTTTACCGGTGTAAATGGCACATCCCTTAACTTGGATAATTATATAGATCTGTTATTTGGTGATAGTGACACCTACACCTTAAATATGGCAGAAATCTCCAATAATGTTATTACCAACACAGACAGGGAAGTTTCCTTGACAAAAGAAGCCAACTTGACCGAAAATCCAATCTTTATCAACAAGGTATTGGAAACGGGAGGTAAAAAAATAGGCTATTTAATGTACAATGGCTTTACCAACGAGTTTGACGAACAATTGAATGCTGCCTTTGGCGAGTTCAAATCTGCCGGCGTTACGGATCTAGTATTGGATCTAAGGTACAATCCAGGTGGATCGGTCAATTCGGCCCGATTATTATCCAGTATGATTTATGGCACTTATACCAATAGTGTTTTCCTGAAGGCCAGGTATAATGTAAAGCTGCAATCGGAGTTTAAGGACGCCGACCTTATTGAATATTTTGCCGACGCAACGGACAACAATACCCCTATAAATACGTTAGGCCTAAGCAAGGTTTATATCATTGCAACCGGAAGTAGCGCATCGGCAAGCGAATTAGTTATGAACGGCCTGGACCCCTACATAAATGTAATCCATATAGGGACCACAACGACTGGGAAGAATGAATTTTCGGTTACCTTTGTAGACGATTTTGAGAATGGCAATGTTTACGACCCAGATAGGGAAGATAATATCAACCCCGATAATCATTGGGCCATTCAACCATTGATAGGACGAAATGAAAATGCCAATGGCTTTTCTGAATATACGGACGGACTTTCACCTGATATTTTATTAAGTGAGGATCTATCCAATTTAGGCGTATTGGGCAATATGAATGAACCCCTGTTGGCCAAGGCCATTGCCGAGATTACAGGAACTACTGCAAAAATAGATTTTACAGTGGATATGCCGGTTAAATTGGTAAGTAGTTCCAAAATGTTCACAAAGATCAAGGATAATATGTTTATGGATATCAAAAAACCCTTAAACTTGAAAGAAAAACAGTAGCCAGTGCTCTGTATAAGGTGCCGCTTTAGCCTACAAAGATTAACATAGGCTGATCAATATAATGTGCGACACAATTAATAATACAATTACATTATGAAAAAAATCCTAGGCCTACTCTTAATAACCATAGTTCTTTCCTGTTCGGATAAGGATGATGACGCATTCGTCTATCCAAAGGAATCAACTGTGCAGAACTTTATGTGGCAAGGCCTAAATCTCTGGTATTTTTGGCAGGCGGATGCCCCCAATTTAGGGGATAGCAGATTCACCACTAATGACGACTATGTGGCCTATCTTGAATCCTATACCGATCCAGAGGAGTTCTTCTATCAAACCTGTTACAAGCACACTAATATAGTGGGCAGCAATTCTGCCATTGATAGGTTTAGTTTTGTTGAAGATGATTACGAAACACTCGTAAATTCCCTGAGTGGTGTGTCTAAAAGCAATGGACTTGAATTTGGCCTGGCGCGCAATGAGGGCAGTACGGATCTTTTTGGATACGTACGATATATAATCCCAAACTCCGATGCTTCCAACAAAGATATAGCCAGAGGGGATATTTTTACTAGAGTGAACGGGGTTCAACTCACTGATGCCAATTATATAAGCTTACTTTTTGGGAATTCAAACACCTATACCCTTGGTATGGCTGATATTTCTGGTACTGTAGTTACAGATAATGATAAGGAAGTAACATTAACTAAGTCCGAAGGATTGCAAGAAAACCCAATATTGGTAGCGAAGACCGTAGAGGTCAACGGAACCAAAATTGCCTATCTAATGTACAACGGTTTTACCAGTGGCTATAATGAACAATTAAATACGGTTTTCGGACAGTTTAAAACGGCAGGGGCAACGGAATTGGTACTTGATCTTCGTTACAACCCTGGAGGTTCGGTAAACAGTTCCAGATTATTGGCCAGTATGGTATATGGTACCAATACCAGCGAATTATATGTAAGACAACGATGGAACGATAAAATACAATCCATGCTGAATAAGGAGCAATTGGAGGATTATTTTGCAAATAAAACAGACTCTGGAACAGCTTTGAACAGTCTAAACCTTAGCAAGGTATATGTTCTGGCAACAGGAAGTTCCGCATCGGCCAGTGAATTGGTCATGAACGGACTGGCACCCTATATTAATGTTTTTCATATTGGCGAAACTACCAGGGGCAAGAACGAATTTTCCGTTACCATGGTAGACGATATAGACAATGACTATATCTATAGATCCGACAGGGAAAATAAAATAAATCCCAGCAATAGGTGGGCAATGCAGCCGCTTATGGGGAGAAATGAAAATTCTGACGGATTTTCGGACTATACCTCTGGCCTGGCGCCCGATGTTGCTATAAAGGAAGATCTTGCGGATCTAGGGATTTTAGGGGATATAAACGAACCCTTATTTGCTAGGGCAATCCAAGAAATTACAGGTGCAAGTGCGAAGAGGGACTTTACTGTAAAAATTCCGGTAAATGAAATATCCAACTCCAAAATGTTTACGGCCATAAAAGATAATATGTATCTGGACAAACCTGTTGATATTACTTTTCAATAAGCCCTACACTTGAATTAATAGTATACACAAACTATAAAACAGAAACCCCTCTTTTA
>NZ_JAHKPO010000011.1:34492-95804 GCF_018860365.1 Arenibacter algicola
TAAAAGAGGGGTTTCTGTTTCTTTAGGTTACAGCCGTTACGACTGTTATAATTACAACTAACTAATTTAGTCACCGAACCTAAAGGTAAAAACGCCTAATTAAAGTAAATACCACCAGGAATAATACCTACTGATAGGGTTTCTATGGCTATTTTGGTATTTAGATCATAAACCGTAAGTGTTCCATTACTGGCATAATCCCCTGCATCAGTACCGTATAATCTCCCATTGTTTATGACCATGGTATAAAAACTGACACCTTCCAATGCTACATCCAGATCCAAACTTGTAGCGGACAAACTTTGTTTATATACCTTATCGCCTAATTTATAATACAAATCACCTCCGTCTAAATTCAACCCCCCTGGATGTTGCGTAGTTTCGAATTGGATATTGCTATCCACCTCATTGGAAGCGGTATTGATCTTGGAAAGCACCCCTGCAGTTTCATCCCCTGTATAAGCGGGTTTTCCTGAGGCCAGGACCCACAAATTTCCGGAGGCATCCAATTGCATGGAACTGGGCACATCCCCTACTGTAAGTGTTTTTACTACCTCATTGGAAGCGGTATTGATAACCGAAACCTTATTGTTCTGTCCCCAAGCACCCTGATGGGCCACATAAACCGTATTGTCCTTGGCCAAAATGGCCTCAGGGCCCAAAACTACGGATATGGTGCCTTCCACAGTATAATCCTGAAGATTGATAATGGCTACGAAATCATCTGTTTCATCTGCGGTATCACCCCAGTTGGTAACGTATCCCTTGCCGTTGGCTTCAATAAAATACCTAGGGTTGT
Organism: Arenibacter algicola; assembly: GCF_018860365.1. Taxonomy (GTDB): domain Bacteria; phylum Bacteroidota; class Bacteroidia; order Flavobacteriales; family Flavobacteriaceae; genus Arenibacter; species Arenibacter algicola_B. The sequence goes on from NZ_JAHKPO010000011.1 coordinate 35,292, forward strand.
TCAATCCGTCAGTAATGCTAGCAATTTTTTCAAAAGTATATCTATTTACCACATTTATCTTGTTGGAGACATTGGCCACTATAAACGCCTCATCCTCCGTGAATCCTATAGACTGTACAACATTGCCAAGATCCTCATCATTCGTCATTTTATAAATTTCGTTACTCACTACGGACAGATCCTCGGAAATAAAAGTGACCGTTCCCGTGCCATTACTAAAGGGACCTTCATTGGAAACCAATATTCCATTTGCGTAATCGCCCATAGGCTCTTGAATCTCCTCATCATCATTGGAACATGACCAGGTAAGACCGATAGTCAACAAGGATAAAAATACATTTCTAATCTTCATTTGTTTTAGCTGTTTTTAAAATTTAGTAATTAATTGTAATTGAAAATTTCTATTGGGCATAGGCCTATAGGCCACATTCTGATAATCTTTATTAAACAAATTGTTCACCCTAACCCCTATAGTAAATTTAATTTCGGGAATGTCGGGCCAATGGTAATCCATCCCTATATTGCCAATGGTATAAGAGGGCAAACTATCACTGTTATCTGTGGTAGTGTAGACCGAACCATTATATAAAAATTGATAAAAGGCTACCAACTTCTTATATTGATAGGCCACGTTTGACCTCAACAAATGCTCCGGCACATACAGTAATTGATTTTTTGTTGAATTGTCTATAGATTTGGTGAAGCTATATTCACTTTCCCAGGCCACATTTTGGTTCTCCCATTTCTTCTTCCAATCAAAACCCAGTTCTAATCCATATTGGGAAACATCCTGAACATTCATTGCCATCCAAATTCCTTGTGCATTGGGTCGCCATTGAATTAAATTATCGGTTGTTATGCTATAGGCATTTAATGAAAGTGCTATGTTTTTCACTGCAACCGTCTGCCCAAGTTCCACCTGCCAAGAGGTTTCCGGCAAGACCTCCAAATTACCGCTAGCCCCGGCACCTGTCCAATAAAGATCATTGAAGGTGGGAATTCTATGGTTTTTGGACGCATTAATAGCCAAGGTGTAGTTTTTGGCTACTTCATAACTACTGTTCAATGAAAAAAGAAAAGGACTATCAAAATCGCTGACCACTTCTTGTCTCAAGTTTACACCGTAACTCAATTTATCCGAAAGTTCATGGGAGAATAGGAAAGTGCCCGAAACAAAATTTCTTTGGGCATTTTCAATAGAAGTCCCTTTGGCCCATATGGAAGAAAAATCAATAATCCCATTTAAGGTAATTTTCTTTAATTGATATTTATAATCGTAGTTGGCAAGGACGGTATTGGCTTGCCCAAAACTAAACTCCTCCCTTTGCTTATTTGGGAAATATCGATAACGCTCATATAAATGCCCCACTTTTAAACGAGAGACCTTACGTTCGTTAAAGCTGCTCAACTCTATGAGCGACCTGTGATTTAAATCCCTATAATTTTCATCGGCCGGGGCCGTCAAGGTCCCGGAAAAATCCCTGTCCCCACTAAAGGTGTTGTGGTACAACTTTATAATTTGCTGATCGGACAAAATAATGCCAATATTGGCATTTAAATTAAATTGATCATAAGCACCGTTCTCATTCCTTAAATTAGTACCCAAATACTTATAATCGTTATCTGAAGCTATGTGGTTGATTCCGATATGAAAAGACGTTTTTTCTTTGCCAAGAGAAGTATTAAAAGCAAGTTTGCTGGTATTAAAACTACCATAACTTGTCTGTAAACTATTTTTCCAGCCGTTATTAAACCTAAAGCTATCGTTTAAAAGAATAGTGCCCCCAACGGCCCCACTCCCGTATTGCACCGAGCCCCCGCCACTTCTGACCACCACATCCCCATAATTCCCTGGAATTAAAGTATTGAAATCTGTCTGGCCGGTAAGTTGTGAATTTATATTTATCCCGTTCCAAACAACAGCGGTCTGTTGGGCGTTGGTACCCCGAAATGAAGCTGAAGAGACCATTCCATAACCATTTTCCTTAAAATACATATTGGAATTATACCTCAATAAATCGGTAAGTGATGTGCCGCTTTTTTGATAAACGGAATCATTGACAACCCTAACTTTTGTTCCTTTTGAAAAATGAAGCAGTTTGGCATCGCTCAAAACTACCTCGTCCAAAACAATAACGCTGTCCCTTTGCCCAAAAACCTGCGCAATAGCCAAGAGTACCAATGAAAATAAAAATATTCGCTTTTTTTCCATATCCAAGAAGACCCTTTGCCCGAAGATCTATTCTATTTAGTGATGAATATGGCAGGTCTCCTGACTTGCGTACTATCATTTACCTTCCCACCCCATAATTTAGGGCAGTGGTATTAGAAGAAATGATAGCCATCCAATAAACATGGATTAAGCTCACAGTTGCGGGAACAGTTTCGGAGTTTCACCGAATTCCCTTTTAATCCTATCCCCCAAACATTAGGGAATAGAAACCAAAATTCGCAGCGAAACTACTACTTTTTTTTGGAAGTATCACTGTCCTTTTTTCTATTTAGTTTATAGGCCAACCAGATAAAACCAACTATAAAATGTAAGACTATGACAGCGGCAATAATATATATTAGGGTGTTGGACTCTCCTCTCATAATTTTTTGATTTGCCCAAAAATAAATACTCTGGCCGCAATAAATTATGACCATTGTTAGGCTTTTAGAAATTTTGATTCAAGAAATTAATGCTACTTTTGAATTTTTAAACAAACCTTTAGCCTCTTGAACAAAGCCCTTCTTTTTCTACTCCTTCTATGTATTTGTTCTTGCAAACAGCCTAAAAAGGAGAATATTTCCAGCGCCGTTTTATCGCAGCCCATAACCATAGATTATGCCCAAGGATTTACAATTGAGAGGACAACATCCGATATAACCATTATTAAAGTATCCTCACCTTGGCCAGAATCGGAAGATAGTTTTACCTATGCTTTGGTGCCTAAAGAAAAATTGGCCAGCATTACCTTGGACAAAGACGCCTATAACGCCATAATAGCTGTTCCGGTAGAAAAAATGGTAGTTACCTCCACAACCCATATCCCTGCACTGGAGGCTTTGGGAGAGGCTGATAAATTAATAGGATTCCCAGATACGGAGTACGTATCTTCCCCAATGACCAGAAAAAGAATAAATGAAGGATTGGTGCAGGAATTGGGCAACAATGAATCCTTAAATTCAGAAATGGTGATTGCCTTAAACCCCGAAGTAGTGGTAGGTTTTAGTATTAACCACGAAAACAAGGCTTACGAAACTATTCAACGATCCAATATTCCCGTAGTGTACAATGGGGATTGGACAGAAGAAACTCCCTTGGGAAAAGCGGAATGGATAAAATTTTTCGCCCCATTTTTTCAAAAGGAAAAAGAGGCGGATAGTATTTTCAAATCCATTGAGGACAATTATAATAATGCCAAGGCCTTGGCAAAAAAGGCAAATAACAGACCTAAAGTTTTAAGCGGAGCCCTTTATAAGGATATATGGTACCTGCCGGGCGGAAAAAGCTGGGCCTCCAAATTTATAGAAGATGCAAACGCCGAATATTTATGGAACAGCACCTCCTCCACCGGAAGCCTATCTTTAAGTTTGGAAAGTGTAATTGAGCGGGCTTATGATGCCGATTTTTGGATCTCCCCTTCACAATTTGGCAGCTATTTGGAACTAAGTAAAGCCAACCAACATTATGCCCAATTTTCTGCTTTCAGAAATAAGAAGGTATACACCTATGCCAATTCCACAGGGGAAACTGGGGGATTGCTCTATTTTGAATTGGCACCAAACAGACCGGATTTGGTCCTCAAAGACCTTATCCATATTTTTCACCCCGAGCTGCTTCCCAACTATAGGCCAACCTTTTTTAAACCCTTGGATTAAGTGCTACAACTAAAAACATATAGAACCTATTTTATCCTTCTGCTGCTGGTTATGTTGGTTTGTTTTATAGTGAACATTAGCTTGGGCTCGGTATCCATTCCCTTAGAGGATACATTGAACGCTATAATGGGCAGACCTACCAAGGTGGATTCTTGGCGCTATATTATTTGGAACTACCGAATTCCCAAAGCGTTTACCGCCATTTTGGTAGGTAGTGGTTTGGCCTTAAGTGGTTTGTTGATGCAGACCTTATTCAGAAACCCCTTGGCCGGTCCCTTTGTATTGGGCATAAGCGCGGGCGCAAGTTTAGGTGCTGCCCTATTAATTTTAGGGTCCGCCCTATTCTCCGGGATATTTGCCTTCGGCATGGTAAATGATATTTCCTTGGCATTGGCATCCAGTATCGGTAGCTTTCTGGTACTATTGGCCGTTATGGTAGTTGCATCCAAGGTAAAGGATACTATGGCACTACTTATCATAGGCCTAATGTTCGGTAGCATTACCACTGCAGTAGTAAGTGTGCTATCCTACTTCTCCACGGCCGAAAAATTACAGCAATATGTATATTGGTCTTTTGGAAGCATTGGTAATTTATCATGGAATCAGCTTTTGTTATTGTTAATGATCATAGCGATTGGAATTTTGATCAGTATTTTTTCCATAAAATCTTTGAACGCATTACTATTAGGGGAAAGTTACGCCAGGAGTCTGGGCGTAAACATGAAGCAATCCCGGTATGCTATAATTGTTGCCACAGGATTATTGGCCGGTGGTGTAACCGCTTTTGCAGGCCCTATTGCCTTTATAGGCCTGGCAGTTCCACATTTGACCCGACAGATTTTCAATACCACCGATCATAAAATTTTGGTACCGGCCGTGTTGATTTACGGTGCCATTTTAATGCTGATCTGCGATACAATTGCACAAATGCCCAATTCGGCCAGTGTTTTACCCATTAACGCCATAACATCCATCATTGGGGCGCCAGTGGTTATTTGGCTGCTCTTGAGGAAAAGGAAAATGATTTTTTAATTTCCGATCAGTATCGGGCAGCGGTGGAGTAGCTTCTATGAATAAGTAGCCTAAAAAGAGATATTAAAACAGGAAAAACCAATAACTTAGCAACAAAAATTCACCTCAGATAGATACAAGTACTCCCCATATCGCCCTAAAAACGGAAAACCTGAGCATAGGTTATACCAACAAGAAGCAACAGTCCTACATTGCCCGGGATATTAATTTTTCCCTAGTTAAAGGTGAACTTGCCGCCATTGTTGGCGTTAATGGTATTGGGAAGTCTACTTTATTGCGAACCCTTGGCAATATACAGCCCAAATTATCCGGCAGTATCACTTTAGACAGAGTTCCTTTGGAACAGCACACTATAGCCCAACTGGCCGCTGAAGTAAGTGTTGTACTAACAGAACCCATCGCTTCCAAAAATTTAACGGTGCTGGAACTCATCAGTCTAGGTCGGCAGCCATACACCAATTGGATAGGGACCCTTACCGAGGATGATAAGGAAAAGATCTCCTTAGCATTGGACATGGTCCAGATGTCAGAATTAAAGTCTAAAAAGTGTTACGAACTTAGTGATGGACAATTACAGCGGGTAATGATCGCTAGGGCCATAGCCCAGGACACCCAGCTAATTTTACTGGATGAGCCTACGACACATTTGGATCTATACCATAAGGTCCAAATATTGAAATTGCTCAAATCTATTGCCCATACAACAAAAAAGACCATTCTCTTTACTACCCACGAAATTGAAATTGCCATCCAGCTGTGCGACAAAATGTTGATATTGGAAAAAAACCAGAGTACCTTTGGATCACCTTGCGAATTGATAGAAAAGAAAAGTTTTGAAAATCTTTTCCCCGCAGACATTATTACTTTCGATGCACAAACAGGTTCTTTTAGAGTTAATAAGTAATAAAAGTCAACATCACTTTTTTTTAACACAATCCACTATCTTTACAGCAAAGATCAATAACTAAATGAATGAATTGCTAGTATATGCAGTCCTTGCCCTAGTAGGCCTTGCCATTGGATATTTTCTAGGGAATTATATCCAAAATCTAAAAACGAAATCCAGTCAAAGTGCCCTTTTGGAGCGGGAACAACAATTGAGAACAAACCTCAGCACCTTGGAACAGAGGCTTATTGATGCAGAAGAGCACAAAACCCAATTACAATCCGAAAAGGAGCAATTGGGGAATAGAATTGTCCGCTATCAGGCGGAAATGGAGAATTTGGACCTTAAAAATCGGGAACAAAAAGGGGAAGTAGAAAAATTACAGGAAAAGTTTACCAAGGAGTTCGAGAATTTGGCCAATAAAATTTTAGATGAAAAAAGCACCAAGTTTACAGAACAGAATAGGGAAAACATTAAAAACATATTGACTCCTTTACAAGAGAAAATAATTCTTTTTGAAAAGAAGGTCGAGGACAGTCAAAAAGAAAGTGTAGGCATGCATTCCGCCCTAAAGGAACAATTGGCCAATCTTCAAACTCAAAATCTTAAAATCACCCAAGAAGCCGAAAACCTTACCAAAGCCCTAAAAGGGGACAGTAAAATGCAGGGCAATTGGGGCGAATTGGTATTGGAACGCGTTCTGGAGAAGTCGGGTCTGGAAAAAGATCGGGAATATACGGTACAACAAAGCTTTACCCGTGAAGACGGAAGCCGGGTGCTGCCCGATGTTATCATAAACCTGCCCGATGGCAAAAAGATGATCGTGGATTCCAAGGTTTCCCTTACAGATTATGAACGATATGTAAATGCCGAGGATGAACTGAAGGAGAAATTTCTAAAAGATCATATCAATTCCCTGAGAAGGCATGTGGACCAACTTTCTGCCAAGAAATATGAGGACCTTTACGAAATGGAGAGCCCGGATTTTGTACTCATGTTTGTTCCTATAGAACCTGCATTTGCCATTGCAATAAACAACGATAACAACCTGTACAACAAGGCATTTGAACAGAACATAATCATAGTAACCCCTTCCACCCTATTGGCTACCTTACGTACTATTGATACCATGTGGAACAATGAAAAACAGCAACGCAATGCCATTGAAATCGCACGTCAGGCAGGAGCCCTATATGATAAGTTTGAAGGCTTTGTTGGGGATTTGATGAAAGTTGGCAAAAAAATGGATGAAGCTAAGTCCGAATACAAGGGAGCTATGAACAAATTGGTCGATGGCAGAGGGAATATAATTACCAGCATAGAGAAATTAAAGAAAATGGGCGCCAAGGCTAAAAAATCCATCCCCGAATCTCTCCTGAAAAGAGCTCAGGATGATGATGATGAGAATGAGGAACCTTTGACCTTACTATAGTTAACTTAAACAATCAGTATGAAAAAAATACTCGGATTAACCCTGCTCGGCCTGGTCTTAGTGATGACCGCCTATTTTTTATTTGTATATTTTGTTCCCTATAGCGAAGGTATCCGCTCAGGGGAACTTATAAAAATAAGCCATAAAGGAGTACTTATAAAAACATGGGAAGGCGAGATTAGCCAAGGAATATCGGGCGCACAAATATTTTCCTTTTCGGTTTTAAAGGACGATGTAATTGCCAAGTTAAAGGAATATCAGGGATCTTATGTTAAAGTGACCTATATAGAGCGCTACAGGACCTTCTTTTGGTTGGGAGATACCAAATATTTTGTCACTTCTGTAGAAAAGGAAAACTCTCCACACTTAAACTAAAAACAATGGACAAATTTAAAACTGCCAGACAATCCAGAGTATCCATAACCGAATTAATGCTGCCTTCCCATTCCAATTTTGGGGGAAAGGTACACGGTGGCCACATATTAAACCTAATGGATCAAATAGCCTTTGCCTGCGCCTCCAAACACTCCAGAAAGTATTGTGTTACAGCATCAGTGAACAAGGTAGATTTTTTAAATCCCATTGAGGTCGGGGAATTAATTACGTTGAAGGCCTCCGTAAACTACACGGGACGAACCTCCATGGTCATTGGTGTCCGGGTAGAATCCGAAAATGTAACCACAGGAAAAAAGAAACATTGCAATTCCTCCTATTTTACTATGGTAGCCAAAGATGCAGATGGCCGAAGCACTCCTGTACCAGGTTTGATCATTGAAGACGAACAGGGGGTTCGCAGGTTTGCACGTAGCATTCAACGAAAAAAACAATCAATGTCACGAAGCAGTACATTTGAATCGTCACAATTTAAAATTAATGACCACTTAAAAGATCTGGATAACGAGAATGTAAAAATTAATCTGGATCCCGCCTAGTTGATTTGGGCTGCGGCCTCCTCGTCCAAGAACCAAATCAACTCCCCAGATGAAGGTGCTACTAAAGAAGCCGGATAACTTTCATGGCCTTCTTCCTTGGTAATTATGGACCTGACTTTTTCTGCCTTACTACTACCTGTCACTAAAAACGCAACCATTTTGGCGTTATTGATCAGCTTCCCGGTTATGGTAATCCTTCTTTGTCCCGAATCTGGATGAATAGCTACTTCACAGTTATTCGTTGAGTCCCATAAGCCTATTTCATGTGGAAAAATAGATGCTGTATGTCCGTCATCGCCCATACCTAGGATAACCAAATCAAATTGAGGTATGCTTTCCACTATGGGCAATTCCTCTTCTAGCACTTTTCCATATCTTCCAGCCTCCAATTCCGGCAGGTCTTCTCCACGGACACGATGAATATTATCTTTGGGAATATTGATCTTGGATAATAAGTGGTCTACCGTCATTTTGTAATTACTTTCCGAATCGGTAGGTGGAACACATCGTTCATCTCCCCAATACAAATGTACCGTTGACCAATCCACATCCTTATAATGCTCTGACATATAATCAAAGACCACCTTAGGGGTACTACCTCCGGACAAAGCTATATGGGTTGTTTTATTTTCTTTTATCAGTTCTTCCAAATAATCGGAAAAGTTTTTGGCAACTTCCGTTTTGGTAGGAGATATATTAATATGCATCTATTATATTTTATTGAATTAATAATTACTTTATAACACAGAAACCAGGATCATCGGCCAAGTTCTCCCCGGGATTCCTCCACTTTAAGTCCCCTTCCAGTAAACGGTCCGAATTGGTTGGGCCCCAAACTCCGGAAGAATAACCATATATGTTAACATCCGAACCATTCTTCCAATAGTCCAATATAGGATCAACAAACTCCCATGCCGCTTCCACTTCATCCGCTCTGGCATAAAGGGTAGCATCGCCCTGCATGGCATCCAACAACAATCTTTCGTAAGCGTCCATTACATTGTTATCTGCCAGATTGGAATAGTAAAAGTCCAGATTGGCGCGTTCTACGGTAAAGCCCTGCCCTGGGACTTTCACCCCAAATTTAATAAGGATGCCTTCATCCGGTTGAATCCGAATGATCAACTGGTTGTCCTTGTTGTTCATATCCGAATTTTTAAACACTTGGTGGTGCGGCGATTTAAAATGTATCACCACCTCTGTTACCTTGGTAGGCATTCTTTTAGCGGTACGCACATAGAAAGGAACGTCTTTCCACCTCCAGTTATCCACGAAAAATTTAATGGCGGCATAGGTCTCCGTTTTGGAATTGGGATCAACACCTTCCTCTTCCCTATACCCCTTAACTTTTTTACCATCTATAACAGATGACAGGTATTGCGCCCTTACCGTATTATTATACAAGGTTTCCTCATCGCGCATAATTCGCAATGATTTTAATGCCTTGACCTTTTCGTTCCTAATTTCCTGAGCGCTGGCATCTATTGGTGGCTCCATCACAATTAACGAGACTATCTGCAATAAATGGTTCTGGAACATATCCCGAAGCGCACCGGATTTATCATAATACCCACCCCTTTTTTCCACGCCAACACTTTCGGCATTGGTAATTTCTATATGGTGTATGTAATTTCTGTTCCAAAGTGGTTCAAAAATACTATTGGAGAAACGGGTCACCAATAAATTCTGAACCGTTTCCTTGCCCAAATAATGGTCAATTCTATAGATCTGGGACTCCTTGAAATAAGTTTGCAGACCAATATTTAGATTTTTGGCCGTCTCCAAACTATAGCCAAATGGTTTTTCAACAATGATTCGCTTCCAACCTTCGGTTTCGTTATTCAAACCTTGCTCGGAAAGATTTTTTGCAATTAACTCGTAGAGACTGGGTGGAGTGGAAAGATAAAAAATATAGTTGCCCTCGGTACTGAATTTAGTATTTAAATCAGATATCCTGGTGGCCAACTTACTGTATTCCTTATTGTAATCCTCGCCCAGATCCTCATAAAAAAACTTGTCGGCAAAAGTATTTATAAAATCAGAAGATGCGTCCTTTACCTTATCCTTGAGGTAAGTACTCTCCTGGACTACCTTCCTCCTAAACTCACCATCGGTCATGTTACTCCTACTTACTCCCAAAACCACGAAATTCTCAGGAAGCTGTTTTGCCTTGTACAAGTTAAATAAAGCTGGTACCAGCTTTCTAGCAGTTAAATCTCCTGATGCCCCAAAAATAACAAGCATTTGATTTGCCGTTTTATTCATAATATAATTATTGGAAGTTTTGTTCAATTTGTTGGGAATTTAAAACTTTGGTTCTAAAAACCGTTTAATTGACTATTTTTGATTTTTGAATTATCGTGCGAAGATAAAACTAATTTAGATTATTCATTTATAAACAAGGACACTTAACAAAAGCCACTTTATTTTGTTAAATAACTTTAAGGAAAAAACATGGAAAACACATATGATTTTGGATTGATTGGCCTAGGGGTAATGGGACGTAATTTTATTTTAAACGTTGCGGATAACAACTTTTCGGCCATGGGATACGATCTTGATGATGAAAAAGTAAATGCACTGATCGAAGAAGGACAAGACACCAAAAGAGTAAATGCCTCCACCAATATTGAACATTTCGTACAATCCTTATCACAGCCTAGAAAAATTATGCTTTTAGTGCCTGCCGGTAAAATAGTGGACTCCGTAATTGAAAGTCTTTTGCCATATTTGGACAAGAACGACCTTATTATAGATGGTGGAAATTCATTTTTTACCGATACCGATCGTAGGGAGACTTATTTACAAAGTAAAGGAATTCACTTTTTCGGCTCTGGTGTCTCCGGAGGTGCAAAAGGTGCCAGGCGGGGCCCCAGTATAATGCCGGGCGGAAACAAAGAAGCCTACAAGGAGGTGCAGCCTATATTTGAGGCTGTCTCTGCCAAATTTAAAGGAGAGCCATGCGTAGCCTATTTAGGCCCTAAATCTGCCGGAAACTATGTAAAAATGGTACATAACGGCATTGAGTATGGTCTAATGCAACTTACTTCCGAAATATATGACCTTCTAAAAAAGGCGGGCAAGTACAATAATGATGAACTTCATGCCATTTTTGATTCCTGGAACAAGGGTAGATTACAATCCTTTTTAATAGAAATATCCGCTGAGATTTTTAAACAGGAAGATGACAAGGGCGATGGCAGATTGGTAGACAAGATATTGGACAAAGCCAAACAAAAGGGTACCGGTAAATGGACATCCCAAAATGCCATGGACCTGGGTATTCCCATCCCAAGTATAGATATAGCCGTAAGTATGAGGGAAATATCGGCCTTGAAGGAAGAAAGGGTTTTGGCAGATAAGCTATACAATAGGCCAGAGCCAGCAATAATGGACAAAAAGGAAATGGCAAAATGGGCGGAGGAAGCACTTTACTTTTCCTTTATCACCACTTATGCACAAGGACTCCATCAATTGGCAGATGCCTCCAAGGAATATGGCTACGATCTAGATCTTTCTGTAATAGCCAAAATTTGGAGAGCGGGATGTATTATCCGCGCCGGTTTGTTGGAAGACATATCCGCGGCTTTTACCAAGGACAAGCAATTGCCAAACCTTTTGCTATCCCCACAGTTTGTTCCCAAGGTGCAATCTACTGTAGGGGCCACTAGGAATCTTGTAGCATATGGGGCCAAAAATGGCATTCCATTGCCAGGTCTTTCCAACTCTTTAATCTATTTTGATGCCTACACCTCTGGCAGGTTGCCTTTAAACCTTATTCAGGCGCAGCGCGATCACTTTGGTTCGCACACCTATGAAAGGACAGATATGGAAGGCATCTTCCATACGGAATGGGAGTAACCTATGGGAATAAAACTTTGTATTTGAATTTTTTTTGGGCTATTTTTAATATAACATGAAAGTAGCCCAAAAAATTTAATATGAGCGGAAGCATTCAGGACATGAACAATAGAGTGAATCAGAATCGCTCTCTAAAACCTTCCAATCGAGCACGGTTTAAGGATAACAATAGGGATAATATATATTCCGATACCGTGCCGGCACTTACAAAATTGAACTTCAAGAAAGTATCCGAAATAGAATTAAAAAAAATAAAGGATCGGATAAAAAACAGGGCCCTTAAAGATCGTAATAGAGAAATGTTTATTTTTCTTGTTATAGCATTAACTCTCGTTGCAACTCTTTTCATTCTCTTCAAATAAACGCATATCGTCTTTATTAAGTTCCCTACCTAAGACAGCTTCAAATTGTTCCTATAAAATTAAAATATGGTTGCCATATCCCGGCTTCCTCTGCCTTCCACCACCTAATATCACACAAAATTCAATAAAAAATTTCCCTAAGAACAAAGTTTAGGTGATGACAACCTTCATCATAGATCGAATTTTATGTTGATCATTAAAAATGCCTTTTACCGAAAAAACAGTTCCAATAAGAATGAAGTCCCATATTTTAATTTAATTTTACCCACTAATATTTGAATCTATGAACCCTTCTGCCACCGGTTGGATAGATAAGTTTGGGTATCTGGTAAAGGACAATAACGACTATTTTAACTCCTTTGAAGAATTATATGCCCTACTCAAGAGTACCGGATTTGTTTATGGGATTAATCTGGATATACCCCCATTTATAATTAGAGAGGTTCCCTTGTCCGAGGATGAAAAAGCCAAGATCAATTTAATAACCGCACTCTATTTCACCTACAAGCTTAAAAACAACGAACCCAATTTCGAAGCTTTCCTTGGTTATATCTTTAAGTTCTATAAAGATTTGGGGATTAACAGAATTTCGTTTTTGAACAAATTTCTTACGGGTAAAAAAACGTCTTCCAAACTGGAAAACCTTTTGAACTCAAGAATCTACCTAGAGGACAATGTAATAAGTAAGACCTTCAATAAAATCATAACCAATTCGTTGCTTTTTATAGATGTTCTAAGCTTTAAAAGATATCTTGAAGGTGAAACTTCAATAAAGGAATATGCCCAACGCCTGGAACATATCACCATAAATGTTACATATCATACCTTAAATTCCAAAGAGAAAAATAAGAGTGACGAAAAACTGGCGCAACTTTTTGCCTCCTCGCTGACCTTTATTGAAAGCGTAAAACAGGATTTTGATGGCTCCTATAGAGATGAATTGGTCAACAAATATTCCGGTTCGGAAAATAGGTATTTTCTGGATGTTGCCTGCTTAACGGTATGGGAAGACCAGTCATTGGATTACACCGAATCCGACTTTATTTTTGGCTTGGGCAGGGACCTTGGTTTTGACCAAAATGAAATAGCAAAATCACTACAGGATGTTACCGGATTTTTTCAATTGAATGCCGACAAAATACCCCATCTTAAGGACCACAATTTAGCTGTCCAATTTTACGATAGCATGTCCAAAATAGTAAACAAACTTATCCTCAGAAATAGCAAACGTCTACAAAAGGAACTTTCTGAAAGTAAGGAATTGGTTACCCTATTATCCAAATCAACGGTGAAGGATCTTAGCCCGGAAGAGAAGAAAAAAGTGCAAAATCAACTCGTTGATATTTTTAAAAGTATTCCTTCGCTAGCCATTTTCATACTTCCCGGCGGAGCAGTTTTATTACCCATATTCATTAAATTAATTCCGAAACTACTACCTTCCTCTTTTGACGACAACAGGGTTGAAGAATAGCCCAAAATTGCTCAAAAACACTACTATAAGAAAAACCTATAATTGATTATTTTCAACTTTAATATACTTAAAATCAATTATTTAAATATACTTACTCCAACCATAACTTAAAGTCTTTCACTCTTTCCCTACTTACTATTATTTCTTGTTCATTATAGCGGTTTAATTTGATTTCCAACCTAGAATTGGTGTAAGAAACAATATCTTTTATATGACTTATGTTCACGTAGAACTTTCTGCTCACCCTAAAAAAGGAGTTGGGGTGAAGTTCCGATTCCAAGTTTTCCAGGGTAAGATCCAATAGATAATTTCTACCATCGATAGTGGCTGCATAGGTACCTTTGTTCTCACTGTAGAAACATTCTATCTCCTCTGCATTGATAATTTTTAGATGCTGCCCTACCCTCACAGTAAACCTCTTTTTGTACTCCCGCTCCAAAGGGTTTACCAACAACTTTTTTATGTCTTCAAAATCGAGGGTCATTTTCTGTTTTTCAGGCCTAAAAACAAGGTACTTTTTTACGGCAATTTCCAACTCTTCATCATCTATGGGTTTCAACAAATAATCGATGCTATTCAACTTAAATGCCTGCAACGCATATTCATCATATGCAGTAGTGAAAATTACCGAACTTTGTATATCAACGGCCTCGAAGATCTCAAACGATAATCCGTCCGAAAGCTGAATATCCAAAAAAATTAAATCTGGATGATTGTTTTCCCGAAACCAAATAATGGCCTCCTCAACAGAATGGAGCATAGTGGACACCCCTACCTTCAAATTGGTCAATAATCGACCTAATCTTCTTGCGGCCGGTTTTTCATCTTCAATAATGATTGCATTCATTTTAATTGGCTAATTGGTTTTTGTTTGATTGCTATGGCACTATATTATCTTCTTATTCCTCCATGTATTTCCGCATCTGCCTTTCCTCCCACTTCCTAAAAAATCCAGGTTTCAATTTCAGAAAATAAACTCCGACCACCACGAGGATCACCCCCCAAATAACTGGAATAAGAACCATATTCCATTCCATCCAATTTAAAAAACCCTGATCCTCAACTCCGTTGGCGGTAAAAAAATCAAGGAGCCTTCCTTTAAAAATCAAAAGAAGAGCATTCATAACCAGATAAATAGCAATATGTGCGTAAAAATTTTTAAGATTATCCACTCGCTTTTTAGCCTTAATGTACTTTTCCAAGTTATTCCTATCCATTTGCGCTATTTGTATTTTTCAACTTCCCGTTTCTCTTTCTCCATGTATCTTTGGATCTGCCTTTCTTCCCAATCCTTGTTGAAAAATGGATTATAAGAAAAAACCTTTAAGCCATGAAACAGTAAACCTACGCCCCAAAACAACCACACTGCAAAAGTTTCAAAGTCCCAAAATGCCTCCAGAAAGGAATCGCCATTGCTGATGTCACCTATAATCTTAGCCGTTGTAATAAATACATTTACAGCAAGATATACCACAAGATGAACATAAAACCCCTTTAATTCCGCTACGTGTTTTTTGGCGCGCTCCAATTTATTTTGCTTATCAATATCCATTATTTCCACCTGTTTTTTCTTTCATCCTCCTGCATATACTCTTGAATTTTCCGTTCTTCCCAGTTCTTTCCAAAGAAAGGGTTCAAACCAAAAACCTTTACGGCATGAAACACCAAGCCAATTCCCCAACCAAAGGCCGCCCAAAGAAACCAGGGGTACCGCCATTGATTGGTCCAGTAGTTAAGGGCCGCCAGAAACCCGATAAAAACAAAATAGGACATTAGGCTCATATAAAACTTCTTAATGGCACCAACCCTTTCTTTGGCCCTGAAATATTTGTTTTCCTTATCTATATTTTCCATTATTTGATTTTTATTCAAAATTCGTGACCTGTATAGTATTTTTCAAAAATAAGATCCTGAAATGTTGATTTTATAGGATGGACCGTAACCCTAAAAATCTTCATCTTCCATATACTTCTGAATTTTCCTTTCCTCCCAGTTTTTCCCTAAGAGCGGATTGTAACCAAAAACTTCCATACCATGAAGCGCTACACCAAATCCCCATCCAACAGCAGGGAAAAGTACCCATGGAAAACTCGTAGTGTTATAATTGAGTATAGCCAATAAGGGCAATACTACACAATAGGATATTAGATTGCCATAAAACCCCTTAATCGCCTCTACCTGTTCTTTGGCTTTTTGATAGCGTTTGTCCTCTAAAAATGTTTCATGCGTTTCCTTAATCCCTATTCTTTCCGTTAGTATTGGGAGCTTGACCGTAAATTCCGAAGCAGATTTATTGACCTGAACCTCCCTACTGGACAACATTTGGTAACGTTCCTGTATATTCCTGAGCCCAACCCCACTACTTTTTTTAACGACCTGCTTCTCCTGTAGATTATTCGATACACAAAGCATACCCCCTTCCTCATATACGCGTATCCGCAAGGGTCTTGCAACCGTTACCACGTTATGCTTAACCGCATTTTCCAACAAGAGCTGTAGGGACAAGGGAACTATTTTTGCCTCGGCATCACTGCATTTCCCAGGGATATCAAAAACTATACTATCCTCAAATCTCATTTTCAACAACCTTACATAAGTTTCAGCAAAGGCAAGTTCTTCGTCCACGGTTACCAAGTCTTTGTTCTTCTGCTCCAATACATATCGATATACCTTTGAAAGGGAAGTTGTGAATTTTTGAGCTTGAAGGGGATCCTCCTCAATTAAACTGGTAAGCACGTTTAAACTATTGAACAAAAAATGTGGATCCAATTGATTTTTAAGGG
Source organism: Arenibacter algicola (assembly GCF_018860365.1). Taxonomy (GTDB): domain Bacteria; phylum Bacteroidota; class Bacteroidia; order Flavobacteriales; family Flavobacteriaceae; genus Arenibacter; species Arenibacter algicola_B. The sequence goes on from NZ_JAHKPO010000011.1 coordinate 51,918, forward strand.
CATCGAACTTGGCAGAGGCAGTACCTGCAATTATTTTCTGCTCCTTTACCTTGTTCTCCTGCCGATGTTTAAAGTACCAAGCCAAATAAAACAGTGCAGAAATTAAAATCGCCAAAAACAGCGAAACTTTGTATTGCCCTGGCTCCTCATTTGCCAAAAAATCCAACAGAGGCATTTTTCCAATCCCTACCCTAAGAATTAAACGGGAGAGGAATATCCCCGCCAAGGAGAACGCAATGTTGCCGGAAATCGCAAATAACAAGCGTTTCCCCCTGTATATCTGCTGCCCATATTTAATTATAAGAAATTGAATCCAATACGCATTCACCATATAAAGGATTACAGTAAAAATCATATTGGCGTAATACTCCTGAAAAGCCCGCTCAACACTAAAGCCGCCATCGAATTCTCCCATAAAAAAGAAAACAGCGAGAAACACAAAATATAACAATGTACCTATAAACAGTGCATTTCCTATATGTTTAATAAACCGCATCATTAAGTCTTATTTGTAATCCATTTTAACATAATCCCGGAAATTCATCCCTCCGTTATCGACACATATGGAAGGCACCCGGCTTAAAGTTAGCAAAAAGTTTCCACGACGGTTCAAGATCTACTGTAACATAACGGACACCCTGTTTACTGTACAAAGATTCCGCCGCAAATATTTCCGGCATCACTTTAGATTCATTACTGCATTGATTTACAGTATAAAAAGTGCAATTATCTACTAATTCACTTTCATTATGAGCCGCCGCCAATTCATTGACGACGGTTGCCAGGATTATCAATATGACTTTATGCATAGCTCAATTTTAAGTGAGTTTTTCATTGGGCAAATGTGACTTAAATAAAAAAGGCAGGAAAATTGAATCTACCGAATTGTAGATTTAATGGGATGAGCTGGAGATAAAATGACCATAAATATAAAAGAGGACGCACCCCTACGTCCTCTTTTGAAGTTTTAAAAAATAGTTTCGTATAACAAAACGTATTTTTCAAGTCTTAACTTATGAATGTTAAAATTAACATTTATTCTCCTACGAAAAGCTCTTTTTTGAAAAAAAATTAACTCAAACCGTAATTCTGTATTTGCCCACTACATAGATTAATACTTACAGAAGGGTAGTTGGTACCACAAAACAGGAGGTTCCACCCATTAATCGACACCGATAGAACGGACAGCAATATTACAACGCCAGCTAATACAAGTTAGGAGAATTTTGGATCAATCCTAAAAGCTGTGTGTGAATTAGAAAAAGATAGGATAGACTTGCCCATAGTTTGTGTTCTGTTCATTTTTTGCATCGCCCAAAAAACGAACCAAAAAACGCTAGGCTGATTTTAAATTTCTTTAAATCTACGCACTTTCCACGGCCGCATCGTCCAGACCGCTTTCACTTGGGTGAAATGCTCTTTGGACGGCTACCAACACCCAACGCGGAAACCGCTTGGTTTAAAACGAAATTGATAATAGGCCGTTCCTATGTTCCGTAAACCTAAATAATGTAGATAAATCATTATCATTAATTTAATGCTATTGAACATTGTCTTCAAAGCCTATGGTCTGATTGGTCTTCTTCCGTAGTGGAGATGTCATGGCCGTTAAGAATTATTGAAGCCTTGGAGATAATTTAGGCCATGGCAGCGGTCCATAAAACCCCAAGATTTTAGGGGCCACCTAGTGAAGAAGGGTCTTTTCTTTTGTTTCGTTTTCTTTGGACAAGCAAAGAAAATGAAAGAATAATTTTAACAATAATTTCATTCGATTTTGCCCAATAAATAAAGCTAAAATCAAAAAACACAAAATATTATGTTCATCCTAATTTTTGAAGAAACACAACAAATAAGCATGATCCAGAATTTTATTCCCAGAAGAGATGTAAATCCTTAAAATAAAAAAGAGGACGCACCCCTACGTCCTCTTTTAAAAGTTAAAAAATAGGCTTTTTACCAAATAACTTATTTTTTAAGTCTTACTTATGAATATTAAATTTAGTGATTATTTTCAAATAAATAACGCTTTTTTTGAAAAAAGATTAACTCAAAACGAAATTCCTTCCCAAAAAAAATCTCTTCAACACCCCTCATTGAACTTAAAACAGAACTTTATATTTCACTTTTTAAAAAATTGTAAATAAACTATTTACCTAAAAAAGTAAACTCTGGCAACTTTATTATCTCGCCCCCTTTTAGGGCCGACTCATGTGCCAGGATCCCAACACAGGTAATGTTGGCGGACTGTTTGGCATTGGGGTATGGCGCTTTATTCTGAATCAGGGCATTTACAAATTCGTGCACCAAATGTGGATGGGAGCCCCCATGACCAGCCCCCTGTGTAAATGAAAGATGTTGATGCTCTTCTGAATCATACACGCCTTGGGTCGTAAAGTGTTGTATTTCCTTCGGCAATAATTTTGCGAAATCCGGGCTTTCCACTTCCTCCGGAATTTCAGGTTCCGGTTTTTTGGCCGTGTGCACCACCAATGGCTTTCCTTCGATAAGGGGCCACTCTACCGATTTCTTCGAACCATACACCTCAAAGCTTTCCCTGTATTGTCTGGCTACATCAAATAGCGAACGATATACCTGAGCGCTTAGATCGGAATTCCGAAATTTAATATGCGTCGTCTCCACTGCAAATGGTGAGTTGTAATGCGGTATTAACTCCTCCCGTATAGTTCCCGACCCAAAACAGGAAACGTATTCAGCTTCGCCTCTCAAAAGGCCCAGAACAGGCCCTACACAATGTGTAGCGTAGTGCATTGGCGGCAAACCCGGCCAATAATTGGGCCATCCGTCCATATCCTGCTGATGGCTTGCTTTTAAAAACTGCACCTTGCCCAGCTCGCCTTTTTCGTACAACTCCTTCATAAACAGAAACTCCCTGGCGTAGACCACGGTTTCCATCATCATATAGGTGAGTCCTGTTTCTTCCGTTAAGCGTACAATTTCCTCGCATTCTTCTACCGAAGTTGCCATGGGTACGGTACAAGCTACATGTTTCCCTGCCCTTAACGCTTTAATGGACTGTATACCATGATCTGGAATAGGTGTGTTGATATGTACCGCATCTATTTCCGGATCCAGCAATAATTCATCATAGGAAGTATATCTTTTTTCGATATTGAACGCATCGGCCAACTGTTTTAGTTTATCTGGATTCCTTTGGGATACAGCCACCAAATTGGCGCTTGGGTGCTTTTGGTAGATAGGGATGAATTCCGCTCCAAATCCCAAGCCTACAATGGCGATGTTTACTTTCTTACTGCTCATCTTTTTCTATATTTAATTAAATGTCCTTTTTAAAAAATCAATCCCTTGGGAGGCGAATTCGTCCTGACTCTCGGCCAAATTTTTCCAAATGCACACGGCTCCAGCCAACTCTTTGATCTCCGGAGTAAAACTTTCGATGACGATAGCCCCTTTATAGTCAATAGCCCTTAAGCCATCTGCAAAATCAGCCCAAGGTGTTAATCCGGTACCAGGAATTCCCCTGTGGTTCTCAGAAACCTGCACATGCACCAACTTGTCACCTACAGTCTTTATGGCTTCCGCAATATTCTTTTCCTCAATGGTCATATGAAAACCATCTAGTAAAACTTTAGCACAACCGTGGTTAACATCTGCAATAAAACGCATTACATCTTCCGCCGTGTTGATCATGTCCGACTCAAAACGGTTTAACGGTTCCAAGGCTACGGACACCCCATAATCCTGGGCCATGGCACAAACCTTGGCAACATTGCTTACCGCTAGGCACCACTCCCGTTTGCGCTCTTCCCTTGGAAGCATTCGAGCCTTACCTACGGCAGCATACATGGGTCCAGCCAAAAAATCTACTTCCCATAGATTACATAGTTGAAAACACTTTTCTATGTAGTTGAAGCAATTTTGATGTACTGCGGTATCCTTATGGGTCAGATCTTTTGTTGGCCCAAAGGCTCCACAAACAACCGCTTGCAGCCCATTGTCTTTCAATGCTTTTTTTACAATTTGCCCATTGATAAGTTCCGGATCCTCCACTGGGATTTCCACCAAATCATACCCCATCTTTTTAATTTTAGGGAACAGGGCAATGGATTGTGTATTAAAAGGTGACTCCCAAAGCCAGGTGCTTACACCGTATTTTATATCATTTGTCATTATAGAATAATTACTTTAAATAAGTTATAGTAATAGTTTACCATACAATAGTATACCTAATAAATTTTAGGCCATTATACCATCTATTTTGCCTTGACTACCTTCATAACCCCTTGCATAATTCGCCAATGGCCGGGAAAGGTGCAGATAAAAGGATAATCTCCTGGTTCTTCGGGAGCTGTAAATTTTAAGACAACCTTTTCTTCAGGGTTAATAATGGCGGTGGCATATAGTACTTCAGCCATGTCTGGAACATAATTTTTCTCTGCTCCATTGGGTTCCATAGCCAATTTATCGGCTGCCATACCTACTTTTTCCTTTTCACCGGCTTTGGTAATTACCAGGTTGTGCTGCATAAAATCCGTATTCTCAAAAACTAGCTCAACCGCCTTTCCCGCTTCTACCACAAATTCGGTTAGGTCGTATTTCATTTCGTTTTTAATAGTCTTGACATTAACAACAATGGCATGCGAATTACGGGACAAACTATTATCAGCACCTAATTCAACCTCATTTATATAGGTTTCCACCAATTGTTCCGCTAGCGACTTATCTGAAAAGAGGTTCTGTGCAGCCTTCGAGAAATCCAATTCAACTTCATATTTCCAATCCCCGGCCAACGAGACCTGATATTGGCCTGTCTTTAAAAACATTTGTTCTTTTTTGCCCCAGATCCCTCCGCCACCGCCAGTATCCTCTACCCGGACGGCTATGGAATTTTTACCAGCTTTCAAAATCCCTGATGGAATTTGATACACCCTATTGGCCCGATAATCCTTCTCGGTTCCCCCAACCAACGTACCATTGATATACACCTTGTCAGAATCATCAATGGGTCCTAAAGAAATAGTACCCGACTTACCAACTCTGTTGGATGGAACATCAACATTTTTGCGGAACCAAATTACACCATCCATCTGCAACCCAGCATCTTCTATAAGCTGTGGAAGGAGCATTGTTTCCCACTTGGAATCATCTAGCCCTACGGCTTGCCTTTGATCTTTAACCGAAGATCCTATTTCAAAATTAGGATTGGAAGCCATGAAGGCAGTGATAAATCCTTGATGATGCTTGCTACCGGCTACGTAAAGAGCCTTTGCCAACCAATCATCGGCCACAACTTGTTCGTTCTTACTCAACTCAAACAATCGACTCCCAATTTCAGCACTAGGCTCCCTTTCTGAAAAATATATAAGTGCTGCCAATTGCACCTGAGGATCCTGATCTGTCAACAAATTGGATTCCAATAGCAACGCATCTACAGTTTCATTTTTTGGCAAGATCTGAATGGCGGCTTTTCTAACCGCTCCTGATGGATGCTTTAAGGCGCTCTTCACCGCCTCCATAGCTTCGGCATTGGAAGAAACAACAGCAAGTCCATTAAGAGTCCATAAGGCATGCAAGGCGCCCGGGTTAAGCCCCAAAGCGTCCAATTCTGTGTTCTTAACCAATTTGATAAGATTTGGCACAATATCGGTATTTCCATTTTCAACCAATAAACGCTGGGCGGTCATTCTCCAAAACATATTATCATTGGAAAGGGCTTTTACCAAGCCTTTTGAATCGCCCTTATCCAAGGTAACGGATTTTTTGTCCTCACTATCTAGAGGAAAAATGCGCCAAATACGTCCCTTGGATTTATCACGTAAGGGATTTTCATAGGCATTCCCTAGTCCGTTCACAGCATCATAGCCCCCTCTATCTACATTGGGCGTGGGATTATGTTGAATGATAAAATTATACCAATCCAATACCCAAACTGCACCGTCCGGACCTACTTTCGCCTCCACCGGGGAAAACCATTCATCCGAACTAGCTATTAAATTGCCCCCATCCTTTTCCAAATACCCAGCACCATCTTTTTCAATTTTAGCAATATGCACTACCCCTCCCGTGGGTTCGCACACAAAGGCATACTTGTTCCAATACTGTTTTGGAAAGCTCCTGGCGGTGTAAAAATGGTGTCCTGCGGCAGCCGTAAAGCCTCCAAAAACATCAACTTGCCGAACGTTTTGGGTAATAGGCAACATGGCGTAATGGCCGTCTATTTTTACACTCCCCTTCAAGGAAATACCTGCCACATCTTTTAAGCTCTTATTGGGTATGCCCATAAAAACACTATGGGTATTATTGGCTGTGGAAGCAAAAATGGAATTATCCTCAGTTATCCCCAATCCCCAAGTATTGTTACTCGTATTGGTCAAAAATTCAAAATTGCCAAAGTCGCTATTGAAACGATATATTCCTTGACCAAATTCGAAGTTTTCACCCGAAATATTTCCATTAAATCCTGAATAACCCACTACACCATAGATATTGTTGTCTATACCACGCTGAAGGTTCGATGGCCCGGCGTGGGTATCGAATACACCCCATCCATCGATTACAACTTCCTTTACATCTGCCTTGTCATCTCCATCCGTATCCTTTAAAAATAAAAAATACGGTGCCTGGGAAACCAAAATACCCCCATTTACAAAAGTAAAACTGGTAGGGATATTTAATTTTTCGGCGAATACGGTAAACTTGTCCGCTTTGCCATCCCCATCGGTGTCTTCACATATTTTTATTCTGTCGTCTCCCGAGCCTTTATCGTCGCGCACCGTATTAGGATAGTCTACGGTCTCTATTACCCATAGCCTACCTTTTTCATCCCAATTCATAGCTATAGGGTTAATAATATTGGGTTCCGAAGCAAACAGCTCCAACTTAAACCCACTTGGGACCTGGATTAATTTTGCCGATTCCTCCGGCGTTAAAGGCATTTGATATTTAGGTGCAGGATCCCTTTTCTCATAATTGGGGATATTGGCCATTTCCTTATATTCCAGGGTTGGTATGTCTTTGGCAAATTCTTCCCAATTCTTTTTTACCCGGTCGGCCACTGCCCATAAAATACCCTCTTTTATGAGATTATGAAATCCGGGTTTACTCCAAGTTCGTTCATCATGTCCGTAAGCTGTATAGAATACCTTCCCTTTACCAAATTGCTTTACCCAAGTCCATGGTTCATGATGTTCCCCTTCCACCCTTTCCATCAAAACGGTAATATCACTGGCCAATTTATCATGAACATAGGTTTCGTCCCATGTGGAGAATTCTTCAAACTTTTGCATGATGGGGTGCGACTTATCAATAATTTTGGCCGTAAAAGTATCCTTGCCGTGGGTTTTAAATTGTCCACCCACAAGGTCCACATATTGTTCGGACTCGTTAAAACAAAAACTAGCACAATGAATAGGCACAAATGCATGGCCTGCTGCAACATAATCCAGCAAGGCTTTTTCCTGTTCTGGAAACCTATTTTCATGATTGGCGTAAATTATTACTCCATCATAAAGCGCTAAATTTTCTGGATTAAGGTCTTCCACCTCTTCCGTATAAGTAATGTTTATACCACTTTTGGTTAAGGCTGAGGCCAAAATAGGCATATATACCCGTGAATTATGGTGCTCTAAGGCATGCCCTAGGAACAACATTTCCACACGTCTTGGCTGGTCGTCTTTTTTTTTCTTTTCGAAAGAATTACAACCTGAAAGAGTAATGATAGTGATAAACAAACAAAAAATACGGGCCTGTATGGTTTTCATGATTTAGTTGTATTTATGTTCAACAATTATAACAATTAATACAGCACAAAGAATCCTCGATGTTATCTACAATTGACTGTATTATACCATTGAATATGAATTTTACTTATATTTATTGACAAATAACTACAAGATTGTAGATGTATAACTAGGATTGGCCACTATATTTATGAATAATTAAATCCTTGCCCATAAGTGAAATCTGCATTACAAAAATCGCCCATTCCCAATTCCCATGCCTTTGTGGCCAAATTGTTGAGACAGCCCAATTTTGACCCTATTTGGCATTTCCATCCGGAATATCAACTGTTTATGGTTTTAAAAGGTAGTGGCACCCGCTTTATTGGTGACCACGTAAAACATTTTAAGGAAGGGGATATCACCTTTACAGGACCAAATTTACCTCATATGTGGCGTAGCGATAATGAAGGGTACGCTGTTGAGGAAAATTTATGGTCCGAGGGAATCGTAGTTTACTTTCACGACGATTTCATTGGCCAGAGTCTATTGCAAAAGGAAGAAATGATCAAATTAAGGCAGTTATTCCAAAAGAGCTTGCGAGGCCTGGATGTTATGGGCAAAACCGCAGATACCATTCGTGTCATGATCAAAAACCTTATACATCTTGAAGGAATGGAAAGTGTTTTGGAATTGTTTAAAATTCTAAACTGCCTTGCCAATACCACCGAAAACACCATACTGGCCAGTCCTGGCTATACCAACTCTTTAAAGGAAGGGGATACGGAAAGGATGAATAATGTACACGCCTATGTGATGAAGAATTTCAAAGACAAGATAGAATTGGGCACGGTTGCCTCTTTGGCCAATATGACCCCTACCTCCTTTAGCAGATACTTTAAGATCCATGCCAATAAGACCTTTTCCGAATTTTTAAGTGAAATTAGAATTGGCCATGCCTGTAAATTACTGATCGAAAATAAAATGAATATTGGCGAGGCATGCTATGAGAGCGGATTTCAAACACTATCCAATTTCAACAAACAGTTCAAGGCAATTACCAAGAGAACCCCGTTGTCCTATAAAAAGGAGTATAGCTCATAAACAAACCTAGAACACAATGGCCGGTCGTGTTTTTTTGAATAAATAATTACTTTAATTAAAGTAATTTTGCGCTATGGTAAGAAACATTCAGCTCAGGACCACTTTATTGGAAGAATCGGTAGATGATATCCTAAGAAAGAAAGCTTCAAAATATTTGGGAATTCCCATGGAGGAAATTTCAACGGTAAACGTACTTAGGAAATCGATCGATGCCCGTAAATCCACCATTTACTTCAATTATAAGGTTTCGGTTTACATCAATGAACCTGCTCCTAAAAACAAGGAGTACAACTTTGATTACAAGGATGTTTCCAAAGCAAAAAAAATACATATCATAGGTTTTGGACCCGCCGGAATGTACGCCGCTCTGCGCTGTATCGAATTGGGATATAGGCCCATAGTCCTTGAAAGGGGCAAAAATGTAAAAGATCGTAGACGGGACCTAAAGGCCATCAATAGGGATCATATAGTAAATGAGGACTCCAATTATTGCTTTGGAGAAGGAGGTGCCGGTACTTATTCCGATGGCAAGTTGTACACCCGAAGTCTTAAAAGAGGAGATGTACGGCGAATTTTTGAAAATTTGGTCTTTCACGGCGCAACTGAACAAATACTTATAGACGCACACCCCCATATAGGCACCAACAAATTGCCCAAGCTAGTGCAAAACATAAGGGAAACCATTATTAAATATGGTGGTGAAATACACTTTCAAACCAAGGTGGTCGATTTCACCATTGCCAATAACGCCATAAAGGCCATTGTTTTGCAAGATGGTTCCGAAATGCCTGCTGACAGGATTATTTTGGCTACTGGGCATTCTGCAAGGGATATTTACTATTTATTGAACAACAAAAAAATTGCAATACAGGCCAAATCATTTGCCATGGGTGTCCGGGTAGAACACCCTCAACATATTATAGATAGTATTCAATACCACTGTAAAGGGCAACGCAACGAATTGCTACCAGCTGCTTCCTACAGTCTGGTAGAACAGGTGAAGGACAGGGGCGTATACTCGTTCTGTATGTGCCCTGGCGGATTTATTGTTCCCGCAGCAACATCGCCGGGAGAAGTAGTCGTCAACGGTATGTCCCCTTCCAAAAGAAATAACCTATTCGCCAATTCCGGTATAGTTGTGGAAATAAATGTAGATCTCGATATTCACAAATATGAGCACCATGGCGCATTGAAGGGCCTTGAATATCAAAAGGATTTGGAGCGATTGGCTTTTACTTCAGGTGGGCGGACACAAACTGCGCCTGCACAGCGACTTACCGACTTTGTGGAAGGCAAATTGTCCAACGATCTGAATCCAACCTCTTATCAACCAGGTTTAAAATCCGCTCCTCTGCATTCGCTTTTACCCAAACTGATTGGCAGCAGGCTGCGCTCGGGTTTTACCGCCTTTGGGGAAAAAATGAAGGGCTATTACACTTCGGAGGCCAATGTGGTGGGGGTGGAATCGAGGACCTCCTCCCCTGTTAATATTCCAAGAAATGAAAAATTGGAACATCCGGAAATAAAAGGACTTTTTCCCTGTGGGGAAGGTGGAGGTTACGCTGGGGGCATTGTATCGGCAGCTATGGACGGGGAACGATGTGCAGAGGCCGCTGCAGCTGGATTCTAAGGTCTATTTTTGCATTTAAACGGTTTATCCAAACTAATCCCCTACCTTTGCCGCTTATTTTACATACTACATGACATTCAAAGAATTAGGTATTATAGAGCCTATCCTAAAAGCCTTGACGGCTGAAGGCTATACAAATCCAACCCCAATACAAGAAAAATCCATACCCATATTACTAAAAGGAAAGGATCTATTGGGTTGCGCACAAACAGGAACCGGCAAAACGGCAGCATTTTCCATACCCATCATACAACAATTGGTGATGGATAGGGAAGCCAATCAACAACAGCGAAAAATAAGAACCTTGGTGGTAACTCCTACACGGGAGTTGGCCATACAGATCGGGGAAAATTTCACCTCATATTCACGATTCACAGGAATAAAAAACACCGTTATTTTCGGTGGTATTAAACAGGGAAGACAAACGGATGCCCTTAGAAAGGGTGTAGATGTACTTATTGCTACTCCCGGAAGGTTATTGGACCTAATGAACCAAGGCTTTATTTCTTTAAAGGATATTAAATATGCCGTATTGGACGAGGCCGATCAAATGTTGGACATGGGCTTTATCCATGATATTAAAAAGATAATTGCCAAACTACCGGAAAATCGACAATCCCTTTTCTTTTCCGCTACCATGCCACCTGCCATAGTGGAACTCTCAAAGAAAATATTGGGAGATTTTGAACGCGTTACCATAAAACCTCAGCAAGCCACAGCGGAAAAAGTAGAACAGGGCGTTTATTTTGTTACCAAAAAAAATAAACCCAGCCTCCTGATCCATCTTTTGGAAAAAGATCCAAATGATTCCGCCCTTGTTTTTTCCCGTACCAAGCACGGTGCCAACAAAATAGTAAAACAATTGGCCAAGGCCGATATAAAGGCAGATGCCATTCACGGCAATAAATCGCAGAATGCACGTCAAAAAGCTCTGGGCGATTTTAAAGATGGGGAATTAAAGGTCCTAATCGCAACCGATATTGCGGCTAGAGGAATAGACGTTGAAGAACTTTCATTGGTAATCAATTACGACCTGCCCAACGTTCCGGAAACTTATGTACACCGAATAGGTAGAACAGGAAGGGCAAGCGCCAGTGGGGTTGCACTATCATTTTGTGATGCTGAAGAACGACCTTACCTTAAGGATATTCAAAAATTAATTAACCAGCAGGTACCCGTTATTACGGACCACCCTTATGTGGATGATGGATCGGAAGAGATACCCTTGGAAGAGAAAAAACATCACAATAATAGACAAAAACAAAGGACTGGACACTCCAATCCTAGAGGCGGTAGAAATAACAACCGTAACAGAAACAGGAATAATAGACCAAAAAGGGATTGATTTTAAAAAAATCAGTTCCCTTTTTTCTTTTATTTTAATGATATATACCCCAAAGGATTAGTAGGTATTTAAAAAATTCAGGATATTTATTCTTTTAAAGGATTTACCCTTGAAGTCAAAAAATAAATATCTAATGAAAAACCTATTTACTACCGTACTGATGGGATTGGCCTTCCTTATAATTCCGGAAGCCTCATTTTCCCAAACCACCAATCTTATCAGTTTTAACATAAAATACGACAATACGTCTGATACGATCAATAATTGGAACAAACGTAAGGCCTCATTAGCAAAATTAATTCAGCACTATGATGCCGATATTATAGGTATTCAGGAAGGCCTGCACAATCAGGTGGATTATTTGAATAATGCCCTCAATGGTTATTCCTATGTGGGAGTGGGTCGGGACGATGGTCAGCAAAAAGGTGAATACTCGGCAATTTTCTACAATAGTGATAAATTCAAAGTGCTAAAAACGAATACCTTCTGGTTATCCGAAACCCCAGAGAAAGTATCGGTGGGTTGGGATGCCTCTTTGGAGAGAATCTGTACCTATGCCTTGTTTGAAAATGTTAGGACCAAAAAACAATTTTGGGTCTTTAACACCCATTTTGATCACAGGGGAAAGCAGGCCAGAGTAAATTCTGCCCAACTCATTTATAAAAATATTAAGGAAATAAACACTACCGACCTTCCCGTAATCCTAATGGGAGATCTAAATTTAACCCCTGACACCGAGCCTATACAATTCTTGAAAAAGAACCTGACAGATGCCTTGGAAATATCACAAAAACCTTTCTATGGACCAATAGGCACTTTTAATGGTTTTGATCAGGACAGAATTATGGAAAATAGAATAGACTATATCTTTGTAAATAATATAGACGTCCTGTCCTACACCCATATTGATGACAGAATGCCCAATAACATGCATATTTCGGACCATTTGCCCGTTTTGATGACCGTAAAGGATTAAATTGGGTCCATAACATTTGACTACTAAACACCTAAAAAATGTACACCCCATCCCATTACAGAAACGAAAACCTGGATGAAGTTCGGGAATTCCTTAAGCACAACAGTTTTGGCATTTTGATCAACCAGACCAATGGCCGCCCTTGGGCAACCCATATCCCTTTGGAATTGGATACAAATGCCGGAGGAGAGGATGTTTTGGTCGGTCATATCTCCAAGGCCAATCCCCAATGGAAATCTTTTGTGGATAACGAAGAAGTCTTAACCATTTTTAATGGTCCGCATAGCTACGTTTCCTCATCCTGGTATAAGGAGGAGGAAGTACCTACATGGAACTATATAGCGGTACATGTCTATGGTAAAATACAAATACTAAATGATGAGGCGGTCTTGGATTCCTTGCATAAATTAGTGGACAAATACGAAAAAGCATCCACCAACCCGATTTCGATCCATAATCTGTCCCATAAAACCATGAAACAAATTAAGGGCATTGTCGGGTTCCAAATCATTATATCTGACATACAAGCAACCTATAAGTTATCGCAAACAAGGCCAGAGGACCATCCAAAAATAATCGAGGAATTACAAAAGACCAATAATCCAGGTTCCCATGAAATTGCAAACATGATAAAACAAAAAAAATAATAGCAGAATAGTATTTAAAATTCTTATACACAATTAATATAGAAATGAATCTGGATAGAGAAAAACAACTTGCAGCCAAAGAAGCCGTAAAATTTGTTAAAAGTGGAATGACCGTTGGTTTGGGTACTGGTTCCACCGCAGCCCACATGGTGAAAGAACTAGGTAGTATGGTACAAAACGGACTAGAAATAGTTGGGGTACCTTCCTCTGAAAACACCAAAAAATTGGCAACGGAAATAGGGATACCCCTTACTACCTTGGAAGAAACCAATGCTATTGATGTTTATATTGATGGTGCCGATGAATTTGATCCCTATATGCAACTTATTAAAGGAGGGGGTGGCGCCCTATTAAGGGAGAAAATATTGACCTACAATTCCGATTTGGTCATCATCATTGCAGATTCCCAGAAAGAAGTAAAAAGGTTGGGCGATTTTAAACTGCCCGTGGAAACCATTCCTTTTGCTACCAAAAAAATTGAACGGTTGCTCCAAAAAATGGGGCTACAGCCAAAATTAAGAGTAAAGGATGGGGGAAATTTTGTCACCGATGAGGGTAACTTTATTTTGGACCTTAATATTGGACACGTTTCAAATATCCAATTATTGGAAAGCAACCTAAAGCAAATTCCGGGTATTGTGGAGACCGGCCTATTTTTAGATATGGCCGATATCATAATAATTGGTAAAGGAGAAACTACCATTACCCTAAAAAAGTAAGTCGACATCACCTTCCTATATAAAGGTGCTTGGCCATAAACAGGATCCATTATTTTCATGAACATAAAACCTATAATATTAAAATTATAGGTTTTATTATTATTTATGTGAAAGAAAGTATAAATCATTAACGCACCTTGCGTATTAATTTGGCCATATAAACATATTTCATATCCCTCAACGCTATGCCATCCTGCATTGCCTTGGTGGATGCCGGCGTTGCCCCCTCAGCCCAATTAATATTTTGGTTTAGGGCCTGCTTATAATCCTTGAACATACTTACAGTCATATGCGAAGCATAAGTATCACTTCCTATTGGAGAAATAAAGCGGATTAATCCCCAATTGGCTTTACCTCCAGAATCGACTGCCTTTTGGTGGATGGGCTGAAAGATTTCCATTTCTGCTTTTTCATAAGATTCATACTCCATTAAACCTACCTTCATCATATCCATTTGGGCTATTGTACCAATCGGCATATCAAAATCTCCCTTGGTTGTAGCTATTTCTTCTGAAAATATTCTTACCGCCAAATCCCTAGTAGTGGAGGAATGATTTAATTTTTTATTCAGATCGGCTTCGGACATGCCGGGATAGGCTGCTTTGGCCCTATCCATTAGATGTGCCCAACTGCTGCCATCCATCATCTTTACGGGATCGTTATAAACCGTTACCGTGAGATATTGGAAGTCTTGCATCTCGCCCCCTGGGCTAAGGGCCCAGAGATCCCAACCCATAATATCACCACCTTTAACGCGCTGGGCCTGAATTTTCTCCCAAAACTCTTCCGTTGCGCTATACTCCACCTCCTGCTCATTGTCTACATGCATAAACTCAAAAAGCAGATACAATTTTTCCTGGGCCACGACCGTATTGCCCACCATCAATAATGCGATAAAAATTAATAGATTTTTCATAATAATCAGGTGTTATGGATTAATAAAGTTCTTTTGGGATTATTAACACTGCATTAGAATAATACCCTAAAAGCGAATTTGGATATAAGGCTGGCTATAACCGTATATCTTATTATATTAATCAATAAATCCCAATATATGTAGAAGGACAGGACGAATGAAGGTTACTATTGTCCGTAGATAAACTTAAATTTACCGAAGTTTTGAATTAACTAAATTAAATAGTGTGCAAATGTTTCAGTAGATGTTCCTTAAAGGATTTACTAAGGGGAATTACTTTCCTGTTTATTTCCAAATGGTTATCCGCAACTACATCCAATTTGGAAATATTCACCATATAAGATCTGTGGACCCTAAGAAACATGTGATTTTTCATTTCATTCTCCACCGCCTTAAGGGTGGTACTCACCAAATAATTTCCGGTTGAAGTAACTATATTACTATAATTCCTATCCGCTTCTATATATAAAATATCATCCAGAAGCAGTTTTACCATTTTTCCATTATGCCTAACAAAAATTCGATCCAAAAGAACCTCCAAATCGTCAGACTCCACATTGGACCCCAAATCCTTATCCCTTATTTGATCTTCTACCAAGGCAATTGTCCGTTGCAGATTTAGACTATTAAATGGCTTTGAGATAAAAGCATGGGGGCGTGTAGCCTTGGCCTTGGTAAAAGTAGCCTCGTCGCTATTGGCCGTGAGATAAATAATGGGAATCCTTTTGTATTTCTGGATTTGTTTGGCTGCTTCAATTCCATTTATATTGCCCCTTAGGTTAATGTCCAACAAAATAATATCGGGACAATTGGTAGTAGCATGTAAAATTGCTTCCTCTCCCCTAGTTTCAATTCCCATTACCTCATAACCCAAATTGGAGAGTTGCACAGAAATATTGGCAGCGATGATCATATCATCCTCTACAATTAAAATGTGGGTCTTTTGTTCCATAATTATGCTGCTTTATGATATTGAAATTCAAAGGAAACAGAAGTTCCCTTTTCATGGTGAAGTACCATTTTGCCATCCAATTGTCTGGTTAAAAGTGATATCAATTGAGTGCCAAACCCTGTTCCATTTACCTTATTGCCATTTTGGTAACCTATACCATTGTCGGTAACTTTAAGCTCCAAATGAGCAGGCCCCTGCACAAGACCAATTGTAATTATTCCGTTTAGTTTTTTAGGAAAGGCATATTTCAAAGAATTTGTAATCAACTCGTTAACTATTAACCCTATAGGGGTTGCTATGTCTACATTTAGTTCTATCTCCTCCATGTCATAAACCATAACTATTTTTTGCCCTGCACCGTAGGATTGCAATACATAATCCCCTAAGATTTTGAAATAATTCTTCATCTCAATGCTTCCTAGATTCTTTCCCTGATACAAATTTTGATGGATCATACTCATACTCTGAATCCGATTTTGGATTTGGAGCATATTGTCCTTTATTTTGTTGTCCTCTATATGAGTAGATTGGAGCGAAAGCAAACTGGAGACAACCTCCAAGTTATTCTTTACCCGGTGATGGATTTCCTTTATAAGAAATTCTTTTTCCTGGTTTTGTTGCTGCAGTAGTTTATTCTTTCTGCGGTTAACTCTAATAGCTACAAAGCCCAAAATCAGGAGAAACAACAATAGTCCCGTGATAGTGGAAGTTAACATCTGGTTGCTTTTTTGCTTGCGGATGGTACCCTGTTGTAGAAGTATGGTGTCTTCCTTCTGGGCAACTTCAAATTCCGTTTGCAATAGGGCTATTCGTTGATCGGATTCTGCAGTAAAGATTTCCTTTTTTAGCCCATCATACTTGGAAAATGCCTTATAGGCCTCCATATAATCATGGTCCCCGGCGTAAGCCTTTCCCAAGGCTTCATACAACTGACTCAAATAGTATTCATCTCCGAATTCGGTGGTAGCCACATCCAGGGATTTCTGAAGACTTTCTATAGCATTTTTATATTTACCCTGAAGGTTTTGCAGTTTTCCAATAGAAAGCCAAGATCTCATCAACATAAAATCATTATCCAAGATGGTGGCGTACTTAACCGCATTGTTGCCGGCACTTTCCGCCTTCCTGTACTGGCCTAGATAGGCATAGAGATCTACAAGGGATATATAAACATCACTTAAATTATTATAGAATCCGTATCGCTCACCTATTGCCAAAGAATGTTCGTAATATTTCAGCGCTTCGTCATATCTATTAAGTTCCAAGAAATTGTTGGCCACCACATACAAGGTAAAATCATAATCCAGGTCAATTATTCCCCGTTCCTCAAAAATGACAATGGATTTAATCCCGTATTTTAAACCCTTATCATATTTTGCCTGTTTCCAAAAAATATTACTTAAGTCGCTATAAGCAAGGGCTATAGCCCTTTTATCGTTTAATTCCTCCCCTAATCCCAA
This sequence comes from Arenibacter algicola, assembly GCF_018860365.1. Lineage (GTDB taxonomy): Bacteria > Bacteroidota > Bacteroidia > Flavobacteriales > Flavobacteriaceae > Arenibacter > Arenibacter algicola_B. The sequence goes on from NZ_JAHKPO010000011.1 coordinate 69,364, forward strand.
TGCTTCCATGGCATAATCGGCGGCCTTGTCCAGCTGCCCTCGACGTTCATAAACATAGCCCAATTGTGTATTTAAAAAAGGTAGATCTTTGGTAAGTACCTTTGCTTTTGCCTCTTCCAAAACTTCTTGGGCTTCATCCAGTTTTTCCATTCGCAATAGAATGGCACCTTGGGTAATTTGAAATCTGCCATGCCAAAGCATATCATCCTTTGCCAATGTACACTTCAACCCTTCCTCGGTGAAATTTAGGGCCTTTGTTAAATTACGGGTATGCCAATAATAGGCTAGATCATTCAGTATTTCGAACTGTAGGGCATCGGATGGAGCCTGTGCATAAAAATCTTCCAATTGTTGTAGATAGGAAACTCCAAAATTATCGGTATCAACAAATACCTTTTCATATGGAGTCTCTCGATCAAAGTCTATGAGTTGACCAAATAACAAAGGGCTGCAAAGAATACTGATGAAAATTGCTATGAAGTGCTGATTGCCCATTTTTTTTAAACAATGATATATCTTAAAAATCCGGGGAAGTTCAAGATACGATATTATTGGCATAAATCACAGGCTAAATAAAACTAGTTGTTCGGACATTAAAACACGGCCTCCGTCCTAATCAAATTGTTGATCAACATAAAAAACAATTAATTAGTTCAAAGTATGTAGTTATTTGAAAGTCATGAAATCACCAATGATGTTTTTAATTTTTATGGTTATAGGCTGTGTTTCATGTAAAAACAACAAGGCTCAAAAAGGCAATGAAAACCTGGAAATATCCAGTAACAACATAATGGTTGCGACAAAAAACAACCTTGAAACAACCATTAACGCCTATCTGAACCACAAGGGAGAAAAAGAAATTGATAGTCTGGTCACCGAAGATTATTTACGAAACATGAACGGAATACCCGTTGTTACCAATAAAGCAGAGCTAAAAGCAAGACTTAAGTTATACGGTAATGGATTTCCAGACTATAATATAACCTTGAACAACAGCATTGTTTGTAATAACCAAGGCTATGTTAACTGGATATTTACAGGGACCAATACCGGTGAATTTGCCGAAGTAATGGCCACCGGCAAAAAAGTAAGAATAAGCGGATTTTCACATTTCTATTTTAATGAGGAAGGCCGAATATACCAAGAGGATATGTTTTACAATGAACTGGAATTCTTGCAACAATTGGGGTACTCGTTGGAAGCCCCTATTCTAAAGTAGTTCAACATATAAACCACTCAGTAAAATTAAATGTCTAAACCATAAAACAACAAATATCATGAGAACACTAAGAAAAACCATTTTTATTGCCCTGGCAGCTACATTATTACCACTTACAAGCACAGCACAGGGCGAAAAAAACCAAGCGTACTACGTACATGAGGACCAAGTAAAACCTTCCATGATTCAAAAATACAACCAAGTATCCAAGGATTTTATGGAAGCATGTAAAAAACATAATCTACGGGACATGAGCTGGCAGGTAGGCTCTACCGACACCGGAAGGTATTTTAACATTTCCCCTATAGAAAATATGGCGGAACTGGATAAGAACGTTATGGCCCCCTTGGCTGAAAAAATGGGAGAGGAAGCTTTTAGAAATCTTTTTAAGCGGTATAATGAATGTTATGACAAACACGGGGATTACGTTATCTATCTGAACAAAGAGCTCACCTATATGCCAGAAGGAATCAGTACCACCACCGAGGGTCAGAACTACAGAAAATGGCATTTCTTAAATGTTACCCCAAGCAACATTCAGAATCTTAAGGGAAAGCTGAAGGAATTAAAAGCCCTTTATACTTCAAAAGGATCCAAGGAGTACTATCGCATATACCACAATGGGTTTGGTAATATGGGCGATTACTATCTCGCTGTGATTTCGGCCGTAGACGCTGAAGACTATGCCAAAAAATCCAAAGAAAATGAAGCCTTATTGGGGGAAGAAGGGAAAAAGCTTTTTGATGAAGTGTTCAGCTATGTCCAAAAATACGAAACGGAGAGCGGACAGATGCATCCCGATTTAGCCTATACACCTTCAAATTAAATTCATAAACAGGTAGGCGCTAGGTTTCAAAAAAAACCTCAGGGTAACAAGTAGTTTGCAGATTTTCAATTTGAATTAGCAATTTCGTAAAGAAAATAGACCAAACCATTACTACAGCCCCCCCTACCTGTTTTTAAAACAATTAAATAAGAGTAATAACCATTAAAAACAACAGTATGAGAACTATGAAATCAATTTTAGGAGCACTAATGATCGTTGCCCTGTTTATCCCTACTTTAGGATCTGCACAAGAAGGAAACTATTTCACGGTAACCACTTGGAAGCTAAGTATACCTGAAAATGGTACCCGGGCCGAGCTCAATGGACTTTTAAAAGAATTTACTGAAAAAATATCCTTCAAGAACGATAAGATCATCAGTGAACGGGTGCTACATCATATATCCGGGGCAGACTTACGGGATTTGGTCATCATTAGTGAACATGCCTCTTGGAACGACATTGATGCCGCTTCCAATATGCAAAATGAATTAATCAATAAAGCCTGGCCCAAGGAGGAAGATCGCAATGCCTTTTTTAAGTCCTGGAATAAATACGTGATTACCCATTCTGACGAGATATATCAAGAAAATCCGGAATTGACCAAAAAATAGTATTGGTTCAAAACCTGACGGGAGTTATAATCCCGTCAGGTACAAATAAAAAACTAAAGCGTCATGAAAAAATATATAATTATTGGGCTTGCAGTAGTTTTTATAACGGCCTGTCAAGAAAAGGCACCACAACGTTACACTCAAAATTCTCCTGAAATTAATACCGTAAAGAAATTGATAGGCAATTACAATAATAAAACCTATGACGCCAGTATCTATGCTGATACTTCAAAGACTTATTACAATGCCAAGGAAAACCCTTTGTCGCCGAAAGAGGTAATTGCCTACCACAAAGAAAGGGATATGGCCTATTCCAATAGAAGTTTCCTTGATAAGGACCAAGAATATGAAATGGTGCTCACTGATGATGGCGAAACATGGGTAAATTGTTGGTTGGACTGGCAAGGTACCCTTGCAGGAAATGATCAGGTAGTCAATATCCCTATCCACTTAACATATCGTTTCGCAGATGGCAAAATTGTTCGGGAAGTTGGGATGTGGGATCCCACCGCGATAATGCATGCCCTTCAGGAAATGGAGATGAAAAACAGCATGTCCGCCGATGAAAAAGCTATACAGACTACCATAGACAATGTCACCAAGGCTTGGAATGCAAATGACAAGGAATTAATGTACGCCAATTTGGCCAAAAATGTCACGAGAACGGCCAATGGGGTCACCATCGCCAAAAAACAATCCGATTACGGAGACTTTATGGATATCTACCACAACGCATTTCCTGATTTTAAGGTAAGCTTGGACAAAACGGTCATTGATGGCAATAAGGCCTATCTCAACTGGACATGTACCGGGACCAACAAAGGTGAATTCATGGGAAACCCGCCTACCAACAAAAAAATTAAAACCCATGGTTTTAGTGTTTGGATGTTCGACAAGGCAAACAAGGCCATTAGAGAGGATGCCTTTTATGACAATCTCGTAGTTTACGAACAGTTGGGGTATTCAATGCCCATGCCAAAATAAAAAACCCAGCAAAGCTAATAACACAATGAACCTTAAATGGAATTTAACAGTTGGTTTCTTAATAGTTGTCCTGACAACAAACTTAAGTTGCAAGGAAAAAATTATCAAAGAAAAAGCGGAGCTGCCAAAACACACTACAGAAAAGGAAATTCCCGAATATTTTCTACTCCGTCCTGAAGTAGAGAAGGCCTATGGCTACTCACATGCCGTAAAAATAGGGAACGAAATAAAGATTTCCGGAGCAGTGAGTATGGACGATGAAGGCAACCCGACCGCAATAGGTGATCTTGAACAGCAAATGAAAAATTGTTACTCCGATTTGGAAAAGGTTTTAGCGCACTATGGATGTACCTTTCAAGATGTAGTGGTAGAAAATGTTTTCACCACTAACATGCCCAAGTTTCTAGAAGTTGCCGCCTATAGAAATGAGATTTATAAAAATCAATATCCAACAGGTTCTTGGCTAGGCGTCAAGGAACTGGCACTTCCGGAATTTATGATCGAAATAGAATTGGAGGTTCATAAAGCGGAATAACATTAAGGTAAATCCATAAAATCATGATTAAACCAACTATGCTTTAAGCCTGTATTGTATTCTAAAACCAAATGGTTACTTCGGTACCTATTATTAACGACCCCTAGTATAAAGCCATTAAAAATCGGTATACCGTTTTGGAACCAATTATATTGTCGATGCAAATAACCCTATAAAACAAATCTTAAATCCCAATATTATTCATGATTTAAAAACAAAGTACTAAATTGAAAGAGATTGCATTACCCTCCCCCATAGAATAAAATATAAAATCCACAATTGAATCCACTAGAATAGAAAAATAACAAATTTTAAATGGTTTATTATTGGTTGCATCTATTATATATTTTTATAGGTTCCAAATTATTCTGGAAGGAAGTTGATCTTACTTCAAATCAAACAAGAAAACGAAGGGTAAGCATTTTAGATTGCGACACCTTCAGGTATATGTCCAATGCCAAGTACGCTTATTATATGGACTTCATTCGATTTGAAAAAATGTTTCGGTCAAAACTATTTGATAATACTGTAAAAAAAGGGATGTATGCTGTTTTAGGGTCTCAAAAAATCATCTATAAAAAACCTTTACAAATGTGGTCAACATTCACAATCACCCTTATCCTGGAAGGATGGGATGACAAATGGGTATATCACAGTCAGGTTTTTGAACAAAATAACCAAGTGTGTGCCATTGGCTATACAAAAGCCGCTTTTTGGAAAGGCAAGAAAGCACAGGATTTAGAGATGATATTTAAAAATTGTGGTGTTACAATTAATGAAATGAAAATTTCAGAAGAAATACAGGACATATTTAATAGTGATTACCAACTTTTAAAAAATACAACTGACATATTAACCTAAATACTATGCATCATGGAAACAACAACACAGGTTACAGTAGATCCCTCAAAAATTATGCAGGTCGGTACCGGATTTTTCGGCACAAAGACCTTGCTCACGGCAGTGAATATGGAACTATTTACCGTTTTGGCCAAACGGGAATTATCTGGCAAGGATATTCAATCCGTACTAGGTTTACATTCGCGAAGTCTTTATGATTTTTTGGATGCATTGGTAGCCATGGACTTTTTAAAAAGAAAAGGAATAAAGGAAAGTGCCCTTTACAGCAATGCAGAGGATACCAATTTCTTTCTGGACAAGAACAAACCAAGTTATATGGGGGGTATGCTGGAAATGTGCAACAACCGTCTGTACCCCTTTTGGAATGATTTGGAGGATGGGTTAAAAACAGGGTTGCCGCAAAATGAAACTAAAAATGGCGGGAAACCCATTTTTGAAGCGGTCTATGCAGATCCTAAGAAACTACGGGAATTTGTTGGAGCTATGGCCGGGGTACAAATGGGAAATTTTATAGAATTTGCCAAAGTATTTAATTTTTCGAATTACAAAACCCTGTGCGATATTGGTGGGGCGGGAGGATTTTTAGCGGCTCACGTAGCCATGAACAATCAACATATGCAATGTACATCCATGGATCTGCCCCAGGTAGAACCAATTGCAAAGGAAAACGTCCGGAATATGGGTTTACAGGATAAGGTGAAAATTACCTCAGGGGATTTCTTTTCGGATGATTTTCCAAAATCGGACATAATTACCATGGGTAACATTTTACATGACTGGGGTACCAAGGATAAAAAGACCCTTATAAAAAAAGCATATAATGCCCTACCTAAAGGTGGTGCCTTTGTCGTCATCGAAAATATTATAGATAATGACAGAAGTAAAAATGCCTTTGGACTTTTAATGTCCTTGAATATGCTAATTGAGACAGAAGAAGGCTATGATTTCTCCTTTTCAGATTTTGACAAAATTGTCAAGGAAGCCGGATTTAAATCAACTTCAATAATGCCATTGAAAGGACCAACAAGTGCGGCGATAGCCATAAAATAAAAACATGCTGTAATTATGAGAACGGTATTTTTATTCACCAACATTTTTTTGGCTTGTTTAGTTTCCTGTGCGGAAAATCAACAATCAAAATTGGAAACGGAGCCTACATCCACCTATATGGATTACTCCAACAGCGAAGATCAATTTACAGGCGGTATTAATATGATACCAATCACTACACCCAAAGGTACTTTTAAGGTATGGACCAAACGGGTAGGTAACAATCCAAAAATGAAAGTTTTATTGCTTCATGGCGGTCCAGGGGGTACACACGAATTTTTTGAATGTTTTGATGGTTATTTGCCGAAGGAAGAAATTGAATATATTTATTATGACCAACTGGATTCCTATTATAGCGACAAGCCCAATGACTCCACTCTTTGGACTACAGAACATTTTGTTGAGGAGGTGGAACAAGTTAGAAAAGCCCTAAACCTAAATAAAGATAACTTTTATCTTCTTGGGCAATCTTGGGGCGGTATCTTGGGAATGGAATATGCCTTAAAATATCAGGATAATTTAAAAGGACTTATTATTTCCAATATGATGGCCAGCATCCCAGAATATGAGAAGTATGCCGCTGAAGTTCTAGGTCCACAATTGCCCCCTGATGTCTATAAGGAAATCAAGGCTATGGAGGCGAATAATGATTTTGAAAATCCCAAATATTCGGAACTCGTAACACAAAATTACTATACGGAACACTTTTTAAGATTGCCTGTGGATAAATGGCCAGAATCCATTAATAGGGCCATGGCCCACCTCAACCCCAATATTTATGTTTTTATGCAAGGATATAGTGAATTTGGGGTAACTGGAAATGCATCCCTAAAGGGTTGGGATGTCTCCGAGAGATTAAAGACAATTACAGTTCCTACCTTGGTTATAGGTGCTACCCATGATACCATGGATCCAAAATACATGGAATGGATGTCCAATGAATTGCCCACGGGTCGATTTTTGCTATGCCCAAATGGCAGCCATTTATCGCAATACGATGACCAAAAGACCTATTTCAATGGATTGATAAGATTCATTAAAGATGTTGACGACAATAATTTTTAATTAAAAAGAACCGTCATGAATAATTTCAATTCTTCAATAGAGGCTTTTCTCTATTGGGAAAAGGAAACACCAAGTTACCCGTTCTTGATTCAGAATTTTGAGAGCCATCAAAAGACCATCTCATATTCCGATGCCGGGATTGAAATGAGAAAATTAGCCTCTTATTTATTAAAATTAGGTCTTCCTGAAAAAAGTCATATTGCCTTGCTGTCCAAAAATTGCCCCCACTGGATTATGGCAGATTTAGCCATATCCATGGCAGGATTTATTTCCATTCCAATTTATCCCACCTTAACTTCTGAAGGGATAAACCAAATTTTAACACATAGTGAATCCAAAGCAATCATTGTTGGCAAATTGGATGATTTTGAATCTCAGAAAGAAGGCATTCCCAATATTCCCATTATCAGTGTTAAAACATTTGGAGGAAATACAGGTAAATCTTGGGAAGACATTATGAACCAGGAATTGGAGTTGATGGATTTGAATAGACCTAAAACTGAAGACCTTCGAACTATTATTTACACCTCCGGAACTACGGGACAACCTAAAGGAGTAATGCATACTTCAGGGAATTTCACCAATAGTTCAACTACATTTACACAGGTTATAAATCTCCCAAAAAATCCCAAATTTTTTTCTTATTTGCCCTTGGCACATGTTGCGGAACGTGCTTTTTGTAATGGAATACTTTTTTATGGCGGCCAGATAACCTTTCCTTATTCCTTGGAAACATTCGCCGGGAACTTAGAAAAATTACAACCGGATATTTTCTTTGGCGTACCTAGAATTTGGACCAAATTTCAAGAAAAAATTTTGGAAAGCCTTCCACAAAGGAAATTGTCCTTACTATTATCCATCCCATTCGTAAACAAATCAGTAAAGAAAAAAATCCAGACCAAATTGGGATTGTCCAACGCATCATTCATTGCCTCGGCGGCTGCACCCATTGCTAGCAGTTTGGTTAAATGGTATAATACTATTGGTATCACCATTCAACAAGCCTATGGTATGACGGAAGATTGTTGTATTTCACATGCCAATTTATCCAATCAAAGTAAAATAGGTACTGTAGGCAAAGCATTGGAAGGGGTGAAAATTAAATTTTCTGAGGAAGGTGAAATTTTAATTTTAAATAACTGTCTTTTTAAAGGTTATTTTAAAGAACCAGAGATAACAGCAACAGTTTTTGATGAAGAAGGATATTTTAAAACCGGGGATATTGGCGAATACGACCATGAAGGTTATTTAACCATCACCGGCAGGGTAAAAGATCAATTTAAAACCGATAAAGGTAAATACATATCCCCTGCCCCCATTGAACTGCAAATTTCAAAAAATACGGACATTGAACAGATCTGCGTTGTTGGCACCGGTATACCTCAGCCTATAGCTTTAGTGACGGTCTCATCCTTAGGGAAGTCCAAATCTAAAGATGATCTAAGCAAAAGTTTGTATCAATCTATTTTGGAAATTAATCCAAGTCTGCAAAAACATGAGAAAATAGCCAAAGTGGTAGTAATGCAAGAGGAATGGAATGTAGCTAATGGATTCTCCACTCCGTCGTTAAAAATAAAAAGGAACAGTTTGGAAAGGGTATTCCAGCCCTTATATAAAACTTGGTTCGAAGCCGAGCAAAATGTGATTTTTAAATCATAACAACACCCCTGTTCAATATCTAAAAACTATGAAAGCAGAACGAATCCTAGAAAATACAATAATTGAAAAATATGACCGCCTTTATATTTAGCTTGGTTTAGCTGAAGCCATGTATTGAACACAACACTTAATCTATGCAACCAAAAACCAACCGAATAGAATCCATTGACATATTAAGAGGTTTGGTGATGGTTATTATGGCCTTGGATCATGTTCGCGATTATTTTAACTATGGTTCATTTTTTATTGACCCTACCGATGTGGAAACCACAACACCCATTTTGTTCTTTACGCGTTTTATTACTCATTACTGTGCCCCGGTATTTGTTTTTCTTGCCGGAACTTCCGCTTTTCTATACGGAAGAAACAAGACAAGACCACAGCTCTTCAAATTCCTGCTCACTAGGGGCATTTGGTTGATTTTTATGGAAATTGTGGTCAACAACTTAATCTGGACCTTTGACCTTACTTACAGTTTTCCCATACTCCAAGTTATTTGGGCCATAGGCTTTAGTATGATATGTTTATCATTTCTTATCTATTTACCAAAAAAAATTATCCTTGTTATTGGTTTGGTTATTATTGTGGGACATAATCTTTTGGACGGTGTTGTAATGCAGGGGAACAGTCTGCAATCTATAATCTGGTATCTTTTGCACCAGAACCACGCCTTGGTAATCGGCCCCGATAAAATGATTTTGTTTCATTACCCTGTTATCCCTTGGATTGGATTGATGGCATTGGGGTATTGCTTGGGACAGCTTTACATAAAAGGCTTTGATGCAAAACTAAGACGGACATGGCTGTTGCGCATGGGCTTAGGAGCCTTGACCCTATTCTTTGTAATCCGGGGGTTGAATGTCTACGGGGATTTGGTGCCATGGACCCTTGAGGACACCAATACTAAAACAATTATTTCCTTTTTTAACGTTACCAAGTACCCTCCTTCCTTGGCATTTGTTCTTATTACCATTGGTCCGGCCCTTCTTTTCCTATATGCCATAGAAAATGTAAAAAACTCTATTTCCAATTTCTTTATGGTCTTTGGGCGAGTTCCCTTCTTCTATTATTTTCTACATGTACTTGTAATTCATCTTGTGGCTATAATTGGAATTCTAATTTTTGGCGGCAATTGGAAAGACATGATATTAACTGCCGATGTATTTATGAATGAAACATTGGCTACCTATGGATATCCCCTTTGGATCACCTATATGGTTTGGATCGGGATAATACTTGCCCTCTATCCCCTATGCAAAAAATACATGATTTATAAGGCAAACAATCGGGATAAATGGTGGTTGAGCTATTTATAAGGAAGATTTGTTGCCCATCTTCATATGAACCATATGACCTATAATTCTTATACCCCAACAAAAACTTTTTTCTTTTGGGAAGTATATACCCAAAAAGCAATAGTAATGGTCAAGGTTATTAGTGTACCTCCTATATAAGAAATTTCGTTTGGCAATTGGAAACCTTCCGGGGCAATTAAAATATAGGTACTACACACCATTGTCATAAAAATTGCCGGCAAAAGGGTAACCCAATATGCCTTGTTTTCATAGATTAGATAGGCAGTTATAGTCCAAAGTACGATCATGGCCAGGGTTTGGTTGCTCCATGCAAAATAACGCCATATAATTCCAAAATCGATCTGAGTCAGTATAAAGGCAATGACAAACAAAGGCAAACTTATAAGTAGCCTGTTCACTATTTTCTTTTGGTTGGACTTAAATATATCGGATAGTATTAAACGTGCAGACCTGAAAGCGGTATCGCCAGATGTAATGGGTGCAGCCACAATTCCCAATAAAGCCAGTACTCCCCCTATTTGGCCCAACATGTTAAGCGATATTTCGTTGGCCGCCCAAGCTGCATTGTTGTTATTGGCTATCATAGCACCGTTTAAACCTTCTACATTGCCAAAAAACGTCATAGCAGCCGCAGCCCATATCAAGGCTACGATGCCCTCTGTGACCATAGTACCGTAAAATATCTTTCTCCCTAGAGTTTCGTTCTTCATACAGCGCGCCATTAGTGGGGATTGGGTTGCATGGAAACCGGAAATAGCACCACATGCAATGGTTATAAAAAGAATAGGAAACAAGGGTGTTGCCTCTGGATCGCTGGTCATATTTCTTAAATTCCCTGGTACCAATTCGGGAATATTATAGTCTCCAAAAAAAAGTGCAAATAGCAGTCCTATTGCCATTAGCAACATAGCCACTCCGAATATTGGGTAGAGCTTGCTTATTAATTTATCTATAGGCAATAAAGTAGACAGAATATAGTAAACCAAAATAATGGCTACCCAAATCCAAACATTCCACATATTCCCTGTCATACCATCTATTATTTTCGCCGGACCTACCAAAAAGACGGTCCCAACAAATATTAAAAGCACTACCGAGAAAAGACGCATAAACTGTTTTGCAGTAGGTCCAAGGTATATCCCGACCACTTCACTAATGCTCAATCCATCGTGTCTTATAGACAACATTCCTGAAAAATAGTCATGAACTGCCCCTGCAAATATGCTTCCTAAAACGATCCACAAAAAGGCCGCTGGTCCAAACATGGCTCCTGCGATAGCGCCAAAAATTGGCCCCAAGCCTGCTATATTCAAAAATTGGATCAGAAAAACCTTCCAAGTGGGCAATGTCATAAAATCTACATCATCCCTAAGCCTAATGGCCGGGGTTTCCCTATCCTTATCCACGCCAAATATCCGTTCCATAAACTTGCCGTAGGTAAAATAACCTAGTATTAAAACTCCAATTGATAATAAAAATGATATCATCTAAAAAATTTTATAATTTTAATTTTATCACAAACGTTATACCCCTGATGCCCCTATTCCATTTCCTCCAAAAATTCGGCTACAATATAAGCGTATATATGGTTACCCGACTCGGCGAAGCGTAAAAGCTGTGCGTTAATATCAGGGTTGGTCATTGCAATATTTTCAATGGCCGAAAGATATAATTTCAACTGATTTTTTGTCATTATCTCCAAATTGCTGGCCAATAACACCAAAACCTCAAGCGGAGCTTCCTGAATATGATTCAGCAACAAGCTTCTATTATTTATATCAACCTCGGCAAAGCTCTCCCAAAAAGGTCTTTGTAAGCTTTCGCTTTCCCAGAACAATTTAGGAAGATTTTGTACAATATAAGTACGTACCAAGGGAATACCTAATTTAAAGATTTGTACTATTCGATCCTTATAATCAAGATACTCCGATTCGCTCAAAGAATTAAGGGCATACATTTGATAATCCACCTCGCTGCTCATGAGCATGTAACCCTTTAATTTATTATCGAACATGGAGGTGGTATATTCCTGTAGCTCTGCCTTAATTGGTCCATGTGCAATATTCCAAGCAACATAACAGGAATAGAGCGCTCCATCTACCACAGATTCCTTTACCTCTGCTATGGTGGCACCCGCTATGGCATCTACACCATCCAATTCGGACTCTTTTGGTTTTAAAACCAACTCATCAATTTTCTTTCTTTTCAGAATTGAATTGTCATCCATTAATAAATGGTGCAATTTTTCATAATCCTGTTCCAAGAATTCCACATGGTCATGTTTTGTCAATGTCTGGCCCTCCACCTTATCATAACCCGCATACGCTCCTAATAAATTCCAATAAAGTGTAATATACATTAACCTGCATTCCCCATCCGCACAGACCGGAGTGCAAATATCAGCTGTATAAAGTACTGGTCTATTCTGCTGGGTAACCAGAATATCAATATTTTGATTACCCATGGTCTCTACCTCAATAAAAAATGGAGTTGGTTTATTTTTTAACACCACACCCTCCTGCCATTCCATTGCAAAGAACTCCGGTTTTTTGCTCAAAGTTTTATTTTGCTCATCAATGCTGTAGTTCCTGACCAATTTTTGGGTCGATAAAAGTCCGAATCCGCAAATTAATATGGTGACAACTATTATTTTCATGATAATTTACTTACTCCTTTTATGGAATGGGAACAGTTACATGGATCTTTTAAAGGTTAACCCTACTATTTCTTGGATTCTGGAATAGGGGTATATTTTTGATTTTCAATTAAATCCATATATTCATCCAAATACCCCGTATAAATATCCCTAGGGTTTACATCGTACTTTTTACAAAGTGATGCTGCAAAACCTACAGCTGCCCCCATTTGCCCTGTTGTCCTCATAACCCTTGGTCCACCCAGCCCAACATGGCTGGTACTGAAATTTCTTCCGGCCATAAATAAATTACTTATATTTTTGGAATACAAGCTTCGGTAAGGGATATAATATTTAGGAGTCTTATAAAAAAGGGCCTCGGAAATAAAGTCAGGATTTTTCTCATCCTCCAACACCGTCTGATAATGTACGTCTACCTCCCTGGTTTCCTCAACAACACCATCGGGAAAAGTGCGACCAGATTTGGCATCGTTCAATGTAAAAATATAATCCCCGACCAATCTGCGGGATTCGCGTTTACCAACTAGATAAGATACCCATTCCAATTTTCGATGGGCATGTTCAGGTAGTTTTTTCGCGTTACCAAAAGAACCATATATAGCTCTTAGCATATGATCGCGGATTTCCTCGGCATCGTCTATTTGATTAAGATCATTACGGCTAAACTCCCACTGCCATTCCCCTTTCACCTTGGCATAATCCCTAGCCACTGGCATTGCCCAAGGTACCTCTGGAAATTCTGCCACTTCTTCTGCCTCATAGGAACGCCAAAGTACGGAAGATCCCATCACGGCATTATCTGGCTGTTTCGGACTCCATAATTCCCCATGCTCTTTCCATTCTTCCCCGTATTGGTCCACACTTTCCCTACCATAAGAAAATTCTGCTCCGGCCCAAAAACCTATCCAACCATCTCCGGTTGAATCTACAAATAGCGGGGCCTCAAAGCGAATGCGTTCCGCTGATGCAGTTTGACGTGCATCCACATAACTGATTTTATTTTCAACTGCTTTTGCATCATAGGCCCTCCAATTTAAAAAGAGGGAAATATTCTCGTAACTTTTTACATTGTTATCCCTTTTTATTTGGTCGTTATGTGCTTCGGGAGAGCCATTGGGATAATGTTCCGTATCCAACTTTTTTAGGATCCGTTCAAAATTGCCATATATACCCAGAGTGTGTACCCTAATTTCACTACTGGCATTACCTCCCAAAACAGGTCGGTCATGAATTAGCGCAACCTGAAGCCCTTGCTCTGCTGCCGCTATAGCCGCTGCGCAACCAGCAATTCCTCCACCAACAACAACTAAATCATATTTCTTGGTGATTTTGGGTGCCAACGGCTCCATAACTACAGTTTTCCTCCAAGTAGCCAACTTTTTCATGGATGAAGGTGGTTCAACGTCAGAAGTAGTAAAATAGATGGCATCACATCGACCATTAAAACCTGTAAGGTCTACAAGTTCCAAAATATTCTTTTTATTCGTTATCTGAACAGCTCCGGCATACTCCCAACCCCATCCAGAACGGAGGCCTAATGTATTTTCCAACACCAAGCCATTCACCTTTATCTGGAATTTTCCCGGTGCTTCCCATTCTCCCGGTACCCAATTCTTGGTTCGTACCCAAACCTTATATTCTCCATTCTTTTTAAAATTTACCTGGGTTTGCGCATTTTCCACAGGTACACCCATACCATGGGCCAGGAGATAGGAAGAACCCATTTGTTCAATGAATTGAGGATCAACGACCCACCCCCCTTTTTCGTCAAAACTTTCCGCTTCCAGTAACAAATCTTGGGATATCATAAAATTTATACCGAAGAAGCACAAAATCAGAACTAAATATTTCATAAAAATTTATTTTAATTGTTTTAAAAACACTTGTTTGTCATGGAGACAATAGGATCTCAAATTCAGTCTCTATTTCCTGGGTAAATTAGACAAAATTTTACTTATACTCCAATTGCGAAGTTACCTTACAATCTTTATCGGCAACAATCCTGATGGATATAGACTACAAAGTATCGCGGAAATTGTAGAAAACAAAAGAGAAGAAATTGTTTCAATTCACTTATTTTACGCCATAACGTTCAAAATAAAGGCAGTTGGCAAGGCAAAACCCGATCAACATGTCCACAACCCAAAGTATCTAAATCTGGATGATTTTATTATCCCTTGGGCAACACCCAGCCGTTATGGTAACGGGCATTTATCAATGCATTTGAAGCATCATCCGAAAACTGTCCGGAATAATTGTCCCAGTATATCCTATTACCTGTTTTAAAAGCTATATTTCCCATATGGCACACCAATGCCGCATCATATCCTACTTTTAAGGGAGCTTTTAATTTGGAGCCATCTCTGGATTTCACGGCTTCAATAAAATTCACAGTATGTTTATCCAATCCGTTCCCTTGGTTTTTTTGTAACGGTATACTTTGCATCTTATCCTTTTCCGATATTACCTCCCAACCACCGCGATCCAAAACTAGGGTTCCATTATTGCCAATAAAAGATATACCATGGTTACGTCCGTAATTACCATTATCTATCCCTGTAGCATGTTCCCACAAAATTGAAAAACCATCGTACTCATAAACGGTCTGTAAGGTATCCGGTGTTTCCGATGCATCATCGGGATAGGCGAACTTGCCCCCAAGGGCCATCACCGATTTTGGAGTATTGGCCTTCATTCCATATAGTGCATAGTCCATAAGGTGCACTCCCCAATCTGTCATTAATCCTCCTGCATAATCCCAGTACCATCTAAAATTAAAATGGAACCTATTGGCATTAAAAGGTTTCTTGGGTGCTGGCCCCAACCACATATCATAATCCACTCCAGCAGGAGTAGCGGTATCCGGCAAAACTGGGATAGACCCCATCCAACCCTGATAGGCCCAGGCTTTTGCCAAACGAATTTCCCCCAATTTTCCGGAATGGACAAAGTCTATGGCATCCACGAAATGGGGCTGACTCCTTTGCCATTGCCCTATTTGCACCATTCGATCACTTGCCTGTACAGAACTTAACATAAGGTTACATTCCTCTATGGAATTGGCCAAAGGTTTTTCGCAATACACATCTTTCCCTGCCTTTACAGCATCTGAAAGTTGTAGGCAATGCCAATGATCCGGAGTGCCAATAATTACCACATCAACATCCTTATCCTCCAATAATTTTCTATAGTCCTTGTATAACTTTGGTTTTTTTATTCCTGCCTTTTCCAAATCGGCCGTTCTCTTTTTCAGTACACTATCATCCACATCACAAAGGGCTACAACCTCAATTTCGCTCATTTTAAGCATGGAACTCAAATCGCTAAATCCCATGCCATTGCAACCGATCAACCCCACCCCGATTTTGTCGTTTGGACTAATATTCCTTCTAATGGAAGCCAATAGGTCCATTGGAATTAAAAATGCAGCCCCTGTACCCATGGCCAAAAGCGAGCTCTTTTTTATGAATTTTCTTCTATTCTGTATCATGGTAATATGGAATTTATAAACCCTTAATGTACAAAATATTATAACAAAAAAGCACCAACTTTTGGTTGGTGCTTTTTAAATCATTCAGGAAAAAAATTACTTCTTTTCGGGCGCGTTTACTTTTTTGCTCATCTCCATTGATATGGCAGTACGATCAAATTTTATTTTTCCCGCCATGGTTTCTATAACACAAGAAAAATCACTGTCATTTAAATCGACTACTTTTCCGTGCATACCACTCTTGGTAACAACTTTATCTCCCTTTTTTAATTCTTCGGTAAATTTCTTCTCTTGTTTTTGACGTTTTCTCTGTGGTGCGATCATAAAAAAATACACCACTACAAACATTAATATTAGCGGAAGATATGGATATTGTTCTAACATAATTTTATCTACTTATTTAACAGGACCTACAGGACCTGCTCCTTTTGGAGTTACAAATGCCTTTATTCTAAGTGTTTCAGTTCCTTTACTGGTATTGGCCGTAACAGTTATAGTTTTGGTAACCTGGTTTTGACCGGAACCGTTAAACTTTACCAACATTTCACCTTTTTCACCTGGAGCTATAGGAGTATTTTTTGGAAATTCCGGTATAGTACAGCCACAGCTACTTTTTGCATCGGTAATAATCAATGGAGCATCACCAGTATTTGTAAATGTAAAAATAGTTTCTTGTGGTGCGTTTTGATCGATTGAACCAAAATCGTGCTCTACTTTATCGAACTCCATCACAGGAAGACTTTTGGCAGCTGCATCCCTTTCGGCAGCAACTTCTACATTGGAAGCTTCAATTTTACTGGAGGCCTTTTCCTTACAGGAAGAAAGGACAAGAACAGAAATAATACTTAAGGTTAAGAATATTCTTTTCATCTGTTTAAATTTAATTATTTATTAAGAGGTAAGATGCAAATCGCCATTAACTATCTTGGTTATTTCCAAGAATTACTAAGGCTCATTTCATCCCTATTAATTTTTATTTGCGCAAAATTAAGGAATATTTGTTTATAACAAACCCCTACCAACTTTTTTTAGTTTCCCTTCCTCCTTATATTCCCTCACCAGCTTATCCAGAATTCCATTGATGAATATGCTACTTTTAGGTGTGGAATACTCCTTTGCAATTTCTAAAAACTCGTTTATGGTAACCCGTTCCGGTATCGATGGAAAATTGAGTAGTTCGCAAATTGCCATTTTCAAAAGTATGGCATCAATATCCGCAATTCGATCTTTGTCCCAATTAGGGGTTTTACCTTCGATCTCCTGTTCCAATTTGGAATTGTTAAGCAATGTTTTTGTCAAAAGCCTATTGGCATATACCATATCGTCCTCATCCTTAAAAAGAGGTGGTAAAAAATATGAAGGAACAGTACTTTCCTTTACTTTTTTAAACTGCTTTAGGAGAAAGGTATTTACAATGGGGATATCATCTACCCAAGTTAATTTATCATCTTCAAAATAATCGTAAATCTTTTCGTTGGGCGCAATTATATCCCTGAACAAATCGATGATCAGCCTTTTGTCCTCCTCATAAGTACTATCGGGATTGGACATATATTTGGCATATATATCACTTTCCATGACCTCATTGTAAATTATCCTGATGTACTCTTCGTTCAAATACCAGTTGTTCAATTTTCTTTTGGACAATTCATCCTTTAATGTCTTGTTTTCGGCAATTTGAAGCAAAAGCTTATTCCTTAGGAATTTTTCCTTATTGGGATAGGAATCCGCGCTGTTTTTCAGATATTTTTTTGAGGAAAGGCTTAACTGATTCTCCGCCCTTTCATGTAACTCTATAAAAAGACTCAGCATTAACAGGTAAAGAGTGTACATGTTCTCTATGCTTACTTTCAAAAATTTCTCTTGTTTTTCAAGGGAATCATCCTTCGATTGTGTCAATGCATAAATACATTGCATAACTTTAACCCTAATGTGCCTTCTTGTAAGCATTTTTAAAGAACTTTAGTAAAATATATAAAACTATTCGGGTACAAAAATAGGATTATATTTTTTAATCCGAACTACCTTTTTGGGTATTATCTTATGTGTTTTATAACATTTGGTTTAGATCCAAAAAACTATCTTTGCCGAATTGTAATCCAAATTCCTGCAATTTCTGTTTCATATATAATGAAAGAACTTCAACATCTAAATAAATATTTTAGGAAGTACCGATTTAAACTCCTTATTGGTATTATAATTACCATGATAGCCCGTGTTTTCCAATTGGTCATGCCCTCTTATGTGAAAAAATCCATTGAAGTTGTTGAAGGTTTTATAGGTAATGATATTCTGAAGGCAGATGCCAAGGAAATGCTTATGGAATACATCCTGATTATTGTGGGCGCGGCATTGCTGTCAGGTTTTTTTACATTTCTGATGAGGCAGACCATTATTAATGTTTCTAGGTACATTGAGTACGATTTAAAGAATGAAGTATTTGACCACTATCAACTATTGAGTCTCAATTTTTACAAAAAAAATAGAACAGGGGATTTAATGAACAGGATCAGCGAAGATGTAAACCAGGTAAGATTGTATGGCGGACCGGCCATTATGTACGGCATACAAACACTAACTCTTTTTGTTTGTCTGGTTCCGCTGATGTTTATAAAGGCACCCGTTCTTGCCTTATATGCATTGTTGCCCTTACCTATTCTTTCTGTATTGATCTATCAGATCAGTAAAGTAATTCATAAACGCAGTACAATTGTACAGGAGTTTTTGTCAACCCTTTCCACTTTTACCCAGGAATCCTTTTCAGGAATTTCGGTTATTAAAGCGTATGCCTTGGAACCCAAGGTAAATGCCGAATTAAAAAATTTGGCACTGGACGGACAAAACAAAAGTATGGATCTGGCCAAGGTCAATGCCTGGTTCTTCCCACTGATGATCCTATTGATCGGGATCAGTAATATTTTCGTGATCTATATCGGCGGCAAACAATATATAGATGGGGAAATAGCGTCGATTGGAATCATCGCCGAGTTTATTCTGTATGTAAACATGCTCACCTGGCCGGTAGCCGTTGTAGGTTGGGTTACCTCTATAGTACAACGGGCGGAAGCCTCGCAAAAGCGGATTAATCAATTTTTGCAGGAAGAACCCAACATTGTAAGTACAGTTAAGGAGGAAACCCCTATAAAAGGGAAAATTGAGTTTAAGAATGTAACCTTTACCTACGAGGACACCAACATTACGGCCCTAAACAACATATCATTTACCATAAACAAAGGCGAGACAGTTGCCATATTGGGAAAAACGGGATCCGGGAAATCTACCATATTGGATCTGATTGCCCGTTTGTACGATATTGACTCCGGACAAATTCTGATAGATGATATTCCAATTAAGGAATTAAATCTACAAAGCCTGAGACAATCCATAGGGGCAGTACCCCAGGATGCTTTCCTTTTCTCCGACACCATAAAGAACAATATTAAGTTTGGTAAAGAAAATTCAACTGATGAGGAAATTATTGCCGTGGCCAAGAAAGCGGTAGTACATGAGAATATCATGGGCTTTAACAAACAGTACGAGACTATCTTGGGAGAAAGGGGCATCACTTTAAGTGGAGGACAAAAACAACGTGTTTCAATTGCTCGCGCCCTACTTAAGGACCCTCAGATCTACCTCTTTGATGATTGCCTTTCCGCAGTGGATACCGAAACGGAAGAAGAGATTTTGAACCAACTGAAAAAAGAATCCAAAAACAAGACTACTCTCATTGTAAGCCATAGGGTTTCATCAGCTAAAAACGCAGACAAAATTATAGTTTTGGAGGACGGAAAATTAATGCAGGAAGGTACACATGAAGAATTAAATTCCGTTGAAGGATACTACAAAGAGCTTTATATGCACCAACTTTCTGAGAAAGAAAAATAGAAAAATGTTGTTATATTAGGTTTTTTTTTCCACTTTTGACAGATATATACCTATGAAAAATTAACTATACACTAGACGAAATGAGCGATAAAGATTTAATGGACCAAGAAGAAATTTATTCTAAAGTTTTAAGAGCAGGAAGAAGAACTTATTTTTTCGATGTTAGAAGCACAAAGGCAGGAGATTACTACTTAACTGTTACTGAAAGCAAAAAGTTCACCCATGATGATGGTTCTTTTCATTATAAAAAACACAAGATTTATTTGTACAAAGAAGACTTTACCGCCTTTAAGGAGAATTTGGATGAGATGATGAATTACATTATCGATGAAAAAGGTTCAGAGGTTATTTCCGAACGTCACCAAAAAGATTTCAAGAAGGAAGATTCTGAAGAAAATGGATCTATCAGTTCTACGGATAGTTTTACAGATGTAAGCTTTGACGATATATAATCGACTTATTTTTTTTAAAAACATCACGGTCCCTGTAAATAGGGGCCGTTTTTATTTTTACCCTGTTTCAGCCTTCCCTCCACAATTTAACCAGGACGACGTTTAATGTTAAATGGGCAATGCAGATAGTTAAGGTAGCTGGCCAATTGAGGAACGTTAGCACACCCAATATCATTAGAAGATAAAAGAAGGGATAAAACAATAAAGCAAACATAAATCGGGTTGTACTCAAAAATTCCGGTTCGCTTACCTTTGGTTTAATGAACTTTGACCATAAAATGGTCATAGGAAAATTCAAAATAAAAAATACCCCTCTAAAAATGTACTTCTTTAGCTCAACTTTTTCTTGTCCAAATGCTTTATGATCTGGTGAAGCTCCTTTTTCCAAAATTAGATTTACCTCCACAGGATCCAAATAATCCACCTTGGCGTTATCCAATTTACGCACTGTATCCTCATAACCTGCTTCCCCTTCAATATGGGTGGTAAGCTTTGTTATGTGATGATACACTTCCGACTTCAGTCTGCTTGCCGATCCTGATAAATCCTCTTTGTCAAAAAATTCCTGGACCCTTATCTCTTTACCATAATGTAGTGCGGCCTTATCCGGAAACTTTGCGGCATTGGCATAATTTACTCCAATGGGAACAATACCTATATCCAATGACGGATTGTTTTCCAAAGCCAGAAATAAAATACGGGTAAATCCTTTACTCAATGGTCGGACCCGACGTTTTAAAGAATGGTTCCCCTCTGGAAAAACAAGTATGGCCTCAGCCCCTTGCAGCAGTTCGGAGCAACGTTTAAAAATGGCGTTATTTCTCGCCAAGGAATCCTTACCGTCCCTAATCCTATACACGGGAATCATCTGTAAAAACTCGAAAAACACTTTCAACAACACCGTCTTAAATACATCGGACCTAGTTAAAAAATAAGGCTTCCGACTGCAATGGGTTGCTATCAATAAGGCATCAAGCAAAGCATTTTGATGATTTGCCAAAAACATAATGGGTTTACCCGAAGGCACATTGTGCAACCCTTCAATTTTTATTTTGGAAAAATAGAAAGTCAATGCCAAACGCATCCAAACCCAAATAACAAGATATCCTATTCTTCTCAAACAAGTTCTTCTTTATCAATTGGAAAATACCCCCAAAACGTAGCTATCGCCAAACCAGATATCAAGTGCCATATACCCCAAAAAGCAGCCAGAAGAGCCATCCCCCCCATTCCGTCAAAAAAAGTAAATATCAACAAGAGTCCCAGGCCTGAATTCTGAATCCCGGTTTCTATGCCAATTGTTCTTTTATCCATTTGGGAAAGCCCTAAAAATTTAGCCACCGAATAGCCCGTAGCAAAAGCCAAGAGGTTATGCATAACTACTATCCAGAATACATAGAGCACATATTCCATAAAAATATCCCTATTGTCATATAATGCAATAAAAATAAGGGTTACAAAAAACACCAGGGAAAGTACCTTTAAAACTTTGGCTATTTTGAACGCAAATTTTGGCCTGATATGGTTTATCCACATGCCCAAAATTAGTGGCAACCCCAAGAGTAACGCCACCAGTTTGATCATAGCAGAAGGGTCAATGGCAACATCTTTAAGGATTGAAGCGGTAGGGCCATATAATGCCCCCCATAATTGAAGGTTCAAAGGGGTCATCACCACTGCCAATAAGGTAGCTACAGCTGTTAAGCTAACGGACAAAGCCGTATTTCCCCTGGCCAAGTGTGTAATAAAATTAGAAATATTACCCCCGGGACAAGCGGCGACCATAAACATACCCAGTGCAATACTGGGCAAGGGCTCCACTAGCAAAACCAGAACAAAGGTTACCGCCGGCAATAAAATAAACTGGCTCAAAACACCTACAAAAAGAGCTTTTGGATTTCTTGCCAAACGCCTAAAGTCATCTATGGATATATCCAGTGCTATACCGAACATCACCAAGGCCAAAGCCACGTTAAGCACCCAAAGTGATTGTTCGTTAAAGTCTATATGTATCTTATCGAGGGGGGTAGTTACCAAAAAGTTATGAAATTTTAAGTCCATTGTCAACTTCGGCTTCCGGACGTAACAATATTACATCGGATCCATCAACAGCCCCTAATATAAGACATTCGCTCATAAAATTTGCAATTTGCTTTTTAGGAAAATTAACCACGGCAATTATCTGCTTCCCCAAAAGTTCATCTTTAGAGTACCTTTGCGTAATTTGGGCCGATGTTTTCCTAACCCCTATCTTCTTACCAAAATCTACATGTATCTGGTAGGCTGGCTTCCTAGCCTCTGGAAAATCTTTAATTTCAATAATAGTGCCCACTCTCATATCTATTTTGGAAAAATCGGGCCAAGTAATAGTTTCGTTCATCTAACAATTCTGAGTTTATCAATTATATCACTGGAAAATTTAAGGCGTAGGTTCTTTTGGCGCCGGTCAAAAGTATGAACCACATAATGTACCCTAACATAATTCGGATCGCTCATTCCTTCATGTCCGTCATAGGGAATCACATTAAAATCATCTGCTCCATAAAACATCCCTAATTTTTATTTTCTATCCCATATTACCTTTAGGCCATACATGTAAGCTGCTTTTTTATGATCGGTTTTGCCCTCCTTCAATATTTCCAACGCACTTATCCTTTTCTACAATTCATGTTTTAACACAAAATAACTAATGCTTGATCTACATAAAAGTATCTACCATTTCCATTAACTTTGTATAAGACCTATTTTCAAAACATTAAAGTCATGGCCAATACACCCAGTAACATGCTACCTTTGGGCACAGAAGCTCCCAACTTTAAACTGCTCGATACCACTTCGGACAAACAAGTAAGCCTACAAGACCTGAAAGGGGCCAAGGGTACCGTAATTATGTTCATCTGCAATCACTGCCCTTTTGTTAAGCATTTAAACGCCGAAATCGCCAAAACCGCAGTGGAATATCAACCTAAAGATATTTCATTTATAGCAATTTCCAGCAACGACGTGGAAAACTATCCTCAAGATGCACCGCATTTAATGAAATTGATCAGTATAGAACAGAAGTATACTTTTCCCTATCTGTATGATGAGAGCCAAGAGGTGGCCAAAGCGTATGATGCGGCATGCACTCCTGATTTCTATTTATTCGATGCCAATTTAAAGCTAGTGTACCGAGGACAGTTTGACAACTCCCGACCAGGAAATGGCATTCCCGTTACCGGCGAGGACCTAAAAACAGCCATGGATACCCTTCTTGCCGGAAAGAAAATAAATGAAAAACAAAAACCGAGTATGGGCTGCAATATTAAGTGGAAAAAATAATAGTATTGAACTACATTTTTGCTTTAATCTATTAGGTAAGCCTATTGCTGTTCTAAGGAATTCCTTAGCGAAGAACTATGGACAATTCCAACCCTTACGATCAAGAATACCTTCTATGTGTGCCAAATGATGATTGCCATGCCAAGCGTATTTTCCTATATTTTCCAAAAGGCTTACGGCCACATTACCATCGGGATGAATGAATACCCTTTCCAAATCTTCCTTGGACAAACCTTTTAAGAGATATACCAATTTTGCATGTAGTGCCTTAAGATAATTTAAGGAAAGGACTACTGGTGCACTATTGGCATCAAATAGCTTACTCCATTCCTTCTCATCATAGGCTTTAATCACAGGTCTATCCTCGGTCAAAGCCCATTTGAATCTGATATAACTATTGTGATGGCTATCTGCAATATGATGCACCACCTGCCTAATGGTCCAACCACCAGGACGATAAGGTGTATTTAATTGTTGATCGCTTAGATGAACTACCAAGTCCTCCAAACGGGTAGGCAATGCCTCCAATTCGGAGATCCAATCGGACATTGTCACATCACTTACCATCTTCGGAAATACGAAATGGCCAATGGGATATTTCAATTCTTCTAAGGTTCTTTCTTCCATAGTATAAAATTAAAGAAGTATAATGAATATTAATAGCAAACCCAATAAATAATACTGCTCTATTTTAAGATTTTACCCTACTATTATTTGATTCGGGAGAATGGTTAACCATTGGATTACTTGGCCTAATGAAAATGAATTCAGTTTAAATAAATTCCAAAAATCACATGTTTTTTTTTAAATTTTAATAGATTTTTAACCTTTTAAAAAAGTTGGTTCCAATATAATCTACTAATTTTATAGGATAATAAAATTATAACTAAAGCATATAAAATATGGCAACAATACGATTGGGCGACATAGCCCCTGATTTTACAGCAGATAGTTCAATGGGAATGATCAATTTATATGATTATTTAGGTGATGGATGGGGAATTTTATTTTCACATCCGGCGGATTTTACCCCAGTATGTACAACCGAGTTGGGAACAGCTGCAAAATTTAAAAGTGAGTTCGACAAACGAAATGTAAAAATGTTGGCACTTAGCGTTGATGGGGTAGCATCTCATGGTGAATGGATCAAGGATATTAATGAGACCCAGCATACCACGGTTAATTTCCCCATTATTGCCGACGAGGACAAAAAGGTCTCTACCCTTTACGACATGATACATCCTAATGCGAACGACAGTTTAACCGTGCGTTCGGTTTACATCATAGCTCCAGACAAAACGGTAAAACTAATAATTACCTATCCTGCCTCTACAGGACGTAATTTTCATGAATTGCTTAGGGTAATAGATTCATTACAATTAACGGCTTACCACAAAGTAGCCACTCCTGCAAACTGGGAAAATGGGGATAGGGTTGTAGTAAGTCCAGCCATAAATACAGAAGATGCCAAAAAAATATTCACCAAAGGCGTTGAAGAAATTAAGCCGTATTTAAGGATGACCCCACAGCCGAACCTTTAAATAATTTATTTCATAATTATCGGTAGTAACAAATCATGGAGTCTTCCCTAATACGGAAGACTTTTTGTTTTAGTAGTAAATACATCCTAATCTCACTAAAAATAAATTACAGGGTACGCCAAGGATTAATTATCTCCTATGCCTTTTAAAAGAATAGGCAGAACAAAGAAATAATAGTGAATAGAAAAAAATTAGACCAAGACCATTAACGCACAGTTGATTAGCCACTTGTTTACTTTTTCAATAATGCATCAGGACCCTCTGAAAAAAAATATAACTATCAAAAAATCATGTAGTTAAATAATAAAACATTATCTTGGCAGCTAATTTAATTTTTTTAATTTTTTATAATGAATAAAGGAACAGTAAAATTCTTCAATGACTCCAAAGGTTTCGGATTTATCACTGAAGAAGGCTCAAGCGAAGATCACTTTGTACACATTTCTGGTTTAATCGACGAAATTCGCGAAGGTGATGTTGTAGAATTTGAATTACAACAAGGTAAAAAAGGATTGAACGCAGTAAATGTAAAAGTGATTTAATAATTACGGTACAATTTTTTTTAGAAAATAGAGCCCATCCTAACGGATGGGTTTTTTATTGGACTTTGGTGAAAATAAAAATATCCCTCCTTTATAACTACATCTTTAAAATCCAAGTTTGCCAGAATTTTCACAACAAAAAGTAATATTTATATTTTTTACGCAACCTTTCCACTATTTTATCATCTTCCCTATAAACACTTAATATACACCATTATAAATAACTTTGGTATGACCACTTTTTTCACCATTCTTCTGTCCTTGTTGGTAATAAACATAGCGCTTTTAGTATTAAGCCTAAATAGAACCAAAAGGTAGAAAGCAATTTCGATTTTAACTCTTCTGGCTTAGCTTCATAGTATGCACAATGGGGTTGAATACATTTGTCGGCTCTAAATTTTCCGAAGCCTGAGTCGTCCTAAAATAGG
>NZ_JAHKPO010000022.1 GCF_018860365.1 Arenibacter algicola
GTCCGCCTTTTTGCGGACCTTATTGTAGGTCTAGGCCAGGATTTGGAAGTGAAACCAATAAGGTTCGGACACCTGCATGGAAATTAAAACCTACAAGGTTTTGGAAACCTTGCAGGTTTATAAGAGAAAGGAGTTTATTCATCAATGAAATAAGTGTAGAACTTATTTCTCATCAAAAACACTAATCATGTTTAAAAATCACATCAAAATAGCTTGGAGAAGTCTTAAAAGACAGCCCTTTTTTACCTTCCTGAATACTTTCGGTCTGGCCATTGGAATGGCCGGTGGCTTGCTCATATCGCTATACATCTATGATGAGATGAATTTTGATACGATGTTCAAAGATGCCGACCGCATTTATAGAATTAATACGGATACAAAATTTGGGGGTACGGAGAGCAAATCCGCGGAAGTTTCAGCTCCGATGGCGGCTGCCATGGAGAACGATTTTTCACAGGTGGAACTCACAACTAGATTTAGGAATTTGGGCAGTATGCTCCTTAGAAAGAGTGATGCGGAAGCAAACGTAAAAGAACAAGGTTCAACCTTTGTAGATGCTACTTTTTTTGAGATGTTTGGTCTGGATCTATTGGAAGGGGATGTGAAAACCGCCCTAAAAGAACCCAATACCTTAGTCCTGACCAGATCGGCAGCCCTAAAGCATTTTGGATTAAAAGACGCTCTAGGTCAACAGTTATTGTTGAACAATACCGATACCTATACCGTCACCGGAGTAATAGAGGATATGCCAGAGCGGTCATTCCTTAGAAATCATAGCGTTTTTATGGCCATGGCGGGGAGTGAAGAGGCTAAAAACCAGGAATGGACAAGTCATAATTTCTTTACCTTTATTAAGCTGATACCCGGTGCAGATATTGCCGATTTTCAGGAGCCCTTACAGTCCATGCTAGGCACATACATAATGCCTTATGTACAGACATTTTTGCCTGGGGCAACAGAAGAACAGTTGGCCGCCTCCGGAAATTATCTGTACTATAGCACAATAGCCTTGAAGGATATTCATCTGTATTCCAACAAAGACCATGAACTTAGCTCAAATAGTAGTATTCAAAATGTCTATATTCTTTCATTTATAGGCTTGTTCCTGATCTTATTGGCCAGTGTTAATTTTATGAACCTATCCACGGCACAGTCCCTTAAAAGGGCAAAAGAAGTAGGTATTCGCAAAACATTGGGGTCGGACAAATCTGCCTTGATACGACAATTTTTGACGGAATCAGGTTTAATTTCCTTCATCTCATTATTGTTTGCCTTGGTAATAGCAATTATGGCTACACCTTACTTTAATGCCCTATCTGGCAAGTCCATTTCCATACCATTTACCGATCCATTTTTTTGGATGGCCTTATTTATTGGGTCAACAGTTCTGGCTCTTTTTTCAGGAATGTATCCTGCATTTTTTATGTCCCGTTTTGTGCCTGTTAAAGTGCTTAAAGGGGCTGGAACAACTAGTACAGGGGGTGGGAATATTAGAAGTTTCCTAGTGGTATTCCAATTTGCTATTTCAGTGTTTTTAATTGTAAGCACTTTGGTGGTTTTTATGCAATTGAAGTTTATTCAAAATAAAGATCTGGGATTTACAAAAGATCAGGTTTTAATTGTAGATGATGTTTATACATTGGGAGACAAAGCCACGGCGTTTAAGGAGGAAGTGGAACAACTGGGCCGAGTGGAAAGCGCAACATTGAGCAGCTTTTTACCAACACCTTCCAGCCGCAACAATACTTCCTTTTTTAAAGAAGGCGGGGCAACAGCAGAGAACTCCATCAACATGCAGATATGGAATGTAGATGACAATTACATTCCCACTTTAAATATGGAGATTTTGGAGGGTAGGAATTTTGATAGGCAGTTTGGTACCGACTCTACAGCAATGCTTATCAACGAATCCGCAGTGGCCATTTTGGGCGTACAACCCAAAGATGCTTTGGGTATGCGAATTATCCGCAATTTTGAAGATGGAACTTCCAATTATTTTACCATTATCGGTGTCATAAAAAATTTTAATTACGAGTCGCTACGGGAAGATATTGGCGCATTGAGTATGACCTTGGGCAGGTCTACAGGTTCCATGGCCATAAAATTGGAGGCAGGGGATTTTTCAAACTCCATTGCAAGTGTTGGAGGGGTATGGAATAAAATAGCTCCGGGGCAACCTTTCGCTTATCGGTTTATGGAGGACTCCTTTAATACCACTTATGAAGCCGAACAGCAATTAGGGCGCATTTTCGTGACCTTTACCATACTGTCCATCTTAATCGCTTGCCTTGGATTATTTGGACTAGCGGCCTTCAATGCCCAAAAACGAACCAAGGAGATTGGTATACGAAAAGTATTGGGGGCAAGTGTTGGCCAAATAAGCTATCGCCTTACGACCGACTTTTTAAAAATGGTAGGGGTTGCAATACTTATTTCGTTGCCCGTTGGTTGGTACCTAATGAACAAGTGGCTCGAAGATTTTACCTATCGGATAGAAATAGAATGGTGGGTGTTCGCCTTGGCGGCATTCTTGGCAATAGGGATAGCAATACTTACTGTAAGCTATCAAAGTATTAAGGCGGCTATAGTGAATCCTGTAAAAAGTTTACGAACGGAATAGTTGAGTGAACAGTGAGCAGTGGATAGTTAGGAATTAAAACGCATATCATCAATCAAATCAAAAAACGAATAAACCATGATTAAGAACTTTTTCAAAATCGCTTGGCGGAATCTTTGGAACAATAAGGGATATACTGCCATTAATGTAGGCGGATTGGCGTTGGGTATGGCCGTAACGCTCATCATAGGTCTTTGGATCCAGGATGAAATATCCCACAATGGTTATTTCTCCAAAAAGGATAAATTGGCACAAGTATTTCAGTCGCAAACTTTCAATGAAACCACAGGTACGGGGCCAGCTATACCCAGACCTTTGGAAAGGGCTTTAAGAGATGGTTATGCAGATAACTTCAAACATCTGGTTATGTCTTCCTGGAACATATCAAGATATTTAAAGTACAAGGACAAGAGCATTTCTAAAACGGGTAATTTTATGCAGTCTGAAGCTCCTGAAATGTTGGACCTAAAAATTTTAAAAGGGGAAAAAGACGGCTTACGGGAGTTGAATTCCGTAATGCTGTCCGAATCGGTCGCCTATGCACTTTTTGGGGAAGAGGAACCTATTGGTAAGACCTTACAGGTCAACAACCAATATGATGTAACGGTGAGTGCGGTATATGAGGATATTCCCTTTAATAATTCATTTCATGATGTCGAATTCTTAATGCCTTGGGACAAATTGATCGCGACCCAAGAATGGATGAAAAATGCTATCGACAATTGGGGGAACAACTCCTTTCAAATGTTCGTTCAGATTGCCGATAACATCACAATGGAAAAAGTTACCGAGGCTATTATAAATGTAAAAAAGGATCTGAATGAAGATACGGCAGAATTCAATCCACAAATATTTCTATTTCCCATGAAAGATTGGTACCTACGGGGCAATTTCGAAAACGGAAGGCAATCCGGGGGCAGAATAAAATATGTATGGCTCTTCGGAATAATTGGGGTGTTCGTATTGCTTTTGGCCTGTATAAATTTTATGAACTTGAGTACGGCCAGATCTGAAAAAAGAGCCAAAGAAGTTGGAATCCGAAAATCCATCGGATCTCAGAGAAATCATTTAATCAATCAATTTTTGTGTGAATCATTTTTGGTGGTATTGTTTGCCTTTTTTATGGCTGTGGTAATAGTGATTATGTCCTTAAACGGATTTAATGATCTTTCCAAAAAGGAAATTTCCTTTCCATGGACCAATGGAATTTTTTGGATCAGCTCTTTAGCATTTATTTTATTTACGGCCTTGTTGGCAGGTAGTTATCCTGCATTGTATTTATCCTCTTTTAAACCTGTTGATGTTTTAAAGGGGACGTTTAAATCTGGCAGGTATGCAGGGTTGCCCAGGAAAATCCTGGTGGTTCTACAATTTACGGTTTCGGTGGCTTTCATTATAGGTACCGTAATCGTTATGCAACAGATCAACCATGCAAAAAACCGCCCTGTTGGTTATAATAAGGAAGGACTTATTCAAATACCAACATTCAGTCAAGATTTTGAAGGTAAATACGATTTAATGCGAAGCGAATTTTTAAATTCAGCTGCCGTAATTGAAATGTCGGCGTCCAGCAGTCCAACTACGCGGATTTGGTCCAACCGTAGTGGCTTTGATTGGGAAGGCAAGCCGGAGGGTTTTCAGGAAGATTTGGCATGGACTGAAGTGACTCCCGAATACGTTAAGTCTTTGGGTATGAAAATTGTTGAAGGCCGTGATTTTTCAAGGGAATTCGCTACCGATTCCAACGCTGTGTTGATCAACAGGACGGCAGTGAAATATATGGGGATCAAGGATCCCATTGGCAAGTTTTTAAAAGACAATGACGAAGAAGAAGACCCGGGTCCACCTTTGAAAATTATTGGAGTAGTCGAAGATATGATTACGGAATCTCCTTACGAGCCAGTTAAGCAAGGGCTTTATGTTTTTGACAAACATGGCAATTCTAGCTATTATAACTTACGTCTAAATCCTAACCAAAGTGCGAGTCAGAATATAGCCATTATAGAAAGGGTATTTAAAGAACATTTTCCGGATCTTCCTTTTGAGTATGATTTTGTAGATGATGAATACGGGAAAAAATTTGCCTCGGAGGAACGGATTGGGACACTTTCCGGAGTTTTCACGGCCTTGGCAATTTTGATCAGCTGTCTTGGTTTATTTGGGCTAACCTCTTTTGTGGCCGAGCAGCGCACCAAAGAAATCGGGGTACGAAAAGTGTTGGGGGCCACTGTATTCAACGTTTGGAGTATGCTTTCAAAGGATTTTCTGAAACTGGTCACTATCTCTTGTTTTATTGCGGTGCCCATTGCCTACTATGTGATGAACGGATGGTTACAGGATTATCCCTATCACATGCTCCTTGAATGGTGGATTTTCGCCCTAGCGGTTTTCGGTGCCATGACAGTGACGGTTATTACGGTAAGTTTTCAAGCTATCAAGGCAGCGAATTCGAATCCGGTAAAGAGTTTGCGAACAGAGTGAAAAAGTGAAAAGTAGGCAGTAAACAGTGAACATTAACGTAGAACAAAGAAGAACTATCAATGTGCAATAATTACGAAAGACAATAAAATTTAAATCAAATATCAACCCAGTTTCACGCCTAAGCTGGGAGGACTAAAAACGAGATTCATGTTAAAAAACCATATTAAAATTGCATTTCGAAGTTTAGCAAAAAGAAAGGCCTTTGCACTGATCAATATTGTGGGACTTTCCTTAGGGCTATGGTGTACTTTATTGATCGCCCTGTGGATTTCCGACGAGTTGGATAAAGACGCATTTCACATAAAGGGTAACCAAATTAGTCAGGTAATGACCAATGTTGGCTCCGATGATGGATCTATCAGCACATGGGACGGTACCGGATATCCAGTCGCAGAGACTTTGATGGATCAACTCCCCGAGATAGAGACTGCTGTACGTAGAACAGGGCCAAGAGGGGGACTCTTAAAAATTGGGGAGAAGTCAATTGAAGCACAACTAATTGGAACCGATATCGGATTTTTCGAACTATTTAGTTTTCCCTTGAAAGAAGGAGAACCCAAAACCTGCTTAAAAGACCTAAAAAGTATCGTTCTATCTGAAGAAATGGTTACTATGTATTTTCCAGATGGGGAAGCTATGGGAAAAACAGTAGATCTAATGCTTTCCGAAATTTCCGAGCCCTATCTGGTTACAGGGATATTCAAGAAAATTCCGCGGCAATCCACTTTAAAATTCGATGCAGTTGTGCCGGTGGACAATTTCTTGCCGATGAACAATAAAAGTTGGGGCAATACATGGGTGAAGACTTATGTACTGCATGGAGAAGGGGCGGACCTTGATCTCCTGGGGAAAAAGTTGCAACATCTTCCTGAAGAAATGGGAGACGATAAATGGCGAACACTCTCATTACAACCCCTTAATGACCGATACCTTTATTCGAAATTTGAAAATGGTCAACCCATTGGTGGTCCAATTGATGATATTATTCTCTTTGCCATCATTGCCATTTTCACTTTACTCATTGCCTGTTTTAATTTTATAAACCTCACTACGGCCTTGGCCGTTAAGCGTTCCAAGGAGGTAGGGGTCAAAAAAGTCCTTGGCGCAGGGAGGGGCTCATTACTAGTACAATTTTTCACGGAATCGGCAGTTCAAGTGGGCATCTCCGTTGTGTTCGCAGTTTTGTTGGCGGCAGTTTCCATGCCTATGTTCAATGCAATTACTGAAAAGGAATTGATAATCGACTTTTCGGACGGTCAAATCTATGGCATTTTAGTGCTTATTTCATTGGCCACAATATTGTTTTCAGGGCTCTATCCTGCTTTTTCACTATCTTCTGTCAACGGGATAAATGCCCTGAACGAAAAACTAAAGGGTAATAAAGGCGAAAATTTTTTAAGGAAAGGCCTTGTCGTATTCCAGTTCTTTCTCTGCATGCTTATGATTACGGGAACCATGGTGATCTACCTGCAGCTTCAATATATAAAGAATAGAAATCTAGGCTTGGATAAGGAGAACATTGTTTATATGCCGATGAACCATGAAACGTATTTAAAATCAAAGACATTTAAGGCCGAGTTGGCAAATTTTTCGGGAATTAAAGAACTGAGTTCTGCTAGTAGTAATTTTATTGATTCTTGGGGTACCACCTCCGATCCGGTTTGGGAAGCACAGAGTCCTGATGATGGGCAACAATGGTTTACCATCCTTACAACCGATTTTGGCCTTATGGAAATGCTGAACATTCCTATTAAGGAGGGCCGGAGTTTTTCTCCTGAATATGCCACTGATACTTTGAATTATTTGGTCAATGAGGAAGCGGTAAAAGCCATGGGGATGAAAGATGCAATTGGGAAATCATTAAGTTTTTGGGGTGATGAAGGCGGGAAAATTGTTGGGGTGGTCAAGAACTTTCACTTTACCTCCCTGCATAACCCTATACAACCAATGATTATTCGTTGTAGGCCCGCAGAACCTGACCTTGTGTATATAAAAACCATGCCCGGGAGAACCAAGGAGGCCATCGCCCATATGGAAAAAGTACACGCCCAATTTAGTAGCTTACCATTTGCCTATCATTTCTTGGATGAAACTATTGGGAATGGATACAAACAAGAGCAAAAAACACAGCAATTAGTAGGTGCCTTTACAGCCTTGGCCATCTTTATTTCCTGTATAGGTCTATTTGGACTGGTAGCTTTCATGGCCAATCAGCGGGTCAAGGAAATTGCCGTTAGAAAAGTATTGGGAGCAAGTGTTTTTGGGCTGTTTAACCTGCTTTCAAAAGATTTTTTAAAGCTTGTAGGCATAGCCCTTTTAATTGCTGTTCCCGTTGCCTGGTATTATATGAATGAATGGATACAAGGCTTTGCCTATCATATGGCCATTAATTGGTGGCTGTTTGCTTTGGGGGGAATAATGCTATTGGGAGTAGCGCTAATAACAGTAAGTTATGAGACTATCAGGGCCGTTAGAACAGATCCTGCCAAAAGTTTAAGAACGGAGTGATTAAGTAAACAGTAAGCAGTTGCCAGTGAGCAGTGAACAATGGGCAATTAACAATGAATTGGGAGCGGTGTATGGTTAGGAGTTAAATCGCATATCATCAATTAAAACAAAACACGAGAATCATGTTTAAAAACTATCTAAAAATCGCTTGGCGGAGTATCAAAAAAGACAAACTCTTTACGGTAATAAAGATTGGCGGCTTTGCCATGGGTATTGCAGCCTGCCTTTTAATAGCCTTGTTCATTGGTGATGAACTCAGCTATGACCAACAGTACAAAAACAAAGATCGTATCTATCGAGTTGTTTTACAGGGTTTTATGGACGGTGAAATTAGAAAGAGCGTTCATTTTCAATTGCCTTTTGCAGATGCCCTACAATCCGATTTTCCAGAAATACAAAAGACTGGGAAAATAAATATGAGCGAACTTTTTGGCGCCGGGAAAAGAGGTTTAAGATTGGCTGGCGAATCCCAAAACAATTTTGAGGACGGATTTGTTTTTGCCAACCAGAACATTCTCGAAATTCTCGAGATTTCCTTGGAACAGGGAAACACCAATGAGGCCTTGTTACAACCCGGGAATATCGTGATTTCCAAATCCAAGGCAGATAAATATTTCCCTCATGGGGAGGCCTTGAGCAAGACCATTGTTTTGGACAATAATACCTCAAAGCCCTATACCATTACCGGGGTAATGCCAGATTTCCCCAAGAATTCCCACCTACAGTTTAATTTTCTGTTACCTATAGAGGATACCAACATGAGTTGGACCAACCAGAACTATTTTACATATGTTTTAGTGGATGAGAATACGGATATTCCAGCCTTGGAGAAAAAAATGTTTTCTATTATGGAAAATTATGTAATCCCCGCCCAAATGGCTCGTGGCCGTGCTCCGGATTTTATTGAAATTCTGAAGACGATAGAATATAAATTACAGCCTATAGGGGATATTCATTTAAGATCGGATCTTGCAATGGGTGATGGTCTAAAACATGGCGATATTCGTTTTGTTTGGCTCTTTGGAGCCATTGCAGGGTTTGTTTTATTGCTGGCCTGTATCAATTTCATCAACCTTTCTACCGCCAAATCGGCCAATAGGGCCAAAGAAGTTGGTTTACGCAAAACAGTGGGAGCGTTTAAGAGTAATTTGGTTGCGCAATTTCTTACCGAATCGGTGTTGTTCAGTATAATCTCTTTTATGTTGGGGCTTATGCTGGCCTGGGCCTTGTTGCCTGCCTTTAATTCCATTGCAGCAAAATCTATTTTATTTCCCAGGGAGGTGTGGTGGTTTGTACCGCTTATGGTAGCTTCTGCGCTGTTTATCGGAATCTTGGCGGGAATGTACCCTGCATTTTATCTCTCTGCCTTTAGACCTGTAAGTGTGCTGAAAGGGAGCATTAGTGTAGGTAGTAAAAGCGGGAAGCTGAGGAGTGGGCTGGTAGTGTTTCAGTTTGCCACATCGGTAATCCTGATTATCGGGACACTGATCATTTACAAGCAAATGGATTATATACAGCACAAAGAATTGGGTTATAACAAGGAGCAGGTGGTTGTTTTGGAAGGGGCCAATATCCTAGGAAACAAATCGGAGAGTTTTAAGGAACAACTCTTACAGCTTCAGCAGGTACAAACAGTAACAAAAAGTGATTATTTGCCGATAGAGGGCGCCAAAAGAAACGGAAATACCTTTAAAAAGACGGGGGAGGGTATTGAGGACCGTGGGGTTCCTGCACAGATTTGGCGCGTGGATTATGATTATATAAAAACTTTGGGAATTAAAGTCAAGGAGGGCCGTGATTTTTCACGGGAATTTGCCTCTGACTCCGTGAATTCGATGATTATCAATGATCAAATGGCCCATGAATTGGGTTATGAAAATCCCATTGGAAAACAGATAAATAACGGAATGGATTGGACGATTGTAGGGGTCGTAAAGGACTTTCATTTTAAATCCTTGAAAGAAGATATAGCCCCGCTTAGCCTGGTAATTGCCAATAATGATAGTGGTGCTATTTCAGTAAAGCTCAAGCCGGACAATTTTGGGGAGTCCTTGGCCTCTATTGAAGCAATTTGGAATAAAAATGTTCCCAATCAAGTTTTTTCTTATTCCTTTTTAGATCAACAATTCACCCAAATGCACGAAGATGTGGAACGCATGGGGAAAATATTCAACAGCTTTGCCTTGTTCGCAATTCTAGTGGCCTGTTTAGGTTTGTTTGCCCTTTCTGCCTTTATGGTGGAACAACGCAAAAAGGAAATTAGTATTCGATTGGTTTTGGGGGCTCCTTTTGAAAGTATCTATAAACTATTGACCCTGGATTTTCTAAAATTGATTCTTTTGGCCATACTTATAGCGATACCCATAGGATGGTATATGATGAACCGATGGTTGGAGGATTTTGCCTATAAAATTAATATTGGATGGGAAATATTCTTTGTCGCTGGCGGAATAGCTTTGATTATTGCCGTGGTGACAATTAGTTATCAGTCCATTGGGGCTGCGCTGACCAAACCCTTAAAAAGTTTACGGACGGAGTGAACAATACAGAGCAGGGGTTAAGGGGGGAGACATCAACTAAATAAAATACATTATGCTACTAAAACTTAACAACATATTTAAATGGGTAAACTCGGGAGGACAACGTGTCTTCCTGTTAAAGGATATTAATCTTAGTGTGGAAGAAGGGGAATTTATTTCTGTGATGGGGCCCTCCGGTTCTGGGAAATCCACCTTGCTCAATGTTATTGGGATGTTGGATAATTTTGATGAAGGGGAATACAGCTTTTTGGATGAGCCTGTTCATACCCTAAAAGAAAAACACCGTGCCAATTTGTACAAACAATATATAGGCTTTGTTTTTCAATCCTACCACTTGTTGGACGACCTTACCGTTCAGGAAAATCTGGAAATGCCATTACTTTATAAAAAAGTAGGCAGCTCTGAACGTAAATCCTTGGTGGCGGATACCTTGGACCGATTTAATATAGTTGGAAAGAAAGATTTGTTTCCGGCACAATTAAGTGGTGGACAACAACAATTGGTGGGGATTGCAAGGGCGTTGATCTCATCTCCAAAACTTATTTTGGCCGATGAACCTACAGGGAATTTAAACTCTAAACAAGGGGAGGAGATCATGGAACTTTTTAAGCAATTGAATAGTGAAGGTGTAACTATAATTCAGGTAACGCACTCAGAAAAAAATGCTACCTACGGTTCGCGAATCATAAATCTGTTGGACGGTAGAAAAATATAGAGGATAACATCCGAAATTTCA
The DNA here is from genome assembly GCF_018860365.1 of Arenibacter algicola. Classification (GTDB taxonomy): domain Bacteria; phylum Bacteroidota; class Bacteroidia; order Flavobacteriales; family Flavobacteriaceae; genus Arenibacter; species Arenibacter algicola_B. The sequence continues at coordinate 10,883 of NZ_JAHKPO010000022.1, forward strand.
TGAGAATTGACCAATGAAAATAATGGGGAGAATGGATTGACTTTTCCTTCCTTGGAACTAACAAATGGCTTTATAGGAACCAATTAATGTTTTGTTTACTTTTAGGCATTCCATTGGGGCGTATAATATGAAAAACTATTTGCAGTATTTTATTAGTTTTCTGTTTGTGCTGCTAATCTATGCTATTCATATGCTGCCGGTGTCGGACAGTATGCTGAATGAAAACAATACCAAACTATCCCATGTTTTTTTGGCTTCCCAAATTAGATATCATCAGGAATTTGCACCCTTTGCTAGGCGCCCATTAACGTCTTTGTTGATCGAAGGTTCGTCCGGTATTTTTGGGGTAACCTTGGGAGAATCTTTTGTGCTTGTTAATCTATTATTATTGTTTGTCAGTGGGATATTGATATATATCATCTCCCTAAAGCTTAATGCTACAAAAGGTCAGGCTATTTTTAACCAAGTGGCCTATTTTTTGACCTTTTCAATAATTTTTGCCTTTTTTCCTCCTGTATTCAGTTATGATGAGCCGCTACAGTATTGTTTGATCTTGCTAAGTATATTGGCTTTGATCCGTGAAAAGTGGCTGTATTATGTCCCCTTATTTTTGTTGGCAATTATTGCAAGGGAAAGTACTTTATTTCTTTTGCCCGGATTGGTCATTATTTTTTCAGGTTTTAGTTTAAAGTCCAAGAATATGTGGAATTTCGGGATTAAAAGAAAATTGCTACTGCTTTTTGCTCCTATGCCCTTATATGTTATTTATTTAGGAATATTCTTGTGGGCTACCGGTATTTGGAAAGAAACGTCCGAAGTGGCTGCCAACAGGCTAAGCTGTTATTTTCAGAATTTTGGCACTTATGCCAGTTCTCTAGAATCAATAGTCTCCTTTTTCTTGGTTTTAGGTCCCGGCCTATATTTTCTTTATATGAGCCATAAGTCCAAGATATTTTCTGCATTGGAAAAAAAGTACGTTCAGGCTTTTTTACTCGCCGTGGTAATTAATACACCTATTGTAATGGTTGCTACCTTGGCCAGGGAAGCCAGATTGTTTGCCTTGCCACTTATTTTTTTATGGCCTTTGGCCGGGCAATTGTTTGGAAAGGAATTAAGGCCTTTAATAAGACCCAACTTGTATTTGGATTGCTTTAGAGATTGGAGATATAGTATGTTATTACTGCTTTTGTCCTTAATAAGTTATGCGATTGCGTTTAGGTTGTATGTACCCAGTTTTCCATCCAAGGATAATTTTTTTAACGAGTATTTATTTGTAATGCTTTTGATTATGTCGGTGCACTTTGTACTCAGGGCCTTTTTACAGAAAAGTGCCGTTACTTCCCAATAGTATTTTCTCAATACGACATTGTTTAACGCCACCCTCTAGAATTGTATTATTTGAACTCTTGAAACGAGGATGCCATGGTTGAAAAAGTTTGTGCGGGTTTTGAAATTTGAAAGTGCGACTTATATTGTGTATGTTTGGAATGGAATCAATATACTTAATATCTGTATTGATATTGTTGAATAAAACTATGTTTTCTGTTCATTATGAGAAGCAGATTATTTAATTCAAGAACCAAATATACACTTGGGCCAGAGCCCAAGGATGTAACCTTCTTGCGCTTTTTTGCCAAGGTTTATCCTTCCAATTTTTCCATACGAAAATCGAAAATTATCTTCCCGAATTTTTGAGCACCCGCGAGTGTGCTAACATAATCCTATAGACCTTACTCATTTAAAAATAATAAATATTTGCCATGTGCTCTTGCATTTGGTATAGACTCGCATGTTAAGGTTTACTTTTTTAGGATTACCGTGTTAAATTTTAAAAATTAATAAATATTTAAAATATTATCATCATGGCTAGAGGTAAAACATTAAAAGCCCCAAAAGTAGATTTAAAGACAAAAAAGCAGGAGAAAATTAAGCAAAAATTGGAAGCCAAGCAGACTAGAAAGCGTAAATGATGCCGGCTGGTTAATTTGAAAGTATCCTGTTAATTCAGTTTCATTTGGTTCATAAAGAAGATGAACAAACCCCCTTTGAGGACTACTTCATAGGGGGTTATTATTTTAGGAAAAAAGAAATTAATTATCTGTTTAGCGCATTTGTTGTGCAATTATACTTAAACTATTCCCTAACCTACTTATGTATTACAGGAGCTACTAAATTGGGGTCATGGGGTAATGTGGATTGTTCAAATTGCAGTTTGTGTTCATTTCCCATGTTTTCATAGGATGCCAATACTAAATCTAAATAACCTTTTTCTATGATACTTTTGTCCTTGTCATTAATGGCATCGTACTCATATGCTGGCAGTGCCTTGTAGGCATAGACTGTGCCGTTTTCAACATCGAATTCTTCAATACGATCTGTGACATCAATTCTGGTATATCCCAGTTCAAATTGATCAAACAAGGCCAATTCCTCTTGGGTTAAGAAATACAGGATACAGTTTAATCGTATGTCCTTATTTTCTATAATATTTAAAAATATAGACTTTTCGTAAGGTATGGTGCTATTGTTTTTAAGACAAAAGGACTCATATTTTATATATTCTGCAGGGAAATTTGGATCGTTGTTGGGGGCTACAAAGTTCCAAGCGCGCTGCATACCCCTAAGATGTATCCAATAGATAGGATCCTGATATTTTCTTCCTAGGATTTCCTCAAGACTCTCCAAAGAGGATAACATACCGTAGCCGATCATTCCAACTTTGCCTTCTTGGATTTTTATAGCGGATTTTCCATTCATTTAATTACATCCTAAAAAAGTGATAGTAAAGAAAGTCAAAATTTATTAAGAGTAAAGACCATTTCTAGGAATCTTAACTAAGATTTTTATGCCAGATACCATCATGGCGACTTACCCCAAATTTAGCTTAATTCATTAAATAATTGATTTATACTTTTTAAAATATTTCATCCAAAGCCTTGGTCCTATAATCGAATATTTCGTTGAGCTTTGCTTTAATAATTAGTTTATTGGCTATACTCCCCAAGAAGCCCAGTGGAGGTTGGTAACTAACAATATCTGTCATTAAAGTTCCATTGGGTATGGAATCTATAATATGTTGATGATGCCATATCTTGTATGGTCCAACCCTTTGTTCGTCCACAAAATAGCTATTTTCCTTTAAGTGCGTAATTTCTGTGACCCATGTGGTTTTAATTCCGAACAAAGGTGAAACCTTGTAGCTTATAATCATTCCTGCATACATTTTGGAAGGAACGTCTGTTGTAGTGATATCAAAGCCCATATAATCCGGTGTAATTTTTTTTAGATTGGCGGGGTCAGAAATAAATTTCCATACCTTCTCAATGGGGGCATTGATTTCTTGCGTTTTTTTAAATTGATAAAATCCCATAGAATGTTTTTTGTAAAACTGGTTGTGTTGTTAGAAAACCACTTTGACTTTTATAGCCATTCTCATAAAGATTTGACTTATCAGTTTAAGAAGTATAGGTGATTTAATTGTATTAAAGATAAGGCCATCTTAATTCATTTCCCAATAATGGTCTTAGATATAGGATTTGAAAATATAGCACAAAAAAGCCTTCCCATTTTTTAGGGAAGGCTAATCACGATAAAATGGTATTTATGTAATTTACACGAAGGTAATACCTTGCTTTGCACATATTTGTGCTACTTTTTCAAAATCGGGAGGACCTTCTGGGAGTTCGGCCAGTTCTTGAAACATAAATTCTATGCCGGCAGGGAAGGCAGAAGTAATCATTTTGGCCATTTCCGTACCAACTACCTTCCAGGAATGTGGAATGTTTTTGGGTGCAAATGCCACATCGCCCTCATTTAAGACCGTAGTTTCCCCATCGACCATTATTTCGACCTGTCCTTTAATTACCCTAAATATTTCATCTTCCTTGGTATGGATGTGTGGAGGTATGCCTACTCCCGGTCCCACGTTATCTACCCATTCCACTATTTGGTTTCCTGTTTCGCTGCCCACTAGCTTATGAGTCTGTATATCACCGATTACATTTAAAACATTTCCTTCCTCGTCCTTGATAATTTTGGGTTCTGTTTTTATGGAATAGTCGCCTGCGGAGGACGACTGACATTGTACCATACCGGGCATCATCATCATGCCCAACCCTATTCCGGATGCTTTTAAAAATTTTTTCCTGTCCATAATATTGTTTTTAGAATCAGCAAATTAGGCCAATACCTAAAGCAAGGGAATGTGAAAAACAGGGTATATCCTTAGATTTTGCCGCTTTTAGCTTTCTCTAAGCATGGATGGGGTAATTCCAGTATGTTTTTTAAAAAAATAGCTGAAATAATCTGGAGAGGAGAAGCCGAGTTCGAAGCAGATTTCTTTGATGGTTTTATCCGTAAATTTCAACTGGTGACGAGAGTTCATTATTCTTTTTTCGGTTATAATGGCCTTTGCGTTAACACCAATGGTTTCCTTTATGCATTCATTTAAATAGTTGTCAGATACATTGAGCATCTCTGCATAGTCGCTCACCTTATGGTTCACGGAAAAGCGTTTGTCTACCAGTTTTTTAAATTTATAAACGAGTGCCTTTTTTGCGTTGTTTTCCGATATGACCGATTTAATATTGCATTGCCCGTCACAATAGACAAAAATGGTGTTTAATAAGGAAATTATGGCATCGTCCTTATGGTTAAGTTCTGATCCTATCAGCTCATCCAGCATTTCCAAAATAGACTGAATCCTTTTTTCTATGCCAGGGGAGAGATTTATTTTAGGAATTGCATCTGTGGTAAAAAGCCTTACTTCGTTAATGTGAAGTTTGCTCAACAAAGGATTATCCAATATTTCTTGTGACAAATACAAAATATAGCCAGAGGACGAGCCCGTATTTTCCTTTCTTAGTTTCCAATCGATACTAGGGTGAAGAAAGAAAAGTGAATTGGATACATTTCTGTACGGGACCTTGTCTATTTCAAGCCATTTTACTCCGTTTTTAATCCAGAAAAGCGCATAATACCCCTCGTTTTTTTTTGAGGTGGTTTTGTTTACTACTCGCGATATTTTTATGGCTTCTGGATCCATAGTCAAAGGTGCAGCCTACTATTATTTGGTGCCCATGAGGCTGCTACAAATTTTCGGAAGAAATATCCGATATATAAATATGCAAAAACTTTGGGGGAATAGCAAGGTTGGTATGAGATAAATGCTAAGAATCCTCCGTTTATGACAGGGTGATGGTAATATGGCGTTGATGGATTACTACTGATCGGACCAAACGGCAAGTTCGTTCCCTGAAGGGTCCTTAAAATGAAACCTGTGCCCTCCGGGGAAAGAGAAAATATCTTTTGAGATTTTCCCGCCCGCTTCGATAATTTTGTTTTTTATGAACTTAAGATTGGTATGAAACAAAACAACGAGTGCACCATTTACAATTTCATTATCAGTCTTTTCAAATCCACCTTCAAGTCCACTTTCTGAAAATGCGATATAGGTGGGACCATAATCTGTAAAGTTCCAATCAAAGGAGGATTCATAGAACCTCTTTGTTTCTTTCAAGTCTTTTGCCTTGAACTCTACATAGTTGATGTGGCTGTCTTTTGCTATCATTTGGGTAGGTTTTTTGATTACAAATTGAATGAGAGTTTAATCTTGTTCGTTATTATTCGGTTCCTATGTGAGAAGGGGCCCATACTCATTAAAACTCAATTTTAACTTATTTTGATCTTAATTTTTGATGCATTTGCTTTCCTTCCCTCACTATTATTTCAATGATTTCCTCAATATCTTTTTTTGAGGTCCTAAAATTTACAATACACCCACGTAAACAATATTTATGATTTACAATGGCGTTGGAGAGAAATACCTGGCCACCTAGTTGTAGGTTATCCAACAGAGCCTCATTTAGGGTGTTTAAATATTTTTCATTCCCCTCGGATTTATCTCCATAGCCAAAAGGTACATACCTTAAGGTGGTAATGCTTAAACTCTGGGTTACAGCTTCCAATTCCTCATGATTGTTTGCCAATTGGAAAAATAATTGGGATAACCCAATATCCTCACGGATCATTTTTAAATAACCATTTCTACCTACCTGTCTTAAGGCCATCCAAACTTTTAATGCTCTAAATCCACGTGAATTCTGAAGGCCATATTCATAAAAATTTAAAGCCGGACCATGGTCATTTTTACTAAAATTGTAATATTCGGGATGCGAACTATAAGTGTCAGTGAGATGTTTGGGATTTTTTACCAAAGTGCACCCTGCTTCCAACGGGCTATAAAGCCATTTGTGCGGATCTAGTGCTAAGGAATCTGCCTCTTTAATGCCTTGGAACACCTGGTTTAATTCTGGAACAATAGCGGCAGGTATGCCATAGGCCCCATCTATATGGAACCATAAATCATAGGTCTTGCATATAGATGCAATGCCATTTAGGTTATCTACAACCCCCGTACTTACATCCCCGGCCGTTCCAACGACCATAAAAGGTTGATGACCATCTTTCAGATCCTTTTTTATGGCTTGTTCCAAGAGATCGTTATCCATTTTATTGGTGGTGTCCGTTGGGATCCATCTGGTAGATTTAGACCCGTGGCCAAAAAGAATAGCCGCCTTTTCCACCCAGGTATGCGTTGTTTTTGAACAATAGATCATTAACTTTTTTGAAGCGCTGCCAAGACCATCTTCCTTGATGTTTTTAGGGGCCTTGGCAGTTCGTGCTGCTAAAAATGCAGTAAAATTGGCCATGTTGCCTCCACTTACCAATATTCCACCATAGTCTGGCGAGACCCCAATGAATTCGGCCAGCCATTGTACTGTTTGCTTTTCAATTTCTGTAGCCATGGGGCTCAAAATGTGCGCACCCACATTGGGGTTCACCGCAGCCGCCAATAAATCGGCAAGCATGCCGATAGGTGCAGGGGAGGAGGTAATATAGCCCATAAATTTTGGATGACCGTTGAGCAGGGAATGGTTCATCAATAATTCGGTTGCATTGGAAATGATATCTTCTACGGGACTACCATTGTCCGGGAAGGGAGAAATGCCCAGAATTTTTTGTAGTGCTTGGGGTCCCTCTCCCGGGGTAACAGGTTTTTCATCTATTGTATCCAGGAATCCGGCTATTCTGTCAATTAGCTGATAACCAATACTTTTAAACTCTTCTTTGGTTATTTCCATTGATGCATTGCGATTATCATCCATATCGTTGAAGAAATAAATTATTTGTCTACTTATTTTACGCTACCAATCATAGGGCAACTATTATTAACCAATTTAGATCACCCTGGTTGAAGGCATAGTATAGCAATTTGTCCGTGCCATTTTGTTATAAGCGGTGAAATTAATTTTTTGGTTCCATCTGTTATATTCTATGGTAGGGAAGGGAGTAAGAGGGATAATTTTGGCTTCATTCTTATTTCGGCAATTATCACTCCCTAATATCCTGTAATTTCTTTTAGTTTGTTGAAAAAAGCCTTCTTTCGATCAGAACTAATAGTCCAGTCTACAGGGACACTCTGAAAACCAGAGGTATAATCTTCCCCTTTCATTCTAAAATCGAAGTAACCCCATGAAGCGTACGATTCTGTGGCAGAGAGAAAATTATAGGACTCCTTGTCAAAATCAAAATGATCGTCCTCATTGAATAGAATAGGCTTTGGAGAATAACTTTCGGACTGTCTAACCAAAGTTACCATCTCCCTTATTCTTTTTGGATCTTTTACACCGTTCCCATGCAACAACACAAAATCTGAGGAAGCAATGACCTCGGAAGAGGGAATTTTATTTCCTGAATAACTGGTACTTACTAAAAGTTTATGGCCACTTATTTCTTGAACTCTCTTAATTAGTTCCGTTACGCGCTGTGGCTGCAAAATGGGGTGGTCATATTTAATATCACATTCGTTGTTTATCTCTATCAGTATGTTTTTATAGTTTTTCTCTAGAATCCAATTGGTCATATTATCAACGGCATTTAATACAGCCTGTTCATCTTTTAATTGTTCATCCTGACCAAAATAAAAATAACCAAGTATAACTACCATGCCCAGTTCATTGGATTTATCCAATATTTTTTCAAGTCTATTTAAGTAATCCTCTCTTAGGTTGCCCAAACTGTCAAATGTAGAGTTGATCCATCCATGATTGCCATAGCCCAATGGACTTCCGCCTTGTAGGTTAAGGGTAAAAGATAACAATCCATGGGCCTTCCAATCCTCCATGGCATTTACAAATTCTGAAGTGTTCCTCTCGGCGTCCCATTTGTCCGAATCCGGATATTTAAAATTATCCCGGGTGTCGCTATTAAGATCATCAAATATTCCTTGGACCATTCGTGAATTAAAAAGCAAACCTTCAATTTTATTGCCTTTCCAATATCTTTGTTTATAGGTTATTTGATCATTGATGTAGAACTGCTCACCTTGGATACTTACAGAAGTTGTTTTTGGTTTGTAGGTATAGGAGCATAGACAGATTGTAGTTAGTAGAAGTGCAATAGTTAAGGTGTATTTCATTCTTATTATTCTTTAGCTCAATACTTTATTCTATAGGATTGCTTGTTTAAATGTAGGGAATTTTTGTTTTGTTATGGAGGCCTTTAAATTTTATGGGCCTGCTTTTTGTAAGCTGTACACACTTTAATAACCAATTGGTCAACATTAATGTTTATTCCAACAACTTCAAAAATGGTCTTTGTAATGTACGGCCAATAATATTGTTCTAATTAAGGGCAGTATTTTTAAGGAGCGAAATTATTTAGGCTAAAACAGTAGTTTGGCGGGTTTAAAAATATAGCGGATATGGCTATTCTGAACTTCCTTTCTTTATATTTGTCAGCTATTTGATAAAAGAAAATTTATGATTTCGAGCAACGAATATTTTGATGGAACGGTAAAATCGTTAGGGTATACCTCGGCTACAGGTAAATCGACTATTGGGGTAATGGAACCAGGTGAGTATGAATTTGGAACATCGTCCAAGGAAAACATGATAGTGGTGGAAGGGGAATTAATTGCTTTGTTGCCCGGGGAATCCGAATGGAAATCATTTAAGGCCGGCAGCTCATTTAAAGTAGGGGCCAACACTTCTTTTAAGGTAAAGTCTGTAGGGCAAACCTCCTATTTGTGCCAATATGAATAGTTCGAAATTTCGAGTCTAGAATTTTTGGCAATTATTTCTTTGGTAAAGGGATAATGGACTTTGTTGGACAGTTTTACATAATTTGATTGAATTCCAATTTTTCACCATCCAGTCCGCGTATGGCAAAATATTTACAGCCTTTTTCCCAGAAATTGAGGAATACTGGTTTCTCTTCTACCATGGTAAATCCGGCAGCTTTAAGTTCGTTAAAGGCTTTGTCAACATCGCCCACGTCAAAAGCAATATGGTCTACATGACCATCTTTCCTCGATTTTAGTTCCAACATTTCGTTCTTGGTAACCTGATATAGTTCAATAATTACTCCTTTCTGCTCCATCATGGCCACAAGAATGGTGTCATTCTCGGTAGGAACATCTACTTGAGAGGACATAACCCTTTTAAAACCGAGGGATTCATAGAATTCCATAGAAGCCTTCAAATTGGAGACGGGTAAACCTAGGTGTTGCAGCCCGTTAAAATTGTCCTGGAGACATGTGGTTGATTGGTTCATGGCTTTTGTTTGTGGATTACTTTGGTAAGATAACAAATTAATCGGAGCCCTTCTGAAGGTTGAAAATAGGGTGTGGTCAATGGTTGAAAGATATTTCTCGTGTAAAAAGAATGGATTTTCCTGGAATTATATTAAAGTTACTTCTTGGACATTCTATAATCCCAATAAAAATCCAGGCTTTTTGCATTGTTGTACCTATGTGGCGGCTTGGATCCAAAATAAGGGTTTTGGCCTTTTTTACATATTTTTCATTGCTGGTCAGTAGCCTTAAGGATAGCATTGTCCTAACATACTTTGTCATATTTTAAAAATGGCTCCCGAATATTTCACATACTTATGTGATTGTCGGCAACGCACTTTCTGTCTTCCTTTGTCAAGTACGTTTTAATCTCATTCCATGGTTTTATGGGCATCGGATTAAAAACTAAATGTTCTTATATCCATAAAATAAAATCTAAATTAAAAGTTTATGAAAAAAACATTTTTTATGCTTGCCATCACCAGCTTAATGTTAAGTGCATGCGGCTCACCAAAACAAAAGGAAATAGCAAAAGCAGAATTACCTAAGTCCGGTGATCGGATTCAACGAGGGGAGTTTTTGGTTGCTACCTTGGGGTGCAACGATTGTCACTCCCCTAAAGTTATGACTCCAAGAGGTCCTGTGCCCGATCCCAATAGATTGCTGTCCGGTCATGATTCCAATGAAATTTTACCTAACTATGACCCCCAATCTGTAGGGGGCTATGTGCTGTTTAATATGAACGGAACCGCCGCAATTGGACCATGGGGCACTTCCTTTGCCGGTAATTTAACCCCAGATGCTACGGGAATTGGATTTTGGTCCGAGGAGCAATTTGTGAAGGCCATAAAAGAGGGGAAGTATAAAGGGCTGGATAATAGTAGGCCACTATTGCCCCCAATGCCCTGGGAAGGATATTCCAAATTGCCAGATGAGGACATAAAGGCAATATATGCCTATTTAAAGAGCATAAAGCCTGTAAAGAATATAGTGCCACAAGCCATTTTGCCTAGTATATAGGTTATTCTTCAATAGTTGTTTTTAAACATTATTTTGTATTGCAACGGTGCCATTCTCCAAATGTTAATAAAAAGGGAGCAAAGCATTTAAGTGAATGGCACTGTATTTTTTCATTACCAAAACTTGTCGAAAAGTGTAAAAATGGTGAACACCTCCTAGGGTTCTTTTTAATAATCGGAACTAACAATTTCTTTAATTCCTTCTAAATAGGGAGTGGTCCTAAAACTAAAATGACTGTCGAATTTATCCGAATTAAAGACATAGTCTCTGTCATACTGATACATCATTTCGGGCATTTCCCTCATAATAGGTATAAATAGGCCCATTATTTTTACAATTAATCTGCTGGCAACCTGTATTCCTGGTTTTACCTCCATTTCTTTTGCAATGGTCTCTATCCATTCCTTTCCGGTAAAAGGGTTACTTGCTGTTGGCAAATGCCAAACCTGATTGAACGCTTTGGCCGAATTGCCAAGCAAGGCGGTAGCTTTTGCCGCGTCAGGAGTATAGGTAAAGGAATGTTTAAAATTTAAAGAGGCTAGCCAATTTGCTTTTTTCCCGTTACTTAAAGGTTTAAATGCCATCTCTGTCAACATGCTCGAATTTTTAATATTTGGGCCATAAAAATCTGCAGAACGGGCAATCAAAGCTTCAAGTTGTCCTTCTTTGACTTTGTCCATGATCATTGCCGCTACTTCCGCACGAATTTTACCTTTCTGGCTTGGGGGATTAATGGGGGTTTCCTCATTCATTCCATTTAAATAATTGAGGTCGTACATGTATATATTGTCAAAAAACACCAATTTGCATTTATATTCTATACAGGCATCGATTACGTATTTTATGAATTTTGGCCAGTTCTGCTGCCAAACTTTAAGGTTATACGGAAATCCCACAGTGACATACACAATGCTCGAGCCTTGGACTGCTTCAAAAACCTTAGTTCTATCCAAAAGATCAGCGGAAAAAAGTTTGTCCGTATCATTTACCTTTTGCGGATTTCTACTAACCAACCTGATATCTGTAGTATAATCTTTTAAAGCCTTGGCCAGTTCAATGCCAATTGCCCCACCAGAGCCCAATATTGTTTGCATAACTGTTTTTTTTTTTTTTGATTTATGGGATATTTTAGATGTTTCCTTTGTTATTGGTTGCTATAGTTGTTTATTAGTTACAGCAATTTCTAGTTAATATTTTTTGACCGTCAAAATAGCTTAGTTAAAATTAACATTTTTCCCTATTCTTATACAGCTGTATTAAGTTTTAATCGACATATAATTAGTGATTTAGACCAGTCTTTTAGGTTTGCGACTTTGTCAATTTTAAAATCGTATTTTAGAAGTGCCTTTATATCTTAAGGGGGCAGTATATTAATTTTGAAACCCGTAATGAATTTTAAGAAGAAAGCGACATTAACCTTATTTTCCATTGCCATTACGGCATCTAGTATTGGGCAATCTGTATCTACACCAAAGAACCCAGTTTTAAGTGACGAGGATTTTAAATTTCTGGAAACTCTAACCGAAACCATCATTGATAGTTCCCGTATTTATCCAGGACAGAAGGTTGCTGATCAAATGGGTAACAACAATACAGGAATAGTTTTGGTTAAACCTGGGGGGAGGGGGAGTTATCCTGCTTTTTGGATTCGCGATTATGCCATGTCTTTGGAATCGGGATTTATTACAAAGGAGGAACAAAGAAATATGTTAATGTTGACTGCTTCTACCCAAGCCGATAGAACGTGGATTACCAAAAATGGGTCCATGATTCCTTTGGGTGCCATAGCAGATCATATTCGGATGGACGATAGTCTGCCCATATACTTTCCTGGAACGTATAGTTTCGAGGAACAGGGAACTCCGGTGTTTGGTATGACCCCGCCTTACGGGGATCAGTTTTTCTTTGTACATATGGCCCATTATTATGTGGGGACAACTACGGATCTGTCTATATTGGATAAGGAAATTAACGGGTTAAGGCTTATAGATCGGCTCGAAATAGCTTTTAACGTGCTACCATCCAGATTGGATAATCATATTGTTACTACCACGGACCATTTTAGGGGCATCGATTTTGGGTTTAGGGATGTTATGACCATTACAGGGGATCTTTGCTATCCGTCCATATTAAAATTTAAGGCTGCCTTGGAGCTTTCCGAATTGTATGAAAAACGAAACAATCAGGAAAAAGCGGAAAAATACCGTTTTATTGCAGCCAAGATAAAAGAGGCAATACCTTTATTGTTTATGGATAGCAGGGGAATGCTTAAAGCTTCGAATGACAAAGGAAGTCAAGCGGACGTTTGGTCTACGGCCTTAGCAATCTATTACAATATCTTGAGTAATGAGGAAACCGAAAAAACAAGTAGATTTCTGTCCCAAACCTATGAAAATGGCTATTTATCCTACAAAGGCAACATTAGGCATATATTAACAACGGATGACTTTAGCGATTCCACCGCTTGGGAATTTTCGCTGGCAAAGAAAAACACCTATCAGAACGGGGCCTATTGGGGAACGCCTACAGGATGGGTATGCTATGCCATAGCTAAAACTAATTTTAAACTTGCGCAGAAATTGGCCAAAGAATTCATAGATGATTTGCGTGAAAACGACTTTAGAAAAGGGTTGGAATACGGAGCTCCCTATGAATGTTTTCATCCTTCCGGACACAAACAAAACCCCTTGTATATGACCACAGTAAGTTGCCCCTTGGCTGCGTTTAGGGCAATTGAAAAACCTTGATGAAAACTAAATTATTTTCTTCAGTCCCTGATTTGCAAGATTGTATATTGATATTGGACTTTTCTATAGAATATTCAGGTATTTCAATCTCAGCTGTACTTCTGAATCTTCAGCAACCGTTTTGGCTATTTTATCCAATTGAATATTAAATTTATAGTTGTATTTGCCCGAATTCATTAGTACGATCGAATTTAAAATCAAAAGCGCCTCACTTGGTTTGTCCGACTCATATAAGGAATTTGTCATCACGGTTGAAGGGTCCAATTTCTTAACAATACCTAGAAATTCGGCTGCACGTACCCTATTTATTAACTCAGGGTCTGTAGAGGCCATTTCCCTTATCTGGGATTCCATTCCAATGGCTTGTGGCCCAAACGTGCTACAAGCAATAATTGCCCAATATCTGTCCCATGGATCGGATGACTTTAGGGCGGTGGTAAGGGAATTCTTGGCATTATCAAAATTCAATAGGTTTAAATCGGCAATCTCAGTATATTTTTGAATTTCTTTCTTGTGTTTTTTTCCAAATTCTACAGGGTTTCCAAACGCTTTCTCGATGAGGTAATGTTCCGGATAAAAGGAAAGGTCTGGCATTTCTTTTACCCAGGAAGCGAGTTTTTCTCGCATAGTAATAAGCGTAGTTGCATACGCTGGGTCATCTGCCAGATTTTTTGTTTCATAAGGGTCTGTATCAAGATCAAATAGCATTTCGGGAGAGCGTGCTTCAAAAAAGGCCGATTGTAGCTCGTTGAGTTTTCCATCGTTGTACAAGGACTGCCATTCCTGATAGGCCAATTGCTTGTATCGATAGTTGTTCATTAATCCGTCATAATTAAATGGCTGATAGCTCCTTATGTATTTATACTTCCCTTTTCGCACAGCCCGAACCATATCATATTTTTCATCAAATCTATCGGCATAACTATAAGTCTCATTACGGGAGTTCAATTCCTTACTCTCTATATCCTTGCCTAAAAAGGCGGTTCCATCTATTTCTTTGGGAATACTAATACCAGCAAGATTTAAAACGGTTGGAGCCAAATCTATAAAACTCACAAAACCATTTATGGTGCTACCTATCTGGTTTTTTACCAGATGTCTATAATTTTTGGGAACATGGACCACCATAGGCACATGTAATCCGGTTTCATAAAGATATCCCTTGCTTCCGGGCAATACGCCCCCATGATCTCCGAAGTAAAAAAGGAAGGTGTCATCCAGGCGACCATCTTCTTTTAGTTCCTTGATAATTTTCCCGACCTGGCGGTCCATCTCCCTGATTTTATCACGGTATAGAGCATTGGTGTATTTAAATAAGTCTGTGTCGGGATGATTGGGTTGAATTTTAAAGGAATTTATATCTGTTTCAGTAGCAATAGTATCCATGCCCTGAGCAGTGAAGTGCATGCTGGATTCATGGGAAACCCCAATATTAAAAACATGAAAAAATGGCTGATTTTCAGCCCTGTTTTTCCAGCTGGCCTTTTTTGAAGATTCGTTCCAAACACCATCACTTTTAATTATATTATAATCTTCCTTGCTATTGTTGGTGGTATAATAACCAGCCTGTCTTAAATAGGAAGGAAACATTTTGAGTGAATCGGGCATGGGTACAACGGCCATCTTTCTATGAAATTGGGCCCCGATACGAGGTCCGTAGCAACCAGATATTATTGCCGAACGTGCAACACTGCAGACCGGGGCATTGGAAAATGCCCTACTAAAGATCAAACCTTCCTTGGCCAGCGATTCAATATTCGGGGTAGGAATTCCATTGTCATCAAAAAGCTTTTGGTAGTGCTTAGAATTGTCCTCGGAGGTAATCCATACAATATTTGGGGGCAGCTCCTCCTTCGGTTTTGTTTGGCAACTAATAATAGTGATGGCGCACAGAAGAATTGCGCAAGTATTGAATATTATGCTATGGTTATTTTTAAACATTCGAGTATACGGTTTGAATTTATGGCAGGCTATTTTTGGCACATGATTGTTGTTAAAGTCCCCAAGATAGCAAATCTTCTATTTCCGTGTTGTTTTTTGGGTACGTTTACGAGCCTTGTATAACGTACTTTTACGCATTGAATTTTCTGCGTTCACTATGGTAAATAAGCCTAATTTTTTGGTAAAACTCACGTCAAGAAGATATTGACTCTTAATTATACCCGCAAAACCCTTATTTTTATTGAAACAGATGTAAAGTATTCTTAATTCGAAAGAATAATAATTGCCAATTATGAAAAGCAAAAGAACCCAAATTGTTTCAGCTATCTTTTTATCGTTATTGTTTTTATCCACCTTTCAGTTAATTTCTCAGGAGCACCTTGATGTTGACCATCAAAAGAAAATGCATGAGCGCAATGCGATGGGAGACGGAACTACATTGAAGGTTTTACTCTTTTCCGGTACAGGTTGGTTCCGCCATCCGGACATTCCCATCGTAAACGGGTGGATTGTGCGGCTAGGTGCCGAACACAATATGCAAATAGATGTAAGTGAAACTGGAAGTGATATATCCAAGGAAAAACTGGGCTACTATGATGTATTGCTGTTCAACAATGCAAATGTTCTTGATAAAGTTTTTAATGAAGAGCAACGCACTGCCATAGAGGAATGGTATAAAGCAGGGGGAGCTATTGTTGGTTTACATGCATTGTTGGTGCATCAGGAAAACTGGCCTTGGATAATGGAATTGGGAGGCTGTGATTTCAATAGTGATTCTGAATTTTTAAAAGCCAAAGTGTTGGTTGATCCAAAAGCTATGGATCATCCTGCGGTTAAGGGAATGGGTAAAGAGTTTTGGTACGAAGCAGATTGGACCAACCACACCAAGTCTGTTACAGGTCTGCCTGGCGTACAGGTTTTACTAAGGGTAGACGAATCAACATACGAACCGGTTAGAGAGTATTTCAAGACTAGAGGAGGCGTAGGAATGGGAAAGGATCATCCTATAGCTTGGACCAGGGTTTGGGGCGGAGGAAGATTCTTCTATACAGAATTGGGTCATGACATTCGCTCATTGAATACGGATTTTGGACGACAGCATCTTCTAGAAGGAATAAAATGGGTAGTTAAAAAAGAGTGACAAAACGGATTATGCATTATTGGATTGGAAAAGATGACTTGCCTTAGATTATTATGCTTAATTGTCAAAAGTTGGAATCCGAAATTATTATTAATTGATTTTCAGGATGAAAGACCTTCGTTTTTCATAAAAATAATATATCTCTTTTTAATTTTAACTAATTTTAACAACTACTATTTGTGGGTATAAAATTCAAGGTCTAGTTTTGATTCCCGTATGAATCGGGCATTAAAAAAATATATACTTCTTCTCTGTATCCTTTTAATAAATGGATTCAACACTATTTATGCCCATTCAAATCTTGAAGTAGACCCTTTCTTTTCAATTTTAAATTTAGCAGCTTCTGAAAGCTCTCCTTGCGAGGTTGAGGAAGAATTAGCCCCTATTGTTTTTGCGGATACTTCTGTATTTGAAGTTCAAAAACCACTCGTGGCGGAAGTTGCGGATATCGAGGAGGAGGAAGAGGAGAGCGATGAAATTGTTTTTTCTTCTGGAACAGATTTGAATTATAGCGGACTGGCAACTGGTATTTTACACGCCCAAATGTTGGAGACTCTGTCTTCCGATCTTGAAAATGACTCCGCTTACCTTAATGCCCACGCTTTTACCACTCCATATAAGCGGTATATTAAATTTCAAGTTTTCAGAATTTAGGAAATCTAGACAGGACCTTATTTCATTAAGGCCTGTTCCCCCTTTTTTAATACTGTTTTCAATCAAAAATGAGTAAGTCCTATACTATTATAAATGGACTTGCCAAGCATTTTATTTGCTAAAAACCAATTATTCATTTAAATAAATTAAAATTATGAGGAAGTCCCCCATGATTATTGGCGTGTGTATACTATTGAGCCAATTAAGCTGTAATTCCGAAAAACATGAAAAACGAGAGGAAACCAAATATCTCGTGACCAGTCCAATAAAGAAAGATACCGCGGTTGTTAAAGACTATGTCTGCCAAATACATAGCATTAGAAATATTGAGGTCCGTGCTTTGGAAAAGGGCTACTTACAAGAAATCTCGGTGGATGAAGGTCAATCCGTAAAAAAAGGCCAACAAATGTTCCACATTATGCCAAATGTTTATGAGGCGGAATTTCAAAAAGCCACGGCAGAAGCAAGGGTGGCCGAAATAGAATATGATAACACTAAATTATTGGCCGATGGCAATGTGGTTTCTGCAAATGAGCTGGCCATGGCAAAGGCTAATTTTGAAAAGGCCAAGGCGGAAGTGATGCTTGCCGAGACCCATCTTGGGTTTACTAATATCAAGGCTCCGTTTGATGGTATTATGGACCACCTTCATGTTAGGGAAGGTAGTCTTTTGGATGAAGGGGAATTGTTGACCACCTTGTCCGACAACAGTAAAATGTGGGTCTATTTCAATGTTCCTGAGGCGGAGTATCTGGACTATATTACTAATGTTGATAGAAACAGTAAGCAAGAGGTAGGCCTTTTGATGGCCAACAATAAGCGTTTTAATCAGACAGGGGTTGTTGAAACCATTGAAGGAGAATTTAGCCATGAGACCGGTAACATTGCTTTTAGGGCAACTTTTGACAACTCCGATCGCATATTGAGACATGGGGAAACAGGTAGCATAATTATGCAGGTGCCCTATACGAACGCCCTCATCATTCCACAAAAAGCCACCTTTGAGGTTTTGGATAAAAAATATGTTTTTGTAGTTGATGACAAGGATGTTATTCGACAGAAGGAAATAGCTATTGCCGGGGAACTACCTAATCTTTTTATCATAGAAAAGGGACTTTCCGAGAAAGATAGAATAATACTGGACGGCATTCGTATGGTAAAGGACGGGGACCATATCGAAACCGAATTTATTGAGCCTAAATCGGTTATAAACAACTTGTCTCTTTACGCCGAGTAAGTAAAACTTATAGGAAATTTAAAAATTAATTGCTCAAAGCATGGATTGTTTTCCCCTTCTAGATGTAAGGAGGACAATTAAAATTCCATGGGCAATTAAATTTTATACCTAACCTAATTTCACAAAAGATGTTCAAAAAATTTATAAAAAGACCGGTATTGGCCATAGTCATATCAGTCATGATCGTTTTTACTGGCCTTTTGGCCATTAAACAATTACCCATTTCGCAATTCCCCGAAATTGCACCTACTACCGTTAACATATTTATAGCGTACCCAGGTGCAAGCGCAGATGTATTGGTGAATTCCACGCTAATACCTTTGGAAACTGCCATTAACGGTGTTCAGGGAATGCGCTATCTGGCGTCCGATGCCACCAGTGCCGGTGAAGGCACCCTGCGTGTTATTTTTGAGCCGGGAACGGATCCCAATACGGCAGTAGTAATGGTAAAGACAAGGGTAGATCAGGTAATGCCGAACCTACCGGAATTGGTGCAAAAGGAAGGAGTAATTATAACTCCCGTACAACCCAGTATGTTGATGTACGTAAACCTGTTTGCCGAAGACGAGCATAACGATGAGAAGTTTCTATACAATTATGCCTATACCAAAATAATACCCGAAATACAACGTATCAACGGTATTGCCAGTGCGCAGATATTGGGTAGTAGAAAGTACGCCATGCGGGTGTGGTTAAAACCGGATCGTATGCGTGCCTACAATGTATCTGCCGAAGAAATCATGGAGGCCATGCAGGACCAGAGTATAATAGCCAGACCAGGGAGGATCGGGCAAAGTTCCGGAATTAAATCCCAGTCTTTGGAATATGTGCTTACCTACGTAGGGCGTTACAATCAACCGGAACAGTACAAGGATATTATAGTTCGCGCCAATGCGGAGGGAGAGACCATTACCTTGGGCGATTTGGCCGATGTAGAACTTGGAAGCGAGTTCTTCGATATTTATTCCAATTTGGATGGTCGCCCATCAGCATCCATTATCTTAAAACAGACTTTGGGCAGTAACGGTAAGGATGTTATTGACGAGGTTAAATCAAAATTACTGGAGCTTAAAGAAGACCTTCCTCCCGGATTGGATTATAAGATCAGCTATGACGTTGCCAACTTTTTGGATGCCTCAATCGAACAGGTACTACATACCCTTCGTGATGCCTTTATTTTGGTTGCCATAGTTGTTTTCCTTTTCTTGGGCGATTGGCGTTCTACTCTGATCCCTATCATCGCGGTGCCGGTATCATTGATCGGTGCTTTTTTCGTAATGCAGCTCTTCGGGCTGTCCATTAACCTTATTACTTTATTCGCCTTGGTACTTGCTATTGGTATCGTTGTGGATAATGCCATCGTTGTGGTGGAGGCGGTTCACGTAAAAATGGAGGAGGAGAATCTAACGCCCTATAAGGCCTCAACAGAGGTATTAAGTGAGATTGGAGGGGCAATTATTGCCATTACCTTGGTGATGGTATCCGTATTTATTCCTATTTCCTTTATGACCGGTCCGGTGGGGGTGTTTTACCGACAGTTTTCGATTACCATGGCCGGGTCCATCGTAATATCAGCCGTTGTAGCCCTTACCCTTACCCCGGTATTATGTGCTATAATGCTAAAGAACAATCATGGGAAGCCCAAAAGGAAATCGCCCGTGGATAAGTTTATTGCCTGGTTCAATAAGGGTTTTGAACGCCTTACGGGAACCTATGTAAAACTATTGGATAAAATCGTAACCAGAAGGATCGTCACCTTTGGTATCCTATTAGCTTTTTGCGCGGGGATATTTTTTACGAACGAATCGCTTCCGGCAGGATTTATTCCCAATGAGGATCAAGGGATGATATATGCCATTATACAGACGCCACCAGGAGCTACTTTGGAAAGGACCAATGATGTTGCCCGAAAATTACAGCAGATCTGTGAAGAAATGGATGGGGTTGAATCTGTTTCCTCATTGGCCGGTTATGAGATTATGACCGAAGGGCGTGGATCCAATGCCGGAACTTGCTTGATCAATTTGAAACCATGGTCCGAGCGTCATCATTCCGTACATGAGATTATGGAGGAATTGGAAGAGGAAACCCAAAATCTGGGGGCTAGGATAGAATATTTTGAGCCGCCGGCGGTGCCTGGTTTTGGTTCTTCGGGCGGATTTTCCATGCGTTTGTTGGATAAGACCAACTCTACGGATTATCATGGTTTTGGAAAGATAAACGATGATTTTATGGATGCTTTGGCCAAAAGGGAAGAATTAACAGGATTATTCTCTTTTTTCTCGGCCAACTATCCCCAATACGAACTTAAAATCAATAATAAGATTGCCATGCAAAAAGGGGTTTCTATAGGTAAGGCTATGGAAAACCTGAATATTTTGATCGGGAGTACCTATGAACAGGGCTTTATACTGTTCGGAAGGTTCTTTAAGGTCTACACCCAGTCGGCCCCTGAGTATAGGGCACTTCCATCGGATTTGGAAAAATTGTTCGTAAAAAATGAAGAAGGGGAAATGGTGCCGTATTCTGCCTTTATGACTATGGAAAAGCGTTTGGGCCCCAATGAGATTACCCGCTACAATTTGTATAATTCGGCCACGATCAATGGACTTCCTGCACCTGGGTACACTACTGGGGATGCTATCAACGCTATTAAAGAGGTGGCTGCCCAAACCCTGCCCAGAGGCTACGATATTGCTTGGGAAGGGCTTTCGTTCGATGAGGCCAAAAGAGGAAACGAATCCCTTTATATTTTTATCATTGTATTGATATTTGTGTATTTCGTACTGGCGGCCCAATATGAGAGCTTTTTATTGCCTTTTGCCGTTATTCTTTCGTTGCCCGTTGGTGTTTTCGGTTCTTTTGCGTTATTGAAAATGATGGGCTTGGCCAATGATGTTTATGCCCAGATAGGGGTAATTATGCTGGTTGGTCTATTGGGCAAGAACGCGGTACTTATTGTGGAGTTCGCCGTTCAAAAACATAGGCAGGGCGCCACAATTCTTGAAGCGGCCATAGAAGGTTCCCGTGCCCGTTTCAGACCTATTTTAATGACTTCATTCGCGTTTATCGCTGGTTTGATTCCCCTGGTCGTGGCTACCGGAGCTGGAGCCATTGGAAACAGGACCATCGGTGGGTCGGCCTTGGGCGGAATGCTCATAGGTACACTATTCGGGGTGTTGGTTATACCAGGACTTTATTACATTTTTGGCAGTATGGCAGAAGGAAGGAATCTGATCAAAGATGAGGCCAGTGAACCTTTTTCCGAAGAATTAATGCGTACCAGTGAGGGAGAAAGTAGGACTAGGGCCAAACTGAGGGAGATTACAAAACTTTTGAAAAAACTAACCAAAGGAAAAGATGATGAAAAATAAGAGAATGTTAACCATTAAAAGGATCAGGGTGTATGGGTTGGCTTTAATTGCTGTTGTAGCCGTATATTCCTGTGTTCCTTCAAAAACGCTGTTGGAAGAAAACTCAGAGGTGCCAGATCGGTACCAAAATCAATTGGAAGACAGTTTGAACAGTGCTAGTATCCAGTGGAAGGAATTTTTTTCAGATCCCCAGCTAAGTGCGTTGATAGATACGGCCTTGGTAAGGAATCAGGAACTGAATATTATACTTCAACAAGTGGAGATGGCCAATAATGAGATCAGGACCAGAAAAGGCGAATATCTGCCCTCTGTCAATATTCAGGCCGGAGCTGAAGTGGAAAAAGTGGGTGCTTATACCAGAAATGGTGCAGTGGAGGAGCATCTTGAAATTCGAGAGGGGGAGGAGTTCCCGGAACCTCTATCCAATTTTATGGTAGGAGCTTACGCTTCTTGGGAGGTGGATGTTTGGAAAAAGCTGCGAAATTCCAAAAAGGCTGCTGTTTTCGAATATCTCTCCTCTATTGAGGGAAAGAATTTTATGGTGACCAATCTGGTTTCCGAGGTAGCCGCTTCCTATTACGAGCTAGTGGCTTTGGATAGTCAGTTGGCAATTATTGAAGAAAACTTGGCCATTCAAACAAATGCCCTTGCCATGGTGAAGCTTCAGAAAACAGCGGCGAGGGCAACGGAGCTGGCCGTTCGAAGGTTTGAGGCAGAGGTGCTAAAGAATCAAAGTCAAAAATACGGCATACAACAGCAGATCGTAGAAACTGAGAATAAGATTAATTTTTTAATCGGTAGGTCGCCACAGCCTATTTTGAGGAATTCCGAAGGTTTTATAGATAAAGAGATTGCTGCCGTTAATCCTGGCATACCATCCCAATTGTTGCAGAACCGACCGGATATAAGGCAGGCAGAATATGAACTGGCTGCGGCCAAGTTGGATGTTAAAGTGGCCAAGGCCAATTTCTACCCTTCCCTAGGGATAAAGGCAGGTGTTGGATTGGAGGCCTTTAAACCGAAATTTCTAACTAGTACACCACAATCTTTGTTGTATAACGTAGTGGGGGATGTAGTGGCCCCGTTAATCAATAGAAATGCAATTAAGGCAGCTTATGGCAATGCCAACGCTAGGCAAATACAGGCAGTGTATGAGTATGAAAAGGCTATTTTAAATGCGTATATCGAGGTAGCAAATCAATTGTCAAATATTGATAATCTAAACAAGAGTTACGAATTAAAGGAGGGACAGGTACAAGCACTAAATGAGTCCATTGATATCTCTATAAGACTTTTTCAGTCGGCCAGGGCAGACTATATGGAGGTACTTTTGACCCAGCGGGATGCCCTCGAATCCAGTGAGGAACTTGTAGAGACCAAAAAGGACCAAATGTTGGCCAAGGTAGGTATGTATAGGTCCTTGGGAGGAGGTTGGGATAGATAAAGCTTATCCAAGGGTTGCCAATTATTTTGAAGGAAAGCCATTTTACATTCGTGTAGAATGGCTTTTCCTATTTTAAGGCTGATAAGACTTTTGGATTAAGTCCAAAATGAAGGGGCGCCTCAAATTTATTTGAGGATTATCCATAAACCTTATATATTTATTGTTCCCTATATTAGTAGCTTTATTAAAACCATCCAATTATATGAAAGTATTACCATTATTTTCCCTTGTTGCTCTTTGTCTAATATCAGTGTACAGTTGCGCTGAGAAAGAGGGGAAGAAGCCACAGAAACCCAATTTCCTGTTTATCATGTCCGATGATCATGCCTATCAGGCTATTAGTGCCTATAGCGATCATTTGATCCAAACCCCAAATATAGACCGTTTGGCCAAAGAAGGTATGTTGTTCAGAAATGCCAGTGTTACCAATTCTATCTGCGCACCTTCACGAGCCACCATTCTTACCGGGAAACATACCCACATTAATGGAAAAATAGACAATCACAATCCTTTCGATACTACTCAGGTTACCTTTCCGCAGATCTTTCAAAAGGCGGGTTACCAAACAGCCATGTTTGGGAAACTACATTTTGGGAACAATCCCAAGGGCGTGGACGAATTTATGATCCTTCCTGGGCAGGGACATTATATTAACCCGGATTTTATCACCCAAAAGGGAGATACCACTATTACCGGTTATGTAACGGATATTATTACGGACATGAGTTTGGAATGGTTGGATAAAAAACGGGATCCCAACAAGCCTTTCTTTTTAATGTATCTCCATAAGGCACCGCACAGACCATGGTGGCCAAGGGCGGATAAATTTAAGGAGTACACCCAAAAAACCTTTCCGCTACCAGAAACTTTATTTGACGATTACTCCAACAGGGGTACTGCTGCCAAAACTGCCGAAATGAATCTTTTATATCATATGGAGTATAGCCATGATAGCAAGATTTGGCCAGAAACCATAGAGGATATGGGCAATGTAGTACCTGTAGTACAAAATACCCAAGCCAATATTTATAACGAATTTAATCGTGCCAACGAAGCACAAAAGCAAGAATACAAGCCCATTATCGATGCTATTAATGAAGATTTTAGGGAAAAATGGCCTTCCATGACAGATAAGGAAAAAATGACTTGGAAATACCAGAGGTATATGCAGGACTATTTGGGAAGTATTTCCTCCGTAGACGACAATGTGGGAAGGGTATTGGATTATTTGGATAACAATGGCCTAGCCGAAAATACCATAGTAATCTACACCTCGGATCAAGGTTTTTATTTAGGGGAGCATGGTTGGTTCGACAAGCGTTTTATTTACGATGAGTCCTTTAAAACTCCATTGTTGATCCGTTGGCCCAATGAAATAAAACCGGGAACTACCGAGGAAGAAATGGTACAGAATCTGGATTTTGCCCAGACGTTTTTGGAGGCGGCACAAATCACAGCGCCGGAGGATATGCAGGGTGAAAGTTTAATGCCATTGTTAAAAGGTAAATCGGCCGAATGGAACCGCGAAGCTGTTTATTACCACTATTATGAATATCCCAGTGTGCATATGGTAAAACGCCACTATGGCATAGTGACCAAGGAATACAAACTTGCCCATTTCTATTATGACGTGGACGAATGGGAATTATATGATCGCAAGAAAGATCCCAAGGAATTGAACAATGTTTATGATGACCCGGCTTATGCAGAGATTGTGAAGGAACTGAAGGAAAAACTGGCCCAACTTAGGATAAAGTATAAGGATTCCAAAGAACTGGATGATAAGTATATTGAACAATCCAAGAAGTACTAAAGGATTTCATTATAATAAATAGGTGTCAAAAAAAAAGCGGGTATTATGCCCGCTTTTTTTTGTTGGATTTTTATCCAATGGGGACCTATTGCTGGAGTTTAAATTTGTAGTACGAGCCAACCTTAGTCGGCAAACAGGCTTTTCCAAGGGAAGCAGCGTATTATTAGCGGTAATTAAATTGAAAAGTCTATATGGATGACTAAAACACCGATAACAATAACTCCTTTCCCTAGTTAGGGAAGGTCGCTTCGAAAAAGGAGAAGTGGGAAGGGGTAGGAAGCACAAACCTTTCGGTAGAATGGCACAAATATGCTAACGCGAGTGTTTCCTCATTCCGTCCATTAGGGCAGGCACCTGTCGTTTCAGTGGTCACTTCGACAGAGTCCCTTTTTTCGGGACGACGAGAAGTCGCACAAGTAAGGTTTTAGTGAAGGTTTATTTGATCCCCTAGTTTGTAGAGTAGTATAGAGCACAGTTGATGTTTTTGATTGAGCTACTAGTGCGATTTCTCCTCCCTCTGGTCGATCGAAATGACCGGGATGGTCACCGCGACGGGGGGAGAAGCTGGAAGGGGTAAGAAGCCCTTGCTCGCGACAGCAGGAGTCACTTCGAAATGAGGTGCTTTTCGCACCGATTGAGAAGTCGCACTAGCTGGGTTTTTAATATTGGCATTTATAGAATTGGTAGTTCCAAGTTAAAACCTAAAAGCCCTATCAAACCTAGAATCTATACTAAGCTATTTTTAAGAATTTTATTGTCGACTTTTTTCTTGGATCATTTTTTGTTCAAAAGCAGCGTCATATTCATTGTTCTTTTGGCTTGGAACCAAGGCATTGGTTGCTTTGCGCCACTCCATTAATTTCTCAAGGAGTTCCAGTGTTTTATCAGGATTTTGTTCGGCAATATTATTTTCTTCACTTGGATCCGATATTAAATTGTAGAGTTCCAATGCGCCGTCTTCAAAATATTCATGTAATTTCCAGTCTCCCGAAATAATTACGGAACCTGGGCGGGTACGGAACAAGGGGTCGCGGCTACCGTCCTGTAAGCCCTGATATTCCTGAAGGTAGATGGGGAAATGAAAGAATAGGTCTCTTTTAACTTGGGATTTACCCGAAAATATAGGTTCAAGGTCAATACCGTCCATTAGCGGAGCTTTTTTATCCGGACTTGCTATATTTTGTAGGGTGGGGTAAAAGTCCATATTGCTTACACGGGCTGTAGCGCTGGAATTAGGTTTTATTTTTCCGGGCCATTTTATCAGTAATGGTACTCGGATTCCTCCTTCATAGTAAGAACCCTTCCCGGCACGTAAGGGGTTTTGTTCGGATATGGCCCTAATTCCTCCATTGTCCGAGGTAAATATTACTAAGGTATTTTTTTCCAGTCCGTTTGCCTTTAACGAGGAAAGTAGTTTGCCCACGTTTTCGTCCATGGAGGCCACCATAGCGGCATAATCCGGCCTGTTTTGTCCATTAGAACCTTTCTTGTCCTTAAATTTTTCAATCAGTTTCTCTTTTCCCATTATTGGGGTATGTACCGTATAGAATGGTAGGTAGAGGAAAAAGGTAGTATCCCTATATTTTTCTACAAAAGAGATGGCCTCTTTGGTAATACGGTCTGTTAAATATTCCCCATCAGGTCCATTGGTAATATGGTCTATCTTATAAGGGGAAAAGTACCCCCCTTTTCCAGGATTGCCCTTAGCGCTTCCACCAACATTAACATCTATCCCCTGTTCCTTTGGGTCATTGCCTACATGCCATTTCCCGAAACTTCCGGTGATATATCCGGCGGACTTCAGCATTTGTGGTAGTGTGTATATGGTGTCATTTAAGTGGTCCGTGTTTTTTATAGGGATAAGTTTTCGTGTCTTTGAATTTCCTCTGTCCGATGGGCTTACCGTATAAACGCCATGTCTCGGAGTATTAAGTCCGGATAGGAGGCAGGCACGGCTGGGTGCACAATTGGCAGCACCTGCGTATGCATTGTAAAATATCATACCCTCTTTGGCCAAAGCATCCAAATTGGGTGTTTCATAATACTCGCTACCCATAAATCCTAAATCCTTCCATCCCAAATCATCTACATTTATTAGAACTATATTGGGAAGTGCCTTGTTTTGATGGTTTTCTTTAGGGGATTTACAGGATAGGATGGAGCACATTATTGCCAAAACAATGGCTGGGAGGTATGGTCTTATTGGATTCATTTTTTTATGGCTAATTGGTATTTTATTTGATTTAAGATGCCTTTTCGACCTTCTCGGTTGAAAACTGCTTTGTATACTCTGTTGGACTTTTGCCGTACTCCTTACTAAAACATTTACTAAAGTATTTTTGATTGCTGAACCCGCACATATAGGCTACTTCTGAAACGTACATCTTGTTCTTCTTTAACAATTGTGCCGCCCTTTTTAAACGTATCTGTTTAATGAAGTTTACTGGTGTATCGTCCATAATGGATTGTACTTTTCTATATAGGTTGGCCCTGCTCATCCCCACTTCCGAGGCCAGGAACTCTACACTCAGTAAATTGTCATCCATAGAATCTTCTATAATTTGAACAAGCTTTTTAATAAACTTTTCATCATGGGAATCCACTTCAATTTCTTTAGGTTCTGTAGTGATTATTTTGCTATACTTTTCTTGGAGTTCTTTTCGGGTTATAAGTGCGTTTTTTACTTTCCATTTCACAAATTCTAAGCTAAATGGTTTTTCAATATAGTCCTCTGCCCCTAAACTGAGACATTCTATTTTTGTTTCTTCAGAATTTTTTGCTGTCAGCATAAAAATGGGAATAGTATTCACATCATTATTTTCTTTAACCCTTTTAAGCATGGACATGCCATCTTCTATGGGCATGAGTATGTCGCAAATAACCAGCTGGGGTTTATCTTTAATTATGGCGTTATAACCCTCTTGGCCATTGGAAGCTTCAAGTACATAGAAATCATGCTTCAATTCTTCCTTGACCATAAACCTCAGGTCATCATTATCCTCAACGAGTAGAATTTTGGGCTTATCTGACTTTATGGCTTGTGATTTCTCTTCAAATTCAGAGGAAACCTCCTCGATAACCTGAAATTCGGAATTATGAATAAAACTTTTTGTTAGTGGCTTGCCCGTATTAATTCTCTCTTTTTTATCGAAGGCATTTTTATTGATAGGGAGAAAAAAGGTAAACTCTGTGAATACGCCTTCTTCGCTTTCAACCCTAATGGCTCCGTGGTGCCTTTCAACAAGTTTTTGGACCAGTTCCATTCCAATTCCGGTACCAGGAATTTGATTACTATAGGCCTTTGTGGCCTGATAGTATCGGTCAAATATATGTGGAAGATCCTTTTTAGGGATTCCAATACCGTTATCCTTTACACTGCATTTAATGTATTTGCCATTTCCCCTTAGCTTTACCATAGAGAATAGATCATGGGTGTTGGCAAATTCAAGGGCAACATGTATTTCTCCTTTTTTAGGAGTGTATTTAAATGCATTTGATAAAAGATTAAAAAGGATTTTTTCCAAAATGTCTACATCGTACCAACCCCTAATTTCTTCTTTTTCGCAGTTGAAATCGTATTTTATTTCATAAATCCTGGCAAAATCGTTAAAGGCATTTTTTATAATGTCTATGTCCTTTACAATATCATTTTTTGAAATGTTCAATTTGAGTTTGCCTTCGTCAAATTTTCTGATGTCCATTATTTGATTGATCAGCCTATGCATTCTAAGGGTGTTGTTGTAGATGCGTTGGGAGGTAAGTGGACTTAAGGTAAAATTCTTTTCTTTGACCACTTTTTCTATTGTTCCTAGTATTAGAGCCAGGGGTGTGCGCAATTCATGGGAGATATCCGTGAAAAATACCATTTTCATACGGTTTATCTCATTGTCTTTTTCTCGGCTTATGGTCTCTGTGACTAAATTTTTCTTCAATGTATACCATCTTTGCACTAGTAAAAAGGTGATGTATATGCAAATAGCCAAAAGTACAATGTAAATGAAGTAAGCTAAGTTACTTCTCCAATAGGGAGGTGCAATCACGAAACTTAGTTCTGCTGGCGTAGTATTCCAAACCCCGTCGCTATTGGAGCTTTTTACCTTAAAGGTATATTTGCCAGGGGGCAGGTCATTATAATTGGCATTTCTGTTCGAAGCTTTGGTGTGGTGCCAAAAGTCATTGATGCCTTCCAACTTGTAGGTATATTCATTTTTATTTGGGGCGGTTAAATCTAAGGAAGAAAATTCAATGGCAATGTTATTGCTGTTGAAGGGCAGTTCCAGTTTTTTGGAAGGCCCTATGGTCTGTAGGGGCAATGAAAGGTTCTCCAAGGCGGATTCTGCAGATTCATTGCCAAGGATATTGAATTGGGTGATTATAGTATTAGGTAAAAGATCGGATTTCTGAAAATTTTTAGTGCGAACACTGTAAAATCCTCCTGGACAACCAAAATATAGTGTCCCGTTTTCGTCATTGCTATGGGAATTAAATATAAAATGACTTTCGGCCAAACCATCTTCAATCCCAAAATTCACGAATTTTTTTTCTTGGACATTGAAGCGGGAAATTCCCCTATGTGTACTGAGCCATAAATTCTGGGACATGTCCATTTCAATACTGGAAATGGTAGATGACACTAAGCCTTCCTTTTTGCCAAAGGAATTTATGGTTTCATCCTCGGCGTTGTAAAAATTTAATCCACCGCCCCTTGTTCCGATCCATAAGTTTCCTTGGCCCGTTTCCAGTAGGCTTAGAATGGCATTGGAAGAAAGGCCATCTTTATCATTAATGGTGGGATTGAACGTTTTTAATTCTTCATTAATCAGATCAACCTTAAAAAGTCCGTCTCCCCTGGTGCCGATCCATAAATTTTGCCTTCTGTCCAAGTGCATTACCGAAACGTTCTTTCCCATTAATAGGGAAATGGTCTTTTGTTTAAATTTGGAAATGTCGCTCCCGGAATGTACAATGTTGATTCCACCTCCCCAGAGTCCGACCCATATTTCATCTTTGTTTAGGGGGATAATGTCTTTAATGCCTTTTGAAAATTGTTGCAGGGTATCTACTCCTAAAGTTTGATTTGTTAGGGTGTAGTTGTTGGATTTTAAAAGTGCTCCGCCAAACCCGATTAAAAGTTCCTTGTTTTCATAATCTTTTTTTACAACAGTGTAATTTTCAGTGGTTCGAAGTAATAGTTCATTGGTGTTTAGTGTCTTGTTGAACCGGTAAAGCCCTTTTTGATTTATGGTCATTAAAAGCTCTCGGCTGTTTTCTTTTATTATTGATTGAGGGAAGAAATTGGTCAAATTTTCATCTATACCTGTATATTCGAAAATGGAAGTTCTTCCTATATATTTATTTACACCTTTGTTGGTGGCAATCCATAGGTTGTTATACCTATCAAGTGTCAAGGAGTTGATTCTACTTTGGGAAGATCTGTTTTGATTGTTGGAATTATTTATATTTTCAAATGAATATTCATTATTTTTCAGGGTTCCCTTTATTAAGCCGGAATGCGTTCCGATCCATAGTGTTGAGGTTGTCTCTTCCAAGACCAATGTGGTAATTTGGGGCAAAAGGGGTGTGTTACCTTGAAAATGGGTATAGGTTTCCAATATTTTTAATTTATTGTCGGCCTTACCATAACCTAGGAGAAAAAGGCCTTCTTTGGTACTTGCAATAAAAGTGTTGTTTTTTGTATTGATGAGCGTTTCGGTATTTTTTAGAAATCCAGACTCGATTAATTTATTATCCTTTCCTAAAGCAATTATGCCGTTGGGTGTGGCCAGCCAAATGCGCCCAAACTTGTCTTCTGCAAAATGATTGATTTGTTTATCGTTGGCCCAAATGCTATTATTTTGTTTGTAATTAAATTCGGTTTGAAATTGGATGTTTTCGACCTTTTCATTGGGAATTATTTTTACGATTCCAGTATTTCGCAAATTGGCCCAAATAGTGCCGTCCAAAGATTTTCCCAAAACTTTTGAGGTATTGTTTTTGTAATAGCCTTTGAACCAGTTTGTTTGTCTGTCGTAGAAAATTAAGTAGCTTTCACTTCCTATCCATAAGTTTCCAAGATCGTCTTCAACTATAGAATTTATAGTGTTGTTGGGAATCGAATGTTCATCAAAAACATCGAATTGATTTTCCATTAGAGTATGGCCATCATATCTGTATAGGCCACTATCTGTACCAAGCCAAAGAAAACCCAGGTGATCCTCAAATACTATGTTGGTCTTTTTGTTAAAGGGTACACCGTCTACATTTAGTTTTTGAAGGTTAGTGATATTCCCTTGGGCCAAACAGCTTAAGTGAATTAATAATGCAAAAAAGTAAAATGGTATGTACTTCATAGCTTGGAGCTGTTACCAGATATTAGCCGGGGGTTTTAATGAATAGGTCTGTATAAGACCATAATAATGTTAATAAATGTTAAAATTAAGGGTCCTTATTCCGAAATAAGGGGATCTAATGTCAAATATTAAGGGTAAATATGTTGCAAATTAGGCTATTCAGGCCTTTAAATCAAGGAAATGCAACATTATTGCACCAAATTGGGATTTATACTCCTATGTCCCATTTTATATTTACACCATGTCGATTGTTGTGGAATAATCGATCTAATTATTAACCAACAAACACCAATATGGAATTAAAAAGAATTTTATTACTTCTACTGTTTTTCAGTATAGTATCGCTTCAAGCTCAGCAAATTATAAGCGGAACGGTCGCCGATGAAACAGGTCAGCCCCTTCCTGGGGTGAATGTCTTGGTCAAAGGGACTACTACAGGAGCTGTTGCGGATTTTGATGGAAATTACTCCATTGCCGCGTCTGAAGGCGCTGTTTTGGAATTTAGGTATTTGGGCTTTATTGCTCAAAGTGTTCAGGTAGGAAAGTCTACTACTATTGATGTAGTGCTTCAGGAAGATGTTTCCCTTTTAGATGAGGTGGTGGTCATAGGCTATGGTACCTCTACCAAAAAAGATTTGGTATCTTCTGTGGCTTCTATCAAATCGGACGTCTTGGAAAACCAGCCCGTGGCTAGGGTAGACCAGGCCTTACAAGGTAGGGCTACTGGGGTGGAGGTTACCTCCAACAATGGAACACCGGGTACGGGTGCTACCATTCGTATTAGGGGTAATAGCTCCATTAACGGGAACAATGATCCGCTTTATGTTGTGGATGGATTTATAGCCGGTACTGGTTTTAATCTTAATACTATAAATGTCAACGATATCGAATCTGTTGAGATTTTAAAAGATGCCACTGCTCTTTCCATATACGGAACGAGGGGTGCCTCTGGGGTAATATTGATTACGACCAAAAATGGTAAGGGAATGGCTCCTGGTAAGCCAGTAATTGCCATTAATCATTACCAAAGTATACAGGAAACGGCCAACCGGATCAATATTCTGGGCGGACGGGATTTTATCGATTATAAAAATGAATCTTATCAGTTTGTACCGGGACCTGACGGTTTCGGGTTTACGGATACTTCCTTACCATTGGTGCTGGATCCTGAAAATACTACGACAACCGATTGGTTGGATTTAGTAGAGCAACCAGGTTCTATCTCCAATACCGATCTATCCATTACCGGTAATTCTGAAAATGCCAATTATTTTATATCTGGAAACTACTACAATCAAAAGGGATTGTTAAGGGGTTCTGGTTTGGAAAGAGTAAACTTTAGAACCAATGTGGATGTAAAGGTTTCCGATAGGCTTAAGACCGGGATCAGGACAAACTTGACCCATTACAAAATTGAAAACAATAAAGTAGATTATGGCAACATTGTTTCTAGCGTATTGCCTATACGACCTGTTTACCTTGAAGATGGAAGTTTCTCTTTTGAAAATCCTATAAGTGCTGGTCTGGAACGAAACCCGGAAGCGGATATACAACATAGAGTGGATCACGACTTGGTTACCCAAATCATTACGAATGCCTATGCTGAGTATGAATTGGCAAAAAACCTTTCTTTTAAATCTACTTTTGGTGCACAGTTAAACTATGTAAAGCAGAATAACTACTTGCCTGGGATTCTTCCCGAACGTGTAAATGGTGGTTTTGGTAGGATCAATACCAATTTCTCCAAGAGTTTATTGAATGAGAATACCTTAAATTATAACGTGGATTTGGGGAACCATTCCTTAAAAGTATTGGGAGGTTTTACTTGGCAGAAAGACAATAACGAAAGTACGTTTGCCGAAGCCGATAATTTTCCTAATGACGTAGTTTCGTTTAATAACTTGGCATTGGGTGATTCAGAAACAGCACTGGTTGGTTCCGGATATGGACAACGCACCCTGACTTCTTTCTTGGGTCGTGTCAACTATGGTTACAAAAGTAAATACTTGCTTACCTTGGTAGGACGTTATGATGGGTCCTCTGTATTTGAGACAGGTAATAAATATGCCTTTTTCCCTTCTGTGGGTGCAGCTTGGAACGTTGATGAAGAAGAGTTCATGGCAGATTCCAATCTAATCAACAGGTTTAAAATAAGAGGTAGTTATGGTATTGTGGGGGAACAAGGCGTTGCCGCTTACAATTCCATAGCCACTTATGCCAATACAACGACCGTCTTTAATGGTTCTCAGGTAAATGGAGTACTTGTTGGACAAGTTCCCAGTAGTGGTTTAACCTGGGAAACAACCAAGCAAATGGACATAGGTCTGGAACTTGGATTTTTGAACAATAGGATTTCCTTTGAAGCCGATTATTATAAAAAGACAACAGATGACCTACTATTGTCCGTGGCCTTATCTGGCCAGGTAGGAGCCAATTCAACTACCCAATTACAGAATTTAGGATCTGTAGAGAACAGGGGCTTCGAATTTGGTCTAAATACCATCAATGTACAGAATGATAATTTTACTTGGGAGTCCAATCTTAGTATATCTTCTAACAAGAGTGAGATATTGGAATTGGATGATCAGGAATATATCTCTTTGCAATCAACAGGAAATCAAGGAGGTAACTCTGCTAGGTTGATTGTTGGGGAGGCACTGCCAACCTTTGTAGGGGCTAGATACCTAGGTACCTATAAGACTGCTGAAGAGATTACGGCAGATGGTAGGGCGGGTCGCTCGTTTATTGGTGGTCCTAGATATGAAGATGTAAATGGTGATACCAATATTAATGACGAAGACTTTCAGGTACTTGGTAGTCCAATACCGGATTTTTACGGAGGATTTAGAAACACCTTTACCTATAAAAATCTATCCTTGGATGTATTTTTTCACGGAAGTTATGGTGCCGAAATCTGGAACGTACGAACACAGACAGCATACTATGGTAGGGGTGAACAAAATGTGGATCCTATCGTATTGCAACGTTGGATAGCAGGAGTAAATGAAACTTCCGATATCCCAAGGGCGGGACCATCCAATAGTCTATTTAATGTAAATAGTGATTTGAACATAGAAGATGGTTCTTATCTAAGATTAAAAACTATGTCTCTGAACTATAACATTCCTATGGAAGCAAAAGGGCTTGGAAGTGTATTCAGCTCAATGAATGTTTATGTAACCGGAACTAACCTTTTCCTTTGGTCAGACTTTACTTTGGGAGATCCAGAAGTAAATGCTTTTACAGCGGGTAGCGGACTAGGTTCTGTTTCCCAGGGTTTTGCTTCAGGCCAATATCCTTATGCTAAGACAATAACCCTAGGTGTAAAACTAGAATTTTAAAAAAAAACAGATATGAAAACTAATATAACGAGCAAATTTTTGATGTTGCTTATGGGCTTAATTATTTTGAGCTCATGTGACAAGTTTCTGGAAGAAGATTTAAGGGACGAGATTACCCCGGATTCTTTTTTCACCAACGATAAAGAAGCCGAACTTGCTGTAAACGGTGTCTACAGGTTATTTCACAATAACAACCTTTACGCACAACGCGGACTGGACAATTATTACACAAGCGGTGCCGACATACAGGCGGCCAGTAGAAACGTGAACAATGAGATACACAATTACCTTATACAAGAAGGTACGGCAGATGGCAATGGTACCTGGATTTACCTATATCGTGTGGTAAACAATACTACCGAGTTTATCTCGAATATTGAAGGTAATGAAAGTTTATCGCAAGAAGCCAGAGATCAAAGAGTGGGAGAGCTTTTGTTTTTAAGAGCGTTGGCTTATTATCACTTGACCAATCTTTGGGGAGACGTTCCTTTTTATACCGAGCAATTACCAGTGCCAGAAAGGTCCACACTAGGTAGAACGCCAAAAGCGGAAATAAGAAGCGCTATGAAAACAGATTTGGCAAAGGCTTTTGACTTGTTGCCGACCTCTTATTCCGGTGGTAATTTGGGTAGGGCTACTAAATGGGCAGCAGCAACACTTAAGGCCAAGTATCATCTTTTTGATAAAGAGTGGGGATTGGCGAAAATTGAATGTGATAAGGTAATTGATGAAAGTCCACATAGGCTCTTGGATGATTATGCCGATGTATTCGATCAATCGGATCCAAGCAACCAATACAATGATGAATATATTTTTGTAATCGATTTTGAGGCAGATTTAGTA
This sequence comes from Arenibacter algicola, assembly GCF_018860365.1. Classification (GTDB taxonomy): domain Bacteria; phylum Bacteroidota; class Bacteroidia; order Flavobacteriales; family Flavobacteriaceae; genus Arenibacter; species Arenibacter algicola_B. The sequence continues at coordinate 46,422 of NZ_JAHKPO010000022.1, forward strand.
GGTGAATTGTCTACTACAAGAACAGATGATTACAACCCACGTATAAGGGACGAACCTGCAAACCGTAATAAAGATACCGTGGTAAACGGGGTTTCCGGTTCCAAGGTTAATATATTTCAAGGCCTTTTGCGTGAACGAAGTGAAGATATGACCGGTTATGGTTGGTCAGTGCCTTTGCCAGAATTTGCCTTAAGGGAAAATTGGCAGGATGGGGATTTACGCTATGATGCTACTATTGTTACCGAATATTTAGGGTGGAAATTATCTTTCCCATACTTTCGTAAAAATTGGAATTTGGACCAGGAAAATTCATTGCGTGGCAATCACCCTGAGAACTATATCGTATTCCGTTTAGCTGACGTATATCTTATGGCGGCTGAGGCTGAAAACGAAGCCAATGGCCCAGGTAATGCCTTTGCCTATGTGAATAAAGTAAGGGAACGCGCTTTTGAACCAGATCAACCTTGGAGCGGAATGTCACAAGTTCAATTTAGGGAAGCCATGTACGATGAACGAAAATTTGAGCTAAGTGCAGAAGGACATCGCCGAATGGATCTTATTCGTTGGGGTATTTTGTTGGACAGGGTTAAGACGGTTCAACATAGGGCGTGGAACAATCCGGCTGCCAACATACAGCCTTACCATGTTTTATTACCTATCCCACAGAATCAATTGGAATTGAATCCAAATTTATTGGAGTCGGATCCTACCAACAATGGGTACAGATAATGCCAAAATTAAGTTACTTCCATGGGGCAAATTTAATCTGCCCCATGGTTTTTATGATACCATTTCAATGATGAGACAACCTTCTTATTTAGTTATATTTTTATTATTGATTATCGGCTTGTCCTCTTGCAAAAACAAGGGACAGCTAACAGATGCATCCAAAACTGATAGCACCCAGGAAAAGGTTGCCAAACCCAATATTGTTTACATCTTGGCAGATGATTTGGGTTATGGGGATCTAAGTGCGTACGGACAGCAGAAGTTTACCACACCCAACATAGATAAGTTGGCTGAGCAGGGAATGCTTTTTACCGAACATTACTCCGGGAGTACGGTATGTGCCCCGTCTAGATCTGCATTGTTGACAGGTATGCACACAGGCCATACGTTTGTGCGAGGCAATAAGGAAATACAGCCCGAGGGGCAGTATCCCATTCCCGATAATACCTATACATTGGCGGAGGCCATGAAAAAAGCTGGTTATGCCACCGGTGCTTTTGGTAAATGGGGGCTTGGTTACCCAGGTTCGGAAGGAGATCCATTGAACCAAGGGTTCGATACTTTTTTTGGGTACAATTGCCAACGCCTTGGACATAATTACTACCCACGTCACCTGTGGGCCAATACAGATTCCTTGGTGCTGGAGGAAAATTCAGGGAAGCAAAAAGGGATTTATGCTCCCCAGCTTATCCATGAGAAAACTTTGGATTTTATTGAATTCAACAAGGATAATCCATTTTTTCTCTATGTAGCATCTATTATACCACATGCAGAACTTGCAGCGCCAGAGGAAATAATGCAAAAATACAGAGGCAAATTCCCTCCTGAAAAGGCCTATAAAGGTGTGGATGATGGACCTGAATATAGAAATGGGCCTTATGAATCACAGAAAGAAACCCATGCCGCCTTTGTGTCCATGATCCATATTTTGGATAATCAAGTTGGTGAGATTATGGCGAAATTGGAACAGTTGGGTATTGCAGATAATACCATAGTAATGTTTACATCGGACAACGGCCCCCACACCGAAGGTGGTGCCGACCCGGATTATTTTAATAGCAACGGTCCGTTCAAGGGAACCAAGCGGGATCTTTATGAAGGAGGAATCAGGGTTCCGTTAATTGTTAAATGGCCCGGACACGTTAAACCAAATACTAGAACAGATCATGTATCTGCATTTTGGGACGTATTTCCAACATTTGCAAGTATTGCCGATATGGAAGTCCCACCTTCTTTAGATGGTGTTTCCTTTTTACCTACCCTTTTGGGAGAGGAAAAAGAGCAAAAAAAACACGAATATCTGTATTGGGAGTTTCATGAGAAAGGTGGCAGGCAAGCCATTAGAAAAGGCAATTGGAAAGCCGTGAAATACAATGTTTTTGCATCGAACGAGGACCAGATGGAACTTTATGACCTTGATGCCGATATTGGAGAAGAAAATAATGTTGCCAAGGAATATCCGGAAATTGTAGAGGAAATGAAATTGCTTTTTAAGGAGGCAAGGACACCTTCCGAAGTATTTACTTTTGATCAAGGCACCTATTTGAGTGTAGAATAAAAAATTATTAGTAGTTAGATTAGTTTAGTTTTTAAAGAGCCCTATCATTATGTATAGGGTTCTTTTTATTAATTTGTTTCGTCCATTACAACAGATCTATAAGTGTTGTTTAGGATAAAAAATTATTTTTTCCCACTATAGAATCCGTAAATAGCAGCGATGAAAAATTGGTTAAAATTATACTTCATTTGGTGCGCCTTTAATTGGGCGGGGGCACAACAAAATCCTGCAATAGAGGTCCAAATAAATAAGAATACCCATTTCCAGACCATTCACAATTTTGCAGCCTCCGATGCTTGGGCTGCCCAGTATATAGGCTTATGGCCCAATGAAAAAAAGAAACAAATGGCCGAGTGGTTATTTAGTTTGGATAACAATCCGGATGGATCACCAAGAGGAATTGGCCTTTCGGCATGGCGTTTTAATATTGGGGCAGGAAGTAGGTCCCAAGGTGAAGAAAGTGGCATAAAGGATCCATGGAGAAGGGCCGAAGGCTTTTTACAGGATGATGGGAGTTATGATTGGCGAAAGCAAGCAGGACAACAGTGGTTTTTACAAGCGGCAAAAGATCGGGGGGTGGACCAATTCATTGCTTTTGTCAATAGTCCGCCAATACAATTGACCAGAAACAATAAGGCACATTCCGATGATGGCTTGGCGGCCAATTTATCCCAGGATAACTATGTTGATTATGCCCACTTTCTTGCGCGGATACTAAAACATTTTAAGGATAGTCTAGCAATAGATTTCGATTATATGAGTGCGTTCAACGAGCCCCAGTGGGAGTGGAAAGGCGGACAGGAAGGCTCACCTTGGAACAATAATGAATTGGCCAATGCCACAAGGGTAATCGATTCCGTTTTTACCCAACAAAAAATAGATTCCAAAATAGAACTTACGGAGGCCGGGGCCATAGACTATTTAACAGGGGAAAAAGAAAAGCATAATAACAGGAGCAACCAAATTGAAACTTTTTTTAGCCCTGAGAGTCCCAACTATATAGCCAATTTAAAATCGGTGGCTCCAAAGGTGGCTGCACATAGCTATTTTACTACCTGGAATATTTCAAAACTTAAAAAGGAAAGGGGGCGAATCGCCGAAAAACTGCTTAAGTATCCTTCTTTGGAATATTGGATGAGCGAATACTGTATTTTGGAGAACAATGAGGAGATTAAAGGAAAAGGCAGGGATTTGGGCATGCAGACGGCACTTTATGTGGCCCGTCTTATCCATGCCGATCTAACCATTGCCAATGCCAGTGCTTGGCACTGGTGGTTGGCCATGAGTCCTTACGATTTTAAGGATGGATTAATTTATGTTGATAAGGAAAGCAGGGATGGGAATTTCTACGGCTCCAAATTACTTTGGGCCTTGGGAAATTATTCAAGGTTTATTAGGCCCGGGGCCAAGAGGGTATCGATTGCCTATGATGATTATAATACAGAGGAAAACCTAAAGGCCGGGGTGTTGCTATCCGCCTATAAAAATATCGATAATAGCCTTGTGGTTGTTGCCGTAAACCAGCAGGAAAAAGCTATCGATTTAAAGTTGAATAATACCGATTTACATTCAACCAGTATGGAACGCTTTGTGACCAATAACCAATATGACCTTCAAAAAATGAACGATAATGTCAGGGATGGGGGTAAAATTGAAATAGCCGGAAAATCTGTGACGACCTTGGTTTTTAATTTAGCCGAATAAAAATCCCTTTGCTGGCGTGAGCGTTACGCCCGTGTCACATGCTGGGCCCAAACTAGAGTTCTTTTAGTCTTTTATGCACTTAATAAAAATATGGGTTGGTCTTCCTTTACATTCACTATTTCGTAAAGTCCTACTTGGTCAAATTCAGCATGTACGGTTTCCCTGTCTTAATAAAAGGTTTTTTGGCACCTTCATGAAATTCGTACCGGTCTTTGCTGATTGGTTTTCCTTTGCCAGAATGTAGGGCGTCCTTGGTTGTTATTGTAAAAATCATATAACCGTTTTTGCCTTCGTTTCGGGTATTTTACAAGCCCATTCAAAAGGGAAAGCCTTCATTGGATTTGGAATGGAGCGGTCCAGGGTTGGAAGGGGAGAGCAAAGCGGCAAGCGCGTTTTATAAACTATAAGAAATGGCGGTAATATAGAATTCAATAAATTTTTGCATAAATAAATACGACAATGGTTATTGCTGTATTTGGGTTCACTGTAGGATAAAAAGTGTAAGCGCTCTTGGAGCTCATCGTTATAGTTGATTTTTATTTAAATCAGCCCCATGTTGGAAGCTATATAAACTAGATGGGTGGTATTTGAGGCATCGAAATAGTCCTTTAATTTACTGATATTAGCCTCAACTGATCTTATACTATTGGGTGAAATGCCGTCCTCTTTGAGCAATATGCTAATTTCATTCTGTTTATAGCCTATGGCCAATAAGGACAACAATTTTTGGTCATAATCATTCAGTTCCAGGGTGTTTTTTTGCTGTAGGGCGGCAGTTGCAATGGGGCAGGTGTAGGATTCGTTTTTGGCAATAGCTTCAATACTGTTCTGAAGCTCTCTTAGTCCGTTCAAACCCTTGCAAACATAACCATCAATTTTCTGGTCTTCAAATAAGGATTTTATGGTGTTGTGGTTGTCTTCCACAGAAAAAACCACCACTTTTATTTCTGGATAAAATTCTTTTATAGCCGTAATAAGTTCCTGGCCGTTTTGAAGTTTTTTTTTATTCCTGGGATCGTCGAAGGACAAATCGGTTATTAACAGATCATAAGGCGTGCCATCGAGGATTGCCCTTTTCAGTTTCAAAAGGGCTTCGTCACAGTATTGGGAATGGCCAATATTGTTGTATCCCAATGAATGAAGCATGGTGGTAACCCCCAAATTATTGCTGTCTATATCCTCAGATATAAATATTTTATCAAATCGCATATGTATTTTTAAATGGCAAACTTAATTGTAGCCGTGACACCTTCGTTCGGTTTGGAATCGAAATTAATATTTCCGTTTATACCATTCATGCGGTTTTCCACATTCTTAAGTCCATTTCCTGAATAATTCTCCGTTGTATTAAAACCTACTCCATTGTCCACATACTTAATTACAACTTGTTTATTGTTCTTGGTACAGGTAATGGCGACCATGGAAGCCTGACTATGTTTCTTCATGTTGACCAGTAATTCTTGCAGTACCCTATATACCTCAATTTTAGCTTCTGCAGATACGTTGTCCCAAAAATCCGAAGGCAGTTCCTTGGTTATTAATTTAGTTTTGGGAGAGCTATAGGAATTAAGAAGGGCCAAAAATTCCTTTTCAAAGTTTTCACCTGTATCAATGGCGGTATATTCCTTGCTGATATCCCTTATTCTTTTATAAATAGTGTTTAAGCCTTCCAGAATTATGACCTTTTCGGAAGCCACTATTTCCTGAGGGTCTTTTTGTACTTGGGTCATGAGGTAAAAAATATCATTGCCAAGTTCGTCGTGCAATTTTTTAGAAAGGCGTAGCTCGGTCTTATAGGCCACCTCCAATTGCTCCTTTTTTTTCTGTTGATTTTTATAAAAGACCACAAACACAATAACAATAATTGAAATTACTGTGGCGGACAGAGCCATAATATTCTGTTTTTCTTTATTGGCAACTTGGGCCAATAGCATAAGGTTCCTTTTTTCTAAAGTGTCGTTGTCATATTTCGTAGCGGCATAAATAGAACGAACGGCCTGTTTTGTTTTTTCAAGCTTGTTCTGCACCTTGGAATAAAAGATGGCCTCTTCGGAAACATCCTGTCCTAAGGATTTTTTTAAGGGCAATAGTAAATCCAAAGCTTCCAAAATAGCGACGGAATTATTTAGTTTTTTCGAGTAGGCAAAGGCTTTTTGGGCATAGGCCAAAGCCAAGGGTTTATTGGTTTCAAAATAATATTCTGCCAAATGAATGGTACTGGATATTAATCCGGAAACCGTATTTAATTCCTGCCGTATTTCCAAGGAGTTTAAGAGGAGGGACTCGCTCTCTGGGTTATTCTTGTTTTCCAACCACTTAAAATGGCCCATATTACAAATGGCGCGTGAATATTGAATTTGATTATTCCCTTTGGTACTTCGTGCTATGCTATCCAAAATGCTAAAACTGGAATTGTATCTGCGCAGTTCCGCCAGGATATTAGCTCTTGTGATGGTAATAACCGACAAATTTTCTGTTGTTATGTCCGCGGAAGGATGTGCGTTTAGCAAGCTAAAAATTTTGTCGTTCCAGCGGAGGGCTTCCTTGTCGTTTCCTAATTCTTTCTGACAGACCGAAATTGTTTGATACAGACCGGTGATAGATTCTATTTCATTGGAGCCTTCCAGATATTTTAGACCCTCGGTTGCGGTTATCATACCGCCATTGTAATCGCCCAGACTTTTCTGAATGTTGGCCATATCCAGCAATCGGTCTCCAGTTCCAATACTGTCATGTAACTTTAAATTCATTGAATAGGTTTTGTCAAAATAGAAGTAGGCGGAATCCAATTGATCCAATATTTTATAATAATATCCCAGCCTCCAATAGGCATTGTTTATATAACTACTGTCCGATGCCAATTTGGCCTTTAAGAGCAATTTTTTGGAATGGACAATAGCGTTTTGGTAGTCCTTCTTTTTAGCAAAACCCCCAATTTGTTTTTTGAGTTGTTCTAATGAGTCTGTTGGTTTTTTAACTGTAGCAGAATAGTAGTAATTGGAATTTGCAATGCCATTTTCAGAGAACAAAGCTGCTATACAACAATTGTAAATAAGGACAAAAATGAGGGACAGGCCAAACTTAAATTTCATCCCCCCAAAATACAAAAAGCCTTCAGATTATTGAAGGACATTTCTGATTTAGAGATCAAAATAAATAAACCCATTTTGTAATAGCTCGGGTTTTTTTTCGGTATTATATTTGGAAAGAATCAACTGTTCAAAGCTTGCAGCACGCGCTCTGGTGAGAAAGGCAAATGGCGCAGTGGTTTCCCCGTTAATCTCAAAAAGGCATTGGCTATGGCACAGGCCACCATGGGTGTTGCAGTTTCTCCTACCCCTTCGGGAATTTCTGCCGATTCAAGGATTACAGTTTCAACACTATCAGGGATATCCTGCATCCTAAGTAAATTATAATCGTGATAATTGGACTGTTGTACCCGGCCGTTCACAATGGTAATTTGTTCTTTGAGAACACTGCTCATGCCCATAATGATGCCACCTTCCATTTGGGCCTTTACATTGTCTGGTTGCACCACCACCCCGGCATCCAAGGCAATCCAAAAATGGTGTACTTTGATATTTCCTGTACTTCGGTCTATCGATATTTCACACACTCCTGTTCCCAAAGACCCGTGTTCCACAAAGGCCATGCCTTTGGCCCTACCTTCAATAGAAGGGGTATTCCAACGGGAGATTTCTGCAGCTTTTTCCAGTGTAGCCAATGCCCGGGGTGCTTTGGCCATTAATTTTCTCCTAAGATCCAAAGGATCTAAATTTTGGTCCCGTGCAATTTCATCCAGCATACACTCAATGGCAAATTTGTTGGGGCCATGTCCTACGGCACGCCAATGTTTTAGGCGAATGCCATTGGAGGCTTCTCTCCATTCCGCAAATTGGTTGGGGATATCATAGTGGTCATTGGCCACTGCACTGGCCACCAAGTTTCCTCCGTCTCCTACCACAGCGTGCGAAAATGACGTGATGTTCCCATTATAATCTGTGCTGGCCGTAAGTCGCTGTAAGGAAAGGGGGCGAAAGGCGCCATAGGTAACATCGTCCTCCCTGGACCATATTAGTTTTACGGGAAGTGGTGCCATTTCTTTTGCCAGGTAGGCACATTCCTCCACAAAATCGTTCATGCTTCTTCTGCCAAATCCACCTCCCAAATATTGCAGGTGTACGTTAACATTTTCCGGGGCTATTCCGAGAATTTTGGGCACTCCCAACTTGGTGTCCGTACCCTGCTGGCTACCTACCCAAACTTCGGCACTGCCACCATCTTCCGCAACCTTCACCACCGCATTCAGCGGTTCCATTTGGGCATGGTATACATAATCGTTTTTATAGTCCACCATATAGGTTTTGGCGGCCGTTCTTTTGGCCTTGGCAACATCGCCAATTTCTATGATGACCTTGCCCTTTTCTTTTTGTGAGGCTATTTTTTTATAGGTGGTATATACTTCCTGTGAGTTGTGACCGCTTGCCTTGGACTCGCTCCAATCTATTTTTAGGCTTTGTTTGGCATTCAAGGCCTGTTCCAGGGTCTTGGCCACGACTCCTATGGCATAATCCAAGGGGATTATTTTTAAAACCCCCTCCATGGCCAGAATTTCGGCTTCATTGGTCAGGCTGGGCCTTGAACCGTGGAGGTTGCCTCTTTCCAAAACTCCGTAAACCATTCCCGGCAAACGGATGTCTATGGCGAACATGGCACTACCGTCTACCTTGGCAGGGATTTCGGTACGGGGAATGTCTTTTCCGACCAGCTGGAAATCCTTGGGATTCTTTAATTGTGCTTCGCTAAGGTCGGGTAGTGTTTCTGGCATTTCCAAAAAAGGAACCAGGGCTCCGTAACTTATTTTTTGGTTGGTTTTTCCATGAAGTACATGACTATTGGATGTTGTAAGTTCCTCTATGGGTACTTCCCAATGTTTGGCAGCACTGCTTATTAAAACATAGCGGGCCTGGGCGCCTGCTTTTCGCATAACATTGTAGTAGCTATTTGTTGTCCTGCTGCCTACCGTAAACATTAGCTTACTGCCCGGGGCCCATCCCGGGGAACCGTAGATCTCCGATTCTTGTGGGGAAAATTCCACCTTCACCATAGACCAGTCGGCATCCATCTCCTCGGCAAATATAAGTGGTAAGGAGGTCATGGATCCCTGTCCCATTTCGGCCGCCGGATTATATATGGTAATTAAGCCGTCCTCGGACAATTTCACCCAGGCCGTAAGTGGCTGTTGGGCGAGTTGTTCCTTAATTTTTTTTGGATCTTTGCAGGATATCATTTGCGGCAGTATACCGGATATGCCGATAAAGAGAGCCACCCCAGAGGATGATTTCAGAAACTTCCTTCTACTAATTTCGGTTTTCGTTTTAACCATGGCTTTAGTTTTTAATGGATGTTGGGGTTTTGGAGGCCAATTCAATGGCCTTGATAATACGCAGGTAGGTGCCGCAGCGGCAAAGGATGCCGTTCATATGGGTCTTTATTTCCTCCCTTGTGGGATTGGGATTGCTTTCCAAGAGGGCTACGGCCTGCATGATCTGCCCGGACTGACAATAACCGCATTGCGGTGCTTGGGCCTCGATCCACGCTTTTTGTACGGGATGATCCCCGTTATTGGACAAACCTTCTATGGTCTTAATTTTTTGTCCGCCGGCATAATTGTCTACTTGAAGAAGACAGGCCCGCACAGGTTGATTATCAATATGCACCATACATGCCCCACATTGCCCTATGCCACAACTATATTTGGTGCCGGTAAGGCCCAAATGTTCCCGCAATACCCAGAGTAGGGAAGTGCCTTCAGTAACTTCTACTTTATGTTTTGTGTTGTTGATATCTAGTTGAAACGTAGCCATGATACACAATGTTTTCTATTAAATTACTGAAAAAGAAGGATGTAGCCTATTTGGGGCTTGAAAATTTTTTGGAAAATCGGGCATTTGTTAAAGTGATAGGAATAGTGCTGATGACCCTCGCGGGGAAGATTGCATATCCTGAACGCCATGACTTTTACCCAGTTCCCTTCATTTCACCTAGGACTTAGGCTTCCAATCCCTTCCGTCGTCCACTACTAGCGGAGGATCTCCATCGCTGGCGCGATCGTCACGCTCGTGCCCCTCGCTGCCCAAACTAGAGTTTTTTTAGTTTTTCTTGCACTTAATTAAAAACATGGGTTGGTCTTCCTTTACCTCCACAATTTCGTAAAGCCCAGTTTGGTCAAATTCGGCGTGTACTGCTTCCCTGTCGTAATAATAAATTTTGGCACCTTCATGAACTTCGTACCTGTCTTTACTGATCATTTTTCCTTTGCCGAAATTTGGGGCATCTTTGCTTATTGCAGTAAAAACCATATAACCGTTTTTGCCCAGTTGGTGATAGCAGTCTTGGATTAGTTTTATTCTTTCGTTCTTGTTCAAAAGATGGATCAAGGCATGACAAAAAATGCCATCATATTTCTTTTCATCAAAAGGCATAGCGGAAACAGATCCGTGATAAATGGTCATGCCATTTCCATAATGTTTTTTTGCTAGTGCAATGGCTGTTTTGGAAATTTCTATCCCTGTAACATTAATGTCGTTCTCTATAAAAATTTGTGCGTTACGACCGTAACCAATACCTGGAACTAGCACGTTTTTAACGGATTGCTTTATAAAAATTTCTTTTGTTATAACAGCTGATTTTGCAGGTTCAAAGCCCCACATTGCCTGTTTTCCAATAAAATTCGTTTCCCAAAATTCTGACATAACAGTATATTTTCTATACAAATGTTGTCATTGAAAAATTCAACAAAAATTCATCGCAGGCTTATGCGGACTGCGTGCCTATTCAAGCTGGTCTTAAACGCACTATATCAATGTCCTACCTCACAAGAACATCCCGTATGCGTTTCCCCATGCCAATCAAAAGCAGGGGCGTAGTCGCTCATCTCCCAATAGAAAGGGCTTCTAGGCTTGTCATAGTTCCCTACCTCGTTCATAGTTTCGGTATCGTATAAACGTCCATTGATCATGGTATAGATTATGGAGTTGGAATTTTGAATATCCTCCAAAGGATTTTTGTCCAATACGATCAGATCGGCCAATTTCCCTTGTTCCAAGGAACCAAGTTGATCTCCCATTCCTAGGTATGAGGCTCCATTAATAGTGGCTGCTTTTAAGGCTTCCATATTGCTCATTCCCCCTTGGGCCAACATCCAAAGTTCCCAATGTGCGCCAAGGCCTTGTAATTGCCCATGGGCACCGAGGTTTATTTTTACGCCGGCATCGGCCAATTTCTTGGTTGCATTGGCAACTAAAATATGACCGTTTTCATATTCCTTAATAGGTGCCATGGTACGATGTCTGGAACGAGCATCAATTACGCTTCTTGGAGTGTATTTTAAAAGCTTTTCGTTTTCCCAAACATTGGTGGTCTGGTACCAAAAGTATTCCCCGTTCAATCCGCCGTAATTAACGATAAGGGTAGGGGTGTAGGCCGTTTCGCTGGCCGACCATAATTGTAGCACATCATCATATATGGGAGCCACGGGTATATTGTGTTCTATACCTGTGTGTCCGTCCAAGATCATGGACATATTGTGAAAAAAGGTAGATCCTCCTTCCGGAACTACTTCTATCTGCTTCTCATGGGCCGCCTTAATGATCTGCTGTCTTTGATCACGTCTGGGCTGATTGTAGCTTTTTACGGAAAACGCCCCAAAGGCCTTGGTCCTTAGAATAGCGGAACGTGCATCTTCCAAATTGTTTACCGTAGCTTTAAAGTCGCCGTCCGCTCCGTATAAAATAACCCCGGTGGAGAATATTCTAGGGCCTACCATAGTTCCGGCCTTAACCATTTCCGATTGGGAAAATACCACTTCGGTATTGGCTGAAGGATCGTGGGTAGTGGTTACCCCATAGGCCAAATTGGCATAATAGGGCCAGTGTTTTTGGGCACTCAAACCAAACCTAAAATGACTAAGATGTGCATGCGCATCCACTAATCCGGGCATTATGGTCTTTCCGCTAATATCCAAAACTTTGGCATCGGCAGGGATGTTGATTATATCGCTGGGGCCAAGGTTCGTAATTTTATTGTCGTGGATGATGATGGTGCCGTTCCCTATAACTTCATCATTGTTCATAGTAATGATTCTGGCACCTTTTAGGGCAATGGTTCCCTTTGGTTTGTCTGTTGGTAGGCTGAGTTTGATTTTAAGACCTAAGGTGTCCATCGGCGGAATGCTATCCGGAGCCCCTTCCAAAAAGGTAAACCGTTGGTTGATGTCGGCATTAAAATAGGCATCGCCCAAAGTCCAATTTAGTTTGTTGCTATTCGAAGACCAGTGTAGGTTAATGCCAGCATCACGGGCTACCTGTGCTACTGGAACATTGGTGGCCTTTCCGTCCAATTCAATGGTATTTCCTGTCTTGGGCAGGGCCGCAATATATACTTTGAACAAATTGGTAAAGGCCAACCAATTATCATCCGGACTGGGGATGATTCGTTGTGCGTATTTGGATTTTACAATTTCCCGTTCTTCCTTACCCTGTAGGTTCACGGATTTTAAGGTCTTGGTGATGTTCCCCAAAAGATAACCGCCAGTTTGGTAGTAGATTCTGGTGGCATCCTTATTAAAACTTGGAAATATACCTTCCTTTACCACTAATTTTTTACTGGAGGTGATGCCCGATTTTCTGGATTCACTTATTTCCATAAGATAGATCCCGTGCTCTTTGGTATGTACATATCCCTGATGTTGATTACCATCTTCTTCGCGGTATACAATTTGGTTGTTGTTGATGGGGGAAAAGTTTGGCTCTCTATAAATTGCCTTTTCAGTGGTCAGTTTAATAGGACGGTTTTTATTGGAGCTGAGGTCCAACCTATGTAAGGCCCCCATATGTTCATCGTTCCAGGTTACGTACACTAAGTATTTGCCGTCTTTGGAAAATGCAGGTTCATATTCCAGATCCGTTCCGGAGGTAAGTCGGGCAGGGGTACCATTGGGCAGTGATTTTTTCCAAAGGTAACCGGCGGCGTTAAATATTAGTGTTTTTCCGTCAGGGGAGGTTACAGCATTGCGTATAGCCTTTGGGGTAAAGGTCTCCGGAGCTGCATCGTTTTTAAATTTTAAAGCATTTACGATCTTGTGTTCTGCAGTGGCCTCAAAGGGAATATCGCCGGCCTTTAAGGAATTGAGGTCAATTTTTTTGATTTTGCCCTGGACCCAGATTATGATGGCGCTATCATCTGGAGTAAAGTTGAATCCGGTATAGGGTCCAAATATGGCCCATGCTTCCTGTTGGTCCTTGCTAAGTTGATCGTAAATAGGCCATTCCCTTCCGGTTTTAAGGTCGTGCAGGTAGAGCACTGTTTTTTCCCTTACCCTTTTCACAAAGGCCATTACATCTCCCTTATGCGAAATTACGGGGCGTATGGCCCCTCCAGGTCCGCCCGTTACCCGTTCTATTTCCCCATCTTCCAGGTTATAACGATTTATAACGTATATCTGGCTATTGGGGTCTTTGTTGTACTGAAATTCCCCTCCTGGATAAACGTCTTCACTGTAGTATACATATTTACCATCAGGTGAAGCCCAAGGCTCTCCAACATCCTGTTGGTCGTTTTTCTTTTTGGTAAGCTGAATACCCTTGCCGCCAGATTTATGGTACATCCATATTTCGCCAGCTCCTAGAGAGCGGGTGGAGGTAAAATGTTTACGGCAAAAAATATAGTTTCCGTCTACGGACCAAACCGCGTTATTTACCAATCTAAAATCCTCCTTGGTGATCTGTTCGGCTTCGGAACCGTCTGTATTCATCACCCAAATATTATCGCCCCCACCGGCATCGCTGGTAAAGCTAATATGTTTTCCATCCGGGCTGTACCTGGGTTGCACTTCAAAGGCATGGCCGCCCCGTATCAATGTGGCGGTGCCACCGCTGATGGGCATGGTATAGATATCGCCCAGCATATCAAAGACGATCTGGCTCCCGTCCGGACTTACGTCCAGGCTTATCCAAGACCCTTCGTTGGTGGTGATAGAAACATTTTTAAAGGGAAGGGCAGGGGTATTGACATCCCATTTATCTTTTTTGGTTTCTTCTTTATCCTGAGAATAGGAGGTATGGCAAATAAGTAATAGAAGGGCGAATAGGATACTGTTTTTCATAGAAGGTAATTCTAGTAAAATAATGTTCTGCACTTAGGTTAGAAATAAAACTTTAAAGATAGTACTTTGTATTAAATTGCCCTATTGAAAGATGGCTTTGGGCGTTAAGAAAAGCATGTGAAGGTTGAGGTGCTCGAAGTAGGGAGACTGTGCGTGGCGCTTACTTGAACAAGAAAAACAACATCGCGGGGTCGCCCTTAAAGGCCTCCCTTATTTTGGTAAAGGCTATTCGCATTTGGGATTCCACCGTTTTTACGGAAATCCCCATCTGGTCTGCAATTTCTTTATATTTCACCCCCTGAATCTTATTTAACATGATGATTTCCTTACATTTTGGGGGTAGGGAATCAATGACCTGTTTCATTTTTTGGATACGCTCTTCCAGGGCGTCCGAGTCTTCCTGAATTCTATCCACTAAAGCGCGCTCCCAAATTTGACCAAGCAATTTTTCCTGTTTTTTAGCCTTTTTAACGGTATCTATATATCTATTGTAGGCAATGGCATAGAGATATGCCTTTGGGGATTTGGTTTCGTCCAATTTGGACTTATCCTCCCAAAACCGGATAAAGGCATGTTGTACAATATCCTCCGATTGTATTTTATCATGGGTATATGTGGTTATATAGGCCACCAACCGATTATAATATACATTGAATAGATATTTGAAAGCACACCTATCGCCGTTTTTCATGGCAATCACTGCCTCAATTTCATTCATTTGTCCTAGCTGTTGGTTTGGTAGGTTGTTGGAACATAAGTGCGAATATCAAATTTTTTTTTAATTCTTTTTAAGGGTTTTATATTTTTTTAAAGTATTGGTTGTGTAATGTGTAATGAAAGTGATTTTCAGAACTAACACATAACGGGAGAAAATTGGTAATAAGATAATGAAAAAAAATATAACTAAGCTGCTTCTTGGTACAATTACAGAAAAGGAGATTATTGAGCTTCGGGACTGGTTGAAAGATGAAAAAAATCAAACTATTCTTGAATCTTATGTTCGTGATAATCACGATTTAAATTTGGCAATATTGGAAAACAATCTTGATGATGCCTATAACAAAGTTACCCACCAAATCAACATTAATACAAAGCCGGTTAAAAAACTTTTCCCACTTTGGACAAAGTTTGCTGCTGCAGCAGCTATTGCATTGCTAATTGGTTTGGGATTCTACTTTCAACAAAATTCCTCAACAAATCATGGTCATTGTTGTAAGGCACCTTTGGTGCCAGAGGACGAACCTATTACCTTGGAATTGGATAATGGTACCATTCAGACCATTGATATTACAGGAAAGAAGGAAGTTAGGGATTCGGATGGAAATATTATTGGGGCCCAAGAGCAAAATCAGATCAGTTATTCCCATGCTGTCCAAAAGGAAGATTTGGTGTTTAATACCTTAAAAATACCCCACGGGAAAAAATTTCAATTGGTTTTATCAGACAGTACTATAGTTCACTTGAATGCTGGGAGTTCCTTAAAATATCCAGTAGCTTTTTTAACCGAAGGTCCAAGAGAGGTCTTTCTTACCGGGGAGGCTTATTTTGATGTTACCAAAAATGTATCCAACCCATTTGTTGTAAATGTGAACGAACTGGATGTGAAAGTTTTGGGAACGAAGTTTAATGTATCGGCCTATGAGGAGGATAAAAATATCGATGTTGTTCTGGTTGAGGGGGCGGTGAGTTTGGATAATAAAAAGGAATTGGAGGATGATGTTGTTACCTTAACTCCAGGTCAAAAAGGATCTTATGACAATGACTCCAAAGGCATATTGGTAAATAAGGTAAATACAAGCCAATACACTTCTTGGATGCAGGGGCATTTGGTTTTTAGGAATTTAACTTTTAATCAGATTTTGGCAAAATTGGAGCGCCATTATAATATAGAGTTGGAAAATACCAATATTGCTTTGGGGAAAGAAATTTTTAACGCCAGTTTCAATGATGCTAAAATAGATGAGGTGCTTAGTTATTTCAATGACACCCATGAAATAGATTATACCATACAGGAAAATAAGGTAATCATTAAATAGAAGTAGAACCCTAAAACAAATAAACTATGACATAGAATTTCGAATTGAATCTTCGACACTCTGAATTCATAAAAAAGAACCGGAAAATGCGCTAACATTTCCCGGTTAAAAAGAGTGATCGAGTAATTATTTACTAACCACACTTAAACATTCAAAAATATGAAAAAACCACTTAACCAGCGGAGGTTAGGCAAACCTTTGTTGAAATTTGACTTAAAAATGAAACTGACCACGCTACTGTTGTTTACCACTCTATTAGGTTTACAGGCCAATGATAGCTATGCGCAAAAGACCAAGGTTACCTTAGCCGTAGAGAACGCTACAGTGCGGGACATTATTGATGACATTGAATCTACTACGAAATTCCGATTTATTTATAAGGTAAAGGATGTGAACCTACAGCGTAAATTATCCTTGAGTGTTAATAAGGAGCACATTGATACCGTATTGAGAAGTTTATTTGGTAGTACACACACCGCATATAAAGTGCGGGGGACACAAATTATCTTAACTCAAGATGAAAATTTAAAAATTCCTCAAACGGTTTCTAAACACTCCCAAAACGACACTAAACAGGATCAAGTTCTGGTTTCGGGTCTAATTACCGATGATTCTGGCGTCCCTATGCCAGGAGCCAATATTGTAGAAAAAGGCACTACCAATGGTACTCAGGCCGATTTTGACGGTAAGTTTTCAATTCAATTGGACAGTGAAAATGCAACGCTTGTAATATCATATATTGGATTTGCAACACAAGAAGTCGCTCTTAATGGAAGAACGGATATCTCAGTTGTTCTAAAAGAAGATGCCGCTGGCTTGGATGAAATTGTTGTGGTAGGGTATGCCACCCAAAAGAAGTCTACATTGACAGGTTCTGTAAGTAGTATGAAAGGGGAGGAAATTGCCAATATTCCAACAGCAAATGTTTCCCAGAATCTTGCCGGTAGAATGACCGGGGTGAGTATGAGGCCAAACGGTGGTGCTCCAGGAAGTGATAACCCTGACATCCATATTCGGGGAGTTGTTTCCACAGGAAACAATAGTCCCTTGATAGTTGTCGATGGAATACGAAGGGACAATATGAGCCAGATAGACCCCAACGTAATTGAATCTGTAACGGTACTTAAGGATGCAGCAGCAGTTGCGCCTTTTGGTATTGGGGGTGCTAATGGGGTTATTGTAATTACGACCAAGAAAGGAAAGACAGGTAAACCTACTATCAGTTTAAGTAGCTCCTATGGTTTTCAAAGCCCTACTTACCTTCCAGAAATGCTGAGTGCCCGAGATTACATGGCCTTGCAAAACGAAGGGTATTACAATATAAACCCTACAGGGAACACACCTCCGAATGATCCAGGCCTAATAGCGGATTACAACCAATTACACTTGTCAGATCCATACAAGTACCCGGACTCCAATTTTACTGATGAGTTTGCAAAAAGCACGGGTGTATCTATCAACAACTTCCAGATAAGTGGAGGGACCGATGTAATAAAGTATAATGCCGGAATTGGTTATTTTGATCAAAATGGAATTTTTGATCCTGTTGGTTATGAACGATATAACTATAACTTGAGCCTAGATATCCAAGCCACAAAGACAACCAAATTTGGAATGTCTCTTTATGGTTCTGTTGAGACTACAGACGGGATCGATGCCGATGAGAGTCTTACCCACCTAATGCGTAGTTTCTATAAATTTGTGCCTACCCAGACCCTTAGATATCCTGAAGGGGATAAATGGGGTGAATCTTCTGCCAATACTCCAGTAGGGGTTTTAGAGTCTGAAGGTTATCGTAAGGACGAGGATAACACCTTGCTTAGCTCGGTCTATGTTGAACAGGAACTGCCTTTTATTCCTGGGTTAAAGGTTAAAGGGGTTTTTAGTTATGACCCAACTACGAATAATGATAAACTATGGCACGTTCCTTATGTTTATTATAACATTAACCTAGATGAGCAGCCTTACACTTATACCGAGGCAATTTCCTTACAGGAAGGTAATGGGGCCCCATATACTTGGTTACAGTTGGAAAATCGAAGACAAACAAAATTCACCTATCAAGGATATATTAATTATGATCGAATTTTTGGGGACCACAATATTTCTGCCCTGTTCGTTGCAGAGGCCCGCGAGACTAAAAATGACTTTTTCAATGCCCGAAGGAACAATTTTGCCATAGAAATAGACGAGTTGAGCTTGAGGAGTTCAGATAAATTGGATTATGACAATGGCGGCTCCTCGGGAACCGCAAGTGAAATTGGCTATGTTTACCGTTTAGGCTATACTTATAAGGACAAATATATCCTAGAGGCGTCTGGTAGGTATGATGGCCACTATTCCTTTGCACCGGGTAAACGTTGGGGTTATTTTCCAGCTTTTTCTGGAGCTTGGAGAATATCTGAGGAAAGTTTTATGAAGGAGATGACAGCCATCAACAATTTAAAGGTGCGGTCCTCCTGGGGTAAATCAGGGAACCTTCCTTATATTGATGGCAATCTGGCCGCATTCCAATATTTGGCAGGTTATGATCTGCGCGGTAACGCCTATGCGTTTGGGAATGGTAGCCTTGTTCAGGGGTCTAGGGTAAGTACTGAGCCAAACCCTAACATTACTTGGGAAATATCCACGAAATTGGATATCGGTTTTGATCTAACCATGTGGAACGGCCTTTTTAACATGGAATTCGATTATTTCCATGAAGATCGTACAGGGATGCTCCTAGCTCCGCAGGTTACAGTACCGGTAGAATATGGCCTGGCCCTATCACAAGAAAATAAAGGGTCTATGGACAACAATGGTTTCGAGATAGGGATGGGTACCCAGAAAATGTGGGATAACGGTTTCCGGTTCTCACTAAATGCCAACCTAAGCTATGCCGAGAACAATATGTTGGAGGTGTTCCAGTCCGATGCCGAAAGGGATAATCCCAATAGAACTAGAGTAGGACGCCCCTATGGCACACCTTATGGATATAAATCCTTGGGACTTTTCTCCACAGCTGATGACACCAACGGAGATGGCATCATAAACGCTACTGATGGTTATAACATTGTGCAATTTGGGGATTTACATCCTGGAGACGTTAGGTATGCCGATTTAAGTGGCCCTGATGGTACACCTGATGGGAGAATAGATTCCAACGACCAAACGGTAATCGGTAATCCTGTTTATCCATCTGTTACTTACGGGTTTAACACCACGGCAGATTATAAAGGCTTTAATCTTTCCTTGTTTTTCCAAGGAGTAGCCAATTCGGATATCAATATCCAGACATTTTTAACGTCCCCTTTTGCTAACAACGGAAGTAATACCTCCTATGAATATTTTAACAATAGGTGGACTCCTGATAGCCAAGATGCGAGGTATCCAAGGGCATCCCCTTCGCCTTATTCCAACAATACGCAAACTTCGGATTTTTGGATGGTAGACACTGGGTACTTACGTCTAAAAACAGCAGTTTTGGGATACACCCTTCCTAAAAGCGTGTCAGAGAAGCTAAATATGGAATCGATAAGTTTTCGTTTAACGGGACAAAACCTGTTTACTATCAGTAAACTGGATTTTATAGACCCGGAACTCGGGTATGATGATCGCGAAAACTCTTATCCCATTACAAAGACCTTGTCTTTAGGGGTCGATATTTCTTTTTAACTTAAAAAATCATAAAAACCATGAAAGGATTAATATATAAGATCAGTACCATTGGAATCTGTGCATCGCTTTTGTTGGGTGCCGTTTCATGTGATACGGAGGATTTTCTGGAAAACGAGAATAAATCCAAACTTACCGATGCCACCCAATGGTCCTCAGAGGCCAATGCGGATATCTTTATAAATGACGTTTACAGTGAAATACCTAGGATTTGCAACCTGGCCGAGCAATTGGATTACTATACGGATGACTATAATATAAGTCACTACTATACGGCCTCAAACTGGAGGCAGGGTATTTGCCAGGCACCATCCTCTAGTAATGATAGTCCATGGGGCGGTACTTATGGTCCGACCAATGGGTATACCTGGAGTAACTTTTTCGTAAAATTGAGAAAATGTAATACCGGACTCCAAAAATTGGAGGAGAACAAGGAAAATTATTCGGAAGAGTACTACGGACAACGGGTGGCCGAACTTAGATTTCTACGCGCTTTCTTTTACAGTGAATATTTCATGCATGTGGGTGGCCTTCCCATTATCACCGTGCCATTGGATCGTAATACCATGAGCGAGGACGAACTCCTTGTTCCTAGGTCAACATTTGAAGAAACCTTTAATTTTATTACTGGAGAGCTTGGTGATATTGTTGATGATGGCAGTTTGGCAATTAAGTATAACAATGGAAATAATGATGCAGGTCGTGCCACTTTGGGTGCTGCTCTTGCGCTAAAAGGATGGTTGGAACTGTTTGCCGCGAGTCCTTTGTTCAATAGTGGGGCGGGTTATCTTTCAGATCCTGGAAATTTTGTGCATTTTGCCACGGCCGATGCCGGTCGTTGGGCGACGGCGGCAGCGACTAACAAAAAGTTTATGGACCTGTATGATGGTACCTATGATCTGTTCGGAGATCTTCCAAATCTATGGAGGGCTTCTAATGAATACAATGAAGAAATTATTTGGGACAGGCAAATAGTGGCCAATGTAGGGGGTATGGGGTCCAATTATGAAAGACGGGGAGGACCTACCTATGTGTTGGGTAATTATATGACCTGGGGAAATTATAACCCTACCCAAGAACTGGTAGATCAGTTTGCCATGGCCAATGGCTTGCCCATTACTGACCCAGCCTCTGGTTATGACCCTCAAAACCCTTATGTAAACAGGGAAAAACGCTTCTATGATTTCATCGTTTATGATGGGGCTACTTATAAATTGGATTGGATGCCCACAGAGGATATTATCTATACACGTATCGACGAGACCTACGCCAATCCGGATAAGACCAACCAGATAGACCTTGCTGGTAAGACCGATGTTGGGGATTCCGGCTACTACCAAAAGAAACGTTTGAACCCCGATGCGGCTCCTGGAAACGATGCCAGTGGTCAAAACGACGTTTTCTATAGGTACGCAGAAGTTTTATTGAACTATGCCGAGGCACAGAACGAAGCTGTAGGGCCGGACCAATCTGTTTACGATGCCATTAATAGGGTTAGGGATCGTTCGGATCTTCCTGAACTTCCTGCAGGACTTAGCAAGGATGATATGAGAGAAGCTATCCATAAGGAACGTAGGGTGGAACTTTGTTTTGAGAACAAAAGATATTTTGATAACAAACGATGGATGCAGCAAGAGGAGACCATGGGAGTACCAAGGCACAATATGGTGATTAGGAATTCAAGCCCCGCCGATAACTCAGGGATTTGGGTCTACAGTGTAGAGGAAGAGGTGAAATATACGGCCAAGTTTGAGGCTAGACAGTATATGAGTCCCATTCCACAGGATGTAATAGATCAAAATCCAAATATTGATCAAAATCCTGGATATTAGATTTTGTAAGCAATAGAAAGACAATTTTTACATTTAAGTTAGTTTTGTACAAGGGGCTCCCAGTTATTGGGGGCCTTTTTTATTTTCATCAATCTATAATCCCAATTTCCCAAAGTTTAACCGCAACTTTCCACTATCATACTTTCATGGGTGATGTAGGTGTTATTATTGGTGTCCTTAGGTTTGGTATGTTAGTGTGAATTATTTGCGAAAGGGAATCAGGAAAACCGTTCTCCATCTTTTGTATCACACATAATTCCATAAATATATGATTTGGTATTGAGCACATTAACAAATCTTCATTTCATGGTACGAGTTTATTTATTTTTTACAATCTTTATACACCACTAAATTTTAAATAAACCAAATGAGCGTATTTAAAAAATTAATAGGCATTGAATTGGCATTGCTTTTTTTAATTTTTCACCAAGGAGTTTTTTCCCAAATTCCAGTGAAAAGCAGACCCAACGTCATTGTAATTTTGACCGATGACCAGGGCTCCATAGATTTGAATAGTTATGGGGCAACCGACCTGCATACCCCAAATATGGATAGGTTGGCGAAGGAAGGTGTAAGGTTTACCCAATTCTATGCTGGTGCACCGGTATGTTCACCATCACGTGCCGCCCTTATGACCGGGAAGACCAATTTGCGGGCTGGGCTGGAGGGAAATGTCCCTATACCTGAACGTGCACAAAGAAGTGGTGAACATGGATTGCCTACGGAGCAGATCACTATGGCGGAGATGCTTAAGCCCAATGGCTATTATACGGCCCTGATTGGTAAGTGGCACCTGGGACATAGGGAACAGAATTTGCCCAACGGACAGGGGTTCGATTATTTTTTTGGACATCAGCGAGGCTGCATTGATAATTATTCCCATACCTTTTATTGGGACGGGCCCAACAAGCACGACCTGTATAGAAATTCAGAGGAGGTATATTATGATGGCCAGCATTTTTCCGATTTAATGGTGGAAGAGGTCAAACAGGTTATCAACCATACACAGGATAAGCCGTTTTTTATTTATTGGGCGTTTAATGCGCCGCATTATCCCTACCAAGGAACTACAAAGTGGTTGGACTATTACAAGGATCTTCCAACGCCCAGAAAGGAATATGCTGCTTTTGTGTCCAACACGGATGAGAAAATTGGGAATGTTCTGGATTATCTGGACGAGATGGGTATAGCGGATAACACCATTGTTATTTTTCAATCAGATCACGGGCATTCCTTGGAGGAAAGGGCATTTTGGGGAGGTGGTAATGCCGGTCCGTATAGGGGAAGTAAATTCAGTTTGTTCGAAGGGGGTATCCGTGTGCCGGCCATAATCCGTTATCCGGGAATTATTCCTGCAAATGAAGTTCGCGATCAGTTGAGTATGGAGATGGATTGGTTTACTACTATCGCGGAATTGACCAAGTCCAAAGTTCCCGATAATTTGGATGGAAAAAGTCTTATGCCCATTATTCTGGATAATAAAAAGGAATCAGGTCATGAGGTAGTGCACTGGCAATTGGGGAGTTATGACGATAAAACGGCCCAATGGGCTGTTCGCAAAGGTTCATGGAAACTTATTGGCAATGTAAAAGAACCTGTTGTTGAAGGGAAGAAAATCGATTTGGAAAAATTATACTTGGTGAATCTGGAAAATGACATTGGTGAAAAGAAAAATTTGGCCAAGTCCGATCCAAAGAAGATGAACGAATTGTTACAGTTACATAATTCCTGGATAAAATCGGTGCGGTCAGAAATGAAGCAGTAGCTAATTTTCTTATTTAATTTTAGCTGGTCTCATAATAGTACAAGTTAATTTATTTTAAAAGGAACAAAGGGAAACCACTGTTCCTTTTTTGTTGTATAACCATAATATTACAGCCAACTGCTACTAGTTGCCATCATTTTAGGTGTTTTCAAAAACAATGATTTCCATCTATTTGTAAAAGACTAAATTTCAAGAATACAAGCGTGAAAATAAATGTACTATAGCAGGGAGGACGGCATGCTTAACTAAAACGGAAGATAATGGACTTTGCTCTGTTTGGGCAGGCGCAATGCTTTAAGAATTTGTCAAGGCCATCAAGTTTAAGGATTCAGTGTACAAAACATCAATTTAGAAGTATATTGGGGCGGAATAGACTAATTAAGTGATTTAAAAATAGTAATAGGTTATGAGTGCAAAATTAGGACTACTGGCTGTTATGGCTTTAAATATTTTAACAATGTCATGCAAGGCAATATCAGCCGATAACAATACTTCGATAGTTAATCCTTTACAAAATAATACTATAAATATTTATTGTGATGAAGATAATAATTTGTACCAATTACTATTGTCCAGCGAATATGAGGTAAAGCGTTATGAAAATATTGATAAAGCTCTAGATGGTACTTTAAATGGTCAGAGACTATTGATTTTCGCTAAAAACTATCCCGATCAAAAGACCGTACTACCCGCGAGTTTCTATAAAAAGGCCAAGGAAAAGAAGCTGAAGGTCTATGTAGAGTTTCCAGACCGTTTGTCGACCGAAGCTACGGGAGAAATAAAATCTACCGAAAAAGAACGATTGGTGGTCACTTCTGACTTTTTTGGAGAGCATCTTAAACCGTTAATGATCTTGGATGCAGGTCTTTATAAATATGTAAATGTGCCTGCAAGGGCCTCCCACCTGAACGGAGCCAAGGTAGCGGGGTTTAAAACAGCCGTTTATGGTCTTGAAAACACCCCAAATTCCCCCATTTTATTTGAAGATGGGGATGTGTTGGTATCGACCACCAAGTTGAGCGATTTCAACAAAAGTCGGTATTCTCCCCATAATGCATGGCGGAACGCTATAGGAGGAATCCTGTCCCACTTGGGTATAGATATTAAAGAAAAAGCTATACAATGGGAACCCATAGTACGGCCAACCTTCGATGCTTCGACAGCTATTTCCTTGGATGACTATCGCACCGCGGTAGATCGCGGTGCGGAGTGGTACGATAAGGCCAGGTTTCTCATTCATCCGGAATGGAAAGATCAGTGGCGCAGTATCGATACTTTAAAATTACCTGTCGGCCCTCCAATGGATCTATCACTGCCTTCGGGAGATGGTTCATTGGGTGTTATGGAAGGCCACTACTCCTATATTAACCCCGATGGGAGCCAACAATACCGATATTGGCTCCGTGCCGATTGTGTAGCCGAGACCGCAATGACTTTGGCAACCGCGAACGGGATAAAACAAAATTCTAAATATTTGGAAACCGCCACCAACCTAATGGATTTTGTATATAATTCGGAAACCTTCAAAACTATCAGTAGTATAGATCCAAAGCAATCTTCCTATGGACTGATAGGATGGGCTGATACGAATAAACATCGATATTATGGTGATGACAATGCCCGTGTGATCCTTGGTTCGGTACTGGCGGCACAGACGATGATGAATCCCAAATGGGACAAGCAGATATTGGAACTGATTCTGGCCAATTTCCGGACCTCTGGCTATAAAGGGTTTCGAAAAGGAGCGTTAAATGGTAAAGATATAGACCAAACCACTTGGCAGGTACTCATGGAAAGGGATCTGGAAAATATTGCCCCACACTACGAGTCATGGATTTGGGCCACCTATCTCTGGTTGTACGATAAGACAGGCTACACACCTTTGTTGGACAAAGCCAAGAGAGCTATTTCCATTACTATGGAAAACTACCCAGCAAATTGGTTATGGACCAATGGGCTCCAACAGGAACGTGCTCGGATGATTCTGCCACTTGCGTGGCTGGTGCGAGCCGAAGATACAAAACAACACAGGGATTGGCTCCATTTAATATGCGATGATCTATTGGAACATCAGGTAGACTCTGGGGCATTTAGGGAAGAATTGGGAATTGGTGATAATGGAAGATACGGTGCGCCAAAGTCCAACGAAAGCTATGGGCATGCTGAAGCTCCCGTAATTCATATTAATGGAGACCCAGTGGCAGATATGCTCTATACCACAAACTTTGCGTTTTTTGCTCTGAACGAAGCTGCACAGGCAACACAGGAACAAAGATATCTGACAGCTATCGACAAACTGGCAGATTTTCTGGTTCGTATTCAAAGCACCTCTACTGGAAGGGCAGATCTGGATGGCTGTTGGTTTCGTGCCTTCGATTTCGAAGATTGGGAATATTATGGTTCCAATGCCGACCATGGCTGGGGTGCTTGGGGAACCCTAACAGGATGGACACAGAGCTTTATCACTACAACTTTGGCACTAAAACTTGAAAATACGAGCTATTGGGAGAAGACTAAGAAATCTACAGTAGGAACCGAAATTGAAGAAGTTTGGCAACAAATGTTGCCGGGAATAGCACATTGATTTAAAGGCCTTGGCGTTTGATGTAAAAAAAGTAAAATTATATACCCCTGAAATCACAAAATTCGAAATTTCGATGATACCGCCTAAGGGAGGCTTACTATATTTGGAGTAAAATCTTATCATTGCAGTTTATGAATATAAAATCTGCCAATACTCAATTATTAAATTTTATGCGATTCAGTTTTATTTTCTTAATGCTCTGTTTTACCAGTGTTTTAAGTGCCCAACAGATAATAGACCTCAAGGATTATGGGGTTAGGGCCAATTCCTTTCAGGATGCAGTACCGGCAATTACCCGAGCTTTGGCCGATGCCGCGAAATATGAATCTGCCGTAGTGCGATTTCCAAAAGGGCGTATCGACCTATGGCCTGCCGAAGCTGCCAAAAGGGAGCTTTATGTTTCCAATGCTACCGAGTCCGACTCTCTGAGCAAGGTTAAAAATGTGGGTATTCTATTGGAGAATATGAGTAACATTACCTTGGAAGGGCTTGAAACTATCATCATGAGCCATGGTAAAATGGTACATCTGGCGAATATTAATAGCCGGAATATTACGGTAAAAAATATAGGTTTCGATTATGAGCGGCCTTCCATGTCCGAATTCACGATATTGGAGGTGACAGATGATTTTGCCTTGGTGAAAGTTCATCGAGATTCTCGCTATTCAGTTATCGATCAAAAAGTGGTGTGGTATGGCGAGGGCTGGAAATCAGGGAAATTACATACTATCAAATTTGACCCAGACCAGGAAGCAATGTATTATTTTAGGAACCCGGCTTTTGAAAATGCCGTTGCTACGGACCTTGGGAATGGCCAAATTCAATTCCGAGGAGATTTCACTAATGTGGGATTAGCAAAGGGTGATGTTTTAACGATGCGGGATACCTACCGCGATTGTTTGGGCGTACTCAATCATTTTTCAGAGAATTTAACCTTTGAGAACATAGGCTTTCATTACATGCATGGTTTGGGGATGGTAAGCCAATTTTCGAAGAACATTTCCGTAAATGGTCTTAGAGCGAAACCTAGGTCCGAAACAGGAAGGATTATTGCCGGTTTTGCCGATTTTCTTCATTTTTCCGGTTGCTATGGTAAAATTTCCATAGAAAACAGTCTTTTTTCAGGATCTCATGACGACCCCGTAAATGTTCATGGGACCCATTTGCGAGTGGTCGGCCACGAAGGGGATAGGATAAAAGTGCGGTTTATGCACCACCAGACATGGAACTTGATGGCCTTTGAAGCAGGGGATTCCATTGGCTATGTGGACAATGAGAATCTTTTGGTATATGAAAATGCAGTGGTAAAAAAGGTGACAAAACTGTCGGATAGGGAGCTGGAACTGCAATTGGACCGCTCGGTGCCAAAGGAATTGAAAGAGAAGCATTGTGTGGAAAACCTCACCAAAACCCCTGAATTAGTAGTGAGGAACAATAGATTTGAACATACCAATACACGAGGACTTCTAGTTACAACCCGAAAAAAGGTAGTGATAGAGGGTAATACTTTTTTTAGAACCGGCATGCATGCTATTCTTATTGCCAACGACTGTAATTCGTGGTATGAATCGGGAGCGGTAAAGGACCTTACGATCAGTAATAATAAATTTATTGAATGTGGTTACAATTCCTTTCCCAATACCTATCCCATTGCCATTATGCCGGAGACCCATAGTTTTGTAAAGAATCAATATGTTCATTCCAATATTAGTATTGTAGATAATGAGTTCACGCTTTTTGGCCCCCCATTATTGTTTGCTAGAGCCACGAAGAATATTACTTTTGAACGCAACAAGGTGCTGAAAGGAGACCAGGATATTTTTCCTATTAGTACTCAGCCCATGTTTTTTTTGGAACACTGTGAGGATGTTAGTATTCGGTCGAATGTTATGGATACCAATGGAATGGAAACTATGATCCAGACCAAGGGTATGAAAAGGTCACAAATAAAGTATGATGCCAAAAACAAATTGCAACTTATTACAAAATAGACTTCTGTTTTAAAGCGGAATGTACTTTAAATAACGACAAAGAACCGAAAGAACAAACCCAAGAATTTACAATATATTAAACCAAAATATTCAATAACAATCCCAGTAATGAAGCATACCACTGTAATACTTAGTATTTTATTATTGATCACATCATGCAGCACCGAAAAAAAGGAATCGCCGCGGGAACCCCTGAAAATATGGTATGATGAACCGGCCTTGGCAACTGTGAAGGACAATCCAAATGGTTGGAAAGACGATGCGGAATGGCTAAAGGCGCTCCCCTTGGGCAACGGATCCTTTGGGGCAATGGTGTTTGGAGATGTTAATTTGGAGCGAATCCAATTGAATGAAGAAAGTATGTGGTCCGGTAGTCCGGATGA
Source organism: Arenibacter algicola (assembly GCF_018860365.1). Taxonomy (GTDB): domain Bacteria; phylum Bacteroidota; class Bacteroidia; order Flavobacteriales; family Flavobacteriaceae; genus Arenibacter; species Arenibacter algicola_B. Next base: position 74,823 of record NZ_JAHKPO010000022.1, read on the forward strand.
TAATGATAATCCAGAGGCATTTGCCGCTCAGGCAAAAATTCGAGAGCTATTGTTCAATGGCAATTACAAAGAAGCTACCGAACTTACCAATAGTACACAGATCTGCAAAGGAGAGGGCTCTGGGCATGGGAATGGGGCCGAAGTTCCTTTTGGATGCTTTCAAACCTTGGGAGACCTTTGGATAGATAATGGACAAAAAGAGCCATATGAAAACTACCATAGGGAGTTGGATCTTGATGATGCCATAGTACGCATAAGCTATACCCAAAATGGGGTGAATTACAAAAGGGAAATCTTTACCAGCTATCCCGATCAGGTTATGATAGTTCGATTTACAGCGGATAAACCAGGTCAAATTTCCTTCAATGCTACTATGGACCGGCCTGAGAATTTTAAAACTTATTCTGAAGATGAGCAGTTGATCATGTCAGGGGCATTGCCCAACGGTAAGGGACAAGATGGATTGCAATATATGACCCGACTAAAAGGCGCCAATAAAAAAGGTGCTTTGCAATATGTAGGTGATAGACTGGTAGTTGAAAATGCGGATGAAGTCACTCTATATTTATCAGCCTCAACAGATTATGTTTTAGACCCGCCAAATTATAATGGCCGGGATTATATAAATATTACTGAAGCCAATATAAATAAGGCCTTGGCCAAATCTTTTGATCAGCTATTATTAGATCATACCCAGGAATATCAAAACTACTTTAAGCGAGTAAGTTTGGATATTACTCCAGACCCTATAACTCCAATGCCTACAGGAACCAGATTGGAAAGGTATAAGGAGACCAAAAACGACCCACACTTGGAGGAATTAATGTTTCAGTACGGGCGATACCTTTTGATCTCCTCTTCCAGACCAGGTACGCTACCCGCCAATTTGCAGGGGATTTGGGCCAATAAAATTCAAACTCCATGGAATGGCGACTACCATACCGATATAAATGTACAGATGAACTATTGGTTGGCAGAGACTACTAATCTATCGGAATTGCACATGCCATTGTTCAATTTAATAACCTCCTTGGTGCCTTCGGGCGAAAGGACTGCTGAGGTACAATATCACAATAGTGGGTGGGTGCTTCACCCCATCACCAATGTTTGGGGCTATACTTCTCCTGGGGAAAGCGCCTCTTGGGGAATGCATGCTGGTGGCGGTGCATGGTTAAGTACCCATATTGCAGAGCATTATAATTTTTCAAAGGACAAGGATTTTTTAAAACGGATGTATCCTGTTTTAAAAGGCTCGGTTGAATTCTATATGGACTGGTTGGTAGAAGATCCCAAAACAGGGAAGTTGGTATCCGGACCTGCAGTTTCCCCTGAAAATACCTTTATCGCGCCAGATGGCAGTCGAAGTCAGATCAGCATGGGACCTGCCCATGATCAACAAGTAATCTGGCAACTTTTTACCGATTTTCTTAATTCTTCCAAAGAACTTGGAATAAGCGACTCCTATGTACAAAAGGTAAGCCAAGCAAGGAATTCCCTTTTAGGACCAAAAATAGGCAGTGATGGCCGTTTAATGGAATGGGCAGAGGAATTTGAGGAAGTAGAACCGGGGCATAGGCACATTTCACACCTATTTGCCCTTCACCCTGGAAATCAAATCAGTAGGATAGAGACTCCCGATCTTGCAGCAGCCGCTGGGAAATCCTTGGATTATAGAATTGCCAATGGTGGGGGAGGTACGGGATGGAGTGCAGCCTGGCTCATTAACCAATACGCGCGTTTGGGCAATGGTGATAAAGCCAAGAGTAGTTTGGAAACCGTCCTCAGCAAAAGTACTGCTGCTAATTTATTTGGACTGCATCCGCCTTTTCAAATGGACGCTAATTTTGGAACCACCGCAGGAGTAGCAGAAATGCTTTTACAAAGTCATGCCGGAGCCATAGAGTTATTACCGGCCTTACCTAAAGCCTGGCCAACGGGCAGTGTAAATGGGCTTAAGGCAAGGGGAGACATAACCGTAGATATGAAATGGGAAAATGGACAACTAATTTATGCCAATATCCTGGCACCTGAGGAACAAGAAATTACTGTTTCATACGGTACATTGAAAAAAACCATACAGTTAAAGGAAAATGAAATTTTCAAGTTTGTAATGGACAATCCCAACTAATTAAAAAAGCTGATGTGAGTTGGTAGCAAAAGGAACAATGGGAAACTATTGTTCCTTTTCTGTTGGATACTAACCTCCAAACCCCGTAAGTTATTAATGCCAGGGAGCTCTTTTTTATCATCAATCCTTAAACTGGGTCACATCATCGCTCAGATCAAAAACGGTAGCACCATTTAATTGGCTTTCTAGAATGCTACTTCCTGCCGCACTACGATAACCGCCGCCACAGTGCACCACAATGGGTTTGTTGGAGGGGATTTTGGCTGCTGTTTCCCGCAATTGGTTCAAAGGATGGGTCAATGCACTGTTAAAGATTTTGCCCTCGGCCACCTCGCTCTCGTTGCGAATGTCTACGATGGTATAGTGGTCGGGATTGTTTTTAAAATCCTGAAGATCCAATAGAGGTGTTTTAACCAGGTTTTCTTTGGGAAGGGTCAATACCATTTGGAGTTGCTTTTCATATCCAATTTTTGCCACTCGTTGCAAGACTGTTTCCAAATCATTTGGAACGTCTATGGCCAAGCTGAATTTTTCCTCTGGTTTTATGATGGCACCCAACCAAGTTTCAAAGGGAGCGTCTTCAGAGGAAGCCTGAATGTTGATGCTTCCTTTTAGGTGTCCTTTTTTAAAAGCGGATTCCTGGCGCACATCCACAATCAATCCTTCAACGGAGGTATTCAGTTTAAAGGGTACTTCAGCAATAGCAGTACGAAGCATTGCCGCGCCCTGCCTGTTCACGTCCACGTTGTACCCAAAATAAGAAGGAATAAAGGGCTGGCTATCTAGCAACTCGTTTATAAATTGTTCTTGTGTCTGTTTCTTAAATGCCCAATTGTCCCTACGCTCATTCCCCAAGGTGCTGCTGCTGGCATCGGATTGGCTCTTTCCACATAGCGAACCGGCACCATGGGCAGGGTAAATGATGGCCTCATCGGGCAAATTTTTGAACTTATGCTGTACGGTATGGTACACGGATTCGGCCATTTCTTGGCGTTTGGACTTCATATTGCCGGCTTTTTCACGAAGGTCAGGTCGGCCTACATCGCCAATAAGCAAGGTGTCGCCTGTAAACAATATGGTTCCCTTTCCTTCTTTCGCAACTATGGTAATACTGTCCGGCGAATGGCCGGGGGTGTTGATGGCACTAAGGGCTGTTTGTCCAATTTTAATGGAGTCCCCTTCATCAAAGGGTTTATGCGGATAATCCGCTCCCAATTTTTTACTGTTGTAGATGGTTGCCCCGGTTTCTTGGTGAATTTGCCAATGCGAACTCACAAAATCGGCATGTGGATGGGTCTCAATGACCGCAATGATTTTGGCTTTATTGGTCTTGGCAAAAGCGTAATACTGGAAAGGATTGCGCTCTGGATCTATGATTGCCATTTCCCCATCACTGATTAGGGCATAGGAATAATGTGCTAAGGGGTCGTATTTAAACTGTTTAACTTTCATAGTCAATTTTGTTTAAAGGAATAACAAGACAATATGTAAAAAAATATTCGGCTACACGGGCTCTATCAATATAAGTATTGCGTCTAAAGGAAAAAATGTGTGAGCGAATTTAAGTTGAAGTCAAAATTGCGAGGGAAAAGGATTGACTCGTACGCTGGGCTGGCTCTTTGGGCCTTGAGGGAGGCTTTACAAGGAAAGCCTCCAACGCCAATTTCATAGTATTGTTAAACCAAGAAATTTATGGAATAACTTTTTGTTTCCCATTGAAGAATTTGGGGGAATCGAAAAATGGAATAATCGCAACTTTAATAATGGTGAAACCAGAATAGTTCAACAATCCATCTAACAGCTAGGTAAAATTAAATTACATTATCTTAAGGACGTCTGTCCCTTTTTTTTGTTAAAACCAAAGAGTAAAAAAAGTACAGCTTCCATTTTTGTGCCCAATTTTTCGGTAAGGATTTTAAAGGCCCGTGTAATATGGCCTTCCACAGTTTTTGTGGAGATATTAAGATATTCGGAGATTTCAGTATGAGTAAGGCCTTCCTTTTTGTTCATTAAAAATATTTCCTTGCATTTTGAAGGCAAATTCTCGATCTCAATATTCATTAATTTTATTAAGTTGTCCAGTTCTTCCGGCTCTATGTCAACTACCAAATCAATGGCCTCATAATATTTTTTCTCCAGATATATCACGGGTTTATTTTTTCTGTATTGATCAATAAACTCATTATAGACCGATTTATATAAATAACTCTTGATGGATAAGTCTGGATTAATTTTTTTTCTCTTATCCCACATCTTAACAAATACGTTTTGAACAATATCCTCGGCCAAGGCATGGTCTTGACACAGTGATTGGGCATAAGCACACAAATTCTGGTAATAAAATTCCATCAATAAATCATAGGCTTTTGGGTCGCCTGAAATTAATCTTTGGGCCAAAAACAAGTTTTTCTTATTGTCCATTAAAATAAGTAATTCTTAATATCAGTTGGCAATAATAGTGAATATCTAAAAAAAATCATAAAAAAATAGAGGGGTATTAAAAAATGAAACGTATTAGGAAGGAATTATTGAATATTAAATGGCTGAATTAGAAAAATTAATCGTTAAGTTTTTAAATAAAGAAGCAAATCTTTCAGAGTTGGAAAAATTGGAAGACCTACTTAAGAATGACGAGTGCGGACAAGTCTTTAATAGTTTTGTTAAAACCCAATACCTAAGTAAACTTTCTATGACAGAATTCAATCTTGACAATGCCAAAAAGTCTATTAAAGCAAGGCTAAAAAAGAGCAAGCGCATAAAAAGGATAAACATATATAAGAGAATTGCCGTGGCCGCTTCTGTACTGCTGATGTTGAGTATGGCCTTTTACCTGTTGTATAACACCGACGGGGCAGATGGCCCAGTAGGTGAGGAACGACCCCATTTAATTGTTGCAGGTACCGATAAGGCTATTCTTACCTTGGAAAATGGTGATGAAGTGGCCCTGGAAAAAGGGAAAAAATTTCAAACAGGAAAAGTCAGTAGCAATGGGGAAGAATTGGTATATGCCGAAAAAGGGCAAACTGATGTTGTCGAAAAAGAACAGTCTTATAATTACTTGACTATACCAAGGGGAGGTCAGTTCTTTGTCCAGTTATCCGATGGTACGGAAGTTTGGTTAAATTCTGAAACCAAATTAAAATATCCGGTAACATTTAAGGACGGTTCTACCCGCAAGGTGGAACTACTATATGGCGAGGCCTATTTTAAGGTTTCGCCAAGTACCTCCCACAAGGGGGCTGCATTTCATGTGCTTACAAAAACTCAAGAAATAGATGTGTTGGGTACTGAATTTAATATTAGGGCCTATAATAATGACCAGATAATGGCCACTACCTTGGTTGAGGGGAAAATTAGAATTAAGAATGGAGAAGATAGTGAAACTCTTGTACCCAACCAACAGGCCACAATTAACTATGAAAGTGATAAAATAGATATCGAAGAAATTGATGTGTCCCAAGAAATCTCATGGGTCAACGGATTGTTTAGCTTTAATGAAAAACCCTTGGAGGAAATAATGACAGTCCTTTCGAGATGGTATGATACCGAGGTCGTATTTGGGAATGCCAAACAAAAGAAGTTTGTCTTTACGGGGATACTGGAAAGAACAGAGGCAGTAGAGGATATCCTAATGTTTATTGAGGCTACCAGCGAGGGGCAGTTACAATTTGAAATCAACGATAAAACAATTATTATTAAATAAAAAAGGAAAAGGCCAGCACCTTCTACAGCAATAGCCTTTTTCCAAGTAGATCAATTAAAACAATGTTTAACTAAACCATTACAAATTTATGAAATTTAAATTAACCAAACGACCACCTTGTCCGTTGGGCAAAGTTCTTTTACACTTTTTTATGAAATCCATTATTTTCTTGTTTTGTGCGATTTCATTTGCACTCAGTCCCCTAAATGGTGAGGCCCAAGATGCTGAGATTATTGTAGATGCCGATATGACATTGAGCGTAAGACAAGCATTTCGGCTGATCAATAAACAAACTGATTATAAGTTTATTTATAGGCATGACCTTATAAAAACTGCCCCGAATATCGACCTAAAAAAGGGGGTTATCAAGGCAGGGGCGCTTTTGGACAAATGCTTGTCACCCATAAGTTTTACGTATAATTTTACGGAAGGCGGCACTATAGTCGTTAAGAAAAAACAGGCTAATTTTTCCAATAGCGGTCCAAACAAATTATTAATTCAAAATAAGCAATATCAGGTCAATGGTACTGTGACAGATAAGGAAGGTGTTCCTTTACCTGGGGCTAGTATTGTGGAAAAGGGTACAACAAATGGTACTCAAGCGGATTTTGATGGAAATTTTTTCATTTCCGTAACCAATGAGTCTTCTATTTTGGTAATTTCCTATGTAGGTTTCACTACTAAAGAGATACCTGTAAATGGTGAAGCAAATATTTCCATAAAACTAATGGAAAACGCTTCTAGCCTGGACGAGGTAGTCGTTGTGGGTTATGGCACCGTGAAAAAAAGTGATTTGACCGGTAGTGTGGGTAGCGTAAAGATTGAAGAAATGACCAAAGCACCAGTCACATCTTTTGATGATGCTCTGGCTGGGCGAGTTGCGGGTGTTTCGGTAATCTCAGGCGATGGTCAACCTGGAACGCTTCCTGAAATTGTGATCAGAGGGGGGAACTCATTAACGCAGAACAATTCTCCGCTATATGTTGTTGATGGCTTCCCCTTGGAAGACAATGATAACAATTCGATCAATCCTTCGGACATAGAATCCATAGACATATTAAAGGATGCTTCTGCAACAGCAATTTATGGGGCGCGTGGGGCTAATGGTGTAATTATGATTACCACGAAAAGTGGTAAAGAAGGGGTCCCGACTATAAATTTTGACAGGTATTACGGGTTGCAAGATGATATCAAAAGGATTGAAACCATGGATCCATATGATTTTGCTGTTTTACAGTTGGAGATTGATCCAGTAAATTCACCTTATGTTTATTTGGAAAAACCGGGTAGAACATTGGAGGATTATAAAACCTATGAAAAGATTGATTGGTATGATAAAGTATTGCGTACCGCCTCTATGCAGAGCAATAATTTATCAGTTTCCGGAGGAACCGGAAAAACAAAGTATTATGCGTCCGGATCTTATTTGGAGCAAGAGGGGATATTCATAAATACCGGGTTTGAGCGGTATCAGGGAAGAATCTCATTGGATCAAGAAATTACTAGAAAATTGAAAGCTCGGGTCAACGTGAATTACAGCAATACCAAAAACTATGGGGTCATTGCCACAAACAATGGGGGATCTTCCACCGCCAGCTTAATGTACAGTATCTGGAGTTATCGTCCGGTTGCTACTGGATTTGAAGTAGATCTTGAAGAGGAACTAACAGATCCAGAAGTTAATCCTGCAACAGATTATCGGGTTAACCCTGTACTCGAAGCTGAAAATGTGCTGCGGGAAACCATTTCCCAGAATTTATTAGGGAATGGTTCACTGGAATGGAGTATAATAAAAGGGTTGAAATTTAGAGTTACGGGCGGAGCCAGTGACAATTTAAGGCAAAGCAATGCATTCTATAACTCAAAAACCCGTAACGGAGGACCCAGTCATCCACAGTCTCGTGGTCCGAACGGATACCAACAGTATTACCGAAGTACAACATTCTCCAATGAAAACCTTCTAACGTATTCAAATAGGTTTAACAAAGCACATTCACTGACCGTCTTGGCTGGTTATTCACAACAAAAGAATAAAAGTTCTATGTTTGGCGGGGAATCTGTTCAAATTACCGATGAAGAATTGGGTCTTAGTGGTCTAGATGTAGGTACCCCTACCAGGTTATGGGCATACTCTTCCAACTGGGCGTTACAATCCTTTTTTGCACGCCTCAATTACGATTTTAAATCCAAATATATTTTTACCGCTACGATCCGTGGAGATGGTTCGTCTAAGTTTTCACCCAATAATCGGTGGGGATATTTTCCTTCGGCCGCATTCGCCTATCGCCTGAGCCAAGAGAGTTTTATGAAGCCGCTTGAATTTGTTTCAAATGCCAAGGTCAGGATTGGATATGGGGTGACCGGAAACAACCGGGTGAGTGATTTTGCTTATTTATCGGGAATAGGCACTGCAAACTGGACGGGATATTCCTTTGGAAATGAAAATCCTAGTCGTGGAACCTTTGTGTCTGGCTTGGACAATGCCGATCTTCAATGGGAGTCCACCGCTCAATTGAACTTTGGTCTTGACCTTGGGTTTTTTGACAACAGGCTTTCCTTTACGGGAGATTACTATTATAAGGAAACGAAAGACCTGTTGCTAAACGCCCAATTGCCTTACGCTACCGGGTTCACCACCGCCTTTAAAAACATAGGTTCCGTGTCCAACCAAGGAGTTGAACTGGCTTTAAATACTGTTAACTTGGACAGTGAACATTTTACCTGGAAGTCAGATTTTAATATTTCATTTAACCGTAGTAAGGTATTGTCTTTGGTTGAGAACCAAACCTCATTGACTTCTACCACATCTGCAGTATATAACGGCAATCCAGGTTACATTGCGAAAGTAGGTGGGCCGGTAGCCATGTTCTATGGTGTTTTGTATGAAGGGGTTTACCAATACGAGGACTTTGACCAGTTGACCAACGGAAACTATGTGTTAAAGGAGGGGGTTCCAGCCAACGGAAGTGCACGGTCCAATATTTTACCAGGTTATGCGAAGTACACCGATATAGATGGGGATGGTAATATTAGTTTGAACGACTATACCGTTATGGGAAACCCTAATCCTGATTTCGTTGGCGGTTTTAACAATACCTTCAACTATAAAAACCTCGATTTAAGTATCTTTTTCCAATTCTCCTACGGCAATGAAATAATGAATGCCAATCGCGTGCTTTTCGAAGGCACCTTCCTAACGGGTAGAAACCAATATGCTAGCTATACAGATCGTTGGACCGAGGAAAACCAAACGTCTGATATTCCAAGGGCAAAAGGAGAGCCTGCCTTATATTCCAGTAGAATTATTGAAGATGGCTCCTTTCTTAGGTTGAAGACTGCTTCATTGGGGTATACCATTCCTTCGCAATTTTTGAAAGAATTGGGGATCCAATCATTCAGGACCTACATTTCCGCTCAAAATTTAATTACTTGGACCGAATATTCAGGTATTGATCCTGAAGTTTCTACACGGAATTCAGCTTTGACCCCAGGCTTTGATTTCTCTCCTTATCCAAGACAGAGAACACTAATCACTGGAATTAATGTAAAATTTTAAGGTTAATCAAACTAAGTTTTAATACTATGAAAAAATATATATATTCTATTCACATACTCCTTGTGGGTTTAATGATCTCTTGTGTCAAACTAGATACGGAGCCAACGGATTATGCCACTTCTCTTAGCTATTATAGCAATGAAACAGAGGTGGAATACGCGCTGAATGGTGTGTACGATAAAATGGGTTCCAATTATATATTTGGTGGAGGGGATTGTCTCTCGTCCATCTTTGATGCGACTGACCAGTTCTGGGGAAGTACAAGTCCTTCCATAGCAGTATATGATTATTCCGCAAGCGATAGGTATGTGAGTATTATTTGGAAGGAATTGTATACCGGCATTGAAAGGGCTAATATTCTGCTTAAGAATATCAATGGTGCGGATATGGACGAAAGTCAAAGGAATGTTACAATTGGCGAGGCAAAATTTCTTCGAGCATTTTATTACTTTATGTTGGTTCAAAATTATGGTGATGTGCCGTTAAAAATCGAGCCCACTGAATCTGCCAACGATGTGAGTTTTGCACGTACCGATGCCTCTGAAGTTTATGATTTTATCTATGCCGAAATGGTAGAAGCAGAATCCTTGGTGAATCCTATTTCTGATTATTCCTATGCTGAGCGAGTTACGAAATCGGCAGTGCAGGGAATATTGGCGAGAGTAAGTTTATATAGGGCCGGATTTCTTAACCGAAAAGATAAATCTGCAGAACAAATAAGGGAATATTATGATAATGCCCTATTCTGGGCCGAGAAAGTAATCAACTCTGGGTTACATGACCTCAACCCGGATTATGCACAAGTATTTATCAACCTTATTCAGGATAAGTATGAAACTAAAGAAAGTATCTTCGAAATAGGTCATTTTACCGACGGGGCATCAGGAGTCTTTGGGTCGTCCGAAATTGGAGATTTGGGGAATCATAATGGCATTCCACAACAGCTTACGCAATATGGATTTTCCGGCGCACGATACAGATTACACCCCAAATTATTTAATGCATTTGAGTACAATGAGGAATACCAGGATGTGCGTAGGGATTGGTGCATAGCAGATTATCAGTTTATTCGTAATTCAGATCCTCCGGAAAGGGAGTATTGGACCGAGGTTTATGGGGACACTTATGAAGACCCTAATAAGGTATTATATAGGCGGATTGGTAAATTTAGAAGGGAATATGAATTGGAAGTGGATAAAATAAAAAATTACAACTCTACCAACAACCCGGTGTTGCGCTTTTCAGATGTGTTGTTAATGGCCGCCGAGGCCGAAAATGAGTTGAATGGCCCAACACCCAAAGCGCATCAATATCTAAATCGGGTACGGAATAGGGCCCAAGTTTCGGAAATAGAAAATATTACATCTAAGGAGGAATTTCTAGATATTATTCAGGATGAACGATATACAGAATTGTGTTTTGAAGGTTTTCGTAGAATGGATCTGATCCGTTGGGGCATTTTAGTTGAGGAAATGAGAGAAATGGTCGATTATAATAATGCGAACAGTGTAACTCACATTACTTTTAATCGTGCAGGGGTAAATATTTCTGAAAGGGATTATTACCTGCCTATTCCGGTAAGGGAACTTTCGCTTGACCCATTATTGACCCAAAACCCAGGGTGGTAATTATAATTTTAAAGACTAAAGAGATATGAAAAAAATATATTCGATTCTAGTACTGGCAAGCGCTTTTCTTACCGCATGCCAAGATGATAGTGTAGAAATTCCAACACTTGACGTTTCCATTGAAAAAACCAATTATGTGGAAGGTGAGCTCGCTCAATTTCAACTTACGGGCAATGCCGACTTTGTCACCTTTTATTCGGGAGAAGTAGGTAGCAGGTATGAATTCTCCGAGCGAAGTTCAGAAAAGGGGACCCCGATTTTAAGTTTCAAATCGGCTGTGGCCAATGGGTCGCAGGAATCTTCTCTTCAATTATTGATTTCACAAGATCTCGCTATGGTGGGTACAAGGGATAGTGCAGTAGTTGCCCAAGGAATCACTTCGGCCACCTGGTCAAATATTACCGATCGGGCAGATTGGGCCACGAATAGTTCAAATAAGGGTTCTGGGGATATTGATTTGTCCGATTTTTCGGATAAACCGGTATATATTGCTTTTAAGTATACAGCTTATCCGGGATCTGTTCAAAATAAATGGACCATTTCTTCCCTTGAGGTAAAAAATAATCTAGCAGATAGTACTTCATATACCATTGCTAACCATGGTACATCAGCCATTAATAATTATGGGATTTCCACCACGACAAGTCCAGGATGGCTTGGTAGAAATATTGTTAACTCTTATAATTGGGGGGTTAGTTCCACAAATTTTGTAATTACGGGTTCTACCAACGCCAGTACAGCTACCGAAGCAGAGGCATGGTGTATCTCAGGCCCAATTGATTTGACCCATGTTACTCCAGACGTAGGAAAATTGGTTAAGAACATGTCCGCATCAATGACCGATTATGAATATCAGTTCAATACGGCCGGGGAATATAAGGTGTCCTTTGTTGGCAAGGCAAGCAATGTTTATGGGACGGAGGACGTGGTCAAAGAATTAAATGTAGTAGTCCAACCCTTGGAAGATGAATAACGCTTTTGGAAGGATCGGCACCATTAGGTGCTGATCCTTCTTTTTCTTATAATTTACTTAAACCCACCTTTTTTATTCATTGGGCCAAACCAGTTTAATTATTCTGATGGCCCGGTACAACATTAAAAAGCCAATATAATTATTAGGCCTAGCACTATTATGTCATATCAGAAGATAAATATGAAAAATCTTATTGTGTTATTTGTAATCTTTTCGCATACACTTTTTGCTCAAGATTTAACATCTTATAAAGACCGCAAAAATCAGGTTATTAGTTCACTAATGGATGTTACACTTGTTGAAAGGGGAAAACATGGACTTCCCAAGGCTATTGCCCGTCTTGAATCCGATCCATACGACGAGGCGGCATTGACCTATATTACCAACGACCTGGATAATCGATATCAAAGCATGTTCGACTTTCCTGGGATGGCTTTGGCACTTTGTCGATACTGGGACAGTTTTAATGAAAAACAGTTGAAAAAGATTAAAAGGGATCTGGAAAAGTTGGCTAAATCGGACAAGCAGGGAGGGGAAGGCTTCTTAGGTCATGGTACTGAGAACCACGCCACTATGATGTGGTCCAGTGCCTATCTTTTTGGGCAGTTGTTCCCCGATGCCCGTTGGGCGAATGGCATGAGCAGTACGGAATTGATGGCCGATATGAAGGAGCGTTTGCGCAAGACCTTTAAAGACGTATATGATCACGGGTATGCAGAATACCTTTCCACTACTTATGAAGTGGTTATGAACTTCCCAGTAGAAATGTTAATGGAATATGCCGAGGATCCTGAAGTCAAAGCCATAGCCGAAGCGTTTATGCTTTATAAATGGTCCCTTTTGTCCTTGAACAATTTTGAAGGAACTATTTTGGCACCCTATGGTAGGATGAACACACAGCAGGATCATCTTTCCGATGAGAGTTATATCTCTGCCACTACCTATTACAATTGGTTGATGTGGGGCTGGGGCCCTGCAACGGGAAATGTGAAGTTGGATCAATTTGACGATTATCAGGAAGCAAGCTATACTATTTTTGCGGCGCTGTCCGGAGTGGTGCCCCCAAGCGTCTTTTTTCGCTTAGCTTCCAACGATTCTGCCCCGTTTGAACTAAAAACTTCGGCCTCCTCCTTTGGACCCTTTGGAACTGGAGTCCCTCACTGGATGATGCGCAAAGTATTTCGCAACAAGACCTATGCCATCGGGACAGGGAATTTTCGCTGGACACCCGGGGGTGATTATGCCGACCACGATGCCAATGGGTTTAACATTTCCTATCATAGCCCGGACCGATTTAATTATATCAATTGCTTTCACCCCTACTGGTATAGCGACGGTGACGAACTGGATCGCACCGCGGATACCTGGTATAAGGGGACCAACTCCCCCTTTCAACAGACCGCTCATTCCAAGAACACGGTGATCACACTCTTTAATATTCCGCAAAAGGATCCATGGGTCAACACTCCGAGTGAGACCAAATGGGCCTGGCGGGACGGCCATGCAGATAATCTGAAAAAAAGGGGGATGTTGCGCTATCCGAAATCGGTAGATGAAAAAGTAGAGGAAAACGGCTGGATCTTTCTTCGGGAAGGAGATACCTATATCGGGATCAGACCCTTAAAAAGCTATTATGAACAGACCGATTTGAAAGGGAAAGGATTGGATGGTTTCAATATTGTGAAAAGCGATCACTCCCAGACTGGTTTTGTATTCGAACTCGGGAGTAAAAGTGAATCGGGTACCTTCGATAAATTTCGCCGAACCTTGAATAAAAATCGGCTTTCCATAGATTGGAAGAATATGAGGGTTACTTATACCGATAGTCAAAAGGAGAAACTACAGATTCAATATCAGGAAGGGCTGCCAATAGCCCCAGAAAATAAAATGCCTGAACATTTGTCTAGAAAGGGTATTAAAGGGATGGCAGAATCGGTTCCCGTTGTAAAAATCAAAAATAAATCAGAGTTAGGGTACCGCCAATGGCCAATGATAGAGAGTCCGTCTATTAATATGGATAATAGTATTCTAAAAATTGATGATGGTCAAACAGAAATCACGGTTAATTGGCAAGGAAACATTCCGGTGATTAATGCAAATTGATGCATTTTATGAACAATAGATATAGGAAAATGAAGAAGCTTGTATTCCTGCTTATAGCTTTGTGTGGCGTGTTGATTGCCAAGGCAGAAGTTGTGCTGCCAAATATATTCAGTGACAATATGGTGCTTCAAAGGGATACACCGGTAAAAATTTGGGGCCAAGCGGATGCGGCCGAAAAAGTAGAAGTCGCTTTCAACGGACAGGAACATAAAACTTTGGCGGACACCAATGGAAACTGGGAGATAACCCTAAAACCCATGGCTTTTGGAGGTCCATATTCGTTAAGTATACAAGGTAAGAATGCGATTGTGCTGCAAAATATTTTAATTGGTGACGTATGGATCTGTAGTGGGCAGTCCAACATGGAATTTTCAGTTAGACATGTTAAAGATGCTGAAAATGAGATATCTAAGGCCCATTATTCCAAAATTCGTTCTTTTAGGGTAAAGAGGAACATGGGCTATGATCCATTGGAGGATTTGGATGGGGCCTGGACAGTATGTAACCCTGAGACTGTGGGGCAGTTTTCAGCAGTTGGTTATTTCTTTGCCCGTAAGGTCTATGAAGATACAGGTATCCCCATAGCGCTGATTAATAATTCATGGGGAGGTACGCAAATTGAAACTTGGACTGATAGGGAAGTTTACAAGAAACTACCGGCAGAATATTGGGAACGCTATCCAGAAGGTGTTTTTGGCGTGGATCCAGTTAGGTTTGTCGCCTCTCAGGAAACGGCACAAAAATCATTTCAAGAAGCAAAGGGAATCAAGGATGACAGTAAGGAAGAAGGATATTTTTTTCCACCTAACATTTCCGATTATAAGACGTGTAAAATGCCCCTGCGATGGGACCGTTCCGAGCTAAAGAACATTGACGGGGTCGTGTGGTTTTATACCACCATCCAATTACCTGCCAATGCCGTCCAAAATGATGGCATCCTCAATCTAGGTCCCATAGACCAAAAAGACATGGTTTGGATCAATGGAAAAAGCGTAGGGGAATCGGAGACCTACATGGAGGAGCGTAGCTATAAAATCACTAAAGGTGTTCTAAAGGAGGGCAACAACACTATAGCGGTTAGGCTCGACGATAATGGTGGTAATGGTGGTTTTGCGGGCACTGAAGAAGATTTGTTCCTAAAAATTGATAACAAAAAATATTCCTTGGCAGACGATTGGACTTATAGAAAAGGGATTACCAGTGATATGTTCGGGTATGAGCCAAATGCCCGAAATTTATATCCTGGTCTCTTATACAACGCTATGATAAATCCATTACTGCAATTTAAAATAAAAGGGATACTCTGGTATCAGGGAGAACACAATGTTGGTAGGTCGCAGCAGTACAGAACCTTGTTCCCTTATTTGATTAAGGACTGGCGTAAAAAATGGGGAGTGGACTTTCCATTTTATTGGGTGCAACTCGCCAATTATTTGAGAATCGATGATAAACCTACCAGGAGTACCTGGGCCGAACTCAGGGAGGCACAAACCAGTGCGTTGACACTTCCAAAAACTGGGGAAGCTGTAATTATCGACCTAGGGGAGGCAGAGGATATCCACCCTAAGAATAAACAGGATGTGGGGCAGCGTTTGGCATTGATAGCCTTGAACAAGGATTATGGTAAGAAACATTTGGTGTACTCCGGACCCACCTTTAAAGCTGTTAAATTCAAGAGAGGAAAAGCGGTGATTTCTTTCCGAAATGTAGGATCTGGACTGGTGACTTCCAATAATACACCTGAAGTAAAAGGTTTTGCCGTAGCTGGAACAGATAAAAAGTTTGTTTGGGCCAATGCCATAATAATGGGAGATAAAATAATTGTAGAAAGTGACCAGATTAAGGAACCGGCCTTTATTAGATATGCTTGGGGAAATAATCCGGAGACCAATTTATATAACAAGGAAGGTTTACCGGCCCGCCCATTCAGGACCGATAACCCCAATAAATAATTTAACCTAGGATCTATCATGAAGCTAATGTTAAGCGTATGGCTCGTAGTTTTCCAAATATGGATAATGCCTGCACAAACAGTGGTCCAAAACAATACTTCTGATTTGTTCGGACCTTATTTGACGGGTGAATCACCAATGATTATAAAAGATTTGGGTGAAGAAATTGAAAATGGAGTAAAACTTAGAAGGGTGATTTTTCATTCTTACAACTATCATGAAGCAGGAGATGAGAAAAATGCCGAAATCTTTGCTGCCATTGCACGTCCCGAGCAAGAGGGTAAATACCCGGGATTATTAGTCTTGCACGGAGGTGCAGGATATGCCGAAATAGAGAAGGCGAAGAAATGGGCGACTCAGGGGTATATCGTAGTTGTCTTGGATGAACCAGGTGTTGCACATCCTGATAAAATACCAATGTCCCATGGCCCGTGGGAAAAATACAAATATGGCGAAAATCGTTTTGTAGTGAAGCCAGAAGTTAAATCTAGTACTTTATTTTCCGCAGTACTCGCTTCTGTTCAAGGATTATATCTGCTATATTCCCAACCAGATATTATGGCCGATAAAATAGGGATAACTGGAATATCATGGGGCGGTTATTTGACCACTTTTGTATCTGGTCTGGCAAATTCAATGGTTACGGCATCCTTTTCTGTCTTTGGCAGTGGTTATTATGATTATGGGTCCACCTTCCAAAAGAACTTGGACGACATGAATGCCAAAGATCGTAGGGACTGGCTAAAGCACTTGGATGCAGGAAGAGTATCCAAAAATATTGGAACTCCATTTTTTATTGCTGGTGCAGCCAATGATAATTGGTTCTACCCTCCTGCAGTATCCCAAACACTAATGTCGATGAAAGGGGAGACCAACCACTTGTATGCCCCTAATAACTCGCACAAAATAGAACTTCCAGGAGGAACTAAGGGAAAAGCAGCGGAGGAGCCAGGTTGGTTGTCCATGGAGCGGCTCTATTTTGAATACCATCTTAAAGGAAAAGGGAATCCCCTTCCGAAAATTGTAAAGATTGAAACCGTAAAAATGAAAAATGGCAATTCCAAAATTCGGTTTAAGGTTACAGGTCCTGTGCCTTTTGAAAGCGCAAATGTGTGTTATAGCCCAGAAGGTAAGGATTGGCCAAAAAGAGTTTGGGAAATAGTTACCGCAACCGATTTGAAAAACGGATGGTATGAAGCGGAGATTCCCACAAAGGATTTGAAACGGAATATTTCTTGTTTCGCTTCAATTTCAGATACCAGGCCTGTTACGGTCTCTAGTAAAATAGTAACCATTAAATGATTTATAAACTATAAAAAACACCATATGCATACTAATACACTAACCATTTTATTTTTTACACTTTTTACTTTTTCGGTATCCGGACAGAGCAATTACAATTTAAAAAAGTTTCCAGAGGGGAAAATGCCCCAGGAGATAGGCATGCGAATTGCTGAAAAGTTTCTGAACACTTCCCATTCGCAATACGGAAATACTAAGCCGCCAAAACCGCCAAAGCAAATTACCTATCCAGATGTGTGTACCTGGCTTGGGGGTATGTGGTTTGCCGAAGCAACAAAAAACAATAAGCTTTTTAGTCGATTTGAAGATCGTTTTCACCCCTTGTTAAATGAGGATAAGAACTTAATTCCCAAGCCCAACCATGTGGATAACAATGTTTTTGGGGCGGTTCCTTTGGAACTGTATCTACAAACCGGGAAGCAAAAATACCTTCAATTGGGATTGAAATATGCAGACACCCAATGGATACTACCCAAGGATGCTAAGCCAGAAGAGGAAAACTGGGCAAACAAAGGTTATTCTTGGCAGACCCGTATTTGGATCGATGATATGTTCATGATTACCGCAATACAGGCTCAGGCATATAGGGTTACAGATGATTCCAAATATATCGATAGGGCCGCGAAGGAAATGGTTTTGTACCTTGATGAAATACAATTGGATAATGGGTTGTTCTATCATTCTCCCGAAGCGCACTTTAGCTGGGGCCGAGGGAATGGATGGATGGCAGTTGGTATGGCCGAGATTCTTCGGATACTTCCAAAGAAGAACCCCAATAGAGAACGTATAATGGAAGGATACCACAAGATGATGTCAGCTTTACTGAAATATCAGGAAGAAGATGGAATGTGGAGACAGATCATTGACGATGAGGAAGCCTGGAAAGAGACTTCGGCTACGGCCATGTTTACCTATGCCATGATTACTGGAGTGAAAGAAGGCTGGCTGAATAAAAAAATTTACGGGACGGCGGCTAGAAAAGGTTGGTTGGCCCTAACCGACTATATCAATGCCGATGATGAGCTTACAGAGGTGTGTGCCGGTACGAACATTATGAACAGCAGGGAACATTATATGAACCGGCCACGCATTGTTGGCGACCTGCACGGGCAAGCACCTTTGCTCTGGTGTGCGACCGCTTTGGTAAGATAAATATCATTTTTCAGTAATATAGAAGTAGTAGTATATGAAAAAAAAGATTATTCTAATTGCTTTGTTTCTAGGTGCGGTTTCCCTTGTTTTTTCACAGAAAAAACGAATCACCTATAAACTGATCGAAAACCTATCCTATACCGATGTCTACGAAGGGGAAAAGGACGATTATATGAACGAGCGTTGCAAACTGGATATCTATTATCCCGAAAACCAAAAAGATTTTGCAACGGTTGTTTGGTTCCACGGTGGCGGACTCACAGGAGGGGAAAAATCCATTCCCAATGATTTGAAAAATAAAGGCAATGCAGTAGTTGCGGTCAATTATCGCTTGCACCCCAAAGTGAAAAACCCTGTCTATATAGAGGATGCTGCGGCTTCGGTGGTCTGGGTATTTAGGAATATTGAAAAATATGGAGGTAATAATACAAAGATTTTCGTTGCCGGTCATTCGGCCGGGGGGTATTTGGCCAGCATGGTGGGCCTAGATAAAAGTTATTTGGCAAAGTACGGTATCGATGCCAATTCAATTGCCGGACTGATTCCCTTTAGTGGTCACACCATTACCCATATGACCGTGCGGAAGGAAAATGGTGTAGGCAACAAGCAACCGGTGGTAGATAAATTTGCCCCATTATTCCATGTGCGTGCCGATGCTCCGCCATTAGTACTTATAACAGGCGATCGTGAAATTGAGATGTTGGGTCGCTATGAGGAAAATGCCTATATGTACCGAATGATGAAAGTTGTTGGGCATGAGGAGACCAGCCTTTATGAAATGCCTGGTTTCGACCACGGAACAATGACCTGGCCGGCCAGTCATATCATGCAAAAACATATTAAACAAATTTTAAAATCGAAACAAAATTGAAATTGAATAATCTAATTCAAATTATTCTATGAAAAACCTAAGAATCAATTTTTACTTAATTCTATTATTTACATTTCTTACCCAACCGGGTAAAGCATTTACCAACGGCCTTCCAAATAAGGTAGCCGACACCGTCCGGATTTTAACCATTGGCAATAGTTTTGCAGATAATGCCTGTAAATATTTGAAACAAATTACAGAATCGGTAGAAGGTTGCAATATTATTATTGGGAAGGCAAATATTGGGGGATGCCATTTGGAAAAACATGCAGACCTAATGAAGCAAAGTGAACTGGATCCAACGCTTAAACCACATAATGGTAAGAGCTTAAAAGAGTGGTTGTTAACGGATGATTGGGATATTGTTTCCATTCAGCAGGTAAGCAATCTTAGTTTTAAGGCGGAAACCTACCAGCCCTACGCGGATGAAGTTCGTGATTACGTAAATAAATACGCTCCCCAGGCCAAAATTTATATTCATGAGACCTGGGCCTATGCCCCGGATTGCCCACGCTTGAAGGGCTTTGGGATAACCTCTGGTCAAATGTTCCAAGGGCTGAAGAATAATTACGAAGTCCTTTCCGAACGTTACAATTCGCCCATTTTACCATCTGGTGACGCCTTTAATAGATCTTTCAAGAAAAGGGAAGAAATCGATCTTTGGAGCTCAAATGATCGGTTCCATGCCAACGAAAATGGATGCTACTTGGCCGCCTGTGTTTGGTTTAAGGTGTTGTTTGGGAAATCACCAAAAAAAATAAAATACAGACCAGAGGAAATATCCAAAAAAACAGCTCGATACTTAAGAAGGGTTGCCTCAAAGTAGATAGGTCTGTTAAAGAAAAAATCAGGTATAACCAACTATCCAAAATATGAAACGTCGAAAATTTTTAGAAACAGTACCACCAGTAGGATTGGGGCTTTTTGTTGTCCCAAATTTAACGCTTTGTTCTTCTTCCAACCAAGAAAAATTGAATGGGGCAACCAGGGTTCCTTTGAGTGTTATAGGTAGTTCAGTTAAAATTTCGAGTGATAAAAGGATTGCATTTGGATGGTCTCCGCACGTACTTAATCCTGATGACGAGGTGCTGTTGAAATCCAAGCAATTGCCCCGGGATACATATGTTTTTTTACGCATATCGGTTGCACTGGAAATGTGGGACCAGGCCATTTTACAGGTATTTGTTCCAGATGAGGGGGAAACCCAGATAGGGATTCTTGATATCAGGCATTCTTCGGTACTGGTTCCTTATGAATTGAAGATAGATAGTAAACATATTCCTTTGATCAATAAATACGGTATAAAAGTAAAGCTTCTGACCTCCAAACCTTTTGGTTTTTTTAATCAACCTTCAACTGAGGTCGGTAATAATGTATTCACCCCGCATTTGCTATTGTCTCCTAGTGAAAAGGGTGCAGTTCCTGATTTTTTAAACTGTTTTATGTCGATTGATTCGGTTCAGGCATTTGGTTGGCGGGAAGGTACCGTACTGGATGGCCTATGGCAGTTATATTCCTTGAAAGGGGAGGAGAAGGCACTGACGGCAATTAAGGAACATTTTGATTTGTTCTTTGAGGGGGAGAATTTAAAGTATGAAAACTCTAGGAACGACCCCAGAGATAACAGAATAGATGGCATAGAGTCAACCATCCCATATGCAACCCTGGCCCGGATTCATCCGGACCACCCCATATTAAAAACGGTCATAGAGGCCTGGGATAGTTATGCCCAAGAAAATGGTATGGTCACCGATGGGCCTACGTTAACCGCCGAAGGATGTTATACTGTGGCCTACCCAATGGCCGTGATAGGTAAAGTTTGGAATGATCCTGCTTTAAAAAATAGAGCGCTCGAACAACTAAGACATCGATTTGTACTTATAGAAAATGGTAATTTAAATCTAAGGTATCATAGTGATATGGGATCATATAGCTATAAGAACTGGGCACGAGGGGCTGCATGGACCTTACTGGGTTTTGCCAGAACACTATCCGAATTAAAAGGAGAAATTCAAGATCGGGAAATCATCAATAAATTCAAGGAAGGGGTAGATAATGCCATTTCTATGCAAAAGGAGAATGGGCTATGGAACGGGTTTATGGATGCCGAAAATGCGCCCGATACCTCAGGGTCTGCCGGGATTTCCGCCGCTATTTTGATCGGGGTAAAGGAAGGTTTTTTGCCTGCAACTTACAGGCAATATGCAGATAAATGCTGGACGGCACTGCAAAACTGTTTAACCCCTGATGGCCTTTTAAAGGAAGTTTCCCAGGACAATAGGGGAGGGCTACAATTACAACAGGGTAATTATAGGGTAATTGCCCAAATGGGCATGGGATTGATGGCCCAATTATATGCAAACAGGGAATAGCGACAGAATCAAAAAACATTAAAATAAAGAATTTATTATGCGACTAGCAGTAACAGCCCTAATTCTATTATTGACAGGTGTTAGTCTTTATTCACAGAATAATACTGATATAAGCCTGTTTTTTAATAAGGACAGTACAAAATACCTTAATGATGTAAGCTCGGAAACAGGGGATTTGTTTAATTATTTAGGGCATCATGGACCCGCTATAGAAAATGAATGGCTAGGTTTTAGAATGTATTTTAATAAAACAGGAGCTATTGATATTTACTCTAAAACCAAGGCTGGCCTAGAGTTACGGAAAGCACGTTGGTACCCTACCACAGATCAGCAAAAAGACGGATGGGGAGCGGATTATTACAAAGTGGGCAGTACCGTTGGTCTTGGCGGTATTCGATTGTGGGATGGAGAAAAGGTGGTGCCATTAAATCCCATAAGTAAAAGAACTGGACGTGTGGCGAAGGAGGGAACGATCTCTTATATGGAAATGCTTTCAGAAGGAGTTCCGTATAAAAACACCAAGGTGGATATATTGGTAAGGGTAACCGTTTTTACAGGTATTCGAAAAGCTAAAGTTGAAGCATTTGCGTTGACTTCCGATGAGGTGCAATTCGTTACAGGGATTAATTATCATGCGGGTCAAAAGGTAAAAAACGAATCGGATTATATTATAACGTGGGGCGTACATCCGGAAGATGTGGCTTTGGAAAAAATAGAACTAGGTGCAGCACTGTTATTTGATCCCAATGATTTTAATCAAAATATACAGGAAGAAGGTCAATACCTGTTGGTATCCAAACCTACAAAACTAATAGAGAGTTGGATAATTTCGACCAATGCAAAAGAAGCTGATTTAAATACTTTTCAAAAATTCGCTAAGTATATTGAAAATGAAGGTCATTATTAATCACGATTCTTAAATAAACTATTGGATTAAGGTTGTATAACGTACTAATTAAATAATATCTGAGGTTTTCTCATAAATTTCCATTTTCGGCTTAAGGGGTACATTCGATTTGTTCCAGTGCCAGTTGGGACTTGGATACTGTGTTTTTTGCCTGGTGAGGGGGTGGCTGGAATGACAAGTTTAAATTGAATCAACTAAAACAATAATTAACACTATAATTTTTATATGAAACATTTACTAGTACCCGTGGCACTTCTTGCTTTAGGCCTTTTAGTGAGTTGTAATACCAGTAATTCCAATCCAGAAACTAAACGACCTAGGGAAGTCTGGGTTTTTAGGTCTGTTCTGGATGAAAGACCACGAATGGCTACAGCGGCGCTAAACGACAACCTTTGGGTTGCCTATGATACCCAAACCGCAACCTTATATAAGGCTTGGAACGGGGGGGTATTTTTTGATGGAGCAGTTTTTACCACAAAGCACGGACCGCAGCCTACCAGTTTGGGCTATGCCTATTTTTCACATAACGAGGAATGGGTGCTTTGGAAAGATGGTGATCAGATTGCTCCGATAATACAGTACAAAGGCCATAGGTTTAAGGATGGGGAAGTAATTTTTAAAGTTGAACTAAGAACCCCGGACGGGGATATTATTTTGGTAGAGGAATCACCTAGATACCAGCGTAAAGGAGATAAGAACGGATTGGTCAGGTACTTTACGGTGGCCAACCCTACAGATTATCAAGTGGGCTTGAGAACCGTTATTGCCTCTCTTGAAGATGAAGGCGATTTTTCCACCGATGGTACGTTTGGGGAAATAATCAAGGAAATCATCACCTTTGAGGATGGTGAAGTTTTAGAAATTGAGGGAACCCTACTTTTGAACAAAACCAACACGGAACTGAGTATCCTTTTTCATCCAGGTTTTGATAAACTCCAAAGGAACGCAATGGCTTCCGGGTCCGATCAGGTCACACAGAAAACGGGTATAGCTTTAGTGGCGATGAACGATTGTGTCGCCTGTCACAACGAAACGGAAAAAACTGTGGGACCTTCATACATGAGCATTGCGGAAAAATATGGGGATGATACTGGAACGATTGAAAAATTAGTAGGCAAAATAAGATCGGGCGGAAGTGGTGTCTGGGGGCAGGCGGTGATGACCCCACATCCGGATCTGGATGATAATGACCTAGAGGATATGGTGAAATATATCCTTGCCTTGGATGACAATGGAAATAATGACTCAGAAGGTAACCCCATAAAATATACCCTGGGAGAAAAGTCGAATCCATTGAAATTCGAGTCGGATATGGAGCCAAAAAATGGTACCGGCCTTGTGGCCCATCTTTATGTCAAAGATCCCAATGACAAGGATAGGAAATATACCGAAGCCCCTATACAGAATGGGGTGACCAGCAGTGTCCATGTCCTTTCTGCCCAAGACTTTGGTAGTCATAACTCGGATATAAAAATTGTTTTTCAAGGCCAGATCACCGTAGAAAAGGAAGATAGTTATGTGTTCAGGTTGATTAGCGATGATGGTTCACAACTTTATATTGATGATAAACTGGTTATTGATAACGGTGGCGCCCATGCTTTTCAGGCAATAGACGGCGAAACCTATCTCAAGGCGGGAAAGCATTCGATAAAGATAGATTTTGAACAAGGTGGTGGAGGCGCTGCCGTCTCCTTACAATGGTTCGATAAAAAAAGCGACACGTTTACCATTGTCCCGGAGGAAGTACTTTCCTATTCTTCCAATGATTTTATAAAATCCGAACCCTTGCCCACTCCCCCTCTACAAGAGGTACATAAGCCAGGCGATAAGGCTCCCCTGGCTGCTGTCCATCCTTCCTTTTCCTTATACGACATGCGGCCTGATGGTTTTGAGCCAAGGGTAGGGGGTATGGACTTTAAGTCGGACAGCACCCTTGTTCTAAGTACCTGGGATGCCGATGGCTCTGTTTACTATATTAAAAATTATTTGGCCAAGGACCGAAATGACATTGAGGTTAAAAGAATAGCTACGGGCCTGGCCGAACCCTTGGGCGTTAAAGTGGTGGGCAATGAAACATACGTATTGCAGAAACACGAGCTTACAAGGCTTATAGACCATGATGGTGATGAGGTTATAGATGAATACGAGACGGTAAGCAATGATTGGGGGGTATCCGGCAATTTTCATGAATTCGCATTCGGCCTCGCCTATAGGGAAGGGTATTTCTATGCCACACTGGCTACTGCTATAATGCCTGGTGGGGCAAGTGCCGACCCACAGGTGAAGGACAGGGGCAAGGTTGCCAAGATAAACCTAATGGATGGTTCGGTGGAGTTTATTGCCTCGGGCCTTAGGACACCCAATGGAATAGGGTTTAACGGGGATGAAGAGATCTTTGTGGCGGATAACCAAGGTGATTGGCTGCCGGCTTCAAAGATCGTACATATAAAAAAGGGGGAATTCTACGGGTCCCGGTCGGTAGATTTTGATGGCACCGAGGATCTGAAAGAGAAACTTCCTGTGGTTTGGTTGCCTCAGGACGAAATAGGAAATTCTCCCAGTCAGCCTACCTACTTAAACCTAGGCCCCTATAAAGACCAACTGATACATGGTGAAGTTACCCATGGAGGAATCAAGAGGGTTGCCTATGAAGAGGTTGAGGGTCAATTACAGGGGAGCGTATTTAGGTTTTCGCAGGGTATCGAGGCTGGTGTAAACAGACTGGTGTGGGCCCCAGATGGTTCGTTGATTGTGGGTGGCATAGGCGTCTCGGGCAATTGGGGGCATTATGGAAAGCTTAACCATGGACTCCAGCGTTTGGAATACAACGGTAGTTCCACATTTGAAATGTTACGGATAAATGCGCTTTCCAATGGCTTTGAAATTGAGTTGACAGAACCTTTGGCCAAAAATATCACTTTAAATCCCGGGCATTTGGAAGTGGAAACCTGGTATTATTTGCCTACTCCCGAATACGGAGGCCCCAAATTGGGTAAGGCCTACATGAAATTGTCAAGGATACAATTGTCCAAAGACCGTAGGAAAGTATTTGTAGGCCTAAATGGATTAAAGGAAAACCATATGGTTTACTTTCACTTGAACCCTGATTTAAAGAGTGACTCAGGAAAGAATTTGTGGACTACCGAGGCTTGGTATACCCTGAACAAAATACCCAAAGATAGGTCGGTAAAAGAAAAGGACTATTAGTTATAGGTCTGTTTAATTATGCCTTGATTAGGAGAACTTGTTCAAAGCAAGTATCTGTAAAAGGCGGATTGATTTTACAAATAAAAAAAGTTTTGGTAAAAAAATATTAAGATAAGTTGTTGAGTTAGTTGAGAGAAGAGGGGTTCCGGAGCATTGGAACCCTTTTTTTGTGCAAAATGCCACATTTTATACGATTAATTCAAATGTGATTTCTTGAAGTAAAAAACAGCGCAGCTGGACTATACCATAACCCGCTTAAGGCGATTGGCTTTTTATTTATGTTCTGAGTTTAATATTATTTCGCCCTCCTTATAGAAGTTTATCGTCTTGATACCAGTTTTTGTTGAAGACGTTCGTCAACAAATATTCTACGGCACCCTAATTAGAGAACATTGGATTCTCTTCTCGAATGGACTCTTTCCTCCGCCTTGCTGCGGAAAGGGCCTTGGGGTGGCTTTACAAAGAAAACCATGGTCGCTTCACGCCCTATTTTTTCGTTTTGCTTCAAAGCCAATGCGAGCATTGCTTTTGCGCAAAACAAAAAAAACCAGCTATTTCTAGCTGGTTTTCTTTGTAGCGGGAACTGGACTCGAACCAGTGACCTTCGGGTTATGAGCCCGACGAGCTACCTACTGCTCTATCCCGCGATGTGCGTTTCCAAAACATTCAACTTGGCTCTAAACCCTCAGTTCATAATGCTGACTGAATTATTTCGGACTGCAAAGATACATGCTTTTTATGATTTCCCAAATCTATTTTGAATTAAATATTAAAAATGAGACTAAATTTTTATCATACATTTAAAAATGCCCAGTTGTAGTCCTCATTGTCCAAAATCTTTCTATTTTGTATCGATTTTAATTACAATCCGTCACTTTTAATTCGCCCGATCATTTATGGATAACTATGGTTTTCTCTCAATCTTACCACCCGTAATCGCTATTATATTGGCGCTCAGAACCAAACAAGTTTATATAGCCCTACTTTTTGGGATATGGTTTTCTTGGGTGATCATCAATGATTGGAATTTCTTCACTGGTACCTTGGCAGCCATTGAAGGGATGGTCAATGTTTTTAAGTCTCCCGGTAATACCAGAACCATAATGTTCAGTGCCTTAGTGGGGGCCTTACTTTTATTTATACAGTATTCCAAAGGTGTTGAGGGTTTTATAAACGAGCTCAATAAGGTAATAGCCTATTTTGAGAAAAAACAAAGTGGCTACAGCAGGGTGGTGGTACAGCTTATGGCTATGTTCACAGGAATATTATTGTTTGTGGAGACCAGTATTAGTTCCTTAACGGTTGGAACGCTATATCGTCCAATTTTTGATAAACTGAAGATTCCCAGGGAAAAACTGGCCTATATTGCCGATTCCAGTTCCGCACCCTCCTCCATTTTAATTCCCTTTAATGCTTGGGGAGCATTTATAATGGGACTTTTGCTTACCCAGGGGGTCGAAAATCCGTTTGGAACCATGCTTTCGTCCATAGCTTATAATTTTTATCCTATCCTGGCCATTGCCATTGTTTTCGTGGTGATTATTACCAAAAAGGATATTGGACCTATGTCAAAAGCGGAAAAGCGCACTAGGGAAACGGGTAAATTGCTAAATGATAATGCCAAACCTATGTTGTCCAGTGAGGTAACCTCCTTTGAGTCCAAGGAAGGGATCAAGGCCAAGGCCTTTAATATGATCGTTCCCTTGGCAACCATGGTAGTCATGATGCCTTTCTTTCTGGCATATACGGGCTGGGATGCTGTGGAGGGTGCAACTTCTTTTGGTGATCATGTTTTTAAGGCTATTGGTCAAGGTTCTGGTTCGTCATCTGTCCTGTACGCAGTTCTGACGGCGATATTGGTTGCTATGGTGCTCTATCGATCTCAAAAAATTATGAAAACCAAGGAAATGATAGACCTCACCCTGAAGGGTATAAGTGAATTGATGCCACTGGCTTTATTAATGTTATTGGCCTTTGCCATAGGAGACGCTTGTAATGCCCTGGGTACTGGACAATTTATCGCAAACTGGTCCAAAGATTGGTTGTCTCCTGTTTTTTTACCGGCAGTTATTTTTGTGATCAGCTCTTTTATCGCATTTTCAACTGGGACTTCTTGGGGGACCTTTGCCATTATGATGGCGATTTCCATGCCGATGGCCGAAATCCATGGCGCACCACTACCTTTGATAGTAGCCGCGACTTTAGGAGGAGGGGTTTTTGGAGATCACTGTTCGCCTATTTCGGACACCTCCATTATTTCCTCCATGGCCTCAGCCAGTGATCACATAGACCATATAAATACCCAGTTGCCCTATGCTTTGACCGGGGGCCTAATAACAGTGCTGCTATATGTAATTTTAGGCTTTATTATGATATAGATGGAAGGATTCTACTACCTTTGCAATTATTAAAGTTAAAAAGGGAAGATGTCGCATAAAGCCGGTTTTGTAAATATTATAGGAAATCCCAATGTAGGGAAATCCACACTTATGAATGCCTTTGTAGGGGAAAAATTATCCATTATTACCTCCAAGGCACAAACTACCCGGCACCGTATTTTGGGAATCGTCAATGGGGACGATTTTCAAGTGGTCTTATCAGATACTCCTGGAATCATAAAGCCTGCCTATGAATTGCAGTCCTCTATGATGGACTTTGTAAAATCGGCCTTTGAAGATGCCGATGTGCTACTTTATATGGTAGAAATTGGGGAAAAGGCCTTAAAGGACGAGCGCTTTTTTGAAAAACTAAAAAATACCAAAATCCCTGTTTTGCTCTTGTTGAACAAGATAGATGTTTCCGAACAGGGTATCCTGGAAGAGCAGGTTCAATATTGGCACGAACAATTACCAACAGCTGAAATACATCCCATATCCGCCTTACAGAATTTTAATGTTAAGGAAGTTTTTCTGCGGATTTTGGAATTGCTGCCAGAAGCCCCGCCTTATTACCCCAAGGACCAATTAACGGATAAGCCGGAACGCTTTTTTGTAAACGAAACCATTAGGGAAAAAATTCTTCAATTCTATAAAAAGGAAATTCCGTACTCCGTGGAGATCGATACAGAGGAATTTTTTGAAGACGAGGACATTATCCGCATGAGATCAGTCATCATGGTGGAGCGCGATTCCCAAAAAGGGATTATAATAGGGCATAAAGGAAGTGCTCTGAAAAGGGTAGGGGTGGAAGCCCGCAAGGACTTGGAAAAATTCTTCGACAAGCAGGTTCATTTGGAACTCTATGTTAAGGTAAACAAGAATTGGAGAAGCGATCCCAATCAGTTAAAGCGCTTTGGTTACAACCAGGGTTAGCGTTTTAACAGTTCGTTTTGTTGTTGGCCGCTATTTTTCTTTACTCACAACATTTAGGCTAGATCCTTAACAATTAGTTATTATTTATTTTACGCTTAGCTTATAGCCAGTTTACATCTTTGGTTTTAAATAAATAACCAAAGAAAATGAAAAAAACACTTTTAGCACTTTTCGTAGGTGGAATGCTATTCACCTCCTGTATTAAAGATCATATCGGTCATGGTGGCGGTAATGACGATGTAGATGTATCAACCCTTACATTCGCCAAAATAGGTGGGTTCTCCAACGGTAGCGGAGAGGAAGGTTTTGCTGAAATCAGTGCCTTTGATTCCGAGACCAACAAATTGTTTATCGTAAATCCAGTTCAGTCCGAAGTTTCGGTTTGGGATATTTCATCTCCTTCCTCCTCAGTAAAATTAAGTTCAATTTCATTGGCGGGAACTCCAAACAGTGTTGCGGTGCACGACGGACTTTTGGCTGTGGCCGTAGAAAATGCCAATAAACAAATGAATGGTACAGTACAGACTTATGATACCGAGACCCAAGCCTTGGTAAATTCATATAATGTGGGGGCATTGCCAGACATGGTTGCTTTTAGTCCTGATGGGAAATATATAATTTCTGCCAATGAAGGGGAGCCAAATGCTGATTATTCGGTAGATCCAGAGGGGTCTATTTCTGTAGTGGACGTTCAAAAAAATGAAGTTAATACTATGTTTTTTACTTCCTATAGTGCGGCTTCAATAGGGAACGATTTCAGGGTTTTTGGTCCATCGGCAAGTATTTCCCAGGATGTGGAACCAGAATATGTGGCAGTTTCGGACGATAGTAAGTTTGCCTATGTAACGCTTCAGGAAAATAATGGTATAGCCGTAGTGGATTTAAAAAATAAGGCCATTGCCAATGTTTTTGGTCTAGGTGTAAAAGATTATTCATTTGGGGAAAATAAGATGGACGCCAGTAACAAGGATGACGTGGTAGGGAACTTTCAGAATTGGCCAGTGCTTGGTTTTTATATGCCGGATGCCATTACTTTTGCCAAGCTAGATGGCATGGATTATATTATTACGGCCAATGAAGGGGATTCTAGGGATTACGATGGGTATTCCGAAGAGGAAAGGGTAGAAGATGTAACCTTGGACCCAACAGCTTTCCCTAATGCCGCTGATCTACAAATGAAGGAAAATTTGGGAAGGTTAAAAATTACCACCGCCAATGGTGATATCGATGGCGATGGTGACTTTGATAAAATATATGCCTACGGAGGAAGGTCATTTACAATCTGGTCTACTTCTGGGACTTTGGTATATGACAGTGCGGATGAAATTGGAAGAAGGACCTTAGAGCTTAACCCGTCTTATTTTAATGCCGATGAGGGCGAGGCCGATGGAAGAAGTGATGATAAAGGTGCCGAACCAGAATCTGTAACTACTTTAAAGGTGGGCAATTCTACTTTGTTATTTGTTGGTTTGGAGCGTACAGGGGGTGTTTTGGTGTATGATATAACCAACCCCAATAGTCCAGAATACGTAAATTGGCTTTTTGATGCCTCGGATATGGCTCCCGAAGGTTTGGTGACTATTTCAGAGGAAAATAGCCCAACAGGAAATGCCTTGGTAATTATCACCAATGAGGTTTCCAATACCGTAGCGATTTACGAAATAAAATAGAAAAAATAAATATTGGAATTATCCCTGGGTATCTTGATGTCCAGGGATTTTTTATTTTCATACCAACATCCAGCATCTAATATCGAGTTCCCGATGCCAACTTATAATTGGTTATCAACCTTGGCATGCTGCAACATAAACTCATGCAATTGATGCATTTGGGGCTTGCCCTTTCTTTTTCCTATTCTACCAAATACATAAAGAACAATCCACGCTACGACCATTAAAGCCATTAACCCGATCTGAAGGCCTATTTCTTTGCCCAGGGCCTTGTTGGAATATGCCCAAACCCCAAAAATGATAAAAAGGGAGGCCACTCCAAAATGGACAAACATAAAGAATGTCCATAAGGTAGGATTGGGACCAAACAATCCATAAATGGTACTGTTGCCGTCCTCTTGGTCCACAATCTCAATTTGTAATTGCGGCGACCAGAAATGGGATTCCGACTTATTGAATTTTATAAAAATATGATGATCGGATCTTTTAACGATAAAAGGAGGATTGTCTACTTCTTGAAACAATTGCAGAGTGGGTTGGGCCGAACCTTTTAGGTTAAGTTGGAACCTAGGTCTTAGTACAATTTCGTTGGGTAAAGCTTTCAAACTATTTGGCTGATAATTAGGATAAAAGATACTGTTTTTTCTTCGGATATAAATAGTACTTTTGCATCAAATTAAAAGTATGAGTGCTATAGTAGCCATTGTAGGAAGACCTAATGTAGGCAAATCAACCTTTTTCAACCGATTAATTCAAAGAAGAGAGGCCATTGTTGATGCCGTGAGTGGGGTTACGCGAGATCGTCATTACGGAAAGAGTGATTGGAACGGTGTGGAGTTTTCTTTGATCGATACCGGCGGATATGTGTTAGGGAGCGATGACGTTTTTGAAAAGGAAATAGATAAGCAGGTAGAATTGGCTATCGATGAGGCCGATGCCATCATTTTTATGGTGGACGTGGAATCTGGGGTTACCGGTATGGACGAAGATGTAGCCAATTTGTTGAGACGTGTAAATAAGCCTGTTTTCTTGGTGGTCAATAAGGTAGACAACGGCAAAAGAGCGGAAGATGCCGTGGAGTTTTATTCCTTGGGTCTAGGGGAGTATTATACCATTGCCAGTATAAACGGAAGTGGTACGGGCGATTTGTTGGACGATTTGGTAAAGGTATTACCGGAAAAAGAAAAGGATAAGGACGACTTGCCTCGTTTTGCGGTGGTAGGTAGGCCCAACGCCGGAAAATCGTCTTTTATCAATGCCCTTATCGGGGAGGAAAGATATATAGTAACCGATATTGCCGGTACTACTAGAGACAGTATAGATACTAAATACAACCGGTTTGGGTTCGAATTTAATCTGGTAGATACCGCTGGGATCCGTCGTAAGGCCAAGGTAAGGGAGGATCTGGAGTTCTATTCCGTAATGCGGTCTGTAAGGGCTATTGAACATTCCGATGTCTGTATTCTTATGTTGGATGCCACCCGTGGTTTTGATGGACAGGTGGAAAATATTTTCTGGTTGGCTCAGCGGAACAACAAGGGAATAGTGATCTTGGTAAACAAATGGGATTTAATTGAGGACAAAGAAACCAATACCATTAAACATTACACTCAGAAAATTAAAGAGGCCATAGCACCCTTCACAGATGTGCCCATTCTTTTTATCTCTGTTTTAACAAAACAGCGGATTTTCAAAGCCATTGAAACGGCCGTTCAGGTGTATGAAAATAGGCAAAAAAAGGTGGTGACCAGAAAACTGAACGATATTATGTTGCCCATTATAGAAAACTATCCGCCACCTGCCTATAAGGATAAGTATGTAAAGATTAAATTCTGTACCCAATTGCCAACGCCTTATCCACAGTTCGCTTTTTTCTGCAACCTTCCACAATATGTAAGGGAGCCGTATAAGCGTTTTCTGGAGAATAAATTAAGGGAGAATTTCGATTTTACAGGGGTACCGGTAACGGTATTTATGAGAAAGAAATAGGAAACTGTACCTGTATTGGGGTATTTCTTAATATGAGGTCTTAAAGTTCTGTTAAGCATTTGGGTCGTAGAAGGTCAAGGGTTATTTTTGGGGGCTTACCAAACTACCAAGAATCCGAGACATTTTTACCAAATGAAGAAATTTCACTTTTCTATCCTATTTTCCATTTTATTTTTTAGCCTTTCTTTTTCCCAGGATTTTGTTTTGAGCGGGAAGATTGTTGATGCCATTACCCAGGCCCCATTGGAGGCCTCCACTATTTATGCAGAATCTGTAAAGGACAGCACATTGGTGTCATACACTGTATCCGATCAAAAAGGAGCATTTGAATTGGAAGGGGATACCAGTCTTAAGGAGGTAAATGTATTCTTCTCCTATAATGGGTATAAACCACATTATGTAAAAGTTAAATTGGAGTCTCAGGTAGATTTGGGGAAAGTACAATTGGAGGAGCAGGCGCAAGAGTTGGAAGGAGTGCTGATTGTGGGCGATAGGGTGCCAATTACTATTAAAAAGGATACCTTGGAATTTAATGCGGATTCATTTAAGACAAAGCCGGATGCTACCGTGGAGGACGTATTGAAAAAGTTGCCCGGGGTAGAAGTGGATAGTGATGGTAAGATCACTGTAAACGGGAAGGAAGTAGACCAGGTACTGGTCAATGGCCAGGTATTCTTTAGTAACGACCCCAAGGTGGCAACCAAAAGTTTGCCCAAGGATATCATAAGTAAGATACAGATTTCGGATACCAAGACCAAAGAGCAGGAGTTTAGTGGAGAAGAAGGGGAAGGGGAGAACAAAACCATTAACCTAACCATAAAGGAAGATAAGAATAAAGGGTATTTGGGAAGAATGGCGGCCGGTTACGGTACTGATGAGAGGTATCAACTCAACGGACTGCTCAATTATTTTAGCAATAAGAAGAGGTTGAGTTTTATTGCCAGTTCCAATAATATTAACAATTCCGGATTTTCCTATGACGAAATTTACGATATGGTGGGGAATACCAATGGAGGGTATTCCGGTGCACAGGAATCGGGCTTGATCAATAACTTTGGAAATGGTATTACCACCTCTTCCAACTTGGGTACCAGCTATGCCAATGCGGAAAAGGGCCAGTATAAGATCGATGCCAATTACTTTTTTGGATACAGCGATTCCTATAATGATCAAAAAACATCCCGGGAGAATATTTTGCCTGACAGCAGATATTTTACGGAAAACGAATCCAATTTTGAAGGGTCTACCAATTCCAATCGAGGAGCAGCAAATATAGAATATGATGTGGATAAGACCCTTCGTGTTAGCCTGCAGCCTTCCATGAGTGTCAATAGAACCAATTCTGTGAACAGGAACAATACGTTTTCTACTGATGAGGAGGGAGAATTGATAAACAGCAATAATCGTATCACGGTCAATGACGGTTTTCAAAGAAATTTTTCCAATAGGTTAAGTGTTATGAAAAAGTTGGATACGATTGGCAAACTGATCACTTTTTCATTTTCCAATGACAATACCGAAAACAAAAGCAGTTCCAACCTCAATTCCGTAAGGGAAGTATTTGGGGACGATCCCAGTGTAGAGAACGTGGATCAGCTGTCCGACATCAATAACAAAAGAAATTCCTATGAACTGGAAGCTCGTTATAGGCAGCCTTTGACCACCAAGTTGTTCTTGGATATTGGCTACGAATTTAAGAATGATCACAGGGACAATACCAAGGAGGTTATGGACTATGATGTGGATGATAATAGGTATACCCAGTTTAACGAGGCTTTAAGTTCCGATTTTAACTTTGAAAATATTCAACAGTCACCTTTCTTGGGGTTGCGCCATAACGGAGAAAAGCTAAACCTACGGGTGAACGCTTCTTATGTAATGACCGAGCTGGACAATCAGGACTTTTTGCAAGGGACATCCTTTTCCAAATCGTACAAAAACCTATTGCTAAGAAGCCGATTAAGGTATTCCTTGGGAAAAAATAGTCGGGTTTATTTACGGTACGACTCCCGACTCAATCTTCCTTCGGTAAGTCAGTTGCAGCCAGTACCCAATGTAAACAACCCATTGAACGTGGTGATAGGTAACCCCAATTTGTTGCCAAGTGTGAATCATGGGATAGATTTTAACTACAATAATTATAATTGGAAAGAACGGAGCGGGGTCTTTTTCTATACGGGGCTGGATATACAAAAGGATAGGGTTTCTGCCATATCAACTACCGATGAAAATTTCCTGAGGACCACCAGATATACCAATATTGATGGTAATTACAGTGGCTATGGGGGAATTGGTTATTCCAAGCAGATTAAAAAGGATAGCCTTTATACCTTAAAATTTAATGTAAGGCCACGATTAAGTTACGGTAGGCAGATCAGTTTTACCAACGGAGTTGAACTTAGGGCCAAAAGGTTTGATGTATCGCCCTATGTGTCTACCACCTATAATTATAAGGAGGTTCTGGAAATTGAACCAGGCTATGGTATTTCTTTTAACAATACTACCTACAATCTGGATAATATAGAGGATGTGGAATATACTTCCCAAAATGCCAATCTAAGGGTCACTTCATATTGGCCTAAAAATTTAATTTGGGGCAATGACCTTAAATATAGTTATAACGGAAATGTGGGACCAGGATTTAGAAAGGATGCCCTTTTTTGGAATATGAGTCTCGGTCTTCAAATACTGGAAGATAAAGGTACCCTTAAGGTGTTGGCTTACGACTTGTTGGATCAAAATATAAATACCCGTAGGACTACAGGGGAAGATTTTATTCAGGATTTTCAAGGCACTGTGCTACAGCAGTATTTTATGGCAAGCTTTACCTATAAGTTTGATCAGTTTGGGGGCAAAAAACCCGATATGGGATCAAGGGGAAGGCGTTATTACAATTAATGTTTTTGTTTGAAGGGTTTCTGGTTTAAAGGGTTTAAGGTTTGAATGGTTATTCATTTTCTTTTTCAAATCTTCAAATTAGTCCATTGTTCCATTCTCTTGGATATTGCTTGACCTTCTTTTTTCTAGTCTCTAGTCTCTTGTTTCTAGTTTAAAGGGTTTGAGGTTTGGAAGGTTATACAGTTGTAGTTTCAAATCTTCAAATTCTCAAACTAGCCCATTGTTCCATTCTCTTGGATATTGCTTGACCTTCTTTTTTCTAGTCTCTAGTCTCTAGTCTCTAGTTTCTGGTTTGAATTGTTTCTAGTTTAAAGGGTTTAAGGTTTGGAAGGTTATACAGTTGTAGTTTCAAATCTTCAAATCTTCAAATCTTCAAATCTTCAAATTGTCAAATTACCCAATTAACACATTGTTACATTAAGCAATTGGTACATTTTCACATTAAAACCATCACCAACCTCCTGAAGAACCACCGCCACCAAAGCCGCCACCACCGAAGCCTCCTCCGAAACCACCGCCGCCAAAACTGCCTCCACCTCCAAAGCCACCGCCCGAGGACCCGGATCTGTAACCGCCACGGCCCATATTGCTGAGCACAATAATATCCCAAAGGTCCATTCCCTTACGGTTTCCTCCCTTGCCACCACCTCCTCTTCTCCCTCTATTGGAAAGTATAATAAGGATTATGATAAAAATGATGAATGGTAGTAAGGTCTGAAATGGAAATCCAGGACTTTTGTCAAAACTGCGCTCTTCCTTGAATTCGCCATTAAGTACCTTAAAAATGGCATCTGCCCCCTTGTTGAGTCCGTTGTAATAGTTGCCCTGCTTGAATTCTGGGATGATTACTGTTTCTATAATGCGTTTGGATAGTGCATCTGTCAATAGCGGCTCAATGCCATAACCTGTATTAATGGCAATTTTTCTGTCGTCCCGTGCCAACAGAATTAAAATACCGTTGTCCTCCTTGGCTTGTCCTATTCCCCAAGCATGTCCCCAGTTTGCTCCTAGAAAGTTTATATTTTCCCCCTGTGTAGAGGAGATAATCGCCGTTACTATCTGGGTGGAAGTACTGTCCGAATAGCGGATCAATTTTTGCTCCAGGCTAGTTTTCTGTTCGGCAGAAAGTAGATTTATATAATCATAAACACTCGTTTGTGCCCCAGGTTTTGGCTTTTCGGGGATTTTAAATTGGGCAACAGTTATAGAGAAGCTGCATAATACTAGGAATAAGAGACTACCCTTTAGATACTTCATTGCTTAATTCGTTGGGATTATTATGCTGCCAGGGGAAATGGGTTTCCAATTCTTTACCGGCCATGAGTATTCCTTCTATGATACCTTGCTTAAAATTTCCTTTTTTAAAATGATTTTCCAGAATCGTTTTGGTATTGTCCCAAAAATTATCGGGGACAACTCGGTTTATGCCCTTGTCGCCATAAATAACAAATTTCTTGTCATGTACGGCAATGTAGATCAATACCCCATTTTCTTCTTTGGTATTGTCCATTTTTAAATAGTGGAAGACCTCTTGGGCACGTTCAAAATGGGCTTTTTTGGACATAGGTTCAATATGCACCCTTATTTCCCCGGAAGTATTTTTTTCGGCCTCAACAATAGCATTCACTATTTCCAATTCCTCATCGGCCGTTAAAAAATCTTCTACTTTGGACATCTTGTTTTAGTTGAATTCGAAATTCACGTCTGGAGCTTGCTCCGCACCGGCTTCCGATTTAAAGTAAGCCAATTCATCAAAATTAAATAGACCTGCCAATACGGAATTTGGGAAGGTTTTTATGTGATTGTTGTAAGGCAAAACACTTTCGTTAAAACGATTTCGTTCTATGTTTATTCTGTTTTCCGTGCCTTCCAATTGTGACTGCAGTTCCAGGAAATTTTGATTTGCCTTCAGGTCAGGGTATCGCTCCACGGTTACCAAAAGACTTTTCAAGGCACCGCTAAGTCCACCCTGTACCTCGTTGAATTTTGCAAGTTGCTCAGGGGTAATATTAGTAGGGTCTATGCTGACCGAGGTGGCCTTGGCCCTTGCTTCTATAACCGCTGTAAGTGTTCCCTTTTCAAAGTCCGCTGCGCCCTGTACTGTCTTAACAAGGTTGCCAATAAGATCGTTACGTCTTTGGTAGGCACTTTCCACATTGGCCCAAGACTGGGTAGAAGTTTCCTTAAGTTTAACAGCGGTATTGTTAAAGCCTACGGCCCATTGGTATAAGCCTATTCCTAAAACCGCGAGGATAATTACTGGAATTAACCATTTTTTCATGATCAGTGTATTTAGTGTTATTTATAGTTGGTTCTTTATTTTGATAAGTTCAGCCTTGACCTTTTCCAATTTTTGGATTACATCAAAGGTAGACAAGGTTTTTAATTTATCTTCCTTTAAATGTGTTTTGGCACCTTCTAGCGTAAAACCGCGCTCCTTTACCAAATGGTAGATAAGTTGAAGATTTTTAATGTCCTGGGGAGTGAATTTTCTATTGCCCTTAGCATTCTTTTTAGGCTTGAGCACGTCGAACTCCTTTTCCCAAAAACGGATAAGTGAGGTGTTCACATCAAAGGCATCGGCCACTTCACCAATACCATAATATCGTTTTTCCGGAAGATCTATATGCATTAATCCAGGGATTGATTTTCTTGGTTTGCGTATTTCAACATATTTTCGAATTCTTCCGCGGTTAAACTGCCGTAGTAGAAGTTAATAGGGTTAATTCTTTCGTCATCTTTCCATACCTCGTAATGTAGGTGTGGCGCTTCTGATCTACCTGTGCTTCCTACAAAACCGATGAGGTCACCTCTTTTTACCTTTTGGCGGGCTTTAACGTTATACTGACTTAAATGACCGTAAAGGCTCATATATCCATAGCCATGATCTATTCTTATATGTTTTCCGTAACCCGAGGCATTGTTGTCCGCTCTAGTAACCGTTCCGTCGCCCGAAGCATATATCGGAGTTCCTTTTGGAGAGGTGAAATCCATTCCCCAGTGCATTTTTCTAGCTTTGGTAAATGGGTCGGAACGCCAACCATAACCAGATGCCATGCGTGTTAGGTCTTCATTCTTTATGGGCTGTATGGCAGGGATTGCCGCTAATAATTTTTCTTTTTCTTCCGCCAGCTTGGTAATTTCATCCAAGGATTTGGATTGAATCACCATTTGCTTTTGAATAATGTCCAGCCTTTTCGTAGTGGCGATGATCATTTCGGAATTATTGAAGCCTTCTAGGGATTTATACCTGTTTACCCCTCCAAATCCAGCTCTTCTCTGTTCTTCGGGTATTGGGTTGGCTTCGAAATATAATCTGTAAATATTGTTGTCCCGGTCCTCAATATTGGCCAGTACATTTTCTATCTGCTCCATTTTTTTGCCCAGCAATTCGAACTGAAGCTCATAGTTTTTGACCTCTCTGGCCAAGGAAAGTTCTCGTGGGGTGTTTACCAAATTGGTGTTTAAAAGTAATATAAGGCCTAAAAATCCAAATAGAAATGACCCTAGAAAAAATAGAGCAATATTTCTAAATCTTCTGGATTTTTTGGGTTCTATCTTACGGTAAGATAGGGTGTCCGGGTCGTAATAATATTTTACCTTAGACATGTATCTAATTTATCCTATTTTTGTGGTCATGTTTATAGATAACTTGCAAATTTGCAAATTGTTTTCTAACAACCGTTAAATATATAAAAAGCTTACCAATTTACATGAAATCCCAAGAAATTAGAGCCAAGTTTTTAGAATTTTTTAAGGAAAAATCCCATAAAATTGTTCCTTCTGCACCAATGGTCATCAAAGATGATCCAACATTAATGTTTACCAATGCGGGTATGAATCAGTTTAAGGAGTTTTTCTTGGGGAACTCTGTACCTAAGAACACTCGTGTGGCCGATACCCAAAAATGCCTTAGGGTTAGTGGCAAGCATAACGACTTGGAAGAGGTGGGGAAGGATACCTACCACCATACCATGTTCGAAATGTTGGGGAACTGGAGTTTTGGGGATTACTTTAAGGTCGAGGCCATTGCTTGGGCATGGGAGTTTTTAACCGAAGTATGCAAGATTGATAAAAATAGCCTATACGTAACCGTCTTTGAGGGCAGTAAGGATGCCGATAAGCTAGATCAAGATACTGAAGCCTTGGAGCTTTGGAGTAAAATAGTGGCCAAGGATAGAATACTTTTTGGGAACAAGAAGGATAATTTTTGGGAAATGGGAGACCAAGGGCCTTGTGGACCTTGTTCGGAAATTCATGTGGATATCCGTTCCGCAGAGGAAAAAGCAAAAGTATCCGGTGCTGCTCTTGTCAACCAAGATCATCCACAGGTTGTGGAAATCTGGAACTTGGTTTTTATGCAGTACAATAGGAAGGCCAACGGACAATTGGAAGCTTTGCCGGCCAAACATGTGGATACGGGAATGGGCTTTGAGCGTTTGTGTATGGTAATGCAGGGGGTGCAATCCAATTACGACACCGATGTTTTTACACCAATAATCAGGGAGATAGAGACCATCACCAATTCCAAATATGGAAAGGACGAAGAAATAAATATTGCCATAAGGGTAATTGCCGATCATATAAGGGCGGTTTCCTTTTCCATTGCAGACGGACAGTTGCCCAGTAATACAGGGGCTGGCTATGTAATCCGTAGAATTTTGAGAAGGGCCATTCGTTATGGATTTACTTTTTTGAATACTAAGGAACCTTTTATGTTCCAATTGGTAAAGGTGCTTTCCGATACCATGGGGAAATCCTTTCCAGAACTTAAGGACCAACGACAGTTAATAGAAAATGTGGTGAAGGAGGAGGAACATTCCTTCTTAAAGACTTTGGACCAAGGACTATTATTGTTGGATAATATTGTTGCCGAAAACAAGGATAAAAAAATAGACGGTAGAAAAGCCTTTGAGCTATACGATACGTTCGGATTCCCCATTGATTTAACAGCCCTTATTTTAAGTGAAAGAGGGTATGAGCTGGATGAAAAAGGGTTCGAAACCGCCATGAAGGAGCAAAAAGATCGTTCCAGATCGGCCTCCGAAGTGTCCAAAGAAGATTGGATTGTTCTTGCCGATGATCCACAGCAGGAATTTGTGGGTTATGATAATTTGGAAACCTCGGTAAAAATTGTAAAATATAGAAAGGTAACTTCCAAAAAAGAAGGAGAGCAATATCAGATCGTATTCAACCTTACCCCGTTTTATCCCGAAGGAGGAGGACAGGTTGGGGACAAGGGATATTTGGAAGCTCCCAATGGCGATGTGGTATATATCCTGGATACCAAAAAGGAAAATAACGAGATTGTCCATTTTGCAAAAAATTTACCCAAGGATACTGCAGATAAGTTTAAGGCAGTGGTAGATGCAAAGCAACGCAAGAGAACAGAATGTAACCATACGGCTACGCATTTATTGCACCAGGCCCTACGTGAAATTCTGGGGAAACATGTGGAACAAAAAGGTTCTGCAGTGCATTCCAAATACCTGCGTTTCGATTTCTCCCATTTTGCCAAACTTAGTACGGATGAATTGGTAGCCATAGAAAGTTTTGTAAATGCGCGTATAAGCAATGGTCTTCCTTTGGAGGAACAGCGAAATGTACCCATGGAAAAGGCCTTGGAGCAAGGGGCAATGGCCCTGTTCGGGGAAAAGTATGGCGATGCGGTCAGAACCATTCGCTTTGGACAATCCATAGAACTATGCGGGGGTACCCATGTACGGAATACGGCCGATATCTGGCATTTTAGAATTAAGTCGGAAGGGGCCGTGGCCGCGGGAATACGCAGAATAGAAGCCATAACCTCCGATGCTGTCAAGGACTTTTATGCCGAAAGTAATAATACCCTGTTGGAATTAAAGGAACTTTTAAATAATCCCCAGGAACCAGTTAAAGCGTTAACGGCTTTGCAAGAGGAGAACTTGAGGTTGAAAAAAGAGCTGGAAAACCTCTTGAAGGACAAAGCCAAAAACTTGAAGGGCGAGTTGCTCAATGAACTTACTGAAGTAAACGGAATTCAATTCTTGGCGAAGAAGGTGGATTTGGATGCGGCAGGAATAAAGGACATCTCCTTTGAGATGGGACAGAATAGAAAGGA
Source organism: Arenibacter algicola (assembly GCF_018860365.1). Lineage (GTDB taxonomy): Bacteria > Bacteroidota > Bacteroidia > Flavobacteriales > Flavobacteriaceae > Arenibacter > Arenibacter algicola_B. The sequence continues at coordinate 116,645 of NZ_JAHKPO010000022.1, forward strand.
CCTATTTTTACTTTTCGCTTCGGAGAACGAAGGGAAAGCACTTTTGTCCTGTTATATCTCCAAAGAACTGGTAGAAGAGAGGAAATTGAATGCCGGAACCATAGTGCGGGAGCTTGGAAAATACATTCAAGGTGGCGGGGGCGGACAGCCGTTTTTTGCTACTGCCGGAGGTAAAAATCCAGCCGGGATTGGCGAGGTGCTCGAGAAAGCTAAAGCTTATATAGTATAGGACGATAGTAATAATCCGAATAGTGGTATAACTTAAGGAGGCTCTAGAGTTGCCTTAGGAAGTCAATGCTTAAAATTGAATCATGAAACTTCAAACACAGGTACCTCTAAAAAAAGCTGAAAATCAGATTGATTATAGAAGTCAGCTAATGGTGTTGGGGTCTTGTTTTGCCAACAATATAGGAGACAAACTGGCTTACTATAAATTTCAAACCCTACAAAATCCGTTTGGAATTTTATTTCATCCTTTGGCCATGGAAAATTTAATTTCTAGGGCTATTCAACAGAAGGAATACACAGGCGAAGAGGTGTTTTTTTTGAACGAGCGCTGGCAGTGTTATGATGCACATTCCGATTTGTCCTCTGTTACAAAGGAAGAATTGCTTGGTAGCCTAAACTCAGGCTTATTGCAAACGAAACTATATATAACCAAGGCTACGCATATCTTTATTACTTTAGGGACAGCTTGGACCTATCAATTGAAGGAGAGTGGAAAGGAAGTGGCCAATTGCCATAAGGTTCCTCAGATAGCCTTTCAGAAACAACTACTCTCAATAGAAAAAATCAGTCAAAGTCTTGAGGTAATTATACATCAAATTCGAGCTGTAAATGCAAAGGCCAAGATTGTCTTTACGGTTTCCCCAGTGCGTCACTTAAAGGATGGTTTTGTGGAAAATCAACAAAGTAAGGCACATTTGATCAGTGCGGTTCACCATATAATAAAAGCAGGGAATGCCTCGTATTTTCCGAGTTATGAACTAATGATGGACGAACTTCGGGATTATCGCTTTTACGCGAATGATCTGGTGCATCCCAATGATCTGGGGATTAACTATATCTGGAAAAAATTTAAAGCGGTATGGATTTCCGAAACTTCCTATAGGACTATGGATGAAGTGGCCGCTATTCAAAAAGGATTGGATCACCGCCCTTTTAATTTAGAATCGGAAAAGCATCAAAAATTTCTACGACATCTTAAAGAAAGGATAATTTTGCTTCAAAAGGAGTATCCATTTATGAAATTTTGACTAAAATAAGGCAATTGCCCTATGGTTTTGTATTCTGTTTTATTGGAGTTTTGAGGCAAATAATTTAAACCTTAAACTTCATGAAATCAAAATTTAACTTTTTACACCTTACGATTTTTCTTTTTGTTATAACCGCTGTGCAAGCACAACAATTGGGTGAATTTAAACCAAAAGATGATGGTTTTAAATCCAATAAAATTGGTGATGGACCAAAGAAAATCTATATCTCGAGCTTTACTATAAATTTTGAAATTTATAAGGAGGCGGTCGATGAAAAAAAAGCCGGTGGATTTGGGCGAAGTATTAAAAACGCTTCCAAAGCAAAAGCGGCCGTTGGATTGGCGTCTTTGGACAAAGAGGCCATTCAGGCAAAAGCGGATCAATTATATACCGAGTTTATAGCGGATTTTAAAAATAAGGGATATGAGCTAATAACAAGCGAAGAAGCCGGTAAAACCGACACCTATAAGGGCTGGGAAAAGGCTGTTGGTCCAATGCTTTTTGAAACCGATATGACAGGGATTATTGCGGTTGTACCTACAGATTACTCTTATTACTATAAAGATAGAAATGCATTTTCTTCCAAATTGGGAGGATTTGATAAAACAGCTCAAAATTTGTCCAGTGAATTGGATGATGCCTTAATAGCCGATGTTTCATTGGTTTATGTTTTTTCTTCCTTGGGGACAGATTGGAATATTGGCAATCAGGCCAAAGTAAAGCTTTTTGTGAATTATAGATTAGCCGATACCTATACCGTAACGGATGAAAAAACTTCAGCAGGATTAACAAGCATGTTCGACAAATCCAAACAAGCGGTCGGACTTTCCAGTTATGTGAATTTTACACGTGGAAAATTGAAAATTGGTGGGAGTCCAGAATCTCAATACTTAGGAAGTATGAAATCTGATTTGGAAATTGATGGCGTTATGCAGAAAGAAAAGATTGCCGCCTATTCCACTCAAACCCAGGCAACGGCTACATTACTGAATCCGATAGTTTCTATTCGAGGGGATAATTATAGCGAAACCACCAAATGGCTCCAGCCTGATGGAGGCAAATATGCAGAAGGAATATATTTGGCAGGTAAAAAACTACTTGATTACCATGCCAGCGAAATACTTGGCAAGTAATCATAATTATTGATTGGGGGCTATCTCAGGAAAAGGACCCAATTGTAGCCCTATTTAATGCTTAAGATAATTTGTCTGTCTTGGCCTTCATACCTTAATTAATAGTTTGAAAAGTTTGCACCCGTCCTGACATTTTTTCTTCATTCAAAATAGTCAGGATGGGTTCTGTATTTAAAGCCGAAAGTATGCCTATTTCAATTTTTATTGTTCTTGCTACCTTGGCCATCGCTTTTGGTGTAATGTTATATTTTAAAAATAAAAACAATGCACTGGACAATGCCCATAGAGATCTTGTAGGATATTATCTGGAATGTATAGAGCACCATCGTGTTGCTTGTGCTGCTAGGGAAAATGGACTAAATAGCTATAGTTTTATATCGTATAATTTAAAAGAATCATTGCTAGATCAAAGTATAGTATAAATTAGAAATTTTCACGATAATTGTACTAATGAAAAGGCAAGGTCTAATTTTTTTGTTAGCAGTTCTAACGATATTAAAATGTTATGCTCAGCAAAAAAAGCTGGACAGCCTTTTAGGGGTTTCAAAAACTCAAAATGGAGAACTCCTAGTTGGCACTTTAAACGAGATTTCCTGGCAATATAGAAACATACAATTGGATAGTGCTTTGGTTTATGCAAAGGCGGCGCTATCGGAAGCAAAAAAAACGAAACAAGAAAAACTTTATGCATCTGTGTATAATTCTATGGCCAGTGCTTATCAGGCCAAAGCAGATTACGATAGTGCCATTTATTTCCACTCCAAAAGTCTTTCTGTCAATTATTTAAAGGCAGATAGTATTGGCTTGGCCGATACCTATAATAATTTAGGGATTATAGAGGATGAGCGGGGAAATTTTGAAACTTCACTTGGGCATTATTTTAAGGCGTTGAGAATTTATGGAAATAATGCTACTGATCCGGACCTACTGCCCATGGTATTGAGCAATATTGGCATCGTTTATAAAAAGCAGGGAGAATATGCTATGGTGTTGGACTATTACCAACAAGCACTTGAATTATATAAGAAAAGTAAGAATACATTTGGGATTACGGTTGCTACCGGGAATATAGGCTCGGTAATGCTACGTTTAAAAAAATTTGACAACGCTATAAGTTATGCACTTGATGCTGCCGAAGGATATAAAAAATTAGGGTACCATAGATATGTGCCTTATATGTTGAACAATGTTGCCGTAGCGGAAGATAGTTTGGGCCAACATGGGAAAGCCGAAAAAACCTATTTGGAGGCTATGGATATGTTTGCTTCAGATAATAATGAATATGAACTAACCAATACTAGGATAGGTTTTGCCAAAAACCAATTGGGTTTTAAAAGATATGATGTTGCAATAGTTCAATTGGATAAGGCTTTGGAAGTAGCCCGGCAGAAGGATTTTAAAGAATTTGAGGTCAATGCGCTACAATTACTATCGGAAGCCTATTATAATAAAGGGGATAGTGATCTGGCCTATACCACTGGTCAAGCGTTTATTAATAAAAAAGATAGTTTGTTTCAGATTGCCAAAACCAAGGCAATGTTTGAGTTGGAGGCAAAATATCAGGCAGAAAAGAAAGAGAAGGAATTGTCTGAACAACAATTGCAATTGACACAAAACAAAATGGAGATCGACAAAAAGAACAATCTAATTTATGGTCTACTTTCCTTGGCTTTTTTATTGGGATTGATCGGTTATCTTTTTTACGGGCAACAGCGATTGAAGAACAGGCAATTATTAAAGGAAAACGAATTAAAAACAGCTTTGGTTCATATAGAGACCCAAAATAGATTACAGGATCAAAGGTTAAGAATATCAAGGGACTTGCATGATAATATTGGCAGTCAATTAACCTTTATTATCTCATCAATAGATACCTTAAAGTATGGTTTAACCGCTGGAGAGGATAAAATAAAAAATAAATTAAGTGAAATTGGGATGTTCACCAAAACCACGATTAATGAATTGCGCGATACGATCTGGGCAATGAACAAAGAGAACATCACTTTTGATGACTTACAATATCGGTTGAACATCTTTATGGCAACCGTAACCAGAGCATCAGAACATATAAAATTAAATTTTACGGTAGATTCGGATATAGACCCAACCTATTCCTTTACTGCCGAAGAAGGGGTAAATCTATATCGAATAATTCAAGAGGCTGTTAATAACGCCCTAAAATACGCTTTTGCAAATAGTGAAGAATTAGAACATACTATGGAGGTCAGCATTCATAAAACAATGGATTATTTTCATGTAGAAGTAACCGATAATGGCGTAGGTTTTGAACTTTCCGAAGTTACGTTGGGCAATGGCCTGTCCAATATGCAAAAAAGAGCTAAGGATCTAAATAGTGAATTAAAACTGACTTCAATGTTGGGCCAAGGAACTTCAATTGTTTTTAATATCCCTGTTAGAGATTAGAAAATGAAAATTAAAATAGCCATTGTAGATGATAGTTCTTTTCTCTTAAAAGCAGTAGAGGATAAGCTTGCTTTTTTTGAGGCTATAGTGGTGAAATGGAAAGCGGGCAACGGATTGCAATGCTTGGAAAAACTGGAAGAAAATCCCCATTTGGATCTGATCTTGATGGATATAGAAATGCCTATTTTAGGTGGTATTGAGGCTACCGAAAGAATAAAGACAAGATACCCCCAGATTAAAATTGTTATGCTGACGGTTTTTGATAATGATGAGAATATTTTTAATGCTATAAAAGTAGGGGCTGATGGGTATTTGCTAAAAGATGTTGACCCAGATACCTTGTACAAAGGAATTTTGGACACATTAAATGGAGGAGCGGCCATGACTCCTTCAGTGGCACTAAGAACCCTTAAATTACTTAGAAACCCAATAGCTTTGAATAATATTACGGCCCAGGAAGAAGTCTTCCTGACAAACCGTGAGGTGGAAGTTTTGGAGCAATTGGGCAAAGGCCTTAGTTATACTAAAATTGCCGAAAATCTTTTTTTATCACCCAGTACCGTTCGAAAGCACATAGAAAACATATATGTAAAACTTCAAGTGCATAGTAAATTGGAAGCGGTAGAAAAGGCAAAACGCAATAATCTTATTTAAAAATTAGCATTATAATTCTTGATTATATCATATATTTAATGATATGAAAAGGTTTTTTGTTGGTGTTATATTTACGTTGGCTATTGTTTTAATTTTTCGTTCCTGTTCGGAGGAAAAAGAAAAGAAATCCATTTTAAAGGAGAATTCAATGCTTATTCAGGAACAGATCAATAACGTTTCCAAATTGATCGTTACCGAAGGGCACTTTGCCGAAGTGTACAATTATAAGGATTCCCAACAATTATTTGGTCCGTTGATTACTGCCGATAAAAAAGCATTGGTGGTGGTGAATGCTGAGGTGACCGTAGCCTATGACCTAAGTCTAATAAAATTTGACATCGACGAGGCTACCAAGACACTGCGCATTATTAGTATCCCAGAACCGGAAATTAAGATAAACCCCGATTTTGAATATTACGATGTTACTTCGGATTATTTAAACCAGTTCAATGCAGAGGATTACAACAAAATTAAACGGAATGTTAATGCGTCCCTACTGAAAAAAATTGAGGCCTCAACTTTAAAGTCCAATGCGCAGAACCGACTTCTAAGTGAGCTGTCCAAATTTTTGGTACTTACCAATTCCATGGGTTGGACACTGACCTATGGGGATAGGAACATCCAAAATTTTGAAGAATTAAAGTTGCTGGATTAAAAATTACCTATAAGAACGACTTTCCTATTATTTTACAAAGGTATTTGCCCACTTAATATAGTTTTCCCAATCGTAGTCGGTAACATCATGCTTGCCGGTACGGATGTGGTAGGAAACGGTGTTATGTATAGGTTCATTTACCTTGGGCATTTCCATGGTTTCTATTCCTTTTTTGCCGTATAGGTTGTAAACTTGTGTTGCATAATGTGCGGAAAGGAACTCTCCCCTGGGATCGGCCCATTGGTCTTCCTCCGCACTGGCTACATAGAGTGGCCTTGGTGCAATCAACGCCAACAACTGGTGTTGGTCTACGGGCAATGCTTCTTCATGGTCACCGTACTGGTTGAAATTGTCACAAAACCAGTGTGGAAACCTTTCGTTTATCACCGATATGGTCTCTCCAAATTTACGTTTGGACAGAGCGGCGCCCCCGCAGCCCGAGTTGTTGGAAATTACCCCGGCAAATCTTTTGTCCGTAGCTCCGGCCCAAAGGGATGTTTTTCCCAGTCGCGAATGGCCGAAGGCAATTACCTTGGAAGCGTCTATGTCAGGATCTTTTTCAAAATAATCCAAAGCCCTTACCATGCCCCAACTCCAAGCCGCAATACTGCCCCATTCAGCAGGTTTAGGCTGATTCTGGCCTTGTTGATACAAGAGGCTATGAATGCCATCCGAGAAATCATTTTTATCCGGGTCTACTTCACCATAATATATGGTAGCTAGGCCATAACCGGCATCCAATATTTTTTCAACTGCCCAGCGATTCGTTCTTTTTCCCCTGGACTCCTCGGTCAAAGTGTTGTTTTTGATCCCGAATGATTCATTGTTATTGGCCCAGGCCGATGAAATTATTACAGCTTTATCCTCTGTGATGGTGTGGTTGCCATAAAAATTATAGCCCAAAAAAACGGGTGCCTTTACTTTGTTTTTCGGGAGATAGAGCAAAATGGTATAACTCAAAGTTTTGCCATTGTTCTTAAAAGTAAGTTCTACTTGCTTGCGCTTGGCTTTTCCGTTAAGGACATTGTTGTCCTGTTCTAAAATGGTATAGGAGTCTATCTTAAGGCTTTTTGGAATCTTACCGTATATATCGTTCTCAAAAAAACGAAGTAGTTCCGGCCGTCTTACTTTTTCCCAGTTTTTTGCCGAATTAATTTTATAACCGCTAAAAGTCAGTAATGGATCGGGCACCTCAAAGGAAGGAACCTTGCTTTCTTCATAATTGGTTTGGGATAATATAGGGGACATGGATAAAATAAAAAAGGAACACACAAAACAAGTTAAAAGCTTCATTTCAGATCTATTAAAGGTAGCAGCATAAATATAGGGAATCCAAATGAAACTAATGAGCAGGATTATGATACCAAACTTTTGTCCACTAATTCCAGGCCGTCATCTATTAGGTGGCCAAGTTGTGGTTTTTGGTGTTTAAGGGCCTCCAAGTACGATTTCAGCTCTTTGGCAAAACTTACATCGTCATTATTTTTTGCTAATTCGTACAATTCAACCGCAAGCAACCAATCTTCTGGATGGTTGGCTTTTATTTCCTGGAAAACCTTGTTTCTAGAGATAGTTACGTTTTTGCCTTCCCTGAATTCCCTAATTTGCTTGTATAACTGCTCTAATTGCTTCCTTTTTTCAGTTTTGGCCGATTTAATGGTGGTGTCGGTGACTTTGTGCGTAACCAGATCAAAACTATTTAAATCTGCCGGGCCATTGAACACAGAAACAATATTTTCTCCCACGGCCATATGGTATAAGCCGTGGTCCGGATGAAATAGGATTTCATCATTATGGGTAACCGTGCAATTTGCCATGGTAATCAGTATAATTTCTCCCTTAAGGTTTCTGGTGCCCGTAATAATTTCCCCTGAAACTTTTATGTCTCCGATGAATTCAAGGTCCACCACTTTACCTTCATAGATATTGTAGGCCTTTAAATCGCGGGGACTCATATCCTCTATCGCAAGATTTATGCCTTTCAATTTCCCTATGGGCGAACCAAATCCGTTTGTATGTTGCTTAATGCCGTGCCCAATCAATTCCTTTTCGCGGTAGGCAAGGGCTGTATTTCCTTTGGTCTGTAAATAGACCGGTTTTCCGTCATGGGCAATGGCACTTTCAAAATGCCCAGATACTTGCAGGCCCGTACTTAGCTCCACTGTACCCATTTCCTTGGAGTTGATAAGTTTTTCCAAGCCACTTAGGCCACCTTGTCTCAAGGACATGGTGTTGGCAAATTCCTCCAGAACTTGGTTTAGATAAGCAAAATCCGGAGTAACAAAAAGTTGGGGCTGAGGTTGGGTTATGTCGAAGGAAGTATGTGCTGCTTCTATGGAATATGGAATTTTCTTAACCTTATCGGTCATACACCAAGCACTTTCCCCAATAGAGGAAAGTAAACCTGCACCATATATTTTTGGTCTATCCACGGTACCGATCAGTCCGTATTCTACAGTCCACCAATGAAGATTTCGAATCAGGGCCATTTCACTTGGCTCGCCCATATTCAATTGTAGGTCTTCAATTTTCTTTTGGGCCTTATCAATTTCTTCTTGAGGGGTGCCTTCGGCCTCCTTTATAATGGACAGATGTCTAACGGCTTCGTATAATTCGTAATCCTTGGCACTGGAAATGGCCTTGGATCCTATCTCTCCAAACCTACGCAGGTATTCCGCATATTCGGGATTGGCTATAATAGGGGCGTGTCCGGCGCCTTCATGTATAATATCGGGCGCGGGGGTATATTCAATATGCTCCAATTGCCGAATATCCGAGGCTATGACCAAGACATTGTAAGCCTGGAATTCCATAAAGGCAGAAGGGGGAATAAAGCCATCCACGGCCACGGCCGCCCACCCTATTTCTTTCAAAATACGGTTCATACCGTACATATTGGGAATATAATCTATGGAAATCCCCGTTTTGTTTAGGCCCTCCAAATAACTTTTATGGGCCACTTTACTTAAATAATCTACATTTTTTCGCATTACATAGCGCCATACCGCCTGATCTATAGGGGAGTAATCCTCATAATTCTGCGGTTTTATATACTGCTTCAAATGCTCGGGAAGCTTATCCAAAATGAAATTGCTTTCAAAAGACATAGATGGTGTTTTATTCTATTAAAGATACAAAATGCCCCCTTGTTCTCAAAGGATGACCTTTCGTAATTATATAACTAAATAAAGTGAAAGGACAATTAAGGGGATGGTTTAATGGCAGTTGGCATTTTTAAGGCAACCTATTTATTGGGATGGGAACAAAAAAAATTCCCTTCCTTAATGGGAAGGGAATTTGGGAGAATTTAATCTAAAAAATTACCTAAACATGCTCCTGGTAATCGGTATTTTTTATGGTCAAAAGTTTAATTCATAGCTGATCCGGGAGGATAAGCTTCCAATATTTCAGAAACGAACTCTTTTATCCTTTTCTCTTTCTTTTCCATATTTCTAATGTTGTTCAAGGTGCCAACGCCCCTTCCTTGCCAAACCAGTTCCTTGTTCTTGGCATCTATGATGTCTATATATAAAGAGCCTTCGGTTCTTGTGCTAACATTGTTTCCTCCGTAATATGGAGATCCCCAGTAAAATGGAGACCAGCCCCAGCCATAAAAGCCTGCGCCCCAATAGTTGCTGTACACATCTACCTGTTGTCTTTCCTTGGTAAATATGCTTAATAACATATCGGGATTTTCGGATTTTACGTAACCTCTAGAGCTCATTTCAGCATCAATGGCCTTTAGTATTCTCTTCTTGTCCAAATCTGAAATCTGGGCCTTGTCTATCCCAGTTTTATAAAAGGCATAGGTTTTGAACGAATTAAAATTTGCTTCTTTATCATAATCGGATAATACACGTACCGATGTGCAGGAACTGGCGAAGAGCAGAACCAAGATCGGAACGATTAAAAATTTAATTTTTTTCATAGCTATTATATTTGAATTAGTACTTGTGATACAATGTAATCAAGCTCAAAAATCATGCCGAATACCTTAGTTTTGGCGCTGTGTGTTCGTTTTTTGGTTATAACCGTACGGACAATGTCTGCAGCCACTTTCGCAACAATATCCCCTTTTTAGATGATATTGTTTTGTAAAAACTTTGTAGCCTTCCTCTGAAAGGTAAAAATCCCCTTCCTCCAATGGTATAAATTTCTTCATTGATGTAAATTTATGGGATTTATGCCAAATAATTTATGCTGGTCAGTTAAGTGGGGGGTAATTTAACAGAGTTTAGCATACTTTTTGTATTTGAACCTATTTTGTTCGTAGTAAGTCGATTATGAAAAGATTTTATGAAGCTCCCTGTTATCTTTGATAGGCGTGATATTTATCCGATAGAATGATTTTAGTTTTTAAACATGTATTTTACAAAAACTATGTGGGACTCTCCTTTTGGCCCTTCATTATTTTGAAGAACTCTTCTTTAAAAAAGGATGCCACGCTACTTAACCACGAAAAAATACATCTAAGGCAACAACGGGAACTATTGATAGTACCCTTTTATTTTTTGTATTTGTTGGAAGGTATTATTAGGTACCTTATGTATTTTGATGCTTACAAGGCCTACCAAAATATCAGCTTTGAAAGGGAGGCCTACGATAATGAAACTAATTTATATTATCTACAAGAGAGAAGGACTTTTAGTTTTATTAAATATCTTTGGGGCCAAAAGCCTTAGGCGTGCAGGGAATAAATCAGGAAGTAGACCTTTCTATTTTAAGTAAAAAACAGGTTGCCCTGGTGGTAAAAAGGGAAGACCTGATACACCCGTTTATTTCTGGCAATAAATACCGAAAACTTAAGTATAATATTTTGGAGGCCAAGCAAAGGGGCTTGGATACCATTTTAACTTTTGGTGGGGCCTATTCCAACCATATTGCCGCCACCGCCTACGCTGGAAAATTATACGGAATAAGGACCATAGGGGTAATCAGGGGCGAAGAGCTAGGCCAAAATTGGATGCACAACCCCACCTTGGCCAAGGCCCATGAGCATGGGATGAGTTTTAAATTTGTTTCTAGAACTGCTTATAAGGAAAAGGCGGATATATCATTTTTAGATATGTTGGACAAGGATTTTGGTCCATATTATTTGATTCCCGAGGGAGGTGCAAATTTGTTGGCCGTGAAAGGTTGCGAGGAAATATTGACCCCGGATGATAAGGGTTTTAACGTCATTTGTTGCAGTGTGGGAACAGGTGGTACCTTGGCCGGAATTGTCAATTCTTCCCTTCATTATCAGAGAATTATAGGCTTTCCCTCGCTAAAAGGTGATTTTTTAAAAAAAGATATTCGTAATTTTACAGCCAAAGAAAACTGGGAAATCAACACAGATTATCATTTTGGGGGTTATGCCAAAGTTTCTGAAATGCTTATAGAGTTTATTAACTATTTTAAGGAAAAGACCAATATTCCTACAGATCCCATTTATACGGGCAAGCTTTTGTATGGAATTTTGGATTTGGTAAAAAATGATTATTTTAAACCTGGAACCAAAATTTTGGCAATACACAGTGGTGGTCTACAGGGGATAGCAGGAATGAATTTAGTATTAAAAAAGAAGAATCTACCATTAATAAAAGTATGATAAAAAGAATAGCGATAATAACAATATTGGGTTTGTTCTTGGTGAGTTGCGGTGTTAAAAAGAGAACTACCTATGCTAAAAAGCCAGACCCAAGGACTACTACAACTGCTACCAAGTCGGCCTCCAAACCGCTGAGCGAATCCAAAAGTGAGGGCGCCTATGCCTTGCCGGAGGACAATGGCAAATTTGTAAAATTCACGGTTAATTCTACCGAGGAATATATAGAGACCTTTGCCGAAATAGCGCAATTCGAAATGAAGGCTTATGGCATACCCGCCAGCATTACCTTGGCACAGGGTATCCTGGAAAGTGGTGCGGGCAGAGGTGTTCTTGGCGCCAAGACCAATAATCATTTTGGAATAAAATGTCATACGGGTTGGGAAGGAGATTATGATTTTCATGATGACGATGCAAAAGGGGAATGCTTTAGAAAGTATAACCATCCCATGTACTCCTTTAGGGACCACAGTGAATTCTTATCTTCACGGGCCAGATATGCGTTTTTGTTCGACCTGGATCATGATGACTATAAGGGGTGGGCCTATGGTTTAAAAGAGGCAGGTTATGCAACGGACCGTAAATATCCCCATAAGTTGATTGCACTTATAGAGCGCTATGAACTGGATAAGTATGACAGGACGGTTGTAAAGTCTGGGGGCATTGTAAAAAAGCAACCTAAACAGTACGAACATAAAATTCATGTGGTGCAGAAGGGAGATACTTTATATTCTATTTCCAAACGCTACTTTGTCTCCATCCCAGAATTGATGAAGTTGAACAATATGAACAATAGCAATTTGGCCGAGGGCCAAAAATTGACTGTAAAATCTGAAAAAATTAGATAATCTATGATTTATAGAAGAAGCAGTGCTTTATTTGCTGAAGCACAGCGTTATATTCCTGGAGGGGTAAATTCCCCTGTTAGGGCATTTAAGGCCGTTGGGGGTAACCCTGTTTTTGTAAAGGAAGCCAAAGGGGCATATTTATACGATGAGGACGGTAACCGATTAATAGATTACATTGCATCCTGGGGGCCGCTGATCCTAGGTCATGCCTATGCTCCCGTAATAGACGCGGTAATTGAGAAGGCAAAAAAGGGAACGTCGTTCGGAATGCCAACGGAAATAGAAACCCAATTGGCAAAGCTTGCGGTTTCCATGGTTCCCAATATTGATAAGATACGTTTTGTAAACAGTGGTACGGAAGCCTGTATGAGTGCCGTGCGTTTGGCCAGGGGATTTACCGGAAAGGATAAAATAATAAAATTCGCAGGGTGCTATCACGGTCATTCGGATTCCTTTTTAATTCAAGCGGGAAGTGGTGCGGTTACCTTTGGGAGTCCCAATAGCCCCGGGGTTACCCAAGGTACTGCAAAGGATACCCTTTTGGCGGCTTATAATAATCTGGAAAGTGTAAAAGCCTTGGCTACGGCCAATAAAGGAGAAATTGCTGCCATTATTATTGAGCCCGTAGCCGGTAATATGGGGTGCATTATTCCAGAAGAAAACTTTATAAAGGGATTGCGCAATCTTTGTGACCAAGAGGATATTTTGCTGATTTTTGATGAGGTTATGACCGGATTCAGATTGGCAAAAGGGGGTGCCCAGGAAGTATTGGGTGTAGATGCCGATATCGTGACTTTTGGAAAGGTTATTGGAGGAGGATTACCTGTTGGTGCTTTTGCAGCTAGAGAGGAGATCATGGGACATTTAGCCCCTGATGGACCTGTGTACCAGGCGGGAACGTTGAGCGGGAACCCTTTGGCAATGAGTGCCGGACTGGCAATGTTGACCGAATTGAACAATAATCCGGAAGTCTTTAGGAGTTTGGCCGATAAGACCAAATACCTAGGGAAAGGACTGGCGCAGGTATTGACCGATAACAATATTCCTTTTCAGATGAATAGGTTCGGATCCATGATCTCTATTCATTTTACAGAAGAACCAGTGGTGGATTTTGAATCTTCGGCCAAAGGGAACAATGCAACATTCAAGAAATATTTCCACGGCATGTTGGATCAGGGTATCTACCTGCCTCCCAGCGCATTTGAAAGTTACTTCTTAAACGATGCCCTTAGTTATGAAGATTTGGATGAGACTATCGCTGCGCTCTCCAATATTGCCAAAGATCTACATTGATCCGTAAAATACAGAAGGCTAAATAGACACTACTTTGCCTATTTAGCCTTCCTTATTCTAGAGGGGAAAAAGATTTATTTCTTTCCGGACCTTTTCTCGTTGTCCTTCATTCCTCTGCCTTTTCTATGACCTTCCCTGTTTTCTTTCATCTTTTCCCATTTCATATATTGCTCCTTGTTCAATATTTTCTTCATCTTTTCTTTTTGGGCAATCTGATGATCCAGCATGGCTGTTTTCATGGCATAACGCTCTTCTGAAGTTAATTTTTTGGCCTCACCGCTTTCTTTTCTCGCCTTCATTTCATTCATTTTCTCTGAACGCTTCACAGCATTTTGCAGGTTTAGACTTTGAATTTCCTTTTGTTGGGCATCAGTAAGGTCCAAGGCCAGGGTCATCTGCTTCGTTTGCAGGGTGGCAATTTGTTCAGGACTCATATCTTTCATATCGCCTCTGTGGCCTCTTTCCCTTTCTGGTTTTTGTGCTATGGCAGTTATTCCGGCCATTAATACAACTAATACAACTAATTTTTTCATGTTATTTATTATTTACTGTTTGTATATAGGACAATATGGTAACAGATTGGTTTAATAGGAAAGCTAGTTTTGGGGCAATTTTAACAGAATGGCCTATATGGATAAGGGCGAGTATAGTTACTGTAGCGGCATAAATTATTAATCCCAAAGGAATGGTAATAGGTGTATTAACTAACAAAAAATAAGGGCATAAACCTAGGTTTATGCCCTTATTCAAAACAAATTATTGGATTGTTGTTATTGTATGTTTATGAATTGATTTTCTGAGTTATCTGCCAAAGCTTCAATAGTAACTTTTGATTTTTCCGTTGAGATCAGGTCTTTATTTGCTGTAGTGTTGTCGGATAGATTATTGTAAACCAAAGCGGACACCAAAAAACAAATAAAATATAAAAGACTTTTTATTTTGTAGGACATAGATTTGGGGTTTTTTATTATACCTCTAAGATATATAATCTATTGTCTCCAAATTGGCCAATGTTGTGAAACACATTTAAAGTTGTTGTAAAAAGACCAAAAAATGTGGTCGTAAATTTGAAAGGAAGGTAGAAGTAGACTTATTCCTGTATTTTCTCCAATTTTGCCAACTTATTGTCAATATCTAAATTATCGGATTGTAGTTGTATGATTTCGGCCGAATCACGATTATTTTTATTGTTATATTCGGGCTCCAGTGCATAGTATAAAACAGCCGAGGCTACAAAACAAACAAAATACAATAAACTTTTTATTTTATAAGACATAGATTGGGGGGTATTAATAAAGGTCTGAAAGTAGGAAAAATATTAAATGTCAGAAAATAAATATTGTTAAATTTTACATTTAATCGTCAAAAGGTATCCGTTCAACGGAAAAATATGGGATTTAGACCTAAAAAATGGGCTATCGGTTACGACAGCCCTATCCCTTTAAACATAATGTTACTTTTATAAAATCAGAGGTAGTCCTTAAATTATGATGAATCTAACTGTTGGGGTTTAAAATGAGTTCTATTTGTTCCACTGCATCCTGCAAATGATACTTGCTCATGGGATCCACTGTTCTATTGATCGCATTTTTTAGGTCTTTTCTAAGAATATTCAATTCCGCTCTGGCAATCGACCTTATATCTGACTGTCCAGTGTTAATTGGGGTGGATTTTTGATATCCTCCGGAATTTCCTTTTTTGGCATCATCTTCAGTGGTCAACAGGTAGCCCAATCTTTCAATATGCGCTTTTTGAAGATTTCTTCTATAGGTGTCAATTTTTCTCCCATTTCGTGTTTCGGACCATAACCCTTTTCTTAGATCGGTCATCATTTCCAAAAGGGAATAGGCGTCCTTGCCATTAGCAGTTTCGTTCTCGATCAATCTGGCCAATTTGCCCAAACTCAAAATATTATCCAGCGTTCTAACTTGTAGGCTTCTAATACGCTCTACGGAACCTGAATATTCTATTTTATTAAATATATTTGGAACAATCAGCCATTCCGGGGTTTGGAATAATTGTTCCTGCACAAATAGCAAGCAATTTTTTTGATGCTCCCTATCTACAGGAGTGTATACTGCCCCTTCCTGATCATAGGTCTTATATTGCTCATAGACGCCACCAATATTATTGCTGACATGGCCCATGTATCTATTAAATTGTGAAATTACCTGACCGTACATGGTGTTTAGATCGTCGTATTCCTTGCCTTTTTCAGCCGTCCATTCAATCAGTTTTGGAGTTATTCTTTTCAAATTTTCAATACCATAGGCACTAGCCTTTATGGCATCGTCACCCAAATCTTCGGTCTGCGAACTTGGGTCAACTACATCACCTACTTGTTGGTGGCCAAATCGGTATAATGGATCCCCTGAATGTTTTAGGATCCAGCTATCCAAGGTTTCCTTTTCCTCCTTGTCGGATTTGTCCAATATGGGACGGTATCCCCAAGCAATGGCATATTTGTCATACACCCCAATCTCCGGCATAAGGGCTACACCCTCGTCCCCTGGTTGGGCTATATAGTTGAATCTGGCATAGTCCATTATGGAGGGCGCCGTGCCATATTTTTTGGTAAAGGAAGCAGAGCGGAGCGAATCAACAGGATAGGCTATACTACTACCCATATTGTGGGGCAACCCTAGGGTATGGCCCACTTCGTGCGAAGACACAAACCGAATTAGGCGGCCCATAACCTCTTCTTTAAAGGCAACACTCCTAGCATCAGGGTTAATGGCGGCCGTTTGTACAAAAAACCAATTTCTTAACAAGGTCATTACATTGTGGTACCAGTTGATATCGGATTCCAATATTTCACCAGTTCTCGGGTCGCTTACATGTGGTCCGTTGGCATTGGGAATAGGAGAGGCCAGATAGCGAACTACGGAATAACGTACATCCTCTGGTGACCATTCTGGATCTTCCTCAGGAGTTGGGGGATCTTTGGCCAAAATGGCATTTTTAAAGCCAGCAGCTTCAAAAGCGACCTGCCAATCCTCAATTCCCTGTTTTATAAAGGGTACCCAACTTTTTGGGGTGGCCCTGTCAACATAATATACAATGGGCTTTTTTGGCTCTACAAGTTCACCATTTTTAAATTTTTCAATATCTTCATCCTTCACTTCCAGTCGCCAACGGTCAAGAAAACGCACCGTCTTACTTTCCTGTGCATCCAAGCCATAATCTACCTGGCCACGGGCAAACCAACCCACACGCTTGTCAAAATATCTGCGTTTCATGGGTTCTTCCGGCAGTAATATCATGGAGTTGTTTATTTCAATCGAAATAGAACCTAGGCTTCCATTGGAAGGAGGATTACTGGCCACATAGGTCTTTACATGTCTAGCCTCTATATTTAGGGGATAACTTTTTAAGGTACTGATATAACTTCTGGATTCATCCAATCGCGAAACCTTATATTCCTTCCTATAATGATCTGGCATGCCCAGGGCATTTACATCCTTTTCAAAAAGATCGTTCACTTGGATTACAGTAGCGGGATTCAAGCTATCTTTTTTAAATGCCTTTATATCGAATGAATACAGCACGGGTTCAAAATTGGAATTTACCACGGCTTCACTTACCGGTAGTGAATCGGCAGCAACAATATCATAGCTTACAACCCTAAGCAAGACTTTTTTTGGCAACTTTTCCCATCTAAGGACCTTGGTATTTATTTTTCCTCCTCCGAAGCCTATACCTGTAGCCGTTTTGGAAATTCTACTGACCATTAGCATTTCCTTGTTAAACAGGGAATCCGGTATTTCGTAGTAATGATTGTCATCTACTATATGTACATCAAAAAGACCTTTATCCGTTTTTGCATCTTTGGTGATTACCTTTTCATAGGATTCTATTTCTCCTTTTTTTGATTTTTCCTTGGTGTCGGAGGATTCGGCTTTTTTGTCCTTCTTTTTAAAGATTTGTGCTTCTGTTGTCTGGAAGCACCCTATAAGCAAAAATGTAAATAACGCTTTCGCGAGTAAATTTTTAATCATATTTCGGGCAATTTTTATAAATTCTTGTAATCTTTCAAAGAACTAAAAATAATTTAAATTCTGGAAGTGGATTTGGATTATTGCCCAATTACAAAATAATTAACGGAATTATAGGTCTTTCTGAATCTTAGGTCCCCTTATTCTTGCATTCTATCAGTAAAAAGAAAAAAAATTACAATTAGAGTGTAACATTTTTACCTATTACAAGTCTATTTGAATAGAGAATTTCTTTTAATAGTTTATTTGAATTTAGCATGTGTAAAGTCTTTGTGGGAACAAAGGCTTTACTTTTGTTAGGACTTTTCCGGTACTCATCGTCTAAATTGATCCTATAAACTAGAAGAGTAGGGGAATCACGAATTGGAACAATAGGATCAACAATACCACTGAGATAAGGTTAAGGACTATTCCCACCCTTGCCATTTGGTATACCTTAATATAACCACTGGCAAAAACTATGGCATTGGGGGGCGTGGCCATGGGCAACATAAAGGCGCAGCTACTGGCAATGGTAACCGGAATCAATAAATAGAGTAAAGGAACTCCAAGACCTATCGCTATACCTGCAACTACCGGAGCAAGCACTGCAACCAAGGCTACATTGCTCATTAATTCTGTCATAAAGAGCATTAATAGAATTAACAAGGATGCCGTAAATAGTATACTTATTTCGCTAGTGGAAATGGCGCTTGCCACCATATCAACAATACCACTTGTAGACATGCCTTCGGCCAAGGCCAGTCCGCCACCAAATAATATTAGAATTCCCCAGGCCAATTTTTCGGTATCGCTCCAGCCAATTATAAACTCACCCTTTTTAAGGTTAAAAGGAATCGCAAAAAGGGAAACTGCGGCTATCATACTTATGATAGTGTCCGATAATCCCAGGGATGGAAAAATACTGTTGATCAATGTTCTGAAAATCCATAGGAAAACCGTTATTCCAAAGATGGTGAGCACCATTTTTTCTTTGCGGCTCATAGGGCCCAATTTTTTTAATTCTTCTTGAATAATCTGTCTGGAGCCAGTAAATTTTAATTGCTTATTGGGAAAAAACCATTTTACTAGGACCAGATAACAAATGGTTACCATAATGATTGAAAATGGTAATCCAATAACCATCCATTTAAGAAAGGAGATTTCAATATTGTACTCGTTTTCCAGTAAACCAATTAAAATTGAATTTGGAGGGGTACCAATAACGGTTGCAATACCACCTGCGTTTGCCGAGAATGCGATTCCCAGCATTACATTGAGGGCAAAATTGCGATCATCCTTGGTGAAGCCATCCGCATCGTTTACCAACAGCCCAATAACGGACATGGCAATAGGGAGCATAACAACCGTACTGGCCGTATTGCTGATCCACATACTTAAAGCAGCAGTTGCGATCATAAATCCCAGTACTACCTTGTTCGGTGTTGTTCCCGTAATTCGTATGATGTTGAGGGCAATGCGTTTATGTAAATTCACTTTTTCCAGGGCCAAGGCCATCACAAATCCCCCAAAAAACAGAAAAATGATGGGACTTCCATAATTGGCGCCTACCTCGTTGATGGGCATGATCTTAAGTAGGGGAAACAAAATAAGTGGCAAAAGGGCCGCCACCGAAATAGAAACGGCTTCGGTAATCCACCAAACTACCATCCAAACCGCCACGGCGATTACGGCATCGCCTTTTTCGGAGACCAGGGTGTTGGGTAAATTTAGAAGAATAAAAAAGAAGATGGGGCCTAATAATAATCCTAATTTTTTGCTCAAATCCATATGGGAGGTTTATGGTGTTCTAAACTAGGTTATTTCTGGCAGTTATAAAAATGTAAACGGATAAGTAGCCTTAGTTTTTGAGGCTTTGATTCCAATTAGTTGAAAATCGTCTCCAAGCTTATCAAATTTAGGTCTTTATCCACCGCACCGTAAAATGTTTTTATGACGGAAAGTTCACCTATGTTGGGGGTCGTATCCTCAGTACGGTATCCGGCAACAAAGAATAATTTATTGTTTATTTCCAATATTTCAGGAATAAAGCTCCCCTTGTACCTTAGTTTCTTTATTTCCGCACCGGTAGGGTCGAATTTGCGCAAATAGCCATCGCCCGTTGAGATTACAAAGGAATCTCCTAAAGAGATCATTGCTTGGATATTATTATCCACATTAAAATAGTGGGTATTGATAATGCTTCCGTCCGAAGATGTAATGCTGAGCTCGCCATTACCGTAAGCGGCCAAGTTGCCGTTGGACAATTGTATTAAGTGATAGGCGCCATTTAAATGGTTGGCTTCGGTAATATGCCCCCCAAGTACGGAATTACTTAGGTCTACCGTTTTAGTAACGGCCAAATTAGTATCGAAAAACACAAGAAATGGGCTATAGTTGCTAATGAAGGGAAGGATAATGTTCTTGTTGAATGTGGCTCCAAAAGCTACATAGCCATTGTTTGTCTTGATCATATCTGCCAGCATGGCATTGTTAGATCCAATAGCTTTAAATTGGACATCAAAGGCATCGCCATTAGCATTTCTTTTTTCAATGACAGCTTTATATACACCATTGTCCTTTTGAGTTCCATAGAATATATAATTTACATCTTCTTTCAAATAACCATAAAGGTATTTGGTAGCAGAACTTAAAGTAGATGTTAAGCCCCAGCTGCTATTCATGGTTATTTCCCGGGATCCGTACAATTCGGGCAGGGTACGGGAAAAATGGATGTTCTTGTTGCCGTTGCCCAGGAAGTTGACATAAGCATTTTCCGTGTTGAATTGTTGGTCGGCAATATAATTGGAAGTAGGTATAAGGTTGATGCCTAATTCTTTGTAATAGAATTTTGGCACGGTCAGGTTTACCAGATCCTCGGTTTTTTCCAGATAGAAAATATTGCCATTATGCGGATTAAGACCCATCTCTATTGGTAACCCATTGTTTCCAAGGGGAATTTCGGGGAATAGGTAATAGGATTCCACCGGGGTTTCTACAAAAATTGTTTTGCTAAAGGTTTTACTGTGTTTTTGGTCATCGTAAACAACAAGGGTAATGGTGAAACTGCCACCCTCCTGATAGGATATAACGGGACTTTCCTGATTGCTGGTTTCATTGTTTCCGAAATCATAGGAATAGAGTACGGCATCTTTGGAACAATTGGTTATTTGTAAAGATTCCCCAATAGCTAAGGTATCTGTACTTAATGTAAAACAGGAGGTTAAATCTATTTCAGCTTCAGGAATGCCGCCTTCTCCATTGTTTTCCGTGGTACAGGAAAGCGTAAAAAAACACATAAAAATAATTGCGTAGAATTTTTTCATACTAAACAGATTTGGGATCCATTAGTATTAACGTGAAAATGAAGCTCTTATTTCAGCATTTCGATGTAAACCAGTGATTTAACGCTGACTGCACCAAGTTAGTGTCCAAACTAGTAAACTATGGAATCTGTGGCTATTTTAGGTAGGTCGTAACCTCCGTAATCCATAAACAATTC
This sequence comes from Arenibacter algicola, assembly GCF_018860365.1. Classification (GTDB taxonomy): domain Bacteria; phylum Bacteroidota; class Bacteroidia; order Flavobacteriales; family Flavobacteriaceae; genus Arenibacter; species Arenibacter algicola_B. The sequence continues at coordinate 137,971 of NZ_JAHKPO010000022.1, forward strand.
CCCTTCTTTGGGTTTGTCTATTTGATCCGGTTTTTTAATAGGTGTGTTGAACAGATATACAATCTGTAATTCTTTAAACTTTTTTAATTTTGGGAGATGTGCTTCTTCAAAATTTGTCCCCATAAGGTTCAAGTTTTTAAGATATTCCAGTTTTTCCAATGCCTCTATATTCTTTCCTGTTACCCCGGTATTGTCCAATTTTAATACGGTAAGGTGGGGCAAGGTGCTTATTTTTTCAAAAATGGCATCGGTAATCTGGGTTTCACCTAGATCAAGATAAACAACTTGACTCTTTACTGAAGATAGCAAATCAAAATCCTTATCGGAAAAGGAAGGTTTATTGATACAGGAGATTTTTATAAAATTACTTTCCTCACTTAAGCGTTCTACGTGAAAGCCCTTTTTCTTGAGAACTGCAATGGTATCCGTTGAAATTTCGGCAACCGCTACGTTGGGATAAGTATCGTCCTTGGCTTTTGGGAAGAATGCTTGAATTGATTCTTTTTTTAAACCTATTTCCCCAATGCTCTTGTTGAATGAATTGCCATTGGCTATCCAGATTTTTATAATATCCAATTCTTCCTTGGAGGGCTGATCCTTATCTTTTGGTGGCATATGGTCTTCATGGTCCAAAGGCAATATCAATCTGGCATAGAGGGAGCTTTCTTCCGGGTCGTTCGGCTCTATTATTAATCCGTCTTCCCCGCCTTTAAGGATGCCATTTTCTTCTTCCAATTGCAATTCGCCTTTTTCTTTTTTGGCATTATGACAGCTTACACATCTAGTGTTGAGGATAGGTTGTACCAAATCCGTATATAGAATTGCCTCTTCCCAATTCTCTTCTTCCAAAGTAGGCATTTCATAAACTTCCGGGCCAACACCCAAAAGGGATTTTATGCTGTTGGGCAGTGGTTCAATAAGGTAATCCGATCCATGGGTAATATTTCCCCCAAGATGTCCGGTGAACGATATTAGAAATAATAGTGAGAACGAAAAAAGGACTACCGGTACTCGCTTTATAAAGTCGATTTTTGAGGGTGCTGTCAATCGAAGGTACATCAACAAAGAAAATAGGGCAGTAACAATGCCCAGCCATAAATGATATTTTACCGTATCAAAGGAATATCCTTCACCCTTATAAAGTAGATAACCACTAATACAAGCTATGGTTGCGAAAATAAATGCCCATTGAAACAGGATCCCAATTATTTTGGTCCATTCCTTATTCCTTCTATCATACCATTGCAATAGTAAGGCGGCAATAATGAATCCTATCGGTAAATGCACTACAAGAGGGTGTAAGCGCCCAATTAATTGTTGGATAACTTCCATGGATAAATTATTTGTTCAATTTTAGGCGTTCTTTTAGGGTCTCCATCATAAAAACATTGGCCTCCCATTGATCGGAAACTGGTACACGGGTATAGGGCAGGGTTGGCATATAATCTGCTGGACCAAATTCTGTGGTCACTGTTACAACACCGTTGTTTTCCTTCCAACCTTTCCTAATTACCTTTTCCCAAATTGCCATATGTCTTTTCAGGGCATTTTTCCATTCTGGGGCCTGGGGATCATTTACCTGCGGACCTTCGGCATAACCGATACGGGCGTGTATGTGGTTGGATTTTTTTATTACTTCCTTTAATAATTCGTCCTTGCCCTGTAGTAATGACTCGTGGACTACCATCCAATGGCTAATGTCCAGGGTAAGCTTAAGATCAGGAATTAGGGCCAGATATTTGTTGGTATCCGGCAGGTTGTAACTAAAACGGCCCCTATGTGTTTCGTGATATACGGGAATATTGTGTTTGGCGCTTATGGTATTGGCCGCATCAATAAAGGCCTTGTTTTCTTCGGCCGTAAAAAAATCACTGCCGGTCTGACTATTGATCAGTACCGGTTTCCATAGCATTAAGGTCTCCAAAACACCTTTGTACTGTTCCAAACTCTCCTTAAAAGGCAGACCCTTATTGGTGCCATGCAGTAGGTTTAATAGTAGATCATGTTTTTCCAAGGCGGCCTTCAAGGCTTCCTGTTTTTCGGATCCCGAAGGCAACCATAATTCTACTCCATCATAGCCGGAGGTCTTGGCCCGTTCGCAAAAGCCATCCAAGGACAATTGGTTGCCCCAATCGGTTTGAAAAAAAAGCACCTTTTCTTGACCATAGGAAAATAGTAGGGAGCCAAAAAGTATTATGAATAATCGCATTTTATTGGTTTGGTCGGTTTGTGTTTTAGGCAAGAATTTCGTGTATTACATGTCCTTCTACATCGGTAAGACGGAAGGGTCTTCCTTGAAAATCAAAAGTAAATTGTTCGTGGTCAAAACCTAGAAGGTGCATCATAGTGGCGTGAACATCGTGTACCGAGACCTGGCCTTCCAAAGCGGAAAATCCAATTTCATCGGTGAGGCCCCAACTGGCCCCTTTTTTTATGCCCCCTCCGGCCATCCACATGGTAAAGGCATCTCCGTGATGATCCCGGCCTTTATAGGCCATTTCCTGACCTTCCCGGTTTTCCTGCATTGGGGTCCGGCCAAATTCGCCTCCCCAGACCACCAAGGTCTCGTCCAGTAATCCCCTTTGTTTAAGATCCAGGAGTAGCGCGGACATGGGTCTGTCTATTTCTGTACATTTATTTCTGAGCCCTAGGTCTACTGCAGTATCGTGACCAGTTCCGTGACTGTCCCAGCCCCAATCGAACAATTGAACAAATCGTACCCCGTCCTCAACGAGTTTTCTGGCTAAAAGGCAATTGTTGGCAAAGGATTCCTTTCCGGGTTGTACCCCGTACATTTCCCTTATATGCTCTGGTTCATTGTTGATGTTCATTACCTCTGGTACTGCAGTCTGCATACGGTAGGCCATCTCATACTGATTGATTCTAGCCAAGATCTCTGGATCGGAATATTCGTTGAATTCTTTTTTGTTGATATTGTTTATAGCATCGATAGTGCTTTTTTTAAGATTTCGGGTAATACCTTTAGGGTCATCTATATAAAGCACTGGATCTCCTTTGGACCTACATTGGACCCCTTGGTAAACTGATGGTAAGAAACCGCTTCCCCACACACTTTTTCCGGCATCCGGTGTTTTACCTCCGGAGGTAAGTACTACAAAGCCTGGTAAATTCTGATTTTCGGAACCTAGGCCATAGGTAACCCAGGACCCTATACTTGGTCTGCCCAATCTGGGGCTTCCCGTATGCATAAACAATTGGGCGGGCCCGTGATTGAATTGATCTGTATTTACCGCTTTAAGGAAAGCCACTTCATCCACTACTTTGGAAAAGTGGGGCAAGAAATTGGAGACCCAATTACCGGATTCTCCATGTTGTTTAAATTCCGCCTGGGGACCCAAAAGTTTAGGTGTTCCCCTAATAAAGGCAAATTTTTTGCCTTCCAACATGGATTGCGGGGTAACCTGTCCGTCCAGTTTTTGCAGTGTAGGTTTGTAATCGAACATTTCCAACTGGGAAGGAGCTCCTGCCATATGTAGGTAAATTACCGATTTTACCTTGGCGGGGAAAGGAGGGGCCATGGAAGCCAAAGGGTTGATGTCTCTTTCCGTTAGGGCAATCTTAGCGGTATCTTTGTTGCCAAGAAAGGAATTACAGGACATAAAGAAGGAGCCTAGGGCCAAACCGCCCATCCCGGCAACGCAATCTTTAATGAAATGTCGACGGGTCTTCGCTTGAATTTCCCGTTGTAACTTTTCTTTTATTAATCGGTCCAAACTGTTCATAGCTACGATTTTGTTAAAAACTCATCCAAGTTCATGATGGCATTGGCCACTACGGTCAATGCTGCTAAATTGGCATCTGTATCGGTTTCAAAAGGAATAAATTCCTTGATATTCTTTGGTTTTTCCTGGAAATCGGAAAGGGAACTGTTGTATAGTTCCTTTAGGACATTTAGTTTTTCCTCTGTAATATCCGCCAAAACTGCTTTCCTGTAGCCATCTCGTATACTTTTGTCTACACCATTGCTCTGGCCCATAAATTTGGCCAAATGATAGGCAGTTTCCAGATATACGGGATCGTTTAGGGTAACCAAGGCCTGTAATGGGGTGTTGGTCACGGTTCTACGTACCGTGGATACTTCCCTACTTCCTGCGTCAAAAGTGAGGAAGGAGGGGTAAGGGCTTGTTCGTTTTAAATAGGTGTATACGGCCTTCCTATATTTGTCCTCCCCTTGGCTTTCCACCCAATTGCCGCCATTATATACCGTTTGCCAAATGCCATCCGGTTGTGGTGGCATAACACTTGGGCCGTACATTTTGGTGCTTAAAAGTCCGGATACTGCCAGGGCCTGATCGCGAATTTGTTCTGCTCCCAAGCGAATTCTAGGGCCACGGGCATAGAGTCTGTTTTCCGGATCCAAATTGTATAATTTGGCATTGTTCTTAGAACTTTGCCGGTAGGTGCCACTCATTACAATATCTTTTACCAGAGCCTTTATGCTCCAATTATGCTCGTTCATGAATCTTAAGGCCAACCAGTCCAATAATTCGGGGTGTGTAGGCGGATCGGATTGTGATCCCATATCTTCCAAGGAGGCTACTATTCCCCGACCATAAATTTGTTGCCATACCCTGTTTACAAGGGTACGTGCCGTTAGCGGGTTCTCTTTGCTGACCATCCATTTGGACAATCCTAGCCTATTTTTTGGCCAGGCATCGTTCCAAGCATTGAGGCTTTGGGGAGTAGCAGGTTCTACGGTATCGGTTTTCATTAGCCAATTGCCCCGTTCAAAAACCTGGGTGGTCCTCTTTAGGTAATCAGGATTTTCTATGATGATGGGTAGTGTAGGGGTGTCGGCGTTCAACAGTTTCATAAAACTGTCATCAATTTGGGAGTATCCAGAATTGTTCTCAGCCTTTATTTCCGGAAGAAATGCAAACCATGAAATATAACTGGTAGGGCTTTTGGGAGAGATCTTGTCATTATTGGCTTCAATATATAAGTTTAATTTGTCGTTTGTTTTTTTGAAAGGGAACTTTTGAATTTCCCTGCCCTTGGTTTTGTTCGTTGTAAATTGTGCTAATATCTCTCCATCCGCATTGTCTTTTCTGACGGTTACTTTGGTGCCATCTATTCCTGAAGAATACTTCAGGTACATATAATCGGCACCTTGGGTATAAACATCAGGGAGGTAGCAGGAGCCATTGTCCCTTAAGGCCAGCCATTTCGTGTCCGCCAAATTGCCATTGGTATAATTCTTGGCCAAATGGGCGTGGTAAATAGGTTCGGAATATTGTAAGAAATTGTTATAGGTTTTGGCAACTTCCTTATTCTCGTTTTTAGAGATCCATTGGTAAATCTTATCTACTTCCCCTTGTTGTTCCTCGGAGAAAAACCTTAAATTGGGTTCATCCTCCGATGTGTCTTCGTCCCTGGTATTGTTAAAAAATGCCATGAGGTTGTAATACTCTTTGTTTTTAAAGGGGTCGTAGGTGTGACTATGGCATTGTACACACCCAATGGTGGTGCTCTGCCATACTTCAAAGGTGGTGTTTACCCTATCGATTACGGAAGCTACCCTGAATTCTTCATCCTCGGTACCTCCTTCGTCATTGTTCATCGTATTTCTGTGGAAGGCAGTGGCGATCAGCTGATCGGCCGAGGGGTTGGGCAAAAGATCTCCGGCCAACTGCTCAATCGTGAACTGGTCGAAGGGCATATCCTGGTTCAAGGATTTTATGACCCAGTCCCTATATTGCCACATAGTCCTACCCATATCTTTTTCATAGCCTTTGGTGTCCGCATAACGCGCATGATCCAACCACCAACTGGCCCATTTTTCACCATAGGCATCACGGGACAATAATTCGTCCACCATATTTTCGTAAGTAATTTTCCCGGAGGTAAAATCATTAAATAAGGAATCGTCCGGTGGAAGTCCGGTAAGGTCCATGGACACTCTCCGTGCCAAAACGTTTTGCTCGGCAGGTGGACTAGGTTCCAAGTCGTTGTTTTCCAAGGTCCTTAAAATAAAGTGGTCTATGTCATTTTGAATAAATCCTTGAGAATCACCGGAAGAAATACCGGCCGATTGTGTTGCTTCCGGAATTTCCACTTTTTCAGGTAAGGTATAGGCCCAATGTTTGCCCCATTTGGCTCCCTGGTCTACCCACTTGGTCAACAGCTCTATTTCCTCCTCTGAAAGTTTCGATTTCTTATAGGGCATTCGCAATTCTGGGTCATCTTCCTTTAGCCTTTGAATAAAGGGGCTTTTGGCGGCATTGCCGGGGATAATTGCGGGCTCTCCGGATTCGGTATTGGCAAAGGCTTCCTCTTCGAATAATAGACTGAAACCACCACTTTTTTTAACCCCACCATGGCAGGTAATACAGTTCTTGTTCAAGATAGGTTTTATATCCGCACTAAAATCTACGGTATCCGCAGGTTTAAGAAGGCTCCAAACGTAAATAACAAGCACAAGTGCCCCCACTATCAATAGGAATAAATATGCTTTATTTTTCATGCTATTATTTTTAAATGTTTGTTCAATATCAATGTTTTTAAATCCGCACCACTTATTTGAGGTATGCTAATATTAGGCAGTTGATCCAATAGTTCTCATGAATAATAATACTGCTTCATAAAATTAGGGGCAACCATCATCATGTTGATTAGTAATACTTTATTCTTCCACCTTGGTGGAAATGTATTCTTTAGTCCCCCAATACTCACTGTGCTTTAAGCACCAATCTCTTCGACATGCAATATGCCATTATTTAGGGTGATAAAACGGAGATATTTTAAGCAATTATATGGGAAATAATCTGCACTGGCTATCAAATGCTTATTATTTTTAGATATTTACTGTCAATACCTCAATTTATTCAGTCTAAACTTAATTTATATCGGAACAATACCCTTATAAAAGTAAGAAATTGAAAAGCTATTGTCAATACAATATTATGCCTTGGGCAGATGATGGTTATGGGGTACAAGAATTTAAGCGATTCTATTCCTCGAAGATAGAATCGCTTAAAAATATTGGAAGTTGTTGTTAATTTCCTTGGAAATTATTTCTTTAAAAGCACCACTTTAATGTCGCCCTCGGTGGCAACCTTGATCAACTCGTGCTTGGAAAGGGCCTTCATGGATTTATCCCATTTTTTGCCGCTTAGTCCCGCTTTTGTCTTAAGTTCGTCCAACGCTAGTTTGCCTTCTGGTTTTAATAAGGCAAGTATCTCTTTTTCTTCCTCGCTAAGCTCTAACTGTTTCTTTTCCGGTCTCATTTGTGGAAAGAAAAGTACCTCCTGTATGGAAGCATTGTTGGTCATCAACATGACCAAACGATCAATTCCGATACCGATACCACTGGTAGGGGGCATTCCGTATTCCAAGGCTCTTAGGAAATCTTGATCAATGAACATGGCCTCGTCGTCGCCTTTTTCTGAAAGTTGAAGTTGTTCCTCAAACCTTTCCCGTTGGTCAATAGGATCGTTCAACTCGGAATAGGCATTGGCCAATTCCTTTCCATTCGCCATTAACTCAAAACGTTCGGTTAATGCGGGATTGTCCCTGTGCTCCTTGCATAACGGACTCATTTCTTTGGGATAGTCCGTGATAAAGGTGGGCTGTATATAGTGATGTTCGCATTTTTCACCGAAAATTTCATCAATGAGCTTCCCAACTCCCATGCTATCATCAACCTCAATATTTAACTTTTTGGCAACTTCCCTAAGTTCTACTTCATTCATTCCGGCAACATCAAAACCGGTATGGATTTTTATAGCTTCCAAAATGGGTACTCTAGGGTAAGGTGCCTTAAATTCTATCTCATTTTTGCCAACGGTTACTTTGGAAGTGCCGTTGGAATCGATGGCTACTTTTTCTAAAAGTTTTTCGGTCATGTCCATCATCCAATTGTAATCCTTGTAGGCCACATAAAGTTCCATGACCGTAAATTCAGGATTATGGGTGCGATCCATACCTTCGTTTCTAAAATCCTTTGCGAATTCGTAAACGCCATCAAAGCCACCAACAATCAATCTTTTTAAGTATAGCTCATTGGCTACCCTTAAATATAAGGGAATGTTCAATGCGTTGTGGTGCGTCATAAACGGACGTGCCGCAGCTCCTCCAGGAATGGGTTGTAGTATTGGGGTCTCCACCTCCAAATAGCCTGCATCGTTAAAAAACTGACGCATACTATTGGTGATTTTGGTACGCTTTATAAAATTTTTCTTAACGCTCGGGTTAACTACCAAATCTACATATCGCTGGCGATAGCGCAATTCTGGGTCGTTAAATTCATCAAAAACCTTACCTTCTGCGTCTACCTTTGGCAATGGCAATGGGCGCAAGGATTTACTTAGTAAGGTAAAATTCCTTACCATTACAGTTTTCTCCCCAACCTGAGTGGTGAAAAGCTCCCCTTCAATGCCAATGATATCACCAATGTCCAACAATTTCTTATACACATCATTGTACAAGGTTTTGTCTTCTCCTGTACAAATTTCGTCCCTGTTAAAATAGACCTGTATACGGCCTTCGCTATCCTGTAGTTCGGCAAAAGAAGCCTTACCTTGGATTCTTCTGGACATAAGTCTTCCGGAAAGAACAACCTTTTTTCCTTCTTCATAATTCTCCTTGGCCTTTTTAGAAGTGCTGTCTACTGGGTATAGGGCGGCGGGGTAGGGGTCGATGCCCATTTCCCTTAACTTGCCAAGTTTTTCCCTTCTTATTACTTCTTGTTCCGAAAGCTGCATATACTTATAAATTAAGGCTGCAAATATAGGTACTCTGCGTTAATCTATCAATCCAAAAATCAGAATTGATAGTTTTGAAAACAGGGCACTCTAATTTTTTCCATTTTCCTGTAACAAACAGACTGTTTTTTAGTCTTAATAGTACACCTGTCCCGCAATGTGGCAGAATCAATTAAAATTCAAAAAAAATGGGCTGTTTTAGGGTCATATTGGCCATTGTTTTTCCGCCCTTGGCCGTAATAGGCAAGGGGTGCGGTTCCTTTATAATAGTTTTTCTGCTTACTCTTTGTGGATGGGTACCCGGTGTAATTGCCGCGCTGATTATCCTTAACAATCCAAACTAGGGTTTTGGGGTTTGGTTTATGAGTGGAGTTTGTATCTTTGCAGCATGAACAAAAGTATTCTCTTAGAAGATTTGGGACTTAAAGATTACAAGGATACTTGGGATTACCAAGAGCAATTGTTCAAATCTATTATCGACTTAAAAATAAAGAATAGGAGGGAGGGTTCCCAATTGGAAACACCCAATCATTTTTTGTTTGTAGAGCACCCGCATGTATATACTTTAGGAAAAAGTGGTGATATGGGTAATCTGTTGGTGGATGAAAACGTTCTTACCGAGAAAGGCGCAAAATTCTACAAGATAAACCGTGGCGGAGATATCACCTATCATGGCCCGGGACAGATTGTTGGTTATCCTATTTTGGACCTCGATAATTTCTTTACCGATATTCATAAATACTTGAGGTTTTTAGAGGAGATGGTTATTTTGACCCTGGCGGACTACGGTCTTAAAGCGGAGCGATCCGAAGGGGAAACAGGAGTTTGGTTGGATGTAGGTACACCCTTTGCCCGAAAAATATGTGCCATGGGGGTACGGGCCAGCCGATGGGTAACTATGCACGGCTTTGCGCTAAACGTGAATGCTGATCTCGGCTATTTTGATCTGATGATCCCCTGTGGTATCAAAGGTAAGGCCGTTACTTCCTTAAATGTGGAACTTGGCCAAAAGGAAGTGGATATGGCCGAGGTGAAGCAGAGACTATTGAAGCATTTTGAGGTACTTTTCGAAGCACAACTTATTTCGGCAAAAAGCCAAGTGTAGGAGTGGTTTCGATATTTACAATAATTGCCCTGGCTTCACCAAAAATTCCATTATTCTTGTTTTTTGTGATTATTTATGGATAAGGTTATCTAAAGATTATCCGTTAGGAGGATATATTTTATGGGGTAAGGTTGGTCTTAATGATCTTATAACTGTTTTCCATTACATCAAATCCACTTACCCAGAAGTTGAAGCCGTCGAAAGCAATACCTTGTATCCCAAAATCTGACACTTCATAAGTCGCAACAGTTTTAAACGTTGGTGTAGTTTGGCATTTATGCAAATATTTACCATCTGCAATGTATAAGAAGCCATTTTGATAGTCCAACCCATTTACATTATAATAACCCAATGGTATGGTCTGGTCTATGGTATTGTCCGCAACATTTATTAGATTTAAGCTTCCTTCATCCTCATTGGAAGCTGCCCATAGATACTGGGGATCTACAGAAGCCATTCCACTTATTTTATTGTTTACTTCTAGGCTAAATTGGTATGTGCCATCATCCATTTTATAAACGCTAATTTCGTTGGAGTTGGCATTGTTCTGAAAAAGGAACCTGTCCGCATCTTCAAACTTTTCAATCTCAACGGCCGTTGCAATATTTGTGGTCGCTATTTGGCCAATTTCTGTAAATGTTACCGGGTCAATTAAAGGGATATAAGTTGCTTCATCATTCATTCCATATATTATTTTTGTTTTGTCATAGCTAAATGCGAAATCTATCTCCCCGCTCACTGGGGCATTTCCCTTACTTAGAATTGAAAGTTCCTCCACCCAATTTTCAGAAGAGGGCGCATTATTATTTTTTATCAACTGCAAAACATTAGCACCATCTATAATCTGAAGTTTATTCTGTTCCAATATGAATTCAAAAGGGAAAAATCCTTGCACATTTATTTTGATCTCGGACCCTGAAACCGTATAGGCAACTGTTTCATTTGCTTTAAATCCTAGCCCCGTCTCATGTAAAAAACTTATAGTATTGTCTGTATTGAAAATGAGGTATTTAGGTTGTGATTCTATAAAAACACCACTGGTGACTTCCCATTTTCCCAATAAAGGATCTTGTTCTAAATTAGTATTGTCATCATCACTACTACAACTGAATAAGGTTGCTGATAATAGTAGGATCATAAGGTATTTAAGTGCATATAGGTAAACTAAATAACTATTGGCACTTTGGTGTTTCCCTAATTGATAGGATAGGCTGTGATATTTCTTTGAAGTTTTCATCGCTGTGTTTTTTAAGTTATTTATCTATTAAGTTTCATTTTACCAATTGAAGTCAACGGTTTACCTTTTAATGGTTTAGTAATTTTAAGGTTAACATCAGAGCAAAAAAAACCGCGGTGTGTGCCTCGGTTTTCAATCAATTGATATTTAAACTATTAGTATTCCAATCCGAAATAGTCCATTACCGCGTAGTAATCATTGAAGTCTATCCCCTCGGATTTAAGTTTGGAAAGGATCCCCAATGTGGCGATTTTGCCTGCTGTGTTACTCGAAGATTTTATGATTACTATCTTAAGTGATGATAAGGTTCCGCGAGTTAAAGGCCTATTATTTGTGGTTTCAGAGTCATGAAATTCAATGGTATATAAATTAGGGGTCACCTCAACATTGATGTCCACCTCTTGTCCACCAAGCCTTATAGTGGTAGTCGGTATAGGATAATATACTATGCTGGTTTTTAAATAACCTAGGATTACATCATTGTCCAACACCTCTTGGGTAAGTTCTGGGATTCGTTGATCATGAGAATCACCGGAAAAATTTGTAAGATCATAGGTCAAAGTTCGTACGTTGGCATTCCCGTCCTGCCCATCGGTTCCATTTATTCCATCCTGCCCAGCAGGACCCATAGGTCCTATTTCGCCATCTTTTGAACAAGATGTAAAGGTAAGAGCTATTAATACTATTACTAAGCCTAAATATTTCATTGTAGTTTTCATAATTTCTTGCTTTTTATATTGTTTGCCTTTTAATGGTTTGGATATTTATTAGGTTAACATTGGCACATAAAAAAACCGAGTGAGATACTCGGTTTTTAATATGTTGTCCAATAATGGTTGTTAATAATCCAAACCGAAATGATCCATTACCTCTTCATAGGACATTTTCTTATAGTCGATTGTAGCCTTTTTACCGGATGCAGCGTTGGAGGGAACGATTACATATCTAAATCGAACTCCCTTGCCATAAGCCGGACCGCTTGGATCCCAGAGATATTCACGTGGAGTTAGATCGGAATCGGAACGTTGGATGTTAACATATATATTGCGGGAGGCACGATTAATTTTTGAATCTACCGATTTTAATATGGTGCCGTCCGGCGCGAAAACATGATTGGGTAGGAGATAAATATCTACGTCATTATCATAGTACACAAGAATAACCCCATCCTCCAATAAACCCGAATTCAAATTTGTTGCAAGTGGTAAGGCCTTATATCTAGGATTGTTAACGCTAAAGGAACTCTCAGTTGGCTCAAACCAATCAGAAGCAGTTACATTGGCGTTGCCATCTTCTCCATCTTGCCCATCCTGTCCATCGACCCCGTCAATGCCATTGATGCCGTTTGCGCCCGCTGGCCCCATAGGCCCTATTTCGCCATCTTTTGAACAAGATGTAAAAGTAAGGGTCATTATTGCTATAACTAAGCCTAAATATTTCATTGTAGTTTTCATGATTTTTTGTGTTTTTATGTTATTTACTTTTTAATGATTTGGATATTTAATAGGTTAACATTGGTACATAAAATAAATCCCGATTTGAGCCGAGATTCTATAATTACATTAGGGACTTACATTATTAGTAATCCAAACCCAAGTAATCCATAACAGCGTAGTAATCATTAATGTCGATACCTGCATTCTTAAGTATTGAATGTATGTTTGTCCCACTAGTTTTTCCAGTTATAGTGGTGGGTATAATTACATATCTGAATGCGCTTAAAATATCAAAGGTCTCATTCGTGCCATCTAAACTTTTTGCAAAAAAACCGATTTGTAGAAATTGAGGATATAAGACATAAGAATATGACTCGTTGTTTGAGGAAACAGGTAAGGGCGCTACAGCTCCAGTAGTATCCAATCCGTAGGCAAGTATAGCGGCTTCTGCAACCAGTTCGTTGGTAATCCTGTCGTCATCTACCAAGAAATACGTAAAAGCTGTCCCCTCTGGGAATTGGGACGAAATCCATTCTGAGGCAATTATATTGGCATTGCCATCCTGCCCGTCAACTCCGTCAATACCATCTTGGCCATCTTCTCCAACTTCTCCGTTGGCACCCGTGGCACCTTGAATACCTTGTTCCCCTTGAGGTCCGGTAGGCCCTATAGGCCCTATTTCTCCATCTTTTGAACAAGATGTAAAAGTAAGGGCCATTACTGCTATAACTAAGCCTAAAAATTTCTTTGAAGTTTTCATAATTTCTTGTTTTATTATGTTATTTACCTTTTAATGGTTTGGATATTTAATAGGTTAACATTAGGGCATAAAAAAACCGAAGATTTTTACTTCGGCTTTTTTAATGACGCTATCTTATTGCTGTTCTGCCATGCCTTTGTCCATGGCCTCTTTTAGTTTTTTATTGAACAAAACTTTAAACTCTTCCTTTTTCTTGGGGTCTGTTCCCAGGTCATACAATTTGTACTGTTCCCGTAAATACTGTTTATCTGCTTCGGGACCTTCCATTTTTTCAATCAGTTCCAAATAGTTGGTAATATCTTCAAACGGATTTTCTTCTCCCGTTTCAAGATTTCCAAAAATAGAACCTAAGACCTTAGCTTGTTCATCCAAAAGATTCATCTGTTTGGTAGTATCCGTCTTAGAAACATTCTGCGCTTCCTTTTTGCTCGGGTTTTCTTGTTTTGCCTGTCCTTGACAAGCTATGCACGTTGATATTAGGCTCAATGTCATTATAGTTTTGATAGTTTTCATAATTGTGTTTTTAGTATTTGTAATCTTAATGGCCCCACTCCTTAAAGGTTAACATTTCGGCAAAAAAATATTGATTACGTTTACAACCGGACTTTCAAAATTATATCCATGCCACGAAGATGCGTCCTAAATAGTATGGATTTGGCGTTACCGGATCCTAAGTTGGGCCATCCCTGCCATCTTCAGGATTATGGGATGAAAATATTAAAAACGGGATCGACTATAAAAATTATGCTTGTCAAGGCTTCTTTTTCAACACTAGCATTCTTCCGGTTGTTTCGTTGTTCAGGATAAGAAGGTTATTGGATATCATAATGATGGAAAACCTTGCCTCTCTAGAGTCTATCATAACATTAAGATCTTGGTCACCTGCCCAGGAATACCCATGAGTAGTTTCATCGGGCAGCTCACAAATTTTGGTCAGCGGAATGCCCGTGTCTAAATTTGTTGTCTGTTCATGGATCAAGCCCAATGCCCCCACATTTCTAACTTCGTCGGACTTGAAATCCAAATAGTACTGTTCAAGACAATGACCTGGAATATCGCTTTGGGCCAGTTCTACAAACCATTTGCCCAATACCAGTTCTTGTGAACTGTCTATCAGAAGGGAGGCTTCAATTTCAGGATCGTCCTCTTTGTTGCAACTTAAAAAGGTTGTTGCAAGAAGGAGTAGCAGTCCTAATGTCCAAATATTTTTAAATTTGATTCTAATGATGGATATTGTTTTCATAACTTGGGTTTTAGAGTTTTCTTTTTATGTTTTAGGTATTCGTTAGGTTAGCATTGACCTTTATTCTTCTTCTTTAATACTTCTAATTTCCCCTGTTATAGGAGCCGTGCCTGAAGCATTTGGCTGATACCCGCCAAAGAGCCATAATTCCTCATTATAGGAAAGCGACGCATGATGAATAAGACCTTCTGTAGCAGGTAATGGGCCATCATATTCTGTCCAATCCTCCATGTTCTCCGAATACCAAAAATCGATATGTGTTTCCGAATAAGGTCCGGTTACACCGCCAACTACCCATACTTTATTGTTATGTGCCGTTGCCGTATGTGCATACCTGGGACTAAATATGTCGGTATTGGGAGTAACCAAATTCCATTCAATGCCGTCGGTGCTTTTCCATATTTCATTAAAAGAGGTGTCCAAATGTTTGCCGCCAATTACATAAATGGCATTTTCAAATACCACGGCTTCAAAATCTTCCCTGTTGGAAAAAGCATGGTCAGTTTCAAGATTCCAATTAATGCCATCACTGGAGGATAATACAATTACATGGTCATCAAAGCCATCCCTGATTACGTAAAGTTTATCGTTGAATACTACTGTGCTGTGAAAGGCAGGGGCGAGTAGTGTGGGGCTAAGGGCCGTTACCATGGTCCAGTTAACACCGTCGGTAGAGAAATATATTTCTCCTAAATGGGTGCGCGAATCATCTACACCTCCAATAAGCCACATTTTATTGTCATATACGGTCAGCGTATGGCCCTCACGTTCACTAAACTTATCGTTTGTCACAGAAATCCAGTTTTTCCCGTTTTCACTGCTCCAGACATCACTTGATGAATTAGGGGTTGAATAGGCGTTGATACCTCCAACAGACCATACTTTTCCATTGTATTCAACCATGGTGCTTTTCGCAAATGGGCCCATCTGATCTTCAGTTGTCCGTACTGTAAAAGTCAGTGATTCATCTTCCGTTGCCGGGTCATCACCTTTTGGAATGCTGGTGTCTTTTGTAAGATCTGTATCCATTGAAATGGACTCGTCTTTATCGCATGATGCAACAAATAATATAATTGTTATGAGTAATAAAGTTCTAATAGTTTTCATGATTTTGGTTTTAAGAATTTAACCTTTCATAGTATTGGAAAGGAAAGGTTAACATCATGAAGAAAATTTCTTTGGTGGTTTGTTAGTGCCACAGGGATTTTGTTGTAAAGAAGTGGCACACATTGTAGCAGTAATACTACAAACAGGGCAATACATACTATTTTGGAGATTTCATGGAAATCTTTTTCTTAAAAATGTTAAATTAGCATAGCGGTGTTAACCTTATTTATCCCCCATCTATAAAGTGAAAGAAGCAAAGACCGAAATAACGCTGGAAGACTTAAGAAATGGTTCTGACAAAGCGTTGAAACAGGTTTACGAAGAGAACCGTGAAAAATTTTTGAATTTTGCTCGGAGGTACCACTTGTCGGATGAGGAAAATATTGATGTTTACCAAGATGCCTATATTATATTCTATGATAACGTGATGAGCGGTAAAGTGGAAAGCTTTACCAGTAGTATTGCTACCTATCTTTTTGGTGTTGGCAAATACTTGATTTTTGATCGTATGAAAAAAAATAAAAAAAAGGTGAGCTCCAAATTTGACCTAACAATTGTTGGTAGGGAAGATGAACTGTTGAGTGGTTTTGAAATGGAAGAACAGGAGTTGACGACCGAGCAGACATTATTACAAAAACACTTTGGCACCTTGGGTAAACAATGTCAGGAGTTATTGACCCTTTTTTACTATCGCGGTTATACCATAAAGGAGATTATGCAAGCTGAAAATTACAATAGCGAGAACGTTGTAAAAGCGGCAAAATCCCGTTGTATGAAAACCTTGCGGGAACGAATCCAAGCTAATAACGTCCAGTAATTATGGATAAGGAACTTTTATTATATAACTATTTTGCGAACCAGCTCACTGAAGATGAGCAACTTCTCTTTGATGAATTATTGAAAAATGACATGGATTTCAAGGCGCAATTCGAGTTTGAAAAAGATTTAAAACGTGTCATCAAGGAATATGTAAATGAAGACCTCAAAGAAAAACTGGTCGGTTATGAAAAGGAGATTAGTGCGAAGGATAAAAGTAACCCCTCCAAATGGCGCTTTAAGAATTGGTCCATTGCAGCTTCCATAACCTTATTGATCGGTTTGGGTTGGATTGGTTTCAAATCCTTGTCAGGGCCTGATTATGATAACCTGTACCAAGATAATTTTGAAGGCTATCCCAATACTGTTTACACCATAAGTAGAGGTGATGGCGATACATCAAAGGAAAGGGATGCGTTTGCTGCCTATGAGGCTGGTGAATATGAAAAGGCGATAACTGCCTTCCAAGAACTTAGGAGCACGGGAGGTATATCCCATGGCGATTTTTACCAAGCACTGTCCTATTTACAATTGGGAAAGAATGCACAGGCCATTGATTTGTTAAAGAATGTAATATTGAACGATGAAGCATTTAAAGCTGAAGCCAATTGGTATATGGCACTTGCCTATCTTAAGGATTCTGATAAGGTAAACGCGGTTGCCACGCTTAAAAAACATGTTGCGGACTTCAACTACAACAAGAATAAAGCAGAAGCTTTGCTCAGGGAATTGGACTAAGGGTTTCTTTTTCGAGTTCGCAAGTATAAAATTATTGCCACAAGCACAACGATGACGCCAATTAATGCCCAGGTCCAATTATTGAAAAATGACAGCGGAACGGTATTTCCGGAAATCACAAAACCCGACCAATAATAAGGATGTGAAAAGCCGTTTTGACGGTTGGTGTTCAAAAATTCTACCTGCGCTTTTTGCAAGGCTACATCCTTGGAATCTCCTTTGGAAAGATTTATATAGAAACCGTGCATTAAAGCAGTTGTACTGGCATCGTTGATCTTCCACAAGGTACTGGCAATACTCGCCGCCCCGCTGTAAAAGAAACCTCTCGCCAAGCTCATAAAGCCTTCGCCCCGTTTTAGATCTCCCAAACCACTTTCACAGGCACTTAAGGTAACCAGGTCAGCATCTATTTTCAGGTTGTATAGATCGGCTACATAAAGAAGGTTTTCCGTTGCGTTTTGGTTCTGTGAAAAGGCCAAATAAGAATATTCCGGAGCAGCGTCGTCAAAAATGGCGTGTGTAGCCAAATGAACCACCCCGAAAGAGGATAGTTGGGATTTAAAGTTTAGGAGAGTCGCCTCATTATCAATAAAAGAACGGCCGTTGAAAGAGGTTAATATCTGCTCCACTTCTTTTTTATTGTTTGGCAAAGGCAGTAATTTTCCTCGGTCTGCATTGCTTACACTTACGGTGCCATCAAAACTTGGGGCAAAGGCCAAAACGCTATGTTCTTTTGGATGCCGTTGCCGCAATTCCGAAAGCAGCGTGGCGGAATTAACATAACTAATGGCATGCTTTTCGGCCAAATAGCTAATGTCTTCGGGAGCCGTGTTCAAAGCCGCGAAAGGGATATAGTTCAATAGACCATCGGTAATGATGATAAGTTTCTTTTGGTCTTCAGATTTTAAGATGGGTTCTAGCAAGCGTACATATATTTTATGGGTTGCCTTACTCAGAGCCGTTACATCCGTTTTGGGATCGGCAAGCAACCTGTAGGCCTTTTTGATGCTCGCCTCAAAGTCTGCATCAATGGGTATTTTTAGCATATCCTTTGTATTGCTGCCCAAGGAAATAACATAAATAGCGTTATTGCCATAGAAATAGGAAATTAAAAGTTCGGTTTTGGCCAAGTCCTGTTGAGTCTCTAAGATTGAAATAGTGGCTGTATTGTATTTTAGATCGTAATAGCTTTTATAATCGGTCTCCAATTTCCGTACTAGTTGGCGGTATTCTTCTTTTAGATTGAAAAGAGCATCCTGTTTTTCAGTTTTTTCTCCTATGGAATTTTTGATTTGTTTCTCCAAATGGGTGATTTCAGATTTTAACTCGCTCTCCCGCTCCAAAACGTCAGCTGGTATATCGGCAAATTCCGTGGCTTTGGCTCCCAATAAGGCCTCTAGCAATAGGACAGATTTACTTTTCTCGGAATATTGGAAAGCCAGATTTAAAAGGGAGTCGTCATTTGACGTAAGATAAAGTTGGTAAGCAGCTTCCAGACCTGCTTCAAATAAGGGAAAGGCATCCTCAATTAGAAACAATTGGTCAGCCTGACTTCTAAAAGTGGGTTTTAGGGAGTCCAATGTTTTAATGCCTAGATTAACGGTTTCTAAGGTGGTCTTGTAATTATCCCTAGAGTTTAGGGTGTTCATTGCCAGGGATTTATTTTTGAGAAGTTTTAATGCGATGGTTCCATCTTCGCTAAAATCCACAATTTGATCCAAGCCCAAATTATAATTGGAAACCGCACTCCTATGTTGTCCGAATGAGGCGTGTAAATCTCCAATTTCATTATAAATCTGGGCC
This sequence comes from Arenibacter algicola, assembly GCF_018860365.1. GTDB lineage: Bacteria > Bacteroidota > Bacteroidia > Flavobacteriales > Flavobacteriaceae > Arenibacter > Arenibacter algicola_B. The sequence continues at coordinate 156,939 of NZ_JAHKPO010000022.1, forward strand.
ATGCTCTCATTTTTGGCATTTTTCCATTTATTTCTTTCCAATTGAAGTGCTAAATTTAGTTCCTTGACTGCCAGTTCAAAACGGTTCATCTTCTGTTCCAATTTTGCTTGTACCCTATGATGAAAAGACGCAAAATGATGGGTGTCGTTCAAATAGCCTTTGGCCAATTTTAGATAATGTTGGGCACTATCGGTCTTGGATAGGGAAAGATAATTTTTCGAGAGATTATGGGCCGTTGCAATAATGCCGTTAATGCCGGATTGGTCTTTAAGGTAGAACTCCAAGGCCTTGTTAAAATAAGTATTGGAAGTTTCATATTGCCCTTTTTTAGCGTACAGTTCTGCCAGTAAGCTATAATTGGTGTTCAAGGAAGCTAGGTCATCGGGTTTTTTTTGTAGGATATACCTAATGTTCTTTTCGTAATATTGCTGGGCAAGTGCATATTTGCCCTCTTCGGTGTACATCTTGGCGATAAAACTATAGGAAACCGATAATAGGTCTATTAGGTCTTCATCCATTTCCGAATCTGGTAAGGCCTCCAATGATTCAATAATTTGCCCAAAGGTTTGTCGGGAAGACCTGTAATTATTAAGTTGAAAAAAGTAATTGCCCTTATCGTACAATAAGGAATTTATGAAGAGACGTTTTTCCGGTAGGGTATCCAGATATGTCTTGTGTGTTAAAAAAAGGGAATCCAAGATGTTCAGATTATCGCTTAGTTTGTCAAGGTCGTAAAAAGCACCGGCATTTCTATTGGAACTAATCAGGGCTTCAAAAACCGTGGCCCAGTCGTTGTTTTCAACGGCCAAATCCTCTATTTCCTTGAAATAATGGTAAGCGGAATCCTTATTTACATACAGATGCTCGTAAGCCTTTGCAAAGAGTTCATCTATTTGGGTTTCATAGGAAACCTTTTGGGCAAAAGCCGTAATGGATAAAAGAACCGAAAAAAGTGAAGCATACCATTTCATACAAAAAAGGCCAATCTAAAAGTCCATTCTACGGTCAATTCGGGAAGAATGGAGAGCGTTAAACCAATGAGGTTTCCGCCAGCTCGACTCCGCGAGAATGACCGAGGAATTAAAAATACACTTTTTAGATTAGCCTTTGTATATGTAAAGTCCTTTAAATAGGATTACAGTTATTCCACAATATAGTTTATGTCTTTCCCATTTACACCGAAAACCTTCACCGATATTGTAATTGGTTCTTTATAGGAATCAAACTTTAATTTGCTAAATTGGATCATACCTCCAGTGCCGGACAGGGGACTTAAGTCATCAATAACGCCTCCGCCTATGGTCTTGCCATTTGCATTCAAAATTAGGATTTCCATTTTCTCTACGGTATTTGGTGCCAAGAGGTATTCAAAAAGACTATAATCGCAGCTAACTGGTTGTGGACAAGGCGGTCTTGGTCTCGGAATCCTTAGGCCCACTTGCTCCAAAGATATAAGTGTAGCTATCTCCGAAACTAAGTTTTCCTTGGCCTGTTCCGCTGTCTTGAGATCTTCCAAGGTTGTCTGGTCGGCCTGATTATTGTCAATGATGTCGTTCAAGGCCGCAATGGTCACGTCCAGTTTAGCTATCTCCTGATCCAGGTAAATGCGGTAAAGATCTCCCTCGTATAAATAATTATCTTGGGTAAGCTCTATTTTATCGCCTCCATGGCCAGTATAATCTTTTAAGCAGGAAGCTATTAAAAGCGCTGCAAATGCAATGATGATGATCGGTTTTTTTTTCATAATTCAAGTTTTAGATATTTACAATGTATTGCTATTTATTAAGTGGTTATGTTTTATATTATTTGCACGAGCTTCACAATAATCAATTTCCTTTCTTTTTCATGTCAATGGACGGTTAATTCTATGGTGTCTCTAAAGGACTATTTCTTGAACAACTTTTTTAAATCGTCCGTATCGGAATAGGGCACGCCTGAAAAATTAAGGTCGGAAACGGTGATTAACAGATCGTCCGGGTTGCCAAGTTTATCTTTTTCAAAGTCGTTCTTTACAGTGAACAGGGCATTTCCGGCAGCAACGCGTTGGTCTTCATAAAGGTTAATGGTACCCCTCATGCTGGCTTCGGGATTCCGGTCCAAACGGTCTGCGGATTGGTTGTAAAAGTTGGTGAATAAATTACCCTCCTTATCAGGGCATTTTAGCTCTGCCAAAACACGGGTCAGGGTATTGGCCTCCACATCATATTCCAATTGCACCGATTCACTGCCCTTTGCAAGTTTATTTATAAAGGTAATAGTAGCCGTACGTATGTTGGTAGAGCTGTTGCGAGATACCAGACCGTCGGCTGAGGTATAGCCCCAATCTTCTCCATTGATCTTACACAAATAGGTAGTGTTATCGTTGCTTTTTGATGCTGTTTTTGCTTTGTTTTCTAGGTTGGTCCCAGTTGCGCTCTCTGCCCTGTTCCCTACTTTTTTAACGGTATCCCCACAGGAAATAAGGAGAGATAGTATAATGATGGTGTTATATAAGTTTTTCATGGGAACATTTTTTTATTTCAAGTTTCTTATTTTTTTATTGTTACCCTTTGATGATATTTCCTTAATTAGGTTAACATTTTTTATTATTTTTTTGATGTCTGTTCATAGCTTGTTTCAAGACACCATCGGCCACTATCGTCTTTAGCCTATTTGAAGGCCTTTCATTTATATTTTTTGTTATACTTGGCGATGTTCTTTAGTTTAAATATCAGTATGGATATACCAAAGGTAAATTTTAGGCCATGTGCAAAAAGATTGGACCCCGCCAAGTTTTATTTACCATTAAGGTACGACCAATGTTTTTTTGATATTGGTAAAAACCCGTCCTAAAATGCGCCGGTCGATTATATTCCAATTGATAAATTGTTATACTCTTTATTATTATAAAAAATACATAAAGAATACTAACATCTTGATGAGTTAGGGGCGCTATTCAAAAAGATAGGATTTTTTACAAAGGCTTCCTTAACAAATTCAAATTTGTCCAAATGAAATTGTTTCGGGACTTCGCCACAGTATTTTTTAAAATCTTTCCTAAAGTGCGAGGAATCGTAATAATGGAATAGGGCGCTTAGGATACGGTAATCATTTTCATTGTGCTCGTCCAGTTCTGAAAACAAATTATTGAATCGTATAATTCTGTTGTAAGCAGAGGGTGCAATTCCTACCATTAATTTGAATTTTTTTTGGAAATAACGCTCACTGACATTCAATTTTTTGACAACGGAGGAAATGGAGCTACAACCTAGGGAAGCATGCATTAAATCTATGGAAACATCAATAAAATTAGCTTTGAATTCTTTGTTCCCAAGCTGACCCAAAAGTAAATTCTCAATAAGGTTTACCCTTTTATCGGATTCATTCTCTGCTTCAAATAAGGCTTCAAAAGAATGTATGTCTTTACCTAAGAACGAGCTGGTGTCCGTTGGTATATTTGTGAAAATGGATGCATCTATATTGAACAAATTATGTAAACCTGTTGGCTTAAAAGCAGCACCAATTAGCCCCATGGTTTTATGGTCCGAGAATACGGTATAATTGGAACTTTGCTGCCCTATAGTAAAATATTTGGGAACATAACGTTCCTGATTATAAATGGTTCCCCTGAACCTTCCTTCATACTGAAAAACCATAAATGCCTTGCCGCTGGGTAGAATTACTTCACGAATTCCATTGTCATAATCCTTGCTTTCCCATTTCATTTCATAAAAAAAAGAAATATAGGGCTGTAATTTTTTGGTAACTGGAAATAATGTAAACATGTCAAGGGGTTATAAGCTAAGATAAAAACATCATTTATGTTAAACCAATAGCATTACTTGTGTCATTTTTCAAAACTGGTGAGCAGGCTTTTGCTCATAAGGTCACCTTTTTTATTGTAGGTTTCCTGTTTTACCATGCCATAACCTTCGGCTAGCCATAACTTATTGCTATTCGTCATCTTAACGCCCATTTTAGCCTCGGTATCAAAGGTAATTACATAGCAATCGAAAGTTCCGGCCGGAGTAGTTACGGATTCGTTGCCTTCTACTTTTCTGTTGAAAAAATTCATATTCATTTTCATGTTGAGGGGAGGCATCTTAACCGTCATCAATACATCGGCATCGGGTAGCGACTGTCCTGTACTGAGATTATTGGGGTATAAAAGATCGGTACCGGTCATTTCCACCTCCATATCCTTGTATTGTCCAATTAGCTCTGGCGACATCATGGAGCTGAAATCCACTTTAATTCCATCATCCGTGCAAGTGACTCCATATTCCGAACTCAAAATCATTTTGCCTTTTTCGTCGTGCATTTCGTAGAATAAGGTAGCAGTATTGCCACTAAACTCCTTTACTACATAAACCATAACTCCAGACACTTTATCCTTTTTATCATAATTGGTAATTTGGAATTTGGTGCCTTCGTCCATAGGAAAGTATTTGCTACAATCCTGTGAAAAAGTTGTTGAGGTTGCAAGGAAAAAGCTATAAATTAAGATAAGTGTTCTCATGTTTTAGATTTAAGATGGATATGTATTAAGGTTATATTTTTTTGAAAACGACGCGCCTGTTCTGGGCTTTGCCGTCTGGAGTACTGTTGTCCCCTATGGGTTCACTTTCTCCCTTGCCTTGGGTTTGCAAACGGTTGTCTGCAATACCATAAACATTTACCAGGGCATTTTTCACCGCGGCAGCTCGTTTTTGGGACAAGCTTAAATTGGCGTCACCCGATCCATCGGCGTCGGTATGGCCAACTATCATTAGATTCATTGCATTTTCTTCCTGCAAAACTTGCGAAATTTGTCGAATGATCCCCATGGATTGGGGTTGGATGTTGGCCGAACCGGAATCGAATAGAATCCCATTAGTAGAGACCTCCCCCTCAGAAATCAGTTTGCGACGTAAGTCCAAGCCACCTTCGGCAACTTTAATGTTGCTAATGAAAACGCGTTCCTTCCCATCCTTAAAATTGTTCATATGAAATTTTAAAGTTTTCAATACGGCTCCTTGGGGTACCATCCTGGGGATATCAATATGTTTTTCTTCGTTGACCCATAATCGAAAACGCTGTTTATTCACTGCAATGGAAATATGGGGTCTATCTAAAATCTCTTCCCTAAGATCTGCCTTTACAACACTGTAAATCTCCCTTTTGTTATTAATGTGATTGGCCATGGTGATGCCTATTGGGGAGTATTGGCAAAAAGGGATATGGGCATGTACAAAATTGGCACCGTCTTTAAATTTGTCGTCATCACTTAAAGCTACTCTAAGAAATGCGGTTGAAGACGTCTTATTGTCCAATCCTAGTGCCATTACATCAAATTCAATGGTGTATTCATCAGGCAAGTCTGGTGTGTCCGGAATAAAATGAATGTTGTATCCCGAAATCAATTCCAGCCATTTTTCGCCAGAATCATTTACGGACACAACTTCCCCGCCGCCATTGGTATTCCATCTGGATGGGAAATCGCCAATGAAATCGTTGGAGAAATCATCAAAAAATAAAGGCTTGTCTCCAGGCACATAGTCAAATTTACTATATACCTCAATGGTCTTTTTGGTAGTCTGCCCAGATGTGCTGCCACTGTCGCTGTTTCCGCCCACATTTCCTGGATTGTCCTGGCCCTTAGGAGGTAATGGGTTTTCTATTTGTGGGTCTGTAGGGGATTTTTTAGAGCCTGGTTCCAAAATACTGTCCAATACTTCATCTGTCTTTTTTGAGGCTTCCCTATCTACCCTGTTTTCAACTGTGCGTTCCACGGCCCTTTCTGCCCGCTTTCCCAATTTTTTCAATATTTGGCCTTGAAGGTCTCCGGAAAAAAAGAAAAGCAATAGAATAGCTGGAATTGTTTTGGGGAATGCTTTTAAGGGATTCATAATCTTTATTTTTAATGTTCTCGTAAGGTTATTGTCACAATCAACTTTGCATCAATAGGTTAACTAAATTTAGCAAAATTTCAGGCTTGCGCCTAATTAGGTGTGTATGTTGCATGTTTTTATGTATTAATGGTGTGTTAAAACCAATGGTTAACATTTGCATTAAAAAAATTTGTAATAAAAGAACTGTGGCAGGGCGTTGAGAAGTCCTGTAGTGTAGGATTAATGAGGGGTTCAACGATTATTTTTCCTATATAAATAATAGAAAAAACTTACTTGACTATGGATTGGTTCTGATATCTACCTCCTTTGTCTTTACTAATTTATTTTATAAACAATGATGGAGTTGTCCTGATCCTTTGCAACAAGCTCCAGTTTATGGTCGTTGTCCATATCAATTAAGTCTATGCTGGAATTGCCTGGAACTGGAAAGTTGGAAATGGCTTCGGCCTGACTGTCGAAAAGATATATTTTTTGGTTCTGTATATCCGTAACGCTGATATATATTTTGTCGTTTAAATAGAAAATCTTCGGTTTTGAATATACCCCAAGATCCAATTCCACCTTTTTGCTCCTTATGGTCAGTACATTGTCGTTCATAATGGCCAGAGTATTGCTTGTGGCATCTATTCCGTGATCCGGGAGTAGGTTAAGGTTGGCTGTGGATGTTTTGCCTTTTTCGTCTATTTGGAAAAGATGGCCTTTGGTGTCGGTAACCGTAAACTTGTTTTTATGCAGAAGTATTTCATTATCGGAAAAACTAATTTTGTTGGACACATTCACCCGTGTATCACCGGTTCTGGACAATATTTTTAATTCGCCACCTTCCTGTTTCATGACCAAATAATCCTTTTTGCCTACCCTAAAATGCTTGGGTGTGCCCAGAATGGGATTTGCTGCCTTGGTGTACTTAAAGCCTTTTACAATCTGGCCCGAACTATTGTACATAAATATTTTTGTTCCCTGGGTGACCAAAAACCGGTAATCCTTTTTGCGGTCGTAATCAAATACGGCCAAAGGGTTTAAATTGCCTCCTTCGTAGGTAAAGGTAAAGGGGGGCACATCCTTACCATTTCTATCCACTATCATAAATTGGTTATCTGTAGTGAATGCCAGTTGCAATCTACCATTTTTGTACAGGTCTACCTGCTCTACACGTCCCTGTATTCTACCACTTAGTTGTTTTTTCCATATTACCTTGCCGTCTGTAGAGATTAGATAGAGGTTGTTGTCCTGGTCCTGAACTATAATTTCGTCCTTATTGGTCCTATGGTTCTTTACAAATTGAGGTGGTGTCACTATTTCTGTATCCAGCTGTAGAGTGAAATAGGGAATGGTTTTGTTGAGTGTGGTTTCGTGGGCAATTTTTTGGAAAAGTATATTGGTGTGATGAAAATTGTCATCCACGACCATTTGAGCTGCAAAGGAATACTCAGATAGTTCCTTGGTCTTAACGTTTTTAACGATGTCCTTGTCCATGTATTGGTCCAAGAAATATTCAACACCATCAGCATTGGAAACAAAGAGCATGGAAGATTCGTCTGCCAATTGTTCTTTTGCTGTTTTGTAAACCGATGTTTTTTCAAAAGTGGAAACATTTTTAAAATTTCCAATGAAGGTCTTTAAGGTCTCTGGAGTAGGGGAGAACACAAAAGCATTTTCTATGATAGTATAATAATTCGCTTCAAAATCTTGTATCAGTGGATTGAAATAATGATTAAGGAAGTCGGACTTGGAGAGCCCGACAATTTCATTGCCTTGGTATTCTTCCGAAGCTTTCTCCAATTTATCCAGATAGTTAAGGATATTCTCGGAACCGTAAGTGTGGAGTATTACCGCTTTTTCATTGTTCAGATACACAAATCCAATTTCTTCCACCGCTTTAAAAGTGGTGTCTATCACCACGGAACGATCCAAGTATTTTTTTTGGTTCAAGGCAAAATTTTCGTAATTGTCAAAAGTAAATGCCAAAATAGCATCGGAGGCCAATGGGGCCAGAGTGGGCGTCTTAGGGGTTAGGGCATGGCTGTTTTTAAAAAGATTACTATAGTTTATTATAGAATCGTTAGCCATGCTAATACCATTTAGTTTTAGGTGGTCCTTATTGGTGTTAAAATCCAGGGATACCCAGTCCGTAAATTTGGAAACATCAACTTTATGTCCATCGGACAAAATGTGGTTGAGCAATGGATTACTTTTGTTAGTGTTTATAAAAATATTGGCACTACTCTGATTATTGGCAATTTGATACAATTTATTTAAGGATTCGTCTGCCGTTAAATCCCTTTCATTGCGAAGTATATTTTCGATCAGCATTTGCGCGGAGCTTACAATAATTTTGTCATCCAAAACCGTGGAGAAGAAATTGGCCCCGTCAACACTGTAGCTGTCAAAGTTTTTCCCCTCGTAACTTATGTTTTCGACCACTTTATCACTGGCATCCTCAATTTGAAAAAGATCATCACTGTTTTGGGCAATTAATAGCAATTCAAAATTAGACTTTCCCAATTCCACAAAGGCCAGAATACTCTCTCCATTGGGCTGGATATATTTTAAGGATTTTAGTTTTTCCAGTACGGAGGCATAGGTGTTTGTAGCAGATAAGGTCTTAATGAGGTCGCTGTTCTCCAGTTCACTGGAAAAAGAGGGCTTGTCGTTTATTTTTATGATAATGGCACTGTTCTGTGGAACGTAGTATAGTATGGGTGAAGTCTTATAGCTTTTTTCTGTGCATCCGATTAATAGTAAAAAGAGTACCGCAAGTAATTTGAATTTCATAAATAAAGCTTTGAACAAATTTAGGATTTTTAAACGTCTAGTTTTAATTGATCTGGTAATTGTCTAAAAGTTTTTCGATGATATTTGGTGATGCCGTACTTCCGTATAGCTTCTCTGTGTTCCTTGGTGGGATAACCTTTGTTTTTTATCCAATTGTACATGGGGAATTCCAAATGAATTTTCTCCATATAGGCGTCCCTGTAGGTTTTGGCCAAGATGGAAGCGGCAGCAATGCTTAGGTATTTGCCGTCTCCTTTGACAATGCAGGCATGGGGGATGTTTTGGTAGGGGTTGAACCGGTTGCCGTCCACAATGATAAATTCGGGGTTTGTATTTAATTGATCCAAGGCTTTGTGCATTGCCAGGAAAGACGCGTTCAAAATGTTGATTTTGTCAATTTCATCCGGAAAAATCTGGGCAATTCCAAAGCTTGTAGCACTTGTTTCAATTATTGGCCTAAGTAAATCCCTTTTTGTGGAGGACAAAACCTTGGAGTCGTTAAGGGTGTCGTTTGAAAAATCTTTTGGTAAAATAACGGCCGCAGCGGTTACAGGTCCTGCCAAACAACCCCTACCGGCTTCATCCGTTCCGGCTTCCAGATCATATTTGTAAAAGGCTTTTAACATGTATGTATTGTTCTAATGTCGATTGGCATTGGAAATACTATATCAATTCGGATTGTTGTTTGGAAGACATGCCTGCGCACAGCTAATGTTTTTCTCCAACTGTCGTCAAATATAAAAATTTATAAAAGGGATGAATGCCCATTGGAAACAAATTCTTACGTCTGTACTAGTAATGTCCTTGAATAGGTTTATAACCCTTAAGGTAACAAAGAAGTTGGCAGTTCTATATAAAAAAAGAATGTCAACGAATTGTCTAAAGCAAATATGTCCTTTGTGTGAATGATTGCTTCATTCAAATCTGTTAAAATATGTTCAAAATATACAGTAGGAAGATTCTTAGGTTAAGAATCTTTAGGATTTTGGCATAATTCTTTAATTTAAATATTGAAAAACAGCCTAAATCTTAACATTTTAATAATAATGGGGGGTAAGTTTAACAAATTGCAATGCTTCTGTTAAATTTTTTAGGTTTTTTAACGAATTTTTTACAAGTTTGTGCCGACTAATTCTTAAAAAAAAGTAAATGAAATCAAAACTAACTTGGATTTTAGCTCCGATCATGGGGCTATTAATGAGTTTTTCCTACGCACAGGAGAAAACAATCTCCGGTACGGTGACCGATCAATTGGGTCTGGCCCTGCCTGGAGTAAACATTTTGGTCGAGGGGACCACTAATGGAACACAAACTGATTTTGATGGTAATTACACCATTCAAGGTAGTGAAGGGCAAACTTTATTGTTCAGCTATATTGGACAAATGAGTGTTACAAAGGTAATTGGCGCATCGTCTACAATCGACGTTGTTATGCAGGAGGATGCCCAGGCCCTAGAGGAAGTGGTAGTAACTGCTTTGGGTATTTCAAGGGACAAAAAATCCTTGGGATATGCTACACAGGAAGTTCAAGGAGAGGACTTGAGCACTGTGAAAAGCGGAAACTTCGTAAATGCCCTTTCTGGAAAGGCTTCTGGTATTCAGATCAGAAAGAACAACAACTTAGGAGGTTCTACCAACGTTGTTATTAGGGGTAATGCTTCGTTGACAGGGAGCAACCAGGCCCTTTTTGTTATTGATGGTGTTCCAGTAAACAATACCAATACCAATTCCAAGTATCAAGGTGAGGCAAGTGGTAACTATTACGATTATGGAAACACCGCTTCCGATATTAATCCTGATGATATAGAGTCGGTAAACGTTTTAAAGGGAGCGGCCGCTTCTGCCTTATATGGTTCAAGGGCTGCCAACGGGGTTATAATGATAACCACCAAAAAAGGAAAGGATGCCCAAGGAATTGGGGTTACTGTTAATTCTGGAATTACAATAGGTTCCATAGATAAAAGTACTTTTGCCAAGTACCAGAACCAATACGGTGCTGGATACGGACCATATTACGGGCCGGACGAAGATGACTTTTATAATATGGAAGACGTTACCGGTGACGGGATTGCTGACTTGACCGTACCATTTACAGAGGATGCTTCCTATGGTGGAAGGTTCGATCCAAATCTGATGATCTATCAGTGGGATGCCTTGGATCCAGATTCTCCAAACTATAGAACGGCTACCCCATGGGTAAATGCCAAGAACGGGCCTATAACATTTTTTGAGACTCCGGTTACAACAACCAATTCGGTTTCTTTTGCTAGGTCTTATGAGGATGATGGTTCTTTTCGATTGAACTATACCCAGTTCGATCAGAGCGGTTTAATGCCGAACAGTACTATTAAAAAGCATAATTTCTCCATGAGCGGGTCCTTTAAATTAACGGATCGCTTAACGGTTACTGGATATGCCAATTATATCAACACCAAGGCATTGGGTCGTAACTCAACTGGTTATAATGATAACATCATTAGTAATTTTAAACAATGGTGGCAGACCAACGTAGATCTAAAAGATCTAAGGGATATCTATTTTGATACCAAAAGGAATGTTACTTGGAACCCAGCAAGCACAGATGCCGGTTCGGCGCCGATTTACTGGGATAACCCATATTGGACACGTTACGAGAATTACCAGAACGATTCTAGAAATCGTTTTATAGGTAATGTATCCTTGAATTACGAATTTACAGATTGGTTGAACTTTACTGCCAGAGCGGCGACAGACACCTATTCTGAGTTACAAGAGGAGAGAAGGGCCAACGGTAGTGTACCAACAAGTTTTGGTATTCCGGACAGTGCCGGAAACAGAGGAAATGTTGATTCTGGCTATGGGAGAAGAAATCTGGAAGTTACGGAGACCAATTATGATTTCATGTTTAATTTTCAAAAGGACCTTTCCGATCAATTTAATTTGAAAGGGATATTGGGTACCAACATTAGAAGGAGCGAATTTCAATCTATTTACTCCGCTACAAGCGGTGGGTTGAGTGTACCAAAACTATATTCTTTGCAGAATAGTACAGGGCCACTTGCCCTTCCTGTGGAAAATGATGAAAGAGTTGGTATAGACGGTATTTATGCCAGCGCATCTTTGGGATACAACAGTATACTTTTCTTGGATGCCACTATAAGAAGGGACCACTCTTCTACATTGCCGGAGGATAATAGTACTTTTTACTATCCTTCTATAGCCACAAGTTTTGTTTTCACAAATCTTCTGAATGCTGATTTCATCACTTTTGGTAAATTAAGGGCCAACTACGCAGAGGTAGGTAACAGTGCACCTTTCGATTTCCTTTACGATACTTATAACGTGAACATTCCACCAGGGGCACCAAGTACTTCTGTTGATAATGAGAAAAAGAACCCTAATTTGAAGCCCGAAAAAACAGAAAGTTTCGAGCTTGGTTTGGAAATGAAGTTTTTACGCAATAGGTTAAGTTTTGATTTGGCTTATTACCAAACCAATTCCGTGGATCAAATTTTTGGAGTTCCTGTATCTAGAGCTACAGGTTATGAGAAAAAGATATTGAATGCGGGTGAAATTGAAAACAAGGGTGTGGAGCTTTCCATATCTGGAAATCCGGTTAGAACGGATAACTTCAGTTGGACTGCCATGGTTAACTGGACCAAGAATAAAAACGAGGTGGTATCATTGGAAGATGGAATCCAGACTTTGCAATTGGGAGATTTCCAAGGAGGGGTAACCCTTAATGCGGAAGTAGGACAGCCCTATGGAGTAATTTATGGCACGGACTACACTTATTTAAATGGTGAAAGGGTAGTTGATCCAGCGGATGGACAGTATATTAAAACGTCTACATCGGATCAAAATATTGGGGATACCAATCCAGATTGGTTAATGGGGATTTCCAATAAATTTAACTACAAAGAATTTTCATTAAGCTTTTTGATCGATATTCAACAAGGGGGTAGTATATTCTCCTTGGACCAATATTATGGACTTGCAACTGGTTTGTATGCAGAAACAGCGTTTATCAACGATTTGGGTAACCCTGTAAGGAATACCTTGGCCGATGGCGGAGGATTTATCAATGAGGGTGTAAACCCAGATGGGGCAACAAACACTTCCAGAATTAGAGCCGATAGATTTGGTGCCTTTGGTTACAGAAGAGGTTTGCCGGACAAAGCATTTGTCTATGATGCCAGCTATGTGAAGTTACGTGAAGTGGCACTTACCTATAATTTGCCTAGCAAATTGTTGGCCAATACGTTCTTGACCAATGCTAGTTTAAGCGTTATTGGATCAAACCTTTGGATTATAGACAAAGACCTACCCCATGCAGATCCAGAAAGTGGTTTGTCTGCTGGTAACCTTCAAGGGTATTCCGTTGGATCATTGCCAACCACTAGGGATTTTGGTGTCAATCTTAAATTACAATTCTAAAAAAAAATAAAAATGAAAAAACTAGCAATATTAATTACTGCCGTGATTTTTGCTTCTTGTTCCAGTGATTTGGAAAGTCTGAACGAGAACATCAAGGATCCATTGGCTGTACCTGGTGAAAGTTTGTTTACCGGGGCGCAGAAGAACTTGGTGGACCAAGTGGTAGATTTGAATGTGAACAATAACAATACTAAGCTTTGGGCACAGTATTTACAGGAAACCACTTATACGGACGAAAGTAACTATGATCAGGTTACAAGAACCATTCCCGCAAAACACTGGAGTGTAATGTACAAAGATGTTTTAAAGGATTTGGATGAGGCCAAAATAGTTATTGAGGCAACAACCTATTCCACTGCTGAGCTGGAGGCATTGAAGCCTAACAAGCTGACCATTATCGAGATTCTCAATGTATATACTTATGCCAATTTGGTGGAAACTTTTGGGGATGTTCCTTATTCAGAAGCTTTGGATGCGGACAACCTTCTTCCTAAGTATGACGATGGCGAAACGGTCTACAAGGATTTGGTAGCTAGACTTACTGCTGCAATAAATGCTTTGGATGAAACTACTGGAAGTTTTGGAAGTGCTGATAGGATATACGGAGGTGACGTGGCATTGTGGAAAAAGTTTGCTGCTTCCCTAAAATTGAGAATGGGGATACTTTTATCCGATGTAGATGAGGCCTTCGCCAAAACTACTGTTGAAAGTGCTGTTGCAACCGGGGTGTTTACAAGTAATGCAGATAATGCTGCTTACGAATATTTAGGTTCCGACCCAAATACAAATCCGGTCTATGATAATTTGGTTTTAAGTGGTAGGAATGATTTTGTTGCGGCCGCTACGATCATAGACGCCATGAATACTTTGGATGATCCAAGATTGCCACTGTATTTCATGCCAACTTCAGATGGTATCTACGAGGGAGGTGGCATTGGAGAGCCTTCTAGTTATTCGTCCTATTCCCATGTTTCGGCTCAGTTGGAAGAGGCAACTTTCCCGGGTATTATTTTAGATTATTCCGAGGTGAGCTTTTTATTGGCAGAAGCAAGGGCGCGGTCATTTGAAGTTGGTGGTACTGCAAAGGAACACTATGATGCGGGCATAACGGCCTCAATCCTCTATTGGGGTGGTACCGCTGAAGAAGCTACCGATTATTTGGCGCAACCTAATGTAGATTACGACTTGTCTATTTTGGCAAGTACGGCTACCACACCTTGGAAGGAGGTTATTGGAACCCAAAAGTGGATTTCACTTTACAATAGGGGAATGGAGGCGTGGACTTCTATAAGATTGTTGGATTATCCGCTTATGGCCACTCCAGCAGATGCAGTTTCCGGTTTTCCTAATAGGTATACCTATCCAATTATAGAGCAATCTTTAAATGGGGCCAATTATAGTTCGGCTGCCTCCGCTATTGGTGGAGATGAGCCAGAGACCCAATTGTTCTGGGATTTGAACTAGAATCGTCTTTAATTATAAGTATTAAAACCTGCAGGTGTCCCCTGCAGGTTTTTTTTGTTTCTAAAGTTGGGAATGGTGGACTTTGGGATGAGCAAATTGAATATTCAAGATTTATAAGACACCGTTATGATTAATATTTGAACGGCAGATAATTTGTTGTTTTTCTGTTTTTTAAACTTTCACATTTCATTAAGGACAAAAAAATTAACTTTGTCGACGTAAGTTTGTAGCATGAGATATTTGTTGACACTTTTAATAGTGTTTTTTAGTCAGGCCATTAGTGCACAGGAAGATTCAATTCCCCCTTCAAGGGGCGAGGGTGAGGCTGGTATGGGGCGTAGGGTTAAAAACCTTCCGCCTAAAAAAAATGGTGAAGAACAGGGTCAGGAAGTAACCATTAGGGATTACAAGATTATAAGTTACGAAAGGGATACTACTTTTTTAGATACTACTATCTCCATCCAGAAGGAATATAAATACAATTTTCTACGAAGGGACGATTTTGAGTTGATGCCTTTTGCCAATGTAGGGCAGCCGTATAATAAATTGGGAGTTAATTTTGATGTAAAGGATACCTATCCCAAATTGGGTGCTAGTGCGAAGCATTATAACTATATGGAAGTTAGGGATATTGATTATTACAATGTGGCAACTCCCATGAGCGACTTAATGTTCAAGACCACTTTTGAGCAAGGACAGCTTCTGGATGCGTTGTTGGCTTTTAATACCTCTCCAAGATTAAATTTTTCTATCGGCTTCAAAGGTTTTAGGTCCTTGGGAAAATATCAATATAGTGAAGCCGAGTCGGGGAATTTTAAGATGACGGCCAACTATGAAACCAAGGATAAGCGTTATAATTTAAGAGCGCATGGGGCGGCCCAAAATTCCTTGTTTGAGGAAAATGGTGGGTTGTCCAATAAGGAATTGCAATTTGAATCCGGTGATTCCGATTTTAGCGATCGTTCCAGATTGGATGTGCTTTTTTCCGATGCCACCAACCGATTATTGGGGAAACGATATTATTTGGATCATCAGTACATTTTATTTGGTAGTAAAATGGATTCGGATAAGACCAGGACAACTTCTTTGGCGCTCGGGCATGAGTTTAGCTATGAGACCAAGTACTATCAATATAAACAAACCGCCCAAAACGATTATTTTGGGGGTGGCTATGATTCCGGTATTTCAGATAAGGCTAGCTTAAAAACAACCTATAATCAGGTCTATGCCCAATTCTCCAATAAGACATTAGGGGTATTGACAGGGCTTATTAATTATTACCGTTACAACTATTTTTTTAATTCGGTATTGCAAACGCCTACCCAGCTTATCCAAAGTCAGCTGAGCGGCGACGAAATCTCTGCCGGGGCCAAATATGTAAAGAAGATTGGTGGTTTTCAGTTGAATGGGTTGGCACAGGCCAATATCTCAGGGGATCTGTCCGGAAATTTATTGGATGCCTTTGCCAGTTATGATATTGACAAGAACAACAAGCTTAAATTTTCCATACACTCATCTTCACGTATGCCCAATTTTAATTTCCTTTTATATCAAAGTGATTACAGTAATTACAACTGGCAACATACAGGAGACTTTAATAAGATAAACAATAATGGTTTTCAGTTTGATCTGGAATCCAAGGTTTTTGGTAATTTAATGGCGAAATACACTTCTTTGGACAATTACACCTACTTTGCTTCGGATCCGGCAGAAACTGTGGTTGAAGGTGAGGAACAGGCATTTGTTAAACCGTTTCAGGAGGGTAGTACCATTAATATTTTAAAGGTCAAATATGCAAAGGAATTTAAATGGAAGGGGTTTGCGCTCAACAATACGGTAATGTTTCAGGATGTTTCCCAGACCAATAATGTTTTAAACGTACCGCAGGTGGTCACAAGGAACACCCTGTATTATTCGAACTTCGGGTTTAAAAAGGCCCTATACTTCCAAACAGGGGTGACCCTTAAATATTTTACTTCCTACAATGCGGATGCCTATAATCCGGTGTTGGGTGAATTCTATATGCAGAACCAGGAGGAATTGGGAGGTTTTCCAATGTTGGACTTTTTCATTAATGCCAGAGTGCAGCAAACTAGGATATTCTTAAAGGCCGAACACTTTAACTCTTCTTTTTCCGGCAACAATTTTTATGCTGCACCCAATTATCCTTACAGGGATTTTGTGATTCGATTTGGATTGGTTTGGAATTTCTTTTCATAGTTTAATTTTTATTTTTCTGGAGTTTTTAGGGTGGTCTCTGAAAACGCAAAAAAAATTATATTAATATTTTAGCTGCAAATCAGCTTGTTACAGAGGGATTAAAAAATCTTTTAAAAATAATTCAAAAAAGGTTTTGCGTAAACGAAAAAAGTATCCTACATTTGCAGCCGCTTTGG
>NZ_JAHKPO010000007.1 GCF_018860365.1 Arenibacter algicola
CGTTTCCGATATCGGAATTTGTCCATGGAGAAGGTACCGGAGCACAATCCACCACGACATCCTCATCTACCGTGATGGTAACCGAAGCGGTGTCCTGAAGGCCTTCCGGATCCGTCACCGTAAGGGTAGCGGTAAAGCTGCCTACGGTAGTATAGGTGTAAACCGGGTTGGTAGCAGACGAGGTATCGCCGTTTCCGAAATCCCAAGCATAGACAAGTCCATTTGGATTTTCTGGGTCGCTAGATCCACTGCCGTTAAAGTTCACTTCCAATGGCGCCGTACCGGTCAACGGAGTAGCTGTTGCCACTGCGGTAGGGGCTTCGTTTTCTTCTACGTTGCCAATGACCTGAACATTCTCGTATACTGCATTGGTAAGTACGCCATCGTTATGTGATGTTGTCGCCAGACCTACAAAGATACTTTGTCCCATAGGTATGGAAGCACTTCCGATCTGTAACCAACTTCCATTGGTCTCGGATACGTAAGCTGTGAAGGCATTGCCCGAGCGTACCAACCTGAGGTAATGTGGGAATCCTCCCGGGGCAAGGGCTGGGGCGGTAAAGTTGCCGCTGCCCATATTTGCGCCTTTGGTAGGTCTATGTTGGAAACTGTATCCAGGACCTCCAACACTGTTGGGGTTCGGTGACATGATCATCATCGCCATTGCGGAGTTTGCATCAAGGTCGCTCCTCATCATCACCCCTGCCTTGGCCCAACCGTTGGTCTGTTCCAGGCTCATTAACTGGGCTATGATCTCCCCGTCGCCCTGTAGTTCCTGATAGACATAGTGGAACTCGTCGGCACCGCCAAAGATGTCCGCGCCCGAGGCTTTGACCTCGAAACGACCGTTGTCGAAACAGGCCTCGCCATTGGCGGCAACGTTTCCGATATCGGAATTTGTCCATGGAGAAGGTACCGGAGCACAATCCACCACGACATCCTCATCTACCGTGATGGTAACCGAAGCGGTGTCCTGAAGGCCTTCCGGATCCGTCACCGTAAGGGTAGCGGTAAAGCTGCCTACGGTAGTATAGGTGTAAACCGGGTTGGTAGCAGACGAGGTATCGCCGTTTCCGAAATCCCAAGCATAGACAAGTCCATTTGGGTTTTCTGGGTCGCTAGATCCACTGCCGTTAAAGTTCACTTCCAATGGTGTCGTACCGATCAAAGGAGTAGCTGTTGCCACTGCCGTAGGGGCAATGTTAGGTTCGGCTAGACCAAATATTTCAATAGCTGATAGTTTCGGTTGGTTTACACCATCGGGTGCTGTTGCATCGAAACCTAGATTCAAAATACCGTCTTCAACTACAACATCAAAGGTTCGGGTTGTAATGGTCTGTGGACCTACGGCCGCATTGATATCAAAATCGTCCAATATGGTGCTGCCTTCCATGACCACATCGAAAATTCGTTGGGCCGTTCCTAAGGTACCGCCTCCATTTGCTCCGAAATATATCTCTGCAAAATGAAGCGTTACCCTGTACTCTCCATTGGCAAGCGGTATTTCATAACCAAAGGTCGGTGGTGAGGCACTGCGTTCCGTTTGGTACAAGGCCGGCACCGTAGCACTGGTATTAGTATATGTTTTTCCACCAACAAAGTTCTGGTCAGCAGAGAAGACATTGCCATCATGACTAAGCTCTGGCCCACCGGCGTTGATCCTTAGGACAAAATCTCCGGTTATTGGGTTATCTACCGTAATGGTAAGGGTGGCCGAATCGGTCAATTGTCCTTCATCGGTTACAGTGAGTGTAACGGTATAGACACCATTTGTTGCAAAGGTGTGAGTTGGTGAAACAACGTTGGATATAGGTGTTCCGTCTCCAAAATCCCACAGGTAGGACAAATTGCCCTCGGTATCGGACGAACCGCTACCATCAAAATTCACTTCCATCGGAGCAATCCCGTTTAATACATCTGCCGAAGCAACCGCTATTGGATCTGTATTAATTGGTTCCGTAACATTAATCTCAATTGTCTCGGTATCACTTTCGCCTTCTGCATCGGTAACAGTAAGAGTAACACTGTAAACCCCAGCAGTATCAAAGGTATAAGTTGCTGTTTCAGTGGATGAGGTGGCTTGGTCAATATCAAAGTTCCATAGGTAACTTTCAATACCCTTGTCATCACTTGAGCCGCTTCCGTCGAAACTTACCTCCAATGGTGCCGTACCGGTCAAAGGAGATGCAGTTGCCACTGCCGTAGGGGCAATGTTAGGTTCGGCTAGGCCAAATATTTCAATGGCTGATAGTTTCGGTTGGTTTACACCATCTGGTGCCGTTGCATCGAAACCTAGATTCAAAATACCGTCTTCAACTACAACATCGAAGGTTCGGGTTGTAACGGTCTGTGGACCTACTGCCGCATTGATGTCAAAATCATCCAATATGGTGTTTCCTTCCATGACCACATCGAAAATTCGTTGGGCCGTGCCTAAGGTACCACCTCCATTTGCTCCAAAAAATATCTCTGCAAAATGAAGTGTCACCCTGTACTCGCCGTTGGCAAGCGGTATTTCATAACCGAAAGTGGGCGGTGAGGCACTACGTTCAGTCTGGTACAATGCGGGTACCGTAGCACTGGTATTAGTATATGTTTTTCCACCTGTAAAGTACTGGTCCGCAGTGTAGACGTCCCCATCATAACTAACCTCTGGGCCACCTGCGTTGATCCGCAGTGCAAAGTCCCCAATAACCGGTTCTTGTGTGTCCACTGTTATGGTAGTACTATCTGTCAAAGCTCCTTCATCGGTTACTGTTAGTCTTACAGTATAGATTCCGGATACCGCATAGGTATGTGTTGGAGATACTCCTGTTGCTAGCGGAGTACCATCCCCAAAGTCCCATGCATAGGTAAGATCACCTTCGGCATCATTGGAACCGGCACCATTGAAGTTAAACTGTAATGCAGATGAACCACGGGTAGCGGTAGCCACTGCTACAGGATTGGTGTTAGGTGGTGTTGATACCGTAATGGTTACCGTAGCCGTATTGAACAGACCTTCTGAATCCGTAACACTTAGACTTGCCGTGTAGACCCCTGCAGAGGTATAGGTATGTTCGGCAATCATATCATTTGAATTGGCCGATCCATCTCCAAAGTCCCATAGGTATCCTACAATGTCATTTTTGTCATCCGTAGATCCACTTCCATCGAAGGCTACAACTAAGGCAGCTGGCCCTTCATTAATGTTTGTGGATATTATAGCCAAAGGTGCTTGGTTCTCTTCATTCACGGTAATCAGAACATTTGCTGTTGCGGTAAGCCCTGATTCGTCCTCAATAGTATATGTAAAACTATCCGGACCAAAATAATCGTTATTTGGCGTATACAGTACCTCGGTACCTTCGGAGTTTAATTCCGCTGTTCCGTTTTGAGGAGTATCCACAGAGACTATTAGTATATCCTCTCCATTTGGTTCGGAATCATTGCTGAGTAACTGATCTAGGTTTATCGCCAAATTCTTTTCAGTAACCGCTTCGTCATCTACTGCAACTGGAGGTTCGTTTATGTTCACTACCAGGGTAGTGGATGCTGTAAGTCCGTTGGCATCTTCTGCTTCCAACAAAATTGAGAAGCTTCCAGTGGTACCTAATGGTGCTGTACCTTGCAATACACCAGTAATTGAATTATAGCTCATCCAGGATGGCAAAGCACTTCCATTTGAAGTGGCAGTAAAATCCAATGTGTTTCCAGGATATCCATTGTCAAAATACTGGTTGACATCCACATTGAACAATTCGTCCACATTCACCAAAAGGTCTTCTATAGGTTGTGCGCTGGGTACTCCTTCCGGTCTAATATTGATAAAGTAGAAGGTGTTGTCGTTCCAGTCACAATTGGCTGAACCTGCTCCACATCCTCCCTGAACGAAATCTTGCAATACAATATATTCGTTCGGAATTACATTGCCATTATGGTCGATAACCTTGTAAACCCTTGCTCCTAAAAGATCAGGTCTATTGCCATTTATATTATTGCCGCCGGAAGTCAAGTATCCGGAAACAGCTATCCTAAAGGCGCCAGATATGTTATTGGCAGTGTCATAATTGATGACTCCTCCATTGTTTTTAGGCAATAAAGTCTGATAATAACTGGCATTATGGGAGAAGTTAATTCCACCCACGGTATTGGTTCCGCCAACAGCAACAAACTGGGCGCCGTTGGAACTTGGTCCACCATGTAATGCGGACAATTGTATTCCTATTACCGGTTTGGAAGGATCTGCCTGAACAAAATTGCTGGACAGAATCATATCTCCCTCATAACCTGCATCAATATTAGCTGCAACGGGATAATTGGAGCTTGGATTAGTGGTCTTCGTATTTGGAGGAACAATAGTGCCCTCATCATTTACGATACTCAACATACTGGTTTGGAAACCGAAGGCATCAAACACTTCTTGGGCATTAATTTCATCACCACCTTCTGGTTGTGGGGAATATGCCCCATGTAGGGTTGCCTTATTTTCCAATGCATTATCGGCGTTTGAAACTATTTCAATACTTTCAACGAAAATACCATTTGAGCCGGTGCCCGTTGTACCTATAAAAGTTATATCCAAATCTGCATAACTTCCAGCTGCTATATTTATGGGTAAACTAGCTGAAGTACCTGTAGCATCCAATAATTCGAAGGTATAATCATTGCTATCCGAAAGATTGATTGCGGTAACAACCAAGTCCCCAGTACCGGTATTGTTCAATCGCATCACATTTGCATCATGAACCAAAGCCTGTCCTAGTGAACCTAATCTATGGAAGGTGTAATAATCATCTGCAGGGAACCCTCTGTCCGTACCTGGAACCTTGGTCATGTTTTCAATGGCCAAGAGGGCACCTGTTGGGGTCTCAATGGTGAAGTTGAAGGTTTTTTCGGAAGTATTTCCGTTGTTGTCTTCAGCGCTCACTATCAAAGTGTGGGTACCTTCTGTGGTTATATCCAACGGATCTGTGTAAATCGCCGTAGCATTGCCATCCAACACATATTCCAATCTGGCAATTCCACCGCTATTACTTTCGTCTATAGCCTCTAAACTCACCTGAACACTACCTCTATAGGTATTTGTTGCACTATTGTTTCCATCAAAATTGGCCACAATAGTTGGAGGAATCAAGGAACTATCAAATGGTGCCAGTCGGATATAATTTGGTTTAGCATTCACACCTCCGGTACCTAAGGATAATCTTAGGGTACCGTCTATGACATCTACCAATTTGGTTTCTTCAAAATTGCTATAATCGTCAGGGGCATCATTCTCTTGGTTATAATCAACAATGGTCACTCCGTTCACATCCAACACGTGATTACTGTCGGTAAAATCGGGATCACCAACACTGATATTTACGGAATAGGTGCCATTGGGAACATTTACTACCCAATCAAGCTGCGGGTAAGTGACCGATGAACTATGTCCTATTATGGTAAATGTTTTTAATAAAGCATTGTCATTGCTGCCATTATTTCTATTTCTGGCATTAACACTAGCATCGGCAGGAATAAAAGTGCCTGGATCCACCCATCCAAAGGTCATATCGCCCAAAGATGTGCTTTGGGTACCATATGGCATTCCAATGTCGTCTACATAACCTACTGGTGAAGTCTCAATATCATCAGGATCTTGGAAATTAAATTGATAGGTATAGACCAACTCATTTGTAATTCTTAAACTAACATTTATAACGGCATCCAGATAGTTTGGTGCTGTAGCGGTTATTGTTGCTTCATATGTTCCTAATGCCAGTCCTGTTGCATCAATTCCTAAATCGAACGGAGAATTAAGTTCGAAATCAGTTGGAAGCACAACCCAATCTTCGGAAGCTGTCAAATTGATTTGTCCGGCTGTAACCCCACCATTTCCAAAAAGTGTTAACTGTTGTGCCGGCACATCTTCTTGATTTCTGGAAGCGACAAAATCTATGTTCTGCTCATCAAAATTCAATACCAAGGTGCCATCCTCGAAAGGAAATACATTGTCTATAATAAACATGTAATCTTGATAATCACCATTAGTAGCGTCTTCAAAAGTAATTAGATAGCTGTTTTCAATAGGGTTGCCTTCCCGATCTGTCATCGGGTATATTCTTGTTCTGTGGGCTATCCCAGTGTTAATGGCATCTTCTGTATAGTTAAACCTTCCGAAAGTTTCAGATTCTACGTAGAAACCAAAAACGGCACCTTCTGGGTCAAAAGACGAATCTCCGGATCCAACTGGCGGGAACAAGGTCTGAGCATTGGCAAGTCCGCTAGCCAAAATTCCGATTTCATGGTGGGTAACGCCGCCATTATTGGTATACCAACCGAACGGTAATTCCTCTTGGGGAGAGTAACGACCTACCGGTGTTACGTTTACAGGGCCATCGCCTGCCTTTACCCATAATTCTACCTCTACTTCGTCACCTACCGGATCTGGATTGGTAGAGCTTGATAGAGATGGCCAACCTACATTGATACCAATACCCAAAGCATCCACTACATCTTGTAGTGCAGGCTCCTGTCCGCCTTCAAATCCTGCTTTTTTCAAGCCATGAAGACCTACCTCAAAAGTTGGGTTTACAGCATCATTGCTTACAATGGTCAAACTTGCTTGTTGATATCCTAAATTGGAACCATTCAAATCTGGGGCAAAGGTTACCGTGTAATCCTGATTTTCGCCTGGATTCAATGATATAGCCCCTGAAGGAACAACATTCTCGAACTGATCAGCATATGCACCAGTGATACTCGCACTGGAAATATTTAATACTGCATTACCGTCATTAGTAATAGTAACCACCTTGGTATCTGTGTTACTGCCTTCGTTATTAACGGTCATCTCGAAAATCAATTCGTCCGGTGTAGCCGCAATTTCAGGTCCTAAGACGGCAGGAACTGTTGCCCTCAATAGGGTTAGTTTTGGTGTTCCATTGTTATCCCTATCGTATTCCGAGATATACATGTTACCTGTTCGAGGATCTTCCACTACGTCCAAAGGATCATCAAAACCACCAAGCCCGGTTACATCTCCATTTGTATTGGCTATATCCCCATTTGGTTTAGGCTGCATTACCAACAAATCATCTTGACCGCTAAAACGAACTACCATTAACAGGCCTTTTAGTTTTCCGCCAAAGGCATTACTTTGATATTCAATGGCCCCATTTGGAGACTTATTTTTTCCAAAGTCGTATGCAGGCTCCCTGTAGTTAGGATCGGGCCCTAGATTATCTGGATATTTGGCAACATCGGTATATGATGTCTCTTCTTGTCCTGGCAATCCACTATAAGGAGCGCCACCGTGATTTAATACGAATTCTCCCCTATATGGATTTGGATGACCGTGGTATGAACCTCCTTGCGTTTTAAACAGCCAGTCTTTCTGTGTTTCTCCACCGTTCAATGCCGGAGCAAACGGAATAGTAGTCAGCCCATCAATACGCCTTGCCAAGTCATAGTTGGCCGTAGACGGCGAGTTTGGCGAGTTGTTATTGTTACCTGCCGTTCCGTTTGTAGGAATGTATAACCAACCATTTGAATGCCAAACCAAGTCATAGGCGTTACGTATACCCGTGGCATAGATGGTCAAAGGAGAGTTGGTGGCATAAGGATTGTAAGATCCGTCGCTCATGGTTAGGCTCGCAGATGACGCACTATTGATTATTCCAATATTGTCAGTAGTAAAAGCGCTTAAAGGAAGTGTTGACGGCATTTTATTGAAATCAACTTTTAAGACCGCTGCCGATAGCAATCTTTCTGGTCGGTTCACCCAGTTGGGATCCGGTTCACCACCTGCGGAATTACTTCCTTGGTTTATATATAAATTTCCTTGTGGGTCGAAGACAATACTGTTTGTTAAATGATCTTTACCAGATCTTGGTAAGTGAATGATCAAATCCTCCACGTTGGAAAGTGTTGGTCCGGTAAGTTTGGACAAGATGCCATCCCATTCCGGACCATCTGTAATAGACGCTGCACTATGCGTAACGTAAGCAATTAAATTGTCGGCAGTAGAGGCTGGGTCAAAGACCAGGCCAATAATCAATCTGTCGTTATTATTTCTAGGACCGGATACTGGATGTGCTGCGCCTTGTAGTTGCGGAGATAGTATTTCCAAATTCTCCAAGGTACCATCCGTTGCCATATCCCATCTATAGATCTTACCATCCGAATTAAAGTTGCCAATGGTACTTGCATATAGTTTACCATCGGGTCCTATTACAAGACTGGAGAAACGTTGATTAGTGGTGCCTTCGCCCAATAGGGGGCCTCCTTCTACTTTAAAGAATTCTACACCTGTTAAATCCAAGTTTACAACCACATCTTCATCACCTGTTGTGAATTGGGATTCAAACGGCATAAATGGCAAACGATCATTGATATCGCCGACTACATTTGCCTCAATGTTACTAGTAAGTCGGAAAGTATATGTGGTGAAGGTTTTAAGGCTGCTTAAAGGTGTTAGCGTTATTGCATCCCCACCTCCTGTGTCATTTGAATTTGAAGGAACCAATACCTCTCCGGCGTTTGTTACTTCGTAAAGATTTATGTTTCCGGCCAAAGTGGCTTTATCAAGCTCGTAGCCCACAGGGGTTACCACCTCAACATTGATCTGAAAGTCCGTTATGGCCACATTGTTACTGTTGTTCGCTGGCGTAACATTGGCGAAGAACGGTTGTGTTATTGTACCATCTTGGGTTATGGTCAAAGAGTTGATCTTGGTATTGAAACCACCAGATGCATCTATGGTCAATCGGCCGTCTGTTACGGTTACCGTAGCGGAACCAGAAGTAAATCTGGTAGATGCGCCTACCGCGCCTGTTGGAGAATAGCGATCAATAGCATTTATTCCTTCAATATTAATGGAATGGAAAGGTTCAGTACCTTCCTGACCATCTATATTAGGATCTCCAACCCCTACGGTTACATTGTAATTTCCGTTTGGTACCTCAATTTCCCATATACCTTCGGTTAAAACTCCGGTTGATCCTCCTACATTGCCATATTGCATGTGCAATAGCGTATTTCTTAAAATATCAACATTGGTAACATTTCTGTTTCTTACATTTTGTGATAAATCCAAAGGAGTAAGTCCATTCGTTGTCAACCATCCGTAACTGTAGGTGTTGCCTCGATCTCCAAAGCCCAGTCCAGAATCCACCAAATAACCTGTTGGAGGAACATCTTCCGGTAGGGAGAAGTTAATATTGATCGGTTCAAAGGCGACTGGAATATTATCAGGAGTAATGGCAAAATCGGATATCGTATATACAACTTCCGTTGCTGCAGCTTCACGTCTTTTGGTAGCAAAAACACCAGCAAAACTTAAGTTGTCATAAGCAGTGTTGCCATTGACATATACATTGGGCAAGGGCAATGACCCTAACTCTAGCTCAGCACCTCCGTTCAAGGAATAGAAGGCCGCAAGTTCATTATTGTCAATGTCTACATATAATCGAAGTTGCACGGTGCTCGCATTTAAATTGGGCACTACGTCTATCACTTGATCTACATTATTGGAAACTGCATTTACCTCTGATCGCAATTCTATTTGTGAAGCGCCATTGGCAATCAGTTTAACAAAATTATCTTCATTCAGACCGAACCAAATACCTGCCTGCTCCGAGTTATTGGTGCTATCGGTATAAGGATTTATTATTGTAGTTGTGATACTGAAATTGCCATAATCGTCAGCATCTATTCCCACTCCAAGAGTATTGATTTGTGAATTTACCTCCGTACTTGATGAATTGGAGGAGAAGGCAATTCCCTTATTGGCCGTTAGCAATAAATTACCATTTGAGAAATTTATTTGCCCAGGCTCAAATCCAGGTACGTTGGCATTAAACACTGCCCCATCTTCTGCCAGTCTTGCAGAAGGATTATCTACCATAGTAAAGCCGGTATTGGCCAAGCCACCTTCGGCGCCATCAAAATCCAAGGAGAATGGAAGTGCTGCTTCCAGCTCGATACAGTCCAAGGTACTTATAGGGGAACATGCCACAACAGGTGTACCGCCAACTGGACGAATATTTCTTGCTATAACCACGATATCCTGATAGTCGAATCCTGAGATATGTTCTTCTGTGGCTATAATGTATGCGTTGCTCTCGCCGGGAAGTTCGTACACCCGTACATGATGTGGAATAGCTCCGGTGAAGGTATTTAAGGCATCTTCACTGAACAATTGTCGATTGTTGAAGGCAGGCCATCTGCTGTAGAAGCCAAAACTTTCTACGCCCGGATCGAATTCGGCAACGCCTGTAATAGGAGCATTTAAGGTCTGTCCATTACTTGTAGGCGAATTTGTAACCGTAAACAGTTCGTTCGTAGAAGCGGCATTTCCGCTATTGTACCATCCAAAGGCAACAACCGGATTGCTGGTAGTAGGGCCATAAACGCTCAATAATTCCAAGGTTACCGGAGCATCAATGGCACGCTCGAATTGCTGTAGGGCCACTTCATCCCCCAATAAATCATTATAAGTTGATCCATTTGGCAGGTCTATAAGGTTTGTTGCCGTATTGGTGTCACCAACGTTTACCGTTCCTGCTCCCAAATGCGTATCCAATATCCATTGTAACGAAGGTTCGTTATTGCCACCGGTTCCAGTTTTTCCCAAACCATTTAGGGATATAACTACAGGTTCAGCATTAGTACCTGTAATGGTTAACTGTGCAACCTTAGGCCCATTGGAGGTGGGTGTAAACAATACATCAAAAGAAGCTGAGTTCTGTGAATTTATACTGGAAGGCATGCCAACAACAGTAAATTCACCAGCATTGGCACCTGTCAATTCAGCTTGTATATTGGTCAAGGAAGCATTCCCTAAATTGGAGAATAGCACCTCTTGCGTAAACGTACCCGAGTTGGCTATGGCATCACCGATAACTTCATCGGTATTTAAAACGATAAGTGGTGTTGGTGCGGCCTGGTTGCTCGGTTTCAATAATACGATTTCATTTCGGGCATAGTCAGATACATAGATGTTTCCATTTGAAACATCCTCTACTAGATCTAAAGGATCTGTAAATCCGGTAAATCCTGGTATACCTGCCTTATAGGTTAAAATATCACCGTTTGGACCATCTGGCACCAATGCTATGATGTCGCTGCTGCCACTATATCTCACAACCAATAGGGCACCCTGCAGGTTGCCATTTTCGGCATTACTCCTATATTCAATGACACCGTTGGGTGATTTGTTAAATTCGAAGTCAAATGCAGCTCCACGATAGTTGATGTCTGCTTCCACACCGTTATATGCACTATTATTTACATCGGCATCACCTCTGTTTAGCACAAATTGTCCCAATAAAGGGTTGGGGTGTCCGTAAAAGCCTAAGCTAGAATTAGGGTCCACTCTGAACAACCAATCCCTTTGAACATTGTTGCCATTGGAAGAAGGAATTACAGGATAAAGAGGATTGCTATGGTCATAAAAAGTACCATCCGGTCTTCTTGTTCCATTGATCGATGCAGGGGCATTACTTCCCCCTGCTGTACCATTGGTAGGGATGTATAATTGGCCATTGCTATGCCATACCAAATCGTAGGCATTTCGAATACCAGTTGCAAATAACGTTAATGGCGCATTAACATAAAATGGATTATAAGTTCCATCATCTGCAAAAGTTTGACCATCTTCAGTATAGGTTGCAACTGTAGAAGTCAGGGTAGGGGAATTAACATTAACATTGTTAATCGCCACAGGGTCCATAGTAGTTTTTACATTTAAAGGCCATTGACTTTCGGGAAGTTTGTCTAGGTCCAGACGTAATGCGGCACCGGAAAGAAGACGTTCCTTTCTATTTCCCCAGGCATTGTCCGGTGCTCCTGCGGCACTATTGCTTCCTTGATTAAAATAGATAACCCTAGGTTCTCCATCTTTGAAGTCCATGCTGTTTGTTAAGTGGTCCTTTTTAGATCTTGGTAAATTGGTCAGGATAAGATCGTGAACTTCAAGATTGGCTCCTGTTAAACGGGAAAGATTTCCATCCCAGGCAGGGGCATTGTTCAAACCACCGGAATCGTGGGTTATATAGGCAATTAAATTATTGGCTGTTGCAGCGGGGTCAAACGTAAGACCAACGGTTGTACGACTACTATAATTACCTTGTGCGGCACTCTTCCAGGTATTTAAAATTTCTTTGTTGGCCAAGGTGCCATCTGTATTGATACTCCATCGGTGAATGTCACCGTTTATTACCAGACCATATAGTTTTCCGTCAGGGCCTATGGTCAATGTGGAATATCCAGCACCATTAGCACCACCATTATTGGCTACTGCGCCAGCATTTGTAAAGGCCACGTTGTCAAGGTCCGTTACAGGACCGGTATTTCCACTGCCTGTTGTAAAGGAGGATGTGAAGAATTCAAAAGGTTCCCCTACTAGATCCAAAACGCCATCGATTACAAGGACATAGGTGGTATTGGCTTCCAAAGGTTGGTTTGGCGCTAAGTTGATGGCATCTCCGCCCCCTGTACCATTAACACTGGCTCCAATAGGAGTTGTGTTTCCTTGTTTGAACAATTTAACGGTAGTGGTGGTAATCGTTGTATTGTCCACACCAGCATTTCCTTCATTGTCAAAATTTGGAAGGAAGAGCTCGTTAGCTGAAATTGTTGGTGTTACGGAAACATTTATGGCTCCGTCGGATGGGGTTACACCGGCCACTCGTGGTGTTTGTATAGCCGTTGTTGTCGAGACAATCTGAATACTATTTATTTTGGTATTGTGCCCTCCGTTTAGGGGGTCAATGGTCAATCTGCCGTCGGTAACATTGACTGTTGCACTTCCGGAAGTAAAACGAGTACTGCTGCCTATGGCTCCTGTTGGGATATAATTATCTACCAAATTTACACCTTCGGCATTTATCCGGTGTGCGGGAATATTTGCAGCAGGATTATCTACAGTAGGGTCACCTACGAATACGGTTACCAAATAACTACCATTTGGTACTTCAATTTCCCATTTGGCATCTGGTAAATATCCATTGGCAGCATTTGTTGATACATTGCCATATTGCAGATGTATCAAGGTGTTGTTAAGATCACTTACTCCAGTAATTTCTCTGTTTCTACCATTTTTGGTAAGATCTGCCGGGGCAGAGGTATTGGCATCCAACCATCCGTAACTATAACCGTTGCCCCTATCGGCGTAGGCATCACCGGCATCTTTCTCGTAACCCGAAGGGGCTGCGGAGGCCGCATCCGAAAAATTAACATTAACGGCAAAGTTATTTATGGGCTCCGTTATTTCCAGATTAATCGTCATTTCGGCGTTGGAATAGCCCATATCCGGTTGGTCAACAGCAAATAGTGTGGTGCTGTAGTTCCCTACTGGAAGATTGGGAAGGATACCCAATTCTAAAGTTCCCAACTGCGGGTCGGTGGGTAAAACCAACCATCCACCAGCATCGGGGTCATCTGAGAGCGTAATAGTTGGGTTGCCTGAATTTGCCGTAACTGTAACTGTCTGTGGGGCAATGTTTTCACCAACTGCACCGGAGAAATTAAGTACTGGTGTATCAAAAGTCAATGCAAGTGCAGGTTGCTCGGCATCAATTTCAAATGCTTTAAATAGAACTGTTATTGACTGATCAACTGCAGCATTGCGATGTGTTGTAAATATTCCGGCGAAATTTAAAGTTTCCGAAGGATTAGCTGTATCGTATGAAGTACCTGCAAAGTAGTTGGCCGGAACAGGAAAGAAATCTACTCCCTCTTCGGAAACCAAGATTTCGTTACCGCCCTCAAGCGTATAGTATCCTTTCACCGTATTGTTCACAGGATCCAATTCCATTCTCAAGGTAATCTCTCCAGTGTTGGAGGCTATATTAGGGGTATCTAGTTCCAAAAATGCCGTTTGTGTGGTATTTTGGTCCATATTCTCTACCTGTAACTGTACTTTTTTGGTAGTAGAAGTGCCTGTTTTTATAAGGGCCAATTTAATATAATGGTCCTCGTCTAGGCCGAACCAAATACCAGCCTGTTGGGCGCCATTCCCCGTACTGCCTGAAAAATCCGGATTTTCCAAAGTTGATGAAATACTAAAAGTAGTAGTGGGGGTGGTTATACCTACTCCTAAGGCGTTCATTTGAGAATTGGTATTTGCACTACTTGGCGTTCCTTGGGAAGCCAACTGGCTATAAAAGATACCTTTGGTACTCGTTAGGGCCAAGCCTGAATTACTCTGAGAAATGAGGCTTGGTGCATAACCCAATACATTGGGATCTGCAATTGCCACATCTTCCGATAATCTCTCACTAGGTTCCAAGACCATGGTCATACCAGATTGTGATAGATTGCCATTGTCCGTTGTAAAGTCAAGTGACAACGGTAGCGTGGTTTCAATTTGGTCACATGGCAAAGTACTAAGTGGACTACAGGGAAGCACTTCTACTGTATCGGTGACATCAATGGTAATAATTGCAGAATTAGTATTGGTGCCATCGCTTACTTCAACGGTCAAGACATATTGTGGTGTTGTGTCATAGTCAAGTGCCGTTAATAGTGTAATCTCTCCGCTGATACCATCAATGGCGAACTCTCCACCATCATTACCTGCTGTAATGGAATATGTAAAGGAGCCATCGTCCGTTGCTACAACGGTACCGACTACGCTATTTAGCGCTGCATCCTCAGCTACTGCAAAATTCTGGTCAACGATTACCGGCGGATTGTTCTCTTCTGAAACTGAGAAATAATCAAATGCGGTGTCAAAGCTTGCACCATTCCTATAGGTAGTATAAACTCCGGCAAAGCTTGCAGAACCATTTTCTATACTTAACTGTTTGCCGTCCAAGTATGCTTGGGGAAGGACAAGATTATTATAGTTGGTCTTGGTGAGCTGAACAAATGCGCCATTGTCAATGGCATAATAGGCGGTCAGGGTTGATGCTATAGGGTCAATTAACAATCTTAATGTAACATCATTACCGGATACTCCTGCATTGGACAATGCAATTTGATCTGGTGAAGTACCTCCGTTTAGGGAAACTCCTCCAATTTCACGACGCATTTCAATATTGTCACCGTTCACATTCAGTTTTACGAAATTTTCATCGTCGATACCAAACCAGATTCCTGCCTGTGCCGAACCACCCCCTGTAGCGATACCTAATAATTTGGTCTCTATAGTCAATGGTGTATTAATATTCTGCAATCCAACTCCCAAGGTATTCACTTGGGCATTGTTATCTACATAGGCAATCCCTTTAGAGGAGGTTAGCACTAGATTGGAATTGACAATATTTAGCTTTGAAGGCTCATAACCATTTATATCCGAGGTGCTGATAGGTAAATCTTCAGTAAGTCTATTTCCTGAATGAGGATCTGCCATAGTAAAGCCGGTACCATTTCCATTGTTGTCTATCAATCCTCCTTCAGAACCGTCAAATGCCAGGTTCAAGGGCAATGTTGTTACAATTTGATCACAAGGTAGGGTACTCAGTGGATTACAAGGTTCTATTTCAATTACATCCGAAATGTCTATTGTTACAATAGCGTCATCAGTTAGCTCCCCGTCAGAGACTTCTACTGTCAACAAATACTGATTGGTAGTCTCAAAATCAAGTGAGGTCAAAACCGTGATTTCCCCGGTTGTCTCGTTAATTCCAAATACTGCACTTTCATTACCAGCGCTTATGCTGTAAACTAGGGTGCCATCGTCTGTTGCAATAACCGTTCCCACAACAGTATTTAAAGTGGCATCCTCTGCTACCGAAAAAGTCTGATTATCTACAACGGGCGTTCCGTTGGCAGGGGAAGCTTCGGTGATAGTTACTTCCCAAACTTGGGTAGTGGTTTCATCCTCTGCGGTAACCGTATAATTTATTGGAGTGCTGAAATCCTGTGAGATATCAGATAGTGGTGATATGGTAGCACCGTCGGACAAGGTTATCGTAGGCGTTAAGGTTAGACCTGTACCGTTAGGAACTTCAAGAGTCACTGTATGGTTATCAGTGTCAATGTTTGCTGTTGCAGTATCTTCAGTTAATACAAAGGTTAGAATATCTGTCTCGATTGATCTTGGATCTGTTGTTTGCGAGATAACTGCAGAATTGATTTTAGTATTATTGGCCAGAGGATTATCTGCATCAATAGTCAACTTGCCATCCAATACTTGCACCACAACGGTTCCAGTAGTAAAACGTCCAAGGTCACCATTTGGCAAATCGGAATCTACATCATATATATCAATGGCAGTTGTTCCCTCCACGCTTATAAAATGGTCTGGGGTCTCATTTAGGTTGCCATCTTGATTTGGATCTCCAACACTAATGGCAACTTCGTACCAACCGTTGGGTACTTCAATTTCCCAAACACCTTCATTGGCTCTGTTACCTGTCCAACTTCCAATGTCGTTACCTTGAAAATGGACCAGGGTCTGCTGTGATAAATCCAATCCAGGATATGAACCACGATTACGGCCAACGCCATTGCTCGGTGTTGTCAGGTCTATTGGCTGGCCATCGGATAGTTTGATCCAACCATAGGTAAGACCGCCTTCATTGGCGCCATAGGGTAATCCATAATCTTTAACATACCCCGTGGGTGGAGTTGTAGCGGCATCCTGAAAATTCACTCTATAGGGAAAGGAAGTAACAACCAATGGCGCTTCCACCGTCACCTCTTGAATTGCAGCGGAACTCGTAAGACCCTGGTCATCCGTTACCGTTAAAGATATTGTGTATGTGCCCGCAGTGGGATATTCATAGGACAGGGTTGCACCATTTGCGGTGTCACCATTTCCAAAATCCCAATCATAGGCAGCAATAGAACCATCGTCCTGAGAGGCAGTAGCATCCAAATCAACGGTTAAATCCGAAATAGAAGTAGTGAAACTTGCATTTGGCACATTGTTCATTAATTCGGTGACTACCTCTGAATAATCAGTGCTCAAGCGAATAGGACCAATTTTCCCTGTATTGTTGGGTGAAGTGGAACCGATAAAGATACGTCCCAATTTCGGCGTTCCGGAAGTGGAGTGATCTGTTGTTGCCGTAAGCCATGAATTGTCACCTTCCGTTAGGGTAGGAGACAAAGTATATTGGTATGTTATGGTCCCTATGCCATCCCATACACCTCTTACAACAAATTGTAATAATTGGTCTTCATTAAGCACTTGCTCGCCGGCGTTGGAATTTGCACCACCTAAACCTAATCTAGCTTTTATATTTCCGTCGTATCTACCTATAATCTGTCGGATCCATTGGTCGCCCGGTGCATCGTCGTCTACTCGTATAGCGACACGGACCCTATTTAAATTTCCAGTTCCTATTTCGGAGAACTTAAAATAGGTTCCAAAATAGAAAGGAACATTGGCAATAAGGTCGGCAGGATTATTTACAAGGGTTAAATAATCTATCGTAGTGTTCAGATTTTCTATATTCAAGGAGTGGGTGGTGCCACTTGTAAGACCTTCTGCTACAACAGGGGCATCGGGCAGCTCAACACCGCTGGTATTATTGACCTCAGGAGTCCAGGCTCCACCAGAAACGACTTTAAGATTGCCTGGAGTGTATGTGAAATTCTCGATATAGGAAAAAGAGGTGGTCGGGGCTTCAAATTCATCCACCACAGTAATGGAAATATCTTGGGTAATTGAAAGACTTCCTGAGTCCGTAACAGTTACCTGTATATCGTATACATTATCGGCATTGGAGTCTGCTGGCACCTCAAAATCGGGTGCTATTACGAATGTAACTACTCCAGTACTCGCATCAATATCAAATTGTCCATCATCATTACCTCCACTAAAGGAAAAAGTCAGGCCTGAGCCTTCTGAATCGTTATCGTCAGTGGCATCCACATCAATAGCCGCTGTCTGATTTTCTGCAACCTCTATGGTATTCGCTGTTGTTATTTGAGGTGCTGCGTTGAGAGGCGCAGCCTCGGTCACTGTCACTGCCCATAGCTGGGATGTGCCATCCTGGGCCGTTACAGTGTAATCAGCTGGGTTCGTGAAATCATTGGACACACCCGTATCAGGATTTATCGTTGCATTATCTGAAATAGTTATGGTTGGGACAAGGTCGGTAATATCAGTGCCGTTGTTTACTTCGATGGTCACAGTATAGTTGCCTGCGTCAATAGTGGCGTCACCGGTTTGTTCCGCCAAGGCGAAAGTCAATATGTCGTTCTCGTTACTTTGTACCGCTGGCAATATTTCAATAGCCTGTACTATAGCTTTATTGGTAGATGCTAAAAAATCTATATTCAGTTCGCCATCCAGCACTTCTACTTCAAAACTCAATAGAGCCAAAGTCCCTTGGCCGTAGGTAGCAAAAAGATCTAAGTCGTCTACAACGGTGTTCCCTTCTATAGAAACATCAAAAACCCTTGCGCCAGCGGTATCAAAGTAATTCTCTAAACTATGAATAGCTATAGTGTAGTTGCCATTGGCAATGGGAAAATTATAACTAAATTCCGTGCCGAACCTCCTAGGATGGTAGAGCTCGGTATGACCGCCTGCGACGGTATAGGGCGTATTGGATGTTTCAGTAGGCTGTGTCTCCACTAAATAACCCGGAGTCTCCGCGATATATAGATCCGAATCTTTCGTATAGTCTTGTCCAAAAACGTTCATGCGGAAAGGTGCCGTAATTTCTGAAACGGTAACAGCCGTTGCCGTTAAATCAGCATCTAATTCTGCGGGGATAAAACCCTTGGCTGTGGCAATTATTTTGTTATTTCTGGTATCGCCTACTGCCAAGTTGGTAGCGTCTATTGCGAAATCAAAAAGGCCTATAGTATTGGTCGTGGGAATAGTCAGCCAATCATTGGATCCTGTGATATTCTTATCAACGGCATTTATATTGTCATTGATTGTTAAGCTAATATTGGTTGCTCCAGCACCGGAAAGCGTACTGGAAAAAGTGCTTGAAGTACCAGCTTCTAAAGCTTCGCTAATGGAGTTTGGTGAGAAAGTAAGAACACCATTTACAGGAGTCCCCGTACTTTCAACTACATCAATATGTGTAATCTTGGAGTTAAAGCCCCCAACACCGTTCATTGTCATAAATCCATCGGTCACTTCAACAATCATGGTTTCAACCACTGTTTGACCTGGATTGGGGACAAAAGCGGGAATAATAGTATAACCCTCAATGGTGGCACTATGTCTACTGTCAATATTATTTACATCTTTATCACCTAGACCGATGGTAACTGCATAGGTGCCATTGGGAATTTCAAGTTCCCAAATTACTTCATTGCCTCTAGGTTGTCCTGCCCAGGATTGGTTGCCACCTGTATTGGACATGATATTATCACCTTGAAAGTGCATTAAGGTTCCTTCTAATTTTTCTTGGTCCGAAGCTCCAGAATAAGTTGTGGTTATTCTATTTCTGCCTGCACCTCCAGTTGCCCCGGAACCACCATTGTTGGCAGCTTCGTTGGATATGTCTGCCGGCGTAGTCCCATCGGAAGCCAGTTTCCAGCCATATTCATAGTTTTCCGTGCCTATGGTAACACTAGAATTCCCAAATGCTTTACCATAATCTGCGAGGTAACCGGCAGGTGGTGTTGTAAAACTTGGATTGTTTTGAAAGTTAATATGCGCTATGAAAGGAGTGATGTCTTCCGTCACAGAAAATGAATTGTATGAAATATCCATAGAGCCTCCCGTAGCCCTTCTGGTAGAGGTCATTATTCCGGCAAATGTTAGATTATTTGTGCCTATATTGTTATCGTGATCAATTCCATTGAGAAATGAATCTGGAGCTGTTAAAACATCGGTTCCCGACTGCGCCACTTGAATTTCGCTACCACCGTCCAAACTGTAAAATCCCCTTACCGAATTATCGGAGGGGTCAATGGAAATACGAAAACTTATTTGTGATACTCCGCTTGTATTAAAGTTGCCCGTATTTAATTCCGTTATAATCAAATTCGCAGCATTATTGGGGTCGGTCTGTTCCAGTGCAAACTGAATCTTTTGCTGGGTAGCATTTGCTTTTACCACGACCAACTTGGCAAAATTATTTTCATTTAATCCAAACCATATTCCTGCCTGTTGTGAACCGTTAGTAGCTGTACCATTAAGACTACCTGTAAAATTTGGCTGATCAATGACTGCTGAAATATCGATGACGTTGGAAGCGGCTTGAAACCCTACCCCAAGGGCATTGATCTGGGAATTTGTAAAGGTGCTGTTTGGAGATCCGGAAAGTTGACTGTAATTTATTCCGTTGGTGGCAGTAACGTTTAGAACCCCACTGGAAAGGGAAAGATTCTGGGCTACCAGACCGGGAACATCGTCATCATTAATGGCCTCGTCTCCAGTTAATACAGTGGAAGGTGGATCGACCATTGTGAAACCGGTAGACAGAATACCTCCTTGGTTTCCATTAAAATTTAAATTTACTGGCAGAGTAACTCCCACCTCGTTACAATCCAATGTGCTTAGATCGGAGCAAGGAGTTTGACTAAATGCGAGTAAGGAAAAAAGAAAAAGAATAGGGAGTAGGGTAATTTTTCTCATAATACGGCGTAAAAGAAATTGATTGAATATGGTGTTGGAATATATATAGGCGAAATGAAGACTATCCTGGGATCGGAGTCTTAATTCGGAACTAAAAAAGCGTACGGAAAAACATGGAGCAAAGTCCATGGAAAGCAGTTTGTATAATTTTCTGCTAAAGTAATTTCTAATCATTCAAAATGGTTTGGTTATTAAAACCAAAGCATTCTCGAGGCTAATTCATATTCGCATGTGGGGTATGCGATATAAATATTTTTTTGCGGGGGGAACTTTTAATCCTGAGGACCAAAAGCGCTATTAATATTTTTGACAAGTATATAAAAATCATTTTAACATCTTGCCTAAAGAGTCTTGCTAATCACCCAATTCTTGGTAAAATTCGTTGAGTTGTACACTAATTGGGATAAACTTATCGCAGTCTATTTATATTTTTTTTGTTTAATAAAGGAAAGGTCTTTTGAAATTATATTTATGTCAGCTTAATCGATAAATAAGAGTAGGAAAATAATACATATTTTATAATAATTAGTAATCATTAATATTAGAATTTAAGAAATATAGAGAACTTCCAATCCAAACATAGAGTTGAAATTATTGTTACAATTTTATGTGATTTCATTTAGATGTCGATAAATTTTACGCTTTCCAAAATGGGAAAGAGAGATTTATGTCAGTTAATTTAAATGGTCGATCCTATCTAGCGCACATGAGTTGACTCAATGGTCGAGTATAAAGGCCTTGCCTGCCAAATTGGATAGTTCCCCCGAATACCTTTTCAGCAAGCTGGCCAATATGCGTTTAATATGTGGTTAATTGTACATCAATGGTACATTGCAATCTAGACAATTAGGCAGCCCTTTATCATAATTTCATTGGGCAAACATATATTGATAAAAAGAAAGTCCCTTGCGGTTTTCCGCAAGGGATTGAATTCTGTTCCCGGAGGTTTGGAATTTTGTTTTATCATATTCTATAATGCATCAATTAGCCCGTTAGAATCAATTGCTTTTAATGGGGTTGGATGCGGAATAAGAGTGCATTCCCAACAAGTTTTGCTTCGGGCCTACCCGGTTATCAAAGAATACAAAATTCTCCAAACAGTTGGCCAGACCAATAAGGGTTTTAGGTTTTGTGCTAATACGGTATTGGAATCATCCACTAAAAATAATTTGAAGTCACTTAATTATTTGAACAAATTTCATTAGCTTAGGAGGTGTAGATCAGTATGGGAATCAACTATTTATGTTATTAGGATAAAAGATTACATGTAACTTCTAATAGCAACAAAAAGGGACATGTAAATCGTAAAATAACCCGTGGAATTTTAATTACACTTAACAATAGATTTAACTTTCTGGGTACCGAATAGGAAATATAAAGAAATGGCAGTTCTCCTCCGCTTAAAAAAGGTTCTATTTATGTTACTGTTTTCGGGCATTATGATGCAATGCACGAAAAACCTACCACCTGGAGATCCCGATAATGGGGGATTAGTACTGCCTGAAGGTTTTGAGGCGGTAGTGGTGGTGGACAGTATAGGACCCGCTAGGCATCTTGCTATAAATGACAATGGTGATGTTTATATAAAAATGCGATTTGCCCATGAGGACGGTGAGAATATTGGTCTGCGTGATACTAATAATGACGGAAAAGCGGACGAAATAGAGCGGTTTGGGGTATTTGATCAGCGTGGATATTACGCTACAGGGATGCGGATCAATAAGGATTATTTATACTATAGCACAGCAAGTACGGTATATAGGCAAAAGCTGACAAGGGGCAAGTTGGTACCTGAAAGTGAGCCAGAGGTTATGCTTACGGATGATTATCAAAATTCCCCTTTTGGTTATTCCCACATTGCCAAACCACTAACTTTTGATGATAACGGCCATATGTATGTCCCCTTTGGCTCTCCTGGTGATGTTTGCCAATCAAAAGAACAGAATAGAATGCCCGGGGCATTGGGTCAGGATCCATGTCCAGAGCTGGAATGGCATGCCGGGATATGGCAATTTGACGCCAATAAGCCGGGGCAGACACAAAAGGATGGATACCGCTATGCTACCGGAATTAGGAGTGTTGTGGGGATGGATTGGAATCCTTACGACAATACCTTGTATGTCCTACAACATGGACGTGACAACCTGAACCGTAACTGGCCCGAATACTATTCCCCATGGCAAAGTGCTATGTTGCCATCAGAAGAATTTCTGAGGGTCAAAGAGGGGACCAATGCTGGTTGGCCTTACTACTATTACGATCATATGCAGGGCAAAAAATTACTTAATCCCGAATATGGAGGGGATGGCAAAAAGGAAGGTGATGGGGCAAAATACGAGCAGCCCATAATTGGTTTCCCAGGTCATTGGGCACCCAATGACCTACATTTCTATCAGGGAGACCAATTCCCTGAGCATTATAAAAATGGCGCTTTTATAGCCTTTCATGGTTCAACCATCAGAGCGCCTTTTCCCCAAGCTGGCTATTTTATTGGTTTTGTCCCTTTTAAAAATGGGCAAGCTGGTGAGTGGGAAGTTTTTGCCGATGGTTTTACACAGGTCGATAAAATTGTTGATACAGACGATGCAGGATACAGGCCTATGGGTATTGCCATGGGACCCGATGGGTCATTGTATATAAGCGAAAGTGAACATGGTAAAATTTGGCGGGTAATGTACAAAGGGGACAAGAAGAATTTTGGTAAGGACCAACTTGCACAAATGGAAAAGCTCAAAAACTTACCGCATATCAAAACTCCGGATGAGATTAAGGATGATCTTACCCCGCTCAGGGCAGAAGCGGGAGCAATATTGTATAACAAATACTGTGGATCTTGTCATATGGCCAATGGTATGGGAGATGGCAGTAGGTTTCCGCCTATCGCTGGTTCCGAATGGGTCAAAGGGGACCAAAAAAGGCTTATAGATGTTGTATTGAGTGGATTAAGTGGGCCTATTGAAGTAAATGGCAAGGCCTTTGACGGCGTTATGCCACCAGTAGACTATTTGGAAGATGAAGAAATAGCCCAGATCCTAACCTATATTAGGAAGGAATTTGGCGATAATTCCCCTCCCGTTGGATCCTACTATGTAAAAGAGGGCAGATACTATGCAAGGAAGAAAAAGGAGGCATTAAAGAGTGGTATTTAGATGCCTTGGCAATTAAGCCCTCGCCTGTGAGATGATTTTTAGTTTGAAATTTTGGTGTCGTAAATTCTGCCTCAATCCTGTTTTTCCTGAATTTTTTATTGTATTCAATTTTTGTTATATGGCGTATTCAAGATCATAAAAGCTATTAGTTATTAAAGGTTTATAATTGGTTCTGGTATATATCCCTAGCTTGGATTAACTTTAGTGCCAAACCGATCAGTCTTATAAAATGAACAAAGCCATTTTCTTTCTTTTTCTTATTCCAATTTTGTCAATAGGCCAAAGCACGGACCTAAGATCCAAACCAAATGCAAATCCTATTACAGCTTATATAGATAAGCCTTTTGCTCAGGAATATCATGAGGCATTTATTATTGCCGAAAAAAGTGAAGACTCCAACAATGTTAGGGCCATTCAACCAGATTTGGAGGGAGGCATCTGGATTGCCACCAAAAATGGTATCTACCAAAAAGAAGTCGGTTCCAAGGAATGGAAGATAGTAATTAGCGGAGATAACCAAGGCCCGGCCTATGACGTAGAAATTGATAAAGATCAAAATGTTTGGTTGGCCACCTGGAACGGAGTTTATAGGAGTAGGTCCGGCGACATCCAAAAAATGGAAGGTCCTAAGCCGCCCATTGCCAAACTGCTATCGGCAAAGGAGGGCGTTTATGCCATGGGGCCATATGGAATATGGTTGTACCAAGATAAAAAATGGGTAAAAAGGGATTATAAAACAGCGAGAAGTATTCGCACCGTGTTGTCCGACAATAACGGCGGACTGTGGATAGGTACAGACGTGGGCCTTTACCACTGTACGGATGAAAAAACTACGGCATATCAGGGAAACGACGATTTAATCAGTGCTTATGTTCGGGGAATGGATTTTGACCAAGAGGGAAATATATGGATAGGGGGCTTGGGGGGAGTTTCCATTAGAAACAAAACTGCAAAAATTGGAGAAAAAACGTCTGAAGATGGGATTGTCAATGCCAATGTAACTGCTGTGGCAAAGGGTCCAGACGGCAGGATATGGGTGGGAACCCAATACGGGATAACCAGATTTGTCCCGGGAGAAAAAGAATATTCCGTTAGATTGGGCAGGCGTTGGTTGGTATCTAACGAGGTGAGGGATATTGCATTCGACCAACAGGGAAATGCATGGGTTGCCACTGCTAATGGAGTAAGTGCCATAAAGAACAGGCAAATGACACTTGAAGGTAAGGCGGACTATTTTTATGATAAATTGATAAGGCGCCATGTCCGCGAACCATGGATAATAGCCCGTTCCAAATTAGCGGTGCCTGGCGATACCACGACCATACAGCCGGAGGACGACGATAATGATGGGGAGTTTACCTCCAATTATCTGGCCATGGAATCCTTTAGGTATGCAACAACCAAAAATCCGGAAGCCAGGGAAAGAGCTGGAAAGGCATTCGATTTCTTACATTTTTTAAGGGAAGTAACGGGTGAAGATGGTTTTTTTGCAAGGACCATAATTCCAGCTTCCTGGGAACAATCCCATGATATGAACCGCACTTACACCGAGCGCGAATTGGCCGAGGAAATTATTGATAATCCCAGACAAAAGCCGGTAGAAAAGCGTTGGCATGTTTCCAAGGATGGCAAATGGAAGTGGAAGGGAGATACCAGTAGCGATGAGATTTCTGGGCACCTATTCGGTTATTATTGTTACTATAGCCTAGTGGCGGATGATAAGGAAAAAAAGCGGGTAGCCGATCATTTCAGCAAAATTATGGACCATTTGATGGAGAACGATTTTAACCTGGTAGATGTGGATGGAACCCATACCAAGTGGGGCGTTTGGTCCCCGAATATTCTGAACCACAATCCCGATTGGGCTCCGGAAAGGGCATTGAACTCTTTGGAGTTGCTAGCTTTCTTAAAGTTTGCCCATCACATTACCAAAAAAGAAAAGTATCAAAAGGAATATTTGAAATTGATAAAGGAAGAAGGGTATTTGGAAAACGCTAAAACCTTGCACAACACCAACCCTTCCTGGGAGACTTATTTTGACATCTTTTTGTCCCTATACATGTATCCAATTTTAATAAACTATGAGGAAGATCCAGCTTTGAAGAGGGAGTATCAAGACCATTTGGAGCAATGGTTCAAGAAGCATAAAAAAGCAAAGAGCCCCATGATCAATTTTACTTACAATCTTCTAACAGGGGGGTCCGATGAGTTGGATAGCTCTATAGGTTTCCTGAAGGACGCTCCCTTGGACTTGGTAGATTGGTATGTTGACAATGCACAAAGGGAAGACCTTAAGGTAGTTCGGCAGCCTATTCTTGAAGAGCTTCAGACAGCCTTGCGCCCACCAAGTGAATACCGAACCATGAGATGGGATCAAAACCCTTATGTTGCGGTCAGCGGCGACCCGTCTCAGGAAAAAGAACCTGTTTATTGGCTGTTACCGTACTGGATGGGACGATATTTAAACTTGATATCGGCGGAAAAGTAAAACTTAAAATAATCCAAAGCATTTGATATAATCCTTAAAAAAGATTCTTTTTTACCAGCTCATAATAACTGGCACTTACAGGAATGACCGCTTTTTCAATCAGCAGATCCCGGCCCTTTAAAGCGTTAACTTTTGCTTTGTTAACGATGTATGATCTATGGACCCTCATGAAACTTTGTGCTGGGAGCTTTTTCTCCAGAGCGCTAAGGCTCTGGTTGCTCATAATCTTTCCCTGTGGGGTGTGATAAATGACATATTCGCTATCGCTCTCAATATATAGAATGGAATCGAACTTAATTTTATGTAGGTCATAGCCCGATTTAACGATTATTGAATCCTCTGCGGCTTCCTGGTCAGTGTCTATTTTTATTTTGTTGACAGCCTTTAAAAAGCGTTCAAAAGTAATTGGCTTTAAGAGATAATCTATGGCATTTAGTTCAAAACCTTCCAAGGCGTATTCCGAGTATGCCGTTGTAAAGATGACCTGAGTTGATGGCGGAATCATTTTTGCAAACTCTGTACCTTTAATTTCGGGCATTTGGATGTCCAGTAGTAACAGATCTATTTTTTGTTCCTTAAGCACTTTTATGGCATCCAAGGGATTTTCGAAGTCGGCCACCAATTCCAAAAAATTCACTTTTGCAATATAGGTTTTGAGGAGGCTTCGGGCCAACTCTTCGTCGTCTACAATTAAACATTTAATGGTTCCCATTCAGATCTATGTGTAGTTGAACTTTAAAAGTAGTTAATTCTTTTTGGATCTTTAAGGTATGCTTTTTTGGGTATAGTATTTCCAATCTTTTCTTTACGTTTTCCAGGCCTATTCCTCCAATTTTGTCTTTTTGCATCGATTCCTTGGGGATGCTGTTTTCAATTTCAAAATTGATGTTTTTATCGTCGGAGAAGATACTTATTTTTAAAAAAGCATCTGTTATCTTTTCCAAATTACCGTGTTTTAGGGCATTTTCAACAAAGGGAATGAATAGCATGGGTGCTACCTG
This sequence comes from Arenibacter algicola, assembly GCF_018860365.1. Classification (GTDB taxonomy): domain Bacteria; phylum Bacteroidota; class Bacteroidia; order Flavobacteriales; family Flavobacteriaceae; genus Arenibacter; species Arenibacter algicola_B. The sequence continues at coordinate 27,103 of NZ_JAHKPO010000007.1, forward strand.
CACAGCATCGTTTTTTATTTGAAATTCAGTTTGTATGGGATAGGTTTTGCTACTTTTTAAGACGTACATGGCCAAATAGTCCTTTATATAGTCGACCTCTTTTCCTAAAGGTACAAACGCTTGTTCACATTCGTACAGAACATAACGCAACATATTGGAAAGGGTACTGATACCTTGTTGGGTCTTGTCCGAATTGGTAACCGAAAGCGCATAAATATTGTTCAGGGAATTGAACAAAAAATGTGGGTTGATCTGCGATTTCAGTAGTTTTAATTCAGTTTGCAAATTTTCATTCCTGTTCCTAATATTTTCTTCCTCCTTCTTTTGGGCAAACAAAAATGTCTCCATAAAAGTGGCTAGTACATAGGCAATGGACAATACCAAAAAATGGATCAAAAATTGGGGTGGAACCCTAGGGCGCATTGCGGGCGGTGGACCTGCCTGGCGAGGTGGTTGACCTGAAATCAGTCCCACAAAAGGTTCAGAAATAATTGATGCGCAAAAAACGATCAAGGCCAAGGAAATCAATATAAATGGTACATACCTTTTTTTGAACAAAAGTGCGGGTGCCGTGTAATAGATCAGAACGGCAATGACCACAATTTGCAAAAGAAAAGAGGGTGCGTTCTTTTTGGCAAAGACTACATCATCTGTCATAAGCAACCAGGCCATGAGCCATACGGCTAGCCATAATACCGTGTGAAAAAGAAATCGTTTTGTTCTGTCCATGGTACAAATTAAAGGAATTAATTTTCATCACAATGCAAAAATAGGCCCTCCGGGCCCTTCTTTATTTATTGTTCACTGGTGTAAACACTTTATTCGCTTAAAACCTGCGATGGTTCACAGAAAGAAGCCATTTGGCATTCAACCATGGGCCATCTTTGTAGTCCAAAGAATGAATTTAAAAAACAATAACAATGAAAAAAATGATAGTAAAATCGGCAATGTTAACAGCAATGGTAACCTTATTTTTTAGCGCTAATCTTAATGCACAACAACCTCAGGGTGGGCAAGGACAAAAAGAGCGGCCTTCCGTAGATCAAATTTTTAAGGAAATGGACAAGGATGAAGACGGAAAATTATCCAAAGAGGAATTGAAAGGCCCTATCAAGGATGATTTCGCCAAGATAGATACGGATGAGGATGGCTACATCACTAAAGAGGAGTTGGAGAAAGCGCCTAAACCTAAAGGACGTAAACGTGAATAGGGAATGAACTTAAGTGTAATTATAAAATTGAAATTATGACGAATAAATTTTCATATTTAATAGTAGGTGCCGTGCTCTTCATGTCCTACCTAAGCTGTAGCAATGATAGTGAGGATACTGCGGACGGCACGGATGATAGTGAAACAGTGGATGAATCTGCTGTGGTAAATGTTGATCCATCTTACTTTTATACGGCAGATGGATCGGTCACGATTACTACTGTACCCTGTACATTGTCAGATGGCACCGAAACGGATTGCTACCAAATTGTTACCTCCAGTTTGGCCGGAGATCACGAAATGGGGCCTTGGTGCCCGGACAATATCGACGACGATGCGGAGGCAGGGGGCATATGGCTGGAAGGCGGGGAAGTTTATGATGTGGATGGTGCCTTTGTTGAAAATTTGGCGACATTTTACGACGATACCAATTGGTTATTATATGATAGCAACGGAGATATTTATGTAACGGATACCGAAGAAGATTGTGAGAATGCCGCCAACCCAAATGTGGGCGCCGAGTATGAGAACTTCTGTGTAGAATGCCTCCCTTCCTATATTACCGATTTAAGTCAAACTTGGGTAATACCAGTAACGCCGGTAATACAGGCTAGTCCAACTTTATTTACTACCGCAGGAGGAGGGCCTCCGGGAGCGGGCAATTCGGCACCTTCGACTCGTGGAGTAGCTTTGAACGGTATTGAATTTTCTGCTCCTGCACCTGTGGATAATATACTTGGGGCATACACCCTTGCCCCTTTTGATGATGCTGGCGGACATATTAATGTACATCAGGGATACCACTACCATGCAGCTACAGGATTCGGGACACAAATAGCGCAGGACGATGGGCATGCAGCTTTGATCGGATACGCCTTGGACGGATTCGGAATATATGCTTTGGAAGATGCCAATGGCGATAGCCCTTCCGACTTGGATGAATTAAGGGGGCATACGGATGATGCTAGAGGGTATCATTACCATGTAGACGCTGCCGGCAATAATAATTTTATAAATGGTTTAAAGGGAGCTTACGTCAATTGAAAGTAATGGTTGGAAAGAGTCTTAATTAGATAGGAAGGCCATTCGAAAAATAGTATGGCCTGTTCCATCTAACCTTTTAAACATAAAAATATAAACAGATGAAAAAATACATGTTACTGCTAGTTGCTTTGGGGTTTTCAATGGCAAGTTTTGCCCACAATCCCAATGTTTCTACCACAATGCTGGTGGAAAAGGGGAATAACAGTTGGGTATTACAGATAAGTGCATCCCTAACCGCTTTTCAACAGGAAGTAAGGACCCATTTTGCTGAAACACCTTATCAATCTCCAGAGGAGTTTCAACAAATGGTGTTGGAGCATATTAAAAACAACCTTCATATCAGCTTCAATGGGGGAGAGGATATTTCTTTCGGGAACGGAGCCGTAAAACTTGGTCATGAAACCATGGTAGTTTTCGAAGTCTTGGATATTCCCACGGATATAAATTCGGTGTTGGTTACAAATACCGCCTTTAAGGACATCCACCAAAATCAGAATGCCCTAATACTTTTAAAGGAAGGATTTAGCAAAGAACATTTTGTTTTGAACAATGCCAACGATCACACCCTCTCGTTGGCGGTAGCTGGAAATGAATTTGTGGAAGTAGGCAAAAATGAGGCTAGTTTTTTTTCGACCGGTATAGGGGTCATTTTATTGGGTGTAGCAGCGATTTTGGTTGTGGGGCTTACTGTGTTGGGGGTAGGTCATGTATTTAACAAGCCCGATAAGTCTAAAAAAGTGCCTCTTACCGTAGTTCGTTGAATTAAATTATTGGGTGCACTAATGGAGATTTAAGGAGATAATAATTAAACAGAAGCAGATGAAAAGAAAAGTAATATCAAAGAGCAATATGCTAAGGCAATCCCTTGGAATTATCGTATTATTTATTGCGTTTCTCGCTTGCGGTGATGATAGTTCGGAATATGATGAAATTGAAGACGAAGAGGTAGCCGATGCTGTAATTCAAGAATCTTTTTTTAATTCCACTTCCCTGATTTCCTATACCAAGGTGGATTGTACCTTGGAGGACGGATCTACGGGCGACTGCTATAAATTGGTATTTTCCAGCAATCCAGTGGAAGATGGACCATATTGCCCAGAGACCATAGATGATATAGGGGGCTTGGGGATTTATGATGGTGCCACAGATCCTGGTTTTCAGGTGTTGAAGGCCACCTTGTTCAATGCGATGGAAGCGGATGGCTATGATATTATTGACGATGAGGGCAACATCAATATAGATGATTTTGCTTCTGGTCCTGCCGACCCTGATTTGGCATATTGTTTGGAAGCGGCTCCCGATAATGATCTTCAGCTTACCTTCCTGATTCCGGCAACCCCAAAATTGGGATCCACAAATGATGTTATTGGTACTATAGACCTGGTTGGTGTTTCACTCGATGGAGTTCCCATCAATGGTGCCCCACCTTCTGTTGCCAATCCAGGAAGGGAAAAAGCAGGAAATATTCCTTCCTTGGATCCTTGCGGAGGTCATAATGACCCGGCTGGTTATTATCATTGGCATTTTGTGGCAGAGACCATGAACCTAGTGCTGGACGCTTATAATATAACCGATGTATCCTGTACCTTGATAGACCAAGTTTCCGGAACCCAGTTAATTGGTTTTGCCAAGGATGGTTTTCCCATCTATGCCTATGAGGTAGAACCATCGGATTTGGATGATTGTGGGGGCAGAACTTCCAGTACCACGGAATACCCGGATGGTGTATATCATTATGTTGCCAGTAATACGGATGCTCCCAATGTTCCAAAATGCCTTAAAGGTGTAGCGGCAAGTAATAACTTTAGTTACCAATAAAAAGGATGACAAAAAAAATACTGATTTTTTGCATACTGATGGTGCTGTCCTCCAAAATGACACTTGCCCATAACCCATTGTCGGCCATGTATTATTTCGAGGTAAAAGGCGAGTTGGGGATATTGAATGTTAGCCTTAGTCAGGCTGGCCTGCAAGAGGCCTTGCTAAAACACTATTCAGGAACCGATTTCAGTCTATTGACGGAGGTGGACTACAAGCAATTGGCGGTGGATTATATAAAGGAGAATTTCCATTTGACTGTAAATGGCGATCCAATCTACTTGGAGAATGGAGGGTTGAAGCTGGGAAACCATCAAACGGATCTAAAATTTATAAGCTCCGAATTGCCCAAGGAGTTCAATAATCTTGATGTTGCCATAAATGCCTTTAGGGAAAATGACCATCATCAAACTATTTTCTCATGGTCATTAAATGACATTACGGACAAGCTTATTCTAAAGGAAGACAACGAATACAGGGCCTCAGTGGTATTTAAGAACAATAAAATGGTTGTCCAAAATAGGAGAATCAATACCAATTACTTGTGGTTCATCGCCATTGTTCCATTTTTTATAGTGGGTAGAAAGCTGCTGTTGTCACCTAAGCTGAATCAAAAGAAGTTGGAATAGCAGTCATTAATGGAATGTATTAGATATTCAATCCTAAAAAAACATCAAGACTATGAGATTATGGAAAAACATATGGGACCAGTTCAAGATTGCGGGTAATGAACCCAATCTCTGGTGGGCCTTTATTGTTTCCTGTGTTGTAATAGTACTGGCAGTATTGGTTATTTATAAAATGATCAAACCCGTAAAATAGCCTAAACCCATTAGGCTTAAAATTGGTTTACCGATCAATGCCCATTATTGACTTAAAAGAGTGGGCAGTTCATGGATTTGCAGATTTTGATGCTGCCTGATTTACGAGATTTGTCATAACACAAACACAGAATAAACAGAAGTAATAACGAAAACCCCCTAAATTAAAAGACATGAAAAAAGAAGTAAAAGTGAATAAAAGTATCATGACAATAGCAATGGGTGTGACCTTGCTTTTAACTACCCTAATTGCCTGTAGTGCAGATAGTGCTTCCGATGAGGATACTGAAGAAACTGTTGTAACCGAATTGCACGCTGCATTTTCAGCCTTTAATTCCGATGCCACCACTATTTATTTGGATGGGTCCAATGTAGTAATAGAAACTACTGGTTTGCCCAACCATGAAACGGTTTATTGGGGAGAAGGAAATTCCCTATATAAGGAGGAACCCGATGTGGATAGAACGCCAAGCATCATGTCCAGTAACAACAATGCTACTACCATTGTGGTGGATGCAACCCCTAATTTAACGGGAAGTACAGTATCCACTCAATTGAATACTATAGGCATTGCCGTAAGCGGGGCCTCCATTTTTAACGATCAAGAAGGAGGCGGCCCATTAAACCAGGCAGCGGCAAGTTTGGACTGGACAGGTGCCCATATTGGTCCTGGTGTTTATCACTACCACTTGGAGCCCAAAGCCTTCACCGATGATGATGAGAATCTAGTAGGGATACTCTTAGATGGGGTTTTTCTCTACGGTAGAAAATGTACTTCCACCGGGACCTACCCAACAGATTTGGATGCTTCGGGCGGACATACTACGGCTACCCAATATACAGATGGCGAAGAGGAGTACCACTATCACATCATCAATGAATTGTATTCAACAACAGGATCTTATTTGGCCTTTGCCGGTCCATATCAGGGATACTAAAAAAAAGGACTATGCGACCATTACTTTTATTAATTGTTACTGCCTTATCCCTTATAAACTGTAAAGACGCCACTGATATAAAAAGCGAGGAGGGGAAGGCTATTGTAATCTCCAATGTTGAGGTATCCAAACAGGATTTGGTTCTTAACCAAATTGAAGGGAAATGGTATTATAAAAACCAGCCTTACAATGGGTATTCGGTGAAATTTCATGCCAATGATACCTTGGCGGAAAGACTAGGGTTTCTTAATGGTAAAAGGGAAGGTATTGCAAGAAGATGGTCCGAAAATGGAGTGCTTAGGGTAGAATCTACCTATCATCAAAACAAATTGGTAGGAGTGTATAAAAGCTGGTGGGAAAATGGGGTGTTGGCAGAAGAATCCCATTACGTTAATGGCCTTAAGCAGGGTGAAGAAAAACAATGGTATGCCACCGGACAATTGTCCAAAGTTAGGCAAATGGCAGAAGGGAAGGAAGAAGGATTGCAAAAGGCCTGGCTGCCCAATGGGAAATTATATGTTAATTATGAAGCCAAAAACGGACGCATTTTTGGAATGCTAAGGGCTAATTCATGTTATAAATTGGAAGATGAAGTTGTTGTTAGGGATTAAGAATAAGGGGTTGGTGTTGGTTTGTTGGTTGGCATTTTTTACTAGTTGCAAGAATCAAGTAAAAAAGGAGACTGTTGAAGTAGTGGAGACCAGTAGGGTGGAATATCTTCCCTACTACAGCGATGAATCCTTTACGCCATATTGGTTAACCCCAAATAGTGAAGAGGAAAAGAGTTTCCATAAAATTCCGGATTTCAGTTTGGTAAATCAATTGGGGGATACGGTATCCCAAAATACATTTGATGATAAGATATATGTTGCGGATTTCTTTTTTACCACTTGTCCTGGTATTTGTTTAAAAATGACGGGTAATATGGTAAAAGTGCAGGAGGCATTTAAGGACGATCCAGAAGTATTATTGTTGTCACATTCGGTAACTCCCTCTATAGATTCTGTCCCCATACTTAAGAATTATGCCGAAAAAAATGGAGTAATGGATAATAAATGGCATTTGGTTACAGGGGATAAAACGGAAATTTACAACCTGGGAAGAAATCAATATTTTGTAGAAAACGATTTGGGGGTGCCAAAGGATATAAACGACTTTTTGCACACAGAAAACTTCTTATTGGTAGATAAAAACAAACATATTAGGGGTATTTATAATGGGTTGAACAGGGCATCCATAGCCCAACTAATTACAGATATCAAAGCCTTAAAACTGGAGTAGTTGCTATGCGTTTATTTGCGAAAATTCGACGGGGTTTCATAATTTCCGGCAAATTCAAAAACTATCTGTTATATGCCTTTGGAGAAATATTCCTAATTGTTATAGGTATCCTGATCGCGTGGAAAATCAACGATCTAAATGAAATCAGGAAAAATCGGATAGTGGAGATGAAAATCTATCATAGCCTGTATGAAGAATTGAATACAAATTTGAAAGTTCTTAATGAGGGCATTGTTAAGTACTCTGGCAATATTAACAGATTGGAAGCTACCATGAGCTACATTGGCCTGGCTCCCGAACAAATTACGCCAGGGGCCAAGGATACTATAGTGCACATTAATTATGCTCCAATGGTCTTGTTGGACGGGGCCTTAAATTCTGTTATCAATACTTCTAAATTTGAAATTATTGAAAGCGATTCGTTAAAAACCCTTATAGCCAATTATCCCACTGAAATTGCTGAATTTAAGATTACAGACTCAAAGATTAATGATATAGTGGTAAATCATTTGCAGCCGGTATTGGAAAAACATCTTGCCTTAGTAGATATACTTCCACAGGAAAACCCAAAATTTAATAACCTCCGGGACTTTGGACAAGTTTCCAATTATTACACATTATTGAATACAAAAGAATATCAGAACGCGTTGGTAGATAGATTGATACAAACTGAAAATCTTTTGACCCAGGCCAAAAAATTAAGGAATCGGACCCAGGTTATGGGCATAAAATTACGCCAGGAGCTGGGGTATCCTGAAGAATATTTACAATAGAATTTCATTGTGGACCAGTACGAATTAGTGCTATAATCGAGCTGTGTTTAATGGAGCCAGTTTAAGCTACTTCGGAAAGCAAAGATTTTGTTGGTGATTATGTAGGTTCCCATTAAGATAAGGGGAGATATTCCTCTTAGTTAGTTTAGTTAGATTTAATAGGGAGGTAGTTCCTCCCTTTTTTTATTCATTTGATACTAAATCTAAAAAAAAAATCAGGAAGTTATTTCAATCCAATTCAGGTTGTTTTAGCGTTTCAACCATTACCCTTGATCATAAAATGAAGTCCAGAAGGCATAAGCCCTCTAGGAAATAGCCTTCAAAAACAGCATAATTATGCCAATAATCAATGCTAGAAGCTATCTTTTATTTTTAAAAGTTAATTTTACAGATATTAAGTTTTAAAATAACTAAAACATGATGAAAATGAAATTCTTTGTAGCTGTTCTTGGTTCTGCACTATTATTAACAATCTCCAGTTGTAAGAATAAGACTGAAGAAAAAACAGTGGTCCAGTCGGAAAGACCCAATATTCTTTTTATAATGTCCGATGACCATACCGCTCAGGCTTGGGGGATTTATGGGGGCATACTCAAGGATTATGTGCATAATCCGAATATTAAACGGTTGGCTGCAGAGGGTTGCGTTTTGGAGAATTGTTTAGTTTCCAATTCCATTTGTACTCCCAGTAGGGCAACGATCCTCACCGGTCAATACAGTCACATTAATGGGGTTACCACCTTGGGGGCGGGCCTATCCCCAAACCACAATAATATAGCAAAAGAGCTGCAAAAGGGTGGTTATGCCACATCTGTTATAGGGAAATGGCATTTAAAACAGGAGCCGGCAGGGTTTGATTATTATGCCGTATTGCCAGGGCAGGGGGATTATTGGAACCCAAGATTGAAAACAGCGGATAACTGGGAAGACTACTACGGTGGAGGTAAAGTAGTGGAAGGTTTCAGTACGGATATCATTGCCGATAAAACCATGGAGTGGATAGAAAACAGGGACAAATCCAAACCCTTTATGGCCATGTGCCATTTTAAGGCTACTCACGAACCCTATGATTACCCTGAACGCTTTAGTCATCTATATCGCGATGAGGAAATTCCTGTTCCCGATTCTTTTTATGATCAAGGAGCGGAAACTACAGGCCGGGTATTTAAAGGACAATCCATAGATAACCTTCAAAAGCGCTATTTGGCTGCCACTGCCGATCCGGAATTGAGAAAAGATTATATGGCCTATCCGGAATTGCCTTTTTCGGTTGAAGGTCTTAGCGCAGATGAGGCAAGAATGAAAACCTATCAGAAATTTGTAAAGGATTTCATGCGCTGCGGAGCTGCCATTGATGACAATATAGGCAGGTTGTTGGATTATTTGGAAAAATCTGGATTGGCAGAAAACACCATAGTTATTTACACGGCTGATCAGGGTTATTTCTTAGGGGAACACGGTTGGTTCGACAAGCGTTTGATCTATGAGGAATCCATTCATATGCCATTTGTCATAAGATACCCAAAAGAGATTCCCGCTCGGACCCGTAATGCCGATATCATTGAAAATGCCGATTTCTCGGCCCTGTTTGCGGATTATGCCGGTATAGAGTATCCGGAAACCATGCAAGGCCATAGTTTTCGGGAGAACTTAAAAGGAAATACCCCTGCAGATTGGCGCAAGTATGGCTACTATAGGTATTGGGACCATAGCAAAGACCGACCTGGCCATTTTGGAATTAGGGGAGAGCGTTACAAGCTCGCATTTTATTATGGAAACGGACTCAAAGTAAATGAGTATACCAAAGAAGAACAACCAGATAAATATTGGGAATTCTTTGATTTGGAACAGGATCCCAAGGAACTTCGAAACGCCTATGATAATCCTAAATACAAGGATATCATCAAAGAAATGAAAGAGGAGATATTAAGGCAAAGGGAAGCCTTGGGGGATACCGATTCGGATAATCCGGAAATACATCAAATTATCGCTGACCATTGGGAAAGTTAGGAATACAAGGGTGCACTAAATAAGAATTGAGCAATAATGATCAGAAGTTAAACGGATGCAAAGAAGAAATATACTTACCTTATTTTTTGTCCTGTTCTTACTAATTGAAGGGACAAAGGCCCAGGAAAAATTAAAATTGTCCTATATACAACCTGCTACAGAATGGACAGAAGCGTTACCAGTGGGCAACGGTAGTCTTGGGGCTATGATCTATGGAGGTGTTTCACTAGAGCATATTCAATTTAATGAAGAAACGCTTTGGCGTGGACAACCCCACGATTATTCCAACAAAGATGCTGGAGATTATTTAAATGAAATACGGCAGTTGCTTACAGAAGGTAAACAAATGGAGGCCCAAAAATTGGCACAGCAAGAGTTTATGAGCGAACCCTTACAGCAAGTGCATTATCAACCATTTGGTGATATTTATATCGATTTCAAAAACCATGATAACTACACCAATTATAAGCGCGAACTCAATTTAAATAATGCCATTGGTTCGGTATCCTATACCGTTGAAGGTGTAGAATATAAGCGTGAGGTATTGTCCAGTTTTCCGGATCAGATTATTGCGGTAAACCTAACTTCCAGTAAATCCAAAGCCCTTAATTTCGATTTGTGGTTAGATGCTATTCATGAAGATAAAGCGGTGAAGACCAATGGTTCTACTCAAACCCTGGAAGTTAAGGTTAAAGATGGCGCTTTAAGAGGGGTAGCTACCCTAAGGGTTGAAACAAACGGTACCATAAAAACGGTGGGAGGGAAACTTCAAATCTCCAAGGCCTCAAAAGCCACGATCTATTTAACCGCTGCTACAAATTATATTGATTTTGAAGTCGTTTCAGGGGAGCCTGAAAAAATGGTGCCTGAAATATTGACTAAAGTTGCTAGTACAAATTTCAAAGCGGTAAAAGAAAAGCATATTTCAGATTACCAATCCTTATACAACCGATTTGAAATTAGTTTTGGGGATAACGGAAAATCCAAAAATCCGACCGATCAACGCATTTCCGATTTTAGCAGCGATCCAAACGATCCGCAACTGGTAGCCTTGTATGTAGCATATGCGAGATATCTAACCCTTGCCAGTAGTCGTCCAGGAACAAAGCCAGCAACACTTCAAGGTATTTGGAATGATAAATTAACACCCCCATGGTTTAGTAGTTATACCACGAACATTAATTTGGAAATGAATTACTGGCCGGTGGAAATGTACAATTTAAGTGAATGCCATGAACCATTATTCGATTTAATTGAAGACCTTTCTATTACTGGAGCCAAAGTGGCCAAAGCACACTACAATGCCGAGGGTTGGATTGCACACCACAATATTGATATTTGGCGTGGTGCAGCTCCGGTAAACGCATCGCACCACGGTATTTGGTTGGGTGGAGCGGCTTGGTTAAGTACCCACATTTGGGAGCATTATCTCTTCACCCAAGATAAAGACTTTTTACAAGAGAAGTACCCGTTAATGCGAAGTGCCGCCTTGTTTTACAGTCAGTTTTTATACGAAGACCCCAACACGGGTTATTTAATTAGTTCACCATCCAACTCCCCGGAAATTGGTGGTTTGGTGGCGGGCCCAACCATGGACCATCAGTTGATCAGGGCACTGTTTAGAAGTACTATTGAAGCTTCAGAAATTTTAAATACAGATCAGGAATTTGCTTCAACCCTGGAGCCTATGATTGCTAAAATTGCTCCAAACCAAATAGGAAAGCATGGACAATTACAGGAATGGTTGGAAGATAAGGATGACCCGGAAAATCATCACCGTCATGTTTCACATCTTTGGGCGGTGCACCCGGGGAATGAAATTAATTATGAGGACACGCCAGATTTAATGGAGGCGGCAAAGCAGTCCTTGGAATATAGAGGTGACAATGGCACCGGCTGGAGTTTGGCCTGGAAAATTAATTTTTGGTCTCGATTTAGAGATGGCGACCATGCTTACAAGCTATTGCATAAACTTCTAAGTCCTGCCGAAGGTGCGGATGGAAAAGAAGGTGGAGGTTCGTACCCCAATCTGTTTGATGCACATCCACCATTTCAAATTGATGGAAATTTTGGAGGTGCCTCCGGTATTTTGGAAATGATATTACAAAGCCATTTGGATAAAATTGAATTATTGCCAGCGTTGCCGACAGCCCTACCAGAAGGACGTGTTTCGGGTATTGTGGCCAGAGGAGGGTTTGAATTGTCTTTTTCTTGGAAAAAAAGTCAATTGATAGGCGTTTCGGTACTTTCAAAAAGTGGCATGCCATGTGTTTTAAAATACAAGGATAACACTATTGAATTTGAAACTGAAGCAGGAAGAACCTATCATTTTGATGGTTTGTTGAACAAAAAATAGAACAATATAATGTATAGAATAAAATTGATGGCGATTATTATTACGGCATTTTTAAGTTGTAAAACAGTATTGGTTGCCCAAAATAAAAATTCCAAACCAAACATAATCATTGTCTTTACTGACGATCAAGGGTATCAGGACGTAGGCGTTTTTGGTTCGCCCCTGATTAAAACCCCAAACCTTGATCAGATGGCTGGAAACGGTATGAAGTTTACCGATTTTTATTCGGCTTCACCCGTGTGTTCCCCATCAAGAGCGGCACTGTTAACGGGGGCTTACCCAACTCGGGTTGGGGTTCCTAAAGTGCTATGGCCAAACTTACCAGGTGGATTACCAAATGAGGAATTGACTATAGCCGATATGCTTAAAACCCAAAACTACGCTACAGCTTGTATTGGGAAATGGCATTTAGGGGATAAGGATCAATATATGCCAACTGCTCAAGGCTTCGATATGTATTATGGTATTCCATATAGCAACGATATGTCTGTATATCCTAAAGCCAAAGTCTCAGAAAACGTTTTGTACAGAGAGGGCATGACCGTCGATAGTTTGAGACAGGAAAAATGGAGAGGAGGCGTCGTGCCATTAACAGAACAAAATGAAATTATTGAATACCCCGTAGATCAATCGACATTAACACAGCGCTACACAAAAAAAGCTTTGGAGTTTATTGAGGAGAATAAAAAAGAACCGTTCTTCTTATATCTAGCGCATTCAATGCCCCATATTCCATTACATGCTTCCGCAGAATTTAAAGGGAAAAGCGCACGAGGTTTATACGGCGATGTCATTGAAGAGATAGATTGGAGCATGGGCCAAATTTTAAAGACTTTGGAAGCCTTGGATTTGGATGAAAATACCCTGGTGATTTTTACATCGGACAATGGTCCATGGAATCTCAAGAATGGTCATGGGGGATCTGCCCTACCCTTAAGAGGGTTTAAATTTGAGACCTATGAAGGCGGAATGCGGGTTCCCATGATCGCCCAATGGAAAGGAGCCATACCTGCTGGGACCGTTTGTTCCGAAATAGCCTCCACCATAGATTTATTGCCCACTATCGCCCATTTGACGGATAGCGATATGCCAGAGGAAAAAGTGGACGGAAAAAATATTTGGCCGTTATTGGCGGGAAAGAAAAAGGCTTCGCCACATAAGAAAGAGGGGTTCTATTATTACTCGGGCGAAACAGCGGAAGCTGTTCGAAAGGGAGATTGGAAACTAAGGAGGAAAGAAGGGGAAATAGAACTTTTCAATCTGGCCGAGGATATATCCGAAAGTGACAACTTAGCCGAAACCCATCCTAAAATAGTACAAAAGCTGATCAAGATGCTGGATGATTTTGACACCGAATTAAAAGCGGACAATAATAGGTACCAGTAAAGGAACATTTAAGGAAAGTGGTTAGGTACTGGTTGGGATGGTTCATATTGATCTGAAGCTTTCTTAGGGAGCTTCATTGACCCAATGCATTAGGAACTAAACATTCAGAAAAAAACGGAACTAAAACTTCATAGTTAAATAACAATCGTGAGATGAAACGACTGGATTTTTTAAAAAAAGCTGGTGCGGCCAGCGTTGGCTTAGCATTGCTCCCGCATGTAGTTTCCTGCGGAACCAATAAAAATATGGCCGAAACTGCCTGGTCCGGGTTAAGGGCACAGGACGGACCCGTATTTTCCTATGTACATCCAAAAAAAGGTGTGCCAAATGTCTTGCTCTACGGGGATTCGATTTCAATTGGTTATACCACCACGGTTAGGGAAGAACTGGCCGGGAAAGCCTCGGTTTTTAGAATTTTCAGCAATGGTATTTCTAGCCACGACTTTATTCCCAAAATGGAGAAACTTGAGCAAACTATGTTTAAACCGCATTTAAAGGGGGGTTGGGATTTTGAATGGGACGTGATTCATTTCAACGTTGGACTTCATGATATAAAGTACATGAGCAGTAAAGGAATGGATAAAGAAAATGGAAAGATCGTTTCCACTGTGGCGACCTACCAAGAAAACATGAAGGCCATATGTGAATACCTGAATGACCATTCTCCAAATGCAAAATTAATATTTGCCACTACGACCCCCGTTCCCGAAAATGCCAACGGGCGTTACGCCGGTGATGCCAAAAAATATAATGAAGCCGCTTTGGAGGTATTAAAGGACTACCCTTCGGTTATTATAAATGATTTATATGGGTATACCCTGCCCAGTCATGAAAAATGGATGGTAAAACCAGGTAACGTACATTATAATAAACTTGGAACAACGGAACAAGGAAAGAAAGTAGTCGAAGTAATCCTTGAACAACTAAACCAATAGTTAAATGTCTAAATATTTCACTTATATACTGTTTTTTTTATTAATAGGGTTCAACCTTCAAGTAGTAGCCCAAAACTATCATTTTGTACCACAACCTGAGTCGGTTTCCTTTACAGATGATGCATTTGTTTTGGACAAGAATACCAAAGTGGTGGTGCCCAAAAAGTTTCAAGGGGTTCTTATTCCATATTTAGCGGAAAAATTCCATAAGGATCTAGGGCTTAACCTTACCTATTCTTACCGAAATCCTGAGGTGGGGGAAAAGCATATTTTATTTAGGTTGGATAAAAGGTTGTCGGTAAGGGATGAGGGCTATTTGCTAGAGGTGCAACCAGCATCCATTGTGGTGACCGCCAAAGATTACGGAGGACTTTTTAATGGATTTCAGACCTTGCGCCAAACCTTCCCGTTGGAAAATTCCGGAACGGTCAAAGTGCTGGGTATGACGGTCAAGGACAACCCCAGATTTGGTTGGCGTGGCATTATGTTGGATGTTTCCAGACATTTTCAACCTAAAGAATTTATCTTAAAACATATAGATGTTCTTTCTTCCTATAAGGTGAACAAGTTCCATTGGCATCTGACCGATGACCAAGGGTGGCGTATCGAAATAAAAAAGTACCCAAACCTTACTGAAAAAGGAGCTTGGCGTGCCGATAGAACTGGCGTAAGCTGGTGGCAACGTGAGGAAGCAACGGCCGAAGAACCAAAAACGGTTGGGGGTTTTTATACCCAAGAAGACATTAAGGAAGTCATTGCTTACGCAAAAGTGCGCAATGTTGAGGTTATCCCGGAAATAGACATCCCTGGCCACAGCAAGGCCCTGGTAGCATCTTATCCCCACTTGTTTTGCTATGATGAATCCGATGCCAATTTTGAAGTTGCCGTAGGGGGCAAGGCGCCCGATAATGCCGTCTGCGCAGGTAAGGACACTACATATGAATTTTTGGAAGGGGTAATAGAGGAGGTTGCCGCACTGTTCCCATCAAAATACCTGCATATTGGTGGTGATGAGTGCAATAAAACCAATTGGAAAAAATGTCCGTATTGCCAAGGGGTAAAAACAGAAAACAACTTAAAGGACGAAGAGGAGCTACAGAGTTATTTTATACAAAAGGTGCATAAGATCGTAAAGGCCCAAAATAAGACCATGATAGGTTGGGATGAGATTTTAAGTGGGCAGGGCGCTCCTGGAGCAACCATTATGGCATGGAGAAGAGGAGGGCACAACCCTCAGATTACGGCGCCGAAAAATGGTTATCCCACCATAATGACGTCTTATAAATATATGTACCTCAGTCAGGTTCAAGGCCCCACTCAAATGGAGCCCGAAGGGCCAAAGGTGGTATTGCCCTTGTCCAAAGTATACGCTCATGAGCCCATTCCGGAAGAATTGACACCCGAGGAGGTAAATAGGGTTCTTGGTAATGAAGCCTGTTTGTGGGGAGAATTTACGCCCACTCAGGAACATTGTGAATATATGCTGTACCCACGGGCATTGGCCAGTGCAGAGGTGTCATGGAGTGATCCCAATGTTAAGGATTGGAAGCGATTTCAAACCGCTCTGGAAGATTCCCAATTTAAAAGACTGGACCGGGAACAGGTGAATTATGCCAAAAGTATGTACACGGTCTATGCTTCATATGCCCTAGATGAATTAAAAAGTGAGGCTTATGTGTATTTAAATACAGAAACTGTTGGGTATGATATATTTTATACCACCGATGGGGAAGACCCCACAACGGCTTCCGTTAAGTACAAGGGCAATTTTATTGCGCCTCCCAAAACCCTTGTTAAAGCTGGACTGTTTAATAAGGAAGGAAGACTATTGGGGAGCGTAACAGAAATCAGATTAAAATAAAATTTTCAAATTATCACCAATTGATTTTGTAAATGGCAAAAGCTTAAGAAGCTATTTTAAAAATAAGGGGAGGTATTGACTTACTAATAAAATAATAATGTTAAAAAGAAGAATTGCACTACGTAACTTATGTTCTACCCTGTTGGTGTTGTCGCTGTTTTCATGTTCGTCCTCCAAGGAAAACCAAGTATCGGGACCCGATCCGGTAGACTATATAGATCCCATTATCGGCGCGATTACTTATGGGGAAAAGACCAAGGATGCCCATGGATTTGGCAAGACATTCCCTGGGGCCGCTACGCCTTTTGGATTGGTTCAGCTTAGCCCTGATACGTTTACGGGAGGCGATAATGGATCTGGCTATTCCTATGAGCACAAGACTATGGAGGGATTTAGTTTTACCCATATGAGCGGGGTGGGTTGGTTTGGTGACCTAGGTAATTTTTTGGTTACCCCAACAACGGGAAAACTCCAGACCAATAGAGGGGTTCCTGAAAATCCTGAAGGAGGATATCGTTCCCGTTATTCACATGATACGGAGGTGACCAAGGCAGGGTATTATGCGGTAACCCTGGATGACTATAAGGTTAAGGCAGAACTGACAGCGGCACCTAGAGCAGGAATTATTCGGTTTACCTTTCCTGAAAACGATAGTTCCAGAATTCAGATCGATTTGTCGCGCAGGGTGGGGGGGACTTCAACGGAACAGTATATAAAAGTAGTAAACGAAAATACCATTGAGGGGTGGATGAAATGTCCACCAGAAGGTGGTGGCTGGGGTGGAGGAGATGGAAATGCCGATTATGTGGTGTACTTTTATTGTCAGTTTAGTAAGCCACTTAAGGATTATGGAATTTGGAGTGCCAAAATTCCGGATGTTCCCAGGAAAATGAAATTCATCAGACAGGATGATTACCAATTGGCGGTGAAGAATGCTGAAATATTACCATCCAAAGAGGAGTTGCAGGGAAAGCATTTAGGGTTTTATACCAACTTCAACACCAAGGAAGGGGAGCAAGTGTTGGTAAAAAGCGGTATTTCTTTTGTAAGTGCAGCCGGTGCCAAGGAAAACTTGGAACACGATATAGCTCATTGGGATTTTGATAGGACACATGAGGAGGCTAGAAATAGTTGGAACAAGGCTATTAAGAATGTTGTGGTTTCCGGAGGGACTGAGGGTGAAAAGACTATTTTTTATACCGCGCTATACCATACCATGATAGATCCCAGGACGTTTTCGGATGTGAATGGGAATTATATTGGTGCCGATAAGAAAATTCACCAAACCTCCAATTTTACCTATAGGACAATATTTAGTGGCTGGGATGTTTTTAGGTCGCAATTTCCTCTGCAGACAATTATCAACCCTAAGCTAGTGAACGACGAAATTAATTCCTTGCTACAAATGGCCGAGTTAAGCGGTAGGGATTATTTGCCACGTTGGGAAATGCTCAATTCCTATTCGGGGTGTATGTTGGGGAACCCTGCGGTCTCGGTCATTGTGGATGCCTATGAAAAAGGAATTCGCAACTATGATATTGAAAAGGCCTTTGCCTATTCAAAAAATACGGTTGATAATACGGGAAATGGAGAGTTGGGATATACCCATGGCAATATCTCCAAAACCTTGGAATATGCCTATTCTGATTGGGCCTTGGGTACCATGGCCAACTCATTGGGCAAAGGGGAAATAGCCCAGGAATACCTTGCAAAAAGTAAAAATTACCGCAACATCTGGAATGATGAAGTAAATTGGTTCCGGGCAAAGGATAGTATAGGCAACTGGTTGGAATGGAAGGGCAAAACGGTACATGGACAGGGCTGTATAGAGAGCAATCCTTTTCAACAAGGTTGGTTTGTTCCCCATGACATAGAGGGCTTAGGGACCTTGATGGGAGGGGAAGATGCCTATAGGGAGGAGCTGATATCCTTCTTTGAGAATACGCCTGAGGATTTTTTATGGAATGATTATTACAACCATCCCAATGAACCGGTGCACCATGTGCCCTTTATGCTCAATACTGCCGGCGTACCCCACCTGACCCAAAAATGGACCAGGAAGATATGTAACGATGCCTATGGGACGGATGCCTATGGTCTATGCGGTAATGAGGATGTGGGACAAATGTCGGCTTGGTACGTATTGGCCTCTATAGGAATTCACCCTATTAGTCCTGGGGATAATAAATACCAAATTACCAGCCCAGTTTTCAATGAAATTGAAATACAATTGGATCCCGATTATTATTCGGGCAAGAAATTCAGAATTCTAGCGAACAACAACTCCAGCATAAATATTTATATACAAGCCATGACCTTAAATGGCAGGCCCTTGGACAGGTTTTGGATTACCCATCAGGAAATAACCGAAGGTGGGGTCTTGGAAATGCAAATGGGGCCTGAGCCGGTAATTCATTCAATCAACTAGAAACATTAAATGCATAAACTAGTTATTTCTTTTGTTGTTAATATAGGCTTATTACAATCCCAAAAATGCAAAGAATTGTGTCTTATGACTTTCTCCTATAGGAATACGGGTGTCGTTAATTACAATCCGGTTCCTTTGTATGGTCTTGATCACGTTGACGTTGACTACGAAAGATTTATGTACTCTTATAAACTGGTAATTGGGTAGTTTTTCCATAAGATCCTTAAAGCTTAAAAGGGTTAAGATAGTCTTGTTGGTACCAGCAATATGAATCTTTAAATAATCCTTGAGACCTTGAATATATTCTATATCATCCAAGTTTATTTTGACATTCTCGTGTTCGGATTTTACGAAAATAAATTTTTGGTTATCGTTGTTTCCTCCAAAGGAAGGAAAAATATTGCCCTCCGTTGGTTTTACCTTTTGCGCCAAAATTTCTTTGGTCCGTGAGATGGCCTTTATAAATCTGTGGTAAGGGATCGGCTTCACCAAGTAGTCAACTGCGTTAAGCTCAAAACCTTCCACGGCATATTGGGTATAGGCTGTGGTAAAAACAAATAAAGGCCTGTTTTCCAGAGCGTTTATAAATTCCAGACCACTTATTTGGGGCATTTCAATGTCACAAAATATAACATCAACTTTTTTTTCCTTAATAACCGTAATGGCATCCAAAGGATTGGTAAATGTGCCAACTACTTCGGTAAAGTCTATTTTTTTGCAATAGTCTGCCAAAACATCTATAGCCAGGGGCTCATCATCAATGATTATGCAATTCATAGTTTTTTAAATTTAAAGTTAAATTTACCTCATAGGTCTTTCCGTCGTCATTAATCAGCAATACATGGGAATGTGGATATAAATAGTTCAATCTATTTTTTACGTTTTCAAGACCCACTCCACTACTTTTTGTTTTTGCCTTAAAAGATCCTATAATGTTGACTACCTGTAGATGTATTGACTCCTGGTTTACCAAAAGGTTTATTTTAACAAAGGTTTTTCCATTATAATCGGTGCCATATTTAAACGCGTTTTCAATAAAGGAGATAAACAAAAGTGGCGGTACAAATTTTCCTCTTTCCTCTCCCGATATTTTTAGAGTAACATCCTCGCTATTGGATAGTCGGAGTCGCTGCAAAGCCACATAACTTTTTATGTATTCCAGTTCTTTGCCCAATGGCACTAATTTTTTGTCCGCCTCGTAAAGCATATACCTCATAAGTTCGGACAGATTAATAACTGCTTCTGAGGTGTCCGGGGATTGTTTTACCGAAAGCGAATAGATGGTATTTAAGGAATTAAAAAGAAAATGGGGGTTCAATTGGGTCTTTAAAAATTGAAGTTCCGATTGTATTTTTTCCTTTTCTACCAATTTTCTCAGGTCCTCGTTTTTCTGCCATTCCGTATAGACCTTTAGCATGGTGCTGAAAATATAGGGCACGGCAAAGATTACGGTGGTCATTAAAAAAAAGCGGAATGCCCCTGGACCACCATCGCCGTGTTGTCGCATACGTACGGCCCTACGGGGAAGCTCATCGGGAGGAGATGGAGGGAAAGCAATATTTGTATAAAAGCCTACTGCCAAAAGCAGTAAAACCGAAAGTACAATATAGTACCACATACGGTCTTTGAGCAATAATTTTGGTACCAGGTAATAATAATTGAGGTAGAAGAGTGCCATGGCCAAGAGTAATTTTGCCAATAGACTATAGGGTAAGGACCTGGAACCAGTCAAAAAAGGATAAGACAGTAAGCCGTATAGCATGAACCATAATAGTGCGTGAACAAGCCATTGTGGAATATTTTTCTTATCAAGTACCATGCACTTTTTTAGTAAAGGTTAAATTCTGGAATCTGTAATTCTTTTAGTTCGGAAATTGTTAATATAGGGCTTTCTTTTTTTAATAATTTACTGATAACCTTATTGGCGGTACGTTCTGCATCCTCGGTGGTTGAAAACGGTCTTTTTCCTTCTAAAATAGGAATATACTCCTGTTTTATAAGGACTCTGTCCTCTAGGTCTATTTGATATCCGTAGCCATCACCTACCGGGAATATTTCGGATTGCAGTGGGATTTTACTTTTTGTGGTGCTAAAGGAGTAATCTGTGAACCTCAAAAACAAAAAACCCGTTGCTACCGCTATAAAAACATATGCTACTAGAATTCTTTTCATTTATTTATAATTTTAAAAGAGCTATGCCAAACAGCATAGCTCTTTTTGCTAATCAATAAGTAAACATAATCAAAATCACTAATCTTCGTCGTCGTACTCGTCATAAGGGAAAAATTGCTCCAAATCATCCAAATACAGACTTCCTGTGCGGCCTAGGCCTATAAATGCCTTTGCGTTATTGGAGAATACCACCGCATCCTGTCTGGATGTTCTCTCAAAATCTGTTTTGGATTCCCAA
This sequence comes from Arenibacter algicola, assembly GCF_018860365.1. Taxonomy (GTDB): domain Bacteria; phylum Bacteroidota; class Bacteroidia; order Flavobacteriales; family Flavobacteriaceae; genus Arenibacter; species Arenibacter algicola_B. The sequence continues at coordinate 48,374 of NZ_JAHKPO010000007.1, forward strand.
GTATCGGTACTAGGATCATATTCCCAAATAGATTGTAAGGTGCCCCCATAAGTTCCAGTGGCTATATATCCATAATCGTTTAAGGTAAAGCCTACGGCATTGCTTCGAACAATGGAGTAATCATCTTCTTCGTCTAGATCCAATTTCTGGGTCCAACTTTCTGTTGCCGAATCAAAAGCCCAAAAGTCATCCAAATAAATACCATTGGATACACCGGTTCCCATATATACATAATCCCCTATGGTAAAGGTAATCGCGGCCCTTCTTTTGTCACCGCCAAAGCCAACCAACTCGTGCCAGCTATCGGTAGTGGGATCGTATTTCCAAAAATCCTTCCTGTCGTTGTCACCGTCAAAGCCGGTACCGAAATAACCATAGCCATTTATTCCAAAGGCCACGGCACTTCTCCTTGGGGTAGATGGGAACGTTGCAATTTCGGTCCATGCATTGGTGGTTGGATCATAGGAATAAAAATCCGCCAATTCATCCAGGCCGTCATAACCAGAACCTATATATCCCTTGTCATTGATGGTAAAACCTACAGCGGCATTCCTTGCTGATCCCGGGAAGTCTGCTTTTTGGGACCAATAATCACCATCCATATCATAGGACCAAAAGGAGGTTAGATAATCATCCCCATCATAACCTACACCACTGTATCCTATATTTCCAATAGTGAAGTAGGCGCTGCCACTACGTGGACTCCCATCAAATACAGATTGGTCTATCCAGTTTCCCAAATCCTCATCTTCATCGTCATTAGAGCAACTAGCCATTAAGCAAAGTGTTACGCTGGCCATCGTTAACATTTTAATGTGGTTTACCCTTCCCTTCATGTTATAAATGTATTTCATTAGTTAATTTTTTTTCAAAACTAGATGGCGAACATGGTGTTTGAAACTTAAATAGATAAAGTCACCTATTTAACATATGAAAACGGCTATTTTATCTACCAATCGTAGACCCTATTTAATAGTTGAAATCCCCTATTTGGTCTTATAAGTTAGTGGATTGGTCTATTGAGGTTTCCGAGCTAGGGAAACGCATATACTTTTGGCATCAAATAATGAACGAATGAGAAAACTCCTTGGACTTATAGCATTGCCGATATTATTGGTTTCATGTAGTGAGGATACTATTAATGATTCTGATTTTGTGGCTGGCGGGACATTTACCAACAGTAATATACGGGTGGTGCAAATAGATACCATGAACGTGGAGACCTACACCATGAAGTTTGATAGTCTTGTAACTTCACAAGCCACCCGCATGCTGATAGGGAAATATATGGACCCCGTTTTTGGGGCCGTAAAAAGTTCGAGTTATGCGGAATTGTTGCCCAATAGCTATTTTATCGATTCCGACGCGGAATATGACAGCATCGGCTTCTTTCTTAAATATGACAATTACTACTATAATGACACCCTTAAAAGCAACACCATCCATATTAAGGAGTTAAGTGAAATATTATATCCGGCAGATGGGAGCAATTTCTACAATACCAGCGAGGTAGGGTTTTTAGAGGACAATTTAGGGTCAATAACCTATACCCCAAGACCCTTGGGAACAGATTCGTTATATATAAAATTGAGCGACACTTTAGGGCTTGGTCTTTTCGATCAGTTACAACAAAAAGATATTACAAGCACAGAGGAATTTAAGAATTACTTTCATGGGATTACATTTCAACCGGGCGAAGACGACGATGGGTCTATTGTAGGTTTTGATTTTTCTACCAGTGTAATGAGAATGTATTATAGCATTCCCGGAGGGGAAAGTAGGACACAATTTACTGCAGATTTTACCATAAACACGACCAGTAGTCCAATTCCATTCTTTAACCAGATGTCTGTGGTTGAAACCAACGAATATTTAAAGACACTAACAGATAAGGAAGTTGTTCTCAATAGTTCCGAATCGGATAACCAAAGTTTTGTGCAATCCGGTATTGGATACACCACCAAAATAGAATTTACGAATCTAAAAACGCTGTTCGATATTCAGGGACAGGGTACCTTGTTGAATGCTGTTCTTAAAATTAAACCAGTTGCCGGATCTTATAGTGATGAACTGGCTTTAAGGGATAATTTATCGGTTTATATAGTAGATCAAAACAACGATTTAACGGAGCAATTGGTGGGAACGGATAATGCAGCGGTACAAGCCACGTTAAACCTTGATGGTCAAGAATTTAACGACATTTATTATGAAATACCCCTGACTACCTATATAGAAGGAATATTGTCCACAGAAAGGGATGCCGACTATGCAATTATTCTTTTGCCAGAGAATTACAACAGCACTGTAGACCGTTTTATTTTAATGGGAAAAGAAGGCTCTGACCAAGGTGTAAAATTGGAACTTACCTATGCAATATATGATGAAGATGAATAAATTACCTTTTTTAGCCCTATTTCTAACACTTTTATCCGCAATTCCTGTTTTGGGCCAATCCGAGGGACTCACAAGTTCCCCTTATTCCCTATATGGCCTCGGTGTAATAAATCAGACCAGTATTGGGCGGACCAATGGGATGGGGTATTCTGGGATAGCATTGAAATCGGATACGGAAATTAATAATTTAAATCCTGCCAATTTCGCATTGACACCCCAAAATTCATTTTTTTATGATGTAGGTATAAGGGGGAAATACAACGATTATAGCAACAGGATAAACAAGGAATCCAAAACCACGTTCAACTTTTCCAATTTGGCCCTTGCCTTCCGCATAGCCGAAAGACTGGGAGCAGGTATTGCACTTGTTCCATATACCGATGTTGGTTATACCCTGATAGGAGTAAAAACCAATATTGAAGGATCTGAAGAATCCTTTGAAAGTAATGTAAGTGGACTTGGGGGAATGAGCGATCTTAAGCTCAACCTTGGGTATGGAATTACTGATAATTTGAGATTTGGAGCCAGTTTTTCCATATTATTTGGAAAAATTGAAGAGGAGGAATCCTTTCAGGTTTACAGTAGTGCCCTTATCTCCACAGAGGATACCAATTACAGCGGTGCCCGAGTTGGTCTTGGACTGCAATATGACCTCACAAATAAAATCACCATTGGAAGTACGGTGCAACTTCCAACGAGCCTAAAGGGTAGTGTAAGGCGCTCTGTAATTAAAAGTCTGAACGGGGTTGAAATAGATGTGGAAGAGGATGAAAGTGATACTGTTTCCGATTTCAATATGCCCTTGGAACTGGGCGTCGGGCTAAGTACCAACTTTCTAAAATCCTTTACCCTAAATGCCGATTATAAAAAGAATTACTGGAGTGATACCGAACAGACCGAGAATATAGGAACATACGTTGATCAGGATATCTATGCGGTTGGTTTGGAATTTGTAAGAAATGCTGCCAGTTATAAATTTAACCAGCGTATTCGATATAGAACCGGGTTCAATTATGACACCGGGTATTTGTCCATTAACGACGAAAAAATAGAAGGCTATAATTTTACCGCCGGTATTGGTCTGCCCATTGGTAGGGGGAATAATTCCATGCTAAATTTATCTTATTCCTATGGATCCACAGGATTAATAGAAAATATACTCGTCAAGGAAAATTACCATGTACTAACCTTGAATTTAAGTTTGGAGGACCTGTGGTTTAAAAAACGTAAGACCAATTAATACCAGGTCATTATGAAATTTATTCAAGACATTGAAATGCAATGGAAGAACAAACCCCGCTTTTTGGCGGGGTTTCTGTTTTATACTGTGGTCCTAAGTTTGGTTTCATCAAGGGGCCTAAGGCCAACCCCGAACCTAAATGTTATTCTTTGAGAAACTTGGAAGGGGGATTACAACCCCACAGATTTCGAAGTAAAAAAAATCAATCCAAACTATTTTTGGCAATGTAATCCAAAAATTCAGGTTTATAATTTTCCGAAACCGTAATACGTTGGTTTCCAATTATGATCTGACTGCGTTCTATAACATCTATGGCTTGTAAGGAAACAATGAAAGAGCGATGTACACGCATAAATTTATCCTTTGGAAGTTCTGCTTCCAAGCTTTTGAGATTCATTAAGGTTAAGATGGCCTTAGGCTGACCTTTAAGCCAAATTTTGATATAGTCTTTCAAGCCCTCAAAATATAGCACCTCTTCCAGGTTGATCTTTAGTTGCTTGTATTCAGATTTAACGTACAGGAACTTTTTGTCGGCAGAAGTAGCTTCTTTGCCGCTTCCCTTCACCAGGGCAAACCAATCTTTGGCCTTGGTAGCAGCGATCAAAAACTCCTCGTAGTCGAAGGGCTTTAACAAATAGTCCAAAGCTTCAACCTTATAACCTTCAAGGGCATACTCACTAAAGGCTGTAGTAAAGATGACACGGGTTCTTTTCGGGATTAGTTTGGATAACCCAATCCCTGTAAGATCTGGCATTTGTATATCCAAAAAAAGAAGATCAACTTCCTCGTTTTCCAAGAATCTCAAAGCCTCTATAGCACTGTCGCATTTAGTTTTGAGCTCCAGGAACGGAGTTTTTTGAACGTACCCCTCTATGAGTTGCAATGCCATGGGCTCATCGTCTACAACAATACAGCTTATCTTATTCGAGTTCATTTCAATTAGATTTCAAGCGTTAACACAGCGGTAAAGATTTCGTCCTTAACTTGATAAACAAAGCTATGGCTATCCGGATATAACAATTGCAGTCTTTTTCTTAGGTTTTCCAAGCCAATGCCAGAACCGCTTTTATCCGAATCGCTTTTGGGTAGATTCTGGTTCTTTGCGGTAAAGACAAGAAAGGTATCCGTTATTTCCATCTTAAAGGACAATGAGGCCTCACTACTGGCAGGTATACCATGTTTAAAGGCGTTCTCTACCAAGGTAATAAATAATAATGGTACTACTTTTATGTTTTGTGGAACTGTGGGAAAGGAATACGATATAGTAATCTTATCGGAAAATCTAAGTTTCATAAGTTCTATATACTGCGTCATAAAATCAATTTCCTTTTGCAGGGCTACTTTCTCGGTATCTGTATCGTAGAGAAGATACCGCATTAGTTTGCCCAAACTGTGGATAGTTTTTTTTGCAGTTGCAGGGGAACTATCTACCAAGGCATAAATATTGTTGAGGGAGTTAAAGAAGAAATGTGGCTGCAATTGATATTTTAAGTGCTGTATCTCTGCCTGCAACTTTATAGTCTGTGCCTCTTTGCGTTCGTTCTCGGATTTGTACCAGCGTTCTGTGGTTTTTAGGGCTACTGAAAATACAATGGGCACCATAGATGCGATCATGTCCACATAAAAAAATAAATTTTTCGGGGGCCCTTTATCGTTGCTACGATTAGGGATTAGCTGGTCCATTAAAAAGCCCTTAAGTTCATGGTTGGTAAAAACAAAAAAGGCAATTAAACCAGAATTGATCAATATGAACGGCAAAATTTCATTCTTAAAAAGAAATCTATCTATAAGATAAAGATAATTGAAGTAAAAAATAATTGCATAAAAACACAGCGGAATCCATGAGTGTATTAAGGTCCGATTAAAGATTTGTTCCTGATCTTGTCCCACAGAAAGCAAATAGGGTAGACCAATTAATATCGCCCACGTTAAAAGGTGGAGTAAAGGGATTAAATTCTTTTTTTTATTCAGTATCATCTACTTTGTTCTTATTCATATCGCAATGCAGTAATCGGGTCTAGAGCTGCAGCCTTTCTTGCCGGATACCATCCAAAAAATATTCCAGTAACGGCGCAAACGGCAAAGGAAATTATGATGGAGTATAATGCAACGTTGGTGGGCCAATGTAAGAATTTTTCAATAAATACGGTCGAACCAAGGCCTAGGATTACCCCTAAAAGTCCCCCTGTGATGCTTATTAAAATGGCTTCGATTAAAAATTGCATCAATATATCGGAACCTTTGCCGCCCACTGCCATTCGCAGACCTATTTCTTTTGTACGTTCTTTTACGGATACATACATGATATTCATGATGCCAATACCTCCGATCAACAAAGAAATTCCTGCAACCGCAACTAAAAGAATAGTAAGCATTTCACTGGTTGCACTAAATGTGGAAATTAATTCTTCCATAGAACGCACGTTAAAATCATCATCTTGATTATCTGTCAATTTATGTTGTGACCGTAAAATTTCTGATACTTGGGTTACGGCATCCGGCGCATCCTCCTCACTAATGGCAGAGGCAATGACCTGATTTAAATGATCAATGGCCAAAATACGCTTTTGAACCGTGGTATACGGGGCAATAACCACATCATCTTGATCTTGGCCAAAGGTGTTTTCCCCTTTTTCTTCCAATACCCCGATTACTTTAAACGGAATACTGTTAAAGCGGATCATTTTACCAACTGGGTCCTCCCCATCCGGGAATACATTATCTACAACGGTCTGGCCTATCAAAACTACTTTGGAGGCCGATTGTACTTCTGCATCGGTAAACATACTGCCGCTTTGTAGATCGATCATCTTAATATTTAGATAGTCGGGATTTACACCATAAATAGTAGAAGGCCAGTTGTTGGAACCATTAATAACTTGTCCGCCCCCATTTACCACTGGAGTTATATAAGTTAGTAGATCTGCCTGTTGCTTAATAGCCTTATAGTCGTTAAGAGTTAAAGATTCCATGACGCTACGTTCCTGTCTTACCCCTCCTCGCATATCTGCACCTGGTCTAATGGTTATCATATTAGATCCCATACTGGAAATGGTACTGCGAATACTGTCCTTGGAACCTTCTCCAATAGCGAGCATTGCGATTACGGACGCCACTCCTATGATAATGCCTAGCATGGTAAGCAGGGTTCTCATTTTGTTAAGAATGATAGCCTTAAATGCAATTTTAAATAAATTTAATAGTCTCATAATTAATGGTCTTCTATGGGTAATGAAGCCAATTCAGTTGCTGCTGATTGGATCTTTGCATTTAAATTGTCCTTGATAATATTCCCATCCTTTAGGATTATGGTTCTATTGCTAAAAGAGGCAATATCCGGTTCGTGTGTTACAAAGGTGATGGTAATGCCTTGCTTGTTCAATTCCTGAAATAGGGACATAATTTCATAAGAGGTCCGGGTGTCCAGATTACCTGTAGCTTCATCAGCCAGAATCATCACGGGGTTGTTCACCAAAGACCTGGCAATGGCTACCCGCTGTTGTTGTCCCCCGGAAAGCTGCGATGGGGTATGTTGCATACGATCTGCCAAGCCAACTTTTTTCAAAGCTTTTATGGCGCGTTCCCTCCGTTCTTCCGTGGATACCTTACTGTTGTACAAAAGAGGAAGTTCTACGTTCTCCAATGCCGAGGTCCTGGCTAGCAGATTATAGGATTGGAAAATAAATCCAATTTTTTCATTTCTAATGGTCGCCAGGGCGTTTTTGTCCAGATCTTTTACTTTTAGGCCATCTATCTCATAGGTTCCCGAAGTGGGTTGGTCCAGGCAGCCCAAAATATTCAATAAGGTACTTTTGCCAGAACCACTAGATCCCATTATGGTAACAAATTCACCTTCTTTGATGGAAAACGAAATGCCCTTCAATGCGTGGACGGTTTCGTTGCCCATGGTAAACTCGCGCTTCAGATCTTCAATTTTGATAATCTCTTTACTCATGGCTACTTATTTTTTTTTGTTGGCTCCCGGGGGTTTTGGCATAAACGGACTTTCGCCAGCGCCTTCGGGCCCTGAAAGTTCTTGGTTGCTGTCAGATTTTAAACTATATACCAGCTGATCACCATCATCAATGCCACTTAATATCTGTACGTTTACCCCGTCACTGGCTCCCAAAGTGACCTTTTTAGGTGAAATGGCCCCGTTTTCTCCAAGTACCCAAACCCTACTGCTATTTTCATCCTCGGGCCTAGCTTGTCCTTTATTTTCACCTTCTGGTCTTGGCTGTCCTTTTGGTGGTTCAACGGTTATATTTTGTTGCTCATTATAGGCCATCATCACTGGGGGCGTAGGTTTAAAATTAATGGCTTTGGCTTCGGCAGTCAAGACGTCCTTCAACTCTAAAGTGTATATGGAAATGGTGGCAGTAAGTCCAGGTTTTAATTTTAGATCTGGATTATCCGCTTTTATGACTACCGTGTAGGTAACTACGTTTGAAGTTACTGTTGGATCCAAACGTATTTGGGTTACGGTTCCTTCAAAAGTTTGCCCTAAATAGGCATCTACGGTAAAGGTTACCCTTTGTCCATCTTTTACTCCACCTATATCCGCCTCATCAACATCTGCCTCTACCTGCATTTCCCTTAAATCTTGGGCAATGGTAAATAGGGTTGGGGTACTAAAGCTTGCCGCTACCGTTTGTCCTTCGTCTATAGCTCTGGAAAGTACAACACCATCTATGGGTGAATAAATATCGGCATAGCTTAGATTGGTTCTGGCCCTTTCAAGGTCGGATAAGCGTTGGGTCACCGTGCCTTTTGCCGTTTCAAAATTATATTGGGAGTCATCAAAATCCGACTTACTGATCACCTGATTGTCATAAAGTGTCTTTTGTCGGTCGTAGATGGTCTGCATATAGTTCCTTTGGCTCACTGCGTTATCATAGGCTGCCTGTGCCTGGGTAAGTGCAGCCCGTAGGTTTGTTTTATCCAATTCTGCGATGAGTTGTCCTTCGGTGACCACACTGTTGTAATCCACATATATTTTTTCCACTACACCAGAGACTTGTGTACCTACTTCCACTTGGGTAATAGGTTCTACGGTACCTGTTGCCGTAACCAATGTGGTAACGTCCCCTTTTTTGGCCGCAATGGTCTTGGCTTCTATTACAGCACTGTTATCGTCTTTTATAAAGCTGTATGCTGCAATAGCTAGTATTACTGATGCAAGGCTGCCTAATATGATTCTTTTTTTATTTTTCATTAGATTAGATTTTAATGTCATTTCCCTGATAAAATTGAAGTAATTGGTTGTATAGCAGGCTAAGGTATTTGGCCTGGATATAATTTTGTTCCGTATTGGTATAGGTGTTCTGGCTTAAGATGAGGTCCGTAGTACTCAGAGCTCCCAATTCATATTGTTTCTGTGCCAGCCTGAAGGATTCTTTTGCCGCATTTCTGGCGATATCTGCCGCTTCCATTTCACTTTGGGAGGTAATGGCATTTTGCCAGGCTGTTTCTATTTTTTTGTATAGGTCTTTTTCTTCCTGCGCCAGTTCCAATTTGGCCATATCAATATTTATTTTGGCCGTTTGTACCTCAGATTTGGTCTTGTTTCTGTTAAAAATGGGGACGTTTAGGGATAACCCCAATCTTTGGTTGAAATTCAGGTCCAATTGATCGGTAAAATTATAATCCTGGGTGGAGGTGTAGCCAGAACCTAAGCTCCCCGTTAAGGATAAAGTGGGCAGGTAGCCTCCTTTGGCAATGTCCAAGTCTTTTTCGGAAAGGGAAACATTAATCTTGCCTGCATTTATTTCCGGAAGATTTTCCAAGGCTTCGGAATAGACTTCATTTAGGTCCGGGACAAGGTCCAGGATAATTTCATCTGCATCCGCAATCTCAAAATTAGTGTTGGGGGGCAATTCCAATTGTTGTTTTAACGATAAAAGCTGCAGCGCATAATCGTTTTTTGTATTTATAAGAAGGTACCGGTTTGTGGCGGTTTGCGACTGGGCATCGGTATATTCCTTTATGGCGATGGAACCGGCATCCAACCTGGCCTTGGCCCTCTCTTCTTCCTTTTGCGATACCGCAAGGTTATTTTCGGCGATCAGTATATTCTCTTTTGCATATAGCAATTGAATATAACTTTCTGTAATGCTCAGAGTTATATTGTTCTTGGCCTCTTCTTCATAAAGTGCATATTGATCAATAAGCAGCTTTCCCTGTTTTATTTGATTGTTGATCTGGTTCCCTTGGAAAAGGGTTAGCTGGGAGTTCAATCCCAGGCTGGTGGAATTGATCTGTTGGGAAACGAAATCGCTTGTAATGGGGTCTATGGAATTTCCGTTCGTGAAATTCTGGGAGGCATTGCCATTTAAATTGGGCAATCTTAAAGACTTTGTTGCCAGATAGCTGGCTTCCGTAATGTTCTTGGATAATTCGGCTTGTTTTACACTTATGTTGTTCTCTAGTGCGTAGTTAATACACGCTTCCAAAGTCCAAATTTTCTGGACAGAATCGATCTGTGTTTGACCTTGTGCAAACTGAACTACAAAAAGGATTGTTAGTAGGATATATTTTTTCATGGATTTTAACCTTTCAAATGAAAATTCATATCAAATCTCCCACTAAGGACACCTAGAAATAAATGAAATAGATTGATACGGGGATTCCCTATACCAATCGCCATATTTTATCGATGAATTTTTTGGGCAAAGGGACTCACCTGTCAAATTCTTTGTGGGTGAACAATGGTGGAAGAAATCTAAAATGGAGTATTGCAGACATTAAAAAATAAGCTGGGAATTTGTGTCGATGCTTGTTTTGCCTCAGAGATATATTTTAAAGATGAAAATAATTAACGTATTTTTCGGGAATAGTGGAATTTATAGAACAATCCCTGGTTTCATTTTGATGTATACAGGCCCCATAGAGGAATAAAAATCGGTGATGTTGAAGAGGGTTGTACCACAAATTCCCTTTACGATAATCCGATTAAATAAAAAGCAATTAAAGCACTATAACAAATATGGGGCTACCCGAAAATTTTATCAGTTGTGATTGGGGCACGTCCAATTTTAGGCTCCGTTTGGTGGATTCCCATTCATTGAAGGTGCTTTCCGAAATCAGGACGGATCTTGGAATTAAAAAGTGTTACCAACTATTTACAGCGCAAAGTGAACGGTCGCAAGAATCCTTTTTTGCCGATTATTTGTTGGAGCAGTTGGAAAAGTTGGATTTAGAGGGAGTGGAAAACTGCCATTTGGTGGCTTCCGGAATGCTGTCCTCTTCCATAGGGATGCAGGAATTGGAGTACTGTCAATTTCCCATTGCCTTTGGTGGTGAAGACCTAATAAGCAAAAGGCTTTCAATCAGTAATAAATTGGACCTGCTTTTAGTTTCCGGGGCAAGAACAAATAGCGATGTAATGCGAGGGGAGGAGATCCAGGCTATTGGACTTTCGGATTACCTGCCCAAGAAAGACAAGGGGGTTCTGTTGTTGCCTGGTACCCATAGTAAACATATCCATTTTGATGCTGGGAGATTTATGGATTTTACCACCTACATGACAGGTGAATTATTTGAGGTTATAGGGAAGCACACTATTTTGTCGGCTTCCCTGGAGGAATCGCCATGGAGCCCTTTAAATAAGGATATTTTTCTGAAAGGGGTACAAAAAGGAGTTGACAACCAACAGATGGCCTCGCTTTTTTCCATTAGGGCAAATAGTTTAATACATAAAACCTCCGCTAAGGAAAACTATTATTATTTATCGGGATTGTTAATAGGAGCGGAGCTAGGCCATTTGAAAAAAAAGAGCGAAACCGTGTACCTTGCAGTTACCGGAATACAGAACGAATTGTACCAATTGGCTTTGAAATCATTTATACCCGAGGCCCGAATCGTTTGTTTTGAGCCGCAAATTATAGAAACGGCCCTACTGGTTGGTCAGCGAAAAATTTTAGAATCACATGTCAAATAAAGAATCATTTTCCTGGGAACTTTACAATAGGGCACCCATTGTGGGTATTGTAAGAGGAGTATCCATGGATGTTATGCGGGATATTGCCAAGGCATATCTCAAGGCGGGGCTGCACACCATTGAAATAACTATGAATACCGCTGGGGCCACCGAAATAATTTCAAAACTAAGGAGCGAATTCAATGACCTCAATGTGGGTGCGGGTACGGTCTGTAATATGGAAGACTACGACAGGGCCGTGGCGGCAGGTGCCCAGTTTATTGTAACTCCGATCATAGATGAAGCGGTAATCAAGGGTGCTGTAGCCCAAGGGATACCGATTTTTCCGGGGGGTTATTCTCCAACTGAAATTTACAGAGCGTGGAGCTTAGGGGCATCTGCGGTAAAGATATTCCCGGCCTCTCAACTTGGGGTTCAATTTATAAAGGACATCTCGGCCCCACTTAACGAAATTAAGCTTTTACCTACTGGGGGAGTTTCTTTGGAAAATATCAAATCCTTTTTTGAGGCTGGTGTTGTGGGCGTAGGTATGGGCAGTTCACTCTTCGACAAAAAGTTGATTCAGGAGAGAGATTTTGAAGGACTTTCGGATCATTTTTCCAAAGTAAAAGCCGAAGTAAAGGGCTTTTAAATTCAAATAAATATATTTAACAAAATCAATTCCATTTTTATCATGAAACGACCTTCAAATTATTTAATGATTATTATTCTATTGGGGCTAGTGATCGGGTGTAAAGATCATCCCAAAAAAGCCAATTTGGCGAGCGGACAACAACAACAAATTCAAAACGAGGGACTAAAACTCTTGGTCGGTACTTTTGCCGAAGGGGATGATCAAGGCATTTATCAGCTCGACTTTAATACAGAAACGGGGGAGCTTACCAATAGTCGGCATGTAGCCAAAGAGAATAAGCCAGGCTATTTATACCTTTCAAAAGATGGGGAGAGGGTCTATTCTTCGAACGGAACAAAACCGGGGAGTGTATCGGCATTCCAATGGAACCAAGATAAAACAGCCCTGACCAGAGTGGCCAACCTTCCCAGTATAGGGGATGGAGCCTGTTATGTTGGGGTAAATTCCGATGAAAATCTTCTTGCTGCAGCAAATTATAGTTCGGGAGGTATCGTACTATATCCCATTGACAAAAAGGGGGTTATGTTAGATGAACCACAAGAGATACAACATACAGGAAGTGGTCCGCATCCCAACCAAAATTCGGCCCATGCACACTGTGTACAATTTTCCCAAAACGGAAAATTTTTATATGCCGTAGATCTAGGGATAGATCAGATTTTAACGTATCCAATAAATTCGGAAAGGAAATTGGGTAAGGCGGAAGTAGGGCTGCAAATGGATCCCGGAGATGGCCCCAGACATCTTATTTTCCACCCAACGGATAACAAGGTGTTTATTATCAATGAACTGTCCAGTACTGTTGTGTCGGCCACCGTGGATGAAGAGACCGGAGTTTTTACAAAAATCGATAAAAAGAGTACGCTCCCAGAGGATTACCAAGGACCAAATGCCTGTGCCGATATACATATTAGCAACAATGGGAAATTCCTGTATGCTTCCAATAGGGGGCATAATAGTATAGCTATTTATTCGATATCTGATAGCGGAGATTTAAAACCTCTGGCCATAGAACCTGTGCAAGGGGATTGGCCTCGAAATTTTACCCTATCACCCGATGGAAAATTTTTATTGGTGGCCAACCAGAAATCAGATAATATCACAGTTTTTAAAGTTGATGATAAGACAGGACTCCTTGAATTTACAGGAAATGAAATATCTATTTCACAACCTGTATGTTTAAAGTTCTAGATAAACAATCTATCTATTATGACCAACCACAAACCAAAATCGACCAACTTTTTAATCCTTCTATTATCAATATTTACATTATCCTGCTCCTCAAAAAAAGAAACTAAAAATGAAGAAGGGGAGCGCCCAAATATTGTATTGATCATTGCTGACGATATGGCCTGGGACGATAGCGGGGCCTATGGCCATCCAAATATACGTACCCCAAATATTGATAAACTTGCTGAGGAGGGAATGCGTTTTGATCAGGCCTATCTTACGGCCAGTTCATGTAGTCCTAGTAGGACAAGTATTATTACCGGACTCTATCCCCATAATACTAATGCAGAACAATTACATTGGCCCCTGACACCGGATAAGATAACTTTCGTGGAAAAGCTCAAAGCCTCTGGCTACTGGACAGCCCAGGCCGGCAAGTGGCATATGGGGGATGCCATTAAGGATCGATTCGATGAGGTCTATGATGTAGGTACCTCTGGCTTTCAATTGGCACCTGATGGTACTAAGGCCAAACAAAAAGGTGACGGCAGTGGTTGTGAAAATTGGGTTCCCGTGCTGCAGGCACGGCCAAAAGACAAACCTTTTTTTCTTTGGCTGGCCGCTGTTGATCCGCACCGACCCTATACTGATAATATTGTGGAGCATCCACAGACCATTGAAGATGTGATTGTACCTCCATATATGCCGGATACAGAAAATGTGCGAAAAAACTTTGTGTACTATTATAATGAAATTTTAAGGTTGGATGACTATGTCGGTAAGGTAGTGGAGGAGTTGGGTAGTCAAGGGATTTCCGAAAATACCATGATTCTTTTTATTAGCGATAATGGGAGACCTTTTCCAAGAGACAAGACAACCCTGTACGACGGTGGTATAAAAACGCCATGGATAGTAAAATGGCCCCAAAAAGTAAAACCTAAGTCGGTCTGTAATAACCTGGTAAGTGCTGTGGATATTGCCCCTACATTTCTAAAGTTGGCTGGGTTGGAAAGCCTTCCCTCCTTTGAAGGACAGGATTTTTCCGATTTGTTGACCAATCCGGAAGCAAAAATAAGGGATATGGTCTATGCCGAAGATCATTGGCACGACTACGAGGATTACACTAGGGCCATAAGGACAAAAAAGTTAAAATACATACGTAATTTTTATCCGGACCTTCCAAATACACCTTCGGCGGATGCCTTTGTCAGCGGCACATTTACCGATATGCTCAAAATGAAGGAAAAGGGAGAGCTCACTGAAGCACAATTGGCCTGCTTTATTATTCCACGCCCAAACGAAGAGTTGTATGATATGGTCAAGGATCCATACGAACTCAATAATTTGGCTGGAAACGCCGATTATCAGGAAAATTTGGAGGCCATGCGTTCAGAAATGAAAAAAATTAGACGACTTACACAAGATAGTTTGCCAGCTTTTAGGACTCCGGATGAATTTGATAGGGAAACAGGTAAATCAAATTCATTTAGGCGACGTCCACGCCCTTCCAAAAAGGAAATGGAAAAAATTATTTTGGAAACAGCTCAGCCCAATAAAAAGGGATGAATTAATGCTAAACTCGGCAATTAAATATGTCAGCATCTCCTAATCCATAAACCTTGCGATTAAAATAAATTTTACATGTAAATTTTACATTTAATAAAATTTTGTATATTTAGCTGATATATTGGTAATTAAACATGTTTAAGTTTATGTAATTCTTAATTCATAATGGAGAAAGAGCATTTAAGTTTGACAGATTTTCGCTTCCTACAATTTAGGGAAGGAGATCGCCGTGCTTTCGAATATTATTTTAAAGAATATTACAATAGTATTGTTGGGTTTGGAACTCAGTTTATAGGGGATAAGGACAAAGCTAGAAGCGTTGCACAAGACGCTTTTATCAAGCTATGGGAGAACCGGGAAAAAGTGCAAAAAATTAATGGAATCCCATCCTTTTTGTATCAGTCTGTAAAAACGGATTGTTTAAACCTAATTAGGCACCATAAGGTTGTACGGAAGTACAAATCCAGACAATTGCAGGAAAGGGAGAGCAACTTGCATACTGAAATTTTGAACTCCTTGAATTTTGATTCCGTAACCTTTTCGGAATTGGAAAATCTTATTGAAAAGTCAATTGAGGAATTACCGGACAAATGCAAGCAGGTATTTTTGAAAAAGCGATTTGAAAATAAGAAGAATAAAGAGATTGCTCAAGAATTGGGAATTACCATCAAAGCTGTTGAAGCCAACATAACACGGGCTACGAAATTCCTTAAATTGAGAATTGCAAACTACGTAATCATTACTTTTTTTTATGCTTTTTTGCATTTTTGATAAAAAAAATTAAAAATCAATGTAGGGTAAAGTACTTCTAAGGTGTACTTAATTGGAACGCAAAATTCCAGTTAATGGATTACGATTTAATTTCTAAGTATCTTTCAGGAAATGCCACGGAAGAGGAAGTCGCATTGATCTTTCAATGGATAGACGATTCCCCCGCGAATAAAAAGGCTTTTATACAATTCAAAAAAACCTGGGCCTTTAAAGCAAAGAGCGATGAAGATTGCGAAATGGCTTGGCAGGAACTGGAATCAAAACTGGACAACAATAAGTCGAAACCTAGGTTTTCAGGATTCATAAAGTATGCCGCTATCTTGGTACTTGTTGTGGGCATAGGGTATTTCTTTACCCAACAAAAATTAAGTTCTGATCTGCCGGTCATTGATAAGAACGCCATTACCTTGGAATTGGGCAATGGAAATATTCAGATAATAACCGAGAAAGAGCAAAGTGCCATACTTGACAAGAACGGAAAGGTGGTTGGGAAGCAGCAGGGAAGTGTTTTATCCTATAAGGATGTTGCCAATGAGGTTGTTTCTGCAGCACCTATTTACAACGAATTGACCATACCCTATGGAAAAACCTTTAAGTTGATTTTGTCCGATGGCACAGTAGTACATTTAAATGCAGGTAGTTCCATAAAATATCCAGTAAAATTTATAGAAGGTACAAAAAGGGAAGTATTTCTTCATGGGGAAGCCTTTTTTGATGTCACCAAAGATGCAGACCATCCTTTTGTAGTAAATGTAAATGATTTAAATGTTAGGGTTTTGGGAACAAAATTCAATGTTTCTTCCTATCCTGAGGAGGAAAATGTCAGCACCGTCCTTATTGAGGGGTCTGTGGCACTGCACGGGAAGGACAACGATTTTAATTCGGCAAATACAGTTTTATTGGAACCTGGATATAAAGGGGAATGGAATCAAAAATCAAAAGAAACATCCATAACAGAGGTGGATACAAAAATGTATACCAGCTGGGTGGAAGGAAGAATGATCTTCAGAAATACCCCATTTAAAATCATCAGAAAGAAACTGGAAAGGCACTACAATGTCTCTATTAAAAACAATAATAAAATTCTGGAGGAGAAGACCTATAATGCGGTTTTTGATGTTGAAAGTATAGACCAGGTGTTGCGAACTTTAAATGAAATTTATTCTATTGAGTACATCATTGATCAAAATGAAATAGTAATTAATTAATCTTAAAACAATTAAATATGAAGTGAATTTTTAGAGTCTAGGACACAATCTACTTTATAAAAAAAAACCAGAAAATGCTTGCGACATTTTCTGGCAGATTAAAGTGATTAAAATTTTTATTAACCACCAAACGTATTACTAAATTATGAAAAAATTTAACAAACCACGGAATCGTAATGGTTGTCCATGGCGATTCGATTTGAAAATGAAATTAACAACCCTATTTTTATTAGTTGCACTTTTTCAAGTTAATGCAAGTACCTATTCCCAAAGCACAAAAATAGACTTGAATCTTAACAATGTTAAGGTGTTTGACGTTCTCAATGAAATTGAATCCCAGACGGAATTTAAGTTCTTTGTGGACACCAAAGAAGTGGATTTGGAAAGAATGGTTTCCATAAAAGTGAAAAGGGAAACTATTGCCAAGATATTGGAGAAAGTGTTTAAGGGAACCAATATTGTTTATAAGGTTTTGGACAAACAAATAGCCTTAAAACCTGGGGTTAAAGAAGATAATGTTGACCAAAGTAGCACGCAGGAAATGGGATTGCAGCAACCTACCATTTCAGGTACTGTTGTGGACGATACCGGGACGCCATTGCCAGGGGCAAATATTGTGGAAAAAGGAACCACGAATGGGGTAACAGCCGATTTTGACGGTAATTTTTCTATTGAGGTAGCAGATGCCAACGCCACGTTGGTAGTTTCCTATATTGGATTTTCCACTATTGAAGTACCTTTAGATGGGCAAACCAGCCTTAGTATTACCCTTCAAGAAAGTGCGGCAGGATTGGATGAGGTTGTCGTAGTAGGTTATGGAACCCAGAAGAAGATCAACGTAATTGGCTCCATATCACAAGTATCTTCCAAGGACATTGAAAATAGGCCTGTAACACAGGCGTCCCAAGCAATAACGGGGCAGATGCCGGGAGTTACGGTAATACAAAGATCGGGAAGACCCGGACAAAGTGGAGGGGAGATCCGCGTTAGGGGAGTTGGTTCATTTGGAGCTGATGCCAATGCCCTTGTTTTGATAGATGGCATAGCAGGTACCATGAATGATATTAATCCAGACGACATTGCTTCCATCTCCGTTCTTAAGGACGCTTCTTCGGCAGCTATCTATGGTGCCAGATCTGCCAATGGGGTAATTTTAATTACTACTAAAAGCGGCAGTAACAAGAAATTTTCAGTTAGCTACAATAGCTATATTGGTGTTAACGAAGCCACTGAACTTCCCGAATTTGCCAACTCTTGGGAGTATGCGGAAATGTACAATATAGCTTCAGGGAGTACTAGTTTTACTGCTGATGACATTGACAGATACAGGGCGCAAAACGATCCTGATAATTATCCCAATACAAGGTTCTTGGAAGATCTGTTTTCTAGAAATGGAATTCAGACCTCCCACACCCTTACCGTAAATGGTGGTGATGAAAACAACAAGTACTATGTATCTGCAGGTATTTTGGATCAACAGGGGATAGTACCTAAGAATAGCTTTAACCGCTATAACTTTCGTATGAATCTCAATAATAAGTTGGGCGAAAAATTTGAATTGAACTCTAGATTTTTTGGAGCCTTGGAAGAACGAAAAGAGCCACAGGCCACGGCAAATAAAGGAGGTGGATTTTTAGATCAACTTGTTCAAAATGCAGTGCGTTATCCGGCAACTTTCTTGGGCCGGGATTCCCAGGGCAATTACGGAATAGGACCGGAAAGTGGAGGAACTCCAGTTGCTTGGTTGGATTCCAAGTCCTATTTGACCAATCCTACAACTAGGGTCGGGGTAAATGTAAAATTGGACTGGAAGCCTAATGATGATTTGGTCTTTTCCGCTATTGGAGGTTATAATTTTACGCTTTATGAGGAGCGCTCCTATCTGGGATCCCAAAGACTTAATGAGGATGTGTTTTTAGGTCAATCGTATTTAAATCAACAGAGCAACAAAACTATTTTTAAGACCATGCAGTTTACCGGGGAGTATTCCAAGGAATTTGGGTCGCACGATTTTAGCTTATTGGCTGGATATTCCTTTGAAAATGAAGAGCTATCCCTTTTCAATGGTTACCGTCAAGATTTTGCGAGCAATGACTATACTGTAATGGATCTTGGAAGTGCCGAAAATCAGCAATCTGGGGGCTATGACGCGGAATGGGCCTTGCAATCCTTTTTCTCCCGTCTTAAATACAGTATAGACCAAAAATATCTTTTTGAGGCTACTATGCGGTATGACGGATCATCGCGTTTTCCGGAGAATAATAAATATGCATTTTTTCCCTCTGCGGCTGTGGGATGGCGTATTTCCCAAGAAGACTTTATGCAAGGGGTATCTTGGATGTCCAATTTAAAAGCAAAGGCTTCATGGGGTATATTAGGAAACCAAAATATAGGTAATTATCCTTATCAAACGGTTTTGGCCTCAGGAAGGGATTATTCCTTGGGAGGTGGACTTGCAACTGGGGCAGCATATGCCAATTATAAGGATGCCAATATTAAATGGGAATCCACTGAAACTATTGACATAGGAATCGAATCCGGTTTTTTTGACGGACAGCTAACTTTTAATGCTACCTATTTCAATAGAAACACAACAGATGTACTATTTAAGCCTTCTGCAAGTGTATCCTCGGTCTTAGGAGTTGGTATAAGTGAGACCAATACCGGAGAAGTTAAAAATACGGGATGGGAATTTGACTTGGGCCATCGTGGAAAAGCTGGAGATTTTGGATATTCCATCAACGCTAATTTTTCGATCATCAATAATGAGGTTGTTACCTTGGGACTTGGTAATGTAGAGCAGCCCAATGGGTTTGTAGGAAATGGTTCCGACTTGTTTATAGGCTATCCCATGCAAATGTACTACGGCTATAAAGCCGATGGTGTGTTTTTAAATGATGGTGAGGTAGATAGCTGGCCAGATATGTCAGCGGTAAATCCTACCGCACAGGCAGGTGATTTTAGATATAAGGATATCAGTGGACCGGACGGGGTTCCGGATGGTAAGGTAGATCCTACTTATGACCGGACCTATTTGGGAAGCCGTATCCCTAAATATACTTTTGGAGCTAATCTAGGCTTTAACTATAAAAACTTCGACCTATCCGTTTTATTACAAGGAACGGCAGGGGTAAAAGGCCAATTGGACGGTTATGCCGGTTATGCTTTCTTTAATCTAGGGAATATTCAAACTTGGCAAATGGACGGTAGGTTCGATCCCGACAGCCCAGTCCGTTATCCAGATTATCCTAGACTGGAAGTATTGACCAATAGCGGATCGGCCAATACGGAAACATCGGACTTTTGGGTCATCAATTCTGGGTATTTGCGTATTAAGAATATTCAGATGGGATATAATTTTCCTGATGCGGTCAATGAAATTCTAGGGATAGATAATTTAAGATGTTATTTGGGCGCGGAGAATTTGCATTCCTTTAATTCCTATAGAAAGGGATGGGACCCAGAAATAACTGGGGGCGGAGCATATTATCCCATATTAACTACCTACACTTTTGGTATAAACCTAAAATTTTAAGATCATGATCAAAATATATAACAAACATTCATCTAAATCAAGGGTTCTGGGATTACTTCTTCTAGGAATTGTCTCCTTGGGAACAGTAATTTCCTGCGATAAGGAATTGGAACAATTTCCCAGTAACGCCTTTGCGGCCGATAATTTCTGGACTTCGGAGTCCAATGCCAACATTGCGCTGACAGGAGCCTACAGAGGGGCCGTGGAATATAGTACACAGGTTGTGCCTTCGGATTGGTGGACCTATTGTGGCATTGTGTTTATGGAATTTGCTACGGACAACGCCTATGATCGAAGAGGTGATAATTCCACCCAGAACCGATTGACAAATGGTACTTTGCTACCAAATAACAACGTTGTTAACGGATATTGGCAAGGGTCTTATAAGCGTATCGCCATTTGCAATGATTTCCTGGAAAATATTGAAAAAGTAGATATGGAACAGGCTAAGATTGATAGAATGAAGGCCGAAGTACAGTTTCTAAGGGCTACACAGTATTTTTATCTATCACAGTTTTGGGGTAGCGCTCCTTTAGTTACGGCTACTTTAACACCTGATGAGGCCAATAACGTGGATAAGGCCTCTAAAACGGAATTGGTGACATTTGTTGAGAATGAGCTTAAGGCTGCTGCAGCAGCACTTCCGGCATTCGGCGATTTAAAAGCAGGGGAAGCTGGTAGGGCCAGTAAACAGGCAGCATTGGCTTTTTTAGGGAGATTGTATCTCGGGGAGAAGAGATTTCCTGAAGCTTCTGTAGCATACAAACAGATTATAGATATGGGCGATAATATTATTGATCCAGATTATAGCTCACTTTTTATTCCTTCCAATGAAAATAGCAGTGAAAACATTTTTAGTTCCCAATATTTTGGTGGTCAGGCAGGTAATTCATTACCCCAGCACGCCTATCCGGCAGTTGCTTCGGGCTGGCATATCGTAAACCCTTTGGGTAGTCTTGCCGATGCCTATGGTTTTAATGATGGTACCCCTTTGTCCTATGATGACCCTAGATTTGACTATAACGACATGGGTGCAAACAGGGATCCAAGATTTAGGTACAATTTTATTTGGGATGGTGCTACGTTTGCTGGCAGGACCTATGATTGTAATCCGGATTCAACTGGTTCGGTAGATCAATTGACCTATTCCAAGCAGGCTACCAGGACAGGATATGGTTTAAGAAAATTCTTTGACGAGTCGTTCAGCGGTAACCTAAGGACCGATTATGGTGGCAATATTCCTATTATCAGGTATGCCGAAGTATTGTTGAGCTATTTGGAGGCCGAACTCGAAGCGGGTAATGCCATTACCCAACAATTGTTGGATGAAACTATCAATGCCGTTAGGGGTAGGGAGTCCGTAGGGTTGCCGGCTATTATGGAAACCAATGCGGATGCTCTTAGACCACTATTAAGAAACGAGCGAAGAATTGAGTTGGCTTTGGAAGGGCAACGTTTGTGGGATATCTTTAGATGGGGAATTGGAGATGAAGTGTTAGTGGGAGATTTCTGGGGTGCACCATTCCCAAACTCCACCTTATATCCAACCACATCAAAAAAAATAGATCCACAGTCTAGGTGGTATGTTACCACCAAGAATTTCCGGGAAGGTGTAGATGATGTATGGCCGATTCCAGAATCGGAAATCAATGTAAATCCTAAGTTAGGTAATTAATACTATTGCTAAAATGGTTTTAAAGAGAAGAAATTTTATTCAAAAAGTAGGGTTGGCAATTCCAATAATTGCCAACCCTTTCTCCAATATATTCGCCCAAAGTGGTGTGTTGGATAATGAGCTAAAAAGTAGTTCTGGAAAATCCATTGCCTTTAATTTTGAAAATTTAAATGAGAGAGTTTGGATTGGAAAGGATTTTTGGAGTATTCCCATGGAAGATTGGGAAATTGGAAATAAAAGGCTGGAGTTTAAAGGGACTATGCGAAATGCCCGTCTTCATCTATTGACTTATGTGCTTAAAAAGGACATGGGAGATTTTCGCATTAAAAGTAGAATTGGGATTTTAAAAAATAATAATGACAAAGGGAGTGTCGGTTTTTCTACCGGAATAAAGGATGCTACCGATCCAAAGAGTGTAAAAGCGGCCTGTTATTTTGGTGAAGGATTATCTACAGGTATTTCCTTGGAAGGCAAATTGTTTGTGGCCGACAAAGAAGCTGAGCTTCCGGAAAATTTCAATTTTAGCGATTTTACTCTGGAATTGGGGGTGTCACCAAAAAATGGAGATTACGAATGTACCTTGATCGCTGTGGACAAGGATGATCGTAAAGCGGAATTGGCATATCGCCACGCCGGAGAGATCGAAGGCCTGGTGGCTTTGGAACAGAACATGAACGAAAAGGAGGGGAGTACCTTCTGGTCTCGGTCAATTGCCCTTGATGGCACAAAGGTTGAATATGTCCCCGATAACAGTTTTGGACCTATCCTATGGGCCATGTACACGCTTTCAAAAGGGAAGCTTAAATTAACGGCGCAACTACCTCCTGTAAGCAACAGAGATTCACAAAAGGTGGAGCTTCAATTTTTTAAGAAGGGTAAATGGGTCAAGGAAGAAAAAGGCGAAATTGATCCTGTATCCTACAGTACTATTTTTTCAATAGAAAATTGGGATTCAGCCCAAGATACACCTTATCGTTTGGTCTATTCCATAGACAAGGAAAAGCATTATTATAAAGGCGCTATAAGACAAGAGCCAAATGACCGGCCACTGCGATTTGGAGGTTTAACCTGTCAGGAATGGGCAGGATATCCATATCGTCCCTTGGTGGAGAATCTTGAAAAATCCAACCCGGATATGCTTTATTTTTCGGGGGATCAATTGTACGAGGGCAATGGAGGATATCCTATAAAAAGACAGCCAGAGGACAGCGCAATTCTAAACTATTTGGGAAAATGGTATATGTTTGGTTGGGCTTTTGGAAATATTATGCGCGACCGGCCTACAATCTGCACGCCCGATGACCACGATGTTTATCAAGGCAATCTTTGGGGAGAAGGAGGTGAAGGCATTTCATTTGAAGCTTGGGAAAAGGTAAGGGATGCCCATGGCGGACTTGTGCAGACACCCAATATGGTCAATGTGGTTTTTCGCACCCAATGTGGTCACCTTCCAGATCCTTATGACCCATCACCTTTACCATCAGGGATTACCAATTGGTTTACCCAAATGGTTTACGGGAAGGTTAGTTTCGCTATTGTGAGTGATAGATTATTTAAATCCGGTCCAGAGATGCTTAGGAGTGGGGAAGGTAGGATAGATCATCTTACTGCCCCGGCCAAACCGGAAGAACTTGATTCAAATGACCTGGATTTCATTGGAAATCGACAAATGGAGTTTTTGAATGGCTGGATCGAAGATTGGCAGGGAGCGAATATGAAGGTGCTGTTAAGTCAGACTTTATTTTCCAATGTAGGTACCCATCATGGTCCCAAAAAGCAATTCTTATTTGGTGATTTGGACTCGGGAGGTTGGCCAAAATCGAAACGGGATGAGGTAATACGGACCATTAGAAAAGCTTCTGTTTTTCATATCAACGGAGATCAGCACCTGCCTTTTATGGTACAATATAGTGTTGATGAAGTACGGGATGGGGGCTGGACCTTCTGTACCCCGGCCATTTCAACGGGTTACCCAAGATGGGGACAGCCAGATTCGGTCAATGTACCTTTTACGGATAGACCAGCACATGGGCTGCCCAATACGGGTAGCTATCGAGATGGATTTGGAAATACTAATTATATCTATGCCGTTGGGAATCCGACAGATGATTTTGACCTAGAGAAAAACAGATATTTGAAAGCACAGAAAAAGGCATCCGGTTTTGGGATAATTACTTTTGATACCGGAGCAAGGACTATAAAAATGGAAGCAATTCGATTTTTGGCAGACCTTGATGTGGATTCCGAAGACAATACCTACCCGGGATGGCCATTGACCATTGCCCAAGATGACAACGATGGCAGAAGGGCCTTGGGCTACCTGCCTAGATTACAGCTTAAGGAATCTAACCAAGTTGTTAGGATTATTAATGAAGAGACCAATGAAATGGTAAAATCGTTGAGGGTTAAAGGAAAGGAATTTGTGCCAGAAGTATACTCTTTGGCCAAATATACCTTGATCATAGGGGAAGGGCAAAATGAAAAAGTCATTAAATCGGTTGCAATAAGTACGGACCCAAAGGAGGTTATGAAGGTCTAGGGCAATTGAATAAAATATAAGTAAAGGTGCGAATCAAAAATATATGGGTTGTACCTTACTAGCTTATAAATCCAAAATCATTAAAATTAACTAAATAGAAAAATGAAGATTATTAAAAGGAATTTGTTCCATACCGCCATAATTGTGTTGCTTTTGGTGGGATGTAAATCCAAGGAAGAGAAAGTAGTCGCTACTGATGAAACTGCTAAAAAGCCCAATATTGTATTTATTTATATGGATGATCTTGGGTATGGCGATATGAGTGCCTATGGGGCAACGGAAATCAGTACCCCTAATATGGATGCATTGGCAACGGGCGGTGTACAATTTACAAATGGTTATGCCTCCTCAGCTACTTGTACGCCAAGTAGGTATGCCATATTAACAGGTAGGTATCCCTGGCGTAATAAAGATGCCAAAATATTGCCAGGAACAGCTCCTTTGATAATTGATACGGCACAAATAACAGTGCCCAAAATGTTGCAGGGGGAAGGTTATGCCACCGGTATTGTGGGTAAATGGCATTTGGGACTTGGTAGCGGAAATGTGAATTGGAATGAAAGGGTGTCACCTGGCCCCAATGAAGTTGGTTTTGATTATTCCTATATTCTTGCTGCAACCCAGGATAGGGTGCCAACGGTGTATATTGCCGACGGTCACGTAGACGGTTTGGATCCAAATGACCCCATTGAAGTTAGCTACGAGAAAAATTTTGAAGGGGAACCCACGGGATTGGACAATCCTGAACTGACTACTATGAAATGGCATCACGGTCATAACAACAGTATAGTGAATGGAGTTCCAAGAATTGGCTTTATGAAGGGTGGGGAGTCTGCTAAATGGAGCGATGTTGATATGGCGGACCATTTTTTGGCCAAAGCCCAACAGTATGTAAAAGAGCATAAAAACAAACCTTTCTTTTTGTACTATGCCTTGCAACAGCCACATGTACCACGTACACCGCACCCGCGTTTTGCCGGAAAATCTGGAATGGGTCCAAGAGGGGATGTTATTTTGGAGGCCGATTGGATGATAGGGGAGTTTATGAAAACCCTGGAAGATGAAGGAATCCTTGAGAATACATTAATTGTCTTCTCAAGTGATAACGGCCCAGTAGTCAACGATGGTTATTATGACGACTCCGAAGAAAAATTGGGCAATCATACCCCAGCAGGAATTTTAAGAGGAGGTAAATATAGTTTGTTCGATGCTGGTACCAGGGTTCCATTTATTACCTATTGGAAAGGTACAATAGCCCCAGGTAAATCTGATGCCTTGGTATGTCAGTTAGACTTGCTTACTTCAATGGCCGCTTTGGTTGGAAGTGATAAGACAGGTGAGGATAGTGAGAATCTTT
Source organism: Arenibacter algicola (assembly GCF_018860365.1). GTDB lineage: Bacteria > Bacteroidota > Bacteroidia > Flavobacteriales > Flavobacteriaceae > Arenibacter > Arenibacter algicola_B. The sequence continues at coordinate 74,402 of NZ_JAHKPO010000007.1, forward strand.
TGGATGCATTTATGGGTAAATCCAAGGACGGAAGGGAAGAGTTGGTATTGGAAGCAACCTCCAGAACAGCCTTTAGAAAAGGTAATTGGGCTATGATTCCTCCATATAAAGGACCAGCGATAAACAAAATGGTGAACATTGAGTTGGGTAATGCTGAAGAGTATCAATTATATAATCTGGAAAACGATCCAAGTCAAAAGGAAAATCTGGCTAAATCCAATCCTGAAAAACTTCAGGAATTAATTGCGGACTTTGAAAAAATCAGAGGCAATTCAAATGACGGAATCCAAGACTTGGAACTCAAATAAGGTGTGTTAATTACCCATAGCCAAGAAGAAAGAATTGAATCTTGATATATGAAAAAATCTGCCTTACATACCTTGTTGATCGGATGCTTGTTCCTGACTCTGGTAGCGAACGCTCAAAAAAGTAAGGAAAGGCCCAATATCCTGTTTTGCATTGCAGACGATGCATCCATGAAGAGTTTTGGAGCCTATGGGGATACTTTTATCCATACGCCTTCTATAGACAGCCTGGCCAAAGAAGGGGTTGTTTTTAATAATGCGTATAACGGCAATCCAAAATGTTCCCCGGCACGGGCCTGTATTCTTACAGGAAAATACAGTTGGCAACTCAAGGAGGCGGCGGATCACAATGGCCGTTTTCCTTCCGAGTTCAAGACCTATCCGCAATTATTGGCAAATGAGGGGTATAATGTAGGTTTTTCTGGTAAAGGATGGGGTCCTGGGGTGTATGATACTGCCGATAATCCGGCCGGACCGGAATACAACAGTATAAAAATAACACCCCCGTATGAGAATATAAGTAATATAGATTATGCCGCCAACTTTGGTGCATTTTTGAACGAAAAGGGAGAGGAAAAACCTTTCTGTTTTTGGTTGGGAGCCAAGGAGCCCCATAGGGCCTATGAACTGGATTCTTGGAAAAAGGCAGGGCGTGAATTGAAAGAAGCAGTTGTGCCCCCCTTTTATCCGGATAACGACATAGTTCGTGGAGACCTATTGGATTATGCCAATGAGGTGGAATGGTACGATACCCAAGTGGGTAAGGCCATACAAATATTGAGGGAAAAAGGTTTGTTGGAAAATACCATGATTGTGGTTACCTCAGATCATGGGATGCCATTCCCTAGGGTAAAAGGACAAATATACGAGGAAGGCTTTCACATTCCATTGATCTTTTATTGGAAGGGTAAAATCTACCCTGGTCGTACCGTCAACGATTTTGTGAGTTTTTCCGATTTGGCACCAACATTTATGGAAGTAGTGGGGGCTCTACCACATCGGCAAATGACTGGAGGAAGTCTTATAAAACAGTTACTCTCTCCAAAATCTGGACAAATAGACCCTTCCCGTGATCATGTATTATTGGGCAAGGAACGTCATGATGTTGGTCGGTCCAATGAGGACGGGACAGATTTGGCCTATCCCGTCCGTGCCATTCGGAATGATTCGTTACTCTACGTTCATAATATAAAACCAAAAAGATGGCCTGTTGGAAATCCCGAATACGGGTTTTTAAACTGCGATGGATCCCCAACCAAAACTTATCTTACAGATTTAAAACCTGGGGATAAGGAATACTTCTTTTTTGAGATGAATTTTGATAAAAGGCCGGAGCATGAGTTGTATAACATTCAAGAAGATCCACATTGTATCAATAATTTGGCCGATCTTCCCGAATATGCTGTGCAAATAAAAAAACTCCGCACTCAAATGGAAACAGAGCTTATAGCTCAGGGAGACCCACGAACCTTAGGTAATGGCGATATTTTTGATAATTATATCTACTACGGAAAGCGGTTGGATTATAAAACAGGGGAGCGTATATCTCCTTTGAATTATGTGAAGCAGGATGAATAATTTAGCACAGTTAAAGATATTGCTATGTCCCTATTCACACCAATGCTGCTGGTTCTCCCTGAATTAGGTCAGAACCTACTATTGCATAAGCCCAATGTGGTTTTGATTTACAACCGGATAGCGAGCGGAAGAAATTATGACTCTTGTTTATTCTATTTAAAACGATAATATATGAATTTTAGGCTAATTATTATATCCGCTTGTTTTGGTTTATTGTTGACGGGCTGTAATGAGAAAAAGGAAACACAGGCAGCCTCACAGAAGCAGGTAGAGAGGCCCAATATAATACTCTTTGTTGCTGATGACCATGGAACCGATGCCCTCGGGGCATACGGGAATAAGGTAATAAAAACCCCGAATCTGGATAAATTGGCCTCTGAAGGTGTACGTTTCAACAACGCCTATTGTACCACTGCCAGCTGTGCTGCCAGTAGATCGGTAATTCTTACCGGACTCTATGGCCATGCCACCGGTTCTTATGGTCATGTACACGACTATCATCATTTTAGCACCTATGACATCGTAAAATCCCTGCCCGTGCTGCTTGAAAAAGAAGGGTATACCACGGCTAGGATAGGAAAATATCACGTGGCTCCGGAATCCGTGTACCATTTTGAACAAGAGTTGAAGGCCGACCCTAGAAGTACCGTGGCCATGGCAGAAGAATGCAAAGATGTTTTGACATCCGACAAACCATTTTTTTTGTATTTCTGTACAGATGATCCGCATAGGGCAAATTCTACAGATCCCGAACAATGGGATGCCCCAAACAGTTTTGGGAACAAGTTGGAAGGCTATCCAGGGGTAGAGACTATTGTTTACGATCCGGCTGAGGTTGTGGTTCCGGATTTTTTGCCGGATACTAATGAAAGTAGGGAAGAAATTGCCCAGTACTACCAAAGTGTTTCCAGAATAGATCAGGGTTTTGGTAAGTTGATGCAGATGCTTCAGGAGTCGGGCAAGGCAGACAACACTATAGTTATTTATATATCTGATAATGGCATGGCATTTCCTGGTGCCAAAACCACCTTATATGAGCCAGGGATGAAACTGCCCTGTATTATTAAGGACCCTTTCTCCAAGTTGAAGAATACCACTTCGGATGCTATGATTTCTTGGGTAGACCTTACACCTACCATTTTGGACATGGCGCAAGTGGAAACAAAAGGATACTCGTTTCATGGGCGTTCTTTTAAAGAGGTATTGGATATTAAGGAACCTGAAGGCTGGGATGAAATATACGCCTCCCACACCTTTCATGAAATCACCATGTATTACCCCATGCGCGTGGTGCGGGACAAAAATTACAAGCTTATAAGGAACATAGCATGGCGATCGGAATATCCCTTTGCATCGGACTTATGGGCGGCTTCTACATGGCAGGAGGTATATAGAAACAAAAAAGAGTATTTCGGTAAAAGAAAGGTACAAGATTACCTGTTTCGCCCTGAATTTGAATTATTCGATTTGGAAAAAGATCCCGATGAAATAGTGAACCTGGCCAACGACCCCAATTATAAGGAAGTAATGGATGAAATGATAAAAAAAATGAAAGCCTTTCAAATTAAAACCCGTGATCCCTGGCTAATTACTTGGGATCATGATAACTCTCTCCAGGGCACAGGGGTAAATTTATAGAGTAACAATAAGTTCAAATCGCAATTAATAACTATAAGCTTCTCACATGTAGTCTTAATCTTTTTACTAGAAGTGAACTGGCAAAGGCTTATGACTGTTTAACCTGAGCAAAAAGGCAATAATTAGATTGTTAGTTTAGCCATAGGGAACATTTCTGATAGTGCATTGTAAAAGAAACAGAAATTAAGGAGAAACAAAGGTTTTAAAATAAGGAAATGAGAAAATTTCAACTATTAAATAGAAGTCCAAAAAATTACAAAATTGTGATGCTACTTGTCATTTCCCTTTTGTGTGGGACTGGTTTTTCACAATCGGAGGGGCTACTTTCGGAAAATGTAGTGTTCACAACTGAAATAGCCGAGGACGCTTCCCCAGCTGTTTTGGCCAGAATTCGTCAGGCAAAGGAATATCCCATTTCCAAAATTAAATTTGAAAAGGGAACCTATCATTTCTATCCGGACAAGGCCTTCGAAAAATTTACCCGTATTTCCAATCATGACGATGTGTTGGCGAAGACTGCCATGCCTATATTTGGGATGCAGGGCTTGACCATTAATGGCCAAGGTTCTACTTTTATCTTTCACGGGAGAATGATTCCATTTCTAATTGAGGATTCAAAAAATATTACCATTACGAATGTTACTGTCGACTGGGCAGTGCCTTTTCATAGTGAGGGACTAATAGTGGCCAATGATGTGAACAACAATTCCTTTGACATGGAGCTTTCAGAGGAGTATCCTTATGAGATTAGAAATGGTCAGTTGATTTTTGTAAAGGAGTATTACGAGCATAACTTGGGACAGTCCATTCTTTTTGATCCCGCCCGGAATGCCATCGCCTTTAATACCGAAGTTTATACACCAATATCCGCCACACGCAACTCTAGTGTTCAGCACAATCTTGATAAAATAAAATATAAGTATAAGACCGATCCCCGTTCCAAGGTGGAAAAAGTCCGTGGAAAAGAGGATAATTTAAGGGTAGAGGAAGTTAAGCCGGGTACTGTCCGTATTTTTAATCACAAACAGAAATTGCCCCCCGTGGGAATGGTTTTGGTCTGCAAGGGCGATCAGAGTCTAAACCGCCTGGCACCTGCCTTTCGGATTACGGGAACAGAAGGCTTTAATGCAAAAAATGTGAATGTCCACCATGCAGGAGGAATGGGGTTGATTGCAGAGAATTCATCAGACCTCATTTTGGACAGCTTTAATGTTACTCCTTCCCAGGGAAGAATGGTCTCTACCACAGCCGATGCTACCCATTTTGTTGGTTGTAGGGGCAAAGTGGTACTAAAAAATTGCACGTTTAACAATCAGTTGGACGATGCCACTAATGTCCATGGCACCTATCAGGAAGTGATGGATGTCATAGGTAAAAACAGCATCGGTGTCCGTATGGGACATGCCCAGCAACAAGGATTTACTATAGGGCGTGCCAACGATACTATTGGACTGGTGAGATTGGCGACTTCCTTTTTTCCGTATGATTATCTTACCCTAAAAAGTACAGAATATATAAACGGTAGGTACCAGATAATAAGCTTTAACGAAGATCTGCCAGCGGGGCTAAAGGTTGGCGATTTAATTGAAAATGTAGAGGGCTATCCAGAACTATTGGTGCAAAATTGTAATATTAGCCGTAATCGAGCTAGGGGACTTCTTATTTCCAATCCAAAGAAAACAGTTATTGAAAATAATTATTTTAGTACAGAAATGGAAGCCATTCTTATTCCTGTGGAAAGCAGTCATTGGTTTGAATCTGGTAATGCTGCCAACCTTATTATTAGGAATAATACTTTTCAGGACAATCAGCACAGCGGATTTAATAGGGGGGTAATTCGTTTTGTTACCGATAATGAAAATCACAATATAGCATTCAAAAATATTGAAATAACGAATAACCAGTTTCATCAATTCGACAATCTTATTTTGGAGATTTCGAATGTTGATGGATTGTTGTTTCAAGGGAATACGATAACCAATTCTGGCAGCTTCCCCATACTGTACCCCGATAATCCCGCCATTACGGTAAAAGCATCAAAAAATATCGTGTTCAAGAAAAACAAATATATGGGCAAGGCGAAACAAATACTATTGAAAGACGAATTGCTTCACAACCTTAAATTTAAATAACAACCAAATAATTTATAGACAATGTTTTACTTTAAAATAAGAAATCGCTACTCATTACCAATTGTTGTTTTAATGATAATGGGATTAGGCGGGAAAATAGCTTATGCCCAAGAGGCTGGGGCTATGGCCAATGATCAAAAACCAAACATTATATTTATCCTTACCGATGATTTGGGATATGGCGATGTGGGGGTATTTTTTCAAAATCAAAGACAGAAGATCAACGACCGCAGTGAACCTTGGGTCTTGACGCCCAATCTGGATAAAATGGCTTCTGAGGGCGCATTAATGCCCCATCACTATTCAGCTGCACCGGTTTGTGCCCCTTCTAGGGCTTCCTTATTGTCCGGTTTAAGTCAAGGACATGCCAATGTTAGGAATAATCAGTTCGACAAGGCCTTGGCGGATAACCACACCATGGGCAACGTACTTCAGAAATTGGGCTATACTACTGCCGCCATTGGAAAATGGGGTCTAATGGGTTCCAATAAATGGTCCGAAGATGGAGATAGTTGGCCTGCTCATCCCATAGATCGTGGGTTCGACTACTATTACGGCTATATGCGGCATAGGGATGGACACGAGCATTATCCCAAGGAAGGTCTTTATAGGGGAGCAAAGGAAGTCTATGAAAATAAAACAGAAGTAAGTAAGGATCTGGACAAGTGTTATACCGGAGACCTATGGACCGCCGTGGCCAAAAAATGGATTGTAGAACAAACAAAAGGTAAAGGGGGAAAACAACCCTTCTTTATGTATTTGGCCTTTGATACTCCACATGCCGTTTTAGAACTGCCCACCCAGGCCTATCCCGATGGGGGAGGATTAAATGGTGGGTTGCAATGGACAGGGAAGCCTGGTCAAATGATCAACACGGCTTCGGGAACCATAGATTCCTGGGTACATCCAGATTATAGCGACGCTACCTATGATCATGACAACAATGAAACTACGCCAGAAGTGGCCTGGCCCATTGTCTATAAGCGATATGCCACGACTACCCGGAGAATCGATGATCAGGTAGGTGATATTTTAAAGCTATTATCCGATTTAAATATCGATCAAAACACCTTGGTGGTATTTAGTTCTGACAATGGGCCCTCCATTGAATCATACCTGGACAATGAGCCCTATAAGGCCAATTTTTTTAACAGTTTTGGTCCGTTTGATGGAATTAAAAGGGATGTCCTGGAAGGGGGGGAGCGATTGCCCACTATTGCCAAATGGCCGGCACGGATCAAGGCTGGGCACGTGGTTGAATCGCCTTCAGTATCCTATGACTGGTTGCCGACTTTTACTGCTGCAGCGGGTACTCCTGCACCTGTAAATACTAACGGAGTTTCCTTGCTACCGTCCTTGACGGGAAAAGGGGACCAACAACAGAGTCTTATCTATGTGGAATATACCCAAGGTAACCATACACCAAATTATGACGAATTTGCACCCAATAATCGCGGTAGACTGAGGAAGGAAATGCAGATGATGCGAATCGGGGACCTGGTCGGACTCCGATATGATATTAAAAATGCCGATGATGATTTTGAAATATACAATGTTATCAACGATACACAACAGGCTAATAATTTAGCGGGTAATGGCAATATGAGAGAGTTACAGCAAACTTTTAAAGAAAGAGTACTGCAGGTGCGTATGCCAGATACTACCGCCCAAAGGCCATATGACAATGCCCCTATAGCTGCAAGTTCTGGGGAAGGACTGATCAACGGACTTAGTTGGAAAGCCTACCAAAATTCGGCTCCTTGGTTGCCGCAATTAAATTTGTTGCCGGCTACTGCAATGGGTAAAGTTACATCCCTTGATCCAGCAGGAATAAAGTTGAATAAAGGGGAGTTGTTACTTTTTGAGGGATACATTAATATTCCTGTGAATGGAGAATATACTTTCTCCATGAAGTCCGAAACTAAAGGTTTTTTAAAAATTCATGGGGCAAGTGTTATTGATGCGGATTATGGATATGAAGCTGGCACAATAAGAGAAGGGAGCATTACCCTTAAAGCAGGTTATCACCCTATTAAGATTTACTGTGGTAGAAATTCTAAGAGTCCCAACACTCCCGAATTAAGCTGGGAAGGTCCAACTTTTTCGAGAACCAAAGTCCCTGAAAATGCATATTTCACCAAGTAAAAAAAATATAGGCAATAAATAACCTAAAACTCATTTCCTATGAAAAATAGATTGGCATTGTTCTCTCTAATGTTGTTTGCCTTTTCCATGGTTGCACAAGAGCGTCCCAATATTATTTGGCTTATGGCAGAAGACATGAGTTTGGATCTGGAATGCTATGGTATGAAAGGAGTGAAAACGCCCAACCTAAATAGAATGGCCGAGGAGGGTGTGCGATTTGATAATTGCTTTGTTACCAATCCCATCTGTTCACCAAGTCGGTCGGCGATGCTCACCGGTACACACCAGTTAAAGATCAATGCCCACCACCATCGAAGCAATCGAGATGTACCCCTTAATGAAAATTATAAACCTTTTACCTTTTGGTTACGCAAAGCGGGATATACCACTATCCTTGGCCATCACGGGGTTATGGGTAAAGGGCGTAAAATAGATGCCAATTTTAAGCACGAAGCTTTAGGGCCTTGGGACGGAAAGACCCAATTTGGAATTTTTGATAAATACGATGAGTTTGAGAAAAAGGATGAGCCATTTTTTGCCCAGATTCAGTTATTGGCTAGCCATAGGGGCGATTGGTGGAACAAAGTTAGGGAGGAATCCAAGCACCCTGTAGATCCCGAGGAGGTGGAATTGCCCGCTTTTATGGCAGATGACCCTGTAATTAGACTGGATTGGGCCAAATACCTGGATCAGATAGAATACCTGGACAACGAAGTGGGCATGATCTTTAAGGAATTGGAGGAAAAGGATATGGCGGATAACACCGTGGTTATTTTTATAGGGGATAATGGCCGTTGTAATATCCGTGGAAAGGGGTATCTGCATGATCCGGGCCTGCATATTCCCTTTATTGTGTATTACCCCAAGGGGATAGAAGGAGGCCAAATCCGAAAAGATGTGGTAAGCGCGACTGATATTACAGCCACTGTATTGGATTTTGCAAAGGTGAAAGTACCGGATTACATGACCGGAAAGCCCGTGTTTGATAAGAAATTTGATAGGGACTATGTATAAGCTGCAAGAGACCTTTGGGACGAAGTGGAGGAAAAGTCAAGGGCGCTTACTTCGGGCAACTGGAAATACATCAGAAATGATAGACCTGAAATTCCCTTCGATGCACATCAGGCTTATTTGGAGTTTTATCGGCCAGCAGTCCATGTTATGCGCCGGTTAAAGGAGGAAGGCAAACTAAGTGAGCACGAAAGTATTTTCTTTGAACCGCATAAACAGCCCGAAGAATTATATAATTTAGTGGAGGACCCACAGGAATTGAACAATCTTGTGAATAAGCCTGAGTGTGCCAAATTATTGAAAGATCTTAGAAAAATGATCGTTCAATATGATAAAAAAATGAAGCCGGTAAGCAATATCTATCACCCTGTACATGCCAATGCCGTAGATTTATTGGAATGGGTTAAAAAGGATAGACCCGAACTGTACCAGCAAATGTTGGATGGTGTTGAAATAGGTTTTCAGACCCTTTCCAAGGAATATAAGGGTGTGAAATAGGCGAACGGGCGCAAGGTTTTAGAAAAGCGCAGGTTTCAACTTAGGGCCTAAAATCTACAAGCTTTTATGTAAGAGATTGCATTAAAATTTAGAACCAAATCCATAAATGGTTAATTTTGCACATGAATAACGCCAAGGTTTTAATGAATTTGAAATTCCAAGTTTTAATTTTTAGTTTAATCTTTTTTTTGGGCCTTCCAAAGTTGGAGGCGCAGACCCAAGCTCATGACACCATCAGTACTTGGGAAATGTTGGGGTATGACGGGGCAAGTGCCTTTGGAGGGTTAAAACATGCCTACTCCAGACCTTTTCATTGGGAAAAGGACGATTTTATAACCGCAGGCGCTATTATCTTGGGAACCGGGGCGCTGTATGCCTTTGATGAAGACAGCTCCGAGTGGTTTCGGAATCAGGAAGAGGACGTTCCTGGGGTATTAAAGGAGGCCGGCTATTACCTAGGAAAACCACTTTATAACTACTCCATCAACGGCGGGGTGTATTTAATTGGGCTTTTTACGAAGAATGAAAAATGGAGAAAAACAGGGGTGCTCCTAATTTCCTCGGCCACTACGGTAGGATTACTTCAATCTGTGAGTAAAACTTTTGTTGGGCGGGCCAGGCCTATAGCCAATGTGGGAAAAGGAAGCTTTAAGCCATTTAGCAATGAAGCTGCCTATCACAGCTTTCCCTCGGGGCACACTATATTGGCATTTACTACATTTTATGCCATAGGCAAGCAATTTAAAAATCCATGGGCCAAAGGTGGGTTTTACGCTTTGGGGCTTCTTTCTCCCGTTACAAGACTTTGGAGCGGTGCCCATTGGCTAACAGATGTAGCCTTGAGTGTAGCTGTAAGTGTAGTGGTGGTAGATTCAATAGATAAATACCTTAATAAGGAGCGGTATCCCGGGATTATGTCAAAGGACAAAATTAGCTGGAGACTTCAAGTTGGGCCTGGAACCATAGGCCTAAGAGGGACTTTTTAGTTTTTTAAAAAGTGAGTTCTTTTTTTAATGAAAATATAGTGTTTGTGGGTTTTGTATATTACCATTTATTTCAACACCAACTTTAATCTGCCAAGTAAATAATATGAAGTTTATAAAACAGTTTTTTTATGGCCTATCCTTATTAGTGATAGTGATTTTTAGCGTAATGTGTAAAGACGAAAAGAAAAAGGAAGTGACCCAAAAGATTGAAAAAGTGAGTATTGAAAAAAACGAATTTGGGACTACGCCAGATGGTGGGAAGGTAGACCGCTATACCCTTAAAAATAGTTCAGGAATGACGGTGGATATAATAACCTATGGTGGAATTATTACTTCCATCAAAGTTCCAAACAAAGAGGGTGTTTCGGAAGATGTGGTTTTAGGGTACGATAACCTTGGACAATACCTAGAAAGTAGCCCGTATTTTGGTGCAATTATTGGTAGATATGGAAACAGGATAGCCAAAGGAAAATTTTCTTTGGACGGAATGGAATATAGTTTGGCCGTTAATAATGGAGAAAACCATCTGCATGGAGGTATTAAGGGTTTTGATAAAGTGATCTGGGAGGCATCCGAGGAAACGGGCGAAAATTATGCAGCCTTAAAATTGGTTTATTTGAGCAAGGATATGGAAGAAGGCTATCCCGGGAGCTTGAATACCACGGTTACATACACGCTTAAGGAGGACAATTCTTTGGATATGGCCTATGAGGCAACCACAGATAAGAAAACAATAGTAAACCTTACCAATCACAGTTATTTTAATCTTTCAGGGGATTTTTCCAAAACTGTTCTTGATCAGGTCCTTAGTTTGAATGCGGATAAATATCTTCCGGTAGACAATACCTTGATCCCCACAGGGGAAATTGCTGATGTGGAAAACACTCCGTTCAATTTTAGAGAACCAACACCCATCGGAAGCAGGATCGAGGCGGACGATGATCAATTGAAGAAGGGCGGCGGTTATGATCACTGCTGGGTTTTAAACGGTCAGGACAAAGGACATCGATTGATTGGAACGGTCTATGATCCAGGAAGTGGCCGGGTTTTGGAAGTGTTCACCACTGAACCAGGGGTACAGTTTTATTCTGGTAATTTTCTGGATGGCACCCTTCCTGCCAAGCAGGGGGGAACCTATAAAAAAAGAAGTGGCTTTTGTTTGGAGACCCAGCATTATCCAGATTCACCCAATCAATTGGATTTTCCATCGGTGGTTCTAAATCCTGGAGAAAAGTATAGCTCAAAAACCACCTTTAAATTCTCTACTAAATAAGGGAAACATAGCCTTTAAGGCTGTGGTCATTTCCTATTGTATGGGGTTTTTCACATCCAATCCCTTCATTTTTACGTAAATAGGTGTTGTGTATTCAATTTTATTTTAAAAAAATCGTTATACGTAGTAACCCCAATCTACTAAATGAGGAACGATTGAAAAAATCAATACACACGGCATATATTATATTGATGGTTGCAATTACCGTAGTAGCCACGATTTACTTATTTTACACGGGTTATAGTTACTACAACACCTCTTTGGAGGAACGGTTTTATCATCCCCGCCATGATTGGTTTAAACCAAGTGGTATCTATGGTCAAGGTCTGGGTATTCTTGGAACCTTTATGATAGTTTTTGGGGTAGGGATTTATATAGCTAGGAAGCGTTATAATTTTTTGGCAAAACAAATACGGCTAAAATATCTATTGGAGTTCCATATTTTTCTTTGCACTTTAGGTCCCATATTAATATTGTTTCATACCGCCTTTAAGTTTGGAGGCATAGTCTCCGTTGCTTTTTGGAGTATGGTGGCTGTTGTTTTGAGTGGCGTTATTGGCCGATTTATTTATAACCAGATTCCTAAGACCATAGAGGGCAGGATAATGAGCATGACCGAAGTCCAGGAAATGAAAACCGATATGGCGGTAGTACTACATCAAAAATTTCACCTGGAATCGAATACTATAGAGATCGTCACCAATTTGATCAGTGAAGAAAATACCCAGGATAAGACCAAAAATTTTAGCTATTTGCGTAGGGTGCTTAGCCGAAAGGACCTGCCCAAATCAGAAAGAAATGCCATTTTAAAAATGGTAAAACATGAAATAAAGCTATCTAAAAAAATTGCCAGATTACAGACGATGCAAAAACTGTTCAAATACTGGCATGTAGTTCACATGCCATTTGCGTTGATCATGCTTATTATTGTCGTGATCCACGTGGCGGTAACCCTGGCCTTTGGCTATAAATGGATTTTCTGATGGAAGAGGTAATGTTGGAACAAATAGTGGTTTATGGGGCTGTATTTTTACTTTGCGGCATTATTATCCTGTTCTACCTTCGGCGGAAAAAGGGGAAATCGGCTGTAACAGAAAAAAAAGTGGAGGTGGCCAAGGAAGAAGGTCTTTTCGAGCCCATTTCGTTATATCCACACATTGATCTTAATCTCTGCATTGGCAGTGGGGCATGTATCACGGCCTGTCCTGAGAAGGACATTTTAGGCATAGTAGATGGGGTGGCTACCGTTATAAATACCTCCAATTGTGTAGGTCACGGAGCTTGTTTCCATGCTTGTCCCGTTGAAGCAATTACCTTAAGGATAGGAACAGAATCTAGGGGAGTGGAATTGCCACATGTCAGTGAGGATTATGAAACCAACATTAAGGGAATGTATATTGCAGGGGAATTAGGTGGGATGGGCCTGATTAAGAATAGTGTGGAACAAGGCCAACAGGCCATGAAGAATATTGCAAGTACAAAAAAACCATCTAAGGAAAATATTTTGGATGTTGTGATAATAGGTGCTGGACCGGCAGGGATCTCGGCCGCACTTGAAGCAAAAAAACAATGCCTTAGTGCCATTACTTTAGAGCAAGATTCATTGGGAGGGACGGTGTATACCTTTCCGAGATCCAAAATTGTTATGACGGCGCCTATGGACCTTCCCCTTTATGGTAAAGTCAAGCTATATGACACTTCGAAGGATGAACTTTTACAACTTTGGAAAAAAGTAATCAAGGAGTACGACTTGCAAATATTGGAAAATACGAAGGTAGAAAGAATAGTTCCTATAGAAAACGAGACTTTCAAGATAATAACCAACACTGGACAGGAGTACATTTGTAACCAAGTATTGTTATCCATAGGAAGAAGGGGTACCCCAAGAAAGTTGGGAATCCCAGGTGAAGATTCGCAAAACGTTGCCTACCGCTTGTTGGAACCAGAGAATATATCAGGAAAAAAAATTATGGTTGTTGGTGGTGGGGACTCCGCAATAGAGTCCGCTTTATTGCTTAAAGAGGCCAATGAAGTAGTTCTTTCCTATAGAAAAGACCAATTTGCTAGACTCAAACCAAAAAATAAGGAAAAAATAAAGAATTCTATAGAAGATAAATCAATTGATGTAATTTTTAATTCTAACTTAGTATCTATAAGCGCCAAAAGCGTGCTGTTAACTTCTTCAGAGAGCAGCGAAAGCAAGGAAATTGAAAATGACCTTGTCTATATATTTGCAGGCGGGGAATTACCTACCAAATTTTTACAGGATGTAGGTATTAAAGTGGCCAAACGATTTGGTCACATTATGAAAAAACACAAATAGATGTTTTGCATGGCATATTAAAACATATTATTCTTCTGGCATTTTTGTCATTTACTTGTGGATATGGGCAAATATCCCCTGGTGATCTTTCACAATCCCATGCCAAATTGGAAGGGATGACCAACTGTACACTTTGTCATGAACTTGGCAATAAGGTTTCTGATAAAAAATGTTTGGAATGTCATAAGGATATCCAATCCCTAATCAATAAAAAAAGCGGTTATCATGCAAATGCAGATGTAATTAAGCAAGACTGCTTTGAATGTCATAGTGAACATCATGGACGTAAATTCGACATGGTGCGTTTTAATGAAGATGCCTTTGATCATGACCTTACAGGATACGAATTGGAAGGAAAGCATGAGTCGGTAGATTGTAAAAAATGTCATGTTTCGGAAAACATTGCGGATAAGGAATTACAAAAGCGCGCAAAAACATTTCTCGGATTGGATGAAAAATGTCTCTCCTGCCATGAGGATTATCATCAGAATACTTTATCGAATACCTGTGTGGATTGCCACAATATGGAAGCCTTTAAACCTGCGCCAAAATTTGATCATGACAAGGCCGATTTCCAGTTAAAGGGAGAGCATATAAATGTGGATTGCATAGAATGCCATAAAATGACCACTAAGAATGGTCAGGAATTTCGGGAATTTACGGATATCCCCTTTGCCAATTGCGTTTCATGCCATGAAGACCCTCACAAGGGGCAATTGGAAGGTGCCTGTGTACAATGTCATACCGAAACTGCGTTCAGTGACTTTAAGGGGCTAGGTAATTTTGACCACAACAAAACGGACTTCACTTTAAACGGTAAACATAAGGACATTGACTGTTTTAGCTGTCATTCATCAACAAGCGAACCACTCCGTGTTTTTCAGGATAGGAAGAATATCGATGAAAACAACTGTGTAAAATGTCATAAGGATGAACACGATGGTAAATTTGGTACGGATTGCGTAAAATGCCATCGTGAAAGTAGCTTTTTGTCCCTGCGTTCCATGGATTTCTTTGACCATACCAAAACAGATTACCCATTGGAGGGCGAACATGTACAGGTAGATTGTAAGGAATGCCATAAAAAGCGATTTACAACTCCCATAGATTTCTCGGCATGCAATAATTGTCATAAGGATTATCATAGGGGAGAATTTATGGCAAATGGCGTTTCCCCGGATTGTGTGGAATGCCATGTTCTGGAACAAGGCTTTGATTATAGCCTTTTCACTTTAGAGGAACACCAAAAGACCAATTTTCCATTGGAAGGAGCACACACTGCAACTCCTTGTTTTGCCTGCCATGTTAGCGAAAAAGATAAACGCTGGACATTCCGTAACATGGGTTCCGAATGCGTAGATTGCCATACGGATGTTCATGAGGGCTACATTAGTGAGAAATTCTATCCGGATAATGAATGTGCCATGTGCCATGTTAATGATGCTTGGACATCGGTTGATTTTGATCATAACAAAACCGATTGGCCATTAACCGGAAAACATACCGAAGTAAGTTGTAGAGAGTGTCATTTCAACGAATTAAGTGATATTAAAACACCTAGGGAACAAAAATTCGCTACCTTGGAAACAGACTGTGTTACCTGTCATGAAAATGTACACGGCGATACCTTTAGTGTTGATGGAATAACGAATTGTTCCGAGTGTCATGTAACGAACAGTTGGTTCCCAAAACGCTTTAACCACGATTTAACGAACTTTCCTTTAGAGGGACAACACGCCAAAATTGCTTGTAACTCCTGTCATGAAGTTGCCAATGCAAAAGGTGAAATTGAAGTAGTGTACAAAATACAAAAGTTCAGATGTATAGACTGTCACTTGCAATAATTGTATTTCTAGGTTTTTGGCCCCTGTTTGCCCAATCTCCCCATGGTGAGGAGTTAAGGATGGATTGTGCAAAATGCCATAATCCTTCAAGTTGGACCATCAATTATCGAACCGTCCAATTTGACCATGACAAGACAGATTTTCAATTGGAGGGAACCCATGCCTTAACCGATTGTAAACTTTGCCATTCCTCATTAGTATTTAGTGAGGCCCCAATGGATTGTGCTTCTTGCCATGTGGACATACATAGTCAATCTGTAGGCAATGATTGCGTTCGCTGTCATACTTCCGAGACTTGGTTGGTAGATAATATTCCGGAATTGCACGAAGAAAACGGTTTCCCTTTAATTGGTTCCCACAGTAATTTAAGTTGTGTGGAATGCCATACATCCGAGACTACTTTGCGTTTTGATCGCGTAGGCAATGAGTGTATTAGTTGCCATAGGGATGATTACGCTGCTACCCAGAGCCCGAATCACGAAACTGGAGGATTTTCTACCAATTGTATTGAATGTCATAGTCCTCTAGGATTTGGTTGGGATTCGGAAAGTATAAACCACGACTTTTTCCCATTGACACAAGGCCATGATATACAGGATTGCGCCCAATGCCATACCACAGGGAATTATTCCGATGCCTCTCCGGATTGCGTGTCTTGTCACCAAGATGAATATGCAGGTACCCAAAATCCAAATCACGGTACTTCAGGCTTTTCCACGGACTGTGTTTCCTGCCACACTACTAATCCAGGATGGACGCCAGCGGTAATAAACCACGACTTTTTCCCATTGACACAAGGCCATGATATACAGGATTGTGCCCAATGCCATACCACGACCAACTATGCTGATGCCTCTCCGGATTGCGTTTCCTGCCACCAAGATGATTATGCAGGAACCCAAAACCCCAATCACGGTACTTCAGGCTTTTCCACGGACTGTGTTTCCTGCCATAGCACCAATCCAGGATGGACGCCAGCGGTAATAAATCACGACTTTTTCCCATTGGCACAAGGCCATGATTTGCAGGATTGTACCCAGTGCCATACCACGGCCAACTATGCGGATGCGTCACCGGATTGTGTTTCCTGTCACCAAGATGATTATGCGGGTACACAAAATCCAAATCACGGTACATCAGGCTTTTCTACAGACTGTGTTTCCTGCCATACTACCAATCCAGGATGGACGCCAGCGGTAATAAACCACGACTTTTTCCCATTGACACAAGGCCATGATTTACAGGATTGCGCCCAGTGTCATACCACGGCAAATTATGCGGATGCGTCGCCGGATTGTGTTTCCTGCCACCAAGATGATTATGACCAAACCAATAATCCAAACCATATTGCGGCTAATTTTCCAACGGATTGCGTTGCTTGCCACACAACAAACCCAAATTGGACACCAGCGACCTTTGATCACGACGCGCAATATTTTCCCATATATACGGGAAAACATAGAGAAGGAGAAGCATGGGACAATTGTGTAGAATGCCATGCAAATCCAGCCAGTTATGCAGATTTCACATGTTTCACTTGCCATTCCAGACCAGATATGGATGATAAGCATTCCGAAATGAATGGTTATGCCTACGTGAGCAGTGTTTGCCTACAATGCCATCCCGATGGTACTAAGGATTAATTATGAACTTTAAATATAGTTTAATACTAGGATTTATAATATTGACCTACAGCGGCTATGGGCAAGACAATGATGAAATACTTACTGGACAGATTTCATTTTTAACTTCCAATAACATATATGTACAATTTGATACTACCTCCAAGATCAGCCCTGGTGATACCCTACATTTATCCAATACCAATTCCGCTTGTCTATTATTGAAAAGTAAATCTTCAAGTTCTTGCGTGTGTTCAATTATCAATGATTGTGAAATAAAAAAAGGGGACAAGGTATATTTTAATTATTCCAATAAAGTAGAGGCTCAGCCCATTGAGAAACCCGTTGCTAAAACAGTATCCTTAGAGCGAGAACAAAACGTTGAGGAAGTGGAACCCTTGTATACGGAAAAAATAAGGGGAAGGCTATCCGCATCTACTTATAGCACTATATCCAGTGACAGGGAGGATAGACACAGGGCTATGTCCAGTTTTTCCATAAATGCCAATCATATTAATGATTCCAAATTTTCCTTTAATTCCTATTTAAATTATAGATACATTTTAGATAATTCAGAAAGTTCAAGCCTTCAAAAAAATAGTATTCTTCGGGTTTATAACTTGGGTCTTATCTATGACATAACTCCTACATTGTCCGCCACTATTGGTAGAAATATTAACCCTAAAATATCATCTGTGGGTGCCATTGATGGTCTGCAGGTGGAGAAATACTTTGGTAAGAATAATTATGCCGGAGCCATTTTAGGCTTTAGGCCCGACATTTATGATTATGGGTTTAATTCTAATTTGCTTCAATTTGGAGGTTATGTGGGAAAGGCTCTCAATAAGGAAAATCTCTACATGCAGACTACCATGGGATTTATAGAACAGCGCAATGGGGGTGAAACGGATAGACGTTATGCCTATTTTCAACATTCGAGCACTTTCTCAAAAAACCTTAACCTTTTTTCCTCATTAGAGGTTGATCTATACAGGAAGTTAAATGACGAAACGAGTTATGGTTTTCAGCTTACCAATTTATATGTTGCTGCCAGATATAGGTTTAATAGAAAGATAAATATGATGCTTTCTTATGATTCCAGGAAGCGGATATTATACTATGAAACCTATCAAACGGAAATTGAACGATTATTGGACGATGATATAGCCAGACAGGGTATACGCGCTCGACTTAATATAAGGCCGTTTAAAAACATATTGGCGGGGGCAAGTTATAGCAAAAGGTTCCAGAATGATTCTGAGAACAAATCGGATAATATTTATGGTTATTTAACTTTGTCAAGAATACCTGAAGTTGGCGGAAGATTATCCCTTACCTTTAATATGAATAGTTCCAATTATTTGGATAGTAAAATTGCTTCTGTTAGGCATTCAAGGGAATTTTTCAACGGTAGGTTAAATGCAGACCTGTACTATAGATTGGTATTTTATAATTATACAAGTAGTCCGGAGTCTTTAACGCAAAACTATTTTGGTTCCAGTATGTCTTATAATATAAATCGGAAGTTGCTCTTTAGCCTCTCTGGGGAACTGACTATGTATAATGACGAAAACAATATTAGAATCTATGCTAGGATTGTACAACGCTTTTAAAAATGAATAGAAATGGATACAATGTATAAATATGCTTTACTCACCATAACTCTGTTGGTGATGTTCAGCTGCAATAACGGACCAAAGGTAATAAGCCCCTCAACGGAAGATGGGAACACCCAAACGAAAAGCGGAATTTTTTCAGTTGATCCAGAAACTCAAGTGACCCCCAATAACAATGCTGCAATCAGCAATGATTTTCACAAGGTGGTAGTAAATGAAGTTCTGCCTACCTCAAGGTATGTTTATCTCCGGGTTACGGAAGGCGGGGAGAAATTTTGGATCGCTACCAGAAAACAGGAGGTTGAGAAAGGCGAAGTCTATTTTTACAGAAACGGACTCCTTAAAACTAATTTTGAAAGTAAGGAATATAACAAGGTATTCGATACCATATATTTAATTTCTAATTTGGTGGCGGAAGATCATGCCAAACATGTTGGTAATTTGCCGCCCAATACTGCCAAAACAGTTAAGACAAATACGCAGAAAGAGGACATACCCACACATACTAACAAAGTAGTGGAACACAAGGGTACTCTTAAAATAGCAGAACTGGTCAAAGATTTTAAAAAGTATGAAGGACATACGGTTCAAATAAGTGGTAAATGTGTAAAATCCAATGCAAATATTATGGGGCGAAATTGGATACATATCCAAGACGGCAGCAAAAACGATTTTGATCTGGTGGTAACCTCCAATACCTTTGTTCCTGAGGGTGAAGTGGTCACTTTCCGCGCAGTTGTGGGACTTAATAGGGATTTTGGTGCAGGTTATAAATATGACCTCATTTTAGAAAATGGAACCTTGGTTCAATAGGCAGTTATCCCTAAGAAATAATCTTGAATTTTCGCTTTTTAAAATAGGCTATAGTACTAATTATGACAATTGAAACAACCACAATGTATACCCATTGGGGTATGGGGACCGGATCTCCTGTGGCATAGGAATGTAGTCCGGACAGGTAATAATTTACTCCATAGTAGGTCATAATTACGGAGGCCATTCCAAAAATTGTAGCTAAATTATACGCAAAGAGCCCAGTTAATTTAGGTATGATTCTCATATGTAAAATAAATGCATAAACCAGTATTGTTACCAATGCCCAGGTTTCTTTAGCATCCCATCCCCAGTATCGTCCCCATGATTCGTTGGCCCAAACGCCACCCAAATAGGTGCCAATACTCACCATGAACAAACCGCCAACCAAGGTCAGCTCACTAATGTAGGTCATTTCTTGTACGATGCGCTTTATTCTTATTTTATTGGACTCCCTTAGGAATATCATCAATATTAAATTGATCAATCCAATAATTGCGCCCAGCATCAGGAATCCGTAACTACCGGCCTCCAAGGATACGTGTATAGTTAGCCAATAAGATTTTAAAACGGGAACCAAAGGGGTAATCTCGGGATCCAGAAAACTCAGGGTAGAAACAAAAAGTATGGTCGCAGCAAGCACCATTGTTGCTGCCAAACCACCAAACGATTTTCTGGTAAAAAGTATTCCGGCCAAGGTTGAGGTCCAGGCAATATATATCATGGATTCATAACCATTGCTCCAAGGGGCCCGGCCCGAAACGTACCATCTCAATCCAAGGCCAATGGTATGAAGGACAAAGCCTAAAACGATTAAAGAAAATAAAACGAGATATATTTTTTTTAATTGAATGTTCGGTTTGAAAACGGATAGGAACAAAAAGAACAATAGCGCAATCCCCAATATGATATACAAGCCTGCCAAACGTGTAAATACATTCATTTTATTGAGTAGTATTTCGGCTTTAATTTTTGTTGTGGATGGTAAAACAGCACCTCCATTTTTATTTTGGTACTCCTTTAACTCTTGTAAAAGATGTCCAGCTTGGGAGTAGTCGTTGGTTGTAACTGCTTTTTGTAGTGCAGCGGTGTAGGCACTAAAAAATTTGTCGGCCACGCTGTCGTGATTATGACCGTCATGATTGGAATGTGCATGGGAAGAAGTTGAAACCCAAGTATTGTTGGGGTCATTTGGGATGGGGACCAATTTAAGAAGACTGCCGGAAAATACCATGCTCAGGATATTGACCTTTTCATCTATTTTTAAAAGCTCCTTTTCATAGACTCCCCGATCTATGTTATCCAAACCATATACCCTCCTCACTTCATCATGCAGCTTGTATTCCCCATTGGTGGCAAAAAAATCTTTATAGGATGCGTATTTCCCACCAACGCTTAATTTCTTTTTAATGTCATTGTGCTCTCCCAATTTTAATACCGGCGCCCCATACCATTCCTGTTTGTTTATGAACATACTCAGAATAATCTGATCGGCGCTCAGCCCAAACAGGCTTTCCTTTCTGGCCAATTTCCGCATTATTTCACGTGAGAGGGTATGCATAGGTTTCATTCGGCCTTTAAAATCCTGAACGGCAAGTTTGCTAAAGGCATCAGCGTGTTCAATATTTACGGCGTGAGCTGCATAAGCTTTGTTTTCTGTTGATTGGGCAAATGAAAATGTAGAAGTTAAAAACAGGGCTATTACAAAAGTGGCGCTCTTGGCCCTTAATTTTTTAATTTTTTGGCTTACTTGATAAAATCGCGTTTTCCTACTGAAAAGCGTCCAAATCATTCCAATGGTCAATAGGGCATATCCCAAGTAAGAAATCCATGTGCCCCAAAAATCACTATTTACACTTAAATAGGTGCCCTTTTCATCCTTGTCAAAAGAGGACTGAAAAAACCGAAAGCCGTCGTAGTCAAGAATGTTGTTCATGAAAATTCTATAGTCGAAGGTTTCATTTTTTCTTTTGTCTATTAGGGTAACTTCACTGGCGTAGGAAGAGGCACTATTGGTACCTGGGTATTTTTCTAGGATAAATTCGTTCAACTTTATCTGAAAGGGTAATGTTGTTTCCTTGGATCCATAAGAAATGGATAAGCTTAAATCATCAAAATTCAGCACTTCCGGTCTTCCTTCCATTCCCCTACTTCCGTAAATGTAAACAGGGGTTGTATTACCATTTACAGTAACATCCATCAAAAGTGCGGTAAGGCTTTCGTTTCTCACCTTAGGGTCTTCGGACTCGATTCGCACAACTCCACTTTTGCTAAAGTCGGAAAAAACAAAACTGTTTACCCCATCAGTGTAAAGGGAACGCAGTATTAACGGTCTATAGGATCCAGAGGGATATATTGTGTCCCTCTTTTGAGTTGCCATTACAGTTTGTGTTAAGGTTTTGCTAGAGCTAAATACCAGCGAATCCTTTCGATATATAATGTTTATAGCGTCGGCTAAAGGTGTTTCCTTGAAGTTGTAAATTACATTGCCTATACGCTTGGTTTGTCCGGCTGTGATAAAATATTCTTCCCGACCATTGGATCCGGCAATAACAATTTTTAATGTTGGTTTTCCTTCAATGCTTTCGCTCAGCACTTGTTTGGGGTTGGCAATAAACTCCTTTACTTTGAAATCTATCAATGCGTTGTCTACCAAATAGGATTCATGCCAAGCGTTGTTGCCCAAGGCTGCAAATAGTACAGGCTCATCAAAATTGTAGGTCTGATTGTTTTTGTTTACTACAAATTTTAAATGAGTATTTGATGATAGGAAAGTATTTGCAGTGTTGTTTTCTCGTATGTGCATTACACCCTCATAACCAAAATACCGCGTAACACCCGCTCCTATCAAAATGATAATTATTGCTCCATGAAATAGAAGAAGGGACCATTTCTTTTGCGGAATCATGCGAAACCTAAAAATATTTGTGATTATGGTTATTCCAAATAAAGCGAGAAGAAGTTCAAACCACCACGATTTAAAAATAAGTTTTTGGGCGGCGCTGGTCCCATAATCATTTTCAATAAAGGTAGCTAGGCCTATGGCGGCTGCAAAAAGAATCAAATAAAGTCCAGCTGCCTTGGTATTGAAGAAAGGAGTGAGCAACTTTTCAATTTTTACAATAACGTTTTTCATTGAATATGTGTCGGGGCATATCAAAGTTAAACTAATTATTTTAAAAATATGGAAACCAATGAGTTGGTCGAACGCCTAACGGATTAAAGTAAAAAAAATCAATGTAACCAATAAATTATCTTTGGGGTAACCTACCTTGGTAAATCCCTAATGCTATGGTCTTAATTGATTATTTGATGTTGTTTTGGGTTGGTCAATGGCTTATTTGCCAACGGTAGAACTGCTTAATAAAATTACCTTGAAGTTTCAGTGAATTGATGAGGTCCTGACCATATTAGGGTCACTTTTTAGGATGGAGATTTAGGCTATATGCCAATAATGTAATTAGCTTTATTTATTAAATAGGGTTGATTTAGGGAATAAAAAGGAAATAAAAAGGGGAAGTGCATAAAGGCATTCTTCCCCTTTAATAATTATTTAATAGGTCCTTCTTTTAACTATTTTGTAGGTAATTAACGCTAAGGCTACAAGTAGACAAAACACAATAGAAATGAAAGGGTTATTGTCTATAAGCTTTACGATTGGGGCTACTATTTCCATAACATATAATGATTTCTGATTATCTAACAATTAGAGCAACTATCAACGATTTTTTTACTTAGATATTTTATCTGTACAAAGGTTGCTCCAAAACTTCTTAAATAAATTGCAAAACACTCCAAAACTTTGTTAAAACTGATTGGAATGCTACTGAAATATAGTTGGTGCAACAATTCCTTGGTAATAGTATGGGCAATTAAAAAGCGCTGAGGTGTTGTCTTGTTGTGCTGTTATCGGCCTCTTTGGAAATACAAAAAAGGGGCATTTAAAACACCCCTTTTTTAATAAATTGGTACTAGGTACTAAAGATTTGCCTTTGTTACTTAAAACACAAACCTCAGGAACAGCTCATTGGTGTTCTTGGCACTAGCCAGTTCACTTCTGGTACTTACCTCATAGGCAAATCCTAGGGTAAGTCGTTTCTGGATACTCAGGTTAACCAGGCCCGCAAAGGCCGAGTCGGTCCTGTAACTTGCCCCCAGTTCAAAGTCGTTGTTAAAGGAGAGCATGGTATTGAAATCGACCGACAACGGTGCCCCGCTTACTTGACGTAACATGGCCGAAGGTTTCAACATTAGGTTGCCGTTGTTGCCAAGGGGCAGATCATAGCCCACTGTGGCGTAAAGGTGGGGCTTGGCCACGGTGGCCGTGGCCGTACCGTTGCTGTTCTCCGCTCTGTCCGTGCTCAGCATCCTGGGCATGGCCAAAGAAAGGAACAGCGCCTCCCGTTTAAAGAGGATTCCCGCCCCTATATTGGGGTTGAAATCGGAGATCGATGTTATGCTGGGATCCGACTGAATATTATAGGTCTCCAGGCCAGCCGTATTTACGGAATAGGAATTACCGCCCGCCTTTAGCCCTAGGTACAGTTCCATTTTTTCTGACAACTGGAGTTTGTAGGAGTAGTCGATTCCAATAAAGGTCTGGCTCTCCACAAAGGTCTTGTCGTTCATTACGGATACCCCAAGGCCGGTCTTTTTTCCCAGTCGGGTGCCAAAGGAGACCACTATGGTCCTTGGCGCCTCTTCCACTCCCGTCCATTGTTGGCGGAAGCTGGAAGTAATGGCCGTCTTCCCCTCTGGGGAGACATAGGCTGGATTATAGGCGTTCATATGGTAACGATAATTGGTCAATAGCCCTTCCTGTTGGGCGAACAAGCTGCCCCCCGCTATAAAAATTAGGCCTAAAATAATTTTATTTAATATCTTCATTTTATTGATTTCTTTTACTGTAAATAATAGTTTGGTTAATGTGAAGTGATATATAGCCATCCGTCCTGGTCTACTTTGCCATCACCCTCATAATCGATCTGGAAGTAATAGGAGCTTGCATCCGGAAGTTTAGCTCCAAGGTCTTTGTAATGGCCATCCCACGTATTCTGGTAGTTCTTGGCCGAGAACACCTCCTTGCCCCAACTGTTAAATACACGAACAATGTTATTGGGGTAGTTCTCTAATCCGTAGATCGTCCAGGTATCGTTTATACCGTCCCCATTGGGAGTAAAGGCCTGGGATATTTTCACCGCATTTTCTTCAACCTCATCAATATCGCCCCCTGAGGTTTCACCGCCCACAGTTTCATCTTCGTCAGCTTCTTTTTGACTATCGGAACAACCTTCTGCATCCACGGTTTCTCCGGCCGGGGTGTCTGAACAATTATCCTCGGTATCGGCAACGCCGTCCCCGTCATCATCGGCATCGGCATTGTTGCCCGTGCCATCCCCATCGGTATCGGTATCCTCATTGGCATCCAATGGGAAAGCGTCCTCGGTATCCGGGGTACCGTCGTTGTCATCATCGGTATCTTCCCCATCTGCAGTACCGTCACCGTCCGTATCCTTTTGGCTATCGGCACATCCGTTGGCATCCACGGCCTCGTCTTCCGGGGAATCCGGGCATTGGTCCTGGGCATCGCTAACCCCGTCAAAATCAGTATCCTTTTGACTGTCCGAACAGCCTTCCGCATCTACTTCTTCTCCTAACGGAGTTTCAGGACAATTATCCTGGTCATCGGCCACGCCGTCACCATCGGTATCTTTTTGACTTGCAGAACAACCTTTTGCGTCAACTATCTCACCCGTTGGTGTAACTGGACACATATCCATAGCATCGTTCACACCATCGTCATCATCATCGGTGTCGGCATTATCACCCGTACCATCGCCATCGGTGTCGGTATCCTCGTTTGCATCCAATGGGAAAGCGTCTTCCGCATCCGGGGTACCGTCATTGTCATTATCGGTGTCCGCATTGTCACCCGTACCATCACCATCGGTATCGGTATCTTCATTTTCGTCCAATGGGAAAGCATCTTCCGAATCCGGGGTGCCATCATTATCGGTATCTTTTTGGGAATCGGAACAGCCATTGGCATCTACGGTTTCACCTGCAGGGGTGTCTGCACAGTTATCCATATCATCTGACACACCGTCTTCATCCGAATCGACAATGATACAGCTTAGACCAGCATCTGTAATCGTCCAACCATAGGTGTCAATTAAAGATTGTCTTGCTGTTGCTCCTTCACAGTAGATACTATTACCGCCTTCGAATGTGATTCCTGTTGGTATTTGTGTTTCCCCTGCGGCTGTATCTAAAGTGTTCCAGCCTATTAAGGTGTTGTCGTAATTCTCCTGTGATAAGCTAGTGGCATCGAACATTTCCTCCATATTCGTTACATTACTAATATCCCAACTACCTAAATCTTGGTCAAAAGCGGTTGTCCCTTGAAACAATCTGGACATATTCGTTACATTGCTTACATCCCAACCACTGATGTCTTGATCAAAAGCTACAGCATTAGAAAACAAACCACGCATGTTAGTCGCATTACTAACATCCCAACCACTAATATTTTGGTTAAAAACAGTTGTTCGTGAGAACATATAATTCATCTCAGAAACATTACCGACATCCCAATCGCTAATATCTTGATTAAAAGCATCAGTGCTATAAAACATAGACGACATATCGGTCACGTTGCTCACATTCCAACCACTAATATCTCCATTAAATTTAGTAGCCCTATTGAACATGGATTCCATGTTAGTTACATTACTTACATCCCAGCCGTCAATATTTTGTTTAAATCCTGATGCCTCTTGAAACATATAACTCATATTGGTCACATTGCTCACTTCCCAACCGCTGATATCTTGGTCAAAATTTGAAGCACCGCTGAACATAGATTCCATATTGGTTACACTGCTTACATTCCATCCAGCAATATTTTGATTAAAAGCTGTTGCATTAGAAAACATAAAAGCCATATCGGGCACATTGCTCATTTCCCAACCGCTAATATCCTGATTAAAAACTGCTGCCTCATTAAACATGGCACGCATATTATTCACATTACTTACATTCCATCTACCAATGTCTTGATTAAAAGCTGTTGCTCCGTTAAACATAGCAGGCATGTTGGTTACATTGCTTACATCCCAATCACTGATATCCTGATTAAAAACTGTTGCATTTTGGAACATATAACCCATATCGGTCACATTGCTCACATCCCAATCACTGATATCTCCATTAAATTTAGAGGCGTAGGAGAACATACTATTCATATTATTAACCAAAGAAAGATCTGGCACATCATTGGCATTATATTCTAAATTTGAACAATTTATAAAACTACCGGACATACTTTTCCATTGTTGCGTTCCCCATTGTTCTATGGATACTATTTCTTGTGACCCGTTAGTTTTCGCGAAATTAATTTGTGGGAAGGTACCCGTAATAGTTACAGTATAAATGCCCTGTTCAGCATAAGTATGACTTACATCACCATTATAAGTTGTATTATCCTCAGAACCATCACCCCAGTCTACTGTATAATTATAATAAAACGATGAGCTTGTAGGAATTGTAATCGATTGGTTCGGGTTATCCGTTTTCCAAGTGGTAATAAAAGGTAAAGAACAATCCTCGCCACCATCGGTAATGGTCCAGCCATGCGTAACTTCTAAATTTTGTCTTGCAGTTGCTCCTGAACAATATATACTATTACCACCATTAAAAGTAATATCTGTTGGTATTTGGGTCTCTCCTGCAGCGGTATCCAATGTGTTCCAGCCAATTAGGGTGTCGTCATAATTTGCAGTGGAAAGTCCTGCATTATTGAACATATCGTACATCCCGGTAACTTGGCCAATATCCCAAGTACTTAAATCCTGATCAAAAGAAGTTGCTCCTTGAAACATTCCTTGACCTATTCGAAACCCTGGTGGCATCATAGATTCCTCTACAGACCCCATATTTAAAACATTACTAACATCCCAACCACTTATGTCCTGGTTAAAGGCTGTTGCGTCCGCAAACATGCCACCCATTCCTAATACATGACTTACATCCCAATTGCCAATATTTTGGTTAAAAGCAGTTGCTCCTTCAAACATTCCCCTAGATGCCATTGCCATCCCCATGTATGGATCTAAATAAGTCCCCATAATTGTTACGTTACTTACATCCCAATTACCGATATCCTGGTTAAAGGAAATAGCATCTGCGAACATACCGGACATATCCTCTACTTTCGAGACATCCCAATTTCCGATATCTTGATTAAAACTGTTTGCACCATTAAACATATCTTCCATTTCTTCAACATTCGCTACATCCCAATTACCTATATCTTGGTTAAATTCATAAGCGTGTGTAAACATGTTGGACATGTTGGTAACATTACTGACGTTCCAGCTGCTAATATTTCCATCAAAAACGATAGCAGAATGAAACATAGTTTGCATATTAGTCACCTGGGATACATCCCAACCATTGAGGTCCTGATTAAAAGCAGAGGCCCCAGTAAACATTCTGTACATATTGGTCACATTGCCCACATTCCAAGAACTTATATCCCCATTAAAGGCTTTGGCCTGACTAAACATACTGCTCATATCGGTTACCTGAGAAAGATTAGGAACATCAATCGCATTGACCTGAACATTGGAGCAGTAATAAAAACTCTGTTCCATAGATTGCCAAATTTGGTCTCCCCATTGTTCTACAGAAAGTATCTTGTCATGATCTGAGTAATAAATGAATTTTAAATGCGGAAAATCCCCGCTGATACTTACCATATAAGTGCCTGCAGTTGCATAGGTATGGGTGGCATCACCCGTATACACGTTAGTATCGGTACTGCCATCGCCCCAATCTACAGTATAGGCAAAAGTGCCATTACCGGTAGGAATGGTAATTTGGTTGTCATTGGATTCTCCATCATTATCCGTTTTCCAGGTGGTGATGAACTCATCTTGTGCCTGCAGAAAGCCGAAGCTTAACAAAGCTAATAGGATAAGCAGGGGGTTTTTAAGATTCTTTTTCATAAAATAATTAATTGGTTTTGGATTAATCTGTACATACTGTATTGATTATACATTTTACTTAGAAAAACACTCATGTTATTTTCGCTCGATTTAGAACGGAGCATAAAAGAGAATGATATATATGGGACTTGGCGAATATGTGCCAACATCCGATTTGGACCCAAAAATCAACCTATAAAAGGAAAGAAAAGAAAGAGGTTTCTTACAATTCAAAACATTGTAAACAAGTAATTTAAATGCCTTTACAACCACTTGTAAAAAAGCAATACTTTGATAAAACCTTGCATTAAATATTCACCCATAAATATGTGTCCAAATCGGATTTGGATACATAAAAATGTAAATGAGCGTCAAAAATAGACAGGTTAACGGGGTTATTTTACACTCTAGACTCCGAAGGTCTTGGTGATAATTTTATTAATTGGGCAATGAGGTCTCGACTGCGCTCGCCCTGACAAACCTCGACTGCGCACGACCTGACAGACCCAAACCAAGCCCGACCTGATAAACCCCCACAGTAGCACGTTTGAAAAACCTTCTACAGGCATATCCCAAACACATTTATTACCAAAAAGATGAGCAAGGGCTTTTATCGACTATTAGAGCTAAATTCGGTTACGTTCAGGGTGGTAACTTTTTTAAAAGTCTTACTAAAAGAACTTCTATTGGCAAAGCCACATTGCTGTGCAAGGGCTTCCATGGTATTCCTATCAAGGTAGCCGAGATTGATCAATGCTTTGGCGTTATCTATGCGTACTTTGTTCCTGTAGGCTGAAAAGCTATGACCATGGTGCTGGTTCAGGAAATAGGATAAATGGTGTGGGGGAATTTCCATGGCCTTGGCGCATTGGGTAAGATCAAAATCCTTATTTAAAAACAGGCCTTCTTTTTGTAACTCTTTCAGTTTCTCATCTAAGGCGTCAACATCCAACCCAAATTTAAAATCCTCATCTTTTTTTAAAGATGGGTCTATGGCCGATTTATTTTTTTTGGTTCTTGGGTAGCCTTGTAAGATGGAGGGAAAATAAATGGGTATTATACCTATGGCAAATAGCACTACATAAAATACAAAGTTGACGGCTCGTAAAATTGGTCCGGTAGAACCTAAGAAATTAACCTTCAACAATTTTTCAAATGCGAACATTGTCGCCAATAAGGACATTATTAGAAATAAGACAAATAAAGAAATCGTCCAGAAAATTAATTTTCTATCTTTCTCTTTATACAAGTTTCGAATAAAATTAATCATTAAAGGCAATAAGCTGAGCAGTGACAAAAATTGCCATAAAAAACGCATGGCATAATGTTGGTTTATATTAAAAATTCCATACTGGACAGCAAGTCTTTCCCCTGGTTTTAAATTCGCATTATTAATGATGGTGTCATATACCTCCTGCGGCTTGGAATAAACATTCAACACATCAATAAAACCAATGATAAAGGGGGCAAATAAAATTAGATACCTCCAACGCCAAACAAAATCATCTTTGATAAGACTTACAAAATAAAAAAATATAGGTACGGCTATTAAATTATAAATGGGCAAGGGCCAAACATAAAACCAACGGAACTTTAAAAGTAGTCCGGATTCAATAATGTAGGTTTGAAATGTATAAATAGAGAATATGATATAAAATGCCCCTAAGAAGAAAGCGGAATTTCTATTAACGGATTTTCTGGTAAAAAATGAAATTGCCAATACCAACCCGAAAACAGCTAAGATTAAGAAAAAATTTTGCAAAATGTAAGGTATTACTTGTGTATTACAGTATTGGGCAAATTTAATTCTTTAAACCAAAAATAGACAATAAGTAGAATAGAATTAAGGATAAAAAACAATTTAATACCAATGGATTCTTTATAATTCGGTTTCTAATGGAACCCTGTATTTATCTCCAATTCCGTTATAAACCTTCCTTAAATTTGCTTTGACCCCAAAAAAACATACCAAATCAATCTATGTGTTGACCACTTCTATCAATTTTGTGCCAACGGGCAATAGCCTTCTTCCAATTTTTGGGCATCTGTTAAAACTAAATTGAAGCGGCTAAAGATGTTATTGGAAATGTTGGATAAAACTAATTCAGCCCTTAATGACCAGTTATTTTTGGTTTTTAAAAGAAGGGGAGTAAAAACCAATTGTCTCCAGATCTTTGTCTTTGGACCAGTTTTTAGTTTTAGGGACTTTACCCTAGGGTTGTTGGAATACCTGAATAGGGATTACTAATTGAGCAACCTATTTCCTTTGTCCTTTTTCATGACTTTGGAAACCAATTTAAATAGGCGCGATTTAAGTTCCCTGTATTGAACAGAGTACCTCGCCATTTCAGAATTCAATTCCCAATGGGTTTCCGTATATGCTTTTTCCATTTTCAACTGATCTATTTGATCCAGCATTATTTCCAATTGGTTCTCATGGGCTTGGACTTTTTTCATCAGTACGATTACCTCTTTTTCGGCAGTGGCGATGGCTCCTATGATTTCCTTACTTTCGTTGAACACGGCCGTATCCGTCAACTGTAAGGTGTATGATTTTACCAAATCATTTAAGAACAGTTGTTCATCCCTAATAAATTTTAATTCCGACATCCATTTTAGACTAGCCTCGTGCATTTCGTTGGGGTCCAGCCATTCAATCATTCTCTTTTTATTAATTGCAGCGCTCATAATGTTGTGTTTTAGATTAAATACATGACTCTTTAGGTTTTGATGTTCCCAATATTTGCCAGCTTAATTTGTGATGCCAAAAGCTGGGAATGGATAAAAATGGTCGGTAGTTGTAAATTTTATACCTGCAACCTTAAAGTTAGTAAATTGAAAAGCGCAGGTAAATGATTTTGGTCATTTTTAGGGATTGATCTTAACTTTTTTCTTACTTGTCAATGGACTTCCTTATTACCCGTGTCTTGGAAAGGTTTTGACTGTTATTTTTGTTGGTGATGCACAAGAAGAGAATAAAATATCCTTAACTTTTATATTCTCTTTCTAATCAAGAACTGTGGTTAATTAGTGGAAAATCAATAAATTAGATTGATTTTGAGCAGTATTAACAAATTCTTACCGTTTCATATTTTAGGGCAAAGGGTAAGTATTTTTAATTTTGGCGTACTAATGATAAAAAATCCCAAGTAATAAGTAATGGGTATTATTTGGAATACTTAAATCAACAACAGGATGAAATACCTTTCAAGATTTAAATTTCTCCCCTTTTACGCTATTTCCTTACTTCCGATGTGGGCTCTATATAGGGTCTCGGATTTAATGTATTTTTTAGTATATCACGTTGTTGGCTACCGAAAAAAGGTTGTATTCAATAACTTAAGGAATTCTTTTCCCTCTAAGAATGATGATGAAATAAAACAAATAGCCAAAGATTTTTACAGGCATTTCTGCGATATTGTTTTGGAATCCTTTAAAAGGTTGACAATAGGGGAGAAGGCTATAA
Source organism: Arenibacter algicola (assembly GCF_018860365.1). Lineage (GTDB taxonomy): Bacteria > Bacteroidota > Bacteroidia > Flavobacteriales > Flavobacteriaceae > Arenibacter > Arenibacter algicola_B. The sequence goes on from NZ_JAHKPO010000007.1 coordinate 106,639, forward strand.
AAAAACGTTTGCTCATTAAGAACCCGGAGTTGATCCAGCAATATGTGAATGAGGATAGAAGTATTCTCATGTATACAGGTCATCAGGGCAATTGGGAATGGTTGGTTTTTTTGCCATTGATGTTTCCCTATAGTTCAAATACGTTTTACAAACCTATCAAAAACAAATATTTTGAGGAGTTGTTCAAAAATATGCGGGAAAGGTTTGGTGTAAATTGTGTGGAATCGGACAAGGGATTTAGGACCATTATAGACAATCATCAAAGGAAGGTGCTTACCTTAAATTGTATGATCGGCGATCAAAGTCCAACTAAAAAGAGTTCCAAATACTGGTATAATTTTTTAAATCAGGAAACCGCCTTTTTTGTCGGTGCCGATAAAATTGCCAAAAAAACAGATCAGGTAGTTCTTTTTCCGTTCTTCAAAAAACTAAAAAGGGGTTATTATGAATTGGAATTTCGAATTATAGAGGATCACCCACAAATAAGAAACAATTTTGAAATTTTGGAGAAATACGCCCAACAATTGGAACAGGCCATTGTTAGTGCACCCGAGTTGTGGTTGTGGAGCCATAGACGATGGAAGTTGAAAAGGGAGGACTTTCCGGTTGTAGATAAATTGGAATATGTTACTAAATAAAGAAGGTGTACAGCCCTTGGATAGACCTCCTAATTACAAATTGAAGTTTTATTAAAAAATTATTGTTATTCGTACATATCATCTAAATCGGCATGGTGCAGCTCTACAAAAAAATCTGCAATACCGTCTGTCACTGCCCTAAAGTAGTTTGCTCCATTTTCCGGGCTGGCCATTTTAGGATTTCCTACACCAGTATCCTTTGTTACCGCAGTCCATTTACGTTGAGCGGAAACCCAACCCTCTTTTAATCCATTTATTTTGAAAGTTTTGGCGTTTCCATCTCCAGCTTGGTCCAAAGGCAATACCAAATCTGGGGTTAAGTGCATTACTACGGCTGTTTCCAATTCCCCGGCATGATCGCCTGGTTCGGTAAAAAATTGGGACCCATCTTTTACCTGCCACCAATTTAGGGAGCAAACAAAGACAGTGGGATATATTATGCTCAGTTCTCTAATAATCTGCTTGAAATTATTGCCTCCGTGTCCGTTTACGATAACTAATTTGTGAATACTATTGGCTTCCAGGACCTGAACCAAATCTTTTAATACTGCCATTTGAGTACTTGGATTCATGTTTATACACAGATCAACATCCATTTGTCCAGTATTGACCCCAAAAGGAATATTGGGCAGGACTATTACCTTCGCCTCTTTGGACCAGGCCTTTTTAGCAGCTTCAATGGCAGCATTTTCAGCTAAGATATTATCAGTTCCATAGGGTAAATGGTAGTTGTGGGCCTCAGTAGCACCCCATGGCAATATGGCCACAGTATATTCCTCTGTCTTTACATTTTTCCAATTGGTTTCGGCAAGTACGTAGGGTCTTGGATCAGACTTCATAATAAGGTTACTAAAGGTTTGATGAGTATTTTAACATTGAACTTATTGCTTTATTTTCCGGAATATAATTTTGGAAAGAACTTGCCTTCCATTTTATTGCCTTTGGGTACTCTGGGAACTCCTGCCAAAAGTTCATCGTCCGTATTGCTAACCGTGCCATCGGCAAACACATTAAGTACGAACGCCCGCCTACTTCTTTCCGACTTGTTTTCATAGGAGCCGTGTACCATAAGTGGATGATGAAATGTTGCATAGCCTTTTTTTAATTCGATGGGGGTGGGCTTAAATTGCTCTTTTTGTTCCGGGCTAAGATATTTCATTAGCCCGTCCATATCACCTGCCAATGAAGGCGCATCCAAAAGACCCCATTTATGGCTTTTGGGGATATAGTGAAGGCAGCCATTTTCTGTGGTGGCATCATCCAATCCCGTCCAGCAGGTAAGGTGTTGCATGGCTATTGTCCTGGTCCAATAGGAGTAGTCTTGGTGCCAAGCTACTACACCACCGTGAAGAGCAGGTTTACAGAATAATTGGTCGTGCCAAAACCTAACTGATTTGTTTTCCAATAATTGATGTGCGGCCATAGTAAAAGCTGGATTCCACAATACATCATGAAACCCGGGGGTTATCCGCCAATGTCCTAGGGAATGGAATAAAACTGAGTTTGGGTCTTGGGATTCGTTACTGTGAAATTCATAGAACAAATCATGTGCAGGATGATCTGGATCCATTATTTCTGCCAATTCCCGGTTTAACAAATCTACCTGCCATTCTTCCAAAAGTTTTATGCCGGAAACATAGCCGAATTCGTGAAAGTGGGCCAGCTGTTCATCGGATAATTTGTATTGTTCCCATTCCTCAGCTGTTTTGGGCTGTTGAAACATATCCGAGACAGGACTATGCCTATCTGCTAAATCTTTTATTGCTGACATAAATACGGATTTTAAATGTTATTTATTCGGTTTTTTGTATGTGTCTTTTCCATCGGTCAACCAATTCAATGAAAAGCTTACAAAGGCATTTTCGGTATGGTCGTCCTTTTCAAAAAACAGACCAATATCGCCATTGTCCATAATGGTCATAGAGGAATAGGCGGAATCACCCTCATAAATCGTTTTACCCTCGGACCAGGTTTTGCCCTCGTCATAACTTATTCTAACAGTCATGTTAACACGATCTTTATCACTTTTGGCATTGGAGAATAACAATCTATTTTTGTTATAACCATCTGCCTTGGCAGTAAAGCGAATAATACTGGCGTTGCATCCGGGATCGATCAAAAAAGGTTCCTCAATTGTTTTCCAGGATTTGCCTTCGTCCTGGGACCTGTGGATATGGCGAATACCAGTGTTGTTTGACCTTGAATTTACCATCCAGCTGCCATCAGCAAGTTCCACTATTTTGGATTCATCTGCGGGGAAAAGTGGGGTATCTCTAAAAAACCAAGTTTTACCATGGTCATTACTGCCAAAAACACGTAGCCCGTTATTTAGATTTACCATGCAGTGGAGAAGGGCACCAGATCTGGTCTGTATGCCACGACCGGAGGTGATAAACTTAAAATCGTTGTGCCATTCCTCTTTCGTAATTTGAGGGGTAATATCTTCCGGCTGGCTCCAGGTCTTTCCGTTGTCCTTACTCTTTATAACATGTAAGTAATATACGTCTTTCTCATTGTTCAAATCCATAAAATTGTAAAACAGAAATATTTCCTTGGTGATATTGTCCACGATCATAGAGGGGTCGGAAGCTGATTTTCCTGGTGGGAAATCTACTATTTTTTCTATTTCCGACCAGGTTTTACCGTTATCGGAACTTCTTCGAATCACAATATTGATATCCTTGCTCCATTTTAAATCGCCACAGGATGGTACCCGTTCATCAATGGCCGCAATAAGGTCGCCGTTGGCAGCGGTGGCCAAGGCAGGAATACGGTAGCAAGAGACATTGGGGTTATTGGAGGAGTTAAATAAATCCAGGTAATTTAATACTCCGTCTGCAATTTGGAAGTTTTTGTTCTGCCCAAATAAAGTAGCGACCATAAGAAGGAATATAATAGTGGATGTTTTTTTCATGAGTGGAATCACTTTTTTTCGTGCAATATTAAATGGCTAAATAAATTATCATTTAAAGATATTTTGAAAATATCACATTTGCTAATAAGGTTATTGCATATTCGTTTTTTTAAGTTCTCTGGGTAGATCAAAGGTTCTTCATAGGGTCTGCGCATACGGGTTTGTTTAAAAATCAGTTTCCCCACAACCTTTTTTGCTGCTTTTACAACAAAAATGTGGTCTGTTTTAAGGAAGACCCTAGATTTATGCCAACCAACAAAAACCAACATTTATGAAAAAAGTACTTGCAACCTTTGTTTTGGCACTTTTAAGTCTAGGCTTGTATGCCCAACAAGGAATGAAACTAGGAATCCATGGCGGTCTGCCATTGGATGAATTCCAGGATCAACTTAGCCTAGTTGCGGGAGTGGACCTTGGGTATCGCTGGGGTCTAAGCGAAATTGTAGACCTAGGGGTAATGGTAGGTTTCGTAAATGGATTTCCGGAGAAATATGATAGGGACCTCTTTGCCGAGGATCTGCCCAACATCCAATTTGTGCCCCTCGCCGCTTCGGTCAGATTTTGGACATCCAATTCGTTCTCTATTGGGGGAGATGTTGGTCAGGCTATAGGAATTAACGACGGCAATGACGGCGGATTATATTATAGGCCAACCATAGGTTATTTAATGGGGGCCCAGACAGAAGTGAATATTTCCTATACCGGGATAGCGTTGGATGGTGCTACTTGGTCCACCCTTACCCTAGGGGTGCTATACACTTTCGATTTTTAAAAGGCTTGTCTTAATAGGTAGGTCAAGGGGGTCAATATTCATTCTGAATACCTTATTGGTTATCCACTAGGGGTATTGTTTTGCCCAGATACTAAATAGAATTATTCCCCAATGCTCCCACTCAATTGGTTTGAGCCTTTTTACATTTCACCAAAACAACATGGTCAATACACTATAATGTTAAGTTAGGGTTACCGTGCCAAAAAAGTGAATACAAGTTACCGCAAAGGAATTGCAACCAGCCTGCTTCTTTGGGAAACATCACCATAAGAGCCCTAGAATGAACCACATGTGGTAAAAATTTAAATTTTTGACCGTATCTACTGTGCAAATCCATTTCTTTCCAATACCTATATATGTTGATTTTAAAAATGTTCTTGCAACAAAACCAGGCCGTTGTTATTAAAACGTAAAGCCAAGGTAAAATCATAAAACAGCTTCATTTTCGTACTTGCATTTATATAGTTTTGCCCCGATTAACCAAATAGCAATAATTAATCGGTAAAGATTTTTTGGGTCTTTTGTGTTTGGCTATTGTGAATTACTTTTTCTAGGTTAGAAAGGAAGAAGATCAAAAATGCAGCAATAGTTTGGAAATTTACTTTGTACTTGGATTCGAGGCCTTGATTAGAAGGACTAACCGGTACGGAAATTGTATCTGGGAATATGGTAATCATAACTGTAAGAAATTTCTGCCCAACTAGCAACATGCAAACCTTTGCATTGCTTTTGAAGCCTTAAAAATTCCGATATCGTTAATTTAGTGTTAAATTGGTTATGACAAAACTAATTTAAACCGTAAAAATATGAAGAAACTGAAATTTCTGATGTTTGTCTTTGCGATAAGCACAGCTATGACATCATGGGCACAGACTACCGTTAGTGGTACGGTGTCCGATGAGCAAAATGTTCCTTTGCCAGGAGCCACAGTGCTGGAAAAAGGAACTAAGAATGGAACAACGACAGACTTTGATGGTAATTTTACCATACAAGTGTCGGATGCAAACGCAGTACTTGCGGTGTCTTTTTTAGGATATGCTACCAATGAGATTCCTCTAAACGGGCAAACCAATGTGAGTGTAGCCTTGCAGGAAGACTCATCATTGTTGGACGAAGTAGTAGTAGTAGGTTACGGCGTTCAAAAGAAATCTGACGTAACCGGATCTATCGCTTCCGTTAAAAGTGAAGATTTTAATAAAGGAGTAGTGGCCAATCCCGGTCAGCTTTTGCAAGGTAAAGTCTCGGGTGTCAATGTAACTTCCGTAAGTGGGGAGCCCGGGGCATCACAGAACATTATTATCCGTGGATTGGGAAGTTTGCGATCAGGGACTACACCACTATTTGTCATAGATGGCTTTGTAATAGATAATAGTGGTACAGGAGTTGCCTCAAATCCACTAAACTTCATCAATCCTCAGGATATTGCCTCAATGGATGTTTTAAAAGATGCTTCGGCTGCTGCCATTTACGGAGCACGGGCCGCCAATGGAGTTATCGTTATTACGACTAAAAAAGGAAGGGATGGTAAATCTGAAATGAACTTATCCGTTTCTACAGCAATGGCCACCTTGAGCAATAAAATGGACGTCTTCAGTGCCGATGAATTTAGACAGCAGGTTCCTGCTGTAGGAGGAGTTTTATTGGATGGAGGTGCCAATACGGATTGGCAGGATGAATTAACTAGAACAGCCATTTCAAAGAATGTTAACTTTGCCATGAGTGGTGGGGCTGCAGATAAGTTTTCCTATTATGTCTCCACTGGGGTAGACGATCAAAAAGGGATTTTTAATACCAGTTCCTTAAAACGATACTCAGGAAGGGTTAATCTGACCCAGAAAGCACTGGACGGACGTTTTAATGTTGACTTAAATCTAACGGCTTCAAGAACAGTGAATGATAGGCCTAATATAGGTGATATGACGGTGGATATGCTTCAGTTGAACCCTACTATACCTGTTTATACAAATGGAGAGCCTACCTTGTTCGATGACAGATTAAATCCCATTGTCCGTAACCAGATTTATAGTGATGTTTCCAATAGTAACCGTATCTTGGCCAATATTGCTCCTTCCTTGGAAATTTTCGATGGGCTGACGTATAGGGCCAATCTCGGGGTAGATTACTCGGCAACGGATAGGGATGTTCAGACAAATCCGTATCCTATATTGGAAAGTTTGGTAGAGGGTACGCTTAGCTCATATTACACCAACAATAGGAACTCGCTGATAGAGAACACCTTAACTTACACCTATAATGAAGGTGTTCATAATTTTACCTTGTTGGCAGGACATTCCTATCAAGAAATTTATGTTCAGCAAAAACGATTCGATCTTAGAGGCTTCGCTACGAATGATATAGATCCTAAATTTCAGGATCAGATTAGTAGCCAGGAGAACCCAACGAGCCTGAACAGTTATGCATATAAGAATGAACTTCAGTCTTTCTTTGGTAGGCTTAATTATGGCTATGCGGACAAATATCTGTTAACAGCTACCATGCGTGCCGATGGTTCTTCAAAATTTGGTGCCAACAACAAATATGGATATTTCCCATCTGTAGCATTGGGCTGGAATATTAGCAAGGAAGATATACTGGCGGATAGCGATGTTGTCAACAATTTAAAGCTTCGTGCTAGTTGGGGACAAACGGGTAACCAGGAAGGAATTGATAATAAAGTAAGTCTGGCAAGTTATATAGACAGTAAGGCGGATAATGATACCTACCCTCTTGATCCAAATGCTAGTACCATAGATGATTATCCTTTTGGTACGGTTCCAGCCCGAACGGCCAACCCTGATCTTAAATGGGAAGTTTCTACACAGACTAACATTGGATTGGATTTTGGTTTTTTCAATAGTAAGTTGACCGGTACCTTGGATTATTTTCACAAAGTTACCAGTGATGTGGTACTGTTGGCCAATAGAATAGACCCCATACAGCCTACACCAAAAATCTGGACCAACATTCCGGATATGGAAATTATAAATTCCGGAATTGAATTTGCCTTGGATTATAGAATAATGCTCGCGGAGGATTTTATGTTTAATTTGGGAGGTAATATGAGTTTTACGGACAATACAGTTGAAAACTCCCAATTTGAGGTGATTACTACTGGTGCTGCCCAAGGAGCAGGGCAAACAGGAGCCACTATTAATGGGTATCTCAACAACGAACCTGTAGGTGCGTTCTATATGAAAGAATTTATGGGTATTGGTTCTGATGGCCTAAATCAATACAGGGATGTTAACGGTGATGGAGAAATTTTGGATAATGACCGTATAGTGGTGGGGAGTGCCCTCCCGGATTTCATCTATGCTTTCTATTTTAAATTCAACTATAAAGATTTTGACCTTGGCCTTAACTTTAATGGAGTTTCTGGCAACAAAATCTATAACCACACGGCCATGTCCCTATTTTCAAAAGGACAGTTGAGTAGAAATTTGAACGCCACGGATTTTGCAGTAGAATTCGCAAACGAGGACAACAGCAACTCTAATGAAGTGTCTACCCGCTATTTAGAGGATGGTAGTTTCCTTCGCTTAAACAATGCAACCTTAGGGTATAACTTAAAACCGCAAAAACTTGGTTTAGGAGATTTGATAAGTAATGTCCGTTTTACATTAACAGGCCAGAACTTATTTGTGGTTACTGATTATTCCGGATTTGATCCCGAGATCAACACCGGAAGTACTATAGACGGTATTCAAACTTTTGGGATAGACCGCTTCACTTACCCATCTCCAAGAACATTGCTTTTTGGCTTAAACGTATCATTCTAATAAAAAAAATGCTTAGTAATGAAAAATAAACTTATAATAACAATATTGGTGTATTGTTCCTTGTTGAACTGGAACTGTACGGACCTAAAAGAGGAATTATTCGATGAAACCCTTACGGGTGCACAAGCCGAAGTAATTAGTGGAGCCATTGCACCTGCCTACGGTTATGTTTCATGGACATGGAGACATACCAATTACTACGGACTTCAGCTTATTTCCTCGGATGAGGCCATTCTTCCTTACCGAGGCGGAACCGACTGGTTTGATGGGGGTAAATTTTTGGCCACACATTCGCACACCTACACCCCGAGTAATGATTTGATTTCCAGTAGCTGGAACGAACTTACTACTAATATTTCCAGAACATTGGCGGCCATTGAGGTGTTAACGCCATTGGCGGATGAAGGCAATATGGAAGCCGCTGGAGCCTTGTACGAAATGAAAGCGCTTAGGGCCTACTTAAACTTGTTGATGTTGGATAGTTGGGGAATGGTGTTAAAAAAGGAAGCATCCAATCAACTTTCAGAAGTGTTAAGGACCCAGGACGCCATAGATTATATACAAAATGAATTGTTGTCCGTGGTAGATGTCATTAATACAGATAAAGGACCGGGAAGGATGACACAGGCCGCAGTTTGGGGCTTTTTGGCAAGGTTACACCTCAATGCAGCTGTGTACAGGGATCCTTATGGCACGCCAAACTTTACGGATGCGGATATGGATAAGGTTATCGAGTACACCAATAACATTATCAATTCTGGGGACTTTGCATTGTCGCCTGAATATTTTGACCTTTTCAATGACGATAACAATAGTAACTCCGAGCTCATATTTGCCTTGGATCAACGAGGGGTGTTGAAAAATGAGGAGAGCCGTTGGTCTTATTGGTCTATAGCCGGATCCGTATGGGGAAGATTGGAATATCCTAGCTCCGATGGTACAGATGGTCCCGCAATAACCTCGGATTTTTATCAGACTTGGGTAGAAGCCTATGGTGCTGTGGATCCTGCCGAGGCGGATGCTAGATTCTATCAGCAAAACCAACAGATTCCAGCAGAGTTAATGGATTTAACAGGGCTTTCGCCTTTGAATGATGAAGATCATTATTATTGTGCTGATGTAGCCACTTATGAAATGAACCGCGGTATATTGCGCGGAATACAATGGGGTCCCAGAAAGGATTCCGGTGGTTCGTTTTTTACTTGCGACGGTGGGGTAAGGATCTATCCTGTGAAACAAATAAAAGGAAATGGTCCTGATAGGGATGTAGGTTATGTTAATCATACCGAAGAAATTAATTTTACCAATGAAGGTTCGTTGCACAATACGGGATATCGTGTTTCCAAATATCAATTTAGTAGAACTTCCAACAACGCCAATAATTTTAGCAGTATAGATCTTGTAATGATGCGATTGGGGGAAATATACTTGATGCGCGCAGAAGCAAAATTGAGGAAAAATGATGCTGCTGGAGCCTTAACTGATGTGAACTTTGTGAGGACCTCAAGAACATCGCGCCCAGATCAAACTCCCGAGGCTTTAACTTCTATTGATTTGGATACTATGTTCCGTGAGCGTGGTTTTGAATTGTACTGGGAAGGCTTTAGAAGGGGCGATCAAATACGGTTTGGTAAATACGAGGATTCTTGGACTGAAAAGACAGATTCCGATGTAAACAAGCGATTGTTTCCAATACCACAGAGTGCAGTGGATGCAGCTTCAGGTATTGATGGTTTTCTTCAGCAAAACCCTGGTTATTAGTGAAATAAATTAGAACAGGCTTTAAATTGAGGCGGACAAATATTTGTCCGCCCCAATTCTTTATGGGACTTGGCAGTTCATCTATTTAGTTATAAAAATTAGGATTCAGTGCTCCTTTTTAATAGTGCTTCCATCTATCTTTCTGCTTTATTTATCTTGAGTTCCACTCACCTGGTCCATATAGAAATTTTGTTGTATTTTGTCTTGAATGTTCAATTCCATAATTTGTTATTATAATTAAAGTAGGTTGGGGTCCAAAGAGACTGCATTTTATAATGAATGTGAATATGATAAGGGAAGTAAGGATTGTAAATAGGGGCTTATTATGAGGAAGGGGCGCGTTACAATTACAGATATAGCAAGAGAGCTCAAAATAGCTCCCTCTACAGTATCTAGGGCCTTGAACGATCATCCTGCTATAAAAAAAGAGACTAAGGATGCGGTTAAGGCACTGGCGGAAGCATTAGATTATCAGCCCAATCTTTTGGCATTGAACCTGCTGCAAAAAAAATCCAATACCATTGGGGTGATAGTGCCAGAGATTACCGGCCACTTTTTTTCCGCAATAATTACCGGGATTCAGGACGTAATTGTTGATTCGGAATACAATATCATGATTTGCCTGTCCAACGAATCCTATGAGGAGGAGCTGACCATTGTAAAGCGCTTATCAAAAATCCAGATAGATGGGGTCTTGGTGGCGCCCTCATCCGAGACCAAGAATTTTGATCATTTCCGTAGGCTTCAAAAAAGCGGTATTCCCGTGGTGGTTTTTGATAGGGACTGTCCAGGTTTGGAAGCCGATAAAGTATTGGTAAATGATTATTTTGGGGCATTCCAGGCTGTGGAGTACCTCATTGGCACGGGTTGTAAGAACATAGCGCACCTAGGAGGTCCTTTAAATCTTAGTACTACAGAACAAAGGCTTCAGGGCTATTTGGATGCTCTTGACAAAAATAAGGTTCCCATAAATAGTGATTTTATTGTACATGTTCCGGGGTTTTCCCATAAAGACGCTGTAAAGGCCACAAAAAAATTATTGGAATTGAAAGATCGGCCGGACGCCATATTCGCCTACAATGATAAAATTGCCATTTCGGCCATGCACATCGCCAAAAAAATGGGTTTGAAAATACCCGATGAGGTCTCCGTCATAGGGTTCGATGATGAGCCTCATTCGTCTTTTATTACGCCCTCTTTGTCTACCGTTTGGCAGCCGGTTTATAGTATGGGAATGCTCTCTGCCAGAATTTTGTTAAGTCATTTGAACAACAAGAATTCCATACTCGAGTTTCGAAAAGAAGTCTTTAAACCAGAACTCGTTATAAGGGCATCTTCCAAAGTAAATTAAGTGATACTCCCTTAGTCGAATATTTCTTTAATTGTGCAAACCTTTGCATTGACTTTTAATATGATATTCTTCGAAACATCAATTATTTATTGTTATTTGTATAAAATATTAAGGCTATAAATAATTATATCTAAATTTTGCATGCAAATTTCGCCCAAAAGTTTATTTGAACACTGTTATGGTAAATATGCCATTGCAGCCGTCAATGTTTTTACCATGGAACAGGTTCACGGACTTTTTAGCTCCGGGGAAAAGGCCAATGCACCATTTATGGTGCAAATTACACCGGCAGCACGGAATTACGCCCATCCTGAAATGCTTATGGCCATGATTACCGCGGCCTCCAAAATATATCCCAAAGTGGTCTATTCCGTTCATATGGACCATGGGAACGAGGAACATGCTTTTAATGCGATACAATCCAATGATTATGACTCTATAATGATCGATGCTTCCCATGATAGTTTTAATGGGAATGTAAAAAGGACAAGAGCGGTGGTGGTGGAGGCCCATAAAAAAAATATTGTTGTTGAGGCGGAACTGGGAGTACTGAGTGGGGTGGAAGATGATCTGTCCGTGGACGAAAAACACGCAAAATATACCCAGCCGTCAGAAGTTCAGGAATTTGTAGAATTAACAGGGTGTGATAGTTTGGCGGTGGCAGTGGGCACCAGTCATGGAGCTTATAAGTTTTCTGGTGGAGACGGTATTCAGTTTAAAATATTGGAAGAGATTCAAAGAAGATTGCCCAAATTCCCTATAGTGCTGCACGGCGGCTCTGCCGTTAATTTAGAGGAAATAGACCGGATAAACAAGGCTGGAGGGCATTTGAATGAAGGTGCCTCCGGGGTTTCGCCGGAAGAGATTGTCAAATCCATTGCCTATGGAGTTTGTAAAATCAATATCGCCACAGATACCAGACTATTGTGGACTAGGGTGCATAGAGAGTTTTTTAGGGATACTCCAGAGCTGTTCGACCCCGTAATTCCAGGGAAGACCTATATGGCGGAGTACGAAAAATTTATGCTGGAAAAGTTCGATCTCTTGGGCGCCACTGGGAAAGTAAGCGACATGAAATTTTAAAATTAAAAATTATGGAACATAAGTCACATTTGCAGATAAAACCAAAATCCAAAACAGGGGTATACCATCAAATTACACCGGCATCTGCCAACTGGGAATATCTCAATTTTGAGGCAAGGTTAATGAACAAGGGGGAAACTTGGCAACACGATACCAAGGATAATGAAATGGTCATAGTGCTGTTAAGCGGCAATTTTAAGGTGGAAAGCGATAAGGGAAACTGGGAAACAAAAAATGGCAGAAGGGATGTTTTTAGCGGGGTGGCCCATACCCTTTACCTCTCACGCAATAGCAAATTCACTTTAACGGCAATGAGTGATACCTTGGATATTGGATATGGTTGGTGCAAGGTAGATGAAGATTTTCCTGCAAAATTTGTAACTCCAGAGGATACGCCCGTGGTTATTTTTGGTGGTGACAATGCTACCCGACAGTTCAATGATCTGGTGCCACCAGGTTTTGGTTGTAGCAAAATAGTGGTGCGTGAGGTATATACCCCTTCAGGCAATTGGAGTTCCTTTCCGGCCCATAAACATGATGAGCGCATAGTAGATGCAGACGGTACGGTTTTGGAGCCAATACAGGAGGAAACGTATTTCTATAAATTTCAAAAACCGGAGGCTTATGCCATACAGCAGGTCTATACCAAGGATAGATCCCTGGACGAGATAGTAAGACCTAGACATAATGATGTGGTGATGATACCCAAGGGTTTTCATCCCGTAGTAGCGGAACACGGATTTCATTGCTACTACCTTAATTTCTTGGCCGGCACGGACCAATGCTTGGCCAATACCACAGACCCGGACCATGAATGGATCTATGATTCCTGGACATCAAAAGATAAACGATTGCCCTTGGTAACGGCGGAAATGAATAAACAATAATTTAAAATGAGCGATAAAAAGTTTGATGTAATCACGTTTGGAAGATCTAGTATTGATCTTTATTCACAGAATATTGGTTCGCCATTTAATGATATTAAAGGGTTTGATGCCTTTGTGGGAGGATCTCCGCTCAATATAGCCGTGGGATGTGCAAGATTGGGGGTCAATGCCAGTCTTTTAACTGCGGTAGGTAATGACAAGGTTGGTGAGTTTATTCTAAACTTCTTGAATGGGGAGGGAGTAAACACACATTGTATTCCCGTAAAAAATGGGACTAGGAGTAGTGCGGTTGTCCTGGGAATAGAACCTCCTGATAAATTTCCCTTGGTGTATTACAGGGATAATGCGGCCGATAGTCAGGTGGATATCGATGACGTGGACAAAGCCAATATTCCGGATTATAAAATATTGTTGATCAACGGTACTGCGCTAAATGTAGAACCTACTAGGAGTGCTACTTTTTATGCCACTGAAATCGCTAATAGAAATGATGTCGACGTAGTTCTCGATCTGGATTTTAGAGCGGACCAATGGCACGATTACAGGGCTTTTGGCTTAACCGTTAGAGCTATTTTGCCCAGGGTTAAAATGGCCATTGGCACGGAAGAGGAGATTCTTGCCGCCACCCTTATCGATTCCTCACAGGTGACCATTAAGGAACAACAGATTTCCGCTCCGGAAATCAAAGGGGATATAGATGTATCTATTAAGCAATTGCTATCCTCTGGCATAGAGACATTGATCGTGAAGCGAGGGGAGAAGGGCGCCAGCATATACCAAAAGGATGGTTCCAGGGAAGATGTTCCCGGGTTTCCCGTTGAGGTTTTGAATGTGCTGGGTGCAGGTGATGCCTTTGCCAGCGGATTCCTATATGGAATACTACAAGGGTGGGATTTGAAAAAGGCATGCCGAATGGGTAATGCCAGTGGTGCGCAAGTGGTTACTAAAAAGGGTTGTGCCAACTTTATGCCAACCTTGGAAGAATCCATGGACTTTATAAAGCAGAAGGGCGGATTTTAATTTTATAAGCGATGAAAAGCCCATTAACGGCTTTATCAAGCCAACCGATATGTTCTCAGGGCATTCCTTCTGACCTATTAAAACAAATAAAGAAGAACAGATGAAAACAAAAAGACTTACGGTGGCCCAGGCCACAATTGAATATCTTAAGAACCAATATGTAGAGCGCGATGGCGTTCAGAATAAATTTTTTGCCGGTTGTTTGGGAATTTTGGGGCATGGAAATGTTGCGGGAATAGGACAGGCATTGCATCAAAATCTCGACTTCCCATTTTACGTGGCTAGGAATGAACAGGGAATGGTGCATACGGCAGCGGCATTTGCACGAGTAAAGAATAGGTTGCAAACCTTCGTCTGTACTTCGTCCATTGGTCCGGGAGCTACCAATATGCTCACCGGTGCTGCAGCGGCCACCATTAATAGGATACCGGTCCTTTTGATTCCTGGGGATATATTTGCTACCAGACAGGTTGCCCCGGTATTGCAGCAATTGGAATCTAACGTAACCCAGGATATATCGGTCAATGATTGCTTTAAGCCCGTTTCCAAATATTGGGATAGGATCAATAGACCGGAACAACTTATCACCTCCTTGCCAGAGGTTATGCGGGTACTCACCTCCCAAGCCGAAACAGGAACGGTTACCTTGTGCATTCCACAGGATGTTCAGGCGGAAGCCTTCGATTTTCCGGTAGAGATGTTTCAGAAGCGTGTTTGGAATATAGGGAGAACTATGCCAGATCAAACGCTATTGGCAAGGGCAATTGAGCAAATCAAAATAAGTAAAAGACCAATAATCATTGCGGGTGGTGGTGCTATTTATAGCGATGCAACGGCAATATTAAAAAAATTGGTCAATAGAACGGGGATACCTGTGGCCGAAACCTTTGCGGGGAAGGGATCGTTGGATTATAACGAACCGCAGAACCTTGGAGCGGCTGGGGTAACAGGAACACCTGGGGCCATTGAGATAGCCAAGGAGGCCGACCTGGTCATAGGGGTAGGTACAAGATATAGCGATTTTACGACCATCTCCAAATCCGCATTTCAAGATCCCAATGTCCGTTTTATCAATATAAATATTACGGAATTCGATTCCTTCAAGCATGGGGCACTTCCCCTGGTAGGCGATGCCAAGGCCATATTGGAAACCTTGGATAAGGAGCTGTCCAATTTTAAAGTAAGCCCGGATTATCGTGAAAAAGTAGAAAACTTTAATAAGAGCTGGGATCAATTTGTAGCGGATATCTATGCCGAAAAGAATGAAGTGCCGGCATTTCAAGGGGAAGTGATCGGAGCTGTAAATTCATTTTCCAACCCAGAGGATATAGTCCTTTGTGCTGCAGGTAGCCTACCTGGAGACCTTCATAAATTGTGGCGTACCCGAAACCCAAAAGGCTTCCATCTGGAATATGGTTATTCCTGCATGGGTTATGAGATTGCCGGAGGTTTGGGTGCTAAAATGGCCCGTCCGGATAGCGAGATATATGTAATGGTTGGTGATGGAAGTTACCTAATGATGTCCCAAGAGATAGTAACATCGATCCAAGAAAAACAGAAAATGACCATTATTCTTTTGAACAATGATGGTTATTCCAGTATAGGAAGCTTGTCCAGTTCTCTAGGTAGCGAAGGATTTGGGACATACTACCGTTACAGGAATGAGGAGACCGATCAATTGGACGGAGGATTGTTGCCCATAGATTATGCGGCCAATGCAGCAAGTATGGGTGCCCATGTTATAAAGGCCTCCAATGCAGAGGAATTAAATGCCGCCCTTAAAAAGGCAAAAACCATAGACAGGACCACGGTAATCTACATTGAGGTGGATCGTAAAAAAGCGGTTCCCGGATTTGCCTGGTGGGATGTGGCCGTAGCCGAAGTATCCGAGAAGGATGCTGTGAAGAGTTCATTGAAAACCTCTCTGGAAAACAAAAAGACCCAGAAATACTATTTATAGACCATAACCAACCAGCCTTATGAACTCTGATCTCATCATCATTTTAACTTCATTCCTGATTTTTACGGGAGGAGTTGCCTTTTTTACTTGGTACAGTCTTAGAAAAACGAATCTAACCTCGTCCGACGGTTATTTCCTTGGAGGTAGAAGTCTAACGGGAATAGTCATTGCAGGTTCCATGTTGCTGACCAATATTTCCTCGGAACACCTTATAGGGATGAACGGTAATTCCTATGTTAATGGTTTTATTGTTATAGCTTGGGAAGTTACTTCCTCTATTGCGCTGGTAATTGCGGCCATTTTCTTTGTTCCCAAATATTTAAAAATGGGATTGACCACCATACCCCAGTTTTTGGAAAGTAGGTTTGATGGCATGACAAGGACCATGGTGGCTGCCATCCTAATATTTTCATTTGTGGTTACCCTTTTGCCCATAGTCCTATATTCTGGTGCCATCGGCATTGAAAGCTTGTTTGGGGTTTCCGAGGCTCTAGGGGTCAGTAAATCCGAAGGATTATGGATCACAGTGGTCATTATTGGGGTCATAGGGTCTATATATGCCATCTTTGGAGGCTTAAAGGCTGTGGCCTATTCCGATACCATTAATGGCTTTGGACTTTTATTGGGAGGTTTGTTGATACCAATATTGGCGTTGATGGCCATAGGAGATAACAACATCTGGGACGGATTGGTGAAGGTATATGATTATGCCCCGGAGAAATTCAATGTGGTAGGGGCAAGGGATTCCGTATTACCCTTCGAAGTGCTTTTTACGGGCCTGATCATTAATCAGCTCTATTTCTGGGGAATGAACCAGACAATCATCCAAAGGGCCTTGGGGGCGAAAAATTTGAAGGAGGCCCAAAAGGGACTTTTAATAACGGGTCTTTTTAAGATCTTGATTCCCTTAATAATTGTGCTGCCCGGGGTAATTTGTTACTATTATTTTCAGGATACCTACTTTGACCAACAGGACACGGTTTATCCACAATTGGTCAAAAAGGTTTTACCTGTTTGGTTGATAGGCTTTTTTGCTGCCGTAATCATGGGAGCGGTATTGAGTACCTTTAATTCGGTATTGAATTCGGTGGCCACCTTGTTCAGTATGGATATTTATAAGAAGCACATTGCAAAAAATGTCAGTGATACCAAACTGGTAAAGATTGGAAAAGTTACTTCCGCAGTATTGGCGGTAGCGGCCATCTTCGCAGCTCCCATGGTGGCCAATGCCTCGGACGGACTGTATCAATTGCTGCAAGAACTTAACGGAATATTTTTTATTCCTATTGCCTCCATTTTATTGGCAGGGTTCTTTATGAAAAAAGTCTCGGCAACCGGGGCTAAAGTGGCCCTAATATTTGGGCTCTGTTTTTATATTTTTATGACTTGGGGCTACACTAGCCACGGTATCCATTTTGTACATCTATGGGGCATAGAATTCGTGCTGAATGTAGCTATAATGTATTCGGTGTCCTATTTCTATCCCAACAAGAACTTGTATGAAATTACCGATGTTGGCGCTGTAAACCTAAAAGCTTGGAAATACACTGTTCCCATGTCCATTGGACTGTGCGCCGTTACTGTATTAATATATGTTTTGCTCTGGAACAACCAGTAGCAATACCATGATCAAAATTATTAAATAATTAAAAAATGGAAATTCTAAAAAATTATATCGATGGAGCTTGGACACCAAGCACATCCAAAGAAACAATAGATATTGTAAACCCTGCTACCCAGGAAATCTTGGCCAAGGTGCCTTATGGAAAGGGTACCCAAAAAGATATTGATTTGGCGGTAGCTTCAGCGTCCAAAGCATATCAAGAATGGAGTAAGGTTCCGGTGCTTAAAAGGGTTCAAGTGCTATATCGGTTAAAGTCCCTAATGGAGGAAAATACCGAGGTACTTGCCGAAATTATTACCAAGGAATCTGGTAAAACCTATGGGGAATCCGTAGGGGAAATTCAAAGAGCAATCGAAAATATTGAGGTAGCCTGTGGAACGCCTATGTTAATGGCGGGAGATGTTATTGAGGATATTGCTACGGGAATAGACGAGATGATGATCAGGCAGCCTATAGGCGTGGCAGCTTGTATAACCCCGTTCAACTTTCCCAGTATGATTGTTTTTTGGTTCTTGCCCTATGCCATTGCAACGGGTAATGCCTTTGTGGTAAAACCTTCCGAAAAGGTGCCCATGACCATGATGAAGATTTTTGAGTTCATAGATCAGTTGGATATACCCAAAGGGTTGGTCAGCTTGGTGCACGGAGGCAAGGATTCTGTGGATGCCATTTTGGAACACCCTACTATTAAAGCAGTCAGTTTTGTTGGTAGTACTCCGGTGGCCAGGTATATATATTCCAAGGGCACGGCCAATGGAAAGAGGGTACAGGCACAGGGTGGGGCCAAAAACCCGGTAGTGATCCTGCCCGATGCGGATATTGAAATGTCCACAAGAATAATCGCGGATTCCGTTTATGGATGTGCGGGCCAAAGATGTTTGGCCGCTTCTACGATTATCACTGTGGATGACCAAAAAAGACAGATAAAGGATGCTCTCTATGAAACCGTTAAATCCAGAACTACCGGTTACGGTTTGGACAGGGAGGTTAATATGGGGCCTGTAATTACTCCTGAAAGTAAGGCGAGAATAACTGGATTGATACAAAAAGGAATAGATGAAGGTGCCAAAATACTATTGGACGGTCGAAATGCTTCCATTGCGGGCTATGAAAAAGGAAACTTCCTAAACCCTACTATTTTGGAGAACGTAGCCTTGGACAAGGAACTTATTAGGACGGAGATTTTTGGCCCCGTGATGAGTCTTATATCCATGAAAAATATAGATGACGCCCTAAAGTTTGTCAATAGTGGGAATTACGGAAATATGGCCTGTTTATTTACCGGTAGCGGTGCCAATGCCAGAAGGTTTAGAAATGAGGCCGATGCCGGAAATATTGGAATCAATATAGGGGTGGCGGCCCCTATGGCCCAATTCCCCTTTAGTGGTTGGAAGGATAGCTTTTTTGGTGACCTGCACGGTCAGGGCAAACATGCTATAGAATTCTTTACACAGACCAAGGTAATTATAGAAAGATGGCCGAATATTTGGTCAAGAAAATTTTAATCGGATTATAAAATGATGAAAATCGCAAATGCTCCATGCTCATGGGGCGCCTTGGAATTTGACCTGGAGGAAAAATCCGAAGAGATAGGTTTTGAACAGGTTCTGGATGAAATAAAGGAAACTGGATATATTGGTACCGAATTGGGCGACTGGGGCTATATGCCCACCACGCCCAGCCTACTAAAGGTGGAATTGGACAAAAGACATTTGGATCTTTTGGGAGCCTTTGTTCCTGTTGCTTTGGCTCAGGAGTCCAACCATGATGCAGGGGTGATCTCCGCCTTAAAAGTAGCGGAGCTTATGTTCAATGCCGGCTACAAAAATTCCTTTATTGTATTGGCAGATGATAATGGTGCCATACCGGAACGTACCAAAAATGCGGGGAGAATTACAGCGGCAATGGGACTCACGGAAGAACAGTGGAAAGTATATGCCGCGGGTGCAGAAAAGATAGCGAAGGCAGTGAAGGATGCCTATGGCATAAGAACAGTGTTCCACCACCATTGTGCGGGATATGTAGAAACCCCTGAGGAAATAGATAAGCTTATGTCCTTGACCGATCCGGATTTATTGGGATTGTGTTTGGATATGGGGCATTATGCCTTTGGAGGAGGTGATCCCGTAAAGGCCCTGAAAAAGTATGGCAAAAGAATATGGCATGTCCATTTTAAGGATTATAGTCCAGAAGCCGCCAAAGCTTCACGGGAGGTAAACGGGGATTATTTTGATGCCATTAGACGTGGGGTGTTTTGTGAGTTGGGGAAAGGTGCGGTAGATTTTCAGGCTATTGTAAAATTGTTGGAAGAAATGAAATATAATGATTGGATCGTTGTTGAACAGGATATTTTACCAGGCATGGGAAACCCAAAAATATGTGCACAGGCCAATAGGGACTATATAAAATCCTTGGGGCTTTAGTTAATTGAATATTGAGAAAACTATCATTAAGAAATATAAAACGATGACAAAAGTTAAATTCGCCGTAGCAGGATTGGGAAGGATAGGGAAGATCCATTTGGAAAACCTGCTTCAGATGGACCATGTGGAAGTGGTAGCCGTAATGGATCCTATGGAAGAATGTCGGAAATATGCGCAGGAAAAGAAGATACCTCATATCACGGATACCTTTGAGCAGTTATTGGCTATTGCCCCCTTCGATTCTGTGGTCATCTGTTCCCCAACCGATACCCATGCCGATTATGTTGAGATGGCGGCCAAAGCGGGTATCCATGTTTTTTGCGAAAAACCGTTGGATCTATCTATGCAACGCGTTGTTGAGGTTTTAAAAGTGGTCAAAGAAGCCAATATTAAATTGATGTTGGGTTTTAATCGCCGGTTCGATAAGGAGTTTAGAAAAGTTCATGATTTGGTAAAGCAGGGTGCCGTAGGGCAGCCCCACTTGGTGAAAATTACAAGTCGGGACCCAGGAGCACCACCGGTAAGCTATATTAAACAATCCGGAGGTCTCTTTTTGGATATGACCATACACGATTTTGATATGGCCAGATTTGTAGTAGGTAAGGAAGTTCAGGAGGTCTATGCCAAAGGGGCAGTTCTTGTGGATCCTGCTATTGGCGAGGCCGGGGATATAGACACTGCAGTGGTTACCTTGACCTATACGGACGGTACCATGGCCGTTATAGACAATAGTAGGGAAGCTGCTTATGGCTATGACCAAAGAATAGAGGTGTTCGGATCCAAGGGAATGGCACAGGCAGACAATAATTATGAAGATTCACATCGTCTTTATACCAACAAGGGAATCCTAGGGGCACTACCCCTGCATTTCTTTTTGGAAAGGTATGCGGCAGCTTATAAATCCGAAATGGCCAGTTATGTGGCAAGTCTAAAAAATGGTGATGCCATGGCGGTAGACGGCACCGATGGATTACGGTCACTGCAAATTGGACTAGCTGCCATAAAATCATTAAAGGAAAAAAGACCCGTAAAAATTGCAGAAATAGGCAATTAGGTTCCGAAAAATTAAGAAAATCTAAAATCAATTTTTATAGGCTGAGTAAAAAAAATTGATTCTTGGTTAAATTGTAATTTTTTGTTAAATTGGGATGAATTTGTATTTATCAAGAATTGGGATGCTGCTGGGCAAGGGAAACGAATTGGATGCATTACCTATAAATTTAGAATGATCGGGATGGTGAAGAGGAAAGTTTAGATGGGTCCCTAGGCCATTTTAATAGGAAGAAGATGCTTTCTAGGTTGGTAAATTCATAGAACCGGAATTTAAACCCATTTATAAGTTGAAAAAAGGTCAGCCTAATATCAACAATGAGCTTTTTCTTTCCCTTTTGGAAAAGGGTGAGAAGTGCGCATTTGAGACCTTGTTCAGACTCTACTATACCAAACTCGTACAAATTGCAAAAGGATATCTAGTCTACCAACAGGAAGCCGAAAGTATAGTACAGAACGTATTTCTTAAAATATGGGAAAATAAAGAATCTCTGGGCGAAGTGTCCAATATTAATAATTATTTATATACCATGACCAAGAATTTGTGCCTGGACCAACTAAGGCACGAAAAGGTTAAAAGGAACTACATAGATAACAGTTATCGCCTAAAATCTCAAATTCAGTATAAATTTATTCAGGATGAGGCGGCCTCCCTGTTACTTGAAAATGAATTGGAAAGCAAAATAATTCAGAGCATAGAATTATTACCTGAAAAATGTAAAAATATTTTCAAAAAGAGCCGACTAGAGGGATTGAAGCATGGTGAAATAGCTGTGCAGATGGGCATTTCACACAAAACGGTAGATAACCATATTGCCACTGCCCTGAGGCATATGAGGTTTCATTTAAGGGAATTTATCTCAATTTCCCAATAAATTTATTATTCAGCACTAGGTGTAAATCTTTTTTGAATCGTCTATAAATGGTAACACATGACGATGCTGGATCAAAAAATATATAAATACTTAAGGGGTACTGCAACTTCAAAGGAGGAAAAGGAAGTTCAGGACTGGATTGTTTCTTCAGATCAAAATGCAGAAAGATTCTTTGAGATCAAGGCCAAATATGTGGCCTCCACCTTGGGTGATACGGATGTAGATTTAGATGCTTCTTACCATGGCATTTTCAATACCAATAATCCTACTTCCAGAAATAGAGGTCGCATTCCAGGAACAATTTTGAAATCTGCTGCTGTTTTAGCAATTCTTGTAGGGCTAGGTTTTATATTTAGGGATGTCATTATAGATTCCCGTACGGCACCAATTATTCCAGGGGATGCCATTATATTACAATTGGAAAATGGGAATATTGAGGTAATTTCTGAAGGTGGGGCTACTAAGGTGGTAGATACAGAAGGTAATGTATTGGGGGCACAACAAGGGTCACAATTAATCTATAAAAACAATGGGACTTCAAAAGAGGAGTTGATCTACAATACGCTCACGGTTCCCTATGGCAAAAGATTTGACTTATTGCTTTCCGATGGTACAGAGGTAACTCTTAATTCAGGAACATCCCTCAAGTATCCAGTACAGTTCTTAAAAACAAAAAACAGGCAGGTTTTTCTGGATGGGGAAGCTTTTTTTAATGTAGCTAAGGACTCGGTAAATCCATTTATAGTCAATACTAATGAACTTAATGTACGTGTACTGGGGACAAAATTTAATTTATCCTCCTATCCGGAAGATCAATTTGTCAATACTACGCTTTTAGAGGGGTCGGTTTCGGTTTACAATGAACGGGACACTTTTGATTCTTCCAATGCTTTTTTGCTGGAACCTGGCTTTAAGGCAGAATGGAATAAAAACAATAAACAAATTTTAGTAGAAGAAGCAGATATTGCTATGCATACCGATTGGTTGAATGGGAAAATCATATTGAGGCATGTGCCTTTTAAGAATATTGTGAAAAAATTGGAACGGCACTATAATGTGGATATCGTGAACAATAATCCCGAACTTAATGACGAATTGTTTACGGCAAGTTTTGACGTTGAAAGCATTGATCAAGTGTTTAAAACCTTCAACGTCACCTACGAAATGGAATACAAGATCAACGACAGACAAATAATTATCAACTAACTAACTAAACAAAACAATAGCCAATGAATTAGACTTTCCAAAATTTGAACAGATCACAATATTTTTTTAACACTTAAATTATAAGGTGTAAAAGCAAAAAAAAAATCGGAAAGTGCGCCAACACTCCCCGATAGAACGTGATTAAATTAATTAACCACTTAAAAAACACTGCAAAAATATGAAAAACCTAATTAGGCTGGGGAGGGAATCCCATTTTCAGCTACAATATGATTTGAAAATGAAGCTAACTACATTGTTGCTATTGATTGTTTCGTTTTTTCAAATTCATGCTAACGAAACTTATGGTCAAAAGACCAAAGTTACCTTGAACCTCAAAAATGTAAGCGTAGAAAGTGTATTGAACAAAATTGAGTCGCTTACAGAATTCAAATTCATGTATAATGATAAGGAGGTAGATTATAAAAAAATTGTCTCTGTGAGCGCTGATAAAGAATTGGTAACTACAATTCTAGATAGAATTTTTTCTAAGATGCACATTACCTATGAGGTATTGGATAAACAGATAGTGCTTAGGCCGGAAAAAAATATTCCCCCTTTAACTAGGGAGGAAGAAAAAAAGGTGGAGCTGTATCAGCCGTTTAAGGTAAATGGTACTATTTTGGACAGCGATGGTAGTCCTTTGCCTGGGGCGAACGTATTGGAAAAAGGAACTACCAACGGTACCCAGTCCGATTTTGACGGTAATTTTTCCTTAGATGTAAATGGGCCAAACGCAGTTCTGGTCGTTTCATACATAGGGTTTACTACCACGGAAAAGTCACTAAATGGGCAAACCAATGTCTCCATTGCCTTGGAAGAGAGTGCTACAGGTCTAAGTGAAGTAGTAGTAACCGCCTTGGGTATTAAGAGGGAAAAGAAGTCCTTGGGATATGCGTCCCAGGAGCTTGATGGAGACCAGGTATCCGCGGCTAGGGAACCCAATCTTTTAAATGGCATTTCAGGAAAAGTGGCCGGTCTACAGATTACCAACAGCCCCTCGGGCCTGGGAGGTTCTGCCAGGGTATCTATAAGGGGTGATGCTTCCTTGAACATCAATGGCAACTCCCCTTTGTTTATTGTGGATGGTACTCCTATTAGCAATGAAATTGTAGGTTCCAGCGGTTCTGGAACACAGGATGTGGATTACGGAAATGGGGCTTCCGAAATAAATCCTGAGAACATAGAATCCATCAACGTGTTAAAAGGTCCTGCCGCCGCGGCACTTTATGGGGCCAGGGCTGCTAACGGAGCCATTATTATAACCACTAAAAAGGGATATACCAAAAAAGGCCAATTGGGAGTTAGCATCAATTCTGGAATTACAATGGAAAGTGTTTTGTTATTGCCAGATTGGCAAAACGAATACGGTCAAGGTAACAACCAGCAGTTTGCATTTGTTGATGGAAGTGGAAGTGGTATCGCCGATGGTGTTGACGAAAGTTGGGGGCCAAGATTGGACACTGGGCTAATGATCCCACAGTTTGATTCACCTAGGGCCGATGGAACAAGGGGAGGAGACTACCTGGTGAGCGATTCGCCAATTACCCCTACACCATGGGTGTCCATGCCGGACAATACCTTGGATTTCTTTAATACGGGATACACAAAGACCAATAGCATTGCCATTTCCAAATCTGGAGACTTGGGCAATATCAGGTTCTCCTACCAAAATTTGGATCAGGAGGGCATAGTACCCAATACGGACCTAAGGCGAAATAGCTTTAATTTGAATACAGGCCTTAACCTGACCGATAAATTAACGATCAATACCAATGTAAATTATATAAAATCCGATAGTGACAATAGGCCATCCCTAAGCTATGG
Organism: Arenibacter algicola; assembly: GCF_018860365.1. Classification (GTDB taxonomy): domain Bacteria; phylum Bacteroidota; class Bacteroidia; order Flavobacteriales; family Flavobacteriaceae; genus Arenibacter; species Arenibacter algicola_B. The sequence goes on from NZ_JAHKPO010000007.1 coordinate 131,806, forward strand.
TACGGAAAGTATCATGTATCTCTTTATTTGGTACGGAAGGCAATTGAATACCAATAGTATGAGGGATTATTGGATGCCCGGCAGGGAAAATCTTCAGCAGTTCAACTATAATTACAATTATCACGACAACCCTTTCTTCAACGTATATGAGAATACCAATTCACAGAACAAGGACAGGGTATATGGAAATATTAGTGCCAATTACACCATAAACGATAATTGGAGTTTAATGGTAAGGACCGGGAGGGATTTTTATCGAGATCTAAGGACCAAGAAAAGAGCGTTTAGTACCCAGCGTTTCCCTCTAGGTTATTATAGGGAGGACAATGTATTTTTTGAAGAATCCAATACGGATTTCCTTTTGTCCTATGATAAGACCTTCAACGAAAAATGGAACGTAAATATATCTGCCGGTGGCAACCAATTTCGTCAGAAACAGGAGTATACACAGACAGTTGCCCCGCAGTTGATCAATCCCGGCGTGTATTCCTTTAATAACACCAGAAGACCGCTGGAGGTATATACCAACAACGAACAGAAGAGGATAAACAGTCTCTATGGTTTTGCCAGGTTTGCCTATGACAATTTGCTTTTCTTGGATGTAACGGGACGTAACGATTGGTCCAGTACACTGCCTACGGATAATAATTCATATTTCTACCCTTCGGTTACCTTGAGTGCCATAGCTAGCGATATTTTTAAAATGCCGGAATTTGTGTCCTTTGCAAAATTAAGGGCGGCATATGCCGAGGTGGGTAATGATACGGACCCTTATAAGTTGTCCAGTTTCTTTACCAATGAAACACCTTTTGGGGATAATCCAATTTTAACGGAATCCTCTTTGATCCCCAATGCCGATTTAAAACCTGAGATTACATCATCCTATGAGATTGGTGCCGATATCCGTTTGTTCCAAAGTAGGCTGAATTTGGATGCTACCTATTACGATGGGCGTACCAAGAACCAGATCATACCTATAAGCACGGATATTTCCAGTGGATATACCAGTAAGTTGATCAACGCGGGTGAAGTAAGGAATTATGGGTTCGAGGCCATGTTGAACGTTGTTCCCGTGAGGACGGAAAATTTCAGTTGGAACACTATGTTCAACTATTCCAGAAACAGAAGTGAGGTTACCGATCTGGGAGGTATAGATTATACGCTTACAGAAAGGAACAGTGTTTTTATCCAAGCTAGGGAAGGCGGTTCCATCAGTGCTATTTATGGAAGGGGATTCCAACGCGTAGAAGATGAGAACAGTCAGTATTATGGCCAAATGATCGTAAATAACAGTGGTATCCCCATTAGGACGGACGATTTGGTGTATCAGGGCGATTATGCCCCTGATTATACCTTGGGAATACTCAACAGTTTTAAGTATAAATCTTTGGATTTTGGATTTATGTTCGATATAAGACAAGGGGGAATAGTAGTATCCAGGACCAAAACGATAGGATCCACTTCTGGGCAATTAAAGGAAACTTTGGAAGGAAGGGAAACTGGAATCGTTGCAGAAGGGGTATTGGAGACATCTCCTGGGGTATATACGCCCAACACCATAAACGTGGATGTTAGGACCTACAATAACCGCTACTATGAGCGGGATAATGTAGAGGCGGCCAAATATGATGCTTCATATACCAAATTGCGCGAAGTAACTTTGGGCTATAGTCTTTCCAAGAAAATTATAGATAAGCTTCCCATAAGTAAGGCAAGATTATCCCTGACAGGTAGAAATTTGGCACTTTGGACGGACAACCCTCATTTTGATCCGGAAACGGTCTCGGTTGCTGGTGGTACCCTGCAGCCCGGTATAGAGAATATGTCCTATCCCAGTACCAAAACATACACTCTGAATTTACAAATCGATTTTTAATTGCATAAAAGATGAAAAACATACATATATCAAAAAAGGGTTTCTTCGTGATGTTTCTTTTGGCAGCTTTCATGGGTTGTACGGAAGACTTTGAGGAAATAAATCAAAACCCCAACTTTCCCGAGCAGGCTTCCTCGGAACTGCTTTTGCCCGGGGTTTTAAGACAAATGGCCTATAACTGGGGTAACCAAGGATGGGAAGAAGGCTTTACAGTAGTTCAATATGGAGCTCGACTGCAGTTTACCTCCGGGGATATATACCAGTGGTCCCCGACCGACAATCCATACAACGATGCCTATGACGGGCTGCGCGATATTGAGAATATTATTCGTGATACCAGGGAAAATCCGGATCGCCAGAATTACTATGGCGTTGGGCTGATCGTTAAATCGTGGATCTATTCCTATCTAACGGATTCTTATGGCGATGTCCCCTACACGGATGCTGTAAAGGGGATCAGCGATGATAATATTACACCCGAGTTTACGCCTCAACAGGAAATTTATGACGGATTATTGGCCGACCTAAAAGCCGCCAACACCGCATTGACAGGTACTCAAAATATATCCGGGGATATATTGTACGGTGGTGATGTATTGAAATGGAGGAAGTTTGCCAATTCGCTCAGGCTTCGTCTCTTAATGAGGATAAGTGATGTGGATCAATCCAAAGCTACCGCCGGTATGGTGGAGATTATGGGAGATCCAACAACCTATCCCATATTTGAGAGCAATGGGGATGCAGCATTATTGCAGTGGAATTCCGATAATCCACAACCCAAATATAATACCCGATCCGGTAGTTTTGATGAGGTTAGGTTGAGCCTTACCTTGGAGACCAGATTGAAGGATCTAAATGATAGAAGACTTATCGTTTTTGCACAGCCTACTTCCAATTCCGGAAAAGGAATCTATTCCGACAATTTGGATGATTACGTAGGTATGCCCAACGGTTTGGACGATGAGGCGGCCTTAGGGTACAGCCCCACCGGAAACCCCAATGAGGTAGGGTCCAATTTTATCTCCAGAATAGGGATTTTATTGGCGTGCAGGGCCTGTAACGTGGAGCTTGCTTCACCAACAGCTTCCCAGACGATCATAATGGATTATTCAGAGCTTCAGTTTATCCTGGCCGAGGCTAGGGAAAGAAATTTCATAACTGTAGGCGATGCCGCCACTTACTATGAAAATGGTATAAGAGCTTCCTTTTCGTATTATTTGGATAGGATAATTGCTGGGGGATGGAACGAGATTGCTGCCGACCTACAAGCTTTTGACCTGGATGCCTATATTGCACAAACGGCAGTGGCCTATACAGGAACAACCGCTGAAAAGCTGGAAAAAGTAGCCTTGCAAAAATGGATAGCCCTCTTTTATACCGGTTTTGAAGCCTGGTCCGATTGGAGACGTACCGGAATGCCGGAAGTAATACCTGGTCCTGATGCTGTAAATGATAAAAAGGTCCCGGTGAGGTTTCAGTATCCAAATGCTGTGAAATCAACAAATAATGCCAACTATCAGCAGGCCGTTACCCGTATGGGGGGAGACGATTTAAATACCCTACTTTGGTGGGATGTTGCCAGTAATAATTAAATGTTCAATTAATATAAACTTATTATGAATCTTACGGACCATGGGGATTCCTCCCCATGGTCTTTTTATTGACAATATTAATCCTTCAAGTTTAAAAGGTGATATTTTTCTTATTTCATGGTATATTAGTTACCAACTTAGAAGTGTATAATCAAACCAAAAACCAAGAGAATAGATATGAGCAAAGGCGTTAAGTACAAGAAAATGGACAAATCCTATTTTGAATCCAGGGAACTTAAACGCCATGCAGGTGTTTGGTCCTTGTGGGCTTTGGGTGTAGGAGCCGTGATATCGGGACATTTTTCCGGATGGAACCTCGGTTTGGCATCTGGGGGATGGGGCGGTATGTTCGTTGCTACCTGTATTGTAGCCGTAATGTACATTGGACTTACCCAGAGCGTTGCAGAAATGTCTCCAGCCTTGCCGCATACCGGTGGTGCTTATTCTTTTGCCAGATCGGCCATGGGGCCTTGGGGCGGATTTTTTACTGGTTTGGTAGAGAATTTGGAATTTATACTTACTCCGGCCGTAATCGTTTTTTTTCTTAGTAATTATATGCAGGGTATTTTTGAGACGGCACCAGAAATGTTGCCTTTTTGGTGGTTCGGATTTTATACGGTCTTCACCCTTTTGAATATTGTGGGGGTAGAGTTATCTTTTCGTTTTACAGTGGCCTTAACTTTATTGGCTTTGGGATGTTTGGGCATATTTTGGGTGTCTTCTATTGGAAGTGCCGATTTTATGACTTATGCCTTGGATATAAAGGCGGGCGCCGACGGAAGTGCAGAACATTTGGAAGGAGGAGGAGGTTCCCTTTTCCCAATGGGATGGGAAGGGGCGCTTAAAGCAATGCCCTTTGCTGTGTGGTTGTTTTTGGCTATTGAACAGTTGCCCTTGGCAGCTGAAGAATCCGTTGATCCCAAAAAAGATATGCCCAAGGGATTGACTTATGGCATCATCACCTTGATTATTTCGGCCTTTTTAATCCTTTGGCTAAATGCCTCCATACCTTTGGGGTCCTATGCACTTTCACAGTCTGGAGAACCTTTATTGGACGGATTTAAGGTGTTGTATGGGGATAATATAGCCAAGCTCTTGGCCTTGGTAGCCTCCATTGGCCTGTTGGCTTCTTTTCATACCATAATTTTTGCGTTTGGCAGACAGATTTATTCCTTGTCCAGGGCCGGATATTTCCCTGTAATATTGTCCTTGACCCATAGCAAAAGAAAAACGCCCTATACCGCATTGATTCTTGGCTCTCTCATTGGTTTTACGGTTTTAATGGTTACCAAATTTTTAGCCGGTAATGAAAGTGAGGTATTTATTGGGGGTGCTTTATTGAACATCGCTGTTTTTAGTGCCATGCTCTCCTATATTTTACAATGTGGTTCCTTTTTGTTGCTAAGGAAGAATAAGCCTGGTCTTGAAAGACCCTATGTTAGCCCGTTTGGAAAACTAGGTGCTTGGTCCACTATTTTCTTGGCCAGTGTAATCATATATTTTCAGTTACAGGATCAGTCGTATAGAACGGCAGTATTTATATCCATTGGGTATTTGATCATTGGGTTGGTGTACTTTGGGCTACAAGGTAGGCATCGATTGATACTCTCTCCAGAAGAAGAGTTTGCCTTGGAACACGATGCAAAAAAAGCAAACGTAAAAAACTAAATTTTATAGCTAGAGGTGGGCATTATTCAATAATTTTATGGAGGATTTTTATTTAGGGATGGGAGTTGTGGAAACAGGAAGATGTATCAACGGGCTATAATGTTGAATCTTGGAATAAGAATAGAATAATCAACCAGAAAGTAGTCAAGTGAAACCTTACGTTCCATTAAGAGGTTTTCATTGGGCCAATAGAAAACAATAATAATAAACCTATGAAAAAGGAAGTACCAAAAATGACCATAGAATCGGTCAAAAGTTATATACAGGAACATCAAATTGAAAATATAAAGTTGGCCGTTGTTGATGTCGATGGCGTTCTCCGCGGGAAATACGTAAATTCCAAAAAGTTCCTATCCGCTTTGGACAAGGGATTTGGTTTTTGTAGTGTAATCTTTGGTTGGGACTCCAATGATGTATTATATAAGAATGATTCCTTTACTGGCTGGGCAGACGGTTTTACCGATGCCAATGCTACAATAGATGCCTCCAGTATGAGAATGTTGCCAACGGAAGACTTCAAGTCCGTTATTTTTTTGGTGGATTTTTCCGAGAGTAGTGCTGCTAGTGTTTGTCCAAGATCTATACTGCGCAAAACCTTGGAAAGATTGGGGAAGTTAGGGCTTAAGGCAAGTGCCTCTTTTGAATTCGAGTTTTTCCTTTTTAATGAATCCCCTAAATCCGTTCGCGATAAGAACTATCATAATCTGGAGCCGATGACCCCAGGTAATTTTGGATATTCCATATTGCGAAGTTCTACCCATGCCAATTTTTATCATGAAATAATGGAACTCTCCAAGGAGATGGAAATGCCTTTGGAAGGACTGCATACAGAGACTGGTGCAGGGGTACTGGAAGGGGCGCTTGAATATTCCGAAGCGTTAAGGGCGGCCGATAATGGAGCATTGTTTAAAAATTTCGTAAAGGTTTGGGCACAACAAAACAATTTGATGGCTTGCTTTATGGCCAAATGGTCTTCCAGTTATCCCGGTCAATCCGGCCATATTCATATTTCTTTGCAAAATACTGATGGTACATCTGCCTTCTACGATAAAAATAAGGCAAATGGCATGTCCGATGTGATGCGCTGGTTTATTGGAGGACAGCAAAAGTTAATGCCCGAATTTTTGGCCATGGTGGCCTCTACATGTAACAGTTATACGCGACTCATCCCGGGTTTTTGGGCTCCTACGGCGGCCTCATGGGGTTTAGATAATAGAACCTGTGCCCTTAGGGCCATCCCTGGTTCCGAAAAGTCACAAAGAGTGGAATACAGGGTGTCTGCAGCCGATATTAATCCCCATTTGGCACTGGCAGCCGCTATTGGTTCGGGATTGTGGGGCATAGAGAATAAAATTGAACCTACAAAAGGAGTTGAAGGAAACGCTTACGATGTAGACTTCTCCCAGGAACTTCAGTTGCCCAGGACATTATCACATGCTGCTGAGAAATTTAAGAATTCAAAAATTGCACGGGACCTGTTTGGTGATATATTTGTGGATCACTATGCGTATACCCGACTATGGGAAGATCAACAACAACTTGGAGCTATAACCGACTGGCAATTAAAACGTTATTTCGAAATAATTTAAAAAAATGATAAATACCATATCACCTATAGACGGCACTATTTATTATACTGCCGAAGAACATGGCCCAAAGGATATTGAAAGGGCCCTACATTTGGCTGAAAGTGCTTTTCCACTTTGGTCCAATCTTTCTATTGCCGAGCGAGCTAAATATATAACGGCCTTCGTGGATGCCATTGTTCAGGATAAAAATGATATTGCCCTAGAAATTACCTGGCAAATGGGGAGACCATTGGGTCAATCCCCTGGAGAAATAAAGGGTTTTGGAGATCGCGCCCATTATATGATCGGAGTGGCGGAAGAGGCTTTGGGCGACTATAAAGTTGTAGATGCCGAGAATCCGGATAAAAGATGGGTAGAGCGTGTTCCAATCGGGGTTGTTAGTGTGTTGAGCCCATGGAACTATCCTTTCTTGACCTCTGTAAATGCTATTGTTCCGGCTTTAATGGCAGGAAACGTGGTAATTTTAAAGCATTCGTTTCAAACCCCATTGGTGGCGGAACGTTATGCCAAGGCAGCTGCCAAGGCCGGATTGCCAAAAGGCGTTTTTCAAATACTGCACCTGAACCATAAAAATACAGGCCAATTAATTGCGGATAGCCGTATAGACGGGGTGTACTTTACAGGCTCCGTGCAGGGTGGAGTAGCCGTTCAAAATTCATTGCAGAACAAGTTTATTCCCTGTGGTTTGGAATTGGGAGGAAAAGATCCCGCCTATGTAATGGCCGATGCCAATTTGGAGAATAGTGTAGAAAATTTGGTAGATGGAGCATTCTTTAATAGCGGTCAATCTTGTTGCGGTATCGAAAGAATTTATGTTCATGAAACCCTTTACGACAAGTTTGTAGATGGATTTGTAGCGCTTACAAAGCAGTACAAGTTAGGGAATCCTTTGGATGCCGGGACCAATTTGGGGCCTATGGTAAAGACCGATGCGGCCAATTACGTAAGAAAACAAATAGAGCAGGCCTTGGGTAAAGGGGCAAAATCCTTGGTGCCGGAGTCTTTGTTCTCATCATCCAAAAAAGATACCCCTTATTTATCCCCTCATGTGCTGGTGAATGTGGATCATACTATGGACGTAATGACCGAGGAAAGCTTTGGACCTGTAGTAGGGATAATGAAGGTTAAGAGCGATGAAGAAGCATTGCGATTGATGAATGATTCCCAATATGGACTTACCGCTTCCCTGTGGGCAAATGATATGGATAAGGCTATTGATTTGGGGAGGAAAATAGAGACTGGTACCGTATTCATGAACCGTTGCGATTATTTGGATCCTGCCTTGGCTTGGACGGGTGTTAAAAATTCCGGTAAGGGCGTTACATTATCAAAAATTGGATACGACCATGTTACCCGGGTTAAATCATTCAATTTTAGAAAAGGGAAATAAAATTTATAAATCAATTTATTGAATTAAAAAATAAGAATTAATGCAATTAGCAAATACAAATTGGAATTATCCTACCACCATCTGGTTTGGAAATGGTAGAATAAATGAAATCTCACAGGCATGCCAAAAATTGGGGATCAAGAATCCTTTATTTGTTACTGACGAGGGCTTGGTGAAATTGAATATTGTTGAAAATACCATAAACATCTTAAAAAAGGATGGGTTAAATTTTACGGTATACAGTGATGTGCAAGGAAATCCTACCGAGAAGAATGTTGTTGACGGAGTGGCCCATTATGTAAAACATAAACATGATGGAGTTATAGCCTTTGGAGGTGGTTCTGCCATTGATGCGGCCAAGACCATCGCATTTATGTCCGGACAGACCAGGTCTCTTTGGGATTTTGAAGATGTGGGCGATAATTGGAGTTATGCCGATCCTGCCGGAATTGCTCCCATTATAGCTGTCCCCACTACTGCCGGCACAGGGTCGGAGGTAGGTAGGGCATCGGTGATTCTGGATGAAAAATTGCATACCAAGAAAATCATTTTTCACCCAAAAATGTTACCGGCAATAGTGATATCCGATCCCGAACTTACTTTGGGCCTGCCACCACATATTACGGCTTGGACCGGAGTAGATGCCATGGTGCATGCCATTGAGGCCTATTGTGCTCCAGGGTATCATCCTATGGCCGATGGTATCGCCATTGAAGCCATCCGCATTATTGCCAAGTATTTGCCAATAGCCGTTAAGGACGGAAAAAATTTGGAGGCTAGGGGGCAAATGCTGGTAGCTGCCTCTATGGGGGCAACGGCCTTTCAAAAAGGATTGGGTTCCGTGCATTCCGTGGCCCATCAATTGGGAGCCATTTACAATAAGCAACACGGTTTGTTAAATGCTATAATATTGCCATATGCCTTAAAACAGAATAAGGCGGCTATTGAGGATAGAATGGTGCATTTAAGTAAAGTCCTTGGATTGGAAAAGGAAGGTACCGATGCTATTATCGATTATATAATCGGTCTGAGAAAAGAATTGAATATTCCGCATACATTGAAAGATATAGACATTAATACTGATAACGCGAAAGAAATAGGGGAAATGGCTTTTAAAGATCCCTCGACACCTTCCAACGCAAAACCTGTTAACGCAAAGGATTTGGAGCAACTTTTTAGAGTAGCGGTAACTGGAGATATAAATGGACTGTAAGCGTGAAACTGTTAATTGTAGAAGGAAATAACGAACAAACACGCCTGCAAAGGGGGGCTTTTGGGATAAAGCCATATCATCTAATGTTCCAAGAAATGCTGAGGGGCTTGGTCCCAAAGGTACAGACAGATTTTGCCTTTCCGGCCGATGGGGCAAGTGAATTGCCTACAGCTGCACAATTGGAAAAATATGATGGGGTATTGTGGACAGGCAGCTCCCTTAGTGTCCTTGATGATATCCCTGATGTTCAACAGCAATTAAATTTTGCCTCTGAGGTTTTCAAGAGCGGTGTACCGTTTTACGGCAGCTGCTGGGGCATGCAGATAGCTACTGTAGTAGCTGGGGGCAAGGTGGCACTTAGCAAGAACGGCTTGGAGTTTGGAATCTCCGAACCAATTGATCTTACCCCGCTGGGAAGGAAAAGTCCGTTAACTTCCCACCGTCAAAAGACGTATTCAGCACTGTGTATTCATTATGATGAAGTAGCAAAGGTGCCCGAAAACGCCATTGTTTTAGCCAGTAATTCCCATTCCAAGGTGCAGGCCATGACATTCGACTTTAAAAAAGGTTCATTTTTTGGGGTGCAATATCATCCTGAATTCAATCCTTCGGACATGGCATTGATAGGCTTGTTTTTATCAGAAAAATTGGTCAAAAGCGGTGCTTTTAAATCTTTGGAGGAAGTAAAGGAATTCGCCTTATCATTAAAGGAACAGAAAGGAATTCCACCGGAGATTTGCGATTACCAACTCCATACCCAAGAAATAATGGCTTGGTTAAAGTTAATAGCTGGAAAACAATAGGAAGAACTTTTATAAAATTAATAAACGGATGGATTTTAATTATTAATCCATCCGTTTATTTTGTTTTGGACTCATAGCCAAGTCTCCAAATTAACTATACTCCTTTTTTAGTTGTTTTTAAAAGCACTGGTATTGGGGCTTTTCCCCATTTCAAATTCAAGGACATTGCCATTCATTATCTGGGTATAGGTGATAAAGGGTTCGTCCAATACCTTTCCGTCCAATTTCAGGGATTGAATGTACATGTTCTCTTCGGAGAGGTTGTTGGTTTTTATTTTAAATGATTTTAGTTCTCCGTTCTTGCGTAAGCTAAGGGTGAGTTCTGGAAATTGAGGTGCCCCAATGGCGAATATTTCTGTACCTGGGGTAACTGGGTAAAATCCCATAACCCCAAAAACGTACCAAGCTGACATTTGTCCGCAATCATCGTTTCCGTTGATTCCTAGAGGGTGATTTCTATAATTAATGGTAGAGGTGTGCTTGCGGATAAGCTCTTGGGTTTTCCAAGGTTGCCCTGCATAGTTGAATAGGTAGGCATAATGATGTCCGGGCTCATTATCATGTCGGTAATGTTGCCCATCAAAATTTTCATTTAATTTGGCGGCAAACTTTTCCTTCCCGCCAAAGAGTTCGATGCTTCCTTCAATATCGTGCATGGCGCCAAATAAATAGGTCCATCTCCCACCTTCCGTAAACCCTTCCTGTTCGTTTTTGTCCCAATCGCCATTAAATAGTCGGGCATTAAGGAACCCCGTTTCCTTGTTGTAAAGGTTTTTGTAGTTTTTGCTCCATCCCATTAATCGCTCATAATCTTCAATTTTACCCATGTCCTTGGCCATTTGGGCAATGCTATAGTCGTCTATTCCAAACTCGATGGTCCGTGTTACGGATTCCCGTGTCTTATCTGCCGCAACATATCCTAAGGAATGATAGTAGGTGAGTCCGCCCCTTGCTTCGTAGAGAGTACCCTCATCCCTATCCCCCCAAGGTTTTTCGGTGTCCCTATAAGGTGGGTGCATGGCATTTTTTCTAACGGCTTCATAGGCTAGATCCAGATCGTAATCCCGAAATCCCTTTACGTAGGCATCTGCAATTACGGCATCGGCATGGGTGCCGGTCATTATATTGGTATAGGTAGGATTGGGCCATTTTGGCAACCAACCTCCCTCTTGGTACATCTGTAATAAGGATTGTATCATAGGGCTAACCCGTTCTGGCTGTGTAAAATGCAGTAGGGGGTGCAGGGCCCTAAATGTATCCCAAAGGGAGTAGTCGTTATAAGAAACCCCTTCATGGACCTTATCGTCAAACGGACTGTAATAGCGGCCGTACTCTGAAAACTCCCTAGGGAACAACATGGTGTGGAACAAGGCGGTATAGAAAATGTTTTTTTGATCTTCCGTAGTTCCATTTGCTTTAATCCTGGAAAGATTTTCTTGCCAAATATCCCGGGTGTTTTCTACCACTTTGTTAAAATCCCAATCTGGTATTTCCTTGGATAAGTTTTCACGGGCTTGATCCAAGCTTATAAAGGAAGTGGCAATTTTGACTTTGACCTTTTCATTTTTTTCCGTTTTAAAACTAATGTATCCGCCCATTCTGGCTCCTGTCTGCTCCTTGCCCATTTCTATGATATCGGGCTCCGTTCTAAAGGAATTCCAAGTTCCAAATCGCTCAAAGGGTTTATCAAATTGAATTATAAAATAACCTTTAAAGTTTTTGAGTTCAGGACCTAAATGGGAAGACATCCTCTCAGGATTGTAACCAGTAATTTCTCTTTTATTTTCATCTATTTTGATATACCCGTGAAACGCCTTTTTGTTCTCGGTAATATTAATACCTTGGATAATGATATGGGATTCATCGGACTTGGGAAAGGTGAATTGAAAGATGCCACAGCGGGAGGCAGCTGCTATTTCCCCTTTTATTTTTCGACTTTTATCACCCATGGAAACACTGTAATAATTAGGTTTGGATATTTCATCCTTATGGGTAAAGGGCAAGGCCCTGTCTTTGGGAAGTAGTTTTAATTTCCCTACTTGAGGCATAACGGACACGTAGCCATAATCGCCCATCCACACCGTAGGTTGGTGAGTGGCCAAAAATCCCTGAATGGTATTGTCTTCATAAAAGTATGGCATTTCACTGATCTTATTTTCCCGTGTCTGTGCCACAAAATTGGTCATTGCAAAAGGGGTCCCCACGCAGGGCATGGTGCCTCCACCATCCCTGCCTTCCATAAAGCCGGCTGATGGGGTTCCAATCAGTGGATTTACATAGTCAACCTCCATTTTGTTTTGGGCGGATAAAACTGTTATCCATAATAGTGGAAGGAGGGAGTACAAGAATTTCTTATTCGTTTTCATGTAAAAGATAAATACGCTTAAACTTTTGGATAATCATAAATAATTATTGCGGAAGGGGCTAATCAAAAAAACAATAAAATATTGATAATGCGAAAGATAGGGAAATATTAATTATGCAAAGGTTTGCATGATTAGCCATTTTATAGGTGCGGGAATAGAGCGCATTGGATAGTTAAAGGCACACACAAGGAAGATCTTAATATGTTGATTATTTTAGGGTGTTGGAGTTTAATTTGGCCCAAACTAAAAAGAGCCTTGCCGGTCAGGCAAAGCTCTTTTACGAGAACACTATATGAAAATGAAAAAATTACTTTTTTATTATTACAATGTAAATGTACCTTGTTACCCTGCGTTGTGAAAATTATTGTTGTCAAGTCAACTGATTATGAGGTGTCCCTATTAAATTTTGATGTTTGGCACATAATTCCTCCTTCAAATCTAAAAATATGCCGATATTTAATGTTTGAAATTCATGTTCCCAAATTAAGGGAGGATGTTTATGTAGAATGTAATTAAAGACGTATGCTTCAATCAGAGAGATTAGACGAATTTAAAAAATCAGTCCAGAACAAGTTCAATATTTATAATAGCTTGTTTCTTAATTTGCCATACCAAAATATTGAAAATGTTGGGATGCTGATTCCATTATTGTTAGATCAGGCCGAAAAGGGGTTGAAATCCGGGAAAAATCCACAGGAAATTTTAGACGCTTTCTTTCAAAACTATGCCAAGATAGATTCGGAAAAGGATAGGATAGATTTTATGTTCCGGATTATTCAGTACGTGGAAAGACAGGTGGTGTTGTATGACAGTGTTGAGGATGCGGCTTTCCCAAAGCTTCAGAAACACAGTAGTTCCCTGACTATTGGGGATTATTTTCAGTTAGTGGACAAAAATAAAAGTTGGGACCAGATTTCGGAAAAATTGTCCACCTTTAGTGCACGTATCGTTTTAACGGCGCACCCTACCCAATTTTATACCCCTGCTGTATTGGATATCATTAGTAATTTAAGGAGTCTTATTTTGGAAAACAAGATCAATGACATTGATCTTGTGCTTCAACAATTGGGACTAACCTCCTTGATCAATGCTAAAAAGCCTACTCCATTGGATGAAGCCAAAAATATAATATACATTTTACGAAATGTTTATTATGATGCTGTTGGGGACCTTTATGCTTACATCAAGGATAATATTGGCGATATGGATTTTAATAATCACAACATCATGAAACTTGGGTTTTGGCCCGGTGGGGATAGGGATGGAAACCCTTTTGTAACTTCCAGTATTACCAAGGATGTGGCCGACGAGCTACGTATTACCCTAATGAAATGTTATTATCACGATGTAAAAAACTTACAGCAAAAATTAACTTTTAGGGAACTTCAAGATGTAATTTCCAATTTAAGGGGGCGCTTGTACAATACCATGTTCGATGCCACCAAAGTGTTGCGCTACGATGAAATTATAGAACCCCTTCTTGAAATTAGGTCGATATTGATTAATAAATACCACAAGTTATACCTAAAGGATTTAGATCATCTTATAGACAAGGTTAAGATCTTCAGGACACATTTTGCCACTTTGGATATTAGGCAGGACCATAGCGTTCATACCCAGGTTGTAGAGGCTATTCTAAAGGCCAACGGACTAATTTCAGAAAGTATAGGGGAATTGGATAGGCAGGAATTAATAGATATTTTAATCCATAAGGATATAGATCTGCAAGTCCAGAATTATGAGGAGGATATTGTTAAGGAAACCATTCAAAATATTCTACAATTAAGGGGAATTCAGGAGAAAAATGGTGAGGAGGGTTGTAACCGATATGTTATTAGTAATTCCGAGAGCGTTTTTTCTGTACTTTTTGTTTACGGACTATTTAGATGGTGTGGTTGGGATTCGGATAAAATTACCTTCGATATTATTCCTTTGTTCGAAACCATGAGAGGCATGGAAAGTTCTGAAAATACAATGAACGAATTGTTTGACCTTCCAGAGTATAAAAAGCATCTGGCCCAACGCCATAATAAGCAAACCATAATGCTCGGATTTTCAGATGGCACCAAGGACGGTGGATATGTGAAAGCAAATTGGGAAATCTTTAAAACAAAGGAAAAATTGTCTGCCGTATGCGATCAAAATAATATAAAGGCTATCTTTTTTGACGGGCGTGGCGGACCTCCGGCCCGAGGAGGAGGAAAAACACATAGATTTTATGCTGCACAGACCAAGGATATTGCCAATAATGAAATTCAATTAACCATTCAGGGCCAGACCATAACCAGTACTTATGGCACTAAGGAGCAGTTTATTCATAATTCTGAGCAATTATTAACGGCCGGACTTTCCAATAACTTTTTTGGTAAGGAAAATGTTATTTCCAAGGAATCAAGACAATTATTGGAGGAGTTGTCCGATCTGAGTTTCGAGAAATACGATGCTTTAAAGAATCATGATAAGTTTATTGCATATTTGGAAAACAAGAGTACTTTAAAATACTACCAAAAGGCAAATATAGGAAGTAGGCCAGGTAAAAGAGGCCATAAGAAAAAATTGGAACTCACAGACTTGAGGGCCATTTCCTTTGTAGGTTCATGGAGCCAGCTTAAACAGAATGTCCCGGGTTATTTTGGAATTGGAACGGCTATAAAGATTTTAAAGGACCAAGGAAAATTGGAGGATATAAAAAAATTATTCAAAGAAGTTCCGTTGTTTAAAGCATTGATGCTTAATAGTATGATGTCTTTGGCCAAGTGTTATTTTGAACTGACCAGCTATATGAAGGATGATGAGGAATATGGTGAATTCTGGAACATCCTATATGAGGAATATTTGCTTTCCAAAGAAATGCTGTTACTTATTTCTGAATCCAAGATCTTAATGGAGAAAGAGTCGGTTTCACGTGAATCGGTTAAAATAAGGGAAAACATAGTGTTGCCTTTATTGGTAATCCAACAATTTGCCCTTCAGCAATTGAGTAGGGAATCGGAATATAAAGAATTGTATGAGAAAATAGTAATTAGGTCTTTGTACGGTAACATTAACGCAAGTAGGAATTCTGCTTAATGTTAAGAATACAAAGTATAGTCTAAATGGCCATAAAAAAGGATATGCCAACATTGTTGGAACTAACCTATCCTTTTTTGTGGCCATCTTATTATTGACGGTTGGTGAAAATTTAATGGATTTTATTTAGTAATATTAGTAGATCGATATAATTTATCAATTTTGAAATCGTTTTAGAGTTAACGGTTTCATTGTTTATATTTGACTATATTGGTATAAGCACAATAATAGCATTGATCCAATACCGATTGGGAATTCTGTTACGATTACAAGGTACTCCCCCCTCTCCTTTCAAGTAGCATTTTAATGTATATAATAAAGCGCCTTACCATTCTGTGCGTTATTAGCTTTAGTGGGAATTGAAATAATTCATTGGATTTCTACGTAATATATAAATTGCAATTCCATCTCCCATAGAATGGTTGGGGAATGCACGTTTTATTTTAAGGAGTATTTTATGCCAAAAAACAACATTACTGCACTAAAAAATACATTTAACGATCTATTAAAAAAGGAAGATGATTTTTTCAATTTTGCAGGAGAAAGTTTAATGGATGGTTTATGGTGCTGGAATTTAGCACATCCTGAAAGGAGCTTTATCAGTAGTAAATTTTCCCAATTGCTCGGTTATACTTCAGGCTCAAATGCTGCCATTGAAATAGATTTTTTATCCTTGGTTCATGTAGGGGATTTAGATCGGGTCCAAAGTGCTTGCCAAGGCCTTATAACCAATTCCCAGAATAAACCACTGAACATAGATGTAAGATTCATCCATGTGGACGGACATTATATTTGGTTAAACCTCAGGGGCAGCCTGGTTGCTGACGAATCCCAAGATTGCCAAGGTCTTATTGGTGCAGCCCTATGTATAGATAGGTACATGGAGAGCGAAAAACAATTACAGATCAACAAGGATTATTACGAAAATGTAATTAAGGGCGCCAATATAGGGGTCTGGGAAGGTAATCTTGTCACAGGTAACGTTATATGTAATGAAAGATGGGCAGATATGTTCGGATATACCTTGGCCGAGCTGGAACCATTAACCTATGGTACCTTTTTAAATATGGTTCATCCAGAAGATGTAGGGAATATAGATATTTCCTTGGAAAATCATGTTAAAGAAAGTGGTATTTACGAGGTAGAATTTAGAATGCAACATAAAATGGGGCATTGGGTTTGGGTGCTAAGTCGTGGAGAGGTAACTAAATACGGTGCAGATGGCCTTCCTGAAGTCGTTTCGGGCATACATTACGATATAAGTAATCGTAAAGTCAATGAAATTTTGTTGGAGAAGTACAAGAATCTCTTTGAACGGTCAAGTGAAGCAGCAAAAATCGGATATTGGGAAGTTGATCAAGAGGAAGAAACTGTTTTTTGGAGTAAGGTTGCCAATCAAATTCACGGGGTATCCGAGGAATTTAGTCCAACACTGGAAAAAGGATTGGAGTTTTATATGGAAGGCGAGCATAGGGATCGTTTAAAGTTAATTGTGGATAAGGCGCTTACAGAGCCCATGGAGTTTGATGAGCAATTACAACTAAAAACGCAAAACGGTCACTTAAAATGGGTGAGGGTAATAGGGGTCTCCGAACATAGGGGCAATGAGCGAGCAAAGTTGTACGGACTTATCCAGGATATTGATGAAATTAAAAAAGTCCAATTGGAGATTAGATTTCGGGAGGAGCAGTTTAGGCAAACCTTTAATCATTCTGCCATGGGCATGGCCTTGGTAAATAATGAAAATAAATTATTAAGGGCAAACAAAAGTTTATGTAATATTTTCGGTTACACCGAGGAAGAAATGCAAAAGTTAGACCTTGCTGACATGGCGCATCCCGAGGACTTAAAATTGAACAGAAAGTATATAGAAGAATTATTTCAGGGCAAGCATAAAAATATAAAATTAGATCACAGGTTTATACATAAAGACGGTACTGTTATTTGGGCCAACATATCTATGTCTGCTATTCATAACGATCAAGGGCAGGTAATACATTATGTTTCCCAAGTGCAGGATATTACGGAGCGTAAGCAAAATGAATTGTTGCTGGCCCATAATGCCCAGGTAATGCAGCGCATCAACGATGCAGTGCGTATAGGAATTTGGGAGCTTGATTTGGGTACAAATAATGTTTATTGGAGTCCTACCATAAAAAGTATGGTAGGGGTTCCAGAAGATTATAAACCTACTTTAGAGGAAGTTTATCCTTTTTTTCAGAAAGGGGAGCATAGGGAAATCCTAATAGAGGCTTTAAGTAGGGCCGTTGAACAGGGAGAGGGATTTGATCTTGAACTAAAGGTGGTTACTACTTCCCAAAGGATATTTTGGTCCAGAACGATAGGAATTCCGGAAATGGTGGATGGGGTATGTAACAGATTATATGGTTTTTTTCAGGATATTGACGAAAAGACAAGGGCCACAAAGGATTTAGCCGTCAAGGAAGAGGAAATGAGGCAAACCTTTGAACATGCCCAGCACGGTATGGCCTTTATCGATTTAAATGGGAACCTACAGAAATCCAACCGCAGTCTTAGCCGTATTATTGGCTATTCTGAGGCAGAATTGCGCAAACTAACCTTGGTAAATATTACTTATCCAGACGATTACGCAAAATCCCAGGCCTTAATGTTCGAGGTATGGGACCAGAAAAGGGACTCTTTCAGTGTAGAAAAGCGGTTTATTCATAAGAATGGTGATATTATTTGGGTTAATCACTCTTTATCAGCCATTAAAAACGATAAGGGGGAATATATACACCTATTGTCCCAGGTTGAGGACATTACCGATCGTAAGAAAAGCGAATTACTACTTATAGAAAATAAAAACCTCTTGGAGCGTTCCCATGAAATAGGGAAGATAGGTTCATGGGTGTATTTACCTCAGGAGAATAAGGTGACCTGGAGTGAGAATCTCATAAAAATGTTGGAGGCCGATAACTATAAACCACATAATCTGGAATTCTCAATTGCCAATTACGCCCTTAAAAAGGACCAGGATCGAATTGCGAAAATTATGCATTTGGCGGTAGTGGAGGGCAAAAGTTTCGATTTTGAAGTTGAAATTTTAAGTAAGTCAAAAGGAATATTTTGGACACGTAATATCGGAGTGCCAGAATTTAAAGATGGGAAATGCATCCGGATATCTGGGCTTATGCAGGATATTGACCATGAAAAGCGATTAAAATTGGAGCTTGCTTTTAGTGAGGAAATGTTTAGAACAACTTTTGAGCATGCAGCCATAGGAATGGTTGTCATAGATTTAGAGGGAAGATTGCGAAAGGCCAATCCAAAAATCTGTGAGATATTGGGTTATGGGGAAGAGGAGATTCTTGAAAAATCAATATCGGATTTTGTGCACCCAGAGGATGTGGAAACCGCTAAAGTAATGTTTGAAAGGACCGTTGCTACAAATAGTGGATTTAAAATGGAGAAGCGCTGCAGGCATAGGAACGGAAATTATATTTGGATTTTTGAGGCAGTAGCTGCTGTAAAGAGTGACAGGGGTGAACTCATGCATTTCGTGGCCCAAATCCAAGATATTTCTGATAAAAAACAAATGACCGAAAATCTAACCGAGCACAACAACCGCCTTACGAATTTTGCACATATCGTTTCCCATAACTTAAGATCGCATACCAGTAATATTTCCATGCTCTTGGATCTGGCATTGCAAGATGATCCCAAAGTACTTGAAAATGAATACTGCCGTAATATTAAGGTCGTTTCGGATAATATGAACGAAACTATTCATCAGCTTAGTGAGATTGTGGAGATAAATTCTCAGGTGAGTTCAACCTTAACCTCTCAAAACCTATTAAAAAGGGTTCAGAAAGCCATGAAGACTGTTGATCCATTGGTTAAGAAAAACGGTGCTAAAATCTATTTGGAGGTTGCAGCCGATATTAATGTAATGGCAGTACATGCCTATTTGGAGAGTATTATTCTAAATATGATTACCAACGCTATAAAATATAGATCTCCAGAAAGACTGCCAGAGTTGAAAATTTCCAGTGGAGTAAAAGGGGAATATGCTTTTTTAAGTTTTGAGGATAATGGCCTTGGGATCGATTTGGACCGGCATGGCTCCAAGCTTTTCGGCATGTACAAAACATTTCACAGTCACCCGGAAGCACGTGGCATCGGACTCTTTATCAGTAAGAATCAGATCGAAGCTATGGGAGGTAAGATCGAGGTTGAAAGTGAGTTAAATAAGGGTACCAAATTCACCGCATATTTTCGAATTGCTTTATAGTGTATAATCTTGCGGTTAGTGATTCTAATAGGATATAAAGCTGTTTTGTATACTTTAAACAATTTGTTAATAAACATTAGAGGTCCTATTTGGGAAAAATAAATTATATTAGTAACCAACAAATTCTATAGGATAACAAGAAATGCATTTTATAAATGCAAGAATAAACAATATTTACAGGAATGACGATTAATACAGTATGCATCATTGATGATGATCCTATTTTTATTTTTGGTTCTAAAATACTTTTAAGGAATAATAGTTTCGCTTCAGATTTTCTAGTCTGTCAAAATGGGAAAGAAGCTTTGGATGTAATAACACCTCTGATTGAATCGGAAGAAGGGTTGCCCGAGGTTATTTTTTTGGATTTGAACATGCCCATAATGGACGGATGGGAGTTTTTGGATGAGTTTGGTAAAATATCCCGGGAAAGGGAGATTAGGATATATATTTTAAGCTCATCTGTAGATTCTAGGGATATGGAGCGCGCCAAAAAATATGACATGGTCAATGGTTTTATAGCCAAGCCCTTGACAGATGTAAAGATCAAGGAATTGGCCCAAGAAATTGAAGGGTAGGGTTTCCTTGTGTTTTCAATTTTATAGTTTTGCTGCACTATTAATAGGCATGGCGCACTTTGCATGCCGTTAACTTTGGCCTTGGAACTTAGGTGTTATAACCCTAATATTCTCCAAATATCATAAAGTATTGTTCGGATAGTCTGTTTTTTGCCAAATATATATTAATCCATTAGTATTTTAAATGCCTCTGTATTAATTTAGTGGCCTTGTCAAAATGTCAGAATACAAACCTCCAATATTAATGAGATTATCATTTTGTTTTTTCCTTTCTCTTTCGCTTATCGTTATTTCATGTAAACCATCTTACCAGGAACCTCAAATTTCCCTTGAGGATTATAGGGTGGAAGAGGGTTTTGAACTGGAGATGGTGGCGTCCGAACCCCTTTTGACAGCACCGGTCGCCATAGATTTCGATTCTAAGGGACGGATTTGGGTAGCTGAAATGGCTGGATTTATGGTCAATTTAGAAGGTGATGGGGAAGATTTGCCTAGTGGATCTATTAAAATCCTTGAGGATCTTGACGAGGACGGAATTATGGACCATGCCAAAACCTTTTTGGATAGTTTGGTTATGCCAAGGGCTTTGGCCCTTGTTTATGGTGGGTTGCTTTATGCAGAATCACCTAATCTTTGGTTTGTTGAAATTGAGAATGATAAACCAGTAAACAGAGTGTTGGTAGATTCCCTTTATGCAACCGTAGGAAATCCTGAACATCAGCCAAATGGTTTAATGATGAATTTGGACAACTGGATCTACAATGCCAAATCTAATTTCAGATACCAACGTAAAGATGGGGTGTGGTATAAGGAACCTACTACCCAGAGAGGGCAGTGGGGTATTTCCCATGATAATTTTGGAAGGCTTTATTACAATAATAATTCCACCCAATTATTGGGCGATCATATACTGCCCAATAGGTTGGTCCGCAATAAATATTTTGTTCCAAGAAAAGGTGTTGATGAAACTTTGACCAAAGATCAACGTGTTTATCCGCTTCATGCTGCCTCAGTGAATAGGGGATATGAAGAGGGGGTTTTAGACCAGGATAGTCTATTGGTTAATGTTACGGCGGCCTGCGGACCATTGGTCTACAGGGGAGGAATGTTCCCGGCTGATTATGATCAAAATGTCTTTGTTTGCGTACCTGAGGCCAATTTGATAAAAAGAAATATCCTATCCTTTTACGGAGATCGTGTTGAGGCCAAACAAGCCTGGCAGGGAAAAGAGTTTTTAGCCTCTACGGACGAAGGTTTCCGGCCAGTAAATTTATCCACTGGGCCGGATGGGAATATGTATGTTGTGGATATGCACCGGGGTGTAATTCAGCATTATGCATTTTTGAGCCCTTATTTAAAGAAAATATCGGCCGAGAAAAAATTGGATACCATATTGGATTATGGAAGGATATTAAGGGTTCGGAGTAAGGATAAGCCGGCACGGGAAATTCCTGACCTGGAGACTTTATCTGCATCCCAAATGTTAGTGTTGCTGAAGGACTCCAACGGTTGGATACGTGATAGGGTTCAGCAATATTTGATTCAAAATAAGGACAAAAGTGTTTTGCCTGAACTCAAAAAAATGGCTTTGGACAATACTGGTCCATTGGCCCAATTGCACGCTCTCTATGTCTTAAAAGGCCTTAATGCCCTTTCTTTCGACTTCCTACAAGAGTTGGCTCAAAATGGTGGCCCTGAAGCTGCATCTCATGCCATTGTCCTTTTGGAGGAATATGCTTCCGAAAAAAATGTTCCCAAAGCAAAAGTTCTTTTTGCCGAACTATTGAAAAGGAATGAGCCCATGCTGGATTTGTACCTTTCAACAACAATGGGGATTTGGGCCAAATACGATCAGGAAGTGTTTTTCTCTTTTATTTATGATTTGTCGAATAAATACAGTGATAATAAAATATATCAGGAAGCCATTGTTAGTGGATCGGAAGATGTCCTTACGGCTCTTGACTCCCAACTTGGAGATCTTGTAAACCTAAAGGATTCGAACCTTGCCAGTCTAACAACTGAAAGCGTTGAGCGTAAAGGAAACGACAAACCTAATTATATTTATTCAACAAAAATTGCAAGAGCGGATTCCAGGACCAATGGAGCCATCCTGTTCCGTCAAATATGTGCCTCTTGCCATTCGTCCAGTGGGGAAGGTATCCACGGATTGGCACCACCACTTGTGGGGTCTGAGTATATTTCTACACATTTGGAACAATTGGGGCTTATTATTCTTCACGGCCTAAAAGGTCCCCTGAAAATTAAAGGGGAATTGTATGATGAGAACCATCAAATGCCAGGCCTTAAGTATAATAAGAATCTGTCCGATAAGGACATCTCGGATATAATATCCTATGTGACCAATGCATTTTCTGTTAACCCTAAGGGTTTAAAACCGGAAAAAATAAAGGAACTTAGGGAAGTCCAATCAAAAGACGGTATGGAATATACCGAAAAGGAATTATACGAGCAGATCGGAAAATAATTAAGGATAGTTTATCCCTATTCTAGGATAAAGCAGGTAGATTAAGAATTAAAATTAAATTACGGTAGTAAGATGAAGACTTTTATAAATGATGATTTTCTTTTGCAGAGCGATTTTGCTAAAACCTTATATCACAATTATGCAAAGGAATTGCCCATAATTGATTATCACAATCATTTACCTCCCCTAGAAATTGATGGGAACCGGGTTTTTGAAAATATAAGTCAAGCTTGGTTGGCGGGAGATCATTATAAATGGCGTGCCATGCGTGCTTTTGGGATAGATGAACACTTTATAACCGGTAATGCTACGGACAAAGAAAAATTTCTTAAATGGGCCGAAACTGTACCTTATACGGTAAGAAACCCATTGTACCACTGGACTCATTTGGAGCTGCAGCGCTATTTTGGGGTGCAGGAATTGTTGGGGCCTGATAATGCGGAGGAAATATATGAGCGTTGTTCGGCAATACTACAGCAAACATCGCACAATACCGTTGGATTGTTGCAACAACAAAAAGTGGAGTCTTTATGTACTACGGATGAATCTATAGACTCCCTTCAATTTCATAAGAGCATCAAGCAAAAAGGGATTTCGCCAAAAGTTTTTCCAACCTTTCGCCCGGATAAGACATTTGTCATAGAGCAGGGGAGTGCCTATGTTGCTTACATGGAAAAATTGGGTCAGGCCGCCAATATTAGTATTACATCGTACAACGATTTGTTGGCAGCTTTGGAAAACCGAATCGACTATTTTCATGCACAGGGAGGTAGGCTGGCCGATCATGGGTTGGAACAATTGTATTATTTCAGGGAAGGTACCTTTAATGCCGAGAGTATATTTAAAAAAGTAATGGAAGGGAAGGCTATTTCTGAGGAGGAGGTCCAATACTTTAAGGCACAGGTGTTGTTGTTTTTGGGAAGGAGTTATCATAAAAAAGGCTGGGTGCAACAATTCCATATTGGCGCTATTAGGGACAATAACAAAAGGCTATTGTCCAAATTGGGCCCTGATACCGGGTTCGATTCCATAGGTGATTTTTCACAGGCACGTGCATTGAGCGGTTTCTTAAATGAATTGGATGGAACGGATCAATTGGCAAAAACTATAATCTATAACCTTAACCCTGCCGATAACGAAGTCATAGCTACCATGGTAGGTAATTTTAATGACGGAAGCGTTAAAGGAAAGGTGCAGTTCGGTTCGGGATGGTGGTTTCTAGATCAGAAAGACGGAATGGAAAAACAAATGAACACGTTGTCCAATATGGGGCTTTTAAGCTGTTTTGTGGGAATGTTGACCGATTCTAGGAGCTTTTTATCCTTTCCAAGACACGAATATTTTAGAAGGATCTTGTGTAACTTAATAGGTAAGGATGTGGTAAATAGTGAGTTGCCGGCAGATGAAAAGTTGTTAGGAAAAATTGTGTCCGATATATCCTATTACAACGCCAAAAACTTTTTCGATTTTAATAAATAAGACCTTTTAGAAGTGATTGTTTAATGCTACTACTTTTAGCTAGAAACAAAAAATGCGCATCCTTTTAAGATGCGCATTTTTTATTGATGTTATAATATTGATAAGAGTTTGGGTCAAGGTTTTCCTATAGGGCTATCATCGCATTTTAGGTCGCCCACTACGTATTGCATACCGTCCAAAAAGAACTGAAGCAATTCCGGATTGTCCATGCTCTGTGCGTTATGTGAAGGGGAGCTATAGAATACCCTGCCTTTGCCATGTCGTTTTATCCAGGACACGTAGATGGTGTTATCCGTAACTTCTTTACGTACACCTTCCAATTTGTCAGCTTCTATATACAGTAAAGGTCTAAAGTTGTAGTCCGAATAGGCATTGTTGAAAAAATAGGGTTCATCCACGTGGGTAAAGCCCTTCCCTTTAAAGGCCTGTACCATCGGGTGATTGGCATTAACCTCCTTTAGGTGCATTTCTTGTTGTTTTGGATGGTAGTCAAAGCTGCCCCCGGTCATTTTGCTGAATTCCTTGGAATTGTTTTGAACAGTGATAGCACCGTGCATGATCATTAAACCACCGCCCTTTGCAACATAATCCATTAAATTCTTTTCATATTCTGCCGCCATTTTTGCTATGGTGTTGTCATTCAAGGTAGTGTTCTTCTTTATTAGGTCCCAGAACAAGTCACGTTTAGGTCCGGCCGGATTGGAATTATTTAAAATTATGGCATCGTATTGCTTTAGGTTTTTTTTATCAAAACTATCTATGTCGTGGGCAATGGTAATCTCAAATGCTCCCGATTTTCTAGCCAATATTTTCAGCATTTCGTCATTATGTGGAATGGTCCAATGGTAGAATCCGGTGTGCTGTGAAAAAACCAATATTTTCTTTACTTCCGCCTTTACCCTCGGTGCGGATGGAGCCAAAGATTCTATCTTGGCGAGCCATTGGTCATTTATTGGTAATTCTTCTATGCTTTGGGCGAAAATTGTTCCAACAAAAAGGAATGTAATTAATGAGTAAACTGTTTTGTTCATTTTAGATATTTATTAAAGTGTAGATTCTCTTATGATCAATTTATGCCTTAGGGTAATGGAATTTGCAGGATGCAAATCTATGCCCCCGTTTAAATGGCTTATAACGCTTTGTCCGGCCAAAACCCCTAATTCGTAACCTGGGTAATTTATAGTACTAAGGGTAGGGGTGACCAATTCCGAGATAGGGTCATTATTAAATCCAATTATTTTAATATCACCGGGAATTTTATAATTCTCTTTTTTTAATTCTTTAATACAATGGGCGGCAAAAGTGTCGTTGGCTACGAACAGTCCATCAATGGGTATGTTATTATTTTTGATATGCGCAATCACATCTTTAACACTACTTGGGCCAAGATCGGATTCCAGTAAATTGGCCTTGTCAAATTTTAAATTGTGTTTGGCCATAGCTTCTTTAAATCCTTTCAGTCGCTCGGAATAAACGTTACGTTTTAGATTGCCGCTAATATACAGAAGATTTTTGCAGCCCTGTGTTATCAAATGCTCTGTAGCCTCAAATCCGGCCAATTTGTTATCTATTATTATGGTGGAACAATTGGGCAAATTGTGCACCCTATCAATAAAGATAAGTGGTATTTTGTTTCTAATGTAATTTGCAAAATGATCAAAGTCGGTAGTGTCGTAGGCCAAGGATACCAAAAGGGCATCAACTCCACTATCGTAGAGCGTTTTTGCATTTAACTTTTCTTTTTCCATAGATTCCAAAGACTGACTTATAATCAAATTATAGCCGGCCTCATTGGCTATTTTTTCAATCCCCGCAAGAACGGTGGACATGAAAATAGAATTGAGCTTGGGGACAATGACTCCAATGGTATTGGACTTCTGTTTGCTGAGGTTTACTGCAAATTTATTGGTTTTGTAGCCCAGTTCATTGGCTTTTGAAATTACACGATCCTTGGTTTTTTGGCTTATGGATGGATGGTCGTTTAGACTCCTGCTTACGGTTCCGGCCGAAACACCCAGCGTTTTTGCCAGATCGTAAATGGTTATTCTCTTGTCCATATTATTAATTGTTGCACAAACTCTGCAACAATAATACGAATAATATATAATTATTTAATTCAAATCATGAATTAACCATAATAAATACATATTTGCGTATATATATTGGTATTAATTGCACAAAAAGTATTTTTTTGATTTAAAAACATTAAAATATTAACGCAATCGGTTGCGTAATAAGTTGCAATTATTTAGATTTGTCAGGAATGTAATCATGATTTGGGTTTGCAGCCATGACTAATATTCAATAACTAACCAACTTTAAACATTTATGTATGAAAAATTTAATTAAAAAAGTTAGGTGCAGGACGTTATTACTTCTAACGTTTCTCTGTACATTATTATCAATGTCCGCTTATGGACAAGATGGTTTTACCGTTTCGGGAACTGTAGTAGATGAGTTCGGTGTTCCTCTGCCTGGAGCATCCATTATTGAAAAAGGAACAACCAATGGGGTGGTTTCTGATTTTGATGGAAATTTTAGTTTTGAGGTAGCCAGCCAAAATGCCACCTTAACTATTAGTTATATTGGTTTTGAAGAGCAGCAAATACCGATTAATGGTAACGATCAAATTAATGTTACTATGCAATCTACTGCGTCTACCTTGGATGAGGTAGTTCTAGTTGGTTATGGTGCAGTTAAGAAAAAGGATCTAACAGGGGCTATTTCACAAGTTGATGCAGCCGCACTTTCCGACCAATCTACCAACTCAGTGACAGACGTGTTGAGAGGGAATGTGGCTGGTCTTAGTATAGGGCTTTCTGCCTCCCCTAAAGGTACTAGTCAAATCCGAATCCGTGGTAACAATAGTCTTAGTGCGGGTTCAAGTCCTTTGATAGTGGTAGATGGAATGATCTATAATGGTGACCTATCCGATATTGCTCCTTCGGATATCGATAAGCTTGATGTGATGAAAGATGCCAGTTCTGCCGCCGTTTATGGAGCAAGGGGGGCAAGTGGTGTTATTTTGGTGACCACAAAAAGAGGTGCCAGTGATAAGCCTACCATTAATATCAATACTAGTGTGGGAATGGCCTCTGATGCCTATAAGGAGCGACCATATGATGCACAAGGGTATGTGAACTGGAGAACTGAAGTATTCAAAAGTATCAATCCACAGAATACTATAGATAATCCGGGAAGATATGATGATCCCAACAACTTGCCATCTGGTGTAACCTTGGATCAATGGTTGGCCTATGATGGATCTGCTGGAGACCCCACTAGGGCCTGGTTGAACAGAATTGGTTTTCAGGATGTAGAAATAGAAAATTATTTGGCCGGAAATAGTATCAATTGGTACGATAGGATAATGCAGAAAGGTTTTCGAAATGATATCAATACCAGTATCTCCGGAAGAAACGGTGGGTTAAATTATTATTGGTCCATTGGTAGAACCTCCAATGAAGGTATAATTAACGGAGAAAAGTTTGAGGCATTGCGATCGCGATTAAATTTGGATGCTAAGATCACCGATTGGCTGACTGTTGGAATGAATACCCAATTTGCAAAACGTAATGAAGGTTTTATTGCCGCAGACCGTGGTCAAATAGAAAGATCTTCTCCTTGGGGTTCGGAATTCGATGATGAAGGCAATATACGCTTAAGTCCTCAGGACGATAACGGGGCGGGTGCAGTTAACGCATTTTTGGCTCAAAAGTTTAATGATCGTATAGACTTGGACCATACCTTTAATTCTAGGGTGTATGCCAAATTAAAATTGCCATTGGGTTTCTCCTATGAAGTAGGGTATACCAATCGTTTGGAATTTCGGGAATATTACAATCATGCATCTGCAGCTAGCCCACAAAACGTAGTAGGTTCTGCTGAAAGACAGGTGACCAAGATTAACGAATGGCAGTTGGATAACATTTTACGTTGGGACAAGACTATAGATAAGCACTCCTTTAATTTAATGTTTTTGGTGTATGGGGAAAAATATCAAAGTTATTTCACCCGTGCCAGAGCCAATACATTTGAGCCTAGTGATGCCTTGGGCTATAGTGCCTTGGAATTGGGTACCGTGCAAACAGTGGATAGTGAGGATGAAACAAGTACGGGCGATGCAGTAATGACGAGATTGAACTATAATTACGATTCCCGCTACCTTTTAACGATGACCATGCGTAGGGATGGTTACTCGGCCTTTGGAACCAACAATAAGCGAGCATATTTTCCTTCCATAGCAGGTGCTTGGACCATTTCCAATGAATCTTTTTTTAATTCGGAATTTGTTAATTTCCTAAAACTTAGATTGTCTTATGGGGAAAACGGGAATAGGGATATTGGAAGGTTTACTGCATTATCTAGGCTTGGTGCAAACAAATATTTAAATGTGGATGCCGGAGGCAATGTTATTACCGTGCCTACATTCGACAATGGAACCCAGGAAAATACAGAGCTTAGATGGGAGCGTACCAAGGCTACCAATTTAGGGTTGGATTTTAGTTTGGCCAACGGAGTGGTGGAAGGTTCTATTGAGGCTTACCAAAATATTACCAATGATCTTATAGTTACCAGGGAGTTGCCCAATATTATTGGTTTTAACAATGTAACTACCAATTTGGGAGAAATAGAAAATAAAGGTCTCGAATTTACCTTGGCCACCCAAAATTATAACAGGGAGAATTTCCAATGGAATACCAGTTTTAATTTCTCTTTGAACAGGAACAAAATCAGGAAATTATATGGAGATCTTGATGAAAATGGAAATGAATTGGATGACATTACAAATCAGCGTTTTATAGGACAGGCCACTGATGTTATTTGGGGTCAGGAAGCCATAGGTATCTGGCAGACCAATGAAGCTGCCCAAGCTGCTGAGTATGGCGTTTTTCCAGGTGATTGGAAAATAAATGATGTTGATAACAGTGGGGATTTTACCGTGGATGATAATGTTTTCCAGGGACATAGATCACCGCGTTTCAGTTGGGCGATGTCCAATAGATTCACGATGCTAAAGAATTTTGATTTTTCCTTTGAGGTTTATTCCAATTGGGGTCAGAAAAGAGTGTTTAATGAAGCAAAAAACAGAAACGGATTTATAGATAGGACCAACTCCATTCAAACCCCGTTTTGGACACCGGATAATCCAATTAACGATTATGCAAGATTGTTTTCAAGTGATGGTAGTTCTAATTTTGCCATTTGGAGAGATGCTTCATTTATACGTTTAAGTAATATTACCATTGCTTATAGATTTCCAAAACCCCTTCTTGAAAAATTGTCTTTGCAGAGTCTTAGATTATATGCCAACGCTAGAAATGTTGCGGTTTATGCACCTCATTGGGACTTTTACGATCCAGAGCCAACCAACATAGACGGAAGAAATTCCAATGGAAGTACTGATCCAAGTTTGCCTACACCTAGGTTTTTCACCTTTGGAATTGATTTAAGTCTTTAATAAAAAAAATATAACGATGAGAAATATTATATACAACTATAGAAAAGCCTTTTTAAGCTTTACCCTAATTGTGGCCTTTGCCTTTACGGGCTGTGAGGAAGAATTCTTGGATGCAGATCCACAATCGTTCTTCACTCCAAGTAATGCCCTAAATACGCCGGAAGGATTAAATAGCCTTTTGTCACAGGCTATGAGAAACTTAAGAGCAGAGTTTTATGGAGATGGTGCACCAATGATTACAGAGAATATCTTTTCTGAGGTTTCAGTGGAAGGAACAACGGATAAATCAGGTCCTGCCCAGGATTTAAATCTATTGATTTTGCCAGATGCGAACTTGAATAGTGCCAACTTTAACCGAATAGGATGGTTTTGGGAGGAATTCTATAAAGGAATTAAATATGCCAATACCGTTATTGGAAGATTGGATGACGCAGAGTTTGAAAGTGATGCGCAAAAAAATGATATTTTGGGTCGTGCTTTGTTTCATAGAGCTTATAGGTATTATAGGTTGACACAGCAGTTTGGGGATGTTCCCTTAATATTGGAAGAGATTACCTCGGCACGCTTGGATTTTGTTACCACAGCTAGAGAGACCATCCTAAAAAAAATGCAGGAGGACCTCAATCTAGCGGTTCCTATGGTGAACGCAGTTGCCAACAACGGTGATATTAATAAAGATGCAGTTTTGCATCTACTGACAAAAGTTAACCTTGCTCTTGGTGATTTCGATGCCGCTATTACTTCCTCTACCCAAATAATCAATGGGGGTACACATGCACTTACCACGGATAGGTTTGGCATTGATGCAGGTAATGCAGCAAAGGATGTAACTTGGGATTTACATCGAGTGGAAAACAAAAGTATTCCGGGTAACACTGAGGGAATATTGGTTGTTATAGATAGGTTGGGTTATGAGGACAACGGTGACTATGCAGGTGGCACCAGTATTCAAAGACAAGCAGTTCCACTTTGGTGGCGCTTTATTAACACTCCGGATGGCCAGAATGGTATGTCCGATGCCCCAGGGATAGATATTGATCAAGTTACGGCAATAGGTAGGGGTATTGGTAGAAATAGGGGTACACATTATAGTACCAAAGAGATTTGGAAAGATGCAAATAATGACCAACGGCATAAGTTGGGTAATTGGTACGATATGGAAGATTTAGTGTACAATGCACCTAGTCTACAAAGTTCTGGAAACTCTTATTATGGAAAGAATTTGGAGCTTTATTTGCCCAATGGAACTCCACTTTGTTCAGATACTATAAGGAATTGGTATGGCTTTCCACATTATAAATTTTTTGTTCCAGATCCTTTAAATGTAAAACCAGCAGGAGGTCACGGCGATTGGTATGTATATAGGGTTGCGGAAACATATTTGTTAAGGGCCGAGGCTTACTTCTGGAAAGGAAATTTAGGTGCTGCGGCAGATGATATCAATGTTGTGAGAAGAAGGGCGGAGGCAGATGAAATTACTGCTACCGATGTGGATATAGCTTATATCTTGGATGAGCGTGCACGTGAATTGTATTATGAGGAAGGAAGGAAAACTGAACTCACACGCATTGCCTATATTTTTGCTAAGACGGGTAAAGCAGCATATAATGGTAAGACCTATAGTTTGGATAATTTCTCTACCGATAATTTTTGGTATGACCGAATAATGGAGGTTACCGACTTTTACAATAAGGGTGTGAAAACTATTCACGGTGATGAATATACCATGAGTCCTTATCATGTGTTGTGGCCAATCCCTGCTTCGGCAATTAATGCCAATACACAAGGGATAATAAATCAAAACGAAGGATATCCCGGAGCGGAAAATAATATTCCACCCCTGACCACTATCCCTGAATAATATTAGAAGAATTGAGTTAATTAGTTTTTTGTAAATTCCATCCTTTAAACCTATTTAAATGAAGTATGTATTTCTTGGTTATATTTTAATGTTGTTACTTTCATGTAATAACAAAGAAGTGTATAAGTTTGAAATAGCCGAGAAGGATGGAATTACTCAAGCCTCTCCAATTTCTTTAAAAGTTGATACTTTAGGGTTGGGAGATGTGGGCGACCAAAGTAATTTGGCTTTGAAGAATAATGGCAAACAGATACCTTTTCAATTTGATAAGGGTCAAAATAAACTATGGTTTGTTCATTCGCCCAACAATAGCAGTTCTTATGAAATAGTAAAGGAAGAGGTTAAAACCCAGGGCTCGGAAGGAGTGAAAGCGGATAAAAGCAATGGAAACCTTCAATTGTTGAAAGGTTCCGTTCCGTTGCTAACCTATAGATATGGAATGACCTATCCTCCAGAGGGTGTGGATTCCATCTTTCGGAAATCCGGATACCTCCATCCTTTGCTTTCTCCCTCGGGAGATACCCTTAGCCGAATTCAACCTCCGGACCATTACCATCATTATGGCATATGGGGGCCGTGGACACATACCCAGATCGAGGGGGAACGCGTCGACTTTTGGAATTTGGTGGAACGCCAAGGGACGGTCCTATTTAAGGATTTTAATGAC
The DNA here is from genome assembly GCF_018860365.1 of Arenibacter algicola. GTDB lineage: Bacteria > Bacteroidota > Bacteroidia > Flavobacteriales > Flavobacteriaceae > Arenibacter > Arenibacter algicola_B. The sequence goes on from NZ_JAHKPO010000007.1 coordinate 164,158, forward strand.
ACTTATTCTGGGGACGTATATGGGGGCTTCAACGCCCGTCAAGAACATATTAACTTGAAAGCTTCCGAGGATAACCGAATAGCCTTGAACGAAGATTTGGACGTTAAGGTGTGGGACTTGGATCGCCCGGATAGGTATATGGTAGATTACACATCTAATTTTTCTTCCCCCTTAAAGAACGGTATTCTTTTTGAAGCCTATCGCTATGGAGGAGGTTTAGGAATGCGTTTTACGGAACGCTGGCATAAGGATAATTGTTCCGTGCTTACTTCGGAAGGCAACGATCGTCTCACCGCTGATGGTACCAACGCCCGCTGGTGTATGGTAACCGGGGAGTCTGCAGATGGTAAGGGAACCAATGGTGTTTTGTTTTTAAGTTACCCGGAAAATAGGTCCCACCCAGAGCCAATGCGTATATGGCCCATTGATGGAAATGGGGGCAGGGGAGATATGTTTTTCGAATTTTGCCCGATACGTCACCAGGAATGGAAAATTGAGCCCAATGAAGACTACAGTCTAAAATATAGGATGGTGGTTTTTGATGGCGAACTTACGGCTGAGGAAGCGGAATCCTATTGGAAGAGTTTTGCGGAGATGCCCAGAATTGTTAATAATTAAATATGGGGACAGGGGAAATACCCATGTTTTCAACCAAATAATTTGTGAATTAAATTAAAATCAAAAAAGATGCAAAGAAGAAAATTCATTAATAACTCCCTATTGACCACTGCAGCCGTAGTTGGATTTCCAACTATAGTTCCTGCAAGTGTATTTGGCAAGAACGCACCGAGCAATAAGATTAATATTGGGCAAATTGGTTGTGGACGTATTGCCCGCGACCATGATATTCACGATACCATCAGGTTCGACCAATCCCGTTATGTTGCCGTATGTGATCTGGATTCCAATAGGGCAGCCGATGCCAAGGTTTTGGTGGATAAGTTCTACAAGGAGAAAACGGGGAAGGATAAATACATGAATACCAAAATCTACGATGACTATCGTGAAATGTTACTCAATAAGGACATAGATGCCGTGGTTATCAGTACCCCTGACCACTGGCATTCCCAGCCGGCAATGGAAGCGGCATTGGCTGGAAAGGATATATACCTGCAAAAACCTACATCGCTAACCGTGAGGGAAGGTCAACAGTTGCGTGAGGCCGTTCAAAAAACGGGCGTTATACTTCAAGTTGGAACACAGCAAAGAGCCATGCCCCAATTTCGGGTGGCTGCCGAGCTGGTCAGAAATGGTCGTATTGGTAAAATACATACGGTTAAGATCGGACTTCCAGGAGATCCTGCCGGACCGGAAGCACCTGCAATGCCGGTACCTAAAAATTTAAATTTTGATATGTGGTTGGGGTCAACCCCAGAAGTGCCTTATACCGAAATTGGTGTACACCCGCAACAGGGTTATAGTAGGCCAGGTTGGCTTCGCCTAAGAAGTTACGGTGCAGGAATGATCACAGGTTGGGGACAACACCATTATGATTCAGCGGCATGGGGAATGGATACCGAGCTAACGGGGCCAAAATCAGTGGAGGCTTTGGCAGAATTCCCGAAATCGGGTCTGTGGAATGTACATGGCGATTTCTTTGTGAAACACGAATATGACAACGGAATTACGGTCTATACCAGTGGCGGTTATACCAATGGAATACGTTATGAAGGTACCGATGGTTGGATCTTTGTATCCCGAGGTGCTTATACGGCTTCTGCTTCGGATCCGGTAGATCAGGAAAAGAGCAGTAAAGCCCTTAATGCCTCCGATCCTAAAATATTGGAATCGGTAATTGGTGAGAATGAGATCAATTTGGAGAAGATCGATGATCAGCACGGGAACTGGTTGGATTGCATTAAAACGCGTAAGGCACCTATTTCACCCATTGAAAAAGGACATAAGGCCTGTGTAACTTGTCTGATCAGTGATATTGCCATGCAATTCGATAGAAAATTGGAGTGGGACAACGAGAAAGAGATGTTTATTAATGATGACGAAGCCAACGCCATGTTGCACAGGGAACAGAGAAAACCTTACGGGACCGACTTTGTGAAAATTTAGTAAACATGTTGTATATTGAATGATGTAAAAATAATCCCTCCTTTGGTCAAAATAACTTGAGCCAAGGAGGGGTTTGTCATTATTCATAAAAAAAATCAATAAATGAAATATAGTGTATCGACCTTTCTTTTGGTATTGTTTCTTAGCTGTGGTCAAAAAAAAGAAGAAGTGAAAGCAACTGCTGATAGTGCTCCTGACAAGGTAAGTTTAATGACTTTGGATCCAGGGCATTTTCATGCCGCCTTGGTTCAAAAAACAATGTATAATGCAGTAGATTCCACCATTTATGTTTTTGCTCCCGAAGGGCCGGAGGTAAACGATTTTTTGAACAAAATTGAAGCCTACAATTCAAGGTCGGAAAACCCTACCCATTGGAAGGTGAATAGTTATTTCGGGGATGATTATTTGGAAAAAATGATTGCCCAAAAACCTGGCAATGTCATGGTAGTTGCCGGTAAGAACTCCAAAAAGATAGATTATATTTTGGCCGCAGTAAAAGCTGGGTTGAACGTTTATGCGGATAAGCCGTTGGTGATAAATCCGGAAGGTTTCCAGAAACTGGAGGAGGCCTTCAAAATAGCAGAGGAAAAGGGGGTCATGATCTACGATATTATGACCGAGCGTTTTGAGGTTACTACTGGAATGCAAAGGCAGTTTTCCATGTTGCCCGATGTATTTGGCCAAGTGCTGGAAGGAAGCCCTGAGGAACCGGCCATTATTAAGGAAAGTGTGCATCATTTTTTCAAGTACGTTTCAGGACAGCCATTGGTGAGACCGGCATGGTTCTTTGATGTGAATGAAGAGGGTGAAGGAATTGTAGATGTAACTACCCATTTGGTGGATTTAGTGCAATGGGAGCTTTTCCCGGACGAGATTATTAACCGCGCGGACATAGAAATGGTTCATGCAAAGCGTTGGCCAACAATCTTGACGTTGGAAGAGTTTAAAAGGGTTACCGGTTTGGAAACTTACCCGGATTACCTTAAAAAGGATTTGGATGGCGATAAACTTGAGGTGTACTGCAATGGGGAAATGTTGTATAAAATTAAGGGGAAGTATGCCAAGGTTTCTGTGATATGGAATTATGAAGCGCCCGAAGGAACAGGGGATACCCATTATAGTATTATGAGGGGAACTAAAAGTGACCTTATCATTAAACAGGGGGCGGAAGAAAATTATAAGCCTACCTTATATATTAAATCCAAGGGTGGGGAAAATTTTGATAATATCATAGCCGAGGCAATAGAACTGCATATAAACTCGAAATTTGCGGGAACTAAAGCAGAAAAAGTGTCAGAGGATATGTGGAAAATCAATATTCCCGATGAATTTAAAATTGGTCATGAGGCACATTTTGCCCAAGTAACCCAAAATTATTTACGGTATTTGGAAGAGGGTAAATTGCCCACTTGGGAGGTGCCCAATATGATTACCAAGTATTACACAACCATTGAAGGTTATAAAATGGCTAAAAAATAAGACCCTGAAATTTTCATTAAGACGTAAAGGTATTGGCTGAACTAGGCAAATCTTTGCGCAATTGGCCAAGGGTAAATATTGGATATTATGTTTATTATTGTGCCCTTGTGTTATATTTGGGTTTTGTTAAAATAGAATTATAAAAAATAGAATTGATGAGTGAACTTTTTTCGATTGAAAATAAAATTTATGCCCTATCCGGAGCAACTGGAACTTTAGGAGGGTCAATTGCCAAGTATCTTGTAGAAAATGGAGCCAAGGTATTGCTTTTGGGCAGGTCTTTGGATAAGCTGGAGGAAAAGTGTAAGGAATTGAATGCAATTGCTTCCAACAGTGCGCATTTGTTCGTTTTGGATGTGATGGACGAAAAGCAATTAACCGAATTGAAGAATTCTATAATCACCAAGTTTAAGAAGTTGGACGGACTGGTAAATTTGGCAGGAGGAAACATTCCTGGGGCTACTTTAAAACCAGATCAGACGATTTACGATATTGAGCTGGGAGATACCCAAAAAGTAGTGGATATAAATTTGTTCGGTACTGTAATTCCAACTATAGTGTTAAGTGAAATTATGGCCAAACAAGGTTTTGGATCCATAGTAAATATATCTTCCATGGCGGCCAAACAGACTATTTCACGAGTGTTGGGCTATTCCATGGCTAAGGCAGGAGTGGATATTTTCACCAAATGGATGGCCAATGAACTGGCGTCCAAGTTTAGTGACAAGATAAGGGTTAACGCCATTGCACCAGGATTTTTCATCGGAAATCAGAATAGAAGACTGTTGACCAATGAAGATGGATCCTTTACGGACAGGGGAGAAAAAATTATTACCAATACACCTATGGGACGTTTTGGGGATGCCTCCGAACTCAATGGAATGGTACATTATCTGCTAAGTGATGCATCTTCATTTGTAACTGGTACCATTTATGATATCGACGGCGGATTCAGTTCATTTTCCGGAGTATAGTCCATGCAATATTTAAAAAGGACACTTAGGTGGTTCGGGCCCAGTTTTGGAGTGTCCCTAAAGGATATAAAGGAGCTAGGTGTGGAGGGCGTAGTCACGGCATGCCACCAAGTGCCCATTGGAGAGGTTTGGTCTACTGAAGTTATAAGGGGTGTCCAAAAGGAAATAGAGTCCAATGGCTTGGAATGGTCCGTAGTGGAAAGTGTTAATATCCATAGGGCTATTAAATACGGTTTGCCCGAAAGGGACATCTACATTCATAATTATATTGAGACCCTTAAGAATTTGGCAGAGAACAATATTAAGGTGGTCTGCTATAACTTTATGCAATTGATAGATTGGACCCGTACCCATTTAAATTTTGTACTTCCAACCGGGGCTATAAGTTTATTGTACGACCCTGTGGCTATTGCTGCATTTGATTTGTACATCTTGCAAAGGGATAGGGCAGCTGAGGTCTATGGAGATGAAATGGTCAATAAGGCCGAAAAGTATTATAATGCGTTGGGCCAAAAGGGACGTGAGCTACTAAAAAATGCTGTCTTGGCAGGGATGCCTGGTTCCAAGGTGGCCATTCCCCTTTCCGATTTTAGGTCCACCCTTGAAGAAGTCAGTAAGATTGAAAAATCGGTCCTTAGGGAAAATCTGGCATATTTTTTAAAAGCGGTTATTCCCGAGGCCGAAAAGTTGGGTGTAAAAATGGCCCTGCATCCAGATGACCCACCATTTCCTGTTTTTGGTATTCCCCGTATTGCTTCTACCTATGAGGATTTAAAATATATCCTGGATTGTTTTCCTTCCCCAAGTAACGGATTAACCTTTTGTTCAGGTTCTTTGGGAGCAGTAGCTTCCAATGACCTTCTTAAGATTATTAGGGATTTTGGACCTCAAATTCATTTTTTACATCTAAGAAATGTGTCTAGGGAAGAAGACGGTAGTTTTTATGAGGCTGCCCATTTGGATGGGTCCCTGCCTATGCCCAAGATAATGCTGGAGATTGTTAAGGAGCAACTAAGGAGACATGAAAGCGGATTTGGAGAAGTGGCCATTCCTATCAGGCCAGATCACGGACATGTTTTGTTGGATGATAAAGAAAGAAAAGATGAGTTCTACTCTGGATATTCCCTTATTGGGAGAGCCATCGGAATGGCAGAGCTTTATGGGTTGGAAAAAGGCATCAGGGAAATGCTTATAGAAGCTACATAGTGAAAATTTAAAATGAAGAGGAGATAATTAAGGAAGACGCAATTATTTGGCTAGAATTGTAAGGAATTGTTGCTAAAGTTTAAAAAAAGAGTATTTTTAGGCTTTGGAAATAAAATATAAAAGACAATTGCGTTAACGTTAACGTCCAAATTAAAAAATGTATATGCAAGTTTATAAACCCCTAATGAGAAAAGTAGTTATTGCGATTGGTGTTTTGGCATGTTTGGGCTTATATTCTTGTTCAGATATTACAGATCATAAAACCTTATTCTTTGCCCACTCCCTACCAATAACCCATCCGGTCCATAAAGGCATATTGGCCATGCAAGAGGCTCTTCATGAAAAATCGGGAGGTAAGTTGCAGATCAAGATATTTCCCGATGGCCAGTTGGGTACAGAAAGGGAGGTCTTGGAGTTGTTGCAGATAGGCAGTGTGGCCATGACCAAGGTAAGTGCGGCCTCCATGTCCAGTTTTTCACCGGAATATAGGGTATTGGGAGTTCCTTATTTGTTTAGGGACAGTGAACATATGTTTGGGGTATTGGAAGGACCTATAGGAAAGGAACTCCTGGAAGGGGGCAGTGAATATTTGCTACGTGGCCTATGTTTTTACGATGCTGGTAGTAGAAGCTTCTATACCTTGGACGGTTTTATAAAGACACCAGAGGATTTAAAGGGTAAAAAGATTAGGGTAATGAACGACCAAATGGCCGTTAATATGGTAAACGACCTAGGTGGCTCCGCCACTCCCATGGCCTACGGTGAACTATATACCGCCTTGCAACAACGGGTGGTAGATGGTGCGGAGAACAATGTTCCTTCATTTGTGACCTCCAATCACTACGAAGTATGTAAATTTTATACCCTGGACCAACACAGTATGGTGCCAGATGTTGTTGTGGTAGGTACCAAGTTTTGGGATACCTTGAGCGATATAGAAAAGGGTTGGTTACAGGATGCGGCGGACGACAGCGTAAAAAAACAAAAAATATATTGGCAGGAAACGGTAGAGGAAGGAATGGAGATCTTGGAAAAGGCCAATGTGCAGATTTATAATCCTGATAAAAGTCCCTTCGTAGAAAAGACCAAGCCTATTTTGGAGGAATTGAAGAAGGATCCAAAAATGAAGAAAATAATCGACCAAATTAACAATCAATAATGCATACGACGTACAGAATATTGAATAAGGCCATTGAAGGATTGTTGGTACTAATATTTAGTTTATTGGTACTGGACGTGGTTTGGCAGGTAGTTTCCAGATATGTAGTGGGTCAATCCAGCTCCTTTACGGAGGAGTTTGCCAGATTTTCATTGATCTGGTTAACGGTCTTGGGTGCCGCTTATATCAATGGACAAAAGGAAGGACATCTTTCCATGGATTTTTTATTGTCTAAGCTTCCGGCGGACAAACAAAAAAGGAGACATAGGATAATACAGGTAGTGATGGCTGTTTTTGCCTTGGTTATTATGGTTATCGGCGGAGGTAATTTGGTGTACACCACCTTAAAGTTGGGGCAGTTATCCCCTGCTTTACTGGTGCCACTTGGCTATGTTTACGCTATTGTACCTATTTGTGGTCTTATGATCATTTTCTTTTCCATATATCACATTAAAATAACCTTTAACGCCAACAACAATGAGTATTGAAACCATAAGTATCCTAGTATTGTTTATTAGTTTTATGGGCTTGTTGGCCTATGGGGTGCCTGTGGCATATGCCATTGGGATATCTACAACGATTACCTTATTGATCAATATAGCCTATATGCCCGCTACTACCACGGTTAGTCAGAGAATGACAACGGGTATCGATAATTTTGCACTATTGGCCATTCCTTTCTTTATCCTGGCGGGGGAAATTATGAACCGTGGGGGTATTGCCAATCGTTTGATCGATTTTGCAAAATCGCTTATAGGAAGTTTGCCCGGGGGGTTGGCATATGTAAATATAATTTCCGCTATGTTGTTCGGTGCCATTTCAGGTTCGGCTATTGCAGCGGCATCGGCCATTGGGAGTACACTTACGGAAAAGATGGCGAAAGACGGTTATCCCAGGGAATTTAGTGCTGCCGTAAATATTAGTTCATCAACTACCGGTCTTTTAATTCCGCCTAGTAACGTATTAATAATTTTTGCCTTGGCCAGTGGAGGTACGGCTTCGGTAGCGGCATTGTTTATTGCGGGTTATATTCCAGGGATTTTGGTTGGACTTGCCATAATGCTGATGGTATATTTTTACGCCAGAAAAAAAGGTTTGCCAAAGGAAGAAAGGGTAAGTTTTAAAAAGCTGTTTCACGATTTCAAGAATGCCATTTTAAGTTTAACCTTGTTGGTTATTGTAGTTGGTGGAATTGTGGCAGGAATTTTTACCGCCACGGAAGCAGCTGCCATTGCTGTAGTTTATGCAGTTTTACTCGGTTTTGTGAACAAGGAGCTTAAGTTTGCCGATTTTAGGCCAATACTACTCCGCAGTGCCAAAACAACGGCCATTGTAATGTTCCTGATTTCAACGTCTATGGCTATGTCCTGGTTGTTCTCGTTCGAGTCTATTCCGCAGTCATTAACGGGCTTCCTTTTGGAATCTGTAAAAAATCCATTATTGGTACTTCTTTTTATAAATATCACCTTGCTTGTGGTAGGCACGTTTATGGATATGACCCCAGCGGTACTTATCTTTACACCTATATTTTTGCCTGTAGTTATGGCATTGGGGATGCACCCGGTACAATTTGGAATGGTAATCGTTCTCAATTTGTGTATAGGGGTATGTACCCCTCCAGTAGGTACGCTGCTGTTTGTGGGTAGTGGTGTTGCCAAAGTGCCGGTCACAAAGGTCATAAAGCCATTGTTGCCGTTATTGGCGGCTATGACTACCGTATTGTTGATCCTTACCTATGTGCCGGAACTTTCCTTATGGCTGCCTAGAGCTTTTGGGTTGATCGATTAATAATCATACACTTATAAAATTTACAAGTCCCTATTTCTTAAATGAGATAGGGATTTTTTTTTGGGCCTTGTTGGTCTAAAGTTGCTCTAGTTTTAAGGCAAAACAAGGTCAATTTAATATAAGGAATTTAGTGTTTAGCTAACGATAAAATAACTTCAAATTGGCTGTTTTGGTTCGTATTAGATTGATTTTTGTTGGACAATTATACTCCTCCTATTCTTGACTAAATATCATTTATTTTTTGTGAGTAAAATTATCCTATTAGTAAAAAATTTGTACTTTAGTGCAAAATATTTATTCAACGCAAAGTTATTCTTAAACATGAACATTAACGACAGAAGTTACCCAAAGCAAAAGCAGACCATTATTGGAATATGTATGGATGGAACCTCTTATCCATATTATGAAGGCGCCAAAGAAGTGATGCCGAATTTGCAACGTTTTATAAAGGAAGGTTCTATGGGAATGGTGAAAAGTGTTATCCCATCTTTTACCAACCCAAATAACATGGCTATTGTTACTGGAGTTACCCCAAAAGTAAACGGAATTTGCGGAAATTTTTATTGGGATACAGAGCTGCAACAGGAGGTTATGATGAACGACCCAAAGTATTTAAAAGTACCTACAATCCTGTCTGAACTGAGCAAAAATGGAAGAAAGGTTGCAGTAGTGACCGCCAAGGATAAGTTGCGGAAGATGTTGGCCCATAATCTGGACGGCATTTGCTTTTCTGCGGAATTTGCCAATCAGGCTACTTTGGAAGAAAACGGTATTGAAAATGTAGAGGAAGGATTAATGGGCAAGGAAAGACCAGGAATCTATGACCCTTATATTTCTGTTTATTGTATTGAGGCCGGAGCCAAGTTGTTGAAGAGGGAACATTTTGATGTTATGTATCTGACTACAACGGATTTCGTGCAACATAAATATGCCCCTGGAAGTGCTGATGCGAACGATTTTTTATCGAAAATTGACCTTTGGCTGGGTGAGTTGGACAAGTTGGGTGCCATTATTGGTGTAACCGCGGATCATGGAATGCAGGCCAAGACCAATCCGGATGGCAGTCCCAAAGTTCAGTTTATAGAACAACTTCTGGATGCCCAAAATATTAAAACAAGGGTAATTTTGCCTATCACCGATCCCTATGTAGTACATCACGGAGCCTTAGGTGGCTATGGGACTCTGTATTTGGAGGATAAATCACAGTTAAAGGCGGCCAAGGAATATTTGTTGTCCCTTGACGGAATTGAAAAGGTGCTGACCAATAAGGAAGCTGTGGAAGAATTTGAATTACCAGGGGATAGAATAGGAGATTTGGTAGTATTGGCAGATTCTGCTACTACTATTGGAAGAACTCCGGATTGGCACGAACTGGACAAGGTGAAGGAAGGTTTGCGCTCACATGGTGGAGAACACTGTCAAGAGGTGCCAATGATATTCAATAAGAAATTGAACGCCGAATACAGTAATAAATTGGCATCTGGTACCAGTAGGAATTTTGATCTGTTCCACTTTTTGAGTAACGGATTTTCTAATTAAACCATTTAAAAACACTGCTATGATCGAATTTGGAAGTATAATCAATGGAAAACAGGTGAAAAGCGGTGAATGGATCGATATTTATAATCCATTTACCAAGAAACAGGTGGGTAGGGTGTCATCCATAGATACAAAAACTTTGGATAAGGTTTTAACGGATACCAAAAATACCAAGATGACCCTTACGCGCTATGAGCGCTATGATATATTGAATAAAATTGCAAATGCCCTTGAAGAGCGGGTTGATGAGGTTAGCAAAATGATTACCGATGAAACGGGACTTTGTTTAAAGGATACCCGCTATGAAGCCAGTAGGGTTTCCGATGTGCTTCGATTTTCCGCTATGAAGGCATTGGATGATGATTCCCAGGTGTTTCCTTGTGATGTTTCCAAAAACGGAAAACCCAGAAGGATCTACACTACTCGTGTTCCCTTGGGATTGATCAGCTGTATTACGCCGTTCAACCATCCTATGAACCAAGTGGTTCACAAAATAGCTCCCGCAATCGCTACCAACAATACAGTGGTTTTAAAACCTTCTGAAAAAACCCCGCTGTCGGCATATTATTTTGCCCAACTGGCGTTGGACTGTGGTCTGCCACCCAATATGTTAAATGTCATTAATGGTGCCGATGTACAGGCTACAGCTGAAATGATGACCATACATCCGGAAATTACTATGGTCTCATTTACTGGAGGAAGTAAAGTGGGGAAAATAATAGCCTCCAAAGCAGGATATAAAAAATTGGTTTTGGAACTTGGTGGAAGTTCAGCCTTGTTAATTCTCGAAGATGCCGATATAGATGAGGCAGTTGAGGTAACCATGTCCGGAACCTTTAAAAATTCGGCCCAGCGTTGTACGGCCATTAGAAGGATTTTGGTCCATGAGAGTATAGCGGACACTTATGCCGCCAAATTGGCAACTCGAGTAAAAGCCTTAAAGTATGGGGATCCCTATAATGCTGAAAACGATATGGGAACTGTTATTAACGAAGAATCTGCCATGGAAATGGAAGCGCGTGTCCAAAATGCAATAGATAATGGTGCAGTGCTTTTGGCTGGACATAAAAGGGATGGTGCCCTTTATGCCCCTACCGTATTAGACCATGTGCAAAATGCCCATGAAGTGGTTGCAAAAGAGACCTTTGGTCCTGTTGCTCCAATAATACGATTCACAACTTTGGATGAAGCTATAGATATCGCCAATGATACTCCATATGGTTTGTCCGGAGGTGTAGTAAGTAATCACTGGCCATCCATTCAGCGGGTAATTACCGAGTTGGATACGGGCACGGTAAATGTAAACGAAGCACCAAGTTATCGATTGGAATGGACTCCTTTTGGAGGAGTTAAGGATTCCGGCTTGGGGTATAAGGAAGGGGTAATAGAGACCATGAAAGGGTATACCTATGTTAAGACCTATTCCTTGCCTTGGGATATTGCCTAGGGATATATTTAAATTTTTCAATCATTATTTGAGTAAGTATAAATCTTAATCGAAAAAAAATATTACATGCAAATAAAAAGAAATGTGTTGTTGAACCCCGGTCCTGCAACAACTACTGACTCCGTAAAATTGGCTCAGGCAGTTACCGATATTTGCCCTAGGGAAAAAGAGTTCGGAGATCTTATGGAATACTGTGCCACTGAGATTACCAAATTTGTGGGAGACCCTAACGACTATGCCACTGTTTTGTTCGGGGGTTCTGGGACGGCAACGGTAGAGGCTATATTAAGTTCCGTAGTTCCGGACAACGGCCGTATTCTTATAATAGATAATGGTGCCTATGGTAAACGTATGTGCCAGATTACCAAAATATATAAGTTGGATACGGTGGTTTTTGAATCTTCATCCATAGCTCCGATCAATTTAAAGGCTCTTGAAGAAGTTATTAAAGCTGAAAAGGGATTAACGCACTTGGCCATGATACATCATGAAACCACTACGGGTCTCTTGAATGATATTACAGCGGTAGGGAAATTATGTGCCAACCATGATATAAGTTTTATTGTAGACTCCATGAGCGGTTTTGCGGCTATTCCAGTAGACATGAAAGCCATGAATATTGATTATTTGGCGGCCAGCTCCAACAAGAACATACAAGGAATGGCCGGAATAGGATTCGCCATTTGTAATAAAAAGGCATTATTGGCAACAGAATCCATTCCCATGCGGAACCTGTATTTAAACTTATATGCACAGTATGCCTATTTTGAAAAAACACATCAAACTAGATTTACTCCTCCGGTACAAACCTTCTATGCCCTAAAGCAGGCCATTATCGAAACCAAAGAGGAAACTATTGAAAAGCGCTATGCACGGTATGCCAAATCTTGGGAAACATTATTAAGCGGAATAGGGGAGATGGGATTGGAGTATTTAATAGATAGGGAACATCATTCAAAAATAATTACCTCCATTATTGAGCCTAAGAACGATAAATATGATTTTGATGAAATGCACGATTTTTTCTTTGAAAGAGGCTTTACCATTTATCCGGGAAAGGTTAATAACTATGATACGTTCAGGATATCCAATATAGGGCAGATAGATTATACCGATATTCAAAATTTTCTAAAGGTCTTAAAGGAATACCTTGTACAAATAGGTTTTGTAAAAGCTTAATCCGCATTACAGATTATCGTTTGTTAAATGTCTACGATTCTTAATAAAGTTTAATTTAGGTGTAAATTTCAACCATGAGTTTAACCGCAGATCAGAAGTATTGGAGGAAAAGAATTTTTGTTCTCACCTGGCTCGCCTATGCGGGATTTTATTTTGGTAGGAAAAACTTATCGGTTACATGGAGTTCCATGGAGACAGATTTGGGGTTGGACAACTCTGATTATGCTTCTATTATTTTCGTTTACAGTTTGATATATACCATTGGGCAATTTGTTAATGGGTACTTGTCCGATACTTTTGGGCCTAGGAAGGTGGTTACGGTTGGGTTGTTTCTAGCAGCCATAGGAAACTTATTTCTTGGAATGACATTTTCTGCAGGGGTAATTGTTTTTCTGATAGCGGTTAATGGCTATGGGCAATCTACCGGCTGGAGTGGTCTGATCAAGAACATGACCCCTTGGTTCAGGAGGACCGAGCGTGGTATAGTGATGTCCTGGTGGTCTACCTGTTATGTTACTGGTGGCTTTTTGGCTACCATCTTTGCCACCTATGCAGCTTTTGATATGGAGTTCCTTTCGGAACTGGGTTGGAAACGAGGTTTTATTTTTCCCTCCCTTATTCTCTTTGTGATCGCCATTCTCTATCTCTTGTTCACTAGGAACAGCCCACAAGATGTTGGGTTGCCTAAAATAGTCGAAAATAAATATGATTTTGAAGGCGGGGCTAAGGCGGAGAAACTAAAGATATTGGGATTGCTATTAAGGAATAGTTCCCTTTGGATATATTCCAGTTGTTATATGATCCTAAAGATGACCAGATATGCCTTTCTTTTTTGGTTGCCGGTTTATTTGGAAAAAGCGCTGCACTATGATGTCAGTGATGCAGGTTATATGTCATCGGTATATGAGCTGATTGGCTTTTTTGGGGTGATCCTAGCTGGATATAGTTCGGATAAGATCTTTAAATCCAATAGGTTTAGTACGGTATCCCTTATGATGATAGGGTTGGGGCTTGCCTGTCTTGCCCATCCGTATATGGTTCCCTATGGGAAAATAGCGACCATTATCAGTATCGCCTTAATAGGGATAGCCACTTACGGACCGGATTCCCTAATCTGTACGGCTGGTTCTATGGATGTTGGGGGTACAAAGGGTGCTGCAATGGCTGCTGGCATCATCAATGGAATGGGGTCTGTGGGACAGATGTTCTCCGGTTTTATTGTGGTGGCTATCAATGAGTATTACGGCTGGGATAGTCTATTTTACTTTTTTGTTATCATGTCTTTCATAGGTGGGGGATTGGCCGCCATAAAGTGGAATCTTCAAAGTTCGGATTAAACCAAACACGGGTTATATCAACTGTTATTTCCAATATCGTTTTATTCCAAGTACAAAGGAGAATAAAAATGATTTGGCTTCAAATAATATACAATAAGAGAAAAACAATTAAATGGGAAAGACCGATCTAGTGATAATTGGAGGAGGTATATTCGGCTGTGCCATTGCCTATTATTACACCAAAAACAATCCGGAAAAACAAGTAGTGCTCTTGGAGCGCAATGAGTTGAATAATGCTGCTACCAGTAGGGCGGCGGCCCTTATGACCATGGTAAGGTCCAAACGCTCCTATATTCCGCTGACCATTGAGACCTTTAAAGTAGCCAAGGAAATGGAGGAGGAACTAGGGGAAACTTTGGATTTTAAGGTGGTGGGCATGATGCATGTAGCAGCAAGTGAAGCCAAGGTAAGAGATCTGGAAGTGTTAATGGATATTGCAAGGGAATACGATCAGGAAGCCTATTACATCAATAAGGAAGAAGCCAAGGAAAAAGCTCCTTGGTTAGATGTGGAAGAGGCTTTGAAAATAGGGTTCGTCCCTAATGAAGCCTATTGTGACCCCTATATGTTGGGGACTTTTTTTGCAAGATGTGCCAGAAACCGGGGAGCTAAAATTCGTCAAGGGGTAGAGGTAGTTGGTATAATACATGAGGCCGGTACGGTGAAAGGTGTAAAGACTACAGAAGGGGACATCCTTGCAGAGACCGTTGTGGATGCGGCTGGAGTTTGGGCACCCCTGCTTGCTGGCATGGTGGGGGCAGGCCTTCCTATGGCCCCGGTGCGAAGTCAGTATTGGATAACGGAACGCTCCGATCTGTTTCCCGCAAATTCGCCCATGGTCCTTTTGCCGGATGCTCAAGCCTATGCCCGACCTGAAGGTGGGGGGCTGCTGTTTGGGATACGCGAGGGGAAATCGTTGGTTGCTTCCCCAAAAGATGTGCCAAAGGACATAACGGATTTTGTATTTAGTGCCGATGAAGGAATGGACGATCTTTTTGAAAACGGGGAGCGACTTGCGCGATTTTTTCCTGCCTTCTATGATATGGGGATTAAGTATTACGTGGCGGGATTTTCGGGATATACGCCTGATTCCCAATTGGTATTGGGGGCAGTTCCCGGTATAAAGGGTTTTTTGGTAGCTTCAGGGTGTTGCGGGGCGGGTATTTCGGTGGCCGGAGGTGTAGGCCTGGGTATTGCGGAAATGGCTTCCGGTAGGTCAAATCCCATGGATTTTTCAGAGTTTGAAATTTCAAGGTTTGGTGAAATAGACCCCTTTGGGGAAGAATGGCTGAACAAGTGTGCCGCCGCCAGATCCAATAAAGTAAGTGGTTAAACAAACAAGAAAGATTATCATGCAAAAGCAGGAAAAAGGACGTCGTAAGTTTATGGCCAAGATGGGATTGGGAACCTTGGCCTTGGGAATGGGTAATGTTGGGGCTTACGCCTTCGCTCCTAAAAATGAAATCACTAAAAAAAACAAAGTCAATATTGGTTTTATAACCGATGTACACCACGGCTTTTGTGCAGACGGGCTTGAGCGTTTGCAGGTCTTTATAAAAGAGGCATCCTCCCGAAAATTGGATTTTATTATTCAAGGAGGTGATTTTTGCTATGCAACAGAGGAAGCCCAAGAATGTATGGATCTTTGGAACACCTACAAGGGTGAAAAATATCATGTGCTTGGGAACCATGATATGGACAAGGTTACCAAGAAGGAAGCCATGGATTTTTTTGGGATGGAGAGTAATTATTATTCCTTTGATAAGGGCGACTTTCATTTTGTGATAATGGATGGTAATTACATTCTGAAGGAAGGGAAGTATGAGGATTATGGCAATGCCAATTTTTATATTGAACAGCAAAATAGAAGTTTGGTCAACCCGGAACAAATAGCATGGTTAAAGGAGGATTTGGAAAAAACCGATAAACAGACTATAATCATTTCCCATCAGGCCTTTGACGAAATATGGGATGGTTGGTCCTCACCCAGTAGGTTTGCGGTAAGAAAAGTTATTGATGATGCCAATAATAGAACGGATTATCAAAAAGTAATTGCCTGTTTCTGTGGCCACCATCATGTGGACGATCACAGTTATATAAACAATGTGCACTATTTCCAAATGAACAGTGCTTCCTACTTTTACGTAGGGGAAGGATATGGTTCTGATGGAAGTAGGGCCATGTACAAGGATTCCATTTTTGCCTTTTTAACCTTGGATCCTTCTGGTCAAATTTCAATTGAAGGTCGTCAAAGTCAATTTGTGAAACCTACCCCATTGGAAAAAGGCCACCCCGATGCCCCAAGACTATCGGCATCCATAAGTGATAGAAATGTAGATTTTAAACAAAAAGGATAGCAAAAGAGCAAGTCCTATTATTGCAAAAGGCACATTTTTCCATTATAGTCTTGATATTGTGCGCTTTAAATGATTGGTGGTTGATTTTGTAGAAAAAAGGGTATATTCAAGTAGATTAAAATCCAATCGACGTTCCGAGTATTAAATCCCCTTTAAATCATGCTGTGGTTTTTAGTATTTTTCTATTAAAATAAATGTCTATTTTTGCTGTAATAACGTCTTTGCAGCAAGTTCTTTGCCAGCACATGACCAATAATGGATAAATGGATGACATTCTTATAAATATTGGGCGGCAATTAAAATTGGCCCGCCAAAAAAGAGATTTGACCTTGCAGCAAGTAGCCAAAAGAACCGGTGTTAGTGCCGGGCTTATTTCTAAAATTGAGAATTTAAGAACCACCCCATCTCTCCCAGTACTTTTAAAAATAATGCAGACCCTGAGTATAGATTTGTCCGAGTTGGACCTGTCCTCCAATGTAACTGGGGATTATATAGTTATCAAAAACGGAACAGGGACCAAGGAAGATCGTGAAGATTCCGTTAATCTGGAATATACCCATTTATTGTCCAGCCCTTCTTCGGACAGTAGTATTAGGGTGTATATTGTTAATGTTGCTGCTGGAGCTTATCGGAAGCCTATCTCTACCAATGCCAATGAATTGATATATGTGTTGGGAGGCAAGGTAAACTACTTACTCAAGAAAGATAAGGTGCTTATTGAAAAGGGAGATCTTCTTTATTTTGATGGGTCTATACCCCATGGAGTGTCCAATGAATTTAATGAGGAGGCTATCATGTTGAAAATTTACTTTTTACATTAAGGAAGGGTAAATCCATAGCCCTATTTATTATTACTTGCCGGTTCTTCTATGCAAGGATAGGACTGTTTCATACATCTAACCCATTACAGGGTCAATTTACTACAATTGATATTATTTGAAAGGGTGGACTGGCATGGTTCATTCTTGCCAATTCTTATGGGCAGACACCATTTTGTCAGGTTTTGCAATAATTTATTCTACGCTTGAAGGCCTTGAAGCAAAAATTTTCCAATCCAGATTAAAAATCGAATTGCAACAATAGTATAGGCTAAGGGCAATGTATAGGTTTTGTCTATGTTAAAATCATATCAACAGTTAAACTCGATATGGAATACTGGGGTATCGCATGGTTATTGTGCAAATGGGGTTGTAAATTAAAGTATTAACTTAAAAACAATACATGAAAGTATTAGTAATTGGGGCGGGGAACATGGGATTGACCTACGCGGAGTCCATGTCAAAATCAAAATTGTTAAAGAAAAGAAATTTAATGATCTTGGACAGTTCCCAGGAAAAGACCTTGTCCTTAAAAAAGATTTTACATTTTGAAGTACATGAAAATTTGGAGGATTGCGTACCCAAGGCAGATTTAATTTTCATTGCGGTTAAGCCGTTTCATAGCGAGGATTTATTTAAGAAGATGAAAAACCTCGTCAATGAGGGGCAAATCGTTATTTCAATAATGGCCGGAGTAACAATAAAGTCGATGCAAGACCAGCTTGGGCTTCAAAAAATTGTCCGTGCTATGCCAAATTTACCTGCTCAGATTGGGAAAGGGGTAACTTCATATACGGCTTCCAAGGAAGTTTCAAGGATAGAATTATTGACCATAGAAAATTTATTGGACACGACTGGGAAATCAATTTTGGTAAGCTCGGAAAAATTCATTGATGCCTCCACAGGTATTTCTGGTAGCGGCCCGGCTTATGTTTTCTATTTTATGCAGAGTATGATGGAAGCTGCCTTAAAAATGGGATTTTCGGCCAATGACAGCAAGATGTTGGTAAGCCACACTTTTGAAGGAGCGGTAGACCTATTCAATCAATCCGATCTTTCTCCCAATTCGTGGATGGATAAAGTAGCATCTAAAGGAGGGACAACCAGGGCAGCATTGGATTCCATGGAAGATAACAATGTAAAGGAACTTATAAAGGAAGCAGCCTATTCCGCTTTTAATAGAGCAGTAGAGCTGGGAAAGGAAAAATAAGATATGTATAAACAGAGAGTAGTTATAAAAGTGGGTACCAATGTAATGACCAACAAGGACAATAGGATCGTTAAGCCTGTTCTTGATCATTTGGTACAACAGATAGCAGAATTGTACGAACGCAATATAATGTCGGTTTTGGTTTCGTCGGGATCGGTTATTGCCGGCATGGAAGTGATGGGGGAGAGCCAGATTACGGACAAGGCCACCAGGCGACAAGTGTATTCGGCCATTGGCCAGCCTAGGATGATGCGCCACTACTACAATATATTTCAAGATTACGGAATGAAGTGTGCCCAAGTGCTGGCAACCAAAAGGGATTTTAACCCTGGAAACCACCGCGATAATATGATTAATTGTTATGAAGGCCTATTGGCAGAAGGTGTAGTGCCAATTGCCAATGAGGATGACGCTGTTTCCTTGACCAACTCCATGTTCTCGGACAACGATGAGTTGGCCAGTCTGGTTGCGGAACTTACCAAAGCCGATAAATTGATCATCCTTACGGATACGGATGGCTTATTTACAGGACATCCAGATGATAAGGATACCGAGGTAATAAAGAATGTGAGCGTAGACCAGAACGTGGAGAAATATATAAAGACCATAGACAAAGGTGAAGCAGAAGGTAGAGGGGGTATGGGCTCTAAGTTGAATATCGCGAAGCAGACCGCCTCCAAGAATATCCCGACATATATTGCCAATGGTAAAAGAAAACGTGTTATTCTGGATATTGTGGAAGGGAAGAGCGTGGGTACCAAGATTACGGTATAACATAAGCTAACGAAAAATAAAACAAATGAAATTATTAAATACGGATATTAAAAATAAGGTGTTGCGATCCATGATTCGGATTTTGGATAGCAAAAGGAAAGAAATAATAACGGCCAATCAGAAAGATTTGGATCTTTTTGATAAAACGGACAGGGCGATGTACGATAGACTCATCGTAGATGATAAAAAGGTGGACGGAATGATTGCAGCTATCCAAGAGGTGCTACAGCAAGAAGATCCAGTGGGTAAAATAAAATCGGAACAGGCCCTGGAAAATGGATTGAAAATTGAAAACAAGACAGCGCCTTTTGGGACCATAATGATTATTTATGAATCCAGGCCTGATGTTACCATAGAAGCCGCTGTTTTGGCCTTCAAAGCCAATAATAAAATTTTGTTGAAGGGAGGAAAGGAAGCTGTACACAGTAATGTTGAATTGGAGAAATGTTGGCACTTGGCGCTAAAGGAAAATGGTTTGGATACCCAATGGATCCAACTGCTGCATATGAATAGGGAGGAGACCCAGGAGTTTTTGAGGAATCCTACCGAAAAGTTGGACTTGATTGTCCCTCGTGGCGGGGAACGCTTGATTGCGTTTGTAAAGGAGCATGCCAAATGTGCGGTATTGGTCAGTGGAAGGGGAAATAATTTCCTTTTTGTGGACAAGGACGCGGATTGGGCACAAAGCTTAGAGGTAATCCTAAATGCGAAGACCCAAAAGATCTCGGCCTGTAATGCGCTGGATAAAATCCTGGTTGACGTTAATATTGATAATTATTCCGACAAGATAAAGGAGCTCAATACTATCTTAAATGGTCAGGGAGTTTCAGTTGTCGTGGATAGCAAAGTTGCCGAGGTGCTATCTGAAAATAGCGTTGTGGAAGACGAGTCTATATGGTATGAAGAATTCCTGGCCATGAAATGTGTTGTTGGAGCGGTAGATGATTTGGAATCGGCGGTTCAAAAGATCAACAACTATTCCGGAGGGCATTCCGCAACCATCATGACCAAGAATAAGGAGCTGGCCATGGAATTCATGGATCAGGTGGATAGTGCCGCAGTATATCACAATGCCTCTACCAGATTTACCGATGGCGGACAAATGGGCGTTGGTGCGGAACTGGCCATCAGTACGGATAAACTGCACCATAGAGGTCCACTGGGACTGGAGCAGTTGGTAACCAATAAATATTACGTTTATGGGGACGGGCAAGTAAGAATGTCCTAATTATTCCATAACCCCTAAAAGGGTATATATATCGATGCGGCGGTCCTAAAGCAATTTCTTGCTTGTATAAAGGTCCGCCGCTTTTGATTTGTAGAAGGTTACATGTTCTATAATAGTTTCACTAATATTGCCTATTTTTCATTGGAAAGTGAAAAAGGAAAATCCTCGCTTTTGGTTCCCCTGGCTTTGTTTGGCGTGTCCGTCATTTCAAAATCCAAAACGGCCCCTTGCATCAATTCCTTATGGCTCAACCAGTTTTTGGAATAGGTCTTTCCATTTAAGGTCAGTGTATTTACATATTTGTTGGATGCACTATTTTTAGGAGCATTGATGCTAATTTCCTTCCCGTTTTCCAAAACAAGAGTTGTTTTTTGGAACAATGGGGTCCCCAATACATATTGATCTGTTCCCGGGCAAACCGGATAGAACCCCATGGCCGAGAATACATACCAGGCAGAGGTTTGTCCGTTGTCCTCATCGCCACAATATCCGTCAGGTGCCGGGGTATACATCCTATCCATGGTTTCCCTTACCCAATATTGGGTCTTCCAAGGTTGTCCTGCAAAATTATATAAATAGGGCATGTGTTGAATTGGTTGATTGCCATGGGCATATTGCCCCATATTGGCTACCTGCATTTCCCGTATTTCATGGATTACAAAGCCGTAATAACTCTCGTCAAAAACTGGTGGTAATGAAAATACTTCATCCAACTTGGCGGCAAAGGCTTCATTGCCGCCCATTAGGTTTGCCAAGCCTTGGATGTCGTGAAAAACGGACCAGGTGTAATGCCAGCTATTGCCTTCGGTAAAGGCATCTCCCCATTTAAAGGGATTAAAGGGGGCCATAAATTCGCCGTTCTTATTCTTGCCACGCATTAATTTAGTCTCTGGGTCGAACAGGTTTTTATAGTTCAGACTTCGTTTTTTATATAGGTTGATTTCTTTTTTAGGTTTGTTCAAGGCTTTTGCCAACTGATAAATGGTGAAATCGTCATAGGCATATTCCAAGGTTCTGGCTGCATTTTCATTGATGTCCACGTCATAGGGGACATAGCCAAGTTTGTTGTAATAATCCACTCCGGCGCGTCCTACTGCTGTTAAGGGGCCTGCATTATTGGCGCCATGGATGAGGGCCTCGTACAATGTGGCAATGTCATAATTTTGGTCGATTCCATTTTTTAAGTAGGCATCCGCTACAACGGAAGCGGAATTGTTTCCTACCATGACGTTTCTTAGGCCGGGACTTCCCCATTCCGGTAACCAGCCACCCTCTTTATAGGCATTGGCAAGACCTTCTTGTATCTGGGAGTTGAGTTCGGGGTACATTAGGTTCAGAAAGGGGAAAAGGGCCCTAAAAGTATCCCAAAATCCAGTGTCGGTAAACATATAACCCGGCAATACTTCACCGTTGTATGGGCTGTAATGCACCACTTTTCCGTTAGCATCATATTCGAAGAATTTTCTTGGGAAAAGTAATGATCTATACAGACAGGAGTAAAAGGTCCTGAATTGATCTACACTGCCGCCTTCTACCTTGATTCTTCCCAGCTCCTTGTTCCAAGCTGCCCTTCCCTTCTGTTTTATAGCGTCAAAATCATCGGTACCAAGCTCTTTTAAATTCAATTCAGCCTGATCATAGCCAATAAAAGAGGAAGCTACTTTGGCAATAATGACCTCGCCTCTCCTTGACTTAAAGCTTACAATGGCACCTCCGTGGTCCGTTTCAATCTCCAGACCATCCAATAGTTGCTCCCCGCTAAAAGTCTTGGTGGTTTCGAAGTCCTTATCAAAGACCATCACAAAGTAGTTTTTAAAATTTTCCGGAACCCCGCCACTGTTCTTGGTGGTATATCCTATTATTTTTCGCTCGCTTGGAATAATTTTCACATAGGAGCCTTTGTCCAAGGCATCGAGTACCACATGTGAATTTTCATTTTCAGGAAAGGTGAACCTGAACATTGCAGCTCTTTCCGTGGGGGTAATTTCGGTGGTAATATCATGGTCGGCCAAATAAACACTATAGTAATGAGGCTTTACGATCTCTGATTTATGCGAATACCAACTGGCCCTGTCGTCTTCTGTGAAGCGTAATTTTCCAGTAAGTGGCATAATGGCAAATTGACCATAATCGTTCATCCATGGGGAGGGTTGGTGGGTTTGTTTAAAGCCCCTTAATTTATCTGCAGCGTAGGTGTATGCCCAACCATCACCCATTTTTCCCGTTTGTGGAGTCCAAAAGTTCATTCCCCAGGGCATGGCTATGGCCGGGTAGGTATTTCCGTTGGACATGCTGGGTTTGGAATCTGTGCCAACCAATGGGTTGACATAATCTACTGGTTCTTGTGCACTTGTGGTACAGGTAAGCAATAGCAAAAGGGATAAGGTTAGATTTTTCAAGTTGATGTAATTGGTCATAATAGAGTTGTTGAGCAGTGATGTTGCCAGTGGTACATTTCTTTAAGAAACAAAACCAATGGCATCGTTTAAAGTTAGTTTAGAATTGCGAATATCGAAATTAGCACTTTTGACCATGGCAATAAAAAATATACACACGATTTTCTATGGAATTAACAAAAACAGCTAGGTGTATCGCAAAATCTATCCAAAATGAAAGAGGGTCAAGCATTTTGTGTCTTATCTTTGAATGGATTGCTTTTTTATTGGAAAAAGCAATTATTGTAGGTGCATGTGTATTGGATTAAAACAAGAGGCAATATGGAAAGGAATGAATTATACCCTGTTTTTTTAAAAGTATCCCAGCTAAATATCCTTATAGTAGGCGGAGGTAACGTTGGTCTGGAAAAACTGACTTTTATGCTTAAATCCAGCCCACACGCCCAAGTAGAAATGGTGGCACCGGAATTTTTACCTCAAACATTGGAACTTGCCAAAAAACATCAAGTAAAAATAACCAAGGATTGGTACAATAAAACGTACTTGGAAGGGCGTCATATGGTTATTGCAACCACTGATAAGGTGGCTGTAAACGAACAGGTATATCACGATTGCCGGGAAAGGCATATCCTAGTTAACGTAGCCGATAACCCACCTTTTTGTGATTTTTACATGGGAGGGATTGTCACCAAGGGCAATGTAAAGGTGGCCATCTCCACCAATGGTAAATCGCCCACTACCGCTAAGCGCCTGCGACAGTTTTTTGAAGATGTAATTCCAGAGAATATAGATGATCTGGTAAAAAATTTAAACGAATTCCGGAAAACTATAAAAGGTGACTTCGAGGAAAAGGTGGAAACCTTGAACGAGTTTACCAAAGGTTTGGTGAGCAAGAAAGAGAAGTAATCCAATCAATAGCTTTTCATGCTGTATGCCATCCTAAAGAAGGATTAAAGCCTTCTGCAATCCCAAATTCTACGAAAGCGTTTTCGAAAAATTATAATTATTCACGAAAAACATATAACCACTTAATATACAGGTAGTTGTATGTTAAATTCTCGGTACATTTCATAATTTGCCCAACCTTGCTTGTGGGGTCATTATGGGGCAATATGCAGGCGATGATATAGATTTTAATATATTTGATTGGATCTTCATAAATTTTCATATTGAGAATTTATCCTCTAAAATATTGAGACATATGTATTATTTGGGATTGGATATTGGCAGCTCTTCAATTAAGGTGGCTTTGGTAGAGGTGGCTACTGGAAAAAGTATTGGGGTA
The DNA here is from genome assembly GCF_018860365.1 of Arenibacter algicola. Lineage (GTDB taxonomy): Bacteria > Bacteroidota > Bacteroidia > Flavobacteriales > Flavobacteriaceae > Arenibacter > Arenibacter algicola_B. The sequence continues at coordinate 188,398 of NZ_JAHKPO010000007.1, forward strand.
GTACAGGAGCCGGAAACGGAAATGGAGATGCTCGCTGTGAAAAATGGCTGGGCAGAACAAGATCCCAAAGAATGGTGGGGTTATGTCTGTAGCGGCATTAAAAAAATAAAACAAAAGTACGGTGTAGAGGAAAATCAAATAAAGGGAGTAGGTATTGCCTATCAGATGCATGGATTGGTATTGGTGGACAAGCAGGGAGAGCCGGTAAGGAAATCCATTATTTGGTGCGATAGCCGTGCGGTGGAAATAGGACGGAAGGCCTATGGCGACATTGGCGAGGACATCTGTAAGGCCCATTTATTGAATTCGCCGGCAAATTTTACGGCTTCTAAATTAAAATGGGTAAAGGAAAACGAACCAGAGCTTTATAAGACGGCAGACAAGCTAATGCTTCCGGGAGATTATATTGCCTTTCGTTTTTCCAATATTATCAATACCACTATTTCAGGATTGTCCGAGGGAATTCTTTGGGATTTCAAGGAAGATTCGGTGGCAGATCTGCTCCTTGGGCATTATGGTATTCCCAAGTCCTTTATTCCGGATATTGTGGATACTTTTGGACTTCAATCCGAAGTGGATGCCAAAGGGGCCCAAGAAAGTGGCTTGGCAGTTGGCACGCCCATACTATATAGAGCGGGTGATCAGCCTAACAATGCTTTGTCCCTAAATGTATTTAATCCCGGAGAGGTAGCGGCAACAGGCGGTACGTCAGGGGTAGTGTACGCTGTTACCGATAATCTTTCTGGTAAGGAGAGTACTAGGGTGAACAATTTTGCACACGTCAACTATACCCAAAAAACTCCTAGAGTTGGTAAATTATTAAACATCAATGGAGCTGGAATTCAATACCGTTGGCTGTTGAATAATTTGGATGTGGACTCTTATGAGGAAATGAATACTTTGGCTTCCGAAATTTCAGTAGGCTCGGACGGGGTATGTTTAATTCCTTTCGGTAACGGAGCGGAGCGGATGTTGAATAATAGGGAGGTAGGGACCAGATTGGTCAACATCAACCTTAATAATCATACCAAGGCACATGTTTGTAGGGCGGCTTTGGAAGGGATAGCCTTTTCCTTTGTCTATGGCATGGAAATCCTCAAATCGGACGGCATATCCATTGAGGTAATGCGTGCCGGGAATGATAATTTGTTCAGGTCGGAAATTTTCTCCAATACCGTAGCAACACTAGTATCACAGGAAATTGAAATTTACAATACCACAGGGGCAATTGGCGCTGCACGTGCCGCTGGAATTCAAGATGGGGGATTTGAAAAATTTGGAACTTATATAACCAATAACGACCATGTTAAGACTTTTAAACCTTTGAAGGATAAAAGTGCTTATCAAAAGGCGTATGAGAATTGGAAAAAGGAATTGGAACTAATCATTAAATAATAAATAAGAGATGGCAATAATTGGAAACAAGGAATATTTTAAGGGAATAGGCGATATTAAATTTGAGGGCAAGGAATCTGATAATCCTATGGCATTCAAATATTACAATCCAGACCAAGTGGTTGCTGGGAAAACCATGCGCGAGCATTTTAAGTTTGCCATAGCATATTGGCATACCTTCTGCGGGCAGGGAGCAGATCCGTTCGGTCCCGGTACCCAGAATTTTGCTTGGGACCAGTCTCTGGACCCCGTGCAGGCAGCCAAGGACAAGGCAGATGCGGCTTTTGAGTTTATCAGTAAAATGGGCTTTGATTATTTTTGTTTCCATGATTTTGATCTTATACAGGAAGGAGCCACTTTTGCGGAATCTGAGAAAAGATTGTCAATAATTACTGATTACCTTAAGGAAAAAAAGGCCGACTCAGGAATTAAATTATTGTGGGGAACCGCTAATTGTTTCTCCAATCCACGTTATATGAACGGGGCTGCTACCAACCCTGATTTTAATGTAGTGGCAAGGGCAGGGGGCCAGATAAAATTGGCCTTGGATGCTACTATTGCCCTTGGTGGCGAGAATTATGTTTTCTGGGGGGGAAGGGAAGGTTATATGTCTCTTTTAAATACCGATATGGGCCGCGAATTGGACCATATGGCCCAATTCTTGGGAATGGCAAGGGATTATGCAAGAGCCCAAGGATTTAAAGGTACCTTTTTTATAGAGCCCAAGCCTATGGAACCTTCCAAGCATCAATACGACTTTGATACCGCAACTGCTATAGGATTTCTTCGTGAATACGGGTTGGAGAAAGACTTTAAAATAAACATAGAGGTGAATCACGCCACCTTGGCCCAGCATACTTTTCAACATGAATTGGCAGTGGCGGCCAAAGCCGGAATGTTGGGTAGTATAGATGCCAATAGGGGGGATTACCAAAATGGATGGGATACCGATCAGTTCCCAAACAATATTCAAGAAACTACCGAGGCAATGTTGGTATTCCTTAAAGCAGGCGGACTGCAAGGTGGTGGTGTAAACTTTGATGCCAAAATAAGAAGGAATTCTACGGATTTGGATGATGTTTTCCATGCCCATATAGGAGGAGCAGATACCTTTGCTCGTGCTTTGCTTACTGCCGATAGAATTATTTCTTCCTCTGCCTATGAGAAGATGCTTGCGGAAAGATATAGTTCTTTCGATTCAGGAAAAGGGAAGGACTTTGAGAATGGTAAATTGAATCTGGAAGCCCTTTACAAAATAGCCCAGGAAAATGGGGAATTGAAGTTGCAGAGCGGAAAACAGGAGCTGTTCGAGAACATCATCAATCAATACATATAACAAGCATAAATAGTTTTAAGAAATTGGGCAATTGACCTAGGGTAATCTAAAGATTTTTTCAAAAAATCTTTTAAAAATATTCTAAACGGAGTTATTTTACCGAAATTCGGGATAAGATGATTCTATGAAAAAAATAACCCTAAAGGAGATTGCCCAATATTTTGGTGTTTCCATATCAACGGTTTCCAAGGCTATCAACGATAGTCATGAAATTAGTGATGGACTAAAGGCTAAAATACAGCAGTTTGCCAAGGATAATAAGTACAGGCCAAACAAAGTGGCCCTTAGTTTATTGCAGCGTAAAACAAAGACCATAGGGGTTGTGGTGCCCAATATTCTCAATTATTTTTTTACACAGGTATTTTCAGGGATTGAAAAAGTAGCTAACGAACGCGGGTATATTTTACTTAGCTGTATCAGCGATGAATCCTATGAAAAGGAAGTTGCAACACTTGAATTTCTAGGCGGGGGTACTGTGGATGGATTAATTGTGTCCATGGCAGAGGAAACACAGTTTAAGAACAAACTGGATCATTTTCAGAATATCCTGGACGAACAGATTCCCTTGGTTATGTTCGATCGGGTTTCGGATGAAATCCTATGTGACAAGGTAGTGGTGGATGATTTTGAGGCCGGTTATAAAACCACCAAATATTTTATAAATCTCGGTTGCAGGACGGTTGCCCTGGTTACTGCTATTGACCATTCCAGCGTGGGGAAACTGCGGGTGGAAGGATATAGGAAAGCATTGGAAGAGGCTAATATTCCCTTTGATGATAAATTAATATTAAGGGTAGGCAAGGAGGACGATATGGAAGTTCTGGTGACTTTTTTATTAAATTATAAGTCTATAGATGGTATAATGGCTTTGGATGAAATTACAGCGGTAGAGGTTTTGAAATTGATAAAGTCTAGGGGATATAGAGTACCAGAAGACATTTCCGTTATAGGGTTTACCAATGGCAAATTATCTCGCTACGTAAGTCCGGCACTTACTGCAGTGAGTCAGCACGGTACTTATATAGGGGAAACTGCGGCCAAGGTCCTTATTGAAAGGATAGAGAGCAAGGAATATATGGATTGCACCACCAAGGTGATTAAAACCAGCCTAATCGTTAGGGATTCCACCAAGAGGGTTTAAACTTTACCGATACCAAAAAAAATTAAACCTTAGGTGTTAGCCCTTTTTTTACTACTTGGTTCATATACCCTATTTCTTGAAGGGCTTTATTGGTGAAATCGAACAAGCTTAAACAGCGGTCCAAATTTTGGTTTTCGTAAGATACCTTGTAATAGATATTGTCGTTCAGGTAGTCTGTAAGGGCCCTTAAACCGTGGATGAAGGGCATAAATACAGCTCCCCAAGGCAGAAGGTCAATTTCTTCTTTGTATAAAAAAGGGCCGTTACTCTCCAAGCCCTTTATGAAGGCTTCGAACAAAGGTCTTTCAAAAGTAATCTTGTCGTGATCCTGTTCGTCTTCGGCAGCGGTATTTGCAACGGTTCTTATGGCATCGCCAAAATCAAAATAAAAATATCCCTTCATAATGGTGTCCAGATCTATAAGACAAAGGGCCTTATTGTCTTCTTTGGAGAATAGGATATTGTTTAATTTGGTGTCATTGTGGCAAACCCGTAATGGCAACTTGGAATTGTCCAAAATTTTCAGTTTTTCCAAGGTTTCCTTGGCAAAAACTATGGCCTTTTTGGCAGTTTCCAATTTTTCTGTTTTCGCGGATAGAAGGGATTCCTCAAATTGATTTTCCCTTAACGGCAGATTATGGAATTGTGGAATGGTATCCACAAAATTGTCCAAGGGAGCCTCTGCCAGAAGTTGATGAAATTTTCCTACCACCCTACCGGCCTCGAATGCAATGTCCGTATCCGTGGCATTGTCATAGGCCGTGGTGTTGTTGAGATAGGTCATCAACCTCCAATATCCTGTTTTTTCATCCTTAAAATAGGAATTGTCCGATTCCGTTTTTAAGAGTTCAATGGCCGTGTAATTTTGGTCCTGTAAATGTTGGAATGCGTTGGCGATATTGCCCATTAGCCCATGTACATCCTTAAAGACATTGTGGTTTACCCTTTGAAGAATGTACAATGGATAATGATTGTCCAGGACCAAATAAGTGTCATTGATATAACCCTGGTTTATTCCTTGGAACTCATAGGTTTTCCTATCTATGGAGAAGTTTTTCAACAACTCGTTAAGCTCAACATTTTTATTTTCAATCATGGATAAGCTATTCTAAACATTGTCCCATAGAGGTGAGGTGTACCCATTATTGTCTGTCATTCTCTGTAATTCTGAAACTGCCACGTCCTTATCGCTGGCATAGGTAACCCCAAACCATTGACTTGCGGAAGGAATTACATCTACATCTATCAGATTTTTTGCAATCATTTCCTTTATGGCGAAGGGAAGATAAATTTCCCCTTTGGCATGGTTCTCCTTGTTTCCGATAAAGTCCTTGAGGTACTCTGTAATAAATGGAAATATAGAAGGCTGACATACCCAGAAGTTCATGCTGACCAATTCTTCCCCGGTAAATTTGGTGCCTGAATCCGTATCTATAATCACATTATCTTGGGCCTCTATTTTAGTATGTTCGTTTATGGAGGTTAGTTTTCCATTCTCTGACTTACAGACACCTCTTGAAACTGAACCGTGTTCCGATAAGGTGTTTTTTAGAATGTAGGCAATAAGACCAAAAGTCTCTTTGTTCCCATTGTTTTTAATGAAAGTGGCTGCACTTTCAAAGGCATTTTTTCCGTAATAATCATCCGCATTAATAATGGCGAATGGTCTATCAATTACATTTCTAGCGGTCCATACTGCATGTGCCGTGCCCCATGGTTTTGCTCTTTCACCTGTAAAGGTTACCCCTTCCGGAAGATCGTTTACTTCCTGGGCCAAAACATCCAGTTTAATATTTTTTGGCAATCTGCTGGATAAGTGCTCTTTCAAAAAATCTACATTTTCTTTTTTTGTAATGGCAACTACATGGTCAAAACCATTTTTCAGGGCGTCATAGATACTAAATTCCATTAGGAACTCGTCTTTAGGACCCAAATCATCAAATTGTTTAAGTTTGCCATATCGGCTACCACTTCCGGCCGCCATTAAAAGTAATGTCATAATTGGTTATTTTTAAGTTTACAAAAATATAGTTTTTATCATAAAGGGGCTTCTAGAACGGATTATTTAAAAAATTAGTTTCTAATTGTACTGTTTTTAACGATTATTTAAATTAAGGCAGGCTTCAAATCCTTGAGAAGAATGATTATTTCGGCAATTAAATGGTCTGGAATCGTGGGACTTAGTTTATGGATGATAGTGAAACCTGATAAGTGTCATATTTTTAAAGTCCGTGTCATGCTACTTTTGTGGCTATTGCAAACAACAATAGCTTATGACCAATTTAGTTCAAAAATACAATATCCCCGGTCCCAGATATACCAGCTACCCTACGGTTCCCTATTGGGATCTGGAATCTTTTTCTGGCCGTCAATGGCAAAATACCTTAATCAAGAATTTTAATGAAAGTAACGAAGAGGAGGGCATAAGTCTATATATCCATTTGCCTTTTTGCGAAAGCCTCTGTACCTTTTGTGGATGTCATAAAAGAATTACCAAGCGGCATGAAGTTGAAAATCCGTATATCAGCGATGTGTTGAAGGAGTGGAAACTTTATTGTGATCTATTTGAAACAAAACCAAGGATAAAGGAGCTTCATCTGGGGGGTGGAACCCCTACTTTCTTCTCGCCGGAAAATTTGACAAGGCTTATCAACGGTATTTTTACCTCGGCCACCCGTGCAGAGAATTACGAGTTTAGTTTTGAAGGACATCCAAATAACACCACCAAAGAACATCTAAAGGCTCTTTATGATGTCGGGTTTAGACGGGTAAGTTATGGGGTTCAGGATTATAACAAGAAGGTTCAGCTTGCCATTCATAGGCTGCAACCTTTTGAAAATGTAAAAAATGTTACCCAAGGGGCCAGGGAAATAGGATATACTTCCGTAGGCCATGATATTATTTTTGGTTTGCCCTTCCAAACGAAGGAAGATGTTGCCGAAACTATTTTAAAGACCAAGGAATTAATGCCAGATCGATTGGCCTTCTATAGTTATGCACATGTTCCTTGGTTAAAAGGTAATGGACAAAGAGGGTATAAGGATTCGGATTTGCCAACGGCGGAGGAGAAGCGGGAGCAGTATGAGATGGGCAAGACATTGTTGGCTGAAGTGGGCTATTCGGAAATAGGAATGGATCATTTTTCACTAAAGACAGACTCGCTATTCAAGGCTATGGAGAACGGAACCTTACATAGGAATTTTATGGGCTATACCGCCTCTAAGACCAGAGTAATGGTAGGTTTGGGAATTTCCAGTATAAGTGATAGTTGGGATAGCTTTGCGCAAAATGTAAAAAGCCTGGAAGAGTATCATCACCTAGTGGAAAGTAACATTATTCCTATTTATAGAGGTCATATTTTAACCGAAGAAGACAGGGTTATTCGCAGGCATATCTTAAATTTAATGTGTAAATTTAGGACGAGCTGGGTGAATGAAAATGAAAGGTTTGACGAATTGGATGAGGTCAAGGACAAACTAAAGGAAATGGCTTTGGATGGTTTGGTGGAAATTGTTTCCAATGGTATTTATGTTACCGAAAAAGGAAGGCCTTTTGTACGCAATGTGTGTATGGCGTTCGATTTGTTCCTGCATCGCAAGGCACCGGATACTAGATTGTTTTCGATGACTATTTAGTTGTGCTGGACTATTTTTTAAACTCTTGATAATAAAATCAGTAAAAATAAATCTATGAAAAAAATTATTGTACCTGTCGATTTTTCAGAACAATCTGAAAATGCCCTTAAAACGGCCGCTTCCATTGCTACAAAATACGGATCCGAGATTTTTGTCCTGCATATGCTGGAATTGTCGGAGGCCCTTGTTTCCTCCAATGAGCAGGCGCACTATGAGCAAGCCGTGTTCTTAATAAAATTGGCAGAAAAAAGGTTTGAAACATTTTTGGAAAAGCCATATCTAAAGGGAATCAAGATTACCCCTATAGTTAAGCATCATAAAGTGTATAGCGAAGTTAACGCGGTAGCAGAAAAGCATCAGGCAGATCTAATTGTTATGGGGTCTCAGGGGGCCGACGGAATCAAAGAAATTTTTGTGGGTTCCAATGCGGAGAAAATGGTCAGAAATTCCAATGTTCCCGTTTTGGTCATCAAAGACTATATTGAGGGTTTTGAGGTAAAGAGATTTGTTTTTGCCTGTGATTTTGAGGAAGAAAATCTAGAAGCCTTTCAAAGGGCCAAGAAATTGGCGGATAAGCTGGCTGCTGAATTGATTTTGGTAAATATAAATACTCCAGGAGATAATTTTCTGAGCACTAAGGATGCTTTTAAGAAAATTAATAGGTTCCTGCATTTGGCCAAGGCGAGTTTGGAAGTCGAGATTTATAACGACTATAGTGTAGAGAGGGGAATACTTGCTTTTAGTGAAAGCAGGAATGCCGATTTAATAGGATTGCCCACTCATGGTAGAAAGGGGTTGACCCATTTCCTAATGGGAAGTATAGGGGAAGATGTGACCAATCATTCCAAAATACCCGTTATCACTTTTAAAATTTAGAGGACTAGGAAATCAATAAGGCCAGGAACCCAACCTGGCCATCATAGTCCATGCCGAGGATTGGTTAAACTGCTTGTAGTACGTAATGTTTAAATTGTTATATTTGAGATACATGGGGTCTAGCATCACGGTTCAATTCCCATGATACTCGATATGAAAATTAACTACTTCATTTTTCTATGTGCTGCTTTTATTTTCAATTCAGTAAAAGCACAAGAAGATATTCTGCTTAAGGATTACGAGCCAGTATCCATTTATAATACCCCTAATACCAAGGTCTCCAAAGCTAAGTTTCCTGTGGTGGATTTTCATTCGCATCCCTATCCAAAATCGGAACAGGAAATAAGCGATTGGGTGAAGACAATGGACCGGGCAGGGATTGCAAAATCTATTATACTCACTTATCAGACAGGGAAGTCCTTTGACAATATCGTTAATCTTTATTCCAAATACGGGGACCGTTTTGAGCTTTGGTGCGGCTTCGATTTTACCGGTTATGAAGAAAAAGGCTGGTGCAAGCGCGCGGTAAAGGAATTGGAAAGATGTTTTAGGATGGGAGCAAAAGGCGTTGGTGAATTGGGCGATAAGGGTTTTGGGTTTTTTTACTCTAAGCCAACACCGGCAAAAGGAATGCATGCCGATGATAAGAGGATGAAACCATTATGGGAAAAATGTGGTGAATTGGGCATGCCGGTGAGTTTTCATGTGGCTGATCCCATGTGGATGTACGAACCAATGGATGTCCATAATGATGGGCTGATGAATGCATACAAATGGAGAATAGATACAACAAGGGAAGGGCTATTAACGCATGCAGAACTAATTACTACCTTGGAAAATGCGGTTAGGGAAAATCCAAAAACCACTTTTATTGCCTGTCACTTTGCTAATTGTAGTTATGATCTGGATATTTTGGGGAGACTTTTGGATAAATATGATAATATGTACGCTGATATTTCTGCCAGATATGCGGAAACGGCGGCAGTTCCACGTTATACGAAACGTTTTTATGAAAAGTATCAGGATAAATTGGTCTATGGTACCGATATGGGAACCGACCCGGAAATGTACGAATTAACCTTTCGTATTCTGGAAAGCGAGGATGAACATTTTTATGACCGGAATATATCTTCCTATCATTGGTCGTTTAACGGGTTGGGTCTTAGCGATGAGGTTTTGAAGAAAGTATATAGCGAAAATGCCAAGAAAATCCTGGACTAGGCAATATTGCCTTTTATCTTAAATGCAGTTATTTTTGGAGCATGGGGAAAAGAGTCCTAATTTCTTCATCAGTGGGCTGCTTGCCGTACTCACATATTTCAAAACCCTCTATATGTTTGGCGCTGGAAGCTTTTGTCCCGTACCATTTTTCAGCACATTTAAGGAGGGCCTCCTTGGGAGGTTGTGATCGCCAATTGGCCAACATTTCCAATCTGCCCTTATCATCCTTGGGCACTTTGTCCAAATTTCCTGCTGTCCAGGGAAGCCATTCAAAGAATTGTGATTTGTGTGCCGACATGGCATACACTTTTTGATCAAAAACAGCATCGATAATTACGGCGATATCGGGTTCGAACGGACTGGGTTTTTGAAAACTATCTTCCGAGTAAAGGAAAACAGGATTTTTTTGGAGCGGTGGCACTTCCGGGGCTACATTGGGAACTATTACCATATAGGCGGCGTCCTGTACCAAAACCCCTGTATACCTATGGTCCGGATGATAGTCATTGGGTCTAGGGGCAATGACCACATCGGCATTCCATTTTCTAATTTCACGTATCACCTTTAGTCGATTTTCCAAAGTAGGCATCAATTCCCCATCATGGTTGTCCAATACCGTATATTCCACCCCAAACCTTTTACCAGCTTCCTTGGCCTCTGCAATTCTTATTTTGGCAAGTTCCCCACCGCCCATGGCATAATGACCGGCATCACCGTTGGTCAAGGAAACAAACTTTACATTGTGGCCCATCTTGGCGAGTAAAATAGCCGTACCCCCGGTGTCGATATCGCAATCATCGGGATGTGCGCCAAAAACGATGACGTTTATTTTTTCGTTCTGTGAAAATAATACCGTCCAATTTAAAAGGAGATAACATAGAAGTATGATTTTCTTCATTGGAGTATGTTTGTGGTTGGGTGAATATGCACTATGCAAAAATTGATTGGGCATGCTTACTAAAGCTAGAACCCTATGTACCTGAAATTTACATTATTTTTAGCTACACTACAAGTTTAAAAGGCTGGCGGAAAGGAGAATTAATGACATTCCAAGGTGCTGTCAACAACCTCCATGACAGGTTCGGGAGAAATATAGGGGATACCAAGTCCCATTCCCCTTAAAATAAATAGCAGTCCTACGAGGATTACAAAAACCGGGATCAATCGCTGAACCGATTTTTTTGCCGAGCCTTTTAACATACTGCCAAAATAGACGGCAGTGGTCATTAAAGGTATGGTGCCTAGTCCAAATAGGGTCATGAACAATGCGCCAAGCCAGGGGTTGGCAGTGGCAATACTGCCAAAAAGGGCCATATAAACCAATCCACAGGGCAGTAATCCGTTTAGGAAGCCAATGGTGAGAAAGGTGTCCGGACTCTTTCTTTGTAATTCCTTGCCAAGTCGACTTTTTATTTTAGTCAAGAAGGAATAAATGGGTTTGGAGAAATTGTATTTGCCAAAGGTTTTATAAGGAATAAGGATTACAACAATCATCAGGACTCCGATGATAATGGAAAGTCTTTGCTGTAGGCCAAAGACATAAAGTCCTTTGCCCAAAAATCCAAAAATAAGACCTATTAGACTGTAGGAGGTAAGCCTGCCCATATGGTAAAGAAAGACCTGAAATAATTTTTTGGCCGGTTTGTTATGATCTACCGGTAACATAAAGGCAATAGGGCCGCACATTCCAACACAGTGGAAGCTTCCCATTAGACCCAAAATTACGGCAGATAACAACATAGTTATAGGTATTGACCTTAATAGTGTTTACACACTTTATTTGTATTGGCGATAGGTTATTTTTTTCTTAAACAAATAGGCTTCACCATTGTATTCCCAGGATACTTTAATGTCCCAGCGACCATCCAACAAACGATTGTCAGGTATGAGCAAATAGTCTTGGGATAGACTTACAGGTAAGTCAAAATCCAAGTGCTTGTTAGATGGTCTGTATAGGGACACTGTGCCTTTGATATTTTCTATACTCAAGTTGTTAGGGAAGACCACTTTTATACCTTTATCGGTTGTTTCCAATGTTAGGTCTACTTCTTTGGTACGCGAATTATTTTCTGCATCAATTTCATCCTGATATCCCAATTCCGCTCCATAGTAATTCTCTGTTACCAAATCGTGATTGGCTTTATTATCCATGCTCATTCGAACAACAAAAAACAGTATAAAACTTATAAACCCTATAAAGGCTAGTACAATTCCGGTTCCCCAATTAATTTTCATGGCTTTTTTATTTAGTTTCGATTTCCTTTACATTGGAAAATCTATTCGTTTTTTAGGTGTTTCACCTATCTTCTTTAATTTACTTATAGCTTCTGGGGCCTAAAAATCTGGCCGTAGCCGTTTCAATTAATTTATCCCCACTATAGACTCCGATACTCAATTTGTTCTTGTCACCTTCCAAAGCCGAATTGTTTATTTCTACAAATAGGGTGCCTTCCGCCAATCCTTGTGCGGGTACCGTAAAAAGTTCATGCCTAACCAGGTTGATGGTCCCTTTGTGCGATATCAGCTTAAAGCTTACGTTGGGTATATCCTTGGTGGTTTTGTTTACCAATTTATACGTATAAACGTTGCTGATGATATTGTCTTCCTTATGCTCGTACAGTTGACCTGGTAGCCTTAAGATATTTGCTTCCACCTCATTTCTTAAAAACAGCATTCCGATCAAGATTCCGGTAAGAATTACAAGTACCGCAGTATAACCTTTTAGTCGGGGTGTAAACTTGAACTTGGACTTTTTCTCAATATTGTCTTCGCTGGCATACCGGATAAGTCCCTTGGGAAGGTTTACCTTTTCCATTATGGTGTCGCACTCATCAATACAAGCTGTACAGTTGACACATTCCAACTGGGTTCCGTTTCTTATATCTATACCTGTTGGGCAGACGTTTACGCATTGAAAACAGTCAATACAGTCACCATGTCCAAGAGCTTCCCTGTCTTCTCCTTTTCTAAACTTTTTTCTTCCGTTTTCAGCCTCTCCACGCTTATGGTCGTAGGCAACAACAATAGACTTATTGTCCAGAAGTACGCCTTGCATCCTTCCATAGGGGCAAGCTATGATACATACTTGCTCTCTGAACCAGGCAAACACAAAATAGAATACCGCAGTAAAAATTAAAAGTGAAACCAGGGTACTTACATGTTGTAATGGGCCATCGGTGATATATTCTATCAATCGGTCACTACCTATTAAATAGGCCAGGAATACATTGGCTATTAAAAAGGAAATGAAGAAAAATACAATCAGTTTTAGGGCACGTTTCCTGATTTTCTCTGCGTTCCAAGGCTGTTTGCTAAGACGTATTTGGGCACCTCGGTCCCCATCGATCCAAAATTCGATCCTTCTGAATACCATTTCCATAAAGATCGTTTGGGGGCACATCCAGCCACAAAAAATTCGCCCAAAGGCAACTGTAAATAGCGCTATGAATATTACCCCGATGATCATGGAAATTACAAAAAGATGAAAATCCTGTGGCCAAAAAGGAAACCCAAAAATATTGAAACGCCTTTCCAGAACATTGAACATTAGAAACTGGTTCCCGTTCACTTTTACGAAGGGAGCAAGAAATAGAAATGCCAAAAGAACATAACTTACATACTTGCGATATTCATAAAACTTGCCACTTGGCTTTTTTGGAAATATCCATGCCCTTTTCCCCTCCTCATTAATTGTTCCTATGGAGTCTCTAAAATTGTCCTGGTCCTGTGCCATTTCTTTGTTCTACTTTATTGTAATTATGGGCAAGCGTAAAAATGTTCCCAATAAGGTTTTAAGTGTCTACTCTCCAGTCCAGATTTCGCCTTCTGCAGCCTTTGGATTGGCAGGTGTCTTGCCGTTTATTTCCGAGAGAATAAAACTGGCTACCTGGGCTATTTCGGCAGGCTTAAGGGTTTGTTTCCAGGCTATCATTCCCTTTCCATCCCTTCCACCTTCTGAAATGGTATGGAAAACGTTTTTCACCCCACCTCCCAAGATCCAATATTCGTCGGTAAGATTTGGTCCAATACCGCCACCTCCGTCCGGCATATGGCAAGCTACACAATTGGCACTGTATATTGCCCCACCAGCCTTAATATCGGAGGCTTCGGTCAATAGTTCTACCGTGTTGGCATCTACCAGGCCTTTTGCTGTTTTTTTATAGGCTTCAATAGCTATTTGGGCCTCGGCCACTTCCTGTTCATATTCCATGTTCTGGGTGTAATCATTAAATACGTGGAAACGGGCCAGGTAAACCACACCGAAAATTATGGTGGCATAGAACATATACACCCACCAAGGTGGAAGATTGTTGTCCAATTCACGGATACCGTCATAATTGTGGTCCAGGATAATTTCCTTTTCTTCCTCAACAGGTTTGTTTCCGGTCATTTTTTTCCAGAATTCCTTACCCCATTTCCACTCCCATTGCTTGGATTTGGTTTCTAAATAGCGCTTTTGTGCTTCAGGTGATAATGTTTGGAACATTACGTTTTCCACTGATTTAAGAATCAATTCAATTCCCACCAATATGAACAACACCACCAACATAAACACGAGGGTTATGGGATATTCAATAAATGCGGGTTTGTCCCCGGAGTCAATAAAATACTCCATCAATCCGAAGATTAGGAAAAAGATTAGTGGGACTCTTATCCACCAAGGTGACATATTTCTCATAACGATTCTTCTTTAGGTTGGTTTTCTTCTGTTTCTAATGGTATTTGGCTAACTTCTTTTATATGTTCTTTAGAGGCAGTAAATACCCACCAGAAAAGAATGGTAAAAAACAAAAAGAAGATTAACAGTGATATCATGGGATAGGTGGCAACGCCATCTATGCTTTCCATATAACCTTTTACAAATTTTAGCATGACTTATTTGTTTTGTGAAATTATTTCGTCCGTTTCCTTTATTTTTATATCTGTTCCCAGACGTTGTAGATAGGCTATCATGGCTACAATTTCCCTATCCTTCATTTCTATGAATTCTTCCCCGTTTTCTGCGGCATATTTTTTGTCTTCCTCATACCCTTTGGCGAAATCCGGATCTGAGTATAGATTTTTTTCTATTTTGGTTGCTTGCTCAAGCATAGCTTGTTCGGCGTTCGCAATCTCCTCCTCGGAATAAGGAACTCCTAGGGTAACCATGGTCTCCATTTTTGTCTTAATGTTACTTCTGTCATGCCTATTGCGCACCAACCATGAATAGGAGGGCATAATAGAGCCTGAAGAGGTACTTTGTGGGTCATACATATGGTTCAAGTGCCAATTGTCCGAATATTTCCCACCAACCCTTAATAAATCTGGTCCGGTACGCTTACTTCCCCATAGGAAAGGATGGTCATATACATATTCTCCAGCTTTGGAGTACTCGCCATAGCGCTCTACCTCACTTCGGAAAGGTCTTACCATTTGGGAATGACAGCCAACACAGCCCTCCCGTATATAAAGATCTCTCCCCTCCAATTCTAGAGGAGTATAGGGTTTAACACTTGTAATTGTCGGTATGTTCGATTTTACCAGAATAGTGGGTACAATCTGGATAATTCCCCCGATCAGAATGGCAATGGTAGCCAAAATGGTTAATTGTATGGGCTTGCGCTCTAACCAAGTGTGGAAAGTTTCTCCAGCGGTTCTTTTCTTGGATACGGTGGTCAATGCGGCCGCTTCTGCCAGTTCATCCTCAACATTTGTACCCTGCTTAATGGTAACAACTACGTTGTAGATCATGACAATTGCTCCAATAATGTACATGGTGCCACCAATGGCCCTCATCCAGTACATGGGGATAATTTCATTTACAGTCTCCAAAAAGTTACCATAGGCCAAGGTGCCATCTGGGTTAAATTCTTTCCACATTAAAGCCTGGGTAAAACCAGCAACATACATGGGAAGTGCGTAAAGTATGATTCCTAATGTGCCGATCCAGAAATGGAAATTGGCCATGGGAAGGGAGTGCAATCTGGTCTTGAACATTTTAGGAACCAACCAGTAGATCATCCCGAAAGTCAAGAATCCGTTCCATGCCAAGGCTCCTACGTGTACGTGCGCAATAATCCAATCGCTAAAATGCGCTATGGCATTTACATTTTTAAGGGAAAGCATTGGACCTTCAAAAGTGGCCATACCGTAACCGGTAATGGCGACAACCATAAATTTCAAAACCGGGTCTGTCCTTACCTTGTCCCAAGCTCCACGTAAAGTCAAAAGTCCATTGATCATACCTCCCCAGGATGGTGCGATCAGCATTATAGAAAAGGCTACCCCTAAATTTTGGGCCCATTCCGGTAAAGTGGAATATAGTAAGTGGTGAGGTCCGGCCCAGATGTAGATAAATATCAAGGACCAAAAGTGTACAATCGATAATCGATAGGAATATACAGGCCTATTGGCTGCTTTGGGTACAAAGTAGTACATTAATCCCAAGAAAGGTGTGGTAAGGAAGAAGGCAACTGCGTTGTGCCCGTACCACCACTGTACCAGTGCATCCTGTACCCCGGCATATACCGAGTAACTTTTAAACGCACTAACCGGTAGGGCAAGACTATTAAAGATATGAAGTACTGCAACTGTTACAAATGTGGCCAGGTAGAACCAAATGGCCACGTATAAATGGCGCTGTCTTCTCTTTAGCATTGTCCCGATAAGGTTCCAGCCAAAGGCTACCCAGACCACCGCAATGGCTAAATCTATAGGCCATTCCAGCTCAGCATATTCCTTTGATGAGGAGTAACCCAAGGGTAGGGTAATTGCCGCTGCTACTATGATAGCTTGCCATCCCCAGAAATTAAAATTACTTAGGGCATCGCTAAACATTCTCGCCTTTAACAAACGCTGGGTAGAATAATAAACGCCGGCAAAAATGGCATTTCCCACAAAGGCAAAAATAACCGCGTTGGTGTGTAAAGGTCTTAAACGGCCAAAACTCAACCAGGATATCCCATCGGTTAAATTTGGAAAAAGAAACATAAAGGCAAGTAATAAACCTACCGACATTCCTACAATTCCCCAAAACATAGTTGCATAAAGGAATTTTTTTACGATTTTGTTATCGTAATAAAACTGTTGTACTTCCATAATTACAATTTTTGACTTTCACTTTTTTGGTTAGATATTTCTTCGGTCTTCTCGGAAGAACTTTTTACAAGTTCATCTTCAAAGAGCATACGAACGGATGGGGTATAGGAATCATCATATTGACCACTCTTGGTAGCAATAATAAAAGCCGCAAAAAAAATGACGGCTACAACAATACTCAATGTCAACAATAAATAAATAACACTCATACCTACCTGAATTAGGGCGTAAAACTAAACATGGGGGTAATGGAATAATATGACATTTATCAGCTTTTGAAAAAATATTACAAGTTCTTCTCCCCAAGAACGTTTTAAAAGTAGCCTCCTTTCAAATATCCTAATTATTAATGTAAAATACTCATTCGAAACTTTAAAAAAATAAAGGTTTCAATTAAGATTGTGCAGGACACTAGTAATAGGGATTCATCTAAAATAATGTTCTTCTACCCATAATAATTCAATTTAGTCATGGATTTATGGGAAAGATTTTTAGTTTTGCCGCTACTTTGTTGAAAATCCGGTAAACCTTAACTGGTTTTTCTTCCCTAGGGGTTAATTATAAATTTTAACGGAATTGAATATGTTTAAAAAGGCAGGATTTATTTTATTTTCAAGTTTTATATTTTTTAGTTGTAAGCATAGTGAGGCCCCATGCACACCAAGTACAGAGGTAGTAAATTATCCTTCTGCCGATTCTTTGGCCCAGGTTCTGAATTGGCCCGAAGATTTGGATATTACTGGATTTTCAGGTCCCGACCTAACACCAAGTCCGGCCTGTATGGCTGTAGCGGCTACCGGGGAGGTTTTTGTTGGGGTAGATATGATGGGTTCCCTTGGGAAAGAGATGAACAAAGGGTTTATAAAACGTTTGGTAGATTGTAACCACGACGGAATAATGGATTCCTATACCGAATTTGCGCAGGTGGATAACCCGAGGGGCATCTTGGCCATTGGGGATCAGGTATTTGTTTTGCATACTACTTTTTCGCCCGAGACAGGGAAGGCCTTTAATATGGACTTGGTGGTATTTGAAGATAAGGACAAGGATGGAGTGGCCGATGGCCCAGCAAAGGTCTTAATAAAGAATTTGAGCAATTCCAAATACCTGGCGGATAGAGGAACAGATCATGCAACCAACGGTATACAGATGGGTATAGATGGATGGATATACATTGCCGTGGGCGACTTCGGTTTTCACAATGCCACGGATCGTGATGGAACACAATTGACCATGTTGGGCGGTGGTGTATTGCGTGTACGTCCGGACGGAACGGAAATGGAAGTGTATACCCATGGGTTACGCAATATATACGACGTGGCCATTGATCCTTTTATGAATATTTACACCAGGGGCAATACCAATGATGGTGGTGGCTGGAACATAAGATTTATTCACCAGATACAATCAGGGGAATATGGTTACCCTGTGCTGTTCAAGCATTTTACGGAAGAGATCCTTCCCGCCTTGGTAGATGTTGGTGGTGGCTCCGGAACAGGGTCCCTTTATATGAACGACAACCGTTGGCCTGAAAAGTACAATAATGTTCCCATGATGGCAGATTGGGGTAGAAGCTATCTTTATTTCCATAGGCTTACTGAAAATAAGGCCAGTTTTATACAGGATGAGGAAGAGTTTATCCAACTGCCGCAAATAACCGATGTGGATGTGGATGCAGCAGGTGCTATGTACCTTTCGGCTTGGGATGGTGCCGGATATTCCGGAAGTCCGGATAAAGGATATGTGGTCAGGGTTTTGCCTGAAGACTATAATTACGAACCATTCCCCAATTTAGAGGATTTTTATTGGACAGGTAGTTTGGTAGATTTATTAAAGGCAGATAATGCCAAGACTCGCTTAAGTGCCCAATACGAATTGATAAGGAGAGGGAAAGGGGCCGATAAAGTATGGAAGTTGGCAAAAGACAGTTCTTTGTCATTGGAGGTACGTGCCGCAGCTATATTCACTTTTGCCCAATTGGCCAGGGAAGGTGGAATTGACCGTCTGGTTACATTATCGGAAGACCCACAAGTTCAAGAATTTGCCTTGAGGGCCTTATCGGACCGTTTGGGTACCATTGAAAAAGTACCTACAGAACCATTTGTCAATGCACTGAAATCCGACTCAGATAGAGTAAAGGCGGCAGCTATTGTTGGTTTGGGAAGATTGGGTAAAAAGGAAGTGGCCAATGTTTTATTGGAGATTCCGGTTCCAAATTCCTTTAAAGCCCCCGAAATGGGCACCGAAGGACCTCATGCAAGGCCAAATGCCGAAATTATAGTTCCGCACTTGGCCGTTAAGGCATTGGTTAAATTAAATGCTGTGGACGCCTGCGTCAGTGCTTTAAATACCGATCAGCGGGAAATGGCACTTTGGGCAATGCGATATATGCATAGCCCTAAGGTTGTTGATGGAATGATAAAGGCATATGAAAATACGGAAGATGCCGTTTTCAAGAATAAAATAATCAATACATTGGCGCGTATTTACCACAAAGAGGCGCCTTATGATACTTCCTGGTGGTGGAGCACCCGTCCAGATACCCATGGCCCTTACTATAAAACGGTAGAATGGGATTACACCCCGGTAATACGTTCATTTTTAAAAGGGGAATGGGAAAAGTCTTCGGAAGATGAAAAGGAACTGTACGCAGAATTGAACAGTAAGTACCGATTGGCGATTGATGATTTTGGTACCGTGGAAATTACAGCTCCCAAGGAAGATATGCCAGCGGTAGACCTTGAAAAGATCAAAAATAAGAAAGGACAGATCGGGGAGGCTTCCATTGAGGATATCATGATCGCTTTGAAAAAGATTAAGGGTGATCCGGAAAAAGGAAAGGAAATATTTAAGACCCAGGCTTGTTTTACCTGTCACAGTGTATCCTCTGGGGAAGTAATGAAGGGTCCTTTTATGGGGCAAATAGGTTCTATAATGAACAGGGAGCAGATCGCTGAGTCTATCTTGAAGCCGAATGCCTCTATTTCCCAAGGATTTTCAACGGTTCAGATACAGACTAATGGAGGCGATAATTATGTAGGGTTTGTAACCCAGGAATCCGCCACCGATCTCACCATAAGAAATATTGCAGGTACGGCAACCCAACTTAAGAAATCCGATATCGCTGAAAGAAAGGAGTTGGAGACCTCTATGATGCCCTCTGGTCTGGTGAATGCACTCAGTTATGAAGAAATGGCTTCTTTGGTAGCGTATTTGGAGCAACAGAAATAGGGGAGGGGTCTTTCCTAGATCTAAATTAATTGAGATCTTAAATAACAAAAGGCAACTGTTGCAAAACAGTTGCCTTTTGTTTAATCGTATATTTTGATCAACTTCAAAAAGTTATTCTACGGATGATTGTTTCCTGCCTAGTTTTCTTCCCAGAAGGTTTGTTGCAACGGTGGTGAATATTACAATACTGATGGAACTTAATGGCATTAGGATGGCCGCAATAACTGGCTGTAATTGTCCAGTTACCGCAAAATACAATCCCACAAGGTTGTACATTAAGGAAAGTGCGAAACTTAGTTTTATGATCTTAATAGCTTTTCTTGAGGCCAGAATATACTGGTAAAGGGATTTAAAATTTTTAGCATCCAGTATACCGTCACAGGCAGGAGAAAAAACATTTACGTTTTCCGAAATGGCTATGCCAACATTACTTTGTGCCAGAGCTCCGGCATCATTTAGTCCGTCCCCAACCATCATTACCTTTTTGTTTTGGTCCTGGAGCGACTTTATAAATTGCAGCTTATTGTCCGGTTTTTGATTAAAATATAGCGGTGTTCCCTTAGGTAACAATTTGGTAAGGTTAGCTCTTTCCCCTGCGTTATCCCCTGATAAGATTGCCAATTCCAGGTCGCGAGACATTGTTTTAAAGGTTTCCTCGACCCCGTCCCGGTATTGGTTCTGAAAAATAAAACAGCCCTTGTATTCGTCGTTGGAGCTCAAGTGGACAGAGGTGCTGTCCTTATTGTTTATGTTGGTGTTGCCAACAAATGCGGCAGAGCCAATTTTAACACTGTCCGTAACGGTCGAGCCTTTGATTCCCTGGCCCAAATATTCCTCGTATTCCTCAAGGGTCACAATGTTTTGTTCCGCCAACATATCATAAAGCTTTCTGCTCAATGGGTGATTGGAGGAGCGCAGGGTGTTTTTTAATAAGGACTCCTCTTCACTGGTCAGTTCCAGACCTTCATAGTAGACATTTCCCTTTTCAGCCGTGGTAATGGTGCCTGTTTTGTCGAATATAGCGGTATCTATCTGTGCCAATTGTTCTATGGTCTGGGTGTCCCTTAAGTAAAATCCGTGGCGGCCAAAAATTCGCAACATATTGCCCAAGGTAAAAGGGGCCGCCAGGGCAATGGCACAAGGACAGGCAATTATGAGCACCGCGGTAAAGACATTTATAGTTTTACTGGGGTCTATTATTAACCAAATTATGGCAGAGACGAAAGCGATGGTAAGGACGGCAATGGTAAATCTTTTGCCAATGCTGTCCGTTAAGGTTTGAAAGCTTCCCGATTTGTCCTGTTGGAAGACGGCGTTGCTCCATAGTTGTGTAAGATAGCTTTGGGAAACAGATTTTATAGCTTCAATTTCTATGGCACTACTTATCTGTCTTCCACCGGCATACACTTTGTCGCCAGAATTCTTGTCCACCGGTTCCGATTCGCCCGTCACAAAACTGTAATCTATCTTGGCATTTCCGTTGATCAGGATGGCATCCACAGGGATTAATTCCCCATTTCTTATAAGGAGCCTATCTCCGGCTTTAATGTCATATACCTGAGTGTTCTCTTCCGTATTTTTACTTGTGATTCTTGTAACGGCAATAGGAAAGTAGGATTTGTAATCCCGTTCAAAAGATAGATAGGAATATGTTTTTTGTTGAAAGAATTTACCTAAAAGTAAAAAGAAGACCAATCCCGTAAGGCTGTCAAAAAAACCCGACCCCCAATCGAAAATTATTTCGACGGTGCTCCGAAGGAATAAAACCAAAATGCCCAGGGCAATTGGGATATCTATATTTAAGAATCTAGATCTTAGTCCCTTGTATGCCGAAATAAAATAATCTTGGGCTGCATAGAAAACCACTGGTAAGGAAAAGGCAAACATTAGCCATCTAAAAATCCCTTTAAATTGTTCCAGCCAAAATTCCCCTACCTCAAAATATTCGGGGAAGGAAAGAAACATAACGTTTCCGAAGGCAAAGCCGGCAATACCTAATTTATAGGACAAGCTGCGGTCCGTTCCCTTTTTGGTCTTGTCATAATCGTCCAAGGAAATATAAGGTTCATAACCAATTCTGGACATTAGCACCACCAGTTCTTTAAGTGAAACTTTTTTGGAGTTAAAAGTGACCCTCACTGTCTTTTTGGGAAAGTCTACTTGGGAACTGTTTATGCCCTTGTTCAGTTTGTTTAGGTTTTCCAATATCCAAATACAGGAACTGCAATGTATATGGGGAATGTAAAGATTTATTATCTGGGTGCCGTTATCGTTGAACTCTATAAGTTTTTCTACTATGTTTTGCGATTCAAGAAAGTCATATTTGCCTTCCACTTCCTTAGGCGAGGCACCTGCTGCGGACTGTAGGTCATAATAGTAGGAAAGGTCGTTGTTGGAGAAAATCTCATAAACGGTTTTACATCCAACACAACAAAAATTTTTGTCGTTATGATTTATGGGATTGTTCCCGCAATCGTCACCACAATGATAGCACGTTGCCTTATCCATAGATTATTTGCTTAATACCTGCATGCAAAGATGCTCATGATTGCTATTTGAAAACATGATATTTGTCAGTTTTTTCTCTGCTAATAACCTTTAAATTTGCCGTATCAGGTAATTTTTTAGTTATGGGCAGATGTGAAAATTGTATAATACGTCAATTCAATTCCTTACGGGCAATGAGCAAGGAAGAACTGAAGCGGGTTTCAGATACCAAAACTACCAAATTAGTAAAAAAAGGTGAAACCATTTTTGGCGAAGGAGAAAAGCTCAATGGTGTTTTTTGTGTAAGGGATGGAGTTTCCAAGTTGTCGAAATTAAGTCCAAACGGGAAGGATCAAATAGTAAAACTGGCGACTAAAGGGGCTGTCTTGGGGCAGCGTTCGGTAATTACCGAAGAAGTGGCCAACTTGAGTGCAATTGCGGTAAATGATATGGAGGTTTGTTTCATTCCCAAGGATGCCATAGTGGATAGCCTCAATAGCAATCCCAATTTTGCTGTGGAAGTATTGAGGCATATAGCACATGATTTAAAAGAAGCCGACGATGTTATTGTAAATATGTCGCAAAAAACCGTAAAGCAAAGGATAGCAGAGGCTTTTATATATTTGGAGGAAAATTTTGGAAAGGATAACAACGGTTATTTGGCCTTGACATTGTCCCGAGAAGATATTGCCAATGTAGTTGGTACGGCTACAGAATCTGCCATACGTATTATTTCAGATTTCAAAAAACTGGGCTTGATAAAAGCTTATGGAAAAAAGGTTGCCATAGCGGACAGAAAGGCCCTCAATGAGGTTGCAAAGGGGAGCTGATCCCCGTGTTTCCGTTTCATCTTTTTCAAATTGAAGTTGGCCTAGCCCGTTTCCCCATATCCCACATGTTTATGCGCTTTGTTTCTTCCTTTTTTTGTGGATAATCAGTTATAATTACCATTGCTAAATGGGCTACTGTCGAAGTTTTTTGCGGTTGGATATCAATCTCAAAAGCTGATAAATGTCATAGTTCAGGTTTTTCACTTCCCATAATTTTACCCCATGGTTTTAACCCCTTATCAGGGTTCTTATAAAATATAAAATAGTTTGAAAAAGATATTATTACCTACAGATTTTTCTCCCAATGCTTGGAATGCAACCAAATATGCAATTTCCCTCTATAAGCATGAGGAGTGCGAGTTTTATATTTTAAATACATATACTCCTACCATTGCCCACAGTAGATTTATGGCGACAGGCGCTGGCGGCAAGGCATGTGAGGATGTGGTAAAGAATAATTCCGAAAAAGGCTTGGATCAACTATTAAAAAAGATCCAGGAAAAGTACCATAATCCCAAGCATAAGTTTATTGCCATTTCTTCCTTTAGCCTATTGGTAGATGAAATAAAGAATATCATAGAGACCCATCAAATTGGTTTAGTGATTACGGGAACAAAAGGTGCTTCCGGTTTGGAGGAAGTGTTTATGGGTAGCAATACCGTTAGAATAATAAAATCTATAAAGAACTGCCCGGTACTGGCCATTCCCCAACATTTTAAGTTTAAGACTCCTTCCGAAATAGCTTTTGCAACAGATTTTAATAGGTTCTACACGACTTCTGAACTGAGGCCACTATTGGAAATGGCAAAATCCTTTAAGGCAGCTATTAGGATAGTACATGTGCAATACGAGATTAAATCGCTTACAGAAGTCCAGCAATTCAACCTGAATATGTTAAGGAAGTATATTGGTGAGGTAGAGCATTATGTGCATACGGTTTCAGAATTGAATTCGGTTTCCCAGACCTTGGAGGTTTTTGCAGACGAATTGGACATACACTTGCTGGCCATGCTAAATTATCAGCATAGTTATATGGAAAAAATGACACGTGAACCCGTAATTAAACGATTGGCCTTTCATACCCAAATACCCTTATTGGTAATTCCGGAATTGGGTATGGGAACTCCGCCAAATAGCAAAAGAGGACAGGAAATATCGGCCTCTAATTAATTTCACTCCTTAACGGATAATCTTCATAGAAGTCCTTAAAGGTCTTGTCTGTAGTATAATTGTCTTTAAGCACTCTAACGACCATATATACGAGCATTATTTGCCCTAGTACAGTAATGTAAAAAACCCAATTAAATGGAAAGTTCATAGCCGTCATTATGGTCAGGGAAATTAGGACCAAGGTTGTTGCGGCTACCCAGAACATAGCAGTGTTTTTCATCTTTTTTTATTACAAGTTATTCAAAATCAAGGAGGTTTAGTGTTAAATGACTGCTAAATATGTTTGGGACAATTTTTGGTATTTGGATGAAAATTAATAAGATGGATTTGGCCATGAACACATATTCTTAGCCTTCATGATTGGGTTTAGGGGTTTAAAATTTTGGCTTTTAAGGATTTGAAATTATTTTTTGATATTTTAGTGCATTATAGTTGAAATGAAGACATTGGAGAATTATCGAACTTATATTGCGCAGCCTAAATTACTTGTGGCAACAGATTGTATTGTTTTTGGTTTTGATGATGGCGTATTGAAACTTTTGGTTTTTAGGAGAAGAATTGATCCCTTTAAAGGAGAGTGGTCATTAATCGGAAGTTTTGTGGATGCAGAGGAGAGTGTTCCAGATGCTGCCCGCCGTGTTCTTTTGGAGTTTACGGGCTTGGAGAATATTTTTTTGGAGGAACTAAAGGTGTATAGCGATGTAGATAGGGATTCAGGAGCAAGATGTATTTCCATTGCCCAATATGCTTTGATCAGAATTAATGACTATGATAGGGAACAAGTGGAATTGCATGGTGCCAAATGGTTTGCCTTGGAAGATATTCCCCAATTGGTTCTTGATCATAACGTTATGATTGCCGATGCCTTGGATAGATTAAGACAGAAAACTGCCCATAGGCCTATTGGATTTGAACTTCTCCCTGAAAAATTCACCATTCCGCAGCTTCAATCATTATATGAGGCCATTCACCAGACCAAATTGGACGATCGTAATTTTAGAAAGAAATTATTATCCTTCGATTTGCTAATTAAGTTGAACGAGAAGGATAAATCTACCTCAAAAAAAGGTGCTTTTTTGTATAGGTTCGATTACGACAAATACAAAAGGCTGGAGGAATCAGGATTTAATTTTATACTCTAACCTATCTAAAATGGGACCTGTAAGGATTGTCCAAATAAGCTTGCCCAAATAATGAAAATCTAAAAACCTTTACTATCTTTGTCAAGTTGTGTTGTGTCTCAATGCAAATTGAGGCAAGGTTGTTTTTGTCGAACCGTCCTGATGCAAATTTGGACTGACAAGCGCCGATGAAAGGCTTTCCATTTTGGGAGGCTTTTTTTGTTTGCATTCCCCTTAAATTAATGTTTTAAGAGTTTTAATCCTTTCACTCTAATCTTCTACCAAGGCTATTGCAGAACAGTTTATGGATTAAATAGCCACGAAAATCCAACCATTACATCATTATTAATTGAAATTTAATATTTCAGATACTCCTTATTTTATCGTATTTTTAAAAAGGAATCATTAATAAGGATATAACTATGCCCTTGTATCATAAATTAGGAAAAATTCCCCCCAAAAGACATACTATTTTTAAGAAAAAGGACGGCAGTCTCCATTATGAGCAATTGTTTGGAACCATTGGTTTTGACGGTATGTCATCGCTCATGTACCACTTGCATAGACCTACAATGGTAAAGGAAGTAGGAAAGTCCTTCGATGTTTCTCCTAAAGCCATGGTGTCCCATAATATAAAGTCCAGATTGCTCAAAGGTTTCGAAGTGAAGCCCATGAACGATTATTTGGAAAGTAGAACAGTTATGTTGTTTAATTCGGATGTTCATGTCTCGCTGGCGGCACCAAAAAAATCAATGACCGACTATTTCTATAAAAATGCGGATGCCGATGAAATGTTGTTTGTTCACAAAGGCACAGGAGTTTTGAAAACCATGTTGGGAGAAATAAAGTTCGAGTATGGGGATTATCTTATTATTCCCCGTGGAATGATCTACCAGATTAGCTTTGATAGCGAGGAAAATAGGTTGTTGATAGTCGAATCATATCATCCCATTTACACACCAAAAAGATATAGAAACTGGTTTGGACAGCATTTAGAGCATTCGCCATTTTGTGAGCGGGATTTCAAACTGCCGCTGAATTTACAAACCCATGATGAGTTGGGCGATTTTGTGATCAAAGTTAAGAAGCAAGGCCAATTGCACCATTTGGTATATGCTTCCCACCCTTTTGACGTGGTAGGCTGGGATGGTTACAATTATCCCTATGGCTTTTCCATTCATAATTTTGAGCCCATTACCGGGCGTGTTCACCAACCACCTCCAGTGCATCAGACTTTTGAGACTTCGGCCTTCGTGGTCTGCTCCTTCGTTCCGCGCTTGTACGACTATCACCCCCAGTCCATACCTGCTCCTTACAATCATTCCAATATAGATTCAGACGAAGTATTGTATTATGTGGATGGCGACTTTATGAGCAGAAAGAATATAGATAAAGGATATATTTCATTGCATCCAGCAGGGATTCCCCATGGCCCGCATCCGGGTACGTATGAAGCCAGTATTGGAAAATCCAAAACCGAGGAGTTGGCAGTGATGATAGATACCTTTAGGCCCTTGCAACTTACCAAGGCCGCCTTGGATATTGACGATGGCAAGTATTTTCAATCCTGGTTGGAATAAGGCTTCCTTGCTGGGGTGAAAAATAGGATATAAAGGCTTACAATTTTATTGGCTTTGGTGAATTACGAAATGAACAAGTGAGGCGGCCAATTTAGCCGTTTGATGGTCAATATCGTATGTTGGGTTCATTTCAGCTAAATCGAGGCTTATTAATTTTTTTGATGCAATTATAATTTTTAGGCATTCCAGAACAATTTCCGGGGAGAAACCCATTGGGGAAGCGGCACTTACGCCAGGCGCGTAGGCCGAGGAAAAGCCATCCAAATCTATCGTAGTGTAGATATAATCCACTTCCTTGGCAAATTGCGTTATTTTATCTTTTATTTCATTGAAATGAAGGAGGTTGAAGTTTGTTTTTTCAACGTATTGGACGCCTAGGTCCTTTGCTGTGTCATAAAGGATTCTGCTATTGGCATCCTCGCGGATTCCAAAACACATGTATCGGAAATTTGACTGATCCAGTTTACAGTCTTGTGCAATTTGGTAAAAGGGGGTGCCGGAATTATTATTGGTTTGGTTACTTCGTAAATCAAAATGGGCGTCAAAATTAATAATGCCAATGGATTTATTATTGCCTTCCGTGGCAAGATATTTTTTTATTCCGTTATAATGACCATAAGCAATGTCATGACCTCCTCCCAAAAGTATGGGGAAAGCGTTTTGCTTAAGCAATTGGGCGACGGTACGCGACAAAACGGTTTGTGTTTTTTTTAAATCCCCATCCTTACAATCTACGGTTCCCGTATCCAGCAATAAAACGTTTTCTGTTAAATGGTTTGGGAGTTTAGCGAGCTGCTTACGGATGGCGTCGGGGCCCAAAGCTGCGCCAATTCTCCCTTCGTTCCTTTTAACGCCCTCATCGCAGGCATATCCCAATATGGCCCAAGATCGTCCTTTTGTACCAGGGGCTTGCTCGGAATTAAGATCAATGCAAATCACCTTTTCATGAAGATAAAGCTGTTGGCCAGACTTGCGTCCTGTCCAATTTAAAGGGTCTGTTTTAGTATAGGTGTGCATGTTAACTGAATTTTATAGGCTAATGACCTAGTTAACCAATTCATTGTTGCTTTGAGAACTTTGAAAAAAATAGTTGAACAACTTATTCGCTATCCTAGAAAATATCTTTATCAATATTAGTGTTTTTCCCTGGGACAGAAGTAACTGTTCCACAATATATTTTGTGACAAAGTTGAAGGCCCTTATTAGGCTTTTGGCGCATTTATAATGTCGTATTGGATAGCTTGAAGGATAAGTTGGAATCCCAATATAATGGATAGGGTAACGATCATAATGGTTCCTGTAGGGGCAAATGTATTTATGTTGGCGTAATATATCCATTCCGAAATACCAAAAATAAGACCGAACATAAAAAGTGGAAAACCAAATAGCAGATATACCGACCCAATATTAAAATCGTACAAAAAGTATTCTTTTACAATACGTTTTAAGAAAGTACTGGTCAGCCTTGCTCCAAAGACAAAAGGCATTTTCCATATTTTCATGTTGGATTTTTCCTCCCCGTATATGGCGGGCATAGGGACATCCTTAATGGCTGCTTTTTCAAAGTATAGTTGGGACAAAAGAGAGGTTTCAAAATAGTAACGGTTGGCAAGTTTGCTGAAATCCAACTTTCTCAAAACATCGGTTTTAATGGCCAAAAATCCGTTTGTGGGATCAAAGTTGTGCCAATAACCTGTTGCTGATTTAATAAGGAACGATAAGCCTAAATTCCCAATTCTACGAACAATAGGCATGGCTCTTAAGGCTTTTAGGTCCTTAAATCTATTGCCTTTGGCTACATCGCATTTATTGGCAATTAAAGGGTCTAGTAAATTGGGAAGGTAGCTAAGGTCCATCTGGTCATCTGCATCGACCTTGATTATAATTTCTGCACCAATTGCAATGGCCTCTTCAAAACCTCTTTTGGTAGCACCACCGACCCCTAAGTTTATGGTGTTTTCTAAAAAATATAGGGTTGCCTTGGCATGTACAAGTTTTTCCAAATCATCCTTGGGTAATGGGGTTGGACTTTTGTCGTCTACAATTATTACGTACTGTATGTATTCCGGTAATTTGGAAATAACGAGTAATATTTCATTTGAGGCATTGTAATATGGGATTACAACTGCGATTCTCTTGGAGCTATATTTCTGCATTTCCATGGTTGCCGTGTTAATTAAGATTCTTTATTTATTATATCTTTCCCTTCTATTCTTTTAGTTCCCTGCCTGTTGTTTGGCGTAACTTAAATTTCCCTTTGACAACTTAGAGTTCGGATCTAATTTTAGTGCTTCATTACATGCGGTTATTGCCTTCTGGTATTTGTTCAGTTCGTTGTAGGCAGAACAAATGTTGTTATAGGCAATGGCGTTAGGTGATATTGCTATGGATTTCCTTGCAGCTGCAATGCAGGTCTGATATTTTTTTTTCTTGTAATATTCAAGACTAAGATTTATATAATAATTTGATACTTCCTTATCTGATAAATTGGCGGTAACATTGGCGGTACTCTTCTTTTTATCCATAGCATTCTCCAAATTGTTTTTTGCCAATTGATAGGAGGGTTTTAACTCCAATGCCTTTTGGTAGGCCTCTATGGCCTGGTCATAATTCAATAAATAAAAATGGCCTATACCTATATTGTTGTAGGCATCAGCGTATTCAGGTTTTAATTCCAAAGCTTTTCCGGCTGCTCTAATACAATCTTCGTAGTTGCTTGCATTGAAATATTGCAAACTTAAATTTAAATATTTTTCTGGGCTTGGAGCACTGGCTACCTCTTCTTCAAGGGCGGCAAGAATGGATTTTTTGTTCAAGGCAATATCCAAGTATTTTTTAGCGGTGCTATCTTCTGACATTTTTGCCAAAACTTCATTGCTAAAGTTTTTCATATTTTCCCAATCCTCAAGTTTATGAAAGGATTTTAGGATATATTCCCGGGTCTCAAGATAATTGGGAGTAAGATTATTTACCTGAGTGAAATAATCTATGGCCTCTTTAAATTGGTCATTTTGAAATAAATACCGTCCGTAAAAGTATTTGGTTTTATGGTTTGAATCACTTAGTGATAAGGCCTTTTTGAAGTTTTTGTCTGCACTTTCCTTATCGCCTATTGCATTTTTTAAAATACCAAGATTGGTATAAATACTGGAATAATTAGGAGAATATTCCAAGGCTTTATTAAATGATATTTCGGCATTGGCATAATCGGCATCCGCCATAAGGGCAAGTCCATAATTCATATGGCCGCGGCCGTTTTCAGGACTTTTTATGGTAACATCTTTCCAAAGACTACGCTCGTCTTTCCATACTTTATTTCGCTGGTGAATGCCATAGGCATTGGCGGTCAAGAAAAAGATGATAAATAAGGCTACTGAATATTGACCAATATGTGTGTTCAATATTTTCGGAAAATAGGTTTCAAGGATATATTTGCTGCCAAAAACAAAGGCTATTGTTAGGCCCATATAGGGTATAAAACTTCGGTGGTCGTTTAATACTTCTGCAAAAGGAAGAACGGAAGAAGATGGCAGTAGTGAGATGAAAAACCACAACATGCCAAAGGAAAATAATTTGGTTTCCTTTTTATTGGATGCCTTTAATGCCAAATAAGCCAAAAGAGCAATACCAACTATCCCTAATATGGGCCTATAATCCAAAATGGACTCAAAGGCCTTCCAATCAGTGTCGGCGGAAAGGTTATATGGAATAAAATATGTCAAAATATAGTGGCACATTACCAATGGCTGGGTAATTAGATAATTGTACCTATCAGGTCCGCCTGGGGCAAAGGTATCCGGCAACATGCTAAAATAGAACACTAAAAACGCTACGGTCAGTATAAAGGAAGGAAACACCTTGATAAAGGAGCGGATACATTTTTTAAATTCAGTTGCCCTATAGAAGTGTAAAAGGTCTACTTCTTCCTCAAATACTAAAAAATAAAGAAATAATAGCGGCGAAAAAACCAAAGCCATTTCCTTGGAAAAGAAGCCAATAAATGGAAAAATAAGATAAAGATGCCATTTACGCCATTTTCCACCACTTAAAAATGCCACAAATCCTAATAGGACATAAAATCCTGCAATAATTTCCGACCGTTGAATAATATAATTTACCGTTTCCGCATTGGCACATAGTAGGCCAAATGCTGCAGCGACCAGTAGTCCCCAAAATTGGTTGTAGTTGGAAAATTCCAGCCTGTCCAATAGTTTTTTTACAAAAAGACAGAGCGCGGCACAGGTGAATATGAAGAATATAAAAATATGAATATGGAATGCTAAAGGGTCCAAACCATTTCCCAATTTAAAATCTATGGCGTTTTCAAGGGTAGTGTATGGCCGGTAGGTCTGATTGCTAGGGAGAGAACTAAAGGTGGTGGCATCCTTGAAAAATGCTTTTACATCTACCTCTTTAATAGCATTGTTATCTTCTATGGTATGGCTATCGTCAAAATGAAAACCATTTAAGAAATGATTGGAATATGCCAGTATCAGTACAAACAACAATAGGGTGCCTAGTAAAATAAAAACCGGATTTTTAAATGAGTTGTAGTTGTTGCTGTTATAACCGGTAATCCTGTATATAGCCTTGGTGAACTTTGGTATTACTGCAATCATCGAGTTTGGTAATTTTTTTTCTTGGTTTTAGCGGCAAAAAATTACAAACTTCCAAGCCGCTCTTTCATATTTAATAACAACCTATTTTATCCACGGACCTATTAATAATTACTTTATTTCCGTGGCAGAATTAAATTCCAATAATCCTCTTTACTATACTTTTTTAAAAACAAAACATCGGGTGTCAGGGAATATTTGTAAAAATGGGAATAGAAAAAATACGCCAATTTTAGTAACCAATCTCATTAGATACCCTTGTTGGTTATCTTGTTCTATTCTATCGGATATTTCTGATAAATTGATGGTTTTCAATGGAAAGGACTCTACCTGTTCAAAATTGTTGTCCTTGGCCAGCCTCAACAAGGTACGTTTTGTAAAATAGCTTAAGTGCGGGCTGTGAAAATTAAATTGCCACATTCTGTCCAATATGGATTTTACACCAAATCTATAGGCTATTTTGGAAATGAAATAAATTATTCCGTCTTGCTGTGGTAAATTAATGATCAAAAGCCCATCGGATTTTAGCAAGTTATAATTAGCTTTCATTATTCCCTTTAAATCGGGTAAATGCTCCAAAACATCATTATAGGCAATAAAGTCGTACAATAACTGTTCCGAGAGGTCTTGTGGGAAAAAACCATTCTTCACTTGCAGATCTTCCTTTTGGTAGCGGGCATTAAATCGGGTTTCAGGCTCAATTCCCTCACAACTAATATTGTAATCTTTACATACCTCCAGAAACCAGCCATATCCGGGACCTACTTCCAGGCCATGGACTTTGGTTATACCATGCTTTTTGATGGAAGTGATGATATGCTGAAAATTTTCCTTGCGTAAATTGATAAGTGCCTTCTCCCTAGTTTCTTCGTTGAGATCGGAAACTAAAGTTTTATTGAAGGTGGCATCAGGACAAAATTGAAAACCACAATTTGAACATTGATGTACATTAAATTTTAGTTGGTATTGTAATTTGGTTTTGGGATTGTTACAAATAGGACAGGGAATCATTATTTTTATTATGGTTTTTTTACTGATTATTTGCTCCAACAAAAGGAGAAACAATCCCTAATGAAAAACGATATAAGGACTGTTTCGTCCATAAAAATAGATGTTTCCAAGTAAAATATAAAATTTAGGTGAGGTTTTTACTTTAATAGTTGTAACCAGATCCAATATCACGCTAGTGCGACATGGACGATTGACATGTGCCATTGCCAATTGACCAAAATATAATTGATTATTAAAACAATCTTTCCAACAATTCGGCTTCTACCAAATTGGGCAAGGTTACCTTTAATTCCGGAGTACGTGCCATTTCCCGTTTTATGGCAAATATCGCTTCCTTGTTTCTGGCCCAACTTCTTCTGGATATCCCATTGTTTACATCATAAAAGAGCATGTTTTTTAAGCGCCTCGCGGCCTCGTCCGAACCATCCAGGACCAAACCGAAACCACCATTGATGACCTCGCCCCAACCTACACCACCTCCGTTGTGGATGGATACCCAAGTAGCGCCCCTAAAACTATCGCCAATAACATTTTGGATTGCCATATCTGCGGTAAACCTACTTCCGTCATAAATATTGCTGGTTTCCCTAAAGGGCGAATCGGTACCCCCCACGTCATGGTGGTCCCGTCCCAAAACAATGGGTGCACTGATTTTTCCAGAGTTTATAGCAGTGTTGAAGGCCATGGCAATTTTAGCCCTTCCCTCTGCATCTGCATATAAGATGCGGGCCTGAGACCCTACTACCAATTTATTGGATGAAGCTTCCCGGATCCATTTTATATTGTCCTGTATTTGCTGTTGGATCTCGGAGGGTGCATTAGTCCTAATTTCTTCCAAAGTTTGCAATGCAAGATCATCGGTTTTTTGTAAATCCTTAGGGTCTCCAGAAGTACACACCCATCTAAAGGGTCCAAAGCCGTAATCGAAACACAAGGGGCCTAAAATATCCTGTACATAGGAAGGATATCTAAAGTTGATACCATTACTCGCCATGATATCTGCCCCAGCCCTGGATGCTTCCAATAAAAAAGCATTGCCGTAATCAAAAAAATAGGTGCCCTTGGCCGTATGCTTGTTAATGGCCGATACCTGTCTTCTTAATGAAGCTTGAACCCTTTGTTTAAATTCTTCGGGTTTGGTTCTCATAAGAAGGTTGGATTCTTCAAAAGTTAGGCCGGCGGGATAATACCCCCCTGACCATGGATTGTGAAGGGAGGTCTGGTCGGATCCCAAATGAATGAATATGTTTTCCTGGTCAAACCTTTCCCATACGTCAACAATGTTGCCGATGTAGGCCAAGGAAACTACCTCCTCTTTTTGAATGGCCAGTCTGGTTCGTTTTACCAATTGATCCAGGTCTTCCAAAAGCTCATCTACCCAAGCTTGCTGGTATCTTTTTTGTGCAGCATCTTTATTTACCTCAGCACATATGGTAATGCAGCCGGCAATATTTCCGGCCTTGGGCTGGGCTCCGCTCATTCCCCCTAAACCGGAGGTGAGAAATATTTTTCCTTTGGCCGATTTTCCTTTTTGTAAGACCTTTCTAAAGGCGTTCAGGACGGTAATGGTAGTGCCATGAACTATTCCTTGTGGCCCAATATACATATAGGATCCGGCCGTCATTTGTCCGTATTGGGTAACTCCAAGGGCATTATACTTCTCCCAGTCATCCTGTTTGGAGTAGTTGGGGATCATCATCCCGTTAGTTACAACCACTCTAGGGGCTTCTTGGGATGAGGGGAATAGCCCCATGGGATGCCCGGAATAAATGTGCAGGGTTTGTTCGTTGGTCATATTCGCCAAGTACTGCATGGTTAAAAGATATTGGGCCCAATTCTGAAAAACGGCACCGTTGCCTCCATAGGTTATTAGTTCTTCGGGATGTTGTGCTACCTTGGGATCCAAATTGTTTTGGATCATTAGCATAATACTGGCGGCTTCTACGGTTTTTGCAGGATATTGATCAATTGGCCGTGCAAATAGAGGATAATCGGGCTTAAAACGATACATATATATTCTGCCCAGGGTATTCAATTCTTGGGCAAATTCTTTTCCAAGGATTTCGTGCCAATCCGAAGGAAAATAGCGCAAGGCATTGCGTATGGCCAATTTCTTCTCCTCCAGGGTTAGGATATCCTTACGTTTGGGGGCGTTATTGGTATTCTTGGGATAGACTTTTGTTTGGGGCATTACCTTTGGTATGCCTTGGAGTATTTGGTCTTTAAAATTCTCGTCCGTCATCGTTCGCGTCTTTTTTGATTATATATCCATTACCAATTTTCCTTTTTTGCAGACAAGGGAGGGGGGCATCATACCTTGCTGGTAAAGAATTTCTTTGTAATCCTTGGTTGGAAATGCAATAAGATCTGCTAATAATCCAGTTTGTAGTATACCGCGATCCTTTAAGTTCAAAGCCGCAGCTGCCCTAAAAGTAATCCCGGACAATACCTCGGTATTGGTGAGTTTTTCAAAGGAGCCGAGCACGGCTGCCTGAACCAACAAATTACCCATTGGGGCGGAACCTGGGTTCCAATCACTGGCGATGGCCAAGGCTGCTCCGGCATCCAACAATCGGCGGGCAGGGGCATAGTTGCAGCCCAATCCCATAGAGGCGCCCGGCAAGGCGGTGGCCACTACATTGCTTTTGGCCAAAAGCTGAATTTCTTTTTCTGAACTGGCTTCCAGATGATCGGCACTTACTGCCTTATATTTAACCGCCACCCCACTGCCTCCGGTTGAGAATTGGTCGGCGTGTACGGTGATATCGAATCCCATGGCCTTGGCCTTGTCAAAATATGCTGCAATTGAAGCGGGAGAAAACGCCCCTTCTTCCACAAAGGCATCTATCCTATTGGTTAACTGTTCCTTTTTTAGAATTGGAAATAGTGAAGTGCTTATTTCCAAAAGATACTCGGCTGGACCCCCCTTGAAATCTTTTGGCACCATATGTGCCGCCAAACAGGTCGGAATCAGGTGGGACTGGCATTGTTCTTTGGCCAATGCAATGGCCCTTAACATTTTTAGTTCCTCCTGTACCGAAAGTCCGTAGCCGCTTTTCACTTCTATGGTAGTCACTCCATGGGTCAAATGTCTGTCCGCCCTTGTTTTTATACCCTCTATAAGGGAGGAAATTGTGGCTTTTCTTGTCTCGGTAACGGTATCCCAGATTCCACCGCCAGCTTTGGCAATCTCTAGATAGGTATTGCCGGAATTGCGGAGGGCATAGTCCTTGGCCCGGCTTCCTCCAAAGCAAATATGGGTATGGGCATCTATTAAGCCGGGAAGGCATACCATATTGGTTTTAATATGGATGTTTTCAGCATTTAGTCCATTTGCTTCCGCCTGAATTTGGGGATAAGTTCCTATGGCGTGAATTTTTTCATCTACCATAATAATACCCCCATTTTCCAAAATTGGCAATTGCTCGTCCGATAGGGCTCCTTTTAGCGGTAAACCTGCCATGGTCAAGATTTGTTTAAAGGGGCCTATAAGGGTATATTTTTTCATGTTTGTCTAAGGTCTATAGTATGCAGATTGTTGTTGATGGGTTCGCTGTAGTTTAATATTTTTCAAATTCCTCTTCGAATGGACTTTCCATTTTTAGATTGTGGCGTTTCATTGTTTTTTCTACCGAAAGTATTATGGTGCGGTCCTTGATCATTTCGATTCCTTTTTCAATATCATCGGAAAACACCCTGTCTTTATCCGCAAAGGCCACTTTTTTGCGAATAGTTTTGTGGACTTCATCCAACAATACTCCGGATTTCATAGGCTTTCTAAATTCAAAAGCCTGAGCTGCGGTGAGGAGTTCAATGGCCAATATTTTCTCTACATTTTCCAATACCTGAAGGGCCTTTCTGCCGCTGATGGATCCCATGCTTACATGGTCTTCCTGGCCTAGGGAAGTAGGGATGCTATCCGCACTGGCAGGGAAACACAAGCCTTTATTTTCACTGGCCAAAGCCGCAGTAGTGTATTGAAGAATCATATAGCCCGAATTGATTCCGGTATCTTTCATCAACAATTTGGGCACCCCGGGACTGTTGCCTTCCAGGGCCAAATAAATACGGCGGTCCGAGATGTTTCCAAGCTCTGAAGCGGCCAAGCATGCGTAGTCCAGCGCCATTGCCAATGGTTGTCCATGAAAATTGCCCCCACTAATCGTTAATTCCTCATTAATAATGATAGGGTTGTCCGTGACCGAGTTCAATTCTATCTCCAACAATTCCTTCAAATGCAACCAGGCGTTTCTGGAGGCCCCGTGTACTTGGGGAATACATCTTAGGGAATAGGGGTCCTGTACCCGTTCACAATCTATGTGGTCCTGCATAATTTCTGAATCTTCCAATAGGAAACGGATTCTTGAAGCTACATGGCCATTGCCTTTAAAGGGCCGTAGTTTGTGCAACTCATTATAAAATGGTTTTACACTACCCTGTAATCCTTCAATCATCATGGCCCCAATAATGTCGGCATGGGTAAGGCAAGCGTGCATTTTGTCTATGGCCATTACGGCATGGGCAGCAATAAATTGGGTGCCGTTAATTAGGGCCAGGCCTTCTTTTGGACCTAATTCCAAGGGTTCAAGGCCATAAATTCTATGAAGTTGATCTGTGGAGATCAATTTTCTTATATACCTGACTCTTCCCAATCCTATTAGCGGTAAAAATAAATGGGATAAGGGAGCAAGGTCACCGGAAGCTCCTACTGAACCTTGGGAGGGTACTATTGGAATAGCATCATTGTCTATGTGCCATATTATTCGGTCCAGGGTGGCTTCTGCAATGCCGGAAAAACCTTTGGCAAGGGAATGGGCCTTTAGCACGAGCATTAATTTGGCCATTTCGGTTGCGATAGGCTGTCCAATCCCTACACTATGGCTTTGAAGTATATTGTTTTGTAATATTTTGGTTTCGGATTTGGAAATCTTGGTGGTACACAAGGGGCCAAATCCGGTATTGATTCCGTAAACAGGTTTGCCCATTTCCACAATACGTGCCACGACTTCATAACTGGCCCGAATTTTTTTTCTTGCTTTTTCTGAGATTTGTCCTTGGATCGTTCCCCTAGTAAGGCCTAGGGCTAGACCTGCCGTTAAATGATCTTCCCCGAAAAAAAAGATTTTTTTTGAAGTAGTCATAGGATTATTTTTTATCAATATAAATTTATTGATTATGTTTGATAATCACCAATACTATTAATATACACACTTAATAACCATGGGTTATCAATTAGAGCTCAGACATTTCAATTATTTCTTGGCAGTGGCCGAAGAATTGCATTATAGAAAAGCTGCGGAAAAGCTTTGTATTTCACAACCGGGCTTGAGTAGACAGATTAAGCAAATGGAAGAGATTTTGGAGGTGAAGCTTTTTGTTCGGACCAAGAAGAAGGTAAGCCTTACGGCTGCGGGGGAATATCTCAAAAGTGAAATAGAGTTTATCCTGAACCATTTGGAAGTTACCAAAAAGCAGTTGAGGCATATTAGGGATGGTAATTTTGGGGAGGTTCGGATAGGATTTTTGGGCTCGGCCATGCAAGAAGTGATACCCAATCTCCTAATTAAGTTAAAGGATAAATTTCCTGGAATCCAGACCAATTTGGAGGAATTGTCCAACAATGCACAGGTCAATGCCATTTTAAAGGATAAATTGGATATGGGGTTTGTACGCACGGCCAGAGTACCTGAAGGACTGAATATTCAACCGGTCTATACCGACACTTTTTCTGTTGTCTTACCGGAATTATATCCGTTATTGACTAGGGAATTTACGGATGTAGGGCAATTGGCGGCAGAGAATTTTATTTTGTTCGCCCAAGATTATAGTCCGTTGTACTTTGATACAGTTATGAGCATTTGTGAGGATGCCGGTTTTACCCCCAAGGTTTCCCATAAATCGGTACATGCCCAGACCATTTTTAAGCTGGTGGAGAATAAATTGGGGATAGCCATAATACCCACTTCCTTACAGTACGGGTTTCAGATGAAGGTGAAATTTATTGAGCTTAAGAATATTCCACAAAGGGCAGTGCTTTCAGTGTGTTGGAAGGAGGATAACAGGAACCCTGCCTTGCGACATTGTATTAATTTGTTGTTGAAGCAATCAGAATAAGTGATTTAAAAACTTTAGCTTGTAATATTTAAATTGAGAGATTATGATTTTTGATATAATTAAGAGGCGTAGGTCTGTTTTTCCTGCCCAATATAATGATAAACCCATAAGTAAGGAGAACATTGAAAAGGTGTTGGAGGCCGCCAACTTTGCGCCAACCCATAAGAAAACGGAACCTTGGCGTTTTAAAGTACTACAGGGAGAGACAAAGGAAAAGTTGGGTTTGTTTCTGTCTTTGAAGTATATGGAAACCGACCCCAAGCCAAAGCAGTTCAAGGTAGAAAAGTTGATACAAAATCCAAAAAATGCTGCGGTTGTAATAGCCATTTGTATGCAACGCGACCCCCTAGAAAGTTTGCCCGAATGGGAAGAGGTGGCTGCAACGGCCATGGCAGTTCAAAATATGTGGCTTTGTTGTACCGAGATGGGTATAGGTAGCTATTGGAGCTCTCCCGGCCTGATTAAATATATGGACGACTTTTTTGAGCTGAACTCAGGAGAGGTATGCCTAGGATTTTTCTATATGGGCTATTATGACGAAGAAATTCCAGTGGTCAGCAAAGGCCCGTGGCAGGAAAAAGTTACCTGGATGTAATAATCCCGGTTAATTAAAAAAGGGAAATAAGTCCGATTTATATTCCCAAGCTTTATATATAAATAGGCCTAAATAGATTATGGTGACCATAAATTTCAGGAAGGTACCGGTTAAAAAGCCTAAAAAAGAACCAAAGGCGGCCTTTAGGGCCGTTTTTTGATCGGCTTTGTTGATTAGTTCCCCAGCCAAAGCCCCCAAAAAAGGCCAGATTATTATTCCAAAAAATCCAAGAACAGGAAATATTAAGGCTATTAAAAGTCCAATGGTAGTTCCTATCATACCCCATTTGCTTCCCCC
Source organism: Arenibacter algicola (assembly GCF_018860365.1). Taxonomy (GTDB): domain Bacteria; phylum Bacteroidota; class Bacteroidia; order Flavobacteriales; family Flavobacteriaceae; genus Arenibacter; species Arenibacter algicola_B. The sequence continues at coordinate 228,131 of NZ_JAHKPO010000007.1, forward strand.
GAATTTCTTGGTTCCCCAAACAGGAATAATATAATCCAAGGCAAAAACCATTACTGCAATTGCCAAGGTGAGACCCAGGAAGGTCCAGTCATCGGGAATGGCTTTGGTAAGATAGAGGAGCAGCAGGCCTACCCAACTAATGGGTGTTCCTGGTAATACCGGTAGAAAACTTCCCAATACGCCAACGAACATTAAAATGAACCCGATAATCAACAATGCAATATCCATAGGAATCTTTTGAACGCTTAGTTTGACGAAGATAGGAAGGATTTGTTACATGGATGGGGTAATAAAGGAGAAGCCACATAAGCTTGGTTTTGGCCAGTTTATATTTCAAATTTTGGTTGAGCATCTAGTGCGATTTCTCACCTTCGTTCGAAATGACTGGGTAGTCACTTCGACAGAGTCCCTTTTCGGGACGACGAGAAGTCGCACATATTGGTTTTGGGTGGGATGCATTTTCGTTATTGTTGTTAGGAGTGAATTGCAGAACACAATTCAAGTTCAAGTCCAGCTATCAGTGCGATTTAGCTCATGACATTTTATTTTAGGGGTATTCGTGAACCTTCGGTTTCTCCTCCCTGTCGGTCGTTCAAAATGACAGGGGTGGTCATTATGTTATTATTTGCTTTTCGAATAATTATGAATAATGAACTAAATTTGGGTAACACCAATCCGAGTTTTTAATTGTTTTACAATCATTTTGCATATATAACCACAAATGAACATCGTACAACCCTTTATGTAGGAGTGACCAATAATATACAACGTAGGTTGTCACAGCACTATTTTGATAGCCAAAATGCCAGGAAATCTTTCGCCGGAAAATACAACTGTATTTACTTGGTGTATTACGAAGGTTTTGAATCTCCAAAAGATGCAATTGCACGTGAAAAGGAAATTAAAAAATGGAGGAGGGAAAAGAAGAACAGCCTCATTTCTACTTTTAATCCTAAGTGGGAAACCTTAAACAATCAGATTGTTTAAGGAATTATAGGTCAAGTGTAGTCACTTCCACAGAGTCCCATTTTGGGGTCGACGAGAAGTCGCACATAATGGTTTTGGGCGATACTAGTCAGCAGTTTATATATTGGGAACAAATTTTATGTTCAGGTTTAGCCGCTAGTGCGATTTCTCCCTAGCGGTCGAAATGACTGGGAGTATTCACTTTGACATGAGGCAATTTCAGTGATGATCCAAACCTAAGTTGTCAATTGGAAATTATGTGCTTTTCCAAGGACTTGGGCTTACAATCCCTTCCGTCTCCTCGGCTGCTAGCCGAGAATCCACCTTGTCCTCCCGCGGAAAACGCGGGACAGGCTTATCCAAGGGAAGGAGCTTACGATGATTATACTTATGGTTTTATGTTACACAATGAAATGCTTAGAAAATGCTCCTTCCCCTAATCAGGGGAAGGTGGCTTCGACAAAGGAGAAGGCGGGAATCTATGCCCTACCTATATTCTATCAGGACTATTGGCTTTTCCAAGGACTTGGGCTTACAATCCCTTCCGTCTCCTCGGCTGCTAGCCGAGAATCCACCTTGTCCTCCCGCGGAAAACGCGGGACAGGTTTTGTCCAAGGGAAGGAGCTTACAATGATTATACTTATGGTTTTATGTCACACAATGAAATGCTTAAAAAATGCTCCTTCCCCTAATCAGGGGAAGGTGGCTTCGACAAAGGAGAAGCCGGAAGGGGTGAGAAACGCAGACCATTCCGTGTAATGAAGAGAATGCTTCGTCGCCATACCTCGTCGCAGGCGCAAGAGTCACGCTCGTGCCTACTTAGAATTCAGATTAAAAAAAATCCAGTAAGAGCTTGACGCTCGCAATTGCTTTTAAGATACAATAGCTTCAAAATAATTTTTAACTAAAAAATTAGTTTAAACTAATTTTTTAGTTATATTTGTTATAGCCTTCAACTAAAAAGTTAGTTAAATAGTGGTTGGGGACATGAAAAAATTATAAAATCGACAGATGAAACAGTTGACCAAAGCAGAGGAGGAAGTAATGCAGGTATTATGGCAGTTGCAGAAATGTAATGTGGCCGCAATCATAGATGAATTGCCGGAGCCCAAACCGGCGTACAATACAGTTTCCACCATTGTACGCATCTTGGAGAGCAAAGGTTTTGTAGATCACGAGCAAGAGGGCAGGGGCTATCTTTATTTTCCGCTGATCAAGAAATCGGATTACGGCAACCAGTCCATCAACAAATTGGTGGATGGCTATTTCCAGGGCTCGTTTAAAAGTATGGTATCCTTCTTTATGAAAAAGAACGATATGAGTCTTTCTGAATTGGAATCGATACTCAAGGACATTAAAGAAGAGAAGGAATGATACGGTACATTTTAGAATGCATGGCCTTCCAGCTATTGTTTTTGATAGTTTACGATCTGTTCCTAAAACGGGAGACCTTTTTTCAGTGGAACAGGGTGTACTTGATCGGGACATTTGTGCTTTCCCTATTTCTACCTTGGATAAAAATCGAGGCTTTTAAGACTACGGTATCTCCTGAATATTTTATTTATCCTGAATATCTATGGGGGATGGATATGTCTGAAGGGGTGATTGTTGCTCCTGAAAATTCACCTTCTTTTGATCTTTCTGCAACCGAAATAATATTTTATGGCGGAATGTCAATTGCAGCCTTGCTTTTTGCTTACAAATTGTTCCAAATAAACCGGCTAAAACGTCATGGCGAAATCCGTTACTTTAAAGACTTCACTAGGGTGTTAGTGCGCAATAGTAATATTGCCTTTTCCTTTTTTAGGTCGATTTTTTTGGGCGACCAAGTGTTGGAAAAGGAACATAAAAGCATTATTCAGCACGAGCTGGTACATATAGAACAAAGACATAGTTGGGACCTTTTGTTCTTTGAACTAATGCGCATAATAGGCTGGTTCAACCCCTTGATCTACGTTTATCAAAACAGGGTTTCCGAATTGCACGAGTTCATCGCCGATGCAAAAGTGGCCAAGACCCATAAGGCGGAGCAGTATCAATTGCTGTTGTCACAGGTCTTTCAGACCCAACATATTTCTTTCATCAATCAATTTTTTAAATCATCATTAGTCAAAAAACGAATCGTCATGTTACAAAAATCAAAATCAAAAAGAGTTTGGCAGCTAAAATATTTATTGTTGGTGCCGTTGGTAGTGGGAATGTTGGTGTACACTTCCATGGAGGCCAAAGAAAATGGAATTTCTGAGGAAGAACAAGCTACTGGCGATGCACAGTTAATAAAAAACATCAAATTGCCTCAACTTAGTAATCCTAATCAAGGCGATGTTGATGTTCCTTTTTCTCAAGTTGAAAAGGTTCCAGTTTTTCCCGGTTGCGAAGACGCGGAAAATATGAGGGCCTGTTTTCAAAAACAAATGCAGAAACATATTGGTAAGAATTTTAGATACCCCCAAGAAGCTCAGGAAAAAGGTATTCAGGGACGGGTGAATATTATGTTCGTTATTCAAAAAGACGGAAGTATAGGGAATGTTCGCATGCGCTCCCCGGATAAAATTTTGGAAGCAGAGGCAGCGCGAATTATTTCACTGTTACCACAAATGGCTCCTGGCGAACACAAGGGAAATAAGGTGAGGGTTGCTTATTCCATTCCCATTACATTTAAGTTGGAGGGAAAAGAGGAATTTGGTATAATGGAAAATAATGATGGAACATCAGATGTGGCCTTCGCCATTATAGACAAAGTTCCAGTCTACCCAGGTTGCGAGGATGCAGGGGATATGAGAGCCTGTTTTAATCAAATGTTGCAGAGGCATATTGGAAAGAATTTTAGATATCCCGAACAAGCCCAGGAAATTGGCATTCAGGGACGGGTAAATGTGCTGTTCATTATTCAGGAAGATGGAAGCATTGGTAATGTTAGTTTACGCGGTCCGGACAAATTATTGGAAGATGAGGCGGCCCGAATTATTTCTTTGTTGCCGCAAATGACCCCTGGGGAACACCGTGGTGAAAAAGTACGGGTACCTTTTTCGATTCCAATTACGTTTAAGCTTGAGGGCCCTAAAGACATTGACACATCTCAATCCCCAGAATTAATGTCAGTTTCGAATACGATGTCCGTAATGGCAAATGTTAAAAAGGTTGGTGGTAAGGAGTATCTTCGATGTATGGTTACCGATGGAACCAAAGGGTTGCCAGGGGTAAATGTTTCCGTACAAGGAAAAAATGAGGTTGTGGTTACAGACTTTAATGGGATAATTGAGATTGAAGCCCAAAAAGGAGAGGTCTTAACTTTTCAGTACAAAGGATTGCCCACTACTATGCTTGTCCTTACGGATCAACAGAAATACCATATTACCAATAAGTAAACATTACTATATGTTTCTTTAAGGTAACCACTGTGCTGTTGGTAAGGATATTTCTTGAAAATTGTAGCCCATAGGTTAAGATTATTCAACAGGAAATTGACGGCTACACCCCTTAAATTGATCAAAAAATTGTAATTTCCGCCCAGAATCTGGCATACATGAGGAAAGTTGCGGTTTTGGCTTGTTTTTGTCTTTTTACCTCTTGCGACTGGTTTACTTCCAAGGAAGAAAGAACCCAAGAATTGGTAAACGAGGAAATGCGCAATATAAATTTTAATGAGGTAGATCGTTATCCACTATTTGACAATTGTGATGAAATGATGGATAAAGCGGGACAATTGGATTGTTTTCAGAATACCCTTTTGGAACAATATACGGAGACTTTGGAGGATTTTGAATTTCAGTTCGTGTCCGATGTCAATACCAATATTTACGTAGATTTTCTGGTGGACTACAAAGGGGAAATATCCGTTTTGGAAGTACAGCGCAATGAGGATATTGAAAATCAGATTCCGGAATTTCGCAGTATTATCACCCAAAGTCTAAAAGGACTGCCCCATTTATCGCCCGCCTTAAAACGAGGTGTGCCCGTATCCTCCAAATTTAGGATTCCTATTATTGTGAATTCTAAATAAATAAAATCACTAAAAATTAAATAGCTTCTTCCTTGGCACACGAAAAGATAATATTGGGTATTGATCCTGGAACTACAATCATGGGCTTCGGCCTAATTAAGGTGGTGAATAAGAAAATGGAGTTTGTTCAAATGAACGAGCTCCTGCTTCAAAAATACAATGACCCCTATACCAAGCTAAAACTAATTTTTGAACGCACCATAGAACTCATCGACACCTATCACCCGGACGAAATAGCTATTGAAGCACCTTTCTTTGGTAAGAACGTCCAATCCATGCTCAAGTTAGGCAGGGCTCAAGGGGTAGCCATGGCCGCAGGATTGTCGCGCCAAATTCCCATCACGGAATACCTCCCAAAAAAGATTAAAATGGCCATTACGGGAAACGGCAACGCCAGTAAGGAACAGGTAGCCAAAATGCTTCAAAGCGTACTGAGTTTAAAGTCGCTCCCCAAAAACCTGGACAGTACGGATGGCCTGGCCGCTGCCGTATGCCATTTTTATAACGAAGGCCGAATAGAAGTTGGTAAAAGCTATAGTGGTTGGGATGCCTTTGTGAAACAAAACGGAGATAAAATCAATAAACAATAAACAATTAGCAATTACCAATACTTTGTATGGGAACAGATAGTAATCCTTTAGCCGATATATAGTGAACAGTAATCAGTAATGAGTAAACAGTATGGTAAGAGCCAACAGTTAAAATTCTGATCAGACCTATTTGCCAATTAATTCGAAGACTTATTTTTGATGTATTGAACAATAATCAGTAGTTATGAGATTTCAAGACTTATTGGCCTATAAAAAATCTTTTGCCTTGGCAATGAAGATTTTTGAAATTTCCAAAACCTTTCCTAAGGAAGAAAGATATTCCTTGACCGATCAAATAAGAAGATCTTCCAGAAGTGTTTCAGCTAATATTGCCGAATCTTATGCTAAGCGACTTTATCCTAAATATTTCATCAATAAATTAACCGATAGCGATGCTGAGAATTTAGAAACCCAAGTATGTATGGAATATGCTATGGAATGCCAATATATAAAAAAGGAAATATTCGATGAGATGGTAAGTGAAAGTCAGGAAATTGGGAAGCTAATTTATTTTATGATCAATAACCCCGATAAGTTTGGTTCCAAATAGGTTAATTTTACTGACCACTGACCACTGACCACTGACCACTGACCACTGACCACTGAAAAAATGAGCGGCATCTACGTACATATTCCTTTTTGCAAGCAGGCGTGCCATTACTGCGATTTTCATTTTTCCACCAATTTGGGGAAGAAGGAGGCTATGATATTGTCGCTGATAAAGGAACTGGAACTTAGGAAGGATGAGTTTAGGGATGAGGTGGTAGAGACCATTTACTTTGGGGGTGGAACGCCATCGGTTTTGAATACGGCCGAAATCGACCAGATAATTAGGGCAGTTTATAGTAATTATACCGTAGTAGCTGATCCTGAAATAACCTTGGAGGCCAATCCGGATGATCTGTCGAAAGAAAAGATAGAGGAATTGGGTAAATCGCCAATCAATAGGCTGAGTATCGGTATACAATCCTTTTTTGAGGAGGATTTGAAAATGATGAACAGGGCACATAATGCCCAAGAAGCTGTAGCATGTATTGCTATGGCAAAGTTGTATTTTGATAATATTTCCATCGATCTTATTTATGGCATTCCCGGAATGACCAATGAAAGATGGATTTCCAACATAGAAAAGGCCTTGGCTTTTGGGGTGCCGCACATTTCCAGCTATGCCCTTACCGTAGAATCTAAAACCGCCCTAAAAACATTTATAGACAAAGGACTTATCCCACCCGTGGATGATGAATTGGCAGAAGCACATTTCCATATTTTGGTCCAGAAATTGGCAGAAGCCGGATTTGTAAATTATGAGATTTCTAATTTTGGGAAACCTGGATATTTCTCCCGTAATAACACCGCTTATTGGCAAGGAAAAAAATATTTGGGAATAGGTCCGTCTGCACATTCCTATGACGGGCTTAGAAGAGGTTGGAATATTAATAACAATGCAAAATATATAAAAGCGATTGCCCAGAACGAGCTGCCCATGGAAACTGAGGTGTTGTCCATAACAGATCGTTACAACGAATATGTCATGACTGGTTTACGGACCATATGGGGTGTATCCCTGGAGCGAATCAAAACCGAGTTTGGTCAGAAGTTTTATGCCTATTTGACGCAACAGGCTCAAAAAAAAATAGAGGACGGACTACTTTATATTGAGAAGGATCATTTATTGGTCTCTAAAAAAGGCAAATTTTTAAGTGATGGGATTGCTGCCGATTTATTTTTGGTTAACTTGTCCTGAGCACGAATAACAAGTTCAGCATACATGAAAACCATTATAAAACACAATACTAAAAAATATACAATAGATCTGTCCAAGCCTTTGGATATCTCTATTCCCATTACTGGAAAGAGGACCAATGTAAATGCATGGTATGTAGATCCTCCAAAAATAGAGCCGCATACGGAAGGGGAATTTATAGGGAAGATCACAGAAGGGGCTTCCATCAATTTTAACGATATTAGTTTTAATCCTCATGCCCATGGCACCCATACCGAATGTATTGGTCATATAACGGAAGAGTTCTATTCCGTAAATAAAAGCCTTTCCAAATTCTTTTTTATGACAGAGGTCATTACCATAGCTCCGGAAAAGATTAATGGCGATTTTGTGATTTCTAAAAAGCAATTGCAATATGCCTTGGGCAATAAAAATAGGGAGGCAGTGGTCATTCGGACCATCCCTAACCTTAGGGACAAAATGACTAGGCAATATGCCAATACCAACCCCCCGTATTTATTGGAATCGGCAGCACAATTGTTGGTGGACAAGGGGGTGGAGCATTTGTTGATAGATCTTCCTTCCGTGGACAAGGAAAAGGATGACGGAGCCCTTTTGGCCCATAAAACCTTTTGGAATTACGATGGAAAACGGCGGTTGCACGCTACGATAACCGAGTTTGTTTTTGTGGCAAATTCCATCAAGGATGGGAAGTACTTTTTGAATCTTCAATTGGCTTCATTTGAAAATGATGCCAGCCCCAGTAGGCCTGTTTTATATTTAATAGAGGAATAATAATTAGGGGGTATGCGGTTACTTTTAAAAAGTGAGGAATTACTAATGTTCTGTCTGGGATTATATCTCTTTAGTTTGTTGGATTATAGCTGGTGGTGGTTTGTTGGGCTAATTTTGGCGCCAGATATAGGGATGCTTGGCTATATTATGGGAAATAAGATTGGTGCTATCGGATATAATATATTCCATCATAAGGGTTTGGCCATCGCTATTTATTTTCTCGGGATTTATCTTTCATTACCTTTGTGTCAGTTAATAGGGATTATCCTGTTTTCCCATGCTTCCATGGACAGGATATTTGGTTATGGGCTTAAATATAACAAGGGGTTTAAATACACCCACTTAGGTGAAATAGGTAAGGCAAATGAGTGATATATTGGAACTTTTTTTGGGCCTCATTCTCGGGGCCATTGCAATGTACTGGGTGTTTTCTTTTTTTCGTAAAAAGAGGAGTAAGGAACTCACGGAACATCAGTCGGCCATTTTATTGGATAAGATAAAAAGCGTTTGCAAATTAATCACCGTGGAGGGCGATTTTGCCGAAATTTATCGGTATGAAAATACCAAAGAGCGTTTTCTTAGCTTGGTAAGCAGCAAAAAGAAGGCCTTGATCATTATTAATGCCAAGGCGCACATTGGTTTTGATCTAAAGAAGTTGCAGATGTATGCCGATAACGATAAAAAAAGAATAATACTTACCAATTTTCCTCAACCTGAAATTCTGTCCATTTCCCCGGAACTACAGTTTTACGATATACAAAACGGACTTTTCAACTCCTTTACCCCAACGGACCTTACCTCCTTGAATATGGAGGCAAAACAACACATAAGGGATAAGATTCCTCAAAGTGGTTTAATGGATACCGCAAATAAAGAGGCTTTGGAGGCTGTACTTTTAGTCGAGAAGATTGTGGAGACCATAGGTTGGAAACTGGACTATTCTGCCCTGGAAATGAACAACCGAAAAAAGGACTTATTGGAGAAATAATTTCCTTTTTTACATAATCCCGATTTGGAATCAATTTTATTTATTTTAGCGAAATGATGGGATGGTCTCTATGGGGCATATTTTTGGTGGGACTTTGAAAACAAAATTTATAATGAAAACTTTATTTTATACTGTATTATTTTTAACAATGACCGTAGCAAGTTATGGTCAAAACAAAGAAGATATGAAGAACTTTGATTCCAATTTTGTGCACACCGTTTTTTTTTGGTTGAAGAATCCCGACAGCGTTGAGGATAGGAAGGCCTTTGAGACGTCCATCTTAAAATTTATGAGGGATTCCAAATACGCCAAGACCAACTTTGTGGGCGTACCGCCAAAGGCCACCCGTGATGTTGTGGATGGTTCCTTTACCTATTCCTTGGTGGTTTCCTTTGAATCGGCAGATGCACAGGCAAAATATCAGACAGAAGAAGCCCATAACCTATTTGTGGCGGAATCCAGCAATTTATGGTCTAAGGTTATCGTGTACGACTCCCAAGGGATTTAGTTCTATGTTATGTTGACTTATAGGCAGGCCAATGCCGGGGATTATTTGGAATTCGCCAAATTGCACGTAAAAAGTTGGCAACAACATTACAGAGGTGATTTTAGTGATCATTTTTTGGATGTTGAAGCTGCTTCGGAAAGAAAAGAGGTTTGGAAAGATAGACTAAGCAATCCCTCTCCTAATCAATTCGTTTTGGTTGCAGAACAGGATGGGGAAATCTGTGGATTTGCCTGTGCCTTTCTAGAGAATGATACCGAATACGGCACCTTATTGGATAATTTGCACGTATTGGAGAAGGTCAAGGGAAAGGGAATTGGCAGACATTTGATAAGCTTGGTGGCCCAGGAAGCACTGAAGAATAATCCCGAAGGAAAATTGTATTTATGGGTGTTGAAGAACAATGCCAGCGCAATGGCCTTTTATGAGCGTTTGGGAGGAGTTAATGGTGAAACCGTGGTAGGAAACGACATTGGTGATCAGGAAGTACTTAAATGCAGGGTAACATGGGAAAGTCTAAAAGTGCTGGCACATTGGTGATGCATTAGAACCGATATTATGAATATAGAGGAATTTAGGGAGCATTGTATTATTAAAAAAGGGGTTACGGAAGAATTCCCCTTTGATGCCGCCACCTTGGTGTTCAAGGTAATGGGCAAAATGTTTGCCCTAGTGCCTCTGGAGCGTATCCCATCCCAAGCCAATTTGAAATGCGATCCGGAAAGGGCCATTGAATTGCGGGAAACATACGATGGAAAAATCACTGCTGGGTACCATATGAGCAAAGTACATTGGAATACCCTTTATTTGGAGTCTTTGGCGCCTACTTTGGTCCAGGAATTGATAGACCATTCCTACGAACTGGTAGTTGCCGGTCTAACAAAAAAGTTACAGGCCCAACTTAAGGCTTTGGATTAACTACATTTGCATAAATTACATTTCAAATTCCTAAATGGATAACCTAAAAACATTTTATAGACACAGAGTTGAACTGCATACCGGATTGTTGGGGCAGGTAAAAAGACAACTGGCCTTATCCAGTACCATCAGATTGATCGTTTTTGTTTTCGCGGCCGGCTTGACCTACCTTTTTTTTGGGGATACCAAATTGGTCTTGGGAACAGTCATAGTTGCCATAGGCCTGTTTTTATTTTTGGTTTCCAAACATACGGATTTACAGTACAGGAGGGACAAACTTTTGGCCCTAATAAAAATAAATGAAACGGAAATTAAGGTGTTGGAACGCAATTTTCATCACCTTCCCGATGGTTCGGAATATAAGGATCCTACCCATTTTTTTGCCCAGGACATTGACCTGTTCGGAAAAGGGTCTTACTATCAATATAGTAATCGTACCGCCTTGCTCCAAGGTAGCGATATGTTGGCGGAGATGCTATTGTCCAATAACTTGGCCAATATTGCCGACAAGCAGAAGGCTGTGGAAGAATTATCCAAATTACCCGATTGGAGACAGGAATTTTCTGCAATAGCTATCCTGGTAAAAACGGATACTACCACCAAAACCATAGTTTCATGGCTTTCTGGCTATAAGGCATACGTTCCCAAGGTAATGCGTTTTGTGTCCTATGCTTTTTCTTTGGTTTCCCTGATTTTAATTGGAGGATACTTGTTTGGGCTATTACCCGGTTACCCAATTTTCATGATACTATTGGCGGGTTTGTTATTGAGTGGTTTTTACCTAAAAGGCACTTCTAAATTGGCTTCGGATGCCAATAGGTTACAAAGTACCTTTCAGCAATATCAAAAATTGATTCTAAAAATAGAGGAACAGGAATTTACCTCCGATCTTTTAAGGGAAAAGAGGAATTCTGTGGTCTCCCAGAAAGAGTTGGCCTCAAAAGTTTTAAAGGAATTCTCTGAAATTCTCGGTGCCTTGGACCAAAGGAACAATATGTTTTTTGCCTTGTTGGGGAACGGATTTTTTCTTTGGGATTTGTTACAGGCGTACAGGATAGAACGGTGGATAGGCCAGCACGGGCCAAAGGTGGAACAGTGGTTTAACGCCATAGCCTTTTTTGATGCCTTTAATAGTTTGGGGAATTTTGCCCATAATCACCCCAGCTATAGCTATCCGAAGTTGGTGGAAAACGAGATTGTCCTGAAATCGGTGAAGGCATCACATCCTTTATTGGATCCCCAAAAAGCGGTTCCCAATGATATAACGATCCTTAAGGAACAGTTTTTTATTGTCACCGGAGCCAATATGGCCGGGAAAAGTACCTTTTTACGAACGGTTTCCCTGCAAATTGTCATGGCCAACGTAGGACTTCCTATATGCGCCCAATCTTCGGAATATTCCCCTATTAAATTAATAACCAGCATGCGGACTACTGATTCCCTTACGGATGATGAATCTTATTTCTTTTCCGAATTGAAGCGGTTGAAGTTTATCGTGGATGAAATACAGAAGGACAAATATTTTATTGTTTTGGATGAAATCCTAAAAGGGACCAACAGCATGGATAAGGCTATTGGCTCACGGAAGTTTGTTGAAAAGTTGGTGGCCTCAAAATCTACCGGGATTATTGCGACCCATGATTTAAGTTTATGTGAAGTTTCAGAGGAGTTGCCCCAGGTTATGAATTACTATTTTGATGCTGAAATCATTAATAATGAACTTAATTTCGATTACACCTTTAAAACAGGGGTTTGTAAAAATATGAATGCATCTTTCTTGTTAAAAAAGATGGAAATAGTGGAATAACCACTATGGTTTAGGTAGGAAATTGTAAATTTTCAGTACCCTTCGACGAAATGAGGGCATAGCTCTTTTGAATAAATAATCAGGATGGATTCGCTAACACAGATAGTACTGGGTGCCGCAGTGGGAGAAGCGGTTTTAGGTAAGAAAGTAGGCAATAAAGCCATGCTTTACGGAGCTATTGCCGGGACCATACCCGACTTGGATGTTTTAGCCAATTACGTTACCGATACTGTTACCGCTATAGAATGGCATAGAGGGTTTACCCACTCTATCTTCTTTTCCATAATTTTTGCCCCTATCTTCGGTTGGTTAGTTTTTAAATTGGAACGGAAGGGGCCTGCCACATGGAAGGAATGGTCATGGTTGTTCTTTTGGGGACTTTTTACCCATCCCATTTTAGATGCCTTTACCACGTGGGGGACCCAACTTTTTTGGCCATTTGATCTTAGGGTAGCTTTTCAGAACATCTTCGTTATTGATCCCTTGTACACCTTGCCCTTTTTGCTGTTCCTTATTCTGGCTCTGCGCCAAAAGCGCAATCTAGCGCTGCGGTGGCGTTATAATATGTGGGGGTTGACCATTAGTAGTTTGTATTTGGGACTTAGCTTGGTGCTCAAAGGAGTGGCTTATAAAAAGATTACCGATAGTTTGGACGCACAGGGAATAGCTTATACGGAAATAGATACTAGGCCTTCTCCATTTAATACTGTTCTTTGGTCTGCCAATGTGGATGCGGGGGATGCCTACCTCATTGGGAACTACTCTTTTTTCGATAATAAGCCAGTTCTGTTCAGTCGGTATCCAAAAAACCACGAATTGTTGGGTGGCTTGGCCCAAAGTGATAAGATTCAACGGCTGAAAAAAATTACTGAAGGTTGGTATACGATTAATGAGGTAAACGGGCAGTTGTTTTTTAATGACCTGCGATTCGGGTTGATGAGTTTGGATCCCAAGGAGCAGCAATTTGCCTTTAATTATAAGTTGGTTCCCAAGGATGGGGAGCTGTTGGTAGAGGAAAGTCCAAAATTAAAAAGGGATGCCAAAAAGCTCCTTTTGGCCCTATGGGCACGTATGTGGGGGAATTAACGCAATGCTTTAGGTCTCAGATATGGTCCCCTCGAGCGGAGTCGAGAGGTGTTGGACACTTATAATGTTAAAATGAGGTTTCGACTGCGCTCAACCGGACAGTCGGGGGATTTTGGCCATATTGTCCTATAGATTTTAAACGAGAGGTTGAAGGTAAAGGTTAATCCCGTTGGGAGATTAGCTTTATCTCTATAAGCTCTTTACTTGCACCTCATGAAAGGCATCGGCCTGTAACTTCAACAATTCCTCTGCTTTTTGTTTTTTGTATTTGTAAATTTCCTCTTCTTCTGCTATTTCACTGTAGATTTTATTGTTTAAAATGGTATCTGTTTCCAATACTTTTTCACGTTGCCCAACCTTTTGGGTTACCCAGGTCCTTAGGGCACTTTCTTGGTCTTCCAGCTTATAATCGTAAGCCCCTTTAGGGGAAAGCAATTTTGCTACTATGGGTGATGTTTCTATAGCTAGGAACAAAAGAAAAATAAAGAAAGAGGGCAACCATGGCAATTTATCCAGGGCATTTATTCTAGCCAGGAGTCCGTCGAAACCATCAATAATGGGTTGAGTAGTTGTTATTTGATCTGCATATTCCAGATCCAGAGCAACGATCTGCGCCTCCAAGGCTGAAATTTTTTCGGAGTTCATTTGTTTTAGGGCCTGCAGTTCGGCCAGGGCGACATCGTGTTTGTCCCTTTTTTCCTTGTATACTGGCCCCTTGCCCAGTAATTTGGTACCTGCGGTTCCTTCTGCCTCGGAGATATAGGTGTCGTAAAGGGCATTTGTTTCGGCCTCCTTGGTAATAATTTCATTTTTAAGGCCCAATATATCGTTCTTTAGTTGTTCGGTTTTTGGGGTGTATTGTGTGGCAATTTGCTCCTTATTGGCAAGCGTCATCGTATTTTTTTCCTCTAGGAGTACCTGATTGATCTCTTTTTCAAAAATTTTCATTTCCAAAGGTTTGGAGATGACGATGGCGATAATGATGGCTAATATTAGTCGCGGGGTTGCCTGTAATAATTCGCTCTTAAAACTAGCGCTCTTTTTTATGGTAGATACAATAAATCGGTCCAGATTAAAAATGAGAAGCCCACAAATAAGGCCGAAAAAAATGGAGGTATAGATATTGTCGAAGACGGTAAATAGGGCATAGGCACTAGCTATAAATGCCATGACTGCCGTAAAGAAGACGGTAGCGCCAATTCCGGCGTATTTGTTTTGTTCTCCTTTGGAGCAAGTTTTGAGAATATCGGTATCGGCCCCGGAGCAGAGCATAAAGAATTGCTGTAACATAGTGATCTGATTTTGATTGATGTTCCTATAGACTGTTAGAATGTAGAAACCTATGATTTGTTACAGTAAATTATCATAAATATTGGGCATAAGCTTAGAGCTTTTCAATATTGCTGCACAGAGGATGCCCCTGCTTAGATAAATTCCAGATGGGTAGCCATGCGTATCAAGGTGGCGGTATTTTTGGCTTCGAATTTTGCCAATAGGTTTTTCCGGTGGGTGTCTACGGTGGTGATACTTATAAAAAGTTTGGTTGCGATCTGGTTATTGGTAAGACCTTCTGAAATTAGTGATAACACCTCTTTTTCCCGCCTTGTGATGATGGGTATTTTTGAACCTACATTTTTTTTGACGATCAATGCCGCTTCCTCACTTAAATATTTTTCACCGTCCATTACGGTTTCAATGGCGTCCAATAATTCTTCTTTGGTTGCATTCTTTAGCACATAGCCGGAAGCCCCGTTATCCATAATTTTGTTGATATAGCTCTGTTGGTTGTAGGAACTTAAGCCAATAATTCCAATTTTGGGATATTTGGTTTTTATTTCCTTGGATAGCTCTATTCCACTTATGTCCGGGAGGTTTATATCCAATAAAATAATGTGTGGTTGGTGTGTTTGTAGAAATGCCATACAGGATGTTGCATTCATTGCATGTCCCATCCACTCCAAACCTTTTGCATTTTGTAGTAAGGATCTTATGCCCTCTATGATCATATAATGATCATCAACGATAAATATTCTTGTTGTCATTTAAACATTAAATTCTATATGTACAGATGTGCCTTTGCTATATTCCGAGTCCACGTTTAGATTTCCTTTTAGAAATTCAACCCTATGCAGAATGTTGGTCCAGCCCATACCTTGGGATTTTTTTAATATTAGAGTATCAAATCCTTCCCCATCATCCTCTACGGTAATGGTAAGTTGGTGCTCCGTTTTAGTAATTTGTACGATCACGGTTTCGGCCTTTGCGTGCTTTAAGGTGTTGTTGATGAGTTCCTGTACAATTCTATAGATGGTAATGGCTACAGTCTGGTTTATGGACGTATTTGCCAATCCAAAGGACAGATAATTGATCTGTACTGCCCCTGTCTTATTTATGTGGTTGCAAAAATCTTTTAGGGCAGTGTCCAGGCCAAACTTAAGTAAGGATTCCGGCATCATGTTATGGGCTACCCTGCGCATCTCTTTAATGGAACTGTCCAACATATCCATACTGCGTTCAAATACTTGTTGATTATCATTGGTCATGATCATATTTCCTTTAATCGATTCAAAGGAATATTTGATTCCGGAAAGCATTCCGCCCAGGCCGTCATGTAGGTCCTTGGCCAACCTTGTTCTTTCCTGTTCCTCTCCCTTTAAGACCGCCGCGGTTGCGGCAAGTTGTTTTTCTGTTTCAAGTTCGTTGATCCTATTGGTCTGAAGTTTCTGTTTATGGCGATAATTTCTATAGGAAATATAGCTCGTGAGCAGAATGACCATAATTACCCCGAACAGAAGATAATTCAAGCTGTTCTTCTGGCTAATGGACAGTTCTTGGATCTTTTTATTATTTACTAAATTGGATATCATGGCCTCCTTCTTTTCGGATTCGAATTTGGCTTCCAACAGATTTATGTTTAATTTACTTTTTTCTCCGACCACAGAATCGTTTAGAATCTCATATTTTTTGCGATACTCCAGCGCATCCCTATATCTCCGGGCCTTTTCGGCCATTTCCGAGGCCTTTAGGTAAAGGTCCTTTAGTTCGTATTTTGTACCCAGTTTTTCTGCCAAGGATATGCCCGAAAGAATGGAAGCCACGGATTGCTCATCCTGTCCGGTGTTTTTGTAAAGGTCAGAGAGGCCCATATAGGCGTACATTTCATATTCAGGGGCATCCTTTTCTTTGGTTAGGGCTATTATTTTGCTGTAATAATTTAGAGCTTTACCGTAATTGTGCTCTGCATTGTATACGTCTGCGGTGCCCAACAAGCCATCCAAGATTAGAATGTAATCATCGATTTTTTCCCCAATTTGGACTATTTGTGAATAGTGCTTAAGGGCATTTCCATAATCCTTTAAATACAGTTCCGCCGTTGCAATGTTGAACATGGACGATGAAATGGCATAGTCGTTTTTGAGACTATGGGCTAATTCCAGTGCCCTAATGGCATAGGTCTTGCCTTTTTCAAATTCTTTGAGATTGATAAAAATGGAGGCCAGATTGTTGTTGATAATCCGTTGCAATCTTATGTCTTCCAGTTCCTCGGCAATTTTTAGGGCCATAAGGTAGTTGTCCGTAGCCAAATGGAAATCTGATAGATAGTGCCATTCACTGCCAATATTGATCAAAGCTACCGCAATATCCCTCTTGCTGCCAATTGTTTCATAGATGGTAAGTGCTTCTTTACATAAGGCCAATGCTTCCTTAAATTTGCCTTGTGTATTTAGAATTTCTATGGCATGACTGGCGTAGGCCGCCTTACCTCTGTCATATTTAAGGGCCATTGAGCGCTTTTTGGCCACATTGTAATACCAGAGGGCAGAGTCGGGATATTTATTTGCCAGCTCCTCCCCATATAGGTAATACAGGTTTACAAGGACAGTGTCATTTGGAGTTGCTTTTATTTGACGACCTATACTATCCAATTTGGAAGATTGGCCAAAGGCAAATTGCATTAGGGCCAAATACGGCAACGACCAAACAACTGATTTACGCGGAGAGTTGAATGCATACATGACGTACAATTTGCTCCTTTAAAGGTACGCATAGCACTGATACAAAATATCCCTTTTTTCCATGATTTTTAATGGTAAGAAAATCCTGTTTTTAGGGGATTGTAGGAGTGGTCTTTTAAATGGAATTTTACAATATGTTATTGATAATTGTATAAAAGTATCTAAGGTATGGACGCTATTTATAATCATTGCCCATTCCTTTCATGGCCGTAACGGGTATTTAACGAAGTTTAACTATAAATCTTATTGGAATGAAAACAAAACATCTAATACTTGTTGCCCTACTAGGGCTGCTTGGAATATCCGCTTATAAAATAAGTGAGGATATAATTGCCAAATTGGGTATGGACCACGCCAATGCCCAAAACTATATAATGGCCAATTTTACGGGAGGTTTTGGCTCGAATTATGAGGTTGAGCCAAACTTTATGAGTCTTCCCAGGTTAAAGTTACTTGCTACTATTGTGGAAGGGGATAAGGTGGGAGCGGCCAAGGAACTATGTGAATACATAAAGCTGTATTGCAATAGTGAGGAGTTTATGGCCGTGTACCAGAAGAAAAGGGCTGACAGTAAACCAAGTTCAGAGCCTCCTAGAATGGATGATGCTGTACTTCAGGGAATGAGGGATGGGATTAAGGATTTGGAGGCAGCCTTAACCGACCTCAGGAAGGCACCAAAAGAAAATGCCCAATCTATTGCCATGTTCGAACCTATGTTGGAGGAGCAAAAAGCCACGGTTGCCTTGTATGAGGATCCAACCCCTAATAAAACGAAATGGGAAAAAAGTTATCCGGCAGATCCCGCTGTTCTGGTAAAAAGAAAATTAGAGGAATATCTTAGCTTAGTTTCAAAAGTGGATTTTAACGCAAAACTTAGTGCTCCCGATAATTATAAAATTAAAAAGTTTGTCAATCCGGATTACGAGAGTAAATCGCCACAATGGAAAGCGTGTTATAGGGCAGGTAAGGAGGTAAATACGGCAGTTTCGGCTTTTGTGAAAACTTGGCTTCAGGGGGAGATTATTTCGTCCACAAAAACTAAAATGCCCGTATCTTCGGTAGACGCCAATAAAGGTAACAGTACTGAGGGTATAGCTAACCCATCCTTTGTTGTGAAAGATGGCAATGATGCCCAGGAACAAAATACGACTGCACCGGATAGTGAACCCAAAAAATCACTTTTGGCCAGAGTGAAGTCAAAGGCAAAATCGATTATTAACGAATAGTGGGGTATTGGAGTGATATCCTTTTTTTCTTGGGGCTCGATCCTGCAAGGTTTCCAAAACCTTGCAGGACTTCCTTGTGATGGATAGGAGATGGAAGCTCCTTCCCCTACATGGGGAAGGTGGCATCCCTACCTTTTTGTCGGGATGGCGGAAGGGGTAGTGTGCATCCTTGGGCTTTTGTGATGTGGCTATAAGTGCAATCTCTATTTTTACGAGCTTTCTACCCGCCCCGACTTCTTTCCCAACTGGCTGTCGGTAAAGAATCCATTTTATTTGAGTATTGCAAAACTGGGCGGCATTGTAAATTGATTTTGCATTAGCATTTGCAGAGGCAACTTTTTTGGGCTGGTTCCTGCAAGGTTTCAAAAACCTTGTAGGTATGTTGTAAGGGCATTATTGTCTCTATGGTTTTCCGTTTAGGTTTGGTTCTAGTCCTCAAGGTTTCCAAAACCTTGTAGGTATCAATCCTATCTTGCGACTTTCGTCTTGCAAGTTTTTAGCCCTGAAAATTTCTGGATCTTTATTTTGGCTGACTTATATCATGTTTTAAGTTAGGAATGTTGGCGACCTTTGGTGTGTTGGTTTAAACGGGTAATACGGACCTTTTGGTTTTATTGCGATTACTTGCTATATGTGCATTGGTACTCCCCTTTTAAATCGACCAAATATTAAACAATTTCAAAATTTATTAAAGTATGAAAAGAAGAGAGCCAGTATCAAAAATTATGACAACAGATTTAATTACAATAAATCACACCAACAGTTTATTGGACGCCGAAAAATTGTTCGAAAAGCATAAGATTCGGCATATTCCAGTTGTGAACAATAAAAAGATTATTGGAATTCTGAGTTTAACGGATTTATTACGGATTAGTTTTGTTGATAATTATGGAGAGGATGATTCCCAAGTAGACACTGCGGTCTATAATATGTTGAGCATAGAACAGGTAATGGTGAAAGATCCAGTACATATATCCCCTTCGTTGACCGTTAAAGAGGTAGCGGAGATATTGGCCAAAAAGGAATTTCATGCTTTGCCGGTGGTTGAGAATGGAGACTTGGTTGGTATTGTTACTACCACGGATTTGTTAAATTACCTTTTGGAACAATATTAGTATGGATTTTAGCCGAGAGGCCTGAATTCTAATTTTAGGATTTTTGGGCCTCTTGGCTTTTTTGTGCCCTTTTCCTAATCCTACAAGGTTTGTCAAACCTTGTAGGTGTCTCAGTTGGGTGATTGTCTTAGTCCTATAAGGTTTTTGAAGCCTTGCAGGACTACCTTGTGATGGATAGGAGATGGAAGCTCCTTCCCCATGTAGGGGAAGGTGGCATCCCTACCTTTTTGTAGGGATGGCGCAAGGGGTAGTGTGTATCCTCGGGCTTTTGTGATGTGGCTATAAGTGCGATCTCTGTTTTTAGGGACTTTCTACCCGCCCCGTCTTCTTTTCCGACTCGATGTCGGTAAAGAATCCACCCCTCCCTGTCCAGGGTGGGGAACTGTTTTTTTTAATTTTTTATAGGCCTGTCCCTAATCCTGCAAGGTTTTATAAACCTTGTAGGTATGGTGTTGAGATATGATTGTTTATCTGATTTTCCTATTTAGGCTTGCTTCTAATCTTGCAAGGTTTTTAAAACCTTGTAGGTATGATGTTAGGGCGTAATTGATTATTTGGTCTTCCTGTTAGGCTTGCTTCTAATCTTGAGAGGTTTGAATTGCTTGGTAGGTATCTCAGTTGGGTGATTGTCTTAGTCCTACAAGGTTTTTGAAACCTTGCAGGACTACCTTGTGATGGATAGGAGATGGAAGCTCCTTCCCCATGTAGGGGAAGGTGGCATCCCTACCTTTTTGTAGGGATGGCGGAAGGGGTAGTGTGTATCCTCGGGCTTTTGTGATGTGGCTATAAGTGCAATCTCTGTTTTTAGGGACTTTCTACCCGCCCCGTCTTCTTTTCCGACTCGATGTCGGTAAAGAATCCACCCCTCCCTGTCCAGGGTGGGGAGCTGTTTTTTTTAATTTTTTATAGGCCTGTCCCTAATCCTGCAAGGTTTTATAATCCTTGTAGGTATGGTGTTGGGGCGTAATTGATTATTTAGACTTCCTGTTAGGATTGCTTCTAATCTTGAGAGGTTTGAATTGCTTGGTAGGTATCCCAGTTGGGTGATTGTCTTAGTCCTACAAGGTTTTAGAAACCTTTCAGGTCTGCTTTAAATTTTGTTGGTATTTATGCGATTAACATCCACCCAGTTGTACCCTTGGGTAATCGCTTACATCAATGCTAGGATCTTTACTCTTTCTCACTAATTCGATTACTTCAGTTGTCTTATGTTGATGGGGGCCAATATAAAAGGTGGCTCCTTTTTCTGCCAATTCCTTTATATATTCCACTGGATTTGGATTTTTCTGAGGTGGTGGTTGAGGTACAGTGTACAAATGTCCATAATATACAGAAGGCTCTTTTATAGCCTTTAATTTTTGATTGGAACTACTTTTTAAAGTTGGTGATGGAATATTATCTTCTTCAACGTTTGGCGTAGAATTTGGTTTTCCAAATTCCCCATTAGGGTCATTATATAATGGGACCGGATGCACATAATGATTTTCCTTATATGCCAATTTTTTATATGTATCGTAAAATTGCATTACTTCTACATAGTTTTTTTTTAGTTCATCAATACTACCCTTGTGCTCGTTGTGGTAACGGGAGACTGCAGCCCTATAGCTTTTCGCTTTTTTTAAATAGGTATTAATCGCATATTTCACTTCTTTCGAATAGTTTTCGGTATTGACGTGGGTTGCAATAGTTGGAGGAGGAGGTGGGAAATCGGAGCTAACAACGGGTACTATTTTCGCTTTCAACACCACTTTTCTTGAGTTATGATTATTGTTTCCTAACTCTTCTTCATGGTCAACTTTTGTTTCTGTCTTTGGCGGAGTTGGAACTGATGGAATAGGACTTGGCTCACCCTTTTTTATGGTTGGAACCGGCTTTGGAGCAGAAGCAGGAGCCGGTGGGGGTGGTGGACATTCTGGAAAGGACTGTGCCTGCTGTTTTTGCTCATTGCTCATACGACCGTAAATAGTTTCTAAGATCTTTAGGTCCTTTAGCGGAATAATCCTTTTTTCTTGGGGTTGAGCATTGTATTTTTTGGCAAGGGTGTTGAATTCCTGTATTTCCGTTTTGGTGGCCCCGACTTGGGTTGGGAATCCTGTTGGTCCTTTAATGTCTATGGTGGCTACGCCATAGTCCATTAAAATAGCATCTACTTGTTTTATAATATTGTCCGGAGTTTCTTTCTCTACACTAATAATGGCCCTAACGCTTTGCTCTCTTTGTTCCTTGGTTAGGCCTTGGTTGTATTTAAGTAGGTGTGATTTTAAGTCTTCGATTTTAACCAAATCAGCATTGACCAACAACTGTCCTTTTTTATTAATGGCTATAGAAATTTCTTGTGTTGGAATATTTTGATTTTTTGAATCATTAATTATTTCCTGTACAATATCCTCTACTATTGTTTCATGTTGGTAGCCCCGCTCAATAGTAACGGTCTCGATTTCTTGAATTTCAAGAACTTCTTTGGTGCTAAAACTGTAGAGTAGGAGTGCTATTAATGGAATTAGCAATAAACTTTTAAGCCAAATGGCTCTTTTTGATGTTTGTGTTTTCATGATGACGATTCGTTTTTTGATTGATGAATAATGAATGGCGTTTGCCAAAGGGGATGTTACGGCATTTGATGAGAATGCCAATACCAAGTTTTGATAGTTGGTAATACTTGTTCCTCTTTTTAAAACGGCCTGGTCCGCTAAAAATTCGTGGTTCAGTTTTGCCAAATGCTTTGCCCAGTAAATCAATGGGTGAAACCAGAAGACAATTTGAATCAGCTCCAACAGTAAGATATCCAAGCTGTGTTTTTGTAAGGCATGGGTTTCCTCGTGCCAAAAAACTTCTTGCGGAATTTTCTCGGTTTCGTAATTGTTTTTATTGAAAAAAATATAGCTAAAAAAGGTGTGCGGAGCAATAAGTTCTTGAAGCAACACGTGATGGATACGTCCGGATTTTAATTTGGGATTGTTCTTAATATTTTTGATCAACGCCCTGAGGTTTTTCAAAAACTTGAGGGCGAAAATTAATACCCCTAAAGTGTAAATACCCCATAAAATAATTGGTAATATTTGGGCAGTGTTGTTTTTGTTTTCTATGGGATTACTGCTGGTTTGGCCAATGTACTCTGGAATCAGGGTTGGCTCTAATGTTACTGTAACATATTGGGTAAAGGTGATTAGTGGAATACAAAGGGAAATGATAAAAGCGGATAGGAGATAATATCTTTTAAAATGATGAATATGGACCCTCTCCAATGCTAATTTGTAAAATAGAAGGAGTGTGGCCAAGCACGAACTAAATTTTAAAAGATAGATCCACATGGCTATTTGTTTTTAATTTCTGTATCGATCAAATTTCTTAATTCTTCCAGCTCTTCCTTGCTCAAATCTGTTTCTTTGGCAAAGAAGGAAGCAAACTGGGAGGTGCTGTCGTTAAAAAAGGTTTTAATGAGTCCGTTCAAGTGTTTGGAGAAATAATCTTTTTTCTTTACCAAAGGGTAGTATTGTCTAGCGTTGCCAAACAAGTTATACCCAACAAAGCCTTTGTCCGTCATTCGCTTTAATAAGGTAGCCACAGTTGTGGTGGCGGGTTTGGGCTCGGGGTAGACCTCCAATAGATCCTTCATAAAAGCTTTGTTCAGCTTCCAGAGGTGGTTCATTAATTCTTCTTCTGTTTTTGATAGTTTCATTTGTAAAATGATTATTTGCTCTACAAACATAGAGCAAATATTTTAATTCTACAAGTGTAGAGGTATTTTTCTTGCTGAGAGTGATGAACATTGAATCGCGGTTGAATAAATAGTTTTGCCTGAATGACGGGTTTAGGAACTGACCCAAGAGATTGTAAATTGATTTTGCGTTAGCTATTGCAGCGGCATCCTTTTTTGGCCTTTATCCTGCAAGGTTTGTCAAACCTTATAGGTATGTTGTCAGGTCATCATTGCTTATCTGGTTTTCCGGTGTAGGCTTGGTTCTAATCCTGCAAGGTTTTTTTTAACCTTGTAGGTATGGAGTAAGAGCGTTTTAATTTGTCTGGAAGTCTTGGTAAGCTAGGTGCTTTAGTCCTACAAGGTTTTAGAAACCTTGCAGGACTACCCAATAGTGCGCAGGGGAAGGAGGCATCCCGACCTTTTTGTCGTGATGGCGGAAGGGGTAGTGTGTATCCTCGGGCTTTTGTGATGTGGCTATTAGTGCGATCTCTATTTTTACGGGCTTTCTACCCGCCCCGTCTTCTTTTCCGACTCGTTGTCGGTAAAGAATCCACCCCTCCCTGTCCAGGGTGGGGAGCCGCTTTTGGCAGGTAAATGAAACAGAATAGATCCCCTAATATTCTAGAAAGAATCTACTCTGTTTGAGTATTGTTAAACCCGGTTTCATTTTTAATTGATTTTGCGTTAGCTATTGCAGTGGCATCCTTTTTTGGCTCATGTCAGGCCCCAAAAAGCGGTCCTGCAAGGTTTACAAAACCTTGCAGGATTAGAACAGAAACTTTGCGGGCTTTAAGCCAAAAAAGATATAGCGGAAAGAGCGACCCGCGAGGGAAACGTCCAATAACATGAATCTTGCTTATTTGGATAATTCCGTGAAATATTGATAGAAATAAGGAATGGTTTCTATGCCTTTTAGGTAGTTCCAGACCCCAAAATGTTCGTTGGGAGAATGTATGGCGTCACTATCCAAGCCGAAGCCCATAAGGATGGTCTTGCTTTTCAATTCCTTTTCGAAAAGGGAAACTATGGGGATGCTGCCTCCGCTACGCTGAGGTATTGGGGTCTTGCCAAAGGTGGTTTCATATGCTTTTGAGGCAGCTTTGTAGGCATTGTTATCTATGGGTGTTACATACCCTTGACCGCCATGGTGTGGGGTAACCTTTATGGTAACTCCGTCCGGAGCCAAACTTTCGAAATGGGTCTTGAACAGTTCTGTTATTTCTTTCCAATCCTGATGAGGTACCAAGCGCATGGAAATTTTAGCATAGGCCTTACTGGCAATAACGGTTTTTGCACCTGCACCAATATATCCGCCCCATATTCCGTTAACGTCCAAGGTAGGTCTAATGGAGTTGCGTTCGTTGGTGGTATAGCCCTTTTCTCCATAAACGGCTTTTATATCCAAGGCTTTTTTATAGTTCTCCAAGCTAAAAGGTGCCTTGGCCATTTCTGCACGTTCTTCCTTGGAAAGTTCTTCCACTTTATCATAGAATCCAGGGATGGTGATATGGTTGTTTTCATCGTGAAGTGCAGCAATCATTTTGGTCAATACATTGATGGGATTGGCCACAGCTCCGCCGTATAGGCCTGAGTGCAAATCCCTGTTGGGCCCGGTCACTTCGACTTCCACATAGCTGAGTCCACGTAAACCAGTGGTTATGGAAGGTACATTATTGGCAATCATGCCGGTATCTGAAATTAAGATGATGTCATTGGCCAGTTTTTCTTTGTTTTCGGCTACAAAAGTGCCCAAATTCTCGCTTCCGACTTCCTCTTCCCCTTCGATCATAAATTTTACGTTGCAGGGCAGTTGGTTGGTTTTTACCATAAATTCCAAGGCCTTTACGTGCATATACATTTGTCCCTTGTCATCGCAGGCGCCTCTTGCAAAAATGGCCCCTTCGGGGTGAACGTCGGTGGATTTTATAACCGGTTCAAATGGAGGGGAGGTCCAAAGGTCTATGGGATCTGCTGGTTGAACGTCATAATGGCCATAAACCAAAACGGTGGGCAATTCCGGATTTATTGTTTTTTCCCCGTAGACTATGGGGTATCCGTTGGTTTCACAAATTTCTACGGTATCGCAACCGGCCTCCAAGAGTGAAGCTTTAACGGCTTCGGAAGCATTGATGACATCCTGGGAATACGCTGGGTCAGCGCTTACTGAGGGTATCTTGAGGAGGTGTATCAATTCATTGATAAATCGTTCTTTGTTTTTGACTAGGTATTCCGAAATGTCTTGCATGTTTTGATTTAATTGAAGGCTAAATTTACAAAAAAGAACTTTTTATTGGCTAAGTATTTTAAAATTGAAAAATTACTTTATATTTGCATCCCGATAATAATCGGAGTCAATGCAGGCGTGGTGGAATTGGTAGACACGCTAGACTTAGGATCTAGTGCCGTGAGGTGTGAGAGTTCGAGTCTCTCCGCCTGTACTTAGTAAAACCTCAACAATCTAATAGCTAGAGAGTTGAGG
Organism: Arenibacter algicola; assembly: GCF_018860365.1. Classification (GTDB taxonomy): domain Bacteria; phylum Bacteroidota; class Bacteroidia; order Flavobacteriales; family Flavobacteriaceae; genus Arenibacter; species Arenibacter algicola_B. Next base: position 254,048 of record NZ_JAHKPO010000007.1, read on the forward strand.
TTTTTTAGTTTTTAATATTGTACGATTAATGTACGGTAGGCTGTAGTTGCTCTTCTAGTTTTTCTCTATTGAAAAGGTATAATAGGTTGAATTTTCGTCAGGATGATGGGCTTTATCGCGGACATCAACCAATTTGCCAGTAATGTTATTTTCATTCCGTAATTTAAAGCTAAATGATATTGGTTCTAGTTTTTTCATTAATCGAGAATGAGGGTTATTTGTATAAGAAGATACGGGGAATTTTTCAAACAGCAGATAAGTTAAATCTTTGATTTCCCAGCTTACATTAGCCTTGCTAGCTAGCTCTACTTTGAAATTTATTACTATTTCTCGAGCTGGATAAGCACGTGGGTCTATAAAAAAAGAGTTTTTAAATGAATGTTGAATTCGCCCAAAAGTTCCTATTTGATAAAATTCAGAATCGTTAGAGTCATAATTTATTTTATAATCTTCACAGCCAACAGAGAGATTAAAGTCAAAAGTAGTAACATAGTCGGCAATAAATTTTTGAAATTCATTTTCTTCTACTCCAAATTTTTCTAAGTCTTTTATGTAGAAAACAAGTGTTACTAGTGCTTCTTTAAACTGTAATTCCTTGTTTTGAAGACCAACATTATTTGTTAAAATGTTGGTATCCTCTTTAAGTTTGTCGAAAACTTTCTGGAATTCTTCGATGGCTTTATTTGTCTCCTTTTTAATTTCGTTTGTGGAATTCTCCGAATCCTTTTTTAAATCAATAATTATTTTATCAGCAGCATCCTTAATTGCGACCATACTTTCTGTGGAATTTTGTTCCATTGTTGATAGCAAGGAATTGAATTCACCCTTCATTTCATTAATCGTTTGATCATTGGCTTCTTTAGCCTTTACCTGTGAACTATGATTTATTAAAAGAAAAGAAGCAAAGGCAAAAAGCCCGGCAACAATAATAGCCCAGTAGTCAATAAAAAAATCCCACATCCGTTTTTTATTAAAAAAGTCAAACATATTACGCTTAATGGATAGTTTTAAAACGAGTAGAATTTTGACCAATTAACCAGTCAATCCTTCTCATCCTTAGTTCTTTGGTAAACCACTACAATTTTGCATCAATATATGCATTAATGTTTTAAATGTTATCTACCAATATCTAGTTTTTTTTGATTTGAAATTATTCCATATAATCAAGTCTATACCCAAAACAAAAAATAGTTAACTGGGGACATGACTGAAAAGATATACTTGAATTCCTAATTGAAATTTGAGAACATTGATACAAATGAAACTGTTGTAAGTATTCGTAAATATATGGGTCTATATCTGTATACGGCAGGATTTGATAAGGCATAATCTTAACTTGCGTGATTTATATTCAATGAGATCTATTTGTTTGATGGATGTATTGTATTATGAAAATTCCCACAGAATGGGTGGGAGGTATAAGGTTTGTTGATTTTGTAATTAATTTGAACAAATTGTACTCTTGTGGTAAGAGCTTAGTTATTCTGCGAAATATTATTAACTTTTTCAAATAATGTCTTATGATAAGTTTGCATTAATGTTGTTGTCTAGAATAGCTTGTAGGTGGGATGGTGCTTTATAACCTGTTAAAACCTCAGCAGTTGAGGTGCTTTCCCAGTCTCCAATCTTAGGATTGTATTCCCATTCTTTAAAATTACTCAGTAGTTTGGCCTGTGGTCGATGTTTAGCTATTGATTTGGGTAAATTAAAACCGAATCTATCAAATATTCTTTTGCCTTTCATGGCGGTTAAAATAGTGTCTAATGCTTTGGCGTAAATTTGAGTAGTATCTGTTTCTTTGGCTCTTTTCTTTAGGTCAGGTTCTGTAAAAATTTTACTTCCATACTTTATTATTTCAATTAGCCCTTTTTCCAAGTCGTGAACTTTTTGAATGTTTTGAGCTGGTCTTTTGGCGTGTTTGGGAGTCCATAATTTAAGCCATTCTTTTAATAGGATTTCAGCGGTTTCTCGGTCTTTGGTTATAATATGAAAATGGGGATTGTATGTTCGGGCTTTCGGATTGAAGTTGCATTCTAAAGATTTGACACCAACTAATAATTTACCTCTTCCTCGTTGATGTTTTTTTCTATACTTTGCTGTTATTCTTCTAAATCCAATGTTGAATTTTTTGATGTATAAGTCCAATTTTGGAGCAGTACATGACTTTACAGTTAGGGTAAGAAAATAGGGTTTTTTCCATTTTCTCATTTCGGGATAGTATTTGTTTATCATTTCTGCCTTACGAATGCTGCAACAAAGTGTACAGAATCTATTCTTGCAGTATTTTCCATATAGTTTGCCATCTGCTGTAATAACTTCTTGTTGGCAATAGTAGGTATTCCAATAAGCTTTTTCCAATTCAGGTTCTCCGTTCTCTTTTGCAATGTCAATCAACTTTAGCATCATTGATTGCGTGATGGTCTTTCTTTTTGCCCTTCCTTTTAGGGCATCTATATTGTTGAGGTCTGTTCCGTCACCATTGACAATAGTATTATTCTGTCCCCTTTTGTTTGTCCCGCTTTCTGCTAATGTATAGATAAGGCCTTTATCGAATGTTTGTTCCATAGCTATTATTTGGTTAATGGAGTTAGACATTCTAAAAGTTCTGATCTTTTGTAATAGCGTCTGGAGCCTATGCCGTATGCCTTAACTTTTCCCTTGTTAGTCCATGCCCATAGGGTTGAGCTGTCCACTTTTAGAAATTTGCAAGTTTCATCCCGTGTAAGCAGGTTGTCGTTAGCTTCTTGGTTGCTCAATTGCTTCCTGAGCTGTTCTAATCGGCTTGCTAATTTGTCATCAATTAAGTTGCCTAACTGTTCTGGAGTTAGGTCTTGAAGTAAAATAGAGTGTGTCATTACCATGTATTTAGGATTACATGGCAAAATTGCATTGGAAGTTATGTCTTAAAAGACCGTGTTTTGTACCTTTTTGGGTACGTTTTGTGCCCCTGCTTAAATATCTGCTATTGCTTTCTTGAAAATAGCTTGTCTTTTTGTGTCGTTTTTAAAGTCCCTGTAAGGCAATTTTTCGACTGTTAATTCATAGACTTTATTAATCCAGTCTAGTAAAGCTTTTTGACTTACCGTTGAATGAATAAGGCCTATTTCCTCCTTCTTCATTGTGTCGAACATAAATCTTAAATCTGTTCTGCTGCTGGCGTTAATATTGAAATCGATGAACATTCTAGACCAAACTTTAAAGCCATCTCTTGTGAAAATTTTTGAATGCCTATTGTATTCGATGTTTTCTTCGGGATCCTTGTGTATAGAAGGTAGGGACTTAATTTTTTCAATTTCAGGGTCAATATTATTTTTAAACTCAAGTATTATTTGGTCAAAATGAAAATAAATGGGATTGACTTTTTTGAAAAAGAAGTTTATTTCTAACATGGTTTTTAGTTCCTTTATTCTATCGATGTAATAGTCTCGCATACTTAAGGCCAAAGCTGGGTTTTCAGCCCTTTTGAGTCTTAAACTTTGTAAATAAATTTCAATTGTATTCGTGTAGCCGTCCCCGTAATTTAATAGGTGGAATAATTTGAAGTATCCAGGTTCAAAGTCCTTGTTGTATTGAGGTAAGCCTTTGTGATAATGATGGGCGCCCCGTGCGATTTGTATTGTGTTATCGATTAATTGGCTGCAAAAAATATTAAGGAAATTATGTATCCATTTTGCTTGGTCAGCTAAGGGGGTATTCTCTAAGTGGGCTGTTCTAGCCTTGACCCAATTATTGAAAACGTTTTTATAGTAAATGTTATTTGGGCTGTTGTTATCTAAGGTCTTTAAGAGAACCTTATTAAACATGGTGTTATTGATGGAATTTGAAAATGTTGAAACTTTAGGAATTGAAGTTAATTTGTTTTGTGATTTTCTTTCAGTTTCTATTTTTTGCTCTAGGATTTCCTTTAGTTTATCCAATGATTTTTGAGGCTCCTTTTTATCACTCTTGCCGTTGAACAAAGTACCGAAGGTAATTTCAGTAACCCTTTTTGTGTGAAAATGCTCGAGGTCGTTTAAAAGTGTTTTGAGTTTATCGGTATTGTTGTCCGTTCTAACTTCGATGTAATGCAGAATATCCAATTGGGCTATTTCATCATTATTGACCTTTTCAAAAAAATCGTATATGTCCAAAGTATTGTGTATTAAAAACAACTTAAATTTTTAATTGAAATAGTCATAAGCATCTAAAGCCTTGTCCTCTTCACTCTTTTTTATATAGTTAAGGAACATTTTTTCCGAACTATGGCCGGAAATGGCAATAAGATAGGATGTTGGAACTTTGCTGTAATAGTTGGTACAGAAGCTTCTGCGTCCTATATGGCTAGAAACCAACTCCCATTTGGGGTAATTCCCTACTATGTCTCGATATGTCCCTTTTTTTAGGTCTGGAGTAATGTTTATTCGCTTCTTTCCTTCTACTATTTCGTTTAATTCTGCAAGTTCGCAAACCTTTTTGATATAGTCGTTATATTTTTGGTCTGAAATAGGTCTTGGAAATTCCCCATTTCTTTTATCTAATACCTCCCTAGCTTCTTTCGGTAAAGGAATGGTCATTAGTTTGCCCGTTTTTTGTTGCTTAAACTCTAGTAGATGTTTTCCTTGCTTTATGCGTATCATGCTTTTATTGAATTTCATAAAATCAGATACGCGTTGTCCTGTAAAACAGCTAATCAATAGCCAGTCTCTTGCATTTTCTAAATGTTCAAAAGGTAGTTTTAAGGTTTTGATGTGGCTTATCTCGTCAAAGGTTAAGTATATGTGCTTTACCTCCTGTCTCTTTAGTTTTAGGCCATCTAGTTGATAGTGTGTTTCTAACCCTAAATGTTTCGCATGGTAACAAAGAGTCTTAATTAATACCAATTCCCTTTGCTGTGTATTTTGAGAGTATTTCTCTAAATTACTATAATCTTGAAATTCTTTTTTAAAATTTTCGTCAATATCCTTTATGAGGATTGTCTTGCCTATTTTTGCCTGTAACCGTTGCATTTTGTTTTTGGTTACATTAATACGCTTAATTGCTTTTGGTGTTAACTCATGTTTTTTGAATTCAATGTAAAAATCTATATAATTGACCAAATCGGTAGGTATCTCTTTTTTATTAGCCTCTACAGGATTGTAATACTGTTCTATGATGGTTTTAAACCAGTCTTTGTCTATTTTCTTTTTATCGGCACTATCAAATTTATCTAAGACGTAAATTTGTAAATTGGTTAATTGATCATTTATCTTTTTTTGCTTATTAAGAAGGCTAATATCATTTGTCCTTTTGATATTATGCTCCTTATTCCAATAGTGCCTTGTTACCTTAATTTGTGTTTTAGCGCCATGCGTATAATCTTGATACCCTTCTTTGGTGGATGAGTCTGTTAATCTGTATAGTAATCTAATATTTAGGTAGGCAGCATCTCTTGTCGAACGATAAAGAAAATTAACGGTGGCCATTTATAGGTTTGTTTATTAAGTTTACAATACAAATTTAGTTAATTTTGTACGGTAGAATACAAAAACATACAAATAGTTGCAAACATATCCAAAACTTAAGAGACTACATATTATTGTGTATGTATTGAATTTATGGAGTTATAGGGTATTGTTTTGGGATGTTACTTAAGTTGTCTTTTTTACTATAGTACTCTCTCCGCCTGTACTGAGTAAAAAGCTCTTCAGAAATGAGGAGCTTTTTTTGTGGTCTATGGTTTTGAGGTAGTAGAGACGAGAAGCCTGTCCCGCCATGGGCGGGAAGTCTCGGAGTTTATCCTGAGCATTTCGACTGCGCGCAATACAAGTTACGCCGAAGGACCTGTACTGAGTAATAGCTCTTCAGAAATGAGGAGTTTTTTTGTTTATAAGTTTGGACAAGTAGAAAATACTGTAACCAAAATAATAATGATCTATTCCCTTGCTATCATATCAAAACTTACAATTCCGCCATCGATGACCGCTTTTTTTAAAATTCCATGACTGTAATAATATGTATTCTCCTTTCCCTGGGAATTAATTTTTTTATAAGTATGGTTTCCAAGAGCTACAATATGGTTTACACTCCCGTCCTGTTCGGAATAACAACGATCTATATCAACAGGTTCTTGAAAATACAATAGTATGGTGGTGTAGTCGATTGGTTCCGTAAGGGTGTTTTCCTCATTGTTGTTTTTGGTAATCTGATAATACCCATTTTTCCATAGTGTAGTTGTTTTGGAATGTGGCTTATCATTTACTGTAATTTGGACATTGGCTTTTTTTAGCACCATATCATTAAAGGTAACATCATATTTATAATCTACTTCAATGTCTTTGATGAGCCTGGTTTTTATAACCGTTGAACTATGATAATAGATTGTTGAGTCCTTGGTGTTTTGACTCACTTTTAAAGTACCGACTATTTTATCCTTTAGTACTATATCAAAATATTTTGATGTGTTGGGTGCAATTGGATTTGTGGCAGTACAAACTATTAGGCCAACCAATAAAAGCAGACGTATCATATTTATTAAAATTAAATTGACGCTGCAAAATTAGGTTTTAAAATTATAAGTATATATTACTTGTATTAATACGTTGCTCAACCTCGGATGCACAGGTGCATTTATGCCAATTCACCTAAAAGGGAATCTGTAAGTTTTTCTACATTGGCTGTAATCTTTTCAATAGGCCAATCCCACCATTTTAGTTCCAATAATTTCGCAATATCAGCTTCTGAAAAACGTTTTCGGATCAATTGACCAGGATTGCCACCCACAATACTATAGGCTTCAACGTCCTTCGTTACCGTGGTGTTGCTGGCAATTATGGCCCCATCGCCAATTGTAATTCCCGGCATAATGGTGGCATTATAACCAATCCAAACATCATTGCCGATCACCGTATTGCCTTTTGAAGGATAGCCCTTACCGTTCATGGCGTGGCTCCAAGCCTTACCGAAAATGGCGAATGGATAGGAAGATATGGAACTGCTTAAATGATTGGCCCCATTCATAATAAAGGTCACATCGGAGGCAATCATACAAAACTTTCCGATAATGAGCTTGTCTCCTACAAAGTCGAAATGATATTTTACATTTTTCTCAAAATTGGCCACATCCTCAAAATCATCGTAATAGGTATAGTCGCCAACAAGTATATTGGGGTTCTTTACGATGTTCTTTAAAAAACAAAGTCGATCGTAATTTTCTAAGGGAAACGGATTGTTTTTATCAGGTGCGTTCATAGGACTTTAAATTTGGTAAATAACTGAAAGATATGCCTAAAGCAGCGCTAAATGTAGTGCAAAGGGTCGATATTTTTTCAATTTTTAAAAAAAATTTAACCCAGATTAAGCTAATTGAAGTAATTGCCAATAATCTATAAATTATAATTTTGGGAGGCTGCTTTGCCTAGGATATCTGGCCATGAGGAAATACATAAACTAAGCCTAAGGACATAAATTAAAATTGGAATTATACTTGCCAAAGACTAAAGTACAAATAATGGAGGTAATCCCTAATGGTTTTTGTCTGATGTAGATCTAACATTAGGCATATGCATATGGCTGTGACAACTACGATAGTCCCCAAAATTGATAATTACGCATTTGTTCTTTTTTTTATAGTATCCATTTCGTTCTGAAAGAAGAGGGATAATCTGTGACTGCCGTACCTAGGTGCTATGGTATCTTCTGCCATAAGGGTGAGGAAAAATTCGATCGGACCATAAGTCTTGGAGGAGGTAAAAGTCCTCATAATCCATAGTATGGATTTTCGCAACCAATGGGGTACATGAATAATATTGATGGGCTTTCCGGCGGTTAAAAGAGCCATTTCTGCAACTTCGTAATGGGTGAGGATATCGGGTCCGCCCACCGCAATCTCCTTCTTGTTGGAATTAATGGCATCAACACAAACCTGGGCCAGATCGGCACCATGTATGGGGTTGAACTTCTTTTTTCCTTTCCCGAAAATATAAACACTTCCTTTTTCCGCCATCTTTAGAAAGTCGCACATATCGGAAAAGAAACCATTGGGACGTATTATGGCGTAGTCTAGCCCCGATGCCATAAGTTGATCCACAAAGGCTTCCTTGGCTTCCACCAATTTTAGGTTTCTGTGTAGTTGTCCATTAATCACGGATACGTAAATAAACTTTTTTACGCCTGCCCTTTTTGCTTCTTCCAACAGGTTCATATTGGCCCCATAATCTACGTCCATGTAGGTGAGTCCGTCTTTTTGGCGAGTAATTCCTACTGTGGAAATAACGGTATCCACCCCGTGGAAATGCCCCCTTAATGTTTCCGGGCGTGTAACTTCGGCTTGGATAATCTCTGCCAGTTTTAAGGCCATGTCAATTATCTTGCCCGGTTTTCTTACTATAATTTTTGTGTCAATATTTCTGGAAATCAATTCCTTGGTAATATAATTTCCCAAATATCCGGTGGCTCCCGCCAATAGGATCGTTTTTTTTATTTCGTTGTGTTGCATTTTTATATTTTCAAAGTTCATAGTCCGTGACTATCGGGTTCACTATAATAATTTATAGATTAAAAGTAATAGGTAACTCATGACGGGTCGTTCCAAATTATGATTTGGAACTATTTGCCAGATGCCATTTTATTGGAATGGAATCCCTTCCGACAGCCAAATAATCGTAGCCCAGTAATTGTTTCTAAGGTTAGCATTTTCTAAGAATGCCTCCTGTTGATCGTTGTCCAAAACGTGTCCATTTATAAAGACTACTTCAGGTTAGTCAAGGGTATTTGTTTTTTTTAAAATAATGACAATGGCGGCCTTAACTTATTCAATGGAATCCGAAAACTCGGTTATGGCTGTGGTTACTTTTTCTTTAACGGCAATGTAATCTTGTATGTTGCCGCTGAAGGAGGCATCCATATTGGTCATCAAAACATATCCTGAATTACCATTTTGATCTATTTCCATATGTGTGGAGATCCCAAAACTGTTACCTCCATGTAAGGCCTTTCCATCTTGGAAATACCAGAATAACCCATGGTTTTCTGCAAAATCCTGAGGCACTGTCCCAGCAGCCAATTGAGGGGCAAAGATGAGTCCATAGGAGTCTTTGGAAAATAAGACCGTGGATTCCCCTTTAATACCCTTTGCCATATCCAAAAGATACTTGCCCATGTCTTCATTGGTGGTATACATGCTTCCCTCTGGATAGGAATCATTGGCGTAAACTGGTAGCGGGGTGTCCTCATTTATATATCGCGTGGCCATTTCGTGGGTATTGATTTCCGAAATATTATAAGTGGAAGCATTCATTTGCAGAGGTTGCAAAATATTTTCTTTTACATAATCATCAAAGGATTGTTCCGTTGCCGTTTCAATGATATACCCGGTTAGGCCGGTAGCCAAATTGGAGTAGTTCCAGGTACTTCCTGGAGGCGTGTCGGCAAAATTATCCAAACTGTAAAGATCACCATCTTCCAGGAAATAGTTAGCCAGAAATTCTTCCAAGGTAAAAGTTTCTCTTTGTTCTATTCCAACTTCGTCCATTAGGAGGCCGGCACCGGCAGTGGCAATATCCTCACCAGGTATAATATGGTAATTGTGGGCCAAATAAACCTCTGGGGTATCCAATAGACCGGAGGTATGGGTAACCAAGTGTTTTATTTTGATGACCCCATCCGGTTGTTTAGGATTAATAAGTTGGATCGGCAAGATATCGTTTATATCGGTTTCCAAGGTGAAATACCCCTGTTCAATGGCCTTGGCCACCGCAGTTCCTACGAAAGTCTTGCTTACGGAAGCAATAGAATTTATGGTTTCATTGGTGTAGGCTACCTGATTCTGAATATTAGCATAGCCAAAGGACTCCTGATAAACAATACTATTGCCTTTTACTATACTGATGGCCAATCCGGGCATAGAGGAAGTTTGTACTAGTTCCCCTAGGTAAGCATTTAAATCGGCCGCGTTTTTAATTGAGGAAGGTTCTGGAGTGGTTGCTTCGTCATCATTAGTGGAGCAGGATGTTAACGAAAGGATTAAACTTAGAATTGATAATAGTAGGATTCTGGATAAAGTTGTCATTATACTATGATTTTTTAGATTTATATTTTTTTACTTGGCAAAGATGCGGTACCGCTTCTTGCCATTCGTTCTGGATTATTATTCAGGACTTCTTTTGTTGTTTACTTTGGTTCCTTTTGCACCTTGGATAAATAGATATAAGCAGAGGGAAAATTCTCCAAGGTCGGCCGGAGCGGTTATGTATTCGGATAAAGCGCTGCTTTTTTCGGGAAGAAGAAAATAGAACATGAAATCCAATAGATAGCTAAAACAGCCTACGATCAAGAATATCCCTATAATTTTGGGAAACCTATCCGATTTAAAAACCAAATAGCCTAGTGGTAGCAGCCAAAGTCCAAAAAACAACTGGGCAATGTGATATCCTTTATTATGCATCTCCAAATAGAACAGGACGGAACTATTAATCTGTTCTGCACCGTATGATGCACTATACCCATTTGGATTCAATAACAGCAAGGGGGCATAATGGTTAAGCATATTGATGCACATAATGGCTACGGCCACCGTTACGCTCAGGACCATAAGACCGGCCATAGCACGACTTGTTTTTTTGAACAATTTGTACAATGCCATGGGCAGCAGAAAATAAGCTAATTGCATTATTAGATCTGCAACAAAACCCATTCGGAAGAGCATTTCATTGTCCTTGATGTTCCTTACGGTTTCGGCGGCATTGGTTAAATTTACCAATGTGAACCGGACATATTTTTCGGCGAAAATGCCGCAGATGATAACCGTAAGGTAAAGTGTCCCCGCAATTAGGGCCATCCTTTTATTGTTTAACATAGTGGGAAGTATTAAAAGATTTTGTGTAGGATTGATGACGAATAAATAGCACTAATTTTATTTCAACGGATTGGCCAATTGCTCATCATATGCCTCCCAAAAGACAAGGTCCCGGCTCTTTTTCTTTTCTAATGGATTTTTTTTCCATTTTTTGGAAAGCAGGATATTCATATTAAAATAGCGGTTATACATGTCGGCCCCGTTGCCTATGTCCACCATGCCATAATGGTAGCGTAGATCCAGTAGGAGTCTCGATTTTTTAAACTTGAACTCATAGCCCATGCCAAATTGTAAGCCGGCATCCCAGCGACTATAGGTACCCAGTTCCGAACCGAATTCCATTTTGGACTTACCTCCGGGCAGGAGTTCATTGCTCTCGGTTTTTAATCGACCGCTGATGTTATAGCTAATTACCGGTCCCGCGTTTACATATAGGTTGCACAGATGCAAACGAGCCATCACTGGTAGATCCAGGGTGTTGAACCTGATCTTGGTTTCCTGGCCGGTAAGGGGGTTATTATTTTCCAAACGTCCTCCTTTCATTACAAAGTACAGCTCCGGTACCAAAGAGAAGTACTCACTGATTCCAGCTTGGAATGAGGCTCCGGCCTGAAGGCCCCAATACCCCTTTTTGAAATCCTTAAGTTCTTTGTTGTTGTCCCCATAATTAAGACTTGTTGGGGTATAGTTGATCACTACATCCATAAAAGTCTCTTGGGCCGTGGTTTTTATTATAAATAAGCCCATTGTAATGATGACTACTAATTGCTTTTTCATCTTTGTGATTGTTTTAAAGATTAATTGTGGGGCAAAGATGAAAATGTAGTGGGTGCCAAACGCCCGTACTTATGATTCCGAACTATTTGGGTGAAATTTGGAACTTGTTTATTTCGATTCCGTTAAAAGTGGTATTGTAAGAGTAGTGTTTTTCCAGGTACCCTTATCTTTTTAATCTGTACTCGAAATTTAGGGCATCCTCTGTTTTACCCATTGCTTAGGGGTCATGCCGGTTTCTTTTTTAAAGAAGGTATTGAAGACGGTTTTGGAATTGAAACCACTGTCGTAGGCCAGGCCAAGTAGGGTCAGGTTTTTATTGGCAGGGTCTATGGCCATTTGTTGAAACTCTTTTATCCGGAATTGATTTATAAAATCGTTGAAATTTTTTCCGAAATGGTTGTTCAACAGCCATGAAAGTTTGTTGGGGTGCAGCCCCACATTGGCGGCCAGTTGTTTTAAGTTTAGTTCTGGGTCAATAAATAGCTTTTCTTGGTGCATAAGTAGTTCCAAGACCTCGGAATAATGCTCAATTTGACCACTGTCAAAAGGCGATGAAGCTACGGGGCTTTTGGGCTCCAAAATAAATTCTGGCAAATCCAGGGTTTGAAATACCGAATCCTCTATATCCTTATATTGCCTGTATGCACGTAAAGGTTCCAAAAAGGGATCGTTTTTAAAATTGAACAATTGTCCAGACCTCTCTTTTATTCGATTATCAAGCATGTCCAGGGCAATTTCATGATTGCCATTATAAACCTCGTAATATAGGTCCCAAGCACGAAGACTTACTGCAGAGGCTTCCTGAAACTCTTTTTCGACCTCTTTTTTGGGAATATTAAAAACATTTTCCTGGTGCATAAGGTCGTAAATAGCCCTGTACGTATTGGGTCGCTCCAACTGCGGGGTGTTTTCTACAAACGCTGCCAATACATCTGGCTGCCGGTCCAAAATTAGGGATGCAGCCTTCATTTCCAATGCCAACGGTAAATGTGGATTTAATGATAAAGCCTTGTCAAAAAGAACAATGGCATCTTTGTAGTTCCTTTTAAAATAGATCATGTTGCCCTGGGTGAAATATAGGTTGGCGGATAGGGGGTTAATACGCAGTGCCATTTCGTTATTGGCCAAGGCTTCGTCTATCATTCCCAATGCAGAGAAGCCGTCTGCCATAGCATCACGTACTTCCGAGGAATTAGGGTTTATTTCAAGGGACAATTGTAAATGCTCAAAGGCATCCTTATAGTTCCAATAGCCCCAAAAACTTATGGTGCCCTTAACATAATGTCCCATGGCGGAGTTGGGATTCGATTGCAGCCCCGTATCAATGTGCCGATTGGCTTCCAGGAGTCCTTCATCCTTTTTCACATAGCCCCAACTGGCCAGCATTCCCAAGCACCAACCTTTTTCAAAATGGGCGTCGGCGTAGCTCGGGTCCAGTGTTATACTCTGTTCAAAATAGGGGATGGCATCCCTGACATCATGGGCGTTCCAGCGCATGCGCAATTCACGGCCCTTTAGAAGATGCTTGTATGCTTCAATATTTTTGGTAGGGGCTTCGATTAAATGTTCCTGCACATCAAAGTGCCCAAAGTTCTCCCGAATCTTGTCGGCAATGAGCAAGCTAATCTCATCTTGTAGTTCAAATATATCGGAAAGGTGGCGGTCAAAATTCTCGGACCAGATATGAAAACCGGTATCCGTACGTATCAATTGCGCGGTAATCCTTACCCGATCATTTACAATCCTTGCACTTCCTTCAAGCAATGTTTCAACTCCAAGCTCATTGCCTATGAGACGGGCATCCATATTTCTTTGCTTGTAGTAAAAGGAAGATGTTCTTGCAGTTACCTTTAGGTCCCGGACTTTGGTCAGCGCATTGATGATTTCCTCCGTAATTCCGTCCGAAAAGTACTCGTTTTCTTCCCTTCCAATGTTTAAAAAAGGTAGTACAGCAATAGACTTCGGATTAAAAGAGGTTTGCACTCGCTGGCCGGGGTTGTTTGTTAAATCGAAAAAATGAAATCTAAAATACAAATTTTAATCTAAAAGTATCCCGTTTTTATTGGCTCGGAAAGGGTTATATCCAGGAACTGTTTATGGAAATCAAGACATAATTGAAAATCAGAACCTTTTAGTGATAATCGGAACTTTTAAGGGTATATAGCTGGCTAACTTGCACTTGTAAAATAGTGCGGAACACTAAAAATATACCTTATGAATTATCCTTTTGTACGACCTAAATTTTATTTGAGATTGATAAAGGAATTAACACGGTTTATATTTCAACCACGGTATCTAACCTTGAAAGATCTAACTGTCAGGAATAAAATTTACGACACCTTGGGATTGTTCCTTATTAAACTGGTCTTTTCTCTATTGGTCGCGAATGTATTGGCTATTTTTTATGAGCCAAAAAATATCACGGATGCCAATATGGCGAATAGGTTTACTCCTTTAGTGTACCTGTTGGTGGGGGGTGTAATTCTACCCCTTTATGAAGAGGTGTGCTTTAGGTTAAGTCTAAAGTTTAGACCGCTATATGCAGCTCTTACTTTTGTGTCACTATCTTATTACTTGCTTACAAAAGGCATATACAAAACCAACCTGAGCCTAGTGGATGAAACTTTTTATACCCGGGTGTTGCTGTCACTGTTTCTTGGTGTAATTGCATATGCCTTAATGTATAGAAAAAAAATCGCCCAAAAGCTAGCTGTTTTATGGGAGAATAATATTAGGTGGATTTATTACCTTTCCTGTGTGCTGTTTGCCTGGTTGCATATTTTTAATTTTGAATTGAACTTGACCAATGTACTGTTACTTCCCATTATAACCTTACCCCAGTTGTTTAGTGCCACCATTGCCGGATATACACGACTAAGCTTTGGGTTTAAATATCCTTTATTTGTTCATATGGGTACTAATTTGCTTTTTATAGGCTTAACATTTCTACCGTTGGATTAGTTGGTTTGTAGCATGGATAAGAAAATATGGGGCACATAAATGATAAAGCTGCCAAAATTTAGAGTAATATTTATTAGCTGCTAGTGTTGTGCTGTTCTTAATCTGTTATAGTGAACAATTCCATGTTTTGCTCTTTTCCTTTCAGTTCGTTTTTGCCCAAGGATTGTATTTTGAATTCCGGTTCAAGGGGTAGGCTTTGGTACAAATCCCCGGAAATTAGGATGTCTACATTTAATGGGTTGCAGAGCCCCTGAATTCTAGCGGTGGTATTGAGGACGTCGCCCGTGAATATAATTTCCTTTTTCAGCTCACCTATTTCCCCTGTGGTTACCTTACCATAGTGAAATCCCGCTTTAAAGGTAGGTGTAATGCCGTAGTTGGAGGAATACCATTCTGCCCTTTTGTGAAGGTCCTTTTTCATGGCAAAAAAACATTTGATACAATTGTTGTTTACAATACCGGCCTCATATTGCCATGAGATAATGATTTCGTCCCCCACATATTGGTATATTTCCCCTGAATGTTTAATTATAGCTTCGGAAAAATCAGAGTAATACTCTTTTAACAATTCAAAGTATTTAATGTGGCCCAATTGCTCCGCTATTGCGGTGGAAGATTTCATATCGGAGAACATAAATATCCTTAATTCTTCAGTTGGAGTGTGATACTTTCCTGTAAAGAAATTCATTAATACCCCATGCCCAATATTCTCGCTTATCTCGGAGTAAAATAGGGATATTAAAAGGGAGGTAGCCAGCTGTATGTCCGTACTTAAATGGGTGATGCTGGTCCAGTATTCCCAAAAAATATCCCAAACGCGTTTATCAAAAATAGAAGTGTTCAATTCCAAACTCTTGGCTATAGGATAGGTGATGGAAGTAATGATCAACAGCAACAAAATGTAAAATATGGTTTTGTATACGATCTTCTTGGTAAAACTTTTTTTTGAAAAAACTTGGTTTAGATATAGGAGTTCTATGGTCCCAATGAGCAGTCCAACAATCATGAGGGCAGCGCTGGAAAAGAGGAATACCTCAAAATTCATGGCAATCCTGGAGGATTGGTCCTGGTCGGAGTTGCCCGCTGCGGCTTGCTCCACGATCCAAAATACCCAACCAGATACTAGCCAAATAATTCCGAACGGGATTATTCGGGAAAGGTTTCTTTTAACTTTGGGAGATAATTTTAAGGGCATACAGAAAAATAAACTCTTGGAAAACCATCGTAAAGTTAATGTCTTTTTTGATATTGTCCCTTAAAATGGTTTATTGCAAATTATTGTACTTTTGAAATGAGTTGTCTTTATAAGCAATAAAATCTAAGACCAAAAACTAATGCCAAGCAATAAAAACCGCCGTATTGCAGTCATAATGTTTACCGATATTGTTGGCTACACTGCTCTGATGCAGAGGGATGAAAATGCCGCAGCGGAAATGCGTGCCCGTCATAGACAGGAGTTCGAAAAAAATCATAAACTTCATAATGGGGATATCCTGCAATATTATGGCGACGGAACCCTGAGCGTTTTTTCCAGTGGGTTGGAGGCAGTGGAATGCGCCATAGCTATACAAAAGGCCTTGCAAAAGGAAAACGCGGTGCCGCTTCGCGTAGGGTTGCACCTGGGAGATATTGTTTTTGATGGAACGGAAGTTTATGGGGACGGAGTAAATATGGCTTCCCGTATAGAGAGTCTGGGAATTGCAGGTTCAATTTTGTTATCGGGGAAACTAAATGATGAGCTTAAAAATCATCCACATATTCCCACCTTGTCCTTGGGCCATTTTAATCTCAAAAATATTGCTAAACCGGTTGAAGTATTTGCGGTAAAAAATGAAGGAATACAGGTGCCCAGTCGTTCCGATCTTATGGAGGTCCCTGAAAATGAGCCCAAGTCTATTGCTGTTCTCCCCTTTGTAAATATGAGTTCCAATACGGACAACGAATATTTTAGTGACGGCATGACGGAGGAAATCATAAACGCCCTTGCTAAAATCAAAGGATTAAAAGTAACTTCAAGAACCTCTTCCTTTCACTTTAAAAATGTTAATCTTCCCATTGCACGGATAGGAAAGGAACTTAATGTATCTACCATCTTGGAGGGTAGTGTACGTTTGTCCAACAATAAAATGCGCATAACTGCACAGTTAATAGATGTAAAGGATGATTTTCATTTTTGGTCGGAGACTTTTGATAGGTCCTTGGACGATGTTTTTGCCGTTCAGGATGAAATTAGCCTGCTCATTGCCGAAAGGTTGCGGGAACATATTGGACATTTTGAAATTGAAGGCCAATTGGTCCAAGACCCCGAAGTGCCAATTGATATATACCAAGGCTATTTAAAAAGCAGGTATCATATTTTAAAGATGGGCAAATCCGATATTGAAACAGGGATGTCAATTTTAGAAAGAATTCTAGAGGATTACCCTCATTTTGCATTGGCCCATCTGGGGATGCATCTGGCCTACACCCTGTTGGGTACAATAGGCTTTGTGCCATTACATGAGGCCTTTTCAAAGGGACAGCCTTTTCTGGACAAGGCCATAGAAATAGACGAAAATTTACCGGAATGTCAATTACATCTATCCTATGCAAGCTTTATCCAAAACTGGGACCTCCCAGAAACCTATAAGCATTTAAACAAAGTGTATGAAGCGGGACCACTTGTTGACTATTACCCGAGTATGGCATCCACTTTGGTAGCCGAAGGGAGTTTTGGTGCGGCCCGAACCTATATTGAAACCGCCCTTCAGCTCGATCCTTTCTCTTCCATAAATTATCATTTGAAGGGATTTATAGATTACTGCGAAGAAAAATATGATGATGCCATAAAGTGTTTTGAAAAGGGAGTAGAACTCAAAGTAGATTTTAAAACATCCACATTGTATTGGGGACAGTCACTGTTGTTGATGGGTAAAGGCAAGGAAGGATTGGCCTTTTTTGAGAAATTGCCACAGAATGAAACCGAAGATATCATGAGACTGGGGGGGACAACAATGGCCCATGCGGTATTAGGTAATAAGGATAAGGCCGAAAAGGGAATAGCCAAGTTGGAAGTAGCCCTGGAAACCGATTTTATGGGGAGGGCTATAAACTTGCTTATTCTGTGCAATGCATTGTTGGGTAAGATACCGGAAACCATTAGGTTAATAGAACAAGGTGTTGCCCAAAGATTGCCAATGATGATTTACATTTTTGTTGAACCAATTCTAAAGCCCTTTTTCGGAATGCCTCGTTTTCAAGAGCTTAGGAGGGAAGTTTTGGGGGAGGGCAGTCAATATTCGACCAACAAAAGGAAATATCAAAAATCGTTATTCAATAAAACGCAGCTCAAGGTATACAAGAAAAACTTGGATCGGTTAATGTTGGAAGAGGAGCCCTACTTGGACCCCAACCTTACACTTCCGATTTTGGCTGAAATGATGGAAATTCCTTCAAATCATTTATCGCAGTTGCTAAATGAAGGGTATGGGAAAAATTTTGCCGACTATGTTAATACCTTCCGTCTGGAAGCTTTTAAGGCCAAGGTGGCCGACAAATCCCAAAGACATCTCACCATTCTTGCGTTGGCATATGATAGCGGCTTTAACTCCAAGACCGTCTTTAATACCTATTTTAAAAAGATAATGGGTACAACCCCCAGTGCTTATTGGAAAAAAATAGTGGCTTAAAAGGTTCCGATTTGTAATCTAGAACGACCAGCCCTGACATTTTATACATCTTTGTCTCAAATAAAACTATTCTAATTTAAGAATTAATATAGGTTTTATAACACCTTACAATTAATATAATTTTACCTAAAAATGTATAAAGATTTTTTCGTTGGGACAGCAATTCAGATAGCAATTATCATTACCATCTTAATTACCTCATGCTCCCGTAATGATACAGACTCTTATGAAAATCAATATCTGGACATACCGGATTCTGGTTTTGAAGCTATTTTAATAAAAGAGGGTATAGATTCGGACGGAATCCTAAATCAAAGAATGTTGAGGAAAGACGCGTCGGAAGTGAGTGTACTTGATTTAAATTTTTCAAGTGAGGCTGTAATAAGTGATTTGACCGGAATTGAAGGCTTTGTGGGGCTGAAGAAGCTATCCGCAACGCAGCAGGAAATAACGGGTATCGACTTAACTCATAATACTTTGTTGGACACTTTAGTTCTTTCTGGCAACTATATATCCAACATTGATATCAGTAACAACCTCAATTTAGTTTTATTGGATGTGCAGTCTAACCAGCTTAGTGCCATTAACGGACTTTCCAAAGCGGCTCACTTAAAAGAATTAAACCTATCCTTTAACGAATTGGAAGAATTTAGCATTGAAAATGAAACTCTTGAAATATTGAAAATAAGCAACAACTTATTACATTCCTTTGATGTCAAAAGATCTATAAATCTGAAAAATATATTGCTAACAACGAATGAGCTGACTTCTGCAGATTTTAGTACAAATGTAGAATTGGAAACCTTATTGATTTCTGACAATAAAATTCAGAATATTGATCTTGAACATAATACCGGTTTAACACACCTTTATATTTCAAGCAATTCACTTACAGATCTGGATGTGGGCAACAATCAGGAATTAATAGACTTAAAGGTAGATAGAAATCCCAATTTAAACTGTATCAAAATCCAAAGTGGACAGAACATACCTAATGTTTCAATATCCGAATACCAAGAATTAAATACTTCCTGTGAATAACCAATAATCCCATAACTCAAAAAAGGTTTCATATGTCCTACAATAGAATACAGCAATTGGACCTTCATTTTAAATCTTATCCAATACATAGCCCAGAAATACTATTTTTAGGGTCTCTTCAAGATTAATACTTATGTCATATAAAATAGAAACGATTTCCCAGGCCGAATACCCCGTAGTGGTTGAGGTTTGGGAGGCCTCGGTAAGAGCCACACACCACTTTTTAAGGGAAGAGGATATAGCCTATTTTAAGCCGTTGATATTGAACGAATATTTAAAGGCTGTACAATTAAGGTGCATTAGGAATGAGGTTAAGGAAATAATCGGTTTTATGGGAGTGGAAGGCCGGCATCTGGAAATGCTATTTGTACATCCGGCTTACCGGGGAATGGGAATAGGAAAAAGTTTATTGACTTACTCCATACATGAATTGAATGTAAATAAGGTGGATGTAAATGAACAGAACGAACAAGCTGTTGAATTTTATAAATATGTTGGATTTATAACAGTACGTCGGTCGGAATTGGATGCCACAGGAAAACCCTACCCTATTCTGCATATGGAATTACAATAGTAAGAGCATCGTTATTTATCCTATAGATGAAAAGAATTGCAATGCTTATTAGTTTAGGTACGTTAAGACATTTTGTTCCGATTCTTAAATCGGAACGATTGGCATAGGGGTGTGGGATACATTTGTCATAATAAAAAATGATAAAATGAAAGCGATCATAACAACAAAGTATGGCTCACCCAAGGTTTTGCAACTTCAGGAAATTCCAAAGCCCATACCCAAAGAAAATGAGATTTTGGTAAAGGTAAAAGCTGCCAGTGTAACCACGGCAGACACCATGATGCGTAGAGGGAAGCCGTGGTACGGTAGACTTTTTATTGGTTTAACAAAACCCAAGTATCCTATAGCGGGTACTGGTTTTTCTGGAACAATCGAAGCCGTTGGGGACAGTGTCCAACGTTTCCAAGTTGGGGATGAAGTTTTTGGGGAGTCGATATTTGGTGGAGGCGCCAATGCGGAATATTTATGTATTTCAGAAGAAGGTATAGTGGCGAAAAGACCTAAAAATGTAGCTCATGAAGAACTTGCTTGTATGTGTGACGGGCCTTTGACTTCTTGGAATTATTTAAAGGAAATGGCCAATGTAGAAAATGGACAAAGAGTGCTTATAAATGGGGCTTCGGGAAGTCTAGGTACTGCAGCGGTGCAATTGGCCAAAAATCTTGGCGCTGAGGTTACCGCGGTTTGCAGTTCTTCCAATTTTAACTTGGTAAGATCGCTCGGAGCTGATCATGCCATAGATTATACAAAGGTAGATTTTACTAATACAGCTAATAGTTACGATATTATTTTTGATACTGTGGGCAAGAGCTCGTTCCCTGAAAGCAAAAAAGTACTCAGTGAAAAGGGCATGTATCTTTCACCTGTGCTAAGTATGCCACTGCTATTTCAAATGCTGTGGACCTCTAAATTTAGTAGCAAAAAGGCAAAGTTTGGGGCCACCGGACTTTTAGCTGTACCAAAGCTTAGGGAAATGTTGAATGAGCTCACGGATCTTTTGATTGCCGGGAAGCTAAAATTGGTCATAGATAAGCGCTACACCCTTTATGAAGCTGACAAAGCCCACAGCTATGTGGACACTGGCCGCAAAAAAGGCAATGTGGTTATTAACTTGTAGTGAACTCTGGTTTTGAAATTGTTTTTTTTTGATCCTTAAAAAAATGATGGCTCCAGATTTTGACGACTGTATTTGAGACTATTACCGATATTTTTTCTTTGTTTTATATAGATAGACCACATCATTCTTACTGCATTGTTGAAGGAAAACTACATTTTATCCGAGGTTTGTTAGAGTTGAACGTTGATATTTTGAAACATGGTCATTCCGTGCTAACTTTATAATTGGAATTGTGTGTTAATTGCACGATTGAAATTTAAACCTAGGAAAAACCCAATCAAATTTAATTACTTCTCCTGTGTTATGGTGATGACTATGGAAAACAATAAAAATAAGGAATGAAAAAGAAATTCAACTTTATAGACCTGGTATTGACCTTTAGCGGTGCTTTTGCGGTTATTGTATTGTTATTGGTAGTTTCCAAGTTTGTATAGTAGCACTTGGTACTAAAATACTAAGGATATAGGAAAGTTTCTTAAAATTAGCGGTCCATGGATACCAATTTTTACGTAAATATAAATATGGTATCTAAATGGAACAATTTATTGTTTTAATCTAAATTTGGAATAATGTCAAAAACATCCGCCCGTTGGTTATTGGTATTGGGTCTGGTCATAGTTGGCTTTGGGGTCGGTATTTACTTGCAGGATTTAAAACATCAGGAAAGTACCAAGGCAGCCTGGAAGGCCAACCGTTTTAATGTGGCCAGGTTTAACAAGATAATGCGGTATGCCGGGGATATGAATGACCAGAATTGGTCTTCTATGAGGGACAGTATTGGTGGTCAATTGGATAGTTTAATGATATTGAGGTTCAGAAAAGAAGTTGATAGCATAAAAAAAACAAAGAAATAAAATTTTCGGCCTAAATTGGTCTTAGTTGTTTTTATCACTGAGACATGGTAATGATATAGGCAATAATTAACATAAGCAACCCAAAAGGGTTGCTTTTTTTGTGAATAACAGCATAAGTTGGTATTGCATTTTTAAATCGATTAGTTAACTTAGAGGAAAATAAATGTAATGGGCATAAAATTATGATGAGAACTGTAAACCTCACAGCTGGTATAGTAATGGCGTACAGAAAAAGATTAAATTGCTGCTATGGATATTAATTCGTGGGACTGGATATTCCAGCTGTTGGGACGCTTTCACCCTTTGGTAGTACATTTTCCCATAGGCTTGTTGGTGGTTGCCTTATTTCTGGAGTTTTTGACCCTGGGTGGAAAAAGAAAAGACCTCAGGGAGGGAATTAATTGGATGGTTTTTTTGGGAGCTGCATTCGCCGTGTTGGCCGCAGTCTTGGGTTGGTTGCTTCGTACCCACGACGATTATGAAGGCGATTTGGTTCTATTTCACCAGAATACTGGTATTGCCACAGCTGTTATGGCCATTGTTACCGGTTTCTTGTTGCGCACTACACTGAAAGGGAAATTTGACTCTTATTTATATTATCGATTTGGGTTGTTTGCAACAGTTTTGGTTTTGGTCGTGGCAGGTCATTTGGGAGCAAATCTAACCCATGGGGAAGATTATTTAACCAGTGTCTTGCCCTATAATCAAGATTCTTATGACGATGGAAAGGCCACGGTACTTTT
The DNA here is from genome assembly GCF_018860365.1 of Arenibacter algicola. Taxonomy (GTDB): domain Bacteria; phylum Bacteroidota; class Bacteroidia; order Flavobacteriales; family Flavobacteriaceae; genus Arenibacter; species Arenibacter algicola_B. The sequence goes on from NZ_JAHKPO010000007.1 coordinate 276,593, forward strand.
GGCGGAATTAAAGGGACTGGATTCTTTGTCCGAAGCGCAGCAGGAAGATCTTAATTTGGGAGTTAGGGCAATTTTGGCACATAACTGCTATCAATGCCATAGTGAAAATAAGCAAAAAGGCGATTTGGTACTGGACAATAAACGTGGTGTTTACCAAGGAGGAAAGTCAGGTCCTATTATTGTCGAGGGCAGGCCGGAAGAGAGTGAGATGTTCTTAAGGGTAAGCCTTCCGCCCGATCATGATGATGTAATGCCAAAGAAAGGTAAAGTACTGAAGGATAGTGAAATAAAGTTGATTGAATTGTGGATCAAAAATGGCGCAAAATGGTCGGATGGGGCACTAAAGATTTTTCCTGAGGCCGAGTTGGCCCTCTCTCAGCCTGAATTACCAAAGGGTAGTATGGAGAACCATCCCATAGACAAAATAATGGATTCCTATTTTAAGGAAAAAAAGTTGAAATGGCCAGAGGTAGTGGACGATAGGACCTTTATAAGGCGTGCCTATCTGGATATTCTAGGTCTGCTTCCAGAGCCAATTACAATAGATCAATTTGTTAGCGATGGGGATAAGGAGAAGAGGACTAAGCTCATAGATGAATTGTTGGCCGATAAGCATAATTATACCCAACATTGGTTGAGTTTTTGGAACGATATACTCAGGAATGACTACAGTGGACCAGGATTTATAACGGGAGGACGAAAACAGATTACGGATTGGTTGTACAAGTCGCTTATGGAAAATAAGCCTTATGACTTTATGGTCAAAGAATTGATAAATCCAAATGAAGAATCGGAAGGATTTATCAAAGGGATTAAATGGCGGGGCTTGGTCAATGCCAGTCAACGTACCGAAATGCAGGCCGCCCAAAATATTGGTCAGTCTTTGATGGGGGTGAATGTAAAATGTGCCTCCTGTCACAACAGTTTTGTTAGCAATCTTACTTTGGAACAATCCTACGGGTTTGCCTCCATTTTTGCAGATTCCATTTTGGAACTCAATAGATGTGATATGCCCATTGGGAAACTGGCAGAAGTAAATTTTTTATATCCGGAACTTGGCTCGGTAGAGGCAGAGAGTGTAAAGGAAAGATTGCTCTTGCTCTCAGAGGTAATGGTGAAGCCCGAAAATGGTAGACTTTACCGAACCATTACCAACAGATTTTGGAAACGTTTTATGGGAAGAGGGATAGTGGAACCTGTAGACGAAATGGATAATGAACCTTGGAATGCCGTTCTATTGGATTGGTTGGCCGCCGATTTTGTAAATTCTGGGTTTGATATAAAAGGTCTCATGAAAATGATCATGACGTCAAAATCTTACCAACTGGAAACGACCCGATTGGAAAATCAGGAAGATTTGCAAAAGGGGTATGCGTTTAAGGGTCCCGTACTTAGGCGGTTAAGTGCAGAGCAATTTTCCGATGCCGTTAGTCAGGTAGTGGCTCCCATGTACTATGCGGCGGCTTATGATCCCAATAACGAAGGTCTGCCCTATAACCGGGTCTGGCACAGGGAAATTAAGTTTGATCGTGATGTATTGCCCGAACCGGGAAAGCGGTATTTTAGGCATAGTTTCAATTTAAATGATAAAGAAATATTGTCGGCGAAAGCATTGGTTTCCGTGGATCATTCCTATGCTCTATACCTCAATGGCAAAAAAATATCGGAAGGAACGGATTGGAGAAAAGTAGATAGGTTAGAGGTCGGGGACAAGCTTATTGAAGGTGAAAATATATTGGCTATAGAGGGCATTAATGAGGGGAGCATTGCCAATCCCGCAGGAATCTTGTTTGCCATGAAAATCCAATATGGGGATGGGACGGAATTGTTGGTCACTTCCAATGATAAATGGAAAAGTACTGATAAACAACCGGATGGCGATTGGGTAAGCTTATCATTTGATGATGGTAGTTGGCAAGGTGTCCGTAATTATGGATCCAGTAACTGGGACAAGTTGGTGAATTTCACTTTTGAAAATACGGAACGGGAATTTGCTAGGGCCAGTTTGGTAAAACAACATCCATTTATGAAGGTGATGGGCAGGCCTACTCGGGAAAATGTAGCCACCACAAGAGACGAACAAGCCACTTTGTTACAGGCACTGGAGTTGACCAATGGGGAGTATTTTAATGGCGTACTAAAGGAAGGGGCAGAGGCATGGCTGAAGAAGTATGGAGATAAGGATGAACAAATAGTGCTCAACCTATACCAAAAAACATTGGGTAGAAATCCAACCGATAAGGAAAAGGGAATAATGCTAAATGCCTTGCAAACGGATGCTAAAGAAGAAGCGTTGCAGGATCTTTTTTGGTCCATGTTTATTTCACCCGAATTTCAATTTATATACTAAGGAATAATGAATAAGGATTTACATACCAATGCACGTAGGGATTTTGTAAAGAAGATGGCCGCGGCCAGTCTTTCGGCTGCCACAACCAGTATTCCCCTTGCCAGTTTTTTAAGTTCCTGTAAATCTGCTCCGGCAATAACCTCCAAAGCTGATACCGTTATATTACTGTGGATGGCGGGGGGAATGGCCCATACCGAAACCTTTGATCCCAAGGCATTTGTACCTTATTCCAAGGGCGTAGAAAGCAAAAGGGTTTTAAGCACCTTTCCCAAGGTGCCCACTATTGTGGATGGCCTCCATTTTTCGCAGGGATTGGAATCTATTGGAAGTGTAATGGATAAAGGAGCTATAATCCGTTCTTATAAATCTGCAGATCTTGGCCATATCCTGCATACGCGGCATCAGTATCATTGGCATACCTGTTATGAACCTCCGCAATCGGTCCAGGCTCCACACATAGGTGCGTGGATAGCCAAGGAGTTAGGTCCTGTAAACCCTGTTATTCCTCCATTTATTGCCATGGGCCAACGTTTTACGGTTGGGGAAGCCGAGGAGCTCAAGGCATTTCATTCTGCTGGATTTTTGGGAAGTGAATATGGTCCGTTTCTAATACCCGACCCTTCCACAGGTTTGGATAGTGTAAGGCCGCCTCAAGGGATGTCACTAAAAAGATTTGAAGCCCGATATAAGCTTTATAAGGAGTTGGCCAATAAGAGCAAGATTATGGAGGGAGGCAGTGATTATCAAAGGGAATCCTTGATGCGCTCCATGGAGCAATCCTATCGGTTGTTAAATTCTCCCGAAGCCAAGGTATTCGATTTAAGCCAAGAACCTAAAGAGGTATATGACACCTACAATACAGGCAGATTTGGTCTGGGTTGCCTATTGGCAAAAAGACTGGCCATGAACGGAGGTAGGTTCATCAGTGTTTCAACGGAGTATGAACCATTTCTTGGCTGGGATACCCATGAAAATGGTCATACCCGCGCGGCGAAAATGAAAGAGCTTATAGATAGGCCTATTGCACAACTTATTAAAGATCTGGACGAGTCTGGACATTTGGATAGAACGCTGATTATACTGGCCAGCGAATTTAGTAGGGATGCCATTATGGAAGGTCGACCAGGAGTACCCGTACAGGATCAGGTTGATCAACCGGATATTATCGAGGATGAAAAATTCTATGGTATGCATAGGCATTTTACGGATGGTAGTTCCATTCTCATGTGGGGCGGTGGAGTCAAGAAAGGTTTGGTGTACGGTAAAACAGCAGATGAAAGGCCCTGTTCCTCAATTGAAAACCCAGTGGTGATTGATCAAGTGCATCAATCCGTATACCACGCTCTGGGTATGGATCCAGAAACAAATTATACTATAGAAGGCAGGCCATTTTATACCACTCCGGACGGGCAGGGCAAACCTATATTGGATTTGTTTGGCGAAAGAATAGTAACCTAAATTGCTTGCTTTGGTCCAATGTGGAAATATGTACCAAATAGGACCAAACTCAAAAGTAATAAAAATAAGGACCAGTCATAATTGGGGGAAAGAATACAACCCTGAATTGTATAAGTCTCAAAGGCTAGAATTAGCTCCTATTAAAAGAAACCAAAAGCCGCTAAAATCAAACAGACTACCACAGCCAATAGGATGGCAACCAATACTACGACCATAAGGCTAAGGAATCCATTGAGCACCCTTGTGCCAAAAGTAACATCTTCCATGATATTTAGATTTTAAAACAATTTAATGAATTATCCTCAAATTATCATGTGTTTTAGGGTCAAATCCGTTAAATGACCACCAATTAGTATACTTATCCGTTGTACTGTTAAAATTTTCGATAAAATACTGATAATCAGTAAGTGGTATTTTCTTACTTACTAAGTTTTTTGCTCAGTTCTTCCAATGTAATTCCTTTGGTCTCCGGCATCATGAAAATAACAAAGAGCAATTGCAATACCATCATAAAAGCGAAGAAACCAAAAACAGGCCCAGGACCTACCCAGGCAAAAAGTGCAGGGATAGAAGAGGGTATAAGCCAAGCCAGCACCCAATGTACAGAACTGCCAAACGCCTGACCGGAGCCTCTTAAGTGATTTGGAAATACCTCGGAGATGAAAACCCAAATTACAGCGCCCTGACCTATGGCATGGGATGCAATAAATAAGAATAGAAAAATAGGAACTGCCATGCCCTCCCAGTTTAAAATAAAAGCAGCAGCTACCAATGATAATGAAATTATATAACCTACAGAGCCAAAATACATTAATTGCTTTCTACCTAGGCGGTCAATTAGGAATATGCCCAATAGGGTAAAGATAAGGTTGGTGATACCGATTCCTATGCTACTCAGCAGGGCTGTGCTTTCACCTAATCCGGCAGCTTCAAATATTCTGGGAGCGTAGTATAAAAAAGCATTGATCCCAGAGAATTGATTGAAAAATGCGATTAGAAATGCCAAGGTCAAGGGAAATCGATATTTCTTCATAAAGATATTTTCGGAGGCTGCGGCACCTTCTTCCCCGTAAGCAATTTCAGCTTCCAATTCTTCCAATGACAGATCTGGGTTTATGGAATACAGTATTTTTTTTGCCTCTTCCGTCCTGTTTTTGGTCAAAAGCCATCTTGGACTTTTAGGAACGGTAAGAACAAATAGGGTATAGATTATAGCCGGGAAAGCTTCTACACCCACCATCCAGCGCCAATCGTTTTCGCCCACATTGCTCAGGGCGTAATTGGACATGAAGGCCACAAGGATTCCAAAAACAAGCATAAACTGGTAAAGTCCAACCAATCTTCCCCGATCTTTTGCCGGAGCAATTTCCGAAATATAGGCCGGGGCCGCCACTGTTGATGCACCAACACCCAAACCACCAATAAACCTGAATATTCCGAAGGTAACGGGGTCATTGGCAAAGGCAGAACCTATGGCGGAGATGGAATAAAGGATACCTATCCAAATAAGGGTGTTCTTTCTGCCTATTTTATTGGTAGGTATTCCACCCAGAATTGCCCCAATAACGGTCCCAAACAAAGCCATGCCTATAACTACCGTTCCGTGAAAAGCTTCCGAGGAGTTCCACAAAAGTTGTAATTTCTTTTCGGCACCTGAAATGACTACAGTATCGAAGCCAAATAAAAACCCCGCCAAAGCGGCAATAAGGGAAATACGAAGAATTTTGGAATTCATAATTTGGTTTGTTGATTTTTGTAAAGCTAACAAAAAAAGTAAACCAAATGTATAGACTATTTAAGATAGGGCAATTTTTGGGCTAAGGGTATCCCTTGTTTTGGGCTTTTGTCCATTTTTTGTTTTGGGAGCCACTTTTAAGGGTTCTGGTTTCTTGATATCTTCCTTTTTAGGCGATGGAACAGCATTTTCAGGAGGAGTAGTGCCCTGTTGTTCTCCCATCGGTTCCCTGCATGAAAGACAGAATAGGACAAAAGTGGTCAGGGAAACCAGGTATATAATTCGGGAATTTTGCATAGTCGTACATAGGTGTTCATAATAATGTACGTATGTATGTCATGATTTGGATGCTTGCCCCCTTATTTTCAGAGACATAAGTGCTGTTGATATCCCCGGTTCTTTTAAGGTACTCTTCGTCGTTTAGCAGGTTGTTGGCCAAGGTGAAGAATTCTTTTGGCGATTTAACAATCAATACTCCGCCTTTGATTACCAAATCTTCGGCTTCCTTAAAACCTTTAAAATTTGGCCCAATAATTACGGGGATACCGTATACTGCAGGTTCCAAAGTATTGTGCAATCCAGTAGCAAAACCACCGCCTACATAGGAAATGTCCGCATAACTGTAAATTTTGGTCAGTAGGCCAATAGTGTCTATAATAAGAACTTCGTAGGTGGATAAATCCTTATTCTCCAATTCCGAATAAAGTATTGTTTTCTTATTGATGGACGACTTAAGTTTGTTGATGTGTTCTGGTTTTATGTTGTGCGGTGCAAGAACAAATTTCAAGGAGGATTCACCAGCATTTATATAAGGTACCAATATTTCCTCGTCATCGGGCCAAGTGCTACCGGCGACCAACGTCTGTGCGCCATTTTTAAAATCTTCCATGAAGGCCAGGTTATTATCCCTTTCAAGAATTTCTATAACCCTATCAAATCTGGTGTCCCCGCTAATAGAGGTGTTCTTGATGTTGATATTGCTCAATAATTCAATTGATTTGGCATCCTGAACAAAAATATGGGTGAAATTGCCCAAGGCCTTGCGCATAAATCTACCGAAACTTTTAAAGTATACTTGATTGTCCTTGAAAAGAGCCGAGATAAGGATAGTAGGTATTTTCCGTTTGCCTAATGTTTTTAAATAATTGGGCCAAATTTCGTACTTGACAAAAATAACCAACTTGGGATTAACAAGGTCCAGGAATTTTTTAGCGTTTTTTTTGGTGTCCATTGGGAGGTAGGTAACCATATCGGCGGCGGCAGTATTTTTTTTGACCTCATAGCCTGAAGGCGAAAAAAAGGTGACCAATATTCGGTACGTGGGATAATTTTTTTTTAACTGCTCTATTATGGGAAGGCCTTGTTCAAATTCGCCCAAAGAGGCCGTGTGTACCCAAATTATTGAATCTCCGGGTGAAATATTTTTCTGTAAATAGGGCATTACCTCTTTCCGCCCATCTACGAAAAGTTTAATTTTTGGATGGAACAAAGCAATCAATTTTAGGAAAAGAGCGGATAATTGTACGGCAAAATTATATATGGCAAACACAGAATCTTCGTTTGGGGCTAAAATACGTTTCTTTATATAAATTCCATTGGCTGCCAATCCTTATTTTTGTAATATTGTTCGCGCCAAACCAAGTTTGGAATCTAAGTTTTATGCAATGAAGAAAATTCAAATGGTAGACCTAAAGGGTCAATATGAAGTCATAAAGGATGAAGTAAATGCCTCCATTTCCAATGTTTTGGAAACATCCGCATTTATTAATGGCCCCGAAGTACATGCCTTTCAAAAGGAATTGGAGGACTATTTGGGGGTGAAGCACGTTATCCCCTGTGCCAATGGTACGGATGCCCTTCAAATAGCGATGATGGGACTTGGTTTAAAACCCGGTGACGAGGTAATAACGGCCGATTTTACCTTTGCGGCAACTGTAGAGGTGATTGCACTGCTGCAACTTACCCCGGTCTTGGTAGACGTGGAGCCCGATAGTTTTAATATAGATCCATTAGCCCTGGAAAAAGCAATTACTCCTAAAAGCAAGGCAATAGTGCCTGTACATCTTTTTGGTCAATGTGCCAATATGGATGCCGTTCTTGAAATTGCTAAAAGGCACAACCTATATGTTATAGAGGACAATGCCCAGGCCATTGGGGCCGATTATACCTTTAAAAACGGTAAAAAACAGAAAGCCGGAACTATGGGACATGTGGCGGCAACCTCATTTTTTCCGTCCAAGAACTTGGGCTGTTATGGAGATGGTGGAGCTATTTTTACCAACGATGATGAATTGGCGCATACCCTAAGGGGAATTGTAAATCATGGGATGTACGAACGTTATCATCATGATGTAGTGGGCGTCAACTCCAGGTTGGACTCTATTCAGGCAGCGGTTTTACGATCCAAGTTGTCCCGATTGGATGGTTATAATGCCAGTAGGAGGGAGGCGGCAAGAAAATATTCCAAAGCATTTGCTGGAAACAAAAATATTATTGTTCCCCAAATGGCCAATGCCTGTAACGAGATTTGTGAAACTTGCGATTGTCATGTATTCCACCAATATACCTTGAGGATTTTAAATGGCCAACGTGATGAATTGGTGAAGCATTTGGCGGAAAAACAAATTCCATGTGGGGTGTATTATCCTATTCCTTTACATAGACAGAAGGCTTATTTGGATGAGCGTTATCAGGAGAAAGATTTTCCGGTAACCAATCAATTGGTCAGGGAGGTAATTTCATTGCCAATGCACACCGAGCTGGACGACGAACAAATTAATTTTATCACCGAAACCATTAACCAGTTTATTGGAGGGTAGTAGTTAAATGCTTTGGTGTGGTCAAATTCAATTTGAAAAAAAATGAAAACTAAAATTTAAAATAAAAATCAATAAATGAAAATACTCGTAACGGGAGGTCTGGGATTTATAGGTTCCCATACCACGGTAGAATTACAAAATAAAGGCTATGAAGTAATTATTATTGACGATCTGTCCAATTCAACTGAAAAGGTCTTGGACGGTATTGTGGCCATTACGGGGAAGAGACCAATTTTTGAGAAAATAGATCTTAAAGAAAGGTCGAAAGTTGAGGATTTTTTTAAAAGACATCAGGATGTTGCCGGTGTTATTCATTTCGCTGCATCAAAGGCCGTTGGTGAAAGCGTGGAAAAACCCTTATTGTATTACGAGAACAATATTGGTACCTTGGTTTACTTGCTCAAGGAACTTTCTAAAAAGGACAAATCCAGTTTTATCTTTAGTTCGTCATGTACCGTTTACGGTCAAGCCGATAAAATGCCTATAACCGAAAGTGCACCGGTAAAAACGGCAGAATCACCCTATGGCAATACCAAGCAAATGGGTGAGGAAATAATTCGTGATACCTGTAAGGTAACACCGGGCATAAATGCTATTGCGCTTAGGTACTTCAATCCAATGGGAGCACATCCGAGCGGGGAAATTGGGGAATTGCCAATTGGTGTTCCTCAAAATTTGGTGCCGTTTATAACCCAAACAGGCATGGGCGTAAGGAAACAGCTTTCGGTTTTTGGCGACGATTACCCTACCAAGGATGGTACCTGCATTAGAGATTACATTCATGTGGTAGACCTGGCCAAGGCCCACGTAGTTGCTTTGGAAAGATTGATGAACGGCAAGAACCAGGATAATTATGAAGTCTTCAATGTAGGTACGGGAACAGGTAGTACCGTTTTGGAGGTTATTAAAAGCTTCGAAAAAGTTTCCGGAAAAAAATTGAACTATAAAATTGTGGACAGAAGACCTGGCGATATCACTTCTGCCTATGCGGATACCACCAAGGCAAACAAGGTTTTAGGTTGGAAGGCAGAATCTACTTTGGATGAAGCCATGAAGTCGGCCTGGCTCTGGGAGGAAAAAATTAGGAAATAAATTCCCGGAACCTACTAATCTATTTTAACAATGTGTAGGCGGGATATCTACACAAATGTCAACTTTTTTTGTGGGGATTACTCAACGGTTCGGATAAATTAGACTTGAAGAAAGCAACCCATCCGAATCCTGTGCATCCTAAAATAAAAAGGGTTTATGAAATTATTTGTTGGTTTAATAACGCTTTTGTTAACGCTAAATTGCAGCGATAACGGTACGGATGATACCCCTAACTGTTCGGAGGCAATCTGTACCGAAGAATATAGGACCATTACGGTAAGTGTCAAAGATAAGGAAGGTGTTGCCGTGGCCTTGGACTATTTTAAGGTGGTTGTTCTTTCCAATGGAGAGGATATTACCCTTGATGCCTCAAGTAGTGAATATGACTGGATGGCAAAAAATGGGAACTACCCTTTGTTCAGCGATAAATACGTTGCAAAATACAGTAATAAGAAACTTGAAATAAATTTTAAGGGATATGTGGACGATAAGCTATTGGTTGATTCGGATTATGTTGTAGGTGCAGATTGTTGCCATGTTACACTTATTGAAGGGGAAACAGATATTGTGTTAGCCAATCCTTGAGCTGAAGTCAACCGTGAAATGTCTTGTTTGAAAACAGGAAACCTTAGGTGGGAATCCGTTTATCCTATATAATTTCGTCGAAAATAGTGACAAGACTGGTGAATTATGGAAAAAGTTGGCTTTATTGCGCTTTCTTAAAAACCATTTCAAGTAAAATTTCGTAAATAGCATATGGTTGTAAATTTCCCCAACATTTCGGCACTTCTAAAGCATGCTACAGATCAAAGTCTCTATCAGAATCTAGTATCGCAATTGCAGAAAGATTTTGTGTTCGCCAATGTATTTATAGAATTGCCGGACAACATTTCTCCTGAGGATTTAAAAACGTTGGTACATGAAAAAGTATATTATTTGATCATGGAGAAATTCACCGATTATTTAAACCTGCTATATATTATTGATGTCCCCGAGAAAGCGGTTAAAGCCATTGAAGCCACCGATGTGGTTGAAATTTCGGAACGGGTGACCTTTGAGATACTGAAAAGGGAATGGCAAAAAGTGTGGTTCAGAAACGAATACGGTTCCTAGTCTAAAAATATACCCGCACAAAAGGCATCAAGGCATTGGCATAAATGCTTTTTTGAGTGTCGTGTAAAACATCGTATCGTATACCTATGGTTACATTTCTATTGCCGTAACCTAATCCCAGAAACAATGCCGGTGACCAATAATTTTCTTCCAGGTTGCCTCCGTCAAGTTCAAGTTTTCGATTTACCCTTAATTGTTCCAATTCCGCCGAAAGTTGTAGCGCCCTAATTGGATTGAACAGGGATAGTACACTGCCTCCATAAGCTACTAATTGTGCATCCCGAAATTTGGCATAGTTAAAATTAATTCCTAGGCCAACACCGAATTGCTCGGTAGCTTGGTAAATTGCGCTGGGAGAGATGGATGCATTGAAGGAATTGTTGCCAAAACCGATGCCTAAATTGCCTCCAAAATATACTTGGTTCCAAAAATCGGAATTCCTTGGGGTTAGTTGCGAATAACCTAAGCCCCAAAATGCCGTGAAAAAAACACATAAAACCAAGCTTTTTTTTAAGGAATAGCGATTTATCATAATTATTGTAATAATTTTCCATTATTCAGGGCTAAGATAAGCTTAGATATGCTAAATGTTGTATTTTTGAATAAATTTTGTTCAAAAGACAGAGAGACTTTTTCATGGATAAATATTCCTTTTTAAACGCTGCGCATACTTCTTATTTCGCAGAATTATACGATAAGTATTTAACAAATCCCGATAGTGTAGAGCCTAGTTGGAGGGCCTTTTTTCAAGGATTCGACTTTGGTTTGGAAAGTTCTATGGACGGGATGGTCGATGATTTGCAGACGGCACCATTGTCCGTGGCCGGGGGTCACGAGGTTGAGGTTCCCGAGAGGCTTCAGAAGGAGTTTCAGGTAGTTCGACTCATAGATGGGTATAGGACTAGAGGGCATTTGTTTACCAAAACAAACCCGGTTAGGGAAAGAAGACAGTACTTTCCGACTTTGGAGATTGGAAATTTTGGACTTGCTCCAAGCGATTTGGATACCACATTTACCGCAGGGGAAATTCTGGGAATTGGCCCTAGTACCTTACGTGAAATCATACAGCATTTGACAAGCATCTATTGTGATGCCATTGGTGTGGAGTATATGTATATCAGAAACCCGGAGAGGGTGGAATGGATCCAAAATTGGTTGAATGTCAATGACAATCATCCTAAATACGATGCCGATAGGAAGAAGCATATTCTTAAGAAATTAAATGAGGCGGTATCTTTTGAAAGCTTCCTGCATACCAAATATGTAGGTCAAAAGAGGTTTTCTTTGGAAGGAAATGAATCGTTGATACCTGCATTGGATGCGGTAGTGGAAAAGGCTGCCGAAATGGGTGTTGAGCAATTTGTTATGGGTATGGCACATAGGGGCCGTTTGAGTGTTCTGACCAATATATTTGGAAAGAAGGCAAAGGATATCTTTAGCGAGTTTGATGGTAAGGATTATGAGCAGGAAATTTTTGACGGGGATGTAAAATACCATTTGGGGTGGACCTCTGAGAGGAAAGCTAAAAATGGAAAGAAAATAATTATGAACATCGCGCCAAACCCTTCCCATTTGGAGACTGTTGGTGCCGTTGTTGAAGGTATTGCCAGGGCAAAACAGGATGCTCGTTATAAAGACGATTTTTCCAAAGTATTGCCCATTGTAGTGCATGGTGACGCTGCTATTGCAGGTCAGGGATTGGTTTATGAAGTGGTGCAAATGGCAAATTTGGACGGATATAAAACCAATGGTACCATTCATATTGTTGTAAATAATCAAATTGGGTTTACGACTAATTATTTGGACGCCCGTAGTTCTACATATTGTACGGACGTAGCCAAGGTAACCTTGAGTCCGGTGCTACATGTTAATTCGGACGATCCCGAAGCCGTTGTACATGCCTCACTTTTTGCCCTCGAATTTCGTATGCGTTTTCAAAGAGACGTATTTTTAGACCTCTTGGGGTATAGGAAATATGGGCATAATGAAGGCGATGAACCGCGTTTTACCCAGCCAAAACTCTACAAGGCGATTGCCAAGCACAAAAATTCAAGGGATATTTATGCTGAAGCACTAATAAAGGAAGGTGTCATTGGGAATAACTTTGTGAAAGAACTGGAAGAACAGTATAAGGCTTCTTTGGAGGAGGAATTGGAAGATTCCAGAAAAGAGGATAAGACTGTAATTACCCCGTTTATGGCCGATGAATGGAGCGGGTATACCCATGTACGTGAGTGGGAGATGATGGATGCGGTAGATACAAAATACGATAAAAAGAAACTTACTGCCATAGCCAAGGTGTTGACCGAGTTGCCCAAGAATAAGAAGTTCTTGCGTAAAGTTGAGAAATTGGTGAACGACCGCAAGGCCATGTTTTTTGAGAATGATGCCTTGGATTGGGCCATGGGAGAACTTTTGGCCTACGGCACTCTTTTGGAAGAAGGTTACGCAGTGCGTATGTCCGGACAGGATGTTGAAAGGGGTACTTTTTCGCATCGTCATGCAGTAATGAAAGTGGAAGAAAGTGAGGAGGAAGTTATGCTTTTGAACCACATTTCCGATAATCAGGGAATTTTTCAAATATATAATTCACTTTTGTCGGAATATGGTGTAGTTGGTTTTGACTACGGATATGCTATGGCGAGCCCAAATACTTTAACGATTTGGGAAGCTCAGTTTGGGGATTTTAGTAATGGTGCCCAAATTATGATAGATCAGTACATATCTGCAGCGGAGGATAAATGGAAATTGCAAAATGGATTGGTGATGCTGTTGCCACACGGGTACGAAGGTCAGGGTGCGGAACATTCATCCGCCCGTATGGAGCGCTATTTGCAATTATGTGCAAGGGATAATATGTATATCGCCGATGTAACTACCCCTGCAAATATGTTCCATTTGTTGAGAAGGCAAATGAAGGTTAATTTCAGAAAGCCCTTAATAGTGTTTACACCAAAAAGTTTGTTGAGGCATCCCCGGGCCGTATCAACGGTTGAGGAATTTGCAAACGGAGAATTCCAAATGGTAATTGATGATGCAACCGCCGAGGTGTCCAAAATTAAGAGTTTGGTATTTTGTACCGGTAAATTCTATTACGACCTATTGGCTTATAGGGAAGAAAATAATAGGGATGACGTAGCCTTGGTGAGAGTGGAACAATTATTTCCGGTGCCTACAGAGAAATTGAAGGCTATTATGGATAAGTACAAAGATGTCGAAGATAAGGTTTGGGCGCAAGAAGAACCAAGGAATATGGGTGCTTGGGGGCATTTAACCATGCATTTTAGCGAGGCGCATAAATTAAGGGTGGCCTCAAGAAGATTTTACGCTTCCCCGGCCGCCGGTAGTGCAGTACGTTCCAAACGTCGCCATCAGCAGGTGATAGATTATGTTTTTGATATTAACAAAAACAATATGGGAAGAAACCCGGAATCTACTGATAAATAATATTTTTTATTTTGGGGATTCATCGGTGAAAAACCATAGGATGTCCAAAAAGGGAAATTTAATAAAGGTTAAAATTAAAAACGAGTTTAGACAAAACACAAATTAAAATTATAAAACATGATTTTAGAAATGAAAGTCCCTTCTCCTGGGGAATCCATTACAGAGGTAGAGATAGCAGAATGGCTGGTGAGCGATGGTGATTACGTGGAGAAAGATCAAGCAATAGCGGAAGTAGATTCGGACAAGGCTACATTGGAATTGCCAGCAGAGGAAAGTGGCATTATAACCTTAAAGGCTGAGGTGGGAGATGCTGTTGCCGTAGGTGCGGTAGTATGTTTAATAGACACTAGCGCTTCCAAACCTGCAGGGGCTGCCAAGAGTGAAGAAAAACCAGCAGAGAAAAAGCCTGAGGTTAAGGAAGTAGCAGCGCAGAAAACTGAGGTAAAACCAGAAAAAACTTCATATGCATCAGGATCAGCTTCACCAGCTGCCAAGAAAATACTTGCCGAGAAAGATTTGGATGCCTCAACCATAAAGGGCACCGGAAAAGATGGGCGTGTTACCAAGGAGGATGCAGTTAATGCCATCCCGTCAATGGGTACTCCTACAGGAGGGTCCAGGGGTGATAGTAGAACCAAATTGTCTATGTTGAGACGTAAGGTTGCCGAGCGTTTGGTAGCTGCCAAGAACGAGACGGCAATGTTGACCACTTTTAACGAAGTGGACATGTCGGCCATTTTTGCATTGAGAAACCAATACAAGGAAGACTTTAAGAACAAGCACAATGTTGGTTTAGGGTTTATGTCCTTTTTTACAAAAGCCGTAATCAGGGCATTACAAATGTATCCTTCCGTGAATTCCATGATAGATGGCAAAGAAATGATTTCTTATGATTTCTGTGATATCAGTATAGCGGTTTCTGGGCCAAAAGGTCTTATGGTACCTGTTATCCGAAACGCTGAAAATTTAACCTTCAGGGGTGTGGAATCGGAAGTAAAAAGATTGGCTATAAGAGCTCGTGAGGGTGAGATTACGGTCGATGAAATGACAGGGGGTACCTTTACTATTACCAATGGCGGGGTGTTTGGATCCATGTTGTCCACGCCAATTATCAACCCACCGCAAAGTGCAATCTTGGGGATGCACAATATAGTGGAAAGACCTATTGCCCGTGATGGGGCCATAGCCATAGCACCTATTATGTATGTTGCTCTGTCTTATGATCACCGAATTATTGACGGTAGGGAGTCTGTAGGTTTCCTAGTGGCAGTTAAAGAAGCCTTGGAGAGTCCTGAAGAGTTGTTGATGGACAACAACGTTAAAAAGGCCTTGGAGCTTTAATATAATATATTGTACTTGGGGGTTGGCCCAGTACGTAATAAGATGGACCTGTTGGGATTTCAAAACCTGGCAGGTCTTATTGTTTTAGGTAAAGACGGGTTTTTTGGTAATCAATGATGGCCTTTCCTTTTTTCAGAATATCCGCCCCAATAATACCATCAACGGGCATAGCCTGGTGCGAGGTCAGGGCCTGATTAACGTGGACAAGGTCGAACAGGACAATTTTCTGTTTATGTTTAAACCATTTTCCTATTTCTATGACATTTTTGGTAGATAGTTTGGTGAACATTTCTGTGGCTCCTGCCCCTGCGGCCTTTATTTTGGAATCTTTGGAATTTAATTTGAAGAATTCTATTTTGTCCAGACCAATGCAGGTGTTGGAGGCTCCGGTATCCAATATAAACCTGCCTTTCACTCCATTGATGGTGGCCGTGACTTCAAAATGATTTGTGGCCGTAAGTACCAACGGAATGGCTATATATTTTTTTTTATGTAGAAAAACTTTAAGGCTGGGCATATGTACTTTTTTTGTCAAAGATAATCCTATTTTTGTTCTATGATATTAACAGATACACATACCCATTTATATAGTGAGGCTTTTGATGAGGATCGCTCTTTGGTCATAGATAGAGCCTTGGAGTTAGGGGTAGAGCGTTTTTTTATTCCCGCAATAGATTCGTCCTATACCGATGCAATGCTTGATTTGGAAAAGTCCTATCCAGAGAATATCTTTCTTATGGCAGGGCTGCATCCAACACATGTTAAGGAAGATTACAGGAATGAGCTGGCCCACGTTGAAGAAATGTTGGCGTCAAGGAAATTTTATGCAGTTGGGGAGACCGGCATCGACCTGTATTGGGATAAAACTTTCCTAAAGGAGCAGCAGATTGCCTTTAAACAGCAAATACAGTGGGCTAAAAAGTATGATTATCCCATAGTTATCCATTGTAGGGAAGGTTTTGATGAAATCTTCCAGATTCTTGAGGAAGAAAAGAGCGATGGACTTTTTGGTATTTTTCATTGTTTTACGGGCACTTTTGAGCAGGCACAGAGGGCAATTTCCTATAATATGAAATTGGGTATTGGCGGAGTAGTTACTTTTAAAAATGGTAAAATAGATACTTTTCTTGGGGAAATAGACCTGAAACATATGGTTTTGGAAACGGATTCCCCCTATTTGGCCCCAGTTCCTTATCGTGGAAAGCGGAACGAAAGTGCTTATTTGGTCAACGTTTTGGAAAAGATGGCCCAAATATATGGAATGGATAAGGAGGAAGTTGCTGCAATTACTACCGCCAACTCCCGACAAGTTTTTGGGATTTAGATAGTCTTGCGGACAGGTTGCCTTAAGGTGGAAGCTCTTTATTTTTTAAACCCTAACAATTATTAAGATTGAAAAACCAAAATTCTACAGTAGAAAAAACCAAAATTCTCCTTATTTATACAGGGGGGACCATTGGTATGGTCAAGGATTACGGTACAGGGGCACTGAAGGCCTTTAATTTTAATAAACTGATTAAGAATATCCCCGAGCTAGGCCAATTGGATTGTACTATTGACAGTATTTCCTTTGATGTTCCAATAGATTCCTCCAATATGAATGTTGAACATTGGGTAAATATTGCTTCGATTATCGAAGATCATTATGATTCCCATGATGGATTTGTGGTGCTACATGGTAGTGACACAATGAGCTATACTTCTTCGGCCATGAGCTATATGTTGGAAAATTTGCAAAAACCGGTCATATTTACGGGTTCGCAGTTGCCCATAGGTGATTTAAGGACAGATGCCAAGGAGAATTTGATCACATCCATTCAGATAGCCGCCTTAAGGGAAGATAATAGGCCCGTGGTTCAAGAGGTAGGGCTGTATTTTGAATATAAATTGTATAGGGCAAACAGAACCACTAAGATCAATGCAGAGCATTTTGAGGCTTTTGCCTCCTTAAATTATCCGGCTTTAATAGAGTCTGGGGTGCATTTAAAAGTAAACAGGGAGTATTTGTTTAGGGCAAATTCAACCAAAAGGCTAAAAGTTCATAAAGAAATGGATCAAAATGTGGCCATTTTAAAATTATTTCCCGGTTTTAACCAAACTCTGTTGCATAGTGTCTTAAATTCCCCTAACTTAAAGGCAGTAGTGCTGGAGACATATGGCTCAGGTAATGCTCCTACGGACAAATGGTTTACTTTGGAGTTGAAAAAAGCTTTGGACAGAGAAATTTTTATTATAAATGTAACACAGTGTTCGGGAGGTAGTGTTCTTATGGGGCGTTATGAAACCAGCAAGCATCTTGAGAAACTACAAGTTATTAATGGTAAGGATATTACAACCGAGGCGGCAATTACCAAGTTGATGTATTTACTTGGAAATAATATTTCTCCTAAGTTGTTCAAAACCATATATGAAACATCTCTCAGGGGCGAAATGCAATAAAAATAACAGTCTAAATTTCTTTAACTAATATTTTTTTTGTTATTTGGCTGCCCAATAACTAGAACTAGAGAGGTGGCCGAGTGGTCGAAGGCGCACGCCTGGAAAGTGTGTATACCCCACAAGGGTATCGAGGGTTCGAATCCCTTCCTCTCTGCTGTTAAGTTTTAATTTTTATATTGCGAATTTTTTTTATCTTTAACCCTATTAACTAACTAAATTTAAGTTTGAAAGAAATGAAAAGATTATTCTCTATCCTAGCAACAGCTGGGTTATTTGTGGCAGGTACAAATACAGTAAGTGCGAAAGTTGTTGCAGCAGCAGCCATTTTGCAAGACGCAGCTCCAGCAGCGGAAAAAGGTTTTACCCAAGTGCTTAAGGAGCAATTTATTCAGGGTGGTGCCGGATTTATGGGTATTGTTCTTTTATGTTTAATTCTTGGTCTGGCCGTAGCAATTGAAAGGATTATTTATTTAAACCTTGCTACTACCAACACTACTAAACTTAAGCAGCAAGTAGAAGATGCTTTGGCTTCAGGAGGTATTGAGGCAGCCAAGGAGGTTTGTAGAAATACAAAAGGTCCAGTTGCTTCCATCTACTACCAGGGATTGGAAAGGGCTGGTGATAGTATTGAGTCTGCTGAGAAGGCGGTTGTTGCCTACGGAGGTGTGCAAATGGGTCAATTGGAGAAAAACGTTTCCTGGTTGTCTTTATTTATCGCAGTAGCTCCAATGCTTGGGTTCATGGGTACGGTAATCGGTATGATTCAGGCCTTCCAAAAAATTGCAGCGGTTGGTAACTTGAGTGCTTCACTTATTGCAGGTGATATTCAGGTGGCGTTATTGACTACTGTATTCGGTCTTATTACTGCGATTATCCTTCAGATCTTCTACAATTACATCATTGCAAAGATTGACAGTATTGTAAATGATATGGAAGATTCATCAATCTCTTTGATTGATATGTTGGCAGATCACAAAAAATAAGTCGGACACTAAATACTTAAAGTATCATGCATAAAATAGTTAAAATAATATTAGTTGTACTCGGAGTGATTGGAGCCATACTTTGGTTTCAGCTTCCTAGTGCAGACGTTCCCGCAACGGAAGCCATAAATAATGGGTCTATGAACTTCATGTTCATCATAACCTATTTATTGTTGGGGATTGCGATAGCGGCCTCGGTTCTTTTTGGGTTGGTGAACTTGTTTACCTCCAAAGGAGCCTTAAAGAAAACCTTATTTGGTGTAGGGGGTCTTTTGGTAGTCGTTGTTATCTCTTACGCCCTAGCAACTGGAACAGATGTTAGTTTGGAAGAAATGGCCAAAAAAGGAGTTCCTACTACGGAGGATACAGTAAAAACCATTGGTATGGGATTGAATGTATTTTTTATCCTTACCATTATAGCTGTAGGTGCCATGTTGTGGTCCGGAGTTAAGAAAATGATTAGTAAATAATAAAATAAAATATTATGCCAAAAAGAGGAGCACCACCAGAGGTTAATGCGGGTTCTATGGCAGACATAGCGTTCTTATTGCTTATCTTTTTCCTAGTGACTACCACTATTGAAACAGATGCAGGGTTAGATCGTATGTTGCCACCAATTGAGCCGCCGGATACCGATGTAATCATTAAGCAAAAGAATATATTTCAGGTCAATATTAACCGTGATGGACAGTTATTGGCTGATGATGAGTTAACAAATATTAAGGATTTAAGGGCGAAGGCCATTGCCTTTTTGGACAATGGAGGAGCACCATCGGGATCTGCAGACTATTGCAGTTATTGCAAAGGTAAAAGGGATGTAGCTTCATCCGATAGTCCTGCCAAAGCCATTATATCTCTTAAAAACGATAGGGAGACGAAGTACGGAACCTATATAACCGTTCAGAACGAATTGGTTGGAGCCTATAACGATCTTAGGAATAGGGAAGCCCAGCGTTTGTTCAAGAGAGACTTTACGGATATGGAAGCTGAATATCTTAATCCTGAGACTCCGGACAATGTTCGTGAAGAATTGAAGGAGAAGGTTAAGAGAATACAGGATTTGTTTCCTCAGAAGCTTTCAGAGGCCGAAACATCGTCAAACTAAATTGAGAAGTTAAAAACAAGATACTATGTCAAAATTTAATAAGAAAAAAGATGCGGCTTTACCAGCGGTGAATACTGCATCCTTGCCAGATATCGTTTTTATGCTTTTGTTTTTCTTTATGACGGTTACGGTGATGAAAGACAGTACCTTGAAGGTGGAAAACGTCCTGCCAAATGCTACGGAAATCAAAAAATTGGAAAAGAAGGATAGGGTAATCTATATTTATGTGGGGAAACCAACCCGTGAATATGAGAAGACCTATGGTACCGAATCCAAAATTCAATTGAACGATAAATTTGCCGACGCATCCGAAGTTGGAGATTATATTTTGATGGAAAGGGCCAAAAAGCCTCAGGAATTACAAAATGTATTGACAACCGCACTTAAGGTGGACAAGGAGGCCAATATGGGTATTATTTCCGATATTAAACAAGAACTTAGAAAAGTAAACGCCTTGAAAGTAAATTATACCACCTATGAAGGTGATGCTTTCAGGAATTTGCAATAGTTAGTAAAAGGATAAGAGAATCAAAACGCTTCAAATGCATATATTTGGAGCGTTTTTTTTATGTTTAATTAATTACCTTTAGTGGGCTATGAGGTTTTCCTGCATATTAATTATACTTATGTTCTCCAGTACTTTTGTTACTGGGCAGGTTTTAGAATCCAATAGGGACGTGGATAGGAAATATTTGGAAGATCAATTTTATTTTGGACTTACCTATAATTTTGCCACTAATCTTCCAGCCGATGTTTCCCAAAGAAACCTGTCATATGGTTTGCAGGCCGGTTTTATAAAGGATATTCCCTTGAGTTACGAAAGGACCATGGGTATCGGTATTGGTTTAGGTTATGGTATAAATTCCTATTATACCAATTTGTTGGCTTCCCAGCAGGGGTCCGCTGTAGAATATACGGTGTTGGATAATGATGCCGATTTCAAGAGAAATAAAATTGCTACCCACGTCTTGGAGGTTCCCTTTCAGTTTAGGTGGCGCAATTCAACCCCAGAGGAATATAAGTTTTGGAGGATATATGCAGGTGTTAAGCTTGGTTATGTTTTTGATGGTCGGTCCAAATTCGTCTCAAGCTCAGAGAGAATAGTCTTTGTGAACAAGGATATAAGGGACTTTCAATACGGGCTAACCTTAAATGTAGGATACAATACCTTCAATATACATATTTATTATGCACTCAGTTCTCTGTTCAATGATGGGGTAATGGAGCAATCAGGGGAAGTCATAGAAATTAAGCCGCTTAAGGTGGGACTTATATTCTATATTTTATAACCAAAATTTAATCGTAAATAATTGGGTAAACAGACCAATGGCAAAGCCTATTATGACTTCTGCTTTGGTGTGGGCGTTCAAATAAAGTCTGGAGGTGGCTGCTAGGCCGCTAAGTAAGGTTACTATGCTTATGGCAATGGTAACATTGATTTCAAAGTGGATACTAAGGTTTATTAAGTACATTAGCAGGCTTCCCATGCCCAATAGGTGCATACTGCACTTAAAGTTTAGAAAGAGCAGCACAAGGGCGCTAAATAAGCCTGCAATTAGCCCTAAAAAGTAGTAATGTAACTCTATGGTGAAGTTATTGGGAATTACCTTGAATAAGACCATTATAAGCAGTCCTAGACTAATATAAAGAGGGTATTTCCTTTCTTGGAGATTGGGCATGAACACGGAACTTACAATGCCCAGGTTGCGCAAGATCAGGTAAAATATAATGGGGATGATTATGGTGAGTATAAATATGGGTAAAATATTTCCGCTCTGTACCTCCAACGGACTGTATTTGGGGGTAATAAGGAAATAGGCTATGGTGCCTGCAAAGGGTATAAAAAGCGGGTGTAAAAGGTAAGATGTGATCTTGAGGAATAGTCGCATTAGATCTGTTTTCTCAACCTGGCCACCGGAATATCCAGTTGTTCCCTATATTTGGCTACCGTACGCCGGGCAATAGGGTAGCCCTTTTCTTTGAGAATAGCGGCCAATTTATCATCTGTAAGCGGTTTTTTCTTGGTTTCCTCTCCAATTACAGTTTCCAGTATCTTCTTTATTTCTTTGGTGGATACATCCTCTCCCTGATCGTTTTTCATGGATTCGGAAAAGTAGTCCTTTATCAATTTCGTACCATAGGGGGTGTCCACATATTTGCTATTGGCCACCCTGGAGACGGTGGAAACGTCCATACCAATGCCATCAGCTATATCCTTTAGGATCATAGGGCGCAATTTGCGCTCATCCCCGGTTAGGAAATATTCTTTTTGATATTCCATGATTTCGTTCATGGTAATATAAAGGGTCTGCTGACGCTGCCTTATAGCATCAATAAACCATTTGGCCGCATCCAGCTTTTGTTTAATGAACATCACGGTGTCCTTTTGGGACTTCGACTTTTCCTTGGAGTTTTTGTAGCCTTCCAACATGTTGTTGTACTCCCGTGAAACATGTAGTTCGGGTGCATTTCTTCCATTTAGGGTAAGCTCCAATTCCCCGTCTACAATCCGAATGGAAAAATCGGGGACCACGTGTTCCACAATTCTGTTGTTCCCGGAGTATGACCCTCCAGGTTTGGGGTTCAAACGTTCAATTTCGCTAATAGCACCTTTTAGTTGCTCTTCTGTGATATTGTGTTTTTGGATAAGCTTTTGATAATGCTTTTTGGTAAACTGCTCAAAGGATTTTTCCAACAACAGAATGGCCAATTCCACACTAGGGGTTAATTCCTTTCGTTTTAATTGTAGAAGAAGGCACTCTTCCAGCGTTCTGGCGGCTACACCCGCAGGGTCAAGATCCTGAACTATGTGCAATACTTTTTCTATGGTCTTCTCCTCAGTATAGATATTTTGCGTAAACGCCAGGTCGTCCATTATATCTGTAAGAGGTCTTCTTATATATCCGCTCTCATCCACGCTGCCCACCAAAAATTCGGCAATGGACCATTCTTCATCAGTCAAATAAATAGTATTCAACTGGTTTATGAGATACTGATTAAAGGAAATTCCGGCTGCATAAGGAACATTTTTTTCCTCATCATCGGCACTGTAATTATTGGCTTGCGTGCGATAATCCGGTATTTCGTCATCACTTAAATAATCATCAATATTGATGTCTTCCGCACTTATGCTTTCACTATCGGTTTCATTATCGTACAAATCCTCAAAATCATCCTGTTGACTTTCACCTTCTTCCTTTCCAGTTTCCAGGGCAGGGTTTTCCTCCAGTTCTTGCTTTAGTCGTTGTTCAAATGCCTGTGTAGGCAATTGAATCAACTTCATCAACTGTATTTGTTGTGGAGATAATTTCTGCGATAATTTAAACTGTAGGTGTTGTTTCAGCATTTATAATGTTGATCTATCTTATAAAGTTAAAGAATAATGATTAGAATTCAGCATTCTGTGGCGTTCTAGGAAAAGGTATTACATCCCTGATGTTGCCCATTCCTGTTGCAAACAACACCAATCTTTCAAAACCGAGTCCAAAGCCGCTATGCACGGCAGTTCCAAATTTCCTAAGATCCAAATACCACCAAAGCTCCTCTTCATCAATACCCAAGGCCTTGATTTTTTCCATTAAGATATCCAGACGTTCCTCACGCTGGGAACCACCTACTATTTCACCAATTCCTGGGAATAGAATGTCCATGGCCCTAACCGTTTTTCCATCCTCATTTAAACGCATATAAAATGCCTTTATTTTGGCAGGATAATCGAATAGTATTACTGGGCATTTAAAATGTTTTTCCACTAAGAAGCGTTCGTGCTCACTTTGTAGGTCAGCTCCCCATTCATCAATAAGGTATTTAAACTGTTTCTTTTTGTTGGGTTTACTGTTTCTAAGAATATCTATGGCTTCGGTGTATGTTACGCGCTTAAACGTATTCTCCGAAACAAACTTTAGTTTTTCTATCAACGGCATCTCACTGCGCTCGGCCTGAGGCTTGCTCTTTTCTTCGTCCAATAATCGTTGTTCCAGGAATTGCAGGTCTTCCAAACAATTTTCCAGAGCATAATTAATAACGTCCTTAATAAAGTCTTCGGCCAAGTCCATGTTGGCATCCAAATCATTAAATGCTACCTCGGGCTCTATCATCCAAAATTCGGCCAAATGTCTTGAAGTGTTGGAATTTTCGGCCCTAAAAGTGGGGCCGAAGGTGTAGACCTTCCCTAAGCCCATGGCATAAGTTTCGGCTTCCAGCTGTCCTGATACTGTTAAATTGGTCTCTTTTCCGAAAAAATCTTCCTTATAGTCAATTTCTCCATCCTTAGTTAAAGGCGGCTTTTTATTGTCCAAGGTAGACACCCTGAACATTTCTCCAGCTCCTTCCGCATCCGAACCAGTGATTATTGGGGTATGAACGTAAAAGAATCCATTTTTTTGAAAATATTGATGTACGGCAAACGAAAGTGCCGATCGCACCCTCATGATAGCTGCAAAGGTATTTGTTCTTACGCGGAGATGTGCCTTTTCCCGTAAAAACTCCAGAGAGTGTTTTTTGGGTTGAATAGGGTAGACTTCAGGGTCTGCACCTCCGTGCACCGTAATTTCCTTGACCTGTATCTCTACGGACTGCCCTTTTCCTTGGCTTTCTACCAATGTACCACTTATTTTAAGTGCAGCTCCGGTATTGATTTGCTTTAGTAAATTTTCATCAAATTCCTCAAAATCTACTACGCATTGTATATTGTTTATGGTTGATCCATCGTTTAAAGCAATAAATCTATTGCTTCTATAGGTTTTTACCCACCCGTTAACAATAACTTCTTGGTGTAAATAATCGGGGGATAGTAGCTCTTTTACGCTAAATGTGTTCATTTGAATTCCTTGTAAATTATGTGGCAAAGATAGCCTTTTTGCAAAAATATAAATTGGGTATATAACTGTATATACCAAGTAAAAAATATTTTAATAAACGGACTATTCCTCCTTGTCCGTGATATTTAGTTCCTCCTTGGGAAGAATGTCTATTTGTGGTTCTTTTAGTACCTGTTTGTTGGCAATGCTTCTTTCCAAAGAAAGAAGTAACGAGGGTAATAAAATAAGGTTCGCCAGCATAGCGAACAATAAAGTGGCGGAAACCAATGCTCCTAAAGCTACTGTTCCTCCAAAACTGGAAATTATGAATACCGAAAAGCCAAAGAACAGTACAATGGAGGTGTAAAACATACTAACCCCGGTCTCCCTCAAGGCGGCATAGACCGATTTTTTAATTCTCCAATGGTTGCTTGTAAGTTCCTGTCTGTACTTGGCCAAAAAGTGTATGGTGTCGTCCACCGAAATTCCAAAAGCAATACTAAATACCAAAATAGTGGAAGGCTTAATAGGTACCCCTACGAATCCCATAACTCCCGCTGTGATCACTAGCGGCAATAAGTTGGGTATCAATGAAATTACGATCATTCTAAACGATCGGAAAAGATAGGCCATAAAGAGAGCAATAAGGCCAATGGCCAAAGCAAGGGACATAATGAGGTTTTTTACCAAATATTTGGTCCCCTTTAAAAATAGAAGGGCACTACCTGTCATGGTAACCTTGTACCTGTCCGCGGGAAAGATTTTATCAATATTCTCCCTTAGTTTAGCCTCTATGGTTTCCATTCGGGATGTTTTTACATCCTTCATGTAAGTAGTCATTCGGGCTACCTGCCCGGTGCTATCTACAAAACTACTCAGTAGGTTGCCGTTATCTGCGGATTTGCGGGCGACATCCATAATAAACGTATTTTCTTGGGAGGTGGGCAGTTGATAATATTTGGGGATGCCGCTGTAAAAGGCCTGTTTGGAATATTTCACCAAGTCCACAACTGAAACTGGTCTGGAAAGCTCCGGGATTTCATTGATCACCGTACCCAACTCGTCCATCTTTCTCAGGGTGGAAGGTTTTAAGACCCCTTTGGGTCTTTTGGTATCCACCACAATTTCTACGGGCATTATTCCGTCAAACTCTTGTTCAAAAAATCGGATGTCCTGAAAAAATTCAGCCTTTTTTGGCATATCCTCTATGGGACTTCCAGAAATGTCTATTTGATAAATACCAATAATACTGGCTACCAAAAGTGCAATGGAAACAATATAAACCGTAATCCTTCTATCCCTAACAATGCTTTCCATCCAACTGACAAAAGTTTCTATCCACTTGGTATTTAAGTGTTTTAGATGCTTGTCTTTTGGAAGCTTCATAAAACTATAGATGATAGGGATTATCAATAGGGAAAGCACAAATATTCCTATAATATTGATAGAGGCAACAATACCAAACTCTTTAAGTAATTTGCTATCGGTAATAATAAATGTGGCAAAACCGGATGCGGTAGTAACGTTGGTCATCAAGGTAGCGTTGCCAATTTTAGAGATTACACGTTGTAATGACAAGGCCTGGTTTCCGTGCTTTTTTACTTCCTGTTGGTATTTGTTGATAAGAAAGATACAGTTGGGAATACCAATAACAATAATTAATGGTGGTATTAGGGCGGTAAGTACCGTAATCTCATATTGTAATAGGCCCAGGATTCCAAAGGCCCACATAACCCCGATAATAACGACGAACATGGAAATAATCGTAGCCCTAAAACTTCTGAAAAAGAAAAAGAAGATCAAGGAGGTAACCCCTAGAGCTGCAAGAATAAATTTCCCAATTTCATCTATAATATTTTGGGAGTTCATGGTTCTTATGTAGGGCATTCCGGAAATATGAACATCGAGGCCGGTTTCTTTTTCAAAATTTTTGACCAAAGTAGAAAGGTCTTCCAATATAAAGTCCTTACGTACGGAGGTGTTGACAATATCCTTGTCCAAATAAATAACACTGCGTATGGTATGTGTTTTTTTATTGTAGATAAGGTTGTCGTAAAAGGGAAGATCGTTAAAAAGATGATTCGTTAGACTGTCAACCTCCTTTTTGGTTTTTGGGGTTTGTTTTATAAAAGGCTGCATAACAAATTCTTGTTTTACAGTGTCTTTTACGAGCTCTTGTAAATTGTCCGTAGACAATACAAAGTCCACCTCAGGGAAGGCCCCCAGTTGTTTGCTAAGCTTGTTCCAGCGATTAAATTTAATAGGGGTAAACAGGGAGCTGTCCTTTACGGCCAAAACAACAACATTGCCTTCTTCCCCAAATTGTTTTAGAAAGGAAAGGTACTCCAGGTTTACAGGGTGGTGATCGGGAAGGAGGTTGGCCTGTGAATTGGAAAACCTCATTTTGTCCCATTGCATGGACATAAAAATGGTCATAATGGCTAATAGGACTAGAATTATAATTCTGTTCCTAAGTATTAACCTTGCTATTTTTGCCCAAAATCCTCGCGTTAACTTTGCAACCATCTAATGAAACGTCTTATTTCAGAATGTTTTTTGGTATATAAACCATAAAAAAAACCAGTAAACCGTTAATGATTTAAAATGGTCTTTTGGATTCTAAAATTATTCGAGCGCAAAGGTAGAGAATGATTGTTATTGTTCCTAGGAAGCTGGGGCTAAATAGTAGGGGCTGGGAGAAACCAAATTTATGGGCCATGGAAATTATGGTCTAGAGGTGTTCAATATTGGGTTATATGGTCAAGGAAAACAAAAAGAGCGACCCATGGGTCGCTCTTTTTGTTTTTGTACTTTAAGGATTATACCTTCATAATTTCGGCTTCCTTGGCTTCAAGGAAGGTATCGATCTTTTTTATATACTTATCGGTGAGTGCCTGAACATCGCCCTCTGCGTTCTTCTGTAAATCTTCGGACACTTCAAGGCCCCTAATTTCTTTGTTGGCTTCCTGACGTGCATTTCGGACACCGATCTTAGCGTCTTCCGCTTCTGCCTTTGCTTGTTTTACCAAATCCCTCCTTCTTTCTTCCGTTAAGGGAGGTACATTGATAATTACAAAATCGCCGTTGTTCATAGGATTAAATCCAAGATTGGCGTTCATTATGGCTTTTTCTATTTCATGTAGCATGTTCTTTTCCCAAGGCTGAACGGACAAGGTTCTTGCGTCCGGGGTATTCACATTTGCTACCTGGGACAATGGGGTTGGGGAGCCATAATATTCCACCATTACACTGGATAGCATTACCGGACTTGCCTTTCCTGCCCTGATTTTCAAGAACATTTTTTCAAGGTGTGCTATAGCACTGTCCATCCCTTCTTTGGTAGTATCCAGAATAAATTTAATTTCTTCGTTCATATGCTATTTTTTTAATTGATCCAACACAAATAGTGCCAAAACTATAGATTTACGACGGTTCCTATATTCTCTCCGGAAACCAACTTCATAAGGTTTCCTTTTTTGTTCATATCAAAAACAACAATAGGCAATTCGTTTTCCTGGCTTAGGGTAAAGGCTGTGGTATCCATAACTTTTAGTCCCTTTGTCAGTACATCTTTAAAGGTTATCGTATCAAATTTGGTGGCTGTTTTGTCTTTTTCCGGGTCGGAGGTATAAATACCGTCCACTCGGGTCCCTTTTAAAATTACATCGGCTTCAATTTCTATGGCTCTTAATACAGCAGCGGAATCTGTGGTGAAATATGGATTTCCTGTACCACCGCCAAATATGACTACCCTACCTTTTTCCAAATGTCGCATGGCGCGTCTTCTAATAAAAGGTTCGGCTACCTCATTAATTTTTATGGCAGATTGTAGCCTGGTCTGTACTCCTTGCAATTCCAAGGCGCTTTGTAGGGCCAATCCGTTTATTACGGTGGCCAGCATTCCCATGTGGTCCGCCTGTACCCTGTCCATTCCGTTGCTGGCTCCTGCCAATCCCCTGAAAATATTGCCACCACCGATTACAATAGCAACTTCTATACCTTTGTCCACAACTTCTTTGATCTCCTCTGCGTATTCGGATAAACGCTGTGCGTCTATGCCGTACTGCTTAGTACCCATAAGGGCTTCTCCACTCAGTTTTAAAAGTATTCTTTTGTATTGCATCCTGATGTTGATTAATTTCATGCAAAAATAATCAAAAATATTTATGAAGCGGCTTGGCATGGACGATTCATCTATCCTTAATTATTTCATAATGCATATGGGAAGGTAGATTTATTTTTATAATCTTGCGTGGGTTTTTGTAGTTCCACCAATTTATAATGGTAAAATGCCATTTTCTGCCATGTCAGTACTTTAAGGAGATGTGGCATTTTCGGAAAAAACGATAAATAAAATCAATAAAAAATGACAAATAAAATAGGGTTGTTTAAAAAATCATGGATTTTAGGGGTTGCAATTTTGGTGCTCCAGGGATGTGGGACCACAAAGACATTGGTTTCGGCCGAAAAGGCTTCCATAACTGCGAAAATAGATTTGATCAATGTTGTAGACGATAAGGTAAATGTAGTTTTGGATCCGGCTGCATTTGTAACCGATACTGTTTCCTTTTTTATTCCTAAGACAGTGCCGGGCACTTATAGCGATGATAATTACGGAAAATATATAGAGCAATTCAAGGCTCTTGATTATAAGGGAGGGGAGTTAAAAGTAGAAAAATTGGATGATAATACTTGGAGGATTATCAATGCCAAGGATTTGGATAAAATTAATTATTGGGTAAACGATACCTACGATACCGAAGTAGAGGTAAGTGATCCTGTATTTTCACCGTCCGGAACCAATATTCTTAAGGGAAAGAACTTTATGCTGAACCTCCATGGTTTTGTGGGCTATTTTGATGGCCTTGAGGAAATACCGTATTCCTTGGAAATTTCTGCCCCAGATGGATTGGAGCCCGTAACCTCTTTGGTTAAAGGAATACAAGATGTAAACAGACCGGATACGGATGTATTTGTGGCCAATCGTTACTTTGAGGTTATAGATAACCCAATAATGTATTCCAACCCGAGCACGGAAACATTTCAGGTGAACGATATTGCGGTAACATTAAGTGTTTATTCTCCCAATGGTCATTTTACGGCGGCTAGTTTAAAAGGGGGTATGGAGAAAATGATGCGCGGTCAAAAGGCATTTCTGGGAGATATTAACAGTACCAAGCACTACACCATAATCCTCTATCTTTCCAATATGGATGACAATGATGCTAAAGGTTTTGGAGCCTTGGAGCACCATACTTCTACAGTGGTGGTAATGCCCGAACAAATATCAAAGGAGCGACTGGAAGAGGCTATTTTTGACACGGTAGCCCATGAGTTTTTTCATATTGTTACTCCCCTGACGATCCACTCCAATGAAATACAATATTTTGATTTTAATGATCCCAAAATGTCCATGCACTTGTGGATGTATGAGGGGACTACCGAATATTTTGCCAATCTTTTTCAAATTCAACAAGGGTTGATAAGTGAGGAAGATTTTTATCAAAGACTTATGGAGAAGGTCGAGAGATCCAAAACCTATGATGATAGTATGTCCTTTACCGTAATGAGCAAAAATATATTGGAGGAACCTTATAAGGAAAATTATGCCAATGTTTATGAAAAAGGGGCATTGATCAATATGGCTTTGGATATAAATCTTAGGGAATTAAGCGGAGGGGAAAAAGGTGTTTTATGGCTGATGAAGGAGCTTTCCAAGAAATATGGAGATTCCAAACCTTTTGAGGATGATAAGTTGATTGATGAAATCGTTGCCATGACGTATCCGGAAATTGGGGAATTCTTTACTGCCAATGTCATTGGGGACACTCCTATAGACTACGATGTCTATTGGAAAAAAGTAGGGTTGCAAACAACGGAGCAGGAGCAGTCTACAGGATATTTTTTTGATGGTGAAATACCTTATATAGATGTAGATCCGGCAAATGACAATGCTATTTTTGTAAGGGAAGGGATTCAATTGAACAGTTTTTTCAATGATTTGGGAGCCCAAGGGGGAGATATAATTAAGAGTGTTGATGGTAAAATGACCAATTTGGTTAATATTCGATTGCTTATAGGGCAGAGCATAAATTGGGATTCCGATAGGGAAATTGTAATGGTGGTGCAAAGAGGGGATGAGGAAATTACCTTGAAGGGGAAGGTTGGCGTGCCTACTTTGAAGGTCGTTAAGTTGGTTGCAATGGAAAGCGCTAGCGAACAGCAGAACAAGCTTCGTGAAGCATGGTTAAAAGGCTAGTTCTTGGTAAATAGAGCTCTATGAAAAAGGGTTAGGTAGTCTAATTGGAGTGCATTATCCTAGTCCAATGTGGGTATTTAGGGGAAATTAATTTAGGATTTCCTATGTCTAATTCAATGCTTTCAAATTC
The DNA here is from genome assembly GCF_018860365.1 of Arenibacter algicola. Lineage (GTDB taxonomy): Bacteria > Bacteroidota > Bacteroidia > Flavobacteriales > Flavobacteriaceae > Arenibacter > Arenibacter algicola_B. The sequence goes on from NZ_JAHKPO010000007.1 coordinate 307,663, forward strand.
TATAATCTGATTTTAGTGCATAAAAAAACGCCTTTACATTGTAAAGGCGTTTTTTGTATAAGTAGTGCTTAAGGATTATCCTAAAGCAACCCTTTTAAATCCTGTTACTTCCAATTTGGAATCAACAGATTTTACGTATTGGGCTACGCTTTGTTTGCTATCCTTAATAAAATCTTGGTTCACCAAAGTATTGTCTTTGAAGAAACGGTTCAATTTACCTTTAGCAATATTATCCAACATAGCTTCTGGCTTTCCTTCTTGACGTAATTGATCTTTGGCAATTTCGATTTCTTTATCGATGATTGACTGGTCAACACCTGCTTCGTTCAAGGCTACTGGATTCATTGCGGCGGCTTGCATAGCAACATCCTTTGCGGCAACGTCTGCACCCTCAACAGCAGCAGAAAGTCCTACCAAGGTAGCTATTTTGTTTCCAGCATGAATGTAAGAACCAACAAATGGAGCTGATAGTTTGCTGAATCCACCTATTTCAATTTTCTCACCAATAACACCGGTTTGTTCCGTAAGTTTATCCTGTACAGAGTTTCCTTTGTAATCGGCATTCAAGAAATCTCCTTTAGTGTCGAAATTTAAGGCTAGATCTGCCAAGTCGTTGGCCAAAGCAACAAAAGTGTCGTTTTTAGCAACGAAATCGGTTTCACAGTTCAAAGAAATGATAACACCAGTAGTGTTGTCTGCATTTACTTTGGCAATAGCAGCTCCTTCAGAAGAATCTCTATCGGCTCTTTTGGCGGCAACTTTTTGTCCTTTTTTACGTAAGATTTCAATTGCCAAATCAAAATCCCCTTCTGCTTCAACCAATGCATTTTTGCAATCCATCATGCCAGCACCAGTTGTTTGTCTTAATTTGTTTACCTCAGCGGCGGTAATTTTAGCCATTTTATTTTGTTTTAATTTTCACCTAAATTAAGATTGAAATGTAATCCTAATCTAGGTTAATGTTAAATTTATATTCTGTTTTAAGTAAAAGAGGATTACTCTATTCCTCCCTTAACGCTATCTTGCCATTCCTGCAATTCATCCCATTTACCATCGGCAGCCATTTTTGCCTGCTTAGGCCATGAAGCTGGATTTTTGGAAGCGTATCTAGGGCCAGATTCAGTAAGGATGTCCTTAAGATCTTCTTCTGATTTGTCGGCTAGATCAGCAAAAGTGTTTATACCTGCTTCTTGAAAAATTTCAGCAATCTTTGGGCCAATGCCTTCTACTTTAGTTAGATCGTCTCCAGAAGTACTAGCTTTTTTGGGAGCTTTCTCTGCTTTTGGTTCCGATTCTTTTTCTTCTGAGGCTACCTTTGCTTTTTTCTCCTTTGGTTTGGCTTCATCTCCACCTTCCTTCTCACTTTGCTTTTCAGATTTACGTTCTGTTAATCCTTCTGCAATAGCTGCAGTTACAGATGCCATAATAACCTCGATAGATTTGGAGGCATCATCATTGGATGGAACTATAAAATCGATTGGTCGTGGATCGGAATTGGTATCTACCATCGCAAAAATTGGAATGTTCAATTTTTGAGCTTCTTTTACAGCGATGTGCTCACGCATTGTATCAACAATGAACAAAGCAGCTGGTAGACGTGTCATTTCAGAAATAGAACCTAAGTTCTTTTCCAACTTGGCACGCAAACGGTCAACTTGTAAACGCTCTTTTTTCGAAAGCGTATTAAAGGTACCGTCTTTCTTCATTCTATCGATAGAGGCCATTTTTTTAACGGCTTTACGAATAGTAACGAAATTGGTCAACATACCACCTGGCCATCTTTCGGTGATGTAGGGCATATTTACATTGCCTGCTTTTTCAGCAACAATATCCTTTGCTTGTTTTTTGGTAGCTACGAAAAGTATTTTTCTACCTGAAGCTGCAATTTTTTTAAGAGCCTCGTTGGTCTCATCTAGTTTTGCAACTGTTTTATAAAGATTGATAACGTGAATACCGTTACGCTCCATGTAGATATAGGGAGCCATGTTCGGATTCCATTTTCTGGTAAGGTGACCAAAATGTACACCTGCCTCTAAAAGGTCTTTTACTTCAACTTTGTTTGCCATTTTTGTTTTTTAGTTTACGTTCCTTTGAATTAGCAATATTAAAGTGGTACCTCTAGGCAGCCTTTAATATTTAGATGCTAAACTAATTTATCCAGAATTTGAATGCATTGGATTCTCCCTTAAGGAAAAGCCCTATGATCAACTTTGGATTATTACTTACCCTATGACAAGGGTTTTCAATGAACAATTAAAAATTATACCGAATCTGCCAATTTTGTCTTGATAACCATCAAGAGCATTGCCGTATTTCAGTATTTGATTTGTTAATACGGTATTAACGTTTAGAGAACTGGAATTTCTTACGAGCTTTCTTCTGACCAAATTTCTTACGTTCAACCATTCTTGGATCTCTAGTTAAAAGACCTTCTGGTTTAAGTACCAATCTGTTCTCGGCATCCAATTCGCATAATGCTCTGGACAAAGCCAAACGAACGGCTTCTGCTTGTCCTGTAATACCACCACCATATACATTAACTTTTACGTCGAAGTTTTCTTCGTTGTTGGTTAAGGCAAATGGCTGTTTTACTTTGTACTGTAATGTTGCTGTAGGAAAATAGTTGCTTAAGTCTCTCTTGTTAATAGTAATGTTACCATTTCCTTCAGTAACATAAACTCGGGCAACTGCAGTTTTTCTTCTACCAATTTTATGAATCATTTCCATTACTTAAAATCGTTTAAGTTAATTGCTGTTGGTTTTTGTGCTTCTTGGTTGTGGGCTGCGCCTGCATATACCTTCAGATTACGGAAAAGTTCTGCACCCAATTTGTTTTTGGGCAACATACCTTTTATCGATTTCTCTACTATACGCGCTGGATCTTTAGCCAACATTTCTTTAGCCGTTGTAAACCTCTGGCCTCCTGGATAACCGGTGTGACGAACGTAAGTTTTTGAATCCCACTTCTTTCCGGTTAGGTTGATTTTTTCTGCATTGATAATAACAACATTATCCCCACAATCAACATGTGGTGTAAAACTAGGCTTGTACTTCCCTCTAAGTAACTGCGCTACTTTAGAAGCAAGACGGCCCAATGTTTCTCCTTCAGCATCAACTAGTAACCATTGTTTGTCAACGGTCGCCTTATTGGCCGAAATCGTCTTGTAGCTTAATGTATCCACACTAATATATTTATTGATTAAACACTTCAATCCCGTTTAACGGGCTGCAAATGTACAATTATTAAGTTGAATTCCAAATGGTTGTTTCTTATTATTTTGTAGTTTTTTCCAATATTGGCAATTAGAAGTATACTTTGTCCTCACTTTGTAATCCTAATAATTGGTTTTTGCATCCTATAAGTCTTTTTGTTCTCCATAAATTCAAAGAAGTTGTATTGGCTTTTTGGTATTGATATGGCAGATTGTCAAAACTTGGTCAATACTTTTAAATTTCAATACATTGGGCGTCCGATTTTTTTACTTTTTCAGTGCTGCTTAAGTAGGGTTTGGGTAGTGTGCCTAATTGTTTGTATTTATGGGATACTAATTTGGCCTATAATACGTTAGCTTTTAAAACAATGTAAATTTTAAAATATGAAAATTAATTTTTTATTACTTTTTCTAGTTACAGGTCTTTTCTTTTCATGTTCTTCTGATAGTGATGATGATAATTCCAAGGAGGATGCGATAGTGGGCGTTTGGCAGGCCTATGAACTGAAGGTTAATAATGATACAGCCAGTGATGACGAGAAAAATGCCAGGGATTTATTGGCCTTTTTAACCGCGAAGGATTGTTATGTGCTGAGTTTTGATTTTAAGGTGGATTCAACGGTTATCATAGAAAATTCTATTGAGTATCTCGAAATTAGTCTAAATTCTGAAGGGAATGGTTTTGATATTCCTTGTCCTACCGAAAAGGATACGGAAACCACTGTCTATGTTTATGCCGATGGCAAACTAACCTATACCGATGAAGATCAGCAGGAAGTATCTGTAGACGTGACCATAGATGGCGATGTTATGACCTTGGATGCAGCAGACCTTGATGTCCCAAATTTAAATGCAGGTGGACAGCTTCTCTTTAAAAGAAAATAAAATACCAATAAAAAGCTAATACAAAAAAAGGGAATGCCGTTGGTTAAACCAACGGAATTCCCTTTTTTTATAGGGCTGTGCTTAATGGGCCTCTAGCCAATTGTTCCCGACCCCCAATTCCACATCAAGGGGCACGGATAATTTGTAGGCGTTTTCCATCTCTGTCTTGATCATGGTCTTTAGCTCCTCCAATTCCGGCTTATACACGTCGAACACCAATTCATCATGCACCTGCAGGAGCATCTTGCTTTTATATTTTCCTTCTTCGAGTTTTCTGTGAATATTGATCATTGCAATTTTTATAATATCAGCGGCACTTCCCTGAATAGGTGCATTTACTGCGTTACGTTCCGCGGCTCCCCGTACAATGGCATTACTTCCATTGATATCCTTGAGATACCTTCGTCTGCCCAACACGGTCTGAACATATCCATTTTCCCTAGCGAATTCTATTTGTTCACTTATATAATTGCGCAATTTGGGGTAGGTTTTATAATAGGTTTCTATTAGTTCCTTGGCTTCTGCACGGGACAGGTCGGTTTGGTTGCTCAATCCAAATGCCGATACACCATATATAATACCAAAATTTACGGTTTTGGCATTGCTTCGCTGTTCCCTTGTAACCTCCTGTAAAGGCACGTTGAATACCTTGGACGCAGTGGAAGCGTGAATGTCCTCTCCGTTTTTAAAGGCCTCTATCATGGTAGACTCTTCGCTTAGAGCGGCAATAATGCGCAACTCTATCTGCGAATAATCCGCTGCCAACAAGGTGTATTCCTCATTTCTTGGAATGAATGCTTTCCTAACCTGCCTTCCCCGCTCCGTTCTAATAGGGATGTTTTGTAGGTTGGGATTGTTGCTGCTTAATCTACCGGTAGCGGCAACGGTTTGCATATAGTCTGTATGCACTCTGCCGGTACTTTCCTCAATTTGTTCCGGTAGGGCATCTACATAGGTGCTTTTTAGTTTGCTTAGACCACGGTAGTCCAATACACTTTGGATTATTTCATGGTCTTTGGCCAGATAGGATAGTACATCCTCGGCAGTGGAATATTGACCTGTTTTGGTCTTTTTGGGTTTGTCCACCAGTTTTAGCTTATCGAATAATATTTCGCCCAATTGTTTTGGTGAAGCAATATTGAATTCCTCTCCTGCTTCCTTGTAGATTTTTAATTCCAGGTTTTTGATGTCGTTGTCCAAATCCTCGGCAAGCGAATTTAAAAAGGCCTTGTCCAGATTGATTCCTTCCTGTTCCATATCGGCCAGGACATGTAATACGGGAATCTCTATCTTATTAAATAATTCTTCGGTGTTAGCCTCTTTTAATTCTGGTCGGAAGTGTTGTGCCAATTGAAAAGTAATATCGGCGTCCTCTACGGCATATTCGGTTTGTTGTTCCAAAGGAACATCCCTCATGGATAATTGGTTCTTCCCTTTTTTGCCTATAAGTTCGGTTATGGAAATTGGGGTGTAGTTCAAATACGTTTCCGCCAGAACATCCATGTTATGGCGCATGTCCGGATTAATAAGGTAATGGGCAAGCATAGTATCAAAGCATTTGCCTTTTATGGAGACATTGTATTTGTGTAGTACTTTGATGTCATATTTTAGGTTCTGCCCAATTTTTTCAATGTTTTCCGCCTCAAAAAAGGGTCGCAATTGTTCAATAATCTCCTGCGCCTGCTCCCTGTTTTCGGGAAATGGAACATAAAATCCTTTGCCGGCTTCCCAGCTAAAAGCTATACCTACCAATTCGGCTGTAAGTGGGTTTAATCCCGTGGTTTCAGTGTCGAAACAAACCGAGGTTTGTTTCATTAAATTCTGGACAAAAAGTTTCATGGCCATACCGGGAAGAATACTTTGGTATACATGAGAAGCTTCCTTTATGTTTTTTCTGCTGGAAACTTCCTTTATTGTTCCCCCGCTAACCTGTCCGTCACCACCAAATAAGGAAAATTGGCCTCCTCCGGCCTCAGTTTGTTTCTTTTTTGAAACAGGGCTGTTTTCCTGTTTGCCCTCCTTCGCACTATCGTTATCCGATTCGGACGAAAAGAGCTTTAGGAATTGGTCTTTAAGTCTACGGAATTCCAGCTCCTCGAAAATCTCCTGTACTTTTTCGCCATCGGGCATGGAAAGCTCATAATCTTTGGCGTCAAAGGTTACATCACAATCCACAAATATAGTTGCCAGTTTTTTGGAAAGTATGCCCAGTTCTGCATTTTCTTGGACTTTTTCCTTCATTTTGCCTTTGAGCTTATCGGTATTCGCAAGCAAATTTTCCATTGAACCGAATTCCTCTATAAATTTTTTGGCGGTTTTGTCCCCCACTCCTGGTAATCCGGGAATGTTGTCACTGGCATCGCCCATCATTCCCAAATAGTCTATTACCTGTTCCGGACGTTCAACCCCAAAGCGTTTTTGGACTTCGGGTATGCCCCAAATTTCTATACCATTGCCTAATCTTGCAGGGCGGTACATAAATATGTTCTCGGATACCAATTGTCCAAAATCTTTGTCCGGGGTAACCATATATACCTTATAGTCTTCTTTTTCTGCCTGCTTGGCCAAAGTGCCAATAATATCATCGGCCTCCATTCCCTCCAATTCCACTACAGGAATATGCATGGCCTTTAATATATTCTGAATGTAGGGCACGGCTATTTTAATGGCGTCCGGTGTGGCATCCCTATTGGCTTTGTATTCAGCGAACATTTCGGTACGGTCCGCACTTCCTCCCTTGTCAAAACAAACTGCCAAATGATCCGGTTTTTCCCTTCTTATTACGTCCAATAAAGAATTCATGAATCCCATAATGGCGGAAGTGTCCATTCCCTTAGAGTTTATTCTTGGGTTTTTTATGAGTGCGTAATATCCCCGAAAAATGAGCGCATATGCATCAAGTAAGAAAAGTCTTTTTTGTTCAGCCATTATATTTGATTCTTGTTAAGATTTGGATATTGTGAATTGATTATTAGGATTTCAAAAAAGTCTCCGTCGGATTATTGCTTTGTCCTGCCTCGGTAAATTTGCTATAGCTAAACCCGGGATGTATACAATAACCTCCGGTTTCCCCTTTCTTGTTGATGGCGATAAACCCAATTTGGAAATCCCTTCTATCCTTGTTTTTTTTCATTATTCGTCTTACGCCTTCTTCGCATGCCTCTTGCGGCGATTTCCCCTGGCGCATAAGTTCTACGATAAGGAAGCTGCCAACGGTTCTAACCACTTCTTCCCCGACCCCTGTGGCTGTTGCTCCGCCAACTTCATTGTCTACAAACAGTCCGGCACCTATAATTGGGGAGTCGCCAACACGTCCTGCCATTTTGTAGCCCATTCCACTTGTGGTACAGGCCCCGGCGATATCACCATTTTTGTCAATGGCAAGCATGCCTATGGTGTCGTGGTTTTCTATGTTGATAATGGTTTCGTATTTGGATTTTTTCTTCCATTCCAGCCAGTCTTTTTTGGCCTTTTCAGTAAGTAGATTTGTTTTTGGGAACCCTTTTTCATAAGCAAATTGTTCTGCTCCCTTTCCGGCCAACATTACATGAGGAGTGTCTTCCATTACCTTTCTGGCAACCGAAATGGGGTGTGCAATATTTTCCATACATAGTACCGCACCGCAGTTTCCATCCTTGTCCATGATGCAGGCATCCAATGTAACATGGCCATCCCTGTCCGGTCTTCCGCCGTTGCCAACGGTTTCGTTGCTAAGATCTGCCTCCTCTATCATTACCCCTTGTTCCACTGCATCCAGCGAAGAGCCTCCTTTTTCCAAAACCTCCCAAGCCTTTGCCGTGGCATTCTTAAAATTCCATGTGCAGATGGCAATAGGTTTTATCGTTTCCATGTCTGCTGACATAGGCGGTAACTCTTTTTTTGCGTCTTGACATGATGCGAAAAGTGGTGCTGAAATTATTCCAGCAGTGCTTAGGGTAGAATTTTTAAGGAAATTTCTTCTTTTCATAAGATAGTGTTACTTAATTTTAAGGTTCTAAATATAAGAAATATGATTGTAGAAGTATGTGCCAATTCTTTAGAATCTGCCCTGAATGCCCAAAAAGCTGGTGCTGACCGAATTGAGTTGTGTGCCGAGCTTGCCGTAGGTGGGGTTACCCCTTCATTTGGGCTATTGCAGCTTGTAAAGGAACATATTTCTATCCCTGTAAATGTATTGATTAGACCCAGAAGTGGGGATTTTACCTATTCCGATCTGGAATTTGAGATTATGAAAAGAGATATTACATTATGTAGGGAGCTGGGTTTTAATGGAATTGTTTCAGGGGTGTTGTCCAAGGATTTTACCTTGGATTATAAAAGAACAAAAGAATTGATAGAAGCCTCCAGGCCATTGCAATTTACTTTTCATAGGGCTTTCGATTGGGTAAGGGATCCTATGGTTGTCTTACGGCAATTGCAGGAATTGGAAGTGGATACCATATTAAGTTCTGGACAGCAAAATTCTTCGGCCCAAGGAATGGGGTTGTTGACCGGGTTGTTAAAAGTATCCAAGGACTGTGTTATTATGCCCGGGGGAGGAATTCGCGATACCAACGTATTGGAATTTAAGAAGAATCGATTTGCGGCGGTGCATTTGTCAGGGGTAAAATTTCACAAAACCCTGGATCATACGCCCGAAATTCCAATGAGCAGTCCTGGTTTTCTCAGGGATGATGAAGTAGCTATCAGCCATTTGGCAACCTTGCAGGAGGTGGTCCGCTTAGTTAAAGAATAGTAAAAAATCACCTAATGGATTTGAAACCAATATCTTTACTTAAAAAATAAGGAATGCTACGTTGGATTGTTTTTATTGTCATTTATATAACACTCGGAATTTATACTTTGCAGGCAATAAAGGCTGCAACCCGTTATCCCTGGGTCTATTTTGCCTATATGGCATTATCACTTTTTGTTTTAGGGAATTTCATCTATCAGTTTACTATGGGCGATGACCCTGGTAGGGTATTGAGTGTTCCAAAAAGTTATGCTTTTGGTCTCCTTTTGGCAATACTTACTTTTATGTTGATTACCATTGTATTTTTATTCTCCGAAGATATTTTTAGGTTTCTTACGGCAAGCTATCACAAAATATTTGGCGGGACCAAAGAATTCAGCCTCCCCCAACGAAGACGTTTTTTAAGTACCCTTGCCATGGGGATTGCCGCTTTGCCATTCTCGGCATTGTTGTATGGGATGGTTAAGGGGAAGTATAATTTTAAAGTGCTTAAGTATAATTTGGAATTCGATGACTTGCCCAATAGCTTCGATGGATATCAAATAACCCAAATATCGGATGTGCACAGTGGTAGTTTTGATAATAGGGAGAAAATTAAATACGCAATAAACTTGATAAACAAGCAAAAAAGTGATGTGTTGCTTTTTACAGGGGATATGGTGAACAACATGGCAGAGGAAATGTTGCCATGGAAAGGCCTGTTTTCAACATTAAGTGCAAAGGACGGTAAGTTTTCAGTGCTGGGGAATCATGATTATGGGGATTATGTGGATTGGGAGACGGAAGAAGCTAAGAGGAACAACTTAAGCGATCTAAAAAATTTGCAAAAAGAAATGGGTTTTGATCTATTGCTCAATGATAGTAGGTATTTGCAAAAAGGAGAGGATAGAATTGCTTTGATCGGCGTTGAAAATTGGGGAAGGGGAGGATTTAAAAAAGCTGGCGACCTTAAAAAGGCTGTCTCCAATATTAACAAGGATGATTTTAAAATTTTAATGAGCCATGACCCTTCCCATTGGGAAGATCAAGTGTTAAAAGATGATTATCACTATCATCTCACCTTAAGTGGACATACCCATGGCATGCAATTTGGGATAGAAATTCCAGGATGGATAAAATGGAGCCCGGCCAAATGGAGGTATAAATATTGGGCGGGAGTATATGAGGAAATGGGGCAGATGATAAATGTAAACCGTGGATTTGGATTTTTGGGATATCCTGGAAGAGTTGGTATATGGCCGGAAATAACTGTGATTACCTTAAAAAAGAGGTCGTTAACCTGATTTTAACTACTACCTTGTCGACAAAAACGATAGCACTAGTTGTATTTTAACATTTTTTCTTATTTTTGATTTATAACCCAATGTATAGTATATGTCTAAATTTGGTGAATTAATTGATATCAATGTTCCTGTGTTATTGGATTTTTACGCAGAGTGGAACGAACAGTCAACAGCCATGCACCCTGTACTACGGGATGTTGCCGCTGCCTTGGGCGATAAGGGCAAGGTTATTAAGATTGATGTGGATAAGAATAAAGAGCTTTCCCAGGCATTGAGGGTGAAGGGCCTGCCGACCTTGATGATATACAAGAAAGGTGAAATGGTTTGGAGGCAAAGTGGGGAGCAGGATGCAAATACCCTTATTGGGATACTCAATGAGTATCTATAACTTATTAAACAGTATATAAAAAAACCGAGACTTAAGTCTCGGTTTTTTTTGTGTCTTTTATTCCGGAACTACTATGCTGTCCAATTGTTCTTCCGGTATAGCATCTATGGCCGATGAATCCATTAGGTCAGGATCGGAAGTTGGAGCTTGTATGCCCTCCATTGGGTCGTTGCGATAAAAGCGTTCAAACTTCTCTATGTATTCGTTGAAGATGAGGGTTTCCTTTTCGGCAGTTTCCTGATCCTGGTTGGTAATTAAAATGTCGATATTTCTACTGTAGGCCTCCAGGTCGGGAATAATTTCGTCCAGGAACATCCGCTGTTCCTCAAAAGGTAAATTGGCATAATAGTCCAAACGTTCCTGGTAGATATTTTTTAATTTTTGAAATAGATCCCTAGCTTTTTTGGTTTCCCCTACCTTAAAGTACCCATCTATAAACGGTTCTACAAAAGCGTAATACCCGAAATATTCAACAGGCATATTTTCCATAGCAATATTGATGACGTCCTTCGCCTTTTCAATCTTGTTTTCGTCTATCAAAGTTTCGGTAAGCCGTGCTAAGTTACCTCTAAAGGAAAGTGCCTGTGTGCGGGTTTGGGGGTCGTGATAAATATCCGGGCTTCCAGCATTGCCCCAATCCCATTTTTTTACAATATCGTACATAAGATCGGCGTCTATTCTGCCCATCTCATAAGAACTTCTATTTGTTGTTTTAATAGGTACCAGTTTGTAAACCAGGCCATCCAATTGAAGATAATCTTTCATCCAAATGTATTCTGCGGCATCAAAACTTCCCCCGGAGAAGTATATGGGGCGTTTCCAGTCATTGTTGGCAATGATGTCCAACATCAGGATTCGGTTTTTGGGCAGCGCACTTTTTGGTAAGTCAATATCAATATAATCCACAATTAGTGCCGAATCTTTTTCTTTGACCAAACCACTCTCCAGAACATTTTTCTTGTTTACCGGAACCCTAATTTTATTGGTCGGATAGTAGACAACATCCAAATTGCTTTCGGAATACTGGCTTAGATCCGCACCTTTCTTCTGTAGTATGCTTCTAAATTTGGTTTGTTCCTTGTCACTCCCTACCCAGTTCATAAAGTCTTTTATGTCCCATCTGCTTTCGGTAAGCTCATTAAAGTATATGGCATCCCTAGACCCCCATTTGTATTCGTTATGGGTAAGCTGAGAGGGAATTGGCTCGCTTTCGTAGGCTTTCTTTTTCATTTGGTCTATGTACCAATCTGTGGCAAAAAGGCTAGTGTTTACCACGCGTACATCCGTTCTGTAGCCTTCAATTTCTTGGGCGTACCACAGTGGGAAAGTGTCGTTGTCCCCTATAGTGAACAAAATAGCACCCGAGTCTTCCTTGGTTGATTCCAGATAGGCCTTTGCGGTAGATTTGGCAGTGTACCTATTGGATCTATCATGGTCATCCCAATTTTGGAATGCCATTACTCCTGGAACCGCCAAAAGACAAAGGATAGTAATTCCGGGAGCCAATATTTTGGGGCTCAAAAGCTTTTGGAATTCATCAAAAAGTCCATATACGCCCAGGCCTATCCATAGGGCAAAAACATAAAAGGAGCCCACCAGGGAATAATCCCTTTCCCTAGGCTGAAAAATGGCCGGATTGGTGTAAAACTGGATGGCAATACCCGTAAACATAAAGAACACGAACAAAGCCCAAAATTGTTTGGGGTTTTTGCTTATTTGGAAGATTAGGCCAATAATGCCAAGTAGTAAGGGGAGGAAGAAATAGGTGTTCCTGCCTTTATTGTTCTTAATATCGCTGGGAAGGTTCTCCTGACTGCCTAACCTTGCATTATCAACAAAGTTTATACCGCTTAGCCAATTTCCATGGTTGTCATACCTTCCTTGAATATCATCTTGCTTACCAACAAAATTCCACATAAAGTAACGCCAGTACATATAGCCAAATTGAAATTGGAACATGTATTTTATATTTTGCATTACTGTAGGGGGTTGTACATCTATATATTCACTAAACTCCCTAAGGAATCTTATATATTGGGAAGTGTCTATTTCTCCCTTGGCGTAACCGTCCTTAAATTGGTTTACGGCTTCCCTTAGTTCGTTGTTCCCAAGATAATCAGATTTTATCCTAAAGGTCAGCGGGTCAAAATACTTCATGTAATTTTCTGCATTCTGTTCGCTCCACATCCTTGGCAAGAGTCCTACGTGATCGGAGTTTGGTCCTTGCAGCGCATCCTTATAGTTGTTTACAATAATATATTTTCCGGCCTTTAGGTCTTTTTCGTATTTGGGTTTCTCGTCCTTTTCATCCCCTGCAGGGGCAAAAGTGTCCGAGTAATAGGCGCCATAAACAGGGCTGTCCACTCCAGGGTATTGTTCACGGTTGTAATAGGCCAACAAAGATCTGGCATCCGCAGGATCGTTTTCGTTGATGACCACATCGGCATTTGCCCTAATCGGAAGCATTAGCCATGAAGAGAACCCTAAAAATAGAAACATTAGACAGAGCACAATGGTGTTGGCTACGGTATAGTTGTTGTTGCGCGTGTAGCGTAACCCCCAATAGAAAACACCTATAAAAATGAGGCCCATAATAATGGTTCCCGAGTTAAATGGCAGGCCAATGGTGTTGATGAAAAACACCTCACTCCAACCAAAAACTTTTAGTACATAGGTCAATGAAAATTTATAGACCAGCATCAATATGGCAACTACAATAATATTGGCCAAAAGAAAATTCTTTATTGTTGTGGTCTTGTAGGTTTTAAAGTAGTACAATAAACCTATTGTAGGTATCGCCAAGAAGCCCATGAACTGGATCCCAAAGGTAAGTCCAACCACAAAAGAAATAAGTATTATCCATTTATTGCCTCGTGGGTTCTCCAGGTCATCTACCCATTTTAATCCTAGCCAGAGCAGTAGGGACATAATTAAACTGGCCATTGCGTAGACTTCGGTTTCTGTTGCGTTGAACCAAAAACTATCAGAAAAGGTAAAGGCCAAGGAGCCTACGATGCCACTTCCTAAAATGGCCAAAGCTTTGCTGTTGGTTATGACTTCCTCTTTGGATATAAGTTTTCTTGTGAGGTTGGTAATGGTCCAAAACATAAAAAGAATAGTGAAGGCACTGGAAACCCCGGAAACGAGGTTTACCATCTTTGCAACCTGGGTGGGTTCCAGGGCGAACATGGCCATAAAAGCCCCGATCATTTGTAGCAAAGGTGCTCCTGGTGGATGCCCTACCTGTAGTTTGGCCGCTGTTGAAATATATTCACCAGCATCCCAAAAACTGCTAGTAGGTTCAACGGTTATTCCGTAGGTAATAAGGGCTATAAAAAAAACAAACCATCCTGTGATGGTATCCCATTTTTTGAAATTTTTTGAAAACATGCGGTTTGTCGTTTGTCCGAGGGGCGAATTTACTAATTTAAATAGATAATGGGATATATATTTCATAAACCTTTAACATGATATATGGGGCAAGGTGGCTTCAATAGAGAGGCCAATGTAGGGAATGCAAAGGAGTGTTCCTTTTAAAGAGTACTTTAAAATATTGCAGGAACCCTTTGCATTGCAGGTTGTTGTAGAATATTTCTCTATTTTTTTAGAATATGACTCAAAAATATTTGTGCATATAAAACTTTGTTTTAAATTTGCACGCTCAAACGAGGTAGTGGCCTATGGTGTAATTGGTAACACAGCTGGTTTTGGTCCAGTCGTTCTAGGTTCGAGTCCTAGTAGGCCAACATAGTAATCCCCTGATTTTAATAAAATCAGGGGATTTTTTATTTCAAGGTAAATCAGAATTGATTTTGGATCATGCTTAGGATCAAGAACAATTATTG
>NZ_JAHKPO010000031.1 GCF_018860365.1 Arenibacter algicola
ACAACTTTTGGGATTGATCCCATGCTTATTTGTTGTGTTTCTTCAAAAATTAGGATGAACATAATATTTCGTGTTTTTTGATTTTAGCTTTGTTTATTGGGCAAAATCGAATGAAATTTTTGTTAAAATTATTCTTTCATTTTCTTTGCTTGTCCAAAGAAAACGAAACAAACCCGCCTTGCCGTCGGGCAGGAGAAAAGACCCTTCTTCACTAGGTGGCCCCTAAAATCTTGGGATTTTATGGACCGCTTCCATGGCCTAAATCATCTCCAAGGCTTCAATAATTCTTAACGGCCATGACATCTCCACTACGGAAGAAGACCAACCAGACCATAGGCTTTGAAGACAATGTTCAATAGCATTAAATTAATGATAATGATTTATCTACATTATTTAGGTTTACGGAACATAGGAACGGCCTATTTTCAATTTCGTTTTAAATCAAGCGGTTTCCGCGTTGGGTGTTGGTAGCCGTCCAAAGAGCATTTCACCCAAGTGAAAGCGGTCTGGACGGTGCGGCCGTGGAAAGTGCGTAGATTTAAAGAAATTTAAAATCACCCTAGCGTTTTTTGGTTCGTTTTTTGGGCGATGCAAAAAATGAACAGAACACAAACTCTGGGCAAGTCTATCCTATCTTTTTCTAATTCATACACAACTTTTAGGATTGATCCTTGATTTTTGTAAAGATTATTATTTGCATAAATATTCAAATACCAGAAATTTGGCATAATCCCAACTTCTCTTTCAGTAAGACAGTAACATTTTATAATCCACAAACCATGGCGATTTTTTTAAATCGTATTCTTGTTACTGACAGCTTTTCCGTAGAAAATTGTTGGTTGGATATTTTTTTTGTTCGGCATCAACAACATTTGCATTGTTATAAGTTTATAAAAGGCATACATCTAATTTCCAAAAAAAATTTCGATGAAAGTTGGTATATGGAGTGTTTCATATTATATTCCCACTTTTATTCAAAAATAATAAAAGAGATACTTTCATGAAATTTGCTTAATCGTTTAAATAAGGAATGTTGTTTTACCTATTGGCGCCAACAAGTTGTTGTATCAAAAAAAAGCGACCGTATTAATAAAGAGAGTACTAATATGAATTTACGAAACTTTTCAAGGCTTGGTGTTTATCTATGCCTAACTATAATTTGTTTTTCCACAACCAGTTCACTTGCTCAGAAACATAAAAGAGAACAGCTTGCCAGTGCAAGCAAATCGCCATCTGATTTTAATCCTGAATTTGAGAAGGTCAAGTCTAGGGTGAGTTATGTTCCGGGCGTTAAGGTGATCAGAGGGGAAACCCATGTAATTGTTCCCGAACAAGAATTTTTCTGCCCTGCCGGCAGTGTTTTTAAATTCAATAATGGGGATATTCAGGTTTTTGACAGGCGTTCCAGTGATGGTGGAAAGACTTGGCTCCAGGTAGCCCATATTCTAGAAAATTCTACCTACCAGTACCCTGATCCGGATGGGGAAGTAGTCATGTTTCAATCGGATAATCAGGCGGGAGGTTCGACTAGCGCGGGAAGACCGGAAATCTCTTTGCAAAAGACCGATGAAGAAGGAGTTTTGGAAGCTAATTTTTTTCGTTCAAAGGATAATGGATTAACTAGGGTAAGTGATCCTGCAAGAGTTTATCTGCCTGAAAGATTTAAGGATTGGTCGGGGGTTTTATGCCGCAATATTGTTGGGCTTGATGATGGCAGTCTGCTTATGAGTATGTATCTCAGAAGTGGAGTCAAGAATACCCTTGAGAATAAATTTCGAGACATTGTCCTAAAATCCTCGGATAGAGGTAAGACTTGGCATTATCTATCAACGGTGGCCTTTGATATGTCAGAAGATAATAGGGGAGAAGGTTTTAATGAGGCATCCCTGCTGGTTCTTCCCGATGGTAAAATCAACTGCTTCATGAGGTCGGGTGCAAGTTACCAAGCTTCCTTGGGTAGCTTTAATAACAATGATTGGGATAATAAAATGCCTTTCAGTTTTGGACAACAAACACCTATTTATAAGTCGGTATCTGTTGATGGTGGTAAAAACTGGAGTATTCCGGATCCCATAACTTCCCATGGTGTTTGGCCAGATGCAACTCTAATGAAAAATGGGATTACGGCCTTGACCTATGGTAGGCCTGGCAATTGGATAATGTTTAATGAAGGGGAGAGTGATACCTGGGGTCCAATTATACCATTCTACAACGATCTTTATCCTCCGGATTGCGGAAATTATGTTTCAGCGACGGAAGTAGCCCCGGACATTTTGCTGGTAGTGTATTCCCGTACCAACCCAAACGATCATTGGAAAAGTGAAATTGTGGGTACGTATTTTAATGTTAAGGCAATGACGGAAAAGTAACTATAACGCCTTGGCTACTATTCAAATTTTTGATTTATAAAAACTAAAAAGTATGATGAATTTAAAAGCTTGCTACCTGTTACTTATATCCACAATGTTGCATAATTTGTGTTTAGGCCAAAGGGATAAAACCTTCCTTGATCCGCCCAAATTAATAAAGAATCCATCATCCGTGGAGTATTATTCACCCGAAAACAGAAAATTTAGTGGTATTTCTAGCCTCGCTGTTAGCCCTAAAGGGCGAATGTGGGCAACATGGTATTCCGGAATAACGCCAGGGGAAGATGCTAATAATTATGTAGTTGTTTCTAATAGTGGAGATAATGGGCAGACCTGGGAAGAAGTACTTGTGATAGATTCTGATAAACAGGGCCCTGTTAGGGCTTTTGATCCAGAAATATGGATTGATCCTGCAGGTAAACTCTGGATTTTTTGGTCTCAATCAATTCATAAGGAGATGGATAAACATTACGATGGCATTAATACTGGTGTTTGGGTTTTGACTATTGATGATGCAGAAGAAAGTAATCCAACTTGGCCCACCCCTAAACGAATTGTTGATGGTATTATGATGTGTAAGCCAATCGTATTATCTACAGGTGAATGGGTTTTACCAGTTTCAACATGGCAAATAAACGATGGCGCAAAAGCAGTTGTATCAGTTGATCATGGGAAAAGCTGGCAAGTACGGGGGGCTGTTAACGTTCCAGAATTGGCGCGTAATGCTGATGAACACATGATCGTTGAAAGAAAGGATGGAACATTATGGATGCTTGTTCGAACCAAATATGGGATAGGGGAAAGTGTTTCAGAGGACAAGGGGTATTCATGGACCCCACTAATACCTTCCAAAATTCAACATCCAACGGCTAGATTCTTTATTTATCGACTTAATTCTGGAAATCTTTTGCTAGTAAAACATGGGCCAATTGATATGAAAATTGGACGATCTCACCTCATGGCTTTTATATCTAAAGATGATGGATTTACCTGGTCCGATGGATTATTGCTGGACCAAAGAAAAGATGTTTCCTACCCAGATGGTCAACAAACGGCTGATGGGACTATTTATATTACTTATGATTATAAGCGCAGAAGTGATCAAAAGATTTATCTTACCAGTTTCTCGGAGGATGATATAGAGTTGGGCTCGGATAGAACAATTTTAGAGGTGTATAAACGAAGGATGCTTATAAGTCAAGGTGGCGCAAAATAATCCATTAATTGGAGCTATAAGGGTGCATATTCAGCCATAAAATGGATAGATGCGACTTAAGTCCCTTATTTCCATCCGGTTTTCTAAATTGATTCTAATTTTACAGTTTATTTTTCCGAAAAATAAACTGTAAAATTATTAATAAACATCCTATCATCTTCCCCATCCAAAGTAATTCGAAGTTTAGTGGATTTGGTAGCAGGGAAAGTTTGAATGCGCTTCCTGCCTATACTTTGACCTTCTGCAATAGTTTTCCATTCCTTATCAAGATACGCTTCAACTTTATAGGCATTGATGTGTTGGCCATGTTGTATATCTTCCTCCAATACCAATAGATTTACTTTTTGCTTATTGTGAAAATCAATAACAAGGTGGTTGTTGGGTTGATCAACTATTGAGGAGGTACTGCCCAAAGGTGTTGCAAAAGTCTCTTCCAGCGTTTTGCCAAAATCGGATAATCGCTTCACTTCGGCATTTGGAATAAGGCCAGTGGTGTCCGGTGTCATATTAACAAGGAGGTTGGCGCCTCTTCCGATGGATTCAAAATATACCTTCTTTAAGAAAGGAATATCCCGCAATGTTTTGTCCGAATCCGGTGTCCAAAACCAGGTACTTCTGGTATGAAGGTTGGCCTCTGCAGGGATCCATCCGGCATTTTGCGGGCCCACCCACATTTCCAGCCCTTCTCCTGGTCTTACAATATTTTCTAAGGGATATGCGGCCCATCCTTGTTCACTTCCTGACCATCTTACATCCGGTTTTGTGCCTCCCATTATTACGGCATCGGGCTGTAAATGCTTTACCATGGAGTGTATAGCATCTCCATAGGCAGTTCCAAGAGGTTGCATGGTTTTAGGGTCCATTACATCCCATCCAAAGGGATCGTAGGCGCCATCGAACCATAGGTATGAAATCTCACCATAGTTGGTCAGTAGTTCTCTTAGTTGTTCCATAAATACAGGAAAGTACCTGTGGATATCCCCTACAATTTTTCTTTCACCCTGTGGATCTGGTGTACTGCTGCATCCAAAATGCTTATCGCCTCCTGAAACATATAGGCCAATTTCGATATCATATTTCCGACAAGCCTTGACAAATTCAGCAACAACATCGCCTTTGCCCTTTTTCCAAGGTGATTTTTTTATGGAATAATCCGTAGTTTCGGTTGGCCACAGGCAATAGCCATTATGATGTTTTGCTGTTAAAACTATATGCTTGGCGCCAAAGGATTTGGCAGTTCTCACCCATTGCTCGGCATCCAATTGGGAAGGGTTAAAAACATCGGCAGCGGGTACGGACATCATATCGGATTCAATATAGGCTGCAGGGCCATAATGAATAAATGCGCCTAATTGTCTTTCCTGAAATGCAAGTTGTTGAGGGGAGGGTTTATTGGTTGCCTCAAATGTGGGGTTTTTTCCATTCATTGTTTGTTCCTGAGGAGCGGTAAGAACAGGTGTCCAACTGCCTTTGTGTTCCGGCGGTGCCTCTATGTTCTTTTCGCTATCCTCGAAAAAATGCTCGAACAATTGCTTTGGGGTTCCTTCATAAGTGGCCCATTGCAAATCACCGGCAATTTGTTGATTTCCTCCTGTGAAATACAGAATAGTTTTGTCCCTAAAATAACACAGTTCCACGTCAGAAGCATTGTTTTCATTGATTTTGGGGTCGGTCAAAGGCATGTTAAAGTGGGTTGGGTCAAAAGTAACGAAAGGCCTGTCTTTAGGTGCATCCTCCCATTGGACCAAATCTTTTGAGCGTGTAATATGCGTTTCCCATGATTTGTTAAGTGCCTCAAGGTAGAGGGTATAATACCAGTCCCCTTCATAGTATAAAGCAGGACCACCAACATATTTGTTGGTTCCATAAATGGCATCTGGAATTTCCTTCCAGTTAATCAGGTCCGTCGATTCCAAATATCGGAGCGTAAAAGGTTTCCACTTGGGGTCATTGGTCTCGTAAAGCATGATAAACTTATCCTTTCCCCTGCATACCGCGGTGTTGAAAAAGAACTCTTTCCCTGAGGCCCTAAAGACAGTTCGGGGCTTTGTCCAACTTTTCAAATCTTTTGAACTGGTCATGGTGATCTCTGTCATCTGTCGCCAGGGCTTTCCATTTCCGTAATTTCCGGCGAAAACATAGACGGTGTCCTTCCAGGTCAATACTGTTCCGAAACCATGATTTTTTAAAGGGACAGAAATTAGTTTCCCCGATTCGAGGTCCCTTATTCGTATTTCATCTTCATGAAAATAATCTCCCGGTTTGGCCCCTTCCACATCCCAGAAGTATTGGTTGTTCTCCAAGAGGTATAATTTATTTTGGAAAACAAAGGGAGAGGTCTCAACTAATGGGGAGTTGAGCCGACCTTGTTTTTTTATTGGATTTTCAAAAGGCGTTTGCGCAAGAACGTTGCAACTAATGAGGCACGCCATTAAAAAGTTGAATAGTTTGGTTGATTTTATCATTGGATACTTATCTGGTTTGGAAGTCTAAAAATATGGTGAATCCTTATGAATGACTACTTGATTTTACTCAATGTATGATGGTAATTTAGCAGAACATCAAGAATTGGGTCGAAAAAGGGAGGTTGCCAATGAATTTGTCTTGGTCGGATTTGGATGGACTTGTATGTCCTGATCGATTTTATCTTTACATTTTTTTATGCTATTTGCAATACACAATACAAAAGTGCGTGAAATGAAAATTTTAGTGAAAAGGCCAGGTGTCAAGGTAAAGGATCAACCTGAAATATAGGTGTAGTGGTTTTGATAAAGTTATTGAAATTAAAGGAAAGACGCTGAATAAGGAGCGGGAATTTCCCGTATCTTTTTTAGAATAAATAACTTAGATTATTGTAGAATCTAAAAATTATGTATATTTGCCGTGCTGAAAGAATATAAAGTATTCATGAGGGGACATTTTGTCCCCTCTTTTATTACTATACTTTGATTAAACGGCACGGTAAGAAAACAGCTTTACGTTATGTTCTGGAGCAGGTAGATTTCAGATTTAGAGCAGATGTTTAATAAAACCGAAGTATATGTTGAAGGATAAAGTTACTGCACTTTTAGAGGAAGCGTTAAAGGAGAATCAATCACTTTTTTTATTGGATTTTTCAATATCCGCAGATAATAAAATAAAGATAACCTTGGACGGTGACCATGGTGTTACCTTGCAGGATTGCATGAATGTTAGTAGGGCCATAGAACACAATTTGGACCGGGAGGAAGAGGATTTTTCCTTGGAAGTAGCTTCTGCGGGAGCGGCTTCTCCGATTAAGTTGCCTAGGCAGTACACAAAAAATATAGGTAGAAAGCTTGAAGTCAAGACCCAGGATGGGGAATTTGAAGGCAAGTTAACAGAGGCATCAGGGGATAGTATTACCCTGGAGTGGAAAGATAGGGAACCCAAACCCATTGGAAAAGGGAAAATTACGGTTCAGAAAAAGCAGCAAATTGCAATTTCTGATATTAAGGAAGCTAAAGTTGTATTAAAATTTTAATTGTAGTTCAAAAATGGAAAATATTGCGCTAATCGAATCTTTTTCGGAATTTAAAGATGATAAATTCATAGATAGGGTAACGCTAATGGCGATTTTGGAGGATGTTTTTAGGAATGCGTTAAAGAAGAAGTTTGGTTCCGATGACAATTTCGATATCATTATAAACCCGGACAAAGGGGATTTGGAGATTTGGAGAAACAGGGTTGTGGTTGAAGACGGGGAAGTAGAAGATCCAAACGAAGAGATATCGCTTTCTGCAGCCAGAAAAATTGAGCCTGATTTTGAGGTGGGTGAAGATGTGTCCGAGGAAGTAAAATTGATAGATCTTGGAAGAAGGGCTATTTTGGCCTTAAGGCAAAATCTTATTTCGAAGATTCACGAGCACGATAATACCACGATCTACAAGCAATTTAAGGATCTTGAAGGTGAGATTTATACCGCAGAGGTACATCATATTAGACATAAGGCCATTATTCTTTTGGATGATGAGGGGAATGAGATCATTTTACCAAAGGATAAGCAGATCCCGTCCGATTTCTTTAGGAAGGGAGATAATGTGCGTGGAATAATAGAGAGTGTTGAACTTAAGGGCAACAAGCCTACTATAATTATGAGCAGAAGCTCTCCTTTGTTTTTGGAGCAATTGTTCTTCCAGGAAATCCCTGAAGTTTTCGATGGTCTAATAACCATTAAAAAGGCGGTTAGAATACCAGGGGAAAAGGCAAAAGTGGCAGTAGATTCCTATGATGATCGTATTGATCCGGTAGGTGCCTGTGTGGGAATGAAAGGATCCAGGATCCATGGAATTGTCCGTGAATTGGGCAATGAAAATATAGACGTAATAAACTGGACCAGTAACCCACAGTTGTTGGTTACCAGGGCTTTGAGCCCTGCCAGGGTGTCTTCAGTGAAATTGAACGACGAGAAAATGACCGCTCAGGTGTATCTTAGGCCAGAGGAAGTTTCCAAGGCTATTGGTAGAGGGGGTCACAATATTCGATTGGCAGGACAATTAACTGGTTATGAGATCGATGTGTTCCGTGAAGGTGTTGAAGAAGATGTTGAGCTTACCGAGTTCTCCGATGAAATAGAAGCATGGATCATTGAGGAATTCAAGAAAATAGGTATGGATACTGCCAGAAGTGTTTTGGAACAAGATGTGGATGATTTGGTAAAAAGAACCGATTTGGAAGAGGAAACAATTTTGGAAGTTGTGCGAATTCTTAAGGAAGAATTAGAAGATTAAACTATATATTAGCAGTAAATTACAAGAATAGGAATTTTTTTTTATGGCGGATAATGCAACGATAAGGCTTAATAAAGTCCTAAGAGAACTTAATATTTCATTGGACCGTGCGGTAGACTATCTCGCGTCCAAAGGGCATGATATAGATGCACGGCCTACCACTAAAATATCCAATGAGGTGTATCAAGTTCTATTGGACGAGTTCCAAACGGACATGAGCAAGAAAGTTGCGTCCAAAGAGGTGGGTGAAGAAAAGAGGAAGGAAAAAGAAGCTATAAGATTACAACTGGAGCAAGAGCAGGAAGAGAAAAAGCTTGCAAGGGAAAAGAGGGCCGAGAAAGATAATATTATCAAAGGTCGAGTGGAACTTGCTGGTCCAAAAACTGTCGGAAAGATAGATTTGGATGCGGGCAAAAAACCAGCGCCTGTCGAACCGGTTAAAGCGGAAGAGGCGGCTCCTGAAAAAGCACCGGAAAAAGCTCCTGAAAAAGTAGAGGAAAAGACTCCTGAAATAGTAGCCAAGGAAGAGCCTAAGGTAGAAGTTCCAGAGAAAGTGGAAGTTTCTGAGGCTAAGAAGGAAGAAGTGGCTCCAAAACCTGAAACCGTTAAACCAGAAGAGGTTAAAGAGGTTAAGGCGGTGAAGGAAGAGAAGAAGGAAGAGAAGAAGGATGAGGCTCCTGCGGAACAGGATGCTTCGGGGGAAAATGAGGTCATTGCTACCAAGTATCAAAAACTAAGTGGCCCAAAAATTATGGGGGACAAAATAGACCTCACAAAATTTGAAAAGCCCAAAAAGAAAAAAGAAGCACCAAAACCTGGTGATGCTTCCGATAGGAAAAAAAGAAGGAAGCGTATTGTTTCCAAACCTGGTACTGACTCTACGAGCAGACCGCCAGCGGCAAAAGGAAGAGGTCCTGTTGTAAGGAGGGCTCCCGGTCAGCGTTTTGTGTCGAATGCCAAGGTAGAACCTACCGAGGAAGATGTACAGAAACAAGTGAGGGAAACCTTGGAGAAACTTCAAGGTAAATCCAAAAAAGGGAAAGGTGCCAAGTATAGACGGGATAAGCGGGATCAGCACCGTCAACAAACTGAAAAGGACCTGGAGCAACAGGAACTGGAAAGTAAAATATTAAAGGTTACGGAATTTGTTACCGCCAGTGAGGTGGCTACCATGATGGATGTGCCTACTACTAAAATTATATCTGCATGTATGTCCCTTGGAATCATGGTAACCATGAACCAGCGATTGGATGCGGAGACTTTGTCCATTGTGGCCGATGAATTTGGTTATGAGGTAGAATTTGTAACCGCCGACTTGGAAGAAAGTATTGTGGAGGAAGTGGATTCTCCGGAAGATTTGAAGCCAAGAGCTCCGATTGTTACAGTAATGGGACACGTGGATCACGGTAAGACTTCATTGCTGGATTATATAAGAAAGGAAAATGTAATTGCCGGAGAAAGCGGAGGGATCACCCAGCACATTGGTGCTTACGGGGTAACTTTGGAAAATGGTCAAATGATATCCTTCTTGGATACTCCCGGTCACGAGGCGTTTACCGCAATGCGTGCACGTGGTGCACAAGTTACGGATATAGCTATTATTGTAGTTGCGGCGGATGATGATATTATGCCACAGACCAAGGAAGCCATAAGCCATGCGCAAGCAGCGGGTGTTCCTATAATTTTTGCAATCAATAAAATTGATAAGCCTACTGCCAACCCTGAAAAGATTAAGGACGGTCTAGCCCAAATGAACCTATTGGTGGAAGATTGGGGTGGTAAGATACAGTCCCATGATATTTCGGCCAAAACAGGGCTTGGAGTTAAGGAGTTGTTGGAAAAAGTACTTTTGGAAGCTGAACTTCTGGAATTGAAGGCCAATCCTAATAAGTTGGCTTCAGGTACCGTAGTGGAAGCCTTTTTGGATAAGGGTAGAGGATATGTATCAACTATACTTGTTCAGGCGGGTACTTTGAAAATAGGTGATTACGTCTTGGCCGGAACTTGCAGTGGTAAGGTAAAGGCTATGCACGATGAACGAGGCAATAGTATTAAGGAAGTAGGGCCGTCAAGACCAATATCTATATTGGGATTGGACGGGGCTCCTCAAGCAGGGGATAAGTTCAACGTTCTGGAAGATGAACGTGAAGCTAGGCAAATTGCTACCAAGAGATCCCAATTGTTGCGTGAGCAATCGGTTAGGACACAAAGACATATTACTTTGGATGAGATTGGACGACGTATTGCGTTGGGCGACTTTAAAGAATTGAACATAATCCTTAAAGGGGATGTGGATGGTTCCGTGGAGGCCTTGACAGATTCGTTCCAGAAATTGTCTACAGACGAAATACAGGTTAATATTATCCATAAAGCGGTTGGTCCAATTACGGAATCGGACGTATTGTTGGCTTCTGCTTCGGATGCGGTTATCATTGGATTTAATGTGAGACCTATGGGCAATGCCAGACAGGTGGCCGAGAAAGAAGAAATAGATATTAGAATGTACTCTATTATTTATGATGCCATCAATGATCTTAAGGATGCTATGGAGGGTATGTTGTCGCCTGAAATGAAAGAAGAGATTACAGGAACGGCGGAAATTCGTGAAACCTTTAAAATATCCAAAGTGGGTACCATTGCAGGTTGTATGGTGACCAGTGGTAAGATCTTTAGAAATTCAAGTATTAGATTAATCAGGGACGGTGTGGTTATCTACACGGGAGAGTTATCTTCACTGAAGAGGTTTAAGGACGATGTTAAAGAGGTGTCCAAAGGTTATGACTGTGGATTGCAGGTTAAAAATTATAATGATATTCAGGAGTTGGATATCGTGGAAGCATTCCAGGAAGTGGCTGTTAAGAAGAAATTGAAATAGCCGGATATTCCTTATATAAAGAGTAAACTATAAAAGAAAAAAGCGACCTAATTGGTCGCTTTTTCTGGTTTTAAGAGCATGGCACTCGGATATTTTTGCCTTACTTCTATAAGTTTTCGCTCCCCTTCCAATTGGGTCTTAAATCTTCCTATCCTAACCCTGTAGCTCGGGGATTCAAAATCTATTTTTGTGGGCCAATCGGGGAAATCCTTATCTACATTGGCCTTCAGGGTTTCTGCTTCCTGAAAGGAGCCAAATCCAACCTGAATTCTATAATGGCTGCTGTTTTCATTCACAGATTTGTAGATTCCAAGTAGGTTTGTGATCTTTTCGTCTTGCTGAATGTTGATATTGCCCTGTTGTCCGTGGCAATAAAATACGGAACAGGCTAAAATAAGGGTAAAAGAAATGGTTTTCATAGGGTATTTATGTTATGAAATTTAGACAGTACAAATGTAAATTATTCAGAATCAATCAAAAGATTTTATTTTTATTTAGAATTGGTATAAATTATAAATTATCAATACCTTAACATTTCCCAAATAAAGTCTAATGCGTATTTTTGCCATCAATTTGAGCATGGTCAAACTATTTGTTATTGTGAATGTATAAATATCATGCCAAACTTTCGATAGAAATATTTTTAATATGAAAAAGGTTCCATACCGCAATCTAATTTCTAAAGTTTTAGGTGTCAGTCTGGTAGTAGTATTACTGCTTTCAAATTCCCTTCTTGCTCAAGAATCTGCTGTGGCTTCATCGGGTGAAGGTGATGCTGCTAAGGGTAAACAGTTGTTTAACCAGAATTGTGCCGCGTGTCACGCTTTGAACAAAAAGATGACAGGTCCGGCCTTGGCGGGAGTCACTGAAAAGTATGATAAGGAGTGGCTTTATCAGTGGGTAAAGAACAGTCCTGCAATGATCAAAGCCGGGGATGCCGACGCCTTGAAAATTTACAATGAGTACAATCAGGCGGCAATGACACCTTTCCCGTTATTGTCCAATCAGGATATTGATGATATCCTGGCTTACACCGATGCTCCTCCTGTAGTAGCTGTGGCTCCTGTTGCAGTTGCCGATGGTGCGCAAGGTGGTGGAGGTTCCTCCGGTATTTCCAATGAGATTATATTGGGTGCACTGGCCTTGGTTTTTGCCCTGTTGGTGATGATGTTGGTTTTGGTAAACAAAACCTTAAGACGTATTGCGGAGGCCAACGGAGTGGTTTTGGAGAAGGAGTTGGCGGAGAAGAGGTTGCCAATTTGGAAGGCATTTGCCCAAAATCAATTTTTGGTTCTAGTGTTTTCTATTTTTCTTTTATTGAGTGCTGCCTATTTTGCATATGGTTGGATGATGCAGGTTGGTGTTGATCAGGGGTATGCTCCTATTCAACCTATTCATTATTCCCATAAAATTCACGCTGGAGATAATGCCATAGAATGTAAATATTGTCACTCTTCTGCTAGGGTTTCCAAAACTTCTGGAATACCATCCCTAAATGTATGTATGAACTGTCATAAGTCCATTTATGAATACAAAGGAAATCCAGAGGGTCCAAGTCAGGAAGATTTGGCAAATGGGTATACCAATGAATTCTATACTGGTGAAATCAAGAAATTGTACAAGGCAGTAGGATGGGATGAGGAAAATCAAAAATATACTGGAGAATCCAAGCCGGTAGAATGGGTTAGAATCCATAATCTTCCAGACTTTGCTTACTTCAACCACTCCCAGCACGTTTCTGTTGCGGGTATTGAGTGTCAGACTTGTCATGGTCCTGTTGAGGAAATGGAAATTATGTATCAATATTCCCCGCTGACCATGGGATGGTGTATAAACTGTCACCGTGAAACAAATGTTAAGGTAGAGGGTAATGAGTATTATGAAAAGATTCATGCTGAACTTTCCCAAAAATATGGGGTAGATAAACTTACGGCCGCTCAGATGGGTGGATTGGAATGTGGTAAGTGTCACTATTAATCAAACTAACTAGAAGATAATTTCAGATATATAATATGTCATCAAACAAAAAATACTGGAAAAGCGAGGCGGAATTAAACCCCAACGATTCCATTGTTGAGACGCTAAGACAAAATGAATTTGTTCAAGAGATTCCTGTAGATGATTTCTTGGGTGATAAGGAGACATTGGCGGCATCTTCGACCAACAGAAGGGATTTTCTTAAGTACGTCGGATTTAGTACGGCTGCGGCTTCATTGGCAGCATGTGAGGGTCCGGTGACCAAATCTATTCCTTATGTGGTGAAACCGGACAATATTATTCCCGGGGTGGCCAATTTTTACGCCACTACCATTGCGAATGGTTTTGATTTTGCCAGTATTTTGGTGAAAACCCGCGAGGGTAGACCAATTAAGATAGAAAATAATACCGATGCAAAAATTGGCGGTAGTGCCAATGCGCGTGTTCAGGCTTCTGTATTGTCATTGTATGATAGTACTCGTTTGCAAGGGCCTACCTTTAATGGGGAGCCTATTGCTTGGAGCGATTTGGATGCAGCGGTAAAATCCAAATTGGGGTCTTTAAAAAATTCAACTAAAAAAATCGCGATATTATCGCAAACATATGCAAGTCCTTCTACTTCTAGATTGATTGCTGAATTCAAGGAAGCATACGTAAATGTGGATCATGTTACTTATGATGCCATATCCGAGGATGCTGCGCTTTCTGCTTTTGAAGCCAAATACGGTGAAAGGGCGTTGGCGGATTACAATTTTGAGAATGCCGAAATCATTGTTTCCTTCGGTGCCGATTTCTTAGGGGACTGGCAAGGTGGAGGATATGATAGCGGATATTCAAAGGGTAGGGTTCCTAAAAATGGAAAAATGTCCAAGCATGTGCAGTTCGAGGCCAATATGTCCTTGACCGGTGCCAATGCTGATAAAAGGGTTCCTTTGACTCCATCCGAGCAAAAAGTGGCCTTGGCCTATTTCTACGGAAAACTTAATGGCACTGCCGGTAGCGGTAATCTTCCTGAAAGTGCAAAAGCTGCATTGGATGCAGTGGCGGCCCAGGTGCTTAAGAATAAATCAAATGCCGTTGTTGTTACTGGAATAGAGGATGTTAATGCCCAGTCGGTTGTTTTGGCCATTAATGAAATGTTGGGAAGTAAGGCGTTCGATTCTGTAGCTCCCAAGTATGTAAGGCAAGGTAATATTATGGCGGTTAATGCCTTGTTGTCCGATTTAAAAGCTGGCAAAGTAGGAGCTTTGTTTTTGGACGGGGTTAACCCGGCATACTCGTTACCAAATGCCGCAGATTTTGCGGAAGGGATCAAGAATGTTGATTTAACAGTGGCCTTCTCCACCAATAGAAATGAGACTACAGAATTGGTGCAGTACGTTGGTGCTTCAAACCATTATTTGGAATCTTGGGGCGATGCCCAATTAAAGAAAGGGCATTATAGCCTAATGCAGCCTACCATAAAGGAGTTGTTCGATACTAGACAGATCCAAACGGCTATGTTGCAATGGTTGGATAGTGATAAAACTTATTACGATTATATAAAAGAAACTTGGAACGCTGGAATATTGGCGGGTAGTGACTGGAGTCAGGCATTGCACGACGGTGTTTTTGTTGCTTCTCCGGTAATGGATGAAGCTGTTGTTGCGGCTGCTGCCCCTAGTGTAGCGGAAGAAGCGGAAATGACAGCGGAGGTTCCTTTGGCTTCTGCAATCAGAAGTTTATCCGGTGCTACGGCAGAAGGTATGGAGCTTACCTTGTATTCCAAAGTTGGGATGGGTGACGGACAGCAGGCAAGTAACCCTTGGTTGCAAGAGTTCCCTGATCCTATAACCAGAGTTTCTTGGGATAACTATGTAACCGTTTCCAAAGCTGATGCGGAGAAATTGGCCTTGGTCAATGAAAATGTGGCCGATGGTGGTTTAAACGGGAGTTATGTAAAACTTACTGTTGATGGTGTTTCTGTTGATGGTGTTCCTGTAATTGTACAGCCAGGTCAGGCACCAGGTTCTTTGGGACTTTCTTTTGGATACGGGAAAACTGTGGGAATGAAAAGTGAAATGCAAACAGGGGTGAATGCCTATGCATTGTATAAGGACTTTTCCAACACCCAATCGGTAAGCATAGAAAAGTCTTCTGGGATGCATGAGTTTGCTTGTGTGCAATTGCATAAGACGTTAATGGGTAGGGGAGATATTATTAAGGAAACTACCTTAGAGATATTTAATACAAAAGATGCCAAGGAATGGAATGTTGTTCCTGTAGTATCATTGGATCATCAGGAAGTTCCTGCTACTTCGGTAGATTTGTGGGATAGTTTTGACCGATCAATAGGACATCACTTCAACTTGTCCATAGATTTGAATGCCTGTACTGGTTGTGGTGCTTGTGTTATAGCATGTCATGCTGAAAACAACGTACCGGTCGTAGGAAAGGCTGAAGTAAGAAAATCTAGGGATATGCACTGGTTGCGTATCGATAGGTACTACAGCTCGGAAGAGACTTTTGCACAGGATGATACCAAGAAAGAAGAATTCGATGGCCTGTTCGGGGATAAGGGATCCTTGGGTGGATTTGGTGAAATGGAAGATCCATCAGCCAATCCTCAAGTGGCATTCCAGCCTGTAATGTGCCAGCATTGTAACCATGCACCATGTGAGACAGTTTGTCCTGTAGCGGCAACTTCACACGGACGTCAGGGTCAAAATCATATGGCTTATAACAGATGTGTTGGAACTAGGTACTGTGCCAACAACTGTCCATATAAAGTGAGGCGATTCAACTGGTTCTTGTACAATGAGAACGATGAGTTTGATTACCACATGAACAATGACCTAGGTAAGATGGTCATCAATCCAGATGTTACCGTTAGGTCTAGAGGTGTTATGGAAAAATGCTCTATGTGTATCCAAAAAACCCAGAAGACAATTTTGGATGCCAAACGGGATGGCCGTGTTGTAAAGGATGGGGAGTTTCAAACCGCCTGTTCTGCAGCCTGTAGCAATGGTGCAATGAAGTTTGGGGATGTAAATGATGCCGAGAGTGAAATTGTAAAATTAAAGGAAAGTAACCGCATGTATCACTTGTTGGAGCATGTTGGGACTAAACCAAATGTTTTTTATCACGTGAAAGTGAGGAATACGAATGAAGCTTAATCAAATTAAAGGAACGTAACTATATATTAAATTATGGCGTCGCATTACGAAGCACCTATACGAAAACCCTTAGTTCTTGGAGATAAAGGATACCACGATGTAACCGTGGACATTGCAGCTCCGGTTGAAGGGAAAGCCAATAAGCATTGGTGGATTGTATTTTCCATTGCATTAGCGGCATTCCTATGGGGTGTTGGCTGTATAATTTACACGGTATCTACGGGTATCGGTACATGGGGATTAAATAAAACAGTAGGCTGGGCCTGGGATATTACCAACTTCGTTTGGTGGGTAGGTATTGGTCATGCTGGAACCTTGATCTCTGCGGTACTATTACTGTTTAGACAGAAATGGAGAATGGCTATTAACCGTTCTGCGGAGGCGATGACCATTTTCTCGGTTGTTCAGGCGGGATTGTTTCCTATTATCCACATGGGTCGTCCATGGTTGGCTTATTGGGTATTGCCTATCCCTAACCAGTTTGGATCGCTTTGGGTAAACTTTAATTCGCCATTGCTTTGGGATGTGTTCGCAATCTCAACCTACCTTTCGGTATCTCTGGTATTCTGGTGGACAGGTTTGCTGCCGGATTTTGCTATGATACGTGATAGGGCGGTGAGGCCTTTCCAGAAGAAGATATACAGTTTAATAAGTTTTGGATGGACGGGTCGCGCCAAGGATTGGCAGCGTTTTGAGGAGGTTTCCTTGGTTTTGGCAGGTTTGGCCACGCCTTTGGTACTTTCTGTGCATACCATTGTATCCTTTGACTTTGCCACGTCGGTAATACCAGGATGGCATACCACCATCTTTCCTCCATACTTCGTTGCGGGGGCTATTTTCTCTGGTTTCGCCATGGTGAACACCTTGTTGATCATCATGAGAAAAGTATGTCATTTAGAGGCGTATATTACTGTACAGCATATAGAATTGATGAACATAGTAATTATGTTGACCGGTTCCATTGTAGGTTGTGCCTATATTACGGAGTTGTTTATGGCTTGGTATTCCGGTGTTGAGTACGAGCAGTATGCATTCTTGAACAGGGCTACCGGTCCTTACTGGTGGGCTTATTGGGCAATGATGACCTGTAATGTGTTCTCTCCACAATTCATGTGGTTCAAGAAACTTAGGACAAGTATCATGTTCTCTTTCTTTATTTCTATTGTGGTAAACATAGGGATGTGGTTTGAGCGTTTTGTAATTATCGTAACATCATTGCATAGGGATTACCTTCCGTCTTCATGGACAATGTTCTCCCCAACATTTGTAGATATAGGAATATTCATCGGAACCATAGGATTCTTCTTTGTACTGTTCTTATTGTACGCTAGAACTTTCCCGGTTATTGCTCAGGCAGAGGTGAAGTCTATTTTAAAATCCTCTGGAGAGAAGTATAAGAAATTGAGGGATGCGGGCAAGCCTTTGTACGAGATATCCAAAAGTAAAATAGTTGTAAAGGAAAAGGAGCCTATCACTGATGATGTGTTGATGGGGGAAGTTGTTCCAAAGGCTGGTGATAAAGTAGGAGTTTCTGAACTTTTGGGAACTATAGGTACATTTGATCCTACCAAGGAGACCGCGGATGATCTTAAGAAGATCAAGGGTATTGGGCCTCAAATGGAAGCTACCTTGAATCAAATAGGAATATACACATTCGCACAGGTTGGTCGTATGACAGATAAGGAATATGATCTATTGGATTCTATTACGGAGTCGTTCCCTGGTAGGGCACAAAGAGACGATTGGGCAGGACAAGCAAAGATTTTAAATAATAAGAAATAATTATGGCGTCGAAAGTTATACATGCTTTTTATAATGATGACGATGTGCTAATGCATGCTGTTAAAAAGGTAAAAGCGGCAAAGCATCATATTGAAGAAGTTTATTGTCCTTTTCCGGTGCATGGTTTGGACAAAGCAATGGGGCTTGCTCCAACTAGGATTGCAATAACGTCCTTTTTGTATGGTTGTGTTGGTCTTACAGTGGCAATTGTAATGATGAATTACATTATGATCCAGGATTGGCCACAGGATATTGGGGGTAAACCCAGTTTTAGCTATTTGGAGAACATGCCGGCTTTTGTGCCTATTATGTTTGAGTTGACGGTATTTTTCGCGGCGCATTTAATGGTAATTACTTTTTATCTTAGAAGTAGGTTATGGCCTTTTAAAGAAGCTGAAAATCCTGATGTAAGAACAACAGATGATCATTTTTTAATGGAAATCGAAATTCATGACAACGAGCAGGAATTGAAGGATTTGTTGATGGATACGGGAGCAGTCGAAATTAATATTACAGAAAAGTAGTCATAGATATTATGAACAGTTTTAGCAAAATAGGAGTCTTGTTTGGTTTGGTATTATTAGTTGCTTCTTGTGCAAACACGAATAGCAGAAACTATCAATACATGCCCAATATGTATGAGTCCGTAGGTTATGAGACCTATCAGAAAGTGGATTTTCTTCCAGATGGGATGGAAGCTGGACTTCCGGCCGAAAATACCGTAGCAAGGGGATGGATACCTTACGGAATTGAAAATACCATGGAAGGAAAGGAATTGGCAAGACTTAACCCAAGTCCGTTGGATTCTCTAAATCAAGAGGCCAATCTAGCTGTGGGTAAAGAATTATATACAATTTATTGTGCAATTTGTCACGGAGATAAAGGAGACGGACAAGGTAACTTGGTGAAAAGGGAAAAGATATTGGGTGTCCCCAGCTATGCTGATGTAGCCAGGAACATTACAGTTGGAACTTCATATCATGCCATCTACTACGGATTGAATTCTATGGGATCCTATGCAGGGCAATTGGATACTGAAGAGCGTTGGAAGGTTGCTGAATACGTAATGAAATTGAAACAAGATTTAACAAAATAAGACCTAGATATTAGCAATATGTACACTTTTTCAAATAGATTAAAAATTGCTTCCTTCATTTTAATGGCTGTAGGCGTTTTGGGAATTGGTATCGGTTTTATGGCTGCGCCAAGCACTGTAGAGGAGGCAAAGGCAATTGTTGCCGGACACGGAGACGGTCATGGGGATGCCCATGCGGTTGCGGAAGGTCATGGTGAGGAAATGGGGCACGGGGATGCACATGATGCATCTCATGACGAACATTTATTGCACCAATTGCAGAACAAACCATGGGCAGCATTATATGTGGCAGCTTTCTTCTTTTTTATGATAGCTTTGGGAGTTCTGGCTTTTTACGCTATTCAACGAGCAGCACAGGCTGGTTGGTCGCCATTGCTTTTCAGGGTAATGGAGGGAATTACGGCATATCTGGTACCAGGTGGTATCATTGTATTTGTAATATTGGCCTTGTCGGTAGCCCATATGAATCATTTGTTCGTATGGATGGATCCTGAGGTGGTTGCGCATGACGCACTTTTGCAAGGGAAGGCAGGTTTTCTTAATGGTACTTTTTTCTTGATCAGGGCAGCAGTCTTCTTGGGAGGCTGGATCTTATATAGGGAGTATTCCCGTAAATTGTCCTTGGCTCAGGATGAGTCCAACGATGACTCCAATTTTAAGTTGAATTTTAGAATTTCAGCGGCATTTTTGGTATTTTATTTAATATCTGAGTCCATGATGTCTTGGGATTGGATCATGAGTGTGGATCCACATTGGTTCAGCACCTTGTTCGGATGGTATATTTTTGCGAGTATGTTTGTGTCCGGGATTACCGTTATTGCAATGGTAACCATTTACCTTAAGTCTAGAGGGTATTTGCCGGATGTTAACGATAGTCATATTCATGATTTGGCTAAATTCATGTTCGGGATCAGTATTTTCTGGACCTATTTATGGTTCTCCCAATTTATGCTGATTTGGTATTCCAATATTCCTGAAGAAGTAACGTATTATGTTACCAGGATAGCGGATTTCAATCTGCCATTTTTTGGAATGGTGGCCATGAACTTTTTGTTCCCTGTACTTTTGCTTATGAACAGTGATTACAAAAGGGTTAATTGGTTTGTTATTATGACCGGGATAGTAATTTTGGCCGGACACTATTTGGATATTTTTAACGCCATAATGCCAGCTACCGTTGGCGATCAGTGGTTCATTGGTATCCCTGAGATTGGGTCCATATTGTTCTTTGCAGGATTGTTTATCTTTTTTGTATTCAGGGCATTGACCAAGGCTCCGTTGCAGCCAAAGCGCAATCCATTTATAGAAGAGAGTAAGCATTTTCATTATTAGTATTTAGTATATAAGTATAATTTCAAATCATACGATGACTCCATTATTGACCATAGTTGTTTTAGTATTAGTGGCAATTGCAATCTGGCAAATGACCAAGATATTCGAATTGTCACAAATTAGAGCTAGCAATTCCCAAGTAGCCAGTGAAACGGATAATAAATACAATGGGTATTTGATGTTCGCTTTTTTGATTTTCCTTTATGGAATTACCATTTTTAGCTTTTGGAAATATACCAAGGTGCTTTTGCCCGAAGCTGCTTCCGAGCATGGTGGTGGGTACGATTCTTTAATGTTGTTGTCTTTTGTTATTATCTTTATAGTGCAAACTTTGACACAGTTTTTGTTGCACTATTTTGCTTATAAGTATAGGGGAGATAGGGAAAGAAAGGCATTGTTCTTTGCGGATAACGACCGTTTGGAGTTCATATGGACCATTATTCCTGTAATAGTATTGGCAGGATTAATTTTGTGGGGATTATATGCTTGGACAAATATTATGGATATCAATGATGAGGATGATCCT
Organism: Arenibacter algicola; assembly: GCF_018860365.1. Lineage (GTDB taxonomy): Bacteria > Bacteroidota > Bacteroidia > Flavobacteriales > Flavobacteriaceae > Arenibacter > Arenibacter algicola_B. The sequence goes on from NZ_JAHKPO010000031.1 coordinate 21,077, forward strand.
CTTACCATTGAATTATATGCCCAACAATTTAGTTGGACTGCAAGATATGCAGGTAATGATAACGTTTTGGGTGATGCCAACGTTAGAATGATCGATATTGACAATGCAAATGTTTTGGGGTTGGATAACTCGGATCCTAATGCGGCCGATGATATTATTGTTAAGGAATTGCATTTGCCAGTAGGGCGCAAGGTTAATTTTAAAATGCGTTCCCAAGATGTGTTGCATTCGGCTTATATGCCGCACTTTAGGGCTCAGATGAACTGTGTGCCGGGTATGATAACTCAATTTTCTTTTACTCCAACCATTACCACAGCAGAAATGAGACAAAATCCTGATGTTGTGGATAAGGTAAAGCGAATTAATGGAATCAGGGCTGAAAAGGCCGCCAAAGGAATGGACAATTCCGATCCTTGGGAATTTGATTATATCTTGTTGTGTAATAAGATATGTGGGAAATCCCATTATAATATGCAAATGAAAATTATTGTTGAAACTGAGGAGGAATATAATGCTTGGATAGCAAGTCAGCAGACGTTTGGTAAGTCAATGGCTTCGGCACAATAATTTAGTCTTTAAAATAACTTTATAAAAATTTAAAAATAGAACTATGTCTGTAACAGCTCACGCACACGTAGAAGACCATTCAGATGACCACGGACATCATCACAAAGAAACTTTTGTGACGAAGTATATTTTTAGTCAAGATCATAAAATGATTTCCAAGCAGTATTTAATTACTGGACTTATTATGGGATTCATTGGTATTTTGATGTCACTATTGTTTAGAATGCAATTGGCATGGCCAGGAGAATCTTTTGCAATTTTTGAATTTATTTTGGGCAAATGGGCGCCTGGAGGGGTAATGGATGCTGATGTTTACTTGGCATTGGTAACCATTCATGGTACTATCATGGTATTCTTTGTTTTAACGGCAGGGTTAAGTGGTACCTTCAGTAACTTATTGATTCCACTTCAAATTGGAGCTCGTGATATGGCATCAGGGTTTCTGAACATGGTTTCATATTGGCTATTCTTTTTGTCCTCTGTAATTATGCTTTCTTCCTTGTTTTTAGAGGCAGGACCGGCTGCTGCTGGATGGACGGTGTACCCACCACTTAGTGCGTTGCCTATGGCACAACCTGGTTCAGGTTTGGGTATGACACTCTGGTTGGTAGCAATGGCTATATTTATTGCATCTTCCTTATTGGGGTCATTGAACTATATTGTTACGGTAATTAATCTAAGGACCAAGGGAATGTCCATGACCAGACTTCCTTTAACTATATGGGCTTTCTTTGTTACGGCTATTATTGGGGTTGTTTCTTTCCCGGTACTATTGTCCGCTGCCTTACTTCTGATAATGGATAGAAGCTTTGGTACTTCCTTCTTCTTATCCGATATTTTTATTCAAGGTGAGGTATTGCATTATCAAGGTGGCTCTCCAGTATTGTACGAGCATTTATTCTGGTTTTTAGGACACCCTGAGGTGTATATCGTAATCTTGCCTGCAATGGGTATGGTATCCGAAATTATGGCGGTAAACGCCCGTAAACCAATATTTGGTTATAGAGCTATGATTGCCTCTATCTTGGCAATTGCATTCTTGTCCACAATTGTTTGGGGTCACCATATGTTTATTTCAGGTATGAACCCGTTCTTAGGTTCTGTTTTCACCTTTACGACATTATTGATTGCTATTCCATCTGCGGTGAAGGCATTTAACTGGATTACTACTTTATGGAAAGGTAACCTGCAATTGAATCCTGGAATGCTATTTTCCATAGGTATGGTTTCAACTTTTATTTCTGGTGGATTAACCGGAATTATTCTTGGGGACAGTACCTTGGATATTAATGTGCACGATACTTATTTTGTTATTGCCCACTTCCACTTGGTAATGGGTATATCAGCGCTTTACGGATTGTTTGCCGGTGTTTACCACTGGTTCCCTAAGATGTTCGGTAAAATGATGGACAAGAACTTGGGTTATGTGCATTTTTGGATTACGGCTGTCTGTTCTTATGGTGTTTTCTTCCCAATGCACTTTGTTGGAATGGCCGGGGTACCACGTAGGTACTACGAGAATACAGCTTTTCCAATGTTTGATGATTTGACCGATATCCAGGTATTAATGACGGTGTTTGCACTTATTGCAGCTGGAGCTCAATTAATATTCGCCTTCAATTTTATTAGAAGTATTTTCTACGGAAGTAAAGCCGTTCAAAATCCATGGAAATCAACTAGCTTGGAATGGACTACACCAGTAGAGCATATTCACGGCAACTGGCCTGGAGCTATTCCAGAAGTACATAGATGGCCATATGATTATAGCAAAACCTATGAAAACGGGGAGTATATAATTCCAGGACAGGATTATGTGCCTCAAACCATGCCGCTCTATGAGGGTGAGGAGGAGATGCAGCATTAACGATTGGAAATCAACAAATTTTAAAAGTCCATCCCTAAGATGGACTTTTTTTGTACCTTCCATTTACATATGTGTAATCCGTGGAACCTTTTGGTGTTGCAGACCATATGAATTAATTGCAAAATTGTGGTGATCCAATGTTGAAGGTTATCGCAGATTTTTTAGATAAAGATCTATTATGTATTATAAATCATTAAAAGTGAGACACATACTTTTATTTTTCGTGTTATTGGTTGGCTGTATGGTCTATTCCCAGCGTAAACCTAAAATTAAAGGCAATAGAAATGTAATAGAGGTTAGAGAGACCTTGGCACCTTTTAATGCTATTCAGCTGGATGATGATCTGGATATCAACCTACAGGCAGCCACAATGGGGGAGTATATAATTGAAGCGGACGATAATTTAATCGATGTTTTAAAATTTAAGGTAGTGAATGAAACACTTATCATTAGTTCCTATTATAAAGTAACCTCAAAGAAAAAACTGAACATTACTGTTAATTTCAGTGAATTGTTCCGGATCAATGCCAATGAGGGGAATATAGTGGTTAAGAACAGATTTTCTACCGAGTTTCTTGAGGTAAATGCCACAGGGTCCGGTAGAGTGGAAATAGATGTGGATGCCGATGCAATGGAGATTACAATGAACGATAATAGTAGAGGAAATTTTAAAGTAGACAGTGATACCTTGAATATTCGCTTGGCCGAGAAAGCTGATTTAAGATTATTTGGGGTTATGGAAAGTACGGTTTTGGATATGCGACGTAATTCCAAGGCCGATTTGGAAGGTTTTACCGATGTTTTTCAGTTTCATTTATTGGATAATTCCAACCTAAAGGCAAAAAGGTTGGAAGCCAATACGGTCGAAGCAAATTTGGAAGGCAGCTCTTCTGCGGAAGTCTTGTCAACAGCTACGGTAGACCTCTATTCCAAAGGGGCGTCCAAGACCTATGTATTTGGTGACAGCAAAATTAATCTGCAGGAATTCCTAGATACTTCAGAGCTATATCGTCGTAAAAATTAACGACTAATAGGGGCTGTTAAACAATGGTCCGGAATCCCAAATCCATCTACCAAAACCTCGATATGCGGCCTGAACTCTGTACTTAAGCGCTCCACACGCTGCCGTATGGCTTTGGACTTGGTACCGCCCAAATAGCCTTGTTCCAGATACCATGAGGCATCTTCCCGAATTTCGGATAATGCAAATAGGCATCCAAGTTTTTTAAAGAGTTGTTGGTTTTTCTTGTCTTCTATGGTTTCTGTAAACTGCAAATACGTGTTATAGGCCAATTCACAACTGTAGGCTTTTCCCAACGCTATTAAATGAGTTTGTACTTTTAAGAAGGCCTGATATGTAGGGATCCCTTTCTTGATATAGTCCCTAATCCGCATCGCAGCGGAATAGGTGAGCCTTCTTGTCCTGTAGTCAAAAGCATGTTGGTGGAACTTAGGATTATATAAATGCTCCTTATCCACCTTGTTGGCATATATAGGATTTATGGTGACCAATTTGTCACTGATTTGGGTGCCCAACAGTTTAAATACGGCCGAAAAACCTGCGCTGTTGAATTCAGTATTAAAATCGGACATAATTCCTTTGGCGGCCAATTGTAATAGTACTGTGTTGTCGCCTTCAAATGTGGTAAATATATCCACATCGGCTTTTAAGTCGGCAATTCTATTCTCCAATAAATAGCCCTTTCCTCCGCAGGCTTCACGACATTCCTGAATGGTTTCGTTAGCGAACCAAGTTATAATCGCCTTCAATCCGGCTACCTGGGTCTCTATTTTTCGTTTGTCAGTTATACTGTCATCGCTATAGATACTCATCATAGAATCCAATGTTACTTGGTATACGTAAGATTTGGCAATGGCGGGGGTAAGTCTTAGTTGGTGCGATGGGTAATCCATGATCAAATCCTCCTGGATTTTTTGGTTATCGTTAAATTGTCTTCTTTGTAACGCATATTTCACCGCAATGGCCAGGGCCATTTTTGCGCCGCTCAAAGCTCCCTTGGCCACGCAAATTCGTCCGCCGACCAAGGTGCCCAGCATGGTGAAAAAGCGTTTGTTGGCATTTTTTATATCGGAATAATACGTGCCATCAGATTTTATGTCCCCGTATTTATTCAATAGATTTTCCCGTGGTACCTTAACTTGATCGAACCAAATCTTACCATTGTCAACTCCGTTGAGCCCTAATTTGTAACCATTATCTTCAATTCGTACGCCCGGCATAAGACGATTGTTACTGTCTCTTAGTGGTACTAAAATGGCATGTACACCGTGATTTTTGCCATCAACGATCAATTGTGCAAATACCGAGGCCATTGTACCGTGCAGTGCATTTCCTATATATTCCTTGTTGTCGTTCTTGCCTGGGGTATGAATGGTAATACTGTCATCTTCCTTGTTGTAGGTAGCGGTTGTTTTTATACCCCTTACGTTGGACCCGTGGCCCGTTTCGGTCATTGCGAAACATCCAAGTAAATTGGCCTCCCCAATAGCGGTTAAATAGCGATCATGGTGTTTTTTGGTTCCCAACTTCTGTATACTGCCTCCAAAAAGTCCAAATTGTACCCCAAACTTCACCGTAAGGCTTCCGTCCACATACATCAGATTTTCAAAAATGGTAGCATATAAAGACATATTGCCTGTTCCCCCGTAAGCCTCGGGGTAGGCCATGGCACCATATCCTGCCTTAGCCAAATATTGCACTTGGGACAGCACCTTTTTTCTAAATTCTTCCTTGTTCGGTATTATTTCCCAAGAGAAAACAGAATCCCTTAAAGTGTCCCTAAATTCATCTATTTCACTATGGTAAGTACCTTTAAAGATTTGGTCAATTTCCTTTGGGTCGTAAAAATGGGATGTTTTTTCCAAAACAACTTCCACCTCGAACAAATGGTGGTAATGGTTAGGTTGTATGCCAAGGTTTATTTCAATAGCCGATAAATTCTCATTGAATATATGCTCCGAACCATTTTGCGATATTAATTTCCTGCTAAAAGAAGTTAAAGGATGGTTGTCGCTTTCTACCAATTTAATGCCGGAATTGGAAACGGCCCGTTGCCAAGATTTTATTTCCGTATCCAAAGGTGGCTGGGCGGTGTTGAGCCAACTGTTCAGGGTTTCCCTGTCTTTTTTAGAAAGGTTTTGGTCATCGTCGATTATTTTTTTTACCACGGCAATCTCTGAAATGGTCAAAAGATCATCGGACCAAATAACAAAAAAGAAAGGTATATACTGTAGAATACTAGGAGGATATGTTGTCTTTATCATAATATGAATTTACATTATTTTTTAGTAAAATCAGTATTTCAAAGGCGGTAGGTGTGTGAAATGCCCAGGGCCAATAAACCCAGCCTTTATGGAGGGGTCTCCCATTCCATGCTTCAAGGTTTGTAACATGCAATTTTAATTAGTTTTCTTCCACTCTGTGGAAAAAAGGAAGGGAATCATAATTAAAAGCTGGGAATGTCTGTGTCCTTATAATTGTTTCATAGAAAACTATTCCAATTTCCTTTATCTTTGTTGGAGTATGAATGAGAACCTAGATCCCACAGCCAGTAATTTTTCCAACGAGGAATTTGATATAGAAAGGGCGTTGCGCCCTATTTCCTTTGATGATTTTACCGGGCAGGAACAAGTATTGGAAAACCTGAAGATATTTGTCCAGGCGGCCAATTTAAGGGGCGAAGCCCTAGATCACACTTTGTTCCATGGTCCTCCGGGTCTTGGGAAGACTACTTTGGCCCATATCCTGGCCAATGAATTGGGGGTGGGTATAAAAATGACTTCGGGCCCTGTGTTGGATAAGCCAGGGGATTTGGCCGGCTTGCTGACCAACCTGGACGAAAGGGATGTGTTGTTTATTGATGAGATCCACAGATTGAGTCCTATTGTGGAAGAATATTTATATTCTGCCATGGAGGATTATAAAATCGATATAATGATAGAATCGGGTCCCAATGCCAGATCGGTACAGATTAATTTAAATCCCTTTACTTTGATCGGGGCTACAACCCGCTCTGGTTTGTTGACAGCTCCTATGAGAGCTCGTTTTGGAATACAGAGTAGATTACAATATTATTCTACGGAACTACTATCTACCATAGTAGAACGAAGTGCCGAAATATTAAAGACTCCAATTACACAACAGGCTGCCATAGAAATAGCAGGTAGAAGCAGGGGGACTCCCAGAATATGCAATGCCCTACTAAGGCGGGTCCGAGACTTTGCCCAAATAAAAGGGAATGGAAAGATCGATATAGAAATCTCACAGTTTGGGCTGAAGGCTTTAAATGTGGATGCCCACGGATTGGACGAAATGGACAACAAGATATTGACAACCATTATAGACAAGTTTAAAGGAGGCCCTGTGGGGATTACTACTTTGGCTACTGCCGTTTCTGAAAGTGCAGAAACCATAGAGGAGGTTTATGAACCTTTCTTGATCCAACAAGGATTTATCATGAGGACCCCAAGAGGTAGGGAGGTTACGGAACTTGCCTATAGACACCTGGGAAGGATTAAAGGCAATATTCAGGGAGGTCTTTTTTGATGTTGTTGTCCACTTGGATTTTATGGCGGAAGAACCCCACTTTTAAATATTCAATTTGAAGTTAGTATCAAGGTTTCAGGTCTTAAAAAATGCGGGGAGAATCCTAAAAAATCCTTTGCCCTTTCATCATGAAAATTTTGAGGCATATGGGGATTGTTTTAAAGTACAATTAAGTTCCAAGGAAATAGTCCTTTTTACCAGAAGCCCCGGATTAATAAAGCATATTCTTCAAAAACAACATAGGAAATACGAAAAATCCTCTTTGCAAACAGTGGATTTGGCCAAGTACGTTGGTCATGGTATTCTAACCTCCAGTGGTGAACATTGGCGCACTCATAGAAGAATGGTGCAGCCAGCTTTTCACAAGAAAAAGCTCCATAATTTAATGGGGGTCATGAGGGAGGCCATACTACTGGAACTGGAACGTATAGAGCCTGGGATGGAGCAGGATGTTTTTCCACTTATGGGCGATCTTGCATTTCAGGTTGTTGCCAAATCCCTTTTTAGTAATTCGGATATTCGCGAAAGGATGTCACGACTCCAACATATTACCGAGGCCAATCAGCGCATGTTGATCAAAGAAATGCGGCAACCATATCTAAAATGGTGGTATAGACTCAGTGGTAAAATAGATAAGCACTTGAAAATGGCCGGTGAAGGCAAGAGGCTACTTTTGGATATTGTTGAAGAGCGGAGGAGATCTGGATTGGAAAAAGATGATTTGTTGGATATGCTTCTTAGGGCACGTTATGATGATGGCACCCCAATGCCAGATGGGCAATTGTTGGATGAAGTGTTGATTCTTTTTATAGCAGGTCATGAAACCACAGCCAATGCACTTAGTTTCACCCTGTTTCTTTTGGCTAAAAATCCGGCAATGCAGGATCAAGTTTATGAGGAAGTGTCAAAGGTTGATTTTGAGGACAGTAATGTTGATTTAATGCAAGGAGTGATGCAGCTTCAATTTGTTAAACAATGTATAGAGGAAGCATTACGGTTGTATCCACCAGCTTATGTAATAGATAGGGTGGCCACCGAAGATGATATGTTTGAAGATATTGAACTACCAAAAGGTACCATGGTGCTTATGTCCATTTACGAATTACACCGCTATGGCCATTTTTGGAACAGGCCATTGGAATATGACCCAAGTAGATTTAAGGAAGCGGACAAAAAGGATTATGGGGACTATTATTATCCATTTGGGGCGGGTCCCAGAATGTGTGTGGGCAATAATTTTGCCATGTATGAAATGATCATTGCCATAGCGGAAATTGTGAAGAAATATAGCATATCCAGCACTTTGAAAAACGTAGAGATCAATCCTTTGATTTCACTTAAGCCAAAGAACGTACCTTTACTGTTTACCGAAAGATAATTTTTTGAAGAAGATTCATAAACATACCCAGCTTATAAAGGCCGAAGCCAAACGCCTCGGCTTTTTGTCGTGCGGTATCTCCAAGGCCGAATTTTTGGAGGAGGAAGCCCCTAGATTGGAAAAGTGGCTCAATAAGAACATGTATGGGGAAATGGGCTATATGGAAAACCATTTCGATAAACGATTGGATCCTACCAAATTGGTGGAAGGGTCTAAATCCGTAATTTCCCTTCTGCTTAATTATTTCCCGGAAGAATCTCAAAAAGAAAACACCTTTAAGGTGTCAAAATATGCCTACGGACAGGATTACCATCATGTCATTAAATCCAAACTAAAGGAACTACAAGAATTTATTGCCCAAGAAATTGGGGAAGTGCACGGTAGGGCTTTTGTGGATTCCGCACCTGTCCTGGATAAGGCTTGGGCGGCAAAGAGCGGATTGGGTTGGATAGGAAAACACAGTAATCTGCTGACGCAGCAAGTGGGATCTTTTTACTTTATAGCCGAATTGATAGTGGACTTGGAACTGGAGTACGACCATAGGGTAACCGATCATTGTGGTACCTGTACTGCCTGTATCGATGCTTGCCCCACCCAGGCAATAGTGGAGCCTTATGTGGTAGATGGCAGTAAGTGCATATCTTACCTTACCATCGAATTAAAGAACGAGATGCCTACAGAATTCAAAGGCAAAATGGACGATTGGATGTTTGGTTGTGATGTGTGTCAGGATGTATGCCCTTGGAACCGATTTTCTAAACCCCATCGCGAACCATTGTTCAATCCCAATCCCCAATTACTTTCAATGACCAAAAAGGATTGGGAAGAAATTACGGAGGATGTCTTTAAGAAGGTGTTCCAGAAGTCTGCCGTAAAGCGCACCAAATTCTCCGGTTTAAAACGAAACATTGAGTTTTTGAAGTAGGACGGAAGTTTAATTTTTTTAGGACCCATTATCGTTATCGGAACTTATCCCCCTCCTTGGGAAGGGTCAGGGGAGGTCGACCAAAAAAGATTGGGAGGAAATTACGGAGGATGTTTTTAAGAAGGTGTTCCAGAAATCAGCCGTAAAACGCACTAAATTCTCTGGTTTAAAACGCAACATTGAGTTTTTGAATTAGGCATTAGGTTGGTTATTTTTTAGACTTATTTTCGTTATAGGAACTTATCCCCCTCCTTGGGAGGGGTCAGGGGAGGTCGACCAAAAAGGACTGGGAGGAAATTACGGAGGATGTCTTTAAGTAGGTATTCCAGAAATCCGCCGTAAAGCGTACTAAATTCTCCGGTTTAAAACGAAACATTGAGTTTTTGAAGTAGGACGGAAGTTGAGCTTTTTAGACCAATAATCGTTTTGGGAGCCCATCCCTCTCCTTGGGAATGCCTGTCCCGCCTTTTGGCCAGAGGTCTGGGGAGGCCGTGTATTGGGGTATTTGAATATTGAATTACTTTTCCTCTTTTACAACTATGATAGATTACTTTTTTAAATTCTATTAATTTAAAGAATACTGTTAACTTTGTTTTTCTAATACCACACTATATGAGCAAGCAAAAGACAAGAAGGGAAGCACTGGTGTATCACGCCAAACCGCAACCTGGGAAGATAAAAATAGTTCCTACCAAGCCTTATGCTACCCAAAGGGATCTGGGTCTTGCATATTCCCCTGGTGTGGCCGAGCCCTGCCTGGAAATAGCCAAAAACAAGGATAACGTATACAAGTATACGGCCAAAGGAAATATAGTGGCCGTAATATCCAATGGAACTGCTGTCCTAGGATTGGGCGATATTGGACCCGAGGCTTCAAAGCCGGTGATGGAAGGCAAGTGCTTGCTATTTAAGATTTTCGCCGATATAGACGGAATAGATATTGAATTGGATACCACCGATGTTGAAAAATTCATAGAAACAGTAAAGATAATTGCCCCAACATTCGGGGGTATAAATTTGGAGGATATAAAGGCTCCTGAAGCTTTTGAAATAGAAAGACGTTTAAAAGAAGAGCTGGATATTCCGGTAATGCACGACGATCAACACGGAACAGCTATAATATCCTCTGCTGCCCTTTTGAACGCTTTGGTGCTTACCAATAAAAAAATTAGTGATGTCCGTATCGTTGTAAGTGGAGCAGGTGCGGCTGCCGTTTCCTGCACCCGTCTGTACAAGGCATTTGGGGCAAGTGACAAAAACATAGTAATGTTGGATAGTAAAGGGGTTATCCGCAGTGATCGGGATAACCTGACTTCAGAGAAATTGGAGTTTGCGACAGATAGAAAGATCGATACCTTGGAAGAAGCAATGAAAGATGCTGATGTATTTATTGGTCTTTCGGTGAAGGATATCGTTTCTGAAAAAATGTTATTGTCCATGGCTAAAGATCCTATAGTTTTTGCCATGGCCAATCCAGATCCGGAAATAGATTACAACCTGGCCATAAAAACCAGAAAGGATATTATCATGGCCACAGGTAGGTCCGACCATCCTAATCAAGTGAACAATGTTTTAGGATTTCCTTTTATTTTTAGAGGGGCATTGGATGTCAGGGCCACCAAGATAAATGAAGCTATGAAAATGGCTGCAGTAAAGGCTTTGGCGGAACTTACCAAGGAGCCCGTTCCGGAACAGGTGAATATTGCTTATGGACAAACAAGGTTGACTTTTGGGCGGGATTATATAATTCCAAAACCCTTCGATCCAAGATTGATATCTGAAATACCACCTGCCGTTGCAAAGGCGGCCATGAAAAGTGGAGTGGCCAAAATGCCCATTGATGATTGGGACAGATATAAAGAGGAGCTACTACAGCGTTCTGGTAACGATAACAAGATAGTTAGATTGCTACACGATCGTGCCAGAATAAACCCTAAAAGAATTGTTTATGCGGAGGCCGACCATTTGGACGTACTAAAAGCGGCCCAAATTGCCTACGAAGAAGGCTTGGCAACGCCAATTTTATTGGGGAATAAAGCGGTTATTGCGGAATTGATGCAGGAACTGGAATTCGATGCCGATATACTCGTTATAGATTCCCATGCGGATGAAGCCAATGATAAGAGAAATCATTATGCTTCCAAATATTTTGAAAATAGGCAGCGTAGTGGGGTAAGTCTTTTCAGTGCCCGTGCAAAGATGAGGGAGCGTAACTATTTTGCTGCAATGATGGTTTTGGAGGGAGATGCGGATGGAATGATTTCCGGATATTCCAGGGCATATCCAACCGTGGTGAAACCGGTATTCGAGGTAATCGGAAGGGCTGCCAATGTTAAGAAAGTGTCTACCGTAAACATTATGATTACCGAAAGGGGTCCATTGTTTTTAGCCGATACTTCCATCAACATTGATCCCAGTGCCGAGGAAATTGCCGAAATTGCCAAGATGACGGCCAATGTAGCCGTTACTTTTGGCTTTAGCCCCGTAATGGCCCTATTGTCCTATGCTAATTTTGGGTCTTCTACACATCCTCGTGCTACCAAAGTAAAGGAAGCTGTAAAAATATTGCATGCTACCAACCCGGAATTGGTAGTGGATGGAGAACTGCAAATCGATTTTGCTTTGAACAAAGAATTGCACCAGGGTAAATTTCCCTTTTCCAAATTGTCCGGTAAAAAAGTAAATACCCTTATTTTTCCAAATTTGGAGTCGGCCAATATTACCTATAAGCTGCTGAAGGAATTGAACCAAGCAGATTCCATTGGTCCTATCATGGTAGGTTTAAGACGTTCCGTGCACATCCTTCAATTGGGGGCCAGTGTGGACGAGATGGTCAATATGACTGCTGTTGCGGTTATTGATGCCCAAGAAAGGGAGAAGAGAAAATTGGCAAAAACACAAAAATAAAATAGTTGAAATAAATTCAAGTTTCAAATTTCTGAAACCTGAATTCTGAAACCGTTGTTAACTAATGATTACCCATTTAAAAGGAAAACTTGTTGAAAAAAATCCCACCCATATTGTAATCGAATGTGCGGGAGTGGGGTATTTTGTAAATATTTCGTTGCACACGTTTTCAAAAATTGGGGATTCGGAAAGCATTCAACTATACACCCATCTACAAGTAAAGGAAGATTCACATACTTTGTTCGGTTTCTCCGAAAAGTCCGAAAGGGAGATATTTAGATTGCTGTTGTCGGTATCCGGAATAGGATCCAGCACGGCTAGAACTATGTTGTCCTCCCTGTCTCCGGGTCAAATTAGGGATGCTATTGCAACTGGGGATGTGCCTACTATTCAGGGAATCAAGGGTATCGGCGCCAAAACGGCACAACGGGTAATTCTGGACCTAAAGGACAAGGTTTTAAAAGTCTACGATATTGATGAACTTTCCATCCCATCAAACAATACAAATAAAGATGAAGCGTTATCTGCATTAGAGGTTCTTGGTTTTGTCCGCAAGCAAGCTGAAAAGGTTGTGGATAAAGTAGTTGCCCAAGACCCTGGACTAAGCGTAGAGGACATTATAAAATTTGCGCTTAAAAATTTATAACAAGTTTGAAAAAAGGGGCAAAATTTTATCTTAAATCATCATTTAAGCTTATCATCCTACTATTTATTTTCTTGGGCTCAACGGGTACTTCCGTGGCACAGGAAATAGAAGGGGAAGATGCAATTGGGCAGGAAGTAGATTCACTAAAAACGGGTGTTGCTCTGGGGAAATTGAAAATGGAAAACCCGGACAGCATAGTTTCAAAATATACTTATGATCCCAATCTGGACAGATATATCTATACGGTAAGTGTTGGGGATTTTGATATTAATTATCCCGTAATCCTTACTCCGGACCAATACTTGGAGTTGGTACGCCGGGAGGGTATGAAATCTTATTTTAAAGAAAAAATTGATGCCTTTTCGGGTAAAAAGGAGGGTAGTGAGGCGGCTCGCAAAAATTTACTTCCCAACTTCTATGTAAATAATAGCTTTTTTGAAAGTGTCTTTGGCGGTAATACCATTGAGGTGATTCCACAAGGATCGGTGGCGATGGATCTTGGGGTTATATGGCAGAAAAACGATAACCCATCCCTGTCCCCACGTAACCGGACCAACCTTTCCTTTGATTTTGACCAACGGATAAGTTTAAGTATGTTGGGCAAAATTGGGGAGCGACTTCAGGTAACAGCCAATTATGATACCGAGGCTACCTTTGATTTTCAGAATTTAGTAAAGTTGGATTATACTCCATCTGAGGATGATATACTTCAAAAGATAGAAGTAGGTAATGTTAGTATGCCTCTAAATAGTTCCTTGATTACCGGGGCACAGAGCCTTTTTGGGGTAAAGACCGAACTGCAATTTGGGAAGACCAGGGTTACGGCCGTATTTTCGGAACAAAGGTCACAAAGCAATACTGTAGTGGCACAAGGTGGAGGTACGGTTAACGACTTCGAACTTAGGGCCCAGGATTACGACTCGGACAAACACTTTTTCTTGGCCCATTATTTTAGGGATAATTATGATGCCGCGCTTGTTAACTATCCTTATATAAGAAGCCAGGTCCAAATTACAAGGTTGGAAGTATGGATTACCAATAGGAGCCAACAAACTGTGAATATTAGAAACGTTGTTGCTATCCAGGATTTAGGGGAGGTACAACCCGGAAAAACCAGGATAGGGCAAAACAATGGAGATCCGGCCGGATTCTTCAATAGTTCCGCTGCCGGTAATTTGCCAAGGAACGGTGCCAATGATTATGATCCTCTCCAAATTGCATCTGGAGGCGCGCTTACAAGCAGTATTCGCGATATAGCCACTGTTCAATCAGGTTTTAATGTGCCCGGCTATACCGTAAATCAGGGGTTTGATTATGCTATTTTGGAGAATGCCAGAAAACTGGAACAGGGCCGGGATTTTACCTTTAATCCACAGCTGGGCTATATATCCCTAAATCAAAGATTGAGCAATGATGAAGTCCTTGGGGTAGCCTTTCAATACACTTATAATGGGGAAGTTTATCAGGTAGGAGAGTTCGCCAACGGTGGCGTAGATGCTACTACGGTGTCTCCTGGTGCAGAAATTCCGGTTAACAACAATACATTGATCCTTAAGTTGTTAAAGAGTAATATTACCAATGTTGTAGATCCTATATGGGATCTTATGATGAAGAATATTTACGCCACTGGCGCTTATCAATTAAGTCAGGAGGATTTTAAGTTGAACATTTTATATGCCGAAACCACTCCAAGAAATTATATAACACCAGCGGAATCAGGTGTCGGCTCTGGTTGGCCAACTTCCCCCAAGCCTTTGGAAGATAGGATTTTGTTGGATGTGTTTAATTTGGACAGGTTAAATGCATATAATGATCTTCAAAGTGGAGGGGATGGTTTTTTTGATTATGTGGAAGGTATTACAATAAACTCGCAAACAGGGAGCATCATATTTACCAAAGTTGAACCTTTTGGGGAATACTTATTTAACCTTTTGGGTGGTGGTACCTATGATGTGGACAATGATCAAGGCTATAATGCCAATCAAAAGAAGTACGTCTTTAGGAATATGTACTCGCTTCCAACGGCGGCTGCACAACAAGATGCGGATAAAAATAGGTTTATTCTAAAAGGAACATATAAATCACAGGGAACCAATGGTATTCCTATAGGGGCATTCAATGTTCCCCAGGGGTCTGTAAGGGTTACTGCCGGAGGTAGGCAGTTGCAGGAAGGGATAGACTATACCGTAAATTATCAGTCGGGAACGGTGCAGATTTTGGACCCAAGTTTGGAGGCTTCCAATACGCCTATCAATATTTCAGTGGAGAACAATGCGGTCTTCGGACAGCAGACCAGACGTTTTACAGGTGTAAATGTGGAGCATCAATTCAATAAGAATTTTGTGCTCGGGGGTACTTTGTTGAACCTGAATGAAAAACCCTTGACTCAAAAATCCAACTATGGTATAGAGCCTGTAAACAACACAATATTTGGCCTTAACAGTAATTTTTCCACCGAAGTTCCATTTTTGACCAGGTTGGTCAATAAATTGCCAAATATAGATACGGATGTCCCTTCCAACTTGTCAGTTCGTGGTGAAGTGGCCTTTTTAAGCCCAAGTTCTCCTAAGAATGCGGATTTTGAAGGTGAAACCACAACCTATTTGGACGATTTTGAGGGGGCACAATCCCTGATCGATATTCGTTCTTTTCTCGGATGGTCTATGGCGAGTCCGCCTGTGGAATTTGCAACCACGACTAATAGTTTGGAGTCTGGATATGGTAGGGCAAAAATGGCCTGGTATACCGTAGATCCTATTTTTTATTCCAATCAGCGGCCTACGGCATTGAGTGATGATGATATTTCCACAAACGAGACTAGAAGAATCTATATACAGGATGTTTTTAACCAAGATGTTGCCCAAGGGCAGACTTTGGCCCAAAACACCTTGGACATAGCCTATTACCCTGGTATGAAAGGACCCTATAATGCAAACCCAAATTTTACTACGGAACAACCGCAGGATAAATGGGCGGGGATAATGCGATCGTTGAGTAGTACCAATTTTGAACAGTCCAACGTGGAATATGTGCAATTTTGGGTATTGGATCCCTATGTGGATGGCATTGCAACAAGCGCTGGGGATTTGGTGATCAACCTTGGTAATATTTCCGAGGATATTCTTCCCGATGGACGGAAGCAATATGAAAATGGGTTACCTGTAGATCCCGTATCCAATGATCTTACCTATAAAACAAATTGGGGTAAGGTTCCTGCAACCCAGTCTTTAATATATGCCTTTGATGCAGACCAGAATAACAGAGGTTTGCAGGATATTGGTTTTGATGGTTTAACCGATGCTGAGGAGGCTAGTTATACTTTTGAGGGTGGAATTACCTATAATGGCCCTGCGGAAGATCCTGCGCTGGATAATTACGAGTACTTTCTGAACAGGGAAGGTAGTATTTTGGAACGATATCTTAATTACAATAACCCGGATGGTAACTCTCCCGTACAATTGAGCAATTCTGACAGGGGGTCCACTACTTTGCCCGATGTAGAGGATATAGACAGGGACGGAACCATGAATACGGTAAATAGTTATTACGAGTACCGTATCAATATTAAACCAGGAACTACTGTTAATGACAAGTACGTAACGGATATTAAGGAAGGGGTTACCAGGTCTTTGCCCAACGGCAATACCTTGAACGAACGATGGATACAGTACAAGATACCTTTGTCCGATTTTACGGATGCGGTGGGCGGTATAAGCGATTTTAGGTCAATAAGCTTTATGCGGATGTACCTAACAGGATTTTCAAGTAATGTGGTATTGCGTTTTGCTACCTTGGACCTAGTGCGCGGAGATTGGCGTACTTATGCCAAATCTTTACAACCGGATGTAGACGGAGATCCTACCGATGATGGTACTTTGGTGGATGTTAACGCTGTCAATGTAGAGGAAAATGCTGCGCGAACCCCAATACCTTATGTTTTGCCACCAGGTGTAGTACGTGAAAGGCTTAACAACAACAATACCATTATTAGGCAAAATGAACAGTCATTGTCCTTTGTGGTGGAGAACTTGGAACCTCAGGATTCCAGAGGGGTATTTAAAAATTTGGATATCGATGTAAGGCAATATAAACGCTTAAAAATGTTTATGCATGCCGAAGAAATTGTAGAATCCGACTATGCCAATGACGAGACGCCCTTGGTAGGATTTATAAGGATCGGTTCGGATTTTACACAGAATTTTTATCAGATAGAATTGCCCTTACAACTAACGCCTCATGGAGCAAGTTCGGACAGCGAAATTTGGCCGGATGTAAATGAACTGGACCTTTCATTGGATGATCTGTCCAAGGTAAAATCTACCGGAATCGCAGCCCAAACCCTGAGCACCATTAATTATTATGAAATAGACAATGGTGAGGTGGTCCAAGTAAATGAATTTGACCCAAGAACACTGGGTAAATTACGTATTGGTATCCGTGGAAATCCTTCTTTAGGCGGTATCCGTAGTATGATGGTAGGGGTTAAGAACGATGATAATCTTCCAGCTAGGGGAGAGGTCTGGTTTAACGAACTACGTCTATCAGGATTGGATAATAACGGGGGATGGGCGGCTATAGCTGCCATGGATATGAATATGGCAGATTTTGCCAATGTGTCCGCCACTGGTAGTAAAAGTACTTCCGGGTTCGGGGCCATAGATCAAATGCCCAATGAACGGGCACGTGAGGATGCCATTTCCTATGATGTGGTCACCAATGTAAATATTGGTCAATTGTTCCCAAAAAATTGGGGCCTGCAACTACCTTTTAATTATGGTATTTCGGAGCAGTTGATTACTCCTGAATTTGATCCTGTCTATGATGATCTAAAATTGGAAGATCGCATTGCAGCTGCCGAAACACCGGAAGACGCCGAAGCAATTAGACAGCAAGGGGAGGATTATACCAAGAGGACCAGTATAAATTTTATTGGGGTAAGAAAGGATAGGGGCGAAGAGGCCGAGGCCAATTTTTACGATATAGAGAACTTTACCTTTAATTATTCCTATAACGAGGTGAACCATAGGGATTTTGAGATCGATGAGCTAAGGGATCAGAATGTGGTAACAGGATTTGTTTATAACCATAATTTTAAACCCCTTCCCGTAGAACCGTTTGCCAAGAAGGATTCCTTGTTTACAGGGAAATATTGGAAATGGCTGAAAGATTTAAATCTGAATGTTTTGCCCGCCAGCGTTTCACTTCAATCCAATATCAACCGATCTTTTAATCAGCAAAAGTTCAGGGATGTTTTTGAGCCAGGGGTAGAAAAGTTGGATCTGCCATTTCTACAACAAAGGAATTATCTTTTCAATTGGCAGTATGCTATCAACTATAGCCTAACAAAATCCTTACGCTTAAATCTTACCGCTTCCAACAATAATATTGTAAGGAATTATTTTTCGGAAGATGGTAATCCGGATTCGGAAATAGATCAGGCCCTAGGATTGTGGGATGGATTTTTCGATCTTGGAGAGCCCAATAGGCATTCACAGGAAATGCAATTGAATTATGAACTGCCCTTGAGCAAAATTCCTGCTTTCGATTTTATAAATGCCCAATACACCTATACCAGTAATTTTGACTGGCAAAGGGGAGGGGATGCTTTGAACGAAGTGGCCGGAGAGGATATAAACACGGTGCAGAATGCCAGTACACATAATTTAACGGCATCCTTGACCATGCAAAAATTCTATGATTTCCTCGGTTTGGGTAGGAAAGATACCAAAGGGGCAGTTGCAAAACCGACTCGCTTGGATAAAGCGGGCAACCCTGCATCCAAAGAAGATGCTAAAAATAATAATAAGGCGACCGGCACAGGGTACAATGCTTTTATAGATGTGCTTACCATGGTGAAACGTGTAAATGTTACCTATAGTCAAAACAATGGTAAGGTGTTACCTGGTTATACCAGGTCTGTAGGTTTTATTGGTACGGCAAAACCAACCATTGGATTTGTTTTTGGTAGCCAGGCCGATGTTAGATATGAGGCGGCCAGAAACGGATGGCTGACCACTTTCCCGGAATTTAACCAACAATATATACAGAATACCAATAAGCAGTTAAATATAACGGCAACGGCTCAACCCACTAGGGATTTAACTATAGACCTTGTGGCCGATAGGCAAATGTCCGAAAGTTACCAGGAAACTTTTAACGTAGAGGATTTGGGCAATGACGCATTTGAATATGTGAATCTTTTAGGGAATAACTACGGTAATTTTAGTATTTCTACTTTAATGATCGGTACCGTTTTTGATAAAAGTGACGAATTTAGCTCGGACAGCTTTCAAACCTTCAAAGAAAACAGGATTACAATAGCCAATAGGATTGTTGCCGAAAGAAACCATGATACCGGTGAGGTGGATGACGATGGTTTTCCCGAAAGATATGGTAAGACAAGCCAAGATGTTTTGCTGCCCGCTTTTTTTGCCGCTTATACGGGGAAGGATCCCAACAAGGTAAGTTTGGATGCTTTTAGAAGTATTCCAATTCCCAATTGGAACATTAAATATACCGGATTAATGCGCAATCCTTGGTTTAAGAAGAAATTTAAGCGTTTTTCCCTAAGCCATGGATATAGATCGGCCTACAGTATAAATTCGTTTCAGACCAATTTAACGCGTACACAGTTGATCAATGAGGGTATGGAGCCGATAAACTCGGAGACCCAGGACTTTTTGCCGGTCAATATTATGAACAATGTGGTGCTTACGGATCAGTTTAATCCATTGATGAGGGTAGATTTTGAAATGCAAAACTCGCTTAGTATACTTGCGGAAATTAGAACGGATAGGGCGTTGTCCTTGAGTTTTGACAATAGCTTATTAACAGAGATCAGTGGCAAGGAGTATACGGTAGGGCTCGGGTATCGTATTAAGGATGTTAAATTTGTGACCAATATAGGAGGTGAACAGCAGCGCTTAAAAGGGGATTTGAACCTTAAGGCGGATGTAACCCTTAGGGATAATATTACCATTATAAGAAACTTGGACATAGATAACAATCAAATAACTTCCGGGCAAAATTTAATGTCGGTGAAATTTGTTGCCGATTACGCCTTGAGCAAAAGTTTAAACGCCCTGTTTTTTTACGATCATTCGTTTTCAAAATTTGCAGTGTCCACGGCTTTCCCACAAACTTCTATAAATACCGGATTTACTTTAAGGTATAATTTTGGGAACTAGTTGAACAAGGAGGTATAAGACATAAAGGTATTTATTTTTATAAGGTGTTTAAAAGTTTAAATGAGTTTTTTGATAAACATAAGATATTCTTTTACATTTGTTGCCTTAACAAATTTAGATAATGAATATACCTTCAGATTTAAAGTACACAAAAGACCATGAATGGGTCAGAATAGAGGGTGATACTGCTATAGTCGGTATTACTGATTTTGCCCAAGGAGAACTGGGAGATATTGTTTATGTGGAAGTGGAGACCTTGGATGAGACCTTGGACAAGGATGAGGTTTTTGGAACGGTTGAGGCCGTAAAGACAGTTTCCGATCTTTTTCTTCCCTTAAGCGGTGAAATCATAGCTTTTAATGAATCGTTAGAGGACGAACCGGAAAAAGTAAATACCGATCCTTATGGTGATGGTTGGATCATTAAAGTTAAAATAAGCGATTCTTCCGAAGTAGAGAGCTTGCTTGGGGATGCGGAGTACAAAGAACTTGTAGGTGCCTAAAAAATATTTTTTCACAATCTTATTTATAAGCTGGGTGGTGTTCATAACAACGCTCAGCTTATTTTCTTTTGAGGAAGAGAGCTTACCTTCTGTAGATATTCCACATTTTGACAAGCTGGTACATTTTTCTTTTTATTTTGTATTTACGGCTTTGGGTTGTTTGTCCTTTAGGGAAATTGATCGTAGAAATACTCCATTGAGGAAAGTAATTGTGAAAATAATTTTGTACGCCGTTATTTATGGTATAATTATTGAAGTGCTTCAAGGTGTGGCCACAAAGGATAGAGAGCCCGATTTGCTGGATGTTCTGGCGAATAGTTTGGGGGCATTGTTCGGAAGTTTTACGGTAAAATACATTTTCTCTGGAAAAACTCCTTTAAAGTGGATGAAATAGTGTTTTTTTTGAGTAATTTGGGGGTGTGTTCTAAATAAGGGGTGCAACCTACTGGTTCTTAGTGGAATGGATATTTAAGAAGTGGGTTTCTTCTAATTTGTCGCGTTCAGGGCCTTTAGTTGCATATAAAAGGATGCTTTGGAGCCCAATGACCTGTTTAAATTTATTTGTATTTTTTTTAACAAAAAGTTTTAAACAGATAAAATAAATATATAAATTAGCGAACATTAAAAATTAAGAATTATGGAACTTAAAAAGAATCCGAAGGCAGATTTGACAAGAAATAGCGGGCTTTATTTCGTTATTGGTCTTGTTTTGGTTATGGCATTGACTTATATCGCTTTCGAATGGAAGACCTATGACGATGACAATAATTTTGATTACACCATGAATGTGGAGGATACTTTGGATGAAGAAGTTCCTATGACCGAACAAATTAAGACGCCACCACCCCCACCACCCCCAGCTGCACCTGAAATCATTGAGGTTGTAGAAGATGAGGAGGAAGTGGAAGAAACTGTAATTGAATCTACCGAAACCAGTCAAGAGGAAGAAGTAATTGAGGTAGCCGATGTTGAGGTGGAAGAGGTAGAGGAAGATTTGGATATACCTTTTGCGGTTATCGAGGATGTTCCTATTTTTCCAGGTTGTGAAAATGAGCCAAAAAGTAAATTGAGGGATTGTTTCAACTCCATGATGCAGAAGCATATCGGAAAAAACTTCCGATATCCTGAAATTGCCCAGGAAATGGGGGTTCAAGGTAGGGTTAACGTAATGTTTGTTATCCAAAAAGACGGAAGCATCGGGAACGTAAGGATGAGAGGTCCAGATAAAAATTTGGAGGAAGAAGCGGCAAGGATTATTAGTAAATTGCCTAAAATGACTCCAGGGAAGCAAAGAGGTAGAGCAGTTCGTGTACCGTTTAGTATTCCAATTACGTTCAAACTGCAATAGTTGAAATCTAAAATATATTTAAAATCCCGAGCCAACGCTCGGGATTTTTTTTTTTTTTTTTTTTTTTTGTTCCAAAAAGATTTAAGTACACATAGGTCAATAGAAGGGAAAGTGTATTCCTTGGGTATGTTGAGGCTTCTACCTATCTTTTTTAGTTAATTCATATAAACATGTTTATTTGGTTGCAAAAAATTCTTATGAGGTGTATCTTTGCGGTCCATTTAAAAAATGTAAATGAAAACGGCGGTCGGTTCTGTGAAAAACACCTCTTTAGCGGTATATTTTGCTGACTTTAAAGAAATTACCAAAGCAAGGCTCGCTGTAAGTGTGGTCTTTTCTTCCATAGCAGGATATTTTCTGGGTGCTGTTGAAATCAATTTCTCCTCGGTAATGCTTTTGGCTTTTGGAGGCTATTGTATGGTAGGGGCTTCCAATGCCTATAATCAAGTTATAGAAAAAGATCTGGATGCTTTAATGAGCCGTACCAAGAACAGGCCTATACCTGCGGGTAGAATGTCCGTAGCCACGGCTATGACCATTGCTGTTCTGATGACAATTTTGGGAATCGTAGCCTTGTATTTTCTTAACCCCAAGACGGCCATGTTCGGTGCTATCTCCATTTTTTTGTACACAAGTGTCTATACGCCTTTGAAGACTAAAACGCCCTTGGCTGTCTTTGTAGGTGCCTTTCCTGGTGCTATTCCCTTTATGTTGGGATGGGTGGCAGCCACCGATAATTTTGGAATAGAGCCCGGTACCTTGTTTATGATACAGTTTTTTTGGCAGTTTCCACATTTCTGGGCCTTAGGTTGGATGTTGGACGAGGATTATAAGAAAGGTGGTTTTAAAATGCTTCCTACTGGTAAAAAGGATAAGGGTACCGCTTTGCAAATAATTATGTACACCATTTGGATGATGATTATTTCGGTGATTCCGGTATTTGGTTTTACGGGAAGGTTGCAATTATCAATTGTAGCGGCCATTATTGTTTTTTTAATGGGAACGGTAATGTTGTTCTTCGCTTTTCGATTATATGAAAAAAGGGATAATGCTTCCGCAAGGAAATTAATGTTGGCCAGTGTAAGTTATATTACATTGATGCAAGTGGTATATGTAATGGATAAATTTATTTAATAAGGATGGACTTAACGCAGGGTACGGGAAAAGAGAAAAACGCTAGGGCAAAGAAGATGATGCTCTGGTTCGGAATTGTGAGCTTGCTAATGGGATTTGCTGGTTGGACCAGCGCCTATATTGTGAGTAGTTCTCGTGAGGATTGGATTAAGGACCTGACGTTGCCATCATCGTTTTTGGTGAGTACCATTGTTCTAATTATAAGTAGTATTACTTATATTATGGCAAAGAAAGCCATAAGGCAAGATAGGGTAAAACAGTGTACCACATGGTTATTGTTGACTCTGGTCCTGGGAATTGCCTTTATAATATTGCAATTCAACGGATTTTCACAGATGGTTGCCAACGGTTACTATTTTACCGGACCTACGAGCAATATTAAAATGTCCTATGTTTTTTTAATAGCCGCTGTACATATTGTTCACGTTGTTGCCGGTATTATTTCCCTTTTGGTGGTTATTGCCAATCACTTGCGAAATAAGTATTCCTCCGAGGAAATGCTCGGTTTGGAACTAGGTGCTACGTTTTGGCATTTTTTGGATATTCTTTGGGTTTACTTAATTCTTTTCATGTATTTCGTGAACTAAAAAGGAGCTAATTCTTTGGTAATTAGAAGGTATTCTAGGTACGCTTATTTAGAATGGGTTTTTTTTGCCATTTTTAAAAGGCAAAAATTTTGTTTAGCCGAAAAAAATGTAAATTTGTGAAAATTTTATTAACGCTATAATTTTTATATGGATTCTACGGTTACTACGGGTACAGAAGAAAATGTCTGGGGTGGAGGAAATCAACCTCTAGGCGCAAGTTACGGAAAGTTGATGATGTGGTTTTTTCTTGTGTCCGATGCTTTGACGTTTTCTGGCTTTCTTGCTGCATACGGTTTTTCTAGATTTAAGTTTATAGAAACTTGGCCAATCGCCGATGAGGTGTTTACCCACGTTCCGTTTTTTCATGGGAACTATCCTATGTATTATGTAGCGTTCATGACCTTTATTTTAATTATGTCTTCTGTAACCATGGTTTTGGCTGTTGATGCAGGACATAAATTACAAAAGACAAAGGTAATCTGGTATATGTTCCTTACTATTATTGGAGGGGCAATATTCGTAGGTTCACAGGCTTGGGAATGGGCAACTTTTATAAAAGGTGATTTTGGAGCTTTGGAAACCAAAGGAGGTAGGGTGTTACAATTTGTTAGTGCCGATTCAGGTGATCGTCTTGCCATAAGGGATTTTGCCGAGACGCTGCATGAAGAAAGAGTTGATCATGAAAAGAAGAACGGAATTTGGTACTACAAAGGAGATGCTTTGCCTAGTTACTCATTGAATGAGGTGGTTGAAGGGGTAAAGACCAATCCCAATGTTTTAATACGTACGGAATTAATAAATGAGGATGGTCATAAAACAGTTTTGACAAGGGATGAAACTTTGAAAAAATTAAATGACGCTGTGCTTGTTGTGGAAGGAGCCAATCTGGTGAGGAATGAGTATGGAAGTAGGTTGTTTGCCGATTTCTTTTTCTTTATCACAGGTTTTCACGGTTTTCACGTGTTTTCCGGTGTAGTGATCAACTGTATTATATTTTTTAATGTTATTCTTGGTACCTATGAGAGAAGAGGGCATTATGAAATGGTGGAAAAAGTTGGGTTATACTGGCACTTTGTAGATTTGGTATGGGTATTTGTATTTACCTTCTTCTACTTGGTGTAATTGGCTTAGAATAAAAATTTATCCTTTAAAGAATATATAAAAAATAGAATTAGAAATGGCACACGAACATAAACTCGAAATTTTTAGAGGTCTGTTGAAGTTTAAGTCCAACACCCAAAAAATATGGGGAGTACTAATATTCCTTACTTTGGTGACCATAGTTGAAGTTGGATTGGGGATTGCAAAGCCAGAGGCCTTGACCCATTCATATTTCCTTGGAATGAAAGTCTTGAATTGGATTTTTATAATATTGACCTTGGTAAAGGCTTATTATATTGCATGGGACTTTATGCACCTTAGGGATGAAAAGAGTTCTTTGAGAAGGGCTATTGTATGGACTCCAATATTTCTAGTGGCCTACCTTATTTTTATTCTTCTCTTTGAAGCAGATTATATATACCACGTTTATAGCGATGGCTTCGTTAAGTGGAATTTCTAACGAATAATTAACAGCTTAAAAAGACGGTATAACAACCGTCTTTTTTATTTTTGTACTTATTTGGTTTGTACTGATTTTATATCGAAGGACTGTTCTTTTTAGTCCAAACTGTAATGTTGGGAACTAATATATTTTGGATGAAGAAAACATTAGTACTAGTTACCTTATTTATCCTGCCTATAGGGATATATCTATTTTTTGCTTCAGGTATCACAAACTTTGGCAGATTGGCAACTTTAACAAAGGATGTTCCTGAAATTGATTTTGCTGGCAACGCTGTATCCCTTGACGGTAAAATTACCGTGCTGGGGTTTCTTGGAAAGGACGTGGATAATAAGAAGGGCAATGCCTTCAATTTGAACCAGAAGATATATAAGCGCTTTAACGAGTTCAACGATTTTCAATTTGTTATGGTCATGCCCAAAGGCACAGAGCAGGGTGTGGAAGAATTGAAAAAGGAGCTTGAGCAATTGGCAGATATTGGCAAATGGAATTTTGTTTTTGGCGATGAGGATGAAATTAATGGACTTTTTATGGGCTTAAAGACAAACCTGAGCTTGGATGGGAATCTGGGTACTCCATATGTGTTTATTATCGACAAGAATAGAGTGCTTAGGGGAAGGGACGATGATGAGGATGAGGGTGTTAAATATGGTTTTGATACGTCCTCAGTGGCGGATTTAAACAATAAGATGGAGGATGATGTAAAAATTATATTGGCCGAATATAGGATGGCCCTTAAAAAGAACACTGCAGATAGGCCAAAATAATGCAAAAAAACAATTATACATATGTTTGGGTTTCATTGGTAATCCTGGTTTTTGGAATCATTTTTGTTCCAAAAATTGTTGATAGGGTACAAGGTGGTTCCGTAATACAAAATGATAGATTAAACCTAAAAGATGCCAATGAAAAGCTGGCATATGTTAAAATGAACGGTGAAAGGCGTAAAGTACCCCCCTTTGCCTTTGTGGATCAAGACAGTCTGTTGATTACCAATGATGATTATAAGGGCAAGGTTTATCTGGTGGAGTTCTTTTTTACTACCTGTCCAACAATTTGCCCCATAATGAACAAAAATTTAGTTCAGATTCAAAATGAATTTAAGGATTTTGAAAATTTCGGAGTGGCCTCATTCACCATAAACCCGGAATATGATACGCCCGGGGTATTAAAGGAATATGCCCAAGATTATGGCATAACAAACATGGACTGGCATTTGCTGACCGGGAATTTCAACGATATTTATACCTTGGCCAATACCGGATTTAGTATTTTTGCAGCTGAAGTTCCGGATGCTGAAGGAGGGTTTGAACATTCGGGTCTTTTTGCACTGGTAGATAAAAACGGTTTTATACGTTCCAGGGTGGATAAGTTTGGTAATCCAATTGTATATTACAGGGGGACCATTACCGAGCAGGAAGGGGAAAATGATCATGGGGAGGAAGAGCAAATATCGATCTTAAAAGAGGATATTAAAAAATTATTGGAAGAATAATGGATGCAATTGCTTTAAAGGAAAAGAAATTTAACAAGATTATAAACTTGGTGTCCATTGTTATTCCCCTTGTAGTTGCAGTGCTTTTTGGGGTTAAATTACCCAATGTGGAGCCTCTTGGTTTTTTACCGCCTATATATGCATCTGTCAATGGCTTAACTGCTATTTTATTGGTTGTTGCCGTTGTTGCTGTTAAGAACGGGAAGTTGGAGCTGCATCAAAAATTAATGACCGGATGTATTGTGCTATCCTTGGCGTTTCTAGTAATGTATGTGGCCTATCATATGACCTCGGATTCTACCTCATTTGGCGGAGAAGGAGTTATTAGGTATATCTATTTCTTTATATTGATAACCCATATCATTCTTTCTATAGTAATAATACCATTGGTACTGCGCACCTATGCAAAGGCTTACCTTAAGAATTATGCAGCGCATAGGAAATTGGCTAAGATTACCTTTCCGCTATGGCTGTATGTGGCTGTTACCGGGGTAGTGGTCTATTTAATGATATCTCCCTATTATGTGCACTAAAAAGTCAACATTTTATTCAGGACGTACTAATTTTAGAATGCGGTATGCGGTATTGCTTTTAACTTTGGTGTTTTTGTTGGTTCCGGAATTGGCCGAAGCCCAGTGCGCCATGTGCAGGGCAGTGTTGGAAAGTGAAGGGAGTGAGGCCACTGCAAAAGGTATTAACAACGGCATTGTTTATCTTATGGCCATTCCTTATCTATTGGTGGCGGGTCTATTCTTCTTTATCTACAAAAAGATGAAAGCCTAAAATTGGTTTCAATTTTAACATTTATTTAGAATTACACCTGTAACAATTTCATTTTACATAGGTCTTATTCAATAAACACTATTGGGTCTATGTTTGATATTGAAAGATGGCAGGAAATTTTTGATGCCATACGGAAAAATAAACTCCGTACAATTCTTACCGGTGTATCCGTAGCTTCGGGTATTTTTATTTTGGTGGTTTTATTGGCTTTTGGACAGGGCATGCAAAATGGTATTGCCAAAGAATTTGAGGCGGATGCCAGTAACAGGATCGGGGTTTGGACACAGGTTACTACCCAGGAATACATGGGCTTAAATCCAGGTAGGCCCATACAGCTAAGAAATAATAATTACCAAGCCATCAATTCCAAATTTGGCGAAGACCTTGAGAATAGATCCCCGTTTTTTAGGGTAAGAAATGTAACTGTAGATTATAATGCGGAATCCGGTTCCTATTCCGTACAGGGGGTGTCCCCCTTGTTTCAGAATATTGAAAATCAATTTATATCCCAGGGCCGTTATCTAAATTATGGGGATGAGGAAAGCGTTGCCAAAGTGGTGGTGATCAGCAATAAGATTAAACGGGAACTGCTTAAGGGGGAAGAAGATCCCATTGGTGCATTTTTAAAGCTGTCCGGAATTAATTTTCAGATCATTGGGGTTTATGGGGATAAGGGAGGCGATAGGGAGGAAGATAGGCTCTTTATCCCGATTAGTACGGCCCAACGGGTTTTTAATGGAAGTGATAACCTAAATATGCTGTTCTATACATTAAAACCCTCCGCCAGTCTTGATGAAACCGTTGCAAAGTCCGTGAAATTGACCGAAGATATTAAAACCTATCTCAAGGAGGCGCATACGGTAGCGCCAAATGATCCCAGTGCCATTAATACCTTTAATACGCTGGAAGCGGTAAAACGATTTCAAAATTTAACGGGAGGCATTAAATTTTTCTTCTGGTTCGTTGGTATATGCACTATTGTGGCAGGGGTGGTCGGCGTTAGCAACATTATGATGATTATTGTGAAGGAAAGGACCCGTGAGATTGGGGTAAGGAAGGCTTTGGGGGCCAGGCCAAGGGCCATTGTGGGAATGATATTGCACGAGGCAATCTTTGTAACCAGTGTTGCCGGATTGGCCGGATTAATATTTAGCATGGGATTATTGGAATTTGTGGGTCCAAAACTTCAAGTAGATTATGTCCTTAATCCTTCCATTAATTTCAGGGTTGCACTCAGCACGGTTTTCTTATTGATAATAGCCGGGGCCTTGGCAGGTTTTTTTCCGGCTTGGCGTGCCGCTACAATTAGACCAATTGAAGCCTTGAGGGATGAATAGGACCGTTGTTTATAAATAACCAATAGATATGTTCACTAAGGACCGATGGAAAGAAATACTTGAAGTGTTGACCAGTA
Organism: Arenibacter algicola; assembly: GCF_018860365.1. Classification (GTDB taxonomy): domain Bacteria; phylum Bacteroidota; class Bacteroidia; order Flavobacteriales; family Flavobacteriaceae; genus Arenibacter; species Arenibacter algicola_B. Next base: position 49,945 of record NZ_JAHKPO010000031.1, read on the forward strand.
ACTGGTTCAGGACCATTTTAACGGCATTTGGAGTTTTTTGGGGTATATTCATATTGATCGTTCTTTTGGCGGCAGGGAAGGGGTTGGAGAATGGTATACGGTCCAATTTTGGGGATATCGCTACCAATACAATGTTTATGTGGACACAAGGTACGTCCATGGCCTACAAAGGCCTGCCAAAGGGAAGGCGTTTTACTTTTAAATTGGAAGATGTGGCCGCTATAAGGCAAAAAGTGCCCGATCTAAGGTTTGTGTCCCCTAGAAATCAATTGGGAGGTTTTAATGGAACCAATAACGTGGTGAGGGGAATAAAAACTGGGGCATTTAATGTGTATGGGGATTATCCTGATATTATAAACCAAGATCCGATGGGCATCACTTCTGGCAGATTTATAAACCAATTGGATATAGAAGAAAAAAGAAAGGTGGCCGTAATTGGTGTAGGGGTTCGTGCCAGTCTATATGATGTAGGGGAAGAGGCAATTGGTACCTATATTAGGATTCAGGGAGTAAATTTCATGGTTGTAGGAACCTACAAAAAGAATTCAAACGATGGTAATGCCGAAGAGATCCAAAAGGAAATTTTTATTCCCTTCACTTCCTTTTCCCAAGCTTTTAACCAAGCCAATAACGTTGGCTGGATGGCCATTACCGCTAATGATAATTCTTCGATCACCCAACTAAAGGAACAAATATTTACCGTAGTCAGGGAAAATCAAAAAATTCATCCCCAAGATCTGCGTGCTGTTGGGCATTTTGATCTATTTGAGGAGTTTAACAGAGTGTTGGGCCTGTTTAAGGCCATGCGGTGGATAGCTTATTTCGTTGGCGTGCTGGTTTTATTGTCCGGTGTCATCGGGGTCAGCAATATTATGCTGATTGTGGTCAAGGAAAGAACTAAGGAAATAGGTATACGACGGGCTTTGGGCGAAAACCCATGGTCCATTAAGCTTCAAATTGTTATGGAATCTATTTTTTTGACCATCATGTCAGGGATGGCCGGTATAAGTTTTGGGGCCTTGGTCATCTACCTCATTAATTATTTTTTGGCAAGCAATGGGCCAGTTGAAATGTTTGTAAATCCCAGTGTAAGTTTAGGGGTGGTACTGGTGGCCTTGATTATTTTGGTGGTATCGGGACTGTTGGCCGGATTTATACCTGCACAAAGTGCTATAAAAATTAAGCCAATAGAGGCACTTAGAATGGAGTAGGCATTCTTTCATTTTTAAGCTGTAAAATTTTGAACAAGGAATAAGAATTTAAGTAGGAATCAATCAATCAATCAATAAAAATCAAGAACATGAAAAAGTCGATCACTGTTATAATTTTAGTATTTATCGTGTTTAGCTGCGGTGGGGCCTTGTATTATCTGTATAAAAAAAATGCCGAAGATCCGGTGGTCTATGAAACTGAAAAGCCGTCCACACAAACCATAATAAAGAAAACTGTGGCTACAGGCAGTATACTGCCTTTGGAAGAGGTGTTGATAAAACCAAATATTTCAGGAGTTATAGAGGAAGTTTTCGTCGAAGGGGGCGATTATGTTAAATCGGGCGATTTAATTGCCAAGATAAAGGTGGTCCCCAATCTATCTTCCTTGAACGAGGCCAAGAATACCATAGAGGAGGCCAAGATTTCCTTGGATGACCAAAAGCGCAGTTTGGAACGGCAAAAAACCTTGTTCGATAAAGGGGTGATTTCCAAGGTAGATTTGGAAAAGGCAGAAGTTGCCTATGACCAGGCCAAGCAATCCTATGTTGCTGCCAACAAACGCTTCGATATCGTTAAGACGGGAACAACCAAAGGTTATGGCAATGAGGCAAATACCTTGATACGGGCAACGGTGAGCGGAATGGTGTTGGAAGTGCCGGTAGAAGTTGGAAATCAGGTGATAGAATCCAATAATTTTAATGAGGGCACTACCATTGCCGCCATTGCGGATGTGGAAAAGATGATTTTTGAAGGCAAGGTAGACGAATCGGAAGTAGGTAAGATCAAGGAAAATCTACCTCTGGAAATTACAGTAGGGGCCATTGAGAATACGGTGTTCGATGCGGTCTTGGACTATATTGCACCCAAGGGAAAAGTGGAAAATGGAGCTATTCAATTCGAGATCAAAGGTACCTTAAAGAAACGCGATTCCGTATTTATTAGGGCAGGTCTAAGTGCCAATGCTTCAATTATTTTAGCCAAGGCAGATAGTGTATTAGCAGTGAAAGAAGCCTTGATCCAATTTGATCCGGATACCAAAAAACCATTTGTGGAAATTGCTACTGGGGGGCAGAAATTTGAACGCAGGGAGATTCAATTAGGGGTGAGCGATGGAATCTATATCCAAATTCTAAAGGGAATAAAACCCGATGATGAAATAAAGGTATGGAACGAAATTAAACCTGCATCCCTTGGAGCTTAATTTTTTAACACAGCTTTAACACGGCCTGTTGTAACTACTTTATCGATAGTCTGTCTTATATTCGTATTTTCAGACAAGCTCACCTAATTCAATAAATCATGATAGAAATTAAAGATCTTCATAAATCCTATAAAATGGGGAGCAATTCCCTGCATGTATTAAAAGGTATTAATTTTTCGGTTGAAGAAGGGGAGCTTGTGGCCATTATGGGTTCTTCGGGCTCTGGAAAGTCTACCCTGCTTAATATTTTGGGTATGTTGGACGTATTGGATGAAGGGTCCTATACCTTGGATGGGGTGCCTATTAAAGATCTAAATGAGACCAAGGCGGCACAATACAGGAACAAGTTTTTAGGTTTTGTTTTCCAGTCCTTTAATTTGATAAATTACAAAAGCGCCATGGAAAATGTGGCACTGCCTCTATATTACCAGAAAGTGGGGAGGAAGGAAAGACAGGAAAAGGCTTTAAAATATTTAGAGCAAGTGGGTTTACGTGAATGGGCGGATCATTTGCCAAGTGAATTGTCCGGGGGACAAAAACAAAGGGTGGCCATTGCCAGGGCCATGGCAGCTGAACCCAAAGTATTGTTGGCGGATGAACCTACTGGTGCCTTGGATAGCACCACTTCCTATGAGGTCATGGACCTTATTCAAAAAATTAACGATGCCGGCAACACCATCCTAATAGTTACGCATGAACCGGACATTGCGGACATGTGCAAGAGAATTGTTCATTTAAAGGATGGGGTTATTGTTGAGGATAAAAAAATAACCCAGGTTAGAGCCTCCCAATATGTTTAGTAGGGATAACTGGAAGGAAATATTTGAAACTATTCACAAGAATAAACTCAGGACCTTTCTCTCCGGGTTTACAGTGGCTTTGGGTATTCTAATTTTCGTTGTACTGTTTGGAATGGGCAACGGGCTGGTCAACACCTTCAATGAGTTTTTTGGGGATGATGCCACCAATGTACTTTATGTATTTCCAGGAAGAACTACCATTCCGTACAAAGGCTATAAATCCAATAGGGTAATAGAATTTGATAATAGTGATTTGGCGGATATAAATAAAAATCTTGCCATGTTTGTTGAGTATACCACCCCTAGAATTTCCAGAGGTGGTTTGGTTAAATACAAGAATGAATCCAATAACTATACTACCAGAGCGGTTGGTCCGTCACATCAATATGCTGAAAAGACCATTATGATGAAGGGGCGTTTTATAAACGAAAAGGATATAAAAAACAAAACAAAATATGTGGTTATTGGAAGGTTGGTCGAGAAAGATCTTTTTGGAAACAACAATGCCATAGGCGAATACATAGATGTGGCAGGGAGTGCTTTTATGGTTATAGGAGTTTTCCAGGATGATGGAGGTGATAATGAGGAACGATTGATCTATATGCCCTATACAACTCGACAGCTCATTGAGAAAAATAACGATAAAATAGATCAGATAATAGTGGCTTTTAAACCAGAGATCGGTTACGCCGGGGCAATGGCACTGGATCTGAGCCTAACTCGTTTTTTTAAGGAAAAAAAATACATAAGCCCGGATGACCAGAACGGCGTGTTTATAAGGAATGTAGCAGACCAATTAAAGCAGAACCAGCAATTTGCGAGGGTATTGCAAATTATAGTTGGCTTTGTAGCCTTCGGGACCATAATAGCGGGCATAATAGGGATCAGTAATATTATGGTTTTCGTTGTCAAGGAACGTACAAAGGAACTTGGGATTAGAAAAGCCTTGGGGGCCACTCCCAAGTCGGTCATCGGTTCTATTTTATTGGAATCGGTTTTTATTACTACCATTTCGGGATTTTTTGGAATGCTCCTAGGGGTTTTTATTTTGAATTCGTTGGGCGAAAAATTGAAGGATTACTTTATAACAAATCCCTATATAGATTTAACTATGGCTATTAGTGCCACCTTGGTATTAATACTGTTTGGGGCCATTGCAGGATATATTCCAGCAAAAAGAGCAGCGGATATAAAACCAATTGAAGCCTTAAGAGACGAATAATATGCGATTTTTATTTGATGGTAATACCTGGCAAGAGATTTTTGGTTCTATTGGTAAAAATAGGACCAGGACCATTATTACCGTGATTGGTGTATTATGGGGGATTTTAATTTATATCGTATTGTCCGGAGCGGCTAAAGGCTTGGATAATGGGTTCGAGAAGCAATTTCAAAATGTGGCCATGAACAGTATGTTCACTTGGGCTCAGAGCACAAGCATGCCCTATAAAGGGTTTAAAACAGGAAGACAGTTACAACTTAAATTAAGTGATGGGGTCTTGTTAAAAAATAGGATTCCCGAGATTCAATATATTGCCCCAAGAAATGTGAAAGGCATTTTTGGAGGTAGCCCGGCCCAGATTATTAGGAGTGGTAAGTCTGGGAATTATGCGGTCTATGGCGATTATCCTATTTCCACAAAAATAGCCACCAAGAAAATCTATGATGGCGGTAGATTTATAAATGATGAGGATATTGATGGTGCCAGAAAAGTATGTGTCATTGGGGAGCGCACCCAAAAGGAGTTGTTTGAAAATGATGAGAATCCCATTGGAGGCTATATAAGAATAGACAATGTGTTTTTCCAAGTAGTAGGGGTGCATAAGTTTACGCCGGGAGGTGGATTTGAAAGTGATTCCGATATTTATATACCCTTTACTACCTTCAAAAAATTATACAATACAGGGGAAAATGTGGGTTGGTTCGCTATCGCAGCATATGACGATGCCGATGTTATAAAAGTCGAGGAAAATGTGAAGGCGGTTCTAAAGAATATTCACAACGTAAACCCCAAGGATGAGCGTGCCATTGGTTCATTTAACTTAGGGGAAATATTCAACAGAATTGTAGGTTTTGCAAAGGGTTTGACCTTTATGTCACTAGTGGTAGGGATTGCTACCATTTTGGCGGGAGTCATAGGAATCGGGAATATTTTACTTATTTCTGTCAAGGAAAGGACCAAAGAATTGGGAGTTAGGCGCGCTCTTGGGGCTACACCTAGGGAAGTGCGATCTTTAATTATCCTGGAGTCGGTATTTCTAACCATGCTAGCTGGCATTATGGGAATTATTCTTGGGGCGGGAGTGCTAAGTCTTATCAATAAGTTGACCCAGGGCATGGATTTCCCCTACGCCAATCCAACCGTACCTATACCCTATGTTTTGGGAGCCTTGGTAATAATGGTGGTCCTAGGTACTTTGATAGGTCTAATACCTGCACAACGAGCAGTAAGTATAAAACCAATAGACGCTTTAAGAGAAGAATAAAACAAACCAATACAAATAAATATATAGTAAAATGAACAAGATTGTAAAATATGTGCTAATAGGAGTTTTGGTGCTCGGAGCCCTTTGGGCGGCAGCTTTTTTTATAAAATCCAATAGCAAGTCTGCTATCACCTACGAGGTAAAGAATCCTTTTACGGCCAATATTCAAAAGAAAACGGTGGCAACCGGTAAGGTAGTACCCGAGGATGAGGTAGAGATAAAACCCCAGATTTCAGGTATCATAGATGAAATCTTTTTGAAAGAGGGCGCCAAGGTAATGGCGGGCGACTTAATAGCCAAAATAAAGGTGGTGCCCAATGAACAGTCCATGAACCAGGCAAGAGGTCGGGTAAAAAATGCCGAAATAGCATTGAACAATACTAAGATTGAATATGACCGGAATAAGGCCATATTTGATAAAGGAGTAATATCCTCCCAAGATTTTAATACCCAACAACTGCGATATGACCAGGCAAAATTGGAGCTGCAGAATGCTCAGTCGGATTACCAGATTATCCGTGATGGATCGGCAGGAGGTAGCGCTACCGCTAACACCAATATCAGGGCAACCGTTTCGGGTACAATACTGGAGATTCCCGTTAAGGAAGGAGATCAGGTAATTCAGAGTAACAACTTTAATGATGGAACTACTATAGCCACTATTGCCGATTTGAGCATCATGATTTTTGAAGGGAAGGTAGATGAAGGTGAGGTAGGAAAATTGGAACTGGGAATGCCCCTAGAGATTAGTTTGGGCGCCATTAACGATAAAAAGTTCGATGCCAAACTTAGGTTTATTGCACCTAAGGGCGTGGAGGAATCTGGAGCAGTACAGTTTAAGATAGAGGGCGATGTAGCCGTGGAGGACGACTTTCTGATACGTGCAGGGTATAGTGCCAATGCCTCTTTGGTGTTGGAAAAAAAAGACAGTGTGTTGGTAATTCCCGAGGCCTATCTACAATTTGACAAGGTAACGGATAAACCCTTTGTTGAAGTGGCCGTAGGTACTGTGGAGGAGCAAAAATTTGAAAGAAAGGATGTTGAGATCGGGATTTCGGATGGAGTAAATGTGGAAATCGTTTCAGGAATAACCAAAGATGACAAGGTAAAGATTTGGAACAAGACAGAGCCCATAAAGAAGGGCACGGAGGAAGAAGATGAATCGGCAGAAGGAAATTAATGGTAATATCAATCAAAAAACAATCAAAACATGAAAATTAAGATAATTATAGGGTTGTTTATTTTCTGTTGTGGCATACTATCCGCTCAAGAAAAAAAATGGACCCTGGAAGAATGTGTTTACTATGCTGTGGAGAATAATTTGACCATAGAGCAGTATGAACTTGATCTTGAAAATTCCAAAATTGATAAATCCGATGCCATCGGTGATATGTTGCCCAATTTTAATGCCAATGCCAGTCTTTCTGGTAATTCGGGGCTTGTTTTGGATCAATCCAGGAACCAACAGGTTACAGGGACCGTAACAACGGCATCAGGAGGCTTTAGTTCCTCGGTAAATTTATTTGATGGACTTAGGAATATTCATAGGTTAAACAGGGCAAAATTGAATGCCTTGGCCAATCAATATAGATTGGATAACTTAAAGGACGATATTATGCTTGCGGTGGCCAATGCCTACCTACAAGTTTTGTCCAATAAGGAGTCGCTTAAGGTTTTTAGGGCTCAATATGCCGTAACCGAGCAGGATTTGGTGAGGACCAAGGAATTGGTGGATGCCGGCGTGGTTCCAAGAGGCGATTTATTGGAAATAGAGGCTACTGCTGCCAATCAGGAACAGCAAATTGTAAATGGGGAGAATCAAGTATTGATCTCCAGGATAAGCTTGGCACAACTCCTTCAGATCAGGGACTACGAAAATTTTGATATCGCTGATGAGGAATTTGATATTCCTCCCTCCAATATATTGGACTATACCCCCAAAACCATTTTCGACAAAGCCCTTACCTTTAGGAATGATATTAAATTCTCGCTGTCCAATGTGGAATTGGCTCAAAAAGATTTACAAATTGCCAAAGGTGCAGTTTACCCAACCTTAGGGGCTTTCTTTAATTATGGCACGCGATACTCAAGCGAATTTAGGGATCCGTTAACCTTTAATAGGATCGCTTTTGCAGATCAGTTGTATTTAACAGATGGTATTGCTTATGGACTGCAGTTGAATATTCCGGTATTCAATGGGTTTAGTGTTAACAACAATATTAAAAGGGCCAAAATTGGGGTAGAGAAGTCACGTTTGCAGTTGGAACAGGACAAATTGGATTTGGAAACCAATATTAATCAGGCCTATGTAGATGTTAAGAGTTTTTCCAAAGCCTATGAAGCTGCCCAAAAAACATTGGATGCACGCAGGTTGGCCTATAATTATTCGAAAGAGCGATTTGATGTTGGCCTAATGAACGCCTTCGATTTTAGTCAGTCACAGTCCAGGGTAGATAATGCGGAGGCAGAATTGATTAGGACAAAATATGACTTTATATTTAGGTTAAAGGTTCTGGAATTTTATTTTGGTTTACCTATAACATTGGATTAAGTTATATTTGCGGTCTATATGACTATGATATTAAATTTAGAGACTGCAACCACCAATTGTTCAGTGAGTATTGCTAGGAATGGGGAAATAATTTATTTAAGGGAAGATAATAGTCCCAATTATTCGCATTCGGAACAGTTGCACATTTTTATAGAGGAAGCTTTGAAAGGGGCTTCCTTGACTTTTAAGGATATATCCGCCATTGCCGTGAGCAAGGGGCCGGGGTCCTACACTGGTCTGCGCATAGGAGTGTCAGCAGCCAAGGGACTTTGTTTCTCGTTGGATCTCCCGCTGATCTCGGTTTCTACCTTGGAAAGTTTGGCCAAGCAGGGATATGCAAAAAACTATGATTTTATAATTCCTCTATTGGATGCCAGGAGAATGGAAGTGTATTCGGCAGTTTTTGATGCGGAAGGGAACAATATAAGGGAGACCAGGGCAGAAATAATCAACAAGGACAGCTTTTTGGAATACGCTCAAAAAGGCAGTGTTTTATTAATTGGGGACGGAGCGGAGAAATGCCGGGAACTGTTGGATCATCCAAATTTTAATTATCATTCGGCATTGCCCACAGCTAACGAGATGGGAGAATTGTCCTATAAAAAGTTCAAAGCAAACGATTTTGAAAATGTCGCTTACTTTGAACCGTATTATTTAAAGGATTTTATGCTGCCAACCAAAAAGGCTTAGGCCTTAGGCTGGTGGATAACCCTTTGTGGGAATGGAATCTCAATTCCGGCGGCATCAAACCTGTTTTTCAGCTCTTCCATAACATGGAAGTGGGCCGCCCAAAATACTTCATTTTTGGCCCAAAAACGCAGGGAGAGATTAACGGAGCTATCGCCCAATTCGGCCACATATACTTCGGGAGCCGGATCCTTAAGGATGTTCTCGTTCTCCGAGCATATCTGTAACAATATATCCTTTGCCTCCTTAATATTGGAATTATATCCTATGCCTACCGCTATTTTGTCCCTACGGGTGTTTTGGGCATTATAATTAATAATATTATTGTTGGACAATTGACCATTGGGAACAACGGCAATTTGATTTCCAAAAGTGCTTATTTTAGTTGTGAAAATGGTGATTTCTTTAACCGTGCCATCTACACCCTGCGCCGATATAAAATCACCTACCTTAAACGGTTTAAAGACTAATATAAGTACTCCTCCCGCAAAATTGGCCAAGGAGCCTTGCAAGGCCAAACCAACGGCCAGGCCAGCGGCACCAATAATGGCTACCAAGGAAGAAGATTGTACACCCAATTGTGTGATAACCAGTACGAATAGCATTAATTTTAAACCGATACTCACAAAACTTTGAAGGAACGATTCCAAAGAAGGGTCGTATTCCGTCTTCCTAAAGAACTTTCTAACCATTCTATTGACCAATCTAATTACCCAAAGCCCTACGATAAGTATAAGTACGGAAGTGACTATAGAGGTGACTAATCCGGGCAGAATTTCCCACGCCCATTCTTGAGCTTTAGCAATATTATCTTCGTATTCGTTAAATATATTCATGTAATTTTAAATTTTTGCAAAACAATAAAAATTCCGGTTCCTTGTCAAATTCTAAGCACTAAACAATTGTTAATCTTGGGAGCTTGCACTTAAGGTTCTAACTGTCCGCGTGCTATAATAAAAAGACAGTACAAAAAAAGCGCCTTTTAACGGCGCTTGTTGATTGAAATGCGAATAAAATTAATTCACTTCAAAAGTAATTTTAACGTTTACACGATAATCGTCCAATTTCCCATCCTTAACCGTTGCACTTTGTTCTTTAATGTAGACCGAACGTATATTTTTCACTGATTTGGAAGCTTGCTCTACAGCTTTTTTAGCAGCATCCTCCCATCCTTTGTTTGAATTTGCAAGTACTTCGATAACTTTTAAGATAGCCATAATATTTAGTTTTAGATTCTCTTAAAGTTAACAAATAAAAGCTAGAATTCGCACTTTTAATATTGAAAATCAACCATTTAAGGCAACCACTTCATTCACCATATCGCCCATCATATTTTTGAGCATGGTTTCAATACCATTTTTTAAGGTATAGGTAGACGAGGGGCAGCCGCTACAGGCACCTTGCAAAATAACGTTTACTGTTTTTGTGTCCTCTTCATAAGACTTAAAAAGAATATTGCCACCATCACTAGCTACGGCCGGTTTTACATACTCTTCCAAAATATCAATGATCTGCTTGGATATGTCGTCCAAATTGGTGTCCTCCAATTGGGCTTCCGGGGCAGTTGTTTTTTGTTGTTGAAGACTCTTGGCCGATACCACTTCTTTGCCAGCAGCAATAAAATCCCTGATTTTCTCACGAAGTTCCAAGGTAATATCGTCCCATTCCGCAACATCGTACTTGTTTATGGAAACATAATTTACATCAAAAAACACTTCTTTTACAAAGGGAAGCATAAATAGCTGCTTGGCCAATTCTGAATCCTTGGCCTCATCTATGTTCTTGAATTCAAAAATTGTTGGTACAATTCTTTTGTTGGTCACGAATTTCATCACGGACGGATTGGGAGTAACTTCCGCATACACCGTTACTGCAACCTTCTTTTGATTTTCATCCTCCTTAACAACAGGCTCGCCGGCATTAAGATAATCTACCAACTGCTGTGCCACACTATCCTTAACATCGTCCCATTCCACAATATCATAACGCTCCAATCCTATAAAGTTACCTGATATATACACCGTTTTTATAAAAGGCAGGTAAAATAACTGTTGGGCCAAAGGCGAAATTTTAGCTTCGTCTATGTTTTTAAATTCGTAGTTATTATTTTTTGTGATGAAATGATTAGTTTCAAATTTAAGTATCGCCGGATTCTTCGTGGGCACCACGGTAATTACAAACTCCTCCATTTAAATATTTTTTACAAAAGTACGAAGGTTTTCTAAGTTATGGCATATATAATAATGTAGTATTTCAACCGTTATAATTTATATTTGGTCGATGTTATTAACACACCCCTCATCCTAAATGAAACAACATTTATTGATTTTACTTTCATTTTTTGCGATGGGCTATCAGTCCATTGCTCAAGAAGGCGTTCCTGTCTATTTTGATTATTTAGCGGATAATTACTATTTGGTATACCCATCTATGGCCGGAATTGGTGAAGGAGGGAAAATTAGGGCAACTATTAGAAAACAATGGTTTAGTGTGGATGAGGCTCCCAATATGCAGACCTTAAACGCACATTTTAGGGTTGGTGAAAGTAGTGGCTACGGAGCAACCGTCTTTAATGATGCCAATGGTTATCATTCCCAAACGGGATTTAAGCTTACCTATGCACATCATTTGAGATTGGGCGGGGATTTTAGAAGTCTAAATCAACTCTCTTTCGGACTAAGTGCGGGAATTCAACAAAGTAATTTGGACGAGTCGGAGTTTGTTTCTGTTATTCCAGATCCAATAATTACGGGTTCCAGGAATAGTGTAGGCTATTTTAATATGGATTTGGGAATGTCTTATAATTATATGGAATTCTATGCCCATGCAGCCGTTCATAATCTAATGGGGAGAGGTAGGGATCTATATTCGGCCATAGAGTCCAATAACTTAAGAAAATACTTAATATCATCGGGTTACGTGTTTGGGAAGAGCGAATGGCAGGTAGAGCCTTCCGTACTATTTCAGTTTACGGAGTTTACCCAAGAAAAAGCTATCGATATAAACGCCAAAGTCTATAAAAGTGTGGATTTTGGAACGGTTTGGGGCGGTGTTTCCTACCGAAGAAGTTTTGATGGTGCCCAATACCAAACTACTAGCGATTTTGGGGAACAGCGTTTACAGCTTTTTACGCCAATAGTGGGGGTTAACTACAGGAATTTTCTGGTCTCCTACAACTATTCCTACCAAATGGGGGATGTTAGATTTGACAACGGTGGATTTCACCAAATTACCCTGGGGTACGATTTTGGACAATCCGAGAAAAGATACGATTGTAAATGTCCGGCAGTTAACTACTAATTCCTAAGTTGCGTTTCGCAGTTGGTATAATTTCCTTTTTTATTGATGAATAGTTCACGGATGTACAATAATTAAATGTTCAATAGATTCGCTAGATCCATTGAACATTTGCTTTATATCTTTCATTTATTTACAACTTTAAGTAAAGCATAGACAAGACTTTTTTGCCTAAACGGATTACTCCCAGCTATAATTCTTTTTGGCCGCCTGTTTTTGAATGGCGGTAAGCATGGCATTCTCCAATTCACCCTTCTCATCATTCTTTTTCTGCGAGGCTATATAGGCTTCCCTTTTGCTGTTCAGGTCTTGGATTTTTTTTTGAATGTCGCTGCGCTCTCTTTTCTTTCCTTCTATGTAAGAAGTAATTTCGGCTTTGGATTTTTCCTTTAACTCCATAGGCAGTTGTTCCTTTTTAATCTTGTCTATGTCAAAATCCTCAGCCTTGGAAGCATCAACTAAGTCCCAGGAGGAATTACTGTAAAGTCTGGACGATTTGCTAACCGCTCTTTTAACCGCAACAACTTCCTCCATTTCCATGGCATTACTGTCCTGGGCGCTTTGCTGTTGTATTTTTGAGGCACCTAAGGCCCCATAGGAAATATAGGTTTTGTTCAGTTTGGAATTTAATTTTATGATTACATCATCATAAGGGGTGGTTATATGCACCACTTCACGGTTATGGTCAATGGCCATATATTCTCCTCCTGTTTGTTGGGCCCCATTTTTCCATCCCGTATTGATTCCTTGCTCGTAGGCACCACAAAAAATGGTATTTACAATAACATCCTTTTCCTTGGCATTGGCAACGGCATCCTTATAATTTAATTTTCCTTGAGTAAAGGGTTCATTGCCGGCAATAAAGATCATCTTTAGCTGGTCGGGATTTTTTCCCCAATCCAATTGGCTCAAAGAAGTTTGGATTACTTGCCCGCAATATTCTTCCCCTCCATTGGTGGACAGGGAGAATAGTTTTTCTGATATCTCATCCAGATCACCGCTAAAGCCCAAAACCTGTTGAATAAATCCTTCCCTGGAGGATAAATTATCGTTTCCGTATTGGTAGAGGGCAATCTGCAACTGAGGCCTGCCATCGTTGCCGCATTTGGCATTCGTAAATTTGTTCACAATATCCCATAATTGCGCTTTCGCCTGATTAATTAGTCCGTCCATACTATTGCTGGTATCCAGCAAAAGAGCAATCTTAACCATATTATTGGCCGGCTTGGAATCTTCCATGACCACTTCGGTGAAAACAGGGTCTTTTAGAGTATTCCCATTATTAAGATCGTTGCCAAAACTTTGGCCCATTCCTAGGGTAAGAGCCCCTAAAACTAATATTTGCTTTACATTTTTCATCGGTACTTTATTTTAGTTAAACATTGATTCCTATTTCCCTTTAGTGGTTGGATAATTATGGCTTACCACTATTTTTAGAGTGTTATGAACCACCATAGTTTTATGTTTTTGGATATTAATTGGTGATATCATAGGTTAAAAGTAGGATCAACATTTTTCAAAAAAAATAAGCAATGAGTGAACGGGCATTTTGGATGAGGCAACAGGGGTTTTGGATTCGTTAAGCTTATTTTGTGTTTAAAAACTGTGCTATTTATAGGAATAAGGCATTTTTTAGTACGGTTTAAATCAATTAAGTTTATCATATATATTGAATGGGCATGACCAAATGTTTTTACATATGTTTATTATTGGTGCTGGGTTCTGTGGCAGGGCATTCCCAAATATCCCAGACCGGGGCTAATTTTGAAGTACAGGGCGTGGTCAAGGAAATGGGGAGTAGCCAAGGCCTTTCCGGAGTGGCTGTGTCGACCAATAGTGGTGAGTATACACTGACAAATGCTAGAGGGGAATTTAAAGTAAAGGTAGGCATGGGGCAGGAACTTGTCTTTGAGAGTCCCAGTATGGAAACCGTTCGGTATAGGGTAACAAGTAAGGACGATTTGGAAATTGTAGTGGAGGCCAATAGCAAGGGTAATATTGGTATAAGCAGAAGTAGTAAAGGGGAAAGATCGGTCTCTTTGTACAATAGTTATATCGATTCGGCCAATTATTACAAAAAGAGCAATATTCGAAAAAGCATCGATTTTATAACCCAATCACTTTCCCAATTGGGGATGGGTAATAAAGAACAATTGGCTATAGCGTATTCAACACTAGGTGAGGTATATCAATATCACAAGCAGTACGATTTGGCCATCTCCAGTTATAAGGATGCCTTGTTGGCCAACAAGACGCTAAAAACATCCTTGATGCTTGGCAAGACCTATGTCTTGAACAAAGAGTACGGGGAAGCTGAAAAGTTGTTGTTGCCACTGGAGAAAATAACCAATATGGTGCCATTTCAAAGGGTGGAGCTTTACGAGACCCTAGGGGATGCCTATGTTGGATTGGGAGACGTGGATAATGCTGTGGCATTTTATGGCGAGGGTCTCAAAATAGCCGATAAGAATCAGATTGCCCCGAAAACCATCGACCTAAATTCAAAAATAGCCACTGCCTACGCAAAGGGAAATCGACTTCAGGAAGCAAATGCCTATTTTAATAATTCATTGGAGCTTTCCTCCGGACAAGCGCCACAACGAGCAGTCCAGGAGAAAGAGAAAGTGGCCGATTTTTACAATCAAAAAAATCAATATGGCCAGGAAATCCAATTGCGCAAAAAGAGTTTGGAGGATTTAAAAAAGATTCCTAAAAATGAGGTAGCGGGCGGATTATCCATAGAAAACGATTCCATATCGGCCCAAAGAATAAATTATAAAATTGCCAACGCCTATATAGCTCAGGATAAATATGATGAAGCTATACCCTATTTGGAAGAGAGTATAAAGGATGCGGATGTTGACGATGATTTGTTGGTCCGGAAAGATGCCACGCGCAAATTATCCGAAGTTTATAAATATAAGGGTGATTACACCAAAGCTTTGGAGACCTATCAGGAGTACGTAGCCGTTGTAGATACCCTATATGTTAGAAAGGAACAAGAAATAGCCAGAGCGGCTAGATTTAATAGGGAGCTTGCCTCCAAGCAAAGTAGAATATCCGGCCTTGAGCAGGAGCGGGAGCTTACCCAAAGTAAATACAGTCTTGCGCTGACGGAGCAGCAATTGGTGGCAGAAAGTATAAAACGTCAAAATTGGATCATTTATTCCTTGATTTTTGGAATGCTTTTAATGGGGTTGGCGACCTACTTCTTTTACAGGAGCAATAAGCAACAAAAGTTGGCCAATAATTTATTGGCCCTAAAATCGCTGAGGTCACAAATGAATCCCCATTTTATATTCAACGCCTTAAATTCAGTAAATAATTTTATTGCCAAAAGTGATGAAAGAAGTGCAAATAGGTATTTGAGCGATTTTTCAACCCTGATGCGAGCGGTATTGGAAAATTCCGATGAGGATTTTATTCCCCTGTCAAAGGAATTGGAATTGCTGGAGCTGTATACCAAGTTGGAGCACTCCCGTTTTTCGGATAAATTCGACTACGCAATTATAGTGGATGAGGATATTGATATTGATGCTTTTCAAATACCGCCCATGCTATTGCAACCTTATATAGAAAATGCTATCTGGCATGGTTTGCGCTATAGGGAGGACAAGGGTTTTCTAAAGATTGAGCTCAAACAGAAAGATAGGCATGCCTTGGAGATTTCTATAACGGACAACGGTATAGGCAGAAAGAATTCGGCGGCCTTAAAGACCCAAAATCAGAAAAAACAAAAATCCAAGGGTATGGGCAACATCAAAAAGAGAATAGAAATATTGAACGATATGTATAAGGATAAGGTAGATGTTTTTATTTCCGATCTGGAAACAAATGGGACCGGTACCAAGGTGCTATTTACTATTAAGAGGGACTGATAAAAGATAAAAATATTGAGATGGGGAGGTCAAAGAGGCCTTAAGGGGAGATAATAAACACAAAATTTAAGAATGAAGTTAAACGCCCTAATTGTAGAAGATGAAGCCAATAGCAGGGAAATTCTACGCAATTATTTGGCCAAATATTGTCCCTCCGTTAATTTGGTAGGCGAAGCGGCAACCATAAAGGAAGGGCTTGCCCTGATCAATAGCAACGATCTTGATGTGGTATTCCTTGATGTGGAAATGCCTTTTGGAAATGCTTTCGATTTGTTGGATCAGCTACCGGACCGTAATTTTGAGACCGTTTTTGTCACAGCCTATAATCAGTACGCCGTAGATGCACTAAATGCCCATGCTGCCTATTATTTAATGAAGCCCATTAGCATAGATGAGCTTATAAAAGCAGTGGATTACGTTGCTGAAATAAGGGAGAAGGAAAAGGCGATTGAAGATCGTGTTCTTACCCCTAAGTTTAATAAGGTGGACGGAAAAATAACCCTGCCGCAACAAGATGGCTTCCAGGTGTTGAATGTGGCGGATATCCTATATTGTAGGGCAGATGACAATTACACGGAATTGTATTTGGAGAAACATAAAATTCTGGTGAGTAAAACGCTTAAATATTTTGAGGAAGCCTTGTCCGACTATACCTTTGCCAGGGTCCATAAGTCGTATCTGGTAAATGTAAATGAGATCGTTAAGTATAAAAAGGGCAAGGGTGGCAGTGTGGTAATTTCCAACGGCAAGGAGATAATGGTTTCCGCTTCCAAAAAGAAGGATTTGCTGTCGTTTTTTGAATAGCGTAGATTTGCCCCAAGTGGTAGGTTCCCGGTGTAGTTGGGTCAATTAAAGAGTAGAATATAAAATAAAACCTGCCCAAATAATTTAAAAATAAATCGAAATGATTAAAACCATAAATGGTAAATCGCCCCAGATAGGAGAGGATTGTTATATTGCGGAGAATGCCACCATTGTAGGGGATGTAGTTATGGGAAACCAATGCAGCATCTGGTTCAATGCGGTCTTAAGGGGAGATGTTCATTATATTAAAATGGGAAATAAGGTGAATGTACAGGATGGTGCCGTTATACATTGCACTTATTTAAAGTCGCCTACCAATATTGGCAATAATGTTTCCATAGGTCACAATGCCATTGTTCACGGCTGCACCATTCATGATAATGTGTTAATAGGAATGGGGAGTATCGTTATGGATGATTGTGTTGTGGAAAGCAATAGTATCATTGCGGCAGGTGCGGTGGTTACCAAGGGAACACATGTGCCTTCAGGTACAGTTTTTGCGGGAATGCCGGCAAAAAAAATTAAGGATATCAGCACCGACTTAAGTGTTGGGGAGGTAGAGCGTATCGCCAACGCTTATGTAAAATATTCCGGTTGGTTCAAGGAGTGATTTTTTTATTTTTAAATATACTTCAAGGAATATTTTCAGGTTTGTATGCTTGTAGAAAGGGAAACCTGGTCTACCTCTCCTTTGGAGAGGTCGGAACTGTCTTTTTCAACGGTTCCGGGTGAGGTGAAAATGTAAAATATTCCGGTTGGTTCAAGGAATAATATCAAGAAATAATAGGAGCGTTGATCGTGTTGCAGCTGTGGTTTGAAAATCCAAATGAGCAATAATTCGTAGAATTCCGGATAAACTCCTAATCAAATAATCTTATTTTTGCACAGATAATAAATAGAATAAAAATAAACAGATGAAAGCATATATTTTTCCAGGACAGGGAGCGCAATTTGTAGGAATGGGATTGGATCTTTATGAAAAGTACCCCTTGGCTCAAAAAATGTTTGAAACCGCCAATGAAATTTTAGGATTCTCCATTACCGATCTTATGTTCGAGGGTACTCCAGAGGATTTGAAGGAAACAAAGGTAACCCAACCTGCTATTTTTTTACATTCGGTGATTATGAGCAAGGTTATGGGCGATAGCTTTAAACCTGATATGGTGGCAGGGCATTCCTTGGGAGAGTTTTCTGCATTGGTGGCCAATGGAGCCTTGGATTTTGAAGATGGATTGAAATTGGTGTTCCAGCGGGCTTTGGCCATGCAAAAGGCCTGTGAAATACAACCGAGCACTATGGCGGCGGTTTTGGGATTGGATGATGCCGTTGTGGAAAAAATATGTGCAGAGGTTCCAGGTATTGTGGTACCTGCCAATTACAACTGTCCAGGACAACTGGTTATCTCCGGGGAAGTGGAGGCCATAAATATCGCCTGCGAAAAGTTGAAGGAAGCCGGTGCCCGTAGAGCTTTAGTCTTACCGGTAGGCGGAGCGTTTCACTCGCCCTTAATGGAACCTGCAAGGGAAGAATTGGCTGCGGCTATAGAAAACACTGTTTTTAATACGCCAAGCTGTGCTATATACCAAAATGTGCCTACTACTGCGGTAAAGGATCCAGAGACCATAAAGGCTAATTTAATAGCGCAATTGACGGCTCCTGTAAAATGGACGCAAAGTGTGCAGCAAATGGTAGCTGATGGTGCAACGTTATTTACGGAAGTTGGGCCTGGGAAGGTGCTTCAGGGCTTGGTGAAAAAAATTCATCCAGGAGCTGAAACAGAGTCTGCGAATCTGGAATGATTCAGGACAGTCTATAATTGCGATTGAGTTCGTTTTAAAATTGAATTTGTCAATTCAAGAGATGTTATTTGCGTATTATTGGTCGCCCTAATTTTACAATGATTTTCCTCCTGATGGTTAATAATCTTATCCTAGCAGTTGGTATATGGGAATACTCGATAATTATTTTAATTTCATATATCGGTTGAGCCTGAAGCGTTTGCTTCTAATCTTATTTTACCTTTTTCCAATTGACAATTTTAAAGTTTTACCCTTTGCCATTTATAAGGGTATATATGCCTTTGAATCAGCCAATGGGATTTCAAATAATTTAGAATCTTTAGAAAGGGTGTCTTTTTACTTGCAGGAAAGAGCAGGTATCACGGTTAGTGCTATTAGCAGAAGTACCAATGAATCTGGGCAAACTGCCTCTTTTACCATAGTGCTCAATTCCCAGCCGAAGGATAACGTAAAAATTGATTTAAAAAGTAGTGACGAATCCGAAGGTACCATAGAAGTTAAGAATGTGACCTTTACGGAAGCAAATTGGAATATTGCGCAAACCATTACCGTAACTGGCGTGGATGATGATCTTGTGGATGGGAATGTTGTTTACAGGATTATCACAGGGAAGGTGGATTCCGAAGATGACAGTTATGGCGATTTAAAGGCAGATGATGTATTGGATGTTTCGGTGGTTAATGAGGATAATGACTTGGCAGATTTTATAGTTACACCGCAAACGGTGAGAACTAGAGAAAAGGGTCCTGCCGTGCAGTTGAGTATTGTATTGACAGCTAGACCAAAAGATGATGTTACCTTGTTTATAGATTCTGGGGATACTTCTGAAGGTGTTGTTTCCAAGGATGAAATAAAGTTTAAAAAGGACAAGTGGAGCTCCCCCCAGATAGTACGTATAGAACCGGTAGATGATGAGGATATAGATGGTGATGTTACCTATTTCATAACTATCGGAATCAAGGATAGTGATGATGATTATGAGGATGTGGGTATAAAAACTGTGACCGTAATTAATGTGGATGATGATTTTGATTGCCCTGCTGTTGAGGCCGCACCTACACTAAATCCGGATGTACCCACTGTTTTTTGCCAGGCTTTCAGTCAAAATTTAGATGAATATAATAGCAGTCCAATACCTTCCGGTGTAGATTTAATATGGAGTAGTAGTAGCGATTTTAGCATTACGGGTGCCCGATTGGCCAGTTCTGTGGTGAATAATGCAGCATCCTATTACGGATTCTTTTACAATGAGGGTGCAAATTGTAATAGTCCTCCATTGGAAGTTAATTTGGTGCAGAGTAAAATACCACAGATTATAGGAATTGATCCGGCTACCATTTGTGGGGCTGGAACAGCTAAATTAAGTGCTACAGTTAGTGAAGGCGGTAGTGTGTATTGGTATGATTCTGCCAATAGTTCCCAAGTTTTGGCCGAAGGAAGCAGTTTTACGACTCCCTATAACGATCAGAGCAAGGATTACTTTGTGGAAGCATCGGCCAATGGGTGTGCATCAGCGCGTGTTCCGGTTAGGGTCACGGTAATTGAAGAATCCAACGCTGGAACTACAGCCAATACCTCGGCCTGCAGTGTAGCTGGAAATGGCGTTTCAAGTGTGGATCTGGACAACACAAGGGATGGTGTATCTACTGGTGTTTGGAGTGTTGTTGGGACACCTCCTGGCGCAATAACAATAGGGTCTGGGAATGTGGTTGATTTTTTAGGTGCTTCCAACGGGGATTATGTTTTCAGATTTACCACTTCAACCACAAATAATATATGTCCGAAAGCTAGTGTTGACGTGGCTATTACGGTTAGTGAATGTACATTGGACACCGATAATGACGGCTTACTGGATGGCGAGGAAACAGTTCTGGGGACCGATATTAACAACCCGGATACGGATGGGGACGGGATACGTGATGGGGTTGAAGTTGGTTCGGATGTAAGTAATGCCCTTGATGAAGACGGGGATTCTGTAATAGATGCACTGGAGTCCAATATTCTGGATGCTGATAATGATGGCGTGGTCGACCAACAGGATCCTGCAAATGAAGATTCATGTATCCCAATTATGACCGTGGGCTGTGGAATTGATTTTGCGCTAGAGGTAGAAGTGGATAATTCTAATCCAATTGTTGGAGAGCACATCAAATTTACAATTGTCCTTTACAATTTAACCGTATTGGAGGCTGTAGATATAAGAATAAATGAGTTAATAGATGCCTCCATGGGGTTTCAATATATTTCCCATAGGGTAGATAACGGACTGTATGACCCAGCTGCAGGCGTCTGGTTGCTATCGGAAGTTGCAGGGGAAGCAATACATGCCTTGGAAATCCAAGTTCGCGTTTTGCAGGAGGGGTTTTTTCAAAATACGGCTTCTTTAGTCTCTTCCCAACCTGAAGATGGCAATGTAACCAATAATGTTGCTTCGGTCACGGTCCATGTTGGGCCCAGATCGGTGGATGCCTGCGGATTTGTTTTCAATCAGATATCACCTAATGCGGATGGGATCAATGATCGGCTAATAGTAAATTGTATTCAGGAGTTTTCAAATATTTTTTTGGAAATATTTGACCGGTATGGCAATAAGGTATATTCAGTAAGGGGATATGATAATTCATGGGATGGAAGAGGAGAAAATGGGGTTTTGCCCAAGGGTACCTATTTTTATATCATGGATTTGGGTGATGGAACGGAAGTCAAAAAAGGATGGATCCAGATTATGGGCTAGGGGAAACCGGTGTTGGGATTATGAGTCATTTTGGTTAGCATGATTAAGTCTATTTAGGGTCGGAAATAATTGTAATAAACAACTGTAATGATCGCCAAAATGCCTTGGGGAGCGTTTATTTTAAAACCGCTGACCTTTCTAAGTTTGCTTTTTATCTGATAAATTCATATTTGAGCAGTATTGTTAGGCTTGTGGGGTATTTTTTCTTAATATTGATTGCCCATTTTTGTAGGGGTGTGGTGTATCTATGCCCTGGTTAAATCTTAGTATGAAAGAACCGGTTATGAAAATAAATTCCCTATATATAATACTTTCCAATTTTTTGGATGCTGGAAGACTTAAGTCTTTGTTGCTTATAGGAACCCTTTTATTATTTGCACTTAATGGTTATGCGCAATTGCCTACTATTTCCATAGCAAATAACAATAACGGTTTGGAAGGTGGTATAATCCCAGGAAGCTTTACAGTCACGGTGGAGCCAGATTTTTCGTTAGGGTTGGGCAGCGTGGATGTCAATTATGCAGTTTTGGTCTCAAGTACGGCGACTGCTGGGTCTGACTACACTATTTTGACAGGGCCTGTTACAGTATTTTATTCTAGTTTAGGAGGTTCCGCAAATATTTCCGTGGATGTGATTGATGATTTTGTTGATGAGGTTGATGAAACTGTTATTGTACTCATTCTAGATGATGCTTTAAATTATGTAACCGGGAGTCCTTCCTCGGCGACGGTGACTATAGTAGACAACGATACCGCTGGAGTTACTATATCTCCGATCAGTGGGAATACGACCGAGGCGGGTGGCACGGCTACCTTCACAGTGGTCCTGACTAGCCAGCCCACGGCCAATGTGACCATACCCCTTAGCAGCAGCGATACCTCTGAAGGGACGATAGCGGTGGCCAATGTGGTCTTCACCGCTGCGAACTGGAACGAAGCCCAGACTGTGACGGTCACGGGGATTGACGATGCCCTGGCAGATGGAGATGTGGTCTATACGATAGATACCGGCAATGTGACCTCTGCAGATGCTGGCTATAATGCATTAAATGCAGCAAGTGTTGCAGATGTTTCGGTGACCAATACGGACAACGATGCTGTCGGGGTTACGGTATCCGCGATCAGCGGTAATACTACGGAGGCGGGCGGCACGGCCACCTTTACGGTGGTTCTGAACAGTCAGCCTACGGCCAATGTGACCATACCCCTTAGCAGCAGCGATACCTCTGAAGGGACGATAGCGGTGGCCAATGTGGTCTTCACCGCTGCGAACTGGAACGTAGCCCAGACTGTGACGGTCACGGGGATTGACGATGCCCTGGCAGATGGAGATGTGGTCTATACGATACTTACCGGCAACGTGACCTCTGTGGACACGGCCTATAATGCATTAAATGCAGCAAGTGTTGCAGATGTTTCGGTGACCAATACGGACAATGATACGGTCGGCGTAACGGTATCCGCGATCAGCGGTAATACTACGGAGGCGGGCGGCACGGCCACCTTTACGGTGGTTCTGAACAGTCAGCCTACGGCCAATGTGACCATACCCCTTAGCAGCAGCGATACCTCTGAAGGGACGATAGCGGTGGCCAATGTGGTCTTCACCGCTGCGAACTGGAACGTAGCCCAGACTGTGACGGTCACGGGGATTGACGACGCCCTGGTTGACGGGGATATAGCCTATACGATACTTACCGGCAATGTGACCTCTGCAGATGCTGGCTATAATGCATTAAATGCAGCAAGTGTTGCAGATGTTTCGGTGACCAATACGGACAACGATGCTGTCGGGGTTGCGGTATCCGCGATCAGCGGTAATACTACGGAGGCGGGCGGTACGGCCACCTTTACTGTGGTTCTGAACAGTCAGCCTACGGCCAATGTGACCATACCCCTTAGCAGCAGCGATACCTCTGAAGGGACGATAGCGGTGGCCAATGTGGTCTTCACCGCTGCGAACTGGAACGTAGCCCAGACTGTGACGGTCACAGGGATTGACGATGCCCTGGTTGACGGGGATATAGTCTATACGATACTTACCGGCAACGTGACCTCTGTGGACACGGCCTATAATGCATTAAATGCAGCAAGTGTTGCAGATGTTTCGGTGACCAATACGGACAATGATTCGGTCGGCGTTACGGTATCTACGATCAGCGGTAATACAACGGAGGCGGGTGGCACGGCTACCTTCACGGTGGTTCTGAACAGCCAGCCTACGGCCAATGTGACCATACCCCTTAGCAGTAGCAATACCTCTGAAGGGACTATAGCGGTACTAAATGTAGCTTTCACGCCAGCTAACTGGAACGTAGCCCAGACGGTGACGGTGACCGGGGTTGACGATATGGTTGCTGACGGTGACGTTGCTTATAACATAGTTACCGGGAATGTAACCTCTGCGGATACGAATTATAATGCTCTTACGGCTGCCAATGTTGCGGATGTTGCGGTGATTAATGTGGACAACGACGCGGTCGGGGTTACGGTATCAGCGATAAGTGGTAATACAACGGAAGCAGGAGGCACAGCTACCTTTACATTGGTTCTGGACAGCCAGCCCACAGGGAATGTAACTATACCCTTGAGCAGTAATAATACTGCAGAGGGTACACTTGCGGTATCCACAGTGGTCTTCACACCAAGTAACTGGAACGTTGCACAAACGGTGACGGTCACCGGAGTAGATGATATTGTGGTGGATGGCGACATTTCCTATGCCATTGTTACCGGTAATGTTACCTCTTCGGACACTGGCTATGACGCACTAAACGCTGGAGGCGTTGCGGATGTTGCAGTAGTTAATATTGACGATGATACTGCTGGTATTTCCATAAGCGATGTAACCGTAAATGAAGGGGACGGAACTGCAACTTTTACGGTAATTTTAAATAGAGGTGTGCTATTTGGCACTTCGGTGAAATACGAAACCGCCAATAATACGGCCTCGGCGGGATTCGATTATGTTAGCAAATCAGGCACCCTTACCTTTTTGGGCTTAAATGGGGAAACAAAGACTGTTGTAATTGATATTTTGGAGGATGTTATTGTAGAAGGCACGGAATCCTTTTATGTAAACCTTTCCAATGTTACTGGGTTTGCCCAAATAGCAAAGCCACAGGGAGTAGGAACTATAACGGATAATGATAATTGTATTGAAGCTCCATTAATTAACGATACATCAACTATATTTTGTGGTGCCTTTACCCAGGATTTGGATGCTTATACGGATACTGCCATACCTTCTGGTTTTGAATTGATATGGAGTAGTAACAGTGATTTTTCAGTTACCGGCGCCAGGTTGAACACTAGTGTAATAGATTTTGAGGCTACCTTTTATGGCTTTTTGTATAATGAAGGTACGGGCTGTGTTAGTCCGCCGCTGGAAGTTACCCTGGTACGTAATGAACCTCCTGAAATATTAAGTACTACTCCAACCACTATTTGCGGACCAGGTATTGCTACAATTAGTGCTACGGTAACTGCAGGAGGTAGCTTGTTTTGGTTTGCTTCTGAATCAGGTGGGGATTCATTGGAAGAGGGAAGTAGCTTTTCGCCCAATGTCAGTGCAACTACTACTTATTACGTAGAGGCTTTTGCCAATGGTTGTTTCTCGGAGCGTGTTGCGGTAACAGTTACTGTTGCGGATCCGGTCGAGACTGGTACAACAACAGCTACTTCGGCTTGTAGTATAAGTGGTGGTGGAGCAACAACAACCATTGATTTAGATACTACTAGATCGGGAGGAGATACTGGAGTTTGGTCCATTGTAGGCACTCCCCCAACCGAGGTCGCAATAGCTGCTGGCAATATTGTTGATTTTGAGGGAGCCGCAGACGGGGACTACATTTTTAGATTTACGACGAATACCGCTGTTTCTCCATGTGTTAACGAAAGTGTGGATGTGACCATTGCCGTAACTACTTGTACTATGGATAGTGATGGGGATGGCCTTATAGACAGGGACGAAAGAGCTTTGGGCTTAGATCCCAATGATCCGGATACGGACGCGGACGGAATCAATGATGGAGATGAAGTAGGGCCCGATGTAAGCAACCCTATTGACACAGATGATGACGGAATAATAGATGCCTTGGATTCCAATATCTTGGATTCGGACAATGATGGTGTTGTTGATCAGCTTGATCCCGCCAATGATAATCCCTGTATACCAAATATCTCGGATGCCTGCCAAATTGATCTCAGTTTAGAGAAAGAGGTAAACTTAGAAAGTGTATTGGTAGGCCGAGAGGTTACTTTTACGATTACCTTAACCAATCTGAGCCAGATTTTGGTCACCAACATAGTGGTAAATGATCTTATAGATCCCAACTTAGGGTTTCAATATGTGGGTAGTACGGTCACGAAAGGGACATATGATGAAAATGCCGGGGTATGGCAATTGGAGGAGATTTTGGCCGATGAGGTGGTCACCTTAACTATTACCGCCGAGGTACCTGAAGTGGGTGTCTATCAGAATACGGCCGCCATTGTGGACTCCTTTCCAGAGGACTCGGATGCTACCAACAATACGGCTTCCGTTACCGTAACAGTGACACCTAGGTCATCGAGCGAATGTGGATTCCTCTTTAATATGATATCTCCTGATGGGAATGAAAAAAACGATGCACTCTATATAAATTGTATTCAAGATTACCCCAACAATAGTATTCAGGTTTATGATCGTTACGGAAATGAGGTCTTCTCGGCCAATGGTTATGACAATACTTGGGAGGGAACTGGAAAAAATGGAGATTTGCCAAAAGGAACCTACTTTTATATCTTGGATTTAGGTGACGGCACGGAAGTGCGAAAAGGTTGGATCCAAATCATAAGATAATATAGATTATGAATTTAAGAATATACAGAATAGGGTATAGAGATATTTTATTGCTTTGTAGCGTACTGTTTTTTTCTGCGGGCATGCTTTTTGCTCAGAAAGAACCCCAGTATACCCAGTATATGTACAATATAGGCAGTTTTAACCCTGCCTATGTGGGTACAGTGGAGACTCCGGATATTACGGGTTTGTACCGTGTGCAATGGTCCGGAATTCCAGGTGCGCCCAGAACCATGCGGTTCGGAGTAAATCTACCCTTGGCCAATGAAAAAAATGGCTTGGGATTTAATGTGGTAAGTGATCAATTGGGGCCTACTACCCAAACGTACATAGATGTTGCCTATTCGTTCCAAGTTAAACTAACAGAAGAAACTAAGCTGTCCTTTGGCGTGGATGCAGGTGGTTCTTTATTGGATGTGGATTATACGAAAGGCGACTTTGAAGATGAAAATGAGCCCTTGTTGAATAATGCGGATACCTTTAATAAATTTTATCCTACTGTAGGTGCCGGTATATTTATGTATCAGGAAAACTGGTACTTAGGATTGTCCGTTCCCAACTTTTTAACCTCTGGCTTGTACGCGGATGAAGTGGCCAATATTGTGGAGGACAAGATGCAGTTTAATTTTATAGGGGGCTATGTTTTTGATTTTTCCGAAGGCCTCAAATTTAAACCGGCTTTCTTAATGAACTATTTAAATGGTTCGCCTTTAAACTTAAATTTATCTGCAAATTTTTTAATTAGCGATGTCGTAACTTTAGGGGCCTCCTATAGATTGGATAACGCTATAAGCGGTTTGGCCGGATTGCAGATTTCCAATAGTCTATTTCTAGGGTATTCCTATGATTACAATACCAATGGACTTGGGGAGTACAGTCAGGGTTCACATGAGGTAATATTGAAGTTTTATTTAGGAAAGGGAAGTAGCAAAGTTAAAAAGGAGAGTAATAGAGATCAAAAAGGGAAACCTAAACAAATAGATACCCCTAGGTTTTTCTAAAATTAATATGAACATGAAGTTTAAATTAACAATTGTATTTTTTATCCTTTTGTCATCCTTCGTTTTTGCACAGCAAAAAAAATCTAAGGGGGATATACTGTTTTTTGAATATTCCTATAATCAGGCCATTGTAGAATATCAAAAGGAATTAAGGGACGGGGTACTTAGCAATAAACAATATTTGAACCTAGCGGATTCCTATATGAAGATTGGCAACTTTAAAAAGGCCTCTGAAATTTATGTGAATGTTTTTCAGAAAGACACTACTATGTCTTCTTTCCATTTTAATAAAATGCTACAATCTTTGTCCAAAACATCTGAAATTGAAAAGGTTAGGGCTTATTTGTCTACAAAAAAGGATGAATTGGCCCCGGAATTATTGGAAAACGCGGATTTTAATTATGAATTGATAGCAACCAACACTAATGAGGAGTTAGATTTTGAGATATTTAATATAAGTGGAAATAGTCCGCAGGCCGACTTTTCCCCTGCTTTTTATAAGGAAAAGTTATTGTTTTCCAGTAGCAGGCCTGATGGCACCAAGAGGATTTATAATCCTTCTGGTGAATCGTATCTAAATATATATGAGTCCAACATTGAGGCTCAGGGCGACATAAAAAGGCCTCAGGTTTTTAAAGGCATATCCAATACCAATTTTCATCGTGCAACGCCTTATTATTCTGAGGAGCTCAATTATATATTTTATGTACTTTCCAATGCCGATGGGGAGGTTTTACAGTTTAGTGAAAACGGTAAAAACACTTTGGCCATGGGGAGGATTGATGAAAGTGGGGCTTTTCAGTTCATATTAAGAGATTTAAACACTTCTTTTTATTATCCCTTTTACGAAGCAAGTAAAGGAAAATTATTTTTTGCAGCAAATTTTGAAGACGGTTATGGCGGCACGGATATTTATTATGTGTACACCAACAATGGGCTTATTATGTCTGCTCCGGTAAATTTAGGTCCAAGAATTAATACCCCTGGTAATGAAATAGCGCCTTATATTTTTGAAAACAGCCTCTATTTTTCTTCGGATATTTTTTATGGGCTGGGAGGAATGGATATTTATAAATCCAATATTATTTCCGATAACAGTTTTAGTATTCCTATAAACCTTGGAGAGGGTATTAATTCTTCCAAGGACGACTTTGGGTTAATTATTAGGAATAATGATACTAATGGGCTATTGGGTTATTTTTCGTCCAATAGGGATGGCGGTAAGGGCAATGACGATATATATGGCTTTAATGTTACCGAAAAGCCTGGATTAAAAACCTTGGCCCTTAAAGGGAGAGTGGTGAATCTTACCTCCAATAATGGGATATCGAAGGCCCAAATCCGATTGTTGGACAAGAACGGAGAGCTTGTTAAGGAGGTGTTTACTAATGAAAATGGTGATTATAGCGTTGAGGTTCCTTTTCAAGATATCGTTACTATTGAATCGACTAAAGAAAAACATTCAATATTTTCTATGACCTATCAGGGCAAGGAATTGGACGAAATCCAAAATAAAGCTTTTAATATGGGCATTAAATTTTTGGACGATCTGGTAGAGGAACAAGAGGACCAAACCGTAGTGAAATTGAAAAAGTTCTATTTTGATAAGGGAAAGAGCAATATCAATTCAGACATTGCCCAAGAATTGGATAAGGTTGTAGACCTTATTGAGAGATTTCCCCAATTACAGCTTAGGATAGAATCCCATACCGATAGTAGGGGAGGGGGAAGTTACAATTTTACCTTGTCACAAAAAAGATCGGATGCCATTAAAGATTATCTTATGCAACAAGGAGTGCCAGCAGGGAATATACTCTATTCCGTTGGTTATGGGGAAGATAAACTACTAAACGGGTGTAAGAATGGTGTTTTTTGTTTGGATATGCTACACAATAAGAATGAGCGATCATTAATAGTTGTGCTTAATTACAATCTCTTGTATTAAGAGTATTTTGTAATATTCTAAATTCTTTGCCTTCGGCTTTGTGGTATATAATGAAGGACCATTGTAAGGTTACCTTGCTAAATTACAAGCACTACAGTCCTTGATTTCGCCGTAATAGGTTTCCCTGTATTTATGGAGAGTCCTCACGGGAATACCGAAAACCACTTCTTTTATATACGTCACCCGTGTGTATAAGATCCCCATTTTGGAATTATAACGCTTTTCGTTCCTTGTATTTCTCTTTATACGTATCAATTTCATTATTCTGCGCTTCTTCTTCATATCGTACAAAGATTAAAGATAGAATTTCCAAAAGCAAATTTTGGGTGTTAAGTCTTTATTAAACACTTAGAAATGACCTAGATCCACTAATATGAATGTTGTTTATAGATGCTTTCTATTAAAACAATAGCATCCAACAATAATAAATGGAAAAGAGGGTGAGAAAGATTATACCGAGATAGGTTAATATTTGCAGGTTTCTGTTGGGCCTGTCTTTTACCGGTATTTCGAGGCTCGTGACGTTCTTTAGATTCATGTACCCTATGATTGGTGCCATAACAAATGAAACAAAAGTGGCCAGGGCAACGAGGATCCCCATATTGGCAGAAAAGATACTTATGACCATAAAATTTATTACAGCAAGCAACAACACTCCGATAGTAAAGCCTTTATTTTTTATAACCTCCTTTTCAGGGAACAGCAAGCTCAAGATGTCAACGCTTACCCGGCTAAGAGCATCGTGCGCTGTAATGCAGGTACTAAACATGGTGGCAAACGCGGCTATTGCTATTAAAATATAAGCCCAGGATCCAATATTAACAGTAAACAGTTGAACCAGTTGGTCTGCAAAAACTACTGCGCTATTACTCAATTCCGTGTTAGTTCCATAGAGGGTAAACCAGCCAATAATCATAAAAAAAATGGCCAAAATAGCTGTTGTAAAATAACCGAATTTAAATTCTTGGAGGGCCTCTTTTAGAGTGGGTTTTTGTTTGGAATTCTTAAATTTTTCAATGCTCCAAAGACTTATCCAACCAGAGGCCTCGACAGCTGTTGGCATCCATCCCATTAGACCTATTAGAAAAAGGATTCCCACTTCATTGAAAATTGTGGGTGTTTCAAAGTTTTCTACTGCAGTAACCTTCCCATTGAAGATTACCAAAATTGTTGTGACCAAAAGGGCCGAAAATAAAATGGATATCACATACTTCAGTGAGATTTCCAGAAATTTATATCGTCCAACGATAAGTAGAACGCAGATTAGTATAAAAAGTCCGCCGGCTACAACACTTACAGGTGTATTGGCTAATTGAAAAAGATTTATTAGTAATCCGGAGGTAACCACATAGAGCGCGGCTAGAATGGTGAAGGTACTGAATAAGGTAATAATGGCATAGAAGATTAGATAAGCCTTGCCACGATTAAGATAACCTTCTATAAGTGTTTTGTTGGTAATATTCGTATATCTCACCCCAAATTCAAAAAAAGGATACTTCAAGATATTTGCCAATATAATGGGAATAACCATAATCCACCCATATTGTGCTCCTGCCTTGGTGGATAACACTAAATGGGAAGTTCCTATGGCCGTACTGGCAAAAAGCAGGCCAGGACCAAGGTTTTTAATTAGATTTTGTATGGAAGCCACAATTGACATAGCGGGAGTAAATATAGCTAAGTTTACTTGATTTCAATTTTGTCCCCAAAGAATTTTGGTTGGGTATTGAGTGCTAAATCAATAAACACTTTTACGCGGGCAAAATATTCCCTTATTTGTACTTTTAAACCGTGTTTTATGGAAAGATCTTCAGCATTGTAACCTATGGCAAACAATCCTTTTTGCTCTGCTATATAAATAGCGCGTTCGTTATGGAATTTTTGGGAAATAATGGTGACACTGTCCAATCCGAAAATAAACTTAGCCCTGACCATAGAATCCAAAGTGCGAAAACCCGCATAATCCAAAAAGATCTTTTCGCTGGGAATACCTCCTTTTACAAGATCTTTTTTGAAAACGGTAGGTTCATTGTAGTATTGCGTACTGTTATCCCCACTGACCAATACATAATCTATTTTTCCGGCCTTATATAGTTCCAGGGTTGCTTTGATTCTATTCGTATAATAGGGGTTGGGGCCTCCCCCAACAAGTCTGTTGGAAGTGCCTAAGACAAGGCCCACCCTGTTTTTGGGGATATTTTCAACACTCCAGTAAGTCCTGTTTTCGGCCGCTTTTTTAATGACTTTGTTACAAGAAAGCAATATGACATATGTGGATAATATCCCTATAAGAATCGCAATGCCAATTTTCTTAATCATTCGTCAATATAATCAATATAAAAAAAATAAATCAAAGCTTACCCTTGGCCGGAACGTATGCGGTTTTGTTCAATCTTATTTAGGATATTAGGCAATAATAGTAATAATAAATACCAAAAAAAATAAACCCCAACTTTAATTTAGTTGGGGTTGAAATAGTTGTTTAAAATCTATAAAATTTAATTGGCATTGGCACCAATATTACCTTGAGTAATAATTATTTCAAGATGCTCCTCGTTTTGATGAATCTTAATATGACCATCAAATTTAAGCAATTGTTCGTAGGTAATGGGTGTGCCATCATCCAACGTAGTTACAATTGTGCTACTGGATTCGCAATCGCAATCAATCGGTTCTAGTGTTATCGCAATTTCACCACCTGTTGCCGCATTGTTAAAATAAATAAAAGCAGGATGCACGTCTGTCGAAGAACCGTTTATCTCCAATAGAACGGTAGTTGATCCGTCTTCATTCTTTTTAAAGGTAACTTTACCTGTAATTTTGGAATTGGAAACAGAGCTCAGTGTGTACACTTTAACACTTGTGGAAGATTTTGCAGTAGAATCATCTTTGCTACATCCAGTAATAATTAAAGAGATAGATATCAAGAATAAGTAAACGTATTTTTTCATTTTATGGAGGATTTATATGTCAAATTTTCAGAAATAGTTAGTACAATATTCTATAAATACTTTTATCGGTATAAATAATCGATGAATTGTAAATAAATGTTCATGTACGGTGCATTTCATCCAAGATTATCCCCTTTTATAGGGAAGGTCTAATCTGGTTAAATAAAAATAAGAGTGGACTTTATTCTGTATTAAAGTAATGAGGTCTTGGTTGGTTTCGTATATATAAGCCTCTCTAAACTAAGGTTGATAACTATAAAGTTGGGGCGTAGATTTTTAAAAACCTTAAAAGGCAAAAATTGAGATGGTCCTACCTACTTATGATTTTTTAGACTTCTTTTCTCTTTTTGCAGCTTTCTTTTCCTTGGCGGATAAAACTGGCTCCTTTTTCACATTCTTTTTTGCGTCTTGACTCTTTGCCATAGCGTTTGTTTTTATCAAAGATACTCAATAATCACACCGCTATTATCTTGGAATCGATTTTTGTGCAAAAGCAAGGGCAAAATAAATTTTGGATAAAGTGCCTAAAGACTAAAACCAATATCGATTAACCTAGATGGAATAGGCTATTGTTACAGCGCTGTACGTTTTTTGGCCATTAGTTTTCCGATTACCTTTTTCAGTTTCTTGGGTTTATCGGCGTACTTTTCCAAATCAATAATTTCTACTTTTCTGAAGTCTACCGGGTGACTTTCACTTTGTAAGGAAATACTTCCGGACTTTAGGAGTTCTCCCTGCTCTGATCCCTTAATTGGATCAAGTTGGGGTTTGGTATAACGCATAACTTCTTCTCCATTTACGTAGTGGACAATTAAAGAGTCCCTTAAAACAAGGACTTCTACCCTTGTCCATTGATCTCCGTGGTAGGTCTTGGAGGTGGAATTGATGCAGTGTTGTTTTATAATTTTTCCATCTTTTACAAATTGGGTGCCCGGGGTGCATAAATTGGCCGTAGAACGTTCGTCTTTTCCATTGCCTCCCAGTAACTGCACTTCAATGGAATTTGGGAAATCCTGGTCTACCGTCATGGTTACCGGATCTTGGCCATGAACCATTATACCACTGTTTCTATAGGCCCAACCCGGTCCTCCCTTAACTTGATCGCCAACAAATCTATATTCAACCCCAATTAAATAGGATGAAAATGGTTCCTTGTAAAATAGATGTCCAAATTGTTCATCAAATTTGCTGTATTCATCATATCTTACTTGAATATTTCCGTCGTTCACCTGAAAAGTATTACCGAAATTATCATTTAATTCATGGTGTCTTATTTTTATTTGCCAGTCATTTAAATCCTTTCCGTTGAACAGCTGTTTCCACTTCATATTTTTTTGTGCTGAACATTCAGTGGAGATTATACCTAGACCAATGATGCAGAAAATAGTGATAAGTGCTTTGTTGAATTGGACTTTCATAAATTGAATTATTGTTTGAAGGGTCTAAAATAGTATTTTAAATTAATAGTCAAGTCTGAAAATACTGGGCATTTGTGTTTTATCTTAAAATGTTGTTGGTATTCGGTTAATTGGGTAAGCTACCTAAACGCTCTATTCGTTTTCGCCCAAATAAATTTGGCTCATCGTCCAAAATAAAAACGCCCATGGCTTCCACTTTGGTATAACTAATAAGGGGTTATGTCATATTACAGTGGCGGGAATTACCTCACTTCGTTCGGTGAGTCCCGGTCGAACATGTTGATAAGAAAAGACCAGTCCTTGCAGGACTACTATTTTTGCTTCCTGCATTTTTACCCAAATAAATTTGGCAAAAATGAAGGCACAAAAAAACCAAAGCTTTCACTTTGGTCTTTCTTCATTTGTACTCGAGGCGGGACTTGAACCCGCACGGACTAATGTCCATTGGATTTTAAGTCCAACGTGTCTACCAATTCCACCACTCGAGCCTAACTGCTCAGAGCAGTAGAGATTTTACAATGGAGCGAAAAACGGGATTCGAACCCGCGACCTCCACCTTGGCAAGGTGGCGCTCTACCAACTGAGCTATTTTCGCATTTTATATAATGAACGTGCATCCTTTTCAGATGCGGGAGCAAATTTAATATAATTCTATAAAAAGCAAAGAACTTTTCGCTAAAAAGAATCAAAATATTTATAATGTGCGCAAGGTGAATATTTTAGATGGGATTTATAGACCAAATGGCTCCCCGGTACATCCCCTAAGCATTTTTCTTTTTAGTGAGCAAACGCTTAATTTCATTAAGTTTCATCAAAGCTTCCACAGGGGTTAAGGTGTTGATATCCAGATGGGTGATTTCTTCTTTAATCTGTTCCAATAGAGGATCGTCCAAATTAAAAAAGCTTAGTTGCATTTCATTTTGGACCAATTGCAGTTTATCGGAAAGCTCTTCGCTGGAATGTGATTTTTCCAGTTTCTTAAGGATTTTATTGGCTTTGTGGATTACCTGTTGCGGCATACCGGCCATTTTGGCCACGTGTATACCGAAACTGTGCTCACTGCCGCCCGGGGTAAGTTTTCGTAAAAAGAGCACATTGTCCTTTAGTTCTTTCACTGAGACATTGTAGTTCTTGATACGTGTAAATGTGGAGGTCATTTCATTGAGCTCGTGGTAATGCGTGGCAAATAATGTTTTCGCTTTGGCGGGATGCTCATGTAGATATTCCGAAATGGCCCAGGCAATGGAGATGCCATCATAAGTGCTGGTGCCCCTACCTATCTCATCCAAAAGAACCAGACTGCGTTCAGATAGGTTGTTTAGAATGGAAGCGGTTTCGTTCATTTCCACCATAAAGGTAGATTCTCCCATAGAGATATTATCACTGGCACCAACCCGTGTAAATATTTTGTCCACATAACCAATTTTGGCAGTATCGGCCGGTACAAAACTTCCCATCTGGGCCAACAACACAATGAGGGCTGTTTGTCTTAAGATAGCCGATTTACCACTCATGTTGGGGCCGGTGATCATAATGATCTGTTGTTCGTCCCTATTTAAGGTAACATCATTGGATATGTAGGCTTCGCCCAAAGGCAATTGCTTTTCAATGACGGGATGCCTGCCTCCAATGATGGATAGTTCGGTGGAATCGTCCATGTCCGGGGAAACATAATTGTTCTCCTTGGCCAATTGGGTAAAGCCACAGAGGCAGTCCAACTGCGCGATCTGAAAGGCATTATTTTGTACGGGGGCTATATATTCCTGCATCCAGACCACCAACTGTGAAAACAACTGCTGCTCCAAACTTAGAATGCGCTCTTCTGCCCCTAATATTTTAGCTTCGTATTCCTTGAGCTCTTCGGTAATATATCGTTCGGCATTGACCAAGGTCTGCTTTCGGATCCAATCTTCCGGAACTTTGTCCTTATGGGTATTCCTTACTTCTATATAATAACCAAAGACATTGTTGGAGGCTATTTTCAGGGAACTAATACCCGTGCGTTGGGTTTCTCTTTCCAACATCTTATCCAGATAGTCCTTGCCGGAAAAGGCCAGTCCCCTAAGTTCGTCCAATTCTGCGGAATAGCCCTTGGCAATGGTACTGCCTTTCAGCATATTTACCGGTGCTTCCTCGCTGACCATTTCTTTGATCTTGCTTCTCAGCATATCGCAGGTATGCAATTGGTCCCCAATAAGGTTCAGGGCTTCGTTCTTGCTTTTGGTAGTGATCTGCTTTATGGGGACAATGGCCTCCAAGGAATTTTTAAGCTGTACAACTTCCTTCGGATTTATTTTTCCCGTGGCTACCTTGGAAATTAATCTTTCCAGATCGCCGATTAATTTTATGCCGCTCTGTAATTTATGATGGGCGGCTTCGTTTTCGGTTAAATGGGTAATTACCTGATGTCTTCTTCGTATTTTTTCGATATTCTTCAAAGGAAGCGCCAACCATCTTTTCAACATTCTACCGCCCATGGGCGAAATAGTCTTGTCTATGACGTCTAAAAGGGTAACCGCATTTTGATTGTTGGAATGGTAAAGTTCCAGGTTTCTTATAGTAAACCGGTCCATCCAAATATGTTCCTCTTCTGCAATGCGCTGAAGGGTGTTGATATGCTGTAATTGCCTATGCTGTGTGTCTGAAAGGTAATGTAGTACAACCCCGGCTGCTACTATACCATGGGCCAAATGGTCTACTCCAAAACCTTTTAGGCTTTTTGTTTTAAAATGATTGGTGAGTGTCTCCAGGGCATAATCGTCCTGGAAGATCCAATCTTCTGTAAAAAAGGTATGGAAGTTTTTGCCAAAGACCTCCAAAAATTCCTTTTTATTGGCTTTTGATACCAATACCTCGTTCGGAGAGAAATTTTGGAGCAATTTGTCTATCTGTTCCTCATTGCCTTCCGAAGTTAAAAATTCGCCTGTGGATATATCCACAAAGGATATCCCCAATCTTTTTCGTCCAAAATGAACCGCACATAAAAAATTGTTGGTCTTGGCCGAAAGGATATCGTCGTTCATGGCCACCCCAGGGGTAACCAATTCCGTAACGCCCCTTTTTACTATGGTCTTGGTAAGTTTCGGGTCTTCCAACTGGTCGCATATGGCTACCCGTTGCCCCGCTTTTACCAGTTTTGGTAAATAGGTATTTAGGGAGTGGTGCGGAAAACCGGCAAGTTCTGTTCTGTCACCACCATTGTTCCGATGGGTAAGAATAATGCCCAGTATTTTTGAAGCCTTTACGGCGTCTTCCCCAAAAGTCTCATAAAAATCCCCAACACGGAACAATAATAGGGCATCAGGATATTTCACCTTAATGGTATTGTACTGCTTCATTAAAGGGGTTACCTTTTTTGTTTTTCCCGAGTCTGCCAAAAGCGATTTTATTAACTTATTTTTGCATTCCTTTCCTAAACAACGAATGTAAGGTTTATCTACTGGAATGTACACTATTGTTGATATTTTGGGGATAACTTTATGTCGTTTTGGGCTAGGTAATGTCCTAGGGAAAGTTGGGGAAAGAGTGAAAATTAAAATTGGATTACATGCGAAAACTGGAGAATAGCGAATTGGACCGACTTAATGTAGACGAGTTTAAACAGGTGGAAAAAACGCCGATTTGTATTGTGTTGGACAATGTGCGGAGCTTGAACAATATTGGGTCGGTATTTAGAACGGCCGATGCCTTTTTGATCGAAAAGATATACCTGTGTGGAATTACCGCAACCCCGCCACACAAGGAAATACATAAAACTGCATTAGGGGCTACGGATAGTGTTGCTTGGGAATATAGGGAGAGTACCTTGGAACTTTTGAAGGAATTAAGGGCAGAGGGCTATACCTCACTTTCTGTGGAACAAGCTGAGAATGCAGTTATGTTGAACGACTTTAAGGTAGAAGAAAATAAAAAGTATGCCCTAATTTTTGGCAACGAGGTAAAGGGGGTTTCCCAAGAAGTAGTCTCAGGTAGCGATCTGGTCTTGGAAATTCCGCAGTACGGTACAAAACATTCCCTTAATATTTCGGTTAGTGTGGGTATTGTGGTTTGGGACCTCTGGGCGAAATTGAAAGGGTGAAATCAAATAAAAGAGGAACTTGTTTAAAACCAAAAACCCAACCGATTGGCTGGGTTTGGCAATATATAGTTTGAGTTAGTTAGTTTAAAACCTTAAAGTTTTTTGTCGAATTTTTTGATGTTCATCCGGCTTAAAACCAGTTTAATGGAGGCGCAAGTAAATAAATTGATTTGTCCTGTGCAAATAATATGTATAAATTATCTTAAAATGAGAGTTTCACCGCATATTTCTGGATTTGGTCCAGAATCACTTCGTAATCGGCCGGGTTTGCCACAAAATCTAATTCACTAATATCCAAAACTAGATTATTTTGCTCGGGAAAACTCCTTATATAATCAAAATACCCTCGGTTTAGCTGCTCCAAATATTCTGGCGCTATATTTTGTTCGTACTCCCTTCCCCTTTGCTTTATATTCTGTAGTAATCGTTCCGTGTTTTGGTATAGGTAAATGTATATTTTCGGCTTTTTTATCTCTTTGTACATTAGGTTAAAGAGCTTTCTGTACAGTTTAAATTCCTCTTCCTGAAGGGTGACCTTGGCGAAAATTAGGGATTTGTTGATGTCGTAGTCACTTACCATAAAGTTCTTGAACAGATCAAACTGGGAAGTATCGTCCATAAATTGCTGATACCGATCGGCAAGAAAGGACATTTCCAAGGGAAAGGCAAACCTACCCTGATCTTCATAAAACTTGGGCAGGAAAGGGTTGTCCGCAAATCGTTCCATGACCAATTTTGCATTAAAATCCTGTCCAATCTTATGGGCCAAGGTTGTTTTTCCCGCACCAATATTACCTTCAATGGCAATATATTCCAATTGGGAGAAAAGCTGTGATCTGTTCGTATATAGCTTATGGGGCGTTTTGGTAATATTGCTTTTATCCTTACATTCCTGTAATAGGTTTCTGGTATCCTTATTTAGAATTGGATGATAGAACTGCGGAGCTATGTCCGCCAATGGTCTAAGTACAAACCGTCTCAGTTGTAGGTTGGGGTGGGGAATGGTCAGTAAATCGGTATTTATTATTTCCTTATCAAAATATAGTATATCAATATCTACGGTCCTGGAAGAGTAGCCTGTCCCTTTATTCCTCTCCCTGCCCAACTTTGTTTCTATTTCCAGTAATTTCTCCAAAAGAGCGGAAGGGGTAAGTGTGGTTTCTACCGTAATGCACGCATTGAAGAAATTGTCACCTTCAAAACCCCATGCTGGCGTTTCATATACTGGGGATGTTTTTACCACTTCGCCAACACTGGCTTGGATTAAAAATACCACCTCCTGCAAATGGTTGAGTTTGTCCCCAAGATTGCTTCCAAGTGAAAGATATGTTGTTGTGGTCTTGTTCATAATAGGCGAGCAAAGTAAACAAAAGTAATTAACTTCATAAAGGGAAATACCAAAAACTGGTCCAATTTTTAATGGCCTTTTTTAAATTGTGGATAAGGTGGTTATAGGGTATAAATTTCAAGATTTATAATTGCAACAATGCTACATTGGTTATCTTTGCAAGTTATTAGCAATACATACGAGGAATGAACTTTTTAAGAAATTTATTAGCTGCAATTATAGGATGTCTCATCGCTTTTGCAATCATGTTTGTCATGTTTCTTGTTTTAGCGGCCCTCATCGGTCAAGGTGAGGATACCGTAGTGGTCAAGGATAATTCAGTTTTGGAAATTCAATTACAGACCCCGATCAATGATTATGTGGGAATGGACGAATCCAATCCCTTTGCCGGACTTTTCAATGTAAACCAAGGATTGGACGATATATTGCATGCCATTCGAGTTGCCAAGGAAGACAATAAAATTAAAGGGATTAGCTTAAACAATAATGTGCTTATGGCCGGTTTGTCCCAAACACAGGCCATTCGGGATGTCTTGACCGATTTTGGTGAAAGTGGGAAGTTTATATATGCCTATGGGGACTTTTATACTCAGAAGGATTATTATTTGGCAAGTGTGGCCAATGAGGTATACCTTAATCCCGTTGGTGCCTTGGACTTTAAAGGATTGTCTACCGAGGTATTGTTTTTTAAGGATCTACAGGAAAAGTCTGGTATTAAAATGGAGGTCATTCGGCATGGGAAGTATAAGAGTGCGGTAGAGCCTTTTTTGGCCAACGAAATGAGTGAGGCCAATAGGACACAGATCAAGGAGCTGTTGGATGCTTTATGGCAATCTATGCTTACCAACATTTCGGAAAGTAGGGAAATCTCCGTTGAGGATTTGAACCATATCGCGGATACCTTGGGTACCCGGACCTCAAAATACGCAACTTTATCAGGGTTGATCGATGAGGTGGTATATTTTGATGAATATGAAAGCATGATTAAGGAAAAGATGGGGGTAGAGTCGGCAGAAGATATCAACTATGTTCCTATATCCGATTATATACGAACAGCCGGCAAGATAAGAATCAATAGTGGCAAGAATAAAATTGCGGTAATCTATGCCCAAGGTGAAATCTGGTACGGGGAAGGTGGCTCCGATGTAATTGGTCAAGGAATTATTAATGACGCCCTAAAAAAAGCTAGGGAAGATGAGGATGTAAAGGCAATAGTGTTGAGGGTAAATTCCCCTGGCGGTAGTGCATTGGCCTCCGATATTATTTGGCACGAGATCGAAGTTACCAAGCAATCCAAACCAGTGGTGGTTTCCATGGGCGATGTTGCTGCTTCGGGAGGTTATTACATTGCGGCGGGAGCCGATAAGATTTTCGCAGAACCTACTACCATTACCGGGTCTATCGGAGTTTTTGGAACTATTCCCAATATAAGTGAACTGGCCGAAAATATAGGGGTCAATGCAGAACAGGTGGGGACCAATAAAAATTCGGTGGACTATTCACTTTTTGAACCTATGGGCGATAATTATAGGAGCAATGTTCTGGAGGGGATCGAGGCCACTTATGAAACATTTTTGGAGAAGGTGGCCCAGGGCCGTGGAATTACCATGGCACAGGCCGATAGTGTTGCCCAAGGTAGGGTATGGAGTGGGGTAGATGCAAAGCGTTTGGGACTGGTAGACGAATTGGGCGGACTGGATGAGGCTATTGCAGCGGCTGCTAAAATGGTGGATTTGGACAACTATGGAATAAGAAAACTTCCTAAGTACAAATCGGATTTTGAGAAGTTAATGGAAGATTTGGGGGGTGCCACAACCAAAAGCAAGGAAAGCATTATAAAAGAAGAAATCGGTGCAGAGGCATATGCCATTTTAAAGGAGATAAAATCCGCGATGGAAAATAAGGGGATTCAGGCCAGAATGCCTTTTACCTTAAATATCAGATAGGAAATATTTAATCCAAAAAAGGATTGAGACCAAAAGACCGTTCAAAAACATTTGGACGGTCTTTTTTTTGATTTTTAATTTATCGGATCCTTTGGTTTTAAGCACCATAATCTTAATTTTTGCCCAAAAGTTTTGGATGTTTCAAATAGCAGGGCCACTTTTTGCAGTAAGCATCAATTGAACCAATACTTGGATTTTTGTGATACGTCCAAAATCACATCTTTATGCGATTTCGGAAAGAGATTATGTTCTTTAGGTTTAACACAAATTAAATCATTAGGTATGATGACTAAAACAACTTTGGTTTATATAATTTTCTTATGTTCCTGTTTTGTTGCCTTAGGACAGAAATCATTGGATGAAATTAAGAAGGAATATGACAGTTTAACAATAAACAGCAATTATGGCAACAATCCGGATACCGGAAAATATTATGACATCCGGGGCTTCAAAATGTATTGCGAAACT
Organism: Arenibacter algicola; assembly: GCF_018860365.1. Lineage (GTDB taxonomy): Bacteria > Bacteroidota > Bacteroidia > Flavobacteriales > Flavobacteriaceae > Arenibacter > Arenibacter algicola_B. The sequence goes on from NZ_JAHKPO010000031.1 coordinate 91,392, forward strand.
TATGGTGAAGGGCATCCATTGCTTTTAATTCACGGTAACGGGGCAAGTATCAGTGCCTTTGTTAAACAAATACCCTTCTTTTCAAAAAAGTATAAGGTTATTGTAGCCGATAGCAGAAATCACGGTAAATCTGTAGATAAGTTGGATTCCCTTTCCTATGAAATGATGGCAGATGATTACGCCGCCTTACTTTCCCAAATGAAAATTGATTCCGCTTATGTTTTGGGATGGAGTGACGGAGGTGTAAATGGTTTGCTATTGGCGATAAGACACCCCGAAAAAGTAAAAAAATTGGCTGTAACAGGAGCCAACCTGCAACCGGATTCTACGGCAGTTTCACCGGATGTATTGAAAAGGGTTGCCAAGACCTATAATATGTTTGAGAAAATGTTTAGTGCAAAAGACGCTAAAACACCACTGGATTCCATAGTTTATAAGTATATAAAGCTATTGGTGGAACAGCCCAATATAACAGTGGAGCAACTACATAATATAACCGCACCTACATTGGTTATCGGAGGAGATCACGATGTTATTAAACCAGATCATACCTTAAAAATATTTCACAATATTCCTAATTCATATTTGTGGATTTTGCCCAATTCCGGGCATTATACATTGGTGACCCATACAGATGAATTTAATAAAGTTGCCGATGATTTTTTTACCACAAAATACAGGATAATAGAGGATAGGGGTAGGGAGTTTTAGTTTTAGAAACCTAGGTTTCGCATTTAAGCCTTGAAATTGCTATAATAAAAAGGCCGTCCCACTATTTGTGGAACGGCCTTACTCTATTTGGGTTTAATTATTTATTAGTTTTTCACCAAGTTTATTTCTACCCGTCTGTTTTCTGCACGCCCTGCTTTGTACATGTTGGTGGCTATAGGTTTGCTTTCTCCATATCCAATGGAAGTCAATCTAGAGCTGTTGATACCCTTTTCAATTAAGAAGTTCTTAACGGCAAGTGCCCTTTCCTCCGATAGCTTTTGATTAAGTGGTACACTTCCGATACTGTCCGTATGCCCTTCAATGCTAAATTTTGCATTAGGGTATTCGTTAAGGATCTTTATAATATCTACTAGGACATTGGTAGATTCTATTTTAATGGTGGACTTGCCAGAGTTGAACAAAATAGTCTTGGCATACTCGTTTAGAGTTTTTTGAACCTCCTCGGTAACTTCTGGACATCCGTTGTTGGCAACCGTTCCAGCTACATCAGGGCAATTGTCATCTTTATCCAATACACCGTCACCATCTGTATCGGGCCAAGGGCATCCGTTGTTTTCCAAAACACCTGCTTCTTCAGGACAATTGTCGTCCTTATCCAATACACCATCATTGTCGGTATCTTCCCAAGGACATCCTTTGTTTTCTACAGGTCCTGCTTCCTCAGGACAGTTGTCATCTTTGTCCAACACTTGGTCGCCATCCGTATCTTTCCAGGGACAACCATTGTTTTCCACAGGTCCGGGAACCTCTGGACATCCATCAACCTTATCCAACACACCGTCCTCGTCCTTATCTTTTGGTCTGGATTGGTAAATAGGAATTTTTAATCCGGCATAAACATCCGCACCTTTGGAGTTGTCACTGGTCAAAACTGTTAAAATGGAACCAGAACCAATATACAGTGGCCCTGCCCTAAGGCCAGCTCCCCACTGGATACCTAAGTTTTGTACATAGCTAACGGGAGAATAAAAACTAAACCATTTGCTTTCGAACCTAGGGGTAAGAGATACAATATTGGCAATACTATTGGTATTGGTATTGCTTTTTGAAGTTATTGATAAATCGGTATTTAGATTCATATAAAAGTGATTGTTTATGTTCCAATCAGCATTTAGATGCAAGGCTGTAGGTAAAACTGCTTTTGATGCGTTTCCAGACCTGATTTGTGTGTAAAGGTTGTTCAACTTGTCCTCAAAACCTTCTTCGTTATCAAAATCGTCTTCGCTAATAGAATTGGTAATGTCATAGGCCTCTTCGCTCCCTTTATATTTAAGGCTACCCAAGTCCGTTAAGGATAGGCCAAATTTCAATTTGTATTTGTTGATGTCCTTTGGAGCGTAGGGATTGCCATCCTTGTCAGTTACTGTATAGTCTGCAAAATTGGGCCTCCATTCGTAAATGAAACCTAGGTCTACTCCAAAGCCGTCCGCACTCTTGACAAATTCGTAGTCTTCAAAATCGTTCGTAATGTTGTCACTGTTGCCATAGGATATTTCACCTTGGGAATCAATGCTTCCTGTGGTTCCGGAACCATCTGCATCATAATCTATAATTATATTCCTTCCACTGGAATAGGCGTTGCCATATCCCATTAGGTATTTTAAGGAGATACCTCCCTTAAGAAAATGTTGTTCCTCGTTCATTAGCACTGTGGCATAGGTGATTCCTGTTTCTGCCCAGGCATTGGCGCTCATCTGATAGTCGCCTTCGTTTACATTGAAATCTTCATTTTCGTCGAACTCATTGGAAATATTGTCATAGGTATCTCCATTAATATCGTTTACATTAAAAAATACCCTTCCCCTGGTGAAAACTGCCAATGAGTTCCTGGAATTAATGTTGAACATAAATGATGGTCCCAAGATATCAACATTGCCATAAGCACTATTTGCATTTTTTGGGGATTTTGTTCCATCATCATCAAAATCAAAATCGTCTTTAATAAGGTCCCCGAATTTTGCACCATAATAGTCGTTTCCAATGAGTCCACTAACCCCAATAAGGTTAATGTCCGTTTTAAACCTGGAATCAACAATATTCGCGGGATTGGAAATTAGGCCGTGCACCCCATTGTAATTGTCAGTTCCAAAACCAATGTAAGATTGGCCCTGTACCGTTGCGGCAATTAAAATAATGAATGCTGTTAAAATGCTTTTGTTCATGCTTAAAAATTTAGTTTATTTCTTTTTTATTGTTAATCGACCCCTGTTCTCGTAAATTTGGTTTTTTCAAGGGCCAAATTGTAGGAACGCTTTAATTGGGATTAAATTATAATATGTTAAAATTTTTAATTTTTCTATGGGAAAATCGGTCTTAAAGGAAGAGGATAAGAAGTTGGCTTTTAGGATTTACCTCTACTTGGGAGCTTTGTTCATTACCTCCTTGGTTGTTTCCAATCTAATTTTTCAAAAGTTTTTTTATTGGAGGCCTTTTGGGGAAGTTTCGGTTTTAGGAGCTTCGTTATTTGAAATCTCGGTGGGTATTTTGCCCTATCCCCTTACCTTTTTGATTACGGACCTTATTTCGGAAATTTATGGCAGAAAAAAGGCAAACCAAATTGTTACTGCGGGAATTTTTGCATCCTTTTTTTCCATGGGGATTGTATTGCTGGCCAACTTGGTCCCTGCATTGCCGAATTCGCCAGTTAGTGATGAGGTGTTTAGCCATGTTTTTGCATTATCTCCAATTGCCGTTCTTGCATCAATGTTGGCCTATCTTTTTGCTCAGTACATAGATATAGGTATTTATCATTTCTGGAAAAAATTGACCGACGGGAAACATCTTTGGCTACGTAATAATTTTTCTACTTTTCTTTCCCAATTCATAGATACCTTTACGGTAGTGGGCCTTCTGTGTGTATTTGAAGTGTTGCCATGGTCCATGTTCTACGGACTCGTTGTCAGTGGTTTTATTTTTAAGGTAATTGTGGCCTTCTTCGACACCCCTTTTCTGTATTTTTTCGTATATCTATTTAGAAGGCGGTTTAATTTGAAAGTAAACCAGGAAATTGATCTTGAGGCATAATAAAACTTGCTTTTTGCTGTTCTAATCGAGTAGGCTAATATTTTAATTATAATATAGGTGAACTAGTTGGGGCGACAGTATTCAAATTGTGTTTTATTTCGATGTTAAATTTTGTTTAAACTAGGTGGGAATTTTGATTTTACTTGGTGATATATCGTAGAATTGCGTCAATATTTAAAGGTATACGTTTAATCTTATGGCCAATTTCTATTTAATATTGGACCATATGCCTAAATGTAAAAGAAAAGATTGCTCATAAAAGGGGTGAATTGCTCCTGTCCGGCCTAAAATTGATTGTATTGCTTATAATATTATAAATAGTAACAGATGAAAAAGAAAATTTTAAAGATTGTTGGTGGTTTATTTTTGGTAGTGATTTTACTACTTATTGCCGCCCCGTTTTTCTTAAAAGGTAAAATTGCGGGTATCATCAAGGATAAGGTAAATAATAGTATTAATGCTACTTTTGATTTCTCAGAGGCCGATTTAACTCTTTTCAGAAGTTTTCCCAATGCCACGATTACCTTGGATAAAATAACACTTATAAATAAGGCTCCCTTTGAGGGCGATACCCTTTTTGCCTCTAATAAGGTAACCTTGGACATGTCTATTAAGGAACTCTTTAAGGATGCCAATGAGCCCATTGCAATAAAAAGTTTAATCCTCGATGGTCCGTTGTTAAATGTAAAAGTGGATAAGGAGGAAAATGCCAACTATGATATTGCCATTAATGATGGAACTTCTCCAGACGTAACTGCGGATACATCCTCTTCCGAAGGAGGATTTACCTTGTCCATGGAATCCTACGCAATTAATAATGCGGCCATAAAATATGATGACCTTTCCAGTGGCATGTACTTTGCCATTACAGAAATGAACCATAGCGGTAAGGGAGATCTTTCCTTGGAAAATTCTGAACTCGACACAGAGACCAGTGGTTTGGTTTCTTTTGTAATGGATAGTACGCAATATCTGAACAAGAACCCGGTTCAATTAAAGGCCCTTATAGGTGTAGATTTAAAGGAAAGCAAGTATACCTTTTTAAAGAATGAGGCCATGGTAAATCAACTGGCCTTGGTGTTTGAGGGGTTTGTGAAATTGAATGAGGACAACCAGGAGGTAAATATTAGCTTTAAAACGCCTTCTTCCGACTTTAAAAACTTTTTGGCAGTTATTCCAGAGGCTTATTCCAAGGATATTGCACAGGTGTCCACAACTGGAAACTTTACCGTTGCCGGTGAATTTAAAGGGATTGTGGATGATGATCACATTCCCCAGTTCAAAATCGATATAAATTCTGATAACGCCTCCTTTAAATACCCTGATTTGCCAAAATCGGTCCGAAACGTATTTATAGATACCGAAATTTCAAACAATACTGGTATTACGGAAGATACCTATGTGGATATCCGTAAGTTATCCTTTATGATAGACGAGGACAAATTTAATATGGTTGCCAAAATAAGTGACCTTATGGGTAATACCAAGGTGAATGCCAAGATAGATGGTAAGATGAATTTGGCAAATATCTCCAAAGCTTATCCGGTGCCGGCCGATTTAAATTTAAAGGGAATTTTAAATGCCGATATTTCTACTGCTTTCGATATGGCATCCATAGAAAAAAAGAAGTATGAGAATACGAAGACCAACGGTACCCTAAATTTAAAGGACTTTGAATATAAGTCAGATGAATTCCCCAACCCTATTATTTTAAAAAGTACTTCGGTTACTTTTAATCCGGCCACGGTAACCCTAAACAAATTGGAAGGGGCAACTGGCAAGACCGATTTTGATGCCTCCGGGACTATCAATAATCTACTGGGATTTATGTTCAACAATGAAAATGTCGAGGGCAACTTCAATCTAAAGTCCAACACTTTTGCCATTAATGATTTTATGGTGGCTGAAACAACTACTGGGAACAGTGGGGGAGAAAAGGGGTCTCCAACGACATCCACAGAGGAAAAAATAAAGATACCTTCCTTTTTGGATTGTACCATAAATGCTAGCGCCAACACTGTAATTTATGACAATCTTACCTTGAAAGATGTCAAAGGAACTCTTCGAATTAAGGACGAGAAGGCAATTCTGACCAATATGACATCTTCTATATTTGATGGTAAATTGGCCTTGAACGGTGAGGTGTCCACCAAGGATGCTACACCTACCTTTGCCATGAAATTGGGGATGGAAAGTTTTAAGATAGCAGAGACCTTCAAGGCCTTGGAAATGTTTAGGACATTGGCGCCTATAGCTAAGATTCTTCAGGGAACTTTAAATTCAGATGTACAGATATCAGGAAGTTTAAAGGATGATTTTACTCCCAATTTAAATACCATTTCCGGTAATATTTTGGCCGAGTTGATGACCAACCAAATTGATGCCAAAAGTGCACCTTTACTTAGTGAACTGGATAGTAAGCTAAGTTTTTTGAATCTTGAAAAATTAAATTTAAAGGATTTGAAAACGGCATTGACGTTCGAGGACGGTGTGGTAAAGGTTAAGCCATTTACGATTAAATATCAAGATTTTGCCATAAATATAGCCGGTAGCCACACTTTCGACCAAAAATTGAACTATGCGGCTACTATTGAAGTGCCTGCCAAGTATTTGGGAAAGGATATTAATAACATTATAGCAAGGATTGACGAAAAGTCATTGGAAAATTTAACTATCCCCGTTACTGCCAATATTGGCGGAGGTTATACCAATCCTACAGTTACTACAGACCTTACTTCTGGCATAAAAAATCTAACGGCACAGCTTGTGGAGATCGAAAAACAAAAATTGATCAATAAGGGTAAGGACAAGGCCAAGGATTTTATAGGTGATCTTATTGCAAAAAACCAGAAAGCTACGGACTCTACCAAAAAAGAAAACCAGGAGAAAACCCAAGATGTCATAGGAGGTCTTTTGGGAGCTGCCACAAAAAAAACGGATTCTACCGTAAAAACAGATTCCACTACTACGGCCAAAAAGGAAGCTCAGAAAGAAGTAGCTAAAAAAATTATAGGAGGACTATTTAGTAAGAAAAAGGAGGAAGAAAAGAAAAAAGATAGTGTGCAGTAAACAACTTCTAGAAGGTCTAAAACCCTAAGTGAAATATTTAGATTGGCTTTAGGCCGGAAATTTATGGGTGCATACTAAATCAGAGGAAGTAGTATGCACCTATTTAATGTATGGCTAAAATCGTTGTTACATTGGTTAAACCGATCTGAGGGAGGATCCTAATCCTGAGCTGATGATATAACTTCCTCCAAAACTGTAATTAAATCCTTGGGACTTTTAAGGTAGGTTACCATATTATCATTGTTTTCAGTTTCAAGATTAATTGGACTTCCAGAGAACAAAAGTGGTGTTTTGGTCTCCGATGATAATCTAAGAACCTTGTCTTCAACCACGGAAGGGGTTGTGGTAACAAAAAAGGTTAGTAGATAATTGGGGTTTACCAACTCGGCCATGGTCTTTACATTATCATAGGGCACATTCTGTCCCAGGTAAAAAACCCTCCATCCTAGTTGTTTGGCAATAAAGTGAGCCAATAATAGGCCAATCTCATGATTTTCGCCTTCGGCCAGGAACATTATTATCTTTGGAGCATTCTTTGGTGCAATAGGTAGTAAATCTATGGCCGAACATATTTTTTGACGGATCAGGTTGGAAACAAAATGTTCCTGTGCCGGCATAATTTTATTGATACCCCAAAGAACTCCAACTTTATGTAGAAATGGATAAATTACCTCGGTAAAGGTGGTTAGAATGCCATTTTTTAATACCTGGGATTTGATAATGTTGTCAAATTCCTGTTCATCCAAATTAATCATACTCAATACCAAGGCCTTCACATCAGCGTCTTGGTTAGACTCGATCAAGGCGTCTTCAATCATTTTGTTGATTTCCTCGTCCGTCATCTTGCCTATAGTAGATAAACGCACACCTTGACTTCTTAGTATACTTATGTTTAATAACTTCTTTAATTGAGCATCCGTATAGAACCGGATGTTGGTATCTGTTCTTTCCGGTACTAAAAAATCATATCTACTTTCCCATTTTCTCAGGGTATGTGAATTGATACCTGTTAGTGAAACTACCTGCGCCATGGAATATCTGCTCATATTGCTGTCTAATAAATTACAGGGTAAAGTTAAACAAATATTTCAGAGGAGGAGGCTTTTAAATGTTTTTGTCTAAAAATTTATACAAAAAAGTTGGACAAAGAAATTAAATGTTTATATTTGTCAAAGTATTAACCTAAAATAATTAGACATGAAAAGAATTGGCATTTATTTTTTAGCATTATTCAGTTCTATGTTATTTGTTGTATCATGTAGTAATGACGATGACAATGACATAATTGATGAGCCCACTTTGAAGACCATTGTGGAAACAGCTCAGGACACGGACATTTTAAGTAGCTTGGTTGCTGCTTTGGCAAAGGCGGATGAAAACGCAGATTCAGATTTGATAGGAGCATTGAGCGGCAATGGTCCCTTTACGGTTTTTGCACCGACCAATGGTGCTTTTACTGCGCTATTGGCCAGTCTGGATGGATTTGATAGTTTAAGCGACTTTGATACTCCTGAGAAAAGGGAGATCCTTGCTGCTATTTTGAAGTACCACGTAGTAGTTGGAGCAGCAGCTACTTCCAGTTCTTTGACCAATGGTCAAGAATTTACCACTCTGCAAGGTGAAAAAATTACTGTCAGAATTGACGGCGATGTTTATATTCAAGATCCGACCGATACGGATGCAAAAGTGGGGCCTGCGGATGTTTCGGCTTCCAATGGTATAGTGCATGTTATAGATAAAGTTTTGATCCCTCAGGAAGTTTTGGATGCCCTAAACCCAGAACCAATGCCGAACATAGTAGAATTGGCAATGGACACAGACTTTTTATCACTTTTAGTTGGAGCTCTTGTACAGGCCGATGCCGGTTTGGTAGACCTGTTACAGACAGATGGTCCCTTTACAGTGTTCGCACCTACCGATACCGCCTTTGCGGCCCTATTGGATGCTTTGGGTGATGATTACAACAGCTTGGCCGATTTTGACACTACTGAAGAAAAAGCGTTGTTGGCACAGATTTTAAAATATCACGTAGTTGCCGGAACTGCAGCCTTTTCGGGAGATTTGTCCAATGAACAAATGATAGAGACCGCCCAGGGAGAATCCGTAACGGTAAGTTTGACTGGTGGAGTTTTTATTCAGGATAAAACCGATGTGGACGCAACTGTAGCACCAGCTGATATCGCTGCTAGTAATGGAGTAGTACATGTAATTGATAAAGTATTATTGCCACAGGAGGCATTGGATGCTCTAATGCCACCAACACCAAATATTGTGGAATTGGCAATGGACACCGATTTTCTATCTATTTTGGTAGGAGCTTTGGTACAGGCCGATGCCGGTTTGGTAGACCTGTTACAGACAGATGGTCCTTTTACAGTGTTCGCACCTACCGATACTGCCTTTGCAGCCTTGTTGGAAGCATTGGGTGATGATTACAACAGCTTGGCCGATTTTGATACTACTGAGGAAAAAGCATTGTTGGCGCAGATTTTAAAATATCACGTAGTTGCTGGAACAGCGGCCTATTCCACAGATCTGTCCAATGGACAAATGGTAGAGACTGCCCAGGGTGAATCTGTAACTGTTAATTTAACAGGTGGGGTGTTCATTCAGGATAAAACCGATGTGGACGCAACTGTAGCACCAGCTGATATCGCTGCTAGTAATGGAGTAGTACATGTAATTGATAAAGTATTATTGCCACAGGAGGCATTGGATGCTCTAATGCCACCAACACCAAATATTGTGGAATTGGCAATGGACACCGAATTTCTATCTATTTTGGTAGGAGCATTGGTACAGGCAGATGCCGGTTTGGTAGACCTGTTACAGACAGAAGGTCCCTTTACAGTGTTCGCACCTACCGATACCGCCTTTGCTGCCCTATTGGATGCATTGGGTGATGATTACAACGGTTTGGGCGATTTCGATACTCCCGAGGAAAAAGCATTGTTGGCACAGATTTTAAAATATCACGTAATTGCCGGAACAGCGGCCTATTCCACAGATCTGTCCAATGGACAAATGGTAGAGACCGCCCAGGGCGAATCCGTAACTGTTAACTTAACAGGTGGGGTGTTCATTCAGGATAAAACCGATGTGGACGCAGCTGTAGCACCAGCTGATATCGCTGCTAGTAACGGAGTAGTACATGTAATTGATAAAGTATTGTTACCACAAGAGGCAATAGATGCCCTATTGCATTAAGATTAGGGTTAGTGCTTTATTTTGGTTACCGAGACTGACGGCCATTAAATGGTCGTCAGTTTCACTTTATTCTTTATCATATTGGTATTATTTAAAAATTAAATATCTTAAATTTTGAAAGCGCTCTTCGATTCTTCCAGTATAAAATGTAGTAAATTGGTTACCCATACCTATAGTACTTCCTTTTCTTTGGGTATTAGGCTGTTTTCGCCTAAAATAAGACCGGTAATCTACGCCATTTATGGTTTTGTTAGGTATGCTGATGAGATTGTGGATTCCTTTCACGATTATGATCAAGAAGAATTACTAACGGAATTTATCAAAGAATATAAACTTTCCTTAAAAAGAAAAATTAGTTTAAATCCTATTATAAATTCGTTTCAGGAGGTAGTGCATAAATATGAACTTTATGAATACGCCGATGTTTTTTTGGAACGTATGAAGTATGATCTTGAGGTTTCTGAATATACGACCAAGGAGGCTTACGAAAATTATATCTATGGATCGGCCGATGTGGTGGGTCTCATGTGTTTAAGGGTTTTTGTAGACAATGATGACGAGAAATTCAATTCCCTTCAATCTTCGGCAAAATACCTGGGCTCCGCCTTTCAAAAGGTAAATTTTTTGAGGGATATAAAACAGGATCTTGAAAGTTTGGGCAGGTCCTATTTTCCCAATGTACAGCAAAAGGAATTGACCGATGAGGTAAAAAGGGAAATCATCACAGAAATTGAGGAGGACTTTAAAAAAGCCTATAAAGGTTTGGTTCAATTACCTATAGAAAGTAGGTTAGGGGTCTATATTGCCTATAAGTATTATTCCAACCTGCTGAAAAAACTAAAAAACACCAAATCCGAAAAAATACTGAGCGGCAGAATTCATATATCCAATCCTATGAAAATGGTGATATTGGCCAAGGGCTATGTGAGGTACAAGTTAAACGCTATTTAACTTGAGCTCGATTTTAATTTTAATGCAAATAATTGATTGTCAATTAATTAAAATCAATGTTTTTGTCTCCTCGAGCGCAGTCGAGAGGTTTTAGGCAGTTATATTTTTAAATTGAAGTCTCTCCCGATAACTATCGGGATGCGCCTGCCTGCGGAAGGCAGGATCGACCGGACAACATTACCCCAAACAACCTATTAACAATTAAAAATCAATCGAAATCACCTCCTTTAGGTATTGTGTTTCTAGGGATAAGTAGTTTAGTCATTAAGTATAAGGACTTTCCTTTAGTCTCAGATTGGAACAAAATCCTTAAATAAGAAATGAGTGATATTAAAAAAAGGCAAATGGAAATAGTATTGTATATTCTTACAACTGTGTTGACTTTTATAGTGATGGAAGTGGTAACCTGGTGTACCCACAAATTTGTGATGCACGGTTTTTTGTGGGTTTTGCATGCCGACCACCATGAACCTAAGTACCCCCATGTTTTTGAAAAAAACGATGCCTTTTTCGTGATTTTTGCCATTCCAAGTATTGCGCTTTTTTATTTCGGAGTAACCCCAGCCCTTAACTATTTATTCTTTATTGGTCTGGGGATCCTATTTTATGGTATGGCATATTTTTTGGTTCATGATGTATTAATTCACCAAAGATTTAAATGGTTTAAAAACATCAAGAACAGGTATTTGCTGGGGTTAAGGAAGGCACACAAAATTCATCATAAAAATATGGGCAAGGAAGAAGGGGAATGTTTCGGGATGCTGCTGGTGCCCAAAAAATACTTCAGACAAAATTAAATTTAGACTCTCTCTTTTCCAGAAAGGTTCACTTTATCCTCGTTTAAACGAGCTAAACTCCATAACCATGGTTAACGCTAAATCAAAAAAATCATTTAAGGGGATTTAAAGATTTGGGAAACTGCTTTTGTTTTTAGGAATCAATTCCAATTTTATACGCTTTCAATGCTCTTTCCCTGGCAAATTTGTGCTCAACTATTGGGTCTGGGTATTCAAAGGAGTCAAATTCAGGAATCCACTTTCTTACATACTTATAATCCTTGTCAAACTTTTTTTGCTGTGATAAGGGGTTGAAAATTCTAAAGTAGGGAGCTGCATCACATCCTGTTCCGGCAGCCCATTGCCAGTTTCCATTGTTGGAGGATAATTCATAATCCAATAATTTTTTGGCAAAATAACTTTCTCCCCACGTCCAGTCTATCAATAAATGTTTGCAGAGAAAGCCGGCAGTAATCATCCGTACCCGATTGTGCATAAAACCGGTTTTGTTAAGCTGCCTCATGCCGGCATCCACCATGGGATATCCCGTTTTTCCTTCACACCAAAGTCTAAACTCTTCCTTGTTGTTCCTCCATTGGATACCATCATATTTGGATCTGAAATTTTGGGTTACAACATGGGGAAAATGAAATAGAATTTGCATAAAGAATTCCCTCCAAATGAGTTCACTTAAAAAAACGGCATGCTTTTTATCAATCTGGGCAATTACCTGTCTTACGCTTATGGTTCCAAATCTTAAATGGGGACTGAGGTGACTGGTGATGTCTTCGTACGGGAAATCCCTTTGGTCCGCATAAAGATGTAATTGGGTCAGGTCAAAGTCCTGTACCTCAATATCCGATTTTTTAAAACCGATATTTTCCAAAGATAAGTATGGGTAATCTCCTTTAATAAGGTTGTCCAGTTTGGGGGTCCTAAGTGATATGTTATTTTCCTCCTCAAATTTCGCGAGCCATTTATTCTTATAGGGCGTAAAAACCGTATAGGGTTCTTCATCGCCTTTTACAATTTCGTTTTCCTCGAATATTACTTGATCCTTAAAACTAAAAAAGGGGATATCCTTTTCGGCCAGCATTTCGGAAATTTCCTTATCCCTGCCAATGGCGTAAGGTTCGTAGTCACGGTTGGTATAAACGGCAACTATATTAAATTTGGAAATCAAATCCTTCCAAATTGATACCGGTTCGCCGTCCAAACACAAAATGTCCGAGCCATGGTTTTTTAAGGTTTCTTTTATTTTAAGAATTGTTTGACGGATGAAATTTACTCTGGCGTCATCTTCGGGCAATTCGTTTAAAATAAGGCGATCATAAATAAATATGGGCAAAACGGTGATGTCCTTGCCCAATGCTTCTGCCAGTGCCGTGTTATCTTCTATTCGAAGGTCTCTTCTAAACCAAAAAATAGAAATTGGGCTTTGGTCCTTGGATAAGGTGGGAATGTGTTCATTACTCATATTTGGTGCCATTGTATTAATTGGAAATAAATTATTATGAGTTTAGGTTTAAGGGTCTAAACCGATAAGGAATAGGGATTGAATAAACCAGCCTTCTTATCCCAATTGGTAATTTTGGGGTAATCCAACTACAAGGACAATTTAATGATAAATGGCATGAAAATCAATGTTTTCCACGTATATGATCTACTTCACTTCCAAACTAACAACGTATCCTTCACTTCCCCTGACATTAAAGACCGTACTGTCTTCAAAAATTAGATATTGCCCTTTTATGCCTTTTAAGACTCCGCTATAGGTTGGTGTTTTGTCCAGGTTAAGACTTTTTACTTTTTGAGGGTATTGTAGCACGGGAAATTCTAGATGGGTCTCTGTATTGCTCTCTATATAATATGTGGCCGCCTCTTCCGGAATGTATTTTTTTAATTTATTTCTATATTCCACAAGGTCTTCATCATCTACATTGTTGGTCAACATTTTACGCCAGTTGGTCTTGTCACCGATGTGCTCCTTTAAAGCAACCTCCGTAACACCGGCCAAATAACGATTGGGGACTTCAACAATTTCTATAGCCTCATGGGCACCTTGGTCTATCCATCTAGTGGGTACCTGCGATTTGCGTGTTACGCCTACTTTGATATTGCTGGAATTGGCAAGATAAACGATGTGCGGCTGTAACTGAACCTTTTTTTCATATTCTAGATCACGGTCTTCCTTGCCCAGATGTGCCGTACTTAATTCCGGCCTCATGATCCAATCCCCGGCTGTAGGAATTTCATAAAAGCAGGTTCTGCAGAAACCTTGTCTGAAAATTGGGCGATCTTCCCCGCAATTTAGACATTGATATTTTATAAAGGAAATTGTAAGTTCCTTGTTCAATACCTGGTTCAGATTTAAAAAGTCACCATCAAATATTAGGTAATATTGAATGGGATCTGCCAGTTCGGTTTGCATTTTTCTTAAAACTCCTTGATACTGCATATTTTTTCTGCTTAACGTAAAATCAATTTGAATATGAATTCAATTAAAGCTATTTTTAGCCGATTTAATTTAGAGCTTGTTTAGGAATTTATAGTTATAATTTTTATATGTCATTTTTGATACTTTTTTAAGGTAAATTTATAATCCTAGCAACGGCTAGTGTTGTAAATTTTACAAGATATTGTGCAAAAACAGGCATAAAAAAAGCATTCATAAATTCTATAACAGGCACTTAGCTCAAAACCCTGCTTTAAACAGCGATAAAGATACCTAAAAATGCCAATAACATTATTCAATTCCATTGCTTCTTGGCTGTTGAAAAAGCGATATCATCAGATTGAACTTTTTTTAAAGTACCCTGAGGAGGTGCAGGATGAGGTGTTGCACCAGTTATTGTCCTTTGCCGAGGATACCGAAATGGGAAGGAAGTACGATTTTGAATCTATTGCCAGTTATGAAACCTTTGCAGAGCGGGTACCTATAGTCTCCTATGAGGAGGTGGAACCTATGATAGAGCGTTCTAGAAGGGGGGAGCAAAATATCTTTTGGCCCACAACCATTAAGTGGTTCGCTAAGAGTAGTGGTACTACAAATGCTAAGAGCAAGTTTATACCCGTTAGTTCCGAGGCTTTGGAGGATTGCCATTATAAATCCAGTAAGGATCTGCTCTGTCTATATTTAAACAACAATGAAAACTCGCAGTTGTTTACGGGCAAGAGCTTGCGATTGGGCGGGAGTAAGGAACTCTATCAGGATAATGGTACTGTTTTTGGTGATCTCTCTGCCATTCTTATAGATAATATGCCTTTCTGGGCAGAACTGAGTAGTACCCCTAGTAACAAGGTGTCCCTAATGAGCGAATGGGAGACTAAGTTACAGGCCATCATCCGGGAAAGTGTTCAGGAAAACGTAACCAGCTTGGCCGGAGTGCCATCATGGATGTTAGTGCTCCTAAATAATGTCCTGGAGCAAACAGGAAAGGAGCACCTTTTTACGGTTTGGGAAAATTTGGAAGTATATTTTCATGGAGGGGTAAGCTTTAACCCCTATAAGGATCAATATTCCAGGCTCTTACCGCGCAAAAACTTTAATTACTATGAAATCTACAATGCTTCCGAAGGATTTTTTGCCATTCAGGATAGAAATAATGCGGACGATCTTTTACTGATGCTGGATTATGGAATTTTCTATGAATTTATTCCTATGGAAACTTACGGTACAAGTGAGCAGATCACCTTGCCGTTATGGAATGTGAAGGTGGATAGGAACTATGCGGTAATAATTACTACCAATGCGGGTCTGTGGAGGTATAAAATAGGTGATACGGTGAGGTTTACCTCTACCAATCCCTATAGGATCAAGATTACCGGAAGAACCAAACATCATATTAATGTATTCGGGGAAGAGTTGATCATAGAAAATGCTGAAGAAGCCTTGAAGACCATTTGTAAAAAAACGGGGTCCGAAATAAAGGACTATACGGTGGCGCCGATATTTATGGAAGGCAAGGAAAAAGGTGCCCATGAGTGGATAATAGAGTTTAGAAAGGCTCCCGAAGAACTGGCTTATTTTACCGAAATTCTAGATAATGCACTAAAATCCTTGAATTCTGATTATGAGGCCAAGCGTTATAACAACATTACTTTAAAACTTCCCAAAGTACATATTGCCAGGGAAAACCTATTCTATGACTGGCTAAAATCAAAAGATAAGTTGGGAGGGCAGCATAAAATTCCAAGATTGTCCAATAAAAGGGATTATATCGAGGAATTGCTTCAGATGAACAAATAAATGTGATTAAAACGGTCAATATGTTCAATTTAGAGGTATTAAATGTTTCCCTTTAACAATTTATACTTTTTATTATGGCGAACAGATTAGTGATATTATCAGATATGTGGGGTTCTAAAAAAGGGCTATGGATTACCTCCTATTTGGGTTATTTGCAACAATATTATGATATTACCTTTTATGATTGTCAGCATTTGGCAAATATAAGTTTGGAGGTAAATTCTCCTGAAAATATCCACAAGGAATTTATTGATGGGGGAGTGGAAACTGCGGTTGCCCATTTGCTTAAAAAGGAAACGGAGCCCAGTCATTATTTGACTTTTGGTATTGGTGGTTCCATAGCCTGGAAAGCTGCGCTTAAAGGCTTGCCCTTAAAATCGTTATATACTACTTCCAGTACCAGATTGCGTTTTGAGAGCGAGAGGCCGGCAGCAGCGGGTATTAAACTGCTTTATGGACAAAATGATGAGTTTAGGCCATTATCTACATGGTCTGATCAAATTGGTGTAGATGTTGAAGTTGTGAAGGGTTTTGGGCATGAACTCTACACCGATGAGAAAATTATCAGCAAGGTCTGCCAAGATTTATTGGCCAAGGTTATGCAAAAACAATATGTAGCTTAACACCTGCGTTTCCATCTTATTTATGGAAAACAATTTATAGGTTTTATAAAAGTTAAAAGCAGTCTTAAGAGACTGCTTTTAACTTTTTAATGGTTTCAAAGGATAATTTCTCTTCGGCATAAGGTTTTGTTACCTTAAACTCCTTTTCGTTAGAACTTGGGAATTCGAACATTGCGTCTGTGAAAATGGCTTCACATAAGGAGCGCAAACCTCTTGCTCCCAACTTATATTCTATGGCCTTTTCTACAATATAGTCCAACGCCTGTTCCGTAATCTTAAAGGAAATTCCATCCATCTTAAACAATTTTTCATATTGTTTAATTATGGCGTTCTTGGGCTCTGTTAAAATGGCCCTTAGGGTTTCCTTGTCCAATGGATTCATATGGGTGAGTACAGGTAGTCTACCAATAATCTCCGGTATTAATCCAAAGTCCTTTAAATCCTTAGGTACAATGTATTGTAGAATATTTTCGTTGTCTACCTTTTCTTCAGCTTTGGATGCGCTATAGCCTACGGCCTGCATGTTCAGCCTTTTGGTGATATGCCTTTCAATTCCATCAAAGGCACCTCCGGCAATGAATAGAATATTTTCTGTATTTACTTCTATAAATTTTTGATCTGGGTGCTTTCTACCTCCTTTGGGCGGAACATTAACCACTGTTCCTTCCAATAGTTTAAGAAGTCCTTGTTGAACTCCTTCCCCTGATACATCGCGAGTAATTGAAGGATTGTCGCTCTTACGTGCAATCTTATCAATTTCATCTATAAAGACGATACCGCGTTCTGCCTTTTCCAAATTGTAATCTGCTGCCTGCAATAGGCGGGTAAGTATACTTTCTACATCCTCCCCAACATAACCGGCTTCAGTAAGTACGGTAGCGTCAACAATGGCCAAAGGTACATTGAGCATCTTGGCAATGGTTTTAGCCATAAGGGTCTTTCCGGTCCCGGTTTGGCCTACCATTACAATATTACTCTTTTGGATCTCTATATCGTCTTCCTTGCTTTTTGGTTGTAGAAGTCTTTTGTAATGGTTGTACACAGCAACGGACATTACTTTTTTGGTACGGTCCTGGCCAATAATATAGGTGTCCAAAAATTCCTTTATTTCCAAAGGTTTCTTCAATGTTAATTCGGAGGAAAGATCATTGTTTTTGGTCTGTTTGGATTCTTCGGCGACAATACCGTGTGCCTGCTCTATACAACGATCGCATATATGCGCATCAAGACCTGCAATCAATAGATTGGTTTCTGGTTTCTTTCTACCACAAAAAGAGCATTCTAAATTTTCTTTTGCCATATCATTTTATCACTTTCAATAATAGTAACGAAATAATCCACACTTTGGTGCATCCGTACAGAATGGAACCCGGATTTTTCGAATCTTTTAGTCGTCTCTAGTCCTTATCCCTTACCAAGATCTCATCGATCATGCCATATTCCTTGGCTTCGTCTGCTTTCATCCAGTAATCCCTATCACTATCGTCACTTACTTTTTCAAGGGGTTGTCCAGAATGTTGTGCAATGATTTGGTACAATTCGTCTTTAAGTTTTAGGATCTCTCTGGCTGTAATTTCAATATCACTGGCCTGGCCCTGTGCGCCGCCAAGTGGTTGATGGATCATTACCCTGGAATGGGTCAGTCCACTACGCTTTCCTTTTGCTCCGGCACATAGGAGTACGGCTCCCATAGAGGCAGCCATTCCTGTGCATATGGTAGCCACATCGGGTTTAATGAACTGCATGGTGTCATAGATTCCCAAACCGGCATAAACACTTCCACCTGGGGAATTGATATATATCTGTATGTCCTTGGAAGCATCCGTGCTTTCCAAAAATAATAACTGTGCTTGTACAATGTTGGCAACTTGGTCATTGATCCCTGTTCCGAGAAAAATGATCCGGTCCATCATTAATCGCGAAAAAACATCCATTGCTACTGCATTTAGCTGTCTTTCTTCAATAATGTTTGGAGTAAGGTTGGTGGGGTACATACTACTTAAAATAGTATCGTAATACATGCTATTTATTCCCTGATGTTTAATAGCATAGTTTTTGAATTCTTTCCCGTAATCCATATTTTAATCAATAGTTTTATAAGATAAAAAAAGTGTCGAAAATCAACTCTTCGACACTGTAAATATACTTATTTTTAGTGAAACTTTATTTTATTGGCTCCTATCGAAGCGTATTTAAAATGTAAGGTTCAACTAATTTGAATTACCCGTATACTTCCTTAACAAAGTCTTCGTAAGTAACTTCTTTCGTTTTTAAATTTGCCTTTTCCTTATAAAGGGTCAAAAGCTTTTGGCTCATCAATTGTTCTGAAAGACGTTTTACCTCATCTTGGTTGGAAAGTACCCTTGCGGCAATATTATCCAACTCCTCCTCTTTAGGGTCCAACTGACCAAATTGCGCCATTTGTTGCTTAATAAAGCCTTTTGCAAATTCTTTTAGCTCATCAAACTGTATCTGAATACCGTTTTCTTGAATAATCTTGCCTTCAATTAGTTGGTAACGCAGGCCTTTTTCCGATTTTTCAAATTCTTCGTTCGCTTCTTCCTCGGTCAATTGTTTTTCCCCGGTCATCTGAATCCATTTGGTCAAAAATTCCGTAGGAAGGTCAAATTTGATGTTGTCTATAAAATGTTCTGTAACATCATTTAATAATTTCTGATCGGACTGTTGCTCAAATTGCTTTTCCGAATCTTCCTTGATTCGTTCTTTAAGCTCTTTTTCAGAGGTAACAACATCCTTCCCGAACAACTTGTCGAAAAGTTCCTGATCCAATTTTGCTGGTTCTTTTTCGTTAATTTCCTCAATGGTGAAAGTAACTTCGATATCTAATTTTTCGGATTTTTCACCATCGATACCCAAAGAACTGCCCAATAAATAATCCTCTTTGAACAATCCCTTTGTGTTTAAGGTAACTACATCGCCCACTTTTTTGCCCAAAAGACTGTCCAATGCTTTTTTGCTTTTTATTTTTTCGATCTCGATTACCGTCTTATTGTCTATTTCCTCTGCCTCGTTCTTAAAAACACCGTTTACATCATCCTTTTTTCCAACTTCGGTCTTGTTGATCAATTTTCCGTATTGCTTTTGAATACGCTCCACCTGCTCATCGACCATTTTTTTGTCGGCAACAATTTTGTAGTGCGTTATGGCTTTTTTCGACTTAAGGTCTACATTGAAATTAGGGGCAAGTCCCAATTCAAATTCAAATGCAAATTCTTCAGAATCCCAGTTAAAGTTGTCCTGTTGTTTTGGAAGTGGATTTCCTAGAACATCCAATTTTTCTTCTGTAAGATATTTGTTGAGATTGTCTTGTAACAGTTTGTTTACCTCATCTACCAAAACGGCTTTTCCGTATTGTTTCTTGATCAATCCCATGGGCACCTGACCTTTTCTGAAACCTGGTATATTTGCTTGTTTTCTGTAGTCCTTTAAGATTGTTTCTACCTTATCGAAGTAATCGTCCTTGGTTACCGCAACTTTTACTACTGCATTTAATTCGTCAATCTGCTCTTTAGTGATGTTCATTTCTATATCTAATTTTACTAAAATAAAATGGGATGCAAAAGTAGTACATTTTCTAATCTCCAACAAGTTTTTAAATTACTGAATGTCAAAAAGGTACCCTAGATATTTTTGTCATCATTTAGAAATGAATAAAATATAGATTGCAGAAAGGAAAGCAAAAGGCTAAAAAGCAATGCCCACCAAATATTATTTACATGAAAGCCATCAATAAAGTAGTCGCCCAAAAGGATAATTATAGCGTTGATTATGAGCAGGAACAACCCTAAGGTAAGGATAGTGACCGGCAAGGTTAGGATGACCAGGATGGGTTTTACAATAAAATTCAGCAAACTTAGAACAATGGCTACAATAATGGCGGTGGTATACGAGTCCACACCCACCCCGGGCAGTATTTTTGCTAAAATAACCACTGCTATGGCACTCAGGAGAATTCTTAAAATCAGGTTCATGTTTTACTTTTTTTGGTTAATGGAATGTTTTTTCAATGAAATTATCCCTTTAAAAGTAAACAATTATTTTGTCTGTTGAGGGGGTAATATTCATGGTTTTTACGAATGGGTATAGAATTTCCCTGCAAATTTTATTAAGTAAAAAAGGAATTGTCTATTTGATAAATAGAATAGATTTTTCAAAAAATTGGGTTGGATTCTCCGCATGAAGCCAGTGTCCGGCCTTGTCTATTGTTTCGACCGTGGCCAAAGGGAAATGCCTTTTTATAACCGATAAATCATTTGGGGTAATATACTCCGATCTGTCTCCCCTTAAAAAAAGTGTTGGTCCTGTGTAAGTGTCCGTAGATCCTATATTTTCGCCAATTTCTTCCATTTTTTCACTTAAAACTTCAAGATTGAAGCGGAAACCCAATACCCCCTTTTCTGCCCAATACAAATTCTTTAGCAAAAACTGACGGATCCCTACGTTTTTGATGTATTTGGACAATTGTTCATCCGCGTCATTTCGAGAGCTAATATTTTTAATATCCAAGGCGTTTAGACCGTTAATTATATCCTGGTGATGGGGTGGATAAAATTTGGGGGCAATATCTGCTACAATTAACTTTTTTGTTAATTGGGGATAGCGGCAGGCGAAAAGCATGGCCGTTTTTCCTCCCATGGAATGTCCAAGAATAATGGCGTCTCCCAAATGGTGGTAGTCCATGTAATGTTTTACATCTTCTGCCAATAAATCATAATTGAACTCGGTGGAGTGAAAACTTTTTCCATGGTTGCGCAAATCCAGTAAGTGTACTTGAAAGCCTTCTTCGGCATATTTGGAGCCCATGGATTTCCAATTGTCGGACATGCCCAAAAAACCATGTAGTATAATAATAGGTTGTCCTTCCCCTAAAATATTGGAATGCAATACCGGCATTATTTTAATTTGTTTAGGTACATATTAATTACATTTTCCAGGCCTAGATACAGGGATTCGCATATTAGGGCATGACCAATGGAAACTTCCAGCAAGTGGGGTATGTTTTCTTTGAAATATTTTATGTTATCCAAACTAAGGTCGTGTCCTGCATTTATGCCCAATCCTAATTGATGGGCTGTTTTGGCAGCTTCCGTAAAAGCTACAACCCCCTTCTTGTTTCCTTTGGCATATTCGTGTGCATAGCTTTCGGTATATAGTTCAATGCGGTCGGCACCTGTCAATGCGGCACCTTTGACCATTTCAATATTGGCGTCCACAAAAATAGAAGTTCTTATTCCGTTGTCTTTAAACGTGGATATTGCTTCCTTTAGAAAATCCCTGTGTTTTATGGTGTCCCATCCGGCGTTGGACGTAATGGCGTTAACAGCATCGGGGACTAGGGTGACTTGTGTGGGTTTTACCTCCAAAACCAAATCCATAAAAGATTGTATGGGATTTCCTTCTATGTTGAATTCGGTGCGGACCAATTTCTTTAAGTCCCTTGCATCTTGGTATTTTATATGTCTTTCATCAGGTCTTGGGTGTATGGTGATGCCTTCAGCTCCAAAATCTTCAATATCTTTGGCTACTTTTAACAGGTCGGGTACATTTCCTCCACGTGAATTTCTTAATGTTGCAATTTTATTTACATTAACGCTAAGCTTTGTCATAGGATTTTGGTATGTTTAAAAAGCAAAAATACAAATTAGGCATACCTTTTGCTGTTTTTATTATGAAGAATTCGTTTTTCAAGCTCGGTTAAACCATTGTGAAAAAATATAGACAACTGGGTTTAAGTGGTTTTTGAGGGCTTTTGGAATAGAAAGGTTTTGGAGTATTGATAATTTATCGGGATTGTTTTTTAACAGCTCGCAAAAGCTAGGTCTTTTTGTAAATAATACTTTGGAAGATTCGGGTTCTTAGAAATTTTTATTAGTATTTTGCGTTATAATATGAAGTTATGAACATTCAAAACAACATAATTGTCACATTGCCGATTTTTAAAGTGGGTGATTCCTTGAAAAAAGTGATCAAATTCTTTAATGAATCTACCTATTCCCATGTTGCAGTGGTAGAAGGGAATGTTTTTATTGGGGTTTTGGGTGAAAATGATCTTGATAATTATGAAAAGGACAAGAGGATAGAGGATTATCGATATAACCTGGAAACTTTTTTTGTTAGAAAGGAAACTTCTTGGCTGGATGTCCTGGAAATATTTTCAAAGAACGAGGCAAACCTTTTGCCCGTCTTGGATGATAATGGCCTTGTTTTAGGGTATTACGACCTTATAGATATTGTTGATGAGTTTATAGATACGCCATTTTTTACAGAACCAGGTGGAATCCTCGTCTTGGCAAAGGGTTTAAAGGATTACTCCTTTAGCGAAATTGCCCAAATAGTGGAAAGTAACAATGTTAAATTGATTGGCGGGTTTATTACGGATATCCGAAACGACGTTATTCAGATCACTATTAAAATAGGTACAACACATTTAAATGAAATTATACAGTCTTTCAGAAGGTATAACTACACCATACTTTACGGTAATAACGACGATCAATTTATAGAGGATTTAAAACAGAGATCTGATTATTTGGATAAATATCTAAATGTTTAACTCCTATGAAAGTTGCCATTTACGGACTTACTTGCCAGAATAACGTTTTGGATTACATTGTGGAGTTATTGGATGAACTTCATAAAGAAAATGCTGAAATCTACTTTGAAAAAGAGTTTTACAGTTTAATTATGGCCAAACGTAATGTGGGCGAATTCTCCATATTTACGGACTCTAATGGCCTTGACGCCCATTTTGATATGTTTGTGAGTTTTGGTGGCGATGGCACCATCTTAAGGGCTACGACCTATGTTCGTGACCTAGGAATACCTATTGTAGGAGTAAATACGGGCAGACTGGGATTTTTATCCACATTTAGAAAAGAAGATGTGCGCAAGGTAGTAAAGGAATTCGTTTCGGGGGCATATACCATTGTAGAGCGCAGTCTGGTGGAGGTAAGTGCACAATCCGATATTCCTGAATTTAAGATATTGAACTTTGCGTTGAATGAGATTACGGTGAGCAGGAAGGATACCACTTCCATGATTACTGTAGAAACACATTTGAACGATGAATACCTAACATCCTATTGGGCAGATGGGTTAATTGTGGCAACGCCCACCGGATCTACCGGGTATTCACTTAGCTGTGGTGGTCCTGTAATTGCCCCTACTGCAAAATCATTGATACTTACTCCTATTGCACCCCATAACCTAAATGCAAGACCTTTGGTAATTTCGGATGATACCGTTATTAGGCTCAAGGTTTCCGGGAGGGAAGAAAGTCATTTGGTGTCTTTGGATTCCAGGATAGCTACCGTGGCCAGCGGCAAGGAGATTTTTATTAAAAAAGCTCCATTTACCATTAAAATGATCGAATATACTTCCGAAAGTTTTCTAAAAACACTACGAAATAAATTATTGTGGGGCGAAGACAAGCGTAATTGATTGTTTTTGGGCGACAATAAAAAGGAACAAAATCTGTTTATCAAGTGAGAACATGAATGTAATAATTTACTAGTCTAAACTGCTGAAATTGTTATATTTGCAAACTTTTATAAATAATGAGGTTATTTTTTGCGGCAATTCTTCTTTTCATTTTTAATGAAATAAAGGGACAAACATACGAGATTGGCCTATTTGCGGGTGGAACCAATAATATTGGGGATGTTGGAAGGTCTAATTTTATTTTACCTTCGGGTCCTGCATTTGGTGGTTTGTTTAAATGGAACAAGAGTAAACGCTATGCTTGGAGGGCCAGTATTATTTATGGAGAATTTACAGCGGATGATTCCAAATCGGACATACCGTCCCGACAACAACGGAATTTTATAATGGACAATAATGTTCTGGAGGCTTCCGCAGGTTTGGAGTTTAATTTTGTGGAATATAATTTACATCGTTTGGGACCGGCCTTTACACCATATCTATATACTGGTGTTACATATTTTAGATATGGATACCATTATTTTGATGCGGCGCAATTGCAGGATGTTGGACAGAAAGATGGATCATTTGCTGTGCCTATGACGGTCGGAGCTAAATTAAGAATTAGTCAGTTTTTTATTGTTGGAGCTGAAATAGGGGCCAGATATACCTTTACGGATAATTTGGATGCCAGTAATCCTGAAGGTTCCAATTATGAAGAATTTAGATTTGGAAATATTTTTAGTGATGATTGGTATGTGTTCTCCGGGGTTACGCTAACGTATACCTTTGGAAGAAAACCTTGCCAGGATTGTTTTCAGTAGTGTTAAAAATAATAGTTTGGAAGAATTAAAGATGAAATCATTGCCAAGACACTTAGCCATAATTATGGATGGTAATGGTAGATGGGCAAAAGAAAAAGGAAAATTAAGGGTCTTTGGCCATGAGCAAGGGGTGAAGACCGTTAGAAGAACTGTGGAGGACTGTGCTAGAATTGGTTTGGAGTTTCTTACTTTGTACACTTTTTCCACCGAGAATTGGAACAGGCCCAAATTGGAAGTGGATACTTTAATGCGGTTATTGGTTTCTTCTCTTAAAAAGGAACTGAAAACCTTGAATAATAATAATATTAAGTTAAATACCATTGGTAATATAGCTTCCTTACCAAATAGTGCGCATAAGGAATTGTTGGATGTAATGGAGAAAACTAGTGCCAATACCGGTATGACCTTGACGCTTGCCCTTAGTTATGGGTCTCGGGAAGAGATAAAAAATGCCGTACAACAGATATGTGTCAAAGTTAAAAATAATATAATTTCTCCCGAAAATATTGACGAAACCATTATTAATAACCATCTTTACACGCAAAATTTACCAGATGTAGACTTGTTGATCCGTACCAGTGGAGAGCATAGGATCAGTAATTTCTTACTATGGCAAATTGCATATGCGGAATTGTATTTTATTGATGTATTTTGGCCGGATTTTTCGGAACAGCATTTATTGGAAGCCATTAAAAATTACCAGAACAGAGAACGAAGATTTGGAAAAACTAGCGAACAACTCACCTAGCGACATGAAAAGGTTCATGTCCCTTGAACTTTTTATTACACTTTTATTCTTAATTTTTACTACAGTTATCTCGGCGCAGGATACTTCCTATGAAGATGGTAAACGGTATATACTTGGAGGATTGGAAGTTACCGGATTGCAAAGTTACAACGAACAGACTGTAAAGACCTACACGGGTTTAAGGATAGGGCAGCCCATTACCGTTCCCGGCGATGAAATTAGCGCCGTCATCAATAAATTATGGGGATTGGAACTGTTTACGGACATAAGCTTCTATATTACCAATATTGAAGGTGAGAATGTATTTCTTGAACTTAATATAATTGAGAGGCCAACTCTTTCCAATGTAACCGTTTATGGTGTTAAAAAAAGAAAGATAGATGAAATCTTAAAGGATACCGATCTTAAAAAGGGTAAAAAGATAACCGAGAGTTTGATCGCCAATTCCAAGAATTATATCCAGAACAAATACAAAAAGAAAGGATATCTTAACGCCAAGGTTACCATTGCTACGGCAAAGGATACGACCGATGCCAATACACAGGCTATGGTCATAAATGTTAAACAGGGAGATAAGGTTAAGATCAACAATATTGTCTTTGAAGGTAACGAGCAGTTGTCCAACAAACAGCTTAGCAAGGCCATGAAAAAGACCAAGAAAAGAAAATTCTACCGTTTCTGGAAGAAGTCCAAATATATACAGGAAGATTATAAAACGGATCTGGTTTCCCTTGTGGACAAATATGCCGAAAAAGGTTTTAGGGATGCCCGTATTATTTCGGATACTTTTGTAAAGGTTTCCGACGATCTTATCGATGTGAAGATCAAGGTAGAAGAAGGGAACAAGTATTATTTTGGTGATATAGATTTTGTTGGAAATACGATTTATACGGACCGTCAACTTGGACAGGTTCTGGGAGTTAAAAAGGGAGATACCTATAATGGGGTTTTGTTGCGCAAACGTATAGCGGATGACACGAAGCCAGATGCAGAGGACCTCACCAATTTATATCAAAATAACGGTTATTTGTTCTCCAGTATAAACCCTGTGGAGATTTCTGCGGAGAATGATACCATCAATTTTGAAATTAGAATTATTGAAGGTAAAGAGACCTTTCTAGATCACGTTACCGTAATTGGTAATGATAAGACCAATGACCACGTTATTTTTAGGGAACTGCGTACAAGGCCTGGCCAACGTTATAATAAATCGGACATCATTAGAAGTATTAGGGAATTGGGACAATTGGGATTCTTTGATGCGGAACAGATAAAGCCGGATATCCAAAATCCTGATCCAAATGCAGGAACAGTGGATATCGCATATAACTTGGTGGAAGCTGGCTCCAGCCAGATAGAGCTCCAGGGTGGTTATGGAGGAGGTGGTTTCATTGGTACATTGGGACTGTCCTTTAGTAACTTCTCCATGAAAAATTTATTTAAAGGGGAGGCTTATAAGCCGGTCCCCATGGGGGATGGGCAAACCTTTGCCCTGCGTTTGCAAGCCAGTAGGACCTATAGGGTGTATAGTTTAAATTTCTCCGAGCCTTGGTTGGGAGGTAAAAAACCGGTAAGGTTCAATATGTCCTTGTCCAGAACACAACAGTTTTATTATAACCCTTATGTAAGTAACAAACCAGATAAAAGCAAGCAGTTTTCCATCACTGGAATTTCGGCAGGGCTGGCAAAAAGGGTACAATGGCCAGATGATTTCTTTACCATTTCCCACTCTTTGGGGTATCAGTTATACAATTTCCAGGATTATAATTTAGGGCTTTTCAATTTCGGGAACGGAAAATCGAACTCCATAGCATACACCCTTGGAATCTCTAGGGATGCTACCGGTGGTGGTCGTATTTATCCAAGATCGGGATCCAATTTTGCCCTTACAGCCAAATTTACCCCTCCTTTTTCTTTGTTCAATAATATAGACTATAAGCAACTCAATGAAGATCAGGAAGTAGCCATTGAGGAGTTGGATAGTGATGAAATAGAGCGCATAGATCAAGAACGCTTTAGGTGGCTGGAATTCTACAAGGTTAACTTTAAAGGTGATTGGTATACCACCTTGGTAGACAAATTGGTTTTAAGGACCAATGCCGAATTTGGATTTTTGGGAACTTATAACGAAGATGTAGGAAAGGTTCCATTCGAAAGATTTTATGTTGGGGGTGACGGTATGGGTTCCTACACATTGGACGGCAGGGATGTTATTTCTTTAAGAGGTTATGAGAATCAATCCTTAACACCTTATAGTACAGATCCATTAAGTGGTGGACAAGTACAGGACGGTGGAGTTGTGTATAATAAATATTCCTTGGAGCTTAGATATCCTTTGACGCTAAAACCGTCTGCTTCCATTTACGGGCAGGTATTTTTAGAGGCAGGGAACGCCTTCAACAATTTTCAAGACTTTAATCCGTTTGAGTTAAAAAGATCTGCCGGAGTGGGACTACGTATTTTTATGCCAGCATTTGGATTATTGGGAATTGATTTTGGATATGGATTTGATCAAGATTATAACCCCAATTCATCCGGACCTAGCGGTTGGCAAACCCACTTCATCATTGGACAACAGTTTTAATATATAGAAATGTGCAATTGTTTTATATGTTAAATGGTTCATTCTAAAATATTTAGTTATTTTGGCACGATATTTTCTATAGTATAAAAAGAAGATAGCATGGGAATTAAATCAAAAGTACTTTTGTTTCTGGCGGCAACTATGTTTGTAGCTACTATTTCGGCACAAAGGTCCATTAGGATAGGTTATGTGGATATGGAATATATCCTGGAGAATGTAGAGGAGTACAGGGAGGCCAATGAGCAATTGGCGGCCAAAGTGCAGAAATGGAAATTGGAGCTGGATAAGGAGAAGGGGATTATTGATCAGATGAAGAAGGATTTAATGGCGGAGAAAGTGCTGTTGACAGAGGAGTTGATTTCCGAGAGACAGGAAGAGATCCAAATTTTGGAAAAGGAGATGTTCGATTATCAACAGGATAGATTTGGTCCGGAAGGAGATCTGGTGCTTCAGAAAAGAAGATTGATACAGCCAATTCAGGATCAGGTTTTCAATGAAGTGCAGAAAATTGGTGCAAATAAAAAATATGATTTTATTTTTGATAAATCGGCAGATGTTGTAATGTTGTATTCCGAGAAAAGACACGATATTAGCGATCTTGTTTTGAGGGGGATTTCGAGGACTAGAAAAATAAGCGCACCTAAGAATAGGCAAAATGCAAGAAGTAGTTTCGAAGATATAGAGGATGAGGAAACGGAAGAAAATATAAGTGATGCTATTTTAGAGCGTCAGGAGAGGGCAAAGCAGGCGGAAGAGGCGAGGACCAAGACAGCAGAGGAAAACCGGGCAGAACAGCTCAGGATTCGCGAAGAACGTAAAAAGGCGTACGAAGAAAGAAGGAAAAAGTTGTTGGAAGAAAGGGAGGCCAAAAGAAAGAAGGAATTAGAGGAAAGAAATGGTAAAAATGACTCTGAGGAAGAGGATAGTACAAAGGACAATCAATAATATTAAATTAAGCTTAAACCAAATTACATTTATATAACTAAATCTTTAAATTAACACTCAAACATTAATTAAAATCATGAAACAAATTAAAAAAATAGCAGTAGCCATAGTTTTGTTCGTAGCAGCTACTAGTTTTGTTAATGCACAGGCAAAAATTGCACATATAGATGTACAGAAATTGTTGTCTGAAATGCCGGAGATGAAAGCAGCCGAAGCGGAACTTAAGAAATTACAGGAAACGTATAGGGCGGATATTGAAAGTTCCATGACCGAACTTCAAAATAAGTATACCCAATATAAAAATGAATCATCTTCAAAGTCTGAAGAAGAAAATCAGAAAAGAGCTTTGGAACTTCAAGGTTTTGAAAAAAATATTGGTGAGGCACAACAGACTGCCCAACAAGAATTACAAAAGAAACAAGGTGAGCTTTTAGGTCCTATCACAGAAAAGGCCAAAAAAGCTATCGAGTCTGTGGCGGCTGCCCAAGGAATAGACTACGTAATGGATGCTACCCAAGGTAGTGGGCTTATCGTAGCCAAGGGGAAGGATATTTTGCCAGAGGTCAAGAAGCAATTAGGTTTCTAATCCAGCAATAAAATGTTTTAAAAAAAGCCATGCATTCGCATGGCTTTTTTCTTTGGTCATATTGTGGTTTAGGGTATTTGTAGATGGTAAACCGTTGGAATTACGTAAATGGCACTCCCAACAAACATCTCCTTGCGATGTTGCTAAGGAGATTTATTATTCCTCCGTTGCTATCTTTAGGGTCTCCAAATAGGCTACCAAATCCACTAAGTCCGTCTCCGGCATTATATTGGCCAAGCCTTCTGTCATTAATGATTGTTCCAGGGCTTCCTGTTCTGCAATATCCTGCAATTCCACGGTCTTTTGGGCGCCTCCCATCATCTTTATGGTTATTTCATCCTCTGTCCTGCTTAAAATGTATCCGGTATAGGTTTTCCCATCTTTCATTTTAAAAGAGTAACCTTCAAAACCAAAATTGATTCCGGCACTGGGATATATAATATTGGAGTATAAAAATTGCTTCGATAGTTTATTGCCTATATCCGACAATTCGGGTCCAAATTCAATTCCTGAGCCAGCAGCCAAGTGACAGGAACTGCAATAGGTGCTGTAAACTTCCATGCCGTGGGTAGCATTGCCCTTACGTTCTACCAATTTTGAAATGTCCAATGTTCCATCTCCTTGAGGGGTTAGGAATTTAGGGGCGTTGGTTCTGATCTCCTTGTTCCAACTGTTCATGAGTTTTAATACAGTAGTTGTTTTGTATTCTTCCGCCAATCTGTCCTCCTTAAGCATTTGGTATAGTTCTTCTTGCCCGGATCCGGTATTGCCCAGGGTTTCAATCATTTTTCTGGTAAGTGCATGGCCTAATTTCTTGGAGGTAATGTTCTCCTTTAGCATTGCAATGGCGGTTGGATTGGATATTCCATTTAGCCTTTCCAGTACGGCGATCTTGGAAGATTCAGGTTCCTGGGAATGAAGGAAGGTGTCGATCAATGTGGCGCCGTTATTATTGAGTAAAAGGTTTGCGGCTTCCTTGCCAATATCTGTGTTGGACCCGTTGGCCAATACTCGAAACAAGGCCTCATTCTGGTTCTTTAACTCTAGGTTTTTGATTGTCATGATCCATTCTGGTGTTCCTTCAATTTTGGGAAGCACTTCTTTGACCATTTTAATATGTTTGGGTGAGCTATACACAAATTTGGCATCCATTTGCCCAACTGCGTATCCCTGAATTTGGTTTTTAAGGGGGTGGTTCCTAGTCAGCATGTCCATTAGGTAATTGTCTTTATCGGGATGATCCTTAAAATCGAGGGCCCTAAAATAGGAAGCCAATTTGGTAGGCGGTACAGTTTGGTCTTTAATTAGGGATACCAACAGCGGAACCGATTCTAAGGCCCGGATACGCCAAACTATTTCTTTTCCGGCCTCACTTTGCCAGTTATCTCCAACCCTGTTTCTCCAAGCGTTAAAATATAGCTCAGGGAATTTATCCGCCCCGATACCCAGTGCTTCCAAATACCATCTATCGCCAGCAGTATGTTGAGCGGCCAAATTGGCCCATTGCTCTGCTGCTGCTTCTGTGCCTATAAACCTTAGTGCAATAGCCGCTTCCCTTAGGACTTGTGGCGATTTATCATTTGCTAAGAGGGATAAGTATTTCTCCAGACTTTCTTTGCCTTTAAACCTTGCCATTCGGATGCCCTGCATTCTAAATTTGGGGTCTTCATCCGATAATGCCATTTCTATGTAGTCGTTGCTTTTGGAAGGAATATACAACCCAATCCACAATGCCCGGGCTTTGGCTATACCTCCTTTGGTTGTTAATTTCGTTAAAAGGGGTTGGGCAGCTTCGCCCATGGAATGCAATTTTTGCCACGACTGATAAAAGAGGTCCATGTTTCCGGAAAGTAGTCCTTTAACCGCTCCATCCTCGGTCTTGGGGTCTATAGCAATAGCTTTATATTCCTGGCCAGTGGACAATCGGTAAATTCTTCCCCGTGCTATGTCTTCCGCCTTGTGCCCGCCAACGCCTCCATCATACCAATCGGAAATAAAAAGAGAGCCATCTGGCGCAATGGTAACATCGTCCGGTCTAAACCAATCATCTTTACTTTTTACCAGATTTTCAATTTTGGCCGTATAACCTGCCTTCGATTCGTCTACAATATAAGTACGAACTACATTATGGCCGGGTTCGGCGTGTATGGGATGATTTTGAAATTTTTGTGGCAACATATAGTCTTCATATACAAGCATGCCGCAAGGGGATCCCGATCCGGTCTGA
Source organism: Arenibacter algicola (assembly GCF_018860365.1). GTDB lineage: Bacteria > Bacteroidota > Bacteroidia > Flavobacteriales > Flavobacteriaceae > Arenibacter > Arenibacter algicola_B. The sequence continues at coordinate 123,377 of NZ_JAHKPO010000031.1, forward strand.
AGCATATTTGGGACGGTTCCCGGATCGTTTAAATGCCAATGTCTTTTGGGGATGTCATTATCCCATCCCGTTCTTCTTTCTCTCCAGCTGGTACCTGTTAGCAAATCCTTATATCCATAATTGCCGTATTCCATAACATAGTTTATCCGCGTTCCCCGGTTACCATCATCGTCATTATCGGATTGCCATAAACCGCCATAGGAGTCAATGGCAATTTCATAAGGGTTTCTGAAATTATGCCCTAGGATTTCCAGATTGGTTCCGTCCATGTTCATTCTAAAGGCCATCCCTTCCCGGTAAGGCTTGCCATTGGCCACAATTTCCTGGCCGTGCAGGTCCATAACTACATCACTATTTTTGTCCAATAGTTGTTTGCCATTATTACCGAAGTTGAAATAAAGTCTGCCATCGGGACCAAAGACAAAAGCATGTACCCCATGATCGTGGTCTACGCCTTCTATGCCTTGGAACAGGATTTCTTTAGAATCCGGGAGATCATCCCCATCCTCATCCGTAAAGATAAAAACGTTGGGACTTACGGAGATGATTACTTTATTTCCCAGCACGGCTATGCCCAAGGCGGCATTGATGTCCTCTCCTTGGTAGAAAACCTTGGAAGTGTCCGCTTGGCCATCTCCATTGGTGTCCTCCAGTATTAAGATTCGATCTCCGCTATCGTTATATGTATTATCCGGATTGGCAAACAATCTGTAATTCCTAGCTTCACAAACCCATATTCTGCCTTTGGCATCTATAGCCATGTTGGTAGGGTTTGTGACCATAGGTTCCGAAGCAAATAGCCCAAGATTTAATCCTTCCGCTACCTCCATTGAGGACAGGGCATATTCGGGATTTCTTTTATCCTGTTCTGAAAGCGATAGGAAATCGATATTGGTTTTTGGTTGGTCCTTGCAAGAGGAAAGGGAACCCAAGGTCATTATAATTGCTAAGGTTTTGTTGGCAATTTGGTTTTGAAGCATGTGAACGTTTTTGGTTGTTGCTCCACAATTTACCAAAAAAACCTGCATCATTTTAAAAATATGGGACTAGGCTATTGGGAAAATAGATATAAGCAGGCTGGCCAAAGATTCACTACATCAATGATGTTGCTTGTTGATGTTGGGGAGGGGCTTAATTGAACTTGACATCAAAATAATGAAAACAATGGAGGAAAAGCAGTATTTTAGTTAGCAGGATCAATTAGGGGAAATATCTGAAATGAGGTTTTTTTTGGAAGATATAAGGGTTATTCTTGCCTATAAATTGTTCTGAAATTCATGAATTATAATAGCAACTATTAACTTTTGAAATAGATGAAAAAATTATTCGGTCTTATTGCAATTTCATTTTTTGGTTTAATGGTCCATGGTCAGGATAGCATGTTGTGTGTTGGAAGTTATTGGACCGAGGATGAGGCAAATATTGTTATGAAAAAATTCGCCTCCGAATGGAACGACTTGGAATCCTGGGAACAAAGGGCCTTAAGAATTAAGAAGGGTATTATAGAGGGTATGCAATTGGACAAGATGCCGGAAATAACGGGTAATTTCAATCCCATTATTAGAAATACCAGGGTTATGGATGGTTATATTGTAGAAAATATTGCTATAGAGAGTTTTCCAGGTTTCTTTGTTACGGGCAACCTGTATAGGCCTATAAAAGAAAATAGCAAGTACGCGGCCATCCTGAGTCCGCATGGTCATATGAAGGATAAAAGGTATACGGATTACATTCAATGGCGTTGTGCTGCATTGGCCAGAATGGGGGCTGTAGTTTTTGCCTATGACATGGTGGGTTATGCGGAAAGTACCCAGGTAAACCATAAGATGCCGATAGCTTTGCTATTACAGACCTGGAATAGTAAACGGGTCTTGGAATATTTGCTTTCCAGGCCGGATGTGGATCCAGAACGTGTAGGGATGACAGGTGCCTCTGGAGGCGGTACGCAAACCTTTGTTTTAACGGCTATAGATGATCGAATAAAAGTAGCGGCACCTGTGGTACAGGTTTCTGCCCACTTTTTTGGAGGATGTGTTTGTGAGAGTGGAATGCCAATACACAAAAGTGCCGACCACCAAACCAATAATGTGGAAATAGCTGCCCTTTGCGCCCCAAGACCTTTATTGTTGGTGTCAGATGGTTCCGATTGGACGCGAAACACACCAAGAATAGAGTATCCTTACATACAAAAGGTATATGCGCTTTATAATGCCGAACACAAAGTGGAAAATGTTCATCTACCGGCCGAAAGGCACGATTACGGGTATAATAAAAGAACGGCTCTCTACAATTTTTTTGACCATCACCTAGATCTAAATACCGGCAAAATACCGTACGCTGAGGGTTATAAGGAAGATTTTGTTACTATTTTGCCCCCGGAAGATTTGATGGTTTTTAGCAAGGATAATCCTAGGCCCAAGAATGCCCTAGTGGGAGATGAGGCCGTTATGGCGTATTTGAAAATATCAGTAGATTAAAATATATGGAAATGAATGGTATGATAGTGTCTGCCGCTTGGCTGAATGAAAATTTGGAAATGCCCGAAATCATAATCTTGGATGCTCGTTTACGATATGATCCAGCATCTTCAGAATTAGATGACCTTAGGATAAAAGGAGCCCGTATTTTTGATCTTGAAGGTGATTTTAGTGATAAAAAAAATCCGTTTCCCAATGCGCTTCCAAGTCCAGGGCAATTTGAAAATTCCTGTAGAAAATTGGGCATTAATAAATCCAGTATGATTGTAGTCTACGATGATCGTGGAATTTATTTGAGCCCCAGGGTCTGGTGGATGTTTAAAGTTATGGGTCATCAGAATATAAGGGTTTTGGATGGTGGTTTTCCGGAATGGAAGAAGGCGGGATATAGAACAGAAAAAGTAGTTGATATGAAGTTTGAAACAGGCAATTTTAAAGCTGATTTCAATCCTGATATGGTGGTGGACTTTGAAGGTATAAGCAATAATCTGAAAAGTAGAAAGGCCTTGGTCATAGATGCCCGCTCCTCTGATCGCTTTCATGGGCTTGTTCCGGAGCCAAGGAAGGAATTGAGAAGGGGGAATATTCCGAACTCCATTAATATCCCTTATGAAACTGTTCTTAAGGACGGAAAGTTTAAATCCCTAGGCGAGTTGAAAGAAGTTTTTGCTGATTTGGAAGGGGAGGGGCGGCCGTTGGTTTTTAGTTGTGGATCCGGCGTTACAGCATGCATTGTTCTAATGGCAAGCGAAATGAGCCTAAAGAACGATAATAAGGTTTATGATGGTTCGTGGACGGAGTATGCGCAGTTGACTGATTGATTTGTCTATAAAAGGTAAAAACAGCTATTCATGGGCATAATGTATATTTTACAGTGTAGCGCAAACTAGTGAAACTGCAGAATTTTTGTATTTTGCTCCAAAATAAATTTAATGTACCAACTGTCTTATTCTTCCAAAGCAATCCAAGATATTTCAGAAGAAGTTATTAGCGGCATTTTGGAAACCTCCCGTGAGCGTAACGAGGCCATAGGTGTTACTGGTTGTCTAGTTTTTCATAAACTTTCCTTTGTTCAAATAATTGAAGGTGAAAAGAGTCATATACAATCCTTGTTCGAGGAGATCAGACAGGATAAAAGGCACCGAGATGTAACATTATTGTGGGAAGGCAAGAACAATGGTAGGAATTTTGGTGACTGGAATATGGCTTATTTTACAGAATCCGACGAAAGATTTGACGGTGGGGAGATGAAGAATTTTGAAAGAAATTTATTGTTGCTATCAGAACTGTCCGCGGGTTCTACTGCTGTATTGAACATGTTTTGGATAAGTGTGCGTAAACTTATTTCGGGGGAGGTAATCTAATTAGACCTTGATCCTTCTTTCTTTTGACGATCAAAATTTATCCAATAAAAAATGTTTAACGGCAAAAGTATAATTAAGGGATGCAAATGGCAATGGCTGTGGTCAATGTTATTAACCATCATATTTGTAGGGTGTCAGGATAGTCACGATAAAAAAATTGTAATTGCCACCGCGGCCAATATGGAGTCTGCCATGAAGGCTTTGGCGAATGCCTATACCAACAAAACTGGAGTAGAATTCGAATTAATTGTTGGGTCATCGGGCAAGTTGACCGCACAGATTATGGAAGGTGCACCTTATGACATTTTTGTTGCCGCCAATATGAAATATCCGGAAGCAGTTTATGCTGGGGGGAAAGCAAGGAATATTCCAAAAGTGTATGCCAAAGGAAAATTGGTGCTGTGGTCAATGGTGGAGAATACCCCCGTTTCAATTGATGCCCTAACCGATCCCGCTATAGAGCATATTGCTTTGGCAAATCCCAAAACTGCCCCCTACGGCGTTGCTGCCAAAGAGGTTTTGGAGTATTATGGCCTTAATGAAATCTTAGGACCTAAATTAGTCTTCGGGGAAAGTATTGGCCAGACCGATCAATTCATTATTTCTCAAGCCGCACAAATTGGGTTTACGGCTTTATCAACAGTACTGTCACCAGAAATGAAAGGAAAAGGGAGTTGGATTCCAATAAATCCATCGCTCTACTCTAACATTAGTCAAGGTGTAGTGCTTGTAGATCGGAAAGAAGACACCAAACAAGAAGCACAGGGTTTTTATCACTTTCTTTTTTCAGTTGAAGCCAAGGAGATATTAAAAGAATTTGGATATTTGGTAGATGAATAGTTTTCCGGGTAATATAACAGACATTAAAACCAATGGAACCATGTCCATTGTTTGTGTTCAGGTGGATAGCGGTGAGAAATTTATGTCGGTGGTCATAGATACCCCTGAATCTGCCCCTTATATGATAAAGGGCAATAAAGTAAATGTCTTGTTTAAGGAAATGGAGGTTGCGGTCACTACCCAAAAGGAATTGGATATTAGTATTGAGAATAGGATTACTGGAAATATTACTAGTATGGAAGAGGGAGTTTTGTTGAGTAGATTGGTTTTGGAGACCACAATAGGGGAGGTCATCGCTATTATAAGTACTATGAGTGTAAAGCAGATGGGATTGGTTGAAAAGATGAACGTAATGATTATGGTTAAATTGAACGAGATAATACTGGCACCATAATGGATTGGCAACCTTTGGTCCTTACCTTTAAACTTGCGGTGGTTACCACGGCAATATTGTTTGTGATTTCAATTCCCATAGCCAATTGGCTGTCGAGTACCAGATCCAAAATAAGGCCTGTCTTGGAAACCTTGGTGAGTATGCCATTGGTGCTTCCACCTACCGTATTGGGGTTTTATATGCTGGTGGCCTTTAGCCCTGAAAATGCCTTTGGAAGTTGGTTAAATGAATGGCTGGGGATCAGGCTTATATTTTCTTTTGAGGGTTTGGTAGTGGCTTCGGTCATTTATAGCTTGCCGTTTATGGTGCAACCCATTCAAGCGGGACTTTCCTCCCTGCCCTCTACACTAAAAGAAGCTTCCTATACTATGGGGAAATCAAAAATGACTACACTACTAAAAATTTTGTTGCCCAATATTAAGCCTTCCCTACTAACAGGTATTGTACTTTCCTTTGCCCATACAGTTGGCGAGTTTGGCGTTGTGCTTATGATTGGGGGGAATATGCCGGGAAAGACCAAAGTGGCCTCTATTGCCATATATGATGAAGTGGAAGCACTTAATTATGCTGCTGCCAATAGCTATTCATTGATTTTGTTTTCCGTAACTTTTGTAATTCTGTTGCTGGTTTATCTTACCAATGGGGGATATTTTAAACGCTTTGCCCAATGATACGGTTAAACCTAAAAAAAACATTGAAGTCTGCCGGTGGAATAATGGCCCTGGATTTGCAATTGACCATTGAAAAGGGGCAATTTGTTACCTTATTTGGGGAATCCGGGGCGGGAAAAACCTCTACTTTAAGAATGCTAAGTGGTTTGTTAAAGCCAGATAGCGGAACCATAAAAGTAGGTGAAACAACATGGTTTGACAGTCATAAAAATATTGATCTTAAAACCCAACTACGTAAGGTAGGGTATGTCTTTCAGGATTATGCCCTCTTTCCCAACATGAGCGTTCGCCAAAATTTGGAATATGCCCTTCAGAAAAATCAAGATAGAACCATAATAGGGGAGCTGTTGGAATTTGCCGAGCTTGGCGAATTGGAGCAAAGAAAACCTGAAACCCTATCCGGGGGGCAAAAGCAACGGGTGGCATTGGCCAGGGCATTGGTCCAGCGACCTGAAATATTAATATTGGACGAACCTTTATCTGCCTTGGATTTGAAGATGCGGATAAAGTTGCAGGAATATCTTTTGAGGGTTCACAAGAAATACAAACTAACTACTATATTGGTAAGTCATGACATTGGGGAAATTGTAAAATTATCGGATTGTGTATTTGAGCTTCAAAATGGTCGTGTAATCAAGAAAGGTACTGCAGCCGATTTCTTTGGACTTAACAAGACCAGTGCCAAATTTAGGTTCTCTGGGGAAGTCTTGAAAATAGAGAAGGAGGATGTTATTTATGTAATTTCGGTCCTTATCGGTAACGATATTATCAAGGTGGTTTCAGACCGTACGGAAGCTAATGATTTAAGGGTAGGAGATCAGGTTCTAGTGGCTTCAAAAGCTTTTAACCCAATAATTCAAAAATTATAGGAATTGGTTTTGCCAAGTATTCATGATTTCTAGGTTTAAACGGTCATCTCTGTAAATAGGCTCTCCAGATTTTTGTTTTTCCTACTTAATTGTAGTGTCTTCAATTGATTATCATGGGCAAAGTCGAATACCACAGGGCGCATATCCTTGGTAGTGTTAAAGGTAATCTCGTAAACAAAACCACCAATATTTTTGACTAAAATTACATTGGGCAGTTTATTTAGAAAGGCTTCTTCTACTCTAAAATCGAATTCGACCACCAAAACTTGGTCCTGCCCGTCGCGCAATTCTGAAAGTTTTTTATCTGCCACTAGAGTTCCTTTATTTATAATCAATACCCTGTCACAGACAGCTTCAACCTCTTTCATGATATGTGTGGAAAGTAAAATGGTCTTTTCTTTTCCAATTTCCCGGATCAATTTTCTGATTTCCAATAATTGATTGGGGTCTAGACCCGTAGTGGGTTCGTCAAGGATCAAAACCTCCGGGTCGTGCAATAATGCCGCGGCCAATCCAACCCTTTGTCTATAGCCCTTGGAAAGTTGTCCTATCTTTTTGTTCGCCTCCGGTGTAAGGCCGGTCTGATCTATTACTGTGTTGATCCTATTTTTACTTACTTTGTAGACTTCCGCATTAAATGCAAGATATTCCTTTACGTACATGTCCAAATACAATGGATTGTGTTCGGGTAGATAGCCAATGCTCTTTTGAACATTTTTCTTCTCACTTTGCACATCAAATGAATTAACCTCGGCTTGTCCGTCATCTGCGGTGTAATATGTGGTCAATATTTTCATCATAGTGGATTTTCCTGCGCCATTGGGGCCTAAAAAGCCAACTATTTCCCCTTTTTCTATGGTAAAGGAAACCTTGTTCAGTGCTTTTTGTTTTCCAAAAAATTTGGTAATGTTTTTTGCTATGATGGACATGCGTTTACTTTTTTATCAAAAATAATGCAAATTAGTGAAACCTAGTTTTAATTATCGATATGATAAAATTTTGACCTTCAACGGCGATTTTTTGGTGTTGATAGTGTTAATTGTTCTAATTTGTTCTTCGTAATTCGCAAAAATATACCGATTTAGGGATTTAATCGGTATTATTTTTTGCTTTAAACTGAATTAAATAAAAAAATGTTAGCGTAAATGCTGTTTTATAAATTTAATTATTAATTTAGCCGGAGTTTTACAAGAAAAATGACAAAGCAATATTTCTGGAACGGTTTTAGTTTTTACTTCTTTTTTAAGGGAGGTAAGGGACTGTTCTAGCATATTTTAAAATATATATAGATAAAAGTCCTGTGAAAACCAGGACTTTTTTTTTGGATATAACTTTCGAAAAGGGAGTGGGGTTACCAAGGAGTTTAGCGGTAAGTCTCTGATAGACCGAAAGATAATTAAAAAAGGGGTGAAATTAAAAATTGCAATACAAGGTATTAAAGGTTCTAACCATCATCAGGTGGCGAAGGATTATTTTGGCGATGATGTTACATTCGTGGAATGTTCATCCTTCGATATTTTGGTAGATCACTTGATCAATAAAACAGCGGATAAGGGGGTAATGGCCATAGAGAATTCCATTGCGGGTTCCATTATACCCAACTACGCCCTGGTCTTCCATAAAAACCTTCATATAATTGGGGAGCAATATTTAAATATACATCATAACCTGATGGCTTTAAAGGGGCAGACCATTGATGATATAAAAGAGGTTCGCTCCCATCCAATGGCACTGCTGCAGTGTAATGAATTTTTTAAAAATTACGGGCACATCAAACTGGTGGAAGATGTGGATACTGCTGAGACAGCAAAAAAAATCCAGGAAAATCAGTTAATGGGGGTAGCGGCCATTGCGCCAAAAGTTGCTGCCGAACTGTACGATTTGGAAATTATACATTCTGAAATACAGACCATAAAGGATAATGCTACTAGGTTTATAATTGTAAAGACACAAAATAAGGCTTTACCGGAGAATGAAATTAATAAGGCATCGGTGCGTTTTATCACTGATCATAAACGAGGTAGTCTTGCTGCTATTTTGAATGTGATGAGCGATTGTAACTTGAACCTTACTAAGATACAATCCCTTCCGGTAATTCAGACGCCCTGGAAGTATTCCTTCTTTGTTGATGTAACTTTTGAAAAATATAAACATTTTGAAAAAGCAAAGGCTTTATTGGAAATTATGGCCGAAGAATTTAAAGTATTGGGAGAATATAAAAATGCCAGAGTATTATGATTACGGCAAACAGATTAAATACAGTTGAAGAATACTACTTTTCTAAAAAGCTTAGGGAAGTTAGGGGATTAATGGCAGAAGGAAGGCCTATTATAAATATGGGAATTGGAAGTCCTGATTTGGAGCCATCCATGGAGGTGCAGAATGCGGTAAAAGAGGCATTGACGCATGATGGGGCGCATCAATACCAGAGTTATCAGGGCTTGCCAGAGCTAAGGGAGGCCTTTGCAACTTTCTATAAAAACAAATTTGGGGTAACGGTAAATCCACAAAATGAAGTATTGCCCTTGATGGGGTCCAAGGAAGGTATCATGCACATTAGTCTGGCCTTTTTGAACCCTGGAGATGAGGTGTTGATTCCCAATCCTGGGTATCCTACTTACACGTCGGTAACCAATTTGGTTGGGGCAGTGCCGAGGTATTATGATCTGATAGGTAAAAATGGTTGGTTTCCGGATTTGGAAGAATTGAAGCGGCAAGACCTAACAAAAGTGAAGTTGATGTGGACTAGTTATCCACATATGCCAACAGGTGCTACGGCAAGTAGGGAACAATTGACAGATCTTGTAGCTTTTGCCCAAGAAAATGATATTTTATTGGTTAATGACAATCCCTATAGTTTTGTGTTGAACCAGAATCCTATAAGTATTTTGGAGATGGAGGGGGCTATGGATGTGGCCTTGGAATTGAATTCCTTAAGCAAGACCTTTAATATGGCAGGTTGGCGAGTTGGGATGGTTCTAGGGAGCAGTGAGCATATCAATGCCGTTTTAAAAGTAAAGAGCAATATGGATTCCGGGATGTTCTACGGGATCCAAAAGGGAGCCATCGCCGCTTTAAACAGTAGTGAATCATGGTTTAGTGAATTAAACAAGGTGTATCATGAGCGGCGGGAATTAATGTTCGCTTTGGCGGATAAGCTGGATTGCACGTATGATAAAAATGCTGTAGGGATGTTCGTTTGGGCCAAATTACCTTCCGGGGTTTCGTCTTCTGAAAAGTTCATTGACGAGGTGCTCTATGACAAGAATATTTTTATTACTCCTGGAACTATTTTTGGTTCAAATGGGGAGGGGTATATTCGATTCTCATTGTGTGTTACGGCAGATAAGATTAAAGAAGCGATAGGTAGGTTTTAATAAGAAAATGAAATAAGAATATAGGAAAGAGGAAATGGAAAATGATAAAGTATAACTGGTTAATTCTTTGACTGTTTTCTAGCATTTTTTTCTCTGTTAACAATAAAAGATGAATGTATTTGTAATTGGTATCGGATTAATCGGAGGGTCTCTGGCCAAGGATATTAAACGCAATAGGCCGGAATCCAAAATTTATGGCATTGATGCCAATGAGGGACACTTGGATGAGGCTTTGTCATTATCTTTGATAGATGAAAAGGCAGATTATGGTCAACTGAACCAGGCCGATTTCGTAATAGTGGGGATTCCTGTAGATGTTATGGTTCTGGAACTACCAAAAATATTGGATGCCATTAATGATGATGCGGTGGTAATTGACGTGGGATCTACAAAGTCCCTGATTTGCCATGTTGTGGAAAACCATCCCAAGAGAAGAAATTTCCTTGCTTGCCACCCTATTGCGGGAACTGAATTTTCAGGTCCCTCTGCGGCCATAGAAGGTTTGTTTATGGGAAAGACCAATATCATTTGCGAAATAGAGAAAACTGCCTTTAAATTACAGGAAAAAGCATTGGAACTTTTTCAGCAATTGGGGATGCGGATACGGTATATGAATCCGGAGGCACATGATAAACACATTGCCTATGTTTCACATTTGTCGCATATAAGTTCCTTTATGCTGGGAAAGACAGTAATTGAGAAAGAAAGGAATGAACGCGATATTTTTGATATGGCGGGCAGTGGTTTTGAAAGCACTGTTAGATTGGCAAAGAGTTCACCTGCCATGTGGACCCCAATTTTTAGGCAGAACAAGGATAATGTAGTTGAAACCTTGGGAGAATATATACAGAATTTGAAGGAGTTTAAAGCAATGTTGATAGCCGATGATTATGAAGGCATCTATAAGGAAATGAATAGTACCAATAAAATAAAGGAAATATTAAACGGAATACCACTTAACAAAAAATAGAGTATAGAAATGGAAAATTTAAAAGAAATGAGAACATGGTTGGACGATATGAAATTGGACCATCCGTTAGTAATTGCCGGGCCATGTAGTGCGGAAACAGAGGAGCAGGTGCTTCGAATTGCCAATGAGTTAAAAGATACCGATGTAAATTACTATCGTGCTGGTATCTGGAAACCAAGAACGCGTCCTGGAATGTTTGAAGGGGTGGGAGCTTTAGGTTTAAAGTGGTTGCAAAAAGTTAAGGCGGAAACCGGTATGAAAACTTGTACCGAAGTAGCTAATGCTGCCCATGTGAAGTTGGCATTGGAGCATGATGTTGATTTATTGTGGATTGGTGCAAGATCAACCGTAAGTCCATTTATAATGCAAGAAATTGCAGATGCTTTGGCTGGTACGGATAAAATTGTATTGGTAAAGAATCCAGTAAATCCGGATTTAGCTTTATGGCTAGGAGGAATCGAAAGATTATATACCGCCGGTGTTAAAAACTTAGGTGCCATTCATAGAGGTTTCTCTACTTATGAAAAAACAAAATATAGGAACATTCCCGAATGGCAATTAGCGATCGAGTTTCAAAATAAATTTCCTGATTTGCCTTTAATCAATGATCCTTCGCACATCACAGGGAATAGGGAAATGATTTTTGATGTTTCGCAAACTGCTTTGGATCTTAATTTTGATGGTCTTATGATCGAAACCCATTTCGATCCTGATAACGCATGGAGTGATGCCGCACAACAGGTAACTCCGGCCAAATTGATCCAGATTATGCGAGATTTGAAAATTAGAAAAGAGTCGGATTCGGAAGCAGAGTATACTAGTCAACTTAGTAACCTGAGAGCGCAAATAGATGTTCTTGATAGCCAGTTGATAGAAATGCTAGGTAAAAGAATGAAGATCTCTGATGGGATTGGGTTATTAAAGAAGCAAAAAAATGTTGCTGTTTTGCAATCTAACAGATGGAATCAGATTTTAGGTGCCATGATCCTGGAAGGGGAAGCAAAAGGATTAAGTGAGGAATTTGTTTTAAAGATGTTTAAGGCAATTCACCAGGAATCCATAAATCACCAAGAGAAGATTATCAACTCATAAACTATTTTATTGGTATACCGTTAAAACCACGCCTAATGGCGTGGTTTTTTTTATGTTCAATGTTTTCTTTTGGTTTCAGGCGAATTATTTGTTGTGCCCCTGCTTTAAGAAAATTCTGGATGCAGTTAAAATTGGATGACGGATATTTGATAAAGTTAATTGTTTGTATAATTTAGTGTAACAAATCTACTTTTGTACCATCTTTACCAAGTGAATGGAACTAATAGTTCAAAGTTTCCCCCAAATGCTTTAATGGAAGTTTAATAAAAATATTAATGATAATGAAAAATGTTTTGGTAATTGGTTTTGTATGTCTATCGTTTATAGGGTATTCCCAGCGAATAGTTGATAAATCGGTAGGTGATTTTAACGAGGTAAAGGTTTATGATTTGATAGAGGTGAATCTTATTAAATCTAATGAGAATAAGGTTTTGGTAAAAGGGGATAACGTGGATGATATCCAGATTGTAAATAAAAAAGGAGTCCTTAAAATAAAGATGGAACTGGATAAAAAGTTTCACGGAGAAAACACCTTTGTGGAGGTGTATTTTAAAAATATAGACCTAATTGACGGAAATGAGGGCGCAAGAATTACGGTCAACGAAACCTTAAGCCAGGAAAAGATTGAACTGAAGACCCAGGAAGGGGCCAAAATAAAGGTTGGACTAGATGTTCACCAATTGGTCGTAAGATGTGTTACCGGAGGTAATGTTGAGGCCTCGGGAAAAACTATAAATCAGGAGGTAGTTTTAAATACAGGGGGAGTTTTTGAAGGTAAACCGCTTCTTAGTGAGAAAGCCAGTATTAAGATAACGGCTGCCGGAGAGGCGGCAATGTTTGCTTCGGAGGCAATAGATATTAATATCAAAGCTGGAGGGGATGTGTACGTTTACGGAAACCCAAAATCGGTCAATAAGAATACATTTGCTGGTGGAAGGGTGAAAATTATGGATTAGTACGACTTTTTTTTAAACACGATTGTAAAAATAAAACCCGGCCAAATGGACCGGGTTTAGTTTTTTTTGATGCCCTAGAAGATTATTTCTTAAAGATGTATCGGGTAATAAAAATGCCCTGACCATCGTCTTTGCCACTATCGCTTTCAACGGCACTGGTAACAAAGGCCAGTTCCCATCCTTCGGCCACCATGGCATTTATTTTTGATGATATCAAGGCGTCATTGGCAGCAATATTCTGGAATCTGATTCCTCCAATATTGTAAAAATTTAAAAGTTTGGTTTCTTCAAAATTTTTCACCCGTATATCACCTCGGTCAGATTTATTTCTTGTATTGTCTTCATCAGTTTGTTCACTGGTGAATTCCTTATAATCCCTATCCTCTGTGGCGCTAATGAGCCGTGATCTTCCCAAGCCACTGGGGACTATGGATTCGACACTGGTGATTACTTTAAATTGTTGGGCATTTACATCCATAATGGCTGTAATTACTAGACAAGCAATGAGCAGAAAGTTTTTCATTTTTCGTGTTTTTATGATTTATGATTGTTTAACAACGATGAATTTTAAAAGCTAGTATAAAACTAAAGTTGTTTCTTTGTAAACAAATATGTCAGAACTCTTTAATGGAAGGAACCGTATATAAATCTACTGGAAGTTGGTACAGCGTAAGAACCGCTGAAGGGGCTTTCTACGAATGCCGGATCAAAGGGAAATTTCGGCTCAAGGGAATAAAGAGCACCAATCCTGTCTCCGTTGGGGATGTGGTGGTATTTGACGTGGATGGGGCCGATGAAAATTTCCAGGGTATTATTACCGAAATTAAGGATAGGAAGAACTATATAATTAGAAAGTCGGTAAATCTATCCAAGCAAACCCATATTATTGCTGCTAATTTGGATCAGGTTTTCCTGATAGTAACCTTAAACAATCCGCCCACTTTTACAAGTTTTATAGATCGTTTTTTGGTGACCTCCGAGGCGTACCATATTCCTGCTATTTTGCTTTTTAATAAGATAGATACCTATAGTGAAGAGGAGCTTGATGAGATAAAATATCTAGCTAACCTTTACAGGGAAATTGGTTATACGTGTATAGGGATTTCTGCCAAGACCGGAAAAAATGTGGATAAGGTAAAGGAATTGATGATAGGAAAAACAAGTATGTTTTCGGGGCATTCCGGAGTGGGGAAATCCACCTTGGTCAATGCCATAGAGCCTCAATTGGACTTGAAGACCAAAAAAATATCCTCCCAGCATATGCAGGGGCAGCACACTACCACTTTCGCGGAAATGTTCGATTTGGAATGTGGGGCCAAGATTATCGATACCCCTGGAATCAAAGGATTTGGTATAGTAGATATGGAGAAGGAGGAAATAGGGGATTATTTTCCAGAATTCTTTAAGTTAAAAGGCGAATGCAAGTTTAATAATTGCCTGCATTTGGATGAACCCCATTGTGCAGTAAAGAAGGCCTTGGAGAATAATGAAGTGGCTTGGAGCAGGTACAAGAGTTATGTGCAAATGTTGAGCGGGGAACAAGAGAATTATAGAATGGATATTTACGGGGAAAAGTAATGCGTGCAACAATACAAAGGGTAGCCACTGCGAGTGTAACGGTAGATGGGAAAGTAATCTCAAAAATTTCGAACGGACTACTTATATTTTTGGGAATAGAGGATGCGGATACAGTCGATGATATTAAGTGGCTTTCCAATAAAATTGTAAACCTCAGGATTTTTAATGATGGGAATGGAGTTATGAATTTGTCCCTGCTTCAGGAGGAGGGAGAGGCCTTGGTAATTAGTCAATTTACGTTACATGCATCCACAAAGAAAGGAAATAGGCCAAGTTATATAAAAGCTGCAAAACCGGAGATTGCTATTCCCCTGTATGAAAGTTTTGTGGCCCAATTGGAAAAAGATCTTGGAAAAAAGGTTGGAACTGGTGTTTTTGGAGCGGACATGAAAGTGGCGCTGCTTAACGATGGGCCGGTAACCATTCAAATAGATACAAAAAATAGAGAATAATGAACATAGAAAACGCACAGGAAGCTGTTGACGAATGGATCAAGGCCCATGGGGTACGCTATTTTAACGAACTTACCAATATGGCCCAACTTACAGAGGAAGTAGGGGAGGTGGCTAGAATAATTGCCAGGCGTTATGGGGAGCAAAGTGAAAAGGAGTCGGACAAGGATAAAGATTTAGGGGAAGAATTGGCAGATGTGCTTTTTGTGGTACTGTGTCTGGCCAATCAGACGGGAATAAACTTACAGGAGTCTTTTGATAAAAAATTAAACCTTAAGGCCAAACGCGATCATGACCGCCACCACAACAATAAAAAGCTGAAATAGTGCTATATTTGTCGTTTGTTTTTGTGCATTCATTCCAAAACAAAAAATTAAGCAAATAAGTCTAAATAATTCCATATAAATTGAAGCTACATTTATCTACTCCTACTGAAACCCTAATAAAATCAACAGTAAAAATAACAGGATCCAAAAGTGAATCCAATAGATTGTTGTTGCTACAGGCCTTGTTTCCCTCTATAAAAATCGATAACCTTTCCAATTCCGATGATGCGGAGGTTATGCAAAAGGGGTTGCAGATCAGTAATGGTGTTGTAGATATTCATCACGCAGGTACGGCCATGCGTTTTTTAACCGCTTATTTTGCGTCACAGGAGAATAAAGAAGTTACCCTCACAGGATCCAAAAGAATGACAGAAAGGCCTATAAAAGTATTGGTGGAGGCATTGAGGAGTCTGGGTGCGGAAATAAGTTATCTAAAGGACGAAGGGTATCCGCCTATTGCCATAAAGGGTAAAAAGTTGACAAAGCATAAAGTTAGTCTACCTGCCGATATTAGTAGTCAATATATTTCAGCCTTGCTTCTAATAGCCCCAAGTCTTGAAAATGGAATTGAGTTGGAGCTGGTGGGTAAAATTACATCGGTACCATATATAAAAATGACCTTGGGTCTGCTTTCCCAAATTGGGGTAACCAGTTCTTTTCAGGGGAATACGATTAAGGTATCGCCAAAAACGACAGTTGAACCTACCATCCAAGTGGTAGAATCGGATTGGAGTTCCGCCTCCTATTTTTATAGTATAGCTGCACTTTGTGATATAGGTACGGAAATATCATTGTCCGCCTATAATAAGAACAGCCTTCAGGGGGATAGTGTCCTTAAGGAAATATACAAGGATTTTGGAGTGGAAACCAGCTTTCATGGCCACGAGGTTATTTTGAAAAAAAACGCAGCTCCCAATAATACCAGCTTCAATTTGGACCTGGCAAATGCACCGGATATTGCGCAGACCATTGCCGTGACTTGTTTAGGTTTGGGCGTAGGATGTCATATGACGGGCCTACATACCCTTAAAATTAAGGAAACCGATAGACTGGAAGCTTTAAAGACGGAATTGACCAAGTTGGGCGCATCCATATCCGTTACCGACAAAACTCTGACTTTGGAGCCTTCCAAGGAAATAAAAAAGGAAATTGCAATTGATACCTATAACGATCATAGAATGGCCATGGCCTTTGCACCATTGGCCCTCAAGACTACACTGTTCGTGAACGATGCGGAAGTGGTATCCAAGTCATATCCAGACTTTTGGGAGGATATGAAAAATCTGAAATTCAAGGTGCAAACTGTTTGATTTTTATTTAAATGGTGTTTTACTTGACATCGCCCCTTGCTTAGTCGTATATTTGCAGCCGCTAAACATTAATCTAAATTTAAGGAATATACTAGATGAAATTATCGCACTTCAATTTTGAACTTCCAAACGAATTATTGGCAGAATATCCGGCAGAGAACAGAGATGAGTCCAAATTAATGGTGGTTCACAGGGATACAGGTAAAATTGAGCACAAAATGTTCAAGGATCTTATAGACTATTTTGATGAGGGCGATGTTATGGTGCTTAATAACACCAAAGTTTTTCCAGCAAGATTATATGGTAATAAAGAAAAGACCGGCGCTAGAATCGAGGTTTTTTTATTACGTGAACTAAACGAGGAACAACGTCTTTGGGATGTTTTGGTAGATCCGGCACGAAAAATAAGAATTGGGAACAAACTTTATTTTGGTGATGATGAAACTCTAGTGGCCGAAGTAATAGACAATACCACTTCTCGTGGAAGAACCCTAAGATTTCTTTATGATGGTTCCTATACCGATTTTAGAAGAAAATTAAAGGAACTAGGTGAAACTCCTTTACCAAAATACATTAAACGAAAGGTAGAGGCCGAAGACGAAAAAAGATATCAAACCATTTATGCAAAGCATGAAGGTGCGGTTGCAGCACCTACCGCTGGTCTGCATTTTTCCAAGCATTTGTTGAAAAGATTGGAAATAAAGGGAATCGACTTTGCTGAGGTTACCCTTCATGTAGGTCTAGGGACTTTTAATCCGGTGGAAGTAGAGGATCTTTCCAAGCACAAGATGGATAGTGAGGAATTGATCATAGATGAAAAGGCAACCGAAATAGTTAACTCGGCCAAAGTTAAGAAGCGTAGAATATGTGCTGTAGGTACTACAGCTATGAGAGCTTTGGAAAGTGCGGTATCTTCTCAGCAGACTTTAAATACTTTTGATGGATGGACAAATAAGTTTGTGTTTCCTCCATACGATTTTAGTATTGCCACAGCTATGGTGACCAATTTTCACTTGCCAAAATCTACACTCTTGATGATGGTTTCGGCTTTTATGGGGCACGACTTAATGAAGAAGGCATACAAGGAGGCTATTTTGGAAGGATATAAATTTTATTCTTACGGGGATGCAATGTTGATTATATAAGTATCCAAAAATAATACTAAGATCCCGTCAGTATCCAGGATAATTCTGGAATGGCGGGATTTTTTTATAGAATCATTTATCTTTAGAAAGTGGAAGTTGCAAAAAACAAAAGGGATATAAGGGCTTTTACCAAAGAACAACTTAGGTCGTTCTTTGAAAGCCAGGGAGACAAGGCCTTTAGGGGTAACCAGGTCTATGAATGGTTGTGGCAAAAATCGGCACATACCTTTGAGGATATGACCAATATTTCCAAGGAAACCAGGCTGATGTTGGAGGATAATTTTGTGATCAACCATATAAAGGTAGATCAAATGCAGCGCAGTAGCGACGGAACCATTAAAAATGCGGTTCGTTTGCACGATGATCTTATTGTGGAATCTGTTTTGATTCCTACTAAAACCAGGACTACCGCCTGTGTGTCCAGCCAAGTGGGCTGTAGTTTGGATTGTAAATTTTGTGCTACTGCCCGACTAAAGCGGATGAGAAACCTAAATCCTGACGAGATTTATGACCAAGTGGTAGCCATTGACAATGAGAGTAGGTTATATTTTGACCGCCCTTTGAGCAATATTGTTTTTATGGGTATGGGAGAGCCGTTGATGAATTACAACAACGTACTTAAGGCCATTGATAAGATAACCTCTCCGGAAGGATTGGGGATGTCTCCCAAACGTATAACCGTATCCACTTCAGGTGTGCCCAAAATGATACGGAAAATGGCAGACGAGGAAGTAAAATTTAAATTGGCGGTATCCTTGCATTCTGCCATAGATGAAATAAGGACTTCCATAATGCCCTTCAATGCAACTTTTACCTTGGCCGATCTAAGGGAGGCACTTGACTATTGGTACCAAAAGACAAAAAGTAGGATTACCTATGAATACGTGGTTTGGGAAGGTATTAATGACACTCAAAGAGATGCAAATGCCTTGGTGGATTTCTGCAGGTTTGCCCCCTCCAAGGTAAACCTTATCGAGTACAATCCAATAGACGACGGGGAATTTCAACAAGCGAATAATGCCGCCATAGAAATGTATGTGGAAACATTGGAAAAAAATGGCATAACGGTGACCGTTAGGCGTTCTAGGGGCAAGGATATTGATGCTGCCTGTGGGCAATTGGCAAATAAATCGTAGGGAAACCTAATATAGGGCAAGGCCACTTTGTTCTTTGTCGATTCCTATTGCAAATTCGCTGAAATCTATAATTTAGGGTTACATTACCATTTATGGCTGTTAATTACTATGTTTTTTTACCTAATTTTACGCAACTGAACTAGCAATCCAAAACAGCCTAAATTATCCCTTGAAAATTGTATCCCAAATAAAGGAACCGATTAATCAGGAAATGGAACTTTTTGAAAAAAAGTTTTATGAATCCATGTCTTCCAAGGTTGCCTTATTAAATAGGATTACTTACTATATCGTTAACCGAAAGGGGAAGCAGATGCGACCAATGTTCGTTTTTCTTACCGCCAAACTGTTGAATAAAGGGGAGGTAAACGAAAGGACGTATAGGGGGGCATCGGTCATTGAGCTGATACATACCGCCACCCTGGTACACGACGATGTGGTAGACGATAGCAATAAACGTCGCGGCTTCTTCTCTGTAAATGCCTTATGGAAAAACAAAATTGCTGTTTTGGTAGGGGATTATCTACTTTCAAAAGGGCTTCTGTTATCTATAGATAATGGGGATTTTGATCTTCTTAAGATTATTTCTGTCGCTGTGCGTGAAATGAGCGAGGGAGAATTACTGCAAATTGAGAAGGCGAGGCGCTTGGATATTACAGAGGAGGTGTATTACGACATTATTAGGCAGAAGACGGCAACCTTGATCGCCGCTTGCTGTAGTTTGGGTGCCTGTTCCGTTAAACCTGATTCCCCGGATGTGGAAACTTTTAGAAAATTTGGCGAATTAATTGGTATGGCCTTTCAAATCAAGGATGATCTGTTCGATTACGGGGAGGAAAGAATTGGCAAGCCTACGGGGATCGATATAAAGGAACAAAAAATGACCTTGCCATTGATATACGTACTTAACAAATGTTCCAAGACCGAAAAAAAATGGTTGATCAATTCTATTAAGAACCACAACAAGGATAAAAAACGGGTCAAGGAAGTCATTGCCTTTGTAAAAGCCAACGGTGGTCTGGAATATGCCGTAAAAAAGATGCTTGCCTATAAGGAAGAAGCATTGGACCTATTGGATACCTATCCAGATTCGGAATATAAAAGTTCGCTTGAACTTATGGTAAATTACGTGGTAGATCGTAAAAAGTAAATCTTTGCTATTGTAGATAAGTATAATATTGGTTTGGGACTGCACTTTGGTTCGTGATAATTGAAGTAATTTTAGTTTTTTTGCTCCAAGCTTGTTCCAGTTTCAATACTGCGTTGCATTTCTTCCGTAAATTCATCCTGAAAATAGGTTCTTTTGCAATGGGAACAGCTAATGATGGTATGCGTACCCACTCTAAAAAGGGAAATCCAAAACAAGTGGAAATAGGTGGTACTTGTTACTGCTGTTAAGGTGCCTTTGTTGTCACAATAGGGACAAGCAACGTTTTGTAGCAATTTTGAAGTTGTTTTTCCGGGTTTTGTTCCTAGAAATAATATCATTTCCTATTTGTTTATACATCTAAATGAAAATCGCAATTTAACCAATATTTATTTTACAAGCATGGCTTTTCCTTTTTTCAACAGCCCTTAAAGTACTATCTTTAGCCTGCTAAAAAATGTAAAATTTGATTTCAAAATCCACCATAGACAAAGTATATGAGACTGCCCGTTTGGAGGAGGTGATCGGGGATTTTGTACAATTAAAAAAATCCGGTTCCAACTTCAAAGGATTAAGTCCGTTTACCGATGAGCGAAGTCCCAGTTTCATGGTCTCCCCGGTAAAACAGATATGGAAGGATTTTAGTAGCGGCAAGGGAGGGAACGTCGTAGCCTTCCTAATGGAGCACGAGCATTTCTCCTATCCTGAGGCCATTAAATATTTGGCCAGAAAGTACAATATTGAAATTGAGGAAACAGAGCTGAGCAACGAACAAAAAGAGCAGACCAATGAACGGGAGAGCATGTATCTGGTTTCTGAATTTGCCCAAAAATATTTCTCGGAGGTCTTATGGGAAAGAGAGCAGGGTAAGGCCATTGGTTTAAGTTATTTTAAGGAACGTGGATTTACGGATGATACCATCAAAAAGTTTGATCTGGGGTATTGTTTGGATCAGTGGGACGGTTTTACCAAAGCGGCCCTTGGTAAGGGGTATCAATTGGATTATTTGGAGAAAACAGGCCTTACTATTGTTAAGGACGATGCTGCAGATAGGGATAACAAAAAGACCTTTGATCGGTTTAAAGGGCGTGTTATGTTTCCTATTCACAGCATGAGCGGTAGGGTGCTAGGTTTTGGAGGCAGAATATTGACGAATGATAAAAAGGCGGCTAAATACTTAAACTCCCCGGAAAGCGATATATACCACAAAAGCAAGGTGCTTTATGGTATATACTTTGCCAAGCAGGCCATAGCCAAGGAAGATAATTGTTACTTGGTAGAAGGGTATACAGATGTTATTCAGATGTACCAACGGGGTATTCACAATGTAGTTTCTTCCAGTGGTACGGCCCTGACCTCGGATCAAATAAGGTTGATCAATAGGCTCACCAAGAATATAACGGTTTTGTTCGATGGGGATGCGGCCGGATTGCGGGCATCACTAAGAGGGATAGACCTTATTCTGGAACAGGGGATGAACGTAAAAGTGTGTACTTTCCCGGAAGGGGAAGATCCGGATAGTTTTTCCAAGAACAATGATTACGAGGATGTGGTGCTCTACCTACAGGAGAATTCCAAGGACTTTATTCAGTTCAAAGCTTCATTATTGGTGGAGGAAGCTGCTAACGACCCTATTAAAAGAGCGGATACGGTTAGGGATATTGTTAATAGTATCTCTAAAATTCCAGATAGGATACAGAAGGAAATTTATATACAGGAGTGCGCACAGATCATGAATATTTCCGAGGCTGTTCTATTCAATACCTTGGCTCAGATTGGGAAAAAGGATGTATCGGACGCCAATAAAAAGGTAAAGCAGGAGCAACAGGCCTTTGATGTGGTCAAGAACGAACCACAGCGACAAAAGGTAGATGTGCAATATGAGCTGGAGCGTAAGATTATAGAGATGTTGCTGCTTTATGGGGATTTGGACCAACAATTCGAGGATCTTGTTTTAAAGGAAAATGAAAAAGGTGATTTGGAACTGGAGCCTGAATCCCTGGATGCCAAAGTATATGAAAAGATATATCTAGATTTACAAGACGATGAAATTGAGTTGGCAAATGAGCAGTTCAGAAATATCTATTATAGATTAATGGAAGACCTTAATGAGAAGGAGATTTTTTCCATTACCACCTTTATAGCAAATTTGGACCAAGAACTGGCAACGGAAATTTCTTCCATTTTAATGGAAGAGGAAAAGTATGCTCTACATCAGTGGGAACGAAAGGATATATATCCGAAAGATAAAAAAGTAGGTATTTCCCAGTTGGTGAGCGAAACCATTTTAACACTTAGATGTTACTTGATAAAAAAGAGGATAGGTTCCCTTCAGCAGAACACCTTGGATAATCAGGAAGGAAATATGGAAACCATGGAAGAGATTATGAACTATATACAACTCAATGTATTGTTGAACAAAAAGCTCAACAGGGTTCTTTCTTAGGATTTCTGAATAGGATAAATAAAAAAAGACTGAAGTCCTATTTGTCAGGAAATCAGTCTTTTTTATTCTTGATTGGTTATTCTATATCTAGTACAGTTCCAAAGCTTTGGCCTGCTGTAGTAAATCCACTAAGTTGTCCACATTTAATTTACGCATTAAACGCGCTTTGTAGGTACTGACCGTTTTTTCGTTCAGATCCAAGCCTTGGGCTACTTCCTTATTTCGCTTTCCACTGGCCAAGAGTTTAAGGACTTCTACCTCCCTTGTGGAAAGTTTTCTAAAGAACCTTCTTGGTTTTTGTGTGCCTTCATCAAAAGCTAGGCGTTGCGCCAATTCGTTGGTAATAAACATATTGCCTTCGCTAACTTTTCGTATAGCACTTATGATATAATCTATTTCCGATGTTTTGGATAGGTAACCAAAAGCTCCGGCACGAATGGTGCTTAAAGCATAAACATCTTCAGATTGACCGCTATAGATCAAAACCCTTATGTTGGGGTACTCTTTTTTTATTTTTCTAAGAGTTGCAATGCCATTAATTTCGGGGATGTCCATTTCCAGAAGAATTACGTCCGGGGTAAAAAGTTCCAACTTATTGAATAATTCCGTGGTGGTAGATGCATCGGCGATCACTTGAATATCAGAAACCGATTCCAAGACTTGTTTTACGCCCATCCGAACTATTGGATGATTATCAGCAATTAAAATTTTGATCATTTTGGGTTATTTTTCTAGATTTCAACATCAATAATCATGTCTAAAAATACTGACATGCAATGTAGGGTTAAAATATCTAATTCGATAAGCAAAGCTTCATTTTTTTATCCAAAACCGAAAATTTTCACATGTTTTTTCGATTTAATCACTTGGTTCTTAGGTGAGATGTTCATTTTAACATATTTGGTATTTCACAAACAGGAATAGGAACCATCTTATGTTTGTTTGCGCGGTTAAATCTTTTGTATATCTGAAAAACCTCTTTTTGTCTATCAGAAAAATCCGTCTCCACTTTTCCTTCTCCTTCCATTTGCATGGCCCATTCCAATTCTGGATAGGATGCTCCTATTTGGTCTTCGTCTGTTCTGTCATCGCCCCATAGGCCATCTGTAGGTGCGGCCTTAATAATGTCTTCGTTAATGCCAAGGACTTTGGCAATTTCGTATACTTCGGTTTTGAGTAGGTCGGCGATCGGACTTAAGTCTACACCGCCATCCCCATATTTCGTGTAGAAGCCTACGCCAAAATCTTCGACCTTGTTCCCGGTACCGGCCACCAGCAGTTTGTTTAAGGCGGCAAAGTAATATAAAGTGGTCATTCTTAACCTGGCCCTTGTATTGGCCAAGGACATAAACCTATCTTCCTCGTTGTCAACAGCGGGCAGTGCATCCACCAAACTATCAAAAGTGGGTGTAAGGTTCACCTCTAGTCTTTCAACATTGGGATAGTTCTTTTTTAACCATTTTATATGGTCGGATGCGCGGGTTACTTGGCTTTCGGCTTGGTGAATGGGCATTTCCAAACATAAAAGTTGTAGTCCTGTTCTTGCACATAAGGTAGAGGTTACTGCGGAATCTATTCCTCCGGAAATTCCGATTACAAATCCCTTCATATTTGCTTTGTTGGCATATTCCTGTAACCAGGTTACAATGTGGTCTATAACTTTTTCGGTCTGCATATGAACAATTTATTAGGTTTAAAAACTTAACTTTGCACCGTAAAAATAAAGCCTAGAGTTTAATATTTAAAACATTAACCCAATTACTTTAGAATGCAAAAGGCCATATTCCTTCTTTTAATCCCAATTATTATTTTTTGCAGTTGTGATCGCAGCGATAAATTGGCCGATGAGGTGGCTAAAATAAACGTAGATGTAAAGGTTAATAGGTTTGATAGGGAATTTGCAGAAGCAAAACCCTTGGATATCCCAATTTTAAAAGCAAAGTACCCTTATCTTTTTCCTGCCAATTATCCGGATAGCATTTGGGTAGCCAAATTACAGGACACCCTACAAATCGAAGTTATGGAAGAGGTAGGAAAAACTTTCCCCGACTTTGGAAGTGAAAGTGAAGATTTGGAGTGGTTGTTTAAGTATATAAAATATTATTTTCCCAATTATACGATACCAAAGGTTGTTACAGTTACCTCGGAGGTAGACTATAACAATAGAATTATTTTAACGGATAGCTTACTTCTTGTTGGTCTTGATAACTATTTGGGAAGGTCCCATAAGTTTTATCAAGGTATTTCCAAGTATATCGCCAACGATTTGGACAAACAATACATGACCCGCGACGTGGCCAGTGCATTTGCTAAGGCTGTTGTAGCACCACCCCGCGACCGTACTTTTTTGTCGCAACTTGTTTATTACGGTAAAGAACTGTATTTAATGCAGCAGCTTATGCCTAAAAAAAATGAAGCTGTCATTATAGGTTATGCACCGGATGAGTTGGATTGGGCAACAGTCAACGAAGAGCAGGTTTGGCGCTATTTTATAGAACGCGAATTGTTGTACAGTACCAATAGCAAGTTGGGCCCAAGATTTTTGGATCCAGCTCCTTTCTCCAAGTTTGAATTGGAATTGGATAACGAGTCACCAGGTAAAATAGGACGATATATAGGTTGGCAAATTGTCAAGGCCTTTATGGATAACAATAAGATTACTTTGCAGGAAATGTTGACCCTACCCGAGGAAGAACTTTTTAAAAGATCTGGGTATAAGCCAAAAAAGCTGTAATAGTAAATACAAATCAAAAACAAAGCAATGGCAAAACTACATACATCAGAAATTACGCTAAGAGTTGGATTGGATGAAAATAGGGTTCCTGAAGAGCTAACCTGGTCTGCTCAAGATGGAGGCATAGACAATGAAAAAGCCAAGGCAATGCTATTGTCCGTATGGGATAGTGAAAACCAGGAATCTTTAAAGATTGATCTATGGACTAAGGATATGCCGGTAGATGAAATGAAAGTATTTTTTCATCAAACCCTTGTTTCCCTATCGGACACCTTTATGAAGGCTACCCAGGATGAAAA
Source organism: Arenibacter algicola (assembly GCF_018860365.1). Classification (GTDB taxonomy): domain Bacteria; phylum Bacteroidota; class Bacteroidia; order Flavobacteriales; family Flavobacteriaceae; genus Arenibacter; species Arenibacter algicola_B. The sequence continues at coordinate 148,957 of NZ_JAHKPO010000031.1, forward strand.
GATGACGGCTACCATGAAAGATTTTTGCGATTATTTTGCCGAAAAACTTGAATTAAAAAAATAGGCCGCATATAAGCTGTTTGCCACCCTTGGGGCAAAAAGGGCTTTTCCATTAAGTATTTTCGGTGTTTGCCGACTAAGTTGGTAATAGTAATTCCTAATTTGTAACGATGGAAAGTATCAGGACAGACCTACTTGTGTTTGTATATAATGCCAATTCCGGGTTTGGTAATGCCCTTTTGGATAGTGTCCATAAAACCTTGGATCCAAAATCCTACAATTGTAATCTGTGTGCCATAACCTTTGGCTTTTTTTCTGAAAATAGAAAATGGAAGGAATTTAGGCAGAATTCGGTTGTGGATATGGAGTTTCTGCATAGGGACGAGTTTAAAAAACGGTATCCGGAAGAAAAACAGAACAAGGAAGCCTTTCCGCAGGTATTCCTTTTAAAAGCGGATAAACTTCAAGAGTTTCTTTCAAAAGGGGAGATCAATGCCATGAAAAGCCAAGAGGATCTTATTTTGACCGTTGAAGAAAAGTTAGGGCAGATCAAGGTAGCGGGAAACGGAAAGTAAATCTAGTTTACTATCTTAAAGAAATTGGTATTTAATTCATCAATAAAACCAAGCAATTCTTCTTGGCCCATCCCATTGGTAGAGGAGGTTACAAAATAATTGGGGGCCTCTTCCCAAACTCCATCCAATAATTCCTTAATATAGGCATTGACGTGGTTTTCTATGGCTTTTGGTTTCAATTTATCCGCTTTGGTAAAAATCATGCAAAACGGAATCTGGTTTTCTCCCATCCATTCCAAAAATTCCATATCTACTTTTTGGGGTTCATGTCTAATATCGATCAAAACAAATGCACATACCAATTGCTGCCGCTCTATAAAGTAGTCGGTGATATATTTTTGAAAGGTTTTTTTGTCTTTTTTGGATACACGGGCATAGCCATAACCGGGCAAATCTACCAAAAACCAATTTTCGTTTATTTTAAAGTGATTTATAAGTTGCGTCTTTCCAGGTCTGCCAGATGTTTTGGCCAAACTTTTTCTTTGGGTGAGCATGTTGATCAAGGAGGACTTTCCAACATTGGAGCGACCAATAAATGCGTATTCCGGCAAATGGTCCTTAGGGCAATTTGCTACGTTGGAATTGCTCATAACAAAGTCGGCCGACTTAATTTTCATTTGTTCGCTTTTAAAGGTTGCAGATCTTAACTCTTGTTTAGAAATTTCTTTTTTCCAGCCAGGCGTCAAGAACAGTGTTGAATTCCTGTGGATGTTCCATCATTGGGGCGTGTCCGCACTTCTCTATCCAGAATAAATCGGAATCCGGGAGTAGTGCATGGAATTCTTCAGCTACATTGGGTGGCGTTACACTATCGTTTTTCCCCCATATTATACATGTAGGGGTCAACATATGGGGTAAATCTTTGGACATGTTGTGTCTAATGGCACTTTTTGCGATGGCCAGGGTTTTTACCAGTTTAATACGATCGTTTACAGTGGCAAAGACTTCGTCTACAATTTCCTTGGTGGCTACTTCGGGATCATAAAATACGTCCTGGGCTTTTTTCTTTATAAATTCATAGTCACCACGTTTGGGATAACCATCTCCCATGGCACTTTCGTACAGTCCTGAACTACCTGTGATTACCAGTGCCTTTACTTTTTTTGGGTATAATTTGGTATGGAGCAGGCCAATATGTCCGCCTAGGGAATTACCTAGAAGTATCACATCCTTAAGGCCTTTATGTTCTATAAACCCTTCCAAAAATTTAGCAAAGCTCTTTACGTTGGTCTTGAGCAATGGCATGTCGTAAATAGGAAGCTCGGGTACCAAAACCTTATAGCCTTTAGGTGGAAAATGATTCATAACCCCATGAAAATTGCTCAATCCCCCCATAAGACCGTGTAATATTATAATAGGTGTTCCTTCACCCATTTCAATATATCGGTATTTTCCCTCTTTAATTATCTTTTTTTCCATTAAGGATAGCTTCTAATCTTAGTTGGCAAATATAGGCATTTCATTATTATGCAAGCATAGATAAGTTTTTGGAACGTTGATATTTAATGACAATTTATTGTTGAAAGAATTTTTCTGGTATTGGTCCCAAGAATTTTTTCAGGTGTAATTGGAGTGTCGTTTGTCGATAAAGTATGCATTTTATTAACAAAGTGGTATTTTGTGGTAAATTGTGGTAATAATTTCTATATATTTGAGTTATTAAATTAAAAACCAGCTACTTTAAGTGATTAATTTCATTGGAACATATGATTGTAAGGCCGATTCTAAGGGAAGGGTAATGCTTCCTGTGGCGCTTAAAAATCAAATGTCTCCCGTAATAAATGATGGTTTTGTGGTTAAACGTTCTGTTTTTCAACCCTGTTTGGAGCTGTATCCTATGGCGGAGTGGAATCTGTTGATGCAGAAAATGAACAAAAAGAACCGATTCAAGAAAAAAAACAACGATTTCATAAGAAGATTTTCTGCAGGAGTAAAGGTGGTGGAAATAGATGCTACTGGTAGGCTGTTGATCCCAAAAAATTTGGTAGACGTGGCGGGAATTACGAAAGAGGTAGTATTGAGTTCGGCAATTAACATTGTTGAAATCTGGGATAAGGACAACTATGAAAAGGTATTGGAGGAAACGGCCGAGGACTTTGCAAGTTTGGCCGAGGAAGTAATGGGAGATGACGACGATGACTTATCATAACCCCGTATTGCTGACAGAGTCCGTTGAGGGGCTGAATATAAAATCCGATGGAGTTTATGTTGACGTGACCTTTGGTGGTGGCGGACATTCCAAGGAGATATTGAAAAGGCTGGGAGAAAATGGAAGGCTGTTGGCGTTTGATCAGGATGAGGATGCGTTGCAAAATGTTATTGATGATGGGCGATTTCAGTTGATCAATGAAAACTTTAGATATATAAGGCAGTTTTTGAAGTTCTATGGCATAAGGAAAGTGGACGGTATTTTGGCCGATTTTGGAGTGTCATCCCATCAATTCGATCAGGCCGAGAGAGGGTTTTCTACCCGTTTTGATGCTGATCTGGATATGAGAATGAGCAAAAAGAACCAGATTTCAGCCTTTGATGTGGTAAATGTTTATGACTATGATGAGTTGAGGAGGGTGCTTTTTCAATATGGTGACCTGCGGAACGCAAATGCCATGGCAAAAACCATTATAGAGCAGCGGCAAAATACACCAATAAAAACCACTGATCAGTTGAAGGAGGTTCTTGGTCAGTATCTGCCAAAACATAGGGAGCATAAGATTTTGGCTCAGATCTACCAGGCTATAAGGATAGAGGTGAACCAGGAAATACAAGTGATAAAGGAATTTTTGTTACAGGTGCCGGAATTGTTGAATGAAGGGGGTAGGTTAAGTGTAATAAGTTATCATTCCTTGGAGGATAGATTGGTTAAAAGGTTTATAAGGGCCGGCCAGTTTGAAGGGGAGCCGGAAAAGGATTTTTACGGGAACATAGAAGTTCCTATGAAAAAGGTTGGAGGTTTAGTGGTCCCTTCCAAGGAGGAAATAAAGTTGAATAATAGGGCACGAAGTGCCAAACTCCGGATAGCGGAGCGGGTTTGAGATTAATGTACGGCAATTTTGAACTGTCCCTAGTGACGTTTGAATTGTGCAATAGTATAATAAGGTATATAGTTGGGTAAATTTTAAGTAATGAGAAAAGGGATATTGGACATATTAAAAGGAAAGTTTTTAGTGAGTGGAGGTGCTCCCAAGAACTGGATGTTTATCATATATGTTTCTTTTTTGGCTACGGTCATGATTGCCAGTTCCCATAGTGCTGATGGAAAAGTCCATAAAATTGCTGCCCTTGATGAACAGGTTAAGGAATTGAGGAGCGAGTTTGTAGATGTCCGTTCCGATATGCAGGAGTTAAAGTTGGAGTCCACTGTGTTGAGAATTCTGGAGGAAGATGGTTTGTTCCCGTCTGAAACTCCGCCGAAAAAAATAAAAGTTAAAACCGAAACCGAATAATAGTGCCTGTAACAGAAAAAAACATATTGACCAGATTATATATTGTGGCGGGATTCCTATTTCTGTTCGCAATTGCCGTTTTGGTCAAATTGGTCAGTATACAGATGGTGGAAGGGGAGAAGTATAGGAAACTGGCCATGGATCGCACTGAAAAAATGTTCACCATTGCTCCTAAGAGAGGTAATCTTTATTCGGATGATGGCAGTTTGTTGGCAACTTCAGTTTCAAGATATACCATACGATTTGATGCCGAAACCGTTGGAAAAAGGGATTTTGAAGATAATGTAAAGCCTTTGTCCGATGCCTTGGCTAAATTGTTGGGCAAAACGTCCTCACATTATCAGCAATTGTTGAGAAAGGCGAAAGCCAATAAGAATCGATACGCCTTGATTGCCAGGAATTTGGATTATTCGGATTATGTGGCCGTAAAACAGTTTCCGCTTTTTAATAAGGGTCCCTATAAAGGGGGGCTAATTATAGAGCAAAAAATTGTACGTGAGCATCCCTTGGGCAAGATCGCTGAGCGGAGCGTTGGCTATGAACGGGTAGATGAGGACGGATACTACACCAGGGTTGGTTTGGAAGGGGCCTTCGGACAATATCTAAGAGGGGTAGAAGGTAAGAGGTTAAAACAAAAAATTGCCAAAGGACAATGGAAGCCTATTGGCTGGGATAATATTGTAGAGCCCAAGGATGGCTATGATGTGGTTTCAACCATTGATATCAATATCCAGGATATTGCACATCATGCCTTATTGGGGCAATTGGAAAAATATAACGCGGAACATGGTTGTGTAATCGTAATGGAAACCAAGACCGGAGAGGTCAAGGCCATTTCCAATTTGGGAAGGACCAGCGAGGGCAAATATTATGAGCGACTTAATTATGCTATAGGGGAGTCTCATGAGCCTGGATCTACCTTTAAGCTAATGTCTATGGTCGTGGCCTTGGAGGACAAGGTAATAGATACCAATACGGTAATAGATACGGAAAAAGGTACTTATAAGGTCTATAACAGAACGGTTAGGGACTCCAAGCACGGGGGTTATGGTAAAATTACCGCCGCTAAGGCGTTTGAGGTGTCTTCCAATACTGCTTTTGCTAAAATCATCAATAATAATTATAAGGACAATCCGGAAAAATTTGTCAACCGCCTCATGAACATGAACCTTCATAGGGAATTGGGGTTGCCGGTTAATGGGGAGGGAACCCCGGTAATCCGTTATCCTGGGGATAAGGGTTGGTCTGGTGTTTCCTTGGCATGGATGTCCCATGGGTATGAAGTTTCACTTACCCCATTACAGACCCTAACTTTTTACAATGCCATTGCCAATGATGGGGAGATGTTGAAGCCCAGGCTTATAAAAGCAGTGAAGGAGTGGGATAAAACTATTTTGAAATTTGAGAAGGAGGTTATCAATCCGTCTATCTGTTCCAAGGAAACGGCGCACAAGGTTCAGCAATTGTTGAAAGATGTTGTGGAGAAAAAGCACGGTACCGGGCATGGGTTGTATTCGCCTAATTTTTCTATGGCTGGAAAAACCGGAACCACTCAAAAGAATTATGTTTCCAAGGATCCGGAAGTGATGAAGTACATTTCAACTTTTGCCGGTTACTTTCCTGCGGACGACCCAAAATATTCCTGTATTGTAGTAATTCATGAGCCGGACAAAAGTGTAGGTTATTATGGTGCCGATGTATCCGGTCCCGTATTTAAATCGGTTGCCCAAAAGATTTATGCAAGTTCTCCTTTAGTGGATGAGGTGGATGTTAATGATGCCGGGAACAAGAACTTGGAGGAGAACTATCAAAGATACTTTGCAGACTCCAATAAAAAATATAATGAAGTGCCCAATGTTGAGGGTATGAGTGGTATGGATGCGGTATCGATCCTTGAAAATTTAGGGATAGAAGTAGAGGTGAAGGGCAATGGAAAAGTCAAGAAGCAATCAATTGCCAAGGGAACAGATCTGAAAAAGGTTAATAAAATCGTATTGGTACTATCATGATGACGCTAAAGGACATATTGTACGGTGTTGGTCTTTCTGCGGTAAGTGGATCTACTTCTGTCATGGTGAGCCATATTTGTTTTGATTCCAGAAAAGTTGGAAAGGAGGATGTTTTTGTGGCAATAAAAGGTCTTGTTGCAGATGGTCATCAGTTTATAGATAAGGCCATTGCTTCTGGTGCAAAATCCATAGTTTGTGAAGAACTGCCCGAGAAGTTGGATAATGGAATAACCTATGTGCAGGTGGATAATGGCAATAAAGCTTTGGCTATTATGGCATCCAATTATTACGGTAATCCCTCCAAAAACTTAAGATTGGTGGGGGTAACCGGTACCAACGGAAAGACCACTGTTAGTAGCTTGCTTTATCAATTGTTTAAAAAGGCCGGTTTTAAGGTGGGATTGATATCCACCATAAGGATTATGGTAGATAATAAGGAGTATGCTACCACCCATACCACTCCGGATGCTTTAACAATCAATAAGCACCTGCAGTTAATGAACGATGCCGGGGTTGAGTATTGTTTTATGGAGGTCAGTTCCCATGGAATACACCAAAAAAGAACGGAAGGATTGGTGTTCGAAGGCGCTATTTTTACCAATCTCTCCCACGATCACTTGGATTATCATAAAACCTTTGCGGAATACAGGGATACTAAGAAAATATTGTTCGATCAACTATCAAAAAAAGCATTTGCACTTACTAATATAGACGATAAGAACGGTTTGGTAATGCTGCAGAATACCAATGCGAGAAAGTATACCTATGCCTTGAAATCCTATGCAAATTATAGGGCGCAAATATTGGAGAATCAATTCAATGGTCAATTGTTAAAGATCGATGACAATGAGGTTTGGTCCAAATTGATCGGAGATTTTAATGCCTATAATATGTTGGCAATTTATGCCACTGCGGATTTATTGGGATTGGAAAAACTTGAAATTCTTCGTCTACTAAGTGAATTGGAAAATGTAGATGGAAGGTTCCAACATTATATATCAAAAGAGAAAATTACAGCTATTGTTGATTATGCCCATACACCGGATGCCTTGAAAAATGTACTTGATACTATCAATACATTGAGGACTGGAAATGAAAATGTCATCACCGTCGTGGGGTGTGGTGGTGACAGAGATAAGTCTAAGCGTCCGGTTATGGGTCATATCGCAACAGCATTGAGTAATAAAGTCATTTTTACTTCGGACAACCCCAGGTCGGAGTCGCCCACTGTTATTATAGAGGAGATGGAAGCTGGTGTGGAGGCGCAAAATGTAAATAAAACACTGTCTATCGTTAACCGTAAGCAGGCTATTAAAACAGCTTGTCAATTGGCTACCGCCCACGATATTATTTTGGTTGCCGGCAAAGGCCACGAGACCTATCAGGAAACTAATGGGGTCAGGGAGGATTTTGATGATTTTAAAATGGTGAAGGAGTTGTTGGCCAACTTAAATAAATAAAATATTTGGTGGTCAATATTAAAGTGAATAATAAAAAACAATAAACCCAGGAATGCTATACTATTTGTTCGAATATTTGGAAAAACACTATCAACTGCCAGGGGCGGGGCTTTTCCAATTTATAACGTTTAGGGCGGCAATGGCGGTAATGCTTTCGCTGTTATTGGCTACGGTCTATGGGAAAAGAATTATTAATTATTTACGCCATAAACAAATTGGGGAAACCGTAAGGGACTTGGGGCTGGAAGGCCAAAAACAAAAAGCGGGTACCCCGACCATGGGTGGGTTGATTATTATTATGTCCACCTTGATTCCTGTATTGTTGTTTGCGCGTTTCTTGGATAATATTTACGTAATCCTTTTGATAGTTACTACAATTTGGATGGGGATTATAGGTTTTGTGGATGATTATATCAAAATTTTCAAAAAGGATAAAGAAGGATTAAAAGGTAGGTTCAAGGTAATGGGCCAGGTAGGTCTAGGGCTTATGGTAGGAGCTACCTTGTATTTTCACCCGGGGGTTACCATGAAGGAGCATTCCAGAACAGAAATTACCCAGGACTATATCGTACAGCAAGTACCGGGAAAGGAGATTAAGTCTACCATGACCACCTTGCCATTTATTAAAAATAACGAGTTGGATTATGCCCGCTTTATTACCTGGATGGGAGATGGGATGGAGAAATATGCCTGGTTGGTATTTATTCCCATAATCATAATTATTGTCACAGCGGTCTCCAACGGGGCAAATCTGACCGATGGGATAGATGGATTGGCTGCAGGCACATCGGCTATAATAGTATTTACTCTTGGCATCTTTACCCTAGTTTCTGGTAATATCATCTTTTCGGATTATTTGGATATCATGTTTATTCCCAGGGTAGGGGAATTGGTAGTATTTATAGCAGCCTTTGTTGGGGCCCTGGTAGGATTTCTATGGTACAACGCCTATCCGGCAACAGTTTTTATGGGGGATACCGGAAGTTTGACCATTGGAGGGATAATCGCCGTAATAGCGATCATTATTCGCAAGGAATTGTTGATACCCGTTTTGTGCGGAATTTTCTTTGCAGAGTCGATTTCCGTGATGTTGCAGGTGGGTTATTTCAAGTACACCAAAAAGAGATTTGGAGAGGGGAAAAGGATTTTTCTAATGGCACCATTACATCATCATTACCAGAAAAAGGGATACCATGAAAGCAAAATCGTGACCAGGTTCTGGGTTGTTGGAATTCTGTTGGCGGTAATAACCATTGTAACCTTAAAGGTGCGATAGAATGAAGCGGTTGGTTGTTTTGGGAGGTGGTGAAAGTGGCGTTGGAACGGCTATTTTGGGCAAAAAGGAAGGTTTTGAAGTTTTTGTCTCCGATAAGGGGATAGTAAAGGAGGAATATAAAAAAGTTCTTGAACATTTTGAGATTGACTGGGAAGAACAGCAACATACCGAGGAAATGATTTTGAATGCCGATCTGGTCATGAAAAGTCCCGGTATTCCGGATAAGGTTCCTTTGGTGGTAAAGCTCAAGGAAATAGGGGTTCCTGTAATTTCGGAAATCGAGTTTGCCTCAAGGTATACCAAGGCAACCATTATAGGGATAACCGGAAGCAACGGAAAGACCACCACCACAATGCTAACGAACCACATATTAAAAGAAGGTGGTTTGCATGTGGGAATGGCGGGGAATATTGGAGATAGTTATGCCAAAATGGTGGCCGAAAATGACTTTGATTTTTATGTATTGGAGATAAGTAGTTTTCAATTGGACGGGATAGTGGATTTTAAACCCCATATAGCCATCCTTACCAACATAACTCCGGATCATTTGGATAGATATGAATACAGATTTGAAAATTATATAGCGTCCAAGTTTAGGATTGCAAAGAACCAGACTAAGGAAGATTATTTAATATATGATGCCGATGATGAAGTAATAGTCCAGTGGTTGCAAAAGAACCCGGTCCAATCAAAATTATTGCCCTTTTCCATCAGTAGGAAATTGGATGAAGGGGCATATTTAGAGAATGATAAAATAATTATTAAGACACACAATAACACTATAGAAATGAGTACAGACGCTTTGGCTTTGGAAGGAAAACACAATGTAAAGAATACCATGGCTGCCACTACGGCCGCTAAACTAATTAGTATACGAAAGGAGACTATACGCAGAAGTATAGAAAATTTTCAGGGAGCGGAGCATAGGTTGGAAAAAGTACTTAAAATTCATCATGTACAGTATATCAACGACTCCAAAGCTACCAATGTAAATGCTACCTACTACGCCTTGGATAGTATGAAAACACCTACGGTGTGGATTGTAGGAGGGGTGGACAAAGGGAATGATTACAGGGAGTTAATGCCTTTGGTACGTGAAAAAGTAAAGGCCATTATTTGTTTGGGAACCGATAATTCCAAAATAAAGGATGCCTTTGGAAATGTAGTGGACCTGGTAGTGGAAACATTTGCAATGGACGAGGCCGTAAAGGTGGCCTATAAGATAGCAGAACGGGGAGATACCGTATTGTTGTCACCCGCATGTGCCAGTTTTGACTTGTTCAAGAATTATGAAGATAGGGGAAATCAGTTTAAAGAAGCAATAAAAAAATTATAAAGGGTGTTCGGATTTTTAAACAAAATTAATGGAGATAAAGCTATTTGGGCAGTAGTAGCCCTTTTGGCCTTATTTTCGTTTTTACCTGTTTATAGTGCCAGTAGTAACCTGGTATACGTGGTAGGCAATGGTACCACTATTGGTTACCTGGTAAAGCATGCCATACTTTTGCTAATGGGATTTGGTATTATTTATGGGGTGCACCGTATTCCTACACACTTCTTCAAGGGTTTGTCCTTGATTGCAATGCCTGTGGTATTGCTTTTATTGCTCTATACACTTGCTCAAGGGCAGGTCATTGATGGGGCCAATGCCAGTAGGTGGATCCGTATTCCCATTGTTGGGTTTACATTTCAGACGTCCAACCTGGCAGCGGTGGTGCTAATGATCTACGTAGCTAGATATTTAACAAAAATAAAGGATAAGACTATAACCTTTAAAGAGAGTATTCTGCCACTTTGGTTGCCGGTTTTTTTGGTGATAGTACTAATACTACCTGCGAATTTTTCAACGGCCGGGATTATATTTTCCATGGTGTTATTGCTCTGTTTTATAGGGGGGTATCCCTTTAAGTATTTGTTGGGAATCGTTGGTGCGGGGATATTGAGCCTAACGCTGTTTATTTTGACGGCCAAGGCAGTGCCGGATTTATTTCCTAACAGGGTAGATACTTGGATGAGCAGAATAGAAAGCTTTTCCAATCCTGAGGATACGGAGGCTGATTATCAAATAGAGAAGGCAAAAATAGCTATTGCAACGGGAGGAATAGTGGGCAATGGGGCAGGAAAGAGTGTAATGAAGAATTTTTTGCCACAAAGTTCATCGGATTTTATTTATGCCATTATTGTAGAGGAGTACGGACTTTTGGGAGGCTTTGTGCTAATGTTCTTCTATTTGTTGTTGCTTTTTAGGATTGTGGTGGTGGCCAATAGCAATGACACGGTATTCGGTAAACTTTTGGTTCTGGGAGTTGGACTTCCTATAGTATTTCAGGCATTGATCAATATGGCGGTGGCCGTGGAACTTTTCCCGGTTACCGGTCAGACCTTGCCTTTGATTAGTAGTGGTGGAACCTCGAGTTGGATGACCTGTTTGGCCATAGGTATTATTCTTAGTGCAAGTAATAAACATGTGCAATCCGAATCGGATGAAATAGATGAGACCAACCCTTTAGAAGTGTTAAGTGGGCAGTTATAGATTTATATTATCGGGGGGAGGCACGGGCGGACATATTTATCCTGCCATTGCCATTGCAAATGAGTTGAAACTTAGGTATCCCGATGCTGATTTTCTGTTCGTCGGGGCAAAAGATAGAATGGAGATGGAAAAGGTGCCCCAGGCAGGGTACAAAATTGAAGGTTTGTGGATAAGTGGGTTGCAAAGGAAGCTCACTTTGAAAAATTTAATGTTTCCTTTTAAAGTGATAAGTAGTTTGATGAAATCAGCAAACATAGTACGGAATTTTAAACCTCATGCCGTTGTGGGTACTGGTGGCTTTGCCAGTGGTCCCCTCTTGAAGGTGGCATCGGGAAAGGGAATTCCATGTGTGTTGCAGGAACAGAATTCCTTTGCTGGTATCACCAATAAATTATTGGCGAACAAAGTAGCCAAAATATGTGTGGCCTATGATGGCATGGAGAAATTTTTTCCGAAAGATAAAATCGTAAAGACGGGTAATCCTGTACGTGGGGATTTGGTGTCATTGGTGGAAAATAAAGTAGAGGCGTTGAGCTTCTTTGGTTTGCAGGCGGGTAAAACCACATTGCTTGTCCTAGGAGGCAGTCTTGGGGCAAGAAGAGTCAATATTCTTATTGAACAAAGTTTGCCTTTTTTCAAGGAACAGGGAATTCAGGTTATTTGGCAAAGTGGTAAGCTGTATTATGAGGAATATAAGAAACATGAAAGTGCAGATGTAAAGGTAGTGGCATTTTTAAATCGGATGGATTTGGCCTATGGGGCTGCCGATATTATTATTTCCAGGGCAGGTGCAGGTTCGGTTTCTGAACTGTGCATTGTAGGCAAGCCAGTAATTTTTATCCCCTCCCCGAACGTAGCCGAGGATCATCAAACAAAAAACGCCCAATCCTTGGTGGAAAAGGATGCGGCCATAATGATCAAGGAAAAGGAATTGGATGAAAAGTTCGGGACGGTGTTTTTGGATTTACTCAAAAATAAGGACCTGGGCAATAATTTGGGAGCCAATATCAAGAATTTGGCCATGCCAAATGCTACCAAGGAGATTGTAAATGAAATAGAAAAATTATTAGTGCAACAATAAGAAAATGGGCATAAAAGATATACATAACGTCTACTTTATAGGTATTGGAGGTATTGGTATGTCCGCCCTTGCGCGATATTTTAAATTTATAGGTAAGAATGTTGCGGGCTATGATAAGACCGAGACACCTCTTACAAAGGATTTGGTGGATTTGGGTATCCAGGTGCATTATGAAGATGATTTGGAATTGGTGTCCAAGGTGTATTTGGATCCTGACAATACCTTAGTGGTGTATACTCCCGCCGTGCCTAATGATCATGGGGAGTATAATTATTTCATGGACCATGGCTTTCAGGTGAAAAAGCGTTCAGAAGTATTGGGATTGATAACAAAGGATACCTTTTGTTTTGCAGTTGCCGGCACCCATGGCAAGACAACTACTTCTTGTATACTGGCTCATTTATTGAAGGAGACCGGGACTTCCATTACGGCCTTCTTGGGAGGGATTTCGGAGGATTTCAACAGTAATTTTTTGTTGGAAGGTTCAGAATATTCTGTGGTAGAGGCAGATGAATTTGACCGTTCCTTTCTTAGGTTATCGCCTAATGTGGCCTGTGTTACTTCTATGGATGCAGATCATTTGGATATATATGGCAACAGTGAGGAGCTGCAAAAGTCTTTTAGAGATTTTGTAAAACGAATAAAGCCGAATGGTAAGCTGTTTGTTCGCAATGGTTTGGCTTTGGATGGGACAACCTACGGTATTGAGGATGGTTCCGATTATTGTATTAGAAATATTAGAATAGACCAAGGGAGCTATATTTTTGATTTGGAATCTCCGGAAGCCAATCTTAAATCCGTTAGGTTCAATAAACCGGGTAGACATAACCTGCTCAATGGTTTGGTGGCATATGCCATGGCTGTTCAGGCTGGTTCGTCTCCAGAAAGGTTGGCAGGGGCATTGGCCACTTTCAAAGGAGTTCAAAGACGTTTTTCCTACCAGATAAAAAATTCCGAATTTGTGTTTATAGATGACTATGCACATCATCCTACAGAAATAGAGGCTGCTTTTCAGGCGGTTTCCGAAATGCATCCCGGTAAAAAGGTATTGGCTGTTTTTCAGCCGCATTTGTTTTCCAGAACAAGGGATTTTGTGGAAGAATTCGCAAAAAGTCTGTCCAATTTTCCGAGTTTGTTACTGTTGGAAATTTACCCGGCCAGGGAAAAACCAATTGAAGGGGTTACCTCGCAATGGTTGTTGGATAAAATTACAAGCCCAAAGAAAAAATTAATTGAAAAGTCAGAGTTGATTTCTGAAATAATAGCCCAAAACCCTGATGTTTTAATAACCTTGGGGGCTGGCGATATTGGATTGGAAGTGTCAAAAATTAAAAAGGAACTAAATCTTGTCCATAAAAAACAATAAAATAAGAGAAATGAAAATTAATTGGAATTTCATAAAGTTCGGGGCCCTGTTGCTGGTAGTTACGGGTCTTTATGCATTTTCCAGTGCTAGGAACAGGCATAAAAAAATTGATAAAATTGAAATTAAGTTCGTCGGAGATCAGAATCTTTACATGACCCAAGAGACGGTTAATAAATTGTTAATACAAAATTCTGGAGACCTTAGAAACCTGCCCAAAGAAGATATAGTTTTGAATACTATAGAAAAAGCTATCGAAGCTAATGAAATGGTGAAAAATGCCCAAGTTTACCTTACGGTAAACGGGGATCTAGTGGCTAAAGTCATACAGCGTAAACCAATCGGAAGAGTTGAGGGAGTTGCAAAGTTTTATATAGATGAAGATGGGAAACGTATGCCATTTTCCAAATATCATTCTGCGCGGGTACCAATAATTACAGGAATAGTAACCAATAAAAGTACGGAGGGAGTGTACGAAATTTTGACTTATATAAATTCTGATGAATTCTTGAGAAAGAATATAATAGGCGTTCATATTACCGAGGAGCAAAAGTATCAGTTGAAGTTTAGGATGGAGAATTTTGTAGTGGATTTGGGTCATGTGGATGAATTGGAGAAAAAGTTCAGCAATTTCAAAGCTTTTTATACCAAAGCGAATAAGGACAAAACGTTGAACGATTATAACAGGGTGAGTTTAGAATTTAATAACCAAGTAGTGTGCACCAAAATTTAAGATATGGAACAAGGTAATTATTCAGTTGGGTTGGATATTGGAACCACCAAAATTGTCGCCATCATTGGTAAGGAAAATGAATATGGCAAGATTGAAATCTTAGGTATTGGCAGGTCTAAAAGTTTGGGGGTACACCGCGGAGTGGTGAATAATATTACACAAACCATTAAGTCTATCCAACAAGCTGTTGAACTGGCAGAAGGCAATTCCGGTTTAAAGATCAGCTCGGTGGTGGTAGGTATTGCAGGACAGCATATTAGAAGTTTGCAACATAGCGATTATATAACTAGGGCCAAATCTGAAGAAGTTATCAATGAGGATGACGTAGAAAAGCTTTGTAATCAGGTTTACAAATTGGTTATGCTTCCTGGGGAGGAGATTATACATGTTTTGCCACAAGAATTTAAGGTAGATGGCCAGGCGGAGATAAAACAGCCTATGGGGATGTATGGAGGAAGGCTTGAAGCTAATTTTCACGTAGTTGTGGGGCAGGTTTCTTCTATCCGTAATGTGGGAAGATGTATAAAGAGTGCAGGTCTGGATCTTGGGAATATAACCTTGGAACCATTGGCATCTGCAAATGCAGTTTTGAGTCAGGAAGAGAAAGAGGCAGGTGTAGCACTGATCGATATAGGTGGGGGTACCACGGATTTGGCAATTTTCAAGGATGGAATTATCCGTCATACGGCTGTAATTCCTTTTGGAGGTAATGTAATCACCGAAGATATCAAGGAAGGCTGTTCCATTATTGAAAAGCAGGCAGAACTTTTAAAGATCAAGTTTGGTTCGGCTTGGCCGGGGGAAAACAAGGATAATGAAATTGTCTCCATACCGGGATTGAGAGGGCGTGAGCCAAAGGAAATCACTTTGAAGAACCTTTCCAAGATCATACATGCCAGAGTGGTGGAAATCGTGGAGCAGGTTTATGTGGAGATCAAAAATTATGGGCACGACGAGCAAAAGAAAAAATTGATTGCCGGTATTGTATTGACGGGTGGTGGAAGCCAGTTAAAACATTTGAAGCAATTGGTAGAGTATATCACGGGAATGGACACTAGGATAGGCTACCCCAATGAGCATTTGGCAGGTGATTCGGACGAGGAAATAGCCAGTCCCTTATATGCAACTGCAGTAGGACTCTTGATGAATGCTGTGCAGAACAAGGCCAAAGTAAGGGAAGCGAGTCAGGAGGCTGTGGATAAGGATATGGATCATGAGGTTTTTACAGGGGAAGATCAAACCCAGACAAAAACGGCCCTAAAAAAGGAGCGGAAATCTATTTTTGATAAATGGTCCGAGAAATTGAAGGATTTCTTGGATAATGCGGAATAGATCATAAAATAAGAAAAGTATAGTAAACCAGTAAAATAAAAAATATGAGCAAGAACACTGAATTTGAAAGTATATCCTTTGATTTACCCAAAAATCAGAGTAACGTAATTAAAGTCATAGGTGTTGGCGGTGGCGGTAGTAACGCCATTAATCACATGTTCCAGGCCGGTATCAATGGCGTGGATTTTGTGATTTGCAATACCGATTCGCAAGCACTTCAAAATAGTCCCGTGCCCAATAAGATACAATTGGGAGTTTCGTTGACTGAAGGATTGGGCGCTGGTGCCAATCCTGAAGTGGGGGAACAGGCCGCTATTGAAAGTATGGAAGAGATCAAGCAAATGCTTGATACTACCACAAAGATGATCTTTATTACTGCCGGTATGGGCGGGGGAACAGGTACTGGTGCTGCCCCTGTCATTGCAAAAATGGCAAAGGAAATGGATGTTCTTACAGTGGGGATCGTTACCATGCCCTTTCAATTTGAAGGTAAAATGCGTTGCCAACAGGCTCAGTTGGGAATAGAAAAATTACGTGCCAATGTAGATTCCTTGATTGTTATCAATAACAATAAATTAAGGGAAGTATATGGCAATTTGGGATTCAAAGCTGGTTTTTCCAAAGCAGATGAAGTGTTGGCCACTGCCGCTCGTGGTATTGCAGAAGTTATTACACATCACTATACTCAGAACATAGATTTACGTGACGCCAAGACTGTATTGAGCAGTAGTGGAACGGCTATAATGGGATCGGCGATATCTTCGGGTTCTTCTAGGGCGCATGAGGCCATAATGAAGGCTTTGGATTCCCCTTTACTAAACGACAACAAAATTACTGGGGCAAAGAATGTGCTTTTACTTATCGTTTCCGGTTCCCAGGAAATTACGATAGATGAAATAGGTGAGATTAATGACCATATTCAAAATGAGGCCGGTTTTGGGGCCAATATCATTATGGGGGTCGGTGAAGATGAGGGACTGGGCGAGGCAATCGCAGTTACGGTTATAGCCACGGGTTTTAATATAGATCAACAGGATGATATAGTAAATACGGAATCCAAAAAAATCATTCATACGTTAGAAGATGAGCAACGTGCGGAGCACAACCTTACTCCAAAGAATGTTGTTCACCAGTTGGTCGAAGAAGAGGAAATTAAGGCGACTCCGGTTAAGCACAACCCTGTGCAAGAGGAGCCAAAAATGGATTTGATACCTACCACTAATTTTATTAGGAATTTTAATGTTTTCTATGAAGAAGTAGTTGCGGAAAATGTTCAGGACGATTTTATCATTATAAATGCTTCGGACGAGATCAAGGATATAGAAGTAGTGGATCCACGGGTAGTATCCAACAAGTTGGAGGAGGAAGATCAATTTGCATTTAGTTTTGATATGCCTTTGGCCAAAAAACCAGTAGAAGAGGAAGAGGAGGCACAACACATTATTACATTCGATTTGGATGAAGAGGTAAGGGATTTTGAGGTGAAAGATCACGTAGAAGTAATTCCTGTCCTTGAATACAATAAGAATGGGGAAAAGCGCTATAGTCTGGACGATTATATGGAGTTGGAAAAGAAACTTACTGGAGCCAAATCCAAGGCTGAGGAGTTTGAGCCCCGCATTGTTGAAGACGAGTTGATATTTGAAAAGCGTACCATTGCAAAGCAGGAACCGATCCAGCAGAGGGTGAATGTGGAGGATGAAGATCCTGTTAATACCCCAATTGAAATCCTGTTAAAGGAACGCGCAGACGAACGTAGAAGAAAACTAAAGGATTTTAATTATAAATTCCAGAATAGCCTTAGCAATTTGGACGAAATATCCAAGCAGCCGGCTTATAAGAGACAAGGGATAAACTTAAGTGAAAGCCCTAAGGAAAATAAAGTTTCCAGAACTAGCTTAAGTGAGGATAGTAATGACGATATCCAATTACGTTCCAATAACTCTTATTTACATGACAATGTAGACTAGTGCTGTTCACAGAACTATAAATACTAAAGTTTAGACCCGAAAATAGCTTTTATTTTCGGGTTTATTTTTATCTTCGCAGGGCTAAAAAAAAGATATGGGTTTACAGCAGAGGGTAATGGAAGATATGAAGGCGGCAATGAGGGCCAAGGACACCGTGGCATTGGAGTCGTTACGAGCTATAAAATCAGCCTTATTGTTGGCACAGACCGAAACAGGTCCGGGAACGGAACTGTCCGAAGAAGATGAAGTAAAGCTGGTTCAAAAATTAGTAAAGCAACGCAAGGATAGCGCGGCCATCTATAAAGAGCAGGGGCGTGAGGATCTGGCAGAGCCAGAATTGGCACAGGCCTTGATCATCGAAAAATTCCTTCCAGAGCAATTGACCGAGGAAGAGATAGAAAAGGTAGTGGTACAGACTATAGATGCCGTTGGGGCATCAGGGATGAAGGATATGGGCAAGGTAATGGGGATCGTATCCCAGGAATTGGCCGGACAGGCAGATGGGAAGACGATATCTACTATTGTAAAAAAGAATTTAATTTAAATGTAGGCAGTTGCAGTGGGCAGTATTTTTAATATAATGGACCGCTTACTGCTGCTGTCGACCGAGAACTAAATAATGGCCCCGTGGCGCAACTGAATAGCGCATCAGATTTCGGCTCTGAGGGTTGGGGGTTTGAATCCCTCCGGGGTCACGGATAAACCACAAAAAAGTGGTTGTGCAAGCGAGCTTCAAAAATGAAGCTCGCTTCTTTTTTGAAGTATAGCGAAGTG
>NZ_JAHKPO010000028.1 GCF_018860365.1 Arenibacter algicola
CCTCGGACAGGGGATGCTTTGATACTCGTAGTATAACTATTGACGAACCTACACTAGTAGATGTAAGCGCAACTGCTACAAGTTTTGCTTGTAATGTCAATAACCAAGCATCTCAGGCCGTGATAACCGCAGTGGGAGCGGGAGGGACAGCTCCATATACTTATAGCATCAACGGAGTGAACTTCTTTAGCTCAAATACCTTTAACATAACCAATAACGGATCTGATAGGATGATAACGGTTACTATAAAGGATGATAACGGATGTACAGATGTTACCACCGTCAACATCAGCGCCCTTAACAAATTTACTGCTACATTGGCCCAGGATGCGGCCATATCTTGTGCAGGACCTGAAGAAGTAACAATAACTGTAAACGACAATGGCAATGCGGCCAATGTTTATACCTATCAGTTGTTACCTGTTGGCAATACCAATGCCACACTAACAGGAAATCCAACTTATAACAGTGCCACCTTTAATTTAACCGCTGTGGGAAGTTATACCTTTAGGATTACCGATACCACAACCGGATGTTATGTGGATACTGCTGCCTATAATATTGCACCTTATGATTTGATCAAGGTAAGCGCTACAGCAATTACGCCTGTAACCTGTTTTGGAGATAATAATGGTGCCTTGCAAATAAATGTAAGCGGCTATTCCGGCCCTTATAACTATACCGTATATACCAGTGCAGGTGTAGCCACCACAATTACGGGATCGGCCAACACATCCACTAATCCATTGACCATTAATGGACTAACAGGAGGAAACTATTATGTAAGGGTTACCGAGACCAATGTTCCATTGTGTTTTGAGAATTCCAATACAGTAAAAATAATTTCTCCTGATAGGGCACTGACTGCAATTGTTGATCCAATTGCCAATGTTACCTGCTCCAATGACCAAGGTGAAATAATAGTAGACCCAAGTGGAGGTTATGGTCCTTATGATATTGTACTGACCAATACCACAACCGCAGAGGTATACAATGCCACCGACGTTAACGTAATAGTATTCATCGAACTCTCAGCGGGGAACTACACCATTCAGATTACGGATGCCAATGGCTGTATCCTAAACGATACCGAAACTTTGGTGCAACCAGCCCCGATTACTGCAGATATCACTCCTTTATCCACAACATTGGATTGCTACGGAGATAGTGATGGTGCATTGACCGCTATAAATATGGCTGGGGGAGAAGGTATATACCAATATCAATTAAATGTTTATGATTCAACAGGCAGCAATATTGTATATACTTCTGGTGGACAAGTTAGTCCAATATTCAACAACCTGAAGTCCGGTATCTATACCATTACTGTATCTGATGGTTGGGGATGTGATGTTGAAACCGTACAGGCCACTATAATAGATCCTACGGAAGTTTTTGCCTCTTTGATAAGGACAAGTCCATTAACTTGCTTAAACGACGCAGAATTGTTGTTAACAGCCCATGGTGGAACAGGTCCTTATGAATATAGTTTGGACGATATTAATTATTTCCCAATGAGCGGTGGTAACACACATACTTTCACAGTGCCTGCAGGAACGTATAGATACTATGTTAGGGATTCATTTGGATGTAATTCCATTTTGTCCAATCAAATCAAAGAAGATGCCATTGAGCCATTAACGGTAACCATGGATACTTCTGCGGCAGTTATTAACTGTAACGGTGATAATACCGCCATATTGATTGCCAAGGCAGATGGAGGATTGGGTAATTACCGTTATGAATTGTTTACCGATGCCTCCTTGACCAATAGTATTGCAGGACCCCAAACAAACCGCGAATTCAGCAACCTTACAGTTGGCAGTTACTGGGTCAGGGTAACAAGTGATGATTGTGTAGTGGTATCCAACGAAAACAGAATAACGGAACCAACCCCGTTGGTGGTGGACGATTCCTTTATGAACGTCACCTGTAATGGTGCCAATGATGGTAGTATAACCGTTTCCTTGAGTGGTGGTTCCGGTGGATATCAATATTCCATTTCACCTAACTTGGACAAATTTGATACGGTAAATACATTCACCGATCTAGCTCCCGGTAACTATACTGTAATTGCACAGGATATAAATGGATGTTTTGAACAATTGAGATATACCATAACAGAACCGGCAATTATAACTGCAGTACCTACTACCACACCGGAAATATGTATTGGTAGTGAGGATGGAACCATTTCCTTGACCATTTCCGGAGGAACTGCACCCTATAGTACTAGTATAAACTCTACTGCAGATAGCGATTTTGTCCTGGACAGAACCATGTTCACCAATCTGGCTGCTGGAACTTATGCAGTATTCGTAAAGGATGCACAGGGTTGTATGATCAACTTGGCTGTAACCATTGATCCAGGAGTAAACTTAAATGCAACAGCTACCCCAATCTATGAATGTACGGGCAACATCCCTAACAATTCAATTGATCTGGTATTGGAAGATCCAACTGTTGGCCCGGATGTAATGTATGCCCTGGACTCCACCGATCCAAATGACATGGTCTTGGAGCCCAATTTTGCCAATATTGCTCCTGGAGCCCACTATATTGCCATTGCCCATGCCAATGGTTGTGTATTGACCATAGATTTTGAAATAGAGAACTTTGAACCCTTGGTTCTTACCTTGGCACCAGGGAACATCAATGAAATTTCGGCTGTTGCCACAGGTGGACAACAAGAATACACTTTCTATTTTAACGACAAGGATAATGGTACGGATAATACCCATTATATAACAGAAACAAAAACCCATATCGTTAGGGTTGTAGATGAGAACGGATGTGAAGCCATTGCGGAAATCTTTATGGAGTTCATTGATATAGAAATCCCAAATTTCTTTACCCCTGACGGTGATGGACAAAATGATTTCTGGAGACCTAGAAATCAAGAAGGATTCCCAAAGATACTAACCATAATATTTGACCGTTATGGTAGGGAGGTTTACAGAATGGGTCTCAATGACCAAGGATGGGATGGACTATACCATAACACCGAACTTCCAACCGGAGATTACTGGTATGTCATTAAACTCAAAGGAGAAGAAGATGATAGGGAATTTGTAGGACATTTTACATTATATAGATAAAAAACTTAACCATAAATACAATGCGCAGTAAACTATTAACTTTTGTGTTGCTTTTAAGTACCTTGATCACTAGTGCCCAAGAACTTAATTCACCCCAGCTTTCACAATATTTGGCAGACAATCCTTTTGTACTATCCCCAACATATGCGGGTATTGGTGACCATGTAAAAATTAGGTTGAACGGACTTGCGCAATGGGTTGGAATCAAGGATGCACCCAGGACCCAGTCCTTGGCTGCCGATATGAGGTTAGGGGAAAAATCGGGAATAGGATTATTTCTATACAACGATTCCAATGGCTATACTAAACAACAAGGTGCACGTATATCCTTTGCCCACCATTTAACTTTAGACCGCTATGAGGACGAATTTTTATCCTTCGGTATCTCCTATAATTTTAATCAATTTAGATTGGATGTAGAAGAATTTATAGATGCCGGTTTCGATCCAGGGGTAACTGATGATAGATCCACATCCAACCACAACTTTGATGTAGGTCTTTTGTACCGAAAAAATTCCTTTTATTTCAGTGTAAACGCCTCCAACGTCATCAACAAGGATGTATATATTTTCGATCCCATCTATGAACCCAACAAACTTAGAAACTTCTATGCCTATACTGGATACCGATATAAAAAATCCAGAAACAGTAATATGGAAATAGAACCCTCCCTTTTGTACAAAATATTTGAAAGTGATGGTAGGTCAGAAGCGGATTTAAACCTAAAATTTAGATGGTATGATTTTGAAGATTACTATTATGCAGGTGTTACCTACCGTTTTTTAAATGATCAAATTGGACGGCCACTATACATAGCTCCTTTGGCCGGACTTAAAAAAAGTAATTTCTATTTCGGATATTCCTATCAGATCATTCTTAACGAAATATTAGGCTATAGTACAGGTACCCACGTGGTAACTATTGGCGTAGACCTATTCCAGGGTATCAGTAATTGTAGATGTACCTATTAACCCATTGTCCTTGGTATATATAAATGGGAATCTAAATTATTTGTAAAATGTATTCTTTTAAGCTTGGATTGATTTAATTTTGTACAAATTATTAATGTGTTGGGGAAAATAAGGGTAAGCAATATTAAAGTTTATGCCAATCATGGTTGTCTTAAGGAGGAGACCCTTATTGGAAGCGATTACCTAGTAAATGTTGAAGTAGATGCCGATTTAAAAAAAGCATCACAAACCGATGAACTTTCGGAAACGGTTGATTACGTTCATATAAATTATATTGTAAAGGAAGAAATGGCTATTCCTTCCAAACTATTGGAACATGTTGCAAAACGCATTCTAGATAGAATATTTGCCGAAATACCCATAGCAAAAAAAGTAAAAGTTGCGGTCTCAAAAATCAACCCCCCTATTGGTGGGGATGTCCAAGAAGTGACCATAATACTCAAATCCAAAAGATAAAGCTTTTAGTTTTTGAAACATAAAAAAAGTATTACCTTTGCACTGCAAAAAGGCATTGTGGCCGAGTGGCTAGGCAGAGCTCTGCAAAAGCTTGTACAGCGGTTCGAATCCGCTCGATGCCTCCAAAACCTTCATCTTAACAGATGAAGGTTTTTTTATGTTACTTACCTTTCTATTACAGCTTATTCTATTTAATAAGTTCTATTCCCTTTTCTATATTCAATTGATCTTTAGGGAGAAAACCTTTTATTATCAGAACAATTCCACAAATAACAAGTATTATTCCAATGACTTTTTTAACCAAAAGAATTCTTCTTTTGGTCAACTTTTTGCGCAATTGTTTGGCCAATAATATTTTAAAGATATCTGTAACAAAATAGGCCCCGACCATAGCCGAGAAGAAAAGTATTATTCTATTTGGATCATTATCCAAGCTAGGTCCTACGACAATAATAATACCCAACCAGAATACCAAAACACCAATATTTATAAAATTCAGCAAGAATCCCTTGATGCACAAGCTAAAATAATCTCCCTTGGTAATCCTTATTTTATTTTCTTGTTTAACGGACTCTTTCTTAAAGACATTGGTAAGCCCATAAACCAATAAAATGGTCCCTCCAAAAACATAGAGACCAGGATGATTACTAAGATTTTCCAACAATTGAAAACTACTGAAATAGGCTAAGGAAATAAAAACAACATCGGCAACAATTACACCAACATCAAAACAAAGTGCAGCTCTAAACCCTTTAATTGCACTAGTTTCCAAAAGAACAAAAAAAACAGGCCCAATCATAAAGCTCAATAAAAAGCCCAATGGAATTGCCGCCTGAATATCCTCTATCATAAAATTTTATTACTTACATTCTGGTAATCTTTCCTCCAAAAACCGTTTTTTCTTCCATTTTGGTAGGATTGCCATATACCATAACCTCTCCACCGGCCTTTACTGCCGCCTTTACATAATCGCTTGCAAAAACTTCCGCCCTAGAACCCGCATTTACATTAATAGTACTAAACTTCGTTTTGAAATCCTTACCCTTGTAAATACCTCCTGTATTTATTTGAACGTCTTGAATGTTGGAAGAACCGGAAGCTGAAATAATACCTCCAGTTACACTTTTTATCAGCATTTGATCTACTTGTGCACTGATTATCAACTCTCCACCTTCCTGAGCCTTCAATTCCAAAATGTCCTGCTTTATAGGTTCTTTGGACGAAATCCTGGCATCCTCGTTAGTATCAATAACAACAAGTTTTTCAGTGTAATGGACATCTACAAAAGTTCTATAGCCACTGAATAGTTTAGTCACTTCCATTCTAATCTTAAGAATGCCATCATTGTTTACAATAGCAACATTGTTAGTATTGGCACCAGTAATTACGGCCTTATTAACATCAGATTTTATAAGGTTCACGGACAATCCATCAAAAGCCTTAACTTCTTTGAACGGTTGTAAATTCTGAGTTACCTTTTCGTTTTGCGACCTTAGTGATTGGGTAGCAACCAGTAACAAAAGTATTACTATTAATTTTTGATCCATTATCTTAGAGCTATAGTTTATTGGCTAATTATTATTAACCAATAAACATATTTTCCGGAACAATTCCGTGACACATATTTATGCAATGGCAACCTTTCTTTTAACTTAACTTATCTAGTTACCCAGTATAGTTAAACAAATTCCGTTCCAAAACAAAAATTTAGGCGTTTTTTCCGATTAAGGAAAAATCCAAATGGCGCTTTATTAAATCTGTACTCTTAACCATCACAACAACTTCATCACCCAATTGATAGGTTTTCTTGGTTTTTTCACCAACTATAGCGTACTCCTTTTCATCAAAGGTATAATAATCATCCTTTATATCCCTAATTCTCACCATTCCTTCGCACTTATTCTCAATGATCTCTACATAAAGTCCCCATTCGGTAACCCCAGAAATTACACCTACAAACTCCCTATCCTGGTGATCTTCCATAAATTTAATCTGCATATATTTTATGGAATCGCGCTCAGCATTTGCAGCCAAACTCTCCATATCCGAAGAATGCTTACATTTTATTTCATAGGGTTCTGCCTTTGGAGTCTCCCCCCCATCCAAATAATGCTGTAATAATCGGTGCACCATTACATCCGGATACCTTCTAATTGGCGAAGTAAAATGCGTATAATAATCAAAGGCCAAACCATAATGACCAATATTTTCAACTGTGTAAATTGCCTTGCTCATACTACGTATAGCCAAAGTATCCACTAGGTTCTGTTCTTTCTTCCCTTTTACATCTTCCAATAGTTGGTTCAAGGAATTACTTATAGATTTTTTATCCTTAAAGTCGAGCTTATGACCAAAACGTGATATTATACCGTTAAGAGCCATTAATTTATCTTCATTGGGTTCATCATGTACCCTATAAACAAAGGTTTTAACAGGTTTTTGCTTTCCAATATACTGTGCTACCCGTCTATTGGCCAATAACATAAATTCCTCTATAAGCTTATTGGCATCCTTAGATTCCTTAAAATAAACTCCTTCGGGTTCCATTTTTTCGTTGAGATTAAAACGTACCTCAATTTTATCGAAAGAGATAGCTCCTTGCTGCATACGATTATCCCTCATGATTTTGGCAAGACGGTCCATGGTCAAGGTAGCATCAACAACCTCATCACCAACGCTATAAGCATCTTCCCTTATGGATATTTCCGAAGGAATAGATCCCTGCCCGGTCTCTATAATATGTTGTGCCTCTTCATAGGCAAATCTTTGATCGGAATTAATTACCGTACGGCCAAACCATTCATTTTTTATAACGGCTTTACCATCAATTTCAAAAATGGCAGAAAAAGTATATTTCTCCTCATTAGGACGAAGGGAACAGGCATTATTGGATAATACCTCTGGTAACATAGGTACAACCCTATCTACCAAATATACAGAAGTTGCCCTATCATAGGCTTCATCATCCAAGATGGTATCAGGTGTTAAATAATGGGACACATCGGCAATATGGATTCCAATTTCATAATTGCCATTTTCCAATATTTTAAAGGAAAGGGCATCATCAAAATCCTTGGCATCCTTGGGATCAATAGTAAAAGTCAAAGTTTCCCTTAGATCCCTTCTTTTAGCTATTTCCTCTTCTTTTATACTTGTATCCAATGTATTGGCAAACATATCCACCTCCACTGGAAATTCATAAGGCAAACCATATTGGGCTAAAATGGAATGTATTTCGGTATTATGTTCCCCTGGTTTCCCCAATACTTGGGTAATCGTTCCAAAAGGAGAATCCGCATTATCCGGCCATTCATTTATTTCTACAATTACCTTATCGCCATCTTCTGCAGTAGAAAACTTATTCTTTGGCACAAAAATATCCGTATACATTCTATAATCCGTAGGCCGCACAAAAGCAAAATCCTTTTGCATATCTACGATACCCACAAAGGAAGTCTTATCCCTGGAAACGACTTTTGTAATTTCTCCTTCCAATTTTTTTCCCTTTCTTCTAGGAAAAATATATACCTCTACAACATCTCTGTGAAAAGCTTTTTTTAATTTATTGAACGGAACAAAAACATCATCATCCAAACCTTCAACTACAATGTATGCATTTCCTCTTCCTGTAATATCAACGGTTCCAGTATGGTAAGTCTTATTGGAAGCTACAGCTTTGTATGAACCTCTTCCTTCTTCCAATATTCTTTTCTTTTCCTTTAATTCTACCAACCTTTTAATTAGAGTATTTCTATCATTAGCCTCTACAACTCCAATTTTAGCAGCAATTTGCTTATAATTAAAAGATTTTTCCGGCTCCTTTTCAAGAACCGTAAAAATACCTCTGGTTATTTCGTTTTTTCTTTGATTTTTGTTTCTCTTGTTATTCTTTGACATTAACACTTTTATTTTTGGAAAATTACGAATTATAATCCATTGTCCTTGGATTCCAATTTTAAGTTTCCTTCTTCTTTAATAAATATTGTTATCAACATTTATATTATATATATATTTTCTTTTTTCTAAAATTTAAAATAAAATGGTGATTATGATGGCTTGTTTATAGTGGATATAAAAATTTACCTTTAAACTTGCTTTAAACCAATAAATAAGTTTATTGACAATTTATACAGAGAGTAAAGATTATAAATCAAGCTTTTAAATGGGTTATTAATATTTGTTGACAACCCATATGAACATAAAAATATTGAAAAGTTAATGTTACGTGAGTGTTAATTACTTCTTTTAATTATTTAATATCTTTCTACAAGAATCTAAGAAGTAAATTATTCTTTTACGATAACATTTTGTAAAGCAAAATTAAGGCGGATAATAAAAATTTAATATTTACTTTTTATAAGTAGTTTGTTAACAATGTGTCATTATTAGTAAACGACTAAATAACAATGCTTTTGAGTTTTTTTAAAATTTATGTTGTTAATAACCCCATTTCTGTGGTGAAACCATAGGTATTTGTACATTTGTGTGAATAGAACTACTTGTTTTGTATAATTTTTATTTTACTTCATTCATTAATAACCATCCATAAACAATGAAAATAGCTATTGGTAATGATCATGCAGGTACAGAATATAAACTTGCCATAATTGGATTGTTGAAATCTATGGGTATAGAAGTAATAAATCATGGTACCGACGGGTCTGACAGTGTTGATTATGCAGATTTTGTACATCCTGTAGCCACTGAAGTGGAGGAAGGAAATGCAGATTTGGGTATTATTATTTGTGGCAGTGGCAATGGTGTTTCAATGACGGCCAACAAACATCAAAAAATAAGGGCCGCCCTGTGTTGGACAACTGAAATTGTACAATTGGCCAAGGAGCACAATGATGCCAATATATTAAGTTTGCCGGCCAGATTTATTTCTTTGCCTCAGGCATTGGAAATGGTGAAAACATTTTTGAATACTTCCTTTGAAGGTGGTCGTCATGAAAGAAGAATAGAGAAAATTCCCTGTAAGTAAAATAATTATTAATAAACCAATAGTTAAAGGGAGTATTATATAACATTCTTTGCCCAATAATGTGGCTGTATTACTTAAATTCCCCTGGTAAATAATCTATTGGATTTTGTAAAATTAAAGACTACTTATATTATTATAGATATATAAAGTATGAGAATTGAAATAAAAAAATTCCAAGAACTTGATTTAGAGGAGTTATATGATGTTTTACAATTGCGTAGCGAAGTATTTGTAGTGGAACAAGATTGTGTTTACCAGGATATGGACTATAAAGATCAGCTTGCCCTTCATATAATTGGGTATAAGGACACAAAAATTGTAGCCTATACCAGAGTATTTAAAAAAGGAGACTATTTTAAGGAAGCAAGTATTGGTAGGGTAGTGGTACGGAAATCCGAACGTCAGTATGGATATGGATTGGAAATAATGAAGGCTTCCATTGAAACTATACACAAGAAATTTGGTCCTACCGCTATACATATTTCTGCCCAGAAATATTTGACCAAGTTCTATACCTCCCTTGGGTTTAAGATTGTTGGTGAGGAGTATTTGGAGGATGGTATTCCCCATGTTGGTATGATCAAGGATTAGCCTTTATATTCCGAAATTAATTTCATAAAAAAAGAGCTGTACTTTACAGCTCTCAATGTATATGATATTAATATTCCAATTTATATTTTAATAGGTGTTTTATCACTTAAATTGATATCCTCCAACATATTGTCGGTAAATTTATAGTGTCCTTTAGTGGTGATAATTTTAAAACGATTGGAATTCATTCGGCTTAGAGTATCCAAAAACAACCATTTGGATTTCAATAATAATGGCCTATCGGATTTTAAACTAATCTCGAAATAGTATTTTTTGCCATTCTTTATAGCCACAATATCAGGGGTAATTTTGGTGTCGCTACCTCTTTTTAAATAGGATTTTGGACAATCATAACCTTCAATATCCGCCTTGATTTTTTCAAAACCGTGCGCTTCCAAGTGGGAAATGGACTTCTTTATGAACTCCTCGTTTGCTGATTTTTCAATTTTTATCATAATTGTAATGTATAAAAAAAATCGATAAAAAGCAAATAAATACGCTGATTAACAGTTATTTAAGTGCATTTTAACAAATTAATGGACATTAAGGGAACTAATCTATTTTGGATCAAGACAATTACAATTAACCTTGGATTTTTTAATTGTTATTTGGAACATTTGTTTTAATAGGGTCCACTAATTAATTTTTTTAGTAACTGTCCGCTGTATAATCTTGGAAGTGAAACCTGCCCACCAATTGATAAGACTAAGGTTTATCATATTTTTTGTTCTTAGCAATCTTTTTCTGAAGCTTCTAATTCCGGCAAATAATTTTATTGTTTTTCAATTTTTGGTGATACAAATGTCCAAAAACCAGGCAAAAAAGTAAGTGATAATATTAAATATTGGAATTGTGCTGCCCGCATTCCTTAAATTTTTATAATTTTCCAAGTTTCAAATAAGATTTTGTATTAACCATCATAGATTTTTTAATGAATTGCTGCCGAAAAGAAATAATTTTTATACTAATTACAGGAGTTTTTTTATTTATATCCTGTGAACAAAAGGTTGAAAAGGATGAGCTTACCATTAATAGGATGATGGAAGACATAAAACAGGAATTTGCCCCGGACAAAAGGGTAGCCCTTTTTAATATAGAATATGTTAGAAAGGGTAATGAAACCATACTTAGGGGAGAGTCCAACCTACCGGAAGCTGTTACCAGCTTTAAGCAAAAGCTGGCGGAACAAAAAATAGACTATCTAGATAGCATTCAATTATTGCCTTCATCCAATTTAAATGGTTTTACCCAAGGTCTTATTACAATATCCGTGGCCAATTTGCGTGGTAAGCCTGCACATTCGTCTGAGTTGGTTACCCAGGCTACTTTGGGAACGCCTGTAAAGGTATTGAAGGAAGAGAATGACTGGTATTTGATTCAGACTCCGGATAAGTATTTGTCCTGGGTAGATAGGGGAGGAATAATGCCATTGTCAACTGAAAAATATACACAGTGGAAATCCACTCCAAAAGTTATATACACCAATACTATAGGTCATTCTTATAACGATCCTAACAAGGATTCCCAGGTCGTTTCCGATATGGTTGCCGGAGGTGTTTTGGAACTGATAGGTGATGAAAAGGAATTTTATTATGTGGTTTTCCCAGATGGTAGAAAGGCTTATGTCCTTAAAACTGAAGCCATGGATTATGACACATGGTTGGCGGCATTGGATCCTAGTCAGGAATCCTTGGTAAGTACTTCCAAAACTTTAATGGGCGTCCCATATTTATGGGGTGGTACCTCTACCAAAGGAGTAGACTGTAGTGGATTTACCAAAACCATTTATTTTTTAAATGGGATTGTTTTACCAAGGGACGCTTCCCAGCAAATACATACGGGCAAGGAGATAGATGCGGTTAAGGATTTTGATAAGTTGGAGCTAGGAGATTTATTGTTTTTTGGAAAACCGGCAACAGATACCACTAAGGAACGCGTAATCCATGTAGGGATGTGGATCGGTAACAATGAATTTATACATTCTGCCGGAAGGGTACATATAAGCAGTGTGGACAAAGACGCGCCAAATTTTGACGAGTACAACCTAAATAGATATTTACGTTCCAATCGTTATCTCAAGGAACCAAAAGACGGATTGATAGAGCTTGCTAAAACCCCTGTTTTTAAGGACTGACCTAGGCTTATTTGAGATCCACAGCCATTATAAAGTCATCTGCGGTCATATAGAGCCTTTTCTGATCCGTATCAAAAGCACAATTGGCCGTAGCCTGTCCAGTATGGATTCTGGCCAAAGCTTTCCCTTTGGGATTAAAGATCCAAACCCCACCGGGTCCAGAGGCAAATAAGATTCCATTGTTGTTTACTTTTAATCCGTCGGGCAAGCCTTGTTGACCTTCATTTCCAATTAGATTCGTTACTTCATAAAAAAGTTTTTTATCGGCTACCTTCCCAGGTTCCGTAATCTTGTATTGATACCAAGCGGCATGTTCAGGATCTGAATTTGCAACATAAAGGACATTACCATCCGGGGATATTCCTATTCCGTTAGGACGGGAAATTGAGTCGAGCAGTATTAATTCCCCGCTAGTCATTAGACAATAAATTCCTTGGAAATCCAATTCCTTGCCTTCATCATCCATTCGTTTTGGTAGGCCATAGGGTGGATCTGTAAAATAGAGGTTGCCGTTATTATCGAATGTGGCATCATTGGGGCTGTTCAATTTCTTGCCCATATAGGAATCCACCAGAGTCGTAAATTCAGATGAAGGGGAATTTAGGGGTGCATTCATTTTAGCTACTTGACGGTTCCCGTGTTGCATCAGCACCAACTCGCCATCTTTATTAAGCAAAAGACCATTGGAGCCCGGTTCTTCACCAGTAAAATCGGTTCCTGAAAACCCCGAGGGATGCAAGTAGGTGACCGTATCGTTATTTTGGGGATCTAACTTATATATCTTATTATTGGGTATGTCCGAGAACAGCAGATAGTTACCGTCTTTTATCCACAAAGGTCCCTCTGTCCAGGCAAAGCCACTGGCGAGAATTTCAATTTTAGATTTCGGATCAATTATTTGAAGTGCTTCATCATCCAGAATGTCAATGGAAAATGGAGAAGCAATAACTTCGTCGGGTATCGTTTTTTTACTCGATTCTTTACAGGAGGCCCCAAAGAGTAGAATGGAACCTACGGTAATACATGCCAATTTTTTCATTTTAGTGCATTATTTTAACGATTATAGTAATAACGGTCATGGCAGTGCCTCCAAGGACGAATGTACCTGCCGATTGGATCTGATAACCTTGTTTAACGTTCATGCCGGTAAGTTGGGTAAGTACCCAAAAGAAACTGTCGTTTACGTGCGATACAACAGAAGCTCCTGCACCTATCGCCAAAACGGTCATAGTAGCCATAAAGGGATCGTTAAGACCCAAAGCGGGCATTAATGGGGCTATTATGGAGGCGGTGGTTACCAAGGCCACTGTGGAGGAACCTTGTGTGGTCTTAAGACAGGCAGCTAATAAAAAAGGAAGGAACAAACCCAGTTCCATACCGGTAAACTCTGAGGTAATGGTATCGGCAATTCCTGAATTTTGCAACATCTTTCCAAAAATGCCTCCTGCACCGGTAATAAAAATGATAGGGGCTGCCTCCCTTAAGGATTCCCCAAACCAACCTGTGGAGGAGAAAATCTTTTCGTCCAATTTTTTGGGTAAAACAAGGGACAATAAAACTCCAACCAAAAGGGCAATTACAGGCGTGCCCAAAAATGATATGATCGTCTTGAATAGGGAAGGTTCAAAGGTAAATTCAGGATAATCCATGACCGATTTAAAAATAATCAGCAAAATGGGAATAACAATGGCCAATAATGATTTCCAAAGGGCGGGTTGTTCCTGTTTGGTAGTCACTTCTTCGAGGATTATAGGAACATGAATTCGGGATGCGAATTTGGTGGCAAAGAAATAGCAGGCAATTAGTGAAATGCTACTTATAAGCAAGCCCCATATCATAACACTTCCCAAATCTGCTCCTAAAATACCGGCAGCAGCAATAGGTCCCGGGGTAGGCGGTACCATGGTATGCGATGCGGTCAATCCCAACGCCAGTGCTGCAGTGGTACCTGCAAAGGAAACACCTGCCTTGGAGGAGAGCACCTTGTTTAACGGGTTCATTATTAAAAGTGCACTATCTGCAAATACGGGAATAGAAAGTATATATCCTGTAAGGAGCATGGCCAAGTGGATGGATTTTGCACCTATTAGTTGTAAAATTTTGGAGGCGATAACAAAAGCACCACCAGATTTCTCCAGAACCTTGCCTATTGTAACTCCAAACAAGATTATAAGTCCTATTTTACCCATTATATCCCCAAATCCATTATTTATGGAACTGATTATGGATTCTATATCCATCCCGGTCATAAAGCCGTAGGCGATGGCCGAGAAAAGGAGAACAAAAAAGGGATGCACTTTAAATTTGATGATGCCTATGATCAATAGGGCAAGGGAAAGAACTAAGGCGATTAGGTAAGTCATGGTTTTTTTTGGTTGGTTATTGGTATTGTTCGGTTATTATTTTACCATTCTGTAAAGTTTCCATCGGCTCCTCGCCATATAGGGTTGGACCAATTATGGCCAATTTTCTGGCCTTCCCTTAATTTTTCTTCATTCATTTCAACACCCAATCCTGGTTTCTGAAATAACTCTATATAACCATCCTTGATATCGAAAATTTCTGGATTCAGTACATAGTCCAACAGATCAAATCCTTGATTATAATGGATGCCTATACTGTTTTCTTGGATAACGGCATTGGCAGAAACAAAGTCGACATGTAATGCTGAAGCCAAGGATATAGGCCCCAATGGGCAATGGGGGGCCAAAGCTACGTCATAAGCCTCGGCCAAGGTAGCAATACGCCTTACCTCGGAAATACCTCCAGCGTGACTAAGATCTGGCTGAATAATGTCTACAACACCCTCTTCCAGAATTTTCTTAAAATCCCAACGGGAAAACATACGCTCTCCTGTGGCAATAGGGATGCTGGTGTAAGGGTAAATATGTTTTAAGGCATCATTATTTTCGCTAAGTACCGGTTCTTCAATAAACATGGGTTCATAAGGTGCAAGCTCATCTATAAGTCTTTTTACCATGCCTTTATGTACACGGCCATGAAAATCCAGTCCTATGTCCAAATCGGTTCCAAATTCCTCCCTTAATAATCTAATGTTGTTGGCTACCTGTTTCACATCTTTCAAGGTGGAAATCCAGTCCATACCTCCGGTAGCGTTCATTTTTACAGCTTGGAAACCGGCCTTTATCTTTTCGTGCGCCTGTTCCAATAATACTTCCGGGTGATCTCCTCCTATCCAGCAGTACATCTTCATTTTATGTCGAACCGCCCCACCCAATAAGTCATAAACAGGAACACCAAGAAATTTCCCCTTTATATCCCATAGTGCCTGGTCTATACCGGAAATGGCACTCATTAGGATTGGACCACCACGGTAAAATCCTCCGCGATAGAGTATTTGCCATATGTCTTCAATATTTGTGGCGGACTTTCCAATGATATACTGTTGCAGTTCCATTACACAGGCTGCCACCGTATCTGCCTTACCTTCCACAACCGGTTCACCCCAACCAATAATCCCTTCCTTGGTGGTTATTTTAACAAAAAGCCACCTTGGTGGGACTTTAAAAAGTTCAATTTTTTCAATAATAAGTTGTTCCTTCATAATGATTTTACAAATTCTTTAGCCCTTTGCAGGACATTCTAAAAATCGTTTTTTTTGGTTGGTTATATAGATCGAAGCCTTTCCATAGGCACGTGATTCTATAAACTATTTCGGAATTAAATATAACTAATTGTTATGTATATATAGAATATCGGAATTTTTTAACAGATTAAATTAAAGTATAACAGTTTTTCCAGTTCTTACCGACTCGTCGGCAGCCAATACAATTTTTAGACTATTAATGGCATCCGTTAAATGGGAAGAAAGGTCGTGGTCGTTAACAATGGCATTAAACAAATACTCCTGTTCCAATAGACAGAGTCCGTCATGATCCGGCTCATCTTCAGTCCTAATAAAATCGTTTTTTTTTACAAAATCCCCTTCTTCGTTTAATTCGCTGTAATGAAGTTGTAGACTGCCCGTTTTTGTATGTCCCTCTATATCCTGTGAACTATCTTTGGGGTTGTCCGAAATCGAAACAGCTCCTTTTGGGCCAATAACGTCTTTGATAAACACCGCTGTTTCACTCATCATAGGTCCCCATCCGGCCTCATACCATCCTACGGAACTGTCTTTAAAACGAACTTGTAATTGACCGTAGTTGTACATTTTAGCATCAATTTCTTTACTCAAATTAGCTCCAATGGCACTGACACTAATTGGAATGGATTGAGTCATTAAACACATAATATCCACGTAGTGAACGCCACAATCCACTATGGGCGACATGCTATTCATTAACTGTTTATGGGTATACCATTTGTCCCCAGAACTTTGTTGGTTTAAGTTCATGCGCATTACCAAGGGCTTGCCAAGGGTACGGGCAACCTCCACAAACTTGGTCCACGACGGATGTACCCTAAGAATATAACCTACTACCATTTTTCTGTTCTTTTCCTTTGCCAACGCCACTAGTTCCTCGGCCTCTTCTACCGTGAGGGCAAGTGGTTTTTCTACGAAAACATGTGCTCCTGCATTAAGACTTTTTCTAACATAGTCGGCATGGGTATCTGGATAGGTATTAATGGATACTACATCTGGTTTGGATTTCTTCAAGGCGGTATCAAAATTATCATAGGTAGGCAACCCTCCCAATTCTTTGGATAATTTTTCCCTACTTTCCGGTTTACGGCTTACCAGTCCCACAATTTCAAATTCAGTGAGTTGGTGATAGGCTCTGGCATGGGAAATACCCATATTTCCACAACCTACAACAAGGGTTTTTAGTTTGTTCATATTCCTAAGGATTAATATTTCTTAATTTTTTTATTCCAGGGAAAAGGCAAGGATCTTGTTTCCTTTTTCTGTTCCTAATTTTTCGCCACCACAGGCAATGGCAATATATTGCTTGCCGTTTACTTCATACATGGCGGGTGTTGCAAATGCTGCAGCAGGGAGTTTGTATTCCCAAAGTAGCTTGCCATTGTTTTTATTAAAAG
Organism: Arenibacter algicola; assembly: GCF_018860365.1. Taxonomy (GTDB): domain Bacteria; phylum Bacteroidota; class Bacteroidia; order Flavobacteriales; family Flavobacteriaceae; genus Arenibacter; species Arenibacter algicola_B. Next base: position 17,239 of record NZ_JAHKPO010000028.1, read on the forward strand.
CTCTAAAATATCCGTCTTTTGTGGCTCCTATAAACAATAGTCCGTTTTCGGTAACTATAGCCCCGCCATAGTTTTCCGAACCTGTTTGGGAAAATCCCTGTTCTTTCAAGCTCAATGTTTCCCCGAAGGGAATGGACCATAGGTAATCCCCAGAATTTAGGTCTATAGCATGTAATGTACCCCATGGCGGGGATATGGCCGGCAGCCCGTTACTGTCCAGAAATTTTTTATATCCGCGGTGTTTATAGGTTGTTTTTATAGGTTTTGTATTGTTCTCGGTAACAATTGGTCCAACTTCTTCCCCATATAAAAACCGTATCAAAGCTTCCATTTCCGTTTTTTCAATTTGAGGGAAACCTGTCATCATGCCTTTTCCTTTATTTATGGTCAGGGCAACTGCTTCTTTATTATGGGTCGATTTAAGGTTTAATAAAGATGGATATCCACTTGCAACATTACCTTTACGGTCTTTTTGATGGCATACAACACAATATTGGTTATAGGCATATTCCCCTGGAGCCATGCTTGTGTTTAGCGTATCCTTGTCCATTTGAAGGAACCAGGCCATTTCATTGGAATTTACGTACAAAATGCCATCTTCGGGATCGGCGGCGGCACCTCCCCATTCCGCGGCCCCGTCATATCCAGGAAGAAGAAGTACCGGTTCTAAACTAGGTGGAGCATAGATTCTTTTATCCGCTTCGTTGAATTGCGTCAGTAATTCCTCCTTGTTTTCGGCGTACGGACTAAGGTCTTTTTCGGTCAATAAATCGGATTGTCTTGCAAAAGGCTTGGGCTTGGTGGGAAATGGTTGGGTTGCCCATGTTTTTTCTCCTTCCAAGGTAGATGGAGGTACAGGTATCTCCTCAATATCAAACAAAGGCTCACCTGTGATTCTGTTAAAAAGAAAAACATATCCTTGTTTGGTTACTTGTGCCACGGCAGGAATTTTTTCTCCCGCTCTGGTAATCGTCAAAAGGTTGGGCGGTGCCGGTGGATCCCTATCCCACAGGTCGTGATGGGTAAATTGATAATGCCAAAGCAGTTTTCCTGTTTGTGCGTCCAAAGCCAATAGCGTATTGGCATAAAGATTACTGCCCTTTCTGTCGCCACCATAAAAATCGGGGGCTGCTGAACCTGTTGGGATGTATAGGATTCCCGTTTTTTCGTCCAATGCCATACCGGCCCAGTTATTGGCAGCACCAACAATTTCGCTTTTATAGCTATCCGGATCTTCCCAGGTTTCGTTACCGAGCTCTCCTGGATAGGGTATGGTGTGAAAGGACCATTCCAATTGGCCTGTTATTATATTAAATGCCATGATATCCCCTGGTGCAGCACCGCTACCTTCCGAGAGGCGAATTGGCATTACAATTAAATCCCGGTAAATGGTTCCAGGAGTGTTGGAGACGACAAATTTATTCCTTGCGCTTGTTGGCAATCCGGAGTGGAGATCAATTTTTCCATTTTCACCGAAAGAAGAAATTGGCGTACCCGTTATGGCATTCAGGGCAAAAAGATTGGGTCCTCGGGTAAACAGAATACGCTTATCATTGTTCTTTGACCAATACGCTACGCCTCTACTAGTGGAATTTGTAAGGTGTAGTGAATCCCCAAATCTCCATATTTCCCTCCCAGTTCCAGCGTGCAATGCCACTGCCCTTAAGGCCGCTGTAACCCCGTACAAAATAGTGTCCACTACAATAGGGTTCATTTGCATTTGACCACTATCGGGAGCAGAGTAGGACCAGGCCACCTTAAGCTCCGTTACATTGTCCAAGGTAATTTGTGATAGTGTGGAGTAATGGTTGCGATCTGGTCCACCTAAATAGGAGGTCCAAGTTGTGTAATTATCGGAGTCCGTTTTGGTGGAATTATCAAGCTGGCAACTTATTAAACAAATTGCCGCTATGGTTATTAGCGATAAATGCTTTGTGGTATTAAGCGACATTGGTAGTGGTTTTATCGCTTAAATTAATTAATTTTTAAGAACTAAGGGGTTATTTCTTTGTTGTACTATAGTCTAATATTTTTGGACAGGGAAACAATCGTTCTTTTCCTTATAGATCCAAATCCTACAAAAGTGGATTGGTTTGAGGTTTAGAAAAGGAATATTTAATTGCGCTATAACCTTTTCAAGGTTTTGTTGAGCACAGGAACAATTAGTTCGCCAAGTTCTTTATATCCCTCCTTGTTATAATGAACGTCCTTATCCCCCAAACCATTTTTGTGGTGGATGGCAATGGATTTTTTGTAGATATCATTGATAATAACACCATTTTTTTTCATTACGGATTTTGCTACTGCATTGTATTTTGCTACATCGTCAGAAAATCTACCCGCTTCATTAACAGGAACATAGGTGGTTGTTACAAAGATTAATTTTGCTGAGGTACTGGCTTTTAGGATACTCACCAACTCTTCCAGATTTTGTTTATAGGTTTGCAATTCATAGGTAATTGTACCCTTAATTTTATCCCTATTGCCATAAACTTTGGAATCTGGATGTCTGTAACAAAGATCCCATAACCCCCAATTAAATTGGATTATATCCCAATCTTCCTGACCTATCCAATCCTTGATTTTCTCCAGTCCTGTTCCTGTGTGTTGTGCGTTTCCAGGATTGTGCATTACTATTGCCTTAGTGGCCAGTGCTTCTTTTACCTTTGAAAAATAACCTATGGAAATAGAGTCGCCTATGATCAGTATTTTAGGCTCTTTAGGTTTGTATCCCAGACAAAGAAAAATACATAAGGTTATTAGGAGGTAAAATTTGTTATTCATGCTTTTAATCTTTACAAAGATGAAAAATAATTAAAAAATTTAGAAAGGGAATGGTGAGGGTGCCATTATGCCGGTATTTTTTGTTTCCTGAAAACCGGATTGCCCATAATCCTGGATGGGATAATTTGCCACCATTCACAATATTTTATGAAGGTCTAGAGAAAATCACTACATTGTTATTGCCAAATAATCAACCATATACAAAATGACAAACGAATCTACCAACCTTTCCAAGAGGTTGTTTTCCTTGGACGTATTCCGGGGATTGACCATGTTTTTATTAATTGCGGAGGCTGCCGGGTTTCATGGTAGCTTTGGGGACTTTACAGAAAACAACACCTTTTTACATCCTTTGGCGGAACAGTTGCACCATCATCCATGGAACGGGTTGCGGTTTTGGGATCTTATACAGCCTTTTTTTATGTTTATAGTGGGGGTGGCCATGCCATTTTCATTGAGAAAGCGTTTGGCTAGTGGATCCCGCAAGGCTGCTACCAAACATATTTTGAGAAGATGTTTTTTGCTTTTTGCTTTTGGGGTATTGTTGCACTGTGTGTATAGCCATGCATTGGTTTGGGAACTCTGGAACGTATTGGTTCAATTGGCCTTTACTATTCTTATAGCTTATGCGATAATGAATCTTCCCCACCGTACACAGATTTTTATCTGCTTGGGAATTTTGATACTTACCGAGATTCTCTATCGGGCTTATAATCCACAGGACCCATACAATCAAGGGCAGAGTTTTGGGTCTTGGGTAGATATGTTGGTAATGGGTAAAATTAACGGCGGGGGATGGGTTTTCATTAACTTCTTACCTACTGCGGTACATACGGTGATGGGTGTTATTTGTGGACAAATATTACTTTCCAACAAATCCGCTAAAGAGAAATTAAATCCCTTATTAATGTGGGGAGCGGCTCTACTTTTGTTGGGCTATGGGATGGATCTATTGGGAATAACCCCTATTATTAAAAGAATAGCGACTACCTCATTTACCTTGGCTTCGGGGGGATGGGCCTTGTTGGCCTTGGCTTTGTTTTATTGGTGGATCGACATTAAGGACCATAAGAACAAATGGCTGAAGATTTTTTCTGTGGTAGGGACCAACTCTATATTTATTTATTTGTTTGCAGAAACCGTAGGGGCACAGTGGTTTAGGGGTTTCGGGCTTATTTTTACCGAAGGAATATTGGCTCCCTTAAGTGTAGAGGAAGGTTTAATATTGGTCATAAATTCCTTGTTTGTGCTCTTTATGTTCTGGTATATCACCTACTTTCTAGATCAGAAGAAGGTTTACTTTAAGATATAGAGGTTCAATACCTAGACACTATTTGACCGGCATTTTTTTATTTTAGAATATTCGTGTATTTGCCATTGTCATTCAACAGAACGGTAGCGGTCATAATGGCTTCGTCATTTTGTAAATGGTAATCATATAGACCGTCCCTATAGAAATAGCGTTTAAGAATTTCATCCTCCAAATTCTTTTGGATTTCCGCTTTGTATTTATCCAAGGCCATAAGTTTGTTTTTATCCATCTCCAACAACAGCGCTTTATACTGCTCCGTGACCTCATTGCCAAATATGGTACTGTCCTCGCCGGACATGGCCTCTTTTAGTGCTTTTTCGGCCTTAGTCTCAAATTCAAAATTACTTTTGGAGACATAATTTTTAAAAGATGCAAAATCACTATCCTTATAATTGAAGTCCAATACATTTTCTATCTTGTTATTATAATAGAAATCGGTGGCGTAGTCGAAAATAACATTACCGGATAACAGGGCCTGGGTAAGCGTATTTGTTTTGGCTGCAGCAATTTCTATATCTGGCAAAACACCGCCACCATCTTGGACTTTTCGCCCATTTCTGGTTTTAAAATCCCTGAACTGCGTATTCTTAACTGCATTTCCATTCTCATCCCTATTCCAATAATCCAAGGATTGTATACATCTTCCGGATGCTGTATAATATCTGGAGATGGTTACCTTTAGTTGTGTACCATAGGTTAGTTTTAAAGGGCGCTGTACCAATCCCTTTCCAAAACTTCTTGCACCCACTATAACGGCTCGGTCCAAATCCTGTAGACTTCCTGAGACAATTTCACTGGCCGAGGCACTTCTACCATTAACCAATACAACCAATGGTATTTCTGTATCTACGGGTTGGTTGGTAGTTTTATACTCCCTGTTGAATTTCTTGACCTTGGATTTGGTGGTTACCACAAGTTCTCCTTTTGGAATAAAAAGATTGGTTACATTGATGGCTTCGGTCAATAGACCACCTGGATTATCCCTTAGGTCCAAAATAATTTTTTCCGCGCCATCGTTTTTTAAGTTAAGGAGTGCTTCCTTGGTTTGTTCAGAAGCTTTTTTATTGAATTTTGACAAAACAATATAACCCGTGTTCCCTTTGATCATCTTGTAATAGGGTACGGCATCAACTTCTATAGATTCCCTGTTAACTGTTGTTGACTTGGTTTCTCCCTGCCTAACATAGGTAATGTTTACACTGGTATTATTGGCTCCTTTTAAAAGTTCATCGGCGTCATCCTGAATATCCGCAATGGCAATATCACCGATCTTAATAATTTCATCCCCGGCTTTAAGGCCCGCCTTATCTGCGGGGTAACCTTTGTAAGGTTCAATAATAACCACTTTATCCTTGTAACTCCGGACCACGGCCCCAATACCTGAATATTCACCTGCATTGTTTATTTTAAAGGATTCAACGTCTTGTTCATTAAGGAATTTGGTATAGGGATCCAGATCTTCCAACATGTTTTTAATGGCCGTATCCATTAATTCTGCAGGATTGGTTTCATCCACGTAGTTCATGTTCAACTCTTTGAAAAGGGTTGTAAAAATTTCGATCTGTTTGGCAATCTCAAAAAAATCGCCCTTAAAACTACTTCCTGCAATGAGTAGGGCAATGGCGATAATGGGAATAAGTACCCGCTTTTTTATTATCTCTTTCATATGTTCATAAGTTACTTGCTAGCCTTTGCAATTTCATCGACAAATTTCCGCATTAAAGGAATCATGGCATCTGTTATTTTGGATTGCGAGGGCATCTCCTTACCAAGATATAAAAACATAAACGCAAAGTTACTCTCTATGTTGTTAAAAATTAGGTGTTTGTTCAACCTATAGCTTTCCCGCATCAACCTTTTAATTCGATTTCTTTTTACGGCACTTTTAAAATTTCTTTTGGACGCTGTTACCCCAACCTTGCACTTGGAACCATCATCAAAGCTGGTTTTAAGATAAACAAGTTTAATAGGATAATTGGTAATACCAATCCCTTCCGCAAACAACTGTTCAATTAGTTTTTTGCTCTTTAGTTTTTCTTTTTTTGGGAAGCTAAATGACATTTTGCCGTAAATGTAAAATAAAAACCACAGTTATGGGATATGACAACCATCATAGTTCAAAATCCATTTAGCCATTATCTTGGGTTATATTTTTTACAAAACTATAAATAAGGGATTTATGGGAGAATTGAATGTTGAAAAATTGAGGAACAATCCTCTTAAGGCCAGGTATATTAAACATTTGTTGGCAGACATTGTGGCCTTGGAACAAATACTGGATAAAAAGATGTTCGAACGAAGTCCAATTAGGATCGGGGCCGAACAGGAATTCTGTTTGGTCGACGAATCATGGCAGCCATCCAATAAGGCCTTGGAAGTTCTTGAAAATATAGATGATCCCCATTTCACCACTGAATTGGCCCTTTATAATCTGGAAATTAATTTGGATCCCATTCCATTATCCGGGAATTGCTTTTCAGAAATGCATTTGCAGCTGGACCATTTATTGGCTATGGCCAATAAGGTTGCAGAGGAATCCGCTACTAAAATTATATTGTGTGGTATTTTGCCCACCATTTCAAAAAGGCATCTGAATATTGAATATTTGACTCCTATTCCCCGATATAAGATTTTGAACGATGTTATTAAGGAAATAAGAAATAATGATATAGAAATTCATGTAAAAGGGGTAGATGAGTTGAATATCCGCCATGACTCCGTGCTGTTCGAAGGATGCAATACCAGTTTTCAGTCGCATCTGCAGATAGACCCATATGATTTTGAGGATACCTATAATTGGTCCCAGGCCATTGCAGGGCCCATCCTGTCCATTTGTACCAACTCCCCAATGCTCTTTGGCCGGGAATTGTGGGAGGAGACCAGAATTGCCTTATTTACGCAAAGTGTGGATACCAGGGCCAGTAATTTTCTTTTGAATGAAAGTGAACCTCGGGTGAACTTCGGAAATAGTTGGGCAAAAGGAACAGTGGTGGATTATTTTAAAGATTCCATAACCGGATTTAGGAGCTTACTTACTTCCGATACCGATGTGGATAGTTTAAACGAATTGAAACAGGGAAAAATGCCCAAGTTAAAGGCGCTGTCGCTCCATAACGGAACAGTGTATGCTTGGAACCGTGTCTGCTATGGTATTACCAATGGCAGGCCCCATATTAGAATTGAGAACAGATATATACCATCCGGACCCACTACCGAGGACGAAATTGCCAATATGATGCTATGGGTGGGAGTAATGATGGGAAGGCCTAAAAAGTTTAATGCCATTCATACCAAGATGGATTTTAGGGATGCGAAAAGTAATTTTTTCAATGCTGCCAGATATGGTATGGCTGCTCAATTTTATTGGGATGGACAACTAATCTCCAGCCAACAATTATTGTTGGATCATTTCTTGCCAATCGCCTTTAAGGGATTGTACAGTATGGGGGTAGCACCAAAAGATGCAGAGCATTACTTAAAAATTATTGAGAAGAGGATTGCCACTAACAACGGTTCACGATGGACGATTCAAAGTTATAGAAAACTGAGAAAGGAGTTTAAGCTTTCAGATGCCCTGAGCATATTAACGGCCAAAATGTACCAAGGTCAACAAAAGGGATATTCCGTAGATGCATGGCAATTGCCAAGGGGTGATGAATTTGTAATTGACAAAAACGAGAGAAAGGTGTACCAGATTATGAGCGTACGAACCATTACTGCTCAGGATAGTGATAGTTCGGAATTGGTGTTGAAAATGATGCAGTGGAAAAATATTCACCATATACCCATTCTAAATGACGATTTGGATTTGGTTGGATTATTGACTTGGACCGATCTTAAAGAGTATTTGAAGAATCCGGACAAGTTTATCGGACCTGTAAAGGATATTATGAAAACAGAACTGATTACTATAACCGAGGAGGAAAGCATGAACAGGGCAAAGGCCTTAATGGAATCGAAAGGTATAAATTGTCTGCCAGTGGTACACGGAAAGAAATTGGTAGGTATTATTACAACCAATGACATATGATAACAACGGAAAACCAAATAGGCAAGAGCCGAACCATTGGTCATTTAAAAGGCGGTAAAAATGGCCCTACAATGATATTCTTTGGGGGTATTCATGGCAATGAACCTTCAGGTGAGAAGGCAATACAAGAAGTTTTCCTGAAAATTGAGAAAGAAAAAATACCTGTAAATGGTAACATTTATGGTATTCGGGGCAATGTTGCGGCACTCTTGGCCGGGGAAAGATTTTTGGATCGGGACCTTAACAGATTATGGACCGATGAAAAGATTGAAAAAATTAAAGCCAAAGCCGAAAATGAACTTCTTAATGAGGACAAGGAGTTGTTATCCATTCACCAAGTCTTATCGGCTATCCTAAAAACAGCATCCGGGCCTTTTTACTTTATAGATTTCCATACTACTTCCAGCAAGACCCTTCCGTTTATTACCATTAATGATGCCTTGATCAACCGGAAATTTTCAAAGCTTTTTCCTGTCCCTATAATTTTGGGGATAGAAGAGTATTTAGAGGGCCCTCTACTTAGTTTTATAAACGAACAGGGCTACTTGTCCGTTGGTTTTGAATCTGGCCAGCATACCGCAAGGGAAGCGGTAGATAACAGTATAGCATTTATGTGGTTGGCCCTTGTCTATGGTGGAGCACTTAAAAGTAAAGATGTTAATGGGTTTGAAGGACATTATCTTCAACTTCAAAATTCGGCAAAGGAGAACGCCAGCTTTTTCGAGATAATTTATAGACATCCTATAGGAACTGGGGATAAATTTGAAATGTTGCCCGGATTCAAAAGTTTTGATGTCGTAAACAAAGGAAAAATATTGGCCGAACACAACGATAAAGCGGTATTGGCGCAGCAAAAATCGAGCATTTTTATGCCTTTGTACCAAAGCCAGGGAGAGGATGGTTTTTTTTTAATTCGTAAGACGCCTAAGTTCGCCTTGTGGTTATCCGTCCTATTGAGAAAAATAAGAATGCCCGCTTTGTTACCAATTTTGCCTGGGGTTTCGTGGGTAGATAAGGAAAAGGGTACTTTATTGGTGAACGAAAGAACTGCCAGATTTATGGCAAAACCTCTTTTCCACCTGCTGGGGTATAGGAATAGGGTAATCAATAAAAGTGAAATTTTAATGACCAGTAGGGAAGCCACTGCCAAGAACAGGATGTATAGTGGCACATGGTGGTATCAAAATAAAAAATCCGTTTAAGATAGCCATTGTCTGCCATCTTAAACGGATTAAAACATTTAATGTTTTTTACTCTTGGGCCTGCCAAACATTGTTTTCTTCATTTACATCTGCCATAAGTTGGGATGGGTCCAATACAATGGCCTTAACGTTAGTGAGCTCCTTATCCAAGATAAAGTCGTAGTTGGAATATGCCCAGGGCCAATCTTGCAATACGGTTCTTTTTAAATTAGGATATGGATTCTCTTTTTCGCCATGCATCATACGCAAGGGAGCATAAAATGTTTCTTGGGTACCATCATTGTAAAGTACCAAAATGTCTATGGGCATGGGCATAAGACCAATTCGTTCCAAGCTTACCTTGGTTTTTTGTCCCTCTGCCTCAACGGCCTTAATACCGTAATCTATGGTATTGGTCGTTTGGGTCCAATCTGTAAGGTACCAGTCCAACTCCATCCCCGAGACCTTTTCGGCGGTTCTTTTTATATCGTTAGGGGTTGGGTGTTTAAATTTAAAGTCCTGATAATATTTCCTTAGGGTTATCATAAGCTTATCCTGGCCTATTATATAGCCTAATTGCGATAGGAAAATAGCTCCTTTGCTATAGGCAGCAACCCCATAGGCAAAATTTAGCTCATATCTATCGGAATGGGTGGTTTGGGGCTGTTCTTTGCCGGAAGCCACCAAATTATAATATCCTTGATAGGAACCTGCAAAGGGATTTTCCTTGTTTTGGTCCATGATCTGGTCCATGCACAGGCTGGAGATAAAGGAGGTAAAGCCTTCATCCATCCATTCGTGTTTGGATTCGTTGCTCGCCAGTACATGTTGGAACCAGGAATGTGCCATTTCATGCACCATAACTCCTACCAGGCTTCCAAAATTTCTACCCCCGGTGATAAGGGTACTCATGGCGTATTCCATGCCACCATCGCCTCCTTGTATCACCGAGTATTGATCATAGGGATAATCACCAATATTTTTATTGAAGAACTGCATGGCCTCGGCCGTTTTTGGTTGAAGTTTTTTCCAATTTTCTACAATTTCCTTATCGTTTTTATAGAAAAAATGGAGCATTGGCCCATTTTCTACCTTTAAGGTATCGTGAAGGTAATCTGGATCGGCAGCCCACATAAAATCGTGGACCATTGGGGCTTTAAAATGCCAAGTAAGGGTTTTGCCCTTGGTCTTTTTTATTTTTGTTCCAGGGGTTTCATAACCATGACCTATTTCTTCCGGGTTCTGTAAATATCCAGTTCCCCCTACCACATATTTCTTGTCCAGGGTAAGTTTAACATCAAAATCGCCCCATACTCCATGAAATTCACGGGCAATATAAGGATCTGCATGCCAGCCTTCAAAATCGTATTCCGCCAATTTTGGGTACCACTGACTCATGGATAGCGCAACCCCTTCACTGCTGTTTCTACCACTTCGTCTTATTTGTAAAGGTATTTGCCCATTAAAGGTCATTTCAAAGGTGGTTTTTCCACCAGCGGGAATGGGTTTATTTAATTCAACAACCAAAATTGTACCTTCTTCCACATAGGAAACGGCTTGGTTGTCCTGCGTTAGGGAAGTAACCCTAAGATATCCTATTTCTTCGGGACTAAGGCTTGCAATCCTACTTTTTCCGTCTGCCATCATTCTACCGTCCGGATCAGCAATACTTTGTAAACGCATGTCCATTTCACTGCCAGGTTGAAAAGCATTGAAAAAAAGATGGTAATACACTCTGCTGAGTTCATCCGGGGAGTTATTGGTATAGACCAATTTTTGGGTTCCCTTGTATTGATAATTGTCAACGTCGACGTTTACATCCATGGAATAATCCACATGCTGTTGCCAATAGGAAGTATTGTTTTGTGCTTCCAATTGTGCTGTTAAGCTGAAAATGGCAATCACTAAACCAAAAAAAAGTCCTTTGTTATGTCTCATACCTTCAATTTGAATAATCTATTTTTTAAAGTTCAAAGGCAGCCTACGTTTTTAGGCTGTGCCATGAGTCTTATTTATCCATTATAGTTTTATTTTCCCTTTGGACACAGCATCTGCCATAACTAAGGCATTGTATGCGTTGACCATTTTACCGGATTTTGAGATTTTTTGAAAATCCATTGCCTTTGAGGCATCACCATCTACCACTACTTTGGATTTGGTAGTAAGTCCGGAATTCAACAATATTGCCTTTACTTGGGAAGCTGATAATTTTGGATAAAAAGATCTTACAAGGGCAGCGACTCCTGCAACAGCAGGTGCGGCCATGGAAGTACCTCCCTGAAAATCGTATTCATTGTTGGGCATTGTGGAATAGATATCGTCACCAGGAGCAAAAACATCTACGTTTATAAGGCCATAATTGGAAAAGGAGGCCACCATTTCGGAACCATATTTGCTTGTCAAAGCCCCCACGGTAATCACATTATCTGCCATCTCAGGTCCGTTATTGATTTGATCGTTGGGGAAATTTGGGTTATTTGGGTCATCAAGATCTTCGCCGGAGTTTCCTGCTGCATGTACAAAAAGAACATCATTTTCCGCTGCATATTTAATGGCGTCATAAACCCACTCGGCATTTGGAGAATAGGCTTTTCCAAAACTTCCATTAATAATTTTGGCTCCGTTATCCACGGCATATCGTATTCCCAAAGCAATATCCTTATCATATTCATCTCCATTGGGTACGGCCCTGATACTCATAATTTCTACATTGTCCGCAACCCCGTTAGCTCCAAGACCGTTATTTCTTTTTGCTGCAATAATACCGGCAACGTGGGTTCCATGACTTTCATCATCAACCCTGTTTTTTGGATTTCCGTTTCCGTAGCCCCTATCGTCAAAATTATAAGGATCGTCCCCTACCATTTTTCTACCATCAAAATCTACATTTAAATTATAGTTCAGTTGATCGGTAAAATGTTTAATGCCATCCTTAAGTTCTGAAATAACTTCTGGAATAGTATCCTTTATGCTCAACATTTGCATTAAAATACTAACGTTTCTCTGCATGGTCTCGTCATTGGATTTAATTTCGGTCAGGTCTTTTTTGTTATAGCTATCCTTCCCCAAAAGTTCCTTTACCTCTTCATCCGCATTTTGGACTGCTTGCAGTATTTGTTCGTACTGCCCTTTATTTTGAAGAGCTTTTTGATAATCTTTGTCCAGGTCGCTTTTGGCCTTGGCCTGAAGGGAGGCATCCCCTAATTTTTTGGCCACAATTCTGGCCATTTCCAATTGCTCGTTGTAGGATTCCCCTAAAAAGTTGTAACCGTGTATATCGTCTACATAGCCATTATTGTCATCGTCTTTATTATTCCCGGCAATTTCTCCTTTGTTAGTCCAAAGGACATCCACCAAATCCTCATGGGTAAGGTCCATTCCTGAATCCAGCACAGCCACTATTACCTTTTCCCCTTTTTTATTCCCTATTATTTCGGAGTAGGCTTTGTCTACGCTCATCCCAGGAATGGTATCGGTAAGCAGGTCCGTGTGTCCCCAATTCTTTTTTTGAGCCTCGGTTAATTCTGATATTTTTAGGGGCAGGGTATCTATATTTTCAATTGGGGTGGAAACTAGCGCAGTACTACCACAGCCATAAAGTAAAATAGAGGCCGACACGGCCAAAATAGTTCTGTTCAATGTTAGTGTCATTTATTTATAGTGTTAGATTAGAATGTCTTAATTAATTGATTTCCAGGAAATTTTGCTTGAAATTTTGCTGTGTAGCCATGGTCTGCCGTGTATAGGAGTTTACAATTGATCATATTATTCAAAAAGCTGGGCAAAGGTATGTATTTCTTTTAAACGTATTCCCTTGTCCGTTGTTTGTAGGGTACAGATTTGGTTGTGGGCATCGTGTTCCAAAAACAGATAGTAATTGTCTTTTACGGCCTTTTCCAAAAACAGCGCTTTTTCTGAAAGTGTTAATAGCGGCCTTGTATCATAGCCCATAACATAGGGCAGTGGTATATGACCTGCCGTGGGGAGTAGGTCCGCCGCAAATACCAGGGTTTTGTCCTTATATTTAATATGGGGTATCATCTGTTTTTCCGTATGTCCGTCCACAAACAAAATGCCAAAATCCAATTCCGATTTTTCCGAGAAAGTCTTTTCCGTTCTTTCAACAAATCGCAACTGTCCACTTTCCTGCATGGGCATTAGGTTTTCTGTTAGAAAGGAAGCTTTTTCCCGTACATTGGGTTCCGTGGCCCATCGCCAATGGGCTTCGTTGGTCCAAAAAACGGCATTTTTAAAAGCGGGTTCGTAACCGGTTCTATCCTTGTTCCATTGAATGCTTCCCCCACAATGGTCAAAATGTAAATGGGTCAGGAAAACATCTGTAATATCATCCCTGTGAAAGCCGTATTTTTTTAGGGATTTATCCAAGGAATGGTCTCCCCACCTATAGTAATACCCAAAGAATTTATCGGATTGTTTATTGCCCATCCCGGTATCTATTAGGGTAAGTCGATCGCCATTCTCGATTAATAGACACCTAGCGGCCATATCTATCATATTATTTGAATCTGCCGGATTGGTCCTGTTCCATATCGATTTTGGAACCACACCGAACATGGCTCCTCCATCCAACTTAAAATTTCCAGATTCAATAGGGTATAATTTCATAGATAACCTAGCGTAAAGAAGGTGCAAATTAACAAAAGCACTAGGGATATTTCTTGAAACTTGGTTTTATTAGAGGTTTTTTAACACTTTATCAGCAATTTATCTGTGGTGTTTAGCTACTGGAGGTAGACAACACTTTCCTTGGGTTTTATAATGTCTTTGTAATGAAATGGTCGTTTCAGGCCATTTTCATCGAGAATTAAAATGGGTAGGATATCCTTATTTTGGGCATTGTTTTTAAACCAATTTCTGGTGGAGATCTCCTTTTCCATTTTTTCGGTCCTTTCCTCAAAATTGTTCGTGGTAATTTTATAGGACCAAGGTACCATATCGGTTTTATTGGCAAACAAGGAAGAGGCATCCATGTGATCCAATAGATTTAGACCTACCCCATTTTCAACTGGGGAGACAAGTACTATTCTGTTCGGGATATAAAAGGAGTTGTAGGCCAATTGTGCGGAAAGAAGATTAATTTCACTATTGCCCGTTAGTGCTATAAAGGTATTTTTATTTAAGGCGTTTGCCTCTTCAAACGCGTCTTCCCTAAGTCCGTTTCCATAGATTGCTTTTACCCCCTGTGCATTGGCTTCGTTCACTAAATCCTTATTGTAGTCTATAAGGATTACTTCGTTCTGTTCGGCCAGTTGCTTGGCGATGTAAAGTCCCAAGGGATTTGCGCCTAATATCAGGTAACCATTTCGTGCGTCCTGTTTTACCAGTTCTCCGCGTTTTTTGAGCCAATTGGTGGTCCAAGTAAGGAACACCGGCACCGTAAGGGTAGTAGAAATGGCCATAAATACCAAAATTGAAAAAATTTCCTGTGAAATAATGTTCATTTGAAGGCCTATCCCTGCAATTATTATCTCCACAGCTCCCCTTCCGTTCATACCGGTACCAATAGTGAACCCTTCCCGCCAGCCGTAACCGCTGGGTAAATAAAAAAGTGTGGTCCCTAATATTTTTCCGACGACGGCACCTGTAATAACACATATCAAAAGGGCTAGGTCCGTCTGAAATACATCCAAAGTAACATGAAAGCCGGCTGTAACAAAAAAAATGGGAGCTAGAAAACCTATGGAAATATCATGAAAGACAGCTGAAACGTCCTTAAGAATATGCCTAGAAAACACACTATCCCTTATAAAGAGTCCGGCCATAAAGCTTCCCAAAATACCATGAAGTCCGGCAAGTTCGGCCAATTCTGAAAAACCCAGCACCATAATAATTAAAATGGTAAAGAGTATTGTCCGGCTTGTTAGCTTGGCCTTGGTCAGTAATTTACCCAAAAGAGGAAATAAATAGATGCCGATTAACAGGGCAATGGAGAAAAAAAGAATTGCTTTCCCTGCCACCCAGGCCAGCCCTGCGGTATCAATACTTCCAGCTTCTACATAACCTATAATTCCAGCAAAAATAATAAGCGCCAAGGTGTCCGATATTAAGGCTCCGGCCATAAGCACATAGGCTATTCGTGTATCCAAAAGTTTTAGATCTACAAGAATTCTGCTCTTGGTGGCCAAGGAAGTTACCCCAACAGCAATACCTACAAATAGTCCGGCAATTTGGGTGCCCCCAAAATGCAAAATGGTGTAATAACCAAGACCAAAAGGAACTACGAATCCACCAATGGCTGCAAGTAGACCTGCCCATGAGGCTTTCCCCAAATCCTTAAAGTTGATTTCCATGCCGATATAGGCCATAAGAAAGAGAATTCCCACTTCCGCCAAAATGTCCAAGTCAGCTGAAGTTTCCAATACGGCCAACAAAGCAGGACCAAAAATGATTCCAATTAAAAGCTCACCCAAAATGGAGGGGAAACCCATACGTTTGGCCAAAATCCCCCCAAGCCAGGCGGCAGCCAATACCATCAATAAGTTTACTATATTCAGTTCTACCATAGCAGAGAATTATTTGTGGGAAAACCGATGATAAAATACCTAAAAATTGGTTAATCCCAAAGAAACCAGGGACTTTATATTATTACCCCCAAAAGTCGGCTCTTTTACCTTATCCTTTAAAATAAATTGCCTATTCCAGATAGGGAAAACGGGTATTTTTTAATGAGGTGCCAAGGTTTTTTTTCCTTAGATGGATTTTTTCTATATTAAAACTTATCTTGCTTCAAATTTTTTTATGGTAGAACTAGCGGGAATAATTGTTCTTGGTATCATTGCACAGTGGGTGGCTTGGCGCTTTAAATTACCGGCCATTTTGCCCCTGATTCTTATAGGTTTATTGGTAGGACCTATATCTACTTTGTTTACAGAGGACGGCACAAAATTAATAAGGCCTATCTGGAATAAGACAGAGGGCTTGTTTTTAGGGGAGAGTCTTTATCATTTTGTATCCCTGGCTATAGGTGTTATTCTATTTGAGGGTGGCCTTACCCTGAAACGTTCCGAGGTAACCAGAGTAGGCCCTGTTATTACCAAGTTGATTACCTTGGGTAGTGCAGTTACCTTTTTTTTAGCAGGTACAGCCGCACATTTTATATTTGATTTGCCTTGGCAAATATCCTTTTTGTTCTCTGCTCTCATAATTGTTACAGGACCAACGGTGATTACCCCGATTCTTAGAAATATTCCTTTGAAAAAAGATCTATCGGCGGTACTGAAATGGGAGGGTATTTTGATAGATCCCATTGGTGCACTTGTGGCGGTATTGGTCTTTGAGTTTATCAGTATCGGCGAAGGCCAAGGGTATACCCAAACCGGTCTTTTGGAGTTTGTAAAGGTGTTGTTATTGGGTTTCACCTTTGGTTTCTCTTTTGCACATGCTTTGACCTTGGCCATTAAAAAGAATTACGTACCTCATTATTTGTTAAATGTGGTATCCTTATCCGTAGTGCTTTCGGTTTTTGTTATTTCCGAGCTTTTTGCACATGAATCCGGGTTACTCGCCGTGGTAGTTATGGGCATGGTCATGGGAAATACCCAGCTGCCCAATATTAAGGAGCTGCTCTATTTTAAGGAGTCCCTAAGTATACTTTTGATTTCCATGCTTTTCATTTTGCTTTCGGCAAGTATGAATTTACCCGAACTGGAATTGTTGTACAGCCCTAATACGCTTATACTTTTTGCTATTGTAGTTTTTGTGGTAAGACCTTTGGGGGTATTTTTGAGTACCATGGGTTCCAATCTTAATTTTAGGGAAAAATTGTTTATTAGTTGGGTTGGTCCCAGGGGGATTGTTGCTGCAGGGATTGCCTCATTATTTGGTTCCAAATTAATTTTGAGGGGAGAACCTGGAGCGGAATATATTACACCATTGGTTTTTATGATCGTTTTGGGAACAGTACTTCTCAATGCTTCAACCGCAAGGTTCATGGCAAAATTACTTGGGGTATTCTTGGAAAAGTCCGAAGGCATTCTCATTATAGGTGCTTCCAAGGTGCCTAGATTAATAGCCAGTTATCTTAAGAAGAATAATAGGCATGTGGTATTGATAGATAATAACCAAAACAATATTGAAAAGGCCAAAAACCTTGGGCTGGAGGCCTTTGTAGCCAACATCTATTCCGATGCCCTGACGGACAATATAGAATTGAACGATGTTGGATATTTAATGGCATTGACGGGTAACTCGGACATTAATGAATACGCCATAGAAACTTTCAAGAAAGAATTCGGGGAACAGGGTTCATTTAGATTAGTGAATTCTGATGAGATGAACGACCCTGAAAATAATCCAATGGAGGGTCTTTTTTCGCATACCGATGATTTTATTACCTTGACCGAAGCCGCTAGAAGTAATCCTGTAATTCATGAAATAGAATTAAAGAGCAAGGAACATTATGAGGGCCTTATAGAAATTACCAAAGCGGATAAGGATATTGTTCCAATTTTTATTAAGACCTTGGATGGGGACTTAAAAATTATTTCTTCGTTTAGCAAAAATTTTGAAGACATTAAGGAAGGTAGTAAGTTGGTGTATCTTGGAAAGTTATTGGAGGCTGACAAGCATGATAAGAAACAGAAAATTTAAGTGGCCAGTTACAATACATGGGCGTGTAGCCCATATGGCCTTTCCAAAAATAATTGTTGAATAATACCAAATAGAAAGAATACTTTTAGTTATAATTTAATCCATCTGTATTGAATCCACTTCTAGTTTTAGCGATCATTTCCATTTATTTTGTTTTGTTAATGACCATTTCCTATTTCACGTCAAGAAATAGAAGTGACGAGTCTTATTTTACCGGGGATCGGCAATCGCCTTGGTTCTTGGTGGCTTTTGGAATGGTGGGCGCCGGGCTTTCGGGAGTAACCTTTGTATCCCTTCCGGGAATGGTGGGCAATAATAATTTCTATTTCTACCAATTTATACTAGGGAATGTTGTGGGCTATCTTTTCATAACCTTTGTCCTGATTCCACTGTACTATAGATTAAGGCTGGTATCCATTTATGGCTATTTGGATCAGAGATATGGTGTAAAAACGTATAAGACAGGGTCGCTTTTCTTTTTGGTTTCACAGTCCTTTGGAGCTGCCCTGAGACTATTGTTGGCCTCAAAAATTCTTCAATTTGCACTATTTGATAAGCTGAATATTCCGTTTCCCATAACGGTAATCATCATCTTGCTTTTGGTTTGGTTGTATACCAATAAGTCAGGAATAAAGACCATTGTTTGGACAGATACCTTGCAAACGACCTTCTTGGTCCTTGGGGCCATAATTACGATCTATACCATTACCTCGTCCTTAAATCTGTCGTTTTCGGGAGCTATTCAACAGGTTACGGAGCATAAGTATTTTGAAGTGTTTAATTGGGAAAACAAATCGAGCAATAATTTTTTCAAACAGTTTATTGCCGGTATTCTTGTGGCCATCGCCATGATAGGATTGGATCAGAATATGATGCAGAAAACATTGACCTGTAAGAATCAATGGGACGCGCAAAAGAACACTTTGACCTACAGTTTAATTTTGGCCATAACCCAATTCTTGTTTTTGGGGTTGGGAATCCTATTATATATTTATGCGGAGAATAATGGAATTGCTTTGGCCGTAGGTGAGAACGGGGCACTTTTGGATACCGATAACCTGTTTCCCGATCTGGCACTGAACCACCTTGGCGTTTTTGCAGGGGTTAGTTTTTTGTTGGGAATCATTGCAGCATCATTTTCCAGTGTGGATTCATCCCTAACTGCACTAACCACTTCTTTTACCTATGATTTTCTGGATATCTCACATAAATCCAGTGCTGATAAAAAAAGACTTAAGAACTGGGTCCTACTTGGTTTTTCGGCAGTCCTATTTTTAATAATTATGCTATTTGCAAACAGTAGGGGAGATGTGGTATCGCTTATATTCAAAGTAGCAGGGTACACCTATGGCCCCTTACTCGGCCTTTACATGTTGGGGATGTTTACCAAGATTGCCGTTAAGGATAAATGGGTACCCCTTATTTGTGTGTTGGCTCCGGTACTTACCTATTTATTGAGTGTGTTCTTTGCCCAATCCTTTAATTTCGACTTTGGATTTATCAATATAGCCGTTAATGCCGGGCTTACTATTTTAGGATTGTTATTGGTAAAACGTAAGGCGGAAACCGCTTGATTTCCAAAGGCTAGGGCTATTGTTCACTATTTGGGGCATCGCCCCAGAATGTTTTGACCCCTTTATTGAGCCTGTTATTGAAACAAGTACAATTCCTTTTTTGTTTAATCGTTTAGTTTAAGTACCGCCATAAATGCCTGTTGTGGTATTTCTACATTTCCAACCTGACGCATACGTTTTTTACCCTTCTTTTGTTTTTCCAACAATTTTCTCTTTCGCGAGATATCACCACCATAACATTTGGCGGTTACATCCTTTCTCAACGCCTTTATAGTTTCCCTGGAAATTATTTTGGCCCCTATTGCGGCTTGGATAGGAATATCAAATTGTTGTCTTGGAATCAGTTCGCGCAGCTTCTCGCACATTTTTTTTCCAATATTGGCAGCGTTGTCTGCATGTATTAAGGCAGACAGGGCATCTACAGGTTGTGCGTTGAGCAATATGTCTACCCTTACCAACTTGGAGGTTCGCATACCAATGGGTGCATAATCAAAGGAGGCATATCCTTTGGAAACCGTTTTTAACCTATCGTAAAAATCGAATACAATTTCTGCAAGGGGCATGTCAAAATTTAATTCCACCCTTTCTGTGGTCAAATAAGTTTGATTGGTAATCTGCCCTCTCTTATCAATACATAAGGACATAACATTCCCAACAAAATCGGCCTTGGTGATAATCGTTGCCTTAATGTACGGTTCCTCTACGTGATCTAAAGTTGATGGATCCGGTAGATCGGATGGATTATTGACTATAATAGGCACTTCTGGATTCTTACGGGTAAAGGCATGGTAACTAACGTTTGGTACGGTGGTGATCACCGTCATGTCAAACTCCCGCTCCAAACGTTCTTGGATGATCTCCATGTGCAGCATTCCCAAGAAACCACAGCGAAACCCAAACCCAAGGGCAGCACTACTTTCCGGTGTAAATACTAAAGAAGCATCATTTAACTGCAACTTTTCCATAGAGGAGCGCAGTTCTTCATAATCTTCCGTATCAACAGGATAAATACCGGCAAACACCATGGGCTTAACATCTTCAAACCCTCCAATAGGGTTCTTTGTAGGGCTCGCAGCATCTGTAATGGTGTCCCCTACTTTTACTTCCCTGGCATCCTTTATTCCGGTAATGAGATAGCCAACATCTCCTGCTTTTATACTTTGTTTGGGGTGTTGTACCAGTTTTAGCGTACCCACCTCATCAGCGTAATAGTTTTTGTCCGTAGCGACAAATTTTATTTTTTGACCTTTTTTTATTTCCCCGTTAATAACCCTGAAATAGGTTTCAACCCCTCTGAACGGATTGTATACGGAATCGAATACCAAAGCCTGTAGGGATTCATCCGGATTGCCCTTTGGAGGCGGTATACGTTCTATAATGGCGGTCAAAATTTCTTGGATCCCAAGGCCCGATTTAGCACTTGCCGGGATAACGTCCTCTGGTTTACAACCCAATAAATCAACAATATCATCGGTAACTTCTTCGGGGTTGGCACTGGGAAGGTCTACTTTGTTCAATACAGGAATAATTTCCAGATCGTTCTCCAAAGCCAAATATAGATTGGAAATGGTCTGTGCCTGGATGCTCTGTGCGGCATCTACTACCAATAAGGCACCTTCACAGGCAGCTATGGAACGCGATACTTCATAGGAAAAATCCACGTGTCCCGGAGTATCTATAAGATTAAGTATATATTTTTCGCCTTCATGCTCATAATCCATTTGAATGGCATGGCTCTTAATGGTGATCCCACGCTCGCGTTCAAGATCCATACTATCCAATAATTGGTCTTGCTTTTCCCGTTCCGTTACCGAACCAGTAAAGTCTAATAACCTATCGGCCAAAGTACTCTTGCCGTGATCAATATGTGCAATAATGCAGAAATTCCTAATGTTTTTCATTTATGCTGAATTTACCCGGTCTGAATTTACCTTGTCAAAAATAATAGTTGCAAAAGGCATTTCAAGCTCCATTTTTCTATGATTTGTACTCCAATAAACCGTCGTACAAACCAAAGCAACTGCAAATATAGGCTTTATCCATGATTTTTAATGCAAAAATCTCCAGTGTGGTTTTTATGCTTCTACAGGGATATAATTTGGTAGCTAGTAATAGGGAATTTTAAAAGCCAAATTTAAAATTGGTGGATTTTTACTACAAATTTTGGAGAAACCATTGTGGGTTGTTAATAATAAGTTAACTTTAAAAATTTTTATAACGGATATGCCACTGTTTGTGACAATGTTAAAGGTTTCGACCCTATTCTTACTTCTATTTTGCATCCCTGTTATGGGGCAAGAATACAAGGTTTCGGGCCATGTTAAGCAAACAGATGGTGCTGAGGTTGCCTTTGCAAATATACTGCTTTATAAAGTAAGCGATACCAGTTTTTTTAAAGGTGCCGCATCTGATGATAAAGGTTTTTTTTCTTTCCATAATATAATCCTCAACCAATACTTGATACGCGCCAGTTATATTGGGAGCCATTCCAACTATAAATTGGTAGAGGTAAATTCCGATTTGGACATAGGTCCACTCTATATAGATGATAAAGGCCAGGAATTGAATGAGGTGGTGGTAGTCTCCCAAAAGCCAACATTGGAACAAAAGGTAGATCGTTTGGTCTTTAATATTGAGAACACAGCGCTTTCAGATTCGGACTTATGGGATGTTCTTAAGAGTACTCCTACCGTATTTGTTATGAACGATGAGATTAAGGTGAAAGGGGAAAGCGGAGTGCAAATAATGATAAACGACAAGAAAGTGAACCTTCCACCGGAGGATATTCTTAATCTTTTAAGTGGCACTTCGGCAAAAGGGGTACAGTCTATTGAGGTAATAACCACACCACCGGCTAAATATGATGCCGAAGGTGGGACCTTGATCAATATCAAAATGAAAAAGAATTTAATTGCGGGCTACAACGGAGCCGTATATAATAAATATAGTCAAGCGGTATTTCCACGGCAAATGCTCGGTACCAGCCACTTTTTTAAGAGTAAGCAATTGGAAGCCTCTTTTAATTACAGTTATACACAAAACAAGATTTTAACAAATTTTACGGATATCACCAATTTTATTGAGGATGGGCAAATTAGGGATACCTGGACTTCGGATCTGGAGGTTATTTATAGAAGCAAAAAACATAATACCAGTGCCTTTTTAGATTATGCTTTTAATGACAATAATACCATCAGTTTTTCTTCCGTCGCTACCTTTACGCCATCTTATTTGACAAGGGATTTATCCGACACCCAAATAATGGACGCTGATAATGGCAGTACCTCAGGTTTTTACACCTTGAATGATGGCAAATTTGAATCGATCAACGCAGCCTTTTATTTGGATTATAAACACAATTTTAATGACCAAGGCTCCAATTTAGCGGCGAATTTACATTACACCCATTATGATTATGATAAAAACCAGGAATTGGAAACCGATTTTTACGATGGCAACCGGGCTATAGTCGGGGAGAACAATTTTAATACCTTTAATCAGCAGCACACCCATTTATACAGTGCACAGACAGATTTTATCTCTCCTATTGGGGAAACTGCCAATTTTGAATCAGGAATAAAGTATGCACTAATAGATTCTGAAAGTTATATTGTCCAAGAGGGTTTTGACCGGGACCAGGAAGGCATAGAGTCCACGGAGGAAGGCACATTTTTTTACGACGAAGAAATTTTTGCGGGCTACGTCAGTTTTGATGCGAAATGGAACAATTGGACGTTGAAATCCGGGTTGCGAGCTGAATATACGAATACTAAAGGCGATTTTAGTTTGAGTACCGACAAGATAAAGAATCATTATTTGGAATTGTTCCCTACCCTATTTTTACAATTTAACCCCAATGTAAAACATAGATTTGGTGCCAGTTATAAAAGAAGCATCATTAGGCCCAGCTACAATAAGATTAATCCTTTTCAGGTATTTCAAAGTAATAATTCCGTGGTAGAGGGCAATGTAAATCTTCAGCCGTCCTTTAAGAATTCGGTGATACTCTCCTATACGTATGATAGGGATTACACTTTGGAGCTTTTTTATAGATATCATAGGAATATTATGCGTTTGTTGACCTTTCAGGAAAACGAAAGCAATCTACTGAGATTTATTACGGATAATGTTGATAGGGAGTTGGCCTACGGAGTGGATTTTATTTATAGGAACGAGATATCCAATTCCTGGGACACCTATTTTTTATCTTCCTACTACTATGGGGCAGAGCGTTTTACCGATATTCTATCGCAACAAAGCTTGGACCAGGGCCAGTGGACGCTTTTAATTCAATTAAATAATAATTTTACCCTGCTGGAAGACCGTTCTTTAACGGCCAGCCTTAATTACAGCTACGTTTCTCCTATCGTTATTGGGAATTCCAGACAGGAGTACTACAATGAATGGGGAATTTCCTTGAAAAAGAATATTTGGGGTAAAAAAGGAACCATAACTATGGGCCTTACCGATGTTCTTAAGCAGTTTAAACTAACAAACACCCGTAAGTACGGCAATCAGGACAATACATCCATATATAAACCGGACGGGAGGGTATTTTCACTTGGATTTAGGTATAACTTTGGCAATATGAAGATTAGGGACAACTATAAATCCAAAGATACGGATGAACGGGACAGGCTCTAAAATCCGCCCAACAAGGCTCCACAAACCCCAAGGCTGACCAGCATATAAACTCCGGCCAAAATAAATAATATCTTGCCGGCTTTTTTCTTCTGCTTGGACCGCAATATAAAGCCGATTATTATTAATAGAATTGCCGGACCGAACATTATCAAAAAAAGGATTGCCACTAGTCCGTCTAGGTTACCTACTTCTAAAGGAAGGGATAAAATATACATAGCTAAAATTGAAGATTAAATATACCATAAAATTATATTAGACCTTGGAGAAAAATGGGGTCACATGTAATTTTCACAATTAAGATTTACCGCACTACCCACTTTATGCCAAACCATGGACTGTAGGGTTATTGAGGAGAAGCAATTTTATATTATTTAATTATTGGTTGTGTTCCGCTTCCGCTTTTAGTTCGTTTAGACGTTGTATTTTATCGTCCCGGTAGAAGAGGTTCATGGTTTCGAAGGGTATAATTTTATAATCTTTGTTAACGATGTGTACGCAAGACTTTTTAATGGCCCGAACGTCAAAATTATAGGCATCTATAAATTGCATGATAATAATTCTGAATAAATTGTCGTAGCCCATATTGGGGGCATCGATTTCGGGAAGACAGCACATGATGGATTTTAAATTTTCCGAAGCTTTTTCAACCGAGTTTCCTGTGCTGAAAAGCTGTATCATTTTTTCGTGTAGCTGTTCGTCCTGTTCATAGATAATGGTATTCTTACCACTATTTAGCAGGTCGTCCGGATTTATAAATCTTGTCAAAGGTGTTACCTCTTCCCCAATCTTTAGGGCATATCCCATGACCAGTGCATCTGGATTGCAGGGAACGGGAATTAGGTCGTCCGGTTCAAAAATTGGAGATTGTTCCAAAATCTTGCGTCTAACCTCGGTAATGGTAATCCTATTTTCATGGACCTGAAAATTTTCCAGCCTTCCAGCAATTTGGGTAGGCTGAAAAGTTACTCCACGAACGCATTTTTGTTTAAGTGCAAAATCTATAGTGGAGCCCATTTCATGGTCGTTCAAACCTTTCTGCAAGGTAACCACCAAGGTGGTGGACAGGTTAAGTGCATTTAGATGTTCAAGAGCCTTTAGTCTGGTCTGTTTTAAATCGGCACCGCGGAGCGTTCTTAGAACTTTATCGTCCAAAGAGTCGAACTGTAGATAAATTTCAAAGTCCGGAGCGTAAGTGGCCAGCCTTTTCGCGAAGGCAAAATCCTTGGCAATTTCAATACCGTTTGTATTTACCATAAGATGCCTAATGGGTAACGACTTGGCATAATCCAATATTTCGAAAAATTGTGGATGTATGGTAGGTTCACCGCCGCTGATCTGCACCACATCGGGCTCACCTTCGTTTTTTACAATAACATCCAACATCTTTTTTATTTCTTCCAGTGTCCTATGTCTTCCGTAGTGTGGCGAAGAGGACGCATAGCAGGTAGGGCAGCTAAGATTGCAGCGGTCTGTAACTTCTACGACGGTTAGGCAGGAGTGTTGCTCATGGTCGGGACAAAGTCCGCAATCATAAGGGCAGCCATAATGGGTTTTGGTGTTAAAGGTCTTTGGGTATTCGGAAGCCTTGTTGTAGTTCCGTATATTTTTGTAATACGCAATATCATCAGCAATGATCACTTTTGATCTTCCATGCTCCCTGCAATTTTTAAGCATGTATACTTTTTCATCTTCAAAGACGATCTTGGCATCTACCCGTCTTAAGCATTCGGGGCAAAGACTTAGGGTAAAATCATAGTAGGTATAGTTTCTTGTAGGCATAACGAATGGCTTCTCCAATGGATTTATAATAATACAGCAAACAAAGTAAACATAAATATTGAATGCTGCTCAGGCCAAATAGGAAATAGGAATTGGGTTTTAAAAATTCCAACATAAACCTAAACGAAAAGTACCCGATCATGAAAATTTTGAAATGGCTACCTTTTTTAAGGGGTTGTCTAGATTTCTGAAGTTGTTGGATCAGGAAGAACAGACCTAGTAAAAAAACTATCTCATAAAGCGCAATAGGATGTCTGGAAAGTCCGTCCCCTAAATCCATACCAAAATAAAAGTTAGTTTCTTTCCCGAAGGTAAATTCCTTTGTTCCTGCCAAAAAGCAGCCCAATCTACCTATTATGATACCAACAATAATGGGTAAGGTGAACAGATCCCCGGAAGACTGCTTTTCCCCGATCACTTTTTTTACCAGCTCCACACCCAATAACCCACCAAAGAGTCCGCCCATAATAGTTTTGTTGTTAAGGAGGGGTATTATGCCTTGGGAATAGTGTAGGGGTGGGTTTTCTAAAAAGGCCATAAGTCTTGAAAAGAATAATGCCCCGAATATGGCACCAATAATTATGGACAAACGGTTATTGGTGGAGATGGCGTCCGTTGTGCGCTTTCTTAAATAGAGATAATATCGGAAACCAACAAAAAAAGCCAAATATTCCAAAACCAAGTGCATATTGACCTTTATGCCAAACAGAATTGGCTCGTATGGTAAGGAAATAAGAGATAACATGAGGGCTAATTTACTCTATAATTAAATCTCCCTATGCATTATTAGGATCAAAGTGTATTTAAAATTGAACTGTGTTATTCGTTCCGTTTAGCTGTTAAACTATTCTTATCCCTTGAAATTTAGGATTATAGAATTTTTCAGTAATTTTGCAGTCCCAAAAATTAAAGGATATATACTGTGCCTAAAATAGGAGACATTCAATTACCGGATTTCCCATTGTTGCTTGCACCAATGGAAGATGTTAGTGACCCACCCTTCCGTGCCTTGTGCAAGGAGCAGGGAGCAGATGTGGTGTACACAGAATTTATCTCCTCGGAAGGCCTTATCCGGGATGCTGCCAAAAGCGTAATGAAGTTGGATATTTATGAAAAGGAACGTCCGGTAGGGATCCAGATTTTTGGGGCCAACCTGGACTCCATGCTACAATCTGTAGAGATAGTGGAAAAGTCCGGGCCCGATATTATCGATATCAATTTTGGATGTCCCGTAAAAAAAGTGGTCTGTAAAGGTGCTGGGGCCGGAATCCTCAAGGATATAGACCTAATGGTTTCCTTGACCAAGGCTATGGTAGAGCATACCAAGTTGCCCGTTACTGTAAAAACGCGTTTGGGTTGGGATTCCGATTCCATTAAAATAGTTGAGGTTGCAGAGCGGCTACAGGACGTAGGTTGCAAGGCCATATCCATTCACGGCAGAACTAGGGTACAGATGTACAAGGGGGAAGCCGATTGGAGACCTATAGCAGAGGTAAAGAACAACCAGCGTATGCATATTCCGGTATTTGGAAATGGTGATGTGGATTCTCCTGAAATGGCCATGAAAATGAGGGACGAATATGGCTTGGACGGAGCCATGATAGGTAGAGCCAGTATAGGGTATCCTTGGTTCTTTAAAGAAGTGAAGCACTATTTTAAAACAGGAACACATGCCGCTCCCCCCACCATGGAGGAACGGGTTAATGCTGCCCGTCGTCATTTACAAATGGCCATAGATTGGAAAGGGGAACAATTGGGTGTTTTTGAAACCCGCAGGCACTATACCAATTATTTTAAGGGAATACCAAATTTTAAGGAGTACCGTATGAAGATGGTCACCAGTGATCATTCGGTAGATGTCTTTGAGGCTTTTGATGAGGTAATGGAAAAATTCGGAGATTTCGAATTTGTAGGCTAGTGTGCTATTAATTTTTTATTGATCCTACTGCTGGCGATCAAGGAGGCAATTATGCCCAAGACAATAATGGTGGCCAATACTATCAAAACATTGATCAAGCTGTATTCCACTGGATAGGACAGGCTAGGCGTTATTTTTAACCATCCAAAGGCCAATTGGGACCATATTAACAAGGAACCCAAAAATACACCGATCAGGCCGCCCAATCCCGTTACCAATATACCCTGTACAAAGTATATTTTACGAAGTGCCTTTATGGTAGTACCCAAGTTATACAAGGTCTTGGAGTTCTGCTGCTTGTCCAGAATCATCATGATGATGGCGCCCACCACATTAAAAAGGGCAATGATAAGTACTAGGGTAAAAATAAGATAGGTGGCAAGGTTCTCCGTATTTAACATTCTATGCAGGGTACTGTTCAATTCCCTGCGGTCTTTTAGTACGACCTGACCTGGAAAAATAGCTTCAATTTGCTGTCTCAGATCAGCAATATTGGCGGCGTCCTTGAATTTAAAGTTTATACCGGATATCTGGGTACTGTCCTTTTCCAACAGGGCCTGTACCATGGGCAGGTCCGCGAAGACATATTTTCTGTCCAGTTCCTCCTCAATCTGGTATATACCACTTATGACCAGGTTGGTCTCATTATAACTGTCCTTTAACAAGCGTTGGCCCAAGAGGCCCTTTCCCGGTTTGGGGACACGAATGACCAACGGACTCCGAAAATTGTTGATGCTCAATCCCAATAGATTAACAATTCCTTGTCCGGCTACCCCCTGTAAGCCGTTTATGGCCCAA
Source organism: Arenibacter algicola (assembly GCF_018860365.1). Classification (GTDB taxonomy): domain Bacteria; phylum Bacteroidota; class Bacteroidia; order Flavobacteriales; family Flavobacteriaceae; genus Arenibacter; species Arenibacter algicola_B. The sequence goes on from NZ_JAHKPO010000028.1 coordinate 45,869, forward strand.
TCTCCATAAAAGTACAGGCTACTATCTATGGGCGTAGTTTTTAAAAAGGTAGAATCTATTCCTTTTATATAGGCAATATGGGCCTTTTGGTCATGGGTCAGGTAAACCTTTTCCTCAATTTCCTTGGAATAGGCCACAACGCCATTCAGTTGTTGAAGTGCCTGGTCCTGGGATTCCGATACGCTAAAGAATTTGCCGGTTAGCGGTAATGCCTTAAGATCGGGATCTACCATGTTGGTATAGGAAAGGCTAAAGGTTTTTAGTCCGGCAAAACCGGAGAGCACAATAAAAAGGGCTGCCGATCCAATTACGATGACCAGAAATGTAATAAAATTGATGATGTTTACGGCATTTTGGCTACTCTTGGAACGTAAGTACCGCTTTGCTATGTATAAAGGGAAGTTCAATCTTATGATTTTTTCCTTTTTTCCAACAGATCAGGATTCTTAACAGGGTTTTCTTCGCCCTTTAGCGATTTTTCAATGCCGTCTATATATTCCAAGGAATCGTCCAAAAAGAACAAAAGTTCTGGAACCCTCCTTAACTGATGCCTAGTACGTTGCGCCAGTTCGTGCTTTATCATGGGCTGATTGGATTTAATGCCTTCCAATAATTCCTTGCCTTTGGTAGCAGGAAAAATGCTCACATATATTTTGGCAATGGAAAGGTCTGTGGTGACCGACACTTTGGATACCGAAATTAACGTACCTTTTAGTCCGCCATCGGTGGCCGCACGTTGTAAAATATCGGCTATATCTTTTTGTATGACCCCGCCTATTTTCTTCTGTCTTTGTGTCTCCATGGCACAAAAATACGATATATTTATATAGATTCTATGATTGGGTACCGATTAGCTTTGGATTATGGGTAATGTGGTATTTTTGAAAGAAAGGGCAGGAGGGGCCATTACGGAATCCAATGAATTTGGGATAGTATAAAAAGGGTGAATATGAACAAAATTGAACATTTGGGTATAGCGGTACATGATTTGGAAACCTCCAATGCCTTGTTTGAAAAAATATTGGGGGTGCCCCATTATAAAATTGAGGAAGTAGCATCGGAAGGGGTAAGAACCTCTTTTTTTAAAGCTGGTCCCAATAAGATAGAATTGTTACAAGCGACTGATGACAATAGCCCTATAGCAAAATTTTTGCAGAAAAGGGGAGAAGGGGTGCACCATATTGCTTTTGCTGTAGACGATATAGAAGCTGAAATAAAGCGTTTGGCCAAAGAAGGATTTACGGTTTTAAATACAATTCCCAAAAAGGGTGCGGACAACAAATTGGTGGCCTTTTTACATCCTAAGGGTACCAATGGGGTGCTGATAGAGCTTTGCCAGGAAGATTCCTCTGCAACTCCCCAAAGCGGAGAGGAATGATATTTGCGGCGGTAGTGTATAGCTAAGCCCAATTAAGCTTGTAATTTTGTTTGCAGCGTTGAAAAATAAGTAGTAATATTGCATCCGCAATTTGCGGTTCCCGATTGCTTTTTCAAATAAGCGTATTTGAAGCTGGAAGCAAAAAAGGAAATGGTCCTATAGCTCAGTTGGTTAGAGCACCTGACTCATAATCAGGTGGTCCCTGGTTCGAGCCCAGGTGGGACCACTAGTAAAATCAAGCCTTCCCAGATGGGAGGGCTTTTTTGATTGTATTGGGTACAACATAGGTACAACAAGTTTAAAACAATTCATTTTTCGATTTTGTATGTTGAATATGGATTTATTTGATAACCTCATAAAAATCTTCCCATACTTGATTCAACCCATCTTCTACTTTAATATTTAGGCTTCAGTCCTTAATACAGCATTAATCGATTGGGATAAATTCAAAGAGTTAAAAATGGATCAAGTCCAAAATCTGG
>NZ_JAHKPO010000003.1 GCF_018860365.1 Arenibacter algicola
TTTTGAAGTATAGCGAAGTGCAACTTTTTGTGGTTTTCAAAGCGGAGCTTTGTAGGGAAGGGCGCAGCCAATCCCTAGGTCCTGTTCCGGGCGGTGCGGGTTGTATTGAAGTATAGCGAAGTGCAACTTTTTGTGGTTTTCAAAGCGGAGCTTTGTAGGGATGAACGCAGCCAATCCCTAGGTCCTGTGATAGGGTGTTACTAGATTTTTCATTGCTTTTTAGACCTTCTAGAATACTGCGGCAAACAGCTAGGTTATAGAAATACTTCCTGCAGATTATTCCTTGTTATCCTTTTTAAAAATATTACCAATGCCCTTGCCAATCTTTTGTATGGTTTCAATTCCTTTGTTGAGCGGTTCAGGGTTGATCTGATCATATCGCTTGCTTCCAAAACTCTGAACGAACTGTTGGGGGTAAATGATAAGTCGACTATTATTGGGGAAATGTTTTTCCATTTTGGACGGGAGATTTTCGAGCATAACCATATGGGATGCAGCACCTTCACGGGCAGAAACCAAAACAAATAGATCATTTTCCCTTACGTTTTTTGAGAGGTCCTGGAAATCTTCCCAATCACTGAAAAGACTAGAAGTAATTGTAGCCGATATTTTAGAATCTTTAACCAACTTTCTAATAGATTTTAAGGTAGATTCATTGCAGTACAGCTGTATAGGAATGCTTAATTCTTGGGCCAATTTTGCCATTTTGCTAAACCAAAGTTCAAAGCCGTTCTCATGTTCGGTTAAGGGCGGGGCCGCAATTACAATTCTTTTATGGGATACCAATGGCTTTTCAAAATGACAAATAATAGTGGTTTTATCGGTGTTGCTTATAATGCTGTCCACTTTTTCCCCAATAAGTTTGTCAATAAATCCGGTACGTTTTGGCCACCCCAAAACAATGATGTCTGCCATTATTTCTTTTGCAATACGGGATATTCCGCTGGCCGCATTGTGGTCGATTGTGGCAATGATACTTACTTTTGTTTCCGTTGCAGAGGCTTGTTCTACAAATTCTTCCAGTTTTTTTCTGGCTTTTAGAATATTGTTTTCAGCTTCGTTGTTATTGGAAACCACCGAGAGGACCGATAGGGGATTGGCCGATTTTTTTCCTTTGATAAATATTGAAAACTCCAGCAGTTTTTCCATGTTGCCAATATTGGCAATTGGTAATAAAATGTGCTCGTTATCCAAACCGTTTACTTTCAGTGGTCCCGTGGTATCGTCTTCTGTCTCCACCACAAGTTTTTTAGCGGCTTTTTCTGTGGCAAATGAGGCAACAACACAAGTAATTAAAATAAGTATTATGGTGCCGTTTAGGATGTTTTCATCTAGAATTTGAGCTTTATAGCCTACTAAAATTACCGCTAAGGTTGCAGCTGCATGGGAACTGCTCAATCCAAAAATAAGCTGACGTTGGGTTTTGGAGTATTTAAAGGCTAGTTGAGTAACCAAAGCTGCAAACCATTTGCCAAAAAGTGCTACCACCGAAAGTGTTCCTGCCACAATAAGTGCCGTTTCACCTTTTAGAATAACACTAACATCAACCAACATTCCAACACTTATTAAGAAAAAGGGAATAAACAGGGAATTGCCTATAAATTGTATTCTATTCATCAAGGCCGAGGAATGGGGTATAAGTTTATTTAGGGCCAATCCTGCCACAAATGCTCCAATAATCGGCTCAACACCTGCTAATTCGGCCATAAATGCGGCAAAGAAAACAATGGAAAGGACAAAGATATAATGGGAGTGTTTTTCACTTTCCAGTTTACGAAAAAACCAATTCGCAATCCTTGGAACTATAAGGAACATTATTGCAGAAAAGATAGTTAATGAAATTCCCAATTGGATCCAAAAAGCCATATTCAAATTGCCCTGACTGTTTCCCATAATTACAGCTAGAATGATAAGTACGGCGGTGTCCGTCAATATGGTTCCGCCTACGGTAACGGCTACAGCCTGATTTTTTGAAACCCCCAGTTTGCTCACGATAGGATATGCTACCAGTGTATGGGTGGCAAACATGCTGGAAGTAAGAAAACTGGCATTAAAGTCATACTCCAAAAAGAAATAACAAACGGGGAAACCGATGGTTAACGGAAAAATAAAGGTAAAAAATCCAAATACAAGGCTTTTGTTTCGATTGGATTTAAACTCGTTCATATCCAGTTCCAAACCAGCTATGAACATGATATACAGCAGGCCAATAGTGGAGAACAGGTCAATGGCTGAATTTTTTTCCAGAATATTTAGGCCAAAAGGTCCGATTACCACACCAGAAATAATTAAACCAATTATTCCAGGAATATTTAATTTTCTCAGTAGAATGGGCGACAACAGAATAATAAAGAGGATTAAAGAAAATATCAGCACCGGATTTTCCAATGGCAATTCAAATTCGTGTCTGAAGTGTTCAAAAAAATCTTTCATCCTATTGATGTACCCTTTTTAGGTCAGCTCTAAATTCAACTATTTTTGGTTAATAATATCTGTTTAGGGGAAGAATTCTTTCAAGAATCGATTCTTTGATTTAGCTAATACAAGACCTCATAACTTACGCTTGACCCATGCGGCCTGAAGTACAAAAAGAAAAGAAGGATAGGGAAAAGACTTCCAATGTTGGTTTTAGGCCATATGCATAGTAATCCATTAAGTTTCTTATCTTATACTTCCAAAATCCAACCAATTAAAAAACGGCCAAATGAGGAATATTTTAGTGAAGTGTATGGCCTTGGCCATATTGGGAATACCACTGGCTTGCAAGGAAAAGGCAAAACCAGAATCCACTTCCAATACCCAACGCAATCATAAACCCAACATTGTGCTCATTTTGGCCGACGATCAAGGCTGGGGAGATTTGGGCATTACTGGAAATACCAATCTAGCAACCCCCAACATAGATGCCATAGCCCAAAATGGGGTCATGTTCGATCATTTTTATGTTAGTCCCGTTTGTTCACCTACTCGGGCCGAACTGCTCACTGGCCGTTATTTTCCAAGGGTAGGGGTCTATTCCACTTCTTCGGGTGGCGAACGCTTAAATCTGGATGAAACCACAATAGCCGAAGTCTTTAGGGAGGCCGGATATGCCACTGCCGCTTATGGAAAATGGCATAACGGCATGCAACCCCCTTATCATCCCAATGCTAGGGGTTTCGATGATTTTTATGGCTTTTGTTCCGGGCATTGGGGCAATTATTTTAGTCCCATGTTGGAGCACAACGGGGAAATAGTAAAAGGTGACGGCTTTATAATTGACGATCTTACCAACAAAGGATTGGAATTTATGGATAGGAACCAGGAGCAGCCATTTTTCCTGTACCTGCCATTTAATACTCCCCATAGTCCCATGCAGGTACCCGATGAATTTTGGAACAACTTCAAGGACAAGGAACTTGCCATGAAATACCATGGGGAAGAGGAGGAGAACGAGAATTTTACCAGGGCGGCCCTGGCCATGGTGGAAAATATAGATTATAATGTGGGCAGGGTATTTAATAAACTAAGGGACCTGCAACTGGAAGAAAATACTTTGGTGATATACCTATCGGACAACGGACCAAACGGATGGCGATGGAATGCGGGAATGCGCGGCAAAAAGGGATCCACTGATGAGGGCGGGGTACGTTCCCCCTTGGTGATGCAATGGAAGAATAAGCTACCTAAAGGCAAGCATATTTCAAAAATAGCAAGTTCCATAGATTTATTGCCCACCTTAACGGATTTGGCCCAAATTGAATTGAATACCCAGAAACCCTTGGACGGGAAAAGCTTGAAGCCGTTACTCCTGGAGGATAACCCCAATTGGGACAATCGTGTGGTCTATAATCATTGGAACAGTGGTACAAGTATCCGTACGCAAAAATATCGCTTGGATAGTGAGGACAGACTTTATGATATGGAAAAGGATGGCGGACAGACCACAGACCTTTCCGGGAACCTGCTGCAGCTTGCAGATTCTTTGAAACAGTTAAAAAGAGATTGGCTGCAAGAAGTACTGTCAAAATCCAAAGAGACAGAGGATCGACCCTTTACTTTGGGGCATCCTGATTATGTGTACACCCAGATTCCTGCCAGGGATGGGGTAGCACGTGGCAATATAGAACGGAGTAATAGGCATCCCAACGATACCTTTTTTACAAATTGGAAAAGCACTAAGGATAGTATCAGCTGGGATGTGGAAGTGCTGGCCGACGGGGAGTTTGAGGTGGAGCTCTATTATACCGCCAAAGAAAAGGACTTGGGTTCCCAATTTGAATTACGCTTAGGGGAGAGTTCCCTAAAGGCGACTATTACGAAGGCCCATGATCCCCCGCTAGTTGGGGCAGATCGGGACCGAGACCCCAGAATTGAATCCTATACCAAGGACTTTATTCCTATGGATCTAGGGAAAATTAGCTTGAGAAAGGGTAGGGGCAACCTGGTGCTCAAAGCGCTGAAAATACCTGGGAAAGAGGTTATGGATATGCGTTTGTTGCTGTTTAAGAGGGTGAACTGATGCGGTAAGACGAATTTAGGAACCCTATCCATCCTTTCAAAACCTTACTTAATCCTTTTTCTCTTTAAGGCTTTGGGGAATTCTAATGTCTCTTTTCAAGTGCTATAGGGTCTAGAGTTGTTATTGGCCCATAATACGTTGTTCTTTGGAGTGGCAAATTTTATTTTTCAATTTTATATAAGAGTAATTCTTCCATGTCGTTAGGAAGTGTTGTTGTTCCCGCTAAGGCCAAACCAAGTTTTTCCAACAATCTTTGGGAGGCAACATTGTGTTTGGAGGTGATGGCACTAATGGCATGGAGCCCGAATTCCTTGAAGGCTACATTTTTTAATTTGTCGGCGGCTTCAAAGGCAAAACCTTTGCCTTCATATTCAGGTAAAAAGGCAAATCCAATATCGATGCCTTCCAATCCCTCCCTATCATATAATCCACAACATCCAATTTTTACCTTGTCCGTTTTTCTTATGAGGGTATAATTGGAAAATCCAAGTCGTTCCAGTTGCGGTTGCATCTTGGTTAAAATATACTCTTTTGCCATTTCGGGCGAGCCAATATTTCTATCCCCAATGTTTTTAAGCCATTTGGGAGTGTTGAACAGCTCATAAATAAACGCTGCATCCTCTTCTAAGGTAGGTTTTAGGATTAACCTTTCTGTTTCAAACGTCTTATAGGGTCCCATATTAAAAATGTACTAAATTTGTTTGTCCTAAATGGATGATTATTCATGTATCTGCGACCAAGGCTCGCAACAGCGAGTGAATTTAATGGTTTTTCAGGTACAAGGCCTGCAATAGGCAAAATAATAAAAAAAGACATGCTTATAATTTATCCTGAAATTTCTAAAAAATAAACTTAGTTTAATTAATGGATGGATTAAAAGCTGAGTTACTGTTTTGAGAATACTATAGATACTGCACATGAAAATCACCGTAATTTCCGATATCCACGATAACATCTGGAACCTGCAAAAAGCCTTATCCCTGCCGGAACTACAATCTACGGAAGCGATGCTTTTTTGTGGTGACCTTTGTTCGCCCTTTGTCATACATTTATTGGGGCGTGCGTATTCCAATCCTATCCATATGGTATTGGGCAATAACGATGGGGATGTTGCGGCTATCATAGAGAATTCTAAGAAATATCCGAATATTCACATTCACGGAGAATATTTTAGAGGCGACTTGGGCGGTAGATCGTTGGCCATGAACCACTACCCTGAAATAGGTAGAGCAATTGCAGAGAATGGAGGGTTCGACATAGTGTGCTATGGACATAACCATACCGTTGTTAACGATGAAATGGTGGGCGACACCCTATTGATCAATCCAGGGGCTGTAATGGGGTATCACGGAGGAGAGCTAAAGGATATCCCTGCAACTTATTTGGTATTGGATACCGACCTGCTAAAAGCGAAAGTTTGTCAAATTTGAACTTCCCGGTCTATAGGATTATAGCAGGCCTGCCCGACGGCTAGGCAGACTAACTCTAAAAGTACTTTTGCCTATTTGTCTACTATGTCACGAGCGTGACGCTCGCGCCAGCTGGGGGTTTAGAATAGTGACTAACAGATAAAATTAGCATAATTTCCTACATAAGATTAACCCATTGGCTTAAGAAATTAATGGAGTTTCTTAATCAGTGGAATTACTCCCACGCTCAAGCTATGTACAATACGGGAGCTACTCTTATTTGTTCTTGATTAATAAATATTCTAGGGTCTGTGACTATGTCAGGCCTTCGTGACGGCTAGGCGGGCTTGCACTGGCGGGGAATGTGGCCAGCATTATTATTCCGCACTAAATTTTATCATTACTGTTTTCCATTGATGACCAAATAAGATGTTTTTACTAACATCCCAATTTTTATTTTGTAGAGAACTTAGGTAAGCGGCCCCGTATGATAAACTTATATTTTCATCCAGATCCTTACCTTCTTTTAATTCAATAATCTTACCCAGTTTCTGTCCTGTGAGGTCAGCAATCATTTGTCCTTTTCTTTTTGCTTTTGCCAAGATCTTCGAAAACAATCTTTTTTCGGACAATTCGGTGTCTCCATATTCAATTCCACCAACAGACCCGGAGATATAATCCAACGACTTCAATTCCGTAGTCAGTTTTTCCAGCTCTTTGGAATTTTGTAATTCAACGGCAAAGCCTAATTTCCAAAATCCGGCATAATCGTGAATTTGAAATTCAGAATTATTTAAGGGCCTGGTTTTATACTTTTTATTTTCAAGAAATACTTCAAGTTCCTTGTACTTTTCGCGCATTTTTATTTTTGTCGAATCTGTACCAGCTAACCCATTGGCATCCAATCTGTCAAACTTCGATTCACTAATCTGAACATGATATTCAAATTTTTTTGGTTTTATTCTAATAGAATCCCTGATTTCTATTTCTATAAATCCACTTTGGGCAAATCCGAAGTTGATAAATAATAGGGATAGGAATAATAGTTTCTTCATTTTTTTTTGACATTTCGAACATACGTATATAGGAACAACAAACTATATCCCCATTATATCAGTCTAATATAGCAAATCTTATCCTTCAAATGTTTCCTTTTATTAATAGGTGAATTTTTGGATACCATTACTTCACGGGAAAATCTTTATGAATATTTTTAAGTCCCATTTTGGCCACTTTTAGAGCCCGTAAGGTTTTTTTGGATTTTTGGGAATGGGCTTCCATGCGCTGTAACACATTCTTTAAGGTTTTGGTGGCTTCTACTATAAAAGGTCCCTTATTGAGCATGACACATTCTGCCTGTGCACTAATGGTAGCATCGGAAATTTCAGCCCTTGTGGCCATGCCCTTCTTGGCCATGGTATCCAACACTTGGGTAGCCCAGATGACGGGTATCTGCGCTGCCTCGCAGAACCACAGTATTTGGTTCTGCACCTCGGAAATGCGTTCAAAGCCTATCTCCACCGCCAAATCGCCCCTGGCGATCATGACTCCTATTTTGGGTCTTTTCATAGCGCTGAAAAGGATGGCTGGTAGATTCTCGAATGCCGCCCTGTTCTCTATTTTTAAGACCACCCCAGTATCCTTATCCCCTAATTGCTCAAGTTTCTCATAGAGGATGGCCACATCATTCGCATTTCGCACAAAGGAATAGCCCATAAGGTTTGCATTAGCACTTATAAATGGCAATAGCTGTACATCTTCCGGAGTTAGGGAAGGCAGGTTGAGATGGGTATCCGGTAAATTGATACCTTTCCCTGGCCTTAGTTTTTTCTTGTGGCATTTTTTCACCACCAGTGATGCGGTATCCTCGTTGAGGCTTAGTACTTTGGCCTCTATGGCACCATCATCAAAAAATACTGCCTGCCCCTTTTTAAGGTCGTCAATAATTTGTGGCAGGGAAACTTCCACTAGGACCGTTTCCTGAGGTAGTGATATCTTTTTTTGGCTCCCTGAAACAAGAGGGGAGTTATGCTTTATCAGTAATAATTTATCCCCTTCGCCAATCTTTACGAACGGGACGGTATCCCAGGCTTTTCCGGTATCCTTTTTAAGGTAGATATTGCTGATTCTTATTTTTGGTCCCGGTAGGTCCATATAAATATGGATTAGGGGATCACTTTCATTGGAAACAGCTTTTATTTTGGCCAGGATTTTTTTCCAAAGCGCTTCATTGCCATGGCTAAGGTTTAATCGGGCAATGCCCATACCTGCAGAACGCAACTTCTTAATAAGTTTTTTATTGGTGGCTGCCTCATCGGGCATGGTAACCATTATTTCGGTATCCCTTTCCCCATGGTCGGACGCAAAGAGGTCATTGGCATGATCCATCAATAAATTCTTGCTACCTGCAAACCCAAGGGCCTCCAAGTCGCTATTCCTTTCCCAAATTTTTCCATTCAATAATTTAACCAGCTTAAGGGCATTGGAGATATTTTCATAAACATAACCAGCTCCAGTTCCCAATGAGGATATCCCTAATTCGGATAGATCGCTCTGAAGCTTGCGGATGTCCACACTGCGAAGCAGCAAATAGCGGTAAAGGTTCTTGGCGCTGGACCTATATTGAGGATGTACCGAAGCGGCTATCCTGTCCGCGGTGGACTCATGCTTTAAAAGTGTTTCATATATATTTTCGAGTTCCCTTTCCAGTTTTTGTAGGTCCATATCGCGCCTTTTGTCTTATAAATTTACGCATATAAACCAGGGATACTTCTGATGGAAAACACAAATTGAAGTTAAAATTTGAACTTAATAAAGGCAATACCCCAAGGCATTTTATGCACCTATGGGTATTGCCCAATATAGTGTTCGTAAGAAGCTAATGCCTATGGAGTTACGGTAACTTCCAAGGGGTGTTGGATCTGTTCGGAAAAGGTGTTTAAATACTGCTCCCATTCCGCGTTGCTGTTAAACTGACCGCTTTTTTTCCATCCAAAGCCTGCGTAGTAGGTTACTTCCTTGTTTTTAACTTTCAAATGGGCGTAGGCATTGCTTAGGTCCTTGGTGGGAACATCGTACTTTTCAAAATCGATGAAAGTATCCTTGGGGGCAAGGATGGCCGTACCCAATTCCGAATCTCCATGGGGTTGCCAGTAGCTTACCCATCCCTTTTCTATATTCCCGCTAACTTCACCGTCCTTTTCGTGTAGGGTGAGTCCGGCGTAAATATCATCTACACCTTCTAGATTGATATTGAATTTGGATAAATTTTGGCCTAGGTCCAAGCTTATGATCCTGGATTCTTTGATGGTCTTTCCATCGGCGTCCCAAGCTGCGTATTCTAAATAAAAGCTGGTCCTAATAGGGCCAGTGGTAATGGTACGCCATTGCGTATAGTTTTTGGAATAGTAGAAGGTGGTGTCTACCTTGGCAGCAATACCGCCAACCCCACGACTGGCGCCTACGTGAAAATCATCCAGGCCTTCGCCGGTATCCTTGTGATAACTACTTACGCCGCTCAATTCCTCTTTATACCATTTATCAATTATGGGGTAGTCTACCCGCTTCAACCAAGCATCGACACCGCTGGACAAAGTGCCACCAGGTACCTTATCTTCTACCATTTTCTGGGCGGTGGGTCCGTAGACCCGAAAGGCAACCTTGTTGTTTTCCCAGGTGTAATCATCAGTGCGTTCCGGAACAAACCTGGAGTAACATAGCTCTTCTGCTGTAGGGTTTCCCCCTGGTGCTACTGTGACCACTTCAAACTTGCTTTCCCCTTTCGCCGCCATTCTGGGTTGAAATAGGATTATGTCCATAGTTCCGTCCCCATCATTATCTACCGTTTGGATAATTTCTAGGGTATTGGTTTCCAGATTCTTAATGCCAACAGTGGATAGGTCCTCCACTTTTAACGTGGACTTGGTGAGTTCTACGGTCTCCTTAGCCCTCTCTTGGTCAAGAACGTTTTTTACTGTGATTGTGGTGGGTATTTCTTTTTCGGAACAGGCTAGGGACAGCATTGCCACTAAGGAAAAAAGAATTGCTTTATAAAGTATTTTCATTACCGTTGTTTTAATTTTCATTCGCTGGTTTTCCTATGGTGGCCAATATGCCTCCATCTACATAAACTATTTGTCCGTTAACAAAGTTACTTGCCTTGGAACTTAGGAATATGGCTGCTCCTTGCAGGTCATCCGGATCTCCCCATTTGCCGGCAGGGGTTCTGCCCACTATAAAATCATTGAACGGATGTCCATCCACCCTTATAGGGGCGGTCTGTGCAGTGGCAAAATAACCTGGTCCTATACCGTTGACCTGAATATTGTGCTTGGCCCATTCGGTGGCCATATTGCGGGTCAGCATTTTTAATCCGCCTTTGGCGGCGGCATAGGCGCCTACGGTATTTCTGCCCAATTCGCTCATCATGGAACAAATGTTGATGATCTTGCCTTGCTTTCTGGCAATCATGCCCTTTACCACATGTTTGGAGACGATAAACGGACTCACCAAATCTACTTTTACCACTTCTTCAAAATCGGCGACCTCCATTTCCTCCAAGGGAATTCTCTTGATGATGCCGGCATTGTTGACCAAAATATCAATATGTCCCACCTCTTTTTCAATTTTGGTGATATTTTCCATGACCTTGGCTTCATTGGTAACATCAAAGAGGTAGCCATGGGCCTTTAATCCCAAAGCGCTGTATTCGGCAACGGCATTGTCCAATTTTTCTTGGGAGGAGGCTCCGTTAACGACCAGGGTAGCGCCTGCTTTTCCCAGTCCAATGGCCATGGCTTTTCCAAGGCCGTGAGTAGCTCCAGTAATCAGTGCTGTTTTACCTGTTAGATCAAATAGATTCAATGACATATTAGTGTTTTCTGAGGGTTATTTTAAGTCTTTTATTTTGCAGTGGTCCATATCGCCATAGTCCAGGTTTTCACCGGCCATTCCCCAGATAAAAGTATAATTACTGGTTCCCGAACCGGAGTGTATGGACCATGGTGGGGAAATTACGGCTTCATTGTTGGCCATCCAGATATGTCTTGTTTCTTGGGGCTGTCCCATAAAATGGCAAACGGCTTGCTCTTCCGGAACTTCAAAATAGAAATAAACTTCCATTCTCCTGTCATGTACATGTGCCGGCATAGTATTCCAAACACTGCCCGGTTTTAATTCGGTCATTCCCATTTGAACCTGACAGGTCTCTACCAGACTGTTTACGATCAATTTTCTTATAGTTCTGGCATTGGCGGTTTCCATAGATCCCATTTCTACGATCTCCGCATCTGCCCTGCTTATTTTTTTGGTAGGGAATACCTTGTGGGCCGGGGTTGAATTTAAATAGAATTTGGCAGGCTTATCCGCATTGTCACTGCTGAAGCTAACCTCCTTGTTTTCTTTGCCAATATACAGGGCCTCTTTATAGTCCAAACCATATTTCTGGCCATTGACGGTTACAGAACCGGCACCGCCGACATTGATGATGCCAATCTCCCTTCGCTCCAAAAAATAATCCGATTTTAAGGGATCTATAGTAGCTAGTTTTAAGGAGGTTTTAACGGGCACTGCCCCTCCAACTATATATCTGTCGAAATGGGTGTACACCAAATTGATGGTATCCGCTTCCATTAAATTTTGGATTAGGAACTCTTTTCTCAATCCTTCTGTGGTCAACGCTTTGGTCTCCTTGGGAGAGCAGGCATACCGAACCTCGTAATTGTTTTTCATGATTCTAAATATCTAATTATTAGTTTCTTATGTATTGATAAATATAGAAGTGTTTCTTAAGTTAGTTCGTAAATATATTAAAAATCCATCAAAATACAATCGATTGTATTTGTAAATATATATATTTGTGAAAGTCAAGATACCCATTATTTGTGGAAAATAAAACAACAATACACGATATTGCCAAGGCCTTGAAGATAGATGCCTCTACCGTTTCCAGAGCATTGAACAATAGTCCTAGGGTGAGCCAGAAGACCAAGGACAGAATATTGGCCAAGGCAAATGAATTGGGGTATCAGCGCAATTTACTGGCTTCAAACCTCCGGAAAAATAAGACCAATACCATTGGGGTGATCGTGCCAAGGATATCCCGTCACTTCTTTTCATCCGTAATTTCTGGGATTGAGGAAACCGCCTATGATGCAGGCTATAACGTCATTATTTGTCAGTCCTTGGAACAATTGGATCGGGAGCGCAACATTGTAGAGACCCTTTTGGCAAACCGGGTGGACGGAGTATTGTTATCCGTTTCCATGGAAACGGATGAATATGACCATTTATTGAATATGAAAAATAATGGCACCCCATTTCTATTTTTTGACAGGCATTGTGAGATAGAGGGTATTAGTAGTGTGCTGATCGATGACTTTCAGGGCGGGTTCGATGCCACGGAGCATTTAATTTTAAACGGATGTAAAAATATTGGGCATTTTTCCGGGCCCCAGGAATTGGCCATTTACAGGAATAGGACCGCTGGCTACAGAAAGGCCTTGGAAAAACACAAAATTCCATATAGACCGGAACTGGTATTGCGTTCCAGCCTCATGGAAAATGATGGGGCTGAAGGAGCAAAAACCTTACTTTCCTTGCCATACAAGGTAGATGGGTTGTTCTCTGCCAATGACATTGCGGCCATAGGCGCAATGAAATATTTTAAGAATGAAGGAGTAAAGGTACCGGAAAATATGGCCATAGTAGGGTTTAGTAACGAGCCTATTTCAGGGGTAATAGATCCCTCCTTGACCACCATTGATCAGCCGGGTTTTCAAATTGGGCAAATAGCCACAAAGTTATTATTGGAAGAAATTGGCAAGGCACCCAGCGCCAAAGCCAACATGGTAAAAACAACAATTCTAAAGTCGTCCTTAATTGAACGTGATTCCTCTAGAAAATGATATTCAAAGCCTTTGGTGACATCTTTAATATGATGAAAATTAATACAAATAAATAAAACTAATATCCCATGAAACTATTCTTAGTATCCCTGCTTATCTGTTTGGCAAGTTGTCAGAATTTGTCTAAAAACAAAAATATAAAAGAAGAAAGTAAGCTGAGCGCCAAGGGCTATTCTTTTGATCTTGACAAGGAAATTAAAAACTGTGAGGATCAATTAAACCAAGCTGTCCCCAAACTTACGGATCTAACCAAACACCCAAGATTAATAGAAACCAATGAAACCGAATGGAAGGAAATTCCCAATGGGCGTTTGGTTTGGACTTCCGGATTTTATCCTGGAATCCTATGGTATACGTACGATCTTACCAAGGACGATAAATGGAAGAAGGAGGCCATAAAAAGAACAGAGGTTTTTGAGGATTTTAAAACGATTACCGAACACCATGATATTGGGTTTATGATGTTCCCTGCCTATGGCAATGGCTATTTGTTTGGAGACAAAAAGGAGTATAAGGACATTCTTCTCACTTCGGCCGAATCCTTGGCCAGTAGGTTTAACCCCAATGTAGGCACTATTAGGTCCTGGTCCAATAAAATGCACCCACGTTGGCAACAGCATATTACCATAATAGACAATATGCTTAATTTGGAACTCTTGTTCTGGGCCGCTAAAAATGGTGGCAGTAAAGAGTTTTATGATATTGCCGTGAAACACGCGGAGACTACTATGGCGAATCATTTTAGGCCAGATTACACGTCATGGCATGTTATTGAATATGATTCTATATCCGGAAAAGTATTGAACAGACATACCAAACAAGGCTACGCGGATGATAGTAGGTGGTCGCGCGGACAGGCATGGGGAATATATGGGTATTCTATGGTGTATAGGGAAACGGGAGATAAAAAATTCTTGGATTTTGCGGTGAAGTTAACAGATAAGTATCTGGAACTTCTTCCGGAAGATTATATTCCCCATTGGGATTTTGACGTACCCAATAAAGAAACGGAGGAAAGGGATGCATCTGCAGCAGCGGTTGTAGCTTCCGGCTTACTGGAGTTGAGTACTTTGGTGGAAGATAAAAACAAACAGCAACAATATTTTGATGCAGCTATGCGGATGTTGGAATCCTTGAGTTCCGATAAATATTCAGGAGTAGGGAAGGCCGATTCCTTTTTGTTACATTCAACAGGAGCCAAATCCTTGGGCCATGAAATTGATGTGGCCCTGATCTATGCCGATTACTATTATATTGAGGCCTTGGACAGACTAAAGAAAATGGGGCTGTCCAATTAACACATTTATGACAACCAGAGAAGGGAAGGGCAATAGGCTATATTTGTTCTTCCCTTTTCTTTTTTAAGACCGCGACCTGCCTCCATTAAAAGGTTGTTGAACCTATTTATCTTGATAGGAAGTGATCGACTTCTCCTTCCTTGCAATATGGTCCATAATCATTGTGGCATGGACCCGTGAGTTTTCTATAAACCATTTATGGGTTTCCATTCCTCCGCAAATTACTCCTGCCAGGTATAGATTATCAATATTGGTCTCCATGGTTTCCGGATCGTACTGGGGAAGTCTTTTTTCATCCTCGGACAATTGTATTCCTATTTTTTCCAAGAAACCAAAATTGGGCATATATCCTGTAAGTGCTAGTACGTAATCGTTTTCCAGGGCAATTGTTCCGGTAGGGGAATTCAGGATAATTTCATCCTCCTTAATTTCCTTAACAGTACTATTGTAATAGACTTTTATACTGCCTTCCTCAATTCTATTGATAATATCGGGCCTTACCCAATATTTTACCCGTTGGCCTACTTCCGGCCCCCTAATGATCAAGGATACATCGGCCCCTTTTCTATAGCACTCCAGGGCGGCGTCTATGGCCGAATTACTGGCTCCTATGACCGCTACTTTCTGACTGGAATAGAAATGGGGATCCCTGTAATAATGGGATACCTTTTTTAAATCTTCTCCAGGAACGTTCATTCTGTTCGGAATATCGTAGAAACCTGTGGCAATGATTACATTGGTGGCGTTATAGGTATTCTTGTCGGAGACAATATTAAAGAGGCCATCAATTTTGTTAATTGAATTTACTTTTTCAAAAAGTGCAATGTTCAGATGATTGGAAGTGACGATACGTCTATAATATTCCAGCGCCTCATTTCTTTTGGGTTTCGCCTCAATGCTAATAAAAGGAATTTCATCGATTTCCAGTTTTTCGGAAGATGAAAAGAACTGCATGTTCAGGGGATAATTATATAGGGAATTAACTATACATCCCTTTTCAAGAATTATATAGGACAATCCCTTTTTCTTGGCTTCCAAGCCACAGGCAATGCCAATGGGCCCGCCTCCAACAATTACTACATCCCAAATTTTCATTATCCTACTATTTTTTTGAGTTCGTGAATGGTTTGCGCAGGATCATCGCTCTTAAAGATAAAACTACCCGCAACCAATACATCTGCTCCAGCATCTATTAATTGCTTGGCATTTTTAGAGGTAACTCCGCCATCGACCTCGATTAGGGTATGGGCACTTTTTCTATTTATGAGTTCTTTTAACGCCTTTATTTTTTCATAGGTGTTTTCGATAAACGATTGTCCGCCAAATCCTGGATTTACACTCATGATGCAAACTAGATCGATATCATTTATAACATCCTCCAATAAGTTAATATTGGTATGTGGGTTTAATGCCACGCCTGTTGCCATTCCTTCGGCTTTTATGGCTTGTAAGGTGCGGTGTAAATGTGGACAGGCTTCGTAATGAACGGTCAGGTTATTGGCACCTAATTCTGCAAAGGTCTTAATATAGCGATCCGGATCCACGATCATTAGATGTACGTCCAAGGTTTTAGTGGCATGGGCCGCTATTGCCTTCAGGACGGGCATTCCAAAAGAGATGTTTGGTACAAAAACACCATCCATAATATCAATGTGGTGCCAATCGGCCTCACTGTGGTTTACCATTTCAATATCGCGTTGAAGGTTGGCAAAATCGGCGGCCAAGAGGGAAGGGGCAATAATCTTTTTGTCCATTACTATTTACTATAAGTGTTTCTACAAAGGTAGTGAATTGATAGGTTTACAGGGCATTTTCTACGATGGGATGAACATTGTTGTGCTCCAAACGATGCCTGTTAATACCAACGTTTCTTTTTCTTTTTGGAGGCTACGGACTTTCTGCCTTTTTTATGTTTGCTGCCTTGTTTTTTATGTACTTGTGGTTTGGCCTTGGGATCCAAGGGATACGGATGGTCCTCAACAACTTGGATGTGTTTTTGCATCAGTTTTTGAATAGTGGATAAATATCCCTTTTCATCGGCAGAACAAAAGGCATAGGATGTTCCCGTGTTTCCCGCTCTTCCAGTTCTTCCTATACGGTGTACATAGGTTTCCGGTATATTGGGCAGGTCAAAGTTGATAACGGCGTCCAGCTCGTCTATATCCAATCCACGGGCGGCAACATCCGTAGCCACAAGGATGTTCGTTACTCCCTGCTTGAATTTCCCCAGTGCTGCTTGGCGCTCGTCCTGCGACTTGTCTCCGTGTAGGCTATCTACCTTAAAGTTGTTGTTGCGGAGTGTTTTTTCCAATTTGTCCACCCCGTATTTTGTACGTCTAAAAATTAGGATATTGCCCTTTATGGTGTTTCTAAGCAGGTAAAGGCAGAGTTCTATTTTATTGGGCTTTGGCGTGTAATACAATAACTGATGTACAGTGGCCGCTGCCGAAGATGTTGGGGTAACGGCTACTTTCTTGGGATCTTTTAAAATGGTATCGGCCAATTGCACCACTTTAAAAGGCATAGTGGCCGAAAATAGGAGGGTTTGTTTTTCATTTGGGCATAGACGCTCTATTTTTTTAACGTCATCTATAAATCCCATATCCAACATTAGATCTGCCTCGTCCAGGACCAATGTTTCCACATAGTCCAAATTGACCATATCCTGTTTGTGAAGGTCCAATAACCTACCTGGCGTTGCTACCAAGATATCCACTCCCTTTCTTAAGGCAGCTATTTGCGGTTCTATCTTTGTTCCACCATAAACAACAGTTGAGGTCAAATGCGTGTATTTGCTGTAATCCAAAAAACTCTCGTGAATCTGCGATGCCAATTCACGGGTGGGACTTATAATCAATGCCTTAATTTTTTTGCCTTTTTCCGAAGTTTCCTGCTTATCAAATAATAGCTGTAATATGGGTAGGGCAAAAGCGGCAGTTTTTCCCGTTCCTGTTTCAGCGGAGGCAATAACATCATTCCTTTGTAATACCAAGGGAATGGCAATTTCCTGAATGGCAGTTGGATCGTCATAGTTTTTTTCTGCGACTGCCCTCAAGAGATGTTTATTTAGCTTTAATTCTTTAAAATTCATATGGATACCCATTTAGGTAGTGATGTGTGCAAAGGTAAGGTAAAATGGCAAGGCATGTGTAGGGAAGGTCTACAAGGTTAAAAGACCATGGGTCCTTAAAGTCTGTAAAGGCTTGGAATACCAAAACAGCTCAAAATTTTCAAATTGCGATTCAAAGTCGGTCTTAAGCTGACCAAAAGTGTGTAATTTTTCATTTGTACCCAACATGTTGGCCAAGGTTTCCTTGAGCCATTCCCCTTGTTCGTTGTCCACAGTTATGGATATGGAGCTCGATTGGTCATGAAACGTCATTTTCAGCAATTTCCAGCTATGCCCTTTTTTGGATTTTGTAATGGTTTCCACGATGGGCATACTACCCAGCCATACTATTTTGGCATTGGGTCTGGTGTTTAGGACAGGCTCTTCTGTAAGGGCGTTTTCAATGAAATTGGGGGCAATAGAGGTTTTCGGAATTTTAAAATCGAACCACTCCTGCAAGGGGTGGTCTAAACAAATACCGTGCATAAAGTTAAAGAGTGATTTTTTTAATCCGAAACTAAAGCGTTCGTGATCTATACCAGTAGTATCCGTGAACTGGATGTCGTTGTTGGCAAAAGTTATCGGCTGATAGTCCGGTATAATGTGGTAATCTTTGGGATTGAGACCCACCGGACTATGGGCGGTAAGGGCAAATTGATGCCAGAATCCGGATTGTAGTATCCCCAATTGAAACATTTGCCGCACCATTTCCAAACTATCTACGGTCTCTTGGACCGTTTGGGTAGGGTAACCGTACATGAGATAACAATGCACCATAATACCCGCTTCTGTAAAATTACGGTTAACTCTGGCTACCTGCTCTACGGTAACACCCTTTTGGATCAACGCCAACAATCGGTCGGAGGCCACTTCCAGCCCTCCGGAAACGGCAATACAGCCCGAAGCCTTTAATAATTTGCAGAGATCCTGGGCAAAGCTCTTTTCGAACCTAATATTGGTCCACCAGCTAACGGTTAAATTTCGTTTTATGATTTCCAGTGCTATGGCCCTCATTAATGCTGGGGGTGCGGCTTCGTCCACGAAATGAAAACCTGTTTCCCCGGTTTGTGCAATGAGCTCTTCCATCCGGTCTACCAACAGTTTGGCGGCAATAGGTTCATAGATTTTTATATAGTCCAGGGAGATATCGCAAAAGGTGCATTTGCCCCAATAGCAACCATGTGCCATGGTAAGTTTGTTCCAACGGCCATCGCTCCAAAGACTGTGCATGGGGTTGGCGATTTCTATGACCGAGATGTACTTGTCCAATAATAGATCGGAATAATCAGGGGTGCCCACCTCGCTTTGCTTGTAATCTGTTCTGGGAGAGAGATTATTGTAAAATACTGCTTCGTCCTTTATTAAAAAGGTTCTTTTTAGAAGGGCTTTGCTATCATCGGATCGGGGCAATAGGCAATGGGCCGTCAACAGTTCCAAGGGCAGTTCCCCGTCATCCAGAGTGATATAATCAAAGAATTCAAAAACCCTTGTATCCGTAAGAGACCTGAGTTCCGTATTCGGAAATCCCCCACCCATGGATACTTGGATTTTTGGATGGTTTTTCTTTATAAATTGGGCACATCTAAACGCACTGTACAAGTTGCCAGGGAAGGGAACGGAAAAACATACCAACTTGGGCTCGACCGAACTTATCCTCTCGGCCAATATGGCCAGTGTCAATTGGTCTATATAGGTAATGTCACTTTGCAAATGCAGGTAAAGTTCATTAAAGGAATTGGCACTTCTCCCCAATCGCTCTGCGTAACGACTAAAACCAAAATTTTCATCAACACATTCTACAATAAAATCGGACAGGTCTTCCAGATATAAGGTGGCCAAGTGTTTTGCCCTATCTTGATGTCCCATACTGCCAAAGGCCCATTCCAAATCGTCCAATTGATCAAATCTCGCTGCTTGTGGCAAGAAGTTATTAGTACATATTTGTCTGGCAAAGGTGGCATTATGTCCCTGTAAAAAGGAAATAACAGCATCTATGGTCTTTAAATAATCTGCTTGTAAAGCGTTTATTCTATGGCAGTTGTCCGAGATTATGGAATTGTTTGCCTTGGCATAATCAAAAATATTCCGAAGTCCGTCTTTGGAGAAAATTTTTAATATAACCTCAATACCCAAATCCATTTGAAAAGCACTTATGTCCTTAGTGTTCAAAAAACCCTTTAAATAGGCCGTTGCCGGATAAGGGGTGTTCAGTTGGGTAAAGGGAGGGGTTATTAAAAGGAGATCTTTCGCCATAGGGTAATTATGTACAGTGTTACAAAGATAGTGGTGTTTCCAGTAATAGGCTTGTTAAATTCGCAGGGATTGCAATTGGCAAGAGTCAAGTTTCTTGACTCAATAAAGTGTAACAAATAGTGTGACAGATGTTTTTGGTTATTATTAAAAAGGTAATAATTACAGGACTTTTAGAGATTTTTGCTAAGGTATAAAAACAAAAAAACTCCGGTAATCAGCCGGAGTTTATTCATCAATCAAAAAACGAACAGTCATGATAACTGTTGTTACTGTACACAATTTACAATTTTTACTCTAGCTTTCCAATGAGGATGGGCGATTGCGCAAAAATTTTAATTGTTTGGATTAACCAAGATATGTTTTTAGGATTTTGCTCCTTGAGGTGTGTTTTAACCTTCTAATTGCCTTCTCCTTTATTTGACGAACCCTTTCCCTGGTAAGGTCAAAAGTTTCCCCAATTTCCTCCAAGGTCATAGAATGTTGCCCTGCCAAGCCAAAATACAAACGAATTACATCTGCTTCCCTTGGTGTCAAGGTTTCCAAAGCTCTTTCTATTTCGGTTCTAAGTGATTCGTGCAACAATTCCCTGTCCGGATTTGGTGATTCACCACTACGCAATACATCGTAAAGATTGGAATCTTCACCGTCTATTAAGGGAGCATCCATGGATACGTGACGACCGGAATTTTTAAGTGATTGTTTTACATCCTCGACGGTCATGTCCAATTCCTTGGCGATCTCTTCTGCGGATGGTTGTCTTTCATGGGCTTGCTCCAAGAAGGCAAAGGTCTTATTTATCTTATTGATAGACCCAATTTTGTTCAAAGGTAGTCTTACAATACGCGATTGTTCGGCCAACGCCTGTAATATAGACTGGCGAATCCACCATACCGCATAGGATATGAATTTAAAACCACGTGTTTCATCAAAACGTTGTGCAGCTTTAATCAAGCCAAGGTTGCCTTCGTTGATCAAATCCGGAAGGGTTAAACCTTGATTTTGGTATTGCTTTGCAACGGAAACCACGAATCGTAAATTGGCCTTGGTCAATTTCTCAAGTGCACGTTGATCACCTGCCTTGATCCGTTGTGCCAATTCTACTTCTTCATCTGCTGTAATTAAATCAACCTTACCAATTTCTTGTAAGTATTTATCCAAAGAAGCAGTTTCTCTATTGGTAACCTGTTTTGTAATTTTAAGCTGTCTCATCGAAATTTTATCTTTCTAAATTATGTGCATTAAGCATAAGCTGCATTAGGTTATACGTACAAAAGTTGGAAATGTTACAATTGGTCCGTTTTATTTTGTTTTTTTAGATAAAATGCATGAAAAAAGCCACGTTCTCCCTTAAAAAAGGTAAAACGTGGCTTTGGTAATGTGACTTTTATTTAAAAACTAGTCCCTTCTTGGCTTACGATCCCTATCTCTATTTCTATCGTTGCCTCTGTCATTTCTACCGCGATCTTCTCGTGGTGGTCTTTCCTTAAAGCCTTCAGGTTTTGGCAATAAAGCCTTACGTGAAACTTTTTCTTTTCTTGTCCTTGGGTCTACACCAAAGTATTTAACGTCAAAAACATCTCCCATATTTACCACATCGGAAACATTTTCGGTTCTTTCCCAGGCCAATTCGGATACGTGAAGCAATACCTCGTTACCAGGAGCGTCCAAATATTCCACAACGGCACCAAAATCCAACATTTTGATGACCTTTACTTCGTATGCGCTACCTACCACTGGTTTAAACAATAAGGAATCGATTTTGGCAAGAACCATATCGATACCTTCTTGTGAGGTACCTAATATTTCAACAATACCTTCTTCAGTAACCGGATCTTCATTGATAACGATGGTTGTTTTGGAAGTTTTTTGTAATTCTTGGATTACTTTTCCTCCAGGTCCTATCAATGCTCCAATGAATTCGCCAGGAATAACTCTGGTGACCATTTTAGGAGCATGTGGTTTAACATCTGCATTAGGTGAAGCAATAGTATCTACTAATTTGCCAAGTATGTGCAAACGTCCAGCTCCAGCCTGTTTTAAGGCATTGACCAAAATTTCATAGGATAACCCCTTTACTTTAATGTCCATTTGGCAAGCGGTAATTCCGTCTGCAGTTCCGGTAACTTTAAAGTCCATATCCCCAAGATGATCCTCATCGCCAAGTATATCGGATAATACAGCGTATTTTCCTGATTCACTATCGGAAATCAATCCCATAGCAATACCGGATACAGGTTTCTTTAATTGTACCCCGGCATCCATCAATGCCATAGTTCCGGCACATACCGTAGCCATAGAAGACGAACCGTTGGATTCCAATACTTCGGATACCACACGCACAGTATAAGGACAATCCGCAGGGACCATTCCTTTTAGGGCACGTTGGGCCAAGTTACCATGTCCTACCTCTCTACGGGAAGTACCTCTAATTGGTCTGGCTTCTCCAGTTGAGAAAGGAGGGAAGTTATAATGAAGATAGAAAGTTTCCTCTCCTTCAAACGATGGCATGTCTATTTGGTTGGCTTCTCTTGAAGTTCCCAAAGTAACCGTAGCCAAAGCCTGAGTTTCTCCACGTGTAAAAATTGCGGAACCGTGTGTTGAAGGTAAATAGTCAACTTCACACCAGATTGGTCTAATTTCATCTGTTTTTCTACCGTCCAAACGAAGTCCGTCGTTCAAGGTAAGGTCCCTAACCGCAGCTTTTTCAGCTTTGTAGTAGTATCTGGAAACCAAATCCCCGAAGTCTGCCAATTCTTCTTCAGAAAAAGTAGCTTTGATCTCTTCTTTTATGGCGTCGAATGCTGCACTTCTTTCGTGCTTTGCTGAACCGGCTTTTGCAATGGCATATACCTTGTCATAAGCCATGTCGTGGATTTTCTTGGCCAAAGCCTCATCTTCCCTTTCTGGCTCGTATTCACGAACTTCTTTTCTGCCAAATGCTTCTGCCAACTTAAGTTGGGCAGCACATTGTACCTTAATGGCATCATGGGCAAATTTAATGGCTTCTACCATTTCCTCCTCAGAGATTTCTTTCATTTCACCTTCAACCATCATTACAGAATCTGCTGAAGCTCCAATGACCATATCAATATCTGAAACCAATAATTGGGCCCTGGTCGGGTTGATTATGAATTCACCATCAATACGACCAACACGTACCTCTGAAATGGCACATTCAAATGGGAAATCTGATAGTTGAATGGCAGCGGAAGCGGCCAATCCTGCCATAGCATCTGGCATAACATCCTCATCATGGGACATTAATTGAATCATCACTTGCGTTTCAGCGTGGTAATCCTTTGGGAAAAGTGGACGTAAAACGCGATCCACCAATCTCATAGTCAATACTTCACCATCACTTGGTCTTGCTTCCCTTTTGAAGAAACCTCCTGGGTAACGGCCGGAAGCCGCAAATTTTTCACGGTAATCTACCGTTAGTGGAAGGAAATCCACATCACTTTGTTTGTAATTGGAAACTACTGTACATAACAACATACATTTTCCAGACTGTACAACAACAGAACCATGGGCCTGTTTTGCCAATTTTCCGGTTTCGATAGAAATTTCCCTACCATCTCCAAGGTCAATGACCTCTCTAAATACTTTTGGTATCATAAATACGAATTAAAACCTGTCTCGTTACAGGTTTGTTAAACAATGGTCTTTCGTCTGTTATAGACGTGTTGTTGTGTTGTAGTTGTGTGTTGTTGACCAATGAAAAACTATGTGCAAGCTTTTTGTTTGTGCCCAAAGGAAAGCCTTCGGGGCTTTACAATAGTATTGAAAACAATAATATTGATATTGTAAAAAAGGGGAAAGTAACACTTTCCCCTTTTGGTAAATTATTTTCTGATTCCTAATTCTTTAATTATGGCACGATATCTAGTGATATCCTTCTTAATTAAATAATCTAGAAGAGATCTTCTCTTACCTACCAACTTTACCAATGAGCGCTCCGTGTTAAAATCCTTACGGTTCTTTTTCAAATGCTCGGTCAAGTGGTTGATTCTGTGGGTAAACAAGGCAATCTGCCCTTCAGCAGAACCTGTGTTTTTTTCTTCCCCGCCGTGTTTCTTAAAAATCTCGGCCTTTACTTCTTTAGTTAAATACATTCCAATATTATTTTAATGATTTTTATGTACATGATTGATTTTCAATCAGGGCGCAAAGATAAACTTTTTTTTAGAAACCTTATGCAATCCCAATATTTTTTAAAAGGGGGATTAAACTTTTTTAAGAATATGGCGTCCTATTATAAAACGTTAAAGAAATGTTATTGCCAAACTGGCGGTAACGGATTAGAGTGCTGGCCAGCGATTGAATTGAAATTTTTCTTATTGTAAACATTTAAATCAAAACAGATGAAAAAAAGTCTCAAAAAATCGAATTTAACAGGATGGTTGCTAATGGTCTTATTGGTAATGGGTTCCTGTAACAATGAAGAGTCCACCGGTGTGGAAGAAGATAACACCTTTGAAGTTGCTGAACTTGTCGCCAGCGATGAGGCCGATTTAATTTCGGAGGAAATTGCCAACATAGGTGAGGATGTATATGCCACCGAAGAGATCAGGGCTACCTCAAAAGCGTTCTTTCTATCCAATTATTTGCCAGAATGTGTCACTATAACAACAGTGGGTACCAATGATACCAAAGAAACTAGCGTAGATTTTGGAGAGGGTTGCGAGCTGCCCAATGGTAATCTATTAAGTGGAATTATCCATTTAAGTTATGCCAAGGATATGGATGCAGCTACCAAGACTATTAGCCTTTCCTTGGAGGATTTCACCTTTAATGAGGTGGCTGTAACTGGTGGAGCAACCTTGGTGCGCCAACGTTCCAATGATGATGGTAATCCCCAATCCGATGCCGTAGCCAGCTATAACGGGGTATGGCCGGATGGAAGTGTTGCCAGTTTTGCAGGAAATAGGACCCGGGAATGGGTAGAGGGTTATGGTTCCGGATTTTGGGCCGATAATGTTTTTCTTATTTCAGGTAAGGGTACCTATACCAATAAGGCCGGTGATGTTTATTCCAGGGAAACGATAAGCTCCCTGCGCAGGGAATTGTCCTGCCGATTTATAGTTAGCGGGGTTTTGGAGGTTGCTAAAAACGATACTACCGTGAGCCTTGATTTTGGCGATGGTACTTGTGATGCCAAGGGGATGTTGACTTTTCCGAATGGAGATACCAAAGAAATTTTGCTAAGAAGATTTAATAGGTAGGAATGCTTAAATAAAAAAGGCCCTGAAAATGATCAGGGCCTTTCAATTTTACACTCTAACAGGGTTGTTTTCTATTAGATTTATATAAAGATCAAATTTCTTCTTAAGATCCCTGCGATGTACTACAAAGTCCAAAAATCCATGTTCCTTTAGGAATTCCGCGGTTTGAAACCCTTCCGGCAATTCTTTACCGGTTGCCTCTTTAACTACACGTGTGCCGGCGAAATCTAAAATAGGGTTTCTTTCAATGTCTCTCGAGCCTGCCTTTGTAGGTAGACAGGCCTGCCCCGAGGTCGTTTACTTGTAGTATATGAACCTATAATTTGATATATAAATCACGGGCAAATTTATTTTGAGGGCTAAGAAATACTAGAAGAGATAAGTATATCGTTATATTTAAAATATTTTGTCATATGCGCATTATAAGATTTGGAACATATTCTTTTAAGATTAAGTCCTATTCTTCGAATGAAATTGGATTACGGGAGTCGCCTAATATGACATTTATAATTTACCAAAGAATTTTCCACTTTTGGTATATTCCTATATATCCAATCGATAAATTTTGGACAATAAATGATAGCGTAACAGGTAAGCAAATTACTGATACCACCCCAAAAATGCGCTCTGCAATCGATTTGAAATTGATTAAACAAAAAACTCCTATTTGGAGTTATTCTGGATTATTGCTATTAGCAATTCCTATATTGTTTCTATTGATTTATGCCATATACGGAAGTGTAAATGAAATTGTAGCAGGATCAAAAAAGAACATCGCTAAAAATAATCGTATTGATTTAAAGGAAGAATTAGTGCGAGACCCGCAAATAAATGATTTGTATACTTTTAAGACTTTGAATGTTGATAGGGTAACTGATATGAATGGCCACTTTGTTAAATACGAACCTTCCTATTATTCTTCGCCATACAATGTGGACTATATGGTAAATTATATTTCACGGGATTCTATCGGTTTTGAGTTTTTAAAAAGAAAATCATTTGATTACGCTTATGGACTTAAAAAAGAATTTAGGCTTTCAAAAAAGGATTTAATCTTAGCGACAAAGAATTTCCAAGACTTAAAAGTTTATGAGTATCAAAAAAAATCAAATGCTAAATCAAAAGATATAGTTGGTATTTTTAAAATTAGTAGGGAGCAGCAGCAAGACAATAATTAGACAAAGCATCCAATCACAAGAAGACCGCGAAAACATTGTATTTCGAACCATCACAACATCTCTAGGTAGTTTGCTTTATAAAAAAAAATCGCTATTCGTAACGATTCATTACAAATAGCGATCAAAAAATCATTCCTATATAAACAAAATTAATTGGCTGTTCTTACAGGATTGTTTTCTATTAGATCTATATAAAGGTTAATTTTCTTCTTAAGATCCCTTCTATGTACGATAAAATCTAAAAATCCATGTTCTTGCAGGAATTCGGCAGTCTGAAACCCTTCCGGCAATTCTTTACCGGTTGCCTCTTTAACCACACGGGGACCGGCAAAACCGATCAAGGCTCCTGGTTCGGAAATATTTATATCCCCTAGCATGGCATAGGAAGCTGTTGTTCCTCCAGTGGTCGGATCCGTGCACAAGGAAATATAAGGAATGCCCGCATCCGCAAGTTGTGCCAACTTGGCCGATGTTTTGGCCAATTGCATAAGTGACAATGCTGCTTCCATCATACGTGCACCTCCAGATTTGGAAATCATTACAAAGGGGATTTTCTTTTTGATGGAATAATCGATACCTCTCGCTATTTTTTCTCCTACCACACTGCCCATAGAACCACCAATAAAGCTGAAGTCCATACAGCAAATAACTACATCCTTTCCAAGTGATTTGCCCACTCCTGTTCTAACGGCATCCTTAAGGCCTGTTTTTGCTTCGGCCGCCTTTAAACGATCCGCATACTTCTTGGTATCCTCAAATTTCAATGGATCCTTGGAAGTAAGTTTGGCATCCAACTCGGTAAACTTGTTATTGTCGAAAAGTATTTCGAAATATTCCTTACTACCTATTCGTACGTGATAATCATCCTCTGGGCTAACATAAAAATTCTTTGCCAACTCATCAGATTCAACAATTTTTCCCGTAGGGGATTTGTACCAAAGGCCCCTAGGGGTATCCTTTTTCTGGTCCGTGGCAGTTTGTATTCCTTTTTCCTTTCTTTTAAACCAAGACGACATAAGCTTTCTTTTTGGGTTGGGGGATTATAGGGTATTAACGTTATTAAGGTCTTCAAAAGCCTTTTTAAGACGAGTAACAAACGTTTTTTCTCCTTCTCTTAACCAAACACGTGGGTCGTAATGCTTTTTGTTTGGCTCATCGGCCCCGTTTGGATTACCAATCTGTGATTGTAAATAATCTTTTTTGCCTTGAATATAGTCCCTGATCCCTTCTAGGAAGGCATATTGTAAATCGGTATCAATATTCATTTTAATAACACCATAGCCTATAGCCTCACGTATTTCCTCAACCGTCGATCCCGATCCACCATGGAATACGAAATCGATATGGTTATGTTCCACACCGTATTTCTTAGTGATAAATTCCTGTGAATTTTTAAGGATTTTTGGGGTTAATTTTACGTTTCCTGGCTTGTAGACACCGTGTACATTTCCAAAGGCGGCCGCTATGGTAAATTTAGGGCTTACTTTGGATAGTTCTTCGTAGGCGTAGGCAACCTCTTCAGGTTGTGTATATAACTTGGAATCATCCACATCGGAGTTGTCCACACCATCTTCTTCACCTCCTGTAATTCCCAATTCTATTTCCAAGGTCATTCCCATCTTGCTCATTCTGGCAAGATATTTTTTGCAAATCTCAATATTCTCTTCTATCGGCTCCTCCGATAAGTCTATCATATGTGAGCTGTATAACGGTTTTCCCGTTTCCTTAAAATGTTTTTCACTTGCATCCAACAAACCATCTATCCAAGGTAATAGTTTTTTGGCACAGTGGTCTGTGTGCAATATAACCGTTGCGCCATAGGCCTCGGCCAATTGATGAACGTGTTTTGCTCCTGCCACGGCACCCAAAATGGCGGCTTGTTGGCCGTCATTTGATAAACCTTTTCCTGCGTTGAACTGTGCGCCTCCATTCGAGAACTGTATAATTACGGGGGCATTTAAACTGGCAGCAGTTTCCAAAACTCCGTTTATAGTGTTCGATCCTATAACATTAACAGCAGGTAGGGCAAATCCTTTTTCCTTGGCATAATTGAAAATTTTCTGTACTTCATCTCCGGTTGCAACTCCTGGTTTAATATTGTGTGCCATATTCTTGTTTTAGTGTAGTTAATTAAAAAGATGGGACAAAAGTAATAAAATAATCAGCTCTAAAAAGGATAATTTATACCTATGTTGAATACTGCGTTGGACAAATTGTAGTCCCTAAACCATCTTTTTGAAGATTCTTCAGCAGGATTATAGGTTTTAAGACCCATATCCAATCTGAATACAAAATAAGTAAAATCGTAACGGATTCCAAGGCCTGTTCCTAAAGCGATATCTGCCAAGGAGCCAAAATTTTCAAAGGTCGCCTTCTCATCGGTAACGTTGTCCAGGGCATTCCAGATGTTACCGGCATCGGCAAAAAGAGCCCCTTTTATATCGCCTACTATAGGGAACCTATATTCCAGATTAAAGGCGATTTTTAAATTAGCTTCGTTAAAGTCGTTTATATTATCGGTCCTTCCTGGTCCTAGGGAATAAGGCAACCAGGCACGGTTGTCGTTAGATCCACCGGCAAAATAACTTCTTACGAAGGGTATGTTGTCCGAATTTCCATAGGGTATTGCAATACCAAAGAATCCCCTAAACGCCAGTACATTGGTCCTTGAAGTGCTCCAATGTTTTATGTAGTCGAATTCCGTTTTTATATATTGGGAAAAGGGTACGTTGAAAACCAGGAGTTTGTCGTCTTCACTGGTGTAGAACGGAATTATTTTGGAAATTCCCGACAATAGGTTTCCGGAGCTTTCCAATTTGAGTCTAAATTGATAAAAATCGTTATCGGCCGTACTGCTTTTATTGTTTTTGGTAAAGGTGTAATTACTTGCAAAAATTAAATTGTTTTCGGTAAGCCTTATTCTTCTTTCCTCAATACTGCTAACATCCTCATAATCTGTTTCGCTGGAAGATACCTCACCATTCAGAATGGCATTGGTAAAGCCAGTGGTACCTTCTGGAATAATCAACTGGAGATCGGTACTGTTATCTATTGTCTCAAAATAATCGGCCAGGGCAGGTTCGGTTTCGTAATTGTCGGCAATTTCATCCAAACTTTCATAGGTACTCTCGTATACGGCAAAAAATCGATCGGGGTTTACGTTGCGGACAAATTGCACATTTAGTAACTCGGCCGTATTCTTTTTGAAATCTGATGGGGACCAATTATAACCAAATACAGTATTTAAGGTTTGTTTGTCCAGACCAATATTCTGTTGAAAACTTGTCCCAATCGATAATTTGGTTTTGGGAAGCATATAGTTGGGTATAATCCGAGATGTTTTAACGAAGGGGAACCAAATTCTGGGTAAGTTAAGGTTGATATCCCCTCCGGTTTCCAAAATATTGAAAAAGCGGTTGTCCGCTATATCCGGATCACTGGAGGCTCCTATGCTTATCCTTCCTGAAATGCTCAGGTTTTCTGCGCCTTTGAATAAATTCCTAGCTTGTAGGGACGGGCTAAACCCTATACCCAAAAATTGAATGTTGGAGTGGGTTACGTCAAAATCGGTACCCAGGGAATATTTAGGACGGGGGGACAGATAAATATTGGCAGTTAATTCTGAAGCCGTACTATCCGCTACGAATTCAATATTGGGATATTTAAAAGTGTTAAGGTTGGTAATCTGTCTATACGTTCTAATTCGGTTAATTTCCCTGTAGATACTGTCCTTTTTTAGGAAAACGGCATCTGTAAGCGTTTTTGGCTTGTAACGCAATTTTCCCTGGTAATAGATCGTGAAATCTCTATAGTCTACCTTTTTTAGGCTGTCCAAGCCATTATTGAAGGTGTAATTGGTGTAAATATTGATCTTCTTAAAGGTGTGTACCTTGTATTCCGAAGTGGTAAGGGCATTGTCTGTCCTGGTTTTTAAATCTTCGATATTTAAAAGGATATCCAACTTTTGATTGTTGCCCAGTTTGGTAGTATCGCCAATTAAATCGTAGGAAATGGAACTCTCTTGAAAGTTGTGGATTCCCGTGTTTCTAAAAAGATTGGTCAATCGTTCCCTTTCGCTATTAAAATTGTCCAGGTCTATTCGCTGCCCTGATTTTATAAAAGAATTGCTCTTGTTGGCCTTATTGATGGAGTCCAGAGCGGCGGAGGAAATATTCGTGGATACCGAGTCTATTAGATAAGGGGCGCCCAGGTCTAACTTGTAGTTTATGATGCCCCGTTGTTTTCTGGCGCTGGTATCTACTTCATAAGTAGTGGAGTTGTTAAAATATCCCTTGCTTTTATAATAGGCATTCAATCTTTGCAATGACCTTCTTGCTCTAGTGGTGTCTATGATCGTTGGAGGTTCCCCAATATTTTTTAGCCATACACTGGCCCCTTTGACCAAAAAAGACTCACCCAATCTTTCCACTTGTTTTTTGGATAGAATATTGATAAGACGCTGTTCCCTTTTATCTTTTTTGTACAACCATGCCTGAAAGGAAGAATCTGGATTTTTCTTGGCCAGGTTGTAAAGATTTAGCCTTAGGGGGTATCCCAATAGGGTGCTGTTGGGTTTTTGAAAAATAAGGCTGTGTATATCTTCATTGGTAACTTTGATACTATCGGCATAAATGAGGTTTTTGGTCAGCAGGAGCTCGTCATCACCAACTCTTTTTATTGCATTGCATGAGGTAATTGCAATTACTAGCAATAATAATCCTATTTTCGTAATGTTTAAATTCATACACGGCCGTGTCCTCATAGAAGTCAAAAATACATTATTTGTATGGTTGTTAAAAGCCAAATAAAATTTATAAAAAATTTACAGCAAAAAAAGTACCGAACGCAAAACAAGTTGTTTGTGGTGGAGGGGATAAAGACAGTTCGGGAACTACTTAATTCTTCCTTGAAGGTCTATAAAGTATATGTTACGGACAGCACAGTGTTGGAGCTTGAGGGGGATTTTGTTGAGGTGATAAGTGATGGGGAATTGAAAAAAATGAGCGGATTGTCCACTCCAAATAAGGTCATGGGCGTATTTCATATTCCCGTACCGGGACCATTGGATTTTTCTGACTGGGTCATTGCTTTGGATGATGTTCGGGATCCCGGAAATTTGGGTACTATTATCCGTCTTTGCGATTGGTTTGGGGTCAAGACCCTACTATGTTCCTCCAATTCCGTGGATAGTTATAATCCTAAAGTCCTACAGGCTACTATGGGATCCATAAGCAGGGTTAATATTGTGTATGGGGATTTGCAAAGAATTCTTAGTAATTCCGAGGTTCCGGTATACGGGGCATTTATGGATGGTACTGAGGTTTATCAGGAGAAATTTCCCAAAAAGGGAATATTGGTTATGGGGAATGAGGCCAATGGGGTGTCCGAAGCCATTGAAGCCTTAATTGGTAAAAAAATTAGCATTCCACAATTTGGCCCCAAGACTACCGAGAGTTTAAATGTGGCAACCGCTACTGCTATTCTGTTAAACGAAATTAGAAGAGGGTAATTTTCTACTCAAAGGTGAAATTAATAAACAGCCCCCTAGTCATCATGGCCTCAATATTGCCAGTCCAAGGGCTATTGGGGTCATTGTCACGTACCAATTCATCATTAATGGCAAAAACTCCTCGGATAGAGGGAGTAAACTTGAAATATTCCAAATAAAAATCGATCCCAAAACCCATTTCGTAGTAATATGTGGTCTTTTTCATCCGGAAAGTAGCACTGCTGTTGTCGTCCAAACTTTGTTCATTACTGCCCAAGTTTAACGAGGTAGATGCCCCGCCAACAAGAAATGGTTTCCAGTTCCCCAGTCTTTTGGTACTGACCTTTAGGAGCAATGGAAAATTAATATAGGTCGACTTTACCTCCCTAATGGCATCCCTTTCATTATCAAATCCTGGAAAACCTAAATTTCTCTGGTTGTAATGTAATCCTGGTTCAAATCGAAGATCCAAAAATTTGTTGAGACGTAGTTCCCCAATGAGCCCTACATTAAATCCAAAGGATTTGTCCACCAAAATATCGGGTAGATCGTCTTTGTATTCAAATTTAAAATCATATTGATTGAAGCCTAGAAAATATCCCCAATTTAGTAATGGCTTGTCCTCATTTTCAAGGTTCATTACGGGTTTTTCATTGAACTGGGCATTGGACGTGTTGCCTAGTGCACAAAAAACAATTAAAAGAACAAAAATATTTTTCATATTTTACTTTGTAGCTACGTATATGGAGGCAACCCCAAATGTTTGGGGTCTATTGTCTATACCTATAAACCCAATTTTGGCCAAAATATTGTTGAACTGTTGTCCGTGCGGAAAAGCAGCTGCAGATTCGGATAAATAGGCATAGGCACTACGGTCTTTGGAAAATAACTTTCCAATGGCCGGTAGGATAAATTTGGTATAGAATTTATAACCTTGTTTATAGGGTGTTTTTGTGGGAATGGACGTTTCCAGAACTACAAATGAGCCTCCGGGCTTTAAGACCCTATATATTTCCGCGAGGCCTTTTTCAAGATTTTCAAAATTGCGGACACCAAAGGCAACGGTAATGGCATCAAAGGAATTGGCTTCGAAGGGCAGATTTTCACTGTCACCAACAATCATCTTTATGGTGTCTCCCAGATGTTTTTCCAAAATTTTTCTTTTTCCTACTTCCAACATTCCGGGGGAGATATCCAAACCAATAATTTCTTTGGCTCCTGTTTTGGTCATATTAATGGCCAAGTCGCCCGTTCCAGTAGCTATGTCCAAAATTTTTGTAGGATTCTTTTCGGAGACTATGGATACTACGCGCTTTCTCCATTTAATATCTATTCCAAAAGATATAACCCTATTAAGTCCATCGTAATTTCCGGAAATAGTATCGAACATTTTTGTAACCTGTTCCTTTTTGCCTAGCGTTGAATCTTTATAAGGGGTCACCTTTTTATCCATAATCATTAAATTTTTGGTAAAGATACTATATAGACCTAAAGTTATACTTCTAATTTTTACAATAAGAGCTGACCTCTATTTGTTTAACCGGCATATTTTAGAATACAACCCAATTTAATTATGTAATTTTGTCGCGCTTACATTCAGATTTTAATTGAAATATGCTTTATCAAGCTTCTTTCCTATATGGGAAAAATGGATTTAATTCGGAATTCGAAAAGGAGTTATACAAAGGAAATAGATTTGGTTTATAATTAAATTTAGGTGACTTAAGGCGCAAAACTATAACAACAGGGAATTAACCATTAAGTATTGTGTACCTCGGTCCATGAAAAACAATTTATATAACAGATGAAAATTATTATTGCAGGGGCTGGTGAAGTAGGTTTTCATTTGGCTAAATTACTGTCCTATGAATCGCAGGATATTACTCTTATAGATACCAATAAGGATAGTTTATCTTATGCAGACAGTCATTTGGATATTAGGGTGCTTAGGGGGGATGCTACTTCCATCGCCATTCTAAAGGATGCGCAAGTGGAGAAATCCGATCTGGTCATTGGAGTAACGTCTTCGGAGACCACAAATATAACCTTGTGTATGTTGGCAAAACAATTGGGTTGTAAACGAACAATAGCCCGTATTTCCAACGCTGAGTTTATACATAATAAAGAAGCCATTAGATTTCCGGACTTGGGTATCGATGAGCTTATTTCCCCAGAGGCTTTGGCCGCTACTGAAATACAACTTTTATTGAATCAATCCGCATTTAACAATACTTACGAATTTGAGGAGGGTCTTTTAATAATGGTGGGCGTGTCCTTGCCAGGTACCGCACCTTTTGTGGGTAAGACCGTAAAGGAAGCTGCAAAGATATTTTCTGAGCTACATTTTATGCCCATCGCCATTCAAAGGATGGGTACCCAATACACTATTGTGCCAAGGGGTGATACTGTTTTTAAGGAAAATGATCAAGTGTACTTTATAACTTCCAAAGCGGGGTTGGATGAACTATACAAACTCACCGGTAAGGAGAAAAAGGAAATCAAAAACGTTATGATACTTGGCGGTAGTAAGGTGGGATTCAAAACCGCAAGGGATCTTTGCAGAAATAGGTTTAATGTAAAGCTTATAGAGAAAAATAAGGAAAAGGCCTTTGACTTGGCAGATGAACTGCCCAATGCCCTTATCATAAATGGCGATGGTAGAAATGTAGAGCTGTTGGAGGAGGAAAATTTGGAGGCCATGGATGCTTTCGTAGCTGTTACCGGAAATTCTGAAACGAATATAATGTCTTGCTTGGTGGCTAAATCCAAGAATGTTAAAAAGACAATTGCCCTAGTGGAGAACATGGATTATTTTCAATTATCCCATTCCATAGGTATAGATACCCTGCTCAACAAAAAACTGTTGGCTGCGAATAATATTTTTAGGCATATCCGGAAAGGCGAAATAGTAGCGATGACCCGGCTGAATAATTTAAATGCAGAGATTTTGGAATTCATTGTTAAGCCAACATCCCAAGTAAACGGGCAAATAATTAGGGAGCTGGAATTTCCTAGGGAAGCTACCATTGGAGGGGTAATCCGGGACAATCAAGGGATTATTGCCTTAGGAGGATTTAGAATTACTGAGGGAGATAGGGTAGTGGTATGTTGTTTACCAAGTGCCATTCCAAAAATTGAAAAGCTATTCCTATAGTATGGGCCTAAATTCGAAAATTATCTTTCACCTCATGGGATTGCTATTACTTTGTAATGGTTTTTTTATGATTTTAGCTGCAGTGGTAAGTGGAGTGTATAACGATGGGGCTACTTTGGATATTACCCTTGCGGCCGTGGTTACAATGCTTGTAGGTGTTTTGGCCATGTTCTATACGCGAAATCACAAAAAAGAGGTTAAACGAAAGGAAGGATACATCATTGTTACTTTTGGTTGGTTGGTCATGTCCGCATCGGGGATGTTGCCCTATCTTTTTTCCGGGTCCATTCCGGACGTTACCAATGCCTTTTTTGAAACCATATCCGGATATACTACTACCGGTGCCTCGGTTGTGGACGATATAGAGGCTTTACCGGAAGGGATCTTATTGTGGAGGAGTTTAACACATTGGATCGGGGGAATGGGGATTATAGTTCTTGCTATTGCTATTTTGCCACTATTGGGTATAGGGGGAATGCAATTGTTTGCCGCGGAGGCTCCTGGGCCAAGTGGGGACAAATTACATCCTAGGATTACGGATACGGCCAAGCGACTTTGGTTGATTTACTTTAGTTATACTGTGGCCGAGACCCTATTGTTGAAATTGGCGGGAATGTCCTTTTTTGATGCAGTAAACCATTCTTTGGCAACCCTTTCCACTGGGGGATTTTCTACCAAAAATGCCAGTATGGCCTATTGGAACGATCAGCCCATGATACAATACATTGTTATTTTGTTTATGTTTTTGGCCGGTAGCAATTTTGTATTAAGCTATTATGCCTTTAAAGGCAAAGTGCAAAAAGTGATTATGGATGAGGAATTTAAATTCTATTCCATCTTTATTTTTTGCTTTACCATAGTGGCCAGTTTGGTAGTTTATTTTCAGGCCAATGTACCGGTGTCCGATTTTCATCCCATGGTATTGGGGGAGTGGGAAAGCGCATTTAGGCATACCTTGTTTCAAGTGGTCTCGGTAATTACTACTACCGGCTTTGTTACCGCCGATTTTACTTCGTGGACGCCTTTTTTGACCATATTCTTTTTTGGACTGTTTTTCCTTGGGGGCTCTGCCGGTTCAACGGCAGGAGGTATCAAGGTGATGAGGCACTTGCTTATTATTAAGAATGGTCTGCTGGAGTTTAAGCGTACACTACATACCAATGCTATTATTCCTGTTAGGTATAACAATAAGACCGTACCTGAAAATATCGTGTATAATATAATCGCATTCTTTGTACTCTATATGTTGCTTTTTATTATTGGATCCTTGGTGCTTGGTGCACTGGGATTGGACTTTGAAAGTGCTGTAGGAGGGGCAGCATCCTCGCTGGGTAATGTAGGTCCGGCCTTGGGGACATTAAATCCTTTGGTCAATTTTAACAGCCTTCCGGCTTTGGGGAAATGGTGGTGTGGATTTCTAATGCTTTTGGGTAGGTTGGAGCTGTTTACGGTATTGATCCTACTTTCGCCTTATTTTTGGAAACGTACTTAGAATACAAAAAAAAATAATAAAAAAAATGGACGTCGGTTAGGACGTCCATTTTTTTTATGTGT
This sequence comes from Arenibacter algicola, assembly GCF_018860365.1. Taxonomy (GTDB): domain Bacteria; phylum Bacteroidota; class Bacteroidia; order Flavobacteriales; family Flavobacteriaceae; genus Arenibacter; species Arenibacter algicola_B. The sequence continues at coordinate 36,072 of NZ_JAHKPO010000003.1, forward strand.
CTAAAGTCTGTATTATAAAACAGCCTTTATTCTAGCTATTGCTTCCCTTAGTTCCTTTTCGGAAGCAGCGTAGGAGATACGTATGCAATTAGCGTTTCCAAAGGCTTCACCGGTTACGGTTGCTACATTTGCCTTTTCCAATAGGTATAGGGCAAAATCGGAAGCATTATTGATCAATGTCCCGTTAATTGTTTTTCCAAAAAAGCTGGAAATATCCGGAAATACATAAAATGCTCCCTCAGGGACATTAAGGTTAAATCCTTTTATTTCTCCCAATAGTTCCAATACAAGATCACGTCTTTTGTGGAATTCGTCTATCATAAATTTAATGGAGGATATAGGTGCATCTAGTGCGGCTATGGTAGCGCGCTGGGCAATGGAATTTGCACCACTGGTAATCTGGCCCTGGAATTTGGTACAAGCCTTGGCAATCCAATCCGGACCTCCTATGTATCCTATACGCCATCCGGTCATTGCAAATGCCTTGGAGACACCGTTTACCGTAATGGTGCGGTCGTACATGCCTTCAATGTTGGCAATACTAACATGACCTCCCCTGAAATTGATATGCTCATAAATTTCATCGGATACCACAAAAATATTGGGATGTTTTCTCAATACTTTGGCCAAACCTTCCAATTCTTCCTTGTTGTAAACAGATCCACTTGGATTACAAGGGGAGCTGAACCACATCATTTTGGTCTTAGGGGTAATGGCCTTCTCCAATTGTTCCGGTGTCATCTTAAAATCGGTGTCAATGCTCGTGGGTACTTCTACGGGCACACCCTGGGCCAATTTCACAATATCGCTATAGCTTACCCAATAAGGAGCTGGAAGAATAACTTCATCGCCGTCATTGAGCATTACCATCGCTATATTGGCCAAAGATTGTTTTGCTCCAGTAGAGACTACAATCTGGTTAAGGCCATAAGTAAGTCCATTGTCCCTTTTAAATTTATTGGCAATGGCCTGCTTTAAATCGGCATAACCATCCACAGGAGAATAGCTACTATAATTTTGGTCTATGGCCTCTTTGGCGGCTTCCTTGATAAAATCAGGGATGTTAAAGTCAGGTTCTCCTAGACTTAAGCCTATGATATCTTTACCTTCATTTTTTAATTCTCTGGCTTTAGCGGCCATAGCCAATGTGGCCGAGGTGGACATGGAATTGATCCTATCGGATAAATGGTTCTTCATTTTTCTGTTATAATTTACTGATATTGTAATTTGGGTTTTTTGCCCAGTTCCTTTAGATGTTTAAAGTGCGAAATTATAGCTTTTCTTGTAGTTTTATATTCGTTGTATGGTAAATTAAATTCATTTGCAGTCTCTTTAACAATTTTGGCAATTTTTGTGTAATGAATATGACTGATGTTCGGGAAAATATGATGTTCCACTTGATGGTTTAATCCCCCTGTAAACCAGTTTACTACACGGTTATTAGTGCCAAAATTTACAGTGGTGAACAACTGGTGAATGGCCCAGGTATTTTTCATGGTACCGTCCTTTTCAGGTAGTGGTGTTTCCGCTTCGTCCACAACATGTGCCAATTGAAAAACTACGCTCAGTATTACTCCGGCAACATAATGCATTATGAAAAAGCCTAAAAGAATTTTCCACCAGGCAATATCCAGAAATACCATAGGTACTATGATCCAAACGGTTATATATATTAACTTGGTGACTACCAGCATACTCCAGTTCATAAATGGATTTGGAAACTTGCCATAGGCCAATTTTCTTTTGGTATAGCGGTACATTTGCTGAAAATCCGTAGTTATTGCCCAATTGAATGTAAGAAGGCCATAAAGGAATATGGAGTAAAAATGCTGAAATTTATGGAATCTGTGCCATTTGGCATGCTTTGAAAACCTCAAAATCCTTCCTGCTTCCAAATCTTCATCGTGTTCATGGATATTGGTATAGGTGTGGTGCAGCACATTGTGTTGTACCTGCCAGTTGTAAACGTTGCCGGCCAGAATATAGATACTGCCTCCCATTAGTTTGTTTACCCATTTCTTGTTGGAATAGGAACCGTGGTTCCCGTCGTGCATTACATTCATCCCAACTCCCGCCATGCCAATGCCCATGGTAATGGTGAGTAATAAATTGGCCCAATTTGGAAGTCCTAGGGTTAGAATTAGAAAATAAGGTGCCAAAAATAAGGCAAACATTACTGCTGTTTTTAAGTGCAATTTCCAGTTCCCTGTCTTTTTAAGGTTGTTTTCTTTGAAATAATCATTAACGCGCTTATTTAGGGTTTTGAAAAATTGGGCAGAGTCTTTTCGTGAAAATCTTATGGGTCTGTTCTCCATGATTTAATTTTTTGTAAATATACGGCAAATCGAGCCCAAATTAAGTATAACTGCTTGGTTAAAACTTAGGCCATGCCTATTAAAGTGCTATTTTTGCAAAAATTTAACTAAACAAAATGGACTACACAATTATTTATAAATATTTTCCGGATTTAACCGATTTGCAGAAACAGCAGATTGAAAAATTGCAACATTTGTACCAGGATTGGAACGTAAAGATAAATGTGGTTTCCAGGAAAGATATAGATGAATTGTATTTAAGACATGTGCTACATTCAATGGCAATAGCCAAATTTATAAAATTTAATCCCGGGGCAAAAGTATTGGACGTAGGAACCGGAGGTGGATTTCCTGGGATACCCTTGGCTATTTTGTACCCCGAGACCCATTTTACACTGGTCGATGCCATAGGGAAAAAAATCAAAGTGGTGCAGGAGGTTGTGGCGGGGCTGGAAATTGAAAATGTCACTGCGGTTAATTCTAGAGTGGAAGAAATTAAGGGGCAGTTCGATTTTATTGTTAGCAGGGCAGTAGCGGCCATGCCAACTTTTACACATTGGGTGAAAGGTAAAATAAAAAAGAAATCGGAACACGAACGGAAAAATGGAATCCTGTATTTAAAAGGGGGAGACCTGGAAGAAGAATTAAGGGATTACCGTACCGTGGAAATCTATAATCTTTCGGAAATTTTTGAAGAGGAATTTTTTGAAACCAAAAAGTTGGTGTACTTACCCGTAAAATTTAAGGGCTAATTCTATAGGCTTAACATGTGGTAATAAGACTCCCTACAGGTTTTGGCATAGGCCTTTATGTAATTAGGGATATTTCTAAATGAAAAACTTTTTGCTTTACTCTGTGTTTTGTTTTCTATGCTTTCTTTCATGGTCACTTGCTTTAATGTTAACTTTAAATTGACTGTAAATTTACAATAACTTAACGTTAAATTTACATTATAATTGTGTGAAAGATGCTTTAATTTATGTTAAATCTATCCTTTTGCCTAGGTTTATTCCGATAATAATCGTTTTTGGGTAGCCGAAATTATCAATTTTAAAGTGTAGGCCATGGGCATATAATTGCCTATAGTGGGTGGAACTTTATAATAAGCAAGGCCCGTATCTGCTACTTGCAGATACGGGCCTTTACAATATAGTTTTATAACCTTATCCCAAGAACGGGTATCTGTAATCTACTGGGGTTACAAAAGTTTCCTTTATTAACCTTGGGGATACCCAACGCAAAAGGTTTTGGGCGGAACCGGCCTTGTCGTTGGTGCCCGAAGCCCGTGCTCCACCAAATGGCTGCTGTCCTACAACGGCACCTGTTGGTTTGTCGTTAATATAAAAGTTGCCGGCACAGTTCTGCAATGCTTTGGTTGCTTCGGCAATAGAATAACGATCTCCAGAGAGTACGGCGCCGGTAAGTGCGTATTCGGAGGTGCTATCTACCAATTTAAGTGTCTTGGACCAATCCTTGTCCTCATACACGTAAATGGTGACCACAGGGCCGAAAAGTTCGGTTTCCATGGTGGTGTATTTTGGGTCGGTGGTTACAATCACGGTAGGCTCTATGAAGTATCCCTTGGATTTGTCATAATTTCCGCCCACATAAATTTCGGCATTCTTGTCCTGTTTGGCCTGGTCAATGTACTTGGCCAATTTGTCAAAAGAGGCTTCATGGATAACGGCTGTAATAAAGTTGCCCATATCCTCTGGAGAACCCGGCTTGTTGAACGATTCCACATCGGTTTTTACAAAATCCAATATTTCCTTGGAGATAGATTTTGGAAGGTAAACCCTGGAGGCGGCACTACATTTCTGGCCCTGGAATTCGAAAGCTCCCCTTACAATGGCAGTTGCAACCTGTTTTGGGTTGGCGGTAGGATGCGCTATAATAAAATCCTTACCTCCAGTTTCGCCAACAATCCTAGGATAGGTTTTGTATTTGTGGATATTGTTTCCAATCTGTTTCCACAATTCCTTAAATACATGGGTGGACCCAGTGTAATGGATTCCGGCAAAATCCGGACTGTCCAAAGCTACTTTTGTAATCATTACAGGATCTCCGTAAACCACATTTATAACACCATCGGGTAGCCCGGCTTCCTTAAAGATATCCACGATTACCTTAGCAGAAAATACCTGACTGTCGCTAGGTTTCCACAATACCACATTTCCCATCATTGCAGCACTTGCAGGAAGGTTTCCTGCAATTGCAGTAAAATTAAATGGGGTTATGGCGTAGATGAAACCTTCCAATGGACGGTATTCTACCCTGTTCCAAATACCTTCTGCAGAATCTGGTTGTTCCTCGTAGATCTGGGACATGTATTCCACATTGAAACGGAGGAAATCTATAAGTTCACAGGCAGCATCAATCTCGGCCTGATGTATATTTTTTGATTGCGCAATCATAGTTGCGGCATTGATTTTTGCCCTATATGGTCCCGAAATCAATTCCGCGACCTTTAGGAATATGGCAGCGCGTTGTTCCCATTCCAAATCTGCCCATTGTTTCCTAGCTTCTAAAGCGTTGGATACGGCATTGGACACATCTTCCTTGTTGGCAGTATGGTATTGGCCAACTATGTGCTGATGATCGTGAGGAGGGGAAATGGTTCTGGTATTTCCAGATTTTACATCTTTTCCGCCTATATACATGGCAATGTCTGCGTTGCCATTGAAATAGGCACTGTATTGTTTTAGTACTTCATCCCGCTCTGGAGTGCCGGGGGCATAACTTTTAATAGGTTCGTTATATGCCGTGGGGACTTGAAAAAATCCTTTGCCCATGATAATTATTTTTTAAGTTCAAATTATCTGCAAAGGTACTAAATGCATTAGCGAAAATAAAACTAAGTGCTAAGTGAATTTTGGGGTATGGTGAAAGAATACTAATATTAAGTTGCGGGAATCACGGATATTATTGTTGATACGACGCACTGCATTTTCCATAATGTAACATCATGGAAATATTAGTTAGTAAAAAAGGGTTTGCAATTTAATTTAATGCAAAGGGGGCGCTAAATTTAAAAGTAGGGATGTAGACCCTAAACTTCTCGGAATTATTAATGCTGACCATGTTGTAATGACCCTTCATGGCCCCAATGGTTGAAGCCAATAGGCACCCAGAGCTGTATGTGTGCGATTCTCCAGGTTTGATAACCGGCTTTTTGCCAATTACCCCTTCGCCGTCCAATACTTCCAATTCATTCAAGGAATCATAAATCTGCCAATGACGTGATGTCAATTGAACAGAATCCTTGCTTTGGTTTTCTATAGTTATGGTATAGCCGAAAGCAAAATGCATTTTGTAGTTCTTGAAGAAAGTTCCTTCAAAACTGGTGTTTACCGAAATTTTAATGCCTTTTGTTACCTGTGTTATCATAAGATCGGGTTCTAATATGTAAATAAACTTCCTGTCGTAAGCATTAAAACCTATAATGCCATCAAAACAAAAAATACAGTATTTTCAGATACGTATTTAACTGCGGTTATCAATCTACTTTGCTCAAAGGAATTCCACATTGTTTTACAAAGATAAAGAGCAAATGTTACAATTTATCTTAAAATTATAATTCATTTTAATAATGAATATTGGACCTCTAAAAAGCAATTAGTCAGCAAGATAAAGAACAACTACAAATTATAAAAGTTAATGTAGATATAATCGGTGTAATTATATTTATTTCTGATGTAAATCAATACAATTTGTTTCTGCACAATGGTCCAAGGGCTATAATTGAAAATTCGTGCTGGTTCCCTATTTATGTATTAAGTGTCTCTTCAAAATTAATAATGACATTAGTACTATTGTTTCGCTGGATTATTATTTTATATAATCTCAGTAAAATTTATTTAAGCTGAAAAAGAGAACTAATAATGAATATTGAATTATTTTTATTTGTATTCGAGTTTTAATTGTAGAAATTTGTCAAAAGGTATTATGATAATTGAAGGTGTAAAGAAGGTTCTGGTACAAACTTGGTCGAGTTTCGGGCGGTTAGTTGTCTATGTTCGGCAGCATCCTTTTAAATCGGTGCTTTTTGCAGCTATTGCAGGATTTTGCAGTCTGTTTTTACTTTTCCTGCTTATTTACCTAGGTGCGTTTGGGAAGTTACCGACCAAGGCCTATTTAAAAACCTTAAAAAACCCTGTAACCTCTACAATCTATGCCTCCAATAAAGAGCCCATTGGGTATTATTATCTTCAAAATAGATCAAATGCCGATAGTTCACAAATAAAGCCAGCCCTAATACAGGCACTTGTGGCCACCGAAGATTCACGGTTCTACGAGCATAGGGGGATAGACTACAAGAGTTATGCAAGGGTATTGATAAAATCCATCATTTTGCAGCAAAATGCAGGAGGTGGCAGTACCATCACCCAACAGGTGGCCAAAAATTTGTTCGGTAGGGAGAAACAGTTTTTCCTTTCTACGCCCATCAATAAAATCAGGGAGATATTTATAGCCAGAAGACTGGAAAGTATTTATGATAAAGAGGATATTATATTGCTGTACTTCAATACGGTTTCCTTTGGTGAAAATGTCTATGGAATTGAAAAAGCGGCCTTGCGCTTCTTTAACAAAGCCCCTGAAGAACTTACTTTAACCGAGAGTGCCACCCTGGTAGGTCTCTTAAAGGCACCTTCCTATTATAATCCAAGAAATTTTCTTGAAAGGGCCGAACAGAGACGTAATGTGGTACTGTCCCAAATGCTTAAATACGATTATATTACCCCTGAAACTTTTGAAGAAGCCCAGACTCCCCTGAAATTGGATTATCAGACCCCAAAGAAGGTGTCCTCCTTTTCTGCTTATTTTAAGGATTATGTAGCAACGGAGTTTGCTTTATGGGCTGAAGACAACCCTGCTCCCGACGGTCATACTTACGATTTGGAGGCAGACGGGTTAAACATTTATACTACTTTAAATACGAACATACAGAAATATGCGGAAGCTGCCCTGCATAGACAGGTGGACAATCTCCAGAAACTTATGGATACGTATTGGGCAGCAGCAACTACAGAGGGTGGTAAAGAGGTGCTACTCCAAAAATTGGTGGATCAAAATAGCGAAGTAAAGCAAATGCTACAAAGGGGTAGGACCAAGGAGGAAATAGCAGCCTTTGTAAAGGAAAAGCGGAAAAGAAAATATTGGGTAATCGGCAAGGGGTATGAAGAACAAATGCAGTCGTTGGAAGATTCTATAGCAAAAAGCATCAATAGATTACATGCCGGGGTTATAGCGGTCAGCAGTAATTCTGGTAGGATAATGGGCTATGTAGGTGGTATCGATTACGGATTTAGCCAAATAGACAATGTTGTTACGCCAAGACAGGTCGGCTCTACTTTTAAGCCTATTACCTATTTGGCGGCTTTGCAGGCAGGGGAGGACCCGTGTAATTATTATGACAATAATTTAATAACATATTCCAAATACGAGGATTGGAGACCGCGAAATTCGAATAATAAGTATGGGGGCAGTTATTCCATGCATGGTGCCTTGGCAAATTCTATAAATACGGTTTCGGTGACCCTTCAACTGAGGACCGGTACGGAGAGGGTTTTGGACCAGGCAAAGAAAATGGGTATAGGCTCGGAACTTCCGAATGTGCCATCCATTGTATTGGGCACGGCCGATATCAGTTTGTTGGAAATGGTAACTGCATATGCCAGTATTTCCAATGGTGGAAACAAAATAAAACCTTATGCCATTGATCGTATAGAAGATGAACAGGGCAATGTTTTGTTCGAAGCAAAACCACGGTACGAAGGAAGGGTAGCTAGCTCCGAAAACATTAAGGCCTTGCAAAAAATGATGGAAGGTGTTATTCGGAATGGCACGGGGTCGCGTTTGTTGGGTTATGAGATTCCTTTTAATATTATAGGAAAGACGGGAACTACCCAAAATAATGGCGATGGCTGGTTTATTGGTTGTTCCCCGGAGTTGGTTGTAGGTTCTTGGGTGGGTACCTTTGACAAAAGGGTGCAGTTTGCATCCACGAGTATGGGTTCTGGTGCCAATACAGCCCTGCCAATTGTAGCCTCCATATTTAAGAATTTGAGTTATTGGAAAAGACCTTTGCTCACCAATTTTGAGTACGATTTTGATTATTTTCCCTGTAGGCCTTTTGTAGAATCCAATGCGAAGGAGGCTTATGAGTTGGCTCAAACAGATTCTACCTATTTATTGGAATTGAGAATTAAGGATACCCTTGCCATATTAAAAGATAAACCCGTGGAAATTGATAGTGTACAAGGTATTTTTCCAGGCGAGATGCCCCTGGATTCCATTGCAAAGGATAGCCTTACTATCGGCATCGATATATCCAATACAAATATTGATTAGGGATGTAGCTACTACTATCCAGGATTTGTTTTTGGCAATGTTAATAAGAAACCTTTTTAATTATAAATAGTAAACAAATTGATAAATACAATTCTAAATGTCCGTCATTATTTAAAGAAAAATTGGTGTGTAGTTTTTCTCTTGCCATTATTGGTTTTGGTACTTGGCTGTTCCCAAAATTCGAAAACCAGTTTTAGTACAAATTATTTGCGAATAAGTATTAATGACCAAGGCCTAATTTATAGCATTAAAGACCTTACAAAGTCACAGCCAAGGGAGTTGAGTCCTTCTGATAGGCCATCTCCATTATTGACTTTGTACAATAGCAAGCTAGACACCTTGTACCGCCCGCTGAGTGTCGATTTTAAACAACCCCATATTATAGAGCTTGCCTATCCCAACAATTCCAGAGCTGAAATCAGAGTTGAGCAGAAGGACAAGTATCTAAAATTCACTCTTGTTTCCTTGACCAACCGGGAAGATATTGAAGGGGTGCAATGGGGTTCTATCCATACCAATATCACTAATCTTTTTGGGGAAATCATTGGTGTAGCTCGAGATACCAGTGAAACGGTCAATTATGCCGTCGGGATGCTGGCCCTGGACGACAATACCTTAGGTGGTACTTCCAGGACCATTGGGGATGCTGCTCCTTTTCAATATGTTATCCACTCACCCGATACTATTCAATATCCATTACCGGAAGACCTGTATGAGGGGCAAATTTTTACCTTGGGCGGCAACGGAATTAGTGACGTAGCCTTTTATGCCCACAAGGAACCTTATTATAGGATTTTGTATGGCAACGCTGCTGAAATTGATAACAAGGGAAGGATCTCTATCACCTATAATTCAAGGGACAGAACAAAAAAAAGGGAGGTTTATTTTTCACTTATACCCAATATGGAGGCAAATACGCCCAACCATCTTCAAGTTGAACCTGTACCTGGTGTTGATTATATTGGGTCTTCGGTGGCTTTATGGGGCAGTCCGGATAGCACGGCCTTGATGGATGTGATTCAGGATATTGTTTTGTCTGAAGGACTTCCCTATCCCACGATAGATGGAAAATGGGTGAAAGACCCTGCTGCTTATGTTCCGGATGCCATTACCAGCGGAGGTCTTTACGATAGTATTGTGTCCTATGCTTCCAGATTGGGTTTTAAGGCGATCAGTCTTTATGACCAGAGCTTTTTACGTCCAGATCGTGGTAACGAGGGGTATATAGATGGAAAGGGATTTGAGAAAAAACAATTAAAATTTACTTCTGGAAATTTATCACATAAAGAGTTTGCCAATATGGCGGGAAAATACGGTATTACAATAGGTAGAACTCCGATTACTACGGCATTAGCGCCAGGCACCAAAGATGCCAGTCCCGTTCCAAGCGATAGTTTGTGCTATCAGCAAAAACGCTTGTTGACGAAAGGCATCAGTTCAATAGATACCATTATACTAGTAGACGATCCCAAATATATGGACGAGATAGGCAGTTGGGAAGGCCATGCGGAAAATCTGAATATGGTAAAAATAGGCAAGGAGCTTATACATTACCTGGGCGTTTCCCAAGAGGAGCCTTATCGACTTCTAAATGTAAAGAGGGGTTATTGGGGGACCACTCCAACAGCACATAAAACCAACGACACCATATACAAACTTCAGGTGACCATAAACTATGGCTATGACGGATTGATACCTAATATAGGGCTTCAGGATAAAATTGCAGAGTACTATGCTGATGTAAGTTTTATTAACGGCTTGGGCTATTACGATTTTGACGGACAGGAGTTTTTGTTCAATAATGGGCACGGATACTATTCGGCCAAGCGTTTTTTTAGAAAAATGTTCGATAGAGCCGCTATGCACGGTATTCCTCCTATCCGATTTACGGGAGCTACCCTATCTGAAGGTTCATGGCATTATCAAAGTATATGGAATGTAGGAGGGGGGAAGAATTTATATGATGTAGAAACTAGGGAATGGGGAAGTGCCACAAGTCAGGGAAAGGATCTTAGGGATGTAACGTATGCCAATTATTTTCCGGTGGGTATGGGTGGAAATTTTCCTATCAATGCCAATTGCACTGTTGAGCAATATGAACATATACAGGCAATTTCAGTAGGGATTGGCACTACCTATAGTCTCTATTTAAATCAGAAAGATGTGGAAAGCTGTCCAGAAAAGGAGGCCATATTTAAGGTAATAAGGACTTGGGAAAATGCAAGAGCGGCAAATGCCTTTCCGAGAGATGTAAAAAAACTTTTAGTTAAGCCTGAAAAGAATTGGAGGTTGCTCAATGGCGAAAACAAGGATACCTGGATTTTGAACGAATTAAAGGAAGGTGAAAAAGTTAAAAGCTATATATTAAATAGGGCTGAAGGGTATTAGATTATTAAAAATGATGTTGAGGTATGTGCTATATTGGTTATGGAACAAATCTGATTTTTTTTCCACGTTTCTGACCATTAAAGTAATTGGTCTGAAGCAGGCTATGCAGGAGTTCTATGCCAATAATAAATACCGACCATAGGCAAATCGTGTTAACTATTATTTGAAATGCAGCTTTATACGTTGAAATGCAGGTGTTTGGAATAAAATACACAGTTTCTGTTTGATTTTTTTGCCTACATTTGTATAAACAAAATTTATAGGAAAAATATTACTTTATAAAAAATTAAACTTACCCAAAATAAGGAGCGTCAAATCCTTGGCATTATTTCTGTGATTATTGTAGCTTGATAATAACCCACTGTAATCATTCGGAGAGTACTATGCACTAGCGATATGAGTGTGCCTTTTTACACTTTTTAAGGTTATGAAGATAGAAACAGTATGCATTATTGATGATGATCCCATTTTTGTTTATGGAACCAAAGTTTTATTAAACTACAACAGCAGTTTTGGTTCCTCTGTTATTGTACATGAGGATGGTAAGGAAGCTTTGGAAAATCTTTCTTCAATGGCTAAATCCGGCGAAAAACTGCCCGATGTTATCTTTTTGGACCTAAATATGCCCATCATGGATGGATGGGAATTTTTGGATGAATTTGTAAAATTGCCCATCGAGAATAAGCCAAGAGTGTATATAGTGAGTTCTTCAATAGATAATCAAGACATTGAAAAGGCCAAAACCTATGCTATAGTAAAAGACTTTATAGTAAAGCCATTGTCAGACTCCATTCTGTCCAATCTGTTCAAGACCATAGAGACGGAGGGACTACATAACACTTCACTGTAAAATTATTCGCTTTGTTTATTTTGTAGACTGGTTCAATTTTGGGGATTGGGCTTTGATTACTTTTTGCAAGAACACTAAACCTTTGTGTGGTGCAGCCATGTAGTTGATAGTCGTGTTTTTATTGTTTGTTGGAAATGTTATCGTTAGGGGAGAAGCTAACCCTATATTCCTTTTATATTTTTAAATTCGTTTAGTCATGGATTGGGCCTATTTCATTTATCCACCGGTACGTTGTTTTTTGGACTTTGGTTTTGGATTATTGTTGCTGTTCGGTAATCATAAAGGCTAGCTTCCGACCTGAATTTTTCTACCTGTACCGAACTACGTATCCGGCCCTATAAATCCAGTTCGTAATTGGTGGGCACACCCAATTGTATATTTTCCACACCTACAAAATCGGGTTCAGGTAAATTAATTGCCGATTGTGCATTAGCTGCCATTTATCGTTGCCTTCATCTGTTATTATGGCTTTTGCCGATAATATTCTGCCAAGTAGCCGCTAGATTTAGGTTGGACAATAATTTTCCTAAAAATCTTTTATCGGGCCATTTCTGTATTGGCAAAATCATAATTGTTAATAATGTCTTAGGGAAATGGGTTTGGGTTTTGCCAATACCGATGGCGTTTGTATTGATTTTTTTGCTGCGTTTGCTTTAGCAGTAATTTGGATAAACTGTTAGCTATCGGAACATACTACGTTTAGATGATAAACAAAAGAGGATATTAAATGTAACCTGCAATAACCCTTTTAAATAAGCTTATCCATAATTATTCGGTTGAATTGGAAGCCGGAATAAAATGGGCTTTCAAATCCGGTTGGGCCATAGTACTGTCCAATGGAAACATTGGTCTTTTGATACGTTTATAACCCAATCTATTAAGATCTTGATCTACACCACCTGGGGTCAATGCCATAACCCAATCGCCGCGCATATCGAACAGTTCTGGTACCAAGTAACCTATCTTGACTACAATGATATCCGTTTCTTTGGGATTCAATCCTAAATTGGTAAAGTCGCTTAAATAATGGTACGGCTTTCTTTTTTTGGTAACGATTACCCGTACACTTCCAATTTTAACAACGACCTCCACTTCTGCGTTCACATCACCGGCCTTGATAGCTTCTATGGTTCCTTCCAGTTCCAAAGGACCTGCAAATCGGTCATCAACGGCTGCACCGGCCATGGCCTTAATTTTTTCACCTACGCCTAATTCAAGGGCTTTTTCAACAAATTCTGGTCCTGGGATAGAAGCATAAATCAAGGAAGGACCTTTGTCCGATTTAAATTCCGGCCTGGCCAATAATTGTTGCAATGTCCAGGTAACGTCTCCTGCACCGCCAGCAGTTGGGTTGTCTCCCATATCACTGATCATAAATGGATGTTTTTTACTGGCTAGGGCCATTTTTAAACTTTCTTCCAAAGTTTTCGTTGGAGCAACAAATTCAAATTGATTTCGCACATCCCAAAAGTTTTGAGCCAACATTTCTGCCCCTTTTTCAACTTTTTCCTTGTCATCGCCGGTAACCATTACTACGGCATGGTTACGCGGTTCATCCGCCCAAGCATATCCAATCCAGATAGCCGCGTCAATAATACCTTCTTCATTGGCTACATCGGGAACTTTTGCATATAGACTTTTACCCGGTTCAATTCGGGTACTGGTTTTTTCACCGGGCAATAATATGGGTACGGGGATCCAAGCCTTGTATTGGGGCTTACCCTTACCATTTTCAAGTCGTTCCAGAAGATTGGTGACCGCCCTTTTTTTGGATTGGATGGCATCCTCGTGGGGTGCCATTCTATAACAAGTGATCAAATCGGTATGTTTTGCCAATTTTTCGGACACATTTCCGTGAAGGTCCATAGAGGTGGATATGAGGACCTCGGTCCCTATCACGTCCCTAATACGTTCTATGAGGTCGCCCTCAGGGTCGTCCAATCCAACCACACTCATGGCACCGTGTATATCAAAGAAAAGTCCGTCATAGGGACCATTTTCCTTTAATAATTTTAAGGTTTTTGTTACCAAGGATTCGTATGCCTCACGGGTTACTGTTCCGCCTGGCAATGATTTCCCGACCAAGGTAGGCACCCATTGTGCCCTATTCCTATTTAAAGAATCTATCTGTAGAAACGGGTACTTGGCAAAAATAGAGTCACCTACTTTGGCGTGAAAGGCTTCTTCATGGGTTAAGGCAGGTGAAAAGGTACTGCTTTCTATTCCCAGACCTGCAATGGCAATTTTAGGCAGTTCTTTTGTTGATTTTTCATTTTTGCCTTGTTGGCATGAAGCCATTAGGACCAAGAGAAGGATATAAAAATTGTAAAGTGGTTTCAATAGTAATTATGTTTTAGGTTCCCTATTAAGTTTGAAAATGGGCAAGGGCAATATTTTGCCTTAGAAATCCCTTTATGGGAATCCAATATAAGGATTTATTGGTGGGTTTTTTGAATAAGAATCGAACAAAATTCAATGTTCCAGAGACAAAGTCAACCGTTTAATTCATCCACATGGCAAATAAAAATTCGAGAATTAGGGATATGCTATTTTGGGCCAAGAATTCTAAAAATTATATAAATTATCAGGGAACTGGCTGATGATTTTATATAAATGGCCAACCGGCCTTTTGTAAACATTTTAATTTTTAAAATGTTAAATTTTAATAAGGGTATGTGAAAAATTCCTCTTGTTTATAACTCTGATAGTTCTTCTTTTAAAATCCCAATGGCTTCCTACCTTGAATTTAATTCTTAATCATCATAGCTAATCCGGTCTCGTATACCGCCACTCTCTCGATGAATAATGACATCGGCCTTGTATTTTCTAGCTAAACTTTTGGCCTTGCGTATGGCCGTGCTCTGTTTTCGATGTTTACTGGTTATCCGTTGGTTGCCTTCGCGACGTACAGCCCAACCTTCCTCATAGGGCACCACATGGTGGTGCCAAGTTCTGCCTCGTTTGCTTTGTTGCGAGCTGTTAAAAAAGACTTCCAAAAGGTCAATAAGGGTTCGTAACCAAGATTTGACGTTCGACATATTCAATTATTGTTGTTCCGAAGATACCATTATTTCTAGTTTTCCGATTGATGAAAATGAATCGGTGAAGCTCGCAGAAATAGTTAGAGTGTATATTTTAGCTAAGGGGCGAACTAGTGCGCTGGCTTCAATTCGACGGGCCGAACGCAAAAAGGCCACCTATAGGGTAGCCTTTTTTAAGTGGAGCCGGAGGATTGCATATCCCTAATGGTTCCCGTTCTGAAAATGCAACTGGCTGTCCTTGCAGTCCAGGCGCTTTAAAACAACAAAGCCCGATCAAGTAAACTTGCCGGGCTTTTAATGTTGTAATTCGCAAACCAGTTGCGCTTAATCGTGAAGCCGGAGGGATTACCTTCGGTTTTCCCTAATGGTTCCCGTACTGCAAGTACAACTGCCTGACTTTTCAAGCCAGAAGTCTAAATACAACAAAACCCAATCAAGTAAACTTGTTGGGTTTTTAATGTTTTGATCCACAATGCAGTTGTGGGTAATCGTGGAGCCGGAGGATTACATATCCCTAATTCTCGCAATGTTGCAAATAAAAATACCCATTGTTATCACATTGGGCATCCTAAAGTGTTCAAAAATACTCAAGCCAGCTTGGCATTTTTTCATGCCTTTAGTCTGCTGCGTATTTTTGAGTGTCGTGGAGCCGGAGGGTCCAGAACCTATAGCTGGAAGGCCCTGTAAACAGTCGTTTTCAGAGAGTAGCTTTTTTGTGCTCACCGAATAGGTGACTTTATTGGTCCATTATAATCTCATAAGACATAGGTAAAGCAATTTTAATCTTATGCTTGTAGCAAGAACCCTATATAACTGAATGTTGGAATATTTAATTAAAATATAATCCATCACATCTCCAACAAAAAAAATGACCCTGCTAGACATTAAAACGTTACTGTAACTTTGGAGTCGGAGTAATTTCCATTCTCATCAATTGTTACAATATTCAAATAATATGTTGTACCCATTTCTACATGTGCATTGAAAGATTGTTCAATTGTATTAGCAATGAAAAGGGTTGGAGGGTTTTCTTGGGAAAAATATACTTGATAATAGTCGATATCATTATCTAGATCAACTCCTTCCCATGAGACATTTATAGTATTGTTTACATTTTCTGGTAAACTTATATCTGCAGGAAAAGGCACATGGTTTGAATCTGCCAAACCTTCAGTGTAAAAACTGAAATCTTCACTTTTTTCGGAATGTCCAAAATCATCTGTTACGGTTACGTTCCACGAGTAGAGCGTACCAGGCTCCAGATCTATTATAATGGAAGAGTCCGAAGTAGTTAAAGAATTGGTGTCACCAGTTATACCATCGGCATAGTAGAAGGCATATTCCGTGGGTTCATTTATATCGTCCCAATCAAACTCCACACGTATTTTGCCAGATTCCAATTTGGTTCCGAAACACTGTTCGTTGTCTAGTGGTAATAATAAGTTTACCGAATTTAATGTATTTATAGGTTCGAATTTCCCTTCACACCCTGTAAGTATTAGGACTAAAACTGCAATCTGAACTATATTTATTTTTTTCATAATCTTATTCTTTGATAATCTTAAACTCAATTTCCTCCATTTCAGAAACTACCCTAAAAAGATATATCCCTTTGCGTAATTCTGAGAGCTGAATATTAAAATTTCCGTTGGTGATATTCTGGTGAATAGCCTTGACCAAACTGCCAGATATGGTATGAACATTTATTTGAGCTTTGCCTTGGGATTTAAGCCCAGTGAAATAAAGAATATCCTTAACAGGATTAGGAGAAATGATTATGTTTCCAACAATAATTTTATCCATAAAAATACCTTGGCAATCTGATTCCCCTGAAATTGAAACCATGTTCTCTCCTTTTTCAATTGGTATTTCAAGAATATTATTGGTATTGTTTTCGAAATGAAATGTATAAGTATTGTCATTCACTAAAACTTCATAATTTTTACTTCCCTGAACATTAAAACTAGCTTTTAAATTGGTGGCGTCTATTCCATTTACATCTACAACAAGTCTTTGATAGGTTGAAATAACGACTCCAAAACATTGTTCGAAATCAGGAAGTTCTTCAATGGTTAAGCAAACTTGATAATTTCCATCGGCAAGATTGTTTTTTTTCAACGTATTATCAAAGTAAGCCACACCAATAAAGTTACCATCCAAACTTACATTAAAGGTATATTCTTGATTGGCAATTATTACTTCGAAGCTACCATTGTTTTGATTTTCACAAGTTTCACTTTTTACTAGGATTTGAATGGCATCATGGCCAATTGAATCAAGTTCAGTTGGGCATCCATTTTCTGCAATTGTGCCAAAAGTATTAGGGCAATAATCATTAATATCAAATATACCATCTCCATCGTCATCGGTATCGACATTATCCCCTAATCCGTCACCATCGGTATCTTTATCTTCGGTAACATCTAAAGGAAAGGCATCTTCAGTATCTGGGGTGCCATCACCATCGTCGTCGGAATCACATATATTACCAATACCGTCGTTATCTAAATCTGCTTGGTCAGAATTTGCTGTAGCAGGACAATTGTCCGCTGTATCGAAAATACCGTCACTATCCGTGTCTATACCGTCAGAATTATCATTATCTAGAATGTTTACCCTTATCCGTACACGGCCATTTGCCTCGGCATTTGCAAGCGTCACTCCCGTTTCATTTTCGGTAATATCAATAAAGAAAAATTCCGTGTTCTCAACGAATGCGTCATCATTGATTTTTATTGTCAAAAGCCCGAAGCCAATAAATTCAAAATCCAAGGTAATCATATCATTGGAAAGGGAATTGAAATCAGAATCATCAATGGCCGGGTCACCTCCCAAGGCATCGCCATTAACTGTGGATATCATAAAATCGAATGGGCCGAAATTCTGTTGTGTGGCGTTAGGGTCTTTAAAATCAAAAGCTATTTCCAAATCTTGTGCAGAGCCTTCGATGTAATTGTACTCCAAGTCCGATACTGGCGTCGCATTGGATAAAATTGGGGTAATCTCGATAACAAGAGGCTGCTGAACACCATCATTGTCAATAATCTGACCCATGGTTTGTGAGCTAGAAAGATTAATACCTGACTCAATGGTCGTAATGCTGACAAGGAAGTTCTCTAATTCCTCCTCTATGGTGTCATCCAGAACCTCAACCGCAAAATTTACGGATGAGAACCCTGAATCTATAAATACAGTGTTTCCGGCAAGGTTTTTTAGCCCATTTACAAAATCAGTTCCAATGGTTGCGGGTGAGGACCCTGATCCAGTAGAGAGTGCTACATCAAAACTAAGGCTATTTTGTGTGCCGTTAGTTGCCAAATTGCCATTTTCGTCCCGCAGGCTTATAGAGAAGGCAGCATCTTGTATACCCTCTGATCCGGCTTGAACCGCTTCTAGCACTATATGGTTGTCATTATCATCTATTCCCAATTGGGTACTAGGTAAAAATCCATTTACATCTACAAAATACCCATCTCCTTCTTGTATTTCAATTCCTGCGAATTCTAAACCTTCAAAAATAGTGTCATCAATTGGGGTTATCGTAATTTCCGTTGAAGACTGTCCGTTTGCGATTACACTATTTCCGCTTAAATTAAAATCGGTTCCTTGTTGTGCGGAACCAATATCTAACCAATTCAATTGTAAGTCCAGTCCGCTATCATTGCTTATGGTGTTTCCATTATTGTTCTGCAGGGTGATTGTAAAAATGGAGCTGCCACCTCTTTCGCTAATATCGCTTCCTGCCCTCACATCTACTCGGTAATCATCTTCTAGAATATTGTGTGTAAAAAATAGTCCACCAGAGTCTATTGGATTTCCGTTGTTTGAATTAATAAGTTCATTTGAATTAGAAGTGACTTCTAAAACCATAAATTCGTTTCCTTCAATTTCGGTATCGGCAATAATAATAAGCCCTGGAACAGGGATAGGATTACTACTGCTATAGGTTTGTGCTGGTATTTGTATGGTAAGGGGTTGTCCTTTATTAAATTCATAATCTGTACCCGCTAGTGCAAGATTATTTGAAGCAAAACCACTTGTCCCATCCGTTATCTCAATGTTGGTAGGAATAGTCACTATGCCGTTAAGAACCAATTGAGGACTTGGAAAAGCATTATCTTCAAGCATTGACTCACTCGAAACTACAAAACTAACACTTACTTGATTTGGTAATACAGAACAGTCCTCTAAGAATTGTGTTCCAGTATCATACTGCCAGTTAGTTGGCACATTGCCAACTGTAGAAACATCTACTTGAACACATTGCAATGCCGGATAGTTGCCAGTAATGATGACATCACTGATTGCGGTATTATTTCCATTTCTTAAATTTAATGAAGTTAGGGGTACGCCTCCATTGGCAGCGTTATAGGCCAGGAAAATCCGATTAACATTGGGACATGAGGAAAAGTCTAGAGAGGTTATTCCTGTATTTTCCCCTTCATAAGTGTTTAGTTTACTAGGGGTTACACCGTCCTGAAGGCTTGTTAGGTCTAGAAAAGTGAGGTTTGGGTTGTTGCGGACACTAAGCGTTTCAAGGGTAGCCAAGTTTGAAACATCCAAGCTTGTCAAATCATTGTCCACAACAGACAACCGCTCTAGATTGCGTAAATCCTGCACAGCCAGGGGTATGTTTTGTAAACTGGCATTTTCCTCTATTTCAACATTGAGCAGAGCACGGTTATTTAACTGCATACCGGTAAAAGTAGTCAATGCGGTTCCAGCCACTCTAAGATTGTTGAGAACAAAATTTTCTTCCAATCTAAAACTTGTAAGTTTAGGAAGATTCTCTACGGTCAAATCCGTAGCCTGTATTTCAAAAATGGTTAAATCTTCTAAGTTGGTTCTATTTTCTACATCGAATGAGGTAAGGTCTTCTCCAACCACTTCTAAAACTGTCAAAGGAGAATTATCTGCCGGTAATACAAGGTTTGAAATAGTATTGTTTTTAATGGATACTTCTTCCAACAAGTCATTTGAAGACAAGTCTAAAGAAATTAATGAAGTTCCCTCTATATTGAGAAACCTGATTCCAGAAGCAGATATATCCAAGGTGCTAAGGCTAGGATGATTAACGAGAACCAATGATGTTAATGGGTTTGAACTAACATCAATGCTTTGAAGTTTAGTATTAAATGCTAAATTTAAATCGCCTATTCCATTCCCAAAAACCTCTAGTATTTCCAATTCCGTATTGTTCACCAAGTTTAAAGTATTTAAGCTACAGGCATTGGCATAAAGTTCTCTTAGATTTAAGTTTTGACTTAAATCAATAGATCCCAAATTTATCTGGTTGACATTCAAGACCTCTAAATCAATAAAATCTTGTATTCCCTCCATTGAATTGATGAACAAACGTTCTACATTGATGTTGGTGACTCCAATAAGTGCCGCAGTGAGTACCCTGCCATCGTTAGGTGTGGTATCAATACCCAAATCAACCAAATATTGTTCAAAAACCGAGTCGGGAATCAAGGTGAACTGGGAAGTGCAATTGGCCTCGTATGTGGCCATGTTATCTTTGACCCATCCAGTAGGTGAGGAGCCAACTATTGAAGCATCTACCTGAATACAACCCAAATTAGGGTTGTTCTCCAATTGAAGATTGGTAATTAAAGAATTGAACCCATTTTTTAGATTTACATTCGTTAATGCCCCATTAAAACTTCTATATGCGGTTAATCTAATAATATTTGGATTATTTGATAAATCAATTGTGGTTATGCCAGATTCGTATGTTTCGAATTCTTCCAATAATGTTAAATGAGAAGTGGAGATAGAGGTCAACGATCGGTTCAATTGTACCCCTAAATAGGTTAGGTTAGGAACATCGGTCAAGTCAATTCCAGAAATACCTGTTTCGGCAATAAGTAATGAAGTAATATTTTGTTTGCCAGTAAGATCAATGGATGTGAATGCGGTTCCTCTGGGCACTACGGTCAGGTTTTCCAGATTATTGTTAGAACTAATATCGATACTAACCAAACTTGGCGTATTTACAATACTTAAATCTCTAAGATCTCGACAATTGTTGAAATTAAGCTCCAGTATAGCTTTCGCCTGATTATTGATAAGGGTAAAATCTTCTAGGCTAGTAAACTCCTGTAGTCCTGTGAAGTTTTCTATATCGTAATTTTGGATATCTAAAACGGTAATGTTCGTTATGGCTGAGGTCAGTACCCTTCCGTCATTAGGGGTAATATCAATGCCAGCGTCAATAAGGTATTGTTCAAATTGTGTATCTGGAATTGCCGTGTATTGTAAAACACTTGTATCTACAAATATTTCCGAAGTAAACGAAACACTGTTCCCATTTTGTAATCCGGTACCACTAACAATGAGTTTTTGTGAATCTACCAACAAGACTGAACTTAATTCTGTATTAGACAAACCAAAATTTTCAAGAAGGACACCATTATTGCCAAACGTGCTGTCCATTGTGCCATCTTCATTAAAGACGGCTAATAAACCATTATGACCGCTTGTACCAACAACAGCAAATTTGTTACCTGCTAGGTATGTAATTTCGTGAGCTTTGTTATTTGAGGCTGTAAGATTTAAATTTAAATATGAGTTAGTACCAAAAATAGTATCAGGAGTGCCATCCGCATTATATTTTCGAACTTTGATACGGCTATTGGTATTTTGTTCATTGCCCAAAACCAAGAGGCTACCATCAGCATTTATGATAAAATTTATAGCTTCATTTTGGCTGCTATTGAACGTATCAAACGCCTGAAAACCATTATCCTCAATCCCTTCTGGACTGAATTTTTTCAAAGTAAAACTCTTGTCGAAACCATTGGTCAACTCTCCGCTGACAAATATGGCGCCATCTGTCGCAATCTTTATTTTTGAAGGAACAAAATCTCCTCCAGAAATTATTGGCGTAAGAACGCCATTGGTGCCAAATGAATTGTCTAATGTACCTGCATTTGGGCCTTCTGCAAAGTAACGTACAAGCACAAAATCTGAATCGCTTGTGCCAGCGACCAGTAATCTAATCTCCCCATTTATATTTTGTAATGCTGCCGACTTGGCAATATCATCACTTCCATTATTTATATCGGTTCTCACGATTTCGTCTGCTAGTCCCCCAAAGTTTATAGTTCTGAAAGTACCAAAACTAGTCTCAGAAAAGCGTACTAACATAAAGTCATTATTAGTGGTTGCAATTACAGAACCTACTCCAATAATATGTTCGTTTTGCAAGTCTGAAGCATTATTGTCCTTATAATAAAGTCTGTCATTTAGCTCTAAATCAGTATATGTGGTAAGGAGCTCTCCGGTTATTTCCTTTGGCGAATAAGGATTCGTCACTTGTATTATTTTTTGTCCCGTTAATGGTTGCTCACTAATACCGATCAAAGGAAATTGAAAAGTGCTGTTGGGCGTTTTGGTAAGTAGGTTTTTGCCAGCTTTATAGGTTGGTTCTAAAATATATTTACCTGATCGATTACCAAATGACGGATCCTGCTGGGTATTGGATTGCAGTTTAACCATGGATAGGGTATAATTATAATTTTGGCCAGAAGAAATATCCCCCGTTGAACTATAACCCACTGCTAAGGCCTCAGCGTTATCCATCTTAAACCCCTTCACCAAAAAATCCTGAAAGCCTAGCATATCTATTTCGGCCACCCCATCTGGACTAAAGGTATTAACAAGCCCACCTCCTGAGGCTATTTTTCTAAAATGAAAATTGTTAAACTGGTTATCGCTTCCGTAATAGAGAATTTCACCATTTGCATAATCTTTAAAGTCTTCTCTTCCAATTCCATTTGCAGATGTAAAAAGCGCAAAACCTGAATCAAAAGACCCAAAATCACCGTAGTCATGGAGATATTCCCCCGTACTAACGTTGAACATTCTGAAAGTACCCCCACCAGCCATTGTAATACCGTTTGGAGTAAACTTTGCAACGGCTTCATTAATATCATAAGGGCCAACTACAATTTCACCAGTATGCCTAATATAAGTCAGTTTTGCCCCCTGATTTCGTTCTTGATGGGTAACTATATAATCGCCCACCCCATTAAAAGTTTCTTTGTTAACAGAATGTATTCGACCAACTAATGGATCTGTCAGTCCATTATTTCCAAATGTAGCATCTGGCAAGCCATCTGAAGTTAACTTAAACAGGTAGCTTTGGGGATTAATACCTCCTTCAAATATATTAAGGGCAAACACAATTCTATTGTCGGAAGGGAAGGCGATCGGGGAAATGGCCATTTCTACATCCTCTGGTAAGTCTATAATGGCTTCGCCGTTTACCCCAAAATTAAGATCTAACTGCCCTTGTGGATTATATTTAACAACTTTAGGGTTATAGGTATCATATTGCTTAACAACAATAAACGATCCGTCAGGAAAAGCATCTAAATGATTAACTTGAAAAACATCAGTAAAATTTTCTTCAACAACTACAAATCCATTATTTCCAAAATTAGCATCTAAAACCCCGTTGTTATTGAAGCGAAGTACTACATACCTATTTTTAATTCCATCAAAGTAATTGCCTAGTACCGTTATTCTATATTCCTCGTAGGCGGCATCAAGGGTTGTGAAATTAATCTTTTTTAAATAAGTTGAAATCACTCCATTAACCCCGTAGTTGGGGTTCAATTGCCCAGGGGTTTGAGATTGTAAATAAGTGCTGATGAGTAGAATAAATAAAAGTAAATTCTTATTCATATTAATAGAATTTTGAAATTATAAAATTTTCTTGTTGAAAAACGGTCATTAAATATAAATACTGGACCATTTCCGTTATCGACTTGATCACCTCCATCACCACACAGGTCTGGGTTAAGTTTGAATTGCTATGATTGTAAAAACTGGTTGGTCAGTCTTCAAAAATTCTAACTGTTTAATCGCAGGGTACCGTTGAGGCCTCTAATTTCATTGGGATGATCAGTTTAACTACATTAATTATTGGAGGATTGTCGCCTTCATTTAATTTAAAACCAAGATTTAATAGGGCATTTACTAGATCTTGTGGGTAGATATCTTCAATATAAGTTATACAACAATAAAAGGATGAAGATTCTAGTTTATTACATGAATTAAACTGCAAAAGAAATATCAAACCGAGTATGATACGTTTTAATTTTTTCATGATTTAATATTTATAGTTGGCAGTTGCCGTTTAGCAAATCGTCATGGGAAGGATTAAATAAATTGCCCTTAATTTTGGAAGAATTTAGCTTGGTAAAGCTATGTTCAGGTAAGCCACAATAATTTGCCAGTTTAATATTGTCCTCAAAGGATGAGTTGAACCAGGTTCCTGAAGAGGGCTCTTGCAGTTTCTCAAGACCTAGTAAACTTTCCAAATTAAGGTTGTTGGTCAAATTAATTTGACCTAATTTTTCAATATTATTAAGTCCGTTTAATGAAGTAATTGAGCTATTTGTAATCTGCAATGCATTTAGCTCCTTTATGTTTTCAAGACCTTCAAGGCTAAGTAACCTAAATTCATCTTTACAATAAAAACTGATATAATTAGACTTTTGGAGATTGTTTAATCCATTAAGGGTTGTTACTTCTGTATTACTTACTATTAGGTTACCACCAACTAATGTCAATCCATAAAGCCCTTCCAAATTATTTATAACTTCAGTTGTATTAGAATCAGAAACAATGATTAAATCGCCTAAAATCTTATTATAGCAAAACTTGTCAACTTCATGTTGATTGTTTAAAGTGAGATTTCCATTATAGATAGCCTCTTCGAAATAAAATTTATTAACTTCAGTTGATATATCAAGAGAAGAATCATCGTTGTCCTTTGTTATTACCTTCCAAAAATATTCCTTGAAAAATTCTAATTTTCCAGAACTATAGAGGTATATCAGTTCGTTATTTCCTGAAGCAATAAATTCATCCACAATAATCATATTACTTTCTGTTTCTCCAATTAATAATTGATAAGTAATGTTATCTTTATCAGAAACATCTGGGTCTATGCTTCTACCAATTGTGAATTCAACATTACACGTGTTGTATAATGTAATTTCTTCATTTAACGCTGGACTTATCAAAACAGCTTTTGATGGTCCACTAGGTTCATAAAATCCTGTTGATATAAATTCACCCACAGCATATTGGTCGGCACCTGTATTAATATTGTCTTGATGGTAGATTTTGAGATAGTGATTGTTTTCCCCTCTTTTTGGTGTCTCGTAATTCAATACATAAACACTATTGGCAACATTTTCAATTTCAGCTTGAATGAATACAAAGTTTTCGTTGACACTTCCAATAGTTTCAGATGCGAAATAAAAAGAATTACCAAAGAGATTTCTGATATTATCTTCGTCTAAATCTGCACTGCTTAAACCAACGACATAAGCACTTTTGTTAGTAAGTGCCTCTTTGGCCGCCACAAAAGTGTTGCTTGCCTGTGTGTCATCACCATCGGTAAAAATGATGAGGTTGCCAACGCTCACCTCATTCACAATAAAACCGTTCTCAAATGAATTTGCAGCGGTTACCACGGCACCATATAAATCTGTCGAGCTGCTACCCAATTTTAGATTATCGATGGCGGATTTGAGCTGTGCTTTGTCCTTTGAATAATCCAGTACAAGTTCAGTCGTGGAGGAAAAGCTATAAATAGCTATTTCTTGATAAGGCAAGGCCGCATCTATCAAAAGCTTCAACTCGTTTTTAAGTGATTCAAAGTCGGTCTGTATAGAGTTTGAAACATCTATTAAGAGTGCCGTTTTCATTTTTAAATCAAAAGTATTTTTGTCTAGCAAAATCGCCTTTGATTCATCAATAGGGCTCTCTTCATCATTTTCTGTAACCCGCAAGTTTCCAATATTTAGGTTAGGTACACCTCTGTACATACTATCCGAAACTTGAAATAATACGTTTACATCAAAAGGGTCTGCTGTGGAGGTTTGATAGGTTGTAAACCGGAAATAATTTGAAGGGTTATCACCCATTGGGTTCTGTTCCTCACCTTCAGGATTTGGAGTTTCTTCAACAATTGGATTTTGATTCGTTTCGCTATCTTTTATAAGATCATTTTCTGTTTTTGAACAACTAAATGTGCAAAGGACAAAAATGGTTACAATTAATAAGTTATTTTTTTTCATTATCAAGTTTTTTATAAGAAGTTAGTCACAGGCCCATAATTCTTTGCCCTGAAAATTTAGGCCTGTACTTGCTAACTCAACATTAGTTTTTATGATATATAGGGGTTTTAATGGCTAAATATATATTTGCGTTTTGTGTATTCCTACTGAACAGATTGGTTAAAATACTTCCAGATCCAAGTGTCAATGGATCAATTTTGAATCCTGTTCCAACACCTAATTTTCCTAGATGACTATAGCTTACGGGGAGGTAAAAGCCAATTTTTTTTCTTTCAAATCTCGGTGTGAGTGAAATTAGGTTTAACCTATTATTATTAAAATAATTCTCTTTTTTGACCAGAGTTTGATTTACATCTAGATTTAAGTAAATAGAATTGGTGAATTTATAGTCTAGGTTGATTCTTAAAGACGTTGGTAGGGCAACTGTTACATCACCTAAAGCATTGGTACTGGTAAAATTATTTTTAATTGCGTCGATAATATCTTCTTCAGCCTCATTGGCGTCAAGGTTGCTGTTAAGGGAATAGCTCTCCAACTCCACATTTTTGTAGGTAATAGCACCAAAGTCTAATAGAGAGGCTCCAATTTTTAATCTATAGTTATTAATTGATCTAGGATTATTTCTTCCATTTTCCCGACCAGAATTCCGTGTCCGGTACTCATAAACAAAGCCTATATCCGTTCCAAAACCAGGTGAGTGGTCTTTTAGTATATTATAATCATCCTGGGAGTCATCTTCGCTTTTTAAATAAGAAAAATCCCCATTCAAATTAATCTGGTTGGTAGTTGATGAAAAATTACCCGAAAGGTTTCGGGAGTGGGCTTGTGCAACCCCAAATCCTATAAGATATTTCACTGTAACGCCCCCTTTGAAGTAATTTTGGTTGTAGTCATCGTACATGACCCTACCGTATGATAGTCCTATTTCCGCCCAAGCATGCGAGGTGCCATCAAAATTGTTAAGTTCGAAATTGAAATTTTCATTATCAAATCCATCTGAAAGGCTCTCAATTAGTTGACCATTAAGATTATTGTAATTGTTCAATGCCCTAATTCTGGTAGTGAGTGCCAAGCTGTTCGTTTCATTTAATGAGAACATAAATGAAGGACCCAATATCTCTATATTCAACAATAGATTGTTTTCATTAGAAGTGGCTGTGGTAAGGCCTGAAAAATCATTATTATTTAGAAATTCTTTTAAATTGTTAATTGAAAGTCCTAAATAATCATTGGCACCCATGGCACTTATGGAAAAAAGATTAAAATCTGCTCTAACTCTAGAATCCGATAGGTTGCCAGGATTGCTTAAAATGCTTTGAATGCCACTATAGTTATCAATGTCATAACCAATATAGGATTGAGCAATACAAACAAGAGAGTGCAGGGTGAAAAATAGGAAGGGTGTTTTTGTTAATTTCATTTCAATTAATGCTAAATTGATCTTCCAGAATTAGATATTTTAAACTAAATGAAAATCTGGACTGGATTGGATTATGAAAATGTCGTGAACGGCAACATAAATGACGTTAATGAATGTTATCAACTTATGATTTCGCGGGAAAGATATGTTCTACTGTTAAGGGAATCAATACGCCGCACGGCCTATATTCTTTTAGTAATATTGAATATGTTCGTTCATCGATATTAATGAACTCTTTGTCGTGAAATTCAAAGCCGTGTGCCTAAAAAAAATCAAAATCAAATCGATAATTGAGTTTGCATTTCAAAATTTGTGATTCAAATTCAGAGGGTTGGCTCCAAATTGGTTTTACTTTTAAAAGAGGAACTAAAGATCCCGATTTGGAAAAGCGAGTGAAATAAGGGTGATGTTATATTACATTTGGAAGTTGTGATATATAGCTCTAGTGAAGACTAACAATTTAGGAAATTGCCATTGGGAATTTCTATAATGAGCAGCATTTAAAACATTAAAGAATAGAAAATAATAACCCAATTTTTTTTAATTCGGACCTTTTGGAGGTGCCCATTTTTTTAAAGATATTTTCACAATGTTTTTTCACAGTTTTTTCTGAAATAAACAATAGGCCCGATATCATTTGCCGTGATAGTTCTTTACATAATAATGTGAAAATTTCTTTTTCACGTTTGGTCAAAGTTTGAAAACGTTGCCAATCTAGATTATTTTGTTTTTTGTTTTCAAATAAGTTAATCATAAAATTGCCAATACTACTTTTTGTATTGATAATACTGCTTACATTGAAAAAGTGATTCTCATCTAATAATACCTTGTGCGTAAAAAGTAACAATGAGGTGTTTCTGCTATCCAATAAAATTTTTTGCGGATAGGAACAAACACCTAAATGATCATTTTGATTGTCAAAAGTCTTAATTGTTCTAACCGCGTTCGTTAAAAAACTTGCCTCTGTTATTTTTGGCAAATAGGAACCTCCAATTTCTAGCAGCGTTTCAATTTCTTTAGCCTGTTTTTGCAAATTAAAGGAAGCATAGGAAATGCTTAAATCGTTACGATTATTTACATGGATGGAGTAGGGTAGATAATCTACTAATTGATAAAATAAATTTGGGTTTTCAATATATAACTTCCTTAGTTTAAAAGCATATAGCTGAATGTTTAGTAGTTCTTCTTTTTCTGATAAAACACTCATACTTTAAATACTGTTTTGGAGATTGAGGCTATCGATTCAATAAATGTATCTTCCTGTTCTATACTGGCAAAATGTCCGCAATTTTTAAAGTCGATGATACTGCTATGGTCATTTGCTTCGGTAATTATTTTTTCCAAATAATCCGGATTTACTGAGGGATCATGACTTCCCCTAAAAATATATTTAGGAACAGCCAGCGAAATAAAAATTTCCTTTTGGTCAGACCAATTATTTTCTATTAGATCTTTGGCAAGAGCCACGCGAACCTTTGGGTCCGTATTTTTAAAGTCATTGATAAGTAATTCGACAAAAGTATTATCGAATACTGCAGTCTTTGTCGCAACTTTAATGTCTTCAACTTCGGGATTTTCTGTTAAAAAACAGCTGAGCGCATCGCATTGTAAAAAGGCATCTGAAAAATTAATAGGCTTTTTTACAGGAGGAGCTCCAAAAATCACTAATCCTTTCAATCTTTTTATACTAGAAGCTATTTTCATGGCTAAATGCCCACCAAGTGAATTGCCTACCAATAAAATATCATCTTCAATTTCATTTATTCTTGTAGTTAGTACTTCAGAGTATCTATTAAGGGAATAATAAGATTCGCAATAGTGCTTTTGGGATTTTCCATGTCCGGGTAGATCAATCGCAATTTGGGTATATTCAATTTTTATAGAGTTTATGGTTCTTAAGAAAACTTGGGATGAAGATGAGTTGCCATGTATGTAAATTATAGTACCGGCTTTCTTCCCTATATTTTTAATTTCATGCATTTTTTCGAAAAGGCTTAAATGATCCCAAATGATTTGGCAATTTTTTCTACTTCTGATCTTTTTGATGTCCCCAGTTTCTGATATATGTTTTCACAATGTTTTTTTACCGTTTTTTCGGAAATAAAGAGCGTGTATGCAATTTCTTTTCTAGTTTTTTCTTTCCCTAACTCATTTAAAATTTCTTTTTCCCGCAAGGTTAGACTGTTATAATGTGTGAAATACCGGTTTACAATTTTGTTAATTCCAAAAAGGTTATTCACTTTATTAGTCAGGTATTGAATATCTTGTGGAAATAAAGAAATTGAGATCAGTTGGTTGTGATTTAGAATTTTGGTTGAAGTAAAGTGAAAGACGAAATTTTTATCTTTCGCATATTGCCAATCTTGAAAAAATGGGATAACTTGATTTGGGTCTTTTTTATTTAATTCGGCCATTAACTTTGGGTAGGTATGAGTTCTTGTAAACTCGCTCTGATGTATTTCAAATATTTTCGAACCTAATGTGTTAAGCTCTTCCTGAGTATATCGAAGTATATTACAGCCTTTTTTGGACATATACTCTATGGCTAAATCGTCCCTGGAATTTACGTGCATAATTCCAGGAACTATATCCGCTAAATCATCCAAGGATATTGTACCCTTGTTAAGAAGATTTGATAATTTGAATAATTGCTTTGGTTGGTCTTTAAGTAATTCTTTCTCTGTCATTACTATAGGATTAATCACTATTAGTTAAGGGGACTTAAAGCTTACTGTAATATTAAAAATAAATAAAAACATTATAAAATGGTGATTTTTTGTCTTTTTTTCGGTGTTTTTCTATTCTTAAAAGTTGAATTGTCTGAAAATATAAATGGCAATGATCTAATAATTATGTTTTATGGGTTTGGTAAGATAAAAAGAATGCTGTACTCATGTCAAAGGTCTAGAAACACTTGCTCCGCACAATATTATTTGGTTGTCAATATTGAAACTTTAAATGGAATGTTTTTTGGGCAACCGCTACAACTTCATTAATTACTAATTATAGCTGCTTGAATTCTATTTAGTGGAAAGTAACTCCGCCCATTCCCCTCCATTACATTCCGGCCAAAGCGCATCGTAAAAAAGTCTTGGACACAAGCCGTTTTTGAAAAAGAAACGGCTTAAGTCCGCTTCAGTTTTTCAAAGTTTTTTTTTTCAACTGCCTATTTTTTATAAAAATTTAATATCATACCAAATGAAGGCAAATGTCAACAAATGCTATTAACGTACTGATAGTCAGTCAATTACTCATTTTAAAGCCATGTGACGACTTAATTTCGAGGTAAATGAACTCTACTATTCACCGCTGGTGAAAAGCGTTAAAATCATGCTTAAAATCCCAAAAAAGTCTATGTTTATATATAAGATTTAAATGAAAATTCAATATTGGGGCAATGGGCGTTTTTAAAAAAAATGCCCAACCATTTATATAAGTTTTATTTTGTTTATTAATGTTTTATATAGTTTATATATGGTACCACTACTTGTCCAGTGCTTGTCCTTGTTTTGGGATGGTATGGGTACACAACATGTCCATCACTTGTCCCATTGCTTGTATTGGATTTGGTTATGTGGTTAGTGCTCTTGTCAAAATCAATCAAAAGACATCAAATGGTAAGTTAGGTTTTTTGTAATATATGTCTTTGTACAATGGTGAAGTTTAATCTTATACTTTCCATTTCCGATACCAAAGTTGTCCGATTTCGTCTTAATCGGATTGCATAACCGGTCTTGTTCCTCGTTACTTTTATAAATCCTCTTTAAGTCTTTATCGGTTGGGAGAAGTGTATCGAAAAAGTGAAAAATTTAGGAGGGAAGGGCAATGGAAAAATATGATAGTTTTAGTTTGTGATCTTTTATGAAATGTAGGTATTCCTTTTAGATGTTTACGTTTTGAAACGAACGTAGATGAGTGAAAATGTAAAGCAAGAGGGTAACACGCCAAGGCGGTGTTACGGTTTATTATGCCTTATTTTTAACACCAAATTGAATTATTAATTAGTGACACTGTACTATTTTTAATGTAAATCAAGGCCAACCTCCTATAATCATTGAAGTTTTTACTGTAAATAATATTCTATTAATGTATACCAGTCTTATAATGACTTGGATCTGAAGAATCTAATAGACTTTAATCAATTGGATCAAAACGCTTTCTAGAGCTTAGAAACGTTGTAATATTCTCGACTAAACATACTCAATGGAGCACTGGTACAATAGAAAACGACTATTTGTGTGATTTGAAATTAATCGTGTACAAACAATGATTATCGCATAATATTCTGATAAAAGTATTGGCATTGTGCTCCTGAACATAAGCACAATGCGCCCTAATTCGATTTTACTTAACGCTTATCTTCCCGAACGCTATAAAATTGAATCAGGATCCATGCGCAGGTTAGTTATGGTAAGATTTGGGATAGGCTAATCACAATCAATATAGCTGAACTTCAAATTCTGCCAAATAGTGCGATTTTAAAAATCATTTACATTAATACACTAAATTTAGCGAATTATTCCTTAAAGTGACTTTTCTGATAATTATCATTTCCACTATATTACCAATCTTTTATTTTAGCTTTCAATAATCAATCAAAATGTATTAAATTGTTTTTAGAACTTGCATTCTCGTCTCGAGCTTCTCCTAAGCTTAACGAAAAGGATATTTTATCAATTCAAAGTACCTCACATCAATTGAATTTGAAGAAAGGCATAACTGGATACCTGGTTTTGCACAAACAAAAATTTGTCGGAATATTGGTGGGTGATGTAAGAGTTGTAAGAAAACTGTTTTCAGTTATCTCATCGGACGTTAGACATAGCGATCTGACCTTGCTTGCCAAAGAAAATACTCCTTGTAAACAGTACGAAAATTGGAATATGATATTTCAAGTAGGTGATAGTCAATCGGCTGCCATACCTACCGAACAACTTTTTAAGAACAATCTTATCGGTCTGGCACAACTTGCAGAAAAAAGAACTTACACGTCCAGGGTTTATTGGAAAACGGTAACAGAATTGATGGATGACGGATAGGTCTTACATTATGGCTGTGATTTGTTTTTTCTTGAGCCAATAAATAATGTATATCTTTTTGATATATGGTTTTGATTCATGAGGTCCATCATCTATATCTTTTAACAGCTTCTTATTTTAAAGTTGCTATTGCAATCCCTCCCTCAATTTCTCTTCCCTATAATAAAGGTTAAGCTCGTCTAGGAGCGCCTCTTCGCCTTGCGGCAATAACCTATTGGCAATTGTAAGTGCCTGGCGGATATATTCCTTTTCGTACCTGTCATTGATATCATCAGATATTTCAGGGTCAATTGCCTTCATAGCCAAGTAAAGTAGGGCACGAACTGTCAATACTAAGTCTGCATGATTGTCTACGTAAAAGAGACTGACCTCAAACTTGTTTTTAAAGAAGGAGTGGGGCTTTAGGGTAGGGTGGTGGTCCATGGCATGGTACCTTAAGCTATGGATCAGTTTTTCTTCGTTAGGGTTCATAGTTCTCAGTTATTCAGATGATTATGTTTTGGCATTTTCCATACCGTTCAGCTTTTCGGTTACATAGTCCAAAAAATCCATTTGACTATGGGGTAGCATATTTAGGACCAATTCCAACACTCGGCAAACGCTGTCATGTTTGGCAACATTTTGATTGTTGGGAGACAAGAACATTCCGTTGCCGTCCAATGCAAACACACATACCTCGAGTAGGCTGCCAATGTTCAACATCAGATCGCTGTTGTCTTTAACTTCAAAGGAAACCTGGTAGCAATTTGTTGGACTATCTGGTTGCTGCTTCAAAAGGACCATAAGATTTTGGTGCAGTTTATGTATATCGTTCAGGGACTTGAGTTTTTTCTTGTTCGTTTTCATGGATTTTTTTTTAACTGTTAACCCTGTTTCTCCTCGTCCGGTATTGCATGCCGTATTTTATCAAGGAATTCCATTTCTTCATAGGGTATCATATTAAGTACATATCCAAGAACTTCTTTAATGTTCTGGTCGGGTTCTGGAACTACTCTATTTGGGGTGCGTTCTGCATCCAATGCTGTAATGCATACCTTTAATAAACTGGAAATCATAAAGGAAGTTTCCAGGTAACCCTCTGTAATAAGATTAACGGTATAGAGTTCCTTTTTGGAGGGGTAGCGTTTCAAAGTATGGAAATGTTCCATGGTTAATTCCCTAATTTTATCCAGGAAGTTTATTTCCTCCAATCCCGCTCTTTCCACTTGAGAAGTACCTTCTTTAACGAAATGAGATCCTTTAATTGGTTCTTGATTTTCAAAGTAATTTCCGTATTGTGTATCATTTATGTTTTGTCCTGATTCACTCCTTACATGGCCCATAATGTCAAATGTGCTAGATTTATTAATAATTCTTTAGAATTTCTAATCAAATCTATAGATAATCTATTAAAAATCCAAACAAAATTATAGAAATTCTAAAGTGTTCATTAAGAAAAGTATATTTATGTAATCAATTTCAAAAGATATATGACCTCATTAGGATTGTTTTTAACCAAGAAATCAGTAAATCGAGCTATGGTCTCAAGACGCACAGGTATTAGCCAAGCAAGGCTTTCCCAATTAAGTTCCAACAAATCTACCCAACTGCGGGTGGATGAACTTTATTTGATTGCTTTGGCAATAGCTGTAGACCCTAGTGAATTATTAAACGAAGTGTGTAAGGGGCTTAAATTACCAAAAGAATAGTGGGCAAAGGTCGACGACTTTTAATAATATTTCAATTGTTCATTTACAATAAACCGAAATCAGCAACATGCAGTAGCTGTATGCATAAATTTATAAATTGAATCTAGCTGTTGTAGATAATTCTTTAGAATACTCTATTTGCAACATGTTTGCTTATTCGACCCTTATAGGTAAACTAATTGGGGTATTTGGAAAGTTCAATTATGGGTGGGTTTAAATTATACCAAAGAAACCACCCTACCTCGAAGTTGACAGCTGTATCAAAAAAAGATTTTTGACTTTAAAAACAAACAATCTGAATAATTATGAAATCATGGTTACTTTTATTTTTTACAACCCTTTTATTTGCTTGCAATACAACTCCTCCGAATAAAACCATCGATGGAGTTCTAGAAGTCCCAGATAACCGAAATAATTCCGATTCTCGAACCCTCAAATTAGTATATAAGGTCTTAAAGGCTAAAAAGGCCGATTAGTTAAAGGCTCCTTTTGCGGTTTCAGAGGGCGGCCCTGGAGGGGCAACCTTGATTCTTGAAGAATTCTGAAAAAATAACCAACTTAGAACAGATAGGGACATTGTACTAATGGACCAATGGGGAACGGGGGCATCAGGGGCAAATTGTATCGAAATGGGTGGCGCCATCTTTGCTGTTTTAAGACGAGACTTAGACGCTAAAAAAGAATCAAGGGCTTTAGACTCCATCTTTAAACAATGTAACGAGACAGTTAATCAAAAAGGAGTTAATCTGGCAGTGCTTACCCATTTTATTCCGTTGGTCCAGGGAATACTATATTTAGGATGTCCCTTGTTACTGATAAATACAGTTTTGTATGTTTTTCTTCATAAATCGGATATACTTGTCTCTTTTAATGATAAATATCAAGTCAGCTTTAAAACTACCAATGGAAATTTCATAATCAATAATATCAAACGGGGCGTTTCCATTATAGGATCTGCCGGAAGTGGTAAGACTGAAAGTGTGGTCTATGGCTTCTTACAACATTTTCAAAGAAATGGTTTCTGTGGGGTCATCCATGATTATAAGAATTTTGAGATTACCGAAATGGCGTACCCGCTGTTTAAGGATTCCGATATCCCGTTCAAAGTAATCTCTTTTGATAATATCATCCATCGGGTGAATCCCATAGCACCCCGATATTTGGAGAATCCGGAAAGTGTAAACGAGGTTTCCAGGGTATTAATAGAAAACCTATTGGAACAGAAAGATTCCGTTTCGATTGGTGCTACCAAGTTTTTCCACGATGCCGCGGAAGGCTTGATAGGTGGATTGATTTGGAGACTCAAATCTTCGTATCCCGAATATTGCACTTTGCCACACGTCATCGCCATATACCATTACCTGGATACTGAGAGCCTTATTACATTTTTGGAGTCCAATATAATCTCAAAAGGAATGGCCGACGCCTTTATTAGCGGGATGGATTCGGACAGGCAGACTGCAGGGGTGAAAGGTACCTTAAGCAATGCATTAAAAAGGATAAGTACCCCACGAATATTTATGGCCCTGTCCGCGGATGAAGTGCCGCTCAATATCAACCACAAGGATAATCCTGGCGTTATTTCCGTGGTGAACAATCCTAGGTTTGAAACCTCGTATTCACCAATAATTGCCACTATTATCCACACCATAACCAAACAGATGAGTGTTAGACATTCTAAACCTTCTTTTTTATTAATGGAAGAAGCCCCTACCATTAAACTTTTGAACATGCACCGGATTCCCGCAACTCTTCGGAGTTATGACATAACAACAATCTATGTTATGCAGGACAAGATTCAAAATGATATGATGTACGGTGATAAGGCGAGCAGGGCCATTTTGAGCAATCTTTCCTATCAGTTTTTTGGCAAGGTCAATGACCCGGACACTGCAAAATATTATGAACGGTTTTTTGTGATTATCAAAGACCCGACCAAGAGTGTTAGCCGAGGCCATAGTCTCGATTTTGATACCCGAGTAACCACAGGAGAAAAGGAAATTCCAAAAATTAGAGCGGATGTGTTTTTTCGATTAGAACAAGGCGAATTTATCACCTATGCAGATGGAAAGGATAAGAAGGTGCACTTTAAACTACAGGACATTCAACGGGGGCTTCCTAAACCTTCTAAAGAATTTTCTAAGTCTGATCTAGAAACTAATTTCGAGAGAATTTATAGAGAAGCCAGGTCTATATTTGAGTAAAATTTTCTGATAAAATTATAGGAGGGGTATTAATTGAGTGGTTACACTAAAACCAAATTTAATTCAGTAAAAGGTGAATTAACCATACTTGGTAAGTATAACTAAACAACCTATAGTTAACTTAAAGGTTGTAGTTTTTCTTATAGCCATAAAGTATTATTAAACGGGGGGTTAGACATTATAGGTAACCAAATCAATTGCAGCAAAAAATAAGCAGGCTAATTAAAGTGTCGTTTTACTGTGCACCAAATTCTCATTAAGGTATAGTTGTAAGCACCCTTTTGTAAATTTGTTTTTTCAGCTATTCTATTCCAAGAATTCATTAAAATAATTATTCTTTACTGTTTATTTTTTTTCTGATATCTCGTTAAACCTTTTTTGAAGTAAATTGCTAGGCGGAACTCCGTAATACTTTGAAAACTCACGTGAGAATTCATGTATTCGGGGATATCCTAAGTATTCCGATACTTGAGTAACATTTAAATGAGCAAAGTTTAAAAGGCTCTTCGCTTCCTCCATTCTAATGGTTTGGATGCGATTTATTGGAGTATTTCCAGTCGCTTTATGACAGGAGCGAATTACAGTTGATCGACTATATCCCGAAATTCTAAGAAGATCATTAAGAGAGGGTCTGAATATTTTATCTTTGCGAATTCGCCTTTCAATGGACCACCAAAGTTCTTCTTCTAAAGGTCTTTTATAGGAATCAAAGTAAATTCCGTCTATATTATTCAAAATGCTTAATAGTAAGGCATATACGTTGTAATGTGTAGACATTATGTCCTGGGTAGAAAATTCTTCATGCAGTTTCTGAAACAAACTCTGTAAATTTTTATCGGCGGCGAACACCCGCATTTCAAATGGTAATGGAAGGACTTTTGGTGCTTGAAAGCTAATTGAGTAAAAATTTACTTCATGTTTATTGCCTATGGTTTCCACCTCTTCCGATCCATAATAATAGACTATATCTCCTTCTTTTACATTATATTCTCTGCTATTTATCTTTACAACATAGGAACCTTTTGTGACAAGGTGTAGTAGATGACCTGAAAGGGAATAACACATAAATCTGAAATACGAAGGTCTTTTAAATTCCCAAATGCCGGTAATGCTTTCAATCGGACACGAAATATTAGTTGTTTCAAAATCATATTGATTATTATTCATAGATATTCAAAATTATACTGGTATTTGATATTATTTGCGAAATAATTGAAATTTTATGCTAAAATAATGATTTGTATTTTTTTTTGTTTTGTTTAATGAATTTTAGGTGCTCATTATTTCGGTCGTTTCTACGATGATAGGACCTAAATGTCAAAATTACTTAATACTAGTTTCTTGGAAAGAAGGAATGATCTTAATTTTAAGTTGTGAGAATGCGAAATGAATCTCTGAAAAATACTTTACAAAGTGTTGCGGAGATGAGCATTTAGTCTCTTAACATATTTTTAATAAATCGTTAATAACTGTTAATAAAATTCATAAATGATATTCATATGATAACGTACAAAAATTTGAGACTTATTGCCCTTGCGTCGATATTAATTACGGCAGCAACATCAATTTCTTGTAATGAACATATTGCCAAAATTCCAGAAACTATTGTTTCACCCGCGGTGAAATCGGCAAGGGACCTAGCCGGTCGGATTGTACCCGATCAAGCAGATAATTTTATCTTCGAAGAAATCGCTAAGAAGGACGGCGAGGATGTTTTCGAGCTCGAGACTTCGGGGGACAAGATTGTCGTTAGAGGAAATAATGGTGTTTCAATGGCTATGGGCCTTAATTGGTACCTAAAGGAATTTTGCAATGTTAACGTGTCCTTACGAGGTAACAATCTAAATCTTCCGGAAAAGTTACCGATTGTTGAGGGGGTGTTGAGAAAAACGAGCTGGGCCGAGCACAGGTACTTTCTTAATTATTGTGCTTTTGGGTATTCTATGCCGTGGTGGGATTGGTCACAGTGGGAACGTTTGATCGACTTCATGGCCCTCAATGGTGTCAATGCTCCGCTCGCGATAACGGGGCAGGAAGCTACCTGGCAGGCAGTGTGTAAAAGATTGGGGATGGACGATGATCAGATTTCCGACTTCTTGGCTGGACCACCATATCTTCCCTTCGGTTGGATGGGCTGTCTCGACGGATGGGGAGGGCCATTGCCCCAAAGCTGGATCAGTAGTCATGAAGTACTTGGGAAAAAGATATTGGAACGTGAGAGATCACTCGGAATGGTACCTATCCAGCAGGGTTTTACGGGACATGTCCCCCCAACATTATCGAAAGAGTACCCCGATGCCAAGATTAACACAATAAAATGGACTGAATTTACCTCTGATGTGTTGGATCCTCTGGATCCACTTTTCCAACAAATATCGGACATTTTCATAGAAGAACAGACACATATTTTTGGGACGGACCATATGTATGCGGCCGATCCTTTCATTGAGATGCAGCCACCAAGTGGGGACCTTGATTATCTGGGAAACCTGAGCAAAGCCATTTATAAAGGCATGAGCAAGAGCGACCCGGAAGCAGTATGGGTCTTCCAGACATGGTGCTTTTCCCACAGACGAGACTTCTGGACTCAGCCCCGAATAAAAGCCTTTCTGGACGGCGCTCCGAATGACAAAATGATCTGCTTGGACCTGTATACGGAGAACAAGCCGATGTGGAACCGAACAGAATCATTTTATGGCAAGCCCTGGCTATGGTGCAACATACAGAACTTTGGCGATAAAGTGTTCCTGGGAGGAGGACTTAACAAGATTAGTGATGGAATTGTTGAGGTCAGACAGAACCCCGCTAATGTAAATCTGAAGGGATTGGGCTTTGTAAACGAGGGATTGGGATACAATCCTATTGTACAGGATCTTATGTTCGAAATGGCGTGGAGCGAAGAGGGGATTGACCTTAAGGATTGGGTTGGCAGGTATGCCGAATATAGGTACGGCGGTCCGAACTTAGATATCGCACGTGCCTGGAACACCCTTAAAGAAACGGTTTATAGCGCCCCTATGGATGGTTATGCATCATTATCTATGATTACAAATATGCCAACATTAAAAAAGGCCCAAAATGTAATGCCTTATAGTAATAAAAGATTAGCGAGTGCCTGGGAAGATCTCCTAAAGGCCTCTGACGAATTTGGCGATGTGGATACCTACAAGTATGATGTCGTGAACATTGCGAGACAAGTGTTGTCGAACCATGCTGCCGTACTCCATGGCGAGATGGCGAGTGCGTACGACGAAGGGAACCTAAAGGACTTTGAGGCAACATCGCAGGATTTCATCCAATTGGCTTTGGACTTGGACGAACTATTGGGTACTCGAGAGGAATTTTTACTTGGAAAGAACCTCGAGGACGCAAAGCGCTGGGGGGTGACCCCAGAGGAAAAAAGTACTCTTGAATGGAACGCCAGAAGGATGATAACACTTTGGGGGCCGACCACACGACTAAACGATTATGCACTTAAAGAATGGTCGGGACTTATTTCCAGTTATTATAAAGTTCGTTGGAAAAAATTTATTGATGAAATCCAAAAGGAGCTCCAAAACGGTAAATCGTATAACGAATCCGAATTCAAGAATAATCTTATAGAGTGGATGGATGATTGGTCGGACGCCAAGGATATATATCCCCATGAACCTAAGGGAGAGAGCGTAGCAATCGCTAAGAAACTTTGGGCCAAATATGGACAGATAATACTCACTACTAATTAATATGAAGAAAATTAAAGCATCACCCATTTCGACTTTTTTGAATCAAAGTGCGAAGATAAAAGTGCAAGCTTTTAAGCTTGTTTTTGATTAAATCGGAAACAACCGTATGTGTGATGCGTATGTAAATTATATTTATATGAAAACGAATAAAAGGTCGAGCCACATGGCCCTGGCATTGTTATTAATTGTGGGTGCAATCTTGATGTCGTGCATAGATCGTATCTCTGGAACTCCGGAGGCAGAGGCTTCGTCTGCGGTGAACTCTGCAAGGGACCTAGCAGGACGGATAGTTCCCGAGCGAGCCGATAATTTTATCTTCGAGGGGATCGCCATGGACAATGGCGAGGATGTTTTCGAGCTCGAGTCTTCCGGAGATAAAATTGTCGTTAGAGGGAATAATGGTGTTTCAATGGCGATGGGCCTCAATTGGTACCTAAAGGAATATTGCAAGCGTAGCGTATCCCTACGAGGCAATAATCTAAATCTCCCTGAGGAACTGCCCAAGATTGAAGGAAAGTTCCGAAAAACAAGCTGGGCCAAGCATAGGTACTTTCTTAACTATTGTGCCTTCGGGTATTCTTTGCCGTGGTGGGATTGGCCACAGTGGGAACGCTTGATCGACTTCATGGCGCTCAATGGAATCAATGCTCCACTTTCCGTTACAGGGCAGGAGGCCACTTGGCAGGCTGTATGTAAACGATTGGGATTGAATGATGAACAGATCGGTAAGTTCCTAGCAGGACCCCCATACCTTCCGTTCGGGTGGATGGGCTGTCTTGACGGATGGGGAGGCCCATTGTCACAAAACTGGATAGATGATCATGCACTTCTTCAAAAGAAAATATTGGAACGTGAACGGGCTTTCGGAATGACACCTATACAACAAGGTTTTACCGGGCATGTGCCGACGATGCTAAAAGAGAAGTACCCCGATGCGAAAATGCATTCGGTAAAATGGAGCGAATGGAACACGACCCTGCTAGATCCGCTAGATCCGCTCTTCGAAGAAATGTCCGCTCTCTTTATGGAAGAACAGAAAAAACTTTACGGCACCGATCATATGTACGCCGCCGATCCCTTTATCGAGATGTTGCCTCCTAGTGGAGAACTCGACTACCTGGATAACTTGGGAAAGGCCATTTACAACGGTATGGCTAAAAGCGATCCAGAGGCTGTATGGGTGTTCCAAACATGGGCATTTTGGTTCCAAAATAGTTTTTGGACCCAACCTAGGATAAAGGCATTTTTGGATGCCGTACCAAACGAAGGGATGATATGCCTAGACCTAGCCTGCGAAGAACAACCAATGTGGAACCTTTCCGAGTCCTTCCATGGCAAGTCTTGGTTGTGGTGTAACATACAGAACTTTGGGGACAGGGTATTTCTTGGCGGGGGACTGGATAAAATCAATAGTGGAATAATGGAGGTAAGGCAAGATCCTGCCAAGGGAAACTTAGTAGGGTTGGGCTTCGTCAATGAGGGATTGGGATATAACCCTATTATACAGGATCTTATGTTCGAGATGGCATGGCGGGATGAAGCTGTGGATCTTGGATCGTGGGTCGATCGTTATGCCGGATATCGATATGGTCAACCCAATTTTGATGCTGAAATGGCTTGGAGTATCCTTAAGGAAACAGTCTATGCAATACCTAAAGAGAATCATTCTTACCCTTACTCTATTTTGACCGTTTCCCCGACATTGGAGCCTCCCAAGCTCAATTTTACTTATAGCAACACTCGTTTGTCCAAAGCTTGGGAAAGCCTTCTCAATGCGTCGGATATACTGGGAGAGTTAGATACCTATAGGTTCGATCTTGTAAACGTTGCTCGGCAAGTGTTGTCGAATTACGCTTCAGTACTCCAAAGCGAAATGGCCAAGGCTTACGATGAGAAAAATATAGAGACCTTTGGTGCGGTGTCCAGCGACTTTCTTCAGCTTTTGATGGATATGGACGAACTGCTTGCCACTCGTGAAGAACTGTTATTGGGTAAGAACCTCCATGATGCAAAACGTTGGGGAAATACCGCTGAAGAAAAGGCGGTTTTTGAATGGAACGCTAAAAGGGTGGTCACACTTTGGGGAACCAATAATTTAAATGACTATGCACGCAAGGAGTGGTCAGGGCTTATTTCCGGTTATTACCAGGTCCGTTGGAAAAAATTTATTGATGAAATCCAAAAAGATCTCCAAGGCGGCAAACCTTATAACGAAACCGAATTTAGGAAGGAGCTTATGGTATGGATGGATAATTGGTCCAATGCAGGAGACATATACCCCCATGAGCCTCAGGGAGAGAGCGTAGTCATTGCTAAGAAACTTTGGGCCAAATATGGACAGAAAAAACTCGATACAAATTCATATGAAAAAAACTAATATCCCTAATATTTCGTACTTTTTGGCCTTGGACATAGGAGGTACCTGGATTAAAGGGACAGTCATTAAGGAAACTTTCCTTAAATCGGATTTGAATCAACTATCTTCTGTGAAGGTGAAGAGTCCATTAAAGATAAATGCCCAACCTAAACAATTGACTAATGCCCTGAAAGAATTATTAACGAATTTGCAGGTATCTTCAGAAAATATAAAAGGTATTGGCATATCTACTCCGGGAATCGTAAACTATGAGGGATCAAAGGTTGTTGGTGGAAACCCTTATTTAGAAATATTACAAAGTGAAACTTGGAAGAATGAACTCGAAACCCTTTTTCAATGCCATGTCAGTTTTATAAATGATGCAGACGCAGTAGCAATAGGCTTATCACAATTGGGCAAACTGAAAGGCAATAAGACGATTGGACTCATGCCTATTGGCACGGGCGTTGGGTTTTCCATTTGGCGAAATGGTAGACGTTGGCGACCTGGGAAACTGTTGCCATTAGTGGGCAGCATCATTACACCTAAAGGTGATTACAATAATTTGGTCAGTGCCTCAAATCTGGCAGTATTTGATAAGAATCACGATTTAATCGAAGTCTTGCTCAATAATACTTACCAAAAAGAAAGAAAACAATACCATCTAAACTTACTTAATCTAATATATAGTGTTGCAATTATATATGGACTTGATGAAGTTATTATTTCAGGAGGACTCGTAGAAGCAGCCAATGTTTGTAATTATCCTTTGCAAAAGGAACTGGATAGAAATTATCCAGAATTTTCGACAAAATTAGATAAACCACTTAAGATAATTGTTTCGGAAAATGGGAACAGTCTTCAATTAATAGGAGCCTTGGCCTTGGCAAAAGCAGAGTCGATCGCTTACAAATATAGAGAGGTGGTACCTAATAATAAAATGGTCACTGAGACACCATATATCAAAGATATACAACTCCAAAATATGGATTCTGGAGCGATAATCGAGACGATGTGGGAAGCTGAACAAAGATCAGGAGAGGCACTAAAAGAAAGTCTTTCCAAAATTTCCAACGTTGTTGATATTGTGGTAAAGAAATTAGAAAAAGGTGGAAGAATTATTTATGTGGGGGCGGGCACCAGTGGTAGAATTGCAGCAATGGACGCTGTTGAAATACCCTGCACCTTCGGTTTTCCGGAGGATAGAGTCTTGGCGTTAATTTCAGGAGGTATTACAGATGCAACAATGGAGATTGAGACCAATTTTGAGGAAGACGCTAGTGCCATTCCTGAGATGTTATTACTTGATTTATGTCCAGAAGATTCTGTTATTGGTATAACAGCAAGTGGCTCGGCTTATTACGTTCAATCAGCATTAGCATTTGCTAAAAGTATAGGATCATATACCGTAATGATCCGTGCTGAGATTGCAGAATCAAAACTGTCACTGTGTGACGATGTTATTGCATTACATTCAGGACATGAAGTCATTGCAGGGTCAACACGAATGAAGGCCGGCACTGCAACTAAAAAAGTGTTAAATTTTATGTCCACGACAATTATGATAAAGTTGGGCAAAGTGGCTGGTCCATATATGGTTAATATGGCATGTATAAATACCAAATTAATTGAACGGGCCGTAAACATCCTTAAAACCCTATACAATCTAACTGATAATGAGGCTTTGCAAAAACTTAAAGATTCCAATATGGAATTAGACAAAGCGATCAAAAATAATAAACTTTAACTGCTCAAAATTGGTATCTAAAATATAGTATTTGTACGGATTATTTACCCGGTCAATAAACATTTACAGCATTTCTAATATTAGTTAGTCCAGGATAGTAAAAATACATTTTAAATAGATAATCATAATGGAACTTAAATCGATTGATTGGGTAATTATAATTGCATTCTTTTTGATTTCATTGATAATAGGGATCATAGTGTCTAAGCAG
The DNA here is from genome assembly GCF_018860365.1 of Arenibacter algicola. Taxonomy (GTDB): domain Bacteria; phylum Bacteroidota; class Bacteroidia; order Flavobacteriales; family Flavobacteriaceae; genus Arenibacter; species Arenibacter algicola_B. The sequence goes on from NZ_JAHKPO010000003.1 coordinate 80,509, forward strand.
GCTGGAAAAAACACCTCGGAATTCTTTTTATCCGGCCGCAAAATGCCTTGGTGGTTATTGGGAATATCTATGGTGGCTACAACATTTTCTGCGGATACACCCAATTTGGTTGCCGATATTGTAAGAAATAATGGTGTCTCGGGTAATTGGGTATGGTGGTCCTTCTTATTAACAGGAATGCTTACCGTTTTTGTATATGCCAAACTTTGGAGACGTTCTGAAGTATTGACTGATCTTGAATTCTACGAACTAAGATATAGTGGGAAGGCTGCCGCATTTTTACGAGGCTTTAGAGCCATCTACCTTGGTTTTTTCTTTAATATCGTAGCCATGGCAGGAGTCTGCTTGGCCGCTATAAAGATTGGAGGAGTTCTATTGGGGCTTTCTCCGATACAGGTGCTATTGATATCCTCAATAGTTACTGTTGTTTATAGTTCGCTAGGGGGGTTAAAGGGAGTGTTGATAACAGATTTCTTTCAATTTTTTATCGCTATGATAGGATCTGTATGGGCCACTATTACGATTGTAAATCTCCCAGAAATAGGAGGTTTAGAAAATCTGATATCCCATGAAAATGTAAAGGGTAAGCTGGATTTATTACCAGATTTCTCCAATACTGATCTACTAATCACGGTTTTTATAATTCCAATAGCCGTACAATGGTGGAGCGTATGGTATCCAGGGTCGGAACCTGGAGGTGGTGGCTATATTGCCCAACGTATGCTTTCCGCCAAGAATGAAAAAAACGCCGTATGGGCAACACTTTTGTTTAACATTGTGCATTATGCAATACGGCCATGGCCATGGATATTAATAGCGTTGGCGTCCCTAATACTATATCCCGAAACAAACGATCTGATTAATGCATTACCTGGTATTGATCCCTCCATTGTAAGTGATGACATCTCGTATTCGGTCATGCTTGGACATTTACCATCCGGTTTGTTAGGCTTAGTGTTAGCCTCACTAATCGCTGCCTATATGTCTACTATATCAACGCTGTTAAATTGGGGATCATCCTATTTAGTCAATGATTTTTATCAACGTTTTTTAGAACCAAATGCTTCACCTAAAAGACTGGTTTCCATAGCAAGACTCAGCACAATCGCACTAATGGTGCTCTCTGCTACTTTGGCAATGTTTTTAAGCAATGCATTACAAGCATTCAATATTATTCTACAGATAGGGGCGGGCACAGGTCTTCTTTTTATCTTAAGGTGGTTTTGGTATCGTATAAATGCCTGGAGTGAAATCACCGCAATGACAACCTCTCTATTTATTGCCTTATACTTTGAAATTGCACAACCTCATACTGAACTATTCGAGCTAACATCATCCGTAAAATTAATGATAGGCATAACGATAACCACCGTGGCATGGGTAGGAGTTACCTTACTGACAAAACCATCAGATGAAAAAATACTAATGAAATTTTACAGATTAATTAGACCAGGAGGTCCTGGTTGGAAAATAATACAGGATAAGATTAGATCGGAAAATCCAAATGATAGAGAAGTTTTGGAAAAGTGGGATTTTCCATCTGCGATTCTTTGTATGGTGATTGGTACATCCATGATTTTTTCGACACTATTCACTATAGGATATCTTATTTATGGCAAGCTTGAAATGGCAACCTTGTTTTTTATATTGGATTGTATTTGTAGTGTAATATTATTTAAACTATGGAAACGATTAAAATGGACTGAATCATCCAATAATAAAAAAACACCTATATAGAAAATGTATTCTTAACATTTATATTATGAAATTTTAAAATCGAATAACATTTAAAATCTCAACTTCGCAGTAATTTGGATTCCACAAATCATGGGACGTTAATATTTAGGTATTTATTATAAGTTGACATTATAGTTGGATTTTTGCCAATCTTATAAATCTTTCCGGCCACATTGGCGGATGTCTTTATGTTACTGCTTTAACAGTTTGAATAATAAATAGTTGAGGGACTTTTAAGGAGTGAATTATCAAAAATTTTAAAAAATATTTTAAGCTCTACCATTAAAGATTATAATATCCAAAATGTCTAATAAAATATTATTCACATGGTACTATTTGCGCAATAGAAGAAATTATATGCGAATAAGAAAACATAACTTTTTATTCCTTTTGTAATAATTAACAAAGAATATTTTTTTCAAATTGGTCTTTGGAAATTTTTCAAAAGTACAGCAATGAACAATCGAAATAATTATAACAATAGGTTTTTATTGAACAGATTTGACGTTGCAGTAACCTGTCGGAAAGGTATATATTGCCTCCCTCTTATTGCAATATGGTTAAACAAACTATATAACTAAGAAAGAAGACCTCAATAGTTAGATTGAATATGAGTAGAATTCTAGAAGTAAATAAATATTAAACAGAGATTAATAATAAATTAAAACAATTGCCTATGACATTAATTCCAATCAAAAAAAAGGAGAATAAAGTTTAACCCGCAAAAGTTGATAGCTCTATCTCCTTGTTATTATTATCAATTAATCAATATTTTAATCAATCAATAACAAACAAATTTATGGAAATTAAATTTACCAAAGGTTATTTTCATTATAGAAAATACCTAATAATGATCTTTATGAGAACGTTCATCTTTTTATGTTGTCCAACCGTTTTTGCTTTAACTTCTAATCATCTTGTGTCGCAACCTTCTAAAGAAGTCAAGGAACTTCAAAATGTTGTTTCTGGTACCATAACTGACGAAAATAATCAACCTTTGCCCGGTGCCTCTGTAATGGTAAAGGGAACAAGTATTGGGGTAATTACTGATTTTGATGGAAATTTCGAAATCAACTTACCAGATCCAGCTAATATTCTAGTTATCTCCTATATAGGTTATATTACCCAAGAATTAAACATTAATCAACAGACTGAAATTTCGGTTTCCCTTCAGGAGGATGTTGCCCAACTTAGTGAAGTTGTGGTTGTGGCATTTGGGGAGCAGAAAAGGGAGAACCTTACTGGGGCTGTTTCCACAATAAGTGTCGAAGATGTTGAAAGCAGACCTGTGGTCAACCTTGCAAATGCACTGCAAGGTGCCGCACCGGGATTGAATATTACTCAAACCAATGGTCAGCCAGGAAGTACAAACCTAGGTATTCAAATTAGGGGGGCAAGTTCTGCTAATGGAGCTGTTGATCCGTTGGTCATTATTGATGGTGTTACCAATCCTATAGATGCTTTACAGCGTTTAAACCCTGATGACGTTGCATCCATTTCAATACTTAAGGATGCAGCGGCAGCATCTATATATGGGGCTAGGGCCGCAGGCGGTGTGATAATAATAACAACAAAAATTGGAGTGTCCGGTAAGCTAACATTTAGCTATAATGGGCAAACAGCTATTCAACAACCATTAAACCTGCCCGATCGATTGACCCTTTTGGAGGAAGCTGAATATTCCAATCTAGCCAGATCAAATGCGGGGGTTGGTTTGGAGTATAGCGAATTTGATTTGGAGAATATTAGGAACGGTGTTGAAATTGTAGTTGACCCAATAAGCCAAAGATATAAGACGTACAACCAACAAAGCATAAAAGATCAAGTCCTTGAGAAACAATATATTCTCCAATCGCACAATTTCAGTGTTAGTGGAGGATCAGAGAAAACAAGACATTTATTCTCTTTAGGATTTTTGGATCAAGACGGTTTTTTTAAGGTTGGCCCGGATGGGTATAGAAGGTGGAACCTAAGATCTAATATTTCCAGACAGTTAAATAAAAACTTTTCACTTGATTCTAGGATATCCTATTCCAATGAACTGATTGAAAGTGCATCCGCAACGATTAATGGCTATGGAATCATCGAGGAAATCTATCAAGCTAGGTTAAGGTTCCCAATATTCTTGCCGGATGGCAGGTTGTACGGTGGGGCGGGAGGCTCAGGAAACAATAGTTATGCGTATTTAACTGAGGGTGGGTATGCCAATGATAGCAAGGGAAGTTTAGATGGTGCTTTTACGTTAACGGCCAAAGACCTAATAAAAGATGTTGAGTTCAAGGCAATATATGGTAGACAGGAAGGCAGAAGAAATTATGACAGATTTAAAAGGACTGTTGAACTATATGACAACGGGGATGACCCACTCTATTACCTCAACAATCCAAATTCATTTTATGTCCTGGCCAGAAATACCGTAACTGAAAATGTTCAGTTATTAGCCGATTGGACACCTAATATTGGTGATAAGCATAACTTGAAAATCCTTGGCGGTTACCAATGGGAAGATTATCGCGCGGAGGATTTGGTTGCGACAGCAACAAATCTAATAAGTAATGATTTGCCAAGCCTTAATTTTGGTGATGTTAACAGTCTTTCCAATTCCCAATCCATACAGACTTTTGCTAACCAATCCCTTTTAGGGAGAATAAATTATTCCTTTAAGGATAAATATTTGTTTGAAGCATCTATACGTTCAGATGAAAGTTCCAGACTTGCTCCGAGAAGCAGGATAAAATGGTTCCCATCATTATCTGTTGGTTGGAATATGTCACGAGAAAATTGGTTCTCGGATAGTTTTGTTTCTCAATTAAAACCGCGTTTTTCATGGGGTAAATTAGGAAATTCCAATGCAGATATCATCGGGAATTATGATTACATCAATGTCTTGGCCTACAATTCCAATTTTGTTATAGGTGCAAATGAAGATAGGGAAACATACTTCTATCAAAATGGTTTGCCATCATCAAGCCTTTCTTGGGAAACCATTGAGACTTCCAATTTTGGTATAGATTTTGGATTTTTACAAAATAGGATTTTTGGAAGTTTTGATTACTATATCAAAAGGAACAAAAACATGCTCATTCCAACCGTATTGCCAGATATTATTGGAATACAAACTCCTAGGGTCAATGAAGGTGAGCTCAAAAGTTGGGGATGGGAATTGGATCTGAAATATCGAGAAGTGTTAGATAACAACTTTAGTTTTAGTATCGGGTTCAATCTGTCGGACAATCAGAACGAACTGATAAGCTATGGCGGCAACTCTAATTTAATCGGTGGCGGGACCAATTCATTGATTGAGGGATATCAACTGAACACAATTTGGGGTTTTAAAACCGTTCCTGGCTATATAGAAACGGAAGCACAATTAGATCTAGCACCGTATTTAAGTCCAAATACAGGGATTGGAGATATTGAATATGTGGATATGGACGGTAACGGCCTAATTAATATTGGTGGTGGAACCAAAGAGGACCATGGAGATTTAGTGAATCTAGGGAGTACTCAACAGAGATATTTGTACGGCATCACTGGTGGTGTCAATTGGAGTAATATTGATTTCTCCTTTTTCTTTCAAGGGGTAGGTAAGCGAAACATACTTCCAGATAGATATCTTACCCAACCATTGATTTATTCTTGGATACAACCAATGAGCATCCATGCCGATTATTGGACGCCCGAAAATCCAAATGCTGCTTTCCCAAGACCATACATCGGTGGACACCAAAATTTTGCTACTTCTGACAGGTGGGTTTTAAATGCCGCCTATCTGAGGCTGAAAAATGTACAAGTTGGGTATTCTTTTTCCGACAAACTCGTTAAAAGTATTGGATTGACCAAACTGAGATTATATGTGTCAGGTGAAAATCTCTTAACCTTCTCAAAATTGGGAGCCTTCAAAGGTGTAATAGATCCAGAACAGAGAAATGGTGTCCATGCAGACTATCCATTCAATTCTACTTTGGCTTTAGGTCTAAATATTAATTTCTAATTACAAAAATCATGCTATTTAAAAATAATATCATCAATTTATTGGTAATGGGCCTATTCGCAGTAACCTCATGCGAGGTGGATAGATTGCCTGAAACGTCGATAAGCGACCCTTCATTCTGGCAAAATGAAGGTGACCTTCGCTCAGCAACAAATTATTTGTACACTTTTTTGCCAGGTCTACCAGTTTATGAAGACGAATGGTCTGACAACGCATATGGAACAACCCCAAATAGTATAAGTGACGGTAGTAGATTAACACCTGCTTCAGATAACATATATAGTAGACAATATGTATTGATCAGGTCGGCGAACAACATTTTTGCCAAGGAAGATCAATTAATTGAATCTGGGGTTGAACCCACGGTGATTGCGAAATACTTTTCAGAGGCTTATTTCTTTAGGGCGTGGGGATATTTTGAACTCCTAAAACGATATGGGGGAGTTCAAATCACAACAGAGATTTTGAGTGAAAAGGATGAAGTGCTTTACTCTGAAAGAGCCAGTCGAGAGGAAGTATTGAATTTGATCTATGCCGACCTTGATAAAGCAGCTGAGAATTTACCACTACCATCTGATAATGAGGGTGAAGACTATGGCAGGATTACAAAAACTGCCGCTTGGGCCTTTAAATCACGAGTTGCCCTTTTTGAAGGTACACGATCAAAATTCCATGGCTATGGTGATTATCAATACCACTTGAATACTGCGAAAGAGTTTTCGGACAAGGTCATTGGCTCTGGTGAGCATGGCATTTACGAAGATTATTATGACCTTTATCAATATGTTGGTGAAGGGCCTTCAAATAAAGAGAATATGTTGGTCAAACAATATGGTAAGGACATCAATCAATTAATCGTATCACACCGTGTGCACCGTAATTTGGAAGACCGTGTCAATCCAACCAAATCCCTGGCCGATTCATACCTTATGACGGATGGTTTGCCAATAGACAAATCTCCATCATATGTTACTCCGAGCAACACTTTGGAAGTTTTTGCCAACCGCGATCCGCGTATGGATTATTCTTTTTACAAGACAGGAGATACATACTCGGTATTGACACCCACCTTCACTCTTCCTGTTTTAAACTTTCAAACTACTGGCTTTGCCAATCGTAGGTATGGAAACCTAACAGACTATGCCGCTGGAGATTCCTTTATTGACCATATATTGATTAGATATGCCGAGGTATTATTGATCTATGCAGAATCTACTTATGAATTAGATGAACAAATCAGTAATGAGGATTTGGATAAATCCATCAATCAATTGAGAAATAGACCAAGCGTTGGACTTCCTAGCTTAACTAATTCATTCGTAAGTTCAAATGAGCTGGACATGCGCAATGAGATTAGACGAGAGAGACGTGTGGAATTGGCATTGGATGGTTTTCGGTATTGGGACTTAATTAGGTGGAAAACAGCAGAGATTGAGTTGCCAAAACCAATCATCGGCAATTATTTCTTTGATGAATTTGGAGATGCATTCATTCCAAACTTGACAGAGGATAACTATATATTATTGCAGTCTTCGGAAGTTCGGACATTCAACCCAGAAAAGGATTATTTATGGCCATTGCCAACGGATCAAATAGCCATTAACCCCAATTTGGAACAAAATCCAAACTGGTAGGTAAGTAATTTTTATTGGAAGTATAATTTAAAATAGATGCTGCATAGGACTTCATTTAGATTGGGCCTGTAATGGTTTTTTGCTGCCATCATATTTTTATGGAGGTTCAAATCCTTGCCAATGGAATGTTTAAACATGTGATTTTAGTGGGATGTGATGGCCAGGGTTCTAAGTCATTTCTATGTCCTGTATACTGAAATTACGTGAGTTATTGGAAATCGTTTTTTATACCTAGGATGTAAGGGCCATTTTTAAATAGGCAGGATGATTAACAAGGCCTCAATGCTTACTTGGTCCACATCATCAGTCATGGGTTTAAAGAATGCTGTGAAGAAGCTCCAACTGCAACTGCGGTTAATGTTATAGAATAAGGACTCTGACCTACTTTGTTATAGCTGATGAAGAAATAGCAGTCAAGGTTTGAAGCAACTACAACGTATAATCGAGGGGGAGTTGGGGCTTTTATTAAAAAAGCAACCATTGTTGTCAAGCAATAATACCTTGCACTGATGAGAGTGCAGCATATGTTGCAATATTGGTAAGAATGGAAAAACAAACTTTCAAGGTTGTGCATTTTAATGAATCTGGTGGCTTGGGAAATGAGATCGAGTGCGAAATTCCTGCTGATTTTGAAGAGCTCAATAAGACTGATATCCGAATAACACAGATTTTAAAGACAATTTTAGATGTTAGAATAAATTGTATTGATATCTTCTTACATGGAGGAAAAACCTTGGAGATAATGCGGTTTTTCGTTCGTGATACATGACCAACTTATTAAGAAGACAAATGAAGACAGAGAAGTGGTTATCATCAATGATGCGGCTACATAGATAGTTTTGATTTTTAGATAAGCCGATTCATAATGTCTGTGAAATGGGTGATTCAAATTCAGGAAAATTAAAAGACTGTTAAACTATATCAACTTTGTTAGAAAAATTAAATTTCGGACCGTTAATGGTCAATAAAGAATAACAGATATGAAGAATATATTTTTACTACTTCTATTTTTATTTGGCAATCAATATGAAGGCATTGCATCTAAAAAAGAATATAGGAATCAACCTACTATCACTAAGAAAGTATTGCTCATTGGTATTGATGGGCTACAATTAGAAAAGTTAAATGCTTTGGAAACACCCAACTTTGATGTCTTTAATATTGAGAAGGCGTATGGAGGAGGAATTGTTGGTACCACATCACAACAAACTACAGGCAGTGGACCGGGATGGATGACCATTTTAACAGGGGTTTGGAATGATAAACATGGAGTGATAAGCAATGATACGGTAAACAAGGCCAAGGCCAAGAGTATATTTCAGTATTTAAAGGAACATAACAACAATTTCCAGACCACAAGTATTGCCACATGGTCACCCATTCACCACTTTTTGGATGATAAGATGATGTATGTTGATCGACGTTTTGATGGTGGAACCGATTATGAGGCAACAGAAAAAGTAGTGGGCGAACTTCAAAACAATAATTCAGATTTTCTATTTGTCCATTACTCGGAACCCGATAATATTGGGCATCGGTATGGATATGGGAATGAATACAATCAATCCATTAAGGAAATGGATGGCTATTTAGGAAAAATCATGAAGCTTGTTAATAATAGGTCAAAAGAAAAAAATGAACAATGGCTGGTTATTTTGACCACAGATCATGGGCGTAGAGGTGAAGGAAATCATCACGGCTCCCAAACGGTAGAAGAAAAAACAATTTTTGTTGGCATGAACCATAGCGGGAACGAAGAGTTTAATACTATAGTTCCAGAAGTTCCCATTCAGGATTATAATGGTATTTATCAGCACATGCCGCAGACATCGATAGTTCCGACAATTCTAACCTATTTTGATATAAAAATCGATGCTAGATGGCAACTAGCTTCTTCATCTTTAATCGGTGAAGTTGGTCCTAGAAGGGTTATGGTACAACCCAACAATAATACACTTTGGTGGTATTCCAAAAGTTTGGGATATGCCAAAATTTATAAAAACAATATATTAATTGACAGTGTCCCAGCCCAGAAAAGGACTTACAAGCTTAATGAAAGGCAAAATAAAACTTCTACTTATACAATCGTAATAAATGGTCAATCTGGTTCAGCGATCCGAAAAAATATTCAAATCAATGTAGGAATGGACTGGGGCAATGATGAGCAGGTATTGATTTATAATGATAAGACATATGTTCGTTATCTAATGGGCAAGAATAAGGCAAAGGACAAAAATCCAAAAGTTATGTCCAATAAGGATTGGCATGGTGTAGAGGCTTATGCTGAAAAAATTGAAGCTGCTTTTAGATTAGACAAAGAAAAAATGTTCCTTTTTTTGAACGATGGCAGATTTATACTTTTCAATATTCAAGAGAATAGGATAGAGGACGGTTATCCTAATGAGATTACCAATACAACCTGGCCAGGGTTGGAGCCTTATAAGAACGGTATTGTAGCTGCTGTGAAGATAAATGATTCCGTAGTCTATTTTTTTATTAGGGATGGACGGTACATGGTTTATAATCTGAAGGAAAATAAAACAGAAACTACCTACGCGCAAGCCATAAACGAGAATACATTGCCAGGATTAAGTGCTTATGCCCCTAAAATCAGTGCAGCAATCAACAGTTCTCCAAGATGGTTTTATGTGTTGTTAAATGACAATACATATTTGAAATATGACAAAATAAAGAATAAGGTATTATCAGCCTATCCCAAGCCTATAAATAATAAGAATTGGCCGAAAAATAAAAGAACCAATTAAATGTGAGTTGGTTATAGATATCATAGTGATCCATATGAATGTGCAAATATGTAGTAATTTTTAAGGTTGGTTGGTTTGCCCCGACATGGACTATATATGTTCTGTTGGGGCTTTTTTTAGATTGTGGATATCCAATCTTTTGGGACGGGTTTCGCTAGATTTATATTGAGCCTGACCTATTGTTTTTTAATGTAATAAAAAATTGATAATATATTTTATATCAATCCAAAGATCCGTGACATGCAATTTGACAAAGGCTTTGCCCCATTAACACTTCTGAAGCTTTCAATTATAACTTTATTTCAGAGAACGGTTGGGGTGTCTATAGACCAATTAGAAGTGATTCGCACCAAGATAATTCAATTGTTTTGAACTACGGAAACATTTATTTAAAGAGCGTTAATCTTGGCTTTAACAATGAAAACTGTAAGGGTGGTTATGTTGTCATTAATGGTAAAACAGTGGGAAATCAATATATAATAAAAAGTAATGAGATAAGCATTACCATAAAATGAACAATTTTAAATGTGGGGGATACTGTAAAAATTAATATCGAATATTGAATAAAATACATCTTCACACTTTGTGTAAAAGTTTAATAATACAAAGGAAACCTGAAAATCATACCCTGGCAAATTTCACTTCGGAAGATTCAGTAAGGTTTGGTCCAATCATAACAACCAAAAACTAGATTAATATGTCAATTGTGCAAACACTTTTTAATAATACGCCAGTTAAAGCAGCTTTTGAGCTGCCACAATTGGAAATCCCTAAATCGGCGAACGTCCTGATAATAGGAGGTGGTATAGCCGGAACCTCAATTGCCTACCATTTTGCCAAGGCCGGTTGGAAAGACGTTTATTTGCTGGAACAAAATAAACTATCCTCTGGCACAACATGGCATTCTGCAGGTCAAGTTGGTCAACTGCGTAGTAGTTCTGCGCAAACACAGGTCAACAGGGAATCTGCAAAACTTTACGCCCGTTTACAGGAAGAAACTGGTCATGACCCCGGTTGGTTAAATTGTGGTGGTTTGCAATTGGCTTCCACCCAAGAACGCATGTATCAGTTGCAGCGCACGGCATCAATGGCCGATGTCTTCGGTATTGAAGCCAATGTGATTTCAAGCGAAGCTTGTAAAGAGTATTGGCCAATGCTCAATACCCAGGATTTGGTTGGAGGGGTATACCTTCCGGGAGACGGACGTGTTTTACCGGGCGAGTGTACCATTTCATTGGCAAAAGGTGCCATACAGGGAGGCGTAAAAATTATTGAAAATATAGAGGTACAGGAGCTTGTATACCAACAGTCCAATGCTGGGATAAAAACAATTATTGGCGTAAAAACCAATCGGGGCGAAATAAAAAGTCAGTGGGTTGTTATGGCCGGAAATATGTGGATGCGTCAACTTGGGTTAAAAGCGGAAATAGACATACCCCTGTATCCTTGTGAACATCACTACGTAATTACCAAACCCATTGAAGGGGTTACCAGAAATTCCCCCTGTACAAGAGATCCCGATGCAGGTTTGTATTTTAGGGCACTTGACGACGGCGGGTTAAAGCTGGGGGCATTTAAAAAAAGGTCAAAGCCATGGCAGATCAAGGATAGCGTTCCCAATAATTTTGCTTTCGATTTATTGAAGCCGGATTGGCTAGATTTTAAAGAACCTTTTGCAGATCATATGCACCGTTTAACAGGGGTCACCAGGCACGACGTGGTGAAGTTTGTTAATGGTCCAGAGGCATTTACTCCGGACAATAACTTCATTATGGGACAGCCATTTTTAACCGAAGGACTTTTTGTTGCAGGAGGTTGGAATTCAGCTGGCATTGCCTGTGCTGGCGGTGCTGGAAAATACGCTGTTGAATGGATTGAAAATGGCGGTATGACAATGGATTTAAATTCAGTGGATATTAAACGTTTTATACCTTTTCAAAACGGCAGAAAATATTTGCAGGAACGAGTTAGTGAAGTTTTAGGACTTCATTACCAGATGGCTTGGCCCGGACGCCAAATGGAATCCTCAAGAGGTATTCGCTCAAGTGCCCTTTATAAAAAGCACAAAGACAAAAATGCATGCTTTGGGGAAACTGCGGGTTGGGAACGGGCACTTTATTTTGCGCCTAAAGGGATAGAGCCAAAAACAGAATATTCATTTATTCGTCAAAACTGGCATGATTGGGTAAAGGACGAAGTTAAAGCCTGTCGCCAAAATGTTGCAATTTTAGACCAATCGTCCTTTGCTAAATTTACTTTCAGAGGACCGGATGCTTTGGAAATCCTACAGGAATTATGCGGAGCTAATATCGATTGTGGTGTAGGGCGAACCGTATATACAGGGATGTTCAACGAGAGAGGGACATTTGAGTCCGATTTAACGGTACTTCGTCAAAGTGAAGAGACCTTTTATATTGTTTCGGGAACTGGACAGCAGCTAAAGGACTTTGATTGGATTTCCCGGCATATCGGGGAACGTGATGCAAGGCTTACAGATGTGACGGAAGATTACAATGTTGTTTCCGTTATGGGACCAAATGCTCCCAATGTCCTTAATAACCTAAATCCGGAAACCTTTCCTTTGGAAGTAACAAAGTACGGATCCACAAGAATATTTACAATTGGTGGTGCAGAAATTCAGGCACTAAGATTGAGTTATATTGGTGAACTAGGGTGGGAGTTGCATGTACAAACAGACCATACGTGTATGCTTTATGACGCAATCATAAAAGCTGGTGAAAATTTCGGAATTCGCCCCATTGGCAACCATGCAGTTTCTGCAATGAGAATCGAAAAAGGATTTCGGGCCATTGGACATGAACTCTCCCCTGATGAAACCCCTTTAGAAGCTGGTTTAGGCTTTGCAATTGATTGGGACACCAACTTTTTAGGAAAAGAGGCGCTACTTGCGCAGAAAAATTCTGGCCTTGTTGGCATGAAGAAAAGATTGGTGTGTTTTGTTTTACAGGATCCCGAAATAACTTTATGGGGAACAGAGCCCATTCTATGGAACGGTAAAATTTCAGGATATACAACAAGTGCAAGTTATGGTCCTACACTCGGGGCCAGTGTTGCAATGGGTTACCTTAAAAATCCGAATGGAGGTACAATTCGAAGCAAGGACTTAGAGGAAAATAAATTTGAGATTGTGCAAAACGGCATCGGTTATTCCGCAAAAGCTTCTATAAAAGCCCCACTTTGATGATTGGATTTAAGTGCGATTATAAACTACATAGAAAATTATAAATTAAAAAAAATGAATCCACAAGTAGTTACCTTTTTAATAAAATGCCCAGATCAAAAAGGAATCATTGCAAAATTAACAGGTTTCTTTTATAAGGAAGGGTTTAATATAATTAGCTCTCAACAATACACTAATTCCCAAGAGAAAAAGTTCTTTATGCGAATTCGTTTGGCGTCCGATTCTACGGTAGTTTTAAGCAAAGCCGAGCTAGAGAATAGATTTGAAACACTAGCAAAATCTTACGAAATAACATGGAAAATTGACTATGGGAGTAAAAAGCAAAAAGTTGCTATTATGGTGTCCCACACAAGTCATAATTTATATGATCTATTGCAAAGACATAAAGAACAAAAACTTTCTTGTGAGGTAGTCGTGGTTGTAAGCAATCACTTAAAATTAAAGCCAGTTGCAGATATGTTTGGAATTCCATTTCACTATGCACCTGTTACCAATGAAACTAAGGTAGAACAAGAGGAAGAATTAATTGAACTATTTAATAGTTATAAAATTGATCTAATTGTCATGGCGAGGTATATGCAAATATTAACGGCTAATTTTATTAGTCATTTCCCAGAGCGAATTATCAATATTCATCATTCTTTCTTGCCTGCCTTTCAAGGGGCAAATCCTTATAAAAGAGCTTATGAAAGGGGTGTTAAGTTAATAGGAGCTACGGCGCATTATGCAACTGAAAATTTAGACGAAGGACCCATTATTGAACAAGACGTAGAAAGAATATCTCACGAGTCTACCACTAGTTCCTTAAAAGACCTAGGAGCGGATATTGAAACACTTGTTTTATCTAGAGCGGTAAATTTTCACTTAAACGATCAAATAATCGTTGACGGAAATAAGGCCATTGTTTTTCCTGAGACCGGAGAATAGCTAGATGCCTAACGGACTATTTTTAACAAAATCAATTATCATTTCCATAAAGCTGGAATCGGTCGACATTTAATTAGTTTAATTTACTATTTCTAAGGGTCTAGTTACATTTTTAGAGGATTCATATTTTAATTATTGAAAGTTTCGGTAACAATTTTTAAAAATTGCTTCAATTAGCAATTTTTGATTTCTATTCCATCAGATAGTGCTGTTCCATCCTTTTGTAAAACATAACCTTTACAACTTATCAAATTATAGGTTGTATTTGATCCGTTACCCTCCTTGGTTTTTGTCAAGATCATTCCATTATCTTGGTTAGGCAAAAACAGTTCGGCCTTGGTATGTGCCTCATTGAGCTAGATAAATGCGGGTTTCCCTTGGGTCATAGGCCCTCTTATAAAGGGTTTAATTTTATGTTTAGGGAAGACAGTTCCAAACACTTTTGTTTTAATTCGGAATAAGAGGTACCGTTTTCAAACAAACATTCTGATTTTCATTCCTCACAGTCCATTTTGGTCAGTGGCATTGTAGATGAATAATTGACCGAATTCACATCCTTGAACATGGTTCCGTCCTCATTCAATTCGCCATACCCTTCTACGAATTGATTGTCCTCGAGCATAAAAGCAACTTGTCTTGTACTTTCAATACCTTCCGATTGAAATGTATAGGAACCAACAAGTTTGCCATCGTTAAATTCTCCTTGAAATGTTCCAGTATTCTTATCTTTCTCGGCATAGGCATAGGTCAAATTGGCCTCCACAGGATTCTCGGAATTTGTGATCTCCAAATTCACCATACTCCCATTTTCATGGTACATATAACAGCCTTTTTGTAGAGTTGATGTTATAGCCATTTCGGGTTCCATTGGCGCTTCCTTCATTGTTTCCTCCGTTTTTTCTTTCTTGTTCTTACAGTTGAAAAAAGAGAAGGCAACGAATGTGAGCAAGATTACTTTTTTAGTTGCAGCGCTAAAGTGCGTGTTTTTAGAATTTGAATGTGTCATAATTTTTAGTGTTTAGTCAATTTTTTTGAATACGGTTAAAATACCCGATGGGTCCGATAAGGTTAATCGGTTATTTTCAATTGCATAGGTAGTCATGCTCTGTAATGCTTTTAAAAATTCAGCTTCTTTGTTGTTCGGTACACACATCATTCTCGTGGTGGCAACATCCGTAAACCGAAGCAATCCTTTTTCGTAGAAAAGGGTACCGTTCATCCGGTTACAACCAGCAAAACCTGAAAAGGTGTTTTCGGCCGCTTTAATTTCCAGCATAGGAAGTTCTTTGCTGAAATCTGCTTTGGTACTTGTTTTTCCGTTTAAGGTTTCAAGTACCCAAATATCATGCAACCGGTAATCGGTTTTATAATCGCCACAGCCTTCAAGTTCTTCCACTTGTGATGCGGTCTCTTTTTTAAGGTTTACGGAAACTTTATACGGAGAAACTTTTCCAGACATGGCATTGGTACATTCCGCCTGTAGTATTTGAAAAGTCATCTTACTGGATGTTGTCTCCAGATCATATCGTTTTACATTGCTGTCCTGTGCCAAAATGGGATTGGTATGTAGAAAGACAATGGAATTCGAAGGTGTTTTATAGGTGATCAAATCCTCAGAAATGCTTAAACTCCAAAATGGTTCGGTTCCGGAGGCCACAAAATAGGGTCGGGATTCGGTCGATGGAGAAGCCAAATCAGGAACTTCCCCTTGAACCTCTTCTTTAACCTGTTCTTGTATAGCTAGGTTCGATTTACAGCTCATACATAGAAGAAGCATCAACGCTATTTGAAGGGTAAATCTCATCCAATTGAATTTAAAGCTGTTACTTTTTAATTCGCTACGTTCTTAAATCGCATCATTGAAACCTCGTTCATCATGAGATTCAATTTACCATCTGCATCAAAACTATACCGATTGATTTTTTGCATCATATTGAGAAATTGCTGTTCCCCTTGTCCGCAAAACATCATGGTCGTTGGTCCTGGTTCACCAAAGGAAATGGATTTGCCCTCCAAAGTGTAGGACGCTGAATATCCATTACAGCTATTATTTCCTGTAACTTGAGATGCTTCTTTATTAAATGTGAGTTCTGGTTTCTTGTCTGGAAATAGACCATCAAAAGCAATACGTGGTCCAGATATGTATTCCAACTGCCATGTGGCATTGTAAAGTGGATCGCTTTTGGTCATTTGTTTTTGTGAGCCACAGGACATCACCAGTGACAGGAATAGAACAAATCCAATAGATTGAATTTTCATACTTATGGTTTTAATAATTGTCTCTTTAAAAATCGTGCCAATACGTGTAATATTCCCATTAAAACCAACACCACTACACTCAACATCATAAAATTAAAGAAAACCTTCGGATATCCAATACTCGAAACATCTATAAATGGATAGGGATAAAAGCCCGAAAAATACCCTCTGATCATTATGAATATGAAATACATAAAGGGGTACAAAAGCCATGCAAAAAGATTTCGAGGTTTTAGATATGAAGCATTCACATAGAAAAACCAATATACCAACAAATATACTGGCATGACGGTGTGCAGGAGTTCATCAATAATCATTTGAGAACCGGTAGGCTGCCAAATCCAACGCAGGACCACTTGATACACCAAACCAACAATTAAAATAAATGCAGTAATAGGGGTGAGTGCCGAGTCGTTTTTTAAGAACTTGAAAGTTTTCAAGTTGAAAATTTGGCTGGTAAAGTAAAGGGAAACTAGGATGTTCGTTAGAATGGTGAAATAGCTAAAAAACCTGATGGTGGTTTCAAGAATATCTGCCTGTCTGTTAATGATGATCAAAATGAATTGACCGATAACGGCAAGCCACCCCATACAGGCTCCAAATATACTTAGTAAATTACTTTTTGTTTTGCTTTTAGTATCCGGCATTTTAACGGGTTCTCAATTTTTTTAGACAAAATTAAAGTATTTTGTTTAAAAGAAAATGTCAAGGTCAAAGCCTATGTTATGTTAAAATCACCCTCAAATGATAATTCGATTTTCATTACTATTATTTTGAAAATAAAAAACTTAATTAAAATTAGAACAAGTTGATGAATTTATATTTATGGATTTAGGTAAATAATTGAAAATCCAGATTTATTTACTCATTTCAGGTACATTGCACTTCCCTCCTTACTAAGACACGAATAATATGTGTTCCATTATCCTTTGCGATGAAAGTTTTCAGAAACAAATCAATGAAGATGGCAACAACTTTGGACAAGGCACCAACCCACTCAAAAATATGACACAAATTAATAGATTTCCTCAGCACTATAATTCTTTTGCTTCATGGTAGCCATTAAATTCTGTATATCCTCCCCTAACTTCTTTTCAAACACTATGATCTAAATTTGAGTTGTACAATTTGTTATGCCCTAAGAGCTTAGAGACGGTCTCAATAGGCTTGAAATAAGAACTAATTAACAACAAGGTTCAAGTTTTGAAAAGATTACTGGATTTGTTCAAGAATTGGACGCTGGGATAAACAATTCTTGTTCTTTAAATTTCAAAAATGGTTTACTATAAGTTATAGTGATTTTACAGATTCCACCCTTTCATTGAACTTTATAACCTTACATTATTTATTGACTTTAAATAGTTTAAAGTAACGTACTAAATATTTAGTTTGTATTTTGATGTTTATTTATACTTTGGGTCATGGTATTTGGATACGCTAGGGTAAGTACTTCAGAGCAGAATTTAGATTTGCAATTGGATGCCTTTTTAAAAGAAGGCATAGATACAAAGAACATTTATACAGATAAGGTTTCCAGTTCTCAAGAAGAACGTAAAAGCTTAAGCAAGCTTATGGACTATGCCCGTGAAGGGGACACTATTGTTGTTTGGTAGTTAGACCGCCTGGCCAGAAGCTTGATTCATTTTACAAACTTCATCAACCAGCTCAATGAAAAAGGGGTCAAGTTCCGGAGCATTACGGAACCTTTTTTGGATACCACCGATAAGTCTTCACATTCCCAATTCATTGTAAACATGTTCGCTGCCCTAGCGCAGTTAGAACGGGATATTATCATTGAACGAACCAAGGCCGGTTTGGCCTCTGCGAGAGCAAGGGGAAAAGTTTTTGGTGCTCCCAAAGGGATTAGTAAGAAAAATCAGCAAAAATCCATACTTTGCGCAGAGTATTTTAAGGAGGGAAAACTTACGGTAAAAGAGATATGTGAGCTGGTAGATATTTCTCGGGCAACTTATTATAAGTATATAAAATATAGAGGACTTAAGGGAAAATTGAGACCTTATTCTAAAAAAGATGATTAATTCCAGAAGTTATGAGTGAGCTAAAAATAAGTTTCTTTCAGGGACAATCAGACTTACTGTCTGAAGTCAAAAGCACGAACGAGGATGTTGAAAATAAATCTATTGAATCTATAAAGAATAAAATAAGTGAGTTGTTTAATATGAAAAACATTCACTTTCTATTTGGTTCAGGAACAAGTGCAGGTGCAATACCTACAATGGCTCAATTGTATGATAAAGTAGAATCACATATAAATGACTTAGAATTACCACTTCATAAATTTGTTAAAGAAGAATTTGAAAAGATTAAAGATCGAGTAAAGGATAAAAATCTTGAAGATGTTTTAGGAATACTCTACTCACACAGAGTTTACCTAAATGATAATATATATCAAAGATATGTGCTCTAAATGCTTCGAAATCGATTATAAGAAGTTTATGACTGAACAAGAATGGCTTGATTTTGATCTGCAGCTTGTCAAAAAACTTGGCAGTAATAAAATGCAGCATCTTCGTGATGTAGATGGTGAACATTTTTATGAATGTTTGAGTTGCCATGAGAAATGGAAATTAAGAGATCCAGACCAGGGATTTAGGGGGTATTTTTTGAAAGCTTAAATAAACGATAATCCAGTGTAAATAAATTATTGAGCTACAATCGTCTTTTAGATTTTCTGGAAAGGGGGATATGCTTTATGATATAAATTATGAGGAAATATAAAATCATTCTAGTGTTTATTCTATTGGCAATTGTCAACTATAATTGCCAAAAAAAATCAAAACAGTTATACAATAAAAATCTACCGGTAGCAGTAGTTGAGGCTATTGAAAAAAGAATTGAAGAAGGTATTAATCCCAGTATTGCTTTAGCTTTAATCGATTCATCAGGCATTCAATATTTCAATTTTGGTAAAACTGCGGATGACGGGATGGAGGTCAATAGAAACACTGTTTATGAAATAGGATCAATCTCAAAAGTTTTTACAGCACTACTCCTGGCACAACAAGTTTTGGACGATGAACTTAGGCTTAATGATGAAATTAATGACTTTCTCCCGGATAGTATAAAGATTCCGGTAATGGGTGATACGGAAATTACTTTTGGAAATCTATCAGACCATACATCTGGGCTTCCTAGAATGCCAGACAATTTCGCACCATCAAATCCGAAAAATCCCTACTTGGATTATACAATTGAACAGATGTACGAGTTCATCTCAAACTATACGCCAATCAGAGCAGTAGGTTCTGAATATGAATATTCAAATCTTGCTCAGGGGCTTTTGGGTAATCTCCTTGCAAGAAACAAGAATACTACTTATGAAGAACTGATGATTAAAACTATCGCTGGCCCGTTAGAATTGAAAGATACCAGAATCGTACTTACAGAGAAAATGAGAGAGAATTTGGCATTAGGTCATAGTGGTGGGCAAATAGTTGAAAATTGGGATATACCAACTTTGGCGGGTGCAGGAGGAATCAGAAGTTCTACTTTTAATATGGCTAATTTTATTTCTGCCAATCTAGGGTATACAAATACTGATTTAACTAAAGCAATGGAGTTAACACATAAAGTTAGACACCATAAAGCTGGTGAAATGTCGGTTGGTCTGGGGTGGCATATTAAGGAGGGGTCCAACGGTGATATTATATGGCATAATGGAGGAACAGGTGGATACAGAGCATTTGCTGGATTCATAAAAGAGTCGGGGCAGGGAGTGGTACTGCTAACTAATTCAACAAATGGTGCAGATGATATTGGTTTGAACCTGCTCAATCCTGAATCAGATTTAGCTGAATTAAAATTCAAAAGTGATGCGATTGAATTACCAGAAAAGATACTAAAAAGATATATTGGAGTTTATGAGATTGAGCCTAACTTCTTTATCACATTAACATTAGAGGGGTCACAATTATTTGCTCGAGGTACCGGACAAGAAAAATCGCCCATATATCCCGAAAGTAATGTCAATTTTTTCTCACCTATAGACGGCATTGAAATAACTTTTCAAATTGAAGAACAACAAGTTAAAAGTTTAGAGGTAATTCAAAATGGGAATAAAATACCCGCAAAAAAAATCAAATAATCAAAATTGTATATAATCAAAGCGCTAAATAGTTATCGCAAGTTCAAATAAACGATATGTTAGAAGATGGATATAGGTCACATAGATATAGTGATATATTGGACAACTTATGCGAGAATGGTTTTCTGACCACTGAGGATGTTGGTAAGCTGCTAAAAGAATTTACTACCACCCAAAAAATTACTTTTGATTGCATAAGCGATGAAAAGGCCCAAATCGTGTCGGAAGCATTAATTGATAATTATAATCGGTCAAAGTCTAATTAAACGATAGTTTAGGTACTGACGTAAACTGTAATGTGAACTTATAAATTTAAACTTGTAGAGGCGTCCAAGATCCGTGAAGATTGTGGTTAAAGTATTATGAGTAGCCTAAGATGAAAACTGCTCCAACTTCTCCCTCAAAACCTTCATATCCTCCTCTACCTTGGAATCGATGATCTTGGCATAATGCTGGGTAGTCCTCAAATTTTTATGTCCTAGCATTTTGCCGACCGTCTCAATGGGAACCCCATTGGTCAAGGTAACGGTAGTAGCAAAAGTATGGCGGGCTAGGTGGGTGGTAAGGTTTTTTTTGATATTACAACGGTCGGCAATTTCTTTTAAATAGGAGTTGGACTTCTGATTGCTCAATACCGGGATTACGCAATCTTTGTTCACTACCTTTGGATGGTCTTTATATTTTTCTATGATAGCCACTGCGGTCGGCAATAGGGGTATGGTAAATCCGGTATCGGTCTTGGTGCGTTTGGATTTTATGTAAAAACCACCCTCCTCATTTTGATAAATCTCATCTGGCCGTAAAGATTGGATATCTACATAGGCCAAGCCGGTAAAGCAACACAATACAAACATGTCCCGAACCACATTTAGCCTATCTCCTTCAATTTCTTTGTCAATAAGGGCCTGGAGTTCTTCTTTGGAGAGAAACTCGCGCTCCACGGTCTTAAATTGCACCTTGTAGTTGTAGAAGGGGTCTTTGGAGATCCAATCGTTGCCAACGGCAATACGGATTATTTTCTTAAAGTTGTTTACATATTTTAGGGCAGAATTATGGTTGCACTCTTTGGTAATTTTTAAAAAGTATTCAAAACCCTTTATAAACTTGAGGTCCACATCCCGGACCGGAATATCATTTTTTCTGTATTCACTCTTTACGTATTCCGCTACATGGCTACGGGTGGTATGGTATCGTTTATAGGTACCCAGGGCAAATTCGATCCCGACCAGTTTTTCCATTTGTTGATTGTGCTCGTCAAATAGCTTTATTAGCATCTTTAATTTCTCACCTTTCCCTACATATAAGTTTTTAATGTCAGACGAGGTGAAAGGTTTATTCTCATCAATTAATTGCGCATGAATCTTATTTATTTTGTTTCGAACAGTGTCCAAATACGAATTCAATTCGTTCGCTTCCAGGTTCGTTCCCTTCATTTTCCCCGTCCGAGCATTCCATTTTTCGGGGTCAACCTTCCTTGAAATACTCAATTCCGTTCTTTGTCCATTTACTGTCAATCGCAAGTATATTGGGACTTTTACATCTTTTTGAAAGTGTTTTCCTTTTAGGTAAAATAGCTGTGAAAAAGAATGGTTCATTTTTGGTGTCTTTTTTAACGCAAATAAAGATACAAAAAAGAAAATTAATGAATTTGTAATTAACATGATTTCAGTAAATTACGAGGAAATCGGTGAGTGTTTTTTGAGTTTAAGTATACTCACCGAATAGGTGACTTTTTATTTGATATTATTTGGTTTTATATGATATGGAATAAAATAAAAAACCCTGTAAATCATAGGATTACAGGGTTTTTGGTGTGAAATGATATCATTTCAGTGGAGCCGGAGGGATTCGAACCCTCGTCCAAACAAGCAATTACAATGCCTTCTACATGCTTAGTTCCTAATTGATTTTCGATGTGCACCTGACTAGAAACAGCCTAATACACACTTATCTTCTTAAGTTTTGGTGATAGTGTCGAAGCTTCACTACCCTTGTGTTGACTTTGATGGTGCTTCTGAAAGGGACGCCGTCAACAAGGGCTTCCCAGAAACATCTCGCTTCCCTACCTTGTAGGGACGAGGCTAAATCCTACTATGATTCGGATTAAGCGGCAAGAGCGTAATTATTTTCGCCAATTAAAAAGTGTGGAAAATGAGATTAACGAGCTGTAGCCCAGCGCTCGGCATGCTTACATTCCAATTGGTCTCGCTGTCAAAACCAGTCGGCCCCTTCAATGAGATAGGTACGCCTGGGCGTACCGTAATCGAATTGAATCCCGCCATTGGCGGGATATTTTATCCAACCTGCCTAATCGTAGGATAAAGTCAGGTTTGATTCCGCTAGCAGCGGAATATTATTTCGTTGAATAAAATCCCGCCATCGGCAGAAATATTCTCTCATCTTTTTTTTCAATGAACTATGTAATCTTTTCTTGGGCGTTCCCTTTTTTGCTCCTGCAAGGTTTTGAAAACCTTGTAGGAGCAAAAAAGGTCGGGCTATCGGCTATATTTTTTTGATTTTTTCCCGAACACGGTCCAAGGAAAATCAAAAAAGATGCCGCCTCTATCCCTAACGCGGTCGCCAAAGGTACTCCAAAAACTATTCCAAAAAAAGTTTTGCTAGTCAACTTGTCATGTGTTATATTTATAACTTTATTAGCGCATATAGTTATAAAAATATATTTATGAAAATTGGGATAATAAGGGAACGAAAAAATCCACCCGATCGTAGAGTGGTCCTAACACCGGATGCCTGTGTAAAGATACTCGACAAATTCCCGGAAGCGGAAATTACGGTCGAGCCTTCTCCTATAAGGGTTTTTAGTGATAAAGAGTATGAGGCAAAGGGCATACAGGTCGCATCGGAAATGGAAAAATGCGATGTGCTTATTGGTGTCAAAGAAGTGCCCATAGATCATTTGATTCCCAATAAACAATACTTCTTTTTTTCCCATACCATAAAAAAACAACCTTATAACAGACAATTGCTCAAGGCAGTTTTGGAAAGGAATATTGAATTATATGATCATGAAGTAATTACCAATTCCAAACGACAGCGCTTGGTGGCATTCGGGAGGTATGCCGGAATTGTTGGCGCCTATAATGGTTTAAGGGCGTACGGACTTAAATTTGGTTTGTTTCAATTGCCAAAAGCAGAGACTTTGGCGGACCAGCAAGCTTTGATTTCGGAACTTAAAAAGGTGAAATTGCCAAATATTAAAATTCTCCTTACGGGTAGGGGAAGGGTAGGCAATGGCGCCAAAGAAATGCTGGATGCCATGGAAATCAAAAAAGTTGGGGTGACGGATTATCTGAATAAAACGTTCCTGGAACCTGTGTTTTGTCAGATAGATGCCTCCGAATATAACAAGCGCAAAGATGGGGTTAGAGGTAATAAGGCCGACTTTTTTGCCCATCCCGAGGAATACAAGTCCAATTTCTTTCGTTTTGCCAAAGTGACCGATTTTTATATCGCCGGTCATTTTTACGGTGATAAGGCACCTTATCTTTTTACACGGGAAGATGCAAAGCATCCCGATTTTGGAATAAAAGTAGTGGCCGATGTTAGCTGTGATATCGATGGCCCCGTTGCCACAACTATCAGACCGAGTACAATAGCGGATCCCATTTATGGCTATGACCCCATCACCGAAACGGAAGTGGATTTTAAGGGCCCCCATGCCATTGCAGTCATGGCCGTTGATAATTTGCCCTGCGAATTGCCGCGCGATGCCAGTGTTGGATTTGGTGATGCCTTTGTGAAATATGTGATCCCCGCCTTTTTTAACGGGGATGCGGACGGAGTTTTGGAACGTGCAAGAATGACGAAAAAAGGAAAGCTTACCAAAAGATTCGCCTATTTACAGGATTATGTGGACGGCGAAAGGGTAGTGAACAGTAATCAGTAGGCGGTAAACAGTAAACAACTAAAATCGGCAATTAACCCATTTGTAGATTGAATAGGACTGTTTTTTATTCCACTAAAACATTCCACTCTACTATTGGATGTGTTTTTGGAGCAGTGTAAGCTCCTAGGGCCTCTAGTTTTAGTGTTAAGGTATTCAGCTTTTCCAAGGTTTTGATTTTTAAGATTTTCGTATCTCCAGCGGAAATCCGAAATACTGGTGAGCTGTCATAAAAGGTGTAGCCCATTGCATTCTCAAACAATAGATCGCTACTTGATATGTTCTTGAGTTCCACTTCCAAAACCTGTGTTTTTCCAATATACGCTGCTTTCACAATTTCAATACTGGTCTGCAATAATGGCTTTAGGTATTCGGCCTTCCCAACCAACAGCTCGTTATAAACGGCAACTGTTCTACCTGCAAAAAGGGCCTCCTTTAATCCTTCTATGCTCTTTTCTTTGGCAAATACCAAGGTAATAGGTCTATGGTTCCCTTTTTGGGTATAGCTCCAATCTATTAATCCGTGAATGTCACTCGTGCCCATAATGGTTAAATTGTTTTCAAGGGCCAGGGCAAGTGACTCTTCGGAATAATCTACAGTATTAATGACTTCAATACCGTGCAATTCACCTTTTTTAATGCGCTCTTTTTGGAAATCACTGAGTATAGGGGTTCCGGCCGGACTTTGGGCATACCAGGCGGGATGGTTCCAAAATACAAAGGCATTTTGCTTCTTTGCCGTGCTAAAGGCATCCTTGGCATCTTCATGCAATAATTCATTGGCATCCGTAATAAAAACGGCATTGTTATGTCCAACAGGTGCAGAACGCGTTATTTCAGAACCTGGGATTATTAATAGCTCGTGTTCCTTAGCTTCCTCCATGGCCAAATGGTAGGCTCTGTTACGATCAGGGTGCGGAATATCTGCCTTATGGGGTTGGTACTCCAAATGCTCGGTAAGGGATATGGCATCCAAGTTTTCCCGCAGCGCCTCTTGTACCCTAATGGTTGGCCAAACATTGCCATCGGAAAATACACTGTGCATGTGTAGATCGGTCTTCAAGGTAACATATCCGTCGACATCGGGGTAGGATAGGGGCTGGGCCCCGGAATGTGAATGGGTTTGGGCGTTTAAGCCTAGGAAAGTGAAAAGTAACGCCAAGGCTCCAATGGTATTTTTCATTTTGGTTGTTTTTTTCAAAAATAATGGATAGGATACCTTGAAAATAAAGAAAAATATGTTCATTTGGTTAAGAAAAGGTAAATTAAGTCTATCATGAATCCAGCTGAAGAATTTATCCTTAATCAGTCAGAGCCCTACAGAGGTATTCTACTGTACCTTCAATCTGTCATTGAAGGTTCCATTCCAGGTGTGGAGTTAAAATTTAAATATAAAATCCCTTTTTACTACATCAACGGTAGACCCTACTGCTATTTAAACCAAAGCAAAGATTATGTGGATCTGGGGTTCTGGAACGCAGCCCATTTAACGATGCACTTGGAACAAATGAACACAGAAGGACGAAAAATGATGAAATCCCTTCGTTACAAATCCCTAGAAGACATTGATACTACCGTTTTAAAGGAAGTCCTGGTGGATGCCTATAGCGTTAAGGATAGAAAGTTCTGGAAATAAAATCAACCAAAAAAATAATTGGTTATGAGATATTTACATTAATTCCCCCTCATTTTGTCAAATTTAACTGACCACTGACCACTGACCACTGACCACTGCCTACTCCTCTATCAATCCCTTGTCTTTATACAGTTGAATATACTGGTTGCCCAACGAATCGGAATCCTTGTATTTTTTCCTTAGCTCATTAAGTTTCTCCTTCAGTTCAGATACCACTTGGGCATAATCCGGATCGTTAAATATATTGTTTAGTTCCTGCGGGTCTTTTGCGCGATCATAGAGTTCCCAAACATCTACATCGTAATAGAAGTGTATTAATTTAAACTCCTTAGTGGCAATGCCATAATGGCGTTTTACAGCATGTTCCGCTGGATATTCATAATAATGGTAATAAACGGCATCCCTGTCCCATTTTTCCTTTTCCCCTTTTAACAAGGGTACTAAACTTTTTCCTTGCATGTCCTCAGGAGCTGTTACCCCTGCAACTTCCAAAAAGGTCTGTGCGAAATCCAAGTTCTGTACCATTTCATCCTCTGTAGTACCTGGAGTAATTACATTTGGCCATTTTATAAGTAGTGGGGTTTTAAAAGATTCATTGTACATAAACCTTTTGTCGAACCAGCCGTGCTCCCCTAAGTAAAAGCCTTGATCGGAAGTGTATACCACCAAAGTGTTTTCGGTAAGTCCTTCATCATCCAAGTAGTCCAATACTCTCCCCACATTTTCATCAACTGCAGCAATGGTCCCTAAATAATCCTGCATATACCGTT
Source organism: Arenibacter algicola (assembly GCF_018860365.1). Lineage (GTDB taxonomy): Bacteria > Bacteroidota > Bacteroidia > Flavobacteriales > Flavobacteriaceae > Arenibacter > Arenibacter algicola_B. Next base: position 107,442 of record NZ_JAHKPO010000003.1, read on the forward strand.
GGTATTTCCAAACCATTAGGGTAGAATCGTTCATGTTGGCGTACTCCTTTTTAAAGGCTTCGTTAATGGGGCCGTATACCTTGTCCCATTCAGCTCTCTGTTCAGGATTAAATTTGTTTAGGCCTCCAATGCCCAAATGTTCCTCAATATTTAATTCTTCCAGTACCTCATCCGTTATCTTTAGGTCATAGCGCAAGGTCATATGCTTAAGGATGTTCATCTCTGCAGGACCGGCCGTAGTTTCACGCGTGGCATAATCGTCGAACAAAGTCGCTGGTAATGGATAGGTTTTGTTTGTAAATTCTTTGTAATGTCTTGGTGCTGGCATCCAGGACCTATGTGGTGCCTTGTGCAAATACATCAACATAAAGGGTTTTTTATCATCCCTACGGTTTTGTAGCCAATCCAAGGTGAGGTCGGTGGTAATATCGGTAACATAGCCCGTAACAGTGGTATCCCCTGTAGCTGTAATGAAGCGGGGGTTGTAATAATCTCCTTGCCCTGGAAGAATCTTAAATTCATCGAAACCCTTGGGGTTGTTCCCAAAATGTAGTTTCCCGAACATTGCAGTCTGGTAGCCTGCCTTTTGCAACAATTGAGGAAAGGTAACATTGGTAGTATCAAATGGGGAGATGTTATCTATCTTACCGTTGATGTGGCTATGCTTTCCGGTCAGGATTACGGCACGCGATGGGGCACATATGGAATTGGTAACACTTGCATTGGTAAAGAGCATACCTTCCTTTGCAATTCTGTCTATATTGGGGGTATTAATAAGCCTGTCGTCATAGGCACTTATAGCCTGATAAGCATGGTCATCGGACATGATGAATACTATATTAGGTTTCTTTGGGGCCAGGTCCTTGGCTTCTTGCTTACAACTTGTTATTAGTATAAATAATCCTGCGAAAACGATTGTTAAAAATGTGGGCTTCATGTAACTTGTAATAAGGTCTAAAATTAAGGGGTAAAAATAGGGTTTTGTTTTTGTAATACCAGTAATAGATTAACTATTTGTAGTTATAAAAAAATGCCGCACAGACCTGTGCGGCATTCAATAATATATGTTTAACGCTTTTGGGTGTTAAATGTAGTTTATAAGGAATTTACCGTTTTTCTTATCGCTACCAAATTGGTCAACAGTTTCTCCAGATGATCCAAATGCAGCATATTGGCACCGTCACTTTTGGCATTGGCAGGGTCAAAATGGGTCTCCATAAAAATTCCATCGGCACCGGTGACAATTCCGGCACGGGCAATGGTTTCTATCATATCCGGTCTTCCCCCGGTTACCCCTGAAGACTGATTGGGCTGTTGTAAGGAATGGGTAACGTCCAATACCACTGGTGCATACTGCTTCATAGTAGGGATGCCGCGGAAATCCACGATCATATCCTGGTAGCCGAACATGGTGCCCCTGTCGGTGACCATAACTTGTTCATTGTTGGAATCCAAAACTTTTTGTACTGCATGTTTCATGCTCTCAGGGCTCATAAATTGCCCCTTTTTTAAATTCACCACTTTTCCAGTCTCCGCCGCTGCCACTACAAGATCGGTCTGACGCACCAAAAAGGCCGGTATTTGCAGAACATCCACATATTCGGCTGCCATATGGGCATCAGAAATTTCATGTATGTCCGTTATGGTTGGTACCTTAAAAGTTTCGGATACTTTTCTAAGAATTTTTAGGGCCTTTTCATCCCCAATACCGGTAAAAGAGTCCACACGGCTACGGTTGGCCTTTTTGAAACTTCCCTTAAAAACGTAAGGAATATTGAGTTTGTCGGTAATGGATACTACCTTTTCCGCAATTCGCATCGCCATTTCTTCCCCTTCAATGGCACATGGCCCACACAGTAAAAAAAAGTTGTTGCTTTTAGTATGTTTAAGTTGAGGTATGAGTTCTAGATTCATCGATCTTAATTTTGGGACAAAGATAGGAATTTGAAGGCAGCAAATTATTCATTGTCCATTGTTAAAGTGTTTTGGAGGTAGGTTAAATTTGTGATAATTCTGGGTTATCGAGGTGCTTGGATGGTAACATAGTGGGATAATTGTTGTAAATTAAAGGGTTAATCAAAAAACAAGACATCATGGAAATTCAAAAATTACTTATTCCGGAATTGGAACACGAAGTAGCCCTTACAGAGAAGTTCTTAAGACGCATTCCTAAGGATAAATTGGACTGGCGCCCACACCCTAAATCCATGTCCATTAAGCAATTGGGAAGTCATTTGGCCGAATTGCCTAGTTGGGTGGTAGGTACTATGTCTCAAGATGAGATGATAATGGATGAATACAAGCCTCCAATTAATGACAATGTGGACGAAATGATTAAAACCCTGAAATCGGCTGCAAAGGAAGCGGTAGATTCTCTAAAAGTAGCTAACAGTGAATATGATAGGAAATGGAAAATGATTCAAGGAGGACAGACTGTGATGGAAATGCCCAAGTATCAAGTGCTAAGGGGGATGGTATTAAATCAATTTCCGCATCATAGAGCCCAATTGGGTGTATGCCTTCGGTTGTTGAACGAGTCGGTTCCTGCCACCTATGGTCCTTCTGCAGATGAGCAATAAATCAATATGGAACAAAATAGGGTTTCAATTTAAAGGGTTAATACTACTTTTCCGCATTTAAGGAGCGTTATCCCAAGCTTTGTAAAACTACTTCAATATCAATAAGATAAGAAAAATTGGGCTTTTGTAGTTGGCGTAAAAAAAATGAGTATCTTTGCGCCCGCATTTAGGGTGCTTAGATGCGTTTAAAATCATATTATGGGAGTTACAAAAAACATAGCTATTATAGCCCACGTTGACCACGGTAAAACCACCTTGGTAGATAAAATAATGTATCACTGTCAACTATTTAGGGAAAATCAGAATACTGGTGACCTAATTTTGGACAATAATGACTTGGAGCGTGAAAGAGGTATTACTATTACCTCAAAGAACGTTTCCGTAGTTTACAAGGATACCAAGATCAACATTATTGATACCCCTGGTCACGCCGATTTTGGCGGGGAAGTAGAGCGTGTACTAAACATGGCAGATGGCGTACTTTTGTTGGTGGATGCCTTTGAAGGTCCTATGCCACAAACTCGTTTTGTACTTCAAAAGGCAATAGATCTAGGTCTTAAGCCTTGTGTGGTTATCAATAAGGTAGACAAGGAAAACTGTACTCCTGAGGAGGTACATGAAAAAGTTTTTGATCTAATGTTCGAACTTGGTGCCGAAGAATGGCAATTGGATTTTCCAACGGTATATGGTTCTGCGAAGAACAATTGGATGAGTGATGATTGGAAAAACCAGACCGAGAACATAGAACCATTGTTGGATATGGTTATTGAGCATATCCCAACTTTTGAACCTAAGGAAGGGAATACGCAAATGTTGATCACTTCTTTGGATTTCTCTTCTTTTACAGGAAGGATTGCCATTGGCAGATTGCAAAGAGGTACTTTGAAAGAAGGTCAACAAGTTTCTTTGATAAAAAGAGATGGAACCATTGTAAAATCTAAAATTAAGGAACTATATACCTTCGAAGGAATGGGCCGTTTAAAGGTTCCAGAGGTAGTGACCGGAGACATTTGTGCTTTGGTAGGTATCGAAGGTTTCGAAATTGGTGATACCGTTGCCGATATTGAAAATCCTGAACAATTGAAAACTATTGCTATTGATGAGCCTACCATGAGTATGCTGTTTACCATCAACGATAGTCCATTTTTTGGAAAGGATGGTAAATTTGTAACGTCAAGACATATCAATGACCGTCTAAAAAGGGAATTGGAAAAGAATTTGGCCCTAAGGGTTAATGAAACCGATAGTGCCGATAAGTTTTTGGTTTTTGGCCGTGGGGTACTGCATCTTTCTGTTTTGATCGAAACCATGAGAAGAGAAGGCTATGAATTGCAAATTGGGCAGCCACAGGTAATCATCAAGGAGATTGATGGTGTTAAATGTGAGCCTATTGAGCAATTGACCATAGATTTGCCGGAAGAAGTTTCAGGTAGGGCAGTGGAAATGGTATCGATCCGTAAAGGGGAAATGACCAGTATGGAAGCCAAAGGAAATCGTATGGTATGTGAATTCTTAATTCCTTCAAGAGGTATTATAGGTTTAAGAAACCAATTATTAACGGCTACCGCAGGTGAAGCCATTATGGCACACCGCTTTTTGGAATACCAACCTATGAAAGGGGATATTCCTCAAAGACAAAACGGTTCTTTGGTATCCATGGAAACAGGAAAGTCTATTCCTTACTCCATTGATAAATTACAGGATAGAGGTAAGTTTTTTGTTGATCCGGGAGAGGATATCTACGAGGGTCAGGTAATTGGAGAAAACTCCAGAGGTGACGACATGACGGTTAATATTACCAAAACCAAAAAACTGTCCAACGTTCGTTCTTCAGGTGCGGATGACAAAGCCAAGATCGTTCCTGCTATTAAGTTTTCTTTGGAAGAAGCTTTGGAATATATCCAAAAAGACGAGTATGTGGAGGTTACACCTAAACACTTACGTCTTAGAAAGATACATTTAACAGAAAATGATCGTAAGCGTAATAAGATAGCATAAGTAGAAAGTCCCTTTTTAAAGGGGCTTTTTTTTACTCTATTTAATAAACTATGAGCCACCTTTTTTGGTGGCTTTTTGTTTATCACACATTTACTATATCAAATTTAAACAGTGGGGCTTGGTGAAATCATTCAGGGAAATTGTCATTTTGAGCTCTTGAATTAAGAAATCACTAAAATTTTGGGCTACATTTTTCTACTTTCTGAATAATTTGAACTAAGTCTATTTTTCTTCGTTTCGGATATGAATTTTAGCTAATTTGAAGTTGAATTACAACTTAATTCGGCCTAACCCAAAGTAATAAAATATGCAACTAGAAGGAAAAAATGTACTCATCACAGGCGGTACTAGAGGGATTGGAAAATGTATGATACAGGAATTGGTAAAAGGTGGTGTACGCCATATTGCCGTGATTGCCCGTGATAAACAAAATTTAAAACAGTTATCCCAAGAATTTGATGACGTTAAGTTTATGCGCATTGCTGGCGATGTAGCAAACATAGAAGTTTTGCGGGAGGCTGCGGCGCTTATAGAAGACAAATGGGGGCATTTGGATATCCTGATCAATAATGCCGGTATAGTATCAGCTGGTCCTTTGGAGGATATACAGGATGAAGACCTTTATGATCAAGTAGCGGTGAATATTACTGCGGTGCTTTTGCTTACTAAATATTGCATACCGCTTTTAAAAGCATCCAAAGAAGCTGCCATTTTAAATATATCTTCTGGTTTGGGTCTGTTAGGTATGCCCTTTTATGCAGCCTATGGAAGCACTAAGGCGGCCGTACGCCAATTTTCGGATGCTATGCGAAGGGAACTTGCGCCGTTCAATATAAGTGTTACCTGCTCTTTTCCAACAGCAACGGATACGGATATGATGGAGAAATTTAAAGGTAGAACAATGGATTCTCCGGAATTTGTGGCCCAGCGCTCAATAGAAGGTTTACTAAATAAAGAATTACATGTAATTTTTGGTGGTGAGGAGCGACTTAAGGAAAATATCATGAATTTTGAAGCGCCTCAAGAATTTGATAAAATGGTAGCACAGAATTATGAGGACCGAAAAAAAGCAAGTATAGGCCATAAGGCCGTTTAATCCTTAGGGGATTAGTAATAGTAAAACACAATTTTCAAAATGAAGTATACGCTTATCTATGCAGTATTAATATGTAGTTCTTTGTTCTCCTGTAAGGAAGCCTCTCAATCAAAACAGGAAGTATCTGAGACCGAAGTGGTTAAAGAAGCCAATCCTGGTCTGATTCCAATTTCTTGGGTGAACAATAGGGTTGAAAAGGCAAAAAAGAGACTTGATGGGTCTGAAGCGGGAAAAGTGGTTTGGGATGCCATGGAAGCGATGGGAGGATTGAAGAAATGGTATGGTAATGGCTATTTGTCCTTTAGATTCAATTATCAACCCTTGGATGGTTCCGTACCCCGGGATACATACCAGACTATTGATACGTGGAGCAATAAAGCCAGACACCGCAGTGTTACGGACAGTACTGCAATTTATGGATGGGATGGAAAAAACGCTTGGGTAAAAGTCAAGGACAGTACCACTTTTAAATATAATTTGCGATTTTGGGCCTTGACCCCTTTGTATCTTGCCGCGCAGCCTTTGGTGTTGGACGGGGAAGGTGTTAATTTGGAATTGTTGCCGCAAGTAAATTATAAGGATACACTACAAGATGTGGTGAAAGTAACTTTCGCTTCAGGGACCGGTGATGCTCCGGACGATTATTATATATTGTATTTGGATACCAAAACGCACCTTTTATCAGCACTACGGTATATAGTTTCCTATCCAGGATATTTTCCCAATGGGGGGAATAATCCTGAAAAAATTATGGATTTGGTAAGTCGTACTACCGTTAACGGTATAAATTTTCCTTTAAAATTCAATACCTATTGGTCTACAGACGACGGCCAACCAAAAGGAGAACCTATTACGACCATTGAATTGAGCGATATAGAATTCCAAAGTCAGTTGGAAGAGAATTTCTTTGAACAGCCGGAAGGGGCAAAACTTTTGGAGGGTCTGTAATATTGAATAAAAAAAAGGTGATTTCCATGGAACGGAAATCACCTTTTTTTTAATTGCCTATTAGCTAATATTGCTTCTTATTTGGGAGCTACATTTTCAGGAATGAAAAATAGCGATTTAATTATGGTCAACTACTTTTAATGTAGTACCCCTTTTTTATTATAAGCTGCGGCTGCCGCGCCAATAATCCCGGCATGATTTTGCAATTCTGCAGGAATTACAGGGGTTTCAATAGTGATATAATCCTTAAACTCGTCCCAATCCTTGGAGGTTCCTCCCCCTAATATAATTAGATCCGGAGATACGATCAATTCAACCAACTCCAAGAAGACGTTAAATCGCTTGCCCCATTTCTTATAACTAAGTTCTTCCCTTTCCTTGGCCGAGGCTGCTGCCCATAATTCAATTTTATCATACTTTTTATAAGGGATCTGGCCCAATTCAAAATTTGGTATCAATTCTCCATTGTAAAAGGCACCACTGCCCAAGCCTGTTCCTATAGTGATCATCAGCACAAGGCCTTCCTTGCCCCGGCCTACGCCAAAATTCATAGATGCGTATCCTGCGGCATCTGCATCGTTTACCACGGTAACCGGTAATCCCGTTGCCTCGCTGAACAATTCATTTACATTTACACCGGCCCACCTTTTATGTAGATTTCCCGGAGTCTTACAGATGCCATTTTTTATAACGGTTGGAAATCCACAGCCTATGGGTCCGCTATAATCAAAATGCTTTACAATTTTGGCTACCACTTCGGCCATGGGTTTTGGTTTTCTCGATTTTGGAGTGGGTATCCTAAACCGCTCCGATATCATTTCACCAGTTTCCATATTCACTAAAGCTCCTTTTATGCCCGAGCCACCGACATCTATTCCTAGGATTTCCATGTATTATATTAATATATTTGTAAACAAAGTAACAAAAAACTTTTGGGAGTTGTAGTATGCATACTTCAAGGACAGACTTTTGCAGTCTTGTTGGGCCTTACTTATATAAAATTACTGCAATAGCTCTTAGGTTCTTATTAATTCTCTATTTTCCTTCATATAGGCCGGTATTTCCCTTTTCCAACAAAGGCATAAGTGACTTGACAATGTCTGGATTTAATTGGGCAATATTTTTGGTTTCATTGGGATCCGCAATATGATCGTATAATTCAACCGTAGGTTCCTCCTCTCTAAAGTATTTGGTTAATCTGTATTTTGTGGTCCGCAACGAAATGCCATTTCTAAAATAGCTGTAGGCCACCAGATCTTCTTTTGGTGTGGCGGCTGTGAAACTATCGTTGAAGCTTTCCCCGTCTATTTTGTGTTTCATACCAATGTTGCACAGTTCCATTATGGTTGGATAAATGTCTACAGTCTCAACAATGGATTCTACTTTTTTGGTCTGATGTTCTTCAAAGGGTGACCTTATTATCAATGCACTTTTTAAGGCATTTTCAAACAAGGTGTGTTTTCCCCAAACCCGCTGATCTCCCAAGTGCCAACCGTGGTCTCCCCATATAACGATAATGGTGTTTTTATCCAGCCCCAACACTTTTAGTTCATCCCAAATCAGCCCTATTTGGGCATCAATATAACTTATGGAGGCTAAATAGGCATGTCTTAATTTTTTGGCGTATTCTAGGGAAACCGGTTCGGCGAGACTTGCCTTTTCCTCACCTAGGGCATATTGATTAAACTCACCGCTCTCGTGTAGGCTTTTTAAGCTTATGTTTTCCGGAATATTGGGATTTGGGGAAACAGGTATCTGGTCCCGGTCATAAAGGTCCCAGTACTTCTTGGGTGCATTAAACGGCAGATGTGGTTTAAAAAAACCAACTCCCATAAAGAAAGGTTGTTCCTTATCTTTGAGCTCCCTAAGTTTTGTAAGGGCCAATTTGGTGGTCAATCCATCCGGGTAACCCTCGTCATTTACCTCTCCTGCCTCATATGGTTTTACCTGCTTCTTTAGGCTTTGGCGATTTTCTCCGTTCGCGTACCCGAAAAATGCATTCCAACCAGTACCCCATTTCCCGGCATCGAACAATAGCTCGTTCCAGCTATGCGGCAACTCTTTTTTTGTGGAAACAGGTTCTTCATAACCGTAGACCAAACCATCGGCAGAGTGACTAATTTTACCTATCCCAACAGTGTAGTAACCGTTCCTCTTAAGATGGTGGATAAAACTCTCGGGGACATCTTGTTCTTCCTTGTCCGATAGTAAATGTTCAATGGCACTGTTGTTCAAATGTATGGGTTTGCTGGGCCGCATTCCGGTCAATAGGGCATAACGGGAAGCCCCGCAGGTAGGTACTTGAACAAAATGGTTGGTGAAAATAGATCCTTCGGAAGCTATGGCGTCCATATTTGGCGACTTTACTAAAGGGTGACCATATGCGCCCAATTCGGTTCTTAGGTCATCTACAGCAATAAACAATACATTGGGAGGCCTTTGGGCTTGCTTGCATTGCAGATTGCTCCCTAGGAATGTTAGAATTGCGAAAAGGATAAATGGTCTTTTAAAAATGGTTGGCATAGGAGGATTACATTAAGGTGTTAAAGTGGTTTTAAATATAAAAGGCTAGTCAATATATTAAATCAATTGGCCTGAATCTTTAAGTAAATCAAAAATTAATTTATCAACTTCAGAAACTTTTTCCCTGTCCTTGTAGTGCAGCCAAAATATTTCGCCTACTTCAGGCATAATGGTGAGTGTTCCGGTATACTGGGCGGCATAACAGGTGGACCGCACTAAAATAGTAGGTTTGTTATCATCGGCCCGTGCTTCAAAAATCCCCAAATGTTCAAAGGAGGAGATTTCTAGAATTATTCCCAGCTCATTTTTTATTTCCCGTGAAAGTGTCATTACATCGGACTCTTTTGGTTCTTTTTGTCCCCCTGGAAGTATATACTTGGTGTTTCCTGCTGGTTTAATGGCCAATAGCTTTTGGTCTACAATATGGATCCATTTCAATTGGTCTATGATTTCGGTCGAAGGTTCAATATAGTAATCAATGGAATTAAGGGAGTGGTTCTTATCTATAAGATCCAAGAGTTGATCTATGGCTGATCCAAATTTGGTGAGTGTTCCCAACTTGTTGTTGCGGCCAAGGGCACTGGAAATGGTTTCGTCCCGATTACCAAATTTATAGCCGCCTTTTTTGATCCACAATACGTTTAAAAGATGTTGCATCCCAACATTTCCCAATTGATCTATAGAGATGGCTATTTCTAGAAGATACTCGGACAATCCTACAATACCCTTTTTGAATAAACCATGAAAAATACCATATATAAAACCCAAAGGGAGAGTGAGTGTGAGTAAAAATATAGAGATGAAGAACAGGAGGATCCCAATCAACGGGTTCACCTTTTTGTCTACCTTATAGACTTGTTTTTTTAGAATCATTGGTCTTAGTTGGTAGCTTAAAGGTATAAAATAATTTCTGCCGAAAGGAGGGGTTTTAAAAGTGCTATTGGAAATGGATAAATGAAATCGTATCCATAATTAAAAGTGTAGCTGTAATAATATTAAATAAATGCTATATTTGAGAAATTCTAAAATTTCGGATATTGCCAGTTGTTTGTTTTTTTAATGAGCTAAGTGCTTATGATATTCCTACTTCCAATAATTCTATGTAAAACTTAAGCTTATCCGATAGATCGAAATAATCATTTTAAAATCTTATTGATGAAAAATCACATTGCCCTTGTCCTTGGTCTTTTTATACTGTTTTTTAGTTCTTGTGATAGCAAGAAAAGGGAAGGCGAACCCCGAATTTTGGTCTTTTCCAAGACCATGGGCTTTAAACATGCTTCTATACCCAATGGTTTGGAAGCAATACAGAAGTTGGGGATGGAGAACAAAATTAGTGTAGATACGACCAAGAATGCCGATATCTTTAATGATGACGACTTAAAGAAGTACTCTGCAGTAGTATTTCTTAGTACCACTGGCAATATATTGGATGCTAAACAAGAGGCTGCCTTTGAGAGGTATATTCAGGCCGGCGGAGGTTTTGTTGGTGTTCATGCTGCAACGGATACCGAGTATGATTGGGGTTGGTATGGAAGATTGGTCGGGGCTTATTTTGATAGTCACCCAGCAGGTACTCCGGAGGCGGATTTTGTTATTAAGGACAACACTTTCAGTGCTACAAGTATGTTTAGCGATTCTATCTGGCATCGCACCGATGAACTCTATAATTTTAAGAAATTAAATCTTGAGGTAAACGTTTTAATGACCGTTGACGAAAATACCTATAAAGGTGGTAAAAATGGAGAACATCATCCTATGAGTTGGTATCACGAATACGATGGTGGCCGAGCCTTTTATACTGCCCTGGGCCATACTGCGGAAAGTTTTTCCGAAGATTTGTATTTAAAACATCTTCTTGGGGGCATTCAATATGCCATTGGGAAGAATGAAATCTTGGATTATACAAAGGTTACTACTCAGATTCCTCCAGATTCTGATCGCTTTACCAAAGTTCCTTTGAAATTTGGTGAGTTTTTTGAGCCTACCGAAATGGCTATTTTACCCAATAATGACATTTTGGTTTCCCAAAGACGTGGCGAAATAATGCTTTACAAAGCTGCTACTGAAGAATTGTCCCAGGTGGGATTTTTGGATGTGTATCATAAGACCCTAAACACACCAAATGTAAATGCAGAGGAAGGGTTAATGGGATTGCAAAAGGATCCCAATTTTGAAACCAACCATTGGATTTATGTTTATTATAGTCCAACTGGCGATAAGTGGGTCAATAGATTGTCTAGATTCAAGTTTGAGAACGATGTTTTTGATATGGCCTCCGAGCAGATTATTCTAGAAGTGGATAGTCAGCGTGAAATATGCTGCCATACAGCTGGTTCCATAGCTTTTGGTCCAGATAATATGTTGTATTTGTCAACAGGGGATAATAGTACCCCCTTTAATGAAAAAGGGGCGAAGTATACCAATAAAGGGTATGCGCCTTTAAACGATTTACCGGGAAAGGAACAGTACGATGCCCGTAGATCCTCAGGGAACACCAATGATCTCAGGGGTAAGATATTGCGTATTAAGGTAAATGAGGACGGAAGTTACAGTATCCCCGAAGGAAATTTATTCCCAGTAGGTACGGCCAAGACCAGACCTGAAATATTTACCATGGGCCATCGCAATCCATATCGGATTTCGGTAGACCCCAAGAAGGGTTATGTATATTGGGGAGATGTGGGGCCTGATGCTAGAGTAGATAGTTTGGATACTAGAGGGCCAAGGGGTTACGATGAAATGAATCAGGCCAGGGAAGCGGGCAATTTTGGTTGGCCATTATTCGTTGCCGACAATAAACCTTATCGCGACTATGACTATGCCACAGGCGAAAGTGGAGAAGCTTTTGATCCGCAAAAACCCATCAATGATTCTAAAAACAATACTGGGTTAAGGGAGCTTCCGAAGGCCATGCCAGCCTATGGTTTTTATCCGTACGTAGCATCCCAAGAATTTCCGCAAACCGGTACCGGTGGAAGGAATGCTATGGCGGGACCCGTGTATTATTCGGATCTTTACCATGGACCCAATGCCCTGCCAGAGTATTATGATGGTAAGGTGTTGGTTTACGATTGGATACGTGGCTGGATGATGGCCGTTAGTTTGTTTCCCAATGGGGAATTTAATAAAATGGAGCCTTTTGCCGATCAAATTAAGGTAAATAACCTTATAGATATGGAAGTAGGTCCTGATGGTAGGGTATACCTCTTGGAATACGGCAGTGGCTGGTTTTCTAAAAATGATGATTCTGCATTGAGTTATATTGAATATAATGGAGGCAATAGACCTCCGGTGATCGAGAATATCACTGTAGATAAAACATCGGGAAAAATACCGTTGACCATTACGGCCAAGGTTGAGGCTAGTGATAGGGAGCAAGATGTTATGACCTATCTTTGGGACCTGGGGAACGGTGAGACCAAGGAAACCACTACTCCCCAAATAACCTATACCTATGAAAATGTAGGGGACTATTTTGTTTCCGCTTCTGTTGTGGATGCTAAGAAAGCTTCTGCCAAAAGTGAGGCTTTAAATGTTGTGGCCGGAAATACCAGGCCGGAGGTTTCAATAGATATCAGTGGAGGTAGCTCATCCTTTTTTGTACCGGGAGAAGCAGTGAGCTATAAGGTTTCCGTTGTGGATCCGGATGGTTCTGTAATCGATGCGGACAATATTTTTGTTTCCGTAGATTATCTGGAAGGTATGGATGAGGCCTCACTTTCTTTGGGACATCAAGAAGTTTCAGCGGCCGTTACCGGAAAAGCCCTGACCTTGGCATTGGACTGTAAGACCTGCCATAAGGAAAAGGAAAAATCTGTTGGACCCATGTACCGCGATATTGCTGAAAAGTATAAGAACGATAAAAAGGGGCTTAGCTATCTGCAAGGAAAGATAATTTCCGGGGGTAGTGGCGTTTGGGGAGAGGTAACCATGCCTGCCCATCCCAACCTTACCAAGGATGAATCTAGGCAAATTGGGCTGTATATCCAGTCCCTTGCAAGTACTGCTGTTAAGAAGAAATCCTTACCGGCAGCGGGAAGCATAGTTCCAAACCCTACCAAGGGCGAAACAGTAATGGTTATTACGGCAAGCTATACCGATAATGGGGAAAATAATGTAAAACCCTTGACAGGTTCTAAATCGGTGGTATTGCAAAAAGACGCCAATACCGACAAAGCAGGGGCCAAGTAAGGGTCGTTTTTTGTGAATTATTTACCCCTTATGGTTGCCAATTTTGCAATCATAAGGGGTAAGTTTTGTTAAATTAGATGCCATCCGGCGGATTGATTTTACGGTCCGCAAGCTTGAAATCTATGGCCTTTGATGGATAAATGGTTTTGTCTTAGAAGTAATAATTGTTACTTTAATTTTTGGGTCAGTTATTCATCCAGTTTTTAAATTCGGCGGCTTTGGCCTTACTGACTACTACTCGCTCTTCATAAACCGGGATTACGTTTACGATAAGCTTTCCGTTGAAATATTGTTTGATGCCAGAAATAGAGTCTCTTTGAACAATGAATTGACGGTTAAGGCGGTAAAAAATGCCAGGGTCCAGGTCATTTTCAATATCTTCCAATTTTTGTTCTATGATATAAGTTTGTTTATCCTTGGTTACCGCTTTAACGATTCCGTTATCAATATATAGGTACGCAATTTTTTCTGTCTTTAATGGAATTAATTCATCCCTATGATGGACCAAATACATTGATTTGTAACCTTTTTTCTGATCTTTTAATAAATGCAGTAATCCCTCGACTTGATTGGTAATAAGGCCCTTGCCTTTTTTTTGCTCTTTAAATTGAATCAGGCTTTCTTCCAGCTCATCCTCATCTATGGGTTTTAATAAATAATCGATGCTATTTAGTTTGAAAGCTTTTAAGGCATATTGGTCATAAGCGGTAGTAAAGATTATGGGAGCGTCAATTTTAATGGCGTCAAAAATTTCAAATGACAGCCCATCGGCCAAGTGTATATCCATAAAAACCAGGTCGGCTCCCTGATTTTTCGAAAAATAATCGACAGAGGTTTTTACAGAGTCTAAAACTGCCAATACCTCAATGGTATCCTCTAAGTTTTTTAGCATATAGACAAGATTTTCACTTGCCGCCAATTCATCTTCTACAATTACTACTTTCATGTCATTTTGTTCAAAGGTAACTTTACACGGAATATATCATTTTGTTTATCCACAATAATTTGTTGCTTTCTTATCATGTAATAACGTTTGTACAGATTTAAAAGTCCGGTACCGGTACCTTCCGCCAATGTAGTCCGCGCCCGTACTTTGTTTTCAACATAAATGCATTCACCCTGTGAGTAGATTTGAACTTTTAAAGGATGTGTTTCCGAAATCTCGTTATGTTTTACTGCATTTTCTACCAATAACTGTAATGCCAAAGGTGGAATTTTTCTATCAAGATAACTTTCGTCGATTGCAATATCAATTTGAAAACGGTTCCTGTATCTTGTTTTTATTAAATAGGTATAGCTTTCTAGGAACTTAAGTTCCTCTTTTAAAGAGACCAGATCTCTATCCCCGCTTTGCAATATATAACGGTACATAAAGGAAAGCTTTTTAACAAAAATGGTAGCCTCCTTATTGTCTCGTATAAGGGAATTGAGTGTGTTTAGGGAATTGAAAAGAAAATGCGGGTTGATTTGATTCTTTAGGGCAGAAAGTTCATTTTGTAGGTTTTGTTGTTTTAAATGTTCATTTTCCAGAATACTTTCTCCCTGAATAATTTTTAGCCTTAAAATTCTGGAGATAAAAAGGATGATGATGAGGACAACGATGAATATAAAATCTTGAAAATCCTCTTCCCTGTTAGAAATGTCCTTGTCAATAAAAATAGGGTATACGAAATTTAGGATAGAAATTGTGGCCAATAGAATTCCAATATTGCCCAAGAGCCTCAATCCCCAATCCAGTAAGCGGTACTTTTTAGGGATGCGATAAATAAAATTGGTATTGAACTGCAGTGCAGACCATGAAAAAAGGAAGAAAAACCAGAATTTTAAATCAAGATCTACAAATAGCTCACTGGAAAAAATCTCTTTATTGAGACCTGTTGACCTAAATAGCGATATGGTCAGTGGAAGGGTCACTAAAACAGCAATAAGTAAGGCTATCTTTATTATTTCAAGCTGTTTTACCTGTTTTATAGTTTCCATATTACCTTTGTTGTTTTAAATATACTTCATTACACCTCCCTATCATAGTTCTCAAGATGGATTTTGTAGTTCTCCCGGTTTGGAGTGCAAAAAAGCCCCTGAATAGAGTCAAGGGCTTGTAGGTGATAAATTTATGTATTTATATTATTGTTATTTGGCATAAGCGTTAAATCCCTTGGGCAAATAGTTCATTACTTCAAAGCCAAGGTTGATCTCTTCCTCAATTTCTTCTACTACAATATCGTTAAGGTTCAGTTCCATACCGGCATAGGCATTAAAACCAAGGGGAAGATATTTTGCCGGATCAAATCCCAATACAATTTCTTCATCCAATTCCTCAACAATAATACTGTTAAGATCCAATTCCATCCCAGCATAAGCATTGAATCCAAGAGGGAGGTAGGTTGTAGTCTCAAATCCTAAATTAATTTCTTCCTCCACTTCAATAAGGTTAATTTGATCCAAACTTAAATTTCTTACTTCTTCATCCATAAGCAATCCTTCGGCAAAGGGGTTGTGTGATTCAATATAACAGTTAATGTCATCAGAGTTTAAACATTTGTCCTTTCCTGAAAATGAGAACAGTGAAAGAGATACTAGTATGGTACTTAATAAAAAAGCTGCGTTTTTCATGATATATAATTTTATGAATATTTTGATATGCAATTTATTTCTGGTGCAAAGATAAGGGGCGCATTAGTGCCTTTTAGGTGGTTATTAAGTGAAGTGGACAAAATGGTGGGTGAAGCGACTTTGGATTTAACTGAACCGAACCTGATTTGGAAAATAAAGTAATTAAAATGGTGTCTAATGGCCTATGCGCAACTAGATAAGCCAGTAATATAACCAGCTATTTTAGGTCGGTTTGATGAAGGATATGGCGGGTCTATGCCAGACTATTTTCTTTTTTAATATTTAAACTGCCCGTTGTATTACTTCAAAAACCTTATTGCCATCGCACTTTAATGTCTTGGATGGATATTTAAGAATAAGGGCATAGTCGTGGGTGGCCATAAGGATGGTCCTTCCCGTTTTATTGATGTCCTGAAGTACCTTCATCACTTCTACACTGGTCTGTGGGTCGAGATTCCCGGTAGGCTCGTCCGCCAGAATTAGGTCTGGATCATTTAATAGCGCTCGGGCTATGGCGATACGTTGTTGTTCCCCTCCCGAAAGTTCATGGGGAAATTTAAAGCCTTTTGTTTTCATGCCCACTTTATCCAGGACATCTTCAATCTTGGCGTTCATCTCACTATGGTCTTTCCAGCCGGTGGCCTTTAGTACAAAAAGGAGGTTATTGTTGACGTTGCGATCTGGTAATAATTTAAAATCTTGAAAAACCACCCCTAGTTTTCTTCTCAAATATGGAATTTCTTTTTCTTTCAAGGTGGTGAGATCGAAATCTACAATATGGCCGCTTCCCTGTTTTAATGGAAGATCGCCATATAAAGTTTTCATAAAGCTGCTCTTTCCACTGCCTGTCTTTCCGATAAGGTATACGAATTCCCCTTTTTTGATTTCAAGGCTAATATCGTTCAATACTAAATTTTCACCCTGAAATACGGCTACATCCTTCAATCGCAATATGCTTTCGCCCATAGTTTTTAATGTTGATATAAAAGTAATAAGTTCCTTTGGAATTAAGTCAAATCTTCTTTAAAAATCTTTTTCTTTATCATATACTTAGGGACAATATTTATCGTTATATAATTTAATTACGGTAATTCTTAACTTCTAGAGAACACTATGCTAAGAAAAAAAACCGCTGTAATACTGTGTTTTGTTGGGTCTTTATTTTACGTAAATGCCCAAGAATCCGAGATCTATACTTTTGACCAAAAGGACTACCAAGAAGCTTTGGCCTTGTATAACAATAAACAGTATCAGGCAGCTCAGACTATCTTTGAAAGAGTAAAAAATAATACCAGGGATGAAGAGACCCAGGCCAACAGTGCTTATTATGCCGCTACTGCTGCAATTCGCCTAAATCAGTTGGGGGCCGATAGGTTGATGGAAGACTTTGTTGAAAAGTATCCAACTTCTACCAAACGTAATTCTGCCTATCTCGATGTTGCCGATTATTATTTTGCAACCGGAAAATACCCCTACGCCTTAAAATGGTATACCAAGGTAGATCAAAGTTCCATGTCCAGAAAAGACAAGGAACGCTTCAATTTTAACAATGGTTATGCCTTGTTTTCCTCCAATAAACCAAAAGAGGCCGAACGTTACCTTAACCAGGTGACCACTTCTCCGACCTATGGTTCCCAAGCCAAGTATTACTTGGGGTATATTGCTTATCAGCAGGACGATTATGCCCAGGCCAACCAGCGTTTTGATCAGATTACCGACCAAGAACTGTTGGAAGAAAAGCTGTCCTACTATCAGGCGGATATGAACTTTAAATTGGGCAAGTTTGAAGAGGCTATTGCCTTGGCGAAAAAGCAATTGCCAAAATCTGATCGAAATGAAGTTTCTGAACTCAATAAAATTATTGGGGAGAGTTATTTCAACCTAAAACAATACGCCAATGCCATACCCTATTTGTCCGAATACAAGGGGAAAAGGGGAAAGTGGAGCAATACCGATTATTATCTATTGGGCTATTCCTACTATATGCAGGGCGATTATGCGAATGGGATACAGCAATTCAACAAAATAATCGATGGTAACAATGATGTTTCCCAGAATGCCTATTATCATTTGGCGGAATGCTATCTAAAGCTGGATAAAAAACAAGAGGCCTTGAACGCCTTTAGAAATGCCTCCCAAATGGATTTCAATCCTGAAATTCAAAAGGATGCCTATTTAAATTATGCCAGACTGAGTTATGAAATAGGGAACGCATATGAGCCTGTGCCCAAGGTGTTGACCAATTATTTGGAGAAATATCCCAATGATGCCAATAAAGGGGAGATGCAGGAACTTTTGGTGGATTCTTATATTACTTCCAAAAATTTTGCCGGTGCCATGGAGCTTTTGGAGAAAAACAAAAACTTTGCCAGTAAGGCTACCTATCAGAAAGTGGCGTTTTATCGGGGAGTGGAATTGTTCTTGGAGGGGAATTACGAGGAAGCATCAGCCGTGTTTAAGAAATCCCTGGACAATGCCGAAGATCAATACTTTAAGGCAAGATCTAGCTACTGGAAGGCGGAATCGGATTATAATATGAACCGTTTTGATGATGCCCTGACCGGATATCTTCAATTCAAATCAAATCCGAGTGCCAGAGCAACTCCTGAATTTAAGGACTTGAATTACAATCTGGCATATACCTATTTCAAATTGAGAAATTATAACAATGCCATATCTGCGTTTTCCAGTTATGTGGAGACCAATAACGGGGATAGTGAAAAACTTAACGATGCCTATCTACGCTTAGGGGATAGCTATTTTGTAAGCAGCAAATATTGGCCTGCCATAGAGACTTATAACAAGGCAATAGCACGGAATAGTGCTTCGAGCGATTATGCTGCCTATCAAAAGGCGCTGAGCTATGGGTTTGTGGACAGGAGTGCAACCAAAATAGAGGAGCTTTCCAATTTTGTGTCCAGGTATCCCAATTCAACACTTAAGGACGACGCTTTGTTTGAACTGGCCAATTCCTATGTGAGGGCCAATAATACGGAAAGAGGGTTGCAGTTATACGATCAGCTCACCATGGATTATAAGGGCAGCTCTTTGGTGCCACAGGCCATGTTGCGTCAAGGATTGGTGCATTATAATGCCAATCGCAATGAACAGGCTTTGGCCAAATTTAAAACGGTGGTAAGGGACCACCCAAACACTCAGGAAGCGCTTCAGGCCGTAACTACGGCCAAGCTTATTTATGTAGACCTGGGTAGGGTGAATGAATATGCCCAATGGGTGAAAGGTCTCGATTTTGTTGAGGTGACCGATACAGAACTGGACAATGCTACTTTTGAATCTGCTGACAAACAATATATTGAAGGCAATCAGGATGCGGCCATAAAGGGATATGAGGCCTATGTTAAACAATTTCCAAACGGATTGAATACCTTAAAAGCCAATTTTAATTTGGCACAATTGTATTTTGGAAAAGGTCAGAAGGATAAAGCATTGCCCTACTTTAAAAATGTGGCAGGCAAGGGGACCAATGAATATGCAGAACAGGCACTTACAAGGGTGTGCGAGATTTATGTAGGCAAAAATGATTATGTCACTGCCATTCCCTTTTTGGAAGAACTGGAAGTCAAGGCGGAAATTCAGCAGAATATCACCTTTGCCCAGTCCAATTTAATGAAGGGTTACTATGAGCGGTCAGACTATGCTAAGACCATTCAGTACGCCACTAAAGTGTTATCCAATTCCAACATTGATAACCGTATAAAAAGTGATGCACAAATAATGATCGCAAGATCGGCCATTAAGACCAAGGATGAGAACAGGGCGGAAAAGGCCTATTCGGAAGTGCTTAAAATTGCAACTGGGGAGTTAGCGGCCGAGGCACTTTATTACGATGCTTATTTCAAGAACAAGTCTCAAAATTACGAGGCTTCCAACGCTTCGGTTCAAAAATTGGCCAAGGATTATGCGGGGTATAAGGAGTGGAGCGCCAAAGGCTTGATCATTATGGCCAAGAACTTCTATGCCTTGGGAGATGCTTTCCAAGCAACCTATATTTTGGATAGTGTTATCGCCAATTTCGGGGATTATCCGGAAATAGTGGCCCAGGCCAAACAGGAGTCGTCCATTATTAAGGCAAAAGAAGCTCAAAGTAATTCCTCTATTAATCCAGAGGGAAATTAAAATTTCCTTGCAAAAAGAACACAATATGCACAAGCACATAAAAATATCCATTTTTGCTATTCTAGGTTTTCTACAAATCGGATTGGCACAGGACGATAAAAAAGATTTAGGTACGGAAACGGTGACAGTGGTAAAGGCCTATGCACCTACCATTTCGGACGCGTTTAAGGTGAAGTCGGTCCCCACTTTGAACGATTCCATTGTTTTGCAAAAAAAGCCAATCAAATACAGCATATTTTCTGTACCTGTTGCCTCTACTTTTACTCCTTCCAAGGGTAAAGCTTCAGGTGTGAAGAAACTGCCTCCGGAAAAAATATATAACTCCTATGCATCAATAGGTCTGGGCAACTATAATAACGCTTTGGCTGATTTTTATACCAGTAGTGCCCTAAATAGGGATGAAAGATTGGATGTAAGCCTAAACCACCATTCCTCAAGGGGAGAAATAGACGGAACTGCTTTGGATAATATATTTTATAATACCAAATTGGACGCCAATTATACCAAAAGGGACAGGGATATAAGTTGGGGAGCCAATATAGGGGCACAACATCAATTATATAATTGGTACGGAATTCCCAATGGATATTATACAGAGGAACTAGTGAACGGCATAGATGAAAAACAGAACTATTTTAATGCATTTGCAGGTGGTTTTGTGGAAATGGAAGATTCTTTTTTTAAGAGTGCCAATTTGTACTATAGACGATTTTGGGATTCCACTAAATCAGGTGAAAATAGGGCAGTGCTAAAGCCTGCCTTCGAATTCCCTTTGGGAGATGAGTTATTGACGCTTAAGGCCAAGGTAGATTATTTGGGGGGTAAGTTTAAAAATGGTCAAGTGGCCAATGATTCCAATGTTCCCGGAATAGATTATTCGCATTTACAAGTTGGTATAAATCCCAATATTAATATTTTAGGGGATGATCTTTCGCTTAATCTGGGCGTAAATTTAGTGTATGGCATGGATTTGGAAAACAGTGAGGGCAACTTTTATATTTATCCCACAATAACGGCATCCTATCGTTTGTTGGATGAGGTAGCCATAGCTTACGGTGGGGTAGAGGGTGAGTTAAAGCAAAACTCGTTCTATGGATTTGTAGAAGAGAACCCATACGTTTCCCCAACTTTGGACATGCAACCTACAGACCAACAATATGATGCCTACATAGGCTTAAAAGGACAATTATTACCTAATCTTAGCTATAACCTAAAGGGCTCTTATATGGCGGAAAATAGAAAACCACTATTTTTGCTAAATCCTGAAAATACCTCCAGGACAGACGAAAAAGGGTATTTCTATGGTAATAGCTTCCAGGTGTTTTATGATGATGTAAAGACCTTAGGAGTCTTTGGTGAATTAAACGTAGATATAAACCGTAATTTTAGCCTGGGGATAAATGCCCAAGTATATGATTACGATACGGAAACCGATAATCCTGCTTGGAACCTACCAGGTCTTACTGCCGCTATGTTTATGGATTATCAAATAGGGGAGAAGTGGTTCATGGGTGCCAATTTGTTTTATGTAGGGGAACGCGATGACCTTTATACGGTGGCCTCTCCGGGAACTTTACCGGCAGATTTTGCAATGACTCCAGTTACCTTGGATAGCTATTTTGATGCCAATGCGCATATTGGCTATCGCATAAACGAGCAATTGTCAGTTTTTGCAAAGGCAAATAATATAGCCAACCAGAATTATATGCGTTGGAATAATTATCAAGTACAGGGTTTCCAGGTTTTGGCCGGAGCCACGTACAAATTTGATCTATAGATAAAAAAGAATATTTAGAATTAGCGGTTGCTCATGATCTGCCAAAAACCCCGTGGTATTTTATGATCGCCGTAAATGTACCTTCTGCCTTTAGTTTTCTATCTCGGGAAGCAAAAAAGGCAGTAAGGTATTTTTGTTTTTAGGAGGTTTGCCATTATATGGGTGTTATATAGCGTTGGGACCTCTTGTCCCATTTTTTGAGCTGAAATTCTGCGATACAGCTGCCTGGGTTTAAGATTTTTTTCAAAGTAGTGCTGGTCTGTGTATAACTTTATTTTGTTGTCTAGATAATTATTAATTATAAAATTTTATAAGAATGAAAAATATTGGAAAATTGTTTTGCGCTTGTCTTTTTTTTGTTTCGGGTAGTACGTCGCTTTTGGCAGTAAACTCAGGTCATAGTCATTATTGTCCCAATAATTTAACCGAAGTGCTAGAAGAAGTGTATAAATCTCCAATCGGAACATGGGAATATACAGTGGAGGATGTTCCTTATGAATATAGTGCCGGTTTGTTAATTATTACTAAGGACAAAGAGGGGTATAAGGTAGTGGTAAAGGTAAATTATAATACCTTGACGGCTTCGGAAGTAAAGGTAAATGAGAATAAAGTAAACTTTTCGGTTTATATTGAAGGGGGAGAAGTGCAGGTTTCCTTGCAAGTGAAGGATGATGTTATAAATGGTAAGGCCAATTCTACAGAAGGCTCATTTTCGTTGAAAGGGAAAAGAAATAAATCCTAATAGTTATATAGATCAGACAGTTGTATTTGTCCATAGGTATTACAAACATCCCTGAATATGGGGATGTTTTTTTATTTTTGATAAAATGTACTTAAACTTTTTGTCCGTGAGGGATTCTTTCTGCCAATAAGTTTTACATACAATTTGTTCAGTATGAGGCAAATCGCTGTAGGTTGTAGAAATTGGATAGGGATTTTGTCCGTATTATGCCTCGGTAGGGCCATGTCCCAAAACCTAGTAGAAAATCCAAGTTTTGAATCTTTTTTGGAATGCCCGGATCATTTAGGGAACTTTGGGGAAGACCTTAAATATTGGTCCGTACCTACTAAGGGAACTACTGATTATTTTAATAGCTGTAGTCTTAGCATGGGGGTGCCCACCAATTTTATGGGAGAGCAGACGGCAAAATTTGGGAACGCCTATCTGGGATTCTATATGTATGCCCCTGAAGATTACAGGGAATATATCCAAGGAGAGTTAAAGGAGCCTTTAAAGCAAGGGGTTACCTATACAGTGTCCTTTTATATTAGTTTGGCCGAGAATTCGGATCATGTTGTTCGTGATTTTGATGTCCTTTTGTCTACAAAACCAATAGAGGTTAAAATAAAAAAGGGACTCACTAAATGGCAGCTTTCCAAAATAGAAGGAAATAATTTTACCATAATTGAAATTTTGGGCAACGAATTTATAACTGATGACAATGCATGGACCAAGATTTCTACCAATTTTCTTGCTGCGGGCGGCGAGCAGTTTATTACTATTGGTAATTTTAAGAACAATGCTTCTACAAGGCGACAGAGATTGGTAAAGAAAAAAAATGTGAATGGGGCCTATTATTTTTTGGATATGGTATATGTTGATGAGGGAATGCAGACCTATGCCTTGGACGAGGCCCATATTTTTGAAAATGTTCATTTTAATTTTGATGAGTCCCATCTAGGGGAAAAGGGCGCTCATGAGATAATGCGCGTCTACAATTATTTGCAATCAGACAGTACTTTGAACATTGTAATCAATGGATATACAGACAATTTGGGTACTTCTTCCTACAATACAGACCTTTCTGTTAAACGTGCAATGGCAGTGGCAAATAGGTTGATCCAATTGGGTTTGGCCGGCCAAAGAATTACCTACAATGGTTTTGGAGCAGCGCAACCACTAGGAAATAATGAGGATGAAGAGGGTAGGGCACAGAATAGAAGGGTAGAGTTTATAATTTTCAAAACCCCTGAAAAGTAAGCTTTTAAAGGGCTGAGCGATTTTTTTTTAAATACATGTTAAAATTGTTGGCTATAAATGATTGTGGTTCAAACTTTTGGAACTATATTTGATTCACAATAAGTAATTAATTTAAATTTTAGTAATGAGTAGAGGAACAGTAAAATTTTTCAACGATGCCAAAGGATTTGGGTTCATCACAGAAGAAGGTTCTAACAAAGAACATTTTGTACACATCTCTGGTTTAATCGACGAAATTCGCGAAGGCGATGAAGTTGAGTTTGAACTAAAAGAAGGAAAAAAAGGATTAAACGCAGTAAACGTTAAAGTTATTTAATATATACTTTTTTAATTTCCTAAGACCTAAGGCCTATCGTTTGATAGGCTTTTTTTTGTTCGTGAGACCCGTATTTTAAAAGCCGCAGGCGCATTGGAATACGATAGTCGAACGAACCCCGCCAAAAGGCGGGGTTTTCGGTATAATACCAGATCTTGGGAGGGTTTAATACCCCGAGCTTCGGGTACGTGCCTTATAGGAGTCCAGTGAATGGTTTAGGTTTTAATGCCATTACTGTTTCAATACTGCTTTACCCCCAATGCTATGGCCAATAATGTGATTATATATCTTTATACCTTCAGGTGGCTATGATTTTATTCTTTATATTGGATTTTGGAAACCTTAGTTGGCATTATTGGTAGACGTGCTAGTACATCCCGATAGTAATACATATGGTTTCCTTCAATAACTAAATGTAATTGTTCCTATGTTCGAATATTTGGATAAAATAAAATTACTGATCAATAAAATGTCCACTGAACAGAAGGATCAATTGGTCAGTGCCGCTAATATTGTAGCGGATGTTATCAAGAATGATGGCATAATTCACACCATAGGCACAGGTCATTCCCAAATGATAGGGATGGAAATGTTTGGCAGGGCCTCCAATTTGGCCAACGTAAATGCCATTATGGACGATATGGTGCTTATGGCCAGCGGGGCAAGAAGATCGGCTAAAATGGAACAAATTAGTGGACTTGCCGAAATACTTTGGAATAAGTATCAATTTAATAAAGGGGATGTGTTGATTGTTGTTTCAAATTCGGGAAGAAATGCCTTGCCCTTGGAGATGGCTATGAAGGCAAAGCAGAAAGGGTTAAGTACAATAGCGATCACCTCTTTGGAGCAGTCCAAAAAGTATCCTTCCAGGCATTCTAGCGGAAAGAAATTATATCAGATTGCGGATTTGGTCATTGATAATTGTGTTCCATCCGGGGATGGGGTTATCGCCATAAACGACCTTCTTATAGGTCCTGCTTCCTCGGTACTGGGAATGATCATTGTAAACATAATCTCGACCGAAGCCATAAAAATTAATTTGGACAGAGGTGTGGATGTCTCCGTTTTTCAAAGTCAGAACATAGATGAGGCGGACAATGAGGCGCTCTATCAAAAATATGAATCTAGGGTAAAACATTTATAGCATCTATTAGGGCTCCCTAAAAGAAGTCCAACAGGGCCACAATCCCATTATAAGAGATAATAATTGAAAAAAGAAAAG
The DNA here is from genome assembly GCF_018860365.1 of Arenibacter algicola. Taxonomy (GTDB): domain Bacteria; phylum Bacteroidota; class Bacteroidia; order Flavobacteriales; family Flavobacteriaceae; genus Arenibacter; species Arenibacter algicola_B. The sequence continues at coordinate 132,826 of NZ_JAHKPO010000003.1, forward strand.
CGGCATATAATCCTATATTTAGGAAAACACTTGCTTTGTATTTGCCCATTAGCTTTTTATTATTAATCAGTAAAATAATTCCAAGTATTACCAGGGGTAATACAAATACATTAAAAACTTGGGACAAAATTTGCATTTCTATAGGGTTGGCGCCAAAAACAGGAACAATTAGGGCAAATAGACATGCAACGGCCGTAATTATCTTAAACTGTTTGGAAGTGGTGTCCAATTCCCCCGATTGGTAATCGGCCAATAGGATAGGAGCAATCAATAGGCAGGGAAATATAGAGGACAGACCAGCGCTTAAAGTCCCGAAGAAGAACAGGGTCAATGCGAATTTTCCAGCGACCGGTTCCAGGGTGTTTACCATATCCAATACTTTGGTTACCGGTTGACCTTGATGAAACAGAGCTTCGCTGGCTACGGCCATGACCGATGCACTAATAACAAAGACAAGACAGGCGGCTATTATGGAATCCTTTTTTTGTTGCTTAAGGTTGTTGATATTCCATCCTTTGCCCTTAACAAATAAAGGTCGGGATAAAAAAGTAGCAGCAGCCATGGTGGTACCTACAAAGGCGGCCACCATCATTTTACCTCCTTCCACCTTGGGTATGGACGGTATTAATCCTTTAGCGACTTCAATAGGCAAGGGGTAGACCATAAAAAGTGAGATAAAAAAGGAAAGTCCCATAATGGTGACGAAAATGACCAATATTTTTTCAAAGAAGGCATACTTCCCTACCATTAGGAAACCGTACATGATTATAATGACCACTATGGCAATTATTAAAACGGATTCATATTGAAAGCCTTCCAAATTGGGAAAATAGATGAGGAATATCTCGAAGATAATGTTGGCGGAAATCCCTAAAATACCCATTAAAGAATTCCATTGCCCAAATGAAATGCCAATGATTATCATTATGGCAATTAGCTTTCCCCATCTTAGGTGCTTCTTAAAAGCAAATAGGGCTGTTTCTCCGGTGACCAGGGCGAAATTACCATAGGAATACATTAAGATTCCGGAGAATAGGCAGCTCAGCAACAAAACCCATAGCAATTGCATGCCGTAGGTGCTTCCTGCAACGATCATGGAGGTTACACTTCCTGTACCGATAGTATATCCAATGGCAAAAATTCCGGGGCCAAAGGCCAGAACCAAAGCCAATAATTTTTTTAAAAGTGAATTTTTTTTGGTCTGGTTTTCCATCAATTTAGTTTCTTAGCTTTATTATAGACCCTAAAGTTTCGCGAACGGTATTTTCAAGTCCAACGAAATCCTCATTGGTCAATATTTCTTTACTAATAAGTTGGGATCCCAGTCCTACACAGGTTACGCCGGCATTGAACCATGCCTTTAAGTTGGAAACTTCAGTAGTGACCCCTCCGGTGGGCATTATGCTTGTCCAGGGTTGTGGTCCTTTAATGGCCTTTACGAATGAAGGACCATAAGTAGATCCGGGAAACAATTTTACGATTTCGCAACCCAATTCCTCAGCATTGTTAATTTCGGTAAGGGAACCGCATCCAGGAGACCAAAGGACTTTTCTTCTATTACAGGCAATTGCAATATCTTCCCTGAGGGATGGGGTTACTATAAAATTGGCCCCCATTTGCATATATAATGAAGCTGCGGCGGCATCGGTAATGGAACCTACCCCGAGAATCATGCCTGGAAGTTCTTTTATGGCAAATTTGTTCAGTGCTGAGAAAACTTCGAAAGCGAAGTCGCCCCTTGCTGTAAATTCCATTAATCTGGCACCACCATCGTAGCAGGCTTTTAAAACCTTCTTGCCAAGTGCTATGTCCGAATGGTAGAACAAAGGTACCATTCCGGTTTCCTTCATAATAGTTGCTACTTCTATTCTTGTGTATTGTGCCATATATTTTTATTACTATTTGGTAGTCTTCCGGGTACTGTAGCAGACGGTATACTTTGGCCAAGAAAAAAGAATTCAGCGTGCCGTTTGCAAAGACGTGGGCCAAGTATGTGATCTGTAAATACAAATAAATCCGGGAAGAGCCTTTCGGCCTATAAATTCCCGGATTTTAATTACTTTTTTACTTATTGTTTTCTATTTCCTTAAATCCCTAAACCTTGTCCACCACCTATTTGGATAGTTTCGGCAGTAAGGAAAGCGGCATCCTTACCAGCTAAAAACGAAATTACAGAGGCTACTTCCTCAGGTTGTCCTAATCTTCCTAACAAGATATTGTTTTTCCAGGAAGCGAATACTTCTGGTTTGGTAGATTTAATTTCGGTATGGAAAGGGGTGTCAATGGTACCCGGAGATACCGCATTTACTCTAATTCCATATTCGGCAAGGTCTTTTGCCAATGCCCTGGTTATGGCATGGACACCCGCTTTGGATGTTCCATAAATTCCTGCTCCAGGCCCTCCGGCATTCCAGCCTGCAATGGATGTGTAGTTAATGATGGTAGGAAGATCTCCTTTTTTTAGATAAGGTATAGCAGCTCTTGAAGCGAAAAATACTGAATCCAAGTTTAATGCCATCACAAATCTGTAAAATTCAGTGGTCATTTCTTCAAACCTGGATCTTCCGCCCAGTCCACCTGCATTGTTTACTAGAACATCAATTTTTCCATATTTCTTGCCAATTTTATTAATGTTTGCTGTTACTTCGTCTTCCTTGGTAACATCAAATCCGTAATATTCAGCAGTGATACCTTCGGCAGTAAGCTCTTTAATTCTTTTAGCTCCTCCTTCATCATCTATACCGTTCAATACTACTGTGTATCCGTCTTTGCCCAATCTTTTTGCTACTTCGAAACCAATGCCTCCGGTAGCTCCTGTTATTACTGCTACTTTTCCTTTTGAATTACTCATATTTCAATTTTTATATTATTAAATTTTAAATTATTCTACTGATTTTATATTCTTTGCGAAATAATAGATAGATCCTACGCCAAGAGGAACGAAAATGGCTATGGCCACAAAAATGGGTGTATAGGAAACCTTTGCAATTACAGGTACTAAAAAGTTCATGATAATTACAGAAAACACCCCTACCATGCCACCTAGACCGGCCAAAGACCCTACAGATTTACCACTAAAAAAGTCGCTAGGTAAGGTTTGGATATTTCCAATGGCAAACTGAAATCCGAATAACACTATAAATACGATCGCAACGAATTTTTCTGGGGTATCTGCAAACAAAATAGTCGCTATAAGACCCAAGGCCATTATGACGCCACCTATGAAAATAGTGGTTTTCCTACCTTTGTTTATTGAGTTCGTTTTTGAAATAATGACTCCAGAAACATAGCCGCCTGCAATACTCCCAATGGCTGCACCTACGTAAGGAACCCAGGCAAACATTCCCACTTCTTTTACATTAAAGCCATACACGTCAAATAAATATATGGGCATCCAGCCCACAAAGAGCCACCAGATAGGTTCCAAGAAGAATCTACTTGCTACAATGGCCCAAGATTCTTTATAAGAAAGTATTTCTTTTAGGCTAAGTCCTTTTTGGTCTTCAGTGGCATTTTGATCGGCTACACTTTGTCCTTCTGAAATAAATTTTTGTTCTTCTTCTGTTATCCAAGGATGCTTTTTTGGTCCCGCTTTATTGATTAACAGCCAAGGAATAATCCATAAAAGACCTATGGCCCCTACTATGATAAACGTAACTTCCCAACCATAGGCCACAAAAAGGACTGCTATTAGGGGTGGTGCTATAACCGACCCAATGGAGGCACCGGCATTGAACAACCCCTGCGCTATGGCACGTTCTTTTATTGGAAACCATTCCGCATTGCTTTTTACGGCACCTGGCCAGTTTCCTGCTTCAGATAATCCTAATGTTGTTCTGAAAAATGCAAGTGATAAAAACCCTCTTACTGTAGAGTGCAATAAGGTGGATAAACTCCAAATACCAATGCTGATTACATATCCAATCCTGGTACCTACTTTATCGAATAGTTTGCCCGAGAATAATTGTCCCAAGGCATAAGCTACCATGAAAATATTTAGGATATAGCTATAGTGATCTTTGGTTAGGCCCAAAGAATGGGATATGGAGCCTTCAACATTCTCATTGCCCCACATTATGGACAAAGCACTTCTGTCTATATAATTAATAACAGTTGCTAAAAAGATAAGACCGATAATGAACCAACGTAATCCTTTAATTTTCATAGTATTTTGCTTTGGTTTGTATTTCTGTTGCTATGTCATTTTAGGCAATAGAGGGTAAGCGGATGAATTATCCGTGCTTTTTTAATACTTGAATTATAGCTGTAAATTTTAGGAGTATTTAAATATTACTCAATTCCATAGTATTATTTCAAGTATTATTTCCCTTCAGATTATTTTTTTATAAAGCGATAAAAGTGTGCGTTTTTATCACTTAGTGATTTTTATTAATCTTTAATATTGTAACAATATTGATATAGCATTTTAAAATGTACTTTCATTTTTTCCTTGGCCAATTGGGGGTCTTGGTTCTTTATAGCTTCATAAATATCCCTATGCTCTTGAATTCCAATAAAAGCGATATTCTTGTCGCATACATGATATTTGGTAAAGTTGGTAATGATCTCTGGTGTAATAGTCAGCATAAATGTATTTATCGTACTGTTACCGCTTGCCTTGGCAATGGCCAAATGGAACAATAAATCTTCCTGTACGGCATCTTCCCCATTCATTACTTTTGCCGAATAGGCCTCCAAAGCCTCCTCTATTTCTGTCAATTCTTCTTTGGATCTTCTCAAAGCTGCCAATCTAACAGTTTTTAGCTCCAACAGTATTCTAGTCTCCACCAAGGATTTGAAATCTGGCTTTTCTAACCTTAAAATATCCGTTATCATGCCATTCAATGCCACGGAACCAATATCGGCAACAAACGTACCGCTCTGCGGCTTTGATTTTAACAGACCATAGAACTCCAAGGTCTGAATAGCCTCCCTTACGTTGCTTCTGCTTACTTCAAAATTTTCGGAAAGCTTTCTTTCCGAAGGTAATTTGTCCCCTGGCTCCAGGTTCTTGTAATTTATATAATCCCTGATCTTGGATATAATCTCTTTTTGAATGGCGTCGTTTTCGTTTTTCGGGAGAATTTCTATTTTCATGCTAATCTTGTTATGTCGTAAATTGGTTAACCAGTTTGGTGTGTCAAATTTAGGTATAAAAGGCAATCGAGAAAAATATTACTTAATTATAATTCCTGCCTTGTTACATTAACTTTGCGATAATAAAAATTTACTGGCCTGACAACAAGCCAGTAAATTTTAAAACAATAACTAACTAAAACTACCAATCCTTTATGGGTGGGGTCCCACTTGTTTATATACCTTTACTTTTAAGGCTCCACTTCCGACTTTAAAACCACAAGCTGACAAATACTTTGTTGTCCCTAGTCTGAAGATAATTAGCTGCTTTTTAATAACCATCATTTTGGGTAATAACTCCATCGCTAGCAAGAATTTCTGAGTTTGGTATAGGAAACACATAGTAATCACTGCTAATCGTTGCTCCCATTTCCGCATCTACTCTACCTGTCCTTACCAAATCGAACCATCTGTGGCCTTCTAGGGCCAACTCCACTCTTCTTTCGTCAGCAATTGCCTGTCTAACGTCAGCTTGTGAGCTTACTGTTCCAGTTAAACTATTTAAACCCGCTCTTGTTCTTATAGGATCCAATAATGGAAGTACAGTTGATGCAGGAGCGCTATTTTCATTCAGTGCTTCTGCGTACATTAGAATAACATCGGATAACCTCAATTCTATATAGTCCTGTTCCAAAGCTCCAGTATATTTCTTACTGCCATTCATATTATCCGTATCAATAGTAAGCGCCTTTCTTAAATCCGTACCTCCACCACCAGCGCTACTGTCGTCAAAAGCGGCAATTAAGCGTGGGTCTAAAGGCGTAAGGGCTTTTGTATCTGCCCCGGTAAACCATCCTACAAATGTGGTGGCTGAGCCATAGGCGTTTGGAATTGAAGTTGATAATTGGGTTGCAAATATGATTTCCGAATTACCGTCGACTACAACGTTGGCAAAGTCGCTTTCCAGACTTATCCCTGCGGCAGCAGCACCGCTTATAACAGTTCCAAGCGTTGTTGCAGCTTCCGGAAAATTACCTCTGTACATATATACCTTTCCAAGAAAACCCTGAGCTGCGATTTTGGATGCGCGCCCACTTGCCAATCCAGAATTGTCCAAACCAGCTATTGCAGCCTGAAAGTCTGGGATGATCACGTTATTGTACACGTCGGCAGCCGGTTGTCTTGTTAAAATGGACAAATCGGAAGGGCTGGGTGTAGGGGATAAATTCACGGTGACATCACCAAAAACCATCACCAATTTAAAGTAGGACAGAGCTCTTAAGAATTTAGCCTCAGCTATCTCCTTAGGCTTGGTTGAATTTTCAATGACATTATTGGCACTTAAGATTGCCTTGTACATATTGCTATAGAATGGTCTAAAAAATTGTTCCACCAAATCTAAACCTCCTAAATCTGCATTGTAGGTGTCAAATGCCGTATATGGGCTTTCTAACATCAACATATTGTCGGCCCTAAAGTCGCCCATCACACCCATTGGTGTTGAACCACCGGTCTGATAGTAATACGCCGCATTCAAAACGGGTCCAAATTCCTCCAAACCACTGGATTCAAGTAATAAAGGTGGTGTTTGATCCAAATCGTTATCACATGATGTTATCAACAACAAGGAAACTATTACTAAATATATAGATTTCATTTTTTTCATGATTTCTTTATTAAAAATTAACATTTACACCCAAAGTAAAACTTCTCACAATAGGGCTTGCACCTTCTTGGTATCCGTAGGTGGTTGGACCCGCATAACCATCATTTTCGATCTCTACACCTTCAGGGTTAAATGAGGTATAATTATCTGCCATTATATACAACAAATTGGTGGCTGCAACATATACCCTCATAGAACCTATGCCAATTTTATCCGTTAAGTCAGGATCAAGAGTATACCCTAAGGTTATGTTTCTTAGAGCGGTAAAGGAAGCATCTTGAATCCCAGAACCATGTGCATTTCTAGTCTCTTGATAAAACTTGCCACTGGCATCAGCAATACCGTCATTATTGGCATCAAAACTGGACTTTAATCTACCTCCAAATTGTGATTTCCAGTAAATGGGGTCTATATTGTAAAGTTCTGCTCCTTGAGATCCTTGGAATTGGAACGAAAAATCAAAATTCTTTATGCTCATGGAACTAGAAAGTCCCCAATAGAAATCCGGTGTTGCGGATCCTAACTTTACATAATCTCCTTCATAGGTAATTTCTCCGTCACCGTTTTGGTCTACAACATACCATTCTCCGGCACCAAATCCAACGCCTCTGGATGGATCTGACATATGTATCGTTTCAACCTCACCAGTTACTTCATAACCCCACATTTCACCAATTTCACCTCCTACATAGTTTCTAAATTCAGGACCTCTACCACTCGGTCCACCGTAAATTTGCCTGGGCAGTTCGGTCAGTTCACCTAGATTGGTAATTTCTGATTTAGCAGTTGATAAATTGGCGTTGATATTCCAAGAGAAGTTTTGATTGGTAATTATTTTTGTATTAAGTTCAAATTCCAAACCGGAACTGGTCACATCACCGCGATTAAGTTTTATAGCTGGTGTTCCAAGAACTTCAGAAACACTTTGATTGATCAACATATCTTGTACATCGGACGTATAGTAATCTACACTCAATCTAATTCGGTTATTTATAAACCCTGTATCAACCCCATAGTTTGTCTCTTTATTGGTTTGCCATGTTAGATCTGGGTTTGCTATATCCTCAGGAATTAGAAACCCTGTCCCGAAAGCGGTCGGTGAGGTACCTAGAATACTTAAGGAGTTGTATGACCCTAAGAAGGAAGCGGTTCCTAAAGACCCGGTACTAAACCTAAGTTTAAATAGGCTAAACGCATCAGCATTTCCGAAAAAAGATTCATTATGAATATTCCAGCCTAAGGATAGTGCTGGGAATACTGCGTATTTTTCATTGGCTCCAAATCGTGAATCACCATCTCTCCTAATGGATGCCGATAATAGATAACGATCATCAAACGCGTAGGCAATTCTTCCAAAAAAACCATTTCTTGATTGAGTCTCATCTATCTCGTTGGTAATCACATCTGCAGGATCAAAAAAGTCATAATTTAAAGGTAGGCCAAATGGGACGTTCGATCCATTGTTGACAATTCCCTTATAATAGGTATTTACAAACTCCATTCCCGCCACCGCAGAAATATCGTGCTTATCAGCAAATACTTTTGCATAATTTAAAGTAGTTGTACTTAACACGGTAGATTTTTTTATATTGGATATATCCAACTCTGTTTGATTGGAACGTTGTTGGCCATCCGATAATATTCCGTGATATTCGTAGGTCTGGGTATCTTCAAGATCTGCTCCAAAAACGGTTTTAATATTTAAACCCTCTATGATTTCATATTGTAGATAAGAACTTACGTTCCCAAAATATGTCTTTTTCCATCTTTGTGAATTATCAAACTTCGCCGCTACACCTGCATCTCCTGTTCCTCCAATACCATTTTGATTTCTACCGTATTGCCAATCGTGAACTACATCACCTGGTTGCAGATCATAGATACTTGTAGGATCCAGACCTATACCTCTATAATCTTGGTCAAATGATCTGCCTATGTTATTTCCTGTAAATCCAGAATTAAATAATGCCTGTCTTTTTTGATCCAATTGTTGAACGAAATCTATTGAGGCTTGCGTATGGTATATAGGACTTATGCTATATGATCTCAAAAGATCTCTCATTTCCCAAGGAACAATATCTTGCTTGCCATAATATCCGTTCATACTCAATCCGGCCTTTAATTTGGCACCCAAGTTGGCATCTAGGTTCATACGTCCGTTATATCTTTCATAACCTTGCCCTTTTACAATACCTTCAGTGTTCAGATAGCCAAGGGAGGCAAAAGCTTTTATATTTTCAGACCCTCCGCTCACGCTGAAATCATGGCTAGTTGAACTACCATTTTTGAAAAGCCAATCTTCTATACTTACTACATCAGGCGCATTAGCGTATGCATCCAGTCTGTAAGCCAATAAACCTGGGTCGGTTTCGGAAAGATCATAAGCACTAGTTTGTAACTCATTGGCCCATTCCCCTGCAGTCTTAAGCATTTCAATGTCCTTTACATACTTGCTTGAAGTGCTTGTATATGAATTGTAATTAAAATTGACTTTTCCTGCTTTACCTTTTTTGGTGGTTACCAAAATAACACCATTTGCACCCAAAGAACCATAAATAGCAGCTGAAGCAGCATCTTTTAATACCTCTAAGCTTTCTATATCGTTAGGGTTAACGGTTGCTAGATTACCTGAAATTGGATAGCCATCCACAACAATTAACGGCCCTGAGTCACCTGAAACAGATGAAGCTGCCCTTATTTGGATCTTTGGATCGGCACCAGGTTCTCCGCTTTGATTTTGAATCCTTACCCCAGACAACTTACCTGCCAGAGCATCATCCACACGGGCCACTTGAACAGCAGCAACCTCATCCCCGCCTACTTTGGCTACCGCTCCGGTAAGATGTGATTTTTTTATAGTACCATATCCAACTACCACAACCTCATCAAGTTGACTTGCATCTTCTTGCAGGGTGATATTCAATTGTTCTTGATTTGTAATTGGTATAGATTGGCTTACAAAGCCCAAAGACGAGAACTGTAGTACATCCCCATTTTTTACCTCAATTTGGTAATTTCCATCAAAGTCGGTTGCCGTACCGGTAGTAGTATTGGCTATAATTACATTCACTCCAGGCACTGGGATCTGGGCAGCATCCGTTACCGTTCCGGACAGTATTCGTCCATCTTGGGCGAACAGTGCAATATTGAATAACAATACTACTGTTAGAATTAAATTGGTTTTGAATTTCATTAGTGATTTAATTAAGTTAGTAATAAATTCTGGCTCATTTGCCGTGGGTACCTTTAATGTGATATTGTTCACATTTAATCCTTCAACTTACTAAAACACATTGCTGCACTAATATTCAATGAAATTACTTAGTTTTGCAGTAAATATGTAATTAGTATTATTTGCATGTTTTGGTATTACTTCCCTTCAGAATGAAGTAATCTTTTTACAAAAGGATGGGTGTGCGCCCGTCCTTTTTTTTTGTTAAATTCTAGGGTTTATTATTAAGTGTGTTTCTTTTAACATGGTCTTGTTGTTTTAAGTTTTTCTGGTAAACCAAATTGGTTAACCAGTTTGGTTTACCAAATATATGTTATTTAATTGTTAATTAAAAATTTAATTACAATTTTTGTGTGTTAAATTTTTCTATCTGCTAATTGGAGCTTGTAGAAATTATCAAATTCGTATTTGATCTATTCTATGAAAAGGCAAGTCCACCGTTAATATCGATGTTTGCCCCTGTAATAAAGGAAGTTTCAGAAGATGCCAGGCAGGCCACTGCATTGGCAATTTCCTCTGCCGAGCCTTCCCTGCGAAGTGGGGTCATTCCTGCTACTTTCTCCCGTACTTCATCTGTGGTGAAGGTGTCGTGAAAGGTGGTGGCAATCATACCGGGACAAAGGGCATTTACCCGAATATTTTTTGGGCCCACCTCTTTGGCCAGACCTCTAGTAAAGGTCATTATAGCTCCTTTTGATGTTGCATAGGCTATAGATCCACCGCCCCCACCATCCCTACCGGCCTGGGAGGCTATATTTACTATGGAGGCCCCAGATTTCATATGGGGCAAAACTGCCTTGGTGACCAAGAAAGTTGAATTAAGATTTAATTTAATCACCTTGTCAAAAAAAGCTTCGTCCATCTCAGCTACTGTCTTTCGGGCAACCAGGCCACCGGCATTGTTTACCAGTACGTCTATAGTATCACCATAATTGCCAATGGTTTCCTTTATGAGTCTATCTACTTCGGATTTCTTGGTCACATCCGCCTTGACAATGATGGCTTCCCCACCGGCCGATTTAATTGCGTTCAGAGTTTCTTTGGCATTTGCTTCATTGCTATAGTAATTTACTACAACCTTAGCACCTTCCTTGGCCAATTTAATGGAAATGGCCTTTCCAATATCTCTAGTGCCACCTGTAACAATGGCTATTTTTCCTTTTAAATTCATATGTGTTGTTTATGACATAAAGTCTTCCCGAAAAGGGCGTTTTTTTTATTATGACTTCTTATCTCCAAAATACGATACCTCTCCACCGCTCAAGAAATCTTCTCTTACAGGACTAAATGTGTCAATTAGTATCCCTTCTTCCAAACAAACTGCACTATGCAATAGATTAGGTTCAATATAAACTCCATCTCCTGCTTCTACAATTTTCTTTTCTCCATTAATTTCAAATTCAAATTTACCTGAAGCACAATAGGTAGCTTGTGTATGAAAATGTTTATGTGGGGAACCTAATGCTCCTTTTTCAAACTTCACTTTTACCATCATGATTTGGTTATCGTACCCCAAAAACTGTCTTGATACTCCTCCTCCAAGTTCTTCCCATTCCATTTCTTTTGTGGTGATGTACTTTTTACTAAATCGTTTCATTTTTTTATGATTTTAATATGTCTTTACTCTTTTTTAATAGCGATCAACTGCTTTATGTAAATCAATTCCATTTACTTTGGTGGTGTACCCTGACCTACTGTTGCTTCCCTAAACCATACTTCCGTATAACAGCCATTTTCATATTGTTTGGCGATATCACCTCCATAGGTTTCCGCACCTGCAAACCAAACCATATTGGTTTCGGGACTTTTTCCATTGGTCTGGTTGTACGCCCCTTGTTTAAAATAATTCAACTCTCCACTATAAGCAGTGGTACGTTCAGTTCCATCTTGACCTATGGGAACAAATAATTTCTTCATCTGTGCAGGAAAGTCCGAATTTTTTACATATTCAGATGAGATTAGATTTTTGGTAAATGTTTTAGTTTCGTGATCTTCACTTTTGAAGGTTAGATACATGATTCCCTTATAAACATTTACTTCATAACTGAATTCTTCACCCAATTCAATTCCATTTTTAGGCTCAGCGGGATAGTCGTTTTTACCTTTTCCAATGACAGACATATCGTGCCCCCAAACAGCATTGGAATATTCCCACCTTCCGGAATTGTCATCACCTTCTGGATTGATTTCATAATTCCAAAAGACCGAACCTTTAGTGTGACCAGGAAACTTCTTGTAAAATATTTTTAGTGGTTCATTTTCATGTCCTTCACCACTGTGAATTTGCCCGACAACAGTTGAATAAGAGGCAGCAACTCTGGCATCTCCAGAAATGGAGACCTGCATTACCTTGCAGGTACCTGTTAGTTTACCACCATCTTCAGGGAGCCATTCTCTTTTTTCGTGTAGTTCGGTTCTTGTATTACTGGAGTTTTTTGAAGTGACACCAGAATTTGGAGTTTTGTAGACTACCCAACGTCTTGTACCGTCAATCACGGTGTAGAAGAAATCTTTGTGTTCGAACTCCGTGATATCTTCCACCTCCGTGCCGTCACCCAACAATATTTTAAATTTATCCATAAAAGGAATTACCTCATTTGGGTAAACCGTTTTCGAACTTAAGCCATCATTCGCTTCGAAATAACCTGCATTCGAAATGGCATCATCGCTGATTGTGATATCTGCTGATTTAAACCAAACCTCGGCGTAATTGCCATCTGCATATTGTTTTTGTATATCACCACCATGGGTTTCGGCACCAGAACACCAGACTTTATTGATTTTAGGGTCTTTCCCGTTGGTTTGGTTATACGTGCCCAATTTGAAAAATAGGCCCTCGCCGGTATACGCTTCTTTGCGCTCAAGGCCATCCTGCCCTATGGGTACAAATAATTTCTTGGTTTGCTCTGGCATGTCCGAAAGATTTGCATATTCAGAGGAAATAAGATTTTTAGTGAATTTTTTGGTCTCATGGCCTTCACTCGTGAATGTTAGATACATCATACCTTCCTTAATGACTACTTCATAAGTGAATTCTTCACCTAAAGCAATTCCGTCAACCGGTTCAGGGGGATAGGTGTTTTCATCAGTACCGACAACAGAAAAGTCATAGCCCCATATAGGATATGAATAATCCCATCTTTTGGAATTATCATCACCTGCAGTATTTATTTCGTAATGCCAAAAGACAGAGCCTTTTTCATGCCCAGGAAATTTTTTATAAAAGATTTTAAGTGGTTCGTTTTCATGCCCATCTGCACTGTGAATCTGACCAACCACTACTGAATACGTTGAAGCAACGCGGGCATCGCCGGTAGTTGACACGTTCATTACCTTTAGGGTAGCTTTCATAGTAGCTTCTGTCATTGGTGACCACTTCTTTAATTGGGCCAATTCGGTTCTTGTATTGTTCGAGGTACCATGGGTATTTCCTGCATTTGGAGTTTTGAATACGACCCAATCCCCATGATCATCACTCGCAGTATAAAAGAAATTCTTGTTCTCATAGTCAAGTGCTTGGCCTACATTAGAGCCATCACCTAGGATCAAATTCCAATGTTGAAAAAATGGTATGATGTCGTTTGCACTGCGACCTAAGGCTACATTGTCAGTTTTGTCTGTAGATTCTTGTTTTTTGTTTTCTTTACAGCTAATAAATAGCAAAATGGTACTTATCATGAATAAATAATGTACCGAAACCGAATTGAATACTTTAAAGTTCATATTATATGGGTTATGTTTTCTATAAAAACCGTAAAAAGTTATTTTTTTAACGGCAAGGATAATTTCTTCAACAATCTAAAAGAAACCTTCTATCAGATGGTTTTACCTGCACTTCTACGATAACGAAAGCCATTAAAAAACATAGCGAAAGTGATTTTGTAAAAATTGGTTTACCAGATTGGTTTACCAAAAATACGCAAATTTGTGGAACCACCAAATATTTAACATTAAATCCATCTGTTTTATCTTTAATTAATAATATTCTATCTGTGAAATTGCTAATTCGGCAAATATGAATTTTGCTCTAAGAGAGTATTGTATAGGGGGTATTCAAAAAAGAATTTGGGATTAAGGTTCTTTATTCCAAAAGACCGCTAAATAATAGACCTTATAAGATCTAATCAAATTAGAAGCAATGGTATTACATCGCTTGGATAAATTGTGGTTTTTGAATCTTGATTATTGGACCTCTTAGCGGTATTAAGAGAGCTATTTATTACTGCTATATGAGCTGGTACGAATAATTTTGCAATTATGGCGGCCATTTTAATAGGTTTTAATTTTTGTTTATTTCTTTTTAATTAGAAACATTGGATGTGATCCTTGCAAAGTGGCTTAATGAAAGGGGGATTGGTTTAGTACAGTAATTTCATTTCTAAATTCTCTTCAACACGGATTTCCCCTGAATTGCTTATCTCATTGTCCGAATAGGTATTGTTTTTCGCTCCCCAAAGTAAGGCTACCAGTTTTACCGGATTGTTTTTAAAGGTGTTTTTGGAAATATCGACATTTACAATGCCATGGGAGTTGATCAGAATTCCACTTTTTTCTTGTGCCCCACAATTTGTGAAGGTGCTGTTGGTGACCAACAGATTCCCACCAATGGTAGATTCGTCATAACCTCCACGATAGTAGTCGATCACATTGCTTTTTACATTGGAGAACCGGCAATTATTTATAGTTAGGTATTCAGTGTTATAATCTCCTAGATCATTAGTTTCTTCTGATAGTTCCAAACCATTTTCGCAGTTTAAAATTGAAGTGTTTTCAAAGGTGATACGTTCTGCAAAGGACTCTTTATAGACCTTTAAGACATAATTAAAATCATTGATATCACAATCGGCAACCGTTAACCCAAAATGTGTAAACATATTTTCTTTTAAACTGGCAAATGCATGTTGGGCATTATTTCCTTTTAATGTTACATTTTTCAGATTTAAAAAGCCTTTAGGTTGAAGTTGGAATAATGGTGAATTTTCTGCTCCTGAATAATTTAGGACAACTTTTGACTTATCCAAAGATTGAATGGTCAGCTTTTTATTGATTATCAAGGATTTCGGGATATCATAATTTCCCGCTTCCAGTGAAATTATATCTCCATTATCCGCTTCATTTATTTTTGTTTGTAGATTTTCTGTTTTTGCAACAACTAGCATTTTAGGTTGAGGAGCTTCTGCTGTAGCTGAATACCAACTTGGACCATATTTGGACCGGTCCAAAATTTTTGGGTCTTTAAAATCCGTATTCGTGAAGGCTCCAATAGAATTGTTTTTGGCCCTGGAATTTCCAACTAAATCTTTCGAAATTTTTTCAAATTCAAACCCTTGGTAAGGTTCAATAGCTATTTTGGAAGAAGGGATTAGAATATTTTCACCAATTTCTTTAACATCAATATTTACAGCCTCCAATCCGTCATAAGCTTTAAAATCCACGCCTTGATTATTGATGGCGTTGCTTCTAAAGGTCACTCCATCGGCCTTATCGTGTTCCACAACCGGTGAAGCATCACCTTTTTCATTATAAATTACGTTGTTGGCAATTATTGTCCTTATGGGTCTGGCTGAACGAATTTCAGAAGAAGGCAAAACATCTTCCTGACTTAAATTTTGACCAACTCCGAATTGCCAGGGGGAATCGCAATTTATGTAGGTATTATAAGTGACCACTACATCTGTAACCTGATTGTATCTGTTTAGGGGTGATTTTGGAATTCCGTTCATCACGGCCAGGGCACTTCTAAAATTCTTCCCTTTTATATTGTAGAAGTAATTGTTGGTTACCCAATGCCCAGTATTGATTATTCTGATACCTCCTATGTTTTCGTTTTTACCATCGCCAATAAAGTAATTGCCATCAATAGTGCAATAATTACCGTGTCTTGTTACCAAAGAACCTTCGCTTTTGTAGAATACATTATTTCTGAACTCATTGAAGTTGGTTTTACTGGAAATAATTTCAACTTCGCCATTGCACTCTTCAAATAAATTATTTGCAACCTTTGTATAACTTGGGGACATTGATGAATAGCTATTGCCAATTTGAATAGTCTCGCCACTTGCCCCCCCTTTTGGAGGTCTAGGCCCAAAATGGTTGTTAATGATCTGATGGTAATTCTTTATGCTCTCATTGCCTTCCAGATCCACCCTAATAGTTGGGCCACGATTTGTTTTCCCGGCAATATAATTGTTGCTCAGGGTATTGTGTCTTCCCCAAAATTGAACCCAAAGATCCGTATCATCACGATGCATTTTATTAAAATCCTCAATAACGCAATTGGTAACGGTGCAGTGATTGCCTATCATATTTTCGGCCACCCTAAATTCCAATACTGCTTCGCTCGGGGAATGACCATTTCTAAAGTGCAGACCATCGACCACTAAGTACTTCCCTCCAAATTTTAAATCGGATACCCCTTCAATAAAAACTTTTCCAGGTGTTTCAGCTTTAATTGTAATTGGCTTGTCTTCTGTGCCTTCACCTATAAATTTGATTTGGACATCTTTCCATATACCATTGGCCATCACAATGTTATCCCCAGCCTGTGCATTTTTTATGGCTTCTTCCAATTCTTCAGGAGTGCCTACGGTTTTGGTATTAAGATTGGTCTTTTCCCCACAAGCGCCGATAATAAACAAAAAGCAAAATAATGTTACTAGTCTTGTCATAATTAATGAATTTTATGTAGCACTTATAATTATTAATTGGTTAACCAGATTGGTTAACCAAAAATACGTATATTTGTTGGACTAACAAATTTTTAACATAAAAACTGTGTAATAATCTATAAAGCAACCTATAAAATGAAGAAAAGGACAATTTATGAAAGAAGAGATTTTGTTAAACTTGCCGCAATGGCTGGTGCTGCCTTACCATTGATGGGATTTGATGAATCCATTTTTAATCCTATTTCCAAATCGAGCGGGAATCTGGAAGTGCATTTATTTTCCAAACATCTTCAGTTCCTTAACTATAAGGATATGTCCGAGGCGGCGGCGGAAATGGGTTTTGACGGATTGGATTTGACGGTAAGGCCAGAGGGGCACGTATTGCCAGATCGCGTATCGGAGGATTTGCCTAAGGCGGTCGAGGCCATGAAAAAATATGGTCTAAACCCTAGACTGATGACCACCAACGTTATTGATGTTAATAACAAGGAACATAGATCCGTGTTGGAAACAGCCAGCAAAAGTGGATTTTCCCATTATCGTACTGCTTGGCTAAGCTATCCTGAGAACAGGGAGATTTCTGAAAGTCAGACTATCTATGGCGAACAATTGAAGAATTTGGAAGTTCTAAATAAACAGCTGGGTCTTATCGGCTGTTATCAAAATCATGCAGGCAATCACGTAGGGGCGCCCATTTGGGATTTACCGCCTATTCTTCAGGCTACCAAAAATGCAAATATTGGTTGCCAATATGATATAAGACACGCCGTTGTGGAAGGGGGCAGCAGTTGGGAACTCGGGTTGCGACTTATTAGACCTTTTATTAAAACCATAGTCATTAAAGATTTTAAATGGGGAACCGTCAATGGACAATGGAAGCCCATCAATACTCCGTTGGGGGAGGGGATGGTAGATTTTGATCGCTACTTTTCATTGCTCAAAAAATATAAAATAAACGTGCCTGTTTCCCTGCACTTGGAGTACGGGTTGGGTGGTGCTGAACACGGCGCGACTGAAATCACCATAGATAAAAAAGAAGTCTTTGCACAAATGAAAAAGGATTTGACCTTCCTTCAGGAAGCTTGGCAAAGAGCGGAATAAATAGGGATAACCAGAGCATAACAATATGGACTACACAACAAATTCTACAAAAGAGAAATTAAGAAAAGTCAGTACCGCCACTATTGCTACCTGTCTTTTTAAAAAAGGATTGAAAAAACAATTTATTCAGGACATTAAACCCTTAAAATTGGGTAAGCCTACTATGGTAGGGGAGGCCTATACCTTACGTTATATACCGGCCCGTGAAGATTTAAATACTATTGAAGTGTTCAAGGACCCTAAACATCTACAACGGGTAGCGGTTGAAGAGTGTCCCAAAGGCGCTATTTTGGTTATTGATAGCAGAAAGGATGCCCGAGCTGCTTCCGCGGGTTCCATATTGGTCACCCGATTGATGGTAAGAGGGGTCTCGGGAATTGTAACAGATGGCGGTTTCCGGGATTCCGCTGAAATTGCCGAGTTGAATATTCCCTCTTATCACAATAGACCATCGGCACCCACCAATCTTACCTTGCACCAGGCCATTGCCATTAACGAACCCATTGGATGTGGTGATGTGGCTGTCTTTCCAGGAGATATTTTGGTAGGGGACGATGATGGGGTTATGGTAATCCCTGCCGCTATTGCCGATGAGGTGGCCGACGAATGTTTGCAAATGACCCTATTCGAGGAATTCGTGATGGAAAATGTACAAAATGGACGATCAATTGTTGGACTATACCCTTTAGTGGATAAAAAAATTGCTGAAGAATTTGAGGCTTGGAGGGCCAATAAAACTTAAAACAATTAAACTATAACATTCTTGAGAAGTGGTAACTAAGCAATAAAACTGTTGTACTTCTAGTGGGATTTGCTCCATCCCGGAAGTGCAAACTGAGTTTTTTTAATGTCGTGAACCCCCTTGTTCCTATGGCATTGTACTTCCTAGATCCCGAAAATCTGATTTTAGGGCATTGTGCCGGTAACCGTGTCCAGAAAACAGGTTTGCTGGTCACTAATTTAATTGCCCTGAAAAAGGAATGGATTGTTAGCCCTTAGATAATGGAATAATGTTTATTAAGATTCTAGTAAAGACTTTTAGTGGTAATGCGAAATTAAGTAATTTGTACTCCTATTCAGTTTGACTTAAAAAGGAATCAACAAAACTTGAAACTATTTCTTATGATTTTGAAGTATAAACATCGCATTATTCTTTTCCTAATTTTAAGTCTAACCGTTGGTGCAAAGGGTCAATCCAAACAACATCCCAACGTAATCTTGATCATTACGGATGACCAAGGGTACGGAGATTTGGGGATTACGGGGAACCCCCATGTGCAGACACCGGTTATTGATGCCATGGCAAGTGAAAGTGTTAGGTTCAATAATTTTTACGTTTCTCCTGTTTGTGCTCCCACCAGATCCAGTTTAATGACAGGACGATATTCCTTGCGCACAGGAATGCGGGACACCTACAATGGGGGAGCCATTATGGCTTCCAACGAAGTAACCATTGCTGAAATGTTGAAACAGGCCGATTATAGTACCGGGGCTTTTGGTAAATGGCATTTAGGCGATAACTTTCCGAGTAGGCCAAGTGATCAAGGTTTTGATGAATCCGTAATTCATCTTTCTGGGGGTATGGGTCAGGTTGGAGATATTACCACTTATTTTAAAGGGGATAGAAGTTATTTTGACCCTGTACTATGGCATAATAACCAGCAAGAGCCTTATGACGGGTATTGTTCGGATATTTTTACCGATCAAGCCATCAATTTTATTGATAAAAATAAGGAGTCCCCTTTTTTCTGTTATTTGGCATTTAATGCACCTCATACCCCTTTGCAAGTTCCTGATTCCTATTATCAAAAATACAAGGACATAGACCCCTCTTCTGGTTTTGGTAAGGACGGTAAGCCTTTTCCCGAAATGAGCGAGAAGGACAAGGAAGATGCTAGAAAGGTATACGCCATGGTCAACAATATTGATGACAATCTAGGGAAACTCTTCAAAAAATTGAAAGACTTGAAGCTCACTGAAAACACGCTTGTAATTTTTATGACAGACAATGGTCCCCAACAAACCAGATATGTGGGTGGTATGAGGGGACTTAAGGGAGATGTTTACAATGGGGGTGTCCGAGTGCCGTTTTATTTGAAATATCCAGCTCTTTCCAAAGGCAATAAAGATGTGGAAACTATGACTGCGCATTTGGATGTTCTGCCTACCTTATCCGCAATTTGTAATGTGGAAATGCCCAAAGACAGGGTAATAGATGGTAAAAGCTTGGTTCCTTTAATAAAGGGCCAGCAAGTAGAGTGGGCCGATCGTTCCTTATTTTTTTATTGGTCCCGGCGTTATCCCGAGTTGTACAATAATATGGCCATTCAAAAAGCTGGGTATAAACTAGTGGGAAAAACGGACTATAACGCCACTATTGAAGAGTTCGAATTGTTTCAGCTTACCAAGGATCCATATGAACAGTACAATGTGTTAAAGGAGAATAAAGCATTGGCCATAGACCTTAAAAAGGAATTGGATAAAATATACAATGAGTTGATCATTTCTGAAAATCTTGTGAACCCTCCAAAAATTTTGGTCGGTACCCCAAACGAAAACCCTGTCATTTTAAATAGGAATGATGCTGGTGGGGAACGCGGTATTTGGAACCAAGAGGAAATTTATGGTCATTGGGATACTGATATTGAAGAGGGCTATTATGATATTACATTTAAGTTTGTAAAGCCGGTAGCAGCCAATGGTAAAATGGTTTTGGAAGCCAATACCCTGGTAAGACAAATGGAAAACAAAGATGGGAATACCGATATAATTCAGATGGAGAAGGTTTATTTTCCAAAAATGACGGGCAAGCTTTTACCTTTTTATGCAGTGGACAACAAAAATATATTTCCGTTTTGGATGGAAATGGAAAAGGTGGATTAGGAAGCTAACGGATATTTTTATCACTCATTTTCAAGGAAGGGGATGTATTTTTTTGGTCGGAATTTTCCCGAAGAGTTACCTTAAATAATTGTTGCACAATACCTTTATTGGCGTACATTCGCGCAAAATATTTATGTCCATGGAAAGTAGGGTAAAAGCAGTTGAGGCGTTATTCGCCGTTTTGGATCGGGAGATAGCTACTTTTCAATCCGAATCGGGTCTGGGCTGTAAAGCAGGTTGCGGTAAATGTTGCACCCATCCGGATATAGATGCTTCCCCTTTGGAATTTTTGCCATGGGCTTTCCATCTCTTTTTAAATGGGAAGGCAGAAACTACCTTGGAGGAATTAAGGGTAAATAGCAGTTCTCTGTGCCATTTGTACAGGCCACTTTCTGTGCTTGATAGTAATAGCGGAAGCTGCGGCGATTACAAGTATCGTGGATTAATATGCCGACTGTTTGGATATGGGGCAAGCAGGGATAAACTGGGACAACTCCGTTTGGCCACCTGCAAGATCATTAAGGAGAATCAGGCCGAACGTTACGAGTATGCCCAAGCAGCTATGAAGAATGGACTATACGTGCCTATTTTTACGGACTACTATATGAACCTCAATCAAATAGATTTTAGGATGGGCAACAGTATTCTACCTATCAACAAGGCCATGAAGGCTGCCATTGAGGAAGTACTTCAATATTATGCCTACCGTCCCTTTCCGGAAGGGCATAAGGTTATCGCATAATCTCATACTTTATACTTAATTAGGGTATTCCAGGTCTTTTGTGGTGGAAAAATCTATTAATTCCTCCACGGATTCATTTTGTACGGTTAAAGAAGAGTGTTTTGACTTTTTTACTTAGTTTTGAAAATGCCGTATGCTGGAACATTCTTTGGGATAACTAGATATGTTTTTCCTTCATAACCGGCGGATATCAACAAACTATTTATAAGTAAAATAATTAAAAGATAATTGTATGAAAGTGAGACTATTTTTGACTACACTGTTTGTTATTGGTGCCGTACTAAGTGCATTTGCATCCCAGATAGATACCTTGAACGTCAAGAGTAGATCAATGAATAAATCCATAGCCAATCTGGTAATTTTGCCTGATAGCTATACTGAGCAAAAGCAAGGTTATCCGGTGCTTTATCTGTTACACGGAGCAGGAGGCGACCATACGGATTGGGTAACCAAGGTAGGGGCCATTAAAGGGTATGCGGACACATATAACATGATTATAGTCTGTCCTGATGGAAGTAAGACCAGTTGGTACTTTGATAGTCCTGTAGATCCATCCATGCGATATGAGACCTATGTTTCCGAAGAACTTGTTCAGGCCGTGGATAAGAAATACAATACTCTGGCCAATAGAAAATCTAGGGCAATTACGGGCTTAAGTATGGGGGGTCATGGGGCATTTTACCTAGCCTTTAAAAATCAGGAGGTTTGGGGAGCTGCTGGAAGTATGAGCGGGGGACTGGATATACGTCCTTTTCCTGAAAATTGGGACCTCTCCCTACGCTTGGGCGATTATGCCGTAAATCGGGACAATTGGGAAGATAATACGGTAATCAATATGGTGTATTTGTTGAAAAAAGACAACCTAAAGCTCATTTTTGATTGTGGAGTTAATGATTTCTTTTATGAAGCCAATAACAGAATGCACCAAAAATTGATGGAAAGAAATATTCCCCATGATTATATAGAGCGACCTGGAAGCCATAATTGGGATTATTGGGCTAATGCCATTCAATACCAACTATTGTTTTTTGATAATTTTTTTAAATCCTAAAGTGTAGGTTATAGTTCTTGTTGACTTTGATTGGGGTGTCAATTCGCCATTGATATTTTGGGAATTACGCCTTTAAATCTATTTCTTTAAGGTTCTCTATTCTGTTGCGTACCAAGAAGGCATCTATGGTCTCGAAATGTTCTATGACGCGTTTGTTCTTGAATTCGAACACCTTTTGAGAAAGTCCTTGTAGAAAATCCCGGTCGTGGGAGACCAATATAAGTGTGCCATCAAAGGCAAGTAGTGCTTCTTTAAGCACGTCCTTGGATTTTAGGTCCAAATGGTTGGTAGGCTCATCCAAGATCAAAAGATTTACCGGTTCCAATAGCAATTTAACCATGGCCAATCTGGTTTTTTCCCCTCCAGAAAGTACACTTACCTTTTTTTCCAGGTCATCACCGCTAAACATAAACCTGCCTAGAATATTTTTGATCTGTGTACGTACGTCTCCTTCTGCTACTTCATCTACGGTCTGGAAGATGGTAAGTTCAGGGTCTAACAAGGAGGCTTGGTTTTGGGCAAAATAACCAACTTTTACATTGTGTCCCAAACTGCATTTTCCCTCTACTTCAATTTCACCCAAAATGGCCTTGATCATAGTAGATTTTCCTTCGCCGTTTCTCCCTACAAAAGAAACCTTTTCGCCACGCGAAATAGAGAGATTGGCATCTTTGAAAACCACATGGTCGCCATAACTTTTGGAAAGTCCTTCGGCCGTAACCGGATAGTCGCCCGAACGTATGGAAGGAGGAAACCTTAACTTCAAGGCTGTTGTATCCACTTCATCGATTTCTATGATCTGTAATTTTTCCAACATTCTTTCCCTGGAGGTAACCTGGTTGGTTTTGGAATAGGTGCCTTTAAATCGATCAATAAAGGCCTGGTTGTCCGCAATAAACTTTTGCTGTTCCTGATAAGCCTTTATTTGATGGCTTCGTCTGTCTTCCCTCAATTGAAGGTAGTGGGTGTAGTTGGCCTTGTAATCATAGATCCTGCCCATGGTTACTTCTATGGTTCTATTGGTAATATTGTCAATAAAGGTTTTATCATGGGAAATTACAACGACCGCCTTTGCTTTGTTCAAAAGGAAATCCTCCAGCCAAATTACAGATTCGATATCTACATGGTTGGTAGGCTCATCCAAAAGGATCAGGTCCGGCTTTTGCAATAATATCTTGGCAAGTTCTATTCTCATTCGCCACCCACCACTGAATTCACTGGTAAGGCGATGAAAATCTTCACGTTTAAACCCTAGTCCCCTCAGCGCTTTTTCAACCTCTGCCTCATAGTTTATTTCCTCTAGCGCATAGAATTTCTCGCCTAGGTCCGATACTTTTTCAATGATATTCATATAGGCGTCCGATTCATAATCGGTCCGGGTTTCCAATTCCTTGTTCAGGCGTTCAATTTCATCGCGCATGCTAAAGATTTCCTTAAAGGCTTTGGAGGCTTCCTCGAAAACGGTACAGCTGTCATCTGTCAGTAAATGCTGGGGCAAATAGGCAATTACGGCGTCCTTTGGATAACGAATATGACCACGGGTCGCTTTTTGCTCCCCTGCAATTATCTTCATCATGGTGGATTTTCCAGCCCCGTTTTTTCCCATAAGGGCTATCTTATCGTTTTCATTGATAACAAAGGAAACATCACTAAATAAGGTGTCACCACTAAACTCCACCGCTATTGCATCTACAGATATCATATCTCAAATTTAAGTCTGCAAAACTATAAAAAAGGGGGATACCCAGCGCATTTTATTGGGGCATTGGACGAATGTTTTTTATAGACGCTATAAAGAAGCTGTTTAATACTTCGTTCAACCATGAAATACCTATTTTTAAGGAACAACAGCCCCAGGGCCCAAAACTTATCCCTTTGCTGTGTTAAAGCGATGGTAGCAAAGTTTTAAACATTAGGTTTTTCAGGGCTTTTATGGTGAATAGCCAATCTATTTTGGATTATTATTTCGATCTTGTCCTCTTTCGGAGTTTCATGAGTCGGTCTTTGTAGTAAGCCTTCAGTTCGTCCACAAAGCTCATTGGGTTTTTGTACTCCGTCAATACTTTGTAGGTATGCCTGTTTTTAGTCTCAGCCAATTCCTCCTGCAGTTTTTTAAGTTCCATCTTTAAGTACGCAAGTTCGGGACCTTTTGAGGGTTCTTGTATTTGGGGAGGCATTATCAAGGTGTTGCCACTAAAAATGTGCGCGTGATAGGCTTTTAGAGCGGCCAAATCCCCGGATCGGTATATTTCTATGAGCTGGGTTGTAATCTCCGTAGCCAAATCCAATTTATCGGTTTGCATAGAAAATTTATCGGGATGTACATATAACATGGCCTCTCGGTACAATTGTTTCCTTAACTGTTGTTCCCTTGAATTTTTTTCTGGAATCGGTTTCGATTGGTTGGAGGTAAGGATTCCTGTTTGGTCATAGTTTTTTCCGCGTTGTTTTTGTGCCAAACGTTTGGCCTTTTTTGCTTTTTTCTGTTGCTTATAGAGCAGTGAAAGTTCTTGTTCCTCAATTAATTCATCTTCGATTTCGGCACGAAGAAGGTTTTCAAAAACGGATGTTTTATGTATTATTTCATTGATTTCCATTTGCAGGCGGTTAATCTCCGCCTGAAGGAGTTGAATTTGGGTTGGGAGTTCACTGGGAAGGTGATTTTTACTCATGGGTTCCGGGTGATAGCAATCTTATTTTGATGGCAATTTAAACAATAAAAATTGCCTAAACGGAGTTCTTATGGTGTTGTGCCCACCAAAGGAATAAAGTAGTAAAAATATTATGGGCATGCCAGTTGCCCAGTTTTATTATAAATTTTATTGTGTATAAAACAATTTTGATTCAAAAAAATAAAGAGATGAAAAATTTTAAAGGTATTGTGAAGTTTGGATTGGTAGTATGCATCATGTTATTGGGGCATTCTTCCTTTGCTTCTCAAAATGTAAATCAATTAGCTATTGAGGTAAATAAAAGTCCCACACTTTTTGGCGAGGAAAATTTTCTGGGCAATTGGAAGTATTCTGCTGAAAATGTGCCTTACGAGTATGCTAGGGGGATATTGTTTATCTCTAAAAAGGAAGGTATACTTACGGTTATTGTTGCTTTAAGAGGTGGGGAACGCAAGGCACAGGATGTTAAGGTAGAAGAGAATACTTTGACATTTGTGCTTAATTTGGAGGGCCAATTAGTATCCGTGAGTATCACCACGGACGGAGATAAAATAAGTGGAAAGGCAAGTTCTGAGGACGGTATTTTCCAATTAACAGGAGAAAGGCGTTTGGATCCTGAATAGGATTTGGATATTTAACCTTTTTTGGGGAGGCTTAGATTCCCTTAAGTCATAAAAAAAAACCGAAGTTCTTAACTTCGGTTTTTTTCTTTTAAAAAATATTTCCCTTAAAAGGTAATTGGCAAGGAAACTCTAGTATTTCCCCATCCTAAAACCATATGGGTACCATTATCAACATCTTTATAAGCAATGGAAAAGGCGTCCAATGATTCGGATGCGTTGCTCACACTGGCGGGTACACGTACTACGTCCGCATCTTCCTGATAGGAATAGGCACCCCATTGATTTAAATTTTTGTTCAAAATTACGGTCCACTCCTTATCACCTGGGATAGTGAATAGGGAATAAGTACCAGCGGCAACAGATTTACCACCTACAGTAGCATCCTTATAAAAAATAATTTCAGGGGCTTCGTTGGCTCCAGTTCTCCAAACCTTTCCAGCTGGGGCAAGTTCAGAAATTGAACGTCCTTTTAATTGTGGGCGACTATAAGTTACCCGAACCAATTTTTCTGAAACTTTATAATCAGTAGGATAGGAGGCAATGTCCGCTGGACTCTTGTCCAATCCGCTGAATTTCTGTGCCATAGCCTCAGAACTAAAGGCCAAAGCAATAACCATAAGTGTAATCGTAAGTAAATTTTTCATTTTCTTTTGTTTTAGTGATTGTCAAATTTAAGTAGTATTCCTATTAATTTGAATTAAAAGTCGGTAAATTTTGGACACCTTACAAAATAGAGGGTTGGTGTAAGTGAATTCATTTATATTATGACAATATAGTAGTATTTGATCATTAATAGTTTTAAATTATAACTAATTATGGGTTTTGTATTTTATAATATATATATTAACTGGATATTTGCTTTAAAATTGACATAAATATTATTGTATGTGTGGAATTGTATGTGCATTTGATGTAAAGGAGAGTACAGAGGTTTTAAGGCCTCAATTATTGGAGATGTCTAAGAAAATTAGACATAGGGGACCTGACTGGAGTGGGATATATGCTAACGATAAGGCTATTTTAGCGCATGAACGTTTGTCTATTGTGGATCCGGCATCAGGGAAACAACCTTTATTCAGTCCGGATAAGAAATTGGTTTTGGCCGCTAATGGTGAAATTTATAACCATAGGGAGTTGCGTAAGCAGTTTGCAGGAACCTATAATTTTCAGACAGAGTCGGATTGTGAAGTGATCTTGGCCTTGTATCAAAAAAAAGGGGTCGACTTCTTGGATGAAATGAATGGTATCTTTGGTTTTGCAATCTATGATGCTGAAAAAGATGAGTACTTTATTGCTAGAGATCATATGGGAATCATTCCCTTATATATAGGTTGGGATGTTAATGGTACTTTTTATGTGGCTTCCGAATTAAAGGCGTTGGAAGGAACTTGTACCAAAATACAGTTGTTTCCTCCGGGGCATTACCTGCATAGTAAGGATGGGGAATTTAAAAGATGGTATTCCCGTGATTGGATGGAATATGATGCGGTAAAGGATAATGAGACTAGCATACAGGCTATTAAAGAGGCTTTGGAGGCTGCGGTGCATAGACAATTAATGTCCGATGTTCCTTATGGTGTTCTGCTCTCAGGGGGATTGGATTCTTCGGTAACCTCGGCTATTGCAAAGAAATACGCCCAGAAAAGAATTGAATCGGACGATACTACCGATGCTTGGTGGCCACAATTACATTCCTTTTCGGTTGGTTTGGAAGGATCTCCCGATTTGGCAGCGGCACAAAAGGTGGCGGAACATATCGGTACGGTGCACCATGAGATAAAATTTACAATTCAAGAAGGATTGGATGCCATAAAAGATGTCGTTTATAACCTGGAAACCTATGATATAACAACAATTAGGGCATCCACTCCAATGTATCTTATGGCCAGAGTGATAAAATCCATGGGTATTAAAATGGTTTTATCAGGAGAAGGAGCGGACGAATTATTTGGAGGTTATTTGTACTTCCATAAAGCGCCAAATGCTAAGGAATTCCATGAGGAAACGGTCCGTAAATTGGACAAGCTACATATGTACGATTGTCTAAGGGCCAACAAATCTTTGGCAGCTTGGGGTATAGAAGGGCGAGTACCATTTTTGGATAAGGAATTTATGGACGTGGCTATGAGAATCAATCCTCAGGATAAGATGATCAACGGTGAGCGTATGGAGAAATGGGTGGTTCGTAAGGCTTTTGAGGATATGTTGCCAGAAAGTGTTGCCTGGAGACAAAAGGAACAATTTTCGGATGGAGTTGGTTATAGCTGGATAGATACCCTAAAGGAGGTTGTTAAGAACGAAGTTACGGATGATCAATTGGCCAATGCCAAATACAGATTTCCTTTGCAGACACCTACGTCCAAGGAAGAGTTTTATTACCGCTCCATTTTTGAAGAGCATTTCCCATCCGATGCTGCTGCATTATGTGTTCCCCAGGAACCTTCGGTAGCATGTAGTACCAGAATTGCCCTGGAATGGGACGAGGCCTTTAAAAACATGAACGATCCGTCTGGAAGGGCTGTATCCAAAGTGCATTCCGATGCTTATGTAAAATAATGCAGCCGGAATAGGCAATAAGAATTCTATAGATCAAGTTTTTAGTTTATTAGTGTACAAGAGGCATCCTTTAGGGGGTGCCTTTTTTATTTAAGGGGGTTGTTCGGGGGTTGGTGAATTGGCGAATCCAGACCTAAAGGGGCGAAGTCCTGTAAACACTTTATTCGGCTTTCCCGGAATATCTGTGTTAGCTGGGTTCTGTCGATCAAATTTCGTGTTATTTTGTTGATTGTTATCGTTGGAATCGGGTAGGTAGGGGTGGAAGAACGCGCTTCGGTATCTTATATATCGATTGGTATTTTTTCCACAAATTTTGTTGATAACTTAGTAACTTATATTGGCTATCAACCCTATATTTCATGGGGTATTGCGTATATTTGTAGGATTGCTAAAATTATAATGAAATAAGTATTTATTTATGAGCGAAGAAGCAAATAAAGACGAGCAAAAAAAGAACAATTATTCTGCGGATAGTATCCAGGCCCTTGAGGGTATGGAGCATGTGCGCATGAGGCCTTCCATGTATATAGGTGATGTAGGGGTACGTGGTTTGCACCATTTGGTTTATGAAGTGGTGGATAACTCCATAGATGAAGCTATGGGCGGTCATTGTGATGAGATTACTGTGACGATAAATGAAGACAATTCCATTACTACCCAGGATAACGGTAGGGGTATCCCTGTAGACCTTCACAAAAAAGAAGGTGTTTCAGCTTTGGAGGTTGTTATGACCAAAATAGGTGCCGGGGGTAAATTTGACAAGGATTCCTACAAGGTATCGGGTGGTTTGCACGGTGTTGGGGTATCTTGTGTGAATGCGCTTTCTAAACACCTGAAAGCTACTGTACATAGGGATGGAAAAATATGGGAACAGGAATACAGTAAAGGTAAAGCGCTTTATCCAGTAAAAAGTGTTGGGGAAACCGATAAGAGGGGGACCATCGTTACTTTTACACCGGACGATACAATTTTTACCCAGACTGTGGAATACAGTTATGAGACCTTGGCCAATAGAATGCGCGAGCTTTCCTTTTTGAACAAGGGTGTTGCCATTACCCTTATGGATAGGAGGCAAAAGGATAAGGACAGCGAAAGTGGTTTTGTAACCGAACGCTTTTATTCAGAAGAAGGATTAAAAGAGTTTATCAAGTTTCTGGATGGTAATCGCGAGCCTCTTATACGTAGCGTAATTTCTATGGAAGGGGAGAAGAACGATATTCCTGTGGAAGTGGCTATGGTCTACAATACTTCTTATACGGAGAACCTGCATTCCTACGTGAATAATATCAATACCCATGAAGGTG
This sequence comes from Arenibacter algicola, assembly GCF_018860365.1. Classification (GTDB taxonomy): domain Bacteria; phylum Bacteroidota; class Bacteroidia; order Flavobacteriales; family Flavobacteriaceae; genus Arenibacter; species Arenibacter algicola_B. Next base: position 162,400 of record NZ_JAHKPO010000003.1, read on the forward strand.
GAACACATTTGGCCGGATTTAGAAGAGGTTTAACATCCACATTGAAGAAGTATGCGGATGCATCCGGAATGTTGGAAAAATTAAAATTCGAAGTTCAGGGAGATGACTTTAGGGAAGGTTTAACGGCTATTATCTCCGTAAAGGTGGCAGAGCCTCAGTTTGAGGGGCAAACCAAAACCAAATTGGGAAACAGGGAAGTATCTGCGGCCGTAAGTCAGGCAGTATCGGAAATGTTGACCAATTACTTGGAAGAGAACCCAGATGATGCCAAAACCATTGTTCAGAAAGTAATTTTGGCGGCCCAGGCCCGTCATGCGGCTACGAAGGCCCGTGAAATGGTTCAGCGTAAAACGGTGATGAGCATAGGTGGCTTGCCCGGAAAACTATCGGATTGTTCGGAGCAAGATCCATCATTGTGCGAAGTGTTTCTGGTAGAGGGAGATTCTGCGGGAGGTACTGCCAAACAGGGGAGGGACAGGGCTTTTCAGGCTATTCTTCCTTTAAGGGGTAAAATCCTTAACGTGGAAAAAGCTATGACCCATAAGGTCTTCGAGAACGAGGAGATAAAAAATATATATACGGCCTTGGGTGTTACCATTGGTACCGAGGACGACAGTAAAGCCTTGAACTTGGATAAGTTGCGCTATCACAAAGTTGTTATTATGTGTGATGCGGATGTGGATGGTAGTCATATTGAGACTTTGATATTGACCTTTTTCTTTAGATATATGCGCGAACTAATTGAGGGAGGGCATGTTTATATTGCAACCCCACCTCTTTATTTAGTGAAAAAAGGTAACAAGAAAAGATATGCCTGGACCGATAAGGAAAGGGATGAGATTGCCGAGAGCTTTAACGGAAGCGTAGGTATTCAGCGTTATAAGGGTCTTGGAGAAATGAATGCCGAACAATTATGGGATACTACCATGAATCCGGAATTTAGAACCTTAAGGCAGATAACCATTGATAACGCAACGGAGACCGATAGAGTATTCTCTATGTTGATGGGAGATGAAGTTCCACCTCGAAGGGAGTTTATCGAGAAAAATGCCGTCTATGCCAACATTGATGCATAAAAAATAGTGTTTACACAACAAAAACTCGCACCACCGGTGCGAGTTTTTTAGTTTTAACAAAAATCTAAGAGTTATGAAATATTTATTTTTAACAGGAATTTTGTTTTTTAGTGTAGCGGGTTTTTCGCAATCCAACGTCAATGAACTATTTGCTGCTGGGATTAATGATGCGGAAAAATTTTCGGATAGTTATTTTGGGCCTGTGTCCGAGGGTGCTATTTACAGTTTGTCCAATGGATGGTACAACTCTGCCGATTCTAAACCCTTGGGTGGTTTTGAGATTTCTATAATCGGTAATATGACCTCTTTTAAAAATAAGGAAGACAAAAAGAGTTTTGTATTAAACACAGCGGATTATGAAAATCTACAGTTCGTAGATGGCAGCACTTCCCAGCCGGTTTCAACTGCTTTGGGGGATATGGAAGGTATTAGGGTGTTTGTGGAAGGAGAGGTTGGCCCCATTACAACTCGGGAGGAATTTGAATTGCCGACCGGACTGGCTTCTGAAAACATTAACTTTATTCCAACGGCCTTTTTGCAACTAAGTGTAGGATTGGTCAAGGGGTTGGAAGTTAAGGCCAGATTTTTGCCTAAAATTGATACGGAGGACGTTGCTGTGGGATTATACGGTTTTGGTCTGCAATATGACTTTTCTAAATTGTTGCCTGCGGATAAAATATTGCCAGTTGCGCTTTCCGCTGTTGCGGGGTATACGCATTTAAATGCCTCCTATGATTTTACGGACAGTAATATTGTGGATGGTAGCGATCAGCAGATAGAAGTGGATATGAATGTTATAACAGTACAGGCCGTGGCCTCCACAAAGCTTCCGGTCATTAATTTTTATGGGGCTATCGGATATGTTTCCGGAAAATCCACAACAGACGTTTTAGGAACCTACCAAGTACAGTCTGGGCCATTTCAAGAAACCTATGTAGATCCTTTTTCTTTGACTAGAAAGGCAAGTGGAGTTTCAGGAACTTTAGGTGCCAAATTAAAACTTGGTTTCTTTAGGTTGCATGCGGATTATTCCTTGGCGGAATTCAATAATCTAACAGTAGGTGTAAATTTTGGATTTAGATAAATCCAAAATTTACATCTTTATTCCCTTATTGCCAATACGTTGCCTTCATTATCGGCCAATATAATTCCATTATCGGACTCTGTCATGAGTACTATATCTTCTTCTTTATCAAGACCGGGATAAGAAATAATGTATACGCTGTCCTTATGGACCCATTTAAAGTCCGAAATAACCGTTAAATTTTTGTTGTGATAGGTGTGGTATCTACCTAGGTAGGCATCATTAAATATCCACTCCTGTCTAACCGTAACATCCTGTTTTTGCGTGGTGCTTCCATCGGTAGAAATATGGGACCATATCCCAATTACCGGATCGTTGTTTTCTGTAATTCTGGTGCAATTACTGGCCAGTAGGATGCCAATTATCGCCAAGAATGAAAATAATTTCTTCATTTTGTAGGAATTTTCTTAGATTTGGGTACTTACTATTGAACGTACAGTTTCAACTTTCTATTATATTAATTCGACGTATGGAACAGTATTTTAACTTTTTTCGATAAAAGGTCTTTTTATTACGTTCAGTATAAAATTGGAATGGGCTCCAATGGCCATTACTTTTTCCAAAGCCGATATAAAAAGACAAATTCTAATTCCCAATAAAATTTAGTTGGTTTCTATGGATGGGGTGGTATTGTTCTGTTAAAAATCAGTACTTTTGAAAGATAAAATTTAACTTAAAATAACCTTATAATGAAAGTTACCGTTGTTGGAGCAGGTGCTGTTGGCGCAAGTTGTGCAGAGTACATTGCTATAAAGAATTTTGCATCTGAAGTAGTTGTGTTGGATATTAAGGAAGGTTTTGCTGAAGGCAAGGCCATGGATTTAATGCAAACAGCTTCATTGAATGGTTTTGATACCAAAATAACAGGAGTTACAAATGATTATAGCAAAACTGCAGGAAGCGATGTCGCTATTATCACTTCAGGTATTCCACGTAAGCCGGGAATGACCCGTGAGGAGTTGATAGGGATAAATGCAGGGATTGTAAAAACGGTTTCTTCCAATTTGTTGGAACATTCTCCGAACGTAATTTTGATCGTAGTTAGTAATCCAATGGATACCATGACTTATTTGGTACACAAAACTACTGGTTTGCCTAAGAATAGAATTATAGGAATGGGTGGTGCTTTGGATAGCGCAAGGTTTAAATACAGATTGGCCGAGGCCTTGGAGGCTCCAATCTCCGATGTGGATGGTATGGTCATTGGTGGTCATAGTGACACAGGTATGGTTCCTTTAACCGCACATGCCACTAGGAATAGTATTAAGGTATCCGAATTTTTGTCCGAAGAGCGCCTTGCTCAAGTGTCGGAGGATACCAAAGTGGGTGGTGCCACTCTCACAAAATTGTTGGGCACTAGTGCTTGGTATGCACCAGGTGCTGCTGTTTCTTCTATGGTACAGGCCATTGCCTGCGATCAGAAGAAGATGTTCCCATGTTCTGCATTTTTGGAAGGTGAGTACGGACTTAACGATATTTGTATTGGTGTTCCGGTACTTTTGGGTAAAAATGGTATCGAGAAAATTGTAAAAATAGATTTGGCCGAGGCTGAAAAAGCAAAAATGAAGGAAAGCGCTGAAGGCGTAAGAAAGACGAATAGCTTATTGACCCTATAGTTTATTGGGGTTCACTAATATTTAGGGCATCCGTCCCATTTGTTTCCGAGTACCATCGGAACGGGGCGGATGCCCTTATTTTATAAAACTGATAAATATATTGTTAGTTCCTATGGGAAATAATATATTTGCACGCTATTTAAGAATACCATTTTTAAATTAATATATAACCAATGCAAAATAAAGGACTTATAAAGCTTTTCGCTTTTTTGTTTGGGCTAGTTAGTATCTATCAACTATCCTATACATTTATTACCAATAAAGTAGAAAAGGATGCAACTGTCTTTGCTACCAATAAAATTTCAGAATCTGAAGAAGATTACCTTGCAAAAAGGGAAGCACTGGAAGCAAGGTATTTAGACTCTATTGGGGGGAATTCCATTTTAGGATTCACCAGTTATGACGAAGCCAAGAAAAAGGAACTTAATAAGGGTCTGGATTTAAAAGGGGGAATCAATGTTACCCTTCAAATTTCTGTAAAGGATATTTTAAAAGGCCTTGCCAATAATACCAAGAATCCTGTTTTCAACAAGGCCTTGGCCGATGCCGATGCCGCTTCTAAAAATAGTGATGCAACTTATATAGACCTGTTCTTTGAGTCTTTTGACAAAATAAAAGGGGATACCAAATTGGCCTCTCCGGATATTTTTGCAAATAAAGGTTTGAGCGATGTCATTAACTTTCAAATGACAGATGATCAGGTTAAACCAATTATTAGGACTAAGATTGATGAGTCTATCGTTTCTGCTTTTGAAGTACTTCGTGAGCGTATAGATGGCTTCGGTGTTACACAGCCCAATATTCAACGTGAAGGTAATTCTGGTCGAATTTTGGTTGAATTGCCTGGTGCAAGAGATATAGGACGTGCGCAGGATTTATTGTCCAGTACGGCCCAATTGGAATTTTGGGAAACATATAAGCAAAGTAACCCTAGTTTAAGTACCTTTTTGCAGGCCGCCAACGAGAGGTTAAAAACTTTGGTAGAGGTTGAAAAGCCGGAAGAAGTTGTTAAGCCAGAATCTGAATTGGATTCTTTGTTGTCTGATGTTGCACAGGATTCATTGGATTTTTCGCAAGATGTAAATCCACTTTTCAGTTTACTTATCCCAGCAAATCCTAACGGAAATGCCTTGGTAAGTGCCGCTATTCAGGATACGGCTAAAATTGGGGAATACCTTAGAATGAAGGAAATTCGCAGATTGATTCCAGCGGATATTCAGTTTGTTAAGTTTGTTTGGGAACGTCCAACCGAAGGTTCGGAAGTTGTTGAGTTATATGCCTTAAAATCCAATAGGGACAATACACCTAGAATTAGTGGGGACGTTGTTTCCGACGCTTCGGATACTTTTGATCAATATAACAAGCCTGCGGTTACCATGACCATGAATACCAAAGGTGCAAAGGAATGGGAAAAACTAACAGGGGATGCCTTTAATAATCAGACCGGAATCGCTATCGTGTTGGATAATAAAGTGTATACTGCGCCTGGCGTTTCTTCAGGACCTATATCTGGTGGTCGTTCAGAAATTACCGGTACCTTTACTATTAATGAGACCAAGGATATTGCCAACGTACTAAGAGCGGGTAAACTGCCTGCTTCTGCAGAAATTATTCAATCGGAAATTGTAGGACCTTCTTTGGGACAGGAAGCTATTAGTAGTGGTTTCTTTTCCTTTATGATCGCTATGGCCATTGTATTGATATGGATGGTGTTTTACTACGGTAAGGCTGGTATTTTTGCCGATATCGCTTTGCTTCTAAACATCCTGTTGATCTTTGGTGTACTGGTTAGTTTAAATGCCGTTCTTACCCTGCCGGGTATAGCAGGTATTGTATTGACCATTGGTATGTCTGTGGATGCGAACGTACTTATTTTTGAACGTATTAAAGAGGAATTGGCAAAAGGTAAAGGACAGAGCCAAGCTATTGCTGATGGTTTTGGAAATGCACTTTCTTCTATCTTGGATGCCAATATTACTACTGGTTTAACGGCCCTTATATTGTTTGTCTTTGGTTCTGGTCCTATTAAAGGATTTGCTACCACCTTATTGATAGGTATAGTAACCTCATTGTTTACGGCCATATTCATCACTAGACTTTTGGTTGACTGGTATGTGAGTGGAAAAGGAAGAAAATTGGATTTCTCAACAGCCGTGACCAAAAACTTGTTCAAGAATATCAATATCGATTTCTTGGCCAAAAGAAAGATTGCCTATATAGCTTCATCCATTTTGGTGGCAATAGGACTATTCTCATTATTTACCCAAGGTCTTCAGCAAGGAGTCGATTTTGTTGGAGGACGTTCTTATACTGTAAGATTTGAGAAGATGGTAAATCCATCGGAAATCGCTTCGGAATTGAATACTGTTTTTGGAAGTGGTACCAATGTTAAAACTTATGGGGAGGCCAATCAAATTAAAATCACTACTCCTTATAAAGTGGATGTTGAAGGAATTGAGGTGGATAATGAAATTCAGAATAAACTGTATACTTCCCTTCAAAAATATTTGCCGGATGGGACCAGTTTTGAGAATTTTACCATAGGTAGTGGTGAAAAGGCCATAGGAATCCTTCAATCTGTAAAAGTGGGTCCAACCATTGCGGATGATATTAAAAAGAATGCCTTCTTGGCTATTATTGGTTCTTTGGCGGTAGTCTTCCTTTATATCTTATTTAGGTTCCGCAAATGGCAGTTCTCTTTGGGTGCAGTTGCGGCTGTATTCCATGATATATTGATTGTATTGGGTGTATTCTCCATTTTTGGTAAGCTTATGCCTTTTAATATGGAGATTGACCAAGCCTTTATCGCTGCAATACTTACGGTTATTGGTTACTCCCTGAATGATACTGTGGTAGTTTTTGACCGTATTAGGGAGATTATAGCTGAAAAGGGATGGAAAGCAGGAGAGAATACCAACTTGGCCCTGAACAGTACCTTAAGTAGGACCTTGAATACGTCCATGACCACCTTGGTAGTGTTGTTGGCAATATTCATATTTGGCGGTGAATCCCTAAGAGGATTTATGTTTGCCATGATTATAGGTATCATTGTGGGTACTTATTCCTCCTTGTTCATTGCAACTCCAGTAATGTTCGATACTTTAAAGAAGAAAACTCAAATAGGAAAGGAAGAGTAGTATTCTCTGACCAACTATAATACAAAAGGCCGCTGATCAGCGGCCTTTTTTTATATTATTTTTCCATGGGATCCTTCGGGAGATGTTTCTAGTTCATAGATAAATTGGGGTTCCAAGCCTGGTTCTTTCCTATGGGATACAAAGACAATGGCAGACTTGCTTTCCTTTGCAATTTTATTGACAAGGGATATAAAAAGCAACGCACTTTCATCATCCAGCCCTGCGGTAGGCTCATCCAAAATTAGCAGGGGAGGGTGTTTTATCATAGCCCTAGCGGTCATGACCATACGCTGTTGCCCTGCAGATAGGTCGGCGAATAGAACGTCCCTAAGATGCCACATATCCAGTATAATTAGCCATTCTTTGGCCAAGGCCTTCTGGTTTTCAGTGGCTCTTAGATAGAGTCCAACAGAATCGTTCATCCCGGAAATGACCATGTTTAGACAAGAGTGTAGGCCCGAAAATTTATCGGTCATGGCAGGGGTGTAGTACCCAATCCTTTTCTTAATGTCCCAAACGCTTTCCCCACTGCCTTTGCGCTGTCCAAAAAGGTACAGTTGTTGTCCGTAGCCTTTGTGGTTGTCTCCGGTAATCATGGAGAGCAGTGTTGATTTTCCACTTCCGTTTGGGCCTATGAGTTGCCAAAACTCCCCTTTTTTAATAGTCCAATTAATATTGTCCAGTATTTTTTTGTCCCCATATATTACGCTTATGTCCTTGCAGTCTATCAAAATGGATTCTTCATAATCCGTAGGTGTAATGGGCATGGGAATTCTACCGGCAAAAGAAGAATCTATGGATGGGTTGTATTCCTTATTTGCTTTGGATCCACTGGTAAGCGGTCGTATTGTAGATCCTTCCAAAATCATCTCTTGGGTTATGAACGGTAAAATATCGGCTTTTCTGCTTATAAGCTGAATAATATAGGTGTTTTTTGAAATATGGTCAAGAGAGGTTTTTAGGTCCTTTTGGGCGTTCTTATCCAAATTGTCGAAGGGATTGTCCAAAACAATATAATCGGGCTTTAAATGAAAGATATATTTCAATAGCGCCTTTTTTTGTTCCCCGCTGGACATCGTCTTAAGCAACTGCTGTGAATTTTTATTGATAATCTGGATTCCGTGCCTTTCCTCTTCGTCTATAAATTGGTTTAGGGTTATTTTGGAGAATAAGGCCCCATCTAAATTCTCCAGGGCGTCAAATCCTTCAGGGAGGGGACCTTCCAATACATTTTTTATGAACTGGTCCTTATGTGAGTTGTTGCTGATAAATACGGCCCAGTGTATTCTTTTGTTCATCATTAATGGCATTTTATACAATTCAACGGAATATATGATCAATTTATTTTTTGCGATTTTTGGCTTTATTTATTGAACCAATAAGTGAATTTTAATGTCAAAGCCCAATTTCTTCCTTCAAGGGGTTCGATAAGGTAGTTGTTGCTGTACACCAAAAATAGGTCGGAGGCGGGCTTATAGCGCCATTGAAACCGCGAATTTAGATTAAAGTTTTTGGATTGCTCATTGTATTGGAACAAGGTCGCAAAGAATAATTTATTGGTAAAGGTAACATCTACCTCCGAGCCAATTAGCCAAAATTCTGTGTTGTTCCATGGCGCCGGTAGATTAATGTGGTTATAACTTAAATTACTGCTTAGACTTACAAATGGCTGAAAGCGGTAACCCAATTCGCTTATAAGGCTCGTTCTATTGCCATCGGAATAATATCCTCCAAAACGTCCGCCAAAGGAATAGGTAAACATACTTTGTGGCTTGGAAATAAAATCGAAGGTATAGGCGTTCCAATGGTGCCGGGTTCCAATATCCAAGGATTCCTTGCCCGATCTTGTTGGGTCAAAAGGGGATAGTAGTTCCACGTATTCATCGGATACGCCAAAGTTTAATTTGGAACGGTCCCTAAAGTCCAACAGGTACTCTAAAAGGTTAATATTGTCGGTACGCTCCAATTTTTCATTAAAAAAATAGCTGGTGCTTAGTTTAGGGCCATGACTTAAAATAGTGCTTTTCTTTGGAAAGAATAAAAGCCCTGCATAAGAGGTTATGTTGATATATCCATTTCGCGGAACAAAGCCAACCTCGGCTGTGTAATTGTCTTCGACGGACTCTTCCTGTATTCGCCAATTCCATTTACGGCTTTTATACTCTAGATGCGCGGCTTGGGTAAATCCGTTTCCATTTTTGTTGGGGGCGAACGACTTCAGGAAAAAGGCTTTCCCTGTCCATTGATTATTGGCGGAGGCCAAATTATATTCCAATCCCAAATTTCGATTAAACCTTGGAAAAACTGTTCTAATGGAATCCGTATCCTGAGGGTAATTAATAGACTCCTTGTTTACAAACATTAGGCCAATGCTGGAACGGGCAAAAACTTTTCTTTGTAAAGAGAGCACCCCAAAATTCTGGCTGGGAAGTCCTGTTTCCTCTATACTGGCGGTTTGCATATCCATTAACCCCATCCGCCATTTGTTACTGAGATTTCCGCTTACCCTTGCACCAGCTCTAATGGGTACACCCAATCCTATTCTCCTGGAGAAGAAGGGGCGTATGGTGGCATATCCAAAGTTGGCAAACAGATCCCCGTTCTCCAAGAAGAATTGTCTTTTTTCTGGGAAAAAAAGTTCAAATCGGTCAAGATTGGTTACCTGTCGATCTACCTCTACCTGGGAGAAATCTGGGTTTACCGTCAAGTCTAAATTCAAGGAGGTACTAAGACTGAATTTAACATCGCCTCCAATTTTTTTGTCATATTGGGTATCCGTGTTATTTTCCATGTCTTCACTAATACCGCCCAATACATATGGAATAATGGAAAAATTTGTTTTTGGGGAGGGAGGAGGGGAGTCCCATACCAAAGTTCCGGTGTAGGCTAACGATGCCGTGGGAAATTGTCGGGGAATTGGTGTCCAACTCGATTTTTCACCCGATTTTAAATCCAGTCTACTAAAGTTAATGCCCCATTCGGTAACGCCATCTTCATAACGTATGGATTTGAAGGGGATGGCCATTTCGAAGACCCATTTTTCATCATCGCTTGTTACTGCGGATACCCATTTGCTGTCCCAGTTGAGATCTACATTTCCGCCACTGTGCATGGTGCCGTCCCATTGGGCGCCTGCCGCGTTGGAGCCAAAAGAATAACCGGTGGTTTGGTTGTTAAAGGGGTCCATAAATAATAAAAAGTTGTCATTTTTTCCAAAAATAAAATCGCGTCGTAATGATTCTACATAGTAAGGGCCTTTGGTGGCGTTGTAAAAAGTAGCTAAAAGGTAGAGGTTATTGTCGTCGTAGGTCATCCGGATTTCAGAGGGTTCATTCGCCATTCCGGTATCCATGGGCAATACCATGTAGAAGTTGGTTGCCACATCGGTATCCTGCCAGGCCAAATCATTCCCAATGCCATCTATTTCTATAGCTGCAGTAGTCTTGTGGATATGGAGTTGAAAGGATTGGTTTTTTTTCTGAGCAGCAAGGGGTAAGGCCAAAACAAGGGCTAAAAGAGTTAGGGGCACTTTTTTATAGGCAGACAAAGGGTTGGTATTTTTGTTGGTTGAACTCACTAAAATAGGCATTTTATGAGGATCTAAACCATTTGGCATGCTTTACTTTCAATCCCAAATACAACAATTTTACTTGCCAATTATGGTGTTTTCCTATATGCAATGGAATCCCCTACGGTTAAAGACCATTTGTCCGACATGCCAGCATTTACTTCCAGAACATATTTTACGGGAACTTTAGAGGGCAAGCTGCTTTCATTAAAGGGCTGTGCATTTTTTTGAAAACTGGCAATTTTCAATTGGTCGTCCACAAAGATAAGGTCCAAGGGAAACTCAGTGTTTTTCATATAAAAGTAATGCATGGCAACATCATCAAAAACAAACAACATGCCCTGGTTCGGCTCCATGGAACTACGGTACATGAGTCCTGTTTCCCTTTCGTAGTCGGTATCTGCTATCTCTATGTCCAAAGTAGTTAAAACGGAATCCGATTCCTTCTTCAGTATGCGGAGATCGCCTTCTTTCTTAAAGGTAACCGGAGCTGTTTTTATAGCTTTTTTCGATTCTTCCTTGCAGGAAAGCTGAATGATAAAACAAACAACAAAAAGTAGATAGATTTTATTATTTCTCATTTTACAATTACTGTTTGGTCCAGGCGCCTTTAATCTTTTCCAGTTTACTATTTTGAGGTGCCCGATTTTGGTCTAAGGATATAATAGAATCCAACTAAAATAAATGGTATGCTCAACCATTGACCGGTAGATAGCAAACCAAGTGACTCTTCAAATCCGCCCTGACTTTTCTTTACGTATTCCACAAAGAAGCGCACCGTCCATAATAGCACCAGGAATACCCCAAAAAGATACCCAAGTTTATCCTTTTTATCGGTTTTCCAATATAAATAATACAAAATGGCAAAGACAAAAATATAGCAAAACCCTTCATAGAGTTGGGCTGGATGCCTATAGGGAATAGCCTCCAAATACTCGGCAAACCTAGGGTCTTTCTCAATTAGATTGTAAGCAGCATTTACCGTTTTTTCTTTGGTAATGGATAATGCTTTGTAAGCAGGCATGTCGTCGGAATCGCGTACGAACCTAGTGGCCAGGGCAAAAGATTTTTCCACAGGTTTACCGTTGATCTCCGAATTGAAGAAATTCCCCAATCGAACACAAAAGGCACCAATGGATACTGGAATTACAATGCGATCCAGGATCCATAGAATTTTAAATTCAGGATATTTTCTGGTGTAGAGGTACATGCCAATGATAATTCCAATGGCTGCTCCGTGACTTGCCAAACCGGTAAATCCTGTAAACTCGTAACCATTAATAAACCCGAAAAGTGTGCTATCGGCACTTTCTCTAATGGGCAGCAAAATTTCCAATAAATGGTTTTGGTAATATGGCCAATCATAAAAGAACACATGGCCTAATCTTGCCCCCAACATGGTAGCCAGAACGGTATAAATAAAAAGGGAGTCTAACTGCTCCAGGGATTTTTTTTCTTTTAAGAATATCTTCTTCATGAGATACCAGCCCAATGCGAAAGCGATTATCCAAAGAAGATTGTAATATTTTATTTGTATTACCCCAATTTTAAAAAGTGTATCGGCGGGATTCCAAGTAAAGCCTAAAAAGTACATCTACGATTTTTTAAGGGACTAAGATAAGTAAATACTGCAAAGAATTGAGGTCGGAAATAGGTTAATTTGGATCTGCGGACAGGAATATATTTAGAAAAGCTTTGCTGCCTCTGTGTGCAATTATGTTAAAATTGGCTTGATAAATTATTATTAAACCAGGAATCCGGAAATAAAAAAACTATGGTACCGGGTCGTAACCACTTCCACCCCAAGGGTGACAACTAAAAATCCTTTTTAAGGCCAACCAGCCACCTTTGAACAGGCCATGTTTTTGTAGGGCTTCCAAAGTGTATTGTGAACAGGTAGGGGAATAGCGGCAAGAGGCCGGGGTAAGTGGGGAGATGAAATTTTGGTAAAACTTCACCAACAGCACAAAAGGGGCAATTAATATTTTTTTCATCTGTTTAGAAATTTCGTATTAATCTGGAAAATGTACTCTATAAAAATTTTCCGCAAAGATTAAACGCTTCACTTTCGTATAAAAGCCAATTCTGTTATGGGTAGATATCTACTTTAGCTGAGACTAAAGGTAGTGCCGTCTTTTCCATCATTCAATTGAATGCCCATCCCTGCAAGTTGGTCCCTTATTTTGTCCGATGTGGAGAAATCTTTATTGGCCCGTGCCTCATTTCGCAACTGAATAAGAAGGCCAACTACACTGCTTAATTTATCGGAATTAAGCATAGCGCTATTTTGATTTTCCAAACCTAATACATCAAAAACAAAACCGTTCATGGCCTCTATGAAAAGTTCCTTGTCCTTTTCGGTTATAGTTTCCTTGCCCTCTTTTATTAAATTGATGCGTTTTACAGCTTCAAACAAATTGGCCGTTAGCATAGGGGTGTTGAAATCATCGTTCATGGCATCGTAACCCTTCTGTTTCCACTCCTCCACATTAAAGCTGGATGACGAACTGGTAGTTAGGTTACCCATGCTGCCAATGGCATCCATCAATTTTTGAAACCCCTTTTCGGATGCGGAAAGCGCTTCGTCGCTTAGGTCCAATATACTGGTATAGTGCGCCTGCATCATAAAAAAGCGTACTACGGATGGTGTGTATGGTTTACTTAGGATTTTATTCTCGCCAGAGAACATCTCATTGGGCAAGATATTGTTTCCGGTAGATTTGGCCATTTTTTTGCCGTTCAAGGTCAGCATGTTGGCATGTAACCAATACTTTACGGGAGCATGTCCGTTGCAAGCTTCGGCCTGGGCAATTTCACATTCATGATGTGGAAATTTAAGGTCCATACCGCCACCATGTATGTCAAAAGTTTCTCCCAGATACTTGGTGCTCATGGCCGTGCACTCCAAATGCCAGCCAGGGAAACCATCTCCCCAGGGGGAAGGCCAACGCATTATATGCTGGGCTTCCGCTTTTTTCCACAACGCAAAGTCCTGTGGACTCTTTTTTTCGTCCTGAGCGGCCAATTCACGGGTATTGGCAATCATATCCTCCAATTTTCTCCCACTTAATTTACCGTACTCATTGGTCTTGTTGAATTTTTCAACATCAAAATAAACAGACCCGTTAATTTCGTAGGCATATCCTTTTTCCAGGATATTCTTTATGATTTCAATTTGCTCAATAATGTGTCCGGTGGCGGTAGGTTCAATGCTTGGGGGCAATAAATTGAATTTTTGCAATATGCTGTGAAAATCCAGGGTATATTGTTGAACCACCTCCATGGGTTCCAATTGTTCCAATCTCGCTTTCTTGGCAATCTTATCCTCTCCGTCTTCCGCATCATTCTCCAAATGCCCGGCGTCTGTAATATTCCGGACATATCTCACCTTGTAACCCAAATGCTTTAAATACCTGAAGATCATGTCGAAAGACATAAAGGTTCGGCAGTTGCCCAAATGTACATTGCTGTAAACGGTAGGTCCACAGACGTACATGCCTACATGACCCTCGCTTAAAGGTTCAAAAACTTCTTTTTCTCCCGTAAGGGAATTGTAAACTTTTAATTTTTGAGTTTGGTACAAAGACATTATTAAGCGGGACAATTAAAATTTGGTATCGATGTTTATATAGTCTAAAAATTCTCGTCTAACGGCCTCTTCCTTAAATTTTCCACCGTATTCTGCCGTTACGGTACTACTTTCAATGTCGCGTATGCCCCGGGAATTTACACATAAATGTTTGGCGTCTATAACACAGGCAACATCTTCCGTTCCTAAAACCTCTTGAAGTTCCCTTACGATCTGAATATTTAGTCGCTCCTGGACCTGTGGTCTTTTGGCGTAATAATCCACTATCCTGTTCATTTTGGACAAGCCAACAACGGTACCTTTGGAAATATAGGCCACGTGGGCTTTCCCCACTATTGGCAATAAATGATGTTCGCAGGTGGAGTATAGTGTTATGTTTTTTTCCACTAACATTTCACCGTACTTGTATTTATTGTCGAAGGTGGATGATTTGGGCCGTCGTTTTGGATTTAGTCCCCCAAAAATTTCATTGACGAACATTTTGGCCACCCTATTCGGGGTTCCCTTTAAACTGTCGTCCTCTAGGTCGAGGCCCAAAGTCAGCATTATTTCGTTTACACTGCCTCTGATACGGGCTATTTTTTCTTCATCACTTAGCACAAATGCATCCTTACGTAAAGGTGTGTCCTCAGCAGCGGAAACGTGATCGTCCCCTAACTCTTCAAAATGCTTTTCCAATGCGTTGTCGATTTTCATTAAAATATTGCTTTTTAAGGCAGCAAAGATATACATTATATGCCACTTTATACCAAGTTTGCTTACTTACACAACATAAATTAGTGTTAACTAAACTAGGGTGTTACTTTTGAAATTCCCAAATTTTATAGGTATTCATGAACAGGTTGGTCGTCGTTTTAGGTGTTATTTGGTGTCTAGGTACTACTTTGGCCAAGGCCCAAGTGGCTCCGGATTGCTCAAATGCGGTGCCTATTTGCAACAATACACCGGTCAACGGCGGTACTAATGGCTATGGTGCTGATGACTTTAAAGGTGCCGGGAAATCCGGTTGTTTGGAAAAAACACCTTCAGGCGCAATTGAATCCAATGCTGCGTGGTATAGATTTAGGACGGGTGCCTCTGGACAATTAGGATTTAATATTGGTTTCGATTCTAACGAAGATTGGGATTTTGCCCTTTATAAGGCCAGTGATTGCAATTCCTTGGGTGACCCCATACGCTGTAATTTTTTTGATAATAGGGATGCCAATAGTTTTATTGGTGTAGGGGAGGACCCTCAAGGTGCAACGGATAATGTTCAATACGAAGAATGGTTGGAGGTTTTGCCCGGTGAAGATTACTACTTGTTGGTGAATAATTTTAGTAATATTAATTCTGGCTTTTCCATTCAGTTCACAGGTCAAATCTTTGTTACCAATCCTTATGATGCATTGGATTGTGCAATAATCAACAATCTTTTGGGGCCTCCAATTGCGGCGTGTAACAATGAAAACATTGTTTTGGATGCCTCTACTGCCGATGTAGTAAGTTATACCTGGTATAAGGATGTAGGAAATGGTTATGCTGTAATTCCAGGGGAAGTATCCGCTACCTTAAATGTGTTGGAAGCCGCTTTTTACCGAGTGGAAGTAATAACCCAGTCCCAGAATAATATAATTAGTGATGTGCAAGTGGGGTTTTCCCAAGCGCCTACAACATCTCCTGTAGATGATGAACACCTGTGCCTAGATTCCGGTTATTTTTATTTAAGTGATAAGGATCAAATGGCATTGGGCGGACAATCTGCGAATGACGTAATTATATCCTATCATAGCAGTTTGGCCGATGCGGATGCAGGGGTAAATGCCCTGCCTTTGGAATATGGGTTGCAGGCTGGGGAACAACAGATATATATCAGGGCTACCTCCGTACAGAATCCCAGATGCTATGATGCTTCAGAGGATTTTAAATTAACGGTTCATAAACCTTTGGCTCCTAATTTTCCCTTGGAGGTTTTTCTCTGCGAAGGGGAGGTCAATGCTGTAATTGGGGAGGCGGTCCCGGATCCAGAATATAATTATCTTTGGAGTACAGGTGAAATAACTTCCAGTATAACAGTTGCCCAGGGCGGGGAATATTCCTTGACGATTACCGATAAGCTTGGTGTTTCAGCATGTGACAATACCTTTATGATTAATGTTTATGCTTCAAAAACACCGCATATAAAGGAGGTGATAATAGAGGATCTGCAGGATAGCAATACCGTTACGATAGTTTCCGATAGGGAGGGCGATTTTGAATATCGTTTGGATGAAGGGACATATCAGCCAGATAATAAATTTTATAATGTACTTCCCGGTAGGCATAGCGTTACATTGAGCGATTTGAATGGTTGCGGATCTGCCACGGAAACCATTGTTGTGGTGGGGTTTCCTAAGTTTTTTACCCCCAATGGGGACGGGGCAAACGATGTTTGGAACATTGTAGGTATTTCCAGCTTGGAAGAACCTATATTAACGGTTTATAATAGGTATGGAAAGTTGCTTAAACAATTGTCCCAAAATAGCATGGGTTGGGATGGCACCTATAATGGTGTGGCATTGCCTTCGGACGATTATTGGTTCAAGCTTAGTTTTAAGGATCAAGATGGTCAGCGTATCATGGCAAAGCATATTAATAATCATT
The DNA here is from genome assembly GCF_018860365.1 of Arenibacter algicola. GTDB lineage: Bacteria > Bacteroidota > Bacteroidia > Flavobacteriales > Flavobacteriaceae > Arenibacter > Arenibacter algicola_B. The sequence goes on from NZ_JAHKPO010000003.1 coordinate 179,092, forward strand.
TTTCCTTAAAACGTTAATACTAAATTGGTGGGGCGGTAACTCATATCTATCCTGCCAATCTTGATGGCCATTGTCTGCAAATGCTATTTAATAATTGCGTACAAACGATGGGTATCCGGGACTGGCAAAGCCACAATGGATACATATAAAAAAGGCCAAGTTTTTGTGATAAAATATACCTCCTATATACTAAATCATTTTCATAAGAGTTATTATACTTGATTTAAGTATGTATTTAGCCCCAATTTCTATGCGGACACTTATCTGTTCTATATGTGTTATGTTACTGTTTGTCAGTAATATAGTTGCACAAAATTCACCGGATTGTAGGAGTGCTATTCCTGTTTGTGCAGATGGCCAGCCAATTATGCCAATTGTTGATGGCAGTGGTGATATAGACGACTTTGATCCTGATGTAATTCGGCAAAGTGGTTGTTTGGAGAAAGGAAGTGTAAGTTCTGCGAATATCGAAAACAACACCTCTTGGTTCGTTTTTAGAGCAGGTACAGGCGGTCAGGTAGGTTTTGACATAGAGGCTTTGCCGGTAACGGGTACTACAATAACAGCGGAGTGGGACTTTGCGGTTTATGGTCCTTATGATCAGACCAGTGGGCAAAATTTCTGTTCGATTATAGGAAGTGGATCAGAACCTATCCGTTGTAATTATGAAGCCAATAATACGCGTTTCACGGGAATAGGGATTAATCCGGAGAATGGGGATGTGGGTGCTCCTTTTTTAAAGCAAAGCCAAAACACATATGACGAATGGTTAGATGTACTCCCAGGAGAAATCTACTATATTTTCATTAATAATTTCAACACCAATTTCGATGATGATGCCGAGCAATTTTCATTGACTTTTACGGGTAGTTCGGTTGATGCCGATCAAGATAATGCGTTGGATTGTACCTTACGTGACGAATTTTTGGGATTGGATATAATTGCTTGTGAGGATGATCCGGACATCACCTTATCTGCACAAAATTCTCCTTTTGGACCTGATATTACAAGTGTTGTTTGGACTGTAGATTATGAGGACGATGGCGTTATTGATGCCACCTTGCCGGGATCCGGACCTTCCAATGCCGAATTGGTGGTCAGTAGCCCCAATTCTGGACGCTATTTTGTTGAACTGACCAACAGTTTTGGAAATGATGTAGGTGATAATATACTAATCACCTTTTTTGGAACCCCAGTACTGCAGGAGGTAATCGTTAGGGATGACCTTTCTGATAACAACATTGTAGAAATAGTAGTGGCCAACCCGGACGGTAATTATGAATATGCCATTAACGGAGGCGAATTTCAGGATGATCCTGTTTTTAATAATGTGCCACCCGGGGTAAATACGGTGATTATAAATGATAAAAATGGTTGTGGAACTACGGAGCCTATAGAGTTTTTAGTGGTCGGGTATCCCAAGTTCTTTACGCCCAATGCCGATGGTATCCATGACCGTTGGAATGTATATGGAATCTCCACCTTGATAGATCCGGTGGTATTTATATTTGATCGTTACGGCAAACTCCTTAAACAGATTGATGAAACCACAATAGGTTGGGATGGTACCTTTAATGGAAGGCCAATGCCTTCATCGGACTACTGGTTTAGGATGGACTATTCACGGGACGAAGACGGAATCATTGTTGCGCGTTCTGTAAGGACCCATTTTACTTTGAAGCGATAGCTATTTATTTCAAAACAAAAAAGACGGGTAAATCCCGTCTTTTTTGTTTCTAGCCTATTGTGTTCTTTAGAAATTCAGGGTATAGCCCAAACTTACTACGGAGTTTTTATTGGTTATGTTGGCCGGTGTTGGAAGGCCAACATCAAACAGTTGTTTGTTTATGTCCTGACTGGAGTAGTTGTAGGATAGGTCTAGCCTGCTTCCTCCAAAATTATAACCGATACCACCTGAATAGCCATTTAAATCGCCTATGGTACCCCCATTGGCGTACGGACTCTGTTCAAATCTATATCCTGCCCTTAAACTTAAGGCTTCAATGCGGTACTCACCACCTAATCTAAAAGTTGAAACGGCACTTAACTTATCGGAAATGAAATCGTTTTCTGAGGCAAAACTAGGATCCGAACCTGGTCTTAACTCTGCTTTTGACATGTCTTGATAGCTATAGTCGAAACTTAAAAGGCCATTCTGACCAAATATCATAGCCAAACTTCCTGTTAATTTCCCTGGTATTTTAATGGTATAGTCCTCAAAAACATTAATGATATTAAAGTTGATAAATGAAATATCGCTATCCGCCAGATCCGAATATATTTTTTGAGAGGTTTCGTCTGATAAATTGTACCAGGTTGGGGATTGATAACTACCACCTATTCTAAAATTTTCATTTAATTTCCCAATGGCCCCCAGGCTAAAGGAAAAACCATTTCCTTGGGTCCTAAGTAAATTATCGAAGGTTATAGTCTGAATTTCCGAATCGGAATCAAAGCCTCTTTCGGATAATCTGGTAAGTTTGTCCAGAAATACACTATGAATGTTCAGGGAAGCACCCAAATACAGATTGTCACCGTACTGTGAGGCTAAATTTGCGGTAAACTTACTGTTGTATCCAGCAGTACTCTGAGAGTAATCTTGGTTAAGGGTACTGTATTTCGCATTGGAGATATAATCGGTATTATTGTCATCCGAGAAATCTACAGGGTCTATTATACCACCGTAATATCCCAAAAATGCTTGCTGGTCCACAAAACCTAAGGTGGATCCTATGTCCAGGTAGGCTTCTTCTATGTACTCGCCGTCTTGTATTAGAAGTGGACCAAAAGGTACTCCGTTGGCCAAATCCAAAAAGTAATTATCTATGCCCTGATTACTATTACCGGAAACAAAAAGGTCATCGTCAAAATTTTTGATCAGGTCATAGTTAAATGCCAATGCTAATTTTCTCCATGGAGAACTGGCATTGGTGCTTTTAAATACAAAAACACCCCCAACTTGATTAAGATCCAACGAATTTAAGGAGGTGCTGGAGCTACCATTGAAATAAAGGGCATCATTTTTAACATTGTAATTGGATCCGGTTATGGATAACAAGCTGTTGTTGAAAACAGCCGAACCGGCAGGATTTACGTTTAGGGAGGATAAATCTCCCCCCAATGCACCAAATGCGCCATTTAATCCTTGAAAACGTGCTGTACCATAGGAACCTTCTCCGCTAAGCCTTAAAACATCATTGATGTTCTGAGCACTCGCAAATGCACATACCAATAGTAGAATGAAAGTGTAATTCCTTTTCATTTTATTTAATTTTGAAAGTTTTTATTGAAATAAGGGACCATGTTTTTTAGTTGCGCCTTCCGCTACTTCTACTACTGGATGACGAAGATCTTGAAGAAGAACTGCTAGAGCTTCTAACGCTACCACTGGAACTGCTGGAGCTGCTAGAACTTCTATAGGTACTACTCGATGATCTGGTTGGAGTGCTGCTGGAGCTACTTCTGTAGTTTCCACTTGAAGACCTTGTCGGAGTTGAGCTTCTGTAGGTTCCACTGGATGACCTTGTAGGCGTACTACCGGAACTTCTATAAGTAGAGGTTCTGGGAGCTGTGCCCTTATAGGTTCCGCTAGAGCTGTTGCTCCTGTATGTCTGATTGCTTCTGGAGCTACTATTGTAATTTGGTACCGTCCTGGTGCTTCTGCTGGTGCGGTATGATCTGTTTCTTTCCAAAGCATCTACCCCAACATTACTGCGCGATGTAGTTCCAGTTCTATTGACATTACTGCGGCCGGTGGTGCTTCTATATCTGCTAGTGCTTGTTCGGTTTGCAGTGCCTATATTGGATCTTCCGTTTAGAGCAGTGCTCCTAAGATTGGTATTGGAGTTGTAAACACCTCTCCTGCTAGCGCTGTAGGCGTAATTTCTATTGTAGTAATTGTTGCCGAACCTACTGCGGGAATAGTAATATGGGTAGTGTCGGTAAGGAGAATAGAAGTAAGGGCTGTAATAACCGCTCCATCCGTAGCCTCCCCAGCCCCAGTTGTTCCATCCGTAGCCACCCCAGCCCCAATTGTTCCAACCATATCCATATCCGTAACGGTTCCATCTCCAAGGGTTGTAATATCCGTAATAGCCTCCGTAGAAGCCGCCGTAAAAACCACCATATCCCCATGCAAATGGAGAGCCGCCCCAACCCCAATCGTCATAAATGTTGATGTTCACATTGGTGGCATTATCCCCCCATGATCCGTACCCATTATAGTCGTTGTTGGTGGCATTATAGCCTAGATCCTGGTTATAGTCAAGGCTGTCGGATTCCATGTCACTATAATATCCATCAACATCGGTGAATACCTCGCTATCCAGAATCTCTCCATATTCATCGGCCTTTTGTCCAAAATAATCGCCATAGGCATTTGGTTTTTGGGTGGGCTGTTGTGTTCTTGGCCGTTGTTCGGTTACCCGAACTTGCTCGGTCCTATTGGAATAGATGCCATCATTATCATAATACGAGGCTTGCTGGTAAGACCCGCAAGATGCCAATACTATGCTAAGGAGTACAACAGTTGCTGCTATATGTATTCTTCGGTGGGGTAGAGAATGTATCATCGCTGTAAATTTAATTGTTGAACATTGTAAAAATAGTTAGTTTTGCCGAACTATTTCATTTAAATATAAGGTCGCAAGTTTTGTGCCAAACTTACTGGTATGGGTAAAAATTTAACGAAAAGAGCAGAGGATTATTCCAAATGGTATAATGAACTTGTTGTAAAAGCGGATTTAGCTGAAAATTCGGGAGTTAGGGGTTGTATGGTCATTAAACCTTATGGCTATGCCATATGGGAAAAGATGCAGGCCCAATTGGATATAATGTTCAAGGAAACTGGGCATGAGAATGCCTATTTCCCATTGTTTATTCCTAAGTCCTACTTGAGCAAAGAGGCCAGTCATGTGGAAGGTTTCGCCAAGGAATGTGCCGTGGTGACCCATTATAGGCTAAAAAATGCCGAGGATGGTAGTGGTATTATTGTGGACCCCGATGCCAAGCTGGAGGAAGAGCTTATTGTTAGGCCTACATCCGAAACAATTATATGGGATACCTATAGAAGATGGATTCAGTCTTATCGGGATTTGCCACTGCTGATCAACCAATGGGCCAATGTGGTGCGATGGGAAATGAGAACCCGACTTTTCTTGAGAACTGCGGAATTTTTATGGCAGGAAGGCCATACTGCGCATGCTACCGAAAAGGAAGCCATTGCCGAGGCAGAACAGATGATGGATATATATGCGGAATTTGCAGAAAATTACATGGCGGTACCTGTTATTAAAGGAACCAAAACGGCCAGCGAACGTTTTGCGGGTGCATTGGAGACCTACTGTATAGAGGCCTTAATGCAGGATGGTAAGGCCTTGCAGGCCGGTACCTCGCATTTTTTGGGACAAAATTTCGCCAAGGCTTTTGATGTGAAGTTTGCTACCAAGGAAGGGGTGCAGGAATATGTGTGGGCAACATCTTGGGGAGTCTCTACCCGCTTGATGGGGGCGTTGATCATGACCCATAGCGATGATAACGGTCTGGTATTGCCACCCAAATTGGCTCCAATACAAGTCGTAATTGTACCTATTTATAAAGGTGAAGATCAATTGGATGCTATTTCGGAAAGAGTGGCTCCTCTGGTAAAGGAATTGAGATCCAAAGGAATCTCTGTAAAATATGATAACCGGGATACCCATAAGCCTGGATTTAAGTTCAATGAGTACGAGTTGAAAGGAGTGCCTGTTCGTTTGGCGATAGGGCAGAGGGATATGGATAATGGTACTTATGAAGTGGCACGTAGGGATACTTTTGAAAAGGAAACCGTCAAGGGCGATGAGGTAGTGGCTAAAATTGAGTTTTTGTTGGAGGATATTCAGGCAAATATTTATAATAAGGCCCTGGATTATAGAGAAACACATATAACCGAGGTAAATTCTTATGAAGAATTTAAAGAAGTTTTGGAAAGTAAGGGTGGATTTTTATCGGCACATTGGGATGGGACCTCGGAAACGGAAGAATTAGTGAAAGAGCAAACAAAAGCTACTATTCGCTGCATTCCTATAGATGTCAAAGAAGAGGCCGGAGTCTGCATGGTAACGGGAAAACCCTCCTCCAAAAGAGTGCTTTTTGCTAAGGCGTATTAAAAGATTTTAAAAAATTTTATTTAGGTCTTGCGATAGTAAAAAATAATTGTATTTTTGCATCCGCAATTATGCGATTTGATGGTCCGTTCGTCTAGGGGTTAGGACGCCAGGTTTTCATCCTGGTAACAGGGGTTCGATTCCCCTACGGACTACTAAAGGTTATTTTGAAATTTTGGGGTACTGATGGCAACTTATAAGTTCTGTCCGTACTTGAAACCAAAAAATGGTCCGTTCGTCTAGGGGTTAGGACGCCAGGTTTTCATCCTGGTAACAGGGGTTCGATTCCCCTACGGACTACACAGTATGTTTAGGGGTGTAACCCAATAAAAAAATTAATTAAATAGAAAATGGCAAATCATAAGTCAGCATTAAAGAGGATTAGAAGGAACGAAGCGGTAAGGTTACGTAACAGGTACCAGCATAAAACGACCCGTAACGCTATCAGAAGATTGCGTACAGAGGAGGATAAGAAAGCTGCTGAAACTTTGTTGCCAAGCGTGGTAAGTATGATCGATAGATTGGCTAAGCGCAATATTATTCATTCCAACAAAGCTGCAAACTTAAAGAGCAAGTTGACTAAGCAAGTAGCTGCACTATAAGTTTTATAATTTATATTAAGGAACGCCCTTCGTTAGAATGGGCGTTTTTTTGTTTTTGCTATCCACCATATTTCTCTTGTTATAAAAGTGTTTTATATAGGATAAATAATGGGGGATATCAATTTGGGTTAAGATATATAATGAAATTATCAAGATACCGTAAGGTTAAAGATATGCTTCTGAAAACCGTAGGTAATTCAATGAAATCATATTATATTCGGATTTCATTTTTTTTAATCCAAACGAATTGAAACAGAAAGTAATGGGAAAACTACGCTTTACACAAAAATTAGGGTTTATTGTATTCACGATTCTCTTAGGCTGTAAGTCGCAACAGGAAAAAGTACCACATAGTCACTCCCATGAAACTGAACACTCCCATTCCCATGCACACAGCCACTATCCGGAACATGATTCCATAACGGCCCATAAACTAATGTTTCCTTCCCAAGTACCGGACAGGGTGATTGCCAATTTAACGGCGGATCCAGCCCATAGCATGGCCGTGAATTGGAGAACGGATCAACAGGTGGAAGCTGGATTTGTCGAAATTGCCATAGCGACCGATGGACCGGAGTTTTTGTTGAAAGACGTAAGACGAGTGGAAGCGAAAAGTGAAATTTTTCAAAATCAGAACAGAAAGGAGCCCCTTGTAAAAGCGGTATACCATTCAGCTTTAGTGAAAAATTTACAGCCAAAAACCACCTATGTGTATAGGGTTGGTAATGGAAAGGAAGGCAACGATGGTTGGAGCGAATGGTTCCAATATACCACGGCTAGTGCCACTTCGGGAGACCCTTTTAGCTTTATTTATTTTGGGGACGCCCAAAATAATGTGAAATCGCTCTGGTCCAGGGTAATACGAAATTCTTACCGAAAATTTCCAGAAGTTGATTTTATGTTACATGCTGGCGATCTAATAAATGACAGGGATGCCAATCTGGAATGGGGAGAATGGTTTTATGCAGGTAGCTTTATTCATGCCACGGTGCCAAGTGTTATGACGCCGGGTAATCATGAATACAGGGATGGTGTATTGACCTCCTTATGGAAACCACAATTCACTTTGCCTGAAAATGGACCAATTGAGGAATTAAAAGAAACGTGTTTTGTAATTGATTATCAAGACATGAAATTGATTTCTATCGATAGCGAAGGTTATGATGAAAGTTTGGAAGCCCGTTCGGCACAGATAAAATGGCTAGATTCCGTATTGCAATCAAACACTAAAAAATGGATAACCATTTTCACGCATTATCCAGTTTATTCTACCAAAGAAGGGCGAGACAATTGGGAGCTGAGAGAAGGTATAAAGCCTTTGATAGATAAATATGGGGTAGATTTGGTATTACAAGGGCATGATCATACCTACGCAAGAGGCTATCCTGATAACGAAGGTAAGGGTCTGACACTTCTGGACGATGCCGGTACCGTTTATGCAGTTTCTATTAGTGGCCCTAAAATGTACGAATCCGCGGACCAGGATTGGATGGTACGAAGGGGGGAATACACCCAATTGTTTCAAATAATTACCGTTACTAAAGATACCATTAAATATGAGGCGTATACGCCTATAGGCAACCTGTATGATGCCTTCGACCTTATTAAAAAGGACGGCAGGAAGCAGCTTATCAATAGAGTGCCGGATAGTCCCATCCGATTAAAAAAGGACTTTGTGAGAGAAGATAAATAGAGAATTCTATTTACGTTGTTGTTCAGTTAAGTCGTAATAAATGGTCTTTTTATTGATGTTGACCATAATTTAATGGTTAATTAATTTTATCGCTGTCTACGATAATCTGTAGGAGTAACGCCTTTAATTTCTTTAAACTTCCTGTTGAAATTGGCTATGGTTCTAAATCCGCATTGTTCGGATATCATGGAAATTGAAAGGTCGGGGTTGCTATTGATAAGTTTACAGGCATTTTCAATTCGTATTTCAATCAAAAATTGAAAAAATGTTTTGTTGGTTCGTTTTTTAAAATAGCGGCAAAAGGAATTCTTGTTCATATGGGCCTTGTCCGCAATCTCTTCCAAAGTAATAGGTTCGTAGAACTTTTCCATGGCATATTTAAACACATCGTTCATGCGTTTTCCCTCGTCGTCCGTATATTTCTTTTTATAAACAAAGGACGATAGCGGAGTCGTTTCCGCTGTACTTATCAAATTTATTATTTTTAAAAGCGTAGCTACCCTTTCTATCTTATTCTGATGACTAAGTTTATTGAATTGCTTCGTGATTTTCTGTTTTTTGGAAAGTACCTTCAATCCGTATTCCGAACCCTTAAAGAATTCCTTGGTTTCTGCCATATCTGTTAACTCGAAAAAATGCCTTCCAAACGCGTCCTTTTTAAAAAATAAGGAGCACATGATAGATTCATCACTTTTGTGGGAATCACTTTTAAAAACATGGGGAACATATCCTCCAATTACCAAAATGTCGTTTTCCTTGTATTCGTTTATGGTGTCTGCGACAATAAAAGATCCAGACCCTTTTACGACAAGGCTTATTTGTATTTCCTGATGTTGGTGAAGTTGGCCATAAAATATCCTTTCGCGATCTTCTTGGTAGATGAGGGCTTCGTTTTTTGGTTTGGGTATTTTAAAGGGAAGTACCTTCAAGAATTGTTTTTGCAAATATTAGGTAAAAATATAATATTATGCAGTTTTTGGGGTAATATAGTATAACAATATGCTATTCTGAAGGAATTATAGCTCTTTAAAGGGTAATCCGCTTAGCCCAAGAACCGGAAAAGTTTCGCTTGGAAGTCGGGTAAAAAAATAAAGGCAGAGTTTCAAGTTAAATATCCTGTGGCTTGGGTTTTTTTGAAATAGAACAGGATTGATTCCAGGATCTAGTAGTATTAATTTTCATGCCAAAATTTTGAGCAAGCCCAATTTTTCCGCAAAAAAAAAGAACCACGCCTAAAAGACGTGGTTTCTTGCTTGTGGTGACCTCGACTGGAGTACCTTCGGTTTTCCATTGAGCTCCGTTTTGCAAATAAGAAACCCCGCAGTTATCGCTGCTGGTTCTTTGTTTTACTTCAAAACCTCAAACTGCGTTTGGCTTTTTCCGCAAAAAAAAGAACCACGCCTAAAAAGACGTGGTTTCTTACTTGTGGTGACCTCGACTGGATTCAAACCAGTAACCTTCTGAGCCGTAATCAGATGCGCTATTCAGTTGCGCCACGAGGCCATTGTAAAAATTCATTTTTCCCGTTTAACGGGCTGCAAATATATTTCTTTTTAAATTTACCACAAAATTACAGCAACCAAAATAAATGGATTTAAAGAAATATATTCGGGATATCCCGGATTTCCCAGAAAAAGGAATCTCCTTTAAGGATATTACGCCCTTATTACAGGATGCTAACGCCTTGGCGAGCGCAGCCGAGGCCCTGTTTGAAATGATCAAAAATAAAAAGGTAGATAAAGTAGTGGGTATGGAGAGTCGCGGGTTTTTCTTCGCACCCCTATTGGCAACCCGACTCAATGCCGGCTTTGTCCCCGTTAGAAAGCGCGGAAAGTTGCCGCATCAAACAATTAGTGAGCCCTATGCCCTGGAATATGGTACGAATGTTCTGGAAATTCATGTGGATAGTATAATAAAAGGGGAGAAGGTACTTATTCATGATGATGTACTGGCTACCGGAGGGACAGCAAAAGCTGTTTGTAAACTTATAGAAAAGTTGGGTGGAGAAGTAGTGCAGTGCAACTTTTTGTTGGAACTAAAGTTTTTAAAGGGCAGGGACAAGTTGTCCGATTACCCCATTGAGGCCCTTATACAATATTAATCCAAGGCATTCGTGGTTACTAAGTAACGCCAACCTATAATGGCCATTTGTATTTTTGTGGCCTTTGAAAGGTCCAGCTGTTTTTTTGAATAGGACGGCAATACCAACTTATTTAATTTTGCCAGAAGTTTAAAGAAATTTTTTTTCATCCGTTACAATTGTTTTTGGGATTGGATCCTAAAGTTAGTGGCTTATGTTCATATTGGTACAAATATAGGGACTAAGTGGAAAAAAGGTATATGGTTTTGATTTGTAGGTTCAAATGCATCTTGAAAAGGGTGTCATCATCGATAAAGTGTATTATAGATCATAAGATGTACCCCAAATATTGTGAGTTTTAGAATAAAACGTATTTTTGCGCAAAATTTAAGAGTAATGAGCACAAATAGAACATTTACCATGATTAAGCCCGATGCCGTTGAGAATGGACACATCGGTGGAATTTTGGACAAAATAACTTCGGCCGGATTCAAGATCGTGGCAATGAAATATACGCAATTGAGCAGAAGGGATGCACAAGCGTTTTATGCAATACATAAGGAACGTCCTTTTTTTGGGGAATTGGTTGATTTTATGACCAGAGGGCCAATTGTATCCGCTATCCTGGAAAAGGATAATGCGGTTGAAGATTTTCGCGCCTTGATCGGGGCAACAAACCCTGCAGATGCTGCAGAAGGGACTATACGAAAATTGTTCGCTACCTCAATAGCTGAAAATGCGGTACATGGTTCTGATAGTGACGAAAATGCTGCCATAGAAGGTGCATTTCATTTTGCTGGAAGGGAAATTTTCTAAGAACCTATTTTCATATTATTAAAAAACACGCCCAAAGGCGTGTTTTTTTTGTGTTAATGTAAAACGGAAACTTATCTCAGAACAATTTTTGTGATTAGATCCTTTCCCAATTCCTCGTTCAATAATTTTATGATCTTGGATTTGCCCAAGCTTAGCTCCTCTCTAAGTACGGATGAAGATAGCGAAACAAAAAGGGTGTCGCTCCGTAATTCTATGGCCGTAGTATAGTTGTTAACACCATTGCCCATGAGATTTATCCAAGCTTCACGAGCATTTACACGGTCCATTCCCTTTTGTAATTTATTTTCAGAAATAAATTCCTGTAGGGCTTCACCAAGCCTAAGGTTGTCGTTTTTTCTCTTAGCCATTTTTACTCAATATTAATGGGTTCAAATCTTTTGTAGTGGTATTTTATGTTTTCCTCACTTAGAACTGTAAAGTTATTCTCCGATAGATTCACAATTTTTTCATGCCATTCGCTCAGATCTGTTGCGTAGTTTATGGTAAAAACACCGTCTTTCTCATAAATAGTAAACAATTCCGCATCATTGGAAGTATCGTAGGTTCCATTAAATTTTGGTTGTACCTTTTTTCGATATCCCTTTAGGTCGTTTATTTCAATGTAGTCTATACTGGTATTAACTGTGTATTCCTTTTCGCTGCCATCCGGGAAAGAAACTTTTTCTATCTCCCAGTAGCCGTTCAAATAGGGTAAATCCAGTTTATCCACTTTATTTTGGCAGCCAGCAAGGCCAATTAAGATAACTATAATATAAACATATCGCATACTACAATTTAAATATTTTATAGGATTGATGTATTTTTTTTACAACTTCCTCCGTTCTATCGGCATGGGTATCACTAAGGAATATTTGTCCAAAATTTTCTTCATCTACCAAATTAATGATATGGGCCACCCGGTTTTCGTCCAATTTGTCAAAAATATCATCTAAAAGTAACAAGGGCGTAGTTCCGGCCTGTTTTTTTATAAAGTAAAATTGTGCCAGTTTTAAGGCGATCAAGAATGATTTCTGCTGCCCTTGGCTACCAAATTTTTTTATTGGGTGACCATCTATCTCAAAGTTGAGGTCATCTTTATGTGTGCCAACACTGGTGTATTGAAGGGCTTTATCCTTTTCCAGACTCCGTTCCAATAAAGTTAAGAGATCGTTGTCCAATAACTTGCTGTCATACGTTAAGTTTACGGGCTCTTTTCCGCCCGAAATGGCAAGATACTGTTCCTTGAATATAGGTATGAACTCTTCCAAGAATTTGGCCCTTTTCGAAAAAATTGTACTTCCGTATTCCTGAAGCTGTTCATTATAGATGGCCAAAGTGGTTTTGTCAAAAGTCTGGTTAACGGCAAAATACTTTAGAAGGGAATTTCTCTGACTTAGGGTTTTGTTATACTTGATCAGATTTTGTAAGTAGTCCTTATCGGACTGTGAGATTACGCCATCCATAAACTTTCTTCTGGTTTCACTGCCTTCAATGATCAGGTCCCGGTCTGCCGGCGAAATAATGACCAAGGGCAGAAAGCCAATATGGTCAGAGAATTTATCGTAAGCCTTGCCATTGCGTTTGATGATTTTTTTCATCCCCTTTTTTAGGCTGCAGAGAATCCTTTCTTCCCTGTCATTTTTTTGAAATTCCCCATCGATCACGAAAAAATCCTCTTCGTGCTTTATATTTTGGGTAGCAACTGGATTAAAATAACTTTTTCCAAAGGAAAGGTGGTAAATGGCATCCAAAACATTGGTTTTACCAACCCCATTATCGCCCACGAAACAATTTATTTTGGCATCGAATTCGAAATTTTCGGACGCAAAGTTTTTATAATTAATAAGTGATAATTTCTTTAGAAACATTCTGACTTGTAAAATATTTAATTTTATTCCTCCCGGAAACTATAAAATATCCAAAAATAACGAATAAATACCCGTTCGGTTTTGGATAAAAACTTTATTTTTGCGCGATTAATAAAATTCAAAAATGGCAACATACAAGAAAAGAGGTTTTAAACCTAAAAATAAAGAAGAGGAGATTTTGTTGGATGAGCAGGAAAGTACAACTGCAGAGGTATTTAGTTCGTTGGATGAAGGAGCTTCCAGATCGGAGGAATGGGTTTCCAGAAATCAAAATTATATTCTTGGTGTAATTGGGGTGATTGCTGTGGCTGTTTTGGGTTATATGGCGTATTTTCAATTTGTGGAGAAGCCAAAGGAAGCAAGTGCTGCCAATGAAATGTTATATCCACAACAATATTTTGATCAAGCATTAGCGGCTACCGCTGAAAAGGATTCCCTATTTACCCTAGCCTTGAACGGGGCAGAAGGTAAGTATGGATATTTGGATATAATTGAAGAGTACAATGGTACTCCTGCAGCCAATTTGGCCAAATATTCGGCTGGGATGGCTTATTTGAATATGCAGAAATATGACGAAGCCATAAAGTATTTGGAAGGATTTTCATCCGATGATTTAATTTTGGGTGCCTTGGCAAAAGGTGGTTTGGGTGATGCTTTTCTTCAATTGAACCAGCCTAGTGATGCCTTGGGATATTATGAGCAGGCTTTTGCCCATAGTGCCAATGACTTTACTACTCCTAAATTTTTGTATAAAGCTGGTGTTACCGCTTTGGAATTGAAGGAAAATAGTAAGGCGCTAAAATATTTCCAAAGAATAAAGGATGAATACCCAAGCTCGGATGAAGCTAGGACTATTGATGCATTTATAGGTAAGGCAAAAAACAACTAGTATGGCTACGGCTAATAAAAATTTATCGGCTTACGATAAAACAACAATCCCAAACGCGAAGGATCTTCGGTTTGGGATTGTTGTTTCAGAGTGGAATGAGACAATTACCGAAGGACTTTACGATGGGGCTATGGAGGCGCTTTTGGATTGCGGTGCCAATGCGGAAAATATTATTCGATGGAACGTTCCTGGGAGTTTTGAACTTACCTTTGGCGCCAAGAAAATGATAGAATCCAAGAAGGTGGACGCTGTTATTGCCATAGGAAGTGTAATTCAGGGGGAGACCAAACATTTCGATTTTGTATGTAGCGCTACTGCACAGGGCATAATGGATTTGAACGTAAGGACCCAAGTTCCTGTTATTTTTTGTGTTCTAACGGATAACAATATGCAGCAGGCTATAGACCGTAGTGGGGGTAAACATGGTAATAAAGGAGCCGAGGCGGCTATAGCGGCCATAAAAATGGCAAGCCTTCGCTAGTTTCCAAAAATTTTCTTTATTGAGCTTGTTGGTTTTGATGAAAAATAGGCGTATTTCCTGTAATTGTTAACATTTTTTGGCAAGGGATTTAAGGCATGTTTTTTGTTTTTGAGTAACTTTGAAACAATAAGGATTATGGGAAAGTTTTCGAAATTACGCAAAAATAAAAAGTTCAATTATACACCTCGCTACTTCAACGATAAAGGTGAGGGAAGTCCGTACAAAATAGAACATAAACTAGACAAATTTAGACCTACTATGGACGGTCGTAGCGGGCTTAAAGGCAAGTTCGGTAGGGCTATGGACGATCTGAAACAATCCGGAAGCCGAAATCAAAAAATTAGAACCCTTATAATAATTGCCGTCCTGATTCTTATTTTTCTTTACATCATAGATTTCGATCTATCTATCTTTATAACTCGATAATGGCAGATATTATTAAGCTTTTGCCAGACCATGTTGCCAACCAAATTGCCGCAGGGGAAGTAGTTCAACGTCCGGCCTCGGTAGTGAAGGAGCTTATGGAAAATGCTATAGATGCAGGGGCTTCTACCATAAAATTAGTGGTGAAGGACGGTGGAAAAACACTTATCCAAGTAATTGATGATGGCGTAGGAATGAGCGTTACCGATGCCCGACTAAGTTTTGAGCGGCACGCAACATCCAAGATTCAAAAAGCGGAAGATCTTTTTCAGCTGAATACCAAGGGTTTTAGGGGAGAGGCCTTGGCCTCCATTGCCGCTATTGCCCATGTGGAAATGCAGACAAGAACGGCTGATGATGAGGTGGCTACGCATATTAAGATTGAGGGCAGTAAGATTATATCACAAGAAGTGACCGTGGCTCCGAAGGGGACCTCTATGATGGTGAAGAATTTGTTTTTTAATATTCCCGCCAGACGAAATTTCCTTAAATCCAACAATGTGGAACTGCGTCATATTTTGGATGAATTTCACAGAGTAGCCCTGGCCCATTCATCTATCAATTTTCATTTTTATAATAACGGAAGTGAATTGTTCAACCTGCCCAATTCCAATAGTAGGCAGCGAATTGTGAATATTTTTGGTGCCAAGACCAATGAAAAGTTGGTCCCGGTAAATGAGGATACACAAGTAGTACAGATAAGCGGTTATATAAGTAAGCCGGAATACGCAAAAAAAAGTAGGGGAGAGCAGTTTTTTTTTGTAAACAATAGGTTTATAAAAAGCCCATACCTGCATCACGCTATTTTGGGAGCTTTTGATGGACTTATCAAAAAGGAAAACCATCCGGGGTATTTCTTGTATTTAACCGTGGATCCGGGTTCTATCGATATCAATATCCATCCTACCAAAACGGAAATTAAGTTTGATGATGAGCATACCCTTTATGCCATTTTAAGGTCTACCGTGAAACATAGTTTGGGACAATTCAACGTAATCCCGTCCTTGGATTTTGAGCAGGATCAAAATCTGGAAACGCCATATGACTACAAGAATAAATCTGCGGAATTGCCCAGAATTAACGTGGATTCGAGTTTTAATCCTTTTAAGGAAGGCTCAGGAACCGGTACAGCACAACGGCCAAGCTTTCAAAAACAGAATACAAAAAGTTGGGATAGCTTATATGTTGGAATGGAATCCAATATAGGGAAGAATTCTGGGTTTAGTAGTGTAAGCTTTGAATCCGATACTATTACAGGTTCTATTTTTGAGAATAAAAAAGAGACCATTGACACTGGTACGACCACTTTTCAATTAAGGAGAAAATACATTGTGACCACAATTAAATCCGGCATGGTGGTCATAGATCAGAGTAGGGCGCATCAAAGGGTACTCTATGAAAAGTTTTTGAAAAATATAACCATCAAGGAGGCAGTTAGCCAACAACTGTTATTTCCCTTATCTTTGACGTTTTCCAAATCCGATTGCGCTATTATTGAAGAAATTCAGGATAGTTTAACCACGGTAGGGTTTGTTTTTGATAGTATTAGTGGGGAAGAGGTAACGGTAACAGGGGTGCCCTTGTCCGTCCCGGAAAGTGAGGTAGGGATTATTCTAGATCAATTGATATCGGACTATCAGCAGGATTTTGTGGTTGATGGCTTTTCGCAGACCGATATATTGGCAAAAACCTTGGCCAAATCCTTATCGGTAAAAACAGGAGAGATATTGGACAGCGATTCCCAGTTGGCTCTGGTAAACGATTTGTTTGCCTGTAAGGAATCTGGGGTAAGTCCTTTTAATAAACCAATATACGTCACCATTACCGAGGACGATATTGATAAAAAATTTATATAAATGGGTAGGATTACGGACGCAGTAAAGCATTTGATAATTATAAATGTGTTGTTTTTTGTGGCAACTCAATTATACGGTGATCAAATGTACCAATGGTTTTCCCTTTGGTTTCCGAAAAATGAAAATTTTGGGTTTTGGCAGGTTATATCGCACATGTTTATGCATGGTGGATTTATGCATATTTTGTTCAATATGTATGCGCTATGGGCCTTTGGTTCACCACTGGAGCGTATGTGGGGAAGAAATAAATTTTTCTTCTTTTATTTCTCGGCAGGAATCGGGGCTGCCTTGATCCACACAGGCGTGAACTACTATTATTTTAATCAAGGGTTGGACGCTCTAGTAAGTTCAGGAATTCCCAAAGAACAGATAATGGAAATTATTACTGGTGGCAAATACAGTCCCAGTTGGTACGATGTAGCCTCCAAGAGTACCATAGATAATTTTTTGGGTGCTTATAATACTCCTGCGGTAGGAGCTTCCGGTGCCATATATGGTGTTTTGGTGGCCTTTGGAATGTCTTATCCCAATAGTGAACTTTTTTTAATGTTTATTCCAGTCCCTGTAAAGGCCAAATATTTTATCCCGGTATTAATTGGGCTTGATTTGTTTTCAGGTGTAACTGGGTATTCAATTTTTGGAAATGGAATAGCTCATTTTGCCCATGTCGGCGGTGCGTTATTTGGGTTTATAATGATGTGGTATTGGAAAAAAAATCAGTTTAACAACAATCGCTGGGACAGGTAATGGGCAATCAGAATATTAGGTATTATTACAACAGGTTAAATATTGCTGAAAGGCTTATAGTCATTAATGTGGCGGTATTTATTCTTAGTGGATTGCTAAAGATATTGTTTGGTTTTTCTGGGGATAGCATTATTGGATGGTTTGAACTTCCAAAGGACTTTTTTCATTTTCTAACCCAGCCATGGTCCATTGTCACCTATTCTTTTTTTCATTCCGGGTTGGGCCATATCTTTTGGAACATGTTGATGCTGTATTATGCGGGTAGAATATTTATGAACCTCTTTGATAATCGCAGGTTTCTCAATGTGTACTTTTTAGGGGTAATTCTTGGGGGAATGATATTCTTATTGAGTTATAATATATTTCCCGCCCTATTGGGTATAAATACATCCTTGATAGGTGCCTCTGCCGGGGTTACTGCTGTACTAATATTTGTTTGTTCCTATTTGCCCAATCAGGAGGTGAGAGTTATTTTTTTTAATGTAAAACTGTGGCATATAGGGGTCTTTGTTGTGCTGTTGGATCTTATTCAAATTTCAATGGGAGGTAATGTAGGAGGCCGTTTGGCCCATTTGGGCGGTGCCGCATTGGGTTATTTTTATGCACGCCAGCTTATTAACGGCAACGATATAGGTAGCGGTTTTGCCAAGTTTTTGGATGCCATTGCCAATTTATTTAAGCGAAGTGAACGAAAAGCACCCTTAAAAACGGTTTATCGCAAAGAGAACCGAGGAGGGGCCAGTACAGAAAATTATGATAAAGAAAGTCGGCAACGTAAAATAGATGCTATTTTGGATAAGATTAGCAAGTCTGGTTACGAAAGTCTTTCCAAAGCTGAAAAGGATTTTTTATTTAAGGCAGGAAAAGAATAAAACGTGAAGAACCTTAATTTTATTGATAAATTCTTGTTCTTCATAAATGCGATTTTTGCACTTCTGTTGTTTATTTCTTGTTTTGTGCCACAAATTTCTGTGACACATTTTGCTTATTTTTCTATTCTTAGCCTTACGGTACCTGTATTGGTTCTTTTCAATTTACTTTTTTTGACCTACTGGCTGTTTAAAAGAAAGAGGCAATTATGGCTATCTGCCTTTGTATTGGTGCTTGGTTATTTCTTCTTGGGAAATTTTTTCAAGTTTAAACTGGCCGAAGAGGAAATCAAGGAAAAGGACCTTAGTATCATGAGTTACAATGTTAGGGGATTCAATAAGTACGACTTGCTTAATGACCCGTCGGCTGAAGGGCGTATAATGGAATTTATTACCTCTGAAGCCCCTGATATATTAGGTATTCAGGAGTTTAGCCGTATTAAGGATAGGCAGCTAAAGAAGATGTATCCCTTTAAATTTATTACCGGCTATAAATCTAGTGAAAAGAGATCCGTTCAAGCCATTTATTCAAAATTCGTAATAATCAATAGTGGATCCTTGGATTTTCCCGATAGTGGAAACAATGCCATTTTTGCCGATATCGTTGTTAATAAGGACACCTTAAGGCTATATAACCTTCATTTGGAGTCTCATAGGATCATACCTAGTGTAAGGCGATTATCAAATGAACCCAAGGGGAGGTTGCTGAAAAGGTTGAGCAAATCCTTTGCAAAACAGGGAGAGCAGGCGCAATTGGTGGAGAAGCATATGGAAGCCGCGCCCTATAAGAAAATCGTATGTGGGGATTTTAACAACACCCAATTTTCCAATGTCTACAAGGTAATCAAAGGGGATATGAACGATTCCTTTACCGAACAGGGAACAGGTTATGGCCGGACCTTTAATTTTAGATATTACCCTGTTAGAATAGATTTTATTTTGGCCGATGAAGCTTTTGAAATTACGGCCCATAGAAATTTCGACATAAAATTATCGGATCATTTCCCGGTAATGGCATCGATTAAAATAGACTCCAATTAGTTTGTTTCCCACAAAATAAGAACCCTAACTTTTTTACCCTTTACGGTTCCTACTTATTATAAGCGCTAGGAACTGTTCCAATCGTCAACGAGCCATTAAAATACTTTCTTGGCAGTTTGTTCCTCCGATGTAACACCGGGTGGTAATTCTATTATTTTAAAATTTTTAAACTGGATTTCTGCACCTTCGGACTCCAGGCATAAGTAACCTTTTTTGATGGACGATTTGCTTATGCCATTTACAAATTTCCCATTTACGGAGAGTTTTATGGTTCCATCTACACATACCACTTTGTAACTGTTCCATTGCTCCTTGCCAAGTGCCCTATTTTCGATGGATTTACTTCTGGTGCCCCTAGGGTTGTCGGGTGTTGTTTTAACTCCGCCAACGCCAAAAAGTTCGCCGTGTACGTATGCTATGGGAGGCTTTACCCCATCACGTATATTTTGGTTTACCCAATCCAGTTCCAGCATTTGCACTTCCACGCCTCCCGGTAAGCGATCTTTTTCGCCTGGTATGGCATCGCTCCACACAAATACTCCAGAATTTCCACCTGCTTCCATATGTCGCCATTCCACAAGCATGATAAAGTTCTCATATTGCTTTTCTGAACGCATAACGCCAATGGGCAGACCAGAACAAATAAGTATGTCCTTTTCTTTTCGCCAAGTTTCCGGATCTGTATTTACATTGATCCAGTTAATGGGTTTCTCTTTTACCTTTTCCTTGCTGGCCAATTGTTCCAAAGTGGTTTCGGTACCAAAGCTTATTGGTTTGCTTTGGGCCAAGGCATTTAAACTTGTTGCCAAGGTAAACAACAGGCAAAGGTTTGTAAATATCTTCATTGGGTTGTTTGGTTTATGTTAATTGATTGAATGCCTTGGCTCATAGTACTATTTTGACAGGATGTAGCGTCTTAAGTACGTTTGGGTAAATTATATAAATTTAGTTTTGCCGGGAACGGCCACGGGTTGTGTTGGCCATTTTAAATCCCAATTATATTCATCCACTTTGGGACCTAGGCTTTCCTGTGAATTAAAGGCCTGTTCCCAGCTAATGGTCTGGCCGGTATAGCCAACCATACGTGCCCATATGGCCAGCATGGTACTTGTGGCCATCCATTCGCCATTGTTGATCGGATTTCCATTTCTGATGGAAGCGAAAAGCTCATCGTGCTCTGTCTGGAACATATTATTTCTTTCACCGTCATATGTCCATTTGTTCTTTCCTGTTATTTCGTACCTACGACCAATATGTACTATGGCACTACCCTCACTGCCAAAAACTTCAACACTATTTTTGTGGGACGTATCACTTTGTTGTCTAGTAAAGTGGTACCCTTTAGCCCCGTTGTCGTATTCGAATTCCACGGCAAAATGATCAAATATATTACCGTATTTTTTGTCTACCCTAACTTGTCTTCCCCCAGTTCCAGTGGCACTTATGGGCATTTTATCTCCCATCACCCAAGACATCATGTCTAAACTATGAACGGCCTGTTCCACGACAAAATCCCCCGATAACCAATTGTAATAATACCAGTTGCGCATGTTGTATGTCATATCGGTCCAGTCTGGTTGTCGTTCCTTGTACCAGGCTTCCCCTCCATGGCGGAAAGTGGTAACGGTTCTAATATCTCCAATAGCTCCATCCAAAACGCGGCCATATACTGCCCTATTGGGATAGTCATACCTAAAACAGAAGCCGGATACCAGGGATAGTTTTTTTTCTTTGGCCATTTTTGCTGCAGCAAGCACTTTGTGCACGCCGGGAGCATCCACTGCCACCGGTTTTTCACAGAAAACATGTTTTCCAGCATTAACAGCTGCGGTTAGATGGTCTGGTCTAAATGCGGGTGGTGTAGTTAATAAGACCACATCTACGCCAGATTCGATTACTTTTAGATAGGCATCGAAACCTATAAACTTGTTCTGCTTGTCCACTTTTATTTTGTCGCCTGCAATCTTCAACAGCGCGGAATGCGCTTCCTCCAGTCGATCTTCAAAAACATCGCCCATGGCATAGAGAACTACATTGGGGTCGGCTTCCAAGGCTTGGGCGGCAGCTCCGGTTCCCCGTCCGCCACAACCGATGAGGCCTACTTTTAGAGGGGAGTCCTTATATGCAGTTGTAGCTCCAAAAGAAATAGCAGGATATGTCAGCGAACTCCCTATAATTGCTATCCCCGATTTTTTTATAAAATCCCTTCTTCCTGGGGTAGGAGAGTGCGTAGATGTATGGTCTTTCATTTTATTGTTGTCAATTAGATTTACTCTTGTTTAAAGTTCATACAAAATAGCAATAATTTTCTTAAGTCCTTAAAATGGTCTTTTCCCGGTTTTTTATTGTGGTAGTCTTATTATTAGGAAGAATATTGAGTGGTAATGGGTAGTGAGGCCAATTAACGATATATGGATAAAACAGGAGGCAGGTGTAGTTTGCCAACCGTAAATGGGTGTCATGAAAGGACCTTACATTAAGTAGCAGTCTACGGTGTCTGCCAATATGTGTATTAAAAAGGCAATTCCGAAGATCCTGGTTTTTGTAAAAAAAAGTAATAGGAAGTAACCGGCAATGGCCCAATACATATGTAAGGGGTGAAAGTTGATACTGCATCGGCCTGGGTCAAAAATGGGGTCTGCCAATAGGTGATCTAAATCCAAAAGAATTCCAGCCAACAGTATCAAGATTATTTTTAGGCGGTGTTCCTTAAAGAAAACCAGACCAATAATAATTGGAAGTATAAAATGAATTCCATAATGCAAACAAAACCTAAGCATTGGATAGGTTTAGGTTCAAGTTTTTTAGATGGGTCAAGGCGTTGGTACCTTCATTGAACAAAAGGTCCAAAATACTTAGATTAGGAATAAAGTCATTTCTGTCCTCAAATACTTGTACATATTGTGGCTGTTGAAATTGAAGCTTTGTTTTGGAATTGATTAAAGTCCTCCCGTCAATTTTGTCGGTAACATCAACCTCAAATACTTTGGTCCTGTCCAAGGGCATTTTAATTTGCAAACATTCGCATATGGTCTCGATTGTTTTCAAATTAAAATCCATTAAAGAGTGGAATGTATTGTGGTACAATGGGGCAATATCATCTTCATAGAACTCGAAGAAGGGAGAGGTTCTATACGCTGTTTCCAAGGTTCGCCAATGTTGTCTCTGCCAGGGATAATCGTTGTCCATTTGTACATCACTGTACCTTTGCTTCCCTTTTCTGTTACCAACGTGTTTTATGGGTATAGTGAGCATGTGCATCCCTAGGTCCGTACAAATATAACACCTGTTTCGAAAAGTTTGTTTTTGAAAATTGTCCATTACTTCCCAACAAATATCATTTTGAACAATAGCGGCAAAATTGGCGATATTGGGAAAATAACCAGGATGAAGCAGAAGTGTCATAGTTTCTATGATTGATCAATGTAATAATTGATTAATGTATCAATGGGATATGGGATATATGATAAGTTTGTATTGAACAATTGGTACATTTAATTGTTTTTTAATGGATGCTTTAACCATCCACTTTCTTCTTTTTCCTAAAGAAATCAAATATGAACCAGGCGGCCAATAAGATCAAGAAATACTTAAAGTAGGAGGTAGGCTCACCATCTCCGTTTACAGTAGTAAATACCCTGTCCCATCTTACCTTCCAGTTACTCATGCCATCGTTGATGCCATCAATACTCATCCATATAAAAATAGGGGTACCTACAATATGGTCTTCAGGGACATAGCCCCAGAATCTACTGTCTTCGGATCTATGTCTGTTATCTCCCATCATCCAATAGTAATTCTGTTTAAAAGTGTAGGAATCGGCAACTTCGCCGTTAATGAGGATTTGATTTCCGTTCACTTTAATGTCATTTCCTTCGTATTCCTTAATTATCTTTTCATAAATGGGGAGTACCTCTATGTTAATGGGAACCGTTTTTCCTTTTTCGGGAATATATATCGCACCCATATTGTCTACAGTACCTGCATGCGCTGCATTTTGTGGAAATACGGAGGTATCGGGATTTTTATAGGAAAATTTGTTGATAGAGGTAATTCCATCCTTGCCTGTATAGCTTTTGGCCTCTGCCTCGGTTAAATTAAAGAGCGCCATATTCTTCATGTCCTCGGACTTTAAATAGTCCTTCACTTTTTGGTTGCCCACATTGCCCGCGTAATAGGTATAGGATGAATCGGATTTTATTTTTTCCAAATTCATGGCTTGTATTACCTCGGTAGCCCGTTCCTGTTGGAGAGAGCTGTTGGGAACGCGTATTACATTTCCGGATAGGTTCTCCCTGCCCAAAAGTTCTATAGCGGCATTCGAAAATTGTCCGTCTACGGTAACCGTATGCAAGAATTCTGGCTTTGCCCTATAAGGTAAAACGGTTTTTTCCCCGTTGATGTAAACATAGCCATCTTTAATGGTCAACGAATCTCCGGGTACCCCAACACAACGTTTTACATAGTTGGATTTTTTGTCGATGGGTTTGCGTACCCCTTGCTGTTTTTTAAAGAACTGGTATACGGTATCTGCCGGCCAACTAAATACAACAATATCGTTTCGTTTTACTTTTTTAAACCCGGGAAGTCTTAAATATGGTAATTGTAATTTATTCCAAATAGAAGTTTTGTAGGTAGCAGGGTCAACATCCGCAACATAGGATCTGGTCTTTAGTACGGGAAGCGTATCGTGGACCATGGGTGCGGCAACAGTGGTCATTGGTATCCTTGCCCCATAATGAAATTTACTTACAAAAAGGAAATCACCGACGAGCAGGGTTTTTTCCAAGGAACTGGTGGGGATAACAAAGGGCTGTATCAAATAGGTGTGGACCAAAGTAGCGGCTACAATTGCAAATACAATAGAGCTAACCCATTCACCGAGTGCGGTTTTGGGATGAATGTCCCTGTTTTCAATATATTTTACGTCCTCAAAATAGTTTACGTAATAGATATACAGTCCTAAAGTTAATATGGCCAGCCAGGTATCCAGCAAACTATTTTTCCCAAAACTTCTAAGGGTTTCGACCCAGACCACGGGAAACATCAATAAATTAATGATCGGGATAAAAAGTAAAATAACCCACCATTTCGGCCTATTGATAATCTGCATCAGCACAATGGCGTTGTAAACTGGGATTGCAGCTTCCCATGCTTTTCTTCCTGCTTTTACATATAATTTCCAGGTACCTAAAAAATGTATCACCTGAATAATTAAAATAAATATAATCCACTGAGTGCCGTTCATATTGGTAATTATTATCTAAAGATTGATAGTTGTAAAAGTATTGATCAATCGTTAGGTCATTTTAAGTCGTTCTTTGTTACGTTATTTAACTAAGGTTTAACACGTCCTTCATTGTGAAAACCCCTGTTTTTCCAACGATCCACTCCGCAGCAATCACTGCTCCTAGAGCAAAACCTTCCCTATTGTGGGCGGTATGTTTAATTTCAATGCCATCCACTTCGCTTTCATATGAAACGGTGTGGGTTCCGGGAGTATCGGCGATACGCTTGGCCGTTATGGGAATTTCCTTGTCCCCCGCACTGTCCAATTTCCAATTGGTGTAATTAG
This sequence comes from Arenibacter algicola, assembly GCF_018860365.1. Lineage (GTDB taxonomy): Bacteria > Bacteroidota > Bacteroidia > Flavobacteriales > Flavobacteriaceae > Arenibacter > Arenibacter algicola_B. The sequence goes on from NZ_JAHKPO010000003.1 coordinate 204,175, forward strand.
TGTTGTCAATAACACCTTCGGCGAGAGTAATGGCCGTTCCGCTAGGGGCATCCAATTTTTGGGTATGGTGGATTTCTTCCATGGCAATCTGATATTGCTCTTGGGATGCCATCAATTTTGCCAAATAGGAGTTTAGCTCAAAAAAAAGGTTGACACCCAGACTAAAATTGGAGGCGTAAATGAATGCTCCATTATTTTTTTTACATAATTCCACGGCTTTTTGGTAATCCTGAAGCCAACCCGTAGTGCCGGAAATTATGGGAACATTGTGTTCCAGACAGTTTTTAATGTTTCCATAAGCGGCGTTGGGCATACTAAAATCGATAGCAACGTCTATTTCGGAAAAATTTATATCAGTAGCGTCCAAATCAATTTTAGCTACAATATGATGGTTTCTTTTTAGGGCGATCTTTTCAATCATTTTACCCATTTTACCATATCCGAACAAGGCAATATTCATAAATTAAAACTTAATGGTTAATGCCATACCATAAACTGGTTTGGCGGTAATAGCGTCCATGTCCAAAAATGGTTTAAAATCCATACTAAGGTCATCATCCACGTTAAATTGTTTTAAATGCGAATCCACATTGGCATCCACAATATTCAGGGCGTACATCCCAATGGTGACAAGAAGCCATAAATCCCGGTCTTCCTGATATCTTTCCTGTGCACTTTCCAACGCTGCTTCCGAAAAATCAGGATCTGCCCCAGGGGCATTGGGTGTTCCCAGATCATAAAATTCATCATCCGTAAAACCGGCCTGGCGGCGTTTGAATGCCGTTCTAAAACGGTCATAGAGGTCGTCGTTGTATATATAGCCATATATTCCACCACCAATAATGGCATAAACAATGGGGGCTTTCCAATAACGTTTGTTATATATTTGGCCAAGTCCGGGGAACACAGCGGAGTAGAAGGCAGCCTTACTTGGTGCCAAAGGATTAATGGCTTTTTTTTTGACTTTAAGGGTGTCGACCACGGTAATCCCCTCTTTTTTAAGAGAGGTTGTAATAGAATCGGATACCTGGGTATTGTTTTCTTCCTCCTGCCCTAGTCCAAAGGTGATAAAAAGAAAATATATAGCCAGTGATACAAGATATTTACTCACCCGTAATCAATTTTTTTAACCGATTGAATTCTTCCTTGGAGTGAAAGGGGATGGTGATTTTGCCTTTACCTTTTTCAGAGGCCTTAATGTCTACTTTTACGGATAAATAATCCGAGAACGTACCAAGATTTTTGCTAATAAAATCTGGGCTTATGGCTGCTTTCTTTGAATCTTTGCCAGATGGGGCCACTACCGGTGCTAAGTTGGTGTTGCCTTCCTGATAATCCTTTACAGCTTTTTCCGTATCCCTCACCGATAGATTTTCGCCTACAATTTTTTCGTAAAGGGCAATTTGGTCCTGTTTTTTTTCCACATTGACCAATGCCCGTCCATGGCCCATGCTAACAAAACCGTCACGTATACCGGTTTGTATAATGGGATCCAATCGTAACAAGCGCAAATAGTTGGTAATCGTAGAGCGTTTTTTGCCAACCCTTTCGCTCATCTTTTCCTGGGTCAATTGTATTTCATCGATCAATCTTTGGTAGGATAGTGCAATTTCAATGGGATCTAAATCCTGTCGTTGAATGTTTTCAACCAAGGCCATTTCCAGGGATTCCTGGTCGTTGGCAATACGGATATAGGCGGGTATGGTTTCCAGTCCAATTAATTTGGATGCCCTGTACCTACGTTCCCCTGAAACTAATTGATATTTGTTGAAATCCAGCTTTCTTACCGTTATTGGCTGTATTACTCCCAATTCTTTGATGGAAGAGGCCAATTCCTGCAGTGCTTCATCATTGAAATTGGAACGGGGCTGAAATGGATTCACATCTATGGAGTCCATATCCAATTCCACAATATTGCCCACAACCTTATCGGCATTCTTGTCGGTGGCCGACTGAATATCGTTTTCCGGGTCTTTCAATAGGGCTGATAATCCGCGGCCCAACGCTTGTTTTTTTATTGCTTTCGCCATTATACTGTCTCCTTGTTTTTCACAACTACTTCATTTGCCAAATTTAAATAATTGGCAGCTCCTTTGCTACTGGCATCATATTTAATAATGCTTTCCCCATAACTAGGGGCTTCGCTCAACCTTACATTTCTTTGAATTATGGTATCGAAGACCATTTCGGAAAAGTGCTTTTTTACCTCTTCCACTACTTGGTTGGAAAGCCTTAATCTGGAATCGTACATGGTAAGTACCATACCTTCTATATCCAATTCAGGATTGTGTATTTTTTGAACACTTTTAATAGTGTTCAATAATTTGCCCAATCCTTCCAATGCAAAATATTCACATTGTATAGGAATCATAACAGAATCGGCCGCAGTAAGGGCGTTTAATGTTAAAAGACCTAGGGATGGCGCACAATCTATAAGAATATAATCGTACTTGTCCTTAAGATGGCGAATGGCATTTTTCATCATATATTCCCTGTCGTCCTTGTCTACCAATTCAATTTCGATGGCCACAAGATCTATATGTGCCGGGATAAGATCTACATTTGGGGAGGAGGTCTTAACGATGGTTTCTTCGGCTGTTTTGGTGTGTTCCAATAGTTGGTAGGTTCCCAATTCAATACTATCCACATCCAATCCTAGTCCGGAAGTTGCATTAGCTTGGGGGTCAGCGTCTATTAGTAATACTTTTTTTTCCAATACACCCAAAGAGGCGGCTAAATTTACCGAAGTAGTAGTTTTTCCTACACCACCCTTTTGATTAGCAATAGCAATTATTTTGCCCATTATCATAGTAAGTTAGGGGGTAAAAATACGATTATTTAAGTTGTAATAAAATGTATTTTGTTAACACTGGGTGAATAACTGTAGTCTTTGAAGTTAAAGTACGTTAAAGTTGTATGGGATTTGTTGTCAGGCTATTAGAGGTTTATTGTTTTTTCACGAATCACTTATACACAACTTATTAATGGGACCCAATAATTAAAATCGTGGGTCACCTAGTAGGAAAATTGTAGAACTAGGCCCCAAAAAGGCAGGGACATTGGTGGAATAACCCAACTCTTGAGCTTATTTCCTAATTGTGGTCCAAGCTTAACTTTGAAGTTTAAACCCATTTTGTCCGTTCAAGGACTACAGATATTATGTGCTTAGGATTTTCAAAATTTCGATGGCCGTATCGCTTATTTTTGTGCCCGGACCAAAAATTGCCGCGGCACCTGCTTCATACAAAAAGTCGTAATCCTGTTTGGGTATTACCCCGCCCACAATTACCATAATATCGTCTCGCCCATAGGCTTTTAATTCCTGTAGTACCTGTGGTACGAGGGTCTTATGGCCGCCGGCCAAGGAAGAGATTCCCAGAACATGGACGTCGTTTTCCACGGCTTGTTTTGCCGCTTCCGCTGGAGTCTGGAACAAGGGGCCAATATCCACATCAAAACCCAGATCGGCATATCCCGTTGCCACAACTTTAGCACCACGGTCGTGACCGTCCTGCCCCATTTTGGCAATCATTATTCTAGGCCTACGGCCTTCCTGCTCGGCAAAACTGTCGGCCATTTCCCTAGCTTTGCCAAAGCTGTCATCCCCTTTTAATTCTTTTGAATACACCCCGGTAAACGAATTTATAATTGCCTTGTGCCTCCCAAAGGCATTTTCCAAAGCTGTGCTGATCTCACCCAGTGTAGCTCTTGCCCTGGCGGCCTTTATAGCTAAAGCTAGTAAATTTTCCTCTTCCAGAGCATTTATGTTGGTAGTTTTGGATGAATTGGGCTTCATTCTTTCTTTTGCAACATTGGTAAGTGCCAAAAGTGATAGTTGCACTTCATGTTCATTTCTATTAGCCTTGACCATTTCTAAACGTGCCAATTGCTGTTTTCTGACCTCGGCATTATCCACCTCCAATATTTGAAGGACATCTTCTGTTTTGGACAAGTATTTGTTAACACCAACAATGATATCCCTACCGCTATCTATACGGGCTTGTTTTTTTGCGGCGGCTTCTTCTATCCTCAATTTTGGAATTCCAGCGTCGATTGCCTTGGTCATTCCCCCCAATTCTTCCACTTCTTCTATAAGGGTCCATGCCTTTTGTACAATTTCGTCCGTTAATTTCTCTACATAATAACTTCCGGCCCAAGGGTCTACAGTGTTAGTGATTTCGGTCTCCTTTTGCAAATATAATTGAGTGTTTCTGGCAATACGCGCAGAAAAATCCGTCGGGAGGGCTATGGCCTCATCCAAGGCATTGGTATGTAGGCTCTGTGTGCCGCCAAAAACTGCTGCGGCCGCCTCAATGGTCGTTCTGGTGATATTGTTGAACGGGTCTTGTTCGGTAAGGCTCCATCCGCTGGTTTGGCAATGGGTCCTTAGGGTGAGCGACTTCTCATTTTTTGGATTAAATTGTTTTACCAATTTGGCCCAGAGCATTCTGCCGGCCCTCATTTTGGCAATTTCCATAAAATGATTCATCCCAACACCCCAAAAGAAGGATAATCTTGGGGCAAAATCATCAATACTCAATCCTGCTTTTAAGCCGGTTCTGATATATTCCAGGCCATCGGCCAAGGTATAGGCCAATTCAATGTCGGCAGTGGCCCCGGCCTCGTGCATGTGATAACCGGATATACTTATGCTATTGAATTGGGGCATGAACTTACTGGAATATTCAAAAATATCGGCAACGATCTGCATAGATGGGGCAGGAGGGTAGATGTAGGTGTTCCTTACCATAAATTCCTTAAGAATGTCGTTCTGTATGGTTCCCGAGAGATCTTTTGGTAAAACTCCCTGTTCCTCTGCAGCTACGATATAAAAAGCCATAATAGGCAACACTGCTCCGTTCATGGTCATGGAAACAGACATCTCATTCAATGGAATATCCTGGAATAAAATTTTCATATCCTCCACGGAATCAATGGCAACGCCGGCTTTACCAACATCGCCCACCACTCGGGGGTGATCACTATCATATCCTCTATGGGTTGGTAGATCAAAAGCTACGGATAATCCTTTTTGACCAGCCTTAAGATTTCGTCTGTAAAATGCATTGCTTTCCTCTGCTGTTGAGAATCCTGCATACTGCCTTATAGTCCAAGGTCTACTGACATACATGGTGGAATAGGGTCCGCGGAGAAAAGGAGGTATGCCCGCGGCGAAATTTAAATGTTCCATACCCTCAATGTCTTCCTTGGTATAATTTTTTTTCAGTATTATTCCTTCCGCGGTCTCATATGGCAAAACGGAGTCTTGATCCAGAATATTCTTTTCTGGAACGGACTTCAGTTGAATATGTTGAAGATTTTTTCTTGCCATGTTTTTGTTCGTCTTGTCCTAATCTATACTTGTCTGTTTGGAAATAAAATAGTCCTTTGAAAATAGTCTTAACAGCTTTATTCAGTTTTCAATCGCTCCTGTTCCCATTCTTCGGCCAATCTTTTTTCTAATATTGGTTCTATCAAAGTTTTGCGGGTATTGGTTTTTACAAAGGGGTATAATTCCAATTCCTCCTTCATTTTATCCAATCTGGATGCATATTTATTGGTGCCTACGAGGATTTTATCGCGACTGTTAAAACTTTCTTGTTCTTTGGTGGCGCTTTCCTTTATTTTTTTCTGAATTAGATGTTCCTTCAATTGTACAAGAAATCCACCACCTGCTTCAATTTGTTTAAATAATTCCAATGCTTTGGACGAGAGTTGTTGTGTTACGGACTCAATATAATAGGCCCCGTCGGCCGCATTGTTCGCCTTGTCCAAATAACTTTCATTTTTTAAGATCAACAGTTGATTTCTGGCCATTCGCTCCGCAAATTCATTGTCCTTATGGTAAATGGCGTCATATGGCGTATTCAATATCGTGTCGGCTTCCCCTAAAATGGCCGACATACATTCCGTTGCAGAGCGCAGCATATTAGTATTGTAATCGTACAAGGTTTTATTTCTTAGAGTGGGCGTCGCTATAATATGGCAATGCTCCAAAGCTCCATATTCACTTGCAAGGGTCGCGAACAAAATCCGTAGGGCCCTCAACTTTGCTATTTCAAAGAAATAGTTGCTCCCAACCGGGACTTTAAAGGTTATAAATGCACTTTTTAGTTTGTCCTTATGGTGGTCGTTTAAGTGATTCAGGTATTCATTGGCATGTGAAAGGGCATAAGCCAATTGCTGTACCATATTGGCTCCGGCATTACCATAGAGTGTCACATCCACTCCCAGGGTTTGGTCGTGATTTAAATTTAGAATTTCCCCTAATATTTTGTGATCTTGATCAAGGTTGTATTGCCAGTTTCCATTTCTGGCCAAATGACCAATAATGTCGATGTTGGTAAAGATCTTATGATGATGGTTTACGGTAGCCGCCAAAAGCGTTTCAACAAAAGTGAAGGATAGAAATTGAAGGTTAAAATGGATAAAGGTTTGGCCGAGGTCTATTTCATTAAGAAGTTCATGAATATTTATTTCCGTGGAAGGTATGGTTAAATAGATGCATTCAGCGCCCCTACTTATGGCATCCAAGGCTTTTTTGTTGGCCATTTGGGCATTCCCAGCGTATATGCCCTGTGCAATGTTCCAGCCATTATCTCTTGGTAAAACGGATATCTCGAGCGACTTTAGGTCTTCGGAGTTGTAGAACGGTTTTACCTTAATGCCTTCGGGAGATTCCCAAACCAATTTATTGTTGTAATCCTCACCTTGCAACTCGTACTGGATCTTTTGCTTCCAAGCCTTGGAAGAAATCTCATGAAAATCGCTAAAGAGTTCGGAGTTACTCATCTTCCTTGGTTTTTACACTATCCTCATATTCAATTAAATAAATTTCTTCATTTTTCTTTTTTAGATAGTATTGTTCCCTCGCAAATTTTTCCAATTCCTCGGGGTCCGATAGCTTCTCTATAATTTTTTTATCCTTGGCTATCTCTTCATGCAGAAATTCTTTCTGCTTTTCCAGATTGTTTATTTGTTTTTTAAGCTCCCAATGTATGAGAAGGGAGTTGGTGTCAAAAAAAACCATCCAAACCACAAAAACCGTCAATACCAATACATACATATTGGTGACCACCCCAAACCATTTTTTCTTTCTTATCCCTTTTATTCCCATTGGTGATTAACTTAACTTTTCGTTGATTATGGTCCTTACAATGTCTATCGCCACGGTATTGTACTTATTGTTTGGAATTATAATGTCCGCATATTCCTTGGTAGGCTCAATAAACTGATTGTGCATAGGCTTTAGCGTATTTTGATAACGAGTTAAAACTTCATCCAAATCCCTGCCACGTTCGGTGATGTCCCTTTTTAAACGCCTAATCAATCTTTCGTCCGAATCGGCATGTACAAAGATTTTAATGTCGAACATCTCCCTGATCTGGGGATTTGTCATGATAAGGATACCCTCTACGATCATCACCTTTCTTGGATGGGTTAGAATGGTATCGTTGGTGCGGTTGTGTTTAACAAAAGAATAAACGGGTTGGTGAATAGGGATACCCTTCTTCAAATCTTGCAAGTGGTTGCCCAACAATTCAAAATCTATGGCACGGGGATGGTCAAAATTTACCTGTGTACGCTCGTCATAAGATAAATGGGAAAGATCGCAATAATAGGAATCTTGGGAAATAACCCCAACTTCCTCATACGGCAATTCATTTATAATTTGATTTACAACCGTAGTTTTTCCACAACCTGTTCCACCGGCAATCCCAATAACCAACATGTATTTCTAATTTGTTCCAAAAATAACAATTTGCAAGCAAACCGTAATGATTAAAATAGATGGCTTGCCCATATGCACGTAAACTTTTTATCCACCTCCAACGTAAGTATTGGAAGTGCTAGTGATGTCAATATTTTTTCTTTAGACTATTGGGATAATTTTTTGATATTCTGTGATTAATTTAACAGATAAAAATCAGATAATGATAAATTTAGCGTTATATTCTTTGGGTGTAATTTAATTTTTTGAAGTTTAAAAAATTAACAAATACCCAACACAAATATGAAATATATTTGATTGTTTTTTTTGGGTAGTTCTTTTTCTAGGATTCGTATTTTTTTCTTAACAAACAGTATTATAGTATTTATATGATGGGTAAAACTTATTCTCAATTGCAGGCACGTATTATTGGAATATTATGTGTTGTTTTTTGTTCTAGTTTCGCTTTGGCGCAAAAGGACTTACCCATTAGTATAGACGATGCCAAAATAAGGCCCCTTCCCAGTTTGGTAAATAGCGACTTACAAAAAAGTTTGGAAAAGGAGCTCATGTCCAACCCTAATTGGAAATCATTAATGAACAACAACAAGATGGCTGTTGGGATCGTAGACCTGTCAAATCCTGAAAATGCAAAATACGCTAGTATAAATGGTGATTATATGATGTATGCTGCCAGTTTGCCAAAAATAGCGGTGCTCTTATCCTCTATGGATGCCATTGAAAAAGGGGAGCTAAAGGAAACTCCGGAAATAAAGAAGGATATGCGATCTATGATCAGCAAATCCAACAATGAAGCAACTACCCGTATGATCGATCGTTTGGGATATAATAAAATACAGTCCGTTATGACCGATCCAAAATATATGTTCTATGATGAAAGTCGGGGCGGCGGATTATGGGTTGGTAAAAGATATGGAAGTGGTGGGGATACGAATAGGGAACCCTTAAAGAATTTGTCTCATGCTGCCACAGTGAACCAAGTATGTAGGTATTATTATCTATTGGCCAATGGTAAATTGGTGAATAAGGGTAGGTCCAAACAAATGTTGGATATCATGGGAGATCCCGAATTACATCATAAATTTGTAAATACCTTGGATAATATTGCTCCCGATGCCAGATTATATAGAAAGTCGGGCTCTTGGAGAACTTTTCATTCCGATTCTATTTTGGTTTGGGGAAATAATCCCAATCGCCGATATATTTTGGTCGCCTTGATAGATGATGCAGGAGGTGAGCAAATCATTAGGGACTTGGTAAGGCCTGTAGAAAAGGTGCTGAAGGCAGAGCGGGTACATTTTGCCGTTAACTAGGTCCATTTAGTATATTTACTTTTGTTTATTCGTATAATGTTTGCCAATGAATTAATTTTGGCCCTAATCTTCTATGGATTGGTTTTTGATAGGAGTGCTGTTGGATATTACTAAAACGTATGAAAATTGAACTACCTTATTTCATTTATTAAAACGTTCCAAACCTACATACTAAAGGCATTTGATTTAAAAGAGGAGGAACTCACCAAAACACTTCTACTTCAATTAAATATATTCCTCATTATAACGGTTTTATTGATAGTAAAACCTACTATAAACTCACTTTTTCTTTCTGAACTTTCTTCGGATGCACTGCCATTGGGCTATGTTTTAACTGCTATAATGGCCGTATTGGGCTCGTTTTTTTACGACAGGGCCTTAGAAAAGTATCCTTTGAATATTATTGTGGATCGCACCTTGATCGGATCTGTTATTTCTTTGGTAATATTTGGAGTAGCCTTAAATTTTAACCTTGGGTATGGATTTGCATTGTATATACCCTACGTCTGGGTGGCTATTTTTGGGTTGTTGACCGCTTCTCAATTTTGGGTAATGGCAAATCTGGTCTATAATGTTAGGGAAGCCAAACGCGTATTTGGGTTTATTGGTGCCGGTGCCATTGGCGGGGGAATATTTGGGGGGTACTTAACCTCTTTATTGACCACTATTCTTAACACTGAGGATTTATTGTTTGTTGCTGCAACTCTCTTAATGTGCTGTTTGCCCATTACCCGTTATATCTGGAAGAACGAAGTGTTGAAACTCAACCCTTTTCAAGTTTCCAGTCGCTCCAATCCCAAAGCCGAGTCCCCTTTTAGGTTGATAAAACAATCCAAATTACTTAGCCTAATTGCGGTAGTCATCGGAATAAGCGTTTTGGTGGCCAAATTGGTAGATTACCAGTATAGTGATTACGCCTCTAGGTTCATTAAAGATCAGGATGAATTAACATCCTTTTTTGGATTTTGGTTTTCTACCTTGAGCGTTATTTCACTTTTGATTCAGTTGTTCCTTACCAAACGTATAGTAGGTACTTTTGGTGTTGGTAAATCCTTATTATGGTTGCCTTCGGGCATATTGTTGGGATCTTTTTTGTTATTGATAGTGCCGCAACTTTGGGTGGTGGTATTTATTAAAATTGTGGACGGAAGTTTAAAGCAATCGGTTAATAAGGCAGCCACGGAATTACTTTCCATACCTATCCCCATAGAGATTAAAAAGAAGACCAAGACATTTACGGATGTGGTGGTAGACAGCATAGCTACAGGGATGGCGGGTTTTATTCTGATCTTTTTTATTAATGGACTGGATATATCATCTACCTACATTAGTATAATTATTATAGGGCTAATTTTGATCTGGTTGTACTTTATATATCATTTGAGGAATGAATATATAATTTCCTTTAAGAGCTTGTTGGAAAATAACCCCACAAGAAAAGAGAAGGCCACCAAATCGGAAATAAAGGTCACATCCATTATAGAAACGGTAATCAGGGTATTTGAAACAGGGAACGAGAATCAGATATTGCATATGTTGAACAAAACATTGGAAGTAAAGGATGAGCGTTTCTTTTTTGCCATTAAAGGCCTGTTGAACAATCCGTCTGCCAAGGTGAGGGCATTGGCCATCGAAAATCTCTATTTTTTGAATACGGAAAATTTATGTCCAGCTGTAGAGCCCATGATCTATGATAAGGATCAACAAGTGACCACCTCTGCCTTTCGGTATTTGTTGAAGCGCTATCAACAAAACCCTGTGGAACTTTTGGACAAGTATTTATCGGTAGAGGACAATACCATTGCTAATGCGACCCTGATTGGCTTGTCCATGGAATTGCGAAATAATAGGGTAATGCAGGACCGATTTAGTTTGGAACAAAGAATTGATAATTCCCTTGCCCAATTATCGCAAACCAATACAGAGCAGGAAAGGGCCAATAAGATACTTGCAATTCTTGAAACCATTGGGAATGCCAAGGTTGAAACCTTTTACCCTGTAATAAAGACACATATATATTCCGATAATGTTCTAATTACAAATACGGCTATTTTGGCGGCATCAAAAACATTGGACAAACAGTTTATAGATCTAATTGTTTCCAGGCTATCCGGTAAGGATACCAGAAAATCGGCAATGGAGGCCCTCTACTTTTATGGGGAGCCCATTATTGATATTTTGTTTGAGGGATTAAGAAGTGAAAACATTGACCCGGACGATAGCGCCTACGTGGTTATGGTTATTGGAAAGTTCGATTCGCAAAAGGCCATCAATATCTTGATGAAACTTACAGAGGATATGGAACATACGGTGAAAATTGAAGCTATTGAAGCCTTAAAACACCTCAAGTGGAAGTATCCCCACCTTAAAATTAGGGATCAGTTTATTGTGGATAAGATCTTGGACGAGTGTCACCTGTACCAAAGTACCCTGTCCGTAATCCATACCCAAATAGTACTGCAGTATAAAAAGAACCCCGAGAAACTGGAGACCAAGGAGGAAAATGAAGCCAGAAATGGCCTAATCCATTTGCTGGAACTGAGGCTGGACAGGCAATTAAAACGAATTTTTCAATTTTTGGGGGTAAAATACCCGCCCCAGGATGTGGATCCTATCTTAAATGCCATACTTAAAGGTCAGGAGGAGCAACGTATACATGCCATTGAATTTTTGGATAATATTCTGGACATTCAACTCAAAAAGGAATTGATTCCTGTTGCCGAATCCATTATACAAGTTGGTGTTATTTCCGAAGAAAATCTAAAAAATCTGAACGTAAAGGTCCTTAGTGAATCCGAAAGTTATTTGGCCCTATTAAAACGAAAGGATATTAAGCTGAAACTGGCGGTACTTTACTTAATTGAGAAAACAAAGGATCCCAAATTTACCCCCCTTTTGGAAATGGTTTTGGAGGATTCCAATGAGAAGGCCAGAACAAAGGCGGCCGAAATCTTGAGTAACTTTAAAAAATTTAGCGTTTAATAATTTTGTCGATACTGCTGGCCAAGGTCATGTGGTCCGTTGCGGAATTCTTTCGCAGTACATTGGTCATAAGTACCACCATATATTTGCAATTGTCCGGATGTTCTACAATGGCCACAGAATTCATATAGTTGGTAACATTGCCCATATATTTTCCACAGGCTTCACCTGTACTTCTATCACATTTATACAAACTCCCCGATTTAAAATAAACGGCAGCCGGCTTCAGGGCCGGGGATTGTGCATATCTTATCCTTCGGTCCGTCATATACATAAGTCGCTTCATTTCCAAGCTGGAGGCTTCATCCACCACCTTGCCCTGCTCCAACTGTATCAAGAATTTCATCAGTCCTAAGGGAGACCCTATACTGCCCCCTTTATCGCCTACATAGCGGTTGGGACCTGAAGTAAAAAAGCTCCCTAAGCGCCATTCGTCTGTTGTAATTCCCAGTTCCCGTAGGGGCAGGTTTACCACGTCATTGGCCAAATCTGTCAATTCTTTTTTTGGGGTTGTGGTGAAGTAGGTATCCGCTTCCTCCTGGGTCAAGGTGGGGTAGGATTCTCCGAAGGCGGCCATCAATAAGGCTTCCCGCCATACAATACTCGCTGCTCCGTTGTTACTAACGGATAGCATATGGTCTGCCCATTCAAACAAGGTAAAAACATCACTGGCTATAACTTGCCTTTTAAGCAATTTATTCGTTTCCAGATTGAAAATGGGAACAGTGTGTTCATCTGTCAATCCCCAAACGCCCGATTTCACGGATTTGGATCGTAAAAGCTCCAAACGCTTTTCAAAGGAATCCGGATATATATTTTTCAATTGGGTAAACAAAGCTGCCATTACGGCCAGCTTGCCTACACTTCCAGGTTGATAACCAGCGGTTTCGTTTCGCTTGGCATATCTAACACTGTCAATATCCGAAATATCCAATACGGCTATGGAGTAACTCTTGTCCAACCCTCTAAAAAGAGCGTTGATGTCCTTTTGGAATTGCTCATCCACACTTAGGAAGGCGCTAGTGCTGTCCTCTTTTTTTGATATTAGGTTCAGTTCAATATCCATGTAGGACTTTTGTGCCCCTGGAGGGATAACAGTGGTCGACTTAAGTTCCCCGCTTTTAACGAGCTCCAGATACTTCAGCCGTTTAATCCCTGTATGCAAATAACCATCAATGGGGTAATAGCTCATGGTGGTAAAGGCCGAACATATTAGTAATAAAACAATATATTTAATATTCTTTCGCATCTTATATTTTTTTAGAAAGGGGAATGCTTTTGTCCAAATCGATTTTTGGCGTAATAGATTCCAAATAATTGGAACTCAAGGCTTTTTTATTCTCTACAAAAGGGCGTATTTGAAACAGCCACAACTTGTTGTTTTGGAATCCCAATTCCACATCATAGGCCCCTTCGTAATCCGATTTGGTTTCGGTAGCCATAGTTTCACGAATTGTTTTGGCAAATGCCCTTATTTCATCAATGTTTTTTTGGTTTAGGATGAAATTCTCAAAGGTGGACATTCTTTTTTCTGTTCCCCCAGCAGCCGGAAGTCGATTGTGGTACATTTCCCTGGCGGGTGCCAAAAGTTGAATGCCACCAATATCCTTAACCAGATAAGTTTCTGCCGATTGGCCATCTACAGCGCCGCCGGCACCCCTGCTAAAGGCAATGGTAAGATCAGCCGGATTGCCGGAACTGATGCCCTTGGTGATCAATACCCCGGAATAATCCACATCCACACTGGGGATTACCAAAATGGAGGGGAATACATTTTCGGGGTTTAGGAGGTACTTTTGACGCCACTTAAAACTGCGTTCGGAATAGGGGGAAGCCCAAACATCCTTAATTCCTGATATAATTTTTTCCTTGGCGGCAACATTGAATATAGTGAGGTTTAATCCGGCCCCTGTGAAATTCTTCAAATCTTCCATGTTGGTGTCACTTCTTAGAAAAACCGGGATTTCGCCAATTTCCTTCCCTAGTACATCTTTGAACCCTTTTTCCAATTGTGTAATGAATTGGGGTTTCATTGGCATTTTCTTTATGGCCTCCCTTAAGATTTCCAATTGCCTCAATTGGTAGTTTTCTACCTCGCCTTCCGCAATACCTTGGGCGCGCATAGTCTCTGCCTCCTTGAAGGTGGAATTTAAAAATTCCCAATAGCTGCCCTGCTGATCGGGCATACGTTGGTCCATATGGTCCCTAAAGATTCCGAAGGGAATCACCAGACCTTCGACCACCATATCCGGGAACATTTTTTTTAACTGTCCCAAATTGGCCGCCTTTGGACCACAAAGTTTTCCTGAATCTTCGGCGTCCACTGCCCTTAAATTTAATATGGCATTTTCGTCCAAACGTATATTTTCTATTGGCACTTCAATTCTTTCTTCTTTACGTTCTATCTTAATAAATAAATTGCGTTCCTCCTCGGACATGTCTTTTTCCAACTTCATAATAACGTTGCCCTTGTTGGACACCGCATAGAATACTTTTTCCCCATTATATTTTTGAAGACTTTTAAGATTTTCATCGCCTAGGGCAGCATTGGGGATGCCCATATTCCGTGCCAGCAATTGTACGTGAGACACCATATTTCCTTCGGATACCGTCGCAATACCTGCAACCGGTTTAAGATCGGACGGGGGGCGCTGAAAAATATAAATCTTGTCGGAGGATACCTCTATTTCATCAGGGGAGCCACCGGTTACAACCAATTCGCCAAGGGCATAACCAGGATTTAGACCCCGCAGGCCACTTTGATTGTCTATGTCCATGACCTTATTGGTCAAGGCAGATTCCTGGGCGATGATATCGCCTAGCTCTCCCACGGTTTGGCCTAAATAGAGGGCAATGGAACCTCGAATTTTATCATCTATAAATCCATATGCCTTAGGTTCAAAACCGGTATAAATGTCCACGATCTCCTGATAGTTGGCCTTTACCATGGAAGAGCTCCATTCCACTTCCCTGCGTGCATTTTCCAATACTGTGGTAAGTTGACCAAGGGACATGGCATTGCTGTTGGATCCCTTTAACGACAGATTAAGTTGTTCCCATTCTGCCAGCTCTATATATCCTGCACCGGCATTCGCCATTCCTAAATAGCAAACCTTGTCCAACAAGCCGTTTAGATCTTCCGGCTGCCATTGGGGAGAATTTTTAAATATTACTTCTTCCAACTTTAGGGAGGCGTCCAATAGCTGAAGACGGGCGGTTGCATTTTCCTCCTTTAGGACGGCCTGCCTTATCTCCAAAAGCAATTCGGCCGTAGCGGGAATAAGCACTGCTGCATTTGTTTCTCCACTGTAACTGGCCGCAAAGGCTTTTATGGAAACCCCTATAGGGCTATCCTGTACAAGAGGTGTATTTTTTTGTATTTGAGCAATATCAACCGGTTTGTAGAAATTGGCCATGGTAGACACCAAGGCATCTATTTTTGCTTTTGCCTCGTTGGTCAGTTTGTTACTGTTTTTAGACTTAAAGTCCTTTACTTTATTAATATCCCCGGCATCTGGCTGACTATGGATTTTAACCCTTAAATCCATGAATTCTGGGACCATGTCCGATATTACCTTAGAATCGCTCCTTATTTTTTGGGCCAGATTGTCATCGCCATTATGTGGAATATCCTTTAAGGACTGTCTAATGAGGTAAAAGTTTTTGGTTAAATTTTCGGTGTTGGATAACAGCCATTTATAAAAATCTACACCCCAGGCCTCTTCGTCCTCTGCCTGTGTAGCCCCACGATAGTACTGCCCCCTTTCAAGGATCCAGCCATTATCAACAGTTCTTAAATATTTGTCCAATTGGTACTGTTTAAGACGGGAATGATTGTTTTCGGCGTCCCATAATTCCTCTTTGGAGGTGTAGGACAAAATTTGACCCAAAAAGAGGTGGTTGCTCTTTCCTAAATCTATAACAGAGCTTTTATAGGTAGCATGCTGTACTCCAGGACCAATATTATCGGGACAAGGATCTTTGGGTTGGCGTATGCTTCCATCCGTACAGAACCAGCGAATTTCTTTGTAAGGTCCGCGGATATCCTTTTTGTAAGAGTTGATCAAATCCTTTATTTCCTGATTGCTTAATTTTTGTCCAGGACTTATTAATGGAAAGAAAAATATTAGGATATATATAAATAGATGTTTTTTCATAGGGTTGTAATGGTAGTTCCAAAGTGTAATCAAATGTAATACCAATTTTAATGCAAATATATATTTAAGCCTAGTTTCGATGGCATAATCATAAAAACCTTGCTATAAAGGCGGGAAATGGTAATTGCCCTGGCAATATAGCCTGTATGGCTTTAGAATGTAAGCAATTGAAGGAAGATTTACAAATGAATTTTTTGGGGTTACTGTGTCCAAGTATCAGTTTAGAGTCGGTGGTCTATCACAATAACGGGTTTTCTGCTCATTTTGGGAAATCGCAATTCCTGAAGGGTTTTAACATCGTGGAATTCAATTTTAGGGAGTACCCTTAGTTTTGCCCTAAAGTGATCCTTGATGGTCTGCAATAAGTCATTTGTAGGGTTGGAAGTAGCTATTTTAATACATATTTCATCGGTACCTATGTCGTTATGGTCAATTTCGATTACAAAGGCGTCTATTTCATTAAAATAGTTAAGTACGTTGTACATGGCCGGAGGATATAGGGTAGTGCCCTTGTATTTTATCATTTGTTTCTTCCTACCAATAACAGGGCCTAAGCGCGGGGTATTTCTTCCACAGGAACATTTGGAGGTATGTGCCTGGACAATATCACCGGTTTTAAATCTCAGCAGTGGCATACCTTCAACACCCAAAGTAGTAATGGTAAGTTCTCCCGGCATTCCATCTTCAACTTGTTTTTCCTCATCGTCCAGAATTTCGATGATGATCAATTCGGGGTGATGGTGACCGCCTTGCCTTGCGGCACATTCGGTAAAGGCCGTACTCATTTCTGTGGAGGCATAGGTGGAATAAAGGGGAATGTTCCAATCCTTCTTTATTTTGGCAGCGAGGGTGTTCAATGAAAAATCTTCGTTCCGCAGTGATTCCCCTATGCAAATAGCCCCTTTTATCCCGGCTTTATTGGGGTCTATTCCATGTTGATGGGCGTATTCTATGAGTTTTAATAAAAAAGACGGAACCACAATAAGGTAAGTTGGTTTAAACTTAAGGATGGAATCCCATTGAAGTTCAGGAATTCCGGCACCAACCCTTATAATTCCAGCACCCAGTTTTCGGGCTCCCAGAAAATAGGCCAAACCGGCCATAAACCGTCTATCTATAGTGGTCGTTAATTGTAAAATATCGTCTGCGGTAACACCGGCACAGTCAAAGGAGATGGCCTCGTTATATGCCAAACGATCAAGGTCATTATCTGTAAGGGCAAAGGTTACAGGTTCACCCAAGGTACCGGAGGTAGTTACGTAATCTATTATCTTTTTCCTATCTACGCATAAGAAATCATCATTATATTGTTGTAGATCCTCTTTGGAGGTTGTGGGGAGTTTGGTTAGGTCGTCCAAGGTCTTTATATCACTGGCCTGTAGATTATTTTCCTTGAAAATTCTTTTATAATAGGCAGAGTTTTGGGTAGTATATTCTATAATCTCCCTTAAACGCTGTTCTTGTAACTGTTGAATTGCCTCTGCCGATGCTTTTTCGATTTCAGGGATCATTATTTTAATTTACGTTTTAGTCTTCGAATATACGAATGTACCACAGCTTTCTCGGGAACTGTGGTAATTTCTTTTGTGCTTGCTTCTATAAAGTTGTTTAAGGCTGCTCTATAATATTTTCTATTGTAGTTGTAAAGGCCTAGCCAATAATGCGTTTCCCAAAATTCGGGATTCAATCTTTTAAATTCCTCAAGAAATTCGGGATTCAAGTGCTTATTATCTGCAACGGCTTGTTTTATTTGATGAATTTCTACACGGTACTTTTCATAGTTGTGATAGGCTTGGGTATAAAGAAAACTATCCTTTTCAATATTTTTACTAGGGATGGAAAGCGTTGATCCAATGCTATGATTTAAACTGTCCTTGAAAATTTTGTTTAGATCATAGGCCACAAATTCTCCTAATTGGTACGGATTTGAAGAAACCCAAACCAATCGCTGCTCTGGCTTAAAAACAATGCCGTGATGTGCCAATAATTGGTTTAACGCCTTTTCATTGCCGTAACCAATGTCGTTATCCTCGAGACCTTGCTTATTTCTAAGTATGTCCACTGCAATCGTTGGGGTTATTTTATTATGATCTCCCAAAAGTTCTTCCATACGCTCATATCTGTATTTGGAATGACTTTCAAAAATGTGTTTTTGGTTGTTTTTGTCTTCGGCATAGGCATTACTTTGAAAGTGATTGGAGCAGATCAATTCATTGGAATTGGGAATTTCATATACCCCAAAATTATCGGGAGAGACTTCGATTACGATCGCCTTTTTATCCTTGGCACTGCCAACCAGAATAGATTCGGATACAAAAACCTGTCGTTTTTTTGCGATGGTAACGGCCTCCTCCAAAGTAGATGCATACTGTAAAATTTCTCTGGTAAGGATACTGATGGGCGTTTTTGCCACCAAGGGAATTTTGGATTTTCCTGCATTGATGGTAACCGTTAATCCATGCTCGTTCATTCCAGAGACCACTCCCGTCATTCCAGCCCAGGTCACGGACATAAATTTGTGGCCCTCTGTAGGGTCCAGGAAGGAAATTATTTTGTTTTTGGCAAAATCATCCCCGGCGTAAAAGTCAAAATTCCTGCCAATTATCAAACTTCCGTCTTCGGATTTATTGCCCCAGACGGCAAAGGAAGAACAGCCAACAAGGGCCAGATCTTGAAGAGCATGCCCTATATCGTGGGCGCCATGAAGGTAAAGTACCCTTGAATATGGATCTGCTATGTCGTTAAAGTTTTGGGACGCGTAACGGGAAAGCCCCCAAATTTCTGCTTTAATTTCCTCGGGAATGTTTTTGTACATTTTTCTATTGTACCAGGCCAGGAATTTTCTCAGGAAATATCTTTTGGTTTTGGAAGGGACCAATTCCTCTACCTTGGATAAAAATATTGCTTCCTGTTTTTGAAACAGGTCTTCCGTAAGGGCTCCGGTTATTAAACCCCTTTGCAATGGGTCTCCTGATACATAAAGTTCCCAAAGCCCTTGTTTGTTTTTGGCCAGGGAGTTATTGGAATAAACATAGGAAGTATCAGAGGTTTTTGTTATTTCTGGAATTTGATGGTTGTAGTTACTTAAATTAGGCCTATCCTTCAGGGATTTTGAAACTCCACAAGAACCAAAAAGTCCAAGCAAAACAACAACACATACAATCCATTTTATCCGGTACATCCTAATTGTTTAATTTATTCTTTTCCAAACCTATTATTGGTTTTAACCAGCATCCTTTTTTCTTTAAAGTCTACCCACTTCTGACCCCAAATTTTCCTCATGGTATTCTCAAAAGGTCTCATAAAAAATAGATTTCCAAACATTTTGGACAACAATACAGGATGTTTTGGCAGGGCCCTTAAGGTAATGGAAAACCCCCCATCCAGATATTTAATATAGTGCCAGTATCCACTGGGCATGTAGAGGGCTTCCCCATGTTTCATTTCTACATATAATCCTTCTGCTTTTTTTAAGGCGGGATAGCGATCAAAATCGGGATCATCCATATTTATGGATTCTAAATTATGTACGGAAAAGGGAACCTTGTACAGGTATTTCGTCTGTTCGGGTGGGAATAAAAGCACACTTTTGTGTCCGTGAAAATGAAAATGAAGTAGGTCTGATAAATCCATGTCATAATGGGGCAGTACTACAGAACCTTCACCCCCAAAAAACATGACAGGCAGACGTTTAAAAAATTTTAATCCAATATCCGGGTAACTAATATCCTTAATTAGTTCTGGCATTTTATCCAGGATATTATAGAAAAAAATACGAAGGTCCGTTGGTTTGGTTTTAAGGATTTCAAGGTAGTCGTATAGTTTCATTTCCGTAACCGGGGCAGCGGAGTTTTGTTTCCCTTTGGTAGGTTCATTGTTGTACAGTGGAACCACTTGGTCGCCCGCCTTTTTCTGTATGTAATCTATATTCCATTTCTTGCGTGCAGGCCAATCCGAGGTGAGGTTTTCAATTAAAACTGGGCGTTGGGTTTTGTAATACTGATTAATAAAATCCTCTTTGCTAATAGAACTGACCCTTGTAATAGGAATTGTTTTAATCTGTCCCATATTAAACTTCTTGAGCTTTATTGACTTCCAAAATTTTTTCCAATAAATAATCCTTTCCTACTAACTCGGAACAGGTAATAATTGCACCAATGGTCACTCCCAAGATTCCGTGCATATTTAAACTTTGGCCCGTAAATAGCAGGTTTTTGATTTTTGTTCTGGGAGAAACAAATGAGTGTAGGGGATTGTTTACGTCTTTAACATAACCGTACATAGATCCATTATGGGACCCTATATAATCCCTGTAGGACAATGGGGTGGAGGCATATACGGTTTGAATGCAATCTCTTAGGTTGGGGAATTTTTTTTCCAATTCAGCAATAAAAATTTCTGTTTTGTATGCTTTGAACTCTTCATATGTTTGTCCTCTATCATTTTTGGAGGCAACTGTATTAAAAGTGTTCTCCCAGTACTTAACCTCATCAAAATTCATATAGGTCATAGCTATTAAACTATCTCCCCATCCATCATCCTTTTTATTAATACCCATAGAGACCATATACCCCTCTGGCCAACTTTCCTGAGTATAATTCTGTGCATCCCAAACACGATCTCCATATTTAAAATGATAAAAATTCTTATTGTGATATTTAAAGGATTTGGGTTTTAGGACAATGTAAACGCTAAAGGCCGAAATAACACTTTCAATGTTATTTATTCTGTTGGTGTAGGATTTTCTAAAATTTTCCTCACCGACCATTTTTAAAGTAAGCTTGGGTTCTATATTCGAAATGAATATATCACCGTTTATCTGCTTTCCATTTTTTGTTTCCACCGAAGTGATTTCACCATTTTCGACATTAAATTTGGAAACCTCATGATGTTTGAAGGTGTCGCCCCCAAATTTCTTTAATTGTCTAATAAGTACTTTGGTTATCTGACTTCCCCCGTTAACACATCTGTAGGCACTTTCTATATAGGAATTTACGGAAAGGGCATGTACATAAAAAGGGGAACGTTCCCCGTCGCCGGCATAGAGAAAATTGGTCCCCGCAAACACGGCTTGTAATTTCTTATTGTTGGTAAGGGAATTGATATAGGTTTTGGCATTCAGCTTAAAAACCTCATCTTGTCCATAGGAAGGATTGCCCTTGTTCAAATTGTAAAGGGGGAACTTGGAACAAGTTTCCCTTAATTTTTTACTGTATGTTTTTATCGCCTTTTCCTCTTCCGGAAATTGGCTCAGTAGACTTTTTTCAAAACGCTCATAGCCTTGGGCGTGTTTGTACTCCTTTGGGTCCCCTTCAAACGTGATTACATCAAAACCGTCTTCATCCAATTTTTTAAGCTTCAATTGGTCCATTATACCCAGATACTTAAAATATTGGTTCAGGTTTTGTCCTTCCGAAAGTCCGCCAATATAATGCACCCCTGTATCAAAGATGGTTTTGTCCCGGACAAAGGTTTGTAGGTTGCCTCCAAATTGATTGTTTTTTTCCAAGACACAGACACTATAACCTTCTTTGGCCATTATTAGGGCAGAAACCAATCCCCCTAATCCGCTTCCAACAATTACAATGTCGTAATGTTCTTTCATAAATGGTATTCTTTACGATTTTCAAAACCAATGTTCAATACTTGGTTTTGTTGGGTGTTACACCCATATAATAATTAATATAACTCCCTGATTCAATACGGGGATTTTTTAGAATCCTCCATATACAGCTTATTCCAGGTCCTTGTTTTTTTCTAAGATAATAAGATTATCATTTTCAAAGACATTTTTAAAGCCTGTGGACAATATAATTCTTTCCAACAATTTTGCTCCGTCCTTTACCAATATCAGTAGCCTGATATTATTTTTTATTGTTGGTGCCAGGCTATCCAGGTCCTGTATTTCCAAATCAATGATCATTATATCAGCTGGCTGTGCCACAGCCTCATCAATGGATTCTGCCAGGTTTAACTTGGCTATTTGTTGGGAAATAAAACTGTTCTCTACAATAGGCCTTATCTCCTCATCCTCCAAATAGGCGTAAATTTTGCGATCTACGGCATTTAAAGATAATAGAAAATCCAGTTGCCCGTAATCTTTTGAAAGATGAATTATAGAATCGGAGATTCCAATACGTTTTGAGAGGAGGGCGTAAATTTTTGAGTTTATTTTTAAATCTTTTTTTACTGCACGGTAGATATTATCCCCTTTGTATCGATAATCCTCAAGAATTGTTCTCATGAAATAGGTATCCCTTTCCACATCATTCCTTAGTGTCTGGAATTCGGACCTGAAATGGGCTGCGATTTTTTTATTGCGCTCCCTGTAAGTTTTGCCGTAGTCTAGTTGCTCGGGTGAAATTCTATCCAAGATCTTTACGGTTATACTGCCATTTTTTATAACAAAACTTCCTTTGGGAAGCACTTCCGAATTTCCGTGTATCAAAACAGGAACAATATCCATGTTAAACTTCTCCGCCAAATAAAAGGCTCCTTTATGGAATCGTCTTATTTTGTTGGTCCGAGACCTTGTGCCTTCAGGGAAAGCCATTAATGAGTATCCCTGGGCAACCTTGTTTCTTAAATGTTCAAGGCCATTATCTATCCCTTCGGACACCGGATAAAATCCGGCCAGTTGCACGGCCTTTCCAAAAATGGGTGATTTATACACCCAGTCGTTTACCAAATAAATAATCTTCGGATACAACATACCTACGGCCAAAATATCTAAAAAGGAGGTGTGGTTTGCTATGATTATGGCAGGTTTATTAAAATCCTCCCCTGATGTATTGATAATTTTTTTACTTACAAAGGGATTGGTATATAGTACCGATTTCATGAATTTAGAAATGGTCCTATGGAACCATTTCATTTTGACTTTTTTCTTAAAGGGCAGTATTTTCATAAAGGTAACACTCCATATGGACAAGAGTAGTCCGCCGGAACCATAATAACCAAAGGAAAGGACGGAATGAATAAGTAAACGAAGACTAATAGGACGTTTTTCCTTACTCCCAATAAAGAGTAAAAATAACAGTGGTTGTATGGTGAAAGCTACAAAAACCGCAGATAGGATACCTATGAGGGATACGAGGCTAATGGAATGTAAGGCAGGGTGTTTGGCAAAAATTAGCACGCCAATTCCCAAAACTGTAGTAATGGCCGAAAGAAGAATAGAGGTTCTGTGTGTTCTGAGTACTTTTTCCCCTTTACCATACTCCTTGAGCAGCCCGGTTGTTATGAATATGCTGTAATCTATTCCCAAGCCAAATATAAAGGTTGAAATAATGATGTTAAAGATGTTGAATTCTATATGGAACATCCCCATAATACCAATGGTCAGCCACCAGGTCAGCAATATGGGGATACTAGTGACCAAAACCAGGGAAAAGCTCCTAAAGAAAAAGAACAGGATCAGTACTACTATACCAAGGGAGTATCCAATTAGTTTATTGAAATCATTTTTGAGGTTGCCCAAAAACATCTCGTTCATTTCCTGCCTGTCTATTACCAATGTTTTGGGGTAAGCTCTAAAAATTTGCTTTATTTTTTCCTCATTTCCCTCCTTTAATTTAATCAGTGAGGTAACAGTGGTAAAATTATTGTCGGTAACCAGGTAGTCATCAATTGGCAAGGCAGCTACACTACTGTAATCTTCAATATTCAACAGTTTAAAATCTTTGTTGAGAAAGGAATAGAATTGATCGAAAGAGCTGGGCTTAAATCCTAATTCAGTGCCACTTTCCACAAGATTTTTCTTAGTATTTTCAATGATTTCCTTGTTCCAAAATTCCTTCCAAAGCTCAATTTTTTCTTGCTGATTTTTTTGGGACAGGACTAGGTTGCCTATAGAGCTAAAACTTAGTATTTCTCCATTATTCTTTAGGCTGTCCAATTCATGGGATATGGTATTGTTGTTTTGAAGGACCTTTTCGCCATCTTCCCCATAGGAGGCCAAATAAATGGATTTGGAAGACATATTGGTAAGGGCATCCAGTCTTTCCCTAGCTTGTACCAAGGCTGCAGGCTCATAGTTGAGTTTGGCAATATCCTTATTGAAAATCACCTTATCATGAAAAAATATACTGGCAATCAAGAGACCTACAAGGATAGATATGCTCCATTTGTTTTTATGAAGGTTGTAGGAGGCTATTTTATCCAAGAGGGTGTACTTTACTTTAAGATTGTCAGTATTCCTATAGACATGGGGTATGATAAGGAGTGCGAAAATACAGGAGCCAATTACGCTGACAGCAGCAAATATACCAAGGTCATGTAGGGCTTGCGAGTCTAGGAAAAGAAGGCACAAAAAGGCTAGGGCAGTGGTAATACTACTCATAATAACGGGCTGGGCCACATCTGAGTAGAGTGTCTTTACAGAGGGGTTATTTCTTATTTGGGTTAGTATGTGTAAGGAATAATCCAAGGTAACCCCTAGCAGTACGGAACCTATCCCCAGGGAAATGGCAGAAATCTTCCCCCTGGTCAAATAGAGTACGGCAACGGATAGTGTTGCACCAAAAAGGGTAGGGGCGAATAGTATAATGGGAATGGTTAATTTTCTGTAAAATAGGATAAGGATTCCCATTAAAATAGATAGGGCAATAGTGACCGTAAGGCGAATATCCTTTTTGATCTGTTGTGCGTTGGCAACAGCTATTAGGGTGGCCCCATAATATTCACTTTTAACCCTGTCTTGAAACAACTGGTCCAATTGATCCTGGGTTTCATAAAGTTCCGTCACAAATTTGGTGTTTTCCACGGTTTCGCTGGAAGGGTGGGCAGGAGTAATAAATAATAATATATTTTGAAGATCCTTGCTCAGAAGAAAACCATCCTTTAGGGTAAACTGATCCCCTATGCCCAAGCGACTTAATTTTTTTAAGGCGATAAAAGAAATGCCGAGGGGGTCTTTCAGAATCATTTCCTTGGCAACGATTCCGGAAGGGGAAATTAATGTTCTGTAGTTTTTTTGTGTGATTTTGGCAATGCTGTCCTTGTCAAGTTTTTTTGAAATGGTATTGTAATCCTCCCTGTCCAAAAGCAGAGGAGCATTGTCATAGACAAACCCCATGGTGTTTCCCAGATCTCCGTCATCTAATTTGCCCTGGATTTTTTTTATATGTGAAGAAGATTTTTTGGCTATACTATCCAGGAAATCATTTGCATACCTTGTTAGTTCTTCAATAGGCGCCCCTGGTTGTCGCACAATATTGACGATGATCTTATCTGAAAAATTTACCGATTTTAATACTTTTTGAACTTCTTCTGTCTTGCTATTGCTGGGGATAAGCTTGGTTATGTCTTCCTCGAATTCAATTTTGAAAGCAAAATATATAAGGATTAAAAAAAGGACCAACAGACCAATGCCGCTAAGCAGTCTTTTCTTGGCCACATATTGATAAACCCTATATAAAAAACTACCCATTTTTAAGTGCAATTTTTTTCCTATCAAAAATATTCAAAATAATATAACCGCATATTCCTGCGGTAAAAGATCCAATAAGGGAAAGGGTTATGCTACCGATTATATAGGATTTTAGATGTTTTATTACTTCAAAATTGGCGCCTGCCTCCTCAAACGTAAAATTGAACTCGGTACCCAGGACCCAGTGGCCAATTTTAAGGCTGATAAATAGCACAAAGGGTATAAAAGGAGCGAAGCTTACGTTGGAAAAAGCGAAGGCAATGGTCTTGTTTAGTTTAAATAAAACCGCCAAGAAAATAACTATCAAGGTCTGAAAGCCCCATAAAGGCGATAGACCAATAAGCACTCCCAATGCTATGGAAAGCGCCTTTTTTTCATGGGAATCATTACTGCCTAGAAAGTCTTCATGGAAAAATCTTTTAATTCCTTTTTTTTTTATTTTTCGAATTAAATCACGTGGAAAAATATAGAGAAGGGTCAGAATTACCAAGTAGGTGTTTAACAGGCTAATTCTTGAAAAATCGGTAAAGGGTCTAAAATGGGATACCCTTTCGGTAACATCATAGGTTACTTTTATGGGAATATTCTTCACTTCTATTCCGTTCCATGCAGCCTTCACGATTGCTTCGATTTCAAACTCGAATTTTTTTGTAAAGAATTTGATATCCTTTAAAGCCAGTATGGGATATAGTCTATATCCGGATTGGGTGTCCTGTAGTCTAATACCAGTTTCGACCCAAAACCAGAAATTGGAAAATTTGTTGCCAAAACTACTTTTTTTAGGAACGCCTTTTTGTCCCATATTTCTTGCTCCTATATACAGTACGTCTTTGGACGTTTCCTGGCTTAGGTTGCCAATAAGTACAGGTATATCATCCGGAAAGTGTTGACCGTCGGAATCAATAGTGATGGCAAAGTGGAAACCTAGTTCCAGAGCCAATTCAAAACCTTTTCTCAGAGCATATCCTTTGCCTATGTTATGTGGAAGGGAAATAGTACGGATATTGGAAAATTTATCCAATATATCCGAAGTGGTATCGGTTGAACCATCATTTACTACTATAACATTTTGGGTGTATAGCAGCACCCCTTCAAGGACTTTTTTTAGGGTTTTATGATTGTTGTAGGTAGGTATTATCACACAGCATTTAAGCTGATCCATAGCTTTAGTTGTGGATGTAGTATGTTGTGACACGGTTTTAACGTAATTTGGTTGTTCCATCTTGTAGAAAAATACAAGATATGGTTCGCAAAAATAGCAATTACTGAAGTTAAAACCGTTGCTTTTCTTCAGTATTAAATCCTGTGGATTGTAATATATACGATTTCACAAAATCCTTGACCGCTTTAGAATTGGTCTTTTCGTAGTGGTTTAAAATGAAAGTTTTGTCCTCTGCGATGTTGGATCTGTATTTCAAAAACTTTGGGGAATTTTCCTGTATACTCAATCTTAGGCACCTAATTTCTATGTTTTCCGGTTTTTGGGATACCGCAAATTCCAGTAGTAAAACCCCACTTTTAAAAAGGTCTTTCCTTTCCGCATTATCTTTTGTGTATTTTGCCGTCAATGCAGAAACTGCACCCTTGTAAGCTACCAATACAGTGTTATCTTCCTTGGAAACAGTTTCCAGTTTATCCCTTAAGGCCAGGGCCGATTCACGGTCGTTTGTGGCCAGGCTAAAATCTTTTCGAACCTGGTCTAGATCGGGTGTGAAAGGAGAAATGGAAATCACGAATAGAAGAAAACAGATAAGTTTCATTTAGGCCGCGCTTTTAAAGGTTGCACTTAGTTTTAGGGCAACTGTTTCCCCAAAGGTGGTTGTACTTTTTACCTTGATCAGACCGTCTATTTCAGAAAGGTTGATGTCTATTAAAAGTGTCGGATCCGTTTCAGGATTTATAATGGCCATGAATTTTACATTGGTGGCGACAGATAGAAATAAATCATGCCCAAGACTTTTTTCCGTTAATTCCTTTATGATTTGAATCATACATACCCCTGGCATAATAGGCTTTCCTGGGAAATGGCCTTTAAAAATTTCATGCTTGGGGTTCAACTTGATTTGGGCCGATATGCCTTCCTCGTTTTTATTAAAAGTTTCTGTAGTATATAGTCCTTCTATT
Organism: Arenibacter algicola; assembly: GCF_018860365.1. Lineage (GTDB taxonomy): Bacteria > Bacteroidota > Bacteroidia > Flavobacteriales > Flavobacteriaceae > Arenibacter > Arenibacter algicola_B. Next base: position 231,913 of record NZ_JAHKPO010000003.1, read on the forward strand.
AACATTTTGCTCACATATTAAATTTGTAGGCGAGTCCAATTTGGAATACCCTGTTCAATTGATTCTCCTCAGAATTGACTCCATATTCTCCGGAGTCATTGAAATCCAGATCTATCAATCCTTGTTTATACCTCAATTCCAATGCCAATCCAAAATCAAACTCATATCCAATCCCTCCGAACACGGCCAGATCAATAGGCGTTATTTCTAGATTTTCACCGTTGTCATTGATAAGGTTTATAAAATTGTCATCAAAATTAATGTCTATACTAGGGCCCAATATAAAGTGGAACCCCTGATTTTTACTGACAAAAAATTTATTTGCCAGGGCAATGGATACATAATTAATATTTATGTCTTCCCCATTTCTATAGCTGGCATTACCTCCCTGGTTGGAATATATTATTTCTGGTTGCATAGTGTAACTATCCGTAAATTTGACCGCCAAAAACAACCCTGTGTATAATCCGGATTTGTTATCCAGTTTGGAATTCAGGATCTTGGCGTTGTTCAATCCCAATCTTACCCCTAGTTGCGACTTGCTTTGTGCAATCAAGGTGTAGGAAATGGTGAGGAAAAGGCTGGTAAATAGTAATTTTTTCATTTTTAAATGGCTTTTAAATCAATAGTTAGCTTAATGTTTTTGTGCCGTATTTTAATTTCCCTTGCATGATCGTTTTCTATTTCTGTAAAAATATAGTCCGATTTCTCTTTGTTTCCTTTTGTTTCCAGTATTTTATGTAGCCGTTCATCTGCCGTGATGTAAAAGTAAGTGTTATTCTTTATCTTGGTCTCAAAGAACATGCTATCTCCCATTTTCTGGTAATGGTTCAAAATGTTGGGATTTTCACTGGTCAGAACAAATAAATCCTTCTTAAGCAGGTTAATAAGAATCTTTTTATTCATTTCACTAAGAATAAAATTAATTTTGAATTCGTTTTTGATGAACGAAAAATCAAATAGTTTATTTCCCATTTCGGTTGTGAATACAACCCTATAGTGTTCTTGTCCCAGCTTTTTTATAGCAAATATTCCGCCAAAGGATTTCTCGGCGAAATTAATTTTGGCCTTGTAGATATAATCCTTGGAAAGGTCGGAAAAGTAAGGATTGATTACAGTTGGCCTATTGCCGTTTATTCTTTCTAGATTATTTTTTTTTGGAAAGGAAGCACAGGCAAACAGCAAGAGGGTCAAGCTAATTAGTAAATACCTCATTGTCCAATGGTTTGTTGATCAGTCGGTCGTTAAAGACAATTCTAGTGAAATCATTGGTGGGTTCCACCATTTTAACCTCCATAACATCGGCCTTATTCTTATCGAAAAACAAAATAAAAGAGGCGATATAACTTTTTATTTTTTCGTCTTTAGGGATAAAGATGACCTTGTAATAATTTGGGCTTTTAAAGTAGCTCATAGTGAAATCCGAATCTTGGAACAAGTTGCCCTTTACACTATTGACAATTAATTGATTTAGCTTTTTAAACAGGGCACTATTTCCCAGATCCATATTGCTTTTGGTTCCGGAATCGTTTATTGTTAATTTGTCGTCCTTAAAAATGATACTGTATTTAAAGGGTTCTGTATACTCCCATTTTACCATGTTGGGAGCCTTAAAAGCCATTCTGCCCTGTGTAGTAATATCATTGGATAAAAAGTCCAGATGCTTATACTGTGTAAAATTGCTTTGTATAGTGTTCGTGGCCTTGGACGTCTCGTTTATCATGGCCTTGAGCTCTGCAATTTCGGTATTGTTCATATTGCTTTCTTGGGCGAACAATAGGGTTGTATGGGCAATTAGGACAATTAAAAATAATAGGTTACGCATAGGCTTCAATATCTAACAATTGGTCTACAGTTACAGATTGCATTTTGTGCTGCTGTAAAAATAGCAATAACTGTTCCAATACTTCAACTGTTTTTTCACTACTGTCATGTAGTAGTATAATGTCGCCTTTCTTTATTTTATTGGTGATGCGTTTCAGGATTACTTTTTTTGATCTTTTGGTAGTGTCCAAAGATCGAATGTTCCAGCCCACCGTTTTTAGTTCCAATTTTTTAACTGCTCTTCTTATACTGGGATTTGTTACCCCAAAGGCCGGTCTATATAATTTGGGGTTAAGACCTGTTACTTCTTTTATGGTAGCATTTGTTTTTTGGAGTTCCAATATTACTTTTTGTGTCCCAAAGAATCCAAATTTGTTGGAATGTGTGTAGGTATGGTTCCCAATAGTATGTCCGTTATCTACTATTTTCTGTGCAATTCCACCAAATAAGTTTACTTGTTGTCCCACACAAAAAAAAGATGCTCTGGCATTATATTTTTGAAGTAGTTCCAAAACTTTGGGCGTAAAGTTGGGGTGGGGACCATCATCAAAGGTAATGGCAACCAGATTATCGGGAATTTTATTGTTGAAATGCAGGGCAGGGAGATGATAATTCCAGCGGATGTGGAAGGAGCCAATAATAGTAAAGGTAACCCAAACAGCACCCAATAGTATATAGGCCCACCACTTGATTTCCCAAAAAACATCCAATACAAGAAGGGCGGCCAAAGCAATGCTAAAAAGGCTATTTATTATAGGATACTTCAACATCGGCGAAGAAGGGTGAAACTATGGTTTTTACCTCTGTATTGATTGTACAGTAAAACAATTTCAAAGCCCTTGGTTTTAATTGTGTTTATGGCAACGGCACTTGGTATCTGCTGGGTCTTAAGAATTTTGGCTCCCAGCCAAAATCCAAATGCCGAAGCTGTGTTAAATTCACCACTTAGATGTTTGTAAACCACTTGCTGGGTGTTTTTAAAAGGTCCATTGGTAAGCTCAGTATAATAATTGTCGTAGTCAATGTCTCCATTATTTCCACTGATCAGCACATCAATGTCGGTTGCGGATAGATTATTTTCCTTTAAATATGCCTCAAGATTGGCCAATAGATCTGATATAGCAAGGGTATTAAAGGTCTTTACTCCCAATACCTGGGCATAACTGGAATCTTGTTTTTTGTTGGACAACACAAAGAAATTGGCACCTTCCCCAAATACGGCGCCAGCGGTTTTGGAATTCAGCAACTCGTTGGAATTTATTTTTTCCGGTTTTATATGTTGTATTAGTTTATGTATGGCGTTGGTGTGTTCCCCGGATTCATCAACTCCACCTACAAGTATGTTTTCCGCTTCCTTAAGTTCTAATTGCATTAAGGCATCGATGAGGGCCGATTCAAAGGAAACACTGCTATGTACGTAGGTGAAATTATATCCCTTGCACCCAATGCCCAATGCTATCTGGCCTGCAACTGTATTATGGGTAGACTGTATAAACGAAGTAGGGGTAAGGAACTGCTCATTGTTGTCCAAAATGGCGGTTACAAATTTTTCGGAATCCCGAACGCATCCCATTCCCGTTCCGGTAATAATGGCATCTATATCTGTTAGATTTGCTTCCTCCAAGGCTATTTTAGAGGCAACTACCCCCATTTTTATACCCTTTGCCATTCTTCTAGCTGCTGCCGGCGGAATAAAATCCTTATAGTTGGGCTCTATTACCGGTATGATGTTGTCTTCATAGGTAGTTATTTCCTCCAAAAAATCATTGTTGTCAAATGTTTTTTGGGCAGATATGGAACCGATACTGTTAATATAAACTTTTTCCATTAGTTGTTGGGAATGCCGATTTCTAATATAATATCTAAAAGGATCAAATGGTCCAAATGTAAATATAACAATTCCTTCTTAAGCCTATTTTGAAAAAATAAGTGTGGAGCAATTTCCTCCAAACCCTAGGGAGTTGGACAGAACGGTGTTTAATGCTTTTTCTTTTAAGGTGGTTTGCGGGATAAGGGAAAACTCTTTCATTGGAGTTTTAAAATTTAAATTGGGGTAGATAATGTTGTTTTGAAGTGATAGTATTGCATACACCGCTTCAATTGCGCCTGCTGCGGCCAAGGTATGCCCGGTATAGGCTTTCGTGGAACTAAATTCTGGTACATCTTCACCAAAAACACGGATAAGGGCCCGTCCCTCGGATAGATCGTTGTTGCCGGTGGCGGTCCCATGGGCATTGATGTAATCTATGTCCTTTGGCTCCAATCCTGCAACGGCAAGAGCCTTCTCCATGGCCAAAGTGGCACCATCCCCATTTTCGGAAGAGGCCGTTTGGTGATATGCATCGTTGGCATTACCATATCCAACCACATATCCCAACACTTTTTTCTTTTCCTTTTTTACTAGGAATTCAGATTCCAACACTAAATAAGCAGCAGCTTCCCCTAAATTGAGTCCTTTTCTATTTTCGTCAAAAGGTGTATTGTAGGAGTCGGACAATATCATTAAGGTTTTAAAACCATTAATAGTGAATTTGGACAAACAGTCGGCACCACCCACAATTACCCTATCCAATTTTCCTGTTTTAATTAATCTGGCCCCGAACATTATTGCATTCGCAGCAGAGGAACAGGCAGTACTGATGGTCGTGACCAAACTTTGGTCAATGCCCAATTGTTCCGCTATTTTTTCCGTAGAGTCTCCGGCATGGTGGCCTTCAATGTACCTTCTATTGTCCTCACTTTCCAAGTAATCGTAATAAAATTTTTCGGTCATATCCATGCCGCCAACACTGGTGGATGAAATAAGGCCCGTCCTGTAGGCTTTTATGTTGGTTATTTTGGCATCAGCAATGGCTTCCTTAGCTGCAATGGCTCCCAATAAGGCCGTTCTGGAGTAATTGTTGTTAGTGCTTAAACCCAATTTTGCTTCCAATTCCGCGTTGGTGAATTCAATTTCACCTACCATAATACTGCCTTTGTGCACGGTATCTATTTTGGAAATATGGGAAATTCCTGTTCTACCCTCCAAAAGTGAACTGTAATTCTCGGCCACATTGTTTCCAATAGCCGAAATTATACCCATTCCCGTTATAGCTACTCCTGTGGACATGAATTTTTTATTTTAAGGTATAGATTTCCTTGGATATAACCAAGGTGTTCATTCAGTGAATAAACACCTTGGTTTTGTACTGTTGAATGTAACCGAATTATTTTGTGCGATGCTGAGCAATATAATTTGCCATTACTTCAATGGATTCAAATATTTTTTTTCCCTCTTTTGGGTCGGTAAGTTTAATTCCATAATCCTTGTCCAACATTACTATGAGTTCCAATGCGTCTATGGAGTCCAGTCCAAGACCATCACCAAACAAGGAATCGTTATCTGCAATTTCATCAATTGCAATATCCTCCAAGTTTAATTGAGTAATAATTTTTTCCTTAAGTTCTTGTTTTAAATCGCTCATTTGGTTGTGTACAATTTTATTATTTCTTCTTTATTGTGTGCAATGCTTCCTTCCGTAGAAACTAGGTATAAAAATGCTTCATAGTCCTCTACGTCACAGTTTATCCACCCGCACAACACTTCGTCCGCTTTTTCAGTCTTAATTAAACTGCTTGCGTAGTCGTGCAGATAACCTGCATTAAAGTGGTTAAAGATAAAAAAACTATTTTCAGAATATAGCCTATGCTTAATACTTATCTCTCCAAGGCAAATATTGGGCAAGGTATAGACGAAAACAGCGGGACTCGGAAAGTAGTTTTCTTTGTCCACTATAGACTCTTGGTGCTTTCTGTCAGTTTTCAGGCTCGAAGCACTATTTGAAAACACCAAGGCAATGTTTTTGGGTTTTTCTGAATCTTGGGTTATTGGCTTTAGTAAAATATCGGAGGCCAGAAACCCAAGTTTGCTTAGGTCATCCATTTTAAAAAACTTGGGATAATTGGTGTCCATCTTTTTATAGGCCATTTTTATAAAAGTGGTGAAATCGCCCCCTAGGTCTTCAAAGAGCAACTGAGCATTCAACAGTACCCTGTTGTTGGATATTCTACAATATTCCTTTATTTTAAGATCTTGGGCCTTCATGATTGAACCTTTTTAAATACGGCAGCTGTATTGCAGCCTCCAAAGCCAGAGGCAGTCTTTAAGAAGTAATTTAAATTCTTGACCGTAGGTGCAGTAATTATATTGAGGGGTTGTGATACGCCCAATTCGGTGAACCCTTTGGAGGTATATAAGGTATTGTGGTAAAGGGAATGCATACCAACAATAGTTTCCAAAAGGCCCGATGCCCCAAGGGTATGTCCAAAATAGCCTTTGAGGCTGTTTAATGGCACCGTGCCCAGGCCTAATCTGTTCAGGGCTATTGATTCCATTTCGTCATTGAAATTGGTTGCAGTGCCATGGGCGGAAATATAGTCTATATCCTGAGGGCCTACATTGGCTTCTTTAAAAGCCGAAAGTATACTGCGATAAAGGCCTTCCCCTGTTCTTGATGGGCCGGAAATATGATTGGCATCATTACAGGAAGCTTCGCCCAATACTTCCACGGCCTCGGGGACTAAATTGTTCTGGTCCTTGTTTACCAATACACTGGCGGCCACCTCCCCTATATTAATACCTGATCTCTGCTTGCAATAGGGTTTGCAGGGCTGGGAACTCATGGCTTGGAAGGAATTGAAGCCAGAAAGAATAAAATTGGAAACAATATCGCCTCCAACTATAAATACCTGATCGAAGGTGCCCTGGCAAATAAATCTTTTAGCTATTGAAATAGCCAATATTCCTGAAACACAGGCGTTGGAAAGCACAATAGGTTCTGTGGTAAACCCAAAATAGTTTTTGACAATATGCCCTAAAGTTCCCAAATAGGCCCTTTCTGTTGGCATAGGGCTCCTGGGATCCAAGGTATCTATATTTCCTTTGGTTGTGGACAGAATTAAGCCTACCCTATCCGTTAATTCTACTCCGGATGCTTTAATGATTTTATCCAGGGATAGGATCATCATTTTCTCCAAGCGGGTATAGTCGCCATTCGGGTGTAATTTTTCGAAGGCCTTCTCTAGGTAATCGGAATCGATAACAGAAGCATAAAATGGGTTGGGAAATAGGTTTTCATCTTCAATTAATGTTATCCCCGATAAGCCCTCATGAATATTTTTCACCACCGTAGGACTATCAAAGCCTATGGAAGACACAATATTGTTATATGAGAGATAGGTCTTATTCATTCAATAATCCAACTTTTAGTTTCCAATCCAAAAAAAATGTTGGCATGGTCAGGGATAAACCGCCTTCGTCTTCCACAAAAACCTGTATGGTTTCCCCGGTGCATACCAATTTGTTTTGTGGATCATAAATTTCGTATTTAAAAACCATTTTAGCTGCTGGTGAATCTACAAAAATTGTTTTAATAGTGGCAACATCGCCATAGCGTAACGGAAGTTTGTGTTCACAGGACGATTTAACAATCGGGGTGGTGTAGCCGGCTGCTTTGTGATCTAGATAGGCAATCCCATGGTGCCTGCCAAAGGCTTCCCTGCCATCCTCAAAATATTGGATATAATTTCCGTGCCACACAATGCCCAAAGGGTCTGTTTCAGCAAAGCGAACCCTAATTTCACTGGTAAAGCTAATCTCTGATTTGTTCTTAGACGGCATTTTTTCTTTCATTATACACAATGGAAATGGCGGTAGTTATTACAAAAAATAAAAATAATAGGGTTAGTTCAGGTACAAGATCCATTAGCCCCACATCTCTTAAAAAAACATCATAAAAGGCATTTAAGCCCCAATTCATGGGCGATAAATTTGAAAGTGTCTGCATAAACTTAGGCATTATAAATACGGGCACCCAAACACCTCCCAATGCTGCCAATATAACCACAAAAGTAGCGCCGAAGGGGGCAGATTGTTCCTGGGTCTTTGCCACGGTTCCCAATAGCAGTCCAAGGCCAATGGCCGCAAGTCCCGCAAATAAAGCTACAAGGAACAATAGTGGTATTTTTCCCGAGACGTCAAGGCTGGGAAGGCCTAAGATAGGGAATAGATAAACCCCTATTCCCAACATTAGTCCAAACTGTATGAGACATACAGCAAGGTAAATCACAGTTTTTCCTCCTAAAACCGTTAGATAGGAAACGGGATTTGTCCTTAGACGAACAAAGGTGCCCTGGCTTTTTTCCTTGACCATATTGATGGACAAGGGAACAATGATAAAAAATATAGCGAACAAGGTCCAGGCGGGTACATTGTGCTGTACCGAATTGGGGATTATTTCATTTTTGCCAATACTAGGAGTAACTTCCTTAAAGGTGATAAAACTTTCGGTGTCAAATATTGCTTCGGTTTCATCATCCGTTATTTGGGATTGGAATGCCTTGTAAATAGTTTGGGTCTCTATTTTAAAGATCATCTTGTCTATCCCATTCTTAATGGAGTTTTTAAAGGCCATCTGTGTAGCGGGGTCGAAATAAAGTATGACCTCTTTTTTTTCTAAATCCGCTTTTTCGGATTGAGGCGTTTCTTCTTCCAAACCAAATTTGGAAAGCAGACCTTCCACATTAAGATTCACTTTTTTTTCCAGTTCCGAACTAAGGTTGGCCGGAATTACAATGGCCAGTTGATACTTGCCTTTGAAAACCAGTTCCTTGGCTTCGCTGTCCGATTCTTTCCCAATAATATTAAAGGATTTGGACTCGGCCAGCCCATCGTAAATATTTTTGGAAACCTCACCCTTGTCATAATCCACCCAAAGGATAGGTATTTTGTTGTCATTGATAGACCTAAAAGTGCTATCCTGAATTAGGGTAATGGTGACCACCAATACCAAAGGCATTACAAATAAGATGGCCAATCCACCTATATCTCTGGATAGGAGTAGTAATTCCTTATATGTTGAAGCCCAAAGTTTATGCATGATCTCTTAGGGCTTTTCCGGTCAAGGTTAAGAAGACGTCTTCCAGATTGTGTGATTCCGGGTATTGGGAAATAAGATTTTTAGGAGCTCCTTCAATGATGATCCTTCCGTGGTCAATAATAGCCACTTTTGTACAAAATTGTTCTGCTTCGTTCAAATGATGGGACGTATAGATAATGGTGGTTCCCTGGGCGTTCAATTTTTTTAAATTTTCAATAATTACATTTTTGGATTGTACGTCCACACCAACTGTGGGTTCGTCCAAGAACAGAACTTTTGGGTTGTGCAGGATACTGGCAATTAAGTTGACACGTCTTTTCATTCCGCCAGAAAAAGTATCCAATTTTTTGTTGGAAAATTTTTCCAACCCTAAAACTTCCAAATGAAAATTGATCTTTTCCTTTAAAAGCTTCCCTTTTAGACCGTACATGCTGCCCAGGTAATACAAATTTTCATATGCGGTTAGGGTAGGGTAAAGGGCATATTCTTGGGGTACTATACCAATTAGTTGTTTAAGTTGGTTAGCATTCTTCTGAAAGGTTAGTCCGTTGATGGAAAAACTGCCAGAGGTGGGTTTTATCAAAGAACTTAACATGGAGATCAGTGTTGTTTTTCCAGCTCCGTTGGGTCCTAAAAGCCCAAAAATTTCCCCTTCGTCTATTTTTAGATCGAGGTCCACCACCGAATAATCCGCGTTATTTTTATATTTTTTGGAGAGATGGGATATTTGGATCATGGGCTACTTTATATTGCCTTTTTCAGTTTTTTAAAAAAAACTTCCTCTTTGTTGGCGATATCTTCAAGAAGGGTGGCTACATGATCGTATTGGTCAACGGCTACGGCATTGCTCCTGTTTTTGTATATGCGTGATGCCTCCACTGCAAAATCGCGCCACTGGTCACCTATCAAGGTCATTTCTTTGGAAAGCTCCAAGAGTTGATTGTTGGTCAATAATTTTCCCGCTTCTTGTAAAAATGCGGCATAAATATATCGGAAACCACCACCTCCGGTACCTATTTCTTCTTGCATACGCACAATTTGCCCCAAATAATGATTGGCAATTTTAATGCCTTTGGCCTTTGGCCATTTGCGAATAAGTTTGGCAATTTTCCGTATTCCCTTTACCCCAACAACCGGGACGGGCGCCAACATATCCCTACAGGTGTGCTTTATGCCCTTAATAATGGCTTTTTCGAGCTGTAGCTGTTCCGGGAAAGCGGTAGGATAATAAATATGTCCTTTGGGGGCAAAGGCGCCTTTGGCAAATCTTACTTTTTCCAGTTCCTTTTCGGTAAGCGAGGTAACCGTTTCCATTACGGGGTCACTTATTAGATAAATACCATCTTTTTTACCATAGACCACCATGTTGTGGGCGTTGAAATGGAAGCGATATTCATCAGGAAAGTAAGGTAGATTGTATACGCCTACCTGAAGTCCTACCGGATTATTTCTTTGTAGGTTTTCATCCAACCTGGCCTTGGCGGTTTGGGCATTTCGAAATTTTTCACGTTTTATTTTAATTCCGACCCGTGTGGCAAATCGGGTAAAGATAATTCCTGGCATTGCCCTATAGGATACTACAGGTGCATGATTGACCTTTAAAAAGGGAATATAGGTAAACAAGAGCCCAGAGCCTATTCCAAAAACCATAGGCTCACTTACGGTAAACCCGTTATACGTCATTAAGTTGGCTACTACACCGTTCTCGCAGTGTGCAGCTTGCTTGTGTTTAAAATCTATTTCCATTGTTTAGAGATCGGTACGCTGTAGCTCTTCGATCGTAATATCGAAGACATCTGCATATTTTTGTAATGTTTTGTTATTTAGATTTTTAAATACGGCAGGTCGAAAATGTCTTTTAACCCTCCACTTCCAAATCCCCACGTAACTCGCTAAGATGGGGAGATCCATTTTATGGAGTTCCATATAGTATTCCAAGGGGCTCACCTTAAGATCCTTAACCCTTTGTTTTGAAGCTGAAATACGCTCATTTAAAGCCTCTATGGCATTGTTCAGGGCAATGGTCTTAGGGTTCCATCCTGTACTTAATTCTGTGGTGTATTCCCCGTTTTCATCAACGGCATAACACAGTTCTTTAAAATTGGCAGATTCAAGATTGCTTTTGTCCTGTGGTACTTCATTCTTTTTCATGCCTAAGGTCATTATACATTATAGGCCAAGGTTGCTGGCTTATAAAGTTATTAATACAATTTCATATTCGATCCGCAGATGTAGCTAAACTTCCTGTATCAGAAAATTCAGGATACAATCTGCCACTAATTCTTTCTCTGTATATATTTTGCATTCCATAGTGCATATACTAAAATTTCCCGAATTGTAATTGGATACGAGATTGGCCTTGGTGGTTAAGGTGTCTCCTGTCTTGGGTAACAAAAAAATGTTAGCCTTTTTAATACCGCTAATAAAACCAATAACACTATTTCCTTCACCTTCAAGATCATCCGCTGCAAAGAAATCTTGGCCAACAATTGCAGAACAGGATTGGGCTGCATTTTCTATAATGCCCGATTCACTAAACCTATTGTCCTTTACAAAGATACAATCTTCGGTTACTTTGAATTCAGTGGTTACCGTTTCTTTGTTAAGATCTATTATTTTCGTGACCAAGAGCATTGGCGCTCTATGGGGCAAAAATTTGTGTATATTTATATGTGAACGCGCTGTATTCAATTAGTTTAGTTTGCCAATACGGTTTTCATTTCACTGTTTGCCATAATTTTGTCATTGCAGGTTACTTGAATCTTTACTAAGGTAACACCTAAGATCTCATGTAGAATGGTAACTGTTGTTATTAATTCCTGATCTACGGTTGGCAACTCAAGTATTTCAGCCAATTTAATAGCTCCAATATATCCCGTGGGCGCAGGCTCATTCTTTAGGAAATATTGGTACCCGGTATGAAGGGCCACGGACTGTGCCATGTGTTCAATTAATCCGGCAGCCATAAATTTATTATTGTACACAAACAAATTGGTTGGTGGCGGTGTAAAACCAGCAACCACCTTTTCTTCGGAAAAGTAAAGTAACTTGTCCACCATTACAAAAGGCGCTTTTTGGGGGATCAGATTTTCAATTAGCCCTTTATCGTCTATTGTTTGTTTCAATAAATTCATTTAACAGACCGTTAGGTAGGCATAGGAATAAGAAAACCTAGCACTTTCCGGTACGTGCAACAATATCTTTTCTCCCTTTTTTAATTGTCCTGAACTTACCAATTCTTCAAGCATAACAAAAATTGAAGCTGCACCAACATTACCAACCTTGCTCAAATTCATAAACCATTTCTCCCAAGGTACTTCCACGCCCTGTCGTTTCAATTCCTCATATAAATTTTCCTTAAAATAATAGGAGGAGATATGTGGTAAATAATAGTCAAAATCGGCTGTAGTAATATTGTGTTTTGCCATAGCCATTTTTAGACTATCCACTCCTTTTCCCAATATATTTTCACCCAAGAGTTTAACATCTTGTTTCATGGCGAAAAGTGATTTTTTTGCCCAATCTTCGGCAGGATATTCGCTCCAAGGTTTTAAATGGCCATTTTCCAATTTATCGGCACCGGCATACATACATGTTTCCATTTCAAAGGCATAGGAATACCCTTCCATCCATTCAATTTTTAAAGCAATGCCTTTAGGTTCGCTTTCCAGTAAAACGGCTCCGGAGCCATCGGAAAGCATCCAGCGCAAAAATTCTTTGTTAAAGGCCAATATAGGGTTGTCTTCCAACTCTTTCAGGTGTTCTACCTCATTTTCAAAAATATCGGATTTCATCCAAGTTGAGGTTCTTTCCGACCCCGTGCATACTGCATTGGATACCTGTCCCGCCTTTATGGCCAAGAAACCGTATTTCAGGGCGTTCATCCCAGAACAACAGGCCCCAGAAGGGGAATTAACCTCTAAATTTCCGTTTTTTAAAAAGCCGTGCACCATAGAGGCGTGTGATGGCAATATTTGGTCCGGACTACTGGTGCCACATGAAAGAAGTTCAATATCCTTGGTGGTAAAAGTGTCATCACATAATAGCTCAATGGCCTCCTTGGTTAGTTGGGCATTGTTATGGGTAATGTTTCCATTATCGTCTATGGCGTAATATCTGGTCTTAATTTGATTGTTTCGCAGGACTATACGTCTAGCCTTAGAATTCTTACCATTGATAATGCCCAATTTTTCTTCCATTTGTTCATTGTCAATAGGTTCATTAGGTAAGAACTTGGCAATCCTGGTAATATAAACGTCTTTCATTAATTGTTCTTTAATCTAACGGATGAATAGTATGCTTTATCCCTTTTAATTTTATTGTACCGGGGTATGTAAGTCGCCAAAAATACAATAAAAACTATTGGAGCTATAGCCCAAATTGCAAATAACAAATAATATTTGAACAAAACCAGCAATTTCTTTCGTTTTGGATTACCTGTAGGTCCTTTCTTTATAATAAGGTTTGCCCATTTAGTAAACAAAACATTGCCTCTAATGTCTGTCTGTATCAGCAAGGGTTTTACTTTAACGGCATCGAGTTTTAATAAATCATCTTGTAAGTTGCCGAATTCATTGGTTAATAGCGCCTTTCTGATAGGTGTTCCAAATTTTTCAGACGCTTTGATATCTTCGTCGGAAACCCCCGGTTTTGGAAAAATGCCAAGGTACTTTGTTTTTTTTCCTCCTAACATCCAATGCACTATGGTAATAACGCTTATGTGATTTATGTGACGGTCTACCAAAGCTATATTGCCCACTAACCGGGCATTACAGGAAACTAGTAGGCGTTTCATTTTTTCCTGTGCCATTAGCCACATGTTTCTACAGGCAATAACTGTTACTACGGGTGTCTTGTCCAGAATTTTCTTGGCAACATCAGATTTTAGAAAAGAATTGATGGGTATAGAGGGAGTTAGGTACCAGACTTGGTACCCTAGAATTATGAGATCATATTTCTTTTCAAGGATTTCGGCCTTTGGCGGCTTTAGCTTACATGGGATTTGTAAAAAGGATTCAGGAAACGCATCATAAAAATCATCTTGTTTCCAAGGAAATTTATAATCATTTTCGGGTTCTATCCTATAATAAGTAATGTTTACGTTCTTCCCGTCTATGGAAGTTGCCAAATTTTGAACAATATCCAACAACTGCCCGGATTGGGAGTAATAAATTATAAGAACTTCTTTCATGGGTAAGCTATTAATCTTCTTTATAATACCGCCAAGATTACCATTTTATTAATAATTAAATGGTCTTTCCTATGACTTTTAAATTGGTTCAAATTTAATTTTAATTTAGAGATCGGCACCAGATTTGGAAAATGTAACCAAAACTTAGTGTTATCCTAACCGAAATTAGTTTTTTGAGCCCCAAAAATCAAAATAGTTAAACCACTGTAATGGATATTGTTCTATTATCCATTCCATGCTTTTAATATAATTGGCTAATAATCCTTCGGCATCCCTTTTCTTAAAATCTGCTTTTCTGGCGTAAAGATGATAGTGTTTATTGGTTTCCTTCATTACATATACAAAGAGGACCGGTACGTTTAATCTAGATCCCATCAAAAAAGGACCGGAAGGAAATTGTGCTTTTTCACCTAAAATAGGTGCGGTCATCAACTTGGCCGTTGTTGCATATCTATCTCCGGTCATGCAAATTATCTCATTTTTTGCCAGGGCCGCATTCATTTCAAAGATATGGGAAAGATCTTCCTGAAGGATAATAAATTTGGTTGCCGATTTCTTAATATATCGATCGAGGTATTCCTTTATTGCTTTATGTTCGGCATCCGTGGTAAGTAGATTAATAGTGGCATTCCCTTCCAGTTCGTCCAGGAAAAACTCAGCTATTTCGAAGTTGCCCAAATGGGCACTGATCAAAATCCCCCCCTTTTTATTGGCCAAGGTTTCGTTTAAATGTTCTATTCCGTCGAAATGATAGGTGAACCTATTTCTAAGACCCGAAGAAATAGCTACTTTGTCCAAAATGGTCTGTCCAAATACGTAGTAGCTTTTATAAATGGATACAATACTTTTTAGCGTGCTGTATTTAAGTCTTTTACGGAAGTAGTAATAGCTGGCCTTGGTGCTTGCGGGAGCAAAAAAACAAAAATAAAAGGCGACAAAATATAGAATAAAATAGGCCGATCCCAATCCAAGCCTTTTAATGGAAAAAACAAAAATCTTATATCCTAAAACAGAACCTCTGGACTTTCCTTTCCATTGATTTGACATTTTTTGCGACTAAAATTTTAGTTTAATTTCCTCTCTATAAGATCATAAAAGTCTTGTAAAGTAATTACATTAATGAAATCTTCTCCCACCAATTTAACACTAAAGTTAGATTCGATAGCCACTACTAAATCAACAAAATCCAAACTGTCCAATTCAAGGGTTTTCTTTAAATTGGCCAATGGAGAAATATCATCTGCATCAACTTCAAATTCATCTATAAGAAAGTTGTTTATTTTATCAATAATTACTTCTTTATTCATCTTTAATCTTTCACTTTTTTTATTAGCAATGCTGAATTTGTACCTCCAAATCCAAAAGAATTCGACAAAAATACATCAATTTTTTTATCCAGTGTTTTTCTTACCAGATTTAATTTGGCCGCATCCTCGTCAGGATTTTCAAGATTTATATTGGGTGCAATAAATGAATGTTCCATCATCAGCATGGAATACACAATCTCACTGGCACCAGCCATCCAACATTCATGGCCGGTCATGGATTTTGTAGAGCTAACATAGGGACCGTTATCACCAAAAACAGCAAATATGGCCTTGGCTTCATTGGAATCCCCCACAGGAGTAGAGGTAGCATGGGCATTTACATAGTCTATTTCGCCGGGTTTAATTTGGGCTTGGTCTATAGCTTTTTTCATGGCCAATGTAGGGCCGTCTACGTTTGGAGTGGAGATATGATCCCCATTGGACGAAAACCCGTAGCCTATGATTTCTCCTAAAATAACAGCATTCCTTTTTTTAGCGGATTCATAGCTTTCAACTATAAGGGATGCAGCTCCGCCACTGGGTACCAGTCCGTCCCTACTTTTGTCAAATGGGCGAGAAGCGGTCCCAGGTGCTACATCGTTGACCGAAAATACACCTAGTCCGTCAAAACTGCCCATGGCCAATTCATTGATTTCTTGGGTTCCGCCGCATATGATACAATCTTGAAGTCCACTTTTAATTAATTGATAGGCAATACCAATGGCGTGCGACCCGCTTGCACAAGCAGCACTTACGGTGAAGTTTATTCCCCTTAATTTGAAGATGGTGGAGAGGTTCATGGTTACGGACGAGTTCATGGCTTTAAAAATAGCCCCGGAACCAACCAAGGTAGTGTCTTTCTTTTCCCTTAGTTTGTCAATGGATTCGATTACTGATTTGGCTGTGCTATCATTGCCGTATAGTACGCCAACCTCATTATTGTCTAAATATTCTTGGGATATACCTGCATTTTTTAAAGCCTCCAAAGTGGCTATATATGCGTAGGCTCCTTCCTCTCCCATACTTAAACGTTGCCTTCTAGTGAGCAAGTCTTTCAGGTCGGGTTCTTCTACCATGCCCGTTAAGCAGGAGCGATATCCAAATTCCTTCCGTTTTTCGTCATAAACAATTCCTGAAGTTCCCTTGTAAAGTGATTCTTTGACTTCGTCCAGGTTTTTTCCTAAACAAGAGTATATTCCCATACCTGTAATTACGACCCTCTTCATCTTTCCTAGTGTTATTTTTAAGAATATATACCTCCGTTAATATTTATGACCTCGCCTGTAATATACGATGACTTTTTGGAAGCCAAAAAGGAAACTAAATGGGCTACTTCCCCAGCTTCCCCAAAGCGGTTCATAGGTATCATTTTTTTAAGCTCTTTTTCGTCAAGATCACCGGTCATATCCGTTTTGATAAAGCCAGGTGCCACAGCATTAACGGTGATGTTCCTTTTTGCTATTTCCTGGGCCAAGGCCTTTGTACCCGCTATTATTCCTCCTTTTGCGGCAGAATAATTGACTTGCCCCGGTGTACCTTTAAGGCCGGATACGGAAACCATATTAATGATCCTGCCATATTTATGCACCAATAATTTTTGGATCAGGTGATTGGTGACATTGAAAAAACCATTTAGACTTGTGTTGATTACACTGTTCCAATCCTCAGGTTTCATCCACATGAAAAGGCCGTCTTTGGTAATGCCGGCATTGTTTACAATTACTTCTATAATAGCCTCCTTGTTGTCCTCATGCCATTTATCCAATTTACTTTTTACTTCTTCCGCATCGCCAACATTAAATTGTATAAGTTCCGCGCTCCCTCCAATTTTTTCTATTTCATCTAAGGTTTCCTGTGCCGCGGATTCATTGGACTGATAATTAATAAGAATCTTATACTCGGTATCTAGTGCTAGCTGTAGGCATATGGCTTTTCCAATACCTCTTGATCCTCCGGTTACCAGTGCAAATTTCTTTTTTTCGCTCATTTATCTAATTAGTGTGATTTAATTCTTTACGTCGTCGAATATCTCCGCATTTTCGTACCATTTATTGCCCAAAACTTCTCCCTTGGCATTTAAAAACCCCCATTCCTTGTTATGTTTTACTCGGGCAAGCCCATTAATGAACCCTTTTTCCAAATTCTTTTTAAAGATAGAAAACGATAATCCTGCCGTGATATCATATTCCGGTTGTATTACCCATTTTCCAGTTTTATCTATAAAGCCCCATTTCTTTTCTTTCACAGGAGCAAGACCGTTAGCGGAGAACACTTCGGCATCCTTAAAGTTGAAATCTATAACCTTTTCTCCCTTTTCATTAATATACCCCCAGTTTTTGTTCATAAACACTGGGGCCAATCCTTGGCTAAAATCCCTTGCCTTTTCATAGGTAGGAGCTATGACCCACTCGCCTTTGTTATTGATGAAGCCCATCAATTTATTGCTACGGGCATATGTTAAGTCGGACTTGTCAGTGAATTCCCAGATCTTATCGGCATTCTTTACCGGGTTAAAATTGCCATTGGCTACTATACCAAAGGAATCCTGTTTTTTTACCCACACACCTTTACTATTATAATCTCCAATTTCTTGGTTCTCAATGGGGATAAAGATCTCACCCTTTTTGTTGATCATTCCCCATAGCTCACCTTTTCTGGCCTTGGCATATCCATCAATAAAGGGTTTTATTTCATCAAAATCCGGTTCGGCAATTAATTTTCCGTCGGTCCCTAAAAGCCCAATTTTTTCGCCTCTTTTAAAAAAGGCCACTCCATTGTCAAAATCATAATATTTATCCGAAACTGGTGTTTCCAAGGTTTCGCCCGAAACATTGATATAATGCCATTGGTCACCTTTGTTTACCAGAGCCAGCCCGGAATTAAATTCCTTTACATGTTCGTATTCAGGTTGAATTGCCCATTCTCCCGAAGTATTTATATAGCCCCATTTGTCACCCATTGAGGCAGCGGCGCGCTCGTTCGTAAAATTGTCCGCTTTCTTGAATTGGGGTTTTATCGCATATTCCCCCGAGGTATTAATATACCCAAATAGGCCATTTTCTCTTACCAGGGCATATTCCTGGGAATAAAAATTACCAAAAACTAAAAAAAGTACAACTGACAATCCAATTTTTGTTTTCATCTGTGATTTTTTTAAATTAAAACGTTCATATTCAATAATTACCAAGTTAAGACTCGGCATATGTTTAAGATTAAACTAAGCCACTATTAAATTATGGAATATTTTATTTAAATAACTTTTCTAACTCAATTTTTTAACTAAGCTCCTTACATGCGTAAGTTTCTTCTTCAAAATTTTGAATAAAGCTTTTAACCTTATTTACGTAAGGGTACATGGGAACGTCTTTGTCGGAGATAGGGGGAACCAAATTTCTAATATCATCATACATTTTTTTTGTTTTTGATGATATTTTATCCTGTACTTTCAAATATTCAATTGCTTGAACAATAGTTATCGTTTCTATGGCAAGGACTTCGAAAGTATTTTCGATGACTTTTTTGGTAATATTGGCTGCATTGGTTCCCATGCTAACAATATCCTGATTGTCGTTGTTGTTGGGGATACTGTGCACGTACATGGGATTGGACAACATCTGGTTCTCAGCAGTTGTGGAGGTGGCAGTAAACTGTACACCTTGCATCCCAAAATTTAAACCAAGTTTGCCAAGATTGACAAATGGGGGAAGTATATTATTTAGATTTGGATTTAAGAGGTAATTTAATTGTCTTTCGGCGAGCATGCTCATTTTGGTTACAATTAATTTTAGTTTGTCCATTTCAAGGGAAACATAATCGCCATGGAAATTTCCACCGTGGTACACATGCTCTTTTTCAACATCCACAATGGGGTTGTCGTTGGCCGAATTAACCTCTTCAATAAGAATTTTTTCCACATTGTTCAAAGTATCAAGGACCGGGCCTAAAATTTGGGGTACGCATCTCAGAGAATAGTATTCCTGAACCTTTTCCTCAAAAATTGACACTTCATTATTGCCATTGTACAAATGGTGTTCCCTTTTCCGGGTAAGTGTACTGTCCTTTAAATGATTTCTCATTGATTTGGCGATGTGCTGCTGTCCCTTATGTTTTTTGGACTGATTTAGCTCTAGGGACAAATGGTCATCATAGGCCTGTACTATTTCGTTGATGGCAGAAGAACAGCATATCATCCAATCCAATAACTTTCTGCTATTTATGGTGTTGATAAGGCCTATACCGGTCATTACGGAAGTGCCATTTATAAGTGCCAAGCCCTCTCTTAATGAGACGGTAATCGGCTTTAGGTTTTCAATTTTAAAAACTTCTTCCGTTGGTCTTCTCTCGTCCTTGTAAAAAACTTCACCTTCCCCTATAAGTACTAACGCAATATGGGCCAATTGGACTAAATCCCCACTGGCACCAACACCACCGTGCTCAAAAATTACAGGGGTAATGTTTTTATTGATGAGCGAAGTCATTAATTCGATTACCGAAATATGTACACCTGAATGACCCAAGCTTAAAGTGTTCAATCTGGCCAACATGGCAGCCTTAACATATTGTGCCGGGATTAGATTGCCGGTTCCGGAAGCGTGGCTTCTTATAAGATTGTATTGTAATTGGATTCGGTCGGAGTCCTTTATTTTATATTGGGCCATTGGGCCAAAACCTGTATTTACACCGTAAATAATTTTGTTTTGGGAAAATTGGCTTAAAAAATTAAAACTATTTTCGACGGTTGCTAAAACGTCTTTATTTATTAGAATAGATTCTTCTTTAAAAATTATACGATAGAAATCCTCTATTCCTAACTTTCCTTTAATAGTCAACATGTATATAAATTCAATATTTAAAAAGTAAATTGAATAACAATTAATAAAAATAGTTATTTTGGATTGCAAATGTATGATATTTAACCAATCAATATTTTAAAAATAATGAATCAACGTTTAGTCGAAGTCTTGGTAATTGGCGCAGGGCCGTCTGGTTGCGTCTCTGCAGCCTTTTTGCAAAGTCAAGGAATTAAAGTTCAAGTGGTTGAAAAAAGTGTTTTTCCCAGGTTTGTTATCGGGGAGAGTCTTTTGCCCAGGTGTATGGATCATTTTGAGGAAGTAGGTCTGTTGGACGGTTTGAATGCCTTTGGTTTTGAAAAAAAATTCGGAGCCCGATTTATAAAAGGGGACAAAATCTGTGAATTTGATTTTAGTAAGAAACATACCAAAGGTTGGGATTGGACTTGGCAGGTTCCAAGAGCGGATTTCGATAAGGTATTGGTAGACGAATTAGTCAAGAAGGGAGTGGAAGTCTCTTTTGGACATGAGGTTGTGGATGTGGTTATTGACGAAAATGGAGGTTCCGTGACTACCATTAAGGACGAAAATGGGACACCATACCAGGTTCGGGCCAGATACATAATAGATTCCAGTGGTTACGGAAGGGTATTGCCCAGATTGTTGGACTTGGATAAGCCCTCTGCCCTGCCTAGTCATTCTTCTATTTTTACCCACGTAGTGGATGTAAACCGCCCGGAGGGTAGGGAAGGTACCCTGATAACTTTTGATGTAATTGAGACCGAGGTTTGGTTATGGGTCATTCCATTTTCAAATGGAAGAACAAGTATAGGATATGTAGGGCCTACTGAATTTTTGGAATCTTTTGAAGGAAGTAATGCAGAGAAATTGACCCAGATGTTGCAGTTGTCCACCTATTATTATGAACGTTTTAAAGGAGTTGAATTCTTGTTCGAGCCTGTTATGATAAAAAATTATTCCAAATCAGTAAAAAAACTTTACGGTAAAGGATTTATATTAACGGGCAATAGTGCTGAATTTTTGGATCCTGTATTTTCATCCGGAGTTACTTTTGCTACTGAATCGGCCTTGTTGGGGGCAAAACTGATTGCCAAAGAGCTTAATGAACAATCAGTGGATTGGGAGAAGGAATACTCTGGTTATATTAGGGAAGGAGTAAGTGTTTTTTCTTCTTATGTTAAGGAATGGTATAGCGGTAATCTGCAGACCTTATTTTTCCACGAACCGGAAAACCCAGAGGTAAAAAGACAAATTTGTTCCGTTTTGGCGGGCTATGTTTGGGATAAAACCAATCCATTTGTTACCAAGCACAACAGGCTTATAAGGACGGTAGCACATATTATTGAGCTTGAAAAGCAAAAAAGTGAATGACATTGTCATTCACTTTTTTGTAACCGACTAAAAGATAATTTGGTCTAGAATCCTTTTTTCAAAATTAACTTAGCAAATGATTTTCCAGTTTTTGCGTAACCTTCACCCAATCGGTCTTCATTGCTAAATGAACTTCCCCATTGGTCTCCAGGTGCGTTTTCACTAGAAACTTCCAACAGTACATTAGCTCTATTATTGGTTTCAACGAACTTTAATAAGGTGCTAACTTTTGCAGGTTGTTTCATGACACCGGCATCCCAACCTGGATAAACCCATACCGTTTCCACTATAAGGGTGTATTTGGCCTCAGCTAAATTCTCATTAAAGAAAACATTGTGGTCCTCGTAAAGATATCTATTCATTAATTCCAGAAATTTTGGTGCATAGATCAGCTCCCTACTTGCGTACCAGCTTTTTTCCCAAGATGTACCTTTTCCCCTTGTTTTTTCTTCCAATTCTGCAGAATGCTCTTTTACGTATTCATCATTTGAAAGATTCTTTTTTAAAAGTTTCATATTGTCGTAAACAAATTCTACGTTTATTTCTTTCTGACCCTTAATAAAATTAAAATCTCCCTGTTTTACTTTTAGCTTTTGGCCATAACTAAATAGGGTTGATAAAAATACTAGAGCAATGATAAAATTGATTTTCATAATAAATAATTAGTGTTTATACCTTCAAATGTATGGGAATTATATTTTAAGGTGGCTTTTCTGGAATTAATTTTTCCTTAGGTTTAAATATACGTGCCAGTTGGGTGCTTGAAATTCGGAGAGGGATTTTATAATTATCAAAAAATCAGTGCTTTGAGGAATTTTTATAAATGTTATCGTTTTGTTATTTCCAGTAATATGTGGGTGAATCTTATTCCATATGTTTAATTTTGCCGGATGCAAAAAAGTCAGCAGCGACCACAATTCGAATTTGTAGCCATTATGGCTTCCTTAATGTCTATCGTAGCACTGGCCATTGATGCTCTTTTGCCGGCAATGTCTACTATAGGGATAGATATCAATAGCCTTGATTCTACTGAAAATCAAAAGTTTATAACGATGATTTTTTTGGGCTTGGGTGTAGGGCAATTGGTTTTTGGACCTCTATCGGATAGTTTTGGTAGGAAACCTATTGTTTATATTGGCTTTATTGTGTTTTGTTTGGCCAGTGTTATCTGTGTTTTGGCTCCCAATTTGGAGTGGATGATAATAGGTCGAATTCTGCAGGGTATAGGGCTTTCTGCCCCGAGAACAATAAGCATATCCATGATAAGGGATTCCTATAAGGGGGATTATATGGCCAAGATTATGTCTTTTGTCACGGCATTTTTTATTTTGGTGCCTATTGTAGCTCCTTCTATGGGAAAATTTTTTCTGGATCATTATGGTTGGGAAGCTATTTTTTATATGCAATTGGTTGCTACTTTAGTGGTGGGAGTTTGGTTTTGGCGAAGGCAACCGGAAACTTTAAAACCGGAATACAAGATTAAATTTTCCAGTCATGTGTTCGTGGACGGATTTAGGGAATTGCTCCAACACCGGGAAACAGTGGCTTTTACCATTGTTTCTGGGCTAATCACAGGGGCTTTTATGGTCTATTTGAGTTCGGCACAAGAGGTGTTTGAAGTGCAGTATGGCTTGGCCGACAATTTCCCCTATGTTTTTGCCGGATTGGCAATTTCCGTTGGCCTATCTACCTTGTTGAATGGTACTATGGTGGTGAAATTGGGGATGAGAAGATTGGCATTGATTGCCTTGACCTTATTTTGTACTGTTTCTATTGTCTATGTGGGCTTGTTCTGGAATTCCCAAAATCCTAGTTTGTGGATATTGATCTCCTTCTTGGCCATGCAATTTTTTACCTTGGGCTTTTTGTTCGGTAATCTTAGGGCCATTGCTATGGAGCCAATAGGCCATATAGCTGGTATAGGGGCCGCCATCACCGGATTTATATCTACTATGATCGCTATTCCCATCGCAACCTATGTTGGTGGTTATATACAGGATACCATTCTTCCTCTTTTCGTGGGATTTTTGGTTTGTGGATCCATTTCCTTGGGAATTTTTATGTTGATTAGGAGACGTAGCATTTTGGCTACTGCCTAGTGTGTATAATTGGATAAACTGAATATCTTTAGACCAATTACTTAATAAGGCAACTACATAGAATCAATATTTAAATCTATTTGCTTAATGGGGTACCCATTCTTAGAAAGATAGGGAAGTTTATTTGTTGTCGTCTTGTATTCCATATAGGAGCTATATCCCTTATAAGATTTTCTACGGGATTTTCGCCCTTGTTCTTTTCCATATAATTTTGAACACTGGACCAAGAATTAAAATACCCCTGTAGCTGATCAATTGTCCATTGGGTTTCAATTTTAAAGGTCTTCTTGATATCCACTTCATCAAAATTAAATAGAATGGTACTGTAATTTTGATCTATGTAATCCCTTTCCTTATCCCAATAATTTCCTATGATATCTTGATAAAAGTGATTCACAATGGCATCAATTTCTGAATTTATTTTTAGAAGTCCGTAACCCCAAATAGCAACAATACCATTGGGTTTTAAAACCCTATAGACTTCCTTATTGAAGCTTGGGAGATGAAACCAATGTACGGCTTGGGCTGCTGTGATCAAATCAAAATAGCGATCTGGAAATGTTGTCTTTTCAGCTCTTTGAACGCTATAGTATATGTTTGGTCTGGGAATGGCATATTTAATTTGTTCTTGGCTTATATCGGTGGCATATACCTGATCGAAGGAATTGGATAGTAAAGCGGCCACTTGGCCGTTGCCTGTACCACAGTCCCAACAAGTATTCCTGCCATTACAAAAGGAGTATATATAATTAAACAACTCCTCTGGGTAGGTAGGCCGATAGTCTTTATAGGTTTTTGATTGTTTGGAAAAACGGTCCAAGGCTTTTTTCATATTATAAAAGTAAGAAGCAAAGAATATTATTGGAATTCATTTAATATTAAATCGAAGTAATTCCACGGATTTTTACTTTTTGATCACATAATCTTAAAATCGCAGGGCCTCAGACTGTAAGTAAATACTTACACTCATCGATGAAACGCAAAATTTTATCGTTAAAACGATTTTGAGTCCGTATACGTTCATCGATATTATTTTGCACTTCATCCGGATTTTGTCCGCTTAACGAGAAACAGTGCTTTTTATCGAAACAGAACCTAGAAAAATACACTTGCCCAAGTTATATATATAACAAAACGCAAGTCATGAAAACCATATTAACTTTAATCTTTGTTCTTTTTATCGGAGTAGCTGCACAGGCTCAAAACGATGCTGCCGAAGTTAAGGTTGAAACTGTTGCCATGAGTATTGTAACTGCAACAGCAAAACAAGAAGTTGCTGTTAAAACTAACAATGCTGTTGCCCGTTTGTATATGTTCAAAAATTCTAAGGTAACCAAAGAATTGTCTTTCTCTACCAAATTGAACAAGTCTAAATTGGCTTAATCTTAAGCCACTACATTATTAGCATTTAAATACTGAATCTCCCAAACCTTTAGTGCCCCTCTTCAACTTTGACTATTGGATAGTATTTTTTACGTAACCCAAAGGCTACGCGCACCAATAAAATTAAGGCAGGAACTTCCACTAAGGGACCAATGACCCCTGCGAATGCTTGTCCTGAATTTAGTCCGAAGACGGCTATTGCCACGGCTATGGCCAATTCAAAATTGTTCCCGGCCGCCGTGAAGGCAACCGAAGCCGTTTTGTCGTATTCAGCACCCATGGCCTTGGTAAAGAAAAACCCAATAATAAACATCAGGGTAAAATAGATGAGTAATGGAACCGCTATGATAAGAACATCCATGGGTATCTCAACAATCATTTCTCCTTTTAAGGAAAACATGACCACTATGGTAAACAATAGGGCAATCAAGGTCATTGGGGATATGGTTGGAATAAATGTGTTGGAGTACCATTCCTCACCTTTTAGTTTAACAAAGATCAATCTACTTAAAAAACCCAGTGCAAACGGAATTCCCAAATAAATAGCTACGCTTTCGGCTATGGTAGCAATAGATATATCCACTATTGCCCCTTCAAATCCGAAATAGGGCGGGAGTACGGTAATAAAGATCCAGGCATAAAAACTGTAGGCAAATACCTGAAATATACTATTTAGGGCTACCAATCCGGCCCCGTATTCGCTACTTCCTTCGGCCAGATCGTTCCATACAAGTACCATGGCTATGCAACGCGCCAAGCCTATTAGGATGAGTCCCACCATATATTCTGGGTAATCCCTTAAAAAAGTAATGGCTAGCGCAAACATCAAAATTGGACCAACAATCCAATTCAGGATTAAAGAAATAGATAAAATCCTGGTGTTTTTAAAAACCTTGGGCAAGAGGGAGTAATCTACCTTGGCCAATGGAGGGTACATCATTAGTATCAAGCCAATGGCAATGGGTATATTGGTTGCTCCACTACTAAAACTATCGATGATCTTAGGAAAGCTAGGTACAAAATAGCCTATGCCTACTCCCAAAGCCATTGCCAAAAAAATCCATAGGGTGAGGTAGCTGTCCAGAAAACTTAATTTTTTGTTCGAGGCCATTAATTATGATTTTATTTGGGCAAATATGTATAGTAGTTCCGTTGCAATTTGAAGGCTTCTTTCCTTGTATTTTTCTGCCTGTTGCGGGGAATTATCAAACGCCTTTGGATCCTCATAAGTAATGGGTATACGCTTTTCGGCGCCTGCTATAAATGGGCAGCCAACATCTGCCTGGGAGCAGGTCATAACTGCTGCAAATTCAGATTTAGGGTTAAAACTATCATCGAACTTCTTTGAAAATCCAATTACTGCAGGTTCATTGTCTGCATATTTAATGCTGTAAACTGGATTTTCTCCCTGAGATATGGTCTCTATACTAAATCCCGAATTTTTTAAGGTTTCCGCCGCCATAGGAAATAAGGCAGTAGCTTCCGTTCCTCCAGAATAACAGTACACGTTTTTAATTCCAAAATAAAAAGCCATGGTTTGTGCCCAGACTTGGGACAAGTGACTCCGTCTGGAATTATGGGTACATATAAAATTGATCCTTACAGGCTCGTGTTTATTTATTTTGTGCTGTACATATTCAACAAGAGGTAGTAATATTTCTTTACGTTCCTTGCTTATATTTTTAACGCTTAAATTAGAGATTACTTTCTCAATATTAGCACAAAGCTTCGTTTTTACTGGTGTCATGGGTTGGTGTTTGTTGGATAGTAATGGGTTTAGCAGCATCCGGAATCGGGAGTACAACAATTGGCTGTTGTTCCTTGCAATTGGGATAACTTTAATTTTGGTTTTTCAGTAGGAATACCACAATTCTCCTTAGCCAGGCAATCTGTATGTTTGGTGGCCAAAAGAAAGTTGGTACCGTCAAAATCCAATCCAAATTTTTGAATGGTTTCTCCTTGGTATTCCACTTCAATTTCCAAATCCCCAATTTCCAATACCTTTTCAGATAGTTCAATGATGTGCACCAATTTCTCAGGATGAAGTCGGTGGTCATAGTCGTTGGAATCCCATAGCTGAAAATTTACCACCTCCTCTTTACGAACGGTTCCCCCACAGTCTATAAAATTCTTGGTTATTTTCCCTACTTCGGTAACGTGAAAGTGATTGGGAACTAGTTTACCGTTTGGCAATTGGAATGCAATAGTATCCAATTTTCCTAAAATTGTTTTTACTTCTGATAGTTTCATTTTATTATTTGTTTATTGCGATTATACGATTAAAGAATTTAAATTTTTTAGCAGCAATCCCCTTGTTTGGAGATGTCCTGATTTAGAAATTGGTTTAAGATTTCCTTCATTTCCAGCCATTTTTCGGTGTTAATGCAATAGCAGACGCTGGTTCCTTCAACACTACCCTTAATGAGTCCCAAGAGTTTCAATTCTTTTAAATGTTGTGAAATGGTAGGTTGGGCCAAACCAATTTCATTTACAAGATCACCACATACACAGGTGTTTATTTTAAATAGATGCTGCAGAATGGCCACTCGAGCCGGATGCCCAAAAGCTTTGGCAAAAATGGCAATTTCGTTTTGTTGATCCGAAAATATTTCTGTTTTAGCTAATCCCATTCTCTTATTATTTGTATATCGCAATATTACGATGAATATTTCTTTTAAGCAATGTTTTTTAATTTTTTTTACAATTAGTCCTTTTGGTGTTGATTTTTCCTGCTTATCAGGACCGTATGTTTTTCTATTAGGGCTTCCGTTCTCTGGTAATCTATATGGTAAACCTCAGGTTCTTCAAATGAATTTTGAGTTAGAATTGTTTTTAATGTATCCAATTTATGGAAATGGAAATAGACTCTGTCTCCGTTGCTACCCACTTTGAAGTCCGATTTGTTTGGATCACCCTCCACAAAACTTAAATAGAGTAACCCGTTGTTCAATAATAATCTGTGGGAATCCACAATTAATTGAACACAATCTTCCGGTGAAAGAAAGGGTAGGCAAAAACCACAAACTATTCCATCATATTGGGGGTTCAGTTCACTGATCCGTCTGCCGTCCAAAACCTTGAATGTTGCGGTTGGATTGTTCTTTTCTGCCAATTTTATCATATTTGGGGCAACGTCTATCCCCAGTATATTGAAGTCGGGCCTTTTGGATAAAAGATATCTTGTGATGTTTCCGGGGCCACAGCCTATTTCTAAAATTTCGGCATTTTTTGTTGATATCGAATTGCAAATAAGATCATAGCTTTCATTGTACAAGTCCAGTTCCATAAACTTGTCTTGATATAGGGAAGCTATTTTGTTCCAAGTCTCGAATGTTTCCTTATAGCGGTCCAATGAGGTATTTCATTTTAAATGACTGTTAATCGACATAAATATCGGGAATAATCTTCAACCCAGGATTGCTGTATTATATCATTTTTTTATTTTAAGTGTGGAAAATCACAAATCAGTGGGGCTTAATTTGTAAGTAAATACTTGCTCTAATCGATGAAATGCAATTTTTTAGCGCTAAAGTGATTTTGGAGCCCGATACGTTCATCGGGAATTTTTTGCACTTCATCTGGAATTTTTCCGCTTAACGAGAAAGAGTGTTTTTCGTCGAATCAGAACCTAGAAAAGTACACTTGCCCAAGTTATATATATAACAAAACGCAAGTCATGAAAACCATTTTAACTTTAATCTTTGTTCTTTTTATCGGAGTAGCTGCTCAAGCTCAAAACGATGCTTCCGAAGTTAAGGTTGAAACTGTTACCATGAGTATTACAACGGCAAAACAAGAAGTAGCTTTAAAAAACGAGAACTCTGTTGCACGTTTGTATATGTTTAAAAATTCTAAGATAACCAAAGAATTATCTTTCTCTACCAAGTTGAACAAAGCTAAACTGGCTTAGTACTTGGGTAAATTAATAAAGTCGCCATTCGGCTTTCAATCAAAGAAAATACTATGATAATAATTGCCCTTTTAATCTTCTTCTGTATCTGCCTTAATTATATGGTTGTTTTTCCTGAAAAAGAGGATAGTGTAAGGACATTGAAGGAGCCAGTGAAACGGGATATCTAGATCTGTGTCTTCTTTCTTCTGCTAATAAATCGTAGAGGAATTAATTTTTGCTCTTTGGGAGTGCTTCAAATTCCTTTTTTTTATTTTCGAACCATTTGGCCATGGCATCTTGTGATTTCATAAGTTCCTGCATTTTATTCATGGCTTCCAAGTGCTCTTTGTTACCCGCCTTAAACATTTCCATACCATGCTTTTTGCTTTGTTCAGCCATTTCTTCAAAGGTATTGGCGTGAAATTGCATGTCACAGGCACCTCCCAATTGTTTACACGTCATTGTTTTCATATCGATTGTTTTTTAAAGATAAGTTTATCCAGTAGACCACTGACTCGCAAATGGTTCCTGTTAACGCTATGTTTTATCTAAATTGTAGGCCGAGGTTACAAGTTAATGAAAAAGCCTTAAACTTATATTGGGAATATCGAGTTCCTTTAATATCACAAGTTCTTGTTTATTGGTATTTTTCGAAAGGTATGGATTAATAGAAGTCAATATTAGGTAGAATATCTTTTGAATATGCAGGTACCTTGGGGATGGCAATGTAGATAAAGTGCCACCACCAGGAGTGGCGGTGATGAGGACGTGACCTATATACTAGTTTTTTAGAACGATGAGTTGTTTAGAAATTTTGAGTAGATCTGTTTCAATTATTTCGGGCCGTGGAGCCAAAGGATACAGTTGTTGTCCGGGACGGGCAATGAATGCACCTCTCCAACCGGCCCACATTGCACCCGCAATATCCCATCCGTGGGCAGCAATCATTATACATTCATTTGGTTGTACCCCCATTTTCCTGGCTGCCCAATTATAGACATCGCTGTCGGGTTTGTATTTTCCAAGATCCTCTATACTTAATCGTTCATCGAAATAGTCGGTAAGACCGGCATTCTTAAATTGCATCTCGACTCCTTTGTTAGAGGAGTTGGTCAAGGAGACCATTTTATAACCGGCATTTCTAATATTTTCCAAAGCAGCCTTAACTTCCGGGTGAGGGGGTAAGGAGCGCAATGGGGTTAGTGCCTCCTTGGCATCCTTCTCCGATAATTGAATTCCATGATTTGCGGCGACCATTCTCAAGGTGGCGGCTCCTATGGTGCCAAAATCTACATATTGCCTACTAGCGGTTGATACAAGGGAGTATTGCAACATGGTAGTGAACCATAGAGGCAAGAGATCTTCTCGGCCCCCTAAGGCCTTCCCTATACTATTTTTCATATTCCCTAAATCTAATAGGGATTCATTTACGTCAAAAAATAGAACCTTGGGTGGTTTCATATGGATTTGTATTTCTTTATATTAATCGGTCTTAGGTTAAATCAGCATTAGTGTACAACACCGGATTTTATAATTTTTTAAAAATTGTTGTAGCGTTGTGCCCGCCAAATCCAAAGGTGTTGCTCATGGCTACATTTACGTTATGGTCAATGGCTTCCTTAAGTACTATGGGCATGGATACGGGGATATTGGAATCAATTTTTGTAGTGTTGATTGTTGGTGGAATAATATTGTTTTGAATGGCCTTTATGGATAAAATCGCTTCCACTGCACCTGCCGCTCCCAATAAATGCCCGGTCATGGATTTTGTAGCGCTTATTTTTAGGTTGTTGAACTCATTGTTGAAGGTTTTTGCCACAGCCTTTATCTCGCTCAAATCACCAACAGGGGTAGAGGTAGTGTGGGTGTTTAAGTAATTGATCTCTCCCGAATTAAGTTTTGCTTCCTCCATGGCCAATTGCATAGCTTTTATAGCACCGAGACCCTCTGGATGTGTGGCAGAAATGTGGTAGGCGTCATCGGTCATAGCAGCTCCTACTATTTCGGCATAGATTTTTGCGCCGCGTTTTTTGGCATGTTCATATTCTTCAAGAATTAAGGCACCGGCTCCTTCGCCCATAACAAATCCGTCCCGATCTTCATCAAATGGTCTTGATGCTCCTTGTGGATCATCATTTCTGGTAGATAAAGCTTTCATTGCACTGAAGCCACCAATGGAAGCCTCGGTTATGGGAGCTTCCGATCCCCCTGTCACCATTACTTTGGCCTTGTTTAATCGAATATAGTTAAAGGCATCCATAATGGCAGAGCTTGAAGATGCACAGGCCGAAACCGCTGTATAATTAATTCCCATTAATCCGAATTTCATAGCAATCATTCCCGATGCCATATTTGCTAAAAGTTTGGGTATAAAAAAAGGATTGAATCGGGGATTCATTCCTCCCTGGGTATAATTCTTCACTTCATCCTCAAAGGTTTTCATACCGCCCTGACCAGTTCCCCAAATTACCCCAATATCAAAAGGAGAAAGTGTATCCAGGTTTAATCCGCTATCACCGAAAGCTTCTGTTACGGAACAAAGGGCATACTGGGTAAAGGGATCACTTCTTTTTATTTCATTGCGATCAAGATATTTTTCGGGTGCGAAATCCTTTAATTCACCCGCGAAGTATGTTTTAAACAAAGAAGGGTCGAACTTGGTGATTTTTGAAAATCCATTTTTGCCTTTTATGGCATTTTCCCAAAACTCATCAACCGAATTTCCTATTGGGGTCAAGGCTCCCAATCCTGTAATCACTACTCTTTTCATAAATTCAATTTTATAACAGGAACCGCCAATGCTGGTTTCCGTGCACTTGAGGGCCTGTTTATATGTTCTCCTGTTAACCTTATTGTTCAATAACTTCAGTAAGTATCTGTTTAAATACATCTACAGGTTGTGCCCCTGTCACTGCGCTTTTTCGGTTAAATACAATAGTTGGTACAGAATTAACTCCTAAATTTTTCCAATAATCTTCTTTACTTCTTATCTCGTAACGTGCTTCATCATTATCTAATTTAGCTAGAGCTTCTTCAGCGTTTAAACCAACATCTAATAAAGCTTGCTTTAAAATAGCTCTGTCCGAGACATCTTTTCTTTCGCTAAAAAAAGCTGTGGTTAAACGCATCTTTAATTCGGTTTGCTTTCCAAATGCCTTGGCATACTCCAATAAGATATGAGCTTCAAAGGTATTTGCCATTCTCATTTCATCAAAATAATCGAAGGTAAATCCCAGTTCTGCCCCTGCCTCGGCCATATATTCCTGTGAGCGCTTTTGGTCTTCCAAGCTAGAACCATATTTTTCGGCAATATGTTCCTGTACGTTCTGACCCTCTTTTGGCATATGTGGATTTAGTTCAAAAGGTTGCCACTCTATTTCAACTTGGTCTTGAATACCCATTTCTGAGATAGCTTTATCTAAGCGTTTGTAACCAATGGTGCACCAAGGGCACACCACATCGGATACGATATCTATTTTAATTTTATCTGCCATTTTATTTGATATTTAGTATTGGTTAAGGCTTATTTAACTTCACTAATTTGAACTTGTGGTTGCACATTGGTAAAATTAGGAAGGTCAGCCAAAATAGCTTCTGCATTTGGACCAAACGAATGTTGAAAGGTTTCCATTGATACAAAAGTTCAAAGTTAATGAATATGGGACTGGTTGTATAGAATCTGTTCCCATATTGGTGGAAAATTGAACCGGGCGGTCACTTAAGTTGTGTATACCTTTACCGTCCGATTCCTTTCTTAGTCCTTTCCTTTATTTAGGAGACTATTGTTTCGGGTTTCCAGGCAAACTTTTTAAATGGTGTATCAACAGGAGTGTTGGCAATATGATTGGAATAATTGCTTATTACCTTTTGCGATAGTCCAAGGATAATTTCTAAAATTTGTCTTTCCCCGTAACCCACGGCATAGAATCTGTTCATTTCTTCTTCCGAAATATTTCCACGATTCCGAACAATGGATAAAGTGGTCTCGTGCAATACCTGTAATTTTTCTGTGGGCATTGCGGTCTTATTTCTCAAAGCTTCGCTTATTGCCGGATCTACCTTCATCATATGGGCTATGCCGGTATGTGCCGGTACACAATAGTGACATTCGTGTTCCACGTTAATGGTTTGCCACACCACCGTTAGTTCTTCGTTGTTAAAGGAAGAGTCTACAAACAATTGATGCAATGTCTGATATGCCTCTAAGATGCCTGGAGCACCGGCTAATACCCCATGTAATCCGGGTATCATCCCAAAGGCCTTAACTGATTTTTCCAATAACGGTTTACTTTCCTCTGGTGCGGTCTCAATGTCGTGTACTTTTAATGTAGTCATAATTCAATTTTTAATTTATTGTTTATTCGATTTTATTTTATTTCTAAGCAACTGCTTAGAAATGGAGTAAAAAAAATGTTAAAGGTTCGTAAATGCTGTTTCTATATAATCTTCCAATTCTTTCCTACTTAATATTTTAGAGGCCAGGGAAAGTCCTAACATAGATGTGGCCAAGTAGTTGGCTTGTTTTTCAATAGTTACTTGGGTTTTATTTTTGTCTTGTTTTAAGCTATTTGCAAATAGGGTTTTAATTTCATTAAAAAAGCTCTTCAATTCTGTCATAATAATGGGATCCCCATGCGCTCCCAATTCATTTACGGTATTGGTAACCAAACATCCCTTTTTGCCATTATCATCTTTTGAGAATTCTAAGAAATCGTAAAAATATTGTTTAATACCGGCTACCCCGTTGTTCGATTTTTCTAAAATTTCTGTAATGCGGTGTATCCGTTTTTTATAGGATTTAATACATTCCAAGAAAACCCCGTTCTTACTTCCGAAACTTGAGTAAATAGAGAATTGGTTTATGCCCATTTCTTTTTCCAACATCCGAACGGAGGTATTCTCATACCCATTGCGCCAGAACAAGCCCATGGCCTTTTCTATTACTTCCTCTTCGTTATATTGTTTGCTCCGTGCCATTTTTTAAATACTGGACAAAACTAAGCATTTGCTTTGAAATAAAAAAAACATTTAACATTTTGTTCGATATTGCCTATGGATATAGTTGTTCTGCATTAAACAATAATCTTAGGCCTTAAAAGGAGATATGCCCCAAACTACAGCTAGTTAACCTCGGTTAAATACTTCTTTTATCGCTAAAGTGAATTGAGGCCTCCTGACGTTTATCGACAATATTTTGCACATTAACAGACTTTTTTCCAATGAACGAGTAACAGTGCTTTTCAGCGAATCGGAACCTAGATAAGTACACTTGCCCGAGTTATATATATAACAAAACGCAAGTCATGAAAACCATTTTAACCTTAATCTTTGTTCTTTTTATCGGAATGGCCGGGCAAGCTCAAAACAGTGCTGCTGAAGTTAAGGTTGAAACTGCTACCATGAGCATTGTTGCTGCCACTGCAAAGCAAGAGGTTGCTTTAAAAAATGAAAACCCTGTTGCACGTTTGTATATGTTCAAAAATTCCAAGATTACAAAAGCATTGTCTTTTACAACTAAATTAAACAAAGCCAAATTGGCCTAATAAGATACACTAACCTGCTGCCCCTAAACGGACAGTCCCAAAATAGACCATTATGATATTATTTGCTCTTTTAATTCTCATATTTCTTGGCCTTAGTCATATCATTATTTTTCCTAAAACGAAGGGTATTCTGAGACCTTTGAAAGTGTCAGGGAAGCAGGAAAAGGAATAGACCTTTACACGGAATCCGATTTTACCGCCAATTATCGTAAGTTCGTCTTAAAACGGAGTACCTATAACTGATTATTAATTGAAGGTTTTGGATAGCTATATCTTTGATAAGAGGTCTCTCCCGATAAGCATCGGGATACGCCATTCTGCGGATAGGCAGTCTTCACTGGACATTATTTGACATAAACCCTGGCTTATTTTCATTAAAAAATTGAAAATAAGAAAGAGTATGCGAATAAGTGTAGCTACTACTTATGGGTTTAAGTCTTAAAGGGATGTTGTATATCGGAAAATTTGACAACGTAGTTTGTGCCTTTTTTGGAGGAATCCCTGTTTATGGATCCCTTTAATTGACGGGACAGATTATGGATAAGTTTTAGTCCTAACGATTTGGTGTTCTTATGGCTTATGCCATCGGGAAAACCTTCACCATTGTCACCAATATAAAGTATATAATCCTTACCATTCGATTGTACAAGTTCTATATGTACTTCCCCGTGATCATTATCCTTTATACCGTATTTAAGGGCATTGGTAATTACTTCGTTGATCAATAGTCCTAATGGGATAGCCGTGTCTATCCCGAGTTTAATATCAGGGATTTTGATGTTTAGCGTGATATTGTTTTCAGTGCCTTTGAAGGATCGTATGAGATAGTCACTTAATTCCTCTACATAGGACTTGTATTCAATTTTGGACAGATCGTGACGCATATACAACATCTCATGTACCATGGCCATGGAAATCACCCGGTTTTGACTGCTTTTTATCAAAGTTTTTATTCTAGGTTCTTCAATGCTTCTGGATTGAAGACTTAGTAAGCTGGATACGGTTTGAAGATTATTCTTTACCCTATGGTGAATTTCTTTTAAGAGCGTGTCTTTTTCCCTAATGCGGGCCTCGTTTTCGTTTCTAATCTTATGCAGTTCGTTGTGCGCCTTTAGAAGGTTTTTTCCTATAACACCTCCCAAGAGGTATACCGAGAAAAGAATACTAAAAAGTGCAAAAATATTTTTACTTTCTATAGGGACTACATTTTCTGTAAAATTAAATTCTGCTATACTCTGGGAGTAAATAAGGATAATAATAAGCAGATTTAAGTTTAGGTAAACCCTTCCATATACCTTTGTGCTGATGTATCCGGCAAATACCACCAATGCCAATACAAAAATAAAGGGACTGTTAATGCCACCACTGTATATGGTAATAATAACAGAGGAGGCCAAGGCCATTATTGAAGTAATATTGTAAGTTAATCCCAATAGTTTGTGCTTGTGGTACAAAAGGGTATTGGCCAAATTTAAAGTGCCAAAGACAAAAAAAGTAGTGGGAATTATTTCAGTGATCTTAAGGAAAAATATACAGATAATACCAAAAAGAATGGAAAGGACCGAGGAAATATAGTTGACCCTTAACGTTAAACGGACTTTGTCCTTTAGTCGGTACTGATCCTGAGTGGGTATTTGCATTAAAAATTGGTTAATGGTTGTATTCTGAAGGTAAAGATAATCGTTTGAATTAAAGCGCGATGAATTTTAAGGTTAAAACAATATTTTTATGGAAATCCCTTTTGCCTTGCAGGTGGGATTTTGGATCTATTGATTTTTGGCCCCAATTTTTCACCTCTTTTATTCGATATTAGTTTTGCTTTTCCGTCAGAAAAAACCTTAGTATTGTTATAAATATATTAAAATTTGAACAATAAAAAAGCGACACCTTTGTAGGGCGTCGCTTTTTTGTGCGTACTACTTTAATTTTAAAGCTGTTGGGCGTTTTTACTAATCTTCTATAATTACCCATTCGCCTTTTTCCAAAAGCGGTTCTGCTTGCTTGTATTTGACCGTCTTGCTTTCACCGGACATTACATTCTTAATAGTGATCCTTTCGTTTCTTCCTATTTTGGCCTTTTCCCGTACAATGGTTTCGGTTACCTGTGGTCGTCCACCCTGATTTTGGCCTACAGCCCTGCTTTGGGCCGACATATCATCACTGTTGGGGATTTCTTCCTTGGAGGTCTTTAAGTTTTCCTTTGGCCTGCGAACATTTCTGGCTTCTTGGATTTCCGGACTCTGCGTTGGAAGCTCTCCTTTAAACAAGAAAGAGACGACTTCTTTGTTCACCTTTTCTATCATTCCCTTGAAAAGTTCAAAGGCCTCAAATTTGTAGATCAACAAGGGATCTTTTTGTTCATGTACGGCCAATTGAACGGATTGTTTCAACTCGTCCATTTTTCGTAGATGAGTTTTCCAGGAATCGTCAATGATGGCGAGGGAAATGTTCTTTTCAAAATCTGTTACCAATTGGTTGCCATTACTTTCGTAGGCTTCCTGAAGATTGGTAACCACATTCAAGGATTTTATGCCGTCTGTAAAAGGCACTACAATTCTTTCAAACTTATTGGCATTGTCCTCATATACCTTCTTTATAACTGGGAAGGCCGTGGCTGCATTGCGCTCCATTTTGTTCTTATAATGGGTATATGCCGTTTTATAAATAACATTCGCCATTTCCTGAACGCCCATTTTTGCAAAATCATTTTCGCTAATGGGAGAGGTGATGGAAAAATATTTTATAAGTTCAAATTCAAAGTTCTTAAAATCGTTGGCCGCCTTATTGGTGTCTGAAATTACCTCGCAGGTATCGTAGATCATGTTGGCGATATCTACTTTAAGTCGCTCCCCCTGTAAGGCATGGCGTCTTCTTTTGTAGACTACTTCCCTTTGGGCGTTCATGACATCATCATATTCCAATAATCGCTTACGGACACCAAAATTGTTTTCCTCCACTTTCTTCTGTGCGCGCTCAATAGATTTCGTCATCATGGAATGTTGGATAACCTCACCTTCTTCCAAGCCCATCTTATCCATCATTTTGGCTACCCGGTCCGATCCGAACAATCGCATAAGGTTATCTTCCAAGGAAACATAGAATTGAGAGCTTCCTGGGTCTCCCTGTCGTCCGGAGCGACCTCTAAGCTGTCTATCTACCCTTCTGGAATCATGGCGTTCAGTTCCTACAATCGCCAAACCTCCAGCTTTTTTTACTTCTGTACTTAGTTTAATATCTGTACCACGACCTGCCATGTTGGTGGCTATGGTTACCACACCTGCATTACCTGCCTCGGCCACAATATCCGCTTCTTTCTTATGCAATTTGGCATTAAGTACGTTGTGAGGTACTTTCCTGATTGTTAACATACGCGAAAGAAGTTCGGAGATCTCCACAGAGGTAGTACCAATAAGCACCGGTCTGCCGGATTGTGATATTTTGGTAACCTCATCAATAATGGCATTGTACTTTTCGCGTTTGGTCTTGTAGATCAAATCTTGTCTATCGTCCCTTGCAATTGGTCTGTTGGTAGGGATTTCCATCACATCCAACTTGTAAATCTCCCAAAATTCCCCAGCTTCTGTAACAGCTGTACCGGTCATCCCTGCCAGTTTGCTATACATCCTAAAGTAGTTCTGTAAGGTTACGGTGGCAAAGGTTTGGGTCATTGCCTCGATCTTAACATTTTCTTTGGCTTCAATGGCTTGGTGCAATCCGTCAGAATAACGCCTGCCATCCATAATACGGCCCGTTTGTTCGTCTACGATCATAACCTTGTTCTCCATAACCACATACTCCACATCCTTTTCAAAAAGCGTGTATGCCTTTAAAAGCTGGTTCATGGTATGGATACGCTCACTTTTTATCGCGAAATCCTTGAACAATTCCTCTTTTAATTCGGCTTCCTTATTAATTTCAAGATCCTGATTCTCGATTTTTGCAATTTCATTTCCAATATCCGGCATTACGAAAAAGTCCTTTTCGCCATCCCCGGATAGATATTCAACTCCCTTTTCTGTGAGTTCTATCTGATTATTTTTTTCATCGATAACAAACCAAAGTTCTTCATCTACCTTCGGCATTTCTCGGTTGTTATCCTGCATATAAAAGTTCTCGGTCTTTTGAAGTAACTGTTTTACCCCTTCTTCGCTCAAGAACTTTATTAAGGCTTTGTTCTTAGGAAGACCTCTATGTACACGTAACAAAAGGAAACCACCTTCTTTGGTATCTCCCTCGGTAATCAATTTTTTGGCCTCAGCCAAAACTCCTGTTAAATAGGCGCGCTGTTTGTTGACAATGTCACCAACTTTGGGCTTCAGTTCATTAAATTCATGTCGATCTCCCTCTGGTACCGGACCTGAAATGATCAAGGGGGTACGGGCATCATCTACAAGAACAGAATCCACCTCATCCACAATGGCGTAATTATGAGGTCTTTGAACCAGGTCGCTGGGAGTATGGGCCATATTATCCCTCAGATAATCAAAACCGAACTCATTGTTGGTGCCATAGGTAATATCTGCGTTATAGGCAGCCCTACGTCCGTCGGAATTGGGTTGGTGTTTGTCTATACAATCCACTGAAAGTCCATGGAATTCGAATATAGGTGCCATCCAGGCACTATCCCTTTTGGCCAGATAATCGTTAACTGTAACCAAATGGGCTCCCTTGCCGGTTAGAGCATTTAAATAGAGGGGCAGGGTAGCCACCAAGGTTTTACCTTCCCCTGTTTGCATTTCCGCAATCTTTCCTTGGTGAAGGGCAATCCCCCCAATTAATTGCACATCATAATGTATCATATCCCAGGTAACCTCCTTGCCGGCGGCATCCCAAGAGTTCTTCCAGATGGCACTGTCGCCATTCAAGGTAACGTAATCCTTTGAACCGGAAAGCAGCCTATCGTATTCGGAGGCTTTAACGGTAATGGTTTCATTATTGGCAAAGCGTTTTGCAGTTTCTTTTACAACGGCAAAGGCTTCGGGCAACATATCTGTCAGGGCCTTTTCGGAAATGGTATATATTTCCTCCTTTAGTTTGTCTATGTCCGCATAAATATCTTCGTTCTTGTCTATGTCTGCAGACTCCTTTACCTCTTTTAGCAACTGATCTATTTGCTCATTGATCTCTTTACAGTCTTCTTTTATTTTATTTTTAAAAAAAGCCGTCTTTTCCCTTAGTTCATCGTGGCTCAATTTTTCCAACGCCGCTTCGAACGATTTTATTTGATTGACCAAAGGTTGTAGGTCCTTGACATCTTTCTTTGATTTATCCCCTACAAATACCTTTAATACTGAATTTAAAAAACTCATAATAATTTCTGTTATTAATGAAAGACCTGGTAAAAGCCTTTTCCAATGTATATGCACAAAATATTTTAGTTGGCACGTGCAATGCCAACTTTTGGATATAAGATTTCCAACATCAAAATTACGTAAAAAAAAAGCCTCATATGAGACTTTTTTGTTGTAATTCCGTTAATATTTTAATACTCGTCCTCGTTCCAAAGATAGTCTTCTTCCGTGGGATAGTCTGGCCAAATCTCTTCGATTGATTCATAAATCTCCCCTCCTTCTTCCTCCATGGACTGTAGGTTTTCTACAACCTCCAAAGGTGCACCGGTTCTAATTGAGTAATCTATCAATTCGTCTTTTGTTGCGGGCCAGGGCGCATCACTTAGGTAGGATGCTAATTCTAATGTCCAATACATCGTAATTATTTATTTTTTAATATTTTGCAAAAGTAATTTTTAAACTGAAACTGCCAAGTTTTTTTGCGTAAAATTCATCTAATTCTATTCTAATTTTATCGCTTTAATATTTTGATAACGAAGAATTAACGAATTTATTAGTCCCGCTTCTCCGGAATCCATCTTATTTCCTCAGCTTGTACATCATAGGACAATTTTCGTGCCAATACAAAGAGAAAATCGGAAAGTCTGTTTATATAGGATAATAAAATGGGGTCTACAGGCTCAAAATCGTTCAATTGGGAGACCAGGCGCTCCGCCCTACGGCAAATAGTCCTTGCAATATGACAATATGACACTGTTGTATGTCCTCCCGGTAAAATAAAATGGGTCATAGGGGGCAAGGCTTGTTCCATAAGGTCTATTTCCTTCTCTAGAAGGTTTAAATCCCCACTATCAATTTTAGGAATATTTAATCGGTCTTTTCCACTTTTTAGTTTTTCTTTCTCCGGGTCAATGGACAATAGCGCTCCTACGGTAAATAATTTCTCCTGAATTTTTATCAATACCTGCTTGGAAGATTTGTCTATTTGCTGGTCCCTTATCAATCCGATCCAGGAATTGAGTTCGTCCAAGGTGCCATAACTTTCAATACGAATGTGATGCTTGGGTACCCGGGTGCCGCCAAACAGACCTGTTGTGCCATCATCGCCTGTCTTGGTATATATTTTCATGCCGGTCAATGTATTTTAATTTAAGGAATAATAATTTTTGTTGATTATAGTGGAGGGTGATACTGCTGAGCAGCAGGCTTTGTTTTGGAGCAAGTCTAAATATTGTTTTTATGCTTGGTCTTTGGACTTACTCCTATCCTCTCTATTATAATCTTCCATGAATTTCCTGGATTTTCTGTCTCTAGATTTTCTTTTGGTAAACCCTTGGGCAACAAAGAAAATAACTCCTAGAACGGCAAGCACTATGTAAATGATGTAGTCCATCGGTCATATTTTAAAAATTTCTTTATCTCCTTTAAAAATACGGGTTTAAATCCGAATCTTAAAATGCTCTTTGGCCTGTTCCTTTCTAAAAAAAACCAGTCCGCAGTAAAATAGGTCTATGGTAACCCTTACCTGTTTCAATTCTTTTATATTTTCCCATAATTTATGAGTGTTCGCCGTTTGGTATATCCCATCTACGAAAACAACAGTATCGTTGGCAAGGTTGTAATTATGAACAATAAATTCATCAACCGTTGCCTTATCCAACCGTTCAATAAAAATTAATTCTTTGGAGGTATTGGTGAAGGATACCCCTTTTAAGTATTTTGTTATTTCTTTTTGCACAGCAATATTGGCAGGGACCAAATGTACTTGGCCAAGTCCAAAATAGGCTATAGTCTTTACTAGAATATTATGGGACTTTGATATTCTATAATGTGGGGCAGCGTAAAGACACTTGGTAATAAACCGGTAAACAAAAGGGGAGTGTACCCCGTGCTGGTTGCTGGATGACAGCCGGAATTTTATAAATGCGAATAGCTTATATAACATCTTAAACTTTATTGGACAAGATTTATTCGCCCATGGACATAGAAAGCTCGAACCAGCGTTCTGTTTTTTCTTCTATGGTATCTGTAATCTCCTTGAGCTCAATAGATAATTTGGAAATATCATCACCGGAAAGGGTGCTATCCGTAAATTTATTCTGGATTTCCACCTTTTGGGATTCCAGTTTTTGGATTTCCTTTTCCAATTGTTTGTACTCCTTTTGTTCCAAAAACGAAAGCTTTTTTCCGGTTTCTTCTTCTTTCCAGGTATTTTTGGAATTTTTTACCTCGTTGGCTTTTTCTTTGGATGCCTTGTTTTCCTGTATGTTACTGTCTTCATAAGTCCTGAAATCGGAATAGTTGCCTGGAAAGTCCTCAATTTCTGCATTTCCCCTAAAAACAAAGAGGTGGTCCACGATCTTATCCATAAAATAACGGTCGTGGGAAACAACCAAAAGGCAGCCTGGGAAATCGAGCAGAAAACTTTCCAATACGTTCAGCGTTACAATGTCCAGATCGTTGGTAGGTTCATCTAGGATAAGAAAGTTCGGATTTTGTATTAAGACAGTGCACAGGTATAGGCGTTTGCGTTCCCCTCCACTTAATTTTTCAACAAAATCATATTGCTTTTTACGGTCGAACAGAAAACGTTCCAATAGTTGCTGGGCTGAAATTTGTTTCCCCTTCATTAACGGAATGTAATCCCCGAATTCACGGATAACGTCGATTACTTTCTGACCTTCTTTTATAGTAATACCCTTTTGGGTGTAATAGCCAAACTTAATGGTTTCGCCAATGATTACCTTGCCACTGTCCGGTTGCACGGTGCCGCTCAGTATATTTAAAAAGGTAGATTTTCCTGTGCCATTTTTTCCTATGATACCGATTCGTTCCCCCTTCAGGAAGTTATATTCAAATTTGTCCAGAATGGGCTTGTTGGGAAAGGATTTGGATATTTTGTGAAGCTCCACAATTTTGCTCCCCATACGTTCCATATTTATTTCCAACTGCACCTCGTGTTCCTTTCTACGTTGGCTTGCCTTTTCCTTAATAGTATGAAAATCGTCGATTCTGGATTTCGATTTAGTGGTCCTTGCTTTGGGCTGCCTGCGCATCCAATCCAGTTCTTTCTTGAACAGTATTTTGGATTTGTGCTGTTCCACTGCTTCCTGTTCTATACGGGCTTCTTTCTTTTCCAAATAATAGGAATAATTACCCTTGTAGGAATACAGCTGCCCATTGTCCAATTCAATGATTTCATTGCAGACCCGCTCCAGGAAATAACGATCGTGGGTAACCATGAACAAGGTCATGTTCTCCTTGGCGAAATACTGTTCCAGCCACTCGATCATTTCCAGGTCCAAATGGTTGGTAGGTTCATCCAATATAAGTAGATCCGGCCTATTGATCAAGGCATTGGCCAATGCCAATCGCTTCTTTTGTCCCCCTGAAAGTAGTCCTACCTTAACATCTAGATCTTCCAATTTTAATTTGAACAGGATTTGCTTGTATTGGGTTTCAAAATCCCAAGCATCATAGCGTTCCATTGCTTCAAAGGCCTTTTGGTAGGCATCAGCATCTTCTGGATCCAGAAGTGCATGTTCGTAGTTTTGAATAACTTTTAAAACTTCGTTGTCCGATGCAAAGATGGTTTCCTCTACGGTCAATTTGGGGTCTAGGTCCGGTTCTTGTTCCAAAAATGAAATTCGAATGCCCTTACGACTATTTATCTGGCCGCTGTCCGATGCATCCTTGCCGGAAAGTATGTTTAAGATAGAAGTCTTTCCGCTGCCGTTTTTGGCAATGAGCGCAATCTTTTGATCCTTGTTGATGCCAAAGGAAATATTTGAAAAAAGCGATAACTCGCCAAATGATTTGGATATGTTTTCTACAGTAAGTAGGTTCATTTAAGGTGTTATTTTAAACTGATGTGTTGTTGGAAATACTTCCATAAAAAAAGATATCTCACTCCAAGCATTATCCAAAGGGGAATGGCCAAGGGGGAGAAAACCTGCACTTTAAATGCTGCCAATACCAAGGTTAAGCTTAATAGTCCAAGTAAAATTAGCAAGTATTTGGGCAGCCAATTGGGGGCCTTCTTCTTTCTAACAATGGTAAAGCCAACAATTAAATTTAATGGAAATACCCATAGAATATTGAAGTTGTTGGCTGTAGCCGTATGGTCGGTAAAAAACCAAAGAAAAATCAGCAGAACACCGGCCAGCCCTGTAACAAAAAATAGTATGGAATCCAAGATCCTGCTTCTAACTTGATTCTTATAGTCGATATAGGTGATGGTCAAAACAAACAACAACATTGCCAATATCCAAAACAGGGGGGAGGCCAGAAAATATCCCTGTTCCTCCTTTTTTACCGAAGTTAAAATGGACCTGTCCCTAATTACTAGATTATGTTTGGATAGGGTGGTATTGCCCAATTGTTCCATTACATATATGGGTAAAAACATATGTTCCTTAACCGTAGCTGTTCTGTCTATGACAGCCCCCAACGCCAAATCTATGCCGAAACTGGACCATGAATTGGTAATTAGGTTTTGGTGTATAAGCTGCCTGAAGGTGTAATTCTTTTCCAAATGACCTTCATTAAAATGCAAATTTTCACCTAGGGCCTCTTGTAAGACATCCCCTATTTTGGTGGCGCAATTGTTGAAAAAGAAATCGTATTTATAATCCCTATTTTCTGGGCGATAATTATTTTCCAAAAATTGGAACAATTCATTCTTTTCTGTAGGGGTAAGTTGCAAGAGTTGTTCTTTTACCCATCTATTTTCCATTTCGTAGGCATACAAAAAATTGGGCATGTTTTGCTTGCTCAGGGAATAGAATAATTTGCCCATGGCGAACTCCACATAGAACATGGGAGGGTCAAAATTAAAAGTCCCATAATTGTATACCCAGTCTATTCCCTGGGTGGGATCTTGTATTCTAAAAGCGCTATGGCCAAATGTAGTGTATAGGTCGCTGCCAGAGCCACAGGTTAAAACGCTAATTTGGGATTCGGGAGATAATTCCCTAACCTGTGCGGTACCGTGGAACATCAGGCCCAAAAAAAATGCA
This sequence comes from Arenibacter algicola, assembly GCF_018860365.1. Taxonomy (GTDB): domain Bacteria; phylum Bacteroidota; class Bacteroidia; order Flavobacteriales; family Flavobacteriaceae; genus Arenibacter; species Arenibacter algicola_B. The sequence goes on from NZ_JAHKPO010000003.1 coordinate 276,560, forward strand.
ATAAAAAGAATCCTTATGCTCATATACTATTGGGAGCCACTATTTTTTGAAATTACCAACGCAAATATCGAATAATTTATAGGATTTAAGCGGGATAGTACAAGCTATTATAAAAAACAGGATATATTTTAACAGCATTTTTTAATAAATGGTATTTTTACATGATGGTACCCAAGTTGCAATGTGCAAATGTTGGTGGTAAACCTAGTAAAACAAGACCTATGAAGCGCCATATTCCAAATATAATTACCTTGTTGAATGTTTTTTGTGGTTGTGTCGCCACCGTGTTTGCCGTACTTAACAAACTGGAGGTAGCCGCGGCTTTTGTGTTTTTGGGTATATTTTTTGATTTTTTTGATGGATTGGCAGCAAGGGCTTTGAATGTGAGAAGTGAGTTGGGGCTGCAATTGGATTCCCTTGCAGATGTAATTACAAGTGGTTTGGTGCCTGGTATAGTAATGTTTCAGCTGTTGAGTATGTCCTATAGCGGTGGATGGAACATTGGCCTTCAGCCAGATACAACGGAGACCATGCATTGGGCCGCATTCAACATTCCCTTGATTCCTTTTTTTGGGTTTTTAATTACCTTGGCCTCGGCATATCGCTTGGCAAAATTTAATCTGGATGAAAATCAGGTTTCCTCCTTTGTGGGACTGCCAACGCCAGCCAATGCCTTGCTGATACTTTCCTTTCCCCTAATATTGCTATATCATAACAATGATTTTTTAAATACCATAATCTTGAATAAATGGTTCTTGATCGGGACAACCCTATTGAGTTCGTATCTGCTAAATGCCCGTATTGGGTTATTTGCGTTGAAGTTTAAAAATTGGAGCTTTCGGGATAACGCCCTGCGCTATATTTTTATAGTGGTAAGTTTTGTGCTGATCCTCACCATGAAATTTATCGCTATTCCGGGAATCATAGCTTTTTATATTATAAGTTCTTTGGTGAATAACCAAAAAACCCCAAAAATAGATTGATTACTTATAAATATTGATTGACCTCTTTGAGGTTAGGCCAACATTGATTAGATAATACATAAAAAAATGAATTGGGCTTGGGATGGCTTATTGCTTTGAACAATTTCCGGTTAGGTGGGAGAGGGTATAATTAAAAATCCAATTTCTTCCTACGAAGCTCAAAATTCTGTCCCAAATACACCTTTCGGACCATTTCATCGGCTGCCAGGTCTTCGGGAATCCCTGATTTAAGGATACCACCTTCAAACATAAGATAAGAACGCTCTGTGATTGCCAAAGTTTCCTGTACGTTGTGGTCTGTAATTAAGATGCCGATATTCTTATTTTTAAGTTGGGCCACAATTCTCTGAATGTCCTCAACGGCCACAGGGTCTACTCCAGCGAAGGGTTCGTCCAATAAGATAAATTTCGGATCTGTTGCCAGGGCCCTTGCAATCTCGGTCCGCCTTCTTTCGCCACCCGATAAAAGATCGCCCCGGTTTTTGCGTATATGTCCCAGTCCAAACTCCTCAATGAGCGATTCCATCTTCATCAGCTGCTCCTTTTTGCTCAATTTGGTCAATTGAAGTACGCTAAGAATATTTTTTTCAATGCTCAATTTTCTAAATACAGAGGCTTCCTGAGCCAAATATCCAATACCATTTTGCGCTCTTTTGTACATAGGGAAGCGCGTTATTTCCATTTTATCCAGATAAATATTGCCCCCATTAGGTTTTATCAACCCCACTATCATATAGAACGATGTTGTTTTTCCGGCACCATTGGGGCCCAATAAACCAACGATCTCACCTTGGTTGACCTCCAATGAAATTCCTTTAACTACTTGTCGCCCTCGGTAGGACTTCATAATGTTATCTGCTCTTAGCTTCATAGTACCTTTCTATTCTCCAAAACTAAGCCTTATATTAGTTTGGGAAAAGATATTGTAGTTTTTTTAACCTTCTTGTTTTTCCAGTTCCTCCCAATATTCATAGGCCCTTCTTAAGTGGGGGACTACTATAGTGCCGCCGACAAGGGTGGCAATGCCCAAAGTTTCCATAACTTCTTCCTTGCTGGCACCTTCATTAAAGGAGCTTTCCAGATGGTATTTCACACAATCGTCGCAACGCAGTACAGCGGAGGCTACCAATCCCAACAGCTCCTTGGTCTTTACGTCTAGAGCACCGGCGGCGTAGGCATTGGTGTCCAAGTTGAAGATTCTTTTTATGATCTTGTTGTTGTCCGCCAAGAGCTTTTCGTTCATTTTGGAACGATACTCGTTAAACTCCTTAACTTGATTTGACATTTTTCTTCTGTTTTTTGGCTTCTCTTTTTAAAACCACCTTGGAAATATAAATACTTATTTGGTATAGGATTAAAATGGGTACCGCCACAATTATCTGACTGGCCACATCCGGTGGGGTGATTACGGCGGATATAATAAGTACCACAACCAACGCTATTTTTCTGTATTTACGAAGTACTTCCGGGGTAACCAAACCTATTTTGGTCAAGAAATAAATGATAATGGGTAATTCGAATATTAGACCACAGGCAATTACTGCCGCTCTTACGGTAGATATGTAGGATACCAAATCTATTTCCCTTACTACTGAGTCGCTTATGGAGTATCCTCCCAAAAAGTTAATGGACAAAGGAGCTACAACGTAGTACCCGAACAATACCCCCATAAAGAAAAGAGAGGAAGCTATAAAGATAAAACCCCTTGCATTCTGACGTTCATTGTCGTAAAGACCGGGAGCAATAAATTTCCACATTTCATAGAGTACATAGGGAAATCCAATAATAAAACCTGCCCAAATGGAAGTCCAGATGTGTGCGGAGAATTGTTCGGACATTTGCCTGCTCTGTACCGTAAATTCCGGTTCTGTATTACAAAAAGCCTCGCTAAAACCCAATAACTTGGAAAAGTCGCAAAAAACGTGGTAGGTTGGAAAATCTGGCATCATTGGGCCAAAGATGACCGTATCGAAAATAAATCCTTTCATTAAAAAAGCCACTCCCCCTATAATAACTACGGCCAAGGTTGATCTTATTAAATGCCATCTTAGTTCTTCCAAATGGTCTAGGAACGACATCTCATTTGGGGTCTTAATCTTTTTTGTCATTACAGTATGCCTTCTTTAATTAAATTGTGTAAATGTACTATTCCTTTGTAATTCTCTCCATCAACAACCAATATTTGTGATATATTATTGGCCTGCATTATTTCCAATGCCTTTACGGCAAGGACGTCCGAAGCTATAGTTTTAGGAGTAATGCTCATGATATCTTTGGCGGTTAAACCATAAATATTGTCATATTTGTTAAGCATACGCCTAATATCGCCATCAGTTATTACTCCAACAATTTTTTGGTCTTCCAATACCGCTGCGGCACCTAACATTTTTTCGGATATCTCTATGATCACAGATTTTACATCACTGTTGGTACGGACCTGCGGAATCTGATTATTACTGGCAATGTCGCCCACCCTTAAATATAATTTTTTCCCAAGCGCACCTCCCGGGTGGTATTTAGCAAAGTCCTTACTGCTGAATCCCTTGAGTTCCAATAGGCAGATAGCCAGGGCATCCCCTATGACCAATTGAGCAGTTGTACTGGTAGTTGGTGCAAGATTGTTGGGGCAGGCCTCTTTTTCAACATAGGTATTTAGAATGTAGTCTGCCTGTGCTGCCAAAAAGGAATCCGGATTCCCGGTCATTCCTATTAATTTGTTCTTGCCCCGTTTTATTAAAGGTACCAGCATCTTAATTTCGGCGGTATTGCCACTTTTGGATATGCAGATGACTACATCGTCTTTCTGAACGGTTCCAAGATCGCCGTGTATGGCGTCGGCGGCGTGCATAAATATAGATGGGGTACCTGTGGAATTTAAGGTGGCAACAATTTTGGAAGCGATCAGGGCACTTTTTCCAATTCCGGAAATTATGACCCTGCCTTTGGAATGTCTGATGCATTCCACCGCATTGGAAAAATCTTCGTTTAGGAGAGTCGCTAAATGGGATATTGCCTCGGCCTCATTATCTATGGTTTTCTTTGCTATGGCCAATATAGCTTTGGTATCGCTCAAAGTAAATTAAAATTATGTGATGATTTTCCTAAAAGAAAGTCTTATCTTTATTTTACAAAATTACATAAACTTAAGTTTATAGAATATTTTAAATTTGAACAAATTTATTTCGAATAAATACTTATTTAAAAGACAAAAATTCCTTAACTTAAGGAATTTCATTTTTGGCGATGGCGCCAATTTATAATATTAATATGGTGAAGTACGGTATGGGTATAAATGAGATTGATTTACATGCCTCTCTAAAAAAGTATTTTGGATTCTCCCAGTTCAAAGGTTTACAGGAAAATGTTGTTAAGAATATTGTACAAGGTAAAAATACCTTTGTAATAATGCCCACAGGAGGTGGTAAATCCCTTTGTTATCAATTACCGGCACTAATGCAGGAAGGAACGGCAATTGTGGTATCGCCATTGATTGCCCTGATGAAGAACCAAGTAGATGCAATTAGGGACGTGTCCAGCGAGATAGGAGTGGCCCATGTTTTGAACTCTTCTTTGACAAAGACAGAAATCAAACAGGTAAAAAGTGATGTAAGCAGTGGGATAACCAAGCTTTTGTATGTTGCTCCCGAATCTTTGACCAAGGAGGAATATGTGGATTTTTTGCAGGGGGAAACCATATCCTTTGTAGCGGTGGATGAGGCCCATTGTATTTCGGAATGGGGACACGATTTTAGACCGGAGTACCGCAATCTTAAATCTATTGTTGGCAGGTTGGGAGATAATATTCCATTAATTGCCCTAACTGCTACCGCGACTCCCAAGGTACAGGAAGATATTATCAAAAACTTGGGAATAACTGATGCCAAGGTGTTCAAGGCAAGTTTTAACAGACCAAATCTTTATTACGAAGTAAGGCCTAAAACCCAAAATGTTGATAGTGATATCATTAGGTTCATAAAGCAAAATTTGGGCAAGTCGGGCATTATTTATTGTCTTAGTAGGAAACGGGTAGAGGAGCTGGCCCAAGTATTGCAGGTAAACGGAGTTAGCGCAGTACCCTATCATGCGGGATTGGATGGTAAGACCAGGTCCAAGCATCAAGACATGTTCCTTATGGAGGATGTGGATGTGGTGGTTGCCACCATTGCATTTGGGATGGGAATCGACAAACCGGACGTGCGTTTTGTAATTCATCACGATATTCCCAAGAGCATAGAAAGCTATTATCAGGAGACTGGTAGGGCCGGAAGAGATGGGGGAGAGGGTCATTGCCTTGCTTTTTACTCCTATAAGGATGTGGAAAAACTGGAAAAATTTATGTCCGGAAAGCCAGTGGCAGAGCAGGAGATAGGAAATGCCCTATTGCAGGAAATTGTGGGTTATGCCGAGACTTCAATGTCCCGAAGAAAATTTATACTTCATTATTTTGGGGAGGAATTTGATGAAATAAACGGTGAGGGTGCCGATATGGATGATAATACCAGAAACCCCAAGGAAAAGCAGGAAGCCAAGGACGATGTGGTTAAGCTGATCAGTGTAGTAACGGGTACCAGCGAGAAATTCAAGTCCAAAGAGGTGGTAAGGGCCTTGGTCGGGAAGGTAAATGCCTTGATATCCTCTCACAAGACCGATGAAAAGGATTTTTTTGGTATAGGAAAGGATAAGGATAAAGGCTATTGGATGGCTTTGATCCGGCAGAGCTTGGTTGCTGGCTTGCTTAGAAAGGAAATTGAGCAATACGGAATTTTGCATGTAACCCCACTTGGAAAGGAATTTGTTAAGAATCCAACTTCATTTATGATGACGATGGATCATGTTTACAATAAGGAGACCGATGATGCTATAGTAAGCGCCGCCAAATCTTCAGGAGGTGTGGCCGATGATAATTTATTGAAGATTCTTAAAGATTTAAGAAAAAAAGAAGCCCATAAATTGGGGGTTCCGCCATTTGTTGTATTTCAAGATCCTTCCTTGGACGACATGGCGCTTAAATATCCAATATCCTTGGATGAACTGGTGAATATCTATGGAGTTGGGGAAGGTAAGGCAAAAAAATATGGCAAGCCCTTTGTTGATCAGATTGCCGCCTATGTTGAGGATAACAACATTTTAAGACCCGATGATCTCATCGTAAAAAGTACGGGTGCCAATTCCTCCCTTAAGCTTTATATCATTCAAAACGTAGATAGAAAATTGCCGTTGGATGATATCGCTTCTGCCAAGGGCTTGGAATTGAACGAATTGATCAAAGAGATGGAACAAATTGTTTTTAGCGGTACCAAATTGAATATCGCCTATTGGATCGATGAGATTTTGGATGAGGATCAACAAGAGGAAATCCATGATTACTTCTTGGAAGCCAATACGGACGATCTTGAAGTGGCCTTAAAGGAATTTGATGGGGAATATGAGGATGAAGAGCTTAGGTTGTATAGATTGAAGTTTATTAGTGAGGTGGCCAACTAACCGATGACGGCTAGTTTCAACCAAAAGCAGCCATCCTGATGATGGCTGCATTATACTTTTAGGTAATTTGCTTTAAATAATATTTACCAGTTTATAAGTTGTGCGGCCTATATTTATCGGACCGCCTTTTCCAATAATTGTAGTGTCATTTTCTCGGTGTCCAATTTGGCATTAATTCCCAAAGGGAGTGTAAAGTTGTTTTCTATATGGCCAAAGGTCATGCCGTAAACAGCTGGTATTCCAAGAGGTTTAATTCTGTCCATTATAACTTCCTTAAGCGTAAAGGATTTGGGATCGGGAACACTATCACAGCCTTTAAAAACACCTAAAGCTATTCCTGCCGCTTTATTAAAGGTCTTGCCCTGCATTAATTGGGTCAGCATCCTATCTATACGATAGGGGGCTTCTTCAATATCTTCAAGAAAGACTATAGCATCTGTGAAATCAATTTCATGGGGAGTCCCTATCAGGGCATTTACCAAAGTTAAACTACCGCCTACCAATTTTCCGGTTACAATACCCGGGTTGATGCAATATCGATCATATTCGGGCTTGCTATATTCCTCCAGATCTGTTATTTCTACATTATTTATAATGGGAGGCAATTCTTTGGATTTCATTACCACATTTTGCAGCTGCTCAATACTATACGGGTCATTGATGGTGCTCCCCACGGGCCCATGAAACGTGATAAGGCCAGTTTCCTGATATATGCCATTTAAAAGAGCCGTAATGTCACTAAATCCAATTAAAGCCTTGGGGTTCTTTCTAATAAGTCCATAATCTATTAAATGCATAATCCTGGTACATCCGTATCCGCCACGTGCGCAAAGGATACCATCTACCTTTTTATTGGCGAACATTTCGTTTAGATCCGCAACCCTTTCCGCGTCCGTATTGCTAAAGTAACCATGGTTCCCGTGTATGCGATCCGTATGGTAAGGTATAAATCCCATTTTTTCCAGAGTTTCTTTGGCTTCCACCAATACCTCGGGTTTTATGGCGTAACCAGGTGCAATAAGGCCTATAGTATCTCCTTTTTTTAATGCTTTGGGCTTTAAGGTTGTAAGGGCTGATTTTTTTTCGTGTGGATTGGCAAATATTGTTGCTGGCACTAGGGTAGCCATCCCTGCCCCTAGGGCTGTTTTGAAGAACTGTCTCCTTTTTTTCATTAATCTTATTTTGTATCACCTAAATATATAAAAAATCGCATAAAAAAGTCCGTCATAAACATGACGGACTTCATTGTTCAAATATAATAGCTCTACATTCCCAGGGAGGATGAATCCTCTTTGGCCTTAGATCTTCTTAATTGCCTTTGTATTTTCTTAATGGCAGATTCAATGGATTTTTCTGGTTCTATGATATTGTACTCGCCCCAAAAATCCGGATCTGAAAATCCTATTGCTTCATCTTCCAAAATTATCGAAGATTTGATACGGTCCTTAAATTTGGGCGATTCTCCTGTAGTGTTTTTCTCCCAATCGGTAATGGCCATTTCGCAGGTCATACTATATACCGAATTGAAAAGTCGATCGTCCCAATTTATTTTGAATTCCAATAGGACATTGCTGTATCCGTAATACCATTTTCCATTTTTTTCCCTGTAATCTACGCGGTAGGCAATATCCGTTGGCCATACATTGGCATGGGCAGGCTTTTTACGAACGAACATTTTAGCTGCCTTTTCCCTGTCCGTAATGTTTAGGGAATAGATGGCACTGGTCAGAATTTTTTTATCGGCATCTATATACAGTTTACCTTGGTATAAGGGATCCGTAATGGATTCCTTTTGTTTAAAATTGATTACGAAGATAAGCTTGTCGTTAACTTTGGTGGAATTTTCAAAGCTAAAGTTGTAATCATCAAACGTTTCTTCTGTAAAGATATACTGAGGGTATTTGATCATGTCCACAAAGAGGGTATTAAAAGGCCCCCCTTGCAGTTTAATGGCCAAGGTATCCAGTTTATCATAATCGGTGCTCTTTCTTGCCTTGTAGAGCTGTAATGCATCCCTACGATCGGAATTGTAGGGAGATTTGTAAATATTGACCACGGCCTCGGATAAAGAAACGTTTTTCCTTCTTTTTTTAATGGTTTCCCTGTAAAAGGCTGTCATTAAGGTGGGGTCGTCAAAATAATTATCACCTTTTCTGAGCAAGGTTTCTTGGACCAGGGCCTTTGCGTCTTTAGGAACGGCAAGGCTCACTTCGGATAATTCCGTAAAGCTTACCTCCAGGGCAATTTCATTCTTATTTTCCTTCAACTGGCTTAAAGGGATTGTTCTGGTCTTGTAGCCCAAAAAGGAAACGCTAACCTGTCCCTCGCCAATATCTTTGGGAACTTTCAAGGAAAAGTAACCCTCGGTATTACTGACGGTACTAATATTCGTATTTTCAATGGAAAGAGTGGCAAATACCAATGGATTATTGGTTTCGCTATCAACAATTTTACCTTGATATTGGTTAAATGAACTTTCCTGTTCCTGCACATCTTGGTACAGAATGGCCGCCGAAACGGAGGGCGTTACCCCTAAGAACAACAAAATGGTTATTGCGGTTATAAGGGGATTTTTTCCAAAGGGATTTTTTTTGAGTTTCATCTGTTTGAATTTTATTGTTCCAAGCGTTCATGGGTATTCGCAATAAATATAAATAGTAGTTGGTGCAGGTTGGAAAGGGTAATTTAAGCTAAGCATTCAAAGCTTATATCAATGAACGATGGTCTTCCTAAGTTAGTGATTTTTAATGAAATACCCTACTAAAAATTTGTTTAATTTTTCGGAGGCCTAAGACAGTAAAACCACAGCTAATGGAGCCTGGTTTTCCGCCCCATAAATTAAAGTGGCTTATGTTAAAGCCGATGTATATGGGAAATAGCCGTGTAAATACAACACAAGTTGACTTGTGCTGTTCCTTTTGGGAAACAATATGTTCTAAGATCCTTAGCTACAGTGTTTCACCTACAATGGTTTTGGTTGTACCGGATATATTAGTCTTTTATGCGGCAATAAGCATTAAGAAAGGTGCACAAGGTGTGCTATATTGTTTTTTGTTTAGTTCTTTCTGCGCACCTCAAAAATATCCGTTCTTCTATCTTTTAGGTTTCTAACGCTACCAAATTGGTTTAGTTCCCTCAGTAGATCTATATCCAGGTCAACTATCAGAATCATTTCGGTATTTGGTGTGGCTTCTGCCTTTATCCCATTGGCGGGAAAAGCAAAATCACAGGGGGTAAATACCATGGATTGGGCATATTGAATGTCCATATTATGTACCTTGGGCAAGTTGCCCACGCTTCCTGCAATGGCCACATAACATTCATTTTCAATGGCCCTGGCCTGTGCACAATTTCTGACCCTGGAAAAGCCATTTTGGGTATCGGTGAGAAAGGGGACAAATAAAATATCCATTCCTTCGTCTGCCAGTAATCTACTCAGTTCCGGAAATTCGGAATCGTAGCAGATCAGGACACCAATCTTTCCGCAATCCGTGTCAAATACCTTTAGTTCGTTGCCTCCTTGCATGCCCCATACCTTTGCCTCATCCGGAGTTACATGGAGTTTTTCATATCGTTCCTTGGTGCCATCCCTTTTACAGATATACCCAACATTGTAAAGACTTTCATCCTTTATTTCTGGCATACTCCCTGTTATTATATTGATGTTATAGGAAATTGCCAATTCTGAAAATCGTTGAACAATGGTGGCCGTGTGCTGAGCCAGTTCACGTATGGCGGCAGACTCTGATAAATGATTGTTCTCCGCCATCAAAGGGGCGTTAAAGAATTCGGGGAACAGTGCAAAGTCTGATCGATAACCGGAAACCGCATCTACAAAATACTCTGCTTGTTGAAGTACGTCATCCAGGTTTTTGTAGGGTCTCATCTGCCATTGGATGAGACCAACCCTCACCACCTTTTTTACAACGCTAGCCTCTATATTCTTCTTCTCATAATAAATGTTGTCCCATTTCAAAAGTACCGCGTAATCGTTGGAAGCTGAATCACCTTCCAAATAGTTTTTTAGAATTTTACTGGGATGGAAGTCGTTGGAAATTTGAAAGTTAAGTACAGGGTCGTTTATTTCCTTGCGTTTTACTTTTTCAATATATTCCTTGGGAGATAAGGTGTCTTTGTACTTATAATAGTTGGGGATTCTACCTCCAAAAGCAACCCCCTTTAAATTTAAACGCTCGCATAGGTCTTTTCTGTAATCATATAGTCTACGACCCAACCGCATACCCCTATATTCGGGTTTTATAAAAACATCGATACCATACAGTACATCACCATCCGGAGAGTGGGTGTTAAAGGTGTAATTTCCGGTTATTTGTTGGTAGGTGTGTTTATTTTCAAATTTATCATAATCCAGAATAATGGACAATGCGCAGCCTGCAATATGGCCATTCACTTTTATGACTACCTGTCCCTCCGGAAATTTGGATATTAAATTATCTATTTGATGTTCCCGCCAGTAAGATTCCGGCATAGTGGTGTACGATTCTATCATGGCCGTTTTAAGCTCTTGATAGTCATCCACGCTTAAGTACAATAACTCAATATTTTCTATTTCTTCCATCTTCATGGCCATACTTTTAAAATTAAATTAGAGGGGCAGTTTATTGTTTTTACTTGTGATGGGTCTTGGTAGAATCGGAAATCATTTCATTGATTTCACCTAATTCCTTTTCGGATAAATACCGCCATTTGCCTACAGGAACGTCCAATTGAATGTTCATGATCCTAATACGTTTTAGGGCGGTTACATTGTAACCCAGATACTCGCACATACGCCTTATCTGACGGTTAAGCCCTTGTGTTAGAATAATCCGAAATTGGAACTTGCTTATTTCCTCAATTTCGCACTTACGGGTTACCCTGTCCAAGATGGGGACCCCATTGGCCATTTTTTCCAGGAAAGTTTTGGTGATGGGCCTATCTACGGTAACTATATATTCTTTCTGGTGCTTATTTCTGGCCCGTAAAATCTTATTTACTATATCTCCGTCATTGGTCAATAGAATTAAGCCTTCACTGGGTTTGTCCAATCTTCCAATAGGGAATATTCTACTTGGGTAATTTATGAAGTCGATAATATTGTCCTTTTCCACCCTGGTATCTGTAGTGCAAACAATACCAATGGGTTTGTTAAATGCAATGTATACAGGCTTTTCTTGAGGTTCGGATATAAGTTCCCCATCTACACGTACCTCGTCGTCCATAGTGATCTTGGTGCCCATTTCGGGAACTTTTCCGTTAATGGTTACCCGTCCCTGCTCAATAAGTTTGTCCGCCGCCCTACGCGAACAATACCCCATTTCACTTAAAAATTTGTTTATTCGGGTGGCTTCCTTCTCTTTCATATACGCTCCTTAAGCCCGATTTCCAAATCGGATTTAGGGGCGAAATATACTTAATTTAACGCTTATTATTGTTAACATTGGCACAAGATATTTCACCTCTATTTCTTCTGTAGTAAATTTTGGTAGGTAATTATTTTTTTAGGGGATCTGCATTCTCCATATAAATCTCTTTTGCAAGTTCGTTGTTCAATTTTTTAAAGAACATCATTTCTGCATAGAATTGCCAATCGAAATTTATGGATTGATTGGCCAAATGCACATGATGGTCCTGATCCAAAATATAATTATCCGGTTTGTTCAAATTACGGGTTTTGCCATAGACCATTTCCAATTCCTTTCTAAGGCTGGCGAATTCCGCTTCCAATTCCTTTAGCTTGGAAGCCGTGGCCATGATATCCTCCCTGCTATCCGCCATGTCGTAATCACGAAGGGCAAGTAGCATTTTTGGACTATAAGCGGAAAGTTTGTTTACCTTTTCATACACTTGTAGGTTGTAGTCGTTGCGCAGAGTAAGAGAACGGGCATTCTCTATTTTTTTTGCAATACTGTCTGTTTGGGATAGAGTTTGGGCAGCTGTCTTTAAACGCTCTTCATTGGCCAAGCTCCATGCCCCTATATTTTCTTTGTCCGGAAAGTCAATAACAGCCTCTTCCAAGGGGTCTTTCATCTTATGAAGGAAATTGCGCTGGTTTTTTTTAAGCAGTGCATTTTTCCAAAAGGCCACAGGGGATTCAAGTTCGGTAATAAAAGCCTTAGTGTCATCGGCCAAGGCATGCCCATATTCCCTTTGCCTAAAGGCCGACTTTATTTCTTCCTTACTGCGTTTGTCACCAATCCAGGAATATTCGGCAAAGGCCAAGATACCCCTCATGTACAATTCAAAATGAGGAGAATCATCATCCCATAAGGTCAATAACAATCCGTTTAGGCCACTGTCTATGGAGCTAACCGCAAAAGAACGGATGTTTTCCATATTGCTCTCTTCCTGCGGCATTAAAACCCATCTGGTTTGGCCTGCCGTGGCACCCATAACTTCCATGCCATGGTCTGTAAACCATTGCATTGCCTTTATGTTGCCAAGGGCTTGAGGGGAACTGTAATTCCATCGCATATAGATGCAATTCTTTGGGAAGATGTCCAAAAATTCCAACAATTTATGTTCATTATCGATCCAGACTTGATCTACTTCCTCCTGGGTCATATCTTTTTTGAACATTGGGTCATAGACATCGGCTTGTTTTAGAGGCATATCATCCCAGAAAATTGGGGTTTTCCCGTGTTCTTCTGCGAATTTGGCCACTTTGTCCAACCACATCAGTTGTAATTTTAAGGGCGATTCATTGCTGCCTCTTCCGGTAGTATGTACTTCGTCACCCCCCACATGCAGGTACCTTCCGTAGGGAAAAGCCTCCATAGCGTCCAAATAAAGGTCAAATTGTACTTCATAGGTCTTTGGATCCAGAGGATTAAAGGCCCAATCGCTTTCTGGGTTATCCCTGAGCTCCAGGTATTCCGGGTGTTTTAAAATAAACGAGGCATGGCCCAGGCCTTGAACCAATGGGCTTATTTCTATATGCCGCTCTTTGGCGTAATCGCTGATCTTTCTCCACTCTTCGATACTGAGGGCGTCTGCGGAGGCAACTGTTGGTTGGCGTTTAAATTTTAATTTGTCCTCAACTTCCAAAATAATACCATTTATCTTGTAGCTGGCAAACTTATCCATCAATTCGTAATAGTATTCGGTCTTTTCCAAATGGTGTTTTACATCCAAGTGGACGGAGCGGTAGGCTAATAAAGGGTAATCCTTTAGTTGGCATAATGGAAGGTTAACCTTTTGATCCTTGGCATCCAGCATTAATTGTTCCAAGGATTTGAAGGCATAGAACAATCCGGCTTCATCCTTGCCTTTTATTAGGATCTGTTCGTTTGAAATAGTCAGGGTGTAACCTTCTGCAGGAGTACCTAGATTGGAATCTATTTCATACATTAAAGCAATCTTTCCTTGATTATCATCCAGCACCAAAATATCCTGGTCAATTATAGGTAGTGCTTCCCCGTTTTTTGCTACTGCTTTCAGGGTTAGATCGGGAGAAATTGAACTAACCCCTGTAACTTCAATTTCTTGAGGTTGGGGAAGTAATTTAAAATCGCCTATCTTATTTTCTTTTGGGGAACAAGAGGATAGCAAAATGGAGATTGTCAATAGATAGATGCCTTGAATTTTTCTCATGAAACTTATAATTGGTAATTAATTTTTGATTTGATGTGTTGATTAATTTGCAAAAATATTGAATTATATTCAAATAAGGAATCTTTTTTGTCAATAGACCCAAAGCTTGGGGAGATGTTGTTCCTTAAGGGTTCAAAAGCGTTATTCCTTTGCTTTCTATACCCCAAATTGTTCCAGATGATGGTTGAGGTGTTTGTAAAACAAATTGTTCCATTCCGTTTTGGTCAAGGGACCAAAAGAATGTGATTCCTTATTGTGAAAGTAATCCTCTCCCAGTTCTTGTGTTTTTATCAAATGGTCCATCAATCGTTTTTTTTCCTTTTCAAAGTCCCTTTCGTCCACGATTAGGAAGGCAGGTGCAGTCCTGCTATTTTTTTTGTATGGTTTTTCATTGACTACTGTTTGCTTTACAAAAAGTTTTAGCATCAGTTTCATTGGTCCGTTGGGTTTGGGATGCTTTTCCGTATATACCATTTCATAGGAAACATTGCAGTGGGCCAACATCTGTGCAACATTCATTTTGCCCCATATTCCGGTACTTTTGGGGGTCAATTTATTAATTCTTCCTATTAGCTCGTCTACTACTTTTTTTTCAAAAATGTTTTTCATGTTCCAATGTTTTTAGTTGTTCCTGTTTCTATTTCTGGTCGTATAGTTCTACTTTTAAATAAAGGCTGGTTTGGCGGGAATTACGGGTTTTGGTCAACTAAATGGAACTTGCACGGCAAATTGGCCCCACTTGCATTATTTCACCATAAAAAGGGCATTGACGAAGAAGAGTTTGCCATTTTCCCAAAAACCCCTGAACAATGGGTTATCTACCATATAAATAACCTGTCCCTTGCCCACTTCCTCAACACCGAATACCAATGTATTGGCAATTTTTTTCTTAGCCTCACTTCCTGCAAAGCCCGCAATTGGTGAATTCGCGTTTTCCAAATAGACAACGGTCCCTGAATCTAAATTTTCAAAGGCATCGTCTCCTAATTTAAGGGTAAAATAGTGGTCGCCATAACCGTAGGCCAAGGGGTGTGTTTGGTCAACTTTAGTTCTAAAAATGGCTCCGGTAATCGCATTTTTAATGTCTTCCCTTTCCGCCTCTTCATATGGGAGTATGTTTTCTGTACTGTCTTTCTTTATCTCTTTTTCCTTTATTGCAAACCCATGCTCTCCATTTATACTCTTAATAGCTCCTTCCATGGCGATCAACTTTCCTCCGTTGGAGACAAACTCCTTCAATTCTTCCAGTTTATCTTCAGTGAAGAACTTGCTATACCATCCGTTGGGTAGAATAAGGACGTCGTATTCGGATAAATCCACTTCATCATAATATTCGGTATCCAAAATAGTTAGTGGATAGCGAAGTTGTTGTTCAAAAAAGTGCCATATTTCCCCAAATTCGAGGGTGTTGGTAGGTTCGCCGGATAGCATTGCTATTTTTGTATCCGTAATCATAGGTACATAGCTGGAACCAAAGTCGTTTCCTTTTTCAACAAATCCAGTATTGGTGGGGGTTAATATAGTCTTATTGTCATGCGCAACCCGGCTCAAGGTCTCCACAAAGTCTTTATGGTTTTTATTGTCCCCTTTGGTGATGATGAGACTACCCCTTTCAAATTTTTTGCCTTCTGCCCAAAAAGGATTTTTTGCAAAACGCACCCTAATATTTTCTTTCACCAATCCACTCAAAAAACGGGCATCCTTCATGCTGGACCAGTCACTTATATAGGCATAGGTGTCCTGGTCAATATTGGCTCCCTTTGGCGGGAGAACTTCCCAATCCCTAGAGGGGTCGGATTCCACTAACGTCTGGGAGGCAATAGTCTCCAATCCGTATGCATAGGGTAAAGACCATGCCGTTATATCATAGGTCAGCGAATCACTTAGCTTTGTATTGGGCTCCATCAATACCTGGGCCAATGTGCCTTTGGCTTGGTTGGTGGATACTACCAAACTGGAAGGGGAGGTTTTTATGGTCCCTAATTTTCCCGAGCTATAAAGATGGCCCTTGGCAGTACCTTCCTTTGCCCAGCCATATTTAATCTCATGGGACCTGAGAAGTGTCGCAATGGCATCAATTTTATCGGGATCCCCATTCATTACATAACTTTTGTATTTAAAATTTTTATTCTGATAAAACTTCTTGAATTCCCTGTTTAATTTTTCTGTGTTTTTGGAAGCTACTTCCACGGTAGACAGGCCAGTTGTAAGATGATGGGCAATACGATCGTGTAGGGTAAGGGTGTCTCCTATAAAAGTTCTTATGCCCAGTCCGGCACGCCCACTACCGCCCTGCTCGTAGGTCATACCTATACCGCCATTATATGTGGGGTAGGTATCACCGTAGCTAGGATATAAAAGGTCAAAAACTTCTTTTGTAAAATAAAACCAGCCATTGGCATCAAAGTACTTGGCGTGGTTCTTCCCTATGGTAATCTGAAAGTCGCGCTGAAAATCGGTTACCACCTCATGAAAGGGTTCTGCGGCCGGGGCAAAATAATAAGGGTTGTTTACACCTTGTTCATGAAAATCAACGTGTACATGGGGCAGCCATTGGTTGAAAACTTTTATCCGTTGCTGACTCTCTACCTGGGTAAGCCATGCCCAATCCCGATTAAGGTCGAACATATAGTGGTTGGAACGCCCATTAAGCCAACCTTCATGGTGTTCCTTGCTGTTAGGGTCTATATTATTGGGAGTGTTCTTAAACTGGTTGTACCAATTAACATATCTATCGCGACCGTCTGGATTAATACACGGATCTATTATTACTACCGTATTTTCCAAGTAAGTGGCCTTGCTGGTCAAAAGTTCATAAATGGTTTGCATGGAGGCCTCGGTACTGACGCTTTCATTTC
Organism: Arenibacter algicola; assembly: GCF_018860365.1. Classification (GTDB taxonomy): domain Bacteria; phylum Bacteroidota; class Bacteroidia; order Flavobacteriales; family Flavobacteriaceae; genus Arenibacter; species Arenibacter algicola_B. Next base: position 293,478 of record NZ_JAHKPO010000003.1, read on the forward strand.
CATGAACATTGTAGCTCAACCAGACTATGGCCTTGGTGGGTGATCCCTGGCCAATGGTATTCTTAAGGTGCTCCAATCTAATAGACTCCAAGGCAACAATGTTTTCCGGGGTAGAAACATAGGCAACGATCAGAGGCCTGCGTTCATTGGTTTTTCCATATTCTACTAATTTAACCCTGTCTGAAGCATTTTCGGCCAGATATTTATAGTAGTCGACCACTTGATGGTGCCTTGTAAATTCAGTTCCCAATTCATATCCTAAAAATTCGGAGGGAGATAGTAATGTTTGGGAAATACCCAAGGCGGTTGAAAGGAGAAAAAAGGTTAGTAGAAGTTTTTTCATTTAAATCCATTGATTTGCTAAGAATCAAATCTAAGGAATATTCGTGATATTAGTTGTCTTCCAACAATACTTGCCATTTAAGGGATCGAGTAAAGCGCGTATCAAAATGACATTAAAAAAGTGAATATTAAACTTCTTAACGTATTTTTAGGAACTGAAAAAAGGGATAATTTTATCTTTACCAGCTATTACCAACATTTCTATGGAAGTCGAAAGCATACCCTTTAAAAAAACTGGCTATTTTTCCAATTTAATATGTGACTATCTGGACGGAAAGGAAGCTTTGTCTCCTTTTTATGATAGGCCACCTAAAATAGATCAGTTTGCGGAGCAGATAAAAGCCAAGCAGAATTTTCCTAGGGCCCATCGTGAAGTTCTGTATTCCGTTCTGAAAAATCAATATAGGGATGTTGACACTTCGGAGGATACCAAGGTAAATATATCGCTCCTTAAAGAAGCCTCAACGTTTACGGTTGTAACCGGGCATCAATTAAATTTATTTACAGGGCCATTATATTTTTTATACAAGATCATTTCTACCATCAATTTGACCAAAGAACTGAAGCTGGCCAATCCGGAAAACAACTTTGTGCCTATTTATTGGATGGCTACCGAAGATCATGATTTTGATGAAATAAATTACTTCAATTTTAGGGGGAAAAAATTACAGTGGAATAAAAATGTCTCCGGTGCGGTAGGACCATTGGCAACGGATGGACTGGAATCTATCCTAGAGGCTTTTTCCAATGAAATGGGCAATAGTATAAATGCCAGTAAGCTAAAGGAATGGTTTACTAAGGCGTATTTGGAGAATGATAATCTTACCGATGCTACCCGTTTTTTGGCCAATGAACTTTTTGGTGAACACGGTCTGGTTATTTTGGATGGGAACAATACCGAATTGAAGCGTTTATTGGTGCCCTTTGTTAAGCGCGATTTGTTGGAAAATGCTTCGTATAATAAGGTCGTTGAAACCATAGATCAGCTACAACAGCTACCGGACAATTACGGTATACAGGTTAATCCACGGGAAATCAATTATTTTTATTTGATAGATGGGGTCCGGGAGAGGATCGTGGAGCAGGATGGCAGATTTTATATAAATGACACCAAAATTGAATTTAGCCAAGAAGAAATTCTGACGGAATTGGAGAGTTATCCCGAACGTTTTTCGCCCAATGTGATTACCAGACCGCTTTACCAAGAGGTGATATTGCCTAATTTGTGTTATATAGGAGGAGGAGGCGAATTGGCTTATTGGTTGCAATTGAGAACCATGTTTACGGAAATGAAGGAGCCCTTTCCTATATTATTGCTCCGTAATTCGGCCTTGGTCATTACAGGGAAGCAGATGGAGAAATTAGAGCGAATGAATATTTCCCTGGCCGATATATTTTTAAATCAAAGTAGTTTTATTAACAAAAAGATAAGGGAAATATCCAATATTGATATTGATTTTACCCCCCAAAAGAAATATTTACAAGAGCAGTTCAAGGAATTGTACGACCTGGCTGCCAAAACTGACGCTTCTTTTTTGGGAGCTGTTAAAGCCCAAGAGGTAAAACAATTAAAGGGGTTGGACAATTTACAGGGAAGATTGTTGAAGGCCCAAAAAAGGAAGTTACAGGACCATGTGTTGCGTATGACCGAGATTCAGAATCAACTTTTTCCAAATAAATCACTTCAAGAACGCAACCTTAATTTCTCGGAACTTTATCTAGAGTATGGAGAGCGGTTGATTCCACATTTGATGAAAGCACTTAAGCCACTTTCCGGAGAGTTTTCTATTGTAAAAATGGATTGATCAATACCGATTTATTGCAATACTTGAGAGGTTTGTAGACAGTCAAAAAGATTATATTTGTTAAAAACAGACTATGTCCATGCACAAAGTAGACTTTGAAATGGTGGAAATGACATTGGATGTCATGAAATACGCCATTGGTCGAATTACCCATCCAGCTCCTGAATTGGGCAAGCCCAAAAAGGAAGAGGAGTTAAAGGACTTGGTAGGGGAAACAATAACTCCCGACGGAATTGGCGGGGAAAGGGCATTTCAATTATTTAAAGAGGTGCTTATAAAGGCTACGGTACCTATTGATCATCCTAGACATTTGGCGTTTGTACCGGCCTCACCTACTAGGGCGGCGGTCATGTTCGATCTTGTAACTTCTGCCTCCAGCATCCACGGAGCTTATTGGATGGAGGGAGCCGGCGGAATATTTTGTGAGAACGAGGCCATGAAATGGTTGGTATCCCTAACAGGCCTGCCAAAGGGTTCCTTCGGGGTATTCACCAGCGGAGGAACTGCAGCCAATTTATCGGCCATGGTAGCAGCCAGGGAAAATTGGCGAAAGAATCCAAAAAATGTAAATAAAAAAGGATTGATCATAACTTCTTCAGGGGCCCATTCATCTGTGAAATCTATGGCCAAGGTCATAGATTGTGATGTGCTTTTAGTGGAAACCGAGGAACAGATGACTGCAGAGGCCCTAAGTGAAAGCATAAATTCCTTGGATGCCCAACAAAGGGATAGGTTATTTGCCGTTGTGGCAACTGGAGGTACCACCAATGCAGGTATAATAGATGATTTGTCCGGTATTGCGGAAATTTGTAGCACTGAAAATCTTTGGTTTCATGTGGATGCTGCCTATGGTGGAGGCGCCTTGGCCTCAAAATCGGCCCGGCCTTTGTTCCATGGGATAGAAAAGGCGGATAGTATAACCATTGATCCACATAAATGGCTTTTCTCACCCTATGATTGCGGGGCTATAATTTATAAAAATCCGGAATTGGCCAAGGAAGCACATTCACAAGAAGGTTCCTATTTGGAAATATTTAAGGATGAAGGTGCCCATGGTTTTAACCCTTCGGACTATCAAATACAATTGACACGCAGGGTAAGGGGATTGCCGCTTTGGTTTTCACTGGCCATGCACGGGACCGACAAGTATTCTTGGGCCGTAGATCAGGGTATTGGGTTGGCCAATTTGGCAGGGGAATTAATAAAGAAGCATCCCTTGGTAGAATTGGTAAGGGAGCCCAGTCTTTCATGTGTCCTGTTTAGAAGAAAAGGATGGTTGCCACAAGATTACACCCATTGGACCTATAAAAATCACAGGGAAGGTTTTGCTCTGGTGACTCCTACCAAGTATAGGCAAAAGGGCGTTTACGAAACTGTGGCGCGTTTTTGTTTTATCAACCCGGATACAACGGAGAAGGATATTTCCATGATATTGGATTCTATGGCTTAGAATGAGGCGAAATGGGTTGTCTAAAATATTTCTAGGGAACCAAATACTCACTTTCCCACTGAATACCAACTTTGGAGAACCGAACCCTAATATGATGGGGTTGACTTAATTTTAGGTATTCTATTTTGTAGGGTATAATCTCTACTAGGCAGAAATGATTTTCTTCACTTAAATATTCCAAATTCTGGGGGTTAATTAAATTACTTCCAGGAGACCTGCTCGTGGTATATTGTTTTTTTGCGTAGTCATCCAGTTTACTCCAATATTTCTCTTTGGTGGCCTCGTCATCTTTGTAGGTTGCCGTGCCTTCAATTTTTAATTGAAGCAATTTGGTTGGGTGGTACAGGAGTAGGCTAACCCTTTTATTTTCTTTTATATGTGTAATTTTTTTTGAGCGCTTATCGGTGTAAAAAGTAAGTTTTAGATTATCGGAAACATCCCTTAATACAACTGTGCGCAAACGGGCAACCTGATCCAATCCTACGGTGGCAAGCGTGAAAAATCGGAAAGGGTGGTCTTTTTCCGAGAGGACCTTTTGTAGCTCTTCCCTTATTTCCTCTAAGTAAACGGTGGCCATGATAATCTTTTTTTAGTTTTATTAAAGATAAAAATAATTGTTGGAGTAGGGTATTTCTTTTCTCAGGTGTTATAGATATAAATTGCTATGAATTTGAAAATAATTTCTAATGAAATTATGAGTAGTTATAATTAGTTAATTGGTTTAGGTTGGTTTTGATTAGCAAGCCCGGTTGGTTACCGGGCTTTTTTTTGTCCTTAATGCAAAAATCTTCGCAAATGAGCCAAATTTGTACCTTGTTCGAATTTGATTGTTGGGTATTTTTCCGAATAATTCTTTTTTTAACTAGTTGAAAGAAGCCTTTATTTAAAAGGCGATATCGGCAAAAAGCTTCCCCAATATCTTTCTGTTTATAAGTTTTATGATTATTATACCATAAAGATACTTTTTCAAAAATTTCAAATTACTATTTTTGCCCATGCAAAATAACGTCCTCATATTAGATTTTGGTTCCCAATATACGCAGCTCATCGCTAGAAGGGTCAGGGAACTTAATATTTTCTGCGAAATAAAACCGTACAACCATTTACCCGACGATTTATCGGAATACAAAGCGGTGATTCTTTCTGGATCGCCATTTTCGGTAAGGGGGGATGACGCACCACATCCGGATTTGTCTCAAATAAAAGGGAAAAAGCCTCTGTTGGCAGTTTGTTACGGAGCCCAATATTTGGCACACTTTAACGGTGGCAATGTAGCTCCTTCCAATACCCGTGAATACGGTAGGGCAAAATTGTCCTTTATAGATCACAGTGAATCCTTTTTCGAAGGGATTTCAGAAGGAAGCCAGGTTTGGATGAGCCATAGTGATACCATAAAGGAATTACCTGAAGGAGCCATTAAATTGGCAAGTACACATGATGTGGAAAATGCAGCCTATAAGCTTAAAGGTGAAGATACCTATGCTATACAATTTCATCCGGAAGTATACCATACTACCGATGGGAAAAAATTGTTGGAAAATTTTCTAGTGCACATATCCGGTGTTGCTCAGACATGGACCCCAGATTCCTTTGTTGAAACTACCGTTGCGGAATTAAAGGCTAAAATTGGTGATGAAAAGGTAATACTTGGCCTATCCGGAGGGGTGGATTCCACAGTAGCGGCAGTCTTGTTGCACAAAGCAATCGGAAAACATTTGCACTGTATTTTCGTAAATAATGGACTTTTACGGAAAAACGAGTTCCAATCCGTACTGGACCAATATGAAGGAATGGGGCTAAATGTGAAGGGTGTTGATGCTTCGGCACGTTTTTTGGATAGCTTGGAAGGAGAAAGTGATCCAGAGAAGAAAAGAAAGGCTATAGGTAGAGTTTTTATAGAGGTCTTTGATGATGAATCACACTTGGTGGAAGATGCAAAATGGTTGGCGCAGGGAACAATATATCCAGATGTTATAGAGTCTGTCTCGGCTACCGGCGGTCCGTCAGCGACCATTAAAAGTCATCATAATGTTGGTGGATTGCCAGATTATATGAAGTTGAAGGTGGTGGAGCCCTTGCGAATGTTGTTTAAGGATGAGGTTAGGCGTGTAGGTGCCAGTTTGGGGATCGATAAGGAGTTATTGGGCAGGCATCCCTTCCCGGGACCAGGCTTGGCTATCCGTATCCTTGGCGATATTACCCGGGAGAAAGTGGCTATTTTACAGGAAGTAGATGCCATTTTTATCAACGGATTAAAGGAATGGGGCCTATATGATAAGGTTTGGCAAGCGGGAGCCATGCTGTTGCCCGTTAACAGTGTAGGTGTAATGGGAGATGAAAGGACATATGAGAAATGTGTAGCTTTAAGAGCGGTAGAAAGCACGGACGGTATGACGGCGGATTGGGTAAATTTACCCTACGAGTTCCTGCAAAAAACCTCCAACGATATTATCAATAAGGTTAGAGGAGTAAATAGAGTGGTTTATGATATTAGTTCCAAACCACCAGCAACGATAGAATGGGAATAATTAGAGAGCAAGTGCCAGGGAATTTTAAATCTCTGGCTGCGCATTAATTTTTAATTTGTATTATAACATTGTTGTGTTAATGTTCGTTCTCAATTTTATACTTGGCTTATTTTAAATAGAACAAATAAAATCTATACTTGTGAAAATATACAGTAAAGTAATATTGACAACATTTTTATTAATGTTGGTGAGCATCAATGCAATTGCGCAAAAATTCACTACCCATTCTGTTAAGGCTGGGGAAACTTTGGAAAGTATCGCAAAAAGATACAATGTAAGCGAGCAAGGAATATTAAATTACAACAAAGAGATAAAAAAAGGTCAGGCCTTAAGGGCCAATACGATCTTGGTGGTACCATCGTCCAACGGCGCGGTTGTAAAAAAAGATAGTGTTTCGGAAGTAAACACCTTATTGCAAGCCTTACAAGGTGATGAGTTAGGCCCTCAACACCGGGAACCTATAGGCTATACATCCCATAAGACCAAAAGAAAGGAAACCTTGTTCGGTATTTCCAAACAGTATAATATCTCGGAGGATGATATTAAACGGTACAATAAAGAGTTGTATTCCGTTCAGTTGAAAAAAGGAATGATTCTTAAGATACCTAAATATAAAAAGGTAGACCCATCCGAAAAAGCATATATTGAAGAGAATTATGAAATCTATACCGTTCAACCTAAGGAAACGCGCTGGAGTATAGCCAATAAGTACGGTATTACCATAGATAGTTTATTGGTTTTAAACCCTAAATTGTCCAAAATAAGCGATTACCTTTCTTCTGGACAGGAGCTTCTATTGCCAAAGATATTGGGGAGTTCCATTAAGGATCAGGAAACCCAATTGTACAATTCATATACCGTCCCGGCCAAGCAAACTTTTTATAGTTTGGAGAAAAAATTTGGACTAACAGCCAGCGAAATTATAGCCTTGAATCCTGAAATAAAGGAAAGGGGAGGGCTAAAGGAAGGTATGGTGCTGCGGATACCGGCGAAAAAGATGGAGACCGGCGAGGTCAATATTGAGAATTATAATTTTTATGAGGTGAAACCAAAGCAGACCGAGTTTTCACTTACACGTAAATTTGGTGTTACTTATAAAGAATTATTGGAGCTTAATCCAGAATTAAAGGATGGGTTAAAGGCGGGTATGGTCTTGAAACTGCCCAAGGCCCAGACCGGAAATTTTGACGTAAAAAATGCCCTAATCCTGGATAAGATCAACCTAAGGGACAGTATCAATACATTAAACCGTCCAAAATTGGTATTTCTTTTACCGTTTAGATTGGATAGATTGGATTTAAACGATAACGCTGCCACCAAAAGTGCTATTGAGAACAGAAAGGACGTAAAATATAGTTTGGGACTATATTCCGGAGCAATGGTTGCCTTGGATTCTGTAGCCAAACTGGGAATTTCCGTAGATGTTAAAACATATGATACCCAATTGGACATGAATCGCACCAAGGGTATATTGCAAAAGGAAAATTTAATTGGGGTATCGGCAATTTTTGGTCCCTTGGAGACCCAATCCCTAAAAGAAGTAGCACTGCAAGCCTCGGAATATGGAGTGCCCGTTGTTGCACCCTTAACGGATAAGAGCGACTTAAGTTTGAACAATGTGTTTTTTGCCCTTCCTTCGGAAAAGGTGATGGAGGAACATATGATGACCTATGTTGAAGGATTGAGAACAAAGGAAAACGTAATCATAATTGCAGATCAAAAGAACAAGTCTACCGAATCTGCTTTGTTAATGAAGTTTCCTGGGGCCAAAATAGTGGCCTTAAAGGAAGATCGAACGGTGGATATCGATAAAATCTCCAAAATACTTTCTTTGGAGACCGAGAACTGGGTGTTTTTGGAAACTGATCAGGCCAATGTGGTTTATCACGTAGGTTCATTACTTAATTCTTTGATAAGTAAGGATATTAGCATACGTCTCTTTACAACAGACAAGAATAAGGCTTTTGATAGTGAAGTTGTTTCCTATTCCCATCTTTCCAATTTAAGGTTTACCTATCCTTCGGCTTCACGGGAAGTTGGGGAGAATAGTTTTGTGAAATTGTATAGGAAGAGGTATGGAGCAGACCCTGATCCATATGCGGTTCGTGGTTTTGACCTAACTTATGACCTACTCTTAAAATTGGCCTATAAAAATGATTTGGTAAGTGCTTCCAAACTTGTTGGGGAGACCGAATATGTGGGCAACAAATTTAACTTTAACAAAGATATCTCCTCCGGGTATTATAACAGGGCATCCTATATTCTCGGATATGAGAATATGAATATTGTGGAACTTAAAGAGTAAATCCAATGACCGCGAAAGTAACCTATACCGGTGGACTTAGAACGAACTGTGAACATACAAGATCGGGTAATTCCTTCATAACGGATGCACCATTGGATAATCATGGCTTGGGACAGGCATTTTCTCCTACCGATACGGTTGCCACGGGTTTGGCCAGTTGTATGTTTTCCGTTATGGGTATAAAGGCCAGGGGATTGGAATTGGATTTGGAGAATTCCACTGCAGAAGTTAAAAAGCATATGGAGGCCGATCCTAGGCGGATTACCAGGATTGATGTTAAATTTAATATGCCCAAGATAATTTCTGATAAACACAGAAAAATTTTGGAGCATACGGCACGTACCTGCCCTGTACATTATAGTTTGCACCCGGACATCGTAAGGAATATCACTTTCCATTGGGAACTTTAAAGAAAGTATTATGGCTTTTTATATGGCTGATGGTTCATTTGGGCTATGGCCAGGAAGATGAGGTGGTTTTATGGACCCCGTCTAGAAAATTAACCTGGTCCGATTTCAAGGGCAGGCCATCCAATATTTCCAACGCCGCGGCCATTACTGCCAGCGGTATCACCTACAGTTTTTCTGCTCAGGGAACCAAGGATAGAATGGAGCTTGATTTCAAGGTGGACACCCATTTTTATCCAGATAAATCGTGGTACAAACCTAAATTGGCCAATCCGATGATCTTGAGCCATGAGCAATTGCATTTTGATATATCCGAAGTATATGCCCGAAAATTGAGGCAAATTCTGGCCAAGACCAAATTTACCAGTAATGCAAAGTCTGAGGTAAAGGAGATATATAGGAATATTCTTCGGGAGCTAAACGACTATCAGAACCAATATGATTCCGAGACCAACTTTTCCAGGGATACCGTTCAGCAATTAATCTGGAATAAAAAGATTAAAAAAGCACTAAACAATTAAAAGGAGACTTTGTTCAAAGTCTCCTTTTAATTGGATTAATCCCTATTTATACGTCGCAAATGGTAACCCCTTCTTTTAGGGCCGCTATTTTATCGTCCCATGTAGGGATAAATTCTTGGGCCACATGTCCTTTATAGCCTGTGGCCAAAATAGCCTTCATTATTGCAGGGTAATACAATTCCTGGGTTTCGTTTATTTCATTTCGTCCAGGATTTCCACCAGTATGGTAATGTCCAAAGTACGAATGGTAGTCTTGGATGTTACGAATAATATCGCCCTCCATTATCTGCATATGGTAAATATCATAAAGCAGTTTAAAATTGTCGGATCCCAATTTTTTGCACAATTCCACGCCCCATTCGGTGTGGTCGCACATATAATCTTCGTGGTTCACCTTGGAATTCAATAACTCCATTTGAATAATCACTCCGTGTTTTTCGGCCAGTGGCATAATTTTTTTTAATCCGTCCACACAGTTTTGCAGCCCAACAGTGTCATCCATTCCCCTTCGATTGCCACTAAAGCAGATAAGGTTGCTATAGCCTGCTGCTGCCACCTTGGGAATCATCTCCGTGTAATTTTTAATCAGAGTTTCATGATATTTGGGGTCGTTCCATCCTTCGGTGAGGCTTATTTCGGCCCCGTTGCACATAGAGGAATTAATATTGTATTTTTTAAGCAATGGCCAGTCTTTTGGGCCAATAAGGTCAACACTTTTTATGCCCAAATCGTTTAGGGATTTTAGGAATTCTTCAAGAGGGATGCTCCCATAACACCAGTAGCATACACTGTGATTAATGTTGTTTTTTAATTTTGACTCTTCATTGTTGTTTGGCGCCATTGCATTTCCAGTTTTGTAAGCCAGCATGCCAACCGATGCTGCTGCTGAGGTTCCTATAAATGTTCTTCGTTTCATCTGTTCTACTTTATTTTTTTATTGAAGGTGCTAAGTGGGTTGCTATTAAAATTTCCCGGGCCTGCTCTTTACCACAATCTGCCCACCGCATTGCCCAAAATGCTGTTTTGGTCATATGTACAGTCGTAATTCATTATAAATGTAAATTGTACGTGTATAAAGATAGGTGATTTGTTATAAAAATACGAAATTTCGAAATAGAATGTTCAACAAAAGCTTGGTGCGTTTTTGGAAATAGATTTCAATCAAATGCTTGGGAAGCAATTCTGAAGATGGTATCTTTGGATAGAATCTTTAGTATGAATGTAGTTCCGGACAAGAGACAATTAATAGAATTGGCACATTATAGAATGCCATTTGGTAAATTTAAGGGAAGATATTTGGTGGAGCTGCCCGAACCTTATTTGGTATGGTTTCAACAAAGCGGTTTTCCAGAGGGAAAGCTCGGAAATTTGTTAAGGGCCATGCTGGAAATTAAAATTAACGGACTTGAGGGCCTAATTCGAAAAATTCAAAAAGATTTTCCCCAATAATACCCGTGAATTGTGATAGCAATTCGTATTTTTGCTCGCGTTACGAATTCAACCTAACGCTTCATGTCGCAGACTAAATATATTTTTGTAACCGGTGGGGTTACTTCATCCCTCGGAAAAGGGATTATAGCAGCCTCTCTTGCCAAATTATTACAGGCTCGGGGTTACAGAACTACTATCCAAAAATTAGATCCTTATATAAATGTTGATCCGGGAACTTTAAATCCCTATGAGCATGGTGAATGTTATGTTACCGATGATGGTGCCGAGACCGATTTGGACTTGGGCCATTATGAGCGTTTTTTAAATGTTCGTACTTCACAGGCAAATAATGTTACCACTGGAAGAATATACCAAAGTGTTATAGAAAAAGAACGCAGAGGCGAATTTTTGGGAAAAACCGTTCAGGTGGTGCCCCATATTACCAATGAAATAAAGGAGCGCATCCAGTTATTGGGGAAAAGTGGGGATTATGATATTGTCATTACCGAAATAGGGGGAACTGTTGGGGATATAGAATCCTTGCCATATATAGAAGCTGTACGACAGTTGCTATGGGAGTTGGGTGATAATAATGGGATTGTTATACATTTAACCTTGGTGCCTTACCTTTCTGCAGCCGGGGAATTAAAAACCAAGCCTACCCAACATTCCGTAAAGACTTTAATGGAAAGTGGTATTAAGGCAGATATTTTGGTCTGTAGAACAGAACATGAAATTCCGGATGACCTGAAGGAAAAATTAGCGCTTTTTTGCAATGTAAAAAGGGAAGCGGTAATACAATCCATAGATGCATCAACCATATATGATGTGCCTATTTTAATGCAACAGGAAGGATTGGATACCGTAACCTTGAAAAAATTGGCTCTGCCAGACAATGTGGTTCCCGATCTTACAAAATGGAATCAATTTTTGCAATGGCACAAGAATCCAAAAAATGAAGTAACCGTTGGTCTCATTGGAAAGTATGTGGAATTACAGGATTCCTATAAATCCATTTTGGAGTCATTTATCCATGCCGGATCTGTGAACCATGTTAAAGTAAAGGTAAAATCAATTCATTCCGAACATCTTTCCGCCAAGAATATAGAAAAGAAGATGCAAGGTCTGGACGGTATACTAGTAGCCCCAGGTTTTGGAGAAAGGGGAATAGAGGGCAAAATTAAGGCGGTGCAATTTGCCCGTGAAAATAAAATTCCATTTTTGGGCATCTGTTTGGGAATGCAGATGGCCGTAATAGAATATTCCAGAAATGTGCTCGGTCTTAAAGAGGCCAATTCTACGGAGATGGATGAAAACACGCCAGATCCAGTGATCAGTATTATGGAGGAGCAGAAAAATATTGTCAACAAGGGAGGTACTATGCGATTGGGAGCTTGGGACTGTCATTTGGAAAAAGGCAGTCTGGTGCAAAAGATCTATCATGGGGCATCCGAAATTTCTGAGCGCCACCGACACCGTTATGAGTTTAACAACAATTATAAAAAGCAATTGGAAGGCGCCGGACTGGTAGCTTCCGGTGTAAACAAGGTAACCGGATTGGTAGAAATAGTAGAGGTTCCTGCCCATCCATGGTTTATTGGGGTTCAATATCACCCGGAATACAAGAGTACGGTAGACAATCCGCACCCATTATTCGTAGGGTTTATTAAAGCTGCTTTAAAGCATCAGAAGGAAGGAAAGCAATAAACTAGTGCCAGTTTGACATATATAGCCTAATTGGGCATATATTTGCAAGCTGATTTAATCCGTTGGGACGTAGATGTTGTTTGTTTCCCTGCCGATAATATTTTAAAATTAAACTTTAGATGGAGGAAAAGAAATTGGATATTAATACCATTATCGGTTTTGTACTGATTTTTGGTATTCTTATTTTTATGTTTTGGCAGAACCAGCCAACACCAGAAGAGCTGGAAGCCCAAAAGGCAAAACAAGAGCAACTGGAGGCTGCTGAAATGCAAAAGGTAAATGCGGCCAAAGAGGAGATTGCCCAACCCAAAACAATCGATCTACAAGATTCAATGGCCGTAGCAGGTTACAAAAGTGCCATAGGTGCCTTTGGTTATACGGCTCCTTCAGAGGGAACAACAGTGTTGGAGAACGACGTTGTTTATTTGGAAATAAGCAACAAGGGAGGCCAGATTATCGAGGCGAAGATGAAAGGGTACGTAACCTATGATTCCATTCCCGTTTATTTAATAAAAGATGGCAATGCCAATTTTGCGCTTAATTTCAGTACTTCGGACAATAGGGTTTTAAATACCAACGACCTGTACTTTGAACCAACACTTTCCAAATCTGGTGAGAATCAGGTGTTGTCCATGAAAGCCAAAGTGGCATCGGATAAGTTTCTGGAATACCGGTACGAAATGAAACCTGATGAATACCTCATTGGTTTTGCAGTACGCTCCCAAGGCTTAAATGGTATCGTAAATAGTTCTAAGCCTATTGATTTGGATTGGAAAATGAAGGCAATCCGTCATTCCAAAAGTATCCAATATGAAAATAGATATACCAGGGTTACCTATAACCACGATGGGGACAAAATAAGTAAATTATCCGAAGGTAGTGAGGATGAGGAAACGGAAGTGGATGTAAAATGGATTTCTTACAGGCAACATTTTTTTAGTTCTATTCTTACCAATGCCAATAAGTTTGAAACGGCTAAACTGAATTCAGTAAATTTAGTGGAGGAAGAAAGTCACACCCAACAATTTACCAAGGAGTTCGCTGCCGAGGTGCCTTTGGAGTTGCAGGGCGGTGAGTTTGCCTATAATTTTAATTGGTACTACGGGCCAACGGATGTAAAGGTTTTGGCGCAGTACAAGGAATTGGGACTGGAAGATTCCATTCCATTCGGTTGGGGTATTTTTGGATGGATAAACAGATATATCTTTACCCCTGTATATACTTTTCTAAGTTCGTTCCTGCCTTACGGTATTGCCATAGTGGTCATGACCATTTTGGTAAGACTTATAATGTCGCCAGCTACTTATAAATCCTACTTGTCCCAAGCCAAAATGAAGGTATTGAAACCTGAGATTACAGAGCTTAATGAGAAGTTCAAGGACAATGCCATGAAAAAGCAACAGGAAACCATGAAATTGTATAATAAGGCCGGGGTAAGCCCTATGAGTGGTTGTGTGCCCGCTTTGTTGCAGATGCCAATCTTCTATGCCCTGTTTATGTTTTTCCCGACTTCCTTTGCGTTGAGACAGAAGCCGTTTTTATGGGCAGATGACCTTTCTTCCTATGATGCAATAGCGCAATTGCCGTTTACCATTCCATTTTATGGGGATCATGTAAGTTTGTTTCCAATTTTGGCCTCTGTTGCCATATTCTTTTATATGATGATGACCACAGGGCAGAATATGCAGACGCAACCCGGAATGCCCAATATGAAATTTATTATGTATTTGTCTCCCTTGATGATGTTGGTTTTCTTTAACAACTATGCAAGTGGACTAAGTTTATACTATTTTGTGTCTAACTTGATTACCATTTTTATTATGCTGGCCATCAAGAATTTTATTTTGGACGAGGACAAGATCCATGCCCAGATACAAGAGAACAAAAAGAAGCCTAAGAAGGAAAATAAGTTTCAAAAAAAGATGCGCGAGATGATGGAGCAGGCTGAGGAACAGAAAAAAATAGGCAAGAAATAAGTCTATATTTTCTTATAACATACGATTAAAGTGCTTGAATTTTTTCAAGCACTTTTTTTTGTACCTAATTGATGTGCTTAAATTATGGGATCAGTGTACTCGGATAATTATATAAATAAAAACCCCGGCCAGCTGGTCGGGGTTTTTAGCATTGATTTGGTTTAGTTTGGTAAGATTTGGGTCTCCAAAGATTGTTCTTTTTTAAACTGTAAAAAACTATTAGTTGTAAAGTGGTCTTTTTAGTATGCTAAAGTGGCTTCTTTTGTTGTATGGTTGTTTTTTTGATTTTAATTCTCCTTTTTTAAGGTGGGTGGTACTCTAATTTTAATAACCTGGTTTACTTAAAAAAAGATAGACCTAAGGTCTAATTAATTCCAGTCCTTATAATTTAATGGGTGGCAATCTATCATCGCTTAGTAAACGGATATCCCCTCAATTGTCATTGAACTATATTTTTGAGGGAAGCAAATTCCAATTTTGTATTTTTGCATGGTAATTGTAAGCCTGGAATGGTTTGCAGCGACCAAGGGTAAACAATAAAATATTACAGATGCAAAAGGTGGTAGTCGGACTTTCCGGCGGTGTAGATTCCAGTGTTACGGCATACCTATTAAAGGAGCAAGGGTATGAGGTTATTGGCCTTTTTATGAAGAATTGGCATGACGATTCCGTGACCATTTCCAAGGAATGCCCTTGGTTGGAGGATAGTAATGATGCCCTTATAGTCGCGGAGAAGTTGGGAATACCCTTTCAAACGGTAGATTTAAGTGCCCAGTACAAGGAACGCATTGTAGATTATATGTTCAGGGAATACGAGAAAGGGAGAACACCAAATCCAGATGTGCTGTGCAATAGGGAAATAAAGTTTGATGTGTTTATGAAAATTGCCATGCAGCTTGGAGCTGACTACGTGGCAACTGGACACTATTGCAGAAAGGGTGTTATTAAAAATGAGGACGGAACGGAAACATACCAGTTGCTGGCCGGTGCGGACGGAAACAAGGATCAATCCTATTTTTTATGTCAGCTATCCCAAGAGCAACTTGCCAAAACCTTATTCCCTATTGGTGAATTACAGAAACCTGAAGTAAGGAAAATTGCTGCGGAAAATGATTTGATCACTGCCGATAAAAAGGATTCCCAAGGGCTTTGCTTTATAGGGAAGGTACGTTTGCCAGAATTTTTGCAACAGAAGCTAAGACCCAAAAAAGGGGTAATCGTGGAAGTGCCGGCGGTATTGGAGCAGTACGCGAGTACAATTCCCCAGTTTAATTCCAAATTGGAAGAATTGGCCTATTACGCTGAAAAGCCACACTATGATCTAACCGACGGAAAGGTGGTAGGGGAGCATCAGGGAGCCCATTATTTTACAAAAGGACAGCGCAAGGGATTGGACGTGGGTGGTACCAAAGAACCCTTGTTCGTAATTGAAACCGATGTTGACCAAAACGTAATCTATACCGGTCAAGGGAAGAGTCACCCCGGACTTTACCGTAGGACTTTATTTGTAAACAATGATGAATTGCATTGGGTACGCACGGATTTGGCTTTGGAAGTGGACCAAACTATGGAGGTTATGGCCAGGATAAGATATCGTCAACCTTTACAAAAGGCAACACTTTATAGGGTGGATGCTGGTTTGTATGTAGATTTTGTTGAAAAACAATCGGCTATAACGGAAGGGCAATTTGTAGCCTGGTATATTGGAGAGGAATTGGTAGGTTCAGGCGTAATCTCCTAATATGGACAGGGTTACCCTTTTTCTAATTATAATAATCTCTTTTTGGGGAAGGGCACAAGAGCATGCATGGGTATATTTTAAAGATAAGGACCAGGTAGAGGAGTCCATTTCAAATCCATCTAGTATTTTATCTGAACGGGCAATACAAAAAAAGAATAGATTTAATATTGTCATAGACGAAAGGGATATTCCGGTCAACGAGGCTTATATAGCCCAATTAAAACTTCAAGCGGGGATTACGGTCAAGGCCAAGTCCAAATGGTTCAATTGTGCTCACGTAATTGGCAGTATATCCAATATTGCGGCTTTAATGGACCTTCAATTTGTAGACCGTATTTTTTATGCCGATAAAAGTATTAATGCCAAATCTACATCGGTATCGGAAAACCAACTCGATAATCATACCTATAAATTTCTGGAACAAGAAGTCGATTTTATATACGGGCAAAGTGATACTCAGGTAAAACAGTTGGGGGTAGATGAATTGCATAAAAATAACTTTACCGGTGAGGGTGTTTTAATTGCCGTTTTGGACAGTGGTTTTCCCAATGTGGACCAAATGATTGCATTTACGCGTCTACGATCTAACAATGATTTATGGGGAGGATATGATTTTGTAGACCGATCTACAGATATTTACACGACTAGTGGAGATGATCATGGTACTATGGTATTGTCCGATATGGGGGGTTTTGTGGATGCGCAATTTGTAGGAACCGCTCCGGACGCCAGCTATATTCTCTTTAGAACTGAAGATGGGGCAACGGAAACTCCAGTGGAAGAAAGCTATTGGGTGGAGGCCGCTGAGCGGGCAGATAGCCTTGGGGTAGATATTATTAACAGTTCGTTGGGCTATAGTACTTATGATAATCCAAGGTATAATTATTCTCCAGCGGATATGGATGGAAATACAGCTTTTATTTCCAAAGGGGCGAATATAGCAACGGAAAAAGGGATATTGGTTGTGAATTCTACCGGGAATTCCGGTGATAGCTCTTGGGGTATTATTACGGCACCGGCAGATGCCAATGTATTTGGTGTTGGAGCGGTTGATGCCTCTGGCAATTATGTGGCATTTAGTTCCAGGGGGCCAAGCGCCGATGGTAGGATTAAACCAGATGGGATGGCCTTGGGCAAGGGAGCAACGGTAATAAGCCCTGATGGCCGATTGGTAAAAAATAATGGAACCTCCTTTTCTTCGCCCATAATGGCCGGTGCCATCGCTTCCTTTTGGCAGGCGTTCCCGGAAAAAAACAATCTTGAAATTATGGCAATGGTACGGGAATCGTCTTCCCGTTATCAAAATCCAAATTCTGAAATGGGTTATGGTATACCCAATTTTTCAGCACCCTTGGGACTTTTGGGGATAGATGTTTCAAATGCTGAAGATGAATGGTACCTATTTCCGAATCCCTCCAAGACCGAGTTTCAAGTACAGCTTCCGGAGACCTATGGGAATGCGCATTTAACTTTGTTCGATACCTACGGAAAACGTATCCTGGAAAGGCAATTTAATCAAGGTAACGAGGAAATATCTGTAGAAACTTTAAGTAGGGCCATGTATATTGTACATGTAAATGTTGATGGGGTTCGCAAGGAATTTAAATTGATAAAAAACTAATGGGAAATAGAATTACCGATCTTTTTGGAATTCAATACCCCATAATTCAGGCTGGTATGGTATGGGCCAGTGGATGGCGTTTGGCATCTGCTGTTTCCAATGCCGGCGGATTGGGGATAATAGGAGCTGGGTCCATGTATCCGGAGGTACTTCGGGAACATATAGAGAAATGTAAGTTGGCCACCAATAAGCCTTTTGGGGTCAATGTGCCCATGCTATATCCGGATTTAGAAAAGCTTATGGAGATCATAGTGGAGCTGGATGTGAAAATTGTATTTACCTCTGCAGGAAATCCAAAAACCTGGACTACATATTTAAAGGACAGAGGCATTATTGTAGTGCACGTGGTGAGCAGTGTAAAATTTGCGCTAAAAGCTGAGGAAGCTGGGGTAGATGCCATTGTAGCGGAAGGTTTTGAAGCTGGTGGGCATAATGGTAGGGATGAGACTACCACACTAACATTGATTCCTGCGGTAAAAGAAAAAATAAGCATCCCTTTAATAGCAGCGGGGGGAATAGCAACTGGCAGATCCATGTTGGCCGTTATGGTTTTAGGTGCCGATGGGGTGCAGGTGGGCAGTCGATTTGTCGCGAGCAATGAAGCTTCGTCCCATCCCTTATTTAAGCAAAAAGTAGTAGAGGCCGGTGAAGGTGCCACGCAATTGACTTTAAAAGAGTTGGCTCCGGTACGATTGATCAAAAATAAATTCTATAGTGATATACAAAAAGCCTATGCCGGCTGTGCAACAGTAGAGGAACTGAAGTCTCTATTAGGTCGGGCCAGGGCCAAAAAAGGTATGTTCGAAGGCGATATGGAGGAAGGGGAATTGGAAATAGGCCAGGTGGCCGCCATAATACATGAAATAAAACCCGCTGCCCAAATTGTAATGGACATGATGGAGGAGTTTACCATTGCCAAGGCAGAGGTGAAGCATTTGTAGAAGAGATATAGGTTTGGTATAGTGCTACAGCCGAATAAAATAACCCAATTTGGGAAAAAAGATCTTCGAACATATTGGAGGTTTCCTTAAAATGTGCGTTGATATTTATAGGACAGAAGTTTTTAAAGCTATATCTGCATGTTTCCAGGCATTATTAAATTCTTGTTTGATCTTTTTTGCCTCCGCTATTTTGCCTTGACCAACAAGGCTTTCATGTAACCCCATTAAAGACCAGCCGTTTTGACGGAGTATTTCCAGGTCTTCCATATATACTTTTTCAGCTTCTTCATATTTTTGAGCCTTTAATAAAACGGCACCTAAAGTCTGCCTTACTGGTATATGCCATGCTGTAGGTTCGCTATAAATTAACTGGTCTTCATAATATACCGCTTGCTTTAGATATTCCAAGGCCTCTGTTGTATTGCCTTCTGCATGGGCTATTTCACCGGAAACAACCCCATGTGCAATTTGGGCTATACTTGAAGATGGATTGGTGTAATTGGCCACAACAGTTTCCAATTCTGGGTCGTTCTTCATTAGCCTAAGGGCTTCCAGTTCTTCCTTGGCCTCTTTGATGTTATTTTTCCTGACAAAGGCAATTCCCCTTGCGTAATGCCAAATAAGTTTAAGGTGTTTATATTGATCTCCTGGATAAGGTATGGTCAGAATTTCATTCCACTTTCCAAAGCGGGTATAAGCCAACAGTGGTGAAGAAGCAAAATCTTGTAAGAATGGCAAAGTTGCCATCTCGCCAATAGGTACTTTTTCCGCTGTTTTTTTTGCGGCGTCAATAGCTAGGTCACTGTTGCCCAAGAGGGTAGAGGCAGACCATAGAAAGTGTAGATTGTGCGGGTAATATCCCAATGGATACATGCCCTGGGAATAACATTGGGAGATATAATCCTCATCTGCCAAAATAGCTGCTTGATTTACCTTTACTGCATCCTCATACCTACCTACCCTTATATAAATATGTGAAGGCATATGTACAATATGGCCTGCTGCGGGCATTAGGGACCCTAGTTTATCCGCACTGGGAACAGCGAGGTCCGGTTTAGGAAGTTCCACCATATGAATATAATAATGATGGGCTCCTGGATGGTCGGGATTCAGGATCATTGCACGCTCCAAGGCAGCTTTTCCCTTTAGTGTATTCGGTGCTGGGTTACCATCATTGTCCCAATAATTCCAAGGCATAGTATTCATAATGGAGGCAGCGTACAAGGTCTGTATATGGGCATCATCTGGAAATGCTTCCACTACTTTTTCCATGGCACTCATATAGGCCATGTTCAATTCTGATATTTCTTTTGTTAAGTCACCACTATATCTATGGGTCAAAGCTTCTATTAAAGCTTTTTCCTTGGGAGAACTGCTTTGGGACAGGTTTTTGGCTCTTAATATTGCTTCATAAGATTTTTTCCTGCGCTCTTCATCTGGCATAGGGTCATTTATATTGGGGCCTAAGGCGTAGGCCTGTCCCCAATAGGACATGGCCGACTTAGGGTCTAGGCGCGATGCTTCCATAAACGAACGGTGAGCTTCGGCATGGTTAAAAGCATAGGTAAGTTTTATGCCCTGATCAAAATAAGCTTGGGCCTTTTGGTCTTTTGTGCTTATGCCGAAATGTAAATTACCTAGGTTCTCGAACAGCGGTGCAATTTGTTGGGTGGTATCCACATTGCTCAATAGGAATTTGGCAACGGTACATTTCATTGAGTAAAAACTGGCTTCCTGCGTTACCTCCAATACCTTTGGAGAGGTTTGAGGCGTCCAAAAATAGGCTATGGCCAATAAAACTATGGCCAATATGGAAAGACTCAATTTAGTTTTCATGACGTTGAAGTTTTAGATTGATGTTATTAATTCCTTTTTGGATTTCCAAGACATTACAATGGGGCAAACTATGTTTGAAGATAGGTTGCTTTGATATAGAATAGAGACTGTCTAATTGCAATGCCAGGGGGAATTTGTGATCGCTGACTTACAGGGGAGATGGAAAACTAATTTTTCCTATATCTAAAAGTAGTGAATTTCAGGGGGTTATACAAGTGTTAATTGGTTATTGAAGCAAAGCGACCAAAGTTTATATTCCAAAAACTATGATCTGGCCATTAATATGAATTATAGGGTCAAGAATGTTTCATAGGGAAATTTTTTGGCCATATCTTCTTTTAAGCACCAATAATTTTTTGGACAATACTTTGCGCTTTTGCCACTTCATCGGCATGGACATAAATTTCCTGGTTCCCTTGAATGGCAGATCCAAAACCTGCCAACCGTCCAGATTCGGATTCATCCTTTATCACCGGAACTATGCCAATTTCCTTGAGTTGATTTACTATGGTCTGTGCCAAAATAAAACTACCTGAAAATATGCGGGTATAATTTGAATTCATTTTTTAGTGTTTGTATACTGTCGTTAAGATACAAATTTTATATAATCCCCAGTGCAAGAGTATTTGTACAGCAGGCATTAGTATCTTTGTGGCCAATGAAAAGTATATTAATCGGTATTTTTATTTTTATATCTGCTTTGCCATTGAGTGCTCAAATAGAGAAGGATAAGGCCTTGCATTTTGGAGCTGGTGCCATAAGTGGAATTGTAGGTGCTACAATAGCTGATAAAGTTTCCAGAGGAGATCCCTATTGGAGATTTGCCGGGGCGATAACGGCTAGTTTGTTGGCGGGCTTGGCCAAGGAGGCCTATGATGAGAATAAGTACAAGGGTTGGGATAATGGAGATTTGGCAGCAACTGTATTGGGTGGTGTTACTGCAGGGGTTACTATTAATATTTTCTCCAAAAACAGGAGAAAAAGAAAGAATAAGGTGGTGCTAAATTCATTTGAAGAGTAAACAAATATAATCAGGTACATTTCATTACCCCACTTCCAATAATTAAATAAGTCCCCGCGCTTTTATTTCCAAATATTTGTTGATGGTGTTTATGGTCAAGTGCTCTGGTTTTGTTAGTATGGTCTGTATACCGTATTTCCTTAATTCGTTAACGATTAGCTTCTTTTCATAAACAAATTTCTCTGCAATTGTTTTTTCAAATATTTGTTGAATGGTCTCAGCCTTTTCATCGGTAAATTTGATCAATTCAGTGTTTTCAAAGAAAATGACCACTAATAGATGTTGCTTGGCAATTGCCTGTAGGTAGGGAAGTTGTCGCTGTAGGGCATCCAAGGTCTCGAAATTGGTATAGAGTAGTATTAGGCTCCTGTGGGTAATATTTCTTTTAATATCGGCGTATAATCGGCTGTAATCACTTTCTACGAAATTGGTCTCCAAATTGTAAAGTGTTTCCAAAATAAGGTTCATTTGGGAACTCCGTCTCTCGGCAACTACCCTGTTTTCAATCTTCTTGCTAAAGGCGAACATTCCGGCCTTGTCCTGCTTTTTAAGGGCAATGTGGGAAATAACCAATGTGGCGTTAATGGCATAATCCAATAAGCTGAGTCCGTCAAAGGGCATTTTCATGACCCTGCCCTTATCAATTATGGAATAAATAGGCTGCGACTTTTCATCCTGATACTGATTTACCATCAGCCCACCTTTTTTTGCTGTTGCTTTCCAGTTAATGTTCCGGATGTCATCGCCTAGGACATAGTCCTTGATTTGCTCGAACTCCATTGTATGACCAATGCGGCGAATTTTCTTAAGGCCATATTCGAAGAGTTTATTGGTAAAGGCCATTAGGTCATACTTCCGCAATTGTAGGAAGGAGGGGTACACAGGGACTTGCTGTTCATAACCAAAAGTGTACTTTTTGGATATGAAGCCAATAGGGGAGTGGGCGAAGACGTTTAAATTCCCAAAGGAATATACACCTCTTTCAGTAGGTCTTAGGTAATATCTGAACACCTTTTCCTTTCCTTTCCCAAGAGTAGTGGAAATACCGAAATCGCGCTTTTGAAATTGATGGGGAATTTCATCCAAAATCTTCAAACCGACCGGGAACAAATATGAATTGAATAAGCTTATTTTAATTTCGTTTTCATCCCCATTGGAAAGTTTTTCGGGAACTGAACGTTGGCCCTTTATTCCACCCTTGGAGGCAAATACCAAAATAATATCGACTAAAAAAATTAGGGCAAAAACATAGAATAACAATTTTATTGCCCCCAAAATATTAGGCACCATATAGGATATCAGGAAACCTATGACCAAACCAGTCAATACTATAAAGAACCTCTTTTGAAGATAGATGTTTCTTAGGATTTTTTTCATTTCCTTTATGTAACTATAGATATTTTAATGCCGACAGGTTTTGACTGTTATCTTGGAATTTCAATGGTCTCCATAATTTGTTTAATCACTTTATCCGGGGTAAAACCTTCCATTTCCCTTTCTGGTGTCAATATAACTCTGTGCCCTAATATTGGGGTTGCCACCTTTTTAATATCATCAGGTGTTACAAAATCGCGTCCGTTAATGGCTGCCAATGCTTTGGAGGCGTCCATGATAGCTATGGAAGCCCTGGGAGAGGCCCCCAGATATAGGTTGGCATTGTTGCGCGTATTGTGGACGATTCCGGCAATATATTTCATTAAATTGTCCTCTATTATAATTTCCTTGATAGTCTCTTGGTAGCTAGCTATTTGGTCAGCGGTAAGCACCGAAGTTATTAAGCTTTCCAAGTTTTTATTTTTTTGACGATGTTTGCTTTCCAATATCTCTATCTCTTCCTCCAGGGATGGATAGTTTACCTTAATTTTAAAAAGGAATCGGTCCAATTGTGCTTCCGGAAGTCGGTAGGTACCTTCCTGTTCAATAGGATTTTGGGTGGCAAACACCAAAAAGGGTGGCGTCATTTCATAAGCATGTCCATCCATAGTGATTTGACGTTCTGCCATAGCTTCAAACAAGGCTGCCTGCGTCTTGGCGGGTGCACGGTTTATTTCATCTATGAGAATAATATTGGAAAATAAAGGACCTTTTTTAAACTCAAATTCCGAAGTCTTGACGTTAAAAATAGACGTGCCCAATATGTCGCTTGGCATTAGATCCGGTGTAAATTGTATTCTGCTAAAGTCTACATTCATAGTCTTTGCCAAGAGTTTGGCAGTAACGGTTTTGGCTACTCCCGGTACCCCCTCAATTAGGGAATGCCCATTGGCGAGGATAGAAATAATCAGTAATTCTATCATGTCCTGTTGCCCTATGATCACTCTTCCCAATTCCGATTTTATCTGTGCCACCGATGTCTGTAGCTGATCAAGGTCTATTCTGCTTTTAAATTCGAAAGGCTTGTTGTCTTCCTCATGCCGACTTTCTTCCATGTATTATTTTTTGAATTGATTTAATTTTTTGTTCAGATGAATTACATCCTGTTCACTGTGATTTTTTTTGTTTTTAAGAAGCACTATCATATCTAAAAGGTCCTTGACTTCTGATAGAGGTTTGTCCGATCTGGCCGAAAGTACTGTCGCGGTTTTCTCGTTGATCGTTTCGGTGTTAAGGTGGTAATTACTTCTAAGGTGCTCTAGAAAAAAGTTAATTTTTTTAAAGATCAAATCTGTATAGTCCCTGTGCTCATAGTAAAGCCCTCCTACAGTTTTGGCAAATTCAATGGATGAATTCTCCAAAGGTTTAATTACCGGAATGATGCGTTGCTCCCTTTTGGCCTTGAATATTACAAAAATCAATAGCCCGACCATACCCAAGTAATAGGCCCACCTTAGGGGCACTTGATTAAGTATAAAGCGCATAGGGGAATCTATGACTACCCGTCCTGATTTTTTATAATTATCCCAATATACATCCAAATCCTTTAGATAGGAAAAGGCATTTGCCACATAGTCCTTATTGCCCTTTAGCATATAGTAGTTGGTAAACGCCTGTGGGGTAGAATTCAGGTAAAAATGGCCCTTGCCGAATCTTACCTTCACAAAATTGGTGCCCTTGGTCCGTTCATTGGATCCAGAAGATAAAGTTCCTTGTTCCGATTTAAAGGTAATATACCCTAAAACAGTTGTGTTTAAAGTATCCACGGAAGTAAAATGCGTATTGTAAACTCCACGCTTCAAGGGATAATTTTGTTTGGAGAATGAATTGTTGGTAAGATAGGTCAGAACGGTATCCTCTTGTATGTAGTATTGGGTTTCTACTTCAAT
This sequence comes from Arenibacter algicola, assembly GCF_018860365.1. GTDB lineage: Bacteria > Bacteroidota > Bacteroidia > Flavobacteriales > Flavobacteriaceae > Arenibacter > Arenibacter algicola_B. The sequence goes on from NZ_JAHKPO010000003.1 coordinate 318,373, forward strand.
GTTCAAGGTGTCCGCAAGGTAGGTCCCAAAGTTGGAGGCAGCAATAAAGGTATCGTTGCCGTCGTGCACATATTGAAGTAATTTATGGGTCTCTTGTTTGTCCAGGTCCAGAAAATCATTGATCAATAAATAGTTGGAGGCGATGGTGGAATCCCTTTCCGCAAGGATATTGTACAAACTTTCACTGGTAGTATGTATTTTTTGTTCTGGGAATAGATTGGGAAGTTCATTGAACAATACATAGCACCCAAAAGGTATTTTGTCCGAGGAAGTATAGGATGGCCTCCAGTTCAAGGGCTTGGGACGTACAATTTCGGTTACTACAATACCAATAAGTACCGCAAGGAACAACCCAAGGATTATTTTGGAACGCTTATCCATGGGCACTTATATTGTTTAGGTTGGTAAATGTCATCTGGGCGGCCCGGTATTTTTGATCGTCTATTTCCTGTTCTCCGTACCAAATATGATCGTATAGATAGGAAACATCTTTAAAGAGTAGCCTTATTTTAGGGGCTTCTATTTCTTTTTCGTAGTCCTGGTTGGTTTTTTCATAATGCCATTCAATGACCTGCTGTTGGGATAGTGTTTTTAATACTTTTAGGTATTGATAGCGAATGGCCAATCTGTAATTCTTTTGCTGCACGGCATCAGTTATCATAACATTCAGGTCCAGGCTTTCTATGTGTTCCTCTGCCAAGTTTAAATTTATGATTGCCGCCTCCTTTTTTCTAAATATGGCTGAGGCATTTTCTCCGGTCAGGAATTTTATAAGCAAGTATATGGCCAAAGCTCCCATTAGCCCATAAATTAGGTATTCCAATAATTTGGTAATTCCCGGAGGGATGTCAATACCAAAGACATCCCTGAGCCCGTTCATAACCCAGTTGAGAAAACGGGCAAGTAAATTTTGTGAATCCCCGTCCTTGATGTCGTAGTTAAACTCTTTTCCTTGATATTTTTGGATAAGATTTTCATCCAATGTTCGCAATACCAATTTACTGTTGGTATCTTGGGTTAAGGGTACCGAATCTTTTTCCCCTTGGGCCAACCCGGAGAATAGGATGAAAAAACAATAAATGGCGGCAGCTAATCTTATCACTGGTCTTAAAGTCCTATTTGGTCTATTTTGCTTCTTGAATTTAAATTATATGTTTTTTCGTGCAGGGAAAAGTACAATAGTCCATTTACGAACTGTGATAAACATTGTGAATAAACCGCTATTATCAAGAATAGGCAGGTGCCCAAAGTGTAAATGATGGTGGGTACCACGGAAGCTCCTAGATCAACATCGTTTTGAACTACGTGAAAAGTGTAGATACCTATAAGAATCCCGGGAATCATAATGACCACCATGAACAAAAGACCAATTAAGAACCCTAGGATAAAATTAACCCCCACGGACCTCCAAAAATTTTTGGTCACCAAGTTCCAACCTTCCCCAAGGGCATCGGTAACACCTCTTTTTTCTTTCAGCATAACAAAAAACGATACTCCAACCCAAGCCATTACGAAGTATTGAATTACATATTGTGCAAGCATTCCCACTAGCGGAATAAAGGTCAAGATTATGGCTGCGATCATAAGGCCAAAAAAGAGCAACATCAATATCAATATGAAAATAACAATGCTTCCCAAATTATTTTTTACTTCTTCCCAAACGTCGGTTTTATCAAAATTCTGTCCTTTTCGTTCTTCGTATTTTATCATATAAGAAGTGCTGAGACTATAATTTAACACAGCCACCATTAGAAAAATTACAAAGAACAAAATACCTCCAAAGATAAAGTACATAATATAGGCTTCGCTACCGGAACCTACTACGTCCAAGACTGTGTTTTGGTTATTGGTGATTAGGCCTATTACCCCGGACACCAGTAAATAGCTAACGACCAACAGTCCTATTAGGAAAATACCATTGTAGCTTAGAAAAACATTGGTAAATTTTTTAAGGTTTTGTTTAAAGAATTCGAAGTAAACATTGATGATATCCCCAAAGTCCCTATTAACTCTTAGTTCAATAAATTTTTCCTGGTTTTTGACTTGCATAAGATTGGTTTAACAAAATGGGATAAATGATATAATAAAAAATGATTAGGAGTAAAGACCCGCCTATAATTAAAAACGCCAACCAAGAGGGCATATTGGAATAGCGGGTTATAAACCCTTCTATAAATCCGGCAATAATAAAAAAGGGAATGGTGCTTACCACTACCTTTAATCCGTCCTTGGCTCCCTTCATAAAAGAAACCCTTCTGGAATAGGTTTTGGGAAATAGGATGCTATTCCCCATGATCAATCCGGCACAACCGGCTATAATGATTACCGAAATTTCTATGGTTCCGTGTAGCCAAATCTGTTTGTTTGCCTGATAAAAGACATCTTGAGTGTAAAAAAAAGTGATGAACGCCCCTAGCATTACACCATTGCTAAACAGAATATAGGCGGTGCCAATACTGGTAATTACGCCAAAAGAAAAGGCCATAAAGGCTACTTTAATATTGTTTATGGTAATCCCTAAAAAAGTACCAATTTCACTGCCCCCTTTATATATGGCCGTAGGGTCTCCGCTGGCAATATTGTTCAGGGTCTCATTAACATAGGCATCACCTAGGATCAATCTTACAAAGGTATCATCGTTCATAACGGAAATACTGCCTATAGCGCTGGCAATCATAAATATTAGGAAGGCGATACCCAAGGTTTTATGATATTGTCTAAAGAAAAGTGGGAATTCTGTTTTCCAAAAATCCACTATTCTGTTCCGGCTCTCCTTTTTGTTTTTATATATTTTTTGATGTGCCTGGGATGCCAAGGAGTTTAAGTACAATAATGTCTTGCTTTCAGCGTAATAAGTCTGTGCGTAGGCAAGGTCGTTGGTCAATTGAATGTAACCATTGGCAAGTTCGTCCGGGCTAATGTGGGCATTATAGTTGATAGCCTTTTCAAATGCTATCCATTTTTCTTTATTTTGCTTCACAAAAGCTGCCTCACGCATACTGGGATAATCCTTTAAAAAATAAAAATAGTACTAATATGTCCAAACTTCAAATCAATACAACGCAAAATGTAAACCTGGATTATAAAATTGTTGGTATTGGAGAAAGGATCGTAGCTTTTTTAATCGATGGATTTATACTATATCTCTACGCCATACTGGTGCAGTTGATAGGAAGGGCCATAGGTTATGTGTATGATGATAGTTGGACACAAATAGGGTTGGTAAGCCTTATTTTTCTTCCGGCCATGTTTTATAGCTTAATATTGCACTCACTTTTCAATGGTCAAACGGTGGGGAAAATGCTAATGAAAATAAGAGTGGTAAGATTGGATGGCTCCCCTGTACATTGGTCCAATTTATTGGTTAGGTGGATGCTGCGTGTTGTGGATATTTGGCTTTTCTTCGGGTCCGTAGGATTGTTGACCATTTTATTTACCGATAAAAAACAAAGATTAGGGGACGCCGCCGCCGGTACCGTAGTCATTAGTACAAAAAAATCAGTGAAAATTTCACATACCATTTTGGAAGAGGTAGAAGAAACCTATGCCCCTAAGTTTACCAATGTAACCCTTTTAACAGATAAAGATGTTCGCCTAATAAAGGAAACCTACCATATTGCCAGAAAAAGCCATGACTATAAGACCATGAAGGCCTTGAGGGATAAAGTGGAAAGTGTTTTAAATTCCAATTCGGACTTATATGACGTGCAATATATAGATGCCGTATTAAAAGATTATAATTTTTATACCCAAAAATCATAGCCCATGCTCTATTTTGTAATTGATATATTAGGAATAATTTCCTTTGCCATTTCTGGAGTTTTGGTAGCTATTGACAAAAAATTAGATCTTTTTGGGGTCTTTATCATAGCCTTTGTAACGGCGACCGGGGGTGGTACTTTAAGGGATTTGCTAATTGGCAATACTCCAGTATTGTGGATGCAGGAGCCCACCTATGTTTATGTGATTGCCGGAACCGTTGTTTTTGCCATAATTTTCAGGAATCAATTGAAATATGTACGCAGGTCACTGTTTCTTTTTGATACTATTGGTATAGGCCTGTACACTATGGTTGGCATTTCTCATGGGTTACAATCGGGCTTGCCACCGGTAATGTGCATAGCCCTTGGTACCATAACGGCTTGTTTTGGAGGGGTAATACGCGATATATTATGTAATGAAATACCTGTAATATTTAGAAAGGAAATTTATGCCACGGCCTGTATAATGGGTGGTGTTAGCTTTTTCCTCATTCGCAAATTGCCCTATGATGATGCATATGCCTATGTAGCTACCATATTGATCGTCATTGGGATCCGATTACTGGCCGTTAGATTCAAAATATCCCTTCCAAGTATCTACCGTAGTGTCAAGGAAGGGTAGTGGTTTTTATGGATAGGTTGCAAGTAGAGGGTAGGAATAGGACTGTTTGCTTTCTATCTATTTCGAATTATTTACCCCTATTAAAAAGCTTCCGCTTTTAGAATATAGATATTTTGGGAAGGCCAATCGCCGTTGTCCACAGGTTGGCTGTTTATTTTGTCTACCACATCCATACCGTCTATTACCCTTCCAAATGGGGTATATCCACCGTCCAAGTGATAGGAGCCCGGTTTGGTAACCACGATAAAGAATTCGTAAGGAGATGCCAATTTATGGGGATTGTTGATTTCACTGCTTGGCATGGATACAACTCCCCTATGGTGCTTATGCCCTTTTCTTGTATCCGGAGGTAAAAGATATCGTCCTATTTTTGACCTTTTTTCCGCCGTTTCCACATTGTCGGCATTTCCTCCCTGTATTATAAAGTTTTTAACCACTCTATGGAAATAGGTGTTGTTAAAATACCCCATTTTGGCAAGGTAGATAAAGTTGGCTTTATGGTATGGGACATTGTTGAACAACTCAATAGTAATTTCCCCTAAACTAGTGGTAAGTTTTACCTTGTTCTCCTTTAAGGTTTTGCTGTAATTAAAGAAAAACTCAATGGCATTATCCTCCGTTAGCTCAAAGGCCTCTTCTTCTTTTTCATCTTCTTTTGCAGGCACCTCGGGAACAATGCTATCTTTTTTAATATTGTTTTGGGGAAGCTTGTTTTCTTTGGTAGTCGGCTGATCTTTGCAGCTCCCTAAAAGGAACATAAACAATATTGCAAATAGTGAAATCTCTTTAAGTGCCATGTAATTTGTGTTATTTTTTAAATGAGTGTTAAATGATTAATATCGCCCAAGGGTTGGTTGTTTTTTAATTAATTTGCTGAAAAATTACAAAATTAGAATTTGTGCATTTTGACGATTTTTCCAACAGAGTATCAAAAATAGAAAATCTAGAACTTCCTGGGAGTGCTTCACATTATAAAATGGCCCCAATGTACAGGATAAAAGAGTTGGAGTCCGGTAAAATCGTAAAGAAAAATCCTAGGCAGGCTGCAGTAATGGCACTCTTTTACCCTAATATGGATTACCAGACCAACCTTCTTCTAATATTACGAAATACCTATAAGGGCATACATAGCAATCAGATAGCATTGCCCGGTGGCAAGGTAGAAAAGTTGGACCTAAATTTGTTGGACACCGCCCTGCGCGAAACTCAGGAAGAAGTGGGGGCAATTCGGGAGCAGATTACTGTAATCCGTTCCATGAGTGAAATCTATATTCCTCCAAGCAATTTTGAGGTTACGCCATACCTCGGGCTGTATAAAAAGGAGAAGCCGTTTTTAAGGCAGGTAGATGAGGTGGCAGCCATTGTTGAGGTTCCTTTGCATGATTTTATGGATGATAAGAAAATATTTCATCAAATTTTGAATACTTCATATGCCCAGAATGTAGAGGTACCAGCCTTTAAATTAAATGGTTATACGGTGTGGGGTGCAACAGCCATGATGTTAAGTGAAATTAAGGAATTGTTCAAACAAGTGTTATAAGTTACTTATTTTGTAATTTTGAACGTTAACAAAAAAAATATGGGCCTGTTTAAGAAAAATCCGTTTGGACATAATTTGTTTTTGAAGAAGTGGCTTATACGCATTCTGGCCGTTATCACCCACAAAAGATATAGGGGATTTAATACCATTGAAATTGAGGGGTCGGATATTATTAGAAAACTACCTCCGCAAAATGTTCTTTTCGTAAGCAACCATCAGACATATTTTGCCGATGTGGTAGCAATGTTCCATGTATTCAACGCCAGTTTAAGCGGAAGGGAAGACTCTATAAAAAATTTGGGGTACATATGGCAGCCCAAGTTGAATATGTATTATGTGGCGGCGGCAGAAACCATGAAAAAGAGTCTATTGACCAAGATTTTGGCCTATGCCGGTTCTATAAGTGTAGAACGAACTTGGCGGTCCGAAGGTAAGGATGTTAACCGGAAGGTTAAATTTAGCGATATATCCAATATTGGTACGGCCCTTAATGACGGTTGGGTAATTACCTTTCCACAGGGTACTACAACACCGTGGAAACCTTTGAGAAAAGGGACATCACATATTATTAAAAAATACAAACCTATTGTGGTTCCTGTTGTTATAGATGGTTTTAGAAGATCATTCGATAAAAAAGGACTGCGCATTAAAAAGAAAGGAATTCTACAGTCCATGGTAATCAAGGAGCCATTGGATATTGATTACGAGAATGAATCTTTCGATTCCATCATTGAAAAATTGGAATATGCCATAGAGCAACATCCTTCCTTTTTAAAGGTTATTCCCAAAAGTGAGTTAATGGCTTACGAAGAGGAAAATAAAAAACGGAAATTCAGGGTTTAAATATCCATTTCCTTCAGTTCCTTGTAGTTCTTCTTAAGTTTCTTTAGGAGGATTCCGTAAAGTAAAAAATAAATGCATCCCATTACCAGGGTAACAACTATCCCGAGAACAACCACTGTAGATATCAAAATGGTCTTTAATTTTTCAGGGCTAATATTTTCTGGATAATAGTTATATCCCATCGCGGCCATAGGGTCTTCGTTCAAGTATATTCCTACGGCCATGACAATAAAGGACATGAGTATCAGGGACAAACAAAAAATAACATAGTATTTAACGGTCTTTCTGGTCTTTAAAATATTGGATAGAAGTTTTTTGGCATTGTCCAAAGTTGATATTTCCCTATATCTTCTATAAAATTGAAAGATAAAATACAGTACCACGGTATATTGAACCACGTTGGAAATCAATAAAAAATTCCCCAGGCCCAGATCTTTCCAAACCGCCAAATTTTTGGACATAGAAGGAAGAAAGTACAATAAGTGGGGCACTAAAAATTCGATAATGCTTATTAAGAAAATCCATTTAACGATGGAAGACGATTTCTTCCATATCATTTTATAAATCTCATCAAAGGACAGTTGAGGCAATTGCTTGTCTTTCTTTTGCCAATCCCTTTTTAATAATTCCAGTTCATCCATCATATGGCTAGGGATTTAAAATGGTTTTTAACTTGTTTTTTATTCGGTTCATTTTCACTCTGGCATTTACCTCGGTAATACCCAAGGTTTCCGCTATTTCTCTATAGTCCTTGTCTTCCAGGTAAAGAAAGACCAAGGCCTTGTCTACATCCCCTAATTGCCTTACCGCATTGTACATCAGTTTAAGTTGTTGTTCCTCGGTAGGGTCGTATTCGTCCGCTGTTATTTTAAACATGACCGACTCATAGTCTTGGGTCGGTATACTTTTTTTTGATTTTCTATATAAGGTTATGGCCGTATTCAGGGCAACACGATACATCCAGGTACTAAATTTAGATTCTCCCCTAAACTTGGGATAGGCCTTCCATAATTGAATCGTTATTTCCTGAAATAAATCATTATGAGAGTCCCTGTCATTGGTATACAATGTACAGACCTTATGCACAATATTCTGATTGCACTCTAATTCCGTAACAAATTGATGTTCCAAATCTTTGGTCACTCGGTTCTAGTAGTTAGTTGATGATTAGTAGTAGAAAATATATTTTTGTTACAACCAATATATTTTTTTTAAAAGGGTTAATTGAAAATTAATAAGGATTTACTTCATTGGACAATATATTTCATCTATCCGAATGGTATAATCGTTGGTTAAAGTGGTGTGCTGTTCTATTTTTGGGGAATCTAAATATACTTAAATCCAATATTCTTCTTCTTGATTAGTTTGCGAATGTTTAAATTTACCCATATTTACATATATGAATATTCCTAAGACTAGTTTTCCAAGAATTGTTATTGTAGGTGGTGGTTTTGCAGGCATTTCCATTGCCAAAGGGTTAAAAAACAAAGAGGTGCAGGTTGTACTTCTGGATAAACATAATTATCATACTTTTCAACCCCTGCTTTATCAAGTATCTACTGGGGGGTTGGAGCCAGATTCCATTGCTTATCCTATAAGAAAAGTTTTAAAGGGCTATACCAACTTTTTCTTTAGGCTGGCCAATGTTGAGGAAATAAGAACCGAGGAGAATACTATTGTAACCAATATAGGTGCTTTGGAATATGATTATTTGGTGATTGCCACTGGTTCTGAAACAAATTATTACGGGAATAGGGAGATTGAAATAAATAGTATGGCCATGAAAACCATACCCCAATCATTAAACCTTAGAAGTTTAATACTCGAAAACTTTGAGCAGGCACTTCTCACCGATCAATATCATGAAAGGGATGCACTAATGAATTTTGTTATTGTGGGGGCGGGACCTACCGGAGTGGAATTGGCCGGTGCCTTGGCGGAAATAAAAAAAGGGATTTTGCCCAAGGACTATCCGGATTTGGATACCAGGCGGGTACAAATTCACCTTATTCAATCCGGAGATCGTATTCTTAAGGAAATGAGTGAAAAAGCTTCCCGAAAAGCGGAGGATTTTTTGGACGGACTTGGTGTTCAGATTTGGAAAAATACAAGGGTAACGGGCTATGACGGCAAAACGGTTACCACAGATACAGATGTTAACTTTGAAACAGCGACCTTAGTATGGGCAGCTGGTGTAAAAGGGGTTGAGATTAAAGGTTTGAATGCCAAGGATCTATTGGTGGGAGGAAGTAGAATTCCGGTGGATGAATTCAATAAGGTGAAAGGACATAATAATATTTTTGCTGTAGGGGATGTGGCCTGTATGCAGACGGAGGCTACGCCCAAAGGGCACCCTATGATGGCCCAGCCTGCAATGCAGCAAGGAAGGAACCTGGGAGAGAACTTAGTGCGATTATTGGAAAACAAGCCCTTAGAGCCCTTTGTTTATAAGGATAAGGGCAGTATGGCTACCATTGGAAGGAACAAGGCAGTAGTGGATATGAAGAATATTAGATTCCAAGGCGTTTTTGCATGGTTTGTTTGGATGTTCGTACACCTTTTCTTTCTCATAGGTTTCAGGAATAGAATGGTGGTCTTCGTGAACTGGGTATACAACTACGTTCGGTTCGATAGGGAGGCCCGATTGATCATTAGACCCTTCAATAGAAATTATAGCGCTTTTAAAGATTAGGAGTAATTAACCAATAAGTTTTATTGTCTAATCGGTTATTCCGCTTTTTCTTGGATGGTATTTATTCATTACTTCGGCCAAATGTGAACGATCTACATGCATATAAACTTCCGTAGTAGTAATGCTCTCATGGCCGAGCATTTGTTGAATGGCCCTCAAATCTGCCCCATTCTGCAATAAGTGGGTAGCGAAAGAATGCCGAAAAGTGTGGGGGCTTATAGTTTTTTGTAGCCCTATTTCCTGTGCAAGTTGTTTTATAATGGTAAAGATCATGGCACGGGTCAATTTGTTCCCTCGACGGTTTAAAAATAAGATATCTTCAGCACCTTTTTTAATGGCCATGTGTACACGAATTTCCTTCCTATATATGTTTATATATTTTTTGTTGATTTCACTAATGGGAACAAAACGTTGCTTGTCACCTTTTCCGGTAACCTTGATAAAATCCTCTTCAAAATAAAGGTCCGATAGTTTTAAGTCCAACAACTCTGAAACCCTTAGCCCACAGCCGTAAAGTGTTTCCAAAATGGCCCTATTGCGCTCTCCTTCCGGTTTGGAAAGGTCTATGGCCCCAATTAGCGCATTAATCTCCTCCTCGGAAAGGGTATCGGGGAGTTTACGGCCAACTTTGGGGGATTCTATCAACTCCATTGGGTTGTCTTGGCGATAATCTTCGAAAACCAAGTAATTAAAAAAGCTTTTTAATCCCGATATTATCCTTGCCTGGGATCTTGGGTTTACATTTTTTGCCAGTTCGTAAATGAATTGTTGAATGGTTTTTTTATCAATATTTAAAGGGTTTTCTACGATTTCATGGGATTCAAGAAATAAAATTAATTTCTCAACATCCAAAACATAGTTACTTATGGAATTCTTTGATAGACCACGTTCCAAATTTAGGTAATGTTGAAAATCCTGAAGGGCTTGATTCCATTTCATAGGCTAAATATAAAGCACTTTTTTGGGTTCGAATAGTATTCATATACATTAACTGTTCCGTGGTATCCAATATTCTTCTTTTCACAACTTTCATTTTATTGAAGGGATATACTCAACTAAGTTTGGCGGCATATTAATTAATAATAATATAATCCAATTATGAAAAAAGTTTTATTAGTAGCAATGTTTGCTGTAGGTGCAGTGTTTCAGGCAAAGGCCCAGGACGGAACCCCAACTGCCAAAGGAAAATATCTTATTGAGGCCAATACCGGTTTCGGTGGAGGAGGTTTAGGTGTTGGACATACCGCAAATACAAGTTTCGGTTTGGTTTCTATTGACGGCACCACTATTTGGTCTATCGGTGCTGAGGGAGGTTACTTTGTTGGGGATGATCTGGCTGTGAAGGTTGGATTAGGTTATGCCGACACAGATGGAAGCAATTCTTTTTCTTATAAGTTGGGAGCCAAGTATTATATAAATAGTTCCATTCCTGTTCAACTGGACTTTACGGGCGCGAGTATAAAAGATTTGGATGAAAATCCTTTATGGCTTGGTATTCAAGGTGGTTATGCCATTTTCTTAAATGATTTTGTTAGTGTAGAGCCAGGTTTGCGATATAATTTAAGTTTAAATAAAGATTTTACGGAGGAAGGGATCTTGGAATTTAGAATAGGGTTCGCCTTACATTTCTAGTTTGAACTTCAGTAAATTTGACTCTTTAAGTAAAGTATTTAAAAGTGGAATCAAGAATTTGCTTCCACTTTTTTTATGAATTACAATTTCTTACATTTATCCCATGAAGATTATCATTGTCAACGGACCAAACCTTAACCTTTTGGGCAAACGCGAGCCCGAGGTTTACGGAAAAACCACTTTTGAGGAGTATTTTGCCACTTTGCAATTCAAGTTCAAGGAGGTGCAATTGGAATATTATCAGTCCAATATAGAGGGTGAAATCATTAATAAATTACACGAATGCGGTTTTGAAGGATATGAAGGTATTATCCTGAATGCCGGTGCATATACCCATACGTCCATAGGTATTGGCGATGCTATAAAAGGAATTACCACTCCGGTGGTAGAGGTGCATATTAGCAATACTTTTGGGAGGGAGGAGTTTAGACATACCTCCTATATTTCCCCAGCGGCCAAAGGGGTTATTTTAGGCTTTGGGTTAAAAAGTTACGACCTGGCCATTCAAAGCTTTTTGAATAAAGTCTAAGGTTGTAGACTGGGTGAAGAAAATAATAGCCATTTAAGTTGATTACAGTAATTGTACAATATCAGGGACGTACAGTTATGCCTACTGAAAACTGCTTACTTAATACTGTCAACTACCTACTGCCCACTATTTATAGCCATTTGCGGCTTTAGATACTTCTTGTCAACATAAAAAGTACCAAAAGGAACAAGGGAAGCAATAAATAGGATGGCAAACATCTTTAGGTCCCACTTTTTTTCTATGCAGACCACGATTGCCAGGACCACATAGGCCATAAAAAGGAATCCATGGGCATACCCAATATAGATGTTGGGTTCTGGTATTTGGGCCATGTATTTTAAAGGCATTCCAATACCAAAAAGCAGTAAATAGGAAATACCTTCGAGAATTGCAGTCAAGCTAAATATCTTCAACATATCTTTTTCGGTAATGTTCTTGATCTAATTATTTTTTAGCCCCGTCAGGCTTTGGGTCTAACGGGGCTAAATTGTTAAAGGACTATGCCTTTAGTATAAATTTATATATGTATTACTTCCCCGTACGCATGTGCAACAGCTTCCATTACCGCTTCGCTCATGGTAGGGTGTGGATGCACAGCTTTTAGGATCTCATGGCCTGTAGTCTCCAATTTACGGGCCACTACAGCTTCGGCAATCATGTCCGTAACTCCTGCGCCGATCATGTGGCATCCTAACCATTCGCCGTATTTGGCATCGAAAATTACTTTCACAAAACCGTCTTTGTTACCGGAAGCACTGGCTTTTCCACTAGCTGAAAATGGGAATTTACCAACTTTTATTTCATATCCCTTTTCAATGGCCTGTTTTTCGGTAAGTCCAACCGATGCTATTTCAGGAGAGCAGTAGGTACATCCTGGGATATTACCATAATCCAAGGGCTCCACATGCATATCCGCAATTTTCTCCACACAAAGTATTCCTTCTGCCGAGGCAACATGGGCCAAGGCCTGTCCTGGAGTTACATCACCAATGGCGAAGTATCCAGGAATATTGGTCTGGTAATAATCGTTTACCAAAATTTTATCCCTATCCGTTGCAATTCCAACATTTTCCAAACCAATATTTTCGATATTGGTCTTGATACCCACGGCAGACAATACAATATCGGCCTCTAGGATTTCTTCCCCTTTACTAGTTTTTACGGTTGCTTTCACCCCAGTTCCAGAAGTGTCTACCTTGGTTACCTCGGAGGAGGTCATAATTTTTATTCCGGTCTTTTTAAGGCTACGTTCCAATTGTTTGGAAATTTCTTCGTCCTCTACCGGTACTACATTTGGTAAAAACTCCACTACGGTTACCTCTGTACCCATTGCATTGTAGAAATAGGCAAATTCGATGCCTATGGCTCCACTGCCCACTACAAGCATTTTTTTTGGCTGTTTGTCCAAGGACATAGCCTCACGGTAGCCTATAATTTTTTTGCCGTCCTGTGGTAAACTAGGTAGTTCCCTACTACGTGCACCTGTAGCAATAATAATGTTATTGGCCGAATACTCGGTCTCTTTACCGTCATCCGACTTTACACTTACCTTTTTGCCTGGTTTTAAGGTTCCATAACCTTGAATGACTTCAATCTTATTTTTTTTCATCAAAAATTGAACGCCTTTACTCATACCTTCCGCAACGTTCCTACTTCTTTTGACCACCGCATTAAAGTCTTTGTCCACACCTTCGGCCTTTAGTCCGTAATCGGCTGCATGAAGCAAATATTCGAAAACCTGAGCGGATTTCAATAATGCTTTGGTAGGGATACATCCCCAATTTAAACAAACGCCACCAAGACTTTCTTTTTCTATAATGGCAGTCTTAAATCCCAATTGAGAGGCTCTGATTGCGGCTACATAACCTCCAGGACCACTACCTAATACAATAATATCGAAATTGCTCATTTATATTTTTTTTGATAAATAAATTATGAAGTCGCAAAGTTACAAAACCATACTGAATCCACACAGAGGCCATTTTAAATTAATTGGAATAAATAAGGCTGGCCCGTATGTATGTACTGGCCAGCCTAAAGGATTGTTTAGTTTATGGAATTGTGGATGGACCTTATTTTTCCGGTACAAAGTTCAAGGCCGCCCCGTTTATGCAATGTCTCTCGCCAGTAGTTTTTTTAGGTCCATCGTTAAAAACATGACCTAAGTGGCCACCGCAGGTTGCACAGTGTTCTTCTTTTCTGGCATATCCTAAATCGTAATCCACATCAAAGGCAACATTTCCTTTTATCTCCCTGTCAAAACTAGGCCATCCCGTTCCGGAATCGAACTTGTGGTCGCTTTTGAAAAGCTCGGTTCCACAGGCGGCACAGGTATAAACACCTTTTTGTTTGTTATGCAGTAATTCGCTTGACCCAGGGTTTTCGGTACCTGCCTTTCGCAGCACATAAAACTGCATGTCCGTTAATTGTTTACGCCACTCGGCTTCTGTTTTGGTGACTTTAAATTGCTCCTTTTTTTTAGAATCTATTTTGGATACTTCCTTTTCCTGAGAGGTTCCCTTGCATCCAATAAACATTACACAAAGTGCGAATATTATTTTTTTCATAGCGTATTTTATTTTTTTTTGTGCTTCCTAACATTTAGACGAAATGAGGGTAGCTTCCTTTCATTCCTTGATCTGCGTCAATTCTTGATTTTCGGTTTTAATGTATAAAAATAGCCCTTATTTCTTGAAGGAAATAAGGGCCATTAAAATTTTAGAGCTAATTTTAGTCCAATGTAAATCGCTTAACGTCTTTGTTTTCAACTCCTATAGTTCTCATTACGGCATTAATATTGGATTTATCCAATTTTGATTCAGCATATTGGCTTGGTAGGATAACAATTCTGAACAATTGATTGTCCGTAAATCCGGTATCTAAATTGGAAAGGTCAAAATTTCCGTCAATAAAAAGCTCAACGTCTATAAATGTATGGGTATTGGAATATTGTATGGTTCCTTGAGGTACAAAGAAATTTTGCGGTATCAGGCTCCATGCGTCGGCTGTTGTATTGTCTTGATAATCAATGGAACCATCAAATCGGTATACCAAAACTGCATCAGATTCGTAAACAGGGAAACTTGTAAAATCAGAAAATGTAATAACGTAGGAATAGATGTCTCCTGCAGCATTATAACTGAAGTCAATATTGTCTACTTCAAATACTTGTCCTTGAATGCCATCCTCTCCGTCCTGTCCGTCCGCTCCATCAAAACCATCATAGCCTGGAGGTCCTGCAGGTCCTTCACAGGAGATAAAAAATAAAGCAATAAATGCGCCGAGTACTAGGGTAACTTTTTTCATAATAATTATTTTAGGGATTAATCAATATCTATAAAATGTTATTGTATTTTTATTGTAGTTTCAAAAAGCGTTCCATTTTTTATATCTATACTTGCAAAGTTAGGTTTTAGAGAAAACATTTTGTTCTTATATTCAAGTTACAGAACAAAGTTGTCTTAACTGTGCACTAAATAACGTAATCATGACCAAAGTAGTATCCCATAGTTTATTTACAGATTTTGACATTGATCTATTTAAGGCGGGCAAACATTTCAAATTATATGAAAAGTTGGGATCCCACCTTATTGAAGTCAACGGGGTAAAAGGCACTTATTTTGCCGTTTGGGCGCCTTCTGCGCGTTCCGTTTCTGTGGTGGGCGATTTTAATAGTTGGTACGAAGCAGACCATCAACTGTATGTTCGCTGGGACGGTAGCGGTATCTGGGAGGGGTTCGTTCCCGATTTGGGAAAGGGTACTTTGTACAAATATATTGTTCATTCTACCAATCACGGAGTGGTAACCGAAAAGGCAGACCCCTTTGCCCGAAGCTGTGAACACCCACCTATGACGGCATCTATAGTTTGGGAAGATAAACACCAATGGGGAGACAATACCTGGATGAAGTCCAGAAAGGAAAAAAATGCCCTGGATAAACCATTCGCTGTTTATGAAGTGCATTTGGGATCTTGGAAGCGAAAATCCAATAATGATTATTTGACCTATTCGGAATTGGCCGAAGATTTGGTGAAATATGTTAAGGAGATGAATTTTACCCATGTGGAGTTTATGCCCATTATGGAGTATCCATATGATCCATCATGGGGATATCAATTAACGGGTTATTTTGCCCCTACCTCGAGATTCGGAAAACCTGAAGGGTTTAAATTGTTGGTAGATGCATTGCACCAAAATGGAATTGGGGTTATCTTGGATTGGGTACCATCGCATTTTCCGGAAGATGCGCACGGTTTGGGATTTTTTGACGGCTCCCATCTTTATGAGCATCCCGATAGTAGAAGAGGCTATCACCCGGACTGGAAGAGCTTGATATTTAATTACGGTAGAAATGAGGTAAGGGCATTTTTGATCAGTAATGCCATGTTTTGGTTAGATCAATTCCATGCCGATGCACTGCGTGTAGACGCGGTGGCATCTATGCTATATTTGGATTATTCCAGGGATGAGGGTCAGTGGGAACCCAATATATATGGTAATAATGAGAATTTGGAGGCAATTTCATTTATAAGGGAACTTAATGAAACCGTTTATTCCAATTTTGAGGGAATACAGATGATTGCGGAAGAATCTACCTCCTTTTCAATGGTATCCAAACCAGTGAGTATGGGAGGCCTTGGTTTTGGAATGAAATGGATGATGGGATGGATGCACGATACCTTGGAGTATTTTAAAAAAGAACCCATTTATAGGAAGCACCATCAAAACGATTTGACCTTTAGTGCAACCTATGCCTTTACAGAGAATTTTATGTTGCCCTTTTCCCATGATGAAGTGGTTTATGGTAAACAGTCCCTATTGTATAGGATGCCCGGAGATGAATGGCAGCGTTTTGCCAATTTAAGATTACTTTTTGGGTATATGTATACCCATCCCGGGACCAATTTAATTTTCATGGGCGGGGAATTTGGGCAATCTTCCGAATGGAATTTTCAAAAAAGTTTGGATTGGCATCTTCTACAATATGACTTCCATAGTGGAATTCAAAAATTGGTGAAAGACTTGAACAAGTTATATCAGGAATATCCTGCCCTGTATGAGAAACAATTTAGTCCGGAGGGTTTTCAATGGATAGATTACGGGGACCATCAAAATTCCGTGCTTACCTATATTAGAAAAGGAAATGACCCTAAGCAAAATATCTATGTAGCCTGTAATTTTACCCCGGTTCCAAGGGAAAAATATAGAATGGGAATTTCTAAAACGGGGCAATTAAAGGAAATTTTCAATAGTGATGATACCAAATATGGCGGTACAGGAATGAAAAACGGCACATTGAAAATTGGTAAAACCGCTTGGCATGGATATGATAAGTCTGTGGAAATCAACATTCCACCACTTGGAATAGTCGTTTTTAAGTGATTTTAGGAATTATAATGTTACTGAATATAATTGCACCGCATATCATTTCTTTAATTCACATGAATGTACTTTTTTTGTATTCGCAAATTTAACCACCCATGATCACTAATACTGAACTTGAATACAAAGGCAATTTATACCCCAATACAATTGTTGAATTTCACAGGGATACGGATAAATTGTATTTTACCACCTCAAACGGTGTCATTTTGGAGATGACAATTTTGCGGGACAGTATATTGAGATTTAGATATGCTACCGAAAATATTTTTGAGCCCGATTTTTCTTATGCCATCAGCGAAAATGTTAGTGTTGGGTTTAATCACCTTAAGGTAGAGGAGACTCCAACAGAATATTTGGTATATACCGCCAAACTAAAGGTACTTGTAGATAAAAAGACCCTGAGGACCCAGATTTCGGATCTTGATGGCAATATCATTAATGAGGATGAGCTTGGTTTTCATTGGGAAGAGAACTATGAGTTTGGGGGGAATTCTGTAAAAATGAGCAAGATTACCCAAAATGCCGAGAGTTTCTACGGTTTGGGAGATAAAGCAACACATTCCAACCTTAAGGGCAAACGAGTAAGTAATTGGGTAACGGACCAATACGCCTATGGAAAGGATCAAGATCCTTTGTACAAGGCGATTCCTTTTTTTATAGGCTTGCACAATAATAAGTCCTATGGGATTTTCTTTGACAATACGTTTAAAACAAATTTCGATTTTGCGCATGAGCGCAGAAATGTAACCAGTTTTTGGGCAGATGGGGGAGAGATGAATTATTATTTCATCTACGGTCCACAAATGAGCCAAGTAGTCAAAGCCTACACCAATTTAACAGGGACGCCAGAGTTGCCGCCAATGTGGGCTATGGGTTACCATCAATCCAAATGGAGCTACTATCCGGAAAGTAATGTTAGGGCAATAGCCAAGAATTTTCGAAAAATGAAGATTCCTTGTGATGCCATTTATTTGGACATTGATTATATGGACGGATTTAGGTGTTTTACTTGGGATAAATCGCGTTTTCCGAATCCGAAAAAAATGATTTCGGATTTGGAGGAAAAGGGATTTAAAACGGTTGTAATGATAGATCCGGGCATAAAGATAGATAAGGATTATTGGGTATATCAAGAGGCCATTGAAAATGATTATTTCTGCAAACGGGCCGATGGTGCGTTCATGAAAGGTAAGGTGTGGCCCGGGGAATGTAATTTTCCGGATTTTACCAATCCCAAGGTTAGGGAGTGGTGGGCTGAACTGTATAAGGAAATGATGTCGGAAATTGGTGTCCATGCGGTTTGGAACGATATGAACGAACCAGCAGTTATGGAGGTTCCCACCAAGACGGCACCTTTGGATACCCGTCATGATTATGATGGACATCCTTGTTCGCACAGAAAAGCCCACAATGTATATGGAATGCAGATGGTTCGTGCTACCTATGAGGGCATTAAAAAGTACGTATATCCAAAGCGGCCCTTTGTAATTACCAGGGCGGCATTCGCGGGGACCCAAAGGTTTTCTTCTACATGGACCGGCGATAATATTGCCACATGGGAACATTTATGGATTGCGAATGTACAGGCGCAACGCATGTGTATGAGCGGCTATTCGTTCGTAGGTTCGGATATTGGGGGTTTTGCGGAACAACCCAATGGCGAGCTGTTTGCCAGATGGATTCAATTGGGAGTTTTCCACCCTTTCTGTAGGGTGCATTCCAGTGGTGATCACGGCGATCAGGAGCCATGGTCCTTTGATGACGAAGTAACCAATATTGTGCGCAAATTTATTGAATTGCGCTATCAACTATTGCCATATTTGTATACTATGTTCTACCGGTATTCCAAAGAAGGAGTGCCCATGTTGAAACCATTGGTGCATTTTGATCAAGAAGATCATCAGACGCATTTTAGGACCGATGAATTTATTTTTGGGGAGCAAATCTTGATATGCCCGGTTCATGAACCCAATGCCCAAGGTAGAAGGATGTACCTGCCCAGAGGTACTTGGTACAATTATTGGACCAATGAAGCCGTAGTTGGTGGTATGGAGAAATGGGTGGTAGCAGGTTTGGATAAAATTCCGATCTTTATTAAAGAAGGAGCCATGATTCCGAAATACCCCGTTCAACAATATGTTGGTGAACTGGAAATAAAAGAATTGGTTTTGGATGTATACTTTAAAAATGGTGTTGAAACTTCAACAGTCTACGAGGATGGCCAGGACGGTTATGATTACAAAAAAGGCAGGTACAGTCTTAGAAATTTTAATTTAAAGGGAAAAGCAAACGAACTGCTTATACAGCAGTTTAAGGACGGAAGTTTTATAACATCCTATACAACCTTAAAAATGAATCTTCATGGCTTGCCCTTCAAAATTAAGAAAATACAAATAGATAATGAGTTTGTGGATTTGAAGGATGTTAAGTTAAATGGGAACAACAATATTCATATCAGCAAGGATTTTACTTTGTTACACATTATTGGTGCCTAAATTTTTTGTAATTTTCGGTGAATAAATATTTAATCTTAAGATGAAAAAAATAGTTTTAATAATAATGGTCTTTTTAGGGGTTGCGGCCTGTAAGACCAATCCTTTTACAGGGCAAAAGGTTTTGAACTTTTACCCGAATAGTCAAATTTTTCCAACAGCTTTTGCTCAATATGACCAATTTCTTGGAGAGAACAAGGTAATTACCGGTACAGACGATGCAAAAATGATAACAAAAACAGGTCAGCGTATTGCAGCGGCTGCCGAACGTTGGTTAGCAGCCAATGGTTATCCAGGTTACCTCAAGGATTACAAATGGGAATATAATTTGGTGAATGATGAAACAGTGAACGCTTGGTGTATGCCGGGTGGTAAAATTGTTTTTTATACCGGGATCCTGCCTATATGTCAAGGGGAGACCGGAGTGGCAGTGGTAATGGGCCATGAGGTGGCGCACGCCTTGGCGGACCATGGAGCGCAACGGATGAGCGCCGGCACCTTGCAGCAATTGGGGGCTGTGGCTGGCAATGTGGTGATACAGGATGAGCAAAAAAGGAACATATTCAATCAAGCTTATGGAATTGGTTCCCAGGTTGGGGTAATGCTTCCTTTTAGTAGAAGTCATGAGACAGAAGCCGATAGAATTGGTTTGCAGATTATGGCCATTGCGGGTTATAATCCAGATGAAGCTGCAGAACTTTGGAAGAGAATGCAGGCCAATAGTGGAGGTAGTGCACCGCCAGAGTTTCTAAGTACCCACCCTTCCAACGAAACCCGTATTGCCAACCTTACGGAATGGGCACCTTTGGCCAAAAAAGAAGCGGCTAAATTTGGCATTACTACTTTTCAATAGTGATAGGTAAAATAAAAAATTAAGTACTAATTATAATTGGAAAGCTGCTCTTATAGGAGCAGCTTTTTTTATAAATGACTAGAATCTTTCCTATAAAGGGCAGTAAAAAATTATTAAACGCTTGGGCATTTTATGATTGGGCAAATTCTGTTTATAGCCTTGTAATTTCATCTGCTATATTTCCCATTTTTTATGGGGCCCTGTTCCGGGTGGCCGGAATAGAGAAGGTCGTTGTCTTTGGTGGGGAAATTGCGAGGGCACCCCTAATAAGCTATGTTACCTCGGCTGCGTTTTTGTTTATAGCCCTTATAACACCTATTTTATCCGGTATTGCAGACTATTTGGGGAACAAAAGGCTCTTTATGAAGTTGTTTTGTTACTTGGGGGCATTGTCCTGTATAGGATTATATTGGTTTTCCTTGGAAAATATTTACTTCAGTCTGCTTTGTTATTTTTTTGGATTGGTGGGGTTTTGGGTAAGTTTTGCCTTTAGTAACTCATACCTGCCAGATATTGCTTTTCCAGAACAACAGGATAGAATTAGTGCAAAAGGTTTTTCTCTTGGCTATATTGGAAGTGTTATTTTGCTGCTTTTTAATTTGGCAATGGTCATGAAACCCAATCTCTTTGGAATCGAAACTGACGCTGGCGGAATCGCGGAAATAAAGGCGATGAGGTATTCATTTCTAACGGTAGGCCTTTGGTGGATAGGATTTTCCCAGTATAGTTTTTATTTTCTTCCCAAAGGGTTTAAAAGGGAAGGGGTTAGGCAACATATAATACTTAATGGTTTTAGAGAGCTAAAGAATGTATGGCATCAAATGGCAGGGCAATTAAAATTGAAACGATATTTGGCCGCCTTTTTTATCTATAGCATGGCTGTACAGACCGTTATGTTGATTGCAACTTATTTTGGGGAAGAGGAGATTCAATGGAATTCGGATTCCGAAAGAACAACAGGATTGATTGTTAGTATCCTTCTTATTCAGCTTGTTGCCATTGCTGGGGCAACGCTTACCGCCAAGGCATCCAAAACCTTCGGCAATATTGGGACACTTATTGTGGTGAATATACTTTGGGTATTGATTTGCATTTATGCTTATTTTTTGATTACGCCTATCGATTTTTATATAGCAGCAGGGTGTGTGGGTATCGTTATGGGTGGGATTCAGGCGCTTTCTAGGTCCACCTATTCCAAATTTTTACCAGAAACCACAGATACTGCATCTTTTTTTAGTTTTTATGATGTAGCGGAAAAGATAGGAATTGTTATAGGCACTTTCTTATATGGTTTTGCGGCCCAATATTTTGGAAGTATGCGATACGCCATTATTTTGCTTGGATTGTTTTTTATGGCAGGCGCATTTCTTCTGACCAGGGTAAATAGGGCCAGGGGAATATAAGTTCTTAAGGTAGTATTTTCATTTATTGCATGGTTATGTCTCCAGATCCTGAAACCTTAGTATTAATTTTTTCAGGATTGCCCCGATAATCTATATCGCCCGAACCAGATACTTTTGCGTTTATTTCCTTATTAGCGGTTACCTTTACATTTGCCGAACCCGAAACAGTGGCATCCACATGGTCGGCACTTAGGTCATAGGCATTGATATTCCCAGATCCTGAGATAGATACATCTAAATCGGTTGTTTTTCCACTTAATACCATATCCCCGGAACCGGACATACTTGCTTTCAAGGATTTTACCTCGAGTGCTAGGGAAATGTCTCCTGAGCCCGATATTGTGGTTTCAAAAAAATCGGCTTTTAAGGTCTTTTTACTAACAATATCCCCAGAGCCAGATAAACTCAAGGCACTTATGCTTTCTACAGGAATGGTTATGGAAACCCCTTTTCTCCAAGAAGACGGATTTAGGTTATATCCGTTTTTGACTTTAATGGTTAATTTATTCCCATTAACTTCGGTTGTAATATGGTCCAATATATTTTGTTCTCCCACTAACGTGAGCAAACCTTCCTTGCCTTCTACCAAATCAATATCGAAG
Organism: Arenibacter algicola; assembly: GCF_018860365.1. GTDB lineage: Bacteria > Bacteroidota > Bacteroidia > Flavobacteriales > Flavobacteriaceae > Arenibacter > Arenibacter algicola_B. The sequence continues at coordinate 340,728 of NZ_JAHKPO010000003.1, forward strand.
AATCCTGAAATTGCAATTTGATCGTAGTGCTTTGTGGTTCTCTCGATGGTAACCTGATTACCGTTTCCTCTTATTTTATTGTTTCTTTGGGCGCTAATGCTACCAAGGATAAATAGACTGAGTAGGGTGGTTGTTATGTGTTTCATCTTTATCTGTTTAAAGTTATTTTTTATTAAATGAAATCCCGCCGTATTCACTTGTAATAGTCATTAGATTGCCACTGTTTTGACTTCCGTAATAGCCTTTAAAGTATTTTTGGTGGGATTTTTCGTTGCTAATGTTTATTTCGAATTCATCCTTTCCACTTACCCCTGCATATTTTGTGTCGATTTCAAAATCGAAATGATAAGCTGGGGAGTACCCTATTTTTATGCCGGTGTAATCCGTGTTTATCCGAAGGTTTTTGGCATCAGCTGCCATCTCATCAATTTTCACTGACCCGTAGCTCGATTTTATATCCACGTTGCCATGTATTGTTCCCAAGCTTACATTTATATAATCACCATTGCCCTGAATATTTCTGGCCTGCCCGATTTCCAATTTGCCATAATCGCAAACATAGGACAGGTCTTCCATTGTTTGGACCGTGGCGTTGGTGTAGTCGGCAACAATATCCAGATTCCCTGCCTTTTCAATGGTAAAGCCGGAATAATCGGCATTGATTTTGCCGCTATTTATATAACCAATGGTAGATTTGGAGGTATAATCGAAGGATAATTGGTTGCTTCTCCCGTGTAGTTCCCCAATTTCCAATCGTCCATAGTCGCAATTAATTTTGGCGTGGCCGTCTATTCTGTCCAAAATAATACTACCATAGTCGTTACTAAGATTAACACTGTTCTTTATGGGGATTTTAACCGTATAGTTTACTTGCATATTTACATTATTGCTGCTGCCCCAATTCCATCCCCAACTATTTTTATCCTTGTTAAAGATGGTAGTGGCAGAAACCATAGTGCTGTTGCCCTCAAAATCCACGGTAATTTCATCCAGCTTACGCTGTACCTTATCTTCGTTGTCCCCAGTGGTCTTAATATGGACCTCTATGGTTATCCTATCCTGGTTCCAAGAGCTTATATTTAAATTTCCATAGCTATTATCGATTTTCAATAAGGCTTCCAGATTTACTTTGTACTCTTTTTTAATGGTTTTTTCCTTGGTGTATTTACCTCTAGGCATATCATTGTTGGAAAAAGAACTGATGGGAACAAGCCATAACAAGGCGAGTATATATCTAAGCCGTAATATTTTCATTTTTGTAGTTTTTAAAATTTTTAATTTCTTCAATTTGCTCCAACACTTCATTCAATAGATCTATTCTGGTCTGAAAATTGGTGATCATGGCACTTAATATCAGTTTGCTATTGCCGCCATCCAATAGATCCTGCTCCATTTTTTTGTAATCCCTATCCAAGTTCTTAAGTTGGATCATGGTATCGGCAATCAATTTTTGAGTCTCGGGTGTACTTTCATTTTGCATTTTTTTTACCTGATCCTCTATTACACTGGCAAAGTAGTATTCGGTGTTGGTGATTTCCGGGGAAATTTTGGAAACCTGCTGTTGCACGCTTGGGGATGTATATAGGAAATTGAATCCTAGGGAGCATAATATTAGCACAGCAGCGGCTATGGATAGAGGTTTCCATCCGAAACGTTTCCTTTTGGTTTTTACTACCGCTGTAGACGAGGCTTCTAATTTTGTGAAGAACCTTTGTCTGTGGCCATCTACCGGTTCTGCTGTATCAAAGGAGCCTTTTAATTCCCCAAACAGTTTTTCTATAGGATCAACTTCCATGGTATTCGATATTTAATTTTTGCCTCAGGCTTTCTTTTGCCCTTGAAATCATTGTTCTGCAATTGGCATAACTCAAATTCATTATTTCGCATATTTCTTCGTAATCATATCCTTCAATTAAATGTAAGGTCAAAGAAATTCTGTAATTGTCTTTTAACAGCTTCATGGTTTCAATCACTTTTTGAGCCTTTAGTTCAATCATTCCATTATCTGGGACATATCCATCATTATCTTCGACCTTGTACATTACATTTCCAAGATCGACTTCCTGGCGTTTTAACCTTTTTTTATATTGATGAATACTGTTGTTGACCACGATTCGCTTTAGCCAGGCCCCAAAGGAAACTTCTCCCTTAAATTGGTCCAGTTTGGTCAATGCGCTTAATAGCGATTCCTGCATTACATCTTCTGCAATAGCGCTGTCTTTTACAATCCTATAGGAAACATTGTACATTCCCTTGTAATAGCGATTGTAAATTTCTAGTTGCGCGTTCCGGTTGCCGTTTAAGCACAATGGTAACAACTCATCAATATGTCTCTTTTCTAGGCTCAAAAAGGTATTGGTTTGCTTAATAGATGAGGTAATTTATGGAATGTTACAGTTTATTTATAAAAAGATTTTCCTTGTTGGCATAAGAATTGCCCAAATAGAAATAAAAGGAAATGCTAGAATCCTCAACCTCCTGATTATTATAGGGAAAGAAGGTATACACAGGATTAAATATAAATTATTTTTCTGTCTAACAATGACAGAATGACCGAAAATAGAATATGGCTAAAACAAAAAACATACAATTTGACACTATGTCATTGCAGGGGATTGATGAGGATGCGGAGTTAATACCCTTGATGACACCTGAAGATGAGGAGGAAATTAACAATGAAAAGTTGCCCGAAACCTTGCCTATATTGCCGTTGCGTAATACTGTATTGTTTCCCGGTGTGGTAATTCCTATTACAGCAGGAAGGGATAAGTCCATTAAATTGATAAAGGATGCCAATAACGGATCAAAGGTTATTGGTGTGGTGGCCCAAAAGGATGAGGAAACAGAAAATCCCGGTGTAAAGGATATCAATACTTTGGGGACTGTGGCGAGAATTTTAAGGGTGCTGCAAATGCCCGATGGGAACACTACCGTGATCATTCAGGGTAAAAAACGATTTGAAGTAGCCGAAGTGCTTACTGAAAAGCCTTACATCACCGCTACCGTGAGGGAAACAACCGAAGTTAGACCGGCACGAGACGACAAGGAGTTTAGGGCAATCATAGATACTATAAAAGAATTGTCATTGCAGATTATTAGGGACAATCCCAATATCCCCAGTGAGGCTTCTTTTGCTATAAAAAATATACAGAGCGATTCTTTTCTGATAAATTTTGTCTCCTCCAATCTCAACTTGAGCGTAAAGGACAAACAGGAATTATTGGAGATTGGCAGCTTACAGGATCGTGCATTGGCTACCCTTAAATATATGAACATTGAGCTTCAGAAGCTGGAACTGAAAAATGATATTCAGTCAAAGGTTCGAACTGATATGGATCAGCAACAACGGGAGTATTATCTTCATCAGCAAATGAAAACCATCCAAGAGGAATTGGGAGGACTTTCTTATGAAGAGGAAGTGGATGAGATGCGTAAAAAGGCCAAAAAGAAAAAATGGAGCAAAGCCGTTGCCGAGCACTTTGAGAAGGAATTGGCCAAAATGCAACGGATGAATCCGCAGGTGGCCGAGTATTCCATTCAGCGTAATTATTTGGATCTGTTTTTGGAGCTTCCCTGGAATGAATATTCCAAGGATAAGTTCGATTTAAAAAGGGCCCAAAAAATATTGGATAGGGACCATTATGGTCTGGAAGATGTAAAAAGAAGGATTATTGAATATTTGGCGGTGCTAAAATTGAGGAATGATATGAAATCGCCTATCCTATGCCTATTTGGACCTCCGGGAGTTGGTAAAACCTCCTTGGGTAAATCTGTGGCCGAGGCATTGGGAAGGGAATATGTACGAATTTCACTTGGTGGTCTCAGGGACGAGGCCGAGATTCGTGGGCACCGTAAAACCTATATAGGAGCCATGCCCGGTAGAATTATTCAAAGTTTAAAAAAGGCAGGTAAGTCTAATCCTGTTTTTATTTTGGATGAAATAGATAAACTGTCCAATAGCCATCAAGGTGATCCTTCCTCGGCTATGTTGGAGGTATTGGATCCCGAACAAAACAATGAGTTTCATGATAACTTTTTGGAAATGGGCTACGACCTATCCAAAGTAATGTTCATTGCTACGGCCAATAGCTTAGCGGAAATACAGCCTGCCCTAAGGGATAGGATGGAAATTATACATGTAACCGGGTATACCATAGAGGAAAAGGTGGAAATTGCAAAAAGGCATCTATTGCCAAAGCAGTTAAAGGAGCATGGCTTAAGTGTAAATCATCTGAAAATTGGGAAGCCTCAATTGGAAAAGATTGTCGAGGGGTATACCAGGGAATCCGGGGTAAGGTCTTTGGAAAAACAAATAGCCAAAATGGTACGGCATGCCGCAAAATCTATTGCAATGGATGAGGAATACAACCAAAAGGTTTCCTTTGAAGATGTTGAAAAGGTTTTGGGACCTGCACGAATGGAAAGGGATAAATACGAGAATAATGATGTGGCGGGTGTGGTTACAGGATTGGCCTGGACCAGTGTTGGAGGTGATATTTTGTTCATTGAGTCCATTTTGTCCAGGGGAAAAGGGAATCTGACCATTACAGGTAACTTGGGTACGGTGATGAAGGAGTCTGCCACAATAGCTATGGAGTATATTAAATCCAATTCGGATAGGTATGGTATTGATCCAGAAGTATTCGATAAATACAATGTGCATATTCACGTTCCGGAAGGGGCTACGCCAAAAGACGGACCCAGTGCGGGAATTACCATGTTGACCTCTTTGGTGTCCTTGTTTACCCAGAAAAAAATAAAAAAGAGTCTGGCCATGACGGGAGAAATTACCCTAAGGGGCAAAGTACTTCCTGTGGGAGGGATAAAGGAGAAGATTTTGGCTGCAAAGCGGGCGAAAATTAAGGAAATCATACTTTGTGAGGATAACAGAAAGGATATTTTGGAAATCAAGGAGGATTATTTAAAGGGCCTTACTTTTCATTATGTGAACGACATGCAGGAGGTAATAGATATTGCCATTACAGATGAGTCCGTTAAAAATCCAAAGCAACTTTAAAGAGATTTTTATTATCAATAGATCAAAAGCACCTACTAATAAGTGGGTGCTTTTGTATTTTACGGGAAGCTTTCCCTTGTCAAAATGTTAATATTTACACTTGTCAATACGCTGCAATTGAGCAATTCTTACTATTTTTAGACCCATGGGAAAGATAACTATTGCAATTGATGGATATTCATCTACAGGAAAAAGTACTATCGCCAAACAGTTGGCGAAGGCATTGGATTATGTTTATGTAGATACCGGGGCCATGTACAGGGCGGTAACACTTTTTGCTATGCGCCAAGGCTTTATTGGGGGTGAAAAAGACGATCTGGAAGGATTGGTCAATGCTCTGCCCACTGTGGATCTTAAATTTGTCTACAATAAATCCCTTGGGTTTTCCGAGATGTATTTGAATGGGGAGAATGTAGAGAAGGAAATTCGGACCTTGCCGGTTTCCCAACAAGTGAGCAAGATTGCCACCATTGAGAAAGTTAGGTTGAAATTGGTGGGGATGCAACAGGAAATGGGCAAGAAGAAAGGAGTTGTTATGGATGGCAGGGATATAGGGACCGTGGTCTTTCCCAATGCCGAATTTAAGATTTTTATGACCGCTTCTCCAGAAACTAGGGCGTTTAGAAGATATAAGGAGCTTTTGGACAAGGGGGAGAAGGTCTCGTATAAAGAAGTGTTGAAGAACGTTCAGACCAGGGATTACATTGACTCCCATCGCGAATTTTCACCCTTGAGAAAAGCGGATGATGCCATAGAATTTGATAACAGTGATATGGGCTTAAAGGAACAATTGGAACGCATATATAATTTTGCTCTCCGTAAAATTGAAGGAAAATAGAAATTTCTTTTTATTGATCCCTTGAATATTAATTCGGGCGCAGTCAGGAAGTTTGTAACCCTGGCTGCGCCCGAATTTAATTTGTGCTTCCCCTAGTTCGGGATAACCAAAACTTGGTCTGGGTGAATAACATCCGGATTTTTTAGGATGTTAGTGTTTGCCTCAAAGATTTTCTTGTATTTCATAGGGTCGCCATAGTATTTTTTGGCAATCTTACTAAGGGACTCTCCACTTTTTACGGTGTGTCTGTGATAAACACTTTCGTCGGCTACGGTAATATTGGCTTTAATATCCGAAGGATTTTCTCCGCCCAATTCTTTTATTTTATCCCACAAAAGATTTTTCTCGTACTGGGTTGCGGCCTGCCCTTTTATTTTTAGAATACCTGCTTCCTCACTTACATCACCATCCTTTATTTTTAACTGCTCGCCAAGGTTTAAGACAGCTTGATATTTTGCTTTAACACTCATAATTATATTTTTTTAACGGTTAATATTTGTGGCCTCAAGATAGGGATTCTAAGTATAGTTTTCATCAATTTTCGGAAAATAGTAAAGTAATTGTCATTCATCTCATTTTAAGGTTTGTAAAACCATTTTTTAGTTGTATTTTTGCACTCCTTTTTTAGCAAAGCATCGAGAGGAAAAAGGAAAGAAAAGAAAATCTATATAACTTCTTCTGTGGTAATTGTTAGCTCTTGTAACCCCATGGAATACAAATTTATAATCAGCAAATGGCTGAAGAAAAAACAACAGTTGAGGTAGAAGAAACTACCGAAGCTACACAAGAAACAAAAGTAGAAACCCAAGCGCAAGATCCAAAAGAGTTTTTGGAGAATTTTGATTGGGACAAGTACGAGCAAGGAATAGAGCGCGTTGATGATTCCAAATTAAAGGAATTTGAAAGCTTGGTCGCTGAAAACTTTGTAGATACTGCAGACGAAGAAGTAGTACAGGGAACAGTAGTGTACCTTACAGAACGTGAGGCGATTATTGATATTAATGCCAAATCTGAAGGTGTTATTTCACTGAACGAATTCCGATACAATCCTGACCTAAAGGTTGGTGATAAGGTAGAGGTGTTGATCGATATCCGTGAGGATAAAAGTGGACAGTTGGTGCTTTCACACAGAAAGGCAAGAACTATTATGGCTTGGGATCGTGTAAATGCGGCCCATGACAAAGAGGAGATTGTTAGTGGTTTTGTAAAATGCAGAACCAAAGGTGGTATGATCGTGGATGTTTTTGGAATTGAGGCATTCTTACCAGGTTCACAAATAGATGTTAAGCCAATCCGTGATTACGATCAGTATGTAAACAAAACTATGGAATTCAAAGTGGTTAAGATAAACCACGAATTCAAAAACGTAGTTGTTTCGCATAAGGCGTTGATCGAGGCTGATATTGAAGAACAGAAAAAAGAGATCATTGGTCAATTGGAAAAAGGACAGGTTCTTGAAGGTGTTGTTAAAAACATTACTTCTTACGGTGTCTTTATTGATCTTGGTGGTGTTGATGGATTGGTACATATTACTGATCTTTCTTGGAGCAGAATCAACCATCCAAATGAAGTGGTGGAATTGGATCAGAAATTGAACGTTGTTATCCTTGACTTTGATGAGAACAAATCTAGAATCCAGTTAGGTCTTAAGCAATTGGAGAAACATCCTTGGGATGCACTTAGCGAAGACATTAAAATTGGAGACAAAGTTAAAGGTAAGGTAGTTGTTATAGCTGACTACGGTGCATTTATCGAAGTTGCAGAAGGTGTTGAAGGATTGATCCACGTTTCTGAAATGTCTTGGTCTACACATTTACGTTCCGCACAGGATTTCGTAAAAGTTGGTGACGAGGTAGAAGCTGTAGTATTGACCTTGGATAGGGAAGACCGTAAAATGTCTCTTGGAATTAAGCAATTAACTCCAGATCCATGGACTGATATCACTAGCAAATATCCTGTTGGATCTAAGCATAAAGGTATTGTTCGTAATTTCACCAATTTTGGTGTGTTTGTTGAATTGGAAGAAGGAATAGACGGGTTGATCTACATCTCAGATCTTTCTTGGACCAAGAAAATTAAGCATCCATCAGAGTTTGTAACCGTAGGTGATACTTTAGAAGTTGAAGTATTGGAATTGGATGTTGAAGGTCGTAAACTAAGTTTGGGACACAAACAGACAACAGAAAATCCTTGGGATAAGTACGAAACTGAATTTGCTTTAGATACAGTTCACAAAGGAACTATCGCTGAAATAGTGGATAAAGGAGCAACTATCGATTTTAACGAGGATATCGTTGCCTTTGTACCATCACGTCATTTAGAAAAAGAAGATGGCAAGAAATTGGTAAAAGGTGAAGAGGCCGAGTTCAAAATCATTGAGTTCAACAAAGAATTCAAAAGGGTTGTAGCTAGTCATACCGCTATCTTTAGAGAAGAGGAACAACGTAATGTAAAAGCTGCCGTTAAAAAAGCTGCAGCCTCTGCTGATGAAGCTAAGCCTACCATAGGTGATGCCAATGAAGCATTGCAAGCGTTGAAAGATAAAATGGAAGCTAACGACAAGAAAAAGAAGTAAGCTTTTAGATTATTTATATAAAGGAGCCCTGGCATATGTCAGGGCTTTTTTATTGGTAAAATATTTGGGATTCAGATGTCTTTTAGGCTAGTAATTGAAGGTGTGTTGAATTCCCGGGTTAAGATTGCTTCGGACGTCTAAAAAGTGCAACCCTTGGGTTCTCAGGGCATTGCGTGGGGGTTCAAAATACTAATTTCTGTTCTCTAGCGGTCTTTTGTCTTTATGGCGACAATATTAAATAGAAATCCCTACTTTTGTATTTCAAAAGCATTGGCCAAATCATCTATGAGTCAAAAAGTATTACTTTCTTCCAAAGAAATAAATATTATCCTGCATCGCCTGGCTTGTCAATTATTAGAAAACCATCTCGATTTTAAAAATACCGTTCTTATAGGGATACAACCTAGGGGAATATTTCTGGCTTCACGCCTTGCCAAGATCCTTAAAGAGGACTACGGGGTAAAGAATATAGATTTGGGATTCTTGGATATAACATTTTATCGCGATGATTTTAGGAGAGGTGACAAGACCTTGGAAGCCAACAAGACCAAAATCGATTTTCTTGTAGAGGATAAGAAAGTAGTTTTTGTGGATGATGTACTTTATACAGGCAGAAGCATAAGGGCAGCTTTAACGGCAATACAGTCTTTTGGAAGGCCGTTGGAAATTGAGTTGTTGACATTGATCGATCGGCGTTTTAGCAGGCATTTGCCCATTCAGCCCAATTATAGGGGGAGGCAAGTAGATGCCATAAATGGAGAAAAAGTTAAGGTAATGTGGGAGGAAAATGATGGGGAGGATGTAATATATTTAGTAAAGACATAGATATGGGCGAATTAAGTGTAAAACACTTGTTGGGAATCAAGTATCTGAAGGAATCGGATATTCAGCTCATTTTTGAAACGGCAGATCACTTTAAGGAAGTGATCAACCGATCTATCAAAAAAGTTCCTTCCCTACGAGATATTACCATAGCCAATATATTTTTTGAAAACAGTACCCGTACACGACTTTCCTTTGAGTTGGCGGAAAAGAGGTTGTCCGCAGATGTTGTTAATTTTTCTGCAGCACAATCTTCCGTGAAAAAAGGGGAGACCTTGATAGATACAGTAAATAATATTCTTTCAATGAAGGTAGATATGGTGGTAATGCGCCATCCCAACCCTGGAGCTGGAATATTCCTTTCCAAACATGTTAAGGCCTCTATAGTCAATGCTGGTGATGGTGCCCATGAGCATCCCACCCAAGCCTTGTTGGATTCCTATTCCATTAGAGAAAAATTAGGGGATGTAGCAGGTAAAAATGTGGTCATCGTAGGAGATATTCTTCATTCACGGGTGGCACTTTCCAATATCTTCGCCTTGCAATTACAGGGTGCCAATGTAAAGGTTTGTGGACCTAAAACATTGATTCCTAAACATATAGAATCCTTAGGTGTTACCGTGGAAACCAATTTGCGAAAAGCGTTGAACTGGTGCGATGTTGCCAATATGCTACGTATTCAGAATGAAAGACTGGATATTAGTTATTTCCCTACAACAAGGGAGTACACCCAGCAGTTTGGGGTTAATAAGGCTTTGTTGAATAGCTTGGATAAGGAAATTGTAATTATGCACCCGGGTCCCATTAACCGTGGAGTGGAAATAACCAGTGATGTGGCGGATTCCAAACAATCCATTATATTGAACCAGGTAGAAAATGGGGTCGCCATACGTATGGCAGTGATTTATTTGTTGGCGTCAAAAATTAAATAATAGGCCTATGATTTTGGATAAAGAAGGGAATGTAACTACGGTTCTTCAAGAAAATATCTCATTAAACAAGTTTCTATCCAATTTTAGGGACATGTATCCTAAGATTAAGAACGATCATATTATTGTGAATCTTTTTTCCTTTTCAAAACTGACTTCCAACGACGTTTTGGAATTTTTGGAGCTCTCCGATGCTCATCGGAAAACTAAAAAATCCTTCGTTTTGGTTACCGGAAAAGTATCCTATGATGAGGTCCCAGATCGCATCTGTGTGGTGCCTACCATTCAGGAGGCTAAGGATATTATAGAAATGGAGGAGATCGAAAGGGACTTGGACCTTTAAGAATTTATAATTTATAAGTGATAGTGGGAGTAAGATTTTTATTGAAGTAAATGCCAAAGTTATTAGGTTGTTGCTGTCGATTAGGTGTCTTTTAAATATAACCAGGGAATAATCTTCCATTTTCCACTTTCAATATTTCATTTTTATGAAACTAACTGTATTGGGTTGTTATGCTGCAACACCAAGATCTTTGAACAATCCTACGTCACAAGTACTTGAGATTAAGAATCAATTGTTTTTAATAGACTGTGGAGAAGGAACACAGGTACAATTGCGTAAGAGCAAGATAAAGTTTTCCCGTATCAATCATATTTTAATATCGCATTTGCACGGAGACCATTTTTTTGGCTTGCCAGGGTTAATATCTACTTTTAGGTTATTGGGCAGGACCAATGAATTGCATGTATATGGCCCAAAAGGAATTAAGGAGGCGATTACCTTATTTCTTAAATTAGGGGATTCATGGACCAATTACCCCCTAATTTTTCACGAATTAACTTCAACAGAGCCCGAAAGGATTTATGAGGATGACAAGGTGTCCATAACCACAATTCCTTTAGAACACAGGATATATACCAATGGTTTTCTGATAAAGGAGCAGCTGGGCGAACGCAAATTAAATGTAAAAGCTGTAGCCAAATACAAAATAGACAAATGTTATTTTCAGAATATCAAGAACGGCAAAGACATTGTTTTGGATAATAATAGTGTTATCCCCAATGCCTTGTTGACTTTTGATCCTCCCGCTCCCAAAAGTTATGCTTTTTGTAGTGACACGGCATTTTCAGCCAAAATTATTCCTTGGATCCGGAATGTGGATGTGTTGTATCATGAGGCCACATTCTTGGAGACAGAAAAAAGATTGGCTCCGAAAACAAAACATGCCACCGCCAAAGAGGCCGCTACCATTGCCAAGGAAGCTAATGTAGGGATGTTGATATTGGGACATTTTTCAACTAGATATCAATCTCTGGACCTTTTTAAGGAAGAGGCCCAAACCATATTTCCAAATGTGGAGCTAGCGGACGATGGCAAGGAGTTTGAACTTTAGTCCAAATAAAACGTAATATTGTTACTAAGACTTGACTGTTTTTATTTTAAAGCTATTTGCTTTCCTTGTTAGTCCATACTCCTTAAAATTTATGCTTGAGTTATTGGGCATAAACATTGTTTTGGAGGGGCTATTGCCAAACTATAATTGTGTGTAATTATATCGGTCAATCCTTGGTTTCTAGAGTTTAAAAAAACTCCACTTACTTTTCGTGTTTCAGTTTGTTTTATGCAATTTTGTATAGTAACTTTTCACGATAATAATATCCAAGAGTACATATGCAAAAAGACCTAGGGAATTACAGGAAATCCTATGAAAAAAGCTCTCTTACAGAAGAGGTTATTTCGGATAACCCTATGGAGTTGTTTCAAAAATGGTTTTATGAGGTTGAGGCATCAGATGGGGTAGATGAACCCAATGCCATGACGGTCTCTACCATAGGTTTGGACGGGTTTCCAAAGAACAGGGTGGTATTGTTGAAAAAGTACACCTTTGAAGGTTTTATTTTTTATACCAATTATGAAAGTGAAAAGGGTAGGGCCATAACCCAAAACCCCAATGTTTGCATTTCCTTTTTTTGGCCCAATATGGAAAGGCAGGTCATAATTAAGGGAAGAGCGGAGAAAATTGCTGAAAATTTATCTGATGGCTATTTTGAATCGCGACCCGATGGTAGCAAGCTAGGTGCAATAGTCTCCAACCAGAGCGAGGTGGTTCCGAGTAGGGATTATTTGGAGAAGAAATTAAAGGATTTGGAGAAGGAATATGAAAATAAGGAGATAGAGCGTCCCAAATATTGGGGCGGATTTATTGTAAAGCCTGTGTCCATTGAATTCTGGCAAGGACGGCCCAATAGATTGCACGATAGGATACGTTATAGTCTTCAGGCCAATTTCGATTGGAAAATTGAAAGGTTGGCCCCTTGACGCTTGGCCAACGCATTGGATTTGAATGGTAATGGGGATGTGCCAATTACTATGTGGTAAAAAAAGGTAATGAACAATTTACACGCTCTCCATTTTTGATTTTCTTTTTTAGGAATGAATTAAAATGATTTAAACGTATGAAAACGGTAATATTGGTAAGGCACGGAAAATCGTCATGGGAATACAATGTTTCCGACAGGGACAGGCCCCTAATGGAAAGGGGTATAAAGGATGTAAATAAGGTGGCAAAGGAATTTTCGTCCAATATAATCCATATTGATGCGGCCTATTCCAGTCCCGCCAATAGGGCTTTGCATACCGCTATGATTTTTTTAAGAACTATAAACTTTCCATATACAAAATTTGAACTGTCCAATGAACTTTATGATTTTTCAGGGGAGGACGTATACCGATTTGTTAAGGGATTGAACAATGACTTGGATACGGTAATTATTTTTGGACACAACGAAGCTTTTACACATATTGCCAATTCTCTGGGAAACATGTATATTGACAATGTTCCCACCAGTGGGCTGGTACAATTAAAATTTGACATAAACGATTGGAGTGCCGTGACAAAAGGAATTACGGTACAGACACTTTTTCCAAAACAATTAAAAGAATGATCAAGAGTAAAAATCAATATATAAACAGAGAAATTAGTTGGTTAAGTTTTAATGAGAGGGTTTTACAGGAAAGTGCGGACAAGAATGTTCCTTTAATAGAGCGCCTTCGATTTTTAGGGATATTTTCCAATAATTTGGATGAATTTTTTAAGGTAAGGTATGCAACCGTTAAAAGAATTGTAGAAGCAGGCAGATCTGGTAAAAGTGTCTTGGGCGGGGAAACGGCAAAAGATCTACTCGAGGAAATTACCGAAATCGTAATTAAGCAGCAAACCAAAAGTTTAAAGATCTTAAGTGATATTGAAAAGGAACTGGAAACCCAGAATATTTTTTTGATCAATGAAAAAAAAATAACGGAGTCCCAATGTTCCTTTATTAAAAATTATTTCATCGAAAAGGTCAGTCCAGTTTTGATGACCATTATTTTAAACGATTTGGCCGGCTTCCCTATGCTGAAGGATACTGCGGCCTATCTTGCGGTAAAATTAATATTAAAGAAAGAGCCCGGCAGCAAATCCAATGTCAAAGAAAAGCGGTATGCACTTATTGAAATTCCTAAGGGTATAGATCGTTTTGTGGTGTTGCCCAAGGAGGGCGACAAAAACTATATCATCATTCTTGATGATCTTATCAGGTATTGTCTGGGGAGTATTTTTAATATGTTCGACTATGAATCCATATCTGCACATATGATCAAAATTACCCGTGATGCCGAGTTGGATATGGATAACGACCTGAGCAAGAGCTTTATTGAAAAAATATCGTCCAGTGTGGAGCATAGGAAAATAAGTGATCCTGTGCGTTTTGTTTACGATAAGAGCATTGGTAAGGATACCCTCGATTTCTTAAAGGAAAAAATGGATATTGAGGATACGGATAGTGTAATTCCAGGAGGAAGATATCACAATAGACGTGACTATATGGGCTTTCCAAGTTTGGGAAGAAATGATTTAATGTACGATAAGATATCTCCATTGCCCGTTAAGGGAATTTCAATGGAAGGAAGCCTTTTTGAGCGGATATCGGAAAAGGATTTCCTGCAGTATACCCCATACCAGACCTTTTCCTATATCATTAAATTTTTAAGGGAAGCAGCCTTGGATCCCAAGGTGAGAAATATCAAGATTACGGTATATAGATTGGCCGATAACTCCCAAGTGGCGGCATCCTTGATAAACGCCGTAAAAAATGGAAAACACGTTACAGTGCAGATAGAATTGCAGGCCAGGTTCGACGAACAGGCCAATATTGAATATGCGGAACAGTTACAGGCAGAGGGGGTAAAGCTTATATTCGGTGTTCGCGGCTTAAAAGTGCATAGTAAAATATGTCTTGTAGAGAGGGAAGAGGGTACGCAAATTAAACGCTACGGGTTTGTTAGTACTGGAAACTTTAATGAATCAACGGCCCGTATCTATACGGATTATACCTTATTCACGGCACATGACGGTATATTGAAGGAATTGAACAAAGTTTTCGATTTCTTTGAGACTACCTATAAGATCAATAAATACAAACATCTTATAGTTTCTCCCCACTACACCAAAAATGTGTTCAAGAAGTTGATCGATAAGGAAATTCAAAATGCAAAGGCAGGCAAAGAGGCTTATATAAAGATAAAAATGAACAGCTTTACGTCATATAAAATGGTAGATAAGCTGTATGAAGCCAGTAGGGCGGGTGTAAAAATTCAGCTTATTATCAGGGGTATTTGCTGCTTGGTGCCAGGTGTTAAGGGCATGAGCGAAAACATAGAGGCCATTAGTATTGTGGATAAATTTTTGGAGCATCCTAGAATCTTCATTTTTGGAAATGATGGCAATTCAAAAGTATATATCTCCTCTGCCGATTGGATGACGAGAAATTTGGATTATCGTGTAGAAGTCGGAGTGCCGATATATGATGGTGACGTAAAGCAGGAACTTCTGGATACCTTTGATATTTCTTGGAGGGATAACGTAAAGGCAAGGATGTTTTCTGAAAGACACGATAATGCATATAGAAAGAACAATAACCCCAAAGTGCGTTCACAATTCGCTACCTATGATTATTACCTCAATAAATTGAATTCCTAAAAAAAACAGCTACTTTGAAAGTACGGAAATATGCCGCTATAGATATTGGCTCCAATGCTATACGCTTACTTACCCATAACGTAATTGAAGAAGAAGGGAAAGATACCCTCTTTAGAAAAAGTGCCCTGGTACGATTGCCTATCAGGCTTGGGGAGGATGTGTTTAAAAATGGGACTATTTCCAAACGCAATGAAGAACGCTTGTTGAATGCTATGAAGGCGTTTCAACTTTTAATGGAAGTACATGGGGTGGAAAAATATATGGCCTGTGCTACTTCGGCCATGAGGGAAGCTGATAATGGGCAGCTGGTTATTGATAATATATTAGAGGCTTCAGGCGTACAGATTCAACTTATAGACGGGGAAAGGGAGGCTTCAATTATAGCCTCTACAGACCTTAAGAATTTGATAAGGAAAGATGAGACTTATCTTTATATAGATGTGGGCGGAGGGAGTACGGAGTTCACTGTATTTTCTGAAGGGAAAATAAAAATTTCGGAATCCTTTAAGATTGGAACCGTTCGGCTCCTGAACGGTATGGTAAATGATTCTATGTGGAACGATCTGGAACTCTGGCTAAAGAAACACGTTAAGGGGCTGCCCAATTTATCGATCATTGGTTCTGGGGGAAACATTAATAAACTACACAAAATGTCCGGTCGAAAGGAAGGAGAGTCCCTGTCTTATATTTGGCTAAGGGCGCAATATCATTTTCTGGCCAGCTTAACTTTTGAGGAAAGGGTTTCGGAATTGGGACTAAATCCTGATAGGGCAGATGTAATTATTCCTGCAACACAAATTTTTGTCTCTTCTGCCAAGTGGATCGGAGCCAAAAAAATTCATGTACCCAAAATAGGGTTGTCAGACGGAATTATTAAAACACTGTACTATACCAAAGACTAAGGGATTATGGTACAGAAGTTGGATTTATTGGACCTTTTTGCCGAAAGGCAATTTAGCCGTGTACGGTTTCAGTATTGCCCAGATCCTTCATGATCGATGCTTCATAAGTTAGTAGAGCGTCCCATTTCTTGTCCACCTCCTTGCGATCTCCATACGTGCGGGCGAAGTTTAAAAACATGGTGTAATGACCTGCTTCACTGATCATTAGTTTATGGTAAAAATCTGCCAGCTCTTTATCTTGTAATTGCTCGGATAGCAATCTAAAGCGTTCACAGCTCCGGGCCTCAATTAATGCAGCATATAACAATCGGTGCACTAACTGGGTGGTTCTGCTGCCTCCCTTCGGGAAAAACTTTAATAATGCTATGACGTAGTCGTCCTTTCTGTCTCTTCCCAATGTTTTTCCACGGGCTAATATGCGGTCATGTACCATTTTAAAATGTCCCATTTCCTCCCTGGACAAGGCTATCATTTCTTGGGTAAGTTCCGTGTATTCGGGAAAGCTCACGATCAATGAAATAGCCGTGCTTGCCGCCTTTTGCTCGCAATAGGCATGGTCCGTTAATATTTCATCAATATTTTTCTCAACAATGTTGACCCATCTTGGGTCTGTGGGTAACTTTAAACCTAACATAGCACAATTTTCTATTTCAAAAATAGAAAGAATACCATAAACCGCGGTAATTAATGCTGATATAGTTTTATATTTAAGCCTTCTTTGTAGGCATTGTGCAATAATTTGAATTACACATAGGCTTACTATATGTTTTATTAAAATTTATGGTTTAACACTGAACAAATATATTGTAATATGTTATTTAAAAATATCGGTACCCAGCTTCTGAAAATTTTAGAGGATAATGTGGACAATGAAAATAAGCAATGGCTGTTTTCAAAAATTGAAGGCATTGTGGAATCAGAGTCCACAAAGGATTTATATCTGACCTATAGCTTGGTACCCACAAAAATTAGATCGGAAAAAGATTTGTCGCTCTTATTGGATGATAAGGAGTTAAAGGGTTACCTTGAAATACAACATGCAAACCTTCAGCAGATAGGTAGAATCTATTTGCTTTATAGGGTGTTGGAGGCCAAGGAGGATTTTTTTAAGGCCAAGGTGGCCAATATTATTGAAGTGGCGGATAAGAGTGAACTTGAGACCTTCCTTAAATTTTTGGTGTTGTTGCCGCATCCAGAAAACTATAAAGTACAGGCCGTGGAGGCACTTAGGACCAATATCTCTACTGTTTTTGATGCTATAGCGTTGAACAATCCTTATCCTGCTCTTTATTTTAATGAACAGCAATGGAACCAAATGTACCTTAAGGCTGCATTTATGCAGCAAAATCTTAATGAAATAGTGCAGGTAGAACAACGGGGAAACAAGGAGCTTACAAGAATTATTTCGGATTACGCCCATGAGCGTTGGGCGGCATCAAGGGAAATAGATCCCTGCTTTTGGAGGCCAGTGAGCAATTTTATGAACGAAAAACTCTTAAAGGACATGAAAAGATTATTTTCGAGCGAAAATATTGCCGAACGAAAAGCTGCCGCTCTTTGTTGTTACCACTCCAATTCCAGTGAAGCGAAGGCATTGTTGACAGAATTTCCTGCGCTTGTAAAAGGAATCGAAAATGGTAATATTACTTGGCAGAACCTTAAAGAATAGTGTTACATTTTAAAAATAAAAAGAGCGGCTCAACAGTAACATTGAGCCGCTCGTTTTATTGGATGTTGTTAAGTCTTTCTTCTTATATGAATTGATCTATCCGGCAATTTTAAGAGCTTCATCTTTGGGCACATGTAGCATAGGCGCCATTGGTGTTGCGTATGCTGGTTTCTTATGGCTAATCTCTTTTTTAATAAACTGGAGCGTTTGGTAGATAGGTCCGATACTGGAACCGCAGCACCTCCTCTGGTATTTTGTTTAAGATATAGTACAAGGTAGGATGTAAATTGGTGGGATGGATTTTTTGGCCTTTACTCCTGGCAGCATACTGGCATGAACTTTGTATGGTCTAATATCGGCAGAAACTAAGAACGTTTATGACAGAAGCACTCACTTTAATTCAGATATTTATAAGATGTGCATTTCCATTTTAAAAGGCCCAACTTGGAATAGGGTAATGATGGTCCATGGTCGTCTTTTTTTACTGGTTTATATAAAATTCTTTTCAAATGATTTAAATTGCTGCATTATTGTAAAGAATTCTACATTATAGGCAAAAAAAGTATTTATAAAAGTATAATTTGTTTTTGGTTGAGGTGTTTTTCAGATTTGAAGGTTACAATTGAATCTACATTTGCGACACCTTGATCAAAGAATAGTATTTAATTAATTGAATTTTATGGATAATATTTTAAAGTTGGTAATGGGACTTATCCTAGTTTGTATTCTAGGCTCCTGTACCTCCAAGGAAACCAAATTATTGGTGTTTAGTAAAACGGAAGGATTTAGGCATGGATCCATTGAGGCAGGAGCAGAGGCATTGAAAAAATTGGGTACAGAAAATGGATTCTTGGTCGACACAACCGAAGATGCGACCTATTTTACCGAAGAAATATTAAAGCAATATTCCGCAGTTGTATTTTTAAATACTACTGGCGATATATTAAATGAGGTGCAACAGGCAGATTTTGAAAGATATATTCAAGCTGGTGGGGGATTTATGGGAATCCATGCGGCTACGGATACGGAGTACGGTTGGCCTTGGTACAATAAATTAGTGGGCGCCTATTTTAAGGGGCATCCTAAAATTCAGGAGGCAAGGTTGAATATAGTGGATAAAAATCATCCAGCTACGAAATCTATGTCCGATACATGGATGAAGACGGACGAATGGTATAATTTTAGGGATATCAACCCAGCAATAAAGGTATTGATAGAAATTGACGAGACCAGTTATGAGGGAGGGGAAAATGGGGAACACCATCCCATATCCTGGTATCACGAATATGACGGGGGAAGATCTTTTTATACGGAAATGGGACATACCGATGCCACTTTTGAAGATACGGATTTTTTAAATCACATTTTGGGCGGTATTACCTATGCAGTCGGGGATGCGGTATTGGATTACAGCAAGGCAAAGACCGAAAGGATTCCTGAGGAAAACAGGTATGTTCGCAAGGTGCTCGATTTTAACCTGAACGAGCCAATGGAAATTGAAGAATTACCGGGTAGAGGGATATTGTTCGTTGAACGCCGGGGTGCCTTGAAGCTTTATGATTTTAAGGAGGAAAAAACGAAACAGCTGGCCCAATTGGATTTGTTTTATGGTAATGAGGATGGTTTGTTGGGTATAGCGGTTGATCCCGATTATAAAAAAAATAATTGGATTTACTTATTCTATTCCGCTCCAGGAGATAAAAGCGAACAACGGATTTCAAGATTTACTTTGGTGGGTGATTCCTTGGATTTTGCCTCTGAAAAAAATCTATTGACCATTCCAACAATACGTAAATGCTGCCATAGTGGTGGGGCCTTGGAATTTGGTCCCGATGGTAATTTGTTTATTGGTCTGGGGGACAACACTAACCCTTTTGAGTCTTCCGGTTTTGCCCCGATAGACGAACGGGAAGGTAGGGCATTATGGGATGCGCAAAAATCGGCGGCCAATGCCAATGATCTTAGAGGAAAGATATTGAGAATTAAACCAGAGGACGACGGAACCTATTCCATTCCTGAAGGGAATCTTTTCCCAGTAGGTACTCCTAATACCAGACCGGAAATATATGTAATGGGGTCTCGTAACCCTTTTAGATTTTCTATAGATAGTGAAACTGGGTATCTATATTGGGGAGATGTTGGTCCAGATGCCGGTAAGGGCGATCCCAATCGGGGACCACATGGTATGGGTGAATTTGATCAGGCTAGAAAAGCTGGGAATTGGGGATGGCCCTATACTCGCGGCAATAATCAGGCATATAATGATTATGATTTTACCACCGAAACCCCAGGAAAAAAGTTCGATCCTACCAAATTGATCAACGATTCTCCCAATAATACGGGTATCAAAGAGCTTCCTCCCGCACAGGAATCAATGATATGGTTTTCCTATGGTGCTTCGGAAGAATTTCCATGGTTGGGCTCTGGAGGAGTTAACCCTATGGCGGGCCCAATTTATCATACTTCCAACTATCCCAATGCTACCAATAAATTTCCAGAGTATTTTGAGGATAAGGTTTTATTGTATGAGTGGATGAGGGATTGGATCTATGTGGTAACTTTAGATGAAGATCACAACTATGTAAAGGCAGACCCTTTTATGCCCAATAACGAGTTTTCCCATCCGATGGATATGCTTTTTGCCTCTGATGGCAACCTTTATGTCCTTGAATATGGCCAAAAATGGAATTCCCAAAACATGGATGCCCGTTTAAACAGAATTAGTTATGTTGACGGTAACCGCAAGCCGGTTTCCCGAATTACCTCGGATAAAATGGTTGGTGCCCAGCCATTTACCGTAAATTTTTCAGGGAGTACCTCCGAGGATTTTGATAAGGACAAATTGCAATACGAATGGTACTTTAATTCGGATGAGGTACAGGATACGGCTATGGAGCCTAGTTTTACCTTTAATGAACCCGGGAATTATACGGTTCGTTTAAAGGTAACCGATGAAGCAGGAAACACGGATACATCCACCCACAAAATATTGGTAGGCAATGATATTCCTGAAATAAAAATTGAATTGGATACCAAGAACAGAACGTATTGGGATGGACTTAAAGTGGCCTATAAGATTGTTGTGACCGATAAACAGGATGGTAGTACCCTTGAGGGTACCATTGATCCCAAGGATGTAAAAGTCACCTTTGATTATATTCCGGAAGGTGAGGATATGGTTAAGGCCACCATTGGGCATCAACAGAACACCATACCCGAAGGTAAATTAATTATGGAGGATACGGACTGTAAGGCCTGTCATGCCATTAATGTTAAGGTCAATGGGCCTTCATATGAGGAAATTGCAGCGAGATATTCGGCCAAGGACAAAAATTATTTGATAGATAAAATCATTAAAGGGGGCTCAGGAGTTTGGGGAGAAAGTATGATGTCCGCACACCCCCAACTTAAGGTCTCCGAAGTGGATAAAATAGTAGATTATATTCTTTCTTTGAATTCGGATATTGGGAAAGATGAAAATCTATTGCCTATACAAGGTGAAGTTGGTTTTAATGCCCATCAGGCGAAAAAGAGCCAAGGTAAGTACGTCTTAATGGCTTCGTACACTGATAGGGGAAGTAAGGAGCAGCCTGAATCTTCCCTTTCGGTTAGAGATCAAATTGTTTTTAAATTTCCGAAGTATGAAGGAGCCAATGCTGATGAAAAAAGTGGGGGATTGAGTAATTGGGAGGTGGAAGGAGACCAGGTAGTTGGATCCATTAAAAATGATTCCTATTTAAAATTCAACGACATTGGCTTGGAGGGTTTAAAAAATATAGAGTTGTTCATGTATTTTGGGGCCGACTATCCGTACGAGGGCAAAGTAGAAATTAGGGAAAATAGTCCTAACGGTAAATTGATCGGGGAAAGCTCCCTAAAATATTTTAACAAGGAGAAAGGGGCAAAGAAGAACTATCTTATCCCGGTAAAGCCTAGCAAGGATTTTGATGCCCTATGCCTGGTTTTTAAAGGTACAGGTGACAAGGAACAAATAATAGCCAATTTTAACGCTATGATATTGAAATATTAAAGCGGTTATTACGCTAAATATAAATTGAATTCTTTAGTGTTAAGCTAAAGTTGGTAGTTTGGTTTTCTGTTAAAACACTTTTAAAATGGGCTTGTTATAATCGTTATGACCCATTAATTAACTAACTTTATCGGTTAGAGTTGCCTTCAGAATAGGGATTTTTACAATATTTGGTTTATGTTCTTAAAGGCAGGTAAAACATTTGAATATTAGAAGCGTTTATCAATTAAAGTATACAATATTATTATGGAAGAGAAAATGATGATTATTGACCCACATGTACACATGTCCTCCAGAACAACGGACGATTATGAGGCAATGGCGGCAGCAGGTGTAGTGGCTATTATAGAGCCTTCATTTTGGCTGGGACAACCGCGTACACAAGTAGGGTCGTTTCAAGATTATTACAGCAGCCTTGTGGGGTGGGAGCCTTTTAGGGCCAGTCAGTTTGGGATACATCATTATTGCACTATAGGGTTAAATTCCAAGGAGGCCAATAATGAAGCCCTGGCCGAACAGGTAATTGAATTATTGCCGTTGTACGTGCACAAGGAAAATGTAGTAGCCATTGGTGAGATTGGTTATGACGATCAGACCCCAGCCGAGGATAAATATTTTAGAATGCAGTTGGAGTTGGCCAAAGAATTGAATATTCCCGTACAGATACATACCCCGCATAGGGATAAAAAGTCGGGAACCTTAAAAAGTATGGAAGTTTGTTTGGAACATGGTCTTGATCCGGGTATGGTTGTTATTGATCACAATAACGAGGAAACTGTTAAGGATGTATTGGATCGCGGTTTTTGGGCTGCATTTACGATTTATCCAAAAACCAAAATGGGGAATGAAAGAATGGTGGAGGTAGTAAGAAATTTTGGCAGCGATCGTATTATTGTGGATAGTTCTGCGGACTGGGGCGTTAGCGATCCTTTGGCAGTGCCAAAAACAGCCTCCCTGATGCTGAAAAGGGGAATAGCCAAATCGGATGTGGTTAAAACCTGTTACCAAAATGCATTGGATATTTTCGGAAAAAATGGTAAAATGAAGGAATCCGATTGGTTAAATCCACAAGGCATCAATCAAACCAAATTATATAATGACAATAGTGTTTTGCGAGGGCAGGAGCCTAAGGTTGATTCGGATAAAATAGTATAATGAATCCTGTATTGAAAGGATATTTAAGGCTCGCCAGACCTGCAAATTTACCTACAGCTGCTGCCGATGTTTTGGCAGGTGCGGCTATTTCGGGCGTATTTATGGGGGTTTCCCTTAA
Organism: Arenibacter algicola; assembly: GCF_018860365.1. Classification (GTDB taxonomy): domain Bacteria; phylum Bacteroidota; class Bacteroidia; order Flavobacteriales; family Flavobacteriaceae; genus Arenibacter; species Arenibacter algicola_B. The sequence continues at coordinate 363,804 of NZ_JAHKPO010000003.1, forward strand.
TGCGGATTGGAATTTGTCCATTTTAGGGGATTTAGCTTTGTTGGTGTTTTCCTCCGTGTTCCTATATGCAGCTGGTGTTGTTCTCAATGACGTCTTTGATCATAAATTGGACAAAACAGAGCGCCCGGAAAGACCTATTCCTTCCGGATTAGTTTCTGTGCAAGCGGCCGCAATATTTGGAGGTGTACTAATGAATTTGGGGGTTCTATTTTCGTTTTTGGTAGGCTCTGTAAGTGGAATGGTAGCCGTTTCTTTAGGACTTTCCATTCTTTTGTATGATGCCTTGGGGAAACATCATTCTTTCTTTGGTCCACTTAATATGGGGGTTTGCAGAGGTTTAAATTTACTTCTAGGGGTGTCCATTTTGGGTGATTTCAGCAATTGGGTATATTTTGTTTTGCCAGTATTATATATTGCAGCTATAACCCTTATTAGTAGGGGAGAAGTACACGGTAATAATAAGAGCCATATTATTTTTGCAGGGGGATTGTACAGTGTTGTGATTTTGGGAATTGTTGTTCTTTTTTCAACCTCAGGGCTTAATTTATTGGAGGCAATTCCATTTTTAATACTGTTCGCTTTTTTAATATTTAGGCCTTTATTGAAGGCGTATGCAGAGAATTCGCCCAAAAACATTAAAAAGGCTGTGATGGCCGGGGTGATTTCTATCATTGTTTTGGACGCAACCTTGGCCGTAGGGTTTTCCTATTGGTGGGTAGGGTTGCTTACACTATTACTACTGCCCTTATCTATTTTTTTATCAAAACTGTTCGCAGTTACCTAACGTTTTAAAGTATGTCACATTATAAACCAATAGAGCAATCCTTTAAAGTATCTTATGAGTATAAGCTCCATTTTACGGAATATATTTTTAAGTTGGATAATCCCTTGTTCAGGGATATTATTAGTGGGTATAACAAAAAGGGAGATGTAAAAGTTCTTTTTGTAATAGACAGTGGTGTACAGGACGCCCATCCAAATTTAAGCTCCGATATTGCATCCTATTGCGTAAAAAATAGTTCAGTGGTACATCTAACGGAACAAATTGTGATTACGGGCGGGGAACAGTGTAAGAATGATTACCACAATGTGGAGCGTATATTGAACGCTGTAAATGATAACCGAATTTGCAGGCACTCTTTCGTTGTGGCAATTGGAGGAGGAGCCATCATTGATATGGTAGGATATGCCGCTGCCATAGCTCACAGGGGGGTGAAATTGATAAGAATACCTACCACTGTACTGTCCCAGAACGATTCGGCCGTAGGGGTGAAGAATAGTTTTAATATTTTAGGCAAAAAGAATTTTTTGGGGACTTTTGCTCCAGCTTATGCCATAATAAACGACAGTAATTTTTTAACCACTTTAGAGCAGCGCGATTGGATTTCTGGTATAGCGGAGGCGGTAAAAGTGGCATTGATCAAGGATGCGATATTCTTTGATTTTATTGAGGAGAATAGTACACTTCTTCGGGCACGTGATATGGAGTCCATGGAGTACTTGATTTATCGCTGTGCGGAGATGCATATGGAGCATATTGCCCAAGGGGGGGATCCTTTTGAAAGTGGATCTTCCAGACCTTTGGATTTTGGTCATTGGGCAGCCCATAAATTGGAATATATGACCAATTACCAATTGCGTCATGGTGAGGCTGTTGCCATTGGTATGGCCTTGGATTTGGTGTATGCCCATTTTATAGGGTTGATAAGTAAGGAGACCCTGGACCGCATTTTGAAAGTTCTGGAACAAATTGGGTTCGATTTACATATCCCTATTCAAAAGGATAGTGATCTGGATGATTTGTTGAACGGCATTCAGGAATTTAGGGAGCATTTGGGCGGGGAACTTACTATTACCTTGATATCAAAAATAGGTGCCAAACACGATGTGCATGAAATTGATATTTCCACCATGGGAAAAGCAATTGTATGGTTAAACGAAATGTACAAACCTAAAGTAACCAATACCTCATGTTAATACAAAACAAATATCATCTTAGCTATTGTAGCAACATTCATCCTGGTGAAGATTGGGAGCAGACCTATAATAGCCTAAAAACATATCTACCTAAAATAAAGAAGGAAGTTGCGCCGGAATCTCCTTTTGGTATTGGATTGCGCTTGTCCAATGTAGCAAGTTTGGGGCTTAATGAAGGTAGTAATTTGAAGGATTTCAAGGATTGGTTGGACCATAATCAATTCTATGTTTTTACTATGAACGGATTCCCTTATGGGAATTTTCATAACGAAAGGGTAAAAGATATGGTACATGCCCCGGATTGGACCACCCAAGAAAGATTGGATTATACCAAGCGACTTTTTGATCAATTGGCTTTTTTGATTCCTGAAGGTATTTCGGGAGGTATTTCTACTTCGCCTGTTAGTTATAGGCATTGGCATACTTCCGAAGAGGCTTTGGACAAGGCCTTTGCAACGGGAGCCGAAAGTATGGCGGAGATTGTTTTACAGTTGGTGGAAACTGAAAGGAATACCGGTAAGCATCTTCATATGGATATTGAGCCGGAACCAGATGGTATGATAGAGAATAGCGATGAGGTTCTTTATTTTTATGATACCTATTTGATTCCCATAGCCACTCAAAAATTGATCGCAGTTTTGGGGTGTAGCAAGGAAACGGCCAAGGATTTAATTCTAAGACATATAACTGTTTGTTATGACGTGTGCCATTTTTCCCTAGCCTATGAGGAACCGGAATATACATTGGCAAAATTTAAGAAAGCTGGGATAAAGGTTGGTAAAATACAGGTGAGCTCGGCACTTAAAATCCTTTTTAAAGAGGGTGATAATGAGGCTATATGGCACTCGCTAAGTCAGTTTAACGAGCCCACCTATCTACATCAAGTCACCGAAAAGATTGGCGATAAAGTGGTGACCTATAGGGATTTGCCCGAAGTTTTGGAGCAGCGCTCCAATGCCAAAGAGCTAAGGTCCCATTTTCATGTACCCATTTTTTTGGAAAGGTACGATCATTTATTTTCTACCCAGGACCAGATACTTAAAGTGTTGGAATACCTTAAGAAGGTTCAATTTTCGGATCAATTGGAGGTAGAGACCTATACTTGGGATGTCTTGCCGAAAGATCTCAAAACCGAACTGTCCAATTGTATTGTCCGTGAAATTGAATGGTTAAAGAGTAAAATTTAAGGCATGAAGAAAACCGTAGTGTTAAATGTTGTAGGATTAACGCGGGGATTGATAGGGGAGCACACACCCTTTATTAAATCTTTTTTGGAAAGAGGTGCTTCGGCATCTATTACACCACAATTGCCTGCGGTGACCTGTTCTGTGCAGGCCACCTATTTAACTGGAAAAACCCCATCTGAACACGGTATTGTTGGTAATGGTTGGTATTTTAAGGAAGAACACGAGGTTAAGTTTTGGCGTCAATCCAATAGCCTTATACAATCCGAAAAAATATGGGACAAACTTAAAAAGCTGGACAGCAATTTTAGCTGTGCCAATATGTTCTGGTGGTACAATATGTATTCCAATGCGGATTACAGTGTTACCCCTAGACCTAATTATTTGGCCGATGGAAGAAAGATCCCGGATGTGTATTCCTATCCGGCGGAACTTCGGGACCATTTACAGAATGAATTGGGAACATTTCCGCTATTCCATTTTTGGGGGCCGAAAACCTCTATAAAATCCAGTCAATGGATAGCGGACGCCAGTTTAAAAACGGATGTTTTGCATGATCCCACCCTCACTTTGGTCTACCTGCCGCATTTGGACTACAATATGCAACGCTACGGGACCGATTTAACCAAAATTTCAAAGGATCTAAGGGAGATCGATGATGTAGTTAAGCAATTGGTGGAATATTATGAAACCAAATCGGCCCATATTATTCTACTCTCGGAGTATGGGATTACCAATGTGAACAATCCCATCCATTTAAATAGAAAGCTCAGGCAAGAGGGTTACCTTGATATTCGTGTGGAAAGGGGACTGGAATTGTTGGATGCGGGAGCCAGTAAGGCGTTTGCCGTTGCGGACCATCAATTGGCCCATGTATATGTAAAGGATAAGGAGGATTTGGACAAGATCAAGGCTATTTTAAAAGGCCTTAAAGGGGTAGAGCAAGTACTTTCAGGAAGCGAAATCAAGGATATGCAATTGGATCATGAACGTTGTGGAGATTTGGTGGTAATAGCGGATAAGGATTCTTGGTTTACCTATTACTTCTGGTTGGATGATGAAAAGGCGCCTGATTATGCTAGGATGGTAGACATTCACAAAAAACCAGGATACGACCCAGTGGAGATGCTAACAGATCCCGAGGATAAATTCTTGATGCCAAAGGTTATTTGGAAGTTGTTGAAAAAGAAATTGGGTTTCCGAACGGTAATGGATATTATTCCCTTAGACGCCACTTTGGTTAAAGGATCACATGGCAGGATGCCCGAAGATCCCAAAGATCACCCAGTTTTGATAACCAATAAAAAAAGTGCTTTGTTAAAGGACAATGTGTTGGCAACGGAGGTGTACGGTATTATAGAAAACCATCTTATTAATTCATAACATGCGACTTTTTTCCAAGATATTTTCGGGAGTATTTACCATATTGTTTGTTTGGGCGGCATTGGTCCAGTATAACGATCCGGATGCCTTTATGTGGTATATCATATATGGAATAGCCGCAGTGGCTTCATTTTTATTTTTCCTTGGTAAATTAAATTTATTGATTCCAGTTGTTTTGGCCTTTGCTTACTTAATTGGGGCGTGGATTTTCTGGCCGGATCACTTTGAAGGAGTTTCAATAGGTGGGGGAAATATAGATAATATAGAACATGCCAGGGAGTCCTTGGGGCTCATAATCAATGCCTTGGTAATGTTGTTTTATGCTTGGAGGGTTAAGGTTGTAAGGGCGCTAAATATCTAAATCGAACTCTTTTCTCAAAAGATCGATAGCCGGATTTTTCTCCCTTAATTTTAGATACTTTTCTTCCGGGGTAAATGCAAATTTCTTGGCAGTGGCCTCGTTTACAGTTATTCGCAGTTGTATAAAATGATTATTGAGTTTTAGCTTTAAATACTCCATTAGATCGTACTTTTCCCGCTCAATTTCCTTTTTCATGGTGCCATTTGGTAATTCTATCCAAATGGTGAAATTATCGGTAAGCTTGGGTACATCAGAATGCAGGTTGGATGCCAAAATTTTCCGTCCATCATTATCCAAAATGTCAACAAAATCTGCCCAATGTTTTTGCATTTCTTCCTCTGTAAAATTAGCTTTGGGAAGGTTGCTTTCGTCAATAACATCCTCTTTTTTGTTCAGTTGATGTTCTTTTTTAGCCTTTAAGCTGGACAGCGAAAGACCAGAGACCCTCCTTTCGGTAGATTTTATGTTGATTTTGGTCCTAGGTGCAGGATTTGATTCCTGGGCAATATTTGCGGCTCCGTTACCTTCATTCCTTAGGGGCTTTTGGGTAGTGTTGGCAGGAGAAGATTGATTTTGGACAGTTTGTTCCTGTACGATGGCCCTTTCGGTATTGGGCGCATCGGGATTGATGGTTTTTACCTCCGTTTGGTTGGATTTTATTTCTTTCCCTTCCGAGGTGGGGCGACTAACCCTATAAAAGGAGGCAGGGATTATAAAATCTGGTTTGTTACGACCATTCCCTAAGGATTCAGGCTTTTTTTTTTCTCCATCAAAATTGATAGAGGCTAATTTCATTAAGGTCAATTCAACAAGAAGACGCTGATTTTTACTGGACTTGTACTTTATGTCGCAATCGTTTGCCAAATCAATCGCTGATAATAAGAAGCTACTAGTAGTATTTTTGGATTGTTCGCTATAGTGTTTCTTTGCCTCCTCCCCAACTTCTAGGAGTTCAATAGTGTTTTGATGCTGGCATACCATTAGATCCCTAAAATGTGAAGCCAGGCCACTTATAAAATGGTGTCCGTCAAAACCCCTGGCCAAAGTTTCATTGAAAAGTATCAATAGGCCGGGAATATCGTGTTTTAGAATAAGATCTGTAGCAGCGAAATAGGTGTCGTAATCAAGAACGTTCAAGTTCTCGGTTACGGCTTTCCTGGTCAATTTTTTGCCAGAGTAACTCACGACCCTGTCAAAGATGGATAGGGCATCGCGCATAGCGCCGTCTGCTTTTTGGGCTATAATATGAAGCGCATCGTCCTCAGCCTCTATTTCTTGGTTCTCCGCAATATATTTAAGATATTCGGCGGCATCCTTAACGGTGATGCGCTTAAAATCAAATATCTGACAGCGAGATAGAATTGTAGGGATAATTTTATGCTTTTCAGTTGTGGCCAATATAAATATGGCATGGGCAGGTGGCTCTTCAAGCGTCTTTAAGAATGCGTTAAAGGCGGCCTGGGACAGCATGTGCACCTCGTCAATAATATATACCTTATATTTTCCAACCTGGGGGGGTATGCGTACTTGACTTGTAAGCTCCCTTATATCATCTACCGAATTATTGGATGCGGCATCCAGCTCAAAGATGTTAAAGGCATAGTCCTCGTCTTCGTCCGTTCTACCATCTTGGTTGATCTGCTTTGCCAGAATACGGGCGCAAGTAGTTTTTCCTACACCTCTAGGACCAGTAAACAATAGTGCCTGAGCCAGGTGATCGTTGTCTATGGCGTTGGTCAAGGTGTTGGTAATAGCCTGTTGCCCAACAACATCCTTAAATGTTTGGGGCCTGTATTTTCGTGCGGATACTATAAAAGGTTCCAAGGCTATTAACTTATATTCGGTGTAAAAATAATACGCCGATGGGTGAAGTACAAATATAAAAATAGCATTGCATTAAAGGGCCTATTTAACTTTCTTTAGTACTTTATTTATCAACAATTGAATTACCTTTGTATCAGCAGGTCGCCTTATCGCTCCCCGCGTTCCGTGGGGGGAGGAAAGTCCGGACACCATAGTGCAGTATAGCGGGTAACGCCCGTCCATTGAAAGATGAGGACAAGTGCAACAGAAAGTATGTACAGGTTATGCTGTAGTGAAACCAGGTAAACTCTATACGGTGCAACGTCATGTAAATCAGTGTTTGAGGGCTGCACGCCCGAGCTGAAGGGTAGGCGGTTGGAACCAAAGGGTAACTTTTGGCCTAGATAAATGATAAGGAGGCCCTGAAATTATTCAAGGTCAACAGAATCCGGCTTATGACCTGCTTTTTTTTAATGAGACAGTATTTGCACAGCATACGTAGTCGAATTGATGCCGCCTCAGGCGGTATCCTTTTGATTAATGTAATCCGGGGTATGAATTCTTACGAATACTGCCGCTTCAGGCGGTATCTTGTTGACGAATGTTGTCCAGGGAAGATTCTTTAAATTAATGCCGTCCTAGGTGTTGTAATTAGAGCTTAATACCACCCCGAATGATAAAATGTCTACCTAACCCTACCTTCTGTGGTATCTTTTCAATGTAATTGGGTCCTATAATACTATAGTTATTCTTCAGTCCATTCGAAAAAACTAAAAACACTGCCACCATATCTTCTTTGGTTAGTGAAATGCTCCAAATGTGATAGATCGGTATGTTTGGAATGCTCAATGATCAAAACACCATTCTCTAGCAGTAACTGCTTTTCAAATACCAGTTTGGGAATAGCAGCGAATTCTTCAGGTGACAGATCGTAGGGCGGATCGGCAAATATAATATGCGCTTTTACAGGGTTGGTCTGCAAATATTGAAAAACATCTTTCTTGATGGTCGTTATGGGGAAGTCCATTTCCGAGGATGTTGCCGTAATAAACTTGATACATCCAAAGTCCGCATCTACTGCGGTAATATTTTCAGAGCCTCTAGATGCAAACTCGTAACTGATATTTCCAGTCCCGGCAAATAGATCCAATACGCTTACCTCGTTAAAGTAATATTGGTTATTGAGTATATTAAAGAGGGCCTCTTTAGCCATATCGGTTGTGGGGCGGACAGGGAGCTTTTTGGGGGCAGTTAGTCTTTGGCCTTTGTTTTTACCAGATATAATACGCATTAAAGAGTGTTTAGTAGTGTAAAATCTATGGTTTCCTTGTCCGATCCCCCAAAATGATAAAATGAAGTGTTGGAGGGAACGAAAATGGAAATTTCCCTTATGTATTGATGGCACATATTGTATAGTTCGTCGCCTTCCTCAATAGATCCAAAAAGTTTGAGTTTAGTGGTTTCTGTATCCAATTTTAATTGTTCCAAGGTGAATAATAGATAGTAAATAAAATCCTCCTTGGTAGCAAAACTGAAGTTATTGTATAGGATCAATTTTTTGTTTGAAATTACGGCGATGTCCATATGTCCCTCTATGAGATGAACATAACATATGGGTTCGCTTTGGTTTCCATGGTGGTTTGTCAAGGTTTGGATCATGATTGTTCCATGGTGCATAAATTCAAATTCACCGAAAAGGTCGTATATATAATTGTTTATATTCATAAAGGGAACATAAACGTTTACCATATCCAGATTTTTGATTTCATCATATTCCAGATGGTCGTTTGCTAGGATTTTGGCATTGAATTTTAGGTAATTGGCCAGTTCATCTTCGTTGAAAAGAGCCTGTGGTACTAAGCTGAAAAGATTGTTTCTATGTATTACAACGACTTCTGAAAACTTTACATCCCTTATTTTATTTTTCTCAAAAAGTTGCTTTATTTCCTTTTGAACGGCATATGGGGTAAGTTCATTTTCAAACAACATCCTTTCAGAAGCAAGAATGGTGTTGGAAAGTGTGTCCAGGACACAAAAAGAAAGTCCATTCAAGCTAACTTGAATGGACAATTTATGATATTCCGATTTAGAATTTTCTAAAATGTTATTGGTCGTTTCGTTTGTCATATATAGATGGCCAATTTCCACTGGTGCTTACCTCGGTCAAAGATCCAACCTTAATTACATTTCCATTTACCTCGTCTACATTGATTTGGCTATTTTCCCTCGCCAACAAAGCTTTGGGTTGGTCATGTAATACAATGTTCTTGCTAACTTTAGCTTCGAAAACTGGAGCTTTGTATCCGCTTTTTTCGATAATGGTCGACTTCATTTCAAATTTTTCGCCATTAGGAGCATATGGTACGTTCATCATTGTCTTAAAACGATCGTCTTTTTTGAATAATGAATCCTTAACAGAAACAGTACCAAGTGTATCTATTATTTTAACTTCTTTCAACATATCGATACCAAAATTCTTGTCGTACTCCAAATAAGAGGAATCTCTCTGTTGGGTAATGGTATATTTACCGGTATCAACAAAACTTACTAGGGACTCAAAATCCTTAGCATATCTACCATTTACAGTTTTATAGGCTTCTTGGGAATTTCTAATGTCCTTCAAATTTGATATTACCTTGGCAAAACGTTCTTGCTTAACTTTCTTAAATTCAATTGGGCCGTTTACAGAATTATATATCATATAACCCAACACGATAGATACTATCCAAAGGAAAATTTGTAAAATGGTCTTCATTTTGTAAGTGTTATTTTATTTAGTGGTTGTCACAAATCTACAATTTTTTTTTAATGGTAAAAGTATTTGACCTTAAAAATACTGATTATCTTTGATGTCCTATGACTTCTATAACCGACGCTACTTTTTTTAAACTACTGACAGACAAATTTCCACATGATCCAACTGCCAAGCAGTCAGTGGCTTTACAAAAACTTGCAAGTTTTGTTTTATCCAAGGAAAAGGATAGTGTTTTTATGTTGAAAGGGTTCGCTGGTACTGGAAAAACTACCATTGTGGGAACTATTGTGACCAATCTTTGGAAGACCACTATGAAGGCGGTTTTAATGGCTCCTACCGGTAGGGCCGCTAAGGTAATGTCCAATTACTCCGGAACACAGGCTTTTACAATTCATAGAAAAATTTATTTTCCCAAAAAACAGAGTGGGGGTGGGGTACAATTCGTTTTATCGCCCAATAAGCATAGAAATACCATTTTTATTGTGGATGAGGCCTCTATGATTCCGGATACTCCCACGGATTCGAAGTTGATGGAAAATGGGTCGCTCCTGGACGATTTGCTAATGTATGTGTATTCGGGACATAATTGTAAACTAATCCTAATAGGTGATACCGCACAGCTTCCTCCCGTGCATTTAAATATTAGTCCGGCTCTGGATGAAAATCAATTAGCCTTAAATTATAATAAGGAAGTTATTAAATTGGAGTTGGATGAGGTAGTGAGGCAGGCAGAGGATTCCGGGATTTTAGTAAACGCCACCAACTTAAGGGAACAGCTGCAATCTGAATTCTTTGATGATTTTAAGTTTTCGGTCAGCCATTATACAGATATCGTTCGCTTGGTGGATGGCAATGATATCCAAGAGGCTATAGACGATTCCTATTCGCAAAATGGTAAAGAGGAAACCGCCATTATAGTGCGCTCCAATAAGCGGGCCAATCTTTACAATGAGAATATTAGGAATAGAATCCTATACCTGGAAAACGAGTTGGCCACAGGGGACTATATGATGGTAGTTAAAAATAACTATTTCTGGCTGAAACCTACTTCCGAGGCCGGTTTTATTGCCAACGGTGATATCATTGAAGTGCTGGAGATATTTGCCATAAAAGAGTTGTACGGTTTTAAGTTTGCAGAGGTAAAGGTGAAAATGGTAGATTATCCTAATCAAAAACCGTTTGAAACAGTCCTTTTATTGGATACCATTATGGCGGAGACCCCATCCTTGTCCTATGATGATGGCAACCGTCTATATCAGGAAGTTATGAAAGACTATGCTGATGAGAAATCCAAATACAAAAAGTTTTTGGCAGTAAAGAACAATAAGTTTTTTAATGCGCTGCAAGTTAAATTCTCTTACGCCATTACCTGTCATAAGTCCCAGGGCGGGCAATGGAATACTGTCTTTGTTGAACAGCCGTATTTACCGAACGGAATAGACAAAGAATATCTTCGTTGGTTGTATACCGCCGTGACCAGGGCAAAGGACAAATTGTATCTCATAGGCTTTAAGGATGATTTTTTTGTTGATTAGGAATAGCCTAATTTCGCATTAAAGTTTAGGAATATGACTTTTGAGACCGTTTTAAGCATATTTTTAGGTATTGGGCTGGCTGCATCTGTAGGCTTCAGAATTTTTTTGCCTTTGTTTGCTTTAAGTTTGGCCGCTTATTTTGATGTTTGGCAACTAAATGAAAATTGGGAATGGATAGGGACTATGGCGGCCCTAATAACCTTTGGCGTTGCCACAATGGTTGAAATATTCGCATATTTTATTCCTTGGTTGGACAATTTGTTGGATAGTTTCGCGATACCTATGGCTGCTTTGGCGGGTACCGCCGTTATGGTGTCAACGGCCTCCAATCTAAATCCAGTGATTACCTGGACCCTGGCTATAATTGCGGGAGGGGGAACGGCTACCACAATAAAAGGAGCTTCGGCTACCGGCAGATTAGCTTCTACGGCCACCACAGGGGGAACGGCCAATCCTGTTATTGGTCTGGTGGAAACGGGAACTGCGGCAGTAGTAACTACAGCATCAATTTTCGCTCCTATTCTTGCTGCGTTTTTGGTCCTTATAATATTGATAGTTATTTATAGGTTATATAGAAAATTTAGACCGAGAACATAATCCAAATTAATTTTAAATAATTATCGTGTGAAATAAGCATGACCCAAAACCGGTCGCAAAATCAATGAAGTTATGCGTATTGCATATGATCGTTAAAACAATTAATATCCACATATGAAAATCATTGCAATGATACCAGCTCGTTATGCAGCCTCAAGATTTCCAGGTAAGCTTATGCAGGACCTTCAAGGGAAACCGGTAATACAGAGAACTTATGAAGCAGCCGTAAAAACGGATTTGTTTCAGGAAGTTTATGTAGTTACGGACAGTACTACTATATATGATACCATTACCAATATAGGTGGCAAGGCCATAATGAGTGTAAAGCAACATGAATGTGGAAGCGACCGTATTGCCGAGGCAGTGGAATCCATGGATGTTGATATCATCGTAAACGTTCAGGGAGATGAACCATTTACGGACAGGGAGAGTCTGGCCAGTGTAATCGAAGTTTTTAAGGATGACGTTAAGAAAGAAATTGATCTAGCTTCCTTAATGACTAGAATTAATGATTGGGTAGAGATTAATGACCCCAATACCGTAAAGGTAATAGTGGACAATCAAAATTTTGCCCTTTATTTTTCTAGGGCCCCAATTCCATATCCCAGGTCAAGGGAGTTGGATATACCATATTTTAAGCACAAGGGAATCTATGCCTTTAGAAAAAGTGCATTGATGGATTTTCAGAGATTGCCCATGCTTATTTTGGAGGCCACGGAAAAAATAGAAGCCATTCGATATCTGGAATATGGAAAAAAAATAAAGATGGTAGAAACCAGCGTTTCAGGTATAGAAATAGACACCCCGGAAGATTTGGAAAAAGCAAAGAAGGTATGGAAGTAGATTTTGGCAATATTACAGTGGTGGGTTTTGATGCCGATGATACCCTATGGGTAAATGAAACGTATTTTAGGAATGCAGAAGAAAAATTTGCCAGTCTTTTGGATGGCTATGAAACCAAGAATCAAATAGATCAGGAGCTGTTTAAAACAGAGATCAAGAACCTTGAACTTTATGGTTATGGTATTAAGGGTTTTATGCTGTCCATGATAGAATCTGCCCTGGATCTGTCCAATAATAGAATTTCGCAAGCAACGATTACGGAAATTTTGAATCTAGGGAAGGAAATGTTGTCGCATCCAGTGGAATTATTGGACGGCGTGGAGCAGGTATTGGAAGCATTGAAGGATAAGTATCGTCTAATAGTATTGACCAAAGGGGATTTGTTGGACCAAGAGAGGAAATTGGAAAAATCTGGCCTGTCCCAATATTTTCACCATGTAGAAGTTCTGAGCGATAAAAAAGAAGGAAATTATAAGAATCTACTGGAGCATTTGGAAATTCCTGTGGAGGAGTTTTTAATGATTGGAAATTCTTTAAAATCGGATGTACTGCCAATACTGAAAATAGGAGCAAAGGCCGTACATATTCCCTTTCATACTACTTGGCAGCACGAAGAGGTAAGGATGGAGGAGCATAATAATGATCATCTTACCTTAAGTACTATCTCCGATATTTTAAAGTATCTTAAATAAGTTTATGGACATAAAGAGTAAAAATATCAACACAATTATAAGCCCTGAATTGAAGACGAATTTCAAGAACTTTCCTATGGTGCCGCGCGTTATATTTGGTGCGGGTTGTTTTGGGCAATTGGGAGAGATTTTGTTGCCAAAACGGGTTAATTCCGAGGCTCCATTTATTTTTTTGGTGGACGATGTATTCGAAGGCACCGATCTAATTTCCAGAATACCGTTAATTTTTAATGATCAGATAATATTCATTTCGGCGGACGAGGAGCCAAAAACGGACCAAGTAGATGCTCTGGTCCACAAAATAAAAAACGATTATGACCATCTGCCTTCCGGAATTATTGGTATTGGTGGAGGCACCTTGCTGGATCTGTCGAAAGCCGTGGCAATAATGCTGACCAATAAGGGCAATGCCTATCAGTATCAAGGTTGGGATTTGGTAAAAAAACCATCCATATATCACGTGGGTATACCCACCATTAGTGGTACAGGTGCAGAAGTGTCCCGGACAACGGTACTATTGGGACCGGAGAAAAAACTAGGGATAAACTCTGATTATACCACTTTTGACCAAGTGCTTATGGATCCCGATTTAACAAAAGGGGTGCCCAAGGAACAATGGTTTTATACTGGTATGGACTGTTTTATACATTGTATAGAATCCCTAAATGGTACTTATTTGAATGCCTTTAGCCAGAGCTACGGAGAAAAGGCACTGGAATTGTGTAAAGAGGTCTATTTGGAAGATCTGCAAATGGATGAAGCCAGAAATAAATTAATGATGGCTTCCTGGCATGGGGGTATGAGTATAGCCTATTCCCAAGTTGGGGTTGCACACGCCATGAGCTATGGTCTATCCTATTTATTAGGAGTTAGACATGGAATTGGGAATTGTTTGGTGTTTCAGCATTTGAAGGAGTTCTATCCTGAAGGGGTGGAATTATTTAATAAAATGAAGGAAAAGCACAATATTCAGCTCCCAAAAGGTATCTGTAGTGAACTGACCAATGATGATTTTGAAATTATGACCAATGTGGCCCTTGGCCTTGTGCCGCTATGGGAAAATGCTATTGGAAAGGAATGGCGAACTATAATAACGCCTGAAAAATTAAAGTCGATCTATCAAAAAATATAATCGACCTAAGATGATGATGCTGTATGTTTTGATTAGTGCTGGGTTTTGTGGCACATGTAGACAAGGCGGGTGTTGGTAAATAGGGATATCTCGATCAAGTACAAAAGGCTCCGAATATTTTAAATAATTTTATGGTTTATGCAGACCCTTGCCAAATTTATTTATTTTAAAATTTTAGGTTGGAAATTAGTAGGTTCCTTTCCGCAGGTGGACAAATGTGTTGTAATTGTGGTGCCGCATACCAGTTGGGTCGATTTCTTTTTGGGACTTTTGATTAGGAGGGTTTTGAACGAGGATATCCATTTTATAGGAAAGAAAGCACTGTTTAAACCTCCATTTGGTTGGTATTTTCGCTGGATGGGCGGTGCTCCTATAGATAGAAGCAAAAATATGGATACTGTGAGTGCCATAACCAAAATATTTGATCAAAATAAAAAGTTCAGACTGGCGCTTTCCCCGGAGGGAACTAGGAAAAAGGTTGCGGAATGGAAAACCGGTTTCTATTTTATTGCCAAAGCGGCCGAAGTTCCCATTGTGATGGTAGCGTTCGACTTTGGAAAAAAGCAGATTAAAATCTCCAAACCTCAATATCCTACCGATGACAAAGAAAAGGATTTTGCAAACTACAAGGCATTTTTTAAAGGCGTGTTGGGCAAGGTGCCGGAGAATAGTTTCTGAAAATTTCAATGGGCCTAATTTATCAAATTCTGTAAGTTATTCCTTTAGTATTTATAAGAGTTTTAATCGTACTTTTTCCGTAAATATGACCAATTATTAAGTATTAATTTTCAATCATTGTAAGTATCTTAATAGTAATTTCGATATTGGAATTTTATCTTTAAAATTACGCCCTAGGTAATATTTGATATCCCCTGTTGTTAATTCTATTTTATTGCATTTAAAGCCGGTTGATTGTCTATGATTTGATACCACTTATCGAAATTGTGTACTCTTTTCACAAAATTTAACATTTTATGTTAATATTTATCCCCTCTTGTAATTAATCAATAGAGAATATCATTATTAATTGCAATATTGATATTATAGGTTTTTTATAGAGTTAGTTTTAGTAAAAAAATATCCCCCATTTTTTTTGTTATTACATTTAGTTGATTTGCACCCCAGATCTCTATGTGCTTCGCTTGGTTGTGGTCATGACCAACAGGATTTTTATGAAAAAAAATTACCTTAAGAAGTTTTGTTTTGCTCTTAATTCAATTTCACCCAATTGCAACGTAATATGGCTGAAATGGCATTGGTTTTATGAGTACTTCCGTCTAAGGACTGTTGAATCTAAGATAATAAGCCAAATAGATTTATTGAATCTGATAATATTAAATAATCATTCCACACATAATTTTAATACTCCACATTATGCATAGATTTTTACGTAAACTTATTGGTTTTTTCTTGCCAATTCACCTTGTTCAGTCCAATAAATTGGAAAGAAGGGTAGCAGGGATCCTGCTTGTATTATTATGCTGTAGTTCATCCCTCCTTGGTCAGGTCCAAATAACGACTGATCCGTCCTCACTTACGGTTGCACCTAATGAAACATTTTCAATTACGGTGCAGGTTGAGACCGATCAAAATGCTGATGCGGCCGAAGTACATATGAGTTTTGATCCAAGTATTATAGAGGTTACAAGTATAAGTCTGTCACAGCCCAATCCATTGCCTGTTCAAATCATAGGATCGGAATTTGATAATTCTTTAGGTGTGATCAATTATGCGGCGGGTACTTTTTCAGCCTTTCCCAATTCAGATTTTGATTTGCTCGAAATACAATTTACCGCAATAGCTGAAGGTTCTACGAATTTGGAATTTAGCGGACTTCCTTCAAAAGTTACCTTTGGGGGGCAGAACATATTATCTGGTGTAAGTGGATCTACAATTACGGTTGGAGTAACAGATATAATACCTCCGGTTATTACCCTCATCGGAGATGAGGTTGTCAATTTATCGGTTGGCGATGTTTATATAGAACAGGGAGCCAATGCCAACGATGAAACAGATGGTGATATTAGTGAATATGTAACTATAGGTGGAGATGTGGTGGATACCAATACGGTAGGTAGTTATATGGTTACATATAATGTAATGGATGCAGCTGAGAATCCTGCGGCAGAGGTAGTACGTACCGTAAATGTCTCCCAAGTTGTAGTTAATACATATACTATCACTACTAATCCTGGCTTAAACGGGACTATATCCCCATCCACTACGCAGGTCAATCAAGGGGATAATATTATTTTTACTATAACACCGGACCAAGGGTTTGAAATAGAAGATGTTCTAGTAAATGGAAGTTCTGTCGGTCCCGTAGCCTCATATGAGTTCACAGATGTTCAGGCAACTGCAAGTATAAGTGCTACGTTTATAGAAAATGCTTTCCAATTATGTATAGCCAGTGGTAATGATGCACTTACTGCTTTTGGTCGCAATTTCGTTGGAGATCCCGCAACCACGCCACCGACTGGGGCGTCCTTTTTACGGACTGGTGGTAAGGCTTATTTAGGTTATAATGGTGCAATTAGTGGAACATCCACTCCCGATGAACTTTTATTGTTTCAAAAGGAAATTTATGGGGGTAAGGATAGTGCCAACCCTCCATTGATGTATGAGATCCCTGTTCCAAATGGCTATTATCAAGTGGATCTGTACTTCGCCGAGGTATATCATCCTAATGCCGAGGGTAGGGTTTTCGACGTGTTATTGGAAGGAAATGTTATTTTGGATGAATACGATTTGGTAGATCCAATTAAAGACGGTATTTCTGCCAACAAAACGGCTGTTGTCAGGACGTATTATGTTGAGGTTGTTGATGGAAGTCTAAATGTGCAAGTTGGACCTGCGACAGTCGATAATGGAAAAATATCCGGACTGTGCGTTACGGCGACGTCTGCCACAAATGTTCATCCAATAGCCAATATCAGCAATCTTCAATTTGAGGCACTTGCCGCTGTTGCAGAAACCTTGAATATTGTGGATAGTGATCAGTTGAATATTGTATTTAATAACCTGCCAGCCTCCTTAAGTTATAATCCGTCCAACAATCAATTGGAGGGTACTCCTGTGGTCGCTGAGGTAGGTGATCATTTAGTCAACGCCATAATTGATGATGGGGTCAGTGCTCCTGTAACGGCAGAGTTTACAATTACAATTTATCCTTCTGGAACTGATCTTCCTCCTAGTATCGCCGCCATAAATGATATTGAAGTGGCCGAGGGATCAACAGCATCTGCTAATATTGTTGTTTCTGATGATAAAGATGTATTCAATGCCAGTATTGTCATATATGATAAAAGTAATGGAGGAACAAACAATCCTTTATTGCCGTCCACTATTGTGCCTTCTACGGAGTATACCTTTACGGATAATGGCGGTGGTAGTTATGTACTTAATTGGAGTACTGGTCAAGGAGATGGTCGTTCCTATTTGGCCGAAGTCACTGCCGATGATGGTGTTAATCCAGCTGTAAAACAGAGCTTTAATATTAATATTGCCCAACCGATTCCTGCAAATATTTTTGCCAGGACGTTTAGTAATCCTTTGCCATGGTACGGTCCGAATCCCTCGTTGCCATTTACGATTGCAATTGAAGCCAATGCAGCTCAGAATATTGGTTATATAGATGGAGGGGATTTTGCAGAGTATTTAATAGATGTTCCAGCTCCAGGTGTATACGATATAGAGTTCTCGGCGGCAAAGGGCAATGGCGGAACAACGGTTATAACTATTTCCGAAGAAAATGGAGGTGGTTTTTCTGCTGTTGGATCTGCCAATGTTT
The DNA here is from genome assembly GCF_018860365.1 of Arenibacter algicola. Taxonomy (GTDB): domain Bacteria; phylum Bacteroidota; class Bacteroidia; order Flavobacteriales; family Flavobacteriaceae; genus Arenibacter; species Arenibacter algicola_B. The sequence goes on from NZ_JAHKPO010000003.1 coordinate 381,856, forward strand.
TATCGACGGGGAACTGGCAGACTTATGCTTCATATTTTACTTCTGTAGACATCAGCAATCCAGGAATCCAGACGATTCGCTTGGATTTTAATGCTGGTGTTAATATTAAGAATTTTGATATTTCCCAGTCGGCCATTGCAGCATGTAATGTGGCTTTTAGGGTAAATGCAGGAGGTCCCATCCAAGGATTATTAGGAGGGGATTTCGAAGCAGATCAATCTGTTGCTGGGGCCGGTGGAACTGCTGGTACAGGAACTCCTTCCCCTTATTACAAGGGTATTGTAGATAAAACCTTTGGCTCAAATGTAGCCTTGGTATCAAACACCACAGGATATCCTGATGCCATATTTCAAACGGAGCGGCATATAGATGGCGGGGTTTTAATGAACTGGGAGTTTCCAGCTAACGGTACTTACGAAGTAAATATTTTATTCAATGAAAACTGGACTGGAGAAGCCAATCCCGGTAACGCTAGGATTTTTGATGTAGAAATAGAAGGTGATCTGGTGTTGGATGACTATAGACCATCTTTAGCCGCTGGTGGGTTCAACATAGCAAAGGTTGAAACTTTTATCGTTGAAGTTACGGACGGTATTATGAATATCGACTTTAAAAAAGGTAATCAAAATCCATCTGTAAAAGGATTCAGTATTTGTTTAATTTCTGAACCTAACAACACTCCGCCAGTGGTGTCAATAACGGCACCAGCCAATGGAGATCCAGTAATACGGGGGACAGATGTTACCCTTACCGGAACTGCTTTGGATATTGAGGATGGAGACATTTCCAATTTTATCGGTTGGAGTTCAAACGACACTAGATTTACTACAACACCTTTAGACGGAATTGGTTCGGCAATTTCCGGACAATTTGTTACGCCAGGAGTTCAGACCTTGACGGCAACTGCGACAGATAATGGTTCAGAAGTGGGTACAGCCAACGTAACTGTTAATGTTTCCTGGCCCGGTGTGGTTATAGACCTTCCTTTAGAAGCTGCAGAATTGAATTCTACCGATGTAAGATTGGAATGGACAGGAACGGATGTGTTATATGATCTTACAGAGCACTATCATATTTTTGTTAATCCATCGGATATAAATAATATTGACCCTGCAACCCGGATTTCAACAGCTTCACAGATAGGACAGGAATTCTGGGACCTAACAGCTGCAGATGGGATAGTGGATGGACCAAATACCATTGTTCTGGTAGTGGCAGATCCTACTCATGCAGCTTTTGAAAATGTAGAGGCTACGGCTATAGTGAATTTTACGGTAAACCTACCGGACAATATACCACCAGTGATAACACTTCTGGATGTTGATCCGCTTCTAGTGGAATTAGGCTCGTCTTATATTAATTTGGGCGCCAGTGCAACCGATGATACGGATGGTGATTTGACCGATGAAATTGAAATAGGAGGTGATATCGTTGATCCTAATACCATAGGGGAATACGTTATTACATATAATGTTTTTGATGCAGCTGGAAATCCTGCCACAGAGGTAACCCAAACAGTTATTGTATTCGATAGCACTGCACCAGTTATTACATGTCCAGATGATATTGTGACTTCTACTGATCCAGATTTTTGTGGAGTAGAATTAAATCTAACTGGTGTATCCGCCATAGATATGAGTGGAACTATAACTTTTGATGGAATTAGAAGTGATGGACTAGAACTCACGGAACCCTATGCCTTAGGGGTAACTACGGTATCCTGGACTGCCACTGACGAAACTGGTAATGTTTCTGAGCCTTGTATCCAGACCATAACTGTAAATGATGAGGTTGGGCCTAATTTCGGGTGTCCAGCTAACATCAATGCAACCAGTTTCAATGGTAATCCGGTAGTAGTTGAAATTACTGCACCGCCTGTTTTCGATTCATGTTCACAATTGGATGTTACATTAACAAGTACACGTAATGATGGTCAGGAAATAGACGATGCTTATCCCGTAGGGACTACGCAGATAGAATGGAAGGCTACTGATAATGCTGGCAATATAAGTTCTTGTATACAATCAGTTACAGTTGATTTTACGGCTTCCACCCAGAAAAACATTGAGTCTTTTAGTGTCGAAGGACAGTTTGGACCGGAAATTATTGACGCTTCGTCTGGTACAGTAGGAGTTACCGTTGTTGCAGGAACAGATGTTACTGGCCTTTCACCTAGTATTGGGATTTCGGCAGATGCCACAATAAATCCTTCCTCGGGAACAGTTTTGGATTTTACCAACTCAGTAAATTATACGGTTACAGCTCAAAACGGAACTCAAAAGAATTGGACGGTTACGGTTACTGTTCAAGAAGATAACGAAGATCCGGAAATTATTTGCTTGGGAGATATTAGTATTTCCAATGATAATGGACAATGTGGAGCAGTGGTAGATTACACCGCACCGGTTGGAACGGACAATGTTCCAGGGGCTATTACCAACCTAACCCAAGGCTTGGGAAGTGGGGAGTTTTTCCCTATCGGTACAACTACAGAGGTTTATACCGTTACTGATGCATCAGGAAATACATCTTCATGTAGTTTTACCGTTACCGTACTAGACTCTGAAAATCCAACAATAAGTTGTCCGCAAGATATTGTTATCCAGGTTGCAGAAGGAGTTTCAACTGCCATCGTGGATTTTACGACTCCACTTTTTAGTGACAATTGTCCTAATGCCAATATTCAGCAAACTCAAGGTCTTGCAAGTGGTTCTAACTTTCCACTAGGAACAACATTAAATATTTTTGAGGTTACTGATGCAGCGGGAAACAATCAGACCTGTAGTTTCAATGTAACCATAGAAACTACAGCCCCAGCTTCTCTTACCGTAAATGGATTTACGCTTGTAAATGCGGATACGGATCAGGATATAATGCCATTGACTAATGGTAAATTGATCAACGCTGGAACTTACGCCACCACCAACCTTGCCATCAGGGCCAATGCTACCCCGGATGTGGGTAGCGTAAAGTTATTGCTCAGTGGCACTAAGAGTAGGAATCAAACTGAAAGTGTTGCACCCTTCACATTGTATGGTGATAATGCAACAACTGGCGATTATATTGGTGAGTTGTTTCCTATAGGGAATTATACCCTTACGGCTACTCCATATGCCAATTCAGGATTGAGTGGAAATCAAGGTTTACCAAAGACCATAACCTTTCAATTCACAAATCAGAATCCATTATGTAGTAATTTTGACGCAAGCGTTGGTACTTCTTCTAACCCTAGCGCTTGTAATAGCAACGATGGTTCTATAGTCATCAACACCGTTGGGTTTGTGGGTCCTCTTACATATAATTGGAGCCATAATGCCAATTTGAACACTGCTACAGTTAGTGGATTGGGAGCTGGTACTTATAATGTTACAGTTACCGATGCCAATGGTTGTTCTGAAGATTTGACTGTTACTTTAAATGGACCAACACTTCCTGAAGTAACCTTGGCGCCTTTTGCCGATGTACTTATAACAGATAGTCCGTTTGCCCTAACGGGAGGTAGTCCTTCTGGAGGTGTATATAGTGGTACAGGGGTGAGTAATAATTCCTTTAACCCTGCAATAGGAAGTGGAAACTATTCTATAGTCTATACTTATGAAGATGGTAATGGTTGTTCAAACAGTGCCACTCAAACTATTAGAGTGGGTACTCCAATAGACAATGCTTCTGTAATTGTAGTAAATGCCAACACCGATAATGCAATGTTCGCCTTGACCAATGGACTTCAAATAGAAAAAAGTACCATTGGCGAAACTCCTTTGGGAATAATCTATAACCCTAACCTCAACCCGGGTTATGTGAATTTTGTCCTTACTGGACCAATAAACCAAAGTAAGCGTGAAGGGCCATCAGCTCCTTATTCGCTTTTTGGGGATAAAGGCGTAGATATATTAGGGAAACCTTTTCCAGTTGGGGATTATACCTTGGTGACCAACCCTAATTCTGGGGCAAGTCAATCCATTAATTTCTCAGTCATAAGTGGTCCTCCAGCCAATGTGCCTCCAGTTGTGGCTCTAGCAGGTAACACGGACAATAGTGTTCCGTTTAAAATTAATTTCTCGAGTGTCGGATCTACTGATAATGATGGAATTATAACTGGGTTTTCATGGAATTTTGGTGATGGTAATACCTCAAGTCTGCAAAATCCAGCACATACTTACAGCTTAGGTGGTATATATAGTGTTAGCCTAACATTAACAGATGATGACAACGCAACTAGTACTAAAAATATTAGTGTAACTGCAATTGATCCAAGTATTAATCAACCGCCAATTGCTGTGGTTACCGCTTCGCCAAATAGAGGAACGGCACCGTTATTAGTCAATTTTTCAAGTACTGGTTCCAGTGATACGGATGGTAATATTGACTCCTACCAATGGGACTTTGGGGATGGAGTAACCTCTACCCAGAGCAACCCGTCACATACCTATACTACCCAGGGTAGTTTTGTTTGTACTTTAACCGTAACGGATGACGATGGGGCAATAGGTACAACAAGTGTAAGTGTCAATGTAAATGCACCAAATAACAATGCGGCACTATTTATTCTGAATGCCAATAATGATAGTCAGTTATATTCTTTAACCAATGGATTACAGATTTCCAAAACCGATATTAGCGAAACCCCTTTAGGTATCATCTATAATCCGGATCTCAATCCTGGTTATGTAAACTTCACCCTTACTGGCCCGATAAATCAAAGTCAACGGGAAGGACCAACAGCGCCCTACTCCCTTTTTGGAGATAAAGGTGTGGATATTCAAGGCAAACCCTTTCCGGTTGGAAACTATACCCTAGTGGCGAGACCAACCGTGGGTGCAACCCAAACAATTAATTTTAGTGTTGTTAGTGGACCACCAGGCAATGTTAATCCAATTGCTGTTGCAATAGGTAACCCGGATGCCAGTACTGCGTTTAAAGTTAATTTCTCAAGCCTAGGTTCATCGGATAGTGATGGAAACATAGTTGGGTATTCATGGAATTTTGGTGATGGTACTATCTCAACTTCTCAAAATCCCTCCCATACCTATAGCTCTGGGGGCACTAAAACAGTGACTCTTTCTGTAACCGATGATGATGATGCAATTGGAATCACAAGCATTCAGGTTATTGCTATTGATCCTACCGATATAGATAAGGTGGTAAGTTTTACCTTGATAGATACAGAAAATCAATTTGATTTGTTCGATATACAGAATAACATGAACGTAAATGATGGGGAAGGAGTCAATATTAGGGCTAATACAGATCCTGGAATTGTGGGAAGTGTAAAGTTTGAATTATCCGGAACCTTAACCAGGACTTGGATAGAGTCAACTTCTCCCTACGCTCTATTTGGGGATTCCAATGGGGAATATGCAGCTTCGACTTTACCGATTGGATCTTATACCCTTAAAGCAACACCTTATTCTTCGGCAGGGGGCACTGGAAATGCGGGTCAATCGTTGACAATAGTCTTTAATGTGGTACAGTCCGCTTCCACTGCGAAGACGTCGGTTACCTCTATGAATATATTTCCAAATCCGGCTAATGAAAGCGTTACGGTTTCCTTTGATGAGCCAACGCCATTAACCCAAATCTATGTATATGATATTACGGGTAGGTTGGTGAAATTTCTGAAAATGGATGCTAGTGAGAATGTGGAAACTTATCTTCTTGGAGTTCAGGATCTGCCTACAGGATCTTATTTCATAAGAACTATAGATGCAGAAGGAAAGGAATTACAACAACAAATGGCAATAAAGCGATAACCAAGTCCCAAAAAAGATTAAAAAATGGAAAACTTAAATTACATACCATTGATCATAAAAGAAACTTCACTAATAAGTAGGCTACGGACTATATTTATACTTGGCCTGATGATGGTTCTTTGTCATAACGGCATGAATGCTCAATCTTTCAGCCAGAGTAATCTTAATTTTAATGGTAATGGAGCTGTAAGTCAAGGAACATCTTTGATGTATGGCCCGGATGGAAGGTTGTACGTACTAAACTTAAATGGCACCATTGACATTTATACAGTGCAAAAGAATGCGAGCAATAATTATGTGGTCACGGCATCTGAAAAGTTGCTGGGAGTTAAGAACATTCCCAATCATAACGACGACGGTTCTTCAAATAGTGGTAATAATAGGGAGGCCACTGGTCTCACTGTTGCAGGAACAGCGCTAAATCCAATTATTTATGTTACCTCCAGTGATTCAAGGGTAGGAGGGCCTAGTGGAGATTTAAATCTTGATACCAATTCTGGAGTGATTACCCGACTTACTTGGACTGGAAGCAACTGGAGCGTGGTGGATATAGTTCGTGGACTACCAAGGTCTGAGGAAAACCATGCCACCAATGGATTGGAATTTGCAACTATCAATGGTGTGGATTTTCTAATAGTGGCACAGGGAGGCCATACAAATGCTGGGTCACCATCTGACAATTTTGCCTGGACCACGGAATATGCCCTATCTGCAGCAGTACTTTCAATAAATCTTGACCTTATAGAAAGTATGCCTATTAAAAACGATGGAAGGAATTATATTTATGATATTCCTACTTTGGACGATCCTACTAGGGCAAATGTTAATGGTATAATTGATCCAGACGCAGCAGGCTATGATGGTGTAGATGTAAATGATCCATGGGGAGGTAATGATGGATTGAATCAGGCAAAAATTGTTATTGGCGGTCCAGTGCAAATATTTTCACCAGGATATAGAAATGCCTACGATTTGGTACTTACGGCCTCTGGGGCCGTGTATGTGACCGATAATGGAGCTAATGGAGGTTGGGGTGGATTTCCCAACAACGAAGGTACGGGCAATGTAACCAATGAATACAATTCAAGTGAACCAGGTAGTAATACAACTATTGGAGGGGAAAAGGTGGATAATGACGACCATTTATCTTTGATTACCACTAATATTCAAGGGTATTCATTTGGTACTTTTTATGGAGGGCACCCGGCACCGATCAGAGCCAATCCAGCCGGTGCTGGACTTTACACCAACCCGTCTGTAAACAATACCAATGGGGCGGTATATAGAACTTTGATTTATGATCCAACTGGTTTAAAAGGAACTGGCTATACAAATAATGCAAGCATAGCCCTACCTGTAGATTGGCCACCAGTTCCAGTAGGTCTTGCTGATGAGGCACAAGGTGACTGGAGAGGGCCTTCAACTCCAAATCCTGACGGCCCAAACGATGCCATTGTAACTACCTGGGGCAATAATACCAATGGTATTGACGAATATACCTCCACGATATTCACTGGTTCGGAAAGTATGGTGGGCGATCTGATCGCTGGTCATAATAACGGTATTTTAAGAAGGGTGCAATTGGAATCGGACGGAAGTCTAAAAACATTAACCAATACTTTTGCATCTGGTCTTGGGGGTAATGCCCTGGGTATTACATGTAATGGGGACAATGATCCTTTTCCTGGGACTATATGGGTGGCGACATTTAATGGTACCATAAAAATTTTAGAGCCACAACCTGAGGTTGTGTGTTTGGACCCCTCCGATGACTCATATGATGGGTTGGCAGATACCGATCAAGACGGTTACACCAATCAAGATGAAGTTCAGAACAATATAGACCATTGTAACGGGGGATCACAGCCAAATGATTTTGATAAAGCGGCAGGTGGAGTTTTGGTTTCTGATTTGAACGATAATGACGATGATAACGATGGTATTATAGATGCTAATGACCCATTTCAATTGGGTAATCCATTGGATAATGGTTCTGATGGATTTGATTTACCAGTGCTGAACGAATTATTATCCGATAATTTAGTTCTAGGTGGTTATTTGGGTCTTGGATTAACAGGTCTTATGAATAATGGTGCCCCCAATCCGAACTGGCTTAATTGGTTGGATGTAGTTGGTGCCGGCCCAAATCCAAATGATATTTTAGGTGGGGCAACAGGCGCTATGACCATGCAGATGACTTCGGGAACGGCATTGGGTACGGCCAATAATCAGGAAAAGGGATTCCAATATGGTGTCAACGTAGATCAATCCGTTAACTCATTCACCGTTGTTGGCCGATTATTTAATTTTTCCGATCCTACCCAGCTTTATGGTTCCAGTGCCCCATCGGGCGGTGAATTGGGAATATTTATAGGGGATGGAACTCAAAGCAATTATATTAAGGTTGTCCTTACCCAGAACGGGGTTGTAGCCTTACAGGAGATCAATGATGTGCCCCAAACCCCTCTAACGGCTACAATCGCAACAGGAAATAGACCTTCCAATGATGTTGTTTTTTCATTCAATATTAATGCCGTTACCGCGGCAGTAGAAGTTTTGTACAGTCTTGATGGTAATCCCCCAATTTCCTTAGGGACCATTGCGGCATCTGGGACAATAAAAACAGCTATACAACAATCGACTACCATTTTAGCGGTAGGTTTAATAGGAACCTCCAATGCAGCTGGAGAAGAGGTAGAAGGAACATGGGATTATTTGAATGTTACAGGAAGTCAACCTACTATATCTCAGCCTTTGGCCAATTTGGATAAATTGATTAGTTCTCCAGATCAAAATATTGATCTTAACGATTATTTTGGAGATGACCAAGGGGTCGGAAATTTGACTTATACTGTTGAAAATAATTCCAATCTTGCAATTGGGGCCACTATTTCGGCCAATATACTGACCTTAACTTATCCGGATACTGAGGCAAGTTCAATTATTACCATTCGGGCCACAGATTCCAATTTGTTGTATGTGGATCAAATTTTCACGGTTAATGTGACCGAGCAACCGGCAGTTTTGTTTAGGGTGAATGCCGGTGGAGCTACCATTACCGCCACAGATGCTCCCAATCCCAATTGGGCAGGAAACGATGTGGTAGGTGCTTCAGGAGGGACTAATTTTAGTGTTAACACTGGAAATATTTCTACCCATAATATTGCAGGTAGACATTCTTCCGTTCCATCTTATGCGCCTCAGGAGATATTTGCGAAAGAGCGATGGGATCCAGCAGGGCTTCCTGAAATGGAATGGACCTTTAATACAGGCAACGGGACTTTTACCGTAAACCTATATATGGGAAATGGGTACGATGGTACTGGAGATCCGGGGCAGCGAGTGTTCGATGTTAAAATGGAAGATGTCTTGGTGATAAACGATAAGGATCTATCTGCGCAATATGGAAATAAGGTAGGTGCTATGGAAAGTTATCAGGTGACTGTTACTGATGGCGTATTGAATTTGGAGTTCATACGTCAAACCGAAAACCCATTGATCAACGCTATTGAAATACTTGGTGCAGGAAGTGTTGTAAATTCACCAATTGTTATTGACCCTGTTGCCAATCAGATAAACAATCCTGGAGAAACACCCGTACTGAATATTACAGCTAGTGGTGGGGATCCTAATGAGAATTTCACATTTTCTGTAACTGGATTGCCTCCTGGCTTGAGTATAGAGCCAACCCAAGGAGCTATATTGGGAACCATTTCTTCCTATGCAGCAGATGCAGGACAGTACAATGTTACCGTTACGGTGAGCAAACCATCATCAACACCAGCTAATGTAAATTTTGCTTGGACGGTTAATGATCCCAATGCTCCTAACAATGTGTTGTACCGCATTAACGCAGGGGGTAACATTATTGCTTCCAACGATGCGTCTCCAATAAATTGGGGAGAGGATCAGGCAGCAAGTGGCGCCAATGGTAATGCACAAAACGGAACACCTTCCGTATATGTAAATTCTTCAACAGAGGATAAAACTTACGGGGCAGCACTTCCAGGCACTTTTGTCAACAATACATCCTATCCCAATAATATATTTGCTACAGAAAGATATAATACATTGGCTGTACCCGGAAATATGCAGTGGGATATTCCACTGTCGCAGGGGACATATACCATTAATTTGTTATTTGCCGAGGTATGGGCTGGAGCCAACGCTCCAGGAGTGCGCGTATTCGATGTAGCCATTGAAGGCCAAATTGTACTGAACGATTTGGATCAAACAGCAAAATATGGGTTTGCTACTGTAGGAGTCGAGAGTTTTGTGGTAGAGGTAAATGATGGAAACCTTGATATTGATTTTATCAAAGGAATTGAAAACCCTAATATTAAGGGTATTGAGATTATTAGCTCCGGAGGTACCGTTAGTGGAGATTGGACCAATATAACCAATGTAACAGAACATACTCCTAGACACGAAAACTCATTTGTACAAGCAGGAGATAAATTTTATTTATTCGGAGGTAGGGAAAATGCCAAAAAGGTAGAAATTTATGACTACAATACCAATACGTGGTCCCAGGCAGCCTCAACGGCCCCATTCGAATTTAATCACTTCCAAGCTGTTGCTTATCAAGGATTAATTTGGGTTATTGGATCCTTTAAGGATAATGGATACCCCAATGAAGCTCCGGCCGATAATATTTATATGTACAATCCTGTTTCTGATACTTGGATTCAAGGTCCTGCCATACCCAATGCACGTAAAAGAGGTTCTGCCGGATTGGTGATGTACAATAATAAGTTTTATGTTATAGCAGGAAACACCATTGGGCATAATGGAGGTTATATCGCATGGTTTGATGAGTTTGATCCAGCTACTGGCAAATGGACAGTCTTGGGAGATGTGCCACGGGCACGGGATCATTTTCACGCTACCGTTGTTGGCAATAAATTATATGTAGTAGGTGGTAGACTTACAGGTGGTGATGGAGGAACTTTTGCTCCCGTTATTCCTGAGGTGGATGTATATGATTTTGTTAGTAAAACGTGGATAACCCTACCGGCATCCAGTAATTTGCCTACTCCGCGTGCTGCTTCCGGAACAGTTACTTTTAATGGAAAAGTGGTCGTAATTGGTGGTGAAGGAAATGGTCAGGCATATGCCAATACAGATGCCTTGGATGTAAACACTAATACATGGTCTTCTTTAAGCGATTTGAACAATCCACGTCACGGTACTCAAGGTATTGTATCCGGTGATGGTATTTGGATTACTTCAGGGTCTCCCAATCAAGGAGGTGGCAACCAAACTAAAATGGAAGTTTATGGCTCTGATAATCCAACTGGGACATCAATTGTTGCAAGTACTCTATCTGTGCCCTCCAACATTACGGTACCACAAGGGGGAGTTGAGGATTTATTGATAAGTATTTCAGGAGGAAATCAGGGAGTTTATGTTAAGTCATTGGCACTTACCGGTTCCAATGCTTCAAATTTTACGATTCTTGGGTCAAGCAGCTTTTTAATCGAGGCAGGTGCTACTAAGACAATTCAAATTGAACATACAGGTTCCCAGACAGGAGAAGTAGCTACTTTGGTTATGGCTTATGGAAGCAATGGATCTACGAGTGTAGGTGTTACCAGTGGCGAAGAGACTTCAACTATTTTATACCGAATAAATGCAGGAGGTGAATTAATTACTGCAACAGACACGCCCAATCCGGATTGGAGTGTCGATCAGGGTACTTTTGGGATAGCTGGAAACTCTCCATATTTGGCAGCAGCAACCGCAACAGGTGGATTATATAATCAATCTGCCGGTTCTGCTTATAAAGGCCCAATAAATATGACACATGCATCACTTCCTTCTGGGACACCAAGTAGTATTTTTGTTACAGAAAGATATGACGCTGAGGGTGCCCCTGAAATGTTGTGGCAATTCCCAATAGATACGGGGACAGAGGTTGAGGTAAGGCTTTATTTTGCGGAGTTGTACAATCAAATAACGGCGGCAGGACAAAGGGTTTTCGACGTTTCAGTTGAAGGATCGGTGCCCAGTGCATTTAATGATATTGACCCCTTTGCAAGAGCAGGGGCTTTAGGAGCCTTTATGGTATCCTATAGGGTAACGATTACAGATGGCACCTTGGATCTTCAATTTATTCACGGTGTACAGAACCCCTCCCTTAAGGCGATAGAAATAGTTGAAGTTAGTGGTAATCCAACCTCAGGTTTACCTCCGGTAGTAGCCAATCCAGGCGCACAGATGGGTGTGGATGGAGGCGCGGTAAACCTTCAAATAGTGGCCAATGATGAAAATACTGATCCTTGTGGCCCTTTAAGTTATTCTGCAACAAATTTACCGCCAAATCTTTCTATTGACCCCGCAACAGGTATTATTTCGGGTACTATATTAGGTGGCACGGGAAGTGGTACAGCTGGGGCTTTTAAGGAAAACAATGGATTGGTAATTATAGAAGCAGAAACCGATTTCGTGGATACGTCAGGAGGATGGAATCTTGAAACCAATTCGGGCACAACCTATATGGTGGCTAGTACCGATCATTTTTCCAATCTCAACGGACAAACAGTAAATTATAATGTAGAGATTACCACGCCCGGGGTATACCGTTTTCATGTTAAATCGGCTATTTCAGGTTCAAGTTCTAGCGATAGGAATGATACATGGTTTAAAATAGAAAACACACCCGATGTTCATTTTTTCGCAGTTCAAGGTGGTGTGCTAACAGGAACCCAAGAGTTTCTAAATGAATTGAGCGATCCAACAAGTACAAACAAGACTTTTTACTGGCCCAAAGGCAATGCTCAGGGTAGAACAGATCACGGGAATGAAAATCCAGGTATAAATGGTTTTTTTAAAGTATACACTAATTCAATTTCAAATGTTTGGAACACCCGTACCATAGATAACAATGGTTTTCCTGTTTATGCCTACTTTGAAAATACTGGTACCTATAGTATTTCTATGAGTGAGCGTTCGGAAGGACATAAGATAGATCGAATTGCCCTAGCTCATATAGATGAAGCAAGTACGGGTATAAATAATACTTTGCTCAACGGACCACAATCTTCACAAAATGTTGGTGGTTCACCTGGGGCCTCTGAAAACAGTCCTTACAATGTTGCGGTAACGGTAAGTGATGCTTGTGATCCTTCTTCAAGTACGGTGATTAACTTTAATTGGAATGTTACCGCCTTGCCAATAGGCAATCCGGAAGCTACGGTTAAGGTTACCCCCGGAGGTGATCTAGCAGCGTCAACTTATGGAAATAATTCCTTCTTTATTGACAATACTGGTGATGATGATATAGTAAATGTTACTATTAATACATCTTCTGGATTTATGATGGATGTAGTTTTTGATCCAGTGGGAACCGCAGGAGATAGTGTTGCCAAATGTTTAACGGCTGGTAATGCGGGTAGTTCCTCCAGTGCTGTTGGATTAACAGTACCAGGGAACGGAGGTTCGGACAATGCAGATTGCGTGAGTGTATTTGCGCAACCCCACAATGGCACTAATAATCAGGAAGGTTATGATGTTTTATCTTTGGATTTTACTGATTTTAATCCTGGAGAGTCGTTTGTGTTTGGCGTTGATATGGATCCGACAACCATCAAGGGCGATTTATCATCCGGTGATGCAGGTTCTATTTCGGGATTTGAACTGATCGGGGCGACAATTACAATAGAGTTTGCCAGTGGGGTTGTTTATACAACAAGCTTGTATGATGAAGGTTCCTTAGGAGGATCGGATGCTATTGTAAATAGTGATAGTAATAGTTTGGTGGCACCTTCCATTTTGGTTGATGGATCAAATGGTTCCAGATTGGTGACGCAGGCGAATCAAGTTGTGCAGATTACAGGCCAGCCAAATGCACTGATTAGTCTATTGCGTGTAGATGGACGATTATATATTGATGCAGGTAATCCTTCTATAGGGTATGATATAGATCCTTTTGAGGCTAATGAAGCCATGGCCAAGGAGTTATATACCACTCAATTAAATGCATCGGGGGTTGCCAATATTCCGGTTACCCTAACACAAACAACGGGAGCGGCCGGAACGCCAAACGGTGGCCTTAATCATTTCGTTGCTGTAGTAACTGGCGCCAATGGAATAAATAGCGTTGCATCCAATATCATCGTATTGGAGTTTGATCCTACTGCAGCAGCATCCGATTTGACCGTTTCCTATAGCTTACAGGGTCGTACCGATCACAGTATTGATTTATCGGTTGCTCTATATGAAGTAGGTGCTACTACACCTTTGCTGGAGTTTAATCCTATAGGAACTTCCAATGGAGAAGCTGTAATGGTAGGAATTCCGCAAGGCACCTATGAAATTGCTGTCAAATCCGGAATGCATTTACAAAAAGTGTCGACCATGACCTTAGAGGCAGGTGACAATAATCTCAATATAGGGGAACTAAGAGTTGGGGACGCTAACAACGACAATACAGTAGGCTTAGAGGATTTCTCTGTCTTGGTAACCACCTTTAATATAGGTTTTGGGGATACAGGCTATGATGCTCGTGCAGACTTTAATGGGGATGGTAGTGTAGGATTGGAAGATTTCTCGCTGTTGGTGACTAATTTCAATGTTGCAGGGGAAGTGCCCAGTGGATTGTAAAATATAATTTAGTGTTCAAAAAAAAGCACTGGGCTAGCCCAGTGCTTTTTTTTGTTTAAAATGATTCCTAAATTGATAAGTAATTACCCATTCCTAGTTTCTTGCAGTTGGAACTATGACTAGGCTATTTGGATATGCGGGCCGATACAAATCATTAAAACCAGTTATATTTTAGAAACAGCCTAGGTTTTATCATGGAATTGGTAGGCGTCTTAAAATCAAACTGCACAATAGCGGCTTTACACAACATTTTCAGACACTTACACATCTTTGGGGCTATAATAAATCCTTTTTTAGGTGCGGAATACTAATTTTGATCTTAATACGTTAACAAGGAACAAGGTATAAGCCTATTTCTAGTAAGGAATAACGTTGATTTAATTAGCATTTATAGTATTAATTCCATCGAGAATGAAAAGAAATCAAATAATTGTTTTTTTAATTATCGTTTTCAGTTTTTCCAAATCCATTGCACAAACTGAGGTATTGGTTACTGGTCTTGACGACGATAATAGTAAGGGTACTTTGCGTTGGGCCATAAATACGGCCAATGCTGATTCTAATATCGATAAAATAAGTTTTTTGGAAGGATTGGCGGGCACTCTTAGATTATCTTCAGATCTGCCTCCCATCAATAATAATCTCACCATTACTGGACCAGGGGCGAAGCATATCACTATCTCGGGGGAGGGGAATTATCGTATGTTCGTGGTTAATAAAGGTTTTAGTTTGGATATCTCCGGATTTACCTTTACTGATACTGCAGATAATTACAATGACGGAACTATTTTTGCCGTTTCGGGCTCAGCTGTAAAGGCTTCTGAAATAAGGGTTACCGGTGTTTCCAATCAAACTGCGTTTTGGTCCAAGGGAGACAATTCATCTATTACCATTTCCAATTCCATTTTTGAAAATAATTCTGCCACCTTATTTAGAAGCTATTGGGGATCTACTCCCAATTATACTTCGGACAATGAAAATGATTATACCAATAGAATTACAATTACGGGATCGTCATTTATTTCCAATAGGGGCTTAATCTTTTCAACGGAGCATTATGTAAAAATTGATAATTGCATCTTTAGCCGGAATTATGATCAAATAGCCAGTTTCAAGGGGGTAAACCGCTACCAGATATTAAACTCTAAATTCGTTAATAATACTGGCCGATTGCTGTTTACTTTTTCAAGTAAGATTGGCGATACCCCATCGTGGGGCGAGGATACGTTAGGGACCAATAATACTCTTTTTGATGGGAACCTTTTTCAGGGAAATACGGGGACCATTATCAATACCGGTGGAGGTTTTAAACATGATTCCAAAACTACCATTACCAATAATATCTTTGTAAACAATGGAAATAACTGGTATGGTAATCCTATTGTAACTTCAGGAAACCAACTGAATAATTTTATAACCTCGGTTACTCCAACAGAGGATGAGGGAACTGTTGTTCTTACGTTGAACAAATCTTTACTAATAGGAGCGGATGAAGAACTGCACTAAAGATGGAAATTTCCAGATATTGGAATTGATTTAGAACAAAAAAACATTAAACTATTAAAAATAAAAAGAGGCCCGATCAAGGGCCTCTTTTTATTTTTGTCATTAAAGTGAATTATTATTCCTGCATGGTGTGATATACATTCTGCACATCATCATCCTCTTCTATTTTTTCCAGGAGTTTTTCAACATCGGCTGCTTCTTCCTCACTCAGGGCCTTGGTAACCTGTGGTATACGTTCAAAACCGGAAGATAGAATTTCAATCTCTCTATTTTCCAATTCTTTCTGAATGGCTCCGAAACTTTCAAAGGGAGCATAGATCAAAATACCATCCTCATCGGCAAAAACTTCTTCGGCCCCAAAGTCGATCATTTCCAATTCCAACTCCTCCGGATCTATGCCTTCAGCGGGAATCCTAAAGTTACAAGTATGGTCGAACATAAACTCAACAGAACCCGAAGTTCCCAAGCTACCGTTACATTTGTTGAAGTAACTTCTAACATTCGCAACTGTCCTTGTATTGTTGTCCGTAGCAGTTTCTACTAAAATTGCAATTCCATGGGGTGCGTATCCTTCAAAAAGCACTTCCTTAAAGTCGCCCAAACTCTTGTCAGATGCCCTTTTAATGGCTCTTTCCACATTGTCTTTGGGCATGTTTACCGCCTTGGCATTTTGAATAACGGCCCTTAATCGCGCATTGGAGCTCGGGTCTGGCCCTCCCTCTTTTACAGCCATAACAATGTCTTTGCCTATTCTGGTAAAGGCCTTTGACATTGCGGACCACCTTTTCATTTTACGTGCTTTTCTAAACTCAAAAGCTCTTCCCATTTCTTAGTTTTATTAGAATAATATGGAACAAATTTAATAATTTTTACTACCGGCGCAAGTGTTCAGCTTAGTTGCTTACAATAATTTCCTCAATACTGTGCGCTAATTTAAAATCCCTTTCGGTAACTCCCTCCGCATCATGGGTGGAAAGTCTTATATTAAGGGAATTGTAGACATTGCTCCAATCTGGGTGATGATTTTGGGATTCACATTCAAAGGCGATTCTGGTCATTACGGAGAAGGCATCCTTGAAATTTTTAAATTCAAATGACGTTTCTATAGCACCATCAACATAATCCCAACCGTCCAATTCCTCCAATCGCTTTTCTATTTCCAATTCCGATAATTTTTTCATGTCTCTATTTTTTATAAAGTTAATTAAAACAGTACAATTCCAAGTGGCTTATTCACTAAAGATATGATGGTCTATTATCTCCTGATAGTTGAATAATAAATTCTTTGGAAGCTGATTCGTTTTTGGTAGCACCGCCAAATAACGGTCTTCATTGGTGGTAAAAACATGTTTATATATGGGATGGTAGTTGCCCAAACGGTTTACAATTTCCTTTATAAAATCTTCATGGTGTATTAGGTCTACACTTCCCAAATGAAAAGTACCCGTTTTATTGTGATTTATAAGGTAATGTATTTGTTGTGTTAGTTTATCATCGTTGGTAACATTTATAATTAGGTTGGGGAATACCTCAATAGGTTCCTTATTGGATAGGGCATTCTTTATTTCCTTAATTCTTGGTGAATTTATGCCAAAAACCATGGGCACCCTAAGAATGGCCATTTTAGAAACAGGTATCCTCAGAAGCATATTTTCTATTTTAATTTTCAGTCGGCCATAGATACTTTCGGACAAGGTCTTGTCATTTTCATAGGATGGGTATTTGCTATAGGCATCAAATACGTTGGCAGAGGATATAAAATACAATTTGCAATCCCTTTTTTGGATGTATTCCACTATATGTTGATGGGCCATTACCTGTGCTTGGAAATTTCCCCTTAGTGCAGAAATTATTAAGTCGGGTTTTACTTTGTTCAAAATATCATGAACGTCATCTTCTTCAAGGTCATAGCGGAAGAACTGTTGATTGTTCTCAAAGCTCTTTCTTGAAGAGTAATAAGTGCCATAGGTGTCAAAATAGGAATTCAATTCCTTGTAAATGGCATTGCCTATAAAACCGCTTGCTCCTAAAATGAGTATTTTGTTCATTCTATCACCTCCTTTTGCAAAACTCAACCACTACATCTGTTAAACCTTATAAAAAGGGAGTTTAACGATGGTAGCAGGAACCGCATTTTTTCTAATTTGAATATAGATTTTACTGCCAATTTGGGACAAGTCTGTGGGTACATACCCCAAACCAATGCCCTTTCCCATGGATGGCGACATGGTGCCCGAGGTTACCACCCCTATTTTATTTCCCAAAGCATCAACAATGTCATAATCGTGCCTTGGAATCCCTTTTTCATCCAACTCAAAAGCAACCAGTTTTTTGGTAACACCTTCTTCCTTTTGTTTGGCTAGGGATCCACTGTTCACAAAATCCTTGCTGAACTTGGTAATCCATCCTAGGCCTGCTTCCAGTGGCGATGTAGTATCATTGATATCATTGCCGTACAAACAGTAGCCCATTTCCAAGCGTAAGGTGTCCCTGGCGGCAAGTCCAATAGGTTTTATGTTATAGGCGGCACCAGCTTCAAAAACCTTGTCCCAAATCTGTTGTACTTCTTCATTCTTGCAGTATATTTCAAAACCTCCTGAACCGGTATAGCCGGTGGCAGAAATAATTACGTTATCAATACCGGCAAAATCTGCTACCTCAAAGCTGTAGAACTTAATTGCGCTTAAATCTATGGACGTCAACGTTTGCATAGCTTCAACGGCTTTGGGACCCTGAATGGCCAGAAGGGAATACCCTTCGGATATATTGCGCATATCTGCACCAAAATCTTTATTATATTTACTAATGTGCTCCCAATCCTTATCAATATTGGATGCGTTTACCACCAATAAATATTGTTCATCTTTAATTTTATAGACTATAAGGTCATCCACAATACCGCCAGTTTCGTTAGGCAAACAACTGTATTGTGCCTTACCAATAGTCAATTTGGAAGCATCATTGGAAGTTACTTTTTGTATGAGATCCAATGCCTTGGGGCCTCCTACTAAGAACTCACCCATGTGGGATACGTCAAAAACGCCCACTCCTTTGCGGACTGTTTCGTGTTCTATATTAACTCCTTCATAAGAAACAGGCATATTGTATCCTGCGAACGGTACCATTTTAGCGCCCAATGCCTCATGGGTTTTTGTCAATGCGGTGTTTTTCATTTGAATAATTTGAGGCGTAAAAATATCGAAAATTAATCTAAGGGAGAATCTATATACTTTTTGTTTTGCACAAATTAATGTTAATTTGAATTCTTACTTTGATAATTTGGGGGAGGAGGGATGTTCACTTTTTAACCGAGCAGTGAACATTTTTTGTCCCTTTAGGGATTGTCCAGTTTGCTTTTCCAAGTTTTCTGGCGAAGTATTAATCAATGTGGTATTATAATTGATTATTTTTAAACATTAATTTAATGATGACTATGAGGAATTTAATAATGATTTCTTTATTTCTTTTTTTAACATCTTGGTTTCAGGCCCAGGAAGTTCCCAACGATTTTCTACCTGCAGATTTTCATAAGGGAAGGCGTCAGGAAGTGCGCAAGGCTATGCCTCCAAATAGTGTGGCGGTATTTTTTGCCGCAGCCGTTAGGAATAGGGCGAACGACGTGGATTATATATACCATCAAGATCCGGATTTTTATTATTTAACTGGATACAAGGAACCTAATGCTCTTTTGCTCATATTTTCCGAAATGCAAAAGGATAAGGAAGGGAATAATTATGATGAGGTGCTCTATGCCCAGAAAAGGGATGAAAAGGCCGAACAGTGGAATGGAAAACGATTGGGAGTAGAAGGGGTTAAAGGGCAATTGGGGTTTGAACAAGCGTTTAATGCGGAAGAATTTTTAAATTCGGATATTGATTTTTCCCAGTTTGAAAATGTACTGTTTTTTGATTTTAATAATGATTTTAGGGATACCAATGACCCAGCTGATATATTTGATTTGATAAGGACATTTAAGGAAAAATCCAATTATCCGTCAGATTACGATGCCACCAAACAACAGCTTTACAGCATGATCAAGTCAACGGAATTGGAAAATAGTGCCAATGTGGCCCAAACCCTGGGGAGGTATTTAAATTATTACCAGGAATTAAAATCGGACAAATTGTTGGTCGATTTTGTGGAGGCTTCAGATGATAGGTCCCGGATCGAAATCAAGGAAAAAGTGGCCCTGCAATTGAAATCCAATAACCTTAACAGCGCTAAGTTGGAGGAAATAATGAACACCTTAAGGGAAGTTAAGACCAAAGAAGAGTTGGTACTTCTGAAGAAGGCCGTGGAGATTTCGGCAGTAGGGCAAATAGAGGTTATGAAGGCCATGCATCCCAATATGTCCGAGATGGAAATACAAGGGGTGCATGAGTTTGTTTATAAGAAGTACGGTGCCGAATATGAGGGGTATCCTTCCATTGTGGGTGGAGGCAATAATGGCTGTATTCTACATTATATAGAGAATAATAAACCTAAGGTTGGGAACGATTTGGTTTTGATGGATTTAGGAGCCGAATATCATGGTTATACTGCCGATGTAACCCGGACCATTCCGGCCAATGGCAAATTTTCAAAGGAACAAAAACAAATTTACGATATTGTATACAATGCACAAGAGGCGGGGATAAGGGCTAGTGTAATAGGGGCTTCTTTTCAGGCCCCTGGGCAGGCCGCTAGTGAAGTTGTTGCCAGAGGGTTGATGAAGCTGGGAATTATTGGAAGCCCGGAGGAGGCCAGAAATTATTTTCCACATGGCACATCCCATTATTTGGGATTGGATGTTCATGATAAGGGCACTTATCAGCCCTTTAAGGAAAATACGGTGATTACAGTGGAACCAGGAATTTACATTCCGGAGGGGAGCGATTGCGATAAAAAGTGGTGGGGGATAGCCGTAAGGATCGAAGACGATATTCTTATCACCAAAAATGGTCCTGTTAATTTATCGGGAATGGCCCCTAGGACAACGGAAGCTATAGAGGCAGTGATGAAACAATCCAGTCCGCTGGATCAATTTAAATTGCCACCATTGGATTAAATATTTCGATACAGGGTACTAAGAAAGTGCTAGGAGTGCCTTATCCATAGCTGCTTTTAAAAATCCACCGGAAATGATTTCTTTTCTGACTTCGGCTACATTTTTTACCATTTTTTGGTAGTCTTCATGGGACAGGTTTTTTAATTTACCGTCCAACTCCTCCAAGGAGGAAATACAAATGCCCAATTGGCGTTCTTTAATCACAGCGGCAATGGCAGCTTTGTCCCATATAATGATGGGAAGGCCACAGAGTAAGTATAGAGATGTCTTATGGGGATTGTTATATAAAAGGTATTGCCCAAAATGACCGGCACATTCGTCAATGGAATTCCCGTTCCAGACCAAACCGAAGGAACCTCTTATGTGTTTGGCAACTTCATCCGGGGAATACATGCCCTCAAAACTTATGATGGTATTGGCCGGGTCCACATCGTCTTTGATAAAACCGCTACCGTATAGTTTTAAATGAAAACTATTATTTTTTAAGGCATCCAATTTATAGATAAAGGCACTTTTTGCTATTCCCAAGCCACCGGCGAAAACTACATCGAATAGGCCATTGTTAGAAAGTTCCGGAGCAGTATAGCTACTGTTGTTATCCAAATAATCGAACATGTATAGGGGGATCAATTGGGCAGTAGCCCCTTGTTGCTCGAACCATTTTTTCATGTTGTCGTTATGTACAATGATTACATCGGCACATGAGAATTTTTTCATTTCCCGGGCAATATCCTTGTTTTTTCCCATGAGGTATTTAACATCATGAATAATCAACACGATTTTGCATTTTTTTATTCCGGCTATGGTAGTGATGTATTTGTAATATTTGCTTAGAGGGTATTGTATGGCCAAAGTGGAATTTTTTGGCAAACGAATTACGCCCTTGGTTATTCCAAAAAAACTTACTACCGCACCAATAGCAGAACTTGCATAAGTAGTCTGTTTAAATCCTAAATTTCGGAAACCTATGGTGTCCAAGATTCGCTCACAATCTGTTTTCGGCTTGGAGGCCGCACTGTTGGTAGCTTTGTAATTTCGGGAGATATAATATAAATTGGCCATTTTGGGTCGGTTCTTTAAGCTCTACAAATATAACCATGTTATGGCAAAGGGGATTTTTTTTTTGATTTCAATTCGTAAACGTTATAATATACACTAGTTTTACTTTTTTATTCCTATTGGATACTAATCTACCTATAATGAAATACGACTACCTTATTGTGGGAGCTGGACTTTTTGGCGCCGTATTTGCCCACGAGGCCAAGAAGAAAGGAAAAAAATGTCTGGTAATTGATAAACGTCCACATCTTGGAGGTAATGTTTATTGCGAGGAAGTGGAAGGTATAAATGTTCATAAGTACGGAGCCCATATTTTTCATACCAATGACAAAGCAATTTGGGATTATGTAAATAGTTTTGTTGAATTTAATAGATATACCAATTCACCCGTGGCCAATTATAAGGATGAACTTTATAATTTGCCCTTCAATATGAACACCTTTTATCAGTTATGGAAGGTAAAGACGCCTGAAGAAGCTAAGTCGGTTATTGCTGAACAAGTAAAGGAGGTAGGGGTTAAAAATCCAAAAAATTTGGAAGAACAGGCCTTGTCTCTGGTTGGTAAGGATATCTACGAAAAGTTGATAAAAGGGTATACGGAGAAACAATGGGGACGAAAAGCCACGGAACTGCCTGCTTTTATTATAAAAAGATTGCCGTTGCGATTTACCTTCGATAATAATTATTTCAATGACAAATACCAAGGAATTCCCATCGGGGGTTACAATAAGTTGATCAATGGTTTGTTGGAAGGCATAGAAACTCGCTTAGAGGTCGACTTTTTTAAGGATAAAAGGGAATTGGTCGCAATGGCCGATCAGGTAGTGTTCACAGGCAAGATTGATGAGTTTTATGATTACCAATATGGTAAGCTGGAATATAGGAGTCTGGATTTTAAGCATGAAACCCTGGATATGGAAAATTATCAGGGTAATGCAGTCGTAAATTATACAGCTTCAGACATTCCATATACCCGGATTTTAGAGCATAAGCATTTTGAATTTGGAACACAGAAAAAGACCGTAATAACAAAAGAATACCCTACGGAATGGTCTGGCAATAAGGAGCCTTATTATCCCATCAATGATCAACGAAACAGTGACATATACTCCAAGTACAAGACCTTATCCGAAAGGGACAATATCATTTTTGGAGGAAGGCTGGCCGAGTATAAGTACTACGATATGCACCAGGTAATAGCCTCGGCATTGGCCAAGTGTAAAAAAATCTTTAACTAAGATAAAGCATTTTATTTACCCAATAGGTAACCTTTCAGCTCGTCATATAGGGAGATTTTAATCGACTTTTTCTTTTTGCCCATTACTTTTACAATACTCTCCGGTAAATCAATATTTTCACGAATGGTATCCTCCACGACATCCAAGAACTTGACAGGGTGCGCAGTTTCTAGAAAAATGCCGTAAGTATCCGGATGGGTTTGTTGATACTTCTTTAAGCCCAAATAACCTACGGCCCCGTGGGGATCGGCCACATAAGTAAAGTCGTTGTATAATTTCAACATGGCTTCTTTGGTTTCCATGTCTGTAAATGAATAAGAAGATATGTTTTTGGACAGCTCCCCAAAATTATCTTCGTACAAATGCCTTATCCTAATAAAATTACTGGGATCACCAACATCCATGGCGTTGGAAATGGTGGCGATGGAAGCTTTTGGGTCATATGCTCCTGTATCCATGTAACGAGGAACCACGTCATTGACGTTCGTTGAGGCAATAAAATGTTTGCAGGGCATTCCCAGTCTTTGTGCCATAATACCTGCACAGATGTTTCCAAAATTTCCGCTAGGGACAGAAAATATAATATCCTTGCCCTTGGACTTCATCTCCTTGTATGCGAACAGGAAATAAAACATTTGTGGAAGCCATCTGGCCACATTGATACTATTGGCCGAGGTCAATTGCATGTTTTGGATCAACTCTTCGTCCAAGAAAGCTGTTTTTACCATGTTTTGGCAGTCGTCGAAAGTGCCTTCAACTTCTAGGGCAGTAATGTTTTTGCCCAATGTGGTCAACTGTTTTTCTTGAATATCGCTGACCTTTCCACTAGGGTATAGAATAACAACCTTAACTCCGTCCACTCCAAGAAATCCATTGGCCACTGCACCTCCGGTATCTCCGGAAGTAGCTACCAATACGGTTACATCTTTAGTATTTTCGGTTGAAAAATAGCCAAGGCATCTGGCCATAAATCTTGCGCCCACGTCCTTAAAGGCCAAGGTAGGACCATGAAAAAGTTCTAATACGGCCACGTCGTCCTCAATTTCCACAACGGGAAAATCAAAATCCAAAACATCGGCAAGAATTTCTTTAAGCACGTCTTCAGGAATATCCTTGCCCACAAATTGTTGTATGGCCAAAAAGGCAATTTCATGATTGGAATAATCTTCTATCTTGTTAAAAAAATCATTTGGCAGTGCCTCGATTATTTCCGGAAAATATAACCCACGATCTGGGGCAATTCCTTTTATAACTGCGTCTTTGAAAGATACATTGGGTGCTTGTTGATTTAGGCTATAAAAGTTCATATTTATTGTTGTTAGAATGAGTTGTAATTTTTGAGTTCTGACTTAAGTGACCTGAAGGATATAATACATTAGCTTTCCAGTATTTTAATCCCTTGTGTATTTATTTTTGAAACATGTACGTCATAGTCGACCCCAATTTTTTCATATACCTTTCTCATAGCCTCGGCCACTTTAAGGGCAGTATCCTTGCCTTTGCTTAGCGCAAATATAGATGGGCCCGAGCCTGAGATACCACAGCCCAGGGCACCTGCTTCTATGGCATCTTCCTTTACCTTGTCAAATCCCGGAATAAGAATGGATCTAATGGGTTCTATGATATGGTCTACCAAGGACCTGCCTATTAGGTCGTAATCATTGGTAAATAGCCCAGCAATAAGGCCACCCACATTTCCCCATTGCTTTATACCGTCTTCCAGGGAAATGGATGTTTTTAGGATTCGTCTGGAGTCTGAGGTCCTTACTTCTATTTGCGGGTGTATTACCGTTGCGTATAATTCTGGAGGAGTCGGAATTTTCACTATGTCCAATGGTTGGTAACTGCGCACCAAGGTAAAGCCTCCGAACAGGGCAGGGGCAACATTGTCAGCATGGGCAACCCCACTGGCCAATCGCTCTCCTTCCATAGCAAATTTTACCAACTCCAGATTGCTAAAGGGGCTGCCCAGTAGTTGATTCATAGCCCATACCGCTCCCGTAGAACTGGCTGCACTGCTTCCTATACCGCTACCCGCTTTTATTTTCTTGTAAATTTCTATCTCAAAACCACCTACATGATCACTTTCCGCCAACAAGGCCAAACCGGCAACTCCGGCAACATTTTGAAGGGTTTCGGTAGGTAGATCCTGTCCTGAAAGCTTGGTAATCTTTATTCCTTTTTCAGTGGTTTTCCTTACCACCATCTCATCTCCTACGGAATCCAAAGCAAGCCCCAGAACATCAAAGCCACAGGAAACATTGGCTATCGTAGCTGGACAGAAAATTCTAATTTCGTTAGTTTTCATTTCTCATCAAATAAATTTCAAACTTGTGGGGCACTTTTAAAAATTACCTATACGTATAATATCTGCAAAAATTCCAGAGGCAGTAACATCGGCTCCGGCCCCAGCGCCTTTTATAATCATAGGTTGGTTGGGATAGCGTTCTGTGTAGAACAATACGATATTATCACTGCCTTCCAAATTATAGAAATCATGTCCCTTGGGTATCCTTTGCAGACCTACACTGGCTTTTCCGTTTTCGAATTGCGCCACATATTTCAATTTACTGTCTTCCTCAACCGCTTTTTTGTACATCTCTTGAAACGATGCTTCATACTTGGTCAAAGATTTGAAGAAATCCTCATTGTTGGTTGTTTCCAAACTCTCCTGTGGTAGAAAAGGATTGTTCTGAATGTCCTCTATGTTCAGTACATTTCCACTTTCCCTGGCCAGGATCAATATTTTTCGCATTACATCCACCCCACTTAAATCTATTTTGGGATCTGGCTCCGTGTAGCCTTCTTCTTGGGCTTGCTTTACCACATCATGAAAGGTGGTACTATCGTTGAAATTGTTGAAAACGAAATTTAAACTACCTGAAAGTACCGCTTGAATTTTTAATATTTTGTCCCCTGATGCTACTAGATGCTTTAATGTATCGATAATGGGTAATCCCGCACCAACATTTGTTTCAAAAAGAAATGGTGCATTGTACTGTCTGGCTAGATCCTTTAACTCCTGATAATTATCATAGGCCGATGAGCAGGCTATTTTATTACAGGTAACAACGGATATGCTGTTCCTTAAATATGAATTGTAAGTTTCCGAAACCTCTTGGCTGGCGGTATTGTCAACAAAGATGCTATTTCGGTAATTCAGTTTTTTTACTTTTTGGAAGAACAGGTCTAGATCGGTCTTTTCTCCCTTGCTTAGCAATTCTTCCCAGTTCTTAAGGGCTATGCCATCTTCATCGAATATCATGGTCCTGGAATTGGACATACCAATAACCCTTATATTGAGTTTTAACTTCTCTTTTAAATACTTTTTTTGTGATTGTATTTGGTTCAAAAATTTGGCACCTACATTACCCACACCCATGACAAACAGATTCAACTGTTTTATATTTTCCTCAAAAAATTCCTCATGCAATGTATTGAGAGCTTTTTTTACATCTTCCTTAAGGATAACGGCAGATATGTTCCTTTCGGATGCACCTTGGGCTATGGCGCGTATATTAACGTTGTTCTTACCTAAGGTGCTGAACATTTTTCCGCTAAGTCCTTGGTGACTTTTCATGTTATCGCCGACAAGGGCAATGATGGCCAAATCTTTCTCCGCAATTACCGGTTTTATTTTTCCGAGGGAAATTTCAATGTCAAATGCATCATTGATAACTTGTACTGCATGGTCTGCATCCTGATTGTCTATTCCTATGCAGATGGAATGTTCGGATGATGCCTGGGTAATCATTACAACACTGATACCTGCAGTTGATAGCACTTCGAAAAAGCGTTTGGAGATACCTGTAATTCCTACCATGCCAGGTCCTTCAAGGGATACGAGTGCAATATTCTCCACATGGCTTATTCCCCGTACCGTTTTACCTTGTCCATTCTTATTCTTGGTAATCAAAGTACCTGCTGCCTTGGGATCGAAGGTGTTCTTAATGACGATGGAAATTCCTTTGGTCAATACTGGTTGGATCGTGGGCGGATAAAGAACCTTTGCACCAAAATGCGACAGCTCCATGGCTTCTTCATAAGAAATATGGGGAATGGCCATGGCCTGTTTTACTATTTTGGGGTTGGCGGTATACATACCGCTTACATCTGTCCATATTTCCAGAACTTCCGCATTTATGGCATTTGCAACGATGGCAGCAGTATAGTCCGATCCTCCACGCCCTAGGGTGGTGGAATCTCCATTTACGGCCGAAGCAATAAAGCCTCCCATAATAATTACGGAATTATTGCACTTGTCCACGTATTCGGTAATATTGTTGTTCGTAAGATTAAAGTTGACGGCCGCTTTTCCAAAATTGGAATTTGTCTTTATTAGTTGTCTGCTATCGGCATGTACGGTATCTATTCCTTCAACAATAAAATATTCGCCTATGATATAGGAAGATAGCAACTCTCCATAACTCACAATTTTATCCGATAGTTTAGGTGTAATCTCGCCAATTAAATAAGCCCCTTCCAAAAGAGTTTCCAAGGTATTTAGCTCACTCTTTACCTTACTAAGTACCTTACTCTGGGAATGTATTGGGATTAGTTCCTTGATGGTCAAGAGGTGTCTGTCCTCTATTTCCTTTAGTATCGTTTTATAGGTTTGATCCTGTGCAGAAGCTAAAGCGGCGGTTTTTAAAAGAAGATCCGTTATTCCTCCAAGTGCGGAAACCACTACTATGGTTTTGTTGGACCCTAGATCTGCGATAATATTTTTTACTAAGCTTATATTATTGGCGTTGGCCACCGAAGTGCCACCGAATTTTAGAACTTTCATGGTTCAATGGAATTAAGTAAGAAAAACTGAATTTTGATAAAATTGTGTAACGGACGTATATGTAGTAGCTTACCCCAATGGGGTAGTGGTGCTGATAACGGTAATAGCAATGCAACCATCTATAAATGGTGTATTAAGTAGTTTATTGTCCGTATTGTTAAAAGTCATCATAAGAATAAAGAACCAAATGTAGTATTTTTGATTACCCAATCAAATGTTTTTGCGGATTTTTGCCAAATCATCAATTTTTTCTAAAATATCTTATAGAATGAAGATTTTTAATGCCAAACAGATATACGAAGCTGATAAATTCACAATAGAAAAGCAACAAATCACCAGTGAGCAGCTTATGGAAAGGGCTGCAATTCAGATTTTTAATTGGATGCATTCTAGAATGCAGGGTGCCCAAACAAAAATTCATTTGTTTTG
Source organism: Arenibacter algicola (assembly GCF_018860365.1). Lineage (GTDB taxonomy): Bacteria > Bacteroidota > Bacteroidia > Flavobacteriales > Flavobacteriaceae > Arenibacter > Arenibacter algicola_B. The sequence goes on from NZ_JAHKPO010000003.1 coordinate 410,278, forward strand.
CGGTATCGGCAACAATGGTGGGGATGGGCTGGTACTTGCAAGGCATTTGCAGGATCACGATTATAATATAGAGGTATTTGTTGTTAACTATAGCGAACACAGGTCCAAGGATTTTTTAATAAACCTAGATCGATTAAAGGAGAAAGGCGTTTGGCCCAATTTTCTAAATGAACAATCGGAATTACCCGTTATAGGAAAAGATGATATTGTTGTTGATGCTATTTTTGGTATAGGACTGAATAGGGTTCCCGATAAATGGGTGGTAAGGCTTATGCAGCAGCTAAACAACTCAAATGCGTTTATTCTCTCAATAGATATGCCTTCCGGACTTTTTATGGAGGCTGGCCTTCCCAATAAAGAAGGTGTAATAAAAGCAAATTACGTGCTTACTTTTCAAGTGCCTAAACTTGCTTTTTTTCTTCCAGAAACGGGTAAATATATGGATCATTGGGAGATTCTGGATATTGGCTTGGAACAAGAGTTTATGTTTAAGTTGAAACCGCAATATGAGTTGATAGGTAAGAACGAAGTGCTGTCCATGTACATTCCCAGGGAAAAGTATTCGCATAAGGGCAGTTATGGCCATTCATTGATAATTGGTGGAAGTTACGGAAAGATCGGGGCCGTTGTTTTGGCGGCAAAGGGAAGTATGTTGGCCGGAAGCGGATTGGTAACGGCTTTTGTTCCAAGGTGTGGATATTTGCCATTGCAGACGGCATTGCCGGAGGCCATGGTAATTACAGATAATGAAGAAGTGGAAATTTCCAAAATTGATTTCAGTATAATGCCCAGCGTTGTTGGTATTGGGGTTGGAATTGGAACAACCGCGACTACAGTTAAGGCTTTTTCTAATTTTCTAAAGGGGAATAAACTGCCTTTGGTCATAGATGCTGACGGTTTGAACATTCTTTCCAAAAATCAGGACTTGTTTCAAGAAATGCCTCCCCAGACCGTTTTAACCCCGCACCCCAAGGAGTTGGAGCGTTTAATCGGGAAATGGGCCGATGACTTTGACAAGTTGAAAAAAGCAAAGGAGTTCTCTGAAAAATACGATTGTATTTTGGTTATAAAAGGGGCAAACACCATGACTATATATAAGGATATGGGCTATGTTAACACCACAGGAAATCCAGGTATGGCCACTGGTGGAAGCGGGGATGTGCTAACAGGGGTAATCACGGGTATGATCGCTCAGGGTTATTCTCCATTGAATGCTGCTATTTTTGGGGTATACATCCATGGAAAAGCAGCTGATATTGCGGTAGAGAAATGTGGTTTTCAAGCCTTGATTGCCAGTGGTATATTGGATAATATCGGCATGGCCTTTTTAGATCTTTTTCAAGTTTCTGAGCCTGATGTTGCCACTGGTGAAAGTGAGCAATAGAAGGTATGTCATTACCAATTATGATAATGACATACCTTTATTCTGTATTGGATGTTCTTACACGTCTTTTAACCCACATCAGGGCATTATCCTGATCAATGAAGAATTTCATAGGTTTTTTATAAAATAGTCTCTCGATATTAAAATTGTGCATGTCTATTTCTTTTATTGAAACTACAGCAAAAGCCTTAATATTCTCTATTTCCCTAATTTGATTGTATACCATTGGGTCAATGGCATATGAGTTCTTCCTTAAACTTATGTAACCGAAGTTTTTATTCCTGAAATGAATTTCCATAATGCCAATAATTTGAAATACTCTTTCTTTGGTTATGGTGCTTCCTTCGTCAAAAATAGAAACCATGTAATCGTCAAATACCTGTACTTTCCCAATGTCCAGTTGATATTCTCGTACGATAATAGTCTTCTTGGGTCGTCCGACTTTCATTCTCCGTATTTTATATAGTGTGTCTGCAGCGAATGTAGAATTAAGTATAACTATTATAAAAATTATTAGATTAAAGACACTTTAATCGTTTATGTGGAATGAAATGGGGCTTACTGTGATTTATTTCTTACAAACCTCGGGGAATAAATAAAAAAAAGGAGTAGCATTTTGCTACTCCTTTTTTGTGTTTAATATAGATGTCCAATTTAAGTTTTGGATGACTTTTCTGCTTTTTTGATCTTAATAGTAAGTTCTTCCTTGGCCTCATCAAGATCCATATGAATAGTATCGCCTTCCTCCAATTTGGAATTTACGATTTCCTCGGCCAGTGCATCTTCAATATATTTTTGAATAGCTCTCTTAAGTGGCCTGGCGCCGTATTGTTTGTCAAAGCCTTTTTCGGCAATATAATCCTTGGCCTTATCGGTTAGCTGTAAATCATACCCAATATCCTTGATCCTGAGGTATAATTTCTTCAACTCAATATCGATTATCCTGTGGATATCTTCGCGTTCCAGGGCATTAAATACAACAACGTCGTCTATTCTGTTTAAGAATTCCGGTGCAAAGGCCTTCTTTAAGGCGTTTTCGATAACACTTTTTTGATGGGTGTCGGCCTGGGCCTTTTTTGCGGAAGTTCCAAAACCAACTCCTTGGCCAAAATCCTTAAGCTGTCTAGCTCCGATATTGGAGGTCATTATGATGATCGTATTTCTAAAATCGATCTTTCTGCCAAGACTATCTGTTAAATATCCGTCATCCAGCACTTGCAGAAGCATATTGAATACATCTGGGTGTGCTTTTTCAATTTCATCCAATAGAATAACGGAATAAGGCTTACGGCGTACCTTTTCTGTCAACTGTCCGCCTTCTTCGTATCCGACATATCCTGGAGGTGCACCTACTAGTCTTGATATGGCAAATTTCTCCATATATTCACTCATGTCCACTCTGATCAAGGCGTCCTCGGAATCGAATAACTCCTTGGCCAGTATTTTGGCAAGTTGTGTTTTACCTACCCCTGTTTGCCCTAAAAAGATGAAGGAGCCAATAGGTTTGTTAGGGTCTTTTAGACCTGCCCGGTTACGTTGGATCGCTTTGGCAACTTTGGCAACAGCTTCGTCCTGACCAATTACATTGCTCTTGATAAGTTTTGGCAATTCTGCCAATTTATTGCTTTCTGTTTGTGCAATCCTGTTTACGGGAATACCGCTCATCATGGAAACCACGTCGGCAACATTGTCCTCGGTAACGGTTTCTTTGTGTAGCTTACTGTCTTCCTCCCATCGTTCTTGGGCAATGGCCAAATCTTTTTCTATTCGTTTTTCATCATCCCTTAGTTTGGCGGCCTCCTCGTATTTTTGTTTTTTTACGACAGTATTTTTTAGTTCACGAACGTCTTCCAATTGTTTTTCCAGTTCCAATATTTGTTTGGGAACATCCATATTAACAATATGCACGCGCGAACCTGCCTCGTCCAGGGCATCAATGGCCTTGTCCGGTAAATACCTGTCCGTCATATACCTATTGGTAAGTTTTACACAGGCAATTATCGCTTCATCTGTGTAGATTACGTTATGGTGGTCCTCGTACTTTCCTTTGATATTCTTTAAGATCTCAATGGTCTCGGTTACGGTTGTAGGCTCAACGATTACCTTTTGAAATCGTCTTTCCAGGGCACCATCTTTTTCTATGTATTGTCTGTATTCGTCCAAAGTGGTGGCTCCAATACATTGAATTTCACCTCTCGCGAGTGCTGGCTTAAACATATTGGAAGCATCCAAACTACCTGTGGCCCCGCCGGCACCTACAATAGTGTGGATCTCATCGATGAATAGAATTACATCATCATTTTTTTCGAGTTCGTTCATGACCGCCTTCATTCGCTCTTCAAATTGGCCGCGGTATTTGGTACCTGCAACCAAAGAAGCCAAATCCAGGGTTACTACCCTTTTATTGTATAGTATTCTGGAAACTTTCTTGTTGATTATCCTTAGGGCAAGTCCTTCGGCAATGGCACTTTTACCAACACCTGGTTCTCCTATTAGCAGAGGATTGTTCTTTTTTCTTCTACTTAGAATTTGGGAAACCCTTTCAATTTCCTTTTCACGCCCCACAACGGGGTCCAATTTGTTTTCCTCTGCCATTTTGGTCAGGTCGCGACCAAAATTGTCCAATACAGGGGTCTTTGATTTTTTGCTTCCCTTTTGCCCGGTACCGGAAGTGCCAAAAGTGCCTTCTTTTTCTTCATTGGGCTCATCGGAATCACTAGGAAAGGATTCCGAAGTAGGGGAATCTATATAATCGTCATCACTTGTTATCATTGATTTAAACTGGTCTTTTACTCCATCATAGTCCACTTTTAATTTATGTAGTAATTTAGTGGTAGGGTCGTTTTCATTACGTAAAATACATAGTAATAAATGGGCCGTATTGATAGAGGAGCTTTGAAATAATTTAGCTTCTAGAAATGTTGTTTTCAGCGCACGCTCCGCCTGTCTGGTCAGATGCAGGTTCTTTTTGTCCTTTTGTGCAGCGCCAGCATTTGGATTGGCGGGACTTAATATCTCCACTTTTCTTCTCAAGTGATCCAAGTCCACGTCCAATGCGTCTAAAATGCTTATTGCTTTTCCATTACCGTCCCGCAGTAATCCCAGCATTAAATGCTCGGTTCCAATGAAGTCGTGACCCAATCTTAAGGCCTCTTCCTTACTGTAAGCAATAACATCTTTTACTCTAGGGGAAAAATTGTCGTCCATAAAATATCCTTTCAACTTTAAAAATAGTAAATCTATATCAATCTATGGCAAATACTATACCTAATATTCGTTAAAGGTGGTCGATTTGCCGAAATAAGCCATTATTTGCAAAAAAATTAACAATCAAATCGTTATCCGAACCTCATATTTGAAGTGTTAATAAATTCTTCACAAAAGTCTGTCCTAAGTACTTGTATAGTATCGATTTTACGTATATTGTCCTGCTTTTTTAACTAAAAATAAATAGAAGATTTTAAATGGCAGAAGGAGAAAAATTAATTCCGATTAACATTGAAGATGAAATGAAATCTGCCTACATTGATTATTCAATGTCGGTCATTGTGTCACGTGCCCTGCCAGATGTTAGGGATGGTTTAAAGCCAGTGCATAGAAGGGTTTTGTTCGGAATGCACGAGTTAGGTGTTAGATCTAATAGTGCCCATAAGAAATCCGCGCGTATTGTCGGGGAAGTATTAGGTAAGTATCATCCACACGGAGATACTTCTGTTTATGATTCCATGGTGCGTATGGCCCAGGAGTGGAGTTTAAGGTATATGTTGGTCGATGGCCAGGGAAACTTTGGTTCCGTTGATGGTGACAGTCCTGCAGCGATGCGTTATACGGAGGCCCGTATGCGTAAAATTGCGGATGATATGTTGGCCGATATTGATAAGGATACTGTGGATCATCAGCTTAATTTTGATGATTCCTTACAGGAGCCAACGGTACTCCCTACTAGGATACCTAATTTATTGATCAATGGGGCTTCCGGAATTGCAGTGGGTATGGCGACCAATATGCCGCCCCATAACCTCTCGGAAGTAGTGGACGGTACCGTTGCCTATATTGACAATAACGATATTGAGATCGATGAGCTGATTACCCATATCAAGGCACCGGATTTTCCAACAGGTGGTATAATTTATGGCTACGACGGGGTTAAGGAGGCTTTCCATACCGGACGTGGTCGTGTAGTAATGAGGGCGAAAGCCAATTTTGAGGAAGTTCAGGGAAGAGAGAGTATTGTAGTGACGGAAATTCCTTATCAGATCAACAAGGCGGACATGATCAAGAAGACTGCCGATCTGGTCAATGAAAAAAAGATAGAAGGAATTTCTACCATAAGGGATGAATCTGATAGGAACGGTATGCGTATCGTTTATATCCTTAAAAGGGATGCTATTCCAAATATAGTACTTAATACCTTATACAAGTATACTTCCTTACAGTCCTCTTTTAGTGTTAATAACATTGCACTTGTAAACGGAAGGCCACAATTGTTGAACGTTAAGGAGATGATCCACTATTTTGTGGAGCACCGTCACGAAGTGGTTGTAAGGCGCACGGAGTTTGAGCTGAAGAAGGCCGAAGACAGGGCGCACATCCTAGAAGGACTTATTATAGCCTCGGATAATATAGACGAGGTAATTGCGATCATAAGAGCTTCCTCCAATGCTGATGAGGCAAGGGAAAAGCTTATGGAGCGCTTCAAGCTTAGTGAAATTCAGGCCAAGGCCATTGTTGAAATGCGTTTACGCCAATTGACAGGTCTGGAGCAGGATAAATTAAGGACGGAGTACGAAGAAATAATCTTGACCATTGCGGATTTAAAGGATATCCTTGCCAAGAAAGAGCGAAGGATGCAGATAATTAAGGATGAGCTGCTAGAGGTTAAGGACAAGTATGGCGATAACCGTCGTTCCGAAATAAATTTTGCTGGTGGTGACCTAAGTATGGAGGATATGATTCCTGATGAGCAAGTGGTAATTACCATTTCCCATGCCGGTTATATTAAAAGAACGCCTCTTTCGGAATATAAGACCCAAAACAGGGGTGGTGTTGGCCAAAAGGCATCTTCTACTAGAAACGAAGATTTCTTGGAGCATCTTTTCGTGGGTACCAACCACCAATACATGTTGTTCTTTACCCAAAAGGGTAAATGTTTCTGGATGCGCGTGTATGAAATTCCGGAGGGTACCAAAACTTCCAAAGGACGTGCTATCCAAAACTTGATCAATATTGAGAACGATGATATGGTGAAAGCCTTCATCTGTACCCAGGATTTAAAGGATGAGGAATATGTAAACAGTCATTATGTTATTATGGCGACCAAAAAGGGTATCGTTAAAAAAACATCTTTGGAACAATACTCAAGGCCAAGACAGAATGGTATTAATGCGATAAGTATTCGTGAGGACGATGAACTTTTGGAGGCTAAACTTACAACAGGTTCAAGTCAGATTTTCCTAGGGTTAAAGTCCGGTAAGGCTATTAGGTTCGAGGAGGTAAAGACGAGACCTATGGGTAGAAATGCATCCGGTGTACGTGGAATTACCCTGGCACATGATAATGATGAGGTAATAGGTATGGTGGCCGTGCATAATTTTGAAGAGGAAATATTGGTAGTGTCCGAGAATGGGTACGGAAAACGTTCCAGTATTGAAGACTATAGAATCACCAATAGAGGAGGTAAAGGGGTGAAGACTATCTCCATTACCGATAAAACTGGTGGATTGGTAGCTATTAAAAATGTTTCGGACTCCGATGATTTAATGATTATCAATAAATCGGGTATCGCAATTAGGATGAGTGTTGAGGATTTAAGAGTAATGGGTAGGGCAACACAGGGTGTTCGACTTATTAATATTAAAGGCAACGATTCCATTGCTGCTGTGGCCAAAGTTATGAAGGATGAAGACGAAATAGATGACATTACAACCTTGGAGGTAGATGCCAAAGAAGAAGATGGCACGGCTCTTGATAATGATAGTGCGGAAACCAAAGAATAACATTTAAACACTAATAAGTAAATTTAATTTGAAATGAAAACAAATATTTTAATACTCTCGACTATGCTTTTTTCGGTAGTCGGAATTGCTCAAAAGGATGAGATAAAAACGGCTGATAAGGCGTTAAAGTCGGGCGATGCCATGGCTGCAAAAACAGCATTGGATGGTGCATCCTCACTAATTGCCAGTGCAGACCCAAAAATGCAGGCCCAATATTATTTTTTAAGGGGAAGCGCTTATGCTGAACTGGCTAAAAAGGGAACTGCTGGTGCTTTTGATGAAGCTATTTCTTCCCTTAAAAAAGTAAGTGAAGTAGAAGAAAAGAGTGGTAAGGCCAAATACGGATCGGATGCCAAGGAAAAACTTTCTGGTATGACCGCTGATCTGATCAATTCTGCTGTGGAAGATAACAATAACAAAAAGTACGAGGAAGCTGCCGGTAAACTCTATATGGGGTACCAATTAAGTCCTCAGGATACTGTTTATCTTTATTATGCGGCCAGTAGCGCTGTAAATGGAGGACATTATGAGAAGGCACTTAAATATTACAATGAGTTAAAGGATTTGGGTTATGATGGAGGCGGAATGGTTTATAAAGCTACCAACGTGTCTACTGGTGAAGTCGAGGAGATGGAGAAAACACAAAGAGAATTAATGGTTAAATCTGGGGCCTATAAAGATCCAGTGGACGAGAAGACCCCTTCAAAAACCACGGAAATAGTAAAGAATATTGCCTTGATATATACACAATTGGGTCAAGATGACAATGCGTTGGATGCTTATAAGGATGCAAGGGCAAAAGATCCAAAGGATGTGAACTTGATTCTGAACGAAGCCAATCTTTACTATAAGATGGGCGATAAGGAGAAATTCAAGGCTTTAATGGCAGAAGCTTCGGAAGTTGCTCCTGATAATCCTGATTTGTTCTACAATGTTGGTGTTATCAATATGGAACAAGGGTTAATTGAAGATGCAAGGAAAGCTTATAGAAGGGCAATCGAAATTAATCCAGGCTATGTCAATGCACAACTGAATCTTTCTACAACCTATGTTAACGAAGGTAACGGTTTGATAGATGAAATGAACTCACTTGGCAATTCCAAAAAAGATATAGCAAGGTATGATGAATTGAAGGAGAAAAAAGATAGTTTGTTCCGTGACGGGGCCATAATCTTGGAAGATGCCTTAAAATTGAATCCTGATAACCAAAGCATTCTTTCTCAATTAAAGAATATTTATGGTGCCTTAGGAGATAATGAAAACTTCTTGCGCCTTAAAAAGCTTAGCGGAGAGTAATACCATATTTCAACAATATATTAAAGGGCCTATCGCAAAACGATGGCCCTTTTTTTATATGATTTTTTTGATTACCCTTAGCTTATGGGTATAGGTATTTGTTTCGGCATTGAAAATTCCTGTATGGTCTATCCGGTCTATTCTGACCTTGCCAAAGGAATGGATAACATAGTTGTTCTCCATGATAATCCCTACGTGGTCTATAATGCCATCATTATTGTCAAAAAAGGCCAGATCCCCTGGTTCACTTTCCTCAATAAAACTTAAGGCTTCCCCTTGGGTAGATTGCTGTTGGGCTCCTCTGAGTAAACGATAGCCGTTGGTTCTGTAGGCCATTTGGGTAAATCCCGGACCGTCAATTCCAAAAGTGGTTTTTCCTCCCCATAGGTAAGGAGCGTTTAAATAGAGAAGAGCTTTGTTTACGAGTTGGTCCTTGTCCTGTTTTCCGACTGTGAACGAGCCGTCGAACTTGTGGTTTAAAGGACAATTTTGTGGTATGCACGATCCTAGGACAATAGGAAGCAGTACATTGTTCTCTGTTTCTATAAATGAAATAAGTTCGGAAGATATTTTTGTTGATTCCAGACTTTCCATTTCCTTAAATAGGTCTTCGTCAATAAAGGTGAATTGCTGATTACTGACCCAGCCTTCAAAATTATCGAAAGCATTACGGATCTTGCTCCATTTTTTTCTCTGATCCAATACCTTAAAATGTTCCCCGTACAAAAGTTGGGAAACCATTTCGCTGGTGTCGTCTGCAACGGAACGTATTGGGACAATACTAAGGTGGCAAATACCGTATTGCATGGGCTTGCTTTACAAGAACTTATTAATTTCTTTCTATAATTATTGCAGAAGCGCCACCGCCACCATTACATATGGCCGCTGCTCCTATTTTTGCTTTATTTTGATCCAGTATGTTGAGTAATGTAATAATGATCCTTGCCCCGGAACAACCCAAGGGGTGACCTAAAGAAACGGCTCCGCCATTCACATTCACATTTTTATCTGTAAGACCAAGTATTTTCATATTGGCGAGGCCAACCACAGAGAAGGCTTCGTTAAATTCGAAATAATCAACATCTTCCATGCCGATACCGGCTTTGGTCAATGCTTTAGGAAGAGCTTTTGCCGGCGCTGTTGTGAACCAATTGGGTTCCTGGGCCGCATCGGCATAACTTTTTATGGTTGCCAAAGGTTTTAATCCAAGTTCCTTTGCTTTTTCCTTGCTCATTAATACCAAAGCTGCTGCACCATCGTTGATGGTCGAGGCGTTGGCTGCCGTTACCGTACCATCCTTGGAAAATGCAGGGCGCAATCCAGGAATTTTATCCAGTTTAACATTTTTAAATTCTTCATCTTCGGTTACCAGTATGGGTTCGCCCCTTCTTTGTGGGACTTCCACGGGTACTACTTCATTGGCAAATTTTCCACTTGCCCAGGCATTCGCGGATCTTTGGTAGGATTGAATGGCAAAATTATCTTGGTCTTCCCTGCTAAATTCATATTCAATAGCGCAGGCGTCCGCACATGTTCCCATGGCCTGCTGGTCATAAGCGTCGACAAGTCCATCTTTTTGCATGCCATCGATCAATGTGGCGGGCCCAAATTTTTGGCCACTCCTTAAATGAATATAATGAGGTATTAGGCTCATGTTTTCCATACCCCCGGCAACAACAATATTATTGTCTCCCAATGCTATGGACTGGGCGGCCATCATCACCGATTTCATTCCAGAGGCACAGACCTTGTTGACTGTGGTACAGGGGACCGTATTGGGTATGCCGGCATAAATAGCTGCTTGTCTTGCTGGTGCCTGACCGGTTCCTGCCTGAACAACGTTTCCCATTAGAACTTCCTCCACTTTGGAAGGGTCCAATTTAATTTTACTCAATGCACCCTTAATGGCAATAGCGCCAAGTTCAGGTGCCGGAATGGTGGACAATGCTCCCATAAAGCTTCCTATGGGTGTTCTAACAGCGGAAACGATCACAACATCTTTCATCAAGTTCATTTTTATTATCTGCGAATTTAATAAATTAATGTGCAATGAGATGCGCAACGGTAGAATATTCCAAGTTATTTATGAACCCCTCACTGTTTTTTGGGTATTGGTAATAGATGAAATAAAGCCTACGCCCCTTGGTTAAATTCTATAAGTCCGTTTCAAAAGTGGTGTTATTTGGGCAAAGTGTCATTTTAAGTTTATATTTTTCTATTTTTGACTATATATACTTTCCGTATGCGCACTTTTTTGGATAGCCTTTATAAAAATCATTCCCTGGTTTATAAGTATTTTTTATATTTCTCGGCTGTTTTCTTTATTGTATTCTTTTTTCCACGTGGCGGAAAGTTTAAGTACGAATACCAAAAAGGCAAGCCTTGGCAATACAATAATTTTTATGCGCCTTTCGATTTTTCTATAAATAAGGGCGAGGAGGAAATTATTAAGGAAAAGGAGAAAATAGAAAGCAATCATATAGACTACTATTATTATGACCCCGGTATTGTAGCCGAAGTGGACAGCACAATTGGGAAGGAGCTGGGTAAGGTTTTTAATTCCGCCGGTTTCAACCAGAATGAACTAGAAAGGATTCAAGGGGTTGCCAATGACGTTTTGGCGGAGCTATATGCAAATGGCATTCTGTCCAAAATTGAACGTAGGAGTACTAGGAATAGTCTTTATCTGGTTAAGAACAATGAAGCCACTAAATTAAATTTTGATGATGTATATAGCTTATCCGAGGTAGAGGGTGTTATTAGGAAAAAACTGGCTCAAAGTAATTTATCGGCTTATGAGCCCTCTTTTCAGGAGTTGTTCTTCAATTTTATAAAACCTAATGTTAGTTTTGATGCCGATTTATCCAATAAGGAACTGGAGTCCGAATATTCAAAGATTTCCTATACGTTGGGGAATGTGGACGAGGGCAAGCTCATCATTGCCAAAGGGGAAGTGGTGGAACAGGAGGATGTTAGGGTATTGGATTCGTTGAAAAGTGAGTTTGAGTCGGAGTTATGGGAAGAGAACAATCAATATTTTATACTGTTCGGCTATACCGTATTGGTGGCAATGGTATTAATGATGTTTTTTCTTTTTCTTAAAAAATATCGCCCGGAAATCTTTAGGGACAATACAAAAGTGACCTTTATTATAGTAAATATTCTTATCATGGTCTTTTTGACCACCATGGTGGTCAAATATGATGTGGAGTATGTTTTTGTGGTTCCTCTATGTATTTTGCCCTTGGTGCTCAAGACATTTTTTGATGCAAGAATGGGGCTCTTTGTACATGTTCTTACCGTTTTAATTTTGGGTTTTGTGGTGCCCAACAGTTTTGAATATATATTTCTCCAAACTTTGGCCGGTATTGTAACCATCCTGTCCGTATCCGAACTCTATAAAAGGGCTAATTTATTTATATCGGTAGGCCAGATAACCCTTATTTATATTATTGGTTATTTTGCATTTCATATGATCCATGAGGGTAACCTCGAAGATATACAGTGGATGGCTTTTGGGTATTTTTTCTTGAATGGAATGATTACGCTCTTTGTTCAGCCATTAATTTATATTCATGAGAAAATATTTGGTTTGGTATCCGATGTTTCCTTGTTGGAATTGTCCGATACCAATTCCAAATTATTAAAAGAGTTGTCCAATAAGGCTCCGGGAACTTTTCATCATTCCCTTCAGGTAGCCAATTTGGCCGAGGCAGCGGCGAACGAAATTGGAGCCAATGCCATGCTGGTTAGGGTAGGGGCCCTGTACCATGATATTGGTAAAATGAACAACCCTACCTATTTCACGGAAAACCAGATTACCAATGTAAACCCTCATGATGACTTGGAGCCCATAGATGCCGCGGCAATAATTATTAACCACGTCATTGAAGGTATAGAAATAGCAAGGAAGAATAAGGTGCCGGATCGTGTAATAGATTTTATTCGTACCCATCATGGAACTTCATTGGTCTTTTATTTTTACAAAAAACAGGAGGCCTTGGAAGGGGAGGTAAATGAAGAAGATTTTAGATATCCCGGACCGATTCCTTTTTCGAAGGAAACCGCCATTTTAATGATGGCCGATTCTGTGGAAGCTGCTTCCAAGAGTTTAAAGAACCCCACTTTTTTGATAATCGATGAATTCGTAGAAAGGATCATTGAAGGCCAAATCAAGGGCGGCCAGTTTTTAAATGCCAATATAACCTTCAAGGAAATAGAAGCGATAAAGAAGATTTTGAAACAGAAATTGGTCAATATTTATCATTTAAGGGTAGAATATCCAGAGTAGTTGGTTTCTAGAATTGTTTGAAGCTTAATTAGATAAGTTGAATAATTGGACAAATAGTAAGAACAAGTAAAAAAAAAATTGAAAAATTGTTGCGTTCTTATGAATGAAAAAGTACATTTGCAACCGCATTTTTAATGCGTGAGCTTTGAAATTATTGGAGAGGTGCCGGAGTGGTAACGGAGCAGATTGCTAATCTGTCGACGGGTAACTGTCGCCAGGGTTCGAGTCCCTGTCTCTCCGCTTTTTTTTAGAGTAGTATTGTTGAGATGGTTTTAACCATTCTCGGGGTGTAGCGTAGCCCGGTTATCGCGCCGCGTTTGGGACGCGGAGGTCGCAGGTTCGAATCCTGCCACCCCGACGAACCTAGAAATAGGTAGTAGCAAAAACACTGTTAATCACTTGATTTTCAGTGTTTTTTGTTTTTACACATTTTATTTGATATCAAATGATATCATATGTGCACACCTAATTCGGTGTGCAATTCGGTGTGCAACGGTTCACTGGAATTGTAGTAACTTGAAAGAACTTTAGGGTAGGATTTGACTTTTTTCCTTAGTGATCATTGTCTAACTAAAGCCGTTTCAAATGAAAACAAACCAGACCTTTACGGTAATCTTTTTTACGAGAAAATCAAGAAGTGTTGCAAACCTTCTATCCATTTATGTCCGTATCACCATTTTGGGCAAACGTGCGGAGATCAGTTTAAAGCGAAATATCGATGTGGGCCAGTGGGACTGCATCAAGGGCAGGGGCAAGGGCAGGTCGGAGGAGATCCGTAACCTGAACGCCTATTTGGACCAGGTACAGGCGAAACTTATGCAGTGCCACGGCCAACTTGTCCAAGAGGATAAGATAATATCCTCAAATGCCATAAAATTGCGTTTTTTAGGGGAGGATAGTATAACCAAGAGTTTATTGGATCTAATCGAGTATCACAATGAGAACATGGTCCATGTCCTGAAGCCTGGCACCATGAAGAACTACTATACCACGGAAAATTACCTAAAGCGATTTTTAAAGAGCAAGTACAAACAGGAGGATATCCACCTGAAGCAGCTCAACTATCGTTTTATACTGGACCTGGAACATTATTTAAGGAGGTGCACGGACAAAAAGAAACAGCTGTGCCTTAACAATAATGGGGTGATGAAACATTTGGAACGGTTCAAGAAGATGGTCAACCTTGCCGTGAAACTGGAATGGGTAAATAAAAACCCTTTTGACAGGTTCCAATTGAAGTTCAACAAATTCGACCGGGTGTTCCTGACCCAAAGGGAATTAAGGCTTATAGAGGAAACTGAATTCAAACAGGACAGATTGCAACATGTAAAGGACTGTTTTGTGTTTTCCTGTTATACCGGACTTTGCTATGTGGATGTAAAGGAACTTACTTGGGATAAGATCACCAAGGGGATAGATGACCGGAACTGGATCTATACCAAACGGGAAAAAACGGACGAGCTGGTCAAAATTCCTATTCTTCCCCAAGCATGGGAGATTTTGGAAAAGTATAGGGATTACCCTACCCACAATGGATTGCTTCCCATATGTTCCAACCAGAAGGTGAATACGTATCTAAAGGAAATAGCAGGTGCATCTGGGGTTAATAAAAATATTACCTTCCATGTGGCCAGACATACATTTGCCACCACGGTCATGTTGTCCAATGGGGTACCCATTGAAACGGTATCAAAACTTTTGGGCCATACCAAATTGTCTACCACGCAGATATATGCTAGGGTAGTGGAGTCCAAGATTAGCGAAGATATCGGGAATCTATTGATAAGGTTTAAGGAAAGGGAGAGCCAAAGTGCTTAGGAAATGGGCCATTATAAATCATGCAAGTATCTATGGTCGAAAAGAACTTAACAAACGTAATAAATTGGATTTTAGCTGTTGAAAAGAAAGAAATATTTAGAATCTAGTCTATAGCCCAATTGCTTGACTGAAAGGTTAGTATTATAGTTTTACCTTTCACTGATAGACTAGTATGTTAGGACTAAAACTTGAGAAGTTGGTAGAGATGTACGTCCAACGCAATTGCAATGGCGTTTAACGAATAAATAGTAGGGTTAACCTTTCCGTTCTCCAACTTTTCAATTGCTTGTCTGTCCTTGCTGCATGCGCGGGCCAGATCGGATTGCGTCCATCCTTTCTTGTTGCGTAACTCTACTATACGCTTCCCAACCTTTTTATTTAATTGATCTTTGGTCATACAACAAATGTCATTCTATTATATGACAATTTTGTCATATAAAAAGTTGACAAATTAAAATTATTCAATATATTTGTCATATAATTATATGACAATTGAATCTGGGCGTGTCCGGGTAATTTCAAAACTGGAACAAATTATGAAAGCAAAAAAGAAAAGTCTAAATGTTTTGAACGACATTCATAAGTTGCATAACAACCTTATTGGGCTCTTAAAACAGGATCTAGGTAATTCATCAAATACTAATAAAGTGTCTATTGAAATCAAAGACAACAGTGATCTGCTGTTGAACATAGCGAGCCTTCTGGAAGTATGTGTATTTGCTCTGGACGGGAACGGAATGCTATTGTCTCCAAACAATCAAAATGTAACCAAACATGACAGCGTTTGCAGGGTGCTGGAATTGGTCCTAAATATACTGCCACACAGTCAAATGGATTTTATTGACTACGTAACCGAAAAGCTGAACGGTTTGGACAATGCCAAAACAAAATCATCTGAATAAATATGAACTATGAACCCAAACGAAGAAAAACTGATCAATAGCTTAAAACATCAGGCACTGGACCACCACCCTACATTAAAGCCCCACTCCTTCTTTAAAAACAAGTTTGAGGTCAGTCTCTTTTATGTTGACAATCATGTAGATTTGGTATTGACCGTCCGAGCCATGCTCTACTTGGCTATGAAGACAATCGACCCAGAACTAATTGATAATATCAATGACAGATATGAAAAGGAATACATCCGTCAAATACTTACAATTGCCAATAGATTATTGCCACAAGGAGAGGAGGCTCTCTTGGATGATCTTAACCTTTATTATAGAAAGGAAAGGTTGAGGGAAGGTTTAAAATAACAAGTTTGCCAAGAAAAACGAAGAGTAATTATTGAGGCATTTTGGTCCACGAACATTGCTCATTAATTTAGGAAATGCGTACTTTGGGATTGAAAAAAAAAATTATTCTATATTTTAAATTTGGATTAATTTTTCAGTTTAACCGTGGTTTGTTATATACATATTATTAGTTAAATTTTTATTAATTGAATGACATCTTAGGCAAAAATAAATTTACATTAGGAGACAACAGAATGGAAATACAATAACTCTAACTTTATCTGCCATAACATACATCATGAAAAAAGTGATTTATTTAATCTGTTTGATCGGCGTTAACGTGTTCGGTCAGGAGTCTGATAGCTCGATTTTAGAAAAAACCGTTTCCAAAATTTATGAGATTGAAACTGTAAAATATCAATCTACTTTTCAAGCTATGGATAGTGGAACCACATATTCAGATAGGACAGATACGATTTTCTTTGATTTTAGAAGCTCGACTTTTAATTCGACCCCTAAATATCATTTAACCAGCAGTGATGCAGAATTAATTTACGATGGAAAAAGACATATACAGTCATTGGTTAATGAAAAGGTGATTTTGACCAATGAATCACCAAATGCTAATAATCCATTGCTTCTGACAATATATTCTGTAAAAAAGCTTTTACCAAAATTAATGACTAATGATTCTATTCTAATCAAAAGGAAAAATGATACCATAATCAACAACAAAAGCGTCTATGTTTTTAATTTTAAATATAGAAACGGCCGAATTAATTGGGATAAATTTATTACGGAAAGTGTCCATGGTGCCTCATCCGAAATCACCCTAATGATTAGTATTTCGGATTATTTACCTAGAAAAATGATTATGGACAATGGTCCTACCGGAACAATGAGCCGGACTTATGATAACTTTGATTTTGAATATGTTCCTAGAGCCGTGGTTTGGACAGGTGAATTATTGCCAGAAAATTATTCAAAAATGACTTTCACTCAATATTATGAGATTAAAAAGAAAGAAATGCAGTCATTAAAGGGTAGATCAACCGAATCTAAAGCGATAAAGGACATTAAACAATGGGAGCTACCCAATTTAGAAGACGATTCTATGGTGGATGTTTCCAAGCTTAGGGGAAATGTAATTCTCTTAGAATTCTGGTTCAAAAACTGTGGGCCATGTGTTCAGGCAGTTCCAAAACTTAATGCAATCCATGAGAAATATAAACATGGAAAATTCCGGTTATTTGGTATAGAGTATCGAGAGGATTTCCCCCAGGAAAATTTAATGGCTTATATTGAGAAAATAAAAATGGCTTATCCAACGCTATATAAAGGAGGAAGTCTAGCAGCCACTTATGAGGTCACCGCAGCCCCTACATTTGTTCTTATAAGCAAAAAAGGTGATGTTGTTTATGCTGAATCAGGATTTAATGAAAAGGAAATCATTAAACTAATTGAGGCCAACCTTTAATAGTGCAAGGGGCCGACCAAAATCCTAACATTTGGCAATATTTTTTTAATCGAACGAAGACAGAAATTTCAATTTGTTCGGAATAACCAATATTTTTTAGGAATTAATTCTTTAATTAAAAGTGGCAATGGTTAATTATTAATATTTCCATTACTCATGTCTATTTCTGCCTTTCAAATATCGTCTTACTGTTTAGTTTCTGTATCTTTTGTATTAATTTTTTCTTCCCAAATCTTACCATAACTTAACTGCGCATGGATCCTGATTCGATTTTATAGTGTTCGGGCGGATAAGCGTAAATAAAATCGAATTAGGGCGCATTGTGCTTATGTTTTGGAGCACAATGCCCATGCCTTTATTAAGATAATATCCGATAATAAACGTTTGTAAACGGTTAATTTCAAACAAGTGATATGCTCATTTTATTCTGTCCGGTGCTCCAATGAGTATGATTGGGTCAGTATATTACAACGTTTATAGGCAATAGATGCCGTTTTGACCCAATTAACGAAAATTTACTAAAACTCTTCATAGCCAAGCCATTTAAGACCCGAGAATAGCACTAGGATATTATTTGCAGTAAAATCTCCAATGTTTATAGGAGTTTAGAGCGTATTTACATTAAAAATAGGACAGCATCTCCAATTTGATAAGTCAATATGTTACTAAAGATCAACAATTTATAAACCGTAACACCGCTTTAGCGTGTTACCCTCTTGCTATTCCCCCCTTAGTTTAGCAAACACACTATGCTGAAATGTTGTGAGATTTTTATTATTAGATTGGATAGGGAATCGATTAAATAATTGTTTTAAACAAAGGGTTGATTAGCGATTGAGAAGTGACATTGACCCTTTTTCTGAAATTGGTGAGGATCAAATACCATAGAATAGAACCACGTTGGTTCTATTGGATTAGATTAATTGCAGAATAAAATCAGCACTCTTATTTTTTGACTTTGTATTGCACTCACCTTATGGAAAGAGAAGCCAATATTAGGTATATACAACTTCTACTAGGGCCTAATCTTATTAATACTACCGAATTTAATATCCATTTTGAGAAGAAATAGTTCATGGATATTATGGATTTATTATCTTAGTTATTATAAGTGATATATAGTTATTAACTATATCCAAATGTAGGCAACAAGCTGAAAAAACAACCGTGATAAAATTAAAGTCATTTAAAATTAAAGATTGGGAATATCTCAAAAATTGGATTTCAAGTGAATCGGAATTAATCCAATTTGCTGGACCGATTTTCAATTTTCCTATTGACCAAAAACAAGTCGAGTTGTATTTATCTGACTCAAACCGGACTGTATTTAAAATAGAAAATGAAAATAATGAAACAATTGGAATTGCAGAAATAAATATTCCAGAGGAAAACGTTGCGAAATTAGCTCGGATTTTAATCGGAGAAAAATCACTGAGAGGAAAAGGAATCGGAACGGAATTGATTACTAAACTGACTGACTATGGATTTAACAATCTAAAAAAAGAAAGAATTATATTAAATGTATATTCTTGGAATAAGGGAGCAATTAAATGTTATAAAAAAGTTGGATTTTCTCAAACGGACAAACCAATAGAACTTGTGAAAGTTGGTAATGAAGAATGGGAATCAATCGAAATGGAAAAAAAGCCAGTTACCAAAAATGTACCCTATGAAATGCCAGCAGGAAAACCCTGAGTAATTAGTTGATTGGGTCTATACTACTTACGAGAATCCTCTCTGTTATGCTATTCGGTTTGTATTTAATGAATTTCGTTCTTAACCACGTAACTAATTATAAATAAAAACGACATGTGTTATTAATAGAAAAATGAAGAAACCAGAACAAATAAATGTGGTTGCGCTGATACCGGAACTTGATAAGATGCTCCTCGAGTTAGTGGATGGATTGTCAGCCGAAGATTGGGAAAAACAAACTATCGCACCTAAATGGAAGGTGAAAGATGTAGCTGTCCACTTACTGGACGGGAATTTAAGAACACTTTCAATGTTACGTGATGTGTATTATGGCGAGAAACCTGAAAACATCAATTCTTATGAAGATTTAATAGACTTCTTAAACAGGCTAAATGCTGATTGGGTCAAAGCGACTAAAAGGCTTAGCCCAAAAGTCATCGTTGATTTATTAAAATCATCGGGAAAAGAATACTGCGATTTCTTAGCTACCCTAAACCTCAATGATAACGCTGAATTTTCAGTGGCTTGGGCAGGAGAGAACGAATCTAAAAATTGGTTTCACATAGCAAGGGAATATACTGAAAAATGGCATCATCAACAACAGATTAGACTTGCGGTTGGTAGTGAAAAAGCATTGCTTCAAGAAAAATGGTTTTTGCCTTATCTAGATACCTCGATAAGGGCACTACCACATCATTATAGGAATGTAGAAGGAAAAGTTAAAGAACTAATCAAATTCAGTTTTCTCGGAGAAACAGAGAAAAGTTGGTATCTGAACTATGATAACAGGTGGGAATTATTCGAATCTGTGAACCAAATACCTGATTGTGAAGTCCGAATAAAAGATGAATTCGCTTGGAGAATATTTACCAAAGGAATAGGTAGGGAGGAAGCCATATCAAATTCAGAAATAATTGGAAAGCAAGAACTTGGTCTCAAAATTTTTGATATGATTGCGGTTATGGCATAAACAAAATAAAAACCGCACACAGAAATGTATCCAAAACTTCTATACCATTTATAACCTGCTCTACATTATATTTGTGATCCATGTTTCGGGCGTGGTCACGGGCATTTGTATAATTATAAGTTATGATAAGCCCGCCCTACTGCTATAAAAATATTATCCCATTTCCTTAGGTCACCCACCGCTATTCGTGATAAAGGCCCTCAATACTTCGTTATGGGTTTCAACTGCTAGCAGTCCTCAAAAAGGACGGGTTTGAAATTATCCGGATTTGGAGTATTGGATCCATATTTTCTTGTTTAAAATTTTAAATAAGTGAACTGTATGATTAATGCCTATTTGACAATAATGCAAATAAAAAATCATTAATTTTATGGCAGTCTAACACGATACTCAAATTCATGTCGTTTTTAGAATTTTATAACGCCATTTTAAATACTGAGGTCGCCTCTTACGCGGCCTTGCCCTATCCTGTAAAAAAAGCAAATTTCAAAAAGGGTTTGGTCATTACAGACTATGGACAAATTGAGAACGCAGTATATTTTTTAAACTCGGGGATTGTTGAAATGACCGTGAAGAGCTATGTTTCGGAAAAAATGATAGACTTCTTTTTCGAAAATGAAATGTTCACTTCGCTTACCTCCTTCTTGAACCAACGCCCTTCGGATGTGCAAATGACCGCTTTAACGGACTGTAAGGTAGAAATGATTATTTATGAAGACCTGATGGCTGCATATGAAAATTCACTTGATGCCAATAAGTTGGGAAGAATTGTTATAGAACAGGCCTATCTGAACAAAGCCCGGCGTGAAAAGGACTTTTTGGCCAAAACTGCAGAGGAACGTTATGTTGAAATGTTTCGTACCCACTCTAAATACCTATCTAATATTCCTGTTAATAAGATTGCCAAATATTTGGGGATTCACCCTGAAAGTCTGAGTAGAATTAGAGGCAAAATGAATTCCTAACATAGGTCAAGCCTATTTTTTAGTTTATGTTTTTGAGCGCATATATTTTTGCGGTCTAAATATTAAACTAAAGAACATGGAAAATTTTATTTCACATTTACCCTCACCCATCGATTTAATTTTCGACCCTATTTCCTTTATAGTTTTCACTATGTACGGGGCATTAATGGTATGGGAAGCTATTTTTCCTGCAAGGGAGCTTCCCAAAGTGAGATTTTGGAAGTTAAAAGGAATTCTGGCATTCGGTTTCTTCTTTTTTCTATCCTCCTACCTGCCCATAATATGGGATGGATATTTAACCAACTATCAGGTATTTGACTTGACTAGTTTAGGTCCTATTTGGGGAGCAATTGTGGCAATCCTAATTTATGAACTTGGTCTATATCTTTGGCACAGGTCTATGCACAACAGTGATAGGCTTTGGAAGGTGTTTCACCAAATGCACCATAGTGCAGAGCGGATGGACAGTTATGGGGCCTTTTATTTCAGTCCGATGGACATGATAGGGTTTAGTTTCTTGGCCAGCCTTTGCTTGGTAGTGATTGCGGGGTTCACACCGGAGGCGACCACCCTGTTTATTCTTGGCACAACTTTTCTCTCCATATTTCAGCACAGCAATATAAAAACACCGGTTTGGCTGGGATACATTATCCAAAGGCCTGAGGCACATGCCGTACATCATGCAAGAGGAATACATGCCTTTAATTATTCTGACATTCCTGTCTTTGATATGCTGTTCGGGACATTTCTAAATCCAAAACAGTATGAGCATGAGGCGGGGTTCTATGATGGAGCCTCCGAAAAAGTGAAGGAGATGCTCCTTTTTAAGGATATTTCCGAGACTCAAAAAGTAACTCGGCAAACAGAAAAATATTTCCAAAATTAAATACCTGGTTATGGTTTTATGGATCTCCCCTGAATAAAGTAAAGTGGTCTGGACCACAAAATAATATTACACCCAAAGAGTAAAAGTTGATTATTAAAAGTTCACCAACATTAAATTTTAAGATCATGAATAAGTTTTCAATCAGTTTAGCATTAATGGGCTTGACAAGTTTAGGATTCGCCCAAGATTCGTATTTCAATTCGCATTATTCTCAATTGGAGAACTTGGAGGTAATGGGATCCAACTATGAATTTATAGAGGATGTGCAGAACGACCTTACCCCAACCCAAGTCAAGTATCTTGAGAATTTAGTCTGCTATTGGGACGTGACCAAATTGGAGGAGTTTAAAGGTAATAAGGAACAGCCAACAGAGGTTACCTATAGGTCATGGCATGGCTATATTATTGCATCTTATGACCGTGAGGGTAAGATCCTGACCGCAAAGGAACATTTTAAGGACTTTACCTTACCGCAAAAGGTTAGTGTTTCCATTGCTATAAAATACCCGGAATGGACACGTTTAAAAACTAGATATTCCCTGGTTTATAATAGGAACTTGGGAACAAAAAAACTTTTTAAGGTACAAATAGAGAAGGACGGCCAAAAAAAGTGGTTAAAAATTGATGCATCAGGTAGAGTAATCTAATCCGTACTTACTGGATTCTATTAAATGGGAAGTTGGCAAGTCCTTAATTCAACTTCCATAATCCCTGAACCGGTGTAATATGGCCAACAGTCACAAGGTGGACTGTAATATAAACCGGGTATAATCAATGTTATTATCCTGTTAATTCATCATAAATTTTAATAAAAATGAAAATCAATAATAGATTTCACTGGTCGAGTTTGCTTTTTTTTCTAGTATTTTCCTGCAGTAAAGAAGAAAATACAAAAATGCCTATACAGGAACCTCCTTTGTTAGGTATTGAAGTCGTACATCTTCCTGTTGTGGTCCATGTTATTCACACAGGAGAAGAAGTTGGAGTAGGAGCAAACCTCTCAAAAGAACGTATCCTTAGACAGATAGAAATAATCAACGAAGATTTCCGGAGAAAGGAAAAAACAAGGGGTTATAATGAACATCCTGATGGGGGTGATGCAAAAATCGAATTTGTATTGGCCAAATCAAATCCTGACTCGGAACCTATTGATGGAATCAACAGAATAAACATGTCTATAAAAGAAATTAATGATCTAGGGTACAATCAAAATCATTATGCGCAATTCGCATATTGGGACCCAAGTAAATACATAAATATATGGACAACTCCACTACCACTGGATACAGAGTGTTTGGTTTTAGGTTCGGCTACCGGTCCTAAAACTGATCTTCCGGGAACCCAACTGCTAGCGACACCAAAACAAGGTGATGCTGAAGGCATCCTTATTAATTGGATGCATTTTGGTGAGTCCAATATTGTTTGCCACGCGAGATATGGGAGAACATTAACACATGAGATGGGTCATTTTTTAGGCTTGCTGCATACCTGGGGCGGACATGATTGTGAGCTCAATGATTACTGTGATGATACGCCGGCGGTTGATGAAATAGTTTTTGGAAGAAATTCCTTTGAAGGATGCTCAGGAGAAACGATTATGATAGGCAACTACATGAACTATAGTGATGATGATGTAATGAACATTTTTACCAAAGAGCAAATTCAAAGAATCTACTATGTTCTAGATAACCATATTGGAAGAAATAGTTTAATGACAAGTCCAGCTCTGCAATTGTAGCCTTACCCATTTTATGACATATCTAAATTGAACAAATTGCCCAAAACCTTTTTATCCTTTAACATTTTCAAAAACAAAATTATTATGAAAAAAAATATTATAATTCTCTTATTTTCAATACTCGTTATGAGTTGTAATTCGGATGACAATCAGTTTGATATTGTTGA
This sequence comes from Arenibacter algicola, assembly GCF_018860365.1. Taxonomy (GTDB): domain Bacteria; phylum Bacteroidota; class Bacteroidia; order Flavobacteriales; family Flavobacteriaceae; genus Arenibacter; species Arenibacter algicola_B. The sequence continues at coordinate 434,196 of NZ_JAHKPO010000003.1, forward strand.
TGTTGAAACCACCTTGATTGCTAAGGACAATTTATACGGAGATGGCGCCGAGGGGATAATTGAACAGAATATAGTTATATCTGATCAATCTACTTGGAATGATTTATTAACTAAACTTAATTCAATAAATAATGTTTCTGATAATTTTACGGAAACAGAAATAGACTTTTCAGAATACAGGATTATAGCAGTATTTGATGGGGTTAAGGAAACTGGAGGGTACAGCTTGGAATTAAAATTAATGTCAGATTCCGAAAATATCAGAGTAAATATAACAAAGCTAATTCCTGAGGAAAATGCTTCGTCAGTTATTACTCAACCTTTCCATATTGTGAAAATTCGAAAGTCCGATTTACCATTAATATTTGAACTAAAACCCAGCTTAGAAGAATGATATTTGTAATTGCTTGTACCGGCCTGCTTCTGAAAATTCTTGATAATTTTCAGTTAGTTGTAGACTTACTTAGTTAAGAGATATTCTAAATATATTGATAATCAATAATTTAACTATTTACTTTGTTGTAAATCCTCAATAAGTAGGAAATGAAATCGAATAAATCAATAGCTATTTCTTTAGGCATTTTATCCGCTCTATTTTTTGCGGTAGCCTTTGTGTTAAATAGATCAATGTCTGTTGAAGGCGGACATTGGATATGGAGTTCTTCGCTTCGTTTCTTTTGGATGGTACCATTTTTATTGATCTTGGTGCTCTCAAGAAAAGAACTAAAACCACTGATAAAGGAAATGAAACAGGAACCTTGGCAATGGATACTGTGGAGTACCATAGGTTTTGGGATTTTTTATGGATTATTGACCTTCGCTGCTTCATATGGCCCCTCCTGGCTTGTAGCAAGCACATGGCAAGTAACAATTGTGGCTGGAATGCTAATAGCGCCGATAATAAATAAAACCAATTTTAAAAAAGCCATATCGTTTCAAGCCCTTGTGTTTTCTATTGTTATAGTATGGGGCGTATTTTTTATTCAATTAAGTCAGGCCAAGTCTATTTCAATTAATGAACTTTTGGTAGGCAGTATTCCTGTTATAGTTGCAGCTTTTGCTTATCCATTAGGAAATCGAAAAATGATGCAAGTTTCGAATGGCAAACTCAATGCACTACAAAGAACATTAGGAATGACAATAGCTAGTTTGCCATTTTGGATTTTATTATCAATCTATGGTGTTTCCATTAATGAATTACCGAATGAATCTCAAATATATCAAACCTTAGTAGTTGCGGTATGCTCGGGTGTGATAGCAACCATTTTGTTTTTCACGGCCACAGACAAGGTTCAAAAAAATGAAAGGGCTTTAGCTTCAGTAGAGGCCACTCAAGCTGCCGAAGTAATTTTCGCTCTGATCGGCGAAATACTGATTTTGAAAATTCATTTGCCGGACATTTATTCCATTGTGGGAATATTTTTGGTAATAATGGGCATGCTGTTGCACAGTTTGAAGAAGGAAAAGGTAGTGGTCAATAAAGTACAAACACAGACCCATTGATTAGTAGGCTAATGGGTTATGTTCCGTTTTTATTTATACACGACTTGACAGAAGTGCAGCCAGTGACAGATAAAATTATTATAAGATTCCTAATAGGATATTTAGAAAGTCAACAAAAGAAAAAAACCCTCAGAAAGGATGCAAGACTTTATTGACCAAGCCAGGAAAAATGGTGTGGCACTTCTTGACAAAGGAAAATGTCAATTTTGCGGTGCTGACTACCAAAATGGGGTTTTTGATTGTATGGACCATTATAACAAGGGACTTGAATTGCTAGACCTTAATAATTCGGAATATCATATGACAAGATTTTTAAGTGTTGACGCACACGCCTTACAACATCCTGAAATTCACGGACGGTGGAGCAACCATTTTCATTTGACTAGACTCAATTTAATACTTGATAAGAAGGTACAATGGGATTACCAAAAATCACCACTACTTAGTAACTACTTGAATAAGTATAAACTAAGTAGGCCACATGAAATTCTTGAACTTCCAAAGCCTTTGGAAAGAGGAAAAATAACAGCAAAAGACTTGAACAAGGCCACTTCGGAGGATGATTGCGTAGAACTAATAAAAAATTGGGCAAACGAAGTTTATTTTGCTTGGAGTTTCAATCATTCATTGGTTGCACAAATTGCAAACCGGTTTTTACAATTAAAAGGTAATAGTAAAAGGACGAAAAATTAATAATACATATCCTAAAATGGTGGGAGCAACTATTGCAAACGTTTGATTTTCAAACAATCAATGGCATATATGTTTTTGTTAGGTGCTGTAGGCCCCCTTTTGGCGGCGAAAACATCGGATTGCGTAAAAATCGATCCTTTTTCATTGTAGATAAATTAAGAATTTTATAATTTAAAGTATTGTTTACCAATATTGTAGCATTCCCTAAAAACGTGGAAGTAGAATGTATTTACACATATGACACCGCACATAATGAGACTTCCGCCTTACGACAACTTTCCAACTATTTATGACGAAAAATTAACATTACGACAAATTCAGTATTCTGACTTAAAAGACATTATTGAAATTTCATTTTATGATTCTGTTCAGGCTAAAACTATGATACAAGTAACAGAAATGCAAAACAAAATACATCAAGATTACCTTTACGGCAGTTCCATACATTGGGGCATTGCAGATAAATTAACCGGCAAAATAATTGGGACTTGCGGTTATTACCGTGGACTTTGCAATGGGGAAGGGGAACTGGGTTGCATTTTGTTGCCTCAATATCGTGGTCAAGGTTTTATGACGTCTGCGCTGTCATTAGCAATTGAATTTGGAATAAATAATATGGGACTAAAACGTATTTGGGCAAGTACTACCAAACAAAATAATAATGCAATAAAACTTCTTGAGAGACTTGGCTTTGTTAAGATGGTGGATTTAGATTTTAATGAAGTAGAATATGAATTAAGGCAGAGTATATATTGATGTAGAATAGGAAATAATTCACGGCTGCTAATGTAAGATTCCATTGATCAGAAGTGCTCAATTGCCCAATTTTTTCAATTAATCTTGGTGGGTTTGTTTTTGGTAATTGTTGTCCCGTTCCACTTTGAAAATGCTATATTTTATCATGAACATTGGGAAATTAATATTATTTGTACCTTTAGTACACTAAAGAACAGTAAATAATATCTTTAGAGTTCTGGCTTGGTTTTGAGTGTGCAAACAGGTGTGCAAATCGAAAGAAAAACACATAAATAAATGTAATACAGTGTTTTGGTTGTTGGTAGTTAGGTCTGCCACCCCGACCAAGAAAATCCGATCACGAAAGTGATCGGATTTTTTGTTTTCCGACGCGTAGTGCCACTGGGCACTTAAGCGTAGGAAAACAAAAAAGACGTACAGGCGCGAGCCTGTGTCGGATTATTTTGAGCACCGAACCCTAAAAAGGATCACCGAGCACAGCGAGGTAATCCTAGCTCGAACCAGCTAGTATTTATAGTTGGCATCTCTAGGCACTTAAGCGTAGGAAAACAAAAAATACGTACAGCCGCTAGGCTGCATTCCTTTGTGTTATTCCTATCTGTCGTGATTATCCATTGGTTTATTATGTTATAACCTTTTTGATAGATTTTATATCCAATATCTTCTTATTGTTCGTTGTGTATGTAATGATTTCTACTTTTAAAGTGAAGAATTAAAAAGTAGAAATCATTAATATTCTATTTTTTACTTAGTATGGCAGCCCAGCCTCCACCTGGAGCCATTTGTACATTAACTTTTGAAGAGCGGGTAACTTCAATAGTTTCTTGTGAAAAATCGCTGGCATGTTTGTCTGCATTAATTCCGTCTTTCCATATTTTCATAGTATAAGTTCCGTCATCTAAAAAATCAAGATTTAAGGTAAGGGTTCTTGCATTCCAATCGGTCATTGCCCCCATAAACCAACTCTCTCCAGACCTTCGCGCAACAGCGATATAATCGCTTACTTTTGCCTCTAAAACTTTTGTGTCATCCCAAACTGATGGAACAGCAGAAAGGAATTCCATGCATTCTGGCTCACCATAGTAATTTGACGGATTGTCGGCCAACATCTGCAAAGGACTTTCAAAAATAGTGTACATTGCTAATTGATGACAACGTGTTCCGAGACTCATTGGCTCTGTAAACACCATACGGAAGTTGTTTTTATTTTTATTAATCATTGCCCCCGGAGTAAAATCCATGCTTCCCGCAACCATACGTATAAATGGCAAGGTTACGTTATGCTCAGGATCCGGTATCTTCGACCACTTTGAATTTTCCAGCCCCTTTACACCTTCGTAGGAAATAACATTCGGATAAGCACGGTCTAAACCACTAGGTTTGTATGCCCCGTGGTAGTCAACCAGTAATTTATGTCCGGCACATTCCGCTGCAATTTTTTCATAAAAATTCACCATCCATTGGTCGTCACGCTGCATAAAGTCTATTTTTATACCCTTCGCACCCCAGGCCTGAAACTGGTCAAGCGCTTCATCCATCTTGTCATAAAAAGCCTTCCAGGCTACCCAAAGAATGACACCCACATTTTTCTCTTTTCCATAGTCGATAATTTCTTTTATATCAATATTCTTTTCAAGTTTCATAATATCGGAAAGAACATACCAGCCTTCATCAAGAATGACATACTCCAAACCATATTTTGATGCAAAATCGATGTAATATTTATAGGTTTGTGTATTTACTCCTGCTTCAAAATCAACCCCATAAATATTATTGGCATTCCACCAGTCCCAAGCCACTTTACCCGGCTTAATCCAATCTGTATTATCAATTTTGGTTTCAGGTGCCAATTTGTAAATTAATTCGCTTAGGACCAGATCGGCGTCATTCTCCGAAATTAGTATTGCCCTCCAAGGAAATTCTCGAGGACCATTGCATTCTGCAATATAATCTGCATATTTTGTGGGTTTAAGATCGCGGTCGCCAATTTCTTCTTCTTCCAAAACAACACCAGCGTATTTTCCAACAAGTGCATTCTGGTCTTTGTCACTACCGCGTAAAAACATTCCTGGATAATCCATCAAATTCGATTCGGAAATATAGGTTTTCACACCATTTCCGCAGTCGATCAGTAAGCCTGTTGAAGCAAATCGATCCGTTCCAATTTTTGACAAAGTTTCACGTAAATATTCGCGCTCCTGATGCGTATACATACTTTCTTCTTCGGGGAACCAAAGGTTATGGTCTGCCGGAAAGACAAATGAGGATATCTCGTTTTTTACCTTATATTCTCCCTTTTTGGCAGAAATCCAACGGTAGGCAATACCTTCGTCATATACCCTGAATTGTAAGGAGTATCCTTTAAATAGAAATGTTAATTGGGTATACTCATCCTTGATTTTAGCGTATTTACGCTGAACAACTGGCGATAGTTCTTTCGAGGAAGATATCAATGTGGTTTTTCTTACTCTGGCATTTTTGCCAAATATGGTTCCATCGGTTAATTCCATCGCTATAATTGACGGGACTATAATTTCTGTCCCATTTAGGAAAACGGAATATGTAATTGCTTTCTCAACAGAAACTTTTACTTTTATTCTTCCTGAAGGGGATTCAACAGTGTATTCCTGAGCCGAAAGGGTAAGAAACGCACATATCATCAATACTGTGAAATAAAATTTTTTCATATTAGTTAAGTAGTTTTAATTAAGTGTGAAGGCAATTTTATTATTTCCATCCCACATTTTTTTGTCAATAACCTTATCATTTGAAATTAAGGTTACTTCTAATTTATTTGCCTTGCGCCGAACCATTAGGTCAAAACTGGTTTGAAATGCTTTAATATTGCTGAGGGTCATATAATTCCATTCCTCTGGTAAAACAGGCTTACAGGTGAACGACTTTAAGCCGGTTGGTTCTATTCCAAACAAACCTTCAGTAATAACTCTGCAATACAAACCACTTTCTGCTGATAAATGGCGCTGGTCTCCTTCGGGAAATGCCTCTACCGCAAAAGGGACATGTTCACCTAGTAAGCGTTTTTGGGAATAGTATTTAAAATACTTCATGGCCAAATCGGTTTCTCCGGCATACAGAATACCTTTAAAAGCATATAGGGTTGATCGATCCCAAAAGGTTTTGTTCCCTGCTTCAGTGTAAATACCATTTTTATTCCATAATTCGGGAGAAAATAGTGCTTTTAATGTTTCTTCTTTCCTGTCGAAAATGCCCATTGTTAACGGCAGACATATCCATGACCTGAGTTTTTCATTTAGCTCAAAATATTTATATGTATAATAGCCCATTACATTACCTCCAAAATATTGGTCACAATTTTCTTGAAGTATTTTAGCTGTTTTTTCGTAGTCTTGTGAAAGTTCAGTTTCCATACCTAAGGCTTTAAGTAGTTTGGAAGCACTTTTAAAACCACCGTATGCCAACATATTGGTTGATAAATTTGCTTTTCCGGAAGGGAAACGGCCTTCCAATTCATCGCTATCCGAAGCTATAATGCCATTGGACATCATTTTCCTTTTACAATATTCCAGGCACCATTTAATTAATGGCAGAAGTTCTTTTGCCGTTTCTGTATCTCCGTAAGCCAGAGCGAAACGGGAAGCTCCATATGCTATCATAGCTGCATCACCACGATCTCCAGCGCCATCCCATATATCATTTCCCTCAGCTATAATAGATGAGGGAATGGGTTTATATTCATCGTTGATAAAACGGGCAAAGTGACGAAAACTGTTGATAGCTGATTCGTTACCGTTTTCGTTTCCGACGAAAGGAAAGAAAGGATTAACATACTCTGGCTGGTCGTTTGCCCAAATTGCAGCGTAATAACGTCCACCGCCTGGACCGTGCATAAGTCCACCTTTGGTATTATAGATACTTTCTGTTGCCCTTATCTTGGCAAAACGAAACATTTCATTGATAACCTTATCTGGAGTTTCTAGAATCAGGGAATTGGAAAGCGATGTCACAAAAGCTTCTCTTTTTTCTCTTTCTACATATCCGTCAACCATAAAATGCTGTCCTTGCTTCCTTGCCGAATAAAAAACAGGAACAGAAATTGTTTCTCCGGAATTTATGGTTTTTTCAATTCCTGTACATTTTGCCTCTATGTTATAACTGCCATAAACACCTTTGTCCTCAGGAGTAATAAACGAATAGTGTAACGGTTTAATTTCTGTCTTAACGGGAAGTTTTGATTTGTTGATAACTGTAATTAGCTCCACAAATACCGCTTCGGATGTGGATGGGAATATCTCACGTTTGATTTCAAGGCCATCACTACTATTTGATAAAACCGATAGCAAACCGTTGTACCTGAATTTTACTGGGCGCTCATTTTGAGATGTTACCCCATTTAACAAAATTTCCGGTGTAATGTCCTTCGGAAAATCGTGTATAAGGCTTGCATGTGTGTCGTTTGGGATGGTGCGTAGCATAGGCCAAACCACTTTTCTAGAAAGTACAATTTGCCTATTTTCATCCACACCATACGAAATAATTCCAGAAACTCCGAGACCGCTCATCTCAATATGATCGGTGTGCTTCTTAGGTGTAACATTCCATGTTATTTCCCCAGCATCCGTTATTTCCCAAATATCATTTAGGTCATCTATAGGAGCAAGATTTTCGTAAACTATATTTTCTTTTCTATTTTCTGTCTTACAAGCGTGAAAAGTATACATCAATACAACACATATGAAACTTAAATACTTAATTCTTACTGCCTTCATTTTATATATTATTAATTATAAAAATATCTCTGATAGTTAATATGCACGCATTTCTATGAACAACTTCTAATCTCAGAAAGCGTAAACATGTCCAGCTTAGTATAGGTCTAACTATTGGACTTCTTAAATGAAAACTTTTCAAGCAAGAAGCAAGGTAACTATAGCGGCTACTTTATCGGAGTCTAATTTTTTGCCTTAGTAAAATAGTTCGTTTTAAGTATGATATATTAGAATAATTAATAGCAATTCGATAACAACTTAATAGCTATTTTGAAACAAACCTTAATTTAAGATTTCAATAGTAACTTCCCTAGTTCCGGAGACAGAACTGGGGAAGTATAAGTAGTTTACCAATTCTTATTATTAAAAATAATATACTTATAAACTAGGTCAATTAATCGTAACCAGGATTCTGCGTAAGATCTACCCTATTAAGCTCATATTGCGGTATAGGCTGGAGATAATATTGTTCGGGCCATGTGCGTTGGGCATGTTCATAAACATTATATACTTTGGTATCTGAATTTTTATCTTTTACTACACGCATACCTTTTATGGGTTTACTAAACTCAATATGAGCAATTTTCCAGCGTCTTGCATCGAAAAAACGATGTGTTTCAAAACAAAGTTCAATGCGACGTTCGTGACGTATTTTTTCTCGCAGCTCATCTCCGGAGGCACTAATTGCAGGCATTGATACACGATCACGTACCATATTCAGGTAAGTTAGGGCAGTACCTTCATCACCAGCTTCAAATGAAGCCTCAGCATAATTTAGAAGAATTTCGGCATACCTAATGATAATCCATGGTGTACTACGTGGGTATTGTTCCTCAGCAATATTATATAATGGATCCATGGATTTTCGATAAATATAACTAATCTCCGGGGTATCATTTCCTAATACAGGATTACCAACACTATTATTACCGTAAACTGTTTGGTCAATTCTGAACCCTGGATCTTCTATAGAACCCATAAAATTATTGGATTCCTCGGTGACCCAAAACTCTACTTCAGCATTGTTGATCCAATATGTACCGTCAAATGTTACACTTGCATAGAATCTGGGATCTCTACTTTTTAATGGGTTACCTTCACTATCAATCTGCCCATTTACACCAATACCATAAGGGTCGGCTGCATCAACAGGGTTGTTCCAATCAAAAGCTGTACCATCATTCCATTCAAAAGCATCCACTAAATCTTGATTTATCATGGTTGAGGACCACCCTGATGCATAGCCATTGCCATCAATACCCCCACCGAGGCCTTCAACAACCCCGAAATATGAAAAAAGACCATCGTTGTTTATGGCATCATTACCTCTAGACAAAATGATTTCGTTGTTTTTATTGGTAAGAAAAACCTGTTTGAATTCCGGTTCAAGGTCATAATTATTTAGATCGATTACGGCTTTCGCCGCATTTGCTGCAGTCTGCCATTTTTCCAGGTCTCCCGAAGGATTGAAAAGTGGTGATGCTGCATAAAGCAACATACGTGCTTTTATGGCCAAGGCCGCTCCTTTGGTAAACCTTCCCCAATTATTATCATCGGTATAATTTAAAGGCAAGAGATCGGTGGCAGTATCAAGATCATTAACAACCTGGGCCAACACCTCATCAAAAGAGCTCCTTGAACGGGAAAAGTCATCGTCCAGGCCAAAAGGTTCTGTTACCAATACAACACCGCCATATCGTGCAGCCAAATCCATGTAACTCCATGCCCTTAACGCTAGGATTTCACCTGTCAACCGGTCTTTTTTCTCCTGATCTGCTGTTAATTCAGTAGGTACGTTTTCAATATTTGCCAAAAATATATTACATCCCTGTATAAATTTGTAGTGATAACTCCAAACATCAATACCTGTGGTTATTGATGGAGACATGACACCTCCCCAGTAATCATTAATGCCGTGGTAACCATATTTATGTGTTGCTTCGTCTGTAAATGAGCTCATATGATAGGCTCGTATCCAATCATACCAACCAAGTTTAGGTAGTACCTTGTATTGATTGTTAACGTAGGTCTCAACTAGGTTAAGATCTTGCCAAACGGTGGTTTCAGAGAATTTATCAATGGGTTGTTTATCTAACAGATCTTTACTACAAGAAATCTCTGTCAAAATTACCAATAAAGCCAATATATATTTAAATTGATTTTTCATCCTATAATATTTTTATTTTTCAAATTATGACTATACAAGTCAAGAACTTGTATAATAAATCATTGGATTGTGATTTTATAAGGTAAGTCTTACTCCGACGTTATACACTTTTGTGGATGGGTAAGATAATCCCAGGCTATTCACGATTTCAGGATCGTAGTCCTTAATTTTGTCAAATAGCAATAGATTCATACCGCTAAGGGATATCCTGACATTTCGAATCGACAGTTTTGAGGTAATGCTACTTGGCAAGTTGTATGCCAACTCAAGATTTTTTAACCTAAGGAAGGAAGCGTCTTTTAACCAGAAATCGGATTTAAGTGTATTATAAGTTTCCGACCTGTGATAAAAAGCTCTTGGCATGGTGGCAGTCTCTGCATTATCGGCTGTCCAGCGATCATTATATAACCAAAGAGGAATATTGATATCACCATTTCTTTCCGTTGGATTAATATAGGTTTTTGCGTCTCCTTGTCCCTGCCACATCATACTTAATTCCAATCCTTTGTATTCCATTCCGAAATTTAAACCGAAAATAACTTTAGGGATTGGCGAATCATACAAACGTACCATGTCCAGATCGTTAATATTTCCGTCCTCGTTTACGTCTAGGTATTTAATATCTCCAACCTTTGCTCCTGGGCGTTTAACAGTGGTAGCATCTAATTCTTGTTGAGTATTGAAAATACCATCGGTTTTGTACAAAAGATATGAATCAATGGGGTGTGCTTCTCTTTTTTGATAAACAGGTATGTTTTCCGATTCATCCATAAAAATTATCTCGTTCGAGGTATAGGTGAAGTTTCCGCTAATATTATATGAAAAATCGCCAATTTGTTTTTGATGTAATAACATCAATTCAATTCCCTGGTTTTGTGCTTTTCCTATGTTTTCAGATGGAAGACTCATGCCTGCATAGACAGGTACGGAAGCGTTTCTTGTTGCCAAAATGTTGCTTCTTTTTGAGTAAAAATACTCCAGTTGGAAACCTAATGCACCTCTGTTTATTGAACCTTCCAAGGCCACATTATATGAATTCGCCACTTCCCACGTAATATTGGGATTAGGAGTTCCTGAGAAATATAAAGTGGAAACAACGGCAGGATCTGCACCTAGTACATAGCTATTTCCGGTACTCTGCAATTGTGCTGTTGCTAGATATTGATAATCACCAACATTATCGCTGCCCATTTGTCCATATGAGGCACGCAATTTTAAATTGTCCAGTGTGGGTATTTTTTCCTTAACAAAAGGTTCTTCCGAAATCCTCCAACCTACTGATATACCAGGGAACCATCCAATTCTGTTATCTTCTGGGAACTTGAGTGATTCATCCCTTCGCATAGTAAAATCCAGCAAGTATTTTTGCTTGTAAGCGTATGCCAATCTACCAAAATAGTTGCGATATGCATATTCATAACCTGACCCATCATTCTTTTGTGTATTGACATCACCTGCAAACTGATATGGGATTTGAGTGGAAAGGAAACTACTTCTGGTTGCATTTATCCATTCATTGTTCATAGCATATTGTTCATAAGCAATAAATGTATTGAAGGAATGGTCACCAAAGGTTTTTTCGTAGCCTAATTTCCCATTTAGGGTGTAACGGTAGGAGTTGTAATAATAATCATATAAGTACCTACTTAATACGGGTGTTGAATTTAAGTTGCTATAATCTCCTGTTGAAGCGTCATATGAATATAAATCGTAGTCTTTTGAGAATTGTTTCGTTCTCATATTAGTAAAATCATAGGCAGCAGTTCCTTCAAGGAATAGCCCATCCGTAATAAATGGCAGGTCCCACCTTATGGTAGCCTGTGTATTAAGGGTAGTAGTTAGATCATCCGTTTCACCAGCACTACCCTTAATCTTTTCGGCTACATTTTCACCAAAAAGAGCAGAAGGTAATCCATTTTCGTAGTATAAGGGAACAGTTGGTCTATATGCCAATAGCTGATCAAAAAAACCTATTTCAGAATAGCCTATCGATGCATCATATCCCGAACCGGATCCGAAAGCCTTAATAACATCATCTCTTCTTCCGTTTATATCGGCCGACAATTTTAAATTATCTGTAACCTGAGCATCTAGGTTGGATCGGAAATTATAACTGTTAAAGTTATCAATACCATTTTTAAAGTAAGACTCCTGATAAAGATACCTTCCGGAAAAGTAATATTTAATGGCATCATTACCACCTCTTAAGGATAAGGTGTGTGTAGTTTGTGGTGCAAAATCCTGAAGGAATGTATCAGTCACATCAAAATTCGGATACAGATTAGGGTCGGCCAATGTTTGAAACTTTTGGATTTCTTCATCGGTGTAAATAAAGCCACTTCGTTGTGCTTCTGTGTAATAGGTCGCAAACTGCCAAGACCGTGTCATTTCTGGAACACGCGTAGGTTGAGTCAACCCAAAATCTCCCGTATATTCAATGGTTGGTTTCCCGTCTTTGCCTCTTTTTGTTGTAATAAGGATAACACCGTCTGCCGCCCTGGATCCATAAATAGCAGCTGAAGCATCTTTCAAGACGGATATACTTTCAATGTCATTTGGGTTGATTCTTTCAAATCCACTTCGGTTAGCTATACCGTCAATCACAATGAGCGGGCTCCCCCCTTGCCATGAATTTTTACCCCTAATATTTATCTGGATATTTTCTGATCCGGGGCTTGAACCACGATTATTGACAATAACTCCGGTCATCTGACCTGCTAATGTTGCAGCGAGGTTTGTGGATGGTATTTTTGCGAGTTCATCTCCATCAACAGTCGCAACTGACCCCGTAAGTGTAGACTTTTTTTGTACACCATATCCTACTACGACAACTTCTTCTAGTCCCTGCGCACTTTCTTCCAATTGTACATTCAAGGTAGTTTGCCCACCTAGGGCAACTTCTTTGGTTGTAAAGCCGATATAGGAAATAACCAAAACAGCATTTTCATCTTTAACAGCAATTAAAAAATTTCCGTCAAAATCTGCCTGTGTTCCATTGGTCGTACCTTTTTCAAGAATATTAGCCCCGGTCAAGGGTTGATTATTGCCGTCAGTAATGGTGCCTGAAATTTCAAATTGAAATTCCTTATTTTGTAGGCTCTCTAGTGTGTCTTTAGGTTTTTTTTCACTTATAAGGATGGCATTATTTCTCGTTACCTCAATGTTAAGATTTGCGTGCGATAGACTTTTCTTCAGCAAGGTATTGGTGCTTATCCGTCCTTTTTGCACTTGTACTTTAGGAAACCCCATAAATATACCTTCTTCATAAAAGAATGTATATTCAGTCTGCTCCATGATGAGGTCAAAAATCTCGTCAACAGTTAATGATTCGTTTGCTGCTATTTTTATTTTAGAATGTTGAGAAACAAGATTATTAGGTGATAAAGCAAAAACAGTTGTACAACATAAGAAAATGAATATTCTCATAAAAATAAATAATAGGCGTTTTCTATATAGAAAATAGCCGTGGGTCAATTTAATTTCCATAAATTTGAATGTTATTGGTTGATTAAAATTTTAATTAATTGATAACTATACCAAGGGGGATTGAGCTATAAACTTTTGCGGGTTAAACTTTATCCTCCTTTTTTTTGTAATTGGAATTTATTTCATTGGCACATATTTTAATAGGTTAATAGTATCCGTTTTTTATTAGTATACCGTACTTGATAACAATCATTATTATTTAATAATGATTGTTTTGTCCTTTATTTCGTAATTATTTATAGAATTAGATTTCATAATTGATAAAATTTCTTCAATTGCTTGATGTTTATTTAAAGTTCCTTTGAATTTTATAGATTCTAAATCTTTATTTTCAAAAATTATATCGACATCATACCATCTGGATAATACTTTCATAATATCTTTTAACGGTTTTCCTTTAAAACTAAAAATGCCATTTATCCATGAGATTTCATTTTGAACATCTACTAACTCGACCGATATTTCGCTATTCAAAATGTTTAAATTCAATTGTTCATTTGGCTTCAATAATTGTTTTGCCTTTAAAGTATTTATCTGTACTTTACCTTCGACCAAGGTCGTGTAGACGTTCGATTCGTCTTTATAGGCCTTTATATTGAATTGAGTCCCTAACACCTCAAGTTCCTGTGCTTTATTAATTACCTCAAATTTAGCTCCTAGGTGTTCTTTGCTAGGGGATACCTTAAAATAGGCTTCTCCATAAACAAGTTCTACTATTCGGGATTTATTATCCAAAAATTCAACCGGGTATTTCAATTGTGATTCGGAATTTAGCCAAACTTCTGTTCCATCTGATAATTTTAAATAGAATTGTCCACCTCTAGGTATATTCAATATATTATATACTATTTCTTTTGAACTTTGTCCTTGCGCTTCATATACAATTTGCTCTCCATTGCTACTTATGTTTTGTGTTTGGAATGATGAACCTTTTTCCAATGCTACTACAGAACCATCTTCAAGTAACAAAGTTGCTTTATCCGTACCAGGTTTTATATTGCTATTTACAACTCCCGTAGAATTATTTGATCGGCTATTGAACAATACATCGCTATATATTAAGATAGTAGTCATTATTGCAGTGAAAATTGCAACTGCAGCGTATTTGGTTATATTTATTATTTTGAATTTCTTCCGAGAAATTCTTTTTTCCTTATTGATTCGGCTTACTATATTTGCTTTTGCTCCTTTCTTGTCATACTTGCCAATGCTTTTATTTATAAGAGCATTGGTCTTGATGTATTCATAAAACAAATTTTCGTTTTTGGGATTACTGACCCACCTCTCTAATTGCTGGATTTCATTAATATCAGCCTCCTTTGCAAGAAACTTGATAATTAAATTTTCAATATTTTTATCGGTGTCTTTCATAGCTTTTATATTCATATAACGAAGCTAAAATCGTGATACCACCATTTATTTGAAAAAAAAAAATACATTTGTTAATATTCAAATCCATTTCCCCTATGGAAAAAAAATATTCCGACCAGAAAAAACTTATCAAGGATCTTAAAAATGGTAAAACAAAAGCGTATACTCATCTGGTGGAACTCCATTATGAAAAGCTCTGCATTTATGCAAGAAACTTAGCCAGAGATGACTATAAATCGGAAGATATAGTACAAAATGTTATTGTTAGAATGTGGCAACAACGTGATAAATTAAATTCTAATATTTCTATAAAAAACTACCTTTTTAAATCCGTTTACAATGAATTTATTGATCAATATCGAAAAGATATTGCTATTACAACATTGGAAAAAAAGTATATCATAGGTTTGGATTCTGTTTATGAAGAACAGGACGGGGATGAAACTGAACGACTTATGTCGCAAGTAATGATGATAATAGAGCAATTACCCGCTAAATGTAAAGAAACTTTTTTATTGAATAAAATAGAAGGGCTTACCTATATTGAAATTGCGGAATTTCAAAATGTTTCCGTTAATACAGTAGAAAAACAAATCGGAAAGGCTATTAGAATAGTTCGTGAAAAATTAAAAGATAAAATTTTGGCTGTATTATTTCTATTACTGCGGCAAAATTCGAATAAAGGGAATTTCTAAAATAAATTTAGGATAATAATATTCGTTGATATAACGTAGTGCCTTCAGGCCCTTAAACCAGAAAAAACAAAAAATCCGTACAGCCGCTAGGCTGCAGGGGATTATCTTGAGCGCCGAAACCCGAACAGGTTCACTGAGCACAGCGAGGTAATCCTTTATGGTTTCTAATATTGTTCCTTAACTTATACCACCAAGTGCTTAAGGGGTCAAGACCAATTGTATCGGCCCAATGGCAATAACCGTTTAGACTTCCATACAGTTTTTACTTTTAATAGATTATATATACGCATAGGTATGTGTATTTTCTGGAAAACTATTTCTTGTTCAAAGTAGCAAGTGTTAGTAAACTATAGGTTGTAATGATAGTTGCCAAATTAGAAAGTAGTTAGCTCATTTCAATTGATAAATAACTCACTTTGTTATTTAATATTAATTCTTTAAATTAAATTCTTTCAAACTAAGTGTAAATTGAACTTTAAAGAATCACATACTCTAATACTTAATAATGTCGCAAGGTTTATTGATTTAACCGAGCTTGAAAAACAGAAGTATATTTCTTTGCTTGCAGAAGTAAAAGTGAAAAAGAAAGCATATTTAATGCAAGCAGGTGAAATTGCTCAATATGAGTATTTTATAGCTAAAGGCTGCTTAAAAGTATATACCTTGGATGAAGATGGTGCACCTCACATATCCATGTTTGCAATAGAGGATTATTGGACTGGTGATATGGCAAGTTTTATGACCAAGGAACCAACGCGTTATTTTATTAAGGCTACTGAAGACTCAGAATTATTAGGTATCTCTAGGTCTAATTATGGTTTGCTCTTTCAAGAAATACCAAAATTCGAAAGGTTTTATCGCATATTATATCAAAGGTCGCTCATAAGTTACATAAGGCGTTCCAATCATGGCATATCCTTAGACGCTGTGGAAAGATATATTGCCTTCAAAAAGAAATATCCAAAAGTTGTCAATAGAATTACCCAAAAAGACTTAGCGGCTTATATTGGCATTACGCCAGAATTTATGAGCAAAATTATTTCGAAGGTCAACAGAATGTAAAAGTCTTAAACTAGTTCATTTTTTTTCATGTGTTCCTGTCGGAATTTTGAAGCATGAAAAAAATAATAATCATTATATCTTTTTTAGCAATTGGATTTGAAAACTATTTGCAAGCACAATTTACCCAAGTAGAACTGTTTTCTGGTTTTGATAAAACAGATTTTACCTTATACTCTAGTTATACTATTAATACGAGTGGGACGCTTAGTATTAATACACTGGCTTTCTTTCAGAAATTTAAAGATGAAGTAGCCCAAGGTTTTGATGAGATAGGTGTGCAGCCAACACTATTCTGGAATATTAATAAGAATATTGCAATAGGCCCGTCTTTATATTTCAACAGTGTTGCTGGGTATTCGGAACGTTTGTCGGCAAAGTTCACACTAAAAAAATCACGAGTATTATTTGTAATTATTCCTACAGTTGCCCATTATGAGCAAACGGGCGCTAGCTATGCCGAAGCCTTTGCTCAATTTCAGTTTAACACAGCAATAAATAAAAAAGTTTCTCTTTGGTTAAACGGACAGTTTTTAACTGTATGGGATGCATTCGAGGAGCATTCAAGAAGTTTTCAGCAACTACGTGCGGGTGTGTCATACAACGGACATCAGTTTGGCATTGGTGTAGACTTTGACCAGTACGGGCAGAAACCAATAGAAAAATCATCTTTCGGTTTGTATTTCCGAAAAACTTTATAGACAATTTTAAATCTTAAACATTATGAAACATTTAGTACAAAAACTTTTAAGAACACATCCAAATATTGGATTTAGCATTGCACGATTAACCCTTGGTTTAGTAATATTTCCGCATGGCGCACAAAAATTATTAGGACTCTTTGATGGTTATGGGTATGCAGCAACTATGGAATCATTTACAGGTCAAATGGGATTGCCAAGTATTGTACCCTTTTCAGTAATAATGATTGAATTTTTTGGTTCTATTTGCCTAATTCTAGGACTCTTCAGTAGGTTTTGGGCACTATCACTTATAGGAATGTTTATGGGTATCATTTTTACTACGCAGTTAGAACATGGCTTTTTTATGAATTGGTTTGGTAATCAAGCAGGTGAAGGTTACGAATATTCACTTCTTGTTATCGGCCTAGCATTAACAATATTAGTTAATGGAAGTGGAAAATGGTCAATAGATCAACTAATCTCTAAAAAACAATAATCATGAAAAAAATAATCACAATAGCAGGGAGCAATAGTCAAAAATCTATCAATACAAGCTTAATAACCTATACCAATAATTTATTGGAAAATGTTGATATTATTTCAGTTGACTTAAACGATTATGTTTTGCCAATTTATGGTGCTGATTTTGAAGCTGAAAATGGTATTCCGACTACAGTTAAAAGACTAGACGAGTTATTCAATACTGCGGATGGATTTATAGTATCTCTTGCCGAACATAATGGGTCTTATGCAGCTGTATTTAAAAATACTATAGACTGGTTATCTCGTGTAAATACTAAAATATGGAGAGAGAAGCCTATGCTGTTAATGGCAACCTCGCCAGGTGGTAGAGGCGGAGCAACTGTATTGCAATCAGCAAGTGCCTACTTCCCGTTTATGGGAGCCAACATCACGGATACTTTTTCATTACCATCATTCTATAATAATTTCAAAAACGGAGAAATTAATGATGAATGTTTGAAAGAGGACATTCATTCCAAGGTAAATAATTTTCAAATAATAATTAATTAAATACAATTATGCCACATTTTATAATAGACTCTTCAAAACAAATTGTAGAAAAGAAGTTGCCAGAAAATATCATGCAAAAAGTGTATGATGCTGCAGAATCGACCAAATTATTTCAGCCAGAAGAAATAAAAGTACGCATTAATCCTTTTCAATATTACAATACAGGAAACACAAGCGATAACTTCATCCATGTTTTTGCTAATATAATGGAAGGAAGAAATACGGAACAAAAAGCTAATCTGTCAAAACAAATTATAACAGAACTAAAAGCAATGTTTCCAGAAGTTCCCATTATTTCTATAAACATTAGAGATTTCGATAAAGCTACGTATTGTAACAGGGAAATGGATTAAAACCTAGTTCAGTATTAATGAAAAAATAATATTCTTAGCTATTGTTGAACTACCATGTAATCTGAACATATTAGCCCACGCCAGTACCATTGAAAATCTTATAGGAATTAAAAAAATGTTATTATGGAAGTGTTGCCAAAAACCGGAGTTGTATAGCAACTGAAATGCAATATTGGCTTTAATGCCAGCCTCTATATCGGCGGTGACTACCTTTGGGATATTCTTGCTACTTTGTATTTTTTCATTTTCTTTCTGCTTTGTGTTTGAATTACAGGCCGAGATTAGAGCAAGCATTAACACATAAATAAGCCGAAAGACTTTCATTTATATGATGGATTAATGGTTGTCTTTATTTACAATAATTCTTTCGTTCTCCCAACAGGAATATTGTATACGGTTGATGGTCCTATATCCGAAACCTCATAAATCCAACCTAAACCTTTTTTCCCGATGCGTATGGTAAAAACACTATGGCATTAAAAATATGGAAGCCGGAGAAGATTTTAGGCTTGATATTGATCTTTGTTTCCATTTTATTTGGATCTACAATTTGGAAAGGTGATCGGAGGTTATTCTTGGTTCTGTTTGAATGCCAACTTAACTGATTTTGGTTTTTCATGGACCAGTTATCATATGTGAAGATTATATATGACTTTTTTCAATATCTACACTATAGGGTGATTTAAGTAAACCTATAGGCCACATATGCTGCGGAAATCTAATGATCTATAAAATAAATGGAAATCACTGGGCTATAATAATAAGTAAATCAGAGGTTTTTATACCTTAGCACTTTTAAGCCAATGAATATTGGCTTTGGCAAATCAACAACGCTATTTTGTTACCTATTAAATGGAGTAAATCTTCCGGATTGGATTTTAAAAAGGCGGTACTTTTTATGGTCATCAGCACCTTTTCATTTGCCTTGATGAATGTTTCCGTAAAATATTTGGCCCGTATCCCAACATTCCAAATTGTATTTTTTAGATGTTTTGGTTCGTTCGTATTGGCTACCACTTTTATTTTGGTCAAAGGGATTCCTATATTTGGTAACAAACGAAGATTAATGTTGTTAAGGGCTGGGCTCGGCTTAACGGCTATGAGTCTGTTCTTTCTTTCTCTAAAATACTTAAATGTAGGTACAGCAGTTTCATTACGCTATATAGCCCCTATTTTTGCCGCTATTTTTGCGGTTTTCCTGTTAAGGGAAAAGTTGAAAAATATTCAGTGGGTTTTCTTTCTTACGGCCTTTGCAGGGGTATTGGTTTTAAAAGGATTTGACGGCAACATTAATACCACAGGACTAACTTTAATTTTAACTGCTTCTGTTTTTAGTGGAATGGTCTACGTGGTTATTAGAAAAATTGGAGTTTCAGATCATCCTGCAGTTGTAGTAAATTATTTTATGTTTGTAGGAACCGTTATAGGCGGACTTTTGGCTATTGCCGTTTGGGTACGGCCTATGGGTTACGAATGGGTATTTTTACTACTGTTGGGTGTCTTTGGTTTCATGGGGCAATTATATATGACCAAGGCATTTCAAATTGCAAAAACAAACCTTGTTGCCCCATTAAAATATATTGAAGTGATTTTTACAATTTCCATTGGTGTTTTATGGTTCAGTGAGGCGTATACTATTTATAGTTTCATAGGGCTATTTATGATCATTTCGGCTTTGGTGTTGAACACTTTGGTGAAGAAGGATTAAATATCCGCGTTTCGCAACCTTGATGATAGAAGTATATAGTTATAATTTCACTTACAAATGGGATTATCTAGCTTATGAGTCTTCTTTTTTAAATACATATCTAAAAATAGACTACAAATCGCAAATAAGTTTTAGCTTTGTTTTTGAAATGGGGTGCTTGCCATTAAGGGTGGGCTGAGATGATACCCAGGAGTTTTGGCTCCGAACCTGATCCGGATAATGCCGGCGTAGGGATTTTAGTTCGATGTTGCACCACTGCAAGTCGGTACTTTCTTCATCTTCCCATTTCATAAATAAAGTTAGGGAATCGATGGAGAATTTTTTTACATACCTTACATGGTTGCAGGCATTGGGAACAGTCCTTGGAGTAGCGCAAGTGCTTTTGGCAAGGAATAATAATATCCACAACTATTTATTTGGAATTGTTTCCATACTAATTGGCATTTGGGTACTATACCAAACTAAACTGTATGCGGATATCGTACTCCATCTATACTATTTGTTCATGAGTATTTACGGTTGGCTTTATTGGAAGTATGGTAGGCAAAAAGAAGAAACCCCTATTACTTACTCGGATAAAACAGAACAAATAAAGGCGGTTGGGATTGTGATTGCCTGTTTTGCTCTGATGGTCTATTGGTTAAGGTTTTATACCAATTCGGATGTCCCTATCTGGGATGCGGCTGTAAGTGCCTTTGCCTGGGCCGGAATGTGGCTCATGGCAAAAAGAAAGATGGAGAACTGGATCTACTTAAATATTAGTAATATTATTTCAATTCCCTTGCTCTTGTACAAAGACCTTTATATTTATGCGGGCTTGACCATTTTCTTGTTTATAGTGGGGACGTCGGGATATTTTAAATGGAGAAAATTAATTATAGATGACACAAGTGGACAACCTGCACAAGCTTAGAAGACTAAATTGGGGAGTTGATGTATTTCCACAAGATGTTTTGGATTGGATCAACAATGAAAACCTATGGAACATATGGGTTCCTAAAACTTATGGAGGTTTGGAACTATCCCTAACAGAGGGACTGTCCAGGATTAGGGCATTGGCCATGATTGATGCCAGCTTGGGATGGACCATCACCCTATGTAGCGGAGCCAATTATTTCATAGGCAACTTACAGCCGTCCAAGGCCCAGGAAATTTTTATGAAGGCAGGAGTCTCCCCTTGTTTGGGAGGAAGCGGAGGGGTTTTTGGTACGGCTGAAATGGTTGATGACCAATACAGAATTTCTGGAAAATGGCGCTATGCCACTGGCGCTCCCTACCTCACACATTTTACATTGAATGCGGAAATTTTGGAGAATGGTATGCAATTACGTAATGATGACGGGTCGCCAAGGGTACGGTCATTTGTGATTCCGAAAGATGCGGTGCAGATAATTGAAGACTGGAATACCATGGGCCTTCAAGCTACCGCCACCCATTCTTTTGCCGTTAAAGGTTATATGGCCCATAAGAGCTGTAGTTTTAGCTATAATGATCGCTATCTGCCTCACCCTATTTTTAAAATTCCCTTTGCTCTTTTTGCCGATTTAACACTTTGGATAAATTATATTGGTATAGCCGAACATTTATTGGAAGAAGCCCGTGCCGATATAGATAAAGGGAAGTTGAATGTTTTGGAAAATATTATTCTAGAGTCCGATCGTAAAATATTCCTATACGCCAGTGAAATTGAGAAAAGGATTATTGAAAAAAGAGATTTTGAGGAGGGTTATTTGGAAGGCATACACAATGTGGCTGTAATATCCGTGAAAGGAATTTCTAGGAATATAATAGAAATCTTCCCAAGTTTGGGTGTGAAGGCGAGTACAAAGGGCCATAAGTTAAACCAAATTTTCTGTGATTATTTTACGGCCACCCAACACCACATTTTTACAAAGTAGTTGAACTAGTTGTAACGAATATTCATGTTTCAAGGGTTTTGTGTGATTTTGAATATTATTTTAGAACTAATCCCATTAGTAATATAAATGTTTTGCCTAATTCTTTTGTAGAGCCACGAGTTCCTCCAAGGTTTCCTGAGCTTCTACATATTTTTTGTCGCTTTCAGACCGGTTGATGCTGGAAAGTGTGTGCCACTCCTTCATAAGTCCGTTGTATTTTTCTTGAAGCTTTTCTTCCTTGGATTTGTTTTTGAATATTCCGAACATGACTAATTTTTTAAGTGTTGAGTAATTTTAGAACTCATGGGGTTGGTGTTGGAAAAAAAATAATCCACCAAACTACCTCTTTCGTCCACGAGATATTTTTGAAAATTCCATTTTACAGAAGAATTTTTAAGGCCATTTACAGCTTTGTTTGTAAGCCAACTGTATAAAGGATGTTGGTTTTTTCCTTTAACATCGATTTTTTCGGTTATTAGGAATTTTACCCCATAATTTACTTCACAAAATGTCTCAATTTCGGCAGCGGTACCTGGTTCTTGGCCTCCAAATTGATTACAGGGCAATCCAATAACTACTAAATTGTTTTTATAAGAATCTTGTAGTTCCTGTAATTGCTTGTATTGGGGGGTAAAGCCACATTTTGAAGCCACATTTACAAATAGGATATGCATGCCCTCAAAGTCTTTCAAATAAATGGGGCTGCCACTTAAGCTATTTATTTTGATATCATATATAGATTGCAAATCCATCTTTTCCTTGGGTTTGGAACTAGTGAATAAGGTTGCGGCAAATGTTTTGAGAGGATTCATACATTATATTTTAAAAGTTACAATTCCATAGTCCATTTCAAATATTTGACCTGAGATCGAAGATGCTTTTTCAGACAATAGAAATTCGGCCATTTCCGCTACTTCCTTGGGGTTTAGGAAATTCTTTAAGGGATGACGCTCTTTAATATTTTCGATCATCTTATCATTGCGCAGAAGTTTCGAAGCCAATTGGGTATCCGTAACAGTTGGTGCAATGGCATTAATACGTATGTTGGGTGCCAATTCCGCACCAAGGGATTTTACCAAACCTTCCACGCCGGATTTGGCTGCAGCAATACTGGCATGGTAGGGCATTCCTAATTTGGAGGCCACAGTGCTAAAAAGTAAAATAGAGGGGCGATCAGCCTTTTTGAGCACATCCAAATACTTTTGCATGGCCTTTACGGCCCCAATAACGTTGATTTCATAATCTTCCCTAAAGTCCTCTAAACTTAAACGTGCAAAAGGTTTTAAATTAATACTTCCGGGACAGTATACTAAGGCATCCATGGCCGTAATTTCCGGTAAATCGTCACTAAGAATATCAACATTATAATGTGTTAGGTTGGCGTGGGTATATTCGGGCGCCGACCTACTAAGGTTGATTACTTTTTGGGAATCCACCATATTACCTACAATAGCCTTACCTATTCCTTTACTGCCTCCTACAATGACTATTGTCTTCATTTTTTTTAATGGTCTTAGATATTGGTAACCAAATGTTTGCCCTTTAACCTTTTTTCTACTTTACGTTTTATAGCGGTTAAACGCTTCATGATATCCATAATCTTATCATCCTTCTTACTTTTATAAATTTCATTCAAGCCCAAGATCAGTTCTTTTGCCTTTCTTGAAATTTCAATTCTGTCGCTTGTTGAAAGTGATCTTAATTTCCTTTGCTCAAATTCCAATGCTTCGTTGATGAGGTCCATAATTTTAGTGTTTAATGTAGTTTTGTAATTCTGCTATTTTTGATGGAGTATTAAATTTTCCTCCGTAATAGGAGGTTACGGTTGCGGATGTTTCATCTTTAATGCCCCTTGAAGACACACACAGGTGTTTGGCATCTATAATTACCGCAACGTCGTCAGTGCCCAAAATATCTTTCAAATCTTCTGCGATTTGATTGGTAAGGCGTTCCTGTACCTGTGGCCTTTTTGCGTAGTACTGTACAATTCTATTCAACTTGGACAAACCTATTACTTTTCCCGAGGAGATATAAGCTACATGGGCTTTCCCTATTATCGGTACAAAATGATGTTCGCAGTTGGAATAGAAGGAAATATTCTTTTCCACCAACATTTGATTGTACTGATATTTATTGTCGAATAATGCTATTTTTGGCTTGTTTGCCGGATTTAATCCAGAGAAAATCTCATCGATGTACATCTTGGCAACTCGCTCTGGAGTACCTTTCAGGGAATCGTCTGTAAGATCCAATCCCATTACGTCCATAATTTCCTCAAATAATAGGGCAATACGCTGCTTTTTCTCGGAGTCCGACAGTTTAAAGGCATCCGGTTTCATTGGGGTTTCCAAACCTGTATATAGATGGTCGTCACCAATTTCCCCATGGCTAAATCCATTTAATTTATGGCCATTCTTATTATTAGTAGTTAAGGTTTCTATGTTCATAAAATCTTTTTTATGTGCTGTACTTATGTACTCATACTATAAGTCAAAGCAACGTTATCGTTTTGAAATTGAGTTATTTGAAATCTGTTTTTGTCGAGAACATTTAAAGCGCCCTTGTTCAAAAGTCCTTAATTTTTGGTGTTTGGTGGCACGTCCTTGTACACGTTGGCGCCACATTTTAAAACTACTTGGTCTCATTTCCCGGCGCATAAGCTTAATGACTTCTTGTTCGGGCATAGAGAACTGATAGGTAATGGCTTCAAATGGGGTTCTGTCTTCCCATGCCATTTCAATAATACGGTCAATATCTTTTTCGCCTAAATTCATTTAAAATTTAAAAAATCATATTTAGATTCATATCTCGCTTTTAGTTTTATCAACTTATGTAGAAAAGGTTTACTATTATCAAAGCTTTCATCCTTTCTGAACCTGATAAATCGTCCTTGGGCATATAGACTGCTATAGTCACCTTTATATATTACCAATTGATAATATGGAATTACCCAAGTGAAATTGGTAAATCCTTTAATTATTCCCACTAGTATTCCCAGGGGGCGCAATTCTATATTGGCATAAGTAGCATCAAAAATACTGTTGAGATAATCTTTCATATTTTCACTGGATTCCTCTATGACCATTTTTTTAGAAACCGTACCTTTCATTTTAATGGTTTTTATAAAGCTGAAAGGTTTCCCAACCAGATCGTTTATAAGTAGGGAAGTATCGTTATTTCTATGTGTGGTATCTATAATCATCTTTCTTCTGAACTCTTCTCAAAGTTACATAATGTTTAAGAGTTTTTAAAATAAGTTAAACAGTTTTGGATTCTATTTTCCTATGATGGTATAGGCTATGGTTATAGAAAATACTATTTGGAAACCAGTTTATTGATCAAGCCATTGAAAATAATGCCATGGAAGGGATACACGCTGTACCAATATAAACGGCCAACGAGTCCCCTGGGCCTGAAGGTTGCTGTTTGTTTTAGAAGTCCTTTTTCAATTTTAAATTCGAGCCATGCCTCTCCCGGAAGTTTCATCTCGGCATATAACAAAAGTTTTTTTTCTTTTTTGTCACTGAAAATAACGCGCCAAAAGTCCAAGGCATCACCGGCATCCAATTCGGAAACATGGGTTCTTCCCCTACGTAGTCCAATACCCCCTGCCAATTTATCTAGATATCCTCTTATTTTCCAGAGTGAATTTCCGTAGTACCATCCGGTTGTACCACCAATAGACCAGATTTTGTTGATAGTAGCTTGCTCATTGTTGACTTTACGTTCTTTATAATCTTTGAAGCATCCGTATGTGGGAACATTGATGTATTTGTGCAGGTTATTCTTTAAGCGGCCGCTGCTAATCATGGAATCCTTCCAACTGGATACAATGCTGTTTTGCTCAATTTTTTCAAAAGCCAATTGCACGGCCTCTTTATAAGTTATAGGGTCTACATCCAGGAGTTGATTGATATTGCTGGGTTTCCCAACAATCTGGACGCCCATGCTATCCACTAATGTTGTTGCCAACTTGTAGGAGGTCGAGGTTACAAAATACAGCCAATACGAAGAAAGTTTTGGTGTCATGACCGGTACAGTTAGAATATAACGCTTTAACCCCCTTATTTTCGCAAACTCCAAGAGCATTTGTTTATAGGTCAATATCTCCGGCCCAAAAATGTCAAATGAGGTGTTATAAAGCTCTTTCCTTCCCTTTGCCCGTGATAAAAAGGCCAATACATCCCTTACCGCCAAGGGCTGTGTTTTGGTGTTAAGCCATTTTGGCGCTACCATTACGGGGAGTTTTTCTACCAGATCTCTAATAATCTCAAAGGAAGAACTTCCCGATCCAACAATGATACCTGCCTTAAAAACGGTAAGTCCATAGGAATCCGAGGCTAAAATTTCTTCCACATTTTTTCTGGACTGTAAATGTTTGGAAAGTTGCTCTTCGTTTGTAATGCCACTTAAATAGATAACCTGCTTTAGGTTGGTAGTGGAAAAATAGGCTTTGAAATTGGCTGCACAAGCTGCTTCCAAGCGCTCAAAATTGTTGGAAGAGTTAGACATGGAGTGTATTAGATAATACGCCACATCTATATCTTTAGGAATGTATTTTAGGGTTTCTGGTTTTAAGAAATCGGCCTCTACAATACTAATATTTTCATCATCAAGGTAGTTTTTATCAGCTCTTAATGTGTCACGTACAGCACAGACCACATGATGCCCTTCGTTGGTTAAAATAGGGATCAATCGTTTGCCGATATACCCTGTGGCGCCTGTTACGAGAATTTTCATTTGTTATATAGTTAAGGATAAGTTGTTCAACTTCACTGTAACATTAAAATCCATTGAAGTTATTGATCTTAATGTTGTCGGCTTTTAAATCGAACATAAGATTATATAGGCCAAAAAAGGTCCTATTGATATAGATAAAATGTTTGGAACCTCTATTGCCGTTCATTTTGCGCAGTTCCGTACTCTTGGAGTAGCGCTGCCCCAGTTCCGTGATTTTTCCGAAAAATTCACCATCCGAAAAGTCGAAGGTTTCCACCTGAAACGGCTGGGTGAAAAGGCTTAGCAATTCATGGAACATTTTCGTGAAGAATTCTGTTTCCTCTTTTGAATCGTCTTCACGTAAAATTTCCAGTTCGTATAATTTGGAGACAAAGAATTTCTGGTCCGTAATATTTTCTGGTTTGGCCAGTTCAAAATATGGAACATAGAATTCATTGGGAATTATTTTCATGCAGCCAAAATCCAGGGCAATCAATTTACCTTCCTTGGACACCAAGAAATTTCCGGGATGTGGGTCTGCATGTACCTTTCTCAGCTTATGCATTTGAAACATATAAAAATCCCATAATGCCTGCCCTAGCTCATTGGCTTTTTCTTGATCGGTATTGTAGGCCGTAAACTCCGAAAGGTGTTCGCCTTGCATATAGTCCATGGTAATAATTCGATCGGAGGACAATTCTTCGTAATATTGAGGAAACAAAAGGTTGGGAATGCATGAGCAGGCTTTGGCAATTTCCTTGCTCTGTTCCATTTCCAACACATAATTTGTTTCCTCTTTTAACTTTCCTTCAACTTCCTTAAAGTACTTGTCCGAATCTTTGCCTTTTATGTTAAACATTTTAATTGCAATGGGTTTAACAAGGGCAAGGTCGGAGGCTATACTCTCGGCAACTCCAGGATATTGGATTTTCACAGCAAGTTTTTTCCCATATTTTGCTGCCTCATGGACCTGTCCAATACTGGCAGCGTTGACTGAAGTAGTGTTGAAGGAATCAAATAGTTCATTAGGCAGTTTGCCAAAATAATTTTTAAAGGTTTTAATGACCAATGGAGGCGATAATGGGGGAACGGAAAATTGGGCCAAAGAAAATTTTTCCACATATGCTTGGGGCATTATGCTTTTTTCCATACTCAACATTTGAGCTACTTTTAGAGCACTTCCTTTAAGCTGTTTAAGACTGTCATATATGTCCTCGGCATTGTTCTCGTTGAGCCGTGATCTTGCCTCAAGCTCAGTTTTTGTAAGTTTATCTCCATAGTACTTGAGATAGTTAACGCCAACTCTGGCGCCCGTGGATACTAATTTTGAGGCACGATGTATTTTTGAAACCGGTATATTGTCTATTGTTTTCATCCAATGTTTTTAATTCATGTTCATTTTTTCCTTGAAAATGAATTTTCCAAAGTCGAGCACACTTTTAAGAGGCGCAATGCTTAAAACATCAAAACTAGTGTTTACCGCTTTCTCTATAAATATGTCGGTCTTTTCAAAGGCCGCCGATGTGTCCTCCATCCAGAATTTCATGGTCAATAACAATTGTAACCAAGCCGATTCTTGTAACGCGCGCCTTTGAATTTTATCTATTTGCTCATGTTTTATGTCCAGGGTTTCTATGTCTAAATCCTCAATGTAGGAGGTAAAGGACTTTTTAAGTTCTGAAAGGACTGTTAGTCCTTTGAGGCCGTTTTTGTAGCGATGCAGTGAGTATATTACATAACTCCTATTGGCCGTTAAATTTTCAAAAAAGGTGAAGTAAAAACTTAACAGTTTATTGCGCGCATCAAAGGATTTATAATCTTCGCTTTTATCCAAAACGGAAAGGGTGTTCTTAAAAAAAGCTTCGAAAATATGTTTTTCTAGGGCTTCAAACGAACCAAAAAAATCATAGAATTTAGACTCTTCAAAATTGTTGCCTTTTGCAAAAGCGTAAACCGATTTGGGATTTTCATTATGTTCAAGGACATAATCCATATAAGATGAAATGATGTCGTTTTCTGTAATTGATTTCTTTTTTGCCATGACTTTAAATTGTATGGTACAAGATACAAAATGTTTAACGTTTTAGTTTATATATTAAACAAAATTTAACTTGGATTTATGCTGTCCTTGCTTACAAAGCCTATAACGGCATTATTATTTGCATATAATTTTAGAACTCAATAAAAGCGCTACTATTTAAGGGAGGTGGGTTTACAATCTTGGATGTAAGTAGGATTCGCTGGGATTTCTTCCCAAACCGGTTTACGGAGTACTGATGATACTCAGCTTGAAAAGAAGGTTCAAAAACTATTTAAGCCTTGGGTTGTCAAAGATTTTGGACCAATTGATCTATCTGGGAAAAGGCAACAACATTTTTGGGCAAATTTTTTTGATTTATTTCCTGGAGCATTTTTCCCGATATCCAAAGCTCGGAAGTAGTATTTTTCAGCAGCAAGTCATGAAAATCCTTTAGATATGGCATAATGTTTTCCTTGTCCGGTTGTACTGTGAAATAGGAAACGAATACAATATTATCATACAATCGTATTAAATCCTTCAAGCTAAATATAGGGATGCTTTGTCCAAGAAAAATGGCTTGATAGCCTTTGGACAGGATTTCATAATTAATGAACATTAAGCCCAACTCGTGAATTTCGTTATCCGGAAGATACAGTACAAATGTTTTGGAGTTATTGGTGGGTGTGCTGAATTGCAACTTTTCGGTATTTACCAAGATCTTTTGTTTGATCAAGGCGCAAATAAAATGTTCATGGGAGGGCTTTATGGTGTCAGTTTGCCAAAGCAGTCCTACTTCGTTTAAAAAAGGAATAAAGTCTTCATAGAAGATTTCCCTAAACGACTTTTCCTTTAAAAGGGCATTATACGTTTTAAAAAATAGTGCCTGATCAAAATTCATCATGGACATTTTAAAGGAATTTAAAACATGTCCGTTATCGCTTTGTTCTGAAACCAAATTTCTAACAACGCTCGGAATTTTATCTTCCCCTAGCTGCGAGATCTTGGAAATCTTATAACCGTTATTGTACAGAAAAGTAACATTAAGAAGTTTTTGTAGGTTCTCAATATCATAACATCTTATGTTGGTGTCCGTTCTGTTAGGCTGAAAAAGATTGTAGCGCTTTTCCCATATTCTAATGGTATGGGCCTTTATACCAGAAAGATTCTCAAGGTCTTTAATGCTAAAGGTACTCTTAACGTTGTTCATTAATTTTTAAAAAAGGTTAAACAAAAATATCATTTTTATAGTTTATTTCAAAGTTTCTACAGACGTTTAATTTACGGGGTGCGGGCTTGTGATTTAATCATGAGGGAGTTACTTTCCTAAGGAATATTTCCTAAAAACAGACTATTCCAATATTTGTCATAGCCATGGCAAATCGTATCTTTATGGTTGAACAATTATGTATTGAAAGCATACAGCCAAATCATTTTCAATAATTTTAGGGAACTGCTTCACTTCTTAAAAAGCACCAATTTCTCCAAGGCCATTCTGATTGCCATTGCAGTTACGGTACCTATTTTACTTTCCATTAGATGGGGACATTTAGAAATTGGACTTGCGCTTTGCTTTGGGGCCTTTTGGAGTTCGCCCAGTGATGTGAGCGGCAATTTTCGCCACAAAACGTTTGGGATCTTATTTTCTGCAATATTGGTAATGGTGGTAAGTTTTATTGGGGGGTATTTGAAGTTGGAAACTTGGCTGCTGGTTCCTTTTTTGGGGCTTCTAACTTTTGCAATCGCATTTATTTCGGTCTATGGGTTTCGGGCTTCCCTAATCAGTTTTTCTGGTTTGTTGGCCCTGGTATTGAGTTTTGCCCATGAATCGCAGGAACTAGAAATTTATGAATACGCACTTTTAATAGGTGCTGGTGGACTCTGGTATTTGCTCTTGGCAATACTTTGGTACCGAATAAACCCCAAAGCGCAAACCGAAGAACTTTTTTGGGAGACGTATAGGCTTACTGCTGAATTTTTGGAAACACGGGGTAAATTGGTAGGTCCGAAGACGGATCGATTGGAATTGCAATCCCATTTATATGAAATACAAAGTAAGTTAATTGAGCATCATGAAACCTTAAGGGAAATTTTACTTCTCTCAAGGAAGAGCTCTGGGAGATCCAGTTATCAGGCCAAGAGACTGTTGATTTTTGTTGAATTGATAGATATGCTTGAAACCGCTATCGCCAATCCGGTCAATTATGATAAAATGGATGCTCTTTTTGGGGACCACCCCGAGTTTGTAGAGAGCTTTCAGAATCTAATATTCGAAATGGCCAGTCAATTAAGGATAATAGCCGAAGTGGGAACCGACCATAGCAAATTTCCCAAAAATTCCAAATTGGGCATATGTTTTGAAAAGGTTGAACACGAAATATCCAATTTTAGGAAGGAGACGGACACTGAAGATTATGAGGGATTTCTCATGCTTCAAAACCTTTTGGAATATTTGGAAAAACAATTTGAAAAGCTCAAAAAGATAAAATGGCTCCTGGGGAATCCGGATATGGGTTCGGTGGATTTGGTAGACCAGGCTGCAGCCAAACGTTTTGTAGTTGCCCAAGATTATGATCCCAAGTTATTGCTGAGCAACTTTAGTTTTAAGTCTGCCATATTTAAACATTCGTTAAGATTGGCAGTGACTGTAATGATAGGGTATGCCCTAGGTAACTTCTTCGATTTTCAAAATCCGTATTGGATACTCTTAACTATTATTGTAATTATGCGGCCCAGTTACGGCCTTACCAAATCCCGTACAAAAGATAGAATTATAGGAACTCTTTTAGGAGGTGCTATTGCAACCGGTTTTGTTTTTTTAATACAGAACCCCTATGTGTTTGGGGTCTTGGGAGTGGTGTCTTTGGTTATTGCCTTTTCAATGGTCCAGAAAAATTATAGGGCAGGGGCAACATTCATAACACTTACAGTAGTATTTGTCTATGCCATTATTCGTCCAGATGTGATAACCGTTATACAGTACAGAATACTGGATACATTGATTGGAGCAGGACTGTCCTTTGTGGCCATGTTGTGGATTTTGCCGGCTTGGGGATTTATGGAGATCAGGGAGCAAATAGAAAAAAGTGTCAAGGCCAATAGAGAGTTTCTTGCCCAAATTGCCAAATATTACGAACAAAAGGGAAAGGTGACTACGACCTATAAGGTGTCGCGTAAAGAGGCTTTTGTGGAAACGTCCAACCTTAGTTCGGCCTTTCAAAGAATGGCACAAGAACCTGTATCCAAGCAAAAAAATCTGGATAAAATATATGAACTGGTAGTGCTGAACCATACCTTCCTTTCGTCCTTGGCATCATTTAGTACTTATATACAGAACAATCCTACCACAGAGGCTTCGTTAAAATTTAAAAATTTTATTTCTGAAATTGATGAAAATCTGGCGCAGGTACTTCTTGCTTTGGAGGGCTCTTATTCTGATAAGGCACCTATGGACCAACATGGCGATCAATTCCCCAAGGAACAGCTTCCCACCTTTGTACCGCAGAATATTGAGCTCTCCCCTAAGGTAGACTTAAAATTGGAGCGCGAACTTCAGGAAGCCCACTTGGTCACTGAACAATTGCACTGGCTGTTTTCCTTGAGTGGAAAAATGTTAAGGCTGGTCTCGAAAATTGAGTTTGAATAGAGGATTCACAGTAGACTTTTGGCTGTTGTTTCTTGATTAAGAGGCGAAAATTGGTGACGAATAACTCCTTACTTTATACTGATAGGCATCTGAAGGAATTGACCTTTAATCATTGAGGTTGCAACTTCCCTATTAAACAAAATCCATTAATAATTACTGGTTCTTGGCAGTTTGAAGCATTTGTGTATTTTTACATTTATGACATTTTTGTTCACTCACATTTAAATTATATGATCAAAAGAATTATTCTTACACCCTTTCAAAAATTCGTAAAAATTGAGAGTTTAAGTGGTATCCTTTTATTTAGTGCTACGCTAGTTGCCATGATCTGGGCAAATTCCGGGTTTAGTGAATCTTACAATTCCTTATGGCAATATAAAATAGGTTTTGGCTCTGAAACTTTCCAACTAACAAAACCGCTTATTCTATGGATCAACGACGGATTAATGGCTTTATTTTTCTTTCTGATCGGATTGGAAATAAAAAGGGAACTTCTGATCGGGGAACTCAACGGACTTCGAAAAGCAATGTTTCCACTCTTTGCAGCAATTGGGGGAATGATTTTTCCTTTGTTGTTGTTTCTTTTCTTAAATGATTCTCCACAAACGGCCCAGGGCTGGGGTATTCCCATGGCAACCGATATTGCCTTTTCCTTGGCAATCCTGAAACTATTAGGGGATAGGGTTCCCCTAAGTTTAAAAATATTCCTTACTGCATTTGCCATAGTGGACGATTTGGGAGCCGTAATGGTCATTGCCATTTTTTATAGCGGCGGGGTGGATTGGCTATTAATTTTATATGCATTGATTCCTTTGTTGATACTCTCTTTTCTTGGGTTTAAGGGCATTTATTCCAAGTACTGGACAGTAATTCTTGGAGTCATAATTTGGGTGCTTTTTTTAAAGTCGGGTATACATCCAACTATAGCGGGTGTACTTGTAGCCTTTACCGTGCCTATTCGGCAAAAGATCGATATGCATTATTTTAAGGAGAACTTATCCAAAATAATGACAGGTATTGCCCAATCCAATAACGAGAATGTTCCGGTGCTGTCCAATGAACAAATAGGGCATATGGACGATCTGGAAGATTTGACCGATAAATTTACCTCGCCATTACAAAAATTGGAACATCGACTTCATGGTTGGGTAGCTTATTTTATTATGCCCATTTTTGCCTTGGCCAATGCAGGAGTTGTCTTTGGTACTAATATGGAATTGAATACCTCATTAATGTTGAACATTGCTATAGCTTTGTTTTTTGGGAAATTGGCGGGTGTTACATTATTATCCTGGATAGGGGTTAAATTAAAGATTGCGGTATTGCCAGATGATATTAATTTCCTCCAGATTTCTGGAATAGCTATTTTGGCCGGCGTTGGCTTTACCATGTCCATTTTTATAGCCAACTTGGCATTTGCAAACAATTTAGTATTTATTGATTCGGCCAAGGTGGGTATCCTAATAGGGTCTGTTGTTTCAGGTTTGGTCGGATTTGTTGTATTGCGATGGAGTGGGAGAAAAGAAAAGGGCCAATAAAGGCCCTCTGTGTACGCCAATATGTTGAAACCTCAAGGAAATAGGTTTAAACAAATGCAGGTTGTTTTTTTTTCGACTTTTTTATTTTCAGTTTGTTGATCCAGATAAGGGTACCCGTAATAGGCAAACTTGTGGCGATAAGGCAGGCAATAAAATAAATTATTTTAGAAAAGTTGCCGTAAATGGTGCCCATATGTATAGGTTTGATCAAAGAGGCTATCTGAACGTTCAATGGCTTATCGGCAAAAAGCTCTTTATGTAGCAGGGTGCCATCTCTGTCAAACACAAGCTTATCGGTTATGACAGGTGAAAATCTTGAATTGTTGTTTTTGGTTATGGTATAGACCTCTTTGTCCGTTGACGGGATAGTAATGGTGGTCTCGCCTTCATAATTCAGCTCCGTTGAAGCAATCTGTAGTATCTCCTCAAAGGTTTTCTCCGTTGTACCGGGCTTTAGTGCCGATTCAAATTTTGGCCCACCGCCGCGATTTCCAAAAACTTTGGTGCCCAATACCTTGCTCCCAGCGTCCCGATACCATTCAAAGGACCAAAATAGCCCGGTAAGGGACATGATAACCAAAAAGATACAGGCATAAAATCCAAGGGTGTTGTGCAAATCGTGGTTGATCCGCTTCCAGTTTGCCTTAAGCTTAATTTTGAAGCCTGGTTTAAAATTCTTCCATTTCATTTTTTTTGGAAACCAAAGGATAATACCACTGATGGACAAGAACAGAAAGATTATGGTGGCAACACCTACAATAGGCCTTCCTATTTCCGTATCCAACAATAACCACCTGTGCATTTTGAACATGGTCATAAAGAATCCGTCGAAACTGGATTTTTGAACTTTTTGGTATTCCCCGGAATACGGATCAACATAATAGGTTGTACCCCTTCTCTCTTTCGGGGAGGTTTTTACACTGAAATTTAGGGCTTTGTCCCTAACTGCCGGGATGGTGATGTTGCCAACGATGCCTTCCTTGGACAGAGATTCCGATAGTTCCTTCATGGAAAGGCGGCTTCCCGATGCAATGGCAACTACAAATTCTTTGGCAAACAGGTCTTTTATTTCCTCTTCAAACGTTAATATGGTGCCACTTAAACAGACAAGGAATAAAATAATTCCACTGCCTATCCCCAACCAAAGATGCACATCG
Source organism: Arenibacter algicola (assembly GCF_018860365.1). Lineage (GTDB taxonomy): Bacteria > Bacteroidota > Bacteroidia > Flavobacteriales > Flavobacteriaceae > Arenibacter > Arenibacter algicola_B. The sequence continues at coordinate 469,425 of NZ_JAHKPO010000003.1, forward strand.
TTGATGAATTTTCTTAACGTATATTTTTTATTCTTTTTGGACATGTTTGGACTATTTGTGAGCTGTTAAAGAGTATATCTTAATATTCCTGCAAAGGATCTTGGATCGGTCTGGTTAATATAGCTGGTGCGATAGGCATTGTAACCAATTTGATCAAAGACATTGTTCACCATTAGCCGAACATCCCAATGATGGTTAAACTTAAATCCGGCCTGAAAATTGGTCAAGGTATAAGCTTCCACATTGAAAGGTTTTTCATTAGGGACTATACCTTCGTGGGTAACTGCGCCCGACGACCAATCGTTGATGGGTCTTTCACCGGTGTAGTATACGCCACCTCCCAATGAAAGTCCCTCGAGAGGACCTTGAAATTTATAGTCCAGGTATACATTGGCCGTATGTTTGGGGGTGTTAAGAGGGGCAGAACCATAAACGTAAGAGGTGTGTTCCTTGTATTGAGCATCAATGTAGGAATAGCCGGCAACTGCGGTCAAGTTTTCCAGAATTCGACCGGTTAGCTCCACTTCAACTCCCTGTCTTTGGTCGTTACCACCTTTTTGGTAATATCCGGTGGCTACCCAGTTTTCATCGTACACGGGTAGGTTAATGTTCTTATTGTTTATTTTAAAAAGGGTAAGGTTAAATCGTAGACGGTCGGCAAGCCAACTAGTTTTTACTCCGGCTTCCAATTGATCAAATCTTTCATTTCCTAAGGCTTCGCCATTGACACCTAAGCGTGCAGCGGTTCTGGGATAAGCACTATTGGTGTAGGAAGCAAAAACGTTAATATTTTTAAAAGGATTAACTATAATGCCGCCGAGAGGACTAAAGGCATCACTTTTGTCATTTTCTACATCTGTAATGGTTTCCGTAGTACTATATCTAATTCCCAAAAATGTCTTGAACCAGTCCGTCCAGGAAACCACGTCCTGTGCCACAAGGCCCAAGGATTTGCTTTCGGCACCTCCAGGATTCCCACTGCTGAGTGCCACATTGGGCAAAGTATTGGAATTGTTCTCAAAAACATTGATGGTGTCTATGGCGCTAAGGGATTGGCTGCTTGTAGCATATTTGGAAGTTTTGTAGTCGAACCCTACCTGAAATGTGTGTTTTATGTTTCCGGTTTTAAAATCATCGCCAATTAGATCAATCTGTAATACACCGTTATCATCGTTTCGGGTAGAGGTAGAGTAGCCTCTGGTACGCAGATTGAATTGTTCCACATCATCTATGGAAACCACGCTTCCAAGGCTTGCTCCTTTGTCGTCCAGTTTTAGATGTGATTTATAAAAAGCGGTTTTCAAAGTAAGTTTATCGTTCAGTTGTCTATCGAACCGCAGCGAATAGGTTGTGTTTTTAGTAAGTGAACGGTCGTTTTCGAACCCTAGAAACTGATCGGCAGGAAGATCGTAAATGGCACTTACATCATTGGAGGCCAGATTTACCGTACCGAGATCGGGGGTTCTGCTATCATCAAAATGATCAAACTCCAGGGTAATCTTCGTCCTGTCGTCTATTTTCCATTGTAGCGAAGGGTTAATGTAGATGCGCTCGGAACTGACACCGGTCCTAAAACTATCGGCCCGTTCCAAGGCACCATTGATACGGAAGGCAATAGATTGATTGTCATCTAGAGGGCCATAAATATCGAAGGTGGGCCTTACCTGTCCAAAACTGCCGAAGCGTTGTGTAACCGCTCCTCCAAATTGGTAGATCGGGGTCTTGGTTACAATGTTAATAACCCCTCCCGGGCTTCCCAAATCTGTTGCAACCCCCTGAGTTATGGAAGCTGCGCCTTTAAGCACTTGTATGTTGTCCACTCCCTGCATATCCGTTAAAATACCAACACCCCTAAAATCGGAATGTACCCTTACCCCATTTTTTAGTATGGGTATCCCTCTAAAACCGCGGGAGGACATACTCTCACGTTTGTTGCCATAGGTAGCAAAAGTATATACCCCGGGAACATTTTTGGTAGCTTCTGAAATGGTAAGCGCACCTTGATTTGCTATTAATTTTTCGGAAATGACAGATATACTCTGAATTTGTTCGTAAGGCTCCAATGGAAGACGTGTAAGGGCTTCAATCTTGTCTGGGTGCGACATTCGTCTTCCGAATACCTCTACTTCGCTCAGGGCATTGTCCATATTCAGTTTAATAACCATATTGCTGATTTGTGGAGAGGACAGGTTCAAAGGAAATTTTATAGTTCTAAACCCAACCGAACTAACTTTAATCTGCCATTCGCCATAAGGTATTTCGGTTAGGGTATAATGGCCAAACTCATCGGCCATCCCACCTTTTTTTAGGTTTTCTATATAGATATTGGCGAATGGAACAGGACTGTTGTCACTATCCAGTATAGTTCCGCTAACGGTTCCATAATTTTGGGCAAATATGGAGGTGGTTATTAACAGATTAATAAATAACAATAAATTTCTCATCTTATTTTAAATTAGACTGGTTATAAATAAGGCGCTAAAATAGAATGGAAATTTTTATTGTCCAAAACTATTTAGAATAATTTTAAATAAGAATGTAAAAATGATTGTTGAGTCCTCATTTTATGGGATTGGGCAAGCAATAGCTCTTATAAAGAAATTCCCAAATCCATCAAATTAAAATAATTTTATGAGCAAATGTAAATGGGTTTCCATAGTTAGAACCCTAGAAAAGGCACGGAAAAAAGGTATAATGGGCAGAACTTCAGGATTGATGTCTATTGTGTAATTATTGTTAAGACTCTGCAAAGGAGAATTTTACAAGCTCGGTAATTTGAAGCACGGCTTATAGTCCCCCAATATTAAAACTAATAAGGGGAATGGTAATACCCGATACCATTTTATTGATCATATCTGTTTGCAGGAATTTTTGCGAAAAGGAGTTGTCCTTTCTCTCCAACATTGCCAACAGGCTGGCATTGGACTTCTCCAAATACCTATTTAATCCTTCAAAAATGTCATCGTCCAAGATCAGATCGAATTCCATTTTGTCATAGGTCACTTTTTGATTTAGCATTTCTTTAAACCATTCCATTTGCTGATCACCAGCATATTCCCGGCTGGTGGATATATGAACGATACTTATTTTCGAGTTGAATTTCTTGGCAATTTCCACAAGTCTATTGATGGCAAAAATGTCGGCCTGTTCAAAATCAGTGGCATAAACCATGGTTTTGAAATTTTCGGGTGAGGACATGGCAGGAACTGCCAAAACAGCACAAGGCGCCTTTTTGATCAAAGCTGTGGTTGCACTTCCCATAAGAAATTCCTTGATGGTACTAGTACCTTTGGTACCTACAACAATGAGATCAACTTCAAGTTTTGTAGCCTTCTCCAAGACGCCCTGAACTACCGAAACATCTTCTTCAACTAAAAAATTAATATTACCACCTTCCCAGGTATCCCCTAAATGTTCCGTGCAAAACTTTTTCAGCTTGGAGTGGTTTTCTATCATTAATCTTTTCTCCTTTTTTATGTGGCTTATAGATACTGTGCTCAGGGTTACCGGAATATCAAAAACATGCATTACAAACAATTTTGCGTTAAATTTTTTCGTCATTAGGTGGGCCAACCGTAATGCCGCGACCGAATTTTGGGAATAGTCCGTTGCGTAGAGAATGGTTTTCATCTTTTGCTGATTTCGATTTCAGTTCCTAAACTACTGTATAAATTCTATGTGCAAAATGACCGTTGTCATGCATCACTTATAGCTCACCTGATATATGTCATTTTCAAAGACCCGTGACTAGACTAATTTTAATGCTTTAACCTTTAATATTTAATATCATGGAACATACCAAAAACAACAAGGAACTTCAATTTGTTGAGGACGGACCATGGTCCGAATTGTATGTTTTAACGGAGCATTGGAAATCTGATTTGGAGTTTTATAAGGACGACCTTCGCTTTTTACATCATTTAATAGATAAATACTTTATGTGGATTACCAAACCGGAAAATTTGGATATGGTAAAAGAGTTAAAAGTTGGATTGTTCGACTTAAAGAATAAATGCCAGGATTTATTGAAGAAAGTAGGAAGACATGGGACTCATTTGGGCCAAATGGTTGAGGATTATAATAAGGCTGACGCCAGTATAATCAGGACAGAACATGAACATCTTGAAGAGGAGGTGGCAAATTTCGTAACGCTGTTTCGTAGCAATAGGAAAGAGGTCTTTGCAATAACAGAATTTATAATTGATAGTGAGTCCCTTGCAAATTTGATGGACAATTGAAATTAACAACTTTGCCGACCCTAGCTGCATTTTTGTGCAATATTATTAATAGTAATACTTTCCCTTGTAACATATAGGGACTGCAAATATTTTAGTGGCCAAGGATTTTGGGAGAAGAGCAAATTAGCAAATTTTTGGCAAATTCAACTAATTCCAATGAGTTATGAGTGGATTCATTGATTATTAATTTTAAAGGTGTAGAACATGCGCATTCTGTTAATGTCATTAATGATTCTACATGGCCTTATACATTTTATGGGTTTTGTCAAAGCTTTTCAATTTGGGGAGATGGCACAATTCACCAAAGAAATTTCAAGGCCAATGGGAATACTTTGGTTTTTGACTGCCGTACTCTTTATAGTGGCAGCAATCGGATTCTTTTTAAGTAAAAATTGGTGGCCATTACTTGGTATTGTATTGGTCGTTATTTCCCAAGGCCTGATTTTTACTGCCTGGGTGGATGCCAAATATGGAACAATTGCGAATGTCATTATTTTGGGCGCGGCTATCATAGGTCAATCCAACTTGATATTTGAAGGAAGTTTTAAAGAAGATGTTGCTTCTGCCATGAACACGGTTGCCACAACTCCGGAAGTTTTAAGTGAAGAGGATTTGGCTCCTTTGCCCATGTGCGTTCAAAAGTATCTAGGTTACGTAGGAGCTGTAGGAAAGCCCAAGGTTTACAATATGAAAATTGTGTTCAAAGGCGAAATGCGGGACAAGGGCAAAGATTGGTTCCATTTTACGTCGGAACAATACAATTTTATGGTTTCTCCAATGCGTTTGTTTTTTATGAAGGCCAAGGTAATGGGCCTGCCCACTTATGGTTATCATAAGTATACCCCAGAAACGGCAAGTATGCAAATAAAACTCCTATCTCTTTTTTCTGTGGTGGACTTGAGGGAGCCGGAATTGTATCCTACGGAAACCGTCACCTTTTTTAATGATCTATGCCTATTTGCCCCAGCTGCCTTAATAGACGACAGAATTAGTTGGGAAACCTTGGATACCTTGAGCGCAAAAGCCACCTTTAATAACAATGGAACCATTATATCTGCCATTTTATATTTTGATGAAAAGGGACAATTGGTGAATTTTGTTTCCAATGACCGCTATTCCGTTTCGGAAATGAAAGCATATCCCTTTTCAACTCCTGTAAGTAATTATAAAAATATAAACGGCTACCAATTGCCTTCCTATGGCGAAGCTACATGGCATTACCCTGATGGAGAATTTGTCTATGGAAAATTTGCGGTTGTTGATATCACCTATAATGTTGCCGATTCCAATAGGTAGTTATTATATGTAATAAGAAAGGTTTAGGAATATCTATGACTGCCTTATAAAATTATATTCTAATTTTGACACCGTAATTTATGCTTGTTAGAAGTCCGTATAGGTCGGATTCTTAAAGGTAAAGGCCGTGGTTTTAATACAAATCCATACGTCTTGGTTCTACCACAATTATTTAAATGGGCATACTATAAAACAGGGATTGAGTATGAAATTTAGGATCGATGGGTTTGTCCTATCCATAATGGCTGTCATTGGCATAGCTTATATTTTTCCACAATGGGGTAAGGCAGACAGTCGTGTTCCTATCGATACGATTAGTGCAATAGGAATTTCTTTAATCTTCTTTTTTTATGGATTAAAATTAAGTCCCTCCAAATTAAAGGCGGGACTTAAGAACTGGAAGTTACACTTATTGGTGCAGGCATCCACGTTTTTGATTTTTCCCCTAATTGTTTTGGCATTTTATCCGCTCATGCAAAATGCAGAACAGCAGACCTTATGGTTGGCCTTCTTCTTTTTGGCAGCCTTACCATCCACGGTATCTTCATCCGTAGTAATGGTCTCAATGGCCAAGGGCAATATCCCGGCTGCAATTTTTAATGCCAGTATTTCTGGGATTATTGGCATCGCTATTACACCACTTTGGATGGGGCCCTTTGTGCAGGAAACAGGAACAGATTTTGACTTTACCGACATCTATACGAAACTCATCCTGCAAATTATTCTACCCGTAATACTCGGATTGTTTTTACAGCGATTTCTTGGGGTATTGGCGCAAAAATATAATAGGTACTTAGCTCTTTTTGATAAGTCCATTATCCTACTTATCATCTATAAAAGTTTTGCCGGATCATTTGAAGAAAATATTTTTGGAGCGGTATCCTATTTGGATTTGTTGATACTATTTGTAGCTGTTTTGGCTTTGTTTTATACAGCTTTCTTTTTAACAGGTTTTGTAGCCAAAAAACTGAAATTCAATACGGCGGACCAAATTACGGCCCAGTTTTGCGGAACCAAAAAATCCTTAGTGCATGGGACCGTTTTCTCCAAAATTCTTTTTGGCAATATGGCGTCTATAGGCATAATTTTACTGCCCCTAATGATATTCCATGCTACCCAGATTTTAATTTTGAGCATAATTGCTGGAATACGGGCCAGTAGACCAGAGGAGCAGGAACCTATCGTAGAAGCATAGTACTAAAATACAATGGACCAAGTATCCATTATAATTTAGGGCTGTTTTCTTATAATTATTTATTCAATATCCACCAGTTGGTCTTTTCCTTTTACTAAATTGGACTGGTGCTCCTTGACCATAAGATCAATTTCGGCAAGAATTTCTGGGTGACTTGCCCCTAAATCAAAGTTTTCGGATGGGTCCACACTTAAATTGTATAGGATTGGTGGATTATGTACTTCCTTTTCGCCAAACTGGCCATAGGAACCCTCAGTAATATAATGCGCTTTGTAATCTCCAAGTCGGGCCGCATACAATTGTGTTCCCCTATAATAGAAAACACCCTTTCTTGGAGTTGGATCGCCTTTCAATAAGGTGCCACTTATGTCAAACCCATCCATAATTCTGTCCTTGGGCATTGGAACACCGGCTAAGGCACTAAAGGTTGAGAAAAGATCCATGGTTGTACCCAAATCGGATATCACTGCTGGCTTAATGTTGGTAGGTGACCAAAATATACAGGGTTCACGCATGCCACCTTCCCAGGTCATCCCTTTTCCGGCTTTTAATAAGCCTGCACTTCCGCCATTAACCCCATAGGAAAGCCAAGGGCCGTTATCCGAGGTAAATACCACAATGGTATTCTTGTCCAATCCTTCTTCTTTTAGGGCAGCAATAATTTGACCTATGCCATGATCAATTTCCTCCAATACATCACCATAAATTCCTCTTTTACTTTTACCCAAAAAGTCCTCTGAGGCAAATAGGGGTATGTGGGGTAGGTTGTGGGCCAAGTAAACAAAGAAAGGATTGTCCTTATTTTTTTTGATGAAAGAAATGGTTTCCTCTGCGTATCTTTTGGTGATGGTATTTTGATTGGCAGGCCTTTCTATAATTTCAGTATTCCTCATTAAGGGGACATTAAAATTTTCGGTGGGCAAATTTCCTCTGGCCTCCTTAAATTTTGTTCGGTCGCCCACAAAATCCATGTCGTTGGAGTAGGGGATGCCAAAATAATAATCAAAACCATTTTTGGTAGGCAGGTATTCTTCCTTATGGCCTAAATGCCACTTGCCAACACATGCCGTACTATAGCCTACTTTTTTTAATTGTTCTGCCAAGGTTATTTCCGAGCTAGGTAAACCATATTTAGAGTTTGGGAACAACACCCTTTTTGTATCACTTGCCATTCCGCTTCTTACGGGTAACCGGCCAGTTAATAAGGCCGCCCTACTAGGGGTACATACACTGGCCCCCACATAAAAATTGGTCCATTTTTGACCCTCGGCCGCCATTTGATCCAAATGCGGTGTTTTAATGGTGGGGTGACCATAAATACCTAGATCGCCATAACCTAGATCGTCCGCAAAAATGATGATGAAATTAGGGGTTTTACCTAAATTTTCCTGGCTATAGCCAATGCTGCAATAAGAAGATAATAGTGCTAGAGTGAATAAGGTTTTAAAATTTATGCCTGTTTTAAGCCAATGTTTGATCATTTTTTTTGGTTGTTGTTATTTCGGATTTGAAGATAACAAAAAATGGTAAAGTAAGATTTAAGAACACACAAAAGGTTCAAAACAGATTGTCCAATCTTTTTTTTGCAATAGCCTGCTGTGCTATTTCCCCAAGTAGGTTTACTCCATCGATAAGTTTTGCAAAGCGCTTGTCCTTAGTGAAGCCTTTTTTATAGCGAAAGTATATTTGTTGGATGATTACTGCTATTTTGAAAAGGCCGTAGACATAATAAAATATAATATCGTTTACTGCTTGCCCACTTTTTAGACTGTATTGATGCACCACTTCTTCCCTCGAAAGATTACCTGGTAGGTGGGTCGGGGTAAGGTTTAAGGCCTTCACAAAGTCCGGGTCATTGGGGTTTACCCAATATCCCAAGGTGGTTCCCAGATCCATCAACGGATTTCCTATGGTGGCCATTTCCCAATCCAGCACTGCATTTACATTGGTCCAATCCTGGGGATCCAGTACCAAATTGTCGTATTTAAAATCGTTATGGATCAGAGAATAGTTTTTGGGTTCCTTGGGCGTATTCTGTCCCAACCATTTGGCCGCAGCCTCAATTCTTGGTATTTCATCGGTTTTGGATTTGAAATATCGTTTGGTCCAGCCTTCTATTTGACGTTGCATATATCCTTGGGGTTTACCAAAATCATCCAAGCCAATATCCTTGACATTGAGTTGGTGCAGATCAACAAACGTATCTACAAAACTGTTGGATATGCCCGTCATCAGTTCTGTTGAGGGAATCATCCCAACAGGCATTTTTGCCCTTAAAATAACTCCTTCTACCCGTTCCATCAAGTAGAAGGGGCAGCCTAAAATGGTTTCGTCTTGGCAGTAAAGTATTGGAGCCGGGACTTTACCGTAGTTAGGTTTTAAGGCCGTTAAAATGTCGTATTCGCGCTTCATATCGTGGCCGGATTTTATATTGGCCCCTATGGGCGGTCTTCGCAATACATATTCCATCTTTCCCAATTGAACCAAATAGGTCAGGTTGGAATAGCCACTTGGAAATTGGGTTACTTTTAAATCGCCCTGGTTGGCAAAGAATTGTTGCAAATAGGATTGCAAATTATACATTGGTAGTTCTTCCCCTTTTCGGATGGTCGTGGATTTATCGTTCCATGTGTCCAACATAGCTTTTAAATTTTGTATTCTTTTAAAATTTGTCTGGCCAGGCTGCTTTTGTGCACCTCGTCTGCCCCATCGTAAATTCGGGCAGCCCGCTCATGCCTGTAATAAAAAGCCAGAATGGTATCGTCCGTCAGGCCCAAGGCACCATGGACTTGTATGGCCCGGTCCACCACTTTTTGTAGGACGTTGGCACAGTAAAATTTAATAATGGAAATTTCCTTTCGGGTTTTATAGGCTCCCTGTGTGTCAATTTTATGGGCAGCATCCTGGATCAACAATCGGGCGGCATTAATTTCGGCCCGGGATTCGGCAATCCAGTTTTGAACAGTCTGTTTATCGGCCAATGTTTTTCCATATGCCAATTCCCTGGATATGGCGCGTTGGCACATTAGGTCAAAAGAGCGTTCGCATATACCCATCCAGCGCATGCAATGGTGTATACGCCCTGGTCCCAAACGTTTTTGGGCAATGGTGAATCCTTCGCCATCACCCCCAAGGACATTGGTCAATGGTACTTTTACATTGTGGAATTTAATTTCTGAATGACTCTCCCAGCCATTTCCGGCATGGCCCATAACGGGAATGTTTCTAATAAATTCCATGCCTGTGGCATTGGTGGGGACAATAACTTGACTTGCTTTTTTATGCGCTTCCGCTGCTTCTGGATTGGTTACCAACATTACAATGGCAAAGGCCGCCCCATCAAATCCTGTTGTAAACCATTTATGACCGTTTATTACATAGTTGCCATCTTTTTTAAAGGCCATTGTACCCATATTTACGGGATTGGAGCCCGCAAAATCGGGTTCGGTCATCGCGAAACAGCTTCTAATATCTCCCGCTAGAAGAGGGTAGAGGTATGCCTCTTTTTGTTCCTTGGTTCCGAATTCGATCAATATTTCCATGTTGCCGGCATCAGGGGCCTGACAATTGAAACAATAATGTCCGTAGGGACTGGTCCCTAAGATTTCGCTGATTTCCCCGTGCTCGGTATTGGTTAGCCCTAAACCCCCGTATTCCTTTGGAACCTGCGGTAACCAAAGACCTTCGTCTTTTACTTTTTGACGTAGTTCATTGAGTTTTGGCAGTTTTTCATCCCAGCTGCAATTTAATATCCAGGGTTCCAAAGGAAAAAGATTCTCCTGAACAAATGCTCTTATCCTACTTTTTATATCATCGAAATTCATTTGTTTTGTTTTTTGGAAGTTCTGATCTTCATTTGTAATCGGCTAGGGATATCTTTTGAATTCGGCGGCACTACATTCAATAAAGTATTATTTGCCTATAAATTTAGCGGGACGCTTTTCCAAAAAGGCATTGACACCTTCTGCAAAATCGCGACTACCAAACGTGGCAACTTGCTTTTCCGCTTCATAAGCAATGGTGTCGTATAGATCATGTCCCATGGCATAGAACATATCTTCTTTGGTAACACCAAAAGCTAGGGTTGGGCGTTTGGCCAATTCATGTGCCCAGGCTTTGGCGGTTTTAAGCAAATCGGAGTCGTCCTGTACCAACTTATTGGTGAGTCCAAGACCCAAACATTCCTTAGCCATTATTTTTTTACCTTCCACGGCTATTTGTAATGCTTTGCTATATCCAACTTGTCTTGCCAAAAGCCAACTACCACCCCCGTCGGGGCCTAATCCAATATTAATAAAGGCGTACAACAAAGCACTGCTTTCGGACATTACCCTAAAATCGCAGGCAAGGGCCAGGGAAGCACCTACTCCGGCCGCAGTTCCGTTAATTGCCCCGATAATGGGTTTGCGAAGTGTAAAGAGAGTGCGCATCAATGGTTGGTAAGTGCTGGTAATATATGCCCTGCCTTCTTCGGGTGTAATTTGGCCAAAGACAGCCATATCCGCACCTGCACAAAAACCTTTTCCAGCCCCTGTAATAACCACTGCGCGAATGTCATCATCCTTGCGGATTTTGTTTATGGCAATGGTAATTCCGTTCACCACATCGTCGGTAACCGCATTGTATCTTGAAGGCCTGTTCAGGGTAATAATTCCGATATCGCCTTCCTTTTCAAAAAGTACGCTCTCATTATTGTTGTTTTCAATTTTACTTGGGGTGTCTTTTTTAGGTGAGGAAGTTGTTTTCTTACTATTGGGATTTGAATAGGCTTGGGCTATAAATTCGGCAACACATGCGGGTTTTTCTTCCCCTTTTAGTTCAAATACAAGCTTCAATTTGTATTTGGCCCCGCCTTCAAATGGGCTGAATTCCATTAAAGACACTCTAGCCCTTAACAAGGCGCCTACCGGAGTGGCATTCATGAACCGCACTTTATCCAATCCATAGTTTACCCCCATTGCAATATCCTTTATCTTGAGAGTTTCAAAGCAGAATTTTGAGGCGAGGGACAGGACTAGAAATCCATGTGCCACCGTTTTTTTATAGGGTGAATGTTTGGCAGATTTTTCAGGGTCTATATGAATCCATTGGTTATCGTCCGTTGTTCTGGCAAAGGTGTCGATCATATCCTGGGTTATTGTCATCCAATTGGATATCCCCAATTCCTTGCCCTGATAATGGGTCAAATCCGACAGCTGTGGAATTTCTGTGGAATACGCCTTGTTGATTAGTTTTTCTTCTGCCATTCGGTTCGTTTTTTTTCTTTTAAATTGTTTGGTATGTTCTAGCTTCGTTCAAATACTAATTAAATCCGCCAGCAATCATGTGCCCTCCATCAGCTGTAAAAACCGATCCGGTACAATAGCTGGACGCATCGGAGGCCAAAAAACAGGCTAGGCCGGCCATTTCGTCCGGAACGGCCATTCTTCCCGCCGGTAAATGCCGGGTTACCTGGTCCAATATTTTTTCGTTCTGCCAGAGGGCCGAACTGAATTTGGTCTTGATAAGTCCAGGGCAGATGGCGTTGGAACGGATACCAAACTTGCCCCATTCCACGGCCTGTGATTTTGTCAACATAATTAAAGCCGCCTTACTAACACTGTACAGCCCCAATCCAACACTTGGTTTCATTCCTTCTACCGAGGCAATATTAATAATACTTCCGCCTCCCCTTTTTTTCATAATGGGATAACATAGATTGGCCAAAAGGAAAGGGGCCTTGGTATTTATATCCATTATTTTGTCAAATAAAGCGTTTTCCATGGTGTCCAAGGGTCCATAAAACGGATTGGTAGCGGCATTGTTCACTAGGATATCCAAACCTCCAAAAGCATTTACCGTTTCCTCTACCAATTTTTTTAATTGATTTTCATCACCAACATGGCAGGCTATCCCCAAGGCATCGTATCCATTCGCTTTTAAATTGTTTGCAACTTGGTCAACTGCTTCTTGGCTACGGGAACTAATGACTACCTTGGCGCCGTATTCGGCAAGACCTCTTGCAATAGATTCTCCTATGCCTTTACTGGCACCAGTGACAATGGCCACTTTGTTCTTTAAATCGAATTTTTGTTTTATCCTTGTTTGCATCCCGCTTATTTTATTAGAGTTATAGGTTCTAAATATTTCTTATGGGTATGAGGCTCAAATTAAACCGGCATAGCACCTCCATTGGCATGCAAGGTGTGGCCACTTATAAATCCGGCTTCCTTGGAAGCCAGAAATAAATAGGCGTGTCCCATATCTTCCGGTGTGCCAATCCGGCCTACGGGAATCATCGAAATCCCTGCTTGGATAACATCCTCAGGCATTGAATCTGTCATTTCAGTTTTAATAAATCCCGGGGCAACAGCATTTACGGTAATATTGTATTTGCCAACTTCCCTGCAAAGGGAATGTGTAAAGCCTACTATAGCAGCTTTACTGGCGCTATAGTTGGTCTGCCCAAAGGCGCCTTGGAAGGCATTCACGGAAGAAGCGGAAATAATCCTGCCGTAATTGGCCATTTTCATATGTGGCACAATTGCCTTGGCGGTTATGTAAAGGGAGTCTAAATTTACCCGCATAACTTGGTCCCATTCCTCGCGACTCATTTTTAGGATAGATCGGTCACGAATTATTCCGGCGTTGTTAATGAGTACATCTATCTTTCCATATTCGGAGATGACCTTTGCAACAGCCTTGTCAACAGAATCTTGGCTGGAAACATCCACATTCTGGTAAAATATTCTGCCGCCATCCTTGGCAATTTTGTCCGCAGTTTTCTGGCCTTCTTCCAAAACATCCCATAGGGCTACAGTGGCGCCTTCATTGCAGAATACTTTACAGATTCCTTCACCTATACCTCTTGCTCCGCCGGTAATGATTACAACCTGACCCTCTAGTTTTTTCATTTTTTTTTAATTATTTAACTGGTTTTAATTCAGTAATTTAAAAAACTTTGAAGACAAACTCTAATGAAGTAACAAGTATTATTGGCAGAGGACAACTGTGGTAAGCCCTTATGGCAATCTGGGTAATTAAAAGTTTGAAATAATTTTTAGTTGGCCAAAAGCAACTATAGAATGAAAATACCCTAGAAATCAAGGAAATTGATACTAGGGTAATTGGTGTTTATATTTTTAATCATTTCAAAACTGATACCTATTAAAACTGATACCTAACACCTAATGCAATATCCAGATCCAGGTCATCGGAATAGTTATCATTGAAACCCAACTCGGGACGTATGTCCAAGGATAACAGAAGGGGGAAATCAAAATTACATTCTATACCTATATCTCCGGCAACTAAAGCAAAGGTACCATCTCCTCCCGGGGAATCGAAGGAGCCTAATCCTGCCCCTGCACCTACATACCAGTTAAATAGTCCTTCTATTGGCATCACCCATTGATATAGTCCAACCAACTTAAAGGCATCAACATTTTTGGAATCGCGCCAACCTAGGTCAAATTCAAGCCTATTGTTATCCGATACCGCTCTTTGATAGGATACTTCCCCTCCAAATCCGTCATTGTCCCCAAGCCTTAGACCAATGGCGTTTTTGGAAATTGCTTGGGCATTGGCCGCCGCTATTGTCATTGTTATAACTGTTAAAGTACTCAGTATTTTTTTCATGATTATGATTGTTTTATTTTTTACAAGAATAGATATTCTTTGGTTTCCCCATTGTCCCCATCAAAGCAAATTATAACTCCATTGGTACCCATAGGGATGAACTTTTGAAAAAGTCAATATTTAATTTTGTAGGGGCATTAATCAAAATTGTTTGCTCGTACTTTGTGGATAGTAGTTTTCAATCTTTAAACTGATTATGGCCGACCGCAAACCGAAAAATAGAATATTTTGGATCATCGCTATTGCAATAGCCCTGATGCTACTTTTATTAGCCGTCCTGCAATTTAAGGCCAGAAGTTATATTGAAAATTTCTTGAGCCAAAAAATACCTGACCACATACATTTGACCTATAGCCAAATTCATGTAAACCTGATAAGTGGCTCCGTGGGATTAACAGACGTTGGGTTGGATTTTTTGGATGAGGACTCCAATCGTAGAAAAGCGGGGATGAGGTTGGATGCTATTGATATAAAGGGTGTAGGTTATTATCAGGCCTTATTTGGTAACACAATAAGTGTTAGAGAAATTCAATTGTTAAGGCCAAAGGGGGAATATTATCAAGGGGGGCATCAAGTTGAAAAAGATGGGATTTCGGCCTCTGACAGTGCCAAGGAAAGAACGTTGTCCATAGCCCAATTGTCCGTTGTAGATGGCGAATTCAGGATATTTGGAAAGGATCCGGACACTTTGGTTTTTTCGATGGAAAACTTGAATTTGTCCCTTGAGAATCTAAAAATGGACAAGGAAATTGTAGAACGTATAATTCCATTTGCCTATGGCGATTACGATTTGAGTACCGGAATGGTTTATGCGGATCTTGGACCATTTGAAGCGCTAACCCTAAGCGGTACAACTATCACGAACAAAGAATTACAACTTAGTAATTTATCCTTGAAGTCCAAGTATAACAAGATAACTCTTTCCAGAAAATTGGACAAAGAGCATGATTACATTGATTTGGAAATACCCGAAGTTGTTATGACTAATATGGATTTTGGATTTAATGCTGAACGATTTTTCCTAAACACCAAATCGGTTGTTCTCCAATACCCAAAAATGGAAATCTATCGCGATAAGCTTGTTCAGGACGATTATGAACAAAAAAAACTATACAGCCGAATGTTACGCGAGTTGCCCATAGATTTAAATGTTTCAGAGATTAAAGTCAACGACGGATATATTTCGTATTCGGAATTGGTGAAAAGTGGGACAGTTCCGGGAGAGATTGTATTTGCCGATCTTGGCGCTACAATAAGCAATGTTTCCAATACCCAGGAAAGCGGCGAAAAGACCGAGATTAAGGCTGTGGCCCAACTTATGGGGGAAGCCCCAATTGAGCTGACATGGAATTTTGATGTCCACAAGGAGAACGATGCATTTTTCGTATCTGGTGTTGTCACTAATTTTAAGTCCAAAAGCATTAATCAATTCCTGAGATCCAATCTACGCACGGAGGCCGAAGGTGATGTGCAAGAGCTTTATTTTACTGTTAGTGGTGATGCAATTAGTTCTACTGGGGATATGAAAATGAACTATGAGGATTTTCGTTTTACAGTGCTTAAAAAGGATAGGATGGGTGTAAATAAACTATTGACCTTTGTTGGCAATATTTTCACCAATGATGGCTCCAAAACGGACGAATCGGGCTACAGATATGGGGAAATATATTCAGAGAGGGATAATACCAAATCATTCTTTAATTATTTATGGCTCAATGTAATGGACGGCATTGTCAATACACTTACCGGTGATGGCAAAAAGGAATAATTTTTTACCAGGATCAGATCAAGCTAAAAATAGGATGGGATATTCTGATTTAGGGGTTACTTTTTTGGCGCTGTATAGAATAGGGATATCCTTTTAAAGGACCAATCAAAATTGGCATTCATATAATCCGGGCAGAATACTTAAAAAGAGCTAAGCTTCTCCTAAACAAATATACACTTACATTGCTATACCTAAGGTAGGTTTAGCATCATTCAAAAAGTCTCACAACGGCTGTTTTTTAGTTTGTAAATAGCTGCTTAAATGCATCTCTTTGAATCTTACTCAAATAGAGCAAAGCAAAAAATCGTTTGGATCAATGTTTCCGTACAAAGTGCCTTAACTTGTTGTTATTAACAAAAAATAAAATCATTAATATATTATGGAAACAACACAAGCAACTATCGGAATCAAAAAAGACAATAGAAAAGCCGTAGTGGCCATGCTGGGCAAACTTTTGGCGGACGAGTATTTGCTGTACACCAAATTGAGAAATGCGCATTGGAATGTAGAGGGAATCGATTTCCATACCAAACACGTTTTTTTTGAGGAAGAATACAATAAGATAGAGAAAATTGTAGATGAGGTTGCCGAGAGAATACGTATGCTAGGTTTTTATTCTCCGGGGACTTTGAACGAATTTTTAGAACTATCACATTTGAAGGATGAAAGTCCAAAAAAGAACGATAGCTCCAGTTTTATGGAAGTTTTATTGGAAGACCACGAAACAATTATCAAGTTTATTAGAAAAAGTATCAGTGAAAATGCAGAGGAGCACAATGACGAAGGTACGGCCGATTTCATAACAGGAATTATGCAATTGCATGAGCAGATGTCCTGGATGCTACGGGCTTCCTTAAAAACCTTTTAATAAGCAATAGGACTTAGAAAGTTATTAGACAACGGCAGGAAAAACTCCTGCCGTTTTTTTATGAAGTAAGAGATTTTAAGGCCGGTCTGCAGCATCCAGTAATTGGTATTTAGTATTCCTTGAAGGAGGGGTGAATGGGACATAGATGGGCCAATAGGGATGTAGGTCTATTGATCAAGCCTTTAAAAACAAAAAAACCAGTCTAAAGACTGGTTGTGTAAATAATCTCAACTATATATTAGGCTGTAACAGCTACCAAATTTTGATGGTCCTGATAATGTTTAGGACTACAGTTGTATTTTTCCTTGAATATTTTGGAAAAATAGCTTCTGCTAGTTAGGCCTACACTATACACTATTTCCGAAATGTTGAGGTCGGTAGTCTTAATAAGGTGTTCTGCGGTCTCTACCCTAACGTTCCTAATGTAATCTGTGACCGTTCTGTCGAACAACAGTTTAAAACCTTCCTGTAATTTCGCCGGTGAAAGACCCGATTTCTTGCTTAGGTATTTTAGGCTGTATTGAATTTCCGGATAATTTTTGATGAAGTTGGATAACTCTTTTATATCATCCATTTCATCTTTGGTCAAGGATCCGAAATTGTTTTTTGCATTTTTTCTATCTTCCTTATGTTGTTGAATTTCCATGGCCAAAATAACATGTACAATACCTTTTATCAAAAGATTTCTAACCAATCCCTTTTGGGTAATAGCACCCAACTGTTGTATTTTTTCGGCAATCTTTAGGTTGTATGAACCGATATAGGCAAAAATGTTCTGTCCTAGTTTTGGCAAAAATGTTTTTAGTAACTGATTTCTTAGAAGGTCGGTATTTTCATCATCTTGATCAAGTTCATGTGTATCCACCATTATATTGGATAGTTTTACAACTTCATTTTTCCTAAAGAACAAGGTGGTATCCTGACTGGGGTCACAGGAAAATATTCCTGTTTGGAATTGGTTAAGGAGTCTTTTTTCTCCTTTGATTCCGAAACTGTGACTGATTTTTCCTTTGGCACAATACATAAAGTGAATGGGGTTGGTAATCGGCATATTATTGATGAGAAGCATATCTTCCTTGAAGACAATGTCGTATTCCATAAAAGATATATTATTCTTAAAGGAAACCCCGCTAATGACACCGCTTACCAAATTATTGTGCAGTTCTAGGTTATACTCCTGTGGTCGAATTTTTAATTTTCCGCCCAAGTCTTGCTGTAACTGATTAAATATGTTGGCTATATTGTTCGTTTTAAGATATACAATTTTCATGTTTCCGTATTTTAGAATTAGTACTTCATTTATCTCTAATAACCCTGGTAATAAATAATACCACGGCAAGTAGTAGGAATAGATGTATTATTATGCCGACGTTGAATATAAAAAAGCCAATAGCCCATAGAAAGAGCATTATTATTGCTGCGATAATCAACATTTTTGGCATTTTCCTTTTTATCATAATCAAAAGGCCACTTGGCCTTCGCAATTAATTAAGTCTTGGACTTAGTTGGCTTCTGAATGGCTATTGGTCATGCCCATGATAAAATTATCAGGAAGATCATAATTTTTGTTGTCCTCGGAATCCAAGGTCCAACTTTTTCCAATTTTTGAATTCAGTTGATAGGGTTCTGTTGTCTTTTTCATGTTGGCTGTCTTTATATTGCTTATTGTGTTCCACAAAGTTCGTTACAGAGGGTGCCTTTTATGTTATACAATTTTTATATTCTGTTATATAATTCCACGAAATGACCCCTATTTTATTAAAAAGAGCAAGATTTTAATGGACAGAATCAATGATTAACAAGAATTTAAGTAGCTGTTTTATTGGGATTTTTGGTTGTGTTAGAGTATCTTTTGCTAGGTATTTTTCTTGATAAAAGGAAGTTATTGGTTGTACCCAATCTTAGGGTAATATTTAATTTAAAGTGATTTTGTTATAATTAAGAGGAGAGGATTCAACTACTAAAGAGCATGTTTAATGCGGTAGTTTTTGAGATTGATGCCCGCTTAGAAGAAGATATTTCTGGGGTATATGTCTTATTTAGACAGGCAAATAGATGTAAAAGGTAGCTCCTTTGTTTACTTGGCCATAAGCCACGATATGTCCTTTGTGTTTTTCCACGATCTTTTTGCAAATAGCCAATCCTATTCCCGTGCCGGAATATTCGTTTTTTTGATGAAGGCGTTGGAATAGTTCAAATATTTTATGGGCATTGGCCTGCTCAAAACCAATACCGTTATCCTTAACGGAAATACAGTAATATTCCTTGGCTTTTTTATGAAAATCATCAGGAATTGAAGTGCGCTGCATTTTTTTGCAAGCGATTTCTATTTTTGGAGTATCAAGAATACTGTGATATTTGATGGAATTGGAAATCAGGTTGCTGAATAGTTGCTCTAACTGAAAGGGGACACCTTTTACCTCAGGAAGGTCGCCAAGTACGAATTCTACCCCCGACTCCCTAATTGGGGCCTCCAGATCTTCCTGTACTTTTTCCATAACAAGATTCAGGTCTACTTGCAGGAAGTCCTTTTTCTTTTTGCTAAGTCTGGAATAGGATAGTAGGTATTTTATAAGGGTCTGCATCCGGTTGGCAGAGGATTTTACTTTGTCAATGTATTGCGCTTGTTGTTCCGTAAAATTTGAGGAATTGGAATCCATTATCCTCGAAATGAACATTTGAATTTTCCTTAAAGGCTCCTGAAGGTCATGACTGGCAACACGGTTAAAAGATTCCAATTCACTATTGGTGCGTTTTAGTTCCAGGTTTTTATCCTTTAGTTTTTGTTCATTTTTTAGTTCTTTGGTGATATCTTTGACTACCCCGATAAATTCGGTCTTTAAAAAATGGCCTGTATTCTGAAGGTGTTTTACCTTCCCTTTTTTGGTTATAATGCGATAGGTGAAATTGGTGATTATTTTTTTCTCCAAGGCCAGGTTTAGTTTTTCGTCATAAACCATAAGGTCTTTTGGATGCACAAAGGGCCTGTAATTTTCAGGTGCTGGCTTAAACTCGTTGGGTTCGCAATCCAATAACCTGAAAAAATTATCGGACATGGTGGCCTCTTGGGTTTCAATATTCCAACGGTAGCTACCAATTTTGGCAACCGCCTCCGCATCATTTAAAATAGAATTCTGTATCGTTAATTGTTCGTTAAGCTCCAATAAACGTTGTTTGGTATTAATTACCTGAGTGCTGTCATAGGAAGTAAGGGTAATACCATCGTTTAGTTTATTTATGGTAGTATGGACCCAAACGCGCTTTTCTTTTAATGGATATTCGGTTTCATGTGTTTCAATGGTGCCATTGTTGGCACATTTTACCATCAAGTCATATAATCCCGTTTCATGTACAAAGGGGTAGATTTTGGAGATGGATTTTCCTATCACTTCATCGACCTGTTTTCCGGTAAGGTTCTCACTTTCGGTGTTGGTGAATAAATATTTGAAATCTATTATTTTACCATTCGAATCTCTCTCGGTAATAAGATGACTAACAGTATTACTGGTGCTTTCAAGAATATTGTTCAAAAAAGACTTGGTTTCTATCAAATTGTGGTTCTGCTTTTCCAGCTGTTGGTTCAAATCCTTTAAATTCCGTGTAAATTCCCTTTCGGAGGTCGTATCGATGGAAGTGGTTAAAACCCCGTCCTCCATTTTTACAGCAGTGGTCCTGAACCAAAACTCATGGCCATTGTATTGAAAATGTTTTTCGAATTTACGGGTGCCCCCCTCTGCAATAACCTTCGATAATTCGTCAAAAATGCCATTCTCAAAGTTAACGGGAACTAGTTCGGACATTTTACGTTGCTCTATTTGGTCGGATTTTCTCCCTAGAACCGATTCAATTTTTTCATTGGTAAATACGATGGTAAAGTCTTTTATTTCACCGCTTGTATTGTAAATGGGCAAGAAGTAACTTATAATATTGTCTGTACTACTTAAAATATTTTGAAGGAATTTCTCTGCGGTGACTGTTTTTTTTCGCTGCGAGTTTATCTGTAGAAATGAGATAATGAAGATAAATAAGGCAAACATACCCAAGAGTAAAGTCATTAGGGGCGTAAATAATATTTGCGATCTATATTCTTCCTTGCGCTTTGCAAGTTGAATCTGCTTTTCTTGATACATTTGGTTTCTAAGCAGATTCAACTGGGTAATGGACTTTGAAACCTTGGTTATTTTTTTCCTATCACTGGAAGAGTAATTTGTTTTTTGGAAGGGAATATTTGCTATAATCTTTAAGGAATTATAAAGGCTGTCCTGCCAGGATTGTACCGAAAGTAGAATTTTCTGATGTACAGAATTATCTTGGGTTAGCTTCCTAAGTTTTTGGAAGGACTCCTGTACTTGCGGTTTGTAGTTTTCATAGGAAGAAATACCCAATGTGTCCTGGGAAAGCAGATTTTTAAGCTCCGTAGACTGCATTTGGGCATAATAGGAAAAAAGTTGATTTATTTCCATGTCCACCTCCAAGGTATGGGAAACCATATCTGCCGATTGTCCAAGCTGTACGATCTGCTTGTAACTGATGCTCCCAAGAAACATAAGTAGGGCAATGGCCAAAATAAGCGAGACGGCAAGTACTTTTGGAGAGGATGTTATTTTTCTTATCGGCATGCCTTAACTCCCTTTAGATCCTTAATAAAAAATTATCCTTGTTCAAGGCCGAGGTATGGTATTGCCAATTGAGCTGTAAAACCTTTTCAATTGCCTGTTTTAGGGCCCCAAAGCTATTGGGTTTATTAATGTAAATATTGGCGCCGTTTACAAAGGTTTCTTCAATATCGGCTTCGGAAGAAGATGTTGAATATATGGCAACCAGTAGGTCCTGAAGTCTAGGGTGGTTTCTTATTTCATTGAGGCACTGCATTCCATTCTTGACGGGCATGTTTAAATCCAGAAATACTATTTCCGGTAAGATCACATTGGGCAGGACCAAGTAATCCATTAACTCTTTTCCATTATTGAAAAGAGATAATTTAGTCTTAATTTTAATTTCATTCATGGCTTCCTTGAACAATGTTCTGTCATCTTCATCATCATCGGCCAAGGCTATGTTTAGCGTATGTAAGGGCATATTTTGGTCTGGTTATTTTTGGGTTAAGGCTCTTTCTTTCCGTTTAAGGATTATTTTCTGAAAGGCGGAAGGAGTAAGTCCGGTCGTTTTTTTGAATTGGGCCGATAAATGTGATACGCTGCTATAGTTAAGCTTATAAGCTATTTCGGTTAAAGTTAGTTCATTTTGAAGGATTAAACTTTTGGCTATATCTATTTTTTTTAAAATTACAAAGTTCTCAATTGAAGAGTAGGTCGCTTCAGAGAATACTGAGGACAAATAGGTATATGAATAGTCCAGTTTTTCAGAAAGATAGGTGGAGAAATTGTAAAGTTTAGGGTTCTCTTCATCATTGATCCATTCTGTAACGGAATCTTTAATACGTTGCACCAATGCCATTTGTTGGTCATCCATAATTTCTATACCATATTTTCCCAAAAGAGATGCCATTTCCTGTTCTTCCCCAGCTGTAGGCCTTCTTTCAAATTCAATTTCCCCTACACCGTGAATGGTGTATTTCATTCCTAAGGCGTCCAATTGTTCCTGTAGAACAGCTTTACAGATAAGGTTAAAATCAAATTTTAAATAGATTCTCATTAATTGCATATAATATGGGCCTGTTACATGGATTCCCGTAAACAGGGAAAACAATTTAGGCGTTATACACAAAGATGATGATTTTTTAATTTCAATTAAACTGCTCAGTGAATTTTTTATCCATTGTACACCTAATTGATACCGTAGCTAATATTTGCTACTATCTATATGTGCAGCCTTACTCGCATTCTAGGAAGTGGTTATAATGCCTTGTGCATGCTGTGGTAGCTTTATTAGCGATTAAATGGTTTTAGTTTGTTATGTAGTTTTCTTCGGGAATTTCCTTAAAAAATTCTGCTGTTTCAATATTGCTCGATGGGCTATAATTGGCCAATACTGTTCCCTTGCTGCCGTCGTTTGTTTCCAAAATATATAAAATGGACATGTCGGACGGATTGCTCATACCTTCGAAGCGATATTCCTTTAAAATAGTAACATTTTCAGGCGAATATTCA
This sequence comes from Arenibacter algicola, assembly GCF_018860365.1. Taxonomy (GTDB): domain Bacteria; phylum Bacteroidota; class Bacteroidia; order Flavobacteriales; family Flavobacteriaceae; genus Arenibacter; species Arenibacter algicola_B. Next base: position 492,517 of record NZ_JAHKPO010000003.1, read on the forward strand.
ATTTTCGTCTTCAAGTCGATCAATTTCATGTTTTCCACCCGGTAGTTGCCATTAAAGCCTTTTTTTTGATATTTATCTATAATTTCTTTTTCGTTCTTGGCAAATTCATTCTTCATTTTCATATTTTTTAAATTTATATCGGATTATATTTTTAATTGAATCTTTGGAAAAAGGTTCCTTTGTTTTTTGTAACCAAAAATCATTGGTTATACTATTGGGTATGAGGTCTGGGCATTGTCATGTATTTCCTGGGCGAAATAAAAACGGACAAAATCCGCAAAGGAAAATGTCCGTTCATAACAAAATCTAACCAACCAAAGAGAATCTTTTAATTGTCGTCCGTGGCGTCATCTATTTCATCACCAATTTCTTCCACACCTTCCTCAATATCGTCACCTACCTGTTCTATTCCGTCCTCAATCTTCTCACCTGTAGTTTTTTCTTCCCTGCAACTGGTAAAGGTGGATAAAGAAATAGTAAATAGTAGAGCGAATAAAAAGTATATTATCGATTTTTTCATTTTTATAGTTTTAGGATTACGTACTTGTGTACTTAATGTTGTTAATGATAATTATTACAAAGCTGTCTTATTTAGACCTTACTTCTGCCTGTAAATAATGATATTACAAAGAGAATCAAGAAAATAAAAAATAAGATTTTGGCAATACTGGCAGCTCCTGCTGCTATTCCCCCGAATCCGAAAATTGCGGCGATTATTGCTAATATTACAAATGTTACTGTCCATCGTAGCATGATATATGTGTTTTTTAGGTTAATACTATAAATTGTTCTTTAAACAATCTCTGAAACAAATCTCGGGATATTAAATCACTTTGATTAACGTTATCACATTAATGGTTAACACAGATGGTTTTAGTGTAACTTGTTTTAATTCAGTTGTTTGTAGGGTTGGTGAATTTGATGTTTTCCGGAATGTCCAATGTTCGTATAGGGAAGGGGATATTAATGTTGTTATCGTCAAAAGCTTTCTTTATGGCTATCATGGCGATAGTTTTGGCTTTTAAGACCTCTAGAGAGGAGGTGGATTGAATCCAAAATCGAGTTTCAAAATTTATGGAGCTATCGCCAAATTCGGTATAAAGAAAAATTACTTCCTTGGCATTTTCTACGTTGTCAAAATGGGAGGCAATGGTCTTACATACCAAGTCGCGCACAAATTCCAAATTGGACGAATAGGCAACACCGCACTTAAGGATTACACGGGATTGTGCTGTTGTTGAGAAATTTCTTATTGGGTTCTCCAAAACCAATTTATTGGGAATGTAAACCAAATTATTGTCCGATTGTTTTATGGTTACTGCCCTTAGGTCTATATCGATCACCTCACCTTCATAATCATTGCTCTCTATCCAATCCCCAAATTTTATATGCTTTATATAGGAAAGTACTATACCGGAATAGGTGTTGGCCAGGGCGCCCTGCAATGCCAGACCTACAGCCAGACCTGCTACCCCTGCACCCGCTAAAATTGTATTTAGCGTTTTGCTTAGGTCCAAGATTCCCAGCACTAGAAATAACCCGGTTAGAATTACCAAAACAGAAATTAATTTGGTAATTAAATTCTTCATGGATTTTTGTAGACTGCTTTTCTCCAATAGTTTCCACGTAAGTTTGGTGAAATATTTGGAAAGTAGAATTACGATGGTGAATACGAACAGAGCTAAAATAATATTGGGTAAATTCACTATTAAACTGTCTACCCAAGACGTTAGTCTATTGATCATTTCCTCCCAGGCCTCGTCTATATCTAAATCCATAACCGTACTTTTAGTTGTTGTTTTAAAAGTTAAGAAGATTTTCAGGAATAACCCCATGATTCTTAAATATACGTTTATAATAAACGCTGATCCAATAAAAATGGTTCCGATATTTAAGTATATCGGAACCATTAATTAACAACCAACCTAACCATCTTAATCGAATTACTCTTGTAGTTTACAGTAATTCAAAGAAGAATACATTTAAACCCAAATGTCCCCCCGAAATTATGGGTTTACCTGATTGCCAAAACGTAAATGGCAATATTCTTTTTCTAATAAACCAAAATTATCAAAGGCGTTCAATATATGTGTGCTGTAATATCAATAAGATTGACTCTTTTGCTAATCTATAAAGTAGATGACATGGGTTGATTTGTTCAATTCATTCAATTTCAATGGTATGTGATACAATTTATTGGTATTGGGTTAGTGCAGTAAAAGGGATTAACTACCTTTAATCAACTTGTTAATTGGTTGCGACATGTTTAAATCTGCTATTAAAATAGTCAAGGTATTATATCGTAGAGTGCTATTGAGCATTGCATTTTACCCTGTGCTCATTTCATTCGGCTATTGTCTATTGGCATTTATAATACTGGAACTGGAAAGTTTGGAATTGGCCAAAAGGTTTAAAGAACAGATTCCTTACCTCTTTATAGAGGATTATGAAACGGCTAGGGCCATATTAACAACTTTAATTGGTGGCATTCTTTCTTTAACGGTATTTAGTTTTACCATGGTCATGGTGGTACTCAGCCAGGCTTCTTCCAATTTCTCTCCAAGATTATTGCCAAGTCTGGTCTCCAATAAAAGACATCAATTAATTTTAGGGGTTTATATAGGTACACTGTTGTATTGTATTATAATTCTCATTGTTCTTGGAGCCAATGATATTGAAACCCATTCGGTGGGGTTCTCAGCCATGTTGGCCGCAATTTCAGGAGTATTTTGTACAGGATTGTTTGTATATTTTATCCATAGCATTTCAGTCTCTATTCAAATTCAAAATATAATAGATAATATATTTCGATCCAGTTCAAAATATTTGGATAAGGACTTTGAGGATTCTAGTAGCCTAAAGGTTGGGTTGCGAGAATTTAAGATGGATGATTTTGAAACCATTAACTCGGATAAGTCGGGCTATTATAGAGGGTTTGATGACTCTTTGTTAAGCGATTCCTTAGTTGGGAATTGCCATCAATTTGAAATACTGCCATTCGTTGGATGTCATTTATGGGAAGGAATGCCATTGATAAGAGCCCAGAATTCGCTTTCGGATGAGGATTTGAAAAACTTAATGTTGTGTATAAATATTTCCAGTAATAGAAGTGATCAAAACGAGGGAATAGACGGATTTATTAAATTGATGGAAATAGCGGTCAAAGCCATGTCACCGGGGATTAACGATCCTGGAACTGCCATTGATGCCATTAATAAATTGGCACCATTATTTGTGAAGATTTTGAGATTTCCGCCTAAGACTTCCAACTCCTTAAGGGACGGCAAGATTATCATAGTCAGAAATAACGTTATGGCCAGGGAATTACTTCAGACAATTATTCAGCCTATCAGGTTGTATGCAAAAAAGGATAGTTCAGTTGTTATTGCCTTGCTTGGGGCCTTAAAATTTATAGCGCGTGATGCAAAGGTTTCCAAGGAAAATAAGGAAGATGTGAAAAAGGAATTGGAAGCTTTAAAAATAGATGTGGAGGGAAATATTGAGAATAAATTTGATCGCGAAAAAGTTTTGGCAATGTTTGAATAGAAAAATTATTAAGGAGCAATTCTGTAACTGGTTTGTTGTATTGAGTTATACCATTTATACAAACCTTTTATCTTGCATTTTGTAACAATATAAAAATTAAAACACATGGAATATATAGAGTCAGTAAACTCATATAACGGAAAGCCTTTGGAAAAGTATAGAATGTTTTCTGATAGTGATATAAAGAGGGTATTGGAAAAGGCCGAACTTGCCTTTGAAAGTTGGAAAATTGAAAGCGTGGAACATAGGTCGGGACTGTTGAAAAAACTGGCCAAGGCATTGTTGAAAAATAAAAAATCCTATGCCCAGTTAATGTCCAAGGAAATGGGAAAGCCTATAAATCAAGGTATTGCCGAAATTGAAAAATGCGCATGGGCCTGCGATTTTTATGCCAAGAATGCCGTTAGGTTTCTTGCAGATGATCTTATAGAAACCGAGGCTGACGAAAGTTTTATAAGTTACGACCCCATTGGTTGTGTATTGGCTATTATGCCCTGGAATTTTCCCTTTTGGCAGGTTGTCCGCTTCGCGGCACCTACGCTCACTGCCGGTAATACTGTAATATTAAAGCATGCCAGTAATGTTCCCGGTTGTGCCATGGCACTTCAGGAACTATTTCTTTCGGCAGGCTATCCAGAGGGAAGCTTTCAGTCTATTATTGCGGACCATCAACAGCTTGAGTCTATCATTGGAAATTCCATTGTACAAGGTGTTACCCTGACGGGAAGTGAGAAGGCAGGTAGGGCTATTGCGGCCCAGGCAGGAAAGCATTTAAAAAAATGTGTTTTGGAACTAGGGGGCAATAATGCCTGTATAGTTTGGGAAGATGCCGATTTGGACAAACATTTGGACACCATGGTAATGGCCAGAATGCAGAATACCGGACAGAGTTGTATAGCGGCAAAAAGATTCATAGTAGTCGAGGCTATATATGAGGAGTTTCTAATGAAATTTTCCAATAGAATCCAAACTCTTAAATCTGGAGATCCGTTGGATAAACACACAGATATCGGTGTAATGGCCAGGGAGGACTTGGCCAAAACATTGGCGCAACAAGTAAATGATTCCTTGGACAAGGGGGCTCAGGTTAAGCTTGGAAATAAACGGGACGGTGCCTATTATGAGCCTACAGTACTTACTGGTGTAGTTCCTGGTATGCCCGCCTTTGATGAGGAACTTTTTGGCCCAGTGGCAGCTGTGGTCAAGGCAAAAGATAGAATGGAAGCCATTGAGATGGCCGCAAATTCTAAATTTGGTCTAGGATCCATGCTATTCACAGAGGATATAAAATCTGCACGGAAAATAATAGGGAATATACCGGATGGGGCATTTTTTATCAATGAAATGGTAAAATCCGATCCAAGATTACCTTTTGGAGGTACAAAAGCGTCGGGATTTGGTCGTGAGCTTTCCATGGAAGGTATATTGGAGTTTGTGAACAAAAAGACGGTTTATATAAGGAAATAGAATTTTAATGGGAATTTGCTATTGCTATATATTTTGGTCTGTACCCCAACTATTCCTAAAAGCGAATTGATTTTGGGGCATACGTTGCCGTTCACTTATTTCTTTTTTCTGAAGCTTTTGGGGCAGATCATCCAGTTCCCCGCCATAGTAGCCTAGGGCAATTGCCGTAACAATATGGAATTCTTCTGGGACATTGAAGATGTGTTGGGCCTTTTTGTAGTCTAAACCGGCCATATGGTGCATGGCTATCCCCATGTACTGTGCCTGTACGGTCATTGCACCCAATCCCATGCCCAAGTCGTGAAGGGCATGGAAATTTTCTTTTCCGTTTTTGCTTTCTTTCTTATATGCTGTAAGCATTAAAAGAGGGGCATTTTTTGCCCAAATCTTATTGGAATCTGTTAGGTTGTCTATGATTTTTCCATAAGCCTTTGAACCTTTTTCTGCATATAGGAATCGCCAAGGTTGTTCGTTATTGGAACTTGGAGCCCAACGTACAGCTTCAAAAAGTTGGTGCAAATGTTGTTCAGTGACTTTTCTATCCTTAAAAATCCGAGGGCTATATCGCTGTTTTAAGAGTGCAAATATTTCATAATCGGAATCGGCGATATTTTCTAATTGTATTTGTTCCGGTGCTGTCATGTTTCTTTTTTTTAGCAAAGTTTTATTAATCCGTTTCTTTTTCTTGCAATAAATGGGTTGCCAAAATAAATGCTTCTGCCATAGCAGCTTTTTTTAGTTTGGCCGCTCTTTTTATGGGTTTAGGGACTTGCTCTAGGGTTTAACATCATTAGTTTCTAATTTTATTAAATGGATCGTATTGCAGTTATGGTCCAACCAAGGAGCAACCGCTTTGGTTGAACGCGGTAAATGGGTCTTCTTTATTCCTGGTTATTTTGAGCTGTATTTGCCGCTGGTAAAGGGCAATGTGTGCCTCTGATCCGTTTGTTTGTAGCATCCCCAGGGGATGGCCCACAGGGGGCTTAAACTGTATAGGCTTTAAAAATTATATCAATAATAATAACTTGTGGGATAATTTATTGACCCAAAACCAATAATAATTGATTCTTTTCCAACTGGTTTTTAGAGCTAATAACGATTGGCAGGGGGCCATATAGTTGTTGTAGTATATACGCCTGAAATAGCGTCAGGGACAATGTGGTAGGCAATTTGGCAGGTGGTACTGCTACAGAGAAACTCCAAGGGGTTTTAGCTTGTCCTAGGTTAAACCCAAAACTTACGTTTCATTCTTAGGAATCCGATAATAAAACTGATATACATCAATACGATCAGTGATAGGTGTATTCTTCTAATATGAACATATTCATTTAATTGGTAGGTATAATTATAAAATCTGGAAGCCTTGATGGGGGCATAACCCAGGTAAAAAATTAACAATCCAATGCTAATCCATTTAATTCCTGTAAACCTATAATCCAATTTTTTTGAACTATGCCTGTGTTCCAAGAAAAAGAGGATAATACATATTAAAATGGCAATAGCTCCCGCCAAATAACTAAATACCTGTGATTCTAGTTTAAAGTTTTGAAAAAATGGATTTATCAGCGAGGCGGTCAGATAAAATATTCCGGCCAATAATATATAATTTTTATATGTTTTGTTCTCTATATAGCACCAATAGACGTAAAAAAAATAGCTAAAGAAAACTAAGTTATAAATATTGTAAATAAAAACATTGTGCTTAACAAAAGCAGAGAAAATGGAAATATGGAATACCTCATAGTTCTTTGTAAAATAGCCCAATAATTCTGTTAGGAAGGTGTACATTATAAGTATTGGGAAATACTTTAAAGGTGTACTGTAATATTTGGGGTATTTTATTAAGGCTATTAATAAGGTTACGGCATAGAGAGGTTGACTGGCATTCTCTAAAATAGTATCCAATATTTCCATTTTTGCTTTAATCTGGGGTTAATGGGTCTTATTAATCCTCATGGTATGGTGGAGGAACCATATTGGCCTCGTTCAACACCATACTTTTATTTTTGGCATAGAAGGGGGCAGGGGATGCTGTTGGCATAAAGGAAGCCTCGGATTTACTTTCACTAGACTGCATCCTGTCCATTCCTTCCTCTTTTTTTGGTTCCAAATTATCTGTAAGTAAAACGGGGACATTTTTGCCATCGTCCTCTTCCCTAATGTAGTACCCGTATTCCCGATTGTTTTTATCCTTAATGGCAGGAATGATAAAAAATGAATTTTGCTTTGGATGTTTTATTTCCCTGCCATCTTCAAAGGTCTTTTTATCTGGATAATTGGAAAAATAAAAACGTAGGGAGGAAATTTCCACATTGGCCTTTTTAGCTTCTTGTTCAATATAGTTCATATATTCCTTTATGGTATTGTAATCATAATAACCAAACCGGGCTACATCAAATTTCTTCTCAGGGGCCAGTTCATTTTCATATTTTTCAATTAGGCCAACCCTTCGCTCGCCGTAGGCATCGTACATAGTTTTTGCCTGGGATACGGAAACAATCTGCTTGGGAGCATTAATTTCCATAGGTTCAGGTTCTGTCATAGGTGATTTTTCCTTTTTTTGTTCACAGGAAGTGAGACCAAAAACAACAAGGATTCCAAGGCACAAGTTTGCGTGAATTCTTTTTAGGTTTTTCATAATTTAAATTTTTACAATTAGTTGTTAATTAAAGTAATTATTTAGTGGTAAGCGTTGGGGGAAAACACTTGTTAAATTATATGTTAAAGTACTGATTATTGTACATCTAAAAAAATCATGTAAAAAATAAATCCCATTTGGCAAAGGCCAAATGGGATTTTAAGACTGTCCCTATTTTAAGGGATTATACTTATTAGGTTATTGATTCATGGTCAACAAAAACTCTTCGTTGTTCTTGGTTTGCCTAAATCTTTGTTCAATAAATTCCATGGCCTCAACCGGATTCATGTCGGCCAAATACTTTCTCATGATCCACATTCTCTGAATGGTGTTTTCATCCAGTAAAAGGTCGTCCCTTCTTGTACTCGAAGAAGTAAGGTCGATAGCAGGGAATATTCTACGGTTGGATATTTTTCTATCCAATTGCAATTCCATGTTACCTGTTCCCTTGAATTCCTCAAAGATTACTTCATCCATTTTAGAACCGGTTTCGGTAAGTGCAGTTGCAATAATGGTTAAGGAACCTCCACCTTCAATATTACGTGCAGCTCCAAAGAAACGTTTTGGTTTGTGAAGGGCGTTGGCATCCACACCACCACTCAAGACCTTTCCGGAGGCAGGTTGTACGGTGTTGTAGGCACGGGCAAGACGGGTAATGGAATCCAATAGGATAACCACATCGTGACCACATTCTACCAAACGTTTTGCTTTTTCCAAAACAATATTGGCAACCCTAACATGTTCTGTAGCTTCCTTGTCAAAAGTAGAGGCAACAACCTCACCGCGAACATTACGCTGCATGTCCGTTACTTCTTCTGGACGTTCATCTATCAAAAGGATAATTTGATAAACTTCTGGATGATTTGCAGCTATACCATTGGCTATATCCTTCAAAAGCATGGTCTTACCAGTTTTGGGCTGGGATACGATCATACCTCTTTGACCTTTTCCAATGGGACTGAATAAATCTATAATTCTTGTAGAAATGGTACTTTGTCTTTCCGCAAGATTGAATTTTTCCTGTGGGAACAATGGGGTCAAGTGTTCAAAAGACACCCTGTCCCTAACTATTTGGGGATCTATCCCGTTTATCTTATTCACTTTAATAAGTGGGAAATACTTTTCACCTTCTTTTGGCGGACGTACATTCCCAAGTACGGTATCTCCAGTTTTTAATCCAAATAATCGTATTTGGGACTGGGATACATAAATATCATCTGGAGAAGAAAGGTAGTTGTAATCAGAAGATCTTAAAAATCCGTAACCATCCTGCATAATATCCAAGACACCTTCACTTTCTATAATACTGTCGAACTCAAATTCCGGTTCTTTGTATTTGTTTTTTAGGTCCTTATCAAAATTGCTGTTGTTTTTGTCAACATTGCCTTTTTGATGGTGTGGATTTTTTTTATGCTGAGGTTTGTTGGCTTGCGGAGTATTTTGCTGTGATGCATTTTGTTGTGGTGCACCCTTTTGAAATTCCTTTTTCGCCTGAACAGGACTGTTGTGTTGGCGGGGCTTTCTTTCGCGTTTAGTATCCTCTTTTTTATCTTCGACCACAGTTGGAGTTTCTTCTGGGGTGCTGGGTTTTTCTGTTGGAGTAACAGATTTTATTTCCGGCTTTCCCGGTGCAGCGGCTTTTGTTCCGGCCTCTTTTGGCTTCGACTTGATTATTCTGGACCTTTTTGGCTTTGCTGGGCTACTTTCCTCTGTAGTTGTAGTTGTAGTTGTAGTTCTTTCTTGAACTATTTTTGGATTGGATGCTTGTACATCCAAAATTTGATAGACCAAATCAAGCTTTTTTAAAGTTTTAAATTTGGCAACATTTAGGCCCTGGGCTATTTCCTGAAGCTCAGGAAGCTTTTTTGATTTTAAATCTGAAATCTCAAACATTAAGTTTTGAATAAATTATACTTATTACGAAAATATGAAGTGTATGTTGTTCTTGTTTTTGGATAATAAAGGGAATGAAATCCCCTGTTGGTAAGTAATCTGACTTATAACGTAGCAATATTACAAATTATTTTCAATATTAGGGTGATAATTTTTAAAAAGACGCTTATTTTTGCTTCTAAATTGTATTATAAAGCATGATTCAAAGAATTCAGACTCTTTATTTAATCGTAGTTATACTATTAGGGGCGGTTGTACCGTTTTTTGTAAATCTATGGTCGGATGCTAGGGGAAATGAGATATTTGCGGAAAATGAAGTATTTGTTTCCATTGCTTTTTATGCCGTTGCAGTCCTTGGACTGTTGGGGATAGTTTTATTTAAGAATAGACAAAATCAATTTGTAGTTAACAGGTTGAATATGATATTGAATCTTTTTTTACTAGGATTTTTCGTTTACCGATCACTAAACTTATCCGGAGAAACTTTGGTTTCTGAGAAGGGTATTGGGATGCTGATTCCTGTATTTTCTATCGTTTTTTTAGTCCTGGCCAACAGGGCAATAAAAAAGGATGAAGATCTTGTAAAATCTGTTGATCGATTGCGTTAAGCCTAACATCTTAGTAGTATTAGTGCGTGAACCCGGGGTAGTGCCCGGGTTTTTTTTTGGTGAAACTCAGATTTAAAAAGTTGCTTGTAACGAATTTAAAACTGTTAGTTGAACTAATCCCTTTTTTTTAGCGGGATATTGTGGTTTATCCCTTAGTATCTTATAGGCCAATGATAATCATCCCCTCTTACCAAGCTCAATAATCTCTAAATCCTTAATATTCTCTTTGTCTATTGCAAATCGCAACATGGTCCGTATTTGATGAAAACCATGGATGCCGCACGCTCCGGGGTTCATATGTAACAGGTTTAACTTTTTATCCCACATTACTTTTAGGATATGGGAGTGTCCGGAGATGAAAAGTTTTGGTGGGTTCCTTTTGATCTCTTCCCTGATCCGTACATTGTATTTATTGGGGTATCCACCAATATGGGTCATCCAGACATCAACATCCTCACATTTAAATCGGTTGTCCAATGGATACTCCAATTGAATCCTATGTTCATCTATATTACCGTAAACTCCTTTTACCGGCTTTATTTTTTCCAACGTATCCATTACCTCCAAATTACCAATGTCTCCAGCATGCCATATTTCATCGGCCTCCCTAGCGTATTTTAGGATTTTTTCGTCCATATGCCCATGGGTATCGGAAAGAAGGAGTATTTTTTTCATGCGTTTAATTCTTTTTAATTTTTTTGCCAAGAAAGCAAATTGCAAATTTAAAAACTGTGTAAACCTAAGGTTCCTGCCTTGGAATTTTGGAGCTGTAAACATAAGGGAATTGGATAAATGGGCATAGTAAAACTTTATAACAATATTGTATTAAAACATTTCAGCTATCTGTTTTTCTCCCTTAGAACAAGTATCTTTGCCAACCACAAAACTAAATTATTCATTTGAGATATTTCGTCCAATTTTCTTATCAGGGCAGGTCGTATCACGGTTGGCAAAAACAGCCTAATGCAATAAGTGTACAGGAGGTTTTGGAAAACGCTTTTTCCTTAATTCTACGGGAAACAGTGTCTTTGACCGGTGCGGGTAGGACGGACGCTGGAGTCCATGCCAGGGAAATGTTCGCCCATTTCGATTCCGATGCGGTTTTTGAAGGTGTGGAATTGGTTCATAGGTTAAACGTCTATCTTCCTGAGGATATAGCCATTGTTTCTATTGTTGAAGTTCCGGCGGAGGCACACGCCCGTTTTGATGCTTCTGAGCGTACATATGAATATTGGATAGTTCAAAAAAAGAATCCCTTTTTGGTAGATGGGGCCTATTATGTGAAATATCCGTTAAATATAGAGCAGATGAACAAAGCTGCAGCTATTTTAGTGGAACATAAAGATTTTGAGTGTTTTTCAAAGTCGAATACCGATGTAAAAACCTATCTCTGCGATGTTAGGAAGGCTCAATGGACCAAAGATGGGGACAAGTTGGTTTTTACCATAAGTGCCGATAGATTTTTGCGGAATATGGTCCGAGCCATCGTTGGAACACTTATAGATGTCGGTTTGGACAAATCCTCCCCGACCAACATAGAATATATATTGGCCAGTAAGGATAGAGGAAAGGCAGGGGTATCGGTACCTGCAAAAGGATTATATTTGACAGCAATAAAATATCCAAAAAATATTATTGATTACAATGGATAAGGATACGGGTAAAGCATTTGATTATAGATTGTTCAAGCGTCTGCTTAGACATGTTAGGCCATATAAATTAACTTTTTATGGCGTTGCCATAGCAGCAATCTTACTGTCGGGTTTTGCTGTTCTTACCCCTATTTTGGTGGGTGAGATAGTTGATAATGCCATTACCAATAAGGATGGTCAAAAATTATTGACCTTGACCTTGGCCATGGTGGGTGTACTGTTGGGCGAAGTTTTAAGTCAGCTTTATTTTAATTATTACGCCAATTGGTTGGGAGAATCCGTTATAAAGGATATTCGGATAAAACTATTTAACCATCTTATGGGGTTTAAGATGAAGTATTATGACAATTCTTCCATAGGTTTATTGGTTACACGAGCGGTGACGGATATGCAAAGGATAGGGGAGATTTTTAGTGAAGGTTTCTTCGTTATCGTGTCCGATTTACTTAAAATGTTGGTGGTGGCCATTGTAATGCTTGTAGCCAATTGGAAGCTGTCGTTAATAGTATTTGCTGTTTTGCCTATAATTTTATACGCTACAAGACTGTTTCAAAAGGCCATGAAGGTTGCTTTTATTGAGGTTAGGGCCCAGGTTTCCAATCTTAATTCATTTGTTCAGGAACGTATTACCGGAATGAAGATAGTGCAGTTGTTCACCAGGGAAGAAATAGAGAAGGAGAAGTTCAGGGAAATCAATGAAAAACACCAAAATGCTTGGTTAAAAACGGTATGGTACAACTCCATTTTTTTTCCGGTCGCTGAAATTGTATCCTCTATTACCGTAGGATTGATAGTTTGGTACGGAGGTCTGCAGAATGTTGCCAATATTAGTAAGGAGGAATACGGTACCATTTTCATGTTCATATTGCTGTCCAGTATGTTGTTTAGACCACTGAGGCAAATTGCGGATAAGTTCAATACCCTCCAAATGGGAATGGTAGCTGCCAACAGGGTGTTTAAAATATTGGATACGGACAGTAATATTCAAGATGTAGGAACAATAGATAAGGATAGTGTTAAAGGTGATATTGAATTTAGCAATGTACGCTTCGGCTATTTGGAAAATGAGGAAGTGCTCCATGGAATTTCCTTTAAGGTAAAGGCGGGAGAGACCATTGCTATAGTAGGGGCAACAGGTGCTGGGAAATCCACCATAATTAATTTGCTAAATCGTTTCTACGAAATTAATTCAGGCGCTATTTTGATTGATGGTATCAATATCAAGGACTACAAATTAAGCTCATTAAGGTCTAAAATTGCCGTGGTGTTGCAGGATGTATTTCTCTTTGCCGATACCATTGCCAATAATATTTCCCTGAAGAATGATGCTATTACCATAGAACAAATGGAACAGGCTGCCAAGCAGATAGGTGTCCATGAGTTTATTTCCAGTCTTCCAGGAGGGTATACCTACAATATTAAGGAAAGGGGAACTATGCTTTCCAGTGGTCAGCGACAATTGATAGCCTTTTTAAGGGCCTACGTGAGCAACCCCAGTATTTTGGTATTGGATGAGGCTACTTCATCGGTAGATACGTATTCCGAACAGTTGATACAACGTGCAACGGAAAAGATTACCGAAGGGCGCACTTCCATTATAATTGCCCATCGATTGGCAACGATTAAAAAGGCCGATAAAATATTGGTAATGCAGGACGGCTTGATAGTAGAGACCGGAACCCATAAAGAACTATTGAAACAAAAGGGGTATTATCAAAATTTATATGAAGCCCAATTTTTGGCAGAAGAGGTAGCTTAAAGAAAAATAAGTGCTGTTACATTAGATCGGACTTGATTATACTGGCCAGTTCGGTCAAATCCTTAAACAATACAAACTCCCCATTTTTTATATAGGAGATCAGACCCGTTTCTTCGCTGACAATAAGCGCTAAGGAATCGGTTTTTTCGGTGATGCCAACAGCAGCCCTATGCCTTAGTCCAAATCGCAATGGTATGGAGCGTTCATTGGAAACAGGGAGAATTACGCGGGTAGCCACTATAAAATTATCCTCAATAACCGCCGCTCCATCATGTAAGGGGCTGTTCTTATAAAAAATACTTTCCAGAATAGGCTGGGTTATTTCGATATACATTTTATCTCCGGTCGACTTAACAAAGTCCAAGGAATTATTTCTGGCAATTATAATCAGTGCACCAGTTTTAGTGCTCCCCATTTTTTCACAGGCAGCTATAATAGCGTCTACATTGGTTCCTATGGTAAGTCCGTCTTCCTTAAGGAATTTAAAGTGTTTTAAAAAGTTGCGCTTTGAGGCTAAATTGGTAGAGCCTACCATTAACAGAAATTTTCTGATTTCCTGTTGGAAAACAATGATAAGGGCAATTAGTCCCACTTGCATAAAACCACCTACCATGCTACTGATCATTTTCATCTCCAAAACTTCAGTTAACTTCCAAAAAGCCCAAACAATAACAATTCCTATAAATATATTAATGGCTACGGTACCACGGACTAATTGGTAGACATAATACATTAGTACAGCCACCAAAAAGATGTCTATAATATCTGTAACACTAAAATCTAAGAAGTTTAAAAAATCCAATCCTGTGGTTTTTGTAAAAATAGGAAATAAGCTATAACCTCAAATTAAATTCTAAGAAATGTTTTGACCCTTTTTTGAACAATTTTTCAATGGCTAGGAATAAAAATTGGTCACAAATGATTCTCGGAGCCATTAATGGCATTAAATAGATGAATGCATTCCATGGCCTCCTTAACATCATGTACCCTTAATATTTGTGAACCTTTGGTAAGCGCGTACATATGGAGGGCCGTACTGCCGTTTAAGGCATTGTTAGGAGTGGTTTCGAGTAGCTTATAAATCATGGATTTCCTGCTAATACCCGTTAAAACAGGCAGATCCATAGCGTGCAGCAAATTAAATTTTTTGAGAATTTCATAGTTCTGTTCCAAGGTTTTTGCAAATCCAAAACCAGGATCAATAATAATATCGTTAATGCCGGCAGCACGCGCCATGGCTACTTTTTCGGAAAAATAATAGAGTATTTCTCCCAGGAGGTTTTTATAGTTGGTCATGCCCTGCATAGTGCTGGGAGTGCCTTTCATGTGCATCATAATATAGGGCGCTCTGTGCTTCCCGACTATTTCCAACATTTTTGGATCCAAATTGCCGGCAGAAATGTCGTTGATTATTGCAGCTCCAAGGGCCAGACATTCATCGGCAACCCTACTTCTAAAGGTGTCTATGGAGATAAGGATGTCCGGAAAGGTCTTTAGCAATAGTTTTACGATAGGGATAATTCGAGCCAATTCCTCACTTTCATCTACGTGATCGGCACCCGGTCTGGAACTATAGGCTCCAATATCTATAAAACTTGCCCCATTGGCCAACATATTTTCCACCTGCGCAATAATCTCGGTCTCGTCTTTGTATTTGCCACCATCATAGAAGGAGTCGGGAGTAATATTAATTATTCCCATTACTCTGGGAGTACTTAGGTCCACTAATTTTCCTTTGCAGTTAATGGTCATGTTTTTTATTGGATAAAGGGGAGTAAAACTTTTGGTAGTTAAGTTTAAATCTCGATTTTTGAATAGTTTAAAATTTTAAGCGAAATTTACACAAATTAGAAAGATTAAATGCATAATACTTCCGAGCAATACAATGCCGTTATTAAAATTTGTAGGGACCTTTTCCTGAAAAAGATGCAAGATTACGGCAGTGCATGGCGAATTTTAAGGCTTCCATCCCTTACAGATCAAATATATATTAAGGCACAGCGTATTAGAAGTTTGCAAGAAAATGAAGTGCGCAAGGTGGATGAGGATGAGGTTTCCGAGTTTATCGGAATTATTAATTATTCCATTATGGCCTTGATTCAAATTGAAAAAGGAATAGTTGATCAACCAGATCTTTCTGCAGAGGAGGCTGTGGCCTTGTTTGATAAGCACATTTCCATCACCAAGACCTTAATGGAAAATAAGAACCACGATTATGGTGAAGCCTGGAGGGAGATGAGGGTGAGTTCCCTGACAGATCTAATTTTGCAGAAGTTGTTACGTGTTAAGCAAATAGAGGATAATAAAGGAAAAACGTTGGTGAGTGAAGGGATAGATGCCAACTATCAGGATATGATCAACTATGCCGTATTTGCAATGATACATCTTGGAGAAAAAACAACATCCTAAATTCCATATTTAACCCTGGCTAAAAAAGGCTGATAATTAATAATATCTAGTAATTTATAAAAATCGGAATCGTATTAGAATATGAAGTATATAGTGACTTTAAGCCGTTTAATTGTCGGCGTTTTATTTATTATCAGTGGATTTATTAAATTGAATGATCCCGTTGGGTTTTCCTTTAAATTGGAGGAATATTTTAGTCCAGGCGTACTGGATTTGGAATTTTTGATGCCCTATGCATTGGGGATCTCTATTTTTGTGGTAATCCTTGAGGTATTGTTGGGTATTATGTTATTAATAGGATTCAGAGTTAGAATTACGGTTTGGAGCCTACTTTTGATGATCATTTTCTTTACTTTTCTTACCTTTTATTCCGCTTATTTTAATAAGGTTACCGATTGTGGCTGTTTTGGGGATGCCATAAAATTAACCCCTTGGGAATCCTTTACCAAGGATGTGGTTTTGTTGATACTTATTGTTGTACTCTTTTTTGGGGTAAAATATATTGGATCGCCTTTTGGTGATGGTTCCAAAAGACTTATCGTAGGGCTTAGTTTGTTAGTTAGTGCTATCTTTGCCTATTATGTGCTTAACCATTTGCCGGCTTTGGATTTTAGGCCTTATAAAATAGGGGCCAATATTGAAGAAGGCATGAGCGTTCCAGAGAACGCACCGGTGGCCATTTTTGATTACAGTTGGAAGTTTAATGTAGATGGTGAAGAAAAGGTAGTGGTTACCAATGGCGATTATCCGGCTGTAGATGGCGAGTTTATTGATGTAGAAACCAAGGAAATTCAAAAAGGATACGAACCTCCGATCCATGATTTCACTATTGAACAGGATGGTGAGGATATGGCCGCCTCCTTGCTGCAGGAACCAAAATTGGTCATGGTGATAGCCTATGATCTGGCAAAGAGTAATTACCGTGCTTTTACTGAGATAAAGGAGGTGACGGATAAGGCTATAAAGAACGGATATAAGGTTATTGGAATGTCCGCTTCAGGTAAGGATTATACCCAAAAAATGAAAAAGGAATATCAATTGGGATTTGATTTTTATTTCACGGATGAAACCACTTTGAAAACCATTGTAAGATCCAATCCCGGAGTGTTGGTATTGGAGAAGGGGACCATTATGCAGAAAGTCCATTTCAACGACTTGGAAGATTTAAAGTTTGAATAATTTTGAGGCAATGCCTCTATAACCAAGGATATATTAGCCTTACTGATAATAAGGGAACAACATAAATTAGAATCAAAATGAGAAGTAAAATAGTAGCAGGAAATTGGAAAATGAACAAGAATTTAGCGGAAACAGAAGTTTTGTTGGCAGAACTTTCCGCTAAACTTCCAGATACCAAGGCAGAGGTAATGGTGGCACCTACGTTTGTGAATTTGAGCGCTGCGGTGGATAAATTAAAATCATCTACTATTGAGGTAATTGCCCAGAACATGCATTTTGCAGAAAATGGTGCCTACACTGGCGAAATATCGGCCAATATGCTTTTAGGAATAGGGGTAGATACTGTAATTATAGGTCATTCGGAAAGAAGGGCTTATTTTGGGGAGACCGATGAAATTTTAGCCAAGAAAGTCGTAGCCGCATTAGCGAAAAACATGAGGGTAATGTTTTGCTTTGGCGAGGAATTAGAGGATCGTAAGTCTGGTAACCACTTTAAAATTGTGGAAAGCCAATTAAAAAATGCTTTATTTTCCTTGGATGCCTCGGCCTGGAGTAAAATCGTCCTGGCCTATGAGCCGGTATGGGCCATTGGTACAGGAGAAACAGCTTCGCCAGAACAGGCGCAGGAAATGCACGCTTTTATAAGAAAGACTATTACCAATGCCTATGATGCGGCCATAGCAAACAATGTTTCCATACTTTATGGAGGTAGTGTAAAACCGAATAATGCGGTCGAAATTTTTTCTAAACCGGATGTTGATGGTGGTTTAATAGGTGGAGCTGCATTGGTAGCGGATGACTTTATTGCTATAATTGAAGCAATAGCATAAGCAGCTAACTATAAATATTTGGATTCAAACCCAGTGATATTTACTTATTTAAGAGGTTTGGGTGCAACAAAATAATTTAAAGACCCGTTGAAGTTTCAACGGGTTCTTTTACTATAAAATGGTGTTTAATTAAGGTGTTTTAGTAAAATGTCGAATTCAATATATCTAGAGTATAATTTTAAGGTGGCCCCTGTTCAACCGGCTTCCGATATTCTCATTGCGGAATTGGGGGAAGTGCAATTCGAAAGTTTTGTGGAAACGGAAGATGGGGTTCAAGCTTATATTAAAAAAGAAGATTGGTATCCTAATATTCTGGATGACCTACAGATTCTTTCCAATCCTTTGTTTAGCATTGATTATGATTATTCGGAGATAGAACAGGAGAATTGGAACGCTACCTGGGAAAGTAATTTTAACCCTATTCAAGTAGGTGACCAATGCGTGGTTAGAGCTCCTTTTCATGATAAGCCCAAAGTGGATTATGATATTATTATTGAACCAAAGATGAGTTTTGGGACAGGGCATCATGAAACAACCCATATGATGTTACAGCATATACTGGACCATGACTTTAATGGTAAATCTGTCTTGGATATGGGGAGTGGAACAGGTGTTTTGGCTATTTTGGCGGCAATGAAGGGAGCTAAAGATATAGATGCCATAGATATAGATAACTGGTGCTACTTAAATGCCAAGGAAAATGTTGAGCGCAACAATTGTAGCCATATTAATGTTTACGAAGGAACTGCCGATTTACTGGTGGACCAGAAATACGACATTATCATAGCCAATATTAATAGAAACATTTTGTTGGAGGACATTCCGTCCTATGTGAAATGCCTGAACAAGGGTGGTATGTTATTTTTAAGTGGCTTTTATAAGGAGGATATACCGCAGATTTCGGAAAGATGTGCGGAAGTAGGGTTAAAATTTGAAAAAAATCTGGAAAAGAATAATTGGGTTGCCGTAAAATATGTATTTTAGAAGGTATTAAAATTGAATTCTATGAGTACAAAGGAAAAAGTCTCGGAAGAATTACTTTTGGATGAGGAGACTGTAAAGCAAAATGAGATTGTTTTGTTCAATGATGAGGTTAATACTTTTGATCACGTTATTGAAACTTTAATAATGGCCTGCGACCACACTCCGGAACAGGCGGAGCAATGTTCCCTAATTGTACATTACAATGGAAAATGTACGGTTAAGACAGGGGAATATAACGATTTAAAGCCTAGGTGCAGTAAGCTTTTGAATGCTGGACTAAGTGCTGAAATTGTTTAAGTAAACAATAGCTATAAAAACCTTTTTTTCTTTATTTCATTAAGCCAACCCGCTTCCTAATGACAGGAGGAGTTTTGGGCATATCCGTATACCTATAATTAATTTGAAAAATTAGGTTTATGGTTATCGGTAACACAATCCCCACTTTGTTGGTCTATGTGTGTGATTTTAATGGGGCAATTTCTTCTGAAGTAGGCCGTAGGTGAATGTGCCCAATAGGGCAGCTGCAATAACAATGAACATACTAAAAACACCTGTACCTACCAGAATGTACATGGGTCCAGGGCAAGCACCTGCCAAGGCCCATCCTAAGCCAAAGATGGTACCGCCAAGGATATATCTTGCCACACCTTTTTCTTTTGGAAGCAAGTCTATTTCTCGCCCTTCTATGCTCTTAACCTTGTATTTTTTAAAGATCCAAATAAAAAGAACGCCCAGAAATACTGCAGACCCAATAATTCCGTACATATGAAAGGATTGAAACTTGAACATTTCATAGATACGATACCAAGACACTGCTTCCGATTTCACTAGAACAATACCAAAGAAGATACCGACCAACAAGAATTTTAAGAATTTCATTTTGTTTCTGTTATGTGCTTTTGCTGAAAACAATTTCTCCAGCCTTAAGTTTATTATTAATTGATATTACAATAATTGATGAATCCAATATTTAGCTCCACGTATATACGGTATGCTTCTTGAAATTCATTTTTAAGATCCAAAAATTAAGGGTAGAATAAAGAAGGTCATTATAAGTCCGCCAACAAAGAAACCTATTACCGCTATGAGCGAGGGTAGCTGAAGGTTGCTTAGGCCTGTAATAGCATGGCCCGAAGTACATCCTCCGGCATACCTGGTTCCAAAGCCTACTAAAAATCCCGCAATGACCAAGACTGAAATCCCTTTTAGGCTCAACACATTTTCCCAACTATAAATCTCGGGGGGTAGGAGGGTTTCCCCTGCCTCATTAAACCCTAAGGCATTTAGATCCGAAATGGTTTCCGCGCTTAAGGCAATTGCCGAACCATCGGATAAATATTGTGTTGCTATGAATCCACCAAGGATGGCTCCAAGAACAACGGTGAGATTCCAGCGCTGTGCCTTCCAATCCAGTCTGAAATAGTCCGAAAATTTCCCTGCACCGCCAATGCTGCAAAGTGTCTGTAAATTGGAGGACATGCCGAAAGTTTTTCCGAAAAACACCAAAATTAGCATTACGAGGGCAATCAAAGGCCCGGACACATACCATGGCCAGGGTTGAAGTATATAATCCATATTATTTATTAAGATGCAAAGATAAAGTTATCTAAAATTCTCTATGTAACAATTGTTACACAAGAGATTTTAGAGGTTGCACTATCCAATATTTTTAATTAAGGACTATCTCGTCTACGAACAACCAACTTTTCCCCCCAGGGTTAGCATGCCAGGACGGGTTCTTAAGTTGACTTATTACTTCTACTTTTACATAAGTAGATTTGGTTGGAGGTATGTTTAGGTCGAAAAATTGAAATTTGGTATCCGAGTTGGGTTTTTCCGTCGGAACTTTCTCCGTGTGGACAAGCTTAAAATTATTGCCATCCTGTGATACCCACACTTTGAAACCTGTTGGATAAAAAATCCATTTTTCAGGTGAAGAAAATGCCCCTACCGATACCGTAGATATCAATTCTTCTTTTTGGAGTTTTAGAGTGGCTGCAAAATTACTGCCTTCATAACCTATCCAATTGCCGTCAACAAAATTGATGGTTCCTCTTTTAAGATCTATCAAGGTGTTTCCTCCATTTCCTTTGTATTTTTCGTTGGGTTTATTGTTTAGGGTAATGGAATTGGGTAGAATATTCGATTTTTTAAAACTGACGGTTTTAACAGGGCTTAATTCCCAACCCGATTTATGACTAACAGCTTTGAGCTGGGTAGAGGTGGTCAGTAAAATGGGTTCATTGTATTTCGTGGATGTGGTGTCCGGTTCTGAACCGTCCAAGGTATAGTAGAGGTCCACTCCCTTGAAAAAATAATCTAGGGTCACCTCAATCGAATCCTTGAAGAAATCGGTATCTGCAATAATGGATGGTGGTTCCAAGCTGGATGGGGTAAAGAGATCTTCGTTGATGCTTACCACTGTAACCCCCTTATACTTATTGCTAAAGTGATCCAGAGCTTCTTTGGTGATTTTGGAATTCCATGGATATAAAGTTTTTAAACCATTTAGAGCGGTTAACTTTTCCAGACCCTGATCCGTAATATCGGTACCATAAATATTTAGGGACTCCAAGTGTTTTAAATCTCCTATGGACGCCATGGACTTATCCGTGATCTTTGTATTTTGTAATTGTAATTTGGTAAGATTCTTGAAGGAAGTTAAATACGAAGAAATAGTATCATTAAAATTAGAGTTGCCCAAATTGAGTTCAACAATGTTTTCGGCATGCTTTTTTAGTGCTTTCAGATCATTTTTTTCCAAACTCTGATTGCCCGACAAGTTTACTATTAAAAGGGGATTTTTTTCCGCCAATTTTGTGATAATAGGTCCGTTGATGTTTATGGAGGCCAACCAGTCTTCGGGAACCATTTCCACTTCTTTTGCAATAAGCGCCCTAGTGGAAGTGTCTTCTTCCAATGAATTTAAAATATCATTGATCTTTTCGGTTTTATCCAAAGTTCCGGCCACACAATCAAAACAGTTTTCATGGCCTATCCACCATTCCAACAATTGAATTTCGTGATTGGTCAGTTGCACCTTACCCTTTGGAGGCATATGGTCCTCGTCTTCCATAGGTAGTTTTATGTGGTGTATCAATCTGGGGACTTCGTCCTTTTCGGCAACCAATAAGCTGCCCGATTCTCCCCCCAAAAGCAGTTGCTCTTTGTTGGTCATAATTAAGCCTCCCTTAACCTTGTTGGGATTGTGGCAACTTACACACTTTTCATCCAGAATTGGCATTATGATGTCATTGAATACCAAGGCATTGTCAACGTCTGTAATAACTACCTTTTTCGCTTTTTCATTTTTATACAGATAGTCCTCCCCATGGGTCATGCTCCCACCATAATGTCCTGTTAGGCCTAAAAGGGCCATAACGCTTATAAAAAGGGGTAGGTATATGTTTTTGGACCAGGCCTTTGGATATTTTTTAATAAAATATAGAAGGGTAGTGCCTATGGCCAATCCAACGGCCATCCAGCGATGCCTAAACAACAAGGTCTCATCATAACCCCCCTCTTCGCCCAATAACCAACCACTGGCCACTGATAGCACTGTGCTTGCTGCAGCAATGGCAAGAGTAAATTTAATAATATCGTTTTCCGTTCCGGAATTTTTCTTTCTAAAGTATAGTTCCATTAGAAAGGCCAATACAAGAATACCAATGGGCAAGTGTACCAATAGGGGATGTAGGCGACCAAGGCTTATAATCTGTAGTATCATTCTTTGGTGTATAGGTTTAGGTTAGGATATCCTTTACAATATGGCCTTCCACATCTGTTAATCTAAACCTTCTTCCCTGGTATTTATAAGTTAATTTCTCATGGTCTATTCCTAATAAATGCAACATTGTTGCTTGGAAATCGTGTACATGCACCGGGTCCTTTACAATGTTGTATCCAAAATCATCCGTTTCTCCATAGACGATACCGGGTTTTATACCTCCTCCGGCCATCCAAATGGTAAAAGATCTTGGATGATGGTCCCTACCATAATTGGTATCCGTTAAAAGACCTTGTGAATAATTGGTTCTTCCAAACTCTCCTCCCCAAATCACCAAGGTATCCTCCAATAATCCACGTTGTTTTAGATCGGCCACAAGAGCGGCAGAAGCTTGGTCTACGTCTTTTGCCTGTTTGGCAATGGCCCCAGGTAGATTGTCGTGTTGATCCCAACCCATATGGTACAATTGGATAAAACGTACGTCTTGTTCCGCCAATCTTCTTGCCAAAAGGCAATTTGCTGCATAGGTTCCCGGAATTTTAGCTTCGGGCCCGTACATTTCATAGATATAATCGGGTTCATTGGCAGTGTCCATAACATTTGGGACGGAGGTTTGCATCCTGTATGCCATTTCATATTGGGCAATTCTACTTTTTATTTCAGGATCACCGGAATCTTGATAGTGCTTGTCGTTCAAAGCCGCTAAATTGTCCAACATTTCGCGTTTAACCTCTTTGGTAATGCCCTTGGGATCGTTCAGATATAGAACGGGATCCTTGGCTGCCCTAAATTGAACACCTTGATGAAGCGAGTGTAAAAAACCATTGCCCCATAACCTAGTGTATAAGGGTTGTCCGTTGGGTCTACCCGTGCCTCGTGACAACAGGACCGTGAATGCCGGGAGATTTTCATTTTCGCTGCCCAAACCATAACTTAACCATGATCCGATACTGGGCCTTCCGGGTTGTTGGGATCCTGTCTGGAAGAACGTAACCGCAGGATCATGATTTATGGCTTCCGTGTACATGGATTTTATAATGCATAGCTCGTCTACCATTTTAGCGGTATAGGGAAGAATATCACTTATGTAGGTGCCGTTCTTGCCATGCTGGCTAAAATTGTGCAGGGAACCGACCAAGGGAAATTTATCCTGTCCGGCAGTCATCCCCGTAAGCCGTTGTCCATTTCTGATAGATTCTGGCAGATCTTCCCCGCGTCTTTTATTCAAAAGTGGTTTATAGTCAAAAAGTTCCAATTGGGAAGGTCCCCCACTTTGAAACAGATAGATTACCCTTTTAATTTTGGCCGGGTGATGGAGTGAATTTAAAATTCCCTTAACCCCTTCCAGGCCATCATCCTTGGTAAGTATGCCATTTTTATCTTTTCTAAATAGGTTTGCACCTAAAAGGGATGCTAGTGCTACCCCGCCTACGCCTAAGGCCGTTTTGCCTAAAAATGACCTTCGGTTTAAAATCAAGGATCGTTCTTCTATAATTTTTTTTTCGCTCATGATCAACCCCTGGTTATAGTTTCGTCTAAATTTAAAATAGTATGTGCCGTTAATGCCAAGGCGGCCAATTGGTTTTTTGAATAGGAACTATCTATTTCAAAATCTCCAATGGACAGATAGTCCTGCGGGTCTATACCTTCTTCATCCACTTTTTGGAGCATGCTATTGTAATAATTGTTCAACATGGACAATTCTTCCTCATCCGGAGTTCTGGACGTTGCCAGTTTAAATATATATTTTATTTGTTCGCTGATTTCTTTATTGCGATCAATGGCGTTTTTGGCAATGAGCCTCGATGCCTCAATGATTTGGGGATCGTTTAACAATACCAATGCCTGTAAGGGGGTATTGGTTTCTTGCCGTTTTACAGTACAAAGATCTCTGGATGCCGCATCAAAAGTCATCATGCTTGGTGGAGGAACGGTTCTTTTCCAGAAGGTGTACAAACTTTTTCTATATAGGTCTTTTCCCGTGCTGGTAATGTAGGTGGCCGTACTTCCTCCTCCGCCTCCAGTGGTGGCCTCCCAAATACCGGCGGGTTGATAAGGTTTAACACTTGGGCCGCCCACCTCTTTGTTGAGCAATCCACTGATCTTGAGGGCTTGGTCCCTAATTAATTCGGCTGTTAGCCTTAATCTTGGGGCACGTGCCAATAGTCGGTTTTCAGGGTCTAATTCCTGTAATTCCTTGGATACCTTGGTGCTTTGTTGGTACGTGGCCGAAAGGGCCATATATTTTAATATTTTTCTTGAATCCCAACCTTCTTCCTTTAATTTTATGGCAAGGAAGTCTAGCAACTCTGGGTGTGTAGGCAATGAGCCTTGATTGCCAAAATCGAAGGAAGATGCCACCAAACCTGTGCCAAACATGCGTTGCCAATACCTGTTTACGGTAACCCTGGCAGTCAATGGATTGTCTTCATGGAAAAGCCATTTTGCCAATCCCAATCGGTTTTTGGGATATTCCTCAGGGAAAGGGAGTATGGATTCGGGTGTATTGGGGTATACCTGTGTAGTGGGTTGGTCGTAAACGCCCCTGTTCAAGATATAGGATGGTCTAATTTCCTCCATTTCGTTCATGACCATTACAGGAACTTCTTTCATGGTGGATTTTTGGAGTTGAACAAAGCTCAATATGCCATTTTTCTCCTTTTCGGTAATGGTCATATATGGTTTTGGAATTTTTCCAGCCCCACCTGGTGTCAGTCCTAATTCGTCAATATTATTGAAGAAACTGAACAATTCAAAATGGTTTTTTTGACTTATTGGGTCATACTTGTGATCGTGGCATCTTGCACATTCAAAAGTTAAACCCAGAAAAGCAGTTCCAAAGGTCACCGCCCTGTCCTCTACATACTCAATACGATATTCTTCGGGTATAACCCCGCCCTCAAAGGTAATCTTGTGGTTCCTGTTGAAACCTGTGGCAAGAATCTGTTCCGCGTTGGCATTGGGCAGAAGATCTCCCGCTAATTGATAGGTGACAAACTGGTCATAGGGCATGTTCTGCTTAAAGGCGTGAATTACCCAGTCGCGCCAAGGCCACATGATTCGTTCAAAATCGTCTTGGTATCCATGGGTGTCCGCATATCGCGCAATATCCATCCATTCAGCGGACATGTGCTCTGCGTAGTCCATAGTATTTAACAGGGAATCTATAATTTCTTCAAAGGCAGTGGGGGAGTCGTTGTTGACGAAGTTGTTTATTTGTTCCACGCTTGGTGGTAGCCCGGTTAGGTCGAAGAACACCCTTCTTAACAATTTTTCTTTTGAAGCTTTTTCACTGGGTTGCAGGCCTTTTTGTTCCAGTTGTGCTAAAACAAATTGGTCAATTTCATTTTGGGCCCAGGTAGTATTGGTCGTTTTTGGTACAATTGGCTTTTCAGGAGCAATAAATGCCCAATGTTCCTTGTATTCGGCTCCTTGATCTATCCATTTTTTTAAAACTTCCTTTTCGTACTGGGTAAGGGTAAGGTTGGATTCTGGAGGCGGCATCATTAAGGATTCGTCCGCGGTGTATATGCGATTGACCAATTCACTTTTTTCAACATCACCGGGAACAATGGCATAATGGTCCTTCTTTTTACCCAAGGCCATATAGGCATCTTCGGCCGTGTTCAAGGATAGTCCGCCCTCTATGGCGTTTTTATCGGGACCATGGCATTTGAAACACCGGTCCGATAGGATTGGTTTTACATGAAAAGTAAAGTCTATTTTATCGGGAACTCTTCCGTTAATATCGTTGCTAACAGTCGTTTCGGAGGTTTGTACTCCAGTGTTGCAGCCAAAGGCGACCAAAACAGGAATGGACACCAAAAGTGAATATAATCCGGTTAGGGATCGGGTAAGGAATTTTTTTGTAGGTTGGACCAACATTTGATTTTGGATAAAATAACACCTTCTAAGTTAACGAGTTTACAATAATTTAACGGTAAATTTCGACAAATGACAATCCAAGACAGCTAAATGCGGCGAAAAAAAAGAATAAAGTGTAATTAGGAAGGTTTATTCCAAATCACCATCTAGAATTTTACTTTTTACTTCGTTGAGGTAACTACGCCCAATAGTATATCTAATGCCCTGCACTTCCACGCTGTTGCCTTCAATAGCATCTATCTTGTTGATGGCTATGGTATAAGACCTATGTATTCTTATAAATTTGTCTGCAGGTAGTTCCTCCGTAAAACTACTCAAGGTTTTATGAATGATATGTTTGTTGGCTTTGGTCTTTATCCTGATGTAATCCTTTAGACTTTCAATGACAATAATGTCGTCCAAATAAATTTTTTGCAATTTTTTCTTATCGACCTTTACAAAAATACTTGGATTATCATTGGTCGTATGCACTTCGTTCTTGGGAACTCCTTCCTTTAAATTAATAATTCTATTAACCGTCTTTAAAAATCTGTGGAAAGGTATGGGTTTCACCAAGTAGTCTATGGCCTCCAACTCAAAACTTTTAAGGGCATAATCTTCATGGGCCGTTGTCATAACTACCATAGCTTTTGAATTTACACTTCCCAGGAGATCAAGGCCGTTCATAATGGGCATATTGATATCCAGGAATACAATGTCTACTTCATTTCTCTGTAAAAAAGTGGAAGCGTCAATAGCGTTGGTGAAGGTTTGAACCAGATCCAGTTCCTTAATCTGTTCCACATAGTTCTTTAATATGTTGATTGCCAGTGGTTCATCGTCGATAATTATTACCTTAAAACTCATTACACCTTTAATTTAAGAATAACGTTAAACATTTTGTCCTTTTCAAAGATAGATAGATTGTAATCTTTGGGTTCGTAGCCCAGTTCCAATCGTTTTTTTACATTGGTAAGTCCAATTCCACCAACTTCTGGGTTTATTGTGTTGCGCGACTTATTTTGTGGAATATTGTTGCTGATTTCAAAATTCAGGATGTCGTCCACAACTTCCAAATTTATTTTGATGTACATTTTGCCAATATTTTTACTGGCGCCATGTTTAAAACTGTTTTCTATAAAGGGCATCAATAGCATGGGGGCAATTCCCTTTCCTTCAATATCGCCCGAAATATTCATATCAATTTGTAAAGAATTGTCAAATCGGATACGTTCCAAATCGATATAGTTTTGGATACATTCAATTTCTTTGGTCAAATCCTGATAGGGTTTGTCCGTAGCATATAGCAAATAACGCATTAATTCTGATAACCTTAGAACTACCTGAGGGGCCTTGTCCGATTTTTCTAAAGTTAGGGAATATATGTTATTTAACGTGTTAAAGAAGAAATGTGGCGAAACCTGTGATCTTAGGAATTTTAATTCCGTGGTCAACTGTCTTTTTTCCAGTTCGTGGAGTTTGCTGTTTTCATTTAACCAGTCTACCGTAATTTTTATGGCCGTCACAAACGACATTACATAAAGTTCTCCCAGCATGGTAACTATGGCGTAATTCAGTGTAAGGCTTTCAACATCCCCGGCTTCGGGCATTACGTTGTTGCTTACTAAATAATAAGTAAGGTTGAATTTTACCAATAGTCCTATGAACAAAGAGGCCAGGAGTAAAAAAGTATAAGTAATATATCGTTTCGTGTAAACGAATTTGGGCATCAAAAAATAAATATTGAAGTATGCCAAGGCCATATGTATGGGGAAACCCAATAAGTTGGTTTTTATGGAATAGGCAAAATCCTGGTGTAGATTTCCCCAGCGGAAAATATTGAACAGGATATACACGGCCCAAAAAATGATATGGTGCCTGTAATTGATATTAAAATCACCGGAACTATTTCTACTAAATAATTTAGGATTCAGTTTTTTGATTGGCATTAGCATTGATCACGGTCTTAAATTCTAAAAATTGGCGTTTGGCTTTACGGGTTGGTTGTTGGTCTAATTTTATTCTTCTTCCTGAAAAAAAATCAAATATTTAGTTCAGGTAAGTGGAATGCCCTTGTTGGTTTTTATTTACTTTTTGAATTATCGCCAATATAGTTTTGAAAATTTGGGGAATTTATAAAAAAAATAAGAGTTCTTGTCTTTAGGCGCGAAAAAACATAAGGCTGCGATATTTTTTTTAAACCTTTATAAATAAAAAATCACTGGTTGATGAGCTTTTTTGCTTTGACCCTAAAAAAATAAATTGAATGAATGCAATCGATGTGGCAATTATTGTTGCCTATATAGTGTTGACCCTCTTTGTTGGTATTTGGGTTTCAAAAAAAGCATCCCAAGGCCTTAAGTCGTATTTTTTAGGAGGGAATAACATAAAATGGTATTATCTGGGGCTAAGTAATGGATCTGGCATGTTCGATGTTTCCGGTACCGCGTGGATGGTAGGAATTCTATTTTTGTACGGGGTAAAGAGTTTTATGTTCATGTGGCTATGGCCAATTTGGAACCAAATCTTTGTTATGATGTTCTTGGCGGTTTGGATTCGGCGGTCCAATATTATGACCGGATCGGAATGGATACTTACCCGCTTTGGGGACGATAGGGCAGGGAGGGCTTCCCATAGTATAGTGGCCGTATTTGCTATTGTTGCCGCCGTAGGATTTATTGCTTATTTTTTTGAAGGCGTTGGTAAATTTTTGACCATTATCCTACCATGGGATATGGCTTTGCATATAGGGGAGATGGTTTTGTTGAACTCTGAACAGTCCTATGCCATGATCATCATATTTTTGACCACGATCTATACCGTGAAGGGAGGAATGTTCTCGGTGGTAGCTACGGAAGTACTCCAATATATCATTATGGTTATTGCTGGGATACTTGTTGCGGGCTATGCCTTTTTTGCTTTCTCCGATGTAGAGATCAACTCGGTAATAAGTGCCGAATGGAAAAACGTATTCTTTGGTTGGGAATTGGGAACCCATTGGGATAAGGAATTTCAGGCTTTTAATGATTTGATCGATTCTGAGGGATATAAGATGTTCGGGGCCTTGATAGGAATGACACTTTTTAAAGGTTTCTTTGCTAGTATAGCGGGACCTACGCCTAGTTACGACCTTCAAAGAATCTTGTCTACCCGTACCGTGAAAGATGCCGCTTACATGAGTGGTTTTACAAATTTGGTGCTGTTTATTCCCAGGTATTTGTTAATAACCGGGATTGTAGTAATTGCCCTGGTTGTACTAACCCCGGAAATGATTGCCAATCCTGGACTTACCGGTGCGGAGTTGGAGGTATTGCTGCCCAAAGTAATCAACTTTCATGTGCCGGTGGGAATAAAAGGCTTGCTGTTGGCCGGTTTGCTTGCAGCTTTTATGTCTACTTTCTCGGCTTTTGTAAATGCCGGTCCCGCTTATTTGGTCAATGATATTTACAAAAAATACTTTAGGCCGGAAGCGTCGCACAAGCATTATATTAAAGTGAGTCATATAGCCTCCTTTTTGGTGGTGATTTTAGGTGTTGTTATGGGATTTTTTGCAGATTCCATCAATTCCCTGACCCTTTGGATAACAAGTGCGTTGTTCGGGGGGTATGTTGCAGCTAATTTTTTAAAATGGATCTGGTGGCGATTTAACGGTTGGGGCTATTTTTGGGGTATGTTGTCCGGTTTGATTATTGCTTCATTACAATTTGTGCTAGATAACAATAAAGGCAATTTTACAGAGGGTAGCTTGTTGTACGAGCTTTCCCATGTCCATGCCATTTATCTATTCCCTATAATTTTTGGGGTCTCTATGTTGGGTTCGTTTTTGGGGACCTATTTTAGCCCTGCGACCGACAAGGAAGTGTTAAAATCCTTCTACAAGAATGTGAAACCTTGGGGTTGGTGGAATCCGATATATAAAGAATTGAAAGCGGAAGATCCTACATTTGAAAAGAACAATGAATTTTGGTGGGATATGATGAACTGTGCCATTGGCATCATATGGCAGTCCAGTATGATTGTGCTCCCCATATATTTTATGATCAGGGATTATCCTAAAGCTATTGTTGCATTAGTGATATTTGGTGCCACTTCGGCAATTTTAAAGTTTACTTGGTTGGATAAGGTTCGAAAAATACCAAATTAGAAAAAATTGACAAGTTCCTAGAACTAAGTTTTAGATAGATTACATTAGAGAGAAATAAGTTTAGTTATAATATTTAAATCAAAATAAAGTGAGTAACATTCCATGGCAAGAAAGGCCTGCCAATAGTGCAGATGTAGTTTGGCGATATACGGAGAATCCTGTGGTAAAGAGGGATGCAATCCCTTCTTCCAATAGTATTTTTAATAGTGCGGTAGTTCCATTTCAAGATGGGTTTGCTGGCGTATTCCGTTGTGATAATAAGGCGGTACAGATGAATATTTTTGCCGGTTTTAGCAAGAATGGTATAGATTGGGATATCAACCATGAGCCCATTCAGTTTCAGGCAGGCAATACCAATATGATAGAATCCGACTATAAATACGATCCTAGGGTGGTCTTTATTGAGGATAGGTATTGGATCACCTGGTGTAACGGATACAACGGTCCAACCATTGGTATCGGGTATACCTTCGATTTCAAGGAATTTTTTCAATGCGAAAATGCCTTTTTACCCTTTAATAGGAACGGCGTATTATTTCCAGAGAAGATAGATGGTAAATATGCTATGTTGAGTCGCCCGAGTGATAATGGCCATACCCCTTTTGGCGACATATACATTAGTTATAGTCCAGATATGAAATATTGGGGAGAGCACCGCTGTGTAATGAAGGTGACCCCTTTTGTAGATAGCGCATGGCAGTGCACCAAGATAGGGGCAGGACCAATTCCTATACTGACCGATGAGGGTTGGCTCACATTTTATCATGGTGTAATAAATACCTGTAACGGATTTAGATATTCCATGGGTGCGGCTATTTTGGATAAGGAACGACCAGATCAGGTATTGTATAGAACCAAGCCTTACTTGTTATCTCCACAGACAAATTATGAATGTGTGGGCGATGTCCCAAATGTAGTGTTTCCATGTGCGGCATTGCATTCAATCGAAGAGGATAGGGTAGCCATTTATTATGGGGCTGCGGATACGGTTACCGGCTTGGCATTTGGACGCATATCTGAAATTGTAAAATTCACAAAGGAGAATAGTTTGTAATCCGTGTTTTTCCACACGGCTTTTGCTCGTTAAATAGAAATAATAAAAATCAAAATATGAAGACCACTTTTTCCATCCAAACCAGAACCTGGTCCTTGGCGCTATTGTTTTTGTGCGCTGGCTTTACCGCAGTAAAAGGCCAAGAGCTTGTACCAAGAAACTATATTGCATATAAGGCCAGTGAAGCACTGACTATAGATGGGAAAGGGGATGACGCTTCTTGGCAAAAAGCAACCTGGTCCCAAGATTATATTGATATCGAAGGAAAACTGATACCAGATTATAGGACTAGGATGAAAATGTTATGGGATAATGATTACCTATATGTTATGGCGGAAATGGAGGAGCCACATGTGTGGGCTACTTTAAAACAAAGGGATACCGTTATTTTTTACAACAATGATTTTGAGATTTTTATAGACCCGGACGGCGATACCCATAATTATTACGAATACGAGATGAATGCCCATAATACACTGTGGGACTTATTTTTGACCAAGCCATATAGGAACCACGGCAAAGTAATAGATAGTTGGGATATTCAAGGGGTGAAATCGGCAGTTAGTATCGACGGTACCTTAAATGATTCCTCGGACACGGACAAAGGATGGACCGTGGAAATAGCCATTCCATGGAAAGTGATCACCGAAGCAAGCAGCGGAGGCCAAGTGCCTGAGAACGATTTTTGGAGGATCAACTTCTCCAGGGTCAACTGGAAATTTGATCTAACGGACGGGAGGTATTCCAGAAAAAAGGACGATAATGGAAAGTTTATGCCCGAATATAATTGGGTTTGGTCACCTCAAGGAGTTATAAATATGCATGAACCGGAGCATTGGGGCTATGTATACTTTTCTTCAGAAGAGGCTGGTGGAAAGGCCAATTTCTCCATTCCTCAGGACGATTATATAAAATGGCATTTGTATTCGCTTTACAGAGGAGTTTTACAAGGGAAAAAGGGTGCTGAAAAGCAAGTTGCAACACCTAAGAATATTTTGGGCAAGTCTATAAAACCCAGTTTGGATAAGCACCAGTTTGGATATAATCTTTGGGTTAAAAGTCCATTTACAGGAAAAATATTGACGATCAAGGAAGATGGGGAATTTCGAAGTATTGATGAATAAAAATGATGTGATTACACAAACTATAGGGCTGGTCAATGGAAATGAACAAAGGGAGTAAAATGAAAAAGACAATAATTCAAAGCTTTTTAGTGATTCTGCTAGTTATCCTGGTGGGGTGTGGAGAGGAAAGCAAAACTATTTTTATTGAAAATGATATAAATATTGTTCCCAAACCTTTGGAAATGAAATTTAACCAAGGGGCATTTCGCTTTAACGAGGACACCAAATTGGTGGCACCTAAGGGTCAAGGGGAGGTTTTGGACGTATTGAAGGATAAGTTTACCGCAGCGGCCGGATGGAACTTAGAAGTGGTAGATACCGCGCCAAGCAGCAATTTTGTCCTATTATCCACAGATTCGTCCTTGTCAGAGGAGGGCTACAACCTAAAGGTGACGGATAATCAGGTGATTATTAAAGCCAATGGTCTTAATGGGTTTTTGTATGGTTTGGAAACGATAAGACAATTACTTCCGGTCGCCATAGAAAGTAAAAGCGCGGTTAACAATATTAATTGGGATATTCCCAATGTGGAAATAAAGGATAGCCCTCGATTTAAATGGCGAGGTTTTATGTTGGATGTTTCCAGACACTTTTTTGATAAGGATTATGTTCTGGCTACTATAGACCAATTGGCCTTGTTAAAAATGAATACCCTGCACTTGCATTTAGTAGATGATCAAGGCTGGCGAATAGAAATAAAAAAATATCCAAAATTAACAGAAGTAGGTGGCTTTAGGGTAGACCAAGAAGACAAGCCGTGGAATGCCAGGCCTGTAGCTGAATTGGGAACAGCCACTACCTATGGTGGATTTTATACCCAAGAGGATATTAAGGAAATTGTAGCTTATGCCAGTAGTAGGGGAGTTACTGTGGTTCCGGAAATAGAAATGCCGGCACACGTAATGAGTGCCATTGCTGCGTACCCTGAATTGTCCTGTTTTCAAAAACCTATAATGGCCCCTTCCGGAGGAGTATGGCCTATAACTGATATTTACTGTGCTGGAAAGGATACCACCTTTGAATTTTTGGAAAATGTATTATTGGAAGTGATGGAATTGTTTCCCTCACAATATATTCATGTGGG
Source organism: Arenibacter algicola (assembly GCF_018860365.1). Taxonomy (GTDB): domain Bacteria; phylum Bacteroidota; class Bacteroidia; order Flavobacteriales; family Flavobacteriaceae; genus Arenibacter; species Arenibacter algicola_B. The sequence goes on from NZ_JAHKPO010000003.1 coordinate 526,479, forward strand.
TGGGGATGAGGCCACCAAGACCAACTGGAAGATATGTCCTGATTGCAAGAAAAGAGTGGCAAATGAAGGCTTGGCCAATGTTGAGGAACTTCAGAGCTACTTTATTCAACGAATGGAGCGTTTTCTAAGTTCCAAGGGAAGAATTTTATTGGGTTGGGATGAAATATTGGAAGGCGGTTTGGCTCCCGGAGCAACTGTTATGAGTTGGCGAGGCGTAAAAGGTGGTCTGGAAGCTTCTGAGGCCGGACACGATGTGGTAATGACGCCGAATTCACATTGTTATTTTGATTATTACCAAGGGGACCAAGATGCTGAGCCGTTGGCTTGGGGTGGTAATTTACCGCTAAGTAAGGTCTATCAATTTGACCCTGTGGTTGAAGGGATGAGTGAGGAGCAGGCCAAGCATGTCTTAGGAGGTCAGGCTAATTTATGGACGGAATATGTACCGACCAATGACCAAGCGGAGTATATGACCTATCCGCGTTTGGCCGCCTTGGCAGAAGCTGTTTGGAGTAGTAAGGATAATAGAAATTGGGACGATTTTTCAAATAGGGTAAGCAGTCTTTTTCAAAGATATGGTGCTATGGGGGTCAATTATGCCAAAAGTGCCTATCAGGTAACAACTGAAACTACTGTTAATCCTGAAAATGCAGTAATTTCAATCGCCCTTAAGTCGGAATTCCCCAATGCGGATATTCGCTATACCCTAGATGGTAGCGGTATCACTTTGGCTTCTGAAAAGTACACCAATCCTATAGGCATCCAAAAGACTACTACCATTAAGGCACAAGTTTATAAAGATGAACAACCTGAGGGTGCCTTATTTGAAAAAACAATCACCTACCATAAGGCTGTGGGGAAACCTGTAAACTATATAAATAAATATCACGACAGCTATCAGGGAGCCAAAGAATTGGGAATGGTAAATGTAGTTCGCGGTTCCAAAAATTTTCACGACGGACAATGGCAAGGATGGTTGGGGGATGATATGGAATTGGTAATTGATATGGAATCTCCTACGGAATTGGAAAAGATTTCCGTTGGAGCCATGGAAAATCAAGGTTCTGGGATCTACTTTCCAATTCAAGTGGAGGTTTTCCTTTCGGATGACGGCAAAGCCTTCAAAAGGGCAGGAATCATAAAACGGGATTATGCGGCAAACAATGGTTCGGAATTAAAGGATTTTGTAATCGAAATAGAGAAACAGACCGCTAGATATATTAAGGTAAAGGCAACAAATTTAGGTTCTCCGCCAACGGGAGGTGGCTCCTGGATGTTTATTGATGAGGTGGTTGTGGAATAATTTGGGCGTTTTGAAAACACACGCTTAGCCTTCCGCTGAAAACACACCCCTAACCCTCGCCAAAAGGCGGGGCAGGCTCCTCTCAAGATGGGTATTTTGAAATTATAAATTGAATCCTGTGGTAGGAGAAAACTCTCCTCTATGGAGTGGGGATGGAGTGTGTAAATTTAAGATTGAAGACCATTCAACGCAAACATAAATAGTAAAGAACAACTATGAGCTCAAAACATACAATTCTATTATTACTGGCAGTCTTTTCCCTAGGAGCTTTCGCCCAAAAACAACCCGTAGAATATGTGAATCCGTTTATTGGGACATCAAATTTTGGAACTACCAACCCAGGGCCTATTGCGGTAAGGGGTATGGTAAGTGTGTCCCCCTTTAATGTTGCGGGACCCAAAAATTTACCTTTGGAAAAAGACAGTCGATGGTTATCCACACCTTATGTTCAGGAGAACACTTTTTTAACAGGATTCAGTCACGTTAATCTAAGCGGTGTAGGCTGCCCGGAACTAGGGGTTATTTTGGCCATGCCCACCACAGGTGATCTTGAAGTTGATTATCTAAAATATGGTACTTCCTATTCCAATGAGATTTCTAAAGTAGGATACTATTCCAATACCCTGGATGATTATAATATTAAGGTAGAGGCCACCGCTACGACCAGGGTAGGGGTGAGCAAATATTTCTTTCCGAAAGGGGATGCCAATATTCTAATAAATCTTGGTTTGGGACTTACCAATGAACAAGGTGCTTCTGTAAAGGTAGTTTCACCAACGGAAATTGAAGGGGTCCGTTCTGTTGGTTCATTTTGCTATTATAAACCAGAGGAAGCTTATCCAGTGTATTTTGTAGCAAAATTCTCCAAGCCGGCGGATGAATTTGGGGTTTGGAAAAAGCCGACCACCTACAAGGGTGCCGAGGCGGAATGGATGGGCTACAATGGAAAGACAAGAATAATGCCCGGATATGCCATGGAGGTTGTAGGCGATAGCATAGGGAGTTATATGCGATATAGTTTTAAAGAGCCTACGGTAGTGGAAATGAAAGTTGGGGTTTCCTATGTCAGTATTGAAAACGCCCGTGAAAACCTGGAAAAGGAAACATCCACACGAAGTTTTGACCAAATTTTGGCAGAGTCCAAGGAAAATTGGAACGGCTATTTGTCCAAAATTGAGGTAGAAGGAGGTATTGAAGAGGATAAGATCAAGTTTTATACGGCCCTGTACCATACTTTAATACACCCCAGTACGCTAAATGATTATAATGGGGAGTATCCCAAAATTAGAACCAGGGAAACCTTAAGGACCCAGGATACTAGATACACCGTATTCTCCCTTTGGGATACGTATCGCAATTTGCATCAGCTTATGAGTTTGGTTTATCCAAGACAACAATCCGATATGGTAAAGAGTATGCTGCAGATCTATGATGAGAGCGGGTGGTTGCCAAAGTGGGAGTTGAATGCCACGGAAACTACCACTATGGTTGGGGATCCGGCAGGAATTGTTATAGCCGATACCTACTTGAAGGGTATAAAGGACTTTGATGTGGAAAAGGCCTATTCCGCAATGATCAAAAGTGCAGATCAGATTCAGGATAACCCCCTTCGCCCTGGACTAAAGGATTATTTAGAAAAGGGGTATCTGACCACCAAAACAACCAATAGTGGATCGGTATCTACTACCCAGGAGTACAATATTTCAGATTATGCCATAGCCCAGTTGGCCAAGTCCATGGGCAAGAAGAAAGATTATCAGCGCTTCTCCAAGAGGTCTATTTCTTATAGGAATCTTTTCGACAAGGAATTTAATCTTTTAAGACCTAAAAATGACGATGGATCATGGTTGACCCCCTATAACCCGGAAGCCGGGGCCAACTTCGTAAAAAATCTTGGATTCATAGAAGGCAATGCCTGGCAGTATTCATTTATGGTCACCCATGACGCCAAGGGTCTTATGCAACTAATGGGCGGGTCAAAACCTTTTGTAAATAGATTGCAGGATGTCTTTGATAAGGGGCATTTTGATATGGCCAATGAACCGGATATCGCCTACCCCTATTTATTCAATTATGTCAAAGGAGAGGAAAGACGGACGCAGCAAATGGTTTCGGACTTGCTTGATACGTATTATAAGAATTCGCCAGATGGACTTCCAGGAAATGATGATACGGGTACCATGTCTGCCTGGGCCGTTTTTTCAATGATGGGGATATATCCCATAAGTCCTGCCAATCCAATTTATACCATAACAACGCCACGGTTTAATAAGATAACCATACATTTGGATAGTGATTATTATCCACAGGAAAAAATAACTATAATTTCAAACTTTTCGGAGCAAAACAGGTTTATTGAAAATATTAAGATTGAAGGAAAACCACACAAGGGATATTTTATAGGTCATGATGAATTGGTAAATAGTAAAACTTTGGAGTTGAAATTGAACAAATAGGTCAAAATCGCATTGAGAATGAAAATATTTAAGGCAAATTTCAGAATCCTAAGTCTCTTATCAATATTATTGATCTTAGCATCCTGTAATATGGATGGGATTGAATTGGTTCATGACGGCCAATCCGATTACGAAATTGTAATTATGGGTAGGGCTACTGAAACTCAGCATGAGTCTGCCGAGATACTGCAACGATATCTACATGAAATAAGTGGGGCAAAATTAGAAATAGTTGATGAGGCCTCGCAAACTAGTGACAAGCAAAAAATTTATTTGGGTATCGATTCCGAAAGGCATTTGGAAGCGGATGGGATGTCTATAAGGACATTGGATAAAAACCTCTTGTTGTCAGGAGGGTCTGATAGGGCTACAAAATATGCTGTATACGAATTTTTGGAACGTTATTTAGGTTGTAGGTGGTATGCACCGGAAGTTGAGAAAATACCCTCTTCCAAAACAATTGATCTTCCTGCTTTGGATTATGTATATACCCCGGAAATTACTACTAGAACGGTACATTCAAGATTGTTTTACGATAACCCTGACTATGCGGAACAGCAGAAGGTAACATATGAATCCTTCCCTACTTATGTCCCCAGTGCTAGGGTACATACGTTCCACAAGTTTTTGCCCGAAGAAAAATTCTACAAATCAAATCCGGAATATTATTCATTGAGAGGCAACCAAAGGCTGCCTACCCAATTGTGTTTGACCAATCCTGATGTTCTGGCAATTGTTAAGGATTCGGTAGCTTCTTTGTTTCAACAATATCCACAGTCCAAGGTCATATCCGTGAGTCAGGATGATAATCAACAGCATTGCCAGTGCGACAATTGTAGTAAAATAGATGAGGAAGAGGGTAGTCCGTCGGGTACTATGATACGATTTGTAAATGAGGTGGCGGCTGCTTTTCCGGACAAAACGATCTCTACCTTGGCCTATCAATATTCTAGAAAGCCATGTAAGACAAAGCCCTTGGACAATGTATTGATTACACTTAGTTCTATAGAATGTGACAGAAGTGAGCCCATTGCCGAAAAATGTACCGATTTTGCAAACGATTTAATAGGATGGGGTAAATTAACCAAGAACATAAGAATATGGGATTATACAACACAGTTTACCAATTTTTTCGCCCCTTTTCCCAATTTACATACACTACAGCCCAATATTCAATTGTTTCGGGACAACAATGCAAAGTGGGTATTTGAGCAACACAGTAACAATCCCAGTGAACTTTTTCAACTTAGATCCTATATAACAGCAAAACTACTCTGGAATCCCGATCAAAATTTTGATGCACTGTTGACGGATTTTACTACTGGTTATTACGAAGAGGCAGGAATTTATATAAAAGAATACATTGATGAAATTCATGCCAAGTTAAGGGAGGACAAGAATTTTTTTCTATACCTCTACGGAGATCCATCTGAAGCTTTTTCATCCTATTTAAGTCCGGAGATGCTTTCAAAATATTCCCAATTATTTGATGATGCGGAAAAGGCAGTGGCCGAAAAACCAGAAATCTTGGCACGGGTAAAAGTGGCGCGCTTGGGGGTGGATTTTGCCGAACTGGAGGCCAGTAGAAAGAATTTTACCGACAGATATAGGCTTTTGATTCCCAATGAGGAAGGTAAAAAAATAATAAATCCGCTGGTAACAACATTACTGGATAATTTTACGGCAATCAGCGAAAAGAACAATATTACCTTAATGAATGAAATGGGTTTTACCGTAACGGAGTACCTGGCAAATTATATGTCGGCACTGGAGGTAATAAGAATGCCCAACGTTGCCATGGGTAAAAAAGTGGTTACCATTACAAAACCAAAAAAATACGCAAAGGAAGACCCCATGGCACTTACGGATAGGGCTTTGGGAGGAAGCAGTTTTTATGCCAACTGGTTGGGCTACGAAGGAAATGATATGGAGGTGGTTGTGGATTTAGGTGAGCCCATGAGCATTAGTACCATTTCTTTGGCCTTTTTACAGGTTACCAATCACATTGTTTTTTTTCCAGAGAAGGTTACCTATTCTGGCTCCTTGGATAACCAGCATTTTGAAAATTTTGGGACTATTAATAATCCTTTTCCCTTAACCAAGGACAGTAAGGTCAACGACATTCAATTTTTTAAATTGGATTTTGAAAAAAGGAATTCGCGATATATCAAGGTGAAGGCTTCAAATACAAAAACACCTTATTGGCATCACGCTGCAGGATTGCCTTCTTGGCTTTTTGCGGATGAAATAATAATTAATTAAATCCGATATAAATGAATATTACAAAAAACAGATTAAGATCTCTTTTGTTGGCACTAACATTGACTTTCATTTGTCAGGTAATGGGTGCACAGGCCATCTATGAGGACGAGAGGTATGTTCCCGAGACAGATCCCTTGGTATTGGAAAAATTGGAACAATGGCAGGATATGAAATTCGGCCTTTTAATGCATTGGGGAACCTATAGTCAGTGGGGTATTGTGGAATCATGGTCGTTATGTCCCGAAGAATATGGTTGGTGCGAGCGTACTAAGGGCTCCAACCCCAGTGATTATAACACTTATAAAAAGGAATATGAAGGTTTGCAGAAGACCTTCAATCCGGTGAAATTTGACCCGGACAAATGGGCCAAGGCGGCAAAAAATGCAGGTATGAAGTATGTGGTGTTCACTACCAAGCACCATGATGGATTTTCCATGTTCGATTCCAAATACACGGATTACAAAATTACGGATCCAAAAACACCATTTTCGACAAACCCCAAAGCCAATATCACCAAGGAAATTTTCAATTCCTTTAGGGAGCAGGGATTATGGGCAGGAGCTTATTTTTCCAAGCCAGATTGGAATACCCCTAGCTATTGGGATCCCTATTATCCTCCTAGGGACAGAAATGTTAATTACGAACCTGAGGCAAATCCCGAAAAGTGGCAGGCATACATAGACTTTACCCACAATCAAATATTGGAACTGCTAACAGATTACGGCAAGGTGGATATCTTGTGGTTGGATGGTGGCTGGGTGGCCAAAACACCAAAATCTGAAATTACCAATTGGTATGAGCAGCAATTGGTTAACAATGACAACGGGTATTTAAAGAACCGTATCGTTAACCAAGATATTAAGATGGATGAATTGGTGGTCAAAGCCAGGGAAAAACAGCCTGGATTAATTGTGGTGGACCGGGCCGTTCACGGTAAAAATCAAAATTACCTTACCCCGGAAAATAGGGTGCCGGAAAAGCCGCTTCCCTATCCTTGGGAGTCTTGTATCATAGCTGGCGGTGGATGGTCCTATTCTTTTGATGCCAAATACATGTCCGGACGTGAGGCAATCCATACCTTGGTAGATATAGTGGCCAAGGGAGGTAATTTGTTGTTGAATGTTGCTCCAAGCCCTGAAGGGGAGTGGGATGAAGGGGCGTACAAATTGTTGAATGAAATAGGGGACTGGATGTCTGTAAACAACGAGGCCATCTATGGCACACGGTCTTTGGCCCCGTTTAAGTTTGACAACGTATGTGTTACTGCCAAGCCTGATGGTACTGTATACCTCACCTATCTAGTAGAAAAAGGACAGACATCCCTGCCTTCAGAAATTGTCTTCCCTGATTATTTTCCTAAAAAAAGTGCCAAGGCACAAGTATTGGGAGGTAAACAAAAATTAAAATGGACCCAAAAAGACAAAGGTATGGCTATTCAGCTTCCCAAGGATTTGGAGGCTAAATTGTTGGACACCGAAGCATTTGTTATTAAAATAAAATAAGGAATTATACCATATTGGGAATTTAAAAATGAATTCTTTGGTCTAAAAATGCAAGGGAATACGATTCCTGAAGGAAGAAAAGGCTAAAGATATCAACAGTTTGTTCCTCTGGTAATTAACATATTTTATCATAAATTAATCATAATTTACCCTAGCACCCTGATAGTATTCATAACTATCAGGGTGCTTTTTTACATAAAAATCAAATTATTGTTAAGGTTCTCTACTAAAACGTTTTCGATAATACGTCATTAGGCTTTCGGCAATTGTCATTAGTCGAATTAATTTCTCCACCTAGGCGGGAAAATGAAAATTTAGTAATTATTTAACATTGGGGTAACTCCCTTAACATCTAATTAACTAACTAAAAATTATTAGTATGATTAAAAAATTTCATTACTATTTATTGCTGGCTTCATTTCTCGTTGTACAGGGAATGATGGCGCAGAACAAAACGGTTACCGGTACAGTGTCCGATGATTTGGGCACCCCGCTACCAGGTGTCAACGTTGTGGAGAAAGGTACATCCAATGGTACTTCCACGGATTTTGATGGTAATTACTCCCTAAATGTAGGGAACAATGCTACATTGGTTTTTTCTTCTTTAGGTTTTACCAAAAAGGAAATTGCAGTGGGAGCACAGACTTCTATTAAAGTTGTTCTTGAAGAGGATGCAGAACAATTAGGGGAAGTTGTTGTAACAGGTTTGGGTATTACCAGGGAAAAGAAGGCCCTTGGTTATGCTACTGCAACTATTAGTGCAGAAGCTTTGACCGAAACTGCAACACCCAACTTTGCAACTGCATTGTATGGGAAAGCTCCTGGGGTTAGTATAAATACTACTCCTGGTGGATCTACCAGTGCTTCCAACATTACTATAAGGGGTTTCGCTTCCATAACAGGTAAGAGTCAACCGTTAATTATTATGGATGGTGTGCCTATTAGGGATGGTGAAGTTTCCAACAATAACTATTGGGGAGACCAACGTCTTAGAGGTAATGGTCTTTTGGATATTAACCCAGAGGATATAGATAACATTTCCATTCTTAAGGGAGCATCTGCTGCCGCACTGTATGGTTCTGAAGCGGTAAACGGTGTGGTTTTGATCACTACCAAAAGTGGTAAGAACAAGAAGAAAGGAATGACTGTAGATATGAGTTCATCCTATAGCTTTGACAAAGTGGCTTATCTTCCAAGATACCAAACGGTGAGGGGACCAGGTGCTCCTTTGAACGTATCAGATGGTGGCCAGGATGCCGAAGGTTTTATTTATCATGATTTAGATGGCAATGGAACTGCCGAAACTAGAGGTGTGTTGGGTTATAGTATTAACTTTGGACCAAAATTTGACGGTAAGCCAACCATTGGTTGGGATGGAGTTGTAAGACCTTATGAGGCTCAGGATGACCGTTATGGTGGCTTGTTCAACACTGCACACAATACAAGTGTTAACATGTCCATTACCAATGTTACCGATAATTCCAATTTAAGGTTTTCTTATACTCGTCAGGATAATCAGGGGATCAGTATTGGAGCTGAGGAGGAAAAGAATATATTTAACTTAAATGCAACCTTTAAATGGGCTGATAATATGTCTACTGATGTAATTGTAAATTATGTAAATCAGTCCGTATTCAATAGACCTTATTCTGTAGACCGATTGATGAACAACTTTACAGGAATGATGTCCCCCTTCGATAGTGCAGATTGGTATTTGGCCAATTATAAAACTAGTAAAGGATATAAGTATGTTACAGGAACAAACCAAAGTTTAACTCCTGAGGAGAATATTATTTATCCTGGTTTTAAAGGAGATATCGGAAACTTTGTTTGGAGCGTAAAGGAGAATCGCTTGGAAGAGCAGAGCAATAGGATCATAGGAACTATCACCAATAATTGGGATATCGCCACCGGTCTTAATTTAAGAGGTAGAATTTCTACAGATTTCACCAACAGAAATTCAGAGGGCAGTAGTACTACATCTATACCTTTGGCTTTTGGAAATTCAGGTGGTTTCAGTATGAGTAATGATAGTTACAACTCTTTGTACGGAGAATTGTTGTTAAGATATGAAACCCCAATCACAACAGACTTAACCCTAGCCATGATGGCTGGTTACAACGCTACCAAACAATCTGAATCCCACCTAAACAGGGGAACCAATGGAGGTTTGAGCGTTGAAAATTGGTTTGACATATCTGCATCGGTTAACACACCTAATTCTGGAAGTAGCCGAAACTCTATTGTAAAGGATGCGTTTTTGGGTACCATGAATTTGGATTACAAGGGGTATTTTTATGTAGAGGGGACAATTCGTAGGGATAAGACCTCTACTATGAACCCCAACAACAATAGTTTTGTATATCCTTCGGTAAACTCCAGTTTTGTACTTTCAGAGGCATTTGACCTACCACTTTTTATGAATTATTTCAAAATTCGTGGATCTTGGGGTATCGTGGGTAACTACCCTGATATTTATGGAGCAAACATTGCCTATAACCAGAATACTTTGGGATCTCAAGGAGGCAACCCAGTGCTTTACACTACTATTCCTTCTAGTTTTGGTAACGACGGTATTAGACCAGAAGAGAAGCATGAGTACGAGTTTGGTTTGGAACTCAAATTTTTTCAGGGAAGGTTAGGTCTTGATGCTTCTTATTATAACGCCCAAATTGTTGATCAGATCTTGCCATTGACACTTCCGAATAGCTCTGGAGCCAGTAATGTGCTGACCAATATTGGTACGTTAAGGAACCAAGGATATGAATTTGCGGTGACTGGTACTCCTATAGACACTGGTTCCTTTAGATGGGATGCTATCGTAAACTTTGCCAAGAACAACAACAAGGTTGAGAAACTGGCACCTGGTTTGGATGAACTGTTACATGCGGATTATGATGGAAATGCTGCTCAATTGAAGTCGTTGGTAGGACAACCAATGGGGGATCTATATGCACATCCGGTGGCCACAGATGCACAAGGAAGAAAAATTGTGGATCCCAATGGAATGTATAAAGTGGATGCGGACAACATGGAAAAATTCGGTAACGCCATGCCAAAATGGACCGGTGGTGTTATGAACTCCTTTAGCTATAAGAACATTACTTTGGATGCCCTTGTGGATTTCCGTATAGGTGGGCATGTAATGCCAACTGCACTTAACTGGATGACCAGCCGTGGTCTAACAGAGGAGAGCACAAAGTTCATGGATACGGAAAGTGGCGGACTAAGTTATTACGAGGATGGTACAGGAAAAAGAATTCAGACAACTCCTGGAGCTGCTGCAGGTCCTGGAGGAGAAGTGGTTTATCATGATGGTATTTTGTTGGATGGTGTTACCAATGATGGTCAGCCTAACGATCAAATAGCTTCTGCCGCGGATTACTACTGGACCGTTTACAACTGGGGTGGACCTCAATATAGTCCAAACACCCGTTATGAACTATACATTAAAGAGAATACCTACTTTAAAATGAGAGAGTTGTCCATAGGCTACAAAATGCCAAGAAAAGTAATTGATAAGATAGGACTTAGTAAATTGCAATTCTCTGTTTTCGGTAGAAACTTGTTCTATCTATATAGAACAATCAAGGATATGGATGGGGAACAGACCACGGCAGGTTCTAGATGGTTCCAAAATGTTAATAATGTTGGTACCAACCCTTCAACTCGTTCTTTCGGTCTAATGGTAAGAGCTAGTTTATAATAATATAAATAAGAATTATATAAAAAGATATTTCATGAAAAAATTATCGATAATACTCAGTATTGTTATGGCTACAGCCATTAGCGGGTGTACTGAGGCAGATTTTAGCGAGAATTACGCAAACCCTTCAAAGGTATCGACAGCAACAGTAGAGAAGCAATTTGCTGGAATGTTGGTTGCCAATAAGGATTACGTTCTTCCTGCCTATTGGAACTATTTCGTAGTGCTTAGAACTACACTAACACGTTATACCCAAGCAGTAGGTTGGATAAATACTTCCAACCAATATGTTCCCGGTGAAGCTGGAATTGGTGGACGTTGGGGTAATTACTATGATTTCTTGGCACAATACAGGGAATTGGAGAAGATTTACAATAACCTTTCTCCAGAGGATCAAGCAGATTTAAGGGTATATATGCTTACGGCCACAATTTACCTTTATGATCATACCCAAAGGGTGGTGGACTTACATGGTGATATTCCATTCTCCGAAGCGGGTCGCTTAAGCCAAAATGGAGGTGATTATTTGGCGTCGTTGCCTACTTATGATACTGCCGAAAGTATCTATACTACTATGTTGGATGGTTTAAAGGCATTTTCTGACGAATTGAACAGTATCAATGTTAGCGCAGGAATCATGGTAGGGTTTCAGACCCAGGATTTTGTTAACGGAGGTGATTTGAGTGCTTGGAAAAAGTATTGTAATTCGCTTAGACTAAGAATGTTGACCAGGGTTTCCGGTGTTTCGGAATTCCAATCTAGAGCGCAGTCTGAGATTGCTGCCATTTTGGCCAATCCAGGGCAATATCCTTTAGTAGAGGATAATTCTGAAAATGTTCAGATAGACGTTGTTAGTTTGGATACTCCGATCAACTCCAAAAGCTTTAGAGGTGGACTGGAAGATTGGGACGGTAACTTGGCTGGAAAAGCCATGATAGATCACATGTTGGATAATACCGATCCTAGATTAAGAGCTATGTACGAACCAGGCGAAAATGCCGGTAGCGACTATTTAGGTTTGGATCCATTGCTTAATGAAAATGACCAAACTACTTTGGTAGCTACTGGTACCTTATCAAGATACAACCGTTCCACTTTAAGTAGAAACGAATATTTCCCTGGGCTTTTGTTTACAGCTGCTGAGGTAAGTCTACTTAAAGCAGAATATTATTTGAATGCCAGTAATGACGCCATGGCACAAGCTAGTTATGAGGATGCAATTGAGAAATCAACTGAATTCTACTATGCTTTACGTGATTTGAGTGCCGATGGTACCGCTATTGATCTAGTTCCTACCAATGATACGGAAATACAGGCCTATATTGGTAGTGCCGATGTAAATTGGGACAACGCAACTAATGATGATGAGAAATTGTCTTTGATCGCAACTCAAAAATGGATACACTTCAGTGTACTTCAATTGCCAGATAGCTGGGCAGAACAAAGAAGGTTGAATTTACCTGAATTTACTTTCCAGGTAGATAATGCCAACGAACAAACATTGCCACCTAGCCGTTGGATTTACCCAAATAGTGAGCGTGTTTATAACACAGACAATTATAATACAGTTAGTGGCGAGGATAATTTGACCACAAAATTATTCTGGGACGTTAATTAAGGAATTGAGTTAGTTTTTATTTTATTTTTTCAAAAGCCCGATACAACTATTGTATCGGGCTTTTACTTTTTGGCATTTAACAAAACTGAAAATGATTTTTGGTGAAATTTAAGGAGGCCGGCGAGTTTAACACCTAGAGCTTAAGTAGTTCTTTTTTATTAACAGTATTTAGCCGAATCCGATTGGAGATAAGGGGAGCGTAGCTTTATTAATACTCGAAATAGAATTTAAACATACCCATGTATGTATATCTAGGTCCTTTATACCATTCAATTTAAATTAATTCCACATTTTGTTATCAGAAAGAAAAACCCCATTTTGTTAGCTTGGTCTTTAATTTTTTAGGTAATAAAAATGTCCGTCTTCTGCCCCGATCAATAAATTTGGTTTACCGTCCTGGTCCCAATCCACTACAGTTGGACTCGTGGTATGGCCGGCCAATTTGGTATTGACCAGGTTGCCTCTTTTTTTGAAGATGGTATTTCCGTTAGATTCTCCTACGTTTTCGTACCATTCAATATTCTCACTATTGGCCAAAAGGTCAAGGTCTCCGTCCCCGTCCCAATCCGTGAATTGAATTTTTCTTCGCCCACTGCCACCTGCTTCCCGCTCCGTTAAACGCAGCAAATCGTTGCCAATGCTGCCATCCGCATTTTTGAAGATACGTTGTCCTGGCTTTAGATAGAGTTTACCTCTTTTTTTAAACCGTTCAAAAAAAGCCAAATAGCCTTCGTGATCTAACATTACCAAGTCCATTAGTCCGTCTTTGTTCCAGTCTATGGCGTAAGGCGTTGTTCTCCACTGGGTGGCCAATTCGTCTTTTTCTGGATTCCACCAGTTCCATTTTGGTTTGGGAACTGTGTTTTTCCCCCATGCCACCTTAACACCTCCCATTTTTGTTAATTTCGGCGCACCTTTCGTGCCTATGTTTCTATACCACTCTACCTTGCCAAAAATGGAATTTAATACAATATCCTTTAGGCCATCACCGTCCCAATCGGCAACCGTAAGGGTGGTGTATCCCCATTTGCGTTCGGCCGGACCTTGAATGGAACCGCTTTCCCCTGCCATTATCCGAATCACTTCCCCATCGGCCTCTAAATAAACGGGTTCTTTAAAATCTGGATTTGCGCTCCCGTCCAAATTCTCTATAAAACCAATATAACCTGCCGAATTTCCACATATTAGATCTTCATCCCCGTCTTCGTCCCAATCCACGCTGAACGGAGTGACCAAGGCTCCAAATTTTAGATTTTGACTTTTTTGCTGAATATAAACGGGCGACATAAAAATGGGCAAATTGTCCTTTACGGTACCTGTATTTTCAATAAATACCACTCTGCCATCTTCATCACCAACTACCAGGTCGATTTTGTTATCATTGTTCCAATCAAGGGCCACGGGCCGCATCATTTCCAAGTCCATTTCCAGGATACCAGTGGTATTCTCCAAAAATCTGCCTTTGGCATAGGTTGGGTTTTCTCTATTTCCGGTATTTTCAAAATAGGTAAATCGGTCTACGAATTCGCCACATATTATATCCAGATCCCCATCGCCATCAAAATCGGCCATATTGGGGGTGGTGTTGCCATAAACATCAATTGGTTCGTTCCCGGCCAATATTTTGCCGTCGTTCCTATATTTTCCATTGTCATTTGTCAATAAATACAAGTATCCTCGAAGGTCTCCGTTTGTCCATTCGCCTTTTTCGTTAAAGGCATTGTCCCATCCATATTCACTCCAGTCATCTATGCCTACAATGAGATCCATATCCCCGTCGTTGTCATAATCAACATATTTCCAGTCGCTAAAACGTTCTTTGTACAGATCCAATAACTCTGATGCCTGATAAAGGCCTACGGGCCGGGTATATCCATATCGTCTAAAGTTGTCATATTCCAAGCCAACACCTAAAAGCCTAGGTTCGTTCTCTACATAAGAAATAGCTACATTTCGCATGCCGTCACCAATTTTAACGGGGGCGTCAAATATGGGATTTCCGTGTTGGTCTTTTGTGCTGTTTTTAAATAAAAAGGTGCCATTAAAAGGAACATCGGTACAGGAAATAATGAGATCTAGATCCCCGTCCTGATCGTAATCCATAGGTAAGGGGTTGGCCCAGAGTCCTACTGCGAGATCCTTGGTAGTGCTGGTATCCTTGTATTGCAATCTTATTAATTTTTCATTAGTGGATTGGCCAATGGAAACAGTGGTACCCGTTAAGAACAAGCAGAGGATTAATCGTTTAAGCATCATAGGTGGATTTTACTAAGTTTATTACAGATTGATAGGTGTTTAAATAAAAATTTCAAATTAGTGTTTATTTTTCAAATGACCAACATCATACAAAAGGTACCTCACAGATGCAGGTACATAGCTGAAAATACCAATTAAATTTATCAGGAATTTGGGAATAATCCTTTGATCGACCACAATATAAGGGGTGAGTAAAAAAAATCATTTTTTTGCCTAAAGTTTAGGGTTAAATTGTTTGATCTTTCCTATTTTTGCAATCTCATTTTCGGGATGTGGCCCTTCGTCTACGCTCAGGACAGGCTGCCCCACAGGGGATTCATTTATAAATGGAGATTCTGAAAAAGAATATAGAGTATTGAGCAAATTGTAGTATCGGGATGTGGCGCAGTTCCCGCAAAGGAGCGGGACAGACCGGTAGCGTATCACGCCCCGGGCGTGATGGTCGCTTGAAATTATGGAATATGTAGTTTACATATTGTTCAGTGAAACTACCGACAGGTATTATGTGGGGCAGACGAACAATATTGAAAAACGGCTAGTTACCCATAATAATGGTGGTAAAAAGTATACATCCAAGGGCAGACCTTGGAATTTGATAAAAACTTATCCATGTACCGATCGAATTGAGGCGGTGCAATTGGAAAGAAAGATAAAGAATAGAGGTATCAAACGATATCTGGACGAAAAGTAATTTTTCGGGATGTGGCCCTTCGTCTACGCTCAGGACAGGCTGCCCCACAGGGGATTCATTTATAAATGGAGATGCTGAAAAAGAATAGAAAGTATTGAGCAAATTGTAGTATCGGGATGTGGCGCAGTCCGGTAGCGTACACGGCTGGGGGCCGTGTGGTCGCAGGTTCAAATCCTGTCATCCCGACTTGACTAGTTTCATCTAGTCGCATGACGTTGCAAATCACCTGATTTGCAACGTTTTATGTTTTTAGGGGGTCCAGATGAAACCTCTTGAAACTACCTGAAAACACCCCTCTGGTGTCCATAAAGGGATTTTGAAACCACAGTATTTTTTGTACATTGAAGTAGCTTTTGTAGGTATTTAACCTTGTGTTTTTACCATTTTATTTACTAATTTAAAGCTATGTAATATGTTAGAAAACAGTAGGTTATCGGTGGTATTCGTCACTCGGAAATTGAATTTGGAAAATGGGAACATTAAGATCTATGCTCGGGTCACCGTGGATGGAAAAAGAGCGGAATTCAGTTTAAATCGGGAATTGCCAGTGTCCCTTTGGGACGAAAAGCGAAAAAGGGGTAAGGGTTTTTCGAAGTATGTTATCTCCTTGAACAAATATTTGGATCAGGTTTTTACTGGATTGCACGAGGCACATCGGCAACTTTTACAGGAGGAAGTTGACATCACCTCTGCAGGAATAAAGGCCCGATATTTAGGAGAGGATGATAGGGGCAAGTCCCTTCTCGACTTGATAAGCTATCACAATACCTCCATGCTCAGTGTCCTTAGAAAAGGAACCATGAAGAACTATTATAGTACGGAACGTTGTATCAAGGAATTTTTAAATGAGAAAATGGGCGTAGAGGACATACCTCTAAAAAAACTGAATTATGGTTTTATTGTAGATTTTGAACAATATATACGTAAGTATAAACCGGCCACGCGAATGGGTTGTGCCAATAACGGTGCCATGAAACACATGGAGCGCTTAAAGAAGATGTCCAGGCTTGCTGTAAAACTGGAATGGTTGGAAAAGGACCCTTTTATCAATTATAAACTACGTTTTGAAAAAACAGAGCGCCAATTTCTAACGGAACGGGAGTTACAGCTCATTGAGGATACTATGTTTACTATACCAAGTACCCAACATATAAAAGACCTATTCATTTTTGCCTGTTATACGGGTTTGTCTTTTATTGATGTTAGTGAGCTAAAAATTGACCATTTGGTAAAAGGAATGGATGGCAACGATTGGTTATATACCAAAAGAACAAAGACGGATGAACCCTTGAAGATTCCTTTGCTACCGAAAGCTAAGGAAATCATTGATAAATATAGGCATAATGACCGTCTACTGAAAAGTGGAAGATTACTACCTCTTTACAGCAACCAAATGATTAACCGGACCCTACGGGATATCGCAACCGCCTGCGGTATTCGTAAAAAGATAACCTTTCATGTGGCACGGCATACTTTTGCCACGGCCATTACCCTTTCAAATGGAGTGCCAATTGAAACGGTTTCAAAACTTTTGGGACATACCAAATTGTCTACAACTCAGATTTATGCTAGGGTGGTTGAAAAGAAAGTAGGGGAGGATATGCAGAATTTGATGGCTACGATGAAACTAAAGAAAGTTAGGGCAGAGGAAGCGTCTTAGGTTGTGTTCTATTAAAGTACAAGGTCTGAATAAAAGGGGAGGTAAATTGTATGGATACTTTAAGAATGATAGCCCCCCCCCGGAAAAAGTTTTTTAATTAACCCTAAATTTCACGGGCACAAAACACTTTTAATAATTTGTAAACAACACAGCTGCAGGGGAGGAATTTTGAAGTTAAGGCTTTTGAGCAATACCCCTTTGACAAAAACCTGAAAACGCCTACGACCAGTAAGGTGCGAAAAGCCAAAAGATTTTCGCCCTTATTGGCGGGCTTGGTCATTTTCTCAAGTTAACACATTTCGCAAATCTATTTTCTTTCCATATTCCCTACGCTATCTGGCGTTTTTTGCTTTTGGACGATACCGGACTTATCAACATTGTAAACACAAAATAAGCACTTGTAACCCTAAAATGTATTAAGATATGGGCTAATTATACCTATTTCTCAAAGAAAAAGGTGTTGAACAACTGTTGACAAATATGTTTCCACGTAAGATGTATTAAATATAACTTTACAATATCAAAATTATTTAATCATTTTGCCTGTAAACCCTAGCAAAAATGCCGTAATAATTTAAATTGAAATACTGAAATGCAGACTGTCCTTTTAAATTCAAGTGGAAATAGTAAACTTTGTTTACCAGGAATTGAAAGCTTAGAATTTAGATTTACAGTAGAAAGGCATTTGTAAATGAACTGATCTTTAATTAGATCTACGGCATTAAAAAAGGATACGCGGTAACGTATCCTTGTTTTAGTCGGAAGGATGGCCCGAGGTCCATCCTATTTATTAACTCTTAAATCCATGAATTATGGCTAGAAGAGTAGTTATCAGAACTCGAATTGTGAGAGTCCCCGTAAGGATCAGAATCACAAGGCGAGTAACTATTACCACCAAAAGGTTGAGGTAGTAGTCCAAAAGGTGGGAGATCTATTCCCACCTTTTTTATTATACAAATTTATGTAACTAATATGATATTTAAGCATAATTCTTATTAAATAACACTAACATTTTGAACGACAGACGCGGAAAAAAACTCATCACAGAACAACTGTCGGAAAATTTTGATTGGCAACAGGTAATATGTACTCCCATGGGCAACTTCTCCCAGGTACCTTGCCAGGATCAATTAATAGGTTACATCATGTACCAGTTGTGAATTGCTTTCAATTCTTTAATTTTAAGGATTATTCACAGGGAACCGCTGGTATCCAATAGGGATACTACGTTGTGAAAACATTCAAAGCGGCCTTATCGGGTCGTTTTTTTTTGGTAATATTGCGGGAGGATCTCCTAAGAGAACTTCTAATATAATAATAACTCTTTTAATTATCCTATAGAGAAATGTATTTGCCATAAAATAAAGAATAATAAAGTGATATCTTGGAACCCCAAGCCTGCGGAAGTCGAAAAACCCTTCCACTCCAATCCTCCCTTATCCGACACGCTTCACCGGTCCACTAGGGAAGTCCCTCCGTTCGGGCCTGCCTGCCGCTAAGGGCAGATTTTTCCGACCTCCTCGGCCCCTCTAAAGAACAAGCGGCGAAGGGCCGCTTGACCTTTCTTCTCCCTACCCACAAAATCCAGCAAATCCCTATCCATTTTTTGAACCATAACATCGAAAATGTAAAAAGGTCTAATTTCTTTTAATTATCTTGAAATCAGCTTTTTGTAAAATGAAAAAGATAATCGAAAATATCGCCAATTGGTTGGTCGCCGTAAAGGGGAGAAAAGACAATATCCACCAGAACATTAATGCCTTTATGAGAAGAGGTTATAATGGACTGATTTTTGGGCTTATTCTTTTTGGAATACTTATGGTCTACTTTTCGTTCGATCTTTATGAAACCTACGAAAACTTTTGGTTGGCATTGCTTCCGATATGGTTTTTCGTGATTTTAATATTTGGTATTTTGGTATCTGATGCTTATACGGAGAAAGTGAAGTATCAAAGCCGAGGTTCACGAATGAAACTAGTCGGTTTCAATATGGATTTCAATGAGCATATTTTAAGAAGGATCTATGGTTCCTTGACCCAATATGAATATCTGGACGAGAACCTAACAAGCTTCTCCAATTTTTATGAAGTTATGGTCCTGGATTTTGATGAACACGATTCGGTGCTGCATTTTAACTGTACCCAGCCGCAATTGAAATATATTCTGGATAAGTTCAAACAACTTAAAAAGGGGATTAGCTTAAAATCCTTTGAGAGATCCAAAAAAATTTACCATAAGGGTAACTTGATATCGGCAGAGATACTTTCAAAAAAGTACAATGAGTTTCCGCCCAATTATGAATTTGAACAACAGATAGATTCATTCTTCGATTTCTTGGGGGACATTTGAATATTTTATGGGGTAGATTTCCCCTTTTTCTTCTTTTCACCCGCTTGCATCTCCTTTCTTTGCTTCGAACATTTGTAACACAGGTAGACCGCATTGCGGCTATTTTAAAGCGAGAATTATGGAAATAGAAAATGACATGGTAGATCTCTTAAGGGATATTAAGGGACTTCTTTCGCATCAAAAGAAAGTGATGAACGTAGATGATCTTGTTGCCTACACAGGACTCTCCAAAAGCAAGATCTACAAACTGACCCAGTTACGATTAATCCCCATGGGAGGTAACAAACACATCCGCCAGAAATTTTTTGATAAGGATATTATAGATGCTTGGTTATTAGGCGAACCTAATTTGTCAGATGACTTTTTGGATCAGGAATTCAATAAGCAATTGCCACGAAAAAAGAAGTAGTATTTCTATAATTACATACTAATTAGTAATAATACTAACAAGTAAAAAGTATGTGGATAGGTAGAAAATGATGAAACGGAATTTAGACGTAAAAAATCCGATTGAGTGAGAATTCAAGATGTGTCATTGTCATGACAAATCTTGCTTTTGCTCCCGATGGGTCGCAAAAGAATGGGAAGCAATAACTTGATTTTCGATATAGGATTATAGAGGGAGTTTCAAAGGATATTTTTTAAAAGGTTACAGGGTAAAGGTTCAGAAATGCCAAAATGAAAAAGGAGTTTGTACAGTTTAGATGTTCTATTTATGAGAAGAAACTGCTAAGGGTCAAGGCCGATAGGAGTGGACTTTCCATAAGTGAATATTGTCGTCGTGCGGCTTTTGATGATCGGATAATAGAACGTTTGACCCAAGAACAAATAGAGATGTACAAGATGCTGTCTAGGTATGAAACAAATTTTAAGCTTATTGGGAATATGTTCCGGAAACGCAATCCGAAATTGGCAGATGAAGTAGTTCAATTGGCCAGTGAGATACGACGACATCTTTTATCCTTTAGGAAATGATAGGCATGGGAAAATCCATATCGCATACCGGAGCATCCATGGGTTATGGTTGGAATGGGGAAAAGGAGGCAGAAGTCGTCTACCGCGAACACTTGTCGGGAGACAATCCTAGGGAGATCACTCAGGAGTTCAAGGTCATCCAGCAGCAGAACCATCTTTGCCAAAAGAATACCTTGAGTTTTGTGCTCAGCCCAACGATTGAAGATGGGCAGGGAATGACGAACAAAGACCTCAATGAAATCGTTGAAAGGTTTCTTAAGGAAATGAAACTAAAGGAACGCCAGGCCATCGGCTTTGTGCATAGGGATAAGGAACACACCCATGTCCACGTATATGTAAACCGTATCGATTTCAATGGGAATGCATACAAGGATAGTTTTATAGGAAAACGGAGCCAACAGGCGGCGGAAAATGTGGCAAAACAAATGGGCCTGACCACGGTAAAAGAAGTGCAGCAGGAAAAACTGAACCAGATTCAACATGTAAGAGGGGAAATAAAACGGATACATGATAAGGTCATGGAAAAGGACAAGCCAAACAACTTTGACAAGTACATCAACGATATGGCCAAGAACGGTGTGGAGGTGATTCCCAGTATCAATAAGCAAAACCAACTCCAAGGTTTCCGATTTGAATATAAGGGGCATAATTTAAAGGGGAGCGAAGTACATCGGTCCATGTCGATTGGAAACATAGCGGGAAATATGGGATGGGATAAAAATGTAGCCCAAAAGATGGCTAGAGAAAATACTGTAAAACTACTGGGCAAGCCCGTTGGGCTATCGCCCAACCTGGCTGCAACTATTGCAAGAAAGGTGGTCACTATTGCTGTCAAGAAATCAATTGGACTTGGAATGGAAATATAATATCATGGCAAAACTGGACGAAATTATGGAAGTGCTTACCCAAGAAATATCCGGGTTCAACAATTCCATTGGTAAACTGGAGGAACTATCCACAAAATTTGACGACCTAAAAATAACAGCGGACACCTCTCATTTGGAGTTTCAACTACAAGATTTTTTAAGGCTGCAAAAGATCAACTTAGAATTTTATAATAAGCGGATGGATAACGTCTTGGAAAATATAGAAAAATCTAGATGGACCCCAAAATGGGAGATTGTGATGCTATACCTTTTCATAATAATGAACACTTCGGCATTTGGCTATTTGGGCTATTATTTTATCACCTATGAACAGAAAAAAAAGGCTGAGGTTTTAAAAGTAAAAAAGGAAAGCTTGGGTAGGGCAAGAGGCTATTTTGAAGATCATCCGATCATATATAAGGATTTTGAAAAGTGGGCCCAAAAGCAGGATAGTGTTCTAAATCGGGAGTAGGGTTGCGCCCTAATTCGATTTTACTTTACGCTAATCATCCCGAACGCTATAAAATCGAATTAGGATCCATGCGCCGTTAAGTTATGGTAAGATTTAGGGACCATGCTAAAGGTATTATTTTAATCCCTCCCTCAATTTTTCCTCTCTATAATAAAGATTG
Organism: Arenibacter algicola; assembly: GCF_018860365.1. Classification (GTDB taxonomy): domain Bacteria; phylum Bacteroidota; class Bacteroidia; order Flavobacteriales; family Flavobacteriaceae; genus Arenibacter; species Arenibacter algicola_B. The sequence goes on from NZ_JAHKPO010000003.1 coordinate 548,755, forward strand.
AGGTCGTCCAAAAGCGACTCTTCCCCTTGCGGTAATAACCTATTGGCAATTGTAAGTACCTGACGGATATATTCCTTTTCATATCTGTCATTGATATCATCAATTAGTTCTGGATCGATTGCCTTCATGGCCAAGTAGAGCATGGCTCGGACGGTCAATACCAGGTCTACATGGTTATCTACATAAAAGAGACTTACCTCAAACTTGTTTTTAAAGAAGGAGTGCGGCTTTAATGTAGGGTGGTAATCCAGTGCCTGATGTTTTAAGCTATTGATCAGTTTTTCTTCGTTCGGGTTCATAGTTCATATTTATTCAGATGAATTTGATTTGGCATTGTCCAAACCGTTCAGCTTTTCGGTTACGTAGTCCATAAAATCCATTTGACTGTGTGGCAGTATATTTAGGACCAATTCCAGCACCCTGCAAACACTGTCATGTTTGGTTACATTTTGATTGTTCGGGGACAATAGCATTCCGTTCCCGTCCAATGCAAATACACATACTTCCAGAAGGCTCGCTATGTTCAACAGCAGATCATTGTTGTCCCTTACCTCTAAGGATACCTTATGATTTCCTAATGATGGATTACTTATATCCTGTTTTAAAAGCCCCATAAGATTTTGGTGCAGTTTATGGATGTCTTTCAGTGTTTTTCTTTTTTTCTTTTTCATAGCCTGTTTTTTTTAGGGTTTTTATTTGGTTTCCAAATCCGGTAAAATATGCCGAATCTTATCAAGGAATTCCATTTCCTCATAGGGTATCATATTGAGTATATACCCGAGTACTTCACGAATGTTATGTTCGGGTTCTGGAACGACACTATTTGGGGTGCGTTCAGCATCCAATGCCGTGATGCATACCTTTAATAAACTGGAAATCATAAAGGAGGTTTCCAGATAGCCATCGGTGATAAGGTTTACAGTATAGAGTTCCTTTTTGGAAGGGTAGCGTTTTAAGGTATGGAAATGTTCCTGGGCCAATTCCCTTATTTTATGCAAGATGTCTTTTTCCTCCGATTCCTGATGTTCCACTTGAGAAGTACTCTCATTAACGAACGTGTTTTCTTTGGTTGGTTCTCGATTATCAAAGTACTTTCGGCATTCTTTATTTATTGTGTTTTGTTCTGATTTACTGATTTCATGGCCCATAATATTTAGTGTGTTAGAATCATTAATATATCTTTAGATTATCTAATCAAATCTATAGATAATCTATTTAAATTCCAAACAAAACTTTAGATATTCTATATTTTTCATTAAGAAAAGTATATTTATGTAATCAAATTCAATAGAGTTATGACTTCGCTAGGATTATTTTTAACCAAAAAATCGGTAAATCGTGCCATGGTCTCAAGACGGACAGGTATTAGTCAGGCTAGGCTTTCCCAATTAAGTTCTAACGAATCTACTAAACTTCGGGCCGATGAACTCTATTTGATTGCCTTGGCAATAGATATTGATCCTTGTGAATTATTAAGGGAAGTATTTAAAGGACTTAAACTACCTAAAGATTAAAGACTGTTGGGTATAGATTTTTATTGTTTTAAACCAATTGAAGTATGTGGAATCCGAGTTTTAGAGATTAGCTAGATTCTTTATATATTCAACATACAACATATGTAGGCGAATAAATAGTAGTTTAAAAATAATTGATCTTCGGTACTTTTGATACTGAAATTCAATGGGATTTAAACTGTTTTCTCTTGCTGACAATCATTGTTTCTAAAAGTTATCTAAGTGAAAATAATTTACATGGCAATAGCTTTAATTAAATAGGCTAAAAATAGATCAAACAGATTCTATATTACTTGCTTATCTTCCCACGAATACTATAAGTTCTAATAAGGATTCTACAAATCCTATTTTACGTAGAGTTTATCTTCCTGAACGCTAAAGGAATCCAATAGGATCCAATCGTAAAGTTCAGAGGTAACGATTTGGGGTTGAAATTGAAATGATCCCAGGATTTTGAGAATTGGCTATATCAAGTACTGATTACTTATTTACAATAGAGACTGATTTATAAAGGAGTTTTATGTCCCCGCAACTTGTAATATTGCTACCTAGCAAATAAAAGGAACAACAGTTTCCCATTGTTCCTTTTGCAACTAAACTAACTCAACTCAAAATTTTTAACTAGTGGGCAACGCCCCTGAATATTTTTGTCTTTTAGCTGTATACATCCAAAAGAGGATAGTTATGCACAGCGTAATGGTTGCCCCTCCTATATAAGCCAGATTATTTGCCAATTCAAACCCTTCAGGAGCAATTAAAATGTATGTACTACAGACCATGGTCATAAAAATCGCTGGCAACAAGGTTACCCAAAATGCTTTGTTATTATACATAAGATAGGCCGTAATAGTCCATAACACGACCGTGGCCAATGTCTGGTTGCTCCAAGCAAAATAACGCCATATAATACCAAAATCTATCTGGGTAAGCGCAAAGGCAATAACAAACAACGGTAAGCTCAGGTAAAGCCTGTTTTTGATCTTCTTTTGATCTGTTTTAAATATGTCTGCGAGAATCAATCTGGCCGACCTAAAAGCAGTATCTCCAGAAGTAATAGGTGCCGCTACGATACCCAACAAGGCCAACACCCCTCCTACGCTACCCAACATGTTTAGCGATATTTCATTGGCTGCCCAAGCGGCATTACTGTTATTGGCCAACATGGCGCCATTGAGCGATTCTACATTGCCAAAGAAGGTCATTGCCGCTGCGGCCCAGATCAGGGCCACTATACCTTCGGTTATCATAGTACCATAAAAAATCTTTCTTCCCAATGTTTCATTCTTCATACAACGTGCCATCAAGGGGGATTGTGTTGCATGGAATCCTGATATGGCACCACATGCTATGGTCACGAACAGGATAGGAAATAAGGGAGTGTCAGAAGGACTAGTGGTCATATTCCTCAAATTGGCCGGTACAATTTCAGGGATGTAGTAATCCCCAAATAAAAGTGCCAAAAGCAGCCCAACGGCCATCAAAAGCATGGCTATACCAAAAACTGGATAGAGCTTACTTATCATTTTATCAATGGGCAAAAGCGTAGAAAGAATATAATAGACCAAAATAATGCCCACCCAAACCCATAGGTTCCACATATTCCCCGTCATACCATCAATGATCTTGGCTGGACCCATCAAGAATACGGTGCCGACAAAAATCAAAAGTATAATAGTGAAGTAGCGCATAAAATGCTTCATCTTTGGACCAAGGTAAATGCCTACTACCTCACTAATACTAAGTCCGTCGTGGCGCACAGAAAGCATGCCCGAAAAATAGTCGTGGACAGCCCCTGCAAAGATACTCCCTAGTACGATCCATAGAAAAGCGGCAGGTCCGAACATGGCACCGGCTATTGCTCCGAAAATTGGGCCAAGACCTGCAATGTTCAGAAATTGGATGAGAAAAATACGCCATGCCGGCAAGGGCATAAAATCCACATCATCCTGTAACCTTATTGCGGGAGTGGGCCGGTCTTCCTCCACTCCGAATATTTTCTCCACAAATTTCCCGTAGGTAAAATAGCCTAGGATTAAAGAGAGTATTGAAATTATAAATGAAATCATGTAAGATCTACAAATTATATGTATTATTAAAAATTGGCCGCCATATTCCACCAAGTAAGTTTGTACATGGTAAATTGGGCTAACCTGTTGTCAATTATTCACATGACTTGACATAATAAGCCAATTCCGCATAGAAAAATTCTGCTAGGTACAATTTTGAATAATCGTAATGAGAAATTACCTCATCAATTAAATCACAATCAATGGAAATTCCAGCCAAAGCAATTATCGAAACGGCCGACAGGGGTGAGGTCATATAGGTTCTCTCATAAGCCTTACGCTGGCCAATTTCATCATGATTTCTAAGATTTGAAATTCTAAAGGCATCATCAACTGTCAACTGGGGATACCAATCCGTATAACACTCTCTCCAATACTTATTACCGAAAATTCTTTGATCTTGATTGTTAAAATTAGAAAAGGTGCTGGTAAACCTCATCACAAAGTCCCTATTGTTTTTGACACCTTGTATGAATTTCGCACGAACCGACTCATCTTTCTCCATTTTAGCCAATTCAACCAATGCCGCTTGTTTCATTACATAAATCCATAAGTAACTCTTACTTTCACCCCACATATCCTGATCATAAGCAATACCCTGTGCGCAAATGTCTGCTCTTATTAGTGTACCTCCTTCGGGAATTTCATTTAATGCATTTTTGTACCGATTTAACCAAGAAATATCTTCTGTGAGTTCGTACATACATCTAAGCAGTAGAAGGTAACACGGGACTTCTAAAAATCTATTTTCCTTAATATTATTAGGAGATTTACCTGTAAAAAATCCATCACTAGGAATTTTCCAATTATTAATTCTAATTGCATCAACAATTTCTATCAATTTCCTTTTAATAATTTCCCTTTCTTTAGTTGTAGGTATATCTGTTGTCAGGTAATGATAAAGGCCATAAAACCATGGAATAGATTGATCAATTGATCCATTTGGATAATGGGTCTTTCCGTCTGTACTCAATCCTCGGGATATAAAACCGGGCACATCTGAAACCGAGGCAAGCTTAAGCAATCCCTGTACAAGAATACGTACCTTATCTTTGTCGACATCTAATTTTGTCGATTTTGCCCTCTCGCATGCAGCCATTAAATACATTCCTGTGAAGAACGCACCATTTTCTATAGGAGTCCACCATCCAAAACCATTGGGCCTTGACAACATGGAATCATATGCCGTAGGACGCTCACCTTGAAAATCATTGACAATTCCGTACTTATCAATAAACTTGTCCCAAAGTTCATAATTGGCCTTTTCAACTGCATCACGAATTACATTTTGTGCGTTCCCAAAAAAAACAACAAAAAAGGTAAATTGGAAAACTAAATATCTTAATAATACTGTCATATATCTCTTAAACAGATTCATTTACTCCTTATTTTTATAGATTACTTATAGTATCTATTATGTACCTTAAGTATCTGCCCTTACTCTAAAAAAGTACACTAATCGCATTCTTTTAGGTAATAGGCAAACTCCGCATAAAAAAACTCCGATAAGTACAACTTTGAATAATCATAATGAGAAATTATCTTATCGATAAGTTCACAATCCTTGGAGTTCCCTGCCAATGCGATTATGGAAACTGCAGACAGAGGGGAGGTCATATATACTTTCTCATAGCCTTTTCGTTGGCCGATTTTGTCTTTGTTGCTAAGTTTGGATACGTTTATCGCTTCATCTATAGTAAATTGTGGATACCAATCCGCGTAAACCTCTCTCCATTCTTTATTTCCGAAGGTCTTTTTATCATTATTGTCGAATTTGGTAAACTCCTTTGCATATTCCATTACAAATGTTCTATTGCTGTTGATACCGTCTAAAAACTTGGAACGGATATACCTATTTTTTTCCAATTTTGCTAGTTCAACAAGAGAAGCCTGTTTCATTACATATATCCATAAATAATCCCTTCTATCGCCCCACATATCCTGATCATAAGCAATACCCTGTGCGCAAATGTCTGCTCTTATTAGTGAGCCTCCTTCGGGGGCTTCATTTAATGCATTTTGATACCAATTTAACCAAGAAATATCTCCTGTGAGTTCGTACATGCATCTTAGCAACAACAGATAACAAGGGACTTCCAAGAATCTATCGTCTTTAAGATCATCGCGGGATTTTCCTGTAAAAAGACCATCACTTGGAAATTGCCAATTATTGAGCCGTATTGCATTGACTACTTCTATCAACTTGCTTTTTATGATTTCACTTTCCTTTATTGAAGGAATATCTGTTTTTAGATAATGATATAGTCCATAAAACCAAGGTATAGTTTGATCGTTGGATCCATTTGGGTAATGAGTAACCCCATCTGTGCTCACTCCTCGGGAAATAAACCCTGGTATGTCAGAAACAGAAGATAGTTTAAGCAACCCTTGAGCAAGAATTCGTGCCTTGTCCCTGTCAACATCCAACCTTGTTGATTTTGCTCTTTCACATGCTGCAATTAGGTACATGCCTGTGAAGAAGGCACCATCTTCTATGGGGGTCCACCACCCAAACGCATTGGGCCTAGAGAGTTTTGCGTCAAAAGCAGTTGGCCTTTGGCCTACAAAGTCGTTTACAATTCCATACTTATCGATGAACTTGCCCCAAAGTTCTATATTAGCTTGTTCTACTGCGTCCTCAACTAAATTTTGGGCATTGACGACAAATACCAAGCAAAATGCAATTAGTGAACATAAATATTCTAATCCTTTTGAAATACGTTTATTCTTTTTCATTTAATTGTTTAGTTTTTTGGAATTATCGAAGTTTAAATACTCTTTATTTAAGTAGCCTTATCTTTTTTAATAACTTTTTGAATGGTACTTTAATTGAAATACAATGGAACTAGAATCTCTTGATATCAGTTGACCAATTGTTTTTTCTTTTTTTTAACATCCTTAATTCTACCAATTAATTATTTTTATAAGTTGAGGTGATCACAACTCTTTAGGAGCTTGTTAATTGCATTTTTTTACATAGTAGGCAAATTCTGCAAAAAAAAATTCGCCTAGGTTTAGCTTTGAATAATCATAATGCGCAACAATCTTATCGATCAATTCACAATCATCTGGATCACCAACTAAAGCTATGATCGAGGCCGCTGCCAATGGATTGGTCATATAGGTTCTCTCATAGCCTTTTCTGTGACCCGTTATTTCATCGTTTTTAAGACGTGATATACTTATGGCCTCATCAACTGTGAATTGTGGATACCATTCAGAATAACTTGCCCTCCAATCACTATTACCATATTTTTTTGTGTCATTGTTATCAAATTTGGAAAATTCGTTGGCATATTCCATTGCAAAATCTTTGTTATTCATTATTCCCTTTAGGTATAATGAACGGATGGAATCTTCCTTTTCCATTTTAAGTAACTCAATTAGCGAGGCTTGTTTTATTACATATACCCATAAATAGTCCCTTCTATTGCCCCAAACTTCATAATCTGCGGAATAAGCAATACCTTCTGAGCATATTTCTATTCTCGTTTTGTCACCCACATTAGATACATCTTTTAATGCAGCTTGATACTGATTAAACCATGTTATGTCATCGGTTAATTTGTGCATTGTTAGGAGAAGCCATAAATAACAAGGAGCCTCCAAAAATCGGTAATCCTCCAGGTCATCCCTTGATCCTCCTGTGAACATTCCATCACTTGGAAACCCCCAATTATTTAGTCTTATTGCTTGCGCCACTTCAATCATTTTATCCTTTATGATTTTTTTTTCTTTAATTGAAGGGATGTCTGAATTCAAATAATGATTAAGTCCAAAAAACCATGGTATGGTCTGATCATTAGATCCATTAGGGTAATGGGTTTTTCCATCATCGCTTATTCCTCTCGAAATAAAACCGGGTACATCAGAAACCAAGGCAAGTTTAAGCAAACCTTGCGCCAAAATACGGGCTTTGTCCCTGTCTACATCTGAGTTTGTTAACCTGACACGTTCACAAGCGGCCATTAAATATATACCATTGAAAAATCCACCATTTTCTATGGGTGTCCACCATCCAAAAGCATTTGGCCTTGATAACCTACAGTCCATAGCGGTTGGTCGTTCCCCAACAAAATCATTAATAATGCCATACTTATCGATATATTTATACCATAGTTCTCGATTTGCTTGTTCAATAGCAATTTCAGCAACAGTCTGGCTATTAACGGAAAAAATTGAAAATAATGCGCTCATGAAAATGATGACTTTCACCGAACTCCACAAGTAAATTGTAAATTGTCCCATAGTGGTAACTTTTTTATTTCTAATTGTTTTAGCAAAGAATTCGAGTTCCTTGCCAAAACAATTGAAAACATATTTAATTTTCCCAACCAGGGCTTTGAGTTAAATTTGGATTGATGACCAAATCTTCTATGGGTATCGGGAAATAGTAGTTTTTGGGTTCTTCAAAAATTCTACCTCCAGGCAATGCGTTTCTATATGGGTCCAAAAAACCCTCAGTGTCAAGGAAAACATCACTACCCGGAACAACTGCAGGATACTGGTATTGATTAAATTTCATTCCTCCTACTGCTTCAGGAACTGTAAGTAACTTACCTGCTCTCCAACGAACAAGATCATCCCATCGAAAATTCTCCCAAACAAGCTCTACACGTCTTTCCCTTCTAATTTCCCTTAGGAGCGCATCGGGTATGTATCCGCAATAATTTGAATATCGCTCATCTAATACTGGATCAATTGGTAAGTTGGTTAATTGTAAATTAGGCATTCCTGCCCTGTTCCTTAAAATGTTTATTGTGTTATCTAAAATGTTTTGGGTACAAGTTCCGAGTTCCGCATGGGCTTCCGAATTGATTAATAATACTTCCGCATATCTAAAAATTGGACATGGCATAGTTCCTGTCTGTATAGAATTGACTTCTGCTTGGTCATTTTTCCAGAATTTTATAGGCCAATATCCTGTTGGGGTTGGGAACTCTTCACCACTTCCTCTTATCCCTGGCATTTCTCCATTATATCCTTTTCCTCGAGCGACGAAAGAACCGGTTAAACTATTATCCAAGGCGTATTGACCTGGTGGACAAACTGTTTGGGCCAAGCGAGGGTCCCGGTTTTTGAACTCGACCTGTAAGCTATCTTTTCCCATAAATAATGGACTTTCTGAGGTAGGTAGTCCATCCGAACAAAGATACTCATCCATCAAAGACCTAGAAAAACCGGCTAAATTCTCACCTATACTCCAAAGATAGTAGCGTAAAAACCCATGTCCGAGTAGTCCACTGCTATATTCTTTCCAAAGGATTATTTCAGGATTGGAAGCATAACTATCCTGAATAAATAAATTGTGATAATCATTTGCGGGATCTCCTGTACTCCAAATAGAATAATGGGAGGAATTCATTAATTCCTCCGAAGCCTTAACAGCCTCATTAAGAAATTTTTCTCCGGAAAGTCCTAGTTCAGTGTGATATTTCCTAAATGTGCCTTCGTATAGGCACACACGTGCCTTAAGCAGTAAAGCCATATCTTTATTCAGCCTTCCATCGCCTTCACTGCCTTTTGCGGGTAACCATTCCACGGATCTATCAATGGCTAATAAAACGGAGTCCATTAATGCTGCACGTGGTGTTTTAGGATTGTACAACGCTTCTGAATCCGGATTTAAAGGTTCACTGTACCAAGGAACTTCACCAAATAGTTTTATTTTATTAAAATATTCCATTGTTTTAAAAAACATAATTTCCCCTGCATAGATATTTTTTATTTCTGGTTTTATATCTGCCTTCTTATAATTGGCTAGGAAGAAATTCAAATCCCTGACATTTTCCCAATTCCACCCACCTGTTCCGGCTTGACTTGGAATTACATAAAGACCATTTACCATTCTACCTGTAGAAAGGTTTTCTGAAAGTGCATTGTCCGAATGTAAATCCCCATAAGGAATTGAAGAACCTCTATATCCATATGGATTACGTATACCAAGGGTGTTGTCAAACCCCTCTATATATCGACCGTAAAAAGAATTCGCAAATAGTTTTAAATCTGATTCATTATTCCAATAGTTTTGGTCAACAACACTATCCAGGGGATAAAGCTCAAGGAAATCATCATCGCAGCTTGATATAAGACCAATAGCAATAAAAAATATTATAATATATTTAGTTTTCATCGAAGTTCATTTTGAAGTTAATTGTTAAAAAGTAGCTTGTACGCCAATAGTGAATGATCTAGTCAAAGGATACGCATCGTTCAAGTTTTCTGGGTCCATAAACTTTGGCACCTTTGAAAAGGTCAATAAGTTGAAGCCAGAAGTAAACAAACGAAGTCTTTCTATTTTTACTTTTTTTGTTATTTCATCTGGAATTGTAAAACCAATAGTTATATTTTTCAATCGCACAAATGCAGCATTCAAAAGGTATCTAGATTGTATCTCCATATTTTTAAATGCTGGCTTATAGGCAGGAAAGAAGGCGTCCTGTCGTTCCGGCGTCCAAGAATCATAGTACATCTCAGGAGTGCCAATGCCCCCATGGATGTTTGAACCACGAATCAACCCCCAATAGAGATAACTGTTTGTCCAATAATCTCTTTTCGCAGTTCCTTGCCAAAACATATTAAAGTCAATATTTTTCCAACTAATATTTGTATTTAGACCATATTGGAATCTTGGTAGTGAATTACCAACAATCTGCTTGTCACCAGGATTGGAGACCGTGGACTCACCATATGATATTTTTCCATCTCCATCAATATCTTCATATTGCACATCGCCTGGGCGCCAGACTCCACCATCAATTTGTGATTGACTTGGAGAAACATCAACTTCCTGATCTGATTGAAAAATTCCAACCGTTTTCAACCCCCAAATTTCTCCCATTTTTTTGCCTTCATAAAGGGAAGAAACTATTTTTTGCGGATTACCTGAAAATCTAACAACTTCCGACTGGCTATCAGAAAGAACGAAGGAAAAATCATAATTTATTCCATTTTTTAATCGATCATTCCATTTAGCAGAAAATTCCCAACCTTCAGTTTTCATAATTCCTGTATTGCTATTAGGAACACTCGTTCCTAAAACAGAAGGAAGCTGTTCGGCAGTTGTTAAAATATCGCTAGTTTTTCTTTTGTACCAATCGAAATTAACTCCTAACTTATTCCATAAGGTCAAATCCATTCCAAAATCGACCGTGGTTGCCGTCTCCCATGTCAATTGGGGACTTACCAAGCCGGGGGAAGTAATTCCAATTGGTCGCATTCCATTCATTAAATAGGGCACCTCGAGAGTAAGTCCATAAGTTGATATATAGGCATAGTTAGCGACATCTTGATTACCCAAGCTCCCAAAGGAGGCTCTAAGTTTAAGATTGCTTATTCCTTCTGATAATCCTTTCATAAAGTTCTCTTCAGAAACTCTCCACCCAGCTGAAATGGAAGGAAAAACCTTGTATCTATTCCCCCTGGGAAATTTGGAGGTGCCATCATATCTTGAATTAATCTCGACAAGGTATTTATCATCGAAATTATAATTCAGCCTGGCGAACGCTCCACGAACACCCCAATGCGATTCATTATCGGAGGAAGTCTTGGCTCCTGTAGCAAGTTTTAAACTTGGTATCTCATCCGATATCAAATCATTTCCTTGGGCAGTTAAATCACGGTATTTAGATAATTCTTGATTAAAACCTAAAACTCCGGAAAAACTATGTTTGTCCTTGATAGTTTTATGAAAATCAAAATAAGCATTGAAAACTGTGTAATCACTTTTGGAAAATGTTTTACTAATAGTACTGAACCCTTCTGCAAAAGGGGTCCATGACTTTTCTATACGATATACTAAAGGCAAATGCATTTTAAGATTTTCATTAATAGACTTATATGCATAGTTTGTCTTAAATTCAAGTCCCTTGAATAACCTTACAGTTCCTTCAATTTTCATTAATAAGTTTGAATTCTGAGTAGTTATGTTGCCATCATTTATGAAGGCATTTAGCTGTGTATGGGTTGGCATTACGCCTACAGGAGAATCCTCTGGCGTAAATCTGGGAGTCATTAATGCACGCCAACCAATCCTAGATAAGAAATCGAAGTAATTATCCGAATATGCTGAATACCCCCCTTGTCCATGTGGACGTTTTGTTCCAGTATTTGTGTAAATAACTTTGGTGTCAATATTTAACCATTCCGATACATCCGCATTGAATCCAATCATTGCATTGTACGTCTTTCTCCAATCATCCCCAAGTGCCACCAACCCTTCTTGATCCCTATACCCAAGAGAGGCATAATAACTACTACTATCAGTTCCTCCTGAAATAGATAGGTCATGGGTCTTTAAAGGGGCGGATGATTTCAGAAACTCGTCCCAAGGATCTACATTTGCAACCCAAATGTTTGTTCCCCCTGATACATAGTAACTAGGGGCAGTATCAGGGTTATTAAAATAATTCTTGACTTGTTGAAGTTTGTATTCATCATCTGATGAAGGTACCCCCCCATCTAAAATTTGAGCATTCATCAATGATTCCTGATATTCGACCGAATTTAAAAGTTTGGGCTTCGTTATGGCTTGTTGACTCTGGTAGCTAGAAGAATACGTTATTCTGGGTTTCATGCCTTTACTACCTTTCTTCGTAGTCACAAGTATGACACCATAAGCAGCTCTTGCACCATAAATAGCTGCTGAAGCGGCATCCTTTAAAACCGAAATGCTTTCTATATCAGAAGGATTGAGATTATTAATTTCCATGGGAATACCATCTACCAGAAAAAGGGGGCTGCCACTCTTGAAACTTCCGCCTGAAAATGATGTGCCTCCCCGTATATTGAAGGAAGGATCCTTAGTTGGATTACCGTCTGAAAAAGAAATGTTTAAATTAGGAACCACACCTTGTAATGCCTGTCCTAGGTTAGCTACAGTTTTTGTTTCCAATTGTTCGGAAGTAACTTGGTCAACCGCTCCTGTAAGATTTACTTTCTTTTGGGTTCCGTAACCAACTACTATAACCTCATCCATTCCGACTGCACTTTCTTCTAAAATAACTGAAATGGTGGTTTGTCCTTCAAGACTTATCTCCTTGGTTCCAAAACCAATATAAGAAACTACTAAAATAGCATTATTATCGCCTACTTCAATTGTAAATTTACCGTCAAAATCTGCTTGAGTTCCATTGCTTGTGCCTTTTTCTAGAATGTTTGCACCAGGTAGAGGGCTGCCGTCCTTGTCTGTTATTGCACCGGATATCTGAAATTGAATCGGTTTATTTCTGGGCTCATTTATCGGTAATTTTGGAGAAGGATATGTTATGGTCTTACTCTTTCTTAGAACTATCTGTTTATTTAATATCTCATAAACTACATCTGTATTTGAGAACAATTTAGATAAGATACTTTTGATTTTTTGTTGCTCTACCTTAATAGAAACTTTTCTACTTAGATCAACATCCTTTCTATTCAGAAGAAATTTAAATTCAGATATGGCTTCTATTTCATGAATAATGGTTTCCACACTAGTATTGGAAAAATCCAAGGATATTTTCTTATTCTGAGAATATGTATTTGCTTGTATCTGAAATAAAGCAGCGATTGTCAACAGTAGCGTTAACTTCATTTTTAAGCTTAATTTAAAGGGGAATATTAAATACCCCCCATAATTAAAGAGTTTTTTCATAATTTTGTAGTGTTAATTGGTTTAAATTTTTTTAAATCATTTTTTACTAAATCGGGAAATGTGTCCGCATTTTCCGATTTTTAACTTAAAATGATTGTGGTTTAGTTTACTTAAAAGTGTTACTTCATTTATTTTAGATTTAAAGGATTAAGTTCTATTTAATAATTACTTCGTTTTCTATAATATCATATTCGATAGCCCAACTTTTGTTAAATGATTCTAAAACTTGGTCAATTGTTTCTACATCAAATGTGGCATCGAACAATTGCTCCTCCAATTCCTTATTGCTATTGTTTATAATAACGTTATAATGTCTCTGTAGGGCTTCCCTGATTTGTTTGAACGTGGTGTTACGGAAAACCAATTTCCCTCCTAGCCAAGCTGTATAAAGACTTGTGTCTACATTAAGTACAGTTATGTGATTATTATCCTTGTTCCATTCCCCTTTGTGGCCAGGTTCCAACATTACAGAATCTAAATTGGAAGACTTTTTCTCTGTCCTCTGTAGTTTTACAACGCCTTCAACCAGAACTGTATTAATATTGTCATCTTCTGGGTAGTTAGAAACATTAAATTTTGTTCCGAGTACTTGAATGTCTATTGCATTGGTATTCACTATAAAAGGATGTTTTTTATCTTCGGTAACATCAAAATAAGCCTCTCCTGTTAAAAAGACTTGTCGGCTAGCTCCTCGTATAAAAGAAATGGGATAACGAAGGGAGGAACCTGAATTCAAATAAACATGGGTCCCATCCGATAGAACCACATCAAATTTTTTACCATAAGGAACATTCAGGGTATTGTAAATCAATTTTTGGTTTTCAGCTTTACCTGCATAGTTCAATTGAGAATTGTTCTGCGTACTAATTATATTGCCGTCTTCATCTTTCACATTCCTATTTTCATTGGCTCTTAGTGTTTCTATTCTCCCATTACCCAATATAATTGTTATAGCCTCTTCTTTAGGGATCAACACATCGGTTTCATCAGCTAAAGAGCCCACTTGTTGGAAGAATAAGCCTAAAGAAATAAGTAACAAGCCGATAGCAGCATATTTCATAAATCCCGTCAAATTCCTTCGGAGTTTATCCCTTTTTATTTTCTGCAATAATTTTTGCTTAATCTTATCCGTATCAGGTCCGTTCATACTGGTAATTATCTCAAAATGTAATTGAATATATTCCTGAAAAATCTTTGTATTGCCTTCTTTTAAAATCCAATCGGACAACGCATCAAGTTCCTTGGCGGTTGCATTGTTTGATAGATATTTAAGAATAATTTTTTCTTCCTCTGATCCAGCCATTAGGTTCAATCTTTATAGTAATGACATAGCTATTTTGCAATACCCTTACTTTTTGTTGATTTTTTTTTCATATTTGCAATAACCATAGCAGTATTTTGCGACTAACCAAGTTTTTTATGAATATCGATGATAATGCGTTTTTAATAAAGCGCCTTCAAAAGGGGGATGAAAAAGCATACGTATATCTAGTGGACTTATATAACCGGAGACTATTTGGTTACGCACTATCTCTTACCAATGACCATGCACTTGCAGAGGACATTCTGCAGAATGTTTTTCTAAAAACTTGGGAGAAAAGAAAGAAGCTCAATGTACATACTTCATTGCAAAACTATTTATTCAAGTCCGTTTACAATGAATTTATAAATGCCTACAAGAGAAAGCGTTCCACAATGATTTTGGAACACAAATATTTCGAAGGTCTGGAAAGAGCAATTAATTTACACAGTGAGCAATCCTTTGAGCCAATTATTGCTCAAATTACCAAAGAGATTGAAAACCTTCCTCCGAAATGCCAACAAATTTTTGTATTGAGCAAAAAAGAAGGCCTTACCAACATCGAAATATCGGAATACCTAAATGTTTCCAAAAAAACAGTTGAGGCCCAAATAACCAAGGCATTTGGAATACTTAGGGAAAGATTGGGAAAAAAATATGATATGCTATTGTTTATCTTTTTTGGTAGAAGAACTAACAGATTGGTTTAGGTTCACCTCTAAATAATTAGTATGTTTTGTGGGTAAGGATTTGGGACCGAGCTAAGATAGAAAAACGTACTATCGAAATGTGGTTGAACCAACTGGTTTGGTTAATAGGGATTTGTTTCAATACGGACCCATTTTGCGAGCAGGGCTTATTTGGGTACAGTACACTAGGCTAATTTTAGCACAATATTTACCCTGACTTTGTCGCAATATTTTTAGAAAATCACCTTTACTTTGTTACAAAAAATTTAAAAGCTTACTCCTTCACTGTTAGAAATAATCGTCGAAATTTTCCTATAAGATCACTTTAAAAGATGATTACTCATTGATTTTGAAAATAATTTTTGATATATATGAGTATTAATATCCCCATAATTGTTATATTTGGGGAAAATAATACCCATTATGAAGAATAAGAAAGCTGTCCTTTTTCCAAAATACCAGAGGATAATGGGGCAATTAGGAGAGAATATAAAGCTTGCCCGTAAACGAAGAAAGCTTACCACTATTCAAGTATCTGAACGGGCAGGTATAGATAGAAAGACTTTGTATCAGATAGAAAAGGGGAATTCAAAGGTAGCGATTGGTTCATATTTTAATGTTCTGATTGCACTTGGTTTGCAAGATGATTTCTTGAAGTTGGCAACAGATGACGAATTCGGAAGAAAACTTCAGGACTTGGATTTATTATAACAGGGAAGAATGGCACAAGGTAAATTTGAGATATATGTTTATGCACATTGGCAAGGAATGCCAGAAGCTAAGATGATAGGCGTTCTTACAGCCCATTATGCCAAGGGAAAAAAAGCCTTTAGCTTCGAATACGATAAGGATTGGATAAAATCGGAACAACAACTATTGTTGGACCCTGATATCCAGTTTTATTCGGGTCCACAATACCCAAATAAGAAGGAAAACTTTGGTGTCTTTTTAGATAGCATGCCAGACACCTGGGGAAGAACCTTGATGAAAAGACGTGCAGCCCAACTATCTAATGAGAAAGATCGAAAAGCTACTACTTTATATGAAATCGATTATCTGCTTGGAGTTTATGACGAAAGTAGAATGGGAGCTTTACGTTTTAAAACAGACCGTGACGGACCATTCTTGGATAACAACGAAGAGAATCCTACTCCCCCTTGGTCGTCAGTGAGAGAACTTCAAGAAGCTGCCAAGCACTTTGAGAATGACACGGACAATGAAGAAGCAAAAAAATGGTTGGCAGTTCTTATGGCACCTGGATCTTCATTGGGAGGTGCCAGACCCAAAGCCAATATTTTGGATGAATATGGGAATCTTTGGATAGCAAAATTTCCTTCAAAGAATGATACCATTGATAAAGGAGCATGGGAATTTTTAGCATATCGATTGGCAATAAATTGTGGAATTGAAATGGCACCCTCCCATATTGAAAAAATTACTGGAAACTATCATACCTTTTTTACACAACGCTTTGATAGGATAAGGAAAGAACGTATCCATTTTTCATCGGCCATGACTATGACAGGAAATAATGAGGATACCATCCGGGATAGCCCAGCAAGTTATCTGGACATCGCCGAATTCATTCAAACAAATGGGGTAAACATTGATAAAAACCTACATCAACTATGGCGTAGGATTGTTTTTAATATCGCGGTTTCGAATACCGATGACCATTTGCGTAATCATGGTTTTATCCTAACCCCCAAGGGTTGGATACTTTCCCCTGCTTATGACATTAATCCTTCCATAGATAAAGATGGATTGGCACTTAATATTGATATGGATAACAATGCTTTGGATTTGGAATTGGCAAAAAGGGTAGGGGAGTACTTTCGTTTGGACGAAAAACTAATGGATGCTATTGTTGATGAGGTTACCAAATCAGTTAGCCGTTGGAAGGAAATAGCCGGAGAGATTGGAATTTCACGAGCAGAGCAGGAACTTATGGGCAATGCCTTTAAATATGGTATTGGTTTAAGTTAGGTTTTGCATTTGGCTATAGTTAGATATTTTTTGTAATTTTATCTCGTAACTAACACACAATCAATACGTTCTTGAGCTATGTATAAATCGAGTGTCCAAAAAGGGATTTGATTAGGATTATACATTTAAAATACTGAAAATCAATTATTTGTAACGATATGGTGGATGCTGTCATCCCGACCAAGCAGAAAAGTGATTTGCAATAGCAAATCACTTTTTTTGTTTCCAATGGAGCCAAACGTAGTTTGTGCGAACATAGGAAACAAAAAAAGTAGGAAGGCGTTAGCCTTCACTTTTCTATTTTCAGCAAAGGGTTTATTGGGATTCTGTAAATCCTGTTCTGATAAGTTTGCCAAACGCAGTTTGTGCGAACACAGGAAACAAAAAAAGTACGAAGGCGCCGGCCTTCACTTTTCTATTTTCAGAGAGGGTTTATAAGGATTCTGTAAATCCTGTCGTCCCGAGGAACTACTTATCAAGTAAAACCAAGTTTTTGTCGATTATCAAGTTACAGATCAATTTCTTCCCTGGTCAAATGCCGGACCATACCCTATACGGTATCTGTAATCCATAGAAATGGGCTGCCATTAAAGTGTTGAATGTGAAAATCATACCATGGAACACTCATCGCCTATTTCACCATCTGAAGTCACAATTATTCGCGGTTTTTTTGCTTTGACTTTTTACCTCTGACTGGGCCGTGAATAACAGAATGATAAGGCTTATAAATACAAGTTTAGTTATTTTACAAATTGTTATTCTTCAATGGTAACTATTACCCTTTCATATCGTGTTAATCGTGGCGAACCATGGTCTGTTACCGCAAGAATAATATGCATGGTTCCCTTCCCTGAACCACCGATTCGACTCTTTGGAACGGTAAACCAGGCTTCAGGTTGGTCAAAGTTTTGAATGGTCAAAGGTTGTCCACTACGTGCGCTGGAGACTGAAAATGTGCCAGCTTCTTCATAAAAAAACCAATGGTATGAGAGGGCATCTCCATCGGGATCCTTGGAACCTAGGGCACTTAAAAGTATTTTGTCTCCTTTTTTTGCGACAAGATTTTTTTTATGGGTTAGTTTAACTTTGGGCGGGTGGTTGGCATTATCGTATGGCTTTATGGTCCAATCCATTCTGGCTGCAAAATCGTTTTGAAAATCTTCTCTCCAGCGCCATATAGTTTCGTGGTTGCCCGAGTGCCATCGGCCATCAGTACCTAAGACTTCGTCTACAGCATCGGAAAAGATAGGTCTGGTCTCTGGATATAAAAACCACTTTTGCATCCTTGGGGTGTAGAGTTCGTATCTGCCTCCCCAGCCGCCCCATTCCGGGTGTTCCGGATAACTTAGGCCGTTATTGATCAAGCCAAGGAAAGAGGGTGTGTCTCCTTCCATTAAATAATCCCATCTGGGGTACTCGGCCCCTAAAGGCCCTTTTTTCCGTATATTCCGATCTAACCATTCGTTTGTAACGATGCTAAAATCGGCTCCGTCGCAACGGGCATGAAAAAAATCACCGCTTATTCCACTCCAAGTGGCATGATGATAGCCGCCACCTGCATTAAAACCAGGACTCACAATGTAGAATAGTTCTGGAAATTCCTTGCGAATCCATGGGCCGCTATCGTCCTGATCGGAAATAGTGTAAACCCGTAATTTCTTGACAAATTGTTCCAAATCTTTTTTTGAACGTGTTTCCCTAACTTTCCAGAGCGCCTGTGCCAATACATTTGGCCCTCCCCAAACCGTTACCCATAAAGGCCTTGTGTCATTTTTGTCGACTGCTTTAATTAATAATTCGGAGGCCGGGGAATCTTTTCCAACCCCAATTGCTTTTACTCCGTACTCTGGTAGTCCTTCTGTAATCTTTGATTTTATATGGTCTCCCGAAGGAAAACCTGATTCGTGTTTTTCAAGGTTATCCCTTACCTTATCATAGGCATTTACAATTTCTTGAATACGATAGGTTGCTACCTTATTTTGTTGGTGAACAGATGTAGTAGCGGCCAATCCTTCAACGTCATAGTGATTTGCATAAACCAAAAAACGGACCATCGACATGGCATCATCCGGTTCATTTTCTATGTCGGTAAGCACAAATACCCTAGGCTTTTCTTGTGCAATGGCGGTAGTTGTTAGTAAGGCTATGCCAACTATTGCAATGAGGTTGTTAATTTTCATCCTTTTTATTTGTTTATTGATTGCCACCTTTTAGCCCAATCCATTAAATAGGCTTCCCGATGTTTTGAAATTGTTTTCGCGCCTTGCTGATCTCCGATAAAAAGGTCGGGAGCTGGCTTGTCGCTATACCAATTGGAACCAAGAGGGTAATCATTGGGAGTTGTTTTTCCTGGCCATGGGGTTATACTAACAAACTGACCTCGTTGGGCATCCAATTCGGGTATGGCACTTTTGGTGAAATAGCTGCCGGTTTCCGGTTTTTTGGAGGAGTAGCGTACCCCATAAATTCCATTGCCAAGATAATATCCTGGCCATGACTGATTGGAAATCTCCAATGTAAAACAAGTGGAATCTTGCGGAATGGGCAGGTCAGGCCCTTTAAATCTCCATTCCAATTCGGCATAGGCGGCTACCGTATCTTTCTTGCTGCTGTTTCCTTCAAAAATAGTTCGTGAGCTATTTTTGATCGGGGTAAAACTTCCGCCCCAACTTTCGCCTGTAGGATTATCTGCATCACCATTCATCAGATAGGCCAAGGAAGGGGTGTCGCCCATTTTAATTTCGCCCTTATAGTGGTTTTTAAAATTTTTCCCTAAGGCCCCTCTTCCCTGGATATAGTTGTTGTAATAGGATTTGCCTTTGAGTTTATTGGGTGATTCTGAATCCATGAACCAGCCTCTGTAAGTTGAATTAGCTTCGATTATCCATAGGTTGGGATGATTTTTTACAATGTAGGCATAGGCATTGATGCTCCATTTTTTATTTGGACCACCAATCCAATATACCCTTATTTTTTCTTCAATTCCAGGTGCATCATGTAGCGCCTGTGCCAAATCTTCCAAACCGCCCCAGACCAAAATCCATAGGGGTTTGCCGGTTGTTCTATTGGCGCATTTAATGATCCATTCCGAACCTTCCGTGGCTTTATCGTATCCTTTGTAAGGGGCCTCTAGTATTGTTCCCTGTTTGCAAACGGCCCTGAGTGAATCTGGATGGGACAAGTTCGGGGTATATCGTTTTAATTCAGGTAAATCCTTTTCATAAAGGTCAATCATATTCAGAAAATCCTTTTTTCGACCTTTGCCAAAGGGGGAGGAAACCAGGCCCTCTATTTGGAAAAGGTCGGAATACATCAATAAATGTATCATGGATTGAAAGTCATCGGGATCGGTTCCACCAATATCCGAACTGATCAATATTCGAGGTTTTTCTACAATTTGCTTGCTGTTTTTAGATGCACAACTTTGTAGAATTAAGAAGGAAAATATAAAAATTAGTTTATTCATGGTCGTTTTGTTTTATTCCCAATGGTTGGATCGATGTCTTCCAATTGGTAAGTACCGACTATTTTGGAAGAACCGTCACTATTACACGCTTGTATCTTGACAACGCAGGGGTGCCCTTGTCCGATAGTTTCAAAATGAAATGAATGGTCTCCTTCTTTTTTACTATCGGAGCCCTAAGGTTTACAATATGCACGTTCTCAGCACCCAAATCTATTTTTTCTTTATATGAACTTTCCTCTGGATAATGGAACCACAAATAACTAAGATTATCGCCATCAGGATCCCTAGATTTAAAAGCATCTAGGCTAAAGGCTTCGCCCGACTTTACCGTTAATCGATCGGAATGGGTCAGTTCCGGTACGGGTGGGTGGTTGGCTTCCTCATAGGTTTGGGTACACCAATCCATACGGGCCGCAAAATCATTTTGAAAATCTTCCCTCCAGCGCCATAACGTTACTTTGTTATCTTTGAATGTAATGGTATCCTTTTTAACGGAACGGCCATATTCCTTAGGAACGTAAGGGGTGTAATTATCATCGGTATTGGTCCAAATTGCCCTGGTCTCAGGAGCAATTTTTACAATGGAGCTTCCTTTTTTTGTTTTTGAGAAATTGGGTTTGTACAATTCATAGCGTCCGCCCCATGCACCCCATTCCGGATGTTCAGGTTCGTTAAGTCCGTTGGGTATTAACGATAAAAATGCGGGTGTATCTCCTTCTACGCCCCAAGCAACATCCGGATATTCAGCTCCTAAAGGTCCATGATTCTGTTGAATGTTTTGGGCTATCCAGATGTTGCTGATCGAGCTGTTGTCTATTCCTTTTATATAGCTATTGATGCCCGTCCAAGTTGCAGTGCCGTAATAATCTCCCGGACTAACGATATAAAAAAGCTCAGGAAAATTGTTCCGTATCCAAATACCGCTATCATCTTGGTCCGAGATGGTATAGACTCGGAGTTTTGAGATAAGTCTTTGGGCCTCCTTCTTACTTTTGGTTTTCCGAATTTGGTCAAGGGATTGGGCCAAAGTATTAACACCGCCCCAAACTGAAATCCACAATGGGCGATCATCTTTTTCTTCCAATACTTTGATTATCCACTCGGAACCCTCTGAATTTTTTCCGTCACCAACCCCCTTCATACCATATTCCGGAAGGCCGTTTTTAATTAATGCTGCCAATGCTTCTGGTTTGGGAAAACCAGCTTCATGTTTTAAAAGGTTGGGATGTACTTTGCCATAGGCCTGAATGACACGTTCTATGGATTCTGGGGCTATTCTATGCTGTAACCAACAAGACGTTGTGGCGACAATTCCCTTTATGTCAATTTGGTTGGAATACAAAAGCAAACGCACCAAAGACTGAGTGTCATCGGGGTCGGCTTCAATATCGGTTAAAATAATTACCCTATTTTTTTGATCTATTTGGGCAAAAGTTGTGATAGAGGATACCAAACAAAAGGAAATAAACAGATAAAATGTTTTCATATCAATGAAATTAAGGGTTTTTCAATTATGGATTAATTGTTATCCTAAAATTCTTCAAAGGTTAGGCATGTTTATTTATTTCTTGATAGATTTATGTTTGCCAACCATTCCGGGTATTTTTTTAGTACCTTTTCCGGTGCATTTGTGTACCAACTATAACCGTTCCTTCTATTGTCGCTTATGTCTGCGAGCGAGTTTCTTTTGACACCATCCCGACTACAGAAATATATAGTGCTGGTTTCTAAATCATAAAAGCGTCCCCATAAGGTGGGTGCATTTTTATCTTCCACAACAATTCTATTCTTTCCTCCGTCCTTGTTGATTTCCGTCTCTATTTTTATACCCTCAATTCGGTTGTTTTCAAACCATTGTACAGCCCCGTTTACAGAAGTAACAATTTCTTTGGAAGGATTATCTATGTCCATCAATAATAGTACAATCCCCACGGATTCTGAACCGCTAAACGAAGGAAGTTCGTAACTACGGGCCTTTGCAGGGGCCAGTGTCACTGAATCATGCTGGGCACACCAGACCGCTGGTTTGCCTTTGTATATTATTTGTGTATCAAGAAAACATTGAATGCCCTTATCGTACGCTTTTTTGGCTTCTTCCCTTATGTTGGCACTTAATTGAAGTGATGCGTATTCTTTGTTATCCGAACTAATTCCTTTTAGGAATTTCATGATATTGACCATGGCATCGTCGTTATAAGTGATATGGCCAGAATAAGCTACACTCCCTTGGCGCACTGGAAAAAATTGTGGCCATCCGCCATTTTCGTATTGTGCCTCAATGATGTAATTGAGTCCCTTTTCAAAAGCTTTTTTGTACTGATTATCCTGAATTTGTGAATGTATTTTAGCCAAGAACCTAAGTTCTGTTATGGTGGCACCATTATCGAAGGTTGCTCCAATTTCATCCTTGTTATTTTTATAATGGGATTTCTCTGCCTCAGAAAATGGATGATGGTAGTCTTTGTTTTTCTCCCATCCTCCGATTGCTTTTTGACTTAGGATTACATTTTCTGCAACCAATTGCGCTTTATTAGACCCATACCACTCTAAAGGCATGCCTGTGGCAACATCCCCCCATCTCATACTCAGATAGTCAGTGGTTTTGTTTTGAGTGTAGCCCACAGTTGTGATTAAGGTCATTACTGCTATTGTAATAAGTTTAATTAGTTCCATGTTTTTATTTTTTGAAAATGATTTGAATTTCTGTCTATTGACAGATAACTCTGATTAATTTTTTATGAATTCGGCAATATGTCATCGAATTCTACTACTCGATTGAGTCGGTTATAATCTAATTCTTAGTTTCGAAATGAATCGAAGTTGTTAATGCAAACTACGTACCCGGCAACCTCCGGTCCATTTTTCATATTCGTAAGTGCAAATAACCCAGTTTTACAACTGTTGGTAATGGTTTAGGGTAATACTCACTTACAAGGTGAAAATTAAAATAATCGGATACCCCTATTTCAAAATGCTAAGATATGCTCGTAATTATACACATACTTCCTATATTTGAATAAATACCTATCACTTTCCTATATGTTAAAGCATTTCGATGAAAAAAGAGAAGATTTAGCCCCCTATGGTCTTACCTGTGAAGTTTGGCGGCCCAATGTAATGAGAAGGGCCGATAGACATAATGAAATAGAAATTAATTATTTACCGGAAGGATCTATCACCTATTTGATCCATGACAAAAAAATACATGTGGAAAAGGGCAGTTTTGTTGTTTTCTGGGCATTGTTACCACATCAAATTGTTGATTATGAAGGTGATGCGCCATATTTCGTAATTACTATACCCTTTGGATTGATATCTCAATGGAATATGTCCAAATCATTTTTGGATCTACTATTTAAGGGACGGATACAAATGTTTGAAACAGTGCAGAACCTCCAAATAACAACGGCCCTGTTTAAACAATGGGTACTTGACCTGGAAAGCAAATTATCCTATCTAAATGAGGTTTGCGCCCTTGAAATTCAGGCCTACCTAAAGCGATTGATGTTTCAAAAATCGAATAATGACGAAATAGAGCTTAAGATGGAACTGCCGCCAATGAACCTTGTAGAGCAAATGGCCATATTTATTGCCCAAAATTTTACAAAACCAATTAAAGTCACTGATGTTTCCCGCGCTGTGGGAATTCATTCCGATTATGCCAATGCTATTTTTAAAAAGGCCTTTGATGTATCGCTTTCCCATTACCTTATTCAGCAACGGGTATTATACGTACAGAGAAAACTAACCATCACCATGGATCCAATTACTTCCATAGCCTATGAAGCTGGTTTTAATTCCATAAGTAGATTTAATGCCAGTTTTCTAAAATTCGTGGGCATGACACCAAGGGAGTACCGAAAAATAATCCAGTCGGACATATAAAACGAAGGTTTTATGGACAATTTTACTCTAGAGGGGTAAATATCCCAAGAATTGCCTAGTCAATACATCGTTAGAGCTTGTAAACGGGTGCCTTTAAAGTTATTTAATATCAACCCCATGAACAAGAGTCTCTTTAAATGTTGAGTTTTGTCCCGGAACAAAATCTCTTAATTTACTTTCCCTATTAAGAAATTCTCCTTGACTCAATATGATTTGGGCGTTGAACTTCTCAAAACTATTTTTTGCCAAGTATGCACCAATTGGTCCAACAGCACTTCCATAGGCAATATCTTCCTTGGAGCAGGAAACAATGCCAAAAGTGATAATACCAAGGACTCTAATTAATAAAATAGACTTTGTTTTCTTGAAACACTTAAATATAATTCAAAGATTGGGGTCAATTTTAATAGGCGGGTAGAAGGCGCAATTTGTTGTACAGAGGATCAGTTTCCATTTAATAATGGATAGACCGCTCAATTTTGATCTTCTATCTACGAAAGTTCGTTGTTCGTCATCAAATTTTTCCATTTGGAGTAGATTGTTTAACTTTAATAGAGACTTTATGTAAACGGAACTTATGGGCACCCTGCGTCGATTCCAAGATTCCATCTGTCTGAAAACAATCGGGCTGCACCTTGTTTTTTGGGTTTTTATCGTCACCTATTTCGCGTGGGGTTTTGGCCTTAATGTAAATCCAAAAAAGTCTTTTATAAACTCCATGTATTTTTTGCCGGGACATATTATTATGGTGTATTCCCTGCTCTACTTTTTGGTCCCCAGATTTTTGCTTAAAAGCAAATTTTTACAATTTTTTATTGGGCTATCAATTGTAATGTTGTTCTGCATTCTCTATACTATTTTGGCCCAATTACAATTGTCATCCAGTATTGACGATTTTAAGGGTATTACCTTTACCGTGGGCAGGAACGTATTGCCTTTTCTGCACGTTGCGGGGATAGCTCTATCCATTAAGCTCTTAAAATACTGGTATTTGCAAAGGAAGAGGACCATTGAGGCCGAACAACAGAAAACAGTTGCTGAATTAAAACTGTTGAAAGCGCAGTTGCATCCCCATTTTTTATTCAATACTCTTAATAATTTGTATTCACATACGTTGGAGGCGTCACCGAGATCCCCTGAGATAGTGCTGAAACTTTCTGGGCTCCTGCGGTTTATGATCTATGATAGCAACGTTCCAAAAATCTCCTTGGTGAAGGAGATCGAATTGTTGCAAAACTATATATCTCTAGAAAAGTTGCGTTACGGTGATAGGTTGGATTTATCCATGACCATTACTGGTGACATTGGGCGATTTCAGATTGCACCGTTACTATTACTTCCTTTTTTGGAAAACACCTTTAAGCATGGAACCAGTAGACAGGTAGAAACAAGTTGGATAAGTTTTCATCTTTCTATGCAGGGTTCCACCATGTACTTCAAATTGGTGAACAGTGTAGATGCCGATGAGGCAAAAACCAGAATTGGGGGATTGGGCCTTCAAAATGTACGGCAAAGGCTGGAACTTTTATATAAACATAACCACACTCTGGAAACGGTGATGTTGGACGAAGTTTTTGTTGTAACCCTAGAAATCAATTTGGAAGAATTGGAGAAACAATATGAGGACGAATTGGTTTTAAGCATATCAAATTAATCTATATTTTGAAATGTTCCAATCCAATTATCGATAGTAATCCGACCAGAATTTAAAGTGCTAGCGCAGCTTGAATTTGGGAATATCTCTTGTCAGAAGAAACTATTAACCATTGACAGATGAAATATAATTGTATTATTGTGGATGATGAGCCCCATGCGATCAAGATCCTTGAAAGCTACATAAGGTCTACGGATCAACTAAAGATTGTCGGAACTTGCAGTAATGCATTTAGAGCAATCAATATTTTGAACAATGAAAAGGTAGACCTTATATTTCTTGATATTAATATGCCAAAATTGCTTGGCACGCAATTATTGAAAACACTTCAATATCCCCCGAAGGTTATTTTTACTACGGCCCATAAAGATTATGCTATTGAGGCATTTGAACTGGATGCCATTGATTATCTGTTAAAACCTATTTCCTTTGAGCGGTTCTTAAAGGCGGTGAATAAGTTTTGCCATACAACAACTGTTGAGGTGGCTCCTGCTAATCATGGACCGGGCTTCTTATATTTTAGGGCAGACCGTAAAATGGTAAAAGTATTTTTAAAGGATATTTTTTACATAGAAAGTTATAAGGACTATATAATTATCCATAAAAAAACGGATGTGGTCAAGGTAAAGCTAACGATCAGTGCCGTTGAAAAAATGTTGCCACAGAATTTATTTTTGCGGATCCATCGTTCCTTTCTGGTGGCTATCAACCAAGTAACCGCGTATACGAAATACGATGTTGAAATTGGGATAATTGAACTACCCATTGGTAGGAGCTTTTCCTCCGTAATTCAAAAGTTGACGGATAATACCTCAATCATTGCTAACTTGGATAGTCCATAGATAACCGGGTTAAAACCAGGATCCAGTTTTATTTCTAAAACTGGATCCTATTAAGTTCAATATTCCGATGTGGATTTTAAGGTAGTTCCCTTAAATTGTTTTCAAATACAAATTTTGACAATTGTCTTCCCATTTTTTTTCCTTCGATTATATCTTGTCGAAAATGATAGCCTATATATATCCTGGAAAGCGAAATTTCATCTGCAAGTTGAGAAAAGCTTTTATAACTTCTTTTTGTTCCAGGCAGACTAATACTTTCAATGGTAAATGATTTTTTGTCTTTCCCGAAGAACAATTTGAACAACTCTGCAGCAGCTCCTCCGTTGGCAGCGTGGGAGGAAGGGTAAGACGGTGTTGGTGGTGTTACTCTTACCTCGGGCCGTTGAGGTATATTCCAGTTGGTGTCTCCGGCCGTGTTATTATTTCCGTCGTTCTCTCCTTCTCTAATCGCAGTTATGGGTCTCCAGCTATTGTAGTAATATTTGGCCTCAAAAATGCTTATATGTGCATCGGCTTGAACCATATGGGTAAGGGCTAGAAGTCTGGCAGTCTCGAATCCGTTAAGTTTATCCCCGACTGCCAATAATCTGGCTATACGGTTCATGGCACTTGGAGAATTTTCAATAAAGAAGGCTCCTAGGTCTAATTGCTCCTGGGTTCGATCAGGGCAATCGTTGCACCCTAATAGCTTAACTTCATCATAATCGGAAGCATATTCCGGCGAAGTGATTGGATATGTTGGACCAGGTCTAAACTGTTTCCCCGAAGTTATGCCAAATGGCTCAACATTTCCCCAATCTGGAGCATAAACGGCATTTGCTGGCCAAATGGGAAGATTGGCGATTGTCCATGGCATATAGGATCTATATTCACCCGGCAGTGTCCCTTGAGTGGAAGCCGTGAACATGGGCCTTAAATCTTTTTGCCTTTTTTCCAAAATAGCGGCTGCTGCCTCTTCACCAATCTTAATTCCTTTTTCTTTGAATTCCGAGTCTTCAATTTTCGAGAGGCATTCAACTAAGAGATCATCGGCATTTAACTTCCAACCTGGAGCCACAATGACTAGTACGTCATGTGCAGCTTGTGCCACTGCCGCATCCGCGATTTGTACTATTTTTTTCTTTGGGATATCTTTAGGATTCACCAGACTATTATCTAGAGCGTAGGGTTCATATTTAGGAACAATATTATTCAATGCGTCGTGTATGGCCAATGTTACCATTGCATATGCTCTTGATTCCGGAGGAGGTGGACTTAAATTATCAATGGCCAAACCAATGGCATTGTCCCATTTCAACACCATTTCATTGTTATATGATTTTATCATTCCATTATACATTAATTTCCAATCGGAAACAAGAATCGGATCTTCTTCAAAATTGTTCGTTTCGCAAGCAACGATTGCGAGAAACAACATTACAATGTGCCCAAAAAGCTTAACATTTTTTTTCATGACAGTATATTTTTAGGATTTCATGCTAAAAATATTGCATTCCACGTTTCAGAAATTTTTGTTATGATGTATAACCTATTTTATGGTAAGAAGGAAGTGTTTTGATCGACAAACGGAATCGATAATTCCATCTAAAAACATTCCGATTTTAATATTGGTCACCTAGCTCTAATTATTCCATGAAAAGGCAAAGTAAGAATCTCCCAGAATGGCGTTTAAGGTGTGATAGTTTATTTTGCCATAGTCAAGTATAACGTACATTTTATTTTTGGACCAACGAAATTGGCAATTGGAATATTAAGAATAAGAATTGAATTGGGTTTTGCTCCCAACAATATCTTTTCATGTTTGCAAGCCACTAATCAGAAGCGCCTTTTTCAAAATGGGCAAAAACAATATCAACAAGGGTCCTTGTCCCTAACGGCCCTACTATTTGGCTTAATACCGTACCCAAACCTTTCGGAATAGTTGTAGGTGAACTCGGCCCCGAAAAATAAGATGAGACAGGAGTAGGATACCCATAATAGTATTAATACAATAGTACCTGCCGCACCGTAGGTAGATCCTGGTTCTGCCTGTCCGAAATAATACCCCAAGGCCGATTTCCCCAAAACGAATAAGAGAGCCGTTAAAACGGCACCTATCTTCACCGTAGGCCATTTTACCTTGGCATCGGGCAGGTATTTGAACATTAGTCCAAAAAGAACCGATATTATGGCTATGGAAATCAGAAAATCAAAAGCATAGGCGGCGTAAAGTAACACATCGGGCAAAACCTCCCGAATAAAATCGTTAAGGATCGATATGGCTGCCGTAACTATGAAACTGATGAGCAATAGAAAACCTATAGCCAGAATAAAGGCAAAACTTAATACACGGTCTAAGATCACTTTTTTTATTTTCGCCTGCGGGTCCGATTTAATTCTCCAAATGGCGTTCAATGAAATTTTTAAGTGATACACTACTCCAGTAGCTGCAAAAAGAAGAATACCGATACCGATAATGGAGGATAAGGTACTTTTTTGTTCGCTCTGTGTTTCCTCTATCATAGCTTGGATAGATGTTGCAGCGTCACTACCCAGGGCCATGGAAAATTCTTCTGTAAGTTTTCCCTGTACTATTTCCGTTCCCCAAACTGCCCCAATAACATTTACTATAATGACCAAAAGGGCGGGGAGGGAGAGTATGGCGTAATAGGCTACCACTGCACTGGACCTAAAAGGGTCGTGGGACAACCATGACTTATACGTGTCAGCGATTAAGCTGGGTATGGCTTTGAAAGAAAATTTTTCGGAATTATCGTTGTCCATACTGTTTTGTTTTTAATTGTAGAAACCCGAAGGGTAACTTAATCCAAAATCTTTGAATTTCTTGACGTTAATCCATTCAATTTTAATCCAATTTATTGGAGGCCTTAATGTCAATAGCGGAAATCTTTGGTAGGCGTTACGTTTATAGGGTCTTAAAGAACAATGATTTACAAGTAGTGCTTGTACAGTTTAGATTTTGAATAGGTGTTGATTGCATTAATAAATTTAGCTATTGAATTACAGTTGGTTATTGGATTGGAATAACTTTAAATTATATAGAATAATATGGGCAGCCTCCGCTGAATCTATTTTCTGTTCATAAACTTTAATCACTAAAACTTGAAATTATGAGAAGTATACTTTGGTTAATCGCTGTAATTTGTATCGTTATCTGGATCTTGGGCTTCTTTGGCATAGTGGCCGGAATGGCGACCAGTAACTTGATCCATATTCTTTTGGTAATCGCTATTATCGCCGTTCTTTATAATATTATATCGGGACGTAAGCCTCTTTAATATTTTGCAATTTAAATAGCTTGGAGCTCATTGTGCGTATATTGTAAGTTCCCAATTTTATATCCAATAATGCAAAAGCTGAACTGGAGACCATTTTAGGGAACAGTCGGATTATGTATTTATCAGAATAGTAATCTTGGGATTTTTTTAGAATGTATTATACTATGGATTTCTAGGCCCATTGTAATTTAAGGTATTCACTGTAATGATCATATAGAAGATAATAAACACATAAAATAACTTTTAAATATATATTGACCTTATTTAATTGGGCAATCCTACTATGACGCATATCAATCCTAAAGTAATTCGACAAATATTTAGCTTACTCCTTATTATTATGTTGGGAGGCCTAATATTTCAGGCGATACTTCCTTATTTTTCCGGTGTTTTGGGAGCCATAACCATTTATGTGCTTTTGCGTGCACCCATGTCCAAGCTTGTAAAAAAAGGGTGGCCTCCAAATTTGGCTGCCGTTGTTTTACTTATAGGATCATTCGTTTGTATTTTGTTACCTGTTTCCGGAATTGTCCTTATGTTGGGAAATAAGGTGGAGAGTGCCATTCAAAATTCGGAAAAAGTAATTTCTGCTGTGGAATCCCAACTCGCAACTTTGGAGAGTAAATTCGGATATGATTTTACTTCCCAAATTGATCCCAGTGGGGTGTCTACATGGCTTTCCAACAACCTTCAAGGCCTGGCAGGTGGAACCTTTAATGTTTTTATTGCTGTTGGTATCATGTATTTTATGCTTTTTTATATGCTGACCAATCGTCGGGAATTACAAGAGTCCTTATTTAGGTATATTCCAATTAGCCAGGAAAATCTAAAAATTATCAGCGATGAAATTGGGACTATGGTACGTTCCAACGCTCTGGGAATCCCTTTGGTGGCCCTGGCACAAGGGATAATTGCGCTAATTGGGTTTTTAATATTTGGGGTTCAAGCTCCGTTCTTCTGGGCTGTTATAGTTACCATTGGTTCTATGGTGCCCTTCATTGGGGCGTTGTTAGGGATATTACCTGTATTTATTCTTTCTTTTGCTGAAGGCAACAATTTTCAGGCTTGGGGAGTTCTGCTTTATGGTCTCATCGTTGTTGGGTCTACCGATAATTTGTTCAGGCTCTATGTACTTAAAAAGTTGGATAACGTACACCCCTTAATTACATTGATCGGAGTAATTGTTGGTGTGCCCATTTTTGGATTTATAGGACTGATATTTGGTCCCCTGCTTATTAGTCTTTTCCTGATTATTGTGCGAATGTACAAAAAGGAATACGCTAAGGACAATACGGATAAGCTATAAGTGCTGTTTTAATTAGGTCTTTTTTTAACAGTTATCAACTTTCTTTTCTACTAGCCTTTTTTTTGCGTTAGGCCTGTCTGTGGTGGGCAGGGACCGCCTAAATAATTAAGCAAAACCTTACTGAAATACAGATTCTCCTAATTTTTAATATTGGCTCTTGCCAAGGTTTAGGCATGATTCATTACTACTCTTCGTAAAAAAACAACCCCTACAAGATTGTAAGGGTTGTTGCAATAAGATTTCAACTTATAAGTTCGACTCTATAGATTGTCGATCTCTTCTTTTAATTGCTCTTTTCTCTTTCCGGTTTTTTCTTGTAACCGGCCTAAGAATTCGTCGAACTTACCTTCTGAATAAGTTAGGTCGTTGTCGGTTAGATCACCGTATTTCTGTTTAAACTTACCTTTGACCTGTTTCCATTTTCCTTCTAATTGATCACTGTTCATAGTATTTTTATTTAAGGTCTGCAATAAAAAGCAGACAGGTTAATAATTTATCTTAATTAAAATTAGCCCTAAATATCGATGGTCAATAGTTCAAAAGATTGAATTTTTGATCCATTTGATTGATAATGAAAACTTTATGATTTCTTTAATATAACAATGTGGCTTCTTAAGCTTTAGGAACTGTTAAAAGGGATATCCGATGGCAAAATTGAAGATGAGATTGTTGCTGCCACCATCCAAGAATGGGGTCCTGATGCGCTCCCCCTCCGGTAGGTAGGGAATTTGTAAGGGAGAAGCAAGATCAAATCGTATTACAAAACTTTGGATATCTACCCTAAGGCCCAAACCCACGCCAATCCCCAATTCCTTGGCCCAATTGGAGCTAAATTTTCCTTTGGCATGCAATTCTTCGTTGAACTCGCGACTCTCTGCAGGTTCGTCCTCTGGAATCTCTATTTCATTGGTAAGCCAAACGTTTCCGGCATCGGCAAAAATAGCTCCTTTAAAATAGGACCATATTGGAAATCTGTATTCCAGATTGGCTTCCAATTTTAGATTACCAGATTGGTCGAAAAACGAAGAGGTGCCATCTTCCACTGAATTGAAGGTGCCAGGTCCTAGCGATCTAATATTAAATGCCCTTACACTGTAGGGTCCGCCAGAAAAAAATTGTTTTACAAAGGGTAGGGTAGAGGAGTTTCCAAAAGGAATACCCCATCCACTATAAAGTCGGGCCACCAAAGCCTGTTCTTTTTCCCATTTTATATAATACCTCAAATCAATATCGGCTTTGGCATATTGGGCGTATTCAAGTCCAAAGATGCTGGTCTTTGAACCGCTAAGGAGATTTAAAGTATTGCCGGCAATATCCAAACTTGTAGAGACGAAAAATGGATTTCTTTTACTGGGGTCTACCAATTCGTTGTAGGTAAAAGTATAATTTAATCCAGCAATAAACTGCTGTTCAAAGCTTTGTCTTAGAAACGGATTTTTTTCCAAAATGGCCGTAAATTCTTCAGAGGTATTGGAAAGATTTACATAATTTACATTAATTGGGTTGAGTTCGTGGTAAGCAAATTTATTGGCATTCCATGTATATCCAAAGGAGGTATTGAACGAGCTTAGGGTATATAATTTGCTCCTTTTTAGGAAATCGGTTCCCAAGCTAATTTTCGTCTTGGGTACGGCGTATTTAAATTTTTTAGGGGAAAAGGG
The DNA here is from genome assembly GCF_018860365.1 of Arenibacter algicola. Lineage (GTDB taxonomy): Bacteria > Bacteroidota > Bacteroidia > Flavobacteriales > Flavobacteriaceae > Arenibacter > Arenibacter algicola_B. The sequence continues at coordinate 582,033 of NZ_JAHKPO010000003.1, forward strand.
AAGGAGTCTAGGGATGATCAGATCCGTTTTTAGTCCTCCGGCTATACTATTGAGGCCAGTGTTCTTTCCTCCTAAAAGCTGGGTCTCATAGGCAAAGTTTCCGGTAATGCCAAAGGTCTCGCCCCCCTTGAACAAATTTCGGTTATTGTAGGTGACGGCTACCCCTGGACCGGCAAAACCATTGGATTTGGTTACGGCCTGCAATTCTGCACGTACAGACCTCTTGGTCAGGGGCGAAAGGTATATGTCCGCGGACAAAGATCCTACACTATCGGTAGCCGTGGTGTCTTTTTCATTGAATCTAATGTTCACGAATTTATAGGTACCTAAAGAGGATAGGCGATTGCTTGTTAGGCGGGCCGTTCTTGAATTATATTTTTGACCTGGCCCGAAAAGGAGGTAAGGTTCCAGTTTTTTTGGTTTAAAAAATTCTTCTTTCTGAAAAAAGCTTATACCGTTGATCGTTGTGGCTCTGGAAGGAGTAAGGGTATCCGTATTGATTGAATAGTTCGGGAATACGGAAATGGAATCAATGGTATAGGGAATAAGGGACTTTTTGGGAACATTTTTTTTAAGCCTCAAAAAAAGATCGAACTTCTTGTTGTCATAGCGATTGGTATCGACTTCAAAAATCAAAAAATCTGGATTAAAATTGTAATAACCTTTTTGCTTTAGTTCCTGATCTATACGTTCCCTCTCGTATTTCATAAGTTCCAGGTCGAACCGTTGTCCAAGCTTTATTTCTGTTCTGGTCAGGGTCTTGGATATATCGTTATAAATTGCCAGGGAATCTTTATCCAGCTTAAATTGTTCAAGGGTATAGGGTTGTTGGAGCTCCGCATGGTACCTAAGGGCCGCATGTTTTTGGGTACTGTCTATTTCTGACGATACTTTGCTGTAAAAAAATCCACGATTGTCCAAACGGTTCAACATGAGTTGCTCTATACGTTGTGGATTTACATCGGATAAATATATTGGTTCTTCTCCAAATTTTTTATTGAGCCATCGGTTTAGAAAACCTGGGTTTTTCTTCTGGGATTTATAATGGAAGTACAGCCCTGGCCTTAGCCCCAGAATTTTGGAATTGGGTTCTGGTTCCAGAAGGGTATGCAGTTCTTGGGAGACCTTTTTGGTCTTCCCTATTTCTTTATTGGCTGCAATGCCCATCTCGGAACCTGTATATAAGGATTCCCCATTTGGTATAAATTTACTTACACCGCAGGAGTATAGGCTAGCTAGTATTAGCAGTATCAGCGCATAGTAATATGTTTTGGTTGCCATCAAAATCCTATTCATTTTTTTTGATCTCCCTTCTCCTTGTCATCTGTTGTACCTGTTTCTTTCAGGGGATTGAATAACTGACTGAATTTATTGAATTCCCTGTTGAAAATTAGGGCTATTCCCGTGACGATCAACTGACCGTCTATAATATTTTCGTACTCGTTCTTTCTAAAACCCCTAAGCCTATAGCGGCCATCTTTGGTAAGTAAATACTCTAGGCTTACGTTCCCAATAATCGGGGTTTCATCTTGACCGGGCTGCGCACTTCCTTCCACATCCACAGCACTGCCGGCAGTAACCACCAACCTATCATCGAACAATTTTTTCTTGGCATTGATGTTCAATTGGGTGCGATCCTGTGGACTATCTCCTTGATAATCCGTAAAACTGTCCAGGTCAAAATCGACCTCAAATCCTGATTTTCCAAAAACCTTATCAGAAAAGGCATTGATCTGTCCAGATAGCACCTTGTTTACATTGTCCCTTGCAATGGCTGCCGTACCGCCCATACTTCCATCACTGCCAGAATCGGGATAAAATCTATTAAGTGCCAACAAGGAAAACACTTGTTTGTTCAACTCTGCCTCTTGTTGGTTCAACTGTTGAACCCTACCGTAAACAGCCCCTCCAAGGGAACCCTGTTCGTCTTCGGGCATATCCAGCCTAAAGGACAATTTTGGCTGCAACAATTCGCCATCAACATTAAGGTATACCAAAAAGGGTAGTACTTGGCGGTATTTGTTGATAACACTTATATCTTCACCGGAAATAACGGACGACATCAGTGGTGTTGCGGAAGTTTCCACCTCATACACTGCCGTCACGTTCAGTTTTGCATCCGTTGGGTCGCCCTGCCAGACAATGGTACTTCCCGGGTTGATTTCAAATCTTCGCTTTACCAGATTGTATAAAGAGGTCTCATAATGCCCAGAATTTAGTTCGTATCGGCCGGTGAGATTTGTTGAGCCATTAGGTTTTATATTGAGATTTAGCGTTGCGTTACCAGATACTTTAAGGTTATCACCGGTACGTTCATCAATGATGATGTTAAAATCCGAATCGTCCGCGATTTCCAGAATAACATTGACATCCATGCCGGAAAAAAAAGCGGGGGTTTCTTCCTGGTCATTTCTGGTAAGAATGGCATCGGGGTTTTCACGGTTAACAAAAAGGACCACTCCTTCACGCTCCTGCACATCCAACTGCTCTTTGGGGACTACATAGGTAATATCGGTTATTTTGCGGACTCTGATTCTCCCTTCTATTATTGGGAGCTTTAAATAGCCTTTGACACTCAAGTCCAGATCAAAACTTGACTTGCCATAAAACAATTCGTTGTCGTCCTTTGTGGAGTTTAGGGCTTGAAACTGTTCGGCATTTAGGCTGATATTGAATTTTGGATTTGTTAATTCTTCAGTGCCAATGGAACCGTTCATTTTAAAGTTGCTGCCATTGGCGTCCGTAATCTGAAAATTGTCCAAATAAATTCCTTTGTTATCAATTTTAAGGGTTTCATCGGAAATCCTGAATACGGAATTCAAAGTTGCCACATTAAAATCGACGTCGTGAAAATTAACAGAACCAGAATATATGGGGGAAGTAGTTGTCCCGGAAACATCAATATTTCCGGATAGCGTTCCATGAGAATCTTTCAAATTTCCTTGGGAGAATTTTTCTATAAACTGGAGGTCTATCCTATTTAGATCCATATCCAAATTTAGTTGTGCACCAGTTTCGGATGCGGCATAATCCCCGTTAAGGTCAATATCTGCGCCACCGCCTTTTAAAGCTAGATTAAAATCGTAGGTTCCATTTGTTTTGGAATTGGCATTCAAACTTAGATTGCCAAGGGCATGTTCCAAAATTTCTAAATCGGTTACATTAAAATCTGCCACAATCCCAGTGGCTCCAAATAGATTTTCAAGGGTAAAATCCCCGTTCACTATTCCTGAAGCCAAAGGCCTATCTGGGTTTAGCATGCCTATAAAGGTCTGTAGTTTAAATTGCTCGAAGGTTAGCCTAAGAGGTTTTTCCTCCGTTTCGGAAGATACACTTACAAGACTCAATTTTTGTATATTTCTTTCCAAGGTTACCTTATTGAATTCCAAAAAGTTTTCTGCTATGGATATTTGATTGTCTTCTGGAATAGTCCATTCTTTTTTATTAAATATTAATTCCAAGGGATCGATATGGAGTAAGGTGGTATCCTTGGCCAAGGTCATTTCGGAAGCAATGTGCGTTATTTTTTCATTTCCATCATAAGAACTGAAATCCAGTAATAATTGCCTATTGTCCAACCTGCCCTCCAAAGAGGTTCTTCCAAGGTCTACCGGATCGGCCAGGAGGTTGGCCAGTCCTGCCTTAAAATTGAGATTCGTGGCATCTCCGTTTATAGAAAAGCTTAAACTATCAAGTGTCATTCCATTATATCTGGCATAGGGTATTTGTAAGTCCGACACCAAGGTTCTATTGGCCGCATCAAAACTGGCGTGTGCACTTATAGAGTCCAATTGTTCAAGATCTTTTATAAATACCTCAGTGAGAATGGAATTCGGAATCAATTTTAAATCCATTTTTAGTTTTAAGGTATCGGCAGCGGAGGTAGGTACTATAGAATCTTGAAAATAATTTTTAAAGTATTGTTTTAAGGAAGTGTTTATGCCTTGGGGAGAACCGTTGGAATATAAGTTCCCAGTCAGAAAATCACTTATTATTGCAATCTCCGTATTCAGGGTATCTATTTTGGATTTAATCTCCATTTCACCTATTTGGTATTGTTGCCCATCATATACGGCAACCCCATTTTTCACTAAAGCATTCAATGAAAAGTCTTTTGGATTACCGGTAAAATCGGCTTCCATATCCAGCCCTGCCTTTATATTTTCTGTGGTAACCCCAAGGGCTTGAAGGTCTGCACCAATGACATTTAGATTTAGGCCATATTTTGAATTGGAGGAATCCAGATCCACAACTGTTTGGGAAGTGAAATTTAGATTCTCATCCTTGAAATTGAGGTTTATGTTGCCTTTTCCGTTACGGATTTTCCCATTGAGATCCAGATTGGCAAAATCGTAATTTTTGTAGGTAAGTTGGTCGAATTTGGAATCCATTTCAGCATTCAAGGTATTGAGGCTGCTACCGCTTCCGGATGCATTTATGGTGAATGCCATGGTGCCCAGTTGATCATTTTTTAGCAACTTGCCCAATTGTAGATCGCTTACTTGCAGGCTTCCGCTGAAGTTTATCGTATCCAAGTTGGAATAGTTTCCCGTGATTTGGGCAGTGCCTTCTGGAATTTTTACAAGCGCCTCTCCTGAGACGTTTTTTAAACCGCCCTGTGCCCGGGCCTCGACCAAAATAGTCTGGGGCAGGGACATGTTCAGGTCCTTTTCGGTTACAAATAACTGTAGGTCGGCAATGGTGGAGGTAGCTTTTAAAGTTGAAATATCAAAAGAAAGTGAATCGGACTCAGTAAGCTGGAATAGATGGCCTTCACCTGTCAAGGTAGTGTTGCTCCAATTTAAATTTAATTTAGGCAGGTTCAAATCATTTATTGTCCCCTGTATATTTAAATTTCCAATAATAGGATGTTGTTGGCCAATGGTAAAATATTCATTTTCTGCTAGCGCAGGCTGAAAATAGAGGGCGTCCTGAAGTGCCAGTTTTATCTCTTTCAATTGCAGGTCTACCTTGGTATTCCCCGGGGAATCTATCAGTTTTTGAATTGAGGGATAATCCAATGTGAACTCTCCATTTAAAACACTTGAAGCAGTCTGCATTTTTAATTCGGAAATGGATGCCGAGGTATCATTTAAACTGGCGTGCATGGCCAATTGGTTTAGAACGAAGCCACTTTTTTCCATGAATAAAAACCGGTCTATATTTAGACTGGCATTTTTAGGTTGATAGTTGAGGTCTGTTGCGTTCAAAGTAAGATTGGATAGCGCTACATTGTTGGGGTTGAAGTGCCCTGCCTCTGATGTAGCGTTATTTAACCGGTATTGGACGGAATTGTTTTCGAGCGAAATTTTATTTGCCACTAATGCGAAATCGGGCCACGAAAAGTCTGACTTTTTTATGGCGATCGCCGAAGAATCTGTAACCTCCAGATTATCTTTTTGGAGTTGTAGGGAGAAGTCCGAGTTTTTTAGGGAGAGCAATTCAATTTCCACCTCGTTTTTTGTGAGATCGGCTTTGGGGAGGTCCAATCTAAATTCTCCCAATCTTACCGCTGCTATTACATTGTCTGGAATGGAATTGTAATCTAATAAAATATTGTTGAAATTAAGTTCGTTGACCACCAAGAAGGGGAGTTTAGTTTCGGGATTGTCCTGGGGTGCAAAAGGTTTGCTTTGTTTGTATTGGATTTTGGTATCCGATAGTGCCACTTCGTCCAACTCATAATGCATGGTTTCAAGATCGGTCTTATTGGCATTTAAATATAGGGTACCCATGTCCAGTTTGGCCTCTAAACCCGAAACCCTATCATTATAGGATATTTTAAAGTCGGAAAAATCAAGAGTCCCTATTTTTACCTTCATAGGTGCGGTATTGGACTGTTGGGAAATGGTATCTTCCGTGGCCAAGGCATCTATGAGAAATTGGTAATTAAATTTCTCCGAATCCGATTTTCGTTCAATCTGAGCGCGTAAACCTTCCCATTTAAGGGACTTTAAATTCAGTTCATTTTGGAATAGCAAGGTTCTAAGAGGTATATTGGCCTCTAATGATTTGGTATACAATAAGGTATCTCCCTTTTTATCCTCCAGATATAATCCTTCCAAAAAAGCGTTTCCTGAAAAAGTTATAAATAGTTGGTCTATTTCAACCTTGGTATTGGTCCTGCTGGATATGTAATTTGTTGCTTTGTTTACTATGAAATTCTGGGCCCATGGGCTTCTAATAATAAGTACCAATACGATAAAAAGCAAAGAAAGTACCAAAACAACTTTGGCGGCCCTCCTAAAAAATCGATATTTTGACTTGGTTGTTTTCATAATTTGTACACCAAAGATCATCATTAGTGGAATAGGAAATGCGCTTTTACGATACTTATGCTAACTTATTAAATAAAATATACGGGCAAAGGGAATTTGTACAAATATATTGGTCAATAATTGTGAGGTTTGGTTAGAAGCTAAAGGTGTATTGGGGCAAAATTGGAATTTTTTGAGCCTTGGTTTTTGAGGAAAAGGACCTATTCTTGTAATTAAAATGTAGGTGTAGAAATTATAAAATATATTTGCGGGCATGGAGCGGTAGCATGTGGGTGAAAAAAGAACAAAATAATTTAATAAAGGAAGTGTAATTATATGGCATCAGGATTTTTTGCTTTACTGGACGATATTGCCAGTTTAATGGATGACGTAGGGGCTATGACCAAAATTGCAGGTAAGAAAACGGCCGGTATTTTGGGTGATGATCTGGCGGTAAATGCCGAAAAGGCTTCTGGTTTTGTTTCCTCACGTGAAATTCCAGTGCTTTGGGCCATTACAAAAGGGTCCATACTGAACAAATTGATCATTCTTCCCATAGCTTTTCTGCTCAGTGCTTTTTTTCCATTGGCAATCACTGTGATTTTGGTATTGGGCGGACTTTATCTGGCGTATGAAGGGGCAGAGAAGATTTATGAATTTTTTGTACCTCACGAACATCCAAAAGAAGAGAAAGTAAAAACCTATTTAACCAAAAAAGAAATCCTGCTTTTGGAAAAGGAAAAAATTAAGTCGGCCATTATAACCGATTTTATTCTCTCCGTAGAAATAGTAATCATAGCCTTAGGAACGGTAGTTCAGGAGCCTATTTGGACCCAGGTAATGGTAGTTTCCATTATAGCCTTGGTGGCAACGGCCGGGGTTTACGGTATAGTTGCGCTTATCGTTAGGATGGACGACTTTGGATTAAAGCTTATTGAGCTTAATGGCAAGAAGAACAGTATATCCGATTCTATTGGCAGGTTTTTAGTAGGAGCACTGCCTGTAGTTATAAAAAGTTTATCGGTAATAGGAACCATCGCCCTGGTTCTGGTGGCCGGAGGGATTTTTGTACATAACCTAGAATTTCTTCATCATTGGCTAGAGGCATTGCCGGCAATAGTGGGGGAATTTTTAGCCGGTCTGGTTATAGGTTTCCTTTGTTTATTGGTGGTAATGGTATTTAAGAAGGTTTTAACCGTGTTACGGCCAAACCGCAAAACCGACCACAAATGAATACTTGTTCGTACACGTTTTATAACTAGGAAGAAGCCTTTTGCCAATTACTAATATTTAATCCAAATTGGATTGCAGCGCTAAATTATTTCTTAGCTCCATGTCCGATACCCATTGGAAATTTATCGGATACCATTGGTCTTTGAGGGTTTTTCCATTTGAGGATTCGATCATATTTCTTTTTAGGAAAACTTGATTGTCCTCTGAAAATACATGTTGGGTCTCAATAACATCATGGCAGATGCAGCAAATGCTTTTAGTTGTATTTTTCATATTATATATTCTTTTTATACCTATTCCTTCCCATATTAAAAATGCCCACTTTGACTCCTATTCCTGCGGAAAAGCCGTTTATGTCCTTAATGGGGGCAAAGCTCTTGGCATCGTTGAATTTATTCGAAAATCGATACTTTACTCCAGCCTCCAATTGTAAGTACCTGGAAATATTGAACAAGGCGTTGATACCGGGTTCAACTATAAAAAAGGCCTGTGCGTTATCTTCAAATTCTTGCTCGTCAAAATCATGGTCGCTATAATTGTCATCTATATAGCCCATGCCCCCAGCTCCTATCAATACCGGAAATGAGAGGTTAACGAGGTTTTTGCTAAAAAAAATAGGTTCTAAATGCAGTCCTCCATAAGCGCCAATAAGATCTTCATCGTACATGGACAGACCCCTATAAATATTTTGGTCCGAATAGAAGAAGGTGCCCACAAAACCTATTTCAAATTGTTGGTTGGCCACATATGCGACTTGCAAACTTGTGAAGAAGGTGTCCTTATCCTCAATTTCTCCATAGTGGGTCGTTAGACCTAGGTAGACCCCATGCACTACATTATTTCGGTCATTAAACTCCACATAATCGCCAGAAGTGTCCTGGGCAAAGGTTGGAATAATGAACCCCAATAAAAGGGGAAGTAAAATTGCTGTGTTTAATTTCATGCTCTTTGATTTTTGATTGATGATGTTATAGTAGACAACAAACTCTGTAAAAAGTTGCATTTTTTTTCACTTTTTTTTTAATTTAAATTAAAGTTCCTTTAAAAGTATTACCCCTTTTTCACCTGTAATGGAAATGGAACCCAGTTTGGAATTGCCGTAAGTAGCCTTTATATCGCGTATTCTTTTTCCCTTATCTATCATTTGGGTTTCTACATTTTCGAAGGTTTTAGGAAGACGCAACAATCCTTCCTCCAAGGTTGCATTAAACCTAAAGGAGAAATCCTGAACATTAAGAACTATTTCCGAGGATTGTTGCTGAATTTTGATCTTGGCATCCGCACTATGAATGTTCGATACTTTAAATTCCGCGATTTTCATGACCAGATCAATTTCATCGTCCACATTCTCCAATGCTACGTTGGAGAATTCCAATGCCCCGTGTATGTCTTCCACGGCGTCAATGGTAATTTCATCTTTACTGGAATAGATTTCCAAGGAGGTAATCTCCTCTATATCTATAGCTGAACCGCTACTGGTGAGTCTTAAATCCTTGGATTTGCCAAGGGATAAACTGCCATTTTTTAAATTGATACTTCCAAAGTTTATATTCTTGGCCTTCAGCTTACCATATTTTAGGACAATGTCTGCGTTTTTAAGGTTTTTGTTGATCCAAATATCGCCATGCTGTACGTCTATTTTTAATTTGCCGGTCCAATCCTCTAAAATGACATCCCCAAACTTATTATTGATGTCCACCACCGCATTGGCGGGTAAATAAATGGAGTAATTTATCTGTATATTGCTTCGGTCAAAGTCGAACGGATTTGCCTTGTTGAAATACTCGGCCAAAAAACCTTTGTTTTTTTCTGCAATTTCCGAACTAATAGTCACAAAATCGGTCATGGATTTAATTCTAGGCTCAATACGATCCAATAGGTTTTGTGCGTTCTCCCTTTTTTTATGCGTGGTAGTAATATCTACAGCAATCGAAATATTGTTCTTGGACCACCCGTGGATAGTTATGTTGCCATATTTGTTGTCCACTTGGAGTTCTCCGGCATTGGACATTTCAAAAGTCTCCGATATGGTTTTCGATACTTTTTCCTGGGCTAGCATTAAATTGGCCATTAGGACCATGGCTAGACATAATAGCGAGTTTTTATAAGGTGTATCCATAATCGTCATTTATCATTTTTGAATCATTTATTTGCCTCAATAAGTTTTCTATGAGTTCTATCCTTTTTTTGTAATTGCCAATAATAGCCTCCAAGACCCTTTCGTTGCCGAGGTTTTTTTCCATTTCCAATTTTAAAACTCCGTATTCTTCATCCAATTCGTCCATGAACGATAGAAATTCGTCTTTGTCTTCCTGTGCTAGGTCGGGATGATTTTTTACTAATTGTACTTGATGCTGTACCAAGTTGCTATAATGCATATCAATATCCAGGAGTTCTTGGGAGACCACACTGTTCTGCGAGCCGGAGAGCTGTCCGCCATACACTGTAATACCGATTAGGATAGACAAAAGCAAGACCAACACAATACTGGCTGCCACACGAAATAACGGGGATTTCCACAACGGAACTACCTTTGGCTTCGTATTGGACAGTTCGGATTCTATTTTGGCCCACATTTTAGATCTGTCTGCCTTGTGTTCATCGAACAATGCCTTGTTGTCCCTTATATGTTTTTCAAAATAATCCATTACATTTCTTTTATAATTTCAAGTAACTTTTTCTTAGCCCTGTGGTACTGGGATTTAGAGGTGGATTTTGATATTTCCAATACTTCCCCAATTTCTTCATGATCGTATCCTTCTATCAAGTATAGGTGTATAATCTGCTGGTAACCCGGTGGAAGCTGTTTAATGCCTCTTTTTACCTTTTCTATATCTATGTCCTTTACGTTTTCAATTGGTTCTTCAGTGAGATGATATTCATGGTCAATTATTGGCACTAAGGGAATCCGTTTTAATTTTAAATGGTTGATACTTTTATTGATTACAATTCTTTTTAGCCAAGAACCAAATGTGCTCTCATATCTAAAATTCCCCAAATTCTTGAAAGCTTCAACAAAACTGTCCTGAACGGTATCTTCAGCATCTTCCTTACTGCACAACATCCTCATACTAACATTGTACATAGCATCTACATACTGTTCATACAATTGAAACTGTGAGTTTCGGTCGCCCAACTTGCTCTTTTCAACAAGTTCCTGGTGTGTAAAACGGATATTGGTTTTCAACTAAAAAAATGGTTTTAACGGTCCAATCAGGGGGGATTTCAAATTAATAGACAAACAATAGTGGAAAAAGTTGCATCTAAACAGAAAAATATTTTTGGACAATTTAATTTCACCCATACTCCTTTACCCCAAAAGCCACTAAATAGGGCATGTTTTAGCGGAATAAACTTGGCAGCTGAAAATTGAAATAATTTTTTTTAGGGAAGATATGCAACCTTTATTTTTTTCGGATGTCAATAGGCCATATCATAAACATGAATATCAAAAATTGAAATCAAGAAATCAAAATAGAGAATTAGCATCCTTTGTTGAGGGGGGCAGTTTATTATTTTTTAGGTGGTTGGTAATAGAAAGTGTTATTGCCAAAATTACAAGTAGGCCTAGGAAAGGTATAGTGCATCTATATTCTGGAAACGGATATTCCCATAGAGGCTCTTGGTCCACATTACTAAATTCCAACATAGCCTCTAGCCGAATTGCAAATCCCAATGAAACACTATTCTCAAAATAAGGTTCGGATTTTCATTACGGAACGTTTGAAAGGAAATGAATTCACAATTTTGCCGAGGAATTATGGAAAGAATCTTGACAGTACCTAATGGAACCATCGGTTTATTGGGTTGGACCAACCAGGGAAAAGATAATGTAGGCACATGCCTATTTGGTAATATGGATTAAGAAGGAACAAAAAAATAAATTTTAACCACTGTAAGTATAAAGCAAATTAGATGTAGCAAAAATTAACAAGTAATCAGCAGAGGTACCCAATACACTTAGGAGGTTTATTCATCAATCAAAACTACAAGGTAACGGCATAGGGCTGTCATAGGTACTTATTAAAAAAGAACAAACGAACAATCATTAAAGAAATATTCAATAATCAAAGAATGAAAAATATTTTTCTAACATTTTTATTATTCACAACAGTATTATCCGCTCAGGAAAGGTATACCGTAAGTGGTGCCATTGCGGATGGGAGTAATGGGGAGGCCCTTTTTGGGGCTTCTGTTTTTTTGGAGGGGACCACGATAGGTGTTACCACCAACGAATATGGTTTTTACTCCCTTACCGCTCCAAAAGGGAATTACAAAATTATTATTTCCTATATCGGTTTTACTGAATTAAAAAAGGAAATAGTCCTAGATCGGGATCAAAAAATAGATTTTGAAATCATGGAGTTTTCTACCCAACTGGACGAAATTGTGGTGACTGCCGAGGAACCGGAACGTGCTATCCTTAGAAAGCCGGAGATGAGCGTTTCCAAACTAAACATTAAAACAGTAAAACAAATGCCAGTGGTATTAGGGGAGTTGGATATTATAAAATCCCTACAAATGCTTCCAGGAGTTACCAATAATGGCGAGGGCTCCAGTGGGTTTCATGTTAGAGGTGGTGCGGCAGACCAAAATTTGGTACTCTTGGACGAGGCCATTATTTACAACACATCCCATTTACTAGGATTCTTTTCGGTCTTTAATGCAGATGCCATCAAGGATATTAAATTGTACAAGGGAGGTATTCCTGCGCGATTTGGAGGAAGAACCTCTTCAGTTTTGGATGTACGCCAAAAGGATGGGAATAGCAAAAATTTTGCCATGACCGGGGGAATCGGAATTATTTCTAGCAGATTGGCCTTGGAAGGCCCTATGTTCAATGAAAAAGGTTCTTTCTTAATTGCTGGAAGAGGATCATATGCCCATTTGCTGTTGAAGGCTGCAGGAAAAGACAACAGTGCAAATTTTTATGATTTGAATCTTAAGACCAATTACAACCTTAATGGGAATAACCAGCTCTTTCTTTCCGGATATTTTGGTAGGGATGCCTTTGAATTAGGGGAAAGTTTTAATAGCAGTTACGGAAACTTGTCGGGAAATTTGCGATGGAACCATATTTTTAATGATAGATTGTTTTCCAACCTATCATTGATATATAGCAAGTACGACTATGACCTGGGTATTGTAATTGAAGAGTTCGATTGGATTTCCTCTATAAACAACTACAATATAAAATATGATTTAAAGTATTATACCAGTGAAAAATTTAAACTGGATTTTGGGGCAAGTGGTATTTATTACGATTTTGATCCGGGGCAAATTCGGCCTACTTCAGAATCATCGGAAATTAATCCATTGTCCCTGGACCGTAAAAAAGCGTTTGAAAGTGCACTGTACATTAATGCGGAACATAAGCTAACCGATAAGTTAACGGTACAGTACGGCCTTCGTTATAGCACATTTAGTCGCATGGGAGGGCAGGCAATGACAGAATATGCGGATGATAAACCAGTGGTGTATAACCAACTATTGGGTATTTACGAAAGAGGTACTGCAGTAGGGGAGACCTATTATGGGAAAAGTGAAACTATTAAAACTTTTGGCAATTTGGAACCAAGGCTTTCCCTTGCATTTCAGTTGAACGATTTGTCTTCAGTAAAGGCCGGCTATTCACGTGCAGCACAGTATATTCATTTATTGTCCAATACCACTTCGGTTACGCCTCTGGATGTTTGGACACCCAGCGGCAAATTTGTAAAACCACAATTGTCGGATCAATATGCCTTGGGCTATTTTAGAAATTTCAACGATAAAATGTATTCCATGGAGGTGGAAGCCTATTACAAGACCACGGATAACAGAATAGATTATATAGACGGATCTGATTTAATAGGGGCCAACAATATTGAGACAGAAATTTTGAATGGGGAATCAAGGGCTTATGGGCTTGAATTTTTGGCCAGGAAAAATGAAGGTAGGTTTACCGGATGGTTTGCCTATACCTTGGCAAAATCTGAACAACGAACTCCAGGAGGCAATGCAGGAGGTTTGGGAATCAGTGATGGAAAGTGGTACAACACCGCTTATGACAGGACCCATGATTTTTCTTTGACAGGGGCCTATGAATTAAATGAGAAATGGTCGTTTGGGACCAATCTGGTCTTTCAAACAGGTAGACCGGTTACTTATCCCAACGGTCAGTATACCTATGAAGACCTGTCCATTGCCAGTTACTCGGATAGAAATTCCGATCGCTTGCCAGCGTATCATAGATTGGATGTTTCCGCTACTTATAGACCCAATAGAAAACCCAATAATAGATGGAAAGGGGAGTGGGTCCTAGGTTTATATAATGTTTATAATCACAAAAATGCAGCTTCCATCTCTTTTGGACAGAATGTGGATACGGGAGCCAATGAAGCCACCAGAACGGCAATTTTCGGCATTGTGCCATCAGTAACCTATAACTTTAAATTTTAATAGAAAATGAAGACATATATAACACTTGCAATTATTTCCATCCTGATTACCTTTAGTGCCTGTACAGATGTAATAGATGTTGACGTGCAAACGGCACCGGCAAGATTAACTATCGAAGCCTCTTTGGATTGGGAAAAAGGAACTTCAGGGAATGAACAAACTATTAAGCTAAGCACTTCCATGCCCTATTTTGGCAACAATAACAATTCCAGTGTAACCGGGGCCTCCGTTATCGTCACTAACAACGCTAATGGGGCAACATATGCATTTGAAGACCAAAACAATGGGGAATATACCACGACATCTTTTGTACCGGTATTAAACGGGACATATACCTTGGAAGTTATTTATAATAATGAAACCTATACGGCCACGGAGAAATTAATGCCGGTAGTAGATATTTCAGACCTTACCCAATCCCGAAAAAAAGGTTTTAACGATGAGGATCTTGAAGTTAACGTTATATTTACTGATCCCGAAGAGGAAGAAAATTATTACCTTTTTAAGTTCAAAGAACGGGGCGATCTTTTGCCTTATCTGGAGGATGCGGATGATGAATTTATAAACGGGAACGAAATTAGTTGGTATTTTGAAAAGGAGGAAGATGAAAGCACGGATAAAATAGAGGCATTTGTTCCTGGTGATATCATTGATATCGAGTTTTACGGTATCTCCGAACAGTATTCCAATTTCATAGGGATACTTATAGAACAGTCGGGAGGTACTGGTCTTTTTAGTTCTACTCCCGTCCCCCTTAAAGGAAATTGTGTCAATGTTAGCAATCCGGAAAATTATGCATACGGATACTTTAGACTATCGGAGATGGTGAAAAAAAGTTACACTTTTCAATAATTATGGCCAATTTAAGGACAAGATGATAAAAGCAATAATTTTTGATCTTGATGGAACCCTGGTACATACCGAAATATTAAAGGCGGAATCCTATGCCCAGGCCATTCAGATTTTGACAAAGGGGTCGGTGTTACAAAAAATGGTGATGGACAGTTTCGGGAAGTATGTGGGGCTTCCCAGGGCCGGAGTTGTGGATGGACTTTTTGAGGAATACAAAAAGCCCTTATCGGAACATTTGGACGGCCTTGATTCAGAAACTGTCAAAGAGAGGATTATTACAAGCAGGCTTGCCATATACCATCAAATGCTCAACGATAAAAACCTCCTATCCGGTCATTTTTGTAAGTATAACCTTGATTTGCTACGTAGAGTTCACGGGGATAATTTTCGAACAGTGCTGGCCACCATGTCGCATTGCCGTGAGGCTGAAAAGGTGATCGAGGCCATGGGAATCCGGGGAAAATTAGATTTTATCCTTACCAGCGATGATATTGTACAGGGAAAGCCGCATCCGGAGATATACCTTAAAGTTAAAGATATGCTCAAAATGGAACCTGAAGAATGTTTGGTAATTGAAGATTCGCTAAATGGGATTAAGGCCGGAATTGCGGCAGGGATGAACGTCTTTGCCGTAACCAACAACCTTACCAGACGTGAGGTGCATGCTGCGAACATACTTGCCCCTTCTTTTATAATAGACGATCCCAAGGAACTTCTCAACAGGATCTACCATTTTATAGGGGAAAATAGTTAGCGGAGCGGCCAGAGGTTTGGAAAGAAGTCAAAGCCGAATGGCCTGGTTCTAGTGGTCGGGGGCATTTTTGTGCATAAAATTGAATGGCTACATCATTGGCTTATTGGCATACCGGCTATTTTGGGCGAATTTATTACCGGTCTCGTTATTGGTTTTTTGTGTTTATTGGTAGTTATAGCCATCAAAAAGATTTGGAAGGCTTTTGGGCCAGGGGTTAAGCGGGCTGACACTACGGAATGATTTATGTGAATTATTTAAGAGTAAGGAATTTTGGATGGCATTAAGGACTTAGAATAGTATAAGTTGGCATCTTTCATCTAATATTTTTATAGAGATCATAGGAATCCATATAACATTCAATTGTAAAAGGATTCATATACCGTTGGGGTTGGGAAATTTTTCGCTTTTTGTAATTCCTATCCGGTTCCCCGCGCCATTCCGGAATTTGTAATTTCTGTCTTACATATTTGCTCCAAGCATACAATTGGTAGCCTAGGCCATGTGCTATACAACTGCGATCGGTACGGTATTCAAATTTATCTACATTTTTGGAGCGTATCAGTTTTAGGAACAGGCCCAACAATTGCCAGTTATTTTTAGTACCATAATCTGAAATATGTGCCAATTCATGACCTAAAACCCCAATTTGTGTATTGTAGGGCAAATTTGAATACAGAATTGGGGTTAGTTTTTTGCTGGACAAGGAACTAATGGTAATAATGTATGTGCGATTTTCTTTTTTCTTTAATATACTCCAAATACTTGGTCGCGAGCTAAGAGGGGTTTTCCTATCACGATTCCTAAAGATAATTTTCGTCGTACTCAGTTGGGGATAAAAGGAAAGTGCCACTAATACTTGAGAGGTTAAATCAATGGGTATTATTTTATTGGCGGTAAATTCTGAGTATTGTTCAAGGTCAAAATCACTTTCATTGAATTGCTTTTTTGGAATCTGACCATAGCCGACTGTATATAGTAAAAGGAATAAAAAAAATGTTCTAGGCAGAGAAATAAATGGAGGCATATTCAACCTACTTATTTAGGGAAAGTACATATTGTACCGTAACACTGGCTATCCAATCCTGTGCTACCTGTTTCCCGTCCACAATGGTGTTGATTTCCCTGCCAAAACCAGTAGTTATTCCAATTTTTGAGTTGGAGTTTTTAAGATGGAAAAAATAACCGGTCTCCAACCAAGGTTGTAAGACCAAGGTATAGGTGGTGCCCGATGTCATATTTTGAAAGGGTAATTTGTCTCTCCAGTCAATCCATAGGTTCCAGACATCCATATTTATGCCTGCAATAATTTCTCCATTCTGCAATGGATAGTGAATTCGATACCCTATGGAAGCTCCAAATCCCCCTCCCTTTTCCTCATCATTTTCGGTACTAAAATCTTGGCGGTCCACTATATTGGCGCCTAGTCGGTAGACCAGTGAGGAACGTTTTGTTAAATATTGTTCCAGGTTAACCGTTGGGATAATACCTGCAGGATAAACTTGAACGGATAATCCTAAATTTGTCACTTTTAGATTCAATTCTTTATTGTCTGATTGTGCCTGGGCTATGGTATTCAGAAAAATCGAAATCATAAATGTGTAAAGGAAATGTGTGTTCATTTTAAATCAATTTCAACTGTGCCTCCAGTTTGCTATTTGCCCGCAACATTTTCCGTCCGTCTTTGAAGCTAAGGTATTTGTGACCTTTACTATGGTTTATCCGGCTAATCTGATACAGCAGTTTCCAATGTCTTGAGATTTCCTTCCATGCAAAGAACAGGGAATGTTTGGGGTCATAGATATGGGTAGGTTCGCTACCAGCTCCGTTTATTTCAATTATGCTAAAATTCTTTCCGGCGGATAGTTCTTCAAAAGAATCGTAACGAATATCCAATCTCCCGAAGTAAAATCCTGGAATCTGTACACAAATATTGTTGATGGTTTCTAGTAATTCATTGTTTATTTGATGGGATACGTCCAGAAATTTTGCTCCACGAGTATGACTCCCATAAGGCACTAAAATAAAATTTTCACCGGCTTTCAATATTTGACCCAAGGCCTGTCCATACTTTTGTTTTAAGGATGCCAACTGAAAATAACTTCTTGGATTCTGTTGGATCAATTGTAGTATTGAGTCCTGCCCATTACCTTTAACGGCTAAAAATTCCTTGGAAACAATGCCAGTTATAGTACCCTTATTTTCATCAGGAAACCGAACATAGAACAATCCTATTTCGTTAGGATATTCAATGAGTTCCTGAATCAGGAAATCTTTTGAAGATTTAATCATATAAGACAGAAGATCGTTACTATTTTCCAATTTTTCAACACCTAATGCTTTCAAACCTATATCGGGTTTGGCAATCATTGGAAAATTGATTCCGGCCGCCAATGCTTCTTGCAGTATATTTTTTAAGAGCGAATTTTTTTTGACCAATAATGTTTTTGGAATGTATTGGGAAGGGATAATATCGTAGATTTCTTTTTTTGATTCCATGGCCATTCCTCCATTTTTAATGTTTGGATTTACGGCATTAAAGAAAAAAAAGGATCTCGCCTTGATCGCGAAAAAGGCCCATATTGGGAAAATAGGGTAGTATATTGCCCACATGGGCCAATATTCCCAATGTTTTAAACGAAATATTTTTAATTGTAGATAATTCATATCAACTGTTTTGTCATTAAACCGAGGCGCATTAAAATTGAATGTTTCCCTTTGTTCAGTAGGTCCAAATGATTTAAGGAAATTTCATTCTCTTCAAAAACCGCCTGGGTAACGCTAAATGTTCTTAGGGCATTATTTCTATTGATGACGAAGCCATTTTCGTAATCGTCATTATTCTCCATATGAAAATCGATAATCTTGTCTTCATCCAGTTTTTCCGTACCGTTTATAAATTTTGTAAAAAGGGCTTCACGGCCACGAATTACAGGAGGGTCGTACAGTGTGGATGAGGACCAAATGTGATTTTCTTCCATATCCATTTCCTTAAAGTGCTTATTGGTACCATCCCAACGAAATTCAATCAATATTTCAGCGTCGAATAGAATAAGGGTAAAGGGTTCTATGTTTTCCAAGGCTATTTCAGATATGCATAAGAAAGGATTTGCATTGCTGATGATGTCCAATAACAATAAACCCCTGCTCCTTGAATAATTGTCTTTAGGGATGTGCTTTTGAAAAGCGCCATTGAGCAAAACAGCGATCATGCCATTTTCTTTAATGGCAAACCAGGTTCCCCCTGCCTTGGGGTCCTTGGGGTATATTATCTTACTGCCATTAATTATTTCTTCCTTGGGCTCAATAGCCGTGGGACGTGAGGTATGTTCATCCCGATTGGAGGTGATAATAAATTTATTGTTTGTCGAAATAAAACTTACTGTGCACATTGTTTTCTGTATTTTAATGTAGAAGGCGCTACCCCAAAAGAATCAGGGAGCTTAATGTCCGTTAAGAGATTGATGCCCACCTTTATTAGGGCCTCATGATGTATGGTATGTTCCAGATTATACATTACTTCCCGAAAATAGTTGGATTCCAATTCTTGTTCGTGTCCATTCAAATCAAAGGATATATTCAATTTTTTATTTGGTTTCTCAAGGCTGATCTGAATTTGCACTAGTTGAAAAGTGGCAAAATGCACATCGGTCTCTATCCTTTTGTCCCTTTGGCGCCTATCATAGGAAACCGATCCGGTCCCATATCCCTGTACAAGGCACTGATATAGTTCAATAATATGTCTTGTGTGCTGTCCAATGGTGGCATTGGATAAGATTGGACACGGTTTGGTGTAAATAGCCTCCGGAAGTTGCGTAAGCACTTCCTTGAACGACTCTAGAGTTTGAAAAGAGGAATTGAACATAATTATTAAGTTATAATTGGTTTTAGGTGTTTTTTATAGTACAAAAACAGTAGATATGTTGAAAAGACTAGGTATAGAGCACCAGTGCCATACGATATTATATATTGGAAATGCTGGTAGTTTTGAAAAACATATTTACCGGTAAGAATAAAAATGAGCAATCCCAATGTAGAGCCTAAACCTATTCCGAGAATGTAAAAGGAATACATGCCCCTGTTGTTGTTTAATTTATTTTTGGATACCAATATGCTATTCCAACCCATCCAAAACGGAATGTGCATAGGATTAAGGGCACTCAACAACAATCCCAAAATAAAAGAGGATTTTACCATAGGGATTACATTGGTATTGGCTTTTAAATCCAAGGGATGCCCAATAGTACTAAAACTTGAATAGGACATATACATTAAAAGAAGTACGGCCAGTGGCATCAGATATAAAAAAATTCTATTTCCCAGATCCAGGGTTTTTGCTCCCATTAGGGTAAGCCTAACCACAACCAATTCTACAAGAACAACACCAAGGGAGAAGGTAATGGCATTCCAAACATTTTGAAAAGCGGCAATTTGAAAAGCAGTAATATTTAAGGTTCCCAAAGGGAGCGAACCTAAAAAACTGATCAACAGTCCAATCAATGCTATTCTTAAATATTGTTCCATGGTGTTGTTATTGAAAATTATTTTAAGGCTACTGTTTGGCGTATATGGACTTGACGGTAACCTCTACCTCTTTTGCTATGTTGGTAGATGGTTTACCTCCGGAAAAAGTTATACCGTAATCCGCCAAAACTATAGTCATTTTGGAGTCGAGGGTTACCTTTTCGCCTTCTACGGAAATGGTTGCTTTTTCATTTAAGACCTTTGTTTCGCCTTTGATGTCAAGGTTACCGGTTACAGTTGCTGTGTAGGTGCCATCTTTTGAAAAATCAATATCCCCCAGATTCCCTATTTTTCCCGTAAACTTAGCTTTTGGATGTTTTTTCGTATCCAGGAATTTATTGCTGTTAAAATGTTTTTGCATAAGCGCTTTTTCAAATTCGAAGCTCTGCATTGGCACCGAAAAGACGACGTCTCCAGTTGTTTTGTCAAGAGTACTTACTACCTTGTAGTTATTGGCCGTTATGTCCTCTAAAGCGGTATGTGAAAAGAAACTGATATGGCCATCCTTACTCACTAATTTGTCTGCCAACGGCTTAAAGGCATACAATGATACAATTGCAAATACTACTGCTATTACTGATACTTTTTTCATTTTTTACTGTTTTTAAATTGTTATTAATCTATTTTGATACTAAATCACATTTTTCCAAAATAACATCTTCATATAGGTCCAGGTCTTCATCAAACCCGGCTCCTGACCTTATTACGCCTTTAACCTTTACAGTTTGGCCAATTTGTAGGTGTTCTGTGTTCTGGTTCGTTTCTGCTGTGAAGGTGCAACTCACTCCTGCCTTGTCCCCACTGTTTTTTAGCAGAATTACTTTTTGATTGTTCAGGTCTTCACTAATGGATACGACGGTTCCGGTAATGGCCAATATTTTGGAGTCCCCTTCTTCCTGCAAGTATTTCGCATTGGCCAAAGCGGCATCGGCCAGGTATTCATTTACAATATCGGTAGACGAAACACTGAAATCTGTTTTAGCTGATTGTACATCGCGTTTGGGCATGTTGAACATATAATATGCAACCGCAATGGCTATAACTAGTCCAACCCCTAATGTTAAGGATATAATTTTTATTGTTTTCTTCATGTTGTATTTAATTATTGTGAATGAACAGACGGTCATTAAATTAATCCTGACAAGCATTCCAAATAATTTTAATTTAATCACTGATTCAATACCTAAGATATTGTCCTCAAGTACCTTGGTTAATAAGGAATTTTACAGACTCTGTAAGGGAAAGTATTATTTGGAGTCCAATTGTTTGAGGTATTGGCCGAATAGTTAACCAATATTTTACTTTATACTGCTATGGATAGTTTCATCAATTAATATTTTTAAGATGCCAGATGTTAGCGAAACAAATAAAACAATGGAGAACTGGTTCAATCTCTATTCCGATGCCTTGTTCGGCTGGGCTTATCATAAAACATCTTCAAAAGAAGTAGCAGAAGACTTGGTGCAGGAAACGTTTTTGTCGGCGGTTAAAGGTTTCAAAAATTTCAAGCACAATAGTCAGCCCAAGACCTGGCTTTTTGCCATACTAAATAATAAATTAATAGACCATTATCGAAAAAAGGCCAAATCCGCTACCAAAGCAAATAAGGGTGCAGAATTGAAGTTCATAAACCAAACCAACTCTTTTTTTGATTCCCATGACAATTGGTTACCTTCAGCTAAGGAGGTGGCATGGGAAGAAGAAGTTCATCTTCTGGACGACGAGGAATTTAAAGGAATAATGGAAAATTGTGTAGGCAATTTACCCGATAAGTGGCAGTTGGCCATAGTTTCCAAGTATCTTTCGGATAAAAGTGCGGATCAAATATGTCAGGAAATGAAGGTAACACAGTCCAATTATTGGCAGATCGTGCACCGCGCGAAATTAATGCTTAAAAAATGTATAGACTCCAATTGGATTCGTTAAAACTTTTGGATTAAATAGAATTGCAATGTATATAATCAGAAGAATTTTGGGTAGCGTAACTTTTTCCTGTAAGAGGATTACTGAAATGGTGGAATTAGAAGAAACTGCCAAATTATCTTTTACGGAAAGGTTAAAGTATAGAACGCACTTAGCCTTTTGTAAAACATGTCGATCATATGAAAAACAATCCGCTTTGATAGGTCGGGCTCTTTCGCGATTGATGTCTTCGACCCCAAAAGATTCTGTATCCATGGACGATACGGCCAAGAAAAAAATCTTGGACAAAATAAAACGAAACGAAAACTAGTCCTTTTCGTTTAGGCTCCAATCGTATTCCTTATATTTAATTCTTGCATCCGGTGCGATTATCACTGTGGTATATGGCTTTATGTATTGAAGAAGGTCCCCATCTAAAAAATCATTTTTGTACCATTTGAAGATACGGGATAAGTGCAACTCTTTTTTACCAATGTTGTTATTGTCCGAATTGATAAAACCATGGGCGGCTTCTTCCAATTGGTCGTCCAGTTTTTCTGGCAAATAAGCCTTGTTAAGCAATTTTGGACAGGAGCCCGAGGCACAGTTAATGGCAAAATGAATCCTTGGTTCGTTCATTTTTCGGAGGATACTGTGCTCCAATGCGCCTAGGGAGAGTTCTTTGTTGCCTATTTTTATAAACTCAGTTGTCCAGGCCCCATCAATTTCTTTTATACTCTTTACTGGATAATTCTGGATAATTAGATTTACTGTATGTGCATTATATAGATTAATGTAGTACGCTAATTGTTCTTGTACGGACCAGTCATTGTTAGGGAGCTGTTTTGAAAGATATTCCAAGTAATTATTCAATTCGTCTTTTTCATTTATGAAGCCGTCGTAGTCCACTTTACCATCCTCCTCCACATATTTATTGAGTAAAGAATGCCATTTGGAATGATCAATTTTGATAAAGGAAATTCCGGAAGCATTTGCCAGGTTGCCCTTTACGACTTTAGCGGGCAGTCCCTTTCCATTGAGTCCTGCCATGGATAGCAGCCCGAAGCGATTGTTTAAGTAGATTATTGCTACAAAAAAAAGTATGGCACTGCTAACTAACAATATTTTTTTCATGTTTTATTTTTTCAGAATAAGGTCGCACATGCGTTTGTATTCCCACTACTAGACGAAGAAATAAGTAATCCTGACAATTGCCATAATATTTAAAGGTTTGTTTTTTATTTATGAATTTGTCAGGAAGTTGTTGGGCCACGTCTGTTTAGTAAACAAAGCCAAGAAGAGTATTACGAATGTCTTAAACTGTATTCCAATCGTTTTTTTTTGTTGGTTTGAAAGACCTAGAAGTTTGGGATATCGATATAAACTTCACAAATTATTTCGATATTCCTCTTTTAGGCTCAACAAGGTGATTGGTAGTTTTAGTGAATTTTATTCTCTCCAGAAATATGGTCAATAACCGCCTGGGCCAAAATATTTAAAATATTATCCAAGAATATTGTCAGGAAGATTCTTAGGCCCGTCTATTTCTAAAAACACGCTTTTCCAATCGTTGTAATTCTTAAGGCTTCAATATTTGCAGTTTAGGTGAGGTTGTGATTTTTAAGGAACCTGAGATGTATTTCAATTTAAGTATCTTTAAGAAAAGCATAAATATGGATCAAAACCAAGTTATATGAATACTTATATAAAGGGCAGCTACACCAATTTCTTAAAGATCAACACACCTCAAATGATTGAGGTAGACCGATTGATGACAGAAGAATATCATATTGAATTGATCCAGATGATGGAAAATGCTGGCCGTTGTCTTGCCATTCTTGTCAAGGAACGATTTTTGGACGGGGACGTATCGGGAAAGAGTATAGTGGTTCTGGCCGGAACCGGTGGAAATGGGGGAGGAGCCTTGGTAGCGGCAAGACGCTTACACAATTGGGGAGCAAAGGTCAGGGTATTTACCACTGCCCCCTACGAACGATTTACTCCAATTCCCGCCCATCAATACACTATTTTAAAACGGATGGGTGTATCCATAGAATCGGAAACTGGGATGGACAAGCTTATCAAGCCCGATGCCATTCTTGACGGGATAATTGGATATAGTTTAAAGGGAAATCCTCGTAGTTCGGCTGCTACTATGATACATTGGGCCAATAACCAAAATACTCCTATTGTGGCCTTGGATACACCATCAGGACTGGATCTAAACCGTGGCACACTTTACGAACCTGCCATTCGGGCCTTGGCAACTTTGACTCTGGCTATGCCGAAAATGGGATTGTTTGCAAGTGATGCAAAAAGTGTGGTAGGTGAGTTATATGTTGGAGATATTAGTGTCCCACCTGAACTTTACCAAGAAGAAAGTCTTGGTTTGGAACCAACAAATATCTTTAGATATTCGGACATTATACGGATTAATTGATTTAGCTAATTTTTGTAACAAGCAACAGTTTTAGGAGTCGGTATTACCATTTAAACTTAATTGAAAATTTCAACTACTATAAGGGAATAGGTAAACAAATAATCACATATGAAAAAACCAATAGAAATTGCTCTCCTAGACGATTTAGAAAATAAAAAACCGGTCCACGCATTGGTCAACGATCTTGATCTTGTCATTGTCAAATTTGATGATACTCTTTCAGTACTGTATGGCAGATGCCTCCACCGAGGAGCATTGATGGCCGACGGCCATATAGACGGTGATAACCTCATTTGTGGTGTTCATGGATGGGATTATCGTTATGATACCGGGGTTTCCGAGTACAATAACGAAGAGGTTTTACATAAATTCACCACCAAAACCGATGGTGGAAAGCTGTATGTAGATGAAGCGGAAATTAATGCTTATTTGAGCAAAAATGCGCAGCCCTTCAAGCGGGACGAATATTTGGGGGCTTATGCCGATACGCATCCCGAAGATACAGAACCTTACACAGGTTATATAAAGGAGCTTGCCAAAAACGGCCTAAAAAATTTGGGTCACCATGGGCCTTCCGCATCAATGGGAGTAGATAGAAATACCCTTCCTAAATGGAACGATATCCAATTCTTGCCGGCCCAATTGGCAAGCAGACCCCTGTTGGACGAAGAGAAGGTCGTCACCCGAACGGTCATCGGGCCCAACGCCAAGAAACCCTTGAGTCTCGCTATTCCACTATTCGTTAGCGATATGAGCTTTGGGGCACTTTCCCGTGAAGCAAAAATAGCCCTATCGAAGGGGGCTGAACTGGCAGGCACCGGTATTTGTTCTGGGGAAGGCGGTATGCTGCCCGAGGAACAAGCCAATAACAACAACTATTTTTATGAGTTGGCATCGGCACAGTTTGGATTTTCTTGGGATAAATTGGATAATGTACAAGCTTTCCACTTTAAAGGCGGTCAAGGTGCCAAAACGGGCACAGGAGGCCATTTGCCAGGCACTAAAGTAAGTGCGGAAATCGCTGAAGTTAGAGGGTTGAAAGCAGGGGAAACGGCAATTTCTCCAGCTGCCTTTCCCAATTTCCATGGCGTGGAAGATTTTAAAGCTTTTGCTAAAAAGGTGCGGGAGCGAACGGGAGGCATTCCCATAGGATTCAAAATAGCGGCCAGCCATATCGAAAAGGATATCCAGTTCGCCCTTGATGTTGGCGTTGATTATATTATTCTTGATGGTCGTGGTGGCGGAACAGGTTCTGCCCCGACAATTTTACGTGACAATATCAACGTGCCTACAATTCCGGCATTAGCGCGAGCCAGAAAATATTTGGATAAGGTCGGTGCCGACCATGTGACTTTGATTATTACCGGTGGACTCAGGGTCGCCGAGGATTTTGCCAAGGCCCTAATGTTAGGTGCCGACGCTATAGCCGTCTCTAACGCTGCTCTTCAGGCCATTGGATGTCTGGGCATGCGTGCTTGTGGCAGCAACAATTGTCCGGTCGGCATCGCTACTCAAAAAGAGTCGCTTCGCAGTAGGTTGATAATCGATTCTTCTGCGAAGCAATTGCAAAATTTCTTTGATGCGACAAATGATCTCATTAAGGTAATCGCTCGGGCATGCGGTCATGACGATATTACAAAGTTCAATTTTGATGACCTATCGACATTCGATTATGATATGCATCGCTTAACTGGAATTAACTATGCGGGTATAACCCCTTAAAAGAAATTATAATGGAAAACATGATGCACTTGGCTGCACAGTACTTGGCCACGGCCGGAATTAGTTTTTTGGAAAAAAAGAAAGATGATAGCCATACCAACTTAGGGTTCGATGCCAATACCGGGTATTTGGAAACCTGGCCCTTAAATGATAACGGATTCAAAATTGCACTGGATTATGTACAATTTTCATTGCATTGGATAAGCAACGATACCACACGGATGACCATATACCTCGATGGAAAATCGCATCGTGAAATTGTAAAATGGATAAAGGAGGTTACAAAGACATTGGGTGCGTCTAAAACCTATAGTTACAAACTTCATTATGAACTGCCCTACGGTAAGATGACCGATGATTTTGTATTTTCAAAACCTCTGCAAGATGACTTGGACAAGATGCTGGGTTATCGAAAAATTGCCCAACGCGCCCTAGAAAGCGTAGTCAATAAAATGATGCTGAGTACAACTATTCGCGTATGGCCCCATCATTTTGATACAGGGGGCTACGAAATTATTGGCACTAGTAATCCGATTGGAGTAGGTTTTGGAATGGCCATTCCTGATTCTATCATAGATGACTTTTATCTGTACACCTCCGGTTATAAAGGGCATGAAAGTATTGATACCAGTGAATTTGATGCGATTACTTACGGCGACTGGATGAATGAAGATTTTAAGGGGGCAGTGCTACCCATGAAAAATGTCGACGAAGCAATGGCTATTACTTTTTTTAATGAAAGTATCAGTAAAATAGTTCAGTAAGAGGAAAAAGGCAATAAATTTTTTATGGTAAATGGGTGTATTTACATAGCATTGCCATAACAGGACCAATTTAAAATTGATTGGAACAAAAAGTATAACGTTATGGACGAATCACAAAAAGAGACCAAGAAAATAAACAAAGTAATAGACCATCAACTAATGGAAGAACTTGGCATTGATAAAAATAGGCTCAAGGAACTTAAAAAGAAACTGGCAAAAGTAGAACCAAGATCTGAGCGTGGGGCCGAAACACTCTTCCGGTTGGTGTCCAAAAATCATTATACGTTGAATACCATGATCGACCGAAAATCTCATATTCTAATAACCATAAATGCCTTGATTCTTTCCATAATTATAGGTACCGTAATGCAGCAATTGGACAAGGATCCACATTTAATTTTCCCTGCGGTTATGATGCTTCTTACTAATTTAATATCTATAACTTTTGCCGTTTTGGCCACACGACCAGAACTCACGCATGGCAATACAAAAGTTGCCAATTTATTGTATTTCGGTAATTTTCACGGTATGGAGGAAAAGGAATATTCCGACCAACTGACCAATTTAATTTATAAAGGGGACGACCTCTATAAATCAATAGCTTTGGATACTTTTTATCTTGGGAAATCAATTGATAGAAAACACAGGCTTTTGCGAAAATCTTTTGATGTTTTTTTAATAGGTATAATCCTTTCGGTTATCGGGTTTATTATTTGCCACTTGTTTTTTGGCAGTATGTTTCAACCATCGTGAATTATAACGAGGATGACTAATTTTTAAAATGCCTTTTAACTTGTCAGTAAGTGGTTTGGGTGATATGGAACTATTGTTGGTAATGCACCGTCAATTTTAAACTGAATTACCTCTAGTACGTTATAATGAAGAACTTACCTACGTCCTATAAACATTTTAATCATTCGTAGTTATTCGGTATGAATTAGTAAGTCCCAATGACACCCGACAATAGTACAATTAAAGCGGAAGGGGAAGAACAAAGGCAATGAATAGAATTCATGGTAGGGCGTCAGTTGTACGTGTAGGTTGGCTTATTTACAGAA
Organism: Arenibacter algicola; assembly: GCF_018860365.1. Classification (GTDB taxonomy): domain Bacteria; phylum Bacteroidota; class Bacteroidia; order Flavobacteriales; family Flavobacteriaceae; genus Arenibacter; species Arenibacter algicola_B. The sequence continues at coordinate 609,977 of NZ_JAHKPO010000003.1, forward strand.
ATATAAACCTAAATACATATCTTAATTTCAGCACCAATATCAAACTTCACCCAGCAGAACCTCTTTGGTGGATTGCCGTTTAATTAGGCCTGTTTCCAAAACAATGTCCTTATAAACAATGGCTTCTTTATTTTTCACCTGTTGCATTTCCTTGTAAAGTTGTTTAAAAGCTGCCTTTCCCATCTCATACCCTGGTTGGTCTATCGTGGTTAAACTTGGGGAAATTACGGAGGACATAAACCAATTGCTAAATCCTACGACCGCAATATCTTCTGGAATTTTTACACCTTGTTCATTGAATTCAGTAATGGCGCCAATAGCAACTAAATCCGTATTTATAAAAATACCATCCACATCCTTGTGGTCTTTTAGCAATTGGCGCGCATTCATTTTTCCCTCTTCAAAACTATTATCTCCACATTCGCATATATAGACCAGAGAAGGATCGTACGGCATATTATTATCCAATAGGGCCTTTTTGTAACCAAGAAACCGGTCAATGGAATTTTGAGGCAAAAGGGCGCCTCTGAAATGGGCAATTCGCTTACAGCCTGTATCAATTAAATGTTGTGTTGCCACATAGGCTGCTTTTCTGTCATCGATGATAACCTTGGAGCATTTTACCAATTTGGCAATCTTATCGAACATTACCAAGGGTTTATCCTGGGCCAGAACATCGGTAAGGTGATTATAATCTGCAGTGCCATTGGCCAAGGATATTAAAATACCATCAACGCGTTGCCTCAATAACAGTTGAATCTGTTTTTTTTCCAATTCATAGGATTCATTGGACTGAAGAATTATGACCAGATATCCTTTTTTTTCTGCCTGGGCAACAATGCCCTTGATAACGCTGGAAAAAAAATGGTGTACAATTTCTGGAATTATCAGGCCAATGGTCTTGGATTCCTTGGTCCTTAGGTTTACGGCAAAAGCATTGGGCTTATAGTTCAGGGTCTGGGCCAACTCTTTCACCAAGGCCTTGGTTTTTTTACTAATGTCCGGATAGTCCTTTAGGGCTTTTGAAACAGTAGTCACAGAAATATTAAGTTGATCTGCTATTTCTTTTAAGGTAACAGGTTTCATCTTGGGTGTGGATTTATATTAAATATACTAAAAAATAGAAAATCTAAAACGTTTTCGTTCATTTCGAAATCGTTTTCGTTAATCAATTTAATATTTAAAGCCAATTTTAGATATAACTTACACCAAGATTGTTCCAAAACTTACTAAATATTGATGCTCCAAAATCGTTCAAAATCCCTTTGTTAAATAGTCAATTGAGAAACGATTTTTGGTTGGTGGGACAGATGGTGAAAAGATGTAAATAACTAGGTTGGAATACCATCATCTTGATGGACAGGAAGGCCTGGGACGAAATATAGATTTTTTAGGTTGGTTGATTGTTTTTTCGATTGAAATGTAAATAGAGTTGATGTTTAGGTGACTAAGGTCAGCTCTTTTACTTTTTATTCCTTATTTCGTTATGACCTCCATGAAACTAGAGGACTGCTACCCATCTTTATAGGGACGACTTTTAAAAAAAAACAAACAAGATTATCAAATGAAATGCATAGCTTTAGTAGGTTCTTTTGATACGATATTTTGGAGATAGGGCATGTATCTTTTGGCCTTTACCTGCTTATTGAAATGGAAGGATAACCTTGAAGAAGGTTCCAATAAACTTTTGACATATTAAGAAAATAATATTCTAACCTCCATCAATATACCTATGTTAAACAAACCTAAGTTAAGTTTCTGGCAAATTTGGAATATGAATTTCGGATTTCTGGGTATTCAGTTCGGATTCGGTCTGCAACAGGCCAACATGAGTCCTATTTACAGATATTTAGGGGCAGATGAGGCGCAAATTCCGTGGTTGTGGCTGGCAGGACCGCTTACAGGATTGTTAGTTCAGCCCATCATAGGGGCCATGAGCGATAAAACTTGGACAAAATTGGGACGTCGACGCCCGTATTTCTTAGTGGGTGCTGTTATAGCGAGTATTGCCCTGATTTTTATGCCCTATTCCTCCACGCTTTGGATGGCGGCAGGACTGTTATGGATTCTGGATGCCTCTATGAACATTGCCATGGAACCCTTTAGAGCTTTTATTGCGGACAAATTACCACAGGAACAGCGAACCTTAGGGTTTTCGGTACAGAGTTTTTTTGTTGGCCTAGGACAATTTTCAGCAAATATTATGCCTTGGATACTAGGTTTATTGGGAATCATAACCCTTGGGGCATATGGCGAAATCGTTGAGCTCGAGAATGCCAATGGGATTCCGAATTTTATAAAATATTCCTTCGTCTTAGGGGCAATGGTCATGCTGGGTACTGTGTTATGGACCATTTTTACCACGGACGAATATCCTCCAGAGGATATTGAAAAACTAAAGAGGGAAAAAGGAAGTATTGCCAAAGTTTTTACTGAAATCAAGGAGGCATTTCAGGATATGCCCAAAATAATGAAACAGCTGTGGTGGGTCATGTTCTTTGTTTGGTACGGCCTGCCGTTAATGTGGCAATATCTTTCCCTGGCCATTTCACGCCACGTATTTGGTGCTGCATCACCGGAACATCCGGATTTTGAAAAGGGAGCCTTTTATGGGGGTATAAGTCTGGCCATATTTAGTGTGGCCTGCTTTACAATTTCCTTTGCCATTCCATGGATAGGAAAAAAATTGGGACATAGATTAACGCATGCCGTTTTCTTAATGATAGGGGCCATTGGTTTTATTGCTATGCAAATTGCGACCACGACCACCATGTTTTATATATGTATGTTTATGGTGGGGGTTGCTTGGGCATCCATTATGGCGGTGCCTTATGTTATTCTATCGTATTCGGTTCCCAAGGAGCGTATGGGGGTATACATGGGCATTTTTAACATGTTTATAGTGGTTCCCCAATTTATAAGTATGGCTACCGTACCATTTTTTTATGATTCATTGTTTTTGGGCGATCCAAGAAATGCATTGGCTTTTGTAGGGGTCTGTTTTATCCTGGGTGCCATTTCGTGTTTCTTTATTTCCAAGGATTATGCCAAGGTACAAGTTGATTAAATAGGAGGACGGACAGACGTATTGAATAGTATTGATTGATTTTACCAAGCATTGGGGTTTAAGGCCTAATGTATTACAAGAATAATAAATTGAAAGATAATATGGGAAGCATAGACATTCTATGTATTGGAGAAGTACTTGTAGATTTTATTGGGCACCAAACAGGGGTGAATATCAACGAAACAAGGGATTATCATAGATATTTGGGCGGATCTCCTACCAATGTGGCCATGAATTCCGCTAGATTGGGACTGAAATCGGTTTTGGTAGCCACGGTGGGGAACGATGCTTTTGGGGATTATGTTTTTAAGCGACTAAAAGAGGTAGGGGTCGATACAAAATATATCAAGACTGTAGAGGGCAAGCCTACCAGTGTTATTTTTGTTTCAAGGACCGAGAGTACTCCAGATTTTATTCCTTTTCGGGAAGCCGATTATCGTATTACCGAAAACCAGATCAGCAAGGGTGTCCTTGAAAGCACCACCATATTTCATACTACCTGTTTTGCCCTAAGTAAAGATCCGGCCCAAACCACCATTTTAAAAAAGGCAGAGGAAGCATACAATTTAGGCTGTAAATTGAGCATAGATGTAAATTATGCCAAAAAATTGTGGGACAGTCAGGCAAGGGCGCTAGAAGTGATAAAGGCGTATTGTAAGTTCGATCCTTTGGTAAAGATAAGCGAGGACGATATGTTAAGGCTTTTTGAGAAGAAATTGTCGCATGATGAAATATTTAATTTCTTTCATGAGGCAGGTGTGGGAACCGTATGTCTTACCCTGGGCAGCCTTGGGGTTAAATTATCGCAAAAAGGAAAAGAAATTATTCAATTGCCTGCTATAAAGGTAGATAATGTGATGGATGCCACTGGTGCCGGAGACGCATTCTGGTCAGGGTTTTTGTTCGCCTATATCAAAGAAAAGCCTATTGAAAAATGCTTGGAGGTGGCCTTGCAACTCGCAGCCCTAAAACTGCAGAACGTGGGTAGGTTGCCGGACAACATCAATATATTATCCGAACTACTATAAATTTTAATCCATTAACTGAACGGTTAGTATTGAATTCGCAAAAGTAAATGTCCGCAGAAATCAAATCAAACAGCAAAACCATTGATAAAGGTGTCATGATCAATGCCTATCCAGATAGCATTGGAACTAATCTGAACGACCTGATTACGATGTTAAAAATGCCAGAGTTCAAAGATGTGTTCTCTTTGTTCTATGTATTGCCTACTTTTTTTAACAGTGATTTGGATAGAGGGTTTTCCATTATAGATTATGATTTAAATAAGGAATTGGTTTCCGAAGATGATCTAAAGGCATTGGATAAGCTAAATATAAAGCTGAAGTTTGATATTGTTCTAAACCATTTATCGGTAGCCTCTCCTCAGTTCAAAGATTTATTGAAACATGGGGATGACTCAAAATTCAAGGACTTTTTCATCAACTGGAACGAGTTCTGGGAAGGCAATGGGAAAATGGGGGAGGATGGAGTGATAATTCCCAAGGAGGAGTTCCTGTCCAAACTTTTTATGAGGAAATCCGGATTGCCCATTTTAAAAGTGCTTTTCCCCGATGGAACGGAAAGGCCCTATTGGAATACCTTTTATCAGCATGTTGATTATGGGGTAATTACTCCAGACCATTTGGTAAGTTTAAAAGGGTTATCAAGAGGTCAGGGTTCATCAATCTGTGACAAGGTAAATAGGGCTATCGAAATAGGTGAAGATTTTAGCAACCTGGATTTTGGCGACTGCAACCAATTCAAAAGTGAAATCCTGCAAATCGTAAATCGAAATCGCTCCTATTTGGGGCAAATGGATGTCAACGCCAAATCTCCCTTGGTTTGGGATTTTTATGAGGAAACCTTGGAAAAAGTAAAGGGTTTTGGCTGTAAAATTCTAAGGTTGGATGCTTTCGCCTATCTGCATAAGGAGGTGGGGCAATCCAACTTTTTCAATAAGCCGGGTACTTGGGAGTATCTGGATCGCATAAAGCAAATAGCGCAAAAGAACGATTTAATGTTGCTGCCGGAGATTCATGCAGAATACGGACTTCATCTACATGATGAGGTGGCCGCAGAAGGCTATTATATCTACGATTTTTTCCTGCCGGGACTCACCATTCACACCCTGGAGAATGGTACCAACAAGGCACTGTTGGTTTGGGCCAAAGAAATAATAGGGAAAGGCTACAAAACCGTAAACATGTTGGGATGCCATGACGGGATACCTGTTTTGGATCTAAGGGGCAAGGAGGTAAATGGTGTTTATAGCAAAGGTTTGTTGTTGGATAAGGAGATTGAGGATATCATGAACAAGATTATGGAAAGGGGAGGAAGGGTCAAAAATTTGTATGATCCATCAGGGAAAAAGATTTCCTATTATCAGGTAAACGCTACCTTTTTTAGTGCCTTGGGGGAAAATGAACAGAAGCTGTTATTGGCAAGAGCTATACAACTGTTTATGCCAGGGATTCCACAGGTGTGGTATTTGGATATTTTTGCCGGAAAAAACGATTATGAGGCTGCTGATAAAGGAGGTAGTGGGGGGCATAAGGAAATTAACAGAACAACTTTGTCTTTGCAGGACGTTGAAAATGGACTAAAAAAAGATGTTGTGATCGGTCAATTGGCAATGATGAAGTTGAGAAATACCTTAGAGGCATTTAAGGGTAAGGTAACAATTAATGATTCCCCGGACAGTGAATTGGACATACTGTGGACCAATGGGAAGGAGTACGCGCAGTTAATGGCCAATCTTAAAACCCTTACCTTTACTGTAAAATATACGCTAGATGGTATTACCAAAAAAATGGTATTCTAAACCTGGCAAGTCTTAAAAATTATAAAGCCCTGAAAGCACCTAAAATCCCTGAAAACGAAGAGGAAAGAATAAAGGATTTGAAATCCTATTCTATCCTGGACACCCTTCCGGAGTCCGATTATGACAATATAACCAAGATTGCTGCAGAAATATGCGGAACTCCAATTTCGCTTATTAGTCTTATTGATGATAAGCGGCAGTGGTTTAAATCCCATTACGGTTTGGATGCCTCCGAAACCCCTAAGGAGTATGCCTTTTGTGGCCATGCCATTAATACTCCAAACGATGTGTTTATAGTACAGGACGCCAGAAAGGATGAGCGTTTTCATGATAATCCATTGGTTACAGGTGACCCACATGTTATTTTCTATGCGGGCGTGCCATTGGTAAGTGCGGCCGGACTTCCGTTGGGAACCCTGTGCGTCATAGACAATAAGCCCAATTTATTAAGTCAAAGTCAAATAGGTTCTTTGTCCGCCCTTTCCAACCAGGTGATAAATTTACTGGAACTCCGAAAAAACAAGCAGCAATTGGAAAGGACCATTATGGAACTGGAGGAAAAAAATGAGGACCTGGAACGCTTTGCCCAAGTTGCCGCCCATGACCTTAAAACGCCCTTGATAAATATCTCCAGTTTGGCACAACTTTTCCGGGAACAATATAAGGGCATTCTGGATGCTGATGGTTTGGAAATGTTGGAAATGATCATTGGCTCCTCCGGTAATCTTATAGGGTTAATTGATGGTCTGCTACAATACAGTAAGTCCGAAAGTCTATTACGCGAGGGAAAATCCAATATAGACCTACAAAGGTTGAAAACCGATTTAGAGGGACTTTTTAATTATGATCACCAATTAAAACTAGTTTTAAAATCGGACTTGACACATATAAAAGTGCATAAAACGGCCTTACATCAAATACTTATTAATTTGATTACCAATGCCATTAAATACCATGATAAGGAAATAGTTGAAATTGAATTGGGGATATCGGAATCTGATACCCATTTCCTCTTTTACGTAAAGGACAACGGACCTGGTATTGCAAAAATTCATCAGGATAAAATATTTAATATTTTCGAAAAATTGGCCGCAAAGGATAAATTTGGGGTTCGTGGAAATGGAATAGGCCTGGCAACGGTCAAAAAAATTGTGGAAAAATTAGATGGAGCTATAAGTGTGGAATCAGCGTTGGGAGAGGGGGCGAAATTTATTTTTTCCCTTGAAAAATAAGTAAAACGATTACCCGTAAAGATTATAGATTTCATAAGTCTTTACGGGTCGGTTTTCTATTTTGATATTTTAGATTACTTCAGTTTGGTTGCTATTAAATTTGAAACTTCAATGGCTTTTTTCATGTTTTCCTGATCTTCGTTAGATACTTTAACGTGAACATGGAACATATACCCTTGGGAAAGGAAGGACAATTGTGACATTCTTGAGTCCCAAACGGCCATATCGCCTAAATTGGGAATTTCTTGAGGTTGTTTATACACCTTGGTAGACCTTTTGTACATGTCTTCTGTACACCCTTTTACCATGACAATTAAGACTTCACTTGGCATTGTCAATTTAAGTTCTTGATCGGCAATTTTCCTAACACTAAACACCTGCCCATCTTCCCACTTATAAATACAGGTAGGATACGTCAGAACCTTATCCTCCGTTTCAATGGGGAAGTCTGCTGTAACGAACATGGTTTTTATATCCTCCAAGGAAATAAGTTCGCATGGGGAATCAATGGAGGAGGGTGTTTCTGCTTTTTTATCTTTATCGGCTACGGCGACTTGATTGGTATTGGATTTGTTTTCTTTATTGTTACAGGCCAAAACAAACAATAATGTAATGGCCATTGGGATATTAATTTTGGTATTTTTCATGCTATAGTGATTAGAAAATTTAATATTGTACGGCAGATCTAAAGAAATAAGTGGCATCATTTGGTACGGAAGCAATAGTGGTGTGCTTATGCTTTTTATATCTGGATCTGTCCTCTTCCGGTGCATTTGGAAATTCGTAGGTACCTATGACTTCAGTTTTTACCATATTCCAACCAGGATTAAAATCCAGGTTATAAACAACATTGGTTTCCACCATTATTGGAGTTCCGGTATTGCTTAAATCCCCGCTCCAATTTTCATTGGCCTTTATGGCGCAGGCTTCATCTACATATACCCAAGACAGGATATATCCCTCATCCCCAAAATAGAGATCGCCTGGGGTTAATAGGTTTAGGGTTACTTTTGCAGAATTACCAATCGTTAAGATCCCGATCTGTTGCCCGTCTTGGTACACCAATAAATAAGGGTTGAGCTTAAAGCCAGCTTTTTCATTACTGTATTGATAGGAATCCGGATTATGGATATCAAAAAAATTATTGCTGTTTTTAAAGTTGTTCAAGGGTTGTAACACAGGAATTTTGTCTGTAGGATTCAATTCAATACTCCCATCTACCTTAATAGCCCCAACTTTCACATAATTTATTTTATCATTTCTGGAGTCATATGCATAGTTGAAGACAAGATCTGCAGCTCCCTTGTTCCAATTTTTCAATTTCTTATCCTTATCACTGGCCAAGGTATTTTTCCAATATTTATCTTCACTTTTTGCGGCAGTAGGGATGGGGCTTGTTTTGGTATTGGCTTTCTTGTCCAGTTCCACTTGTTTCTGCTGCTGATCTGCCTGCTTTTGTACGTCTTCAAGGTTAAGGATCTCCATGATGCTATCGCGCATTTTCAATGCCTTATCTATCATTTTCTGTTGCTCAGGTGTTTGGGCGAAAGACTGGAACCCTATAAGCAAAAGTAGTATGGGCAAAATATGATTTCGTGTTTTCATAGGGTTTCTTTCTTAAAAGTATTTTCCGATCCACTTTGTTGTTGGCGGAACTGTTTGTGTTGAAGTAACTTTTATTTTACTAGGCTTCATTATGTTGTCAAAAGCACCTTCTTCGTACATACTGGGAACAGCATGCTCAAGTATACTTTCAATTTTATATTCAATAAAATTAAATCCGGCCTTTAACTGCAGATCGTAGGTGTAAGAGGTTTCAATAGTGTCCTTTTCTGTATTGGATACTGTGGAAGTGCATTCTCCTTGATAATTAAAATCCGATTCTATATAAACCAGTTCAAAATAGGATCCGGTTACGGCGTTATTGGAATAGGTATCTTCCAGCCAAGGGATCAACGCTTCATCTGTAACCAAAAAGATCAGACCCGCATAAGGATTATCCTTTGAGCTTATTGAAATGTACCCAGCATTGACGGCTTTACCATTTTTATCTTCTGATAGAATGTCATAACTATTATCACATTTGGAAAATAGGGTAAAGGCCGTGTCCGACATAAAATTCGCTTTTGTTTCATCAGAAATAGAATTTAGATCTTTTGGAAATTTAAAATTCAATTCACCAGAATCGGAAATAGTTCCTATGGTAAGCGGGTTGTCCATGCCGAAGGAAAACAACACTAGATCCATAGCTTTCAACGGATAATCCTCCATTGTGGGATTGGTTTGGGCCATGCCAACTTGAAAGGCACAGGCTACTAAAAACAAAACTGATTTTTTCATAATAAATGTGTTTTACCGGTTAGAAAAATAATCTATGATCTCTATTATTATAGAAGGGTTGTAGAAGGACACAGCTCCCAATAAAAAAAGTAGGAACAGTAGTAACAAGGCACCCATTACGCCATCTTTTCTCCCTGGTTCCAAGGTGGATATCCTGGGGTTTGACGGATTGTAGAAAACATTTACTTGTTTTCCAAGAGTATATTTGGCAATTAATCCTGAAGCTTTCTTTTGTGAAAATTTCTTGAAGGAATTGGCAAAAAATGGCTCTTTTCCTGAATAGGTGGCGCCATTGAGTTCATAGGTATATAGAAAATCGATTATTTTGGATAGGGGGAAATCGAGTCCCTTCGTAACCACTCCATTAACTTTCGGCCATTGGAGGGATTGTTTTGCCCACCACCAACGGCGAAGGGCCAAAAATAAAAATGGCAGAAGTACCAATTGCAGAACAAGGCCTGCTATTTGAAACTGATTAAGGGATTCAAAGTATTCCATAACTTTAGGTATTATTCATTTTAATTTTTAAAACCACCCAAATTATCAATGCCCATGGCTTTCCAAAGTGCATCGGTGTCCATCCCCTTGCCTTCCAGGGTTACATAAAATCTATTGGCGTAAAGAAACCTAAGGTCGGATTGAAAATCTGCTTTTGTATCTGCATCCCGATCGGTACCAAAGGTTAAAATTCCGTTGCGCTCTACTTTGGAATATCTTATGGTATTGTTGCTTTCTGAAGTTATCTTGTTGAGGTGCAACATTTTTAAGGGTATTATGGCACCAACGGCCTTCTGCCCGGCGGCATCCAAAATTTCCATTCTAATAGTATCATCTCCAAAGCTGCCGGAAACAAGTTGGGTATCGGTAATTTCAGGTTCTATTTTGTTCTGTTCTGATGGATCTAAACTTAGATTGCTCAATTTTTTTGGGAATGCCTCTATTAGTTGGGCATTGGTAAGAGGTGTTTTGGTGCCTAAATCTTCGCGTAGATTATCATATTTTTTATTGATATCGTCATTATTTCCAATAACTTCATTTATAGCCCCATCCAAAATCTTGGATGCTGATGGGTCTGAGGTTTTTGGGGTTTCTTTACATGAAGCCAAAAGCAAGATGATTGGTATTAGTTTTAGTATATTTTTCATTTTTATATGATTTTAAGATTTATTTTATTCGTTCTGCAATAATTAGTCGTGCCAAGGCAATGGTTTTTTGTAATTCAGAATAGCATCAAATTACATCCAATACAATATTTTTAACAACAATACATAACAACTACTCTTCTAGATTATAGAATTCTGCTAATTGGTTGTAGTTGTTTACATCTATACCGTTTTTTTCTAGGGAAGCAAGGATTTCGTTATTACTATTTTTAGAAGTAGCTGTATTATTTCCAGCAATGATTACCAATTTAATATCTAAATCATGTTGCTCAATGTAATTAGCGTTTATTATAATCTCATTCTGCGTTATGCTATAAACACTTATTCGATTATCATCCCGAAAGAAGGGCAATGAGTACCAAAAATTTGGATCAGTGAATAGATCTGGCTTATTGGATATACGAAAATACACTAGTACGGCTCCGTAGTCCAAAATTTCTTGGGTAATAGCATTAACATTAAATATATTATCACCAATAATAAGGGAAGTATTTTCTAGTAACACCGTAGTAACATTGGCATTACCGTCAATACCATTTTCGCCATTTTGCCCATCAGCTCCTGATGGTCCTACAGCCCCATCTTCTCCACTACATGAAATTAATAATATGATTACTAGTATTGGAAAGGCATAAATTAATGTATTCTTGAAGTTTTTCATGATTTTTATTTTGGTTCGATTTAATTAATCTAATTTTTTAAGGTTTTCAAAGTCGATATAGGACCAAAGGTCAATAGCTTTATCGGGACCCTCCAAGCTTATCCTGAACCTGTTGTTGTAGATAAAAGAAATTTGGTTCCTACTGATTTTAGGCTGTAAAAAGGCAATGGTCTCGTAACCGTCACGTTCCAAATAAATGTATTCGGTTTCTACAGGTCCTTGTAGTCTAAGTTTATAGCTATTGAAAAAGTTTTTTACTATGGCCTTGGACCCGGCACCATCTTCAATGGAAAAGTTGTACTGATTGTCTGCGGGGCCATAGCCCCCGGTAGCCATTTGCCCGCCCCCTGGGTAGGCATATTGATTTGCCATTTTGTGGCCATTTATCATTTTTGGCAAATAGGGTAGAAGTTGCTCGCTACTTAATGGTGTGGTGCTCTTTAAGGCTTTCCAAACATCTTTGTTGCTAGGTTCTTGTTCTTTTATATTCTCTTTAGCCTTGGCCATTTCTACTACAGAAGTAGCGGGTTGACCTAAATCGTCCTTGTTTTCTGCTTTTGGGCCATCTTGGCAGGCGCCTAAAAATAGCGCGATCAATAAATAAATTACATTGGTTTTCATGGGCATAGTTGATTATTGTATTAATTTGAAATGTTCTTCCAATACTTTATTGGGTCTTTTGTCCCTGTATATGTATGTTGCCTTAATATATGCCGAGGGGTCGGCATTGTTTTGGCCATAAGGAATGGTATATGATATTTCGAAAGTTCTATTGGCTATACCGTCGTTGTTGTAAACGGTCATTTTAAATGTAGAACGGCCATTACCACTCTCAATGCTTTTAGGTACTTCGTTCCAATGTAACCAAGGCTTGGTGTTTTCTCCTATTTTGGCGAATAGGGTAGTGTTGTCCGTATTGATCTCGATTTTAGGAAAACTCCCGTTAGCGTCAAGGTTGGAAAAATTCATTTGCCCGTTCATGTTCCTTGAAAAAAGTAAGACCGCCAATAGTAGTATAAATTGCATTTGCATGATTTTGTATTTATTGGTTCTTAATATTTCTTTTTGCTCTTTCATTTAGTCAGCAGACCTTTCGGCTCTGGGGTGAATACGGGTGTCAGTACTGCCTGTTGTATATTATTTTTTTAGGTATCAATTATTGAAATGAAGGCATTGAGAATATTTGTGCATTGGGGATTGTTATCTCTTGTTCTTCATAATAATAGCGTATGCTCGAAGGTAGCTCCACCAACGATTCCAATCTTTTTTTGTCGTCAAATGTTATGGTAACCCGCCCGTCGGCAATGAACACTGTTTTTTCAGAACCAATACCGCCACTTATTTTTTTAGCCCTTGGTTCATTTTCCAATTTGGCAATGGTAATGTCACCAGCGAATGCCGCTATTTTATGCATTACGGATCCTTTGGTAGGTTCCAAGGCCAGAAAATCCATATTCATTGGTACAACATTGGCAATCATAGCGGCCATTTGGCCCATCTTGGTTTTTATCCAGCCCTGTCCTGGGACATTCATGTAAATAAATCCTTCCTCGTCCGAATAAAGGGTAGCGTTTTCTGCAGGGTGGGTCATTTTAAGGGCGTAGTTCTCTGCATCAAAAAACATATTGATGGTCCCGTCCGGCCCCTTCATGACAATTCGCATATCCGAACTGCCCGTTGATACATTGATCATTTGATAGCCGTAATTTTCCTCGCTAAAATGAAAAAGGGCTTCCAGTTTTACAGAGCTATTTTTTTTAAGGTCTTTCTTTAGATTTACACCTTTAAAGGTGACCAAGGTGGTTTTTTCATTTTTGCCCCCCTTTACTTCTATATCATCGTTAGGGTCGGTATCGGGAACAAAGGAAATATGGTCCAATACCGTATTGCCATCTACATTTAACGAGAACGTCATGCCTTTGTCTTCCATTTCTTGTACGGTGTATCCCAAAAATTCTAAAGTAAAACTGGCCTCTTCGGGTTCGTCGTCTTCCAAAATACCCTCAAAAGGATACACAGTGCCTTCTTGTAGTTCTTTTTTTGTTTTTTCATCTATAAAACTGATAGGTTCTATAATGTGCATGGCATTGCCATGAGTGGTCATTTTTAAGAAATTATACATTTGTTCGGTATCGCCACCCGCTTTCAAATATTTAAAAAATGGAATATTATTTTTTAGGGAATCTGGCATGTTTTTAAATGCTGTTGGTGCAGATTCACCATATTGAAGCATTCTATCGTACAAATTGTGAAAGGCCTTATAGGCGTCTAGAGGATGAGTAATATTTTGCCAATAGAAGAGTTGTCCATTTTGCAAAATATTATTAAAAGTGGTTTGCAGGTCGCCCTGTTGGCCTAATTCACATGCGCTAAATACAAATACCTTATTCTTAACTTTAGAATATGCGTCTGAAAAAAACTTGGGTATAAAATATAATTCGCCGTACTCCAATGAAATACCCCTAACGTTTTTGCTCTTGATTAAATTAATTAATTCTTGTCGATCTTTTTTTTCATATTTAATCCCTGATGCAATGTATGTACGACAATTACTGGAAGGCTTAGTATCTTCTTCTTCCAATTTACAAGTTTTACGGGCATGTGAGCTAAAATGCACCACGTCATAATCGTTAAAGGATAAGTAATCTTCAAACGAAATATGCTGATCATTTTCTGTTTTATTGGCCTTATAGCTAACCCTACCTTTATAATTACGATATTCGGGCAACTTATTAATTGGAATTAAAGGATCATCAGCTACCCCAAATTGCCATGCATAAGGTGCCAATACAATAGCTTTTTTATTTTGCCTATTTTCCCCCCGTTGTGCGCCTACTACATTGGCGGAGTTTTCGTCGGCATTGGTATTGTTCAGAGCCATGATTGGTGGTGTTGCCATACTTGCAGTACCTCCTTTTGTTAGGGGTGAAAATTCCTTGAGCTTATGCAACATTATGGGGCCATTTTTAAGCCTAAAACTTAACAATTCGTCGCCTACACCTATTTCTTGTAGTTCTGGGATTTGCCTAAGTTCCTTTACCAGTTCCTCTATTGGTTTTAGTTGAATGGTATCTAGAATGGCAAAGCCTTTTAGGATTACAGAATCCGGCATTTTGGAGAAATCTTCCAAAACTTCATTAATTGCGCTGGCCTTATCTTTTTTGCTTTCATTGCATGAAAACAAAACCAGCAATAAAGGAAATAGGTATAGGAGGCGCATAGCTTCTGGATTTTCAGTTATAATTAACCATATTTGGTAATAATGAGGATACTCTATGACCTTTTATGGACACTACTTTTTTGGTTAAGGGAATATTCATTTTTTTCTGTTCAGGTGTAAAATCGTAGATTAAAACGCCTGAGAAATCATAACCAGGTGTTGCGTTGACTAGATAGGAATACGAAATTTTAATTTGCCCTGATTTACCCTCACTATCTTTAAAATGACCTTCAAATTCTTTACGATTACTATCTGTTACTTTACCTGTGATGTCTCCATTCGTAAATTTGTTGTTTACCTGAAAGCGGTATTTTCCTAGTACATTGGCAATATTTTTTTGATTAATCTTTAGTTTGCCCAATACATCTGTTTCCCATGTTCCGGTCCAAGGTTTAATTGGGGCAGGTTTATCTTTGTTTGCAAAATCTTTTAAGACCTGTTCTCTTTTGTCTAATATATCTTTTGCCGCTTGTTCTTCAATTATATTTCCATACAAAGAACTAGGTCTTGTCCCGTTCCAATTATCAGGTTGCCAGTCATCTTTACCTTCAGGCTTATATTCGCCTTCAAATGATTTTTTCCCGGCATGCATAATGAATGTAAATAGCCCCATTTTTCCCATCCCCGTTCTGTCAAAACTATTTAAAGTCCTTGTATAGGTGCCGGTTAAATTGCCATTCTCATATTTGCCGTCCAGTTTTCCATTCGGAAAAGTCCCCGTATAAATATCTCCCGACTTCGTAATATTCAACTCTCCTAAAGGGTTTCCTAAAAGTGTTGTGTTCCATTTTCCGGTCCAATCATTGCTTTGGGCTTGTGTAGAAAATGATAATAGGAATAGAATTCCCACTACTGTAAAGGGCATTATTGATTTTTTCATGATATGCATTTATATATTCTTGAACCATTCTATAAATTTCACCCCTAAGAAGGGTACAGGACTTTCTTTGCCATTAAAGGCGTTGATTAATCCCATGATCCACATATAGAGGAGAACAAAAATGCCAAGGATATTTATGATCCATCCCAATATGGGAATCATTCCTATGGCTCCTAAGGCAAGACCCGTACAGGCCAAGCCCAGGGATTGTTTAATATGGTAAGAAGCAAAGGCATCCTTTTTGTCATTGTTCATTACAAAGGCTATAATAAGGCCAATGATGGTGATATAGGATATAATGGCAATGTTCTTGCCTTCGCTTGCCACTACTGTTTTGTTATCTGTTGTTTCCATCTTCTTAGTTTTTAGAATTATTCGTCACAAGCAGTGTTGTTGATCTCTGCTTTCAAGTCACTTATGTCCGCTTTGTAACCTGACAGGTTAGCGGTGGGGACACAGTTTAATATTCCCTCAAGGGCTTTTACGTAGCTCAAACCTTCCGTTTTCAGTTTATTACAATTGGAAACGCTTGGGTCATTGCTATAGGCTATAGAGGCGTTGGAATACGCTTCGGCCTGGGAAAGGTATTTTTCCGACCAATTGGTACAGCCCGCAGGTCCAATACCATCATCTTTACTGCAACCAACAAAACCTATTAGTACTACTAAGCTGCTGGCGATGAACATTATTCTAACTTGACTTTTCATTGTTTTTTTCATGATTTTTTGGATTGGATTATTTTAATTGATTTTTATAAACTCTACTCTTCTATTATTGGCCCTGCCTTTTTCTGTGGTATTGTCATCTACAGCTTCTGTTTCACCCTTGCCTATAAATTGCAATCGGGCTTCACCTATTTCAAACTCTTCAATTAGAATTTGCTTTACAGCTGCAGCTCTACTTTCGGATAGTGTCTGGTTGTAATTTTCTTCCCCTTGATTATCAGTATGTCCTATTATTTGTAGGTTGATATCCTTGTTATCGCGAAGCATATTGGCGATGTCCAAGAGTATTCCGTAAGACTCCTTCTTTACTGTGGATGCGGCAGTATCAAAATAGATTCCTGTAGTGCTGAATTTTCCATTTTTGAGTAATAGGGATCGCAAGTCTTCTGTAGACTCAGCAATTTTGAAGTTGGTAATGCCTACAAAATGGCCTTTTTCTGGTAATACGTCCATTGCCTGGACTATAAAATATTTACCAATATTGGCCTGTATTAAATTGGGGGAATCCACCATTTTTTCCTCGTTCACCCACATGCGTAGCCTTTTTTTGTTCACGGCAATGGAAATATGGACCGTATTGTTTAGATATTCAGGTATTTCCCTGTCAATTTCGTTTCCAATTTTTACGTCCACTTCACCCCCAAAATTAGATACACTTCTTACATTAAAACCATTTGGGGAGAGAAGGATTTCTATCTCTGCCAAAGTGCCCCCGGCACCCATGGAATAGGCCTTTTTGGTTAAGAACGCAAAGTGTATTTTACTAATAGGCTTTCCGGAACCGTATCCATTATTGGATAAATCAAATTCTATGGTATAGTTTTCAGGCAGTTTGTCCTCCATGCTGGGCATGTATCCCGACCTTCTAATAAGGGAGAGCCATTTGCTTTCGGAAACATTGGTATTAACAACTTCTCCAGAGCCTCCCGTTTCCCAATTTGCAGGAAAATCTCCCAAGGCGTCAGGGGCAAAATCATCATAGAACAAAAGCTTATTGCCTGGTATAAAGGTGAAATTACTATACACCCCAAATTCATTTTGTTTTGTTACATTGGTATTGGATTCTGATTTTTTTTGTGTTTGTCCATCATCGCCTTCAACAGAGGCATCGGTATCATTTTGTGTCTTCTGGGACTTGGACTTCTTTTTCTGCTTTGTACCTTTATTACCATCTAAAATGGTGTCCATAGCTTTTTCAGTTTCACGCGTAACTTTTTGTTCAGATTTTCTAAGAACAGCTTCTTCTGCTGCATTTTCTGCCCGTTGCCCTAATTTTTTAAGGAATTGGCCATGGCAATTGTGGGTGCCAATGCAAAAAAGGAATAGAAAAATGGATAAGCTGGCACCTAAGTTTATTATTTTCATATCATACTATATATTAGAAGATTAAAATTTGATCTATTATTCGTTGAATCAAATTTCTAGTATGAATATGTAGAAATGCATATCAAATGTAACATAAGATGATACAGATGTAACTCTTTTTGAGGTTACAATCCTTCGGATTTAGGATGTAGGAGTTTTTCCGAAGGTTTTTCTATAGCATTTTATAAAATATGACGGACTATTGAATCCGGTGGCATAAGCAACTTCAGCTACGGTTAATCCTGGTTTTTCAAGAAGTTTTTGTGCTTGCTTTAATCTTTCCAGACGTATAAATGCGGTAGTGTGGTGTCCGGTTAGGGCAATTAATTTTCTATGCAACTGCATTCGGCTCATTCCGAGAAGTTGGCTGAATTTTTCGACGGAAAAATCAGTATCCTGTATATAATTATTAAGGATATCTTCAACCTTTAATAGGAATTTCTCATCGGTTGAGGTAAAGGCAATATCCTTGGGCTTAAAAACATTCTCTTTGTTGTAATGTGCCCTAAGTTTTTTTCTAGTTGTTAAAATGTTTTCTATTCTTATTTGAAAGGTCTTTGGGTTAAATGGCTTTATCATATATTCTTCTACACCACTTTGCAAGCCTGCAATTTCGTTATCCGGATCGGTTTTTCCGGTTAGCATTATGATCGGGATATGGGAAGTCTTCTCATCGTTCTTTAATTGGTTGCAAAGTTCTATCCCATTTAATTTGGGCATCATAAGATCTGTGATTATAAGATCCGGAATCTTTTTAAGGGCTATTTGTACCCCTTCCCTACCATCTTTGGAGGTAATGATCTTGTATTTGTCCTCCAACAGGGAAGACATAAAATTTAATAGGGATACATTGTCTTCCACCAATAATATTAGAGGCTGGACTTCACTGGATTTTTTGGTGATGGTTCCTGGATCATTTGTTCGGGTAACTACTTCTTCAGGAATTTCATCATCATCATCATCATCATTGATTAAATGGACGGGAATTTCTAAATTGAAGAATATTTTTTTATGATCATTGGAGTATGAAGCGTTGACGGTTCCTTTAAGGTGTTCCACCAATTCCTTGACCAAGGAAAGTCCAATTCCTGTCCCTTCATTGGTATGAGTGGCCTGAAAGAATCTTTCAAATAGTTTATTGGTATCTTTTTCAATAATATTATCTATATCGTTGGATATGTTTATTATTAAATGATCGGTTTGCGCTACCTCGGCCTTAAAGTCTATATTGCCCCCCTCTGCAGTATACTTAATGGCATTGCTCAAAAGATTACCAACAATCTTTTCCATAATATCAGGGTCAAATAGGGTCATGGACATAGGACCCACCTTATGCGAGAAAACTAGATTGTGGTTTTTAGCTAGATATTCAAAGGGTTCCAGTAGGGACAGGAGAAAGCCTCCCAAATGGATTTTTTCTGGATTCAGCTTTAGGGAACCGGTATCCAATTTATTCAATTCCATCATTTGATTCACTAAATCCAGAAGCCTTTTGGTATTTTTATCTACCAACATCAGGTCCTTTTTTAAATCGGGCTTTAGATCGTTTTCCAGCTGTTTTTTAATGGGCCCTTTAATTAAGGTCAAAGGTGTTCTGAACTCATGGGAAATATTGGAGTATAATTTTGCTTTGAATTCATTTAATTCATTTAATCTAATGGTTTCTTGACGTTCAAATTTTAATTGCATTTGCATATTCCACCTCCATTTAAAATATCGGTATATTAAATAGATAGTAATAAAAAATAGCAATAGGTAAACTAGAATTGCACTATTGGTCAAGTACCAGGGTTTATTAATTATAAAGCTATAGGAATCCTCCTTACTGTTCCAGACCCCATCGTAATTACTGGATATAACCTTAAAAGTGTAGTTGCCCGGGGGTAAATTGGTATATCTTGCGTTATTCTCGTTACCGGACAAGGTCCAATCGGCATCGTAACCCTCAAGTTTAAATTGATATTGATTTTTAATGGGAAGGGAGTATTGTAAACTGGCAAATGAAAAAGCAACGGTGTTTTCCTTAGATTTGAGCTTTGCATTGGGAATTAGGGGTTTTGGAGTGTTAAAAACTTCAAACTTGGTGATTACCGTTTTTGGAAGTACGGTACTTATTTCAATGTCCGAAGGGTTAAACCAATAATAACCTTCCAACCCTCCAAAATACAAGTTGCCATTTCTCGCCTTAAAATAGGCCCCGGTATTAAATTCTGTGGCAAGTCCGTCATAATTGGTGTAATTGACAATTTTTGGGGTTGAATCCAGTTTTTCCGGTACGTAAAATTTGGTGATGCCCCTATTGGAACTTAACCATAAATTATTTTGTTCATCTGGCAAAGCGGCATAAACCACATCATTGGCCAGCCCTTCTTTTACGGTGTAGTTATAGAATTGCTCATTTACAATATCAAAGGCACACAGGCCATTGCCGTTGGTGCCGATCCATAAGATTCCCTTATTGTCGTAGTACAGGGATTTTATCTGGTTACTGGCCAAGGAATTTGCATTTCCGGGCTCATGTCTATACACTTTAATTTCATTGGTTTTAAGGTTTATCTTGCAAATACCATCGTCCTGCGTACCTACCCATATAAACTGACCGGCTTCCTGGGCAATTGCCCTGATATTGTTGGAAGGAAGTCCGTTGGCGGAATCGTTTTTGTTAAACGTACTTAGGATACCCTTGTTTTTATTTACCTTAAAAAGTCCACTCTCCCTGGTGCCTACCCAGGTATTGTCGTCGGTGTCTTTCTGTAGGCACCAAACGGTAACATTTTCTAGATTTTTGAGCTTTGGATATTCAATGATATTCTCGTTGATATCCATAATGTGTAGTCCACCCTCTTGGGTGCCAATCCATAGATCTCCATCATTATCGCTGAGCAAGCTCATAATTCTATTGGATCTAAGCCCTTTTTTATTATCGGTCTGGTAGTTGTGCCATATATTTTTTTTGGGCGTGAACCTGGACAGGCCTTTGCCACTTGTTCCAATCCAAACATTATTTTGCGCATCCAAGGTTATGGATCGTACTACATCAATATTTATATTCTCCGGTGTTTGAAAGTTGATTACGGAGTTGAATTTTTCCAAGAGGGGGTCATAATAATTTAGCCCTGCACCATCGGTTCCAAACCAAATAGTACCTGTATAGTCCTCGTAAATACTTAGGATATCTTTGTACTGAATGGTTTTGGGATTGTGTTTTTCAGGTAAATATTGGTTTAATTGACTTTGTGCAATATCAATTTTAAAAAGTCCATCGCCATAGGTGCCAATCCACAACTGATTTTTAGTGTCCAGTAACATGCTGAGCACATAAATGGAATTAAGGCTATTTTTTAAATCTTCAATAAAAATATCCGGGCGCTTAAACAAGCTGGCCTTAGATTCCCTGTACCAAACACCTTCCCCAAATGTCCCTACCCATTGATTGTTTTCATGGTCAAAAAGAATAAAGCTATAATTGGAAATAGAATTTTTATTACCATCGGGATAATGATAAAATATATTTTCAGGCTGTTGAGGGTCTATTTCTATTATATATTTTTCGCAACTAAGCCAAAGATTACCAGAACGGTCTTGGGTGATGGCGTTTATGCCACTTACTTTATCCGGGCCAATTATATGTTCTATTTTTTTGGTTTGGAACGATAGTTTGTAAAGTCCGGTGGAATAACTCCCGAACCAAATGTTTTTTTGTTGGTCTTCAAAGACGGTACTGGCATCTTCAATTCCGTTAAGGGGTTCAAAAGAGTTGTTGTCCTTATTTAATTTGTGTGGTATTTGCGATATGGGAATAATCCATAATTCATCGTTGCTATCTACAAATACCCTTCCCAATTTACTATATGTTGGGTTGGTAATGTCCTTAAAGTACTGTTTGTACTTTTCAAAACTTCTGCCATCATATTTGTTGAGACCGTCCTGTGTAGCGATCCATAAAAACCCTGTTCGGTCTTGGGTTATTGAAATTGCCGAATTTTGAGACAATCCGTCTTTTACGGATAATGGACGAAAGGTGACCTGTTTTTGGGATTGAACAGAAAAACAAGAAATAAGTAAGACGTAGTTTACAAAAACTCGTATGTAATTTGGAATCATATGATGATTACGTTATTTCTAGGGATATTTTTATGTCCAATCGTAATGAAGGTATTAACTTATGAATAATATTTATTAAAATCTACATATGGCATTAAAATATGTAATTGCATTAATAACTATTTTAGGAAAATGATAATGTCCAAGTAACCTATGGGTTGGTATTAATAAGTGATAGAATTAAATCAGGGACATGTATTTATTAGGGATATCTATCCGTCGGATTTGGTGTTGAAACGGACTGTTATTTTTTTTATGAATTAAGTTGCGCAGTAATTAATGATAATTGTATATTTGCAGCCGCTAAAGACAGAACTTGTCATAATTAGTGAATGGTGGCATAGCTCAGCTGGATAGAGCACCTGCCTTCTAAGCAGGCGGTCGAAGGTTCGAATCCTTCTGCCATCACGACACTCTCAAAACCACGCCTAATGGCGTGGTTTTTTGTTTTATGGAAAGGCCGAACAGCGTTCGTAGCCTTGCAGTAAAACAAAGAACTAGCAGCGCTAGCTGCCTGGTTTTGAATTTGCAGCATTGATAATGGAGGATCACCGGAGGTAATCCTTCTGAGGTGAAAAAGCCAAACCATTTTGTAGGCTTGTTCTAGATCAAAGAACTAGCAGCGTCAGAAGTCTGGTTTTGAATTTGCAACATTGATGGAAGAGGATCACCACAGGTAATCCTATGGTCTTTGGAAAGGCCGAACAGCGTTCGTAGCCTTGCAATAAAACAAAAAACTAGCAGCGCTAGCTGCCTGGTTTTGAATTTGCAGCATTGATGGAATAGGATCACCGTAGGTAATCCTATGGGCTATGGAAAGGCCGAACAGCGTTCGTAGCCTTGTAATAAAACAAAGAACTAGCAGCGCTAGCTGTGTGGTTTTGAATTTGCAACATTGATCAGGAAGGATCACTGCAGGTAATCCTAGTGCCATCACCAATAAATACAGGGCCTCCAAGAGATTGGAGGCTTTTTTTGTTTTACAAAAGGCTCACTTTTTTTAAATCGATAGAATAGTACGGCGTGGATACATAGTTTAGTATTTTTGTAAATACCTAATAATTAGTTATTTGTGTTTATTCGTTTTTAAGTATATAATTGGTTGACAATTTAAAAAGCAGGGGGTCATAAATTCTAGACATACAATGTTTGTGCTTGCCTATACTACATAAATCACGGTAATAAAATACTTTAATTTTCAGGTGCTTAGAGCGACACAAGATGATTGGCCAGCGGTGTTGTTGGAGGTGGGATTTTTTTTTAATAGCGAGGCGGCGGAGCATAGTAGGAGGAGGGAGAGTGTTTCAGGGTTTGCGATGGTTATACTGCAGGCATTATTTCAGTTAATAGATACAGAACATTATTAGATCTCTGGTTGGTTGCTAATACTAATTATCAGAGAGAGGGAAGACTATTTGGGCATCACGTTTTTTAACCGAAATACCATATTTTTTGAGCTATAAACAATTTTCAAATTCATAATTTTTCATCCTTTCTTTGAACTTTTAATCTTGACTAGGTTCGTTGAGATGGTATCCTAACCTTCTCATGGACAATTACTTAATAATATAAAGTTAATGAATTCTATTTTTAAACATCTTGGTTTGATGGGAGTAGGTCATTCATCGAGCCAAACTAATAATGTCCTGACCGGTATGAAGGCAAATAGATATAAAAAGTTGAGACACGGCCTCCATTTGCCCAAATTTTGGATAATATCTGGTTATCGCTAGCAGATCTCGGTCGGTATAGCTGATAATAAATGGAAAAAATAAAGGTGTAATATATTAGTATTTGTATTACACCTTCATTTTTTATTGAATAGAGAGAACACTTTTGTTAAGAGTAGAAACTATAATTGACCAATCTAAAAAATTGTCACCAGCACCTCTGGACAAATCAATTGAGGGTTTAATAAAAATATTGGATTGGCAATTAAAGTTCAATGTTAGAAAAATTAATGGGAAAAATGGAACAGATTTTTGGGTTCATTTTTTGTTTTCATATCTTGTTATTCTCCAACATTCTTTGTTCCGGTTACTATAGATTCAATTATATTGTCTGAAATAGCAATTTTGTTAATTGCTGTTAGGTTATCGTAGGTGCGTGGATTAAACATGAAACTCATTTGTAATTCTTCTTTTAGTGTTATTATTAGTAAATATATACTTCCTCAATTACCTGACTATTTGTTATAGTGATAGGAGATTGCACCAAATTAAAATAAGACTGAATACAATCAAATACAGTGAAACTCAAATCCCATTATGTCGGCAAGGATTGAAAGTTCTTTACGGTAATCCCCTTCAACCATTGCAAAATGCTGGGTAGTTCCAATTTTTAGTATCTTTTCAAATAACTCTTTTACAGGAATAAGTGGTTTGAAAATACTATGTGAGTAACTGGCCAGGATATGGTTACCTTCCAAAGAATCGACCAATGTACAAACCAATTTAAACAGACCATTGTTTTCCGAAAAATGTGCCATGGTTTTCCTACCTGGAGGTACCCGATACCATGCAAATGGAGCCCCTGCATATTTATAGTTGGTTTTTGCAAAACGTACATCACGGGCAATAAGCACATTCCCTGAATATTCGGGGTCGTTGTGGTCATTAGGTCCCGCATGGCCTCCTGCAAAAGTATTATCGTCTGCCTCAATATGGAAGGGTTCTATAAAATTTACCTGTTTTTCACTCAATATTTTCATAATGAATGTGATAACACAAGCTCCGGTATCAGCTTCGGGTACTAATACGGATTTATTTTTATTTATTGAAGGGTGATAAAACCCTGGGCGTAATCCAATCAACTTGAACATTGCCGGGTCGAGGTCGTTGAACACCATTGCATCAATTTCGTTTTTTTCAATAATCCGGGCAAGCCCAATTGAAGCCCTTACTGATTCAAAGAATTTGTTTTTATCAACATCATCGCCTACACGGTAGATAGAAGTCAGCTCGTCTTGATAGCTTTTTACATCGGCATCGGTTACAGCGGCAATCTCGTCCGCAAGAGTGGTATAAGCTAAAAACTTCATTTCCGGTCCAACTCGTGTAAACAGGTTGAATGGGTCGATATAAGTGGACCACATCAGGGGATTGTAATTTGCTAGTAACCCAAAGGTTGATTGTCGTAATACACTCCTGACTTTTGCTGCTCTGGAGAAAACTAAAACTTCTTCCAGTAACTCGTCCCTGGTTCCCATTACTATTTTGATATCCTTCCTTCCTAAACGTGGAATAGAACCTGATGCCTCCAATGAACCCACAAGAGTACCGGAGCAAAGGAAATCGACAAAATCATCTTCGTTAATAGTATTTTTAAACGTCATTTTACCCTTCATGGGATTTACAAAAATCATTGGAATTGTAGGCATATCTCGCAAAAAACGAATCCAGGCAAAGTCCTCAGACCATGAAAGAAATTCAATGATTAAAAAATCTACTTTTCCAACAAAAAAAAGATTAATCGCATCTTCCATTTCTTCACGGCTATACACAATTCCTGGATTAACTAAATCCAAAGATTCTTGAAGTGATTCAGTGATATTTTCCACATCACCTTTTTTACGGTCTCCATATGTGCCACGACTCAATCCTTCTCCTAAATTTTTAAATCGAGGAGAAGCTATCAGCAATAAACCAGCTTTTGTTTTTTCGAATTTTTTATTTTTGTAATCCATCTGTTTTTATTTATTCATGACCGTGAAGCTTATTGTAATCTATATGATAAGAATATTTGTAGGCGCAAATCAGTAAACCTATAACTTCCTATTTGTATTTTGGATATGTCTTCATATGTTTTTTATCGCGTGTACATAAAATAGTACTGGTTTTAATGTGGAATAATTTTTTAATCACGCTATTTTAAATTACCGGCACGTAATGTATGGTGTAGTGTGGTGTAAACATATTTATATTTAATTATATATGCAACAAAATAATTTTTAATTTTATATGTGAATATATTACATAAATCTTCTTAAGAACAAACAAGTATTCTCATGAAACACACAATTAAGCTGATATAAATTCTCGGATACTGCGCAATCCATTTAAATACATAAGTTTAGCTACTCAGCTTGACGAGACAGTATTATTTTTTCTAAAGCTTTAGCTACTCTTAAGCTACGTTAGCTTTTTTGGCTTGCTTCAAACTCTTGTACTATTAATTGGGTAAATTGTTGGTTCTCTAAGTAAGGTTAATTGTAAATCAGAGGGAATAACAACTTCTACTTACTTTTAATATTTTGCACAATCTCTAGATAGGATATAATTCTTTATGATTGGCTATAATTAGCAATACTCCCAACATTTTGGAGAAGATATGAAATTCCCAGTTCTTCAGCTAGATTTCTTTTATCCTCTCGTTGATAACTTAAACGAACAGCTTAGGATTTAAATTATGGTTGATAAATTCGTTTTTTTTAATACTTCAAGGTATTTATTATGCCTTAAAATCTGTATGACCTGTCCTTTTATAAACATGTATTCCAGCGAGGCTAATGTCGAATTAGGTTATTTTAAGGATTGTTTTTTTGTAATTTATAAACAATTGACAAATTAATTGTACAAATATAAATTATTATTATATTTGACATCACACCACACAACAGTATTGCATGTTGTTTGATTGTCATGTGGTGCACCATTCAATCATAGAGTTGAGATATAGGTTCGGAAGGTTGATAAAGAATTTGGTACATGAAAAATTTGGGATAGGAATAATAGGAGTGATTTTACCTTATTTGATAATTGGCTAAATGATAGTAGAGCTACAACATAGATTTAAGAAACAAACAGGTTCTTTCCCTCAAGTAGATATTAATTCAAACGAAATTATTTCTATACAAGATTAGAATCCTGGATACTAAAATTTTTTAAAATATGTATAGAGGGAGATTTATAACTCCCTTTGTTTTGAAATTGATAGTGATTGATGGTATAGGTGTTTCCGTAACACAATGGAGTTTAAAAGAAAATAACAAGTATGATAATTAAAAAAGAGATTAATAGCCAAATAGTATATATTTTTTCGCTCGGAATATTTCGGAGGCTCCTAGGTGTTATTATCACAAGGAGATATTTTTCTTTAAAGTGTTTTTTATTCTTAATCCTTTCCCATGCAACTTTTACACCAAGTTTTGCACACACGAATGATTCACTCAGGTATGTTAGTGCTGATGAGTTTTTGTTGATAGGTAAAGGGTTTAATGATACAAAAACTCGGTATGAAAGGCTTCCTGCGTATCTTGAAGACAAGACAAGACCAGCCGTTTGGGACAGATCCAAATATTGTAGCGGACTTGCAATTCGTTTTCATACCAACGCTACTATAATCAGTGTTAAATGGGAGGTCACAGAAAATATCCATAAAGCCTATTTTGCCGAGACTGGATTCAAAGGCATTGATTTGTATAGCTTGGAAGACGGGGAATGGATTTTTGCGGGAATAGGGATTCCTGGAGGTGATAAATTTACTACCAATACAATTGTAAAAAATATGGATGGTAGGGACAGAGAATTTATGTTGTATCTGCCACTTTATGATGGTATATCAAATCTTGAAATAGGGGTTAATTCAGATGCCATACTTGAAAATCCAAGGATTAATTCACCGAAAAGAGAAAAACCTGTTGTTTTTTATGGAACTAGTATTACTCAGGGTGGATGTGTAATGCGTGCAGGAATGTCTTATCCAAATCGTTTGTCTCGCATGCTTAATAAGGAGATAATCAACCTAGGGTTTACAGGTAATGCTAGACTGGATTATGAAATCGCTGAAGCAATGACCCAAATCGACGCTTCTTGTCTTGTAATAGATTGTTTGCCTAATGTAACTTCAGCAGAGATGAGAGAACGATATGTCAACTTTTTGGCAATTCTACGTAAGAAAAAACCTTCAATTCCTATCCTCTTAGTTGAAAATATCCTTTACCCTCACATGGTTTTCGATCAGGTACAAGCGGCAATGGTAACCGAGGAGAACACTATCTTAAGAAAAGAAATTTATGAAGTCTTGAAAAAGAAGGGTGATAAAAATTTACACTACATTAAAGCAAAAGGATTGATAGGCGACGATGGAGAGGGGACAGTTGAAGGTATTCACCCCACTGATTTAGGGCATTACAGAATTTCAGAAAAATTATTTCCGGTAATTAGAAAATTAATAAAATAACTATCAAAATGAACAAATTAAGAATTCCAGTATTTTTTAGTTTTATATTTTTCATTAAAATATTTTGTATTTATGCCCAAAATGATACAAAAGAAATTGAAAGTAATTTACCAAAAGACAAGAAATGGAAACTTGTTTGGAATGATGAGTTTAATGGCCATGAGCTTGATTCAACGAAATGGGGATTCCGTTTGCATATTATGCAAAACCGATATAATACTTATACTACAGAAGGTGTTGAAGTGAAAGAAGGGTTGTTATATCTCAATTTAATTGAAAAAGACGGCCAATATTATTCATCTCAACTGCAAACAGGACAGAACTTTTTAGACAGACCAGGTTCACCATATACAGATGGTTTAACCTGGCCAATTGCGGATTTGCAACCTCCCAAGTTTGTCCATAAGTACGGTTATTACGAAATAAGATGTAAACAACAGGAGCAACCCGGATGGGGGGCAGCTTTTTGGTTACAATCACCTGTGATTGGTTCCAGTTTGGATCCATCAAAAGCAGGAGTAGAATTAGATATCATGGAAGACTATTCCCGTGATGGAAAATTTGATCAAAATGTTCATTGGGGTGGATACGGAAAAAACCATGAGACCGTAGCTTCTGGACCAATTAAGTTGCCAGAGAGCGAAGATGGTTTCCATACTTTTGGAATGCATTGGAGTAAATCCGGTTACATTTTTTATGTAGATGGAAAAGAAACTTGGCGTGTAGATGGCCCCGTTTCTGATGCCGAACAATTTATTTTAGTTTCAACAGAATGTAAGGGGTATAGACATGGTTCTCGTGACCAACCTTCCCCCGAACTTAAAAAGGCCATATTACCAGATGCATTCATAGTTGATTATGTAAGGGTTTTTGACGAAGTAGAATAATTCGGAATCATTTAATTAATGACAGGACAGGGAAGGTAAACAAGCGTTTCGATTTATTAAAGTACGACATATGAAATAAACTTTCATTGATTGTCATATTAGGTTGTTTTACCTAGTATTACTATGTTAAAAGTGTTAACACAAGGCGTAATAATTATGAATTAATAGTTTACAGTTTTAAAAGCAATTCTACTATTTTTTCATCCGTAATGGTGATGTCACATTGGTTTCGAGCCTTAACATTAGGGGCGGGGACTTGGGCGAGATTACAAGAAAATCAAAACAATTTGTCGAAGAAATAAAACAGTGTAAAACATGAAAATGGGATTGGGAATAAAGTCACATCAATGGAGTGTTGATAAACTAAAATTTGCTAGGCAGCTCGGTTGTGAGAGTATTGTGGCATGGGTTCCACTACCAGAAGGAGATGGGGTATGGCATAGGAAGGACATGGAAAACCTTAAAAAACAGGTCAATAAATATGACATGGAGTTGACTGCTATCGAAAATTTCCATCCCGCACATTGGGACCATATTGTGCTAGATGAAGAGGGTAAAGAAGAACAAATGGAAAACATTTGCAGGACAATAAGAAATGCTGGGGAAGTAGGAATAGAATGTTTTGGATATAGTTTTAGTGCATGCGGAGTTCAGGGTTATTTCAGTGAAGAAGGAAATACAGATGGACGCGGTAATTCGAGTATCAAGAAATTCAAGACCTCCTATATCAACAATAGTCCTCCCGCAAACCAAGAGTTTTGGTTCAATACAATAATAGAACGACGCAGTCCCAAGGGATTTTTACCTCCAGTTAATAAACAGGAAATGTGGTCACGGTTCCATTGGTTTTTATCTAATGCGCTGCCTGTTGCTGAGAAAGCTGGAGTTAAATTATGTGCCCACCCTGATGATCCACCTTTACCTTATTTGCGGGGAATTTATCGGCCTCTTCATAATGTTGAGGGCTTAAGAAAACTTGTCAACCTATTCGATAGTCCCTCAAACTGCCTAGAATTTTGCCAGGGTACTATTTCCACGATGAATAATGTTAACGTTTACCAAGTCATTGAAGAGTTTGCTTCAAAACAGAAAATCGGCTATATCCATTTTCGAAATACAAGCGGGACATTACCTGAATATTCGGAAGTGTTTATTGATGACGGTTATGTTGATATGACAAAAGCAATGGGGCTATTTATGAAACACGGATATAATGGGACCATTATCCCTGACCATACGCCCATAGTTTCATCGCAGGAGCCATGGGATGCTGGTATGGCATTTGCCCTAGGGTTTATCCGAGGTTTAATTAAATCAAAAAAACACTAAAAAGAAAGTATTAAAGAAGAATACAATTGTTGAATGGTCAACATGTGGGATGTTATTCCTTGGAAGTTCCGTACATCTAATACGGAGATTAAAATAATGAAAGATTTTTTATTGGCTCAATATCATCTATGCTTCTTGTATTGTCAAAAACAATGATTGGATTAAGCTAAGAAAATTATATGCTTTCAAAAATTTGGCTTTTATGCATGATACAATTAATTATTGCATCACGGTTTACTTATGTTAGGGATTCATTAAAATCAAATAAAAAATAATTTGATAAACAAAAAAATAACATAGCGATGAAGAATTTAAAAATATTAATTTGGTGTTTATCATTAATTGCAGTCACATCACTATTGTTCTTATTGTTAAAGAATACTTTCTCGAATGAGGCTAAATCTCCCGAAAATCATACAGAAAGTGCTAATAAGAGTATTGTACGATATCATACAAGGCATATCCCTGAAGAACACCTCAATTTAGGCACTCCTATGGGTAAGGGGGTAAAAGAAAATGGCCTCTGCGATGTGCTGGAAGAGCCATACCTTAGCGCAATGAAGGATTACGGTATTGATGTAATTGAAACAAGGCTTGTTTGGTGGGAACTTGAAAAAAATAAAGAAACTTATGATTTTAGTCGATTAGAGCGGGATATGGATTTAATTGAGAGCAATGGCTTTGAGGTAGGAGTTTTCCCCTGGTTCCAACATCCGCCCAAATGGGAAAATAGTATGACAAGAGCTGCCTGCCTGGAACATAATATTAAATCTTCGATACCAAGTTTATGGGACGAAAAATTATTAGCGCAATACAATTTGTTGTACAGAAAGCTAGCAGAGAATTATGGAAGCAGGATAAAGTTTCTGTATGTTGGGGTTTATGGGGATTATGGTGAAACTGCATATCCGGGTGGGGTTGAACATTATAAGTTTTCTTCTCCACACAGACATCATGGATATTGGAGTGGAGATAATTTAGCGCGGGAAAATTTCAGGAAATACTTGACTAGGAAGTATAATAATATTGAGCATATGAACAATGCTTGGAAAACAGATTTTAATTCTTTCGATGAAGATCTTATGCCACTCTTGCCCTTTAAGTTCAATACTTTTAGCAGGCGACTCGATTATATGAATTGGTACACAGAATCATTAATGAGTTTTACTGATAAAGTTTGTAAAATTGCTAGAGAATACTTTCCTGATACAAAATTGGGACTACCGGTAGGTTTTGTTCATGAAGATTTGGAAACTGGCCAGATCAAGAGTTCTGTAGCCAAAATCGCTACTAGATATGACATGGTGACAAGATGGACGGGGCTTGCTCACCAGAAAAATTATCCATTGTCTAACGTTAGTGCACGCCGATTGTCGTCATCAGTTAGGTTTTATGGTGGAAATTTTGGAGTTGAGGCCGCCTTAAAATTAAATGAAGATAATGCAACAAACGCCATATATGAGGCATTGTCGAATTCAACAAGTATTTTTCATAATGATCCGGGTAATATTTTAAGAGCCAAAGATATTATGAAAAAATACAGAAACATACCAATTAATTTGCCCAAAAAATTTAGTGATGTAGCTGTTTACTATCCTGTTGAGGCTGAAATGTGCCTGGCTGCTGATATAGAATCAGTTTTTAATGAGTTTGCAAAATTGAGAGAACATTGTGATTACGAAATAGCAGATAGTAATATGATAAAAGATGGGGTACTTGATTGTGTTAAAGAAGTCGTTCTTCCGAGTGATTGTCTCATTCCTGGCGACATCGTTGATGTTTTGTCGGAATGGAGTGAGAAAGGTGGTCTTCTATGGTATCCCGAGGGTCATGTCCCAAGAATTTTAGAAACGAATCAAGTTTTAGAAATCGGACAGGGTCTTACTAACTGGGCACAATTCGGAATAGACGATGGCTTTTTTTATACAGATCATATTGATAGTATTTCAAAATATTATCCCAAAGATAATTCCATTAAAATAAGTAAAAAGTAAAATATAATATTTGAATTATATAAAGGATAATGCATAGTACAAAGCTATTTCGCTACTTTTTTAGAATCTTATTATTCTTGTCAGAAAATTTATAAGTTTAGGATTTTAATGAATATTTGTAAAACAATCTTAAGAAGAATATCACTCATCCAATCTAGCTAATAGATACTATATTTTTTCTCTTGATTATTTAGGCCTTAAATTTTGGGTAATTTATGTGCTTTAAGACAAGCGCTTTCTGATTATCCTCAAAAGAATCACTGAAATGATAAAAACCATTCTCCTCACGAACAGACAAAAGGAGCTTTAGATTTATAATTTTATCTTCACTGTTGATTTGAATTTCCTTGGTGGGATTGGATTTTTCAAAGAGTAATAGTGTCCACTTTGCATTAATTTTGAAAAGAATCATGGTAGACCCGAATTATTTGAATTCAGTTTTATATTCCCTTTATTACTTATTTGAAAATAGGAATACGCAGTTACAAGGCAGAAATAATTAGGCTCACAAATTTTTTACTGTATTGATGAATATAAATTAGTAGTAGTAAAAAACAATAAAATAATATATCCTTTAAACCATTTTAAGGTATTCAATCCTATTAAATTACGATGATTTATTTTTCTCATAATTGTACGGTTCATAAAAAGATTAGAATATGAGTAGGATTATGAATAAGGTCTAATTCAAATCCATCTTATGATTAATACTGTCAACCATATTTTTATGGTTTTCGAAGATTTTTAAGTTCCCATGGATCTCGCGTGCTCTCCTGAAATCTGTTTAGTTTGATCACTAATGAATCAAAAATTTGTTTGTAGTTAGGATTTTCGTATATATTATTGATTTCATCAGGTTCGTTAATTAAATCATACAATTCATATTCATTATGATATACTATATCCTCCATTTTACGCTTCCCGTACATTATTCCACCATCTTTAATCGCGCCTAACCAAGTAGAATGATATTGTCTTGCTGCTGGGTCATCCAGTTGGAAAGTAATATTTCTTATTAGCTTATATTTATCCGTTCTAATCATCCTTCTAGGGTAATACCAAGTTTCTAAGTGAAATGTTTGGGAACCGTATACTTCGTTCCATCCACTTGGATTCTCAATTTCCAGAATTTTATTAAAAGATTTTCCATGTAAGTTTAGTGTATCAACATTCAATCCTGCCATTTCCATAATTGTTGGTGCCAAATCCACGAATGAGACCATAGCGTTGTTTTTAATTCCTTTTTTCTTTAAAAATGGGCTCCGTACAATTAAAGGTAGATGTATGCCACTGTCGTACAGTGTAGCTTTTGCACCAGGCATGGCATGTCCATTGTCAGAGAGAAAAAAAATGATGGTATTCCCGTATTGACCAGTTTCTTTCAGCATTTTCACCAGCATGCCTAGGCCTTGATCTAATCGGCTCACGGATTGATAATACTCTACTAGTTCCGCTCTGGTTTCAGGAACATCTGGTAAATATGATGGTACTATTACTTCATCTTTGGAATATTTGATGGTTTCAATACCGGGATACCCTTCGTCCCTATTACCAAATCTATCTGGCATGTATAATGAGTTCTTAACTTTCCCTCCACCAACATGAGGATCTGCAGTATTATAAAAAACTAGAAAAGGATCATCGGATTTTTCAATAAACTGCCTAACGTTTTTCGTTAATTCTTGATGATTCCTGCCTTTTTCTTCGTTTAGTTCATCGAATTGGTAAACATCTTTAGGGCCAACATGATATTTTCCAAAAAGACCAGTTTTATATCCACTTTTCTTTAAATATGTTGGGAAGGCAATGACATCATCAAAGGTACTGAAATTGTGGGGCTTAGGATTTAAGCCGTACATTCCATTAGTGTGGTTTTGTAACCCTGTCAATATTACAGATCTATTCGGACTACAACTGGAACTATTCGAGAAATTATTAGTAAACATTACGCCTTCAGCGGCTAATGCATCAATATTTGGTGTTTTTATTACATCATTTCCATAGCAACCGATAGATTCTATACTTTGATCATCAGTAATAAATAAAATTATATTAGGTTTTGTAATATTAATGGATTCGTCCTTTCGCAAATTTTTGTTTTCCTTTGAGCAGGAAAGGACGAATGTTCCTGTTATAAGTTAAAAAAGTATATTCTTAAACATAATTAAAAAATAATCTGTTAGATTTTTAGAATCCCTGATTTTGATCTCCTTTACATAAGGAAGGATTCGTATCAATTTCCGATGCTGGAATGGAAATTGAATAATTACCATCAAAATAGGATACAGAACCGTTGTTGGTTCCTTTGACAACTATTGTAGCTCCTGCCGACGGTATTCCAGTATTATCCTTGATAAATCCAAATATTTTTGTGTTTTGCGAATAGCCATATTGAATGCCTAGTACAAATACAAACAATACTAAAATAATCGTCCAATAAATCTGATGCTGTAGGAATGAATTTGTTTTCTTCATTTTTAAGGTAGTTTATATTCGATTTTTATTTCACACACTCAAGTGTTGTGTAGTTTAGATATAATTATTTTTACATTTACAAATAAGTGTAAGTTCACATATAGCCAATTGGTGCAAATTAATTACTTTTTTCAAATATTAGAAATCGTATGGAATTAGGCTCAAGTAGAGAATTTTTCTTTACCTTTTGTTTTGAAGGATGATGCGAACTTTTATGCTTGTAACCCGATACCTGTATTTCAAAATTCCGGTTTTCAATCTCATTTTTATTCCATACAACCACTCCTAATTCATCATCATTAGTAAAACCCCTTGCTATGACATCTTTGCCTTTAATTGTAATGCCTTCATCGCTTATAAATTTGCCGCGTTTTAGAAAATTTCCATGCGTATTTTTAAATTCTATCAAACTGTGCACATAATTAGCGGACTCCTCCATTGACATTGACTGCATTTTACTTATATCTGGAGGATAGTTCACATTCCAATAACTATCTTCATTAGGTGTCTTTCCCTTAATAATATATTGGACATCGGCGGTATACCTTATTTCCACTTCATATTTCAAACCATATAACAGGGCAAAGTTGGCATCCGTCTTGGTAAGAAGGGGGTTAGGGTTGCGCTGTGTAGCCATCAACTCGGGGAAAGTGTATCTATACAAATCAGGGAATACATTGTTCGAGGGGGCATAACCAGCACCTACACCATGTGTATAGTCAATTTCGCGTAATACGCTATTATTGCTTGCTTCCGTCATCACGACAAAATCGGGATTTCTTGCCTTCAGATCTTCTCTTATCTCCCTCATCATTTGTAGTCTAAATGGTGAATCACTTTGGCCGGGTTTATGGTCATGATAGGTTGAATAGCAAAGTTCTGGGGAATACACCCCTATCTGATCATATAAAATTCCATCGGCCCCCAAAGAATGGGCTTGAAGTGCCAAATCATGCATGGTTTCCCTCCACAATTCGGATCCTGCACATGCCAAGGTGAAAATCACAGGTGATAAATTATTGTGTTTCACATAAAATGACATTCTTGGTTTTTTATCAGCTCCAAAAGCGATAGTCTCAATTCCTCTGTACTTGTAATAGTCAGTGGAGGTGTCGATAAGCTTTCCATTAGCATATATTACAATTTTAATACCTCTAGCATGAGCTCTTTTTATAGCTTCTTTTAATTCCCTTTCTCCACCCATTAATGGATCTGGCAAATAATTGGGATACAAACGGTCATGTCCACCAATGGCCCATCCGAATAGCCCTATAGTGGTTAAATTAAACCTTTCGGCTATATCACACAGTTTGTCTATATCCCTGTACGGCCACATAACATTGCCGTTCTGCTGTTTAAGAATCGCTAATAGCCAACCTGTATCGTTAATGACCCAATCGGGGCCATTAGCTACTTCGAAATTTTCATCGTACCAAGACCTATAGAATTGGGCTGCATTGTGCCATGAACCTTCATATAATTTAACCACAAATTCTGGCATTATATATTCCTTTTCATTGATAGGAGTATTTATTACGGTTTCAAAATCATTAGTATTCTCAATTCGGGACAAGGTGATATTTGTAGTATGCTGAGTTGAATCATGAGCACCAACGTAAATACCGATATCATCAGAGTTAATTGTGTACCATGGCATGGTAGCGCTCCTACTTGGGTAATCTAAAGTTCTTGATTCACCAAACTCTACAGCACTATTGAATTGTAGGCCCAAACCATCTGACCAATAGATGTTTGATTTATTTCCTCCTAATTTAATGTTAGGTAGTTTTGGGTATTCTAACGACTTGATAATCCAGTCTTCAGAGCTACTGCTCAAGTTCCCATAAAAATAAAATGCATCATTTTTCACCTCAATAACGAACTCAGCACTTACAGAAGTCGGAATGTCGACCAATTTTATTTCATTGGCATAAAATTTTATCTTTTGATGTGACTTTTCCGTCCGAAATGAAGACTTATTATCTAGAACAAGTTCATTTCGTCTATTTGACTTATTGACCAGTGTTATAGTCCATAAATCCTGAACATTAAGTTCTAGATGAACTAAATTTTTATTGTCTGATATGCTTATATTATTTCTATCATTAAGTGTAAGTGTTGCTTTGGATGTTTTAATCACAAAATCACTTCCTGCTTGAGAATACAAATTAGCATTTAGAAAAAGTAAAAAAATAACTATGAATTTATTCATGCAAAAAAAATTAGAATGGTTTGTAATATTTTTAATTAAATTATGTGGGATTCGATTTTTAAACAATGACTTTTTAAGATAAACATTCAGCATAGGTAATCATTCTGACATAGTTTAGTTCATTAAAAAAGTAGCTGATTTATTAAAATTTAGTTGATTTTTTTAAATAATAGAAACCGTATAGAATTAGGTGCTAATAGTGAGTTTTGTCTTACATTTTGATTTAATGGATCATCGGCTCTTATATACTTATAATCAGGTACACTTAATTTAAAGCTTCGTTCTTCAGTTTCATTTTGATTCCAAACAACCACACCCATTTCATCATCATTATCATTAGTAAAACCCCTTGCTATGACATCTTTGCCTGTAATTGTGATGCCTTCATCGCTTATAAATTTCCCTCGTTTTAGAAAATTTCCATGCGTATTTTCAAAATCTATCAAACTGTGCACATATTTTGCGGACTCCTCCATTGTTAAGGATTTCATTTTATTTATGTCAGGGGGATAGTTCACATTCCAATAGCTATCTGCATCAGGTGTTTTGCCTTTAAGGAGGTATTCTACATCGGCGGTATATCTAGTTTCCACTTCGTACTTCAAGCCATACAACAGCGCAAAATTGGCATCTGTCTTGGTCAGCAAGGGATTGCCATTGCGCTGAGTAGTCATAAATTCTGGAAAGGTATATTTATATAGATCTGGAAAAGCATTGTCCGATGGAGCGTAAGCTTTCCCCCAGCCATGTGTATAGTCTATTTCTTGTAGTACACTAGTATTGCTAGCCTCGGTCATAACAACAAAGTTGGAGTTCTTTTCTTTGAGATCTTCCCTTATTTCCCTTATCAATTGCAACCTATATTTGGAATCACCATGGCCAGGTTTATGGTCATGATAGGTTGAATAACAAAGTTCAGGGCGAAGCACGCCTAGTTGGTCAAACAAAATACCATCAGCTCCTAACGAATTGGCTTGTAATGCCAAATCGTGCATGGTTTTTCTCCAATAGCCTGACCCAGTACACGCCCAGCAAAAAATCTCGGGTGATTTGTTGTTGTGCTTTACATAAAAATCCATTCTTGGTTTCTTATCGTTACCAAACATCATGGTCTCCATTCCCCTGTACCTGTAATAATCTGTGGATGTATCTATAAGTTTTCCATTGGCATATAATATTATTTTGATGCCCCTGTCCTGGGCCCTTTTAATGGCATCCTTCAATTCCTTTTCACCTCCCATCAAGGGGTCTGGCAAATAATTTGGGTAAAGATGGTCATGCCCCCCAACAGCCCATCCGAATAAACCAATAGTGGTTAAATTGAACTTTTTGGCAATGTCGCATAGTTGGTCGATATCCCTGTACGGCCACATAACATTGCCGTTCTGTTGCTTAAGAATAGCTAATAGCCAACCGGTATCGTTAATGACCCAATCGGGGGAGGAGGCAATTTTGAAATTTTCGTTGTACCATGACCTATAATATTTGGCAGCATGGTGCCAAGTGCCTTTATAGGGTTTTACAACAAATTCCGGCATAGTGTAATCCGCTTCATAAATAGGGGTATGGATATTGGAAATAAAATCAAATGTTCCGTCCATGGCGCCCAAAGTAATATTTGCATTATGTTGTAGTGGATTATGTACCCCAACATATACACCATAATTTCCCGAATTTAAAGTGAACCAGGGCATGGTTCCCCATCCACTAGGGTAGTCCAAAGATTTTTTTGTCCCGAATTCAGTGGGGCTATTGAAAAGTTGACCCAATCCATCCGGCCAATAAATCTTTGTGTTTTCCTTTCCGACTTCCATTTTAGAGAGTCTGGGATAGTCCAATGATTTGATAATCCATTCTCCAGTGGTACAGCTAATATTTCCAGAAAAAAGAAATGAATCATTTTTCACCTCAATGGTGAATTCAGCGTTGACAGTAGTCGATATGTCATCTATATACAGCTCCTTCGCATAAAATCGTAACTTTTGTGGGGAAGTTTCGGTCCGAAATGCCGATATATCGGTTAGGGCGCGTTCTTTTCTTAAATTATGCTTGTTTACCAAGGTTATGTCCCATAATTCATTAACACGCAGTCCTATTTTAGCTTCGTCTTCTGCCTTGGAGGTTATCAGTATTTCACCTTCATCGTTCAGCTCTAGTGTTGCCACTGAGGTTTCCATTTGGAATTTATCAGTACTTTGGGAATGAATTCCAGTGACTAGAAAAAAGAGAATCAAGAAAAAATTTAGTAGCTTCATATGTGTCAATTTTAAAATTGTTTAAAGATTTTATCTATATATTTAGATTATGCGTAACTCTTAATAAATTGAATAATCCTATTGATTTCTTTATAAGGTTCATTCAAGTTACGCTCAAATACCGTTTACTTTCAATATACCAGCCATTACTTCTTCGAAGTATATTAGGTATTGTGCTTTACTTTTTCTTAAATACTATAAGTCTTACAGAATTGGGTTTTAGTTTCAAATTATTATTTACGATTGATTCGGACGGTTCGTGGGAACTCACATATTTGTAACCCGTTGTACTTATTTCGTAACTTCGGTTTTGAGTTTCATTTTTGTTCCATACAACCACACCCATTTCATCACCATTGGTAAAACCCCTTGCTATGACATCTTTGCCTATAATTGTGATGCCTTCATCGCTAATAAATTTCCCTCGTTTTAGAAAATTTCCATGCTTATTTTCAAAATTTATCAAACTGTGCATATATTTTGCAGACTCCTCCATTGTTAAGGATTTCATTTTATTTATATCAGGAGGAGAGTTCACATCCCAATAGCTATCTGCATCTGGTGTTTTGCCATTAACCAGATATTTTACATCTGCAGTATACCTAGTTTCCACTTCGTGCTTTAAACCATACAACAGCGCAAAATTGGCATCGGTCTTGGTCAGCATTGGATTGGGGTTACGCTGAGTAGTTATGTATTCAGGAAAAGTATATCTATATAAATCGGGGAATCCATTGAGCTCAGGTGCATATCCAGCACCTATGCCATGTGTATAATCTATTTCTTGTAGAACACTAGTATTGCTACCTTCTGTCATAATTATAAAACTAGAGTTCCTTGTCTTCAAATCTTTCCTTATCTCCTTTATCATTTGCAACCGATATTTAGAATCACCATGTCCAGGGTTATGGTCATGATTAGGGGAAAAGCAAAGTTCAGGGGGTAAAATTCCCAACTGGTCATACAAAATTCCATCAGCCCCCAACGAATTGGCCTGTAATGCCAAATCATGCAT
The DNA here is from genome assembly GCF_018860365.1 of Arenibacter algicola. Classification (GTDB taxonomy): domain Bacteria; phylum Bacteroidota; class Bacteroidia; order Flavobacteriales; family Flavobacteriaceae; genus Arenibacter; species Arenibacter algicola_B. Next base: position 649,905 of record NZ_JAHKPO010000003.1, read on the forward strand.
GGTAGTTCTCCAATACTCAGACCCAGTGCATGCCCAACAAAATATTACTGGCGATTTGTTGTTGTGCTTTACATAAAAATCCATTCTTGGTTTCTTATCGTTACCAAACATCATGGTCTCCATTCCCCTGTACCTGTAATAATCTGTGGATGTATCTATAAGTTTTCCATTGGCATATAATATTATTTTGATGCCCCTGTCCTGCGCCCTTTTAATGGCATCCTTCAATTCCTTTTCACCTCCCATCAAGGGGTCTGGCAAATAATTTGGATAAAGATAGTCGTGTCCCCCAATAGCCCATCCAAATAACCCAATAGTGGTTAAATTGAACTTTTCGGCTATATCACACAGTTTGTCTATATCCCTGTACGGCCACATAACATTACCGTTCTGCTGTTTAAGAATAGCTAATAGCCAACCGGTATCGTTAATGACCCAATCGGGTGAGGAAGCTATTTTGAAATTTTCATCATACCATGATCTATAATATTTTGCCGCTTGATGCCAAGTACCTTTATAGGGTTTTACAACAAATTCCGGCGTAGTGTAAGCTGCATCGTATATATTGGTATTGATACTGGAAATATAATCATTAGTACCATCTATTTGGGTCATGGTAATATTTGTTGTATGTTGCAAAGTGTCATGTACTCCTATATATACTCCATAATCTTCTGCATTTAAAGAGAACCACGGCATGGTCCCCCAATGACTTGGGGTGTTTAAAGATCTTTTAGAACCAAATTCAGAAGGGCCATTGAAAAGGCGACCCAATCCATCCGGCCAATAAATCTTTGTATTTTCCTTTCCGACTTCCATTTTAGAGAGTCTGGGATAGTCCAATGATTTGATTATCCATTCTCCTGCGGAAAAGCTCATATTACCAGAAAAAAGGAACGCATCATTTTTCGCCTCAATGGTAAATTCGGCGTTGACAGTTGTCGATATGTCATCCAGATATAGATCCTTCGCATAAAACCGTAACTTTTTAGGGGAAGTTTCGGTCCGAAATGCCGATATCTCGTCTAAGGTGCGTTCTTGTCTTAAATTATGTTTGTTTACCAAGGTTATGCCCCATAATTCATTCACTCTTAGTCCTATTTTAGCTCCGTTTTCTTCCTTGGAGGTTATAAGTATTTTATCCTTATCATTCAGAACGAGTGTTGCTACCGAGGTTTCCATTCGGAATTTATCGGTACTTTGAGAGTGAATTCCAGTGACTATAAAAAAGAGGAAAAGGAATAAAGTTTGATTTTTCATATGTTAATATTGTTTTTAATTATTGTTGTTATTTTGAATAGTGCAAATACTGATATAAAATTTAATAGACTAAGGTCTATATTTTAATTCTCCATTTTAAAATCTTTAATCTTGATTTCAAAGTACCCTATAAATCTAATTTACATTCAATGTGCTAATATCTAACATCACCATTTGCCGACCACTCTCTCCTACTACTATGTCAATGATTATTTTTTTGCCATCTCGTGTTTGACGCGGATGCATATCTACTCGCCATTCACCCTTATACTCCACAGGAAGGTAAAAATTGCCTAAAACTATTTTCTTCTCTGTTGTTGTATTGAAAAGATAGAGTTCCATCTCACGATTTGCATTCGGATAGGAATCGTTCAATATCCAATCCTGGTTTTGTAAATAACTACAGTGACCATCTTTAGTCATTATTTCTTGGCCTATAATATTATACTGTCTCTCAGAGGCCTGGACATCATCAAATAAATAGAAATGATTACCGGAATTAAAATTATCGCCATTTTCCGGCCGATTGGCATATGCCAAAATCTGATTCGAATTTTTCCACCAAAAATGAGAGGTCATCCGTGAATCGTTGACCACAGTGAGGTTTCCGCCATCGGTAGAAGCGGTAATCATACGTGTGCCCAATGGGGCTATACGTGCACCTTCGGTAGGGTTTACCCAACGGTTAAGGAATACAAATCGACTTCCATCCTCATTGATATCCAAATGGTTAAAATAATGTTTAAATGGCTTAAGGTCCTTAAGGAGATAAGGAATATCCACTACTTCATCCATAGAAACCAATAATTTTTTAGTCCCATCCTCCAACGAAACCCTAAATATTCCAATGTCTTCAGGAGCCAAGACGTCTTTATGGGAATCAGGTAACCCGGGATAACCATATCCTGCGCGTAAGTCCTGAATTCTTTCAAAACTTGTGGAAAGCCCAAACATTCCATCCGAACTCACTGTATAGATTGGAACGGGAAGCTTCCGATTTTCCATCGTTTTAATGTTTAAAATATGGCACACAAAACGGTCGTCTTCCCTGTCATTCCATAATACTTCTTCATCGCTCCCCGGTCGCCATTGTAGCATACAACCCTGTTGCCAGTTCCAAGCCCTTGTAGTTCCTAGTTCAATCCATTTATTTCCATTATGCAAATCGATCATCCCTATTTTAATTACATCTTCTGGTCCCGGGGAACGATTCTCGAAATCAGATTTCATAGAAAGTACATATCTATCCGAAGGGTCGGTCTGTAACTTGTCATAGTAACCAAACCAATGGTAACTGGGGCCTTGTGTCAATACCTCGTAGGGAACATTGATTTTCGATTTTTCGATGAATTGTTTCTGAGAAGGGCTAATTTTAGTTGATAGGTCTTCCTTTTTCTTCGAATTGCATGAAAAAAGTAAATTAAAGGTCAAGGATAAGGTTACTATTTGTTTAGTTAGATGAGTGATTCTTTTGATTTTATCAGTCATAATTACTTTCTGTGTTAATTCAATTATAAACTTTCTGTACTTGTTTACTTTTTGGAACAGGTTTGCCAAATACAATTAATCATTAATTTATTATAAATGCATTAAGATGTTTATTTGCTAAAAATCAAATCATGTTTTCGACATTTTCGTAAATATTTGTAAATATATATAATTATTATATATTTGAACCACACCACACAACACATCATATAGTTATTTTTGGTTATAAAGTCTTAAAACTTTGTTCAGGCTAATAGATATAAATTTTAATATGAAAATTAAAAACACCAAATCAGATTCTTTGACTCGTCGATCCGTTTTAAAGACAATTAGTGGGTCGGTAATTTTTTCAGTCTTGCCAATTTCTGTTGCGATAGCCAATGAAACAAGGAGAATTGTTAATTCCGAACAAAACAAGATGTGTAATTCATTAGGTTATATAAGTATTTATCCCGAAGATACAGGTGAAGCACTTATAAACCCTGGAATGGGATGGGTTACGCATTATTATTCAGGAAGGACAGGTAATTACGGATATAAATTGGAACCGTCAGATTCATTGGACTGGTTCCCAGGTTGCTCTGTAATATATATGCGTATTCCCTGGGCATATATTGAACCGGAGGAAGGTTTTTTTAATTGGACTGTACTTGATACTCCGGCACAAAGATTTATTGCAAAAGATAAAAAAATGGCACTTAGAATCAATCCATGTGAACACTGGCTTGCATTCGCCACACCAAAATGGGTTAAGGAAGCAGGTGCTAAAGGTGTAAATTTCACACATGGGGAAGGACCGTCTGAAAAAGGGCAATTATGGGATCCAGATTATTTAGATCCGATATTTCTAAAAAAATTCGAGAATCTTATTAAGGCATTGGCTAATCGTTATGACGGCAACCCTAACGTGGCCTGGGTAGAATTAGGTATAGGTCTTTGGGGAGAAGGGTGGAAAATCTATTCAAGCCCATCACGTGAAGTAAATGATCAAATTGTGCGAATACAAATTGATTTATATGTAAAGTATTTTAAAAAAACTTTGATTTGTATAAACGATGATATGCTTGGTTCAAAGCCGTCAAAAAGAAATATATCATTAATAGATTATGCCTTAACCAAAGGATTAATATTTCGGGATGATAGTATTTTAGTGAATAAATATCCAAAAGCCTGGTATTCAGAGGATCTTGCGGCTATGTTTAGTGAAAAAGAAAGACCTATAATTCTTGAAACAGGACATTATGGTATGTTAAAAGAAAAAGGTACATGGGAAGAAAATAGATTAATGGAAGCAGTTGAAACTTTTCGCTGTAGTTACCTTTCTCTTCATTGGTGGCCTCATGAGTTCTACAAAGATAACAAGCGTATAATTGAAAAAATTAATAAAAGACTTGGCTACCGCATACTTCTTTTGGAATTGAAATATCCAAAAGAAGTAGGAATTGGGGAAAGGTTTATGATCAATTGGAAATGGGCAAATGCCGGAGTTGCTCCATGCTATCATGGTGGGTTTCCAGCCTTAACTATAAAAGATAAAAAGGGTGGAATTGTTTCTCTTCTAGTTGATGATAGAATAGATTTAAGATTATTACAATCAGGAACTTCCGATAATATACCAGAAAAGGAATTTACTAGCAATTTTAGTATTGGTTTTTTGAATCCGAAAGAATTTTTTAATGATTTTACATCCGAAATGGAACAACGCCCTGGAAGCGAATTTTATGCTGCTCCTGTAATTCCAAGAACTGAACCTGGTACATATGAAATATTTGTTTCTGTGGGAACTAAAGATGGAACACCGGTAATTGCCCTTCCTTTAATAGGGAATGATGGTCAGCGTAGGTATAAACTCGGAGAATTAATAGTTAAGAAACCTTTGCTGCCAGGTTTTATTTTAGGCGATAGATACAAAGATCATTAAACTTTTGAATTCCAGGGAAGTAAACGGTAGTTGCAGGCATTAGTCAAAGTTTAATAAGATTTATAAATAGTCAATAAAACCCAAAAAATGGAACGAAGAAAATTTTTCTTGATGGCATCTACAGGAGCTGTAGGGATAACCCTGGCCCCTTCTTGCCAAAGATCAAAAAAAGAGATTGACCTATCCAGTTCAAAAGAACCTGCAGGCATAGTATCAGGTGAGGAACCTCCCTACCGAAAAGTTATCAAACCGTCTTTTAGTAGTGGAAAAATTATAAGTGCCAACGATACAATAGTCGTGGCCCTTATCGGAGCAGGCTCCTGGGGGTCACATTTGATTTTACAGGCAGCCGAAACAGGCGAAAATTTCAAGGTCAAGTATGTCTGCGATGTAGACGATACCAGGGGGGGGCATGCGATTTCAGAGCTTGAAAAGAAGCAGGGGTTTAAGCCTACAAGGGTCAGGGATATGCGTAAAGTATTTGATGACCAAGAAGTTGATGCGGTATTTATTGGAACACCTGAGCATTGGCATGCGTTGGCCACCATCTGGGCCTGCCAAGCCGGGAAAGATGTTTATGTGGAAAAATGCATCTCGCACAATATTTATGAAGGGCAAAAGATGATCGAGGCTGCCATGAAATATGAGCGGATTGTACAATGCGGGACGCATAACCGAAGTGAAACGGGGGCCTTTTCGGCCAGGGATTACATTGATAGCGGGGAACTTGGGGATCTTGTTGCCGTCCATGTAAAAAGTATGTTGCCCGGGCCGATCCCTTTTAATGAAAAAGAAGACTCGGATGCACCGGATACCATAGATTGGGATATGTGGCTGGGACCGGCCCCAAAGGTCCCGTACAATATTTCAAGGAACAAGTCATGGCATTATTACTGGGACTACGGAGGGGGAAATGCGATGAGCAATGAAGTGATCCACCAACTGGACATGGCAAGACTTATATTGGGCAATCCCGGTTTGCCGTCTTCGGTATATAGTACCGGGGGCAGGTACTTTTTTAACGATAACAGGGATTTTCCGGATTACCAAATGGTCACGTATGATTTTGGTAAATATGTAATGACCGTTGAGGCCGGGGATTGTGCACCCTATCTGGGGAAGTCAGGTGACGATATCCGTTTTGGCAGCGATTTTCCCAAATGGAGCCATAACGGTACCCGTGTGGAAATACTCGGAACAAAGCGAATGATGTACATCGGGCGCATGGGGGGTGGTTGGCAAGTCTTCGATAAGGGAGGGGAGATTGTCGCACAACAACCAGGACTATATAATCTTAAAGGGCACATTCAGAATTTCTTCGATTGTGTCCGTTCCAGGAAACAGCCGAATGCCGGTATAGTTGAAGGCCATAAAAGCTCGATATTTATTCAACTTGCAAATCTGTCATACAGGGCCGGCTGCAAACAATTACTTTTTTCCCCTGAGTATGAAACAATATTAAACGACCCTAAGGCGCAGGAAATGATTAACGGCCAATACCGTAAAGGGTTTGAAATTCCGGGGAAGGTCTAATAAAAACTATACAAAGAGATGAGATTGAAAAAGTTTAGAGCCAAGTTAGCGGTTATTTTGCTTTCCGTATTATTTGTTGCAGGTTGTTTTATATTTGTTGCCTATGCCCAGACCTGGGGCAAAACCGATTTAGAGTTCAAAATACATATTAATGAACAACTGATATTACAGTCGGTTTTTGGGGAATCGCCAACATTCGCTATATGGATCGAAAACCCTGAAACGAGAGAGATCCAAACAATATTTGTTACCAACCGGGCCGGATTGGATGACTGGGAAGGGAAGGCCGATGTTCCTTCCGCCCTTCCCCAATGGGATAAAGAAAGCAAGAAGGAAAAGCAATTAGTTAATGAGGCAATGGATATTGACGCAGTTTCGGGGGCCACCCCGCTACCGGGATATTTCACGACCAGGGTTCGGGTAGAACCAGGGAGCAATTGGGTCTGCTGGATAGAAATGAACCTTTCCGGAGATTATAATGAGCATTATCCGGAATACGATGAGCAAATTAAAAAGACAGATGAATATGGCACAGGACAGCCTGCATTAGTTTACAAAGCTAATATTAAGGCCGTAGAGGGCAATATTGTTGTCCCCAGACCTGTTGGCATGAGCATTTTGAACAAGGACGGAGAGATTCGGCCATTGGAAGGCATTACAACGGCACTGGATGTTTTTGACGAGATAACGATTTCAGTAGTAAAACCTAATCCTAAAATACTATAGGGTCGTCACTTAGGTTGGATACCTTATCACAAGCCTTGTTTTTCAATGAACCAATGTATCACGATTGCAAATAAGATATTTTGAATATATGAGAATCATTATCATGGCGAACGACATCGAATACCTTAAAAAACAATAAATAATGATGATATGAAAAGAAAGACCTTTATCAAAACAACGGTTTTGGGCAATGCAGGGGTCATTCTGGCCCCAGCCAATCTTCTGGGAACAGAATGGAACGGTGCTAACGGGAGCGTTAAAAAAATCAAAATAGGGCAGATTGGAATTAGCCATGAGCATGCTTCAAAAATTACATCTTTGAAAAAATTGCCGGAGTTATTTGAGATTGTCGGAGTAGTTGACGACCGGAATTCAACAGCGGCAAGATTTGCAGGAAATAACCTGGAACCGTTTAAAGGTATTAAATGGATGACTGAAGAAGAACTATTTAGGACCCCAGGTCTTCAGGCTGTTACAGTTGAAACCGCGAACACCGATCTGGTCCCCACTGCAATGCGTTGCATGGAGCACAACCTGGCGATGCATATGGATAAACCGGGGGGCGAAGACCTTGAACTGTTCGGTAAGCTGCTCAATGGGTGCAAAGAAAAAAACTTGCCATTTCAGATGGGCTACATGTTCCGCAACAATCCGGCGATGCTGTTTTGCCAGAAAGCGGTCCGCAAGGGATGGCTTGGCGATATATTTGAAGTCCATGCGGATATGAGCCATGATTACGGCGGTGAAGACTATCAACGGTACCTTAGTAATTTTAAAGGCGGTATAATGTTCAACCTGGGCTGCCACCATATTGATATAATCGTTTCGATCCTGGGAAGGCCCGAAAAGGTTACTCCGTTTTTGAAGTCTACACCTGGAGCGGTAAACGGGGCCAAAAATAATTGTTTGGCAATATTGGAATATCCTCACAGCATTGTGTCCATATCGGCATGTGGTCTCAAACCTGAAGGCCTGAAAAGCCGGCGTTTTAAAATTAGTGGTTCCAAAGGCACGATTGAATTTAGCCCGCTGGAACGTTTCGATGGCGAACCTTTGCAAATGGAATTAATTTTGCTTGAAGGCAATGAAGAATATACCGCCGGATCCCATATCGTTGATTTCGCCGTTAAGTATGACCGTTATGAAGCCCAGTTCATCGAACTGGCAAAAATCATCAGGGGAGAAATGGTGAATCCGTATACTTACGAGCACGATTATCTAACTCAGGAAGTTCATATGGCCGCCTCTGGATATTTGAAATGGCGTAATTAAACTATGCTGGATTAAAATGCAAACTAACTAATTAATCAATACCAATGCAAGTTAACAGAATCGTCATTTCTGCACTTTTAATATTGTTTGTGTCGGCACTCGGTATTATGTCATGCAAACGCAGTTCTTCGGGAGATAATAACCTAACAGATGTAATTACTGCTAATGATTTTGGTAAAGGAGCTTACAAAGACTTTGTAGAAGGAGAATTCCCATTTATTACTACCGTACTGGATGCCAGGAAACTTGGAAATGGTTTTTCCGACTTTAACGTTGTAGCGCGAGGATTGGCAATTCAACTTGGAAATGATTCTTACTCCTGTTTTGATATGGATTTGTTGCGTTGGTCAGTAGCATGGTCCGGGGAGTTTATGTCGATGGTACTCCCGGCACAGGTCTCATATAAGGATTACTTCAAAAGAAATAGTAATGAGCTGCCGATAATATTGGGAGATCCAAAAATCGCAAATGGAATGTATGCAGGTTGGTCTGTTGAAAATCCAAATTTTATGGAAGTTAGACCAGAAACCCAGCAGGTGGAAGGAATGTATTGGGGGCCGGTACCGGAAGAGTTGGGAAGGTGGAGCGGCACCTATATTTATGGTAATTCGGTTATACTCTCTTATTCCATAAACGGAAGCCAAATATTAGAATTGCCAGGTAGTAAAATTATCAATGATCAACTTGTATTCAACAGAACTTTTAAAGTTGGTAGAACCTCCAAGAATCTTATTTTAAATGTAGCAGAAGTTTTACAAGCGGTTGGCGGTACAGTAGACCAATATTCTGGGTATTTGATACATCCTAATCGCGACAGTATAACAGCTGTGGTATTAAATGGAAAGGAAGGTCAGGTCAAAATAGTGGACAATCGGTACCTTACCGTTGAAATTGAACCATCCAATAAGGAAAGAGAATTTACAGTGTCCATTTGGACTGGTAAAGCTTCGGAATTGGAGAAGGTAACAGGGCAGGCCAGATCGATAGTAATAAAAATCCCGGACATCAACAGACCTCCATCGAATTGGGAGGAAAAGATTCTCACAAAGGGGAGAATGTCCCCGGATACGGCAGCCTTTGTTACAGATATGCTCACATTGCCTGTTCCTAATCCATGGGGAAGAAATGTAAGGGTGGCGGATGTAAGTTTCTTTTCAAATAGCAAAGCGGCCGTTTCTACATATGAGGGGGACATCTGGCTGGTGGAAGGAATCAATAAAGAGTTAGAATGTATGACTTGGAAAAGATATGCTTCGGGACTGTATGAACCGATGAGTATAGAAATTCATAACGATCAGCTTTATGCCTTTGGGAGAGAAGGGGTTGTTCGTTTTCATGACGTGAATGATGATGATGAGGCAGATTTTTATGAAAATTTCTGTAATAAAATGCAACAATCCACAGGTACCAGGGAGTGGGCTTCGGATATGGTTTTTGATCATAAAGGGAATATCTATATAGCAAAGGGCGGCCATGTAACGAACTATTCTGGTGTGTTGCCCCTATTGTCTAATGTCGAGGATGGTACAAAATGGAGGGCAAGTACAAATCAAAGTGGATCGGTGCTTAAAATAGACCCAACGGGTAGAGAATTAAAGGTAATTGCTACAGGTCTCAGAATGCCTTATTTAGGTATCAATAAAGAGACAGGTGAAGTATCAGCTTCTGATCAGGAGGGAAATTATGTTCCTTCCTCGCCCGTGTACCTAGTTGAAGAAGGGGATTACTTCGGAGTACCTTTAACCAAGCATAGAAATGATAATCCTGAAATCAAAAAAGCACATACCTGGATTCCACATGGCGTTGACAGAAGCTCCTCTGGGCAGGCATGGATCAATAGTAATGAAATGGGTCCACTGAACAACCAAATGGTTCATTTTTCATTTGGTAGGCCGGGAATATTTAAGGTGTTGTTTGATACTGTTCAGAACAAAACCAATGGAGGAGCAGTACTACTAGATGCCAATTATCCTGCTCCAGTTCTCAAAGGAGAAGTAAACCCTACTGATGGTCTGTTGTACTTTACCGGATTTAACAACTATGCTTCTAACTCAAACGGCATAAGTGCATTGATGAGGCTGAGATACACAGGGAACCCAAGTTATACCGTAAAAAATTTCCATGCCGATTCAAAAGGACTGCTGATCTCATTTGATGAACCTGTTCTGGTCAAAGATGGAGCGAGTAACTTTACAGTAAGAGCCTGGAATTACAAGCGTACGGAAAAATACGGATCTGGTTATTATAAATCTGATGGAAGTGCCGGTCATGAAGAGCTTCATGTAGCAAAGGTCTACCAACCTTCGCATAGAGGCAGTGTTTTCCTTTATATTCCCGAGATGATGGAAGCTGATCAAATCGAGGTCAACTATCAGGTAGGTACGATTGAAGGAGAAGTGATCCAGGGAAGTCTTTGGTTGACCGTTCATGAATTGAAAGAACTGGATTTAGCGGAATTGGGATATTCAAATATTGATTTTAATAAGGCATATGCAGAAAAGCAAGAACCTAGGAATGAGTCCAATAGTCTAATCTCCGTTGAGAAAGGTAAGCAGTTATTCAATAGTGCTGGATGTTTTGGATGCCATGCAGTCCGTGGAGTAGGTGAAGGAATGTATGGTCCTTCCTTTGAAGGGGTTTTTGGAGCCAAAAGAAAACTAGTTGATGGAGGTGAAATAGTTGTGAATGAAGATTATTTAAGAGAATCGATCTTAGACCCTGGAGCAAAAGTCGCAGTTGGAAATAATCCCGAAATGCCCTCTTTTGAAGGGATACTTACAGAGGAAGATATGGCCTCTCTGATCCTTTATTTAAAGACATTATAAATCAAAAATAGTAAGGATGAAAATTTCATCGTCAAAGGAGTAAAAATTTAAGCAATATCCATAAAATTTATAATTATTATGATTCCATGGTACTTTATCAGTTAATTGTTATTTGAAAACTTTAGGACAGATTATAAATATATGAATTACGTTTTATGGAACAGTTCCCGTACAGGGAATCTTGCCGTACTGATTTAAGGAAGGTCAGGGAAATGCAGGGCGCAGTTTGTAAGAAGTGTACCAGTAAAAAAACGACATCCAAGACCCTGAAAGGGGTGTTTATTGTCATTGTGAACGCCAAAAGGACTTGGCGAGGAATGTACCATAAGATAAAAGGCAATTACCTTGACGAATTCTGCTACAAATTCAACATAATGTACTTTGGGGAAAGGCTTTTCGATTGGCTGGCAATCGTAGCTGGAATCTCTACTTACATTTGAAGGGATAAGTAAAAAATTTTCTTGTTTATCATACTTTACATATTTAATTATACAAATTTTTATACTCAGGTGTAGTGTAGTTCAATATTTAAGTATATTTACGTCATAATATAATTTTTTTAGAAAAAAGTAATCTTGGAATTAGGGATGGAGGAACCAAAAATTGAAGTGAATTTAGAATCTAAACAACCTATTTACAAACAAATTGTTAATAGTATTCAGCAGCATATTGAGACTGGGGAACTTAAGGAAGGTGACTATATCCCTTCGTTAAATGATTTGTCTGCTGATTTAGGAATCTCTAAGGAAACTGTAAAAAAAGCGTATTCTATTCTTCGGAAAAATGCATTCATCGAGTCCTCTCAGGGAAAAGGATACTTTGTTTCTATGAATAGAAATAGCAAAATAAGAATACTTTTGTTATTTGACAAACTGAGCACATACAAACAAGTCATTTTCAATGCCTTTGTTACAGGTTTAGAAGATTCCTCTGAAATAACAATTAGGTTGCACAATCAGGATATCGACGTTTTTGAGAGTTTTATTGAAAATGGACTAGATAAATACGACCATTATGTAATTACTTCTCATTTTCCATTAATTCCAAAAATACAGGCTCGAGCTTTACTGGCGCTGGGTAAAATTCCGAATAGGAAATTATTAATATTGGACCATAATGTAAAGGATTTACCAGGCAATTTTTGCGCAGTATATCAAGATCCTGAAAAGGATGTTTATAATGGATTATTACAGGGTTTACACAGGTTACGTGAATTTGATAAATTAAACATAATGTCATCACCTGGCAGCCTTTACTCTAAATTTCTCATAAAAGGAATAGACAAGTTTTGCGTCGAACATAATATCAATTATGAAATACATTATATTATAAAGAAGGAAAAAATAAAGAAACGAGAAGTCTACTTAATTCTAAATGGTCAATTAGATATTGAACTAATAAATCTTATCAAAGTTGCAAAACTAAAAAATTATATAATCGGGACAGATATTGGGATCATCTCCTACAATGAATCGCCAATTAATGAAATCATATTAAATGGTTTAACCGTTCTTTCTACCGATTTTGAACAAATGGGGAGAATAGCGGCCAAAATGATATTGAAAAAAACTATTAAAAAGGTGCAATGTAAATTTAATTTAATAAGAAGAAGTACTTTTTAATCTGCTGTGAATCAATATTTTTAATGTAATGTTTTTGGAGACAATGTACAATTCCCGAATGTGCAACAATCTGCATCAATCTCCACAGGGTTAGTTGATTATTACTGATAATAAAGGTATTTGTACTCCAATAACATGTAGATTTATCAATTTGGTGTTGTATAGTTTATCAAAGAACCTTGTTGTATGGGCTAAATATTTGCTGGTATTAAAACTCATTCACTTCTTATAAAATTTCCAACTATTGTTTTGTGCATATTAGAATTCTCATATCGGACATAACCTTAACTAAATTATTAGAATAAATGTGTGGGGTTTTAGTAACAGAATCATAGAAAATTTTCTTGATAAATCAAATCTATTTGTAAAAAATAAAGTACATTTAACACCACACCACACAACACTTAATTCATGTGAAAATTAGATGATGTACTTGCAAGGTTATTAAAGAGTACTAGCTAACTAATTGTGAAGGTTGCCATGTCGTCCTTAGGAGGTGTCTACATAGAGGTTATAAATTATGGTAATATGTAATCAATTAGTAATTAAAGAAAATCATTTGTAAGATCAAGCGAATAAATTAAAGTAGAGTAAAATTGGTGAAATTGAAATGAATAGGAAAAAGTTTTTAACATCTGCATCAATATTTACTATCGCTTCACTCACTGGTAGCCATTTATTAAATGCAGAGATACTTGAAAGTAAGAAACTACTACCAATAATTGATACCCATCAGCATCTTTGGGATGTCAAACGTTTTAAAGAGGACTGGTCTAAACCTCCAATCCCAGGGAATTATAGTATGGAGGAATATCTCGCTGCAACGATAGGATTGAATGTAGTAAAGACTGTTTACATGGAAGTGGCCGTTCCTCCTAATCAACGTCACAAAGAAGCTCTTTATGCGATAGAACTTTGTAAGGACAAATTGAATCCCATGGCGGCTGCGGTTATAGCCGTTGATCCAAATAGGGATGACTTTGCCGAATATATGTCTGAATTTGAAGACTCACCCTACATTAAGGGCATTCGATATTTCTTTAAATCTCAGGAGGAAATTTTAAAGGAACAGATTATTAATAATATTCGCGTATTAGGCCAAATGGGAAAACATTTTGAATTTTCAATACCCGTGAAATGGCTCCCTTCTATGACTGAATTGGTAAATCTATGTCCAGATACTCTGTTTTTTGTACAGCATTGTGGAAATGTAGACCCAAAAGCGTTTTTCAAGCCCAATGAATTGTTGGATAAGCCTGATCACGAAGCGGAACAATGGATTATCGATATGAAAGTTATCGCGTCTAAAGTTAATGTTGTATGTAAAATTTCAGGCGTCATAACCCATGCGCCCGGCTATTCTTTGACCGCGGAAAATCTTGCTCCCTCGATCAATCAGTGCATTGATATTTTTGGCCCAGACAGGGTCATGTTTGCGAGCGATTGGCCTGTTTGTCTGAAAAGCATGGAAATGGAAAACTGGGTAAATATTTTAAAAAGAATAGTTTGGAAGAGATCATATGTCGATCAAAAGAAATTGTTTTACGATAATGCTGTAAATTATTATAATATTTAGGTATGCTTTTTATTAACCGTTTTTTATATACACTTATTTTGTTTACCACATATATAGCTAGCGTATTCGCTCAGGAAAAGAGATCGTTTAAAGTATTTCAATTTCCATCGGACCTGATTCCTACAATTGATGGAAGAATGGACGATTGGGCTATAGTTCCCGAAGATTACTGTGTAGGTATGAATCAACTATTTGATGATAGAATTGATAGTAACAGGCACCTTGCTGCTGATCCAAAAAACTTGGACGTAAAAGTAAAAGTTGGGTGGGTAAAAGGCATGAATAGATTGTATTTTCTTTATCAGGCTAATGATGATTATTGGGACTTTTCATTGCCTGATTTGCATAATGATATTTTTGAAGTCGTTGTTGATGGTGACCAGTCAGGTGGTCCTTTTATCAGTCCCTTTCATCCGAATAAAGATTTAGATCCAATGGAAGCTTTTCTTTCTTTCCAAGGAGTTCATGCGCAAAATTATCACATTTTTACTCCACCGGAGGGTAAGGAGTGGGCTTATGTATGGGGCAATCAACAATGGATTAAGAAGCTGCCTTATGCCAATGCTGCCTATAATTATAATTTTAATCCAGGGGAATCCGGGGTTTTAACATTGGAATTTTGGATAACAGCATTTGATTATGCTGGCGCTGAAGGTTCTAGTAAAGCAGTTGAATCTAAATTCTTTGAAAATAAATTCATTGGTCTTAGCTGGGCAATTCTTGATTATGACGATGTTGATGCCCAAAAATATAATGGTTTTTGGAATCTTAGTAAAGAGCGGACAATGTATGGAAATGCGTCCTATCTCCTTCCATTCCGTTTAATGCCATTAGAAAGTCGATTTATAAATTCTATCGAAGCAAAATGGACGTTTGAAATTGCAGACGCGAATCGCCGAATGGTCTGTTTTGTTGATAAATCAAATGGAGTTATTTCCTCTTGGAAATGGGATTTTGGGGATGGCCAATTTTCCACCCAACAACATCCTGTTCATTTTTATGAAAATAGTGGCCTGTATTCTGTTGTTTTATGGATAGAAGGCCCTTCTGGTATTTCACGTATGGCCAAAGTATGGGAAGTTGTTGTTAAATAGAAGTTGTATATAATAAGGAAATATGATACTTATTTAATTTCAGCATCTTGAAATTTGAATAATTATTTTATAAAATAAATTGATGTAAGCAATAAAGGACAGTATGAATTTTTATAACCTAAAAAATTTAGTCAATGATCAAACGGAACAAGAAAGCACCTTCGTTATTGGATGAAAATTTATCTGGTGAGACTTCTAAACATCAAGAAAAGGATAATATGTATCGTCCAAATAAAACATTAAGAAAAAAGATATCGTCCATGGAAGAAAATCAGAACCGAATTAAGCGTCGGAGGTTTCTAGGTATCAGCTTGTTCGGATTTGTTGGGGCAACGATACCATCATTATCTGCGATAACCCATACAACCAAGAATAAGCTAATTAATACAAAAGTAGGCGATTTTGTAAATAGGTTAGAAAAAAAATATTGGAATCGCACTGAAAGGTTTGAAGAGAAGATGAACTTACTTCAATCCGCATGGGAAGCGAAAAACTATCGTGTGGTAAGAGCGTTGACGAATTCCTTAAGGATTTCTTGCATGCAGGCCCAAGTGGAGGAAGAAAACCCGGGAGTCCCACTTTTAGGATCATCTCAATTCGACGAGGTAGAATTACTTCCAGACCTATTGAAGATTTGGGCCAAAGGGTGGCGGTATTATAAAACTATCGACATTGAAGTGACAGGCAATGAACAAAAGCCAAGTAGAGAAACATCAATGCTTGGATATCCTTTGAGATCAACTCCTAATGGTGATTTTATTAGCATGGAGCCAATTGAGGTTTTACTGGCATTTCCAAGCAATCAAATTAACTCTCCTAACCGGGAAATTCGTGTTGCTCGGTTGGAGAATGGTATTTTAAAAGAAGTTACTTCCCAAGTATTTGACGAAATGCGACGTGGTGAAGAATGGTTTTGTAAATTAATTTTCCTTGCTCAGAGTAGAAAAAATCAAACTTTCCTTGTGTTTTATGGAAACCCTGACGCTGAATTACCAGAGTATTCGAGTGATTTGGTGACAACAGGGGAGGGGTTTGGACTGGATATTGAAAATGATTTTTTTAAAGCATCGTTATCAAGACAACATGGGCAACTTGAAAAGATGACTTTAAAGCGAGAGCATGGGACACATCTTTATGCCGGAGGTGAAGGACATGGTGAACCTGCTGGTATTGATTGGTCTCATGACTACGTAACTGAAGGATCATATCAGAAAATGAGGACTACATTATGGGATGAATGTCCTGATTTTGAGGTAGTCAAAGGTCCTGTATGCACTATCGTTAGGCGATGGGGGTTCCCTTACTCGCCTGTTCATCCATTATTTTCACCAAGTAGACTTAATATGGATATCGAATACCGATTCTATGCAGGATTACCATATTTTAATAAGTCCGCTCAGATGACTGCACTAAAAGATTTCGAGGCAGAAGCCCTTCGGGATGATGAATGGGTATTCACAGGTCAAAGTTTTAACGATATAGTTTGGATGGGACCTGACGGTAAGGTCAGAATAGGTGAAGTGGACCCAGAATTTAAAGATGACATATGGGGTGTTGGATTTTATCATAAAGACACAAAGGATTCATTTATCGGACTATTTCTTGAACATTCAGCTGAAGGAATCCCTGAACTGCGGCATTCGGCACGAAGCTGGACTAATTACAAATGGCATGGTGCTGTATGGGCACGTTACCCGTTATATGCCAAATTAGTGCCTGCTGGCACGGTATTGCATCAAAAGAACGCATACGTCGCGCTTCCTTTTACTAAAATAGACGGACCGCCCATGATTGAAGAATTACATCGTCGGTTTAAGAGTCCATTAGTTGCAAAATCTGGTACTAGGATAACTAAAAATTTTGCAACAAAGAAACCTGCAACCCAATTGGCACGACGGGGAGAAGGAGGAGACAGTACAATATCGAAAAAGCTGTTATGGGAAGCGCTGCAAAATGTAAAGGATCCCCAATTGTATACTGCTGATATAAGCATTGTGGATCTTGGATTAGTTTATGATATAAGGGTCCAAGGTGATTTAGTAAAAGTAGTTCTGTCGATGCCACATCGCGGTCGGCCGGTTAGTACCTATTTTGAATATGGTTCAAATGCAGCGCATGCTAAAGTTTCCATGAGTATACCTGACGCATTACGAAGAGTGCCCGGAGTGCGTGAAGTGAAAGTGGATCAGACTTGGTATCCCTTATGGGATTCGAACCGCATCACAGCTGAAGGAAGACAAAAATTGGAACTATTATAAGACTTTTTAATTTGTTGATACAACATTGTTTAAACTAAAATGCTATATCCAATTTTAAAAGAATTTCGAAGTAATGATAATTAATTATCATGTAAAGTATTTAATTATGCGAGAAACAATAGTCAAAATGATTCTTTGGTATAAATATGTAACTATTACAACAAGTGTTTGTGTATTCCTTATTTCATGTAGTGAAAAGGTGCGAGACAAAGATTGGAGTGTTTATGGAGGGGATAAAGAACAAATAAAATATTCCCAATTAAATCAAATTGATACTAGTAATGTTAAAAACTTAAAAGTAGCATGGACTTATAAAACGCTAGATGCTGATGCATCTAGTCAAATACAGGTAAACCCGATCATTGTTGACAATATACTTTACGGTGTTTCACCTCAATTGAAGCTTTTTGCAATAGATGCCGCAACAGGAAAAGAGAAATGGGTTTTTAATCCATCAAAATTTGATGAAAGTTTAAATCTTCCTGATACTCTGGCAAACCGATCTGGAGGTCACTTAAACTACGGAATCAATGCATGCCGGGGAGTTACTATGTATAAAGGTAAGAATGATGAAAGCAGGATTTTTTATACAGTAGCCTCCTTTCTGTATTGTATAAACGCTTATACAGGGAAACCCATGTTATCTTTTGGGAAAAACGGGAGGCTGTCCCTATACGACCATCTGGAATCAAATAGGGATATCCAAAATCTACGTGTTACATCAACAACACCAGGTATTATTTATAACGACTTGATAATTGTCGGTACAAGCCTTTCCGAAGGCGAAGAAGCCGCGCCAGGGCATATTAGAGCGTATAATTTACATACGGGCGATCCTGTGTGGATTTTCCACACGGTACCAAAACCTGGTGAGGAAGGCCATGAAACATGGGAAGATACTGAAGCTTACAAATATGTTGGTGGCGCAAACGCATGGGGTGGTTTCAGCTTGGATGAAGAAAGGGGAATCGTGTTTGCTGCAACTGGCACTTCGAATCCAGATTTTTATGGAGGTAAACGTAAAGGCGATAACCTCTTCGCTAACACTATTTTAGCGCTGGATGCAGCTACAGGTAAAAGAATATGGCATTTTCAAACAATACATCATGATCTTTGGGATTGGGATTTGCCCACGGCTCCTATTTTAGTGTCTGTTAAAAAGGAAGGAAAGAGGATTGATGCAGTAGTACAAGTTTCAAAACAAGGATTCATATATATGCTTGATAGAGTAAATGGCGAGCCCGTTTATCCTATAGAAGAAAGAGCAGTTCCGGCAGAAAGTGAGCTTCTAGGCGAACAAGTCTCGCCAACGCAACCGTTTCCAACATTTTTCGAACCATTTGTGAGGCAGGGTATTACAGAAGCTGATCTTAACAAAAATCTTCCAGATTCATCCTATCAAGATATTAAACGAAGGTTTTCAACATATAAATCTGGAGAAATATTTACCCCTCCAACTTTAAGAGGAACTGTTACTTTACCAGGCTTTGATGGAGGCGCAAATTGGGGGGGACCCTCGTTCGATCCAGTTACAGGAACATTATATATTAATGCAGCTGAAATGCCTTGGATAGTGACTATGGAGGAAACTAAGGAAAAAAATGAACTAGCATATACTCAGAATCAGACTAATTTACAAATAGGGAAGGCCTTATATAGAACTAATTGCGTGGGGTGCCATGGTTCGGAACTAAAAGGCGTGGGGGATTTCCCATCGTTGGTTTCCCTGAAAAGTAAATATACAGAGATAGAGTTTAAAAGTATACTTACCTATGGAAGAAGAATGATGCCATCTTTCAAATATTTAAGTGAGGAAGAAAAAACGGCTTTGGGGTCATATATTTTGAACATAGAAACCAAACAAAGTGAAAAATTTACAAAGGTTGCCCAAAAAAAGCATCCCTTTTACAAAGCACCTTATAAGCTAAAGGGTATTGAACAATTTCTTTCCAAAGAGGGATATCCGGCAATATCACCTCCATGGGGTACTCTAAGCGCTATAAATTTGAACACAGGAAAAATAGTTTGGAAAAATACTTTAGGGGATTATCCTGAATTGAAGGCAAAAGGTATTCATTCTGGAACACCAAATTTTGGCGGATCAGTTGTAACCGCTGGGGGATTAATATTTATAGCAGCAACAAGGGATGAGAAATTTCGAGCTTTTAATAATAAAACTGGTGAATTATTATTTGAAACAACATTGCCATACGCCGGTTACGCAACTCCCTCAATTTATAGTGTATCTGGGAAACAATATGTAGTCATAGCTTGTGGAGGTGGTAAGATGAAAACTAAGTCAGGAGATGCTTATGTAGCTTTTACTGTGCCCGACAATATCAGTGAATAATCAAATTTACCTAAAAATTTATTGTTAAAAAATTATTATATATGAATCAGAGAAAAATAAAAAATTACCGGTGGGTCATTTTAACCTTATTAGTTACGGCCACCATAATAAATTATCTTGATCGCCAGTTAATTGGGTTACTAAAGCCGATACTTGAGGTTGAATTCGATTGGTCCGAAACGGATTATGGCTATATAATAATGGCTTTTACAGGTGCCTACGCTATTGGTTTAGTTTCGTGGGGCTGGCTTACGGATAGAATAGGTGCTAAATTAGGTTATACCCTTTCTGTTGCATCCTGGAGTATTATGGGAATACTTCATTCACTTGCAAGAAGTACTGTGGGGTTTGGTTTAGCCAGAATTGGTTTAGGTATTACAGAGGGTGGAAACACCCCTGCAGGTATGAAAACAATAGCTGAATGGTTTCCTAAAAAAGAGCGGGGTTTGGCTGCTGGTATGTTCAATGCAGGAACGAGTGCGGGGACAATTCTCGCCTTACTTTTAGTGCCATGGATTTTAAGTGTGTATGGCTGGCATGAGGTCTTTATAATTACAGGATCATTGGGATTTATCTGGCTCATATTTTGGTTGTTCTTTTATGATACCCCCGCTAAGCAAAAACGCTTAACCACCGAAGAATATTCCTTAATTCATGAAGGTCAACCACTTGAACCAGACGCCAGTCAAGAGGCGAGTTCCACGAGATGGTTAAAACTATTTACCTTCCCTCAAACGTGGGCATTTATTACTGGTAAAATTTTGATTGATCCAATTTATTGGTTTTTCATGTTCTGGTTGCCTTCTTATTTTTCTTCTATTTTTAACTTGGACATGTCAAAGTTAAGTCTTGAGTTAATAATCATTTATACAGCAACTATAATTGGAAGTGTTGGTGGCGGATATTTTTCATCATGGCTAATAAAAAGGGGTTGGTCGACAATAAAGGCAAGGAAAACAGCCCTATTAATTTTTGCTGTTTTGGCATTAACACTCTTTTTTACACCTTTCGCCACAAACGTATGGATAGTAGTTGGTATTATCAGTTTTGTGTTGGCAGTACACCAGGCTTGGAGCGCCAATATGTTCACCCTTGTCACTGACATGTTTCCCAAGCAGGCCGTCAGTTCGGTAACAGGTATAGGTGCCATGTCCGGTGCTATAGGAGGAATGTTTTTTCCGATCTTGGTTGGTTATGTATTGGACATTTACAAAGAATCTGGAAATTTAGCTGGAGGCTATAGTATATTGTTCTTCGGTTGCGGACTAACTTATCTAATGGCTTGGATAATTATTCAATTATTAACCCGGAAATCAAGTGTAGTAGAATTAAGTGATTTGACTTGAAAAATAAAAAAAAACGATATATCAATGGGCAAAGAAATCAGAAATCAAATTGGGATTATTACGGGAGCTGCATCTGGCATAGGCTCAGCAATAGCGCTTAGACTATCTGAAAAGGGAGTAAAATTAGCGCTATTTGACTGCGATAAAAGCGGGTTGAAAAAGATAAAATCATTATTAAGCACTGAATGTGAGACATATATCGTAGACATTACCGACGAAAAAGAGGTTGCAAAGTGGATTAATAAAGTAGGAGAACGATTTGGTAAAATTGATATATTGATAAATAGTGCTGGAATTACAGGTGAGACGAATATTAAAAGCCATGAAGTCAATTCGGATGACCTTCGCCGTGTATTTGAAGTAAATTTTATGGGTTCGTACTATACATCAAAGTATGTGCTGCCCTGGATGCTTAAAAATAATTATGGACGGATACTGCACATTGCATCTATTTCAGGCAAAGAGGGAAATGCAGGTATGCTGGCTTATTCTGCGTCCAAGGCTGCTGTAATTGGTATGGCAAAAGTACAGGGCAAGGAATATGCCGAAAAAGGTATAACGATAAATACGCTTGCTCCTGCTGTTATAAAAACGGCTATGGTGGATGCTTTGCCCAATGAACAAGTGAATTACATGACAGATAAGATACCCATGAAACG
Source organism: Arenibacter algicola (assembly GCF_018860365.1). Classification (GTDB taxonomy): domain Bacteria; phylum Bacteroidota; class Bacteroidia; order Flavobacteriales; family Flavobacteriaceae; genus Arenibacter; species Arenibacter algicola_B. The sequence continues at coordinate 671,835 of NZ_JAHKPO010000003.1, forward strand.
ATGTGGTACCTTAACTGAAGTAGCGGATATAGCTACTTTTATTGTTTCCCCTGAATGTAGTTTCACATCGGGTTTCACATTTGACCTTTCTGGAGGAAGAGCTACGTATTAGTTTCACATTTATTCATAAAGTATGGTTAAATATATTTTACAAAATTAAAATTCTTATAATTATGATTTGGGATCAACTCACAACGAAACAGTTAGCGAAGCTGAATAGAAATATTCCGGTTCTGCTTAATATAGCGGCTACTGAGCAGCATGGCCCTCACCTTCCATTAGCAACGGATAGAATTATCGGTGAACATTTTGCAGCTTTGCTTAATAAAGAAATGAATGATAATATTTTAATACTCCCTTCAGTTCAGGTGGGATGTTCGGATCATCATATGGGGTTTGTAGGAAGCTTAAGTTTAAGCCATTGTACGTTTTCTGCGGTTGTAAAAGATATAATCACATCAGTTTTAAAACATGGATTCCGAAAAATTATACTTCTAAATAGTCATGGAGGCAACCAAGGTATAATGCAGGTGATTACAGAAGAACTTGGGTATGCAAACCCGAACGCAAACATCATAGGAATAACCTGGTGGAATCTTGTCAAAGATGAACTAAGAAATATAACAGAAACAGGTCCTGGTGGTACAGGCCATGCTTGTGAATTTGAGACATCCCTTTTATTAGTAATAGCCCCAGATTTAGTGGGTAAAACCCAAATAGAAAATGGAGCTAATGTTGCTACCTTTGATTGGGCTGAGGGAGATATGTTGCACGCTGGTAAGGCCTCTTATTATCGCACTATGAAATCAATGACTTCAAATGGTGTATTTGGTGACCCGACTTTGGCTTCGGCTGAAAAAGGTGTCAAAATATCGGAATGCGTTATCTTAGCTTTAAAGCAATTAGCGATGGATGTTTATAAAATGGAAGGAAATTCTTACTGATAATTATTGGATGGAATAGGATTTTAAGCTTGGTTTCTCTGGTTCTGTTCGGGCTATTTAAAGGTAGCAGTAAAATACTTTGTCGAGAAGGTAGTGAGCGGTGCATTTGGACGAAATATTCAAACAAGATAATCGTTGTGATCGAGTAAAATAATAAAATTTTAATGAGAAATCATTAAATAAGTCAAAATCGTTTTGGGAAGAATGATATGGTGGCCGAAGGAGAATCGCTTGTTTATTGTTTTCTGATATTCAAAAAAGCAATTAGAATATAGAAGGTCATCTTAATATATATGTTTATTTGCCGGATATAAGTAAAGAAGTCTTGTTTGGTACAGAAAGATTTGGCTAGGATGAAGTTTATTAATTTATAAATAATGTTATGAAACGGAGAGACATCTTTAAAATATTACCGGCCTTGCCTCTTTTAGGAGGCTTGACTGCACATGCAATTCCTCTAGAAGCAAATCTAGTTTCTTCCTTCTCGAAACAGGACTTAATCAAAGATCTAGGTCTGCGTCCGTTTATAAATGCTGCAGGCAACTATACCTTTATGACTGGGTCAATAATGCCTGAAGATGTGATGGAAGCTATTAAGGTTTCTTCTAGTAAATATTTGATGCTAGATGAGGTACAAGATAAAGTGGGTGATAGAATTGCCTCTTTGTGTCGCGCAGAGGCAGCGACGGTGACTGCAGGGTGTTGGTCGGCGATGGTGCTAGGTATGGCAGGAGTATTAACAGGAATGGATAGTAGTAAAGTAGGACTTTTGCCTCATTTGGAAGGAACCGATATGAAATCAGAGGTCATCCTTCAAAAGAGTCATTCCGAAGTGGAACTTGCGCTTAAACAGGCTGGGGCAAAACTTATCCTGGTAGAAACAAGGAAGGAACTGGAGGATGCAATCAATGAAAGAACGGCCATGTTGTATTTTCTTAACAAGAAAAGCCCGAAAGGGCTAATTAAAGATGAAGAATGGGTTGCGATTGGGCAGAAATATAATTTGCCAACTATGATAAATATAGCAGCCGATGTGCCTCCGGTTGAAAATCTTTGGAAGTTTAACGATATGGGATTTGACTTAGTAGTTATTTCTGGGGGAAAAGCCATGTGTGGACCGCAAAGTACAGGGATACTGATGGGGAGGAAAGATTTAATTGCCGCAGCACGTTTGAGTGCGAACCCAAGAGGCGGAGTAGGTCGGGGCCAAAAGGTAAATAAGGAAGAAATTCTGGGAATGTATGTTGCTCTTGATCGATTTATCCATCTCGATCATGCCAAACAATGGGCGCAGTGGGAGGATGCAATAGCCTATATTGATTACCAGATCAAATCCATTAATGGGGTCACGACAGAGGTAGTGATACCTCCAACGGACAATAATATGCCTTTCTTAAAAGTTTCCTGGGATCCGCACAAAATAGATTTAACCAGCGCTCAAATGGATGAGAACCTTACTCTTGGTACGCCATCTATTAAAGTAATATCGTGGGAGTTGGAAAACCATATACGGATAGGAGTGCATACTCTTTTTAAAGGGGAAGAAAAAGAGGTAGCCAAGCGTGTAAAGGAAGAATTGTTGAAAGCTTCTTAAAAAAATGATCAAGGAGAATTAATTTCTTATTCTAAAATTCTTTCTGCTGTTGGACATTTTTTTAGGCTATATTTTATTACCATCTTTAAGAGGCGGACACCTAATCGATTCGAGCTCAGCCTAAATGCCGTAGCCGGGATATGGGAAATCTTATCCAGTGCTTTTACGAGGAAGTTAGGTCTAGAGGGTCTCGTAAAATTGCTATAAATCATAACTATTAAAGACTCCTGATGGTCGGCAACATTAAAATATGAAAAACCTATGATGAATTTAGGACTACGCAAGAATCATTATTTGCTAAATTACTTTTTAAAATAGTTGACTAGTAAAAAATAATTTTATAATCATCCTGAAACATCATTATATGAAATAGAACTAAACTTTTAGGCAGGTTTTGTAGGAACTTTTTATAGTCATACATCTGTTCAAGATCTTTAAAGGCAATTAGTTTCCGAAGCTTTTTGATTGTTTTAAATAGTGCACAATTTGGATTGAAATTAAGTCCTTCTTTAATACTTTACAAGAGGCTTACCTTCGCTTATACAGGTAACCTGTACACGAGGATTTACTTCTTTTGGCCCATCACAATTGAACGATACCTTATTTTTTCCTGACTTGAGCAGTACACTTCCTATGGGCACAACATCTCTGAGAAATTCTCCTTTTGGTCCATATAATTTGCAATCCTTAGCAGACTTGTATTCTAGGTACATTCCAGATTCCATGCTTACGGGAAAAACAATTTGTTCTCCTCCAATAGTTATGGAAGGGTTTCTGATAGTGGTAGAAACTAACGGTATAGCTTTTATTGGCCCAATCATGACATTTACTTTTATTCCGATTGGTAGGTTGTTGTACCATATTTGCAGTTTATCTATTTTATTAAACGATACCACATTCCGATAAGTATTGTAAACATAAGAACCCGGGTTAGAGTAAGAAGGGAGCGGCCAGATGTATTTGCTGAATTCAGAAGATTCAATTTCGATTAATTCAAAATATTTCCATCCTAAAAAGTCGATTTTGATAAAATGGTCGCCCCAGGCACCATGTGAAATATTATAGGGACTTTCCAGTCTTAAATTAAGTAATTGTCCGTTTCCGTCACCTTTTACCCAGACGCCAAGACCCTGATTTTTTTCAAGATTGAGTATCGGATCAAACTTTTTTTCCATTTTTTTCCATGATGCGTCCTGTGGTGAATCACCGTTGCTGGTAGCATGAAAACTGACAGAAGGTAATCCTGAAGTTGTTTTTTCCGAAGATGTGGCCAATCCGCCCGAAACGCCATTTGCCGCTTCCTGTGTAAAATCCATGGGCATGGTGAAATCAGTCAGTGTTACATTGGAGGGGTCATCAAAAGCCTTTACTGACATCAATGGTTCGATCCGTAGTTTTACATGTTGGGTACCATATTCATTAAGTACCGTCCAGTTGGCAGATTGGTGTGAGAGCCCTGCTACTTTGTGCTTATGATATGTAGCGGGGCGAAAATTCCAATTTTCATCCTCATCTTGAAAAAGTGTAAATTCTTTACCTGTTTCACGGAGTTGTTTACGTATAGATTCGTCAAAATAATCCGATTGGCGTAAATTTTCATACTGCCGAATTATACTGTTCAACCTTTGGAAAGCAGGTATTTCTTCTAGGGTTTTTTGATCGAAACCACCTATCATGGAAAGCCCAGCATTATTCCCAATCATTTTTGCTCCCAGATACTCTATGTCATCTGGAAAAGTGGGTTCAACTTGGGGTGGATTCCAGCTTTGATGTGCCCACCAGCCAAGTTCGAGGGGAAGCAGAAGCCCGCCATTTTTGGAAGCAGCTAACTTATTGATTTGAGCCGTGTTACCTCTCCATAGGCTATGCTTATTACGTCTGTCCTTCATCGATGCCAGATGAATATCAATGAACCGCTTATATCCCCTAGTTGGACGATCCCAAGCCTGCCAGCTAGAACGGTAATGCCACCAGTGATGGGTCATTGTACTCATCCACATTCTTACAGGCCGCTTTAAATGCTTTGCAACTTCCAGGACGAATTTCCCTCCATAGTACCAAGAATTTTCTTGGCCGGCCACTAGATCGCTTCCATCTATTGCATCAAAATAGATACCGTCAAAATCAACCTGATCTACAATTTCGGCGGTTCGTTTGGCAATTTCAGTAAACAGAGGAGTGTCTGGCCCAGGTAGAAAAAGACCAAACAATTCACGGAGATGATAAGCCTTTTCACCGGGCATGTAACTGGATGTTGTTGTCCCATGCATTCCTCGCTTACAGCCAGTAAACTTATAAGGCGGTGTTTTGGTAACTCCACTAAATTCAATAAGCTCTTTGCCTATCCTGATAGTGCGGCTATTCCTTACAGCAAAACCTGTTGTCATCGTGATATCTGCTGTGGATTCCTTTATGGTAATTTCCGTTCCTTTGGTATTAATTGGTTCTTCTAATGTAAATTGGTTGAAATAGCCAAGGTCTTCCCGCGGAACCGGTGTTACGTAGCGTGATTGCTTGTCTATAAAAAAAGCGTAGGTATGAAAAATGGAAGATATGCCCTCATCATGCAATTGCTTATTTATCTGTTTGAAATTATCCCAACCGCCGGGCCATTTTATAGAATCCAATTCAAACCCTCCAAACTTAAAAAATTTTTGGCCTCCATGGTTATATATTTGATTGAACCCAAGGTCTTTACACATTTGTACCCACTCTGGCACTGTTTCTTTAGTTAGGGTTCCAAAATTCATTAAGTAGGACCCATAGTTCTCTTTTGAAAGCTTTGCCCATGCGCCACCCTTAGAAGATAAGGGAAGGTCCTCTGCATTGCTCATAACATTACGGATTGCGGGCAATATTTCTTTTTGGGGAACGCCTAACATGGTCACCTCGGACTTTTCAATTCCAAAACGCTGGTATGACGTAGCTTTTAAGTGAGTTTGTAAAGCCGGCAGCTGAAAAACATGGGTGCGAAGGTTCATGGATAGTACACAGGCAGCGAATTGATCGGAGGGCAGTCCTTCTATGGTCAGGGGAACGTTGATAAATGTAAAGTTTTCAACTTCGCTCTTCATTGCAATGACGGTGAAAACAATATGGTCTTCAGCTATGGTGAGCCTAAGGTCTGCCGTGATGGAGGGATCCCCGAACTCGTAATGTAGCAAACCATTATCCAAGGTGGCCTTTGTAACTTGAATCTCTTTTCCTTCTTTCATGACCGATGCGGAAAAGGAATGTTCTTCCATATCAAGATAATCAATACCGTTTATTTTATCTGTAAAATAAAGGTTTTTGCCGGTCGAGCCGATTCCATATTTGAAACTATTATTCTCGATTATGATGTTCTCATCTGGGATCTGGCAGGAAGCAAACTGAATAAATAGTAAAAAAAGCATTGTCAGCCTAGAGGTAGCTGTTATAGAGTACATTCTTAAGAGTATCATGAATAACATGTAAAATTTTAAATCATGCTGTAGTGTGGTGTAATATAAGTATTTAATTATCTCGTAACAAATTTTTTATCATACTATAAGAAATATGAGAATTAGTGATATAGATATCAAATTGTGAAATATATTTAGAATCTCGATACCTTACTTTACAAATAAATCTTCAAAATTATTCATTACTTGATCGATATAGTGGGATTTAGTAAAGGGGATAACCCTTCTTTAAATGATTTAGCTTTGCATTTAATACATCTAAAGAAATCATAAGGAGAGTATTTCGTTCTTTGGAGAAATGCTTTCAATGGGTTCATAAATGACAAATTAAAAACATAGCTAAAAGAGTACATCCTACACCTATAGTTTTTGGCAATTTAATACCGATTTAGTTGATAGTTTTATCGCATATTCCTTTCAAAAAATTAAGCATAGAATCAAGTTTGTGAGAAAAAATACTATACAATTAGCTCCATTTTGCTTCATCCTTAAGTCGAACACAGGTTAATAGTTAATGTAAATGACAATAGCTGTTTTGACCCCGTAGGCAGAAATCTAACATATCCTACAATTGCTTTTACGGAAAAATAAAATAATGTTATGAACTAATACCCTGAATTGGGTATTAAATTCTCCAACTTGAATGTTCCCAATTTAGCTAACAACTAGATATTTATAATTTTAATTAAGGTTATTTTTATATAAAAACTCTTTTCCTTGGGTTTATTTTACGACAATTTTTTCCTTAGAATAGTATAACTTTATTTTAAAATCTTCTCTGAAATGTTCAACTCTGCTGCAATATAATTGAAAGATGGAAAAAGGTCCCTAGGCTTATAAATCAGATTCTATTGGCCAACAAGCGGAGTTTCTCCATGGACTCAAGAATGATATCAATTCTCATCATCATACTTCTAATTATTATGATTTGATGTACTAATTATAATTAATTGTTGAAATAAAATATAAAACCTTGCAGGATTATTATTTTGTTATATATTTGAAACCACACCACACCACACTATAAATAAGGATTGTTTTAAAATTAAAATTGCGATTACCAAATTAATAACTAAAAAACAGTAAGTTAAAACTAATACCAATAAATCAATTTTATATGAAAATCATAAATATTTTTTCAGTCTCATGTTTGTTTTTGCCTCTTTTACTTCTAAAACCAGTAGTATTGGATGTTTCGAAATCAGATGTTAATGAAAGAGAGTCACCTGTAATAACGAGGGATATTGATGTTGCCAAAACCTTTCGTGAGTTTCCAAATCTTACTGGGTATTGGAATACATCAATTCAAAAGACACCAGCACCTATACTCGCTAAAGTTGCTGAGGAAACCCTTGGTAAAGCTAAAATAACGAAGTGTTGGCTTAACTTAGATGAGATGTGGGATTATAGGGACAAAGAATTCGAATATAACCATAAACTTGGTGTTGACAAGTATAAAAAGGTCGAAGAAAAGTGGCGAGAATCATGGGATTGGCAAGAGGAATCGCCATCTACCTTTTATCAGTATATGGACGCCTTTTCTAATAGCAGTGAAGAAATAATGCTTACTATCCGTAGGTATGAAAGAGATGTGTTAGATGGGAAATTACCTATTTCTTTAGAAGATTGGAAGATGGTTTTTAAAGCAGGATTAAAGCATTATAAGCAAAAGTATCCCAAGATTCGATATGTTGAAGTAGGAAACGAATATGCTGTAGGGGCCTTTATGGATGGAACTGCAGAGGAATATTTTACATTCTATCGTTTAGGTAGTCAAGCTGTCGTAGAAATCAATGAAGAACTGGGACTCCAAGAAGAAAATAAGATTTTGGTGGGAGGTCCTGTTGTTACAGGTCACATTTTGGACAAGATAGATAAGTTTCTCCAGTTTTATTCTGAAGAACCTACTTCAAAAAGACGTTTGGATTTTGTTGCCTGGCACGATTACGATAAGAGTATTGAAACATCTTCAAATCGTCAGGAAGAAATTATTGAATTACTCAAGAAGTATGACATACCCCATAATTTGCCGCTTTTTATGACTGAGCACGATCCGTATCATTTCAGGGAAGATAAGCCAGAGTATCATTTTATGAACGCTGCTTATTTGCCGAAATCATTGTATTTCAGTAGCATTAAGAGTCCTAGGGTTCGAATTTTCCCATGGGTGCTTTTTCATAACAGTGAAATTCAAACTAAGTTCATGTGGTTTGATGGTCCAAATGAGGTCGATACCAAAGCAAGTGAGATTCGCACATTGCCAATTGGGTTTTCCATGAAACTTTTAAGTATGTTGAGAGGAAGGGAAGCAGTTGTAAATAATATAGTTGATGGAAAAGATTTGGTACTAGCTACTACAGAAGGAAACAGGCTGGTTGTTGAAGCCATAAACTACTCAGGAGAACGACAGGTGAAATTGAACATTGAAAATTTACTGAGTATTTTTCCTGGAATGAAAGGAAAGAAAGTGCAATTAAAAAAGTATGTGATTGACAGTAGACATAATAATAGCCTTTCTAAGGAATATAACAGCAAGAGCCTTTTTAAACCAACGGAGGTCCAAGAAATTGAACTGACTGATAAATTGGTTTTAGTTCATGACAAGCTGGAGGATAAAGGAATAGTACTTTGGGAACTAGTAAAATAATTACCCATTTAATCATAAAAGGCTTTCTTCTTAGCGGAAAGACCACCATTAATTAATCAATTTAAAGGTAGTTTTTGGATGGAAACTGACTTACTGACAAGGTCTTAATTATAGTATATTCAGAACCTTGTTTGGTGCTTTATCATATTTTTGTGCCCAAAATAGTTGATTTTCAATCTATTTTGGGCACAAAAATAAAATTACAATGCACCCGCGATAGAGTCTCAGATAATTCTATTGATTTTAATTTTAGATGAAAATTTCATAAATGAGCTTTAATTTGTCCCATAAACCCTAGTGCATATTGGGCTATAACACGATAAGATCCCCTCTGTAAAAGATTTATATCACCAGCATTATGTTGTGTAACATTTTTCAAAAATCCATCTGGTGTAGTACTATTTAACAGCCTCATGTAAACATGATTTAAATCTGATTTTGAAAATTCTGGAAGCCAACCTATTCTATTTCCATTAGCAAATGCAGCAGCAATGCCTGCGGTGGCGGTACTTTCAAATCCAGTCGAAGGCTGATCTAAATATGCACCCCAACTATAATCTGGTCTTTGAAAGCTCAATGCAAGCTCCGAATAATGCCTGAATGTTTCTTTCATTTTGTTAACTTTAGAATGGTTTTTAAATAGGCTTTGACTTTGTAATATTTCCGCAGATTTTACGATTCCAAGTAAAAACCATGCATATCCTCTTCCCCAATTTCGACGCTCGATTGTTTTACCTTTTGTAATACTTCCTATATTATAAACACCAGTTTCATCAGCTAGGTAATTTATACGTTTTTCTAATTCTATGATTGCTAGTTCAAATAGTTCTGGTTTATTTAGAATCTTTCCTAATTGGACCAAAGGATATGCAAGAGTATAACATCCTTCCGTACTTAAACCATCAGGAATATAGTTTCCCTCCGCATCGAAATTGTTTTTACAGTAGTCTACAAACAGATTAATTGAAGGGTGTTGAGGTCGGTGTTGCGCAATTGTAGCAAAGGGTAGCCCTGCCTCTAGATTAGTAAACGTATTGTCTTTTGGCCGAGCAAATAGGTCTGAATAAACAAGTTGTTTTTCATCAATAAGATATTTGTCAAGATGACTTTGAATCGCTTGAAGAGCCTGTTTGTTATTCTGACGTAAATATAATTCTTGTAAACCATCTAATGTACACCCTTCGGTCCATCCAAAAGGTTGAAGTGAACGATCCGAACAGAGCATTTGCATCCAATTTGAATCATCGGTTTTTTGTGTTTGTTCTGCTAACAATAAATGAGATCCATTATCATCCATAGTGGAATAGAAATACATTGTATTTTTACCATGATACTGTTTTAAACGAAGTCCTTCAGCTTTAAGCAAAGTTGGGTCACAATCAAGTAAAGTTTGAAAAACCTGAAGCCCAGTTGGATACCATATTGATAGATGACCAATTTTTTTATTAGACCTGCCTAAATAAACCTCAACTTCATCCTCCATCCTAGTGTCAATAGCAACCTGTAATCTTAAATAAATATCTCCTTTGTAATTTGAAGGTAAGTTGTTGCAATTTAGATGCAGGCCATCCGGTGATGCATCCAGCGAAAAATAAGTGTAGTTAAAAGCAGTGCGATGTCCTTTGGGCACAGGGAGTTTAGATTTATTGCTTTCGCTTGGATCAATCGGGACATATTGTAAATGAACTTTATCAAAATTTGGTATTTCTATAAAATCATTTGCTAAAAGCAAAGATGAGGTTCCTAAAAGGGCTGTCGAGCAAAAATTTCTACGATTTAGCATTATTTATAAAATTTTAGTTAAACAAGACAATTAGTTAATCCGCTGTGTATTTAGTGTTTAAATTGAAAAAGTACTACAAACTTCTAAAAAAAAGTAATTTATTTTAATTTAGTACAATTTTATATGAACAGTGGGTGATTTAACAATTAAACATTATCGAGCCTAGAAGGAACTATGGTTGGTGCCATAGGGAAGGCGACCATCAAATTGAACTATCTTCTTTCAATACGGTACTTCTAATTGCTAATTAAGGAGAACAATATGAGGGGCCCCTCGTTCAATTTCATTATTATGCTGTATCTGCAATCTGTGGGGCTTATCAATTTATGGGGTCTATTGAAGCACTAAGGCATAAATATATAATTGGAAACAAGTTATTGGAGAAATATTCTAAACAGGGCTTCCTTTCGAAAAGCAAGATTTAAATACAATTTATAGTATTGGTTTATAAAGGCAAAACTATAAAAAGGAAGGAAGTAATTATAAATATCTTTAAACTGTCCTACAGATGGGGAGTAGTGTAAGAATAAGTTGGATGTAATTATTAGAGTAGTAAATGGTGTAAGTAATCAATAAAATTTAAGTTCCATATGAATGCTATTTTAATTGAATCAGATAAATCCCTAGTTTGGAGTGAAGTCCCAGACCCTATTAGAAGGAATAATGAAATTATTATGGAGGTTCATGCGGCGGCGCTGAATCGAGCAGATTTGTTGCAAAGAGAAGGGAATTATCCTTCGCCAAAAGATTGGCCTGAATGGATGGGACTCGAGGTTTCAGGTATAGTCCTTGAAGCACCCGAGAGTGGTCGCTGGAAAAAAGGAGATAAAGTTTGCGCCCTTCTAGGTGGGGGTGGCTATGCCGAAAAAGTAGCTGTTCCGGTTAATCTGGTTTTGCCAGTTCCAGAAGGATTATCTATGGTTGAAGCAGCGGCTATTCCGGAAGTATTTATGACTGCATACTTGAATTTATTCATTGAAGGAGATTTGAAATCAGGGGAAACTGTTTTTGTACAGGCAGGGGCAAGTGGACTTGGTACCGCGGTCATACAATTGGCAAAATTAATTGGGGCGAAAGTTATTACCACAGTGGGTTCGGATAAAAAAGCAGATTTCGTTCAAGGATTAGGCGCAGATGTGGTGATTAATCGGAAAAAGGAAGATGTAGCCAGTATCCTGAACCAATATAGGGTCAATTTAGCTATTGATTGTGTTGCAGGGCCAGCTCTTGGGGATTATTTAAAATCAATGGAGAGAGGGGGGCGATGGATAGTTCTTGCAACTTTAGGTGGAGATATTAGCAAAATAGATATGACAGATTTTTTTAAGAGGGGTGTAAGGTTAATAGGTAGTACCTTAAGAAGTCGATCATTGTCCATGAAAGCTAATATTTTGTCAAGATTGGAAAATGAACTATGGCCAAAATTTAGCTCAAGAGATCTTCGTGTAATCATTCATGAAGTACATCCGATTCAAAATGCTGAAGAGGCACAAAACAATTTGAAACAAAACAAGAATATAGGGAAAGTGGTTCTAGTAAATAATGGTTATATAATATGATTTCGGATAAAGGTCATTGAATATAAACTATGCGCATTTCTGATGTCGTAAAGTGGTATTTTGCATGGAGCAACCAAACATTGCCACTGTTGTACCTTGGTTAATAACAACCAATATGATATTTGCTTAAAAAGCTATATTGGTTGACCTTAATTCCAGAATTCTTATGTCCTTGGTATGTAGAATTGTATTTTTATTGGCATCATATTTTAAATCGATATAAATCTTTTTGAGTAACATGACTAGGTCAAAAACACGAACATTTACTAACCAATTAATTTTTATTCGCACCCTCTTTAGTAAAGTAATTACCAATGGTGAAGTGGATAGGAAATATTATTCATTTGTTGGAGAGTGGGAAAAAATAAAATAACATCCGTCCATAAAATCGGATTGACTAGAATTGAAATTTTAAAGATAGAAGATTTGAAATAGGAATAACAAACAAGTATATGGAATACTAGTATTTTGTGGCTATTATCTCTTTATTTTGCTTGAATCAGAATTTCTGATGTGTTAGAAGTGAAATGGTCTGACTTTAAAGATGGCCGTTTCTTGTATTCGATTTACAATAATGAAAAACCTGTTAGTCTTAAGATACCTTAAAAGGCCAAAAGGATCCTTAATATATGAAGCGGAGTAGGTCCACAGATTATATCTTTATGTTTTTGAATGATTCAAAATCCAAAAAGTGAGTTTGAGAAATTTACAAACACTAATAGTCTGTTTGATAAGTATCTAAAACGAATTGTAAAGAAGTGTAATATGGAAAAGAACTAGTCTAACCATATTACCCGTCACTGTTTTGAAAAATATCGCAAGAGATTCTATTAACCTTCATGTGCTTCAAAAGACGTTCCGTCAGAATGATCTCAAAACCACCATTGGAAATTAAACCAACCATATTCATAGGGAAAAATATGACGCATTGAATGCTGTCATTAAATGTCAAAAATCTTGATTTTGCGTCGAAGGTTAGTAGATTATTATCAAAAACTTTTGCAGCTCACGGGTTTATAGTTACATTTTATTTTTTTAAGGATTTTTCAAGAATCATTGGTCCAGCCAGTTTTCCCATTTGAGCAAAATTGATAGAAAGTGCTTTCAAGCCCTCGAGTATAATCTCATTAATATATCAATCATTGAAAGACATGATTCCTTTATCATTTTCCAATGAAATGGTTCATATGCTTGGTTACCATTGCAAGCTCTTTTAATTGCTCACCTAAGTAATCATTTGGAATTAGAAATATTTCATTTCATCTAATCCCGTCATATCTAATTTCATTATGGAATTCGGAGCCTATGCAATAATATAAACAAAACTTTTTTATTGCTTTATGTATGGGATCTAAAGACTACAAGCCATAGATAAAACATTCTATTTTTTTATTACTCTGAAAGTATCCTTCACCTTGTGTAGATTCTAATTCAACTTTTTCCCTTAAAATGACAAAAGCATTTTCTTACATTCTTCTATGAAGTGTTCAAATCTTCCGCTAAGTCATTTTAAGAGGGCTATAGGTCCCCAAGTTTATATATGTCAATTCTATTAAGGGTAATATGTTACCAGCAAAGGGTTTATTAAAAGCGCCTTGGATTCAAGATTAATATCAATTCTAGATTTCATATTGCTAATTATCCTAATTTATTGGCCGATTACAATTTATTTTTAAAAAACAATAAAAAAGTTTGCGGAATTCATAATTTAATATATATATTTGACACCACACCACACCACAACCTAGGTCATGTAAGTTATTTTTGGCATCAATCGTATGATTACAATATTAAAAACTAAAAAAATATAAAAAGTAAATAGTAATGCCATTAAGTCAATTATATATGAAAACCCTTAATTTTATTTCAGTCTCATGTTTGTTTTTGCCTCCTTGATTTCTAAAATCGGTAACATTGAATTTTCCAAATCGGGTTATAATAATTTTACACCACACCACACTATAATTATTAAATTAAAATCGTTTTAAACCAAAATTTGCCAATTATGAAAAAAATCAATCTTTACTTGCTTTACGACAAGTTTCATTATAATCGCAAAACATCAATTGCTCTAGTTTTATTTGGGCTCTTATTTTGCATAAATACGTCTGCACAACATTTGGTAAATGGCAATGTGGTTGACTTAAATGGAACACCTCTTCCTGGTGCGAATGTTGTTGAAAAGGGAACTGTTAATGGTGTTACCGCTGACTTTGATGGCCAATTTAGCATTGAGGTAGCAGATAAAAATGCCATACTTATTATTTCTTATGTAGGATTTTCAACAAATGAAATGCCATTGATGGGAAAATCCAGCATTTCCGTAAATATGGTGGAGGATGCTGACGGCCTTGATGAAGTGGTGGTAGTTGGATATGGAACGGTAAAAAAGGCTGATTTAACTGGTTCAGTTTCTTCTGTTGATGGAGATGATCTTTCACGCAATAAGTCATCGTTAAAAATAACGGATGCTATGCAAGGGTCTATGGCAGGGGTTACAGTTTCCAATGACAATGCTGTTCCTGGATCTGTTGGCTCTATTAGGGTAAGAGGGGTAACAACTATAGGTGATAGTAATCCTTTGATAATTATTGACGGTGTTCCAGGAAGTCTTTCTAATATACGATCGACTGATATTGAAAGCATTTCTGTTTTGAAGGATGCGGCCGCTGCCTCCATTTATGGTTCAAAAGCTGCAGCTGGGGTTGTTGTAATTACGACCAAAAGGGCAAAATCTGGGGAGCTAAGCTTTTCCTATGATGCTGTATCTGGTTATAGTAGGCCAACAAGATTACCTACATATTCAGGTGCAACAAGGTATATGGAAATGGTCAATGAATTAATTTGGAATGATGCCGGTAATGTAGGGACAGAATATCCCAGATTTGCTCAAGAATATATTGAGAATTATGAATCACTAAATGCTTCTAATCCAAATTTATATCCAGATTCGGATTGGAATGATTATGTAAATGACTTTGCCCTTCGTCAAAGTCATACAATAAGTTTTTCGGCAGGCCAGAATAAGGTTTCTACACGAGGTTCAGTGTCCTATGACTCTGAAGAGCCTGTTATGGGTAGTAACCCGTATAAACAAATTACTGCGAGAGTTAATAATGATATAGTTTTTAATAAGAAATTGACGGCTCACCTTGATATTCAATACATGAATTCTAATGTCAAACGTCCGCAGAATACTATTACTGCATCTCTTTTGGCGAATGAGCCAACGGAGATTGCATATTGGTCCGATGGAAGAGTGGCCAATTACAGAAATGGGGAGAATTATATAGCAAGAGCATTAAGCGGTGGTACAAATGAAATTTGGACTAATGAAGTTAGTGGAAGACTTGCCCTTGATTTTACTCCTATTGATGGGTTGAAAATTTCTGGGATAGTCGCTCCTAACTTAGATTTTTATAAGAGTAAGGATCATTTTTTGGCACTTCCAATGACCACTTGGGAAGATCCAAGTATAATTACGGGATATGTTAATGGTGTTCAAAAAACAAGTCTTAGTGAGCAGAGAAATGATAGTTATAGATTAACTACGCAGTTATTGATCAATTATTCCAAAGCATTTGGAAATCATTCGTTGAATGCACTGGGAGGTTATGAAAATTTCACTTCATTTAACGAGCAGCTTAGTGCTTCTAGGCAGCAATACGATCTTGATAATTTTCCGTATTTAGATCTAGGTCCTATCGATTTAAGAGATAATTCGGGAACTGCTTGGGAATATGCCAGTAGATCGTATTTTGGAAGGATTGATTATAACTACAAATCTAAATACCTAATTCAGGCGAATGCCCGATATGATGGATCTGCCCGTTTTGGTAAGGGGCATAGATGGGGTTTATTTCCATCTCTTTCAGCTGGCTGGGTAGTTTCGGAAGAATCTTTCTTGAAAGACTTTACACCTATATCATTTTTAAAGTTTAGGGCATCCTGGGGAACCTTGGGAAATGAAAGAATTGGGAATTATCCTTATCAGGCAACCCTTGCATTTACCAATGCCTTATTCTATAATGGATCAAATGTATCAGCGAGCCAAGCGGCTTATGTCCCAAGATTTGTTGTTCCGGATATTTCATGGGAAACAACTCGTACAGTTAATTTTGGTATTGACGCTAGTTTTTTAGATAACAAATTGTCTATAGTCGCTGATTATTATAAGAAAAAAACGAGTGACATGTTACTACCCTTAGAGATACCCGATTATATTGGGTTGGATAATCCTAATCAGAATACTGGTTTAATGGATACAAAAGGATGGGATTTGGCTATAAGTTATAATAATAATATTGGTGATTTTTATTATAAATTTTCTGGTAATGTTTCTGATTCTAGAACCAGAATGGGAGATTTGGGTGGGACCCAATTCCTTGGAGATCTGGTGAAATATGAAGGAAGTGAATTTGATGAATGGTTCGGGTATAAAGCTGAAGGCCTGTACCAAACAGCGGATGAAGTGGCCAATTCGGCAACAATTAATAATAGAGTTCAACCTGGTGATGTCAAATATACCGATATTAGTGGTCCAGATGGCATACCAGATGGAGTTATATCACCAGAATATGATAAAGTATTATTAGGTGGTTCCTTACCTCGATTTGAATATGGTGGAAATCTTTTTTTAAGATATAAAAATTTTGATTTTAATTTGGTTGTCTATGGCATTGGACAACAAAACAAATATTTGAACACTTTGGTAGTTGAAGGTGTTAGGGGTGGAGCATTGGGATCACCTGCTTTTGTTGACGGAAATTATTGGAGTACATATAACTCACCTGAGGAGAATGCAAATGCTTTTTATCCAAGATTATCTTCGGTAGCTGCGGGAGGAACAAATAGGAATAATGGGAATAATTATGTTACATCTGATTACTGGTTGATCAATGGCGGTTTTCTTCGAGTGAAAAACCTCGTTTTAGGTTGGTCATTACCTGATTCAATTATTGAAAAGCTGAAGATTCAAGATTTCAGAATTTATGGAAACGTAACTAATCCTTTTTCCATTGATAAATTCCCCGAGGGTTGGGATCCTCAGTTTTCGTCATCTGGATATTTTGTTACAAAATCTTTTGCATTGGGTATTTCTATAAAACTTTAAATATAAAAATTTTGCGATATGAAAAGTATAATTAATAAAATAAATGGAGCTTTATTAATAGTTTTTCTATTAATGGGGTGCGATGATAGTTCTCTTGATCTAAATCCTTTGGCGGAGGTTTCAAGTGAAACTTGGTTTTTAAGTGATCAGGAAGTTGAAACATCATTGAATTATTTGTTCGATATTAGATTTTGGAATCCCAATCCAGACCCCCTATATTTCGAAGGAGGTGGTTGGCTAGATAGTTTTTCGGATGATTGGGCCAATAGAAACACAGTAACCTCTGTTACCGGGGGTACCATCAATGGTCAAACTTCTTATGTGGAAGATTGGTGGTCTTTTTACTATAAAGGCATTTCCGCTGCGAATCGGTTATTGGAAAACTTAGATTCCCCGAAGTACGAGATTACGGAAGACAAGTTAAACCTTTATAAGGCCAATGCCAGGTTTGTAAGGGCTAGTATGTACTCAAAATTAATATTCTATTGGGGAGATGTTCCCTACATAGATAGTACATTGAGTATTGATGAAGCCTTCGCTATTGGCAGAATTGACAAAATGGATGTTTTGAAAAATATATACGCCGACTACGATTATGCGGTGTCGATATTGCCTGAAACCTATTCTGGCACACAATATGCCACCAAAGGTGCTGCTCTTGCTATGAAATCGCGTATTGCCCTTTACATGGAGGATTGGGTGGCGGCCCGGGATGCAGCAAAGGCATGCATGGATTTAAGCCAGTATGGTCTTTATCCCGATTTCGAAGAACTTTTCCAATCCAAAACCCAAAATTCCATTGAATCCGTTTTTTCTATTGCACAATCGGTGTCTTTGGGTAGTTGGCAAGAAGGAGATTATATGAGACCGGAGAATGCAAGACATGTTTCTCCGCGTAGTAATGGGGGCAATATGTTCGTATGGCCCTCTTGGGATTTGTTTAACTCTTTTCTGTGTGAGGACGGTTTGCCGATTGATGAATCCCCTCTGTACAACCCTCAGAGACCATTTGACAATCGGGACCCTAGATGTACCGCAACGATTATAGAATTTGGAACCCAACATGGAGGGACAATCTATCAACCTCATCCCGATTCACTTCAAACAACAAATTACCTTACCGGGGAACGTGTTCTCAATTCTGATTCTAGAGGAGTTATTCAATGGGCATCGTTCAATGGTATAGGATGGAAAAAAGGATATGATTCAGATTGGTTCGATGATTTTAACGTGGCACCGGAACATCATGTAATACGCTATGCCGATGTTCTGCTTATCTACGCCGAAGCTATGATCGAATTAAATGAAATAGACGCGTCGGTACTTGAGGCGATCAACCGAGTTCGGGCTCGTGCCTATAAAGTAGACTATACCCAAACATCAGATTATCCTGCACTTACTTCTACGGACCAATCACAATTGAGGAGGTCGCTAAGAATTGAAAGGCGGATGGAGTTTGCATGGGAAGGGTTAAGACATGCGGACATTGTTAGGTGGAGATTGGCTGAAAAGGTACTTAATACCAAAAATTATGGTATGATCGATCCACCTGAACAAAGAATAAAAATAATTGAACCAGGGTTATGGTTTTTTCCTGAAACTCCCCCTATTGATGAAGATGGCGTAACCGATTTTACATCGATGTTCAACAAAGGCTATATTAAAATTCTTACCGAAAGGTATTTTGATAAGAATGTCCATTATTTATGGCCAATTCCTTCAAAGGAAATCCTAATTAACCCGAATATGAAACAGAACCCGGGATACTAAGTAAAAAAAGGAGTGCATCTGGTTAAAAATTGCCAGATGCAATCCATTATTAATTTTCTGTCTGAAGATGGTTTTTAGGGTCTAGTGGTAATTCTTTTTTTATATAATAAATTGGTGGTGCTAAATAAATCCGACGTTAAATTTTAATAAAGGCGAGACCTGTAAATTTTCATTGTAGTAATTATTAATATAATTATTTAACTTTTAATTTTTCAAGAATTAATCAGCTCTATTCTTAGTTGCATAATTACAGGTTTTTTAGAGGAAGTTAGAGCAATAGTTTTATCTCCTCCATATTAATGAAAAACGGACTTTAAATAGTTATCCATTTTTAGTAAATGCCTAAGCAAACTTATCAATGCTGTTCGTATGCAAGATATACTAGTGTTAATAATCTAAAAATATTAATTATGCGCATCGGAATTTATATTAACATTCTGATTTTGATAGGTGTTTTATGTACTACAACTTATAATTTATATGCATCTTCCCAAGTACATGAATTGAAAACAACTAATGCCACACTGAGCATTGACCAACAAGGGAACCTCAAGATTTTTGAAACAAAAAGTAAGACCATTATAGTAAATAGCTCTATTTATGATCTGTGGAAAGTCACAATCAAGAATAGTGAGACAGGGGTGGAAAATGAGTTAATACCTGATGAAAGTGTACAGGTAAAAATTATTGAAGGAGTAATACATTTAGTCAAAAATAATTTTTCAATTGATAATAATCAATTGCCTATAAATGTTGATTTCACGATTTCCGTTAAGAACGATGCGTTTAGTTTTTCAGGCTCTTTGAAAAGTAGCCATAAAGATTTCGTAATCAAAGAATTAGCGTATCCGAATCTTGCTGGTTTGAAAACTGGGAATAAGGATTGTGCAATTTATTGGCCGGTAGGCCAAGGTCAACGTTATAAAAGTGCTACTGAGTTTGGTAGTAAAACTTTGAATTATCCCGGTTCAAAGGGAGGGGCTATGCCGTGGTTTTCTATCAATTCCGATGAATCGGCAATATATGTAGGGGGTCACGATTCTGAATTTAAAATGAAAGATATTAATTTAAGCTATTCAAGTGTTGATGAGACTTACATGACATCGTGGCTTTTTCCTATTAATACTACCCAGTATACCGTTCCTGATGTTGTTGTAAAGCCATACAAGGGTAATTGGTATGAGGCGGCCAAGTTTTATAGGGCATGGTATGATCGGAATTTTAACCTAGCAACGGTTTCAAATTGGACAAAAGAAGTGTCTGGTCTTATGCTTACCATTTTGAAGCAGCAAAATGGTAAGGTAATGTGGGAATATAAAGATATGAACGAACTCTGTGATATTGCTGAAAAGAGAAATATTGATTTAATAGGATTGTGGGGCTGGGGAGTAGGAGGACATGATCGTTTGTACCCAGATTACATGCCCGATAATTTACTTGGTGGAGTTCAAGATGTTAAAAAAGCGATTGAAGTAGCCCAAAAGAGAGGGTTTAAAGTAATAGTTTACTCGAATGGAACACTCATTGATTCATCTACCGATTATTATCTTAATAACGGCATTGAGACGATAAAATTGGAAGAAACGAAGAGAGGTCCCAAGGTAGAGACATACCTCAAATATTCAAATACTACACCAGTAATTCATGTGCAAGCTTGTTATGGCTCTTCTTTATGGAGAAAAACAATGTTAGACCTAGCTTTGAACGCTCAATCTCTCGGTGTTGATGCTTTTTACATTGACCAAGTGGCGGTTCGTAGCGCCTCAATGTGCTACTCTACGCATCATGATCATAAATTACCTCAGGAGGCAGATGCTCAATATAAGGTTAAAATGATGAGCGATATTCGAAATAAATTAAAAGAAATAGACCCCGAGTTTAGCATTATTACAGAAGGAATTTCAGATCATTTACTAGGTGATGTTGATGTATTTCATTCGTTAAGCCTTCACAGTCAGCCTAATGGATTTCCCGAATTATTAAGGTATACATTTCCCGAAGTTAAAGTGTTAAATGTAAATTCAAGTCCTGCGCTGAGTAGAACTGTTGCAAACTACGATGCTTTATATGGTTTTATGCACGAGATAATGATTAGATATATGCCAGATGTTGAATATTTGAAATCTGGAGCTATACCAAGTAAGGAAAGTTATACAAGCAACCATGTTAATTACTACCCACAAATTAATACGATGACCGAGGATTCAGCTGAAGAAACTGCATCCTATGCTCATGATTTAATAAAATTCCAAAAGGACAACGCTTCATTTCTTAAGGAAGGTAAGTTTATTGACGAAGATGGTATAAAATTTTCGGGTAAGGATATTTTGGCCAAAGGGTTTTTAAGTGAAAATAAAGTGGGTGTTATAGTTTGGAACCAGAATATAGAAAATACTAATAAATTTTCGGTTGAGGTTCCGGGTTATCGTTTCGTTAAAGCCACGGCACCTAGAAATTTAAAAGTAAAATTATCGTCTCCTTTAGAATCAAACTCTATTCGACTTCTCATTTACGAAAAAAACTAATAAATGATTTTCTCAATAATTGAAGAAGGCTCTGCGAAGAAAATTATTTCAAGGATAAAGTTCATATTTATCAAATTGTTTTAACTATAAATTAAATTCATATGCTTATTTCAAAAAAAATATATACGAAAAAAAAATTAAGGAGTTTTCTAGAATTTTTTTCAATTATTATTTTGTTGTGCGGTGTGTCATGTGTTGAGATAAATCAAAAAAATGAAATCGAACCTGAAATATCCAAAGTAAATATAATTCCAAAGCCTGTATTATTAAAGAATGAACCAGGTTCTTTTAGGTTGACCTCAGATGTTAATATTTCAGGGAACCCCGAAGTGGATGATATAGTAATAATGTTGTCGGAACAATTATCTGCGGTTGGGCTAAAATTAGATGTAAATAAGTCTAGTTCAGATGGAGTTAGCGAAATTCAGCTAGTTATGAATAAAACGTATGATAGTAAGTTGGGGGATGAAGGCTATAATCTTCAAGTTAAATCAACCGGAATAATTGTTAATGGCAATACACCAGGTGGTATTTTTTATGGTGTACAGTCTTTAATCCAACTTTTGCCTATTGAAATAGATAACAGGGAAATTTCAATACCCTGCGTAAATATAGAGGATTACCCCCGTTTTGCTTGGAGAGGGTTATTATTCGATGCTGCACATTGGTGGTACGAGATGGAAGATCTTAAGAAGTTCATTGACGAAATGGCCAAATACAAATATAATAAATTAACACTTCATCTGACTAACGATCAGGCATGGCGAATAGAGATTAAAGCATTTCCTAAACTGAACGAAATTGGAAGTTGGAGAGTTCCACGAACAGGACGATATCACTCCTTTGAACCGCCTCAAATAGGGGAGAAAGCTACATACGGGGGGTACTATACTCAGGAAGAATTAAAAGAATTGGTAAAATATGCCCAGATAAGGAATGTGACAATTATTCCAAAAATCGAATTACCTGGCCATATGGGAGCACTAATCGCTTCTTATCCTTCAGCATCCTGCACAGGTCTTAAGTATGATGTAAATCCAGGCAGTCCACGAAAATACGGGGAGATACCCTATGAAATGTGTGCTGGTAACGAAAGTAACTTTGAGATGCTTGATAAAATTCTAGACGAGTATGTAGAAATGTTCCCAAGTGAGTACATTCATATCGGTGGTGACGAAGTGAATAAAAGTTTTTGGAAAACATGTTCTAAATGTCATAAAAGGATGGCTGAAGAAAATTTGGAAAATACGGACGAGTTGCAAAGTTATTTTATCCATAGGGTTGAAAAGATGTTAACGGATAAGGGAAGAAAGCTCGTAGGTTGGGATGAAATATTAGAAGGAGGGCTTGCTCCGAGTGCAACTGTAATGAGCTGGAGAGGAGTTAAGGGTGGAATTAAGGCCGCCCAAATGAAGCACGATGTTGTAATGGCACCCAATACGTTCACCTATTTCGATTATAAGCAAACTGATCCTAATATTATTCCGGAGACTTATTCTCGAAGCTTATTGCGTTTGAGTCAAACTTATAACTGGGAACCAGTACCGGAAAGCGTAGATCCTCAATATATTATCGGAGGTCAGGGTCAGCTTTGGACTGAATATATGCCTCATATCAGAGAGATTGAATATATGACCTGGCCAAGAGGGTTAGCTCTTTCAGAAGTACTTTGGTCGCCCAAAATTGAGCGTAATACAGATGAATTTTTAGAACGAGTTGAAGAGCATTTTCCTCGATTTGAGAAGGCACAAGTAAAATATGCCAAAAGTATATATGACCCAATTGTTACACGTTTAAAAACAGAAGAGGGCTCGGTACAACTTCAGTTTTCAACCGAAGTTAAGGATCTTGACATTTATTATACATTCGACGGCACAATTCCTGATAATTTTTCACCAAAATATGAGGGCCAAGCTATTGATATCCCTAAGGGGGCAACCTTATTGGGGGCTGTTACCTTTCGTAACGGTGACCGGGTTGGTAAATGGCTGTCAATTAGTATTAAGGAGCTTCAAAGCCGATTGCCAGTAGATTACACAATTTCTCCTCCGAAATACTAAATATAAATATGGATAATCACTATAAATAAAATGCACATGCTTCTTTTAAACAATTTATATTCTAAAAGGAATTTATGGCAGCTTTTTAAAATATTTTTATTTACTATTTCACTATGTGTAGTATCATGTGCGGAGGTAAATCAAAAAAGTGCAGAAGAATCTGAGTTAATATCTAAATTAAATATAATCCCAAATCCTGCAATAATAAAGAGTGAGCCAGGTTCCTTTAAATTGACCTCGGATGTTAAGATTGTTGCTCTGCCAAGGAATACCGAGATGGATAATAATGTAGTGACGTTATTGCACCAATTATCTGCGGTTGGTGTAAAATTAGATGTAAACAATTTAAGTTCAGACAAAGTAAATGAGATTCAACTTGTTTTGAATAAGGTGTATGATAGTGTGCTTGGAGCTGAAGGTTATGTTCTCGATATTAAACCTTCGAAGGTTAATATCCAAGCCAACAAACCAGCAGGTGTTTTTTATGGTATACAATCATTGATACAACTTTTGCCTAATGGAATTGAGAATAAGGAAGTCTTAATACCCTGTGTTTATATTGAGGACTTTCCAAGGTTTGCTTGGCGTGGATTGCTCATAGACCCTGCACATTATTTTTTGCCTAAAGATGTAGTAATGGAATACATAGATCAGATGGCGAAGTACAAGTACAACATATTGCAATTACACCTAGCCAATGATAATGCATGGCGGATAGAGATTAAAGCATTTCCAAAACTAACGGAAATCGGAAGTTGGAGAGTGCCACGGACCGGTGAATGGCGGACCTTTGAAGAACCTCAGCCTGGAGAAAAGTCTACATACGGTGGTTATTATACCCAGGAAGAATTGAAAGAACTGGTAAAATATGCCCACAAAAGGAATGTTACTATTGTTCCTGGTATTGAAATTCCTGGGCATAGCCTTGCGATGATTGCCTCATATCCGTCGACTTCATGCACAGGAGTTCAATATGATGTTAATCCTGGTAGCCCGATACCAAATGATATGACTACTGCATTATGCGCTGGAAATGAAAGTAACTTTGAAATGCTTGATAAAATTTTAGACGAATATGTGGAGATATTCCCGAGTGAGTATATCCATATTGGAGGGGATGAAGTGAATAAGAAATTCTGGAAAACCTGTCCGAAATGCCAAAAGAGGATGAAGGATGAAAATTTAAGCAATGAAGACGAATTACAAAGTTATTTTATCCATAGGGTTGAAAAGATGTTAACGGATAAGGGAAGAAAGCTCGTAGGTTGGGACGAAATATTGGAAGGAGGGCTTACCCCTGACGCAACAGTAATGAATTGGAGAGGTATGGAAGGCGGAATAAAGGCTGCTCAAATGAAACATGATGTTGTTGTGGCTGATAAATTTTATACATATTTTGATAAAAGGCAAACGGATCCGAAAATAATGCCTATTCCCGCCAACGGTCTAGTTCGTTTGAGCCAGGTATATAAGTTTGAACCTGTACCGGATAATGTAGACCCCAAATATATCCTCGGCGGCCAAGGATGCCTTTGGGGAGAATATATAAGTACCAAAGGCAGGCTGGAATATATGACCTGGCCAAGAGGTTTTGCACTCTCCGAAGTTTTATGGTCGCCAAAAGGTAAACGTGATTTGGATGAATTTATAACACGTGTGGAAGCTCAATTTCCCTCACTTGAGCGTTATCCTATCAATTATAGCAAAAGTATTTATGACCCAATAATTACTCCTGTTAAAAATAAGGATGGTATTATGAAAATAACGTTTTCATCGGATGTCAAAGGTCTTGATTTCTTTTATACGTTAAATGGTACAAGACCTGACGATTTCTCGAATCGGTATAAGCAACAGCCCGTTGATATTCCTAAGGGAGCTTCTCAGGTCTGGGTTGTAAGTTACCGTGATGGAAAACCTTGCGGCGAATCACTTTCAATAAGTATTGACGAATTGCGACGACGTTTAAATACACGTCAATTTATAGATCCCTCCTGAAGTAAGAATACTTAAGTCAAGAGTAAATCATATTTCTCCAATTAGAAAGACGGAACGCCATAATTTAAATAGAAAAGATGAAGATTAAACGAAGAAGCTTTATACATAAAACAGTTACAGGTTCGACTGGTATTTTATTAGGTGGGATGGGAATGTATGCTGGAAGTTGTAGTAATAGTTTTATAGAAAATAACAATATAAACTGTAGTATAATCAATGAAAACGGGGAAGCCAAAGTAAAGATTGAGAATAAAGTCTTTGATCCAATGGCCTTTAGATCTTTCAGTCCAGAACCCTATAATATAAAGGATTTCTATAATTCGGGGGTACGTCTAATGGGCATTCTTCATTCGGGTATGCCCTGTACTTTGGGAGTGCCCTATTCCCAGTATGGCGAGCATTGGATTGGTCCAGGGAAATATGATTTTTCAAAAATCGATGACCAAATGAAGGTTTTCCTTGACAATGCTCCTGAAGCGTATTTTAATATTAAGTTGATGTTAGATACCCGCCCTTGGTATTTGAATGAGAATCCAGGATGCCGCAATAGTTATCGAGAATTAAGCTCAATGGCTGGTAATGAAAATTGGAGAAAGGATGTTGCCAAATATCTCAAGGACGTTATTGGTTATCTAGAGAAAAATTACGGAGATAGAATATATGCATATACACTTATGGCGGGGAGTTCCACGGAATGGTATACCGAGCATAATTACGCTGCTAAATCAAATATATATTACGAATCAGATGGCAGCAAACCACCTCTATTAAAAATTGATATAGACCGAAATTCTTTGAAGGAGGAGGCATATGGAAAATGGTTAAATAAACCAGATGTTAAACTACCCCCACTCGATTCCCTTGAACATACATCTCATGGGGTGTTTAGGGATATTTCTGTACAGAAGGATAAGGAGGGTTTTGATTATTGGCAATTTCAAAGTAAGATTGTTGGTGACGCCGCCTGTTATTTTGCGGAAATTGTTAAGAATATAACTCAGGGTAGAAAACTAACTGGGTTGTTTTATGGATACCTCACCCTATTAACAGGAAGAAGGTCGTTATGTAATGGTCATCTTGGTTTTGAACAGGTTTGGAATTCCCCGCATTTTGATATGATTTATGGTCCATGCCGATACGAGACACGTCAATTGACAGATGCAAGCGGTTATCTTGTTCCTGTAGATTCTGTGACCTTAAGGGGGAAATTGTACTTTCAGGAGATAGACTATCGTTTTGCCGTTGGGGATAAACGGATTCTTGAAAATGGACATGACCTTGGTCGCACCCACACTCCCGAGACACCCATCAATGTATCCAAGAATTGTATCAGACGAGAGTTTGTAAATACACTTGAAAAAAGGACAGGCATGTGGTGGTTCGATTTTTTCGGGTACAATTATATCGATCCGACTTTAATAAATGAAGTAGTGGATACAATGTCCGTGAGAGAAAGGTTAAAGGAGATTGATATAGATAAAATAGCCGAAATAGCCATATTCACGGACACCGAATCACAATTTTACCTGAATCAGGATTCAGATGTCGACGATAAAAATATAGCTAGGCAAATAACTGAATTCTCCTTTTTGGGTGCGCCACATGACTCTTTTACTTTCAGTGACCTTGAAAGAGCTTGTGATAAAAAAAAATACAAACTTATTTTTTTTCTGAACACCTTTAAAATCCCTGAAGATAAGTTGACTTACATTGAAACAAAGCTAAAAAAGGACGGAAGGACTTTAGTGTTTCTATATGCTCCTGGTTATATAACGGATGATGCATTTTCTGTGGATAGAATGGCATCTGTCCTTGAGATGGAAGTAAAATGCGAGATGAAACCAACTAGAAATATTATCATGGGCAAATCACTTAATCAGGAATTGACCGGAACCGCTTTTGGTTATAAAACGGAAGTATCACCTAAATTTAGTGTGGATGATGATAACCTAACCGTTTTTGGGGAGTATGAAGATGGAGGAAATGCATTTGCCCTAAAGCAATTTGAAAACTACAACATGTGTTATGCAGGTTCAGGCACTATTCCTTTCAGAGTATTGCGTGAGTTAGCAAGAAATGCAGGCGTCCATATCTATTATGAAGGTAATGATCCAATATATGTTAATTCGCGTCTGGTTGGAATTCACCATGTGAATGACAAAGATGCAGTTATTCACATGCCATCCGATTGCGGTGGAGAAGTATTATTTGGTGGAGAAAGGATCGTTAGTGCCAACAAAAAATTTCATTTAAATCTTGAATATGGAGAAATGAACGCTATTCTTCTTGATGAAGCTATACGGGTATAATTTATAAAATATGAATGTTATAAAAAATTTAAGAAAATGAAGCTGCATATTAAATTTACATATGTGCTGCCGATAATATTATCGTTGTTTTTGAGCTCAAGTTGCAAAGACAAACCGGCTAGGACCTTTAAGTTACCGGGTTATATAATATCTGAAGATTTTTATAAGAATATTCCACTAGAATCACAAAGGAAGATTAGTGCTTTCAGCCAAAAGATGGATATTGGGGAAGAGCCATCTTTTGAAAACGTTTCCGCTATTTTTCCTAAGATGCAATATCCCCCAACTTTAGTGGGGGTTAAAGAACATATGGGGAAGTACCTTGTTAATTGGGATGGCGGTATCGTTTGTTCCCCAGTGTATATTTCTTTCGAAGTAGGGAATGATTCAATACCCTTTGGAAGAGTTCGAGAGAAAAATGTTAGTAGATCCCTTTTAGATGGCTATCTGCCCGTTGTGACAACAAATTACACACTGGATGGGATTAACTATGAACAAACTGTTTTTGGATATTCTAAAGAACTTTCTACGGAAAATCTACAGATTTCCTTTGTTAGAATGAAAATACGGAACTCGACCGAGAATAAGAAAGATACTAAATTATCAGTTTACCTAAGACAGGTTGAAGAAGAGATTAAGGATATACCTTTTAAGGAAAAGCTCACATTAAAGGGCAATGGAATACAAAATGAAAACAGAAATATTATTTTTTGGGCAGAGCAAAATGGGGGAGCCTTTCAGAACGATAAACTTACCTACGACCTATCACTTAATCGCTTGGAGGAAAAAGAACTTTACTTTCGTTTTCCACATCTTCCAGTAACACAAGATAATGCGGATATTTTAGAATTAACAACCTTTCAGGAAGCACTGAAAGAAGTTAAGGTGTTCTGGAGAAATTTAGTAGAACGCGGGATGCAGGTGAATGTTCCTGAAGAGATCGTAGAAAAAGCCTATAAGACGTGGCTTATTAACAATTTTTTATTGGTTGAAGAAGATAAAAGTAGGGAGTATTTCGAGGTACACGATGCACCCTTCGTATATGAAAGAGTTTATGGTTTTGCTTCTGCCATGTACATGTATACTCTCACAACCAGAGGATATTTCGAAGAGGCGAAGAAGGTCGCTGATTTATTGATTAAACTGCAAAGGCCAAACGGTGGATTTTCTGGAGTAAAAGCATTCATACCACATCAAAATGGAAGTATTTTATATGCAATTTCGCAACTTTATAGGAAGACTAATGATGCCAAATGGTTCAAAACGGTTGTCCCCAATATCATTGCCGCTTGTGATATGATTCTTCAAGATCGAGCATTAAGTCAGGAATTGATCGATGGTGAGAAACTAGTTAGTTATGGCCTCCTTTCCAAATATAAATACTGTGAAGATGAGGTAGGAGGCTCAACATTATCAAGGGAGTATTTAGCCAATGCTTGGTGTTGGGCCGGATTAAATCAGGCATCGATTGCGATTGGAGAATTAGGCGATGAATACCAAAATGAGAGTTTAAGGTTGAGAAAGGCTGCGGATGACTTTAGAAGTGACATTTTTGCTTCGATGGAGAAGGCAATGATTAAGGTGGATAGTCTTAATTTTCTTCCGATGGTTGTTGACAATACAGAACCATTCAACAATTTACATGAAAGTCGTCTATCACTTTATTATAATATTCTTGCCCCTAGAATGTTGGAATCCGAGATATTTGATATTGATGACGAAAAGATAGATTGGGTACCAAATTTTCTCGAACAAAGAGATGGGTTAGTTTTAGGTTTGGCTCGATTTCAAACGGAGCCCTATGGCGATATTGATCCCCACTTTATTGCCGGTTATGCCATAACAAATCTTAGACGCGATAAAATTGACAAGTTCCTACTTTCGTACTATGGTTTATTGTCTTATGGAATGGCTCGAGAAACTTTTTCTACACAAGAATGTAGTTATATTGTAGACGGAACTGCAGATTACTTTAAAGAGAATGGGGAGAAACATTGGTCAGCTTCTAGACAACCCCATCTTCATTCTTCATCAGAGCTCATACGGCTAACAAATATGATGCTAATTAAGGAGGAGAAAGCAGAAATTTGGCTGACTCACGGCGTGCCACGAGCCTGGCTTGAAGATGGGAAGGTTATAGAGGTGAAAAAAGCTCAGACTAGCTATGGACAGTTCAATTTTTCTATTAAATCTCAAGTATCGCAAGGATTCATAAAGACGAATATTTCAGCACCCAATAGTAAACAACCTACTGTCATCCGGTTAAAGTTGCGTCATCCAGAAGGAAAGCAGATAAAAAAAGTGGAATTAAACGGGAAAGCGTGGAATAATTTTGGAGGCGAAGTAGTAAATATACATGACCAAATAACCGAAATTTCAGTTGTGGCTTATTATTAAAAGTATATCCGATTAATTTCAGCAATCGATGAAAAGCATTCGGTGTTGTATTAAGTAACATTAACAAATTATAGAATTATGAAAAAAGACAACTCTGGCAAAATATCAAGAAGACAAGCAGCGAAAATTATCGGTGGGGCAAGTTTAGGCATTTCTATGAACACATCTTTAATTGCTCGGACACCATTTTTTTCTTCTGATATGCCAATGAAAAGCAAAGTAAATTCCTCTAAGAATATTTACCACGCTTATCGCTCATTCTGGCCAGAGCTTGAAGCAACAAAAGAATTCAAAAATCTAGGAATAAACACACGTTGTTTCTTCGCATCAAATACCATTAATTCTGCGGGTTTCGAGTATTGTAAATATCCTAAAATTTGGAAAGGTATTAAGGAGTATGATTTTACAGCTTATGATGCACAGGTAGAAGACCTATTGTCTGCGAATAATGACGCTAATTTTATGTGTATCATAGATTTAAATATGCCTGATTGGCTAGCACGCAAATTTGCCTATGACAGTTTTTCAGAGATTTCTCATGCGGCCAGCGATAAGGATTGGATTGAAATAACAACGGAATGGATGCTCGACTTTATAGCATATTCCGAGAAAAAGTATGGTGACAAAATATTGACATATATACTCTCAGGGGGTGGTACTTCAGAATGGTACGAATATGATCGAGGTAGAAGCAGTAGGGTAAAAAATAAGGCTTGGAAGGAGTGGACAAACAAAAACGACTTCTCTTATGGTGACGATGTTCCAAGTGCAAGTTCATTAGGCACTGCCGCCCATGAGAATTTGGTCTATAATCCGGAAACTGAAATGGAAAAAATTCAGTATTGGAGATTTCACAATGAGGTAATAGCGGATGCAATTCTTCATTTTTCAAAAGTAGCGAGAGCCAATATAGGTGAAGGTAAGGAAATCGGCGTTTTTTATGGGTATTACCTAGTAAGTCCGAAAAAAATCGTTTCGTTTGGACATCTTGACTATGAAAAGGTTTTTGCAAGTCCTGATATTGATTTTTTTATTAGCCCTGGAAGTTATAATGACAGACAGATTGGAGGGGGAAGTGGTTCGCAATTGATACATGGAACACTACTACGTCATAATAAACAGTATTTGCATGAAATAGACCATCGAACACATGTAATCGAGAAAAATGCGGGAAGTGGATGGAAAACTCAATCTGATGATGTCGCAGGTTTAAAACGAGAAGCTTTTTTCGCTTTGATTAATAATTCTTCACTTTGGTGGTTCGATATGTGGGGTGGATGGTATCAAAAGAAAGAAACACAACAGTTAATACAGCGATTAAAAGTGATTTCAGATGAATATATTAATGACAAACCTGGTTCAATAGCAGAAGTCCTAATGATTGCAGACCCTCAAAGTGCCCATTATATTATAGATAAAATGCCTTTGGGTTATGATATGGCCCAAAATTTCCGAAATAAGCTTAACAAAACAGGCACCCCCTTTGATGTTTACTCGTTTAATGATATTCCTGAAATTGATCTTTCGCGCTATAAAGTGATTTTTCTACCGGCAATGTTGCTTATAACAAATGACCGAGAAAAAATTTTGAAGAATTATATTTTGAACGAAAACCGAACTATCGTATGGACATATGCGCCTGGCATATGTGATGGCAGATCTCTCGACATATCTCGAATAAAGGAGTGGACAGGTGTGGATTATAAAACAACAGGGCCAGTTACTGTAGACATGAAAGGATGGAAGTCTGTGTATGCATTTAAATTTGAAACCTTGACTTCCACAGCGATGAAAAAAATAATGCGAGATGCTGGGGTTCATTTGTATACTGATGAGGAAAATCCTGTCTATGCCAATGAACGCTTACTTGCAGTTCATTTTAAGGAAGGTGGGAAAAGAAAAATTTCCCTACCAAAGTCATGCAAAAAGGTAATTAATGTGTACGATAATAAAGTAGTTGGAAGGAATTGCAGTGACTTTATTTATGATTTTTCTTCACCGGATACTGTATTGTTTGAGATTTTAATCAATTGATTCTTCAACATAAGTCAATGTCATTGTTATTATAAAGGGGCGGTAATTCCGTACAAAAAATACAGTATTAATTTAGCTAAAGTGTTATTATGATAAATATTAAAAGAAATGATTTGTACAAATGGGAACTTATAGCTTGGTTATGGTTAGCTTTCTTTTTTAATCAAGCCGATAGGCAGGTATTTAACGTCCTATTACCTCTTATCAAAGAAGATCTGGGACTCACTGACACTCAGATCGGTATCATTTCCTCTCTATTTGTTCTTTGTGTTGGCGTATGTATTCCAATCGCTGGTTTTGTAGGTGACCTCTATAGTAGAAAAAAAATCATAATAATTAGTTTGTTCTTTTGGAGTGTAGCTACATTTTTTACGGGTATGAGTTATACCGTTATTCAATTAATATTACTTAGAAGTCTAGCAGTGGGAGGAGGTGAGGCTTTTTATGCTCCTTCGGCAAATGCCATTATTAGTGAATATCATAATAAAACTAGGGCAATGGCAATGTCAATTCACCAAACCTCTTTATATATAGGTGTGATTTTAAGTGGAGTTATAGGTGGTATAATTGCTGAGCATTTCGGTTGGAGGAGTGCATTTTACATTTTTGGTGGTTTTGGAATTCTGCTGTCAGCCCTTTTGTTATGGCGTTTAAAACCTTCAAAAAACATAATACCTTCATCCAATTCTAGTGAAAGGAAAAAATTTATAAAAGAAGCATTCTTTATTCTATTCAAAAAACCTTCTATTGTACTGCTCGGAGGATCTTTTGTCTGCTTGGTATTTGTCAATGTTGGCTATTTGACTTGGATGCCCTTGTTTCTTCACGAAAAATTCAACTTATCAATAACTGATTCGGGCTTTTCATCTATGTTCTATCATCATATTTTCGCCTTTGTGGGCATAATAGGGGGAGGAATATTGTCTGATAAGTTAGCTGTTAAATCAAAAAATTATAGACTAGTAATCCAGGGCATAGGGTTATTGCTAGGGGCACCTTTCATTTTTGGCATGGGGCAAGCTACTGAACTTGTTTGGGTATATATTTACCTAGCTGGCTTTGGATTATTTAGAGGAATATATGAAGCAAATTTTGTAACAACCATATTTGCAGTGATTGAGCCAAAGTATCGAGCCTCCGTTATTGGACTTGTATATCTATTTGTGTTTTCTATTGGCTCCATATCTCCATTTTTACTGGGATACTATAAACAATCTTTTGGTCTTTCAAACGGAGTTTCTGCACTAGGCTTTGCTTATATACTAGGTGGAATACTTGTTTTAATAGCCATGAAGTGGTTTTTTAAAAAAGACTCTATACTTCAAACAGCAGAGTTGTAATCAAATTTTTGACGCAAAAAGAAGCTATTGATAATCAGATTGATGCAGTATAAAAAGGGTAATAATCATTATTCAAAATACAGGAATAAAATTTAAACAAATAGAAATTAATTAAACACAACTCAATACTAATTGAGTATATAAATTTATAAGGTATGAATAGTAATGCGAAAAAAGAGTCAGATAATTTTTTATATAATGAAAAGCAATTTCATTTAGGAGTATTACCTACTGAACAATCAAATCCGAAAACATATAATTTGGATTTAACGTTTGCTTCAAATCCATCTGAAGGAGTAAAGATGTTGTTATCTGTGGACAGGGATGTTCAGGAAATGGCGGAGAGGGTAATTGCAGGAGGGGAATTTGAAAAAATGGTTAAATCAGGAGTTAACGCAATTTTGAAAGGTAAAAAAATTGTTTTTTCAGGATGTGGGGCAACTGGGCGTTTGAGTATTCTATTAGAATCGATGTGGAGATGTTTTTTCAGAGACCTAAAGCAGAAACATCCGGAAATATATGAACAGACAAAAAAATATCACAATTCGGTATTTAGCATTATGACAGGGGGGGATTATGCGCTTATTAGATCTGTTGAATATTTTGAGGACTATCATGAATTTGGAAGGCAACAGGTTAAGGAAATGGATATTGTCTCGGGTGATGTTCTAATAGCAATTACTGAAGGAGGGGAGACATCATCTGTAATTGGTACCATTGAAGAAGCTGCAGATAGGGGCGCAGATATTTTTCTTTTGTTTAATAATCCAACTAGTATTCTTGCTAAGCATATTGAACGTTCAAGAAAGGTAATAGAGGACACTAGGGTGACAGTTGTAGACCTTTATTGTGGACCAATGGCACTTGCAGGTTCAACAAGAATGCAGGCCACGACGTCTGAACAGTTGATAGCAGGTGTTGCCTTAGAAAAGATATTAGGCGAGTTGTTTAAGGGAGTTCTAAATGCCAATCAGTTGGAGATGTTAAATATTCGTGAGATTGATTATGCCCAATCTTTTAATTCGCTTTTGGATGAATTACTTGTTGATACAAACCTTGATACGTTGGCACAATATATTTCTTTGGAGAAAAATATTTATGATCAAAATGGTTTGGTAACATATTTTGCTCAGGAGTTTCTGTTGGATATTTTTACGGACACAACGGAGCGGGCACCAACATTTATGTTGCCCCCGTTCAAAAAAATTGATGATCTCGTTTCTCCCCCTTCATGGGCTTTTGTAAAGAATCCGGTTATGCCGACAAATCTTGCATGGGAATATGTATTTGGTCGCCCCGTTCGATGTTTGGAATGGGATAGTAATCTTTATCGTCAAATGGGCACTACTGATTCACTTGCTAGTGCACCTCCTCAATTAGATAAATCGCAGATTGTGAAATTCCAAATTGGAAACGAAGAAGATGATTCGCGGTTATCAAAAATTCCGAATGTTGCCGTAAATGTGATGAGCTCAAGAGAAATGAATAAACCTGAATATTCCACCTATCAAACTGCTTTTCAGAAAAGTACCGCTAATTTCCAGCGGACTTTGGACTTGATTATAGGTGATGGCAAGAATAATTCTGATTTCAATATATTATGCTCGCCAGAAGTTTCTGTGTTTAATATCATGGAGCATATGGCCGTAAAACTTGTTCTCAATACTATTTCAACAGGAACCATGGTTCTGATGGGTAGAGTGACAGGTAATTGGATGAGCTGGGTTGAAGTTTCAAATAAAAAACTTAGGGATAGAGGAATCCGGTTAATCTCAGAAATATGTAATGTGTCTTATGAAGACGCCTGTTATGCTTTGCATGAAACACTTGAAGAATTCAAAATAACAAATACTGAGGGTAAAGAAAAACTATCTCCCGTTCAATATACTATAAAAAAAATAGGTATAAGGAGCAATATAAGGCCTTCCAGTAAATAGGGTATTACAGGTAAGAGATACTTAGTTTAATTTTGGGATGTGAGTTTCGAGTTGTCTATATATTATCTCAGGTTCCAGTGACATCCATTAATTTCAATTGGCCAATGAAACCACTTTTATAAGACAAGGTTGACCGCTAGTTGTATTAACTAGGAAGGTCACCTCGTGAAAAAATATTAGTTTGTGTATAGACGCAGTAGGTGTATTTAAACCTTAAAATACTATACGATAAGTTGAGTTGTGAGTTAGTTTAGTTGGAGATAGGGACGTTAGTAAAATTTCGTTCCTATTTTTTGGTTAAAAACTGCTAGCAACCATAATTACCAGGTCGGATATTATTCTAAATTAAGTAATAGATTTATCGCGGACGCAATTCTTGATTATTAGCACATATCTTCATCATGATTAACTTCAAAGGGTAAACGATGATAAACAAGCAAACAATCATAACATGCGAATGAATCAACTTTTAGAAGTTTATTTACTCTTTACATGTTCATTTGCTCTAGGTAAAATACTTTTTTACGTACCCTATCAGGTCATACCCTATTATTAAAAAATATCCGTATTTATGGTTTAACCATAAAACATTGAATCGGTATATGGCATGTGTTTTTCTGTCCAGGTCTATGACTTGTTACATAATAAATATAGCCATATATTTTTAAAAATAGAATTTCGCATTATCAGGTCGTATATCCGTTAGATCACCACTATAGTGTCTTAATTCCTTTTTTTTATAAGGATGCTTTTCAATTTCCTTTTCATTAATATCAATTCCTAAACCTGGTTTATCTGGAATGGTCATTTGCCCATTTTTAAAAGTAATTTCCTCATTGCAAATTTCCGATCGCCAAGGCACATCACTGCTCATAGTTTCCAACAAATAAAAATTAGGTACACAGGCGGCCAACTGTAATGTGGCTGAATTGGCTATAGGGCCACTGGGATTGTGGGGACAAAAAGGAATATGATATGCTTCGGCCATAGCGGCAATCTTTTTCAACTCCATAATACCACCGGCATGACTTACATCAGGCTGGATATAGTCCACTGCTTTGAGTTCGAATAGACTTCGATATTCCCATCTATTATATAATCGTTCCCCTCCGGAAACCGGAACCTTGATCCTTCGCTTTACCTCGGCCAAACCCTCAAGATTCTGGGGAGGAATAGGTTCTTCATACCAAAGAATATCAAAATCGGACAGGGCATGTCCAATTCTAACGGCAGTAGGTATATCAAATCTCCCATGCGCTTCTATGATAATATCAGCCTCATCCTTTACTGCCTCATATACGGCCCCAATGCAATCCATGGCATCGTTCAACTCCTTACGGCCGATCTGTAAATAGGCCGAACCAAAGGGGTCCCATTTTAATGCATGAAAACTATTTTTAATGGCCAATTTAGCCTTATCAGCAAATTCCTGCGGTGTTTTGGCCGGAGCAAACCAACCATTGGCATAACATGGAACGGACTCCCTAACTTTACCTCCTAACAACTGGTACACGGGCACTCCCAAATCCTTTCCTTTTATATCCCATAGTGCCATCTCAATGGAAGAAAGCGCGCTCATTAGAACCGCACCACCTCGCCAATAAGCATTGCGGTAGGCTAGATGCCAAAATTCCTCTATTCGATGTGGGTCGTGCCCTATTAACAAACTTTCAAGTTCGTGACATGCTTTTGCTACAGTATGTTCCTTGTACTCCAAAGTGGCCTCTCCTACACCATAGAGGCCATCGATATCGGTATATACTTTCACAAACACCCAATTGGTTCTGTAGGCATGGCAGATGTACGTTTTTATCGCAGTTATCTTCATGTTTTTTTATATTAAATGAATTAATTTTCTAATTCCTGGGATGAGCTCAAACGCATCAACATTCAAGGCTTCACACTCTTTAATAAAAGGCTTTGGGTTTTCGGTATTTTCCGCAAACATGCCATAATGCATGGGAATGGCCCTTTGAGGACCTATTTTACCGACCAAGGAAACTGCTTCCTGCCAATTCATATTTCCTAATTTACCATTGATACAGACCAGAACTAAATCAATCTTGCCCTTGGCAAGAGCTTTAACTTCCTGTACTAGATTTTCCGAAAAGGTAGTATCCGCACTTAAATAGATCTGCATATTGTTCATCATTAGGATAACCCCTACGGAATAGGGATCTGAATGATAAGCTGGTGTAACCACCAATGTAAAATCCCTAAATTCATATGATTTGTTTTTAGACACAACGTTCATAATGGACTGGTCAAAATCCATTGTTTGGGCTTTGTCTATAACACTTTGCGGCCCATAAATTGGAGCCTTGGGATATTTTTTATGTATTTGGGGAAGGGCAATTGGGTCAAAATGGTCCAAATGATCATGGGTTATAAAAATGTAATCGGGATCAAGCTCATTTAAGTTAAGTGGAGAGTCAATAAGTCGCTTGTATCCCTGACGCTGCTCCACGATGTCACTAATAAATGGATCAATTAATAAACGTGATCCATTTATTTCAAACAAAAAACCACCCTGTCCTAACCAAGTGATGTATATTGGGTTATAATCCATAATAAGTTCTCTATTGATCGACATCCATGGGTAAATGCTGTGCGGAACAACCGCCATCTACTACTAGTCGTTCTCCATTAATGTTTTTAGCTACATCCGAAGCCAAAAAAGCCACAGCTTGGGCGATATCATCTATTGTAGCTTCAATACCAATTGGGATATTTGACCTTCTACGAGTAACATGGTCAACTGTAAGTTTATCCCATCTATCCGTGAAGATATATCCTGGTGCAACCATATTTACTCGAATCCCTTTAGGGCCTAAATCTATTGACATTGAGCGGGTAAGGGCATCAATTCCACCCTTGCTGGTCACATATGCAGTTCGATCGTGTATAGCGCGCGTGGAAACATTAGAACCCAAATTAACAATGACGCCTTTTGATTCTTGGTTGAGCATTAATTTAACGGCTTGTTGTGAAACTTGAAATGTGCCAAATAAATTAGTTTTTAAAACTTTTAGAAAATGTTCTGGTTCCATGGTATCGAACTTCATACCAATTCCCTGATCGACAGCATTATTAACTAAAATGTCAATTTGCCCGAACTTTTTGTGAATTAATTTGAACATCTCTTTTACTTGTTGTGTATTAGTTATATCAGCTTTAAATTCATGAAAATTTACTAAGCCCATTGAGTTTAACTTCATTGCGCCGTTTTTTACACCTTTTACGGTACTACCATTAATGCATACTTTTGCACCCTCCTTAATGAATAGTGCTGCAATGCCTACTCCTGTATTTCTGGTGGCACCAGTCACTAGAACAACTTTGTCTTTGAATCTCATTATTAGTTATAATTTGAATTTTGAATTATTTAACAGCAATTTTGTACATTAATTTCATCGATTGTTCCTATGTAATTATTTTTCAGATCATATAGATTTGCCGATATTATGTGGTTGGTATTGAGAAGTGGTATGGTTTTTTTTATTGCTAGCTTTATTGTGGTACCTTTCAAGGGAGATACCTGAGTTTTATATAAATCTCTTAATTTTGAAGTATCAATCTTATCTGCATCGTTAATTTGTATTTTTAAAATACCTTTATAAAAAAAACCATAATTTCCTATAATTTCGTAACTATTTTTTTGATTGGTTGCATACATATTACTGACAATTATACCTAACTTATTTACATCCATTATCTCTTGTCCTTTGCCGATTGTAGATAGCGCAATTTGATATTGAAAATCTATTTTTTTTCCTGGAAGTATATTTACAAGAGGAGACAAAATTTCAATTTCCATATAAGGAGGGGTTAATGATGGGTCATTTTCGAATATTGTTAGTTTATTTCTTGAATAGATAGTCCCGATGCCATTTGTCCATATTTGGACGGACGTGTTGTCAGGATATTCCAGATGCTTCTGAACACTAAATTTATATATAAGGACTTTTCCTGTCGTTTTATCCAAAAAAGCGACCCAATCAGAATCTGTATCCAAGCCAACTTTTCCAATCATATATTTATAATCAACTACTAGTTGTTTTTTATCGTTTAAGCTATATTGTGGATTATTGACAACCCCATGCATTACCTTGTAACCGCTATTGTATTTACTGTCAGTTGCTGTTGGACAAATGATTTGAAATTGTCCTTCTGAAATTAATTTTCCAGTTTGTACCTGACATACCGGCCAGATAGCCCATTTTTGAGAAACATTCTTAGTATTATGAAGTGAAGCTTTAATTACTACTTCTGCCTTTTTTTTGGATAACATAATATCCCTTTCCATTTGTAAGCCTCTAGAAAAGTCTATAGGGCTTTTTAAAGTTAGGACAATGTTGTTTCCATCCCCATCTTTCTTTGTCAGAGTATAAACACCACTATCTAAGATAGGGTCTGGTGGTCCTGGCCATTGACTGTCATTGTCCCAGCCTTGGGGGGCTGGCCATATCTTTTCACCTCCAAAATTCAACCATGACCCTTCTTTGCCTAACCTAGAATCATTAACATGTTTTCCTACGAACTCTGGGTTCACAAAAAGGAACTCATGGTCATGCATCGCTAATTGCATTATGCGACCACCTAGTTGAGGAGCTAAATAAAGTTTAATCCAATCACTTTGAAGCAAATGGGCATCCCATCCTAAATATTTAGTAGTAGAAAATTTTATCATTTATAAAGGATTTATACATAAGCATAAGAATTTCAGAAACTTAGTTTTAACTACAAAATATTATTGAATATTTTATATGAATTCAGACCAGGCCTTAATTCTCAATTTGTTGTATGGAACAATACATTGTTTTATTAATTATAGCTTTATCGGTATTGGAACATTAAATTTTAGTTCTTTCCATACGCCAATAGTATGGAGGAAATTAACAGGTTACTCTATTCAATCTAAAAACCTGGACGCCACAATTATACTTGTGTGGTGTGGTGTGGTGTCAAATATATGAAATTTTATTTATATAATTCGTTGAGTTTTTTAAATAATATTAATTTTAGGAAAAGAGCGGCAAATGATTGCTAGACCTAAATCCTTATCGGCAATATTCGATTCAGCCATAATGACAGAACGGAAATCCATGACTTAGCAAAGAAATACCCGGAAATAGTCAAGGAGTTATCGAGAAAATAGCATAATTGGGCAAAAAGAACCAATACAATTCCCAAGCCCATATAAATTACAATTTTTTATTAATACTGACTGCCGTAGTACATTCGAGAATCAAAGCGAATAGTTCATAGATGCTTTGCCATAGATAATTTCATTATTAAAATGAGTAATAAAAGATATTTACTTACAAGTTACAGGGTAGGTTGTCGAAGGTTAATATGATAGTAAATCGAACTCGAATGATTGAAATTCAGAGGAGGGGGTTAAGGAAAGGTTATAACCGCTTGTTCTGGGTTTCGGTAAAATGAAAGAATTGGTAAATAGTTTTACTAATAGTTATTTTAATCGTTGGTCGTAGTATTTGTGTAATTCTTGGCCTCTGTAAAAAAAAATCAGGTATCAATCGGTGATTTTATTGGTCACTATTGGCAGTCCAATTATTGATCGAAAAATAATCTAAGAAACCACCATCTCATTAGTCTCATCCAGAACATGGTTGGTAAAGCTTTTTAAATAAATTTCAGTAGTCCTAAGGGAATTATGGTCCAGACCTTTACTGATCATCTCCGTTGGGGTCCCCATAAACTTGGCGATGGTGGCCCAGGAATGGCGGATGGTGTAAGTGGTGAATTCCTCTTCAATTCCTGCATCCGATGCAATGGATTTGAGATGGCCGTTCATCCTTCAGCGTAAGGATTTATATTTTTCATAACATTTTGAATTCCCACCATAATTGCCAGGCAATTGATAATGAAGGATCACCGCAGTTAATCCTTCAGCCATCGCGATAGATGAAATTGGGGATTTCATCTTAAAACTTCTAAACAGTCCTGGGGTATCAGCTTTATTTTTAAATTAGATGATTAATGATATAAACGATTAATAAAAATATAATCCGGTCAATAGCCTTTGTATTATTCTTGAGTATATGCTCTTGTAAAGAAGTTCCAAAAAATACCGAAACTTTACGGGTAATCAAGGACGGTAGCGCTAAGAATTTATGTAACTTTTTTAAGTTCACTGGAAATGATATTCCAATAATTAGTGGCCATAGAGGTCAAAGGGCAACTCGGTATGCCGAAAATAGTATAGAGGCTTTTGAAAATGTTCTTAAATATGCACCTGCATTTTTTGAAATTGATCAAAGGCTTACAAAGACAGCATTATAGTGCTAATGCACAATGCCTCCCTGGAAAGGATCACCAATGGTAGAGGTAAGGTGATTACTAATCATATTAGACGTATTACATTTTAAAATTTAGTAATGATTAAAAATATTTTTGACTGGTATTATCCAAATTGGTCATAATAAAATAGCTTTTGTCTTATTTTCGTAATTAAAACCGGCTCAAAAAAGTCAATTTGGATTTTGAATCTGCTTCGTTACAAACTAATGAACTTAGAATTTATAATATGAGATTAAAATGCACCCACAGAATTCACTTGCTAGTATTAGTTATCCTATTAGCATCCTGCAATTCCAAATCCACGCCTCTGCAGGGACCACTTGGCTTTAAACAAAACGAAAAAGTTATCTTTCTGGGGAATGCTTTCTTTGAAAATGCAATCGCTAACGGAGAAATTGAAACGACATTCTCACTTTGCTTCCCTAAAAAAAATATCACTTTCCGCAACATTGGTTGGAGCGGGGATAATGTTTACGCACACGCACGCACACGGGCACGTGACGGACAACGATTTGGGAGCCCCGAGGAAGGCTTCGGAATATTGGCGGAACAAATAACCGACCTTAAACCGGACAAAATATTCATTGCATATGGTTTTAATGAATCCTTTGACGATGACGCTGGTATTGAAGCTTACCGCAAGGGCCTAAACCGCCTTTTGGAAATGCTCGGTCAGCATTGCCCAGAACTTATTCTTATTTCTACCCTACCTATGGAAAAAGGTTTCGGTATACCCGAAGAGCACATAGAAGCACGAAATAAGGAGCTTAAAAAGTATGCGGAAACAACCAAAGAGGTAGCCGTTGAAGGGGAGTACCGTTTCATTGATCTATTTGCCCCGTTCAGCAAAGTGAATAAATACACAACAAACGGCGTACATCTTTCGTCAACTGGATACCGCAAAGCTGGAGATCTGATTGCAGAAGCATTAAAATTCCCCCAACTAGCGATAAAAATTGACGCTAAAAAAGCCGACGATATCCGCAATGCTATTATCAAAAAGAACACACTTTTCTTTCACCGTTGGCGACCACAGAATGATGCATATGTCTACGGACTTCGTAAACACGAACAACGCATTGCTCAGGAAGAACCTGCACAGATCGAGCCATTTATTGCAAAACAGGAATTAGCAATTACATCCTTACTTGAGAACTTATGATTAATAATATAAAACGAGCATTACAGTTATTTCTCTGCATCGGTCTATTGAACCAGACCCTACAAGCACAAAATGATCTGCAGTACATACCAAAACCAGACCTAAAAGAGGAGCTAGCCTCCTTTTCCCTTGTTGATGGTTTCGAAATAAATCTTTTTGCCGCAACCCCTATGATGGAAAAACCTACCCAAATTAATTTTGACAACGAGGGCAGACTCTGGGTTTGTGGTAGCCATTTGTACCCTCAATTAAACGTAAATGAGGAACCAAGTGACCGGATCGTAATACTTGAAGATACTGAT
Organism: Arenibacter algicola; assembly: GCF_018860365.1. Classification (GTDB taxonomy): domain Bacteria; phylum Bacteroidota; class Bacteroidia; order Flavobacteriales; family Flavobacteriaceae; genus Arenibacter; species Arenibacter algicola_B. Next base: position 715,073 of record NZ_JAHKPO010000003.1, read on the forward strand.
AATGATGGGGTGGCCGATAAGTCTACCATTTTCTATGATAAGTTTATTATGCCTAATGGGATACTTCCAGATAACCAAGGTGGGGCCTATGTTGCAAGCAGCGACAAACTTATTCATCTTAGTGATACAGATGGAGATGGGAAAGCAGATAAATCAGAAGTCTTACTCACTGGGTTTGGAACAGAAGATACACACCATACCCTCCATCGCTTTGGTTGGGGTCCTGGAGGGAAAATATATATGCAGCAAGGCTTTTACGTTTCTTCAAATGTAGAAACAGCCTATGGACCACGTCATCTCAATGGTTCGGGTATCTGGTCTTATGACACGGAGACGCGACGATTGGAAATTTTCTCAAAGGGATATATAAATCCTTGGGGACATTCAGTCAATTATTGGGGTCAGTCCTTTGAGGCTGATGGTGCAGGTACTGGTTTTGGGCACAGTTTTCCAAACGCTGTTCTTTTAACTTCTCCCGGCGAATCCCAAGCCTTGCCCTCACTCACCCCTAACAGTCCCAAAGCCAGTGGTATTGAAATTATTAGTGGGAAACATTTTCCACCATCATGGACGGGTAATGTCATTACCAACGATTTCCGTGCGCACATAACAGACCGCTACTCCCTTGAAGCAGATGGTAGCTCCTATATCGCAAAACTTGAGCATACTTTTCTAAAATCAAAGCACATATCCTTCCGTCCTGTAGATGTCACAATGGGTCCGGATGGAGCCCTGTATGTGGCAGATTGGTATAGCCCCATTATACAACACGGGGAAGTTGATTTTCGCGATCAGCGAAGAGATCACGTGAATGGTCGAGTCTGGCGAATTACTGCAAAGGGAAGGCCTCTACTTCAAAAGCCCAACTATAATGAGTCTAGCATACCTGAATTGTTAGACCTCCTGAAGGCAGATGAAAACTGGGTGAGACTACTAGCGAAACAAACGTTAAAGACAAGGGAAGCTAACCAGGTTATTAATGCTATTGACAAGTGGTTAGGAAACCTCAACTCTCAAGGTTCTGACTACGACCATCACAGACTCGAAGCGCTATGGACAGTGCAGACTCTCAACTTAATGGATATAGACTTACTGAAATCTGTATTGAAATCGAAAACAGCAAGTGCTCGATCAGCTGCTGTAAGGGTTCTCTACTATTGGAATGAAAAAGTGCCCGATGCACTTGTCTTACTTGAAACTGCCGTTCAAGACTCAGATCCCAGTGTCAGACGTGAAGCGATTACTGCGCTGAGCAAATTCAGGTCAGTTGAGGCCTTCAATACTGCCCTGCTTGCCTATAATCCCAATATGGATCAATCCTATTCGTTTGCATTACGTCAAACCTGCCGCATATTATCTAAATATTGGCTCCCTTCCGTCCACAATGGAAATCAAAAACGTCAAGCAGAAGATGCCGCACTCATCTTTGCTCTTAAAGCAACAGAAGACCCTAGTGCAACCCAGCCGTTAATTGATTTTTATAAGAATAGTAAAAATCCCGATGCAGGCATCTTGACTGTAATAGGAAAAATGGGTGAACCTGCGCAATTAAATTTTCTTACGGAAATTATTGCTAGTGTAAAGGGCCACCCTCACAAAAGAGATGCGGCCAACAGCCTATTAATTGCTGCAAAAAATAGAGGTATTTTTCCCACTAAGAATAAAGATAAGGTACTCCAAGACCTTTTTACATTCGGCGATGAGCATATCCAAGAAACTGCCTGTTCGCTTACAGGTTATTGGAAAAGCACAAAATTTATCGATATACTAAAACAAAAACTGAGTAAGCCGAACACAAGCTATGCTATCCAAGAAAGTGCCGCTCAAGCTCTGGCGATGTTTAATACGGATGACATTGGTGAATTCTTTGTGCAGATTATTAGTGAAGACCGTTCCATTACCACAACTAAGTTAGCAGTAGCTGCATTGGTCCAAGTTGACCTGGATGAGGGGGTAGAAACAATAACCCAACTGTTAAATAAAGAACTTGACGAAGAAACAATCGATTACTTAATCAAGACGGTCATAAAGAAAGAAGGAGCCTTTACGGCCTTTAGTTCAGCATTGGAAGGAAAAACTTTAGCTGCCAAAACCGCTGCACAAGCCTCTCGTTTTGTACAGGCATCCGGACGTGAGGGAGCAGAGGAATTAATGGCTGCCCTAGCTAAAGCAGGTTCTATAAAAACCGCCTCTGGTGATGCGAATTATGACCGAAGTACTCAGGATCTCATGACAAAATTAAAATACGGAGACGCAAAGAAAGGAAAGGAAATATATCTAAGGCCTCAAATGGCTTGTACCACATGCCACAAACTCAAGGGAGTTGGCTCTAGTGATGTGGGACCTGATTTAGGTAGTATTGGTGCTAGTGCTCCAGCAGACTACATCATCGAGTCATTGATTGAACCAAACAAAAAGATAAAAGAAGGTTATAAATCGTCTGCAATCACAACAATAAATGGGGACTTTTATGCAGGCTCAATAATTTTTGAAGATGCGAACATGATTAAAATTAAAACTTCTGCAGGAACAGAAGTTTCCCTGCAAAAAAGTAAAATTGAATCTCGTGAGGCAAGTAAGGTTTCAATGATGCCCGCCGGGCTGACAGATTCCTTAAGTGAGAGTGAATTTATTGACCTCTTGAAATATCTCACCGAACTAGGGAAAAGCCATTAATTGGGATAAACTTCAAATCAAGCAATAATGCATACCTTCTTAATGGTAAAGAGTGATTATTAGTAATAAATGCAAACATGGAATATAAAGAATTGGACCTATTCCTAGCGTGTTATGAAAGACAAACTTGACCGGGCTTTGAAGTAAATAAAAAAACTCGCAGTGCTAGCTGCGTGGTTTTGAATTTGCAACATTATTTAAGAAGTTTTGAAAGAACCACGTCCAGTTTTCTTACCATATTATGATCAAGTCTCTTTTATTAAGCATTTAATAGTTATCACTAGGATTTAACGGGAAGAAGTCAATAAAGCATCCTTAATTTATCACTTATTACCGTTTTGATATTCTTTCTATTTATTGCACTTTTGCGTTTTATTTTACACTAAAAACTTGGCAAGTCGCTAATCATCTAATTAAAGGTTACATAGAATGGATTACAAATTGCAAATCCCGAAAGGATATCATCCGCAATTAAATATGCAAGAGACAGAACAAGCAATTAAGTTGATTAAAGACTTTTTTGAGCTTAGTTTGTCGTCCGAATTGAGATTGAGAAGAATCACCGCTCCTTTGTTCGTAAAAAAAGGATCTGGAATTAATGATGACCTTAGTGGCGTAGAACGTCCTGTTACCTTTCCAATAAAAAGTATGGATGATGCCGAAGCTGAAATTGTCCATTCGCTTGCCAAATGGAAAAGACTTGCTCTGGCCGAGTTGGGAATTGAGTCAGGTTACGGAGTGTATACAGATATGAACGCATTACGACCAGACGAAGTTTTTTCAAATATACATTCCATATATGTAGATCAGTGGGATTGGGAAAGAGTGGTCTCCAAAGAAGAAAGAACTATCGATTTCCTAAAATATATTGTAAGAAAAATTTACAGCATTTTTAGAAGGGTAGAATATGTTGTTTACGAGCGTTATTCTCATATAAAACCTGTACTTCCAGAAGAAATTACTTTTATTCATACAGAGGAATTGGCAGAACAGTATCCCAATCTTTCCTGCAAGGAAAGGGAAACAGAAGCTGCTAAAAAGTATGGTGCAGTATTTATTATAGGAATTGGGGGGCTACTCCCAGAAGGGATAAAGCATGATGGTAGAGCTCCGGATTATGACGACTGGAGTACCGAAACCGAAAATGGTCTTAAGGGTCTAAATGGAGATATCCTTCTGTGGAACCCTGTACTTGAAGATGCCTTGGAGCTTTCGTCTATGGGAATCCGCGTTGATAAAGAAGCACTTAATAGGCAACTGGCGATTGAAGGTAAGGAAGATAGAAAAGAATTAATGTGGCATAAGATGCTTCTTAATGATGAACTTCCATTATCCATTGGAGGTGGTATAGGTCAGTCCCGTCTCTGTATGTTCTTCCTGAAAAAAGCGCATATTGGAGAGATTCAGACCAGTATCTGGCCCGAAGAAATGATTGAAGAATGTAAGCAAGGGAATATTCCCATTCTTTTCTAGGAACCCCACGCTTTAACATACTTTTAAAATGGCTGCCAATACTTTTTGGCGGCCATTTTTATTTTAATCATTATTCGTAATTGACGGCACATTTATGTGTAGTAGATTTGTTTGGGTACTTAGGTTCTTTTTGGAAAAGTGGTCCGAGCAATTTGTATATTGCATTCTATGAGACTATTTCTATTGCTTGCTTTTTTTGTTTTATGTGTTGGTTGTACTGACAAATACGATAAATATAAAAATCCACCAGAATATATTACAACCCCATCTGCTTCAAATGCTGCTTATTTTGAAGCTTATGACGAGACTTTAAAATTGTGGAATGTCCCTTATGAGGAATTGTATATTCCTACCACTAACGGAATTGCCCATGTTATTGTAAGTGGCCTTAAAAATGCAGATCCTGTGGTATTGCTCCACGGAATGAATGCCAGTTCTACCATGTGGTATCCAAATATCGAATCCCTTACCAAAAGCCATTGTGTGTTTGCGATCGACTTTATTTTGGAAGCAGGGAAATCTTATTTGTCTAATGATATTGAAAGTGTTGAAAAAGTTACCGATTGGTATAAGGAAGTTTTATTTGCCCTGGAGTTGGATAGCTTTCATCTCATTGGTGCTTCCCGGGGTGGTTGGTTGGCTGTTAACCTTGCACTGGACGATCAGAAAAAAATAAAAAGCCTAGTATTATTAAGTCCGGCACAAACTTTTACATGGATCAAGCCAAGTACGGATTTATTAAAGAATATAGTTAGGATATTTTCTTCAAAGGAAAAACAAATGGAGCAGAGCCTGGAAAGCATGTCCAGTAATGTAGCCAATATTAACGATGTTTACTTAAATCAATATAAACTGGGTACGGAATTGGAGTCTGAGAACAAATTTATAACCAGCATGCAACCTTTTTCCAATGACGAACTAAAATCATTACAAATGCCCGTTTTGGTTTTAATTGGTGATGACGATATGATCAATGAAAAAAGAACGGTCGCTATAGCCAATATGCTGCCGAAAGGGAAAGGTGAAGTAATACAAAATGCAGGACATTTTTTATCTATCGATCAGGCGGAAACAGTGAATGAAAAAATGCAGGACTTTTTAAAATAAGAACCCTGTCCGTTCTGAGAGTGCACTGTTTTTTTGACAAGGGAAGTTGGCCTTCAATAGATCCAAAAGTAGCATTTGGCAAATTAAAACTGCTTCCTAGCCTTTTTATTTCTGCTGCTTCGGAAATTCCTACTACCTTTTGTTAGGTAATGTACCACAACCAGCGCTATACTGATTATAACCACAGGAATAAGTATCTCGTAAGCCTCAATTGGTAAATCCATAGTCATAATATACAAAAAATCTAAATATAAAGGCTTTACGGACTATATTCAGCGGTATTCACTAGCAGATAAGGATTTTTCTATACTTTATATGTTGACGGAACAAAGAAACGGCCTATTTTTATTTTAGTAGTAAATCAAGGGGTTTTCACACCGGGTTTAGGAAGGCGTCCATAGAGCATTTCACCATAGTGAAAGCGGCCTGGGCGCTGCGGCCGTGGAAAGTCCGTAGATTTCAAGAAAAGAAAAATCAGCCTAGCGTTTTTTGGTTCGTTTTTTGGGCGATGCAAAAAATGAACAGAATACTAATAGTGAGATAGTTTGTTCTTATTAATTCTAATGCACACTAAACTTTTCAGATTTATCCATTTCTTAACTGTCCAATGAAACCGACGCAGGGGGGGCATGAAATCCCAAGATTTTATGTTCCATGCCATGTCCTAAATTATTTCCAAGGCTTCAATGATTCTTTATGGCCATGCCATCTCTATCAGGAAAGAAGATCGACCTAACAATTGACTTTGTAGCCAATGTCCAACTGTATTAACAACGATCAAATATTTTTCGTTAATAGTGTTTTTTTTTTTTTGGTATTGAACTGTTGGCATCTATGGAGTTACCTATAACTTATCACCAATCAGGATCATAAACTAATACAGGGTGAAGCTGTGGAAAAAGAATGGAACTATTTAGTCCATAGTACCATAAAATTTTGCAACACAATCTGTATACATTTATCCTATTCTTTTTAAAAGCGAATGCAACCTACTTACCAAATTAAAGGAATACCATTCCATGGCTATTATCGACCTTTATAAATATAGCGGATACTAAATTCAATATTTACTAACTTAGGACCAAATACCTGGTTGTATTGTTTCCCCTCATTACAGCAGCGATAATTTTATTGGAATTAGAATAATTATAAGACGCTAAAATGTATTTAGAGATGTCCCTTGGAATGGAATTATTTGTACCGCTACATAGGTCCATAGGTTGGGATTCATTTAATAATATGTTGAAAAATCAGCTAACATAACTTCAGTAATGAAAGCAATAGTATACAATAAGAAAGATCCATCCGATAAGTTAATATATTGCGATGTTGAAAAGCCTAGGCCAAACAACAACGAAGTATTGATAAAAATTGTTTGTGCCTCATTAAATGCAGCGGATTACCGTTCTATGAAAATGGGAATTACACCGAAGAAAAAAATCTTCGGATCTGCAATAGCGGGTAGGATAGAATCTGTGGGAAAAAATATCCGACAGTTCAAGCCTGGGGATGAAGTACTCGGAGACCTTTCGGATTTTGGATTTGGTGGATTGGCAGAATACGCCGTGGCACCTGAAAAGGCCTTAGCGCTAAAACCTGCGAAAATTTCGTTTGAAGAAGCTGTTACTTTACCTGTTGCAGCTACAACAGCCTTAAAAGCATTACGTGACAAAGGTAATATCCAAAAAGAACAGAAGGTGTTAATTGTTGGTGCCGCTGGCGGAGTTGGAACCTTTGCTGTGCAACTTGCCAAGTATTACGGGACGATTATAACAGCCGTATGCGGTCCCAAAAATATGGAGCAAGCAAGAGCCTTGGGCGCAGATCATGTAATTGATTATACAAAGGAGGATTTCACCAAAAGTAATGAACGTTATGATCTAATTGTGGCTATCAATGGCAATTATCCACTTTTGGGCTATAGAAAAATCTTAAGTTCGAACGGTACATATGTCATGGTAGGTGGGGGGTTATTACAAATAATGAAGTCTATTTTTTTCGGTTGGCTGTTGTCGTTCGGAAAAAAGAAAATGCGATATCTTTCGGCCAAGTCAGACCAAAAGGATTTGGATTTTGTAGTAAAGCTCTTAGAGTATCACAAAATAAAGCCGGTGATAGAAAGAAGATATTCACTTGACAGGACAGCGGAAGCCATGCAATATTTAAGTGAAGGTCACGCACAAGGCAAAGTAATTATAATGTTGGAGGGATAAATTAACGAACAAATGAATTCGAAAGCAAAACGGAACAATGAAACCATAAGATAATGACGGCAAAAGAATTCATTGACACTTTAAAAGACATTGGCCAGCAATATTCGAGAGGTATTCCTAAAAGGGAGGTGTTTTATTTAGCGAAAGATTTTCAGTGCATGCCGGTTGCTGAGGTGGTTAAATTACTAAGGGACGAAAATTACGATCACCGACTTGGTGCAGTATCCATCTTGGACTGGAAAGCACGCAATAAGAAAACCTCAGAAGGGGAGAGGCGGGATGTATACCTGGCGTATATAGAAAATCATAAATATATAGACGATTGGGGTCTGGTAGATAGGGCCGCACCCTATGTAGTGGGTGGGTATTTGTTTGATAAGGACAGAACGCCCTTATACAATTTGGCAAAATCCCCAAACCCTATGGAAAGAAGGACAGCCATAGTAAGTACCTACTATTTTATAAGAAAGAATGAATTGAATGACACCTTTAAAATTGCCGAAATCCTTGCAAATGATACAAATGAATTAGTCCAAAAAGCAGTGGGTAGCTGGATCAGGGAAGCAGGCAAGAGGGACGAAAATAAATTGAAAGTCTTTCTGGATGAATATGCTCCAACCCTAGCTAGGGTTACCCTAAGATACGCCATTGAGAAGTTCAGCCCTGAGACGCGAAAACATTATTTGGGATTGGGCAAAAAGAATACCTAAAAACTACCGTCAACAAAGTATATTGCATGTCTTATAGAACACGAATCATAAACTAAACCAAACCAACAATAACCACAGTATGATAAAAACAATTATAAGAACCCTTCTGATCGCCACCCTAATTACCTCCTGCCAACCCATGGTTCAGGACATCTATCTTGGACAAGGAATTATGGCTGGTGAAGCCACTTCAACATCCGTCATCCTACAATCCAGATTAACGGTTTCCGACAGCTTGATCAAGGGGGATCTGACCGGTATAGAAGGTGTCGCCAGATTTGAAATTGATAAGGATGCTACTTTTGATAATCCCTTGTATTCTGACTTTGTAGAGGCTACATCAGAGAACGACTATATTATAAAAAAGAAAATTGAAGGTCTGGAGCCAGGAAATAAATACTTCTATCGTCTCCAATTCGGAAAGGACGAGAATACCCTTTTTGAAAGTGAAATAGCAACTTTTAAAACCTTGCCCGGACCCAATAGCAGTGAAAAGTTATCAATGGTGGTGGTAACGGGTATGAACCACTATTTTTTCCATTACGGAAAATATGAGGAAGGAACGGCCTATTCCGGAGAAGACAAGCTTCAAGGGTATCCGGCATTGCAGGCTATCCAAAACTTGAACCCGGATTACTTTATTGGTACTGGTGATAACGTTTACTTTGACCATCCCCACAAGACCAACTTCGATAGGGCCGTCAAAGCAGGGAAGAACCCTCACCCAGGAGGATATAAGGGCATGGAAGTGGTGGATGAAGCAGGGATGCGCAGGAAATACCATGAACAATTTGCCCAACCAAGGTTTCGGGAACTTTTTAGCAAGCTGGGAACCTACTGGGAAAAGGATGATCATGATTATAGATTCAACGATGCCGATCCCTATCAGGAATTTCCTATATCCCATGAATTGGGGATCAAGAATTTTAAGGAGCAATTACCTGTGGTGGATCTAGAGGACATAAATGCTAAAACCTATCGTACCCATCGCATGAACCAAGATCTTCAGCTTTGGTTTTTGGAAGGGAGGGACTATAGAAGTCCCAATGAAATGAAAGACGGACCCGACAAAACGCTGTTGGGACCTGAGCAATTAGATTGGCTTAAGGAGACATTAATGGAGAGCGATGCCAGTTTTAAGCTCATAATTTCGCCAACGCCAATGGTGGGCCCAGATGATGCCTACAAAACAGATAATCATGTAAATCATGACGGTTTCAGGCAGGAGGGAGAAGCAATTTTCAAATGGTTGGCTGATAATGGTTTTCTCGATAAAAATCTATATATCATATGTGGAGACAGGCATTGGCAATACCACGCCATGCACCCGAGTGGGTTTGAGGAATTCTCTACAGGTTCCTTGGTCGATAACAATTCGCGCGCTGGACGCTTGGCAGGAGATCCCGAATCTACCGATCCCGATAGTTTGATCAAACAATTCTATATTCAAGGGGATAAGGAGTCCGCAAGTGGTGGATTTTTGTCGGTTACCGTGCAAAGAAAGGATAGTATTCCAGTAGCAAGCTTTCAACACTTTGATGAGAAGGGAAATTTACTTTACGAGACCGAAAAAACTGGCCGAAATTAATTGAGAAGGAAGTTGGTTTCAATAATGTGCGGGAAAGAAGCAATACAAAGGAAATGAGGAAGGTTCTAAAAATAGTGATCATCGCAACTGGCATATTCAGTTTGGGGCTAACCAGATCGGTCTCCCAGACCAAGGAGACGAAAATGGCTGAATTGTTCAATGGGAGAACCCATGTGAACATGCAAAAGGATACGCTGCAGTATCGATTGCTTATGCCTTTGGATTACGATCCCAATAAACAGTACCCCTTGGTGGTATGTCTGTCAGGAGGAGCTGGCAGGGGTACGGATAATATCCAGCAGATTGCAGGTTCCAAGGCAGCTCAGGTACTATCCACTTTAGAAAATAGAAAAAAATATCCTGCTTTTATTTTTGTGCCCCAATGCCCACCTGGTGCTGATTGGGGGAGGTCTCTGGGAAAGATGGAAAGAGAAGGCCTGATTGCGCGGGGAAGGTATAATCAACCCAATGTGGAATCTTTAGTTTTTGAAACCATAGCTGCCTTGGAAGAAGAATTTAATATACATACCACTAGACGCTATATTACCGGTCAGTCCATGGGCGGATTTGGAACTTGGCATTACATTCTGACCCACCCTCAAATGTTTACCGCCGCCATACCGATCTGTGGGGGAGCTAATCCTGATCTTGCAAAAAAGATTACTGATTTACCCCTATGGGTTTTTCATGGTGACAATGACAAAACCGTTCCTGTTGACTTTTCGCGAAGAATGGTTGCCGCAATTAAAAAGGCGGGTGGAAATCCAAAATATACTGAGTTTCCCGGTGTTGGTCATGGGAGCTGGCATGAGGCTTTTGATACCCCGGAATTGCTGGATTGGTTTTTTGCTCAGGTCAAGGAAGTAGAACATCAAGAAAATACTATAAAATACTGATATTGATTTTTTAGATCTGGGTAAGCGGGGAAGAATGGGATAGTTCACATAACTCTTGTTCTTGGCAACCAACAGGTATAAAATAATTCAAGTTAAATAAAGTGGAAATATAATTATGATGAAACGTAAAGTAAAAACATTCAGCTTATTAGGTTTGTTTCTTATTGTTGCCGTGCAATGTACAGATAGGAATTCAACCAAATCGAATCCAGCAGTAAAACCCGAAAGCACTCTCTTGGCAATAAATGAAAGGCCGCAACATTTGGGAGATAGTACACCAGGTGTTCGTAAAATAAAGGATATCGTAATTTATAAGGATTCTATGTTTTTCTCTACATTTCCGTCTGTAATAACACGACCTGATGGAGAGATATTGGTGGCATTTCGCAGGGCACCAGATCGTAAAATATTCGGAGAGAGTAAAACAAATCACGTTGATCCCAACAGCTATTTGGTATCGGTGCAATCAAGTGATAACGGAGAAACATGGACAAAAACCCCGAAATTAATTTATGCACATCCTTTTGGGGGTTCCCAAGATCCGTGTTTATTACAATTGAAGGACGGAACTCTTCTTTGTGCCAGTTATGGTTGGGCTTTTGTTAGGCCAGATGGTTTGTCTAACTTAAAGGAACCGAGTTTTATCAACTCTGGAAATGCCGTTTTTTTAGGAGGTTATCTGGTGCGTTCCCATGATGGTGGAAAAACCTGGGGTGATGCTATATATCCTCCACATATAGGACCAGAAGTTTTAAATGATGCATTAGGCAATCCAGTGGCTGCATATAATAGAGGAGCCTTATACGAGGCAAATGATGGGAGGATTTTATGGATAGTAGCAGCGCATGATACCCCTACCAAGACTTCCAATCATCTTATCACATCAAAGGATAAGGGGTTGACCTGGGATTATGTTTCCCCGGTAGCTGTTGATAGCAAAATTTCATTTAATGAGGCATCAATAATTGAAACCCCTAAAGGCGATCTTGTGGGTTTTTTAAGAACAGCTCATTTTGAAGACCAAGCTGTTATTTCCCGTTCAACAGATGGAGGTAAAACTTTTAAATGGGAGTCAATGGGTTTCCAGGGACATCCTTTAAATGCTTTGCGATTAAAAGATAACAGCGTTTTACTTACCTATGGATACCGCCATGAACCATACGGAATACGAGCCCGTATTCTAAACGCAGAATGCACCGATTTTGCGACAGCTCCCGAGATCGTACTTCGTGCTGATGGCGGCAGTAGTGATATTGGTTATACCTGGGCAACCCAACTCCAGGATAATAAAATTTTGGTAATCTACTATTTCAATCAAGATAATGGCACCCGTTATATTGCAGGTACTATTTTGGAATTTGATAATAAATAGTATATGGATAAATTCCTGACCAACCCAAAAACGCCATATTATCAGACTTTATCGATTAAGCAATTACAAGACCTAATATTTGCTAACTTAGAAGGTTTATAACAAACACATGGTTGTAGTATTCCCCCTTCTTTTATGCCATCGAAAATTTCATGAGATTTATAAGGTTTATAAGACCTTAAAATGGTTATTTAGTAAAAAGTTAATATATCAATATGACTCGCGTCAAGATATAGCCATCCCAAATCCACCGCTAATACAACACATTTTTTTTTCAATCGCAACGGCCAAGCTTAAAAAATAAAATAGCCGTTACTGCCTTTCCGATAAACCAACTTTATCGTCAAAAGAATATGAACAAATATTTATATATTGCTTACAAAGCGCACATATTTTTTTAACTTGTTGAACTGAATAATCAAGGGAGTGATAAAAGTAAAATTGATTTTGAAAACATTGATAGAAAGCTATTTGAATTGAAGTTGGTTGAGCCACAAAATTCTAAGCCGGCTTCTTTTATGCATTATCTTCATACCCACTAGAACTGAGTTTCCAAATTCTATATCTAACCCAAAAACTTGTTGCATAATGAAAGAGACATCTAATAAAATAAACAGAGAAGATTTTATGAGGTTTTTTCGAGATGATGAAAAATTGAATACATTATCGACAGATGATAGAATTGAAATTTTCTTACAAATTCTTCAAGGTAATTCAGATATTACAAAAGAACTTTTAAACGAATTAATTTTTGATTATGAGGTTCATAATTTAAGAATAAGCCAGATAAAGTAATGGCTAAATCTAAAAATTGGACAAGAGAGCAAAGTATTGTAGCATTTAACGTATACTGTAAAATACCTTTTAAAGATAGCAGTAAAACGCATCCTACTATAATTAAATATGCTAATATAATTGGTCGTTCGCCTTCTGCTCTAAATATGAAAGTGGGCAATTTTGGAAGATTAGACCCTGAACTTCAAAAAAGAGGTATAACTGGTCTAGCAAATGGGAGTACGTTAGAAGAAGTAATATGGAATGAGTTTCACGGTAACTGGGATGATTTAGCGTATGAAAGTGAAAAGTTAATATCCTCATTTCAAAACAAAAGCCTGATTGAGACTACGGAAATAGATTTATCAGATTTACCAGAAGGAAAAGATGTTGAGCGAATTGTTAAAATGAGAGTAAATCAAAGCTTTTTCCGTTCTTCAGTATTGTCTTCATATTATCAAAAATGTTGTATTACGGGTATTGCAATACCAGAATTTTTGATTGCAAGTCATATTATTCCGTGGCGTACTAATATAGGACAAAGAATGAACCCTAGGAATAGCTTGTGCCTAAACTCAATTCACGACCAGGCATTTGATAAAGGTTTCCTAACTGTTGATACTGATTATAAAGTTAAAGTCTCTGATGCTATTTTTGAGCATAAAGAAAATCAATCGATAGCTGATTTTTTTTTAAAATACAATGCTAAAAAAATTTCACTTCCAGATAAATTTTTTCCTTCACAAGAATTTCTTGAATATCATAACGAAAATATCTTTCGTGGATAAGTTGCGTGAGGGATAAAAGATAGGAAAGCCCAGAGCGAGGCACGAGTGAGGACTGGAAACGGATAGTTCGACCCTTAAGGTCACGACCAAAGAACTAATCAACAACCGAAACTCGGTTTTAGTATTAAATCGCAACTTGGAAGTCCCTCTACTCTGCTCAACGCAGGAAAGACAACCAATTTCATATATAGAATAAAGGGAACTGACCTTACAGAAAATGAAATCGAACAAATCAATTCCATTTCCACACGCAGTAAAATAATGGACAGAATTGGTCAAATCCGAAAAAGAAATGGTGGATTTGAATTTGTAAAAACCGAAAGACAAATTTTTTCAAATAACCTCGTTCTTATCGACAGTTTATTACCAGAAATATTATCTCAAATAGTTTTTGATTTCTATTCGAGTGAGTATTCGCATTTGACAGATTTAGTCAACTTGACATCAGAGAATAATCCGCTGAAGTTCGATGTTGAAAACGATCATAAATTTTACGAATACAAATTAAAACGTTTCCTGACCGATGTAGCACTTGGAATGATGCCTTCGGTAGTTTGGACAGGGAAATATGACGCAACTGGTGGTTATTTGAAAGTGAAAGAAGATGGTGAAGTTCTTTGCTATCATATTTACAATAGAAATGAGTTTGAGGATTATTTGCTAAATAACACCAAACTTGATACAGCAAGTTCTTCTCGACACGGATTTGGTGAAATATATAAAGAAAATGGCGAGTTATATTTCAACTTGAATTTGCAAATTAGATTTTTGAAATAATGTTGAATCAATCACAATTTAGAATAAGTTCAGCTTTATAAAGCATAAATGGACTTTTTTGAATTAGCCCTGTTGGCTATTTTATTAAGTTTCAATTCATGGGTCAATTAATATCATTCAAACTTTTCAAAAACCAGCTCCTTATTCACCATCATTCCGGCCGCAGTGCCCATGGCCACCGCATTGGCTACGGTGCGCAAGCGCGACACATTATCGCCACAGGCATAAATTCCTTTAATGTTAGTTTGTAAAAAGGCGTCGGTTTTTAGGTAGCCTTCTTCGTTCAACTCGCACCCCATGGCCTCTGGTATAGCACTATGCTGTTCAAAGGCTGTTTTGGTATACATGGCGGTAACGGCAGCTTTGGAACCATTTTTAAAAATGATATTTTGCAGCTGCCCTTTGTGGTGTTCCAAACGTGCAATTTCAGTTTCCACTATGGTAATATTATGCGCTCCGAGTGTGGCTGTTTGTTCCGCAGTCAAGGTGGATCTGCCATTGGTGTAAATGGTTAAATGTGGGGTCCAGTTGGAGATGAGTTTTCCAAATTCGAAGGCATACTCCCCATTGCCCAAAATACCTGTTGTTTCATTTTTTACCTCATAGCCATGGCAATAGGGGCAATGCAACACGGAGATGCCCCAGCATTCCGAAAATCCATCCATATTGGGCATGATATCCTTAATGCCCGTGGCAAAAATTAATTTGTCGCCGCTAAAAGTTTCACCAGTAGATACTTGGATTTTAAAGGCATTGTTGGTGCCGGATCCTTGTATGGCAAGTCCGTTAAAAAATTTCACCGTAGGGTAAGCTGCCACCTGTTGTTTTGCCGAAGAGGCTATCTCAGCAGGGGTTTTACCATCATTGGTTATGAAGTTGTGCGAGTAGGGGGTTTGTCTGTTACAGGGGGTATTGCTATCAATGATCAAGACCCGTTTTAAGGACCTTCCCAAAGCCATCCCTGCTGCAAGACCGGAATAGCTTCCTCCAATAATGATGACATCAAAATGTTGTTCCTTTTTCATGGTGTCGTATTTTTAAAATGGTGATTAACTAATTCCTTTTTTGCATTTTCTTCATCAAGGTATCTATAAATGGCACGCCTACAAATACGATCCATGGCACCAATACTATAGTAAGCACCAAGGTTCTAAGGTAGAGGGGAAGGGTGGCCAGTTGGTTGCCAAAAAGGAAAAGAAAGGCCGTGATGGAGGGATAAATGGCAATCCATATTTTTAAGGATGCCAAGAGTTTTACTTTTGTTTTCATGCTTATGTCGTTAATTTCACATTGAATTATTTTCAGATGTAAAAGTAATTTCAACTGCGGAATCCATTATAGGACAAAACTGAAGTTGAATGGTACTTAATTAAAATTTTGTCTATAAGCATCGGGAGTGTAGCCCGTGTGTTTTTTAAAGAACCTAATAAAATAGGAAACATCCTCATACCCTAAATGATAAGCAATCTGACTCACTTGGTTCACGGTGGCCAATAAATTTCTTTTGGCCTCCAGAATACTATATTCGTTTATGAGTTGTGAGGCATTCTTACTTAATAATGCTTTGGTTATGGCATTAAGCTGATACACGCTGAGGTGCAATAAGTCCGCATATTGGGAAACTTGCTTGTATTGGGTAATATTCCCTTCCAATAGTTCCAAAAACTTCTCTAGTTTCTCCTGCTGATATGGGGGATGGGTATGGTCTGGATCGGTATCTTCCCGCTGCCTTAAAAGTTGAATAAACAAAATACTCAAATTGGCTTTGATGACCTCATGATATTCTTCCTTCTTTTCATCATACTCCAATAAAATGGATGATAATAAGGGATCCATTTTTTTAAAGTGATCGGCATTTAATGGATAGTGGTTCTGGTTGCCCACCTTGCGCAACAACTGTGGGGAAGATTTATTGTGGGAGAGGAAATAGTCCGTTTTAAATTGTACCAAATAACCAGTGCTGCCATGTTTAAGGTGTAGTTTGTGCACCTGCCCGGGCCTTAATAAAAAGACGGAATAATGGCCGACTTCATAGGAGACAAAATCTATTTCATGTAGGCCATTAGCTTTTATGAGTATGAGCATTAGAAAAAAATCATGTCGGTGAAGTTCTTCCACCAACTCCTTTCCGTCCAGGATGGCTTCGAGACTTCTAATACTAAAACTTCCCACTAAGGTTGGCTCTTGATTGCTTTCTGGAAGTTGCCTTATGGGGATGTGTTGCATTGTATTTAAATGTTATCGACCATGGAGTTATATACCTGGGGGAAATGCTAATTGCTCACATAAAATTAAGTCAAACTCTTTAATTCTTCCTATTTTTTAGGATAAATGCAGCTAGACTTTTTTTAAAAAAAACATTCCTTTGGTAGTGCTTGCCAAAAGACTTTCCTTACTCTTTTAACAAAAAATTAACGCGCTGGAAAAACACATTTAATATTGTTTCAATACGTTTGATAGCGGGGCCTTGGAGCCGTTTAAAAATGATAATATTCCATCTTAAAATGAGAACTTAAACGAAAGTGGGGGCCACATAGGTTGAAAATGTACCTCCATAGCGTTGTCTCTCTTTTAAATTTTATGGTATGGAGGAAGTTCAGAAAAAAGGAAATTATATTAACCATTGGCAATGACTTTTAATACGAAGGGGTATCTACAGTACATGATGAAAAGAACGCTACTAGTGGTGCTGTTTTTTTCCTTGTCCATGTCCATGTTTGCCCATGGGGATTTAAGCATGCGGATAGCGGAAAAAACGGTGGCCATATCCGAAGATCCCAACAATTCTGCACTGTACTTTGAAAGAGGACTCTTGTACCAACAACATATGGAATACGACAGTGCTTTGGAAGATTACTATAAATCCCAATCCTTGGGAAATACAACCAAAGAACTACATTATCAAATTGCCGAGGTGAACTATATCACCGAAGCCTACCAGGAGGCCCTGCAAAGTATAGCCTCCTATTTGGAATTGGATAGCAAGGACCTAAGCGCAAAAAAACTGCAGGCCCAAATACTGTTCCAGCTGCAATCCTATAAAAAATCCTTGGAGGGGTACCGTTATGTTATCCATCATATGAAGGACATTCGGCCCGAGGATGTATTGGAATACTGCAACATCATACTTGCCGAAAACAACAAAAACTATAAAGGGGCTTTGGAGGCGCTGGAATATGGCCTGGACCAACTTGGCCCGCACACCATATCGCTTCAACTTAAAAAATTGGACTACTTAAAGGAGTCCGGTCAAACCGAAAGAGCCTTGGAACAGTACAATTATTTTATCCTGGAATACAACAGAAACGAATTCTGGTATTATAAAAAAGCGAAGTATTTAACGGAAATAAAGAGACCACATGAGGCCTTTATATCCTTAAAATTGGCTTCGGTTGCCATTGAGCAATTGGATACCAAGTTTAGGAATATGAGTCCCGTAATACAATTAAAAGAACAAATAAAAAGCTTGGAAAGCTCCATTAACAACCAAAAATCATGATCAAAAAAAGTACCTTTTTGCTAGCCGCCCTATGTTCGGTGGTTTCAATTGCCCAAACCTCCCATGTAGATCTTCCCAATGTAAGTGCTGTTGCGGTAACCAACGCTGTAGGTCTTCCACAGCATTCCTCAGCGGTAAGTGTAGTAAGGGGACCTTATTTACAGAGCGGCACCCCAACCTCTGTAGTGGTAAAATGGAGAACGGATATAGCAACCCAATCCGTGGTGCATTACGGAAAATCATTAAAATCGTTATCCAAGAAAGCATCTAACACTGCCTTGACCACGGAACATGAGGTTAGGCTTTCCGGTCTAAGCCCCAACACCAAATATTATTTCAATATAGGTAATAAAGCAGGAGTGTTGTCCGAAAGTACTTCTGGCGATATGTACATTATAACGGCCCCTAAAGCAGGTACCAAACAATTTGTACGGGCATGGATTCTGGGTGATGCGGGTACGGCCAATAACAACCAACGAAATGTACGGGATGCCTATTACGATTATGTGGACGCTGCTCCCAAAAATACCGGTAAGACCGATATGATGTTGTTCTTAGGGGATAACGCCTATGGCAGTGGTACGGATGAGCAATATCAAAATGCCCTGTTCGACATTTATGACGATATGTTGAAAAAATCAGTGGCATGGTCCTGCTTGGGAAACCACGATGGGAAGTCGGCCGATTCGGCTACACAATCCGGTCCTTACTATGATATATTTACCTTCCCAACGGCTGCCCAGGCCGGCGGTACTGCCTCGGGGACGGAGGCCTATTATTCCTTTGATTATGCCAACATCCACTTTATCATATTGGATTCCCATCATACGAGTCGCGAAGTTGGGGGCGCCATGTACAACTGGACCTTGGCCGATATACAGAACACCAAACAAGATTGGATAGTGACCCTTTTTCATCATCCGGTATACACCAAAGGGTCCCATGACTCCGATACCGAAGATCGACTTATTGAAATGCGGGAAAACTTTATGCCCATGATGGAGGCTAACGGAGTGGACCTTATCTTAAACGGGCATAGCCATTCTTATGAGCGCTCCTACTTCTTGAACGGACATTATGGGTTTGCCAACACTTTTAACCCGGCTGAAATTACGAAGGGTGGCCATACCGTTGGATCCAATGGCTTTGGGGACGGAAAAGTGGATAGCAACGGGGCCTACCAAAAAGCCAGTGCCGCTGCGGAGGGTGCCGTTTATATCACTACGGGCTCTGCCGGAAAAATATCTGGGGGCGACCTAAACCACCAGGCCATGTCCGTGTCCTTGAACCAACTGGGCTCCTGTGTTATGGAAGTGGAAGATGACGGTAGGGGAGGACAGAACCTGACCGTGAAGTTTATCAGGGAAAATGATGACATTGAGGATTACTTTACCATCAACAAATCAGGGGTGTCGTTGAAGTCGGATGGCACTGCTTCTGGACATAAAAGCGATGGTCTAGTCTATGATGCCGACAAGGATGTGGTAAAGCTTACGGTGGATAAGGATGACAAGCTTAAAAAAGTCAAATTCTTTAATAACATAGGGAAATTGGTGAAGAAAACCAGAAAGAAAACCATCAATGTGGGCAAGCTGCCAAAAGGCATTTATGTAATTGAAGTCATTACAAGCAAAAAGGCGTATACCGAGTCGATTACCATAGAATAGTTGGGCCAAAAGGGTTATATTTAAAATGACCTTTCCATTGTAAGCCTTAAGCAAGGGTAGCGGTATTAAAAAGCCTATAAAATGGTAAAAAGCGGTTGTTGAAAATGAGGAAGACAAGCATTTTATTGGGATCTTTTTTTATTTGCCTGCTGATGTTGTCCGGGAGGCAAATGGTCATTCCGTATCCAAAGGATATTGTTCCGGAGAAAGTCGCGGCTTTATATATGGCCAATTTTATCAAGTTTCAAAATGAAGTCGATTCATTGGCCGCCCTAGCCAATAAGGCAAGTTCTGTTAACGAATGGGAGAGGCTGAAAGAGCAGGTTGAAAAAACCAGGTTGGCTTATAAGGAGATCGAGTTTATTTTTGATTATTACCAAACTTACTACAATGGTACTTATATCAATGGTGCCCCTTTGCCCAAGGTAAGCGAGTATTTTGAAGCCGAAAAAGTGATTCCACCTGGTGGCTTACAGGCATTGGATGAAGCTGTTTATGAAGAGGCCTCGATTGAAAATTTGCAGCACATACAATTATTGGCCAACGGACTCAAAGAGCGGGTAGATTTTATAGCGAATATACATTTACCGGTTCATTTAAAGTCGAGCCAAATTATTGAATGTATCCGCTCCGGTATTGTCAGGATCTTTACCTTGGGACTAACAGGTTATGATACCCCAGGGTCTGTAAATGGGTTGAAGGAAAGTGCCGAGAGCTGGCAAAGTATGGAAACTACATTTCTATATTTTGAATCGGGGATGGCCCCAGAAGCCAAGACCCAATTCGAGACCATTAAAAAACACTTTACCAAGGGCAGGAACATATTAAAAGCCAATATCCATTTTAACGATTTTGATAGGTTGGCCTTTTTAAAGGAGGTTGTAAACCCCTTGTATGCGGCCTTGTTGGAATTTCAAAATGCAAACAAGATTGCCCTAGAGCCCTATAAAAAGCACGCCCAAAACTATAAGGCCAGGAATATATTCGACATAGATTTTCTCAACACGGATTTTTATTCGGAACTGGTTTATCTGCCTTTGGACAATCCCAAGACCATAGCCTTGGGGAAACTGTTGTTCGGGGATCCCCAGCTTTCCAAGGACAATGTCATGTCCTGTGCCAGCTGCCATAACCCTAACAAGGGTTTTTCGGATGGTTTGCCCAAAAGTGTCTCCAATCAAAAAGGGGTTTTTACCGATAGGAATGCCCCAACCTTGATGGATGCGGGCTATTCCGCACGTTATTTTTGGGACATGCGCGCCTTGGATCTTGAAAAACAAGTGGTACATGTCATAGATAACGATCTGGAGTTCAATACCGATTTTGATGCGATTGTTAATAAACTCAATAAAAGTGACCGTTATAACCAATTGTTTAAAGAGGCTTATGGAGGTATTGCCAAAGAGGATATCAATCAGCGTTCCATTAGCAATGCCATTGCGGCCTATGTAAACTCTTTAAAATCCTTCAATAGTCCGTTCGATAAATATGTGCGAAACGAAACCAAGGAGTATCCCGAGAATGCCAAGCGGGGATTTAATTTGTTTATGGGAAAAGCGGCCTGCGGAAGTTGTCATTTTGCCCCGGTCTTCAATGGTGCCGTTCCTCCGTTTTATCTGGAATCGGAATCGGAGGTGTTGGGCATTACCCAGGGTTTTGATTCCATTGCCCCCAAGTTGGATACTGATTTGGGACGCATGGGCAATGGTCTAAAAATGGACAATCATCCTTTTCTTAAAAATTCGTTCAAAACGGTTACCGTCAGAAATATAGCCTTGACAGCACCTTATATGCACAACGGTTTGTTTGATACCCTGGAAGAGGTTCTGGCGTTCTACAACCTGGGCGGAGGCGCAGGAATGGGCTTGGAGGTGGAAAACCAAACCTTGTCCGATGCGCCATTGAATCTGTCCCAGCAGGAAATTGAGGATATCATTGCCTTTATGGAAACACTAACGGATGTATCCGGGTATGGGGATTAATAGGTTTATGTTCAATGTTTAAAAGTTGAAAGTTGAAAGTCCTTGCGGAGATTGAGCCTGCCTTTCGTCAGACAGGCCTGCCCGGCCGTCAGGTGGGCGAAGCGCGGCAATTTGTTACTTACAATGAACAATGTTTATGTTCAATTAAATCGACGAAAGAGGTACGTGAATATCATCAAGTTCTTTCATTTTACTCAATTGGTTGTTATTGTTTTTTATGGGATTTCGTGAATCTTCGATTTCTTTGCTATCCAATGAAACCGACGCAGGAGGTTCATGAATACCTTATTATAAATTAGAAAGGCAATGAATAAAACGAAACAAAAGAAAAGACCCTTCTTCACTAGGTGGTCCCTAAAATCTCGGGATTTTATAGACCGATGCCATGGCCTAAATTATTTCCAAGGCTTCAATAATTCTTAACGGCCATGTCATCTCCACTACGGAAGAAGATCTGCCTGACAATTGACTTCTAGGACAAAATTGAAGGGTATCCAATAGCGAACAATGATTTATCTACACTATAAATGTTGATGGAACAAAGAATTGGCCTATTTTTATTTTAGTAATAAATCAAGGAGTTTTCACACCGGGCAGTAGTTGTGTGCAACAAGGTGGCCTTGGCTACGGCTGGCTCCTCCAAACCAAGGTACACTGTACCTTCGTTTATCGGCCCTGGTCGTTTTTTGGGCGATGCAAAAAATGAACAGAACAAGAATTGTGAGTTAGATGGTTCATGGCAATTTCGATCCAAACAAATTTTTTCGGATTTATCCATTTCTTAATTGTCCGATGAAACCGATATAGAAGATCTACCTATACCCCTAAAATAGAATTGTCATGAGCTAAATCACACAAGCTGCTCTGACCACATATGTGTGACTTCTCAATCGCCCGAAAAAGGGCTCATGTCGAAGTGACTGCCTTGTCCGGTTGAGCCTCTCTACCGACAAGGCAGCCTGTCTTCCGATAGGCAGGCTCAGGGATCGGCCATATATCTCCACTGGGGAAGAATATCTGCTTAGCAATTAACTTTTAGGACAAAGTTGAAGGGTATCTAATAGCGAACAATGATTTATCTACACTATAAATGTTGATGGAACAAAGAAATGGCCTATTTTTATTTTAGTAGTAAATCAAGGAGTTTTCACACCGGGCGAGGGAAGGCGTCCATAGAGCATTTCACCCTAGTGAAAGCGGCCTGGGCGCTGTGGCTGTGGAAAGTCCGTAGATTTCAATAAAAGAAAAATCAGCCTAGCCTCTGCTATAGCTGGCTCCTCTTAACCAAGGTACACCGTACCTTGGTTATTCAGCCCTGGTCGTTTTTTGGGCGATGCAAAAAATGAACAGAACAAGAATTGTGAGTTAGATGGTTCATGGCAATTTCGATCCAAACAAATTTTTTCGGATTTATCCATTTCTTAATTGTCCGATGAAACCGATATAGAAGATCTACCTATACCCCTAAAATAGAATTGTCATGAGCTAAATCACACAAGTGGCTCTGACCAAAAATGTGTGACTTCTCAATCGCCCGAAAAAGGGCTCATGTCGAAGTGACTGCCTTGTCCGGTCGAGCCTGCCGCAGATTGACGGAATCATGAACTATTGGGAAAGAACTCCTTTTGTATGCTAAAACTAACGGCTCCCCTCTTGGAACGAAGAGGGGAATGAATTTTGCGCCATTTGGCGTGAAAGAAAGGGGAGTTAGAAGCCCTGAGGTTTACTTATTCTCCGTCTTCTGTCTATTTCGCCAAAGCTTGGGATTTCAGAACCCTCTGTCTTCGCTTGTGGCGAAGCCACATTGTCCTCCCGCGGAAAACGCGGGACAGGCTTATCTGAAGGGAAGGAGCCCGTGGTGTCGTCATTGCGGGTTTACCTACCGCAGGTAGACTCAGGGTGCGGCCATGATATCTTCACAACAGACGAAGATCTGCCCAGCATCTCAGTGAATAATATGTTCCGCGTTAGGGACCGCGGCGGCATCCCCGCAGCAGCGCAAGGGATATAGCCAAGGGCCCGCCCGACCTAGGAGGGAACGCCCAAAATATAAGCTTTGAATTTAATTTTAAATCGTTGTTTCGCTTTTTGTGAATCTTCGATTTAGTTCATTGATTTGTGCTTGTTATTATAAGGTATTCATGAACCTTCGGTTTCTTTGCTTGTCTAACCCTTCGGCTACGCTCAGGGTACGGCCATGTCATCTTCAATTCGGAAGAAGACTAACCAGATCATAAGCTTGGAAGACAATTTTGAAATACTTCCCAAATCTGGACCTAGTTAATTACTGTAAGCCCTTCCGGGGCGTCTATTTCTGTTTTTATAGTGCCATCCGCATTCTTCTTGTGGCTTACTTTTAACACTCCGTATTTTGTAGGGAAACTGCCTTTTGCCCACTCCAGATCTCCGAGGTGTGGTTCAATTTTAATCTTTTCGCCCCCTTCCAAAACGTTTATGCCCAAAACGTGTTGACTCAGCCAAGAGGTAGGTCCACTGGCCCAACCATGACATAGGCTATGGCGGTAACCAACATAGCAGTATTCTCCGAAGTCGCCATGGATATCAAAATTGTTGGCAGGTATCAATTCATCTATTCTGCCACTATTGGCAACATCCAGGACATCGAAATCTTCCCAAAAAGTGGTGGCGCCCAAATCTAACATTCCGCCCCAATAATCTCGAATTACTCGTAGTGCTCCATTATAATCCTTGGCCTTGGCCATGGCTTCCAAAATATAATACCCATAAAAAGTGGACATGCGCTGTACACCATCTTTGGTCAATATCTCCTTATTGACCTTTTCGGCATCATGAAGGTTGGCCAATGCCATCAACGAAGCGGCCTGTTTGGTGGTAATATCCTTTGGTCTATGTTTTTTAAGTTGTTTGGCCACCTTTTCGTATTTCAATTTCAGGTCGTTCTTGCCCAAATTTGCCATCATCTCGGAACCGGCCTCAAAGGTCATTACCATCATGGCCTGAAGTCCTGCATGTATGGCTTCGGGTTTTTCGCTGGTCGGCCAATCCAAGAACCGATGTCCGTTTAAAATCTCTTTGTTGTCCTTGTCAATGAATGTGCTCAATTGATCCAATAAACCGATCATATAGGTTTCCTGTTCCTTTAGATAGGCAAGGTCCCCATGGTAATCATAGATGTTCTTGTGGATAAGCAGCCACCACATGGAGTAGGAGCTAATGCCGTTCATCCATTGGGGTAGTGGATGTTGGTCACGGGCCAGGTCCAAACTTTTGTTGACGATTTCATGGTTTCCGAAAACGGTATTGATCGTCATTACTTCCGGATGCATATCGCCCACCCAAACCAAGCGGTCGCGCTTTATGCCGTCCCATAGGAAATTCTGCATATTGAGTTGTACGGTATAGGCCCCTGTAATCCAGATTTCGTTCAAACGCTCATCATTACTTTCAAAACTGCCCAAATAGGGTATATCCCTGTACACAAAGGCGGCCTCTATAGATTTTATGGGAAGGTCTATCCCGGCGTCCACCACATCTACGCGCAAAAACCGAAACCCGGTTTCACCCACTTCCACGCTTCCCAACCAAGGCACTTCAATAATAAAATCGCGCAGGGAATGCTCGTTGGTCGCATTTTGTTTTCCCCCAATGTCGGACATTGCTTCCCCGACCGATTCGCCAAATCGCAATCGCAACCTTACCGGTGTTTTATCTGCACGTATGCCCGCGGAAATTTTTATTCCTCCATGGATCTGCTTGCCATAATCCAATAGTATGGCAGGTTTTTTATCCGCTGTGCTTATCAATCTAAATAGGTTTTCCTCGTTCACGGCCACCTGCCCGTTTCCCTTTTTCAAGAGGCTTTCGACATTTTGCATGGATTCATTGGAGTCATCTGACTGCCAAACAATCCTTTGGGGCGTTAAATAGGTTTTGATCATTTCCGAATGTTGCACCTTGTCGTTATATTCCTCTCCAAATACAGGGGGCAATTGTCCAAAGCCAAATTGTAGGTACAACAGTGCAATCAATAATGGTAGTACGTTTTTCATTTCTTTAATTGGGTTAACACAAAGTCAATAAATCCTATTTTTCGTAAAAATAGGATTTGAAAAAGGTCTATCTATCCTGTACCGTGCTGCTATTGATTATGGATCACGGCACCAAGGTTATAGGGGGAAGTTAAAACAGCACAGTACAGGATGGGTTTAATTCCAATGGGTGTTAATATTGTAGTTTAAGACCATATTTTAATTTTTATAATTCTTAAGGTAAATAATCGATGAAGAACAGACTTGCGCTCCTTTTTATTACCCTCTTAACAGTTGGCAGTTCCTATGGCCAAAATAAGGATTCAAAATCCCTTGCCATACTTGAACCTAGGGTAGAGTATCACCAAAACCCTGAAGGCCTCGATGTACTTCAGCCTCGATTTAGTTGGATTTTAAAAGGGGAAGGTAGAAATAGGGCACAAACGGCCTATCAAATTACAGTGGCTTCCTCCATGGAAAAACTTTCGCAAGATCAAGCTGATATTTGGGATAGCGGAAAGGTGGTTTCCAACCAGACCAATCAAATCGTATATGAGGGGATTCCGTTGGTGTCCGGCACCAAATATTATTGGAAAGTGCGTGTTTGGGACGAATCGGATATGGTATCCACCTGGAGTACACCCGCCTATTGGTCCATGGGGCTTTTGAAATTTGCCAATTGGCAAGGACTCTTTATAGGTCATGATGTAGGATATAATAAGGCCGATAAATACGATAGTCTGTACCTTCCACCTGCCCGCTACCTGCGCAAATCCTTTAGCTTGAACAAGAAAATAAAAAAGGCAACGGCCTATACAACGGCCTTGGGTCTTTATGAACTGAGCTTGAACGGCAACAAGGTAGGGGAGGCTAATTTTTTACCGGGATGGACAGACTATGACAAACGGTTATACTACCAGACTTTCGACATTACCAATAACTTAAGGGAAGGGGAGAACGTCATAGGGGCAGTCATTGCCGATGGTTGGTATGCCGGCTATATTGGGTATGCCCTATTGGTACGTTTGGATAAGGTGCGTGAGTTCTATGGGGTAAATCCGTCCTTTATGGGGCAAATACAAATTGAATACGAAGATGGAAGCATGGAGACCATTGCTTCGGACCAAACGTGGAAATCCAACGAAGGCGCTATCCGTGAGGCGGATATCATTATGGGCGAGACCTATGATGCCCGCTTGGAAAATGTAGGTTGGGACGCTCCCAATTATGACGATAGCCAATGGAAAAAGCCTAAAGTCTACACTTATCCCAATGGAAAACTGCAAGCCTATCCGGGAACCCAGGTCAAGAATACGGAGATACTGAAGCCCATAGCAATGACAGAGCCTAGTCCGGGAACCTATGTCTTTAATCTTGGAAAGAACATTGCCGGTATTGCCGAACTTAAAGTACAGGGACCTAAAGGCACGAAAGTCCAACTCCGGTTCGGGGAAATCTTAAAGAACGATGGCCAGATACAGACAGAAAACCTACGAAAAGCACGGGCAACGGACACCTATATTTTAAAAGGGGAAGGCTTGGAAACATGGAAGCCAAAATTCACCTATCATGGGTTTCAATATGTTGAAGTCACAGGTTTTCCAGGAAAACCTACACTGGAGACCATTACAGGACACGTATTAAGTTCCATAGAAACCGATGCCGGTACCTTCGGTTCTTCAAATGCCATGAACAATACACTTTTCAAGAATATCAAAACCACCCAAAGTGCCAATTTTTTTGAAATACCTACAGATTGTCCACAACGGGATGAGCGTTTGGGATGGACGGGAGATGCCGAGATCTACATGCGTTCTGCCACCTATAATTCCGATGTCGCTGCCTTTATGACCAAGTTTTTGGTCGATTTGGATGACGCCCAACGATGGTATGGGGCCTATCCCAACTTTGCGCCATTTCCATACTCTAGGCCAAATCAATATGCCCCTGCTTGGATGGATGCCGGCGTTATAATACCCTATAATATGTACAAGGTCTATAATGATACCCGTATTGTGGAATACATGTACAAGGGAATGGAAAAATTCATGCAGTTTCAGGAAGATGCCAGCACGGATTATCTAAGGCCTGGCGGAGGAAACAATTGGGGGGATTGGCTTGCTGTCAACGAAGAGACCAGCCACGATTTTGTAGGAGCTTCTTTTTATGGGTATGATGCAAAACTAATGGCTGAAATGGCAGAAGCATTGGGAAAAACGGAAGATGCTGCAAAGTACGCCAACCTTTTTGAAAACATTAAAAAGGCCTTTGCCCAAAAGTATATTTTAGATAACGGTCGCACTACAGAGGATACCCAAACCAGTTATGCCCTGGCCCTATATTTCGATTTGTACCCCAACGATTTGGCAGAAAAAGGCGCTGCTAGGCTAGCGGAAAAAATAGAGAAAAACGGCTTTAAATTTTCAACTGGATTTTTGGGGACAAAACATGTAATGTTGGCCTTGTCCAAATA
The DNA here is from genome assembly GCF_018860365.1 of Arenibacter algicola. Classification (GTDB taxonomy): domain Bacteria; phylum Bacteroidota; class Bacteroidia; order Flavobacteriales; family Flavobacteriaceae; genus Arenibacter; species Arenibacter algicola_B. The sequence continues at coordinate 743,078 of NZ_JAHKPO010000003.1, forward strand.
TGGCTATGACGATATCTCTTATAAGATTTTCCAACAGACCGAATACCCCAGTTGGGGATATTCCGTAGAAAACGGAAGTACATCTATATGGGAGCGATGGAACAGTTATACCAAAGATGATGCAGAGAACTCGGACCTGAATGCCAAGATGAATTCCTTTAGCCACTATGCTTTTGGCTCGGTGGCAGAATGGATGTTTCAACATGCCGTAGGTATAGATACCGAAGATGCGGGCTATCGCAATATCATTATAAAACCTGCCATTAGTAAGGAGATGGATTATATAAATGGGAGCTATAAAAGTATTAACGGCAACATATCTTCGGCCTGGAATTGGAAAGGGAGGGAAGTACAGATGAATATCGAAATCCCTGTGAACACTGCCGCCAAAGTTCATATTCCTACAGCGGAAATATCCAATATTAAGGAAGGAAACAAAGCAATATCCAAGGTGTCCTCCATTAAAATTTTGGAATCCAATGGAGAAGAAACCATTCTTGAAATAGGTTCCGGGACATATTCCTTTAGGGTTAAGGGGGTAAGGTAGTTATTGAATCAATTTTGTTCCTGACTAATGCTTAGGGTATAAAGCCATGAATGGACCTGATCTGGTCGGTTCATGGCTTCTGTATTTAAGGGATGCCTAGTTTGGAAATAGTATCCTGGAAGTTATGGTGATTATAAAAAAAGTGCATCGGTCTGTATAACCTGCAACACAAGCTTGCAGCACAGTACAGGATACTCCCATTAATATTTTTTTATAAACTTGTTGTAATACTAAAGAAAACATATCATCTCTTAATTGTTAAATCGGTGATAGTTTTCATATAATAGGAACTATTGGAAGTGGGTATAATTGCATTTAATTGTCCGTTTCTCAAGAGTTGTTTGGTATTAAATTCATTTCTGTAGCAATATTAATAGATCATTTTGGACTCAAAAGTAATCTTAGCGGAAATACAAAAGAAGAACCATTTTGTGTTTAGAAGACTATTCGATGGCTTGTACCATGAATTGGTCGTTTATGCCAATGGTTATCTATTTGACAAAGATTCTAGTGAAGATGTGGTACAGGAAGTATTTGTTTGTCTTTGGGAAAAATCCAACAAAATTGACATTGAAACCAACCTGAAGTCCTACTTGTACGCCATGGTGCGCAATAGATGCTTTAATATTTTAAAAGCTATAAAGATCACTCATGTTTCAAAAATTACGGAGGCGGAAACTAATATAGATGTAGGTTACAGTCCTGACTGGTTTCCAGAAGACGAAAAGCATCTGCTCTATGAACAAGTTTTAAAGGTGATAGACAATTTTCCTTTAAAGATGCGCAACATCGCCAAGCTACGCTTTGTGGATAACTATCGTTTTAACGAAATAGCAGATGAACTGGATGTTTCCGTAAATACGGTAAAGACCCAACTTAGAAGAGCCAAATTGAAGTTGGGAAAACTAGTGATCTATATTGCAGTTCTATTTTCAATAGTACAATAAAACCTCCTTTCAAATATTATTTTCTTATTTATTATCCATTATTTTTCTATTTCTACATTTTTTTGTCACCCATTTTAGGAATTTGATTGTCTTATTAATATAGACAAACAAAATCCCAATGGATTTCAGACTTATTATAAAGAAAATCAACAATACCTTAACCGAAGAGGAGGGGCATATTTTCGATTCTTGGTACAAGGAATCCAAAGATCACCGTAGCTATTTCCATAAGGTTGAGAATAACTATCAAAAAGGAATTGATCTTGTAGACATCAAGAAAGGCTGGTCTGGGGTTTCATCCAAAATCAATAAAAAGCAAAAACGGCATTCTATTTATAAATATGCAGCAGCAATCGTCCTTCTAATTACTGCAGGCACTCTCTGGTTTGGGAATAAAGAAAATATCCAGGTAAATCCTCCAATGGAGGCAGTAGTGATCCAAAAGGATTCCATTAAGATCGGTACCGATAAGGCAACGCTTACCTTGGACGATGGTTCGGAAATTGTTCTGGAGAAAGGAGAAAGTGTTGAAACGGATAAAGCCTCTAGTAATGGGGAACAATTGGTGTATGCCGATGGTCAGGAATCAGCTGAAAAAATTATTGTAAAAAATATTCTTACCATACCACGGGGAGGACAGTTTGTATTGGTTCTTGCCGACGGGACCAAAGTGTGGGTCAATTCCGAAACACGGTTGAGGTATCCCGTGGCATTTGTGGCCAATAAAACTCGTGAAGTGGAACTGGTATATGGGGAAGCCTATTTTGACGTATCCCCGAGTACTGAGCATAACGGTTCCCATTTTGTGGTACATACGGCAGGGCAGCGAGTAGAAGTGTTGGGTACGGAATTCAACATAAAAGCATATAACGAGGATAAAAACGTCTCTACAACATTGGTGGAAGGTAAGGTCATTGTTGAAAATGGAAGTGAATCTAAAAATCTTAGCCCTGGACACCAATCTACCATGGATCGGGATTCTAAAAAAATAGGCATTTCCAAAGTAGATGTTTATAACGAGGTATCCTGGAAAAACGGACTGTTCAGTTTTAAAAATAGGTCTTTGGAAGACATTATGCAGGTACTTGCGCGTTGGTACGATGTTGATGTAGTTTTTCACGAGAAAGCTACGGAGGAATTGACTTTCAATGGTGTTTTTAGAAAAACGCTAAGCCTCAAAGAAATTTTGGACATAATACAGAACACTAACGAGGTTAAATATGAAATAAACGGTAAAACAATTAATATGAAGTAAAGCTTTTAAAAAAAAAAGGGGAATGGAGTCTAAATCTGGACAATTGAAATCTCCATCCCCTAGTACATTAATTAATCAAAAATTAACTAACATTCAAATTTATGAAAACTAAACCAAATAGGGGTAGTCTTGCCTATGTCAAGACGTCCCTAATCATCACTATGAAAATCTTCATTTTTTTCTTTTCGATTCTTTCGTTCGGATTTAGCGTAGAAAATGGATTTTCCCAAGACAAGAAAATTACGTTTACAGAAGACGCCAACCTTTCTATAGAACAAGTGTTGGAGGTTGTTAAAAAACAGACCGATTACAACTTTATCTATAGATCGGATCTTTTTGTTGGAAGTCCCCTTGTCGAAATAAAAAAGGGTACGGTAAAGGTAGGTGTCCTGCTGAACAAATGTGCCATGCTTACCGACATTGATTTTCAGTTTACGGACAACGGAGCAATTTTCTTGAAGAAAAATCCTAAAGTAGTTGAGTCCAAAAAGATGCAACAAACCATTAGTGGGGTGGTTACCGACAATGACGGCAACCCTTTGCCTGGGGCCAATATTGTAGAAAAGGGTACTACCAACGGAGTAACTGCAGATTTTGATGGAAACTACACTATTGCAGTTTCCGATGAAAATGCCACCTTGGTAGTTTCCTATATTGGATTTGCGACCACTGAAGTTCCTGTTAACGGTCAAAGTTCCATTAATGTTACCTTAGAAGAAAGTGCGGCTGGTTTGGACGAAGTGGTTGTAGTAGGATATGGTTCTCAAAGTAAGAAAAAGATAACTTCAGCGGTTTCTGAAGTGGATATGAAAGGTGTACAGGATATGCCCAATTCAACTTCGGGCCAAGTCCTTCAGGGTAGGGTGTCCGGTGTTACAATTACCGAAAGTAATGGTTCTCCAGGACAGGCTCCTAGTATACAAGTAAGGGGGATCAGCTCTATTAATGCAGGAATTGAACCACTGGTGGTTATTGACGGATTTCCAGTAGGCAATGGTATTCCCCAGAGTCTTAACCCCAATGATATTGAAAAAATTACCGTTTTAAAGGATGCGGCGTCCACTTCCATCTACGGAGCAAGGGGAACCAACGGGGTTATCTTGATACAGACCCTAAAGGCAACAGAATCCAGAAGCGAACTTACTTATAATGGTTCCAGTGGATTTCAAATGGTACCGAATAACTGGCGTCCGCAAACCCTTGATGCACCACAATATGCCCAATACAATTTGGAAAGGGTCCAGGAAGTAAATGCACGTAGCGGGAGCAATACTCCAGTGCCAGATATTTATTTGGATGCACTGAACAGCGCTCCAGGCAGTGGTACGGATTGGCAAAGTCTATTGATGCGAAGTGCGGTATTTCAGAACCACAACCTTACCTATAGAGGTGGTAACAGTAAATTTAAGGGTGTAGTCTCTGCTGGATATTTAAATCAGGAAGGTGTGCTTCTAAACACTGACTTTTCAAGATTGTCCCTCCGATCCAATCTGGACGCCACTATCAGCGATTGGCTTAGTGTTGGCTCCAATATGTTTGTTGCCTTTTCGGACAACAATTCCATACCGGAGGATGGCTCCAGGGGTATTATCATGAAGGCGGTAACGGCTAGTCCCTTACAGTCCCCTTATGATGAAAACGGCGATCTTAAGCCTTATATTCCCGCTGATTCCCCAGGATATTTTGCCTATGCCAACCCTATATTTGAAGCGAATTCGCTTACCAATAATAGAATAGAAAGAGATATCAATGCCAGTATTAATCTGGACATGCAAATTCTTCCCGGCCTACATTACAAACCACAACTTTATGGACGCTTGTTGACAAGGGAGATAAATACGTTTACACCAAGTACCATTGGACGGTTTGCCATTGGAAACGCCTCCAATCTTTCACCTGGAGCGCCTCCGTTCGTAAATTCAGGTACCAATCAAAAGAGTGATATTACTAATTGGGGCATCGATAATCTCCTTACCTATGATACTACCATTGGACAACATTCCATTAGTGCCCTATTGGGTTATACCGCCCAAAAACAAACAGGGGAATTGTCAACAATCAATGCCACTGGTTTTCCTAGTGATAATACCTTGAATTTTCTGGAGGCTTCTGAAGTTTCAGCTGCGGTAACAGATTTGACCAACTGGTCCTTGGCGGCATATTTTGCCCGTCTTAGTTATGACTATAAATCCAAGTATCTGGCGGAAGTGAATTTTAGGAGGGAAGGATCCTCTAGATTTGGAGACGATAACAAGTATGGTAATTTCCCTTCGGCATCGGTTGGATGGAGAGTCTCGGAAGAAAGCTTTTACCCGGAGGATTTCTTTATGAACGAGTTAAAGCTTAGGTCTAGCTATGGTATCACAGGTAATTCCGCTATCGGTGATTTTGATAGATTCGGGACCATACTTTCTATCCCCAACTTGAATAACCTGAACAATAACTTTAATTATGTACTCAACGACAATATCCAGGTAGGGAAATCACTTACTTCCTTGGGCTCTAGCAATTTAAAATGGGAAACAAGTAAGCAATTGGACTTGGGGCTTTCCATGGGATTCCTTAGGGATGCCATTACTTTAAACGCAAGCTATTTTGAGAAAACGACAGAAGATATGCTCTTCAACCTTTCCATACCAAGGGCTTCTGGATTTGCCTCCACAAGGACCAACATAGGGGAGATGGTAAATAAGGGTGTTGATATTGAGTTGGCTGCCCGTGTAAACAATGATAATTTTTCATGGAACAGTAATTTAAATTTATCGTTCATTAAAAATGAAGTAACCTATCTTCCTAAAGAAATATCACAAATTATCTCTACATGGAACGTTACTCAAGTAGGTCTACCTGTAGGATCGTTACGAGGTTATATTATTGACGGGATTTTTAATACCCAAGAACAATTGGACGACCCTAACCTTCATGGGTGGCCAGGCTCCAAACAACTTGGGGCCTATATTTACAGGGATGTAGATGGAGATGGTTCAATTACTGGTTTGGACAGAGATTATATTGGCAATCCACATCCTAAAGTTAATTTAGGCTTTAATAATGTAATCAATTACAAAAATTTATCCCTTTCCATATTGACTACGGGTGCATTCGGCTATCAAATTATTCCACAGCTGAACGAAGTGCTCTATAATGAAAAAGGTAGATGGAATGTTAGTACGGAATTTTTGGATAGATGGAAGTCTACGGAAAATCCAGGCAAGGGTTTGATTCCTTCCCTTCATTATGCAAATCAACATGCTGCATCCAATCTTTGGGTGGAAGATGGGGACCATATATGGATAAAGAATGTTACCCTAGGATACCAAGTACCCGTTTCGGTATTGGATAAAACCTTTATATCCAGTCTGCGGTTCCATTTTAGCGTACAGAATCTGGCGAAATTCACCAGTTACTCTGGCTGGAACCCCCAAGTAAGTAATTTTGGGAACAATCCGCAGGCATTAGGTGTGGATGACTTTTCATATCCTATAAACAGAACATACACCCTTGGTGTCAATATTAATTTTTAAAATATCCGCGATGAAAAAATATAGCTCAATATTAGGGTCAAAAAGGATACTATTTATAGTTTCAATATTAGTATTCCTAGGTTGTAATGAAGAATTTTTAGATGTTACTCCAGACCATTATTTAACTGAAGGCAATTTTTACCAAACAGAGGAAGATTTTGATCAAGCGTTGCTTGGCGTTTATGGAGGTATGCAAGATTATGTATTAAGCGCTCATTTTCTAGAGGAAGGCAGATCGGATAATACTACTTATGATAACCTTTTGGATCAAGGTTCATTGGGAGGAGGAAGGCAATATGGCTTTTTGGACCAATTCAAAATGACATCGGTTGCAGGTCCCATTTCGGATGCTTGGAACAATATTTATGGTGGAATAAAGGATTGTAATGTAACCTTGTTTTATCTTAACAGTGCTGAAATAGATCAGGATTCGGCCAAAATGTTGGAAGCCCAACTACGTTTTTTTAGGGCGTTTTACCACTTTGTTGCAGTGCGTTATTGGGGAGATGTACCCCTGCTTATAGAGCCGGTAAGTTCGGCGGAAGATGCGTTTGCCCTAAAAAGAAATCCTACTTCCGAAGTTTATCAGGCTATAGTGGATGATGCTGAATTTGCTATTTCCAATTTGCCCTTGGCCTATACCGGTAATGATGTGGGTAGAATTACCCAAGGAGCCGCGAGAATGCTTTTGGCCAAAGTTTATTTAACAAGAGGAGAGTATGGCAATGCCCAAATTCAACTAAATAGTATTATCGGATCAGATCAGTACGATTTGTTGGACGATTATGCAGATATCTTTGATCCGGCAAATAAGAACCACCAAGAATCTATTTTTGAAGTTCAGTTTAAAGAGGGACAGGAGGGTGAATCCAGCAATTTTATATACCAATTTGCACCCGTAGGGTCTAGGGGTGTCGTAGTTCTAGGTCCTGAAAATTCTCCAGGAAGGAATATACCAACAAAGGATATGGTGGAAGCCTATGAAGCCAATGATAAAAGAAAGGACATATCGGTAGCTTACTTTGACAGGAATCCCAGTCCTCTGTACTATGTTAACAAGTATAATCACGATACAGATCCCGATTTTTCAAGATCTCCGGACAACTGGCCGGTGTATAGATATGCCGATGCAATGTTAATGCTTGCAGAGGCCATTAATGAACAAAGTTATCAAACCGGTGTACCCTTTACTATGCTAAATAGGGTAAGGGTCCGTGCCGGATTGCCCGAATTGACAACAACCGATTTGCCAGATCAAGTATCCTTTAGGAATGCCATAGCCCAGGAGAGAAGGGTTGAACTGGCCTTTGAAAATCACCGCTGGTTCGATTTGGTAAGGACTGGTAAGGCCATTGAGGTTATCACTGCTTTCGGTATAAAGGAAAAAGCGGACCCTACGCTGGTTCCGCCAGATTTCATTGCCTACGGTCCAGAATCCTTTGCTATAACCCAAGATAAGTTGGTATACCCGATTCCAAATAATGAGTTGGATCTAAATCCCAACATGACACAAAATCCTGGGTATTAAAAAGAGGTTCCTGATCTATGTAAATCTATTGCCCTTGATCTTTTTATCTTAGTTGAAAATTAGTAGACTATGATAATGAAGTGTCAAGGGCAATCAGAAATAGTGAAATGGCGAAAGAACTAAGAATGTAAAAGGGGGAAAGGACTATGTTACTTGCCCTTTTGTAATGAAGGTAAGGATTGGGGAGTACAAATAGCTACACCCACAGGAATTGAAATTTTAAAAAAGGATATGGTATGAAAAATTTATCATTAGTAGTATTAACGCTAGGGATAGCCATCTATTTCACCTCTTGCAAAGAGGTTAAGCAGGAGATAGCAGAGAAGCAAAAGGAGGAGCTTCCGAATATTGTCTTTATAATTTCGGATGATCAAGCTTGGACAGATTATGGTTTTATGGGCCATGAACATATTGAAACGCCAAATTTGGATAGATTGGCCAATGAGAGCCTAACGTTTTCAAGAGGGTATGTTCCAACCTCACTCTGTGCCCCTTCCTTGGCATCCATGATTACCGGGGTTTATCCACGTAATCATATGGTATTGGGAAATGATAGGGTACTTCCGAGCGATGATTTGGGAAACAAACCTGCTTGGTTATCAACTTGGAGGGCCAAAAATTATGAGCCGGTAATAGAAAACTTTAAAAACCTGAACACTTTGCCCAAAATGTTGCAGAAAAAAGGCTATCTCTCCTTTCAAACCGGTAAGTGGTGGCTTGGAAATTATTCCAATGGAGGTTTCGATTACGGTATGACGCACGGTGATCCTGACCGAGGGGGTAGGCATGGAGATTATGGCCTCGAAATTGGTCGTAAAGGTATGGATACCCTCTATAATTACATAGATTTGGCCTTGGAAAAGAAGAAGCCCTTTTTTATGTGGTATGCTCCCTTTTTACCGCATTCGCCCCATAATCCACCGGACAGTCTTTTGCAGAAATACCTGCCCAAGGCACCTACGGAGTTTGTAGCCAAGTATTGGGCCATGTGCGAATGGTTCGATATCACATGTGGGGATCTTATGGATTATATTGAAAAGAAGGGTCAAACAGAAAATACCCTGTTCGTATATGTCTGCGATAATGGTTGGGTACAGAATGAAAACAATGGAGCATACAATCCAATCTCTAAACAAGCGCCTTATGACTATGGATTGAGGACCCCTATCATGTATAAATGGAAAGGCAAAATTACGCCCAGACTGGATACACTATCTTTGGTAAGTAGCTTGGATATGGTGCCAACGGTACTAGATCTTTTGGGGCTGGAGTCCCCCGAGGAATTGGACGGAATCAATGTATTGGATGAAACTGAACTCAATAATCGAGAGGCCGTTTTTGGGGAAATTTATAACCATGACTTTAATACTATTGAGGAAGGACTTAAATATAGAATGGTGATGACCAATCCTTATAAGCTTATAGTTCCCGACCCAAAGAACAGGCCAAATGAAAAAATCCAGTTGTACAATATTTTTAAAGATCCTTTTGAACAAGTAAACCTGGTAGATGAAAAACCAGAAGTAGTAAACGATTTAAGGAATAAGTTGGAAGCCTCTTGGAATCCTAAACTATAAATAAGAAAAATAAGTATGAAAAAAAGTAGTTATTTAATCATTTTATTGGGTGTAATCCTTCTTGGAAGTTGTGCTGAGAAAAAGAAAACGGAAGAACCCCAAACCCCCACCAAGCCTAACGTTTTGGTACTTTTAACAGACCAATGGCGGGCCCAGGCTACGGGTTATGCAGGTGATCCCAATGTGGACACCCCGCATCTGGATAGTTTGGCAGCCATAAGCGTCAATTTCAAAAATGCGGTTTCCGGGATGCCCGTATGTTCTCCGTTTAGGGCATCGCTCTTGACCGGGCAACGCCCATTGACCCATGGGGTCTTTATGAACGATGTACAGCTGGATACCAATGCGGTAACCATTGCAAAGGTGTTCAACAAGGAAGGATACGATACCGGCTATATCGGTAAATGGCATTTGGACGGACATGGACGTTTGCAGAATGTGGCCCCTGGCCAAAGAAGACAGGGTTTCCAGTTCTGGAAAGGCAACGAATGTACCCACGATTACAATGAATCTGTGTACTATGACAACGATGATCCCAAAAGAAAAATTTGGGACGGCTATGACACCTTTGAACAGACCGATGCTGCCATAGACTATATCAAGGAAAGGAAGTCTGCTGAGAATCCATTTATGATGATCCTTTCCTATGGTACACCCCACGCACCATACCATACTGCCCCATTGGAATATAGGAACCGATTTGATCCGGCAAAGATCCAACTCCGTAGAAATGTGCCGGATAGCCTTAAAGAACGGGCGAAAAAGGATCTGGCAGGTTATTATGCCCATATAGCGGCATTGGATGATATGATAGGCAAGGTGATAAAAAATCTAAAGGATTCCGGTCAATTTGATAATACCATCATAGTGTTTACTGCAGATCATGGGGATCTATTGGGATCCCATGGAGCCTATAAAAAGCAACAACCTTATGAGGAATCCGCAAGGGTGCCCATGCTGTACTATATTCCTGAAAAATTAAAAATCGCTGCAGGAGAACGGGAGGCTTTAATGAATTCCGAAGATATCATGCCCACCCTTTTAAGTCTCTGTGATATTTCCATCCCAAACACCGTGGAAGGATTGGATTATAGGCCTTATATGGAAGGGGCAGCGGAAATAGGACATGCTACCTTGTTAACCTGTGTACAACCTTTTGGGCAATGGAACAAAGTACAACATGGGGCAAGGGAGTACAGGGCCATAAAGACCTTACAGTATACCTATGCCCGCGATTTGAATGGCCCCTGGCTGCTGTTCGATAACATCAATGACCCATACCAATTGTTCAACCTTGTGGGCAATGAGGGCTATACCACCCTTCAGGACGAATTGGAAAAACAGTTATCCCAACGCTTGAAAGAAACTGGGGATGAATTTCTTCCGGGAATGGAATACATTAAAAAGTGGGGGTACCCGGTTGATGAAACAGGTACAGTGCCCTACACCAACTAAAATATATAATCATGGTAATTTGAAAAATGCAGGTCCTTGGACCTGCATTTTTTGTTTATAGTAAAAGGAAATCTTTATCTATTCGGAGTGCCAAAATATTTGGCGGAAAGCAAGATTTGATAACCAGAATTGTCTCCAATATTATTTTCACAAATGCCCTATAATTAAGCGCTTTAAATAAACTTAATCTTTTAGATTATAAATTCATTTTTTTCAGCTCTGCAACCGCATGATTTGCCGCTCTTGCCGTTATGGCCATATAGGTCAAGGAAGGGTTTTGGCAGCCTGCAGAGGTCATACAAGCACCGTCAGTTACATATACATTGGGTACTTCATGAAGTTGATTATATTTATTTAAGACCGAAGTCTTAGGGTCTCTGCCCATCCTAGCAGTCCCCATCTCGTGAATACCTCCACCCATATAGGACTCTCTATGATTGGCCCTTACCTCTTTAAAACCGGCATTTTCCAGCATTTCCTGCGCTTGTTCTATCCAATCTTTTTTCATACGCTTCTCATTTTCCTTAAACTCGGCATCAAATACAATAGTGGGCAGGCCAAATTTATCCATTTTGTCATAATCCAGATACATATGGTTCTCATGGTACGGCAATACTTCACCGAAGCCCCCGAGATTAATTCGCCATTCTCCTGGTTGAAACACGGCCTCCTTAAATTCCTTTCCATAGGCATACTCCGGGATGAACGTACTAAAATCACTACGGCCGGCACTACCTTGATAACCATATCCCCGTATAAAATCCAATTTTTTGGAAGAATTATTTACGTTTCTAAACCTAGGAATATAAAATCCGTTAGGTCTTCGTCCTTTGTAATACTTATCATCGTATCCGTCAATTTTTCCATTGGCGCCCCCTCCCAGTTGATGGTCCATAATGTTGTGGCCCAATTCCCCACTCGCATTGCCCATTCCGTTCGGGAAAGCCTCTGATTTGGATTGCATTAATATGGCCGTAGAGGCCATGGATGAGGCACAGAGAAATACAATTTTAGATCTAAATTCCAACACTTCCTTAGTGTTGGCATCGATTATTCTAACCCCTGTAGCTCTCTTTTTATCCTTATCATAGAGTACCTCGGATACAATGGAATCTGGCCTTATGGTCATATTTCCAGTGGCTTCTGCCATGGGTATTGTTGACGAATTTGAACTGAAGTAGGCACCATAAGGGCAGCCGCGCTTACATCGGTTTCTATACTGACAGCTAATCCTTCCTGCCCCGGGTTTTGTGCCTTCGGTAATATGTGCCACTCTCCCGATAGTTAAAACCCGATCATCATAATTTTCTGAAATGCCTTTTTTCAAATGTTCTTCCACACAGTTCAACTCCATAGGCTTTAAGAACACACTATCGGGCAAATGAGGTAGCCCTAAAGCTTCGCCACTAACACCAATATGTTTTTCTACATGGGCATACCAAGGCTCAATATCTTTGTAACGTATGGGCCAATCAACCCCAATGCCGTCCTTGGCATTGGCTTCAAAATCCAAATCTGACCAACGATAGGTTTGTTTTCCCCATATCAGGGATCGGCCACCTACCTGTGTACCTCTAATCCAATCGAAACGTTTTGCTTCGGCATAATCATATTCCGAATCGTCATTAAAGAAATGCCGGGTAGTCTCATCAAAGCCCCAACGGGATTGTTTGGGATATTTTGCCTTTATTTTTGCAGGGGTCTCCCCGGCATTGGGCAGATCCCAAGGATCAAGGTTCATAGTGGGATAGTCCTGCACGTGTTTTACCATTCTTCCACGTTCCAAAACCAAGGTTTTAAGACCGTTCTCGCATAGCTCCTTTGCCGCCCAGCCGCCACTTATTCCTGTTCCTACTACAATGGCGTCAAAAGTATTGTTGTTAGATTCTACTGACATTCTATTTAATTAAGTATTAAAAGTTAGCCCGGTCATAGGCCCAAAAGGCACTATGAATGGGCAATCCAATCATTGTTTCAATTGTTTTTTCATAATTGTATAGCAATCAAGAATGAAAAGATATTTAAAATTAGTATTTAGAATAAAAGAACGTATCCTGCACTGTACTGCTATGAGGTGTTGAACTTAATACATTGGATGTGCAATCCTTTACCAAATTGGAATTATAGAAATATGATTTATTTGTTTTCTGGACGAATGCAGAATTATGTAAACCCTATAATCCAATACGTTATTCTGCTCTAGTTTCCACTATTTCACTGGGCACAAATCCAATCCTATAGGCTTGAACAATTAGCCCACTTCCCGCTGGAACTTCAAATGGTTTTTGATATACGGACCATACTTTTGGGGTAGTGCCGTTCTTATCTATTATTTTATACCCTATAGAAGCTCCTTCAGTAGCACATTCAAGTGTTATTTTATTGTTGGAGGAGGTTATGTTGGGTGCTGAGGTTATGGGTTGGGTTTTGGCACCATTCCAAAGATTGGATATCAATTCTTTTTCAGGAAGGTTGGGCACATCCCCAATTTCTTTTAGCCAACGATCCATTTCGGCTCGTAATTCTTCCATTTTTTCCCTGTAATCCGGGTTTTGTGCCAAGTTTTGCAATTCATAGGGATCGGTTAGACAATCATACAATTCTTCCGGATCCTTCTGTTCCCTAAACCAAAGTGCTTGTGTGCTATCCAAATTCCCTTCATCACGCAAACGCAACAATTCCTGCATGGCAGGAATCCTTTCCCTGTAATCCACTGGTAAATAATATCCTTGTTCCGGTCTGTAATTTCTTATATACTTAAATTGGTTATCGCGAACGGCACGGATGGCATCGGTAAATCCATCAAAACGATCTGCGGCACCATGAATATATTTGCGCTCGTTTTCGGCCTTATATTTCCCTAAAAACGCCTGTCCTTGCATATAGGAGGGAGGCTCAATTCCTATGAGGGATAAAAGGGTAGGGGCAAAATCTACAAAACTGAGCAGTTGGGTATCTTTGGTTCCGGCAAGTTGTTTTTTTGGAAACCTTATGATCATTGGGGTGTTTAAACCGGAATCATAGATCAACCGCTTTTCCCTGGGCAGGGGTCCGCCATGGTCACCATAGAAAAAGATGATAGTATTTTCCAATAGCCCCTCCTCCTCCAACTGCTTTAATACGGCCCCGACCTGCTTGTCCATTTCCGCCACATTATTGTATAGCTTCCACATATCCCTCCGTACTTTGGGAGTATCCGGAAGGTATGGGGGAATATCAAACTCTGTATCTTTTGGCAAATGTATTGGCGTTTCCTCTTCTGCCATACGATTTCCATCCCATTTGTAAGATCTATCCCCCTCGTGATAATGCCTTGTTTCTATATTCCTAAAACCATAGGGCTCAAAAAGTCCCGACTCATGTGTTTCCGTAAAATTGAACACTGAAAAGAAGGGTTGATTTTCATCACGATTGCGCCAATGGGCATAGGGACTACTTTCGTCCCAGGCTGTTTTAGGGGCTTCAAATTGATAATCTTCCTTATAATTATTGGAGCAGTAATAACCGTTCATACGAAGTAGTTCACTAACCATACGGGCTTGAGGTGGGGGTACTGCCCCGTATGAGGGCAACCCGGTAACCTCGGTATAGGACGTGGTGCGCATATGGTTTGCCCCAATACTGGAAGGGTACATCCCCATTATAATGGCAGCCCTACTGGGAGCGCAAACTCCTGAAGTTGAATACAAATTTGGATATACCACACCTTCTGCGGCCAAGCGACTTAAATTAGGTGTCACAATAGTGGAATCACCAAAAGACGGAATGTAGGGTCCCATATCTTCTGTTACCAACCACAAAATATTGGGTTGCTCCCCCAATTGGATCGTGCTTGTTATTGCAATTTCTTTTTCACTATTCTTGGGGCCAGTTTGGCAACCGACCATCAGTATTCCTACCAAGTAAATAATTACTGAAGGCCTAGTATTTGTTTTGAGTAAATTCATCTTATCCGTCTGTATTAAGTTCTCAGTTAATTGTTGTTTTAAGTACTATTGGAGCCCAGCTTCGTTTTTAATCCAATCATGAAATTCCAAAATAGGACGAATATTAATGTCCTACATAAAGCAATCCCCATCCACTTTGGCCACTTTAAATATACCCATTGAATCTCAATGTCCTATGGAGGCTTTATTTTTACCACGTTCATCCTGTTTATAGTTCTGTGGAAGGCTTTTTACTGAAGGTTCATTTATGCCGGTCCACACTATCCATTGCGATAGGGTTCGGCCCAAAAGGGGTATCCATTCATTATATTTCAATTTTTTTATGGGGAGGTCGATATCAATTTGTCCAAAAGGATTAGGACTGGTATTGGAGATTAAAAAAGCTACATCTATAGTTGTTGTTAAATACTGCACAGCATACTCGTTTAATGGTTGGCAAGCTTAAATGTTCGTTGCCTAGGTTCTTGTGCTGTTGGAAAATCGATTGGGATGATTTGCGTTACCTTACCCGATGCAGCCCATTCCGTTCCCCGCAAAAAGGAAACGATAAACCCAACATTTTCGAAAGAATCGGTATCGTGGCCCAAAGCGTTGTGAAATATACGTCCTTTGCCATATTCTATGGTCATAAGCACAGGTTCTTGACGGTCCGTAGGGGCATTTTCACTTAAGTCCTTACCGGTGGCCAATACCGTCATATTTTCGGCCGGACCGCGTAATTTGGCATAACATTCATCAATACCGGTCATCCACACCTTGGGCATACCCTTGGTTATTGGATGGTCTATATGTTGAACGGTAACTGGAAAATGGTGTCTGTCCCCATGGGCACCGGCCGCTCCCTCGCTTGTGTCGATCACCTTATTGCCCACATTGTCATAATAAACATAAGGGCCGTCTTTTTCGGTCCTATCTCCCCAACCCCCTAAGCCTATCATCTTATTATAGGCTTCCCATTCTGGAAAGGAGTTGTTGGCAGCATGAATACTTACAAATCCGCCTCCATTTTGTATATAGACTTCGAACGATTTTTGGGTTTCTATGGGCCATGGAGCTGCCTTCCATCCGAAGTTGGATATAACCACATCATACTTTTCAAAATCAGGACTAAATGCCGGGTCTGTTTTGGGTTGTTCCAATATTTCACTTTTTCCAGTTTTTGCAAGGGGTAAATAATCCGTTTCCCGTTCTGCCTTCCACAGGTATTGGGTACGTTGGATATCAATTTCAAAAAGGCCTGTTTCTTCTAGATATTGCTTCATCATAATGGTAGATTTGGGCCAAACTAGATGATTGTTTTGACCGTCAACGATAAGCACTTTCATTTTACTTTGTGCGGTAATCGATAGAGATAATAGCAGTAGGAGGTAAGTGAGGTATAATTTCATGGCATTGCTAATATATTAGGGTTATAAGGTAATGTTTGTTCAACGATCTTTGGAATTTTCAATAAAGTACAACAATATTTTTTTAATATCATTAACGGTGCCCAAAGTAAGACCGCCATTGGTGGCCCCTGTAATCCAATACAATACCATACCGGCATCTGAACAGTCCCACTTTCCTTTTTGAAATGTAACGACATCGTCAACCTCTGCAATTTTTCCTTGAATCCAGACCCATTGCACTCTAGGATCCGGGTGGTTTTTTGCCCAATCCCATTCCGGTAATGCTACTTTTAAGTTGGTGTTTTGGTCCGGGATGCGAACTTCTTCAACCCCAAAATCCAATATTTGCTGCCACGTATAAAAATCACCGGCATCATCATTTGCCGGGTGATGTGTTATCACTTTTACATATTTGTGTTTGGATTTTTTCGATGCTGCCAATGCCATTCCAATAATATCCGGCTCACCAGCTTCAATAATCCATAAGGGATCTTCTTTGGAAGAAGCATTAATGGCTGCACTCAGATCCTTAACGGTTTTCTCTTTTTGCCATTTTGCATCCAAGAAAGTTAGTCCATCAAAACCACCCCAGCGTCTAGCGGTTACATCACAGGCAGCTTGCATCAATGCATGTCTTTCCTTTTCAGCCGCTTCTGAAATCCTGTTGTCACGTACCAGATCACAACTGTGTGAATAATGAACCAATCTATTTTCCAGCCCCGAAGCCCGTAGTAAAGCAATTGAAACTGCAGTTCCGCCAAGGTCATCCGGGTCTGGCGAGTTGCCATCGGCGACAATGGCCACTCTCCCACCTGGTGGATTAATTGTTGGGATACCTAATTCTATAGAGCTATATCCATTTTCAATTTCTGAGGTATATTGCTTGGAATTATAGTCGGTTTCAGAGACTACGAGCGCAATTTCTTCATTAGAAATTGATATGTAAGGATCGGCAGCCGGTGCATATAACGTAGATCCACTAATGGCAAACAGAACAAAAAGATATAATACTATATTAAACTTCATGGTTCTTTGTAATTCCAAGTAGAATTGATCATTTGTCTAAAATGAATTGATCACCAATTTTATCTCATGTTTACCAGGCTCCAGCCTAACCGAACCAAAGGCCGACGCAACTTTCTTCCCGTTGTGCATTAACTCTTTTCCTGGTGCGGGGGCCATTTCAAATTCCGCGACCATATTGGCGGGGATTTCAATGGTATACAATTGCAATCTAGGATTCGCGTAGGTATAGCTTGCTTTAATGGTTCCTTTAATGGTGGGGACCTCAATACTGCTATTCTTTAAATCGCCCATCTGTGGTTTAATGGACGCTATGCCAAAACCTGGGGTTTTGGGTTGAATTCCCCAAAGTCCACGCGGAATGGCGTTGGCAGGGACCGCCCCCCATGCATGGTTCCAATCCAGATTATTCTTATACTTTAAATCCCAGGCTTCCAAGGTGATGGTAGAGCCGATACGAATCATATTGTACCAACTTCTGTCACTGGTATCGGTCAATAGATCTAGGGCATAATCTTCCGCGCCCGCGTTGTATAGGCCATCCATTAAATATTGGGAACCATATACACTACAGGCCATTCCCCTCGATTTTACAAACTCAACTACCGAGCCTATATGTTCCTCGGGAACCATATTGAATGCCAAGGGCATCATGTTGGCATGTAAGGAGGCGTGGTCCGTACCGATCCCATCAATGTAAATTCCCCTTTTGGCATCGAACATCTTTTCATTGAATGCCTTCTTCGCCTTCAATGCCCTTAATTTAAAATCCAATGCTTCTTGTGTTTTGCCCAGAACCTTGGCAAATTCGGCCATTATTTTCATGTTCTGGTAGTAAAATGCATTCACTACGGTATTGAAATCCTTAAATACGTAACCGTCGCGTTCTCCTTTGTTGTTGGGATCTCCGCCCCAGCCTGCAGAGGGCCAATCCACTATATCCCTAAAGGTTTCCTTCATGGTCTTTGGAAATCCAAGATTGGCCATTAATTCCGGGGTCATCTTGGTAGAGGTTATCAGGCCATCTTCGTTGGCGAGCTCATAAAGGGTTTTATATTTTAATTGATCGTAGTATTTCTGTATGAGTTCAATATTGCCCGTATACATATAATCGGCATAAAACATTAGTGCCACATGCTGTTGCCATTCGGTAGGCCATGTAGGATGTTCCATAAAATATTCAATGGTCTGTCTGGCTATGGCATATTCTCTATCGGTAGTATAATGGCTCAATTGGTTCAAATAGGCGTCGGCCTCATATGGAATCCGCTCACGGTCCCCATCTACGTATAGTCCGTTAAAAGTAGTGGCCTTGATGGAGTACTTACATAAATCCCAAACTTGATTCAAAATATCATTGGAACTGCTAAAACTACTGGAACCTTCCTCCCAATAACTGTGATAGGCAAGTTGTGTAAAATTTTCAGAGGTCAAGGGTTCTTGTGCCCCTTCCACTTCTGCGTATCGGAAAGGCATTAAGACCGGGAAGCCTTCTGGTAAAGGAAGTGCTTTGCCCGGCAGGGTGTTTCTTTTGTCCGGTTTAATCTGAAGTTGATATTGGGTTTGTTTGGGCGTCACCGCTACCTTGATTTCTTGATACCTGATATGGCTTTTTTCAAAAGGTTTCCTGTTAATGTTAGCTCCCTCCAACTGTTCTCCGATTCGGAAAGTAAGGGTATGATCGGTTTTGGCCTTATAGGTAAAATCAATGGTTGCGAAAGCCGCTTTTCCAAAATCTACAAAATAGGTGTCACCTCTTTTTTCGAATAGGACCGGTTTTATTTTATCTATTTGAAATCCGTTCGGTGTTGTTATTGTTGCTTTGGGACTGCCCATAGTAAACGGTTGTGTTTTGGAATATCTTGAAAGTCGATTGTCCTGGTCCCAAATACGTACTTTCCAGTAGTAGGTCTCCCCACTTTTTAGTTGGGTTCCTTCGTGTTCTATTTCGGTAGAGGCATTGGTCCTTATTTGTCCACTGTTCCAAATATCACCTATGTTGTTATTTATTTTTTCTTCGGATGAGGCTACCAATATCTGATAGGCGGATTGGGTAACAGCGCCTTCCGGTACCACCCAGCCGTATTCCGGCTTGGGATCAATAATGCTAACCCCAGCTGTGTTTCTTATCCATTCAACAATTAAATTGGAGGGTCCTTTGGAATAATCGTCGGAAAGTTCAAGTATAAGGCTGTTCGTTTTCTTACGAAAGGATTCAAGTTTAGAGGCATATTTTGGATCTTTCGCCAGGTTGTTGATCTCCTTTGGGTCGTCTTTTAAGTTATAGAGTTCCTCATAGGACTGATCGTTTACATAGCGGAAGTATTTCCAATCTTGGGTCCGTACCCCTTCACTAGGGGGAATATTTTCAAATTCCCATAGATGTTCTATCAAAATGGTATCGCGCTCAAAATCGGTTTTGGGATTTTTAATGATCGGCATTAGGCTTTTGCCCTGCCATCCCTTGGGTTGTTCCAAACCTGCCAAATCTAGAATGGTGGATGGAACATCAACGTTCAATGCCAAGGCATCGTTGTCCTTCTGTTTTTTTAAGCGTGGGTCGAATACAATTAAGGGCACCCGTATGGAATTGTCATATAACAACCATTTTCCGGCAAGCTGACGCTCTCCCAGGAAATAACCATTATCCCCCATTAAAATGATTACCGTGTTCTTATCGAGCCCTTTTTTCCTTAGTTCTTCCCTGATCTTGGCAATTTCACGGTCAATACCCGAAATCATCCTGTAATAGCCCTTTACGCTATGTTGGTATTTTTCAGGAGTGTCGTAACGCCATGTCCAGCGTAAACGATTAAATCCGTCACGAACAAACTTCGGTTGGGCTTCAAAGTATTTGTCTTCCCCCAGTTCTGGTCCGGGCATATCCATGTTCTGAAGTAACGCATCGGATTCAGGTTGCCAAAAATATTGATCTACAGCATTGTCATGGGCATGGGGCGCACTAAAGCTCAACGAGAGGCAAAATGGTTTGTCAGTATTGGCATCGGCAATAAAATCTATAGCTTGTTGACCCGTATATCGTGTAAGGTGCACCGTATCTTTGCCCAAGGTCTTATAATAATATCCTCTTCTATCAGGATAGGCACCATTCCGGTCATAGGATTCATAAACATCGAACTGCTGGTCCAGCTGGTCATACCGAACACCGTACTTGCCATAAAAGCCGGTGTAGTATCCGTTTTTTTTCAAGATGGTCGGATAGGAGTCTGCCATGTAGGAATCTCGAATATTTCCCGTCTGGAAATTAAAGCTATGGGTACGCTCATATAGGCCGGTCAATATGCTTGCCCTACTGGCGGCACAGATAGGGGTGGTTACAATGGCATTCTTGAAATAAGTACCTTCCTCGGCCAACTTGTCCATTTCCGGTGTGGATATGAGTTTGTTGCCTGCATAGCCCAAGGCATCAAAACGTTGGTCATCCGTTAAAATGAAGATGATGTTGGGTTTTTTGGTTTGCTGTTCTTGTGTTGTTTTTTGCGCTTTTAACGGAAGAGCGCAAACGAAAAGGAGTATTACAACAATAATTCTTATTTTCATCAATCCGTGTTTTTTGTTGTTAATCGGCAGATATGATTTGCCCATAGTTATTTGGTTCATAAATTAAGATTTATCAAGTCTAACTTCAAAAGAAAAAGTAGTTTTTCAATGGATTGGAAATGATACTCCAGTTTTTAAAAAAAAATGGAATTACTCCAATTGAAATAGACTTTATCAAACTTAATCTTTATATGTCCATTACCTATCCTGTTCTGTCCTGTCCGCAGCGAAAATTAATTTTAATTTGAGGTTGGAGTGGGGGAGTTGATTGCCTATAGACCATAAAAAAGGGGTGAAAATTTTGATTTTCACCCCTTTTTCCAAGAGTTAACTTTTTATGCTTAAACACTACCCAACAATTGACGGTCAGGCATCGATCTTCTTAAAAGAAGAAATTTTAAATGTTATAAGTTCTTCAATTTTATATTTCTATATTCCACCTTCATTGGTGGCCCTACATGCACCTGAACCCCTAAATACCCTGAGGATGTTCTGTTAACGGTATCATCGTCGATTACCTCGCTCATTAGGACGCCATTAATGTAATGCTGTAATTTGTTCCCTTTGATGATAAGGTGGGCTTCGTTCCAATCTTCACTTTTGATCTTGGTCTTTAGTTCGTCCGAATCTCCAAGTGATTCCAAAATCTCCCTACTCTGCCAGGCATTCTTTGCTACATTGGCCCGTAAAGAACCTGGAGTATCAGGATTTTCTTGGGACCTTATTCTGGCCTTTTCGCCTCTATAGGCCAAAGTAGTACGCTTTTTCTCTTCATAGTTCTGCCCGGTATACCTTATTTTTCCATCTATATCGGCTTGATAACCACGTAACGCAAAAGGAATGGTATCCACTTTTTCACTGCGGTAATTTATACCACTGTTCCCTGCTTCCGCTATGCGGAATTCTAGCTTCAGTTCAAAATCTGCCGGTTGTCCGCCTTGATAAATAATAAAGGTATTGTTCTTCAATAAGGTTGTGGGGGTTACTTCACCCACAAGATTACCGTTCTCTACCCTCCAATAATTGGGATCTCCTTCCCAGTTGTCAAGTGTCTTGCCGTCAAATATTTGTACAAATCCGTCCTGTTCTGTTGTGGCCGCTGCCACTTCCTGCTGTGGTTTATCTTCTTTTTTTTCCTTGCAGGACTGTAGGCCTACAATGGCAAGCAGCACTAATATATGTGGCTTAAAAGTTCTTTTCAAATTCATGATTTATTGTTTATTAGGTTCGTTGTAATAAATGTTAAGGCCATCTTTTCCGGCCACTATAATATCTTTCATTCCGTTATTGTCCACATCCGAAACACTGAAATAGACTCCGGTTCCCTTTCCATGGCCATAGGGGCCATAATCAATAACTTGTTTACTAAAATTCTCCCCGTTCCACTTGAAATAATAAAGTCCAAGGTCATCGTTACCGCCTGGGTCTTTTCCATTATGGGCACGGTAACGCTTACCTGTTACCAGCTCATTTTCCCCATCCTGATCAATATCGGTCCATTCCATACTGTGGTACTGTGAATTATAGGGGTCAATGGCATGCTTTGTCCATTTGGATTTTTGTTTTTTGGTTGCGGGTTTTTGTTCGTACCAAAATAGGCCGTAATCATGTCCTTGGCCAACAATAAGGTCCGAAAGGCCATCCTTGTTCACATCGGCAACAATCATTGGAACGCTTGCCGTCCCCAATTCAAA
This sequence comes from Arenibacter algicola, assembly GCF_018860365.1. Classification (GTDB taxonomy): domain Bacteria; phylum Bacteroidota; class Bacteroidia; order Flavobacteriales; family Flavobacteriaceae; genus Arenibacter; species Arenibacter algicola_B. The sequence continues at coordinate 765,524 of NZ_JAHKPO010000003.1, forward strand.
TTCCTGATGTAATTTCCATTCCCCTGTAAAGGTATTCTCGGGTGCTTGCAACCAACCTTTGGATACAATAATATCTGTAAGTCCGTCGCCGTTTATATCACCAAACCCAAGGCCATGTCCGTGCGGACCTAAAATGGAGTGTTTGCTGAATATTCCTGTGCCTTTTTTGTTGCCATCCAACAGCAATCTATAAATTACCAAAGAGTCATTGGGAGTATTGGGAATTATTTCCACGATACCGTCTCCATCCAAATCCCAAGAACGGCTGCTCTCTATGTTACCCGCTTCGGCTATCAGATGTTCCTGCCATTCACCACCATCACCAGGGTTTTGTTTCCAAACTAATTGTTTCCCGAACCAGCCACCGGTTACGAAGTCCTTAAGGCCGTCTCCATTCGCATCGATCGGAATGGTAGAAAAATCGTCATAGTATTCCCCGTATCTTTTTGCCGAACCAATGTAATGCCTTGTTTTAAAATCGGGTCCCTTGTACCAATAGGCCCCGGAAACAATATCGACAAGCTTGTCATTGTCCACATCGAACACGCTTACTGTTTCGTAGCTTTCGGAAGCAACCTGTTGTTTGGTAAATTTTAAATGTTTCGGTTGTGCAAATAGTAAGGCACTTATCAATAAAAAGACCGCGTTTATCAAAAACGATGCACCGTTTATGTTAAATAAACTTAACATAAACGGTGCAGGTCTTTTTAACCTGAATAGGTCAATTCCTTTAATTGTTTTGGCCATTCTTAATTATTGGCTTCCTTTTCTGCATATATGGGATTTTCTGGATTTCCTCCAGATACCAAATAGGCCAAAAGGTCTTTAACTTCATCAGCATTTAGTCTATTGATGGTTCCCGGGGGCATCCATGAAATGCTGGACAGCTTGGCGTTCACCACTTGGTCCTTAGGGATCTCACGCGTTTGATCCGGTGCATATGGGTTTTGCGAGACGATATAATTTTGCTCGGTCTCGTTCATCAATCGTCCAGCGATTGATTTTCCGTCCTTCAAGGTGTACACCGTGGTGTTATATTGGTCCGAAATTACATCGTTCGGTTCAATAATGGCCTTGAGTATATCCTGGGGTGAAAAACGGGTCCCCAATTGCGTAAGGTCCGGGCCAATATTCTCTCCTTCTCCCTGCATGGAATGACAAGTGATACAAGTTGTAGCTGCAAACATGCTTTTACCGTACTCAAAATCCCTCCCTTTAAGGCCATCGGCCAATAATGGTTCTATGTCCTCTACTTTCCAATTGTGACGTGGACCTTTGGGCTGTACGGTTGAAACGGCCAAATCGTTCCCTGAGCTGGACAACAGTTCGGCGCCCGACATTTTATCGTAAAAATCATACTGATCTTTAGGTACATGGGTCAGCGCTTTTTTCCTGGCCTTGTCTATGAAACCGATATAGCTTCTTCCTGCCTTAAAGGAAAAGGCCTTGTTGAACCACTTGAAATACTTTTCACGAAGTTCTTGGGTCCATCCCTTGTCTACATCCTCCAACACCATGCCGTAATAAGTGTGCTGCGCAGGAGGCATATTTTTCAAAGTAAGGGCTATATCCATTCCATATTGTGGATTTCTTAAAATAAGATCCGAAGCCTCTGTGGCCGTATTGGCCATCACATCCACATTTTCTCCTGTTTTCGATTCCAATAGTGCCAATGTTTTGCTTGCCACGGTTGGGTCGTCCAGGTATGCCAAGGTTTTGCTGAGCATTTGGTTCAAGACATCTGTAGTTGCCGGATATTGTGGCGAAAGATAACCGATGACCTTGTTCTTGACAGATGCCGCAGGTACCCCAAATCGGGACAAAGTAAGCTCAAAAGCGCGTAACTGGTCCACTTGTTGTTGGGGTGTAAGCTTGGAGTAATCAACTCCCAAAAGGGCATTGAGCATCTGGTCTTGCTGTGATTTATTCCCATGTCTGGCTAGGGCTATAATTCCCTGCGCCAAGGTAATTGGGTCCTTTTCGGAAAGCACCTTGCCCTGCCATTCCTTGACTGGTTGGTGCTCCACAGCAATACGCGCCGCATATTGGATAAACCGGTCCGAGTTGTTCAGATACGGCCATGCAAAGTCGACCGCGCCACTCTTAGGACCTGTATGATATTCTTCTAACTGTCTTCTTATCTTATTCCCTTCGGTAAGTTCGGATGCCTTGTTGGCAGCTGTTACAGCTTCGTTTCCGGTATAGTGTACTCTGTAAAGATCGGAATCCAATCTACGCCCTCCGGTCATGAAATACATGGCACCATCAGGACCTATAACCCCATCCGTTAAAGGAAGCGGGATCCCTGATAAAAATTCCTCCCTCTCCCCATCATAGGAAGATCCATTGGCCTTTAGGTGAATGGCATAAATGATACCAAAACTCCAATCGAAGGCATAAATGCTCTTTTGGTATTTTTCCGGAAACTTCGCCCCTCTTCCGTAAACCACATTGGTAGGAGATCCCTGTCCAATATTTACGATAGGAGGAAGGTTGTCGGGATAAGCCGGGGACCATTTTCCGTTCCCCGTTCTCCAACCAAATTCGCTACCACTGGTAACATGGCAGATACGGGTAGGACGGTACCATGGCATGCCCAAATCCCATTCCATATCGGAATCGTATACGAACATGTCCCCTTCATCGTTAAAGTCCAGGTCAAATGGATTTCTGAAACCGGCACTGATCAATTCCCAGTTCTTTCCTTCCGGGTCTATTTTTGCTATCCAGCCCCCTGGAGCACCGCGGTCATTGGCATGGCCGCGGGGATCCTTTACTTGGGGGAAAAGGTTGTCGTCCTGCCAAACCTTTGGCAGACGATAAGTATCCATTTCAGGAAGATCGGTATGATTTCCAGCAATAACGTATAAAGACTCTCCGTCAGGACTCAGAACAATACTATGTGGGCCGTGCTCACCTGCACCGTTCAATGCCTTTAACTGGGTGATCTTGTCATATTGGTCATCGTTATCCGTATCCTGCAAACGATAGAGTCCACTGCTCTTCTCGAATTCATCATCACCGCGATGATTCACCATTACATATAGACTATTGAAAGCGTAGAGCAATCCCTGGGCATAACCCATTTGAATGATAGAATCGGCCACGGCCTCCCCTGTTTGTATTCTCAGTTTTTCAATCTTTGGAGTCAGCACATCAGACCCAATCGCAGGAAGCTCCAGACGATATAGTGCACCGTATTGATCCGCAGTGATCAGTCGATCCTTGTTGTCGAAGGCCATGGCCACCCATGAACCCTGATCGTTATCGGCGGGACTATAAAGGTGTTCCGCCTCAAAGCCGGGCTGTAATTTGAGCTTCGCCAATTTTGGTGGAAGCTCTGGGCCACTTGCGTTTTCCATTTTCTTGGTATCATCGCAAGAAACGGACAAAAGCATTGAAAAAATAAGTACGGCAATTAGTCTGGTCATTATCTTTATTTTTTTAATTATGTGCCTAATATAATTAGAAATTAGGATTTAATGACGATTCTGAGGCCGGAAGTGCATATCGTACAGAAATGTTGGTAAAAGCATTACCTCTTGGTTCTGCACCCACAGGGTAGTAATAGTCAATTGGATTGGCCTTTATTCTATTTCCATGAGCGGTTATGACGTCTATGGCGCGACCAGTTCTTACCAAATCGAACCATCTTTTGTTCTCAAAAGCAAGTTCTACCCTTCTTTCGTTAAATATAGCTTCTCCTAAATCCCCGGTATAATCCTCTAATCCGGCACGGTCACGCACCTCCTTTAAGTAGGTATCGGCACCGGCCTTGCTCTGTTCTTCGAGTGCTTCGGCCAATAATAATAATACTTCCGAATAACGATACACTGGCCAGTTCATTCCATGGTTTCCATTTAAAGCGTGTGGCTCCACATACTTCTTAATAATCGGATAATTACCATCTTCCCAAAAACTTTCGCTGGCGGTGATGTACATTATTGAAGCATCTTTCCTTAAATCCCCAGCTTCATAAGCCTCAATAATATCAGGAGTAGGTATATTGTTACCTTCCCCGTTAAGTGGCTGTGGATTGGAGGTCCCTGTTATTAAACCAACTTCTTCCGCAGTAAGTGGTCTTGGTAGAAAGTTGTATAAAAAACTTCCGTTAAGTCCGTCTGCACCCTCACGATATTGGATTTCAAATACAGACTCCATATTGTTTTTATTGTCGCTATTCCCGGAAAAGGCATCTTCATAATTGGGCATTAGCATGTATTCCTCACTGTCTACAACTGCTTGTAGGACCGTTTCGGCCTCTAGCCATTGCTTGCGCACTACATAAACATTTCCTAAAAGTGTTTGAGCGGCACCAGAGGTTGCCCTACCAGGCTGTTGTTGGGATTTAAGGGGCAATAAGGGAATGGCCGCTTTGGCATCCTCTATAATCTGTCCATAAAGCTCATCTTCCGAAGCAAGCGGTAAGGCTGCTCCTTCACGGTCTACTACCGGTTCAAGATGCATAGGTACGCTACCAAAAAACTGCGCCAAGTCAAAATAGGAATAGGCTCTTAAAAAAAGTGCTTGTCCCTTTACGTTTGCTTTCACAGCTTCATCGATTTCAGCCTCATCTATGGTTGCCAAAATCTGATTTGCCCTAGCAATAACTTCAAAATAACCAACATATACATTGTTTACATGGGAGTTTGCAGTTATACCTCCATCGCTTGGTATGGAATGGTCGGCAATATCCTCTTGGTTGTCCGTAGCCCCGAATGCGGTGTTACGTGCATAATAGGTATTGTCCGAGTGCATCTCGGCCAAATAGGGTTTGGATGCATTGTTGATGTTTCGTAGGGGAACATAGGTCCCATTGATAGCTTGTGTAAAATCCTCTTCCGTTTTAAAGAAAGTGGGTACACTTAACGAGTCTTCTGGGAAAATCGTTAATTCCTTGTCACAACTGCTTGCCAGAAAACCTAACATTGCTGCGATTAAATAGAATATTTTTTTCATTTTTTCAGTTTTAAAATTTGTCGAAAGTGAAATAATTTTTGACATAATAGTTTTCGATTTAGAAGTTTAAATTTAAACCTAAACTAAATATACGTGGTACTGGATATCCTGAAATATCTACCCCGGAGGCAAGGTTTCCACCATCTCCCTCTCCATTGTTCTGTACACTAATTTCTGGGTTTGGTCCACCCCAATATTTAGTGAATATGTGTACGTTTTGAATTGATCCATATACTCGGGCAGACTTGAAATACTTGTCCATTTTTGGAATAGTATACCCTAAAGTTATATTACGGATATTGAAGTAGGAGGCATCCGCTACAAAACGGTCATTTATCCAGTCTCTTTCAATACCGGTAACATTACCACCACCTACAGTAGTTCCATAAAAGCCATCACCAGGATTCTCAACTGATCTAAAACGGTTTTCAACATCTTTTAAAAGATTGAATACCCCATCCAAGTTGGTTGTACTGTACAAATGTCTAACAAGCAATTCATTGCCATAAGATCCTGTACCTACAACAGAGAAATCTATATTACCATAGTTAATGGTATTGGTTATACCATAGTTGAAATCGGGAAATGGACTACCCATAATGGCACGGTCGTCGAAATCTCCTCCATTTGTGATTATGCCATCACCATTAACATCCAATAATTTAATACTTCCCACCGTAGAACGTCCCGGAACTTGGGGCGAGCTGTCCAAGTCTTGCTGGTTTAGGTAAACCCCATCGGATAGATGCCCATAAAATTGGCCAAAAGGTTCTCCTACTTTGGTAATGTGCCATCCACCTGGACCATAGACCCTGTCAATACCGTCAGCCAGTGCTACTACCTCATTTCGGTTGAAGGATATATTGGCGTTGGTGGTCCATCTGAATTTACCTGTGGTATTAACAGTGTTTATACCAAATTCATGACCCCAGAACTTTATTTCACCAATGTTGTCACTAAAGTTGGTAAAGCCTGATTCCCTTGGAACCTGCACATTGTACAATAGATTTGTCGTGTTCTTGGTATAATAGTCATAAACTAAGGATACCCTGTCACCAAATAAGCTTAAGTCCAATCCAATATCGAACTGTTTTGTGGTTTCCCATCCCAAATTGGAATTGGAGAGTGAATTAACAGCAGAACCTGGTGCAAAATCGTTTCCAAATACAGCGTTCACAGTATTGTCGATCAAAGCGTATTGGGTATAGTTACCTATATTATTGTTCCCGGTAACACCATAACTTGCCCGAAGTTTGAGAAGTGAAATGGATTCCACATTTTCTAGAAAAGCTTCGTCGGAAGCGATCCAACCAGCGGATACTGATGGAAAGGTACCCCATCTATTATCGGAACCGAATCTTGACGATCCATCACTACGAATAGAGCCTGTCAATAGATATTTCCCTTTGTAATTGTACGTAAGCCTAGAAAGAAAGGACACTAAGCTCCATTCCTGTACCTGGTCAAAAGTGCCACCTCTATTAATGTTTGCGGCTCCCTGAATATTGGGTAATCTATCATCTGCAAAATCACTTGCCGCAACCCTATTGCGGTCCATTCGATATTTTTGGTAAGTAAAACCTCCCAATAGAGAGAAAGTATGGTCACCAATGCTTTTGTTATAATTGACCGTGTTTTCGTTCAACCAAGAAAAAGTTGTCCTATCGTCCCAAACTGCCTCATTATTCGTCGGTATAGGACGGTTAATGGCATAGGTGGCATTGGTTGGACTGAAGTATTCATATTGTTCATTGTACAATTCAGCATTTAAACTGGATTTAATGGTAAGCCCTTCTATTGGTTCATATTCAATATACGCATTGGACAATAGGTTGACCTCTTTAGTGCCGTCCTGAATCCTTTCGGCAGAATTGAGCCAGTTGGCATAAGAGAAGATGTTACCAGTATTAGCCGGAAAACGGTTGAATTCCGTTCTGGTACCGTCCTCATTATAAATAGGCATGATGGGCCAAGTGTGCAAGGCATTGAAAAGAAGTCCTGTACCCCTGCTACCATCTGTTCTTGGAATATTGTCTATAATGTAATTTGGTGCTATATTCACTCCAATCCGGACCTTGTCCGATAAGCTGTAATCTAAATTTGCCCTTAATGAATATCGCTTATAATCTGAACTTAAGACCACACCTTCCTGGTCAAAAAAGCCTAGAATCACAGAGGTTCGCAACTTTTCTTTGTTGGAAGTAATGGTAAGATTGTAATTGGTCATTGGAGCAGTTCTGAGCATAGCATCATACCAATCATTGGTCTGGCCTTCATATTGGGAAGGGTTCTGGAAGATATCGGGCACAGGGTCGCCTTGATCCTCATAGTACTCCTTTTTAAATTGGGCGAATTCAACTGCATCCATCATTTCTATCCTTCCTCTATCAGGAACGCTCTGCATACCGGTGGAAACATTTAAACTTACACTTGTTTCACCGGCTTTTCCACTTTTGGTGGTAATCAAAACAACACCATTGGCTGCCCTTGAACCATAAAGAGAAGTGGAAGCGGCATCTTTCAAAATAGAAATATCCTGAATTTCATCCGGATTTATATTGTTGATCCCTCCGGAAATAGGGAAACCATCAACCACATACAATGGGTCGCTACCTCCAGAAACGGATAGTTGCCCACGAATACGTACGGACATGCCCTGTCCTGGTTTTCCCGTACTCTGATTAATCTGAACCCCTGGAATCCTACCCTGTATTTTTTGGGTAATCTGGGAGACCGGAATATCGGCAAGTTCATCGGCCTGTATAGTAGACACCGAACCTGTTACCTGTCTTTTAATCTGGGTACCGTAACCAACAACAACTACTTCATCAAGTGCAGCAGCATCTTCGGCCATGGTTACGTCTAATTGGCTTTTTCCGTTAATCGGAATTTCTTGGGCTGTAAAACCAATGTAAGTGAAAACCAAAGTGCTGTTCGCGCTGGGGGCAACAATACTGTAGTTTCCGTCAAAATCTGTTACTGTTCCCGTCGTTGTTCCCTTTACAACAACATTTACTCCCGGCAAGCCCATCGAATCGTCTGCCGATACCACAGTACCGCTTACCGTTACATCTTGTGCCAGCATTGTAATGCCATAAAGCATAGTTAAAAGGAATAGGAATTTCCGGGGAATCCTGTAAATTCTTCTTTTCATAATCTTGTATTATTTAGTTTAGTTTAATTAGTAATCCGTAATTATTTAAGAAATAACTAGGGATTATTCAAATATATACTTGTAAGTAGCCATAACTGTCCTGTACTATGCTGGTTTGTCCTGTTAAAATTTTAACATTGGGCGTATAATCCAATTTGTTAAAATTTTAACATGGTACATTAAATGTGTCAGCGGGTATATTTTATATTGAAAGGATTGATTTTTTTTACTGATAATGTTGGTATTGTTCAAGGGATATGTATTAGTTGAACTGGTGTTTGTGAAGGAGGCTTTGGACTCCAACCTAGGACTTTTAGTGAATAAATAATTCAATAACCCTAATCTTTTACCGACACTTGGGTTTATATACAAAGTGATCAATTCTTTGCAATGGAAAATACCTGGTCTTTTTCCAAGATATATCCAATGATTTATTGGTGCCATTACATGTGCGGCAGTGGAACTGGAGTAGGGAAGGAACCATATAATTGTGGTCAAAGGTTCCCAAAGAGTATTGATATATCTTTTAGAATTTATCAATAATGGCATTTGTCCTGTTACTGGTTAGAATACCGCCAAGAACTTACTGCTCTTTGTAATGGGTGAACAAATCATGGAAAGGCTCTTTCCTGACCTCATTGACCGGATTGTAATCTGGATTAACCGTTGGCCAGTACCTTTCGTCGATATTGATTTTTAGCCAGTCCATCAGTTTTTTGAACAAGGCTTCCCGCAATACAGTCTTGGTAGAAGCCAAATCGTTCTTTTCAAAGGGGTCTTCTTTAATATTGTAGAGATGAAACCGACCATACCAATCGAATATTAATTTATAATCTCCATCCCGAATTGCAGAATGTGGTGTTAGGGCATATGGCTCGTAAGGACTATTATAAATTACATTAAAAGGGTAGTGCCAGTAGTGGGTTTCCTTGCTATACGCCTTCTTACTGTTTTCGGGGTCTGAAAGTAGGGGCAGGACACTTTCCCCATCAAGCTTGTTGGTCTTGGCAATAGTTTTTGCATCATAACCCGTAGCTTCTAAAATTGTGGGATAAATATCGGTGCAATCTACGGGTACGTCTACCCATTGCCCTTCTTTGATCTTTCCTTTCCATCGAAAGACAAGGGGTACGCGGATTCCACCTTCGGTTACGCAGGCCTTTCCTCCTAAAAACGGACTGTTGTCCGTGCCTTCACCATTTGGGGTGATTTTAGAATCGATACCTCCGTTATCAGACATGAATACCACCAAAGTATTTTCGTCCAGACCGGTTTCTTGAAGTTTTTTTAGAATTTCACCTACTGATCTATCCAAACTTTTTATCATGGAAGCGTAGACTGGATCTTTATGACCATTCCATCCTTTGGTAGGCTTGTTCTCAAAATAAGCAACTTCATTTTCTTTGCCCTGATAGGGGGAGTGGATGGCAAAATGTGAAAAATAAAGGAAAAAGGGCTGCTCTTTAAGTTTTGATCTTTTGTCTATGTAATTTAGGGCCTGAACCGTCAAGTCGTCCGTTAGGTAATCCTCATTGGTCTCCTGACCGGAATCGCCTATTTCCGAATGTTCCTGTGGCATTTTTGGAAAGCGGTTCTTTTCTTTATTATCCCAGCTTTTTTTCCAATCATAATATACCGAGCCACCAGCGTCGAACCAGGCCAAGGGTTCAAACCCTTGGTCCGCAGGCTGGTATCCCTGTGCTCCGAAACCACCTATGTGCCATTTGCCAATAAAGGCAGAGTGGTAGTCCTTTAATGCCTCGGCTATTGAAAGTTCGTCCTTACCTTTATCATAAGAATTTCCGGTAGGTACTGCGGAATTGGAGGTGCCATTGTTCAATGCCTGCTCTATCAAAATATTATCTTTATGTTCCAATACATCATGGGCATAATATCCGTCAGGGACCGGTAAATTTTGATTGTAATAGGTTTCACGCGGGGGCATGGCGGTTGTAAAACCAAGTCTACCTGCATATTTTCCCGTCATGATACTTGCTCGGGTCGGAGAACATAACTGGTTGGCATAGCCCTGCGAGAAGGCAGTGCCTTCTTGGACCAATCGGTCAATGTTGGGTGTTTCATAATACATTTTGGAGGCGTCTTCTCCAGAAAATTTTTGGGCATAGGCCTGATTGTCCATAATACCATAATCATCCGCCAATATTAAAATTATGTTGGGTCTGGTAGAAGTCGCTTTTAGCTTGGACTTATCTTCCATTTTGGATTTGCACCCCATAAAAAGGATTGATAAAAAGCAAAAGACTAAGGTTTTGAAATGTGTCATATTGGTTGATTTGGAATAGTTTTAAAATATATATCCTACATTTAGTTTTTGGGCCCTGCTTTAGTTAGCCTTACCGGAACCGCCAAAAAAAAACTGAATACCCATAAGAGACCTACTCTTTGTTGGTCAGTTCTAATTAAAGGTTAAACTTACGTTGGTTATTTTAGGGAACTATCCTGTTGTATGCTGTTAAAAGGCAATAAGAAGTAACTTCATAGCTTATAAGGACCAATTGTGGTTCAAGACAATCGGTGTCCATTGGAAAGTTTAGTTGTTGATTTTGATAAGGGAGTTTCCTTAAAGGTCTTAAATGGAATTCCGGTCTATAAAATTAAACGGGTTTTTAATCTTTCCTTTTTCCTTGTTCAAGATCATTCTGGAGGCGGTTTCCCCCATTACCTTAAAATCTGTAGAAATAACGGTAATTCCGAGCAGTTCTTTTAAGGGCGTGTCGTTGTAGGAAATAACCCCTATCTCAACGCCTAAAATAAACTCTTTGTCCCGGATCTGGTTCACCAAACTTACCAAGTCGTTTTCTTCTATGGTAATAAAGAGATCTCCCTTTCTGAGGATGATGTCATCAAAAATTTCATCTAGAACCTCGAAATCTATTTTGTGCTCCACGCAAAATTTACGAAAGCCGTGCAAAATTCTTCTGGGATAAGGATAAACAGCATTTTCGGGATAGACCAGAATCAATTTTCCATATCGCGAGATCTTTGGCAACCCTTCTTTTAGGGCATTATAGATATCATTCTCAAAATCTTGATAGATTTCAATAAAATCCCCTTCAATTTCAAGTTTATTATTGTCCATCAAAACTAGTTTGTTCTTGGGAATCATATTGATGGCCTTAATGGCTTCATCGGTAGAACTAATGTGTTTAAGATCGTCTGTCTTAAAATGTGGCATAATGACGTAATAATCGTATGCGTTGATGTTCTTCTCTATTAAATTTACAAACAGGGAGTTGTCACAATGGTAAATGTGAAGATCCGTATGGGAGTTGCCCCCTATGGTATTTATAAACGAATTGTAAATGCGCATTTTATAGGCGCTCAACTTATTGATGAGGAAAAGAATATTGACCTTGGATATAAGTTTTGTTCTGGTTATGTAATAGCCTTTTCCCCTAATAGAGGTAATTATCTTACGTTCCTTTAATATCTGATATGCTTTTTCAACCGTATCACGTGAAAGCAGAAATTCCTCACTAAGGCTATTGATGGAAGGAATTTTATCATCGATCTTTAGGTTGCCATTGGAAATGTTGTTGATTACGGAATCTACTAGCTGCCTATATTTAGGGATCCTGGAATTTTCATCTATTTTGAGGTATTTGAACATATCTAAGCTAATCTATAATAATGGTAATATAAAATAATAAGTCTGCCGCTTTTGTTTATTCTTCAATAATAAGCTATTTAATTTTAAATTTATTAATAAAATAAAGCTCTTTTGGTTTCAGGAAGGTTGAAAAAATTAAAAAAAAATACTGGTTGCAGTACAGTACAGGATGCATACAGGAGAACTGTGCAATACTTTAGCAATCATAAAACTTTTGAAGCTATTAAATTATGAATCATTCCGTAAAGAATTTTAAATACGTTAATTATCTCTGGGAAGAGAGCAAGGCGGAGGCGCTGGGCGACGATCAGGTAGAACTGTTTCTTTATAGGTCCAATATTTTAGGGGCCGATCTTCGAATCACCAATTATGGTGGAGGTAATACCAGTTGTAAGACCGTTGAAAAGGATCCTCTGACCAATGAAGAGGTAGAGGTAATGTGGATCAAGGGTTCCGGTGGGGATATAGGTACTTTGAACAAGGCCGGTATCGCGGGATTATATACAGAACGATTAAGAAACTTGAAAAACGTTTATGGAGGTCTTGCGGATGAGGATAGAATGGTAGGTCTTTTTGATCATTGTATCTACGATCTGGAAAGTAAAGCTCCGTCCATAGATACTCCCTTGCACGGCCTACTTCCCTTTAAACATATAGATCATTTGCATCCCGATGCCTTGATAGCGGTAGCCGCGGCCAAGGATAGTGAAAAGGTGACCAAGGAAATTTGGGGAGATACCATGGGCTGGGTGCCATGGCAAAGACCAGGATTTGATCTAGGCCTGCAATTGGAAAAATGTTTGAACGACAATCCCGGTATAAGGGGAATTGTTTTGGGAAGCCACGGACTTTTCACCTGGGGGGATACCTCTTATGAGTGCTATATGAACAGCTTGGAGGTCATAGAAATGGCTTCAGAGTACATAGCTAAAAAGATTAAAGAAAAAGGCAGCATTTTTGGAGGACAAAAAGTTAAAAGCCTGCCCCAAAAGGAACGCGCTGAAAAAGCTTCTCAATTAATACCATTGCTAAGGGGACTTTGTTCTTCCGAAAATAGAATGATAGGACATTTTTCGGATAGTGATGTGGTCTTGGAGTATATCAATAGCAATGACTTGGCGCGCTTGGCGCCAATGGGTACTTCCTGTCCCGATCACTTTCTTAGGACCAAAATACAGCCTTTGGTATTGGATCTGGATCCTAATGAGGATCTTAGCGATGACAAAGCCGTATTGAAAAAACTGGAACCGGCCTTTGAGGCTTACAGACAAGGGTACAAAGACTATTATGATACCTGTAAAAAGGACAATAGCCCGGCCATGCGCGACCCTAACCCGGTTATTATAATTTACCCGGGTATAGGAATGTTCAGTTTTGCAAAGAACAAGCAGACTACGAGGGTTGCCAGTGAGTTTTATATTAATGCAATAAACGTAATGAGGGGCGCGGAGGCCATAACGGAATACACCTCTTTGCCAAGACAGGAAGCCTTTGATATTGAATATTGGTTACTAGAGGAGGCTAAATTGCAACGTATGCCGAAAGAACAGCCCCTTTCCAGAAAAGTAGCGTTAGTTACCGGAGCAGGTGGCGGAATAGGAAAGGCCATTGCTGATAAATTGGCAAAGGAAGGAGCTAACGTGGTATTGACAGATATAGCCGAAGATCGATTGAAGGAGGCCGTGGGTACCTATAAGTCGGATACTGCCAGTTATGCGGTTTGCGATGTTACCAAAAGTGAATCTATTGCGGAGGCTTATAAGAAAGCTTGTTTGGAGTTTGGCGGTGTGGATATTGTAGTGCATAGTGCAGGACTTGCCATTTCCAAGCCATTGGACGAGACCACCGAAAAGGATTGGGATATTTTACAGAATGTTCTAGTGAAAGGTCAGTTTGAACTTGCCAAACAGGCAGTTGCCATAATGCGCAAACAAGGTTTGGGAGGAGATTTTATAAGTATAGCCAGTAAGAACGGTCTGGTTTCCGGTCCAAACAATGTGGGATACGGGACCGCCAAGGCAGCACAACAACATATGGCCCGCTTATTGGCCGCAGAATTGGGCGGGGACAAAATCCGTGTCAACACAGTAAACCCGGACGGGGTTATCGTGGGCAGTAAGATTTGGGAAGGCGATTGGGCCGAAGGTAGGGCCAAAGCCTACGGTATTACCGTGGATGAACTTCCTGCACATTACGCCAAAAGAAATTTATTGAACGAAATTATTTACCCAGAGGATATTGCCAACGGTGTTTTCGCCTGTGTTGCAATCCTGGATAAGACTACGGGCAATATAATAAATGTTGATGGCGGTATGGCCAATGCATTTGTAAGATAGTTAGTAAGTTAGTTTGAGTTAGTTTTTTTTAAGACCTGTCAGGGTAGAGTACCAATTTCTGACAGGTCTAATTCTAATTGGGAATATAATGAGAATAGATAAAGAAAAAATACAGGAAAAGAACCAAAAGGATTTAAAATCGCACCAGGAAAAATTCGATTTCTTGTCGAATGTCCTTGTAAAGGATGGTTGTAATGTCCATGATATTATCAATAAATTAGCGGAATTTCAAGTAGCAATTCCAAGTTGGGCCCTGGGCGCAGGTGGAACCAGATTTGGGAGGTTTTCTTTTCAGGGGGAACCGTCCACATTGGAGCAAAAAATAGATGACGTGGGTATTTTACATGCCCTCACCCAGACGGCCGGTGCCATTTCCCTGCATATTCCTTGGGACATACCTCAAGATTATGAAGCCATAAAGCAGTTGGCCACTTCGCACAACATCGTTTTTGATGCGGTAAACTCCAACACCTTTCAAGATCAAAAAAACGCAAAGGAAAGCTATAGGTTCGGTTCGCTGAGCAATAGGGAGAAGGCGATAAGGGAACAGGCGGTCCGGCACAATTTGGATGTTATTGATATAGGCAACAAATTGGGTTCTAAAAGTCTTACGGTATGGTTGGCCGATGGATCCAATTTTCCGGGACAGAACAATTTTCAAAATGCTTTGCAAAATACCCAGGACAGTCTAAAGGATATCTATAGGGCCTTGCCGGAGGATTGGAAGTTGTTCATTGAATACAAACCCTATGAGCCAAATTTTTACAGTACCGTAATCCAGGATTGGGGAACCTCCTTCATGTTGGCCAACGAATGTGGCGATAAGGCATATACCTTGGTCGATTTGGGACATCATTTGCCCAATACCAACATTGAGCAGATCGTTGCCACTTTGATGATGAAGGGCAAATTGGGCGGTTTTCATTTTAATGATAGTAAATACGGGGATGATGATATTACCGTAGGCAGTATTAAACCTTATGCCCTCTTTTTAATTTTTAACGAATTGGTCTATGGGATGAACAATAATCCCCAAAATCCATACCCGGCATGGATGATAGATGCCAGTCATAATATAAAAGACCCCTTGGAGGATCTGATCCAATCTTTGGAAGCCATCCAGGAAGCATATGCCAAGGCACTTTTGATAGATCAGGACCAATTGAGAACGGCACAAATGGAAAATGACGTAGTTCGCTGTCAGGAGATACTTCAGAATGCCTATCGTACAGATGTAAGACCTTTGTTGCAGGAAGCAAGACGTAAGAGCGGTGGGGCACTTTCTCCCATAAATGCCTATCGTTCACTTAAGGTGAGGGAAAATTTGATCAACGTAAGAGGTAAAAACAGCATAGCTTCCGGATTATAATACAATCAAATGAAAGAGAAAGTAACGGCTGTATTCGATATAGGAAAGACCAATAAAAAATTCTTTCTATTCGATAAGGATTTTCAGGAAGTGTATAGGGAATATACGCGTTTTGAGAATATTAATGATGAGGATGGTTACCCAACTGAGGATTTGGAGCGATTAAAAACATGGTTGAAGGAGGTTTTTGACAGGATATTGGATGCCCAAAAGTATGATATTACCTCCATAAATTTTTCGACCTATGGTGCCAGCTTGGTGCATTTGGATGAAAATGATGAGGTGTTAACACCACTTTATAATTATACCAAGGAGATTCCTCATGATATTATAGACTCATTTAATGAAAAATATGGTCCGGAACTGGATTTTGCCGTAGCTACGGGTTCCCCAGTTTCCGGACTGTTGAATTCGGGAATTCAGCTGTACTGGCTGAAACATACAAAACCCGAAATCTATAAAAGAATCAAGTACTCCCTACATTTGCCCCAATATTTAAGTTTTGTCTTCACGGGTATACCGGTAAGTGAACATACCAGCATTGGCTGCCACACGGCGCTATGGGATTATACTAAAAAAGATTATCACGATTGGGTCTATCAAGAAGGGATTGACAAAATATTACCCAGGATCGTTTCTACCGAGACCAGTATCAATATGAACTATAACGGCAAACGAATTAAGATAGGTGTGGGGATACATGATAGCTCTGCGGCATTATTGCCCTATATACGCAGTGTTAAAAAGAAGTTTATATTGGTTTCCACAGGCACCTGGAGCATTGCTATGAACCCCTTTTCGGAAGAAGCGCTGAAAGATTCGGATATTGATAAAAATTGTATCAATTATATGCGGATCAATGGTAAGGCAGTGAAAGCCTCAAGTTTGTTTCTTGGTAATGAATACAAGGAGCAAGTTAAAAAGCTGTCCGAACATTTTCAGGTTCCAGTGGATTTTCATAAAACTGTCCCTTTTGATCACGATATATACCTGGAGATCCTTGAAAACTTTGAGCATATGTTCAAATGGACTAGCATTGTGGATAGGAATATGCCGCCAAAGACCAAAATACCATACGAAAACTATGCACACGCCTATCATCAACTAATGGTGGAACTTGTTTTGCTACAAGTGGAATGTATTAAAACAGTTAGTGGGAAGGATAACATTGAGAAGTTATATATAGATGGAGGGTTTTCGGATAATGACGTTTACATTCAACTTATATCTCACTATCTAAGAAATATGAAGCTAAGCACCACGGATTCCTCCTTGGGGTCGGCTCTGGGTGCGGCACTATGTATATCGGACGTAAGATTGAACTCCAAATTCCTTAGAAAGAACTACGCATTAAAGAAACATGTGCCCTTTATAATTCAATAATTAGTAGCATAAAGAAATTCAAACATTGATGAACCTACTCATTTTTTTTGACCTTAAGAAGTTAATCATAATAGTATATTTAACCAACCACCATAACCTAAAATAATAACCAACCACTATGAGCCAATTTAATATAGAAGAAGAAATAGAGGATATAGCAGGCGGAGAATTTGAGCGCGTACCAGTACCCACATCCAAACTGAAAAGTTGGAAGAGTTTTCTTGGGATGTATGCAGGGGAACATGCCGCAGGAACCGAATTTGTAATTGGACCTTTGTTCCTGACAACAGGGGTAAGTGCCTTCGATCTTATTGTAGGACTTCTGTTAGGGAATCTCTTGGCCGTACTCAGTTGGCGTTTTCTGACAGCAGAAATTGCCGTAAAGTACAGGTTGACCTTGTATTACCAATTGGAAAAGATCTGTGGCAAAAATTTGGTTACGGGCTATAATTTGGCCAATGGAGTGCTTTTCTGTTTTTTGGCAGGTTCCATGATCACGGTTTCGGCTACAGCGGTGGGAATTCCCTTTAATATGGAAATGCCCAAGCTTACGGATACCATGCCCAATGGTATGACGTGGGTTATTATTGTTATTGCCCTTGGTGCGGTAATTTCATTGATAGCCTCCAAAGGCTACGAAACTGTTTCCAAAGCCGCAAACTGGATGTCCCCTGTGATAGTGCTGGCCTTTTTGGCCTGTGGAATAGTAGCCTTAAATCAGTTGGGGGTAGGTAGTATATCGGAATTTTGGAATATATGGGGTGAGGGTTCCGATCCTTTTCCAGGGCAGATCAAATATACCTTCTGGCATGTTGTTATTTGGTCCTGGTTCGCCAATGCGGCCATGCACGTGGGAATGTCCGACCTATCGGTATTCAGGTTTGCGAAAAAGGCAAGTAGTGGATGGACCACGGCAGCGGGTATGTATGTAGGGCATTATATGGCTTGGATAGCAGCAGCGCTGTTATATGCCGTTTATTTAAAATCACCAGAAGCCCAGGGACTCCTGGCAAATGGAGAGGCACCCACGGTTGCGCCGGGACCATTGGCTTACAATGCCATAGGTGTCTTTGGAATAATTGCTGTGGTCTTGGCAGGATGGACTACAGCCAACCCAACTATATACAGGGCAGGACTGGCATTTCAGGCCATAGTACCTAAACTATCCACTTTTTGGGTTACCATAATTGCCGGGACCTTGGCTACAGTAGCTGGCCTTTTTCCGGCCTTTGCAATGAAATTACTTGGTTTTGTAGCCCTATACGGGTTTATATTGGCTCCTTTCGGTGCCATTATCGTGTTCGAACATTTTTTCCATAAGCAGGCAGGAATCGTTAAGAATTATGCCGAAGTGGCAAATTTAAAATTTAATAAGGCCGTGTTTTTTGCGTGGGCTATAAGCTTTGGACTGTTCTATTTTATATCCGTTCAATTTGATGTATTTCTATCCTTTGTTACCTTACCGGCATGGCTCCTTTGCGGTGTGCTGTTTTTGGTCTTTAGCAAAAGGATGCAAAAGAGTTGAATTAATGCTATAGGGGTTCCAAATAACTTGGGGAGCCTAGTCGAGGAATTCGATTATAAATTTAAATCTCCCTCTTAAGGCATTACCAAGATGTTTGCTTGAAGTGGTGTTTGTATAAAAAAAAGCTATTGGCTAAGAGTGTTGTTTCACACCTTGACCAATAGCTTTTCTATAGTTTCTTAATGATTTCCGAAGCTCCGGACAGTTTTATTTTATGGATGACGGGACTCCCTTTATATCTCAATTTGCTGGCACCTGAAGCATCGATATCTATGGTTTCGGAAACCGAAAGATAAGCATCACTTGCCCCGGATAATCGGATATCCAATGCCTTGACCAATAAATCGTAGTTCTTGAGTGTGCTTGCCCCCGATAGGGAAACGTCCAGTTTGTCAACTTTTCCAAAGAGGTCTATATCGGCTGCTCCACCTGCTTCCAATTCCAGTTGTTCCGAATCCAATTCCCCGGTAAATTCGGAAGCCCCCGTTAGTTCAATGGAGACGTCTGAAGCCACCAATTCAGATTCCAAGCTAACCTTGGAAGCACCGGATAAATCAAAATCGGTAATCCTTTTGGTAACAATGTACGCATTCAAGGTTGGGTTTCCCCTTATGCTTGTTAGGTTCCTTAACCTGATACCTAAGGTACCATTTGTCATTTCAACTACAATCTTATCATGTAGATTCTCATTTGCCTCAATCTCTATCTTTTCTTCCGTATCCGAAAATCGGACATAAATGCTGAAGGCATCCGAGACTTTTAAAGCGGAGTAGCCGGTAATATTCACTTCCCTAGTGGTAATTTCTCCCCGTGCCCTAATTATTTCATGGTCACAGGATGAAATAAGACCGAATAATAAAATAAGACTTATGTAAAAAGATTTTGTTTTCATTTACTCAAGATTTTATGATTGATGTTTTAAAGACAACCAAACAGATAAAAGGTTGCATTTTTTAGATTATTTATTTTTTGATAGGAGGCACTTTTTTTCCTATGAGGGAAATCTTGAAGTTTTGTTTTGTGTAAATAAGTACTGGAACAATTGTTTATATATGCCATTCATCTGTTAAAATTATCTACTTCTTGTTGTTGGTATTTTTTTACTTTGGCAACAATATTGTCGACCTTAAGGTGTATCCGGATAGAATTCTAAAATCACCTAAAAAGATTCTTTTGTAAGGTTGGGTTGTGGAGATTTTTATGGTTATCAACGGCGACTGTAGGAAATCCAGATAACTCCTTTTGTTGTGGCTGACGGAAAACTGGCAAAAGTGATTGATACGTGATAAAGAAATTATAATATATTAAATCCCTAAAATGAACTGTACTGTATGTAGCCCCTCTTTTTTTTGGAAAGCTTTTAAACTGACCGTAGCTGTATTTGTTTTTTTAATAGTTGGCTGTAAGAATGATGAAAAGGATAAAGAAAAGGAATTGGTAGCCCACCCCAACGTGCTGTTTATTTCCCTGGATGACATGAACGATTGGATACGGCCACTTGCCGGCAGTTCCCAGACCATAACCCCCAATCTGGACAAATTTGCCAAGAACTCGGTGAATTTTACCAAGAATTACTGCCCAAGTCCCGGTTGCAACCCTTCAAGATCGGCCGTTCTTACAGGGGTGCATACCTATAATTCGGGCATGTATTCCAATTATCAGGACTGGCGGAAGGTTCCCAGGCTTTCCAATACACTTACTATAGGACAACATTTTAAGAATAACGGCTACCTTACGGTAGGGGCCGGAAAAATATTCCACTATCAGCAAGTGGACACCCTGGGGTGGGATGACTACTATCCGTCCATAAAAAAGCCCATGCCAGACGATCCTTTTCCGGAGAAGACTCCGGCAAATATGAAGCCTTTTAAACATATGTACAGTATGTTCGACTGGAGTGGGCTTTCCGTTGAAGATAAAGAAATGGGCGATTATAAGACCGTAGATTTTATTTCCGATCAATTGCGAAAGGAACATGACAAGCCTTTCTTTTTTGCAGCAGGAATCTATCGGCCGCACCTTCCTTGGTACGTTCCCCAAAAGTATTTTGATATGTTTCCTTTGGATGAGATAGAGTTGCCAAACCTTATGGAAGGCGATATCACAGATTTGGGTCCCTTTGCAAAGGAATTGATTTCCCGTGGAGGAAATTATCATAAACATGTAACAGAGGCGGACCAATGGAAAAAGGCCATCCAAGGTTACCTTGCTTCCATTGCTTTTTCAGATGCCATGGTAGGGCGACTTTTGGAAGCCTTGGAACAAAGTCCATACGCAGATAACACCATAGTGGTCCTGTGGTCCGATCATGGGTGGCAATTGGGAGAAAAAAACCATTGGCGAAAATTTGCTTTGTGGGAAAACGTTATCCGTTCTGTCCTGATGGTAAAGGTGCCCAAGAATCTTGAAAAGATGCCAAACGGATCCAAGAATGGTATAGCCACCACCAATCTTACCTCCCTTATGGATATTTACCCTACATTGGTAGATCTCTGTAATCTGCCGGAAAAGGAGGATATGGATGGGGTGAGCCTGCGGCCAATTCTGCAAGATCCCGAAAAGGAGGTAATAAGACCCATTATCACCACCTATGATTACGGCAGTTATTCCGTACGCTACCAAAATTGGCATTTGATAGATTATATTGATGGGTACAGTGAACTTTACAACCTTGAGAATGATCCGGAAGAATGGTACAATTTGGATAAGGTGGATAGCCTACAGTCGGTAAAGTCGAAGTTGAGGTCCCATATCCCGTCCAACCCTGTTTCATTTCCAGAGAGTTCGCTGATCCCACTAGGAGAACACCACATACCACCTATCAGGTCCAAAGAACATTATGAAAGTGCGGATAGGAAACAGCGGATGGAGCGATTTAACAGTTCTAAGTAAGTGTTTGGGATGGGGATGTTTGGATGCTTTGGGGTAAATATCCTAATCGTTTAGTGTGGTTTCCAATTTATAGCCCGGACCTAGGGCTTAAGTACTTTTAAATAGGGCTTTTGCAATCCCAAAGGGGTCTTTGAATTTGTTGGATTATTCACAAAGTGCGAATTATTTTGTGTACTTTGATTTGAAAACCAAGTATTGATATATTTTAGAACTGATAATTAAAAGTAGAATTAAATGGAAATCAAGGCATTATTCAAAGTAGCGTTCATAGGATTGTTGTTCAGCAGTAATGTTTTTGCACAGAACAGAATAACCGAATTAAATGCGTATTGGAATGTAGTAAAGGAAAAAGTGGAAGCCGGTGATGTTGCGGGATATGGGGCAACATTCCATGAAGATGGAATATTGGTCTCGGATAGGGGCAAGGTATGTTATTCCTTACGGGAGGCATTGGAAAAATGGAAAGACGGACTGGAAAAAACTAATAAGGGTATAACCAAGGTAAATTTGGATTTTCGATTTTCAGAGCGGACAGGTGATATTACTACGGCTTTTGAAAGGGGCATATTTAGGCATGATTTACTGGATGAAAATGGGGAACGAGCTGAAAGGTTTATCCACTTTGATGCACTCTTGACGAAGAAGAATGGAAAATGGCTGTTAATGCTCGAGCATCAAAAATTACCTGCAACCAAAGAAGAATGGCTAAGCATGCCTAAAATGTAATCGTGTATTTGTTTTTATTTCTACTCAATCTGTTTGTGGTTTCGCCTTTTGTTAGCAAGGATTTGGCAAGATTGTAATGATTTATATTCGAATTTAAAAGCGATTAAAAAGCAAACAGTAGTCTTGTTTTATTAGCCACCATGGACTTCTGTTTTGAGATTTATTGGCATGCACGGCTAGTGCATTCTTATGGCTGAAGTTGCCAAGAAATCCGGATTGACTTTTTTCTAATTACAACTAAGGTTGCCAAGTGCTCTAAATAGATTGTTCCAAATAATTTGCCATACACCAAGCTCGAATTCCTTCATCATCCCACTATGGTCTACCTTAACATTCTTTTTAATACATATATCATAAGTTTGTTTTTTTAGTGAAAATTTACACACATTGGATTGTTAATGGGTTTATTTATAATTAACTAGTCTATATGTTGTATTTGCTATTTAAAATGGATATAATCTTTTAAAAATTTTTCATGAAAAACCATTTATGAAAGGTATTTTAATATCTTTGGTTTAGACAATCTTCAATTGAATGAAAAAAGAATATACAAAAATGGATGCAGCCTCTTTGCATCTGGCCAATAAAAAAGTTGTTTTAAAACTTATTAAGCATAATAGTCAAATTAGTCGCTCTGCCTTAGCCAAGGAGTCTGGACTAACCCCTCCATCCATAACTCGTATAGTGGATGAATTGATAAACGTGGACGGTTTGGTTGAAAGTCTTGGAGTAGGTAGCTCCAGTGGTGGTAGGCCTCCCATGATAGTTAAGTTTAAGAACGACAACAACTATATAATCGGTATAGATTTGGGTGCCACCTATATTAGAGGGTGCATGGTTGATCTTAATGCAAATTTTATTTCCGAGATACAGGTCCCTACCGAATTGGAAAAGGGATTTTCCAGTATTGTTGATAAGGTGATCAAGATGATCCATAAACTTCAAAGCAGAAAAGAAGCCACTGCCAAAATATGGGGAGTTGGGATTGGAGTTGCCGGTTTGGTCAACAGTGAAACGGGAATTATTGAATCCTCCCCGGATTTCGGTTGGACAAACATTGATTTGAGGAAGGAGTTGGAAAAGCATTTGGATTTGCCTTTTTTCTATGATAATTCCACGCGATTGATGGCTTTGGGAGAGTTGAAGATGGGAGTGAAGGAAAATCAGAAAAATTTTGCCGTAATAAATATTGGTTACGGAATAGCTTCCGGTTTGGTGGTTGAAGGTAATCTTTTAAAGGGCTTTTCCGGATTTGCTGGGGAGTTTGGACATATTTCGGTAGATACGGACAGCGCTGTGCAATGTAAATGCGGCATGTACGGTTGTCTCGAAGCTTTGGCTTCGGGTCATAGAATAGCTTCCCTGGGCCAACAGGTCTTGGCAGAGAATAAATCGGAAATGTTGAAGGAGTTATGTAATGGTAATGAAGACTTGATTACCGCCGAGTTGGTAGCACGGGCCGCAAAAAAGGGTGACCCTGCATCTATGAAGATATATGATGATGTGGCCGAGTATCTCTGTAAGGGAATAGGAACCATTGCAAATTTATTAAATCCGGAAACCGTGTATATAGGAGGAGGAATTTCCTTGAACGGTGATCTGCTTTTCGATTTAATAGAAAAGAAAAGGGACAAATATTTGTTGCCTGGAAACGCCAGGGTTAAAATTAGACCTTCCACCTTTGGTGATCAGGCAACTTCCATTGGTGCGGTTTCCGTGGTCTTGGAGAAAATTTTAAACTTGGAATTGTCCGGGATCAAGCATAATAATTAAAAATGTAATTAGCCAGATCTCACTTGTTGGTAGGTTCGACTTATCTTTTTTCTGCTTCTGGCACACAATCAATAAAAATTTAAATGGGGAAATTAAAACGTATTCTTATAGTCCTGTCATTTGGGCTAGTTGTATTTAGTTGTAAGGAGGTCGCGAAAAGTGATGTAACAAAATCAGGACATAAGAAACCCAATGTTATTCTTATTATGACCGATGACCAGGGATATGGTGATTTGGCCAGTCTTGGAAGTCCATATGTTAAAACTCCTAATTTAGATAAATTCTATAATGAGAGTGTGCGTTTTACCGACTTTCATGTAGACCCTTCCTGTTCTCCTACAAGATCGGCCCTGCTGACTGGTAATTACTCTGCCCGGGCAGGAGTGTGGCATACTATAGGAGGGAGGTCCCTGTTGAAGGAGGGGATGACTACCATGGCAGATGTTTTTACTGATAATGGTTATAAGACAGGCGTCTTTGGAAAATGGCACCTTGGGGAAAATTATCCCTTTAGACCTAACGATCGGGGATTTCAGGAAGCCTTGGTGCATGGGGGAGGAGGAATAGGTCAATCTCCGGATTTTTGGGGAAACGACTATTATGATGATACCTATAAGCACAATGGTAAATTTGAGAAATATGAGGGCTATTGTAATACGGTTTGGTTTAACGAGGCTATTGATTATATAGAAAAAAATAAGGACGAACCATTTTTTTGCTATATACCCACCAACTTGCCCCATGCGCCCTTGAACGTGGACGAAAAATATGTAGCGCCTTTTAGGGGTAAGGTTTCGGAACGTTTGGCAAAGTATTACGGGATGGTGGAAAAAATAGATGAAGATGTTGCTACCTTATTTCAAAAGATCACCGAGCTTGGATTGGACGATAATACCATAGTTATTTTTATGACGGATAATGGTCCATGTCCATGGTTTGGAGGGGTTGAGATGGATTTTGAAACAGGTTTTGTGGAGGAAGGCTATACTGCAGGTATGCGAGGGGCGAAAATATGGGGTTATGAGAATGCCCACCGAGTGCCGTTTTTTATTCGTTGGCCACAAGGAGGAATTCAGGGTGGAAAGGATATAGATGCACTTTCTGCACATATAGACGTACTTCCCACGCTTATAGAACTTTGCGGGCTTAAGGCCGCGGATAGTTTAAAGTTTGATGGTAGGAGTTTAACGCCACTATTAAACGGGGAAATTAATACATGGAAAGACGATAGAGCGGTTATCGTCCACAACCAACGTGTGGAATACCCTGTAAAGGATAAGGAATACCAGGTAATAACCAAAGATTGGAGGTTGGTGAATAGGGAGGAAAAGGAATTGTACAATATCAAGAAAGATGGGGGGCAAAAGAATAATGTGGTGGAACAAAACCCCGAAGTAGTTGAAGAGCTTTACAAAAGATATGAGGATTGGTGGCAGGATGTTTCTGTAGGTTTTGATCAATATGCCACAATGTATGTAGGGTCTGAGCATGAGAATCCGGTTACGCTGTATTCCCATGATGCACATACAAGGAATGGGGAAAAGATATGGACGGTAAACGTAGCTCGAGACGGTAGGTACGAGGTGTCAGTAAACAGGTGGCCCAATGAGTCGGGCAAAAGAATTGGGGAGAACAGTAAGGGTGCTTTGGAGGATAGGATAGAAAGTGCTTCCCTGAAAGTTGGTAATATAGAACAAACGGTGCAAGTGGATAGTAAAATGACATCTGCTAAGTTTGTAGTGGACCTTAAAGCAGGGGTTACCTGTTTTCAGTCGTCATTTAAGTTTAAAGGGAATGATAAGGTTAGTGGTGCAGGCTTTGTCTATGTGGATTATGTAGGCGCCGGAGATGCCCAAAAAATCAGTGAATATGTGCCTTCTGTTCCCGATGACCTCTTAAGGAAGGGGTATGAGCAGAAAGTGGTGCTTTTCGATTAAAATGAATGTTTAAGGTAGTTGGATTTTATTGTAGTAAAATGAGAAAATTAATAAAAGTGGTTTCTGTAGTTCTATTGTTGGTACTTGTATCGTCATGTAAAGAAGGGTCGCAGAAGCAAGAAGTAGTTGTAAAGAAAAAGCCAAATATTATTTTTATCCTTACCGATGATCAGCGTTGGGATGCCATTGGGTTTGCTGGAAATAAAATAATAAAGACTCCGAATATGGATGAATTGGCCAGTGCGGGTCTCTATTTTAAAAATGCCTTTGTAACCACCCCTATCTGTGCAGCAAGTAGGGCTACTATTCTTACGGGTCTGTATGAGAGAACCCATGACTTTAATTTCGGAAAACCCAAATTGAACAATGAGTATATGTATGATAGTTATCCCTATCTGCTAAAAAAAGCAGGTTATAGAACCGGACTTATAGGTAAGTTTGGTGTAAAGGTTAACGAGGGTGTAGAGGATTCTATTTTCGACACCAGTATTAAGACCTTTTGGCCATATCTGAAAATGGTAGATGGTAAGGAGAAGCATCTTGCTGATATCAACGGGGATCATGCGATCGACTTTATTAAGTCGGACAAGGATAAGCCTTTTTGTCTTTCGTTGTCCTTTTGGTCGCCCCATGCCGATGACGGTGCCGAAGAACAGTATTTCTGGCCAAAATATGCAGACAGTTTATATGTGGAAAATGAAATTCCGGTGCCAGGAACAGCCGATCCTGCATTTTTTGAAGCTTTGCCTGAATTTATGAAGCATTCAATGAATCGAAAAAGATGGTACTGGCGATATGATACCCCAGAGAAGTTCCAAAAAATGGTGAAGGGATATTACAAGATGATCAGTACCGTGGATAGTGTTATAGGTAGATTAAGGACTACTTTGGAAGAAGAAGGTTTGGCGGACAATACCGTAATTATATTTATGGGTGATAACGGTTACTATTTGGGCGAACGTGGATTTGCAGGTAAATGGTTGATGCACGAACAGTCACTTCGTGTGCCCATGATGATTTATGACCCTAGGGAAGCTGAGTCGGACAGGGGGAAAACCTTTGAAGAAATGGTGTTGAACCTGGATATTGCACCAACTATATTGGATTTGGCGGGCGTGGAGATCCCTAAATCCTATCAAGGAGAAAGTTTAATCTCATTTTATACGGACAATACGGAAAATTGGCGGTCTTCAGCATTTTTTGAACATCAACGGGAAGGGGAGTCCTTGCTTCCCAAGACGGAATGTTATAGGGACGATGAATGGAAGTACATTAGGTATGAGGCTAATCCGGAATTCATTGAGCTATACAACCTTAAAGAGGATGTGAACGAGGTGACCAATTTGGCCTATGAGGATAAATATAAGAATCTGGTAGATCTCTATTCCAAGAAATGTGATTCTGCAGTAGCTAAGTTAATGAAACAGCGAAGGGTGAATTAATACGCTTTTTTCTATTGACCTGTATTCTTTTTCACAGCACAAATCTTATTATCGGTAAAAAAAGGCCTTTTTTAATTGCATCTTTTTAGGATAATTGTGGTTATTTTATTGGACGTACCTTAATATTTCGCCACTGCATTGTGAATTGACGTTCACCATTAATTCCATGAATCTGCAAAGCGATAAAGCCCTTAGGATGGGTTTTGTATACTTCATCGTTTACTAAATCTTCTATTAAGTGACCATTTACAAAAGTTTGAATTCTAGGGCCATTAGCAACAATCCTAATTTTGTTCCATCCTTCAGAAATAAAATAATCATGTCCTGTTTCTACTTTTTCTTTTGAAGAAAGCCATCCGGTTCCAAGTGCTTCACCATAAAGAAGTCCTGTGGTAATTGAATTTTCACCCATCTTTCTACGAATTTCCAGTTGTGGTCCCCAAACCCTTCCTGCTCTCCAAGCATCTTGATCCTTTTCGGTAACTGGTCGAACCGAGGAGCGGAACTGAATGCCTTGGTTTGTAACGTCATCAACGGTAACTTCGCATTCCAATTCAAAATTTTCAAACTCTTGAAGGGAGCATAAAAAAGAATTAGGACTTTTTTCCGTGGTTCTTCCTATAATTGCATTATCCTCGACCGCATAGGTGTGAGAACCGTTCATATGTACCCATCCATCCAACGTTTCACCATTAAAAAGAGAAATCCACCCATCGGAGTCCGCCTTACTGTTCTTTAAAGATTCATCGGTATTATCATTACTTTCAGGTAAAGCAAATACCATTACATAATCCCCCGAAGGTGTATTGTTCTTGCCTCCACCTCCAGCTACTATGGCTACATACTGGCGTCCATTTTGCATATAAACACTAGGTGTAGCGTATCCACCCACGGGTAAATCGTACTCCCAAAGAATATTACCGCGATTTTTTTCAAAGGCCCTGAATTTTTCGTCTGCCGTAGCAGCTATAAAAACAACACCCCCAGCTGTTGCCACGGCCCCACCATAATTTAAGGTTCCCGTATTGCGAATATTTTGTTTTACTAGTTCCGGATATTCCCCTAGAGGTTTTTTCCAAACATAATCACCGGTACCCATATCAATGGCACTTAATGTTCCCCAAGGCGGGCTAGTAGCAGGATATCCATTTTGGTCTAAAAAGAGATTATATCCCGTATGCGTGTACCTTGTTTTCTTTTCCAAAATATCTTTTTCATTATTGGAAACGGTATCATTACTCATAATAAAATCGGTAATGGCATTAAGATCTTTAGTGGTAAATTGAGAAAAAGCTGGCATTATGTTTTTGCCATTTTTAATAATTGATGCTATCTCTTCCTTGGTTTGGTTCAAATGAATTACTGAAGGGTATGTTGGAGGAACACCACCACGGTTTAGACCATGGCAAGAGGCACAGTTTTTAATATATATTTCGTTCCCCAATTGCAAATTTGTTAAGTTGGAGCTATCCGTAGATTCGTAAACTTTTTTTAGTTTGGATATGCTGGCTACATTGTTGGAATTAACATAAAGGATATTGGTATATGGATCATAAGACCCGCCTTGCCACTCTACGCCCCCTAATACACTAGGACTTGTTATTGTTCCTCTTTCCGAAGGTGGGGCATACAAACTTGCTGACATATAGTTATTGAACTTTTTTCTTGCATATTCATTGGACTCTGGAGAAATAGTGGTCAAGTCGGCTTCTGTAATGCCTTGGCGGCTTAAAGGAAGTGGCTTGGTTGGGATGGGTTGTGTGGGCCATGCTTCTTCGCCCTCAACCTGCGATTTTGGAACGGGTGTTTCCAAAGTGGGAAAAAGCGGTTCTCCCGTTTCTCTATCCAGAACAAATACTAGTCCCATTTTTGTAAGCTGTACTACGGCATCCTTTTTCTCTTTGCCATGACTAATTGTTATTAAGATAGGAGCTGATGGATTATCATAATCCCAAATATCATGATGAACAGTTTGGTAATGCCAAATACGATCACCGGTTTTTGCATTGAGGGCCAACACACAATTGCCAAAAAGGTTTTCACCTTTTCTGTTTCCCCCGTAAAAATCATAAGCTGGCGAGCCGGTAGCTAAAAATACCCAACCACGTTTTTCGTCAACAGTAAAACCACTCCACGTATTGGCACCTCCATAGGTTTCCCCTTCTTTAAACTGCCAGGTGTCAAATCCAAAATCACCTTCTTTGGGAATAGTACGGAAAACCCATTTAAAATCTCCTGTTACAGCATCATAAGCTCTAATATTACCGGGAGTTGAATCATAACCTTCGGGAACACGGGAACCTATAATTAGGAAGTTTTCATAAACAATGCCAGGCGACGTTACTTCAATGGATGCTTTATTAATATCCATCTCTAAATTTTCCCTTAAATCAATATGTCCGTTTGTGCCAAATGAGGTAATTAGTTTTCCTGTTTTCGCCTCCAAGGCATAAACCCTATTTTTCACAAAAAGAAAAATACGTTGGTCTTTACCGTCTTTGGAACTCCAATAAGTAACACCTCTTGTTCTGCCCTTAAAAACAGTTTGATTTTCATTGAATTTTGAAGAATTAAAAACCCAGACTTCTTTTCCTGTTGCGGCATCCAAAGCTACCGCATTTAAGCTAGGAGTAGATATATACATGAGCCCCTCAACAATAATCGGATTAACTTGTAGGGACGAGTTTTTTGTGGCATCACCTGTTCTGTACTGCCATGCCAACTCTAACTTATGTACATTGGCAGCATGTATTTGTGCTAATTCTGAATATTGATTGCCCTTTTTGTCACCTCTATAAATTGACCAATCTGTGTAATTATCAAGCGGGTCTGTATCTTTTTCAATAGTTGAATCTATTTTTCCTTCTTCTCTGCCGCACGACAAGAAGGAAAGTAAGATAGAAGCGAATAGCAATAAATAGATATTGAAGGTTTTAGTAGAAAAAGAGATTTTTGGGTTACACATCATAATTTATTATAGTTTAATCTAAAATAGGTGGTCTCAAAACGGTACTTTCAGAAGTTGGAAAATCAGGTTCAACATAATTGTCTACCACATTCCCGCTTAACCATTGTAGCGCTCTTGTCATGGACTGTTGAAATGCGGTACAACGGATATTTGGTGGCCATTCTTGATCTTTCCACAAATGGCCATAGGTAGAGCAATAAATCTTGCCTTTCCCAAATTTAACCGTCCATTCCATTGGGAAGTTTAACTCCGTTTTTGGGTCTTTGGCATACGACAATACTTCTAGGTTTTCGGTAGTGCCCCTTCCGTAACGGTAAATCTCTACATCGGCTGCTATCCAAGATTTTGGCATACCAATATGAATGGGATGACCAGCTATTCGGGTTACCAAGGCATCTGTTCGTGCACCATGCCCTGTGTTTTCACCTTCTCCTTTTGGGATAATCTCCAGTTCTTCTTTGTCATTGATGGTTACGGCTACGCCAAAATCCTTATCTCGCCATCCTAAAGCTAACATTTTATTATATGCAGGCCATCCTTTAAAGGCATTGGTCGCACCGTGATACATGTAAACCCCACCGCCTTCTGTTACATATTTTTCAAAAGCTTGTTTTACATGATTGGGCCATTGCAAAGTATCTTCTTTAAAAATATTATTGCACGTCTGTATAACTACAGGATATGAATTAAAATCAGGATTCCAATTTTTCCAGTCCGATTCATTTTCTTTTTGATTTGGACAAGTGCTAACCGATACTGTAAACTTCCCTGTGGACTCCAGTATTTTTTGTAAATATTCAGTATTCAATTCCCAATTGTGATTGCTAAAACCATCAATAATCAATACGGGTATTTTTTTTGGTTCAACAATATCACTGACCTTTTCAATCTTAATATCGTCATATAAAATTCCACCACCTACTTTTAATGCTGTTGAAAACAATGAGAGTGTTATTTCTCCATCTGATGGCGCTATAAAATCGTGCGCTATTCTTTCCCAACGGGGTGCTTTTGCCAATTTGTCCCTGTTTAAACTTAAAACCAACTCATCATCAATAAAGATTTCACCGGTAAGTGGATCTTGTTGATCCCATGATTGATGACGGGAATATAATGCCGACAAACGATATTTAACCCCTGGTGTTAAGTTGGTTATGGTTTGTGCTATGCCGCCTGGCCCATGGCCACCCAGATCAATAACCCATTTTCCACTTGGTGAACCAAAGCGGTCAATGGCAATAAGGTCTATATTCTCTTGCATGATCAACCATCCCGGCAGCTGGTCTCCATATAAATGTGGGTTTCCACTTTCACTAATCACTTTCATTTCAAATCCACCATTTACTAAATGGTCATTTACCGGAGGTTTTGAAGGCTGTCCCTCTATTATTCTAAGGTTGTCAATTACCAACCCCATATCCCCTTTTGTGGTTGAAACAAATTCAATAGTTGCGGTACCCTTGGCTGTTGATTTAAAGCCGAAACCAATGCCTCCAATATAATTGGGTGCTGGTGATAGGTTTCGGAGTGTTGCCACCGTTATACCGTTAATAACAACATTAGCAGTTGCCAACAACGTTTGATCATCGCGCTGTCTCCCTTTTTGGTCTGCGTATTCAAATTTTAAAGCATAATCAGTAGATTTTTTAAGCCCTTTTATGGTCTGTACAATACTCCCAGGTTGGTTTCCATTTAAATCCAGTACTTGATTTCCTTCAACGGCCGAAAATACATTACTAGCAATCAATTCGACATTGCCGCTGCTAATGGTCCAGCCTTTGAGTTTTTTTACTATCTGGCTCTCACCAGTTATTTGATTTTTTTCAAAAGAGGCATTTTTTATTTGAGCTTTAACTATTGATATATTACAGCATAAAATTGAAACTATAATGATGAATTTCTTATAGAAATTATTTTTCATAACCTTTAATTTTATTATCCTTCTACAATCAAATGAAGGGATTATTCATTTACAGCTTAAAAATATACATTACCGGTAATACCTACACTATAAAGAATGAATTCTTAAAACTGGTTTGCACTTGTACGTCTTCCCGTCTTCCCGAAAAGGGACTCTTTCGAAGTGACTGCCTTTGTCTATTCGAGCCAGCCCAGCCCTCAAGCGTACGTAGCGCGGCAATCTGCTTCTAGCAGTGAACAATGTTCTATGTTAAAAAGTTGAAAGTCGTCACTTCGAGTGGTTTTGCATAACGAAATGGAGCTAAATTTTATCGAGAAGTGGACGGCGTACACTTAACCTGTTCTCGATACAAAATGGCTATCGCCATTTCACTCGAACTGACGACAGAACTTAACGCGTCCTTCCATTTCCACATTAACCCAAAAACCCATTTCCACATTGATCCATTTCTCTTTTCTCTAGATTGTGTCTTTTTCATTTTCACTCTTGGCAATTTCGTCATTGCGAGCGTAGCGCGGCAATCTGCTTCTAGCAGTGTACAATGTTCTATGTTCAATGTTTAAAAGTTGAAAGTCGTCACTTCGAGTGGTTTTGCATAACGAAGTGGAGCTAAATTTTATCGAGAAGTGGACGCCGTACACTTAACCTGTTCTCGATACAAAATGGCTATCGCCATTTCACTCGAACTGACGACAGAACTTAACGCGTCCTTCCATTTCCACATTAAATCATTACCCCATTGGTACATTTTCCCATCTTCAAATTACCACATTTCCTCATTATCAAATTTATCCATTACCCCATTGGTACATTGTCTCATTAGTACATTTTCACATTAACTCATTACCCATAGGTACATTTCTACATTAACCCATCTTCAAATTACCAAATCAACTAATTATCAAATTAACCACCCATTGTTACATGGGTACATTTCCACATTGACTCATTTCCACATTAAATCATTGCTTCATTTCCAATTATTCCTTCGCTCTGGTCTGCAAATTACAACATAAAGTGACTTATTAAAGATTATTTAATAATTGACTTTGAAATAATATTTTTCTTAAAATTTTATTAAATTTTTATGTTTTTGTAATAGGTTGATGTGATCTATCTTTTTACTTTTGTGGTTTATTATTGAGTTTATTGCTAATTATATTGCTAATTTGGTCAAAATAGTATTGTAATCGGCTAATATTGCAATTAAAAGTTAATAGTTTACATGATATTTTTGTTGAATTGTTAATATGAGTTGAGTATTGATAATAAGTTTCTTAACTTTTTATTAATAAATTAAAATATGATTGTTTAATCCATCTGATGGACTTTGGGAGTTTCAAGGTTGATCAATTAAGGATATTAAAGATTTAAGTTCCCCCAGCTATGAAGAAATGCTTTGCGTTTGTTTGTTTTGCTTTATTATCAATTTTTCAGGGTTATTCCCAAGAAGAGGAAGGAGCCTATGGAAAATGGACAGAGAAGCAGATAGATGGGTTTATAGCAAAATCAGAATTAATCCCTATTCAGGTAACTGGTGATAAAAACAATAGGATCAATGTTGTAATAGTAAACCAGTGGACCTCTAGGGACGAGGAGCCTTATAATTCCCCCGAAATGAGGGGCGAATTTGTAAAAGATATAGAGGAATCCTTGGTAGCTGCACTTACGTATGGGGATGAAAGGGCCCAAACGGCCTATGCCAATTACAAAGAGTTTTTTAATGTTTATGGCCTGTGGATGCCCGATACTCCTGAGTGGAAAAAGGGAATTGATCTTGAGGCTATGGATGCTATCCGTGATAAATTATTTTTACCATGGACGAATGAATATACAGGCTGGGTTACTTTTCTAATAATGCCCAATAGGGAAAATGGTGGTGGCGGAGCGGCCAGGAATCTGGAGAAAAGGGTTGGCAATGCCGTAATAGCCGGTAATGGAATTGGTAAAATGTTGCATGAAATTTCCCATACTTGTATGAGTATAGGGGATGAATATACTACGGCCGCAACAGGTACCAGTGCATTTCCTACTTATTCCGCTGATCTGCAATATGAAAGGGATAAGATTAAATGGAGGAAATGGATAGAGCCCACTACGCCCTTACCAACCCCATATGAGGCAGAGTACCTTGATAAAATAGGGGCTTTTGAAGGAAATCAATATCACCTTGTAGATTATTATAGGTCCACCGCCCAAGGCTGTATTATGGGGGCAGGTGTATTTGATAATACCGAGGAAATGTGCCCAGTGTGCAACCAAAGGGTTTCTATGAGGGTGTATGACCTGGTGGATATCATAAAAAGTAGTACCCCGGAAAATAAATCGATTGAAATAAAGGGAAATAAAAAGATTCGTTTTGCAGTAGACCATATTGTTCCTGAACCCAATACCCAAGTGGTAAGATGGTTTCTAAATGGACAATTGATTGCAACTGGGCCAGATGAAATTGAAGTTGAATTTGGAGCCATTGCCAAATATGAACTGATTTGTTCTATTACCGAGGAAACAACAAATATTAGACCTGATCCCCCCTTTGCCAAATTCCCTGAAGTTGAGGTAAAATGGACCATCAGTAATGAAGCTCGAACCTCGGATGCAAAGAAAATTGCGGTCAATATTCAATCTAAGAAGGTGGATAAGCAATCTGAACTCTTCACTCTTGAGCCTGCCATTGCGGGAGGGCTGCCACCTTTTACCTATCAATGGTCTACTGGAAGTAGCTCTGAAACTCTAAAAGATGTAGGGGTGGGTATTTATGATCTAGTGGTAATTGATAGTCAATTTAGAACGGAAACTGCCCGTATTTCTATTTATGAAAGTAGTTTGGGCGGTGGAAAATCGATTAAAAAATCCAAGAAAAACAAAAAGAATAAACCTGCAATAGAGGTTGTGGCAGATGTAAAAGCTTCTGAAATCCATGAGGACAATGGTTCCATATCGTTGAGTTTTATAGGAGGACAGTCTCCTTATAAGGTACAATGGTTGAATGCGGAATATGTATACGGGGATAATTTACTTTATGAACCTGAAAACGCTGACATTCAACTTCCAGATTACGAGATTAAAACAGTTTTTAGTGCAAGTGACAATTCTTATCTGGATTGCAAGGGAAGTGAAGGTTCCATTTCTTGGGAGGTAGAGGTCGCCAATAGTGGTGTCTACCCGATCGATGTAGTCTATGGAGGTGTCAACATGAAGGGGTCGGAGGCTCAGATTTCCATCAATGGAAAGACGGAAGCGAAGACCATGCACTTTAATCAGACACGTCCATTATATACAGGTTGGGATGTGGCCACCGCACAGGTGTATCTAAATGAAGGACTAAATAAGGTCGCTGTTATTTCCAATGGGCAATCTATTCCCAATATTGATTATTTAAGGGTTCCTACAAGTGTCAAGCCTAAGTCGGCCGTGCAGAATGAAAGAATAAATCTTGCTCCCGGAAATTACGAATATGTGGTAAGTGACAGTGGTGAAAATGTAATACGGGGAACCGTATCCGTACCTGAGGTATATCCTTTTGAGATTGGCAATATAGAATTGGAAAATAGGGAAGGGGCTGTGGCAGTGGTAGGTCCACTTCCGGGTTATACCTACAAATGGTATGCAGAGGACGTAACCGGCACAAAAGGTGAAATTTTTGAAAAGCCTTTGGCTATAGGGGATTCCTTTGTTCCTAATGGGCCAGGAAATTATTACCTAGGCGCACAGAACAATCTTTCTAGGGCAGAGAGCAAAAATAGGATCGGTTTCAGGGTGGATGACTTAGCGAACAAAAGAGCAATTGCAATAGATCCATCAGAATTGGGATACGAAAGTATTAAGATGTGGTTTGACGCCAGCGATGTGGATGGTAATGGAAAACAGGATGAGATTCTTCCGCAACGGGGACCTGTAACGGATTGGAAGGATAGGTCTTCCAGGCGAAGCCCCAATGAATTGTTCATGAAATATGAGCCAAATCAATTAAATGGAAAAGGTGTTGCGGCCTTTGATCATGTGTGGGTGTCCTTTATGCAAAAAGAAGTGAAGGATTATCAGACCATTATAATGGTGTATAAGGAAAGTAGTATGTCCTTTCCGGGAACAAGTCTTTTTAGAGGGTCCAATAGTTTGTTGGGGAAAAGCAAGAATCCGGGGAAATCTATTTTCGATATGGACAATATAGATTCAAAGACCAAAAATGGAAAGGTTTACCTGAACGGTAATCAAGTAGATCCGTTCAATACTCCAAATCCTATGGACTTTTCTATTCTCACTGTACAACTGGAATCCAAATCAGATTCTGGACTAGCAAGGACAGAAGGCCTATGGGAAGGATCTATAGCCGAAATGATATTTATAGATAGAGAGTTGGAGGAATGGGAAAGAAAGGGTGTTGAAGAATACCTGAGAAGAAAATGGTTTTCAACCGTTGATATCAAGTTTTAACAAGTTGCCAATAATTACGAAACAATTTATATAACACTTAAATATTTTAAATGTCGAACAGAAAATCACCTTTTGCATTATTTCATATTTGTTTAATTCTGATTGGTTTAATTATGATTGTAGGTCTTTCTTCCTGTAAGGATGAAAAGGTAGCCGTAGCAACCAAAAAGCCCAATATTATTTACATTATGACAGATGATCATGGCTACCAGGCTATGAGCGCTTACAATGGGGGATTGAATGAAACTCCCAATATTGATAGGATAGCGGATGAGGGTGTAAAGTTTACAAGAAGTTTTGTGACCAATTCCATATGTTCCCCGAGTAGGGCGGTAATGCTTACTGGTAAATTTTCCCATTTAAATGGGCAACAGATCAATAGCCAAAAATTTGATGGAAGTCAGATGACATTTCCCAAGTTGTTACAAGGCGAAGGCTATCAGACCGCTATGATCGGAAAATGGCATTTGGGAAGTGATCCTACAGGGTTCGATTACTGGAATATTTTACCTGGACAGGGGGATTACTATAACCCTGATTTTAATGAAATGGGTGAAAAATCTAGGGTAGAAGGCTATGTAACCGGTCTTATTACCAAGTTCAGTCTGGATTGGTTAAAAAATAGGGATCAAGAAAAGCCCTTTGCGATGTTGATGCACCATAAGGCCCCTCATAGATGTTGGATGCCCGATACTACTTATTTGGAGAAATACAATGATGTTAAGTTTCCCCTGCCAGATAATTTCTACGATAATTACGATAGCAGGACGGCGGCAGCAAGCCAGAAGATGCACATAAAAGACTTCTGTCCTGTGAACGATTTAAAAATGTATGATAAGGAGGGGGAAATAGATGGTCCCTTACGCAAGTATTTCGAGGTCCAAATTAATCGTATGAACCCGGAGCAACGTGCAGCTTGGGATAAGGCATATGATAAGGAGATAAAGTATTACAAAGAAGCCAACCTTAGTGGTAAGGAATTGATGGAGTGGAGATATCAAAGATATCTTGAAGATTATCTAAGATGTATTGCTTCTGTGGATGATAGTGTTGGTGAGATATTGGATTATTTGGAAGAAAATGGTTTGGCTGAAAATACCCTTGTCGTTTACACATCGGACCAAGGATTTTATTTGGGAGAGCACGGTTGGTTCGATAAAAGGTTTATGTACGAAGAATCTTTCCGTACCCCTCTGCTGATGAAATTGCCATCCAGGTTCAAAAAAGGTACTGTAGACGAATTGGTTCAAAATATAGATTATGCACCTACATTTTTGGAATTGGCCGGAGTGGAAGTGCCAGAGGATATGCAGGGAGAATCTTTGTTGCCAATTTTGGAAGGTAAGGAGATACCTGAATGGAGAGAGGCCCTGTATTATCACTACTACGAATACCCTGGTCCACACTCCGTAAAAAGACATTATGGGGTAAGGACAGATAGGTATAAGTTAATCCATTTTTATAACAATATAGATCAATGGGAGCTATATGACCTAAAGGAGGATCCTACAGAGATGCACAATTTATATGGAGAAGAAGGTTATGGTGATATAACCGAGGATCTTCATGCAAAATTGGAAGGTCTACGAGAACAATATAAAGACACTGTTGCTTTGGAGACAAATTAATTCGATGATAAAAGGGAGGGCAAATGCCGTGATTCCCTTAAGAAATTATTTAAAAATGAGTATAAAAGTTCCCCCAATATTAATACTTCTATTTCTCTTCACCACAATAAGTGGTGTGGGGCAAATGGATACATCACGTCCCGTCAAGGTCTTTATTCTTGGGGGGCAGTCCAATATGGATGGTACCGGGAAATCGGAAGAGCTGCCCGAGGAGTATACCGTACACCCGGAAAATAGCATGACCTGGGACAATAAAAAGAAAATATGGGTACCATTAGGAACCGACTCCTTCGCCGAAAGGAGAAAATTCAAGTTCGGTCCAGAAATTGCGTTTACCCATCTGCTTGCCAAAAAATATCCCAAACATACCATAGCTGTAGTTAAGACTTCAGGGGGCGGTACCAAACTATGGAAACATTGGCTTCCGGGACAGCCCATGTATGTTAGATTTCTTCAGAATATGGAGAATGCCCTAGAGAATTTAAAGGGCAAGGGAACACCCTATGAAATATGTGGCATGTTGTGGATGCAAGGGGAATCTGATGCAGAATTTTTGGAATGGGCAAACGCTTATGAAGAGAACCTCAAAACCCTCTATACCGATGTGAGGCTGCAAACGGGTAAAAAAGACCTGCCCATTGTTATGGGGCGCATTTCCATAGGTCTCTTAAGAAAGACACCTTGGAATTTTGATTTTACCGAAGTGGTCCAAGCCGCCCAAGATAGGGTAGCTGCAGCAGATAAAAATGTGCTTATCATCAATACCGATAAACTGGAAACATTGAAGGATAATACCCATTTTAATTCTGAGTCCAATATTTGGTTGGGTAAAAAGATGGGCAAATCAATGTTAAAACTTATTAGATAGAAAATCACCAAAACATGAAGAAATCAGTTCAAATTACGATCTACTTTTTAAAATTATATTAATAATCAATATTTTGTTAATAGTAGAAAGTAAGGATTCAAGATAGTATTGCCAATATTAATATAAACAACAACTCAAATGAAAGTAAAACAGAAATTTAAAAGCAAAATTAGACTTTGCAATGCAGTGCTTTTATTCCTTTTTAGTACGATGGGAATAATGGCTCAGACGGTAACTGGAACGGTAACCAGTAACGATGGACCCTTGCCCGGAGCAAGTGTTATCCAAAAAGGAACCTCAAATGGTGCAATCGCCGATTTTGACGGGGTGTATGAACTAAACTTAGTGGCCGGGGAGAAAACATTGGTGTTTTCTTACTTGGGTTACCAAACTTTGGAAGTAGCGGTAGGTAACAAAACCGTAGTTGATGGGTTTTTGCAGGAAGATGCCCAGGCTCTTGATGAGGCGGTAGTAGTAGGTTATGGAGTACAGAAAAAGGAAAATTTAACTGGATCCGTTTCAATTGTTGGAGAAGATACGTTCAACAATAGGCCAGTGGCCAATGCCCAACAAGCTTTACAAGGGGCTTCCCCAGGTTTGCAGATTTCTACTTCCAGTGCTACAGGTGAGCCAGGAGCTGAAATGAATATGAGCATTAGGGGATTAACATCTCTTGAAGGAGGGAACGCTCCATTGGTTTTAGTGGATAATATCCCCATGGGAATAAATGACATTGACCCTAGCGATATTGCAAACATTTCTATTTTAAAGGATGTGGCCGCCTCCGCTATATATGGAGCAAGGGCAGCCTTTGGGGTTATTTTGATAACTACCAAAAGTGGAAAGAAAAGCGGTGGCGTCAATATTTCTTATTCTACGAATTATGCGGTCACTTCCCCAATGAATATGCCTCAAAATGCAGATGCATTATCTTTTGCCTATACAATGAACCAGGCCAGTGAAAATGCCGGAGGGAGTCCGTATTACAGTGAGACTAGATTGGAATGGATAGCTCAGAATTTGGCCAATCCGGGTAGTGCTCCAGAAGTTGAAGAGACAGCAAATGGTTTGGCATGGGATCTTGGTGTAGACGGATTAAATGCTTCTGCAGCTACGGACTGGGAGTCTCTGCTTATTAAAGAAACCAGTTCTCGAATTAAGCATAACCTGAGTTTTTCTGGGGGTACTGATAAAACGTCCTATTATGTGTCCGGTGGCTATTATGACGAAGAAGGTCTGTTAAAAGTGGGGAAGGATTATTTTACCCGTTATAATATTGATGCAAAAATTAGCACAAAAGCCACTCCTTGGATGGATATCTCTCTTCTAACTAAATACAAATATGAAGAACAGGAATATCCAGCACATGCTACTTCTGGATCAGGTAGGTCATTCGTTACATTGCTAATGACAAGACTAAAACCTACCAAGCCGGCGTTTTACCCAGGGACAGATGTTTGGACAGGTAGAATTGGTGAGCAGGAATTGCAAAAATCCCTTGAGACAAAAAGACAATTGATACTTTCTCCTAGGGTAACCCTTGAACCAATAAAGGATTGGGTAACTAATATTGAGTTTAACTACCGTACTAATGATAATAGTCAACAATCTAGATTCCCAACAGTGCCCAGCGCTGTGCCAGATGGCAATGGAGGGTCAATTATAACTTCCTCTAACCAGGAAAGCACCCGCTACTATTCTAGTCTATGGACCAATACTTATTTGTCGCCAAACATTTACTCGGCCTATACCAAAAGTTTTGGGAATCATAATTTTCATGCAATGGCAGGGTATCAGCAGGAAAAGTACAGCTATTCCAATTTGTTCGCACAATCTGCTTATTTGTTGACCGATGCCATTCCTTCCATTAATACATCAGTTGGTGAAAAAACCATAAGCGATGATAAAGGACATTGGTCTACTCAAGGCGTTTTTGGAAGATTCAACTATAATTATGCCGAAAAATACTTATTTGAGATGAACGTGAGAAGAGATGGTTCATCAAGGTTCGATTCAGATAACAGGTGGGGTACCTTCCCTTCTTTTTCTGGTGGTTGGGTGCTTTCCAAAGAGAACTTTTATCCTCTAAAGGATCAAATAGAATTCTTGAAGTTTAGAGGTTCCTATGGTTCCATCGGAAACCAAAATGTAAGTAATTATTTGTATGTTCCTTCCTTGCCAATTAGTCAATCATCTTGGTTGTTTGGCGGAGAACAATTATGGACTGTAGGGATACCAAATCTTTCCAGTGTTAATTTGACTTGGGAAAAAGTGAATACGGTCGATTTTGGGTTGGACCTTAGAACCCTGAATAATAGACTTGGTCTTACTTTTGACTGGTACCAATCAAAAATAGATAATCTTGTTGGGCCAGGAGAATCTGTGCCAGAAGTTTTGGGTACTAGTGTGCCAAAAATAAATAGTGGTGAAGTAACTACTACTGGATGGGAGCTTGAGCTTTCTTGGAGAAACACCTCCAATGATTTTTCTTATGGTGTAAGAGGTGTTTTATCCGATTATAAAAGTGAGATAACTAAATATAACAACCCTACGAAATTATTGAACAATTATTACGAAGGGATGCAACTCAATGAGATCTGGGGAATGGAAACAGCCGGTCTTTTTCAAACTGCTGATGATGTTGCTGGTTGGGAGAACGACCAATCCTTCATTTATTCTGGAGCTTGGTTTCCTGGAGACGTAAAATATATGGATTTGAACGGTGATAATGTTATTGATATAGGGGACAATACTAAAGACAATTCAGGTGATAGAAAAGTAATAGGGAATAGTACTCCTCGTTTTCAATTTGGTTTAAGTGCCGATGCTTCCTGGAAAGGATTTGATGCCTCTTTTGTTATACAGGGTGTAGGTAAAAGGGATTTGGATCTTAGAGGATTGGGAACCTTTAGAGGGCCAGCCAATGGACCCCTACATGCTAATGTATATACAGAACATTTAGATTATTTTAGAGCCGAGGACACTACAAACCCGTTGGGACCAAATACCGATGGCTATTTTCCAAATGCATATAACCAATTTACAGGACAGAACAATAAGAACTATGGTTATACTACTACAAGGTATCTGCAAAATGGAGCCTACATGCGTCTAAAGAATGTTCAAGTTGGGTATACAATTCCAAAAGAGATAACCAGCAAGGCTAAAATGTCCAGTGTCAGAATATATGTATCTGGAGAAAACCTGCTCACATTTACAGATTTAATGATCTATGACCCTGAAGCATTTGATGGGAGGGACGGACGCATAGGTGACCAATATCCTATAAGTAAAATGGTTTCATTAGGACTAAACATTAACTTCTAAAATTAAAACAATGAAAAGGATAATATATATAATCACAATATTGTTTGCGGGAATGACATTTAATTCCTGTGACAGCGAGTTGTTGGACAAAACACCGCTAGATCAGATTTCTGATGCAGATTTCTGGAAGACTGAAGGAGATTTACAATTGTACCTAAATCAGCTGTATAACACTTTGCCAGGTTGGCCTAGTGCCGGTGCATCGCCTTCCTTAGATGTTGGAACGGACATTATTGCCCAATCCAGTACCTGGTTTGGGGCATCAAATGCCGGTAGATTGGATGGAACTGTATCTGTACCTGCCTCCGGTGGTGGTTGGAGTTGGACGAATATTCGTAGAGCAAACTATTTTCTTGAAAATGCGTCCCGTGCAGAAACCGGAAATTTGATAGAACATTATGTTGGTGAGGGACATTTCTTTAGGGCTTGGTTCTATTTTGAACTGTTCAAGGATTTTGGTGACCTACCTATAATAACAGAGGT
Organism: Arenibacter algicola; assembly: GCF_018860365.1. Taxonomy (GTDB): domain Bacteria; phylum Bacteroidota; class Bacteroidia; order Flavobacteriales; family Flavobacteriaceae; genus Arenibacter; species Arenibacter algicola_B. The sequence continues at coordinate 808,280 of NZ_JAHKPO010000003.1, forward strand.
GTTGGACTTGGAGGATGAAGCTATATTATATGGAGCGCGTAGTCCTAGAACTGAAGTGGCCAATTTTATCCTTGATGAACTTGATTTGGCAATAGCTAAGTTGGAATATGCATCTGAAGTAGGGCCATCTAGAATAAATAAGGATATCGCTGCACAGTTTAAAGCTAGGGTAGCCTTGTACGAAGGTACCTGGGAGAAATATCATCAAGGAACCGATTTTGCAGGTAGCACCGATGGATCTGGATTTTTACAAATAGCTGCAGATGCTGCTAAGACCGTAATAGATGCAGGTAATTATTCCATCTCTACCGGGGATGTGGATATGGCCTACTATGATCTATTCGTTCAGACAGATTATAGTGGTAACCCAGAAGTTATGTTGTACAAACATTATGATTACCTAACCTACAACATACAGAATTCCTTATGGAACCAACCTAATTTGTCAGGGATGACCAGGGAAATGACCAAGTATTACCTTGCATCTGATGGTGACCCTATTTCTGTGAGCGACGATTTTGTCGGAGATGCTACCTTGGATGAAATTGAGGTAAACCGTGACCCGAGATTGGCACAATCAGTAATGGCACCCGGGGATTTGGATATTGTAGCGTTAAATGGCGATGAGTCTTTTTTTACTATACCTGATATGACCCGTAACCCTACAGGTTATTCCATAGAAAAATGGAGATCCAAGGAAATAGTAGAGAATAATCAGAGAACACGCGATATTGGCTATATTTTGTTCAGATATGCGGAGGCCCTTCTAATTTATGCCGAGGCCAAGGCAGAATTGGGAACTGTAACCCAAACCGATCTTGACTTATCTATCAATCAGTTGAGGGATAGAGTGGGTATGCCACATCTAATATTAAATGCCATTACACCAGACCCAGAGTGGCCAGATTATGGTTACACTTTGCCAGATTATGTTCAAGAGGTGAGAAGGGAACGTGTGGTTGAGTTATTCGGAGAAGGGAACCGTTTGGATGATTTAATGCGATGGAGAGCACACAATTTATTTGTAGGTACCAGACCTTTAGGGACCACTTACACAGCTGAGATTGAGGCGAAATATCCTAATTTAACTGTTGATGGGGATGGATTTTTGGATCCTTATGTGAATTTCTTAAGTGGAGGTGCTTATGGTTTTGACCCTAACAGGGATTACCTACTGCCTTTACCTATTGATGAACTTACATTAAATAATAATTTGACCCAGAATCCTAACTGGTAATAATATAGTATAGTGTTTATTTAAAAAGAGCTGGCTACATAACTGTGCCAGCTTTTTTTTTAATATTGTTCATTCTTACTGTGCAATAAATATAGCTGATAAGGGAGCTTTTAATATTGGGTGTATATGAACTCTTTTAATAAGAAAATATGACAAAGATTGGATTACTGTTAATGACCTTGAGTTTTATTATTGTGCCTATGGGATCCATGGCACAAGAACGGCCCAATATCATCATTATTTATGCTGATGACATGGGATATGGAGACCTTCATATCCAAAATCCGGATTCAAAGATACCAACCCCAAATCTGGATCAATTGGCCTCTGAAGGCATGCGCTTTACAGATGCGCACAGCTCTTCTGGGATTTGTTCCCCCAGTAGGTATGCTCTTCTTACGGGGACCTATCATTGGAGGAGGCAATTCGGCATTGTAGGCGCTTTTGGGAAACCTTTTTTTGATGATAGTGATGTTACCTTGCCCCAGTTACTTAAAAACAATGGATATAAAACCGCTTGTATAGGTAAATGGCATTTGGGATGGAATTGGAAATTTAAGAATGAACCTTCGGGGGAGGTAATGCAATGGGGAAGAATGAGAAAATTTTACCAACCAGAGGACGTGGACTGGAGTCAGCCTATTAGCGGTGGGCCCTTGGACAGGGGATTTGATTATTATTTTGGTGATGGAACCATTAACTTTCCTCCCTATGCCTGGATGGAAAATGACCGTTTTGTACAATTGCCGGAAAGTGTTATGGATGTTCACAATGTGGGCTTTGATATAGAGGAAGGGGAATGGGAATTTAGACCTGGCCCCAAGGTGGAAGGTTGGAACCCTTATGAGGTTTTGCCCACGCTGACCAAAAAAACGGTGGAATGGATAGGGAAACAGGATAGCAAAGAGCCTTTCTTTTTATATTTCGCCCTTCCGTCCCCGCATGCTCCCATAATTCCCAATGATGAGTTTAAGGGTAAGTCTACGGCAGGACCTTATGGGGATTTTGTTTATCAAACGGATTGGGTGGCCGGTCAAGTCCTAAAAGCATTAAAAGAAAAAGGATTGGAAGAGAATACAATAGTTATTTTCAGTGCCGATAACGGACCGGAACATTACGCCTTTGAAAGGGCTCAAAAATATGGACATTTCAGTATGGGCGAATTTAGGGGCCTAAAACGCGATGTCTGGGAAGGGGGGCACCATGTTCCCTTTATTGTAAAATGGCCAAATCACATTAAGGCAGGATCCATTTCCAAGGAAGTGATATCCCAAGTAGATATCATGGCAACATTGGCATCCATTACCAACTCAAGCATACCCACAAATGCGGCACCTGACAGTTATAATTTAACGCCACTTTTAAAAGGCAAGACCTATAGTTCCCCTTTGCGAGAGGCTACTGTACAGAACACCAACGAAAAAATATGGGCACTGCGGCAGGGAAAATGGCTTTATATAGATGGACCTTCGGGAGAGCATTCCAAAATGCCGGAAAGTTTTAAGGAACTTAGAGGGTATAAGGATTTTGAATCGGCCGGATTACTATTTAACATGGAAATCGATGCCGAACAGAAAAATAACCTCTATAATGAATATCCTGAAATTATTAAGGGCATGCAGGGCATCTTGGAAAGGTATCAACAGCAGGGGTATTCTGTTGAACGTCCAGCTAAGTAAAATAAGATAAGGAGGCAAGCTTTTATAAAAGTATGATCAGTTGATATCAACAAGCCCACAGAGTTGCATATATCCCTAAAATAGGAAAGAAGGAATTTAGAAAATAGATAGTTATAGAAACATCAGTTATGAAAAGAACAAGTAGCATAGTAATGTGTTTAATAATTTGCATTGGTGTCTTATCATCTTGCAAAAACAAAAACTCTAAAGAAACGGTTACCACCAAGGCCAAGAAACCAAATATAGTCTATGTGCTTGCCGATCAATGGAGGGCCCAGGCCACTGGCTATAACGGTGACCCCAATCTTATAGGTAAGATGCCTAATCTGGACCGATTGGCTGCACAGGGTGTAAACTTTAAAAATGCCATTTCGGTCACACCCGTTTGTACACCTTATAGGGCAGCGCTTTTGACAGGGCAGTATCCAACTACTACGGGCATGATCTTTAATGACCTGCACCTACCGGAGGAGTCCGTAACGCTGGCGGAACTATTCAAAGATTCAGGTTATAAGACAGGCTATATAGGAAAATGGCATCTAGATGGCATGGGAAGGTTTGACTATACCCCGCCTGAAAGAAGACAAGGTTTTGATTATTGGAAGGCCCTGGAGTGTTCCCATGACTACAATAACCTTATTTATTATGAAGGGGACGATAGTGAAAAGAAAAAATGGGAAGGCTATGGTCCATATGCCGAGACCCAGGATGCCATCTCTTATATCCAGAAAAATGCAGGGGATGACGAACCTTTTCTTATGGTTCTCGCATGGGGCGCACCACACTTTCCGCATGCCAGTGCTCCCAAAGAATTTCAAGAGCAGTTCAATGAAGAGGATATAATCCTTAGAGGCAATGTTGCAGATGACATGAAGGCGATAGCCAAAAAGGAAGCAGTGGGGTACTATGCTCATATGCTGGCCTTGGACAAGTGCATTGGCGACTTGGAAAAGGCGATAGACGCTGCTGGAATTTCCGAAAACACCATTATTGTCTTCACTTCCGACCATGGTGAAATGTTGGGTTCACATAGTGTTAAACCCAAACAAAAGCAAGTGCCCTGGGCAGAATCGGTAAGAGTGCCTTTCCTCCTCAAATATCCGGCTCGTTTTGGAAATAAGAAGATTGAAATTGAAGCCCCTATCAACGTTCCGGACATTCTTCCAACGCTTTTGTCGCTTGCAGACTTGCCAGTGCCAGAATTTGTTGATGGGGAGAGTATGGCCGAAGTAATTACAAACCCCGAACTTAAAAAGGATAAGGCAACACTTGTCATGAACGTCTCCCCCTTTGCAGGTAAGTCGGACGAATACAGGGGTGTTTACACTAGTCGTTATGCCTATGTGAAAACCCTTGACGGGCCATTATTCCTGTTCGACAATGAGAAGGATACACTCCAAATGAACAATTTGATCAATAAGCCTGAGTATAAGGAATTGCAGGAGGAAATGGAAGTGGTACTTCAAAAGGAATTAAGTAAAATAGGAGATGAATTCAGGCCAAGGCAGTATTATATTGATAAGTGGAACTATAATTTAAACGCTGCAGGGTATATCGATTATGGCAAAGATTCCAAACCCCAAGGACCAAAACTGAATAAATAGAAGGGCTTTATTGGAATCCTAAAAGGCATGTTTAAGTGTAATGTTGTTTGGTCGATACGGCCTTTCGTAGGGAGGCGTATTCCAAAGTCTAACGGGACAGAAGTCGCACATGTCAGGCTGGAGCTACTTGTGCGATTTCTCATATGCATTCGAAATGACTATTACAGCAATTTGCGACCTTGAATTTGAAATTGTTTATTGTTAATTGAAAGAAGAAGATTGCCACGCTGCACCTGCCGGCTAGGCAGGCCTCCCTATCGGCAGGTAAACTCGCCATGACGACACCAAGGGCTCCTTCCCTTGGACCCCTCCCTAACCCTCCCCAAAGGGGAGGGAATTGGCAAATATAAAATTGACCTGGAATTTTTCCCCCTCCTCGGGAGGGGGCTAGGGGGAGGACTTTTGGTCACTTCGACAGAGTCCCTTTTCGGGACGACGAGAAGTCGCACATATTAGGCTGGAGTCACTTGTGTGATTTAGCTCATGACATTTCTATTTTACGGGTGTTCGTGAACCTTCGCTCAAGCTTAGGTTTCTCCTCACTATCATTCGTTCGAAATGACTGGTTCGGCAACTTTTAAACTTTCAATATAAGCCTTATGTCTAGGCTCTAGCATCTAGGCTCTAGATTCTCAATACTGAATATTCAATACTCCTTTACCTCTTCGGTTTCGTCTCCGCCGTTTAATCAGCATTATTAAATTTATAGATGTTTAACTTGATTAAAGCTACTTAATAACCACAGGTAAGTATATGCCCAATATAAAAATAGCAACGCTTTCCTAAGTAAACGGAAATCCTGCCAGGAGCTGGGCACGGCATTAGCTAATCTATTTTAGTCATCACCACATAAAAAGGTTTGATATATCCGATATTTTTACCGGTTATGATGGGGGTCAATTTTGTTGCTCCCTTCTGTAGTTGAATATTTTTAATGTCTATTATTCCGTCGGAAAGCTCATTATAGTCTCTTTTTATTTTCAAATCACCCACATATAAATTTAAATGGACTTCCGATACACTTTTCCTGCCCAAATTAATTCTAATATCGTAATTTCCGGCCTCTGCTGCCACTATTTCCCAGCCAGCTATATCTTGGGCCATAGCTTCATTTCTCTCAAATACGGCATCATTTAAGTTAAGTACTGAGGGATTTTCATGAACTGTTCCAACAACAGCTGGTTGTGCATTTATAAAATTGGGAGAATTGGTCATTTCATCAAACCAAATATCCATTTCATCTTTTAGTTTTTGGGACTCCAAAGTGTTGGTGCCAATAATATTATTTTGCTCATATGGGTCATCCAGAATGTTGAATAGTTCAAACGCCTCTATTCCTGCTGTATCCTCGGTATTACCAACTAGTTTATATTGCTCTTTTCTTATAGAGATATTATTATACTTTTCCGGTCCGCCCCTTACCCAACTGCGTAAAATGGTACGATTGTCCAATGTAGAATTTTCATTGAATAATAACGGGACAAGACTTTTTCCGTCAATAATTCTATCGGTGGGCAATTGACGATTGCATAGATCTGCAAGGGTAGGCAGTACATCATAATGGGCAGCAGGGGTTTTAATATCCCTATCGCCTTTAAACTTGGAAGGAAGTCTCCAGAAACTTGGAACCCTAACCCCACCTTCGTAAACAAATGACTTTCTACCCCGCATGCCTGCGGCATAACGATCATGTTGATGACCATTATCCGTCATAAATATGACCAAGGTATTGTCTTCCAACTTTAAATCTTCCAATTGCTTAAATAGCTTTTTTAGGTTGTCGTCTATATTGCTTACCATGGCATACACCTTTCTGGCATTTTCTTTCATGCGTTCGTCCATTTCCGGAAAAGGTCTTCCGTCATTTTCAAAACCTGAGGTAGGATCAATGTCCTTATATCTGTCATAGTACTCCTGGGGTACCTGTAAAGGGGCATGTGGCGCGTTGTAGGATAGGTATAGGAAAAAAGGTTGTTCTTTATTATCCTCTACAAAGTCCATGGCTGCCTCAGTAAAAACATCGGTACAATAACCTTTACTTTGGAACATTTCCTCGTTTTTCCAAAGAATGGGGTCAAAATAGCTACGCTGTCCTTTTTTGGTATTGGGCCAATCGCCTGGCTGGCCTATTCCTCCTGATAAATGTCGTAGGGTGTAATCAAAGCCTTGGTCTTGTGGTCTGGAAGGATAGTTGTCCCCCAAGTGCCATTTGCCTACCATGCCAGTGGTATAGCCCGCCTCCTTAAGCATTTCTGCTATGGTTATTTCTTCTGTGGCCATAATAGCTCCTCCTCTATAGGTGTCCCTAACCCCTGTCCTTAAAGAGTATCTTCCGGTCATCAATGAGGCACGTGTAGGCGCACAAACTGGGGATACTATAAACTGGTCAAATCGTACACTTTCTTTTGCAAAACTATTCAGGGTAGGGGTTTGTACATGTGGATTACCATAATATCCCAAATCGCCAAAACCTTGGTCGTCCGTTACCACAATGATAACATTAGGTCTTTTTGTTTTATTGGAATCTTGTGAGCATCCTATTAAAATTAAATTAGCTAGCAGGACAAAAAGAATTTTTTTCAACTTTTTCATTTGTGTGTGATTGATAGTATTGCTATGAAAAGGTATAAGGTGTTCTTTTTGATCATTTTAAGGGACTACTTTTTATTTAAGGTAATTTTTACCTTTTCCCAAGGGTGTGGATAGGCTGTAATCCACAATTCTGGATCAAAATTCAGGTTGTCCTTATCGTAGCCCATAACAAAAACTTCTATTTCCTTACCTATCATACTTTTGTCCAAAGGAATAAAATAGGTGTAGTTCTTGTCTCTTCGGGAGGTCATAAATTCCCAATTGTTGGCAGGGTATGACGAAGCTCTATCCGGAGAGCCTATATATTTATCACCCATTTTGGCAGCGGCATAGGCACCTTCAATACCATGTTTGCCATTTAAGGCCACGGAGAGATAACTGCCCTCGGTTATTTCATCCAATACTATTCTGGACTTCCATACTTTTTGCGCTTTTTTCGTACTAGGATAGGCAAATAGGTTGGAGGCCTTCCATAAACTTCTATCCAATTTTTGTCCTTTGGCCCAACCTTCAATCTCTACGATTTGCTGGGGGGAAGTTTTAAATCTGAGATAGCGTACTTTTTTTCCAATGCTTATTTCGGATTGCTTGGCAGCCAGGTAAGTTAGTTCTTCCCAATGTACCAGATCGGTAGAGATTTCAACGATGTTACCTTCTCCAACAAGTTGGGGTTGTAAGGAAAATTCATTGGGAACAGTGATTATAAGTTTGTCCAAATAGGTGGTTTCCCCTAAATCCAATCTAAAAGTACCTCCTTCGATACGTGTATCCAATCGATATTTCTTTTGTGGCCAAAATCCGGTTTCCAGATTGCCGTCGAATAAATTTTTGTCCCAAACACCTCTATTGACAAAAGCTTCTTGATTAAAAAATGCATCCCGGGCAGCTTTCACCTCGGGAATGTTGGTTTCTCCCGATCGCAGCAAGGAGCGTACTTCCAAAGCATTGTTATCGGCGGCAAAAACAGTAGCTTCGTATAGGGTTTCTACATCTTCCGGAATAGCTATTTCTGTGAACGGATTTAGTTTACGATGAAAGTTTTGTTTTAATTCCTTTCCGGGAAATTTCAGTTTTAATTTTTTTGCTTTTAGTAATTGTTGAACACTTTTACCATTGATTTCCGCTGAGGTGTATTGTTCCCCACCTAAGAGTTGTATGTTGGCTGTAGTTCCCGGCATTCCTAAAACCTCTATTTCAGTTGGGGCGCCGGAAACATTTTTAATGGTTTGAAAGTTTGCCCCGACTATAAGGGGAGCTTCGTATTCTTCAGTCGTAGCCAAAAGCAATGAAGCTCTAAAGGGGAGCACTTCAACAGGAATGGTTTCTCCTTTTGAAAATGTCCCTATCAATTTTTCTGTAGGATGTAATTGAATCAGGGTTATATCCCTTTCAGCCTTAAGGCCAATTTCTTCGTTTAGTGTTATGGAATATGTTGCCGTTTCCCAATTTAAATTTCTAAGGCTTAATATTTGAGTTTTGCCATCCCCTCTAGAAACGGCATTGGGACCATAGGAATCACCAAGGATTTTTCCATCAACTAGAATATCCCTGTATTTTTTATGAAGGTTGTAGATATGGGCCAATTTAGAAAATTCATCGTCATTCAAAAGCCAAGGATTTCCGTAAATTTCTGGAGAGAGAATTAAGCTCCTATTGAAGGATTGCAATATCAAATCGTCTTCCCAATAATCCAAACATGATGAAATACAAACACCATGGTCTTCCGTTAGGCGTTGTAAGTCGGGAACAAGTCCTCTGGACATTGCCTGTGCTCTATGGTGTGGCGCTGTCATAGTATTTGCCATATGAACATCAATATAGGTTTCATTGCCTCCCCATAGAAAAGTAGTGGCATAGGGTTTGGCTTTATCAAGACCCAGGCGGTGGTTTAACAATATTAAATCAGGACTATGATCACGGGCTTCTTCCATCATAGTAATAAAGGCATCTTCTTTTTCTGGGCGTAGGGGACCACAAACAGCATCAAATTTGAACAGGGCAAAATCATAATCCCTACATAGTTTTACCATTTGATCTATTCTCGCCTTTTCTTCCTCGGGTGTATCCCCAAATCCGTCAGGTCCTCCCCAAACCCCTAATCTTATGTCCAAGGTTTTAGCTTGTTCGTAAATAGGGTCAAAGCCATCGGGAAATTGTTTTTTAAACCTATCGGAATAAATACTGCCATAAAAATTCTTGCCATCTATGGCCCCGGCATCCAAGGCATAAATGTCCAGTTGCATCCCATATTCTTCTTTAAGCCAACCAAAAAAATCTAAATTGATCTTGGTATGTTCCGCTGTGGCCCCTTCATTGGTATTGTTGATCCAACTAAAATATTGCGCCTTGGAAGGCGTGCGCTCGTCTGCTCCCGCAGAAATATTGTTTTGGGCCATTATGGTCCAAAATGGCACTAATAGTAGGCAGTAAAAAATATGCTTTTTAATGGTGTAAGTTTGTGAATTCATGGGAGTTATAGGTGTCAAACCATTACTTAAATACATGAGCAGAAATTGGGGCCTGTAATAAAGTAATGGCGTTTTATGGTTATTATTTAGGTGATACAACAATGGAGTAAACCCCTTCATTGAGTTCAAACTTTCCTGTTTCCAGATTTTTTATGCTGCTGTTTTTAAGTAATACCCCGTTTTTAGTGATACTTATTTTTTGGGATGGAACCTCCTTTAAATTAACCATACCCATACTGTTTTTTGGGATGGTCATCTCATAGCGGTAGTTGCCCAGTGATTCCTTCTTCCAATTGGATACTATTGTACCAAAGGGGGACTCATATTTGGTGTTCACAAACTCTAAGCCGGCAGGGGTAGAGGGCGATAGTACAAATTTTTTGAATCCTGGATTCTCAGGGTCTGGCTGTATGCCTCCAAGCCAGCGGTAAAACCATTCGGAAACAGATCCGAACATGGGGTGGCTGTTGGAAAAGACACCATCACTTTCCTTCCAGGTCTCCCAAATGGTGGTGGCTCCGTTGTCTACCATAAAGCCCCAACCTGGATATTCCTTACTGTTTACCACCTCGTAAACCGCTTCTGGGGAAATATTTTTGGAGATGGTCTCAAGGGCGTATTTGGTCCCAAATATACCAGTATTCAGGTGGCCGTTAGGGCCATTTTTCAAAGCCTTTTGTAAGGAGTCCTTGGCAGCTTCAAGTTCGTTCTTTGGGACTACGTTGTGATATAGCAATGTAGAAAACAGGGTCTGGCGATTTATCTTCACGTTTACCGGTTTGTCCCAGAATTCGGCCTTTATTAGCCCACGAAGTTTTTTTGCGAGACTGTTGTATTTGTTTTCATTGTCCTTGTCGCCCATCACCTTGGCAAATGTTTCCATTATTTCGGCACACTGCAGATAATGAGAAGTTCCCGTTAATTGCACAGGGACAGGTTCTAAGGATTCATGGTCACTAAGGCCATTGTTCACCATACCCTCAGGGTGGATTCTTGCTACTTTATCCATCCATTTTATATTCTCCTCATAAAGTTCCTTAACAAAATCCGTGTCGTTATAATAGAGATATAGGTAATATTGTGTGGTAAGATAGGCGGATTCCCAGCTAATACCACAATATTCCACACCTGCAAAAGGGGCGGTGTCCACAAAAGTGGAATCTTTCATGGCGTCTACCCAGTCGTATACCGTTTTGCGGTAGATACCTTGCATATCATAATTGGTGATATAAGATTCACTGGTAGCGTTCAAATCGCCACCGTAACCGAATTTCTCCCGTGCGGCGCAATCTGATTGTACGCTTACCAGGTTGGCCAAAAAGGTTCTTTCGGTGATCTCTTGAATTTTATTGAATAGTTCGGAAGAACTGTTAAAATCCCCTGCGTCATCCACATTGGTATGTATGGCCAACCCCTGAATGTCGGAAATTTGGGGAGCTTTATTGAGCCCCTTGATTTCCATATATCTATAAACATGATAGGTGAATTCCGGTTCAAACCAGGCAGAACCATCCTTCCCAATTACATAAGTGTCCGTTTGCCAAGCAATATCTGGAGCTCCCGGTCCGCCAACACCTTTCCTTTTTATTTGGCCGATTACTGTGGTCATTGGGTTTAGGCTGCCATCATCATAAATGCGCTCTCCAAACCTGAAGTTGATGGTATCTCCTATTTTTCCAGATAATTTAATTTTATAAGTACCTGTAAAATTAACACCCATGTCCACCAAGTAAACTCCATTTTTAGGGGAAGTAACGGCTGTGGGAGTTATGGTCTTGGTAACTTGGACAGGAGGAAAAAATGCCTTTTGTAGATCCCCACCGGGGCTATTGCCTACAATAGCGTATCTCCAAGAGGTATCTTTAAAACCAGGGAGTTGCCATCCTTTTACTTCCTGCCTTGCATCGTAGACCGTACCCAAATAAACGCTGTTCCTTATAATTGGTCCATAAGAATATTTCCACGAACTGTCGGTGATAATACTTTGACTGTCACCGTTCTGGTATTGCAATACAAGATTGGCGATAAAAGTTGGTTTACCAACACTGAGGTCTTTCCTTAAATTTCGTCTTCCCCATTTTCTTAAGGGAAGCGGATTGTAGAAACCATTGCCCAAACTGACACCAAGACTGTTATTTCCTTTTTTGATCTGAGAGGTGATATCATATTCAGTGTAGTACGTTCTTTTGCTATAGTCCGTCCAAGCAGGATCCAGCACGTTTTTACCAATGGGTTCGCCATTTATGCTTCCTTTGTAGTAACCGGCAGAGGTAATATAAAGAGTTGCCTTTTTTATTTTGCTTTGGGCTTTAAATTCCTTTCTGAAAATTGGAGCGGGGTGGTCCAGGTAGAAAAGCGAATCTTTTTTCGGCAGACTGCGGTTATCCGTAATCCAAAGGGCATTGTCAAAATCCTTCGAGATTGGAGATGGAAATTCATTCTCCTGGAGTTGGTGATTGTTTTCGATACCCTTATAATCCGTTGTAGCCAACTCCCCTTTGTAATTGCTGTTTTGGTCAGAGGAATTGTAAAGGCCGAATAAGGCAATTTGACACCCTACCAAGATGGTTATCATTAGGATCAGGTTGTATCTTAGATCCTTGATTTTCGATTTTAGGTTGTTTTTGATCATAATATGGATTCAATAATAATTTTAGCTTCTAAATTTTTACCTGGAAGGGTTACCATCTAGGTTTACATGTTTTTATAGTTGTTTATTCGGATATAACCTTTGCATCGCCCCAATTGCCAAATACTTTTTTTCCTGAAAAATCCAATAAAATAAAGTCTAGGCCACTTACGTCTATATCAATATTTACTTTCCCTTTTTTGATGTTGCCACTATCAAATAGTATCCGTCCACCAAATTTTTCCTCTACCATTACTTGAAACCTACCTGTGGCTCCTTTTGGTGAGCTTTTATCCAATGAGACTACCGCCTGAAAACGTTGGGCTTTTCCATTGAGTCTATACATTACTTCAGAATTGCTTTTTACCCCTAGTCCTTTTTCGTATTTCTTGCCACCAACTTTTAAAGGTTTTCCATGAAAATTTTTGTTTTCCACAGGGGCATTTCCTTTTTTAAGCATATAGTAAATATCGCTCAGATATGTGGTTCCATTTTTGGTTACGGTGTACTTTTCTTCCGGTACCGGTGTAGGTCCGGCAACAGGGGCACTGCCTACAGTCCCTATTTTAAGCAATAGGTGTTTGTGTTTTCCAAGATTTTTTGCGGTAAATGAACCATTAAATTTACCTAAGTCTTTTTGAAGCCAAAGGTCCCTAATATTTTGTGTCCCCGACACTCCAATTTGGTCCCATTGCACGGTGATGTCCGATCTTTTTTCACCTTTATTGAGCATTAATACGGCCGTAGTTCCATCCGATAATGGCTTGTTATATATTTCAAGGCTATCCTTGTCATACACTTTAAACCCTTGGTGTGCCCTTGGATCTTGATTAATGGCGATTACTTCAGATGCCAAAAGAATGTTTTTAACCTCGTCGGACATGGTGCGTAAATCATTTCCTGCCATAATGGGTGCGGCCAAAATACTCCACAGACTAAAATGCGCCTTGTCTTCTACGGTACTCTTTAGATTGCCCACCTGAAGCATATCTGGATCGTTCCAACTGTCGGGTCCGGCAAACTGCCATAAACCTTTGAAGGCGGGATGGATAGCTCCATCACCTCCGGAGGTTTCCGCACAACGGTAGACCGATTGTATTCTTGGATAGATATCCATAGAGGTGCGCCAAAGCTGTCCATAATTTTTCCCTCCCCAGGCCCAGGCACCACTGCCAAAGTCTGAAATACTCAAAACCATTGGCCTTCCGGTATTAAGGATGGCCTTATGGTAAACGTCGAAATCTTCCGTAGATAACCTTCCATTTTTCCTGGCGAAACAGGCATCCAATTTAATGTAATCCACACCCCATTCCGCAAAGGAATCCATATCTATTTGTTCGTGCTCAAAACTACCCGGCAAGTTCTGACAGGTCTTATCGCCCCTACATTCGTAAATACCATACTTAAGTCCCTTACTATGGATATAATCCCCAACGGCCTTCATACCTCCTGGGAACTTAATGGAATCGGCAACCAATTGTCTCTTTTCGTTTCTTTCAGGGGCCATCCAAGCATCATCCAAAACCAGGTATTTATAACCTGCATCCCGCATTCCGGAACTTACCATGTAATCCGCGATTTCCTTTATTTTCTTTTCATCGATATCCTTTTCAAAGGCATTCCAACTGTTCCAGCCCATAGGTGGAGTAGGGGTTAGGAACTTACTATCATAGCTGGGGACATTTCTAATTTCCTGATGTATGTTATAGGCAGTTTGTTGTTCCTTTAAAGCTATCATAGCCTTCCCCAACGCTTCTCCTATAAGAAGGTAAGATTTTGCATTTCTATTCCAGTGATAAAATTGTTTTGATGGGGAATCTTCAGTCTCTATATAAAAATCCCTAGTATCAACAACCGATATATTATCCTTAAATTCTGGATAGCTCGTCATGGCCATTTGTGCGTTCATAAGGGAAAGTGCTCTAGGATCCTTGTCTTCCCATCCCTTCATACCAGTGGTGGCAATTACAAATGGTAAGGTAGGGGTTCCCAAATCTTTGCGTATATCTTTTATGAAATGAATTAAATTCTCTTCGTAGTATTTGTTTGCTGTCTTGGTGACCCGATCATTCCAGCCCTGATGCCATCCAAAGCCGGCAAGTTCATAACCTTCACCTTGATAATCGGGAACATATTCCTGCAAATTGTCCAATACCTTATGGATAGTAGATAGCATTTGTACATAATAGTATCCGGTATCCTTGGGTTGGGAGGGGATGCGTTTGTATCCAGATTCGCCTACCGCTGAGGGCGGACGAAAATCAACGGCCAGACTCTTGCCGCCCCAAGACGTTTTTATAAGGAGTATCTTGTTTTCATAATGGTCCCCAATAACATGGCCAAAACCAAGTTCAGGACCAATGGTAGTATCAAACGCACCATAACCGGCACTTAATTTTCCGCTTTTTATAGAATCGAATTTATCCCAGGTATATATAAACACATCATCCCGTTCCGACCATTTTCCATTTTCGTCCACCAGGTGTTGGTAAACGCCTTTTTTGTCGTTTTCAATTACCCACTTCAAGTTGCCCTTTTCCCCTTTTTCCATCTCTCCATGGCCTTGCATATTGGACTGTCCGGCCAGTATAATTATTTTAATAGGTTGTTGGGCCGTAGCCTTTAGACCTAGGCAGAGTACCAGCAGTAGGAGTAGGGGGAGTCTATTGGAATATTTGCTTTTGGATTGCTTGATCATTGGGTAATCTTAATTTTAGGGGGGTTATTTGTTGATGTAGAAATATCGTATCCTACAAGTGTTTCCAATTCTCTTTGGGTCTTCTTTTTCCGCTATTTTTATCTGTAGAGTGTGTTTCTTATTTTCCAGTCCGTTTGCCAATGTAAAGAACCAAGGCAAGTGTAGGCTTCGGCTCCAATTGGTCAGTAAATCCAATTTTTGCCATTCTCCTTTGTCTATCCGGTAATGGATAATTCCGGCATCGGGGCCAGCTGCTACAGCAATCCCTACAGTGTTGCCAACGAATGTAAGGCTTGCTTTTCCCTTATTGGCCTTCTCGCCGATCAGCATGGGTACATTGGTGTAATTGTTTCGGGTTCCTTTTCCATCTTGTGGTTCCCAGTTGGGTACCAATTTCCAATCTCCACTGATTTTGGCATCAGAAATATCAATTAGCACCCCATTATCATAGTTTAGTTCGTCCAAAGGCTCCGGCAAATTGTGACTTTTTATTTTATCATCTTCTGCAGCAGGGCCGGTCCATGAGTTTTTTAAAAGGGCAATCATGGAGCGCGCATATACACCTTGCCCAAAAGGGGATGGATGTAGGTTTTTAAAATCATCTTTCCAGGTAAATTCCCCGGCGTCAATCCGCTCTGTTACTTCCTTGGCCAGATTAATAGTGGGAATGCCGTAATGCTCGGCCACTTTTTCATGGTTAAGAATAACCTTTGGGGTTTGGCCTTGACGGTATAATTTCATCTTGCCGGGGTCCACAAAATGCATGATAACTATATCTGTTGCCGGATTTTGGTATCTCGCATGGCGTACAATACCTTCCATTGCCCTTATCTGCTCTTCATCTGTCCTGCCATTTGTGGCATCGTTTACGGCGGCTTCCTCAAATAATAGGTCTACCGGCCCATCGCTAAAAAGATCGCGCTCCATACGGAAGGCGCCCGGAGTTGAACCTGTAGAAGGGATGCCCGCAGCAATGAACTCGAACTGGGTGTCCGGAAATCTATCTTTTAAATAATTGGTGATGCTATCGCGCCAGCCACCGTTATAGGTAATAGATCCACCTAAAAAGGCTACCCTGCCTTTTTTTTCATGTTCAAATTTAATCTGACTGTTTTTAAGTCCTCCCCTTAAGTTGTGATAAGCTGAAGGGTCAAGCGATTTAGCTTCCGGTTTGCTGTAATATTTAATGAAATCGGCACCCAATCTCGGCGTCTCAATAGGGAAATGATGCCCGTGAAGGGTTTGTTTCCCCTCGGTACAGGTGACCACTGTGGCTATACCACCTAGGGCTAAATATTTATTTATTAAAGGAAAGGTGTTTTCCTTAGGGGGAACTACGGAATCCGTAAGGCTAATCATGTGTAATACAGGAACTTTGGCCTTGGCTAGATTCTCAAGGTTATCTATGGGATTATCGGCGTACTTTTTGGCTTCGGCATCCGATTTAAATCCATATTCCTCCTTTAATATTTTCCAGGCTTTTTCCGAACCCATACCTGTTCCAAATCCACCAGGCCAACTTTTAAAGTCGCATACTGGGGCTTCTGTATAGATACAACTAACCAGTTCTGGATGCATTTTTGCCCAATTGTAGACAAATAACCCCCCTCTACTCACACCTTCCAGAGCTACTTTTTTATCAAAATCATGAGACCTGATCAGGTACTTGTAAAATCTATCCCAAGATTTCATAGCTTTTGGACTGCCAAACTGGTCGTTGGTGTTTAGGTAGGCAAGGTGAAAACCTTCGGAAAGTAAAATGCTGTCCATTTCGGAATGCCATCCCGGGAAGCGAGCCCTCCATACCCAGGGCTTGCCCGGTGTGGTTTTGGTAGGTTCTATTACAAAGGCATTTTTTCCATCAAACTCAAAAT
The DNA here is from genome assembly GCF_018860365.1 of Arenibacter algicola. Classification (GTDB taxonomy): domain Bacteria; phylum Bacteroidota; class Bacteroidia; order Flavobacteriales; family Flavobacteriaceae; genus Arenibacter; species Arenibacter algicola_B. The sequence continues at coordinate 825,061 of NZ_JAHKPO010000003.1, forward strand.
CATATCGACTAAATCCTTTCCAATCTGATTTTTTGCCAGGAAAAGTCTGATCTACCAAAACAGCCTCTTTACCGCTAAGGTTCTCGAAGATAATTTTTGCAATTTCTCCAGCACCTTCTCCATTGGGATGTATAGCGTCTGGAAATAATTTGCCTTTTCCGAGCATAGGCGTATAAAGGTCTATTAATTTTAAACCTTGCTCTTTGGCAATTTCCCTTATTTTGGGATTCACCTCATTGGTTACGATTTCGGCACTGATCTTTCTGCCCTTTTCGTAAACGGGAACGGCCAAACACGGATATATGGTTGGCTTGGATGCTAAATTTTGAAAAGATTTAAGGAGTTGAAGATAATCGGCTTCAAACTCATCCTTGTACACCCAGTTAAAATCCTTGCTATCATTGGTTCCCAGCTTTATAATAACTATATCCGGATTATAGGCCAGGGCGTCTTTATAGGCTTGGGTTTCTATATAGGGTGAATTCCCTTTTGATAAAAGGGTGCGGCCGCTAATTCCAAAGTTTTTTACTTCATATCCTTCTCCCAGCATACGGGCCAATTGTTCGGGATAGGCATCCTTGATTCGGTCCTTTATTCCATACCCAAAGGTGATGCTGTTTCCAATACAGGCTACTTTTATCTCTTTGGTTTCTTGCGCGTTGGCATTGGCAAATGAAATTAAGAAGAGGAATAGTAGTATAAATTTTAATTGCTTCATTTGAGCTTTAATTTTTCTAAGGTATTATTGATTTAATTCGTCGGTGCTTTTTTTGTAAATTCCATTGGAAATTTGGCATCTACCTCATCCCACCATTTATATAATTTCTTGTATAAATGTTCCCTTAATTCCGGTAATTCGGAAGCTAGATCGTCCCTTTCCCCTATGTCATTTTTAATATTGTAAAGTTCCATCCTGTAATCATTGAGAAATACGATCAATTTGTAATCCCCATCCCTGATGGCACTGCTGGGACTTCCCTTTTGGTTGGATATATGTGGATAGTGGAAATAGGTGTATTCGTGTATATTCTTGGACTCTCCTTTTAATATTGGGACTATACTTTTTCCATCCACATGTAAATCCGGTCTTAAGGGTTGCCCGGTCATTTCCAAAATGGTAGGATAAAAGTCATTACTGGTTATAATGGCATCGGAAACGGTTCCCGGCTCTATAATTCCGGGCCATTTAATTATGGCCGGTTCCCTGATACCCCCTTCATATAACCAACCTTTTCCTGCTCTTAAAGGAGTGTTTGCCGTAGGAGTGCCTTCCGAAGTGGAAAGTCCGCCATTGTCCGAAAAGAAAACAACCACAGTATTATCTGCAATACCTTTGTCCTTTATTTTATTGAGAATTTTGCCTACGGCCATGTCCATGGATGCTACCATAGCTGCATAAGTAGGGTGGTCTTGTGTTTTTCTATAGGTAAAGGTTTTATCACCTGTGGTTTCTTCAGCAAATCTGTCCGCATCGGTCAGGTCCAATTTTTCCTTCTTTTTATTGTATTTCTCAACCCTATCGGCAGGGGCATCAAATGGGGCGTGGACGGAATAGAGTGAGAAATACAGCAGAAATGGGTCGTTTGCATTTTTTTCGATGAAATTCACGGCTTCTTTCGCCAATCTGTCCGTCATATATTCCCCTTCAGGACCATTTTCCAAATTGGGAATATTCCAAGGTGAGAAATATTTGTTCTTAATATATAGGCCACCTCTAAAATGACCAGCTACATTAACATCAAATCCCTGTTTATCAGGCCAAAAGGTTTCTTCACCCTCTACATTGTTAAGGTGCCATTTTCCCATAAAGGCCGTTTTATATCCAGCTTCTTGAAGCAGTTCAGGAAACAATACTTCTTCCAAGGGTAGATTTCTTTTATAGTCCGGATTCCCTGGACCCCCTATCCATTGGGTCAAGTCTATTCGCGCTGGGTTTTTTCCCGTTAGAATGGAAGCCCTGGTGGGGGAGCATATAGGAGATGCGGCATAGGCCTGGGTAAAGCGTATTCCTTCCTTTGCCAATTGGTCTATATTGGGTGTTTCGTAAAAAGTACTGCCATTGGCGGAAATGTCCATCCATCCCAGATCATCAACTAGGATAAACACTATGTTAGGTTTTTTGTTTTGGGCGTGAATATTAAAGGAGAGGAAAATCGGAAGTAATAATAAAAATCTTCTTTTTAATAGGTCTGATATCATGGTCAATGCTGTTGAATTTTTTAAAAGTAAAGCGTACTTCTCTAATAAAGTTGACGAATTTGGAAGGGGCCTACCCTATGTTTTTATTAGGGAAAGTTAAATTTAATGTGAATAAGGCATTTTTCATTTTAAAGTGATATTATTTTTTTGTCTATTCATGGTCTCCGTCTAATTATTCCCCTAATTGTGGTTTAAGTAAATTGCCCTAAACTTTCGGTAAGGGGAAAAGGTCTTGTTTATATTTTTTGAGTTCTATATTTGACCACCCACTTGATTAAGAATGGTTTAAGAGGTTTTTATTTAAATTGATTTTGTAGTTGTTCTGCCAAGAGCGCTACTTCCTCCTTTAGACCAGCCATGTCCGCAATATTGACGTTTTCCTTGGGGTCGGCAAAATGGTCGAATAGTTCATGGTCCAAAAATTTACCCTTCTTGTTTAATGTTTTGTCCCAGCTATACCATCTTATGTATCTATACTGATCTGTCCTTATAGAGTAGCCCATGCGTTCTTGGTCCCTGGTTTCCATGGGGCCAAACCTGCCGAGTAGAAATTGACTATAGGCAGCGGTATTCCATGCTGTTTCTGGTTCGTTTAATAGTGGGGTTAGACTCTTGCCTTGTAAATGGGAAGGAACAGGGAGTCCGGCCAATTCGCATAATGTGGGATAGATATCCACCAGTTCTGTAAGTGCTTTGCTTTTTTCACCTTTGGCTTTTATCTTGGCTCCCCCAATTATCATAGGTACATGGGCATCTATGTCATAATTGGACATTTTTCCCCAACCATTGTGTTCTCCTAGCTTCCATCCGTGGTCTCCCCAAAGTACTACAATAGTATTTTTTAAAAGGTCCAATCTTTTTAATTCATCCATGATTCGCCCTATCTGTGCATCGGTGTAAGAGACACTGGCATAGTATCCATGTTTTACTTCCCGTTGCCTGTCCAAATCCCATGCTTGTTCTGTTGGTTTGGGTAATTCGTGGTTGTCGTCATAATATCTTAATTCCTGGTCACCGTGAACCGTATAGTCCGGACTTCCCTTTGGAGGATATTGGTTGTCGGCCAATGGTATGGAATCCCTTTGGTATAGATCCCAATATTTCTTTGGGGCATTAAATGGCAGATGGGGTTTGTAATACCCTACGGAAAGAAAAAATGGTTTTTTCTCAATGGCCAGTTCCTGTAATCTATGAATGGCATAGGTCGTCTGAGCCCCGTCATAATAAGCGTCGTCTTCTACATCGGCACTCTCGGTGGAATTTGCTTTAAGGTACCAATGGCCTAATGGATCCAATCTGTTTTTTCCTTCGGCGATCAACTTTTGTTTTTTTGCTTCCTGTATGTCCAAGTTTAATTTGGAGGCGTATACAGCATCGGGATCAAAAGGGAACCCTTTTAAATGAGGTCTTTCTGTCCAGGATATAGAATCCGGTATGTCATTATGGAAGGTTTTTCCCAGGCCAATAGTGGTATAGCCGTTTTGTTTAAAGTATTGGGGTAGGGTAACCACGGTTGGTAGAATATCCCGGAATTTTGTTGACAGATCCCATACTTGTATGGAGTCGGGACGTAAGCCCGTTAGCAAACTTGCCCTGGAAGGATTACAGACCGCCTGTTGGCAATACGTCCTGGTAAAAACCACGCCCTCTTCTGCCAACTTATCAATATTGGGGGTTTTAATATATGGGTTGCCATAACACCCCAGTTCCGGCCTTAGGTCATCTACGGGTATAAAAAGAATATTGGGTGCTATGTCCTCCGTTGTCCCACTTTTCTCTGCGCAAGAATATAAAATAGAACAGAGTGCGGTTAAACCAATTATTGTTAATTGACTAATATGTTTCATTTCTATGCAGTTTGGTATTGAATATTTTTTTCGATGAAGTTGAAATTTGCGAAAAAGCTTAAACGATTCACTTCTTTTTTTGTTAGATATAAAATAGGTTTTTTGAATTTTCTAAGTACTAAAGCATCTTGTCGGCAAACTTTATAAAACATGTTTTAAAAGTAGACTAATATGGTGATTTGACAAATTTTAAATTGATTTTTGTGTAAAATTTCATATTTGATTTGTGATTATCATTAAAGCAAATTTCACATAAGTAATTGTTTTTCAGGTAAATATGTGATATTTGTGATTTAACTTAAATTTAAAGTTTATTGTTTTGTGGATATTTTTCTATATTTATAAAATTATTCCGGCGGATTGATGCTTTGTTATTTTTTGATATTCTTAATTTATCATTAATAAGTGATTAAATTGAATATTTCGGAATTTGGGCCAAGTAATTTTGTGGCTTGTTAAGCAGGATGTTGGTTTTATGAATGTTTAATTGATTTTTGAAAGAGATATGGGTTTTAGGAACTCGATTGGTTTGTTTACTGCAATTTTGATCATTGCGGGTTGTTCGGAAGCGAAAAAAGAAAAGGGTGTTGTAAGTACCAAACCTAATGTTATCCTTATATATGCCGATGATCTGGGAAGGGGATTACTTTCAGTGGAGGGGCAGCGCATTATTAAAACACCAAATATAGACGGCTTGGCCAGTGAGGGCATGCGTTTTGAAAATGCCTATGGTGCTATGTTCTGTGCCCCGGCAAGGGCCAGTCTTATTACAGGCTATCACGATGCCCAAAAAGATCGGTGGAAAATAACTGCAGGGGGGCTGTACCTAAATATTTCCAGAGGCACTATGGATCAAGAGGAAATTGAACAGAAGCTGAACGATCAGTTGGGTGAAATTCCAGAAGATGAAGTGTTTTTGGCAGAAGTATTTAAGTCTTCAGGATATGTTACGGGAGAAGTTGGTAAACTGGAATGGGGTTTTTCAACTACAGACAAGCAGATGAAAAGACATGGTTGGGATTACTATTATGGATATTTGGACCATGTGCGTTGTCATGGATTTTATCCGCCTTTCCTGTTTGAGAATGGAAATTTGATCAATATTGAAGGCAACACTTTGGCAAACTGTGGTAAGACCATGGAAAAGGAAACGGAAAAAGCCTATGAAGAACGATGGAATATGGAAGGAAAGACTAACTATTCCCAAGACCTATTTCTAGAAAAAATATTGACTTTTATAAGGGGTAATAAGGATAAGCCATTTTTTCTTTATCACCCTACCCAATTGCCGCACGGTCCTGTAGCAATTCCCAAGGTGCATGAAGACTTTGTCAATGATGATAGGCTTACGCAAATTGAAAAAGAGTATGCGTCTATGGTGAAAATGTTGGATGACCATGTAGGTATCATTATGAATGAGCTGAAGACTCTTGGGATTGATGATAATACCATGGTGGTCTTTACCTCCGATAATGGACATGAAATATATTATTCCAAGGAAGGCAGAATATTAAAACCGGTAAGGAACATGAAAACCGGGGAGTTTTTTGACGATTTAAATACCAAGTATTATAGTGAATTGGCAGGGGATGTGTTTGATGGTAATGATGGTATGGCAGGAATTAAAAGAAGTAATTGGGAAGGTGGGGTTAGAGTACCCTTAATAGCCAGATGGCCGGGTAAGATAAAGCCAGGAACAACATCGGATGCCTTGGTTTCCAACTATGACTTTATGGCTACAATGGCAGATTTGGTGGATTTTGACATCCCTGAGAGCAAGGACGGGGTTTCCTACCTTCCAGAGTTATTGGGAGAAAAAGGACAAGAACATGATTATGTGGTGTATTCTTCGTTTTTGGGACCGGCCATAGTATCCAAAGAAGGTTGGAAACTACGATATTTTGCAGCTGATGATATTTTTCAATTATACTATCTGCCAGATGATTATAGGGAGGAAAAAAATCTTTATGAGGGTAATGAGGAGAAAGCTGAAAAGTTGAAAAAAATATTGATAGAGGAATGTGACGGTGATTTGAACAATGGATGGTTCAAAGTAAGAAGTAGTATTTTACCTTATATAAGGTCTTGATTATGGCGCATAAGTTTAAATGTAGTCCAATGTAATTGTCTTAGGTTTTATGTCAGAGGAGTATGGGATAAAGAAATAATTTTTTGTAATGAGATTTAAGGAGCAAACCCCCGACGAATTCTTAATATCTGAATTAAAAAATAACAAAGAGGAGGCTTTTGATTGTATTTTTCGAAGGTACTACAAAGGGCTTTGTGCTTATGCCACCAATTATGTTTATGATCTGGACCAGGCTCAAAGTCTTGTTCAGGATTGCTTCGTGAAGCTATGGGCCAACCGTGATAGGGCGGATAGTATAGAAAGTTTACCGGCATATCTGTCGCGCATGGTAAGGAACAGATGTATAGATCATATTAGGCAGGTTAAGTCGTTGGAGAAGCTACACGAAAAATTGGAATTGGAGGAGTTCGTAATCAACGCAGAGAATTCTTTGTTGTCCCGTGAGTTCGAGGAACTTCTTGTCAAAGCAATTTCCGCCCTTCCCAAAAAGAGTAAAATGGCCTTTGAGTACAGTAGGTTCGAGAATCTTACCTATAAGGAAATTGGGGTTAAAATGAACATTTCAAGTAAGGCGGTCGAAGCCCTACTGAGTAGGGCCTTAAAACTGTTGCGTAAAGATTTGCAGCCTTATTTTACTACGGTTGTACTTGCCATTTTGATTTGGATGTCAAAATTGTAGCAGAATCAACATATTTGACTGCAGGTTTATGTTATTTCACTGTATTGAATGTGGATCTATATAAGGTTGGTAAATAGCAAGGCTTGTCTCATCTTCTTCTTTCCACAACGGCATTTTCCATTCTTTTTTGGAATCTTATCTGCCTATTTTCCTAGAACAAAATTTATGCAATTTGAAAAAAAATGATGGGTTGGCAACATTTTTTTTATATTATATATTAATGATGTAGATATTCTTAATTTACGTCTTAAGCCTTGTTTTTATTGGGGTGGAATGGTTTGTGTGTCATTCCTTTCTTGATGTTCTCACTTCATTTACAGCATTAATTTAACTTTTTTTTTACATAAACGTAGGGTGTACTCTATTATGGCTCGTCATTTAACTGAACCATATCTATAAAGCAATTGGAAAAAAAAGAAAATAAGATTGAACGTATCATAGCCAAGTCCTTTAAAGGTGAGCTGGATTCTAAAGAACAGATTTTCTTGGATCAATGGATTTCCTTGTCGCAAGAGAACAAAAAGAAATTCGAGATTTACGAAAAATTGTGGAAAAGATCTGGAGAGTTGTTGTTGTCCAATACTATAGATGTAGAAGCATCACTCCTAAAAACCAAAAAACGTATACCGGATTTTCGATTTAAAAGAAGATTCAGTTTTGGCAATCTTCGGGTTGCTGCAGCATTGATTCTTGCCATGGGGCTTGGATTCCTGTTCAATTACCTTCTAGGGGCCAACGATTTAATTGATGGTACATCCGGAACAGTGTACCAAGAGGTAAGGGCGTCCTATGGTACCCGTACCAAGCTACTTTTAGCGGACGGAACCAATGTTTGGCTTAATTCAGGGAGTACACTTAAGTTCCCTGTTATTTTTGATAATACGGAGGAAAGGGTAGTAGAGTTAAATGGCGAAGGCTATTTTGATGTAACCAAGAATGAATCAAAGCCATTTATTGTCAATACGGCCGGGTTGGATGTAAAGGTGTACGGTACCTCCTTCAATGTTTCCGCTTATGATGAATATGACTCTATGGAAGTAGCCTTGGTGGAAGGGAAAGTGAGTTTGGTGCAAGGAGATAAAGGAAATAGAAAAGAGTATATGGTTTTGAACCCCAATGATGTGGTGGAGTGTAATATCAGCGAGAAAAGATTATCCCGTATCAGCGATTCCAAGATGAGTAGGTATACCGCATGGAAAGATGGCCAAATGGTTTTTTATGGGGATCCAATAGATAAGGTTGTCAGTAGATTGGAAAAATGGTACAACGTGGATATTGAAATAAGTGACAAGGCCCTTGAAAATTATAGGTTCACAGCAACTTTTAATGATGAAACCTTGGAGCAGGTTCTTAAACTGTTAAGTCTGTCTTCGCCTATGGAATATGAAATTTTGGCATCAAAAAAAATGAATGACGATAGCTTCAGTAGGAGGCAGGTAATATTGTCGATTAAAAAATAATAGCATTAACGAAAACTCTAACAAAAACAACTTAAACTTTCTTGCCTATGATAAGATGATTGAAAAAAACAGGAAAGTGTTGACGCACTTCCCTGTCTAAAATTTCCCTGAACTGAGAATTCAGGTAGTTAAATAGTATCAATTTAATACCAATCCAAAATTATGAAAAAAAAGTTAATGGTTGGGAAAGCCTTTAAGGTGTTTCCGCCTTCCAAAATGTTCCTCATTATGAAATTATTTGTTCTAATTATTTGTTTGTCGTCATTCGCGGCTGTTCCTGTCTCTACTTATTCGCAGGATACAAAGCTTTCACTTAGTGTAGCGAATACTTCCATTAAGCAAGTGTTGACGGAAATAGAAGAAAACAGTGAGTTTTATTTCGTGTACAACAATAACCTGGTTAATGTTGAGAGAAAAGTAAGTCTTGAGGTAAACAAATGGAAGATTTCCAAAATCCTGGATGCGATTTTTGAAAATGATGAAGTGGTTTTTTCCCTTATGGACAGGCAGATAATAATTTCTCCAAAGAGCATGGCGGGTGTAAAGAATGCTGAGCAGAATATCGTAGAGGGTGTTGTTGTAGATGAATTTAATATTCCTTTGCCAGGGGTTTCTGTGGTCGTAAAAGGTACAAGTACTGGAGTGGTTACGGATTTTGATGGAAATTATTCTATTGCTGCTGCTACCAATGATGTCTTGGTTTTCTCATACTTGGGTATGAAAACCCAAGAGGTTACCGTGACAGGCAGTTCTATGAATGTTAGCATGGAGTCTGATATTATTGGTTTGGAAGAATTTGTGGCCATTGGTTATGGAGTCGCAAAGAAAAGTGACCTAACCGGGGCTGTTGTAAGTGTAGATGTGGAAAGAATGGCGGAAGTTCCCAATGTTTCTATTTTATCTGCTATGCAAGGTTCTGTCGCAGGATTGAATATCGGCGCTACAGATGCAGCTGGTGAAGATCCAACCATCTCTATTAGGGGGCAGAATTCGCTTTCAAGCGGTGCTGCGGCAAATCAACCTCTAATTGTAGTGGATGGAATAATTTATAGGGGAAATCTTGTTGATTTGAACAAGGCCGATATTGAATCTGTGGATGTTTTAAAGGATGCCAGTTCTGCCGCTATATACGGTTCTCAGGCTGCCAATGGTGTTATAATTATTACCACTAAAAAAGGTAAGACAATAGGGAAGCCGGTAATTAACTATTCTGCTAGTTATACAATTCAGACGCCTACCAATACGGCTTTGGAGCCAATGCATACTGCCGAGCTTAAGGAATTTTTACCAGACGCATATTGGGCCGAAGGTTCCAGAACCGAAGAGTCAGGTTATTTGGATTCCGATCCTAGCTTTGATGTTACTAAGTATTTCGGTACTAATGAAATGATACAAGGTTATAATAATGGTACTGATAGTCTCTTGTATGATATTCTTACAGGTGATGGCTATATCAATAACCATAATTTAAGTGTGACCGGGAGGTCCGAAAACTTTGGATACTTCTTTTCTGGAGGTTTAACGGATGTTAAAGGATTTGTGGTGAACGATACCTACAAGAAAGTAAATTATCGTATGAACTTGGATGCTACAATTAATGATTGGTTAAAGGTGGGTACGGAAACATTTGTTACCACCAGTGACTATGATGGCGAGACTCCACGTTATGCTACGGCCTCATTGGTGATGCCATTTACGCCATTGTATGAGGATGATGGTGTTACGCCCAGGCAAACACTAGAGGGGACATGGACCAATCCTTTGTTGGATCTTGAAACTGATGATGAGGAAAAACATTTAAATCTTTTTGCCAATATTCATGCCGATGTAAAATTGCCAATAGATGGTTTAAATTATCGAATCAACTTTTCGCAAAATTACAGAACTGTAGATCATAACAATTTTGACCCGACCGAATCCAATTTTACGGGCTATGGTTATAAAAATGCCTCTAAATATTATGATTGGACATTGGATAATATACTTAGCTATAACAAGACTTTTAATAGGGTGCATAATGTTAGTGCTACACTTCTTTATGGGGTGGAAGAACGAAATTATTCCTTTACAAATGTAAATGCTTCAAATTTTACCAATGATATATTAGGATATAATTCCCTAGAGGCCGGTGATGCAAGTTTGTATGGTGTAAATACAGGTGCTGAAAGGGAGCAGAGCTTGTATACTATGGGGCGCTTACAGTATAGCTATGACAGTAAATATTTATTAACAGGTACAGTTAGAAGAGATGGTTTCTCAGGTTTTGGAACCGAGGATAAAATTGGTGTCTTCCCGTCCATGGCATTTGGCTGGGTAGTTAGTAAGGAGAATTTTATCAATCAAGATTCTAAATGGTTGAATTATTTAAAACTTAGGGGTTCTTATGGTACTACAGGTCGTAGAGGTGTCGGTAGGTATGATACCCAGGCAGTTGTAAATGCAACGGTAGATGGTAATTATGGTTATATTTTTGGAGATGGCGGGTCTACCACTATTACACAGTCAATCTCATCTTTGGCCAATAATGAATTGGGTTGGGAGACTACTACAGGATTGAACTTAGGAGTTGATTTTGCCTTTTTAAATTCTAGATTAAGTGGTAATGTGGAATATTACAACAATTCTACAAAAGACATTCTTTATGCAATTGATTTGCCCACCACTTCCGGTTTTAGCAGTATCAACACCAATATTGGTGAAGTGGCAAACCACGGACTTGAATTTTCGTTGACCAGTAAATGGATCAATAATAGCGATTTTAAATGGGAAACAACCTTTAACTATTCCAGAAACAGAAATGAAATTGTTTCTGTTTTGGGAGCAGATGATGATGGTGATGGGATAGAGGATGATTTGGTTTCGGATCAACTATTCATAGGGGAACCTACGAATGTTATTTATGATTATGAAATTACTGGTATGTGGCAATTGGCCGACGAAGCAGCAGGAGATGTTCCTGATGGTTTTTATGCAGGTACTTATAAAATTGCAGATTTAAATGACGATGGCGCATATTCTTCCCTTGATGATAAAAAGATTTTAGGATATAGTGATCCTGGATATCGATTTGGTATCGCCAACACGGTTCGTTACAAGAATTTTAGTTTGTACGCTTTTGTTAATTCGGTTCAAGGTGGTAAAGATTATTATTATGGAGAGGATTCCTTAATTTTTGGTTCGGCAAACACTGTTCTTGAACGATATGATTCACAAAATGTACCTACTGGAGGTTGGGATTATTGGATGCCGGAGAATACGGATGCTAGGTTTAGAAGATTGGATGTTTCCGCTTCCTATGAGGCCAAAAGATATATGCAAAGAAATTTTGTGCGTATTCAGGATGTTTCCCTTACCTATGATTTTGATAGGAGCATACTTGAGAAACTTGGCTTTAGTAGCTTAAAGCTTTTTGTGAGCGGGAAAAACCTTCATACGTTTACAAAATGGCGCGGATGGGACCCAGAGATAGGGTCAACCTATACATGGGGTTATAGTCCGGTTATGGCAAATTATTCAGTGGGCTTAAATGTTGAATTTTAAAAATATTAAGATGAAAAAAAATAGATATACAATAGTTTTTATATTCCTATTTCTTAGTTTCTTTTCATGTAAGGAAGATGAATGGTTGGAAGAGGAAGTTTTGGACTTCTACAGTGCAAATAATTCGTATCAGACTTTTGATCAGTTCAACCAGGCTGTGGCAAGTTTGTACAACTTGACTGATTTATATCATGTCTGGGCGGCATCATATGGCCCATTTGTTTGGAATTTTTCAACTGATATGGCTTATGCAGCAATTAATGCTACTTCAGGATTGAATTCTTATTCGGCTTCCCTAACAGCAGATAATACTTATGTAATAAATCTTTGGACGCGTTATTATTCAATAGTTTTTGATGCCAATGTTGTTTTGGGAAGAATTGATGGGGAAGACACCGAGTTCGATACTGAAGAGCAACGTACTGTTCTGAAGGCAGAAGCAAGTTTCTTGAGGGCCTTTTCCTATAGGAATTTGGCTCATTTATATGGAGGTGTGCCTCTTGTGTTGGAAGAGACTACCGAAGCTAAAAGAGATTATGTTAGGGCTAGCCTCGATGAGGTGTATGCTCAAATTATTAGTGATTTGGAGTATGCCGCTGCCAATTTGCCCGATGTAGGTGACATATGGGAGGAAGGTAGGTTGACCAATGCTGCTGCATATCATATGTTAGCTGAATTGTATATAAGTACGGGAGAGTATGATAAGGCCATTGCCAGTGCTACGGCAGTAATAGATAATCCTGATTATGCCTTAATGACATCTCGTTTTGGAAGTAAGGTGGATGAGGATGGAGATGTATATGGTGATCTTTTTAGAAGAGGTAACCAAAACCGTAATTCAGGTAATACCGAAGGTATTTGGGTTGCGCAGTACGAATACAATGTTACTGGTGGTGGCCGTGGTAGTATTTTGACTCAATATCTTTGTCCCGGATATTACAACTTAACTGGATTGGATGGAAATCCGCTATTTTTTGCTCCTACAACCCAGAATGGGGGTAGGGGTATAGGATGGTTTGCCCCTTCAGATTATGTTTTGGAGGATATCTGGGAGGGTGATCCCAATGATATGCGTAATTCTGAATATAACATTATTCGGGACCTGGTGGCCGATAATCCGGAGTCTGCATATTATGGGAAAAATATTGTTGCTGACAATGCATTTGATCAGAGTGGTAATACAACATATAATAGGTATTGGAATGCTATTTTCGCCAAAGCGACCCCGATTAACGATTTTCCAGATGAAGTGATGGTTGATTATGAAACAGGTGAGGTAACGAGAAATGCTTCTCAAACTTTTAGGGACCATTATAATATTCGTTTGGCAGAAACCTATCTTTTAAGGGCAGAAGCCTACCTAAACAACGGTGACCTGGCCAATGCTGCCGAGGATATTAATGCTGTTAGGGCAAGATCCAATGCGATCCCAGTGGAAGAAGGAGATGTGGATATAGATTATATTCTTGACGAAAGGGCTAGGGAATTAACTTGGGAAGAATCTAGATTAATGACCTTGAATAGATTAGGGCTAATAGATGAAAGAAGAAACTTACATCATCCATTTAACAATGGTAAGTATGAAAGTTTCCTTATAGAGGATTTCCATAATCTTTGGCCAATACCCAATCGGGAGATCGAAAGGAATACAGAGGCTGTATTGGAGCAGAATCCAGGTTATTAAATTTAGTATAATAAGCTGATAATATTCGTAAATTCTTAATAAAAAGGGGTGAGTTCGTTAGAATTTCACCCCTTTTTAAATAAAGGTTACAAATTCTTTTGTTACTAAATAAAGTAGGGATAATTTAGAGCCTTGATCTTTAAGGAATCAATTAAGAAGTAATATCAAAACGTAGCAAATCTAACGATGAAACAATCTAAACAGAGGAATTTTTTTAAGGACATTTTATTTACTGTAGGTCTGTCCCTATTTGTACTTAATTTTTACAGTTGTAATAGTGCAGATGCACCGACAAAAGCACCAAGGGAAAAAATTAAATTCGATTTTGATTGGAAATTTACAAAGGGCGATTTTCCAGAAGCTTCACAACTATCTTTTAACGATAGTAAATGGGAATCCGTAGATGTGCCTCATGATTGGAGCATAGCAGGGCCTTTTTTAAAGGAAAACCCGGCAGGGAATGTAGGGGCATATGCTCCTGGAGGTATTGGATGGTATAGAAAAAATTTCACTTTGGATAAATCCGACAAGGACTCCAAGGTCACCATCGAGTTTGGCGGTGTCTATATGAACAGTGAGGTCTGGATAAATGGAAATTATTTAGGAAAGAGACCTTTTGGTTACATTAGTTTTAATTATGATCTAACTCCCTATCTTAATTTTGGGGAAGAAAATGTACTATCCGTAAGGGTGGATAATTCCAAGGAACCCAGTGCAAGGTGGTTTACGGGTTCCGGTATCTACAGACATGTTTGGCTGGTAAAGACAAATAAGCTTCATATTGATAGATATGGGGTGTATGTAACAACTTCTTCCATTACCGAGGACAATGCTGCGGTAGAGATAAATACGCAGGTTCTAAATGGATTGGAAGATTCCAAGGAATTTACCTTGGTCAATAAAGTATATGATGCCAATAATCAATTGGTAGCCGAGCACCAATCCCAAGCCAACATCTTAGGGAACCAAGAAGAGAAAATCCGTCAGAACTTAACCGTGAGCAAGCCCAATTTATGGTCTCCGGAGAATCCATATCTCTACACCCTGAAAACAGAGGTTAGGCTAAATGATGAAGTAGTGGATGAGGTGTCTACCAATATGGGAATACGCAGTATTAAGTTTACAGCAGATAATGGTTTTTTCCTAAACGGTGTAAATACAAAATTGAAAGGGGTTAACAACCATAGTGATTTGGGAGCCTTGGGTGCGGCGATGAACGATAAGGTTCTGGAAAGAAGACTTAAAATATTAAAGGAGATGGGTTGTAATGCCATCCGTACTGCACATAATCCTCCTAGTGAAGTGCTATTGGATCTATGTGATAAAATGGGCTTTATGGTGATGGACGAGGCCTTTGATGAATGGATCGAATCCTGGCCATTTGGAAATAAAAAGAAAGAAGGCAAGGCAAAATACGGTTACCACCTCTACTTTGAGGATTGGGCGGAAAAGGACCTTACGGAATTAATTAGAAGAGATCGTAACCATCCGTCCATAGTCCTTTGGAGTGTGGGTAATGAAATACCCGATGCCTGCTTTGTAGAAGGAACGGAACGTTTGAAAGTACTTATGGATGTGGTTAGGCGTGAAGACGCTACAAGACCCATCACTTGCGGTATAACACACATGCATTTGGCCAATGAAAGTGGATTCGCCAGTATTTTGGATGTTACCGGTTATAATGGAGGCGGAGGCTCTGCTTTTATGTATGAACAAGACCGTGAAACTTACCCCGAAAGAAAATTTGTAGCTACCGAGGTGCCACATACTTTTCAGACGCGTGGTGTTTACCAAAGTAAATCATGGGTCCGTGGAAAAAACCCATTGGGAGGTATTATGGAAGTTCCGGACCTAACAGATGAGGAAGTATTTGGTGAGGTCAGTAAGTATTACAGTTCCTCTTATGACAATTCCATGGTACGTATTTCTGCCAGGGATTCCTGGAGGCGAACAAGGGATTTTCCTTATATGGCAGGGGAATTTAGATGGACAGGTTTCGACTATTTGGGAGAGTCCATGTTTGGATGGCCGGCAAAACTTTGGAATTTTGGTATAATAGATATGTGTGGCTTTCCTAAGGATACCTATTATTTTTATCAAAGTCAATGGACAGAGGAGCCTATGGTGCATATTCTTCCGCATTGGAATTGGGAAGGTAAGGAAGGTGTAGAAATTCCTGTTGTGGCTTACTCCAATTGTGATAGTGTTGAATTGTTACTTAATGGCAAATCGCTTGGCAAAAAGGAAATGGGAGATCTTATGGATTTAATGTGGAAAGTTCCTTATGAAGCAGGAACCTTAATTGCAAGGGGTTATAAAGACGGCAAGATGGTTTGTGAGAAAGTAATTACTACTGCTGACGCCCCTGCTAAAATTGAATTATTGGCAGATGCCAAGGTCATAGATGCCAACGGACAGGATGTGGTTCATGTAGAGGTAAATATATTGGACGCCAACAACAATTTTGTTCCGGATGCTTCCAATAATATAAAATTCACAGTAGAAGGGGAGGCAACTATTTTGGCCGTGGATAACGGTGACCCAAAAAGTGAGGAAAGTTTTGTGGGAGATACAAGAAAGGCCTTTAATGGTAAATGTATAATAATAGTAAAGGCCACAAAAAAGAGTGGACAGATTACCATAACGGCCGAAGGAGAAGGCCTGGAAGGAGCCAAAGTTGTAGCGAAATCAATTTAAATGATTTGTCCACAAAAAAGAATAATGAAAGAAGCTTTTCAATTTCAAGGTAGAAAAATATACAGTTTAGTTATGAAGACAAATAGCGCTGCCAAGGCCAAGGCAATAGTTTTGGGTTTTTGTTTTATGTTCTTTTTCCATTACAGTGCAATAGCCCAGACGTCAAATTCGGGAATTGCGGGCAGCGAGGGGAATAACAATAAATTATGGTACCTGGAGCCTGCGGCCAATTGGATGGAGGCCCTTCCCATTGGTAATGGTAAACTTGGAGCCATGGTTTTTGGCGGCGTTGAACAGGAAAAACTTCAGCTAAATGAGGAGTCCGTTTGGGCAGGTCCACCAATTCCTGAAAATAGGGTAGGAGCCTATAAATCCGTTGAAAAGGCCAGGGAGTTAATTTTCCAGGGTGATTATGCGGAAGCCAATAAACTGGTACAGGATGATGTAATGGGACCACGGATAGCCCCTAGAAGTTATCAGACATTGGGCGATCTCATCCTGAATTTTGAATTGAAAGGTACTCCTTCAAATTATAGGAGGGAACTGGACATCAATAACGCCATTGCAAAAACAAGCTTTACTGCAGACGGTGTAAACTACACTAGGGAATATTTTAGCAGTGCTATAGATGATGCCATAGTTGTGGTGATAACGGCAGACCGGCCCAAATCCATTTCTTTGGAACTGGAAATGCAGCGCAAGGCCGATTTTGAAGTGGCCAATATAGGAAAGAATAGGTTAAAAATGTGGGGCCAGGTAAGTCAGAAAGGCAAGCATTTGGGAGTGAAATATGAAACCCAGATTATGGCCTTGCCTAAAGGAGGGGGTGTAAAATCGGGCAATGGCACCCTTTCCATAAGCAAGGCCAATTCGGTTGTACTTATAATTTCGGCTGCTACGGATTATAATGCAGCATCACCTTTTTCCCCATTGACCCAAAATTTAAGCACAGTTTGTGCTACTAAATTGAAGAAGGCGGCAAAAAGGTCCCTCAAAAAACTGAAAGAAGATCACATTGCGGATTATCAAAAGTTTTTTAATAGGGTTGCTATTGATCTTGGTGAAATTAAGGGCGAGGAAAGACCTACCAATGAGAGATTGGAAGCGGTTGCCAAGGGAGCCGATGATCCTGGTTTAATGGCCTTATATTTTCAATATGGACGTTATTTGTTAATTTCTTCCTCTAGGCCTGGAAGCTTGCCTGCAAACTTGCAAGGTATTTGGAACGATCATTTGGCTGCACCGTGGAATAGTGACTACCACACCAATATAAATATGCAGATGAATTATTGGCCAGCAGAGGTGACCAACCTTTCGGAGTGCCATGAACCTTTTTTCGATTTTATTGAAAGTTTGGTGCCAGCCGGTAAAAAGACGGCCAAAGAAGTATATAATAGTGATGGCTTTGTGGTACATCATACCACAGATGTATGGCATTGGACCTCACCAATTGGAAAGGTGCAATACGGAATGTGGCCCATGGGTGGTGCCTGGTGTACGCGTCACTTTATGGAGCACTATAATTTTAACGGGGATACAGCATTCTTAAAAGATCACGCTTACCCCATTATGAAGGAGTCGGCTAAATTTCTTTTGGATTGGTTAACTAAGGATCCTAGATCCGGTAAATTGGTTTCAGGTCCGTCCACATCTCCGGAGAATAAATTCTATACCCCAAAGGATCCAGAGGTGTTCGCCAATTTGGACATGGGCAATGCCATGGATCAGGAAATAATCTGGGACAATTTCACCAATGTTCTGGAAGCTGCGGAAATACTTAAAATAGAGGATGAATTTGTGGAAAGGGTAAAAGATGCCCTTGCCAATCTTTCCTTGCCTAAAATTGGCTCGGACGGCCGTCTCATGGAGTGGTCCCAAGAGTTCGAGGAAGTGGATAAGGGGCATCGACATTTGAGTCATTTGTACGGTCTTTACCCAGGAAATCAGTTTACAGAGAACAAGACCCCTTATTATATAGATGCTATAAACAGGAGTATAGAACACCGTATTTCCAACGGTGGTGGGCATACCGGATGGAGTAGGGCGTGGATAATCAATTTTTATGCACGCTTGGGCAACTCCGAAAAGGCCTATGAAAATATTAAGGCCCTTTTGGCTAAATCCACGGCCAATAACTTGTTCGATTACCACCCTCCATTTCAGATTGATGGAAATTTTGGGGGAACGGCAGGTATTGCAGAGATGCTGATGCAGAGCCATGAAACAGATCAAAGTGGTACTACTATTATTAACCTATTGCCTGCATTGCCATCGGAATGGTCCACAGGTAGTGTTTCCGGTTTAAAGGCCAGGGGAGGTTATGAAGTGGATATTGTATGGAGCAATGGAGCTTTGGAGTCCGTATCGCTAGTGTCCAAAGAGGCTAAAGTGTGTAAGCTGCGAATTGGGGATAAGATCATTGATGTTGAATTGACGGCTGGGGCAAAACAAACAATAACTGAATTTAAATAATATTTACAAGGATGAACGGCAATCATATTGGGAAGGTGTTGGCTCTTTTTTTTCTATTGTCCCTAGTAGGATGCGATCAAAAGGAAAAGAAAGTTGAAAACAATAAATTGGTGCTATGGTATAAATCCCCTGCAAAGAAATGGACAGATGCCTTTCCATTGGGTAATGGTCAATTAGGGGCAATGTGCTACGGAGGTACCGATGTGGAACGCTATCAGCTTAACGAAAAAACGTTGTGGGCCGGTAGTCCCAGCAATCCCTATGCGGAGGACTATTATGGCAAATTGCAAAAGATCCAAGGGTTGATATTGGCCGGAGATAAAATGGAGGCCAATAACTATGGATTGGAAAATATGGGGGCAGCCCCTGCCTCCTTCAGATCATATGAGCCTTTGGCCGATTTACTGATAAGTTTTGAGGCACATGATTCCGTTCAGAATTATAAGCGGGAATTGGATTTGACCCGTGGAATACACAAGGTATCCTATAAGACGCCCGACTCAGAAATAATACGGGAATCCTTTATTTCTGCGGTAGACAACGCATTATATGTTCGAATAGTAGCCAAAGGTAAGACGAAGATAAATTGTAGTATTGGATTGGAACGTGCTAAAGATGCAATCATTAAGGCGTTGCCAGATGGATTGCTACACATGGATGGGCAAATAGTGGATATTGAAGCCCCTATGGCCCATGATGAAAATGCCGGTGGATCGGGTGAAGGTGGAGAGCATATGCGTTTTGCAGCTCGAGTGAAAACTGAAGTTGTAGGAGGTAGTGTTGTGCCCAATGAAGATAGGTTGATAGTGAAGAATGCTGATGAACTTATTATAAAATTGACTGCTGCGACCGATTATAATTTGTCCAAGTTGAATTTTGACGACACTATAGATCCAGCTGTATTGGCCAATGAAAATCTTAATAAAGTGATTGCTACCTCTTGGGAACATTCGAAAAAGGCGCATGTGAAAGACCATAGCAGTATGTTTGGTCGTGTTGCGCTGGACTTGGGTAGTTCCACTAAAGATTCACTCCCTACAGACGAGCGATTATTGGCTTATAAGGAGGAAGCTCAAGATCCAGGACTGGAGGCACAATTGTTTCAGTTTGGAAGGTACTTGCTTATGGGGAGTTCGCGTTCCAATGCTGTACTTCCAGCAAACCTACAGGGTGTATGGAGTGAGAGAATGTGGGCGCCATGGGAAGCGGATTATCATTTAAATGTAAACCTGCAGATGAATTATTGGCCTGCAGATGTGACCAATATTTCGGAAACTTTGGATCCCTTGGTCAATTGGTTCGAGCTAATTGCCGAAACTAGTAAGCCTTTGGCAAAAGAAATGTACGGTTCCGATGGTTGGTTTTCTCATCATGCCTCAAATCCGTTCGGGAGGGTAACCCCTTCTGCATCTACTTTTGCCTCCCAATTTAACAATGGCGTTTTGGATGCGCTTCCAGGAGCCTGGATGGTAATGAATTTGTGGGACCACTATGAATTTACCCAGGATAAGGAGTTTCTTAAAAATAGACTTTATCCCTTGCTATCGGGAGCCAGTGAATTTATTCTGGATGTTTTGGTTGAAGATTCAGAAGGAGTGCTGCATTTTATGCCATCTTCATCCCCAGAGAACCAATACAGGGATCCAGCCACAGGGGAAATGTTGCGAATTACTTCCACTTCTACCTATCACTTATCAATAATTAAAGCGGTATTTAATGCCACCTTGGAAGCGGCATCTATTTTAGGGGAGAAGAATGATATGTCTGACCGTTTAGTTAAAGCACAAAACGCATTGCCAGATTTTCCTGTTGATCCAGAGAATGGTAGACTTATGGAATGGCGTCAGCCTTTGGAAGAAAAGGAGCCAGGCCACAGACACCTTTCCCATTTGTTAGGGTTGCATCCATTTTCATTGATTACAAACGAAACGCCGGAGCTTTATAAAGCTGCCCGTAAAAGTTTGGAATGGAGAGAGCAAAACGGTCAAGGAGGAATGGGATGGGCCTATGCCCATGGCTTGTTGATGCACGCCAGATTGTTGGAAGGGGAAAAGGCCCATAAGAGTGTGGTGACCTTACTTTCAAAAGGTAAAAAGTCCAGCTTGATGAATACGATAGGACCTTTTCAAATTGATGGTAATTTAGGAGCTACTGCAGGAATTGCCGAAATGCTGATTCAAAGCCATATGAAAGATGAAAATGGTGATTTTGTTATTCATTTATTGCCCGCGATACCTACAGATTGGTCCAATGGCAAGGTTTCTGGGTTAAAAGCGCGAGGTAATTTTGAGGTAGATATGGAGTGGAGTTATGGAAAATTGACTTCGGTATTGTTGTATTCAAAGAATGGAGGCTCTTGCAGTGTAAAAGCCGGAGATAAGATGTTGAAGATAACATTGAAAGCGGGAGAGAAAAAGGAATTGACCCTCGAAACAATAAGTAAATAGTGGGGTATATGTTTTAAAAGCCTTGGAAAGGGCTTTCTTATAAAGTGTTTAAACAAAAAAGGGACTGTCTTTTAAGGCAGTCCCCTTTTTTTTGTTCAATTAATTTTTACGGTTTAGGTAAAAACTTGAGTTCGATCAATTTTTAATTGTTAATCAGTTGTTTAGGGTAATGTTGTCTGGTCGAGCAGTCGAGACCTCATTTTAACATTATAAGTGTCCAACACCTCTCGACTGCGCCTGTCTGTCGACAAGGCAGGCTCGAGGAGACAGAAATATTGACTATAACTAATTGATAATAGGTTATTTATGATTTATTTTAAATCGAGCTTATGTATAATGACCAAAAGTGGAATTCCTGCTGGATTCGACTTTTAGGACGGTATCCCACAGGTATTCTGGTTTTGCTGGTAGACGATAAATCTTTATTGGGTATTTTTTACCGTTAGGTTAAGTTGTTTTCCAGTTTCATCTATGGTCTCGAAAATAAGCTGTGCCGATTTGCCATTTTCAGGTGGTGTTACCTTCACCAAGATGAAGCCACCCGTAGGCTCTACCTGAATATAAGGTTGTTTTATTAGCCCTAAGGGGTCGGTAGAATTAGGGTCGCCAGGTTTTCTGCCATGTCTGGAATTCTGTCCATTTATAGATCCCGTACCAAATTCTTCAAAACCAGCTGGATGGATGGAGTGATACTGCCAATGACGATCGCCGGTTATAATATAAAAATTCTTATCAAGATTATTTTTCTTTAGCCAGTGGAAAAAGGCGTCACGCTCGTTTTGAAAACCACCATAGCTTACATGATTATCGTGTTTGGAGGCATCATCGGGCCCAACGAGGGGTGAGGCTACAATAAAGAGCTTAAAGGTGGCGTCGCTCGCTATTAGCGATTCCTTGATCCACTCTAGCTGTTCCTTGCCCCAGATAGATTTGTGGGGACCATCTGGTTTATCATTGGGATCCCTATAATCCCTCCCTTCAGGCATCCAGATCTGTAGGTGTTTGTTTACTTGTCGGGTACGGTATGTAACTGGCTTTTCGTCCTCAGGGGCAGCAATAGGAGCTTGTTCCAAAAAAGTGGCCCTGGCCGTCTGTGGGGAAGGCTCCTTACCATTCTCTACATTGTCGCTATCATTGTATCTATATTCGTGGTCGTCCTTCATTAAATAGACGGGCACATGTCGCAAAAAACTTTCCATACGTGGCATACCCAACTGTCTGTGCCACTTGGACCGCAATTCGGGAAGTGTTTTTGCAATGCCTTTATTTGGGTAATCGTAATAGACCGTATCACCTGTCTGTACCCAGAAGGCCGGTTTTAGATTTTTCATGACTTCCAAGGCAGGATATCCCAGTTTTCGGTCTTCACCTTCAGCGGCCCTACTCTTACTTCCCGCTCTTTGTACTCCTCCTCCCAAGAAAAATTTGCCCAGATTTAAACATGAAGTCACCACAAAAGAGGTAGGCTTTTCCGAACCCAAGGATTGGAGGGTGCTAAATTCACTTACAGGACCTTTCTTGGTACGGGACGCATTGGGACCGTAGTGTACACGAACATAATATTGGGTGTCCGCCTTAAGCCCATCGATCCGAAACTTGATTATAAAATCCCGGTCCGAAGTGGCCTGCAACCATGGTGATACATCTGAATTCTTAAACTTGGGGTTATCTGCGATTTCAAATTTGGCCGTTCCCTCTGCTCCCGGAATGTCGAACGATAAAAGCGCCTCTGCCGTATCAAAACCATTTTCGGGCATCTTGTTGGTAACCGTTAATCTGGTCTGTAAAATGGCAGAGGTTTGGGTAACTTCTCCTATCATTTGAGGAAAACTGTACATTGAGGGTTTGGCATCCATAAATTCCCAGGAGGGCTTAAACGACAGAGCCGTGACTCCAGCTCCGGATAATTTTATAAAATTTCGACGTCTCATAGATTTAAATTTCAACTTTGTTGAGTGATTGCACTGGACCCTGAATTTTTTCTTACTTAATAAGTGGCCCAAGGAAGAGAAATGTGGGTGTGAAATAGATTTTAAGGGTCCTATTTCAAATTCTCCCAAATGGGACCTTCATCCCTAATTTCCTTCCATTGTTCCATCATAAGAGGTTGTAATTTACTTATGATTTCGGGTTCAAGATCTGCTAGATCATTTTTTTGCTCTGGATCTGTGGATAGGTCATATAAGGAAAATTTTACAGGAACGGAGGTTTTCATCCATTCCATTAATGTATCGCTATCCGATTTCTCAGGTAACCAACCCAATAGGGTATAATCGTTATAGCGCAAGGCCATATGGGGCATTCTAAAATAGGTGTCCTCATGGGTGGGAAATATCCATAAATAGGGCTTGTTTCTTTCTGTCTTTTGGCCTAAAAAGGCAGGAAATGCATTTGTGCCGTCCAAATTTACACCGCTAGGTACATTTACTTGAGCTAGTTCGGATATCGTGGTCAAGAAATCAGTTGCCACCACCAATTCGTTACTGGTAGTTCCTGCAGGAATTTTTCCTGGATAGCGCACAATACCGGGAACCCTATGGCCTCCTTCATAAGGGTATCTTTTCATGCCCCTGAAATTACCAGGAGTTCCAAAACAAAAATCCCTAGTAGGTGCTTCCCATTCTCCTTTGGATTCTTCAAAGTTTACCGGATGTTCCGGACCGTTGTCACTGGTAAAAATAACCATTGTGTTATCCTTCAAGTTTTCCTGATCTACCGTTTTCATTAAATTGGCAAAGGCATTATCCAATTGAGAAATGGTACCGTAATACTCTTTTTTGTTCTGGCTAATATCATACTCAGGTCTATCAACATCTCCGTATTTAATTGTGTGTTCCAAGGAGTCGACTGTGCTGTTGTTGTAAACGTTACTGTATTCTTCAGGAGGCGACAACGGAGCGTGTGGCTCGTGGGTAGAAACTATAAGGAGGAAAGGTTTGTCCTTGTCCCTTTTGTTGGTAAGCCAGTCTGTGGCTTCCTCTGTAAGTACGTCACAATACCAACCATCAACCTCACCCACCGCTTCGCCGTTTCTAATGAATTTGGTGAAATTTTTAGGACCTTCATAAGCATTATGGGTAGAGGCAAACCAATAGTCAAAGCCTTGATCCCCTGGACTGGGTTCTTTTATCTTTTCTGATTCCTCTAATCTTGATAAGTGCCATTTCCCCATAAAGGCTGTTTCATAGCCTCCAGATTTTAGCATTTCGGCAATGGTGGTTTCGCTATCCCTTAGATGTGCTCCCTTGTAACCCTGTAGGTAATAAATTCCACTTCTATAGGGGTGTCTACCTGTTAAAAGTCCGGCTCTTGACGGTGAGCACACAGTTCCGGCAGAATGGCAATCGGTTAGCAAAACTCCTTCCGAGGCAAACTGGTCTATTGCAGGAGTCTTGGTAATGGGGTTGCCGTAGCAGCCCAAATCCCCGTAACCCATGTCATCGGTTAAATAAATAATGATATTGGGTTTTAAGACCTTCTTGTCGGTAGTATTGTCATTTTTAGATTTGCAACCCATCATTGCAGTCGCACAAAGAAATATGTAGCTAATTAATTTTATTCTTTTCATCATCAATTTGGAGGGGTTCTGTATTAAGGCGATTTTGTACAAATTACTTGGACTTTCCCCAATCTGGTCCCTCATCCCTAATGTCTTTCCATTGTTCCAACATCAAAGGCTTTAATTTGTTTACCACTTTCGGCTGTGATTCGGCCAAGTCATTTTTTTGTTCGGGATCGGTAGATAGATCGTAGAGTGCGAATTTTTCGGGAACGGACGACTTCATCCAATCAATGAGGTTGCTACCGTCTTTGTTTTCAGGAAACCAACCTAGAAGGGTGTAATTGTTATAGCGCATGGCCATATGTGGCATTCTGAAATAGGTGTCTTCATGAGTTGGAAAAAGAAATAAATAGGGCTTGTCCCGCTTCGTTTTTTCACCGAGAAATGCTGGAAAGGCATCTATGGCGTCTAAAGTTATATCGCTAGAGGTATTTACATTGGCTAGTTTGGCGGCGGTAGTAATAAAATCTGTCCCTACTACAAATTCATCGCTAGTGGTTCCGGCGGGAATTTTACCGGGATAGCGTACTATACCAGGTACCCGGTGTCCACCTTCATAAGGATATCGTTTCATGCCTTTATAAATTCCGGGAGTTCCAAAGGACATATCGCGAATCGGGTCTTCCCATTCTCCTTTTGATTCTTCCAAGTTTACGGGGTGTTCAGGGCCATTGTCGCTGGTAAAAATGACCATAGTATTGTCGGTCAGGTTTTCTTTGTCCACCGTCTTCATTAAATTACCAAAGGCGTCATCCAATTGTGAAACGGTGCCGTAATATTCTTTTTTATTTTGGGTAATATCATATTCTGGTCGCGCTACCCCGCCATAACTGATCGATTTTTCTAAACTGTCCACCTCGGCATTGTTGTACATCTCGCTGTATTTTTCGGGAGGTGCAATTGGAGTGTGGGGTTCGTGGGTAGAAACAATGAGTAGGAACGGTTTGGATTTGTCCCTGATATTGCTAAGCCAATTGGTGGCCTCCTCGGTAAGTACATCACAATACCAACCATCTACTTCCCCTACAGCTTCCCCGTTCCTGATAAATTTCCCAAAATTTTTGGGACCTCCAAAAGCATTATGGGTAGAGGCGAACCAATAATCAAACCCTTGGTCGCTTGGACTCGGCTCATCGTATTTTTCGCTTTTTTCCAATCTGGATAGGTGCCATTTCCCCATAAAGGCGGTTTCATAGCCACCGGACTTTAGCAGTTCGGCTATGGTAACTTCATCTTTCTTCAAATAAGCTCCATAAGCTCCCTGAATATAATAAAAACCACTTCTATAAGGGTTTCTGCCCGTTAATAGGCCGGCTCTTGAAGGGGAACATACGGTTCCAGCAGAATGGCAATCGGTCAACAAAACCCCTTCCGAGGCAAATTTATCTATTTCGGGTGTTTTTATAATGGGGCTTCCATAACAACCTAAATCCCCATACCCTAGATCATCCGTTAAGTAAATAATGATATTGGGTTTCTTTTCTTCTTCTTTTTGAGGTGACTTCTCTTTACAGGAAGAAAAAAGAACAAGCAATGTAAATGTAAAGGTGAAAATTTGTAAAATCTGTATACTTGATTTTCTCATAATGGGGACTATTTTAGGAGTATATTTTTGGAACATCAATTTTTTTAGAGCTATTATTTTGGGAATTGTAAATACTAAAAGTGATTATTGAAAAATGGTATAAAGGATGATTAGGGTAAAAAGCAATAAACCGGCATAAAGTCGGACATCCTTAGCACCTTTGAACTCTTTGTCCGTTAGAAATTGCCATGGGTTGTCCCATGTATATTGCAATTGCTCCACGCTGGGTTTGGGAGTAAGGTAACTAACTATAAAATATACTACGGAACATATACAGAACAACCACCATGCCTGCATCATAAAGGGTATTCCCCAATTATCTGTTATAATACTTGGTTTCCCGTAGAGAGTTGGGATGAAATCGGCAGCAAACGCACTGATTCCCAGTAGAAATCCAAATATCAAAGTAATCAATGAGGCTTCCTTTGTCCCCCTTTTACTGAATACCCCAAATAGAAATACCGTAGCAATTGGCGGGGCCAATGCGGCGGCAATCTTGTTGATGGCCTCAAATATACTATTGAATCTTCCTCCTTGGGTAGACCAGGCAATGGCTAAAATCATTACAACAACCGCTACATATTTTCCTATTTGTACTTGTTTTTTATCGGAAAGTGATGGTTTAAGCCTTTTGGCTATGTCTATGGCCACTAGGGTAGAACAGCTGTTGAGTGCGGCGGCAATGGTACTCATTAGTGCAGAAAGTAAGGCCGCGGCAAAAATGCCCTTTATTCCGATGGGTAAAAGTTCATTGATAAGTACGGGTAAAGTTTCATTGCTCGTGGCTATTTTATCTTTAAACAATACATAGCCAATAACCCCTGGCAATACCATAATAAATACGGGAAGGATTTTTAGAAAACCTGCGAAAATGGGTCCCTTTTGGGCATCATCCTCACTTTTGGCAGCCAGTACGCGTTGTACTATAGTCTGGTCCGAACACCAGTACCAAAGACCCAATATTGGATAGCCTAAGAATATAGCATACCATGAAAGTCCCGAATTTCCGGCATTATCGCCGCTTCTAAGCATGCTCAGTTGGTCGGGTTTTATTCTGTCTTTAAAATCGGCTAGGGTGTTCACCCCAATTTCTGGCAGTGCGTTAATGGCAAATATGGTTAGTATCACTGCACCAATGATCAAGACAACCGTTTGGACTGTTTCGGTTATTACTACAGCTTTTAATCCACCTAGGATGGTATAGGTGGCGGTTATGACCGATATTATTATAATGGAAACAAATACATCGATCCCAAAAAAGGATTTGAATACTATGGCCCCTGCATAGAGGCTCATCCCTATGTGCACAAACAATGCACCTAATATGGCCATAAAGGCCAAGAAGGACCTTGAGGGGGAACCGTATCTTCTTTCCAGGAATTCCGGCAGTGTGGAAATTTGGCTTTTGAAGTAAAAAGGAGCGAAAATAAGTCCAAGAAATATCAGGACCACTGAGGCCATCCATTCAAAATTACCCCAGACCAATCCGTCCTCAAAGCCCGAAGCCGCCAAACCAACCAAATGTATGGTAGAAATATTACTCGCAAAAAGAGCAGCACCAATTATAACCCAATTTAGACTACGCCCGGCCAGAAAATAGTTGTCCGAAGTCATTTTAGTCTTTCCTGTGGACATTATACCCAGCACTAGAATTCCAACTAGGTATAACAGAATTATAATTAGGTCAATTGTGCTCATATTAGTCGTTATATTCTCCAAAATCGAAATCCTTGTTCCTTATTGGTTCAAGAAATTGTTTTATGTTTTCAATCATAGCTTGATCTATCGGTTCTTCAATCCAATCAACATTTTTATTTAAGATACTTCTTTCTGTACAACTAAATAAAGTAGTTGGAATCTCAGGGTTACTTAGGGCATATTGAACAGCTAATTTTTCAATAGGAACATTGTTTTCCCTGCAAAAATTAAGTGTTTTGTTTATCACACACAAATCTTTATTGTTAATTGGATACCAGTCAGGAGGACCTTGGTGGGTCAACAATCCACTTGCAAATGGAGAAGCACTTACCAAGCCCATTCCCTTGGCCTTAATTTTTGGTATTAAATCCAATAGCTCATCGTTGATTAGGGTGTAATGATTGTGCACCAGTACGGTGTCCAGATCATAATTGGGGATAACCTTGTTGAGCACTTCAATAGAATAACAAGAGACTCCAACAGCCCTAATTTTCCCCGCCTTTTTTAAATCCCTTAGTGCAGCAAGGCCTTCGTTTAAAGCCATTTCCAAATGAGTGCCTTTATTATATTCAATATCATGTAAAAAAAGCATGTCTATATAATCGGTTTGAAGCCGCTTAAGGCTACCTTCTACCGATTTCAATATTGCTTGGTAACTGAAATTTAACTCTGGAGGTAAAGATGCGATTTTTCCAGCTTTGGTAGAAAGGATTATTTCTGAACGTTTTAAATCTTTTAGGCCCTGGCCTAATAATGTTTCGGAAGTAACCGGACCATAGGTAGAAGTGCTTCTACCATATGCAGGGGAAGTGTCAAAGTAATTAATACCTCGGTCAAATGCGTTATGCACTGTTTTTATGGCTTCATCCTTTTCTACGTTATTGAACATACCGCCTATTGCTGAAGCACCAAAGCCTAATTCGCTTATTTTAATATTGGTTTCACCTAGGGTATTGTATTTCATACTTTTTTAATTTTTTACTACAATCTTAATATCATCTATGGAATCTGAAGCTTTTTGCAAGGCTTCAGGTATTTCGTCAAAAGGAAATCGATTTGTAATTATTTTGGTAAGGTCTATTTTTTGTTGCTCCAAAAGCTCAATGGCCAATGAATATTCCTGGTTAAAACGAAAGGAAGATTGAAAGGTGAGTTCATTTTTCATAAAAGCCGAAAATGGGAACTGGGCATTGTCGTGATGCATACCCAATTGAACTACTTTACCTCCCTTTTTAATGAACTTGATCGTATTGGTAAGAATACTGCTGGCTCCTGATGCTTCCAATAAAATATCAAATCCATCTGGGGCTATGGCAAATAAATCTTCCTCAAAATCTGGCTCCTTTGGATTTAAGGCTGCTGTTACCCCTATTTCCATTGCTTTTTGCAGGGCAGCCGTTCTTATATCCGTAATTACAATTGGTTGGGATGTATATAGGGCGGCTGCCATATGGCAAAGTTGGCCAATGGTACCTGCCCCGGTAATAAGAACCGATTTTCCTTTTAGATCGCCAGCTATGGTAAGGGCATGCAGAACAACCGAGAGTGGTTCCAATAATGCAGCCATTTCAAAACTTATAAAATCCTTTAAGGGTACACAGTTTTCGGCAGGGATCTTAATATACTCTGAAAAGCCACCATTAAGATGGGGAAAAACACTTGCCGATCCCAAGTACTTCATGGAAGGACATAAGTTTTGTTTTCCTGCTTTACAATGAATACAGGTTTTACAAGGTCTGGATGGGTTAATGCTTACCCTGGTTCCATTTTTTAGCATGGGAAACAAAGAAGATTCTTTTTCTATTTCTCCTGAAAGTTCATGACCAAGGGCAAAGGGTGCTTTGGGAATGAAATCGCCAATTTTACCATCTTTATAATAATGGATATCCGAACCACAGATACCCACCGACCTTACCTTTACGATAACTTCATTCTCGGCAGTATCCTCCGGGTAGGGGATATCGGAATACCTTACATCCTTTTTTCCGTACAACAAATATGATTTCATATCTCCTTTATGGTGTAAGTTTTACCCTTTACAGTGCTAAATTCTATTATTTTATTAGGACGTTTTTTAACACTGATAGGTTTTCCGTCCAAGAATACTTTTACCTTGTTATTGGTTTTTAATCTAAACCGTTCACCAGCTTTGGAAAGTACTTTGGTAGAGGTAAGTTCTTTGTTTTTCCAACTGAAATCCAGTTCAAATCCTCCTCTGGCGCATACTCCCTTAAATTCACCATCTGACCATTCGGTAGGAAGTGCAGGTAGTAATTCTATATAGCCTTCATGGGATTGGATAAGCATTTCGGTAATTCCGGCTGTGACACCAAATGAACCATCTACTTGTAAGGGTTTGCCACATTTTGCAAAAAGTGAAGCATAACATTGCTCCTTTAAATATCCTTTGAAAATAGAGTTGGCCCTATCCCCGTCATTTAAACGGGCCCAAAGCGACATTTTCCAGCCTCTTGAAAAACCGGTACCACCGTCACCTCGCTGTTCCAATACCTTTTTAACGGGTTCAATAAAATCGGGCGTACGGACAGGGGAAATAACATTCCCGGGATAAAGGCCATAAAGGTGGGAGAAATGACGATGCTTGTCTTCCATTTGTTCATAATCCTCTGTCCATTCTTGAAGCATGCCGTCCCTGCCTACTTGAGAGGGTGGGAAGCGGTCTCTGGCTGCAAGTACGGCTTTGGCATACTCACCGTCTTTTTTCAATATTTTGGAGGCTTCTCCGTAATAGGCGAATAAATCTTTAAGTATTTGCATATCCATGGTGGCACCTGCTACTATGGTGGTGAAATAGTACATTCCGGTCACTTCATCATAGAAGTATTCATAACCCTTTCCTTTTGGGGGATTCTCTGGGGAATTGGATGGATTGGTAACCAACCAGTCCTTCCCTGGATATTCCACTAGGAAATCCATAAAAAAATCGACCGACCCTTTAATAATGGGATATACCTCTTTTAAATATTCTTTGTCCTGGGTAAACAGATAATGCTCCCACAGGTGGGTAGTTAACCATGCACCGCCCACGGTATAAGTACCCCAGGTTGGTCCGTCCATAGGGGCAGCAACCCTCCATAGATCGGTGTTTTGATGAAAGACCCAGCCACCGGCTCCGTAGTGCTCCTTGGCTACTTCAGCTCCTTGGTCTGTAAGTTCTTTTACCATAGTAATTAAAGGCTCTGAAAACTCGGATAAATTGGCGGTTTCAACAGGCCAGTAATTCATTTCGGTATTTATGTTGGTAGTGTATTTTGAATCCCAGGCCGGGTTCATGTCATTGTTCCATATGCCCTGAAGGTTGGCGGGCTGGGTTCCAGGTCTGGAAGAGGCTATTAGAAGATATCTACCAAAATTATAACAAAGGGTAGCCAATTGTGGATCCGGATCAGTTTGTATCTTGGACATACGCTCGTCCGTTGTCAAATACGAATTATCAGTAGTAGGAAGTGTCAGGGAAACCCTGTCATAATATTCTTTGTGGTCCTCAACGGCACTTTGTTTAATGTTTGTAAAGGAACTACCTTCCAAATCGGCCATCATTTTCTCTACTCTGGCATGTTCGTCGGCACTGACATCCTTATAATTGATGAAGTTTGTAGCGGCTACAAAATAAAGGGTAACGGCATTGGCGTTTTCAATCTTTAGTCTACTACCTTTTAGAGTCATACTGCCTCCTTCGGGAAGGGCTTTTATTCTTGCCTCGTATTTTAATTGACCATCAACTCCCAGGTAATCGGCAGACTTACCGGTTAGCTTCAATTGGTTATTTCCTAAGCCGTCCATTCGAAAGTAGTCGGTGGCATAGTTGGAGTGGGAGTTGTTTCTGACCCCTCTCAATTCGGCATCCAATGAAATGCTTCCTGCTTTGTCAGCGGATATACGTACCGCAATGGTCTGGTCAATGGCGGAAGCAATTATTTCCCGCGTGTAGTTGATACCGTTGGCCTTATATTTAACCGTAGCGATTCCTGTTTTCAGGTCAAGGGACCTACTGTAGTTGGTTACGCTGTCTTGGCCGAAAAAAAGATGCAGGTTGGCCATGGACTGATACTTCTGTTGCTCCACAGGGTATCCCATAAGAGCACGACCAAATAGCTTATGGGCCTCTATAGGTTTACCTTCAAAAATGTATTTTTGAATTTTGGGCAGTTCTTTGTATCCTCCTTTTACTACAGTTGAATAAGGGCCTCCCGTCCAATAGGTCTCCTCATTGAACTGAATTTTTTCCTCTCCATATTTTCCATAAACCATAGCGCCCAACCGACCATTGCCAACAGGAAGTGCTTCCTCCCAAATAGCAGCAGGTTCATCGAACCACAACGTATTGGCGGGATCAATTTTTTGGCCGCTCGCTGGTAGGTTTGTCGTCGAATTCCCGGGAGATTGGCCAAAAAGCTGAGCTCCCACAAAAACAATCGAAAATAATAGTTTGGATTTTAAGTGCATATGGATAAAATTTTAAATAGTGTTTCTGTTTTATATTTCTCCCAACGGATTCAAATATCATTAATACTTATGCTTCTTGTAAAAGCATGAATTTTTATTATTGGTTGAATAGCTAAATTGAGGGATTGTGACGAATTCCTATTTTTATTTAAATACTTGAAGCAAGAGCAAGATTAAAAAAAGGAGTAGCAGTGTATGGTATACTGCTACTCCCGGACTAACTCAAACTAACTTAATAAACAATATATTTAAATGTTCCTGCAGTAATCAGTCTTGGTAAACCTCATTAATGCTATCATTTTTTATTTCAAAGTAACTTTTGTTTTATCTGTTATTAATATAGGTTTAATAACTTTTGTAAAGTTAGGAATTTTTAAAAGATTAATTGCAATTAATATTAGCTTTAAACTGTACTATATTAACAATATTTGCAATTTATACAAAGTGAAATGATTAAAAAGTAATTGTAATATTGATGTAAAATACTTATAATAAATAGTTTGTGTAAATTGCTGATTACAAATCCCAGTTCTTGTTTGTTGTGTAAAAGTCTTATTAATATAATATAAATAAGTAGTTGTGTGTGATGTAAATTATTGAGGTGTTACCGTTTTATATTTCTTTATAAAGTATCAGATCTATTTATTAAGTGGTTGGCTTAGGTGAGGTCGTGCATGGAATATGCTTAAATCTAAAGGATGCCTTAGGTCTAACCGTGAAAAGGGCTATTTTTCTTGGAATGTGGGGTATGTAGTAATATTCTGGAGCGATTATTATAGGGATAATAATATCTTATGATATTGTATTTAATAAGTGTTGATGAAACTGGCCATTGACTTACAAAGGATTTGGTCAAATGAGGTAAGTTTGGAATAGTATATACTACTCCGTTGTCCTTGCTTCTTTTAAATGGTGAATGGTGTTTTGGATTTTTCCTTTTAATTCATTGCCATCTGAATCGGTAACCTTGTATGTAATTTTCATGATATCTATCGGGGCAATGTCGGGTAACATAAGTTTTACTTTTTTCCCATCCTCAGCTACCCGTACCTTTGAAATATCCAGCGTTTTTGTATTGTATCGCTTGGAGCCATATTTATGACTGCGGAGTAATTCCCAAGTTTGTACTTCAAAATTAGAACTGTCTTCGGTTTTGGCGGCATCTAATTTGGAAGCGAACGTTAATACCATACCATCCTTTTCGGCACTTAGGGCAATGGGTACCGACAGTGGTTTTCCAGTATAACGAAGTCTATAAAATTCTCCGCCTTTCATGTTTTGGGAGGTGCCCCAGGCCGACATTCCGCACGCATATAAATCCCCGTCTTTAGGATTGTACCTTCCCCGCATGATCCCAGTTAGAAACTTAACGCCAGGAAGGTCCACTACTCCTGCCTGTCTTTGGTTCTGAACTTTTTCGTGTAAAACAAGTTGGATCTTGCCATAGCCATATGAAAAGCTCAGCAATCCTTTATCCAAGGGCCCCCATTTTTTGCTGTTTACCCACAATAGTTCCGAGGGGGACCGGTCAAACTCCATATCTATCCAGGCCATTGGCTGTTCCATTCCCAATCGTGTGGTGTCCTTGGGTGGATTGTATCCCCAGATATTGCCATAAAACTTTCCTTTGCCCTCTACCCAGTTTATGCGGTTCATAGGATTCCAGAAACCCTGTTGATCTGTGACTATAAAACTGCCGTCCGGATTGATGCATACACCGTTTGCCGCTCTAAAACCAGTGGCTATAATGTCCGTCTTAGCACCGTCCTTACTAACCTTTAACAAAGTGCCGTGTTGTGGAATCAGGGCCTCTCTTGCATGACGACCACTTTTGGCGTAATAGAAATTACCTTGTTGGTCTGTCTGTAAGCCCATGGCGAACTCATGAAAATGATCTGTCACCTGGTGATCGTTATTGAAACTCTCGTAAAAATCTGTTTCCCCATCGCCGTTAAGATCGTTTAGCTTCACAAGTTGGTCCCTACAGATAACATAGATTTCATCTTTAACGACTTTGATACCCAGAGGTTGAAAAAGGCCGGAAGCAATTCTTTTCCAATGTAGTTTGTCGGTATTGTCCGTAAGTCCTTTTACGGACCATATGTCGCCATCTGTGGTACACAAAACTCCAATATTGGCGTCCTCTAGAAAATCAATTCCACTTAATTTTAAGCGGCTGTCCCATGGGTTTTCGTAGGGAGGTGTAAGTTGGTCCATGGCTATGGGACCATCTTCTTTTCCCTTGACAATTGTCGTGACAACTTCTTGGTTGTATTGTGGTTCCCCACCTTGAAGGTATTTATCCAGATTTTCAGGGCCTGGGGCATTCTGAACTAGCTTGGCCAAATCACTTGTATCGGCTCCTGCTATGAACAATTTGATAGAGGCTGCTTTCCCTTTTGCAATTTCCAGCACAACAAACCCATTAGAATTCGTCAAAGAAGCACCTTCCCCTTTTATTTCAACTTTTACGCCTTGCGGGGCCACCCTCATTCGCAATGGCTTGTCCGAGGGCTCAATGTTCAAGGTTCTGGTAAAGATTATTTGCTTTCCGGATTTCTCCATGCCTAGACGTTCCAGAATGTTTGCTTTCCCTACGGTGTAGGAGATAATGATATTTTTACCACTGTGATAAATCCCTTTAAAATGTGACCATGTTTTGGGCAATGGGCCAAATCTTCGGCCATCGCGAGCCTTGAATCGGGTGTCTAGAAATGATCCGGTATCTGGATCTGCCCATGCCGGCCCCACCGGGGTTTCGAAATGTAGTTTGCCAATAGTTCTCGGGTAGGTTTCATGTTTGTCGTTCAATAGAATTCCTTCCCAGTCTATAAATCCTTCACCAGTCCAGCCGCCTGCCACGCGCATCAAGTCGTGGTCGAATATCATCCATGCATTTCCTTTGGAAACTCCGCCAGGACCTTCGTCCAATCGGACTGCTATTCCTTTATAGGCAAAGTTGTTCTTTAAATAATTTTCGTCAGGGTAGGGTCGGGGTCCTGGCGAATGAAATCGTTTAATTCCGGTTTCAGAATCCACCAGTTCATAGGTGTTGATTGAAAAATTTCCGTAATCCATATCGGACCAGGGATGATATGGTTTGGACTCGGGACCTTTTGAGGATCCTTTGGGCAAGTTGACCAAATACTCGGAATCAACATTGAAATAAGCGGTCTTGTTTTGGTCCTTGATATAAGTTTCCCTGATATAAGTAATTACATCATACTTCTCCTGAGGAGTTAAAGCCATTTGAGGCGGCATTAACCCAGCGCCCTTGGTTATTGTTTGGTACATTGAATAGGGGTCGTTGCCGAACTTGAATGGTTGTGCCCAAAATTTAAGGGAGTTGGGAATAGATCCTTCCACCTCTGGTACGCCATGACAATTTATACAGTTCGAGTTGTAAATTAGACTTCCACGCTTAAGGGCATTTTTGTC
Source organism: Arenibacter algicola (assembly GCF_018860365.1). Classification (GTDB taxonomy): domain Bacteria; phylum Bacteroidota; class Bacteroidia; order Flavobacteriales; family Flavobacteriaceae; genus Arenibacter; species Arenibacter algicola_B. The sequence goes on from NZ_JAHKPO010000003.1 coordinate 860,925, forward strand.
GAAGGCTTCGATCATTCCTTGGTGATCAATGTCTTTTTCATAGTCGTTTAAATCGGAATCATTTAAAACATAAGTTATCTTGGAGTGATCTATTGGGCCTTCTTGGTCAATAGGCCTTGATGCCGTTAGCGTAACTTCTTCTCCATTATATGAACCAGTACCTGTAAACAAGTCATCCTTAAATTTACCGCTAATCGTTATTATTTTATGGTTAAGTACAATGTCCATGGTCATGGAGTTGCCTTCAATGGTTAAATTATGGATATTGGTTTCCTCTAAATCCTTAGACACCATAATTCCTGTATAGCTATCGCCGTTTTTTTTAAGTTTAAAGGTTCCAGAGTGCAGATCCTGTTGTGATATGAAAATTTCATAATCCCAAATACCCTGATATACCTTTTCGGATGAACAGTTAAAACAAGTACTGAAGGCAATGAACAACGAAATAATAGGTAGAATTTTACTTTTCATATCAAAATCAATGAGAGTTGTTTTATGCACTTATACCTTATAGAAAACCCAAGTTGTCTTTGTACTTCGGATGATCAATAACATTTTAATTTCTTCAAATGTTATGATTATAGTTAAGGTAGGTTTGATAATATGCTCAAATTATCAAATTTTAATCGAGTATTAGCTATGAATATTAGCCTTAAACTATATCTTTTCAACAAGTTGCAAAAATTTAAAACATGAGAATAAAGTTAATCTATCGTTAAGCCATTGGTTACCAATATTTTAATTACTTGGGGAAGTTAGATAGGTCAATACAGTTATTAATTCCAAAGGCTTATCAACCTATAGTATATAAGTATAGGTTTTTGTTCTGTAATAAATATGAAAATCGATTTTGATTCGCTTTGTTAAGAGTGTGCAATTGTTTCTCCCCTGTGGTTTTAATGGGTAATTGATGATATATTTTTTCTTTTGCTAATTAGGGTCTTGTATGTATTTTTAAAATAAAAATGGTCCTTTGGTGATAACTTCCCAAAGGACCATTAATTTTTGTATTCGGATTTTTATCCTAAACCAAACAAGTACTTGCTGTCTATAGTCCTGCTATTGTATAGGTTTTTCCTTTTGTGGTTTTGAATTCCACAATACCGTTCTTAAGTTTTTTTACCTTGATTTGCTGGCCATCCGAATATACTTTTATTTTTTTGTCCGTTTTTAGGTTGCATGGCATACCTGCTTTGGATAAAATCTCCAAGGATGTCAGAGCTTTGTTCTTCCAGCTAAAATCGAGTTCAAAACCTCCTCTGGCACAAACACCATCAAAATGTCCATCGGCCCATTCGGAGGGTAGTGCGGGTAACAGGTCTATATACCCCTCATGTGATTGAAGCAGCATTTCGGTAATTCCCGCTGCTACACCTAAAGAACCGTCCACTTGAAACTGTCTTGCACATATGGCAAATAGTGAAGGAAAACATTGCTCCTTTAGATAGCCTTTAAAAACTTTATTGGCTCTGTCGCCATCTCCTAAGCGTGCCCATAGGTTGGTTTTCCATGCTCTTGACCATCCTGAGGCTCCATCACCCCTTAGTTCCAATACTTTTTTAACTGGTTCTATTAATTCGGGAGTCTTGTTTACGGAAATTACCTTTCCGGGATATAGCCCATACAAATGCGAAGCATGCCTATGGTTTTTCTCCATTTGACCATAATCTTCCGTCCATTCCTGAAGGGTTCCGTCTTTACCAATTTGAGAGGGTACCAGGCGTTTTCTTGCTTCAAGAACCTTTTTTGCAAAGTCAGCATCCTTGCCCAGGATTTCCGAAGCAGATCCGTAATAGCTAAACAGGTCTTTTAAAACTTGCATGTCTATAGTAGATCCTGCGGCAATGGTAGTAAAGTAATACATTCCTGTTATTTCATCATAGAAATATTTATATCCTTTTCCCTCTGGTGGGTTTTCCGGGGAATTTGACGGATTGGTTACCAGCCAGTCTTTTCCAGGGTATTGTACTAAGAAATCCATAAAAAATTCAACTGAACCTTTCATGACCGGGTATATTTCTTTCAAATATTCCTCATCTTGCGTAAAGAGGTAGTGTTCCCACATGTGGGTGGTAAGCCAAGCTCCCCCAACCGTAAAAGTACCCCATGTTGGGCCATCCATTGGCGCGGCAGTTCTCCATAGATCGGTGTTCTGATGAAAGACCCAGCCGCTGGCACCGTAATGTTCCTTAGCAACCTGGGAACCTTGATCCGTTAGTTCCTTTATCATAGTGGTCAAAGGCTCTGAAAGTTCCGAAAGGTTCCCCGATTCAACCGCCCAATAGTTCATTTGGATGTTGATGTTGGTGGTGTACTTTGAATCCCAAGCCGGATTCATATCATTGTTCCATATCCCCTGTAAGTTGGCAGGTTGGGTACCTGGTCTGGAAGAGGAGATCAAAAGATACCTTCCAAAATTATAGCATAGTGAAGCCAACTGTGGGTCTGGGTTGCTTTGGGAATTGGTCAAACGTTCATCTGTTGGTAAAAAAGAACTTGAAGTGGTTGGCAAGTTTAAGGTAACCCTGTCAAAGAAATTCTTGTAATCGGTTAAGGCATCTTCCTTGATTTTGGTAAAGGTGTTTTTCTCCAATTTCGCCAGCATTTCTGCAACTCGAGCCTGTTGGTCGGCACTTACGTCCTTATAATTCACAAAATTAGTGGCAGCTACAAAATAGAGGGTTACGGCATCCGCATTCTTTATACTTAGAATAGTGTCGTCCATATCCATGCTACCACCCTCTGGATAGGCTTTGATCTGTGCCTCGTACTTTAATTTTCCTTCAATGCCAAGATAATCGGCCGATTTCCCTGTGAGTCTTAATTGACCGTTTCCAATACCGTCCATTTGAAAATAGTCTGTGGCATAGTTGGAGTGGGCGGAATTTCTGACTCCACGTAGTTCGGCATCAAATGAAATACTACCAGGTTTATCTGCTGTAATGCGGATGGCGATGGTTTGGTCTATGGCAGAGGCAAATACCTCTTTGGTGTAGTTTACATTGTTCACGGCATAGGTGTCCGTAACAATACCAGTTTTTAGGTCCAGAGATCTTTTGTAATTTTCCACACTATCATTGCCAAAGAACAAATGTAAATTGGCCATGGATTGGTACTTCATTTGTTCCACGGGGTATCCCATCATGGTGCGCCCAAAGAGCTTATGGGCTTTGATAGGTTCCCCGTTAAATATTAGTTTCTGAATCTCAGGAAGATGCTTGTAACCTCCTTTAACCACGCTATTGTATGGGCCTCCTGTATAATAGGTATCTTCATTGAATTGTATAATTTCTTCTCCATATTTACCGTATACCATGGCGCCTAGGCGTCCGTTTCCCACAGGAAGGGCCTCTTCCCATTTGCTTGCAGGTTGATTGTACCAAAGTACTGTGGCAGGATCAAAAGAAGCCTGGCCGGTTTTGGACAGCTGGTCTTGATTTGTGTTGTTTTGGGCAATCAAAAAATTCCCCATAAGGAAGATTGCACAGAGTGTTAGTTTTTTTAAATTCATAATGTGTGTTTGTTAATTGATGCTGTTTTTAAATTTTTATTTTATTAATGCGTTGAATCTTCCAGACCCCTTCCAACGATCCAATTGTTTGGAAGCATTTTGGTTTTTAATTATTCTAGGGGTTATTTACTTGTTTAAAATAGAATTTTACATCACTTATACTGTTCAAGTCATCGGTTTCATTTCCACGGCCAATTATCTTCACATAACGTGCTTTTCTAGAAATGGAAAACGTGTCAAAAGTGGCTGTAGTTTTGGTATTGGATAAATCTTGTTTTACAGTGAGATAGGTTTGATTGTCCCTAGAAACTTCTATGTCAAAATAATTAAACTTTGTTTGCCCATTTTTAAAGTTGATCTCTAAATCACAAAGCTCATATACATCTCCTAAATCGTAAAGCAGGTATTGGCCATCCCCTTTGGCAGTCCATGCCGTAGCAGGATTATCATCCAAAGTGTTTTCTGGGCCGGTTGTGGAACTGGATTCCACTGAATGTGGGGTAATTTCGGAACAGGAGGTGTTGGCTACTTCCGGTCTACCGTCAGGGAAATATAAATCCAAAATACTTTGTATTTGTTTTACAGCAGCCAACCCTTCGGCTGCATCGTAATCATTCCACCATTTCTTAAGGAAGCCCGGGTAATAACTTTGTGAGACATTATCATAAAAGGAACTATTTTGGATTTTAGTTTCCGAAAAATCTTCCAATCCAAAATTCCTAAAGGCGGTATTGTCCATGGGAACTATGGTTTTATAATATGATAATTGATCGTAAATAGCAGTAGATTTTTTTAAATTATTGTTTTGTATTTCTGCTTCCAAGTTTTTAAAATCGATTGGATGAATACCCCAAAAATGTATGAGTGGTCGCAAATCGTGACCGGCTGCTTGAGACATTCTTAAGATTCTGTCATCTGTAGGAATCTCGTTAACGCGGTTGGGGAATGAATAATTTATCTCTCCTCTGTCATACATTTTACTCGTATTTGCATAGAATCGTTCAATGGCTTCCCAATTAAAAAGTCGCACTAAATCGGCATATTTTGCATGGCCTCTTGGTTGATAAGAGAACTCTTGACGGTATTGACCGGTTTGGGAACTCATAGGGTTCCCTGCTCTGAAATTTTCTGTTATCATCCAACTAATGGCTGCTTCTTCAATAGAATGAGATATTCCGTAGCCGTTAAATGATTCTTCAAAAGCCTTGTTCAATTCTACTCCAAATTTTTTGTTATGAACAGCTACCCAAAGGAAATTGATCATAGATTCAATTTCACCCTTAAATTTATAGATTTTTTCTGCGTGACCCTGTTCGTGGAACAATACATTGGTCAAATACCCTCTTTCATTTCTGGGGCCATCTGTTAAATAGCTGCTGTGATATCCTTTGTAATCCGTGTAAGGATCGTAGTCTACATTTGATTGTGGATATCCGGGGAAGTTTGCTTTTCCTCTTTTTATGACGTCTACTTGCATGTAGATTACCGTCTTGGATCTTAGAAGTGGCCGTCCTAGCAGTGTTGAAATAGCATCCATAGCCATATCCCAATCATCCATGGTTGTTTCAATGCCGTCAAAAGCATAAATCCATGATGTTGGTACCTGCATCATCACTTTATCAGTTTCAATATCTGTCCAAGGAGCAGCACGTAATCTTTCTACATTGAGCCAGTCGCTCAAGCTGGTCTTATTGGCTGCGGTTCTAGCATAATATGGTGAACGAACCACATTTTCTAGGGTAATATCAAGAACGCCTAAATCGTTTTGATACGGTACATTTATATATACACCTCCTCCCAACGGATTGGCAATGGTAGTTGTAGTGCTATTTATTTCGTATTTTGTTGTTACACGATCCATTCTTTTAACGGTCGTTTTTTTTATTAAATCCCAAGTATGGGCACCTACTAATATTGTGGCCCCAATACCAACCAATGACGATGGAACGGTTACTTTTGCAATACTTCCGGGAGCCAAATAACAACCTGTGGGTCTCCTTGCATCTTCCGTTTCATAGTTGGCTGGTGTACCAGGTTTACGTACGTGGGTTCCATTAATTTTAATGGTGAAACTTTGAGAGTCATCAGCTGGTTGTGCAACCGACCCTGGGAAATAAGAGGAGGTTTTAAATAGCCTATTGTTGAATAATTTTGGATATGCGGCAAGGTTAGCTTTGGTGTACGAGTAATCAATGACAGATTGCATAATTACCAGCATTAAATTCTCAAGTTCGTAACCTGGTGCTGTTCTAATAAACCCTCCTTTAGTTCTATTATCGGTAGTAAACAAACCTCCAAATCTGGATTCATACAACTCAATTGCTTCCAACCCCAATTTGATAACCTTAAAATTATCTGCAAATAGTTTATTGTCCTTGGCAATAGCGCTGCTTACCAACTCCAAATCTGCTGCTGATAATGTAGTTTTACCTAAGAGATGTCTTTTAACTTTTTTCAGTTCAACCAATAAATGAACACCTTCAAAGGTGTCATAATTAGCTTTGTTATCGTAATTCCTTGAAAGTTCGGGACTATTCCATGTTATAATGGGTTGATTGGTGATGCTTGTATTGGTCGTTTTCCCGTCATTAAATCCCGCTAATTTCCAATTTTCAGGATAATCCACTTCGTGCATTGGTCCGAATGTGCTTAAAGAACCATTTGACTCTTCGGAAAACAAGTCGTGAGCAAAAATTGTGGTTGTTAGTGCAAACAAGTGCAATGTTAACAACTGTTTGAGCCGTAGACTGTTTTGCATAATTAAGATCAATTTAAATTGTGATTTAAGAAGTTAACAATTGTATTTTTAAAAAACCTTCCCTTTAGAAAATTCTTGATTTTTTTTAAACACAATATTATAATTATAAGACAAAAAACAAGCATAGCTTATTGGCACAACACTATACTATTTCAATAAAATAGCATTTAGGGAGGTTGCCATATTCATTTAATTAATACATCTTTAACAATTTCAGTGAAATTCCAAATTATCGTTTTGATTTTTATGTTTAAACTTAGTTGGAAATGTACCCTTAACTATTTGGCCTTATACTTTATCAATTCTTGCGTGTAAAATCCCACTGGGCCAATAGTTTTGTTTCTGGATCCAAAAGAATATTACTAGGTTCCGATTTGCAGGGAATGGATACTTTTATCTTTCGCTTGTTGAGTTGTATGGTTTCCCTTAGTTCGGGAATGTCCTGATTGGTTAGGATATCCAATTCCAATGGCATATTAAAGGTGTATTTTTCCGGCTGCATTTGGGTCAATTCAATTTCGATGAGCTTATTTTTTGAATTATAACTCCATGTGCCTTTAAGTTTAATGTTGCCTCCTTGAAAAAGCCATTGGTTAAAAAATTGGGTAAGATCCTTGCCCGATGCCCTTTCCAATGCCATTCTAAGGTCCAATGTTGTTGCATTCCCATTATAATATCTTTGATAGTAGTCCCTTATTCCTTTTTGAAAGGCTTCTTCGCCAATATAGTTGGATATCATATGTGTAATCCATGCCCCCTTTTGATAGGTAAGACCAGAAGAGACTTTTGTCATATCCGATAAGTTATCATGTACTATGCGGTAATCTTCATCGTCTTGGGATAATTTAAATACAGTAGCTTTTGCTTTTTTTAGCTCTTCTACAAAGGCATCTTCCCCATAGGCATGTTTTATGAACCTCATGGTGAAGTAGGTGGTAAGCCCTTCGCTCAACCATACATCATCCCAATCGTATTCCGTAACCGCATTACCGAACCATTGATGGGCTATTTCATGGATTACAACATTTCTCCATCGAACACTTCTATTCCCATCAACCGATTTATCCCCATATAATATTGCCGATGCGGCTTCCATTCCCCCGCCAACACTATTGGATTGTATGTTGGCCAGCTTCTCATAGGCAAACGGTCCAACGTAATTGCTAAAAAATTCGAGGGCTTGTTTTGTAGGGGTTGCAAAATCATAAAAACCGTTTACTCTATCTTGTTTGTAGACCCAGGTTTGAATGGATTTTCCGTTAAAGGTGTCAACGTATTGCACGGCAAATTCGGCAACACCCAGCACATATAGCCAACAGGCAATGGGAACCGATTGTTTCCAATGGGTCAACCGTTTTCCATTGCTTAAGATACTTTCCTCCACTTTTAAGCCGTTGGAAACCACTTGATATTTAATGGGTGCGGTAACGATAAATTCGCAGGTAGCCTTATCGTAAGGATGGTCTACAGTTGGCAGCCAGTTTCTTGCCTTGTTGGGCCAGTTATCGCTAAAAAATGTTCGGTCTCCATACTTGTTCGGTGCAATCTTTAAACCCTCATTTGGGATGCCCTCATATTCTATGATGATACTTCGCTCTTCGTTTTCGAGGATGGTTGGCAGGTTTATTAGGAGTACGTCTAAATTATGGCTGTATTCCAAGATTTTGCCCTGTGAGAGAATCCGCTTAACCTTCATACCCTTGTTGGCCAATTTTTCGCTTTTATTGGTCAGGTCGAGGCGCAATGTTTTGATGCCGTTGGTTTTAAATTTAACCAGAAGGGCAGCAGTTGCCTTAATTACATCGGTCTCATCGGATAAGGTGATGTCAAAGGTGTAGTGAACCACATCTATATTCGGGTTTTTGGGATAATTATCAGCAAAGGAAGTATTCGGGGCGACCAAACAGCTGATCAGCACAAGTGTCCTAATGATATTTTTTTTCCAATTTTTCATTTTTTATCCTTTTTAAATTCCAAAATCAATAATATGATCTACACTTATTTTTTTAATACTGGAATAATTTAGACCATAAGTTAAAGATTTACCACAGACTCTGTTTCCTTGCATTCCAATAAAAGTTTGCTCAATTCCAGTACTGTTTGGGGATTGCTCTCCCATAAATTGGTGGTTTCATATGGGTCGGTGGACAAATCATACAGCTCACCTTTGGTTTTCTCGGCGCTTTTGCCAACCTTAGGGCCATCTCCTTCCGTTTCCCCTTCTATAAATTTCCATTTGCCCTTCCTAATGGCAAATTTACCTGCATAGGAATGAAAAATTCTTATTTGTTTGTCCTTGTCATGAATCTTTTCACCAAAGAAGGCGGGTAGTATGTTGTAGCTGTCTTCCCCTCCTGTAGATGTTGCTCCGGTAAGTTTGGAAAAGGTTGCGAACATATCCGTTAAGCTAATTACTTGCCCACTTGTAGTTCCCTTTTTTATACGGTCTGGCCAACGGGCTATAAAGGGAACACGGTGGCCTCCTTCCCATATGCTTCCTTTGTATCCTTTAAAATTACCGGCAGAAAGATGGCCATTGGCTCCCTTTCTAGGGCCGTTGTCACTGGTAACTATAACTAGGGTGTTTTTTGAGAGATTGTATTGGTCCAAGGTCTCCATTATTTTCCCAACACTCCAATCAACTACGGTTACCAAATCGCCTCGTGGACCTTCTTCGCTCTTTCCTTTTGCAAATTCGGGGGGTAAAAAAGGGATATGGGGAGACGACAGGGCGAGATAAAGAAAAAATGGTTTTTTGTTATTGGCCTTTTGGGTTTTATCAATAAATTCAGTGGCCTTTTGGGTAAATTCCAAGTCTACGTTTTCTTCGGACCAATTAGGGGCCATCAGTCCTTTTACCACCCCTGGAAGCTGGTCCAATGAGTCCGGAATTAATACGGATGGAATACCTACGGTGTGTTTGTTTTCGATAAAAGTATAAGGGGGGTCGCTAGTGGAACATCCGAAGGTGCCAAAGAAGTAATCAAAACCCAAATCGAGTGGTCCCCCGGAAACCGGTTTGGTGAAATCTATATTCTCTTCGTTCTCCCGGACAACACCCGAATATTCTTCCGACTCGTTTAAGTCGTCCTGCAGGCTGTACCCATTTTTTGTTTGCCAATTCAATCCTACATGCCATTTTCCTATTCCGGCGGAAGTATATCCCTTTTCTTTAAGTAAGGAAGCAAGGGTCATTCTGTCTTCTTCTATCAAGGGAGACTCATCATATCCAAGTAAAACAGCTTTTTTTAATCTGGTTCTCCAGGAATAACGCCCTGTCAAAAGGCCATATCGGGAAGGGGAACAAACAGCTGACGGACTGTGGGCATCAGTGAACATAATACCTTCAGAGGCAAGTTTGTCCATATTTGGGGTTGGTATGGCAGTTTGGGGGTTGTAACTACCAACGTCTCCATATCCCATATCATCGGCCATGATAAATACTATATTTGGTAATTCCTCGGTTGGCTCCTTTGACTGATTGGAATTATTGCAGGCAAATATCATTGCTGAAATCAGGAATAGGGCAAATATTTTAAAGGGAAAACGTGCTCCTATTTTTTCTGTGTATTCTTCAATGTTCATAATAGGGGTTATTTTTTTGTTGGAGATATGGTGGCCGGACGAAATTCGGTTAATCCCTCTTCTTTTATAGTCCTTTCAACATCTTCAATTTTGGATGGAACAAAGGCGCTTAAATTTTCAACCCCGTTCTTGGTTACAACTACAACATCTTCTATGCGAATATAGAGTTGTTCCTCTGGGATGGGAAACATGGGGTCTATGGTGAAAACCATCCCGGGTTGAAGCGGTATATTATGGACATTCCCAACATCGTGTACGGCCATTCCAACGGGATGTTGAAAATGGGCAGTGGATAATATAGCCTTTTCAACGGCTTTCAAATGCGAAGGTTTTGCAAATGTTTTGCCGATGAGGTATTGTTTCATATCGGCAGAGGCAAGCTCCAGTACTTCCTTCGAGGTAACTCCTGGTTTAATATATTTTAATAAGGCATCCCTGTAGGCGACGACAAAATTATATAGTGCGCTCTGTGCCTTGTCGAATTTTCCATTTACCGGCCATATGCGTGTAACATCGCTGGTGTAATAATGGTAATCCGGAGCATAATCCATAAGGACAAGATCCCCATTGTTCAGTATATCGGTTTTGCGGTAGTAATGTCCCATACTGGCATTGGTGCCACCACCAATAATGGAAGCGTACCCATCACCTCTTGCACCATTTAAGTGAAAAATATATTTTGCTGCGGCATCCAATTGATATTCGTAAATACCGGGATTTGTAGATCTCATGGCTTCCATTATACCTAGACCTGCTATCTGTGTGGATCTCCGAATTACCTCTATTTCCTTTTGGCTTTTGATGATCCTCATGGAATCCAAAATGGGGGAGAGGTCGCTAATGATAAATTGAGGGAAACGTTCATTTAACAGTCCTTTTAATCTAGCCTCACGTGAGGGGCGGCCATCCCAGGGGTCTGATGAGATCCGGGCTTGGCTAGCCAGTAGTTGGTCTCGACTGTCAGTACCTGTTTCGGCAGGGCTTAAGGGGATAAAGAGTTTGGGTGCTGGTGGTCTAATTAAGCCGCTGCGCAACAGATCTGCGGATAAAAATTCTATTCCTTTTACGAAATTGACCCCAGTAAGTTGTTTAACCAAATCGGCATCTTCAGCAGATAGGGTTTTGCCTTCGTTGTTGTCCTTGCCCTTATCTTGATGGGGCAGGTAAAGTGTGGAGGTTCTGTTAGCCCCATTAAGCAGTAAATAGGAATGAGCGGTCTCAATACCACATAAGTAGTAAAAATTATTGGATTGTCTAAAGACACCAAAGGTAGCGGAACCAGCGGAGCCCTGAACAAGTGCTATGGCGTTGTCGCCTATCTTATCAAAAATGATTTCTCTGCGTTGGGTAAAATCTTCGGCAGAGAAATCAGTTCGAAAAGTGGGTTTGTTTTGGGCAAAACCAAGATGGGTATAAATGACTATTAAAAGAAGCGATAAAAGAATCGCTATTTTATTATTTTTTTTAAATCTGACGTTCATAATTTATCCCTTTTTATCAATGGTCGTTTGTTCGACCTAATCCATTTTGATTGCGTTTCTTAAGACGGTATTTAGGGTCGATTAGAAAATTCCTTATATCTGACCGTAGCGGTGGCAAGACCATCGCGGCTTACTGAAATACAATTATTTCGTCTTTTTTAATTTCTTTTTAGGCCCAAAAAACAACTAGAATTATAGGGGTCTTATTCTGCCTATCATGAAAGTTCATTTAAAGGAACTCCTATCTTGCCTTTATGGCTGACGGGTTGGATTGGACGTATCTCTTCCTTTCCAGATTCTTTTCTTCCGAATATTTTGCTGTCTTATTTCTTAATTCACTTAGAATTTTGGAGCCCTCGTATTCACTTATTAGATTGTGCATTTCCTGTGGGTCGTTCTTTAAATTGAACAGTTGTTCAAATTCTGGTTTTTTGCCTTTAAAATCTACATCTTTCTCTTCCCAACTCCATTGATGGTGTCCATACATTCTTATGTATTTCCAATCGCCCATTCTTATGCCTTCGCTAAAAGGGGTGTCCCTACCAGTAAACAGGCTTTCAAGAAAAAGTTCTTTTCTCCATTCCTTTTCAGTGCCATTTATTAATGGTATAAGACTTCTGCCCTGCATGTTGGCAGGAGGTTCTATTCCGGCATAGTCTAGAATTGTAGTGGTAATATCAAGACTGGAAACTAAATTGTCAACTGTAATTCCTTTTTTATTTTTGGGTAGTCTAGGGTCATAAATAAAACATGGTATCTTCTCTACCATATCGTACAGAAGTGCTTTTCCTGACATTCCATATTCTCCCATTAAAAGTCCATGGTCGCTGGCAAAAATAATAATGGTGTTATCGCTCAACCCCTTTTTTTTCAGGGATTTCATCAAATCTCCGATTACCTTGTCCATCCCCGATATTTGCTGATAATATCGTATATAATGTTCCTTACAGGATTCTCTGCTATAATCGTAAATATAGGTGCCCGTGGCCCTTCCTTTACTTTGGTCCAACATTCTTTTGGGAATGTTTACATAGGGATCTGTACCTGTTTCAGCGGGAATAGTTATATTCTTATCCCTATACATGGTGTCATAAAAAGGTCTGCCTTTCAATTTTGGATACTCATTTGCAGGAATCCTGCCTTTTGCGGCCAATTCGTTATCCGGGTACATGGAAACTATTTGGCTACCATGTGGAACCGAAAAACTGACCGATAGGCTGAAGGGTTTGTCCCCGGGAATTGAATCAAGGAATTCCTCAATTTTTTCACCCATAATAGGAGTGATAATATCTTCTTTGGAATCGGCATATTCTTTACAGTTCTCGAGTTCTTTTGGCCAAAATTCCGACCATCCGTCATGAGCGCTCCAAAAGTCAAATTTTTCGGAAGCCTTACCTTTAAAGGTGTAATATTCAACCCCAAACTTGCCAACAAACCCAGAATAGTATCCATTGGACCTAAGGAGTTGTGGGTATGTTTGCATCCATTGGTCCTCCGTTAATTGGAACTTAGTGGAAAAGCCAACACCGTGGATCCGTTCATACATTCCGGTAAAGAAAGATACTCTACTGGGACTGCAAACTGGAGCGGCAATATAGGTGTTTTTAAATCTGACTCCCTTTTTTATTAATTTATCCGCATTAGGCGTTTTTAATACAGGATGCCCCATGGCGCCAAAAGTATTATCCCGTTGATCATCACTTAAGAGAAAGATAATGTTGGGCTTCTTCTTTATTTGATCTTCTAGTTCGTTCTTTTTAAAAGAAACGCTATTGATCCATAATATAACCAGTCCAATAGATAATATTAAGGGTATAATTTTATTAAACTTCATTATTAAGGATTTTGTAATCTGATAATTTTAAGCACTGTAAGACGATTATCCACTAATTTAAAAAGAGTAGCAGAGATAAAAATCTGCTGCTACTCTTTACTAACTCAATTCTTTGAAAAACTCAAATCAATTCAACTTGTATAATTCATTTTTATATGGTTGCAATGTCATCAAAACATTGCCTCTAGGGATTTATGATTAATCAACATCCCACCAAACTCCGGCGCCAAATTTTTCCTCTATGATTCCCGGTTGCGCACTTATAGCTCCATTATATCCGTCTGGATTGGATATGGCTTCACTATGTGGGTAAGGCTTTCTAACTATAGTGCCTTTTCCTGGATACAAGGTTTCTACGGGTTCTGTTGTAGCTACATAAACCGGGAAGCCTGTGCGGCGTACTTCTGCCCAACCTTGGTTGCCGTCAGGATACAAAGCGCACCATTTCTGTTCACCGATCAATTCACGTTGGTCTGTTCCGCCATTGAAATCTACAAGTGGTTCGGAAAGATAGGTCCCAACTTCCAATCCATACTCTTCAAAACTGGCAGTAATAGCGGCTTCATAGGCCTCTTGTGCCGTCATTCCTACATTCCAGCCATTTAGAGCGGCTTCCGCAAGAATAAAAAGTACTTCTGAATATCTCATAATTCTAGTTGGTGAATCGGCTGAGCGAAATTCGGCCACTCCCATTATGGATAGATCCGGGGTGTTCTGCCCTAGGGTTCCAAGGGGAAGTCCTACATATTCACCGCTAGTGGCAGCTGGATCGGCATATACAGCAAGCCTGCCTAAATCGTTTCTTGTTTTAAGGAAATCTACCATATAGGCCGAAGTAACATTCTCTTGTTTGGCAGCTTGGGTAGGATCCATATAGTACGGGCTACGATAGGTGGCATCCTCTGGAAGCCAATACTTAAAGGCGGCACTTTCGTTGGAGTCTATGATAGGATAGGTGCTAGGGTCTGCCATAATCTCCTCTATACCGCTTTTGGCCGTAGTTGGGTCTATCAGGGACATACGCATATAAACACGTAATAATAAGGAGTTGGTGAATTTTTTCCACATGGTCATATCACCATCAAATATAACATCTGCGGAGCCCATACTTTCAGAGGTGTCTATCATTGCGTTGGCAGCCTTCAATTGTGCAATAATATCCGTGTATATGCTCTGCTGCGAATCATATTTAGGGTATATGTTAGGGTTTTCGCTATCATCTGCCATAAGGGCTTCGGAATAGGGAATATCTCCATACCAATCCGTCATGTTTTGAAAGGCATAGGCTTTCATTACTTGAGCTACGGCAATTGCATTGTTATCCCCGGCCTCTTCAGCTAGTTTAATGGCTACCTGTAAATTCTTTAGGTGTCCACTATAAACATTGAAATTTGTTCCAGCACCAGTCTGCTCATAACGGTCGTTTTGAACATATACATCCCGCACATTGTATCTAGCCCAACTTACCTCAAAATTTAGTATTGGATTGTAAGTTTTGACAATACTGATTTCCGCATCGGTAATCATTGTTTTATAAGGTACAGATGTCAGGTCATTTGGGCTGGTGTTCATTTCTTCAAAATCCTCGGTACAGCCATAGGTCAAGGAACTTAGAATAATTGCTGATAATAATTTTATATTTATGTTCATCTCATCTTTAGTTTAAGATTACAATTAATTAATTTAGTTTTTAGAATGTAATTTTTGCCCTGAATCCGATATTTCTAGCCGATGGATTGGATGCGAATTCCGATCCCTGAGAGGATAAACTGGCATCCTTATTGGATACCTCTGGGTCAAAATTTTCATTTTTCTTGTAAAGTAAAGCAAGGTTTCTTCCGAAAATAGAAAGATCCATACCCTTAAGGCCAATTTTACTGACCAATGTTTTGGGTAGTGAATAGGATAAGGTAATCTGTCTTAATTTCACATAAGAAGCATCATATAGCCATCTTTCTGCCCTAGCAAAGGAATTCCATCTAAAACCGTCCAAATCTTTGTATACGTTATTTGGAGTTCCGTCTTCGAATACCCCATCAAAAAGGTATCCGCCTCCGTCTGCTAGTGGATCCCTGACATCTACGCCGTTAGGGTTTAGACCTACTGTACTGGTCAAGGCACCTGTGGCCCAGCCATCTTGATTGGTTCTTGAATATACATCACCGCCCATTTTGGCATCTATAAGTACGCTTAAATTGATATTCTTATAAGTAAAGGAATTGTTAAGTCCACCTATCCAGTCCGGCATAAGGTTCCCTAATTTCTTTATCTCACTTGTAAGTGGCACGCCATTGGCATCTACAATGGGTTTTCCGTTTTCATGATATACGAAACCTTTTCCCCACATATCACCATAAGAACCTCCAACATCTGCTACTACATTAATTTGATTACCTTCCGTTTTGAACAGTTCCAAGCGTTCGATGTCGCCATTTAAAGCAATAATTTCACTTGTGTTTGTGCCGTAATTAGCAGTTAAGTCCCATGAGAAATTGTTTGTTTGGATAGGGGTTGCGTTCAAAACTATTTCAACACCCTTGTTGTCTACCTGACCGGCATTAATAACTTGTGTGTTATATCCGGAAGTAGGGGATACAGGAGCGCTCAAAATTTGATTTTTTGCAACCGAGTTATAAAGGGTTACATCAATTCCCAATCTATTGTTGAAGAATTTTAGATCCAATCCAAGTTCCTTGGAAGTAATAAGCTCATTTACCAGATCGGCAGGCGGCATGGCGCTGCTTAGGCTAAAGGCTGGGTTTTCTCCATAAGGTGTAGCGGCACTATAGGTGGCGTTTAATCTATATGGATCCGTATCGTTTCCAACTTGCGCTACACTTAATCTAACCTTACCAAAACTAAGTATGTTTCTATTTGTTTTAAAGGTTTCAGAGAATATCCAACTTGTAGTAGCAGAGGGATAGAAGTAGGAGTTGTTACTACTAGGCAAAGTAGACGACCAATCATTTCTACCGGTCAAATCTAAATATACCTGGCTCTTATAACCAAGAGAAAGGGAGGCGAAGGCACTTTGAATTTCCTTTTCCCTTTGGTAGAAAGTGGTAGTCGGTGTTTCCTTGGCATTGGACAACGAATATATATTGGGTACCACCAATCTATCTACGGATGAAGTTTGTAGTCTATATTGGTTGTTCATGATATTGGCACCCAAGTTGGCGTTCAATGATATGTCATCTGTGATGTTCTTAACGGCAGAAAGCAATACATCTGCATTTATTTCCTGTCTAAAGTAATTGCTTACACCGTATCTTCCTTCTGGGTCATTGTTACCGTAATATGCTCTTATAAGTTCCACTTGTTCATTGGAATAATCAATACCCGCCCTAGTAGATAGGCTTAACCAGTCGTTAAATTGATATTTAAGGGAGCTGGAACCAATAAGTCTGTTTTTGGTCTGTGGGTTTAAGTTTTTATACTGTATCCAATAAGGGTTATTATGCCATCTGTTGATCCAGCTAATTTGGGTTCCATCGGGATTTTCTATGTTATTTTTCATATAGTCCCAATCCACTTGCCTTGCTGTCCATATGGTCTGCATACCAATGTTGTTAAAAGTATAACCTGCTCCGTTCAAGTTGCCATTGGAATTGATATAGGAACCTTTGGCTTCAAATGAAAGCTTATCCGTTAAATTGGTATTACCGGAAAAATTAATGGTATTCTTAACTTGGTTGGTGTTTGGTACCATACCGGTTTGATCCGAGTTGGTTATGGAAAGTCGCATATTCCCCCAATCACCGCCATTGGTCAAGGCAACATTGGTAATTCTTGTAATTCCGGTTTCATAAAAGTTCTTTATGTTGTTGGGGTGTGAAATCCAAGGAGTTGGTGTACGTTCTCCGGTTACCGGGTCAACGGGCGAGTCAAATTGAGGTAGTGAAAGGATTTCCCCAGGGGTTTGTGGAAAACCGGCCTCTACTGCCCAGTATAATTTTCCACCAGGAGCAATATCTTCGGCTTGGACCGTATAATCCAAACGGGGACCAAAACTTTCATCTACACCGTCATTTTTTCCTCCGTTCAATCCGTCTTCATACCAAAATTGTTGTCCACCACCCTGGCCGTATTCATTTTGGTAATCAGGAAGTAAAAATGGGCTGCTAAGGGTAACGGTATTCTCTACTGCTACAGAGAATCCTTTTCCTTTTCCAGTTTTAGTGGTGATCAATACAACTCCATTGGCTCCTCTGGAACCGTAAAGTGCAGCAGCGTTTCCACCTTTTAGAATGGTCATTTCGGCAATATCTGAGGGGTTGATGTCCGCCGCACCGTTACCCATATCCGTAAAGTCGTAACCTCCACGTGTACTGGATACAATGGTATTGTCTATTGGTATTCCATCTACAACGAACAGGGGTTGGTTATTACCTGTAAGGGATTGGTTTCCTCGAATCGTTATTCTCGAAGAAGCTCCTACGTTACCATTTGAATTGTTAATTAAAACCCCGGCCGACTTTCCGGCCAAAGCGTTAATGACATTGGTTTCAGAGGTGTTTTTAATGTCGTCACCGGAAAGTTCCTGAACCGCATATCCAAGAGCCTTTTTCTCCCTTGTAATACCTAGCGCCGTTACTACTACTTCTTCCAATTGGGAAGCATCCTCTTCTAGGGTCACGGAAATGCTGGATTGTCCGGATACACTTATTTCCTTGTTGACGAATCCTAAATATGAAACTACCAATACTGCGTTTGGATTGGATACAGAAATTGAGAACTCCCCATCAAAATCCGTTTGGGTACCGTTGGTGGTTCCTTTTTCCAATATGTTGGCTCCAGGTAAAGGAAGGCCATTATTATCTAAAACTACCCCTGTAATTTGTTGTTGGGGGTTGCTCTGTTCACTGGAATAGGTTGAGGTCTTGAGGCTTGTTGCCGCGTTGAGAACGTTTGTTTCCGAAGCGTAATTGCTACTGGGAAAAGCCACCATTGCACCTAGCAAAAGAGTTAAGGACGGCTTTATGACCATGTCAAATTTAAACTTCCGGGGTAATTCTTGCCTAAGCTTGGTTTTTTTTGTCATACCATAAAATGTTTAATGTTAGATAATGTTCTGTTGTTGTCAGTTAGATTCGCTGCATTACAGCATTGTTTGGGTTTAATGGGGTTTTAGTTAAATACTTAGGCCAATGTTTAAGAGTTATGGCTTAATACGTCCTTTAAGGTGGAAGGTCATATTACCTTCATAAGAGGGAACAAATTAAACCGTTATTGCTCCTTATTGCAGTTTGGTGTCAATAAAAATTAAAACCTTATTAAACCTGTGTTAATAATAGTGTAAATTTAAATTATATATGCAAACAAAATAGGCGGTATCTTAGCGTATTGGTGTACTATATTAACAAAAGGTTAAGAAGGTGCTGTGTGGTGTGAAGTACCTGGAAATAGCGTATATTTTGGAATATCGAAACTTGACTTTCAATATTTGCTTTATGTAAAATTTATTGGGGCAAAACTTTGAATAATGTAAAAAGTTTTGCCCCTTGCAAATTTATGAGAGTAAATGGTTGTTGGTCTGTGCCGAGAATTCTGACAGCAGTGTGAATGCTATATCAGCAGGATTTATAGGATACTTTTCCGGGAACCGATTTGTTGTGCTGAAGGGCAGCTTCAATTTTTTTGGCTGTCTTTGTTATGGCCAAACCTCCTAGTCCGGTGCATCTCAAGGTGTGTGGAATGGCATCTCCAACTCTTTTCATGGTTTCTATTACTTCATCAAGCGGAATAACCTGGTCGTAATCGGATAGTGCCATGTTGGCGCAAGAGATTGCTGTTGAGGAGGCCATCACGTTTCTGTTCAGGCATGGAGCTTCAACCCTGTCGGCTACGGTGTCGCAAATTAAACCTAAGGAACTTTGTAGAGCCATGGAGGCGGCTGCAAGGGACTGGGATAGGGTTCCGTCCTTTAAAACTACTACTCCAGCGGCCGCCATTCCTGAGGCAGATCCGCATTCCCCCATACAACCCCCAACTTCGGCCGAAAATGTGGCGTGGGCCGTTATGAATACTCCAATTAATCCTGCGGCCAGCATGGCTTGTATCATTTGGTCCCTGGAAAATCCTAAAGTAGTAGCGGTGCCTATAATAGTTCCGGGCAAGGCACCGCAGGAGCCTGCGGTAGGGGCTGCCACTATAACGCCCATGGAGCTTTTTATTTCCATCATGGATGAGGTGAACATAATAGAGTTGTTCAAAACATCACCTGGAATAAGTTTCTTTTCTTCCTTATTTTTTTTGAAGATGAGGGATTGACTTCCTAATATACGGTCTTTGTAATGGGTTCCTTTAAGGCCAAGTTTAATGGAATTTTCCATGATGTCCACTATGCGTCCCATTTTGTCCATAACCTCCTCCTTGGTGATGTTCCCCCTTTGGCTTTCATAGTCGGCAGCCAACTCCCAAAGATTAAGGTTTTTGTCCTTGTTGTATTCCAGTAGCTCTTCCACTGTAATAAATGGTACAGAAAGGTTTTTTCTTGATTTTATTGGGAGTACGGGGTCAAGGGTCCGTATTTTTAAAGGTACTTCCAACTTGGAGACTTCTTGTAGAAGTTTTTGTTGATCCACTTCGTTGGATTGGACCAAGATGAATTTAGCGGAACCGGAATGTAGCGATGCTTCTCCTAGATTCATTTTTGAAATGGACTCCAAAAGGTCTGGAGCGGAATCACTATAAATCAAGGTCAGGTTAAAATCGCCCATCAGGGATACCGGACTTTGGTCTATTTCAATAATTTCGATCATACCGCCACCGGTAGAGAGGCCAATAACTTGGTGTGTCTCGGTCTTGTTTTTTAAAGTGATTTTATAGGTGTTGGGATGGTCGGCACCTATGGGGTGAATGTCTATATCTATTTTGATTCCGGCATTCTTAATGTGCATTTCATAATCCTTAAGCCGCTCATCGTCGGCATCCCAGCCCAATAGTCCGCCAAAAAGCCCCATATCAGAGCCTTGTCCGGAGTGGGTCGTGGCCAAAGATCCATTGGGGTCAAATTCTATATATACCTCCTCAATGATATTGTTCATTAAATCCCGGCAAATTCGTCCTATCCTTAGTGCTGCTGCACAATGCGAACTGGATGGCCCCCTCATTACCGGGCCTATTACGTCATTAAAAATACTGGGATATGTTTTCATAGATATAATTATATAAGATCTTAATGTGAATGGTAATTTTATGCTTTTTTATATTCTTAGTTTATAAATCCGAAATTTATAATTTGCTAAACGCGGTCATAGTTATTTATCTATTGTTCAAATCTATGCATTCACCGTCATATTTTTATATAATATTATAGCTGAAGTTAAGACTTTTTTTGTAAATTAACTTTTTAATTTAATATTAGAAAGTGATTTTATGTCAAATGTAATTGCTTTTAAGGTGCCAATGCAGAAAAATATGTCGATTCGCGTAGAAGAATGCGATGACGATCATGTTTACGATCTGGTCCATTTTCACGAGGAATGTCAACTCACCTGTATAGTGGAGGGCAGTGGTTATCTCTTGGCCGGTTCAGAAACCTATAGTTTTGAGCCCGGCGAGGTGTATCTGTTTGGCAGTAATTTGCCTCATGGATTTAAAACCGAGGATAAAATTGAAGCAGACGACATGGGATCCGGTGCTAGAAGGATCAGTATTTTTTTTAATAGGAATGTTTTTGAATCTCTATTCGAGCAAAACCCTGAAACAAGCACTATTAAGAATTTATTGGATAATGCCTCCTTGGGTTATAAGTTGGGTGCTGGCAATTCTCCGGAAATTCTTTCCAAAATCCGACGGTTGCGGAATATGGACGATTTTGATAAGGTTCTTGAACTATTGGATATATTGGATTTTATTTCCAATGGCAATCAAGGTGATTATCTTTCGGCTCGTGAGGAAATAGAGGCCGATTTGGTCGATGAGGACATTCATATGATCAATGAGGTATTTGCTTATACCGAATCCAATTTTAAAGAAAGAATTTCGTTGGCCGATGTAGCTGGTCATTTTAAAATGACTCCGCCTACATTTAGTAGATTTTTTAAGTCCAGAACACAAAAAACCTACATACAATTTCTTATTGAATTGCGGATCACCAAGGCTTGTGAGTTTATTAGGGCCGGAACCCATAATACAACTGAAAGTTGTTTTAATTCCGGATTTACCAATATCTCAAGTTTTCACCGGCATTTTAAAACTATTAAGGGTATGACGCCTACGGAATATAAATTGCGTGTTTCATCCAATTTCAATTAGATAAATATTTTTTACAGATAATTTTTATAATCCATAGAATATGATCGCACAGCCTTATAATGTTTTGTTACCGGAAAGCGGTACGCCAGTCGTGGAAAAGTGGAATGTAAATAAATTTTATCAGCAGATTCATTATCACAAGGAATTTCAAATTACCATGATTCAAGAGGGAAGTGGATTTCTTTTTGTCTCGGACAAGGTAGTTCCTTATGAAAAGGGTGATGTGTATTTCTTTGGTAGGAATTTGCCTCATGCCTTAAAGACCACTAATGATTCCATAGAGAATTCTGATAATGGTTCCAAGGCCATTTCACTGTTTTTTGATCAAGATAAAATCAAGGAATCCTTGAGAAATGTGCCCGAGGCCTACAGAATTAATAAATTGATAGAATCTTCACACTATGGGATAAAGGTGAACAGGGATAGTGCAACATATTTAACAGATTATATTGAGGAGCTTACCACGAGTACGGGTCTAAATAAATTTTTATTGTTTTTGAAGTTGCTCAATGTGGCCTCTAGGGATAATAACGTAATGATATTATCACCTAAGGCGGCACCCAGTAAAATTGGTGTTGAAGATGACCCGAAAATCGCAAAGATCTGTGCTTTCGTAAAAGAAAACTATAGGGATTTAATTACGCTTTCTGAAATTGCCGATTTGGCCCATATGTCCCCAACGGGTTTTTGTAGGTTTTTCAAAACCAAGACGAAGAAAACATTTTCCCAATATTTGGCGGAGGTTAGAATTGGTAGTGCCTGTGAACTACTGCATAATGACAATTATAGTATTTCGGATTGTGGGTATGGAAGTGGATTCAACAATTTATCCAATTTTCATAAGCATTTTAAAAAATACACAGGGATGTCCCCTATGGAATATCGGTCAAATCTAAATAATGACTAGAAGGTATTGGTATAACTGGCGACCAAGCGGTTTATTTCTTCCTAAACTATAGGGCTGTTCAATAATTTCTTAAAATCGACTTCTAAAATAGTATCACTATTTGCTAATTTGGGCAATATGCCCTGCCGATGGACTTTGTAATATTGTTGTTCCGATACATGTAAGATTTTTTTGGGAAGTGTTACTTTTGGTTCGGGTTACTGAATAATGGTATTTAGAATATAATAATAGTTATGAAAAAAGGGATTTTAGGAAGCATACTGTGCTTTTTGTTTTTTATTGGTAACGGTCTGGCACAAGATGGATCGACCTTACAATTAAATGATATTTATAAGAATGGTATATACGGTCAAAAGGGTTTTGGTCCGGTGCGCTGGATGAAGGACAATAAAGGATATTCTACTCTAGAGGCCAATAAAGAAATCGGGGGTAGGGATATTGTTAAGTATGATGCAAAAAGTGGTGCAAGATCGGTTTTGGTCTCTGCTACCCAATTAATTCCTAAGGGAGAAAGTAAACCTATTACCATTTCGGATTACCAATGGTCCCTGGATAACAACAAACTTCTTCTATTTACCAATACACGTAAAGTTTGGAGGTATCACACACGTGGCGATTATTGGGTGTTGGATCTGAAGACCAATAAATTGGCAAGGCTGGGACAATCTTTGCCTTCGGCGACCTTGATGTTTGCTAAATTTTCACCAGACGCTTCCAAAGTGGCTTATGTGAGTGAATTGAATATATATTCGGAAAATCTGGAAAATCATAAGATAGATCAGCTCACTAAGGATGGAGGTGATAATATTGTAAATGGTACTTTCGATTGGGTCTATGAAGAGGAATTAAATTGTAGGGATGGCTTCAGGTGGAGCCCTGACGGTAAAAATATTGCCTATTGGCAATCGGATACCAAGGATGTAGGGACCTTTTACATGATCAACAATGTAGATTCCATATACTCCAAACCTATTCCAATGCCTTATCCAAAGGTAGGCACGGAACTTTCAACTGTAAAAGTTGGGGTGGTATCTGTGGAAAATGGTATTTCAAAATGGTTCAAGGTTCCAGGTGATCCAAAGAACAATTATTTGGCACGTATGGATTTTATTCCCAATTCAAATGAGGTAATGATCCAACAATTAAATCGTAGACAAAACACCAATAAAGTCTTTATTGGGGATATCCAGACTATGGAACTCACTAATATATTGACAGAAAAGGATGATGCTTTTTTGGATATTCATGATGATGTACGGTGGTTGGACAATGAAAAGTACTTTACTTGGTCCAGTGAGAGGGATGGATGGTTGCACCTTTATAAGGTATCAAGGGATGGAAGTGTGGTACAGCCTATCACTAAAGGCGATTTTGACGTGGTGGAGATTAACTGTATAGATCCAAAGGGAGGGTATGTGTATTATATTGCTTCCCCGGATAATTTCACCCAAAGATATTTGTACAGGAGCCGTATAGATGGAAAAGGCGAAGCCGAAAGGATAACTCCGAGCTCAAATGCAGGGCAGAGCTCTTATCAAATATCCAATGACGCCAAATGGGGAATCCAGGTATTTCAGAATGCGGTTACCCCTCCCGTATATTCCTTGATAAGTCTTCCCAACCACAGGGTAAAAAGAGTTTTGGAGGATAACAAGGAACTAAAGGGCAAATTTGATGCCTTGAAATTGAATCCTAAAGAGTTTGTAAAGGTAGATATTGGAGATGAGGTTTTGGATGCTTGGATGATTAAGCCAAAGGATTTTGATGCTACAAAAAAATATCCTTTGTTGTTTTATGTCTATGGAGAGCCTGCAGGTGCTACCGTTCAGGACAATTGGGGTGGCGGCAGTCTTTGGGACCAGTATATGGCCCAACAGGGGTACATTGTAATGAGTGTGGACAATCGCGGAACTAAAACCCCTAGAGGTAATAAATGGCGTAAATCCATTTATGGGCAAATAGGGATTCTTGCATCGGAAGACCAGAGCAAGGCTGCTAAGGAAATTTTAAATACCTATGATTTCTTGGACCCGTCCAGAGTTGGAATTTGGGGCTGGAGTGGTGGAGGCCAAATGACACTGAACTGTATGTTTAGGTATCCCGAAATCTATTCCTCAGGATTGGCCGTTTCCTTTGTGTCAGACCAAAGACTTTATGATGCTACCTACCAGGAGAGATATATGGGGCTGTTGGAAGATAATGCCAAGGGATATCACGATGGATCTCCAATTAATTTCGCACAGCACTTAGAGGGAAATTTAATGATCATACACGGTACTGCGGACGATAACGTACATTATCAGAGTTTTGAGATGTTGGTCAACAAATTGATAGAGCACAATAAGATCTTTAATATGATGTCTTATCCAATGAGGGCACATTCAATTTATGAACGGGAAAATACCTCATATCACCTAAGGGAAACAATGGAAGTTTTTTGGAAAAAGAACTTACCTGCCGGAGGTAAATAATCACAAGAGTTTATTACAAATTATAAGGGGATATCATTGGTATTCTATAGGGAATTATCTGTTTCGATATAAATCATCAAATCTATGTTTGCAAAGGAGGAATATATAAAACGAAGGAAAAAGTTAAGGGAATTGCTGGGCGATGGATTGATTCTTTTCCTTGGAAATGACGAAAGTGGAATAAATTTTGAACATAACACCTATCCCTATAGGCAGGATAGTTCCTTTATTTATTTCTTTGGACTTCAAATACCTGGATTGAATGCTATAATGGATTTGGATGAAGACAGTGAGATTGTTTTTGGAGATAATTTATCCATTGATGATATTGTCTTTACGGGGCCCATCGATTCTTTGGAAGAGCAGGCCCATAAAGTAGGGGTAGCCAATGTAAGCCCCTCTAAAAGTCTTGAAGGTTATATAAAAAGTGCAATGGCCAAAGGGAGACAGATTCATTATCTACCGCCCTATCGCCCTGAACATAATTTAAAATTATCGGAACTGTTTAATTTACCAGCTACTGAGGTTTCAAAAAAGGTTTCTACCAATTTAATAAAGGCCGTAGTAAAACTGAGGTCTATAAAGTCCAGTGCCGAGATCGAAGAAATTGAAAAAGCGGTAAATACAACCGTGGAAATGCAATATAAGGCTATGGAGATCGCAGAAGCGGGAATGACCGAGGCAGATTTGTTCGGAGCGGTTCAAAATATTGCAATGGCCAACGGGAATAATACCTCTTTTCCTTCCATAGTAACTATAGACGGACAAATACTTCATAATCATTTTAGGGGAAACCTTTTAAAAGAGGGTGATATGGTGCTGTGCGATTGTGGAGCGGAGAATTTTTCAGGATATGCAGGCGACCTTACACGGACTTTTCCCGTGAACAACACCTTCAGTCCTAAACAGAAAGAAATTTATGATATAGTCTATAGCTCTTATAAAACCGCTGTTAGGATGCTAAAACCCAAACAGCTATTTAGAGATGTGCATCTTGCTGCTAGTAAAGAAATAGTGCTAGGTCTAATTGATGTAGGGTTAATGAAAGGGGATGCGGATAAGGCCGTGGAGGCAGGCGCCCATACCTTGTTCTTTCAATGTGGATTGGGGCATATGATGGGACTGGATGTCCATGATATGGAAAATTTGGGAGAGCAATATGTTGGATATACCGATGACATACATCAAAGCAAAGAGTTTGGGTTTAAATCCCTTCGCTTGGGAAGGGCCTTGGAAGAGGGAATGGTCTTAACCATAGAACCAGGAATTTACTTCATCCCAGAACTTATAGAACTGAGAAAGAGTGAAAATAAATACTTTGAATTCGTCAACTACGATAAATTGGAAGAATACAAAAGCTTTGGAGGAATACGTGTAGAGGACGATTTCCTAATAACCCAAAATGGTAGCCGTTTGTTAGGGGCCAAACTCCCTACTACCTCTATGGAAATAGAAGATTTTAGAATTTCCAAAACCCGTCTTTAGGGCTATTTGAACAATGGACTATAATCAATGGATTGCGGGTGATTTGTATTGGTCCTGAACTTAAATCATATATGGGAAAGTACCATCACTGCTAATCTGCTTACGATTACAACAACAAATACAAGGCTTCCAAGATATTGGAAGCCTTTTTAGTTTTATTAAAATTGCGAAAAGGTCCGAGTTCTGCAATTGGGCAAAGCTTTAATTCGTTTTTACTAAAATACCGTTTGGGTTTGTTTTCTACACATTCAATTTGTGTTCAAGAATCCAGGAGATTTAAAGGGAATAGTTGATGGTCCTATTATTTGTTGGAATCTCTGAACCTGGTCTTATATTGGTGTAAACTGTAACTGGGGCAGCTACTTGTTTTTTTTGATTTTTGAAAGTACGGCTTGGAGAGTTAGGTTAGATTATTATTTTTACCTAATCCTATCCACTTAAGGATTATATAAGTTTAAATGAAAAGAGATTTTACCTGGTGCTTATTTAATAAACCCTATCATTTTTTTCTCCTAATGGCACTGTTTTTCATTGGGAATATGAAGGTCAAAGCACAATCCAAGGCAGCAATAAAATGGACAGAAGGTAATCCCTCCCTGGTAATTGACGGAGAAACCTATCCGCCATATGCCTACATGTCCTATTTAGGAGAGGAACAATATTACAAGGAAATAGCGGCAACGGGTATCCATATTTATAACATTCCGGCCTATCTGGGAGAAGGAGGAATAAATACCATTTCTGGTATAGGTGCTTTTAGATCACCCATTTGGTTAGGGGAAGGTGAATATGATTTTACCAGCTTGGTAAAGGATTTTGAAAAGATTATAGAAGCGGATCCCAAGGCAAAGGTTATTATCCGTTTTTATCTGGATCCCCCGGAATGGTGGACGCAATTATACCCGGAAGCCTCAGCACATGTCCCGGATGGCACTACTTTTCGTCAGTGTTTTGCCTCGAAAGTATGGAGGGAAAAAACGGCGGAGGTATTCCGTGACTGTTTGGATTGGCTTTTAGCTTCCAAATACTCCCAATATTTGGTGGGAATACATGTTGCAAGTGGCCTAACAGAGGAATGGTTTTATCATCCCAAACAATATCAGGATCAAAACCCTGCCCGTTTACTGGCTTTTAGGCAATGGTTAAAGGAAAGTTACAAGAACAATGATGCCTTGAGAAAGGCATGGAACAACCCTTCACTTACTTTTGACAATGCCCATTTGGCCAATATAGATGAACCTGTAAAACGCAGGGAATGGAGGAATCCCGATAAGGATCAAAACTATATTGATACCTATCGCTTCCAGGCAGAGGTCTTAGTAGATAACATTGCCTATTTCTGCAAAATTGTCAAAGAAAAGAGCCACGGCAAGCTTTTGACGGGAGCCTTTTCCGGATACCACTATTTTGTGGGGGACGCCAGGCGCGGACACGGTGCCCTGGCAAAGTTGTTGGATTGTCCGGATCTGGATTATCTGTCGAGCCCAAATGTGTACAATCGAGTGATAGGGGAGGACTGGCCGGCAATGGCAGCGGTAAATTCGGTTCACCTCCATGGCAAATTATGGCTTACGGAAAACGATACCCGAACGTCCATAACCACCTTGTTGAAAGACCGTTCAAAAGGCATAGCACCTCCTGGACAGTATGAGAGCGGGGTATGGCTAGGCCCCGAAGATATGGACACCTCGGTAGCATTTTTATGGAAAAACACGGCAAGAATGCTGGCCTATGGGTATGGAGGCTGGTGGTTCGATATGTGGGGCGGGTGGTTTAGTGATCCTGAACTATTGAATGTATTAAAGAAGACACAGCAATTTCACAGCACCTTTCCCCCTTCACAGGGAGAAAAGATGAAACCACAGGTAGGGGTAGTGGTAGATGAAGAAATCTCTTTTTGGGACCCAACCTATGGCCATCTTACAGAGAATATTTTATCTAACCGTTATCCACTGGCAAAAACAGGGACTTCATACGACCTATTTCTTCGAACGGATTTAAAAAGTATGCCAACATCGCAATACAAGGTTGTTTGGCTTATGGGGTTTCTTGAACTAAGTTCAAAGGAGGAGTCTAGAATTAAAAAATGGAACAAACAGGGAATAACCGTTCTATGGACCAGTGGTAAAGGAACCAAAATCTTCGATCCCAATGGAGGGGAATTGTTTAGGGACGGAAAACTTAAATGGTCGGCCTCGGAATTGGGGGAGACATGGGAACAGGCTGGTGTACATAGGTATATTGAGACAGAGGATGTATTCTATATAGGCCGAAACTGGATGGGTATACATACCATAGAAGGCGGGGAACGGACCATCAATTTTCCATTTAACGCCCAGGTGATAGATCCATTGGAAAATACAATCTTGTACGATTCCACCAGACAGTTAAAATTGACATTGAAACCAAAATCAACGGTACTATTAAGGGTTAACCCTTTAGAGAATTAAAATATAAGGATGAAAATATCTTTGGGTTTAGGTCTATTTATAGGAACCCTGCAACTTGCTCTTCTAGATTCTTGGTTTAATCTAATTTGAATTTCTAGTTCCAAAAATTTAATGGGAAAAACTTCTGAATATTTTTAAGATAATATAGTATGATGACCTGCTAATTTTTGAAATACTTTTTCTAATGATATCATCTATTTTTGTTTTAAAATAATGAATAACATGATAAAATGGGAAGGCGTAATGCCAGCAGTAACAACCAAGTTCACTGAGGATGATCAGCTAGATCTTGTGATGTTTGAAAAAAATATAAAAGCTCAAATGGAAGCTGGTGTTAACGGGATTATCCTAGGTGGAACCCTAGGAGAGGCCAGCACTCTAAAACCCGAGGAAAAGGAAATTCTTATCAAGACTACCTTGTCTATTACGGATAATAAAATTCCGGTAATTATCAATATCGCTGAGCAAACAACCGAAGGTGCTATTGCCGTGGCCCAACATGCAGAATCTATTGGGGCCAATGGATTAATGCTTTTGCCTCCCATGAGATATAAGGCCACGGATTTTGAGACCGTAACTTATTTTACGGCGATAGCCAAAAGTACTTCCTTGCCGATAATGATCTACAACAACCCTGTGGATTATAAAATAGAGGTAACTCTGGATATGTTCGAGGAGTTGATTAAGTGTGATAATATTCAGGCAGTTAAGGAATCTACAAGGGATATTACCAATGTAATACGACTTAAGAACCGTTTTGGCGATCGCTTAAAAGTTTTGACCGGTGTGGATACACTTGCCTTGGAAAGTTTGGTAACAGGTGCAGACGGATGGGTAGCCGGATTGGTTTGTGCCTATCCCGCAGAAACAGTTGCTATTTATAATTTGGTAAAAGCCGCTAAGGTTGATGAAGCTATGGAAATCTATCGCTGGTTTATGCCTCTATTGGAGTTGGATATTAGCCCGCAATTGGTACAAAACATTAAATTGGCGGAAGTAGCGACCGGTATTGGAACCGAAAACGTCAGAGCTCCAAGATTGCCTTTACAAGGAGCTGAAAGAGAACGTGTTTTAAAAATAATAGATACCGCCATGAAAAATAGGCCAATCTTGCCAGCTTAAAAAGCTTGATAAGCAAGGTCTATGGCAGGTAATCCTAATAAGATCAATAGTAAATAAAAGGCTTCCAATCTCTTGGAAGCCTTTTATGTTTGTAGAAAACTCGGTAAATGTAGAACAACATCAAGTCTAATGGTTCTCTATTTCGGTTGCCTCATAGGACTCGTGACCTGTGGAACCATTGCCGAGGATATGATGCCTGTTCGTGGGCACTTGATTTCTGTGCTTCCCAATAACTTCGGCATATTCCGGGCTGGATATCACGTTATTCCACTCTTGCGGGTCATTTTTATGATCATAAAACTCCTCGGACCCATCGTTGTACTGTATAAAACGATACTGTTCCGATATGATGGCATAGTTACCAGGCCCAAAACAGGTTCTGGCATAATGCGGCCATTCGGCGTCCATATTTTTTAATAGGGGTACTAAGGAATTGCCTTCGTGCTTTGGATCGGTTTTTAGATGGCATAATTCCAGCAAGGTAGGGTAGATGTCAAGTAATTGTACTGGCTTATTAATAACTTTCCCTTTAGGAATATCGGGCCCTACAATGATCATTGGCACTCGTGCCCCGTCTTCCCATAGGCTACGTTTGGCAAAGCGTTCTTTTTCACCCAAATGAAATCCGTGATCGCTGAACAATACAACATAAGTATTGTCTCCATAATCGCCATTATCCAATGCGTCGAGCACCCGGCCTACCTGATCATCCACAAAACTTACACAGGCCAAATAAGACTGTACAAGTGGTTTCCACTCCTCATTTTCAGTGACCCATTCAAAAGTTGGGGACACATGTTTCAAGCGTGTGATATCGATGCCGTACGGGGGAATATCATCTAGGTCATCAGAAATTGTTTTTGGCAGTTGCAAAGATTCCAAGGGATACATATCGAACCACTTTTGGGGAGCAAACTGCGGCACATGTGGCCGGTAGAATCCAACGCCCATCCAGAAGGGCTGGTCCTGCTTTTTTGTCAATTTTTTCTCCGCCCAGCTTGCAATTTTATAATCGGGCATCTGATCATCACTTTCCGGGTAAACGCCCCAATCCCATAAAGGATGTCCGGGATATGTGCTTATCTTTTGTTCGGGCATAGGGCCAAACCCTCCAAATTGCCCTGCATAATTTGGAATATGGGTTTCGTTGATTCCTTTCCCATTATGAAAGATCTTTCCTGCAGCAAAGACATTATAACCTTCTTGCTGAAACCGCTTGGGCATTACTATGTTTTTGCTTGCCACAGGAGATTCTATTATATCTGGATTTAAAAAGTAAATACCGGAGGTACTTGGGTACAGGGAGGTCATAACGCTTGCCCTACTGGGATTGCATACCGGTGCCTGACAGTGCGCATTGCTAAAAAGTACGCCACGTTGGGCCAGCCGGTCCATATGGGGTGTTTTGGCCTGGGGATGTCCCCCTAAAACTCCGATCCAATCGTTGAGGTCGTCTATGGCGATAAACAAAACGTTGGGTTTATCCTTTTCTTTAGGTTCAATTTTTGTCTTTTTATATCCACAAGAAGTTATTAGGATAATACCAAGTAGGACAATGATATGGTTATTTTTTTTCATGCGTATGATTCTTGATTAGAGGATACTCAAGTTATTAAGAGTGAAATCTGAGACAATTTACGATGCTATTCTTCCAATTCCATTTTTCTAGAGCGCTTTCTGTGCCAAAGTTATTTTTATAATTAATTCTGCCTGGTTTTTCCGGACACTACATTCATTGGTATAGTAGGATTGTTATAATATTGAAAAACAAGTTTAAAAAATATTGTTTTCTATTGCATCCTGTACTATACTGTTTCAGCTTGGGTTTAGAGTTTTGGGAGGCATAACGAACGCCAATAGCAGCATTGTGCAGGATACATGAATTTACCCCATGGCTTAAATTTGTGAAGAATGGTTCATGCCTGGTTTAATTTTATTTCACTAACCCATATAAAAAATAGATATGATAAGAAAAGCATTTAAAATGAAGGTCTATCCTAACAGTATAGAAGTATATACGCAAAGACATAATCCAATATGGAAGGAGTTAGAAGAGGTGCTGAAAATGCATGGGGTTCACAATTATAGCATATTTTTCGATCCTGAAACCCATATATTGTTTGGTTACGCGGAATTGGAATCGGAAGAAAAATGGAACGCCATTGCCGATACCCAAATTTGTAGGGATTGGTGGGCACATATGGCAGACCTAATGGAGACCAATGCGGATAACAGTCCGGTTTCGTTAGAATTAAAGGAGGTCTTTTATTTGAAATAAAGTTTAAAAGACTTCAATCAAGCAAGGAATACTTTGATGGCGTTAAAAAAGTCACTACCTTATTACTGAACAAGCATCAACTCAAAATGTTGTAGAAGCAATTATGGGGATTTTAGCGGTCATAGCCTATTTTTAAGATTAGGACCACTTGGTCAATGAAAAAGAAATATGACCTTCTGCCCCATTAAAAACACTAATTCTAGAACGATTAATTCTATCCTATGACCAACACAAATCAAAAAAGAACACTTGGAGAGTTTATTTTTGACAATCAATCCTCCTTTCCATATTCCACTGGAGAATTGTCAAAACTGATAAATGCCATAAGGCTCGCTGCCAAAATTACCAACCATGAAGTAAACAAAGCCGGTCTAGTGGATATTTTGGGTGACGCCGGTAATACCAATGTTCAAGGGGAAGACCAACAAAAGCTGGATGTCTATGCCAATGAAAAGTTTATTCAGACCCTTATACAGCGAGGTATAGTATGTGGTATTGCCTCGGAAGAGGAGGAAGATTTTATTGCCGTGAATAGTATTGACGGTAATAATAATAATAAATACGTTGTACTCATCGACCCCTTGGACGGCTCTTCCAATATTGATGTAAACGCCTCTGTAGGTACCATATTTTCAATTTATAGGAGGATATCCCCATTGGGCAGTCCAGTAGAGTTGAGGGACTTTTTGCAACCTGGAAAAGACCAGGTAGCTGCGGGGTATGTTATGTACGGTACTTCAACCATGTTGGTGTTTACGACGGGTAACGGGGTAAACGGGTTTACCTTAAACCCCGCTCTGGGCACCTTTTATCATTCCCATCCCAATATGCAATTCCCGGAAACCGGAAAGATCTATTCCGTAAACGAGGGAAACTACGTTCATTTTTCCAAGGGGGTAAAAGCTTACATAAAATATTGCCAAAAGGAGGAAGGGGATAGGCCCTACACGTCAAGGTACATAGGGGCAATGGTGGCAGATTTCCATAGAAATTTAATAAAGGGCGGTATCTATATGTATCCAAGGATCGGACCTAAGCAAAATGGTAAATTACGTCTGACATATGAATGTAACCCTATAGCTTTTCTTACAGAACAAGCCAAGGGTAAAGCTACCACAGGGACTAAAAGAATTCTGGATATAGAACCTACCGAATTACACCAACGGGAAGCAATTTTTTGCGGAAGCATGAAAATGGTCGAGAAATTGGAGGAGTTTATTTTGAAGGAAGACTAAGAATTGAACCAAAAGTTTTTATAAAATTATTTTGGTTGCATATAGGCAGGGCCAATGTACCCAAACCAAGAATAAAATTTAATGACGCTGTTTACATAAAGCTATAGTGGGCATACCATATCTTGCCTGGTTTTAGCTTGAGTTTTTTCCTGCCAAAAAGTATGCCTAAGCTTGGTATAATGCGCATATGCTCTTCAAGGCCTTCCTAAACTTAAAAGATTTGCTAACTTAGGGGTTTGTTCAAATTAATTAGATAATAATAGTAAAAATGAAAATAAACGACTCTTTCGATCCTGGCCATTATCAAGCCAATGATAAACGTTATGATACCATGCAATACCGTCGCTGTGGAAATAGTGGTATTCTTTTGCCATTAATTTCATTGGGGCTTTGGCACAATTTTGGTCATACCGATAATCTGGAGATGGGCCGAAATCTGTTGCGCTGTGCCTTCGATAACGGGATTACCCATTTTGATCTGGCCAATAATTATGGTCCGCCTTACGGTGCTGCCGAAGAAAATTTTGGACGTATTTTTAAAAAGGATTTTAAGGCTTATCGTGACGAACTTATTATTTCCAGTAAAGCAGGGTGGGATATGTGGCCCGGGCCTTATGGTAATTTTGGGTCACGCAAATATTTGATTGCCTCAGCTGATCAAAGCCTAAAAAGAATGGGGCTGGATTATGTTGATATTTTTTACCATCATAGACCCGATCCGGACACGCCCTTGGAAGAAACCATGGGAGCATTGCATCATCTGGTACAAAGAGGTAAGGCACTATATGCAGGTATTTCCCAGTATCCGGCAGAGCTTACTGCCAAGGCTTCAAAAATCATGAAGGATTTGGGTACGCCCCTATTGATCCATCAACCTAGATATAATATGTTCGATCGTTGGGTGGAAGATGGATTGCTGGATGTGTTGAAAGAAGAGGGGATAGGCTCCATTGCTTTCTCCCCATTGGCACAAGGCGTATTGACCAAAAAATATTTAAAAGGTATTCCTGATGATAGTAGGGCAAGCAAGGATGGCCGTTACTTGAAGGAAGACCAAATTACACCAGAGGTTTTGGACAAGGTGGGTCGACTAAATAAGCTGGCTGAAAATCGTGGTCAAAGTCTGGCCCAAATGGCCATTGCATGGTTACTGAAAGACCAACGCATTTCTACAGTACTTGTTGGTGTTAGTCGAACAGAGCAACTACTGGACAATTTGGAGGCTCTCAAGAACCTTAGTTTTAGTGGAGCGGAACTAAAGGAGATAGAAAGTATTTTAAAATAGTGGGTCATTTACAACCCTATCAAACACTCCAGAAAATTATTAAATATGATTGTAACATGCACCGCGAAGGGTATAAATAAACCATAGCGGTGCATGTTATATTGTTTAAGCGGAATACTGAAAATTATATATATTAAAAATAATACCCTAAAAGGCTATTTGTTGCCATGGTTATTGATCAATTGTTGAGTGTAATTGCGTTAAACCACCAAGATGAGTGAAACTATAAAGAATATTGATAATTATTTGGACAATCATTACATCCACCGAAGTAATTGGTTAAGAGCGGCAGTTCTCGGTGCCAATGATGGAATTCTTTCAACAGCGAGTCTTGCAATAGGAGTTGCAGCTGCAAGTGATATCAGGGAACCAATTGTGTTGGCAACTTTAGCGGGATTAGTAGCTGGTGCCTTGTCAATGGCAGCTGGTGAATACGTTTCCGTAAGTTCTCAGACGGATGTGGAAAAGGCCGATATTGACCGGGAGATTATAGAATTAAAAGAAACGCCCGAAATTGAATTGCAATTATTGGCTGCTATTTATGAAAAAAGAGGACTTAAAAAGGAAACGGCCTTAACAGTTGCAAAAGAATTAACAGCTAAAGATGCATTAGCCGCACACGTTAGGGATGAGCTGGGACTAAATGAAATAAGTAAGGCCAAACCAATGCAAGCTGCTTTTGCTTCTGGGGCCGCTTTTACTATCGGAGGCATTTTGCCACTTATTGTAACCCTCTTTTTACCATTGGAAAATATGGAATATTCTCTATATGGTTTTGCGCTTTTCTTCCTGATTTTCTTAGGTGCATTGGCCGCGAAAACCGGAGGCTCTAGTATAAAAAAAGCAATTATCCGAATTACATTCTGGGGAACTGTGGCAATGGGATTGACCGCTATGGTGGGATATTTGTTCAACGTGAATATTGGATAAAGAAAAACATCACACCTTATAAGCTCCATTAAAACGAGCACTTGTAACCACCTTCAACCTTATATCATGAATGTTGGTGTAATGTTAAGCGCTGATCTGCCAAATATTACAGAGACTTGGGCTTTGTCCTTAAGTTAGCGGAATAGGAATTAACAGATAATTTATTATCTTGATATATTCAAATTAAGTACCATTATGCCAAAAGCTAATAAGCAACATATTGTTAAGATATTGGAGACACATTATATTACCCATGATGTGAAACGTTTTGTAGTGGAAAGACCTGCGGGTTATGATTTTATTCCTGGGCAGGCAACTGAGGTTGCCATTAATTTGCCCGAGTGGAAGGACCAATTAAGGCCTTTTACCTTCACCTCCATAATGGAACATGGCTTCCTGGAATTTATGATCAAGATTTATAATGATCATGAAGGGGTGACCAATATGTTGGGACGGACCCACGCCGGGGCGGAACTTATTCTTCACGAAGTTTTTGGGGCCATACAATACAAGGGGCCAGGTGTTTTTATTGCCGGGGGAGCGGGTATTACACCCTTTATCTCTATTTTTAGGCATCTCTATACCCATAAGAACT
Organism: Arenibacter algicola; assembly: GCF_018860365.1. Classification (GTDB taxonomy): domain Bacteria; phylum Bacteroidota; class Bacteroidia; order Flavobacteriales; family Flavobacteriaceae; genus Arenibacter; species Arenibacter algicola_B. The sequence goes on from NZ_JAHKPO010000003.1 coordinate 897,111, forward strand.
TACACGGCAATAAATTGATTTATTCCAATAAAACGTCGGAAGACGTTATTATGGAAGAAGAATTGCAAAAGATGCTGGACGGTAATTTTATAAAAATATTTACCCGCGAGAATGTGGTGGGATTTAGGGGAAATAGAATAGATCGAAAATTCCTTATCGAAAATATAGCCGACTTTGGCCAGAACTTCTATTTATGCGGGCCAAAAAAGTTTGTAACTAATATAACAGATCTCTTATTAAGTCTAGGTGCCTCGGCCGAAACGGTCATCATTGAAAGTTAGATAATGGATAGCCGTTGAAAATGGTTCTGAACAGGCCACAATTGGTCGGATTAACGGACCATTTCCTTCCCAATTGTAAAGCGATGCTTGTGCTATTGGCCAATGTCATCCAAAGAGAAGATGTAAATGTATTTCAGCTAAAATATGCTAAATGTAATTTACATTTATATTTGATGATTTTATGGACAAAAGTTGAAGCAAAAAAATATGGACTTTAGTAGATTGACCCAAATAATTCTTTTATTGGTAGTAACCGCATGTAGCAATACAGAGCCGACAAAAATGGGAGTCATTCCCCAACCCAATGAAATAAATTATCAGCCAGGTACTTTTAAAATTAATGATAAAACCGTAATTGTTGTAGATAGTAGCTTTGGGGAAAAACAGCTAACGGAGGAAATAAATTCATTTTTAAGGGATAATTTCAATACTCAATTAGAAATTTCAAGGTCGACACAGGATAATGCCATTCACTTGGTAAAATCAATGGAAGTCGCTCGGAATGGCGCATATAGCTTAACAGTAGGGGGTGAAGGTGTTGTGATTAAAGCAAGTACAAATCAGGGGATTTTTTATGGTATCCAAACGCTGGTACAAATGTTATCTCCTAAAACGGAGGTTAAAGAACCAGTACTGAACTACGTGCAAATAAATGATGCACCGGCACATGAATGGAGAGGTATGATGTTGGATGTATCACGGCATTTTGTTCCTAAAGATTCTGTAAAAAAAGTCATCGATATCCTTGCAATGCACAAGATGAATAAATTCCATTGGCATCTAGTGGATGGTATTGGATGGAGAATTCAAATTGATGCATATCCCGAACTTACCAATAAAGGTGCCTGGAGGAAGGTTAAGGGGGATAAGAAACCTTGGGAGGATTTTGAGATTACCTCCAAGGATGCCGAGGGTGAAGTTTATGGAGGTTTTTACACCAAGGAAGACATTAGGGAGATTGTTGCCTATGCCAAAGAACGATACATAGATGTAATTCCCGAAATAGAAATGCCAGGCCATTCCGAGGCTGCATTACAATGTTATCCTGAATTTTCATGCGATACGGAAGTCATTACCGGAGTTTATTGCGCCGGGAACGATGGTACCTTTCAATTTTTACAAAATATAATAAGTGAGGTAGTAGAATTATTTCCCAATGAATATGTGCATATCGGCGGAGATGAAGTAGGGAAGGGGTCTTGGTTGAAATGTGATAAATGTAAAAAAAGGATGCAGCAGGAAAACCTGCAAACTGCCGAGGAGTTGCAAAGTTACTTTGTTAAAAGAATGGAGAAATTTATTCATTCCAAAAACAAAAAACTTATAGGTTGGGATGAGATATTGGAAGGAGGTTTGCCAGAAAGGGCAACGGTTATGTCATGGCGAGGTGTTGAGGGGGGTATTGAAGCTGCAAATGCCGGGCATGATGTGGTAATGTCTCCGGGCGATCCCCTGTATTTGGATCACAGTCAGGGCAAAAGTGAATATGAACCCCCTTCATGGGGCGGATACAATAATGTATTGAAGATATATGATTTTAACCCCGTTCCAAAAGACATTGCTCCAAACAAAAAACGTCATATTCTGGGTGCGCAAGCTAATCTTTGGACGGAACAAGTGAAAAGCTTAAGCCATATCCAATATATGATGCTTCCCAGAATTAGTGCACTTTCGGAAGCTATTTGGACCAAGGTGGAGAAAAAGAACAGTGAACATTTTATAAATAAATTGGATGTCCATTTTGATAGATTGGACGAAATGGGATATAATTATTCAGGAAGTTCCTTAACCCCTGATTATGACGTAAGCTATAATAAGGTTAATAAAGTATTCAATTTAAGGTTACATAATGAATTGGACCTGTATGAAATTAGATATACGTTGGACGGTTCAAATCCTACAATGCAGTCAGAATTATATTCAGGCCCCATTGAATATACCACAGCCATAGAACTTAATGCGATGTGTTTTAGAAATGGGGAACCTATTGGCTTTCCATTGAAAAAAATGTTTTCCACTGGTTTTGGAGATCAATGTAAGGTTACCTATAGCAATGCCTATAATGAAACCTATAGCGGTGGGGGTGATAAGGCATTGTTTGATAATAAATTTGCCATTGCCCGCGGCGATGACCCTAGTTGGCAAGGAATAAAAGAAAAGGATTTTGAGGTGCTTATTGATTTGGGGAGTGTTAATGAACTCTCTTATGTTGGCTTAAACTTTTTTCAGGATATAGGTGCTACCTCGGTGATGTTGCCTACCAAGGTGATTATTTCCATCTCAAAGGACGGTGAAAACTTTAAAACGGTATTGGATGAAGCTATAGCTACCCAAGAAAAAAGAGAACCCATTATTAAGCATATTGGATCTAATTTTGAAAAGCAGGATGTTTCGTTTATAAAAATAACTGCAAAAAATAGATCAGAACTTCCTGAATGGCATTTGCGAAAAGGCTCTGCTTGGCTATTTGTAGATGAGGTCTCCGTTAAATAATCAAACAAAGAAAAGACAAGGTGTTCATGGTATTTTAAAGGTATATCCATGAAATATTCGACATATAAACAATGTCTTTATTTAATTTTATTAGGGTAGGTTGGACATTATTTGGGGCATTTAAAAGTTAAAAAAACTATATTTAAATCCTCTTTTTAAATACAAAAACTTAAACCAAGATTAAATTATGGATACCAGAAGGGATTTTTTAAAGAAGGCAAGTATGTTGGCAGGAGGAATGGGGTTAACAGCAAGTCTGCCTCCATCCATTCAACGCGCCTTGGAAATTGACCCTGAAACTGGAACTACTTTTTATGATGCCGAACATGTAGTATTTCTTATGCAGGAAAACCGATCCTTTGATCACTGTTTTGGGACTTTACAAGGAGTTAGGGGTTATAATGACCCTAGGGCCATTTCATTGCCGAACAAAATACCTGTATGGCTTCAAAGTAATAAGGATGGGGAAACCTATGTGCCTTTCCGATTGAACCTAAAGGAGACCCAAGCTACTTGGATGGGAGATTTGCCACATCACTGGGAAAGTCAGGTAGATGCCCGCAATAACGGAAAATACGACCAATGGCTCGAGGCAAAGAAGGCCGATGAGGAATATGGCAATATGCCACTTACCTTAGGTCATTATACCCGGGAAGACCTGCCGTACTATTATGCCCTGGCCGATGCCTTTACCGTATTTGATCAGCATTTTTGCTCGGCTCTGACAGGAACAACTACCAACAGAAATTATTTTTGGACAGGAAAATCTTTCGATACCCAAGGCAATAGACCTTGTGTAAGAAATTCTGAGGTAAGCTATAATAGCGAGGCCAGTTGGAAAACCTTTCCGGAAAGACTGGAAGAAAATGGCATTTCTTGGCGGGTTTATCAGAACGAGATCAGTTTGCCGACAGATGTTGAAGATTCTTCCTTGTTGGCTAATTTTACCGATAATAACCTAGAGTGGTTTACCCAATACAATGTTCGCTATAGCGCCGGTTTTCAAAAATATATAAAAGGAAGACTCAAGGTATTGCCTTCAGAAATAGAGGACTTGGAAAAGGGGTTGGACAAACAGCCCGAGGAAAAGAAAGCGGAACATTTAAAAGTACTTCAAAAGAAAAAGCAACAGCTGGAACAGATTAAGGAGGTTCTTCAGACTTGGAATTCCGAGAATTTTGAAAAACTTTCGGAGTTTCAAAAAAACCTACATGAAAAGGCCTTTGCTACCAATGTCGGAGATCCGGATTACCATAGCGTTGAGGAGTTTAGCTACAATGACAACGGTGTTCAGCGTTCCTTAAAAGTGCCCAAAGGCGATATACTGCATCAATTTAGGCAAGACGTGGACCAGGGGAAATTACCTGCCGTTTCCTGGTTGGCAGCCCCCCAGAAATTTTCGGATCACCCGAGCGCTCCCTGGTACGGGGCATGGTATGTCTCTGAGGTTCTGGATATCCTTACCAAAAACCCTGAGGTATGGAAGAAAACTATTTTTGTGCTTACCTATGACGAGAACGACGGGTATTTTGATCATATTCCTCCTTTTGTCGCTCCCAATCCTAAGGATACCAAGAATTTCACCAAAGGATTGGATACCTCAGAGGAATATGCCAGCTTGGAACAGGAGATGGCAAAAAAAGGTATGGATCCGGAGGACCCTAGGGAAAGCCCAATGGGACTAGGATATAGGGTTCCAATGGTCGTAGCCTCCCCTTGGAGCAAAGGCGGATGGGTCAATTCCGAGGTGTGCGACATTACGTCCACCTTAATGTTCTTGGAAGAATTGATAATGAAAAGAACGGGCAAAGTAGTTAAGGAAACCAATATAAGTAGTTGGCGCAGGGCCATTAGTGGCAATCTAACCTCTGCCTTTAGGCCATATAACGGGGAGCCCTATACTATTCCCAAAGCCATAGAGCGCAACCATTTTATGCAAGAGGTCTACAATGCCAGCTTTAAGGAATTGCCCAAGGATTTTAAACCACTAAGCAGTGAAGATATAGCCAATGCGAAAAAAGACCTCTATAAGACATCGTTTATGCCACATCAAGAACCTGGAATTAGGGATTCTTGTGCTTTGCCGTACGAGTTATATGTAGATGGACAAATAAATGCTGAGAAGAACTCATTTCGAATTCAGTTTAAAGCTGCCGACGCTTTTTTTGGAGAATCGGCCAAAGGAGCACCATTTAATGTTTATGCCCCTGGAAACTATAGGCAGGAAACGCAGGGTGGAGATGTAGATTTTTTACCTGTTCAAGCATGGCCCTTTGCCGTAGAGAAGGGCAATAGTCTGGATTATGAATGGCCTTTAGATCATTTTGAGGATGAAGGATACCATTTACGGGTATATGGACCTAACGGTTTTTATAGGGAATTTATGGGTGCTGAGTCCGATCCCGAATTACAAATAAGTTGTGGTTATCAAAAAAAGAGGGGATTTATAAAAAAATTATCGGGCAACATAGAGATCCAAATTTCCAATACCTCCAAGAAAAAGGATATTAATATTACAGTTGTAGACCATGCCTATGGTAATCCTGAACAAAAAATTCGGATCAAAAAAGGTACGGTAGAGAACATTATTGTCAATTGTGCCAAAAGTTATGGTTGGTATGATTTTTCATTGCAAATCCCAAAAAATTCGAGTTTTGCAAGGCGATATGCAGGAAGGGTAGAAACCGGGAAAGCGTCCAAGAGTGATCCTTTTATGGGAAGGGTAGTTTCTTAGGTTATCAATGATTTATACTTAAAGTTTTAAAAGAAAAATCCCATCCTAAAATTCAGGATGGGATTTTTTAATTAATAACACTGTTTGTATCTATCTCCTCACTGTTTCGATTTGGAAATAATTGGTTTAATATATTGACTTAGTTTGCAAGGTCAAATCTATCAAGATTCATCACCTTGGTCCATGCGGCAACAAAATCTTTTATAAACTTGTCCTCTGAATCTTCGCAGGCATAAACTTCTGCAATGGCCCGTAGCTCGGAATTGGATCCAAAAATAAGATCGGCACGGGTACCGGTCCATTTAAATTCTCCAGTCTTGCGGCTACGTCCTTCAAAGACGTCTTGGGAATCGGAAATACCTTTCCAAGTAGTTCCCATATCAAGCAAATTTAAAAAGAAGTCGTTCGTCAAGGCTCCAGGGCGTTTAGTGAAAACACCGTGCTGGGAACCGTCAAAGTTGGTGTTAAGTACACGCATACCACCAAGAAGTACTGTCATTTCGGGAGCGGTCAAGGTCAATAATTGAGCCTTGTCAACAAGCATTTCCTCAGCGGTTACGCCGTAAGTTTCCTTGACGTAATTTCTGAAACCATCAGCCCGTGGTTCAAGGACCTCAAAAGATTCCACATCGGTTTGCTCTTGACTTGCATCGGTGCGTCCAGGAGAAAAAGGAACCGTTACTTTCTTCCCAGCATTTTTTGCCGAACTCTCAATAGCGGCGTTTCCTGCCAAAACAATAAGGTCTGCCAAGGAAACTTTTTTATTTCCGGATTGTGCGGCATTAAATTCCTTTTGGATGGCTTCCAATTTATCCAAAACTTGGGCCAATTGCTTGGGGTTGTTTACCTTCCAATTTTTTTGTGGTGCCAGGCGAATCCGTGCTCCATTGGCACCACCTCGCTTGTCGGAACCCCTAAAAGTGGAGGCGGAAGCCCAGGCGGTAGAAACCAATTGGGATATGGAGAGGCCCGTTGCCAAAATTTTGGCCTTCAGATCTGCAATATCCTTATCATTGATCAACTCATGATCCACGGCAGGTACTGGATCTTGCCATATTAATTCTTCCTTAGGTACTTCCGGCCCCAGATAACGTGATACCGGTCCCATATCACGGTGTACCAATTTAAACCAGGCACGTGAATATGCATCTGCAAATTCTTCCGGATTTTCCAAAAAGTGCCTTGATATTTTCTCATAAGCTGGATCCATACGCAGTGAAAGGTCCGTGGTCAACATAAAAGGTGCATGCTTCACGTCAGGATTATGTGCATCAGGTACCGTTCCTGCACCAGCATTGTTTTTGGGCTTCCATTGGTGCGCTCCGGCCGGACTTTTGGTCAATTCCCACTCGTAACCAAATAGATTTTCAAAAAAGGTATGACTCCATTTGGTAGGGGTATTGGTCCATGCACCTTCTATACCACTTGTAATGGTGTCCGCACCTACTCCAGTTCCATAGTTGTTCTTCCAACCAAGACCTTGGGCTTCAATGCCTGCCGCTGCAGGCTCCGCTTCCACATATTTAGTGGGGTCTGCAGCACCATGGGTTTTGCCAAAGGTATGTCCCCCAGCAATAAGTGCAACCGTTTCATAATCGTTCATTGCCATACGGCCAAAAGTATCGCGTATATAATGTGCGGACTCTACAGGATCTGGATTGGCATTATGGCCTTCAGGGTTTACATAGATCAATCCCATGTGGGCGGCACCTAGAGGGGTTTCCAATTCCCCGTTTTCGGAATAGCGTTCCTTGTTGCCCATCCATTCTTTTTCCGAACCCCAATATACATCTTGTTCGGATTCCCATATATCCTCACGGCCTCCGGCGAAACCGAACATTTTTAATCCCATTGATTCATGTGCACAGTTCCCGGCCAATATCAATAGATCCGCCCAAGATAACTTCTTGCCGTATTTCTTTTTTATTGGCCATAACAATAAACGAGCCTTATCCAGGTTGGCATTGTCCGGCCAACTATTTAATGGTGCAAAGCGTTGTGATCCGGAACCGGCACCTCCACGGCCGTCCTGTATACGATAGGTTCCGGCACTATGCCAGGCCATACGAATAAAGAAAGGGCCATAATGACCATAATCTGCCGGCCACCAATCTTGACTTGTAGTCATTAATTTGTACAGGTCTTTTTTTACTGCTGCCAGATCCAGTTTTTTAAATTCTTCTGCATAATTAAAATCAGGATCCATAGGATCCACCAAGGACGAATTTTGACGCAGTATATTTAATTTCAATTGATTTGGCCACCATTCACGGTTGCTAGTACCTCCGCCAGCAACTTGATGCAATTCCCCATTTAAAAATGGGCACTGTGCCGTTGATCCGTTTACATCCCATACTTTACCATTAGATGATTGGCTTGAATGTGTTTTATCTTCCATTTTATATAGTTTAAATAAGTTTTAGATTAGTTCATCCTTAAATTTACAATAATTTTTTCTGATGGATTTGAAATGTTCATCAATAAAACTTATGGATGTTAGGGAAAACTTATGGCCCCGATACATTGGCTCTAATTCCTGGCTTTAAATAATTTAACTTGTCCTATTTGCAATTATGTTCCCCTACAAAAACATTTAATCCAACCTGGGGAATAGTCATTTCAAGTGCTTAAAGTAAAATATTTTATTAGCAATTATTTTGGTTGATTAAATGAAAGATTGAGGATTTCTAGGATATAGTGGAATCAATGGTCCTTCATTTTGTTACTGCCATAAACAATTCCCCCGACGAAATAAAAGATTTTCTACCTTGGGGTTTAAATAGTTGTATGTTTCACAACACATTCTTAACTACAATCTTAATTTGAAAGATTAATATGCTAAGTAGCGATCATATAGAATTACATGAGACGGCATTTGTAACCTCCGCCTTTCGTGCTACTGATGTTAGCTTAAGTAGGGATCATTTTGCCTATTTATGGAATAATCCGAAAACAGAAAAATGGGTCGAAGAATATCTGACAAAAGTGTCCTCTGAGGAAACATTTACGCACTGTTTAAGAAATAGATATTTTTTAGATAAAATAAAGGAAAATGTCATTAAAAATGGAATCGAAGTTTTGATCAATTTTGGGGCTGGTTTTAGTATGTATCCGTTTTTGTTGGACCCAAAAATAATCCATATTGAAATAGATAAACCAGAGATAGTGGGGTACAAAAAAAATAAAATAGAACAATGGCAAAAAGAGGATATACTTCCCAAGCGAAATTTACATTTTGTAGGAGTTGATTTTAGTACAGCTTACAAGGAGGGGTTATTGGCAGCCATTAACTCCATCAAGAACAAAAAAAAGAGCTTTATACTTATTGAAGGGGTTTTGTTCTTTTTGGATAGGGAGGAAACGGATAGCCTATTTCAGTTGTTCAACCTCCTTCAGGATACTGGGGATATTATTGGAAGTGCATCGTTTCGGGATAATTTGAAACAAACATTGGCCTTTGAAAGGTTACTTGATTTTTTTGGGGAAAAGGTTTCCAAAACCAAGGCGAGCGATTATCAAACCATTCAAGATTCGTACTATCGGGAAATATCTGGGTACAGCTTAGTAGACCATCAAGATTATTTTAGTCTCGCCAAAACCTATGATCATAAAATTAGTCTACAAAAGGAACTTATTTTAAATGAAAACTTCTATCTCTTGCAGAAAATGAAACCCTAAACAGTATCCACTGTTAATAGGGTACATGAAAATTATGTACCTTAACCTGTTGCCAAACTTAGACCATGGCCAAACATGAAAAAACTAAAATTTCCAACAGCCCAAACTATTCTTATACTTATCGCTGTATTGGTGACCATATTAACTTGGCTTGTTCCGGCCGGCGAATATGATAGTCTGGCTTACAATGCCCAAAGCAATAGTTTTACCAAGATAAGTATTGGGGAAAGTGTAGAATTACCGGCGACCCAGGCAACCCTGCAAAAACTAGATATAAAAATACCAATTGAAAAATTCACCAATGGCGATATTTATAAACCCATAGGTATTCCCAATACCTATAGGGAAATGGAGGCACAACCCCAAGGTTTGGCTGCCTTGGCGCAATCGCCAATAAAAGGTATAATTGCAGCCGCCGATATTATTTTTTTGATTCTAATTATTGGAGGCCTAATTGGTATTATGAACCTTACGGGGGCCTTTGATGCCGGAATTGCCTGGATGGCTAAAACACTTAAAGGTAGGGAGTATATTCTCATAATTGTAGTTACAACATTAATTGCCCTTGGGGGAACCACCTTTGGATTAGCAGAGGAAACCATGGCATTCTATCCCATTTTAATCCCCGTATTCCTAGCGGCCAAATATGACGCTATGGTGGGCCTAAGTTGTGTTTTTCTGGGGTCCGGTATTGGCAGTATGTGTTCTACGATTAATCCGTTTGCTACCATTATAGCCTCTGATGCAGCAGGAATAAATTGGACCACTGGACTCAATAATCGTATCATTATGCTGTTGTTATGTACCACCATCACCATTGTTTATATTCTTAGGTATGCCAAACGGGTAAAAGCCGACCCTTCAAAGTCGATTATTTATGACCAAAAAGAAGCTATTGAACAGCTTTTTGGATTAAATACGGTGGATGCCACAATTAAATTTACCAATAGACTAAGACTTATTACCCTTGTATTTTCATTGTGTTTCATTGTTATGATCATTGGAGTTTCCTTTTTGGATTGGTGGTTTGTGGAAATGACCGCCACATTTTTGGTAGGGGCCATTATCATTGGTTTTATTGCCGGAATTAAGGAAAGCGATTTTGTGGATGCGTTTGCCAAGGGAGCTGCCGATTTGCTCAGCGTGGCCTTTATTGTGGGTATTGCACGGGGGGTAACCATACTAATGGAGGATGGACTTATTAGTGATACCGTTTTGTATTATGCCAGTATTCTTACAGAAGATATGCACAAAGGAGTATTCGCCAACGTTATGCTCTTTATTTATGGGGGACTATCCTTTTTTATGCCATCTTCTTCAGGCATGGCAGTATTGACCATGCCAATTTTTTCTCCTTTGGCGGATACGGTAAATATAGGTAGGGAAATTATTGTTGACACCTATTTGTATGGTATGGGCCTGTTTTACTTGATTAATCCCACAGGTTTAATCTTGGCCGCTTTGGCCATAGTGAAAATAGGATTCAATAAGTGGTTGAGGTTTGTTATTCCCCTTATGTTGGTATTGGTCATCACTACGATGATTTTTTTGACTATTTCAGTGTATACGAATTGAATGCATAACCGATGGCTTTTTACGAATAACCTTCAATTTTTTATAAGAATTAAGGGCAAATAACTAACTTTAGTAAATGGTAATGCTTAGGCTTTGCCTGCTGTTGTCAATGACCCTTTATGACGTGTAATATTATTATATACACACACGATTGCACCAAATAGAAGTATTGCAAAAGCCTTCTTTTGGGTAATAATTACATCAATCAAAATAAAACGGAAATGGAAAAGACAAAAATAATGGTTCAAGCGACCATTTCTGAAGGAATGGATAAGGTTTGGGATTATTATACCAACCCAGAACACATAATAAAATGGAATTTTGCTTCGGACGATTGGCACTGCCCACATGCATCCAATGATATGCGCGTCGGCGGAAAATACTTGGCGCGAATGGAAGCTAAGGACGGTAGTTTTGGGTTCGATTTTGAGGCTGTTTATGATGAAGTGGAGCCTAACAAACAGTTTACCTATACTATGCCAGATGGGAGGCAGGTAAAGGTCACCTTCTTCGAGCTAAATTATAAGACAACTGTGAAGGTAAACTTTGATGCTGAATCCGAGAATTCCATTGAAATGCAAAGAGGAGGATGGCAGGCCATCCTCAATAACTTTAAGAAATATACTGAGTCCAATTAGTTATATGCAAATTACGGCTAGCGTAGACTTCGTTTAAAAGTTAAATACCATTAAAATTGGGCCGTATTATATTATTGGATGTCAAGCCAAATTGGAGCTGATAAAAAGATAATTGTGTAACTTTGCTATTGGAAAACATGAAAAAAAGAACTCACATATTATCAATCCTTGTTTTATTGCTGTTTCTTTCGACCACTAATGTATGGGCTTGTGGGACTTCTAAGGAGAAATCAAAATCTGAAAATATAGATTCTTGCAGCATGGACGGTCATTCTGAAGACAAGTCTTGTTGCGATTCCGAATCGGACAGGGAAGATGAGGGCTGTAGTGGATCTTGTAGTCATATTTTGTGCCACTGTCCAGTTGTAGTAAATACACCCGTTTATTTAAACGGATTTGAAGTGAAATTCTCAAATATCAATACTGAATTGGAAAATGATTGGGCTTATATCCAACAAATTCCAAAATTGGTTTATCTCCCCATTTGGCAACGCCCCAAAATAGGTTAACTTTTTAGTAATAGCCATAGGTCTGTCGTATTATTTCCGGTCAGTATCTATGTAATAACCTAGAATAATTAATTTTTATAATTCGAAAAGGGATTCCAGAATCCCTTGTAATAAAATATGTATACGATGAAAAAATCAATAAATATATTGATGGCAATTTCCGTATTGCTATCCTTTGCAGAGGGCAATGCCCAGACAAAAAACTTTAGGTCAGAATCTGTAAAAATTTATGGAAACTGTGCCATGTGTGAGAAAACCATTGAAAAGGCGGGTAATTTAAACAAGAAAGCCACCGTAGATTGGGACAAGAACACGAAAATGGCAATCATTTCCTATGATAGTTTGGCCACATCAAAAGGAGAAATTCTTAAGAGAATTGCATTGGCAGGTTATGATAGTGATCTCTTTTTTGCTCCGGACGATACCTATGCCAATTTGCCAGAATGTTGCCAATATGAACGAGCTAAAAAAAAGGCCCATAATATGGAGTCGCACGACATGCAAATGGCCAAAGACCATTCACATCATATTGCAATGACTCAGGATAAAAATGCGCTTTCAAGTGTTTTTGAAGACTATTTTTCCGTTAAGGATGCCCTGGTAGGCACAGATGGTTCCTTGGCTTCCAATAAGGCTGAAAAACTTTTGAAATCGGTTTCAGAAGTGGAAATGGATAAACTTCCAATGGACGTCCATATGGTTTGGATGAAGGTATTAAAAGATCTCAAGGTAGATATAGGAAATATTGTGGCAACCAAGGAGGTAGGTGACCAACGGGTATATTTTAAGTCCTTATCGAAAAATATGTTTGAGCTAATAAAGGTTTCAAAATTAGAAACACCGGTTTATTATCAATTTTGCCCTATGGCAGATGGTGGAAATGGTGCCAATTGGCTTAGTTTGGAGGAAGGCATCAAAAACCCATATTATGGCTCCCAAATGCTAAGTTGTGGGAAAACAGTGGAAACCATAAAATAACTTGGACATGACCAATTACAAGTATTGTTTGGCAGTATTTATACTAATACTGTCCAACTTTTTTGGCCATGGCCAAAATGTAGTTAGATACGATTTAACGGTGACGGACACCATTGTTAATTTTTCGGGCAAGGAAAAAAGAGCAATAGCCGTTAACGGCCAGATCCCTATGCCAACGCTAACGTTTACTGAGGGAGACATTGCCGAAATTGTGGTACACAACAGGCTTAAGGAAGGGACTTCTTTACATTGGCACGGGGTATATTTGCCCAATAAGGAAGATGGAGTACCTTTTTTGACCCAAATGCCGATTGCACCGAACACCACCCATACCTATCGTTTTCCTATTATTCAAAATGGAACACATTGGTACCACAGTCATAGTGGTTTACAGGAACAAATAGGAATGTACGGATCCTTGATCCTAAAGAAAAAGGAAACGGATCCAACCTTTAGAGAGGGAATTGATGATTTACCAACTGTGCCTGTAATTTTGAGCGAATGGACCGATATTAAACCTGAAAATGTGCATAGAATGTTGCACAATGCCAATGATTGGGGTGGAATTAAAAAAGGTACCGTTCAGAGTTATTCGGAGGCCATTAAAGCGGGGCATTTCAAAACTAAACTGGAAAATGAATGGAAGCGCATGCTGGCCATGGACGTTAGTGATGTGTATTACGATAAATTTCTTATCAATGGTAAGAATGAAAGCCAACTTTCCCAGTTTAAGGCTGGGGACAAGGTACGACTTCGTATAGCGAATGGTGGGGCGTCGTCCTATTTTTGGCTCTCTTATGCGGGAGGCAAAATAACTGTTGTAGCAAATGATGGAAATGATGTGGAACCTGTAGAGGTTGACCGCTTAATTATTGGCGTTTCGGAAACTTATGATGTGGTAGTTAATATTCCTCAGGAGGATACTGCCTATGAATTCTTGGCGACCCCTGAGGACCGTACCAAGTCGGCCTCAATTTACTTGGGCAATGGCACCATACAATTAAAAAGTAGAATGCCAAAACTGAAGTATTTTGAGGGAATGAAAATGATGAATGGGATGATGAATATGGACGGTTCCATGGATGACATGGGTATGGATATGTCCCTTCAGAAAATGGATATGAACACGGTGATGTATCCGGAGGTTACCGGTAGTGGCGATAAGAAAATGGACCATAAAATGGACCATGAAAATCATACCATGGAAGCCAATGCAGAACTGGTTACCCTAAATTATGGCATGCTGAAAGCTCCACATCCTACCACCCTGCCTAAAGATGCCCCTGTAAAGGAATTGCGCTTTGAGCTTACGGGCAATATGAACCGTTATGTTTGGAGTATGGATAATAAAGTGCTGTCGGAAACAGATAAGATCTTGATCAAAAAGGGGGAGAATGTAAGGATTACACTTTACAACGGATCCATGATGAGGCACCCCATGCACCTGCACGGGCATGATTTTAGAGTGCTGAACGGACAGGAGGAATATGCACCCTTAAAGAACGTCTTGGATATAATGCCCATGGAGACCGATACCATAGAGTTTCAGGCAAATGCTGAAGGCGATTGGTTTTTTCACTGCCATATTCTTTACCATATGATGGCAGGAATGAATCGCGTTTTTTCCTATGAAGAGCAAGCCCCCAATCCGTATCTGCCCAATAAGGAATGGGCCTACAAAAAGTTGCAAAAGGAAAGTAACAAATTCCATTTTATGGCGGAAAACGATTTTGCATCCAATGGTAATGACGGGAGGGCCATGTTGCAAAATACCCGTTGGAGTATTGGAACGGAATGGCGTTTAGGATATCACGATGACCATGGCTATGAAAGTGAAACCCATATTGGCAGATATATTGGAAAGAACCAGTGGTTTATGCCTTTTGTCGGGTTCGATTGGCGCTATCGAAAATCAGAGGGAAGCGTGGAAAAAAACATTTTTGGGCAAGGAAATACAAAGGATACCAGGGCTGTAGCAAGTCTTGGAGCTGAATATACCTTACCTCTGTTGGTAACCTTACAAGGAGAAGTATTTACGGACGGGAATATACGTTTTCAACTGATGCGGGAGGATATTCCGGTTAGCCCTAGGTTACGATGGGCCTTTATGGTCAATACGGATAAGGAATACATGACAGGTTTCAAGTATATCGTAACACGCAATCTTGGAATTTCCACCCATTATGATAGTGATATGGGACTTGGATTTGGCGCTACCTTGAATTATTGATTCCTTAAATTGAATTTCTAACGCTGGCCTTGGATTATAACGTAAGTCAGTGGTTTAAATAAAGAATACCAATGCCCTATTTTAAAATCATATTGCGAAATAGGGCTTTTGCTATTAGTTATACATAAACAGAAGATTGTATCTTTATGAGATGGTCACAGTAGATAAATTTCAGGAATTGGAAACCAACCGACTTCTCTTACGTAGGTTGGAGGAGACGGACTGGGAAATGATCCGTTATCTGCGTTCGGATAAGGAGGTAAACAAGTTTGTTAAAAGACAGTCTGCGGAAACTAAGGAAAAGGCACTCGCTTTTATTGCCAAGACCAACAATGATATAAAGAATGGGCAACTATTCCAATGGTGTATTTCCTTTAAAAATAGTCCTGCTATGATAGGAAATATTGTTCTCTGGAATTTTTCCAAGGATCGTAAAACAGCAGAAGTGGGGTACGATCTAAGTCCCGAATTTCAAGGTATGGGCATCATGGACGAAGCTATGAAAGCAGTGCTGCACTTTGGGTTCAACAAATTGAAGTTGGAAATGGTGGAAGCGTTCACCAGTAAACAAAATGAAAGCTCCAAAAAATTGCTGCTTAGAAATCATTTTAGGTGGAATGAAAGCAGAAAAGACTCCGATGATGAAGACAATATTATTTTTGAGCTGGATAACTCCAATCGTTAATGGAACAGAAAAGATTTTATATCTTACGTTAATAATATGGGAAAGTTCTAAAAACCACATCCAATGCAATACTCAAGAAATTCATTTTTAAAAACCCTTGGTCTAGGTGGCTTATTGGCTACCAGTTCAGTTTTAACTGCTAGTCCGTTCAAGGATATGTTAGGGGCAAATAATACAGGCACGGAAGCACGAAGTCTTGCGCTGGGATTGGCATCCTATTCCACGAGAAAATTTAGTTTGGATGAAACACTGGCAATGGCCAACCGATTAAATCTTAAGCAGATTGCGCTCAAGAGCATGCATATGCCTTTGGAGAGTAGTGAAGAAGAGATTAAAAATATAACTACAAAATTCGAGAAGGCAGGAATAGGCCTTTATGGCGGAGGCGTCATATACATGAAAACGGCCCAAGAAGTAGAAAATGCCTTTAGGTATGCCAAAGCTGCCAACATGAAGGTGATCATAGGAGTGCCCAATCACGACTTATTGCATTTGGTGGAAATGAAGGTAAAAGAGACCAATATAAAGTTGGCCATACATAATCATGGACCAGGAGATGAGGTATACCCAACACCTGAAGTGGTCTACGATAAAATTAAAATGCTCGACTCCCGCATTGGACTTTGTATAGATGTGGGTCACGTACAAAGATTGGGGTTAGACCCAGTAAAGAACATTAAAAAATATGCAGACCGCTTATATGATATCCATCTCAAAGATGTGGACAAGTCGGAGGCCGATGGTAAGTCGGTTGAGTTTGGAAGAGGGGTTCTGGATATCCCGGCGGTTCTCAAAGCCTTGAAAGGTATTAACTATACCGGTGTAATGGCCATGGAATTTGAAAAGGATACCGATGATGTTTTTGCTGGCCTTGCGGAATGCGTGGGTTATGTAAACGGGGCATTGGACGCCATGAAATAAGTGGACTGATATGTAAAAAAAATATCGTTTAAAAGATGGGCGCACCTCCAAAAAGCTTTATTCTATTTTTAATTGCTGTGATAGCTATTGGAGGTTCAATTTGCGCGCAACAACCATACATACAGGATGTACAAGGAAGTCGCCCAGTAGACTCCTCCCAAATCTGGTTGTCCCATGAGCATATTTTGGTCGATTTTATTGGGGCCGATAGTATTCAACCCCGTTCCTGGAACCATGATGCCATAATTGCGGAAGTATCTCCTTATCTGGATGAACTGGCAGCCTTTAAAGTGAATTATTTTGTGGATGCCACTCCTTTCTACTTAGGTAGGGATGTTCTCCTCTTAGAAAAACTAGCTATTAAAACAGGACTGAAGATAATCACCAATACCGGACTGTATGGTGCGCGAAATAATAAATTCCTTCCCCAATATGTACAAGAAATAAGCGCGGAAGATTTAGCGATAAAGTGGATTCATGAGTTTAAGAACGGTATAGAAGGTACTTCTATAAAACCAGGTTTTATCAAGATTGGGGTAGATACTACCGACCCCTTGGATACCCTGCATCAAAAATTAGTCAAGGCCGCTGCCCTTACCAGTTTGGAAACGGGATTAACCATTGCCTCCCATACCGGAAGAGCAGTGGGCTTATGGCCGCAATTGAAGATTCTTAAAGAAATAGGGGTTTCCCCAAATTCATTTATATGGATACATGCCCAAGCAGAAGATGATAACGATACATATCTCAAGGCGGCAGCTCTGGGTTGCTGGATTAGTCTGGACGGATTGGGCTGGGATGTGGACAGGCACCTTAAGAAACTCTTATTTGCCAAAGAACACGGCGTTTTAGATCGGATCCTCATATCCCATGATGCGGGTTGGTACGATCCCCAAAAACAACAACAGACCATTACCCCTTATACAAATATTTTTACCAAACTCCTTCCGCAACTCAGAACGCAAGGCTTCACGGAAGAGGAAATTAAATTATTGCTGTCTGTAAATCCGGCTAAGGCTTTTGCTATTGAAAATGTTGATTAAACTTCAATACTTTATCTCCAATTCCTCGTATTGTACTTCCTCAATAATATCTTCCCTGTTGGAATCTACTTTTGGATTGTAAAGATCCTTGCTTATGGGATGGGCCTTTATGGCCGCATCTTCCATATCATCTTCCATGACATTACGGATTTCTTCTTCGTTGAGGTCGTTGTTCAACCATACGTCCACATCCTCGTCCCTTAAAATTATGGGTCTCCTATTTTTGGTGTTGTGAATTTTCTTGAAGAGGGGAGTGGCTGCCTTGGTCAAGATGGTAAAGGTGTTGTAACCGTCCTTGGTAGTCGTGTAGAGTCCGGCCAGGCTCATAAGGGCCTCATTTTTTCGTTCAAAATAAAATGGAACCTTAAACTTCTTGGGAGCCGTGTGCGGCTCGTAAAATCCGTTTACGGGAATTACACAACGCTTGGTCATTGCACTGAACCTATAGATAAAATGATCAAAGAGCTTTTCTGACTGGGCGTTGAGTCCGGCCCCAAACTTGGCCGCGTCCTTGTAGTAGTTTTTAAAATCGGCCCCAATGGAGTTCTGTGGCATTATGCCCCACATAGAAGGGGTAATGTGGTTGCTCCTTTCTTGTGGTATAATCCATAATAACGGGTGCGCCCATCCGTTGGCGTGGTGATAGGTAAGCTCGCCATTAATGGGGATTTTGCCCATTAATTTGGAAACATTGTAAAATTTTTCCACATCCTTGGCAGAGGTGGTTACCCTGGTACCGAAACACATAATAATAGTTTTACCCTAAATTAAGAATTTAACTTTTCTGGACCGACTTCAAAATCTAAAATTTGTAAATTTGGAAAATATCCATAAAATAGGATTATTTCCATATAATGAAAAATATTGTGTACAGAAATCATGATCGATATGCCATTAAACGCCTTTTAATGGAGATCGGTGCACACCAATTGAATAAGGAATGTGAGTTGATGAAGCTTCCCTTTCCCAAACGCCTAGGCCTGTTCTATATAGAAAGTTCCGATGACTGTGTGTACCTAGTCTACAAATATTACGATGGAACTAGAAAGGTAATGAAATTGGACCGATATGAACTCCCAGAAGCCGGATGGGAACGGGTTTCCTTGGAGTAATGCTCCTTTGGTGTTGGATGGTATTGAAAAGTGAGATAAGAAAGAACCTAGAGCCTAGATTAAAGACTTATGTTGAAAGTTTAAAAGTTGAAAGTCGTCACTTCGAGTTTACCTGCCGTCAGGCAGGCGCAGCGAAGCAATCGTCTTGTTTTATTATGAGATTGCTTCGTCGCTATCACTTCTCGCAATGACGATTACATCTTAAGATCCTCTCCTCGGGGGAACAAATCCTGCTTTAAAAATCATCACTCGCCACCAACCAAATTCCCATTTTTAAATTAGCCTTTTAACTATAGACTTTTTGCTATTCTGTCATTGCGAGCCTGCCTGGCCGTCAGGTAGGCGCAGCGAAGCAATCTGTTTATTCTTGTTTTGAGAATACTTCATTGCTATTTCCCCTCACCTTCTCGAATCCCTTTTACAGTCTATCCTTAGGTCAAAGGAACTTTTACGAAGAGATTACCGTGTCCCTGTTATTTGCCTGGCCATAGTAGAACCTTATATTGAATTTAAGAATGCCATCTGGATATAACCCCATCCAAAACTTTGAGTTGAACTTATTTTTACAGTTAAAGTAGAAATCTATGATAATTTGGTATCATTATAATTTATGAAAATCGTAGATTTACAGCCTTAGCCTAAAATTGTAATAATTTGATTTGGTATAATTTATATAACCGGTTTAAGCGAATTAAAAAAGTTAAGGATAAGACACGTCGCGAACTTGAAAATCAAATTGCCGAACTTCAAAAACAAAATGATATCCTTAAATCGCTTTTGGCCTTTCAAAGTGAAGAGGAAAAGGATGAAAGTGAGAAATATGCCAATACCATTCTCAATAATATGGGCGATGCCGTATTTGTAAAGGACAATGGGAGCAGGTTACTCTTGGTCAACGATGCTTTTTGCAATTTGTTCAACCTTCCAAGAACCAAAATAATAGGCAAAACCCTTGCTGAAAATGTTCCCCCCGAAGAGCGGGAAAATTTCTTGCGGATAGATAAGCAGGTACTATCGGATGGTATAGAAAATATTAATGAGGAGCCCCTAACCGTAAGTGACGATCATAAGAAAATTATTTCAACAAGGAAGTCGAGGTTTGTAGATGCTGACGGAAAGAAGTTTTTGGTTGGGGTAATACGGGATATTACCGAACGTATAAAGGCAGAGGAAGATTTAAGGGAAAGCGAAATTCAATTAAGGGAACTTAATGCTACAAAAGACAAATTATTTTCGATTATTGCCCATGATTTAAGAAGTCCATTTAATAATATTTTGGTATTGTGCGATATCTTAAAGACACAAATTACAAAATTAGAGGATACAGATGCTCCAGTGTATTTGGGCCTAATACAGTCTACTGCCAAAAACACTTTGGTGCTACTTGAGAATTTATTGGATTGGGCAAAATCGCAATCCGGTCAAATAAGTTTTAAAACCGAAAAAACCGGAATATCCTCAGTTATCCATGAAATATTGGAACTTTCAATGTCCATTGCCCAGACAAAAGGCATTTCAATAAAGGTAAGTGTTGAAGATGAAATTGAAGTGAATTCTGATAAGAAGATATTAAAGACGGTCTTTAGAAATCTTATTTCCAATGCTATTAAATATAGCAAACCGGGCGGTAATATTACTATCTCCGCAATTGATGAAGAAAATCAAATTAAGATAATAATTTCTGATTCAGGTGTGGGAATGGATGCCAAAACACTTGAGAATTTGTTTGGGATAACTACCAACACTCCATTGCCAGGTACTCTAAACGAAAAAGGCTCCGGTTTTGGATTGGTGCTATGTAAGGAATTTGTGGAAAAACTTGGCGGGAAAATATGGGTGGAAAGTGAGGAAGGCAAGGGAAGCAATTTCATGTTTACAATACCGCGCAATTGATTATTAAGTAAATGTTCTTGGTGGAATTGGAGTAATGTGTTGGGTAGGTACTCTTTCTTTTAAAGGAAATACCACATAGAAAAAGCCTATACACTAAGCTGAAATCAGCAAAATGCATAGGCTTCCTTTTGTAGATTGCTCTATGGGTGTTCTATTGCAACCACCAATTACCCTTTTTTCACAATTTTGGAGCCCGATGAAAGTTTTTGATGTGCAATGGTGGCATTGCCCTTATAGGACAACACACTATTTCCACTGGCATCGATGGATATGGAATTGTTTACCGTAAGATAGGCATTACTATTACCGGAAAGGTCAATATTTAGCGTGTCAACGCTTAGGTCATGATCCGATAGTTCACAGTTGCCGTCAAGTTCCACGTCCATGTTTTTTACACTGCCCGAGAAATCTATCATACAGTTTCCGCTAGAAACCAGATCGAGCTTCTCTACAGCCAATTCACCGGAAAAGAAACTATTTCCTCTTAGATAGATTTTTAGGTTATCTGTTTCCAAGGGGTCTTCCAGTTCCAATTTGGCATTTCCCTTAATAGTAAAATTGTCTATACTTTTGGTAGTAATAAACACATTTAAGGTTTCCTGTCCTTTGATCCTCCGAACGTTGTCCAGTTTCACGGTTAACTTATTGCTTTCCTTGTTTACCAGAATATACTCATGAAGGTTATCGTTGGCCTGAACCCTCAATTTCTCTTCTGTCTCCGAGAAGTTTATATAGACCTTAAAATTATCGTTTACCTCTAGGGAAGAGTAGCCAGAGATTTCGTGGTCCTTGGTAGTTATATCCTCGGAAGCGGTTATAGTGTCCTTTTCGCAGGACATTAATAATATGGCAAAGGCAATTGGAAAAATTATTTTTGATGTTGTACCCATTGTTTTTTTGTTTAATTATTTGTTTGCTGTTAATAGTAAATAGATGAGAAAAATTGTGTAGATGACATATATACATCTTCTGTAAAATTCAATACCTAGATTTTTCATTTTTCATTTGTTTTAGAGATTTTTTAAGATGCCGTGGCATATTCTTTTTTATTGGCTTGCCGTAAAGCGTCTAAAGGCCAGCCATTGACTTCTTTTTCCATATTTCATTTGTGAAAAGAAGACATGTTTATTGGATTCTGAAGGTATTCTTCGGTAATTATCAAATGCTTTCATGACTATATTTTTTTGATTAATAATGGTAACAAAGATCGTTTGAAGATCAACTGGCCACAATCGCATAATTATGTGGAAGTTGATTGGTTCCCTTGTTCCGATTAGACCTTTAATCACATCTTTGATCAGTATTCTTTTTTAATAAACTATGGCCAAAAATTATAATGATATGTTATGCCCAATTTAATCTTCTAGGGCAGGGAAATGTCTCCAAGGCTTAGGTCTTCAAAAAGGTTTACCATGTTAAAATCCGAGTTGATGGAGGTGTTACGGTTTTCAAACGCAATTCCGTAGCCATGACCATGCGCAATTTTCGAATTTTTAATGGTTAAATTTGCCATGTAATCCCCATCCAGGCCAATACTCGCTATTTTGGAAACCCCTGGAATTTCAGTTTTTCCGGCATAAAGTACTTCTGTATGGTCCATTAGGTTTTTAGCGCTATCCGATTGAATTCGGATCCCGTTCCAAAATCCTTTGGTAGTTGTGGCTCCGGTAAAGACGATCTTATTATTTGCGGTACCCTGGGCAATTAAATATCCATAGGGAAAGACTCCAAACATCTTGTCCTCGGCAAATTTGAAAACCGCTCCAGGAAGTATCTTTAATCCCGATTGGATTGCTAAATTACCGCTCACCAAATAGCTGGCATTAAAGTGTAGGGCCGGCCAAGTGGTCTCAACATTAGGGTCGAACAAAGCAGATCCAAAAATTTCAACCCCATTATGGCCATTGCCTATAAACTCCATCCCTGTGGCATTGGTTAGTTTTTTTACTTGGTTGGCAGCCATAGTAATGGCCGGACCTAGGTTTTCGCGAAACTTAATTTGGTCTATATGAACAATTTCGGCTCCATTTTCAACGTAAATCCCATTGCCACCACTGCCCACAATTTTGGAGCTGAACAACTTTAATTTAGCCTCATTGGCCCCTCCCAATCCAATGGCAGTCTTGTGCTGCAATCCGTCCATGATTTCGCTTCCGGCATTGTGTATTTCAACATTGTCCAATTCGTTTTTCATGTCGTTGGACATTATGGATATACCTTTCCAATACCCTCCGTCCAAGGATTCCTTTCCGCGGAATTTAATAGGATATTGATTGCTGCCAAGAGCTACCAAATAACCCCTGCTGGTGATATTTATCTCCGAATCCCTATCCATGTACAATTCCAGACCTTCCAAGATCCTAAGGCCGGAAACAACCTCTATTTTTCCTTCTACAATATATTTTAGATCGCCCGTACTATTGTACAAATTGCTCCAAATGGTTTCTTCGGTATCATAAATTCGGTCACCAATGACCTCGATTACGTTTACTTCATTATTGTGGAATTCGGACAAGCTGGATACCACTCCAAGTTGTGAAGCTGGTACTCTAATTATCTTTTTGTTGTTCCTGTATACATTAAAGGATTCTGTATTCCACTTAGCTCCAACTTCAACGGCCATGGCATAGGCAGCACTATGTTGGATAATGGAGGAAACCAAGTTAAGGTGGCCGGGCCCCTCATTGGCGATACCCAAACTGGTAGCAACTTCCATTCCTTGGGCAATGGCTCCGCCCGCGTATTCAATGGTTACCCGGTCCAATTTATTCAAAGGATTATTGGAATTTATAATTAATCCCTTCCAATATCCCGGAACCTTGTTCTTACCCGTAAAGGTGGTAAATGAACTGGCGGCTGCAGTTGTCATAATGGCCCCGGGATTGTCAATGTACATTGCCGTATTTTCATCAAAGGCAATGACCACGTTTGGATCTATGGTAAGTAATGCAGTTATATGAATATCGCCTGTTACCAAATAATCAAATTTATTAGGGTCGTCAAAGACATTGGCCAAGTGGCGACGTTCCGTGATATTTTCAGAAATGAGTATAGTTTCTTGTACAGGTGGGTTTTCATCCTCCTTTACCACAATTGTCAATTCGTCCGTATCATAGAATTCGGTATTGAAAACCTTTAGTTCCACGGAATAGTTTCCCGCCTTATCCGGAGTAAATTTTGGCTTGGCCGTGGTTTCTTCTGTCAATTCAGTTAAACTACCACTTGGTTTGGCCTTAAATCTCCATAAGTATTGAAATGACTTTCCTGCCTTGTCCATGGACTTGGAGCCGTTGAGGACAACAGCTTGACCGGTATAAATATCTCCTTGATTCTCACTAAAAGCGTCTGCCTCCAAAGTGTTGGAAGGAATTTCAGTGTAGTCGTCATCGGAGCATCCAATGAACATTAAGAAGAAGATTGAAAGTAAAATTAGTTTTGTTTTCATTATCCTGATATTGAGTTATAGTTTCAAATTTTTTCAGGACAAAGGAAGTGTGCTACCGTAGTTCCTACAATCGCATATGTATGTGAAATTCGAAGATTTTTTTATGGGGTTTGAAGGAAATATGTTATAGCAACTTATCCTTAAAGGCCTTGGCAACGGCTTCGCTCTTGCTGTTTACATGCAGTTTTTCGTATATTTTTTTGATATGCGATCGAACGGTATCAATAGCTATAAAAAGTTCCGATGCAATCATTTTGTAGCTATAGCCATCTACAAGTAGTTGCAATACCTCTGTTTCCCTTTCACTTAAACAATAGTCCTGGTTCTTGGTCTGGGGTATAACCTGGAACATTTTAAGCACTTGTGTAGCTATGGAGGAGGTCATGGGAGCTCCGCCCAAAGTGGCATCTTGTATGTATTCCAATAATTTTGCGGGTGGGGTCTTCTTGAGTAAATATCCATTGGCCCCGTTCCTAAGTGCCTCAAAAACATTTTTATTGTCGTCAAACACGGTAAGCATCAGTACCTTGACTTCGGCGTTTACTTCCCTTATTTTCTTTAATCCTTCCAGGCCATCGGTTCCTGGCATATTGATATCCATCAAAATGACATCTGGCGACCATTTTTCCACTTCCTCGGAAACATTGTTGCAATTTTTGTACGATGCCAAAACGGAAAACCCATCACTACCATTGACCAACATGGTGAGCCCTTCTCGAAATTGGGGATTATCCTCATATATTAATACCCTAATCATAATTGTCTCTTTTTGTAAAGTTAGACAGGAAATCTATAGGACAAAATCACATAAATATGTTAAAATGCCCTCTAACGCACAGGAACGGTCAAACAAATTTCGGTGCCAAGATCTGGATTACTGTCAATTTTTAGTTTTCCTTTCATTTTGGATGCCCTTTTAACCATATTGTCCAGACCATTGCCGTTGTCGACCTTTTCCATCTCAAACCCAATCCCGTTATCCATGATCTGCATTTGGAGCCACTTATCCTTAAGGGTTAGTTGCACTTCTGCGCGCTTTGCACGGGAGTACTTGGCGACGTTATTGATAGCTTCCTTGAAAATAAGAAAGAGGTCTCTCCGAGCTTCCATGTCCAGTTTTAAATCGTTTATTTTATCCTCTACCTGAAAATCGAATTCTATGTCCTTGGCTTCCAAGATGCCGGTAGCGTATTCCCTCATTCTAGCAATAACCCTGTGCATGTTATCGTTGTCCGGTTTAATGCTCCAGACAATATCATCCATAGCTTCCATCATTCTTTGACTGTTGTCGGTAATCTTGGAGAGGTAGTTACTACTGGTTACGGTATCACTATTCATTTTGCTCTTGGCCATGGAACTAAGAATGTTTATAGTGCTCAGGGTAGAGCCCATATCATCATGCAGGTCCCTGGCCACTTTGTTCCTCAAATTTTCAACCGCCAATATGCGATTAACCTTAAGTCTGTAGATAAAATACGCCATGCCTATCCCGGTACATAAGGCCAATGCAATAAACCACCAGGTACGATAGAAGGGGGGGCGTATCCTAAAGTCGATACTAGTAATTTCGTCCGGCTCCAGTCCTTGGAGGTTCATACATTTTACTTGAAAAGTATATTTTCCGGAGGGCATTGTGGTATAGGTGGCAGCCATATCCCTTTCGGCTTTTACCCAGTCTTTGTTCACACCGGGAATGCGATAGTAGTATTGTAACTTTCTTTGTTGGGAAAAGCTCAGGGCGGAAAAATAGAAAGTAAACGAATTTTGATAATGATTGAATACAATTTCCTTTTGAGCCATAATGGAATCCAGAGGCATATAGGTGTTGAAGAGCTTAAAATCTGTAATATTTACCTTGGGAGGCTTTTGTTTATAATTTAGTTTTTCGGGCGAAAAGCCAAAAACCACATCCTCACCGCCAAACCATATCTCTCCGTTTTGCATCATCCATTTGGCACTATAGGTCTTTTCTGCATAGATAACGCCATGAAGGTTGCTATAGGAACTTATTATGTTCTTATCATAATTATAACTGCTAAGGCCATTGCTGGTTATCATCCATGCTATTCCTTCCCTATCCATCATTAACTGCAAAACCCTTGACCCATAGAGTCCTTCGTATGAAGTTATCTTTTTTACCTCAGCGGTATTGATGTTGAGAATGTTCAAAGCCTCGGTACCTACCATAAAAATACTGTCGTTATATTGCTGGATATCAGAAATGGTATTGTCCATTATCCCATAACTGTCGCTGAACTCTGTGTTGAAATGAAAAAGGATTTCGTTGGTGTCCACATCAAGGACATATACGCCTTGCTTATGGGTTCCTACCCATAAGCGTCCCTGCCGATCTACGTAGAGTCTGTAAATGATGGTGTTGAAATTGTGGAGTTCTTCAAAATGGTTGTCTGCTATGGGATCGTTCTTTTTCCATTTAACCAACCGCCCACCCTGGGTACCAAACCATAGATTTCCGTTATGATCCTCCTTGATCTGCCGCACCGTGGATTCTTTAAATATTGGAGGGTGTAGCCAATGGATTGCCTTTTTGGTATTGGCGTCAAAAACAGCCAATCTACCCCCCTGGCAAGCAGACCAAACATGTCCCGATTCACTGTGCTGTTGAAGATCCCATATGGAAGAATATAATTTGTAGGATTCGGTTCCCAAACCGGTATAGGGGTTTCCTTCCAATTTGTTGAATTTTTGGTCATAATATAGGATACCCTTGCCCCAGGTACCAATCCAATTCTCCTTGGTCTTGGTTTCCAATATAGCATTTACAGGAGAGTCCAATCCAAGACCATCTATTACCACAAGGCTATACACGTCTTTTTGATTGGGGTTCATCACAAAAAGCCCATTTTCCGTACTCAACCAAATATTGCCCTCCCTGTCTTCAAAGAGATGCCTGGCCTGGTTACATTTTATATCGAACTCTAAAGGGTTGGCTTTGAAATGTTGATAAAAACCTTGAAGGTCATTGTCATAGCTCAACAAAGAATTTTCCCCGCCGATCCAGATCTGTCCATTACTGGTTTCCAAAATTTGCCTTAGAACGGTATATTTTTTTGTTGCCCTATGGCTTCTTAAGGTATCCGTCAGAAATTGATTTGTTTTAGGGTCGAAATGCAGGAGAACTGGGTGTTCCCGATGTGGATTATAATCCCAATAGGTTAGCCACCAGGTGCCATTTTTATCCTTGATGAAATCTCCGGAATTGGTAATGGCTTTGTTGTTCAGTAAAGGTATATTCTCAGGATTGTTGAGCCGATGAAAGACCTCGCCACTAGAACTTCGGTATACTGCTAGGCCCTGTTCACTGCAGATCCAATATTCTCCAGTCTGCTTGTCTTCATAGAGGGAACCAACGCCCCAACCTCTGGGGATTTTTATAGGTAAATTGGATTCTACAAAAGCATTGGATTTGGCATCGTACCATAAAAGACCATATTTGGAAGCACAGAGAAATACCTGCTTTTTGCTATCTATGTACAATTTGAATTCCGACCTTGGCGGAATGCTGCCATAACTCCTTATAGATACAGAGGTATAATGAAAATCTACTGTGTTGAATTTCCCCACCTGGCCTCCTTGCAATAACCAAAGATTGCCATTGCCGGCATCCAAAATTTGGTCTACACCTATGCTGGGTGGCAGCTGGTAATTTTCTGGACCAACAAAGGAAATGAATTTTCTCCCATCAAAACGCTGTATGCCCACCTCGGTTCCAATCCATAGAAATCCAGTGGCGTCTTGCCAAACACATTTTACCTTATTGGTATTCAGACCATCCGCAGTAGAAAATCTATTGAAGACGTAGGAATTCTGTCCAAATAGATAGGCTTGGAAACATAGCAAACAACAAAGAATCCTTATGCTCATGCAGCCAGGTGGTTTATAATAAAATTACATAAAGATTGGACATCCAAAGTATAAATAATTGAAATTTTATGTTGTTGTGCAAGCCATTTTCCAGAGGCATGGAATCCACATACCTTTTACAGTAGAAAGTTGATCCCAAGCTCTATTAATAGGTTGATCAGAATTTGAAATAATGTAAGCATGATTGTTCTTTTTTAATTGATTTGTATTGATTGATGAATAAACTCCATTTGTTTTTGATTCGGTGACCATTTGATTCACTGGTATCATTTTAGTTCCCTATATCTAAAATTTTAATGGTAAATAACAGGACAAATTTAGTAACGGTAGGTCATCCCCGAAATAGCATAAACATGTGAAAAAATGTGTTTTTATAACGGTTAGGAACAATTTGCGATAAGTGGGCTAGTGAGTTTAGAGGATGTAACTCGGGCCTTATAAAAAAATATCACATTCTTGTGTGATTGTTAGGTTCTATAGATCGTTAGATCTTTGTATTTAGATAATATCCTTATAAAATAGCAAAGGTAAACTTGGGAAAAAGAATCCCACAAGCCGGTTGTTTAAGAAAGGATCCATTAAATATTCGTAAACTATGAAATCAAAAGCGATATTACAGTTGGCGTTCTTTGTGACCCAATTTTTATGTGTCCCTGTTGTAAGTGGCCAAAATGCCTTTAACCCTTCGGAATTAAAGGAAGATTTTCAACTCTTCAGGACAGCTTTGGAGGAGGCACATCCGGGAATCTACCGGTATGAAACCAAAGCTGCAATGGATGAAAGTTTTGAGTCAATTGTAAAGGAACTCGATAAGCCACTTAGTCAACAGGAGTTTTATAAAATATTGAACCCGGTATTGGCTAAAATTGGATGTGGACATACCAAATTAATGCCTTCGGAGGATAAGGGATTTATGTATTATTACAATATGGAAACTCTATTTCCATTAAAACTTTTTCTGGACAAGAACAAGGCTTACGTGCGCTATAGCTATGATACCAAGGTTAAATTGGAACCTGGAACCGAAATTACCGCTATCAATGGTATAGCTATGGGGGAGATTATTGAAGGGTTATTGAACAATCTGTTTTCTGACGGACACAACCAAACTTTCAAGTACTACGAACTTAATAGGTATTTTAACGCTTTATTCTCCAATTTTTATTTGGAGGAGGGTAAGGCCCATAACCAATTTAACATCACCTATAAGTACCGTGGGAAAAAGGGCAGTATGTCTCTACCTTCGGTTTCCTACCAAATAGTAATGGAACATGATACTGCAAAACAAAACAGTATACCCTATCAACTGGAATTTAAGAATGGAAAGACAGCCCTGTTGACCATACGTACCTTCTGGCCAGACGAGGAAAAATATAATTTTGAGGCCTTTTTAAAGGAAACGTTTACGGACATCAACGCCAAAAGTATTCAAAATTTGATTTTGGATTTGAGAGGAAACGAAGGAGGAAAAGATGCCTTTGGAGCACTACTGTTGTCCTATTTGGTAAATGCCGAATTTAGGTATTATGACAAACTGGTATTGGCGACCAATGAAAGATTTACATTTGTGGAGCATGCCCAATTACCTGAGGGTTATGAGCAGTTAAGGGCTTTGATAACCCAAACCGAAGATGGGGAATTTCGTTGGGAGCATAACGGTAACCTGGCTGTACAAACACCACAAGAAAATCCTTTTAAGGGGCGGGTTTACGTATTGATAGACGGAGCCTGTTTCTCTGTCACTTCCGAGTTTTGTGCCGTGGCAAACCATCTGGATAGGGTTAGCTTTATAGGCGAGGAAACAGGAGGTGGATATTATGGAAATAATAGCGGTGCCTTTGCTATAGTTACCCTTCCCAACTCCAAGATGAAACTGGGGATTCCTTTGATGGCCTACTATACTGCGGTTAAAGATTA
This sequence comes from Arenibacter algicola, assembly GCF_018860365.1. GTDB lineage: Bacteria > Bacteroidota > Bacteroidia > Flavobacteriales > Flavobacteriaceae > Arenibacter > Arenibacter algicola_B. The sequence goes on from NZ_JAHKPO010000003.1 coordinate 927,128, forward strand.
TGAATTTACAGATAGAGGTATTGTGCCCCATTACCAGGTGCAACCAACGATAATGGGTATTTTGTCCGGTAAGGACGAAATTATGGAACGGACCATGAAAATCATGAATAAAGGATAAATATGGTTGCTGTACAAGAAATAAGGTAGAAACTTAATGAAGTATGGTAGCTAAAATGGTCATAGAAACAGAGAATTTAAGGTTGGTCCCTTGTGATGCCCAATTGCTTAAAATGGCAATTAAGGGAAATAAACAACTTTCCAAATTTCTTGGAGTGTCTCTAGCGGACCAGTGGACTACATTTGGGGTTGATGCTTTACAATATGCTCTGGACCAAATATTGGCCAGGCCGGGGGAATTGGGGTGGTGGACCTATTTTCCAATTCATAAACTAGATAATACGCTGATTGGAAGTGGAGGATACAAGGGAAGTCCAACTGAAGATGGTACTGTTGAATTGGGTTATGAAATTGCTTCAGGATACTGTAACAGGGGGCTTGCTACTGAAATGGCAAGAGGATTAATTATGAAGGCGTTTATGGATAATCGGGTTAAATCCATTTTGGCGCATACCTTGGCACAATCAAATGCATCCACAACAGTTTTAGCAAAATGTGGATTCACTAAAATAGAAGAAGTGGAAAGCACTGAAGATGGCTTCATTTGGAAATGGGAATTAATCAGGGCTTAATTAGTAGGAGGGGCCATTACTTTTTGCTAAGAGCCAATTTCTAAATGAAGAATATCTCCTTTAGTTTTAAATTTACCTTATGGAAAAAAGAAATTTGGTCTTTATAGCCACTAGCTTGGATGGCTATATCGCCGATAGGAAAGGTAGATTGGATTGGCTTACCACCATTCCCAATCCCGAGCAATCGGATATGGGTTATAATGAATTTATGGCCCAGGTGGATGCCCTGGTGATGGGCCGTAAAACTTTTGAAACAGTCTGTGGTTTTGAAGGGGATTGGCCATATGCCAAACCAGTTTTTATAGTAAGCAGAACCTTGGATACACTGGCAGAGGATTATAGGGATAAGGCCGAATTGGTTATAGGAAGCTTAACGGAAATCTTGGAGCAAATACATAACAAGGGATACCATAAGCTTTATATAGATGGAGGGGTAACCATCCAGAACTTTTTAAAGGAAGATCTCATTGATGAAATTACAATTACGACCATCCCCATAGTCTTGGGAGGAGGAACTGCGTTGTTTTCAAAACTTCCCACAGAATTGGAATTTACTTTGGTATCTTCAAAAGTCTTTTTGAATCAGTTAGTTCAAAATCATTATCAGCGGAAGGGATAAATTATAGCGCTTAATTTTATCAAAATAGCTGAAAATATTAAATGCATTTTTCAAGATATTTTTATCTGTGCTTCGGGAGTTGTTAGAAACTCTTTTCAGGAGACCAATCTGTGGTAGAATATATCGTGCAGAAGTTTTAAGGTTTTCCTATCTTAGGACCATAATTTCAATTATTGAATGTAGCTGTTGCAATATAGCTTCTCTAAAAAACTGTAAATGCGTTTAAAATTATTTATTGCCCTAATAATTGGTACTTTATTCAGTACCCAAATTTGTAATTCCCAAGAGGAGATTCTTTATAAAAAAGTGGATACAACCCAGTTGTTTTTGGAAGTGCATTACCCTCCCAATATGGGATCATCCAAAAATTATCCGGCCATGGTTTTCTTTTTTGGCGGCGGTTGGGTAGGGGGCAAAAGGTCCCAATTCCTGCATCAGGCACAATATTTTGCCAAAAGAGGGATAGTTTGTTTTTTGGCGGATTACCGAACTTCAAAAATAAATGGAACAACTCCTTTCGAGTCTCTAAAAGATGCTAAGTCGGCCATCAGGTTTATAAGAAAAAATGCGGCCAAGTTTAACATAGACGGTAACAAGCTTATAGCTTCCGGAGGCTCTGCCGGCGGGCATTTAGCGGCTGCAACGGCTTTAATTGAAGGGTATAATGACCCGGTCGACGATTCAACCATTGATTGTATCCCCAATGCCCTGGTTCTCTTTAATCCAGTGGTGGATAATGGTCCTGGAGGTTATGGTTATGAAAGGATAGGGGACGCTTACAAGGACTTTTCCCCACTTCACAATATTAAAAAAGCGGCTCCCCCAACCATCGTCTTCCAGGGAACCAAGGACCACTTGATTCCAGTGGTGACTGCCGAGTATTTTAAAATGGTAATGGAAAAAGTGGAAAGTAGGTGCGACCTTAAATTGTATGAAGGGGAGGGGCATGGATTTTTTAACTATGCCAATCTTAAAGCCTATAAAAGTACAGTTGCTGAGGCGGATCAATTTTTGTTGTCCCTGGGATATTTAAAGAAGGAACCAATAATAAACATTGATTAATAAAATTATCAGGACAGGGAGGCTGTTGGAAAACATTATTATAAACCACACGGACTAAAGGATTTTTATGAATTGGATTTTTCTAATCATTGCAGGCCTCTTTGAAGTGGCTTTTGCGGCCTGTCTTGGGAAAGCAAAGGAGTCTACCGGTGCAGAGGCGACCTATTGGTACATTGGTTTTTTGCTGTGTTTGGCTATTAGTATGATGCTGTTGGTTAGGGCAACACGGGAATTGCCCATAGGTACAGCTTATGCCGTTTGGACAGGAATAGGAGCGGTTGGTACTGTATTGGTAGGTATCCTGGTGTTTAAAGAGCCTGCCACCTTTTGGAGGATGTTCTTTATTACCACCTTAATATGTTCCATTATTGGACTGAAGTTTGTGTCCAATTAATTTAAGGCGTATTCCCTAACAAGAACTAGGTTGTTGTATGGGTCAATTGTTTTATTTGCTTATAAAATGAATGCAGCGAATCGGCTTCTTTTAATTAAATGGGTACACACCCTGATCTGGCTATTTTTTGTGGTCGTTATTTTCTATATTTTGTATTCAGGAATTTTTAATGATGTCAATATTTATACCTGGGTCGGCATAGGCTTAATTGTAGGGGAGGGTATTGTTCTTTTGGTTTTCAAAATGTTTTGTCCCTTAACCGTTATGGCAAGGAAATATTCGGATTCGGAAAAGGATAATTTTGATATTTTTCTTCCCAATTGGTTGGCTAAATATAATAAACTGATTTTTACTACCCTCTATGTCATTGGGTTGATAATAGTATTGATACGGACTATATTTTGAGACCATTTTATTTTTTGCGCTAAAAGTTACCTTTATTACTTAGGATTAAGACTGTAAATGAAAAAAGGAACTTTCATAATAATACATTGCAAAGTTAGGATTGATAAAAACAGATAACCAATACCTAAACATACAAATCGATCACAAATGATGAATACCAAATTTTTAGGAATACTTCTCTTCTTCTTGATCGGGTCGCAATTTCATGTTAAGGCCCAAAATTCTTATGAAATACCTCAGGGTGTTAAGCGAATACTTTTTATTGGCAACAGTATTACCTATTCCGGACAGTATGTGTCTTATATAGATGCCTATTTTACCTTACGATACCCGGATCGGGATTTTGAAATTATTAATGTGGGTTTACCCAGTGAAACGGTATCCGGTCTTTCGGAACAAGGTCATGCCGATGGTAAATTTCCACGTCCCGATCTTCATGAGCGTTTGGAACGCATTATTTCTCAGGTAAAGCCTGATTTGGTATTGGCCTGCTATGGTATGAACGATGGCATTTATCTGCCCTTTGATGAAGGGCGTTTTCAAAAATACAAGGAGGGAATCCTTTGGTTAAATAACCAAGTTGTGGAATCCGGGGCTTCCATTGTACATATGACCCCACCCATTTACGATGAGCGTATGGGGGAAGCCTATGCCAATGTATTGGACATATATGCGGATTGGCTTATCAGTAAACGATATACTGATCAATGGGAGGTAATAGATCTCCACTGGCCCATGAAAAAATACTTGGAAGATAAGCGTCTTACCGATAATAATTATTTTTTAGCCAAGGACGGTGTTCACCCAAATGATACAGGTCATTGGATTATGGCCCAACAGCTGCTTTTATATCTTGGGGAAGGGGAAGTATCCAAAGCCAATGGTATTGAGGAAGTGGTTTCCCAATTTCACCATGGGGAAGAAATATGGAAGCTGGTAGAGGAAAGGCAAAAAATGATGAAAGATGCATGGCTCACGTCCATAGGTCACCAAAGGCCTGGAATGAATGTGGGGCTTACCCTTGGGGAAGCTTTGGACAAAAAGGAAATACTGCGGAAGGAGATACGTAATTTACAGAGGAAATAAGTAAGCTAATTTGCTATTTTAATGAACATACTATACATACATGGACTTAACGGTAGTCTAAGCGAAGAAAAAAGAACAATTCTAGAGAATTACGGTACCGTGTATTCCCCTTCTATCGACTATGAATCGGACAATAATAGTATCGAAAATATAAGAAGGCAATTTGTAGATGGAAAAATAGATGTCGTAATGGGCAGCAGTATGGGTGGTTTTGTAGGTTATTATCTGTCCATTGCATTAAAAAAACCGGCCTTATTGTTCAATCCGGCCTTGGTTTCCCGTTCGGTATTTCAAAATGTACCGGATTATTTCAATCCCAATCGATCCTTTAAACGATTGGTCCTAGGGGCAAAGGATGAGGTGGTTGATCCAAAGGACACCTTGAAATTTATAGGGGAAAGAATTGCCGAAAATATGGATTACCATATCTCCCTACGACAGGACTTGGCACATAGGATTCCACAGGACATATTCGAATATGAGGTTCGCTCCTTTTTTAATCATCTATCCACGTAACGACCTACCTTCCGTGAAGATCCAATTTATATATTCAAAACGTTAAATACATGAAAAGCCATTCTGTTGGCTTATTCTTTTTTAATTTTATACTCCAAATTCATATAGTTAGTGTACGCCATAGTTGAAACAGAAACCACAGGATTACGGGGAGAGGATAATAAGATTACCGAGATCTGTATCTTGATTCACGATGGCCAAAAGGTGGTAAGGGAATTTTCTTCCTTGGTAAATCCCGAAGTATCTATAAAATATAGGGTTTCGCGTCGCAATGGTATCAAAGATGATATGTTGCTTAGGGCACCTAAGTTCTATGAGATTGCCAAGGAGGTGGTAGCGCTCACCGAGGATTGTATTTTTATTTCACACCATGTCAATTTTAACTTCAACGGTATTAAAAATGAACTGGTATCGCTAGGTGGTGTTTTTAAGCGCAAGAAGTTATCTACCCTAAGACTGTCTCGCAAACTAATACCCGGCCAACAAAGTTATAGTCTGGGAACCGTGTGCAACCAGTTGGGCATTAATGTTGGTCATGTTCAAAGCGCCAAGGACAAAGCGGAAGCCACAGTTACCTTGCTAGAAAGACTCTGGGCAATGGATACGGATGGGGTTTTTAATTTCATGTTGGGGCCAAAATCCGGTCAGGCAGGTGTACCTCCCCAATGGCCTAAAACTGTAGTGGCCCTACTGCCCAATGTTACTGGAGTGTATTATTTTAAAAATGCACAGGGGAAAATCATTTATGTGGGCAAGGCCAAGGATATTAAACAAAGGGTGTTGAGCCATGTCTATAGCAAGGTTCACAAGGAAATGAGGTTGTGTTTTGAAACGGTACATATCGATTATACCCATACGGGAAGCGAATTGGTAGCCCTGCTATTGGAATCGGATGAAATAAAAAAGCACCTCCCTAAATTCAATCGGGCGCAAAAACGAATCGGATATAGATATGGGGTAGGTGCAAAAATGGATAAAAACGGAATCACAAATCTGTTTTATGATCGATTGGGCAAACTGAAATCGCCATTGGCCTGTTTTTACAACCAAGGGGAATGTAGGGCCTTTTTGGAGGAATTGTGCGATACCTATAGTCTTTGTCCGCGGTTTTGCAGTTTACAGCATATTTCAGGGGCCTGTTTTCATTTTCACATTAAAAAATGTCATGGTATTTGTCGCGATATAGAAACTGTGGAAGCCTATAATAAACGCGTGGAAAATGCTTTGATGCCGATAGCTGATGATAAAAATACTTACATTATAAAGACAGCTGGAAGAAACACAAATGAAAAATCGGTAATAGTTGTAGAAAATGGGGTTTATAAGGGTTTTGGGTATATGTCCAAAAGAAAAAGAATAAAGGCCCTTATGGATTATGATAAATTTATTACTCCCATGGCCGATAACAATGATGTGCAAAAAATACTTAGACGATATTTAAGGAGAGGGGATGGGGAGAGTGTACTTATTGACTATCATAATGACGTAACTTCCCTTAATGAAATTCCTACATCTAGGGGCCGACAAGCTGAAATGTAACCCAATGGGACCGTTTACATCAAATTAAGGTAACTATTTATTTTAAGAAGATGGGCTTTACATTTCCTTACAGGGTGAAAATTTTAGAAAAAAAATATCTCAACTACAATGTAATCCGATTTTGGATTCAAAAACCCTACGGATATACCCATAAACCTGGACAGGCCATAGAATTAAGTATCGATAAACCAGGGTATGAACTAGCAATTGCCCCTTTTACAATTACCAACTTAAATAGTGATCCTTATTTGGAATTGATTGTAAAGATCAACCCAGAGGTGAACAGTCTTACTTATGGATTGTCCGTTTTGGCAATAGGGGAGACCCTGCAAATCACAGAGCCCTGGGATTCCTACAACTATAAGGGTCCTGGAGTATTCATTGTTGCAGGTACGGGGATAACCCCTTTTTTGCCTATTTTAAAAGAACTTGAAGCCAAAGACGATGATATGCTAAAAGAACATGTTTTACTATATGGTAATAGGACCAGGGAAGATATTTTGTTTTATAGGAAATTAAAGAAGGTTTTAGGAGAGAACTGTATACACATACTTAGTAGGTCAAAATCCCGGAATTCTATTTTTGGTAGAATAAATATTGATATTTTGCAACAGTATGTCCATGATCTTCACCAGTTTTTCTATATCTGTGGACCTAGGCACTTCGAAACAGATATAACCAAGCAGTTGGTAAGCATGGGGGTTAAGAGGGCTCGGATTCAAACTGGATATAAATTTTAAATTCCCTTGTGTTTTAGGACCCGCTGTTTATTAAATGGACCAATCCAAAGCAGTATTCAAAATGTAACAATGAGGCACGTATATAGGAACTAGTTCGCAATTCTAGGATGACGAAAGCCTTTAAGCCTAAACCTTAAGCACTTCTGGACATCCTCGTCCAAGACAATTCCCATCAAACCCTTAGTCCATACAAATGCCATAAGTACTTCTCCTAGCACTTTTATTGGGATGAGGAATCTTTGCAAGTCAATATGAGTATGTTAAAACAAAAAAAATACCCAACAACATATAGGTTTTAGCCTAACGCCATGGGTATTTTCAACATGAACCAATAAGTAAAAAAGAACACCTGAAATTATATTGATTTTAAATATTCCTCAATATCTGTTTTGTCCTGAGCGGATAATTCCAACTTAAAATGGGTGTCATAATGGTTAATGACATCGGTGAGGGTGGCAAATCTTCCGTCGTGATAGAATCCCCCTTTCATTCTGGCAAATAAGCCTCTTAAAGGAGTTGTTCTATACATGCCGGTAGGAGATCTTTTTGCCTCAAAGTCGTCTATGCCAATTTCCTCGGCACTGTGAAGGTTGTATCCTGCATCAGTAAATATAGGTGCAATATGGCAGCTGGCACATTGTGCCTTTCCATTGAACAACACCTTGCCCCGTGCAGCTGCTGTGGCATCGTAGCTTCCTTCTGGAGGAGTTGGAGCTGTTAAGGAGAGCTGATAGGCTTGCAAGCCTGGAAGCTTGGAAGTAATCAAATCCGGATCATTCACAATATTGCCAAAATTGTTTTCCGCAGCTATAGGGAATTGGCTTGCATTATCAAGTCTAGCATCGGTAAAACTGCCTTGACCGTGCATTTCCAAATTGGCTACAAAGGCATTCCAATAGACCATGTCTCCCCAGCCTGTATAGGTCGCTAGATTTACACCTTGTAGTCCGTAGGCGGCAGGTAGTAGATTGGCGGCAATACTCCCGTCCGGACGTAGTGCCTTGCCGTCCACAAAGAGGCCGGCATTAAATTTTCCAGGTCCCCACCCCGTAAGTACTGCTTCCACCGTAGGTTCGTCTACATGAAGTAGATCCGCCAAAAATTTCTTGTTGTTGGTCAAATTAACAATTGCTCCCACGTTGAGGTCCCTATTGGGATATCCGTCCAGCCGTCTACCTATTCCATCGGCAAAAGAATTGTCTACCGTAGAGTGACAAAGTGCACAATTTATCCCCACAGCGGTCATGGCACCATCTTCATCGAAGGTTCCTTTAACTCCCACAACAGCGTTCAATTGTAATAGTGCAATGGTGGTTGCCGGATCATTTAAGTCCACTTGGCCTGCCTGAATCGCGGCGACCACCTCTGCAGGCAAGGCCTCTGAATCTACCTTTAATCCTACACCCAATGCGGTAGCCGGACTAACCCCAACCCCGTAACCGCCATTGGCTTCTCCCAATATGGCCTTGTCTATATGCAAAATATCGCTCCAAAAGGCTTCGTCGCCGAAGGTGTCATACCTAAATATCTGTTTTCCCTCCGCAACCAGGGCAGGGTCTAGATGCAGGGTCAATGTGTCCGTCCTGGTTTCAATAATGGTGTCGTTCACTATTTCCGTAATTGTTTCGGTAATGGTTTCTGTCTTGGTACAGCTGATAGTCATGTTTAAAATCAGTAGTAGGCTAAGTAATTTGAATAAATTAGGTGCTTTCATTTGTCGTTATTTAATTGTTTTAAACTTTTGATGTAGAAAGCCCAATGGGGTTACAAAAAAAATAAACTTTAGGAGGTGATGGAATTAAGAAATTGACGTTGGACCTTGCTTTTACGGAATTTTCCTGAAAAATAGCTGGTCTCGGTAACACTATTGGTGTCGCCAACGCCCCTAGATGCAACACATAAATGATGAGCTTCTACGGCTATTGCAATGTCATCTATATCTAATAGATTTTTTAAAACCGTGCCCAGTTCCACTGTTAGTTTTTCCTGTACTTGTGGTTTACTGGCAATGAAGTGCACGATCCTATTAATTTTGGAAAGACCAATTACACGATTCTGTGGAAAATAGGCAATGCTAACTTTGCCAAAGAATGGCACAAAATGATGCTCGCAATAAGAGAAAAGGGTAATGTCCCTTATTAAGATCATTTCATCATATTTGTAATGGTTTCCAAAATAGGATATTTTAGGGAAATTGGATTTATCCAGTCCCATAAAGGCTTCATTAACATACATTTTGGCAACTCGTTCCGGGGTATCCCGCAAACTGGGGTCTTCTAGATTGAGTTCCAATGTTTCCATTATTTTTTTGAAATGAAAGGCTATGGCCTGTATTTTTTTCAATTTACCGTCCCCTGTAGTTATAGGCTCCTGATCTTTGATTTTTTCGGTCTTAATTAGTGTTCCGTTCGCTTTCATAGTTAGTAGCCAGTTTGAATGTTATCTTCCTTTGCCCCACCTCTAATCAGATCTTTTTTTACGCTTTCCATAAACGCATCCGGGCCACAGACATAGAAATATTGATCGAATACTCTAATTTTTGATACTAGATAGGCATAATCAATTCTGCCGTAATCGTAAATAGCAGATTGTTCCTCACTTAAGATATTGTAATAATGTTCCTTGAATAGGAGGCTGAGTTCGTCTTTTAAAATGATATCCTTGGTCATTCTGTTGGCGTAAATCAACTGATGATTTTCTATAACATTCTTATTCTTTAAATCCCAAAACATGGGTAGAAAGGGTGTTATGCCCGAACCGGCAGCAATAAAAGTACCCTTCCCTTTATATACATATGAATCCCAGGCATCTGTGATGAGCAGGGAATCGCTAATCTTTGCTTTGGACAATGCTTCAGTTAGACCTTTATGCTTGGGATAGACTTTTATGATAAGCCGTAAGTGTTTTTCTTCCGGCGAACCAACCAGGGTGAAAGGTGCAAACTGGTTCCTGAATTGACGGCTATTGAGAGTAAGTTCTATAGCTTGTCCAATGTTGTGGGTAAATCCCTGGGGTTTTTCAAAAACCAATAGCATGACATTATGGGTTAGCCAGGATTTGTCGATAATATTTACGGTGTAGTTCAAAATTGAAATGATTTAAAGGATTTGTATATTTTATAATAGCACTATTTTGTATCTTGTAATAGTTTGATAATGTGTTCTTTATGATGTATAATTTTTATTTTTCAAAACAATTGCTATTAGTTTTGATGAAAATAATGCATTCGGGTTACAAGATTTTGTAACCTTTTTTATCACTTGGCATCCAATATTAAAACAAGAACAATGAATAACTGTAAACCCATAAGTAAAATAGACATGTCTGCTCTAGGAACCATACCGGATTGTATTGTGGTTAAGAAGGTGCTGGAGGGAGACACGGAATTATTTGAAATTCTATTAAGACGCTATAATGAGCTGTTATTCAGAACTATAAGGAGCTATATGGACAGGCCATCGGATATTGATGATGTAATGCAGGATACTTACATTAAGGCATTCCAAAAATTATATCAATTTAAAAATGAATCCTTATTTTCCACATGGCTGATACGGATAGGAATAAATGAGGCCTTACAGCGGAAAAGAAAGTCCAAGAGGTATCAAACGGTGGATATAAGTAACGAAAAAGAAATCATTCAAATAGCGGATATGTCCATTATGAACCCAGAAAGAAAAACAATGCATGCGGAATCGGTTCAAATGGTGGAAAAAGCAATAGACCTTTTGCCGGAGAAATATAAGATTGTATACATGCTGAAGGAGGTCCAGGATTTGGAAATTTCTGAAATTTCGAATAGTCTGGGTTTGAGCAACAGTAATGTGAAAGTGAGGCTTCATAGGGCAAGGAACATGATGAAGGATGCTATTATGAAGTTTTCCGACGCTAAAAATGCATTTGAGTTTGGCAATTCAAAATGCGACCGCTTGGTTGACCAAGTGATGGCGAAGATCCAGAAGCTTACTAGAAATTAGTCAATATATTTTATTACTTGGATAAGAGCATTTTTTTAGGTAATCGATAAGGAGTATTCAGCTATTATAGGTCCAAGTGCTGCCTTACAATTTCAATATCAATTTAGAAGTAATACCAATCAGTTTACGGTTAACAATTAAGCTATGTAATGGTAGGTCGCCAGTATGGAGCAATCTACTTTGTACCCTAAATTATAAGAAATAATTATTATCAGTTTTGTAACCCATAGCATCTTATTTCATCAAAAGTTCATAATATTTAAACAAGATAATTATGAATGCAAAAGCAAAGTTTGTTAGTACCCTGCTCAAGTATACGTTTGGATTGGTACCTATTGTTGCCGGTCTGGATAAGTTTACAAATATTCTCGTAGATTGGACCACATATTCTTCCCCTGGGTTAATGGATTTATTGCCTATTACCACCGCTGTCTTTATGGGTATTGTTGGGGTTATTGAAATAGGAGCGGGTATTTTGGTTTTGGTAAAACCGTCCATTGGTGCGCTGGTCGTTTCAGCTTGGTTGGTTCTTATAGCCTTGACGTTGATAATTAGCGGTCAATATTTGGATGTTGCTGTTAGGGATGTTGTAATGGCCATTGGTGCATTCTCCTTGGCTAAATTGTCCAAAACAACTACAACATAGGCCAAATTTAGTTTTTATTGAAGAGTTAGAGTGCGGATTCAATATTACAAATTTGAATTCATGAAACTTGGTATTGTTTTAAGACATGTTAAATGTCAATAGTTCATGCTTTGGATCAAGTAAAAAAAACTTTTCCCTATTCAATATTAAACTTTGAACTTACTTATAATGAAAGGAGGTTAACAATTAATAGTACCTCATAATTTTCCCCAAAGACATGTTTACGACTTTGGGGAAAATATTGGATATGACTTTCTACCCAATACAAAGTCTTATTTATTTCTATTTGGCTTCCAATGGTTGGGGTGTAGCTAGTATGGCCGCAGGCACTACATTATCAATTGGTTTAATTGTTTTTAAATAGGCAAAAATAGCCTTAAGGTCCTCATCAGGTAAATTCCGATATTCGGTCCATGGCATGGGAGGTAACAGCGGTCTTGTGTTATCCATTCCTTTGAATTTCCCTTCTTTTATGGCCTTTAAGAATTGTGCTTCCGACCAGTTGCCGATTCCGGATTCATCAGGAGTAAGATTAGCGGCAAAAGAGGTTCCCCAGGGTCCTACGGCGGCAGTAAGTCCCATACTGAATAGCACATAAGATTTTGCAGTTTCCTTGTCGTAAGGTGGCAGGTTCTCTTGGGAAGGGTGCCCGGAGAGCCTTCTTTCCGGATCAACCTCCGGACCTCTGTCCGTCATTATTTTAGGGGAATGACAATCGTTGCAACCAACGGATGCAACTAACAGTTGACCTCTTTTTACCTTATCGACGACAGTATTAGGTTCTGCTTTTGCCACTACGGCTTTGGCAATTTCTTTTTGCTTGGGAGAATTACAGGCAACAACGATAATTCCCAACATGCTAAATACTAGATAACACTTTTTCATAATTTTTGATTTAAATAATATTGAACAGATTATTTGTAGAATTTTTCTATATACTTCCAAACAGACATATTTCCTGAAACTAAGGAGGTATGTTAGAACCAACATCCCATTCGTTGGAAGGTGTTGTTGGTTAGGTCCAATAAAAAAATGAATAAAAAAAATGTACAATCGACCAGCCTGAAGAGTGCTGTAAAATAAAATTAATATCTAGAATAAAGAGGGGGGTAAACTAACTATCCAACTTAAAAATCGGATATAAAATACTCGCAAAAATAGCCTTGTTCATATTTAGGCAGTAAGCTAAAATTAATAAAAATTCCAATATGAAATTGAAATATTTTTGAGAGTACTGAAGCATTTTTAATAAAAAAAGCCAATAGAATTTGTTCTATTGGCTTGGTAAAGATTGGTTGGTTAATTGGTATTATTTAAAGTCGGATACTTTTAGTTGTTTTTCATCCCAGTATTCGTCCTTCCTAAATTCATAGGTGGTAGGATTATAGGAACCTACCAATTCAACATTGGTCTTGGTCGGTACCGGTAGATCCAATGTCCAATATACGGCATTTACGACTAATCTTCGCGTTCCTTCAATAGTGAAATCTACTGCTGAAAAGGCTGTAGATGTAAAGGCCTTTCCTTTTTTTCCTCCAGGAATTTGATAGGTCCTGGTCCATGCTACCGGCATTAGGGGTGAACTAACATCTTTTCCTGCATGGTTGGTTTTGGCTGCTTCATCATCAGTGGGGCGCATACCATAGAATATATCATTCTCGTCGAATTCGCCTTTTCTGTTCATTACCTTACCATAAATTATAGGTTGGGAATCTCCAGACATGGGCAGACGCACTTCATAGACATCTGCAGAGGCCCAAACATCCCCATCTGAGATACTATTTGTAATTCCTGTAGTTTTTCCCGCATCGGTTACAAAACCTTTGGTGCTTTGATGCTTGTGGTGCCCGTGATGGCTCACCCATTTTTCGCCAAGAACAAGTCGACCAAATCCGCCTTCCCATTCTGCCATATCGCCTTTATAGGAGTTTCCGTAATGTTTGTAATTGGAAACATCTTCATCAGTAAAGTTGAAGGCATGCGTTGCCGTTCTAAGTCCAATTACAGGTTTACCTGCCATAAGATAATCATCAATGTGTTTCATTTGGTCATCCGGCAATGCCCTAAACCTTGTAGCAATAATCATTAGGTCGGCACTGTCCAAGGCTTCTAATCCGGGTATGTTTTTACCATAATTAGCATCAATTGTACCAGGGTTGGCCGGATCCTGGGCAAACAGTACGGTACAATTAAAACCATGATGTTTGGATAGGATTTTCGCCAATTGTGGCATCGATTCCTCAGAGCGGTATTCTTCATCGCCTGAAATAAGGACTATATGCTTTGCATTCTTGTCACTACCTTCAAAAGTAAGCCATTGTTGCGGTGTATCCGTGGTTTCCACGGTTGCCGTTTCATTCGTTTTAGCTTCTTTTTGCTCTTTACAGGCGAACATAAAAAGGCATATAAGAATAGGTAATAAATTTTTCATTAATTTTTTTTTAGTTAATTCATATTGGACGTAAAGAACTGGATTAATTATTTAATCCCCATGCCTTCCTTGATCAATTTTAAGCCTTTGGTATAGATTTCTTCAGAAGGAGAGTAATCCCGCCATACGTTAATAGCATTGGCAAACTCCGGGATAATGGTACTAAAAGCCTCTATAGTAAGCCAGCCGTCATATTTTACCTCTTTCAAGGTAGCAAAGACTTCATCCCAGTTTACCTGTCCACTGCCGGGCGTGCCCCTATCGTTCTCGCTTATATGAACATGCTTTAAATGGGGAGCTATGGTTCTAATGGCTTGGGCCTGACTTTTTTCTTCAATATTGGCATGGTGTGTATCGAACATGGCGCCCAAATTGGGATGGTTCACCTCCTTGACCATGTTGCCGAGATCGGCCATAGTGTTGTAGAGATAACATTCAAATCTGTTTACGGCTTCAGGAGTTAGCATAATATTGGCTTTTTTGGCATATTCGGCCGCTTTATACAACATCTCATTGCTCCACTGTTTTTCCTGTAATGTAGGTGGTTGACGTGTAAATAAGGCAAATGTGGAATGAAAAGGTCCGCAGATTACTTCTACATTGGCGGCTTCGGCCATATCAATGGTCCACTTTAATCGTTCCAGGCCTGCCTCTCTGGTCTTCTTATCGGGACTGGCAATATTCTGCTCGGGAGACAGGGCACCTACAGCAGTGACACCCATATTGATACTAGAAAAATGCTTACCTAATTTTGTATAATGCTTAAGATCCCCATCTCCTAAGAACAGCTCAATCCCATCATAGCCAGTTTTTTTTAGGGTATCTACAATATCAAAGTGTTGCTCTGTGACATGGTTAGTCCAGAGCAACATATTCATTCCAATTTTCATACTATATATTTATGTATTTACTAATAGTCTGTTACGGGTTGGCCACTAGTAGCTTCGGCGGCATCGGTATTTTTGCGTTTTTTGACCCAAAACCAAAGTATGGTAAACAGGACGATCAAAATAGCAGGGAAGGCTACCATAGTACCAAGTGTGGCCTGTCCGGATACTAGTTCCAATTCATCCCCTGTAAATCCTGCGGCAGCCGCCTCGGCTTTGTCAGAATCGATCCACCCACCAATAATAGGTTGGAATATGGATGAGGAGAACATACCCACAGCACCAATGATAGACATTCCCAAAGCACCACTTTTTGGTATTTTGTCCGCAACAAAACCAATCATATTTGGCCAGAAATAGGCTATTCCCAAGGCAAAAAAGATGGCAGCAACATAAGCCATAGTTCCAGTTTGAGTGCTAAAAAGATAGATTCCTATTGTGGCTAGAACAGCTGAACCCAATAGTACACCAGTTTGATCGAATTTGTGAACTACTTCCCCACCAAAATAACGGGCTACGGCCATTAGTCCTGTAACTAGTGCCAATATAATCATAGGTTCTGCACCACTCTTGGCCAAGATAAGGCCTACCCATTGTTGTGGGCCAAACTCAGAGATAGCGGTCAAAGACATACAAACAATCATAAAAATGAATAAAGGGGACAACATGGCCTTGAAATTTCCGCTAAGGGTAGCCGCTGCCTCAACTTTGGCTTTAGGCCAAGCCTGTCCAAAGTACAAATAGGCATAGATTAATGTCGGAATCATTATTACCCAGATTTGTGTTTCCCAACTTAAGCCTGCATCGGTCATAAATTTGGAAATAAGACTACCTATTACAATACCTCCTGGAAACCACATATGGAAGCGGTTCATCATTCTGCTCATCCTTGTGCCGGAGTAGGCATCCGCAATCATAGGGTTACAGGCAGCTTCTGTACAACCATTACCAAGACCTATTAATAAGGTGGAAATAAGTAAGCCTACATAACTACCAGAATAAATAGTCAAAATAATCCCCAGGGCATGGGCGAAAAAGGCAAATTGCATAATGGCCTTTCCACCTACCTTATGGTAGATTAATCCTCCGATAACCATGGATATCGGAAAACCGAAAAACCACATTGAATTGATAAATCCCAGTTGTTCGGCGCTTAAACTTAGTTCTTCTCCCAACTGTGGAAGAATCCCAGCTCTAATACTAAAAGAAAATGCGGTGGTAATTAATGCGAAACAGCTACCGTAAAACAGTCTGTTGGCATTGGTTTTTTGTTGATCATTTGAATTTTCCATTGGATTTAATAGATTTTTAATTAGTTGGTGTATAATTTAATTTTTGATTTCAGCGTATAAGTTTAATCTCTTTTTTACAATAATCATAATTTATTTTTAATTGTTTTATCAAATAACAAATTAATGACCACCTATTTTACGCTTTTATTATCTGACCAATAAACCATTTATTCATGAGCCTTTCGATCCAAAAAATTAAAAGCTGATAAATTTAAACTTTAAAGATTTTTAAAAGTTCCTATATCCTACTAAATAATGGTACTTTTTTGTCTTTGGAATATATTAGTTCCTTGTCTATAAATGTTAAGGGCATTATACCTTATTATATGTATAATATATAAGGAGGAACTATTTTGGTTTCTGTAAGCCGGAATTGCTACTTAATAAGGTAAGGATAAAATATGCTTATAATTTGTCTGGACTAAGTATTAAACAACCGTACATATGCTCAGGATCAGTGGTTCCCAAGTTTTACTCACTAGGTGAGATTTGTATGCTCTGATGTTGAGGTCTAAATGTTTTCAGAGGTTTCCTTCCGATGCCTAAAAGGCTCGCTATGAGGTAATTGTGGTTAAATCCTTCAAAATAGTTATATAACCGATAATATGTGGTTCCAATAAATTTTGGGCTACTACGATATGCTGGTTTTGATGTTCAAGAACAATTTGCGATATTCATGGGGGCTCATATGTACAATTGCCTTGAATTGCCTGTTGAAGTTGGATAAGGCATTAAAACCACACTCGTAACTTATCTGCGAAATATTGAAATTATCCTCCAGCAATAATTTTCTTGAATGCCCTATTCGGATTTCATTTACAAAGCGTGTAAAAGTTTTATTGGCCCTAGGTTTAAAATACCTACAGAAGGAGGTGGTGGTCATATTAAGCATTTCCGCTATTTCTTCCAATGATATTTTGGTCTTGAAATTGGACATGACATAGTCGTAGACAATTCGCATTTTGTCTGCGTCATCCCCCTTAAAGACATTGGTGTACCCTGGACTGGATAATAGATGGTATTCTTCACTATTGGCTAGGATATCTATAATTTCAAATAATTTTATAATTCTTCGAAATCCTTGTTCGTTGTTGATCTTAAGCAGTAGTTTATTTATTTTATTTCGGGTTTCCCCATAAAATTCCATGCCCCTGACAGAATTTTCCACAAGCTTGTTGACATTGTAAAATTCTTCCTTGCCCAATAAGGATTCGCTAAAAAGATCGTGGTCAAAATAAATTACCAAACCTCTGGTAGAGAGCTTGCTGTTTTTGTCAAAATAAGCGTCATCGCTCCGCCATAAATGAGGAAGGTTGGGGCCGGTGACTACCAAATCACCTTTTTCAAAAGATTGTACATGGTCCCCAACAAATCTGGTGCCTTTGCCTTCGGCAATTAAAGATATTTGGTAATCTGGGTGAAAATGCCAATTTGGATTGAAGTAAGGGCCAACTATATCCTTGAAAATAAAAGTTTCTTTTGTTGTAAGTGTTTTTTCAATGTTGGGGGTACTCATAAATTTCCGGATTGAATTTTATTTTGGCTAATTTAAGACAAAAAAGTGTCATCTTTTAGTAAGATAGAGGGAATATTCATGCGGATAGTATTTTAGATTTGTAGAGCTAAGTTTTTATAGTCAGATTTTATCACAATAAATTTTAAGAATAGTGTATAAAAAGTGATAATAAATTTGGATATTGACAAACAATACGGTTTAGCGTGGCCATTGATTATCCGTGGAATTTTTAAACATAGATTGCCTCTAGATTTAGAAGGTTCGGCAATGGATTAGTTTCTGCATCGGGTATTTAAGATTTGTATTATTATGTTGGAATCATTAATTTACGGCTATTCTATTTTAGGAAAGAACACTTGGAACGCCATAATGTCTTGGGTTGTGTTTTCGGTGCTCGTTTCCTGTGGAAATAATGAAGGCAAAACCGGTACAATTTTAAGTACGGAACATTCAGAACATCTGGTGGCGCAAGCCGACCTGTCGGATGTAGATAATGGTCGTTCATTGATGATTGGGGAGACCGTTAAGGGTGAAAGGAGTGGGGATGAATATCGTATAACATACAATGGGGAAGAAGGTCCAGGAAAAGGAAAACATATTGTTTTTATAGCTACGGATCATGAATATAGAGGGGAGGAAACCTTACCTGCATTGGCGAGGATTTTGGCCAAAAGATATGGTTTTAGCTGTACAGTGGTATGGGCTCTGGACGAGAAGGGCAATATATTTCCCGGAGGGTCGGACCTTAAAGGACTCGATGTTCTTAAAAAGGCGGATCTGATGGTAATGTTCACTAGGTTTGCGAATTTTGAAGATGGTCAGATGCAATATATAGATGACTATCTAAGTAGGGGAGGGGCTGTATTAGGATTACGGACTTCTACCCATGCTTTTAAAAATGCCGATAACCCTAATTGGAAACATTATGACTACAAATATGAAGGTGAAAAAGAGGCTTGGCACGGTGGATTTGGAGAGGTAGTTCTGGGGGAGACCTGGGTAGGCCATTATGGTAAGAACCATCAGCAGGCTTCCAAGTTAATAATAGAAGAAAATAATAGGGAGCATCCCATAATGCGCGGAGTACAAAATGCATGGGCGCAATGCGGAGGCTATAATGCCTATCCCCAAGGCAAGGATTTGAAAATATTGGCCCGAGGAAGGGTATTGAACGGAATGACCCCGGATGCTGTACCGGACACTAGTAAGGAGGAGTTACCTGTTGCCTGGGTTAGAACTTACCAATTGGAAACAGGTAAGCCCGGACGGGCATTTACAACTACCCATGGGGCTTCGGAAGATATCCTGGACGAAGGGTTTAGAAGAATGCTCATTAATGCCTGTTTCTGGGGATTGGAAATGGAAGATGAAATTAAAGCGGACAATCCGATAGATTTTGTAGGGGGATACGAGCCAACTACATTTAAATTTGAAGGTTACCAGAAAAATGTAAAACCGTCCGACCTAAAGGGTTGGGAATCGGTAATAATGCCAAGAAAATAATATAACGAATAAAAACTATTGTTATGCCAGAAAACAATTATCCAAAACTCCACAACGCTTCGTGGCCCGGTGTGGTAGGAAAAGGACCTGATTCAGAGCCACCAATTTCGATTGATACCATGATCGAGCTAACGGCCAATGCCGAGGTAGACGGGGTTAAATTTGACGGATTTGATCTATTTGCCGCCGATCCGCATTTGGATATCGATTCCAATGATGACGGTATTAAAAAATTGGCAGATAAGGCCAGCGCTAAAAATTTGGAGATTGGAAGTTTGGTAGCCCCTGTATGGGCCGGAACCGGAGGAGGCTCCGCAATGGGATCCAGGGAAGAGCGCAATCAGTTTGTAACCCAGGTACGCAAGGCTTGTATTATAGGTAAAAAACTGCGCGATCTAGGGATACGTCCAAATGGAGTAATTAGAATAGATTCGTCCGTTGATCCACATAGCTGGGCAGCCGATCCCGTGGCCAACACGAAATTAATTGCACAAACCTTCCGCGAGGCATGTGATGTGGCCGCCGATTATGGTGAGTCTCTAGCCGCCGAAGGTGAAATTTGCTGGGGCGGGATGCACGGTTGGAAAACCATGGTGAACACCCTTGAGGCCGTAGACAGACCTAATATTGGGTTTCAGGCCGATATGGCTCATACCTTGTTGTATCTTTTAGGTTATAATAAGGAGGACGAAAGAATATTGCCCAAAGACTTCGATTGGAGCGATCGGGCAACGTTGACCGAAGGTCTTAAGACTGTAACAGCTGCGCTTCGCCCATGGACGATTGATTTTCATGTAGCCCAAAATGATGGCACGGTGTTCGGTTCGGGATCCCATGATAAAACAGGAAGGCATTGTCAGGCTACGGATCCAAATGGAAAATTGGACATTGCTGTGGATGCAGGACATTGGTTGCGCGATGAAAACGGTATCCTTACCAAAAAAATCAGACATATCTGTTGGGATGGTTGTATGTTCCCAAATGATGTTATGATGCAGCCTAAAACCTGGAACGATATCTTGGGAGCCATGATCAAGGTGCGTCAACAACATGGATGGTACGAGGCGCCTTAATATAAAAGGCTGATTATACATTTGTTAAGCTGAAATTTTAATTTAAAATAAAAAAATAGAGTACACATGTCAAGTAAGAAAGAATTACGAATAGGAATGGTAGGTTACGGATTTATGGGGAGAACCCATTCCAATGGTTATCGCAGGGTGGGCAATTTTTTCCCTGAACTGGAGTATCAACCTGTATTAAAGGCAATTTGCGGACGCAACTTGGAACGCACCCAGGCCTTTGCCGATCAATGGGGCTATGAGTCCGTAGAAACCGATTGGAGAAAGCTTATTGCCCGTGATGACATTGATGCCATAGATATTTGTACTCCCAACAATATGCACGCCGAAATTGCAATAGCAGCGGCAGAAGCTGGAAAAATGGTTTTATGTGAAAAACCTTTGGCACGGACTGTTGCGGAGGCTCAACCAATGGTTGATGCCATAGAGAAAGCAGGAGTGCCCAATACCGTCTATTTCAATTACAGGAGATTGCCATCGGTTACTTTGGCGAAACAACTTATAGATGCCGGTAAGCTGGGTAAAATTTTTCATTATCGCGCCAATTTTTTGCAGGATTGGACCATTAGTCCAGAACTTCCACAAGGTGGGGAGGGCTTATGGCGATTGGATAATGATGCAGCTGGATCTGGCGTTACGGGCGACTTGTTGGCACATTGTATAGATACTGCTATGTGGTTAAATGGGGGGATAAAGGATGTTTCCGCCATGACCGAAACCTTTATCAAAGAAAGAGTACATACCGGTACAGGTGAAAAACAGAAGGTAACCATTGATGATGCCTGTATGTTTCATTGCCATTTCGATAATGGCTCTTTGGGCCTTTTTGAGTCTACAAGATACGCTAGAGGTCATAAGGCTTTATATACTTTTGAAATAAACGGGGAACATGCCTCCATAAAATGGAACTTGCATGATCTTAGTCGCTTGGAGTATTTTGACCATAGGGATGAATCCCAAGAGAGAGGATGGCGTTCTATCCATGTTACCGATGGTGACCATCCTTATATGGATAAATGGTGGGTACCGGGACTATCAATAGGATATGAGCATAGCTTTGTACATCAAATAGCGGATTTTCTAAAAGCACTACAGGAAGGAAAACCCTGTTCCCCTACATTTAGGGAGGCCCAAGAAACGCAGAAAGTTTGTGAAGCCGTATTGGAATCGGCAAAAACGAAAAGCTGGAAAGATACCGGTGTTAACTGGTAACTTCAAACTTTTCCGGATAAGGGAAGTTCAATGTTTAGAATTGAATTATCAATTTTTAAACTTTTTTTGAACAAGAAATTAAAATTAACAAATTAATGCTATGAGTAATTCTATAAAAGGATTTTGTCTTCAATCCAACGAAAAAATATATCCAAATACCGGTCAATCGGTCCTTAGTAATTCAGCGGTTGTAGACATGGAAATCCCTCCTTTAAAGGAAGGGGAAATATTGGCAAAAACACTGTATACGGGAATTTGTGGTTCGGACAATAGCGCAACTATTGGCAAGGCCAATTTTGATTGGGTGCAGCGTCCAAGGGTAATTGGACACGAGTTTAGTGCCGAGGTGTTGGAGTTGGGTCCTGGTGACCACGGAGACCTTAAGGTTGGGGATATTTTTACGCCCTTGGCCATGTTGGGATGTAGGGAAGAAGATTGCCCTGCCTGTAGTGTGTCCAAATGGAACTTATGTCCCAAAAAGGAAATAATAGGTTTTCACAGAAACGGCGGATTTGGACAACAAGTAGTGTTGGAGTCGGATCGTGTAGTGCCTTTAATGAAAGGCCTTACCCCGGCCCAAGGTGCCTTGGTGGAACCATTGTCCATCATTACCAATGCCCTATATAACAAATGCGACATTAAACCTGGTCAGGATGTTGTGGTAACAGGCTGTGGCATCATAGGTATGATGTCTGCCGAAGTTGCACGGGCAGCAGGCGCAAGGGTTGCCGTAACAGGTATTGCGCACGATCGTGATATCCGTTTAAAGAGAGCAAAAGAAAGAGGTTTTATTACCATAGAAGTGTCACCGGAAAATTCCTTGACCACCCAATTGCAAAATGGCATTACCGATGATAACGGTATTCCGTTTGGAACTAATGGAAAAGTAGATCTTCTTATAGAATGTTCCGGAGTTCCACCTGTACTTACAGAGGCAGTAGGGGTTGTTAAGCCTGAAGGGGATATATGCGTTATTGCCACCTACGGAACGGATGTACAGATCAATGCCACACACCTTACCCGTACCTCCTTAAATATGAGAGGTTCCATGGGGTCTTGTAGGGCAGACTATATGGCCGCACAAAAATTGATGGTAACCGGTATTTTTCCTTCTGAACACTATACGGATTACTATGATTTTAAAGATATCAACCAAGCTTTTGAGGATTCGATAAAGGCAAATAATATGAAGGCCGTTGTAAAAATGAACTGATAATTTATTAGTTCTTGTACAGGCCTACAACCTAATATTAAAAAAACTAGCATTAAGAATTATGCACAAAATATTTATTACAGGAGGTACCGGCTGTATAGGATCGGTCACTATTTATAAACTTCTACAATCAAAGGAGGTTGGGAAAATTGTTATTGCAACCCGCTCCAACAATGTGGACCCATTAAAATTATGGCTCCCTGGTGATTTGGATTCACGTCTGGAGTTCGTTACTCTTGATGTTTCCAATTACAAAGAGATTGAAAGGGTTTTGTTCGAAGTGGATCCCACGCACATTATTCATTTAGGGGCATACCAAAGTCCGGATTGTTCTCGCGATCATATTGGTGGAATGGAAATAAATACTGGAGGCACAATGGCACTTTTTGATGCCGCTGAAAAATTAACCAACCTCAAGAGATTTGTTTTCGCCAGTTCGGCGGCAGTTTATGGTATGAGGTCCATGTATCCACAAGATATAATTAATGAGGATGTTCCATTGGCTCCACCTAACCACTATGGCATTTGGAAATTATCCGGAGAACACCTGGCACGTCTATTTCACGATAATACCAAAATACCAACTGTATGCCTTAGGTTGAACACCACCTATGGAAAAGGAAGGGACAAAGGAAAGACTTCTGCCCCCACCAATGCCTTAAAGGCAATAGTAATGGGAGCTGTGGAAGGAAAAGTAATTCCCTTTGAAATGCCGTACCAAGGAAGGGAAAACTACCATTTTGTGGAAGATGTGGGAGCTCAATTCGCCGCCTGTGCACTACAGCCCTACGAAGGCTTTGGAGCCTTTAATATACAGGGGGAGACTATTCCAATTACATCATTCTTGGAACTTATAAAAGAACAAGCTACCGCTTTGGGTATGGGGGAATATGTATCATTATCTGTTACGGATGGTGCCCCACCCAACCTGTTCGTTTGCGATTTGGATCACAGTAAAATAGCAAGCACATTCAAAGACTTGCCATTGACAGAAATAGCGGAGGGAATACGCAATTCATTGATAGAGTTCAAAGCTATGGCAGAAAAAGGCACATTAAAATATTCGACTGCTGCCTCATGAAAGATATAGGAATAGGATTTATTGGTGCGGGTGATATAGCCGATTTGCATGCAGAAGCCATAAATAGTTTGCCAGGTGCCCAACTTGTGGGTCTTTGGAACAGAACTTTTGAGAAGGGGGCGAAAAAAGCAAAAATATTTGGATGTAAGACCTATAAAACGGAGGATGAATTGCTTCAGGACCCTCAAATCGATGCTGTTTTCATATTGACCAATATGGAAACCCATTGCGATTATACTATTAGGGCGGCAAAAGCAGGAAAACATATATTGGTAGAAAAACCGGCAGCCTCCAGTATTGCTGAATTGGAGTTGATGCAGGAAGCTGTTAAGGCCGCTGGTGTTAAATGTATGCCGGTCCATAATTATATCTATGAATCAGGGATAAAAAGGGCGAAATCCATGATTGAAAGCGGCAAATTGGGCGATATTTCCCAGTTCTACATGATGTACAACATACACCATGCCGAGGAGATCAGAGCCCGCTATCCTGGGGTAATTCGCCAGATATTGACCCATCACAGTTATACCATGCTGTATTTGGCCGGACAACCAAAAACAGTTTCTTGTTTAAAGCATACCGTAGATACTACGATTGCCCCACAAGAAAATGTGGCCATGGCCAATATTCAAATGCAAAATGGAACCTTGAGCCATTTAGCGGCCAGTTTTGCCAATGATGATCACGCAGGAGATCCCTGGACTTGTATTATAAAAGTTATTGGAACAAAAGGTAGTACGCGTTACAGCTATCGGGATTGGGTAATCAATGATCGTAATGGAGCCCATTCGCAAACGTATCAGTGTTATCCGGAATCCATAAAGAATACGGCAACCCATTTTATCAACAATGTACTTAGGAATAATGAGGCGGCACTTTCAAGCCTTGAAGATGCCATTACATGCCAGCGAATTATAGAGGCTTGCGAAAAATCTGTGAAAGAAGGAATACACGTAAATATCAATTAATTATATACCAATAAAGATGAATATCAATAAAAACGTTGCTAGGGGAAAGTTATTCCTAATGCTTTTCCTAGTCCTTGGCTTTTACAGCTGTAGTAAAGAGGAAGACAACACTTTAAAAATTTCCCCTAACTCCCATATCGTATTGGTGGGTAATAATTTAGGTTCACGAATGATGAACTTTGGGCATTTCGAAACTGAAATGCAACTTCGCTTTCCCAATGATTCATTGTTTATCCGTAATATGTGCGATGGTGGTAACACACCCGGCTTTAGGCCACATCCCGCAAGAAATTCACCTTGGGCGTTTCCAGGTGCTGAAAAATTTGAGCATGAGTCCGGACAGGCCATCCATTTTGAGGATGATGAAAACGGACGTCGATCTGGCCCTATTGGTCATTTCCCTTCTCCTGATGAGTGGATTACCAGCTTAAAGGCTGATATTATCATAGGATTTTTTGGGTATCCTGAATCCTTTGAAGGGCCGGAGGGGATTGATAATTATAAAGGGGAATTACGAGCCTTTATCAAGCATACCCTTAGTCAAAAATATAATGGTTCCACTGCACCTCAATTGGCACTTGTTTCCCCAATTGCCTTTGAAGACCTTTCTGATAAGATGGATCTGCCTGATGGAAAAAAGGAAAATGGGAACCTTGAGCTTTATACGGCTGCCATGAAGGAAGTAGCAGCTGAAGAAGGAGTCCTACTTGTAGATGCTTATGAGCCGACCAAGGAATGGTTCCAAACGGAAAGTACGGATTTAACACAAGATGGATTTCAATTGACCGATTACGGCTATCAGAAGTTTGCTAAGCTGTTGGCCGATAAAGTTTTCGGAACCAAGGAAAGTAAGGCAGAAGAGAACCGGGAATTGGTACTTGATGCCGTAAATGAGAAAAACTGGTTCTGGCACAACGATTTTAAAATTCCCAATACTGTTCATGTTTATGGAAGACGTTATGATCCCTATGGTCCGGACAATTATCCTTACGAAATTGAGAAAATACGTCAGATGACCGCCATAAGGGATACTGCCATATGGCAGGCCTTGGAGGGTAAAAAAATGGATTTGGCCAAAAGCGATGCACAGACCAAAAAATTACCTGAGGTAGAAACGAATTATAAGCCGAGTGATAAAAATGGAACACCAGAATATTTATATGGGCAAGACGCCTTGGATAAAATTAAACCGGCGCCGGGTTATAAGGTAGAACTTTTTGCTTCAGAAGTTGAGTTTCCAGATCTGGCCAATCCTGTACAGGTTTCTTTTGATAACAAAGGAAGGCTTTGGGTTGCGGTCATGCCAAGTTACCCGCATTATAAACCAGGGGATAGTAAACCCAACGATAAATTACTGATTTTAGAAGATACGGATGGAGATAACAAGGCCGACAAACAAACTGTTTTTGCAGACGGACTTCATTTGACCATTGGGTTTGAATTTGCGCCTGAAGGTGTTTATTTATCACAGGGTACAAACTTAGTACTTTTAAAGGATACCGATGGGGATGATAAGGCCGATGTAAAAGAGATTGTTTTAAGTGGTTTTGATGACCATGATACTCACCATGCCATTAGCGCTTTTACAACAGATCCCTCCGGTGCAATTTATATGGGCGAAGGGGTGTTCTTGCATACCAATGTAGAAACAGCCTATGGAAACGTTAGGGGTACCAATGGTGGATTCTATAGGTATAGCCCACAAAGACATCATTTGGAACGTACGGCACAATTGCCCATTCCAAATCCATGGGGAATTGCATTTGACGATTGGGGACAACCATTTTTTGAACATACCTCAGGACCATCTGCTACCTGGATGATGCCCGGAACAATTGTACCGCGCTACGGGGTAAGTTCACCATTACCTGAAAATCTTATTGAGAAGAAACATTTGGTGAGACCAACTTCTGGTTTGGAATTTGTGTCCAGTAGACATTTTCCTGATGCGGCACAAGGCAATATGCTGATTGCTAATACAATAGGATTTTTAGGAATTAAAGAACATTCCATGGTGGATGATCCTAAAACAGCTGGCTATTTAAGTAAGCACCAAGAAGATCTGATTTCTGCAAGCGATAAGAATTTTAGACCTGTAGATATGGAATTTGCCCCAGATGGCTCCTTGTACTTTATAGATTGGCACAATGTACTTATTGGCCATATGCAGCACAATGCACGCGATCCGCTACGTGATCATGTTCATGGGAGGGTATACCGCATAACCTATCCATCCAGACCTTTGGTAGAACCAGCCAAGATCGTTGATGCAAGCATTGATGAACTATTGGATAATCTTAAACTTCCGGAATACCGTACCCGTTATAGGACCAAAAGGGAATTACGGGCCAGGGATGCCTCCGAAGTTTTGTCTAAATTAAACACATGGGTAGCAAACTTGGATACCAAGGATCCTAGGTACGAACATCATGTCTTGGAAGCCCTTTGGGTTACATGGGGCTTGGATAAGGTTGATGGGAAATTGCTTAAACAAGTGCTTAATGCCAAAGATTTTAAGGCACGTGCAGCCGCAGTAGGTGTACTTCGTTATGCCGGACATCAGATTCCAGATCAGGCCGAACTTCTTATGCAAGCGGCTAAAGATGACAATCCAAGGGTAAGGTTGGAAACCTTGGTTGCAGCTTCATGGTTGGGTAGGGATGTTGGAATTCCTATTATAACCGAAGCTGGTAAAAAAGGATTGGACAAATGGATGGAAAAGCCTTATGAATCTGCGCTTGCCCATTTAAATGGTCACAAAGCTGGGGAAGAACCCAAAGAAGTCATAAAGACCGATCTAAAGGGTAAGGATTTGGAACTATTGGTTGCAGGAAGGGAAATATACATGAGGGATGGTTACTGTGCTACTTGTCACCAAGCAGATGGTCAAGGTCTGGAAGCTTCCGGTTTTCCTCCCCTTGCCGGGTCCGAATGGGTTACAGGTAATGAGGATAGACTTATAAAACTAACCACCAAGGGTCTTATGGGACCAATTGTAGTGAATGGTAAGACCTATCCCGGACAGGTACCTATGACACCTTTTGGAAATTTACTTACTGCAGACGAAACTGCAGCCGTATTGACCTATGTTAGGAATACCTTCGGTAATAAGGCTGCTCCAATTTCACCGGAGAAAGTGAAAGAGGTACGGGAGCAGATCAAGGACAAGCAAGGATTTTATTCGCCCGAAGAATTGTTAAAAGAGCACCCGCACGGCAAATAATAAGGTAAGAAGTTAATTTAATATTTGGTTTAAAAAGGCTGGTTATAGGATATTCCTTATACCGGCCTTTTTACATTTCAAATGGTTTTAGGTTTTTTTTGGTAGGATAATTGGGTATTTCCATAACTGTGCCCAGAAGGTTTCGAACTATAATTCAATGGAATCAATTCTTGGTTACAAAAGCTGATAGTAGTTTTTGAAGCCAATTTATATTTTGCCAGAAATAAGGTCTTTTTCTGCTAAGTTTATGTTAAAAATCATAGTTTTTTAGGTTTATACATTAATAAGCCATATTATTCCTAATTAATGTGTTAAGTTTTCATATGTTTATGCGACTAAGGAGATTTAGTACACTTTGAATTAATAGTTGAACAGTAAAAACTAGTTATTAAATATGGGAAGGCCGGCGACAAAACCAACGGAACTTAAGGACGGATATTATATTGAAGTTCGAAATAGAAACCAGAAAACTGGGGGTATAAAAATCAGAAGGGACACGGAGGAGCAAATGCTTCTTGCCCTGGAAGAATATAAAAAAAGCAAGGACGTAACAGTTCTTGGCGAATTAAAAAACGGTAAAATGCTGGATTTGGCAGGTTAGTCCGCCAAAATTCAATGCGGTAATAAAAACCCTGCTTTCTTTTGGGCAGGGTTAATTTTTTGTCAAAAGCATTTCTGTGTTTTTGCTTCAAAAATAATGCAGTTGTCAAGAACAGCACTGAGCAAAAATTTATCATAAATGACTTCATATAATGCTCTGGAATCTGTTGGGGACTCTTGACATTTTACGCTCCAAATATTTCTAAATTCTACTATTTGGGAGGAGGGTGAACCTAAAGCATCAATTAATTAAAATAAAGACCAGGATACCTGAAAAGTAGCCTATTAAGGCCAACCAGGCGATACGGCGCAAGTACCATAAAAAATCAATTTTCAAAATTCCCATGGCCGCCACTCCTGCAGCTGAGCCTATAACAAGTACACTACCTCCCGTACCCGCGCAATACGCCAAGAATGTCCAAAATTCATGATCATGGGGAAAGGTTTCCATAGAATACATGCCCATGGCACCTGCCACCAATGGCACATTGTCTATTAATGAGGATAAAAGCCCCAATAAGGTATTGGTGATATGAAAATCATTGAAAGAGCTTTCCAGGGCGCTTCCCATAAATTCTAGGGAGCCATTCGTTTGTATGGCGGCGACCGCCAATAAAATTCCCAAAAAGAAAAGAATACTGGGGGTATCAATTTTTTGAACCGTAGACGCCACGGATAAATGATGTTTTAGTTCAATAGGCTTATTTTTATGTAATATTTCTGTGGTCAACCACAAAAGACATAGGCTCAATAGCATACCCAAAAAAGGTGGTAGATGGGTAATGGCCTTAAATACGGGTACCATTAGAAGTAGGCCTACACCTAAAAGTAGAATAAAATTACTTTCCTTCGGGCTTATTTGTTGGATCTTAGGGGTTGTGGGTACTTCTGCTTCAATAGTTTTGCCCTTAAAATGATATGAGGCAATTAGCAATGGAACCAATAAACAAACCAAGCTAGGTAAAAATACCTCGGCTATTATGGTGTTTGTGGAAACTTGACCACCATTCCAAAGCATAATGGTCGTGACATCGCCAATGGGTGACCAGGCACCACCTGCATTGGCAGCAATGATGATAAACCCTGCAAAATACCATAGGTCCGACTTGCTGGTCAAAAATTTCCTTAAAATGGCCATCATTACAATTGTAGTGGTGAGGTTGTCCAATACAGCAGATAGGAAAAAGGTCAGTAAACATAGTACCCAAAGAAGCACTAACATGCTTCTGGTCTTTATGACTCTAAGAATAATTTCAAAACCGTTGTGGATGTCTATTAATTCAACGATGGTCATTGCTCCAAGTAGAAAGAATAGGATTTCAGCTATTTCTTCAAAATGCTCCTTAAGCTTTGTTATGGTTTCTGAAAAATCTACTCCCGTATGGGCAACAATAACCCATAATACTACCCCTATAAACAGGGCAGTCGCCGCCTTATCTATTTTAACAACATGCTCCAGGGCTATTATCATGTAGCCGGCAATGAAAAAAAGGGTTGTAATTAGCATGATATTTTATTTTGAAATCTATTGTTTGTTCTCATAACATTTTCAGTTTGGCCTGAGTTGGGTCAGGGAATTAATTATTGTAAATTATTCTGATGTATATAGGATTTTGTTACCTATTGCAATTGATTAATGGAGGAATTATGTCTTTGGAATAGAGCTAATGCCCCTTCTTATTTTTACAAGGCCAGATGGCACTTGCTAAATGATACATTATGTAGATGCTATGTGCATAGGAAAAAATAGAATTATATAGAGGCATGATAATAAAGAAGGAAAGGCATTTGCCTAAATTCTATTTTATCTGATTACCAATTCTAAGGTATAAATAATAATCGTTAATAGATTGTTAAAAATGAATCCTTGGGAATGCTGTAAAATGGGGATTTAAATTGTTTTATCAATTTTTGTTTTTACTATGACCGTAGTGCTAAGATGTAGGTTTTTCATTTGGTCAAAAAGAAATTCCTAAACCTTTTTTTGAAGGGTACGATAAAAATAAAAGGAGCTTGACTCCTTGGCTATCTATCATACAAAATGCCTAAAACAAATATTTTATTTTCTTTACCAACTTCATAGGTAGGTTATAAGGGGGATATCGAAGTGGTGCATCCAACCAATTAGCTTTTTTAATAATGGCCTTTTGATGTGAAAAAAGGTCAAAAGATCTTTTGCCATGATAGGCTCCCATTCCACTTGCACCAACTCCGCCAAAAGGGAGTTTTTTATTCGTGATTTGTATTACAGTGTCGTTGATAGCTCCTCCGCCAAAACTGTACCTATTGATTATCTTTTTCTGGAAGGCTTTTCGGGTGGAAAATATATAGGTAGCCAAGGGTTTGCCATAGTTAGTTATATGCCGCTCAATATCGGCTTCATTTATATAGGCAATAATTGGAAGTATGGGTCCGAAAATTTCGCCCTTCATCAATTTACTGTCCAATTTAGGCTCATTAACTATAGTTGGGGCCAGATAATTATCTTCATCATTACTATTGCCGCCAAATAGAATTTCCTCACCCTCCAACATATCTTTTAAACCTTCAAAATGAGCTTTGCTTACGGTGCGCGAAAAATCCGGAGATTGTTCTATATTTTCTCCGTAGCATTTGGTTATGTTTTGTTTTAATGCCGCCACAAGTTTGTCCTTCACTTCTTTGTGAACAAGTATATAATCCGTGGCAATGCAGGTTTGGCCGGCATTTAGGAATTTGCCCCAAACAATGCGTTTTGCGGCCAGATTAATGGATGCCGTTTCATCCACTATGGTAGGGTTTTTCCCCCCTAGTTCCAAGGTGACTGGAGTAAGGTGTTTTGCTGCTGATTCATATACTATTTGCCCGACACGGGTACTTCCCGTAAAAAATATGTAGTCCCATTTTTGGGCCAAAAGGTCTTGGGATACTTTCACACCGCCTTCCACAACGGTAACATGTTCCGGTAAAAAAACTGCGCTGATAATTTCGGAGATGATCGATGACGTATAGGGTGTAACTTCTGAAGGTTTTACTACAACTGTATTTCCTGCCGCAACAGCCGCGATCATAGGGGCAAATGCCAATTGAAATGGATAGTTCCATGGAGCAATAATCAATACAGCACCATAGGGCTCCTTATAGATCCAATCAGAAGAGGGCCAATTCATTAGAGAGGCGGATTTTCTTTCAGGACTGGCCCATTGGTCAATATTTTTTAATGTCAATTTTAATTCCGCCAAGACGAATTGCGTTTCCGCTGCAAAGGTCTCAAACTTAGGTTTTTTGAAATCTTTGTAAATGGCTTCCGCAATGTCATCCTCACGCGCAATTATTTCTTTTTGCAATCGCTTTAAGGCCTCTTTTCGGACTGAAACATCCTTGGTCTTTTGAGTTGCAAAAAAATCGCGCTGTTTTTCTAATATCTTCATGGCATTAAATTAATATAAAAAACATCCCCAAACTTATTCGTTCGGGGATATTATAAAAATTATGTTCTAAATCACATCAAAATGAAAGTGAATATTGGAACTAATTCAATCGTTATATTTTGTATTCAGTTCTAACTTTAATGTAAGAATGATAAGGGGAAATATATTGATGTTGTTATTTTCTTAGTCTCTTTCCCTGGTTCAATGCTTCAAAGCCAGAATATATTCGGCAACCGCCATTTTAGCTTCCTCCGATAAATAATTTTGTGGCGGCATTTCCGGATAGTCTTCCCTAAGGTTTTTTGGAGCAGTGATATAGTCTACTATGCCTTGGGGATTGTCATAGTGAATTGCCTGAAGGATTTCGGTTGGCGGCCCTATCAATCTGGTACCAAAAGCGTGACAACCTGCGCAGACCCCATAATAAGTAAGCTCGCCCAGTTCTTCTTTTGATACGGACCTTGGGGGTACAGGGGATGGGGTCATCATAGTAGCAATGTCTTCTGTATCCGTAATCTGGGACGCACCATAGCCATCCAAGCCAAATGTTCGGTATTTGTTCTTATCCCTGATGGTACTGCCCGTTCCACCGCCATAGGCAAAAATATCGGGCCCCTTCGTGTCCATTTGTGTAAGCATGATTGCCTTTATTTCACCTGTTGGGTCATTGCCGTTATTGAACATGATATTATCCAGTATAACCACTCTGTCCGGATTTCCTTCGGAATTGGGGTCATTTGCCTTGGGAGCACCTGTAGCGAGATCCACTATGGTAATCCCTGTGTTATTATTTCCCGTAATAATATTGTTCTCTACAATGACATCATCGGCGGCCATAATTAAAATACCCGTACCGGATGGAATTCCGGAAACTGTTGATCCAGGGGCACCAAAATTTTCATGGTTGTTGTTTACGACAAAGTTATTCCGCAGTATAACATCAAAGGTGGTCTTTATGGGAAGACCAGGGGTTACAAAGGCCAATAGTCCACCTGTATTGTTGTGGGCATAATTGTTTTCTACCAAACAGTGCCTGGAATTTTCAATCTCAATGCCCGCAACATTATCAAATACTTCGTTATGGCGCACATCTACATTATCGCACATGCCGATATATATGGCTGCATCCGCAATTTTACTCAGTATATTATGTTCCACCAGCCCATTTTTACCATACTGTGGAAAGATGCCATAAACCCCAGTATCAATAATCCAGTTGTTGCGTATTACAAAATTGTTACCGGCTTGGCCCATTATGCCATTGCCTTTGTAGTTGATTATTTTAAAATTCTCTATAAGAATTCCATTACCGGAATAGAGGAAGGCATCGTTTATTTTCTTTTTGCCATCCAATGTTGGCCATTCTCCTTTGATTACTACGCCTTGTAGGCTAATGTCATCCTTATCAATGTATACGTTCTCCGAATAAGTTCCTGGATATACACGTATTAGATCCCCTGGATTAGCCTCTTTTACGGCATCCTGAATGGAGGAGCCCTTTTTGACTTCTATAATTTTTCCTGTAAATTCTCGATCGGAAGCTACTTGTGTGGTGTCTTTGGTATGTCCCACATTTCTATATTTCATGGAAGAAGGAATGGGGACAGTCTCCATATTTTTTTGTCCGAAGAACGATTTTCCTAGGAACACCCCAATACCCAATAGTACTATGGATCCGAGGATTTTTAAAAAAGGTGATTTTTTCTTCATTTTTTAATTGATTATTAATTAAGAGGGTATACGAAGTCCTGAAGGCAGTACCTTCGGAACTTTTGGTTTAAATGATTCGTCGGTCAGGGTTTTAAGAAAATCCACTAAACGGTCCAATTCGTACTCGGTTAAATTGGGTTCCCATATGTGCCAATGGATCAATAAGTTTTCGCCCTCAGGTACCGCATGACCCCTACCGTCCGTATAAAATTGAACGGTTTCCCGAAGGGTTTTGAATCTTCCGGAGTGCATATAGGGAGCTGTTTCTGCTATATTTCTTAGACTGGGAACCTTAAATGCCCCTCTCAAGCTTTTGTCAGTAAAGGGAATTTCGGCCCCAGGATCTAACGGTAATCCATCAGGTTCTGGAGTGCCGATAACGGCAAATTGTTGGTTGGTAAATAGGGGAGGGGTATGGCACTCAGCACAGCGTGCCACGAAAGATCTGAATATATTAAGCCCTTCTATTTCGTTTTTGTTCAGGGCTCCATCATAACCATGCGCATATTGGTCATATTTACTATTCAAGGAAACCAATGAAGATTGGAAGGCCGCTATGGCGTTGGTGATTTCCTTGAGCAAAATGGGCTCATCCTTATGCCTGTTGGGATAGGCTTCAGCAAATAATTTTTTATAATTTTCAATATCATTGATGGTCCTGAGTAAATTTTCTGGTGTATTTCCCATTTCTATCTCGGAAAACAATGGTTCCAGCATTTGCTCTTCCAAGGTCGAGGCACGACCGTCCCAAAAGAGCTTTTTTAGATAGCCGACGTTATAAAGTGACGGTGCGGCCCTTTTCAATTTATTATTATCTATACCTCGGCTAACTGCGAGTCCATCACTTAATCCTTTGTTGGGATCGTGACATGAGGCACAGGAGACGGTTTGATCGGCAGACAGGACGGGATCAAAAAACAAATACCTTCCCAAATCGATTTCCTGTGGAGAAAAACCATCCCTAATTTCCGGTAAGGCCGATTTTAGACCACCTACACCAGCTTTGTTGGTTTTTTCGTATTGACTATATAGATTTTTTGCAATGCACTCATTGTTTTCGTTCAGCTTAAATCCGGGAGGGCAGGAGCCTTTTAAAAGTGGAACGGGATAATAGCTTGAAGGTCTTTGGCCCGCAAAAA
The DNA here is from genome assembly GCF_018860365.1 of Arenibacter algicola. GTDB lineage: Bacteria > Bacteroidota > Bacteroidia > Flavobacteriales > Flavobacteriaceae > Arenibacter > Arenibacter algicola_B. Next base: position 962,068 of record NZ_JAHKPO010000003.1, read on the forward strand.
ATGCCAATGCCAAGATTCCAAGAATTACCACCGGTAGAATTGCTTTTAAAATGACCTTACTGTTTATCATCTGGTCTTAATTTATACTTCAGTTGTTCAATAATATTTAGGACTGTGTATGTGCCAGATCACATGTGGATTTCATTACCGTATTTAAACTAACAGGTCCCACTTGTGTGTGAAAACAGATGTGTGTTACCCCGTTCATTGGTATAGACAGATACACTATTGGTACAAATTAACAAGGGTGTTTCAACTAACTATTATGTCTACTATACTTTGTGATGAAATATCCGTATTTGGGATTAATGGGACATTTTTTTTGGTTGTAGTATTTTTTCAAACTCGGTCTTGTAACCAAATGAAACGGGGATTTTTTCTTCTGGGATATATTGGATATTAAGGGCATATCCTTTTTTTGTTTTCTTTGCAGAGTTGATGTATACCGTATTTACCATATAGGATCTATGGACGCGAATTACCTTAGGGTCCGAGATAATTTCATCCAACTCCTTGAAACTCATCCTAATAAGTTCCTTGTTGATTTTTTCTCCTGTAAAGTAAAAGAGTTCCAGGTAATTTCCTGCAGATTTGATGTACAATAATTGGTTGTATTTTATGGCCAATACCACTTTATTGTTTTCTCCATTTAAAATCAATAATTCACTGTTTCCTTTGGTGCTTGCATTTTTTATGTTGTATTGTATTTCCTCTTTGAAGGAGGATAATTTTTGTTTGATTTGGGCATACCACAAAAACAGTGTATAGGGCACCACCACTACTAAACCTATTTGCCAAAAGGTAAGTAGGAATTCGGAAATTTGTTCTTGAAGCGTTCGCATTGGCGGACTATAGGCAATCTCGAATATAATGGCCATTAATCCCATTTCCATAAGTCCCCAAGGGAGTAAACTATAGATTTTAAATCTTTTGGGCCCAAATATTGTTCGCAGGATAAAATGGGTAAAAATAAGCACACTAAAGCCTATGAGTATAAACTCCCAATAATAATTTTCGCCCCATTTATTAATGTTGTAAGGGGCATATATATTGATGAAAATGAAAGAATACAGACTAATAAAGCCAATCAATAACAGTTTGCTTCCAGCGGAATCCAAATAGGGGATTTCCTGCCTTAATATTGCTTCTATACGCTTCCTCATATGTTGGACCGGTTACAAAAACAAGACATGGTAAATTTTGGTTTTACTGGTTGGGTTATTTTGTTACATCGAATCTAATGAAAATAGTTTTTATAGGAATGCCCTCACGAAATTATCTTTTTAAAAAGGGCTGTTGATTTTGTTTTTTAAGTAATTTATAATTTCATTCAAGAATTATCCAGGCACACGGTAACCCTTCAAAACACTTGACTCTGGTTGGTAGGGGTTGAATCCATTGCTGGCCATTTTTATAAACTATTCCGGGCAGCCAAATAGATCCTGTTTTATTTATTATTAGAATTATGCCTTAATACACTTGTTTTCATATCGGCATACCTAGGATCTGGAATATAATCCTGTTTTTGCATTTTTATGACCTCTATGCTCAGAAAGCCAAATTCACTTACCACTTTTCCATAAAAGCGATAGATGCCTCTTCCCCTGAAAAAGTATTTTGCAGCTATTGGAGGAAAAAGTACAGTGTCAAATACTTCCCCGTGTTGATCTACCAAGGTGGCAAAATTCATTCGGGTTCCCTGATGGGTCCTTGTATTTTTTACGGTTACCAGATAGCCGTAAATATCAATGTTCTTGCCTAGATAAGCTTCAAGGTCTCTTTTTCCATGTGTGTTACTGGGCGGTTCCGCCAAAATATCGAACGGACTGCAAAGGGTAAATCCCATAAGTTCCAATTGGGTAAAGGCCATTTCCAAATCGGTGGCGTATAGTTTGGGAATTTCGAAGTGTTGATGGGTAGCATTAAATAATTTTGGATGGTCCAGTTTGGTGTTTTTGGATAGAGATAGATGAGCTTGCCATAACAGTTCGTGCTTATTTACCCCTGTGAATCCAAAGGCATCGATACGGATAAGGATACTCAATTGTTCTATGGAAATAAAGACCCTATCCAGAAAATTGGTCAAAGACAAATATGGTCCATTTGTGTTTCTTTCAGTTATAATGTGCTCTACTACCTTTCCTTCCAAATCTCTGAGGTACATGTATCCTAGGTATATTTCTTTCCCATAAATGCAATTGGCCATAAAGCTTTTGTTTATGCATGGAGAATTTATTCTGGCTCCTAGCATGCGTGCTTCGTGGATATAGAATTCGGCACTGTAGAAGCCGCCTCCATTGTTAAGTACGGCCACCATATATTCCAAAGGGTAATAAGCTTTTAGGAATAAGGTCTGATAGCTTTCAACCGCATAGGAGGCCGAATGACCCTTTGCGAAGGCGTAACCAGCAAAACTTGCGACCTGGTCCCATATTTCAAAAATAAGTTTATCCTCATAGCCTTTCTTTCTACAATTGTCCACAAACTTGTCCTTTACTTTTTGGAACTCTTCCCTAGAGCGAAACTTGCCGCTCATTCCTCGTCTTAGAACATCTGCCTCTCCCAAGGTAAGATCGGCAAAATAGTGGGCTACCTTAATTACATCCTCCTGATACACCATTACGCCGTAGGTTTCTGGCATAATGGAGAGCATAACCGGATGTGCCCTTTCCTTGGCACGTTGTGGGTCCCGATGGCGAAGTATGTATTCCCGCATCATGCCACTTTTGGCTACCCCTGGGCGTATTATGGAACTGGCAGCTACCAATCCCAGATAATTATCCACTTCCAGTTTTTTGAGCAACATCCGCATGGCTGGTGATTCAACATAAAAGCAGCCCATACACTGGGCGCTCTTAACCAAGTTGTTGATGGTGGGGTCAGTTTTAAATTGGGCAATATCATGGATATCTATGCTGCTTATTTGCTCTGGTTGATTATAGCTTATGATTTCCAAGGTCTCTTCAATTTTGGCCAGACCACGTTGGGATAGGATATCAAATTTAAAGAGACCAACATCTTCTGCTATCACCATATCGAACTGTGTGGTAGGATAACCTTTGGGAGGGAGGTGGGTGGCGGAAAAATAATGAATGGGTTTTTCGGTGATAAGGATACCACCAGCATGGATACTTAAATAATTGGGCATTCCTTTAAGTAATTGCCCGTACTTAAGTACCAATAAGGCTACCTTATCCAATTCAGGAACATTATACTTTCTAGCGCATAGTATATCTATTTCCTCTTTGGGCAGTCCAAACACCTTACCCAGTTCTCGCACAACCCCTTTTTCCTGAAAGGTAACATAGGTGCCCAAGAGTGAAACATTGGGGAAACGCTCAAAGATATATTGGGTCATGGCCTCCCGGTCTTTCCATGAAAAGTCTATATCAAAATCGGGAGGGTTTACCCGGTATAGGTTAATAAAACGCTCAAAGTACAGGTCCAATTCAATAGGGTCTACATCGGTAATATGGAGCAAATAAGCTACTATACTGTTCGCTCCACTTCCCCGGCCCACATAAAAGAAGCCCTGTTTTCTGGCATGGGAAACTATATCCCAATTAATAAGAAAGTAGGATACAAACCCCATTTTTTTTATCAGGTCCAATTCCTTTTGGAGACGATCCAGAATTACCTTATCTATTTTGATGTGTTTGTACCTTTCGGGCAAGCCTTTCTGACATAATTCTTCCAATAGGGCCTCGTCCTTTTTAGCGTCACCTAGATATGAAACAAGGTTTTGGGGCTTTCTGTCTTCTGAAAAATCAAAATAAATATTGCAGGACTGCATTAATCGTTCGGTGTTTTCCAAAATAAATTGATACTCGGAAAAAGCGGATAACAGATTATCCATAGGAAGCATTTTTTCTTCAGGATCGGCTTCCTCACTAGGGGGTAATTTACTTAAGAGGATGTTGTTGTCAATGGCGCGAAGCAGACGGTGAGCATTAAAATCGCGCTTATTCCGAAAAGTAACAGCTTGTTGAACTACTAATTTATCCTTATAATCCATTATTTTGGTAAAGGGTAACCTCCTAAGATCTCTAATAGATATACCTATAAACTCATGCTCCAAAAAAGTATCAAGTTTATTTAGCAATACTTTTTCAAACGGATATATTACGAAAGCATGGTTAAAAATTGGAGCTCGGGAATTAAACTTCTTGTTATGGTGGAGGTGTTCGGACAAGAAATTGTTCAATTCCTTGTAGCCATGATTGTTTTTGGCCAAACCAATAAAACAAGGATCTACACCGTTTCTAAAATCGATTCCCAGGATAGGTTTAATGCCTTTTTCCTGTGCTTTCCTTACAAAGTTTAATCCTGCCGAAGTGTTGTTGATATCGGTTAGTGCCAAATGATCTATGTGGTTCTTTTCGGCCAGTTCCAGCAGTTCCACCTCGGATAGGGTTCCGAAACGAAGGCTGTAATATGTGTGGCAGTTTAAGTACATTTAATGGCTTTAGGATAAAAAGGCACAGTATTGGCCAACGACACAAGGACTTAATTGGGAATCTTTATAAAGGAACAGCTGTACACCAAGTAAAATCTTTGGTAGGCTTGCCTTGGCCATTAAATGGCACTTGGGCATTGCCTACAAAATTTAGCTTATGCAACCGTTTAATTCCTATTGCTAAAGATAAGATTTATTAACCCATCTTACTGTACGTGGGGTTATTTTAATTGCTTTTTCCGCCTTAATAAATTCCACAAAATGAAGTTGAATAATTTATGAAAAAGAATTTGGGTCTTTAATGGCCCCATTGGCTGGGCAAATACCCATAGCTAAAAGTATACTAGTTGGCTTTACTTCTATTTTCCCACTTAAGGTCTTGTAGTATGGAGCTTTTTATTCCTATGAAGAAATACCAACGTTTATAGGTTCCAAAAGGAGTCCAGTTAAAGTTCATTCTAAAACTTTTAAGGTCCCTTTCAAATCTTAGTTGGGTTAGGGTAAATCCTTTATTTTTGAAATCGTAACCGGAAGAACCTCCAATTTTCCATCTAGGGGAAAGCTGAATATTTCCGGAAAACATTAAGGAATGGCTACCAATAGTGTTTTGTCTATTGGAATTGCTATAATTTACAGCATATGCCAATCTTAGGTCCCAAGGTAATTTTGTGCCATAAACCGGGTTTTCAACGTCTTCGGAATCTTTGTCCCTTTCATCTTCCGGTCTATTTTCGTTAAAGTCATTGGCCCTTCCAAAAAGGTCATCGTCCCTACCACCACTTGCTGCTACATAGTCGTATTCATCTTTATTGTCCTCTTTCTTGTCCTCTTTCTTTTTTCCAAAAGTTTCACTGCTTAGGGAGTAGCTAAGGTTGGCTCTAGCAGTTGTAAGCCTAAATAGGCTTCCGCCGTTGTCCACATTGAAGGTGTTTATACGGGTTCCATTATTATCTATGGCATAGGGGTCGAAACTGGCGCCAAAGTTAATAGCCATTTTATTGTTGAGTATGTTGGTTCCCCCACTAAGGTTCAACGGACTTAGTTTTAAGGAATCTGCTTCAAAATTATAACCGGTCGACAGGTTAAGATTGCTTAATAGTGATATTTTTTTCGGTTTAGTGGCCGTGGAATCTTTGTCGCGAACCTTTGCTTCAAATTGGTTGCCCAGGGAAAAACTCATTGAACTAGATTTGTTTAGTCCGGGAGCCCCGTTCAAGGTTCCTTCAAACCTACTATATAATTCCAATTCATCATCGGCACCTATATAGCTGTCATAATATTGATCGAATGAGGGGGTGTAGCCATAACTAACAGATGGCCTCATTACGTGTCTAATGGCCTGTATTTTTTTATCCTCCCCAAAGTTTACCAAACCGTATAAAGTGGTCCCGATACTTGCACTAAAGTTATAGGTGCCATAGCGGTCAAATCCATTGATGGTATCCGTAACAACTTCACTTTTGGTGTCCGCGTCATAACCCCTTTCATAAGTTTCTATGGCCCAAATATCCTCATAGGAGCCACCTACACTTACGCTAAAATGTTTGGCCACTTTAAAATTGGTACTTAGGGGAATAGTATTTCGGGCGCCAAAACGTGCATTATCGAACATTCTACTCGTTAAAAAATCGTCTTCTGTTGTAGTAATGCTATTCCTGGCGTTTAGGTTATATTGAAAGTTTACATTTTGAATGATTCCTTTTTTTATACCTTCACGTGGAGCGAAAGGAAAAATACGTTCCATACTGGCTTGCAAGGTGGGCAGGGTTACATCCACTACCCCGGTATTGGTGTTTTGGTTATGCGTGGCCGTTAAACTTAGGTTTACTGACGGATATTCCGGGAACGTCTTGGAATAGGATATGGAGGATGATAAATTGTTTACCTGGGTGTTGGGCAGGTTCTGTTGCAATAGGGAATTCCTGTAATAGGAACTACTCCCTAGGTTTACCGAGGCTTGGAACCTGGAATTAGGATTACTTTTGGCATCTTGGGCATGTGAAACTTGAATATTGTATATAGTAGATCTGCTGTAATCACTAAATCCTTTTTGACTGGTGACCAGATTTTCATACCTAAAATTTACATTCCCTCTATATTTATATCTTTTGCTATATACGGATTGAGATCTTAGACCATAACTGCCATTGGCATATAGATCTCCGGTTAGGGTAAGATCTACATAATCGTTTATGGGAACATAGTATCCTCCGTTCTGCAAAAAATATCCCCTGGTAGGGTCGCTTCCAAAAGTAGGCATCATTACTCCTGCCGTTCTGCCAACGGTCAAAGGAAAATAAGCAAAAGGAAGGGCCACGGGGGTGGGCACGTCGGCTATATATAGGTTGCTGAATCCGGCAATTACCTTCTTTTGGGGTACAAATTTTGCTTTTTTAACACGGATGTAATAATCCGGGTTTACAGTATCCTTGGATGTTGTTAGCTTGCCTTCGCTAAGGAAATAAACAGAATCGTTTTCTTTCTTGGTAATCTCGGCATAGACCTTCATGGCATCACTGCCCAATTGCCCCAAACCGGCCTGTTGTTCGGTTCTGGAATTCCATATAATCGCCTTTTGGGTGTCAAAATTAAACCGTATGGAGTCTGGAATAACTTCATTTGTACCCTGTTTAAAAAATGGCAATTGTGTATAATTCCCTAGGGAATCTTTTAAACGCCCTGCATAGACTTCATTCTTTATGTAGTCCATTATAATGATCCCGGCCTTTAATTCGGTATCCTGATAATAGAGTTCAGCCTCGTTATATAGATATATTTTTTGATCTTTTTGGCTCATCTTTACATAATCCTTGGCCTTGTATTTTATTTTGTCCAGGAGAAGCGGCTTTTTACCGTTTAAAGAGTCTACTTTTGTAGTATCCGTTAAAAGGGTATCCTGCAATTTGGGATCGGGCAAAAGAGGGGCTTTTATAGTATCCCTAAAAGCAACAATGGGCAGGGGCTTAATTTGATCTTCTTGGGCAGATGCAGTAAATGCACCATATAATAGGAGCAATAGGAAAAGTACATGATGTTTATTTGATTGCAAAGCTATATATCCTATTTTTGTAACGGTTTAGCTACATTTTGGGTTCAAACTTACATATATTTTTTGTTCCGCTTGTAGGGTATTGCGATAAATTTAACCTAATTAAAAGATCAAATTATCTCTAGTTATATGAATATGAAACGGTTTTATATTATTCCATTTATAATTTTAACATATTTCCTGACTTCTTTCAGTAAAAATATGGAGACCGATGACAATGACGGAAAATTTGTCGTTGTTTTGGATGCGGGGCATGGGGGGCATGATCCTGGTAATTTGGGGAACGGATATTTGGAAAAAAATATAGCCTTAAAGATTGTTCTAAAGGTTGGGGAAATTTTGGAAAGGAATCCCAACATCAAGGTCATTTATACGCGTAAGGACGATACCTTCGTGGATCTATACCGCAGAGGCGAAATAGCCAATAAGGCCAATGCTGATTTATTTGTTTCAGTACATTGTGATTCGCATAGTTCCGATGCCCATGGGGCAGGTACTTTTGTATTGGGATTGCATGCCAATAAACAAAACTTTGAAATTGCAAAGAAGGAAAACTCGGTAATATATCTGGAGGATAATTATGAAAGTAGATATGCTGCTTACGATATTAATTCGCCAGAATCCATAATTGGTCTTACCATTATGCAAGAGGAGTTTCTGGATCAAAGTATCAACCTTGCAAAATTGATGCAGGATAATTTTTCGAATAAGTTGAAGAGAACCGATAGAAAAGTGAAGCAAGCTGGTTTTATTGTTCTTCACCAGACCTTTATGCCCAGTGTTTTGGTAGAAACCGGTTTTTTAACGAATAGGGATGAAGGCGCCTATTTAAATTCATCAAAAGGACATAACGAAATGGGCAAGGCCATTGCCGATGCCATTTTAGCCTATAAGGGCGAGATAATATCGGGAACAGATCAGATTGCTATGAACAATACCCCAGTTGCCCCTGTACCTAAACAGGAGGAGGTTAAGAAATCGGCCGACAAAGCAGTGGCCAACACTGGAGAAAAGAAATCTGAACAACTGGTCCTAGAGCAAAAACCGGTTAAGAATATACCCAAGACAGTGCTAGTGGTAAAGAATGAAGCGGATAATACCACCAAGGAAATAGCAAAAGAACCCATTAAGAAAGAAGAGCCCAAAACAGTTGAAAAGGAGCCCAAGAAATCTGAAAATATTATTTTCAAAGTGCAAATTTTTGCCAGCTCAAAAAATATTCCATTGAACTCGGAGAATTTTAAAGGTTTAAATACCTTGTCCAAAGAGCCTTACAATAATTTATATCGTTATATGTACGGCAATACGGATTCCCATTTCCAAGCCACACTTTTAAAGAGCAATGCAGATGCCAAAGGGTATAATACATCTTATATAGTAGCCTATAAGGATGGGGTGCGTATTTCTGAAACGGAGGCTCTTAAATACGTTTCGGAATAATAGTCACTCTTCTAAAAATTATTTCTAATTTTGTTAGAAACTGAAAATAAAAGCTTTTGAAAATATCTAGGGAAATAAAAACGGGTATTATAGTCTTGGGGGGTATCCTTTTGTTCATACTTGGTTTTAGTTATTTAAAATCTACACCTCTTTTCGATAATAGCAAAACTTTCTATGCGGTATATCACCATGTGGGAGGATTACAATCCGGAACACAGGTTACTATAAATGGTTTCACCGTTGGGAAGGTAAATGATATTAAATTCAATGATGCCTCAGGGAATCTTTTGGTAACCTTTACGGTAGACAACAGCTTCTCTTTTTCCAAAAACAGTAATGCAGAATTATATGATACCGGAATTATAGGGGGAAAGGGTATACAGATAAAGCCTGTTTTTGATGATGCCGTCATGGCAAAATCAGGAGATACCTTGCCTTCCAGTACCAGGCCGGGACTTACTGAATTGGTACAGCAACGCTTGACTCCCTTGCAAATGAAAGTGGAAGGGGCTGTAACCAATGCCGACTCTCTATTGATGAACTTTAATGATATTCTGGATCTAAAAACAAAAAAGGATCTAAGGGAAAGTATTGCCGGATTGAACCAATTGGTGAAAAGTTTTCAGGGCAGTGCCAATTCCCTAAACCAAATTCTAACGAATAATAAGGATGATCTGGATAAGTCCATTAGTAATTTGGGTGTTATAACCGATAATTTCAACAAACTTTCAGATACCCTGGCCAATGCTGGTTTGGGCAAGACCATAAAAGGGCTGCAGTCTACCATGGGGAAAATTAATGATATGATGGTGAAAATCGAAGGTGGTGAGGGTTCCTTGGGAAAATTGGTCAATGACAAAGCGCTTTATAACAATCTAGCCGACGCCTCTAGGGAACTTGATTTGCTTTTGCAGGATTTTCGCCTAAATCCAAAGAGGTATGTAAATGTTTCCGTTTTTGGTAAAAAGCAAATAGATTACGCCATTCCTGAAGAAGACCCGGCCGAAAAATAGAGAATCACAATATGGAGTATATTCCTAATATAATTTTTGCAATTATACTTTTTGCGGGAATTGGATTTTTTGCAAAAAATATTAAAAAGCTCTCCCGAAATATAAAATTGGGTAAAGCGGTCGACACCAGCGATAATAAATCCCAACGGTGGAACAATATGTTCAGGATAGCCCTGGGACAGACCAAAATGGTGGTACGTCCTATTGCGGGAATTCTTCATATCATTGTCTATCTAGGTTTTATCATTATTAACATTGAGGTACTGGAGATCATTATAGATGGCCTTTTTGGTACCCATAGGATATTTGCCTTTTTAGGTGGATTTTACAGTTTCCTAATCGGATCTTTCGAAATATTGGCCTTGTTGGTCATTATAGCGGTTGTTATCTTTTGGATCCGCAGAAACCTCATTAAGTTAAGGAGATTCCTGAATCCGGAGATGAGCGGGTGGCCAAAGAAAGATGGAAATCTAATTCTTTATATAGAATTGGTCCTGATGATACTTTTTTTGACCATGAACGCCTCGGATTATCAATTACAACAAATGGATGCGGCACATTATACCAAGGCAGGAGCATTTCCTGTAAGCCAGTTTATTGCCCCTTTGTTCCAAGAGATGTCCATGTCGACCATAATCATGATTGAACGATCTGCATGGTGGTTGCACATTGTAGGTATTCTATTGTTTTTGAATTATTTATATTATTCCAAACATTTACATATTCTATTGGCATTTCCAAATACGTATTTTGGAAAGTTAAGACCCAAGGGGCAGTTCGAGAATTTAGAGGCGGTGACTAAGGAAGTAAAGCTAATGATGGATCCAAGTGCAGATCCCTTCGCTGCTCCCGATGAGAATGCACCCATGCCTGAGAAATTTGGAGCTTCGGATGTTATGGACCTAAAATGGGTACAATTGCTAAATGCCTATACCTGTACGGAATGTGGGCGATGTACCAGTGAATGCCCGGCCAACCAAACGGGTAAGAAATTATCCCCTCGTAAGATTATGATGGACACTAGGGATAGGTTGGAAGAAGTTGGCAAGAATATTGATGCCAATAAGGGAGAGTTCGTTGCAGATGGTAAACAGTTGTTGGGAGATTATATAACTAATGAGGAACTTTGGGCATGTACCTCCTGTAATGCTTGTGTAGAGGCCTGTCCCGTTAGTATTGATCCTTTGTCCATTATAATGGATATGCGTCAATATTTGGTTATGGAGCAATCTGCCGCACCATCGGACTTAAATAATATGATGGGAAATATTGAAAATAATGGGGCGCCTTGGCCATTCAACCAAATGGATAGGCTTAACTGGTCCAAGGAATCATAAAGAAATTACCGTTATCATGGAAAATGAATTGAAAGTACCCACAATGGCTGAACTTTTTGCAGCAGGACAACAACCTGAAGTATTGTTTTGGGTGGGCTGCGCTGGAAGTTTTGATGATCGGGCAAAAAAAATAACAAAGGCCTTTGTCAAGATTTTGAATAAGGCGAATGTTAGCTTTGCTGTTTTGGGTACCGAAGAGAGTTGTACGGGTGATCCAGCAAAAAGGGCTGGTAATGAATTTTTGTTTCAAATGCAGGCGGTGACCAATATTGAGGTTTTAAACGCCTACGAGGTGAAGAAAGTGGTAACAGCTTGCCCTCATTGTTTTAATACCTTAAAAAATGAATATCCTGGCCTAGGAGGTAATTATGAGGTGGTACATCATACCCAATTTCTAAAACAGTTATTGGATGAAGGCCGAATCAGTATGGAAGGTGGTCAGTTTAAAGGCAAAAGAATTACTTTTCATGACCCATGTTATTTGGGGAGGGCCAACAATGTGTATGAAGCTCCACGCGACTTAATACGCAAGTTGGATGCCGAACTGGTGGAAATGAAAAATTGTAAAAAACGTGGGCTGTGTTGTGGTGCAGGAGGGGCTCAAATGTTCAAAGAGCCGGAAAAGGGAAATAAAGATATTAATATTGAACGCACGGAACAGGCCCTGGACATTAAACCGGAAATAATAGCTGCTGGTTGTCCTTTTTGCAACACCATGTTGACCGATGGTGTGAAAAATAAGGAAAAAGAATCCTCCGTGGCGGTAATGGATATTGCGGAGTTGATTGCCAGCGCAGAGGATTTGTAAATTTGTCACAACAATAACCGTGATATCCTTGCATTACTTTGAATAGGTAAAGAGGTATCTATATAAGCATATAACCACACTTTAGAATTAGACAGACCAAGATCAAGACCAGGTAGAATAGTACTGAACGATATACTAAATAAGAGAATCGTTTGGGTGAACATTAAAAATTTAATAAATGCTCGTAGAATTTAACACATTGCCGGATGAATCTAGAGTTTGGATCTTTCAAGCCAGTAGAAGTTTTTCTGAAGAAGAATTACAGCAACTAAGGCAGGAGCTGGATACCTTTATTGCGGAATGGACTGCCCACGGAAGCGATTTGCGCGCTGGCTATGAAATTAGGTACAACAGGTTTATTATCCTGGCCCTAGATCAAACCCTCAACGCTGCCACTGGGTGCTCTATAGATGCTTCGGTACGCTTTATTCAGCAGCTGGAGCAGAAGTACAAGGTGGAACTCTTGGACAAAATGAACGTTTCTTATAAGCAGGGCGATTTTGTGGCTTACAAATCTTTGGTCGACTTCAAAAAAATGGCCAAGCAAAAAGCTGTTTCCAAAAATACCATTGTCTTTAATAATTTGGTAACGAATAAGCACGAATACCAGAATCATTGGGAGGTGCCGGCAGAAGAAAGCTGGCATGCTCGTTTTATGTAAGCTACACCGCTTGAAAATACAGCTAAACCAAAGGTTTGGGTTGTTTTTCGGATAAGTATAATAATTCAAATAATTCTTAGTTACCATCAAAGATGGATTTTTTTATGCGCCTAAATTACCTAGTATTACTATTTATAATATCAATATACACTGTTCAAGGTCAAATAAACCCTTTGGTTACCAAGGATACTTTGGTTCAACAAAACTGGGTAGAGACTACATATAGTCAAATGTCCCTGGATGAAAGATTGGGGCAGTTGTTTATGGTCATGGTTACTTCGGATCAGGATAAGGCCAGTACAGAAAGAACAAAAAAGTTGATTAAGGACCATCATATTGGTGGGGTCATTTTCTCTACTGGGGGTCCCGTCCGCCAGGCACAATTGACCAACGATTTTCAAAAGAATTCGAAAGTCCCGCTCATGATAGGTATGGATGCCGAATGGGGACTGGCCATGAGATTGGATTCTACCTATGCCTTCCCTTGGAATATGACCTTGGGGGCTATTAAGGATAATGCCATAGTGGAAAAAGTAGGAAACCGGATTGGCAAACATGCAAAAAGATTGGGAGTGCACATTAATTTTGCCCCTGACATAGATATCAATATTAATCCCCAGAATCCAATAATTGGGAATCGTTCATTTGGTGAGGATCGTGAAAACGTAGCCCAAAAAGGGATTGCTTTCATGAAAGGTATGGAAAACGCCGGAGTTTTATCGAGTGGAAAGCATTTTCCTGGCCATGGTGATACCGCTGTGGACTCACACAAAGCTTTGCCGGTAATAGATTTTACTAGGGAACGTTTGGACAGTATTGAGCTATATCCCTATAAGAAATTGATCAAGGAGGGCCTCAGTAGTGTTATGGTAGCACATTTAAGTGTGCCGAGCTTGGAAATAAAGGAAGGCTATCCATCGTCCTTATCCGAACAGATTATTGGGGATGTATTGCAGGAACAGCTTAACTTCAAGGGATTGGTATTCACCGATGCGCTAAATATGAAGGGAGTATCCAATTTTGCTAAGGAAGGTGAGGTAGAGCTCTCCGCATTTTTGGCAGGGAACGATATTCTATTAATGCCTTTGGATGTTGCCAAGGCCAAGTCCAAACTTTTGGAAGCCTATAATAAAGGTAGGATTACGGAAAATAGACTGGCTACTTCCGTAAAGAAGATATTGATGGCAAAGTATAAGGTAGGCCTTAATAATTACAGACCTATAGAGACCAAAAATCTTTATGAAGATCTAAACTCTTTGGAGGATGATGTACTTTATGAGGAGGCTATCGAGAATGCCATTACCGTGGTAAAAAACGATTTTTCTTTGATGGCAATCAAGAAGTTGGAAAATAAGAAAATTGCCTATGTAAAGTTTGGGGATGCAGAAAGTGATCCCTTTCTGAAGGAATTGAACAAATACGCTACAGTAACACAGATTAATGGTAAGGATATAACCACTTTAAAGCAGAAGTTGAGTGAGTACAATTTGGTAATCATAGGTCTGCACAAGAGTAATGAAAGCCCTTGGAAAGCCTATAAATTTACCAAAAATGAACTTTCCTGGTTAGGAGAAATAGCGAGGGAACGTACCTCCAATCTTATACTTGCCATATTTGCAAAACCCTATGCTCTTTTAGATGTGCCGTCTTTTGAAAGTATCGACGCAGTAATCGTAGGGTACCAAAATAGTGAAATAGCCCAGGAAAAAACGGCACAGATTATTTTTGGGGCCCTTCCGGCAAAAGGGATTTTACCCGTTACCTCCCATGCCGACTTTCCTGTCAATACAAAAATTCCTTTGGAGTCCTTGATGCGCTTGGGATATAGTTTTCCGGAGAGGGTTGGAATAAGTTCCAGTAAATTGGCAAGAGTGGATGAAATGGTAAAGAATGGAATTGACTCCTTGATGTTTCCAGGGGCACAGATTGTCGTAGCGAGGAAGGGAAAAGTAATTTACAACAAGGGGTTTGGAAAACCGACCTATGATTCTGACGAAAAAATAACACCGGACCATATTTATGATTTGGCATCCATAACCAAGATATTGGCAACCTTGCCCATGGTAATGAAGATGGAGGAAGAGGGTAAAATTGCTTTGGATAACACCTTTGAGGAACTTATTCCGGCCTATGCGCATTCCGAGTTGAAAAATGTGACAGTTCTAAAGGCGTTATCCCATTATGGTAGATTACCCGCTTGGATTGCCTTTTATATCGATACTTTGGATGACAAAAGAAAGCCTTCAAGTGAATTTTACAGACAGCAGCCAACCAGCGGTTATTCCGTTAAGGTGGCAGATCAATTGTACATAAAGGATGTTTATAAGGATTCTATATATAACCGGATTGGTAGACAGCATCTAAAATCGAATAGATATCGTTACAGTGATATAGCTTATTATGTTATGAAAAAGTTCATTGAGGATACCTATAAGGAGCGATTGGATAGTTTGGCTGAGGAGTTTTTGTACAAGCCTATAGGTGCTACGCATACAGGATTTAATCCGTTGGATAGGTTTTTAAAGGGAGATATAGTGCCCTCTGAAGAAGATAATTATTATAGATACCAAACCGTTCAAGGGTATGTACATGATATGGGGGCGGCTATGCAAGGTGGAGTAGGTGGACATGCCGGACTTTTTAGTAATGCCAATGATGTGGCAAAAATTATGCAGATGTATCTGCAAAATGGTTTTTATGGGGGACAACAGTTTTTCGAGGGCAGAACAGTGAAGAAGTTTAATACTTGCTATTTCTGTGATCAGAATGTTAGGCGGGGTATAGGTTTTGACAAGCCTGAAGTACATGGTGGGGGACCAGCCTGCAGTTTGGTTTCCAGAAAAAGTTTTGGGCATAGTGGCTTTACAGGAACCTACACCTGGGCCGATCCAGATAAGGATTTGGTCTATGTTTTTTTATCCAACAGAACTTACCCCTCGGCTTCAAATACGCTATTGGTTAAATCTGGGTTAAGAACTCGGATTCAGAAGGCTATTTATGAAGCCATAATAAATTAAATCCTTACTTTGTAAATATATAAACGGAGGTTTATAGGAGGAAGTTTAATTTTGGTTTAAGCATTCTGAAATTTTATCCATATTCGTTCGACTAAGGTTTTTTAGGGCCAAAAGTTCAGGGGTCCGTGAGGCTTGACTAAGATATGCAACCTCTAAAATGAATTAAAAATAAATAGATGAAAATAGCTATAGTATGTTATCCAACTTTTGGAGGTAGTGGGGTGGTGGCAACAGAATTGGGAATTGCCTTGGCAAATAGAGGGCACGAAGTTCATTTTATTACTTACCGCCAACCAGTGCGCTTGGAGTTGCTGAGCAATAAGATATACTTTCATGAGGTACATGTACCAGAGTATCCCTTGTTCCATTATCAGCCATATGAATTGGCTCTTTCCAGTAAATTGGTAGATACTATTAAGTTGTTTAATATAGAGTTATTGCATGTACATTATGCCATTCCGCATGCCTATGCTGGCTATATGGCGAAGAAGATGTTGGAGGAGGACGGAATTTATATCCCTATGGTTACCACCTTACATGGTACGGATATAACCCTGGTGGGCAAGCACCCCTTTTATAGGCCTGCAGTTAATTTTAGTATTAATCAATCCGATGTGGTTACCTCGGTTTCCCAAAACCTAAAGGAGAGTACTTTGGAGTTGTTCGATATAAAAAATGAAATAGAGGTTGTCCCGAATTTTATTGATAAAAGGAAATACAGTATGAACTTCACGGACTGTCAGCGTTCCTTGATGGCCTCGGAAGATGAAAAAATTATTACCCATATCAGTAATTTTAGGAAGGTAAAGCGTATTCCTGATGTGATACAGATTTTTAATAAGGTTCAAAAACAAATTCCCGCCAAGTTGATCATGGTAGGGGAGGGACCTGAAAAAGAAGGAGCAGAGCGTTTGTGCGAGGAGCTTGGGATTGCCAACAAGGTGATCTTTTTGGGAAATAGCAATGAAATTGATAGGATTCTATGTTTTTCGGATCTCTTCCTTTTGCCGTCGCAAACAGAAAGTTTTGGATTGGCGGCTTTGGAGGCAATGATTAATAGGGTGGCCATTATTTCTAGCAATACGGGAGGAATCCCAGAAGTTAACCGTCAGGGAGTTACTGGTTATTTAAGCGATGTAGGCAATGTGGATGAGATGGCCGAAAATGCGCTCAAGATATTGAGTGATGACCAAACTTTGGAAAAGTTTAAAAATAATGCGGCAAAGGCGGCAATGGATTTTGATATCATGAAGGTATTGCCACTATATGAGGCAATATATGAAAAAGCCCTTTTGGCGAGACACGAAAGTTTACAGCAGAATTAATGCGATCATTACTACTATTCTTATGCCTTTTGGGAATTTCTTGTTCGGGGCAAAAAGGTGTGCCCAAGAATAACGCTGAAAGCTCCTTGCAAAATTCAAAGGAATTTCAACTGCTGTTAACGGATAATTATAGTGGGGTGGAAAAATCGGAATTTCAAGTTGTAAGGGATTCAAAGACATTAAAAAACTTTTTCCTTCACATAAACAAGACCAGAAAGCCAGGTCTTCCCATTCCGGAAGTGGATTTTAGCAAGGAACTACTCTTGATATATTGTGCAGGAACTACTGTGGGTGTCGGGGGAGTGGAGTTGTCTGTAGTTGAGGGTCCCCACAATATTGTAGTTGCACCAAAAAAGCGGACACCTTCCAAGAAGGAAGTCGCCAATGTAACCACCACGCCTTTTAGCATTTATAAAATGCCCCTAACCCTTAAAGAAATTAGTTTCCAACAATTGGAGTAGGGTTAAGCCATCCTTGTTTTCAATTAAAAACTGCAATAGAAGATATTTCAAACTGCCTTATTTATCCAAGGAGCGTAGATTTTCTCTCTGGTGATATGATAAGGCCATTCCGTCGGTTAAAATACCGTTTTCTTAGATGAAAAATTATTAGGATTTCGAAATCTTAATTACAGGTTTTGTAGGAAACCGCTTAACGATTTTTAAGGCTTTTTGTAGAATTTAAATGGTCTCCATTTAACATTGCCATAGCTTTGGACAAAGATTTAAAAGAATCCCAAAATTACATTGTTATGAAAACCTACGCGTTTGCTATTACCTTTTTAAGTGCTCTCACCTTTAATTTTAGTGGTGCCCAAGAATTACAACTTACCGCCAAGGATAGCGTTGTTACCAGTTCATGGGTATTAGGATTGGGCTACAATATTGTAGATGATTCGGCTAGACCGGTAGCTGATGATTTATTTAATATCAAAGATACTTGGAACGCACTACCTTATCCGTCCTCAATTAGTATAGGTAGATTTTTTAAAAATGGCCTTGGCATAAAGGCTGTTGGTTCGTACAACAAATATGATGTTGGTAAGAAGGTTGACGGAGTGATTAATACTGTTGAGAGGGATTATTACGCTATTGATGGTATGATCAGTTATGATCTTAATAAAATCATTGGTGAAACTGGCTGGTTCGATCCATTCGTTCAGGTTGGTGCCGGATATAGTGATATTGGATCTGTAGGCAGGACAACTGGAAATGCCGGTTTTGGATTTAATACCTGGTTCAATGATAAGTGGGGCTTAAACTTTAATACCATGGGTAAATGGGGCCTTGAGGAAGGATCCACCAAACAGTTGCAACATTCCGCTGGAGTAGTATACAGGTTTGGAATTGAAAAGGAATTGTCCAAAAAGGGATTGGAGAAGTTGGCGTTGATCGAAGAAAACCAAAGGGTTTCCGATTCTATCGCTGCGGCCAAAAAGGCAGAGGAAGAGGCTAGGCTTATGGCCGAGCGTTTGGCCCAAGAGAAAGAAAAAGCAAGATTGGCTGCAGAAGAGCAGGCTAGAATAGATGCAGAGAACAAGAGAAGGACAGATTTGGAGAATAAAATCAAGGATCTTGGTAATGTATACTTCAGCCTCAACTCGTCCTACTTGAGCAAGCCATATAAGGAATTGTTGGACAAGTTGGCCGTGTTAATGGAAGAAAATCCTGCATTGACATTAAAAGTAGGCTCACATGCCGATTCCAGAGGAGCTGAGAAATATAACCAATGGCTATCTGAAAAGAGGGTAAAACAGACCTTGGACTATTTGATCGGTACCAAAGGAATAAGTACCTCAAGATTAACCGGGGAAGGTTTTGGGGAAACCCAATTGACGAATGAATGTGACAATAATACCTACTGTCCAGAATCCAAACACAAACTAAACAGAAGATCTGAGTTTGAGGTGGTGGAATTTTAATCACTAAGAATATTTATAAGTAAAATGCCCATTGCATCAGCAATGGGCATTTTTTGTTTTAATGAGAATTTCAGAGGCAGATACTTCTTGTTTCAAATAGGCATTCTTTGCGTTAGCCAAGAGAGCTGTTGGTAATTTCAATTTAGAGCCATGCGATGTTTTATTTAAATATTTTGCACATTAAGAAACATGAAACATTGTTCGACAATGAATTTTTAAGGTATTTCAAGACCTAGTGATGCGCATAAATATGGTATTCTGGATCTCTAGAAATGTGATGTGGAAAGTTGTTGGAAGATGGAAATGAAGGTCATCTGAGATATAACAAGGATCTTAAATTGATAGAAGTAATTTTCTCAATGTTTTTATGGACCAAGTAAGTGCGTATTACTTGTATAGAATCAGAGATTACAGTTTCCAGGGTAAGTTAGACTACCTTAAACGTAAAGATAGACCTTACAGTTAACAATAGGATTGGTGAGGTCCAGAAGGTAATTTTATAGCTCTACACCAAAGGGATATGATTCAGCCTACACGGATAGCTATCGGTATGTGACATTTACCTATGTCTTGACCCCGGTATAATAGGTTTTTTAAATTATTATTTTCACCTTATTAACTTACTGATTTGCTATGGTGAGGTTCTTATGGCTGCGTCAACCACATTCAAAGGAGTGGGATATTTACTCTCTAAGTGAGATTTGAAAAGGACTATCTCATAAAGTGTGTAAATAGAAAATAGCTGGGGCATGCCCCAGCTATTTTTTTGTTTAATTTTAAATATTTACACATTATGAAAAAAGAAGAATTATTCGACGATGAATTTCTAAAACAGTTCAAGACCGGGGATGAGCTTAACGGTTTTTTAAAGGAACTCCAAAAACGTGGTATCGAGAAGATGCTCGAGGGAGAGCTGGATGGTCATTTGGATTATGATAAACATCAAAAATCAGGACAAAGTAATTCTCGTAACGGGTATTCCAAAAGAAGGTACGAACTTCTTTCGGGGAATCCGAAATAGCCGTCCCACGGGACAGGGAAGCTTCGTTCAATCCCATGATAGTGCCCAAACGCGGAAATATGGTCGACGGGATCGAGAACGTAATCGTATCGCTCTACGCCAAAGGGATGAGCAACAGCGATATCGTAGCCTGGCAGAACCGCCCTTTGGAACCTGTCTACCTTATTGTTTGGATGGACGGCATCGTATTTAAGGTACGCGAGAGCTCCAAGGTCATCAACAAGACCGTTTATATAGCAGTGGGGCTTCGCAGGGATGGCCAAAAAGAAGTGATGGGACTTTGGTTGGGCAAGAACGAATCGGCCGCTTTCTGGATGGGCGTACTGACCGATATCAGGGCGTGAGGTACCAAGGACATCCTTATTACGGCCACCGACAATCTCAATGGGTTTACGGACACCATCAAGAACGTCTTCCCGGAATCCAGGACCCAGATATGTGTGGTACACCAGATAAGAAATGCCTGTAGGTATGTGGTCTGGAAGGACAAAAAAGCATTTACCGCCGATATGAAACACATTTACAACGCCCCGAACCAGGAGGCCGCCAAGGCCGCCCTGGAGGACTTTGCAAGGCAATGGGAATCCAAGTATTCCTATGCCATAAAAAGCTGGAGGGACAACTGGCAGGAACTCACCGTATTCTTCGAGTTTCCTTTGGAGATTCGTAAGATCATCTATACCACCAACCTTATAGAGAACCTTAATGGAAAAATTAGAAAGTACACCAAGAACAAACTTTCGTTCCCTACAGATGATGCGGTGATGAAATCCGTATATTTGGCAACAAGGGAGGCCACCAAGAAATGGTCCATGCCCATCAGGAACTGGGGAATAATTTTAAATCAGTTCCTTACGATCTATGAACAAAGGGTCAGACTTTAAATAAAAGTCAAACCCTAGTTATTTTTAACTTACACAGTTAACGGGATAGTGTCCCTAAGGACTGCCTTGGGGCTATTCGGTTTCAAGAAATTTTTTATTAGTAGGAAATCAAATATTTTGTATCGGAATTCTTGAGCACCCTAATATTTAGATACTCTTTTGCCATCTACAATAGAATGACAAGTACAATAGTTTTTTCTGTATAACCCTCTCACATGAAGGCGTTCCAATATAAGTTCTTTGATATTGGTCGTTAACATGTCTATGGGCAAATATCCAAAATTGTTCACACTAATAGAAACATCCAAAGATTTTACGTAATGCCACCACCCAACAGGAATAAAAAGTACATCTCCAGGTTCCAGAGTATATTGATAAAACTTAACATCTTTAAATTTCGGAAATAAATTTTCGTCTAAATTATTTATATCTACTTGGCTAAATGTTGATCCAAGATCAAACTTTTTACTGATGTACATTTCTTTTTGGAACTTTGGCGAAGCTAATAGTACCAATTTTCTTCCTTTAAGCTGCGCCAACATATTATTTACGGAATCCCAATGAAGACCAGATATGGTTCCAGAAGGCCCAATCCATGCATAGGTGTTATTCAGTTTGGTGAATTTTGAAAAAATCGAAAAATCGGTATCAGTTTTTAAATCTGGAAACTGATCAAAGATATTGAACATCGAAAGATATGTTTTGTCCTTATCCTGATTTAATTCCTCCTTCTTTAAGGTGTTCAAATATTGTTTAAAGTCCTTTTTTAAAAATTTGGATTCATTTTGAAATATATTGCCAACCTCCAACGGAACAGGTTTATTTGATTCTAAATCCAAGAAGAAATCAATACTCCACTTTTTTTTGGCTGGCCAATTTTCGGCCATTCCTTTAATTACCACAGGTCTATTGGCCTTAAGGTAATCTTTTTTAAAAGTTGTGGAATCTAAATGTGGAACACTTTGTGTTTGTTCACTTTTTCCTAGAATATCTGACAATATATCCATTTAATATGATAATTAAATTAGGTGTTATGGAAAATTACAAAAAAAGCATAAATGCAGAATCAAAAATTCTTTTTTTTAGATTAAGTACCAATCAAAGTGGTTGATTTAAATAATTTCTGGTGATATAAGTATACAGTTTACTTTGTGTTTATGTAGAAGGTTACTTTTTGATTGGTACTTTTTCTGAAATTATAAAAGAGTTATCCTTTATGATTTCAAAAACTTGAATTTTGGAAACATGGTACAAAGTTGAATATAAAAAGTCATATATCGGCCTTCTTAAATAATAGTATAGATCATTTTAAAAATTTATTTTTTCATTATTTTAAGAAGGGATATATATTGTACTTTCAATCTTAAAATTATACGGTACAACTTGTAAACCTTTTTTTTCAAAGTTTATTGTGGCTTTGGTTTTTAAGATATATTCAGGGATTTGATTAGACTTGAAATATTCTTTTAGTTTTAATCTGGGGATTTCAAAAAAGGCATAGCAATTATATAAGTGCGACTTATTATAGTAAATATGATTGCCCCATACGCGTTTATAATCCAAGCTGCCCACACCCATTTCAAAGACAAGATAATTTTTAAGAAACTCCATTCCAACTGTCTATAGACTTCAACATGGCTAATGCTGAATTTGGAATTTTCAAGCTGTTAAGATGATATGAAACTAAATAAAATTTTATCCAAATAATATTGAAATGGGTTTGTTTCCGTCATATAATACAAATAGGGAGGCTTTTTTCTGATCGATTAGTAAAGGAGTATTGCTACATAGTTCTTTCTATTTTTGGAAAGTTGTGATTTAATAAATTTGTCTCATTAAGCCTATTTACCAACATAATACGTAATGATTCCATCAATTAAATATATAGTTCACGGTCTATGTCTCCATAATACATCTAATAGTTGAGTCGTCCTAAAATAGGTTGACGGTTTTTAAAGAATATATATTAGACCTGTGAAGTTAACTTCACAGGTTTTTTGTTATGTATAAAATTAGGTGTTTTATAATTAAGGCTCAAATGTGGTCTTCTGTTGTTGTATGTGTTGATGGAATCTACAATGAGTTGCTTTAAATCTTTACCGTTGTTACATTTATATATTAAGAATTCCCCTTTTAATATCCCATTGATCCGCTCGGCCAGTGCATTCTGGTAGCAGTCATATCCATCGGTCATCGATGGGGTGATATGGCTGCGCCGGAGCTCCTCTTGATATACGGAAGAACAATACTGTAGCCCCCTATCGGAATGATGGATAAGCTGTTTGTTGGTCAACCTATTGCTATTCGCCATTTTCATTGCCTTTACAACGTTCTCCGCACTCATGTCGTCACTAAGTTCATATCCCATAATCTTTCTGCTATAGGCATCGGTAACCAGGGATAGGTAATGTGTCCTTTCCCTGCTTTTGATATATGTGATATCGCTGACAAAAAATTCTTCCGGCCTTGATACCCTGGCCTGTTTCATCAGATTGGGGTACTTTCTGAGCCAATGCTTGGAATTGGTGGTCATGGTGTAATTCTTCCTTGGTCTTATCAGCATGGACTCCGTACGTAAATGTGCAAATAGGGCATCCCTTCCTATTTTTATATTGTCCCTCCCGAATTCTTCCTTGAGCAGGTAATACAACTTGCGGGTGCCGAGCCTGGGCATGTCCATGCGGATACCATCGACCAAGTCCTTCACCTTTGCAAGCTCTTGTCCTCTTTTTAATGAACGTTTTTCTGATCGATAGACTGCTTGCCTACTTATCCCAAACAATCGACAACAACGATACAGACTTAATCGCTGTTCTTGCCGGATACGCTGGATTGATTGGGTAAATACTTTTTTATGATAGAAGTGCCGTACTGTTGGTCCGAGATGTCGATCATCGTATTAAGGATCTTGTTCTTCAACTTCGCGTCAGATAGCTCGCGTTCTAAACGCTTGATCTTCTGGGCAGGGGTTTCTTTGGATTTTGGCATTTGATGTCGAATTGGGTTGCTCCAATCTAAGGTACCATGTTTTCTCAACCAGACCAAAACAGTACTTCTACCTTGCATGCCATAAGCCTTCTGTGCCTGCTTATAGGTCATTTCGCCTTTTTCAACTTGGGAAATAACGGCCAATTTAAAACCTAGATTGTAATCGCGTTGTGTCCGCTTATTACCTGTAATCTTTGAATGTTTCATAAATAAGTCGATTTTGTGTCAACATATTTTAGGACGGGACAAGGTTATATCAAAACAAGTCAACAGTAACTTTATACTTTTTTTATGCTAGTTCTAATTTTGGTCTGAAATTGGCCGTTTATATAGTCTTCTATGGAAGAAGTAGAGTCTAAAAAATATGACATAAACCCAATTGATTGGTGGAATTTTTACAATATTCAGTAACGCCTAATTTTTTAAATTGAAGTTAATGTAAGTTGGTTCTAATCTTATAGGATATAGATTTTTTGATGATTTTTGTTCATCATATTGATTAACTGCCTAGTTAATTAATATTTGATTCTGGTAATAGGAGATACTTGAATAGAATTCCGAAATAGTTTGATGGTTAAATAGGGTTTAGAAAAGTTCTAATTTCACTTTTTTCAAAATAACAAATTATGCAAGTTTAACACACGTCTTACGTAATAACCGTAATTTTTTGAATTTGCGTTTGCCCTTTTATTAGGTATGATCTATTTTTTTCAATTTCAAATACTTCAATACCTGATATATGTTCTATATTGGAATACGCAAAATCATAAAGTAACTTTTTTAAAAAACTGATCGATTCGGATTGTCGATCAATAGGCATATTTTTATGACGAAAAGCCCCATCGGTAATTATTTCGATAATAAATTTGTGCTCAAATTCTTTATGACTCTTCTGTTTTATTTTAGTGGCTGATTTGATTCTTTGCCAGTATATGGGGACATTCTTGGATTTAAGAAAGGCCTTAAGTTTCAATAGGTTTTCCAATATACCACTGTACAACTTTGCCCCTAAGTATTTTTTTTGATAAATTAGGTGATATTCATAATTGTATATAAGATTGCTCCATCTTCGTTTGTACTCTAGGTCACCTCTTCCCATTTCAAAGACGCTATGATTATTGGCTATACACCATTCAATTTGTTTATAGATCTCCACATGACCAAGTCCAAATTTAGAATAATCTATATCATAGGAGGAGTTAGAGCTATATAATATACCATTAAAATGATAATTTAAGGAGATTTCTATGGGTTTTTGTTCATCATATATTACAAATAATGATGCTCTTTTATTGTTTATTAAATCGAAAGCTATCTTATAAGTGTGGTCCCAATAGGATAAACTTTGATCTTGATCCTCTCTTTGATCAAATCGTTTCTCTTTCATTTTTTCCAATGCATTCATTACAAACTCATATTCCTGTCTATCGATACGCCCGTAATATAATTTATAATTTATATTGAAACAGCTCTCTAAACGATTAACATATCTTTTAATTGTTTTTGCGTTGGACTTAAATTGGTTCTTTAAATAGGAGTCTACATCTGAAAAATCGGCTAGATATGCGGCATAACCCCTTACGTGACTCACTTTTTTGACTGTAAAAAGATCGGGATTTGCTAGTTTGGGAACCATGTAATCGGGTACAAATTCCACATTGTATAATTTGTTAATGGAAGTATCTTTATACATGGCTTTATTCACCTCTCCCAAGTACAATGATTTATTGTCCTTAGCAAAAAAAATATCTGAATAAATACTAGGGAGACCGTTTTCAATCTCAAAAATTTCATCAAAAAAATTAATAGTTTCCTTCAACATATCAATTTATTTATATATTGGTTGGTTAATAAATAGATAGTTATCACAGTTTTTTTTTAATTATATGGTCCTCAAATCCATAGACAATATTCCTCCATATTCCTTTTATACTGTTGATTACCATTTTTAAGGTTCAATACATAATTTTAATTCTTTATATATTGATATTTGTCCAAGACCAAATTTGAAATAATTGATACCATAGGAAGAAACAGTCGAGAACAAAATTTTATTAAAATGATGACTTAAGGAAATATCGATGGGTTGTTCATTGTGATATTTTACTGACAAGGATGCCCTTTTGCTACCGATTAAATAAAAAACACTTTGGTATATTGAATCCCATTTTAAAAATGCAAAGTTGGTTTTGCCTATTTGAGAATATCTATTACTCAACATAATTCTCAGTGAGGTCATTAGAAAATTGTATTCTTCTTTTGTTATAGGCACAAAAAATATTTGATATCTAATACTAAAACTCTTTACCAGTCGTTTAATGGATCTGTTCAAACCAGTTTTATACCTACTTCTAAAAATGTTTCTAATGAATTTTTCAATGGACTCGAAGCCTTTTAAAGCTATGGCGCAGTCACCAATTTTTTTATCCTTTATTTTTACGCTATTAAATTTTCCCAGCTGTATTAGTTCGAAATTAAGATAAGTAGGAAATAATGCGATATGTTTAACATGTAAAATAAATGTTGTGCCACTTGATATTTTGTAAAGTACCTTGTTATTGTGTGCAAATGATAAATTGTCAAAGCAATTTGGCACTATATGTTGTTCATAAAATTTGAAGTAAAATATATTCCTTTGCATCAATTTTATCTTAAACTTTTTTAATATCAATTTTTTGAGTTTTGTTCCTCCCTCTAAAAAAATATGAATTAGGAGTATTTTGACTTATATATACGGAAACATCCTGAATATATTCAAAATTTAAAAACAAGAAATCCATCAAACTTTCTTTTAAAAAAGAGTAGTTCTCATTTTCTAAATTAATTTCTTGAACATCTTTGGGTAATTTAATGTCTTCGGTATTGTCTATCGCTATTGTTGGAGGGGTTCCCTGGTACTCTTTAAATACATCTTTCTTTGTGTTCTTTTTATATTTCCTATACCATAGATGAAGTTTTAATTTTTTAAGTATTGGGAGTAATTTATAAATTAGATTAAGTTTTGAGGCCAAAAAATAGGATTTTAATCTTACTAATATATTCTCTGAATCGAATATGATGTGATTTTCAAAGGTATATACCCCATTTCTAAAGCGTTCCTTATAATAAAAATCCCCTTTGGACATGTCTATTAGACTAAATTTATTGTCTATGGCCCATTTTATAATTTTAGTCAATGATAAAAACCCAAGTTTAAATTTGGCGTAATCAATATCATAAGCGATGACCTCGATATATAAGGTAGTTTTATAGATGGTGTTTATATAGATGGAAATTGGTTTGTTATTGTCGTAGATTACAAAAACACTTACTTTTTTATTTTTTATAAGGTCATATGAAGTACTGAATCGTTCTTCCCAGTAGTCCAGTTCTTCCCAATAGGATTCTTTTTGCGCCAAACGCCGGATCAACATTTTTTTGTAGTCCTTGAAAATAGTATCGTATTCGGTTCTTGATATATCCCCATAATACATTTTATAGGTAGGTTTTATACATAGGTCCAGTCTCTTTTGGCACCTATTGATGTTGGACCTCCTTTGCGAGCTTATTTCTTCTTTTAAATAACTATTTAAACTGTCATATTTTTGGAGGTTTATAATTGAACCTTCGTAAGTTCCTATTTTTTTTGTTTTAATGCCGGTGGCCGACGGATCTATAGTAGTTTCGAGATAATTGGGAACTTCCTTTATTAGAAAATACTGTCCTTTTAAAAATTCAGGGTTTGTGTTGTTGGAGCTATACATTAATTGATTGGTTTCCCTATTTAATATTTTTGAATAAAATAGGTTCTCCTTTTCCTTTTCTAGAAGGTCAACATTAAAATTTAGTGTGTGTAATTTGTTGTAATTAACATCAATTTGATTTTCCATAATTAATTTTTTAACTCTAGATCAACTATTCTTGAACGTAATTTTAATGGAAGAATTTTCACCTCGTATCAGATAGGTATTAGTTGCATGCGGGATACTATAAATGGAAACTAAATCAAATTTTTCTTTGTAGCTATAAAGGAAGTCCATTAGAGGTTTTCTGAGGAAACTATTATCTTCCGTATCCGTTGATATAATATTTTCCTTTAGATTGAAATCGGGTTCTTTGTCTACAGCTTCTATCTCATAATCGGTTTTAGTAGCTTGTTCAGACCCCTTTCCATCTTTAAAAAACATCCTTAATTTTCTATAGGGAACAATAATTTTAGAGGAAAGGATGTAATTAATAAGGGCATATTCATTTTTTATAAAGGTGGCATAAATATTTGAAAATTTATTCTTAGGAGAGGATATTATATGATTTTCAAAATCATAAATTAAATTGCTCCACCGTCTTTTGTAGTCGAAATCTCCAAAACCCATATCAAAAATATCAATACTATTAGCAATACACCAATCCAGTTGCTTATAGATTTCAATATTGCCCAAACTAAATTTTGAATAATCCAGATCAAACGAACTTATGGAGCTAAATAGAATATTATCGTAATGAAAATTTATTGAAATTTCAATAGGTTTATCACCATTGTAGATAACGAAAAGGGATCCTTTTTTTTCGTTAATGATAGACTGAAAATTATTCGCATAATAATCCCAATTGTCCAAGGTTTTATTTCTTTCTCTTCGTTGTTGGAAGCGTTTTGTTAACATTTGATGTAAGGCATGCATTAGGGAATCGTATTCCTCCGTACTGATATGGCCATAAAAAGTTTTATAGTTGATATTAAAACTGGATTCAAGTCTGTTTAATGATCTTAAGAAAGTTTTTCTGGGGGTACTGTTAAATTGTTTCTTTAGATATTCAAGAGCATTATTGTATCCTTCAATGTTAATTGCAAAACCGGATTTTTGAAAAACTTTGTTACATTGTAAATGTGGAACTATTGTGGCAGTGAGATAGTTAGGAAAATAAGCCCATACATTAATAAATGATTTTTTATATAATTGGTTTTCTACCGAACTATTAAAAATCGTTTTTTGGTTATGGGATAAGCTAATGTCCTCGTACACTTCAGAAACCATGTTTTTTTCGAACAAGTGCAAATGAAAATTCCTCTTATTTATTATTTTTAAACCCATTGGTTAATGTTTATTGTATTTGTTTGCGTTAAGTGGTTATCTAGCTACCGTAAATAGTTCATATATTTAACATAAATAGGTGATGGATTATTGCCTCGATAATCGAAATTATAGTAAGCTCATAACAATGTGTCTTCTCTTTTTTCAAAGAGGGATTTAAAGGAATTGGTTCTTGTATATATTTTGGCTCCCACGTTCAACTATTATTGCAGTAATTTAACTTGTAGATTTTTATTTTTTCCACTAATGATGAAAATATCAGGGGAGTTTTTAAGATTATATACCTTAATATTTTGAGAAGACTCGAAATTTAAATATTGGAAGTTATAAATTTCTCTTTTTAAAAAATCAAATGTATCCGACCGAAAATCAATTTCAGAAAGTTTTTCCGATTTTGGTTTTGTTTCTAGGCCAATTGCTTCAAATAATACTTTTGATTTATTAGAATCAAATTGAACTTCTTTTTTAAAAAGTGTTCTACATTTATGATAAATTAAATCTAAGTTTTTCTTCCTTAAAAATTCCTTTGATTTTAAAAATTGCATTATTACAAAAGCCTTCATTTTAAGTGTAATACGGGAGTTATTGTATATTATTTGAGTTTCAAAATCATAAATTTCATTACTCCAACTTCGTTTGATATCAAAATCCCCAATCCCCATATCGAATATTTCAACCCCATTTTCAAAACACCATTCTAATTGCTTTAAAATATCGATATAACCTAATCTAAATTTGGAATAATTTATATCAAAGGATACTATTGCATTGTCCAGAATATTTTGGTGGTGATAATTAAGACAAATATCAATTGGGATATCCCCATTGTATATTACAAATAATGAGGCTTTTTTTTCATGAATCATTGAATAGGTATTTTTTTTAAGAATATCCCAATGGTTCAATGCTTCATGTTTGTCACCTCGCTCTTCAAATCTATGAATTATGAAGGAGTGTAATTTTTCAAACAAATATTGATAATTGGACAAGGTTATTTCTCCAAAATACATTTGATACCGAATGTTAAAACAAGTTTCCAATCGCCTTAAACAGCTCCTCATATTCTTCCTACCTTTAGAGCTCATTTTAAATTTCATGTAATCATCAACATTGGAAAAGTCACTTAAATTAACCGAAAAGCCAATGGATTGATTGAAATTATAGGATTTTAGAGGTATTGTAGAATCATCTAAGGATAATTTAAAGTAAGGGTTGATATAGTTTACAACATGTATTATTGAGCCTTCATCTAGACTTATGGTTAGATTAGGATTTGGAAAATTTTGTTCATTACTCCTATTAAAAACATTAGTATAGAATGGATAAACTAACCTTGTTTCAAAAAAGTCGCTATTGAAATTGTATTTTTTTATATTAATTAAGCTCATTTCTTTTGGACAAGTTTATAATAGCAGCTTTTCGAGTGGTAGTTTTTCCACTGATAACGAAGAGTGAATGGTTATTTTTAACTTGCTGTACTCTTATATTATTTAATTTTTCATTATTTAAGTACAAAAAATCAAAGACAACGGTTTTTAGAAAGGCAAAGGAGGGCTTCTTGATATCAATATTCACTAAATCCAATTCCTCTATTTCCTTATTTAAATCAGAAAATTCATAGAAGAGATTTGGAGAGCTTTCGTTTTTTTTGCCTTTTAAAAGGAAGCTTAATTTATGAATCCTATCATTCAGTTTTTTATCTCTTAAAAACTGTTTTGCAGTAAAGTATTTTTTAATTGCAAAGGCTATGGTTTTTGGAATTATGAAATTTTTGTTATAAATAAGGTGGTATTCAAATTTGTACTCCAGATTGCTCCATCTTTTTTTATAGTCAAAGTATCCTTTTGAAAAATCTAGTTTGTCAAATTGGTTTTCCAAACACCATTCAATCAGTTTCATGATGTTTACGGAACCTAGATGAAATTTTGAGTAGTCTATATCAAAAACCGTTATGGCATCAATTAGTGTACTGTTATAAACATAGTTTAAGGTTACGCCAATAACTTGTTCCTCGTCATAAATCACGAATAGATTGGCATTTTTATCCTGGATCATGGGATAGGTAACTTCCTTATAGAAATTCCATTCCTTTGGGGCCAAATTATTATTGGTTATTTCTTTTTGTAAGAATCTTTTTCTCAATAATTTCTCAAACTCATCAAAAATATGATCGTACTCATCTTTGTTTATATGTCCATGATACATCTTGTATTTAATATTGAAACAAGACTCTAATTTTTTTTTATATTTATTTAACTTGTACCTACTGCTTTTGCTAAAGGTTGCAGACATATAATTATTGATGTCTTGGAAAGGATTTAGATTTATTAAAAAACCGGGATATTGGGTAATGCTATCTAGGGCATGTTCTTTGTTAAGGTCATTGCCTTGGGTTTTGTTCATATATTCTGGAACATCATAGATGAGCAGTACGTTATTTTTGGCTTCCTTTGTTAGGCTTTCTTTTGAAAACGAGTAGCTTATGCCTTTTGTAAGATTTCTACCAATGTTAATGTAAATTGGAAGAATGGGATACTTATAGAACGAGGTCCCATTTAGAAACGTGAAAGAAATATCTTTGCCTGCAGAGTAGAAATGCTTAAGCCAAGTTTTGGTGTACGTTTTCGACGAAAACGGATTTATGTTCATAATTTATTATTTAAGCCTTCACAACGGTAACAAGGAAAGAATTTAATGCACTTCTTTTGGAAAATATCACAATTTGGTTGCATTTTTTTTACAACTAACGCTTCATACTTTTCTATATCGCTTATACATTTCCAAATGGTGAAATTTTTAAAATCGTTTGAAAAACTGGATTTGAAATAAAACAGGGAATCTTCTTTACTGCCTACGCCTCCTCCAAGATTAAAAAACTTACTATTTTCCTCAGTGGCTGTAATTCTCATTTCATCGATCAATAGCTTTATAGGATATAGATGTAAAAAGGAGAAATCTGATCCAGATAGGTGGTATTGAACAATTTTATTGGTTTCAATGAACATGGCACCGGCAATAATCTTGTTGGTAACCTTCTCAATAGCCAAAAATATCCTTGTGTTAAAATCTTCAGATTCCAAAAGTCGGAAGAAATAGTCGTGATCAAAAAAGTATTCTTTTTTTGCATTTACCCTTTGCATATTGGCATAATATAGATCTATGTATGCCATTACCTCGTTTTTGGTTTCTGCAGTCTTTACATAGCACTCCCTTCGAGCCTTGTTGATATGGCCCCTTAATCTTTTGTGATAAGATTGTTTTTGTTCTTCCAAATCCTGGGTTATATCTATATTTACAATGTGGCTCAAGGAAGATATTTCACCTAAATTTCTCAAACAAATTTCTTGGTTCGGAATAAAGGGATTTAGTCTAGAAAAGACTGTAATTATATTGTTCTTAATTAAATAATCCCTGAATTCCTTTATGAAGTTGGAATTGTTAAAATTACTATCAATGTTTTTTGTAACGGGTCCTGCATATCCATATACAGATGTCAGATCTTCATATTCGGAATCCGGCACCTTTCGAAGTAAAAAGGGGATAGCGATTATTTTATCATTTTCAGAATATTTGATTAAAGTAGGATACTCTCCTTCAGCCTTAGATATATGATGATATTCATAGGTGTCATAAAAGTCGTAAATATCTACAATCTTTAGTACAGCATCCCAGTCTTCTTTGTTGATTATGGTTTCTATCATGTGCAATAAATTCGGTTTGGTCCAAGTTTAGCTGTAACAATCTTAATTCAACTGGTATTTCTGGTTAGTTCTATGGTCAATGTAATTATTTTTACCTCTCGTGCGTGATACTTAAATCCAAATAAGAGGATATAAATACTTTTGGGGAATATTTTTCTCCTTGATATAAGTAGGCATCGTTATGGATGTTCAATCCATTATCCATTATGCCAATAGTGTTCCATCCCAGAGCATTGGGAGTTATAAAATCTTTTTTCAAATTGTCCCCTATATAATAGTATGCACCTTTACCGAAGGTCGATTCTAAAATTTTGTAATTGTTTTGATGAGGTTTCTCGGTGCCAATTTCTTGCGAAATAACAATACAATCCAAAAAGGGAGTAAGACCAAGAGCCTCTATTTTGTTTGTTTGTGTCTTTTGTCTACCGTCGGTTATTAAGCCAATTTTGCCTTTGTTTATTTTAATTTTTTGCAATGTTTCCAAAACTCCTTCAAATAATTTAATGTCCGGTTTATGTTCCCTGTATTCCGTAATTAAAGTTGACTTAGCTACCTTGTAATGCTTATGTATAAACTCAAAAACATCGATTTTATTTCTATACAAGGAGAACATTTTTATATAAAGACTTGGCCAGTTCTCTTTTTCTAAATTTTGGGCAATTTCCCTATACGCCGATTTTAGAAATTCAATTTCATTATATAGGGTGTCATCCAAATCAAATACGATAATGGTTTTATTGTCAACCGTGATATCCATGCACTAAGATTTCGTCATCATATCTAATCATTAATAAGTTGTTTTCCCATACATCAAAGCTTTCTTCGATCTCTAGATCAAAGAGATACTCTTGAATAATCCATTTAGGAAAATTGGCTCCAGCCAGATAGGAGAGGGGAAATCCACCCCCAAACCTAGGGTTTATTTCTATGCCATAAATACTATTATTATTCTTGTGTTTAAAGAATTGTGAGGTCAAACAACCTCTTGCCCCTTCAATATAGCTTAGGTGTTCTTTTATATAGGGCACTAGATCATTATACAGAGTAAGTCCTTTATTGACTTCTCCATCCCGCACTTCGATGCGCTTTCTAGGTACCACACACTTTAGGATATTATTTTTGTCATAATATAGATCACAGGTAAACTCCTCATACTCATTGTGGTCTAAATATTCTAAGAACATTAATTTGTCATTTTTAAAATGATACTCCCGTAATTCAGATTTGGATTTAATGATGTAGTTATCAACGCTACGGCTCCCATCAAGAGGTTTAATGTACAATGGAAGACTATAGTTATCCTTGGTGTATTCCTTGGCTCTTGCCACTCCTTTGGACTCAAAGAAATCATGGATAATCCTTTTATCCCTACATTTAAGAATAAACTCTTCAGAAGAAATCACCACATGTATATTGTTGGTTTCAAACAATTGCTCATTTTTGGCCAACAATATTAGTTCTGTATCTATAGTTGGGATTATTAATTTAATATCATTTGCCTTGCAGAAATTAATTAACTTTTCAATATAATTGGGTTGATTTAAAAGGGGGACTTCTATATAACCATCGGCTACATGACAGGCCGCAGATGCTTCAGGGTCGGCATCTGCGGCGAATACCTTCCCATGCGGGACTAATTTTTTTATTTCCTTCTGGAAAGCTCTTACCAAGGATACCCGCCTACCTGCAGATGTTATTATAATGTTCATGGTCTAAATTTTCTTTCTCTAATTATATCTAAAGTTGTTCAAGTTAAATATACAAAATGATCTTAAGTAAAAATTTTTCGTTTTAAACCATAATATGATTTGGAAAAAATCACACATGGAAAAAGTAAAAAATTGGTATTGAAAATAAATGTGATAATACTGAATTTCACATTGGAATATTCTTTTCCTTTTAGTAAAAGTCTTATTGGGTAAGCATTGATATTCTTATACTTTTTTAGCAATCCTATTAAATAGTCAGTTTTTAAATCGGACTTAAGAAACCTAACTATTGAAAAGAACACATAACTCTCCTGCTTAATTTTAATTTTCTCAATGGCACTCTGATTGGGCGAAGGTTTTCGGCATAATGTAGCTATAATATCATCCATTTTAAAGATGGCATATTCCAAATCTTTTATATGCTTTTCATAATGTCTTAGATTTTTATTAGAGGTAATGGAATTTTCCCGTTGAACATATCTATATATGTCAATAGGTATAAATGCAACTCTTTTTGCATTTATGAATAAAGTCGGTGTAAAATATGAGTCGTTTACAAAGCGCTTGTCTTCAAAAGTTAAACCTGACTTTAATAAAAATTCTCGATTGATCAAATACCACCATACTTCTACCCTGTAATTGTCATTAGCACCAATAAATGAAATACCATCCTTTACATCAACCTCGGTGTTTATATGTACTTGTGTTGTGGATTCTACTAAATTTGTTTGGTTAGTAGTAGTCACATTGAAACCTAATATATCCAGTTTGTTTATTTCAAGGCAGTCCAACACTTGCCTCAAGGTGTTATTGGCCAAATAATCGTCCCCATCTAAAAAATATACATATTTTCCTTTAGCCAATTTTAATCCCGACTTCCTTGCACCACCCAAACCCACATTCTGCTGTTTATGGACAATAATGTTATAATTTTGAATAGCAAACGCTTCGATTATTTTAAGTGAGCCATCCTTGGAACCGTCATCAACAACGATAATTTCATATTGTTCAGAATCAATACTTTGGTTTAATACACTGTCAATACACGCTCCTACATAGTGTTCTATATTGTATACTGGTATAATAATGCTTAATAGCATACGCTTTTTTAGTTGTTAATGAAATATGAAATAATTTGTTTTACTACAGATTACCATGCTAGTTGGTTAAGTTATATAACCCGAATTCCTTCTTGAGTTTATTACTTAACGGTTTAACCCTGTATTTTCTTATTTTCCTGAAAATACCCTTTATAGTGGATAGGCTAAATATACTTCCGGAATTCAAATTTTTGATTTGATCATTGGACATATAATGGTTTTCTCCATTGGCCATGCTATATACCGCTCCGGGAAAAGGAAATTCTTGTAGGTGAACATCATTGGGGAAATCAGTGGTTTTATGTACATATAGGAGGTGTGGAACTTTTTTGAAGATATGTTCTATTAATTGGGGCTTTATTATGATACATGTCCCACAAAGTGTATTGAAATTTTCTTTATTTAATGATATAAATTTGTCACCTTCCCTATAGATGTATCCTTTCTTAAAAAACCAGCCATAATTATTTGCTTTTTTATTTTTATCTACAAATTCCACTATTTTGTTTGAAATGCAGTCATCTGCATCGGCCACCATAAGATAATCGGAATTGTATTTTTCGGCATATGCAATACCAGCAAGTATTTTTTTGCTTTTGTCTTCTTCCTTTAGCCCATCATGTTTTTCTTTAGGAGCTGTTTTTAATTGAGGTGGTTCAAAATCTACATGGATATATTCAATATTGGGACGTTCAAATTGAATTTCGGGCTTTTCATGGCAAACGACCAATACCCTAAAATTTTGAGAGGTTTGGTTGCAGATTGATTTTAAAGTGCGTTCAAAAAGTTTGGAAAATTGTTCCCAAGAGCCTGTTACTTTTTTACTTTTTACTGGTATAATAAATGTTATCATGAGATGGTTATGTCTTTTAATTGATTAAAATTAGTATTATTTGAGGGAAACTAATTTTATATACTAATTATTCGTTTAATCTCTATTAAAAATCGATGAGCTTAAATAACAGGAGCAATGCCAAGGGCATACCAAGGTATAAAACTCTTTCTATTGAATATTTCCTTTAAATTCCTCCATGGTGGCATGGGTTGACGAGGATATGTCCTCGCTTTTAAATACTTTTAAAATGGTAAGCATAAATATCTCTACATCCAAGACCAATGAAATATTATGTACATACCAAACGTCCAATTTAAACTTTTGCTCCCAGCCAATGGCATTCCTACCATTTACTTGTGCCCATCCTGTAATTCCCGGTCTAACATCATGTCTCTTTTTTTGTTCCTCATTATAAAGAGGCAAGTAAGATATTAATAAGGGACGGGGTCCAATTAAACTCATATCTCCCTTTAAAACATTAAAAAGTTGGGGAATTTCGTCTAAAGAATATTTTCTAATAAATTTGCCCACACTGGTTAAACGCTCTGCATCCGATAGGAGGTTACCATTCTTATCCTTTTGATCGGTCATGGTTTTAAACTTAATGATTTTGAAAATTTCACTATTTTTGCCAGGTCGATTTTGTACAAAAAAGGCCTTTCCTTTATTTTTATAAAATAGCAAAATAAAGACCGTAAAAAAAATTGGAAAAGTTAGGACAAGGCCAATGAACGACAGGAAGAAATCTAAGGGCCTCTTGAATTTTTTTTTATACATCGTACTACTTTATTTCTTAAGATATATTAAATATAGTTACTTATTGTCTTATAAGCATGTAGCGGCAATAAATGTTCCTTCATATGCTCATGACCATTTTCTCCCATTGTTTTTCTTAAATCGGAATTATGGTATAGCTGAAGTAGTTTATTTTTCAGGTCTTCCGTATTTCCGGCTTCAGACCAAAATCCAGAATTTGTTTCTTGTAGCATTTTACCAAAATCCGTATGAACATCCACGGAGGCCAATACGGGTATGCTAGAAGCAAAATAGGATAATACTTTAGAAGGGAAATTGGGAATGGTGAAGTCTTCACTTAGGGATATTAATCCCACATCTGCCGCTAAGATTAATTGATTGTAATCTTCTCTTGGAATGCGACCTTTTACGATAATATTGTCAAGACCTTCTTTGGAAATTGAAGACTCCAACTTGGTTTTTTCGGTTCCATCACCAATTATAAAAAAGATGATATCCTTGTGTTCAGTTAAGCTTTTGGCCAAGGCAACAATGTTTTCCATTTTTTGGGGTTTCCCAATATTCCCGCCAAATATGATTACAAATTTGTTGTCCAGACCGTATTTGTTCTTGAATTTGGCATCAATGACTGCTGTGTTTTGAGAAGGTAATTTTTGCCAATTGGGCAATAGATGTAATTTATTAGTATTGATATCTGGATTATGTTGAACAATATAGTCTATATTGGCCTGGGACATACATCCAATATTATCGGCGGTAGCATAAAGCTGTTTTTCCATTCGCCTAAAATACTTGTAGACCATTCCTCCTTGGTTTATCATTTTTAAATCTACTGCATTTTGGGGGAAAATGTCCCGAAGTATTAAATAGACTTTTGCCTTTGATTTTCGTTTTAACCATTTGGCTAAAAACCCTAAGGTAATTGGTGGGGTTGGTAAAATGATAGCGTCAAAATTTAAACTAATCTTACTTTTTTTGACGGCATTTTTAAACAAATACGGAAGTAAAATATTAGCAATTCCTTTGGCAATTACTCCAACATTCAACACTTTAGGTGTTTTAACTCTTAAAACTTTTATACCATTTACTACGGACAATCCCGATTCTTCGTTAATAGAAGGTGCCACCACTAGAACATCTTCCCCATTATCCCGCATTTCCCTGAGTAAATCTGTGTAAATTCCTCCTTCGTCCGAATTGGAAAAATATAAAGCTAGAAATATTATTTTCTTCATATGGAATGAATATTATTCTTGTTCGCTTTTTATTATTTAGATATATTATTTATTATAGTCTCATAAGCCTTTGCCGTTGTTAAATTATTCTTTAAATAATCGTAACCCTTTTGCCCCATTTCCCTTCGTAGATTATCATTTTTATATAGTAATAATAACTTTTCCTTAAGTTTCTGGGTGTTGTTTGCTTCAGCCCATACTCCAGCGCCAATGGATTCTAAAATAGATCCCAAATCCGTGTTTTTATCGATAGCGGCTAAAATGGGTTTTTTTGCATTATAATATGCCAACGCCTTGGAAGGAATATTGGGAATCGTAAAGTCTTCACTTAGTGAAATTAAGCCTACATCTGAGATTTGTAAAATTCTAAAATATTTGTCGTCGTCGAGGTAGTCGTGTAATTGAAAATTGGTTAACCCTGATTTAGAAGCTATTCTTTTTAAATTTTCGTTTTCACTGCCATCACCAAAAATCAGGAAATATATATCTTTTATGTCAGAACAGGCCATAGCCAGTTTTACTATATTTTCCATTTTTTGAGGTTTGCCAATGTTACCGCCAAAAATTACTATAAACTTGCCATTCAGACTATATTCTTTCCTGATTTGAATTTCATCGTCTTTGGTTAAATATTCTTGTAAAGGTCGCCAATTAGGTAAAAGATGTAATTTATTCTTGGAAATTTCTTGGTTATGGGTCAATACGTAATCAATATTACCTTGGGACATACATCCAATGAAATCAGATATTCGGTACATATTTTTTTCCTTATTTCTAAAATAAGAATGTATGATGCCATTTTTCCTCATTATTTTTAAGTCCACGGCATTCTGTGGAAAGATATCCCTAAGGATAAGGTAAATTTTCGAGTGGTATTTTGATTTCAACCATTGGGCCAAGTTCACCAAAGTAATGGGAGGTGTAGGCATCATAACCAAGTCAAAATTTAAATCAATTTTGCTTTCTTTTAGGGCCTTTTTGTATTGATATGGTAAAAGCAGATTGGCTAAGCCCTTGTATAGGTTACTATCACCAAAAAGCTCTAATGTAGGAACCCTTAATACTAGGATGCCACCTTCTTTTTTAATTCCTGGTTCAAATTCGTCATAGGAAGGGGCCACAACCACTATTTCATGACCACGGTTATGGAATTCAATTATAAGTTCTGTGAACAAATTCCCAGGAGACTCTAAATGGTTTATTGCAAGACCCAAAAAAACAATTCTCATTTTGTTATCCTTTAGACCAAACTACTCTATTTATGTAATCTACATAAGAAATAATTATCCGAACTACTTTTTCGCTCACATTGGGCATAGAATAATCCGCTACTGGCCTAAAATTTCTTTTTGGATTTCGTTCCTGAACTTCGAGCGCTGTCAAGGCTTGCATGATGCGTACCGGGTTAAGACCTACCATCATCACGGAAGCTTCCTCCATGGCTTCGGGCCGTTCGTGGGCTTCTCGTATATTAAGGGCTCTAAAATTTAATATGGATGATTCCTCGGAAATGGTACCACTATCGGACAAAACGGCAAAAGAATGATACTGTAGGGCATTGTAGTCCGAAAAACCAAGAGGTTTTAGAAACTGAATATTGGGGTGTGTTTTTATTTTTTTCTCATTTAACATGTTTCTAGTTCTGGGATGGGTAGAAACAATTATGGGATAATCGTATTTTTCAGCAATTAGGTTTAAGGAAGTAATAAGCCCCTCAAAGTTTTTAGGATTGCTAATATTTTCTTCCCTATGGGAAGACACCACAAAGAATTTCTGTCTTTCCAGTTTTAATTTATCCAGTACATTGGAAGCTTCAATTTTAGTTTTAAAATTTCCTAAAACCTCGAACATAGGACTGCCGGTCTTAATTACCCGTTCTGGCGATAAACCTTCCCTAAGTAAATATTCCCTGGCAATATCACTATAGGTTAAATTTATATCTGAAATATGATCTACAATTTTTCTATTGGTTTCTTCCGGCACTCGTTGGTCAAAACAGCGGTTACCTGCTTCCATATGAAAAACGGGAATCTTTCGCTTTTTAGCAGGAATAGCACATAAACATGAATTGGTATCGCCCAACACTAAAAAAGCATCGGGAGCCAGTTTTTCCAATATTGGGTCTATAGCAATTAGGATATTGCCCACGGTTTCTGTGGCATTTTTACCCGCAGCATTAAGAAAATGATCGGGTTTTCGTATTCCCAAGTCCTCAAAAAAGATTTCATTAAGTTCATAATCATAATTTTGGCCAGTGTGCACCAAGGTATGATCAATAGCTTCATTGGCATCAAGGGCATTTAAAACACAGGCCAATCTTATTATTTCAGGGCGTGTACCCACAACAGTTAATACTTTAAGCTTTTTCAATGGTTATTTTTTTATGTTTATTATACGTTTACAAAGTAAGTATCGGCATCCTCAGGATTGTAGGGCTCATTGATCCAAAATAATGTAATGAGTTCCGTATCTCCAATATTCTTTATATTATGTGTATACCATATGGGCATATCCACGTAAGCTGGTTTATCTCCGTCCAAATAATAATCCAGAATTTCATCGGTTCCGATCTTTCTAAGCTGTATTAGGGCTTTACCACTTATTACGGCAAATCGCTCGGCTTTTCTGGTGTGAAAATGATTGCCCCTTGTAATTCCGGGAACAGTGGTTGAAAAAGAAAATTGTCCACTGGTCTGGGTTCTTGCAATCTCTACAAAGCTGCCTCTATTGTCTGTATTTTTTTTAAATTTTACCGGATAATGACTGGTAGGAACATAACACCTAAAAGTATTGAAAAGGGCCTTTTCAAAGTCCAGATCCAGA
Organism: Arenibacter algicola; assembly: GCF_018860365.1. Classification (GTDB taxonomy): domain Bacteria; phylum Bacteroidota; class Bacteroidia; order Flavobacteriales; family Flavobacteriaceae; genus Arenibacter; species Arenibacter algicola_B. Next base: position 1,003,216 of record NZ_JAHKPO010000003.1, read on the forward strand.
TTGGGGAAAATTCCGTTTTCCATATAATCAGTTTTGTATTGCCGCAATAACCTCAGGATTTCGGATACTTTTATATTTTTTGTGGGTGCAATTTTTAATTCGCCAATACTACTATCTGGAATTCCTCCTTTTTTCGAATCTTTAATACACTGGATAAATATCTCCACCAATTCATTGATGTAAATAAGGCCTACCTCACTGTCGTTTATTATAGTAGGCATTTCATTATTTGCAATTTTATGGCAAAATGTAGCTACTACAGAATTGTAATTTGGCTTTCCAAATGGACCAAAAACATTGGGAATGGTCAAGGAAGTAAACTTAGCACCCACTTCTTCTGCCCATTGTATAAATTTTTCTTTGCCTTCTTTTTTAGATAGCCCATAAAGATTGTCTTTTTCTTCTTGGGAGGAGGAGGAAAATATGATATGTGGCTTTACATCTTTTGTTTTACAGGCCTCAATAAGTTGACTTACCAAGTCTAAATTGGTCTCATAGATTACATTGGCATCTTCATGTCTGTTCATTGCCGCCAAATGAACAATTACATCGCATTCAGCAACAAAGTTGGACAACAATTCCTTATTTCCGAAGAAAGAACGTTCAAAGGGAACTAGGGTAATAGTTTCGTCTAAAGACAATGTATTGTACAAATGGTTACCTACAAATCCGGCCTGTCCGGTTATTCCTATTTTTTTCATTTATGCTTTATTTGTCTAATGACATATTTCTGGTATACAAGTCAAAGGGCCCAAAGGCTAATCTGGAATAACCATTTGGAAACATTCTTTTATCTTAATTTTAGAATCTCACCAATCGGCATTCCAAGTTTCCAAAGGAAATCTGATATCATCGGTCATAGATTTCTCTAAGGTGAAATTAGAAAAAACCATCAATTTGGAACCATCTTCAAGGGATTTAAATGCTGTGGCACTTCCTTCTGGGACTTCCAAAATTAAAGCGGTATTCTCTTTTAATACAAATTTTTCCGGCGCTCTATTGTTGGTCGGAATATGTTGGTCCTTAATATTGATGGTGTTGATTATAAATGAACCAGTATGACAATAGAACCATTTTTTTTCTTTGTGGTGCCCCTGCCAGCCTCTAATAATTTCTGTTGAGGCCGGGGAAATCTCGTAAAAGCGAACAATCTGGGTCATATCAAAGGTATTGAAAAACTTGATTTTTCCGCGCGTATCGGAAAAAACAGATCCTTCAATTTCGATGGGTTGGACCATTATAAATTTTCTTTTATAAAATCCAAATTCAACAAGGTATTCTTCAAGGCCTCGTTGGTCAATTGTTCGGTGTTATGGGAGTGATAGTCTTCAATGGTACTGGTATCGGTTTCTCCTTCAGAAAAGTACCGGCTGTAGTTAAGGTCCCTATTATCAGCAGGAATTCTATAAAATTCGCCCATATCCTCGGCTTTTTGCATTTCCTCCCGGGTACATAGGGTTTCATATAGTTTTTCACCATGTCGCGTACCAATCACTTTTACTTCACTATCAGAATTAAAGATCTCTTTAATAGCTTGGGCTAGATCTCCAATGGTACTGGCTGGAGCTTTGTTTACGAATAAATCTCCCTGATTTCCGTTTTGAAAGGCAAACAATACCAAATCTACAGCATCTTCCAAGGACATTAAAAAACGGGTCATTTTTGGATCTGTAACGGTTAAGGACGCCTTTTCTTGAATTTGTTTCACAAATAATGGAATAACCGACCCTCTTGAAGCCATAACGTTTCCGTATCTGGTAAGGCAGACTATGGTATTGTCGTTATGGATATTCCTAGAAGCGGCAACAGCTACTTTTTCCATTAGCGCTTTACTGATTCCCATGGCATTAATTGGGTAGGCAGCCTTATCAGTACTAAGACAAATAATGCGTTTTACATTGTTGGCCACGGCAGCATCTATAGTGTTTTGGGTGCCGAAAACATTCGTTTTTGTAGCTTCCAAAGGGAAAAATTCACAGGAAGGGACTTGTTTTAAGGCAGCTGCATGGAAAACGTAATCTACACCGTACATGGCTTTGGCTATGCTGTTGTAATCGCGTACATCGCCAATATAGAACTTTACTTTTTCGTTTTTAAGATGATTCCGCATATCGTCCTGTTTCTTTTCATCGCGACTGAAGATGCGTATTTCCTTAATATTGGTTTCTAGAAAGCGGTTTAATACTGCATTTCCAAAAGAACCGGTGCCTCCGGTAATTAGTAGTGTTTTGTTTTTGAACATGGTTTATTTTTTCTTTTGTCTCTAACTTTGGAAAAGTCCTTTATCCAGTTTTAAAATGTTTTTATGGCAATTAATTATATCTTGTATTGTTAAATTATTTAAAAAGGCAGATATTTCGGCCTTACTTGTGCCAGTTGTCCATCCCATTTTTTGTTCTAGGACCCGTTTTCCCACATATGTGTTTTCAGCACACACTATTGGTATATTGAAATAACCAGATTCATAATATTTATTTGGCATGGCTACTTTTTCGTTGTCTAGAGAATTGTCATATACAACAAAATTAAGGTTGTTGTCAGAATATATATCCTCAAGGTCATCTGGGTTTTTAAATGCTCCATGAAAAAATATATTTTCATGTAAAAGTTCATTTTTCTTAATTGTATCTACAATAGAAAAATTACCATCACCATAAAAATTTAGAATAATATTCTTATTTTGACCAACATACTCTATTAGATTATCTATAATATCATTATATCGGAAGGCCCCAATATATGCAATTCTTAAAGTATCTGATTTGATAATTTCTATAGGGTTAACTTTTCCATATGTTTTAAACTTATTTTCCTTAACAATAATTTTTTCTTTAGATATATATTTTCTATAATATACATCATAGAAACCTTGAGAGGTAAAAGTTACTTTATTGGATTTGGTTACTAAAAAGAGATCGATAATTTTTAAAATATTTTTTTGGATTTTTGACTTATATAGCCACATGATATCGCTAATCTCATAATCTATTTTTGTATTTAACAGCAAAGAACCAATAATTCTCAGATCAAGGCCAAATACATAAAGATGTTTTTTTTTGATTCCATGATTTTTGTATATTATTGATATTAATTTGATATAACCCCAAATTCTGTTTAAATATTTTTTATTCGAAAAAGTCCCAACTAGTGTAATATGAATATTAGGATAATCTTTTAAAATCCCGAAGTTATTAACGGCATGGATTTTTCTGCTAAACCCGTAAACATATACGGTTTCACACTCTATAGATTTTTCGATAATTCTTTTTACAATTCTTGGCTGTTCCATCGATTGGGCCAAAATAATTAATCGTTGGTTTTTTACCATATTTAGGTTTTGCAGATTATTTAAATACACCAGAAAAATCTAATAGTATTTTATCAGGTTCTTTGGATAGAGTTTTAAATTCTTTATGGGCTACTAAAAAAACTACAATATCGGCCTTTTCATAAGCAGACTTGTAATCTGTTAATTTAAAAACATTATGCTCTTTAATGTTTGGTTCAACAATATAGTATTCTTCGTTATTCGCATTCTGTAAAACTCTTTGTGCGATATACTTGGCAGGAGATTCTCTTAGATCATCTATATCTGGCTTAAAGGCCAGGCCCATAAGGGCAATTTTAGCCTTTCTTCCATGATCAAGTTCAAATTTAAGTTTGGTATTCTGTACTTTTTCTGCACACCAGAAAGATTTATAGTTATTTACTTGCCTGGCAGTACTTATTATTTTAGACTCCATAGGGTAATCAGAGACCAAAAAGTAGGGATCAACTGCAATGCAATGACCTCCAACTCCTGAACCTGGTTGTAAAATATTGACTCTTGGATGTTTGTTGGCCAAAGTAATTAGTTCCCATACATTTATATCGGCCTTATCGCAAATCAAGGAAAGCTCGTTTGCGAAGGCTATTTGCACATCTCTTGAGGAGTTTTCCACTAGTTTGCACATCTCCGCAGTTCTGGCATTTGTTGGGTGTAATTGCCCCTTAACATATTTAGAATAAAACTTAATGGCTTTTTCCGTAGACCTTTCATCTATACCACCAATTACTCGATCATTATGAACCAATTCATGCATGACATTTCCGGGAAGCACCCGTTCAGGGCAATAAGCCAGGTAAAGCTTGTTTTTTAACTCTGGTCTTTCTTCATAGATAAGGTCTTTCATTTTATCAGTAGTACCCACTGGAGAAGTTGATTCTATTATATACAGATCACCTTCTTTTAAAAGTGGTATTACGGCTTTTGTAGCTGCTTCAACAAAGGAAATATCAGGTTCATTCTTGTCTTTAAAAGGAGTAGGTACAACAATAAGGTAGGTGTTTCCTTCAACTGGGGTTGTGCTGGCTTTTAGAAATCCATTTTTAACAGCATTTGCTACGGAATTCCCAAGGGAGGGTTCAACAATATGTATTTCCCCGCGATTAATAGTATCAACAACTTGTTGATTAATATCAACTCCATGAACATGGGTGCCACCTTCTGCAATTAGGGCTGCAGTGGGTAGCCCAATATAACCCAGGCCAATCATTATTACTTCTGTATTTTTCATTATTTACCTATATTTTGAATAAATTCTACAATTCTTTTACTTGCATTTCCATCACCATAAGGATTGTGAAGTTTGCTCATTGATAAATATTTCTCAGGATTATTTAAAAGAGATAAAGTTTCATTTACAATTTTTTCTTCGTTAGTGCCTACCAGTATTACGGTTCCAGCATCTACTGCTTCCGGTCTTTCGGTAGTGTCCCTCATCACTAAAACAGGTTTCCCTAAACTTGGAGCCTCCTCTTGTACACCACCGCTGTCAGTAATAACTAGCTCACATTTGCTCATAAGCCATACAAAAGCGGGATAAGCCAAAGGGGCAATTAATTTAATATTTTCTAATTTCCCTAAAATATCGTAGACCGGTTTTTGAACTTTTGGATTAAGGTGAACGGGATAAATAATTTGTACGTTATCTACAGATTCTCCAATCTTTTTTAAAGCATTACAAATATTGACAAATCCCTGACCGTGATTTTCTCTTCTATGCCCAGTTACCAATATTATTCTTTTAGTGAAATCTACTTCTGTCTTGAGATTATTAATTTCTACGTCATCTAAGTTGTCAACTCTGGATACGCTTTCCAACAGAGCATCAATAACGGTATTGCCTGTAATTAAAATAGATTCTTTTTTAATACCTTCTCTTAGTAAATTATCATTAGCGGTCCTAGTAGGGGCAAAATGATAATCTGCAATATGCCCTGTAATCGTTCTATTTATTTCTTCCGGGAATGGGGATTTTTTATTAAAAGTTCGTAATCCGGCTTCAATATGACATACTTTGGCCCCAGAGTAAAAAGAAGCAATACTCGCCCCCATGGTAGTGGTAGTATCTCCATGAACATAGACAAAATCTGGTTTGAATTCTTCCAACACCGGTTGTAAGCCTGTAATAATATCTGCAGTTAAGCTATATAAATTTTGACCTGGCTTCATTAGGTTTAGATCAAAATCAGGTGTAATTTCAAAAAAATCAAGGACTTGGTCTAGCATCTCTCTATGTTGGGCCGTAACACATACTTTGGTTTCAAAGAAATTGTTTTTTAAAAAGGCCTTTACCAACGGAGCCATTTTTATAGCTTCGGGTCGAGTGCCAAATATTATTAAGTTTTTCTTTTTCATAGAATCGTAGTAGTTTGCCAATTATTATTATGAAGGGTGAAATTTGAAGAAAATTTATGCAGAATTAGGTGATAAAAATGTATACTGTAATTCATGTTCTTAACTTGTTTAATGGATAATTAACTGGTTACAAAGAATTATGTATATAACTTTTTTTATCGCTAAATATTGTTAAGTTTTTTTACATTAAAGTTTTGGCTTTTGTTAAATGCAGCCTTATTAATGGGTTTTCTGTTTTTTATAGCTTTTGCTATTGTTTGTGGTAATTTTTGTAAAAGACTTTTAATATACACCTTTAATATACCTTCTGTTTTGGCATAGATTGGGTATTTGAAAAGAAAATATCCCATAAAGGACAAAGCATTTTTTGCAGGAAACAATGTGAGAGCTACGTATAATTTGTTGTAATATCCGGAAATAATTTCCTTTGTCCGGTCCCTGGCTACATCACTTCTTTTATGCCATAGAATAACAGATTCATCTTTGATGATCTTATATTTAGTTTCTAATAATTTTAGTGACAAATAAGTTTCCTCTGCACCGTACATAAAGTGATCAGGATAGTAACCCACTGTATCGTATATTTGCTTATAATGCATGGATATCCCCCCCTGAAATTCGTTAAATTCATAACGGATGTCATTTCTTATAGAACATTGGGCGTCTATTTCGTCAACTTGATCGAAATCATAAACTTTGCCTGTTATTATACCAATATTGGGAAATAGAGTTATGCTTTTATAAGCATTTTGGACGGCATCCCTGTGTAAAACCCCATCGTTATCCAAAAAGAAGATGTAATCTCCCTTGCAAAATTTGATGCCCATATTTCTACCTCCGGCACAACCATAATTTTTATCTAACTCTACAATATTGATATTTGGAAAATTACTTTTGGTGAGGGCTACAGAATTATCAGTTGATCCATTGTCAATTAAAATTACTTCAATATTAGGATATGTTTGATCCAAGGCACTTTGTATTGCCCTTTGGGTTTCATCAGCTCTATTCCAATTTAATATTTGAATCGATATGAGTGGTTTCATTTGTACTATTATTTAGTTCATAAGTGATAAAAACTCCGGTTACTAAAAAGTAAAACGAAGTAAATAAGACTCCCTTTATTAAATCTGTGGTTAAATAGAAAATAAAAATATTAATATGTAATAAGGCAATATATAGAAAAAGATTACTATTATTTGCTTTCTTGAAGTAAGTTAAAATCTTTAAATTAAAAGCTAAGTTTATGATTAGACCTATCAAACCGCTGATTATTAGAAGATATAAAAAACTGTTGTCGAAAATCACGTTGCTAAAACTGGTGTTGGAATGTGCTGCTTCTGAGGCACTTATGCCCCAAACAGGACTATCATAAAAAGCTTCTAATTTTTTTGACCATATTGCATTTACGCGCCCATTCAAAGTAAGTAGCTCAGAACTGTTATTACTTGCAACTTGTTCATATCTTGAGCCATTTAACAGTTCTCCAAATATTGGCAAGGACATAAATACAATAAAAGAAACAAAAATAATTAGTTTGTATTTTTTTCTAATTACTAAATAGCCTAAAAATATTAGAATTAATGCTATTAAACCTGTTCTGGAAAAAGTTACATAAACAGACCAAACCGTAATTGCGACCAGAGCGGGTAAAACAAGTGTTCGATAAAATTTAGACATTCGTTCTAAAGATAATATTCCAATAAGGCCACATATTTGGAAGAAAGCCGCATAATTTGGATTTCCGACTGTTCCAACAGTTCTATTAATACCATATCTTATTCCGCTCTCTTTTCCAAATAATAGGTAGGTCTTAATTCCCAATCCTCCTATGTTATGAAATTGTATTATAGAAACTAAACTAGAGACAAAAAAACCACACGATAAAATTAAAAGAAGGCTATTAATGTCGCATTTGATTGATTGACCAAATTTGAGTGCCGCATAGAAAATAACGATATTTCTAACCATTGAAAAAACCGTATTCATATCTTGTATTATTGGGGAGTAGCCAGAAAATATTTGGATGCTGAATGTGATACAGTAAGCAATAACAATTAAGACTAGAATAGTAATCATTGGTTTTGCTTTTTCAGTCTTTAAAGCAGGGAAACCTAATATAATTCCTATAAAAAGGATATCTTCGAAACGAATGGGTATTCCAGCAACATTAAATGTTGGTAAAAGAAAAATTATTAATATAATGGTTAACAATAATTTCATTTCCAAAGGGTATAAATATTAATCTAACTTTTTTTTTTCAAAAAGAATAACCATGGTAATGAACGAACCTTATGAACCATTACCCACGAAATTATCAGAGTATATAAATTAGTGATAATCAAAGCTGTAATGATATTTGAAACGGTTAGGTTTTTTAAATAATAAAACATAAATATTAGAAGATATTGCATGACTATTCCCGAAATTGAGGCAAAGGTTAGTTTTTTTCCTTCCTTGTAAAAAATCAAATAATCAGCCATGACGGTAAACAAAGATTGTAACGTCATAGATATAACAAGTAATCTAACATATTTTGTTGCGCTATGAAATTCTGGAGCTAACACAGTCTTAACTAGAAGATCTGAAATTACTATTAGGAAAAGTCCACCCGAGACAATTAAAACCATAAAAATGTACATGCTTTTAACAATTTTGGTGTCAATAACATTTTTATTAGCCAACATCTTGTACAAAAGGGGCTGCCATACCTTGTTAAGGGAATTTGTTGCAAAGATTATTAATCCAGCAATCCCCATCGCCACGGTATATATCCCGGTTTCGCTTTTTCCAATAGTTGCTGCCATTAACAGCAGTAATGCAGCATTTTTAAACCAAAAACTAACCGAATAGGGCAATACACCCATACTATCATTAACACATATTTTAAGTTTTTCAAAATTCAAACGTAAACCGATATAACCTTCGGTATTTAATAAATAAAATGTTATAGTAGAAAACACAAATGAACTTAGAAGTAAACTATAAAGTCTGCCTCGCCAACCGAGTTCTAATGCAACAACAAATAGAATTGTAGTAGCAATAATAAATAAAGAACCAAAATTTTGATATTTAGCAAAGGTTGTACTTCTTCCCTCAGCAATCCAAATAATACTAATAATTTTCCCGAAAAACTCACCAAAAGTGTATAATACAGCTAAAATCAACCATATTAAACCTAGCCCATATTCTTTAAAGAAATAATCTCCGAAAATAATAAATCCAAGAAGATAGATTACTGACGTGATTAATGTTATAATAAAAACATCACCGATATGGTATTTTAAGGTTTCCTTTGTTTCCTTAAAAAAATTTGCTTGAACCAATTCTTGTGACCCCAAACCTACAAAAACGGCTAGGAAGCCAACTATAGAGGTAAAAACGCTGATTGTTCCATAGTCTTCGGGAGATAAGTATCTAGTGATTATTGGTAATAGTAAAAATGGTAAAATTTTATTTAAGACATCTGAGCCTATATAAGTAAATGATGATTTTAACAACTCCTTATTGGGAAGGTAAGATGAGATTTTAGTGTTTAAAAATGTTCGAATATTCAAAGTTGAGTTGTTAAATAAATTATTGGACTAGAACAAGAATTAGAAATATAGGTAAATGAGTCAATTCATAATTATATTTCATATAAAGAGTATCGGTAATCGTCATTTTGTCAGCTTCCCTTGAATTGGCAAAGGTGCGAAATAATTCAAATTAAATTCAAATATTATGTATAAGATGCAGTATTAATCGTTTTAATACAAACTTAAAAGCAGCTAAATAAATAATCCAGCGCATATGATAGGGGGATAGGCATTCCTTGGGAGAATTCATATTTATTTTTAAATTTAATTGTATTTTATAATGTACAACGTAAATGTTGACTAAAGTATTTGCCTTACTATCCATTTATACTTCAGCACTTTGTTTATTCAGTAAATCTATGAATTAAACTTTAGGAATAACAAAACTCTAAAGGGAGTTCTGTTTTACCGATGCCCATACTTGGCAATAGTCTCATTTAAGTTATCTTTACCCCATATTTTGCACTTTAATATTGAAATTTATATAAGTTTTACTATGATTTATGCAATTACATAAATGCTTCCTTCCTTTTACATTTACACGATTCCCACGGTTAAGATTTAGATAATCCGTCACCCCCGCACCTTGAATTTTACGTTTAGTTTCCTAAAATGCTTTATAGAGGTATTTCAATACTTTATAAAATTATTACAGTGGTTCACTTCTATGATACTTGTTTTTCGTGAATTTCTTCTTATAAAAAAAGCGGCGAACTCTTTTGATTATTATCTAACGTACTCAATAAATTTGTTGTAATTAAGGCAAATTTTATACATATGGTGCAGGCCGTGGCTTGCATAATTTGTTTGGGCTGAAGATGTTACTATCAATATACGACTATAGATAACTCTGTGCTATTTAAATGCAGTGGTCATGTCAGTTTTGTAGTGAGTGTCAGGTAATTCTCTTTTCTCCATTAATAAATCACCTACTACTACTACTACTACTACTACTAAAAAATCATCTTTGGCCGACCATTTTGTAAATTCTTTAACATCAAAATAAGTCGGTCATTCGTCTTGTGAAAATAAGATCAACAATATTATATCCTTTACTCTGATCTCGGGTCAAATTATAATTAATAAATTATATTAACTATATAACGTGATTTCGATCGACTTTTAATTGTAAATGTTAATGTTTTAAGGTCGAGACAGTTGAGACCTCATTTTAAAGCTATAATTGTCTAAAACCTCTTGACTGTGCTTCTAGATTAGCTTTGTTAAGTTTAATTTATTTATAATATGTTATTTGGGTTTTATTACAAAACAAACTTACTTTATATATAAGATTTAAAGTATTTAGCCAAACATTAACCCTCCAATATAATGATTAGCGGGTAATAATGTTTGGCTAATTTAATATCTCAACTAGAGAATAATCAGGGCTTAGAAAATCCGCAGCCTATTAGTGTTGTTGCTAAATCAATTGAGGCCTCAAGTTTATAATTGCTTCCAATGCTAAAACTTGAAATATTTTCCAATTTGGAGTTAACAATTTTAGTATTCTTATTTAATCTATCAACCTTAAATAGGTACTCTGAATTCTTGAGTGTACAGTCCTTAAATGTGTTGTCTTCAGCGGGGGTATATGCATAGTTCCAGTCACTGTTAAAATCTATGACGTATTTCACGTTGCTAATAGTACAGTTTTCAAAAAGGTTATTGTAACCAGCATTAGCGGCATCATTGATATTATTGGAACCATCAATCCAATCCATGAATTTCACTCCACTTTCAGAAGATTTGTCAACTATACAATTTTTAAATGTATTGTTGTTAGCTCCATTAGCAATTAGGATGGAACCTATTTTGCCTCGACCTTCATTGCTATCGTAATTTCCTACAAAACAATTCTCAATAGTGTTGTTCTTTACTCCCGAAAAACTAAGCTCCAAGGCTGTATTTATGACGCTGGAGTTTTGAATAATATTGTTTTCTGCACTTACCTTAAGGATGATTCCGTGGCCCTTGTGATATAGGTTGCCAACTCGCTCAACGTAAATATTGTTCAGTTTGTTTCCATTGGCGTTAACCAAGAGATAATAATAATCTGTAGGGTTAATATCGATATCACAGTATGCTTTGTTCGAGTCGTGTGTCACATAATCAGCGGAAATGGTAAAGGCTTCCGATCCGGAATTGATGACCATACAATTTTTAATAATGGAATTGTCGCCACTAACATTGATTCCTACACCTGAATACTGATCGGAACTAGCATTTGGGCGATTTTTGCTTGGGTTATGGTTTCCAGCATCGATAGAAACAATGTTTATAATCGAATTATAGGACCCGGTACTCACTAGTCCTGTGCTGTATTTAGAAATTTGGAAATTTTCAATATAAGTATAGGGTTTATTGATTGTGATAGCTTTTCCTTCTACTTCGCCATTGGAAGATTTACCTTCCAATAAGGGCATCTTGTTAGTATCCAGTTTGTCACCGTAAGTAAAGGTAGAGCCTTGGTTACTTACCACGTCGCCAGGCGCATTGCTGTACCCGATAAATTTTATAGGTTTGCTGGCGGTACCGGAGTTGCCCGTTACCAGTTCTACATTGCCATAGTTCCCGGCCTTAATATAGACTACATCTCCTGCCTTGGCAGTTTTAAATGCGTATTGTATGTCCCACGCTGTGGATTCTGTAGCTCCTTTATTAGAACTATTTCCCATAGTGGTTACATAATAAATGTTGTCGCCAGTAATAGGAGTAGATTTGTCTTCAGGGGTTACAGTAACCGAAATCTTTCCGGTTTCGGTAGAAACTGAATTATCAGGATTGGTTACGGTTGTAGTGTAATCAAACTCGTCCGTGCCAGTTTCATCTGTATTTGGAGTATAAACAACGGTATTGTCCTCTTGTACTTCTGCTAATCCCATTTTAGGAGGTGTAACTTCCGTAATCACCACCTTTTCAGGTTCTTTAAAAGTATCGTTGCTTAAGGGTTTAATGACGACCGGATTGTTGGCTAAGGTAACCACAACGTCGTTTACCATGAAGGCCTGGGGTTGTTCTATTACATATTCTGCCAAAAGATCGGAATCTTTGTTGCAGGAAAAACTTAAAAATAAGACAATAGTAGCTAGGGGCAATAGGATAAAATTCGAGGGGCGAAATTTCATAAGTTTAAGACTTTTGTTTAAATGATAATCATTTGGGTTTTACAAATATTATTTATTTTTTTAACATCATCGTTAAAAGACCAGCTATTTTCGATGAACTGCACAATTAAGATGCAATGGAGGTTTTACGAATGGTTTTACGCGTTTAGATGTTTAGGTTACGTTTATTCGATGAAATGCTTATTTCTTTATGATTTGACCCTATATTTAGCCTATGAATGTTAATTTTTTAACAAATGATGTCTTATTTTTTGATGAATATTAAATTCATATTCTTAGGACTTTATTTATATTGGTACTGACTGTTAAATGGTAACGCTTAAAACTTATAAAATATTTTAGTTAGGCTTGGGCAGCCTAATCGCATTTTGGAAAGCGATTCAAGATATTTTTGTAGAAAAGAGAGGGTGGTGTTTTTATGATTAGATATTAAGAGAATGATGAAATTGCCTAAAAAACTGGAGGTAGATAAACAAAGCATTGCTTCAGCTTATGGATAAAAATTAATCGTGGTATATTTTTTTTTACTAAGTAGGATTTAAAAGCTCCGACGTTCGCCCACCTGAACGGAACGGGGAAGCTCGCCCGTTCCGTTCAGGTGGGCATCAAAATGTTTTCAGTAGTTCTCTTCCGATGCCTCACGGGCCTGACTTTTTCGGCAGACAGGCTTACCCAAGGGAATTTGACTAAAAGCACATTTTTTTTAGATCAAGTAATTCAGGTTGTATTGATTTAATAACGATTTTCATGAACTTCTATTATAGCCTTCCATTAATATTCATTTCTAATACTCCCTTTACATCGTACACTATGCCATTGGTCTTTATTTTTGAATTTAGGTCAAGCTTTAAAAATTGACTATGGGCCACAGTTAAGACTATTGCATCATATTTTTTTTTGGGCAATTGGGTATAAGTAGTTAGGTTGTATTCGTTTTTAACCTCATTAGTAGAGGCCCATGGGTCAAAAACATCTATTTTTGCTCCGTAACTGCTTAAGTTGTTTATTACGTCTACAGCTTTTGTATTTCGTACATCCGGACAATTTTCCTTAAATGTTATGCCTAAAACCAAAATATCGGCACCTTTTACCTTTAAGTCATTTTGCACCATTAATTTTACCACTTCAGCTGCAACGTAATTGCCCATACTGTCGTTCATTCGTCTCCCTGCCAAAATTATTTCTGGGTGATATCCATATTCTTGGGCTTTTTGTGCTAGGTAATAAGGGTCTACTCCAATACAATGGCCTCCAACCAAACCTGGACTAAAGGGTAGGAAATTCCATTTGGTGGCAGCCGCTTTTAAAACTTCTTGGGTGTCAATCCCTATTAGATTAAAAATTTTGGCCAATTCATTTACAAAAGCAATGTTGATGTCCCTTTGTGAGTTCTCAATGACTTTGGCGGCTTCGGCTACTTTTATACTGGGAGCCAAATAGGTGCCGGCAGTAATAACGGATTTGTAGAGTTCATCTACTTTTGTTCCGATTTCGGGTGTGGAACCGGAAGTTACCTTTAATATTTTGTCAATGGTGTGTTCCTTGTCGCCTGGATTTATTCTTTCAGGGGAATAACCGGCAAAAAAGTCAAGGTTGAATTTTAGGCCACTTGATTTCTCTATTATTGGTATGCATTCTTCTTCAGTTGCACCTGGGTAAACGGTGGATTCATAGATTACTATGTCTCCCTTCTTTATAACTTTGCCAATTGTTTCACTAGATCTGTATAATGCCGTTAAATCTGGTTTGTTTGCTGTGTCCACAGGGGTAGGCACAGTGACGATATAGTAATTACATTGTTTTATATGTTCTAATTGGTCTGTACAAAAAAGTCCTATTTTTACATCTGGTATTTCCTTTGTTACCTTTTTTAGTGCATTATAGGAAATCTCCAAGGTATGATCCATTCCATTGCGTAACTCTTGTATCCTTAACTTATTAATGTCAAATCCTATTACAGGATATTTTGTTGCGAAAAGGTGTGCTAACGGTAATCCTACATAGCCTAGGCCTATAATGGCGATTTTAATCTCGTTCATTCAATACATGTTTTCTATCATCTAAAAGTACAATATATGGAGACGTTTACGTAATAAGTAGGTTTTATTTTAAATTATCCCAATACCAGGACAGGGCTTCTTTTAGACCTCTTTTTAGGTTATGGGTAGGCTGGTAATTCAACAAATCTTGCGCTTTTTGGATAGAGGCCAGGGAGTGGGGTACATCACCTTCACGTAGTGGGCCATATATGGTATTTATATCCTTAATTTTTGGGTCATATTCCGAAAGGTAATCCTTTAAGATTGATAATAAATCGTTAAGTGAGGTGCGTTCCCCAAAAGCAATATTGTAAACGCTATTTGCAGCGCGTTTGTTTTTGGTGGTTAGCGCTTTAATATTAGCCTGTACAACATTATCAATATAGGTGAAATCTCTGGAATATGTTCCGTCACCATTAATATTTGGCGATTGATGTTTCATTAATTGCATTACGAATTTGGGAATAACTGCCGCATAGGCTCCATTGGGGTCCTGTCTTTTGCCAAAAACATTAAAATAACGCAGGCCTATTGTTTCTATGCCATAGGTTTTTGCAAATATATCGGCATATAGTTCATTTACATATTTGGTAATGGCGTATGGGGACAGGGGTTTTCCAATAACCTCTTCCATTTTTGGCAATCCCTTGGAGTCGCCGTATGTAGAGGAACTTGCGGCATAGACAAAACGTTTTATATCGGAATCTCTGGCTGCAACCAGCATATTCAAAAAGCCGGTTACATTAACTTCGTTACTGGTAATGGGGTCTTTTATGGATCTAGGTACCGATCCCAATGCGGCTTGGTGTAAGACGTAATCTACAAGACTGCAAGCCTTTATGCAGTCTTCCATATTTCTAATATCACCTTCAATAAGTTGAAAATTTTCATTTTCTAGAAGATGGGATATGTTTTCTTTTTTTCCCGTAGCAAAATTATCCAAACAGACTACCTTGTTTCCATTTTGTATTAAAAAATCGCACAGATTGGAGCCTATAAATCCTGCGCCACCTGTAACCAATACAGAGTGGTCATTGGATATTAGTAGACCTTTTTTGCTCATATTTGTTGGTCTTTATGAATTTTGATATAATTAAATCTTTATTTTTTTTCGGACCAGGTTTGATTATGGTCTTGTGTGCCTATCAAAAAATGAATAGGCCCTTAAACCTTGTAATGTTGGCAATACCAGTCGGTAAAGGATTTTACTCCAACTGATATATCAGTGTCGGGACTATAATTGTAGTCTTGAATAAGGTTGTCTACATTTGCCCAGGTCCTGGTAACATCACCCGGTTGCATGGGGAGCATGTTTTTTACTGCTGTTTTTCCAAGATTATGTTCTATGGATTCGATGAAATCGGTAAGTTTTATGGCTTTATTGTTTCCAATATTATAGATATTGTAAATTGGCCTTTGTTTTCGTTTGTCATTGGGTTCCATGAGTATTCGCTCTACACCATCAACAATATCGTTCACGTAAGTGAAATCCCTTTCCATTTCTCCATGATTGAATACATTTATCGGTTTGTTATCCAAAATTGCTTTGGTAAATAAGAATATGGCCATATCCGGCCTACCCCATGGGCCATATACCGTAAAAAAGCGTAGTCCTGTGGTTGGTAAGCCAAATAAATGGCTATAGGTGTGTGCCATAAGTTCATTACTTTTTTTGCTAGCGGCATACAAGCTAATGGGGTGGTCTACGTTATCCGTAGTCGAAAAGGGAATTTTATCATTTAAACCATAAACACTGGAGCTGCTGGCATAGACCAAATGTTCTATTTTATAGTGTCTGCAACATTCCAGTAAATTAACGAAACCTACAATATTACTATCTATATAGGCCGATGGGTTTTCAAGGCTATAGCGAACCCCGGCTTGGGCGGCAAGATTACAAACTACTCTAAACTCTTCCTGTTCAAATAGTTTTGGTAATTCCTGTCTATCCTCCAAATTCATTCGAACAAATTTAAATTTGGAGCCATGTTTAGTACTCGTGCACCTTCGTAAGGGTACCCTAGCACCGATTTTCTCAATCCCCAATTGTGATAATCTTCCGAATTTTAAGTTTTGGTCGTAATAGTCATTTATACTATCTATGCCAACCACCTCGATATCTCTTTTTAACAGGGCTTCACAAAGATGGTACCCAATAAAACCAGCAGCGCCAGTGACTAAAATTTTCATGATTGACCAATTATGTAGTAGTTAAACCCATGGTTTTCCATGGTATCCTTGTCCAATAAACGCCTGCCATCAAAAACAAAAGCCGGTTTTAACATTTTTTTGAAAATTAAAGGCCAGTCATATGATTTAAACTCATCCCATTCGGTTAATATCCCTATGGCATGGGCATCTTCAACAGCGTCAATGGGTTTATTTGTTACTTTTAATAGTCTACGGTTTTCTTCAGGTGTTCGTGTGTTTAAATAATCCAGGTCTGCATAAATTTGTTTTTCGGATACTTTTGGGTCATAGACAATAACTTCTGCCTGTTCGTCCAATAGGGCATCGGCAACATAGATGGCAGCAGATTCCCTGGTGTCATTTGTGTCCTTCTTAAAGGCCCAGCCATAAAACACAATTTTTTTGCCTGAGACGGTGTTGTACAGTGTAGAAATAATATTTTCGGCAAAACGTCTTTTCTGGTAGTCGTTCATAATTATCACCTGTTCCCAATAATCCGCAACTTCCTGTAAGCCAAAACTACTGGCGATATAAACTAAGTTAAGAATATCCTTCTGAAAGCAGGACCCGCCAAAACCGACGGATGAATTTAAAAATTTAGATCCAATTCTGCTGTCATAACCTATCGCTTTGGAGACTTCAGCTACGTTGGCATCCGTTCTCTCACAAAGTGCCGAAATTGAATTTATAGAGGAAACTCTTTGTGCTAAAAATGCATTGGCGACCAATTTGGATAGTTCCGAAGACCAAACATTGGTCTGTAATATACGATCTTTGGGAAGCCAATGTTCGTAGATGGAACTTAAGGTGTCCTTGGCTGCTTTTCCAGTAGGAGTTTCATCACCGCCTATAAGTACACGGTCTGCATTGAGCAAATCCTCAATGGCGGTTCCTTCTGCCAGAAATTCAGGATTGGAAAGGATTTCAAAGGCAACACCATTGCCAGTATTTTCCAAGATACTTTTTATGGCACTCGCTGTTCTCACGGGGAGTGTAGATTTTTCTACTACAATCTTATCATTTTTAGCTACCCGGGCTATGTTACGCGCGCATAGTTCTATGAACTTTAAATCGGCTGCTTGTCCTTTGCCTTTACCATATGTTTTGGTAGGAGTATTAACGGATATGAATATTATTTCAGCCTCGTCAATAGCTTTGTCCACTTCTGTGCTGAAAAATAGGTTTTTGCCTCTTGTTGCTTTTACAATTTCGCTCAACCCAGGTTCGTATATTGGTAAATTATCCAAATTGGAATCGTTCCATTTCTTGATTCGTTCAGAATTAATATCTACCACAGTAACTTGAATCTCAGGACACTGTTTGGCTATAACAGACATAGTAGGTCCACCCACATAGCCTGCGCCAATACAACAAATTTTACTAACTTTTCTCATTATTTATGGATACAGATTATATTGCAAAGATTAAAAAATATTTCCTAAGAACTAGGCATTTTACCATACTAACCTTATCTTTAATTGATGAATGGTCCAAAAGCTTCGATAAAACTTAAAGAATTTGATTGGCACAGTATTTAATCGATAAATATCATTCTTTAACGAAATAAGGTGCCAATATTATATAAGACTCAAAAGTATACTTAATTTTACATTGTAATAAATTATAAAACCCCAAGTTTTGATAACTAAAACTAAAATCTGGCTTTCCTCGCCGCACATGGGCGGCAATGAACAAAATTATGTTCAGGAGGCGTTTGATACCAATTGGATAGCTCCTCTAGGGCCCAATGTAAATGCTTTTGAAAAATCTATAGAAGATTATTTGGGCAACTCCCTAAAAGTGGCAGCCCTTAGTTCTGGTACGGGGGCCATTCATTTGGCTCTAGAACTCCTAGGGGTAACTAAAGAGGATGATGTTATTTGTCAAAGTTTTACTTTTTCTGCATCTGCAAATCCCATAACTTATTTAGGGGCGAATCCTATATTTGTGGATAGCGAGAGGGATACTTGGAATATTTCCCCTATCTTGTTGGAAAAGGCTATTAAGGATGGCTTGTTAAATGGAAAAAAACCAAAAGCAATCATCGCAGTACATTTATATGGTATGCCCTATAAGGTGGATGCAATAAATGAAATTGCCTCCAAATATGATATTCCCGTCATTGAAGATAGTGCGGAAGCTCTTGGAAGTACCTATAAGAATAGGCCTTGTAGCGGTCTTGGAACTATTGGTATATTATCCTTTAATGGAAACAAGATTATTACTACTTCTGGTGGGGGTGCCTTGGTTGCCAAAAGTGAAGAGCTAAAAAAGAAAGCAGTCTTTTTGGCTACCCAAGCTAGGGACAATGCCCCGCATTACGAGCATTCCCATATTGGATATAATTATAGGATGAGCAATGTGCTTGCAGGTATAGGCCGCGGGCAAATGGAGGTAATCGAAGATAGGGTAGCAAGTAGGAGGGGCAATTATGATTATTATAAGTCTAAATTGGGGCAAATACCCGAATTGGAATTTTTGAATGAACCCAAGGAGAACAGATCCAACCGGTGGTTGAGTTGTATTCTTGTCCATTCCTACGAGATGCGTGAAAAGATAAGGTTGACCCTATTGGATGAGGATATAGAGTCCAGACCATTGTGGAAACCAATGCACTTGCAGCCTGTTTTTAAGAATTGTAAAATTTATACCGATGGTACATCGGAAGATTTGTTTCAAAGAGGACTTTGTCTGCCCAGTGGATCCAATTTACAAAAAGAGGATTTAGATAGAGTAATAGAGATAATTTTAAAAGTATTAGCCCTATGATACATAATTACCTAACCAGCAGAGCACAAAAATATACGTCAAAATGGATTGTTTTGGTAATAGATCTATTTTTGGTAGCCACAACTTTTATATTGTCTTACCTTATAAGGTTTAACCTAACCCTTGATTTTGATATTAGCAAGTTGGTTATGCAGTTGCCTGTGATAATTTTTATTTCTTTGGTTGCCTTCTTGATTACGGGTTCGTACAAAGGGGTTGTCCGTCATACAGGGGTAAGGGATGTTTATAATATTTTCAATGCCATTTGTCTTGCGAGTATCATTACTATTTTCATGATTATTCTAAATAGGGAAATGGATTTTATGGAAGGTTTTACCGTACCATTATCCATTATAATTATTCATAGTTTGTTGTGCTTTATTGCCTTAACGGCTTCTAGGTATATGTTTAAGAATGCCTATTATAACTTGGTGAAGCAATTTAAGATCACCAAAAATGTCATTATTTATGGTGCCGGAGAATCCGGTATTCTTACCCAGAATGCCTTGACTGGGCATTCTGGGAGTTCATCAAGAGTTGTTGGGTATATAGATAAGGATTATGAAAAGGTAGGCAAGAGCATAAATGGAGTAAAGGTTTATGCCCCTGAAGTGTTGTCGGAGTATTTCTTAAAAGCCAATGGTATTAACGAAATAATATTTTCTATACAGAATATTGAGCATAGTAAATTAAGGGAGTTGGTTGAAGGTTTGGTCGATTTTCCGGTACAAGTTAAAATAGTTCCACCAATAGAGGATTGGATCAATGGCGAATTGAAACTTTCCCAAATTAAACAGGTGCAAATTGAGGACTTGTTGGACAGGGTGCCCATCAATATCAAGAACAATCGTATTTCCAAAGAGCTCAAAGATAAAGTAATTGTGGTTACCGGTGGAGCAGGTTCTATTGGTAGTGAGTTGGTAAGACAAATAGCTAATTATGAATACAAATCATTAATCGTTATCGACCAGGCAGAATCTGCCTTATACGACTTGCAGCAAGAACTGATTCAGAACGGTTTTCATAATTTTATTCCTATTGTAGGGGATATAAGGGACAAAAATAGGATGTCCGGCTTATTTCAAGAATATAAGCCCAATATGGTGTTTCATGCCGCTGCATATAAGCATGTACCGTTAATGGAATACAACGCCTATGAGGCGGTTAAGATTAATGTAGCGGGAACCAAGGTGATCGTAGATCTTTCTCTGGACAATAGTGTGGATAAATTCATTTTTGTGTCTACAGATAAGGCTGTTAACCCTACTAATGTAATGGGGGCTACCAAAAGGATTGCGGAAATGTACATTAGTTGTTCGCAGCAACAGAACAGAACAAAATTTATTACAACCCGTTTTGGTAACGTTTTGGGGTCCAATGGTTCTGTTATCCCGTTGTTTAAAAAACAAATTGAAAAAGGAGGCCCTTTAACCGTGACTCATAAGGATATAACTCGATATTTTATGACGATTCCGGAAGCGGCCCAATTGGTATTGGAAGCTGGAGGAATGGGACAAGGAGGTGAGATATTTATTTTTGATATGGGCGAATCGGTCAGAATTTTTAATTTGGCCAAGAATATGATTAAATTGTCCGGTCTACGATATCCTGAGGACATCGATATCAAGATTACAGGGCTTCGGCCAGGTGAAAAATTGTATGAGGAGTTATTGGCCAATGGGGAAAATACCATGCCAACTTACCATAAGAAAATTATGATCAGCAAGTCCAGGGAATTCGACTTTGAAGACGTTAGGTCTAAGATCAACGAATTGTGTGTGACCAATATGTTTTTTAATGGTAACCCGGTGGCACTTATGAAGGCCATTGTTCCGGAATACATTTCCAATAATTCTGACCAATGTAAACTGGACAAGGTACAAGAAAATAAAAAAGTGGTGGAGAAAACAGAAAATGTAACCATTAAGAAAATTTTACAGTCTTAATTTTACTATACTTGCATTACAAAATTTTATTATCAAATCCTTTATACTTGGTTCCATGAAAAAAGAATATTTTGGCTTTTTTAAACTTTTAGTAATTTTTGCATTATTACTTTCTTCCTGTGCTTCAAAAAAGGAGGTAGTGTATTTTCAAAATGCTAGTAATTTTGAAACACTGGTGGACAAAAACAGTTTTGTTCCAAAGTTTAAGGTAGATGACCTTGTAAGTATAAATGTTTCCACCTTGGACAATGAGGCCAGTGTTCCTTTTAATTTATTCAAAGGTATTACGGAGGGAGGAATAAGACCTGAGCAAGTGGACTATTTGATAGATCAGGAGGGAAATATTAATTTTCCAGTTATTGGTAAACTAAAAATATCCGGATTGTCTCCAGAGGAAGTGAGACTCCTTTTGAGTGAAAGATTAAAGGACTATTTAAAAGATCCAATAATAAATATTAGGTTGGTTAATTTTACGGTCACAATTTTGGGAGAGGTACAAAGGCCAGGGACCTATCCCGTAAGTGGTGAGCGTATTACCATTTTGGAGGCGCTCGGACTTGCGGGCGATTTGACCATTAAAGGAATGCGGAAAAATGTGATGGTGATACGCGATTTTGATGGTACCAAGGTGTATACCCGTTTGGATCTTACCCAAAAAGAGGCTATGAATTCACCTGTTTATTACTTAACTCAGAACGATGTAGTGTATGTAGAGCCTAATCAATCAGCGGTAACAGCTTCCAGTTTGGATAACAGGGCCACTATTGCCATTTCCTTGGCATCACTTGTAATTACCTCAACGATACTTTTCGTAACTAGAAATTAACAATTAATATAATTTTACCCCTTGCCCAATGAGCTTAGACTCTCAAAATAGTACTGCCGAGAATTTTGACATTAATGAAATTATAAGTTTGTATGCAAAGCATTGGAAATGGTTCGTTTTTTCTGGAATTATTGCCATTGCAATGGCGTTTCTTTATCTGAGATACACAACACCGGAGTATGTAGCAGAAGCGAAAATTCAAATTCTTGATGAAAATAGCTCTGGGGCGGGTCTTGGTCTATTTCAAGATTTGGAGTTGCTTTCCGGAGGGAACAAGGCAGTTGCGGATGAAATAGAAATAATAAATTCAAGATCTAACTTTATTGAAGTAGTCAAGACTTTGGGGCTTAATACTAAGATTATGGCCCAAGGTAAAATTATAGATACAGAATTGTATTCCAATCCTCCCGTAAAGGTTAATTTTATTGCAGCTGATTCAATCATTAATAAGTCGAGTTTTGAATTTTTCTTGAACCTATCTTCTACTACAACTTTTGGATATGCAGAAAAGGAGAGCATTCCTTTAAAGGTATTGGCATTCGGAAAAAATATTTCTACCCCTCTAGGGGATATTGTGGTTACCCCAAATATGGATAATTTTGATAGGTTCAAGGGAACTACTTTGAGAGTAGAGGTAAATCCTGTTAATTTGGTTGCCCAATCCTACCGTGACAAAACAAATATTTTATCAGATGATCAAATGTCCAATATTCTCAATATTTCCTTACAAGACCCTATAAAGGAAAAAGCAGTGCAAATATTGAATGAACTAATAAAAGTATACAATAAGAATGCTATCCAGGACAAACGGGAAATAGCGGATAGGACTTCTAATTTTATAGATGATAGAATTGCGGAAATATACACTAACCTTTCTACTGTGGATCAGTCTGCCCAGGATTTTAAAACAGGAAGGGGGGTTACCGATATAGCTTCCGAGGCTAATATTAATCTTAATGTAGGGGCTGCCAACCAACAGGAACTGGCCAATATGCGGACGCAACTTAACATTGCAGCTTCTATGAAGGATATTGTAGAGCAGCAAGGTGGTTTTGAAGTACTTCCCGGAAATATTGGTTTAGATGACCCTACAATTAGTAGTACAACCTCTAAGTACAATGAATTGGTCTTGGAGCGGAATAGGTTGTTGAAAAGTTCCAATGAAAAAAACCCGGTTATTGTTAATCTGGATCAACAGATTAAAGGACTAAAAAGGAACATGCAGTCCAGTTTAAGCAGTACAGTAGATAATTTGGGGTTAAAGGTAAATGCCTTGAGCGGTCAACAGGCAATTCTTAATTCAAGGATTTATTCGGCTCCAAAAAATGAAAGGGCACTTAGGGACATAACCAGAAAACAGGAAACAACAGAGCAATTATATTTGTATTTATTACAAAAAAGGGAAGAAGCCCAAATAGCCGTTGCTTCTACGGCGCCTAAATCCAAAGTCATTGATTATGGATACAATCCTAGTCCATTTCCTGTTTCTCCTAAAGGGAAAATTGTTTATTTAGCGTTTATGTTGCTAGGTGGATTAATACCTTTTTCTTTTATATATGTATCCAATCTTTTGGATAATAAGGTGAATAATATGCATAGTTTGGAGAAAGTGTCCAAAAATATTCCCATATTAGGGGAATTGCCCCGACTTTCCAAAAAGGAGAAAAAAATTATACTGAAGGACGATCGATCGGTTTTGGCTGAATCTTTGAGAATTATTAGGACCAATTTGGATTATTTAATTAAAACAAGTAGTTCCTCTTCAGGAAAGAACAATATAATATTTGTAACCTCTAGTGTTCCTGGTGAAGGAAAGTCATTCTTATCTTCTAACTTGGCCTTGACCATGGCCAGTACCAACAAGAAGGTATTATTACTTGGGGCAGACGTTAGAAACCCTAAACTGAATTCGTTTTTCACTGGAAATGAAATAGATAAAATGCCAAGTGGAACAAAAAGCAGGGATAAGGGGCTTACTGAGTTTTTATTTGATAAAACTATGGAGGTAAGGGATATAACGAACACTATGTTGGTTTTTCAAGATACAATGGATGTTATATATTCCGGAAGGATACCGCCTAATCCAGCAGAATTATTAATGAATAAGCGTATCAAGGAACTATTTGATGAGGTTTCTGAAAGATATGACTATGTTATAGTGGATACCGCACCATTAATGGTGGTTACAGACACCTTGTTGATAAGTGATTATGCCAATCATATTGTGTATGTGTCTAGGGCTGGGGTGACAGAGAAAAAAGCAATCGAGTATCCAATAAAGTTACAACAAGAGGGTAAAATTAAAGGATTGGCCTTTATTGTTAATGATGTAAAGGTGTCCAATTTGGGCTATGGTGGTAAATACGGATATGGATATGGAAAAAGTCAAAAAAAATGGTGGAAATTATAGAATTTAGGACCACTAAAAAGCTAGTAAATATATTCCTCATTTTTATTATGGTTGTCCAATATTGATTGTGCACTATTGTTCCTTTTAGGTTTATGTATATTTAAAACCAATAGTCTAGTCTTAAGTGGGATTTTTTACAATAAATTTCAGCCTTGCAATGATATTTTTTTTGCAAATTTTCTTTTTGTTCGCTAGATGGATAAACTTCTACACACATTAAGGTCTTTAGTCTTATTCAAGAATAATTTTGGGACTGATTTCTTGTTGCCTCAAGCAATTTTTTTTTAAAGGCCTAAATTTTTTCAATTACTTTGGGTCCAGTTATCCGCAAATCGCAGTAATTTCCTATTTCAATTTGTGATTCGTCCTACTTCTTGCAGATTATATTGTTAATGAACTTGCCAAATACTGAATTTTCATATCTGTATTTTGTCGATAAACATTTAGGTTTAAACGAATATGATGAGGGTATTTTCTTTCCAGATTTTTATTACTTTATATTTGTTTTTTGTAACTTATAAGACTGCTTTAAGCAGTTGATTATTAGAATCTTATTTAACTGTAGGAATATGAAACACAATTACTCCAAGTCTTTTTCATTTTTAACTAACTTTTCCTTTATATGGATGCTCTTAATAGGGTTAAACCATTTAAATGCGCAATTTAATTTTGGAGAAAGTAATCTTGATCTAAACGGGTTGACCAGTTTAGGGGCAGGGGTTACGTCTTTAGAATTTGGTCCGGATGGGAAACTATATGTAGCTGAGTATTCGGGAACTATTAAAGTACTCACTATTCAAAAATTAGCAGCTAATAATTATCAGGTCACCAATGTGGAATCCCTTGCTGGGGTTAAAAGTATTAAGAATCATAATGATGACGGTTCTATTAACACTACTGTTAATAGTAGGGAAACAACAGGAATGGTTGTTACAGGGACTGATCAGAATCCCATAATCTACGTTTCTTCTAGTGATTTTAGGATCGGGGGAATAGAACATGGTGGGGATTTGAACTTGGATACCAATTCAGGGGTTATTACGCGTTTTACAAAAAGTGGAGGAAGTTGGAGTGTTGTGGATATGGTTAGGGGACTGCCGAGATCCGAAGAGAACCATGCTACTAATGGGTTGCAATTTACGAATATTGGAGGAATTGATTATTTGATCGTGGCTCAAGGGGGAAATACGAATGGGGGATCGCCTTCCCATAATTTTGCCTATGCCAATGAAACTGCTCTTTCCGGAGCCATTTTGGCAATAGATATCACGGCCTTGGAAGGTATGCCCATTCTTACCGATAGCAGTGGGCGAAAATACATCCATGACCTGCCTACCGTTGATGATCCCACTAGGGCAAATGTGAATGGAATTACCGATCCTGATGATCCAAATTATGATGGTGTAGATATCAATGATCCTTTTGGAGGCAATGATGGTCTTAACCAGGCAATGTTGCTGCCAAATAGTCCGGTAAAAATATTGTCACCGGGGTATCGAAATGCCTATGATCTTTTTCTAACGGCAAATGGGGCATTATATGTAACGGATAATGGGGCGAATACCGGTTGGGGTGGATTTCCTGTTAATGAAGGGACGGCCAATGTGATTAACGAATATGATCCCAATGAAACAGGGGGCGATGCGGGAGAACCTGCGCCGGATGGAGAATATATTAATAATAAGGATCACCTGACTTTGGTCACTACTGATATTCAGAGTTATACTTTCGGGTCCTTTTATGGTGGTCATCCCAATCCTATAAGGGCTAATCCTGATGGAGCTGGACTCTACACACATAACGGTACTACTGGTGTGTTTCGGACAAAAACTTATGATCCGGACGGTTCTACTCCTAATTCTACTACTAATATCGCAGAGGCCTTACCCGCCAACTGGCCTCCCGTAAAGGTTGCGGCCAATGCCATTGAAGGAGATTGGCGCGGTCCTGGATTGGCAAATCCAGAAGGCCCTGTAGATGCACTTGTAACGGTTTGGGGAAAAAATGCCAATGCTATTACCCAATACACGGCAGGTAATTTTGAAGGAGGCATGCAAGGCAATTTATTGGCCGGTAAGAGTTCTGGAACTATACACAGGGTTAGTCTTAAAGCTGATGGTACTTTAAATGAGCTTGATGAAAATTTTCTTAGTGGGTATGTAGATTATGTGCTGGGACTTACTGCTCAGGGAAATGATGATATTTTTCCCGGTACTATTTGGGTAGGAACCTTCAATGGTCTTTTAAAAGTTTTGGAACCTGCGGACGCCGTAAACTGTGTTGATCCTTCTGATTCCCTTTATGATCCCTTAGCTGATTATGATAGCGATGGCTATACCAATGAAGATGAGGAAGATAGTGGAACGGATCCATGTAATGGAGGCTCACAGCCTGCTGATTTTGATAAAATAGCTGGTGCACCATTTATTTCTGATATCAATGATCCGGACGACGATAACGATGGCATTGCGGATAGTGAGGACCCCTTTCAATTGGGTGATCCTTCTACTAACGGTAGCGATGCTTTTGAGTTGCCCATACAAAATGATTTATTAAACTACCAGCAGAATATAGGAGGTATTTTTGGTTTGGGAATGACAGGGCTGATGAACAATGGGGATACAGGTAGAAACTGGCTGGATTGGATAGATCAACAACAAGAAGGGGATCCCAATGAGCCTAATCCTGATGATGTATTGGGTGGTAACCCAGGTGTAATGACTTCCCATATGCGTTATGGAACGGCGAAAGGTTTGGCCAACAATCAGGAAAAAGCCTATCAAATGGGCGTGCAGGTTGATCAGTCGACTGGTAAGTTTACAATAGCGACACATATGGTCAATTTTGATGGGGGATATCAATTATACGGTAATACTGCTGCTTCTGGAGGGGAACTTGGTTTGTTTTTGGGCACAGGTTTTCAGGATAATTTTGTGCAATTTGTAATTACACAAAATGGTTTGGAGGCTATTCAGGAGGTGAACGACGTACCGGATACTGTTAATGCACTTTCGTTGGCTTTAGCCGTAGGAGAAAGACCGGATGTAAATTTATACCTTTATATTGTGGTTGATCCTGTAACCGGAGAACTTCAATTCGATTATAAAATAGAAGATGGAGCTCGATTAACACTGGGTACTATAACGGCTATTGGTGCTACTTTAGATGCCATACAAAATGCTGGTACAGATCTGGCCGTTGGTTTTATTGGAACCTCTAACAATGTAGGAGTCGAGTTGGAAGGAAGTTGGGATTGGATATCTGTAAAAGCAAATGTTCCCTCCATAGAAATGGACATTCCTGATCTGGAACGGTATATGGGTAGTGGGGATGAAGAACTGGCATTAAATACTTTTTTTGATGATGATATGGGAACTTCCAATCTTACCTATACCATTCAGAATAATACCAATCCTTCCGAAATAGGTGCGGTCATTACAGGTGATATACTTACTATTTCCTTTCCCGAAAGTCTTCAGGTAGCTGATATTACCATTAGAGCCACGGATCAGGATGACAATTATGTGGAACAAACTTTTACGGTAACTGTTACTGATTCCCCTGTAGCCATATACAGGGTAAATGCAGGTGGTCCGCAAATAGCTAATATTGATGGAGGTATAGATTGGTCCGCAGACACCCAAGCTGCCAATTCCACTTATCTTGTGGCCTCAGGATCTAATAGTGTAGGGACCTATGGGATTACTGCCTTTAACCCGGATGTAAATCAAACCACTACTCCAGCCAATATCTTTGATACCGAACGCTATGATACTAGTTCGGGAGGTACGGATATAACTTATTCCTTTCCGGTTACAGCAACCGGCAATTACGAGGTACGTCTTTATATGGCCAATGGATGGGATGGTACTTCTGCTCCGGGAGAGCGAATTTTTGATGTTTCGATTGAAGGTATATACTACCAAAAATTGAAAAATATAGATTTATCAGGAACTTATGGGCATAAGATTGGAACAGCTATTAGTCATATTGTCAACGTGACCGATGGCAGTATAGAAATTGTACTAGAACACGTTGGTCCTGAAAACCCTTTGATAAATGGAATTGAGATTTTGGAAGCCTCCAATCTAGAAAGTCCCATTTACCTAAGTGCTATAGAAGATCAACTGAACTATTTAGGGGATGAATTAAATGGGGCATTGTTGGTTACTGCCCACGGAGGTGATGGAAACTTAAACTTTAGTATTAGTGGACAGCCAGATGGAGTTACGATAGAACCAACCAATGGCAATATTATTGGGGATATAGATAGTGCAGCGTTAGCTGGCAGCCCCTTCAATGTTACAGTAACTGTGGATGATAGTGATGGATTAAGTAGTGATGCCAAAACAATAAACTTTCAGTGGATCATACAGGAAAGGTCTGCATATAGGATTAATGCTGGGGGTGCTACGGTGCTGGCAACGGATAGCGGACCCGTTTGGGAATACAACGGCGCTGCTGGGGCTTACCAAGGGGTTAGTTATTCTGTCAATACGGGAAAGAACTATACATCTACCTTGCTAAATAAAAATAGGCACTCGAGTATACCTGCTTATGTAGATGCTGCTACCTTCGAGGGTATTTTTGCCAAGGAGCGTTATGATGATGCAACAGCTCCGGAAATGATATACGATATCCCTGTGGAAAATGGAGATTATGTGGTACAGCTTTATATGGGTAACAGTTTTGCGGCCGCAAGCGGGACTGGCGATAGAATTTTTGATATTCTTTTGGAAGGCAACATTGTTGGAGACAATCTAGATGTAATTACAGAGTTTGGACACAATGTAGCCGGAATGCTATCTTATCCTGTAACTGTAACCGATGGAGTATTGAATCTCTCTTTTGCGCATGTAGTGGAAAACCCAATAGTGAGTGCCATAGAAATATATAGTGATAATCAATTGTTTTCAGCACTCTCTTTGGCCAGTATTCAGGATCAACAACATGGCCCTGGAGAAACACTTAGTTTTACTGCTTCAGCCAGTGGCGGTGATCCCAATGCTGACTTTGAATATTATATATCTGGACAGCCTGAGGGCATTTCAGTAAATATGAACACTGGAGCCATTACTGGTACAGTAGCTGCCAATGCCGCTGTTGGAGGCCCCAAGGATAATGGCATCCATCAGGTGACCGTTACGGTAAAAAAGGAAGGGTCTGTACCGTATAGTACTACTTTTATATGGTCGGTAACTTCAACTTGGATTAGTAAAAATGAAAATGAAAACTATACAGCTCGTCATGAGAATTCTTTTGTGCAAGCAGGAGATAAATTTTATCTTATGGGAGGAAGGGAAAACCCAACGACTATTGATATCTATGATTATTCTAGCAATACTTGGGAAAATCTAGCCAATTCCATGCCGGAGAACCTAGAATTTAACCACTTCCAAGCAACTGAATACCAAGGTCTTATATGGGTAATTGGAGCGTTTAATAATAATGATTATCCCAATGAAGTGCCGGAAGACCATATTTGGGCATTTGATCCGGTCGCCAATGAATGGATTCAGGGCCCTGAGATACCCGTAGGAAGGAGACGTGGGTCAACAGGGTTGGTAGTCTATGATAATAAATTCTACGTCGTAGGAGGAAATACCATTGGCCATAACGGTGGTTATGTTAATTGGTTTGATGAATACGATCCACAGACCGGTACTTGGACTAGCTTAACCGATGCTCCACATGCACGTGATCATTTTGCGGCCGTGCTTATAGGAGATAAATTATATGCTGCGGGAGGTCGTTTATCAGGAGGAAGTGGGGGCACTTTTGCTCCAACTATTCCAGAAGTGGACGTGTATGATTTTACTACAGACACTTGGAGTACCTTGCCCGTTGGACAAAACATACCAACTCAAAGAGCTGGGGCCAGTACAGTAAACTTCAATGATAAGTTATTGGTTATTGGGGGTGAGCCCGAGGCTGCTGGACCTGCACTTTCTGTTACCGAGGAATACGATCCTAATTTACAGACTTGGCGTGAACTACCATCCTTGAACTTTCCAAGGCATGGTACTCAAGCCATTGTATCGGGCAACGGTATCTTTATCTTAGGGGGGTCGCCTATTCAAGGGGGAGGCAACCAGAAGAATATGGAATTTTTGGGTGAGGATTCCCCCGTGGGAACCCCAAGTGTGGCCAGTGAGGTCAACACCTTCGACAATTTATTAATTGCTGATGGGGCTACTGAATCTATTGATCTAGATGTAGAGAATGGAAATGTTGGTGTAATAGTGACTTCAATGGAACTATCAGGACCCGATGCGGCCGATTTTAATATTGTTTCCGGTCAATTGACCAATCAATTGTTGAATGCAAACTCTACCCATCCTATTGGAATTTCCCTTAATGGTACCGGAGCGAATAGAAGCGCCAAATTAACGATAAATTACGGAAATAATTCTTCCAAAGAAATTAATTTGTCCAATACGCTAGTTGTTCCAGATGTTACAGATCCAGGTACTCAAAATAATATTGAAGGAGATACTGTTTCTCTTCAAATAGATGCTACTGGGTCTTGTACAGATGTAACCTATAGCGCTACAGGATTACCCCCTGATTTAATAATAGATGTCAATAGTGGACTAATTACTGGAACCGTTTCTCCCAGTAGTGGAGGTAGTGGTGCGTTTCAAGAAAATAACGGATTGTTGATTATAGAAGCAGAATCCGGCAACACTTCTGGCTGGGATATCACCAATGATGGTGGGGTAACGGCCATCCTTGCAAATACGGATAGTTTTTCCTCAATAAGTGGTGCAACCATTCCATATGAAGTTTCTATTAGTACTCCAGGGGTCTACCGTTTTGAGTGGAGAGGTAATAAAGGAGCAGGTGCTTCGGATGCCGCTAATGATGGCTGGTTGAGGTTCCCGAATAATAATGATGTATGGTTCTTTGGTCAAAACCCGACAACTGTGGTTAATGAAGCTGGAATGATAAGTAATTTACTGGGAGCGAAGAATAACGTAGTGTTTCCAGCAGGTAGTTCTAGGGCGGGACAAGGAGAGCCGCTTCATAGTAGTGGTGTTAGCACTAGTGGATTTCTTAAAGTATATAGGGGAGGAAGTGTTTCCTCAGGGTATCAATGGTATGCAAGTACCAATGATGTTGGATACTACATCTATGTTTATTTTGTCAATGCAGGGACCTATACTATGGAAGTTTCCGAACGTTCTGCAGGTCATGCTGTAGATAGAATGGCATTGTATAAAGTGGATGGGCCAACCTATACCAGTGCACAATTAACTGCCGCTGCAGAATCGGAAACAGGTGGATCTGTAGGAGGTGCTGCTGACAATAGTCCTTATAATGTAGAGGTTACGGTTACCGACGATTGTGTGCCGTCTCAATCTACATTACTTGAATTTGTGTGGAATATTGGTGAGGCAGGAAATCAAGTTCCTGTAGCAGTATTGGAAGCTGATATCACTTCTGGAGATGCGCCCCTAACCGTTAGTTTTACAGGAAGTAATTCAACCGATGATACGGGAGTAACGGAATATTTGTGGGACTTTAAGGATGGGACTCCAACAGAGACCACTGCAGATCCTGTACATATTTTTAATACCCCTGGCATATATGAAGTAGAGTTAACGGTTAGTGACGGAGTTCTTTCGAATTCGACTACTTTAACCATAATAGTTAACATACCTGCTAACCAGGCACCAGTGGTTACGAACCCTGGTGAGCAGAACGGTGTTGAGGGCGACCTTGTATCGCTACAGGTTTCGGCCACTGATCCGGAGGACGATGGCATAAGCTTTTCTGCCACTGGACTCCCTACCGGCCTAAGTATAGATAACGCTACCGGACTTATCAGTGGTACCATCGCTACAGGTGCTACAACAAACAGTCCTTATACAGTAGAGGTAACGGTAACGGACGACGGTACTCCTGCGGAGTCTACCATGGTTTCCTTTACCTGGAACGTAACTGTGGATCCTGTTAATCAGGCACCAGTGGTCACTAATCCAGGTGTGCAGAACGGTGTTGAGGGCGACGTGGTATCGCTACAGGTTTCGGCCACTGATCCGGAGGACGATGGCATGAGCTATTCTGCCACTGGACTCCCTACCGGCCTAAGTATAGATAACGCTACCGGACTTATCAGTGGTACCATCGCAACCGGTGCTACAACAAACAGTCCTTATACAGTAGAGGTAACGGTAACGGACGACGGTACTCCTGCGGAGTCTGCCATGGTTTCCTTTACCTGGAACGTAACTGTGGATCCTGTTAATCAGGCACCAGTGGTCACTAATCCAGGTGTGCAGAATGATATAGAGGGTGCGGTGATCTCGCTACAGGTTTCGGCCACTGATCCGGAGGACGATGGCACGAGCTATTCTGCCACTGGACTCCCTACCGGCCTAAGTATAGATAACGCTACCGGACTTCTCAGTGGTACCATCGCAACCGGTGCTACAACAAACAGTCCTTATACAGTAGAGGTAACGGTAACGGACGACGGTACTCCTGCGGAGTCTGCCATG
This sequence comes from Arenibacter algicola, assembly GCF_018860365.1. Taxonomy (GTDB): domain Bacteria; phylum Bacteroidota; class Bacteroidia; order Flavobacteriales; family Flavobacteriaceae; genus Arenibacter; species Arenibacter algicola_B. Next base: position 1,036,283 of record NZ_JAHKPO010000003.1, read on the forward strand.
GTTTCCTTTACTTGGAACGTAACTGTGGATCCTGTTAATCAGGCACCAGTGGTCACTAATCCAGGTGTGCAGAATGATATAGAGGGTGCGGTGATCTCGCTACAGGTTTCGGCCACTGATCCGGAGGACGATGGCATGAGCTATTCTGCCACTGGACTCCCTATCGGCCTTAGTATAGATAACGCCACCGGACTTCTCAGTGGCACCATCGCTACCGGTGCTGCAGCCAATAGTCCTTATACAGTAGAGGTAACGGTAACGGACGATGGTACTCCTGCGGAGTCTACCACGATCTCCTTTACTTGGAACGTAACGGATGTTCCGGTGAACCAGGCACCAGTGGTCACTAATCCAGGTGTTCAGAACAGTCTTGTAGGCAATACAATTTCCTTGCAAGTTGCGGCCACTGATCCTGAGGACGATAGTATGATCTTTTCTGTAGCCAATCTTCCAACTGGACTATCTATAGATACGTCCACTGGACTTATTAGTGGTACTATTGCCACCGGCGCTGCAGTCAATAGTCCTTACACCGTAGAGGTAACGGTAACAGATGACGGCACTCCAGAAGAGGCAACTATGGTTTCCTTTACTTGGAATGTAACGCTTGGTCCTGTCAACGGGGCTCCAGTAGCCGTTGCAACTGCAAATGTGGAGTCAGGGCCTGCACCTTTAACCGTGAATTTTACGGGAAGTAATTCTATGGACGATGAAGGAGTAACCTCGTATTTATGGGATTTTAAAGATGGAACTCCTACCAGCTCGACGGCCGATCCAATTCATGTTTTTGAAGAACCTGGTATCTACAGGGTTGAATTAACGGTATCCGATGGTTTCTTAACAGATACGGAGTTTGTGACAATAACTGTTACAGAACCAGAGTCAGAGGAAAAAATGAAAGCGGTTATAGCGCCCAATCCAGCAAGAGAAACGGCTAACGTCTTTATAATAAATGCTCCTGATGATCAGATGGTCAATGAAATATATTTACACGATTCTACAGGCAAATTTATTAGTGTCATTTCCAACCCTACATTGGTAGATGATTACTTTGTTGTGCCTATTTATTCTTTGACCGATGGTGTTTATTATATCACTTTGGTTATGGATGGTGATGAACAATTACCAGTGAGACTCGTTGTGAAAAATTAATAGAATATCATTTTTATTAAAGGGAATAGCCATGTAAATGTCTATTCCCTTTTTTGTTTTGGTAGGGTTAATGCGCCAAGGCTTGTCTCCTTAGTAAATGGTTAGTGTTTGAAAACGTATGCCATTAAAATAATCAGTAGGATTGCCCTTGAGAAATTTTGTATTGATGGGAGAATAAACTTGCAAAACACAAGGGATATTAGAACAGATTTTAATAGGCACATCAGTGGTAGGCAATAATCTGCCTTAGCCGCTCTTACATATCTTGAATGGGCAGAGGATATTTTGTCTGCTCATGGTAAATGCAGTTGTAGAGCAATAGAAAAGAGTAATTAAAAGGCTTTAATCAAAATTGATACTTGTGTTTTCAATCAAAGGTAGTAGTTGTGCAAGCCATTTATCCGTAATCTTCATATTCTGCAACATTGCAAGTTGCTGTAAATTGTGAACATCAGAGGCTACGAAATCAATTAATCCATCGTTCATTAACCTAACGGCCATTTTTTGTACATCCTTGCCGTAATAATCACTTAAAGACAACAGATTCATTTGGAATAGGATGCCCTGTTTTTTATATTTTTTATATTTTGAAAAGTTATTGTGCAAGTACACATAACGTTCTGGATGCGCCAATATGGGAAAAAAACTATGCTCCGCAATTTTTTGTATGGCATCCTTGAAATTTATCGAGGGCTGTAGGTAAGACATTTCTACTAACAAATAATTTTTGTTTATTGGCATTACGGAATCCTTTTCTAGGAGTGGCTCAAAATTAGCATCTATCATATGTTCCGCTGCTACATTCAGAGAGATATCTTTCATGCCTTCACTCAAAAGCTTGTTAAGTACTTTTCCATGTGCAGCATGGATGGTGTCATGATCATTGGGGTAATAATTATGCATGATATGAGGTGTGGCAATAAACTTTTTTACACCAATATCCGAGAACCCTTTTATGAGTTCAATGGATTCTTCTACAGTTTTGGCACCATCATCAATTCCTGGTAGAATGTGATTATGAATGTCTATAAAATTTTCAAGGGAGTCAACTAAGAATTTTTTCTTCTGAAAAAAATAAAACATGAATTTTAATTTCCGGCAAAGGTAGGATAATATTAATTATCATTAATGAATATCCATCATAGCAATTGTGTTTTTAACTACAAAACAGAAGCGATGCCTAGATTATTTTGGACGGTTTTCTTCATGAAATTTAATAGAAGGTTTCCACGTTCCTATTTAGGATAGGAACTAGCCTATTTAAGGTACTATTGCTAAGTTTTATATTTTTGAGTAATTCCAATTGTTGTACATTGTGTATATCCGTACCAGCAAAGTCTATATAATTGTCCAACAGAAGCTTTTCTGCAATTTTGGATACTTGCTTTCCATAATAGTTACTAAGTGAAAGTAAGTTCAATTGTAGAGATATCCCTTTGGATTTAAAGTCTTGATATTTTTTGTAGTTGCTATGTAGAAAAAAGTAGCGCTCTGGATGGGCCAATATTGGATAATAGCCCTTGGTTGCTATTTTAAAAGTGGCTTGGTCAAAGTTGATAGGGGTTTGTACAAAGGGCATTTCTATCAGCAAATATTTATTGCGAATCGGGGCCATAAGTTTTTGGTCCAATAAATTCTCGAAATTTGAATCTATCATATATTCTGAGGATGATTCCAAGGCAATATGCTTTAAACCTAAGTGCAATAATTGATTTTGTACCTTGTTGTGTGCGGTATGTATGCTTTCGGCTGTATTAGGATAGTAATTTTGATTTACATGGGGAGTGGTTATCATATGTGTAATGCCAATTTCATTAAAGCCCTTTATTATATCCATAGAGTCCGAAATATCTTTAGCCCCATCATCTATTCCAGGTAGAATATGACTATGGATATCTACGAATTGTCCTAGATAGTCTACCAGAAAGTTTTTCTTATTTAATATTTGGAACATCTATATTATTTGATATTTATGAAGTATATCAATAAGCTAAAGACAGGTGTTGGTCAAAACCAACTTATGGTCTTTGTACGACACATATGGGTTTAAAGTTGACTATAATTTTCTGCCCTTTATTTTTATTAGATATTTAATTTTCACATATATTTGTTTCAAATTTATTCACTATTGGGTACTAGCTTGGTATATTGAAACCTACACTCCAAATCGGGCATACCATGGTTATGCTATACGGTCCTAAACATTGGACGCCGAATTACATTAACGAATATTTATTAAAATTGTTTTGTTTTAGAAGGGAAATAGCTGGTTTTCAGTCTATTTTGCATTTAAAAACTTTACTTTGTGCAAAGTAGTCTCAAATAAATTTGGTAACTAATTCTTAAAAAAATAATATATCTCAATAAATTGAAAAAAGAGAAATTAAAAAATCAAATAGAAATTAAGCGAAATTTCTTGATTGTTTCCCGTTGGGGAGAAACCTTGGATATGGCGGTAGCCATACAAAGCGAAGGCCATGAGGTTAAAATGTACATTGAGGATAAACCCTCCAGGGAAATTGGATACGGCTTTGTTCAAAAGGTAAAAGATTGGAAAAGCCAGATCGATTGGGCCGATGTTCTAATTTTTGACTACACTGGATATGGTAAAATATGTTCAGAATTAAGGGCACAGGGTAAATTGGTAGTGGGAGGTACGGAATATTCCGATCTTTTGGAATTGGACCGTAATTTTGGACAGGCAGAATTAAAGAAACACGGTATAAAAATATTGCCATCCAAGGAGTTTTTTAACTTTCAGGATGCCATCGACTATGTTAAAGCCAACCCCAATGCCTATGTAATAAAACCATCTGGCGAAACCCAAGAATACAAACAATTGTTATTTGTGGGTAGTGATGATGAAGGGTTGGATGTAATTCGGGTTTTAAAGGCTTATGAGAAATCGTGGGGCAATGATTTTGGCAATTTTCAATTGCAGCGCAAGGTAAAAGGGGTGGAGGTCTCCGCTTCTGCCTATTTTAACGGGAAGGAATTTATATATCCTATAAATATTACTTTTGAGCATAAGAAACTTTTTCCAAAAGAATTGGGCGTGTCCACAGGGGAGATGGGATCCAGTATGTTCTGGACCAAGGATTCACCTATTTTTGAGGCGACCTTGAAAAAGTTTGAAAGTTCCTTGGCAAAGGGTGGTTTTATTGGTCAATTGGATATTAATTGTATTGTAAACGGCAATGGAATCTATCCTTTGGAATTCACTTCCAGATTTGGATACCCACAGATATTCATTCAACGTGCCGGAATTTTGGAACTTCTGGGAAACATGTTTTATAAGTTGGCCTCTGGAGAGAATTTTAGGATCAATGTTAGAAAAGGATTTCAGGTTGGGGCTTATATGGTTGTGCCCCCTTTTCCCTTCGAGGATAAAAAGACCTTTGAACTATTCTCCAAAGATTCTGTCATCGTATTCAAAAAGGATATGAAAGATGGGATACATCCCATGCATCTCAAGAAAATTAATGATGAATGGCTGATTACCGGAAATACAGGTATTGCTTTATTGGTCACCGGAACCGGACTCACTATGAAAGATGCTCAAAAAATGATGCAGAATAGGATAAGTAATATTATTATTAATAATGTTTACTACAGAACCGATATTGGTGATAGGTGGTCAGATGATTTTGACCGCTTGTGGTCTTGGGGATTGTTATAGGAACAGCCGGCAGTAGTACGAGTATAGAGCTAAATATGGAATTCATTAATTTAGGACTGGAAGGGCGTAATTTTTTTAAAATTCTTCCAGTAGATTGGCAAAATGTAATTGAATCTGTTTGGGACGATTACAAGAATAATGCAACTGTCTATGTATTTAAGGATGCCCTGGACATAACCGCAGGTGGAATTGTATTTAGGACCGCACCTCCAAATATGACCGATTTTGAAATAGAGGAGTGGCAAAAGTATGTGACCGCCAATTTTCATTATATTGGTTTTTTATTTGTTGACCCCAGATATCGTGATCAATCGTTGGGTTCAAAATGGCTTTCTGCCCTAAAGGAGCAATTTCCCGATCAATCTTATTGGCTTACGATAGAGGAGGAGGGATTAAGGTCCTTCTATGAGAAAAATGGATTTAAATGTGTTTCTAAAAGTAGGGATAATGATAATCCGGAATGGATTTTAATATATCAACCTGAAAATGACAATTAGTATTACTTCCTTTTAGAGAAAAATCATTCTGGGAGAATAGTTGTAAGTTTTATTAAACATCCCTTTCGTGTTCTTCCAAATCTTTCCTGAGATCCAGTTTTCTAAAAGTAGGGGAGATGGCACCAGTGAATATTACCGTAATTAAGGTCATACAACCGCCAAAAACGACTGCGGTGACCGTTCCCATCAACTTGGCCGTTAGTCCACTTTCAAATGCTCCAAGCTCATTGGAGGATCCAACGAACATGGAATTTACTGAAGCTACCCTACCGCGCATATGATCTGGCGTCCTTAATTGTAGGATAGTTTGTCTAATGATCATAGAAATTCCATCGGTAACACCACTAAAAAAAAGTACGATTACGGAAATCCAAAACGAAGTGGAAAGTCCAAAGACAATTATACAAAGGCCAAAACCAAAAATAGATCCTAGAAGTTTTAAACCTGCGTGTTTATTTAAAGGAAAATAGGCGGAGGTAAACATGATTATCAATGCTCCAACGGCTGGGGCAGCGCGTAAAATTCCAAATCCTTCCGGACCCACTTTAAGTATATCCTGGGCATATATGGGCAATAGGGCTATTGCTCCACCAAAAAGTACGGCAACCATATCCAGGGTAATAGCTCCCAAAATAATTTTGGTCCCAAATACAAATTTCACGCCTTCTTTTAAACTTTGTATTACAGGTTCCCCAATATTAGGGTTTAAAATGGGTTTCTTTTTAATTTTGGTTAAGATAAGGAGAGCCATTAAAGAAAAGGCAAAAATCAGGCACATGGACCAATGTACCCCGATTAAATTTATGCTAAATCCGGCCAAGGCAGGGCCCAGAACAGCTGCCATCTGCCAAACGGAACTACTCCATGTGGCGGCATTGGGATATACTTTTTTTGGGACGATCAATGCAAATAGGGAAAATATAGTCGGCCCTAAAAATGCCCTTACAATTCCACCTAGAAATACTAAAAAATAAATGGAATACAAAATGGTGTTTTTAGACCAATCCAGTACTATTTTGGGCCAAGTGAGCAAAAACAGTCCCAAGCTTATTACAGAAAAACCTAAAATGCATTTTAAGAGCAGTCCCTTTTTTTCTTTTTGATCAACAATATGACCTGCAAACAAAGCCAATGATACCGCTGGCATGACCTCCATAAGTCCGATCATCCCCAAAGAAAGTGGATTTTTGGTTAAAGAATATACTTCCCATTCTATAACCACAAATTGCATGGACCATGCAAAAACCATGGCAAAACGGACCAACAAAAAAACGTTGAATTCCTTATATCTTAGTGCAGCATAGGGGTCTCTATTTGCCATGGACTATTTATATTAGCCTAGATCTTAAAGTATATTCCTACGTTCTACTCGAAGGGATAATATTGCGATCTAGGATTCACAATTCATCTACAGGTAAACAGGAACTATATTTTCTTAACAAATTTTGTTAGGATAACAATTTGTTGGCCATCTACTTTACCTTCTATGTATTCCGCATTATCATGATCAAGTGAAACACGCCTTACAGCGGTACCTCTTTTAGCTACCATACTGGATCCTTTTACCGGTAGGTCCTTGATAAGGACAACACTATCGCCTGCTTCAATAACGGCACCATTACTGTCGCGATGTATTATTTGATTCTCTGCAGGGGCACCTTCACCAGTAGCTTTTGCCCATTCCAATGCGTCATCCTCCAAATAAAACATATCCAATAAATCCTGTGGCCATCCTTCCTTTCTTAACCTGCTCAACATACGCCAGGCCATTACCTTTACTGGTGTATGCTCACTCCACATACTATCATTTAAACAGCGCCAATGATTTGGATCTGTGTTATCAGGATTTTCAATTTGATCCCTACAGATTTCACAAATCAATAGATTGGCTTCCAAACCTCCATTTTTTGGCGGTTGAACTTCAAAAACACTTAATTTTTCCGTACTGGTACATAACTCACATTGGTGATTGCTTCTTTTGCCCAATTCCCTTTCAATATTCATTATAATAGATTTTATAGGGACAAATGTAAACGAATTGAATAAATGGTCGCTATGGAAATGTAAAAAATGGACTGAAGGATTTAGGTAAAAGCCAAATTAAGGAACTATTTCCAATCATTGTTTTTATTGGACATTGTTTATAAGTTATGGTAGCTATAGTTTATTTAAGAGGGATAGACCCTTATTTTTGTTTCCTTTTTAAAATGGAAGACTTAAAAGTAGGGGATAAATTATATAACGTAGGCCAAAACGGATTTGGCGATTTTTACAGGTATTCTTTTTCAGAAGTGGTTCGTCTTACCAAGACTTTGGCAGTCTTGGAAAATGGCGTAAGATTAAGAAATAAACCCGTAAGGTCTTTGATCAACGACGAGATTGGTTATGCGCTTGCCAAAAACAGATGGGTATATTGGCATATAGTATCCGATGAGATTTTGCGTAAAGCAAAAAAGGAGAATGAAATGATTGCCATACACGACTGGTTTAGGGATCGTTCCTTTAATTTTTTAGAAAAAACAATGATCTATAATATATTTAAGGAAAAGGGAATACTTTAGTCAATCTTAAATTTTAATTATTTGGTGGCTCCGTATAAAGGTAACACCCCTATAGGTTGTGAGGAATCATATTGCAATAATCCACTGTTGATAGAAGGGTAAACAAATCCTGATTTTGATAAGAAGTTATAACTAAAAGATGGGGTACTTTCAAGAAGCTGAACTCCTTGAACAGGGAATTCTTAACAGATTTAAGAATAGACTCCTAATCCCATAATTAAAATTCAATTATTTTCAATAATACCAGTTTATTGATTCGAAGATTAGACCTAATCCAATTTTCTTATCCCACCACCTGTTTTTCGGTCATAAAAGGCTGATTATAATACCGCTGGCCAGTTGCTTTGTAGAGGGCATTGGCCAAGGCTCCAATAGCAGGTGGTAGACCAGGTTCTCCTAATCCAGTTGGGTCTATTTCATTTTCAACAAAGAAAACCTCTATTTCCTTTGGCGCTTGTGAATGTCGGATCAACTGATATTTGTCGAAATTCATTTGGTTGGGAGCACCATTTTCAAAGGTCAGCTGGCTGTACATGGAATGACCAACACCATCGATTACACCACCTTGAATCATATTCTCTGCGGCATCCCTATTGACTACAATACCACAATCAACTGCACACCAGACTTTTTGGACTATAAGCTGCCCTTTATCCATAACTATATCAAACACTTCAGCAACATAGGTAGAATGACAAAAATAGGCAGCTACCCCACGATGAACATTGGGTTTTGTTGTTCCCCAATTCGCTTTTTCCTTAACCAGTTTCAATACTCCGGCATACCGCTCTGCTTCGTATTCATGTTTCTCACCAACAGGGTCTTTTATGGCGCGATCAAACAATTCCAAACGGAAATCAATCGGGTCTTTTCCCGCTGCTTCTGCAACCTCGTCAAGAAATGCTTGCTCGGCACCTGCTGTGAAATTAGATCTTGGTGCACGCCATGCACCTGTGGTAACATTGGTTGGCGCTTTAATTTTTTCAGCCAAATAATTTTCAACGGCGCCGGCCGGGAATCGATTTGGAAAAACAGGACCTTCGGGCAGTCCGGCTCCTTTTACGCTGAAAGAAATCAGATTATTATTCTCGTCGAGTCCCGCTTTATACACAGAACGATAGGTAGGGCGATAGGTTCCTTGGGTCATATCATCCTCACGGGAATATATAAGTTTGACGGGACCTCCGATTTTTTTTGAAATGGCGGCTGCTTCCACACCAAAATGTACATAGAGCCTTCTTCCAAAACCACCTCCGATTCTAGTCATATTTACAGTCACTTTTTCCAATGGTAGGTTTAATAATTTGGAAACCGAGCCTTCCAGTGCTTCGGGTGTTTGAGTGGGCCCAATAAGTTCTGCCGAATCCTCTGTGACATTGGCAAAGAAGTTCATAGGCTCCAATGTGTTATGGGCTATGAAAGGGGCGCTATAAGTTCTTTCGATGATTTTGGCTGCTTTTTTAAAGGCAGCCTCAGGGTTGCCATCCCTTCTACTTTCCTGTACCTCCCCGGACGCCAACGCTTTTTCCAGTCTTTTCACATGTAATTCGGAACTCTCTAATTCCCCGGTAGTTTCCCAGTTGGCTTTTAGTGCCTTTTTGGCTTGCATTAATTGCCAAGTAGATTCGCCAACGATGGCAATTAATTGTTTAAAACCTTTTTCGTCGAACCCACCGGGTTCTTCAACAGTAGTATCAACAATAAATGCATCCTTCACTCCAGGCATACTTTTTATCTCCGCTTCGTTAAAATCCTTTACCGTCATGCCAAAAGCAGGTGGATGTTGTATCATGGCCAGTTGCATGCCATCCCTATGGAAATCCAAACCAAATAAGGGTTTACCGGTAACTATTTTCTCGCCGTCTACATTCTTGACACTTGTACCTATCAATTTGAAATCCTTAATACTTTTCAGTTCAACTTCTTTAGGTACTTCGATTCCCACTGCCTTAGAAGCCACTTCACCATAAGTAATTGTTCGCTCGCCATTAATTTCCTTGATCACTCCTTCACTGGCTGTTAGATCCGACACCTTTAAACCCCATTCCTTCGCGGCCGCTTCCATTAGCATTCTTCTACCGGTAGCACCGGCCATCCGCAAGGCATTCCAGCTTAAACGAATGGATAGACTTCCACCTGCAAATTGGTTTTGGTACCAACCAGTATTTAGGGGCGCCTGTTCCACTAAAACGTTTTCCCAAGGTACATCCAGCTCCTCTGCCACAATCATGGGCATTGAGGTACGAACGTTTTGTCCAATTTCCGGATTGGGAGAGTATATGGTAACCATGCCCGTATCCCCAATTTTGATATAGCCGTTGATTTCGAACCATTCTTTTGGCACTGCTACTCCCGCTTCTGGTTCAGGTGTATTTGACTTACATCCGTTAAGCCAGCTAAACCCGATTAGCATGCCACCACCTGCAGCAGCTGAAACCTTTATAAATGAACGACGATTATAATGTGTAACTATCTTTGTCATGATGTTTCTTTTTTTGATGTACCTATCAATGTTTAAACGGTTTTGGTATTTGCTGCGGTTTTGATAGCCTTTTTGATTCGTATGTACGTACCACAGCGACAAATATTGCCGTTCATAGCTCCTTCGATTTCTTCATCGGTCGGATTGGGATTCTTTTTGAGAAATGCACTCGCGTTCATAATCTGGCCGGCCTGACAATATCCACACTGATACACATCTTCCTCCAACCATGCTTTCTGCACGGGATGATCTCCGTTTTCAGATAGCCCTTCGATGGTCGTAATATCCTGATTACCAACAGCTGATACAGGTAATTGGCAGGAACGTACGGCATTATCGCCAAGGTGTATGGTACAGGCACCGCATTGCGAAATACCACAACCGTATTTTGTGCCCACCAATTTTAGATGGTCCCTTAAGACCCAAAGAATGGGGGTAGTGGGATCTACATCCAATTGCTGAGTTTTTCCGTTGATTTTTAGATTGAAGTTTGCCATGATTCTAGTGTAAGTAAATGAACTTGATTAAGTTACAAAATTATTTGGATGTTAAATAGCCCAGGAACAAACTATTTATTAATAATGTCCCGTAGATTATCAGTGTATCCCAGATGCAGAATAATGAAAATCTTATGTTAATTGGGTTTTGTTGGAATTGAGATACGATATGGTAGGGAAAGTACACGGAAACTAATAATAGGGCAGAATGATAGTAGGTACGGTGGAATTTAATTAAACCATTCTATTAGTTTCGCTTCCTAACACAAGAAACATTATCATCTCATATTTTTTACCCAATTTTTCCCTAAGAATTCCAAAAGCCTTGGTGATTTGTCTCTCAACCGTCTTTTTAGAAACGTTAAGGTATTCCGATATTTCAATAATTACTTTAATTCCTTAGTTGTCATTGGACTATAAATTATAGCAACTTCCCCTTTTACTAGTCTATTCTCGTTGTCAATGCCGCTGAATACTCCATCATGGGTTTCACTGTCCTCTTTGAGGTAATAGGTTTTAAAATAAATATCTACGTGGTCAAAGGCAATAATGCCGGCAAAATCAAATCCAAAATGTACTACGGAACCTTTATTTAATAGGTCTAGACTATCTTTCTCGAAATAGACGTTTTCTGTCAATGGAACAATTTTGTAATTAGTCGCTAATATTTTAAATCTCAGTTTTTCCACAAATCCATCAGGGAATTTGAAGGAAAGTTCATAGGTGCCGGCCATACTTTCATAAATTGAAGAGTAGGGGCTGGCATCTGAAATTTCAAGATGGTGTTTGGGAACTATACTTCTGTTGACAATTCGTTTGTTCCTTATTTCCATTGCGATATATGGTGGAATATTAGGGCTTTTGGACCTGGTTTCCATATCTTCTTTGGATTCACATTTTTCTAAAATGGTCTGCCCGGCAACAGTGTTTGTATAGATGTCAAAAGTACAATAAGTTCCAATGAGGTAGTTGACATTTGAAGGGTCACTGTGTCCAATGTAGTATATTTCGCTTGCACCATCCACCAATTTTCCATCCAAAAGTGTTTTAGTAACGATATGGATGGTATCTTCTCTTCGACTAATGTTTCCAAAATTAAAATGCTCCTTGTAAGTACCATCTTCTTGTGGATAATAATAGGTATGCTTAATTTTCTTCCAATTATTTGAAATTACGCTTTCGCCTTTTAAAATAACATTGTCTTCGCCAAAGTAATAATTAAGATAGTAGTGGGTCTTATTGGCAATTTCATTGTACAATAAGGCCACCTGCCTTTTTTCCTTAAGCCCTTCAAGCCTGTTTTCATCTAGGAATGCCTCAACGTTTTCATATCCTAAATATAGCAGGACAACTGATTTATAATAGTTGTTGAGTTTAATAATAGGTTTGCCCTTTTGATAATCCCTGACCTTGTCGTAAAGATATTTCCCATTTATAAAATCGCTGCCGATACGTTCCAAATCACTTTTAAGGTTTGGTTTTTCAGGGTCATAGTTGCCATACCCATAGAATTGCATCGATTTTGGCAGTTGGCTTAGCGCATGCTTATTTTTGAAGGCATCCTGTAGTTCTTCCACCAAAAGTCCAAAATACTCCGTAGTCAATGGCAAAGAATCAATTTCCTGTTTTTTCATAAATTATGAATTTGTATTTAAAATTATTAAATAATTAATTAGTAATTATAATTAATCGAAAAAAATACGGGTCGACTAGATTTACCACATTAGAAATGGAATAGAAAGCATATCAAAATTAACGACCGATGAAAAAATTACTATTTATTTTAATGTTGATGCCAATAATAAGTTGGGGTCAGGAAAGAACAATAAGCGGTATTGTAGACTTTAACGGTGAACCTTTACCTGGAGTAAACATTATTGAGAAAGGAACTTCAAATGGAGTAACAACGGATTTTAATGGAAATTATGAAATTGCAGTTAAGGTCCAAGCGACATTAGTGTTTTCATATTTAGGGTTCAAGACCCAAGAAATTCTCGTAAGGGAAAGTAATACTCTAAATATTACACTTGAAGAGGACGCCCAGCAACTGGAAGGTGTTGAGGTACAAGGCTTCGCCGGTGTTATCGGTAGGGCACGTAAGCGAACTGAATCCGTACAGTCCATACCCGAATCGGTTACTGCCTTAAATGCCGAAGGCATTGAAAATAACGGAATTAGTAATGTCACAGATTTTGCCAAATTGGTACCTAATCTAAAATTGAACAGTTCCCAATCTGCGGGTATTAACTTCTTAACAGTTAGGGGTATTCCGCAGATTCGGAATGCGGATGCACCAGTGGCTTTCGTTATAGATGGTGTTACTATTCCGGACCCTAGTTTATTGAATCAAGAATTGTTTGATTTGGCCCTGATAGAAGTTGTAAAAGGTCCTCAAGGAGCACTTTATGGAAAGAATGCAATTGGCGGAGCCATTAATATTTACTCCAAAGAGCCTGTAAATACAACCAAAAATAATCTAACCTTGGGATATGGAAATGCCAACGCTTTATTGACCCAATTTGTCTCCTCTGGAGCAATAAAAAAGGACAAAGTCTTCTACCGTTTATCTACACAATTCAAAAATTTTGATGGTTTGTTGACCAATGAATTCAATGGGGAGAAAGTCGATTTTGAACGTAATTTCAATATCCGTGGACAATTAATAGCACGGATTACCGATAATTTTAAGGCTAGTGCAGCAATACAGTTTATTGATGTTGCCGCAGGAGCTGCACGTTATTCCGTAAACCCCAACGGCAATGTTTTTGTTGATGGATTTCCCGGGGGGCCACTTAGCCCTAACCCTAAGGAAGGCAATAATGTAATTAATCATGATGAAACCGGAAAATCGGATGTAAGTAATGCATTTGCCAACCTTAATTTAGAATACACTCCAGGGAAGATAAAAATTCAAAGTATTACTTCATACAATTATGTGGATAGGTCGCTGAGCGGAGATTTGGATTTTACTCCTTTTGATGATTTTACCCAAGGGGAAACCGCGGAGACCAAAACTTTCAACCAAGAATTACGCTTGAACAATGTTACTTCAGAAGGAAAGTTAAATTGGAGTGCAGGTGGTTTTTACCAAGACATTGAAAAACCTTTTTTTCAAGATGGCCTGAGTCGGGATTTTGACCTAAACCAATTGTTCTATGGCGTGGCTGCAGATGTAATAAATACCACTACAACCTACGCATTTTTTGGATTTATCGATTTTAAGCTAACTGATAAACTTACGGCCTCTGCAGGATTCCGTTACGACAATGATACGTTCAAACAACAAGATAATTTGTTCAATGAAACTTCGGAAAGATCAAATAATATATGGCAGCCAAAAGCTTCATTATCATACCAAGCATCCGAGAACGCTTTAATTTACGCCAATTATGGAAGAGGATATCGTACCGGTGGTTTTAACCCTGCAGTAACCGACCGCTTTAATAGGGACTTTGAAGATGAATTGACCGATAATTATGAACTCGGATTTAAAACCTCAATGTGGAACAACCGTTTTATATTGAACGGTTCGGTGTTTTACACAGACTTTACTAACCAGCAGCAGTATATCTTTGATTTGAACACCTTCTACGCAGGTAATTACAATTACAATAAAAGCAAAATCATCGGGTTTGAACTTGATGCGAAAGTAAGATTGTCAAAATTTCTTGATTTATTAGCAAACTATGGTTTCGTGGATTCTGAGATTACGGAAGGCGGAACCACTGGTGGTCCAAATAGAACGACTACGGATTTAAATATTTTTAATGGCAAGAAGACTCCATTTGTACCAATGGACAACTTTAATATTGGATTAGAATCGAATTTCGCACTTTCGGAAACCGTTGATTTTAATGGAAATATCAATTTAAACAACACTGGAAAAACCTATTGGGACGAGAACAACTCCGATGCTTTTACAACAAGTGCATATCAGCTGTTGGACGCTCGTGCTTCCTTGTCTTTTGACAATATAAAACTTACCATTTGGGGCAATAATATTCTAGATACCCAATACTATACCGAATACGTGCCTAGCTCTTTATTTGGTGCTTTTGATGACTTGGGATGGAGAGGAAGACCGGCTACCTATGGAGCTTCTATCGCAATCAGTTTTTAAAACGCAGTTTTATTAATAAAATAAAAAAAGGGAGCGGGTTAATCTAGTTCTCCCTTTTTAAAACACATAGAATTCTTGAATTTTAAAGATTATGAAAACTACAAATTATCATTTGGAGCGTACTAAGGTTGCCAAGGTAATCATGCAAGACATGTTTAAAGTGCAACCAGGAGAATCTGTTGCCATAACTGCAGATTCCGGCAATGACCCAGAACTTATGAATGCATTTGCCGCTGCAGTATATGCTGTAGGAGGCAAGCCTTTATTAATTTGGACGCCAAAAGCAGAACAAGACGGACAAGCAGGTATGAAAGATTGGCCTGTGGCCGCTTTAACTGGAGCATTGAGCAATGTTGATGTTTGGTTGGAATGCAATTCTACCATCCTTTTATATTCCGATATTTGGGAGAATGCCTTTAGAAATAACAAAAAGTTACGTTATTTGATTATAGCCGATTCTAGTGTACAATCACTTTTAAGAACTTTTACGGGTTATAATGTACCCGATTTAAGTAGGATGCTCAACAAAGTACGGGATATGGTTCTTAATTGTAAAACGGTTCGTATTACCAGTGCAAACGGCACAGATGTTTCCTATGATATTAACCTGGACTATGCTTTTGATTTGGACGATGGTGATTTTTCAATGCCAAAATTTGGCACAGCCCCTGGTTATGTAAATATTGTTCCCAAAACGGGAAGTATGAACGGAACTATTGTTTTTGATTTATTAATGAATGCCAATGTATATGGTAATGATAATACCATAGCATTTATAATGAAAGATGGTGTAATAGAAGATGTTACAGGTACGCCTAAAGAAGTGGAAAATTTTATAGACTATCTTGCCTCCTTTGATGACCCTAATATGTATAAAATATCACACAACATGTTTGGACTTAATCCTAGTATTAGAAAAATGATGGGTGAAGTTGTTGAGGACGAACGTGTTTGGGGTGGGGTGGATTTTGGTTTTGGACATACCAGTCCCATGGATATGCCGCCGTTAGGGCAGGTTGCCAAATCCCATTTTGATGGTATCGTAGATAAAGTAAGTATCTTTTTGGATAATGTTCAGATTGTTAAGGAAGGAGTTTACATACATCCCGAACTTAAACCATTGGCCGTAAAATTAATTGGAAATTATTAATGTTAAAGGAGGAAGCACAGATTGCCGATGATTATTCTAGGACCAAGGTCCCTGAAGATAAAACTGTCAACGGCTTAAGAATTGCTTCCATAATCATCGGCATAGGTGTAACGCTTCCCGTTTTCTTTGTGGGATCAGAGGTTACGTTGGCATTAGGACTTCAGAAGGCCTTTTGGGTTTTTATGGGTGTTTGTCTTATACTGAGTGTATTATGCAGTATCACGGCCATCATCGGTAATAGAACGCGATTGTCTACCTATATGCTTCTCCATTTTTCTTTTGGAAAAAAAGGAACATTACTTATTAATTTTCTGGTTGCCGTTACACTTTTGGGTTGGTATGCCGTTACTGTTGAAATATTTGGACAGGCACTTACCGATGCATTTTCACAGCTGTTAAACATTCGCCTTCCAATCTGGATAGGCATCACCTTGGGAAGTATTTTAATGACATTGACCTCAATTTATGGGTTTCGAATCATAGAACGTTTTTCATCTATTGCAGTTCCTTTTATGCTGTTGTTTGTAGTTTATGTGCTTTATGTAACTACTTCTGAAAACAATATGAACTTGTTATGGCAAATGGAAGGTAATGGTGCTATGACCAGTTCACAGGCAATTTCAGCTGTGGTAGGCATGATTATTTTAACCCCTGTATTGATGCCCGATTATTCCCGTTTTGCGAGAACGGATAAAGATAGTATCATCTCGGTTTTAGGTTTAACCGTTGGGTTTCCGCTCATATTATTGGCAGGAGGTATTCCAACTCTAATAACGGGTGAGGTAGATATCATGAAAATAATGATTAGCCTGAGTCTAACTCTGCCAGCGCTTTTTATTCTAATTTTCTCTACTTGGACCACCAATACAGCAAACCTCTATTCAACGCAACTTACCTTATCTACCGTTTTTGTTAGAACAAAAGATGCTAAACTGGGTATCTGGGCTAGTATTGTAGGAACCCTTTTGGCCTTATTGGGAGTGGCCACCTATTTTATAGATTTTCTCAATATTTCAAGCATATTTATTCCCCCCGTTTCGGCAATATTTATTGCTGACTTTTTCTTTGTACAAAAACAGAATTATGATTTGGCGCAATTTAGTCAACTGCCTGCTTTTGATGCTGCAGCATTAATAAGCTGGAGCGTTGCATGTATAGTGGCCTATTTAGGTGTTTATGATTTTATCACTTTTACTTCAATTTCATTTTTTGATTCGTTTATTATTGCATTTGCCTTATACCTAACTCTAAAGAAAATATTTAAATAAATGGCCATTACAGATTTAGAACCTAAAGTTATTTGGCAACATTTCGAGGCCATAAACGCCATACCTAGGGCGTCTACAAAAGAAGAAGAAATCATTGAATTTATGATAGCCTTCGGAAAGTCATTAGACCTTGAGACCTCGGTGGATGCAATCGGAAATGTAATCATCAAAAAACCGGCTACCAAAAGGAAAGAAAACTGTAGAACGGTTGTGCTACAAGGGCATTTGGATATGGTTCATCAAAAAGAGGCAACCTCAAATTTTGATTTCGCAACTCAGGGAATACAAATGTTTATTGATGGAGATTGGGTAAAAGCAAAAGAGACCACACTAGGAGCGGATAACGGTATTGGGGTCGCGGCTATTATGGCTATTCTGTCTTCCAGTGGATTGGAGCATCCTCCAATTGAAGCTTTGTTTACCGTTGATGAAGAAAAGGGGATGACCGGTGCAATGGGCTTGACCGAAAATCAATTACAAGGAGAAATATTATTGAATCTGGACTCTGAGGAAGACGACGAAATTACTATTGGCTGTGCTGGAGGAGTGGATGTGGAAATAGATGGAAGTTTTGACACTAAAATCTTGGATGGTACTGAATTTAAACTTTATGAAATTTCTGTAAGGGGATTAACAGGCGGTCATTCAGGGGTCGATATTCATTTGAACCGGGCAAATGCGATACTTGTACTAGTAGAATGCCTGAATGAGTTGATTACAAAATTAGATGCCAGATTGCATTCTGTTGGTGTAGGTGCCCTTACTAATGTAATTCCAAGAAACGGTACAGCGGTGATTGCTATTCGAGAGGATAATTTATTCGCTTTGCCTAGCGAATTGGAAAGTCTGCAGAGTAAACTTAAAAGGAAATATCTAACTACCGATCCGCACTTAAATATTACGTCTACACCAATCGGGAATTCAACAGGTGTATTGGATGTGGGGACCCAGAATGCATTACTTACCGGCCTGTCACAAATTCCAAATGGAGTAATTTCCATGACCGAGGGCATAGAAGGTTTGGTGCAGACCTCTAATAATATTGCGATAGCAAACATAGGAGAAGGCAAGTATCATTTGGCATGTCATACACGGAGTTCTGTAGATATAGAGCGCAATGAACTTGCAAATAAAATAAAATCCTGTTTTCCTTTTGCCAATGTATCGGAAATAGGTCCTTATCCGGGTTGGGAGCCAAGACCAGATAGTGAGCTATTGGCATTGGCCACAAATTGTTATAAAGAAATAAACGGAAATTTACCGGCCATAAAATCGATTCACGCAGGATTGGAATGCGGTATACTATCGGGTATTTTTCCACAGATGCAAATGATTTCTTTTGGCCCCAATATTCTTGGCGCCCATTCTACAGAAGAACGATTGCAGGTAAGCTCTGTTCAAAAATTCTGGAAATTTCTAACAACATTATTGCGAAAATTGAATTGAGAACAATTACCAATGGCCGAAAACAACCAATATACTAACAGCAAAGTACAACCTAAGGATTTCACCTCGGGTTGGCTCATAGCTATTATTATCGCAGGTACTGGCCTTACCCTTCCTATTCTCTTTCTAGGCTCCGAGGTTGCATTGGGTGTTGGGTTCAAAAATGCGCTTTGGGCCTTCGGTATATCTACCCTTGTATTGACGCTAATGTGCATGGCGACCACCAAAATCGGTAATCGGTCCCGCCTTTCTACCTATATGATCCTTCATTTTAGTTTCGGTAGACAAGGAGCTAAGATCATGAATTTTATTTTTGGGGTTACCCTTTTGGGTTGGTTTTCTGTAGCCTTGGAGTTACTCTCCATTGCCGTGGTCGACACCGCTTTCGACACTTTTTCAGTTTCCCTGCCCCAATGGCCTATTATAGTCGTCATGGGTGCCTTAATAACCGCTACGACAATTTTTGGAATCAAAAGTTTAGAAAAACTCGCCAATATTGCCGTACCCATATTAACCCTCTTTTTATGCTACGTTATTTATGTTTCTTTTGATGAGGGAATGTCCTTTCGGGCTATCTTGGATTATGTGCCTGAAAATCTGAGTATGACGCTATTTGAGGCTACTTCAATTTTAGTAGGCTCTTCCATTCTATTTCCAGTTATGATGGCCGATTTTTCAAGGTTCATTTATAATGACAAACAAAGTATGATCGCAGTACTGGGAATCGCTGTAGGATTTCCAGTGGCCCTATTATTCAGTGCCATACCCTCAATTCAGACCGGTGAAGTCGATATTATTAAAGTCATGCAGGAATTAGGTTTGGTTTTGCCGGCATTCGTTCTTTTGTTGGTGTCAACTTGGGTGGGCAATGCGAGTAACTTATACTCTACCGCCTTGACATTTTCGACCATAAAAACCAATTGGTCCTTTAAAAGAATAGTACTCCTTGCAAGTGTATTTGGAATTTCTTTGGCATTATTGGAATTTTCTCAATACCTCTTTGATTTTTTAAATTTTCTTGGCGTATTGGCACCTTCGATTTCCGCAATTTATATCATCCATTTTTACTGGGTTAAAAGACAACGCTATGAGTTGGATGAAATTCCGGAGTGGGAGCCAAAGGCATTAATCAGTTGGGTGGTAAGTTCCATCATTACGGTTTTCACCTATTTGGAAGTATTTCAATTGACCCATGCCTATTTTATAGATTCTTTTTTGCTGGGTGGAATCATATATATAGTTCTACAATGGAAGACATTAAACAAAACAAACTATGAAAACTTTAGCTAAAACAAATAATTTTATTGAAAGGGAAGAAAAGTATGGCGCTCATAATTACCATCCCTTACCCGTTGTACTGAACAGGGGAAAGGGGGTTTTTGTCTGGGATGTAGAAGGTAAGAAGTACTACGATTTCCTGTCTGCCTATTCCGCTGTAAATCAAGGGCATTGTCACCCTAAAATTATTGAGGCGATGATTGAGCAGGCGCAGACCCTTACCTTGACCTCAAGGGCGTTTCATAATGATAAGCTTGGCGAATTTGAGCAGTATGCCTCGGAAACATTCAATTTTGATAAATTGTTGCCCATGAATACGGGCGCGGAAGCCGTTGAAACCGCTATCAAAATATGTAGGAAATGGGGTTATGAGAAAAAGGGAATCCCTGAAAACGAAGCGCAGATAGTTGTTTGCAAGAACAATTTTCACGGACGTACCAGTACGATCATTTCATTTTCCAATGACCCAGTTGCACGTAAAAACTTTGGGCCTTATGCCCAGGGCTTCCTAAAAATTGAATACAATAATTCTGAAGCTCTTAGGGAGGTTTTGGAGAGAAATAAAAATATAGCCGGATTTTTAGTAGAACCTATACAGGGAGAGGCCGGGGTTTATGTTCCAAACGATGGATACCTTAAAGAATGTAAAGACTTATGTGAAAAACATAATGTGCTTTTCATTGCCGATGAAGTGCAAACTGGTATTGCAAGGACCGGTAGAATGCTCGCGGTAGACCATGAAAATGTAAAACCAGATATTTTAATATTGGGAAAAGCTATTTCTGGTGGGGTATATCCCGTTTCCGCAGTATTAGCAGATAATGATATAATGGAGGTCATTAAACCAGGAAGTCATGGCAGCACTTTTGGTGGTAACCCTATTGCAGCAGCAGTTGGAATGGCAGCGTTGAAGGTGGTACAGGACGAAAAATTGGCAGAGAACGCCATGGTGATGGGAGGGCTTTTCCGTGCCGAATTGAACAAGTTTATTCCCAATTGTAATTTGGTTGGTAGCGTCCGTGGCAAAGGACTATTGAATGCAATCTTAATTAATGATACTGAAGAAAGCTCTACCGCTTGGGACATTTGTATCAGATTAATGGAGAATGGATTGTTGGCAAAGCCAACGCATGGTAATATTATTCGTTTTGCGCCACCATTGACAATAACAAAAGATCAGTTATTGGAATGTGTTGCTATTATTCGAGAAACCATAAAATCAATGGCACAATGAAAAAGAACTTAAGAATAATTAAAAACCGGTCCGACATTGGTGCCGGTACAAGAGGGGCAGATATGGGTATAGATGCCATGGAAATTGCCGCCATAAATGCTGAAAACGATTTCTTTAATAGAGCTTCTCTTGTTGAGGTCAAAACCCACAATGAATCTATTTATAATATGGTTAAAAATTCTTTTGCAAAAAGAATATCGTTTGTGGTAGAGCAATGCAACAGAGTATCCAATACGGTAAAGGAAACACTGTTAAAAGATGAATTTCCATTGGTGCTTTCAGGCGATCACTCTTCTGCCTTGGGAACTATTTCAGGGATAAAGGCAGTTAATCCAGAGGGTAGGCTAGGTGTTGTTTGGATAGATGCACATGCCGATCTAAATACTCCCTATACTTCTCCTTCAGGAAATATACACGGTATGCCTTTGGCAGCTGCAATGCAAGAGGATAACACGGTTATGCAATCCAATGACCCGGATGAGGAAACAATTAAATCATGGGCGGAACTAAAAAATATAGGCACTAATATGCCAAAATTTTTTCCGGAGGATTTGATTTATTTTGGTGTTCGGGATACTGAAGAAGCGGAAGACAATTTGATTTTACGTAAAGGAATTAAAAATTATACCGTACCGGAGGTAAGGTTTAGAGGCCTTGAAAATTGCATGGAAGAGGCCATAGATAAACTGGGCCATTGTGACATTATTTATATAACATTTGATGTAGATAGCTTGGATTGTGATTTTGTTTCACGTGGTACGGGTACTCCTGTTCCATTTGGGTTTAGTCCGGAGGAGGCAAAAAGTTTGATTTCCGGATTTTTAAAGACGGACAAAGTAATCTGTATTGAATTTACGGAGGTTAACCCCTTATTGGACAATAAAGGTAACAGAATGGCTGAAACGGCTTTTGATATTCTAAGTTATTGTTTTGGTTGACCTATAAATTATGAAGTGCTAAGCGTATTTAATTACTGATATAATTTCGAATAATTTAATGAGATTGGGCTAAAGAAAAACAAGGTTTATATACGCCATGTTAGTAATAGAAAACCCTGTAATTTTTGGGTTAACCGATAATTGAGATACGATATGGTAG
This sequence comes from Arenibacter algicola, assembly GCF_018860365.1. Classification (GTDB taxonomy): domain Bacteria; phylum Bacteroidota; class Bacteroidia; order Flavobacteriales; family Flavobacteriaceae; genus Arenibacter; species Arenibacter algicola_B. The sequence goes on from NZ_JAHKPO010000003.1 coordinate 1,058,745, forward strand.
GGAAAGTACACGGAAACTAATAATAGGGCAGAATGATAGTAGGTACGGTGGAATTTAATTAAATCGATCTATTAGTTTCGCTTCCAAACACAAGAAACATTATCATCTCATATTTTTTACCCAATTTTTCCCTAAGAATTCCAAAAGCCTTGGTGATTTGACCCTCTACCGTCTTTTTGGATACGTTAAGGTATTCCGATATTTCCATATTGGTCAGGCCTTCTTTTTTACTCATTAGAAAAATCTGCTTGCATTTGGGAGGTAATTCCTGAATGGCATCGAAAAGTATGTTCAATATTTTCTGCTCCTGAATTTCATCCTTTTCTTCAACGGCCAATTCCAAAGCTGCAATATATTTTTTCTCCAAGGCCATTACGGCTTTGCCTTTGCGGTATTGGTCAATAAATTTATTATGAACTGATTTATACAAATAATTTTCCAAGGAAAAGTCATGTTTCAGTTTGTGTCGCTTTTCCCAAACTTGAACAAAGACATTTTGTACAATATCCTCGGCCATAAGATCATCCCTAATAAGACTGTTGGCATAAATGCATAGTCTATTATGGTAATGTTCCACCAAAAATCCATAAGCACCTTCATTGCCCTTTTTTAAGCCTTCAATAAGCCCATCTTGGTCTCTATAGTTCCATTTCATCTTGCGGTTAGGATGTGATTTGGTTCAAAATAATGGTAAATATGAAAAAAAAATGTGAAAAAAGTAAGGGTTTCTTAATATGGCTTCGTATAAATGTGAATTATATAACGAATGAAGCCCAAAAAACTACATAAACTAATTGTAAAATATATTACAGCTTCAATTTCAGCGAAGGAGTTGGACGAGTTGGAAGTTAGTCTGAAAGAGTCTTCCAATACTCAACTTTTTAATGATTACGTGAAAACTAATTATAGAATTGACCGTAAAATGAAAACCTACGATACAGAAAAATCAAAACGCCTTTTGCTGGATAAAATTAAAAAGGACAAAGGCAATCTTAATAAATTCCAGTACAGAAGTATTCTCAAATATGCAGCCATAATTATTTTTTCCATGACTCTGGGGTACTTTGTCAATGATAAGCTAACTAATGAGACCCCTGCAAAAGAATTCGCCCCAAAAGAGAATTTTATAACTCTAGAACGTGAGGATGGTAACATCCAAGTTATTTCGGAAGATGGCACTTCGGAAGTAATTGACTCGGAAGGAAATGTAGTTGGCTCCCAAGTGGGGAATCAACTTGTTTATACGAATGGGAAAATGACCGGTTCGGAAGAACCTATCTACAATACACTTCACGTACCATATGGGAAACATTTCGAATTGAAATTATCCGATGGTTCCTTAGCTTACTTGAACGCTGGTTCTTCCATTAAGTATCCGGTAGAATTTATAGAAGGAAAAGATCGTACTGTTTTCCTAACGGGGGAGGCATTTTTGGAAGTAGCCAAAGACGCGAAACATCCGTTTATTGTAAAGGCGGCTAATTTGGATATTAAGGTTTTCGGAACAAAGTTCAATGTATCGGCCTATCCAGAGGATATAGTTAAAGAAGTTGTGTTGGTAGAGGGATCTGTTGGGTTGTATTCAGAAACCGATATGAGCATAGGCAATGAAGGAACGGTGCTTACACCTGGCCTCAAGGGTAGCTTTGACAATACTAAAGGAAATATTACTACGGAACCGGTTGTTACAAGTGTTTACACTTCTTGGGTTAAGGGCGTATTAGTATTTAGAAATATGACGTTCGAAAACATTCTTAAAAAACTGGAACGGCATTACAATGTCAAGATCGTCAATAAAAATTCGAAACTGGCTACGGCCAAATTCAACGCCAGTTTTGGTGACATGCCGATCGCTAAAATTTTGGAATATTTTAAAGGGGAATACAATATTGATTACTCTATAATTAATGACAATGAAATAATTGTAAACTAAATAACTAAAACCTAAATAATATCTGCCAATGAAAAACTAAAAACAACCAAAAACTCACTTTGTATTTCCCTCAGAAGGGATTAAAAAAAATCGGAAAATGCGTCACCATTTCCCGATCGGTAGAAGTGATTAACTAAGTATAACCACAATCAAACATTATAAAAGTATGAAAAAAATTCTTGACCAAAAGAGAAGGTCGTACCCATTGCTTAAACTCAGTTTAAAGATGAAGATCAGTATGTTATTCATGTTTTTGGTACTGTTTACCATGCAGGCCAATTCATCCTATGCACAGCGTACAAAGATTACATTGGACCTTAACAACGTAACGGTAGAAAGGCTTATTGATGAAATTGAAAGTCAAACCGATTTTCATTTTGTATACCAAATAAAGGAAGTTGATCTAAACCGTGTAGTAAGTGTAAAAGCCAATAAAGAGCTCGTAACCAGTATTCTGAAAAGGATATTTGGAAACACGAGGACTACGCACAATGTGGTGGATAAACAAATATTCCTTAAAGAACGTGAAACTCAAAGTAAGACCCATAATCCAAAAGTTCAGCCCGGTCCAATTAAACTTCAGAGCTTAGTTTCCGGACTTATTACAGATAGCGACGGTATTCCTTTGGCAGGTGCCAATGTGGTAGAAAAAGGTACTACCAATGGGGTTACTGCCGATTTTGATGGTAATTTTTCCATTCAGGTCGCCAATGAAAGTGCCACTTTAGTGGTTTCCTATATAGGGTACTCTACCAAGGAAGTCCCTCTTAATGGACAGGCCAGTGTTAATATTGTTTTGGAAGAAAGCGCTGCGGGACTTGATGAAGTAGTTGTAGTAGGGTATGGTGTGCAAAAAAAGTCGGATATCACAGGAGCTGTGTCCAACATTTCCGAAGAAAAATTACAGAGCAGACCTACAGCAAATTTTTCAGATGCCTTACAAGGGCGCAGCAGTGGGGTTCAAATTAGACAATCCGGAGGAGATTTGGACGGAAAGTTTCAAATAGCTATCCGTGGTGTAGGATCCGTGACCGGTAGTAATGAGCCATTGATCGTTGTAGATGGTGTTCCATTGGTCAGCGCAAGTTTTTCTACAATAAACCCTAAGGATATTTCTTCCATAGATATTTTGAAAGATGCTTCTGCAACTGCTATTTATGGGGCAAGGGCCGCCAACGGTGTTGTAATTGTCACAACTAAAAAAGGAACGGTTGGCAAACCCCAATTAACATATAGTTCAGACTTGAGTATAGAACATATTTCTGAACGTTATGATGTTATGTCTACGGAGCAGCAGAGATTACTTTTTGTTGAAGCCTTTAAAAATTCAAATAGAAGTACTGCTGTCTACGACGATCCAAGTAACCCTATTTGGCAGGTAGATAACGATTGGCAAGATTTAGGTACGCGTGCCGGTATTCGTCAAATACATAATTTGAATTATTCAGGAGGTACCGAAAACACACAATATTCGGCCTCTGCCTCGTATCAGAACCGTACAGGTATTTTGTTGAATACAGATATTAAAACATATTCTTTACGAACCAATTTAAGCTCACAAGTTAACGATTGGCTTAAAATTAGTACTAATATTACCGGGAGCTTCCAGCCTCAAAACTATTCTGATGGTGATGACTGGGGAGCTACAGGTTATAGAGGTTTTGTTTACCATCATAGTTACACTCCAGCTTATGATGAGAATGGTGAACTTGCCAATATAGATACCGCATCGGCTCCTTATTTTGGGGCAAATTCCAATCCATTGGTCCCACTTTTATTACCTACCAAAGAATTGAATACTACAAGGTTACTGGGTAATTTCCAAGCGAATATCAGACTTATGGATGGCCTTTTCTTTAATACCAATTTAGGTGGCGATTTAGTCCGAGTTGAGGGTTACACCTATAATCCTATTTATTCTATTGGTAGAATGATCAACACCCAAGGTTCAGTAACAGTATCCAATAATAGTGATACCAACTGGGTGGCAGATGCCACTTTGGATTATACCAAGGAGTTTGATAAGCATGATTTAAAGTTATTGGTAGGGGTGTCTGCTCAGCAGTTTCTTTTGCGAAGAACTTCAGCATTTGGAACAGGGACAATTGATAATGCTTTGAATCAGTTATCAAATCAGACCAGTTTCAATAGCACTGGAAGTAATGTAGAAGGGGGACTGGCCTCTACCTTTGCAAGATTAAACTACGGGTTTGATGACCGATATTTATTAACCGCTACGGTTAGGAGAGATGGATCTTCACGTTTTGGACCGGATAAAAGATATGGTGTATTTCCTTCGGCCTCACTTGCCTGGAGGGTTTCGCAGGAAAACTTTTTGAAGAACAGCACTACTTTGAATGACTTGAAGTTTAGGGTGAGTTATGGTCTTACAGGAAATCAGAATATTGGTAATTTTGAGTTTATAACTAGAGCCGCCTCTACACCCTATGTATTTGGCAATTCTGTGGTGGTCGGTAACTCGGCATCCAATATAGGTAACCCTTCCTTACAGTGGGAAGCAAATAAGCAATTGGATATTGGAGTGGATTTTGCCCTATTCAAGAGCAGAATTAGCGGTACCATAGATTATTACGATAAGAAATCGGAAGACCTATTGATTCAGAATCCTATTCCTTTGACAGCGGGTGTACCCAATCCTCCTATTGTTAATATAGGTTCGGTACGAAATTCGGGAGTCGAATTTGCCATTTTCACAAGAAACCTGACAGGAAAATTTAAATGGTCTACAGATTTCAATATTTCTTACAATGAAAATGAAGTGTTGGACATAGGGAGCAATTCAGCGGGTGAGCCATTGGAAATACCAGGCCAGAATATACCGTTATCCAATGTTCCAACAAATTTAACTGTAGCTGGGCGACCAGTGGGCGCTTTTAATATGTACATATTTGATGGTATGTGGCAGTTGGGCGAAGAGGCAGAAGCAGCTACATGGTTTAATGCGGTTCCGGGAGATCCAAAATACAAAGATCTTAACAATAATGGACTTTTAGATGCTGGGGATAGAGCTTTTGTAGGTAACCCGCACCCAAAGTTTATAGGGGGAATGGACAATACCTTTTCTTATAAGAATCTTTCCTTATCTGTTTTTATGAATTTTGCAACAGGAAATAAGCTTTATAACACCGCTAGAAACCTATTCTCAAGAGGAGTTCCTTTTGTACAGAATTTTGCGGAAGCTGCAGATTTTTGGACACCTGATAATCCATCAGCTACCTCCCCAAGACCTTCCCAAGGAGGTACTACTACCACCTTGGCCACTTTAGCCTCTACCCGATTTTTGGAAGATGCAAGTTTTTTAAGGGTTAAGAACGTTGCCTTAACATATGACCTTCCTGGTAAAATATTTGAGACCTCTTTTATTAGTAGCGCTCAATTTACAATATCGGCTACAAATCTACTGACTTTTACAAAGTACACAGGTTTGGACCCTGAGGCATCAAGTAGGGAAAGCCTTTTGTCTGCTGGTATAGACTATACTCCTTATCCAAATACCAAGCAGTATAACTTAGGAGTGAAAATTGGTTTTTAACGTAAAAATGATAACATGAATAATTATATAAAATATATAGGCCTAATATTAATCGGAATATTATTCTACAATTGTAGTAAAATTTTGGAACCAGAACCTGAAGGGCAAGTTGCTCTTGATGCCCTTTTGGCCACAGAAGAAGGGCTAATTACAGGTGTCAATGGTATTTTTCAACCCTTGCATAACATTTATGCAGGTGGTACCATGGTGCAGATGGCAGGTAGGTCAAGTGACGATACTTGGACATGGCGAAAAGAAACGGAATCCGATATTTTTAATATTGACGAAGCATTCGGTCTTATAGAGACTACCTGGGAGAATCATTATCGTGGAATTACCCGGGCCAATACAGTGCTGGAGAGATTGCCGTTGGTTGAATCCTTTTCAAGTGAAGAAATGAGGCTCCTAATAGAGGGACAAAGCAAGTTTATGCGTGCTTATTACTATTTTAATTTAGTCAGGTTCTATGGAGGAGTTCCATTATTGGTAAACGAAATAAAAACACCTGCTGACGCTGAATTGCCGAGGTCTTCCATACAGGAGATTTATACCCAAATAAAATTGGATCTGGGAGATGCAATATCCCTTCTGCCTACGACCTATACTGGTGGCAGCGGAAAAGAAGTTGGTAGGCCGACAAAATATGCGGCCCTGGCGCTATTGGCTACTGTAAATCTTGAATTGGAAGAATGGGAAGGGGTAGTGTCAAATACCAACGAAATCATTGGAAAGGGGCGTCTATTGGACAATTATGCGGATAATTTTAACGGGTCCCAAGAAAATGGTCCAGGTTCCATTTTTGAAGTACAATATGGAGGTGAGACAGGGGCTACAACAATTAATACCCGTGATATTTTTGCGCCTCCCGCTTTGCAAGGTGGTTCAGCTAATTTACCCACCGATGATACTTGGAACGGTGAAGGGGGTAGTTTGTCATCCGGTAATGGTATTGTTCAAGAATATGAACCAGGCGATAAACGAAAAGATGTTACCCTGGCAAGCTATGACTTGGATAATTTCTTGTTTCCCGACCAACCAATAGGTAGCCTTTTATATATAAACAAGTATTTCAATGAGGTTGATCAGCCTATAAACCAAAGTACGTGGAACTTTCCTATTATAAGATATGCGGATGTGCTATTAATGCGGGCAGAAGCATTGAATGAAATTGGTTATGTGCCTAATGGGGAAGCCTTTGTGCTTTTGAATGAAATCAGGGTCAAGGCAGGTCTGGGAGCACATGATGCATTATCATTGACCACTCAACAAGAATTTAGGGAAGCCCTAAGAAAGGAGAGAAGAGTAGAACTGGCTTTTGAGAGCAAACGCTATTTTGATTTGAATAGATGGGGCATCTTAAAGGACAGAATCCAATTTCAAATGGATATTAAAGGGGAATTAACATTTCCAAGCAATAGATTAATTTCGCACCCTATTACAGGGAAGTCATATTTTCTATATCCAATTCCATTGGTGGAGTTTTCCAACAATGCCAACCTGCAAGAGCAGAATCCTGGGTATTAATTTAATATATCAGGTCTTTACATTACTAAATTTCAATGCCGACGAGGGTTTCTAGACATTCATAGAAACCCTTTAAAGGCATATTTTGTATGCACAAGCCAAGTTTTATAATGTCTTGAACGCAAAGGCGAAAATTTAGTATGTTAGAACAATCTATATGTAAATTTAAACAATAGAATTATGACATTAGATAATAAAAAATACGATTTTTTACGTCAATGGCCAGTTGTGGTGGCGTGCCTATCTATGGTAATTGTTTCTTGTGGTTCAAACACTTCCAAGAAATCATTGGAAGAGGAAAAGACGGAGGATAATCGTCCAAATATCGTCTATATCTTGGCCGATGACATGGGATATGGTGATTTGTCTTCCCTAAATCCGAATTCTGGAATTAAAACGCCATTTATGGATGGGATTGTGGAACAGGGCATGTACTTTACGGATGCACATTCCAATTCAGCAGTTTGTACACCTACCCGATATGGAATTCTTACAGGTCGCTATGCCTGGAGAAGCAGATTAAAGGAAGGGGTTTTGTGGGGCTATGACCAACCATTGATTGAAGCCGACCGAACTACGGTGGCCTCATTTTTACAAGATAATGGTTACAATACAGCATGTATTGGCAAATGGCATTTGGGGCTGGGTTGGCAGGCTAAGAATTCGGAAAAGCCCATTGCAAAATACGAATGGGACAAGGTCTTTGAAGAAGGAGCTGACAGCAATGTAGATTTTAGTAAAAAGGTTAGCGGCCCAAATACATTAGGCTTTAATTATTCTTATATCATTCCTTCTTCCTTGGATATGACACCATACCTATATTTGGAAAATGAAAAGGCAACCGAACTTCCTACAGCTTACACAAAAGGCAAAAGTCAGGCCAAGGATGGAAGAGGAGTATTTTGGAGACCAGGAGAAGTTGCTCCCAACTTCGACTTTAATCAGGTTATGGATCATCTAACTTTTAAGGCTACAAATTATATAACTGAACAAAAGAAGTCAAAGGAACCATTTTTCCTTTATTTCCCATTAACTGCACCACACACACCTTGGTTACCAACTGAAGAGGTGAATGGAAAATCGAATGCAGGACGTTATGGTGATTTTGTAACCCTGGTAGATAATACTGTTGGCGCTGTCTTAAAGGCTTTGGAAGAATCTGGCAAGGCCGAAAATACCTTAATTATTGTTACCTCGGACAACGGTTCTAATTGGACGGAGGAAGACAAAGCACAATATGAACATCGTGCAAATTATATTTATCGTGGTCAGAAAGCAGATATTTACGAAGGTGGACACCGTATCCCTTTTATTGCGCGGTGGCCGGGAAAAATTAAACCGGGAAGTGTTTCTGATCAAGTTCTTTGTACCACCGATCTATTGGCTACTCTATCGGGTATAGTCGGTAAAGATTTGCCCAAGGGTGCGGGGGAAGATAGTTATGATATGTTACCTGCCTTTACAGGAAAAGCACAAAAGCAGATTAGAGATTTTACTGTTCATCATTCCCTAAATGGATTTTTTGCGATTCGAAAAGATCAATGGAAACTTACCACATCTCTCGGTTCTGGAGGTTTTACCAAACCCGACGAAATAAAGCCGGAAAAAGGAAATCCAAACGCAACTTTGTATAATTTGAAGGAGGATCCAAAGGAAACCAAAAATGTTTATGGGGAACACCCTGATGTTGTAGAGGCACTTTTAACGCTTTTGGATGATGCCAAAAAAATGTAATCGACCTAAACATACAATTATAGAATCAAATGAATAAAATCCTTATACGTTCGGTGGCATGTTTTTTTATGGTTCTCATTACCTCTTGTGGAGATAATCAACAATCCAAGAAAGAGGGGGCAATTCAAAAAGAAAACTTGCCCAATATTGTTATAATTTATGCGGACGATATGGGCTACGGAGATCTTCATTATCAGAATCCGGACTCTAAAATACCTACACCTAATCTTGATCAACTGGCTTCGGAAGGTATGCGTTTTACGGATGCCCACAGTTCTTCTGGAATCTGTTCTCCTAGTCGTTTTGCTTTGTTAACTGGGACATACCATTGGCGAAATCAACATGGAATAGTAAATTCATTTGGCATACCCTTCTTCAAGGAATCCGATGTTACACTTCCACAGGTTTTACAAAAATCAGGCTACACTACGGCTTGTATTGGTAAGTGGCATTTGGGATGGGATTGGAAGTTTAAGAATGAGCCATCAGGAAAAACGGTGCAGGGGGAAAGAGAGGTAAACTACTACCTTCCCCAGGATATAGATTGGAGTGCTCCAATTTCAGGTGGACCTTTAGATCGGGGTTTTGATTACTATTTTGGTGATGGTACCATAAATTTCCCGCCCTATGCATGGATTGAAAACGATAAATTTGTAGAACTGCCGACAAAAGATCAAGACATTGTTAAGAGAGGTTTTGAGACCAAAGAAGGGAATTGGGAATTTCGTCCAGGACCAATGGTAGAAGGATGGGACCCTTATAAAGTATTACCTACCCTTACCCAAAAAGCAGTTGAATACGTAAATGGACAAGAGAAGGACAAACCCTTTTTTCTATATTTTGCACTTCCCTCGCCGCATGCACCTATAATTCCTAACGATGAGTTTATTGGAACGTCTGAAGCAGGGGGTTATGGAGATTTTATGGTACAGACGGACTGGGTTGCCGGACAGGTGTTAAAAGCCTTGAAAGAGAAAGGTTTAGATAAGAATACCATTGTTATATTCAGTGCCGATAATGGTCCCGAAAAATATGCGTTCGAACGGGCAGAAAAATATGGCCACTTTAGTATGGGTGATTTTCGGGGTTTAAAACGCGATGTATGGGAAGGAGGCCACCACGTACCATTTATTGTAAAATGGCCTGGAAAGGTCAGTGCCGGTTCTGTTTCCAAGGAGGTAATATCCCAGGTGGATATCATGGCCACACTGGCGGCTGCCACCAATACTCCCTTGGCAGAAGGAGCAGCTCCTGATAGCTATAATTTACTACCGATTTTTAAGGGGGAAAAATATACTTCACCCTTACGCGAAGCTACAGTTCACAACACTTTTGAAAAGGCATGGGGGTTGAGGCAGGGTAAGTGGCTTTATATCAATGCTCCTTCTGGCGAACATACCAAAATGCCGGACTCCTTTAAAAAGCTAAGGAATTACACTGACTTTGAAGGAGATGGTCTTTTGTTCGATATGGAGAAAGACCCCGAGCAACGCATCAATTTATTTGCTCAACATCCAGAGAAAATAGATACGATGGACCAGCTTTTACAAAAATATCGGGAACAAGGATATTCCGTAGAACGGACCCCTGTGGCTGCCAAATAAAAACTACACCGTAATGCATGGAATCAAAATTATCTTAGGAATGATGATCAATAAAACACTTAATACAGTATGTTTCTTTCTTGTCACTTTAATAACATTGAATTCGGTTTTCTCGCAGGAATTTAAAAGTGAAGAGAACCATAGGGAAGTCCTTAAACCTAATTTTATTCTTATCATGGCCGATGATTTGGGTTATGGTGACATCTCCTGTTATGGCAATACTTATATCAACACTCCAAATATTGATAGGTTGGCGACGGAAGGAATACGGTTTACGGACTTTCATTCCAATGGGGCAGTTTGCAGTCCCACACGGGCAGCTCTATTAACAGGTAAATATCAGCAGCGTACAGGGGTAGGGGGAGTTATTACGGCTGCCAGTCATCGGGAAGTAGGATTGTCAATCAATGAAATAACCATAGCAGATGAACTTAAGAAATATGGTTATAACACTGGTATTTTTGGTAAATGGCATTTAGGATATGACTCCAAATTCAATCCTTCCCTTCAAGGATTTGATCAATTTAGGGGTTTTGTGAGTGGGAATGTAGATTACCACGCACATATAGACCAGGAAGGATATTTTGATTGGTGGGACAACACGGAAATTAAGGATGATAAAGGCTATACGACCGACTTGATAACAGAATATGGTTTGGATTTTATAGATAGGAATAATCCTAAAAAAACTGAAAAACCGTTTTACTTATATCTCCCACATGAGTCCCCCCATTACCCATATCAGGGAAGAACTGATAAGGCGCTTCGCAGAGTTGGGGAAAGAGGCACCGATCCTGTACCGGAAGATAGTATAGCAGGTATTTACAAGGAAATGGTTGAGGTTTTGGATGAGGGTGTGGGCAAGATCATGCAAAAACTTAAAGAAACAGGGTTGGATAAAAATACAATTGTAATATTCTGCTCTGATAATGGAGCATCAAATAATGGTAACAACGGCAACTTAAGAGGATTTAAGGCCGGTTTGTATGAGGGTGGTCATCGTGTTCCAGCTATTGCTTGGTTTCCTTCAAAATTCGCAGCAGGGGCAGTAAGTGAACAGCCTGTACTCACTATGGATTTTCTTCCCACTTTTTTAGATTTTATTGGGGAAGAGCCAGAAAGTTCTGTGATAGATGGACTCAGTATTAAGAATCATCTCTTATCCAATGAAGCATTGCCAAAGCGGGATTTGTTTTGGAATTTTGGAAATAAAAATGCAGTCAGAAGTGATATTTGGAAACTAGTGACCATTAAATTGGACGACCAGGAAACCGTTGAGTTATTTGATTTGTCAAAAGATATTTCTGAAAAAAACAATGTTGCTGAATATTATCCTAGAATAGTAAAGCGGTTACGTAAAAAACTGAAAAATTGGGAAAAGGATGTTTTTAAAGGGGTAACGTTGGTGTCAGAATAATACATTATTGAGGTAAGTAGTTTTTAGAATATTAAGTTTTGAGTTAGTTTAGTTGCAAAAGGAACAATGGGAAACTGTTGTTCCTTTTTTTTTTGTAACCGTAAAGAAATATGAAAATCTTATGTTAATTGGGTAAGGTGGTAATTGAGATAGAAAAATGGAAGTAATGGTGGAGATCCATGGTTGAGATACCGTAACAATAAATCCTATCCGTTAAAAATCAATTTGAAATAAAAAGTATTCCGAGCAAATAAAGAAGGTTAGTATCCAAACTATTAAATTTTAATATTGGGACTAGGCTAAATTGTAGGAAGGAACCAATTGAACCCTTACTAAGGACTCAAATTTTAACTGGGGTAAAATTACTCAATCGGGGTAAAATTACCCAATATAATGTATTGACTTCATTCTTCGCAGGTAATGTTATTGATTGTATTTCAGGTGTTTATAATCTAGATTTTTAATGTGCCATTGTCCATGGCACAACCTTTGCGCTGGGCAGATAATTAGGCAATAAGCTTTTCACAATATTCTAAAAAAAACAAACGGATATTAGTGGAATTCCGCCGACCGTATACAAAAACAGAAAAATTGACAAACCCCCTTAAAAACACAGTTATGAAAAAAATAATTTTTGCAGTCTTATTCACGGTGGGAATCTTAAGCATTAACGCGCAAAGTGGCGGGCCCGAAGTTCTTAAAGAGGTAAAGGCAGGAGATATGCTTCAGATTGGGCGCCCGGACTCCCCTAGTTTTAAGCATATTGATTTTCCTAGGGCTAATACTATTATTAAAAATGGAGGTATTGCCAACTATAAAAAAATGGAAGGGGTCAAGGTGGTTGTTACAGCTGTAAAGGAAAAAAAGGACGGTACCTTACAGGTCAAGATCAAAAGGACTGATGGTGGGCGATTTTTTGGTATCCATAGTGTTGTATCCGCAGATTTAAAGGATGCACTTGTATCAGGTGAACTTAGAGGAATTTAATTTTTAAATGGTTGGTTTTATCCGTCCAGTTCTGTTGTTTTAGTTGCTAAAGTTGGTTATATACGGGCTGGACGGAATTTTCTATTCTATTGTATAAATAGACACGTTTTTAATAATTTGATGTAAACCCTAATAAAACAAAAAAATGGATAAAAAATTGACTCTAAAACAGCGTCTTAATACCGGTTTTATCTTGGCAATAGCATTTTTATTGGTGCTTACATCGAATGAATTGAACAGAAGAAACTTCTCTACCGCAGACCATACCGTGAACTCTGTTTTTGAAGATCGGGTGGTCGCCCTTGAATATATCTATAGACTTAACAACCTTTTTCACCAGAAAGAGTTGGAGTGGTCCTCTGCAAAGGGAATCATGGACCATAATGCCAATGGCGAAAGCATTAAAGAACTACTGGAGAATTTCTCTAAAACTAAATTAACACCTAATGAATCGGTCCATTTTACACTGTTGAAAGAGAACTATAGGGAATTACAAACCTTGGAAAATAGTTTTTCTAGAACACCAGCATCTACGGAAATCGGAAATACAAAAGAATTCAGTGCCCTATTTGAAAAAATCGGCGACAATCTGGATAAACTTTCCAAAGTGCAGCTTTCTGAAGGGCGTCAGTTGACCTATTTATCCAATAAGGCATTAAGTATGAACCTATTGCTATCTAAGCTTCAAGTTGCGTTTTTGATTATCATTGGTCTTCTTATGGTACTCATTATTTTTCACGGAGAAAAACCGTTTATAAGGATGATTGGGAAAGATGCTTAAATTATTCCAGTATCTCAATTCTTTCTAATATTCATTCTATCTATTTCAGTAGACCCTTTGCTGTTTGGTAAATTCTAATCCCTCAAAAGTTTTTTAAGCTTTGTTTGATACCCTTGAAGGTAATTTATTTTTGTCTTTTCATCAAGATATGAAAGTTCGATTAGGGATAGTACTTTAGCTTGGTTTGTCGTTAAACTTTTGAATGCCTTTTCATATTGTCTTTTAGAAATGCCAGCAAGTTCCGCTAGTTGAAAAAACTGCTCTGTAACCTTACCTCTTGATTTGTCTAGAGGTATAAGTCCATCTTCTAAGGCAAAATCCCTATCTTCAATATGAATTCTACTGTTTAATAGGTCATAAGCAGGACTCAATTTAAAATCTCCCAAAGCAGTTTCCATTAAAGAGAAATTTTTGAAATGGGCATCACCGTTAGATATTAAATAATTGAAAAGAAGTAACTTAAATAGTTTGATGGCCTCGATTGGATAGGCAGGAACATACTTTTTTAAAAGTTCAAAAAGTTGTAAATAATTTCCCGAATATTTAAAATCTGTTCCATGGGTTTGTGGTGTTCTGCCGGCTAGAGTAGCAAAGTCTTCAATTGCCAATTTAGTACCGTCTTCTTGCACATCAAAACGTTTGGTAATATATGCGGGGTCTCCGTTTTTAAAGAATACGAGGCCGTTTTCCGCAGTTTCGATTCCGAATACTTGACGTGCCAACTGCATGCTCAAATGTTCGTTGGCCGGCATTTGATCTTTACGGGTTCCCACATTGGGAATAGGTTTTAAAATATACTGCCCTTGTTCTCCTTCATTTATCAAACGTAGTTTGTTCTTCTCCAATAATACTGAGAACTTTTCTTGTACACCAGAAATGGATAAACGTATTTTGTTTTCTTTAAAGAGTTCTTCTGTAACTACATTAGTAACGGGCGATTCGTAGGGTAGGATAGGGCTTACCTTCCTACCATTGAATAAACGGTTTAATGCTGTTGTACTATAGGTATTTAATCCTTTCTTTAAAGTACCTGGACAGTTATTTATGTTTATCGGATTACTCATGCTTTTATTTCCTTAACCTGAATGGCTCCAATGGTATCATATTTCGCTGTGGTTAATAACAGACCAAAATAGTCATTGGGATCTATACGTAACTCAAAACAAATATTTTGTTTGTTCGATCCCTCAGGAAGCATATTATAAAAAAAAGGGAATAGATAATCCGAATGATACTCTTGTTGGTTTTTTGGTAATGTAAGGCTGATAGCAGGGGTGTCCTTTGATTCAAACCATTTGTCATGATAACGAAAGGTGAAACTTCCATCATCCGATTGGGTCAATATACCCGCTTCTTCCTTTTTGTACAAAATGACTGCTTGCCTCATTCTTCAGCTGTTGTCGTTTTTACTTGGAAAGTGAGTTCCAAACCTAGTGCATTGCCCAGTTTGTTTAATGTTTCTGCAGTAGGGTTGCCTTTACCACTTTCAAATTGTTTAAGGGTACGAAGTCCTACGCCTGATAGGTCTGCCAATGTTTCTTGGGTAACCTGTAGCATTTCTCTTCGCTCCTTTATACTACGTATTAAACTTTTAAAGTGCATTATATGGCTCTTTTGTAGGCTAAAGTAAATATTTATCATGAATAAACATAGCAAAAGTGCGTTTTATTGCACTAATCGACTTTTTTTTAATACATTTAACTCTATTTGATAAAATAGTGCGTTATAGTGCACTATTTAAATCAAATTTTTCTTCGGGTTAAATACATCTATGATTTTCCTTATTCCACTGGTGTATTTGTAAACACTGATTTTTTGAGTTTTTTTCCTCCATCCCCCAAATCCTTTAGATTAGCTTAATTAGATATATAAGCTAAAAAGGATAATGATGATGTTGAAAAGAGGAGGGATGACAGCAAAAAATATATATCCATCGCCAAAACTTCCAAGGCTACGGCCACCCGTGATTTACAGGATATGGTTGAAAAACAATGCTTACATCCTGTAGGTACTGGACGGGGTGTACATTATAATTTGAATTTAATATTTTGAACAGGAGATTTACTTACCGATTTATAAGTAAAAAATTGTGATAGTTGGTTATTTTGCCAATCCTTTAATTTCGCCACCGAAGATGAGGAACATTATCATCTCATATTTCTTTCCTAGTTTTTCTCTAAGGATTCCAAAAGCCTTGGTAATTTGGGCTTCTACTGTTTTTATAGAGACGTTTAGATGTTCCGATATTTCAATGTTGGTTAGGCCTTCTTTTTTACTTAGGATAAATATTCTCTGGCATTTTGGGGGAAGATTTTGGATTTCCTTGTTTACGATCGTAATCATTCTTTCTATAATGTTCTCGTCTATTTCCTCTACGACCTCACCTAGCGACTCTATATATTTTTGTTGTAATAACATCATCGCTTTATTTTTTTGATAATTGTTTATAAACTCATTGTAAACAGCTTTGTACAGAAAACTTTGAATGGAAAATTGTTTTTTTAATTTTTTTCTAGATTTCCAAGTTTTCAAGAATACGTTTTGCACTATGTCCTGAGCTTGGGCCTGATCGTGGACCAAGGTTAAGGCATAGGCATTTAATCTTCTATGATAGGTGTCCAAAAGAAACATATACGCTTTCTCATTCCCAATTATGAGGTTTTCTACCAGAGCATCATTATCGTTAAAATTCATAAAAAGATGTTTTTATCTCAATATTAGGCTAATTATAATGTGAATATATAAAAATATTTAATGAAAAAGTTAGGGTATAGTAATTCTGTCTTGTATTATATAAAAGAATGGTTTAAAAATGATTTCCAAAGAAATAGAAAATCTAATTGTTAAGTATTTATCCCAAGCTGCAAGCGCCGAGGATTTGGATGTTCTTAATAATTGGATTGCAGATGACAAAAATCATCAGGTCTATAAGGACTTTATTAAAACTCATTTTGCAATTACTTTGGCAATGAATGATTCAGATATAAATAAAATTAAGGAAGAACTTAGGAAGGAGATAAGGAAAGGAAAGAAGCAATACTATAGTCGAAGATTACTATCTGTAATGAAATATGCGGCTATTGCTATTTTTTTTATTGGAGTTGGAATCATTTGGCAACAGGGTGTTTTTGATAAAACCCAGAATGCAGTAATTGTTCCAAGAACTGATGCAATTACACTTGAATTGGAAAATGGGGATATTGAAATTATAACAGAAGCTGGAACTGCCCAGGTTCAGGATTCCAATGGAAAGGTGGTTGGAGTGCGGCAA
Organism: Arenibacter algicola; assembly: GCF_018860365.1. Lineage (GTDB taxonomy): Bacteria > Bacteroidota > Bacteroidia > Flavobacteriales > Flavobacteriaceae > Arenibacter > Arenibacter algicola_B. The sequence continues at coordinate 1,075,549 of NZ_JAHKPO010000003.1, forward strand.
GGTAATAAACTTGTTTACGACCAGAGTGAAGAATTGAAATTGGTTTATAATACATTGACAGTTCCAAATGGCAAACAATTTAATATTGTCCTTTCAGATGGTAGTAATGTGCACTTAAATTCAGGAAGTTCAATTAAGTACCCAATTAATTTTTTAAAAGGGCAAAGGCGTCAAGTGTTTTTAACAGGTGAAGCATTCTTTGAAGTTGCCCATGACCAGGAAAATGCTTTCATTGTTAATGCTCAAGATTTGGATATACAGGTATATGGGACAAAATTTAATGTTTCCAACTATCCAGAAGACAGGGATACTGAAGTGGTTTTGGTGGAGGGTTCTGTTGGCCTTAGGGAATCCAGTTTGGAAAACGGCAACAAGGCTGAGGTTTATCTTAAGCCTGGTTACATGGGTGTCTATAATAAGTCCGACAATAATATTTCTCAAGAAGAGGTGAACACCTCAATATACACTTCTTGGATGAATGGAAATTTAGTTTTTAGAAATAGTTCCTTTGAAAATATTATTCAAAAATTACAAAGACATTATAATGTGGTAATAATAAATAACAATGAAAAATTGGCAAACGAGACTTTTAATGCCACTATTGAAACGCAGCATGAGACCATTGAACAGGTATTTAATTATTTTAATAAAGTCTATCAAATCGAGTATAAAATAATAGAGAATAAAATCATCATCCATTAAACCAAAACAGAATATGCCTATGAAATAAATTAAGTAAGTAAATTCAATCACTTGACATATTCTGATTTTATATAAAATCAGAAAAAAAATCGGAAAATGCTGTAACATTTCCCGATTTCGTAAAGTGATTACAATTTTTAAAAAGTATAACCACCAGTAAACATTCAAAATTATGAAAAAACCACCAAAGTCTGGGGTAATTATCCCATGGCGTTTAAAATTTGATTTAAAAATGAAGTTGTCACTTCTTTTTTTAATAACCGTCTCCTTTGTAATGCAGGCCAATTCCTCCTATTCCCAGAAAACCAAAATATCCTTGGATTTTGGGAATGCCACTATGGAAGAGGTCATTGATGAAATAGAGGCCAATACCGAATTCAAGTTTATTTTTAGTACAAAGACAGTGGACTTAAAGCGCAAGGTGTCCATTAGGGTAAAAAAGGTTCCTATTAAACGGGTTTTAGATATCCTTTTTAGCAAGGAGGGTATTGGTTATGAAGTTGATGATCGTAAAATATTACTTACTAGGTCTAAAATGAAAGCTTCGGTAATGGAGGTTGAAAGTGCAGTGATTTCTGACTTACCTCAAATTTTAGTATCTGGTACAATCAGTGATCAAAATGGTGCTCCACTACCAGGGGCCAATATATTGGAAAAAGGTACTACAAATGGTACCCAGGCAGATTTTGATGGAAATTTTTCTATTTCTGTAGAAGACGAGAATACTGTTTTAGAAGTTTCCTATATTGGTTTTGCGGCCAAAGAGATAATTGTAAATGGTGAAACTTCACTGAACATAGTTTTGCAGGAAAGCGCCGAAGGTCTAGATGAAGTGGTCATTACTTCCTTTGGTATTCGCAAATCTAAGAAATCTGTAGTTTACGCTACTCAGGAAGTGGGCGGTGACGATCTTGCACAAGTTGGAAATCCCAATGTTTTGAATGGGCTTCAGGGTAAAGTTGCTGGAGTTTCGGTAAACCTTAGTAGCGGTATGCCAGGAAGGTCACCATCAATAAAAATAAGGGGGAGTAGATCACTTACAGGGAACAATCAGCCACTTTTTGTGATAGATGGAGCTCCAATAACTGGAAATATACAAGATATTAATCCAAGTAATATTGAATCTATTAACGTACTTAAGGGGCCTGCTGCATCCGCATTATACGGTCTTAGGGCATCAAACGGTGTAGTATTAATTTCCACTAAAAGTGGAAAATCACTGGATGGCAAGCCTACAGTAAATTTGGAAACCTATTATAGTGTAGATGATGTTGCATTTTTACCAGATTTACAGACAGAGTTTGGCCAAGGTGCAAATGGTGTTCTTAATGTCAATGGTCCATTCGCTTGGGGACCTAGAATTACTGAAATTGGAACCTACACGAATAATAGGGGAGAACAAGAGGAGGCAAGGTCTTATGATAATGACAAGGCTTTCTATAAATCTGGAAGTACTTCCAATACTAATTTGTCAATATCTAATGTTGGGACTATTGGGAGTTATTCATTAGGGTTAGGTCATAATTCTCAGGAAGGAATTATACCTGGAACAGATCTGGGTAGAACAAACTTAAACTTCAATGGGAAACTTAATATATCCGAAGCCTTAAGTGCTACAGTTTCCTTCAATTATTCCGATTTACAGTATAGTGATTTTCCTGATTTAACGGGTAATAACAACTATTTCAGAAGCTTAACTGATACTCCACCCTCCTATAATTTGGCAGGAAGTCCCATCGCCCTTGAAAATGACCCATACTTTCAACAATATTTCAGAAGTGGTCAAAATAATCCTTATTGGGTGGTTAAGAATAATTATAGAAATACGGAAAGGCCTAGAACTCTTGGGAATATATTGTTTGACTATAAAATTTCGGAAAACCTCTCTATTAATTATCGATTTGGAGTTGATAATTTTTCCTCACGAACAGAAGATTTTAGGGAATTGGGAACCGGTCAGGCCGGCCGTACAAATCCACCAAGTGGAGGGGCAATATCCATTTTAAATCAAAAGGAAAATCAAATTAATTCAAATTTATTTCTGACCTATAATAAGGAATTAGGTAAAGATTTCTTACTGGACTTGGTGGTTGGTAATGAAGTTTTTGATGAGAAAAGGAACTATGAAACATCAGGTGGGTCAAATTTTGTTACTGGCGGATGGGCAAATTTAGCCAATGCTACTATAATTACAGGCTCGAATTTTGAAAGCAGACAAAGGATAGTTGGTTTCTATGGCAATATGAATTTGGGATGGCAGGATATGATATTTCTTAATGCTTCTGGTAGGAATGATTATGTATCAAACATGCCAGTAGACAATAGATCTTTCTTTTATCCTTCTGTTGGAACTAGTTTTATATTAACAAATATAATTCCAAATCTGGAAGAGGTTATTTCCTTTGCTAAAATTAGAGCTACCTGGGCCGAGGTTGGGCAAGCAGGACCGTTGTTTGTAAACGGAACAGGTTTTGTTGCAAATAATCCAGGAGGATTCAATTTTCCGTACAATGGGATTGCATCGTTTTCACAACAAACCACTCGAATAAATCCAAATTTGGGGCCTGAGAATACGAAGTCCTATGAATTAGGATTTGATTTCCGTTTTTTCAATGATAGGCTCTCTATTGATTATACTTATTTTAACAGTATTTCAGAAGGACAGATTTTTGCGGTTCCCTTGCCTTTGTCCACCGGAGCACAAAATGAAATTAGAAATGCTGGAGAAATTTCTTCAAAAGGCCATGAAGTGATATTGAGTTTGATCCCTATAAGATCACCTTCTTTTTCCTGGAATTTGACTACAAACTTCAACGCATTTAGCAATAAGGTGGTTAGTTTGGCCGAAGGGGTTGAAAGGATTGATATAAATAGCGGGATAATTGTTGCCGAAGAGGGTTTTGATTACCCGTCCATTGCCGGCCTTTCTTATGCTAAGGACCCTGCTTCTGGGCAACCAGTAATACAGAGCGATTCCAATTCAGCTGGATATGGTTTTCCAATTATGGATAACGAAAGAAAAATCATAGGATCGGCCTTGCCGGATTTTGAAATGAACTTCATTAATAATTTTACCTATAAAGATTTGTCCTTGTCGTTTCAGATCGATTGGCGATCTGGTGGGCAGATATTTTCTCAATCCTTCGTAGAAACTAGATGGAGGGGTCTTGCAGGTGTTACAATGGATAGAGAGAAGGATGATATAATTCCAGGAGTAAAGGGTACACTTGTTAATGGCAGTCCTGAGGTCAATGGCGTAAATGACATTATTATAAAAAAGGATTATTCATATTACAATAGTATAGGTGCATTTAATCCTACTGAGCAGTCCTTGCAAGATGCATCATTTGTTCGGTTACGAGAAATAACTTTAAACTATGACCTTCCTGAAAAAGTATTGGGTAATTCGTTTGTTAAATCGGCATCTGTCTATGTTTCAGGAAGAAATCTTTTTCTCCTAACCGACTCATTTACCGACCCTGAAGTTAATTTTACCGATGGTAGAAGTGGAAATACGGCAGGTTTGGAATGGTCTCAGATACCACAGACAAAGAGTATAGGAGTTGGAGCAAGAATTAAGTTTTAATTTAAGAAATCATGAAAAAAATAATATATATCACTTTAGCAGTATTTTTGGTGGGAGTGTCTTTCTCTTGTAGTGAAGATACACTTACCGAGATCGATACCAATCCGAATATCGTTAATGACGCACCTTTAAATTCCTTGTTGCCACAATTAATCATTGCCTATAGCAATGAAATTGTTGGTGCCGCAGCAGCTGTTCAGGCTGGTTCCATTTCCGAGCAAACTAGCGGGGTATTGGGGTTTAATTCGTACACTGATTTGGAAGGAGCAAGTGCTCAAGCATGGGAAAATGGCTATTTAATGTTAAATGACCTTGAATTTATGAGAAACAAGGCGATGCAAAGCGAAGCCTGGACATATGCTGGGATAGCAGAAGTATTGAAAGCCTTTACTTTAACAACTCTGATCGATTTATATGGAGATATTCCTTATTACGAGGCGCTGCAATCGGAAATAAGAAATCCCAAATTTGATGCCCATGAAACACTTTATGCTGAGATACATTCAATTCTTGACAATGCAATCAGTAATCTTGGGAAAGTTGATACTGCCATGCCTTCACAAGATGATTTAGTTTTTAATGGTGATCAACAATTGTGGATGAAAACAGCTTATGGCCTCAAGGCTAGATTATATAATAAATTGAGCAAACTTGATAGTCCAGGATCTGCCCAAAATGCACTTACTGCCATCACTAATTCCCTTACCAATAGCGAGGAAAATTTTTCAATAAAAATTTATAATAGTTCGTTGGAAAATGGAAATCCTTATTCTGTGGCGCAGAATGGTCAGCCTCGATCAGCAGTAGGCAAAATTTTTGATGTAATGTTATCGTTTACCCCAAATACTGTTATTGAAGAAGATCCAAGGGCGGTTCCTTGGTTCTCCACTATCAATGGCAATCGCATTCCCGCACCTAGTGGAACGGCTGAGGCCGATTTTGGTGAACCCCGTTTAGACGGTGCTATTTATTCCAAACCTTTGTTTTTGAAATATATGGCAGCACCATTGCCAATCCTTACCTATAATGAGCTATTGTTTATTCAAGCCGAAGCTAATTTCCGATTGGGTAATACTTTGGAAGCTTATAATGCATATCAGGATGCTGTTCAATTGGCATTAGAGGAATCGGCGGATTTTAGTCCTGATGTTCAAATTGATCCTGCCGATATTGCGAACTATCTAAGTTTTCCTGGGGTTTCTCCTGGGGAAGGTAGCCTGACATTGGAAAATATAATATCTCAGAAGTATATATACTTGTTCAAGTTTCAATGGATAGAGGCATACAATGAAACTAGAAAATTCGATTTCTTCATGGCAACTAACCCAGAAGGCAGGGCAAATAGGATGTTATATCCGGTTTCAGAAGTTACTCGAAATCTCAATACGCCGTCCGATGTTAACTTTTCTACAATTTTTGACAGTAGTACAAAGTTGATTTGGGCCAATTAAGATTGTCTACTAGTCCGGTTAATGAAAGGGGGTTAAAAACTTTATATCCCCCCTTTTATTACCTCTAACGTAGATGAAAACTAAGGCAAGTGTTTGAAATAGCATTGCCGCTTATAAAATTTATAATTATTTATAAATGAATCCACTTTTTAGAAATATTGGGCAGATGGTTATTCTCGTACTTTTCTTGATTTGTTTTAATCCCGTTCAAGCCAGTCAAAAAGTAGATCTTAAGAATCAGTATGATCTAGTAATAATGGGAGCCACATTTTCTGGCATTTCGGCGGCACTCAATGCGGCAAAATATGGTCATTCTGTTGTGGTTGTTGAAGAATACTCCATGATTGGCGGTCTTATGACCGGGGGGTTGTCCTTTACCGATTTTATATCATATGAGGCACTAGGGGGTACTTTTAAAGATTATATGGGCCGTGTTGAAAAATACTATCTGGATAAATATGGAAAAGAGTCAGAACAATTGAAAGATTGTCATGGGGGCATTCATGCAGAACCACATGTTACCCTGCAAATTTTTAATGATATGCTTAGTGAATTTCCAAATATTCATATCCTAGTAAACCATCGACTAGAAAGTGTTTTAATGGATAAACCCGATAATACATTATTGACAATCAAAGGAGCAATATTTAAGGATAAAGAATCTGATATCTCAGTTACGCTAAATGGTAAAATGTTCATCGATGCGACTTATGAAGGGGATTTAGCGGCATATGCAGGTGCAGAATATCGTATAGGAAGGGAATCTCGCCAGGAATATGGGGAACCCCTGGCAGGTAAACTTTTTTATAGCAATAAACAAATTTTGGTAGGCAGTACTGGGGAAGGGGACCATAGGGTTCAGGCCTATAATTTTAGGTTGATTATGACCAATGATGCCAAGAACATATCCAAAATAGAGAGGCCTGAAAACTATCTTCGGGAAAATTATTTGTCAATAGCAGATGTTCTAAAGGAAGGTAAGGTATCACAGGTTTTTGTGGAAAAAAGTCGTGACGGTATTTTTAGATCACAGATGTTACCTAATAATAAGGCTGATGTAAATGATATCAAAAATGCACCGGTAAGGATGACAATGTTGGGAGAAAACTATGAATATCCAGATGGTGACTGGAAAACAAGGCATAGAATAATTGCTAAACATAAGGAACACCTTTTGGGTATGGTCTATTTTATCCAGAACGATCCTGCAATTCCTGCGAAATTCAGAAAAGAAGCGCAACAATGGGGCTTGGCTAAAGACGAGTTCACTGATAATGGTAATTTTCCGCCACGATTGTACATTAGGGAGGCAAGAAGGATTATGGGAGACTATGTGTTTACTCAAAACGATTTCAATACCATCGGAAATTCATTGATCGTCGAACTAAAGAAAGATGCCATTGCTATTGGAGACTATGCCCTTAACTGTCACGGGGTATCCCCAGCAACCTTATATCCATTTGTTGCTGAGGGGGATTTTAATTTTATCCCCCCCCCTTTTCAAATTCCATTTGGCGTAATTAAGCCTATTGGATTTTCTAATTTATTGGTATCGGTTGCAGTGTCGGCTAGTCATGTAGGTTTTAGCAGCCTACGACTGGAACCTGTATGGACAGCTTTGGGGCAAGCGTCAGGAATAGCGGCACATATAGCGCTCAGTGAAGAAGTCCCAATTTCAAAAGTGGCAGTTAAGGAAGTACAAAAGTTATTACATGAAAACAATGCCAAAACTGCTTATATCTCTGATATCGACGTCTATTCACCATATTTTGTTGCCGCGCAATATTTTGGGGTCCGTGGATTTCTTCATGACGCATACCTTATGGAGGAATCAAAAATGTCCGGTACCGATACTTATAAAAGTATAAGGGGGTCTCAATATGCATTTGCCTATCCTTTTCATGCATTAAGACCAAATGAACCTTTGGATAAAAAGTTGGCCGAGAAGTGGTTGGAACGCCTTGAATCTAAACGACTGAAAATCGAAGCTGAACACTATTATATGAATAATCGGGTATCCAAAGGAGAATTTTTGTTGAAATTATATGAACTATTAGGGGAAGAGAAATGACATTCCACTTTATATCATTCTATTGAATTTAATTACGTAAGCTTTAAAACATGGAAAATAACAGAAGAAAGTTTATTAAAACTGGTTTGCTGGCAGCTAGTGCCCTGCCTGTTCATGCATCCTTCGGTAATAGACAAAATATGATTTCGTACGACACAACTGGTTTTATGGAGCCTGCAAGGCAATTGCCAATTGTAAAAGAAACCGATGTTATTGTTTGCGGAGGAGGTCCGGCTGGGATTGCCGCGGCAATTGCGTCCGCCCGGAATGGTGCTAAAACAACCTTAATCGAAATGTATGGGTGTCTTGGGGGAATTTGGACTACTGGCTTGTTGAGCTATATTATCGATTATGAAAAGAAACCGGGTATTATGAAGGAACTGGTGCACAATCTCGAAAAAAGTGATGCACAACATTTTGCGAAAGTTTACGATGCGGAATTAATGAAATGGACATTGGATAAGATGTGTTTGGATGCCGGGGTAGATATCAGACTTCATACTAAAGTTACCGCAGCTTATAAAAATTCCAAAAATAATCTGGAATATATAACCACTGAGAGCTTTTCGGGCAGGGAAGCATGGAAAGCAAAAGTCTTTATTGATACCACAGGGAATGGCCAATTGGCTTCCCTAGCGGGATGTAATTTTGCTATAGGACACCCTGTATCAGGAAAGACTCAACCAATGTCTTTAATGGCCATGTTGACAGGGCTCAAAGAAAGCGAACTGAATAATGGCGGTTTAACGGGAAAAATTGGATATCCCACTAAAGAGGAAAAGAATTTTTTATATAGTGAAATTGAACGTGCTGGATTAAAGGCCAGCTACACAAAACCTACTTTATTTAATGTTAGGGAAGGTTTAGTAGCAATGATGGCCAATCATCAATATGGGGTTTCAATTTTGGATGCCAACCAGGTTAGCAAGGCTACTATTGAGGCGCGTGCAGAAATCAATAATATGGTAAATGGACTCCGGTCGTTGGGAGGAGTGTGGTCGAACGTGAGACTTGTTTCAACAGGTGCGCAAATCGGAGTTAGGGAAGGTAGGAGAATAGTTGGGTTATATACTATTACAAAGGAGGACCTTATTAACGGGGCACAGTTTGATGATGGAGTTTGTAAAGTTGATTTTGGTGTAGATGTTCATTCACTGGAAAGAGATTCAGGAGGAGGGTATAGTAATCACGGGGTGCCATCTAAGCCTTATGAAATTCCATTAAGAGCATTAATAGCCAAAGATGTAAACGGATTAATGATGGCCGGAAGGTGTATCAGTGGAGATTTTTTTGCACATGCCAGCTATAGAGTAACGGGAAATGCTGTTGCTATGGGAGAGGCGGCAGGTCAGGTTGCAGCCCAGGCCTCCTTGGAGAATAAACTACCACAAGAAATCAAGTATAGGAAAGCGTAATGATAAAAGAGTTATAAAAAATTAAGGATGATTTCATTTATAGTTTCTATAGCAGTTTTAATCTTAGGCTATTTCACTTATGGAAAATTCGTGGAGAAAATATTTGGTGTGGATAAGGATCGTCCTACTCCGGCCATAAGATTACAGGACGATGTGGATTTTATGCCCTTGCCTGCATGGCGAATTTTTCTCATTCAATTCCTGAACATTGCGGGGCTTGGCCCGATTTTTGGAGCAATAGCCGGTGCCATGTTCGGACCTTCCGCCTTTCTATGGATCGTACTGGGAAGCATATTTGCGGGGGCTGTCCACGACTATTTTTCAGGCATGCTTTCTATACGCCACGACGGACTTAGTATTAGTGAGGTAGTCGGTATATACCTTGGCCCAAAGATGAAGCATTTTATGCGCTACTTCACTATTATACTTTTGATTTTTGTGGGCACCGTATTTTTGATGGGGCCGGCCAAGATCATTGACGGCATGACCGGGAATATATGGAACCTATGGGTTTGGGTGGCCATTATTTTGGTCTATTATATTCTTTCCACCTTATTGCCCATAGATAAAATGATAAGTAAGCTCTATCCCGTTTTTGGTATGGCCATGCTTTTGATGGCCATTGGGCTACTTTTTGCACTATTATTTGGGGCCTACCACATCCCGGAAATTGTGCCGGCCAATTTGAGGAATATGACCACGAGTCCAACAGAAACACCATTATTCCCAATACTGTTCGTAACCATTGCATGCGGAGCCATATCAGGATTCCATGCCACACAATCCCCCTTGATGGCACGTTGTATGAAAAATGAAACCTTGGGACGAAAGATTTTTTATGGAACGATGATCACCGAAGGAATTGTGGCCTTGATCTGGGCCGCAGCGGCGATGACCTTTTTCGGCAATGTGGAATCGCTCAACGGTGCAATGTTGGCCAATAACAATAATGCAGCTTGGGCTGCCAATGAAATATCGCTAAACATGTTGGGTAGCGTAGGAGGGGTGTTGGCCTTGTTGGGTATCGTAGCGGCACCTATTACTTCTGGAGATACTGCTTTTAGATCGGCGAGATTGATTCTCGCAGACGTATTTAAAACAGATCAAAAGAAGATCAAAAACAGGCTTTACCTGAGCTTACCGTTGTTTGTTATTGCCTTTGCGCTTACACAGATCGATTTCGGCATTATATGGCGTTATTTCGCTTGGAGCAACCAGACCTTGGCCACTGTGGTGCTTTGGACCATTACAGCCTATCTTATGTATAACAATAAGGCCATTTGGGTAACCCTGTTGCCTGCAATTTTTATGACCATGGTCTGTAGTACCTACATTTTAATTGCTCCTGAAGGGTTTGAATTGGCCAATACTATTGCGTATATAGGGGGTGCATTCATTACTCTTAGTGTAACAATTCTATTTTGGGTCTATACAGCTAAACGACAAAAATATTTAAGGGCATTGCCAAACATATAAAATTTGAGTTGAGTTAGATTAGTTGAAAGGGAACAATGGGAAACCGTTGTTCCTTTTTTTTTAAACCATTAATTGAACAAGTGTATTTAAATACCACACATGCACCACACCCACACCATCAATTTAAATAATCTTATAATCGTGTAGTTATTTGTTAATGATTATGTTACTATGATTTTGCTATTTTGGAATATTAGATTAACCACAACTAGTTCAGTGAAATTCACCACAGTTGCAACACACCATCACCATTGAAGAACCTTCTAATGGCGTGTGACTTTATATTTATAATCTGATATGAATATTATTTCACTCTGTGGTGTATTACGGTACACCCTATGGTGTTTTACGGTTCTATATATGGTGAAGGTATGGTGAAGTATTACGGATGAACTGGGGATTATATTTTCATATTGCATTTTTGACTTTTAATGTAGTTAGTTAAATAAAAAGGTTTAATAATTTCTTTTACTGCTAATTCCTACTTTTACAAAAACATTGACCCATGCTCCATTTAAAATTAGCAACAGACCCACGTTGGGTTAATATTGTTGAAAAAAACATAGAAGAAATACTAACAGACCATGCATGGTGTGAACAAAAGGCAGCTACTAATGCGATTACCATTATTACACTTAATTCTGAATACCCCGATCTGGTTACCGATTTACTCCTTTTGGCCCAAGAAGAATTAGAACATTTTCAAATGGTACATGATATCATTAAAAAGCGCGGTTACACCTTAGGGAGAGAGCGTAAAGACAGCTATGTAAACGAGCTTTATAAGTTTATGAACAAAGGTGGCAGTAGACTTGAATCTATGGTAGATCGACTCTTATTTTCCGCTATGATCGAAGCGCGAAGCTGCGAACGTTTTAAACTACTTTCTAGAGAAATAAAAGACCCGGAACTTTCTAAATTCTACCATGATTTAATGATTAGCGAAGCAGGCCATTACACTACTTTTATTGGTTTTGCTCGTAAATACGGCCAAAATATAGATGTAGACAAACGCTGGCAAGAGCTTGTGGAATTTGAAGCTGAAGTGATAAAAAACTACGGAAAAGAAGAAACGATACACGGGTAAAAATATGCTGTGCTGCGAAGTTTTCAACTCCATAGCGTGTGGTCTATTGTTGTGGGTCACTCGTCAGAGCCGTTAACTAGATGGAGGGACTATTGTTCCTTTTTTTATTTCCCAATACAAAAATTAGCAAATATATTTCCCAACAACTCATCATTGGTTACTTGTCCAGTAATTTCCCCTAAATGATAGAGTGCTTCGCGGACATCTATGGCCAAGAGATCGCTGGGGGTATCCTCATCCATTCCAAATTGCACTTTTTCTATCTCTTCCAAGGCCTTTAACAGGGAACTGTAATGTCTGGTGTTGGTTACTATGGTCTCGCTATTGCGCAGGGCTCCCGTATTTACAAAATCCAATAAGCGCGACTTCAGTGTTTCCACCCCTTGTCCGGTTTTGGCGGACAGCAAATGCAGTCCTGAAATTTGGGATTGTAGATCTTTGATTTGTTCCTTATCCAACCTATCCACCTTATTGGCAATTACCAATAAAGGTTTTTGAGGATATTTAGTTTTTATTTTTTCCAGTTCCTTTATGCTGTTCTTTAACTTATCTGCATGGGTAGCCATTTGCCAAGCATCTACCAATAGTACAACCACCTGGGCCTGTTCTATTTTCTCAAAAGTCTTTTTTATGCCAATACTTTCCACCACATCCTTGGTATCCCTAATTCCAGCGGTGTCTATAAACCGAAAACCTATACCTTCTATTACGATCTCATCCTCTATGGTATCCCTAGTGGTTCCCGCGATGTCGCTTACAATGGCCCGCTCCTCATTTAATAGGGCATTTAATAGTGTAGATTTGCCTACATTGGGCTCCCCAACAATGGCAATGGGAATCCCGTTCTTGATCACATTTCCTACGGCAAAGGAATCTATTAATCGCTTTAAGATCCTTTGTATCTTGGTAAGTAGTATTTTAAACTGGGTTCGGTCCGCAAACTCTACATCCTCCTCTGCAAAGTCGAGCTCCAGTTCCATAAGGGAAGCGAAGTTCAGAAGCTGGTCCCTCAATTTTTTTATTTCGTTACTAAATCCACCCCGCATTTGCTGTATGGCTATCTGGTGGCTGGCCTCATTATCGGATGCTATAAGATCGGCCACAGCTTCGGCCTGACTCAAGTCCATTTTGCCATTTAAAAAGGCACGAAGGGTAAATTCCCCCGCAGTAGCCATTCGGCAGCCGTTTCGCAGAAACAACTGAATTATTTGTTGTTGTATATAAGGCGAACCGTGGCAGGAAATTTCCACAACATCTTCACCAGTATAGGAATGTGGACCTTTAAAAAGAGATAATAAGACTTCATCCAACACCTTATCGTTCTCCGTAATATGTCCCAAATGAATGGTATGGCTCTTCTGTTTATTTAAATCCTTTCCTCTTATCGATGTAAAGAAAGGATTGGCCAGGGCAATGGCATCTTTCCCGGAAATACGGATTACAGCTATGGCACCGGCCCCTGAGGGCGTAGCTAAGGCAATGATGTTGTCGTTGGTAATCATTAGTATTATAATTGACCGTAAAAATACGATATAAAATTTTCAAAATGGTTTCACCATTCAATTGACAAATACAATAATCTAATTATTTGAAACAATGTACGTTAACCTTTAACACTTTGTAAAACGATTGAAAAGCGCTGTTACAATAATGATTTGGAACTTTTATTTGGGAATTGCAAAGTTTAACACAATGATTTTAGTCATAATTAATGCAGGATATATTGTGTAATTTTGATAGTGTTCCAATATAACATAAAAGAGTTCAATTAAGCTTTGGAATCTAGGTGTATCGGAACATTCAATTTAAAATTACTATATGAAAATGATTAGAATTATTACTTTATTGGCAGTGGGTTTATTCTGCCAAATCACTTTGGCTCAGGAAACTCCGGATCCAGTTACTCCTGTGGAAAATACCGAACAAATGGAGCAGGAGAGAATTTTGCAGGAAGAAAAGGAAGCCAAGGAAATTCAAAAAAGGATAGACAAAGCGGAAAGGGATACCAAGAAGGCTGAAAAAGCGCAAAAGAAGGCTGAGAAGGAATTGAAAAAGCGCGAAAAACTTTCGTCCGAAATAGATTCCAAAAGAAGGTCTATAGCCAAAGACACAAGAAAAGTAGAAAAGCTACAGGAGAAAATGATCAAGGATCAAAAAAAGGGAAAATTATCCCCTATGGCAATAGAGAAACTGAACCAGAAAATTGACAAACTGGAGAAGGGTATTGAAAAAGATAAGGACAAATTGGAAAAATTGGAACGCAAACAGTAGTGGGCCCGGCAGAATTTCGAAATAAGGTAAACTAATGCATGTAACAAATGGTGAATTTATTCGTCCTATAATTATTACAACTAATTTATAGGACTTAGATCAAGTGTCGGAGCTATACTTTTTCAGCCTATAACAACTTAATAAAAGCAACCGATGAAGGCAGAAAACAGACAACTATTGGTGTTGACCCATTTGAGTCAATTATTGGATATAGTTACAGGGTTTGGAGGATTTATAGTTCCTTTGGTCTTGTGGCTAACCCAAAGGGATACCATAATGAATATGGATGAAAATGGAAAATCGATTATTAACTTCCAGATCAGTATGTTCTTATATATACTAATTTGCATCCCGTTGATCTTACTTCTTGGTGTTGGAATATTAGGGATTATTGCGATAGCAGTGCTCTGTTTCGTATTTCCTATTGTCAATGCCATAAAGGTGTCCAATGGCGAAAAACCTCATTATCCCCTGAGCATAAAGTTTGTGTAGTTAGTAAACATTTTTGTTTAGGACAAAAAAGCCGTATTTCAAATGAGATACGGCTTTTTTTATAATGAAAGAGTGGGGTGTATTTTGAATTCAACCCTTGGGTTGAATTTGTATTTCTAACTGTTCAACATTACCGGCATTACCAACATGGTGACATTTTCGCCTTCGTCCAAACCGTCAATTGGGGTAAGGATACCGGCCCTATTGGGAAGGCTCATTTCCAATTGCACGTCATCCGAAGTAAGGTTGTTCAACATTTCCACCAGGAACCTTGAGTTAAACCCTATCTGCATATCGTCACCTTGGTAAGAACAGGTCAATCTTTCTTCCGCCTTATTGCTGTAATCTATGTCCTCAGCGGATATATTAAGTTCCGCACCTGCAATTTTTAATCGAATTTGGTGGGTGGTCTTATTGGAAAATATGGAAACCCTTCTTACCGAACTTAAAAGTTGTGTTCTGGCAATGGAAAGTTTATTTGGGTTTTCCTTAGGAATTACCGCTTCGTAATTCGGGTATTTACCATCTATCAATCTACAGATCAGGATAGTGTTTTCAAAACTGAATTTGGCGTTGCTTTCATTGTATTCAATGAGTACTTCCGTTTCGCTGCCCGATAAAATCCCCTTTAATAAATTAAGAGGTTTTTTAGGCATTATAAATTCGGCCACCTTGGAAGCAGTAACATCGGTACGTTGATATTTTACCAATTTATGGGCATCAGTAGCTACGAAGGTTAAACTTTCTGGGGAAAATTGAAAGAAGACACCGCTCATTACAGGTCTCAGATCATCATTTCCGGCAGCAAAAATAGTTTTATTGATGGCTGTTGCCAAAATATCCCCGAGTACTGTGGTAGAGGATGGATTTGACAATTCAACCGATTTTGGAAATTCAGCTCCATCTGCATAGGCCAAAGCATATTTACCGTGGTTAGAGCTGATTTCTACCGTATTGTTATCCTCTACAACAAAAGTTAATGGCTGTTCAGGAAAGGTTTTTAAAATTTCCAATAACAGTTTTGCAGGAACGGCAATGGTACCCTCATTGTCAGAATCGACCTCTAATACAGAACTCATTGTGGTTTCCAAATCGGAAGCGGAAACAGTGAGTTCCTTTTGATTTAAATCGAAGAGAAAATTGTCTAGAATAGGTAGGGTATTGCTGTTATTGATAACCCCACCTAAAACTTGGAGTTGTTTTAGTAAATAAGTGCTAGATACTATAAATTTCATTGGTTTATTTTTTTTTAAGGAATCTACATTATTGTACAACCAAAAACAGTGTTTAAATATCTGTTTGAATCCGCAATATTCCTTCAATCACGGCCAAAACAAAGATATTTTAAATGTCCTTTTTAAGGAAACAAACTTATCAACACTTATACCCCATATTTTTTCTTTCGAACGGCGTGAATTAGGAATCCAAAAATAAAGGTCAAACACAGGGGTAGGCCAATATTAATCAACTGCCATTTGGTTTTCTGGTCATTAATTTTTTCAGCATCCAAGAAAGGGATAGTTACTTTCTTGTTCCGAATGTTTATAAGTCCGGTATCGTCCAATAGGTAATTAAGGCAATTTATGAGGAATTCCTTGTTGCCAAAAAAGTTGTTTGTCCATTTATCATAACCTAATTCCAAAGGTCTGCCATTTCGGACCTGGTTTCTTATTAGATCCCCGTCCGAAAGCACTATCATTTTGTTTTCAGGGCCTTGATCCACTATTTTGTCCAGCTTAAGTGGTTTTACCCGGTTTAGGAAGGATGATTTGAAGGCACCTTCGACCAATACCCCTAAAATCTTATTTCCGTCGTTATATAGGTCTTTATCCGGTGGTGTATTAATAATGTCCAGCTGAATTGGCTTGGGCACTCCCTCGGTTTTTGATAAGGGCGAGCTACTGAGTAGGATCTGCTTTTTATAATCACTGCCAAGGGTATCCAAACTACCTGTAAACTGGAACCTGACGGCTTCCAAGTTGTTGTTTATGGGATGGTCGTTCTTGGAAAAGACCATAGGGTTGTAGTACCAGGGAACAGGGTTGTATTGGGAACTGTTGCCCTCTCCTGTCGCCAAAACTATTTGTGTAAAATAAAGGTCGTTCACCAAATCCGTATTTAAACGAACCCCATATTTAAAGAAAAAATCGTTTAGGTTAAGATTGCGTGGCAGGGCCATGGCGGTACCTTCTTCGTTGAAGAGGCTATCCAGTTCCATAGCCACCTGATCTATGAGCCAGAGCGACTTGCCTCCTCCGGTAATATATTGGTCTAAAATAAATTTCTCTTCATCGGTAAAGGCCTCTGTAGGTTTTGCAATGAGGGCAAGATCAAATCCTTTTAATTGTTCCAGGACCTTTTTTGGATTGGTTGACACCGAGTCCAAGGTAATGGCACCAATGTTGTAATAATCTTTTATGGTGGTCAAATAATCTGCCATATAAATATCGCCCAACTCTCCATTGCCCTTAATGATGGCTATTTTTTTCTTTTCCTTGATGTTCAATTTTGTAAAGGCATCTGCAAAGGCATATTCCAAATGTTGAACGGAATTATTTACCCGCTCTTCCGTGGTGGCACCTAGTTTATTTTTTAATAGGGGTACCTTTACCGTACTGTTGTTATAATTTACCATGGCCCATGGAAAAATAATCTCTTGGGAAACTTTTCCATTCTGTTCAACCGTAACGTTGGTGGGCGTAAGGCCCAAGGCCTGTAGATCTGTGATAACGCCTTCAATTTGAGAAGCTCCCTCAAGTGGATTTACGAAATTGAACTTTATATTATTGTTTTCCGATGCAAATTCCTCTAATAGCTGCCTAGTTTCCACCCTCAATTTTATAAATTCGGGAGGAAGATTTCCATCCAGTAGAATATCGATTATTACCGGTGCACTAAACACCCCAACAGAATTTAATGCCGCCTTGGAAAGTGTATATCTACCGTCTTCGGTAAGATCTATTCTTGCGTAGAAAAAACTGGCCAGAATATTTACGACCAGCAATAGTAGAACAGCCCTGATTATAGATAATAAACTTTTCTTCATTACCTATTTTGATTTTTTAGTTGATTAATGGTCAGGTAGAGAAAGAATAGGGTAAGACTTGTGAAATAAACAATATCCCTAGTATCCAAGATACCCCTGGCAATACTTTCAAAATGGGCCTTCATTCCTACTTGTTCCACAAAAAGTACCATGGGGCCAGTGGGCAATATTGTGGCCAGACTTTCAAATCCGTACAACATAATAAAGCATAGAACCATACCTATTATAAAGGCCACTATTTGGTTTTCGGATAGGGTCGAAGCAAATAGACCAATGGCGGTATAGCTTGCAATTAAAAAGAAAAGCCCAAAATAAGAGCCTAGCACCATGCCCATATCCAGATTACCTATGGTTACACCCAATTGGGAAATGGTATATACATAAAGTATTGTAGGCAATATGGCGATCAAGGCCAGACAAAAGGTACCCAAAAACTTTCCCATAACCGTTTCCCATAAGGAGATGGGCTTTATAAAAAGAAGCTCCAAAGTGCCTAGTTTTTTTTCCTCAGAAAAACTTTTCATGGTAATGGCAGGAATCAGAAAAAGAAACACCCAAGGTGCAAGAAGAAAGAAATTGCCCAGATCGGCAAAGCCGTATTCAAAAATATTAAATGGTCCCTTAAATACCCACAGAAACAATCCGTTGAGTACTAAAAATAATCCTATGACCAGATAACCTATAGGTGAGGTAAAAAATGATTGTATTTCTCTTTTAAATATGGCAATCATGTATGTTAGTTAATCGTTTCCTTCTTTGTTAGGCTCCAAGCTTCTGGTTTGTCCTCGAATAATAGTTTGGTCTTCTGCCAGACGCTCTTGAAAAATTCCGAATTTTTATAGTTGTCCAAATCGGTAGCGCTATTCCAATAACTGTAGGTGAAAAATATATTTTTATCTTCCTCGCTCTGTAACAGTTCTAAAAAGGTGCAGCCGTCAGCTTGTCGAATTTTCTTTTTATTGTTTTCAAAGATGGCTTCAAAACTAGCAATATTTTCCTTTTTGAAGGTTAATTTTACAATTCTTACCAACATTTGTTCATTGTCTTTAAGTAAAATTAATAATTACAGTGTCCCTATAATCAAGACCCAATAGGGTAGAGGCTCCCCCTACGGTATTTAGATCGCTTTTATAAATGGCGATTTCTACATAGCCTGAGGAGTTAAATAGGGCCAGTAATTCTCCTGGGGATTTACGCTGACTTTTGTCTAGGTCGTAATTTATGATGTCGCTGTATTTTTTATGTATCTCCCTTATTTTTTTGTTTCGGGCATGTAGTTCAAAAGGTCTGCCCTTGCCAATGGATTTGAAGGTATTTTGTTGAATGTTGGTTACCACATTCCCGTAGTTGTCTATATAAATGACACTTCCGGATATGGTCTTGCCGTCATCGGAAATTCTTGGGTTGAACTCCCGAAGGTCCTTAAGGTCTTTAAAGGGCCTGCCTATTACTTCCAATTTTCCACCTCTTGCAATATGGCTTGCGGCCTTAACAAAAACATCCATTTCCGGAAACGAGCTGTCTATGGTATTGGGTAATTGAATTTCTACCACTTTTTCAGGAACTATTTCAGAAATTATGAGCCCTATCACCCCGTTGTTGGCCATTATAAAATAGTGGTTGTCCACCAAGACCGCAATATGTTGGTTTTCCGGTGTTAATTCAGAATCCACGCCTACGATATGGATACTGCCATCAGGAAAATTTTTGTATGAATTTTTGAGGATGTAGGCGCATTCCTGAATATTAAAAGGTGCTATGGAATGAGAAATATCAACAATTTTTGCATCTGACAATTCCTTGTAAATTGTCCCTTTTATGGCGCCTACAAAATGGTCCTTGTGTCCAAAATCAGTAGTTAAAGTAATTATAGCCATATAGGACTGTTGATATGTTTTTGGTTTGGTAAGTTGTTTTTTTACTTAAGTTTGTTAAACAAAATTACACAAAAAATTAGCGAAGCAAAATATATATTTCATATCTAATCCTTTATAACACCTCTCTTCTTTGAACGAACTTATAATAGAACTTACAGACATTAGCCCAAGGGAATTTTTTGGACAGAATAATGAGAACATAGATTTACTGAAAAAACATTTCCCCAAGCTTAAAATTGTTGCACGAGGCAACAAAATTAAGGTCTATGGTGATGAAGACCTATTGGACGAATTCGACAGAAGGTTCGACCTGCTTACCGCCCACTATGCCAAGTACAATAAGTTGGATGAAAACAGTATTGAGCGACTCTTGGCCAGCAATGGACAGGAAGTATTGGAGTCTTCGGAAATAAGTGGTGAAGTTTTGGTCCATGGTGTAAGTGGTAGGCTTATCAAGGCACAAACGGTAAATCAGCGAAGATTGGTCGATGCCGCTAGGAACAATGATATGGTATTTGCCGTAGGACCGGCGGGAACCGGAAAAACATATACGGGAGTGGCATTGGCTGTAAAAGCCTTAAAGGAGAAACAGGTTAAACGAATTATATTGACAAGACCAGCTGTTGAGGCCGGAGAGAATTTGGGCTTTTTGCCAGGAGATCTTAAGGAAAAGCTGGATCCTTATATGCAACCTTTGTACGATGCCTTACGGGACATGATTGCGCCGGAAAAATTGGCCCATTATATTGAGAATGGTACCATACAGATAGCCCCTATGGCTTTCATGCGCGGTAGGACATTGGACAATGCCTTTGTGATTTTGGACGAGGCCCAGAACACAACCCATGCCCAAATGAAAATGTTCCTGACCAGAATGGGGAAAAATGCCAAATTTTTAATCAACGGGGATCCTGGGCAAATTGATTTGCCAAGACGTTTGATTTCGGGATTAAAAGAAGCCTTATTGGTTCTTCAGAACATTGAGGGGATAGAAGTTATTTACTTGGACGATAAGGATGTGATAAGGCATAAATTGGTTAAAAAGGTTATAGAGGCCTACAAAGGAATAGAGCATAACAATTGATAGTTGCAGTATGGGTAATACGATAATTGATACGAATTTTCATTTTCCAGGGCAAAAGAGCCTTTATAAGGGAAAGGTTAGGGAGGTATATCATCTTGAAAATAATATATTGGTAATGGTTGCCACGGATAGGCTTTCAGCCTTTGATGTGGTTATGCCAAAAGGAATTCCGTACAAAGGACAAATACTGAATCAGATCGCCACTAAGATGATGGCGGATACGGCCGATATAGTTCCCAACTGGTTAATGGCCACTCCGGATCCCAATGTTGCCGTAGGGTTTGCCTGCGAGCCATTTAAGGTGGAAATGGTGATTAGGGGTTATTTATCCGGACATGCCGCAAGGGAATACAAGCTGGGAAAAAGAATGCTGTGCGGTGTCGCCATGCCCCAAGGGATGTCGGAAAACGATAAGTTTCCTACTCCCATTATAACCCCTGCTACCAAGGCCGAAATGGGAGACCATGATGAGGATATTTCAAGGGAAGCCATTTTAGAAAGGGGAATAGTAAGCGAGGAAGATTACCTAGTTCTGGAAAAGTATACCAAGGCACTCTTTCAAAGAGGTACCGAAATTGCCGCAAAAAGGGGATTGATCTTGGTAGATACCAAATACGAATTTGGGAAAACCAAGGATGGAAAGATTGTACTTATTGATGAAATCCATACACCTGATTCTTCCCGGTATTTTTATGCCGAAGGCTATGGGGAACGACAAAACAGGGGAGAGGCCCAGAAGCAATTGTCCAAGGAATTTGTTCGCCAATGGTTGATAAGCAATAACTTTCAGGGTCTAAAAGGACAGGTTGTACCAGAAATGACCGATGACTATATACAAACTGTCTCGGAACGATACATAGAGCTCTACGAAAATATTACCGGAGAAAAGTTTATTAAGGCCGACATTTCGGATATACAGTCCAGAATTGAGAAAAATGTTTTGGGGTATCTGTCATCCTTAAAATAGTTATCCCATTTTCAACAGGTCTTTTAACCGTAGTTGTCCCTTGCCCTTCAATCGACTCCTAATTTTAAGGAATGCTATGGCTGTAATATAGGCATCTCCCAATGCGGTGTGCCTATCTTTCTTGGAAATGTCGAACTTTTCGGCCAATTCGTCCAAGGAATAGTGCTCCTTCTTTTTAAAAACATTGGAGTTTAAAAGTGTCTTTTTGTAAAGATGTGAAGTGTCGAGTACTTTATTTTTTAACCTCGGAAGGCCGTTTCTTTCCAAGGCCCTGTTGATCATTGTAATGTCAAAAATGGCATGGTGTGCTACAATTACAGCATTCTTTAGGAACCCCAATAATTCTTCCATGGCGACACTTTCATTTATGCAGGAGGCCCCTCCATTTTTAAGGATTCCATGAATTTTTGCGGTTTCCGCATTGTAGTGATCCTGTTTTAAAAACAATTCCAGACTTTGGTTTAAGGCGATGTTCTTGTCGACCAAACTTAAGGCACCAATGCAGAGTATCCTGTCGTTTAAATAGTCGAAACCTGTAGTTTCGGTATCCAATACTACAAACCTTACCTGGCTGAGGTCCTCAATTGGTTTTTTATTGAAACTATTCTCGTATTCCAGCCAATAATCCGGATAGTTGTTTACTTTTTTTTTGAAGAAATCTATCATCGCAACAAGTTTGAAACCTTGAATCTAATACTTACCAACTCCTGTATTTCCTTTATGGTCTTAAATGTTCTTTTTAATTTAATTTTTTCCTCCTTGGTCAATTTGTCTATGGCAATATACCTGCCCGAATCATTGTGAAGCAGGCCATGTTTGGTCCTGAACTTTAAAAGGGCCCTGGTTGCAAAGGAACAGGCCATAAAGATTTCCTCGTTGTTGGGTTCCAGCTCCGCCAATTTTTCAAATCGCTCAGCGGTACTGTTGATGGACTTAACCGAATGCGATAAAATTAGTACTCTTGCTGCATCGGTCAGGGGCATTAATGCCCGTCTTTTTAGATCGAAGGAATCTTTATGTTCCCCGTCTTCCTCAACCAACAGCTGTCTGAAAAAGCCTGTTGGGGAAGGGTTTTGTAGTGCCCCACTCGCCAAGTGTAAATAGAAAATGGGATATTTTTTAGTGGTTTCAAAAATATGTTCCGATAATTCGTTTACCAAATTTACATCCCCATAGGTAATATTGTAATCGAAAAATATGGAGGAAAGCAATACTTCATCTGTTCCTGGATTTATAATCCAATGGGAAATGGTTTTTTTCCATTCATCCAGGCTTAAGCACCAATTGGGATTGGAAGCCATCATTTCTGCAGGGCAATAATCGTAACCAATATCAAACAATCCTTTGTTTATTAGTTTGGACAATTCCAAAAAATAGGCCGTTGTTTCTATTAGTTTGTCCTCAGGAACATTTTCAAAGACCATGGCGTTGTCCTGATCGGTCTGTAGGAGCTGTTCACTTCGTCCTTGGCTGCCAAGTGCCAGCCATGCAAATTTAACGGGAGGCCTTGTTGGCATTTCCGCCAAGGAAAGTTTAATAATTTGCTTTACACAGGCATCGTTAAGTTCGGATATTATTTTGGTAGTCAATTTAATGGGGATATTTTGATCCAAATAGTCCTGAAGAAGATGCGTAATACTCTTTCTTATTTGTTTTATCGATTTTATTTTCTTGGCCCTATTTATAGCCTTGATCAATACTGCCGGGTTATTCCCCAAAGCCACCATAACATCATGTTTGGATAGTATTCCGATAGCCTTGGAGTTGGGTGTGCCGTCCTTAGTAATACATAAATGGCTGATATTGCTTTTCATCATGGCCATCTGTGCCTGGGTTATCGTGAGGTGTTTGTTATAGGTGATTACCGGGGAAACCATTATTTCCTTAGCCTTGGTGGTAATGGGATATTTACCGGTTACAATATTGTTCCGCAGGTCTTTGTCCGTAATGATGCCGATGGGCATCTTATCCTTGACCACTAGCATAGCTCCAACTTTTTTTTCGGTCATTCTCTTGGCTATAGTTTTGGCCGAGGTGGTCGGGGTACAGGTCACTAATTTTTTGGAATACTGCACAGATTGTAAGTCCAATACATGGGTATCGGGCGCCACAGGATTTGTGTCGGGCACTTCGTCATACAATTTACCGCGATGACTTTTTGAATAAGGATTTCTAGTATTGGAGGCGAAACTTTCTATTAAGAAATTTCCAACCGCTATATTTTTTTGGGCGTAGGGTTTAAAAATGTTGATGGGAATGGCGTATAGAATACTTTCTTCATGTGCTTTTGCACTCATTTTATAATTCTCTTGGGCCATTAAGGGTCTAAGTCCAAAGATATCACCTTCATCACACATGTCCATGATACTCTTGTCCGATCCTTTTTTGAGGGCAACAGCACCCTTGTTCACTACATAGAAATAGGGATGCGGTTCGTCGTTTTCCGCAAAAATAACACTATCCTTTTCCTTGTAGACAATGGTAATTTCTTCGGCAAGGGTTTCAAGGTCGGTCTGGCCTAGGACATTGAAGGGTGGAAAATTTTTCAAAAAATCGGCTACTCTATGTGAAATGGTATTTTTCATTGAATATTATATGTTGTCCTTGGCTTTTAAAAAGTCCATTGTTCTCTTCCCATTTGTGGGTAATACGAACAATAGCTATTTCGATATCTACTTTGCTATAAATTAATATGGGTTAAAGTTAATTTATAAACTGCATCATTAAAAGAAAAGATGATACGATTTGTTTTGCTTGCCCAGATACTTTAATTACCAATAACGTTCACATAATATCCAATTGAGCTATTGGATTAATTTGGGTTGAATTAATTTTAGATGTAACCATAAATAGTAATGCTATGGAATCACCTTATTTGGATTGTATAGAAGCCTGTCGTAAATGTATAGCCGATTGTCAATATTGTCTACTTCATATGTCAGGAATGGAAAGTAAAAATGACTGCCCCCTGTGTTGTATCCTATGTATTGAATCTTGTTCGGCAGCACTGCAATTTTTAATGGCAGCTAGCCCATATGCCAAGGATTACTGTAACCTCTGCGCTAAAGTATGTCAATGGTGTGCAGAACAGTGCGCGCAACATGATCATAAACACTGTGAGGATTGTGCAAATTCTTGTGTTAAATGTATGGAGGAATGTCAAAAAGTAGTTATGACCTTATCCAATGAAATTTAAATTTCATCAATCTTACACCATCTTGGGAATATCTTTTTTGTAAGAGAACAGAGCTGTTATTTTAGGTATGTATTTATTGTTAAATGTTGTTTACAGTAAGGTTATGGGCATCTGCCAAAAAGAGATGGCAGAATATTTTGAAGTTATTTGCCATTAGATTTTAAGGGGTTCGAAATATAATAGTTGTAGGATGACATTGGAAATGGGATTGGTGTTTTTGGTTTTGTTCATTACAATAATTTTGTTTGCACTGGAGGTTTTTCCGGTAGATAAAATTGCCTTTTTTATCATTGTTTCATTAACCTTGTTGGGGCTTGTGAAACCGGAAGAGGCCGTTAGCGGTTTTTCCAATAGTGCCACTATAGCGGTTTTGGCTTTGATGATTCTAGCCATAGCTATGGAGGAAAATGGGGTTATTACATGGTTGACCTCCGGATTGGGTAAAATTAAAGCCCTCCCGTTGTTTGCAATAGCTCCTATTTTTATGATTGTAACCGCAAGTATTTCTGCTTTCATTAGTACTACGGCTGTAGTCATTGTTTTTATTAAAATTATCAACCAACTCTCAGATCGATTCAATATTTCCAAATCTAAATTATTGTTGCCTATTTCATTTGCAGGCATATTGGGGGGGTCTTGTACATTAATGGGTACCTCCACGAACCTTATTGTAAACTCTGTGGCACAAAATCTGGGGGCACCTGCCCTGAGTTTTTTCGAATTTACTACTATAGGATTAATTTTTCTAGCCGTGGCCATTGTCTACCTCACCATAATGTTAAAATGGCTGCCTTGGGGCGGGAAAAAGGAATTGGGGAACGATTATAGCGTTACGGATTATATTACAAGTGTCCGGATAAAATCCGGCTCGCAATTGGTAAATAAAAGATTGGAGGAAACATTTTTGTACAACAACCCGGAAATATCAATACTGAAATTGATAAGGGACAATAGGATTCACAATTCACCTGGAAAATATATCACCCTAAAGGAAAATGATCAGTTACTATTAATGTGTAACATATTAAACCTCACTAAATTGAACGATTCTCAAAATTTGGGCCTTAACGAACAAATTTATTGGATGGGGGCCGATCATCAATCCACTTGGGAAGACAAGGTTCCTAAATTGGAAGAACGGGTGTTTGTAGAACTATTGATGCTTCCCGGCGCAGCACTCTTGGGCAAGACTTTGGGGAATCTAAGAGGTTATATGCAACAGGATATTGTACCTGTTGCTATTAAGAAGCGCAAGACCTTGACAAATATTAAGGAACGATTGGTGAGGAGCAGTTCGGATAAATTAGTGCTGAAAGCAGGTGATCGTCTACTAGTAGATGTAAGTAGGCAAAACATAAGATCTTTGGAGGCTATTGAAAATATAGTGCTTTTACAGGAGTTTGATTCGCTTAAGACCCATTCGCGATTCGGAAGAATTTTATCCCTGGCTGTTCTTGGTTTAGTGGTCGTTCTAGCTGCTACAGGTGTTCTATCCATCATGGTTAGTGCTCTGGCCGGGGTTTCTGTATTATTACTCACCAATAACTTAAATTTGGACAGTGTATATAAAAAGGTAAATTGGCAAATTTTCTTTTTGTTGGCAGGGATGATACCTTTGGGTATAGCCATGCACAATACGGGAGCAGATATGTGGATTTCGGAAAAATTATTGGGTCTGTTGGTAGGCCAGTCAAAAATAATAATTATTGGGAGTCTATTTTTCGTCACCATGGTTATGAGCGGGGTGGTAAGTAATAATGCCACGGCAATTATTATGACCCCAATATCGATGGCATTGGCAAGCGGACTAAATATGGATTTTAAGCCATTTGTCCTAGCTGTAATGTTTGCGGCCAATTTTAGCTTTTTTACTCCGGTAGGCTATCAGACCAATACCTTGATTTATGGAATAGGCAACTACAAATTCAAACATTTTTTCATTATAGGGGGCATTTTAAGCCTTGTCCTATGGATTTTGGCAACCTTTCTTTTGGTGCGGATGGCGTAGTTATTATTATTGTACAATGAGTTTCCTTTTTTTAAATATGCTCTTTTAGTAATCATTGTAAATCGGTTATTTATGGCATACTTGAAAATTCGGCAGTATCTTCGTAGATTAGGCCCTATCAGGAGGAAATTTTTTATCGAATTCCTTTATTTATATAATATTGCATGAAGAATTTTTTTTCGCTGACCCTCCTTTTAGGATTGCTATTCTCCTGTTCCGGAAACAAAAAGGAATTGCAAGAGTCGGAATTCAAGGAAATACCCGCCACTAATCTCTCGGGAAACCAATTGGCAGAAATTCATTGTGCCAGTTGCCATCTCTTTGTTAAACCGGATCTGTTGCCGAAGTCCAGTTGGCAAAACGACGTACTTCCTGCAATGGGGCATCGATTGGGAATTTATAAAGGAAATGTACGACCAGATAGTCTCTTTGACAATGGAAGGAGCGGAGAAGTGGTTAAAAAAGCAAATATATTTCCGGAAAGACCTCTTATCGCCCAAGCGGACTGGAATAAAATAGTGGATTATTACCTTAACAATGCACCGGATACCATTTTGGCCCCCAAACGGGCCAATAAAATTAAAATGGGCCTTAAGCATTTTAAATACAGGGAGTCTGCTTTTTCCCAAACTCCGGCCCTAACTTCCATGGTTAAAATTCTTCCCGAAAATAGGGGAGTGGTATTTGCGGATAGTAAACGAAATATAAATAGCTTAACGTTCCTCACCAAAGATCTTGAAAAGGATTTTGTACTTGGTCTAAAAATGGCACCTGTCCATTATTACGAAAGGTACGATACTATTTATTTGACAACTGCAGGGAAAAATATTTTTCCCAATGACGTGTCGGATGGGGCTTTACAAAAAATATTTACCAAGGGAACAACGGATTCATACACTTCCAATGAGGTGATCCCCAATTTGCAAAGGCCGGTTAATATGGCTTATGGGGATTTAAATAACGATGGATTGGAAGATGTAGTTGCCTGTGAATATGGCAATGAAACCGGAAAATTGGTTTGGTATGAGAATAATGGGGGTGATAAATACACGATGAGGATGTTGGACAACAGGTCGGGTGCCATTACCGCGGTGATAAAGGATGCCAATGGGGATGGTCTCCAAGATATTTTTGTGCTTATGGCCCAAGGGGATGAAGGAGTTGTGTACTATCAAAACCAGGGAGATGGCACGTTTTCCTCCAAAAGATTGCTTTCTTTTCTTCCTCTTAATGGTTCCCAATATATAGAGTTGGTAGATTTTAATGGAGATGGCTTCGATGATATTTTATATGTCTGTGGGGATAACGCAGATAAAACCCCCATATTAAAGGACTATCACGGTATTTATGTATTTCTGAACGATGGGAATTTAAATTTTGAGCAATCTTTTTTCTACCATTTAAACGGGGCTTATAAAGCTATGCCAAGAGATTATGATTTGGATGGAGATCTGGATATTGCAGCAATTTCATTTTTTCCTGATTATATGGGTTCTCCGGAGGAGAGTTTTGTCTACCTGGAAAATAAAGGTGATATGAAGTTTGAGGATTACTCCTTTCCGGAGTCGTTCAGAGGACGTTGGATCGTAATGGATGCGGAGGATATGGATGCAGATGGGGATATTGACTTGGCTCTAGGATCTTTTGTGTATTTTCTTCCATTAGGGGATACGACCGGTCTGGGCCAAAAATGGCTATCCAACGGACCGTCAATAATAGTATTGGAAAATACCACGAAATAAATCAATTACCTCAGGACAGAATTGGAATATCCAATTCCATTTATTTTTTTGACTACTGACTACTGACTACTGACTACTGACTACTGACTACCCTTTCCTATATTTATCGTGCAGCCCCAAACCTTTTTCCAAAAGGGAAATACATTTCTCTAGGCGGGACTCCTTGGTCTTTTCCTGTTTGGCTTCAGAAATATACTCGCAATATTCCCTTTGTTTATATGGGGTTAGACTTTCATAATTAAGTTTTAAGGCCTGATTATTGTTAAGTGCTTTTTTTAACAAGGGAGGCATCAAAATTGGCTTGTTTTTTTCAGACGCAAGGGTAAGTCCCTTCTTTTGGTTGCTGATGGCTTCATGAAAATAGGATAAAACCGCGGCTTCATCAATATCCTCCTTAGTGCTGAATTTCCAGTGCCTCATGGCCTTTGTTTTGCCCTCTTGTGCATTTTCCAGCACTTTTTTTGGGTCTTTTAAAAAGACACCATTATAGAACCATATTCCGAAATGATGTTTAAAGGCCAAAATACCAAGAACATTCTTATTGTCTATAGTGTATACTGGGATACCCCATTTGTAAGTTTCAATAAATTCAGTTTTAAGGGCCAATTCCCGCAAAAGTCCAATACCATCCTTAAAGGGCTGTTCCTTTGCATAATAGGCTTCGATCTTTTTTTGTGGATTCATTTTTTCCTGCCAAATGAAATGTATATCGTTGCCCTTGAATGGGCTTATAACTTTTAGGGCTA
This sequence comes from Arenibacter algicola, assembly GCF_018860365.1. Classification (GTDB taxonomy): domain Bacteria; phylum Bacteroidota; class Bacteroidia; order Flavobacteriales; family Flavobacteriaceae; genus Arenibacter; species Arenibacter algicola_B. Next base: position 1,104,766 of record NZ_JAHKPO010000003.1, read on the forward strand.
TCTTTTAGCTGTAAGTTCGCAAATTTTTACGATAACATCAACCGCTTTCTCCATGCTTTCTACAGGTACATACTCATATTTTCCATGAAAATTATGTCCGCCTGCAAAAATATTGGGACAAGGCAAGCCCATATAACTTAATTGCGAACCGTCGGTGCCGCCGCGTATGGGTTTAATTAATGGTTTAATATTTAAGCTCTCCATGGCCTCTTTGGCGATATCAACAATATGCATTACAGGTTCAATTTTTTCGCGCATATTAAAATATTGGTCTTTGATATCAAGCTTTACGAAATCCCCGTATTCCGCATTCAAATTCTCCGTGATATATTGTAAAAGCTCTTTGCGCTGTTCGAATTTTTTTAGGTCATGATCCCTTATGATCAGTTCAATTTCGGCAAGCTCAATTTCCCCTTTAATATGGTGCACGTGAAAGAAACCTTCCCGGCCCGTAGTTTTTTGCGGGACTTCATGTCCTGGTAATTGGGAAATAAAATCGTTGGCAATCAAAATGGCATTTACCATTTTACCTTTGGCATAACCGGGATGTACACTTTTTCCTTTTATCGTTATTTTGGCACCTGCCGCATTAAAGTTTTCATACTCCAATTCCCCAATTTGGCTGCCGTCCATAGTGTAGGCCCAATCAGCACCAAATGCAGCAACATCAAAATGGTGTGCCCCGCGGCCAATTTCTTCATCTGGGGTAAAACCTACCCTAATTTTACCATGTTTAATTTCCGGATGTTGTATTAAATACTCCATGGCCGTAATAATCTCTGTTATTCCGGCCTTATCATCTGCACCTAACAAAGTGGTGCCATCTGTAGTGATAAGGGTATTGCCCTTGTATTGCAATAGGTCATCAAAATAACTGGGAGAGAGAATAATATTTTCCGCTTTGTTCAGGACAATATCCCCACCATCATAATTTTTGATTATTTGGGGCTTTACCTCGGTGGCGGTAAAATCTGGAGAAGTATCAAAATGGGATATAAATCCAATAGTAGGCACTTGCTTTTCCAAATTACTGGGCAAAGTCGCCATAATGTAAGCTTTGTCATCGATAACTACATCCTGCATTCCTATTTGCTTAAGTTCCTCCACTAATTTATGGGCAAGTGTCCATTGCTTTTCAGTACTGGGGGTAGTGGCGGAGTTAGGATCGCTTTGGGTATCTACGGTAATATAACTTATAAACCGGTCTATTATGTGTTGCATAAAACTAAATTTTAATCAAAAATACAGTTTATTATTTTTTATTTGGGCCTGTTGTGTCAACTGTATTGTATAGTATTGGCAGCCGTGGCTCTGGAGGTAATGTGACGTAGCCCGAGAACCTAGTGTATAATGTGAATTTTAATATACTATTGATGGATTAATGTGGAAAGATAACTTTTGGTGAGAAGCAAGTGGTTATATTATTACTTTATATTTGTATTTTAAATTAGCACAAAAACCTATGTGTAAAAAAGTTTTTTCCACCTTGATCTTTATTGTCGGATTTGTGATATCCGTACAGGCACAACAAGAATGTAGTTTGGCCATTGGCGCAACGGAATCGGATACTATTATACAAATATTTCAGCTAAAAGAAGAGCAGATAACCAATTTGGAGGAGTTTAAGGCGGCACTGGAAATAGAAACCCGCTTGTTGGATGAAGAGCGGAAAAATCTATTTGAAAATCACCCGCAAAGTACCCCTGAGGATTTAACGGCATTGGGAGCGAAGTATAAGGTTCTGGAGGAGCGAATGAAGCAGGTTTTTAAAAAATACGACCTTAAACTTTTAGCACTTTTTAATGAAAAGCAATACCAAAGGTATGTTACACTTTGTCAGGAAGTATCGCGGCAACCTTTGGTGGTGGTAAGGGAATAAGTTGTAGTAAATGTTAATAAAAAGAGCGTGTTTAGGATAGTTTAGCACGGGTAGTTTGTATTTTTGCGGAAAATAGTTTAAATGTATAAGCAGCTAATCCGCCCCATCCTTTTTCAATTCGATCCAGAAAGAGTTCACCATTTTACTTTTAGAACAATTCGTTTTTTATCCAGTATAGGATTTGCTGGGATATTTAGGGCCATGTATTCGGTCAACGACCCTCGTTTGGAACGTGAATTGTTTGGGTTGAAATTTAAAAATCCGGTGGGATTGGCGGCAGGCTTTGACAAGGATGCCAAGTTGTACAATGAATTATCCGATTTTGGATTTGGATTTATTGAAATAGGAACCTTGACTCCCAAACCTCAGGATGGAAATCCGAAAAAGCGCTTGTTTCGCTTAAAGAAAGATCAGGCCATCGTCAATAGAATGGGGTTTAATAATAAGGGGGTGTTCGATGCTGTTGAAAATCTTAAAAAAAGTCATAGGGTATTGATTGGGGGCAATATAGGGAAGAACAAGGTGACGCCCAACGAACTTGCAGCAAAGGATTATTTAATATGTTTTGATGCGCTTTTCGATCATGTGGATTATTTTGTTGTAAATGTTAGCTCACCAAATACTCCCGGCCTAAGGGAACTTCAGGATAGGCAACCTTTGACGGCCTTGCTGAAGGAATTGAAAAAGGAAAATAGCAAATTGGCAAAAGAAAAGGCTGGGAAGGAAAAACCCATTCTTTTGAAAATTGCCCCAGATCTAACGGATGACCAGTTGCTGGACATTATAGGCATTGTCAAGGATACGAACATAGATGGGGTAATTGCGACCAACACGACTATTGCCCGCGATAATTTGAAATCCGATGTTTTGTTAAAAGAAGAAACAGGTGGTTTAAGCGGTAGACCTCTTACCAAAAGAAGTACGGAAGTAATCCGGTTTTTGGCACAAAAAAGCAATAAGGCGTTTCCTATTATCGGTGTCGGTGGAATCCATTCTGCCGAAGATGCCCTTGAAAAATTGGACGCCGGGGCCGATTTGGTCCAATTATATACCGGGTTTATCTATGAAGGCCCGTCACTTATAAAGAGAATCAACAAGGCTATTGTGAGTAGAATTAAGAACTGAAAGGGATAAACAGTTTTATTTTGCAAATAAAAAGCAGGCTTGTCCCAATGCTGGGTAAGCCTGCTTTTTCTTAGGCAAGGTTGATAATTCTTATCCCTTAAAACCTTTAATTATTTAGTCCAATAATCCACTACGGTAACATCTTCCAAATGTGGGGTCAATACCGCTCCAAAAGCCTTATGATCCGGATGTGGAAGATATATGGCCCTATCCTCTTCGCTATTGAAAGTGAGGAAAAAACAATGTGTTAATCCTTTGTTCAATCCTTCAGGACTGTTGTTAATTCCCCATTCGTAACCCACTATTTGTGGTATTTTGGAAGGTAAGGCGCTAAAAGCGGCCTCTACTTTTGCAATGTCCTCTTTGGAGGTATTGGCTTTAAACTTAAAAAGTACTACATGGCGCAATACGCTGTCCTGTTTTTTGGAATTTTCCATTGTTAAATCCTTGTTCAAATTATTAGTGTTTGGGATGTTGTAACTCATCAATAGTATTGCGGCCAAAAGGCTTACGGTATAAAAAACTGGTTTCATATATAAATTTTTGTGGAAGATATAAAAAAGATGGATAAGGGTTGTTCGTTGATATAATATTTATCAAGCTTTATTCGTCAAACCTATTTCAGAAGCCTTAGGCCAAATGCAATACAATAGCCCTACGAATGTGCCCTTGGTATCGGTGCCTAGAAGGGAGCTAAGACCTGCACTTTTGTTTAATGCCATTATTTATAGAAAAAGCGACAATTAATTGCTAATTTCCGACCTTTGTTCACCATACAAATTACCGGGATTTGAATTACGATATATTATTGACATTCGTATTGGCCACGGCCGCATTGGCCATTTCTCCAGGGCCGGACAATATTTTTGTGCTTATCCAGAGTATTACCAATGGAAAGAAATACGGCATAGCAACCGTTGCGGGATTAATGACCGGTTGTTTGGTACATGCAACCTTATTGGCATTTGGCGTTTCCGCTATAATTAAGCAAAACCCAAATTTGTTTTTTGTAATAAAATTGTTTGGAGCCATTTATCTTGTCTATTTGGCCTATAAGGTTTTCAAGAGTAGCGATCATCTGGAAGTATCGAATAGTGGGGTAAATAAGAAATCATTGGGTGCCCTATATAAGCAAGGATTTATAATGAATGTTCTTAATCCTAAGGTTACTATTTTTTTCTTGGCCTTCTTTCCCGGGTTTTTGTTTAGTAATTATATAAATATTGTTGTTCAATTCTATGTACTTGCAGGGATATTTATATTGGTCTCTTTTACTATTTTTAGTGCTATAGCCATCCTTTCTGGAACCATTTCGAAATATATAAATGAGCACGGGCAATTGGGAAAAGTCTTGAAATGGCTTCAGATTTTTGTTTTTGTTGGTATTGCTGTTTATCTGTTAATATCTGATAAATAATATTAATTTTGATAAAGCTTAAGCAGGGGAATGTCCAATACCATTAAAATAATAGAATGTCCAAGAGATGCCATGCAAGGTATCAAAACCTTTATTCCCACAGAAAATAAGGTAAGGTACATTCAATCCCTTTTGAATTGTGGTTTCGATACCATAGATTTTGGGAGTTTTGTTTCGCCCAGGGCTATTCCACAAATGGTGGATACGGCTGAGGTTCTTTCCCAATTGGACCTGTCCAAGACTACTAGTAAGTTATTGGCTATTGTTGCCAATGTCAGAGGGGCAATGGATGCCTCCCAACATGGTTCCATTGATTATTTGGGATATCCTTTTTCCATATCGGAGAATTTTCAAATGCGGAATACCCATAAAACAATTGCTGAATCAGTAGCTACTTTGGAAGAGATTTTGAGAATAGCGAATGACTCAGGCAAGGAAGTAGTGACCTATATCTCTATGGGGTTCGGTAACCCATATGGGGATCCTTGGAATGTTGAGATAGTAGGTGAATGGACAACAAGACTGGCAGGGATGGGAGTAAAAATATTGTCGCTTTCCGATACCGTGGGTTCTTCCACCCCGGAAGTAATCGACTACTTATTTTCTAACCTGATTCCAAAATTCCCTGAAATTGAATTTGGTGCCCATCTTCATACCACTCCATCTAAATGGCACGAAAAAGTTGATGCTGCCTATAAGGCTGGCTGTCGTAGGTTTGATGGTGCGGTGCAAGGTTTCGGGGGGTGTCCTATGGCAAAGGATGAGCTAACTGGAAATATGCCCACAGAAAAGATGCTATCCTATTTTACCGCTGTAAAGGCCGACACCAATGTTAATTGGATGGCTTTTGAAGCTGCATTCAATAAGGCATCGGATCTGTTTTCTTCATATCATTGAAATAATTAGGCTGGTCGATTTCAATATTACTTCGCGTTTTGTTAAATTTTTAAGTTTATTTAGATTTAGTTTAAATTAAGTTTGCCGGTTTGGTTCTTGATATTATATTTGCACCCGAAAATTATATTTATCCAATCTAAATAAGAACAATAAAATAATGAAAAGAATTTCGTTACTATTCGGTTTACTCGTTGCAACAGGAGTATTCGCGCAGACTGCCAATGATTCCATTACCTTGGATCCACAAAAACAATTGAATGCCGCCCAGCGTTTGCTTTCAGGTAATTATGCGTCCGCCGTTACTGTAGGTGCCTATGGGGAAATGCTTTACAATCAGCCAGAAGGTGACAATGGAGAGATAGACGTTCAAAGGTTGGTATTGCTTTTGGGATATAGATTCAATGATAGGGCCCAGTTTGTTACTGAAATTGAATTTGAGCATGTTGAGGAGGTATACATTGAGCAGGCTTTTGTTAACTACAACCTTGGAAATAGTGTTAATCTAAGAGGTGGATTAATGTTGGTGCCGATGGGAATCGTTAATGAATACCATGAACCCACAACTTTTAATGGAACAGAGCGTCCGGCCATGGACAATGTTATAGTGCCCACTACCTGGAGGGAACTTGGAGTTGGTGTCTTTGGTAGGGTGAATGATCTATCCTTAGGCTATCAAGCGTATTTATTCAACGGATTTAAATCTACGGAGGCCGATGGCGAAGGTGGAATCAATGGATTTTTGCAAGGTTCCAGTGGATTAAGGGGTGGAAGACAAAAAGGTATCAAATCTACTATTGATAGCCCAACCCTTTCAGCTAAATTGGATTATTACGGAGTCCCTGGTCTGCGTTTGGGACTTTCTGGGTATTTCGGAAAAACACAGGCAGCCGATGATGTAGAGGAGCTTACCGGAGCAAACATTGGAATTTCAATGGTTGGTTTGGATGCAAGATATGCTTATGGGAATTTTACCGCAAGAGGGCAATTTATATATGCTTCCCTTTCCGATACTGAGGATTACAACGCCTTAACCGGTAGTAATTTAGGTAGCGCGCTACAGGGATGGTATGTGGAAGGTGCCTATAATCTTTTGCCAGCTGGTAATGAGCAAAAATTGTTTGCCTTTGCCAGATACGAGAAATATGATACCCATGCCGATACAGCGGGTGCCTTGGTAAGGAACAATGCATACAACAAAACCGATGTAACAACAGGTCTTACCTATCATTTAGCTCCTGGGGTGGTATTGAAAGGGGATTATCAATTTAAGTCGGACGCAGTGGACAATAGTGATCTGCAAAATGTATTGAATTTTGGAATAGGGGTTTGGTTCTAATCCAGAAAAATGGAAATTACTAATTCATGGCCCTAAATATCTTAATTATTATTAAAAATGATTCTAAATTAGTATATTTGGGGCATGAATTTTAGAAAACGGATAACGGTTGTTTTAGTTATATTTTCTATGGTATTTTTTGGGTTTGGAATCCCGAAAAATGTTCAAAAGAAAATGGATAAGGAAGTAGAAAAGGTATTTGATACCACGAATTATTCCTTTGTGCCAATTACTGTTTCAAAAGCAGTAAACGAAAAGCTTCCAACCAAGATTACCACTGATAATTTCTTTCAAATAAAAGAGGGCAATAACCTGTTAGGGTACGCCTTTGTAGATCAGGCAGCCAGTAAAACGGCTCAGTTCGACTATTTGGTCATCTTTAATCCCAATCTGGAAATCATCCACTCCAAGGTCTTGATATATCGTGAGGAATATGGTGGAGAAATTGGAAGTAAAAGGTGGTTGGAACAGTTTATTGGAAAAACGGGAAAAGATAGGGTTAGCCATGAAACCAACATAGATGGTATTTCTGGGGCAACGATTTCGGTAAGATCCATGACTACCTCCATGGACAACCTATTGCAAACGGTTGGAATTCTTCAAGAAAAAAAGATGCTTTAATGGGGTATGATGGTCTATTATTGGCACTGCCCAAGGGAATAAAATGGTTTGTTGCCACCTTTGTTCTTGTATTGAGTATTGGCTTTTATACAGGTCTCTTGTTTGTTTCGGAAACCAGTACTTCCTCGCCCGAAGGAATTGTGGAAAATTATATGGGAAATGAGGACGATGAAGAGGCCGAGGTAATGAAGTTTAAAAAAGGGGAACGGGAGATGCTTACCATAATACATACCCATATACTTTCCATGTCGCTCATTTTTTTTCTACTTGGTGGTCTGGTATGGCTTGCCAAACTTCCTCACAAGCTTAAAATGTTCCTGACCATTGAACCTTTTTTATCCGTGATTTTAACTTTTGGGGGCATTTATTTAATGTGGTCGGGGCTACTTTGGATGAAATATGTGGTTATCCTTTCCGGAATTTTAATGACCTTGACCTATAGTATTGCTGCGCTCTTGGTGATTTATCAATTGTGTAAGAAAACGGTAACAGTCAATTAACACAATAACTATTCATCAGTTCCTTTAAATGTAGTATATTTGCACGCAATTAATCTTTAATTGCTATGCAAGCTCACCTAAATAAAATTGTTGGAGAAGGTCTTACGTACGATGACGTACTTTTGGTTCCAGCTTTTTCAGAAGTACTTCCTAGGGAAGTCAATATTCAAACAAAATTTACTAGAAACATTACGATCAATGTTCCCATCGTTTCTGCAGCTATGGATACCGTAACGGAATCCCGTATGGCCATTGCCATTGCCCAGGAAGGTGGAATAGGTGTTTTGCATAAGAACATGACCATAGAACAGCAAGCGCTGAAGGTACGCAAGGTAAAACGAGCCGAAAGTGGTATGATCATAGACCCTGTTACCCTGCCTTTAAATTCTAAGGTAAGGGATGCAAAAGCGAACATGAAGGAATTTAGCATTGGTGGAATACCCATTGTAGATGATGAAGGCAAATTGATAGGAATCGTGACCAATAGGGATCTTCGTTTTGAAAAAAATAATGATCGTCCCATTTCCGAGGTTATGACCTCCAAAAATCTAGTTACTGTAAGCGAGGGGACTTCCTTGGAGCAGGCGGAGGATATTTTGCAGGAGAATAAAATTGAAAAATTACCAGTTGTCGACAAGGACTACAAGCTTGTTGGGTTGATTACCTTTAGGGATATTACAAAACTAACCCAAAAGCCTATAGCCAATAAGGATCAGTACGGAAGATTACGGGTTGCCGCAGCTTTAGGGGTTACCGGTGATGCTGTGGATAGGGCAGAAGCTTTGGTCAATGCAGGGGTAGATGCTGTGGTAATCGATACTGCACATGGGCATACCAAAGGTGTAGTGACTGTTTTAAAGGAAGTTAAAAAGAGATTCCCAGATTTGGAAGTTATTGTAGGTAATATAGCTACTGCAGAAGCTGCGAAGTATTTGGTAGATGCGGGAGCCGATGCTGTGAAAGTCGGAATAGGTCCCGGTTCTATCTGTACCACCCGTGTGGTTGCAGGGGTTGGTTTTCCTCAATTTTCAGCGGTATTGGAAGTGGCTGCGGCTATTAAGGGCAGTGGGGTACCAGTTATCGCCGATGGTGGAATCCGTTATACGGGGGATATTCCCAAGGCCATTGCCGCAGGGGCCGATACGGTAATGTTGGGCTCTTTGTTAGCTGGAACAAAAGAATCACCAGGCGAAACGATTATCTACGAAGGACGTAAATTTAAATCCTATAGAGGGATGGGTTCTGTAGAGGCCATGAAACAAGGTAGTAAGGATAGATATTTCCAGGATGTGGAAGATGATATCAAAAAATTGGTACCGGAAGGAATCGTAGGTCGTGTACCCTATAAAGGCGATCTTTATGAGAGTATCCATCAGTTTATTGGTGGTCTTCGTGCCGGGATGGGATATTGCGGTGCCAAGGATATAGAAACGCTAAAAGAGACTGGGAAATTTGTTAAGATTACTGCAAGTGGAATCAATGAGAGCCATCCACATGACGTAACCATTACCAAGGAATCACCTAACTATAGTAGATAAGCAGGTATTGTAATGATACATTTAGATAAATAAAAAAGCCGGTTTACCGGCTTTTTTTATTCTTCATTATGTCTTATAAATATAATGTCAATTCTACTATTTGCTTTCGCTATCGTAGGTATTCCAATCTTTCTCCTTGTGAATATTGTCACCAAAATATTTGGCTATTTTCAGGAAAGGTTCCGGTTTTTGATACCCCGGAACGGGAGAAAGCATATTCATCTTTTCATCCAAGAATATTGTCGTGGGATAACTCATTTTACCCTGCATCAGTGCTGCCGCAAATTCGTGATAGCCATTTCTGCCTGAAGGAACAAATTTGAAGGTTTTGCCTTTGAAAACAATGGGTTCCTTGCCTTCTCCATCCAACTTCACCATATAATAGTTTTTGGACATGTATTCGGCAACTTCTTCATTCTGAAAGGTATCCTTGTCCATTTTTTTGCACCATCCACACCAATCGGTATAGACATCAATAAAAATTTTCTTTGGATTTTTCTCCGTTTCAGCCAATTTGGCCGCTTCATCCCAACTTAGCCATTTAACTTCCTGTGCCATGCTACCAAAGGGTAAAATGGCTAGACAAAAAAGAACAGCTATTTTGTAAAATGATTTGGAAACTAATTTCACGACCATATTTTAAGGGATTAGTCCTACAACAACATCAAAACTAACGAAAATTCAGCAATTTTATTTTGCTATTGCCTTTTCTTTAACAGTCGTGAATAAGTCCTGGACATCGATCTGGTTTTTGATAAGATCGTCAAAAGTTTCCCTTTCCCTTATTAGAATTGCTTTTCCTTTATGCCATAAAACCTCTGGAGGTCTAAATCTTGAGTTATAATTGCTGGCCATTGTGAAACAGTAGGCACCTGCATTTTTAAAGCATAGAATGTCGCCTTCTGAAATCTCGCTGATGCGCTTGTTGCTTGCAAAAGTATCGGTCTCACAAATATAACCTACCACGGAATAATAGCGTTCACGTCCTTCCGGATTGGAGATATTCTCAATGCTGTGGATGGCGCCATAAAACATGGGGCGTATAAGATGGTTGAATCCAGAATCGACACTGGCAAAAACGGTTGAAGTGGTTTGTTTTACCACATTAACTTTTGCTAGGAAGAAACCGGCTTCACTTACCAAAAATTTGCCTGGCTCAAAAGCCAAGGTCAATTCCCTGCCATATTCTTTGCAAAAAGAGTTGAAACGTTGTCCTAATTTTTTGCCCAATTCCTCAATATTGGTTTCAATGTCCCCTTCTTTGTAAGGAACTTTAAATCCACTTCCGAAGTCTATAAACTCAAGATCTTGGAAATTCTTGGCAGTTTCAAAAAGAATTTCGGAAGCGTAAAGGAATACATCTATATCCAAAATATCACTTCCCGTATGCATGTGTATCCCATTTACCTTCATGTTCGTAAGATTAACGATGCGCAGTAAATGAGGTATTTGGTGTATGCTGATGCCAAACTTTGAATCAATATGACCTACAGAGATTTTAGAATTTCCTCCGGCCATTACGTGTGGATTTATTCTAATACAAACAGGAATATCCGGATGCTTGCTGCCAAACTGTTCCAAAATGGATAGGTTGTCAATGTTGATTCGTACTCCTAATTTCGCTGCCTCTTCAATCTCTTCCAAGGACACCCCATTTGGAGTAAATATAATGGAGCTAGGTTCAAAACCAGCCATGAGCCCCAATTGAACTTCTTGTATGGAAACCGTATCCAGGCCGCTTCCCAAACTGTTCATCAATTTTAATATTGCAATATTTGAAAGTGCCTTTGTGGCGTAATTTAATTGTAATTTCTTTACGTCTTTAAATGCATTGGTCAATCTATGAAACTGGGATATTATTTTTTCAGAATCATATACATAGACTGGGTCACCATAAGTTTTTGCTATCTTTAATAAGTCAGTGTTTCGCATTGTTCAAAATTTTATGCAAATTTAGACTACTTATTGATTTTGAGCAAAAATATATAGCAATAGTTGAAAAATGTAACATATTGTTATTTATGTAACAATAGTAGGATTGTCCGGGTTTGAGTTTTAATGAGTCCGTTGTAATTTTAAACAAGAAATTTATGTTGCTACCCCTGTTTCCTTTACCGTCCGTTTTTTTTCCTGGCGAAATGGTTGCCCTTCATATTTTTGAAGAACGCTACAAACAATTGATAATGGATGTCAGGGAATCAGCTATTAATTTTGGGGTTCCTGCTTATGTTGATGGGGAAATAGCTTATGGAGCAGAATTGGAATTGAAGGAAATAATAAAAACTTATGACTCTGGAGAAATGGATATTGTTTGTGTTGGCCAGCGTACCTTTAAAATAAATACTTTCCAAAAAGTCATGGACGGCAAATTGTACGCGGCGGGCGAGGTGGAGTTTTTGCCCTATTACGATGACAGTGTTACAACCTTAAAAGAAAATGTCCTTAGCCTTATCGTTGAGCTTTATGGTCTAATGGATGTATCCATTCTGGGGCTTACGGCAGAGAATTTTGATATTTATCAACTGATACATAAAATAGGTCTTTCTCTTTCACAGGAATACAAACTCCTGAAAATGACCTATAAAAGTGAGCGCTTATTGTTTGTTAAAGCTCATTTAACAAATACTATACAAGTATTAAAACAGGTAAACCAATCTAAGGAAATGATAGGGATGAACGGACATTTTAAAAATTTCGACCCTATAGATTTTAAGGATTTCAAAATTTAGAATGAAACCGAAAGGTTTGGCTTACTATATGGTGTTATCTTCCAAAAAACCTAGTTTTGATAGTTTGTTGATTTTGATCTAAAAGCTTATCTAATTTCTTTGTCCATGGCACTAAGTATTTTTCTGTTTTATTTAATTAGGGTAAATCCGCTGTGTTTCCTATTTTTGCAACTGAACAAATAGAACCTTCAATTTATGAACCTTCACGAATATCAAGGAAAAGAGATTTTAGCGAGCTTTGGAGTACGCATTCAACGCGGTTTAGTGGCTTATAATGCCAAGGAAGCAGTAGATGCTGCCAAACAATTGACTCAGGAAACCGGGACCGGTTGGCATGTAATTAAAGCCCAGGTGCACGCAGGTGGACGAGGAAAAGGAGGAGGAGTTAAATTGGCGAAGAATTTGCGCGAGGTAGAAGATATTGCTGGATCTATCATTGGTATGAATTTAGTTACTCCGCAAACTTCGGCGGAAGGTAAAAAAGTGCATAAAGTTTTGGTTGCCGAGGATGTTTATTATCCTGGAGACAGTGAAACCAGCGAATTCTATATGTCCGTTTTATTGAACAGGGCAGCTGGAAGAAATATGATCATGTATTCTACCGAAGGTGGAATGGATATAGAGGAGGTTGCGGAGAAAACGCCTCACCTTATTTTTACCGAGGAAATAAACCCGGCCACTGGGCTATTGCCTTTTCAGGCAAGGAAAATAGCTTTTAACCTAGGGTTGTCGGGAACGGCTTTTAAGGAAATGACCAAGTTTGTCACTAGTTTATACAAGGCTTATGTGGAGAGCGATGCAAGTCTATTCGAAATAAATCCAGTTCTTAAGACTTCTGACGATAAGATTATGGCAGTGGATGCCAAGGTGTCCATTGATGACAATGCACTTTATAGAAGAAAGCAATATGCTGAAATGCGAGATTTGCTAGAGGAGAATCCAATAGAGGTAGAAGCAAGGGCAGTAGGTCTTAACTACGTTGATCTGGATGGAAATGTTGGTTGTATGGTGAACGGTGCTGGATTGGCAATGGCTACAATGGATCTTATTAAAATGGCCGGTGGTGAGCCAGCCAACTTTTTGGATGTAGGGGGAACTGCTGATGCCAAAAGGGTAGAAGAAGCCTTCAGGATTATATTGAAGGATCCTGCTGTTAAATGTATCCTTATAAATATTTTTGGTGGTATTGTTCGTTGCGATCGTGTAGCGCAAGGAGTAGTGGATGCCTATAAAAATATGGGAGATGCCATAAAGGTGCCTATTATTGTAAGGTTACAGGGTACCAATGCTGAATTGGCCAAGGAAATTATTGATAATTCTGGTTTGGCCGTACATTCCGCAGTTCAGTTTCAAGAAGCTGCAGATAAGGTGAAGGAAGTATTGGCATAGTACCAATTAAGTATAAAAAAGGAAAAGGCAGTGCTGTAATAGTACTGCCTTTTTTTGTTGTTGAAGGTGTTTTATATTGTAGGAAATTGAAACAAACCCGAAAGTTATCTTGAAAAGTTCTAAAGGATCAGGACTTTTTTTTGTTTTTGTATTTTACAGGACTAATGTCGTGGTCCATTTTCTTTTTTTGTTGCTCCTTGAATCCTGGTTTTTGATGTCCTTTGAAAATGGGTTCCTTTTTTGGTTTGGGCAACGATAGTTTTGGGTCTTTTGGATTCTCCCTTGTGCCACGATAATGGATTACCAAGCCATTTAAAAAATTACGTAAAATTTGGTCGCCACATTCCACATAGTTGGGGTGATCTTCCTTTCTGAAAAAAGCGCCCAACTCGCTTTTGGTAATTTTAAAATCGACTAATTTTAAAATATCTACAATTTCATCATCCCGCAATTTTAAGGCAACCCTTAATTTTTTAAGAACATCATTATTGGTCATATAATAAATTTTTTCACAAGATATTACAAAAAATAGGATGTGGAGCTAGTTTGGAATTACTTTCCTGCATCCGAAGACAAGAAATCAATGCTATTTAATGTAACTTAGTGTTAAACTGTAATTTATGAGTACGTATTTGGAGAAGTTGGGTATTCTTGCCCAAATGATTTCATTCGCAAAAGTAGATAATGAAATTAAGGATTCGGAGTATGATTTTTTGCTAGGTGTGGCAAAACAATTGGAGGTCGATAAAGAAACCTTCGATTCTCTTTTTCATAAGAAAGTCGAGAAGGTATTGCTTAAATCCGAGGCGGAGCGCATCCTTCAGTTTCATCGCCTGGTACTGCTTATGAATGTGGATCGGGAACAGCGCCTGGTTGAAATTGAACAGCTTCATAATATAGGGCTCGGATTTGGACTTCCCCAGGCGGCTATAGAGCAAGTTCTTACCATTATGCACAATTATCCTGACAAGGTAGTCCCTCCTGCCGTGCTGATAAATATATTTAAAGCTTATAATAATTAATTAAAAATGACATAATGGCTTGCTTTTAATCCAAATAAGCGACATAATGACATAGAAATACATTCGGTATAACATTTGCCTTTTAGCTCATGAGAATTTAAAGTATAACTTAAAATATAAAAGTCATGAGTCTAGTAAAAAGAAATAATGTTATGTTTCCATCATTAATGAATGAAATTTTAAGACCAGATTGGTTTGGTGGTGTAGATAACTTCAAGCAGAGTGTTCCGGCCGCCAATGTAAAGGAAACTGAAAGTGAATATGTATTGGAATTGGCAATACCTGGTAGGAAAAAAGAAGATTTCAATGTTGAAATCGATAATGATATCCTAACAATTTCCTCCGAAGTAAAAAATGAGGAAAACAAAGAGGATGAAGGATATACCAGAAGGGAATTTACTTTTTCTTCCTTTAAAAGAGTGTTTAGTCTGCCGGAAACAATTTCCTTGGATAAAATTAACGCTACCTACGAAGATGGAATCCTAAAGTTTGTTCTTCCCAAAAAAGAAGAGGCATTACCAAAGCCTAAAAGATTAATTGAAATAGCGTAAGCTTAAAAGTAGTTGTGTATCCTGTAGGATACATTATAGATTGGTTGGTTGATTGGAAAAGCGCTTCGGGAAATCGAAGCGCTTTTTTGTTTTGCTAAATCTCCCTGAAACCATTCTTAATAAAATGTAGCGGGTTTGTATTTTATTCCTGTTCCTGAAGCGATTTAATTTCGTCCCTTAACTTAGCGGCTTGCATAAAATCCAAGTCCTTGGCCGCTTTTTCCATAGCCTTTCTTTTATCCCTTATCATTTTTTCCTTTTGTTCGTTGGTGAGATACAATAGGTCGGGCTCTGCAGCTTTCATTTCTTCTTTCTCAAAATGATAGGTGGAAACAGAATTTTTGGCTAAAACACTGTCCAAACTTTTGTTAAGCGCGGTGGGGGTAATATTATTTTCAAGATTATAAGTGCTTTGTTTTTCGCGTCTATAGTTGGTCTCATCTATTGTTTTTTGCATGCTGTTGGTTATTTTATCCGCATACATAATGGCTTTTCCATTTAGATTCCTGGCTGCACGGCCCACTGTCTGGGTGAGTGACCTTGCACTTCTAAGAAAGCCCTCCTTGTCAGCATCCAGTATGGCCACAAGGGAAACTTCTGGTAGATCCAGACCTTCCCTTAATAAATTCACCCCTATAAGTACGTCAAAAACACCTTTGCGCAGATCCTGCATAATTTCAACGCGTTCCAAGGTATCCACATCACTATGTATATAGCGACAGCGAACATTTATCCTGGTCAAATATTTGGCCAATTCTTCCGCCATTCGTTTGGTTAAAGTAGTGACCAATGTCCGTTCATCCTTTTCCACCCTCACTTGGATTTCCTCGATGAGATCATCAATTTGGTTCAAGCTGGGACGGACTTCAATTATAGGGTCCAATAGCCCTGTTGGCCTGATTACCTGCTCTACATAAACGCCTTGGCTCAATTCCAATTCGTAGTCTGCAGGAGTGGCGCTTACATAAATAACTTGATTTTGAAGCGCTTCAAATTCCTCAAATTTTAACGGTCTGTTGTCCATCGCTGCAGGCAGCCTAAAGCCATATTCCACTAAATTTTCCTTTCTCGATCTATCGCCGCCATACATGGCGTGTACCTGTGGAATGGTAACATGGCTCTCATCAACAACCATTAAATAATCTTTTGGGAAATAGTCCAACAAACAGAATGGACGGGTTCCAGGTTCCCTACCGTCCAAATACCTGGAATAATTTTCGATTCCTGAGCAATATCCAAGTTCCCGTATCATCTCCAAATCAAAATTAGTACGTTCTTCCAAGCGTTTTGCTTCCAGGTGTTTCCCTATTTCCTTGAAATAATTTACCTGCAGCACCATATCCTCCTGAATAAGGTGAATGGCATTCTGCAGTACATCCGGTGAGGTCACGAACATATTGGCAGGGTAAATGTTGAGCTGTTGGTACTTTTCCAATATTTTATTCTTGTAGGGATCAAAGGCCTCTATTTCCTCAATTTCATCCCCAAAAAAATGAATTCTGAAGGCATGGTCGGCATAACTCGGAAAAACGTCCACTACATCGCCCTTTACCCTAAAATTTCCGTTTCTAAAATCGGCTGTCGTTCTCGAGTACAGGCTTTGTACCAATTGATGAAGGAATTTGGTCCTCGGAATAACTTGGTCTTTCTCTATCCCAATAACATTTTTCTGAAATTCCACTGGATTTCCAATACCGTATAAACAAGAAACCGATGCCACAACCAAAATGTCCCGTCTACCCGATAATAGGGAAGAAGTGGCGCTCAACCGCAGTTTTTCAATATCCTCATTAATGGAAAGGTCCTTTTCTATATAGGTGCCACTTGAAGGTATATAAGCTTCGGGTTGATAGTAATCGTAATAGGATACAAAATATTCTACCGCGTTCTCAGGAAAAAACTGCTTAAACTCCGAGTATAATTGTGCAGCAAGGGTTTTATTATGTGCCAATACCAAAGTTGGTCGCTGAACCTGCTCTATGACATTGGCAACGGTAAAGGTTTTTCCGGACCCTGTTACCCCTAAAAGGGTCTGGTAGCGTTCATCGGCCTCAAGGCCCTCTTTTAATTGTTTAATAGCTTGGGGCTGATCACCAGTAGGTTTAAATTCGGAAACAACTTTAAATTTCATGTGCAATGCATTGAGGAACTCCTATAATTTTGTCTAATCTTTTACTTTAGGACCTATGATAAAAAAAATCATATTCGTTTTATGACCTAAAATTAACAAATAGCGGGCAATACTGCGGTGCTTCGGCCACTATTTATGACCATTTTGGCACTCTACAGTGTATCGTATATGTTGCAGGTGCCAAGGGGTATAAGCTTTTGGAAATTAGCTTTACAAATCCCGTTTTTTCAAAAGGGCGTATGAAAGGTAAATGAAAATTGCAGTCCAACATCCCACTATCAAAATTTCATAAAAATGTACGGTATAGTCCTTATTGAATTGTTCCCCCACTTGTTCTACCATGCTTTGTACTGCTTTAAATCTGGAAGCCGGCTCTTTGATAAGGTTGCTCATAGACTCTAAGGGGAGGAATTTCATAACGTTGGCCGAAGCTTCCTTGCCGGCAAGCCACCATACCAAAAAGCGGATACCCAAATTTTCAATGGCAAACCATATAATTAAAAAGCCCAGGGCAAAGGCCGATCGCTTAACCAATATTCCAAGGAAAAGACAAAAGGAGAAGAAACCCAACAACTTAATGAAATAAGCCAATAAGTATTCCAAATCCGAAAATATGATGGATATCTCCGTGAAATCGGAATAAAAAAGCCCTAAAACCAATGAAACTGTAAAAACAAAAAGGGTAGAAATTACCGAAAATGCAAAAACGGTCAAGAATTTAGAGGCGATAAATTCCTTCTTGCTCAAGCCATCTATTAAATTTTGTTTCAGGGTCTTATTGCTGTATTCGTTTGCCATCATGGATACAATGACTATAGCAAAAAATAGCTTCAGGCCACTTGCAATCCAGGTATTCAAGTGCCATATGTAGGGAAAATTGAAAATACCCTGTTCGGCCACATGGAACTGAATGGGGCCAATATCAAATTTTATTGCGGCCAACAATGCCATGCAGAGGATAAGGACGAAATAGGAAATGATAAGGACCTTACTCGCATTATTGTTCCATAATTTAATAAATTCTATCTGTAATAAACGTAACATATTTTTATGCGTTTAAGGGTAGTATTGCGGTTAATCCTTATGGTTGGTCAAGCTAAGGAATTGTTCCTCAAGACTTTCTTTGCGTTTTACCAAATGCGATAGCACTATGCCATTGTTAAATAAGTCCTGATTTAGGGTGCTCGCCTCCATTTCTTCTTTTAAAATTGCGGTTATTAAACCATTTTCCTGCTTAATAGGGCCAAAACTGGCATGTTTGTTCAGGAACGTTAGCAGGGCCGCATCATCGATTGCCCTAAGTTCAAAGAAACCATAACTGGTCAACATTTCGTCAACTGGGCCCGAATAGAGCATTTCGCCTTTTCTTAGGATAATCACATGGCTACAGACTTTTTCTACCTCGTCCAATAAATGTGAGGCCAGTAGAATGGTGGTGCCCTGTGAGGCAATTTTTTTTATGATCTCCCTTATTTGATGAATTCCCTGAGGATCCAAACCATTGGTAGGTTCGTCCAAAATTAATATTTCTGGATCGTTGAGAAGTGCCGAGGCAATGGCCAATCGCTGTTTCATGCCCAAGGAGTAGGTGCTGAACTTACTGTTTTTTCGTTCCAGAAGTCCGACCATTTCCAATTTTTCTTCAATTTTATCTTGGGAAACTTCTTTGATTTTGCAGACCAATTTCAGATTTTGAATGGCCGTCATATAGGGGTAGAAATTGGGGCGTTCAATAATGGCGCCTACTTTTTTAAGGGCGGCGTGGGTGGAAATGGTTCCCCCGAACCATGAAAAATCACCAGCTGTTCTATTCACTACGTTCAATACAATTCCCAGGGTGGTCGATTTTCCGCTACCATTTGGCCCTAAGATGCCATAAACATTGCCTTTTTCAATACTAAAGGAAAGGTCTTTTACCGCAGTTAGATATCCAAATTTCTTGGTAAGGTGGTTTACGGTCAGTATAGTTTCCAAAATGGGATAGATTTTTTGATTCTTTGTACTTACTTGACGAAGAAATCGTTATTTTGTTACAAATTAAAGTTTTTTCCATGTCCGAAAGATTAATGTCCAAGAAAAAGCCTGCATTTCCAGTCAATAGTAAATTGGATGCTTATTTGGAGCACTATAGCAGAAAAATTGAAATTCCAATTTTTTATGAGGATCTGTTGCGTTTTTCTGGGTCTATTGTTGTCTATGACTCCAATGAGGAGGACACTCTTTGGGTGCGTGTGTATTACAGTGAGTTCGATAGGGTCGAAATCGATATTAGTTTAAAGAAAGTATATTCCATTTTGCATTCCGATGGTAGTGATAGCATATTTCCATTTTTAAATGTAGATGCGGTGGACTATTGTACTTTTGGCAACTCCAAGCCCTTTAGGATAAAGGTAAGGAATATACTGAATGACAATTTCACTTATTTCTATGTAAAAAGAACCGATGCCTCCAGAATTTACGGACTGGAACTTGAGCATATGTTATCGCCCTATAACCTTAACTTCTTAGTCTATGGGGATACTTTGATTGAGGAGCATATTGCCGGTATTCCGGGAGATGTGTTTATCAAGGATTTTTTGCCGAAATGTACGGAATCGGAAAAATCGCAGTTGGCCAAAGAATTTGTCAAGTTTAATGAACGTTGTATGATCCGCCTTTTGGGGGATATGCGATCCTATAACTACGTTATTGTTCCTACCCACGATTTTGATCACGTGGTATATAAAATAAGGGCAATAGATTTTGATCAACAGTGTTATGAGGGAAAATTAAAAGTGTACAGGCCCCAGTTTTTTAAGGAAAATTATAAAATGGTCATGTTGGTTAAGGAGAAGTTGCAGCGTAATTCTGTTGATCAATATAAAATAGAGGAACGCTCCATTGTGGCAAAAAGAATTCTGAGTTCTGGGAACCGTATTAAGCGACTCATTTCCATAGTCAAGACAGATGATATATCCAATGACGATAATATTGCGGCCCTTTCACAGCATATTTATGATCTTACAGGTGATATCGACTTTAAAAAATGTAAGACCATGGGGGAAGTGTTGGCGCTTGCGTTGGATTTTGTGAAAAGAAATTATGAGGATGTTAGTATGAAACAGATTATAGAGAACAGGATCAATTTATAAGGTTGTCATATTCGATATTCTGGCGTAAACCCTATAACAATATTAAAATAAACAAGGCCGAAGCATATAACTTCGGCCTTGTTTGTTTTATAACCCTAGGTACTTTTTTAATCTATGTTTCAGGGTAGCTTGTATATATTTCTAACTTTTCTGTTCCTTGTTAAAGTAGACCAGGTAGTAGTACATTTGGCGCTCTTCGTCCCAGCCTTTTTCTACAAATTTTTGGGCTGATTCCGGATTTATAAAATCGAGCTTTATCTGGATATTAGTGTCCAGGTTAATGACGTTTTTTATTTTTTTTCTGGCGTCGGAAACCGCCTTGTTGGCAATGTCGAAAGTAGAGACATCCTCGATACTGTATTTAGGACCTTTTTCTACTTTGTAGTGCTTAAATTCAGGTATCAATTCCGGATTTTCCATAACCTCGTTCAAGAAATTGGTCTCTTCAAAAGCGTCATTTTTGGCAAAATGATTCACCGCCCTGTTCATGAACAACACCTCTTGCTGTTTGTCCTCAGCAGGTAAAACCACATCTTTGGCGAAGTTCTGGCAGAATTTCAAGTAGTTTTTTGTCTTAAAATTGTCATCGGACAAGGCATCCACCCCTAGAAAATTTTCCAACCAGTATTTGGTATCGTAGCGATTGCTGTCAACTGAAAGTACTTTATAGCCTTCTTCCTTATCGGTATTGAAAATAAGGCAGCCCTTGTCCAATTTATTAATGTTGATCCCCTGTTGCACCAAAATATCCAAGCTATTTCCTTTTTCCTGAAATTGCAGGAAATCGTGTTTGAGTTCGCTTTTGAATATACCCACGGCATTCACTTTTACATTATCCAACATTAGATCTGTAAGATAGGCAACATAAACTTCACCGCTTTTGATATGAGGATGGTTCGACTGGTCGAATAATTGGGTCGCTATTCTTTTTGAATTGGCATGGAGGCTACTGGGCTCCTCAAAAATATCGGAAACAATTTTGTAGACTTCATTAAATTCAACGTCGGATTCATGGGAAAAATAATAGTAATTTTCCTCCTTTTCCCTAAAAGGTTTAAAGAAATATTCCTTTAACAGTCCGGTAGTTTCGTCGTTAAGTGAAAATGGTTCCTCAGAGAGAAAGATACCTTCACTCTTATTTTTGTTTCCCACACGGTGTATGGAAATAGTTTCAATTTGGGTAGGGTATAAGTTGATCATGGATAATGGAAAATATTTAAGGGTTATTTTGTGCTTAAAGCCCTTTTGAGGCTTTTTTTTTGGATCACTTTTTGTAATTAGTCGATCCTAATGTGCTACAGCATTAATCTACAGCTACAGGAATTATCAGTTCCAGTTTTCATCAAAATCCAAATCTTCGTAATTGTCAAGGGTATTGTCAAAATCGAATTCACTTTCATCCGCTTCAAACTTTTTTTCAGGTGGTGAGTCGGGCAATTCACCAAAACTGAAAAGAGTATTTGGATAGGTCTTTGCGTCTTCTTTTTCCACAATGTCGGCCAATTCAACGAAGAAGGTCCACATACTTAAAAAGTCATATACGTAGATTAGCTTTGGAGAATGTTCCGTAAGAATGTCCTCTAACAGAATCTCATTCATTAAACGAACATCGGAGCCATTTTCACTCATGTCAAATAAGGCAATTTCCTCATCTTGTCTCCACTCTTCGTCACAGGTATAAAAAGAGGCCATTTCATTTCCCAAAAAGCCAAAAGCCTGGGTAATGGCATTGTGAAGGTCTTCCATAGAATTGCTTTCCTCTATTTCAATATCCCTAAAAATATCTTCCTCTGCATCTAGAATAATCCTTATTTTGTAAATCATCAGGTCCTTTTTTTGTGGTGGCAAAGTTACAAAGTTTTCATGGTTTTAAAAGCATTTATAGCTTCCAATACCAAATAGAATTGAAAACCGAATAAAACTGATGCAAGCACAAGATGTAATGGCTGGGAAGCAAAAGGAAAATCCAGATAGTACATGGCCATTCCGGAAATAACCTCTAGAAGTAAAAGCGCCAATACCCAGTTTATTTTAGAATAACCTAGGTTTAATTTATAGATTCTAATGGCTAGGGCCAAGTTCAAAAGGACTACGATTATGGAAAAGGAACGGTGGATGTAAAATGATATGGTTGCACTATTCAGCCATAAGTTAGGGGCGTCTTCACCATAAAGGTCGGTTTGCACATCTACAAACTGTCTTACTTGGGTCCCCAATACTACTTGTACCAAGGTGGTGAAAAGAACAAAGATTATTAGGTTTCTTGTTATTTTATCTGGTTGTAAAGACTTAATCTTATTGTTGGTGGCATGAATCAAGTATAGGATAAGAGCTACTATGAACAGGGCCATGACCATATGGATGGTTATTTTGGCCGGAGCTAAAACGGAATACACTACCGTGGCACCAAGCCATGCTTGGATACCCATGGCGAATACTACGACCCAAGAAAGTATAGTGATGGATTTCTGTTTTTTCCAGTAAGTAAAAGAAGCTATGGCCATTATTAAGGTTCCCAGCCCGGCGAGGGCACCGAATAGCCTGTTAATAAACTCGGTCCATGTATGGAAGGGATTAAAAATAGCGTAGTCATGCTTTGTGTAAGGTGCCCAATTATTGGCATTATATGTAGAGGAGGTACTAAAACTTTCCTTGGCTACCCATAGGGCTTCGTCTACAATAATGACCTGGCCTTTTTTGAATTCCCTTTCCGGTTGCCATTGTAATTCCGCAATATCCGTAGGGGGAATATAATAACCGAAACATTTGGGCCAATCCGGGCATCCCATGCCGCTACCCGTCATTCTTACCACTGCACCGGCCACAATTACCAAGTAGACCAAAACTAGACTGATCTTGGCGATTTTTGTAAAATTTTTTTGCATTTGGATGTTTGAAAGAGTCCTGCAAAATTACCATTCTTTTCTTAAAAAAAGGGCTAAGGTTAAGGGGAATTTATTAGTAGGACCCGTATTCCAAAAGCTGCAGGGGCATTAATTTACAATGCTAGAACGAACCCCTCATTATTTTCGGGATCTCTAGTGGAATACCCCGACCCTTGGTTGGGGAATCTAGGACTTGTCCTGACGTTTATATCCGTATACTTAGGGGAATAGGATTCTTGTTATCGTACCAAAAGCAGAGTAGGTTTATTCCAATTTGAGCCCCATTTCCTTTCCTTTTTGTAACATTAGGGTGTAGGCGGCATTGTATTCGTTGGGAATATCACCTTCCAGAATAGCTTCCTTAATGGCTTCTTTGATCATGCCTATTTCCTTGGATGGTTTTAGGTTGAAAGTTTTCATGATTTCTTCCCCACTAATTGGCGGTTGAAAATTTCTTATATGGTCCCTTTCTTCGACCTCTTCAATTTTTTGACGGACAATTTTAAAATTGTTCCTATACCTTTTTTGTTTTTTAGGATTCTTGGTAGTAATATCCGCCTCACATAGGGTCATTAAATCTTCTACATGTTCACCCGAATCAAAAATGAGCCTTCGAACGGCCGAGTCGGTTACAAAATCCTCGGAAAGGACAATGGGCCTAGAGCTCATAAGTACCATTTTTTGTACGAATTTCATTTTTTCGTTCAAAGGAAGCCTAAGTCGCTTAAATAGTTTGTAGACCATTTTGGATCCTACAAATTCGTGTGCATGGAACGTCCACCCAATTTTTTTATCGAATTTTTTGGTAGGGGCCTTGCCAATATCATGCAATAGGGCGGCCCAACGCAGCCATACATTATCCGTATTTTTGGAAATGTTGTCAACTACTTCCAGAGTATGCCAAAAATTGTCCTTGTGCCTTTGTCCTTCTATTTCTTCAATGCCCTCCAGGGCAACCAGTTCCGGCATTATAAAGGGTAAAAGTCCTGTTTCGTGCAGCAAGGAGAATCCGATCGAGGGTTTGCTACTGGCCAAAATTTTATGTAATTCGTCCACGATGCGCTCATTGGAAATAATTTTAATTCTTTCCTTGTTGTCCACAATGGCCTGTAATGATTCAGGATGAATAATAAAGTTCAACTGTGTTGCAAACCTTATGGCTCGCATCATTCGCAAAGGATCATCGGAATAAGTAATATCAGGGTCTAAAGGGGTTCTGATCAATTGTCTGTTTAAATCCCCAATGCCGTCAAAGGGGTCTAGAAGTTGTCCGTAGTCCTTAGGATTAAGTGAAATGGCCAAGGCATTTATGGTGAAATCCCGCCTTTTTTGGTCATCTTCCAAACTCCCATTTTCAACAACAGGTTTTCTACTGTCCCTATGGTAACTTTCTTTTCTTGCTCCTACAAATTCAATTTCAATGTCTTGAAATTTGATCATTGCGGTTCCAAAATTTTTAAAGATACTAACCTCTGAACTCCCCGGTAATTTCTTGGCGACCAATTTGGCCAATTCTATTCCGCTGCCAATAGCAACAATGTCTATGTCTTTTGGGGTCCCCCTTTGTAACAAATAGTCCCTTACAAAGCCTCCAATTACGTAAGAATCTAATGAAAGTTCTTTGGCTGCATCGGAAATGGTAGAAAATACTGGATTGTTTAGGGCCTCTTCGTGCTGTCTATTCGTCATTCTTACTCTCGGATCACTTTTACGGTACCATCATTACCGAGCATAATAATGGAAGATGGGGTACTGTTAATTTTATCGCGGTCCAAATTTACTATATAGTCCACACCTTTTAAAATCTCATCGGATATTTCTTTGAAAGAATTGGGGGTCGGTTGTCCTGCTATATTTGCAGAGGTGGATACGATTGGTTTTTTAAATTTCTTTATCAGGTATTGGCAAAATTGATCAGTAGCTACCCTAATAGCCAAAGTGTTGTCATTGGCGATTAAATTTGCGGCCACCCCTTTTGGGGATTCATATACAATGGTGGTTGGTTTGGTAGCAAGATCTATAATATCATAGGCCAGCTCCGGTACTTTTTCAACATGCTGTTCCAGCATAAAATCGTTGGCCACCAAACAGATCATAGTCTTGGAATTGGATCTTTGCTTTAGGGTGTAGATTTTTTCTACGGCAGCCGCATTTGTGGCATCACAGCCAATACCCCAAACGGTATCCGTAGGGTACAATATTAGACCTCCTTTAGTAAGGATATCATAGCATTGGTTTACCTCGGAAAGCAAATCTTTCATAATTGTTTATGATCTTAAATTTCTTAATCTTTTTAATTCCTTGTATCGGGAATATACTCCCAATGCGTTGAGATAGCATATGATTGCCCCCTTTTTTCCGTCCAGTATTCCAAATCTTAGAATATAATGATTGAAAAATTTGTAAAATGGGCGGAATACAAAGTGGTAAAAGTTGGGGTCGTAATCCTTTTTAAGTTCCTCTACCGCCTTCATTTGTCCATACTTTATCATTTTACCCTTGTAGTCTTCATAATTCTTGTAAGAGTAATGAACAAGCCTGTTTTTGAGCACTTCAGACTGTCCGTCCACTACCAATGTTTCGTGTACTATCCTATCCTGAGTAAAGTGTACTTTACTTTTTTTGAAGAGACGGTAATTTTTATCCCTTTGCCAGCCACTAAAGCGTAAAACCTTATTTTTGAACATAAATGTTCGGTAAAAGTAATAGGCATCTGCAGTTGGTTTGGAGGAATTAACGGTTTCCAAGATTTCATTTCTAAGTTGATCCGGAACCCGTTCATCTGCATCCAGGAAAAGTACCCAATCATTGGTTGCCTGCTCCAAGGCATAGGATTTTTGGTCTGTATAGTTTACAAATGGCCGCTGGATCAATTTTACCTCAGGATGCTCCTTTATTTTTTCAATGGTGCCATCCGTACTAAAGGAATCCACAACGATAATCTCGTCGGCGAACTTTACATTTTCCAAAACAGCATTGATATGGATATCCTCGTTATAGGTAATGAGAATGGCAGAAATTTTATTTGTTTTTTTACCAACAAAGGGGTTCTTTATTGGTTTTCCAAACATGGAATTAATTTTAAACCTTCTTGCTAAGGATAGTTTCCTTTCTACAGGTACTCCATGGATTTCTATATATTCTTTGACCGCCTCTACCATTCGAAGTGCCGACTTTCCATCCTGATAAGGGTGAAATTGCATGTTTATGTATGCTCTTTCAGCAGCGTGGGGGTCCAAGTGAAAATTATCCAAAACTTTCTCTGTTAGACCAGTGTAAGATTTTGAATTGTCCCACAACACCTTCTCGGCAATATTCTTGTAGGATATTACCGGTTTGTTCAAGAGAATGAATTCATAAATTACAGATGAGGTGTCGCTAACCAATATATCTGCCTGTATAAGTGATTTTATAATGTTTTTGTCCTCTTTGAAAAGTACATTGTGTATTTCATTGGACATTCTTTTGTATTCCTTGATCCATTTTTGGTCCATAAGGTCATGGAACTTTATGAGGATCACATATCCAGTGGTCTCGGCAAGGTTTCTTATTTCCTTTAATAGATATGGGGCAGAGGTAAGGCTAGGGGAGAAGGTAGGGGCATAGAGCACAATTTTATCCGTGTTAAATTGTTGCAATATGGCCTTCTTTTCAAAATCGTATTTGTTTTTTTCCGTGCTGTAAACATCCAATTTTGGCCAGCCTGTCTCAATGACATCGAAATTTTTGTGTCGTTTTTTTAACTCATTGAATTTATCCGTGAAATACGGGCCTTGGGTAAGATAAAGATCAAAGTAGTGCCGTATCCTGAAATGTCCTTTTTTTTCACCAGCAAGTCCATGAAAAACTTGGACTTTTAGACCCCTGATATAATAAGGTACTTCATTACCGGGCACGAAAATGGCATCACTTTTATAGAGTTGTAAATCTAAAGTGCTAACCGTATAATTTTCATTTTTATACGGAAAATTGTCCAGAAGTTTCCCAGAAATATACCAAAGAAAGTCGTGTCCCTGTTCCTGAAGTACATCACGAATGGGGGCAAGGATGCCAAAGGCATATGCGTTTTGGCAAAATAAAATTACTTTCATTTTCGAAATAGGGTATTGGCATTTTCCAAATCTTCCTTAAAATCAACTTCCATACAATTGTAATCGGAAATGTCCACGGCACTAATTTTAAGGTCGTCTTTTTCTATGGCCAGCTCCAGACCTCTTTCAAAATAATCATTGTCATCACATTCCTCAAGTCTGGTAATAAAACTTTTTATGTCCTTGGCAGCAATGAAATTAATGCCTACAGCTTCACCAAGTCCATTTTTCACCGTCTTGGACAATTTATCAATAAAATTATCCTTTAATGTGTACTTAACCTCTTCATCTGCTACTTTGCTGGTGTTTACGGCTACAAATGATTGATTTTTATTAATATAGGGTATTAGGACGGATAGGAGTTTTACGTCAAAAACTACATCGCCATTAAGCCAAAGCACGGATTTGTCCCTGTTTTTTCTTAGGGCTTTTAAAAGGCTTTTGGAGGTATTGGTCTGATCAAAAAATGGGTTGTATATATAGGTGAGTTCCGGAAAGCGTTCCATTATTAGATCTTTTTTAAAACCAACCACAACGTTAATGTCGTCTATGTCGAAGGTTTCTTCCAAATTGTTGACCTGCATCTCCATGATACATTTTCCATTTTTTAAAGGTGTTAGAGGTTTAGGAAATGGGTTTCCAAGTCTTGATCCAATACCCGCTGCTAAAATGACAATTTTCATGTGTTTTGTAATTTATTTAGTGACCAGCCCAGAACTGGACAGGTCCTATATTTTTTTTCCTAACCTAATGCAAAGTTAAGGGAGCGGGCAAAGATATGTAAATAATGGTTTATAATTTTTTAGGAGGAAGAGCAGGAAGTCTTCATTAGCTTTAATACTTGGTACCTATTCTTTGCAAGAATGATAGATTTAGGTACTATCATGATTTCGATAATCCAAACATTTAATATGGAACTAAGGCCTTAACAGGTAATGTATACTAGTGAGTAATGTGAATGTGGACCTAGGGAAAGATTAAAAGGAGGAAAATCAAATACAATTATGATTTGACCAAATAATAAGCCATTTTTTCTTTCTTACCCAAACGCTGTAGTTCCTTGTACCTTTCAAAATCGCCCAAGGCATTCAAATAGCAAATGGTAATCCCTTTTTTGCCATCAAGTATTCCCAATCTAATTATATAGTGGTTAAAAAATTTCCAAAATGGCTTGAATATTAAAAGAAGGTAATTGAACTTCTTTTCTTTTTTATGGGCTTCCTTGGCCTTTAGTCGCCCGTATTTTAGCATTTTGAATTTATAATCCTCATAGTTCTTATAGCAAAAGTGCACTAATTTTTGCTGTAAAATCCCAGAGGTGCCATCGACTATAAGGGTTTCATGAACTATTTTCTCTTTGGCAAATTGAGCTTTACTTTTTCTGAAAAGCCGGTAGTTTTTATCGGTTTGCCATCCACTAAAGCGTAGAGGTCTATTTTGGAACATGAATTTTCTGTAAAACCAGTAAGCACAATGTTCAGACTCCTTCTTTGCCTTACAAATGATCTCTTTCCTTAATTTGTCGGTAACCACTTCATCCGCATCCAAGAATAGGACCCAATCATGTGAAGCCTGTTTTAGGGCAAAGGATTTTTGGGCCGTATAATTTTCAAACTCGTGCTGGATAACCTTAACCTTAGGGTGATTGTTTAGATACTCGAATGTGCCATCCGTGCTATACGAATCCACCACTATAATTTCATCTGTAAACGCTATGGAATCGATACATTTCTCAATATATCCCATTTCATTATAAGTGATTATTAGGGCCGATATTTTTTCTTTTTGATCTAGCATGCAATCGAGATTTTTACCGCTTATTAGATAGTATTAATAGAAATAGTTGCGTCGAAATCACTAAAATCTATATTGATGTTACGTAATACATAACAATTAAAAAACAATAATAGTATATCAAATTACAAGTAGTTTATGCAAGAAGGTACCACAAAAGGTTGATTAAGATTGTATATTTCTTGAGGTTATATGGCTTTTCAAGAAGGGTTTGGGAAAATAAATGGCTGAATGGGTCTAGTGGGGTCAATAATTTATTAAGGCTATTTTTAAGATAACCTCATAAATAAGGGGGCTGGTTAAGGCGATATGTAATAATTGGGTTATAATAAATTTTGTCTGTTACCGTTTACTACCTTTACACATTATATACTCACAATAGGATTATTTACATATGACTGAGGCTTATCTGTATCTTTTATCTTCAAAATATCCAAATTGGAATTTTAACAGCTATCCGGATGAAAACGTAAAATTGTCTATAAGCTGCAAGTCTGAATTTGAGGGTGCTTTGATAGAGATGTTGGAGATCGTTAAAAACATCAGTGTTTTTTACGATAATAAAGATCATGTCATTAAACTAAAAAAAGGAAGTACTCTTGGTATAAAAGTGAAACGTAGTAAAAGTGCCAAAAAGTATAAAAAAATGTATACTTCGGGTTGTTTTGATATATTTCATTACGGGCATCTCAACATTCTGAAAAAGTCTAAAGGCATGTGCGACCATTTGATCGTGGGTGTTTCCACAGATGAACTAATATTAAAGGAAAAAGGCAGGCTACCTGTAATACCATTCGAAGAAAGAATAAAATTGGTAAAGGCTATTAGTTATGTTGATGAGGTTATTCCTCAGGTAGATAAAAATAAGCAGCGTATTGTGGACGAATATAATATAGATGCCATTTCCGTTGGAGACGATTGGAAAGGTAGATTCCCAAAAACGACTTGCCCTGTAGAGTATGTTGCCTATACTGCCAATGTTAGCAGTACTATTTTAAAAGAAACATTGCAATTGCAGGCTGTAGAGTCTTAGGCTATCGCATTATCGTCCTTGGAGGTGTTCCAATCTTTCACCGGGGTTTGCCAATCTCCATACCTATAGGTAAGATACTCATCAGTTAGTGCAGGAATTTTGTACACAAAACCTTTAAATTCAATATTTCCAAAAGTTTGGTAGAACTTGCTGGGTACAAATTTAGTTTTGTTGTCAATTTCCCAATAACTGTTCTCCCCATGTTGATATTTTATAAAAACATCCAGGCAAACGGCCCCTTTGATCAATCCAAAAAATCGTTTTTCCCTTATTTTTATCATTCTAATGGCATCCTTCGCGAAAAACTCATTGGTGCTATCAAAGTGTCTCGTTCTTACTCTATATCCCGCTTTCTTCAATTCGGAATAAAAATCGTCCAACTTTTCCAATTGGTCGTGATTCATAGAAACATCAATGTCGTTATCCCAAGGCAACAGTCGGTTCTCCCTTCTAATACCCAGTAAAGTGCCTCCTTCTATCCAATAATCAATATTACAATGGTCAAATATGGTCGCCACATTTTTGAGCATTCTTTCGGCTATAACTTTATTTTTTCCTTCGAGGGTTATGTTATACGCCATGATGCACGAATGTTTAATCCAAATTATTTTTCAGGAAAATACCGAGTCCATCCAGACCGTCTTCCATTTTGTAAGGAAAGGTTTTTATACCAACGGAGGAGGCAGAATTTACGGCTTCTGCATTATGTTCAAAATAAACAACCTCAGTAGGTTTTAAATTAAAACGGCTCAACATTTTTAGGTAATATGCCTTATTGGTCTTGTTGGGATTATGTTCCAAACTAAAGACCTCATAAGGCATATTTACAATTCCATAGGTAATACATTCTTGTTTACTGGCATTTGTTAGGATGATTTTGGGATTGGGAAAAGTGTCCAATAATTTTTTTAGATCGTAATCCGTTCCCTTTTCAGTAACAAAGGTGTTCCAAGCATCTACAAGAATAGTTTTCATTTTTTAGCTTTTAAACCGCTACGTCGTATTCCCTTAGGGCATCATTTAGGGAAGTTTTTTTGTTGGTACTCTCCTTTCGGGTACCAATGATCAAGGCACAGGGAACCTGATAATCGCCAGCTGGGAATTTTTTGGTATAACTTCCTGGTATAACTACCGATCTTGCAGGTACCAATCCTTTACGCTCTATAGGTTTGTCGCCAGTAACATCTATAATTTTAGTTGAGCCGGTAAGCACCACATTTGCTCCCAAAACAGCCTCTTTTTCAACGCGTACGCCTTCAACAACAATACATCTAGATCCAATAAAGGCATTGTCCTCTATTATAACCGGAGCGGCTTGTAATGGTTCCAACACCCCACCGATTCCAACACCACCACTAAGATGGACATTTTTGCCAATTTGGGCACAACTACCAACGGTGGCCCAGGTATCTACCATTGTCCCTTCGTCAACGTAGGCACCAATATTTACATAACTTGGCATTAAAATAGTACCTGCGGAAATATAAGCTCCATGTCTGGCAACCGCATTGGGAACAACGCGTATTCCTTTTTCGGCATAGCCTCTTTTTAGGGGCATTTTATCGTGATATTCAAAGATACCGGCTTCCAAGGTTTCCATTTTTTGTATCGGAAAATATAGTACCACAGCCTTTTTAACCCATTCATTTATTTGCCATCCATCTGTGGTAGGTTCTGCACAGCGCAATTTACCGTTATCCAAAAGATCAATGACTTCCCTTATTGCGGTTTGAGTTGGAATTTCTTTAAGTAGGTCTCTATTTTCCCAGGCTGTTTCTATTGTTTTTCTTAGTTCTTTCATCTTTAATAGTTCAAATTTTAGCAAATATAAGGGCTAGTAGGTAATTAACCTTTTGTTTTTGCACATATAACAATTTATCCCTTATTTTTGCAAAAAATTTGTGTGGGAAGGATTGTAGCATTGGATTATGGAAAGGTTCGAACGGGAATTGCCGTTACGGACGAGTTGCAAATAATAGCTTCTGGCCTAACTACCGTTGATACAAAAGAACTTTTGAATTTTCTAAGGAAGTATGTTCAGGAGGAGAAGGTAGAAAAATTTGTGATCGGTGAACCAAAGCAAATGAACAACCTTCCATCCGAATCCGAGGAATTGATCAAACCTTTTTTGAGAACTTTGGAAGGTGTTTTTCCAAAGATACCTGTAGAGCGCCAAGATGAGCGTTTTACTTCTAAAATGGCATTTCAGACCATGATAGATAGTGGCCTTAATAAAAAACAAAGAAGGGATAAGGCCTTAGTCGATGAAATTAGCGCCACTATAATCCTTCAGGCGTATTTAAATAGAAAACAGTAGTATGATATTACCTATAGTTGCTTATGGAGACCCGGTACTTAGAAAAGTAGCGGATGATATAGACAAGGATTTTCCAAGATTTGAAGAATTGGTGGCCAATATGTGGGACACTATGTATAATGCCAGTGGAGTTGGTTTGGCCGCACCCCAAATTGGGCTGCCCATTAGGCTGTTCCTTGTGGATACCACGCCATTTGCGGATGACGAAGAGCTTACGGAAGAAGAGCAAAACGCATTAAAAGGGTTTAGGAAAGTTTTTATCAATGCACGTATAGAGGAGGAAACTGGCACGGAATGGGCATTTAATGAAGGGTGTCTTAGTATTCCCGATGTTCGGGAAGACGTTTCCAGAAAAGATACCATCACTATATCCTATATGGATGAGAATTTTAAATCCAATAAGGAAACCTATGATGGTCTTTTGGCCAGGGTAATTCAACATGAATATGACCATATAGAGGGAATTTTGTTTACCGATAAATTATCGTCCTTAAAAAAACGCCTTTTAAAGGGGAGGTTGACCAATATTTCCAAGGGGAAGGTAAAGGTAGAATATAGAATGCGCTTTCCCAACATTAAAAAAGCACGTTAAAACTATTTCTATTATAAACAAAAAGTAGCATATTTGCCGCTGAAACTAAAATAACAGATGGGTTTAAATAAAATATTATCGATTGCAGGTAAGCCGGGACTTTTTAAATTATTGACGCAAACGCGTTCAGGTTTTGTGGCCGAATCCTTGTTGGATGGCAAAAAAGTTACCGTAAGTTTTAAGAACAATGTAAGTGTCTTGTCTGAGATTGCAATCTATACTTTGGAAGAGGAAGTGCCGTTAAAAGTGGTGTTTGAAAAGATCAAGGAAAAGGAAGATGGTGGAAAAACAGCGGTGAGCCACAAAGAGGACAAGATAAAATTGGAGGAATATTTGTTTGAAGTGCTTCCCAATTATGATGAAGATAGGGTTTATGCCAGTGATATTAAAAAGATAATTCAATGGTATAATTTATTACATGAACACGGTATTACAGAGTTTGCGGACGAGGAGGAAAAAGAAGAGGCTTCCAAGGAAACAGAATAGATTTTATGTATTTACAATATTAGAACCTTCGTTTGCGAAGGTTTTTTTTTGTCCCATACTTTGGTTTCTTCCACTAATAAATTGGTGTGGTAATCGCTGCTAGGATAAAATAATTATTCATTTAGCTTCGGGCTTCTGTTATTGGTCTAAATTGTTGGGCAGCGGGCTGCTAATTATGGAAATTAATATTTTAATTCCTTACTCAGTTTTATCATGGCTAAATTTAATAAGAAAAGTGCTGCTATTTTCGTAATGCTACTGGTCCTCCCTTTTGTTCTTATAGGGCAACAACGTACGGGGAATATAGTGGAATATTTTGGCAAGGAAAAGGTGGAGGATATTCATGAAGGAAAAGTGATTCATGTGTTTAACAAAGCACTGGCCTTGACCATTTCAAGTTTCGGATTTGAATCTTCATCCTTTCCAGTAGATCCAGTTTTTGATAAGTTTATAATGGAACCCGGTACCCAGGTCAGGGAAGGTGAAGTTTTTGATATCGATTTCTTTGGAAGGGAATTAAAATGGAATGCCATAAAGGTTGATAGTACCAATAGTTTTTCAGGGAGGGAACTTAGGTCGGGATATGTATATCTTACCTATAAATCAGGATCGAAAAAAACGGTTTTGTTCGAAGCTTCCGGCCATTCTTTGGTTTCCATCAACGGTTATCCTTATGAAGGTGACCATTATGATTTTGGTTGGAACCTTATCCCATTGAAATTAAAAAAAGGGAATAATATTTTTGTTTTAAAGGTAGGCCGTTTTCCAAGGATTCGTGCGCGCTTATTGGAGCCTAAAGCCGAGGTTCAATTTACTACCCGAGATGTAACGGTTCCCGATCTTTTATTGGAAGAGAACATGGAATATAAGGCTGCTATAAGGGTTATAAATGCTTCAGATAAGTGGGTCAGAAAATACGCTATTGTGGCCAAGGTCAACGGAAAGGAGCTTACCACAAAAATAAGCGATATCCCACCTTTTACGGTCTATAAAATTCCTTTTTCCATTCCCTCCTCCACCTTGGATACCTCTATGGCAAAGGTGAATGTTGACCTAGGGTTGATACATAGTAACGGTCAGCAGGTTTCTACCGAAACCTTATCTTTAAATGTGAAATCGAAAAATAAACATCATAAGAGAACTTTTATAAGCGATATAGATGAAAGTGTACAGTATTATAGCGTAGCACCGGACAAAAATGGGTATACCGAGGGTGCCGCACTTTTCCTTTCGGTACATGGTGCTTCAGTTGAGGCGGTTAATCAGGCAAATGCCTATAAACAAAAAGATTGGGGAAATCTTGTTGCTCCGACAAATAGGAGACCGTACGGGTTTGCATGGGAAGATTGGGGAAGATTGGATGCCTTGGAAGTGTTGGCGGACAGCAAAAGACTTTTTAAACCGGACAATAGCAAGATTTACCTAACCGGACATTCCATGGGTGGTCATGGAACATGGTATTTAGGTGCTACCTATCCCGATCGTTTTGCAGCAATTGCACCATGTGCCGGATATCCAGATTTGTTGTTGTACCGTGGAAGTAGGTCTGAGAGGCTTCTGGAAATGAGTGAGGAACAGAGGGCAAACTATGGTATTACTCCTAAAATGTTCGAACGTATGACGGCGGAGTATGTCCCTACTGCGGTCGAAAACATTGTAGAAAGAGCGGGAACACCTAGCAGAACCTTAAAATTGATTCGAAATTATCTACATCATGGGGTATATGTGTTGCACGGCGAAAAGGACAATGTGGTTCCTACTTCTATTGCCCGTGACATGAGAGAGCGGTTGGGGCAGTTTCATCCAGATTTCACCTATTACGAATATCCAGGTGGCACGCATTGGTATGGGGACCATAGTGTAGATTGGGAACCAATTTTTAACCTATTTAAACAACGTACTATTCCTGAGGCCAAGGATATTAAAAAATTGGAGTTCAGTACGGGGTCTCCAGGAGTTTCTGCATCCTCGCATTTTATTGGTATCCATCAGCAACAAATACCATTTGAGGTTAGTTCCTTTGATTTTTCATGGGATACCATTTTTAAAGTACAGACCAAAAATGTGTCTTTGTTGGAAATAGATTTTACACAATTGCCCGGGGATATTAATAACATTGAGCTTAATGGAAAGGAGATTGCTATTCCATCAAAGGACAATACCTTTTTTAAGGAAATGGACGGGGTATGGAAAATTGTGGCCAAATCGTCCTTGGAGGAAAAAGGCCCTCATAGGAATGGTGGCTTTAAGGATGCCTTTAGAAACAACGTGGTATTTGTTTATGCCACCAAAGGGTCACAAGCTGAGAATGATTGGTATTACAATAAAGCGAGGTTTGATGCGGATACTTTCTGGTATAAGGCCAATGGCAATATAGAATTGGTTGCGGATACCGACTTTTCCTTAAGAGATTATCCCAACCAAAATGTTGTTGTTTACGGTAATAAAAACAATAATGCTGCCTGGGATAAATTATTAAAAGATAGCCCCGTCCAAGTATTCAATAATAAATTAAATTTTGGCAGTAGAAGTATCAGCGGCAACAATTGGGGCATGTATTTTATAGTTCCGAGAGCGGATAGCGATGTGGCCAGTGTTGGGGTGGTAACTGCTACGGGGCTTCTGGGAATGAAAGCCGCCTATGCCAACCATTATTTGGTGAACGGAACTACTTTTCCGGATTTGATGCTTTTTGATGAAACTGTATTGGCTCAAGGAACTTCTGCAGTAAAATGTGCTGGATTTTTTGGTAATGATTGGTCCATTGAAAATGGTGATTTTGAATGGAAATAGGATATGGCCGTCCAAATGAATAAAACCACAGTCAATTTAGAATCTAATGGGCTTATTATTTGGACGACCTTTTGCCTTTTATTTTGATGCGTTTAGAATAAACTGGGAGACGTCTTTCTTGAATTTTTCCATGGAAGGTTTGTGAGTGTACATCATATGTCCGGCCTCATAATATTCCATAATAATATTATCCTTGATCTCCTTTTTAAGGCCCAAATGATTGATGCTGTGTTCTACTCCATAAAAAACAGTGGCAAGGTCATAGATGCCATTCAAGATCAAGACCTTCATGTTTGGATCTCTAGATAATGCCGTGGCCATGTCAATACCGGTGTTGATTGCTGCTGTAGCACCCCATCTTTCATTCCCTTTGTGGGACCAATCCCATTTAAAGCCGTCCCTTCTGCCTGCGGTGAGGGAGTATAACAAGTTTTTATTTACTTTTAGGTCACCGTAAAAATAATCCAGAAACCCGCTAATGTAGGCAGGGGAAATGGCCAGGCTTTGTGGATCATGACTTCCTTCCTGGGCAAGGAGATCTTCATTGATTCCGGTAAAGCGGGAATCCAGTCGGCCAACTATTTCACCTTTGTCCCTTAAGAATTCCGCAAAAAATTCTGATGCTGTTACCCTAAGATCGGCCTTTAGCCAATAGTTGGTGTCTGTGCCAGTGTAATAGGCAAGCTTTGATGCAATATTACTTTTTTCATTTTCAGAAAGTTGATCTCCTTTAAAGAGGGCAGGAGTGTACTCGTTTTCGGTAAAGGATCTAACTGTCTCAAGGAATTCGTATACATTTTCTGGTTTATCCGTTATTTTATTATGATACCATGCTGTTGCCGCATAGGTAGGAAAATGAACTATATACGGTAAGTCGTCATTTGGCGGGAATAGTAGGGTCCGAAGGTCAAATACCGCAGATACCATTATAACGCCGTTCATGGCAATTCCTTGGTTCAATAGGGTGTTCATTAAGCCTGCATTCCTAAAGGTCCCGTAACTTTCTCCCAATAAGAATTTGGGACTGTTCATGCGGTCATTGTGTATCAGAAACTGGGTAATGAACAAAGAAAGGCTGCGGATATCCTGGTCTACCCCCCAAAAGTCCTTAAACTTGGCCTTTCCTATAGGTATGCTTAGACCGGTACCTACGGGATCTATCATTACCAGATCGGCTATATCCAGAATAGAGTAGTTGTTGTTGACAATTTTGTAGGGTGCCGCCGGTGTTGATTTCGGGTCGTCCACTACAATTCTTTTTGGCCCCAAAATACCCATGTGCAACCAAAAAGAGGAAGATCCGGGTCCTCCGTTAAAGGCAAAAACTATTGGTCGTCTTTGTGTTGACAATCCTCTTTTGGAATCCCTTGTGTAGTAAGTAAAGCCCATTAATGCAATTGGCTTGTTGGATTCGTCCTTTACCTCAAAAGTTCCCGCTTTTGCCGTTAAATAAATGGTGTTGCCATTAATGGTAACACTTTGCATAGTGGTAGCTACTTCGGCTTTGGGTATAGAATCGTTTTCCTTATTGGGATAGCACAATTGTCCCAACAGCAGGGTAATAACTAGAATAAGGGCTTTCATTTGTTCAGTATTTAAATTGGGTTAAATAGCCAAACAGGTAAAGTCTGATAATTAGGGGCTTACAATATATTAAATATATAGATTATAGCCGATAGTATTGCTTAATGAATAATTAGTCCTTATCAATAGTTTTGTAGGTATACTTGCTTTTTTTCCAGTCTATGAGTTCCGAAGGGTAGTATTTTACATTCATTTTATCCAAATATGGAGCCTGATTGCCCAACCTTACTTTGTAATTTTCCCAATTTCTGTTTTCTTCGGTACTCCAACTAAGTTCGGAATAACCGATCATCCTGGGAAAGGCCAAATATTCCACTTCATCCATATTGCTAACGGTCTCTGACCATAAAGGTGCTTCAATTCCCAAAATATTTTCCTTATTGATTCCCTTGACATATCTTTCTGGTGTCCAAACATAGCCTGTATCCACGGGAATGTAGCCTGCCCAATGAAGTCCGTATTTGGAAAGGGTATCATATTGCATATCCAGATAGGCTTTTTTTCCTGGGGATAATATTATTTTCAATCCTTTTTTCACAGCCAGTTTAGCATTTTCTTCGTTGGCCCAAAACTGTGCAATGGCAGAGGTATCAATGTCAGCATGCACAATTTCATCCCATCCTATCATTTTTTTTCCGTATTTCTTTACAATTTTGTCCACTTTGGAAACAAAATGGATAAAATCCTTCTTCTTGGTAACATGACTTTCATCGCCGCCGGCATGAAAATACGGACCGGGAGTAATGGCCGATATTTCCCTTACGACATCATCTATAAATGCATAAACAGTATCCTTACGTGTGTCAAAGGTGCTAAACCCAACTTCGGTACCCGTATAAATTTTGGGCGTTTTTCCGTTTCCATTTAGAATGGGATAGGAAACCGATGCTGCATTCGTATGCCCAGGCATATCTATTTCAGGAATTATGGTTATAAAATGTTTAGCGGCATAGGCTACAATGTCCTTATATTCCTCTTGGGTGTAAAAGCCACCTGGACCGCCACCCACTTCAGAACTTCCACCTATTTCGGTAAGCTTGGGCCATGATTTAATTTCTATCCTCCAGCCTTGGTCATCTGCAAGGTGCAAATGCAAGGCGTTAATTTTATAATAGGCCAATATGTCGATATACTTTTTTACATCCTCCACCCCAAAGAAATGTCGAGCCACATCCAACATAGACCCCCTATATTCAAAATTCGGATTGTCTATGATCTTACCAGTGGGAATCAACCACATTTTATTTTCAGAAAGGGTGTCATTACTGGTCTCTGGAATAATTTGCCTTATGGTCTGTATTCCCCTAAAGGCACCTTCGGCCGTTTTTGCATTAAGGATTATAGAATCTTGGGTTATGTACAGGTCGTAACCTTCCTTGGATGAAAATTCAGTGCTATCGGACTGATTAATAAAAATAATCCGCTGGGAGGTGGTATTGGTTGAAGAATTTACCGCCAAGTCCAAATTGGTCTGCCATTTTATTTTTTCCGATAAGAACTCGCCAACCTCAGGAAAACCTGCAGCATTTTGAGATGTATAGATAATAGTGTTTTTATCCAACCCAAAGGCACTATTGGTGGGGATTATCCTAAGGGGTTTGGGAATTAAATTTTCCGCAGTCAGATCTGTCATTGGAAAGTTGATTACTTTCTTTTTTTCCTGTTGACAGGCTACAAAGGCAGTAAAAACTATCAGTACTACTAGCGATTTAAATAGAATTGATTTTTTCATTTAGAGAGATTGTATTAGTATTATTTGGTTGTTCCTGTCCTTAGGATCAATTCATATAAGGTTTGATGACAGAAAACCACAGGTCGTACCCCTTACTGTTCATATGAAGTCCGTCACCTATAAAGATATCCTGTTTCACTTGTTTTCCATCCATCATCACATCCCATACATTGGCGAACTGCAAGGTACTGTCCTCTTCACATAGCTTTTCGAACGCCCTGTTCAATCTCATGTATTTTCTTTTTAGGTTCCACCTTGCCAAACTTGGTTTTGCTGCTATGATCACCACCTGGGTTGCATTATTTCTTTCCCTAATCTTATTTATGATTTCACGGGTGGTATCTATAATATCTTTGGTCTTTTTCTTGGCAGCAATATCATTATCGCCTTCGTAGATAAAAACCTTCTTGGGATTATATTGTAATATGAGCTCGTTGTAATACCGGAAGAGATCGGAAGATTGGGATCCGCCAAAGCCCGAGTTGATTATTTGGTGGTCAGGAAACATGGATTCCAAGTTTTTCCACATTCTAATGCTGGAACTACCGGTAAATACTATGGTTTCTTTGGAGGAATCCCAGTGGGATTCATATTTTTTCTGAATGGCCTTTACCTCATTTTGAAAGGCCGGGGTTTTTTGGCCATAACCAAGGAACGCCAAAGAAAGGAATAAATAAGTGAGTTTTTTCAATGCATTTAAATTAAAGGTTTAAATTAAAATATTTATTGTTCTTGACAAATAATTTTCGACAGGGAACATTGGTTGTTCGCTAATGGTAAAATCCAGCATTGGTTGACATTAGATTAAGGTTGATGTCGAGGTACCACAGTCTTTAAGCTACTGGCCATTGGTAAAGCCCTGGTATCACGTTGTCAGTGAGCAAGTAGGTTAGGTGCCCAAAACGGTCATCCAGTAAAAGGTATAGGGTTTTTCATTGTTGTGTTGATTAGTATTTTGTGATGAGCGACTGGTAAACCATTTGCCCCTTGATCCAAATCCTGGGCAACCTTTAGATTCTTGAACTGGGGTAAATATTTGGAGACCGGATCCGCAAGATAGAAATATCCTTCCTCATATAACATCATAAACCCTGCGGTTACGATAGGCTTTGTCATGGACATGATATGGAACAATTGATCTTGTTCAATAGGGATCTTATCTGCCATACTACTATATCTAAAGGCTATTTCGTGAACAATTTCTCCCCTTCTCATAACATAGGAAGCGGCACCAAGAGCCCTTCTTTCGTTTATTTCTTTTTTAAGAAAATGATCATATCGGTTTAGCTTTTCCTTATCAATTCCCGATATGGTTACACTTGGCAGGGCATTGGAACCAGTTTGCCCATTGATAGGCATCACCAGGATTAATAGAAGGAACAGTAGCGTTATAAATGGGTTATTGTATTTCAAGGTTTTCTATGTATTTCAAGATTTTCATGAATTTAACTTTTAAAGATAAGATTTAAAAATTGTTCCATTAACTCCTTAATTGTTATTATATTAGAGTAATTGGCCATACCAATACCAACAAACCAAAAATACTATGCCCATCCAGAAATTTGTTTTTGTTCTTTTCGCCGTTTTATGTTTGTCTAAAATTGGATATTCCCAAAACCCCGATTTTGATAATGACAACCAAACACGACCAACCGCTATTGCAGTTCCCATTGAAACCGAACCTATGATCGACGGAAATATTCTAAAAGATGAGGTTTGGCAAAAGATAGAACCGTTTGGGGGCTTATTACAAAGTCAACCTAATTACGGGCAAATGGCCAGTGAACGCACGGAGATAAGAATTGCCTATACGGAACATACTTTTTATTTGGCAGTAGTCTGTTATGATTCGGACCCTGATGGCCTCGTAGTCTCCGATGCTAGGAGGGATGCTTTGTTGGACAACACCGATGCCTTTCTTTTTATAGTGGATACCTATAAGGATAATCAGAATGGTTTTATTTTTGGAACCAATTCCCTTGGAGTGGAATATGATGCCCAGGTAGATAATGAAGGCCAGGGTAACCAGAATACTAATAGGCAACAAGGCGGTACCATAGGTGGCTTTAATTTAAACTGGGATGGTTCGTGGAAGGTCAGGACTTCAGTGCACGACGAAGGTTGGAGTGCAGAATTTGCCATTCCTTTGCGTACCATAAGATTTCAGCCTGGCAAGGATTGGGGCATTAATTTTCGCAGAAATATAAGGAAGACCAATGAAATTGTTTATTGGTCGCCAATGCCTATAGGTTTTAACTTAAATAGACTTTCCTTGGCCGGCACCCTTACGGGCCTAAATCTTAAAACCCCAAGAAACTTAAAGGTTATTCCCTATGTGCTGGGGCAGTTGGCCAAAGATTTTGAAGCCGAGGACCCTAAGGCCAAATTTACGCCCGAGGTGGGTGGGGATATAAAATTTAGTATTACACCAAGTCTTACTTTGGATCTTACCTATAACACCGATTTTGCCCAGGTTGAGGTAGATGAACAACAGGTGAACCTGGATCGTTTTAATTTGTTTTTTCCAGAAAAACGTCCCTTCTTTTTAGAGAATGCAGGCTTGTTCAGTGTTGGGAGTCCAGGGGAAGTAGACCTGTTTTTTAGTAGACGTATTGGAATAGGGGATGATGGAAATATAGTTCCCATAATTGGAGGGGCCAGATTATCCGGAAAATTGGACCGGACCAATGTTGGACTTTTAACCATGTTTACGGATGAGGTTGAAGATGCAGGGATACAAAAGAATAATTTTACGGTAGCACGAGTAAACCATGAATTTAAAGGTCGTTCCGCCTTGGGTGCAGCATTTATTAATCGTTCAGGAATAGGTATCGAAGATGACTTTAATAGTACCATAGCCCTGGATGGAAAACTGGGTTTGGGGCGTAAGGCTAGAATGACCGGATTTTATGCCCGTACCAATGGACCAACAGATACCATAAATGAGCATTCTTTCCGGCTCAAAACCGACTACATTTGGAACAGTTGGGAAATAGGAGCAGGGTATACCGAGGTTGGAGAAGGCTTTAATCCTGAAGTTGGTTTTTTACAGCGTTCGGCCTTCAGGAAGCCGGAGGCCCGCATCTTATATCACTATAGACCAAAAAACGAAAACTCGGTAATACTGGAATTAAGGCCTCATATTTCCTACAACAGTTTTTGGAATTTTGAGGGCTTTCAGGAAACTAGTTATACCCATATTGACAACCATTGGGAGTTTAAAAGTGGAATGGAAATCCATACCGGTCTAAACCTTACCACAGAAGGGGTTTTAGATCCTTTTGAAATTTCAGACGGGGTT
This sequence comes from Arenibacter algicola, assembly GCF_018860365.1. Taxonomy (GTDB): domain Bacteria; phylum Bacteroidota; class Bacteroidia; order Flavobacteriales; family Flavobacteriaceae; genus Arenibacter; species Arenibacter algicola_B. The sequence continues at coordinate 1,147,640 of NZ_JAHKPO010000003.1, forward strand.
ACCGTGCTGCCCGGTACCTATAGGCACTCGGAATCCCAATTGGTTTTCTTTACCAATAAGAGTAAGCCAGTCGCTATAAATATTCGTTCGGTGATCGGCGGTTCATTTGGGGGAAAACGTTATCAGCAAAGTGGCACCTTGAGCATACGATTGGGAGATAAATTCAATTCCGATTTTATTTATCTCTACAACAATTACCAATTACCTGTAGGTGATTTTACGGCTAATATTTTCCGAAGTCAAATGACCTATTCCTTTAGGCCAAATCTGTATGTTCAGAGTTTGGTACAGAACAATTCCGCAAATGAACTGTGGGCGGTAAATTTACGATTGGGCTGGTTGCAGCGTGCCAATACAGGTCTTTTTGTGGTGTACAATTACAACCTTAGAGAAGGTGACCCCACAAATAATAGTATTATCATTAAATATAGTCGAATGTTCGATTTGATCAATTAAGTTGGTAGACTATCCTAACTTTTTTAAATGATTACCTCACTAATTTGAACAACAGGTTCAATATTAGTAAAATTAGGAAGATCTCCCATAATTTTTTCTGCATTCGGACCGAAGGAATTTTGAAATGAATCCATAGATGCAAAATATAAATTTCCCATTGCTGCATAGGTAGCAGTTGAGCCAGGGGTGCCTCCTCCCAGACCTTTTTCAATGGTTGCAGCCTTCACTGAATCCCCTAATAATTCTCCAACCAAGGATATGTGTTGGTTGCTGTAATAATCCATATCAAATTTTTTGCCTGCTCCGTTAGGATACAAAACACTTACTTTAATCATTCCTTTTTTCATGATTGTCTGTATTAATTGTTTTTTTGTTCTTATCTCAGGACACCCTTTTTGTTTAGAGTTTCTGATTAAAAGTGTCTTTATTATCTTGGCTATAAGTTTACGGTAATCACTTATATTATCTAATTCCGTGTACGTTCATATCCAAGGTATACAATGAGGTCATGGCCGTTATAAATAATGTTTTTTGGTTTTTTCCTCCAAAGGTTACATTGGCCGTCCATTTCTGATCTATAGGAATATGTAGAATTTGTTCACCTTGGGGATTAAAAACCGTAACCCCATCCCCTGTAAGGTATACATTGCCTTGGTTGTCCATTGTCATGCCATCCGAGCCCATATTGGCAAACAGGGCTTTATTGCCTAAGCTGGCATCGGGATTTATGGTATAGGAATAGGTTTTTTTATCACCTATATCGGCAATATATAAACGGGTACCATCTTTACTGCCAATAATGCCATTTGGCCTTACGTAGTCCTCGGCCACAATAATAATATCCTTTTGATCGGGAGTAAGGTAGTAAACACGCTGTTCTTCTATCTCCTGTTCAGTTCTCGTCCAATACGGACGTTTATAAAAAGGGTCCGTAAAATATATGCCTCCTTTTGGGTCTATCCATAGATCATTGGGACCGTTTAATTTTTTGCCTTCAAAATCATCAATTAGGACCGTGACATTTTTTTGGGAATCTATTCGCCAAAGTTGATTTTTATCATCGGCACAGGACAAAAGATTTCCTTGGTGGTCAAAATAGAGTCCGTTGGATCTCCCGGAAGGCTCCATATATACGGATACGGCTTTATCCTTCGCAGACCACTTAATGATACGATCGTTGGGCTGGTCTGTGAAAAACACATCCCCGTTGGGAGCCACAGCAGGTCCTTCGGTAAAGGAGTATTCCGATGACACTAACTGTACTTTGGCATCCTTGGCGATGAGGGAGGTTTGTAACGATTTGCAGGATAGGGAAAACAGTATGGGTAATGCTAAAAATAGATTTATAACTTTTTTCATCTCGTTATTATATGCCGTAAAACTTAAGTTCTTATTTTCTGAAATCAGTGCTTGTGGTCTTTTTCATAGTGGGCCTTTAGTACATCTTCCCCGTAGTCATTGGTTAGATCACGAACTACAGTATGTACATGGTTGGCCTCGTTCTGGGTGTTATCGTATTCGATAAGTAGAGTGGGACCCTGAATTCGGAAGTAATGCCCTTTGCCAGGTTGCAGGCTTCCGGCCCAGGCAAAAGTTAAATTTTCTATTCCCGCCTTGTTTATTTTGTCCCTAAACCCGGTAGCAAATTCATGCTCGTAATTATTCATGTACAGATCCAGCAGTTCCATAAAAATCTTTTTTTGGGACTTGGACATGGCTTTATAAGAGATTCCTAATTGCTCCACATGTTTCACCTTTCTTTCGGTTGTAGTAACGATATCGTGGGGGGCAACATCTGTAAATACTACTGTTTTTAATTGTTTTTCGCTCATGGAGTGTAAAAGGGAAAAACCTAGTTCTGCCTCTTTTTTCAGTACTTCCTTGCCCTTGTATTCTGTGCTACGTACAATGCCAGGGTTGGTTCCAAAAAAGGTAGGGGTAGAGGAGCTAATGGCACCATCGGTGGAAGTGAAATTTAAGGAGAGATGGTGTCCTTCAAATCGCCATCCCCATGGTTTATCCTTGGATGGATTACCAAAAATGCAAAAGTGATAATTTAGCGGATCGCGTCTTGGTCTGCCATCGGGCATTTTATCGTTATCGTCATTTTCAATAATTCTCAATACTTTTTCCAGTTCCATAATTTCTTGTGACTTCCGAAAACCTTCCTCGCTCAAGGAAGCCCGTAGCAGATCGAGCGCTGCCTTTTTTTGTGTTTCGTCAAAATCATGGAAGGTGGCTCCAGCTCTGGGAATGGGGACATAATTCATATTAAAGCGTTCAGTGTCCTCTATAGTAAATAGTGTTTTGGCTTTTACTTCCTCGGATAAACTGTTAACAAAAATATTGGCCTTTTGCAACACGTTCTGAGCGGATAGCATTCCAAAAAGCAATAGTAAAAAAGTAGTTGATATTATTTTTTTTGGTGTCATTTTAGGTTTCATTTTTATTGGTTGGTTTATTATTATCCTGGGTTTAGTTAAATTTTATTTTAATCGATAACTGACGAATGCCAAACGGCTGCTGTCAGGTGACCAAGAGGGGACATTTATGGTGCCCTGACCACCGAACAATTTGGCGATCGTTTTAATTTCCTTGGTCTCAAGATTCATTAATCGAAGCATTACATCTTTGTTTGAGGGATGTAAATTTGCTGGAATATCCGGCTCAAAGGAAATATAGACCAACCATTTTCCATCCGGGGACGGATGGGCAAACCAATCATGGTACTCATCCGTGGTAAGTTGTTCCTGTTCACTTCCGTTAGGCTTCATACGCCATATCTGCATGGTTCCGCTACGGGCAGAATTAAAGTAGATATATTTTCCATCGGGGGAGTAATCCGGTCCGTCGTCAAGTCCTTCTGTAGTGGTCAATCTTGTTTCCTCACCTCCATTAACAGGAATGGTATAAATATCATAATTGCCATTTCGCTCTGCGCAATAGGCTAATGTTTGGCCATCTGGAGACCATCCATGCCAATAGGAAGGACCTTTAGGAGTTATTTTTTTCGGCACACCACCTTCAATAGGAAGTGTATAGATCAATGATTTTCCGGTTTCTGTCTGATCACTTATCACCAACATCTTACCATCTTGCGAAACGCCGTGGTCATTGTTGATTCTTTTTGCGAAATCTGTGGGGATTAGTTTGGGATCACCTCCTTCAATTGGAATTTGATATAGTAGTCCCATACTGTTATATATCAAATCCTTTCCATCCGGTGTCCAATTTGGTGCATCCAAGCGTTTATCGGATTGGAGAATAACTTTTCTGTCCCAAGTAGCTATCGGAATAATTTCCAAAGTGCTTTCCAATTTTTTAAGCGAGTCTGGCTTTGCTTCCAATTTTTCCAATACAACTTTGGAGAATTTTGCAGTTTCCACTACATCGTTGTTATGGGAACAAACGCCAAGTCCAATATAGAAAGGAGCTTTAAACTGGACTTTTATGGCACCTCCAGATGATTCCAATTCTCCATCCGCTTTGCCGAGGGACATATAGAGATAGTCGCCCACCTTTTCAATTCTGACACGTTTAGGAGATTTTATGTTGGACTGAAGTTCACGAGTGATATCTCCATCCACTTCTCTATATTGAATGGCGGTCATACCATCGCCATGAACGGCCACATCGGCATAGGCCGAGCCCGGCTCCAGGTTTTGGCGGATAATTAAACAAGCTTTTCTATGTGGGTCAACACCTTTGCCCAACAACTCAATATCGGCAGCCAGGGAAACGTCCCCCGACATTTTTTTCCAAACATAATGTAGCTGATCGTTATTGAACCACATATTGGTCCCACTAGCTGAAATGGTATAAGTACTATCCTTGCGATTAAATTCCAGTGACCCCTTATGTTTTACTTCGCCAATATCCCCATGGCCTTGGAATATACCCATATCAATCTGAATTGCCCAAGACATAAGTATAAAGCCAATAATGGCTAGTATTAAAATTATTTTTTTATGGGTCATATTGGTTTTGTCCGAAAGTAAGGAACTAAAGTTAGCTAAAAAACTCGGAACATACGATAGTTGGAACCATACAGACTTTGTATTTTTGTTTAAAAGTCAACCTTATGAATTCTCGGGAATCCCAATTAAAAGCTTTTGATCGTCTACTCACAATTATGGATGAATTGCGAGCTCAATGTCCGTGGGACAAAAAGCAAACCATGCAAACGCTACGTCATTTAACCATTGAAGAAACCTATGAATTGGGCGACGCCATTTTGGACAATGATTTGGAGGAAATAAAAAAGGAATTGGGCGATGTTCTCCTCCACATTGTATTTTATGCTAAAATTGGAAGTGAAACCAAACATTTTGATATAGCAGACGTAGCCAATGATATCTGTGACAAACTGATCAATAGGCATCCACATATTTATGGAGATGTTGTGGTGAAAGATGAAGAAGAAGTGAAGCAGAATTGGGAAAAAATCAAATTAAAAGAAGGCAAAAAAAGTGTTTTGGAAGGAGTTCCAAAAGGTCTTCCGTCCCTTGTCAAGGCCAACCGTATTCAGGATAAGGTGGCCGGAGTTGGATTCGATTGGGAAAAACCGGAACAGGTATGGGAAAAAGTTCAGGAAGAACTGGAAGAATTCCAAGATGAGGTTAAACAAGGAAATGCGGACGCCATGGAGTCCGAGTTTGGAGATGTGCTGTTTTCCATGGTAAATTATGCCCGATTTTTGAATATTAATCCAGAAAACGCCTTGGAGCGTACCAATAAGAAGTTTATTAAGCGCTTTCAATATTTGGAAAACAAGGCCAAGGAACAGGGAAAGGCCTTAAAGGATATGACCTTGACCGAAATGGATGTTTTTTGGGAGGAGGCCAAGAGTATTTAATTTTTAAGCAGGCAGGGTGTTATACCGAAAAAGCATCAATACACCATCTAAAAATATTGATTACAAGATTTTAAATTGCCCCCCCCCAATAAATTAAAAAACCACGGTAAAGGTAGATCCCACGTCAATTTTACTAGTGGCGGAAATGGAACCTCCCATAGCCTCGATCTGAACTTTGGTCATATAAAGTCCAACCCCCTTTGCTTCTGGATGGCTGTGAAATACCTTGTTAAGCCCAAACAATTTATGACCGTGTTTGTCCATATTTATTCCCAATCCATTATCATTTATGCTCAGTATTGTTTTGCTATTTTCAATTTTGGATTCCAAATAAATTTCAGGGATCCTATCCTCCGATTTATATTTAATGGCATTGGAAATTAAATTGAGAAAAATGCTGTCGAGGTATATGTCGTTGTAGACCACAGTGGGTACTTTTGAGAAATCACTTTTAATTATAGCGCCAGATTGTTCTATCTGACTAGAGATGATTTCTTGGGTCTTGATTAGTGTTTTTTCAAAGGATAATTCCTTGGTAGCCTTGGTACTGTCGTCTGTGGTCTGGATTACTTCAACCATGGTATTCAAGGTAGAGGAGAGGTGGTCTATTACAATTTCAAATTTCTCAAATAATTCGCTACGCTCCTCCTCGCTTTCAGAATCTTTATAGAAACTGGATAGAGTTTGTAGGTTGGCTACAGGTGATCGTAAATTATGCGAGGTTATATGTGCGAAATCTGCCAATTGGCGGTTTTGGTTTGTAAGTTTTTTAGTGAGGACTTCAAGGTTTTCTTTAGCTTCAATTAACTTTTTTCGGTTATTGACCGTTTCGGAAATGTCTGTGGCCACCCCTAAAAATCCATTTATATCTCCATTCGGCCCCTTAATAGCAGTTGTAATTAATTGTACAGGGAAATGTGTGCCATCTTTACGCACGTAGGTCCACTCCATGGATTCAAAACTATCTCGTCTTGCATGTTCCACAAAAACATCGAAACCGCTAATAGTTTTGCCAAATATTTTTGACAACTCCTTGCCATGCTTTTCCACCTCTTCGCGCACATGTATGATTTCTGGGGTCATTTTTCCAATCATCTCTGCAGCTGAATATTGCAATAAATTTTCGGCACCTTTATTAAAATGGGTAATTAATCCATTCATGTCCGTTCCGATAATGGAGATTGGGCCAACATTAAAAATGGCGCTTAGTTCCTCATTGGCCTTATTTAAGGCATTTTCCGTAACCTTAATATCGTTGATGTTGTGGAACACTCCATATAATCTTACACACTGCCCGTCTACCATTTCCGCCTGGCCTATGGCCCTTGCCCAACGGCTATTCCCTTTTGCGGTAATCAGCTCAACTTCTACATCATAGGAGATTCCTTTTTCGATAGCATTGTTTACCGCCAGTTGAATTTTGTCCCTACTTTCCCCTTCTTTAAAAAAATTAATGGCTGTTTCAAGTTCTGGCACATAATCATAGGGCACTTCATGTATTTCACAGGTTACTGTACTCCAATGGATTTTGCCATTAATGGTATCAACTTCCCAAGTACCAATTCTTGCCACTTCGTTGGTTTTGTCCAGGATTTCTTCGATACGGAGTTTTTCCTTTTCCTTTTCCTTTATAGCGGTAATATCCAAAGTGTATATTAACAATCCGCCAATTGTATCAGGAGAAATATACCAGGGCCTAATGTCATAGCTAAGCCATTGGACCCTACCATCTGGCCATTTATAGGCTATTTCATCCTCGTGATGTATAGCCCCTGCAAGACAATCTTGGTGAATTTTTTTCCATTCTTCTTCAATTTCCGGAAAAATCTCGTAGAGGGATTTACCCGTAATTTCTTTGTCGCTTAAATTATAATCGCTCCTCCAACGATCTGATGCAGCAAGGAACCTCATGTCATTGTCGAACATGGCCATGGCATTGGGTGCCTTATCAATAAAAATCTTATTGTGTTCCTCCTTTACCTTTAGATCGGCTTGCAGGTCATTTACCTGATCCATTTTTTCTTGTATCTCCTTATTGGAAGTTTCCAAGGCTATATTGGCAAGCTGTAATGAATTAGACTTTTCTTTAAGCTTTTTTATCAGCGGTAAAAAGACTAGGGCAAATTGACCAATGATTACCATTGCAACTATAAGAGCAACAAGATATGTAATACTGTAAAGATCGGAAAGATTCTTCTCTGCTGTGTTTTGATATTCCAACACAATATTGTTCATACTTGTCAAAACCGGTGATTCTTCCTGTCTTATGGTATTTATACTGGAACCCAGGATGTCAGGACTATTGGGATTATCTAGAATTTTAAGGGCAGCATTTAATAATTTAGTGGTACTAGGTCGCGAGGCATTGAATAAGTCGTCAATTTTATCCGAATTGGGTAGGTCTTTGTTGGCCGCAATAAGGTAATTCTGATTTTTTTGCCATTCAGAGGTTAAACCCTTTAGACTATCGAGATAAACTTTATTGGCTATTACGCCTTGGTCCAAGTTTATGGCAAACACATGTTTCGAAATACGCTGACTTAGCATGCGTTGTCTTCCTGCGATGTTAATTAGGTGTACATCGGAAGTTAGAATATCAATCCGATTTTGGAAAAATAGTACCGCTAAAATTATACTTAGAACAATGGTAGTAATAAAAAAGAGATACCTCTTTTTGGTGGATTTTTCAAGTTTATCCATTTTGGGGATTTTATTTACTTTTATATATGGATGTGCTAAATCTATAGGACGGGTAGTAATTTTCTTTCAAACCTCGTATTAATAGCATAGCAATATAGCTTCTAAGCCCCATATTGGTTGGTATTTTTTCAATATAGGGTATTTTTTTTGCATTCTAAAATACTTTTCTTGCACTTTAGAACTGTCGCAAAATTTATGGAGAGGTAATTTAAAAATATAAAATAGCAGATTCTATGATATTGGTCATTTATTATTTTTTTGGTTAAGTGATTAATTTTACGGAATGCATGGCAGGTTCGTTTTGAGATTAATGGCATTAAATGGAAAATTCCATTGTTCTAAAACCAAAGCTAACCCTTATATTTGCCCCTTCAAATTAAAGCGTCTTGTTGCAGAAATATACAAAGGAGTTTCGTTATAATTTATCCCTTTCATTTCCTGTTATTTTGGGAATGTTGGGGCATTCGTTTGTACAATTTGCCGACAATATTATGGTGGGGCAATTGGGGACGGCGGAATTGGCAGCGGTCTCCTTGGGCAATAGTTTTGTGTTTATAGCCATGTCCTTGGGTATAGGGTTTTCTACCGCCATTACGCCTTTGGTGGCGGAGGCCGATGGGGCGGGCAATGTTGGAGCAGGAAAAAGCGCTCTTAAGCACGGTCTTTTGTTGTGCACACTAATGGGCATTTCACTTTTTGGGATAATACTATTGGCCAAGCCACTCATGTATCTAATGAAGCAACCTCCAGAAGTGGTGGAATTGGCTATGCCCTATCTGGATTTAGTGGCATTTTCTTTAGTTCCGTTAATTATATTCCAAGCTTTTAAGCAGTTCTCTGAGGGATTGTCCCAGACAAAATATCCTATGTATGCCACTGTAATTGCCAATTTTGTAAATATTCTATTGAATTATCTGCTAATTTTCGGTTCCTGGGGCTTTCCTAAAATGGGAATCGTGGGGGCGGCCTGGGGTACGTTGATTTCCCGTATCATTATGGTTATTTTTCTTTGGGTACTACTCAAGAATAAAAAGAAATTTCACGATTATGTTACGGGATTCAATTTTGCGATTATAGAGAAAAAGGTCATGAAGAAAATCATTGACCTCGGATTTCCCTCTGCCTTACAGATGTTTTTTGAGGTAGCCATTTTTACAGCGGCAGTATGGTTAAGTGGTGTTTTGGGCAAGAATTCCCAAGCGGCCAACCAGATTGCGTTAAACCTAAGCAGTATGACCTTTATGGTAGGTATGGGGCTGGGAGTCGCTGCAATGATCCGTGTGGGAAATCAAAAAGGATTGATGGATTTTAAAGAATTAAGGCGTATATCCCAATCTATTTTTCTGCTCACTTTGATATTGGAAATTGTTTTTGCCGCGTCCTTTGTTGCTTTAAATGATTTTCTGCCAACAATTTATCTGGATCTGGGTGATACTACCAATTTGGTAGATAACATGGAAGTGATCAAGATTGCGGCCGAACTAATTTTGGTTGCGGCCGTATTCCAAATTTCGGATGGTTTACAGGTTGTGGTATTGGGGGCGCTAAGGGGACTTCAGGATGTTAGGATACCCACTATGATTACCTTTGTCGCCTATTGGATAATAGGCTTTCCCATTAGTTTTTATCTAGGACTTTATACCTCCTTGGAGAGTACCGGGATATGGATCGGCTTGTTGTCCGGACTAACGGCATCTGCCATAATGTTGTATATTCGATTTAATTATTTGACCAAGAAACTAATTGCCCAAAGGGCCTTGCAAGAGATTGATTGATATTAAAGCAAGTCGTTATCTACTAAGATGTAACAGTTTTGGGGATATCGATAATTAAATAAAAAGTTATTTTATGGAATTCCCAAAATTTTTATTAGGCGACAATACGGATTATCCTACGGCGATTTTTGTGGTACATACCGAATATCCTAGATTTATTATAAATCTGGAGAACGATGAGGTAGAGTGGTTGGAGGATTTTACCCAGGAGGATGAAAAGGAACTGGAGGCTGAAGCTGAGAATTTAATTGAACAAGCTACGGCATTCTATGACCGTGAAATTTCTCGGTACGAAGAATAGCCTATGTTGGACCAGTTGGTACATTACGACAAGGAATTATTTCTGTTCCTTAATAACTTGGGCAGTGACAGGTGGGACGGTTTTTGGCTTTTCATGACCAATAAATGGAGTTCTATTCCCCTTTATGCCCTTTTGGCATTTTTAACCTATAAGGCATTTGGTCTAAAGCGTCTTTTAATGACACTGGTGGCCATTGCATTGCTTATTTTGGTTACGGACCAGTTGGCCAATTTTTTTAAGTATGGCGTGCAGCGGTTGAGGCCCTGCCATGACAACGAGATAAACGGGTTAATGCGTTTGGTGAAAAGTTCCTGTGGTGGAAAATTTGGCTATTTCTCCGCCCATGCTGCCAATTCTTTTGCCGTGGCCGTTTTCTTTACCTCCTTATTACGGACAAAGTATAAATATATCGGACTGTTTCTAATAGGGTGGGCCTCGGTGGTAGCCTATAGCCGGATATATATAGGGGTACATTTTCCGTTGGATGTGCTAACGGGAACAATTATCGGAACTTTTTTGGGAGGATTATTTCTGCAGCTTTTTCTAAAGGCAATTGACAAATACGACCACTGACCTAAGATCCCATCTCAGGATTGTTTTTACACTGAAGCCTTAAATTTATTTGGTTTGTTCCTTTTCAAAGATTTCCTTGTTCAGGGGCCCTAAAAAAATCAAGAAAAAGATTGCACCAAAAGCCAATTCGTATACTTCCCATTTTCGGCTGGCCGGATTCAGGGCAACTAAAACGGTAGCCACTAAAAATGCGATAGTATGATGCCATTTTACAATGGGCACCGCAAAATTGTTGGCCAAATCCTTAAACCAATTAAATTTCCTGAAGAGGATAGGGGTAATCAATAGGTAAAGAAACATCACCAGGAACAATAACTGACTGAAGATAATTTTGTTTATTTTCTTTTCACCTACCACCAGATTATGCAAGTTGGTTTCGCCCTGGGCGTTGTTTTCTATAAAAAATTCGCTGGATTCCACTCCGAAGATTCGTTGTCCCCATGAGATTTCCTCACCTGCAGCAAAAAGGAATAAGACCACAAAAATGAAGGTCCCCAGTTTCCACAATATTTTTTTGTTGCTCCATAAAGTTAATAAGTGGTAGAGAGAAAGTGCAAATATGCCAAATAACATTATAGCAGTACCCCATTCCACCGGTCCATCTTCCTGTGCATAGTTAACATCAAAATAAATGTCGTCCTTTAGGCCTAAATAAAGACCAAACAAAACAATAGCCAGTAAAATACTGTATCCTATTTTTTCAATTTTGGAAAAGATATTCATCATCGTTTTTGAACTATATATAAATTACTTATTAAACGGTTCTTATGTCCTTTGGTTCCTGGGTTGGCATTATAGTTTAAATCGTACACGGTATTTAACGTATAGCTATATTCCGGGTCAAAGATACGTTTAAATTCATTTTCATCTGTCGGAATTACCAGCACTCCAAATTTTTCGCCTTCGGGAATTAGGATTTCCTCTTCCCCCTTAAGTACTGGAATTGCTGAGCCATAGTCCCAAATCATTTCCGGAGCAATTTCACCAAAGCAATAAGTTTTTAATCCTTCTTCCTGCATAGCTTTTCTTAATTGAGATATACTTCTATACTCCGTATTTTTTTCCATAGCTCCAGTGAGAGGCATCGCTAATAATTTTATGGCACCTACTAAGGCTATAGAGAGCAAAAAGCAGCTAAAAATCTGTTGCTTTTTAAGTTGTACAAAAAGTAATACACCAATAGCAAAAAGTGTAAGAGATGACAAAACATAGTAAACCCATAGGCCGTTCAAACCATCCTTAAGTAATAAATAGGCAATAAAGGGATAGGCTATACCAATTAGTCCCAATAAGGAAAAATGAAAATATACTGGTATTTTTTCTTTCTGTACAAAGGAGCTTTTAAAATTTCTGATGACATATTCCATATAAAACCCCGTATTTAGGGCGAGGGGAATTAATACGGGAACAAGATATCTGGCTTTTTTTTCGGGGATGATAGAAAGTAGAATTACCGAAAAAATAGTCCATAGAAAGCTAAGTCGGTATGCCTTTTTATCACTTACCTTATTTTTAAGATAGGGATATATTAGACTAATTAAGGCTGGAATGGTCCATATTCCGCTTTGTATGAAAAAGCTCCAATAATAATAGAAGGGGCGCACATTGTAGCTGGACCAATTGGCTGTTTCTTTTTTGGTTATTGCCAAAAAGGCATTGGGATCGGCAAGGCGAACATAAAGGAACCACCATACGCCAATAACCATGGCCAAGAGGATCATAACAACCAAGGGGATATATTTCCTGTAAACTCCGAAGCCCTTATATTTATATACGAAGCCATAGGCCAAGAGAAAAGGCAGGAAGAGTGCATATAGGGAAACAGGTCCCTTGCTCATAAAGGACAGACCTATAAAGAGTCCGGCAAGTAGACTGTTCTTCCATTTATTGTCAGGATGGTCAAAAAAACTATATAGAAAGTAAATGGCTGTCAACATAAATCCGTGGGTGTATATATCCCAAGGAGCTTCAACGGTAATTACGATAATGTAAAATGAACTTAATAAAATAAGGGCATTTATGAGTGCGTGTAATTTATTGTCAAGTATTTTTAAGGAAAACAGATACCCTATATATCCCAAAAATATGGCCATCAACATCGTCGGTAACCTTAGTCCGGCTATGTTTTCCAATCCAAATATCGATCCAAAGAGGGCGGTGATCCAGCTAGGTAATGGGGGTTTCTCATATCTAGGAAGGTCGTTCATTGTGGTCAGCAACCAATTACCGTCCGTAATCATCTCCCGAGCCGTGACGAAATTCCTGGCTTCCATGATTGTAACCGGGATAACGTTTAAATGAAATAGAAAAATGGAGATTCCCGCCAAGAAGATCAGGGCAATAGGATTATTTTTCAACCACGTCATGCTCTTCATTTTTAAGGATAAATAGATTTCTTAAATAAACAATCATGCCCAGTGAATGGCCGGCAAATAGGACCGGGTCTTTCCTAAAAATGGCGTAGGTAAGAATTAAGGAGGCCCCAATTAAACTTAGTAGCCAAAAACCAAAGGGAAGACTGGAGGTTTTCTTTTTTTCGGAATATATCCATTGGTATACAAACCGAAAGGTAAAAATAACCTGTGCTATACTGCCCAATAATAGCAACCAGATAGGAATGTTTTCGTTACTGAAGAATTGCCTTAGGTCATAGGCGTTGTTATTGTATCCATAAACAATAATGATCCCAGGGAAAATCCATAGAAAAACCCTAAAGGCCCACGGTAATTTAGTCCATTCACCTTGTAACTGGATATTGCGGATATAAATAAAATAGGTAATGGCCTGTCCCAACATTATGGCAAAATCGTCACGTAACCACCCATACACAAATAATAGAAAAGAAGCCAATAAACTTAATTGCCAGAACAGTCTAGGGGTAAGTACTTTTTTGTTCTTTTCAGATATAACCCATTGCACCACCATTCTACTGGAAAACAGAATTTGGGCAATAAAGCCAATTGCATAAACCATCCAATCTGCCATTTACCCTATTTTATCTACTTGGTAGTTAATATATTTTTTTTTCATCCATAAATAGGCAAAACAATCCATAAGCGGTCCCAATAACCTGTTCCAAAGACCAAACTTTGCAGTACCGGCCATACGTGGAAAGTGGCGAATAGGAATTTGTACAATGGTACCATTTTGTAGCAGGATCATAGCAGGTAAAAATCGATGTAAGCCTTTGAACATCGGTATTCTTTTGGCAAAATCGGTTTTTATCACCTTTAGGGGACAGCCCGTATCGTCCATTCCATCATGTGTAAATGCTCTACGTATACCATTGGCGATGGTAGATGAGGCATTCTTAACAAATGAATCTTTTCTATCTGCCCTTACTCCGGTTACAAGATCATATTGATCAATATGTTCCAACAGCAGGTTAAAATCTTCGGGCGAGGTCTGTAGGTCGGAATCTATATAACCTACCAAGGGGGTATCCGTATAGTCAAAGCCGGCTTTGATGGCCGCACTCAAGCCTTTGTTTTGGGCAAATTTCACAAAACTAAAAGCTTCGTTTCTTTGGCAAATGGTTTCTATTAATTGCTGGCTATTATCTTTTGAACCGTCATTTACGAATAATACCCTGGCCTTTTTTGTGCAAATGGTCAAGTAGTCCTTAAGCTCCTTTTCAACGCGTTCCAAATTATCTTCTTCATTGTAGACAGGTATAATTATGGTGAATTCGTAATTCATTTTATACAAGGATAAGTGCTTTTGTAGCTAAAATTTAGGGCCAAAGATAATCAACTTTGTCAACCTATGTGGCATTGGGCCCTACATCTTATTGTGGAGCTAAAATTGGAATAGGTTTATGATATTTATTACCAAGGCATAACCTTTTCCTTTTGTTGCTATTCTTAATAAACCTTATCTCAAAAAAGCAGCGTTTAGGTTTCTTTGGCCAGACTTAATAGTTTTTCGGCGGCGTTAAACGGGGAAATTTTACCATCTACAACTAATTGTATCATTTGATCCAGATGACTTTTTATGTTTTTGTTTTGATAAAATTGTTGTTTTAGCTGGTCTTCAATAGTCTGTAGTAGCCAATATTTGTTTTGTGTTCTCCTTTTTGCGGTTATTCCGTCCAGGCCTGGTTTATTGTCTATGTAGGTTTTAATGACTTCCCATATTTCCGATATCCCTGTTTTTTGAATAGCGGAACAACTGAGGATTTTAGGAGTCCAGCCATTTTCTTTTGGGGAAAAGAGGTGTAGCGCCTTAGTAAATTCAACTTTGGCCAAATTGGCCTGTTCAATATTGTTGCCATCGGCTTTATTGATAACAATGGCATCTGCCATTTCCATGATGCCCCTTTTAATGCCCTGAAGTTCATCTCCGGCACCGGCCAATTTCAATAATAGAAAGAAATCTACCATTCCGTGTACTGCAGTTTCACTTTGACCCACCCCGACTGTTTCCACTAAAATGGTATCGAAGCCGGCAGCTTCGCAAAGGATTATAGTTTCTCGGGTTTTTCTGGCAACTCCACCCAAAGAATGACCAGTGGGTGAGGGGCGGATATAGGCGTTCTTGTCCTTTACCAATTCTGGCATTCGGGTCTTGTCCCCTAAAATACTTCCCCTGCTAATGGTACTGGAAGGATCCACCGTCAGTACGGCCACTTTTTTTCCCAGGGATGTAAGGAAGGAGCCAAAAGTTTCGATAAAGGTACTTTTACCTACCCCTGGAACTCCGGTTATTCCAATACGTATGCTCTTACCACTATGCGGTAGGCATTGATCTATAATATCATTGGATTTTTGAAAATGTTGACTGTTGGTGCTTTCCACCAATGTAATAGCCCTAGCCAAGGTGGCTATGTCACCATTTAAAATACCTTGTATCAGTTCCGCTGCGGACGGATTCCTTTTTCTAAAAGCTTTGGTTTTAGAATTAATATTTCCGTCCGTGTTTTTATTGGTGGCCAAATTTACTTTTTAATGGGAAGGCTTACCTTGGTTTTGTCCCAAGCAAGACTAAGGTAAAGCTGTTCGTTTTCCTCAAAGTCTATGGATAGACTTTCAATGGTTTGCGACAATTGCTGTACAGGGACACCTATTTCTACCACATCCGTTTCAGGGTTTCTAGTGGTTTCCTTTCCACCACTTAAAATGGTAACTCCCCATTCGGGAATTTCACTATTGAATATAAAGCTCCAGGTCTCTTTGCCGGGTATGGTCCATAAAGCATAGCTGCCAGCGGGCAAGCTTTTGCCTCCAACACTAATGTTGGTAGCCGTGGTAAAAGTGGTAGGTTCATTGGCCCCTGTTCTCCAAACCACATCATAGGGTACCAATTCACCAAAAATAATACGGTCTTTTTTGAACGGACTACTGTATTTTACACTTAGGTCCAATCCATTTTTATTGTAAGTAGCTGTTTTCTCAGGACTGTTCTTTTTGGTCTGTTCCGTTAAATAGGATTTTCCAAACAAAAAGAAGGCCAGCGCCAACACTACGATAACTACTAATAACCATTTAAGAAATTTCATATTCCTGGATTTAGCTTAGGTTAATTGTTCTAATTTACGAAACTAAACCTAAACTCGGTTTCATTGTGATAGGTTTCTCCTGGTTGCAAAATGCTATTTGGAAAGTGGGGCTGGTTGGGAGCATCCGGGAAATTTTGGGTTTCAAAACAGATGGCGGCAAAAGCGGGTGGCGTATAGACTACCACTCCCGGTTGATTGGTTACTACTTCCATGGATAAACCTGAGTTGTCTGAAGTCAGTACGGTACTATTTTTAAGACTGGAGTCCATCACAAACGGGGTGTCCAAACGTACTTGGCCAATCTTTTTTAACTCCAGGAAATCGTATTTCGAATTTTTTACGGAAACCAATTTTCCCGTAGGAAGAAGTTTTGCATCCGTTTCCAAATATTCCGGGCAAGCCAACCTTAGGTTCCAATGGTCTATGGTTTCCGCACCATCCAGATTGAAATAGGAATGGTTGGTCAGGTTTACAGGAGTGGCCTTGTCAGTGGTAGCCTCATGAATTATAAATAGGGATGGGCCTACCAGTTTATAGGTTACCGTGGATTTTAGGTTTCCAGGATAGCCCTCTTCCATATCCTGACTTAGGTAATTTAGTTTTACAAAGGGATTTTCCCCATCATGTACCTGCTCTATGGACCAATATCTCTTCCCAAAGCCTTTTTGTCCACCGTGAAGATGTACCCCATCCTTGGAAAAAATAGGATAGTGTACGTTATTGATTTGAAAACCGCTATTGGATATTCTTCCTGCATAACGTCCTATACAGGCTCCAAGAGACTTGTTGTCCATTAAATATTTTTCAGGTTCCTCCAGACCCACCACCACATTGGTGTCTACCCCTTCCTTATTTTTTAATATCAACTTTTGGATGATGGCCCCATAGTCCAGTACGGTCAGTGTTATGAAATTATTTTTTATTGTAACTTGATTCAATGTAGTGCTTTTTAAGATTTAAGATAAAAATACTCTTTTTTGCAACATTACAAATATTCCATCGTCCTTTAGGTAATTGGGATTTATCGGGGATGATTTAAATGTAACAAAACTCTCCCGTCAACAAAAGAAACTGGCCGAAATGTTTCAGATTGATATTGTAGAACAATGTAAACGTAACGATCGCAAAGCGCAATTACAAAAAGGGAAAGCTATGGCGTTGAAACAACGGGAACTGGAAATATAAACAAGACTAGTAGCATATCCATCCGTGTTAATTCCAAGTTTACAGAAGTTGTTCTGCGGTAATGGGAATTATTAATAAAAAAAGAAGGGGGTTTTCAATAGAAAATCCCCTTCTTTATATGATTGAAATCCTAGAACTATAATTTGGGTTCCCAGCCTTCTTGGTATTCCCTTTTCCAGTAGGACATGGCCTCATCGTCATCTTTTACCTTTCCTGTGGTCGGGTTAATATGAATGGTTCTACCTACATCTTGGGCTATATTCCCTAAATGACATAGCATGGTAGAAATACTGGCGTCGTTGATATCCGAATTCAGGGAAGTGTCCTGACGGATGGCACTGAAGAAATTGTGTACGTGATTTACATCCAAACCGCCCATACCCATGGTATTGGTGGTAGCACTTTTAACCCCTTCTTCTACTTTCTTAATTAAACTGCCATCCAGATTATAAAGGTTGTATTCATTTCTGCTCATGGTTATCATTCCCTTGCTTCCATAAATGGTAGCCCCTCTACCAGGTTGCTCTGGTTTTATCAAGCCTCTACTATGTCCGGTCCAGGTAATGAATTTATCATCATCAAATTTATAGGTCACCTGTTGGTTGTCCACGAACTCCCAATCATCCTTAAAGGTGTACTTTCCACCAAAGGAAGTTACGCTATTTGGAAGATCCACACCCAATGCCCAACGGCAAATATCAATTTCATGGGTACCATTGTTGTGAATTTCCCCTGTACCCCAGGTACGGAACCAATGCCAGTTATAAGGGTGTACATTGTCCCTGTAAGATTCCCTAGGTGCCGGTCCCTGCCATAAATCCCAGTCCAATGTGTTGGGAACTTCTATTTTATTCCCAATACCGATAGAGCCCCTATTGCTGGAATAATAGGCCTCGCCTTTGTAGACTTCCCCAATAATTCCTTCACGGATTTCCTTCACGGCCAATGCGGAACTTTGGGAGGAACGCTGCTGATTTCCCATTTGTACCTTTTTACCATATTTTTTTTGTGCCGCTACCAATAGCTCATTTTCGTGTGGATTGTGGCTACAAGGCTTTTCTACATAAACATGTTTCCCTGCCTGTAGGGCCATGATGGCCATTGGAGCATGCCAATGTTCTGGTGTAGCTATGAAAACGGCATCCACATTTTTGTCCTCCAAAACCTTTCTAAAGTCCTTTTCTACTTTTGGGATATATCCAATATTCTTTTTGCACCAAACATTGTGTTCCTCCAATATTTTGTCGTCCACATCACAACTATAAAGTATTTTGGCATTGGGGTCTTTGTTTATGGCAACGAAATGGGCCTTGGCCCTGCTTCTCACCCCAATGACCGCAACATTTATTTTGTCGTTGGCCCCTATAATATTACTGTATCCCATGCTTGGCATTACCAATCCTCCCAAGCTAAGGGCAGCACTGCCCGCTGCCGTTTTTTTAATAAAGTCTCTTCTAGTTTTCATTTATTCGCTTTTGTTTATGCTTTTAATTTTGATGTTTTTGTAGGAGACTAAATCCCCGTGATCCTGCAATAGGATATGTCCTTGGTCCCCTTCACCAAAATTTGGCCATTTTGCATATTTGCTTTCGGAAACCAATTTGCGATAGTCATCGCTTTTTCTTTCATATTCCAGAACTTTGGTCCCATTCAACCAATGTTCAACATGGTTGTTGATCGATTTGATATGGGCCGTATTCCAATCCCCAATAGGATTGATCGGCTTGTTAGGGTCTGCCTGAATAAGATCATAAAGGGAAGCTACCGTTCTACTACCATCATGATTCCCCAACTTGGCATCTGGGTGGCGAGCATCATCCAAAATTTGATATTCCAGACCAATGGAAGAACCTGGTCCTTTGTTAAGGTCGGTATTCACATAATACTTTATTCCGCTGTTGGCACCCTCGGTAAGTTTAAAGTCGACCTTTAATTCAAAATCGCCATAGAGGTCGGTAGTTACTATATCTCCACCAGCGGCAGATTCTTCACCACCCGAAGGCAATACGGTAAGCACACCATCCTTTATTTCCCATCCGGTTTCCGGAAAACCGTCCAAACGGGCGCCTCTCCATCCGTTGGTAGTTTCCCCGTCCCACAACAATTTCCAATTGTCTTTTTCTTCACCAACTGTAAGCTTGTTCTTCGTGGTAATAGGGGTTAAGGGCGATTTTCTGGAATAGGTTTCCAAGTTGTCTGTAAGTATTTTAATATTCTTCCAAACAATTTGGGTTCCTTCGGTTTTGTCTTTTCCAATACCATGGACCTGAAGCGCAATAAAGCCACTTGCAGTTTTATCATCGATTAAATAGGAGGCAGGTACGTCGTTGATCCAAGTCTTTATGGTGTCCCCTATAGCTTCAATTCTGTAATGGTTCCAATCATTTTGTTTAAAGGCCTTTTGTGCCTGCGGATTATCTCCCAACGGATTTAACCAACCCCTTCGGGCCTCATCATAAACACCAGCGCTCCAAGCTCTTTCGGAAGGGTCAATTTCTATTTGGTATCCATGTACCCGTCCGTTCCTATAAGATGGAAGGCTATTGCTTCTAATCTGAATGCCGGAATTCATGGATGGATCTACCTTATAATCCAATTCCAAGATAAAATCCTCGTACATTTTGTCGGTGGTCATAAAGGAATTGGGAGTGTTGTGGACAGTGGTTCCAACAATAGTTCCATCAACTACTTCATATTTTGCATTTCCACCTTTTTGGTTCCAACCGTTCAAGGTTTTGCCATCAAAGAGATTAACCCACGGGGTGTTGTCCTTTTCTGTCCCTGCGCAACCTATTAATAAGGAGGCCAACAGTATGGCTGAGAATAAGGTGGATGGGAGTTTTGATCGTACTTTCATTTTTTTAATCTTATTTTTTTTAATGTGAGCTTGAAAGGTATAAAAAAGTGATTAAATATTGGCTTAATGCACTAAAATTAGCCCGTTTGTGATATTAAAAATCGACCAAAAGAAAAGGCCGACATGCTTGTTGCTGTCGGCCTAATTTATAAATTTCAATTATTCTCCTTGTTCCTGTAGGTCAGAATTTATGAAAATTGACTCATTACTTTGAGATGTATATACATTAATGGGACTGATCCTTTAATAGTTCCGGAAATTTAGCTTGAAAACGTTTTAGTCGTGGTACCGATACATTTAAGATATAGGAGTTGTTGGGATTGTTTTTTTCATAATCTTGGTGATAGTCCTCCGCATCATAAAAGACAGTAAAGGGTTTTACCTCTGTAGTTATGGGAGCTGAATAAACCTTTTCCTTCTCCAATTTGGAAATATAGTCGTTTATGATCTTCTTTTCGGAGTCGTTTTTATAGAAGGCGATGGATCTATATTGGGCACCTTTGTCGGGTCCCTGCCTATTTAAAGTAGTAGGGTCATGGGAGCCAAAAAATACTTTTACCAGGGTCTCAAAAGAAATCACTTTGGGATCGTAATAGACCTCTACCGCTTCTGCATGGGTAGTACGGCCATAGCCCACTTGTTCATAGGTGGGATTTTTTTCCTTCCCGCCAGAATAACCGGAGACAACTTCCTTTACTCCTTTTACACTTTCAAAAATAGCTTCCACGCACCAAAAACAACCGCTGGCAAAATAGGCAGTTTCATATTGTTGCAATTCCTTCGGAGTGACTTCGGCAATTATTTCATGCTTTTGTTCGGATTTGGTTTTGGATTGACAACTAATAGTGGTAAATCCTAGAACCCCTAGTAGTATGATCTGTAATAGTTTCATGTTGTTAATTACTTAATGTTATTATGTTCTATTTTTTTAGTCCAACCAATTTAGGTGGTACCAGAATTATACAACTACAATAATCCTGCCTTTATAAAGGTAAGACAGTTTTGATAAAAGTACGTTTGTCAAATACTTTCTCTTTTAGTGTTTGTAATTGGAAAATACTTACGGATATCCATCTTAAAATTTTATAATATCATTTTCATTTGTGTAACACCTATTTCAAAGGCCTCAGCCTTATTGAAACGCGATAGTTGAACGAATCCCGACTTTTGGTAGGGTTTCTGGCTGGATACCCTGACTTAGCCTTAAGGGGGTTCTTTAAAGGGGAGCAAGGCTTGCTCTGGGGTTTAGAGCCATTAATTATGCATTTGAAAAAGGGTACAGCCTTATTGGAGCAATATTATTTAATTCATTTTTCACTGGTTATTTACGGATAGTATCATAGGATTATTACTACAAATATTGAATGAATCTTGTTTTTATTTTTAAATACACGTAAGAATTACCGATTAAATACCATTAACATCGATTAGCGTTTCCTGGGTCGGTTTTCACTCACCGAGCATTTTCTACACTTTATCGGGAGATTTGTCAGATACCGAAAAATAAGGGGGTTTAAACGATTTGTGACCTATACAGGGGTGCATGTGGCGTTAAATTTACATAACAAAACAACGCATCATGAAAACGCTTTTAACTTTAATCTTTGTTCTTTTTATCGGAGTAGCTGCACAAGCCAACAATGTTGATCAGGAAGTAAAAGTTGAAACTGTTACCATGAGTATTGTTACTTCTACTCAAAATGAAGTTTCTGTTAAAAACGAAAACAAAGTAGCTCGTTTGTACATGTTCAAAAATTCTAGGGTTAAAAAAGAATTGTCTTTCTCTACTAAATTGAACAAAGCTAAATTGGCTTAATCACATCGTTTTCTTTTTAAGAACTATTATTTAGTCAAAAAGTTCTGATATTATATCTATTTACATTTGGGAAGAACATAGTATGTATATAAACCTATTGGTGTCTAACCAATGAAAATCTTATTATGATTTGAATTACTTCTTTTTGCTTAATGAGGTTTCTTCCGATTTTGCTATGGATATACAAATACTTAGGTAGCATGAAGGTTACCTTGAATCATGCTTAATTGTTGTGTTTCTTCAAAAATTCGAATTAACATGATTTATCTTGTTTTTTGATTTTAGCTTTAATTATTGGGGATAACCCTAAGAAACTTTTGTTGAAATTATTCTTTCATTTTCTTTGCTTGTCCAAAGAAAACGAAACAAAAGAAAAGACCCTTCTTCGCTAGGTGGTCCATAAAATCTTGGAATTTTATGGACCGATGCCATGGCCTAAATTATTTCCAAGGCTTCAATAATTCTTTACGGCCATGTCATCTCCTCTACGGAAGAAGATTTACCCAACAATGGACTTTAAGGACAATGTTCAACGATATTCAATAGCGGATAATGATTTTTATGAACTCTATAAATTGACGGAACAAAGAAACGGCCTATTTTTTAATTCGTCTTAAATCAAGTGGTTTTAACATTGGGCAAAGGAAGCCGTCCATAGAGTATTTCACCTTAGTGAAAGTGGCCTGGGCGGTGCGGCCGTGGAAAGTGGGTGGATTTAAAGAAATTTAAAATCAGCCCAGCGTTTTTTGGTTCGTTTTTTGGGCGATGCAAAAAATGAACAGAACGCGAACCCTGGTATAGTCTATTCTATCTTTTTCTAATACACACACACACATAACTTTTGGGATTGATCCTATTTAATTCCAAAACTCATTTACACTTAATATTTGTATTTGGTATTGAAGAGGGGAGTCCTGGGAATGATGACGAAGTAGATTAACGGGAGAACATATCTTTAATCAATTACTATTTACAAGTTTTTTACTACAAATTCTGACCGGTTAATGATTTTTAGATCTAAAATCCTGTAAGAATTACCGATTAAATACCATTAACATCGATTAGCGTTTCCTGGGTCGGTTTTCACTCACCGAGCATTTTCTACACTTTATCGGGAGATTTGTCAGATACCGAAAAATAAGGGGGTTTAAACGATTTGTGACCTAAGCCAAGGTGCATGTGGCGTTAAATTTACATAACAAAACAACGCATCATGAAAACGCTTTTAACTTTAATCTTTGTTCTTTTTATCGGAGTAGCTGCACAAGCCAACAATGTTGATCAGGAAGTAAAAGTTGAAACTGTTACCATGAGTATTGTTACTGCTACCCAAAATGAAGTTTCTGTTAAAAACGAAAACAAAGTAGCTCGTTTGTACATGTTCAAAAATTCTAGGGTTAAAAAAGAATTGTCTTTCTCTACTAAATTGAACAAAGCTAAATTGGCTTAATCCCATTGTTCTTTAAAACTAAATTTTTGATTATTAATTTTTAGGATTGTTGACACTTCTACTTTCTCTTCCAAAATTTGTCCTTAAGGAAATATATCAAAGTCAGTATGGCAATATAAACCCCAAACCCAATAACCTCTTTGCGTTCAAGGTTGGATAGTAACCAAACAATAATAATTACCGAGAGTATAGGCACCAGGTAACCTCCAGGTATCCTAAATTGGTGTTTGGTAGTTTTGCCCGATTTTCTTCTTGAACTTATCACAGAAAGGGATACCCCAAGATAAACCAGTAGTATTGATGCACTTGAAATAACGGCCAATTGTTCAAATCCCCCTAGGGAAGCCAATAGAAACCCAATTGTGGCATATGTAATTATTGCGATGTAGGGAGTGGAGAATCTGTCATGGATTTTTGAGAGTGGTCTAAGGGGAAGTACATTATCTTTAGAGGCCCTAAAAAGTACACGTGGCATACTCAATATTTCACTACTTAAATTTCCTAGCATGGAAATCGCGGCACCTATCGTGATTATAGTAAAACCAATGGGACCAAAAACCTGTTGGGCTACCATGCTTAAGGGGTTTTCGGTATAAGTGGACAAGGAAGCCCCTAGCACGCCCTGTGATACTGTTTGAATAAGGATATAAAGAATTAAAACACCAATGATACTTATAAATATTGCCCTTGGAATTGTCCTATTCGGTTTTTTAACCTCGCCACTTATAGATAATCCGGTCTCGGCACCCTGAAATGCGAAAAATAGAATAAGGGATATAGCGCCAACTTCTGAAATTGTTGGGGTGGAATCGATTATAAGGTTGTTAAATGAAACATGTCCCCAAGAAAAAAATATCAGTAATAGAAGTGGAATAAGTTTGGTGAGAGTAATTGTTTTTACCAAAACCATTCCTTCCTTAATTCCTTTAACGTTAATATAGCCCAGTCCGGCAAACAGGATAAAGAAAACCAACGTCCTAACATAATCGGTTTTAAAAAAAGGAAAAATAGAACCCAATACATCTACCAATGCATTGGCAACAGCCCCGTCTGCCGATAAGGCGGAAAGCACAAAAAGAATTACTGTTAGAAAACCAAAATAGGGTCCAAAAGAAGATTCAATATAAGTGTAGGCTCCTCCCGAAGTAGTTACTTTACTGCCTATTTCAGCAAAGCAGAGCATTACCAGGGTAATTAGCAGGCCACAGAATAAATATGCGTAAATACTGGAAGTGCCCAATCCGGCAGCAACAATGGCAGGAAGGGCAAAGATGCCGGCGCCGATCATAATATTGATTAAGTTGGCACTTAGGCCCCAAACACCGACCTCCCTTTTTAGATGTTCATTGGTTTCCTTCATTGGTGGATTGGTTTAAAGGGAGATATGTTTAAGGCTATAAAAAAAAAGAGGGGAAGGCTAATATAATGAATTTAGTGTTAGTACATTTTAGGGTTAAGAAGGTGTTTCAATTTAAGGATCCATATATAGTGCTCCATCAATTCGTAAATTGATTGTAAGTTACCTTTTAATGGTATTTGCAGCATGATTTTATACTATTTGCTGAATTGGACCTAGGGAACCTTTTGTTTTTCAGATACTCTTCTAAAAATCTACAATGGATAGGTAAGTTTTGTTGCCTTCCACTTATGTAGGAAAAATATACTAATTTTAACAAATGGATATGAATTTTGAACCAAGCGCTTGAAATTTATACTCATACCCAACTATTTTGGCCTTTAATTTTTAGGGGATGTCATCGTTGGTGCCCATATATAAGTTTAAATGCGAGGACCATTAAATATTAATTTTAGGAATTTTCCTTAAATCTCAGGGAGTTGAATATGTCTAAAAAGGGTACTGAAAGAAGAGAACAGTATAATAAAATATTTATAGAACAGGCACCTACTGCCATTGCGATGTTGGACAAGGATATGCGTTATATTGCAGTATCCCAACGTTGGATTTCGGATTATAAAATGGAAGGCAAGGAAATAATTGGCCGTTCACATTATGATATATTTCCTGAAATAGGGGAAGATTGGAAAATAAACCATCAAAAATGCCTTAATGGAGCCATTGATATTTGTGAGGAGGCACCATTTAAACGTGCAGATGGAACAATACAATGGATTTATTGGGATGTGCGGCCTTGGTATATTTCAGAGGGTGAGATAGGAGGTTTGCTTATGCATACCGGTGATATTACGCCTCAGAAGGAAAGGGAAAAGGAACGGGCACGTATGATTCAAATATTGGATAAGACCAATGAAGTGGCCCGAATTGGCACTTGGGAGGTTAATCTTTCAACCAATGAAGTTTATTGGAGCAAGATGGTTTGTGAAATACATGAGGTGCCTGTAAATTATCGACCTCAATTGGAAACCGCCATTAATTTCTATAAAGAAGGGGAAAGTCGTGAAACCATCCAGCGCGTGGTGAACGAGGCTATGCTAACAGGGCAACCTTATGATGTTGAGGTTGAGCTTGTAACTGCAAAGGGGACTTCCCTTTGGACCCGCGCCATTGGAAGTGGAGAGTTTGTAGATGGAAAATGCGTTGGTCTTTTTGGGATCTTCCAAGATATTAATGAAAGAAAGCTGTCCGAACAGGCGTTGAGTAATGCCAATGCCGAATTAAGGGCCATATTCAATTCCAAGTCGGTTGCCATAATCACGACGAACAATAAAGGGATAATAAATCATTTCAACCATGGAGCTGAGTATTTATTGGGTTATTCGGCTTCTGAAATTATTGGTACACAAATACCTAGTGTATTTGCGACAATGGAGGAGGTGGAAAGGTTTAGGCAGGATTTGTCCCAAAAATATGGAAAAGATCCGTTAAAGGGGTTGGCGGAAAATAACGAATTTGATGTTAGGGAATGGACCTATATAAAGAAAGATGGTACTAAAATTACGGTCCAGGTTACTATATCGGCCATTAAAGATGTGCATGGAGAAATAACCGGATCTTTAACGGTAGCCTCTGATATTACTGCCATCAAAAATGCGGAGATCGAGCTATTGCGAAAAAATCAGGTCCTTAATTTTGCCGAGCGTCTGTCCATGATCGGGAACTGGCAATGGAATACGATTACCAATGAGGTAATATGGTCTTCCAATTTATATAAGATTTTTAATGTTGATGAAGAGACTCGGTTGACTTACGATACCTATTTTTCCTTTGTACATCCAGAGGACAAGGAAATGGTGACAAATCATGTGCAATATTCTTTGGAGGAAAAAAAATTCCCGGATTTGTTGCATCGGATCAAGTTAAGGGATGGAACGGTAAAGAATATTCAGCTATTGGCAGAAATTATGTCCAATGACGCAGGAGAGGTAATTGAGTTGGTGGGTACCTGCCAGGATGTAACGGAACAGCGGCTGCAGGAAATAAAATTTCGGGGATTATTGGAATCGGCTCCTGATGCCATGGTGATCGTCAATGAAGCTGGGAAAATTCATATGATCAACAAACAGGCGGAAAAATTATTCGGGTACAGTGCCAAGGAATTGACAGGTAAATCGGTGGAAATTCTTATTCCTGAAGCTTATAGTGCCAAACATCTTGGCCATCGGTCAGGTTTCTTTGCCAACCCCAAAACACGGCATATGGGGGAAGGAAAAGAATTATTCGCAATTAATAAAAAAGGAAAATTAATCCCTATACAAATAAGTCTAAGCCCCCTTACAACGGAAGAAGGAGTATTGGTTTCGGCAGCCATAAGGGATATTACCTCCCAAAAAATAGCAGAGGGAAAAATATTGAAGGCCAAGGAAGAGTTAGAGGCATTTGCTAAAAAATTAGTTGCCCAAAACACCAAGCTGGCAGATTTTACCCAGATAACCTCACACAATTTAAGAGCTCCGGTGAGCAACCTGAATTCTCTTTTAGGGTTTTATAAACTTGCCCAAAGTGAGGAGGAGCGTGTGGATCTGTTCCAAAAATTGGAAAGTGTTGTCAATCATCTCACTTTAACGCTCAATACCTTGGTAGAGGCTTTAAATATTAGGAAAGATAATAATGAGGATAAACTGGAGAATATTGAATTTGATTCGATGATGGTTAAAACCCAGGAAATACTTTCTGGTGAAATTATGAGTACTGGAGCCGTAATTAAAAGCGATTTTTCAAAATTACCGGATATTGTTTACAATAAAATTTATTTAGAAAGTATTTTTCTTAACTTGGTTGGAAATGCCCTAAAATACAGGAGCGCGGATAGAGTACCTGAAATATATGTAACCTCCGGAATTGAAAATGGTAAAAAATTCTTGAAGGTTACTGACAATGGGCAGGGAATTAATTTAAAAAGGCATGGCCATAAATTGTTTGGTTTGAACAAGGTATTTCACAGGCATCCCGATGCCAGGGGAATTGGTTTGTTCATGACCAAAACGCAAATAGAAGCGCATGGTGGTTCTATTTCGGCTGAAAGTGAAGTAAATGTGGGCACCACATTTAGTATTAATTTTAATTAGATAGTAAATGAGTAGTTCTTTAAATGTTTGTATTGTTGATGATGATGATATATATCAATTTACCATGGTAAAGACCATGAAATCACTTAATTTGACCGATAAGATTATGGTCTTTTCGGATGGTGAAGAGGCTTTGGATTTTATGTTGGATAATCTACACAATGATAAGGAACTTCCGGATGTGATTTTTTTGGATATAGATATGCCTATCATGGACGGATTTCAATTCATGGAGGAATATGTAAAGATAAAGCCAAAGCTGGGAAAGAAAATAACGATATATATGGTCTCCTCATCGGTAGACCCTGTGGATATTGATAGGGCAAAGAAAATAAGCGAAATCACCGATTATATTGTGAAGCCAATAACCCACGATCAATTAACCAGTATTGTTCAGGAATTGGATAGTAAAGGAAGTTTATAGTACGATTAAACTATTTCGTGTTATGAGTAACCATAATACGATTAGGGGAAATAAATTGATCTTCAGCTGAAAATTATTAGGTTGTTGCACTATGGAAAGTAAACGCTTCCCAATTCCGATATTCGTGGAGCTTTTTGCGCGGTGGATTCTATGATCCATGAACTGTACTTTAATTCCCAATAGGTATTGGCCCATGGCCTTTTTACATTTTCTTGAAGAACCATTTTGGGATAAGAATATACAATAAGACGATCTAAATAGGGGCTAGGGGTCTTTAGGAATAGCCTGCATTAGTGATTGCAGCGGCATCCTTTTTTAGGCCGATGGGTAAGTATTAAAAACGGCTATAAAGTTTTGGGCATAAAAAAGATTTAGCGGAAAGCACGGCCACTTTATGTTTTTCCATAAAGTGGCAATGCCCCACCAAATTAATTATAGTACGTTGTCCTTAATTTCTTCTACTACTTCAGGATTTAGCAGTGTACTGGTATCTCCCAAATTGTTCATATCCCTGCAGGCAATCTTGCGCAGGATACGTCTCATGATCTTGCCGGAACGGGTCTTTGGCAGGCCAGAGGTAAACTGTATCTTATCCAGTTTGGCTATAGGGCCAATATGCTCTGTGATGATCTGGTTAATTTCGTTCCTTAAATTATCGTGGTTACGCGATTCCCCGGTCTCCTTAAGGATTACATAGCCGTAAAGTGCATTGCCCTTAATATCGTGCGGAAAGCCTACTATGGCCGATTCTGCCACTGCTGGGTGCTCGTTTATGGCATCCTCTATTGGGGCAGTACCCAAGTTGTGTCCAGACACGATGATTACGTCATCTACACGACCGGTAATTCTATAATATCCTACCTCGTCCCTTAGGGCACCGTCCCCAGAAAAGTATTTGTTGGGAAAGGCCGAGAAATAGGTGTCCTTATACCTGTCATGATTGCCCCAAATGGTCCTTGCCATTCCTGGCCATGGGAATTTTATACATAGTCTACCTTCTACTTGGTTGCCTTTGAGTTCCTTGCCCTGCTCGTCCATTAATGCAGGTTGTATTCCAATAAAAGGCAGGGTAGCATAGGTGGGTTTGGTGGGGGTTACATAAGGAATGGGCGTTATCATGATGCCTCCAGTTTCTGTTTGCCACCAAGTATCCACAATGGGACTATTCTTTTTTCCAATAACATCATTGTACCAATGCCAAGCTTCTTCGTTGATGGGTTCCCCAACGGAGCCCAAAACTTTTAAAGAAGTCAGGTCGTGGTTTTCGGCAAAGGCAATATTCTGTTTTGCAAGGGCACGGATAGCTGTAGGTGCGGTATAAAACTGGTTTACTTTGTGTTTTTCCACGATTTCCCAAAACCTTCCGAAATCCGGATAGCTGGGTACCCCTTCGAACATTAGAGTAGTGGCGCCATTGGCCAAGGGACCGTAGACAATATAACTATGTCCGGTAATCCACCCTATATCCGCGGTACACCAGTAAACATCGTTTTCGGTATATTGAAAAACATTCTTGAAGGTGTAGGCAGTATATACCAAATATCCGGCTGTAGTATGTACCATGCCTTTAGGTTTTCCAGTGGAGCCAGAGGTGTACAATATAAACAAAGGATCCTCGGCATTCATGATTTCTGGTACACAATCCATATATGCGTTCTCCAACAAAGGTTGCAGCCATTTATCGCGACCTTCCTTCATATTTACCTGCGCATTGGTGCGTTTTACCACCAGAACCGTTTTAACCCCTGGGCAATCCTCAAGTCCTTCGTCTACAATGCCCTTAAGATCAATGGATTTTGAACCTCTATAGGATCCATCCGATGTAATTACCAATTTACAGTCACTGTCATTGATTCGTGTGGACAAGGCCGTTGATGAAAAACCTGCGAACACCACAGAATGTATTGCTCCTATCCGGGCACATGCCAAGAGGGCAATGGACAATTCCGGAATCATGGGAAGGTAAATACAAACCCGATCTCCCTTTTTAACACCTTGGTCCTTTAATACATTGGCCAATTGGCAGACGCGTTCGTGTAATTGATGATACGTAATATGCTGGGCTTCTTCTTCCGGATTGTTGGGCTCAAAAATAATGGCCGTTTTTTCTCCCCTGGTCAGTAGATGCCTATCTATACAATTTTCTGTGATGTTAAGTTGTGCCCCTTCGAACCATTTTACCTCAGGCTTTTCAAAATCCCAACTTAAAACATTGTCCCATTTTTTTCTCCATAAAAAATGTTCTTCGGCCACTTCTCCCCAGAAATTTTCTGGTTCGCGAACCGATTTTCGATAAACTTGGTAGTACTCTTCTAAATGCTTAATGTGATAATTGCTCATCGTGTTTCTAAAATTTCTATAAATTTATATAAATCATCCATAAAAGGAAGGTTTCCTGATATGAATTTGATACTGAAATGTCAATTTTATGAGAATGTATTAAAACCTTAACAGGAAAATAAGAGGTTTGTTCCGTTCCTTGCACAAAGTGGGCAATTCTTTGTGTTTAATTTACGTTTTTTTAAACCCTTAACCTCTGGAGTCAACTGTCTGGTTTAGTGGTCTACAGCCTCTCCTGCACCACTGGGAATCCTAATGTTCTCCACTATTTCCTGGACGTTTTCCGGCGGTTCCGGAGTAAATCTATTGATGACCAGGGCAACTATAAAGTTTACGATCATGGCCACGGTCCCAAAGCCTTCCGGTGATATTCCGAACCACCATTCCGACTTATCTGGAATTTCGCCCAACCAGCCCAACTTAAATTTGGCCATATAGAACAGCATTAGACTAATCCCTACGACCATGCCTCCAATGGCGCCTTCCTTGTTCATTTTTTTGTAAAAAATGCCCAGGACAATGGCAGGAAAGAACGAGGCTGCCGCCAGTCCAAAGGCAAGGGCAACCACTGCTGCTACAAATCCAGGAGGGTTAATTCCAAAATACCCGGCAATAACCACAGCAACAGTTGCTGCACCTCTTGCTGCCCACAGCTCACCTTTTTCAGAGATATTGGGCTTAAAAACCTTCTTGATCAGGTCATGCGATACAGAGGCCGAGATGACCAATAACAATCCAGCTGCTGTACTAAGGGCAGCAGCCAAACCTCCAGCGGCTACTAGGGCAATTACCCATGCCGGAAGGTTGGCAATTTCAGGGTTTGCCAGTACCATGATATCGTTATCTACCGTTAACTCATTTTTATCCTTATCGGCTACATATTGAATTATGCCATCCTTGTTCTTGTCATCAAATGACAATAATCCGGTTTCCTCCCAATTCTTGAACCAAACTGGCATTAAGCTATATTCCTTATTACTTACGGTATCTATCAAATTAATTTTGGCAAAAACGGAAACGGCCGGTGCCGTAGTGTATAAGATGGCGATCAGCAACAAGGCCAGCCCAGCAGATTTACGGGCATCCTTAACTCTTTTAACGGTAAAGAACCTTACAATAACGTGGGGTAATCCTGCCGTACCTACCATAAGGGCCAAGGTAATGGCAAAGACATCGATAACCGATTTGGTGCCATCCGTATATTCGGCAAAGCCCAATTCGGTGGACAATCCGTTTAACCGATCCATTAAAAAGGTTCCGGAACCATCGTTAAGGGTAGATCCCATTCCCAGTTGGGGTACGGGGTTGCCTGTCATTTGAAAGGAAATAAAAATGGCAGGGACCATGAAGGCGAATATAAGCACACAGTATTGTGCTACCTGGGTATAGGTAATTCCTTTCATGCCTCCCAGGACAGCATAAAAAAGTACTATGACCATACCAATGATGACTCCTGTATTGATATCTACCTGTAAGAATCTGGAGAAGACTACCCCAACACCCCGCATTTGTCCCGCCACGTAGGTAAAGGAAACAATCAATGCGCAGAACACGGCCACCATACGGGCGGTATTGGAATAATATCGGTCCCCTATAAAATCGGGTACCGTAAATTTTCCAAATTTTCTTAAATAGGGGGCAAGTAGCAGGGCCAAGAGCACATAGCCGCCCGTCCAGCCCATTAGGTATACTGAACCGTCATAACCTGCAAAGGCAATAATTCCGGCCATGGAGATAAAGGAGGCAGCGGACATCCAGTCGGCCGCAGTGGCCATTCCGTTCGCCAGGGGGGAAACGCCACCGCCGGCAACATAAAATTCTTTTGTTGATCCTGCCCTGGACCAAATGGCTATTCCTATGTACAGGGTAAAGGTGATTCCTACAAGAAGGTACGTCCAGACTTGAACACTCATATTTTAAGTTTTTTGGTTGATATTTTGGATTGTGTTTTTGGTCAATTGGGTGGTAAGCCCAAAAGTATTTCGGTATTTATAACCGGTGTTGGAAATTTCAATGTGGCTATTCGTTGTAGCCATATTTTTTGTCCAACTTGTTCATAAGGCGTACGTAAACAAATATTAAAATCACAAAAACGTAGATAGATCCTTGCTGCGCAAACCAAAAGCCCAATTTAAAACCACCGATTTTTATAGTGTTCAAGGCATCCTTAAATAATATCCCGGCCCCGAATGAAACGGCAAACCAAATGGCTAAAAGAATAAATAGATAACGCACATTTTCCTTCCAATAGGCGGTTGCCTTTTTTTGTTTCTCGCTCATTATGTCTTTGGTTTTGTAAAGAGGTAATAATTAGGTAACCAAGATAAGGTTTTGATTTAATATACCAAACGATATGTTTTAAGCCGGTAAATAAATAACACCTCCAAATGAGTCTCTTTTGGCTCCCGTCACGGAACTTAGGCAATTAATTTTCTGTTCCTCCCTTAAGACTCCCATAAGCGCAAATACCAAGGCCTCTTTAAATTCGATCAAGGTTTTTGAGGGTGCAACCACTTTAGTATCCGCTCCAAGTTTTTCCTGTAAACAATCCATTAAGTAGGTGTTTAGGGCGCCACCCCCGGTAACAAATAAGCTCTTGTTTGTTTTGTTCTTTTGAGCTTTTACCTGAAGGGCTATCTGATCGCATATGTGATGAACCGCGGTATGCAGTAAATTTTCAATACTGTCCTTGGTACCGTCAACAATCGGGACCACTTTCTCTACAAACCATTCGAATCCAATAGACTTTGGAAAGGGTAATTTATAGAATTCCAGATCGTTGAGTTGATCCAACATTTCTTTGTTTATCTTTCCGGTCTTTGCCAAAGCACCTCCTTTGTCGTAATCCAGGTTGATTTTTTTGGTAATATGGTTGAGGATCATATTGGCCAATCCAATGTCATAGGCCAATCTTACGCCATTTTGTTCGAAAGATATGTTGCTAATTCCACCCAGATTTAAACAATAGTCGTACCGACTAAAAAAGAGTTGATCCCCTATAGGTACCAAGGGAGCACCTTGTCCGCCCAAGGCCACGTCGTTGGTCCGGAAATCGCATATTACTTTTGTGGCGCTCTCATTGGCCAAATGTTGGCCAGAACCTATTTGAAAGGTGAGTCCGTTTTGGGGTTGGTGATGGGTGGTGTGGCCATGACTGGCAATAATATCCACTTCCAATGCATGGGTTTTTATAAAATCCTTGGCCTGTAACCCTAGCCAGCTGCCATAGGAATTGTGGAATTGTAGCAATTGGTCTGCGGGAAGGTAAATGGAGTTTTTAAGTTTTGCTTGCATTTCTTCGCTATAGGAAATACTATGCGTCTGTTTAATCTCGAAATCCCAACCGGTGGGGGTTTCCCATATATGGCAATAAGCCAGGTCCAATCCGTCCAAGGAGGTTCCGGACATTAGCCCGATGACTTTATATGTTTTCATTTTTAATTATTGTTGTTATTGTGGTTTATATGGATGTCCTGGATCTACTCGGACAGTATAAAAATCACCGACAAAGGTTTGTTGTCATCATTGGTTACTTCCTGTAATTGGTGCAATTGAAGTCCGGCTTTCTTAATTACGGACAACCATGATTCAAAGGTACGGGCATACCAGGAATGACCGTCCGTGAAATTACCTGGCAGTCCTTTCCATGAATCGTTGATCCATTGGCTCTTATACTCCAGATTATTTTGCAATAAGAAAAAGGGGTGAAGGGTCTGTATAGCGATATATCCATTTTCGGATAGCGATTTTTTCACTTGTTTTAGGAGTTGGCTTAACCCTTCCCTCTGATAAAGGCAAAAGTTAAAAACAGCCGCATCATAGGGTGCTTCCGGGATGGGGTTTCCTAAAATGATGTCTTCGTAGGACATTTGATAATAAGTGCCTGGGCCTTTTTTTTCGGCGTTTTCCAATAATTCAGGAATGGCATCCAGGCCCACAACGGCTTTACCCATGGCGCCAAGGCTTCTAGCGAGCCAGCCCTCCCCGCAGCCCACATCCAAAATTTTGATGGCAGGAGAATTACCGATTAACTCCAATATGGCTTTATTGGTGAATTTCCTGGATTCAATATCGGCATTGTCAATTACCTTGATCCACTCAAGGGCATTTTTATTCCAGGATTTGATAATGTTGTTCTCCATGTTTTTTTAAATTTCTCTTAGATTAATGGTAACTGGCAATATCCCTTTTGCTATAATTTCGCCTGAGAAATGGGTCAAGGCATTATCTTGAAACTCTTTAAAATTTTGATATCCCACAACCACTGCTTTGGCATCCTTATAATTAATTAGGTTTAGTACATATGGGTTTCCAAACACATATAGAACAACCTTCTTTGTTCTTAGTAAGTGCTGCAGCTGTTTTAGCTCCTCAGTTTTGAGATCAAAATTATTTTGTGGTTTAACTTTTGGCGGATAAAGGGCTATTAAGATATTATCCTCATTTTTTGGTCCTTTAGCGGCAATCTTGGAGGCAGCTTCCGCAAAGGTTTTATTGGTGGCTTCCCCTAAGGAGAGACAAGTAAAGCCTTCTCCTTTAAAGTCGCTAAGAATATTATCGGTACCCATCAACAAGGTAAGACTTTCCTCTGTCAATTGTTTGTTTAAATTGGAGGTTTCCCCTTGCTCCGTGTTTGATAAGGTATAGGAAGCAAAGGCTTGTTCCTTTAATTTCCACACCCGTTTAAAACGTTCTTCTATTTCACTAGGATCTGCATTATCCATTATTTGTAGAATTCCTTCTTCTGTGTTCTCTGCAAAACAAAGGATATCGTTGCCGGCATCAAAGGCACGCCAT
The DNA here is from genome assembly GCF_018860365.1 of Arenibacter algicola. GTDB lineage: Bacteria > Bacteroidota > Bacteroidia > Flavobacteriales > Flavobacteriaceae > Arenibacter > Arenibacter algicola_B. The sequence goes on from NZ_JAHKPO010000003.1 coordinate 1,183,151, forward strand.
TCCAGTTCCCCTTTTTTGGGAAACATTTTGCTTACGCTATGCATGTTCAAGGCATCGGATATAACCACGCCATTAAAATTAAGTTCTTGTCGCAGGAGACCTTTAATGATGGTGCTGGAAATCGTTGCTGGAGTACCCTCGCCATTGTCCAAAGAGGGTATGGATAAATGTCCCACCATAACGCTATCCACTCCATTTTTAATGGTTTCCCTAAAGGGATAAAGTTCGTTTGCCATAAGGGCCTCCTTGGATTTATTAATTATCGGTAATCCAAGATGGGAATCCGTAGCCGTATCGCCGTGGCCGGGAAAATGTTTGATGCAGCTTAAAATACCAACACTTTGGGTACCTTTGATAAAGGCCATGGCTTTTTGGGTGACATTCAATTTATCCTCCCCAAAGGATCTGTAGCCAATTACGGGATTGTTGGGGTTGTTGTTAATGTCCACTACAGGTGCCAAATTCCAATGAATTCCAGCCTTTCTGCAATCCATAGCTATTTGTTGTCCTACCTTAAAAATTAATTCGTCATTATCTTGAATGGCCCCTAGCGTTATGGCATAAGGATATTGGGGTGTATTTTCTATGCGCATGGCCAATCCCCATTCTGCATCAATACTTATTAGCAGTGGATATTTTGCTGCATTTTGGTATCGAAGGATAAGGTTCTTGAGAGTGGTTAAGCTTTGTTCATTATAAACAATTTTCTTTTTTCCTTCAAAATTGGTCGCAGCGCTGGCCCTACTGTGAAAGAAACAAAGGCCGCCTACATGTTGATTGGAAATAAGGCTTTCCAATTCCTGAATCTCTTCTTCACTATCATTGATGAAGGCGGCAGGCATAAACAATTGACCAACTTTCTCGCTCAGGGCAAGCTGGGTTGCAGCTGTGTTATAGGGTGTAATTTTAAACATCATCGGTATTGGTTTTTTTACCGTAATCGGCGGGATATTTAATAAATTTTAAAAGGAAGAGTGCAGGTAGGGCGGCAATGACCACCCAAACAAAAAAACCTCCATATCCAAGCCATTCCTGTATATAGCCACTTGCCATACCCGGTAGCATCATTCCCAAAGCCATAAATCCGGTGGCGATGGCATAGTGCGAGGTTTTTGAAATTCCCTCGGCAATATAGATCAGGAAGATTAGAAAGGCGGCAAATCCAAAGCCATAACCAAACTGTTCCAAAACCACTGTTGCCACAACAGCGACTATGCTAGTGGTTTTTGTCAAGGCCAAAAAGGCGTACATAGCATTGGGTAGATTTAGGGACAGTACCATGGGCAGCATCCATTTTTTTAATCCATCCTTGGAAATAAGGATACCACCAAGTATTCCTCCCAAGGATAACATAATTACTCCCACTGTTCCGTAAATGGTCCCTACGGCCTCGGTGGAATATTCCAATCCGCCCGCTGAGGTTTTGTCCAACAAAAAGGGTGCGGCCATTTTTACCAACTGGGATTCTCCGAGTCGATAACTTAAAATAAAGGCCAAGGCAATTCCAATATTGGGCTTCTTAAAAAAGGAAATAAATACATCCAAAAATCCCTCAGGTTTTACTTGAACAATGGCTTCGGATGTTTCATATTTTGGAGTGACAAAAAAGTTGGCAATGGTCAATGCCAACATTAAAATGGCAGCGGCGATCATGGTAACGGACCATGCCTTTGTGTTGTCTCCATAATAGTTTTCCAGAAATCCTGCGAGGATAACAATGAGTCCCTGACCGGTGATCATGGCCAGGCGATAAAAGGTACTGCGCATACCTACAAAGAAGGCCTGTTTTTTTTCCGTTAGGCCCAACATGTAATATCCGTCCGATGCAATATCGTTGGTTGCGGAAGCAAAAGCCGCCATCCAAAAACAGGCCAAAGTAGTAGTAAAAAATATGGATGTCGGAACGGTTAATCCCACTCCCAAGATGGCAAGGGAAATTATTAGCTGCATGCTCAAAAACCATTTTCGTTTGGTGCCATTGAGGTCCACAAACGGACTCCAAAGGGGTTTTAATACCCATGGAAGGTACAGCCAGCTGGTGTATAAACCGATATCTGAGTTACTGATACCCAGTTTTTTATACATTATTACCGAAACTGTAACTACAAGTACGTATGGAATGCCTTGTGTGAAGTATAAAACAGGAACCCATGCCCATGCCCACTTGTCTTTTTGAATCATTTTGTTGGATTTTTATTTTCTAAAATTGATTTTATTTTGTTGTTCATGAAGATATTAAATCTTCTTTGACTTTAATTTATTCTGATGATTTTGGGTTTACTTTCCTGTCCAAAATTATTTATAAAAGTTAAGGCCAAAAGTTTTTTTCCTTTGAATCCCGAACTGTCAAAACTAAAATTACCAGAGTCCGAAAGTGGTATTTTTGCCACTAATCTATCCGTGTTTTCCAGACTTAATTTTGATTCTTTTTTGGCGACATATATCAAAGCGTATCTTAAATTTTGTCTTTCCTTGGATGGTATATTGAAATGTAAAAGTCCATCTTTTTCTTCAAACTCTGTTTCAATAATTTCAGTGTGAAATGCATTTTTTTGAAGGGGCGAGGAAGGGGGCAAAGCAATATTGTTGTAGTATTTTTTCTTCAATATTTTGAGCACATCTTCCTTGTCGGACATCAGAGATTTGGCACTGAAAAACACATTGCCGATTACATTTTTATTTTCCCTGGCAAATCTTAATTGGTTGGGAAGTTCTTTTTTCTTGTCCCATGCTTTGTCACTATTGTTTCTAATTTTGTATGGTCCGTTGCCAATATATAGGTTGGTGTTATCACTGTTCTTGGACCACCAGTCCACTATTTTTTTATGGGATGCCACGGGTAGATCCATGCTCCAATATACCTGGGGTACCAAATAGTCTATCCAACCCATTTTCATCCATAGCAACGGATCGGCGTACAGGTCCTCATAGGTGGTCTGACCAGCTTTGGTGTCCGATCCACGTGGGTCGGTGGAGTTGTTTTTCCACACTCCGAACGGACTGATGCCGAACTGTACCCAAGGCTTTTTGTTTTTTATGGTTTTATGTACTTTTTTTACAAGACTGTCTATGTTGCTTCTTCTCCAATCTTCCAAGGATTGTTGTGGTTGGGCGTATTTGGAATAGGTTTCCGTATCCTCAAAAGTTTCATCCGTTATTTTATAGGGGTAAAAATAATCGTCAAAGTGAACGGCATCTACATCGTAATTGGCAACTACTTCTCCCATTATGTTTGTTAAATGCTGTTGTACTTCCGGTAATCCTGGATTGTAATAGTATTTTTTTCCGTATTTCAGCATCCAATCTGGATGTAGGTTGTAATCATGGTCCTTACTTAAGATTTCCAGTTTTTCGTCAAACGTGGCCCGGTAGGGGTTAAGCCATGCGTGAAACTCCATTCCTCTGGCGTGAGCTTCCTGTATCATCCACTGTAATGGGTGGTAATAGGGTTCTGGGGCAACGCCCTCATTACCGGTCAAAAATCTTGACCAGGGTGCGTACTGGGATGGATAAAAGGCATCCCCAGCGGCCCTAATCTGTACAATTACGGCATTAAAATTTAAATCATTATAAAAATCAAGGATTTTCAGATAGTCCTGTTTCTGTTTTTCAATATCATCGAGGCCGCTTTTAGGCCAGTCGATATTGACTACGGTGGCTATCCAGACTCCTCTAAATTCATGTTTCGGTGTTGGTATGGCGGGCTTGAATACCGAGCAGGAGGTAAGTGCCAATGCGAGTAAAACGGCAATTCTTTTGAACATATGCAAAATTGAGTGTTGAAATAAAAGGCCTAGCATTTAAACATAAATGTAGGCCTTTTGTAATCTAAAACAATATTTCCTTTAAATTGATGGGTCGGCGGGAGTATTGCTGTTGTTGTCCCTTTCAGTGTTTGGATAAGGATAAAAGTTTCTATTTCTTTCATCTGTAAATACCTTGGCACTTGTGCTGGGCTCAGGTCGTTCAAACCTTCTACTGTCCTCCAAACTGGTTCCTGTTAAGAACAGCTCCAATCTGCGGTTAAGGTATACCTCGTCCAACAAAGCGTCAACTGAGGTGTCACCGGAATAAGCCGAAATATTGGCATTTAGGCCAAAGGCATCATCATTATCCGTTCTAACGTTGTTTATGGCCGTTACTGCAGCTGTAATATCAACTGAAGTTTTTCTAAGATTGGCCTCGGCAATAATCAGGTTCATTTCGTCCGGTAGATAAACAGGAATGGATTCCGTGCCGCTTTCCTCATCAAAGAATCCGGCAAGGTCCTCTATTGGTAACTGATTTATGTTCAGTTCGTCCAAAGGAACCAAATAGAAATCAATACGACCATCTGCTGGGTCTATTGAAAATGAAGCGGGCAAGCCAAAATTGTCCCTAGGTTTGAAATTGGGAACCCCATTTTGAAAAACCCTGCTCCAGACTGGATTTAAATTCTGAGAATCATAGGTGAAGACGGAAGTAGAAGATTGGTCTACCGAGCCCGCCGCTGAAATTGCAGCATCATAATTCCCGGCAAATAAATTGTATCTGGCCGACATTGCTTGTAGGGTGTTTTCCAAATCTATGTTTCCTCTCAAAATCTCTGAACTGAACTCGTCCGATATTGGGTTTGCCGAAATTAAGTTTTGAGCCTCATTGAGCAGGGCAACTGCGGTATTGTATGCCTCTGTTCTGGATACGAAGGCTGCATCCCCATCTTGGCTGATTGCAACAATTACTTGTTCGTAGTTCTGTGCCATACTTCCTATGGCCATTGCCTTGAATAAATTGGCGTAGGCAACCAGTCCACTTTTGGTTCCGTCATTGATGTTCAGGTCAGGCGCATTTTTTGCAATATCTTCTGAAATCGACATTACCCGAAGCATAGTAGACCAGAGTCCGACTATATTGGAGGTAGAGTTTGGAATGTCCCCACCGTCCTCAAGATCTATCATATTCTGAAAGGTAGTGGTAATACCAGCCTCTCTCGTGGTAACCGCTGGTGTTTCTACGATCCACCTCAGACCGGTAGTGGAATACAATTGTTGCATACCTATGGTTGCTGCCAATATGCCTTCCCTGGAAGAAAAAACCTGGGCGTCCGTAGCGGCATTAGGATTGTCAAAATCGGTTTCGCAAGATGATACCGCCAAGACGGTCATCAATAGTGCAATAGCCTTTATATTAAAATTTAGATATTTTTTCATCGTTGTTATTTTTAAGTTTAGAAACTAACATTTATTCCAAATTGATAGGTTTTTGGGATTGGAACTGTAGCAAAATCAAATCCTCTTACCCCATTGCTTTGCCCAGCGGCACTTACTTCAGGATCCCATCCGGAATAATTGTCCCATGAAACCAGGTTTCTACCTACCAAACTCAATGCTACGTTGTCTATAAAATCCCATTTAGGTGCAAAGTTATAGCTAAGGCTTACTTCCCTTAATTTAACGAAAGATCCATCTTCCACAAACTCTTCAAATATATTTGCCTGTGCTCCTCCGTAACCCTTGGGAAGGTTCCCCAACAATTCTTGACCTACATTATATCCACCGCCAAATAAAACATTGTCCAATAGCCTACGGTTCCAGTTGAATACTTCGTAACCCTGAACGGCATCAAATTGTACTCTTAAAGAGAAATTCTTATAGGAAACTTCGTTGATCAAGGATCCGAACCAATCTGGATTTGGGTCTCCCAATACTTTGGATGATTCACCATCCTCTGTAGTTCCCCTGTATGGATATCCATCTGCGTCCAAGGCGATGCTGCCATCTTCGTTTCTAGCATAAAATTCTCTGTAAAAGACACCCAACGATTCACCTTCTATAACATAGTTGGTAGAGAAACTTCCATCTAGGGTTAGTCGGCCACCTCCGGCGACATTGGTAACCTCATTCTTGTTTTTGGAGAAAGAGGCGGTTACGTCCCATGAAAAATTTTCATTTTTTATAGGTGCGGCCCTAAGCAGTATTTCGATCCCTTTATTCTCCAGGTTTCCTACGTTTTCGAATCTAGAGCTGAAACCGGTTGATGGAGCCAATACCCTTGGTAGCAATAGATCTGTTACCTTTTGATGGTAGTATGAGAATTCCAAGCCTAACCTGTTGTTAATAAAACCGGCGTCAAAACCTAATTCAATTTCATCCTGTCTTTCTGGTTTTAGGTTTTCATTTCCTTGAGCGGTAGATGGTATAAGGCTTACCGCACCACCAATGGCAGAAGGAGAATATACAGAAAATCTATCAAAGGCACCCAATGCTGTAAGGTTACCGGCCTGTCCCCATGAGGTCCTTAATTTGAAGGAGTTAAAAGTGTCTGAAAAGGCATCTTTCCAAAAATCCTCATCGGATAGAACATAGGAGGCACTGGCCTTGAAATAAAGTTGATTGCGTTCATCCTTGCCAAAGGTTGAAGCTCCGTCCATTCTTACTGCTCCGTTTATATAAAATTTGTCCATAAAGGAAAAGGACTGTTGTAGAAAGGCTCCCCAATATGATATTTGGGATCTAGTCTCGCCTTGCTCCAATAAACTACCTCCTGTGGCAGTTTGCACTACGGGAGGAAGTCCGGTTGCACTTATTCCAACCCTATCCCTCTCTTCGTATTGCCAAGAACCTCCTGCTGTTGTAATGGAGTTTACACTATCTGAAATATCGGTCCTATAGGTTATATTAAGATCGCTATTGTATTGAAAACTGTTTAAATCAGATCTTCTGGCAAATCCGTCAGGAAGTGTAGAGGTGTTATTAATAGGGATAAAAGCAAATGCGGATTGGTTGTAATAATCCATTCCCAAGGTATATTTTGCCGAAAGGTGTTCGTTAAATTTTCCATCCAAGGCAATGCTGGTAATGAAACGATTGGTTTTTTGTCCAAAATCAAATCGGTCTACAGCCTCTAAAGGGTTGGTCCTAGCTACTAAAGGAGAGGTTACTGGGTAAACTCCTGAAGCATCAGGGGTGGGATCTATAGAATTATCGCTGAACAAGAACCCTGTAATGGATCCATAAGCAGAATTGATCCCTCCATTGGGAACGTCGTTACTTATACTTCTCACGTAGTTGAAGCCTCCTGTAATATCCAACCAATCAAATGCCTTTTGGGTAATATTGGCTTTAAATCCATAACGTTTAAAGTCGGTATTCTTTACAATACCTTCATTATCCAAATGTGAGGCCGAAAGGAAATAGGAAGTCTTCTCATTTCCTCCATTTACCGAAAAGTAATTCTCCAAGCCGAAACCGGTGTCGAATATAACATCCTGTAAATCATATCGCTCTGCTGCAACGGTAGCCAAATTGTTTCTGTCAGTGGCTACTTCCCAAGCTAGGGGAACTGTATTGTAATCGATTTTTTTTCTAAGCTCGTTAAGCTTGGTATTCGTCATAAAGGTAAACTTGGGTTCGCCACTCTTTCCCTTTTTTGTGAAAATTTGAACAACCCCGTTACTGGCCCTGGATCCGTAGATTGCCGCTGCCGCTGCACCTTTTATTATTTCTATTTTTTCAATATCGTTGGGGTTTAGGTCGGCCAGCCTGTTCTGGGAGTTACCACCCAAATCTATCAGTTCGTTACTAGAGTTGCTAATAATGATCCCATCTACAATATAAAGTGGGTCAGAACTACCGGCAATAGTGCTAGGACCTCTAAGTCTTATGCTGATACCACCTGCAGGATCTCCAGAATTTTGTGATACTAAGGCGCCAGAAACTTTCCCGGCAATGGCCTGGTCTACCTGGGTAGCACCGTTATTGGTCAAATCTTCCGATTTTACTGAGGATATGGCGTTTCCTAAGGATCTTTTATTGGCTCCTGTCCCTGTACCGGTGACCACCACTTCGTCCAGGCTTAGAAGGTCTTCCGCAAGAACAATATCCTGTGTGATATCTCCGCCCGAAGCAGTGAAGGATATTTTTTGAGTGCTAAATCCAAGATAGCTTGCGGTAAGGACGTATTCTCCGTTTTCCAGGGCAGCTTTAAAGCTGTAGTTTCCATCGAAATCCGAAACAGCACCAAAAGAGGTATTTGCAATAAATACAGAAGCCCCTGCTACGGGAATTCCGGAACCACTTTCAGTAATGTTTCCGCTGATTGTAATTGGGGACTGTTGCCCAAATACGTTTGTACTCATTACCAGCAGTAGCCATAAGAATAAATGGCTTGGTAACTTTCCCCTAATTGTTTGAAATTTTTTCATCGGCTTTTAGAGTTAATTTTTAGTAAATTAAATTAGAAATTGAATAATTGATGTTTTCAAAAATATGCAAAAAACTGCAACATTTGCAATAATTTGCAATATATTGCATTAATTATTATAATAATTAGCTGAATGCGGATTGTTTGCCGTTTTTTGCTAATATTGACCATATTCTGTTAATATGATGATTTTATGTTGAAAGCCGAGAGACAACAAGTAATCTTAAACGAGGTTAGAATCCATAATAGGGTCTTGTATACGGATGTTGCCGAACTTTTGAGTGTTTCGGTAGACACCATACGCCGTGATATCAAGGAGCTCAGTGCTGCCAAGAAATTAAAGAAGGTGCATGGCGGTGCCATTTCTTTAGGGTTCAACAATTACCATGTGGAAAATCAGGAGATCTACGCTCTTGAGAATAAGTCCCAGATTGCCAGAAAGGCAATAACCTTGATAAAGAATGGACAGGTTATACTATTAAGTGGAGGAACCACCAATATGGAAATTGCCCGGATGATTCCACCCAATTTAAAAATTACCTGTTTTACACCTAGTTTACCGGTTGCTGTTCAATTAATGGCCAAATCGGATGTAGAAGTGATATTGGTAGGTGGAAAATTATCCAAGGACTCCCAAATTGCCATTGGGGGTTGTGCCATAAACATGTTAAATGACATAAAGGTGGATATCTGCTTTTTAGGCATCAACTCCATCGATGTGAAAAATGGAGTAACCGACTTTGATTGGGATATTGTACAAATAAAAAAAGCTATGATAAATGCTTCCAAAAAAATTGTGGCCCCGTCAATTTCCGAGAAATTATATTCCACACAGCGGTTTAAAATATGTGATTTGGACACTATAGATGTTTTAATTACCGAACTGGAACCAGAGGATGATAAATTAAAGGATTTTAGGGAAGTTAAAATAAACTTGCTATAGCGCTATTTATATGTTACTACAGTGTAATTTTTTAAATTGACTCTACTTTTTTAATAACCGCTGCTGGATTAGGACAATGTGAAAAACTAAAATTTCCTAAGTTTGCCATTATTCCAGTAGTATACTTTGATTTGTAAAACAGATGTTAGTTCAATTAATAAAATAATTCCATAAGAATAATAGAAGTAAAAGCTTGATTTTTGAAATAGCTGACATAACGAATCCTATTTAGTGGAATCTCTTAACCTAATCGATATAAAATTCTATTTAAATTAAATACCAACCATAAAATATGCAAGATTATAAAAAGATAACCGAATTGCCATCAAGATATAATGACCTGGAATTGATGGATACCGCAACAATCCTTACTAATATGAATAAGGAGGACCAGTTGATTGCCGATGCAGTAGCCTTGGTTATCCCGGAAGTGACCAAATTGGTGGATGCCCTGAAAGAAAGATTCGACAAAGGTGGCAGGCTATTTTATATAGGCGCGGGAACCAGCGGCCGATTGGGTATTTTGGATGCCTCGGAAATTCCTCCCACTTTTGGGTTGTCCCACGATCATGTCATTGGATTGATCGCAGGTGGGGATACAGCGATTAGAAAGGCTGTTGAAAATGCCGAGGATGATACCGTTCAGGCTTGGAAGGATTTGGAAGCTTTTGAAATAACAAAGAACGATACTGTGGTTGGGATAGCGGCATCGGGCACTACACCATATGTTATTGGCGGGGTAAAGGAGGCGGCGGCGCATGGATTGTTGACGGCATGTATTACCAATAATCCGGGTTCTCCCTTGACCCAAGCCGTGGAGATTCCTATTGCAGTAAATGTGGGGCCGGAATTTCTTACGGGAAGTACACGAATGAAAAGTGGAACATCACAAAAACTGGTGCTCAATATGATTTCCACGGCCTTAATGATCAGGATTGGTAGGGTGAAGGGCAATAAAATGGTAAATATGCAGCTTACCAACGAAAAGTTGGTAGATCGCGGAACCCGATATTTAGTGGAGGAGTTAAAAATTGATTATACCGAGGCCGAAAAATTATTAAAGAAATACGGTTCTGTAAAGAATGCCATAGATGCCACTAAGGGCTAAACTATTTATTAACATTCATAGAAACCTCTTCCGGGGTTACTATGGAGTCGCTTTTATTGCCCCAGGAGTTTAGGATATAGTTCATTACATCTGCAATTTCCTCATCTTCCAATCCCATAGGGGGCATAATGTTGTTATAGGCCACCCCGTTGACCAAAATATAGCCCTGTTGGCCATATTTTACGCCCCTTATGCTTTCCTCTCTTTTGTTTAATAAAAAATCTGAATTGGCCAATGGAGGGAACGTTTTTTCAACGCCCTCCCCATTCGCCATGTGGCAGTTTATGCAGAAGTCCGAATAAATATCAGCACCTCTATTGATACTTTCTTCCAATTCCTTGTCCTGGAACAAAAATAAGGTCAATAATACAATGGATGATATATAGGTTAAAAGCAGGAGCTTCATATATTATTTTTTAAGATGGTGATACGTATTTTAAGGAGTTTTATTTCTTGGGTACCAGTTTATAGATTCCCTTGCCTTCCACTGCTACATAAATAAAACCGTCCGGGGCTTGTCTTACGTCTCGCACACGTCCCAAGTCTGGCATTAATTTCTCCCTATAAACAACCTTGTTGCCCTTTAGTTCCAGTCTTTCCAAATATTGAAATTTCAAAGAGCCTATTAATAAATTACCCTTCCATTCCGGGTATTTGTCCGAAGTTACAAATGCCATTCCACTTGGAGCAATGGAAGGAACCCAGTAATGTATTGGTTGTTCCATACCTTCCATTTCGGTCTTGTCCGTAATGGGGGTACCGCTGTAATTGATACCGTAGGTAATTACCGGCCAACCATAATTCTTTCCTTTTTCAATAATGTTTATTTCATCCCCGCCCTGTGGGCCATGTTCGTTATCCCAGATTTCACCGGTCATTGGGTTTTTAACCAAGCCTTGCGGATTTCTATGTCCATAACTATATATAGCAGTTTTTGCCCCTTCGGTGTTTACAAAAGGATTGTCTGAGGGAATACTTCCGTCCGCGTTTAAACGATATATTTTGCCGCCATCCCTGGTAATATCCTGGGGATTAACGTCCCGGTCTCCACGTTCTCCAATGGAAAAGAATAGATAACCGTTATCATCAAAGGCGATTCTTGAGCCAAAATGCTGACCTTTGGTGGTGTTGGGAGTGGCCTTGTATAATAATTGGGTGTCCGTAAGGCTGTTGTTATTCAACTTTGCTCTGATAATAGCTGTGTTTCCACCCTTATCATCACCTTCTTCGGATGCATAGGATATATAGATCCATCCATTATTGGCGTAATCCGGATGCAGGACAACATCTAAAAGACCGCCTTGACCTCTGTTGTAAACTGTTGGTGAATTACTTACTTCTATTTTTTTGCCATCCTTATAATGGATCAATTGACCTGTCTTTTCCGTGATGAGCATACTGCCATCGGGAAGAAAGGTAAATCCCCAAGGTATTTGTAGTTCATCGATTATTAGCTCTGCGGTGAATGGTGGGTTTTCTATGTTATTAACCTCATTTTCAGTTTGTTGTGCGCAGGATAAATTCAAAGACATTATGGCGATGAATATAATTGAGATACTATTTTTCATAATTCAACGTTAAATAATTATTAATGTAGCTTAGAACGCTAAAGATAAATATAAAATATAAGCAAAACTATTACACCAAAAATATACTTAGACCTCCCCAAGTCCAATTATATTTTGTAAAACCTACTTAACCTATGCTCCCGAAAAAACCACGGTATATTTATTATGCCCTACTTCTGCTAGCGCTAAGCATTGTGTTTAGTGCCTCGAAGGCAAACTCAATAGTTTATGAGCTTATAGCGGATGTTTCATCTGCGGTCGAAAATATAAATGCGGCAGAGATTGCTCTTGAACAAGCCCAGGAGAATGACTTTCTGGCGAGTTCCATAATTAATACCAACGAAGAGGTTGCAATTGATGTTACTTCCAGTCCAATGATGTTTGCAACCATCATCAACGGTGCCAATGAACAGGTGACCTGTACCAACGATGGTAGTACCCTGGCCAAATTTTTCCTATGTGGAACTGGAGATGATAGAACTATTTCAGTAAGCGGATCTGGCACCATTACTTGGCAGAAGCTTTCGTCTAGCTGTGTTTTTGTAGGAACCGACACCTGTCCCGTAAAGGATAATAGTTGTTATGGGCCAGCAGTAACAAGTGCAACTTATTTCCTTGATGCCAGTGATCCCTCCGTTGCGGGGGAATATCGCGTTAGGGTGGGGTCAGGGGCCTTTTATTACTTTAGGGTTTCTTCAAACCCATTGAACCCCCAACTTAGTACCCAGAATATTATTTGTGGTAATCCGGGCAGGGTAGAGGTTACCAATGTACCTGCTGGCTACGAATACAGTCTTAATTCTGCAGCAGGTCCTTATCAGGACAATCCATATTTCGATATATTTACTCCTGGTGATTATCAGGTGTATACGAGGTTAAAGAATGCTTCCCCAAGTGCCTGTGTTTTCCCATCCCAAACCGTAACCATTAGTGCAGTGGATATGAGTGTGGCGGTTTCCATGGTAGATATCATCTGTAGTGGTGATAAGGGTAGCATAAGTATCAACATTTCGGGAGTACCCGGATTTTACAGCTATAGGTTAATTAGAAACGGTGTTACTATGAACACCTTTGGTCCTAATGGGTCCAACACACATACCTTTAATAATCTTGGGGCCGGTACCTATTCGGTATCTGTTCAGGCAGGCAGCAGTTGTACCCAAACCATTAGTACTATTAATGGTAATCCAATTACCATAGGTGCAGGACTTGTTCCTGTAGATGCTACTGCATTTGCGACCGATAGTTTTGGTTGTGGTGCCACATCCGTAGATATCACCATTGATGCAAGCGGGGGTACTGGACCATATCAATATAACGTAAATGGAGGTGCCTTCGGGGGGAGTTTCGCAAATTCCACCACACATACGGTGAGTAGTCCCGGTACCTATAATATAGTGGTAAGGGATGCCAATGGATGTACCAAAAATGCCGCGGTAGATGTGGAGAATATTCCACCCCCAGTCTACAATATCAGTTCTGTGGATGCCAATTGCGGGGGGTCCAACAACGGAAGCATTACCGTAAATGTCACCAATAGTAATGGTTATAATCTAGAGTACAGTATTAATAATGGAGGTACCTTCCAGAACAGTAATGTTTTTTCCAATTTGGCACCTGGGAATTATAACGTAGTAATAAGGTATCAGCAAGATACTTTTTCATGTACCACTCCAGCGGTTAGTAGAACCATCGGTACTCCTTCTACGATTTTAGGAAATGCCAATGCTACCCAAACCCCAACTTGTTTAAATGAAAGTGGGGGGCAGATTACCTTTTCGGGAGTTAGTGGAGGTGTAGGACCATATGAATATAGTATTGGATCTGGCTTCATCCTCAACAATACGGTCTTTAATGGAATTTCCGCAGGTACTTATTCCCCTCAGATACGGGATGCCAATGGTTGTGTTTCTACCTTACCTGCCATTGTTTTTAGTCCGTTGAATAAACCTACAGATATCGATTTTACGATATCCAGTATAGATTGTGCCACTGGTACAGCATCCGTTTCCTTAGCGGTAACAGGAGGTGCGGCCATAAGTACCTATGAAATTATAGCCCCAACCAGTGTAAATAATGGTGGATCCAATACCTTCACCGGCTTAGGTCTTGGTAGTTATACCTTTAGGGTAACCGATTCTGCCGGTTGTAATTATACAGAAAGTTTTGCCATAACCGATATTAGTTCTATTGGGGTTGCTAGTCAGTTGTTGACCAATGTAACCTGTTTTGGGGATAGCGATGGGGCCGGCCGCTTTATAGTGGACGGATTTAACGGTACTTATAGGTATCAAATAGATGCAAATCCTGTTGTAACCGGGCAGACTTCCAGTATAGTTTCTGTAGGTGGACTAAGTGCTGGTTCCTATACCATAACGGTTACGGATGAAGATACCAATTGCGTTGATACGGCAACCCTGACTATTGCTGAACCAACAACCCCTTTGGCTATATCTCCTATATGGACAGATATGAGTTGCCAGAACAACAATAGGGGTGCGGTTAATGGAAATGCCTCCGGAGGATGGGGCGGATTTCAGTATACCCTTACAAGACCAAACGGTACTAGTGTTGGTCCAAGGAGCAATCATAATTTTACTGGTTTAACCGATGATTCCGGACCATACACAATAACTGTTGAAGATGGAGGTGGTTGTACTGCTTCCGCAAGTTATACTTTTACTCAGCTAACGGCACCTACTTTGGTGGAGGATACTGGAGCTTCGGATTTTTGTTTTGATAGTTCCAATGCCACAACCATGGTGGTCAATGCAAGTGGTGGAGATGGGAATTACGAGTACCGAATAGATAATGGGCCTTGGGTGGCCGGTGGTTCCAGTGCAAGTTTTAGTGGTCTTACCCCTGGCAACCATACCGTTCAGGTTAGGGATGGAAATAACTGTATGGATGATGTTGTTAGAAATATTAGGCCGCAGACCACCTCTACTGTAAGTATACAAAAGGAACTTACCTGTAGCCTTGTACCCGGTGCAGGTGATGCGGATATTAGGGTAAATATTGGTAATGGTAATCCACCCTATGCCAATTATGCGGTGAACATTAATGGAGGGGGATATGGCCTCACTACTCCTATTGCGGGAAGTAGTTTTGTATATACAACCCCAAGCCCAGGTACTTACCAGTTCCAGATTACTGACGGCAATGGATGTGTGGTGGAAACCAATGTGGTTACCATAAGCCCTACTGATGTAATAGCAGCATCGGCTGATGTTACGGAGCCACGTTGTGATGATCCCAATACAGGGGTAGTACGACTTTTACCGGATACTACTGTGGGGGTTGCACCATATGAATATAGTACAGATGGTTCCACCTATACCAATCAGGCCGTATATGGGAACCTTGCGCCAGGAAACTACACTTATTATGTTAGGGACAGTAGAGGGTGTTATATAGATGTCGATTTTACGGTAGGACCTCCAGATCCGGGAGTGGATGCCACAGTGGTACCCAATGATGCTACCTGTGCCGCGGGAGTGGTTACGGGAAGCATCGATGTTACGGGCAATATCAATGGTGTAGCTCCTTATACCTATACTTTATTGGATGTAAACGGAAACGTGGTCGGTCCAGTTGTAAATACGGCAAGTGACACCCATAGTTTTACCAATTTACCTGAAGGGGAATATACCGTAATTACAAGGGATGCATCCGGTTGTGAAGATAGGGATGCCGTTACCTTGGGGCATACAGGGCTAACAATAACCCCGGTTCCACCACCATTGCCAGCAAGTTGTGATCCTGCTGGGGATGGCTTTACCTATACCGTTAATATTGCTGGTGGTTCGGGAGAGTATGATATAAGAGTGTTGGGTGACCCGTCAGGCTTTTTTAGTATGGCATCTGGAGCTACTTCCCATACCTTTAGTTATGCAACAAATGGAATTATCTACGGAGTAGCTTATACAGTTGAAGTTTATGATAGGGTAACGCTTTGTACCTATCAGCAGGAAATTCCGCCTGTAAGTGGTCCATTGCTTACTTTTATCGCAACAGCTTCTGCGACTTCAGCCTCCTGTGACGTTTCGGGAAACGGAATATTCAATTATGAAGTTGAAGAATATACCGGTACTCAATTGGAAATTACAGTAATCAATGTTACAACTGGTGCTATTGTGGCTCCCGCCACAACTATTGTAGTGCCAGCTTATGTTGCGGGTACTCCTTACACAGGTCAGATAACAAACTTGCCTCCTGGCAACTATCGTGTGCTGGTAGAAGATGTAGCATCGGGCTGTACTACTAGTGCGCAGGCAATTATTGCCCAAGATATACCCTCAATTAACGTTGATAGTAATACCAATGCCAATTGTATTGATCCAAACGGATATTTGGTGATACGTGGGGTAGGAGGAACGGGACCATACCAATATTCTGTGGTGCCCACCACAACACCGGTTGGGGTTTATTCAGGGACTACTGACTATGAGTTGCCTGCGGGAGATTATGATGTATATGTACAGGATGCCAGTGGTTGTAGTTCTTTCACTACGGTGACCATTTTAGAGGATCCAGGAGTTGCGGCACCTACCATTGATGTTACCAATCAATGTTTTGTGGTGGCCTCATATAATGTGGAGGTTACGAGCCCGGTAAACAGTGGGCCGGCCCCGGAGACTACTTTTCAATACGATATGGGTAGTGGATTTCAGGACAGTCCTTTTTTCACGGTTCCCAATCCAGGTACTTATACCATGACGGTAAGGGATGGTAACGGATGTACTGCTACCAATACTTTTGAGGTGTTTGATTTCTTTTCCATAACCGCCAGTGCAACAGTGGAACCCTCTTGTAATAATGCCGATGGTACCATTACGGTAGTGACTTCGGGAGGTAGTGGGGATTTTGATTATGTCTTGGACGATGGTATAAATCCAACTACTTTTCAAGCTAATAATCCTGTTTTTACAGGACTTGTGCCAGGGAATTACACTATTACCGTAACGGATAGGAGTTCCAATACTACTCCATTATGTGAGGATACCGCGGTTGTGGAAATTATTACGGTGGATCAACCAATAATAGATTCCGTGCTAACCGAAGATATTTCGTGTTTCGGAAGTGCTGACGGCAGTATTTCGGTGGATTTGGTAGCGGCATCCGCTACGGACGGTCCTTTTGTTTATAATTTGTACGATAGTGGCGGTGTTTTGGTAACGAGTCAGGCCGATGCTATTTTCGATAATTTAACTCCTGATAACTATGAGGTTGAGGTAGTGTCCAGCAGAGGGTGTGAATCAGCACTAGTGCCTGCGAATATTATAGAACCTACAGCATTAATGGGGGCGGCAACAGCTCCTCCCTTTACCTGTAATCCGTCCAGCAATACCTTTAATACCACAATAATAACCGCATATGCGGATGACAATGGAGATGGTACGGGTACCCTAACGGGAACAGGACCATATACCTATAGCATCAATGATGGAACAGCTGTATTCGATGGGACCAATTTCCAGAGTAGCAATACCTTTGAGATTATTGATGATGGTGGGCCTCAAACCATAATTGTTACTATAAGGGATAATAATGGTTGCGAAATTACCGATACGGTAAATTTGGCTCCTCCCTCCGGACTAACCTTTAGCTTTAACGAACTTACCCCTATTACCTGCGATGCTTCTGGATCTGGTGTAATGGCTAGTACCGTTGAGATTATTATAGATCAAGGCCCTGGAAACTACGGAGTTGAAATATTGCCGTTAGGATCCCAGCCAGAACGTTTAACCGGTGGGTCGGATAGGCTTATTTGGGACTTGGATACTCCTGGAGACTATATTTTTGCTGTGAGGGATATTGCCAATGGCGGCTGTTTGTTTGTTACTCCTACGTATAATGTACCTGATTACAACCTAATAGAGGCTGTTGTTAATGAGGTGAAACCAGTGACTTGTTTTAACGGAACTGATGGGGAAATAAGTATTGCGCTTAATAATTATACAGGTGTTTATAATTATGAAGTATTTTCCCGTGATGCTTCAGGTGTGGAGACGAGCACAGGAGTTACCGGTAGTTTTGATACGGCCAATCCAATTAATACCCCTGAAATAATTGCAGGAGTGCCTGCTGGTAACTTATTGGTACGTGTAGAGGCAGTAGATAGTCCATTTTGTGATACCGTTAGTAATACAACCACGGTACACGGGCCGGATAGACCTTTGGATCCTACACCAGCTCAAACCGCAGATGTAACCTGTTTTATCCCTGGTAGGGGTGAAATAACGGTTTCAGGTGATGGTGGCTGGGGAGGCTACGAGTATCAATTGGAATTGGAGACAGCTCCGGGGGTATACCTTATCGTTACTTCCTTTTCTACCAATAATGTATTCAGTGATTTAATAAGTGGCACCTATCGTGTTGGTATCCGTGACTCTGGAGGCTGTGTGGTGATGGAAGATTTCATCATTAGTCCACCTGTGCCCATTGCTGCCGATATAAGAATTGTACAGCCATTGCTCTGTCCTGGATCAAATGATGGAATAATTGAAGCTTATAATGTAAGTGGTGGAGAGGATATAAATGGGGATGGTGAAGAGTATCTGTTCCAATTGAATAGGTTGGATACCTCTGGCAATATTTTAAACACAAGTGGTTTACAGGAATCCCCTGTTTTCCCTAACCTGCCTACAGGAAATTATACCATAGTTGTCTATGACGGCTGGGGATGTAGTTTTACGACATTACCAGTTTTTATCCAAGATCCACTTCCTGTGGATGCCGATCTAGTGGAGACTTTGGCACCTGGTTGTGGGGATGAGGGACGTATGGAATTGACTATTGCTAATCCAATTGCTGGAATGGAATATTTCTATCGCAGGTCTGGTACCACGGATCCATTCGTTTCATTTGGAGGAATTGGTGTAATTACGGTTGAGATTATTATACCCAATGTAAATCTTAATCCGGGACCTTACCAATTTGATGTGCAAAATGGCAATGGTTGTCCAGAACAGAAGTCGAATGAAATTAATCTTGACCCAGCTTTACCATTGGTTATAGCCCTTGATCTGGTAGATGCCAATATTAAATGTGCCGGACAACCAACTGGAATTGTGCGATCTGAAGCCTTTGGAGGGGTTGGAAATTATATTTATACATTGGTAAACAATATTCTGGATAGTGGAACTCCTGGTGTTCCCAGAATCCCTGTTGCTGCTGATATAGTGAGGGGGGCTCAAAGTTCTGGTATATTTAGGGATTTGCCACCGGGATCGTATTATGTTTATGCCACTAGTCTGGGCTGTACCGCTATTTCCGGGGAAATTTTGATAACTCCGAAAGACCCATTGATATTGGATCGTTTGGAAATGGTACCTGTTAGTTGTTATGGGGATGTAAATGGTCAGGTTATAATTGAAGCCAGCGGCGGTACAGGAAAAATTAGATTCTCTATTTCAGATACCTTAAGTGAATTTTTTGAAGGTGAAGATCCATTGAATCCAAATTCTTTCACTTTTACGGATTTACCACCTGGTACCTACGAGATAATAGTACAGGACGAGCTGGGATGTAATATTTTACAGGAAGTCACCATTACGGAGCCCGAAGAATTGGTAGTGGCCAACGTGGATACCACCCCGGAAACCTGTATTATGGCTTCCGACGGTTCTGCACAGCTGACCATGATGGGAGGAACACCCTTTGTAGATACCCTAAGCGGTGTGGAATATTATGAAACCAAGATTATTGGACCTAATTCCGTAGGGGACGAAGTTTTTGTTAGAAACGATGCCTTGTTTTTCGATAACTTAATGGGTGGTGAAACTTATGTAGTGTTCATACGTGATTCCATGGGTTGTGAGGCAAACGCGATTGTCCCGATCATGATAGGAGTTGATCTAAGTGCCGAGCCAATTGTTGAATATGGATGTGAGGGAATTTTCCCAAACAGTACGGTTAGGATTCAAATGACCGATTCGAGCTTAATGTCAAGACTTCTATTTTCACTTGATGTGGATGATATGACCTTGGCCAATACCCAAACTGTTTTTGGAGATTTGGCGGCAGGTGATCATACTGTATATATTTATCATGAAAATGGATGTGCCACCTCGGTGGACTTTACTGTGGATGCATATGAACCATTGACCTTGACTGCTATAAAAACTGGTCCAAACGAGGTTACAGCAACGGCTACGGGAGGCTTTGGTGATTACGAATATTTCTTCCAAGGGGATTCTTATGGCGCAGTGAATGTATTTTTATCCAACCAAGATGCCAATGTTACGGTCAGGGTAGTGGATCGCATGGGATGCGAGGCTACCATTACCATTCCGTTTAAATTTACGGGTATGTTGGTAATCCCCAATTTCTTTACTCCCAATGGGGATAACATGAATGATGAATGGTATCCTGGCAACAGGGATTACTTCCCTAATATAGAAGTTAAGATCTATGACCGATATGGTAGGGTAGTGGCGATTTTGGACCAAGTATCCGGCTGGGACGGTAATTATGATGGTAAGGCCGTACCTTCTGGGGATTATTGGTATGAGGTGAACGCCAATGACGAAGATAAACAACAGTTTATGGGACATTTCACCCTGTATAGATAACAAAATTATTACCTGTATTTTTCCATTAAAAGGGCACTAAAATTATTAGTGCCCTTTTTTATGTGCCATAACTTTTTATTTCGAAGGATTATGCTATATTTGCAGTCCGAAAAAACAGCTATATTTTTTTATTTAAAGTTATTTTTTAGGAAAGTACCAGTGCGTTTATATTTTATATAGCGAGAAACGTTCAAGATATTACGTAGGTCAGACTACGGATATTGACAAGAGATTGAAAAGACATAACCTCGGGATTGTTCCTTCTACCAAGAGTGGGACCCCTTTGAGATTAGTTTTGCAATTGGAAGTATTATCTCGCTCG
>NZ_JAHKPO010000015.1 GCF_018860365.1 Arenibacter algicola
CTTATTTTAGGACGGGACAGCCATAGTAAAAAAAAGGCCCTAATTTCTTAGGGCCTTTTTTTTATAGGAATGGGGATCTTATCCTATCCCCATTAATTCAACGTCAAATATAAGGGTGGCATTTGGTGGAATAACCCCTCCAGCGCCTGCACTTCCATAGGCCAAATTAGAAGGAATTACAAACCTGGCCTTGTCCCCAACCTTCAATAGGCCGATGCCTTCATCCCATCCTGGAATTACCTGGCCTACACCTAATTGAAAACTAATAGGTTCCTTCCTCTTATAGGAAGAATCAAAAACTTGACCGTTCAACAAAGATCCTTCATAATGCACGGAAACATTTTTTCCGCTGACAGATTTGGCTCCCTTTCCCTCTTGAACAATTTTATATCTAAGTCCGCTTTCAGTTTCGTTAAAGCCTGCGGCTACCTTATCCAATTCAGCAGCTAGTTTTTTCTTTTCCTCGGCAAGTCTTTTTTCCCTTGAACCCTCAAAAGTCCTAAAAGCTTCTACCGCATTCCATTTATCAGCTTCTTCACCTATTCTTTCTATGGTTAAACTTTCTATTTTATCACCTTGTTTAATAGCATCCACAACATCCTGACCTTCTACTACGCGCCCAAAAACGGTATGCTTGTTATCTAACCAAGGAGTAGCTACATGCGTAATAAAAAATTGGGTTCCATTTGTTCCTGGACCGGCATTGGCCATGGATAGTACACCAGGTCCGTCATGAGTAAGGTCTGGATGAAATTCATCATCAAATTTATAACCTCCGTCACCCGTCCCAGTTCCCAGTGGACAGCCACCTTGAATCATGAAATCCGGAATAACCCTATGGAATTTTAATCCATCGTAATAAGGCTTACCTTGAGCTTTGATACTATTTTCTAGATTACCTTCCGCCAAGGCTACAAAGTTACCCACAGTCCCAGGGGTTTTATCATGGGTAAGCTTTACCAGTATTTCTCCTTTCGAAGTATTGAATTTTGCGTAAATTCCGTCTTGCATATCGCTGTTTTTTAATTAGTCCGCAAAGGTAAGGATAAGTTTTCTGTTTATAAAAAGCTCTGTAGATTAGAAAACATTAATCTAGCCTCTTACAAGCATTATACACAATAAACTTCCTTCCGCCAGGTCCTATGCCTATCGTTAGAGGCAGTAACTATTTAATGCCATATTGATCAAAGAGGTAGATTAAACTGGCCATAGAGGCAGCTCCAAGTTCCAATTCCCTTTTATTTACATGGGCAAAGGTATCGTTTGCAGAATGGTGATGATCAAAATACCGCTGACTGTCAGGTCTTAATCCCGCTAAAACAATATTATCATTTTTTAACGGTCCAATATCCGCTCCACTCCCGCCTTTTACAAACAGATGTACCAAATAGGGTTCAAACAAACTTTTCCAACCCTCGACCTGCTTAAAATTGGCCTGATTGCAATCAAAAGAAAATCCACGAGGCGTAAAACCACCGGAATCACTTTCGAGGGCAAAAATATGTTTCTCATTATTTTTGGACGCCTGCTCCGCATAGGTGGTACCGCCACGAAGCCCGTTTTCCTCGTTCATAAAGAGCACCACACGTATGGTGCGTTTAGGCCTATATCCTGTAGCCTTTAACAACCTCAGTACTTCCATGCTCTGCACACATCCGGCACCATCATCATGTGAACCATCACCCAAATCCCAGGAATCCAAATGTCCTCCCACTACCAAAATTTCATTTGGATAGATACTCCCTTTTATTTCCCCAATTACATTATAGGAATCTACATCTGGCAATATTTTACAATTTTGTCTAAAGAAAAAATTTATGCCCGGATTAAGTTTCAAGGTAGCACTTAGCAGTTCTGCCCCATTGGTACTTATGGCCGCAGCGGGAATCCTGCTTTCCATTGGTGTGTCTCCATAACTCATAGCACCCGTATGGGGAAAATCGTCCAATCTAAGGTTCAACGATCTTACAATAACCCCTACAGCCCCGTATTTGACCGCTTCTGCCGCACCTGAATATCGTTGGTCCCCGCAGCCCTTGTAGGACATAAAGGTGTTAATATTGGTTGGGTCCATGGCTTTATTAAAAAATACGATCTTACCTTGAATTTTCTCTTTCCCCAATACTTTTAAGCCTTCGATCCCCTGCACCTCTACAACCCCGGCCTTTATACCGCCAAAGGGGGTTGCTACAGATCCGCCCAAAGCGCAAATAGGAACATTGTTGGTCAATCCGGGATCGCTCTCTATATAAGCAAATTCCGGTGTTCCCCTCACCCATTTTGGGACTTTAACGGGCTGAAGCCAAACGCGGTCCAACCCCATGGTATCCAGAACTTTTTTTGTGTAATCCACGGCCTTCTGTGCCTGTAAAGAACCTGAAAGCCTTCCTCCAATCTGATTGGATAAATAATTTAACCAAGCATAGCCCTTTCCATTGGTAAGGGCCGTATTGTATATTTCATTAATTTGTTTTTGATCATTGTCCTGCGCTTCAATCTGAGTTGTAATTAGTAAAAATACCAGCAATAAATACCTCATTCGTTTTCCAGTTGTTTTTTATATTGTTCTAAATTAGCTTTTATTTTATCATCCAGTTCCGGTTCCCTTATATCTTTGTATTTTTTTAACTCTTCATATAAAATAGAAGCAACTATTAAGCGGGCAGCCTTTTTGTTGTCCGAAGGAATAACAAACCAAGGGGCATGCGGTTTTGAAGTATTGTTAAGTGCATCTTCATAGCATTTTTGGTACTGATCCCATATAAGTCTTTCCTTTAAATCCCCAGGGGAGAACTTCCAATTTTTCTTCCTTAATTCCAACCTGCGTAATAAGCGTTGTCGCTGCTCTTCTTTGGACAAATGCAGAAAAAATTTAAATATAATAGTTCCATTTTCTGCAATATGGCGTTCAAAATTATTTATTTGCTCAAAGCGTTTGTCCCAAAAACTTTGATCTATGTCATCTACACTATGGATCCCAGGAATATGTTCGTTCATAATGTATTCCGGATGCACCCTGGTTACCAAAACATTCTCGTAATGTGTGCGGTTAAAAACCCCAAATTTTCCCTTGGCAGGCAGGGCAATATAATGCCGCCAAATATAGTCGTGCTTTAATTCCAATTCTGTTGGCACCTTAAAACTGTGGACTACCACTCCCCTGGCATTAAAATCTTTGAATACTTCCCTGATCAAGCTATCTTTCCCTGCAGTATCGGTACCCTGTAAACAAATTAAAACGCTGTATTTACCATGGGCATACATGGTATCCTGAAACTCCCCCAGCTCTATCCTAACGCTTTCCAGCGCTTTCCTTAATTTTTTGTCCAAGGACTCCAAATCTTCCCTTGTATTTAAATCTGCTAATTTAATTTCGCTATCAACCCTATAAGTCGCTGCTTCTATGTTCTTCATGAATTAGTTTTAGTGCTCCATTATTGAGCAATTAAAAACAAAAAATATATGAAATTTTTCATATTACCTAAAAGATAAGGCTAGAATCCCTTAAGTAATAGGAATTATTGGAGATTTCTAAAATATTAACTCTTGTCGTAAGCCATATGCCATTTATAGGGCATTAAATCTGTTTCTGACAATAGGGAATTGCCTTTACTTTTCCAAAGTAAAATAAGAGACCTTGTGGGACTTTATCGATCATTTATTAGGAAATCCGTAGAAAAAAATAACCGTATATCCATAGAAAGCTTCAATTGGTCTAAAAAAGTAGTCCATATCTGTACTTCATCGAAAAAATCATGAAAAAATAAAGTCGTAAGATTACCTTTACAAGGTTATATTTCCCAGTATAACGATAAACTAAAACCTACTTTATGAGACTTTCCGTTATAACTGTTTGTTCTTTGGCGCTGTTTATTTTTTCATCCTTTAAGAGTAACAAAGCCTGTGAATACGCCGGTTCCAATATCGGTTACATCCAATCACAAACTGAAAAGGCAATAGCCAACGAAGACATTAACATGTCCAAATATTTTGCCTATAAAGCGTTGAACGCCATAGTGAAATCCAAGTCCCAATTAGAAGATTGCGGCTGCGAGCATGCCATGGAGCTTATACACGAAAGTTCTGTTAACTTAACCAACGCTACCAGGGCTACCTCTCTACCAAGTGTCAAAATATTACTAAAAAAGGCTTTGGATAATGCTTTGGGAAGTATGGAAGCCTTGGACGAACACGACTCCCATGATAGCAGGTACAATAATGATGTTCTGGCCATGAACACCAAGACTTCCATAGCTGAAAAAGAATCACATAGACCTCTGGATAAAAATACCCTTGAAATCAAAGTGGATATTGCTTTGGAAAAGTTCAAGGAATCTTTGGACAAGGTGGTAGAGTCTGTGGACTGCAAGGAAGCCACGGCATTTGCACAAAACGTGTACAATATTTGTGAACAGCAACTTATGAAACCTAATCTTTCCGAAGGCAAAAAATATTACAACTTAAAAACCAAGGAAATTGCTGCCAATGCCCTTAAAAAGTTGAGCGGTTGCAATAACTAGGAATTAGGCTGAAAAATAGATAAATAAAGCGGGATTTATCCCCAAACGGCTAATTATCACCTTTAGCCATAGATACCCAATTAGCCCTTCACCATTACAACCAATGTTGTTTATTTACTGGCAAAAGATTTTACATCTTCCTCGTTTACCTCATTGCCCCCAAGTATTATAAGGCGCTCTACAACATTTCTCAACTCCCTAATATTCCCTGTCCAATCATACCCCTTTAATAGGGAAATGGCTTTTGCCGAAAATGTTTTTGGCGCACTTCCATGCTCGGAGGCTATTTTTTCGGAGAAATGCTTTATAAGTAAAGGAATATCATCCCTTCTATCGTTTAAGGCAGGAACCTTAATAAGAATTACGGCCAGCCTATGGTATAGGTCTTCACGGAACCTTCCGTTTTCTATTTCCTTTTTTAGGTCCTTATTGGTTGCGGCCACTACTCTGACATCTACTTTGATATCTTTATCCGACCCAACCCTGCTTATTTTATTCTCCTGAAGTGCCCTGAGTACCTTTGCTTGGGCAGAGAGGCTCATATCCCCTATTTCGTCCAAAAATATAGTTCCACCATTGGCGGCCTCAAACTTACCGGCCCGGTCCTTTACAGCTGACGTAAAAGCTCCCTTAACGTGCCCAAAAAGTTCGCTCTCTATCAATTCGGAAGGGATTGCCGCACAGTTGACCTCTATTAAAGGATTGGCATTTCGTTCGCTTTTTTCATGGATCCAATGGGCCACAAGTTCCTTACCGGTACCATTGGAACCCGTAATGAGGACTCTGGCATCGGTTGGGGCCACCTTCTCTATCATTTCCTTAATTACGGAGATTTCTTTGCTTTCTCCGATCATTTCATAGTTTTTACTAACTTTTTTCTTTAAGATCTTGTTCTCCACTACCAAATCCTTTCTATCCAAGGCATTGCGCACGGTAGTCAACAACCTGTTTAGATCTGGCGGTTTCGAAATATAATCGAAGGCACCGAGCCTCATGGTATTCACTGCCGTATCCAAGTCTCCGTGCCCGGAAATCATAATAAAGGGGATTTCGGGCTTTATTTTTCTAGCTGCTTCCAAAACTTCGACCCCATCCATTTTGGGCATTTTTATATCGCACAGTACAAGATCAAAATCATCTTTTTTTATTGTTTCCAACCCCATCAACCCATCTTCGGCCTCCTCTACTTTATAGTTTTCATTTTCCTCCGAAAGGATTTTTACCAAAACCCTTCTAATGGCCGATTCATCCTCTATAACTAGTATTCTAGACATAATTAAGTATTTTAAATTCCAATTCTAAAACCTGTTCTAAAATAGAAACTAGGCTGATCGTTCAATGTAAAAATATCATTTCGGTCTTCATCCCTCAGCACACCTGCCTGAAACAAGGTATGGCCGGCATAGCCATAAAAGAAAATATTTTTGGCCACCGCATATTGGTATCCCAATGTAAACAAAGCAACCGAGGTGGAAATGGAAGAGGCAACACCAGAATCCGAGCTAATCACCGTATTCTGTAAATTTACGTAATATCCATCCAAAATAAACTCCGTTTGCAGCATATGATTATCGTTAAAAAAGTACTTCATACCACTTTTTGGAGCCCCCACCACATATGCCCAATTGGGATGAAACCTCTTTTCAAAATAGACCAAGGGCAAAGGCACTCTAATGGCTACCGTTGAGTTATAGGCTATTCCCAATACCAAGCGTGTTGGTTTCTCAATTTTTGGTCTATCCCGAAGCGCCCCTATGGTCATGTTCACGGAGACATCCCCTTGACCAATATCGTTGGTCAAAGTTGACGATAAACGAGGTGTTAACACCCCAACAAAGCGCCAGTCCGTATTGTATTGCAATATGTAGGCCATATTTAAATCGGCCACGTGAAATGTTTCTGTGATTACATCGTCATAAGGTGTTCTACGATTTAGATCGTATTCAATGCGGTTGTATTCGCCCCCGACAATAATATTGTCGTTCTTCCCCACTTTAATTGGCACGTTGGCCACCAATTTAATTCTGGACAACTTTGCTTCAGCCGTATTTCTGGGCATTAGCATATACTCCAACCTAAAAACATCCGGTGTTTGGGCAAGACAAAAATTGATCGACAATAAGAATCCCAATATGAATTCCCTACCCTTTATTCTAATTCCCATTCCCAACATCCTTTTTTTCGACTTGCATTGTTTGAATTGGACGGGATTGAAACATATGCACATCCCTTTGAGGAAAAGGAATACTTATATTATGTTCCCTAAATTTAGCATCAATCATATACCGCATAGCACTTTTAATTTTTGGATCTCCATAACTGTCATTAATGAAAAAATTGATGGAAAACAATAATGCAGAATCCCCAAAGTCTTCAAAAAGAACAAATGGCTTGGGATTTTTTAAGACCCCTTTCTGTTCACTAGCGATATTTTCCAAAATTTTAGTCACCAAAACAACATCGCTTCCATAGGCCACTCCAACCTTAACGTTCTCCCTAGTACTTTTATGATTTTGAGTATAATTATAAATGCTATCCGTTAAAAATTGATGGTTGGGAATTATAATTACCTTGTCATCCCTTGTAAGTGCCCTCGTAGTCCTTAATCGTATTTCAAACACCTGTCCTACTTTTTGATTTACCTCCACAATATCCCCAACGCGCAAGGACTGATCTGTTATAATCAGAATACCGGAGATGATGTCCTGGAACAAATATTGAAGGGCAAATCCCAAACCAACAAACAGTGCCGCCGACGCGGTCAACAAGACGGTGAGATTAACCCCGGAGGTATGCAGAATAACCAACACCACAAATATGTAGAACAAGTATCTTAAAAATCCAAAAACACTGATAAACTTATTCTTGTCCTCTTCAGGCAACTTTGCAGTGACCAGTTTGTGAACCAGTTTTAGGAAAAAGTTTACTACAATTATTGAAATAATTATGGTTAAAAAGGTAGCTGCCGTTATATCCACCTTATCCCCATTCCAAATTTTATAGCTTAGGAATTCATTCAAGCCATTAAAAAAATTCTTTAGTTCTTCCATACTAATATTTCAGCCATTTAAGCAAATCCCTATAAGAAGGCTTTTTTCCGTACATCAATATCCCTACCCTATATATTTTGGCCGCCAGCCATACAATACCGATAAAAGTGATAATTAATAGTAGAATAGAAACCACAACCTCCCAAATTGGCACCCCTCCTTCACCGATACCGCCCGGTAGACGCATGAGCATTACAATAGGTGATGTTAAAGGAAATAATGAGAATCCTACAGCAATAGGGCCATGAGGGTTATTAAAGACAGAAAAGAAACCTACATAAATGGCCAACATTAATGGCAATATAATTGGAAAAATAAACTGTTGTGTATCTGTCTCGTTGTCTACCGCAGCCCCTATTGCCGCATATATTGAGCTATATATTAGGTAGCCGAGGACAAAATAGATCACAAAAAAACAAATAAGCATTATCCAAGGTATCCTAAAAAGTTCGTTCGCATATAATTGCATGGCAGAATCTGATGCTGCCACATAGGCAGCCCCCCCTATTAAACCAGGTGCATTAGTTGCCCCGGAATTAAGGGCGGATGGATCAATGTCGAAAACAAGAATCAATACACCGAACATTACAAAAGCCGAAATAATCCAGATAGCAAATTGGGTTACTCCGGCCAAGGAGGTCCCAATAATTTTTCCCAGCATAAGCTGAAAGGGTTTCACTGAAGAGATAATTACTTCTATTATCCTAGTTGTTTTTTCCTCTATCACACTGCGCATAACAAATCCACCATAAATAATGATGAACATCATGATCAGGTACCCAAATGCCCCACCTATAAACGCCTTGATTTCGGTTATTCCCTTCAGGTTCTGTTCCCCGGTAAAGGTAGCAGTCTTGATTTCAAAATTATTGCCCACACTCTCGAAATCGGATACCGACACCCCTAGTTCCTGTAATCGCTGCAAACGTAAACGGTCTTCGAACACATCTTCCAAATTATCCAATAAAGAAGAACCCGGAGCATCCTTGCTGTAAAAGAAAGACCTGCTTGCCACTTGTTCCAAGTCCTGTTCATTGGGAATGTAAAGCAAGCCATAAAATCCCATTTTCTGAATAGAGTCCTTCGCCGCCTCCAAGCCAATATCCTTAAACTTTACATACGAAGTGCTTTCCGTTCCCTGAAAATCTGTGGAAAAATAATTGCTTTCATTTAATATGCCAATAGTCCTTATTTCGTTATCATTGATCTTGGTCAGATACACAATAAGAACTACCATTCCCACCATGAGGATCGGACTCAAAAAAGTCATGACCACAAATGATTTATTTCGAACTTTTGCTAAATATTCGCGTTTTATGATGAGCGATAACTTACCCATAAACATTATTTGGATTGAACGGTTCTTATAAATATGTCGTTTGCTGATGGAATTGTCTCCATAAAATTGTTGACATTTGCCTTGCCCGATAAATGGGATAGAAAGGGACCTGTATCATCAGAGGGCAATTGCACCGTAAAATTTAGTTGCAATCCATCGTCTACATATTCCGAAGATAGAATTTCAAATTTATCCTTTAGATCCTCCAAGAGTCCGTTGGCGCTTTGTATACCTAGTCCTACCTTATAAATATTATTCCTATATGCTTTTTTTATATCACTAAGTTTGCCATCCAATATTTTCTCGGACTTGTGTACCAAGGCAATATACTCGCATAATTCCTCCACAGATTCCATTCGGTGCGTAGAAAAAATTATGGTGGTGCCTTTATCCCTTAATTGAAGGATTTCATCTTTAATAAGATTGGCATTTATAGGATCAAAACCGCTAAAGGGCTCATCAAAGATCAGAAGTTTTGGCTCGTGTAAAACTGTAACAATGAATTGGATCTTTTGAGCCATGCCCTTGGAGAGTTCCTGTATTTTCTTATTCCACCAATCCCCGATCTCCAGTCTATCGAACCAATATTTTAACCTGTTTTTGGCATCGGCCTTGGACAGTCCTTTTAACTGGGCAAGATATAGGGCCTGCTCCCCCACTTTCATACTTTTATAAAGTCCCCTTTCCTCGGGCAAATATCCAATCATAGAAATATGTTGGGCCTGCAAAGGCTTGCCATCAAAGAAAATTGCCCCATGATCCGGATAAATTATTTGATTAATTATCCGTATCAATGTGGTTTTCCCAGCTCCATTGGGTCCCAGCAGACCGTAGATACTATTTTTGGGAATTTCCAATGAAACTTTGTTGAGAGCTATATGGCTCCCAAACTGCTTGGAAACCTCATTAGCGACCAATATATTATTCATGTATGCAATTTCCCCAAAGATATATAATTGCTATTTAAGAGATAGGCCGGAAATTTATAAATTATACTTTTTCACATTATTTAACTATGACAATATTATGAACCGCGGACTACGTAAAATTTCGAAATAAGAAATGCCAAAATACCCTATGCTACAAATAAAAAATCTTGATAGAAATGGGTTTCAGCAAAAAAACTTACCAAGTTCAACGCTGAGATTCCGCCAAGGGGCGGGATTAGTTCAACCAACCATGTTTACTGCGCTCCTTCGGAGTTTTCGGACATCCCTACTAAGAGATCCCGCCAAAGGGCGGGATTAGTTCAACCGGCCGTGTTTACTGCGCTCCTTCGGAGCTTACGGACATCCCTACTAGGAGATCCCGCCAAAAGGCGGGATTAGTTCAACCATCCAACTTTAATTCGCTTCCCTGAAGCTCTTAAAGTCAGGATTTCACTAACAAAACCCACCCGGCATAACGTTAAGATCCCGCCAAAGGGCGGGATTAGTTCAACCAACCGTGTTTATTGCACCCCTTCGGGGCTTATAAAAACGGGGTTTCACTAAAAAACAAAACCCACCCTTAACGAATCAAGGATGGGAAAAAAAATTGCTATGAAAAAGAAAATAATACTGGTTTCCCAATATTATCTCAAATATACGTTTTTTATTTAAAACCGTAATCGCTCTTCTAGGAGAACATATCCTTGACCTTTTCGAAGAAAGATTTATCCGATTTCTCGGGTCTAGGCTCAAAATTTTCGTTGTTCTGCATACGCTCGAAAAAATCCTTTTGCTCCTTATTTAATTCTTTTGGTGTCCAAACATTTACGTGCACCAATAAATCTCCACTGCCATAGCCGTTTAAACTGGTAATACCTTTTCCTCTTAACCTTAAGATTTTACCGGACTGAATCCCAGCTTCCAATTTAATCCTTACCTTACCTCCAACGGCATCAATCTCTTTAGAGGTACCTAAAACTGCTTCAGAAATACTAATATAAAGGTCGTAATGAAGATTATCCCCTTCGCGCTTTAGCGTATCGTGCTCTTCTGTCTCAATGGCCACCAATAAATCCCCGGGAACTCCATTTCCTGGAGCATCGTTTCCTTTGTTGGGTACTTTTAACTGCATACCATCCTCTACCCCAGCAGGAATATTGATACTCACGGTTTCCTCAGAAACCTTTAGTCCATTGGCATCCGCATCACTAGGTTTCTTATCAATAATTTGTCCACTTCCCCCACAGGCACTACAGGTAGCTGCGGTCTGCATTCTTCCGAGAATTGTATTGGTTATTTTGGTTACCTGTCCACGACCTCCACAGGTCCCGCAGGTTTGATAGGTTACCCCTTCTGCCTGAACTTTTCTCCTTACTTTTATTTTCTTTTCAACCCCATTCGCTATTTCCTCGAGGGTCAACTTAACCCTGATTCTTAAATTGCTTCCCTTTACACGTCTTTGGCCACCACCGCCACCAAATCCGGAAAAGCCACTAAAGCCTCCACCGCCAAAGGCACCGCCGAAAATATCACCGAACTGGCTAAAAATATCATCCATATTCATGCCACCGCCGCCAAATCCGCCGCCGCCCTCAAAGGCTGCATGACCATACTGGTCATAACGTGCTTTCTTATTAGGGTCGCTTAATACTTCATAGGCTTCGGCCGCTTTCTTAAACATTTCCTCTGCCTTGGCATCACCAGGGTTCTTGTCAGGATGGTACTCGATTGCCTTTTTCCGGTAAGCTTTCTTTACTTCAGCCGCTGTAGCATTTTTCCCAATGCCCAAGATGTCATAATAATCCTCCTTCATAAAATATTTTTAATTTCCAACAACCACTTTTGGATGGCGTATAATTTTATCACCCAGTTTAAAACCTTTTTCTACTACATCTACTACCTTTCCTTTCAACTTTTTACTAGGAGCTGGAATTTGGGTGATAGCATCGTGAATTTCCGCATCAAAAGCGTCACCTTGCTTGACTTCAATTTCTTGCAGACCTTTATTTTTTAAGGTTTCCTTGAATTTATTGCTTATTAATTCTACGCCCTTGAACATTTCCTGATCCTCCGATTTGGTAATTTCCTTTAATGCACGGTCAAAATCATCAATAACTGGCAGTAATGACACAATAACTTCTTGGCCTGCCGTTTTAAACAAATCCATTCTTTCCTTGGATGTACGTCTTTTATAATTCTCAAATTCTGCAAAAAGACGTAAAAACTTGTCCTTTTCCTTATTCAGATCTTCCTGCAATTGCTCTTCCTGGCTAAGTTCTTCTCTTTGATCAAAGTCCCCGCCCCCGGTAGATGAACCGTCTTGTTCCGATTCTTGATTCTCTATATTGTTCAGAACATCATCTTCCATCTCTTCTGTTTTATTTTCGTTGCTCATTTAAAATACATTTATATACTTCCGAATTTCAAATGGCAAAAGTACTGCCAATTCTTTAAAAATGTCATAATGTCATTAAACTTTATAAAAAAACATCCGCCAATGGCGGATGTTCAGAACTCAAAAAACTATTATGATTATTATGCCTATGAAAAAAACTCATTCCGGTAGAGCGCATCCATAGCCCTATACTCTCCTTTGTCCAAATAAATATTTTCCAATGCCCTGCAAATATTGGGATATATAAAATCAAAACCCGAATCTTCAATTTTTTTACTACTTACACGCTGACTGGCAAATAACAAATAGGACATTTCACCTAAAACCAAACGCATCAGTGTTCTTGGAATATTGGGCAGAAACAAAGGTCTTTGCAAAACTCTTGCAATTTCCTTGGTAAGCTTAACATTGGTCACCGGATTTGGGGCCACCGCATTATAAATTCCCGTTAGGTCATTTGAAATTACATGTAGAAATAACCGGCCTAGATCTTGAAGATGAATCCAAGATTGCCATTGATTGCCCGAACCCATGGCAGCCCCCATATAATATTTTACGGGCTTGGCCATTTCCGGCAATGCTCCTCCTTTATCGGACATTACCAATCCTATCCTAATCTTGGCAGTTTGGATATTCAATTTTTCAAAGGCATCTACCTCTTTCTCCCAAATAGATACCACCTCGCCCAAGAAACTATCATCTATATCTTCTACATCTTCCCTATAATATTGGGAAAGGGAATTGGGGTAAATCCCTATTGCTGAAGCAGACACTATTGTTTTAATACTATGCGCTCCTACTTTGGATATAGCCCCCAACAAAGTTCTCAGGGATTTTACCCTACTGTTAAGTATCTTTTTTTTATTGCTTCGTGTCCATCTCTTAGATATGCTGGACCCTGCTAGATTGATTATTGTAGTTACCCCATTGAAGCAATTTGCATCTATTTCATCTTTTTCCGGATTCCAGTAAAAGCCATTAAAATCCGTCTGGGAAACGATTTTATCCTTATTGGTGGTCAAGTAATTTACCGAGATATTGTTTTGTTTGCACAAATTCACAATTTCACTCCCCACCAAACCTGTTGCACCTGTTATCAAAACCTTCATACCCTTGCTTTCTTTCTATCAACTTTGATATAAATATATGGGTTTTTAGGATTTAAATGATTGAATTTAGTTTAGGTTTAACAGTCCAAGTCCTTGAGATGTGAAGTAATCCATAATAATAGTACAACAATTAAGAAACCTTTAAGGCTCTCAGCATTTCCCTTTTCCCTGGAGGCCCTGGTAAACGTTCCACAACAAACCCTACAGCCTGCATAGCTCTCCTAACACTTCCTTTGGCCGAATAGGTAACCAACACCCCATCTTTTTTCAATGCCTTGAACATAATGGCAAAAACTTCCTCGGTCCAAAGTTCTGGTTGCACCCTGGCACCAAAGGCATCGAAATAAATCAGATCAAACAGATTAACGTCTGAAATTTCCTTAAAATCGATCTGCTGTTTTATCAGTGAAAAATTGGCCGATATTGGATGTGATTGCTCCCAAGAAGTTTGGTGCATATTAAAAAAATGCTGTTCAAAATCCTTTGCATCCAGTGCCCCACTATAGTTTAACTGCTCCAGTTCTTCAGGGAGTACTGGATAAGCCTCTACACCTTTATAAGCTATATCCAAACCTAGCTTTTCAGATTCCACCAATGTTATAAGTGCATTCAAGCCCGTTCCGAAGCCTATTTCCAAAATAGACAATTGTCGGTCACGGAACAAGGACAAACCGTGCTTTATAAAAACATGATAAGCTTCCTGTACAGCACCGTGAATTGAATGGTACTGTTCGTTCCAATCTTCGATCTGAATGGTTTTGGAACCATCTGCGGTAGTTATGATTTTCCTTTTCAAATTATTCTTTTATCAGTATTCCATCTGCCTCAAAAGCATATTTTTTCTCAACCTTTATTATAGCAGCAATTTCCTCTTCAGATTTTCCCCCATCACGGGCAAAATGTCTTTGGTCCGTTATACTCATTTCTTCAACAAAGGCCAAACCATTTACAATAACCTCTTTTCCCACTAATTCCTGTGGTACAAAGAAACCATAGTCCTTAAATTTAACCATGCTTACTTCGCCATTCCCCAATTGCAATTTCATCCAACATCCTTTTGCCTTACAAACCTCCGTTACCAGACCGGAAAACTTGGATACAAGCCTATCTGCTTTGGACATTTTTTCATAATTCCCAAGCATTTCCCCACTACTTAAGGCGTCGGAATCGTCAAATTGAGTTCCAAAATATTCATAACTCTCGTCAATTAAGGATGTCTTGGTCGGCACCAACGTCTTATTTTGCGCCACACTAGCCGAAAACACCATAAAAATCACAATCAAAATGTTAAATTGCCTCAAAATATTCAGAATTTAAATCACTTTACAAAACTGGGTATTTTTAGACGAAAAAAGAAGTACTACTAATGATATTTGCTTAATTTTATTGCTTTAAATTAAATCTCTATGCAAACTGTTTCAAATTCAATAATAGTTGAGAAAGTTAAAGACTCGAAAATTGATAAAGTAGATTTTGATAATTTATCGTTTGGGAAGTATTTTACAGATCACATGATGGTCTGCGATTATAAGAATGGCGCTTGGGAAACACCAAAAATAGTTCCCTATCAACCCATTACGCTTGACCCATCCGCTAAAATTTTTCATTACGGACAATCTGTTTTTGAAGGAATGAAGGCCTATAAGGACAAAGATCAAAATGTCTGGCTCTTTCGTCCTTTGGAAAACCAAAAACGGATCAACATATCGTCCAAAAGACTTGCCATGCCGGAATTCCCTGAAAATTACTTTATGGACGGTTTAACGGCACTTTTGAAATTGGATCATAAATGGATTCCAACTGCCGAAGGAAGCTCCTTATATATTAGACCTTTTGTATTTGCGTCTGGATGCGGATTCCATGCTTCCCCCTCGGACGAATACAAATTTATTATTGCCTGTTCCCCATCGGCCTCCTATTTTGCTGGGAAGGTAAAAGTTTTGATAGAGGAGAAATATTCAAGATCGGCGAATGGTGGTGTAGGTTTTGCAAAGGCCGGTGGTAATTACGCCGGACAGTTTTACCCTACACAGTTGGCAGTTGAAAAGGGTTATAACCAAGTAATTTGGACCGATGACAACAGCCACGAATATATTGAGGAGGCTGGTGCCATGAATATTTTTGTTCGAATAAATGATACTTTAATTACCAGTCCTACGAGCGATAGAATATTGGACGGTATAACCAGAAAGAGCATTATAGAGATTGCCAAAGACGAAAACATAGCGGTAGAGGTTAGAAAAATTACAGTAAAGGAGGTTGTTGAAGCTTCAAAAAACGGTAGTCTTAAAGAAATGTTCGGAGCAGGTACCGCTGCGGTAATCTCCCCTATCGCCACTTTTGGTTACCAAGAAAAGGATTATGACCTTCCGGAAATAAAAGATAGTTACGCCTCCATTTTAAAGAAGCGTATTACAGACATACAATATAACAAGGCCGAAGATAAATTTGGCTGGAGATATCAAGTGGATATCAAGTAATATTAAATTTACACCTATAGAAAGCCCTTCTTCTGTAATAAATAGATGAAGGGCTTTTTTTTTGATTCAATTGTACATCCCAAAATTCGATGCCCTATTTTTTATCCAAAATGTCTACCAAGTTGGGCTTAAAATAATTGGGCCCTTTAAGCACTTTTCCATCCTCCCTATAAATAGGTTTGCCATCTTCTCCCAATTTACTCATATTGCTCCGTTGTATTTCCTCGAAAACTTCCTCAATTTTATATTGCATACCATGTTCCAGTATAGTTCCACACAATATATATAACATATCACCAAGGGCGTCCGCCACCTCAACTACATCGTTGTTGGTTGCAGCCTCCAAATATTCCTTATTTTCCTCGTCCATCAAATTAAACCGAAGTAAATTCTTATCCTTGCCCAAATCTGCCCTGATCTCTTTGGAAACACCCAACCCAAACGAATTATGAAACAATTCTACCGCACTAAGTTTACTTTTCATTATTGTAATTATTTAAGTTAGATTTGCGTAAAAATATAAATATGTTCAGTACCGGACAATTAATTTTTGCAGGTCTTTTCTTTGTCGCTTTTGTAGTAATTACTGCGATATCCTATCAAAAAGACAAAAAATTACATGAAAAAAATTACAAAGGCGTTAAATGGGTAGGACTTTTCTTCACATTATTCATAGTAATATTATTCCTTATTAAATATTTCCTTAAAAATTAACATTTATTTTTGCTTCCCCATAAAAAGAACACCCTCATATAACAAATTGGACTTTTAGAACGTTTAATGTACGAAATGACGTAATTTTGCGTTAAGTAACTAAATCACTTAGTTGTATGGTAACTTTTTTCAGTATTTTATTAGTTCTTATTGGCATAAACGCATTACTTTTTTTAGTTAGTTTTAACAGTAGCCCCAAAAAGAAAGAAAAGTCCGTCAAAAGTATTTCAGAATCTACTACAGTAATCTTCCCCCTAGATTTAATTAACTCGAAATATAAGAAGGCAGTTTAATTCTTGTCTAAAAGAAAATTAATGCACCTTTGCCTAAATACTATTTTATGGTAGTATTTACAATTACACTATGCCCATTATTGAGACCTTTATATATATGATATATTTTATTTACCTTGACCAAGGAATAAAAGCAATATGTAAATGAAGCAGTTTCTACTCGTCTTTCTTGGAGGGGGCCTAGGTAGCGGCTTACGGTTTTTAATAAGCAAAACATTCAATAATACTTTTCATAATTTTTTTCTCGGCACTTTTATAGCGAATATATTAGGTTGCCTGCTTATTGGTTTTATCTTAGGACTTTCTATTAAAAACAATTTCCTTACAGCCAATCAGACCTTATTATTAACTACAGGCTTCTGTGGTGGCTTCACTACTTTTTCAACTTTTGCCCTGGAACAACACTCCTTTCTAAAAACCGGGGACCTCATCAACTTTGCTGCTTATACCCTTGCCAGTCTTGTAATTGGAATCCTTGCCGTAGCTATGGGATTCTGGTTTTCCAAGTTATAAACTCCCATCAAAATCTTTTAACACATTTATTGACCTTTCTATTTATTTTGGTGGAATTGGTCATTTTCCTGCATTATCAATAGTAAAACACCAGAAAAGACGCGATTTTTTCAGTTTTTGACCAAAACAAGTGTTAAAAGTTTTAACAAATCAACATAATAATCTTTATGAATCACTATACCCTTAAAATAAATGGGGCATTTTTATATAAAATGTAATTCTAACGCATATACCCCCTAAAAAATAGGGGGGTATGCATTTAATATATATTTTTGTCTCATAAATAATAAATCAATTATGAAAAAAATCGAGGCAATTATTAGGAAGTCAAAATTTGATGACGTAAAAAAAGCGTTACATCAAATTGGAGTAAACTTTTTTAGTTACTGGGACGTAACGGGAGTTGGAAATGAAAAAGAAGGTCATGTCTATAGAGGCATTTCCTATAGTACATCCGACATTCAACGCAGGTATCTTTCCATTGTAATATCGGACGATTTCTTGGAGACTACCGTAAACACTATTCTGGAAACAGCGTATTCCGGCAACGTAGGTGACGGTAAAATTTTCGTTTCCGAAGTTTTGGAAGCCTATCGCATCAGAACAAAAGAAAGCGGAAAAGCAGGAATTAACTAAAAAAATTAAGAACCAACAAACAACAACAACATGGACGTAGGATTATTTACAGCAAATAACGTTTGGATGATGATATGTACGGCTCTCGTATTCTTCATGCATTTAGGATTTTCACTTTTGGAAATCGGACTAACCAGACAAAAAAACACAATCAACATTTTATTTAAGAACGTATTCATCATTTGTATAGGATTACTCCTATATTATATAGGAGGATTTAACCTTATGTATCCAGGTGATTTCAACGGCTATCTTGGTTTTGCAGGATTCGGCCTTGAAGCCCCCATACTCCCAGATGGTAGTTTGGACCTTACCTATAGTGAAGGATATACCTATTGGACAGACTTTCTTTTCCAAGCGATGTTTGCCGCAACAGCTGCTACCATTGTTTCTGGAGCAGTAGCAGAACGTATTAAACTAGGCGGATTCATGATATTCACCATAGTATATGTAGGTCTGGTATATCCAATTGTAGGATCTTGGCAATGGGGTGGCGGATTCCTTTCCACACTAGGTGGTGAAGATGGAGGTTTCCATGATTTCGCAGGATCTACCTTGGTACATTCCGTTGGAGGATGGGCAGCTTTAATTGCCATATATATATTAGGACCAAGAATTGGTAAATTTAACGAAGATGGCACACCAAATGCAATTCCAGGACACAACATTCCTTTGGCAGCAGCAGGGGTACTTATTCTTTGGTTAGGCTGGTTCGGCTTTAATGGAGGATCGGTATTATCTGCAGATCCAGCTGGGACTTCAATAGTATTGGTTACAACTTGTTTGGCAGCAGCTGCAGGTGGTATAGGATCTTTTATTTTATCTACAGTTCTTTACAAAAACTATGACCTTACCATGATGTTGAACGGTATCTTGGGCGGTTTGGTAGGAATTACAGCCGGAGCTGACTTAATGTCTCCTTTCGAGTCCATCCTTATAGGTCTAATTGCAGGTGCAGTTATTGTATTGGGTGTTGCCTTGGTGGACAAATTAAAACTGGACGATCCAGTTGGAGCAGTTGCAGTGCACCTTATCTGTGGTATCTGGGGTACTTTGGCAGTAGGAATCTTTGGAGTTAAAGCTGGTGTAACACAATTTTTATATCAGTTAACAGGAGTAGCTGCAGCTGGTGTTTTCTGCTGTGTTACTGCATTTATCATTCTTTTCGCAATCAAGAAAACTTCTGGTATCAGAGTTTCCAAAGAAGAAGAATTGGAAGGCTTGGATTTACATGAGCACGGAATGGATGCTTATGCCGACTTCAGAATGAACCAACACTAATAAACAAAACAAAAGGTAACGGAGCGTTTTGCAGAACGCTCCGTTAATAACCTTTTTTCATCACAATACTCAATAATTAGCTAACATCCTTAGACAAAGGATACAAACAATTGAATTATGAAAACGATTATTTATACAAAATACGTAAAAAATTTACTATTACTAGCATTTGCCCTTGCCTCAACAGTAACTTTCGCCCAAGAAGACGAAGAGGAAGCCAAGAAATTTAGCCTAAGCGGAAGTGTTGATGCCTACTACAGAACTAACTTAAATGGTGACAACGGTTTTGACGATACTTCTGGCCTACCTAATGCCGCTCCTGGATCTTCATTTGCCAACTTGCCTGGTTTTGCTTTAGGAATGGCCAATGTGATTGCCGCTTACGAAGGAGAAGATGTTGGGTTTGTAGCCGACCTTGTTTTTGGACCTAGAGGAACAGATGCTATTTTTGCTTCTCCTTTATATTCAGCTACCGGAAACATTGTAAACCAATTGTATGTATACTGGAATTTAAGCGAATCGGTTAAATTGACATTCGGTAACTTTAACACCTTCTTAGGTTACGAAGTAATATCCCCTGTTGCCAATTTTAACTACAGTACATCCTACTTGTTTTCTTACGGTCCTTTCTCCCACACTGGGTTGAAAGCAGACTTTGCCCTATCTGATGATTTTAGCTTAATGTTGGCGATCATGAACCCAACCGATCAAACTGAATTGAATCCTACAGAGAAATATGCTTTCGGTGCTCAATTGGGATATAGTGGTCAATTCCTAAACTTCCTTGCTGATGACGGGGCATTTGAAATTGACTTCACAGGTGGATTTGATTTATCAGAATCATTCTTTTTAGGAGTCAATGCGGCCCTTTACGATAATGATGATATTGGTTTTGCCGGTGTAGCTCTTTATCCACAATACGCTACTTCTGATAACTTTACCTTAGGATTAAGAGGTGAATATTTCACAGAAACAGGAGACTATGGCGCCATTGGAACTGGGGTTGAAGATTCCAGTGTTTTTGCAGTAACTCTTACAGGTAGCGCCACAATAGGCAATTTAATAATCAAGCCTGAGTTGCGATTGGATAGTGCATCAGATGATTCCTTTAATTTTCTAGATTCGGATTTGGCCCCACAAAAGAGCTTATCCTCATTTGTACTAGCAGCCGTTTACTCTTTCTAAAAAAATTGAGTTTATTATTTATAGCCCCGCTTAATGCGGGGCTTTTTATTTTCATTCCTTTTTAAACGCCTTCACCCCTGCTGTAATCTCAATATCGAGCCTATTCTGCTTGGGAACCAACGGACAGGAATATTTTGGATTGTAAGCACAGTATGGATTATAGGCCTTATTAAAATCCAAAAGAATTGTATCTCCTGTGGGAATGGTCAAGTCTAAATATCTTCCCCCACCATAAGTTTCCTCCCCATTGGTAAGGTCCGCAAAGGGCAAAAACAAATAATCCCTGTATTTCTCCTGTTGCATCAATTCCTGATTTTGATAAACTTCCAATTTATGGGTACGTCCTTTTAGACTAAAAGTTATAATCCCAAAAACAACCTCCTCCGTCTGTCGTTCTGTAGTGGTCGGCATCATAAAAGGTAAGGCCTCGGGGGTCCGAGTGAATTTTGCGATAATCCTATAGGTGGTATCCGGCTCATAAAAATCCAAAGTTGTAAAATCCTTTCTAAACCTATCCGGCAAGGGCGAGGTTTCAGGATCCTTGAATTCTTCATTCATTTTTTTCTGAAATTGCACAATATCCTCCATGGCCCCGGACTCCAGTTCCACCGTATTCTTTTCCTCTTGATCATGGTACCTCTTTTCCTTACAGCTCAATGACAATAAGAATAAAACCAAAAATAATTGCTTCATTTTCCTACTTTTGGCATAAAAATACAACATCCATTTTTCTGAATAAAAGAATTTTGGATAGCAACCCTACCTTAGGCCGGTTTATGAAGTAAATCCGAAACTATTAATGGAAGTTTTTTTGTAAAAAAGTTTAAATCTAAAAAATAGTTACCCTCGCCCTTGTCCGTTTCCCTGAAATCGGAACTAAATATGTGATGAGGAATGACACTAGGAATCAATAGCCTTCAACAAGCCATAATTACCCCTAGGACAGTTACTTATTCTTCAATGGTTTCGTAACGGGCATCTTTTAAGTATTTGGCCACAATGTCATTGAATTCGGGGGTTATACGTAGCAAAGCGGTATTTTCCAAACCATATAATTCAACTTTGTCCGTATATCCTTTCTTTAATAATTCTTCCAAATAAAACAGGGAGGTTCCGTAATCCTCCATTCTAGCACTATTCGATATTATTTTGAGGTAATAGCTATGGTCCAAGGGATCCGTTATCGTCTTTAGCATCCAAAGCAGACTCAGAACTTCCTGATCTACCTGACTTCCGGAATTTACTATATCTATATTATCTTCGATCAGTGCATTTACATAACCCAAAAGACGTTTTCCCATTTCTCTTTCCGCCTCTATTTTACTGTTATCGTATTTCTTCAACTCACCCATTTGATAAATCCACCAACCCAAATTATTATAATTATAGGTTGCTAAATCCTCCTCCAAATAATATACATAATCCTCCTTAATAAATGACTCCTTCAATAAAGTGTTGTTCTCATTGCGTGTCATGGTCTTAAAAAGCTTATCTTTTTTAAGTTCACGCTTTATTTTTTTAAGGGAATCCGTATCCTTCAAGACCCTATATACGGACATAACTTCATCCAATAAATTATCGGCCTGAATTAATCTGTTGGATCTAATCAAAAGATTGATTTCCTCCAAATTTTGGGCATACGTATCATTTATATAAACCTCATCATTCTCCGATTGCCCTTTAGCCATGGCTGACAAAGTGAAAATTTCCAAGGCCTTTCCAAGATATTTGGTATCTGGCCATTCATGCCCCCCGTTAAATACCAATAATTGATTGGGAAATTTTAAACGCCCCATAAGGGACTTCCCAACCAACATTTCCGGATAGGCATAATCCTCCTTTCCTACAATACCTATAAAATGAAATAAATTGTTCGTATCCAATATATCCATATTGGGATATACGGCGCCGCAGGAAATTACGCCAGCTATACCTCTTACAAAAATAGGTAGCACTGATGCAAATCTGGCACCACTATCAAAGCCGGCACTATAGGTTCTATTCTTATGAATGGGCAACAGTCCAATAATATCATTGAACATTCTTCCTGTAATCAGGATATTCTGGGAAGTGGTCAAAGAATCATTTACATTGTTTGGTGCCGCAAGAATATACCCATGCTTTTCCGCCGCCCCCTTGAACATACGTATGGCCCTTTTTCCTTGACCTTCCATATCAAAAACAAAAAGTATGGGCCAATTCCTATCCATTTCAAAGCTGGTAGGTA
The DNA here is from genome assembly GCF_018860365.1 of Arenibacter algicola. Taxonomy (GTDB): domain Bacteria; phylum Bacteroidota; class Bacteroidia; order Flavobacteriales; family Flavobacteriaceae; genus Arenibacter; species Arenibacter algicola_B. The sequence goes on from NZ_JAHKPO010000015.1 coordinate 22,672, forward strand.
GAAATAGGGAATAACTTTCAGATATGGAATCCTTTACCACAATTGAATCGATTACGACACCTTTTTTCAAGGTCATCTGTTGTGAACTACCCAATAAACCGACTCCAAGAAACAGAAATAATATTATTTTTCTCATAGAATTATTGTCATCAAATATCTAGCCAAATTAATATAATATTTCGGCCATTCCGAAACGCCATAGATACTGTTAACCGTTATTACAGCTAAAAATACTTCCAGCTCTTTGCACCTAGGCGTTACAATACATTAAATTAAATAATAAAAATATAGCACCAAAGCTATCAACCTCTTTTAATTACAATTTACCTGTTATATAGCTACTATTACGCCTCTCTTTTTTTAATGGGCGCGTTGGACACTACATCGGATAGAATAATATGGGTACGCGTCTCCCCATATTGAATAAGCTTGTCTATAAATTTTTCCAAATGAAATTGATCTTTTAAGACCACCAACATTATAATATTTTCATTGCCCGTAATCCTATAACAATTAACTACTTCTTCATAAGTGTTTACAATATCCAAGAAAGGCCGTAACTTCCCCATAAAGGCACGCAGCGTAATTATAGCTTTTAATTGATAACCGGTATGTGAATGGGACACCACAGCTTTGTAACCTGAGATAACCCCGATGTCTTCCATTTTCTTCACTCTTTCGGCAACCGCAGGGGGTGTTAAGCCCACTTTTCGGCCAATATTGGCAAAAGATTCCCTGGCATTTTCCTGAAGTAATTTTAAAATCTTCCAATTAAGGACATCAATCTTTGTATTCAAAACTAAATGGATTAAAATTATTAACTTTCAATAGCTAAAATACAATTTTACTTTGTTATATAAACTCCAATTTGCTAATTTCGACGTAATTTTATATAATAGAAGTTGTTATAAAAAGATGCCTTACAAAAACTTAAGTACGATTCCGATTTATCGCAAATCCTTGGATCTTTTACAGATGAGCAGGGAAATTGCTTCGTACCTATCCTACAACAAGGATCTGCTTAAATTATATCAATCTAACAGCCATAGGGATATTATGGTAGATTCCCTATTAACTGATTCTATTTTAATTCCGCAACAAATTGAAGCAGCCGAACGCTCCGAGTGCTATGCTGCCCGAATGAGAAGTGCCACCTTTATCAATGTTATCATAAGAAATATAAGTTCTTATTGTACCGGTTTGGAAAAAGATGGGGTTAAGGAAAAGGAATACTTAAATCTTTTGAGAAGCGAAATTAAAAGTTTCAGAAGGTTGTACAAGGTGTGGAGACGATCTATTAGGAGCTAATCCTTTCTGCTTATTTCCCTGTATTTTTAATTCATAAGAATCTTATATTTTACCCATAATCGACCTTAAAACCAATTGAGTCCATATCCGCTCAGCTACATATTCCTCCTGTACTGACCCCCTACAGCAAACAACGCATCTGTAATTTGCCCCAAGGAACAGAACTTGGTAACCTCCATCAACTTTTCAAAAATATTCTCGTTTCTAACCGCTATTTCCTGTAACTCCTTTAATTGGGTATTGGCAGTCACCCCCATCATAGCATGTAAATTTTCCAAGGTACCTATTTGGGCCTGTTTTTCGGACTCTGTAGCACGTATAACTTCTACTGGCAAAATTGTTGGCGAACCTTTGGAGCTCAGAAAGGTGTTTACTCCTATAATTGGAAATTCCCCGTTGTGCTTTAACGTCTCATAGTAAAGGCTCTCCTCCTGAATTTTGGATCTCTGATACATTGTTTCCATGGCTCCCAGTACACCCCCACGTTCTGTAATACGGTCAAACTCCAATAACACGGCTTCTTCCACAAGATCTGTCAACTCTTCAATTATAAAGGAACCCTGTAAGGGGTTTTCATTTTTTGTCAAGCCCAACTCTTTGTTTATGATCAATTGAATGGCCATAGCTCTACGAACGGACTCCTCTGTTGGAGTGGTTATTGCCTCATCATAGGCATTGGTATGCAAAGAATTACAATTGTCATAGATAGCATATAGCGCCTGTAATGTAGTACGGATATCATTAAAATCTATTTCCTGGGCGTGTAAGCTTCGCCCAGAAGTTTGGATATGGTACTTTAACATCTGCGCCCGGGGATCAGCTCCATACTTAAGATGCATTGCCTTTGCCCATATGCGCCGCGCAACCCTTCCAATTACGGCATATTCCGGGTCTATCCCATTTGAAAAGAAAAAGGATAGGTTGGGACCAAATTTATTGATATCCATCCCCCTACTTAAATAATACTCCACATAGGTAAAACCGTTAGACAGCGTAAACGCCAATTGGGTAATGGGATTGGCCCCTGCCTCTGCAATGTGATACCCGGAAATGGAAACCGAATAAAAATTGCGTACTGAGTGCTGAATAAAATATTCCTGAACATCCCCCATTAGTCGGAGGGCAAATTCCGTTGAAAAAATGCAGGTATTTTGAGCCTGATCTTCTTTTAGGATATCTGCCTGCACCGTACCCCTTACCGTATTGAGAGTCTTCTTTTTAATTTCGGCATATACACTTTTGGACAAGACCTGGTCTCCCGTAATACCCAATAGCATTAAGCCTAAACCGTTATTTCCTTCCGGTAACTCTCCCCTGTATTTTGGCCTAGGGACACCTTTTGACTCGTATAATGCAGCTATTTTCCCATCTACCTCATTTTCCAGCCCATTTTTTAAAATATATTTCTCACAATTCTGATCAATAGCGGCATTCATAAAATAACCCAACAACATGGGCGCAGGACCATTGATGGTCATACTAACAGAGGTAGTGGGGCTGCATAGATCAAATCCGGAATACAATTTTTTGGCATCGTCCAAACAGCAGATGGAAACCCCTGCGTTGCCAATTTTTCCGTATATATCAGGCCTATAATCCGGATCCTGACCATACAGGGTTACCGAATCGAATGCCGTGGATAAACGCTTGGCCGGCAATCCCAAACTAACATAATGAAAACGCCTGTTTGTACGTTCAGGGCCACCTTCCCCCGCAAACATTCTTGTAGGATCTTCTTCTGTTCTCTTAAAAGGATAGAGTCCGGCTGTATAAGGAAATTCACCAGGTACATTTTCTTGGAGAATCCAACCCAAAATATCGCCCCATGCCCTGTATTTTGGAAGTGCCACTTTTGGAATATCGGTTTGGGCCAGTGATTTTGTATGAGTTTCCAATTTTAACTCTTTTCCCCTTACCTTAAAACTAAAGATTGGAGTTTTGTACTGTTGAACCTTTTTTTCCCAATTTAGGATCAGTTCCCAATTATGGGAATCCAGATCCATTTTTATCTCATCGAACTCTTTGAACAGGAGCAACAATAATTGTTTTTTATCCTCAGGTAGGGATAACTCTAAAATTGCTTCCGTATTTAACCCTTCTTTTAGGAGAAATTTATTAAAATCTACCTTGGCATCCACCCTGCAAATAGCTTGTATAGTCTTAAAAATACCGTATAACTTTTGGGCCAACTCGGCTTGATGAAGCACCTTTTTATCATAGGCCCGATTGTTGTCGGCTATTTCGGACAGATAACGTGTACGCGAAGGAGGAATTATATAAACCTTCTCTTCATCGCCATTTCCTATTTGGAATTGGGAATTTAAGGCTGTTCCGGTTTTTGAAACCAATTTATCCATTACGGACTTATACAAACGATTCATGCCCGGGTCATTAAATTGTGAGGCTATTGTCCCAAAAATAGGTAGCTCATCCTGATCAGCCTCCCAAAGTCCATGATTGCGCACATATTGCTTTTTCACATCCCTTAAAGCGTCCAGAGCCCCTCTTTTATCGAACTTATTAATAGCTACGATATCCGCAAAATCCAACATATCTATTTTTTCCAGCTGGGTGGCCGCCCCAAATTCGGGTGTCATAACATATAAGGAAACATCACTGTGTTCAATAATCTCGGTATCCGATTGGCCAATTCCCGAAGTTTCCAAAATAATCAAATGGAACCCTGCCACTTTTAGAACCTGAACTGCCTCGTCTACGTGTTTGGACAATGCCAAATTGGACTGCCTAGTAGCCAACGATCTCATATAGACCCGGGAATTGTTGATGGCGTTCATGCGTATCCGATCTCCCAACAAAGCACCCCCCGTTTTCCTTTTGGATGGATCAACAGAAATTATCCCGATGGTTTTAGCTGGGAAATCCAATAGGAATCTTCTGACCAATTCATCTACCAAACTAGATTTTCCAGCACCTCCCGTCCCCGTAATTCCAAGTACCGGCACGGTACTTTTCAATTCAGCCAAATCCGAAAAATCCTTTAGAAAATCCTCATGCCTATTTTCGGCCAAGGTAATCAGCCGCGCTATGGCATTTACATTCTTTTCTTTTAATAATTGGACCATTGACCGCCCCTCTGGAATTTCCAAAGAAGGAACGGGAAAATCACTTTGCCTAACCAAATCATTTATCATTCCCTGTAGCCCCATGGTCCTGCCATCATCCGGAGAATATATTCTGCTTATCCCATAATCCATTAATTCTTTTATCTCCGCAGGAAGAATTACCCCTCCACCACCTCCAAAAATCTTAATATGGTCCGCACCCCTATCCCGTAAAAGATCGTGCATATACTTAAAATACTCCATGTGCCCTCCCTGGTATGAAGTAATGGCAATGGCATTTACATCTTCCTGTATGGCACAATCAACCACCTCGGACACACTACGATCGTGACCCAAATGAATTACCTCCACACCGGTAGACTGAATAATACGCCTCATCATATTAATCGCCGCATCGTGACCATCAAACAAGGATGCTGCCGTAACTATACGAACTTTATTTTTAGGAATATATGGTGGCTTCTGCTTCATAACTTCAATACTAATTCCCTTTTATCGATTTAATAAAATACCCGTATTCACAATCACTGCTCCATGCGATTATTCAAGGAATTGGATTAGGGAGGCGCACTCTTTTTAATAGACAAAAAAAGGACCATTATTTGGGTGCAATTTAACGAAAACGCAAAAATTATAGCAATAAAATTAGAATTTTATAAAAATACCCCTCAACCTGAGTACTTCATTCCTAAAATCCTAATTTTGCGACCTAAAATGATTAAACTTTGAAGACAACTATCCTCATTAATTGCCCCGACCAATCCGGAATTATCAGTTCGGTAACCGGATTTATACATAGAAAAGGTGGCAATATTATTTATATTGATCAGCACGTAGATAAAGAAGCGGGTGTGTTTTTCATGAGACTGGAAAGCGATTTTGAAAAGAACATTCCAGCTGTGAAAAATTTGAAGCAAGAGTTTGAAAATGAATTGGCCCTACCCTACCAAATGGAGTGGAGTTTGTATTTGGGATCCGTAAAACCTAAAATGGCCCTTTTTGTTTCCAAATACAATCATTGTTTATACGATTTATTAAGCAGGTACAATTCAGGTGAATTGGAGGTTGATATACCCTTCATCCTAAGCAACCACAGTGATTTGGAATATGTGGCCAAACAATTCGATATTCCATTTTTTCATGTACCTGTAACAAAAAGCACAAAAAGTGAGGCCGAAAACCAGCAATTGGCACTTTTGAAAGAATATCAAATAGATTTTATAGTACTGGCTAGATATATGCAAATTGTAACCAGCAAGGTTATTGACAACTATCCCAATAAGATCATCAACATACACCATTCCTTTCTTCCGGCCTTTGCCGGTGCAAAGCCATACCATGCCGCCTTTGAGAGGGGGGTTAAAATTATAGGTGCCACCAGTCATTACGTTACCGAAGAATTGGATGCCGGTCCTATTATAGAACAGGATGTTACCACTGTGACCCATGCGCATAGCATCAAGGACTTTATAACCAAGGGAAGGGATTTGGAAAAAATTGTACTATCCAGGGCCGTAAAGCTTCACATTAGAAGGAAGACAATGGTCTACAACAACAAAACCGTAATTTTCTCGTAGCCCCAAGTACTAAATCCCTATAGCATAAGTTATAGTTGTAACTCTAAAATTTTAAAATGAAAAAAATCTTATTAGCCGTAATCCTATTTCAATTTATTGGATGTTCGGAATTACAACAGGTAGTGAATCAATTACCCCAAGGAGGTACCATTGGCAATGACGAAATTGCAAACGGATTAAAGGAAGCCCTTAATATGGGAATCGATAAACAGGTAAGTAAACTTACCGCAACCGATGGCTTTTTTGGTAACGAACTGGTAAAAATTATGCTGCCCGAGGAATTACAGAAAGTAGACAAAACCCTCAGGGACATTGGCCTGTCCAGCCTAGCCGATGAAGGCCTAAAAATACTGAATAGGGCCGCAGAGGATGCCGTTGGTGAAGCGACCCCCATATTTGTCAACGCCGTAAAGGGAATGACCTTTACCGACGCCAAAAACATTCTTTTGGGATCGGACAATGCAGCAACCATATACCTTACCAATGCTACACAAACAGAACTCTACAATAAATTTAACCCTGTGATCAAAAACTCCTTTGAAAAGGTGGGGGCAGATAAGATCTGGAACAACCTAATTACGAGATACAATAACATTCCCCTTACCAATAATGTAAATCCGGATCTTACAGATTACGTTACCCAAGAGGCCTTGAATGGGGTATTTACGATGATTGCCGTTGAAGAAAAAGAGATTAGGAACAAGGTTTCTTCAAGAACCACGGAGGTGTTGAAAAAAGTTTTTGCCCTACAGGATTAAAAATGAACAATTTATGGGCTTTTTACGCAATTAATCCTAAAAATTTACGTTACACTTAAACAAGCAGACATTACAACCTTTAATTTGCCTAGAAAAGCGATACAGTTATATCTAAAGAATTTGAGTTAGTATTTTTTGAGTTAGTTAGTTTAAAACCGGTGGGAGCACCGGTTTTTTTGTGCAGTATACTATTTACAAAGAACCCACATCCATTTGGATTTAACAACAATGTCAGATCCAATATCAACTATTCCCTTAAAGGATAAGTTTAAATTATTTTACCAAAAGATACTGTATGACCGTATCATTAAAAAACCGTGGCTGCTCCACATTTACAACATGTCCACAGTTTTGGACCACTATCAGTTCGGCACTTTTATGATCCAACACAATTTGTTTAATTGTGGGCAAGAACAAATAGTCCTCTGCCCCCATTACGTAAAGCGTAGGAATTTTTATATCTACCGTTCTAAAAAAGTGGAGCAATGGATTAATCTCCGAGGTTAACTTGAACCATCGGATAAATTCCTTTTGGTACAATTTTTTCGCCTCGCGAACAAAAAGTAATCGCGATTCCTTATGGTTCTTATTCGGCATAATTACAAAGGCAAAAAATTTGTACAGCCATAAATAAGGGACTATGGATTTTAAAATAACCCCAAGTCTCATCAATATTTGAGACCTTAGGTTTAATTTCATAATGGCCCCTCCCATAATCATGCTCTCCACCCGATGGGGGTGCTTCTCTGCTAAATTTCGGATCAAGATTGTGCCCAGGGAAATTCCAATAAAATGAGATTTTTCAATCTTTTCAAAATTGATCACCTCCAATATATCCTCAGTTATATTATCAAAAGTATACTTGTTCTTAAAGGCATCCTTTAGATGTATCTTAGAATTGCCATGCCCCCTTAGATCCAATAAAAGCACATTAAAATGCTTTTTAAATTCCCTAAGCTGCTTGTACCAAATAGTAGAGCTACCTCCTGCACCATGCACAAAAGTCACCCATTTGGTAGAGGTATCATGGCTATGTATATTATAACTTATCAATATTCATTTTTTATAAATGTAGTGTAAATTCCAATACTCTTGATAGGGCTCAAATAAATCAAAATATACTCTCCAACATTGCCACAAGGTTAAAAAATAGACAAATTACCTGATTATTAGATAAATGCACTTTCAGATAGCTCCCCTTAAACCTTGTTTCTAGTTATATTTGTAAGAAAAAAATTATATGGAAAATCAATATTGTAAAGTTGGCTCGGTATCCCCAATGATCAACAGTTCAAAAGAAATAAGCTTTTTGGAATGTCAATACCAAAGTTTCATGGACAAGGCGACCAGTAAAAAATATTCCGATTCAAAACTTGCCGAATTTTTTGAATTGAAAGCTTCAAAAATCCAAAAAATCATTCAAACCCTGACACATTAGAAAACTTAGCGTTTTTTAAGTTCCACACTCATTTCCTGTTGCAATTCTTTTGCCTTTTCGGCAGAAGCCTGCGCAAAATTTTCTTGGTCCGAGGCATAAATAATCCCCCTGGATGAGTTTACCAAAAGACCTACATTATCGCTCATCCCATATTTGCACACTTCAGCTAAGCTGCCTCCTTGCGCCCCTACTCCCGGAACAAGAAGAAAACTATTTGGAATAATATTTCTTATTTCAGTCAAAAAAGTCGCCTTGGTCGCACCAACTACATACATTAGATTTTCGGAATTTTCATAAGTTTTTGAAATCTCCAGTACCTGCTTGTACAGCTCCTTTCCGTCTACCATTTTTGTTTGAAAATCGAACGCCCCCATATTGGAAGTTAGTGCCAGTAATATGGTATGTTTATCCTTAAAAGCTAAAAATGGCTCCACGGAATCCCTTCCCATATAAGGTGCAATAGTTACAGAATCGAATCCCAAATCCTCAAAAAAGGCTTTGGCATAACGGGTGGAGGTATTACCAATATCTCCACGTTTGGCATCTGCAATTGTAAATATTTCGGGGTAGTTGCTATTTAAGTAGTTGATGGTTTTCTCCAAAGCCTGCCATCCTTTTATCCCATAAGCCTCATAAAAGGCGGTATTGGGCTTATAGGCAACACATAAATGGTGTGTGGCATCAATTATAGCCTTGTTAAAAGCAAAAATGGGATCTTCCTCTTGTAATAGATGCTTTGGAACCTTATCCAAGTCCGTATCCAACCCAATACAAAGAAAGGATTCCTTTTTTCGAATCTCTCCAACTAAAAAATCAGTGGTCATAGGAATTAAAATATCTCAGAGGCCTCCTTTAATTTCTCCGTATTCTCAACCAAACTCAATTCGTCTATGATACGTTGAATATCGCCATTAATAATGTTTTGTAGGTCGTAAAGCGTTAATCCGATCCTATGGTCTGTTACCCTCCCTTGTGGGTAATTATAGGTTCTAATTTTAGCCGAACGGTCACCACTACTTACCTGTGAATTTCTCTTGGCGGCATCTTCCTCCTGTTTTTTGGCCAATTCCATATCATACAATCGCGAGCGTAGTACCCTAAAAGCCTTTTCCTTGTTTTTGTGCTGTGATTTCTGATCCTGACACTGTGCCACCAAACCTGTTGGTATATGGGTTAGACGTACTGCCGAATAAGTAGTGTTAACGGATTGACCTCCTGGTCCGGAAGAACAGAAAAAATCTATCCGCACGTCCTTGGGATCTATCTGCACATCAAAATCCTCGGCCTCTGGAAGCACCATTACCGTAGCGGCACTGGTATGGACCCTTCCTTGGGTTTCGGTCTGTGGAACACGCTGAACCCGGTGTACCCCTGCTTCAAACTTAAGGGTACCATAAACATCCTCGCCAGTAACCTCGAACTGAATTTCCTTATATCCGCCACTTGTACCTTCACTTAGGTCGATTACATTCGTTTTCCATCCTTTGGACTCGCAATATTTGGTGTACATTCTGAAAAGATCGCCCGCAAAAATACTGGCTTCATCCCCTCCTGTACCAGCTCTAACCTCCACTACTACGTTTTTGGAATCTTCTGGATCTTTAGGAATCAGCATCAATTTAATCTCTTCCTCCAATTTGGGCAATTTTTCCTTGGCCTCCTCCAACTGCATTTTGGCCATATCCACCATTTCAGGATCACTGCCATCGGAAAGAATCTCCTCTGCCTCAGATATGTTATTGGTATACTCCAAATAAAGATCCCTCTTATCTACCAGTTGTTTTAAATCCTTATATTCCTTATTTAGTGCCACATAACGCTTTTGATCAGCGATAATACCAGGCTGAATTATAAGGTCCGAAACCTCATCAAAACGTTGCTTTACTATGTTTAATTTATCTATCATATACAATCTACACTTGGACTGCGAATTTACGATAATTTTGTACATTTAAGCATATCCTATTCAATAGATGAATTCAATTTTCAATTTTAGAACCTTTCAATTGAGTTTCCACTTTGCCAAGCCTTACCTTTGGATATCCTTTCTTATTACCGTTTTTATGCTATTTAGCGGGAGTGTTATTTTTAAGATATCCCACCTAAACACCATGATCCTGAGTTCCAAGATATTGTTCTACCTAGGGGTCTTCCTGACGTATTTTGACATTGGATTGCGAAAGCGTTTAACGTTTTATCAAAATTTCGGCCTGTCCAAAACAGTCCTTATCCTAATTTCATTTCTCTTAGACACCTTCATAACCCTATTATTCATTAAACTCGTCCGTTTATTTTGACCTTGGAAATAGACAGCGTTGATTTGGAGTTTGATGGAAAAAAGGTTCTGTACGGCATTTACATAAAGTCGGAACGCGGAAAAGTTACCGGAATCCTCGGAAGAAATGGCAGTGGAAAAACTTCCTTGTTGAGAATATTATTTGGGGATCTACAGCCTAAATACAAGAACATCCGTACTAATGGAAAGTGCCTGCCCAGACCTTTGTACCGAACAGAAAAAATAGGTTACCTACCCCAATATTCACTTTTGCCAAAGCATTTAAATATTAACCGTGCATTTAAGCTATTCAATGTTTCATGGGAGCAGTTCCTTAACCTTTTCCAGAGTTTTAAGATATATAACAAGAAAAGGATAAAAGACTTATCCAGTGGGGAAATTAGGGTTATTGAAGCTTACTTAGTTCTCATGTCCAATAAGGAAATTATACTTTTGGACGAACCCTTTTCATTCATTGCACCAATATATGTGGAGAAATTCAAGGCCCTTATCCGCCAGGCAAAGAAAAGGAGTATTATAATCCTGACCGATCATTTTTACAATGATATTTTAGCTGTCAGCGATACGGTCTATCTTCTTAAAAATGGTTGTTCAAAAAAAATAGAAGACAAGGCAGAACTTAAGAGAGAAGGCTATATTAATTAAGGCTCAATTGAATAAGATACCGCTGCTTTTGTGCATTTTATTATTACTGTCCACAATAATGGCCTCGGTCCCCTTTAATTGGTTTATCAGTGCCATTCCCGAATCAACTCCAAGTACAAAAATAGCCGTGGCCAACGCATCTGACCATTCGGCGGTTTTGGAAAAGACCGATACACTATTTATTCCTGAAATAGGGTTTCCGGTCCGGGGATCAAGTATATGGGAATATTTCTTACCGTCAAATGTGATAAATTTATCATAACTCTCGGAAGTAGCTACAGAAGATTCCAGAACGGGCAGCCACGAAAATATCTTGTCCTTGCTCAGCGGATTTGCAATGCCGATCAACCACTTTTCCCCGGTAGCCTTGGTACCCCATGTAGTTAGATCACCGGAGGCATTGATAACCCCTGCGCTAACCTGCTTCCCCACCAAAAGTTCTTTGGCCTTATCGGCCGCATAACCCTTTGCTATACCGCCTAGACCGATCTTCATCCCTTTGAATTGCAGGAATACCGTACGATCTTCCTCGTTCAGGATAATTTTTTTATACCCCACCTTGCTTACGGATTGTTTAATTTCCTCCTTGCTAGGCTTATATTTCATGGAACCATCAAACTTCCAGATCTTGTCCAACCCGGCAAATGTAATATCAAATGCACCATTGGTTATTTCAGAAATCTGGTTTGCCCTTTCAATTAGCTTAAACAGCTCTACACTTACCTTAACAGGCTTTATTCCGGCATTTTTATTGATTTTTGAAGTTTCCGATTCCTCGTCCCATGAAGATATCAGTTTTTCTATTCTTTTAATTTCAGAAACAGCCTCTTCAATATTTATATAGCCTATTTCCTCATTATCGGCTACTACGGTAATATCAAATTTATCGCCCATTAAGTTCACCGATCGCTGAACGGTAACATACTTAAGCTCCTGGGCATGGCCTATTAGGACCATACAACATATTAAAAAAGAAAATAAAACCCTCACCCTAGAACAAGATTAAACATTGAACATTTTTTCTTATTGCCTAGAATAATTGTATTGTAATTGCAGGGCCCGGATATACTTAATGTAAACCCAAAAACATTAACCGCAAGGGCACTACCTGACTTGAGAATTGTGTGCGACTTCCTACTGCAAAAAGACAGCAAAGAAAATGGCCATAAGACATAAAACAAGAGTCCGAACAATGATTTTAAGGAAAATCCCATGTAAGCAAGTAGGTTAAAAATCAGTTTTGATTATTCAAAAACACGCAGGATCTGCCCGTCTAACTCCGTTTTAAATATTTTAAGGGGCTTTGATGGATCATTGCCAATTTGATTTAAAGGGGTACCGGTCTGACTAAAGGTAGAACCATGCGTGGAACACTTGAAATAGCCACCATTATCCGTTTTAAAACTTATCCCATCGGTCTGTTGATGACTACAGATTTGGCTTGCTGCCACAAAATCACCTTCCAAGTTTTTTACAACGACCACATAATTCTTTATTATAAAATCGCCATTGTTTTGCAATTTGGCACCTTCTGCCGAACTTAAATCAATGGTAAAATCGACCCCCGTTGGCACGGGTTTAGGATCTATAACTTCATCACTATCTGATGAACAACCATGTAAGCAGGGAAAAGCAAGGGCAAATGCCGCTCCGGTACCTAAAGTCCTTAAAAACTGCTTTCTTTCCATAACGTAATTTCTTTATAAAACAACGTAGGAAAAAGGGTATTCGTATACCTTAATACACAAAGGTGCCGTACTCGCTTTTAATTGTGAGCTTTTTAACAGAATTCTCTTCCACCCTACCTACAATTTGGGCTGAAACCCCAAAGCCTTCCGAAATGGCAATAAGGTCTTCCGCAATAGCAGGATTTACATACAATTCCAACCTATGTCCACAATTAAAAACTTGGTACATTTCCTTCCAGTCGGTCCCCGATTGTTCTTGAATTAATTGGAACAACGGAGGAACGGGAAATAGGTTGTCCTTAACAATATGGAGGTTATCTATAAAATGAAGAATTTTGGTCTGTGCACCCCCACTACAGTGTACCATTCCATGAATATCTTTAGCACTGTATTTACCTAGAATTTTTTTTACAATGGGGGCATAGGTACGGGTTGGGGATAAAACCAATTTCCCCGCATCCAAAGGAGCATTGGGGACCTTATCGGTCAACTTCACCTTACCTGAATACACCAAATCTTCCGGCACTGCCGCATCATAACTTTCAGGATACTTTTCTGCCAAGTATTTGGCAAAAACATCATGTCTGGCAGAGGTAAGCCCATTGCTTCCCATACCTCCGTTATATTCCTTTTCATAGCTGGCCTGTCCTGAAGAAGATAAGCCAACAATTACATCTCCAGCTTCTATTTTGGCATTATTGATTACCTCACTCCTTTTCAATCTGGCCGTTACGGTTGAATCAACGATAATGGTGCGCACCAAATCCCCAACATCTGCCGTTTCCCCTCCCGTTGATCTTATCGTAATCCCGTGTTTTTCCAAATCCTCTATCAACTCTTCCGTACCATTGATTATGGCTGATATGACCTCTCCAGGAATTAAATTCTTATTTCTTCCTATGGTAGAGGACAACATAATATTGTCCGTAGCCCCAACGCAAATAAGATCGTCCACATTCATGATCAGGGCATCTTGTGCTATTCCCTTCCACACGGAAATATCACCTGTCTCCTTCCAATACATGTAGGCCAATGAGGATTTAGTTCCGGCACCATCGGCGTGCATCACCAAACAGTACTCATCATCATTGGTCAGGTAATCGGGTACAATTTTGCAAAAAGCCTTGGGAAACAAGCCCTTATCTATGTTTTTTATGGCATTGTGCACGTCTTCCTTGGAAGCAGAAACCCCTCTTTGATCGTATCTTTTGCTATTGGATGAGCTCATGAATAAAAGTTTGCGACAAAAATAGGAGAATCCACAAAAAAAGCCCACTAATTGTGGGCTTTTAATACAATAATTTCTAAATGACCAATTTATTTAATGAACAATAGTTCCCTATATTTGGTTAGAGGCCAATATTCGTCGCCTACCAATTGCTCCAGTTTATCGCAATGGTACCTTATTTCATCAAAATAAGGCCTCACATTATCGCAATAAGCAATGGCCTTTTTATTGATGTCGGTCATATTATTGGCTATCTTTCTTTCGTCTACCATAGCATCGGTCTTAATTTTGATGGCACGAATATGCTCGGAAATTCGCTCAACAACATCCAACTGACTTTCTGACATTTTTTTGTGGGCGGCACCATAAATTTCTTTTAGACCTATCACATTTTTTATCAATTTATTCTGATATTCCACTGCAGCAGGAATAATATATGCATAAGCCAACTCATTAAAGACCCTACCTTCTATTTGAATATGCAGGATATACTCTTCCAATTCCACCTCTTGTCTAACCCTAACCTCAATTTCGCTCATGACATTCATGGACTTGAACAGCGCCAAACTTTCTTTTGAGGTAAGTATCTGCAGGGCCTTGGGGGTATTTTTGTTATTGCTCAAGCCTCGGGATTTGGCCTCATTTTCCCATGCTTCACTGTAACCATCGCCCTCGAACCTAATTCTTTTGGAAGTTTTTATATATTCCCTAAGGACATTAAAGATAGCCTCATCCTTTTTAAGACCTTTTTTATCCACCAGTTGATCTACCTCCTTTTTAAAAGCCATAAGTTGCTTGGCAACAATGGTATTTAATATCGTCATAGGTTTGGCACAATTGGATTTGGAGCCTACGCCCCTCATCTCGAACTTGTTTCCTGTAAATGCAAAAGGGGAGGTACGATTGCGATCGGTATTGTCCAGAAGAATTTCTGGAATCTTACCTACCACGTTCAACTTTAATTCCGTCTTTTCCTCAGGCGACAACTTCCCTTTGGTCACTCCTTCCAATTCATTTAAGACCTCATTCAGCTGTTCCCCTATAAAAATGGACAAGATAGCTGGAGGTGCCTCATTGGCCCCCAATCTATGGTCGTTTCCTGCAGAAGCAATGGAAGAACGCAATAATTCCTCATAATTATCCACCGCCTTTATAGTGTTCACGAAAAAAGTTAAAAACTGGAGATTTTTCATGGGAGTAGAACCAGGACTAAGCAGATTAACACCGGTATCCGTGGACAAAGACCAATTGTTGTGCTTACCAGACCCATTTATACCCCTAAAAGGCTTTTCATGAAAGAGTACTTTAAAAAAATGCTTATCAGCAATCTTTTCCATGACATCCATGAGCAATAGATTGTGATCTACGGCCAGATTGGTTTCTTCAAAGATAGGAGCCAACTCAAATTGATTGGGAGCTACTTCATTATGTCTGGTTTTTACGGGAATCCCCAGTTTAGTACATTCCCTTTCCAAATCTTTCATGAAATTCAATACGCGATTTGGAATAACTCCAAAGTAGTGATCGTCCAACTGTTGGCCTTTTGCCGCGGAATGGCCTACTAACGTACGGCCTGCCAAACTAATATCTGGTCGGGAAAAAGCCAATGACTTGTCTATTAAGAAATACTCCTGTTCCCAGCCTAAGGTGGCGTATACTTTGGTTACATTTTTATCAAAGAATTTAGCTACTGCAGTCGCGGCTTCATCCATGGCATTCAATGCCCTTAAAAGTGGAGCCTTATTGTCCAAGGCCTCCCCGGTATAGGCTACAAAAACGGTTGGTATACATAGGGTGGTGCCATAAAGAAATGCCGGAGACGTTGGATCCCAGGCCGTGTAGCCCCTGGCCTCAAAAGTATTACGTATCCCCCCGTTTGGAAAACTGGAGGCGTCCGACTCTTGCTGCACCAACTGGCCACCACCGAACTTTTCCATCACTCTTCCTTCTGGCGAAAAATCAAAAAAAGCATCATGTTTCTCGGCTGTGGTTCCTGTAAGCGGTTGAAACCAATGGGTGTAATGTGTTGCACCCATGGATATTGCCCAGGTCTTCATCCCTTCCGCTACTTGATCGGCAACTTTTCTGTCTATTTTAGCACCGGACACGACGGCTGCCTTTACCCTGTCATAAGCATCCTTGGTCAAGTATTGTAACATACGTTCCTCATTGAACACATTCATCCCAAAATATTCCGAACGTCTGCCGGTTTCCTCCACATCTATTTCAGTTCTGGCATGACTGCTTGCTATGGCCTTAAATCTTTGATTTGACATAAATACATTTTTTGACAAAAATAACAATTCATTAAAATAATCTACATAAAATACATATTTAATAATATACCCCCAAAAAAATAGGGGTCTCCGAAAAAATATCAACATTATAATCATTTAACCCACTAAAAAATGGCATATGTGTTGAAAATTATTATTTTTGTCTGCGTTAATAATAAAAATCAACAATACATATTATGAGCAAGTCTAAATTAGAATACATTTGGTTGGATGGGTACGAGCCCACACAAAACATGAGGAGTAAAACTAAGGTTGAGGAAAATTTCAGCGGTAAACTGGAAGATTGCCCAATATGGTCCTTTGATGGAAGTTCAACCCGACAGGCTGAAGGAGGATCTTCTGACTGTGTGTTAAAGCCAGTAGCCATTTATCCTGATCCACATCGCATCAACGGCTATTTAGTAATGACAGAAGTTATGAATGCCGATGGTACTCCCCACGTATCCAATGGTAGAGCCACAATCGAAGATGAAGACAATGATTTCTGGTTTGGATTTGAGCAAGAATATTTCATAATGGATACAAGAACAGAACTTCCTTTAGGTTTTCCTAGAGGCGGGTATCCAAAACCACAAGGTATGTACTACTGTTCTGTTGGTGGTCTAAATACTCATGGGCGTGACTTGGTAGAAGAGCATGCAGATGCCTGTATCGCTGCCGGTTTAAACTTTGAAGGAATTAACCAAGAAGTTGCCTGTGGACAGTGGGAATTTCAATTATTCGCCAAAGGTGCCAAAAAAGCAGGTGATGAAATTTGGGTTGCAAGATATCTATTGGATAGATTAACCGAAAAACATGGTTACTATATAGAATACCACCCGAAACCTCTAGGTGATACCGATTGGAACGGTTCTGGTATGCACGCCAACTTCTCCAACACTACTTTGAGAACTTGTGGTTCAAAGGAAGTCTACGAAAAAATATGTGAAGCCTTCCGTCCAGTTGTAAAAGAGCACATTGCCGTTTACGGTGAGTTCAACGATCAACGTTTGACAGGAAAACACGAAACTGCTTCTATTAATGACTTTAGCTATGGTATTTCCGATAGAGGTGCCTCTATTAGAATCCCTATCATTACAGTACAAAAAGGCTGGAAAGGTTGGTTGGAAGATAGAAGACCAGCTTCCAATGGTGATCCATACAAAATAGCAGGAAGAATTGTTAAAACGGTTAAATCCGTTAAAATATAAAGAGTAAAAAAATAATTGTTGATTATTTTTACCGACCGTTCCTTTTGAGAAAGAGGGGCGGTTTTTTTATTTAAATTATTTTATGATGGCACCTTCGTTACGCAGCGGAGTGTTCATCCAAAAATCACTATAATTATCAGGTTTAATAATGGGTTGGTCCTGAAATATAGGCCAATTTTTGTCCATATAAAGATGCTTGTCAGGATATTTCACTACCGGTTTGTGTTGCTGAACAAAAAATTCCCTGAATTGCATTAAGGAATACGTCTCGGAGTAATCCAACTTGTTCCCATCCATATCTATAATGTTATCCATGACTATCCGAAAATCATCTTTGGCTATTTCTCCTGGTTCTTTGTAAAAAACCTCCAAGGCCTGATCTCCAAGGTTCATCTTGGGATACAACTGTACGGTTGCACTATCCGCAAGAACAACCTTCTCGATATCTATACCCTTACCCTTATAACTAATATTGTAATTTTTGTCCTTAAGCACCTTGAAATGCAAGGGCACCCTGTTGAATGCAATTTCAAATCGCTGGTTTTCAAAGTCTATAAGCACGTTCTTGGCGGTAAAAAGCGGTGGTACTTTTACCTCAAATTTATTACTAAAGGAAATGTAACTGGGAAACATTTTGTCATCCTGTTTCTTGTACTCCACTACAGTTCGGTAGAGCAATCTATCCTCTATTTTTTTACTGGTCTTCCTTATTTTTCTTGTCCCCAATAAAGCGTCATAGGTGGCGTATTCCAATTTAACGATTTCAAAGTTATCCTTTGAAATATAAATCTTGCCCCGGACCATAAACTTCCAATTGTGCTTATATATGTCTATAACATACAATGCTTTACCGTCCAAATAAGTATCATCTTCCAGAGAAAAATCATGGTTCTTTAAAAAATCGGTATCCAAATGATCAACAAAGGTATAAGAAAAGGTGTTATAATTCCTAATGGCATCCATGATACGTAAAATTACAAACTCATTGCCCCCGTAACTTTTTAAAAAAGCTTTAGGGATAGTTTTGGTCTTGTATTCGCCATAGTCATATAGCCTTTCACTTAAAGAATCAATTGGAAAGTTCATGTTTCTGGAGTACTCATAAATCCTTGTATTGGAATCCTCATAATCAGAAGTCCCGAAACCCTTATCAAAAACCTCAACAATCGCCTCATTCAAATTGGTATAACCTCCTGATTTCCATTGGTAATCCCTGTAGTAGCCAACGTAGGACTGGGGATTAAAGGGGTAATTCAATGGAATATTCTTGATAGCCTGGCCAATAATCTCCTCTGCAGAAATAGGCTTTTCATTATTTCCAGCATTTCTTCCTTTTCCTCTTTTTTTGGAAGCCTTTAATGTTACCTCATCCAATTGGATAAGCATGGGATTTAAATACAACCTATTGAGCTTATCCTTAATTAAATCGCCAATTATAATTTCTCTGGAATCATAACCCATAGAGGTAATCTCCAAAGTGTCATTAAGGTCCCTAAATTTAAGAGGAATCCTAAAACTGCCGTCATTGTTGGAAATTACCCCCACCGCCCTATTCTTGACCCTAATACTGGCAAAAGATATAGGCTCTATGGTTTCGGCATCGAGGAGCATTCCACTTACAAATTCGCTTTCTTGGCCATGACCAACCGTACAAAAGAAAATTAAGAAAGCTATAATGTTCAATCTTATCCCCATACGCCAAATATGCTATCGTATTTTAGGTTATAGTTAAATATACAAATACAACGTACACAGCCAAAAGGATTACTCCGTCCTTCCACCCTAACCTAAGTCCTTTGGGCAAAAACACTAGGGGAAGGATTAAAAAGGATGTACCCAACATCCAAAAAATATCGTTGGTCAGCAAGCCTTGATCCGATACTTTAATGGGCGTTATCATTGACGTAATACCCAAAACAGCCAATAGATTAAAAATATTGGACCCTATAAGATTTCCTAAAGAAATGGCCTTTTCCTTCTTTAACACTGCGATTACAGAGGCAGCCAATTCTGGAATACTGGTCCCGATAGATACTACGGTTACCGCAATTACCCGCTCACTAACACCATAAAAAGTAGCGAGCCCTACGGCACCCTTAATCAATAGTTCAGAACCTCCCCAAAGAGCAAGTCCGCCCAAGCCCAAAAACAGCACCGTTTTATATAATGGCAACGGAACATCATCCTCAGGCAATTCATCTACAACCGCAGTTTTCTGAAAGCGCAAGAGATATACCAAGAAAATAAAGAGCACAATCACCATTACAAAACCCTCATATCTTTGTAACTCTCCATCAAAATAAATAAAACCAAAAAACAATAGGGATGCCAGCATCATAACCGGCCAATCCGTAGTATAAAAACTCTTTCTAACCTCTATACTTCCCAGAATAACGGTTATCGCCAGTACCAGACCCAGATTGGCAATATTGGAGCCTACAACATTACCCAGCGCCAAATCCGGAAAGCCCTCCAAAGCAGCATTTATGCTAACGATCAGCTCGGGCGCAGAGGTCGCAAAGGAAACCACTGTCATACCTATAACAATCTTTGGTATATTAAGTTTTAATGACAAGGCCACTGCCGCCTTTAAAAGCCAATTTCCTCCCGCAATCAACAATACCAGTCCTAAAACAATAAAAAGTATATCCAGCATCAAAAAGTTTTCCTACAAATATAACCAAGAATCCGACTTTTTTCAGCAACATAACTGCCTTTCAAAAAAAATCAAGAAATACAGCTTAACTTCCTAAAAACATCTCCGACAATAATGGAAATCCATTAAAAAAGTTCAATTTCAAATCACCTTTGGCAATTTGATAAGAATAAAAACGAGAAACCATTGACACTTAATCGCAAATTGTCTCCTGATGAGAATTTTCGGAAAGCCTGTTTTACAGGGCGACCCATACAACTCTTGACTACGCCCAATAAGCATAAAGCTCCCTATTTAGCAGCCACTACACGCCTAACAAAGCACCTTTCTTTTTATGCGGGACACCTAGGTTTACGCGCAATTTAAAAATAGATTTTTCAAACAATGCCATATATTATTAAATTGTATCTTTGCGCGCATGAATTTAGAGATTATAAAGGCAATAAAAGGGTTATTGGAGAAGCCCCAGAAAATTGTAATTATACCGCACAAAAATCCGGACGGAGATGCTATTGGTTCCACTTTAGGGCTTTGGCACTACCTGAAGGGCAAAGGTCAGGATGCTACCATCATTGTTCCCAATGATTTTCCCAAATTCTTAAAATGGATGCCGGGAAACGAGCAAATAGTCAATTTTGAAAGAGACTCCTCAACCGCTAAATCCCTTATAAACAGTGCTAGCGTAATATTTACTTTAGATTTCAACCACTTGGGAAGGATTGGGCAACTACAACCTTTATTAGAAAGTTCTACGGCCACATTTGTGATGATAGATCATCATCAGGAACCAGATAATTACGCCAAAATTACGTACTCCGATGTTAGCATGAGTTCTACATGTGAAATGGTTTACAATGTAATTGAAGGACTAAACGAAGTGGAAAGCATCACCCCCGACCTTGCAATTTCATTATACACCGGTATCATGACCGATACCGGATCTTTTAAATATTC
Source organism: Arenibacter algicola (assembly GCF_018860365.1). Taxonomy (GTDB): domain Bacteria; phylum Bacteroidota; class Bacteroidia; order Flavobacteriales; family Flavobacteriaceae; genus Arenibacter; species Arenibacter algicola_B. The sequence goes on from NZ_JAHKPO010000015.1 coordinate 43,790, forward strand.
TTCCACCACCAGTAGGACTCATACGGTTGTTGCCAAATTAATAGAGAAAGGAGCCAAAAATACGGAAGCACACAACAAGGTTTACGACACCAACACCCCTAGTAGATTGCATCTTTTAGGTTGCGCTTTAAAAAACATGGTCATCCTAGAGGAATTTTATACCGCATTTATCACCTTATCTCAGGACGAATTGGACACCTACGATTACAAAAAGGGAGATACGGAAGGCTTTGTTAATTACGGTTTAACCTTGGAAGGAATTGTTTTTGCGGTTATTTTCATTGAAAATCGGGAGGAAGGAATTATCAAGATCTCTTTTAGATCTGAAGGTGATTTTTCTGTAAATGAATTCGCTAGAGCCCATTTTAATGGAGGCGGACACACGAATGCGGCAGGTGGACGAAGCGATGTTTCCATGGAAGAAACAATAAGCCAATTTAAGTCCCTACTACCCCAATATAAAGATGATTTAAACGCATGAAACACCTAATATTTCTTTTGCTTATTATCGCCTTTTATAGCTGTAATGGACCTGAACCACGTAAGCCGGTCAAAGTTAAAACCGGAAGTATTTTACAAAAATCGGTGGAACGGAATAAGGACCTATTGGCAAAGGAAGAAAAACAAATCATGGAAATCATTAAAAATGACTCCTTGAACACCTATTTCTCCAGTGGCATCGGTTCTTGGTACCATTATATTGACAAGAACGACCAGACCGATTATTACCCCAAAACAGATGACCTGGTTACACTGCAATACAATGTTATGACTTTTAACAATGACACCATATACTCCAAAGAGAATATTGGAACCATAACTTATAAAGTAGATAAGCAAGACCTTTTTCCAGGCTTGAGAAATAGTATAAAACTTTTAAAGGAGAAGGAAAGTGCAACGTTTTTATTTCCTTCCTCCCTATCCTACGGTTATCACGGGGACAATAACAAAATTGGGGTAAATGTCCCCATTAAATCCACCATTACCATTTTAAATATAGATAAACAAAAAGAAAACAATTAAAACTAATTACAATGAAGAAAATTTATTTATTATTGGCAGTAGTATCCATAGCATTTTCCAGCTGCAAGTCCAGTAAGCATGCTGATTTGGGAGATGGTATTTTTGCGGATATTACCACTACCAAAGGTGAAATCCTCCTTAAATTGGAGTACCAAAAGACTCCTTTGACCGTTGCCAATTTTATATCCCTGGCCGAAGGAAACAATCCTTTTGTTACCGACAGTCTAAAGGGCAAAAAATATTATGATGGTATTATCTTTCATAGAATTATAAAGGACTTTATGATTCAAGGTGGAGATCCAACCGGAACGGGTATGGGAAATCCTGGATATAAATTTAAGGATGAATTTAACGATTCCCTTACACACAATAAGGCAGGTATCCTATCCATGGCCAATTCCGGACCTACCACGAACGGAAGTCAGTTTTTCATTACCCACAAGGAAACTCCCTTTTTAAACGGCAGACATACTGTTTTTGGTGAAGTTGTTAAAGGAATGGACGTTGTTGATTCCATTGCCAATGTTAAAACGGCTGAAGGCGACAGACCGGTTACGGATGTGGTTATGAACACCGTTGAAATTATTAGAAACGGTAAAGAAGCCAAAAAATTTGATGCCGTAAAAGTAATGAGCGCTTACTTTGCCGAGGCAGAGGAAAAAGCCAAGGCAATGGAAAAAATGAAAACCGATTTCGTTGCCCAAATTACAGCAGAGGAAGGTAAAGCAGAAGAACTACCATCCGGGCTTAAAATACTTACCCTAACTGAAGGCAATGGAGAAAAACCCAAAGTGGGGCAAAAGGTTAACGTACTGTATGCCGGATATCTATCGGACGGATCACTTTTTGACAGTAACTACGAAGAGATCGCTAAAAAATATGGAGTTTATCAGGAGGCCAGAAAACAAGGTCGCGGTTACGAAGCCATTCCAATGGACTACAGCCCGGAAGCCAGGATAATTCCAGGGTTTAAGGAAGGCCTTATGCAGATGAAGGTAGGCGACAAGGTTCGTCTGTTTATTCCATCCCATTTAGGTTATGGTGAGGCTGGATATGGTCCTATTCCGCCAGATGCCAAATTAATTTTTGATTTGGAAATTACTGGAATAGCCCAATAATTATATTCCAAAAGATATAAAATCCTTGTTGGCCTCTTTATTAGGGATCAACAAGGGTTTTTTTTATTACTTATTTAAATATAGCGGTACATTTCAGAACTAAAAAGCATCAGGGCGAAAAAGAATTACCCCCTTTGACCCAATCCTGGAGAAAAATCTATTTATAGTTTTGTGATTTAAACTTTAAAGTCGCCTTTAATATATCTTTCTGGGAAATTTGCCCGACCAACTTACCATTTTCCACTATCGGAAAACGTCTACGCTTTTCGTTCAAAAACTTATTGGCCGCATCAAAAATATTCATATTGCCGTCAATAGTTTCCACATTTTTTATCATGTGTCCTTCCACGGTTAAATTAGAGCTTGGTAGATTATGGTATCTGTTTTCGCTTATGTACTTAATACAATCGCCTTCAGAAATCATCCCTATCAATTCATTTCTATCATTCACTACCGGACCACCAGAAATTTTATACTTCAATAAGGCCACTACTACTTCTTCAACAGATTGTTCAGGTCTAAAAGTAATCAGTTTTCTGGTCATATAATCACATACCCTAAGTGGTGCTTCTTCACTGGGTTGTTGAACTCTAGGACCTTGAAAACTTTTGATTCCCATCTTGACTTTCTTATGATTCTCTTAAATATAAGAAATTTAATCTTCTTAACCTAAAAAAAAACACCTCCATATTTTTAAAACGGAGGCATTTTCAACAAGCTAAATAATTGTTTTACAGCCTTGTACATCTTACACCTTATATGGCTCTCAGGCCATGGTCTATCTATTTTTTGGGGATTTCAGAGAGTATTTCCAAAATGAACTTCCAAAATTTTTGCAACGAAGATATACTGGCACGTTCATCGGGAGAATGGGCGCCTTTAATAGTTGGTCCAAAACTTATCATATCTACCTCAGGATAATTCTTTCCCAAAATTCCACATTCCAAACCTGCGTGACAGGCAACTACCCTGGGCTGCTCATTAAAAAGCTCCCTATATTTTGTACGTAAGACTTCCAAGATAGTCGAATCAGGATTGGGATTCCAACCAGGATAATCTCCACTTAACGTCACCTCATACCCGGCCTTTTCAAAATTAGCCTGTAAGTTCTTGGCCAATTCCATTTTACCGTCCTCTACAGATGACCTGGTTAGACATGCTATTTTTATTTCACCATCGCCTACCTCCACTCTAGCAATATTATTGGATGTCTCTACCAAGTCCTTCATGGTTTTGCTCATGGCATAGACGCCATTATGAGCGTTCTTAATAGCTCCCGTTAAAGCTTGCTGGTCATTGGGCTCCATTACCATTTTTGAAAGATGCGCAGGTTCACAAACAATTTTAAGATTAGGCTCTGTGGCTGCAAATTCCTTCTTTAAATTATTGGACCAATCTTTAAACAAGGCATCCAACTTATTGGAATCCGATGCTTTTATCGCTACCCAGGTGGTGCTTTCCCTTGGAATTGCATTTCGCAATCCTCCACCGTCAATTTTAGAAATCCTTAACCCAAGTTGCTCCTGCCCCATTATCAATAAAGTATTCATGATCTTATTGGCATTACCCAGTCCTAAATGAATATCCATTCCACTATGACCTCCGGACAGTCCTTTTACCAATATTTTGTAGGCAGCGTAGCCCTCGCCCAAAGGAATCTCCCTATATACTCCTTTCGCCGTAATATCTACACCTCCAGCACAACCAATATCAATTTCATCGTCATCCTCTGTATCAAGATTCAACAGAATATCACCTTTCAACAATCCTCCCTTTAATCCCTTGGCCCCCGTCATTCCAGTTTCTTCGTCGATCGTGAACAGGGCTTCCAAAGGAGGATGGGAAATATCCTTGCTCTCCAGCAATGCCATAATAGTAGCTACCCCAAGGCCGTTATCGGCCCCCAAAGTGGTACCTTTTGCCCTTACCCAATCTCCGTCAATATACATCTCTATGCCCTGGGTATTAAAATCGAAATCGGTATCAGCATTTTTTTGGTGTACCATATCCAAATGCGACTGAAGAATTACCGTCTTCCTATCTTCCATACCCACAGATGCAGGCTTCTTAATGATTACATTTCCCACAACATCCTTGGTAGTTTCCAGACCAAGGGTCTTTCCAAAGTCCAACATAAATTGTGTTACCCGTTCCTCATGTTTGGATGGTCTTGGAACAGCATTTAGATCTGCAAATTTATTCCAGATATTTTTGGGCTCTAGAACTCTTATTTCCTTATTCATATTTATAATTTATGAAGTCAAAAATACAGATAGAAAAACAACCATGCTAGATTATTGGCTATTTTTGGCTTGATGAAAACTAAAATTAAGAATCTTATTGCCCTTTTATTGGTTCCACAAATAATCTTGATAAAATGGCTAGGGCAATACCCTGAATTTATAGAAACCTATTACAGTAAAGGGATATACCCTGTTATATCCGGATTTTGGCGCACCTTAATGGGTTGGGTTCCCTTTTCTGTAGGTGACATACTGTACGCGCTTCTAATTATTTTGGGAGTGCGCTATATCATTGTGAACAGAATGGCCATTAAAAAAAACCTGTTGGGGTTTATCAGAGACATTGCAATGGTCTTATCCGTGGCCTATTTTACATTTCATCTCTTATGGGGATTAAATTATTACAGGCAACCCATTTCGAAATCCTTGGAACTGGGCGAAAAACACAGCCAGCAAGACCTGGAAAATTTTGTGGCCCAACTGGTGCTAAAAACCAATGAAATCCAATTCAGGATTACTGCTGATACCAGTAAAATAGTTCAAGTTCCCTATTCCAAAAAAGAAATTATGGACCGTACCATAGAGGGTTATGAATCCTTAAAAAATAAAATCCCTCTTTTTGCCTACCATCGCCCCAGTTTAAAAAATTCCATATTCAGCGTCCCTTTAAGCTATATGGGTTATGGCGGCTATTTAAATCCGTTTACCAATGAAGCCCAGGCCAATAGTGAACTCCCGAATTTTAGATTCCCCGTCATATGCGGTCATGAGATAGGCCATCAATTAGGATTTTCCGCAGAAAATGAAACCAATTTTATTGGTTATTTGGCAACGGTTAGCAATGAAGATATTTATTTTAAATATTCGGCATACGCTTATGCCCTAAGTTATTGTCTAAATGATCTTGCCAGTCGGGACCAGGAGGAGTTTAAACAACAATACAACAAACTTAATCCCGGTGTAAAGAAGAATTATAAGGAAGTGGCCGAATTTTGGGAAGCACATGAAAATCCTATGGAGCCCGTTTTTAAATCTATATTCAATACTTTTCTAAAAGCCAACAATCAAAAAGACGGAATAAAAAGCTATAATGCCGTAGTGACCCTTTTGATCAATTATTACCGAAATAACCCAATCTAGTGGACAAGCTATAACGGTTTGCCATCCCATTATGCATAAATGGCCAATGCATAGCAGAATTTTTTATTTATCTTCAAAATCCAAGACTGATTTTTATGGCATAATAAGTTTAAAACATATTGATATTCTTATGGGATATATTATTTTTAAACCCATTTAATAAAGAATATATTGAAATATGAGAATACAATTTTATGTGCTTATTACACTTTTCTGCGGGTTATCACTTTCTGCCCAAGACTACTTTCCAAAAAATGACGGTGTTAAAGCGGAAAATAACAATTTTACAGCATTCATTAATGCCAAGATCCATATAACCCCAAACAAGGTATTGGACAGGGGTACATTGCTTATTCAAAAGGAAAAAGTAATAGAGGCAGGAAAAACAGTACAACTTCCAAAAAACACAATATTGATCGACTTAAATGGAAAATCAATTTACCCTTCATTCATTGATATCTATTCCAATTTTGGGGTAGAGAAACCCAAACCAGCAACTTCTGGGGGGCGTTCTGCACAGTATGGACCCTCAAGGGAAGGATATTACTGGAACGATCATATAATGCCGGAAAACGATGCAATTTCCAAATTTAACTATGACAATAAAAAAGCGAAAGAATTACGGGAAGCCGGTTTTGGGGTTGTAAATACCCATATACAGGATGGAATTGCCCGTGGAAACGGTGCCCTTATTTCATTGAACGATATAGGCAATGATTCGGATAGGGTTCTGGCCGATAAATCGGCACAATACTTTTCAATGACCAAAAGCGTTGCCAAACGGCAAGCCTATCCCACTTCCTTAATGGGCACCTTGGCATTATTGAGGCAAATGTACTTTGATGCAGATTGGTACGCCCAAGGGAATGTAACCACCAAGGATCTTTCCTTAGAGGCTCTGAACACCAACAAAGGACTAGTTCAGATATTTGAAGCCAAGGACAAAGACAATGTATTAAGGGCGGATAAGATTGGGGATATGTTCAATATCAATTATACCATCCTTGCAGGAGGAAATGAATTTGAAAGCGTAGCGGAAATAAAAGCCACAAATGCCTCCTTGATCGTTCCAATTAATTTTCCCGATCCCTATGACGTTTCCGACCCATATTTGGCGGAATATGTAAGCCTGGAAGATATGCGCTTTTGGAACCAGGCACCCACAAACCCTAAAGTCCTTGAAGAAAACCACATCACTTTTAGCCTTACACTTCACGATCAGAAATCTACCTCCTCTTTCAGAAAAAATTTATTAAAGGCTATTGAGTACGGCCTATCCAAAACTAAAGCTTTGGAAGCACTTACCACGATTCCCGCACAGATCTTGGGCAAATCCAATATAATCGGCTCCTTACAAAACGGTAGTCAGGCTAATTTTTTAATCACTTCCGGGGACATTTTCGACAAGGAAAGTGTTCTCTATGAAAATTGGGTGCAGGGCCAGAAGCATATTATCAATAACAAGGAACTTAAGGATATCCGTGGAAACTACAATTTAGCGGCCGGAAAAAAAATGTATCAATTATCAATTACCGGAGAATTGGACAAACCCAAGGCCGAGATTAAGGAAGGAGAAGATAAATTGACTTCCAAAATTAATTATGAAGACCATTGGCTTACCCTTTCCTTCAATACCAAAGAAGGTGACCAGGCATTTAGATTATCAGCAATGGCAACTTCTGCCTCAGACAATCTTGAAGGCAAGCTTTTGCTGCCCGATGGTACCGAAACCACTTTTAATGCCACTAGGACCTCAGCATTTTCCGAAAAGGAAAAAGATGGAGCCAAGGAAACACCAGTAGTAGTACCTATTGCTTTTCCCAATATTGGTTACGGCTATTCGCAGCAACCCAAACAAGAATCCATGCTGTTCAAAAATGCCACGGTTTGGACCAGTGAGGATATGGGTATTCTAGAACAAACAGACGTACTTGTTAAAAACGGTAAAATTGCTAAAATAGGGAAAGACCTTAAATCCATCGGGGCTACGATAGTAGACGCCACGGGGAAACACCTTACCGCCGGCATTATCGATGAACATACGCATATTGCCGCTTTGTCCATTAATGAATCAGGTCAGAATTCCTCTGCGGAGGTAAAAATGGAGGATGTGGTAGACCCGAAACACATTGGAATTTATCGTGATTTGGCCGGTGGTGTAACCTCCGCCCAACTTCTGCACGGTTCTGCCAATCCTATTGGCGGACGATCGGCTATCCTAAAATTAAAATGGGGTGCCGGTGCGGATGGGATGATTTATAACAACTCTCCCAAATTTATAAAGTTTGCCCTTGGTGAAAATGTAAAACAATCCAATTGGAACAGTTTTAGTAGATTTCCACAGACCAGGATGGGGGTGGAACAAACATTTATCAATTATTTCCAAAGGGCAAAAGAATATGATATCAAGAAAAAAAGTGGGCAGCCCTACAGATTTGATGAAGAGATGGAAACCTTAGCTGAAATAATTAACGGGGAACGTTTTATAAGCTGTCATTCCTATGTTCAGAGCGAAATTAATATGCTCATGAAAGTTGCGGAAAAATTCGACTTTAAAGTAAATACATTTACCCACATATTGGAAGGTTACAAGGTAGCCGATAAAATGGCAGAACATGGTGTAGGGGCATCTACCTTCAGTGATTGGTGGGCCTATAAATACGAAGTAAATGATGCCATTCCGTACAATGCAGCCATCATGCAAAGTCAGGGCATTACCGTTGCCATAAACAGTGATGACGCTGAAATGTCCAGACGATTAAACCAGGAAGCTGCCAAAACTGTCAAATATGGCGGGATGACAGAATTAGAGGCATGGAAAATGGTCACTATAAACCCTGCCAAGCTTTTGCATATAGACCATAGGGTGGGAAGTATCAAAGAAGGAAAAGACGCGGACCTGGTACTTTGGAGCAATAACCCGCTATCCGTTTATGCCAAGGTGGAAAAAACAATAATCGAAGGAGCTGTATACTTCGATCTGGAAAAGGACAAACAACAAAGGGAAGCCATAAGAAAAGAAAAAGCCTTACTTATCAACCTTATGCTAAAAGAGAAGGACAATGGCAGCCCTACCCAGGAACCGAAGAAAAAAAACCAAGAGGAATTACACTGTGACAGCCTTTAAAATTAAAATTAAGATGAAAAATATTAGAAACACAATAGCACTTGTCCTTTTGTCATTTACTATTAAAGGAACCGCACAACAAACCCCCGCCAGTACACAGAAGGAAGCCATAAGCATTGAAGGCGCTGTAGCCCATTTGGGAAATGGCGAGGTTATAGAGAACTCCCTTATCATGTTCGAAGGTGGAAAAATTTTCTTTGTAGGGGATGCCAAAACAAGAATTGCCAGAAAGGGAACTATTATAAATGCCAACGGAAAACACATTTACCCTGGTTTCATTGTCACCTGCGCCTCCTTGGGCCTGATAGAGGTAGACGCTGTTAGAGCTTCCAATGACAAGGATGAAATTGGGGAATTGATACCCCATGTACGGAGCTTAATCGCCTATAATGCAGAATCCAAAGTTGTGGAAAGTATGCGCCCAAATGGGGTACTCCTGGGACAGATATCCCCTAAGGGAGGCACCATTTCAGGAACCTCATCCGTTATGCAATTTGATGCTTGGAACTGGGAAGACGCAGTGGTAAAGGCGGATGACGGTATACATCTATCGTGGCCAAATAGCTTTAAACTAGGTCCTTCCACCGAAGGCCAGGGCCGTAGACATAAACCCAATGAAAATTACACCAAGGAAAAGGAGAAAATAGTAAGCTTTTTTAAAAATGCCCTGGCCTATGGAAAAAGTAAAGCACCAGAAATTAATCCGGCATATGCCGCTACCCAAGGCTTGTTCAACGGAACACAAAAGCTTTATGTTTATGCCGACGGTGAAAAGGAAATATTGGATGCTATTACCAATACCAAAAATTTAGGAGTCCAGGAAGTTGTTTTGGTAGGTGGATATCATTCCTATAAAATCACCGATTTCTTAAAACAGAATCAAATATCCGTATTGGTAAGGGCTCCCCACAACCTACCGTCTTCTGAAGATGACGACTATGACCTTCCCTATAAACTGCCCAAAATACTATCCGATAGCGGACTATTGGTAGCTATGCAAAACACGGACGCGAAAAATTTTCAAAACAGAAACCTGCCGTTTTATGCCGGACAGCTCGTTCAACAAGGACTTTCCCGTGAAAAAGCACTCCAAATGATTACACAAAATCCGGCGAAAATTTTGGGAATAGACGAGGTCTACGGAACCCTGGAAGTAGGTAAAAGTGCCACACTATTTATTTCTGAAGGCGATGCGCTGGATATGAGGACCAACCAATTGAGTAGGGCCTTTATTGACGGAAGGGATATTTCATTGGAAACACACCAAACGGAATTATGGAAAAGATATATGGAAAAATATAACGGAAAATAGTCCAAGATTTAAAAACTAAAAAAAAGGGGCTAGAAAACAGTTTGTTTCTAGCCCCTTTTCCTTTATAAGGAGTACTACTCTTGTACTTTCCCTTCTACAAATATTCCATTTTCAGGCTTCGCAAAGAAACTTATCGGTTTAGCCTGTCCGCTAAACGCTATCGCTTCAAAAACAACCGGTTTTCTCGGCTCTTTAATCGTGCGCCCCTCGGAACTGTACCAAGTCAATTCTTTGGGAACTTTTAGGCCATTTACGTCCGTCCAATCGTGATAACCTATCCAACTTACTTTATCGGAACGTTCACCACTTCTATAACTCACTGTATATCCAAGCCAAGCCATTTTAAAGGTCTGGGGGTCATAATGTAAGAAATACTCATCCTTATAAGAGGTGCCTATTCCCGAATTGAATCGAACTGCAATACCGGGATAATTAACCCCTTCATATACCAAATCCTCCGTTTCATCATAAACAATACCCTTATCCCCCAAAACAAAAGGCATATTAAAAAAATAAGACCTAAGGTTGTGATAAAACACTGGATCGCCCTTAAACGCATTTTCTTCGTTAAGCAACCATACCTTATCACCGTCAAAACCAAGGGAATAAGCTGGTCCGTCCACCCTATCCATTCTGGTTTGTAAATCAATGGTATGAAGCTCTTCCCCTTGCTTAAAAACCAAACTCTTCTTGTTTTTCCAATTCGCCAACCCGCCATGAGCCTCAAAAACCTTAATTAACTGCTCTGGATATCGTTCCAGATCAACCCTTGATTCTGTCCTAGGTTCGGCCATTTCCACTTCGGCTTCCTTTGTTTTGTTTTCCATTTTACAGGATAGCGTACTAACCAGTAGCACCACTACAATTACATATTTCATCTTACTTATTTTAGTTGCCCCATTGGTCGTATTACTATAATTAAGTTAACATAATATATTATTTTTGCACCAATGAGCTATATAAAAGAGATTAGCAGTATCCATAACCCCTTAGTAAGGAGCACAATATCTTTAAAGGAAAAATCCCGTGAACGAAAAAAAAATGGGCTTTTTGTTATTGAAGGCATCAAAGAGTTACAGCTCGCAATTAAGGGACAATATACTTTAAAGACTATTCTTTTCTATCCCGAGCTCGTTACCGGCGAGGCTATTATGGAATTAGTACATGGAATTTCACCTACACCAGAAATAATTGCCATATCAAAGGATATATTTCAAAAATTGGCGCATAGGGAAACCACTGAGGGCATATTGGCCATAGCAGTGGCCCGGGAGCATTCCCTGGAGTCGTTAAAATTTAAAAACGACAGTCCACTTATTTTAGTGGCGGAAGCTCCTGAAAAACCAGGCAATATTGGCGCCCTCCTTCGTACCGCCGATGCTGCCGGCCTGGATGCCGTAATTATAGCCAATCCGAAAAGCGACCTATACAACCCAAATATAATCCGCTCGAGTGTTGGATGTGTTTTCACTACCAATATAGGTATGGGATCCACACCCGAAATTATCCAGTTCTTAATTAGTCGCAATATCAACATCAACTGTGCAGCACTAAGTGCCTCCAAGCCATATACAGAAATAGATTTTACCAAAGGCACGGCAATTGTGGTGGGAACAGAGGCTACCGGGCTATCCGAACAATGGCTGAACAAGGCAACCCAAAATATTATAATTCCCATGCATGGAGAAATAGACTCCATGAACGTCTCCGTATCCGCAGCAATACTTATCTTTGAGGCAAGGAGGCAAAGGGGATTATAAAGAAAAAACAGGCATCCACAAAACTGCAACATAAAACAATATTGAAATCCATTAATTTTTTAAATGAACAGTAACATCCTATTTTATATCATCATAGCCATTTTGTTGATTCAGTTTTTAATTGAAACTGTGCTGGAATATTTAAATGCCAAACGCTATACGGATGTTGTCCCAAGTGAACTCAACGACGTTTTCGACCAAGAGGAATACAGAAAATCACAGGAGTATAAGAAAACCAACTATCGTTTTGGGATGGCAAGCTCTGTCTTCTCCTTAAGCCTAACCTTAATTTTTCTAATTTTTGGGGGATTTGAATGGATAGATACCATTGCCAGGAGCTTTAGCGACAACCCTATTCTGATTGCACTTATTTTTTTCGGAATAATTATGATAGGCAATGATATTGTTACAACCCCCTTTTCTTACTACCACACCTTTGTAATTGAGGAAAAATTTGGCTTTAACAAAAGTAGCAAAAAATTATTCTGGACAGATAAAATTAAAGGTTGGATTATGATGATGATCATCGGGGGAGGAATACTGTCATTGATCATTTGGTTTTTTCAATGGGCGGGCACCAACTTTTGGATTTATGCCTGGGCTCTCATAGCCGTTTTTTCACTTTTCATGAACCTGTTTTATAGTAAACTGATCGTGCCCCTTTTCAACAAACAAACTCCCTTGGCAGAAGGTAGTTTAAAAAGCAAAATAGAAGCTTACGCCAAAAACGTGGGATTTGAATTAAAGAATATATTTGTGATAGATGGATCAAAAAGATCTACCAAGGCCAATGCCTATTTTTCTGGATTTGGCAAAGAAAAGAGAATAACCCTGTATGATACCTTGATCAACGACCTGGAAGAAGACGAAATTGTAGCGGTGCTTGCACATGAAGTGGGACATTACAAAAGAAAACACATCATCTTCAATTTATCCGCCTCTATTTTACTTACCGGTCTCACCTTATTTATCCTTTCAATTTTTATAAATAATCCGGAGGTATCTTTGGCTATTGGCGTTTCGCAACCTAGTTTTCATGCAGCGCTTATAGGTTTTGGAATCCTATACAGTCCTATTTCGGAAATAACAGGATTGATCATGAACGCCATGTCCAGGAAATTTGAATATCAGGCAGATGACTTTGCTAAAAAAACTTTTGCCCCCAAACCTCTGATTACGTCCTTGAAAAAATTATCCAAGAACAGCCTAAGTAATCTTACACCTCATCCTGCTTATGTTTTTATGCACTATTCACACCCAACCTTGATGTCCAGAATTCAAAACTTAAAGGCATAATTTTTGTTGTCTACTATCATAGTTTGTGCTATTTTTAATTTATGATGACCGAAGCTGCAATAGAGAAAGAAAACAAGGAAATAGCGAAGCAATATAAGGAACTGCTGCGCATAAGCTATCAAAGTCTTACCGATGAGGATAAGAAATTGATACGCTCTGCCTTTGATATTGCCGTAGATGCCCACAAAAACCAAAGAAGGAAATCGGGAGAAGCATATGTTTTCCACCCCATAGCGGTAGCAAAAATTGTGGCTTCCGAAATGGGTTTGGATGCGGTTTCCATAGCATCTGCCCTACTCCATGATGTTGTTGAGGATACCGAATACACCCTAGCGGACATAGAACGCCTGTTTGGCGAGACCGTTGCTCGGATCGTAGACGGACTCACTAAGATTGCCCACCTGAAAAAGGATATGAACATTTCCCAACAGGCGGAAAATTTTAGAAAAATGCTCCTTACCCTTAATGACGATGTAAGGGTTATCATTATAAAGATAGCAGACCGATATCACAATATGCTCACTATGGATTCCATGCCAGAGCATAAACAAGTGAAGATAGCCTCTGAAACCCTGTACATATACGCCCCATTAGCGCATAGAATAGGGCTCTACAATATTAAAACGGAACTGGAAGACCTTAGTCTTAAATACACTGAACCAGATGTTTACGAAGATATTTTAGGTAAGATTGAAGAGTCCAAAGAAGAACAACAGGCCTATATCGATGCTTTTTCCGGAGTAATAAGCGACTCGCTGGATAAAGAAAATCTCAATTACTACATTAAGGGCCGAATGAAATCTATATTCTCCATTCGCCGAAAAATGAAGGTTCAGAATGTATCCTTCGATGAGATTTATGACAAATTTGCGATTCGGATCATATACAAATCGGACCGGCACAACGAAAAGTTTTTGGCCTGGAAAATATATTCCATTGTTACTGATCACTTCACCCCTAACCCTGTTCGCTTACGGGATTGGATTTCCTCTCCCAAATCTACAGGTTATGAAGCCTTACACATCACTGTAATGGGCCCAAAGGGCAAATGGGTAGAAGTTCAGATCCGTAGTGAAAGAATGCACGAAATAGCCGAAAAAGGCTATGCCGCGCATTTTAAATACAAGCACGGCAATCAAAAAGAACAGGGAATTGAGGAGTGGCTCAACAAACTACAGGAAGCTCTGGAAAATGCAAATACCAATGCGGTTGATTTTGTAGAAGAGTTTAAACTAAACCTTTATTCCAAAGAGATTTTTGTATTCACGCCCAAAGGAGAATTAAAATCCCTACCTAAAGGAGCCACCCCTTTAGATTTTGCTTTCAATATACATACCGAAGTGGGCATGCATACCCGTGGGGCCAAAGTAAATGGCAAACTGGTTCCCTTAAATACTACCTTGCAAAGTGGTGACCAAGTGGACATTCTCACCTCCGACACGGCCAAACCCAGTCAAAGTTGGTTGGATTACGCTACTACGGCAAGGGCCAGGTCTAAAATAAAATCCTCCTTAAGGGAAGAAAAGAAATCTACGGCTATGGAGGGCAAAGAAGTCCTTAGACGTAAATTAAAATCCCAGAAAATCACCCTTAACGAGGATACCATAAATAAGTTGGTCGTCTATTTTAAGCTCAAGACCAGCTTGGACCTGTTCTATAGAGTGGGCATAGGGGCCATTGACAATCAGATGCTAAAGGATTTTGCGGCCTCCTATAGTAACGCGTTCATTACTTTCTTTAAAAATAAGATAAAGAGAACCCCGGTTCCGGAGGATATCCACAAGGAAGAAATTACCTCAAAATATGACACTCTTGTCTTTGGAAAGGAAGAAGACAAGTTGGAGTATAAATTATCCCAGTGTTGCAATCCCATACCAGGTGACGAGGTATTCGGATTTGTTAGTGTAAACGATGGAATTAAGGTGCATAAGAAAAACTGTCCCAATGCCATTTCCCTGCAGTCCAACTATGCCTATAGAATCATCTCGGCCAAATGGATCGATTCTTCCCAAGAAGAATTTACCGTGGAAATAATGCTTACGGGGATAGATAATATAGGTTTGATAAGTGAAATTACCGAGGTAATCTCTGGCAACTTACATGTGAATATGAGGAATATTAATTTTAGTACGGATGGCGGAACATTCTCGGGAAGAATCACCCTTGTTGTAAAAAACAATGCTATCCTTAAAAAAGTTATAGATAATCTAAAGCGCATTAACGGCATCGATAAAGTATCCAGAATTTAAATTTTAACTGTACATTTGTACCCTAACGCTGGGTAAATGCTATGGGCGAAAATAAGAATCAAGAAATAGTTAAAAATGTCTTCACCACTTTCCTGGAGGAAAATGGTCACAGAAAAACACCTGAGCGCTACGCAATCTTACAGGAAATCTACGACAGCGAAGAACATTTTGATATAGAATCGCTCTATATCACCATGAAAAACAAGAATTATCGCGTAAGCAGGGCCACACTGTATAACACTATTGAGCTTCTCTTGGAGTGCAAATTGGTAAGAAAACATCAATTTGGAAAAAATCAGGCCCAATACGAAAAATCTTATTTTGACAGGCAGCACGATCATGTAATCCTTACGGACACCGGTGAGGTCATGGAATTTTGCGATCCACGTATTCAAAGTATAAAAAAGACCATTGAGGAAGTTTTCAATATTAAGATCAACACTCACTCGCTCTATTTTTACGGAACAAAAAATAAAGAAGAGAACACGAATAATTAATCCAATTACATAAATAATGGCAGTAGATTTACTACTAGGACTCCAATGGGGAGATGAAGGAAAAGGGAAAATAGTTGATGTTTTAACAAAAAACTATGACATAATTGCACGTTTCCAAGGTGGACCAAATGCTGGCCACACATTAGAATTTGATGGTATAAAACATGTTTTGCATACCATTCCTTCAGGAATTTTCCATAAAACCGCGGTGAACATTGTTGGCAACGGGGTGGTAATAGACCCAGTTATCTTTAAAAAGGAGCTGGATAATCTTAAAAAGTTCAATCTAGATATTAAATCAAAATTATTTATCTCTAGAAAGGCCCACTTAATTCTGCCCACCCACCGGTTACTGGATGCTGCTTCGGAAACCGCCAAAGGCAAGGCCAAAATTGGATCCACTCTAAAAGGTATTGGCCCGACCTATATGGACAAAACCGGAAGGAACGGAATGAGGGTAGGCGATTTGGAATTCTCGGACTGGAAAGAAAAATACAGGATACTGGCCAACAAACACGAGGCCATGATCAGCTTTTACAATGTAGAGATTCAATATGACCTAAAGGAATTGGAGGCCGACTTCTTTATGGCGGTAGAAGAACTAAAAAAATTAACCTTCATAGATAGCGAAGAGTATATTTTCAATGCTCAGAGGGAAGGTAAAAAAATATTGGCGGAAGGCGCACAGGGATCCCTATTGGATATCGATTTTGGAACCTATCCTTTTGTAACCTCATCCAATACTACGGCAGCGGGAGCATGTACAGGATTGGGAGTGGCACCAAATAAAATAGG
The DNA here is from genome assembly GCF_018860365.1 of Arenibacter algicola. Lineage (GTDB taxonomy): Bacteria > Bacteroidota > Bacteroidia > Flavobacteriales > Flavobacteriaceae > Arenibacter > Arenibacter algicola_B. The sequence continues at coordinate 60,350 of NZ_JAHKPO010000015.1, forward strand.
TAGCGTATTGGGTATTTTCAAAGCGTATACCACTCGTGTAGGCAGTGGTCCTTTCCCTACAGAACTTTTTGATGAGGACGGTGCAACCATGGGCAAGGTCGGCAACGAGTTTGGCGCAACCACAGGTAGACCAAGACGATGCGGATGGTTAGACCTGGTAGCACTTAAATACGCCGTTGAAATTAATGGGGTTACGGAATTGATGATGATGAAGGCGGACGTGCTTAGTGGTTTTAAAACTCTAAAAGTTTGTACGGCATACAACTATAAAGGAAAACAAATTAAACATTTACCCTATAGCATAGAACCGGAATATGTGACCCCGGTATACACGGAAATGAAGGGTTGGGCAAAGGATTTGACCAAAATGAGCAAGTCCGATGAACTTCCGGACACCTTAATGGATTACATAAAGTTCTTGGAAAAAGAACTGGAAGTCCCCATTAAGATTGTTTCGGTAGGACCAGATAGGACCCAGACCATATATCGATAACAAAAAGGCCATCTTAAAAGATGGCTTTTTTGTTATTGGTGTTTTACTAAAACTATCCCAAACTATATTATCCTCCCTCAAAATATACTATTTTTGACCAAAATTTTAAACATTGCTTAAGTCCATATTATTCTTATTTATTGTATTCATTTGTTGGAATGGCCGGGGCCAGGAGCCCAAGACGGAGGTTAAACAAATAAACATTGTTTATGGGGCCAACTTCACCAAAGATGAAAAACAATATCCCGGAGCAGCCATCTTTAGCAAGGATGATCGGCAAGTGCAATTTGAACACGAAGGAGCGGATCTATGGTGCGATATTGCCATCTATTATCAAAAAGAAAATAAACTCAAGGCCATTGGGAACATTAAATTGCAACAGGGAGATTCCGTACAATTGACCAGCGGCAAAATTGATTATGATGGCAACCTAAACCTTGCCAAGGCCTGGGAAAATGTGGTATTGAACCATACCAGTATGACGCTTACCACGGACACCTTGCGGTTTGACCGGGAAAAACAAGAGGCTTTCTATGAACATAACGGAACAGTAGTTGATTCCTCCAATACGCTTACCAGTAAAATAGGGCGCTACTTTACACAACTTAAAAAATCCCAGTTCTTGCAAAGTGTGAACCTTGTGAACCCAGAATTCAATTTGGTCTCAAAGCAGTTGGATTATTATACCGAGTCCAAAAATGCCTATTTGTACGGTCCATCCACCATTACCGGAGAAACCTATAAAATGTACTGTGAACGTGGGTTCTATGACACTAAAATCGAAAACGGATACGGAATCAAGAATACCCGTATAGACTATAATAACCGTATTATTACAGGGGATAGCTTATATTTTGACAAAAAAACGGAATTTGCCTCCGCAACGAACAATATTACCATAAGGGACACCATAAACAATGGATTGATCAGGGCGCACTATGCAGAAGTATATAAGGCCAAGGATTCCGTTTTTGCCACCAAAAGGGCAGTATCTATCAATCTGGTAGAGCAGGATTCCCTATATATGCACGGTGATACCCTAATGATCACGGGCAAGCCGGAACAACGTATCCTAAGGGCATTCAGGAATGCCAAATTCTACAAGACCGATTTAAGCGGTAAGTGCGATTCCATCCATTTCAACCAAAAAACTGGTATTACCGAATTAATTACCAATCCGATTATTTGGAACGGCGAAAATCAGATGACCGGGGACAGTATCCACTTACTTTCCAACCTGGAAACGGAAAAATTGGATTCCTTAAAAGTTATCAATAATGCCTTTATTGTTTCTTTGGATACGGTGGGCAAAGTAGGCTACAATCAGGCGAAGGGCAAGGATCTATTCGGAAAATTTATAGACAATAAACTAAGTCTTATCGACCTTGTAAAAAACACCGAGGTGATCTACTACATGTACAATGATGATCAGGAACTTATTGGAATAGACAAGACCATATGTAGTGCCATTAGAATGACCCTCGCCAATAATGAGATTGAGGATATTACCTTTATTACCAATCCTGATGGCGATATTTTCCCGGAAAAGGAACTCCCTGAAAACAGTAGGCTATTGAAAGGTTTTATTTGGCGTGGAAAGGAAAGGATTCTTAGCAAGGACGATATCTTTGATGAGGACGACAACAACATTAAACTAGTTACCATTCGAGGAGTGGAAAACCCTATAGATTTGGACGTGGAGCCAGAGGAGGCCCAAGAGGATCAAAGGAAACGGGATTCCATAAATTCTTCAAAGTTATTGCCTCCCAATCCTTTGAAGAAAATGGAACCAACCAAAAAAGATCAACAGAAAAAGGAGCCCAAACCCAGCGTTTCTGAATCAAAAACAGAGGTACGTTACGAGGAGGGCGACAAAGAGGACGGTCTGGATCCCGGTTACTATTTAATAGCGAACGTTTTTGAGGTGAAGGAAAATTATGAGAAATTCATGAAAAGCCTAACTAAAAAAGGTTTAAAACCCCAACACTTTTTACGAAATTTCAACCAATACCACTATGTCTATTTAGAGCGCTATAACACCTGGGAAGAAGCGCTCCAATCGCGCAACGACAATTTTAATGGTAATTACATGGAAGAAACCTGGATTTTAAGGATCCTTGACAAATAGAACAAATGAAAGAGGATTATTTTAAGTACCAGGCACAAACTTCTTCACACCCTTTGGCTTTGGAAATTTCACACGCCAAGGGAAGTTATATTTACGACACCAAAGGAAGGGCACATCTCGATTTTGTTGCCGGAGTATCCGCGTGCAGCCTGGGACATTGCCATCCAAGAGTGGTAAATGCCATTCAGGATCAAGTACAGAAATATATGCACGTAATGGTCTATGGCGAATACATTCAGGAACCCGCCGTTGCCTATACCAAGTTGCTGGCAAGCCTTCTCCCTGCACCGTTGGAAACCACCTATTTGGTGAATTCCGGGACGGAAGCCATTGAAGGGGCATTAAAATTGGCCAGAAGGTTTACAGGGAGAAGTCAAATTTTATCAGCCAAGAATGCTTACCACGGAAATACCATGGGAAGTTTAAGCATTATGGGCTATGAAGAGCGTAAAAGTGCTTTTAGACCACTTATCCCAGATGTTGGTTTCATTCGTTTTAATTCCGAAGAGGATTTATTAAAAATAACGGAAAGAACTGCGGGAGTAGTTTTGGAGACCATTCAAGGTGGAGCCGGTTTTATTTTACCGGAGAACGGGTACTTAAAAAAGGTAAGGGAACGATGTACCGCTATGGGAGCCATGCTAATCCTTGATGAAATACAACCTGGATTTGGGCGCACCGGAAAGTTGTTCGCCTTTGAGCACTATGATTGTGTTCCGGATATTCTGGTTATTGGAAAGGGAATGGCCGGTGGTTTGCCGGTAGGCGCATTTGTAGCTTCCCACCACATGATGCAATCACTAATAGAGAACCCTAAACTAGGTCATATTACCACCTTTGGAGGCAATCCTGTAATTGCTGCGGCCTGTCTAGCAACCCTGCAGGAAATAACCGAAAGCAAGCTTATTCAGGAATCCTTGGAAAAGGAAGCACTTTTTAGAAAACTTTTGCAGCAACCATTAATAAAGGAAATTCGAGGTAAAGGATTGATGTTGGCTTTAATAATGGAAAAACCTGAAGTGGCCAATGAGGTAATCCTTAAATGTGCCGAGAAAGGCCTAATATTATTTTGGCTACTTTTTGAACCAAATGCAATTCGTATATCACCGCCATTGACCATTAACAATCAGGAAATTAGCCTTGGCTGTGCGCTAATTCTAGAGGTATTGAACGGCCTTAAACAATAAATTGTTAACTAATTTGTTAATATAATAGACCAAATCTGTCGGAATTAAGGGTTTCAAAAGACTACTTTAGTTCCAATGAATAATTAGAAGTTCCTATGGCGTTAGAACCAAACGAGAGACCAGGGCAACCAATTGCTAAGTTTGAATCCATGCTTAAGACAGATGATGTCTACTTCTTTGACGCGGAAGATTTTCAAGATATTATTCACCACTACCTCAATAACGGTAAAATTGCATTGGCCAAAAAAGCCATTAAAATTGGACTACAACAGCATCCCGGCAGTATAGAACTTAAGTTATTGTCCATAGAAGTCCTTGTGTTTGAAAATAATCTGGAGCTGGCAGAGAAGATGCTGGATGAGCTACAGGTATTAGACAGCAATAATGAGGAAATATACATTCAAAGGGCCAATATTTATTCCAAAAAAGACAATCACGAAGCGGCAGTCTCTCTTTTGACCCATGCATTGAATTTAACCGACGACAGTTTTGACATCCATTCCTTACTAGGGATGGAATATTTGTTCATGGATAATTTTGAGGACGCCAAACAAAATTTCATGATGTGCGTATCCTATGACGAAGAGGATTATTCATCACTTTACAATGTTATCTATTGTTTTGAATTTCTTGAGGATTACGACGGAGCCATCGTGTACTTAAATGATTATCTTGAACGTAACCCTTATAGCGAAGTAGCGTGGCACCAATTGGGCAAAATGTATTTTACGAAAAAGATGCACAAGGAGGCCTTAACCGCTTTTGACTTTGCCATTATTTCCGATGACAGTTTTATAGGTGCCTATTTTGAAAAGGGGAAAGTTCTTGAAAAAATGGGTAGATACAATGAGGCCATTGAGAATTATGAGACCACCATTGCCATTGAAGACCCTACTTCCCATGCTTATTTAAGGATCGGCAGATGTCACGAAAAATTAAAGAATGATGAATTGGCCAAATCCTATTATTACAGAACGGTTCATGAGGATCCGTTGTTGGATAAGGGATGGTTGGCAATTACGGAATACTACATTAGACAGGAGGATTATAAAAAGGCACTGTACTACATCAATAAAGCCATAAATATTGATGGGGAAAATTCCAAGTACTGGAAAAAATGTGGAAAGATCCACGCCACTTTAAAAAATAATGACGAAGCCTATTATGCTTATCAGCAGGCAGTAGACCTAGGAAATTATGAATTTGACACTTGGTTTCATTGGGCCGATGTGGCAGTACAAAACCTGGACGTTCATGCGGCCATAGAAATATTGCTACAAGGTCATGAATTTTATCCACAGCGATGTGAAATGCAGTATAAAATGGCAGGATTTTATCTGCTAATAAGCGATTTCCCCAGAGCTCAATACAGATTGCTCAACGCCCTTAAAATAGACCTTGACCAACTACATTTATTTGAGGATGAATTTCCCCAATTCTTCAACACGGAGTGGGCCCAAAACTTAATTGAGGATGTGAAAAAAGCTTCCAGATAAATAAACTATTTTTGTTTTTTTATCATTTATGGAAAATCGCAATCTTTTATCTTACATCATTATTTTATTAAAGGGAATGGCCATGGGCGCAGCAGATGTTGTGCCGGGTGTGTCGGGAGGCACCATTGCTTTTATCTCCGGAATTTACGAAGAACTTATCACCAGTATTAACAACGTTAACGTAGCCCTTTTAAATACATTAAGAAAGGAAGGCATAAAGGCTTTTTGGACCAAACTTAACGGTAATTTTCTACTTGCCCTGCTTCTTGGCATCGGTATAAGTGTCCTTTCCTTGGCCAAACTCATTAGCTGGTTAATGGAGAACGAACCCATTCCCCTATGGTCCTTTTTCTTTGGCCTGGTTGTAGCCAGCATTATATTGGTGGGCAAGGAAATAAAAAAATGGAATTTGGCTGCAATATTAATATTGATCATGGGAGCTGCCATAGCTTTTTACGTTACAAAGTTGCCCCCTTCCGAAAATTCGGGATCTCTCCCCTATTTGTTCCTGTCAGGGGCACTGGCCATATGTGCTATGATTCTACCCGGGATATCCGGAGCTTTTATCCTAGTGCTACTGGGATCCTATAAAACGGTATTGGATGCAGTGCACGAGCGCGATCTTAAAATTGTAATCACTGTTGGCCTAGGAGCCATTTTTGGACTGTTGAGCTTTGCAAAACTTCTAAAATGGATGTTTACACATTACAAGAACCTGACCTTGGCGTTATTGACCGGATTTATTTTAGGCTCATTAAACAAAATATGGCCATGGAAGGAAGTCTTGGAAACTAAAATGTTCGGAGAGAAAATAATTACCATCAAAGATCAGAATATCTCCCCATTTAATTTCGAAGGAGACCCTCAATTAATAAGTGCGATTATGCTAGCTTTACTTGGTTTTTCCCTTATTTTTATACTGGAAAAATTGGCCGCTAAAAAATAAACGCACAGTCCCAAATGAGAAACCCCAGAACATTCACGGATAAATTTTTCCTTGTTATTAAGGGCTTATTTATGGGTGCGGCCAACAAAGTTCCGGGCGTATCAGGAGGTATAGTCGCTTTTGTGGGCGGGTTTTATGAAGAGTTTATCTATTCCCTTCAAAAGGTAAACGGAAAAGCCTTTAGACTTTTGATCAGTGGAAGGTTAAAAAGTTTTTATCACTACACCAACGGGCAGTTTTTAACGCTGCTAATTTTTGGCATGCTGGTAAGTTATTTCAGTGTCTCCAAAATTTTGGATTATTTTTTGGAAAGAAATGAACTCTATGTGTGGTCTGCCTTTTTTGGGATGATTTTGGGCTCCATTTACTATATAGGAAAGGACTTTGGGCATTGGGGAAAAAAGACCGTTCCGGCAGGAATAATTGGATTAATCATAGGTATATCCATAAGCTTCCTTAATCCTGCTACTCAAAACGACAATTTGATATTTATCTTTTTCTGTGGCATAATCAGTGTCTCCGGCATGACCTTACCTGGACTATCCGGTTCCTTTATATTGATCCTTCTGGGTAATTATGTGCTTCTTTTGGTAGATTCCGTAAACGCCCTTTATGATACCTTTTCGGAAGTCTTAACGGGCGACTATAGTTTTATTAAAAATCCAACACGGCTCAATACCTTAAAAATACTGGCAGTATTTACTGCGGGATCGGCTGCCGGCTTGGTAACCCTCTCCCATCTATTGACTTTCGTACTAAAACATTATAGACATATAACAACAGCCGTAATTATAGGTTTTATTACGGGCTCATTGGGAGTGGTATGGCCCTGGAAACGCACTTTATTTAAAACGGATATCAATGGCAATTTGCTCTTGGATACGAACCACAACCCGATAATAAAGAATTATGAAAGATTCCTGCCAAATTTGGGATCTTCCGAGACTTGGTGGGCCATATTTTTTATTTTTTTTGGGATATTAATTTTATTAGGATTAGACTGGTATGGAAAAAACAGAAAGAGATAAAATTAGATTTGGGTTAATTGGAAAAAATATTTCCTATTCATTTTCAAAGGGATATTTTACCAAAAAATTCTCTGAAATGGGACTGGAAAGGCATTCATACGAGAATTTTGATTTGGAGAATATTGACCAGTTTAAGGGCCTATGGGAACAAAACAGCAATATCCAAGGCTTTAACGTAACTATTCCCTACAAAGAACAGATTATGCCCTTTTTATCGAAAATAGATGCGGAAGCCGAAGCCATTGGAGCTGTGAATACCATTAAGATAAACGGAAAACAAACAGTAGGCTTCAATACAGACGCCTATGGCTTTCAAAAATCCATACAACCCCATCTTAAGGAACACCATAAAAAAGCGCTTATCCTAGGTACCGGTGGTGCTTCCAAGGCAGTGGCGTATGTACTTAATAAATTGGGGATATCCTATATTTTTGTCTCTAGAAACCCCAAGGACAAACAACTCAATTACACAGATCTGAACAAGGGCGTGATGATGGACCATACGGTCATTGTTAATTGCACTCCTTTAGGCACTTACCCCAACATAAACGACAAACCAGACCTGCCTTACAACTTCATTACCAACCAACATTTACTTTTCGATCTTATCTACAATCCGGAAAAAACAGCATTTTTGCTGGCAGGTGAGCAGCAAGGCGGTAAAATAAGCAATGGTTCCAATATGCTTCAATTTCAGGCAGAAAAATCTTGGGAGATATGGAATTCCTAGTAAAAAAACAAGTAAGCCCCTTAAAACCATAAAAAACACAGGAGTCCCCTCTCCAAAAAAACCTTAAAAAGAAGTTTCATTACCTTTGATATATAGACGGATGTAATTATATTTCCGTACATTACATTTAGAAAGCTATAAACATTCATAAAATGTTAGAAGATAAAGAAGACAACCTACAGAATAATGTAGGCACAGAGGAAACCTCAGGAAATACCGAAGCCATAAATAATTCGGAAGCCGAGACTGAAACAAAATCCGCTCCCAGTCCTGAGACCATTGAAACAGATTCCGAAATTAACACCAAGGAAATGGTGGAGGATAAAGGTACATCTATCGATTCAGAAACCAAGGAGGAGGAAAAGCTGGAAGAGAATTCAACTCAAAAAGCTCCGGAAAAAGTAGCTTCCATTGAAGAAAACGAGACTTCTGAAGATATCGTGGAAGATTCTACCAACAATGCAAAGTCCACCGGGACAACTGAGGAAAAAGAGGAAGATGTTCTGGAAGAAATAGATGAATCCAATGCAGAGGATGCCGAAGATTCTGACAACCATCAGCGACACCATATTCCCATGCCGGATTACCACGCTATGTCCATGGAGAATTTGGTAGGTGAACTACAGCGATTGGTAAGGAACGAAAAAGTACAGGCTATTAAAAAGCATGTTGATGGAATTAAATATGAGTTCGATCAAAAGTTTCAGGAATTTATAGACGAAAAGAAGGAAGACTTCATAAATAGCGGTGGTAACGAAATAGATTTCCGATACAATTCCGTTGCCAAAAGACAGTTTAACGAGGTATATTCAGATTATCGGGAAAAGAGAAATAGCTATTACAAAAACCTGGAACAGGGACTTAAATCCAATCTTGCCCAAAGACTGGAAATCATCAACGAACTCAAGGCTTTGGTTAACGTTGAAGAGGATATCAATACCACTTATAAGAATTTCAAAGATCTACAGGAACGGTGGAAAAATGCCGGCCCAATACCACGCGCCAATTACAATGATGTTTGGCGAACATACCACCATCACATTGAAATATTTTACGACTTCCTACACTTAAACAGGGAATTAAGGGATCTGGATTTTAAGCACAATTATGAGGAAAAACTAAAGATCGTGGTGCGGGCGGAAGAGTTGGTCCAAATGGAGGATTTAAACAAGGCATTTCAAGAACTTCAGACCCTGCATAAAATCTGGAAAGAAGATATTGGTCCCGTTGGCAAAGAGCACAGGGAAGAGATTTGGGACCGGTTTAGCAATGCTACCAAATTGCTGCACCAAAGACGACAGGATTACTATAAAGACCTAGAAAAAGTCTACGAGCAAAACCTGGAAAAGAAAAACGAAATTATAGGATCCATAAGCTCGATAGCCGCCCATATTGCCTCAAGTCACAAAGAGTTGCAACAACAAATAAGGGAAGTTGAAAAATTGCGAGATTCTTTCTTTAAAGCTGGGAAAGTACCTCAGAAAGTAAATGAGAAGACTTGGGCAAGTTTTAAGGATGCTGTGCGTGAGTTCAATAGAAACAAAAACAATTACTACAAAAATTTAAAGAAAGACCAGCAGGTCAATCTCGATAAAAAAAGGGCATTGTTGGAGCTTGCAGTCTCCTTAAAGGATAGTGAAGAATGGGATACTACCACCCAGGAGATGAAAAGAATTCAGAACGAATGGAAAAAAATAGGACATGTGCCCAGAAAATACTCCGATAAAATATGGAAGGAGTTCAAAACTGCATGCAACCATTATTTTGATCGTTTACACGCCTTAAAAAATGAAGCCCACAAGGAAGAGATAGAGAATTTTGACAAGAAAAATGCATGTCTGGAAAATTTAAAGAGTTTCCAACTAAGTGGGGATAAGAGTAAAGATTTAGCAGCTATCAAAGAGTTTATTGCCGAATGGAAAGAAGCTGGCAGGGTGCCCTTCAACAAGAAGAGCATAAATGCCAAGTTTAACAAAATTCTTGATGCCCTATTCAAAAAATTGGATATCAACAGACAGGAAGCGGAACTGCTGAAATACGGTAACAAGATTCAGCAGCTGGCCAACAACGACAACGACTACGCCATCTCTAACGAACGTACCTTTATCAGAAGAAAAATAGACGAAAGCAAGAGTGAAATTAGGCAATTGGAAAACAATCTTCAATTCTTTTCCAATGCTTCCGAGGATAATCCTTTGGTAAAAGAAGTAATTAAAAACATAAACAACCACAAGGAATCATTGGCCACATGGAAGGCCAAATTAAAAAAGTTGAACATTCTGGAAAATAATTTGATAAAAGAGGCCGAAGAAGCGGAAATTGAGGAAGAGTCCTCTGAGGACGAGGAATAGACTTCAATCAAAACAATTTTAAAATAAAAGCACATTAGTAAATATAGGGTTAGTGTAATGATGGTTTTATGGTTTGTTACTTCCCTAACAAGCTGTGGTACGCCTAGAATAATTGTAAAAGAAACCGCTAGCCCCCCTACCGACCAATTACCGGAACCAAATTTAGTATTTGTTATTACCAAAAAGGATCCAAACCTCAGCGATTCCCTACTTATTGGCACTATCGCTACCAAACACAATGGCTTTAACGGGGACTGCAACCTTCGACAAGTTAAACGGGCGGCAGAAAAGGAAGCGAAAGAAATTGGCGGTAATTTAATATTTATCACAAGACACAAGCTACCTAACACCCTTTTAAATCCTTGCCATAGAATTAGGGGAAATATCTATTCCGTTCCCAATCCAGAAGCCTTTGAAAAGGAAATTATTTGGAATACCAATAGAAAACTTAAAGTGACAGATTTTAAGGGGTCGTCCAAGGGCAAACCCTTTGTTGCAGCCACAAATACCTATTTTGGCTATACAACCAGCGTAAAATCAGAGAAAAACAGGGTTATTGTGGAAGTAGATACCTATTTCGATTGCGAGCTATCCTACTTTAAAGATAATAAAAACCAAGCCCTAGTGTTAAATCACGAACAATTGCATTTTGACATTACGGAACTCTACGCCAGGAAGTTTATCCAAAGACTACATCATGAGGTTAAGAGTTTTAAGGATCTGGTAAAGAAAGTGGAGCTCATAGGGAATGAAGTAAATAAAGAGCTTCAATTAAAACAGGACACTTATGATACGGCAGTGTATAGTGATCTATCAAAACAATCCTATTGGGACGAATGGACCGAAACAGGTCTGAGGGAATTGGACATGTACAAAAACAAGACCATCAGCAGACCTTATAAAGAGGATTAGGGAAGCAAAGCTAAAGCTACCAAACAACATAATACCATTATTTAAATCGGAACTAGTACAACAAAAAAAAAGCCTGCCCAATAAATGTAAAGTCCATTTATTGGGCAGGCTTTTATAAAATTAGTATATATTACTTGGCCACGTTTACCGCTCTAGTCTCCCTGATGACAGTAACTTTCACCTGACCAGGATAGGTCATGTCCGTTTGAATTTTTTGGGAAATTTCAAAAGAAAGTTCGGCAGCTTTGTCATCGCTCACTTTTTCACTTTCTACAATAACCCTTAATTCCCTTCCTGCCTGAATAGCGTATGCCTTTTGCACTCCACCAAATCCGAAGGCGATATCTTCCAAATCCTTTAAACGCTGAATGTAAGAATCCAACACCTGTCTTCTTGCTCCTGGTCTTGCCCCACTAATGGCATCACACACTTGGACTATTGGCGCAATAAGTGTTTTCATTTCAATTTCATCATGGTGGGCACCAATGGCATTGCACACATCGGGTTTCTCACCAAATTTTTCGGCCCATTGCATACCAAGAATGGCATGTGGCGTTTCAACCTCTGCCTCGGTATTAGGAACCTTCCCAATATCATGTAATAGACCGGCACGTTTTGCCAGTTTTGGATTTATTCCCAACTCGGCCGCCATAACACCACATAATTTGGCAACTTCTCTGGAGTGCTGTAAAAGGTTCTGTCCATAGGAAGAACGATATTTCATTCTACCCACCGCCTTGATCAGTTCTGGATGCAGGCCGTGGATTCCTAAATCGATCACCGTGCGCTTACCAATTTCAACAATTTCCTCCTCTATCTGTTTCTCTGTCTTTTTAACAATTTCCTCAATTCGGGCAGGGTGAATCCTACCATCTGTCACCAGTTTGTGCAATGACAAACGTGCAACCTCTCGCCGAACAGAATCGAAACAGGAAAGAATAATGGCCTCTGGAGTATCGTCCACTATTATTTCAACCCCTGTAGCCGCTTCCAATGCCCTAATATTTCGTCCTTCACGTCCTATAATCCTTCCTTTTACATCATCGGATTCCAAATTAAAGACGGAAACACAATTTTCCACTGCCTCTTCGGTGCCGATTCGCTGAATGGTATTGATAATGATTTTCTTGGCTTCTTGTTGTGCGGTAAGCTTTGCTTCTTCCACAGTAGTTTGAATGTAGGCCATAGCATCCGATTTAGCCGTATCCTTAAGGGACTCCAACAATTGTGATTTGGCCTCCTCGGCAGACAGACCGGAAATTACCTCCAACTGTTGTACCTGGCTTTTGTGAAGTTTTTCGAGCTCGGATTGTTTCTTTTCCAAGAATTCACTCTTATAATCTACCTCCTTCAGCTTATTTTCTAACTGCTCCCCTAATTTCTTACCTTTTGCAAGTTCACTACTGACCTGGGATTCCTTATCCCTTGTTCGCTTTTCTGCTTCTGAAATTTTCTTGTCCTTATTGATAATAACCTTCTCGTGCTCCGCCTTTAGTTCCAAGAACTTTTCCTTAGCCTGAAATATTTTATCCTTCTTAATATTTTCGCCTTCAATGTTGGCTTCCTTAATTATATTGGCCGCCTCTTTTTTTGCGCTGGCTATGGTTTTGGAAGCCTTGCCCTTTTCCATAAACTTCGCAATGGCAAATCCAATTCCCAATCCAACCAATCCTATTATTATTGCTATACTATCCATATTTATTTTGAAAATTATTTATAAAAAAAGCCCACATTGATGGAAGTTTTGTACAAACCCCGATAAACAGGTTTAGGGCTACCAGACTGCTCAAGGATCCTTATACAAGTAAGGCCTGCTTTTACAATCTAAACTCACCCTTTTCAAACAAATTAGTGTTGAGTTTGTCAAAAATTAATTACCAATGTGGGCAGTAACTATATTTATTTTAAAGAACGTTATTTCATCCCTAGCTTGGAACTAACCAACATATTTAGTGCTTTTAGTCGCTCTGCGGCTTCTTTTACACCTTCTGAATGGTCTATTCCTTTTTGCTCAATCTTAGAGGCAAACTGAAGTGCGCACATGGCCAGCACATCTTGTTTATCCCTTACGGCATAGTTTTGCTCAAATTTCTTTGCCAGCTGTTCTATATTCTTAGCGGCCTTTCTTAAGCCCTCCTCCTGTAAAGGATCAATCGTTAAGGGATATACCCTATCTGCTATAGAAAGCTTAATTTTGAGCTTCTCTGCCATATTGTTTATTTACACTATTCTGAAAGTTGGGCAATGCAATGGTCCAACTCCCTAATCAATGTGTTTATTTTAAGCTTAGCTTCGGTCTTATTCGTATCACTGCCCAGCATAGAACTTGCCAATTTTAGTGAATTGTATTTTTCCTGCCATTCATTCACCGAAACTCTTGTAGCTTCATGATCATTTTTTACAGCAACCAATTCTTCTTCCAATTTTATATTGGTATGGTGCAACAGCTCCAGCTTATGCAACAACTTACTAATTTTATTTTCTAAAGAATCAACAATATCTACCAATTCACTCATTTGCAAATATCAATGCATTTTACACAAAGTTAACACACCTCTTTATACTTAGCAATTCTTTTTTGATTTATTCTCAAAGTAAAATTTCCAACCTCAATTTAAGAAAAATAATTGATCCTTTTTATAAATTATATAACACAGACTTTTTTTTGAATTAGAACGGTATTAATTACTTTCGTACCAATTATCACATATATGAAAGGCTTTTTCTTAGGATTTTTTCTTTTTACCTCAATGTTTTATGGGCAAGCTCCATATCCAAAGGATTTTTTCCGCTCTCCCTTGGATATTCCAATAGTTCTATCTGGAACATTTGGGGAATTGCGCTCCAACCATTTTCACGCAGGAATCGATATTAAAACACAACAGAGACAGGGATTACCGGTCTACGCTATAGGTGAGGGTACGGTTACCCGAATAAAAGTTTCGGAATGGGGCTATGGAAAAGGACTTTATATTGCCCATCCCAATGGTTACACTTCTGTCTACGGACATCTTCAAAAGTTTTCTCCTGAAATAGAAGCCTACGTAAAGAAGATCCAATACCAAAAAAAATCTTTTGAAGTGGAGATTTTTCCTGAATTTTCAGAGCTTAAGGTTCAGAAAGGTGATCTTATCGCCTTCACAGGAAATACAGGTGGATCTGCCGGACCCCACCTACATTTCGAAATTAGAAACAGTGCCTCCGAAATGCCGACGAATCCACTTTTACATGGAATTGAGGTACGGGATGCTACAGACCCTACTTTGTTGAATGTTTATGCCTATCCACTTTCGGAGAACGCTCAGGTAAATCAAAGTCAGGAAAAAATAAAACTAAAATATCATAGACAAAGTGATGGCACCTATCTTGCCGACAAGGTAACTGCGCTTGGCACCATTGGGTTCGGAATAAATGCATTTGACCGCCAAGACCTTGCTGCCAACCAAAACGGGGTTTATTCCGTGAAACAAATAGTGAACGGAAAATTATACACCGAATTTAATTTTGAAACATTTTCATTTACAGAAAGCAGATACATAAACACCTTGATAGATTACAACCATTACAGTACTTACAGGGAAAGGATTCAAAAGTGTTTTAAGGACGAAAGCAATCTTTTGGGTATATACAAGACCATTTATAATAATGGAAAAATAGAGGTTAGTGAAGGTTTATCCTATAATGTGGAAATTCATATTTATGATCTTGCCGGAAATCTTACCAAATTGGTTATACCTGTGGAAGGAAAACTTGAAGAAATTAAAATTCCTAAAATAGAAGAGAAAACGGACAACTATATTATTGCCAAAAAACCTAACAATTTTGATTTGGGCGCAGCAAAAGTATACTTCCCGGCCAATACGTTTTACGACAACTTTTATATAGATCTAAAAAAAGGAAAGGATACCGTTACAATTCACAATAGTAAGGTACCCGCTCATAGAAACTTTACAATAACCTTTGATGTTTCAAAATATTCGGAAGAGGAAAGGAAACAAATGTACATTGGACGATTGGACAATAATAGAACTGCAAATTACGCCTCTACCTATAAACGGGGCACTACCTTTACAACAAGGACCAGGGACCTTGGCACCTATACCTTGGCAAAAGACACTGTGGCTCCGCAAATTAGACCTAAAAATTTCAAAGACAAACAGTGGCTTACCAACTACAGTTATTTAAGCTTAAAAATTACGGACGATCTGAGTGGAATAGACACCTACAATGCAACCCTCAATGGTGAATGGATACTTCTGGAATATGAGCCAAAGACAAATACCATCACCTATAATTTTGATGACCTTATATTGGATAAAAAACAATGTGATTTGAAAGTAGTGGTTACCGATAATGTTGGTAATAGCAGTACTTTCACAAGTACTTTTTACAGAAAATGAAACATTGAGACTTTTTAAACTATTTTTCCTTGTCGTTTTAACATCCTCGGCAACCGTTCTAAAGGCACAAACGGCTACCATAACCGGTGTGGTTTTTGACGAAAACCAAACCCCATTGCCCAATGTTAATATTGCATCCAAAAACCAAGGAACTTTTTCCGATGTGAACGGGTTTTATATTTTGGAAATAATAGCGGACCAGGAAACAACAATAACTTTTTCCCATTTGGGGAACGAAAGGCTAATTCTCAAAGACCTAATTCTGAATACCAATGAGAATTATGAATTCAACCCTGTTCTAAAAAATGAGGCAATACTTATTGCCGAGGTTGTTGTAACCCCTGTAGGCAACAGGTACGCTGAGGGAATTACAACTATTTCATCAGATATTGTGCGAAATATTCCAGGACCTAATTCGGGGGTGGAGAACATCTTAAAGCTTTTGCCAGGGGTATCCTCCAACAATGAGCTCAGTACCCAGTACATGGTAAGGGGGGGCAATTTTGACGAAAACTTGGTGTATGTCAATGACATAGAGATTTATAGGCCCTTTCTAATACGCTCCGGACAACAGGAAGGCCTAAGTTTTATAAATAGCGACATGGTGGGAAACTTGCAATTTTCCGCAGGAGGTTTTCAAGCCAAATATGGGGACAAACTTTCCTCTGTTTTGGATATCACTTATAAAACACCTGTTTCCTTTGGACTTAAAATAAATGCGACCCGTCTTGGGACTTCGACAACTTTGGAAAGCGTATCCAAAAACAAGAAATTATCTTCCTTAACCAGCATCAGGTCTCGGGACAACAGCCTCCTTGTAAATAGCCAGAACACCAATGGCAACTACGACCCCTCTTTTTTTGATATTCAACAATTTACTACCTACATATTTTCCAACAAATTTAGAATCAGCTATCTAGGAAATATTTCGATCAACAATTATAGAAACCAACCCTTTACCAGGCAGACCAATTTTGGGACCCTGAATGATATAAAGACTTTAACGGTCTATTACTCCGGAAGCGAAAAAAACCAGTACAGGACCAACCTAAACGCGCTGAAAGCGGAATACCAATTAAATGACAAAACCACTTTAAAACTTATTTCCTCCCTGTATTTTAATAGGGAGCAAGAATATTCCGATGTAATATCCCAATACCGGCTTAGTGAGTTAAATGCAGGTCTTGAAGACGATATTTTAGGGGAGCCTACCCCTATAAACGGATTGGCCACACAATACAATCGGGCCAGAAATGATCTGGATGCTAAAATCTTCAATTTGGAACATAAAGGCATCCACACCAAAGATGGGAAGGCTATTTCATGGGGGCTTAAATACGAGCATACCGATATTAGGGACCAAATTAGGGAATCCGAATTCTTAGACTCTCTGGGATATATGGTACGGCCTCCAAATTCTGGTTATAATCGTAATGAACCCGAAACACCCTTTGAAGCGCCCTTGGTGCCTTACGAGGGTATTTTTGCCAGGAATTCGGTAAACACCAATAGACTCTCCGGGTTTGCGCAATACAGCCATAGAACACAATGGAACGACCATAACATTTATTATAATATAGGAGCCAGAGCCAGCCATTGGGTCGTGAATGGCAAAAATCTTAAAAGTAGCGGACATACCATATTTAGTCCCAGGGCCCAATTTTCCATTAAGCCAAATTGGAAAAAAGATATGCTGTTCAGACTCTCCGGGGGAGTCTACCAACAGCCGCCATTATACCGGGAATTAAGGGATAACAATGGTATTGTTCATCCTGAGGTGGAGGCCCAAAAATCCTATCATATTGTATATGGAAACCAATACAGTTTTAAATTATGGCAAAGACCGTTTACGCTGATCGGTGAGGCCTATTGGAAAAAAATGACCCATGTAAATCCATATACCTTGGAAGATGTCCGTATAAGATATGCAGCCCTAAACAATGCAAAAGCTTACGCTTACGGGGCAGAATTAAGATTAAACGGCGCCTTTGTTCCCGGTACGGAGTCATGGTTTAGTTTAGGCTACCTTAAAACAGAGGAGAACATTAATTACCGGGGATATATTTCGAGGCCCACAGATCAGCGTTTAAAAGTAGGCATTCTCTTTCAGGACTACATGCCAGAAGTACCGGACCTTAAAATGTACTTAAACCTAGTTTATAATACAGGACTGCCCGGAGGCTCACCTAGCTATACCGACCCCTACCTTTATCAAAATAGATTAAGGGATTATAAGCGTGCAGATTTAGGAATTTCCTATATTTTTGTGGGAGCCAATAAATCCAATGACAAAAATGCGTTTTTACGTGTTTTTAAGGATCTGAGTGGCGGCTTTGAAATATTTAATTTATTTAACAATCAAAATTCCATAACCAACACATGGGTAAGGGATTTGTTAAACGAACAACAATTTGCCGTACCCAATTTTATGACCGGCCGTATCTTAAATATTAAAATTGAGATGCGTTTTTAGTACTGAAAATAAGTTTTAACCGTAAAATGGACAAGCACATGGGGCAATAACATTTTTAAGCCCCCTGGAAGTATCAACAGAGACTGTGCTGTGTAAAAAGAACAAATAGCATTAGATGAAAAATATTCTTATAATTATTTTTACCCTTAGTTGCCTAGGTGTATCCGCTCAAAAGAACATTTATGAAAGTGAAAAGTTCGATGAATTGAGCCAAGACCATACTAATTTGGCCATAATCCCATTCTTGACCAATTTGGAGTTGAAAGATGAAATATCCAGTGCTGAATTAAAAGATTTGGAGGAGAAGGAAGGCTACGCCGTACAGGATGCACTAGAAACTTATTTCTCTAAAAGAAAAAAGAAAAAGAAATTTTCCGTAGAATTCCAGAATATAAAAAATACCAATGCCATCTTAAAACAAAATGGTATTTCGTACGACAATATTGATGTTTACAGCGTAAAAGAGCTAGCTCAAATTTTAGAAGTTGATGGCATTATAAGTGGTACTTTGGACTTAAACGTACTTCTATCCAAAGGAGTCCCTACAGAATTTAGCCTTCTAGATTATATTAACGGCGATGCCAATTACGGCCGAATTGGGGTAAAAATAAGTGACGGCATAACTGGCAAATTGCTCTGGAAATACGAAAAACAAATCAATAAGAAATCGGGAAAGAACACTACAGACCTCATAGACCTGATGATGAAACTGGCTTCCAGAAAATTCCCTTACGACAGGGAACGCCCACGAGATAGAAAAAAGAACTAATTGGAACCAAATTCCTTTAGTACCTCAACCACATAATCCAATTCTTCTTTCGTATTATATTTTGAGAACGAAAATCTCAAAGAAGGCTTTTCCATGTCTTCAGGGGAAAGTATTTCAGTAAGAACGTGCGAACCGATATCGCTACCGGACTGACAGGCACTGCCTTTGGAACAGGCTATACCCTTTAGATCCAAATGAAACAACAACATCAACGCCTTTTCAGAATCAAAAGGGAGACGCGCATTCACAAGGGTATAGGTACCTCCCTCCATGTCCCCGGAAAGACCATTAAAGGCTACATCGGGAATTGCATTGGATAATTTTTCTATAAAATATCTTTTTAGCTCCGTCACATAATTCCTTTCCTCTTCCAAGTGGTCATAAGCCGCTTTAAAGGCCTCTTCCAAACCCACAATATTGTGAAACGGTTCAGTTCCTGCTCTAAAGCCACGCTCCTGCGATCCCCCAAAAATCAAGGGTTTTAGACCAGCATTTCTTTTAATATAAGCAAATCCAACCCCCTTGGGACCATGAAATTTATGTGCCGCGGCGGTCAGGAAATGAGCATTGGTTTTCTGCACATCCCATGGGAAATGTCCAATAGACTGTACCGTATCGGAATGAAATAAGGCATCGTTTTCTATACAAAGTTTACCAACAGCGGCTATATCCGTAATATTTCCTATTTCATTGTTCACATGCATCAAACTCACCAGTTTCTTACTGCCATCCCTCTTCAGCAGTGACTCCAAATGGGCAAGATCCGGATTTCCATAGCTATCCAAATCCACATACTGGAGACCTATACCATATTCCTGGGCCAGCGCCTCAGCCGTATGCAATACGGCATGATGTTCTATTTTGGAGGTAATCAAGGTTTTTATCCCAAGATCCCTGACACTGCACCTAAGAATCATATTATCAGCTTCGGTACCTCCCGAAGTAAATATTATCTCCGCGGGGTGGGCATTTAAGTACTTAGCAATAGTTTTTCTTGTTTTTTCAATAGCCGTTTTAGCTGTCCTTCCAAAACCATGGGAAGAAGATGGATTACCATAGCAGCTTGCCAAGGCATCTTGCATTTTTGAGATGACTTCGGGTCTAACCTGAGTGGTTGCGGCACTATCCAAATAAACCTTTTTCATTAAAAAATAAATCAAATTAAAAACTTTCCCAACTCCAGGAGAGTTCGCCAAAATTACTTGAAATAAAGTTAATTTCCTGTAAAATGCTTATAAACCTCTAGGATTATAACCTATATTTCGATTAAATTTGAGGCATGAAAAATCTGTTGACTTTCCTTTTGTGCTTAATCCTTTTCTCATGCGATGATGGGGATTTAACCATAGAAACTATAGACTTTGACGATATTGACATAGATTACTGTGACACTACAGTAACGACCAGCACCACTTTATTCTTTAAAATTAACGGCAACGAGGCTCTAATTCTCACCTTAGCAAGTGGAACACTTAAGAATGAAGCATCGGACGGAGAGGTTGAATACCCTATCTCCACCAGTACCACCCTCACCTATCGTGATTTTTCCGATGATGTATCCAGTGATTATTTTTGCGATGTTATCCCAGTAACGGAACCCACGGTAATTGAAGAAATAGAGGCTCAAAGTGGTTCTGTACTAATAACCACTACGGCAATAGTTGATGGAGAAAGCACTTCTTACGAACACACAATAAGGCTTAGCGAGATTACTTTTATCAATGCTTCCAACAATCAGCGGATAACCGATTTAAGTATCAATGATTTTGGAACGGTGACAACCAATTGATTATTGGGTGTTCTGAAAAAAATATACTTCTGTGGCCCCTAGGCCATATTTCTGGTAGTCGGCATCATAATACTTTGCATTTTCGTACCGTTTAAAAAGAAAATATAGCTCTTCCTTTAATATACCTTCCCCAACACCGTGAATAAATACAACCTTTTGTATCTTTTTACGAATAGCGAAATCCAGTTGACGTTTGGCCGTATCGAGTTGAAGGTTCAACATTTCAAAATTGGTCATTCCTTTTGTAGAGGGTGTTAACTTATCTATATGCAGATCAACTTCCATTTGTGGGGCATACCGCTCCTTGCTTCTTAATTTCTTGATATGCCTATTCTTTGGCACTTCTTTCTCCGCTTTTATTTTAGCTACCTCATAATTGGATACTTTAATAGCATTGGAGCCGCTAACTTTCAATAATTCAGCTGCCGTATATTTCAATAAGAACCCGTCATTACTTTCCACTGTAATTTGCCCATCATTTACTTTTATAACAACCCCTTGAACAATATCATCGATGGCTTCAACTTTATCTCCTACCTTAAAACCCATTAGTTCTTTTCTTTGTCTTTGTCCTCATCCGCATACTGATCTATACTCCACAATTGTGTGGTCTTGTACAAACCGAACATTAAAAGCACAATTCCAATACTCAAAGCATATTCCTCATGCATAATACGGTCTCCCAACCCCGCAATTGCAGCCCCTACAATAATCAATACCAAATAAAAAGTCCGTTTTGTTTTCATTGCCCAAAAATAATAGTAATTTTCGGTAAAGAATTATATTAGTACTTTAAATAATCCTGATGGCAATTCTCTTGGAACTGGAAAATTATATGCTCCCATGCATGAACAAGCAGATTTTCGGCATTGA
This sequence comes from Arenibacter algicola, assembly GCF_018860365.1. Classification (GTDB taxonomy): domain Bacteria; phylum Bacteroidota; class Bacteroidia; order Flavobacteriales; family Flavobacteriaceae; genus Arenibacter; species Arenibacter algicola_B. The sequence goes on from NZ_JAHKPO010000015.1 coordinate 81,925, forward strand.
GTGTCCCGGTTGCGGAATTCAACGATCTATTTCCTATCTATTGGAAGGCAATTTTATAGATGCCTTAAAGATATACCCGGCCATTTATACCATTATATTTCTAGTTGGTTTTATTGGTGCCTCACTATTGTTCGATATCAAAAATTCCTTCAAGATCAAAATCTATCTTTTATACCTAAACGCTGGAATCATCATTGTAAGTTACATTTACAAAATGGTTCACCTAATACATTAAAAAAGAATTATGGAACAACAAAAATTACCCAACGCAACACTAATATTAGTTTTCGGGATTATTTCAATAGTTACCTGCTGCTGCTATGGAATTATTGGATTGATATTCGGTATCGTCGGCCTTATTCTAGCAAAAAAGGCCACTATCCTCTATGCAGTAAACCCCAGTATGTATGAAGGATACAACAATGTTAAGTTAGGGAAAACCTTATCGATTATAGGTATTGTCTTGAATATTCTAGTAATCTTCTTCTTTATTTGGATCATCTCTATTATTGGTTGGGATGCATTACAGAACGAAGAACTTATGAGGGAGAGAATGGAAGATTATTTTCAAAACCTTCAATAGATTTAATTATAACCCATCAATTTAATTAAGCATTTTTATGGAAAACAACCAAACCCATCCCAAACCGAACAACTATTTGGTTTTAGCTATTATCAGCACTGTATTTTGTTGCCTAATACCCGGTATAGTAAGTATAGTAAATGCGGCCAAGGTAAATGAGGCCTATGCCCTTGGCAATTACGAACAGGCAGAGAGAGCTTCCAAAAATGCAAAAACATGGGCTATTGTTGGTATTGCTATAGCCGGCTTGTTCTGGCTTTTATATATCGCATTTTTTGGCCTGGCCATTTTTGGAGGATTAATGAGCAGTAGTGATTTCTAATAGAAAAAAAATAGTAGTAGCGATCATATTGGGAGTGGTATTCCTTGGAATACTACTCCTTTATTTTTTCTACAACCCCAGTAATTCCAACCATTTTCCACAATGTCCATTTTTGACCGCCACAGGCTATTACTGTACAGGTTGTGGAAGTCAGAGGGCATTGCACGATTTACTCCACTTGGATATAATGGGTGTTGCCAAACACAACCTACTCTTTATTCCTGCATTTTTATTGATTGCCTACCATTGGGTGCGTAGTTACGCCCCCTTAAAGGGCAAAGAAAGCTTACCAGATTTAATATATCACCCCAAAACTCCCATAGTGTTGTTTATAATAATTACCCTGTTTACCATTTTAAGGAATATTCATCTTTATCCTTTTACCCTTTTGGCTCCAGAATAAAAAAAGCCCGCTATAAAATCAATAACGGGCCATCTCTTTCAAGGTGAAGATCACTATTTTTCAAACTTCTTAAGCGTTTTAATTATAATTCCAACACATTCCAATAGCTGTTCTTTATTCATCACCAATGGAGGTGCGAACCTGATAATATTTCCATGGGTTGGTTTTGCCAAAAGCCCGTTATCCCTTAATGCCAAGCAAATATCCCAAGCGGTTGAGCTATCTTCGGTGTCATTTATCAAGATGGCATTTAACAATCCTTTACCCCTTACGGAATTTACAATATTACAGGTGGGTATAAATTTATTGAGCTCTTCCCTGAACAGCACGCCCAATTGATAGGCGTTTTCTGCAAGTCCTTCTTCTTTGACTACTTCAAGAGCCGCTATGCCCACTGCTGCTGCCACGGGGTTACCCCCAAAAGTACTACCATGGCTACCAGGTTTTATAACCTCCATGATTTCGTCATTGGCCAATACCCCGGAGATAGGATAAGCCCCTCCTGAAAGCGCCTTTCCCAAAATTAAAATATCCGGTTTCACCTCAGGCGTCCCACTGCAATGCCTGTCAGGACAGCTGCAATTGCCGCATGTAGCCAATAATTTGCCTGTACGGGCTATTCCTGTCTGTACCTCGTCGGCAATAAAAAGGACATTATGCTTTTTACAAAGCTCCCGCGCCTTGGCAAGATAGTCTTCAGAAGGCACATATACCCCAGCCTCTCCTTGTATAGGCTCTACAAGGAATCCCGCAATATTCTTATCGCTTTCCAAAACCTCTTCCAAGGCGTTTAGATTATCGTATTCAATCTTTATAAAGCCTTCTGTAAAGGGACCATAGTTTTTGCGGGCAATAGGATCATTGGAAAATGAGATGATAGTGGTGGTTCGTCCGTGAAAATTATTCTCACAAACAATAATCTGCGCCTGGTTTTCAGGAACTCCTTTTTTCTCGTATGCCCATTTTCTACAAATTTTAAGAGCAGTTTCCACTGCTTCCGCCCCTGTATTCATGGGCAGTAACTTATTGTAACCAAATGTTTGCGCAGCCAACTTCTCAAATTTCCCGAGCATATCATTGTAAAACGCCCTGGAAGTCAAAGTCAACGTTTGTGCCTGTTGTATCATGGCACTGACAATTTTAGGGTGACAATGCCCTTGGTTTACCGCAGAATAGGCGGACAAAAAGTCGTAGTATCTTTTTCCTTCAACATCCCAAACAAAAACTCCCTCTCCCCTACTTAAAACAACAGGTAGCGGATGATAGTTGTGCGCTCCGAATTTTTCCTCCAATGCAATTGCATCTTTAGAAGATAATTTTTCCAAAACCGACATGATTAAATAACTTTTAAATAAAACTTTAGCAATTCCTTCTTGGGGAGAGAAATCATCCATTTTTTGTAGAGACTGCAAATTACGAATTGAAACTTGCATCCTAAAATTTTTGGACATTGATTTTTGCCCGGAAAAACCTACCAATCAATCTTTTAGATGAAAAGTGGCACTTACAGGATAATGATCGGACAAAAACCAATTTTCCGGTCCGTTGTGGACTTGTGCATCCTTACATTTTTTGGAGAGCTCAGGTGAAACCATAATATAATCTATCCGTTCCATACGCGAAACTAATAGTTCCATGCTTTCTTGGTTTACCTCACCCAAAACCCGACCGGGAAAACTGCCTCTTTCCATCAATCCTGCTGTATATTTTTGAACCGGATCATACAAGGGCACCGCAAGAAATTTAGAAATTACGGCGTAATCCAGACTTTCGTTCACCAAATTCCCATTTATGCCTTTTTCTTTATTGGATTCCCGTAATCTGGTCAACAAGGAACCCTTGGGATCGTACAAATCAGCATCAAAGGGGGAATGGGCATTGAAATCTCCCAAAACTACATATTTGGAACTGGTTTTAATGATTTCTTCCAATTTCCTTGATAGTATATTGGCCTCCTCCCGCCTTCTAGCGAAGCTCCCCGGATGTAGATGAATTACCAAAAATTCAATTCCGCTTGTTGTACAGTGCAAGGCACCATGGTGCATACCTTCTAGAATTTTTTCTTTTAGCTCTATGGGGTATTTGGAGGTAAAGCCAACCGAGTAACCCGTTGTTTTCAATAAAACAGAATAATCATGGCCCCACGCCAGCGCATCCTCCCGCAATTTTTCCGGGGTATAGGCACATAATTCCTGAAGTGCCACTACATCTGGAGTTTGGGTATTTATCCAATTTTGTACTTTTTCCCTTCTTTCATTATCCTTGCCCCAATCATAACCGTTCCAAATGTTGTAGGTGATGATTTTAAAATCAGTTTTTTTGTCTTGGGACGCTAATAATAACGGGAGCAATACAAGAATCCAAAAAATATTTCGAAAATTCATTCTTTTAGATTTATTTTAAAAACATGGCCAACTGTTCTGTCCCCACCAAAAATATTCCAACCAGATGGGCCGTACAAATATGCCGGTTTGTTATTTATCATTAAAACTTTGGGGCGTTCCAGCTTAGGGGCGACACCATATATCTTCACCGCTTTTTTAGGGTCATAATCCTTATAATAGGTGGGCAATAAATCATAACCAACCGTGGCATCCTCCAAATTAAAAGTAAGTCCGTCCTTTGACTTCCATAGTGTTCCTCCACCAACTATGCCCGTATTTTTACCATGATTATCCGTGGTCAATAAAAAAATATGATCTTGATAAGCAAAAACGGTTCCATCTTCCAATGTACCCTTATTGGAGGTAACCGGTTTATCCTGAATAATATATGGGCCCTTTAACTCAGTAGCTTTCGCCAAACCATACTTTAGAATCCCATCCGTGGTTTTGGTTTTAAAATACAGAAAGTAATTTCCATTTACTTCCAAAAAGGCAGGATTGGCCACTCCCATATTGGATTTATAATTCCATTTTTGAGGATTATCGGCATGTAAGACCATCCCGTCCTTGCCCACTTTTTTCCATGGGCCATAAGGAGATTTTGCAATTGCCATTCCAATACGTTGATTACCCGGATGTGGTGGTTGATGATAATTATTGTTGGCAATATACAACAGCACAAAGTACTTGCCCAGCTTCTTGATTTCCGGATTGTGCGGTGCATATTTATCCCAGGTATCCTTTCCTGTGCCCTTTATGGCCACATCTGAAAATAAAAAAGGTCCTTCAGGTGAATCCGCAACATAATGGGCAATTTCGGAAGACCTTCTCCATGCGGGATTAACATTCTTTTCCGGCCAACGCGCTACGAATAAGTGCGTTTTTCCATCCTCATCCATAATGGGTGCGCAACCCCAAAAGGTATAATTATCATCTTGAACCGCAACCCCTTTGTATTCCAAATTTTGGGCTATAAAAGATAAGGGCATCTGAAGGGACTTTTCTTGGGCATATCCAAAATCAACGACCAAGAGTATGATAAAAATAAAAAAACTTAAAATGTGCTTCACTTTATTCACAATAATCAATATACTTTTAAATCGGCACTAATGCCCAGCTGATACGGTATTTTATATCTGAATGGATTAGTAATTTTTATTTTATTCCAATTCAACTTCCAAGGGAATCTGTACATTAAAAGAACTGCCATCGTTTTTAACGTTTACATTGCCTAGGGCAGATGCGGCATATAGATATTGGGGCATACCATCTTCACTCAACAATAGTTGCGGGCGTTCCAATCTGTCTACCTCTATAACCGACCCATCCATTAAATGTAACTTCCGCTCCATAAATAGTGGTTTTGCCGTCAAATCCCAAACAATCCCATCCGTCGATGATAATAAGGCCAGTGTCTTTTTATGGCCTGTTAGTCTTCCTGTAAAATCCTTAACAATGGCCATATATTGTTGAAGTTTTGGGGAGTACCAGACAAAAGGGTCTTCAGTACTTGCCAAAGTGCCATCGGGCATTCTTACATCAAAAACAAAATTTTCCAAAGGTTTAAATGGGCCTTTTGGGGTATCGGCAATGGCCACTCCATGGACTCCTTTCCAGTGTGGTTCATAGACGTTGCCTTTAAAGTACAGCATATATTTTTGAATCTTTGGGTTATAAACCACTGAGGGGTTCACCACTATTATGTTGTCAGGTTTTGCCACTGTCCCAAAGGGAGATCCATTAACAATATTATTGGCCTTTACCCTAGTTCGCGGTGTTAACAATGGCTGTTTGGAACGTATAAAGTTTCCCAAAAGTAAATTTTCAAAACTATCAAATTCCAACACCCCTATACAGAGGGATTGTTGAACCCTACCGCGTTTGTCCAAATTTTCGCCTGTAGAACCTTGAGGCTGTTCCCCTGGATCTTTAGATCCTATATAATATAGATAATACTTTCCGTTAAATTTTTTGATATGTGGATTGTGCACCATTTGCGCATCCCAGGACACATTGTCCCCGTGATAGCGTGTACCTTTCAATACTATTTTTTGAAACCTAAAGCCCTTGTCCGGATAATCTGAAACGGCATATCCAATTTTGGACTGCAGCACCCAGTCCTTGACAAAACTACCTCCTTCCGCCCCACTTTCCCAAAGTGAAAACAGCATATGATACTTGCCGTCGTCACCTTTTATTACGCTAGCTCCCCAAACAAAATAATTTGGAATTTGAAATATGGATGCCCCCATGATTTCGTTTGGACATTCCTTTAGCCCTACTACTCTGGCGTCTATTCTCCCTGGCGCAATCTTGATATTTTGGGTCCAGCATAAAAAGCTGTTAATAAAGCATATCAACAAAATGCCCCCTTTAAAACAAGTAAGTATTCCTTTCATTTTTAGCTTGTAATCTTACCCATTACAGATACTTATTTTTTCTACAAAGACTTATCAATTTTGTTAATTGGAACCATATGATATAGCCAAGTCATTTGTTCTAATTTCTGTTAATTTTTCCCGTAAAATCATTTGCATCTGCTTGACCACATCACTATAAGCCGGGTTATGCGCCAAATTATTGTATTGTTTGGCGTCGTGCTCCATATCGAAAAGTTCCATTCCAGATCCGGCATCCTCATCATACTGAATATATGCCCATTTATGGCTTCGCACTAAAAACGACTTACCTCCTTGGCTTACAGAAAATGCATACTCCCTGATTTCATACTTTGGATTATCCAATGTTTTAACAAGGCTTTTTCCCTGTATATGCTTGGAAGCTTTTAGCCCTGCCAACTCGGCCAAGGTAGGATATAGGTCCAAAAGTTCAGAAAAGGAATTACAGACCGCCGGTGCTTTTCCTGGCACTTTGATAATCATAGGCACCCTAACCGATTCCTCATGTAGGCTTACCTTCATCCAAAAACGGTGCTCCCCCAAATGAAACCCATGGTCAGAAGTAAAAACAACAATGGTATTATCCTCCAAACCTTCTTCCTTTAAAGTCTTTAGTATCTTTCCTACCTGTGCATCCATATAGGCTACAGAAGCGTAATACCCAGCTACTGCCTTTTTTTCCTGTTCTTCGGACATTTCCCCATTTACACTGGTCACGTAGTTGATGCCACGGGCGGGAATATCGTCCCAATCATTTTCAACTTTAGGGGGCAATACCATTTGCTCATGTGGATAAGGTTCAAAATACTTTCTTGGGGCAACAAATGGCACATGGGGCCTTACCAACCCCACTGCCAAAAAGAAGGGATTATTTTTGTGTTGCTTAATAAGTTCGATAGCCTTTACAGCGGTTTTACCATCGGAATGTACCAAATCGTCCCCGTCTGCCTTTACAATGGTCATAACATTACCCCCTTTTCTTGGTTTAAGTCCGTAAGGATTATTTTGCACCAATTCGGCCTCCCCTTCTACAGTCCATTCCGGTCCCTGACTATTAAACCTTTGGGACCAAGAGGCCTCATCGTCCTGTCCGTTGGAACCTGTTTCAATATCTATGGGAACTCCCATATGGTAAATCTTGCTTACCCGTGCTGTATAATAACCGTTATCCTTAAACAATTGTGAAAGTGATTTGCGTGAAGGTCCAACATTCTCCCTCCCGCTTACGTATCCGTAGGTGGTAGTAGCATTGGGGTAATAGCCAAACATTAAAGAGGCCCTTGAGGGACCACAGACCGGATATTGGGTATAAGCTCTGGTATATTTAACACCTTGTGCCGCCAATTGATCAATATTTGGGGTGAGTGACGCCCGATTTTCATAGGACGAAATAGCGGTGGCCGTTAAATCATCCGCAATTATGAACAAGACATTTGGCTGGTTATTCTTTATTTTTTTTACAGTTTTGCCTTGCTGTGCATGTCCAGTAAAAAAGCCGATCATAAACAGACATAAAAGCAATTTTCCCATTTTAACCAATTTATTAAAATTTAAAGATTGATAATTGTTCCTACTTTCCAAAAATAAGACTTAGTTCCCCAATATTTAATACGGGCCTACACTTCATTTATTACGAATCAATTCTTCCAACCCAATCGTATTTAATTTTCCTATTGCCAAAACGAATCTAACAAATACAAATAAGACTCTGTTAAAAAGCTACATAAATCCTAAAAAATTCTTCTATTTTTGCGCCATGGGCAGAAAGAATACAAGACAAGTTTTTGAAAACGTAGAAGTAGTAGATGCAGGAGCCAAAGGTAAGACCATTGGCAAAGCACCCGACGGACGGGTAATTTTCCTGACCAACACTGTCCCAGGGGATGTAGTGGACGTAATGACTACCAAAAAAAGGAAAGCTTATTTTGAGGGTGTTGCCACTAAATTCCATACTTTTTCGAACAAACGAACTACTCCTGTTTGTGAGCATTTTGGAGTTTGTGGCGGCTGTAAATGGCAGGATATGGGCTATGAGCACCAGCTATTTTACAAACAAAAAGAGGTAGAGAACAACCTTCGAAGAATTGGTCATTTGGAATTGCCGGAAACGAGTAGCATTTTAGGATCCAAAAAACAATACTTCTACAGGAACAAGATGGAATTTTCCTTTTCTGACAGTAGATGGTTGACCTTGGAAGAAATAAACTCAGGTAAGGAAATTGATGACAAAAATGCGCTGGGATTTCATATTCCCGGTATGTGGGACAAAATTTTGGACATTAAAAAATGTCATTTACAAGAAGATCCTTCCAACGCGATTAGGTTGGAAATAAAGGATTTCGCCATTAAGAACAATATATCTTTCTTTAATCCCAGGAATCAATGGGGCATGTTGCGCACGGTAATGATACGCACCTCCTCTACTGGTGAAATTATGGTCATGGTCCAGTTTTTTGAGGACGATTTGGACAAGAGGGAGTTATTGATGAGCCATTTGGCAACAAGCTTTCCAGAAATAACTTCCTTGTTATGTGTCATCAATCAAAAACAAAATGATACCATATATGACCAAGAAATCATATGCTATTCTGGACGGGATCATATATTTGAGGAAATGGAAGGGCTACAGTTTAAAATAAATGCCAAATCCTTCTATCAAACCAACTCGGACCAAGCCTATGAACTATACAAGGTAACCCGCGATTTTGCGGAACTTAGCGGAAACGAATTGGTTTACGATCTTTACACCGGTACAGGGACCATTGCCCAATTTGTAGCCAAAAAAGCTAAAAAGGTAATAGGTATTGAAGCTGTTCCCGAGGCTATAGAAGATGCCAAGGCCAATGCAAAAAGAAATAAAATAGACAATGTAGATTTCTTTGTAGGGGACATGAAGAATGTCTTTAATCCCAGCTTTATTAAGGAACACGGTAGGCCCGATCTAATTATTACCGATCCTCCCAGGGATGGTATGCATGCGGCCGTTGTACAGCAAATACTATCCATTGCTCCAGAAAAGGTCGTATATGTTAGCTGTAATAGCGCTACGCAAGCCAGGGATTTGGAAATGATGAAGGAGGATTATGAAATATTAAAAGTGCAGCCTGTGGATATGTTTCCACAAACCCATCATGTTGAAAATGTTGTACTTTTGAAAAAACGGACCAAATAGTTCACCCGAACATGAAAAAAATCTACATTCCAATACTAGTTTTAATTACATTCATCAGCTTTGGAGCCTGCGAAAAAGATGATATCTGTATAGATGGGGACACTCCACTACTAGTGATAAGATTTTATGATGTGGACAACCCCACTGAATTAAAAAAGGTAACCAAATTTAGAATTGTGGGTATTGGTCAGAATACTACAGTCACAACGGTATCCGACAGAACCGATTCGGATTCCATTGCCATTCCCTTAAAGGTTACAGAAAACACCACAGGGTTTTATTTTATTAGCAACTCTTCAGATGTTGAAACTACAGATTCCAACGATGAAACCATTACCGTTGAAGGGGGGGATTTAGATACCTTGTACTTCAATTACTCTAGAATAGATAAGTTTGTTTCCAGGGCATGTGGATATATTGCCAATTATGAAGATTTAACTAGCGATCTAAAAACTGAAACTGATAACTGGATAAAGGATATAGAAATTGTAACCCCATTGGTAGAAAATTCAACAGCGGCCCATGTTAAGATATTTCATTAGTAGTTTTTTATTTTTCACCTTTCTTTTGGGGTATACCCAAAGCAAGCCCATTGACCTTCAGCCAAAAGACACCGTGGCCCACACCGACCCGTATGGCATTAGGGTGGGAATAGATCTTAGCCGCCTGTTAATTTCATTTTTAAATGATGATTACCAAGGATTTGAAATAGTTGGGGATTATAGGATTACGAACAAACTATATGTGGCTGCGGAACTTGGTAATGAAAAGAATACCAAACAAGAAGACCTATACAATTTTACCACTTCGGGAAGCTACTTAAAATTGGGGGTGGATTATAACACCTATGCGAATTGGTATGGCATGAACAATTCCATACACGTAGGGGGGCGCTATGCCTACAGCACCTTTAGTCAGACCTTAAATAATTATCAAATTTTTGACACCAACCGGTATTGGACCGATCCGGATTATCAGATCAACCCTGATCCGGATGCCGTAAACGACTTCGCTGTTGGTTCGGATGTCGCCCAAGAATTTAGCGGACTAAATGCCAGTTGGCTGGAGGCTGTGCTTGGTGTAAAAGCCGAACTCTTCGCTAACATTTTTTTGGGAGCAAGCGTTCGCATTGGATTCTTGGTCAGCAACAAGGAAACGGACAATTTCAGCAATCTATGGATTCCTGGATTCAATAAAGTTACCGACGGGAGTAAATTTGGCGTGGGATACAATTATTCCATTACCTATTTTATACCGCTCTACAAAAAAGCAAAAAAAATTAAGGAAAAGGAAGAAAAGCAACCGCCGATACCAGAAAAACCTAGAGCTCCCGAAAACCCTTAATAAAAATCCATTTCATCATCAGTTTCTCTCCTGATTTTGTTTTTACAGCACTGAATTTGGGCGCCAAGAAGCTTGCGGCCACCGCGGCTATAAAAGCCAGGACCAGAGTGTTGATCGACAATAACATACCAAGTAATAATCTGCCCACCACAAATAAAATGGCAAAGCCTAGAAAATTAAAGATGAGGGCCTTATGTTTCGGTTTCAAAATTTCTATCCTTTAAATGACTATATACGGCCTATTCCGATTTGTTAAACTTGGCCTTCTTGCTCCCCTCGTACATTACGTATTTAACCAGGCGCGACTCCAAATGACTATTAAAGACCTTGATCTTCCTGGAAGGACGAAGCCCTACAAACTTTAAGGCCTCCAAGTTGGATGTTATGAACCATGCATCGGTCCCTGGATAATTACGTTTTAAAGTGTTTCCTATATCGGTATAAAAATCCTCCATTTCTATATCCAATCGCTCGCCATAAGGTGGATTGAACACCATATGCAAATGTTTGTCCGTAAATTTTTCCGTATCAAAAAAGTTTTTCCTTTCCACGGTTATATAATCGGATAAATTGGCATTGACTATGTTATCCTGAGCTTTTCTTACTGCAGATGGCGCCTTGTCATATCCAATGATCTTATGGTTAAACTCCCGTGTTCTTTTGAGACTGCTGTCTACAATTTTTTCAAAAAGATCGGGATCAAAATCGTGCCATTTCTCAAAGGCAAATTCCTTCCTATTAATGTTGGCTGGAATATTACAGGCAATCATGGCTGCTTCTGTCAATAAAGTGCCACTACCGCACATAGGATCCAAAAAGTCGCATTGTCCATCCCATCCACTCAACAACAAAATACCGGCGGCCAATACCTCATTAATAGGAGCAATATTGGTTGCTGTCCTGTACCCTCGTTGATGTAACGACCTCCCTGATGAATCCAAGGCCACATTGCATTGATCGTTTTGAATATGGATATTGATCCTAACATCCGGGAATTTTATATCTACATCCGGCCTACTACCATCCGTATCCCTAAACTTATCCACTATGGCATCTTTGGTTTTTTGGGATACATATAAGGAGTGGGTAAAATTTTCACTATTTACTGTGGCGTCTATAGCAAAAGTTGTGGAGGTCGAAAGATAATCGAACCAATCCATGGCATAGATTTTTTTATAAAGATCGTTTTCATCCCGAACGCGAAATGAATGAATAGGTTTAACGATTTTAATTGCAGTCCGCAAACAAAGGTTTGCCTTGTACATAAAACCCGTATCTCCTTCAAAAAAAACACTCCTAACCCCTTCTTCTACATTTCCGGCACCAAGGTTACGCAGTTCCTTTGCCAAAATTTCTTCAAAACCAAACATGGTCTTGGCCACCATTTTAAAATTATTGTTCATATCTACCTTTAAGATTACCGCAAAAATACGTTAATTTTAGCCCTTATTAGCCAATATGGTAATTTTGTAGAATACCAGAACCAATCATAAATGAAATATTTATTGCCCATTCTTGGCGTATTGCTGAGTTTTATATTTGTATACTTCACAAAACCAAAAAACAAGGAAGTCTTTAAACTACTCCTAGCTTTTAGCGGGGCTTTTTTACTGGCGCTTACGGTATTTGAATTGTTCCCTGAAGTTTACGGTAGTGCAGAACCAAAAACGGTCGGGGTATTTATTATGTTGGGGATCCTTCTCCAGATTTTTCTTGAATTTTTTTCCAAGGGGGCGGAACACGGGCATGTTCATTTAGATCCTGAAAAATCGGATTTTCCGTGGATGCTTTTCATAAGCCTATGTATCCATTCTCTGCTAGAAGGATTACCTATAGAAAATCACAATACTATACTATATGGAATTTTAATACATAAAATTCCTATTGCCATTATCCTTAGCATATTTTTATTGAGCTCGAAGATAAAGTTGCAGTCGGCAATATTTTTTATAGTGCTTTTTTCCTTAATGACCCCCATTGGCACCTACATTGCTGCCAATTACGAGTTTGTCCACACCTATGCCGTCTTGCTGAACGCTTTGGTAATTGGTGTTTTCCTTCATATCTCAACGGTAATTCTGTTTGAAAGTTCGGAAGCACATAAATTCAACCTACGTAAATTGGTAGTTATTATACTGGGTATCGTAATTGCTTATTCCCTATAGATGTTTAGTAAGGAAGAAGCAAAAAAGTTAAGGCAGGATTTCTGGATTTCCTTTGGAAAGTCATTCCCAAGAAAATGGATTCTTTACAACACCGGAATAAAGGATTTCTCATTTAAGTTCCACTTTGATTTGTCCACTGCCATGGTTTCAATGGATATTGAAAATCAAGATCTGGAGAAACGGATGGAATTATGGGAAAAATTAATTTCACTTCAGTCGCTTTTCAAAGAGGAATATCTACCAAATGCCCTGTTCCAGGATACGGTTTTCCTAGATAGCGGTAAGGAAATATCGAGGGTCTCCGTTAGTTTGAACAATGTTTCCATTCATAACAAAAACACCTGGCAGGAGACCATGGTATTTTTGAAGGAAAACATGGCCAAATTTGAAGATTTCTTCAACGAATATGAAGATATTATTCGTCCCTAAACCACATCGATCAAAATAAAAAACCAATGACTTATGGCACCTCCCAGCACGAACAAATGCCAGATAAAGTGATTATAAGGGATCCTTTCCATAGCGTAAAACAGTATCCCTAAAGTATAAAATGCACCCCCTAAAAAAAGGGTTCCCAGTCCAATGGTCGTGGTATTGCTTAGTAAATTATCCAAATCCAATACGATCAACCAACCCATTACCAAATAAAGTAAAAGCGATATAAATTCGTATTTGCCAGTGTAAAACAACTTCATTAGCGTACCAACAGCAGCTATACCCCAGACAATATAAAATAGTAGCCACCCATTACCTTTTTCCAACAATATCAAGGCCACTGGTGTATAGGTCCCCGCAATTAAAAAATAAATACTGATGTGATCCAATATTCGTAATCTATTTTTCAAATTTGGATCCTTTACAAGATGGTATAAGGTTGATGCCGTAAATAAAAGCACAAAGGTAAAGCTGTAAACAACAATGGAAAAAATTCCATAGGCATTGTGCCGATCGTTTATCTGATAAAGCACAATAAAGCCTATCAGCCCAAGAAGGATGCCTAGGGCATGTGAAAGGGTGTTCAATTTTTCCTCTTTTTCCAGCATTTGTTGGTTGTTGATAATGTAAAATTAACCAAAGTAAATTTTACATGAATGCCATATCATAGGAAATAAATAATATTGCCCCGTCTGCACAAACAACACTTATAACCAGACAAATAGTTCCATTACGCCATTAAATCTACGTATTACCGCAAAAGCTTATTGGGCAACGATCAATCTACTTCAAAAACAGCTTCGGAAGCCAGTGGTAAACCATCGTTGGTAATTCCTTGTAAAACAACTCTATAGATGGAAGATTTCGTTCCTGCAGGAAAAATCACTTTGCTCTTTCCATTATTATCCATTTTCACTGTGGGCTCCCAATGGAGGGTGGAACTGAATTTTTTCCTATTCGCTCCCAGATCGTCATTTCCATACGCCGGTTCGTAAAACTTTCTGGGCTTATAAAATCCCTGGTAGTTAAACACATTGCCAGCAACTTTATTTTTCTGATCCTTAAGCTCCTTACCTGTTAGGGTGTACACTGCAATAACACCGTTTCCTCCTTCGGAACCAAAAATTGAAGCTCTAGCCCCCTTTAAAACATCTATAAAATCGACCTCCCAAACAGGGACGTTTTCAATTGCTTCTTGGTTTACTGGTACACCATTTAAAAGGAAAAGGGGGGTGGTTCCTCTTTCCGAACTCATGGAATTAACACCTCTAATAGCCACAAATCCACCATACACATCAACCCCAGGGACACGGGCACGTAAAGCCGCCAAAATATTCGGATAGGGCTGATTTCTTATTTCTGAAAAATCCACTGTATTGGATACACTGCTGTAAATAGAACTTGTACTTCTTTTTGTATCCATCTCCTTCTTCTTGGACCTTCCTTCAGTTATGATCAATACTTCATCCAATTGGATCAATTTCATCATTTCGTTTTCAAAATTTGTATCAAAACCTTTTCTTGCAACAGGATTTTCCAAAAATTGTTCAAAGCTGGCAGTCTCCCCTAGCCTATGCTCTTTCTTAAGGGAACTAATCGGTGCAGGTCTTATGGAATCCAATTGAATAGCAAATTCTTTCATTGGACGATCATAATCCACCATTTCAAAAGCCAGCTTATTATCTTCCATGATATCCAGCCCCAAAAACTTAAAACGTCCGTCTTCATTTGATTTTACGCTAAGGCGACCCATCAAATTACTGTCTTGAAAGGTCAATTTCACAGTAGCTACATCCGGCTTATCGGGATTATGAAATTTACGTACCTCTCCTTCCACAGAGATTCCCATTTCTTTAACAAAAGCAAAGGAATCACCCCTAGTATTTGGCAAATCGTTTACAATAAATTGTCGCCACCCTTGGGTCATCATCAACAGGTCCAAAAACTGTCTTCTTTTAGGATCTTCAGAATAAAAATAATAACCAGGATTTTCTATTTTCCCTTTTACTTCTGAATTCAATAACAAATACGTTCGTATGTCAGCCTGATGCTCCCTAGGTGATGAAGCCGCTAAATCCGTAACGGAAATAGACATATTTGCTCCAAAATTCGATATATCCTGTCCTTTGGAATCCAGCTCAATACTAAGTTGCACCGTGCCATTTTTGGTATTTGTTTGGGATAAAGGAATAATTTTAATTTCGGGAGACGAACTACCATCATCATAAAACACTAATCGCTCACATATGGCCGTGCTCTTTTCATCCACAAGTGTAAATTGGGCAATTCCGGTCACAAGTAGCTCTTTATCGACTTTAAAAACAGCTAGAGATTTATCCTGGTCAATTTTGGCATTATATATTGTTCCTATTCGCTGGCTTCCAAATAAGTTAAAACCGTTAAGCCCCTTGTCACTTGATGTTTGAATATTTATCTGATAATAATCCTTTAATTCCTGTACCCGCATTACAATTCCGTCTTTGACCCCTTGTGGCAGATTATAGGAATATTTTTTGCCATTGTGCACAATATTGGCAGTGTATTTTCTTCCCTCCACGGGTTTAATATCAAAGAGTCCCATCCCTAAATGGGCAGATGCGAATTCAGAAATTTGTGCACCTGTTTCATCCAAAATTACACCTTCAATATCTATTGATCTGCCATCTACCCCCAATATCTTGAAACCAACACGGTTAAAATAATCATTGACCAAGTTCCCTCCCTCTGGGAAAAATTGCAAATCTGGCATTTGTCCTTCCAACACCAGTTCCGATTCCACCTGTTCATTCCCATCCAAAGCCGTCCCAACGTTTTTCGTTATAAAATTCAATGGGCTAATGTATAACTGTTGCCTAAAAAAATAGGTCTCGTCAAAATTTCGCATATAGTTTGTATAGGCCCTTACCGTATACTCGCCTCCATATAAATCTGAAGGCAAGGCGAAGTCCCCATTTCCAATACCATCTTCTATCCTAATTATTTTGAAGTCTACAATTTTATTGTCAGGGCCAACAATATCTACATACACTACATTCCTTATAGCATCCCATAGGTGTGAAGCCGCATTTAAAAGGTATACTTTAAACCAAATATCTTCCCCCGCATTGTAATATGATTTATCCAAGTGCAAGAATACCTTTTCCCGATAGTTTGTGGAATCGTTAGCTATAAAATATTTTGAATTGTCCTGTCCTTGGGAATAAGTGCAATCAGTGAACGCTATCCAAAGAAATAATATTAATGCTGTTATTTTCAAAATGTTCAATACTTAGTTCGACTGTACAATTAAATCTACAATTTTTTTCTTTACGAAAAATCATAATTTAACTGTGGTAAAGAGAAATATTCCCAAACCATTTGCACATTAAGACATAAGAGTGAACATTTTCACCAAGAACCAACTAGTGTCGGTTGAAAAATAATAAACCAATAAATTGCAGATAATCTCTTTCAGTATTATTGGACGATAAGCTTGGCCCTCATCACCGATGAATGACCTGGAAAAGTACATACTATCCAATATTCACCTGGTTCCTCTGGCATTTTAACATAAATCTTTTCAGCTGTTTCCGGTTGCATAATAGCGGTGTGATAAAGCACTAAATCGGTATCCGGCACATAGTTATAGTCAGGACCGTCCAATCCCAGCATTAAGGCCAACTGACCGACCTTATCAACCGATTCCTTACCCTTTTCCGTAATAACCAGATTGTGCATCATATCGTCGTTATTATTAAAAGTGAGCTCTACCTTGGCCCCCCTTTGAACCTTAACTTCCTCTACATCATACTTTAATCCCGGCTTGGTTCCTATCATCAATTTCTGATCGGATTTATTATTCCAATCAGCTGGCATTTTTGTTATTCTTTTTGGCTGAACAATTGTTTTCCCGGACTTGGCCATCCCGGTCATTTGAGGTGACTTCAATTCTCCTCCTGGTACTTCGTTCAGGGTATAATAACCCGTGTCATGCAGTAGTTTCTTTCCCGAATTGGAAGCAAGGTTTGGAATTTTTATCTCGTGGATAAAGCCCAATCGCATACCGTGCAAAGTTAATTTCACAGATAATCCATCTGCGGAAACCTCTGCATTGTGGACCATTACTGGTTGTTCCTCCGTAATTGGGCTACCATAGTCACTGTGATATTTATAGGTGAAGCTTTTCATTTGATAGCTAGCAACATCACTGGCCAATTTTTTATTGACGGGTTGGGTGAATTCCAATTGAAATCCATCATCCAACGCTTTCATCGTTTTTACTTCAAAAGGTACTTTCCCTGTCCACTCCAATCTTTGCAGACCATATGGAGCTTTTCCTGTGGAGGCCCATCCCCTACTTGTCATACCCACAAACATGCTGGAATCACTACCCCAGATCATACGCAATATTCCTGAGGAAAAACCCTCTCGAAATAAAAAGGAAGCCCCTTGGTACACCCCATTGACCTTTTCCATATATACTCGCATTATTTTACTATGTCCCTGATCACCGATAAACATCTGGCCTTCAAAGGGTCCAAATTTTCCATGGGTGGTATCATAAAGGATATCCGAAGTTGAAATCCCCTGAATGGTGTGCGGGAACCAGATGGCTGGAGCCTTAAGAGCAGGTACCTTTTTTGCATATTCATAAAGACTTAAGCCCGATTGCTTTTCAATTTCTTCCTGTTTCAATTTTAAGGGCGATTGCGGATCGTCTGTCCACCGCAACCCTTCCGGATTACCAGCAAAATCGCCTACTTCCAAATGGGTCATCCTTCCGGAACCTACCCAATCCCCTTGATTTTCGGTATAGAAATAGTCACCTTCAGAATTTACATTAAATCCTGCAGGAGACCTTAAGCCGGTTGCAATAGGGGTCATTTCCCCTTCTGGTGTTATTTTTAACATCCATCCCCTCCATTTTACCAAACTAGAGCCGTGGCCAATCCAGGATAAATTTAAAGTGACCAACATATCCCCATTGGGCAAAATTAACGGACCATAGGAATAATCGTGATAATTCCCGGACAAAGGCCATGTATATATAGTCTTATAACTGTCTGCCTTTCCATCCCCGTTCCTGTCATCCAATCTCGTAAGTTCTCCTCGTTGGGAAAGATAGAAACCATTGTCCTTATAGGCCAAGCCCAAGGTCTCGTGCATCCCGTGAGCATATCTCTTATAAACTGGGCTTAGACTATATGGCTTATCTATTAACCATACCTCGCCCCTTCTGGTAGACACCCCCAATTTATCGTCATCCGTAAACGCCAATCCTCCTACTTCCAATACAATATCATTTGGAATTGGCACATCCACTATTTTATAATATTCTGCTTCCTTTTTGGCCATTTCCGAACTTTCCTGTCCAAATGTACCTTGTACTGTTCCTAATAGGAATACAAAGAAAACTGCCTGTCTTAAAATCTGCATAATTGGTTGTTTTGGGTTACCAAATAATATTGTATGTAATGTTCCCACTGTCCGCGGGTATTTTTAGAAGTAATTCATCCTTTCCATTGGATTGACGGATTATAGGATCTAAGTCACTATTTCCGGAGAAATCGATAAAATAACTTTCATCATTGACAATGAATGTGCCATCCTCCAATTGTTTAATGGATTCCCCTTCGGCAATTTTATGCCAGATGTCCCCATTGCCCTTAATGCTGATGGTACGCTCAAGGCCACGTCCGTCCTTTGAGGTTTTAAATGAATTGCTAATAGTAGTACCTTCTTCTTGATGTAAAAAAACCGGTAATCCATTGTCATGCATTTCATAACCCAATGGCTTAAACCTTATGTTGGAGGGAATGCTGTCTGGCCAAACCATATCCTTATCCTCCAAAGTCATAAAATCCGGATCTCCATGAAAGGATACTGAAAATCCCTTTGGTTCCGCCAACTGATTGGTACCTCTAAGATGCCACATCTGGGTAACATCAAGAAAATCGCCTTGCCATACCTGTAGTATAGCTCCTCTACTTAAATCGTATGAATAATTTATACGGTCAGGACTCCCAACCGCAATACAGTGTGTCCTTTTTTCATCACCATGCATCATATATCCACGTTGGGTTACAGTCTCCTCTCCTACTGTAATAAGTATATCATTATCTGACCCCTTTTTAGCTGAACTTAAAGAGTTCTTTGCATGTAGGGGCATTTTTTGCATTTCAGGGCCCTCTGCCGTAATACTAAAACCTGTAAACCACGGATAATTCTTATTATAAATGAAGGTAAAAGGTACTTTCCCCTTTTCTAACATAATTTCACCTATACCAGGTGTATCCAAATCGAACTTTCCATTTAGATTAACCACGGTATCATTGCCGATCAACAGCAAGGCACCACCGTGATTTAAACCAATATTGAAGAGGTAGTTGCCAGAGTTTGGAATATCCATTTGTCCCTTATAACTTAGAATTCTTGTAACCCTATTTCCAGTTACCATATTGGCAGAAATACTATCTACATTTTTCTCTCCAATAACCGTAAGCGTATCCAAACCGGCAATTGTATCAGAATTACTTTCGTATTCTGTCATATACATATCGGACAAGGCCAGCTTTTTATTTTCGTACTTTTTATACTTGATGTTTTTTAAAGCAACTGGACCGTGATCTCCTTGAATCATTAATGGTCCTCTAGCTTTTTCATCATTAAAGGCAGAAGCCCTTGTAGGGCCAGTTACCTCCACATTTTCCTGAATCAATACCCCGTTAAGCCATACTTCCTGAAAAATAGCATTTTGTATTTTCTCGCCCGCATTATTAAACCTAGGTGCATGGAACAGTATTTTAAAATGTTGCCAAAGCCCAGGGGATTTTGAAGCGTTGGTTCTTGGGGGGTTCCCCTGGTAACCACCATCCTCATTAAAATTTGAACTTTGATAAATACCACCCATATCCGCATAAGTAGTCTCCTTTACTCCCCAACTATCCAATAATTGCACTTCATACCTACCTTGAAAATAAAGTCCCGAATTTGAGTTCACCGGCATCATCACATCCAGTTCAATTTCGAGATCCCCATGTTCAAAATTTGTAAAGATGTGACCATTTTTGGTTTCCACTTCTGGAATGTTGGCCAAAATTCCTTTTCCTGTGGAGGATGTCAAAATTTTGTCTTTTGATCTATCCACATATACATCCCCAACAATTTTCCAATTGGGAGTCTCCACTTTAAACATGGATAGGTCATCCAATGCCAACTCAGAGAATGGTAAATAATCCTTTATTTTAGGAGATTCTTCGGTGGTAGTTGCAGATTCCTTGGATGGACGATCACCGCATGAAATAAAAATCAGCAATAATCCACTTAAAAACAATGGAATTTTCATAAAATTGAAGCTTAGGTTACTTGGAACAGTTGTTCCAAACCCTAAAGATATAAATATAAGTTCTAAAACTCCAATATTAGCCCGGTCCAGCAACAATACACCTTAGTTCTATCCCCATAGCAATGGCCATTTCAACTACGAAAAGGTTTTCGTAACTTTATGAAGTCATTTACAAAAGTAAGATATAAGCAGAAACCTATAATGGAAAATAATCATATTTACCCGTGTTTTCAAAGACTGTTTAGCCAATGAGTCAATTTGAAAATGAGATAATTTGTTGATTTGAAAATGTACCAATGAATTGATGCAACAATTGGTTAATTTGAAAATGTAGCAATTGTTCAATGTACCGATTGCTTAGCAAACCTAATAATGACCGTCCCTGGGTACAAACGCAGTGCAGTGGACATGGAAGCAGGAACCGATCACGCCAGCGGCGTGCCATATTTTGGATATA
>NZ_JAHKPO010000002.1 GCF_018860365.1 Arenibacter algicola
AGAAGGGACCCTCCCAAGGCCACAATCGATTTCCAGAAAAATGACAATGCAGTCGCTACCGATGGGGACGTAATCCCAAAAGAAAGAAGGGACCCTCCCAAGGTAACATCTGATTTTCAAAAGGTTAACAACGCTATTGCATAAGCCACACGAAAAACTTCAAGAACCAACAGGTTCAAGTTACTTCTTAAAAATTTAAAGCCCTAAGCAAATTTGTTTAGGGCTTTTTTTTTATCTTTCCACCTTTATGGAGAAAAAATTCAATTATAAATCTTTATACTATTTCGTAATTTTCCTACAACTGATGAATAGTGGTTGTACGGACACTTCCTTTGGCACAAAAGATTCAGGAACAACTCCAGCAAACGACAGTATTACGTACTGGTTATCCGACGAAAACAGCAGTTCAGATGAAGATTATAGTAATAACCTTTCCAAGGCCTATGATTTAGCTTTACAAGAGAAAAACGATTCTTTAAAATCGAAACACTTCTCCAAATTATCTTACTACTATTCACTGATAGGGGATTCATTACAGTTTAGACGCTCCAATCACATTGCTTTAAGGCTATCAGAAAAAATCAAAGATTCCAACGCCCTGGCCAATAATCATTGGGATTTAGCTTCTTTTATGGAGGACAATGCCGTGGAGGATAGCGCATACTATCATTATGCCCAAGCCGAAAAGATTTTTAGATCTTTAAAGAATGACTATTCTACCGCTCGAGTTCTATATAGTTTGGCCAGGGTACAATCCGATATAAAGGATTACACAGCAAGCGAAATCACAACTATTGAAGCTATCGAATTACTTAAACCCCTGGACAAAAATTACCAATTGTTTTTATGCTATAATAATCTGGGATCGGTAACCAACGCCCTAAACGAATATGACAAGGCTTTGGAATACTATGATAAGGCACTTTTTTATTTGGACAAATCTAAAATCGATAATTCCAATCGTTTGAAAAATACAGCTTTGAATAATATAGGCATGGTTTTTCAAGCAAAAGGAGAAAACAAAAAAGCTGTAGAAAACTTTGAGAAAGTTATTAATTCCGATAGCATCTACTATAAGGACATAAAATTATTTGCACAGGCCCTTTCCAATTATGCGTACAGCAAAAATAAGCTTGGAGATACCATTGGTGTGTTGGCCTCATTTGAAAAATCCTTAAAAATAAAGGATAGTGTAGGTGACATTAGAGGATTGGCCCTTACGAATTATGAGATAGCAGAATATTATTTGAAGTTAAAAGATACAACCAACGCCCTAACCTACGCCAATACGGCTAAACAGATTTCCGAACAGACCAGCAACAATAGAAGACTTTTGGAGTCCTTGGAACTTATGGCAAAAGTGGATCCCAAAAACTCACCCAAATACACCCAGGAATACATAAAATTGAACGATAGTTTAATTAGGGAAGAACGCGCGGTTAGAAACAAATTTACAAGGATAAGGTTCGAGACCGATGAGTTTATTGAACAAAACGAACTGCTGACCAGGCAGCGCCAATTGTGGATAGGGATAGCCATTGCCCTGTTTGTTCTAGCTGCATTTATATTGATTACTATAGATCAACGTCGTAAAAATCAAAAATTGAGATTTGAACAGGCACAACAGAAGGCTAATCAAGAAATCTTTAATTTGTTGCTGGCCCAAAACAAGAAGGTAGAGGAAGGTAAACAACTGGAAAAGAAACGGATTTCAGAGGAATTACATGACGGTATTTTAGGACAAATGTTGGGAATACGTTTAATTCTTTCCGGACTTAACAATAAAACCGATTCCGATTCCGTTCTAAAACGCAGTGACCTACTTAAAAAATTACAAGGGTTGGAGGAAGAAATCCGTACAATTTCCCATGAATTGAGCAGGGCATCGCAAGAAAAAATTCATAACTTTATTGTATCCATTGAAGAATTGGTCAAAACAATTCAAGATTCCTCTAAAATGAAATGTCATTTTGAGTATGACCACAAAATAGATTGGGACCAATTAAAGGGAGATATTAAAATTAACATTTATAGAATTGTGCAAGAAAGTTTGCAGAATTGTATAAAGCACGCCAAGGCCACGAAAGTGGACCTATTGTTCGAATCCGAAGACGAGCATGTAAGAATTATAGTTTTGGACAACGGTGTTGGTTTTGACCAGAAGAAAGGAAAAAGAGGTATTGGACTTAAAAACATAAATTCCAGATTGGAGAAGTTGAAAGGAACTTATGACATTCAAAGTAAAATTGGACAAGGAACAAAGGTAATCGTTACTATTCCCTGTGTTATGGAAGAACAGGCGGAACCCCTACCGGCCTAATATATTATTTAATTGATAATAGAATGAGAACTTTAAGAGTCTTAACGATAGATGATCATGAAATGATCACTACTGGATATAAATATCTTTTGGAGGCTGCCGAATTTGAAGAATTTCAGGTAAAGGTAGAAACCGCCAATACTTTTGAAACCGGGAAGCAAAAAATAGAGGATTCAGCCAGATCTTTTAAATATGACCTATTGTTGTTGGATGTACAATTAACGGAGACCCATTTGGAGGAACCGCATTCCGGAGAAGACTTGGGAATTTTTGCCAGAAAGATCATCCCGGATACCAAGATTGTATTCATGTCCTCATTTAGTGATAATTACAGAATAAACAGCATTCTAAAAAATGTGAATCCCGATGGCTATATGGTAAAATCGGAAGTGGACGAAAAATCCCTAATTGCCATGGTCAAAGGCGTAATCAACTCTCCCCCTTACTATAGTCAAAAAGCCTTGGTGGCCATTAGAAAGAAAGTCTCCAATGATCTGTTATTGGACGATAATGACAAAAAAATACTCTATCACGTTTCAATTGGTACAAGAACAAAGGATATGGTCGATTTTATAAACCTGTCCCTTGCAGGGATAGAGAATAGAAAAAGACAGCTAAAAGTAATTTTCGGAGTGGAAAAACAAAACGATCTGGCTCTGGTCCATGAAGCCAGAAACAGAGGATTTCTTTAATCAAATCCTTGCCATTTCTCCCACTTTAACGACACCTTCCGACTCGAATATCCAGAATTTTCACAAAATATTGTCAGTCACCTTTATACCCCCCCCATTTAAGACGTTGCGAACACCTCTTTACCGTTCAACGTCTACTTTTTCGATGAATAGACCCTAATTGAACGTAAACCTTATTTTTTCTAAGGTTTTTATCGAATTAAGGACAAAGCATTAGTCTAATTTTGACATAAGTTTTTTAATTAATTACTATTAGGATGTCTAAATCGGGAAACGAATTTTTCAATAATCCAAAAATTGGAACACAAAGCACCGACCATATTATTGGTTTAGAGGCTTTTAGAAAGGGTTTGGAAAAGCATTTTTTTGCAGAGGTCAATATTGGTAATTACGGCTTAAAAGAAGAATCCGCCAATTTGATCATAGATCTTAAGTGCAACCTAAGTCTAGATGAAGCCTTGTTTTACATAAACAAATCATCAACTTGCAACGGTCACCCTAAAAATTATGGCAAGGAAAAGACCATATTATTCATGTTGGCATATTCGGAACTAACAAAACTGAACGGAATAACTATAGATATTAGCGAACTAACCATATCCTTAACGGACACCACCATACTTATCAGTAAAATTTACGAGCAGAGTATTGCGGACCAACTGGAAAATATCTTTACGGAACTTATTAACCACAATGTATATTATACAAAAGGATTAAATGAGACGCCCTTTGAAGTATTTATCCCTGTTTTTGAAGAGGATACCTTGGAAAGTGATACGAAATTAAAAAATATTGTTTCCGACAATAACAATACGAACGACTATTTTGGATTTTGGGGTATGTATTATGACCAAACCGAAGAAGCCGCCATTTATGACCTAAATACCAAAACCATAATTTATGGTGACATTCAAATCCTTAGTGAATAGAAGGATTTATTATAAAAAAACTGTCCACGAAGTATAAAAGTCTAAACAGACAAGACTTGATCTTACACCCTATGGACAGCATTTTTAATCTAAATTAAGCGTTGAATAACGCTCTGGAATGCATTAGGGCGTTTACTTTTTCCCTTACTGCATCAATGATCTTTTCATCTTCTGGATTCATTATCACCTGATCTATTAAATCTACAATAACCTTCATTTGGTCTTCTTTTAGACCTCTTGTGGTAATTGCAGCCGTACCAAAACGTATACCACTGGTCACGAAAGGAGATTTATCATCAAAAGGAACCATATTCTTATTGGCGGTAATATCTGCTTTTACCAAGGCATTTTCAGCATCTTTTCCAGTGATATTCTTATTCCTAAGATCAATCAGCATCATATGGTTGTCTGTGCCGCCAGATATAATTTTATATCCTTTATCTACAAATGCGCTTGCCATTGCCGCAGCATTTTTCTTAACCTGAAGCATATAATGTAAGAATTCATCGGTCAGGGCCTCACCAAAAGCAATTGCCTTTGCCGCAATGATGTGTTCCAAAGGACCACCTTGATTACCTGGAAAAACTGCCAAATCCAATAAAGCTGACATTTTTCTCAAAGAACCGTTCTTTAACTTTACTCCAAAAGGATTGTCAAAATCTTCTCCCATTAAAATAAGTCCTCCTCTTGGACCACGTAAAGTCTTATGGGTCGTTGTAGTCACTATATGGCAATGTGGTATAGGATCGTTAAGAATTCCTTTTGCAATAAGTCCCGCCGGATGGGATATATCGGCCAGAAGTATAGCCCCTACACTATCTGCAATTTCCCTGAATCTTTTGAAATCCATATCCCTGGAATAGGCAGAAGCCCCAGCTATAATAAGCTTAGGCTGCTCTTTGGTGGCAATTGCCTGAATTTTGTCATAGTTTAATACACCGGTCTCCTCATCAACACCATAAAATACAGGATTGTATAGTCTACCTGAGAAATTAACGGGAGAACCATGGGTTAAATGTCCACCATGCGACAGGTCAAATCCAAGAATGGTATCGCCCGGCTTTAGACATGCATGGTATACAGAGGCATTGGCCTGAGACCCTGAGTGTGGCTGAACATTGGCATATGCAGCTCCAAATAATTGCTTGGCCCTATCTATGGCCAATTGTTCTATTTCATCAACAACTTCACAACCTCCATAATAGCGCTTACCAGGATATCCTTCTGCATATTTGTTGGTCAATACCGATCCAGCAGCCTCCATTACTTGGGGACTAGTGAAATTCTCGGAAGCAATTAGTTCAATACCATCTATTTGGCGTTCCTTTTCCGCCTCAATTAGTTCAAAAATTTGATTGTCGCGTTGCATAAAGTAATATTCTATTAAATAATGTGCAAAAATACAAATTGCCGACCGTTAATTGCTAGAAAATAATATATTTGATAAGATATTTATTAAACACAAGTTAACAATTTCAAAATGCCGTTAAAAACTAATCATCCAGAAAAAAAAACATGGTTACCTGTACCCGTTAATTCTGATTTTCCCATTCAGAATATTCCTTTTGGAGTTTTCTTGACTAGGGATGACATAATCACCATTGGTTCTAGAATTGGTGATTACGCAATAGATTTAGGGGCATTGCATCAATTGGGGTATTTTAAGGATATTCCCTTGACCGATGATATTTTTTTACAGGACACCCTTAACGATTTTATCTCCGACGGCAAAAAGACCTGGCGTTTGGTAAGAAACAGGATCAGCGAAATTTTCGATATCAATAACGACCAATTAAAGAATAATGAGGACCACAAGAACATTGTTCTTTTTACCATGGACGAAATTGAAATGCAGCTTCCAGTACAAATTGGGGACTATACGGATTTTTATTCCAGTAAGGAACACGCTACCAATGTTGGCAAAATGTTCAGAGATCCAGAAAATGCCCTGCTACCCAATTGGTTGCACATACCGGTAGGATATCATGGGAGAAGTTCTTCTATTGTGCCCAGTGGTACATCTGTAAGAAGGCCAATGGGACAAACCCTTCCTGCAGGGGCAGACCAACCTATTTTTGGCCCTTCCAAATTAGTGGATTTTGAATTGGAAATGGCATTCATCACCACAGATGCCAATGTTTTGGGAGAACCAATTCCCGTCGAGGAAGCGGAGAATTACATATTTGGAATGGTACTTTTTAACGATTGGAGTGCTAGGGATATACAAAAATGGGAATACGTGCCTTTAGGTCCATTTCTGGCCAAAAATTTTGCATCGTCCATTTCACCCTGGATAGTTACCTTGGATGCTCTGGAACCTTTTAGGATAGCAAGTCCGGCACAGACCCCTACACCCCTGCCCTATCTTCAACAAACAGGAAAAAAAGGTTTCGATATAAATTTAGAGGTATCCATAAAACCCGAAGGCGGCAAAGCAACTACCGTAACGCGGTCCAACTTTAAGTATATGTATTGGACAATGGCACAACAACTAGCCCACCATACTATAAATGGTTGCAAAGTAAATAGTGGTGACATGATGGGAAGCGGGACTATTTCCGGCCCTACCCCTGATACTTACGGTTCCATGTTGGAGCTTACTTGGCGTGGGGAAAAACCCCTTACCTTGGAGGACGGATCCACTAGGAAATTCATTGAAGATTACGATACAGTGTCCATAACCGGTTATTGTAAGAAGGATAATGTGCGTATTGGTTTTGGAGAAGTCTCCACTAAATTATTGCCTGTTTTTCAGCAGAAGAAAAAATAAGGCCTAAAAAAATACCCCCCCCGTTTGTACGATACCGAATAGTTTAACGTTGGTGTATAAGACTATTTTGGCATAGCTATTGAACTATGTCCAAAATAATTTTAAACCAAACGTTATGAAACAATCATTACTCGCATCACTTATGATGTTTATTTTTATCTCTTGCGGAGGGGTTAAAAAAACACAGGAAGCCCTAAATACGGGTAACTATGGCAATGCCATAAATAATGCATTAAAAAACATTGCCGAAAATAAGACAAAGAAGTCCAACCAGCCCTATATTCAATTGCTGGAGGAAGCCTACAAGAAAAATACCGAACGCGAGCTTCAAGAGATTGCATTCCTAAAGAAGGATAACAATCCCGCGAACCATGAAATAATTTTTAATAGCTATCAAAACCTAAAATCAATTCAGGAACGTATAAAACCTTTATTGCCATTACAATTGTATGATGAAAATAGGAATGCCCGATTTGCATTTAAGGATTATGATGAGGAAATAATCAAGTCTAAACGCGAATTGTCCGACTATTTATACAACAATGCCACGGCCCTATTAAACTCTGGTAATTACAAAGAAGATTATAGAAAAGCATTTGATCAATTTTCATATTTAAACGAGATAAACCCCAATTACAAGGATACCCAACTTAAACTGGAGGAGGCCCATAACAAAGGTCTGGATTATGTTCAGGTGGTAATGATCAATGATTCCGAACAAATTGTACCCAATCGACTAGAGCAGGAACTTTTAAACTTTAATACTTACGGGTTAAACGATCTCTGGACCGTTTACCACACCAATGCATTGGAAAATATTAAGTATGATTATGAGATGCAAGTGGCGTTCCGCAACATAAATATTAGTCCGGAACAGGTTACCGAAAAGCAGATCTCCAAGGAAAAGCAGATCAAGGACGGTTACAAATATGCCACAAACTCTGAAGGTGAAGTTTTAAAGGACAGCTTGGGCAACAGAATAAAGATCGATAAGTTTAAAACCGTCAAATGTAATTTCTACCAATTCACCCAGCTGAAGTCGGTCGAAGTAGTTGGCAATGTAAGCTTTTTGGATCTAAACAATCAACAACAAATTAATTCCTACCCCTTGGCCAGCCAGTTTGTATTTAACCACGTTTATGCCAAACACAACGGCGACACAAGTGCCCTGGAAGAAGATATGGTTCCATTATTGCAACTTTCTGCCGTTCCCTTCCCTAGCAATGAACAAATGGTTTATGACGCAGGGGAAGATTTAAAAGCCAAATTGAAAGGCATAGTCACCAGACATCGTTTCAATTAAACCTAAAGCAGGTCTTACTTATTTTTTAGCCCCAATAAGAATACATTTAGTTTTAAGGAAGGTTTCCTTTAAAGCTAAATGTATTTTTTTAAATCCAGTTGCGTAATTGCACCATGCGATTCATGCGCCACTACTGTTCCGTTTTTGATTACCAACAACTGAGGCGACTCATGAACAACCCCAAACACATTACTGGTTTCATTGGAAACAGAGCGATATTGATGCAGATCCAAGTAATGAAGATCCAAACTGTCTTTAGGGATATCATACCCCTCATTAAACCTGTTCATGACCATCCTACTTATTCCGCAGGTAGTGGAATGCTTAAATATTACCTGAGGTCTTACCTTAGACCTTTCTTTTATTACCTCTAACTGCTCCACGGACGCCAATGGGGCCCACGGCACAACCTTCGCTTCTTTTTTTTCCTTTTCGCTATTATTTCCCTTTCCAAAAAGCCCTTTTAAAATCCCCATTTCGTAATTTTAGTATTAAGTCCAAAAAACGTTGCTTACCTTACAAGCTGTCGAATTGTCGCTTAAAATTGAGAAATAAACGACATTTTGTCCTGTTCAAAACAGTGGTAAGGTTGTTGCTTTTAAGACTTCAAAAGTAAGCAATAACATAAAAAAAACAACTATATGAATTTTAATAACTTCACTATAAAGTCGCAGGAAGCCATACAGCATGCGCAACAGATGGCGCAAGGTCTGGGCCATCAACAAATAGAGAACGAGCATATTTTTAAGGCTATTTCCGAGGTTGAAGAAAATGTACTTCCGTTTATCCTTAAGAAATTGAACGTAAATACCACCTTACTTAACCAAATTTTGGAAAAAGAACTGGAGAGTTTCCCCAAAGTATCTGGCGGAGAAATTATGCTTTCCAGGGAAGCCAATAAAACATTGACCGAAGCTAGTATTATTGCAAAAAAAATGGAAGATGAATATGTTTCCATTGAACATTTGCTTTTGGCAATTTTCAAATCAAAGAGCAAAATAGCCCAAATACTAAAGGATCAAGGGGTTACGGAAAAAGATCTAAAGGCCGCTATAAATGAATTGAGAAAGGGTGGTAAAGTTACCTCCCAGAGTGCAGAGGACACCTATAATTCATTGAACAAATACGCCAGAAACCTTAATGAACTGGCGGATAGCGGAAAATTGGACCCTGTGATAGGAAGGGATGAGGAAATCAGAAGGGTTCTACAGATCTTATCACGTAGAACAAAAAACAACCCAATGCTGGTAGGGGAACCTGGGGTAGGTAAAACCGCCATTGCAGAAGGTTTGGCACATAGAATAGTACAGGGCGACATCCCTGAGAACCTTAAGGATAAAATAATCTTTTCATTGGATATGGGTGCGCTTATTGCAGGCGCCAAATACAAAGGGGAATTTGAGGAGCGCTTAAAAGCCGTTATCAAGGAAGTAACCACATCGGACGGGAACATTGTTCTTTTTATTGATGAAATCCACACCCTTGTTGGTGCCGGAGGCGGACAGGGTGCAATGGATGCCGCGAATATACTTAAACCTGCTCTAGCCCGTGGGGAACTGCGAGCCATAGGCGCTACCACCTTGGACGAATATCAAAAATATTTTGAAAAGGACAAGGCCCTGGAAAGAAGGTTTCAGAAAGTAGTAGTAGATGAACCCGATACCGAAAGCGCAATATCCATTCTTAGAGGTATAAAAGAAAAGTACGAGGCTCACCACAAGGTCAGGATCAAGGACGAAGCCGTAATTGCAGCCGTGGAATTATCGCAACGCTACATTACCAATAGGTTTTTGCCGGACAAGGCTATAGATTTAATGGACGAAGCCGCTTCCAAGCTAAGGATGGAAATAAATTCCAAACCTGAAGAACTCGATGTTTTGGATCGTAAAATAATGCAGCTGGAGATAGAAATAGAAGCCATTAAAAGAGAGAACGATACCTCAAAACTCAAGGCCTTGAATGTGGACCTTGCCAATTTGAAGGAAGACAGAAATGAAATCTTTGCCAAATGGGAGAGCGAAAAAACTGTTGTGGACGATATCCAAAAAACAAAGAACGATATAGAAAACTTTAAGTTGGAAGCCGAAAGGGCCGAGCGCAATGGGGATTATGGTAAAGTTGCCGAAATCAGGTATGGCAAGATCAAGGAAGCCCAAGAGCGATTG
Organism: Arenibacter algicola; assembly: GCF_018860365.1. Classification (GTDB taxonomy): domain Bacteria; phylum Bacteroidota; class Bacteroidia; order Flavobacteriales; family Flavobacteriaceae; genus Arenibacter; species Arenibacter algicola_B. The sequence goes on from NZ_JAHKPO010000002.1 coordinate 10,180, forward strand.
GATAAACTGGAAAGCGAACTAGAAGAACAACAACTGGGAGAAACCCTGATCAAGGAAGAAGTTACCTATGAGGATATAGCCGAAGTGGTAGCCAAATGGACAGGTATCCCCGTTACCAAAATGCTTCAAAGTGAAAGGGAAAAGCTGTTAAAATTGGAAGATGTACTCCACAAAAGAGTGGTAGGACAGGAAGAAGCCATACAGGCTGTTTCCGATGCCATAAGAAGAAGCAGGGCCGGATTACAGGACAGCAAAAGACCAATTGGCTCCTTCTTGTTCCTTGGAACTACAGGTGTAGGTAAAACGGAATTGGCAAAAACCCTGGCCGCCTATCTATTTGATGACGAAAATGCCATGACCAGAATTGATATGAGCGAATACCAGGAGCGTCATTCAGTAAGTAGATTGGTAGGTGCACCTCCAGGATATGTTGGTTATGACGAAGGCGGCCAATTGACGGAGGCAGTGCGAAGAAGGCCTTACTCCGTAGTATTACTGGATGAGATTGAAAAAGCGCATCCGGACACCTTTAATATCCTTTTACAGGTATTGGATGAGGGTAGGCTAACGGACAATAAAGGTCGTGTAGCAGATTTTAAAAATACCATTATCATAATGACCAGTAATATGGGAAGCCATATTATTCAGGAAAAGTTTGAGGAAAACAAAGACATCTATAGCGCCACAGAGGCTGCGAGGGTGGAAGTACTGGGCCTATTGCGAAAAACCATAAGACCAGAGTTCCTAAACCGTATAGACGACATTATCATGTTTACCCCTCTAAGCAAAGTAGACATTAAGAAGATAGTGGTCCTACAACTGGATCAGTTGAAAAAATTGGTTGCCAAACAACAAATTACAATAGATGCAACCGATGAGGCTATAGATTACCTGGCCAACAAAGGGTACGACCCGCAATATGGTGCAAGACCCATAAAAAGGGTAATTCAGAAAGAAGTATTGAACAATATTTCCAAAGAATTATTAAGTGGTAACATTCAACCAGGTGGAATTATCCTTATAGACTCGTTTGACGATCAGCTAGTATTCAGAAATGAGAGTGAATTGGCGAAATAAAATGACCGTTTTTAACAGAAGGGCATCCGATTATAAATCGGATGCCCTTTTTTATTAACAATATATACCATGCAGTATAAGATTTTTTATATTAGCATAAAACTGTAAGGACATGTCTACAAAAGCCGAGAGAACAACCGCCTATATCATTGAAACCGTTGCGCCAATTTTCAATAAGCTTGGATATGTTGGAACCAGCATGAGCGACCTTACAGAGGCTACGGGCTTGACCAAAGGGGCCATATACGGGAATTTCGAAAACAAGGATTCCCTGGCACTGGCAGCGTTTGAATATAATAGCAAAAAACTATTATCTGAAATAGACGATAAGTTAAATTCTAGCGGTACTTCCCTACAAAAGCTTTTTGTGCTTACCAATTTCTATCGTCACTACGATACTTTTATAGAGGAATTGGGCGGATGTCCAATTTTAAATATTGGGATAGATGCCAATCACAATAATTCCCAACTCCTAGCTGCAACCAGGGAGACCATAAAAACCATAGAGGGGAAAATTGCCTTGGTCCTAGAAAATGGACTCAACAACAATGAACTCAGGCTGCCCGTAACACCACTTCAGTTTTCAAAACAGCTATTTACAATGATCCAAGGAGCTGTAGCCATGGCCACTATAACGGGTGATAGAAAATACTTACTTAACACGGTGACCTACTTGGACCAATTAATTGTCCGTGAAATAAAAAAGTAATTTATCACTACTCCCCTATTATCCTAAATATCCAGGTTCTTTCGGAATATTTACCATTAAATTTATTATCCCTTGCCGCTTCCGCTTCACTCAGGGTATCAAACCTTTCCAAATATACATAGTCCCACTTGGTCCTTTCCAAATAAAAGAACTTAGCGTCAATACCTTTCTTCTTCAGATTTTCTACAAAAATATCACGGTATCTAGAAGTACCATAAACATTGCCTATAAGATAAAATCCGGTTTTCTGGCCTTCCAGTTTATCCACTTCCTCGTAATGACCCTGAGTTACCTTCTTGCCGGCCTTCTTTCTAGCAGCAATCATATCAAGATCTTCCTGGATTTTCTTGGCCAATGCCAATTCCACATCTTTTATGGAATCCAATCTTTTTTGCTCCTTCATCTGGACTGCCTTCGCCAAAGCCGCGGCCTCCTGTTCTTCCTTCAACCTTTTTGCCTCTGCCAATTCCTGTGCCACTCTTAATTCTTCCGCAAGCGCTTTCTTTTTCTTGCCTCTAACACGCTTCTGTTTTTTTTGCTTTTTAAGCGCCTTTTTTTTGGCCAAAGCCTCTGCTTTGCTCAGCTCTTTCTGCATTTTCTTTTCCTCTGCAATACGATCCTCTTCTTCCAACGGAATAACTTCCTCCGGTTTTTCAAGTTCCAATGGCGCCTCATCCACGTCAAAACCAACTACTTTTTTGCGTGCATCAGGACTACTTAGTGTATATGCCGCAATTATTTCAAAAGATGGGTCCTGATCCTTAACCTCAGCATCCAAGCCATATTCTATAAGAGCTCCCAATGATAAATGCTTAAAAAATCTACCACCCAAACCACCCGATAAGCCGTAGAAACTATTATAACCACCTTGTAACCAAAATTTATTGGACGATAATAATGCATTTAACCCTACTTGGGTATCCCCATAGGGCACAGATTTTACATACAGCATGGGAAGCAGATAGGCATCATCCACCCCACTGAAAAGGGTTAAGGGCAATCGATAATCCACCATCCCCAAGTATATCTTTTCATCGGATTCCGAAGCACTACTATTAGTAGAGAAATTATAATCAAACAGGTTTTCTGCAGTAAAACCAACACTGAATCCATCCACAGAAAATCGAACTCCCGGTGCAAATTGCATTATAAATGCATTTTTGGCCAATTCCAATTGGGGCAATGAAATTTCAGGATTTGGACTATACCTATTGTCTGCAATTTCACTATTAAAACCAAATACGTTCAAACCAACGGACAATTGCATATTATTGCCAAAATCGAAGGCGTATGCATAGTTGAGCACTCCACCGGTATTTAAAAACACCCCTGTATTATTTTGCATAAAACCAATGCCTATAGAAGACTGAGTGTTTATTTTTCTGGAATAATTTAAGAAAATGGAAGTAGGGTCACCATCTATGGTCTGCCATTGATACCTGGACCACCAGGCAATGGACTCTGGATTGTTCCTATCCAGTGAAAAAACCGGATTGAACAAACTAGCATTGAATTCTGTTAAATTATGCTGCCTTAAGTCGGTTGGAAGTGCAACTTCTTGCGCATGCGAAAACAATACCGCAAACAAAATAGCATAAATGGCGTACTTTTTATCCATATACAAAAGAACAAAAAACTAGGGGCACTACATACTTTTTTACTGTAATTTTAGTTACTTTACCAGAAGAACCAAATACCAAAAATAGAATTGACCATGAAACATATAAATCTGCTATTGATTCTTTCCTTAACCATCGGCACTATATCCTGCAAGGAAGATCCGAAGTTACCATTGGAAAATGCAGAAGATTCTATTTCAACTTATTATTTTATAAGACATGCCGAAAAAGATCGCAGCGACCCTGAAAACATAGATCCGGAATTAAATCAGGACGGATTGGGGAGAGCCATACGTTGGGCCGAGGTTTTTGACCCTGTTGCCCTTGATGCCATTTACATCACCGATTTTGAAAGAACTGCGATGACCGCCGCACCTACATCCGTAAAAAAAGAAATTACCCCACAATATTACGATCCCAAGGCACTCATTATCGAAGAATTTAAAAGACTGAATCTAGGCAAAAATGTTCTAATTGTTGGCCATAGCAATACCACCCCAGAGTTTGTTAATCTCATGTTGGGAGAAGATAAATATGAGCATATGGACGATTATGACAATAGCAGTTTATTTATTGTGCGGATCATAAATGGAAAAGCCACCGATATTAGATTAAAAATGGACTAATTGGAAGCTGTAACGGAAATTTCTTCCAACTCTATTTTTGAAAGTAATTTTAAATTGTCTTTTTCGTAAAGAACGTCCACATCATAGAATGCGCTATCCCCTGTAGCGGTCTCATAATTTTCATAATCAACAAAACGGATACCTCCAAGATAGCGCTCATTGTATGCTGCCCTAAAGCGGATTCCTCCCCCATCCACATAAAACTTATAGGCTAGGTAATCGGGCTTAAAGGTCTCCTTATTAAACCAGTACAGATAAATATCCTCGTAATCCTTTCCTCCGTCTTTCTGATCAAAAGTCACTTTTACCTTATAATACTCCTTGTCCCTTATGGCTACTTCCCCCAATAATTCCTTATTGACTGCGGGATCGTTCAACCCATATGGCAAGTGGGCAAAGTAATGTACAGAGTTCACAGAGTTAGCGTATAAATTGGCAATGGAATCCTTTAGAGGCACCAAACTATCGTTAATATATCGGTTAAAACCCCGGCTACCTTTTACATCCAATACCTTTGTAGAATCGGTCAATCTAATGCGTTTTAAAATTCTATCTCCGTCCTTCCATTCAGAGGCATATTGATAATCCCTGAATTTATAGAATATATCATTGGTTTTATACTGCTCCCCTCCACTTACCAAAATGGACTTATCAACTATTTCTTGCGCGGAAAGGGTGGTTCGCGCTTGTTCCTTGCACGAAAAAATCAGTAAAAAAAGGGTTAAAAGGGATACTACTTTCATTCATTAACTTTTCACATTAATCGCAATGTTGCCACATACATTACAAAAAAAACATATTTATATTCAAAATAATTAAGACGATCTAAACTTATGCCCTAATTGCCAATCGGATAATTGTTTCTATTTTTGTCAAACATATGCAGAAAAAAATAAACATAAAGAACAAAAGGGCCCGATTCGATTACGAGTTATTGGATACCTATACGGCCGGCATTGTTTTGTCCGGTACCGAAATTAAATCTATTCGGGAAAGCAAGGCTTCCATCTCGGAGAGCTTTTGTGAATTTAATGATCTGGGAGAGTTGTTTGTTATTAATATGCAGGTAGACGAATATTCCCATGGGACGCATTACAACCACAAACCGAAAGCAGAACGAAAACTTTTGCTCAATCGTGGCGAACTGAAAAAACTGGAAAAAGAGGTAAAAAATTCAGGCCTAACCATAATTCCCTTAAATCTTTTCTTGAACGACAGGGGCCTGGCCAAGATGAACATTGCATTGGCAAGGGGTAAAAAACTATATGACAAGCGCGAGACTATCAAGGATCGCGACAACAAGAAAAACCTGGATAGGATCAAAAAAAGCTTTAACAATTAGGGCCTACTCTAATTTTTATCCTCCAATAAAGGCACAAATCGAAAGGACCCCAATTCCTTTTTTTCAAATTCTTTGGCAGATTTGCGGACAAACAGCGTCATAACTTGCTCGTCTGTCCCTACCGGTATTACCAACCTGCCTCCTACTTTAAGTTGGGCCAATAAAGGATTTGGCACAAAAGGTGCCCCAGCGGTTACTATAATACTATCAAATGGTGCCTCTTCCGGCAATCCTTTATATCCATCTCCAAATATTACCTTTTTGGGCCTATACCCCATCTTTTTGAAAAAGAGATTGGTCTTCTTAAAGAGCTCCAACTGACGCTCAATAGTGTATACCCTTGCCTTTAATTTTAATAATACCGCGGTTTGATACCCACTTCCCGTTCCTATTTCCAAGATTTTGTGATTGGGCCGCACCTGTAAAAGTTCGGATTGAAAGGCCACCGTATAAGGCTGGGAAATGGTTTGGTCCGCACCAATGGGAAACGCCTTGTCCTGATAGGCGTGATCCTCAAAACTACTATCCAAAAATAAGTGTCTTGGAACGGCCCGTATAGCCTCTAGAACAGCATTGTCCACAATTCCCTTCTCCGAAAGAATGTCTGCCAATTTGTTGCGCATTCCCCTATGTTTTAATGTATCTTTCAATTGTTTGGTTTTGGTGGGTAAAGTTAAAAAACGAAAAACTTAAAATGAAGAAATCAGAAAATTTACATGCTGCAATCTAACCTATTCTTTCATCCGAGGGTAAATTTAGCTTAGATTTCTTTAATTATAAAAATCACGGTTCCATTGTCTACCCTATTATTTTTTATCCTATTCAACTACTTTGCAATGTTGACAAAAAAGATGGGACATAAAACTTAACTTTTATTTTTTAAGCCCTTAAACTTACAAACTATCCTTATTTTTGAGAAAAATAAATACATATGCTTAATGTTGGCGTCCTAGGAGCAGGACATTTAGGGAAAATTCATCTTAGATTACTGAATGAGTCCAAAAAATATAATCTGGTCGGTTTTTACGATCCCGATGTTATTAACGGTAAAAAAGTAGAGGCAGAATTCGGCTATACTTTTTTCGACAACATAAATAAACTAATAGATGCAGTTGATGTGGTGGATATTGTTACCCCCACCCTTTCACATTTCGAATGTGCCAAAAAGGCGATGGAAAAAGGAAAACATGTTTTCATTGAAAAACCCATTACCAATACCCTTCAAGAGGCTGGAGAATTGTTGCTCTTGGAAAAAAAGCATCAGGTGAAGGGACAGGTGGGCCATGTGGAAAGATTTAATCCCGCTTTTATGGCGGTTAAGGAAAATATTAATAACCCCATGTTTATTGAGACCCACAGGTTGGCAGAATTCAACCCAAGGGGGACCGATGTACCTGTTGTTTTGGATTTGATGATCCATGATATTGATGCCATCCTTAGTGTGGTACAATCAGAGGTGAAACAAATTAATGCCAGTGGAGTTTCGGTAATTAGCAACTCACCGGATATCGCCAATGCCAGAATAGAGTTTGAAAACGGCTGCGTTGCCAACCTAACGGCAAGTAGGATCTCCCTGAAGAACATGCGCAAGTCTCGCTTTTTCCAAAAAGATGCCTATATCGCCGTGGATTTTCTGGAGAAAAAAGTGGAGGTGGTAAAAATGAAGGACGCCCCGGAAAAACCAGGGGATTTTGATATGATCCTACAAAATGCCGAAGGAATAAAAAAACAGATCTATTTTGAAAATCCGGATATAGCCACAAACAATGCTATACTGGACGAGCTGGAGACCTTTGCAGATGCCATAAACAACAACACCGTCCCCGTGGTCTCCCTAGAACAAGGTACCAGGGCCTTAAAGGTTGCTTTGGAAGTCATTGCATCTTTCCAAAAGAAATAGATGCCAGATTTTATATGTTTACAAGCTGAACAAAGGCATGATATAATAGAATAAAATTCCAAGAAAACGCTACAAATGAAAAACATAGCAGTCATAGGAGCCGGAACAATGGGTAATGGCATTGCCCATGTAATTGCTCAAAACGGATATAAAACCAACCTTATAGATATTTCAGAGGAAGCTCTGGATAAGGGGCTTACGACCATAAGTAAAAATCTTGACAGAATGGTGGCCAAGGAGCTTATCACAAAGGAGGATAAGAAATCTACTTTGAAAAACATAACTCCCCATACCACAATGGCAGAGGGGGTCAAGAAGGTAGACTTGGTAATTGAGGCCGCAACGGAAAACACAGCCCTTAAATTAAAAATCTTTCGGGAATTGGACGCTATCTGCGAACCCACGACCATTTTGGCGACCAACACCTCCTCCATTTCCATAACCCAGATTGCAGCCGCCACCAAAAGAGCGGACAAGGTTATTGGAATGCACTTTATGAATCCCGTACCTATCATGCAATTGGTAGAGGTAATAAGGGGCTACAACACCTCTGATGAAGTTACCAAAACCATCATGGATCTGTCCACGAAATTAGGAAAAACACCAACGGAAGTCAATGACTACCCTGGTTTTGTTGCCAACCGAATTTTAATGCCCATGATCAATGAAGCTGTAGAGACCTTATACCATAAAGTTGCAGGGGTTACCGAGATCGACACGGTCATGAAATTAGGGATGGCCCACCCAATGGGTCCATTGCAGCTTGCAGATTTTATTGGCCTGGATGTTTGTTTATCCATTTTAAATGTAATGTACGACGGCTTCAAAAACCCAAAATATGCACCCTGCCCCCTATTGGTAAATATGGTAACTGCCGGAAAATTAGGTGTTAAATCCGGGGAAGGTTTCTATGATTATTCGGAATCCCGTAAGGCCGAGAAGGTATCCAAACAATTTAATTAGTAGTCCATTGTGCTTGTTTACTTCAACCATAAATTTGATGTAGCAAATGAGCCTAGTGTAAATGAATACCAAAAAAACAATTGAATGTCCATTAAAGATAATTTAAAAACAATCAAGGAATCGCTTACACCCCACGTTACATTGGTCGCCGTTTCCAAAACCAAGCCCATAGCAGATATCGAAGAAGCTTACGCTGCCGGACAAAGGGTTTTTGGCGAAAATAAAATCCAGGAAATGACAGAGAAGCAGGAAGTGCTTCCCAAGGATATTGAGTGGCACATGATAGGCCATATACAGCGCAACAAGGTTAAGTATATGGCAGAATATGTGGCGCTTATACACGGAGTGGACAGCCTAAAGCTGTTGAAGGAAATAAACAAACAAGCCAAAAAACATAACAGGGTTATTCCCTGCCTTCTGCAGATCCACATTGCCGAGGAGGACACCAAGTTTGGTTTTGACGAGAATGACCTCAACGAATTGATCGCCTCCAGTGACCTTGAGCAACTTACCAACATTAAGATAGTTGGACTAATGGGAATGGCCACCTTTACGGACAATAGTCAACAAATCAGGAAGGAATTCAAACGCCTTAAAGATTTATTTGAAAAAACCAAATTGGCGTTCCCAGATCTCTCGCAATTATCCATGGGAATGAGTGGTGATTATAAGATCGCAATAGAGGAAGGCAGTACCATGATACGAGTGGGAAGTAGCATTTTTGGATCTAGAAATTAGCGCTCAACCTTGCTATTTCTTTGACGGGAGAATACGTATCTTTGTTTAGTAATCTGAATTAGAAATATTACATGTACGTCATATTAGATATTGAAACCACAGGAGGAAAATACAATGAAGAAGGGGTTACGGAAATTGCTATCCACAAATTTGACGGGCATAAAGTAGTGGATCAGTTCATTAGCCTGGTAAACCCTGAAAAGGAAATCCAACCCTTTGTAGTTAATCTTACCGGCATTAACAACAACATGCTTCGCACCGCTCCTAAATTCTATGAAGTTGCCAAACGCATTGTGGAAATAACGGAAGATGCTGTAATTGTTGCCCATAATGCCCAGTTCGACTATCGGATTTTGAGAACCGAATTCAGGAGGTTGGGTTTTAATTTTGAACGCAAGACGCTCTGTACCGTTGAACTAGCCAAGCAATTATTACCGGATGCCGAATCGTATAGTCTGGGCAAACTAGTGCGGTCTCTAGGGATTCCTGTAAGTGACCGTCATAGAGCCAATGGAGATGCCCTTGCTACCTTACAACTATTTAAACTATTACTCTCAAAAGATCTGGACAAAACTATTTTTAAAAGCGTTCTAAGAACGGAGACACAAGGGGAATTATCGCCAAGACAGCTGGATATGGTAGATGAGTTACCCTCGGAAACAGGGGTCTACTACCTACACAATAAGGACGGTGATATTATTTTGTTGGGAAAAAGTAGCAACATTAAAAAAAGGGTCAATCAGCATTTTACCAATAATAGTCCAAAGGCCAGAAGAATTCAGAAAGAAACAAAAAGGGTTTCTTACGAAAAAACGGGCAATGAATTGGCAGCCTTATTAAAAGAGAATGCGGAATTATTGAGGAACAAGCCCAAATACAATACCCACTATAAGAAAAGGCTGTTTTCGCATGGCATTTATCAATCGAACAACCAGGACGGCTATATTACATTGATAGCAGAGGTAATAAATCCTAAAAAAAAGGCAGTAGCTACCTTTAATAGCCTTCAGGGCGCAGAGAATTTTCTACACAGCCTCAGGGAAGAGTTTCAATTGTGCAATAAAATAAATGGGCTTTCACAGGCCAAGATGCATTGCTCCCATTATGAGGATAAAAGTTGCCTTGGAGGATGCATAAACAAAGAGCCGGTAGAGGCCTATAATGCAAGGGTAATGCAAGCTATTGACAAGTACAGTTTCTCAAAAAAGAACATTTTAATTATGGATAAGGGCAGGGAAATTGGCGAGCGGTGTGGAATTGAGATTAAAGATGGGGTTTTTAAAGGCCTTGGCTATTTTAATTTAAACCATCAAATCAATAATATTCATATCTTGGAATCCATAATAACACCCATGGAAGGAAATGAAAACACGACCCATATTATTTCCTCTTATCTAAGAAAAAAAAAGGTCCTAAAAATTATAGAGCTAAAACAGTAAACTTTGAAAATTAAAAAAAGTTGGAAAAATAAGATCCATGAAGTAATCTACGGGACCCATACCCCTGCGGGAAGACTTTTTGATATCCTTTTGCTCATTTTGATTGTGTATAGTGTTATCATCGTAATGCTGGAGAGCATTCCTACATTCGATGTAAAGCACCATAAATTTCTAAACTATTCGGAATGGACGGTGACCATACTTTTTTCCATAGAGTACATTTTGCGAATTGTTTCCATAAATCGGCCTAAAAAATATATTCTAAGTTTTTTTGGTGTGGTTGACCTACTTTCCACCATTCCAAAATATCTTTCGCTTTTCCTAGTAGGTTCCCAGTACATAACAGCCTTTCGAATCTTAAGATTGTTAAGGGTATTTAGAATTTTAAAGCTGGTCCGCTTCGTAGGGGAGTCCAACAAACTTGTAAGGGCCTTGAATGCCAGTAGAACAAAAATATTTGTTTTTGTTTTCTTTGTCATTGTCATATCCGTTTTATTGGGAACGGTAATGTACATCGTAGAAGGTCCTACCCATGGCTTTACCAGTATTCCCCACAGTGTTTATTGGACCATTGTTACCCTAACCACAGTAGGTTATGGGGATATTTCACCTGAAACGCCCTTAGGGCAATTTATTGCCACCTTGATCATGATAATTGGTTATGGGGTAATAGCAGTACCAACTGGAATAGTATCGGCCGAATATACTTCCGGAGTCATCAACAAAAAAGATATAGACACTGACAGAACCTGTCCGGATTGCGGTACTGAAATCATACGCATTGACGCCCATTACTGCAGGCAATGTGGACATAGATTAAGTGATGATTAATGAATAAAAAAAATCTTATTTCCATTGTTGGACCCACTGCGATAGGAAAGACGACCTTGGCCATTGCCCTGGCCAAACATTACAAAACAGAGATCATTTCTGCCGATTCCCGACAGTTTTACAAAGAAATGTCCATTGGGACCGCTGTACCATCCCCAGAAGAATTAGCAAGTGTTCCGCATAATTTTATTCAGCACAAAAGTATTTTTGAAGAATACACCGTAGGAGATTTTGAAAGGGAAGCTATAGAAAAACTGGCAACCCTTTTCCTGGATAACGACATTGTTGTCATGGTAGGCGGAAGCGGTCTATATGTTGACGCCATTAAAGACGGACTGGATACTTTTCCCGCAATAGATCCTGAAATCCGGGAAACACTGAACCAAACCTTGAAAACCGAAGGCATTTTAAGCCTTCAGGAAAGGCTTAAAGTTCTGGACCGGGATTATTACGACCAGGTAGACCTAAATAACCCACATAGGCTTATTAGGGCCCTGGAGGTGTGTATTGGTTCAGGACTCCCCTACACCTCCTTCCTAAATCAAAAAAAACCCGAACGGAATTTCAATACCATTACCATAGCCATAAATGCGGAAAGGGAGATCATCTACGACCGTATAAACCAAAGAGTGGATATAATGTTGGAACAGGGTCTTTTGGAAGAGGTAGCGTCCCTAAAAGAACAACAGACCCTGAATGCGTTGCAAACTGTAGGTTATAGGGAATTATTTAGTTATTTTAAGGGGGATTTTGATCTGGATACGGCTATTGCCGAAATAAAGAAAAACACCAGAAGGTTTGCAAAAAGGCAATTGACATGGTTACGAAAAAAAGAGGATATTCTTTGGGTCGATTATAAATACGACCTAAACGAGATTTTGGAGAAGATAGAACAAGAACGCAATAGATAATGACTTTAACCAATAAAAACATTCTATTTGTAATTGGGGTTTCCGGCACGGGAAAATCTACCATAGCGCAATTGTTGGCGGAAAAACTGAACCTACCATTTTTTGATGGGGACGATTTTCATTCGGAAGCCAACATAAAAAAAATGTCCAATAAAATCCCGTTGACCGACGAGGACCGGTATGAGTGGCTGGTAACCCTGAACAAATTGGCCGTGGACAACCAAGAAACAGGAGCTGTCATTGTCTGCTCCGCCTTGAAGGAATCCTACAGAAAAATACTTGAAAATAAAATTGAAGAGAAGGTAGTGTGGATTTCCCTGGAAAGTTCCTTTGAATTGCTATTGGAACGCCTACAAAAACGCAAGGGCCATTTTATGCCTGCCGAATTATTACGGTCCCAACTGGACACTTTTGAACCTCCAACCAAGGCTATAAAAATATCGATAGAACCCAGTCCCCAAGAAATTGTGGACCAAATATTAAGGGAATACCGGAACTAATAGTTTTGAACGCTAGAGCAGACCCAAGAGTCCTGATTTAAAACCAAAAACCACATCTTTTTTTGTTCAGGGTTCGTTCTACCAACACCTTTAAAAGAGCCTGCAGCTTTTAAAATAAGGGTCTAATAAAATAAAAAGCACCAAGAAAAATCCTGGTGCTCTAAAAAATTTTGGATATGAGGTGTTTACTCAGTTTTAACCACCAATCTAAACCCTTCTCCGTGGATATTCAATATCTCCACGTTTTCATCTTTTTTAAGATATTTACGCAATTTGGCAATATAGACGTCCATACTGCGGGAAGTAAAATAATTATCATCCCTCCAAATTTTGGTCAAGGCCAACTCCCTGGGCATTAAATCGTTCTCGTGCAAAGCCAAAAGTCTAAGCAACTCATTTTCCTTAGGAGAGAGTTTAATGGCATCTTCATCTTTGAATTTCAAGAACCTAAGCTTGGAATTCAATTGAAAACCACCAATTGTAAATTCAAATTGTTTACTGTCCGCTAACGAACTGGAAGACTTTCTTTGAATTATAGCTTTAAGTTTCATCAATAGTACTTCCGAATCAAAAGGCTTGTTCAAATAATCATCGGCACCGGCTTTATATCCTTTAAGGACATCCTCTTTCATAGTCTTGGCCGTAAGAAAAACGATGGGTACGTTTTCGTTCTTTTCACGGATTTCCTTGGCTAGGGTAAAGCCATCCTTATAAGGCATCATTACATCCAAGATACAGACATCGAAATTGTCTTTCTTAAATTTTTCAAAACCTTCCATTCCGTTTTTTGCCAACGTAACGTCAAAATCGTTCATTGCCAAGTAATCTTTAAGTACAATTCCAAAATTGGGATCGTCCTCTACGAGTAATATTTTCTTATCTACTGTTTCCATTATTGTTTAAATTAAAGGTAGTTTTATATAAAAAGTGCTTCCTTTTCCTTTTTCACTTTCTGCATAAACCTCACCTTGATGATCATCAACTATTTTTTTTACGTAAGCGAGCCCTAAACCGTGCCCCTTAACATTGTGTATATCTCCTGTATGTTCCCTATAGAACTTTTCAAAAACCTTTTTTAGTACCGCCTTGCTCATTCCAGCTCCCTGATCCTGTATTTTTATAATGATATAATTCCCGACCACTTCGGTAAAAACATCAATCTTGGGCGCTTCTGGCGAATATTTCACAGCATTGTCCAATATATTCACAATAACATTGGTAAAATGCATCTCATTGGCCAATACCTCTGAGCGTTCCGCCTTTAAATGAGGCTTAATATATCCTCCCCTATCTGCAACTATAAGCTCTACATGGGTAATGGCATCTTCTATTATGTCGTGCACATCTGCCCTATCCTTACTAATATCCAACTGATTTTTTTCCAACTTGGATATCCGCAATACATTTTCCACCTGCGCGTGCATTCTCTTGTTTTCGTCCCTTATCATTTGCAAATAGCGCAGCACCTTCTCCTTGTCATCTATAATCTTCGGATTCTTTATTGCTTCAACAGCCAAGTTTATTGTAGCAATTGGAGTTTTAAACTCATGCGTCATATTATTGATAAAGTCCGATTTAATCTCGGAAATCTGCTTTTGTTTTATCAACTGATAGATAGCACTGGAATAGGCCACCACTATAACCAAGGTAAATGTCAGGGACAAAATTGCCATTCCAAGAATGGACTGTATAAGGAACCTTTTCTTTTTGGGAAAGGTCAACAAAAGGGAAAAATTGGTATTCCCTTCACTGTCCTTAAACAAAGGAGCCTTATAAAGTGTGGTCTCTGAAAACTTGAATTTTTTGGATTTCACCTTAGTCGGCAGTCCCTTACTATAAACCCCATATTCATAGTCTATATCTATGCCCCTATTTTTGAGTTCCCTCCCAAGAAACAGTTCTATTTCTTGTTTGGATACGCGTTTATGGATGGACCTGGATTTGGCCTGCTCCCTAAAAACATCATCCAATGCCGCCTTATCAATAGAGGAAAGTCCTCCGATTTTCTCAAGCTTTTGGACAGGTGTCAAGGAATATTGCCTGCCGTCCAGACCAAAATCTTCTTTGTAGATTTCTGTAGTTCTGGTGCTGGTGATATTCCTAAAGGTTGTGGTGTCCAAGCCTATATCAAAGAACGTAGATGCCATATTGTAATCCTCCTCCAAAATACCATGGGTATAAAACCGTATTTCATTGGAATTAATATCACGATCAAAAAAGAAAAAATTCTTAAGATGGGTAGCCTTTGGCTTTCCAATACTATCCTTAAGTTTGTAAAACTCGTTAAGATAATCCTGTACCTCCCGCTTTTCAATATTCTCTACAACCCTACTCAAAATTTGGTTGATGGTGTTTGAAAATTGTTCTTCCTTGTCCGCTACCGATTTATTTATCCAATAACTCTGAACAAAGATGATTCCTATTAGGGAAAGGCTCATTAAGACTACCAAAAGACCAAATAACCTCTTATTCATTTATTAACAAAATTAGAAATTTAACATTTAGCGAATTGCACGTTTAACCTAACCTTAACAAAAATGTTAAAATTTCGCGCTTAAGCCCTTATTTTAAGTAATTTATGGTGAATTCGGGACACTTCCCTTTCCGTAGCCTCCAATCCAATATTTTCAATTATGAAGTCTGAAAACTTCTCTTTTTCACTATCTGGCCATTGATTATCTATACGTTGTATTACTGCTTCGGCCGTGATTCCATCCCTATCAACAACCCTTTGTATCCTGATGTCCCTTGGAGAGGTCACTAAAATTATTTTATCATAAAGTTCCTTGGTCCCGTTTTCAAATATAATAGCTGCTTCCTGTATTACATAAGGGGCATTCTGTCGTTTGCACCAACTTTTAAAATGACGTCTCACAGCAGGATGGACTATATTGTTGAGGCCCTGCAATAATTTCTTATCCTTGAACACGATTTTGGCGATATACTCCCTATTCAGCTCCCCTTCCAAATAACTCTCCTTGCCCAATAAGGTCTCAATATCCTTTTTAATCTTTTTTGAACGGGTCATTAAATTCTTTGCTTCCAGATCAGAATTATAGAGGGGCACTCCCAATTTTTGAAACATGGCCCCCACAGTAGATTTTCCACTACCAATACCTCCTGTCAAGCCTACGATCATCATTGCCTCTTTAGTATAAATTCCACTTTATTCTCCCTAAGCTGTACCACATTCACGCTATCGGGCTTTTTGGTCAATTTCAGGTCCAAAACATTTTCGTGTTTGTCCCTTAGGTTGGAATAGTCGGCAGTAACCACAAAATCCGACACCACCAATTCCTTAATAGCACTTAAACGCCCCCTGCACAAAACCGAAACTATTTCTGGAAAAGTTCTTATCCCGACTCCTTCAGGTACATTGACAACCTCTACTGGAACCTTAAAAACCTTTTCAGAAAATTTAAATATTTTGGCCGATAGGGTTATATAATGATCGGAGTATTTGGTGTTTTTCAGCTTAGGCGGAAGAATCAGTTTTAATTTCTTCGAAATATCATTGGTCGTATGTGGCAGCACCAAAGTTTGAGTGGTAATTCCGGTCAAAGTATCAATCTCCGTTTTAGGCCCCATTACGGTTATGGAATCTGGCAATAAAGTATAGTTCTTATCCATTAAATAGTTTTGCTCCAAATCTATAGTCACTTTAGGAAGTACTGGGACCTTTTTTTTGTAAAGCTTTTGGAAATTAAAAAACAAGGTATCCTTATCCATATCCTCGACCCTTATAAACTTTGAAAGCTGATTTTCTATCTGACTTCTATAGGTTGAAGGGGAAACAAAATATTTGGAACCTTTTTTCTCCAATTCGGATAAGTCCACTTCCACAGTTTTGTTCTTGAAACCAAACATCAAAAATTGAAACCCACTGGCCCTGAGCCTAACCTTTAT
The DNA here is from genome assembly GCF_018860365.1 of Arenibacter algicola. GTDB lineage: Bacteria > Bacteroidota > Bacteroidia > Flavobacteriales > Flavobacteriaceae > Arenibacter > Arenibacter algicola_B. The sequence continues at coordinate 26,741 of NZ_JAHKPO010000002.1, forward strand.
GTTCCTTTTGGAAACACTATTTAGCAATAAGCTGTCCGGGGTACTACCATAGTGAATATCAAAAGTAGCATTATTGGTATATTGTTCTCCCAAATTGCTAATAAACCAAGCCAGACTGGAACATAACAGAAAGACAAGAAACAGTTTTACCTTTCTTTTATTGAGTCCGTTTTTAATTTTATCTATCAACTTATTACTGAGTTTTAAAGAAAAGAGTAGGGAATAACTCCTCCGGTTTCTTATTGCTGAACGCTATTAGAATCGAATTTTTAAAAAATCCAAAACCATATCCTACAAATTGGACCACCACTGCCATTAATGACAGCACAGCCACCTTAAAATTTTTATTGACCACTAAAGAATGTACAAAAAGTAAACCAAAATATAAGGCATAAATAGATATTGGCCACAAAACCCCTAAAACCAACAAGACAAGAGCCCCAACAAATCCGAAACAGAACAAAGTAGGGAACCAATAAGTAATTTTGGCACTGTCTGGATGCCAATGATTTAAAATGGGCCTTACCATTCCAAATTTCTTGACCTGGGTATAAAATTTATTCCAATCTATTCGCCGCTTATGGTATACATAGGCATCCTCTATCAATTTAGTTTCAAACCCCGCTTCCCATATTCTAAAGGTCAGGTCTGGATCTTCTCCTGGATGTATATTCCCATATCCACGGGTTTCTTCAAACGCTGCTTTAGATATTCCCATATTAAAGCTCCTGGGCTGAAATTTGCCTACAGCCCTCTTATTTCCCCGTATTCCACCAGTGGTGAACATAGAGGTCATGGCATAATTAATGGCCTTTTGCACATTGGTAAAGGAAGAATGTGCCGCATCTGGCCCCCCATAACAATCCACATAATAGTTTGTCAAGGATTTTTCCACCACCGACAAATATTGGCTAGGAATTATACAATCGGAATCCAGCACTATAAAATAATTACCGCGGGCACGATTCATTCCATAATTTCGGGAATCACCAGGGCCAGAATTCTTCTTCTTTAAATACGTTATGGACAATTTATCCTTATACTTTTCCACAATACCTTCCGAACTTTCGGACGAACCGTCTTCCACGACAACCACCTCAAAAGATTTACCGTAGTCCTGTAACGACAGGCTTTCCAGCAATTCATTGATCTCATTGGGTCTGTTGTAAACCGGCACTATAAAAGAAAAGTATAAATCCATTGAGCTTTGCTATAAATTAAAAAGGTGAAACAAACGTACAGGCCTGCCTTCAGTCTTGTTTCAACTGCATTAAGCTAATTTGAATAATATGTAGCCACGGAGTATAGCCAATATGAATGGGTTAGCTCAAAGGCATCCTACCAATATACCTACCGAGCTATTCGGAAAATCTATCAATTACTTCCTGACTAACGCCTGTATTGGAAAAACCACCGTCATGAAACAAATTCTGCATGGTAACCTTTTTGGTCAAATCGGAAAAAAGGGTCACAGTATAGTCAGCACAATCCTGAGCTGTTGCATTACCCAAAGGCGACATCTTTTCTGCATAGGAAATAAAGCTGTCAAAACCTTTAACTCCTTGTCCCGCAGTTGTAGCTGTGGGGGATTGGGATATGGTATTCACCCTTACCTTCTTCTCCTTGCCAAAAAAGTATCCAAAACTACGGGCCACCGATTCCAAATAAGCTTTATTGTCGGCCATATCATTATAATCCGGAAAGGTACGTTGCGCAGCCATATAAGTCAAAGCCACGATACTCCCCCATTCGTTCATTGCATCGGCCTTGTACAGGCTCTGCATTACTTTGTGAAAAGAAAGGGCGGATACATCCCAGCCTTTGGTTGTAAAATCATATTTCTCATCTGTATAGGCCCTGCCTTTACGAACGTTGACAGACATCCCTATGGCGTGCAAAACAAAATCTATTTTCCCTCCCAAAATCTCCATGGATTGTGTTACCAAATTATCCAAATCCTCTTCGCTTGTGGCATCGGCAGGAATAATCTTGGAACCCGTCTTTTTTGCAAGTTCATCTATCTGCCCCATACGCATAGCTATGGGTGCATTGGTAAGGACAAAAGTACCGCCTTCGGCATGAATGGTCTCAGCAGTTTTCCAAGCTATGGAATTGGCATCGAGTGCCCCAAAAATTATCCCTTTTTTTCCTTTTAGTAAATTAAACGACATAGTCTATTTTCTTTGTGAATTTTAGATCGTCAAAGATATTAAAAATTAGTGGGTAGACCGCAGAAAGAACAAGGTAGAAAAGTTGGCAACCCTGTTGACGGGGCTTCAAATTATTAGGGTTATAGGCGAAAAGCTATTAATGTTGTTACACACATAAATACTTATAAACACCACTAAACGGAATTCAGGATTTCCCTATCCGCTTACACAAAGGTTAATCCAGTAACTGCCTGGCATGTGCCAAAGCCGATTCGGACAAGGTTTTCCCACCCAACATTTCTGCCAGCTCCACAACCCTCTCTTCCGAAGAAAGCCTTTTCATTTTGGTATTGGCCCCCATCAGTTCTTCTTCCTTGTATACCTTAAAATGATGTACACCTTTGGCTGCTACCTGTGGTAAGTGGGTGATAGAAAATATCTGCATAGTATTGCTCATATCCTTCATAATATCTCCCATTTTATTGGAAATCTCTCCGGATACTCCCGTATCTATCTCATCGAACATCATTGTAGGCAGCTGTTCGTATCTGGCCAAAATGGCCTTAATGGTCAACATAATCCTGGACAGTTCACCGCCCGAGGCCACCTTCTTAAGGTCACCATAAGCAGACCCCTTGTTCGCTGAAAACAAAAAGCTAAGATCATCCTTACCCGTGGGTTTAAACTCTTTGGCTGGCGAAATTTCAATTTTAAAGGTAGCACTTGCCATCCCTAAGTCGATCAAAGTTTCCTCCAATTGTTTTTTCAGCTCTGGAATAACCACCTTTCTTCTTTTACTTATGTTGGTAGCTTCAGTGTTCAAAGCAATTTCCAATTGATGCAACTCCTTCTTTTTACGGTCTATATCGGCAACAACATTCTCGGTTGCACTTACCTTCTCATCCAAGGCATTCCTTATTTCTAACAATTCCGGAATTGTCTGGACCTTATGTTTCTTTAAAAGATCATAAAGCAATTGAAGTTTGGCGTTTACCTGCTCCAACAATTGTGGATCGGCCTCTACCTTATCATTTAGAATATTAAGTTCGTTGGTAATATCATCCAACTCAATAAACACCGATTTTACGCGCTCATTTATATCTGAATACTGGTGGCCAAAACTGGCCAACTTACTGGATACCTGTTTCAGCTCCGTAAGTAGGTTCACCAGCCCTATCTGCTCATCATTTAATAACTGTTGCCCATGGGACAATTGCTCTAAAATAATTTCCACATTGTTAAGCTGTTCGTACTGCTCCTCCAATTCTTCCAATATTCCCTCTTTTAAAGGAGCCGAATTTAATTCCTGCAACAAAAAACTATTATACTCGTGTTCCTTGTTGGCACTATTCTGAAAATCCACAAGTTTTTGTAATTCCTTTTGTGTAGATTGATATAACAGCAACTTCGAAGAATAGGCTGTTAGCACTGGTCCATTATCGGCAAGGGCATCTATAACCTTCAGTTGAAAATCATTATCCGCAAGTCGTAACGTTTGATGCTGGGAATGTACATCTATCAATTGACCCCCCAATTGGGACAGAATATCCAAGGTAACCGGGGAGTCATTTATAAAAGCCCGGGATTTACCGCTAGGCAAAATCTCCCTTCTAATAATGGTCTTTGCCTCATAATCCAGGTCGTTATCCAAGAAAAATGATTCCAAACCATATTTGGAAATTTCAAATTCCGCCTCTACGATGCATTTATCCTCCTTCTCCCTTAAGGAGGAAAGATCCGCCCTTTTACCCAACACCAAGGACAACCCACCTAATAAAATGGATTTACCGGCACCTGTTTCACCTGTTATTACTGTAAAGCCATTGGTAAACTTAACGTTTAAATGGTCTATTAATGCGTAATTCTTTATGGAAAGATTTGTCAGCAAAGTTTATTATCTAAGATTGCCGTAAAGATAATTTATATTGCTTTGGAAAAAAATGTGTGGTAAAAAAATTCTATTTACAAAATCCCGATGCGGGACCAAATAACATTGTACAAAGGAATCCGATCAAAATTTTATTTCGTTCCAAGTGGACGAATATAGTGGGGCAATTTTGTTCAAAGTTTGCTTAAGCTGTACAATATCCACTTTGGGACCATCGGAAAATACGTTTTGTATTTCTTCCGACTTTGCATCAAAAAAAGTTTGAATTAAAAAAGCGTTGGGATGCCTGCCTCCCATGGTCTCCAGCAAACGCATGGTACCTGCAACTACCTGCTTTCCTGTGCTGTTATTATCTGCCAGGACGTCCAATCCTTTTCTGTGGTAATTGTACATTGCTATTCTGTACTCTCGGTATGAATTGGACAAAAGGTTGTCTACCAACTCAAACCTACTTCTTTGCCCAGATGTCTGTGTCCACCCAGAATAACCTGCACTTTGGGCCAAAGTAACAACTTGTTGTGCCTTTTTATAAAAATCGGTACCGCCCTCCAAAGAAAAAGTGTCCGCATCCAAGCCAAGAATAATGTAGGCATAGTAAGATACGACCCCTACCAAATTGGAAGTTATATTGTTTTCATTTAGGATCAAGGGCTGAAACTCTATATAATCAAAACTGAGCTGATTGTCCTTATAATTAAAAACAGGACTTTCATAGGAGGTATTAAAAACAGGTCTTGACGATTGAATCTGAATATTCCCTTTAAATCTACTGGATTCATACTCCGTAATGGTAATGAACATTTGGGCGTTAACCCTTTCATTTTCCTTATAGACCCGATTGGACCATCTATTCTTATTTACAAAATCATTTAAGGAACGCTCCAGAGTCTTGAAAACTTGTTGATTGGTCTGCCCTACCTGATCAGAATTTATAGTAACCACACAGTTTAACTCCTGAGCTCCCAAGGTTATAGAAGTTACAAAACAAATTATGGCTAAAAATAGATTACGCATGGATCCTGTTGGTGATTTCATTTAAAATATCCGAGGCCACCTCTGCCTTGGTTTTTAACTCAAACGTTTTAATATCCAAATTCTTATCTATGAACGATATTTTATTGGTCAATTTTCCAAAACCCGCACCACTATCGTTCATGGAATTTAAGACAATAGCGTCCAAATTTTTCCGTTTTAATTTTCCTATGGCGTTTTCAACCTCATTTTCTGTTTCCAGGGCAAAACCAACCAGAAACTGATCCTTCTTCATTTCTCCCAAGGAAAAAAGAATATCCTTGTTCTTTACCAAAGTGATGGTAAATTCCTCTGCCGATTTCTTTATTTTCTGTTCGGCCACTAATTTAGGCCTGTAATCAGCCACCGCAGCAGCGCAAATAACGATATCCATTTCCGGGTACAAGGCAACCGTTGCCTTATACATTTCATCGGCCGAAGTTACTTTAACAAGATCTATCTGGGAATGTTGCAGTGTTAAATGGGACGGCCCGGACACCAAATATACCTTAGCCCCAAGTTTGGCTGCATTTTTGGCCAACTCATACCCCATTAAACCCGATGAGTGATTTCCAATAAACCTAACCGGATCAATGGCCTCATAGGTGGGACCGGCCGTTATCAATACTTTCTTATTTCTTAGAGGCAGCCCTTTACCCATGTGATCATTGAGGAAATCCACAATATCCTCGGGTTCGGCCATGCGGCCCTCCCCTATTAATCCACTGGCCAACTCTCCTGATGTAGCCGGAATCATTACATTCCCAAAAGATAATAGCTTTTTAAAGGTTGCTGTAGTGGAAGGATGTTTATACATGTCCAAGTCCATCGCCGGAGCAAAGTAAACAGGGCATTTTGCCGAGAGATAAGTGGCCATCAACAAATTATCGCAGGTACCGTTGGCCATTTTGGACAGGGTATTGGCCGTAGCTGGGGCAATAAGAACTATGTCTGCCCAAAGTCCCAGTTCTACATGATTGTTCCAGGAAACTGTTCCGTTTTCCTCATCTACAAAGGAAGATAGTACGGCATTCTTGGACAGGGTAGCCAAGGTTAAGGGAGAAACAAAAGAGCTGGCGCTTTCCGTTAAAACAACTTTAACGTTAGCGCCAGCTTTAATAAGTAAACGAACTAAAAAGGTGGTTTTATAAGCAGCTATACCCCCAGTAATGCCCAAAAGTATATTCTTACCGCCCAACATCCTTTAAGCGTCTTTCTCTGTATTCCTGTGATAAATTTTATCATCCAACCACTCCTTTACCGCCAATGCATGGGGCTTGGGCAATTTTTCGTAGAATTTAGAAACCTCGATCTGTTCCTTGTTTTCAAAAACTTCCTCCAAACTATCACTGTAGGTAGCAAACTCTTCCAACTTCTCCAAAAGCTCTTTTTTAATTTCAGAATTAATCTGAACAGCTCTTTTGGCAGTTATGGAAATAGCCTCATAGATATTCCCAGTCTTGGCATCGAAATCATTTTTATTGATCGTCACCGTAGAAACAGGAGCCTTCGAGTTTTTTAAATCGTTCATATTCATATCAAATCGTATTTTATTTGGAATAAATTTCTAATTCTTTTTCAACCTTTTCCAAGGTCTTATTTGCATCCTTAAGATACTTGGACTCCGGGAAATATTTTTTGAAAGTCAGATAAGCCGCTTTGGCATCATTCAATCGAGATTTTTTAAGATAATCGAAGCTGTTAAGCGCTAAATTGGTTGACGCATCAAACTTATAATATAGGGCATCTTCGCGATAAACGGAACCCGGGTTGTCTGAAATAAAGTTGTCAAAAGCGGTAACCGCGGGAGTTAAAAAGGTATAATCAAATTCCCCAATAGTATTGAACTGCTTTGCTATCTCGTAGGATTTACGCTCTTTCTTGGTCGTCAATTCCTTGGCCATGATATTGGCTTCTACTAAAAATTCGGATTCTGGGTAGGTATTGATGAAGTTTTGCAACTTTATCAAGGCCTTGTCCGTATCCGTTTGGTCCAAAGAGTATTTAGGGGAAAGCTTGTAATAACTTTTAGCTCCATAAAAGCCAGCCTCTACAGCCTTATCACTTTTAGGATATGATTTTAGGAACCTTTCAAACTGGTAACCTGCCATATTATAGTCCTTGGTCTGAAAATAAGAATCTGCAAGAAAGTACATAACACGTTCTCCTTGTGGCTTACCTATATACTTTGGCGCTATCTGTTCCAACAATCGGTTGGCCCTTTTAAAATCACCGGCATCATAAAATTTTTCAGCCAAATCATATTTGGCCTTAACATCTTCATTTTTAAGTACCTTTTGGTACTCACTACAAGAGCTAAGGATGACAAGCAATAATAAAAAGGAAAATAGACGCTTCATTTTTAAAAACATTTTGCAAAATTAAGGATTCTAAACGGATATAAAAAACATTTTTATCACGCTAAAATAGCCCGCCTCTTTACCAACTACAACATTTTTATGCAAGTTTTAACTTTGTTGGTAAAAAATCCAATAATAGATAGTTGTTTTTTACTAAACAACCGTCTTTAGCAAGGTGTTCAAAAAGCTCTTAATGGTTTTTTTAAGGGTTGCAGTGGCCTCTACCAATGGCAACCTTACAACTGCAGTTCCCAGGCCAACAGCTTCCAACAAAGCCTTGATACCCGCGGGATTACCTTCTTTAAAAATTAAATCCATACCGTCCTGAATGGCATAGTGCAACGCAAAGGCCTCCTTGACCCTGCCTGCCAGCCCAAAACGTATCATCTGGGAAAATTCTGAAGGAAGTCCCTGTCCTAAAACAGAAATTACCCCGGAACCACCGGCCAATACCGTAGAAAGTGCGGTAAAATCATCTCCGGAAATCACCATAAAATCTGCAGGTTTATCCTTTATGGTTCGCATTATTTGAACCATATCGCCGCAGGCCTCCTTGATACCCACAATATTGTTAAAATCATTGGCCAATCTCAAAACAGTCTCAGGAAGCATATTACTCCCTGTCCTACCAGGTACATTGTACAATATGATAGGCTTGGGAGAGGCCAAGGAAATGGCTTTAAAATGCTGATATATCCCCTCTTGTGTAGGTCTATTATAATATGGTGAAACCGATAAAATGGCCACAAAATCCTTTAGATCGGTTTCTTGCAGTTCTTCAACAACAGCCGCAGTGTTGTTACTTCCTATGCCCAAAACCAATGGAAGCCTACCTGCATTGGCATCCACAATAGTATCTATAACCAGTTGTTTTTCTTTTTTGGACAACACAACAGACTCCCCGGTAGTTCCCAAAACAACCAAATAATCTATTCCACCATCCACACAATAATTTACGATTTTTGCCAAAGCTATCGTATCTATAGAAAAATCCTCCTTAAAAGGAGTCACCAGGGCAACACCCGTTCCAACTAACTGTTCCATTATTTAATCTCATTTAAAACCCTCAAATATTTCCGTAACTCCTTTTTAAAAGTTTGGAAATCCTTGATGGGAGTATTCAATATCAAATCATTTAAATTTTTATCCACACCACCAAAACCCACCTTTAGCCTCGCTTTGGTCTTTAACGTCATTAACTGCAATAATAATTTTTCATCCGTATAATAATTAACCAAAAGGTCATATTCCCTATTTAAAAACTCCAAGGCATAGCTGTTTTCAATATTCGCTTTCCACCCCAAATCCTTGTCGGAAAAAACTGGGGTTGAATAAGGGGAGTTTTTATCATAAAATTTCTTGTACCCAATTATTTTTACAGAATTGGGCCTTAGGGAAAATTCATCCACAAACTCATAAAAAGCATTGGCATTTTCAAACGCGTCCAAATCAACAATACAACCAACAGAACTTATACCCTTAACCCGATCAATAGTTTCAGGAGGAGCATTCAACCCCCTCTGTAAATACTTTTTACCGGCTCTAAATTTAATTTTTTCCTTAAGCGTTTTTAAAAACATGTATTTTTACATTTTCAAGATTGTAAATGTAAATAATATCACCTCAATAATTATACGAAGGTAAGAAGTATATGGATTTAAAAAACAAACATTTTGTTATAATTGCAACAATTGTACTCGTCCTGAGCTGCAAGGAATCCGTTCCCAAACTTAGAAATATTGAGGGACAAAGGATTCAGATCAATTACTCTTCCAATCCAAACGATTCCATAGAAAACGTCATAGCGCCCTACCGAAACAGGATCAACGAGGTATTGGACAGCGTTTTGGCCTATGCCCCAATGACCATATCCAAAACAGATGGTACTTTAAATTCTCCCGCAGGCAATTTAATGGCAGACATTGTAATGCAGGAAGTAAACCCCGTTTTTACGGCCAGAACCGGGAAGCAAATAGATTTTGTACTTCTTAACTTTGGAAGTATCCGATCCGTAATATCAGAAGGTGACATTACTGAGCGCACAGCCTACGAGGTAATGCCATTTGAAAACTCGGTAGTTGTTGCTGAATTGGATGGTAAAGCTATCCGGGCAATGGTATCATTTCTGATAAAATCCAGTGTTGCCCACCCTATTTCAGGGATTCAAATAGTCGTAGATAAAAATAAAAGTTTGCAAGCGGTAAACATTCAAGGAAAACCCTTTGACGAAAACAAGACTTATAATGTTGCCACTTCAGATTATTTGATCACCGGTGGTGATAAAATGGATTTTTTAAAAGAATATATTTCTGTGACCGATTCCGATTATCTAATTAGAAATACCCTGATTGATTATTTTAAGAAAATAGACACCCTTACTGCGGCTACTGATGACCGGTTTATGCAAATCAAATAATTATGGAACGTAGAAAATTTATATCGGATACAGCAGCTTCTGCCGCTTTTATTGGCATAGGCGGACTAACGCTAAATTCTTGCCAAAATTCCGGGAACAAACACATTACTATCTTGCACACCAACGATGTGCATAGCCATATAGACCCCTTTCCAACCAACCATTCGGCCTATCCCAACTTGGGCGGCCTGGCAAGAAGGGCAACTTTGGTGGATCAAATCAGAAAAGAAAACCCGAATACACTATTATTTGATGCTGGCGACATTTTTCAGGGGACACCCTACTTCAATTTTTATGGGGGTGAATTGGAATTTAAACTAATGAGTATGTTAAAGTATGATGCCGCTACCATTGGAAATCATGATTTTGACAACGGCCTTAATGGCCTTTATGCCCAACTGCCCTACGCCTCCTTCGATTTTTTATCCGCCAATTATGACTTTGTAAACACCCTTATGGATGGTCATGTGAAGCCATACAAAACATATATGGTAGACGAAATAAAGATTGGAGTCTTTGGATTGGGAATAGAACTGGCCGGTCTGGTGACCAAAAAGTTGTACCAAGAAACCGTTTATCTGGACCCCATAGAAATTGCGCAGGACATAAGCCGTACCTTAAAGGAGGAGGAAAAATGTGATTTAATTATTTGTCTTTCCCATTTAGGATATCAGTATCAAAACCCTCAAAAACCCGATGACCTAAAGTTGGCGGCCAAGACAGAGAACATTGATTTGATCATTGGAGGCCATACACATACATTTTTGGATAGGCCCACCATAGTAAACAATAGAAAAAACGAACAAATATTAGTAAACCAGGTTGGATGCTTCGGCATTAATCTAGGCCGAATCGACTTTTATTTTGACAATGGCAAGCAAAACGTTGCTGATGGCGTGTCGATCAAGGTATAACCACATATTATGATTCAGGAAAAAGGAAAACCTATAGTTTCAAAGAAAATTATCAAAATACTGGGAGATGACCTTGTAGAGCACACGGACGATATAGCTGTTGAAGAACCACTACAAATTAGCATCAGTGTTTTAAATTTGGATTCCCCCCTTACCAATAAAAATATCTCCATTACTATGAGAACGCCGGGCAATGATCAGGACCTGGCCATTGGATTTCTTTTTACAGAGGGCATTATTCAAGATTCCAATCAAATAAAAAGGGTTGCCCTTGATGAAAATAGCATAAATGTCCAACTAATTAATTCCCAAAACATAGATCTTGGCAAACTGGAACGGCATTTCTACACCAGCAGTAGTTGCGGAGTTTGCGGCAAAGCCAGTATTGACGCTATAAAAACCATATGTCGCCTACCCCCTTCCCTGGCGGATTTTAAGATCGAAAAAAATCTTATTAAATCCTTTCCCGGCATTCTTCAGCAAGAGCAGAATATTTTTAACAATACCGGAGGCATACACGCAGCAGCACTATTTAATGTTCAGGGCAAATTAATAACAATGCGCGAGGATGTGGGAAGACATAACGCTTTGGACAAAATAATTGGCCATGTACTTACCCAAGACCTATTGCCATTGGATCAACATTTATTATTTCTGAGCGGTCGCGCCAGCTTCGAATTGATCCAAAAAGCAGCCATGGCAGGGATTCACTTTATTATGGCCGTAGGAGCCCCGTCCAGCTTGGCCGTAGAAATGGCCTTGGAACATGATATTACCTTGATAGGATTTCTAAACGAAACCAGGTATAATATCTACACCGGCTCAAAACGGATTAAAATTTAGGAATCTAAACTTTGAGACTGATAGTCGAATACCTAACTTTATAGAATTAGGTATAAAATATTGTTTGAATGAAAATTAGGATACAAGGAAATTCGGTTCGTTATAGACTTACCCGTTCGGAGGTTGAATCTTTGAAGAAAGACGGCTATTACAAGGAACAGACCGCTTTTAATGGCAAGAGTTTTATCTACGTCGTGGCTGCTAAGGAAAACATAACCGGCCTCCAAGCCGAGTTTAAAGGGGACACCATTACCCTGCTTTTACCTAAGAATGAAAGTCTAAAATGGCCTGATAGCGAGCAGGTAGGCTATGAAAACAAGATGGTTTTAAACGATGGACAGGTACTGAATTTATTATTGGAAAAAGATTTTGTTTGTTTGGATGAACGTGTTGAAGATCAATCGGATAATTACCCCAACCCCAAAGCAACAACAAAATAATAATGGCCAAAAATTTAGAAAAACCCAGTCCTAGTCCAACTGCTCCGGCAAAATTAACCGGTCTAAAAACCGCGGAACCCAAAAAAGTAGCTGCAGGTATTCCTGCTGTTATATCATCTGCCAAACATGTTTTTGGCGAAATGGGACTCGGCCGTGGATTAAAAGCACTTGCCAACCTCAACCAAAAAGGCGGAATCGACTGTCCAGGCTGTGCCTGGCCGGACCCGGACGATGAGCGAAGCTCTATAGCAGAATATTGCGAAAATGGCGCCAAGGCCATTGCCGAAGAGGCCACTACCAAAAAACTGGACACCAACTTTTTCAAGGAAAACAGTGTTTCCCAACTTTCCATGCTTTCCGATTACGAAATAGGAAAAAAAGGTAGGTTAGCACAGCCTATGTATTTGCCCGAAGGCTCGGATTACTATCAAGAAATAAGCTGGGAAGAAGCTTTCTCCAAAATAGCAAATCATCTAAATAAATTAAAAAGTCCTGACGAGGCCATATTTTACACCTCGGGAAGGACAAGTAACGAGGCTGCCTTCCTCTACCAACTTTTTGTTAGGGAATACGGTACCAACAATATGCCGGACTGCAGTAATATGTGCCACGAAAGTAGTGGCGTTGCCCTTACCGATACCTTGGGCATAGGCAAAGGCTCTGTAAAACTGGAAGATTTTTACGAAACTGAGGTTATCCTGATCCTGGGGCAAAATCCGGGCACCAATCACCCAAGAATGCTGAGTGCCCTTAAAAAAGCTAAAGAAAATGGAGCCACCATTATCTCAATAAATCCGATTATTGAAACCGGATTGTTAAATTTCAACAATCCCCAGGAAATAAAAGGTGCCCTAGGAATAAAGTCGAAATTAACGGACCTATACCTTCAGGTAAAAATAAATGGGGATATGGCGCTCCTTCAGGCCTTGGCAAAACTTATGATGATCGAGGAGGATAAACGTCCTGGGGCTGTTTTTGATTTGGATTTTATAAAAGAAAAAACCCAAGGTTTTGAAGATTACCTAACACACTTAAAAACACTGGATCTAAATAATTTAATAGCAGAATGTGGAATTCCACTGCAGACCCTGCAGAGTGTGGCCAAAATCTTATGCAACAAAAATAAGATTATTGCTTGCTGGGCTATGGGTCTTACGCAGCACAAAAATTCCGTGAATACTATAAAAGAGGTCGTAAACCTTTTATTATTAAAGGGAAGTATAGGAAAAGCTGGTGCCGGTACCTGTCCCGTTCGTGGTCACAGCAATGTACAGGGAGACCGAACTATGGGTATTTACGAAAAGCCCTCACAATCATTTTTGGACCGGCTGGAGAAAGTATTCCACTTCAACCCACCACGCAAACATGGATTTGACACTGTAGAAAGTATTAAAGCCATGCATTCCGGCAAAGCCAGCGTCTTTTTTGCAATGGGGGGTAATTTCCTATCCGCTACCCCAGACACCCTATTTACTGCCGAAGCGCTTCAAAAATGTGACCTGACCGTACAGGTGTCCACCAAACTAAACCGTAGTCATCTTATCCATGGCAGGGAAGCCATCATACTACCTTGTTTGGGAAGAACGGATAAAGACCTTATCAACGGCGAATTGCAGTTTGTAAGTGTTGAAAATTCTATGGGGGTTGTGCATAGCTCCAAGGGAAGTCTTAAACCCATATCGTCCCAGATGCTAAGCGAACCTGCCATTGTTTGCCAATTGGCCAAGGCCTCCCTAAAAAACTCCAAAGTGGATTGGGAAAAATACCTACAACATTACGACTATATAAGGGACAGTATAGAAGAATGTATTCCTGGATTTGAGAACTACAACCAAAGGGTAAGGCAGCCTTCCGGCTTTTATTTACCCAACGGGGCACGGGACAATTCCTATAATACGACAAGTGGAAAGGCCAATTTTAGCATATCCAATAGTGAGGCCATTGTCTTGGACGAAGATGAACTTTTAATGATGACCATAAGGAGTCATGATCAGTTTAACACCACTATTTATGGACTCAATGATCGTTATAGGGGCATATTTAATGAACGAAGGGTTATTTTGATGCACCCCAAGGATATTGAAAGATACCACCTCAAGGAAAGGGATTTGGTAGACCTTTATAATTTTCACAACAATACGGAAAGGGTAGCGCAAAAGTTCATTGTTTTGCCTTACAATATCCCTGAAAAATGCTGTGCTACCTATTTTCCTGAGGCCAATGTCCTGGTACCTTTAAACAGTACTGCCGATAAGAGCAATACCCCTACTTCCAAATCGGTGGTCATTAAGCTTAAGAAACATTTATCCTAGACTTAAAATGACAATTTAGGGATACACCCAACATTGTTTGTTTTTTTAAAAAAACTATTACATTATATTCAAAAGCCCTAACTTAACAGGCACCAAAAATCTAATATTTATCTTAAACCAATTCCAATGTACAAAACTGCATATATTTCAGTTCTTTTATTGCTATTAACAATAAACACCTATAGCCAAGCCCAGCAACGGGAATATTACCAATTAAAGACCTACCTCATGGATACCGAGGAACAGGAAAATACCACGGACCAATACTTGAGCAAGGCCTTGTTGCCTGCTCTCAAAAAACTGAACATAAAGAACGTGGGTGTTTTTAAGCCAAGAACAATCGACTCCTTAAATCCTAGAAGCATAAAAGTTTTGATCCCCATGAAAGGTCTTGGTGATTTGGAAACAATAGAGACCAAACTTCAAAAGGATAAAGTTTATATGGCAGCAGCCAAAGACTTTTTGGATGCTCCTTATAAAAACCCACCCTATAGCCGGGTTGAATCTGTTCTTTTAAAAGCCTTTGTGGATATGCCCAAGATGAAGCCTTCGCCTTTAAGTGGCCCCCGTAAAGACCGTATCTATGAATTAAGAAGTTATGAATCGGCAACAGAGGCCAAATACATCAACAAAGTAGACATGTTCAATAAAGGTGGGGAAGTAAACCTTTTCGACAATTTAGGCTTTAATGCTGTTTTCTATGGTGAGGTTTTGTCAGGCGCAACAATGCCCAACCTAATGTACATGACCACATTTGAAAATCAGGCTAGTAGGGATGCCCATTGGAAATCCTTTTCCGACTCACCGGTGTGGACCAAAATAAAAACAGACCCCAATTACCAAAACAACGTTTCCAAAAACGTCACCCGCTTTTTCTACCCTACTGAATATTCTGATTATTGATAATAGCTCCGCAGCATTTCCTTAAACAGGAAATAAAGGAGCAAATCATTGTTGGTTGTTGGGGTTAAAAATCCTTTATAACAAAACAGGCCGTGAAACTATATCACGGCCTATTAATTTTATTTAATAAGGACAAAACATTTAGCACGAAACAACCATTACTATCGCTGTTGCGTTAAAAAATATTCCACCAATTGTAGTTGTTCGTCATCCAGGTTTATATCAGGAAATTTCTTTCCGGCCATTCTATACCAATATCCGGCATTAAACTTATCTCCTTCCTTTCGGTGCAGATAGGCATGGATCCAGCTTCCATTGGTATTATGTAGGTCCTGTGCAATATCATGGGAAGACTCCCAATCACCCTTGGCATCGAACCACATGGCGCGTAAAGCTTCAGGCCATGTAGATGGTGCCGATTGTTGCGATAAGCTTGCATTAAACTCGTCAATACTTTTTGGAACGGACATCACACTTTATTTATATGGACAATTAAGCTACGGTATTGGATAGGGTACCGATCGAATCGACCGTAATGTTAACAACATCCCCATGATCCAAGGTAAAAGAATCGGGAGGCACTACTCCTGTACCCGTCATTAAAAGGCTTCCAAAAGGAAAGGACATTTCACGATACAAATAATGAACAAGATCGGTAAGTTTTCTTTTCATTTGACCCACCTCGGTCTCTCCCTCGAACACGGTATTACCTTTACGGACAATTTCAATTTTTATCTTGGTATCCATTGAAATAGGTTCTTTGCTCAGCCAAATACACGGACCTACAGCCGCTGCACCGTCATAACTCTTGGCCTGGGGAAGATATAAGGGATTTTCACCTTCAATATCCCTAGAGCTCATGTCATTACCAATGGTATAACCTATTATTTTTGCATTTGGGGTTATTACCAAAGTCAGTTCCGGTTCCGGAACGTTCCATTTGGAATCCTTTCTGATCCTAACATCCTGCTTATGCCCTACTGCCCGACTAGCCGTACTTTTAAAAAACAATTCCGGCCTATCCGCATTATAGACACGGTCATAAAAATCGCCACCACCTGCATCTTTGGATTCTTCAATGCGGGCTTCCCTACTCTTATAGTATGTTACTCCGGATGCCCAAATTTCTTGGCGTCCCACCGGTGGCATTAAACTGTCGTTCAATATGGTAGCGCTATTTTCAATAGGGTCAAGCTTGGAAATTAAATTTAGTGTATTGTCGTAAATGGCATCATCGGTAATAAATGAATCCCATTCCTTATCGATTAGATAAAATTTCTGGTCATTTTGGATCAAAACTCCTTGGTTGGTCTTATAAACTTTCATTCTATAAAGATTAGATTATTAAACTGATTATGGTTAAAACGATCATCGCAGAAAAGCCCAAAATGGCAGTCCCTAAACTATGTGTTCTATATCCTTGATTTACCTTCATATCACTCATTTGGGTTACTACCCAAAAGAAACTATCGTTGGCATGGGAGACCAGGGATGCACCAGCGCCAATGGCAATGACCGCCAATGCTTTTGAAACCTCGGTATCAAAACCCATTGCAGGCATCAAAGGTGCAATTATCGAAGCTGTTGTAATTATAGCTACCGTAGAGGAACCCTGGGCGGTCTTAATACCTGCAGCAATTAGGAATGGTAGACATATCCCCAAATTTCCATTGGAGACATTGTTCTCCAGCAAGGAACTAATGTCCGAAGTCTGCAGTACTTTTCCAAATGCCCCTCCGGCCCCTGTTATTAATATAATAATGGCTGCGGAAGTAAGTGCCTCCCCTATCCATCCCGAGGTGCTCAACATTTCCTTATCCAATTTCTTGGGCAGGGTAAAGGACAGTACCATTCCGATCAAAAGGGCCACCACTGGGTTACCCACAAATCCTATGGCATACTTAAAAGTTCCATCCCCAAACGGCATAGTGGGATATTCGGCAAATGACCTCAACACAATAAGAATAATGGGAACTACTATAGGTATAAAGGATTTAAAGACCGATGGTGCGTTTTTTAACTGGGAATTGATCTGCTCCTCCGTAAGCTTTGGCGCGGGATCAATAAAAATTTTAGAACCTATTTTTTTGGCAAATAAAATGCAGACCAATAAGGCCGGTATACTGGTCATTAGGCCGAAGAGGATAACCTGACCCAAATCGGCTCCTAAGATTCCTGCAGCAGCAATGGGTCCGGGAGTTGGGGGCACCATAGTGTGGGAAGCCATTAAACCAAGTGACAAGGCCACCGCTGTTCCCGCCAAGGACAATTTTGCCTTTTTGGTAAGCGCCCTATTTAATGGGGAGACGATAATAAAACCGCTATCGGCAAATACTGGTATGGATACAAAATAACCTATAAAACCCATGGCCATATGTACGCGCTTGGGGCCAATAATCTTTAAGACCAGGTTGGCCAAGGTGTAGGCTCCGCCCGATTTTTCCAGAAAAGTCCCTATAATTAAACCCGCGATAATGATAATCCCAATGCCACCAATGGTGCTTCCAAAACCATCATTAATGGTTTTTATGAGCTCATCCAATGGGAGTCCAGAAAAAATACCAAATAATAAACTAGCGGCAAGCAACGCCAGAAATGGGTGAAGTTTAAAACGGGTCGAAGCCACAATTATGAATGCAATACAAAGCAGAAGAAGTAGTATGGTATACATAATTACGATTTAGTACAAATATCTTTTACCCTCATATACCCTTATTTTTTTTTTACTTCTAGCACTATTCATTTTGTATTCCCCTGGATATATTAATTATAACATATTCAGAAAATCGGTCTCCGAAATAATGGGGACGCCCAAACTTTCGGCCTTGGTCCTTTTGCTGGGACCCATCTTGTCCCCTGCCACAAGATAAGAAGTTTTTGAAGAAATACTAGAGCCTACCTTGCCGCCGTTGTCCTCGATCAATTTTTTAAGTTCATCCCTACTCAAGTTTTCAAACACTCCAGATACCACGAAGGTCTGTCCCTTTAAGAAATCGGTCTGATTCTCCAGTTTATCGGCAGACACTTCAAATTGCACTCCGTACCCCCTTAATCTGGAAATAATTTCCATATTGATCCCGTTCTGAAAAAATGATACCACACTTTCTGCAATACGTTGGCCAATTTCATCGACCGTCATTAATTCCTCCACGGAAGCAATCATGAGGCCATCTATATTTTTATAGGCCCGTGCCAATTTCTTGGCCACGGTTTCCCCTACAAACCTTATGCCCAAGGCAAACAGCACCCTTTCGAATGGAATTTTGACCGATTCGGCAACGCCTTTTACCAGATTTTCGGCCGATTTTTCAGCCATGCGTTCCAGGGGTATCAATTGTTCTTTGGTAAGTAAATAGAGGTCTGCGTAATTCTCAATAAGACCCTCCTTAAAGAGAAGCTCAACGGTTTCCCCTCCAAGACCCTCGATATCCATCGCCTTGCGCGAAATATAATGTTGAATACGGCCCGTAATCTGGGGAGGACATCCATATTCGTTGGGGCAATAATGTTTGGCATCTCCCTCGGTACGTTCCAAGGGGGTATGGCACTCCGGACAATGATCTATGTATTTGGTTGGCTGGGAATGGATAGGTCTTTTAGTAAAATCCACCCCCACTATTTTCGGAATTATTTCTCCGCCTTTTTCCACAAAGACAGTGTCCCCTTCCCTAATATCGAGTTTTTCTATTTGATCTGCATTATGTAATGATGCCCTTTTTACTGTAGTACCCGCCAGAAGCACTGGCTCCAAATTGGCAACAGGGGTAATAGCCCCAGTACGCCCAACTTGGTAGGTAATTTCATTTAACACCGTGGAGACCTGCTCTGCCTTGAATTTATAGGCCATGGCCCAGCGCGGGGATTTGGAAGTATACCCCAGTTCCTCTTGGTGTTGAATACTATTCACTTTAATGACCACCCCGTCCGTCTCATAGGGCAATTCATGCCTGTGTTTGTCCCAATATTCTATAAACTCCAGAACCTCATCCGTGGTTTTACATAATTTAGCCGCTTTTGGGACTTTAAAACCCCAATATCTTGCTTTCTCCAACATTTGGAATTGGGACTCTATTCCCAAATTTACTCCAACTATACTGTACAATAAGCAGTCCAAGGGCCTTTCGGCAACCAGAGAGCTATCCTGCAATTTTAAACTTCCCGAAGCCGTATTTCTAGGGTTCATATAGGGATCTTCCCCATTCTCTATCCTCTCTTGGTTCATTTTTGCAAAACCCTCGAAAGGCAGTACTATCTCCCCACGAATATCGAATTTGGGAGGATAATCACCTTTTAATTGTAAGGGAACCGATCTAATGGTCTTTATATTGCTGGTAACATCATCCCCTTGAAATCCGTCGCCACGGGTCAACCCCCTTACCAACTGCCCATCTACATACGTTAAACTAATGGAAGCCCCATCATATTTGAGTTCACAAGTAAATTCAACTGGGGCATCACCCAATATTTTTTGAATTCTTTTTTCCCAATCTTCCAAATCTTCTTTGGAGTATGAATTGTCCAAGGAATACATGCGGTGCTCATGAACCACCGTTTCAAAATTTTTGGTAATTGTCCCACCCACCCTTAAGGTAGGAGAACTAGGGTCATAAAATTCGGGATGTTCTGCTTCAAGAGCTTGTAGCTCCTTTAGTTTCATATCAAACTCAAAGTCGGAAATAGTGGCATTGTCCAATACATAATAATTATAATTATGCTCCCGTAACTCTGTTCTAAGGTTTTCTATTTTTTGTTTGATTTCCATTTATAGCTGATCCTTTTTAATCCATTTTGGCAATGGCAAGGGTTGGTAATTTTTCATTTTATGTAAAAGTCCGTCAATAGAATTATCAACCAACAAAATATCATAATATTCCTGCTTCAAAAATCCTTTACTTACCATGGTACGCAACATAGCGAGCAATTCATCATAAAACCCATTAATATTTAAAAGGCCAATAGGTTTTTGATGCAGCCCAAGTTGAGCCCAGGTAATCATCTCAAATAGCTCCTCCATGGTACCATACCCCCCTGGAAGCGTAATAATTCCGTCGGAGAGGTCATGCATCCTTAATTTTCGTTGATGCATATTTTCAGTAATTATAAGTTTGGTAAGTCCTGTATGAAATACTTCCTTTAATTTTAAAAAATCGGGGATAACACCTATAACCTTGCCCTTATGGTCCAGGGCTCCCTGCGCCAACCTACCCATAATACCTATTTTTGCGGCACCATAGACCAATGTAATACCCTCCGTTGCAAAAATTGCTCCCAACTCATAAGCACATTCCACTATTTCCGGGTCATTGCCCTCACTACTTCCACAAAATACGACTATGCTCTCCATAAATTATTGAACTTTCCACTTAGGAAAATATTAGTGACTATATCTTTTTTAATTCCCCGGGCTTGCAGGGTGCCATGGCCATGGCTGCTATTTCCACCTATTCAATTAGGATTGAGCTGCCCTTTTAACATTCTGTCATTTCCAAACATATCTTTTCTGAGTTCAATTTCGGAAAAATTTTCCGCTTCCAGAAGTTGTTTCATTTCTTCGCCAAGATATTGATTTATCTCAAAAAATAGGACCCCACTTTTCTCTAGGTGACTCAAGGCAAAGCGTGTTATTTTTTTGTAGAAAACCAAAGGATCCTGATCGGAAACAAAAAGAGCCAAACCGGGTTCGTGCTCCACGACATTATTTTTCATTTCCAATTTCTCCAATTCCCTAACATAGGGAGGGTTGGATACTATCACATCAAATTTATCTTTAAATCCCTCAATAGATAAAATATCCGCTTCCAAAAAGACTATGTCCACATCATTTGCCATAGCGTTCTGTTCTGCCACCTGCAACGCCTTTTTTGATATATCCAGGGCATACACTTTGGCATTGGGCAAGTTTTTGGCCAGGGAGATGGCAATACAACCACTACCTGTACCTATATCCAGTATTTTTATCTCTTCCAGGGAATTCTGGGTACCAATCTCATTTATAATCCAATAAACCAATTCCTCCGTTTCGGGCCTGGGTATCAAAACGTCTTCATCCACACGAAACTCAAGTTCACAAAAATGGGCCTTCCCTAAAATGTATTGAATAGGACGTTCTTGTTTTAATTGGCTCAATGCATAAAACAATGGTTCCTCATTATCTTTGGACACCACAAGATTAGGTTGCACGGCCAAAACAAACCTTTCCAAACCCAAATAATGATCTATTACCAAATAAAAGAAACTATCCACCTCCTCTTTTGGAAAAAGAGGGTCTAGTTCTAAATGGTAAATGTTTTTAATTTCTTTTAATAACATTCTCAATTTTTGGCAAACATTGTAATCATCATGTACCCAAAAATGGATCCATAATGGTTAAAACTATGTCTATAAACTTTTAAGCATCCAAACAGGACAGGAATAATGACCGGTATTACCCATTGGCTCTTTTATATAATGAAACCCGGTCTTTAAATATAATTTTTGAGCGTCTTCCATATAGGGCATGGTTTCCAAATAACAGTGTTCATAGCCATATTCGGTAGCTCTATCCAGACATAGATTGATCATTTTAACCCCCAATCCCCTTCCCCTTGCCTCTTCCAGGAAATACATTTTCTGCAATTCGCATACGTTGCCATCGTAATTCTCCAACTGGGCAATTCCGGCACAACCAATAATCTTACCGTTTTCCTCTACCACAAAATAATCGGCCCTTGGCACGTCATAATTTTCAAACATTCGATCCAAGGCTTTATCGGCATAAGCGGTACCCACTTTAGGAACTCCCAGGTCTTCTAGAACTTTTCTGATTACCCTGGCAACCTCCTCATTGTCATTGGACTGAATTTCCCTTATCGTAGTGACTAACATATGATTACCAATAATCTACTTATATTGTTCTATTTTTACGAGGTGAAGATACACGAAAAATATATTTCAAGATGTATACAGCTGGCCAAAAATGGCCTGGGAACTACCTTTCCCAATCCTATGGTGGGCAGTGTTATTGTACATAAAGGCAAAATTATAGGAGAGGGCTACACCAGTCCCTATGGTGGTGCACATGCAGAGGTAAATGCTGTAAATTCAGTGAAGGACAAGAAGCTTCTAACAGAAGTTACATTATATGTTACCCTGGAACCATGTTCCCATTATGGAAAAACACCTCCATGTGCAGACCTTATTATTAAGCATCAGATTCCCAATGTTGTTATAGGCCTTTTGGATCCACATGAAAAAGTTGCCGGCAAGGGTGTGGAAAAACTAAAAGCTGCAGGCTGCAATGTTATCGTGGGTGTCCTGGAAAAAGAATGCAGGGAACACCATAAACGGTTTTTGACCTATCATATCAAAAAGAGACCATATATTATTTTGAAATGGGCAGAAACAGCCGATGGCTTCATAGCTCCCAGCCAAGATAAAAGACGTAACAATCCCGAACCATATTGGATCAGCAATCCATACTCCCAACAACTGGTCCACCAATGGCGTAGTCAGGAACAGGCTATTTTGGTCGGGACCAATACAGTATTGGCCGATAACCCCAAGTTAAACGTTCGGCATTGGAAAGGGCAGAATCCAATTAGAATTGTTTTGGACAGGGAGTTGAAAATCAGCAATAAACACAATGTTTTGGATGGAAGCATAAAAACCATCATCATCACCGCCCATCTGCCCAAAAATCCACAACACGGAATTACATATGAGGTTATTGATTTTGAAAATAATTTGGCTATCCAAATTTGTACCATCCTACATAAACATGAAATTCTAAGCGTTATCATTGAAGGAGGAGCCAAAACACTACAAAGCTTTATAGACTCTCAATTATGGGACGAGGCCAGGATCTTTAAGGGCAAGGATCAATTTGAGGAAGGTCTGAAATCTCCTAGAATCCATGGCTTCCTAGAAAAGGAAACGCAAATAGAATCGGACATACTAACACTCTTAAAACATGATTAAAAACATCATATTCGATTTTGGGGACATCTTCATCAACCTGGACAAACAGGTAGTTTTTAGAGCATTGCAAGATAATGGCATCCAAGAATTTTTACCGAAATACCATACTATTAACGAGGACTTCGAAGTTGGTAAAATTAGTCCACAGGAATTTGTAGAGAGACTACAACCTGATTTTCCACACCTTAGTCCACAGGCCATTACTGATATTTGGAATTCCATGTTGTTGGATTTCCCAGAATATCGCCTGAACTTTCTGGAAAACTTGGCAAAAGAAAACAGGTATAGATTATTCCTTTTAAGCAATACCAATGCCTTGCACATTCCACATGTAACCAAGATTATGGGCAATGAAAGTTTTGATCGATTTAAAAATTTGTTTGAACAGTTTTATTTATCACACGAAATCCAATTGAGAAAACCAAACCACGAAGTATTTCAATTTGTTCTGGAACAAAATAATTTAAACCCGCAGCATACACTGTTTATTGACGACACCAAAGAAAATACGGATGCGGCCAATGAATTGGGTATAAAAACCTGGAACCTTTTGGTGGGCAAGGAAGATGTGGTTCATTTAAAGGATAGACTTTAGTATGTTGGACCTTGGATTAAGTATTCTGTTTTCCAGCTTAATTTTTGTGGTGTTTAAATTGTTCGACACCTATAAGATTCAGACTCTTTACGCCATCATAATCAACTATGTGGTAGCCTCTGCAGTAGGAATGTTTTTTTATGAAAAAAAAATTGAACTGTTCGAAATTCCGGCGAAACCATGGTTTCTGGGAACTTTGGTATTGGGCGTATTGTTCATAGTCGTATTTAACCTTATGGCCGCCACCTCTCAAAAAAGTGGAGTCTCAGTGGCATCGGTTGCTACAAAAATGTCCTTGGTAATACCAGTAATATTTGGTTTGCTGGTATATAATGAAAAACTGGGAGCTTTAAAATCCATAGGTATTCTATTGGCCTTGGCCGCCGTATACTTTGCATCTGTAAAAGAAAAGGATATCCCGCTTAAAAAAAATATCATTATACTGCCCGCTCTGGTTTTTATTGGTTCCGGGATAATAGACACCAGTATTAAGTATTTGGAGGAGACCTTGGTCCCAAACGAGGAGTTCCCGCTATTTTCAGCGGTGGTTTTTGGTTCTGCCGCATGTACAGGCATTGTCTTTATTGTTATCAAGTCCTTCAAGAAACGGTTAGCACCCAATATAACGACTGCAATCGGAGGAATTACCCTGGGCATTCTAAATTATTTTTCGATATTTTACCTATTGCGCGCACTACAGCACGAGAACCTAAATAGTGCCTCTGTCTTTACCATTAACAATGTAGCCATAGTTATGTTTTCTACACTTTTAGGGGTTGTTTTGTTCAAGGAGCGTATTAGCATCAAAAATTGGATGGGAATAACACTGGCCATTATCAGCATTTTCCTAGTGGCTTTTTTTTAATATATCTATATGGAGTTGGACGTTTACAAAACCTTAAAAGCACCTTCGGAGGAAATTTTGTTCAAAGAACGCAAAAGCAAGTTTTTTGGTTACGCCTACCCAATACAGCATGAGGACGAGGTAAAACCCATTATTGAGGAGTTAAAAAAACAACACCATACCGCCAACCATGTCTGCTATGCCTGGCAATTGGGGTTTGAGGATATTAATTACCGGGCCAACGACGATGGTGAACCCAATAATTCCGCAGGAATGCCTATATACGGACAAATACAGTCTTTTGGAGTAACCAACGTCCTAGTAGCCGTAGCCCGTATCTTTGGCGGCACCAAACTAGGGGTCGGCGGCTTAATATCTGCTTATAGAACAGCTGCGCAAATGGCACTGGATTCAGCGGAAATTATAGAAAAGACTTTACAGCAACGATATATACTTAGTTTTGAATATTCGGAAATGGACAAGGTTATGCGAACCTTAAAGCAGCATCAAATGGAAATTGTTACCCAGAAAATGGAAATGGATTGCACAATTGAGATATCCGTTAGGAAAAACGATGCCCTACTTACCGAAAATATTTTCACGGCAATGTATCCCGTGAAAATTAAAAAACTAGATGTCTAGCTTATCCAGAATATAATCTGGACATTTTATAGGCTTATTGGTTTTCATATCCATAAATGCCAGAACCGTGTTGGCCTCTATTAACAATTCTTTGGCCTCATTTCGTATCTCATAGTCAAATTCTATTCTCACCATAGGCCGCTTGCGGATAAAAGTTGTAACCGTTAAAAGATCGTCGTACACTGCCGATTTCTTAAATAAAATATTTAAAGAAATTACAGGCAACATTATTCCGTTTTCCTCCATCTTTTTGTAGGAAATGCCCATAGACCTTAACCACTCAACCCGTCCCATCTCCAGATATTGCGCGTAATTCCCATGATAAACCACGCCCATTTGATCTGTTTCGCCATACCTGACCCTAAAAGAAAATTCATTAAAATCCATGTTATTCCGTGTAAAACCTTTATATTTAAAAGTGTGAAAATATTGTGGTACAACATGAGAAAAAAAAAGAGAAAATTCAACCACTTTGGATTTTTTTTTTAGAATATTTGTTCACATATTTGCCCACTTGATAGTCCCAATTAACCTGGCCGAATATCATCCGTAATTTACACTAACCAAAAAAAAAGAAACTTTAAAAATGAGTGTTACTGCAACGTCCGTATGGAACCATTGTTTGGGCTTTATAAAAGACAATATCCAACCGCAGGCATTCAAAACTTGGTTCGAACCAATAAAACCTGTTAAGCTTTCCGATAATGCCCTGAGCATTCAAGTTCCCAGTAAATTCTTTTATGAATGGCTGGAAGAACACTATGTTAAATTATTAAAAGTTGCCCTTACCAAAGAATTGGGTGAGACTGCTAAATTGGTGTACATCATTAAAATGGAAAACACCTATGGCAATCGTGAACCTTTTACAGAAAAAATACCAAGTTCCAATAGATCCCATGTAGAGCCCCAAGAATTGGACGTGGCCATAAAATCCAAAAATCCGGAATTAAAAAATCCCTTTGTAATCCCAGGGATAAGAAACATAAAGATTGAATCCCAATTAAACCCAAGTTATAATTTCGATAATTTCTTGGAAGGCGATTCCAACAGACTGGCAAGATCGGCTGGTATGGCCGTTGCCAACAAACCTGGGGGAACCTCCTTTAATCCATTATTGGTGTTTGGTGGTGTAGGTTTAGGAAAAACACATTTGGCCCATGCCATAGGCGTGGAGATCAAGGATAAATATCCAGAAAGGACAGTATTATATATCTCTGCTGAAAAATTTACCCAACAATATATTGAATCGGTCAAGAAAAACACAAGAAACGATTTTATACATTTCTATCAGTTGATCGATGTGCTCATTATTGATGACGTACAATTTTTATCGGGAAAATCCGGAACACAGGATGTTTTCTTCCATATTTTCAATCATTTGCACCAAAATGGCAAACAGGTAATCCTAACCTCGGACAAAGCCCCTGTGGATATGCAGGACATAGAACAGCGTTTGCTTTCCCGTTTTAAATGGGGTTTATCTGCTGAGCTCCAAACACCCGATTACGAAACTAGGATATCGATTTTAAAAAACAAATTGTATCGGGACGGTGTGGAAATGCCCGACGACATCATAGACTATGTTGCCAAGCATATAAAAACCAATATCAGGGAATTGGAAGGAGCAATAATTTCCTTGATTGCCCAATCTTCCTTCAACAAAAAGGAAGTCACTCTGGAATTGGCCCAATTGGTAGTGGAGAAATTCGTTAAAAACACCAAAAGGGAAGTGTCCATTGATTATATTCAAAAGGTAGTTTCCGACTATTTTGAAATGGATGTAGCCACACTACAGTCAAAAACAAGAAAAAGACATATTGTACAGGCCAGACAATTGGCTATGTTCTTTGCTAAAAAATTCACCAAAGCCTCATTGGCAAGTATTGGATCCCAAATCGGAAAAAGAGACCACGCTACAGTGCTACACGCATGTAAGACCGTGGATAACCTTGCAGAGACCGACAAGCAGTTCCGAAAATACATAGATGACCTAACAAAGAAGTTTTCTTAATACCTCCACTGCCATGAGAACCAAAGTCCTTATGGTCTGTTTGGGAAATATATGTAGGTCACCATTGGCCGAGGGTATTCTGAAAAGCAAATTGGACAAGGAAACCATCCAGGTGGATTCTGCGGGTACCGCCAGTTATCATGTTGGAAAAAAACCGGATAGCAGATCTATATCAATTGCCAAAAAATATGGTATCGACATTAGCCAACAGCGATGCAGGCAATTCACAGCCAAAGATTTTGACGAATTCGATCTGATATACGTTATGGACAGAAGTAATTACGAAAACATAATTGCCCTGGCCGAAAATGAAACCGAGATTGCCAAGGTCAATTTATTACTTCATAAATCAAATGTGGCCAACAAAGAAGTTCCAGACCCCTATTACGGAGGTGAAGATGGATTTGAAAAAATATTTCATTTAATTGATTCGGCATGCAGCCTTATTGCACAGGACATAATTCATAAATAATCTAATACCTATGGACCAAACAATGGGCACTATTGGAAAGTTGTATTTAATCCCAACAACCTTGGGAGATAACGAACCCTTGGAGGTTCTGCCAATATCCATCAAAAGGACCATTGAACAAATTGATCATTACATTGTTGAAAACGAAAAAACGGCTAGGCACTTTATAAAAAAGATAAGTTCCAAAAAGTCGCAGCCAAGTTTACACATCAACGTACTTAACAAATTTACGGAACCAGAAATTCTTCCCACTTTTTTAGATCCTTGTTTTGAAGGCCATAATGTAGGTATTATATCGGAAGCTGGTTGCCCGGGAATTGCGGATCCCGGTGCAGATATCGTAAGTATTGCCCATCAAAAAGGAGTACAGGTTGTGCCACTGGTTGGCCCCTCCTCTATTGTATTGGCCTTAATGGCAAGTGGGCTAAACGGTCAAAGTTTTGCTTTCAACGGCTATTTGCCCATCGAATCCGGGGAAAGAAAAAAGAGCATCAAGAAATTTGAAAAACTATCCAGAGATTTTGATCAATCACAGATTTTTATTGAAACGCCTTACAGAAACGATAAACTATTGGCCGAATTAATAAAAACACTTTCTCCCCAAACTTTGGTTTGCATTGCTTGCGACATAACATTGCCCACAGAGTTTATCGCAACCAAAAAAGTGATGGATTGGCAAAGAATTTCTGTTGACCTTCATAAGAGACCAACTATTTTTATAATTCACGCATAAAAAAAACCCTAACAATATGTTAGGGCCTTTCCATTTTCATAATTACAAATTCTTTATATTCTAGGATTTTTCTTGGGGGTTACATGGGATATGTCGTAACCAGAGAATTTCTTGATGTAATATGAAACCGATGACCCAAAGTCATCATCCACATTTAATTCCCCATAAGACCGTAAGTACTTCTTTACATTCCCCGCTCCTGCCAAATGTGCAGCCGCCAGTATACCCGATTCCGTAATCTCCTGACCATTAATTACCACGCCTACAAAACGTTTAATATCCCTTCTCAGAATCCATTTATTTCTGGAAAGATTGGTATGAAATACCCTTTCCTGCAAAATTGGATCGTTAAGAAATAAGGTAGCGTTGTAAACACCTAGCAACTCCAGGGTACCAATACCAAATTGATACTTTCCTAGATACCCTAGGGCATTGGTGGTAAAATAATTTCCTTGAGATTCCTTAAAGGCTAAAGCCTCTTTAAACCCGTTGTAGGATGTACCTAAAAAGGGCGGCGCAGCCATAGTGGGTTTTAATACAGTTCTGTGTTTGGGAAACAAAACTTCTGTAGGTCCATTTACTCTAAAAGCCTCGGGAATCACCATTTTAGATGGCTTAAACCCATAACTTACAAGAATAAAAATCATGATAACGGGGAACAAATAACTTGTCCACTTTCTCATACATTTGTTTTCTTAAGACTTACAACCAAAAAAAGGGTTTGCTTAAATTTCACTTCGCAAAGATATGCCCGTTTTTTAAAAACAGACCTATTTTAACGCAACTTTGTACAAAATGTTATGATTATTGGATAAATGACACCGAAATAAGGGTCATTGGTTTACCGGTTTATCTTTTGACTGTTTATCCACCGGACGTACTGCTCCTTATTGCGGTTATGCTGCGCCAATGTCTTTGCAAACTTGTGATAACCAAAATCTTCTACATTCGCCACAAAGTAATAATAGTCATGCTTTTCAGGGTTTAAAACAGCATCTATGGCCGAAATATCGGGCATAGCAATTGGTCCTGGAGGCAAACCTGCATATTTATAAGTGTTATAGGGCGAATCCAATTCCAAATCCTTGTACAACACCCTTTTTATAATGGTATCAAAATTACCTGTATGTAATTTAATCGCATAAATCACAGTGGGATCTGCCTGTAGCAACATCCCCTTGGCCAATCGGTTTAGATATACACCCGCCACTCTAGGCCGCTCGTCCACTTTCGCCGTCTCTTTATGTACAATGGATGCCAATGTAATCACCTGCGAGGAGTTTAGACCCAGGGATTTGGACTTGGCCATGCGTTCTTCGTTCCAAAACCTCTTGTACTCCTTCAACATTCTTTCCCTAAAGCCCTCCGCTGAAGTGTTCCAGAAAAACTCGTAACTGTTGGGAATATACATGGAAAGCGCAGTTTTATCGTTAAACCCATTGGCTTTTAAAAATTCCAGCTCTCCAAAGGCACTCAATAAAGCCGTACTATCCGCCTCGATCTGTAGGGATATTCTACCTGCCAGATCCGCTAAGTTCTCCTGATTGTTAAAAGCAACTTTTACTGGAATATTGCCACTTCTCAGGGAATTGACAATATCATTATTGCTCATCCCCTTCTTAATGGCATATTTTCCTGCTTTTATATTGGCGCTATAGCCCTTTTTATCCGCTGCAGATTCAAACGTATTCAAATCCTTCAAAAGCGGTTCTATAATCACTTTAACTTCTTCGAAGTCCGAATTTGAAGGTATATACACATAGGCTACTTCATTATTGAATTCTGTATTTGGCACAAAGAAGGCCCTGTATACCATAAAGGCGAAGGCACCACCCACCAACATTCCAACAATAACGATAACCAATAAAATTTTCTTTATGTACATTAGCTATTTATCTTTTGAAACAAGATTTCATTTTTGAAAACTCCATTGGAGTAAATCCAGTCCTTTTTTATTCCAACTTTTTCAAACCCCAGTTTTGAAAACAAATGTATACTAGGAGCGTTTTCCTCCAATACATTTACATAAACCTGTCTCATTCCCAATACTAAAAAAGCATAATTGGTAAGTAACTCTACGGCTTCAGCGCCAACCCCTTTATTTCTATCCACCTTCCGGCTCACAATTATCCCCATGCCCACTCTCAAGTTCTTGGGGTCAAAATCAAACAAATCTATTAATCCCAATACGATACCTTTCAAATTGCAAATACACAATCGCAATTGTTTTACTTCATAAATATCCTTATAAGCATTTTCCAGATAAAGTTCCAATACATGTTTGGAATAGGGTGCAGTAGTACCACTTATTTCCCATATTTCAGGATTGTTCTCCAAATCATACAGAAAATCCAAATCTTTGGGCTCCAAGGCCCTAAGGTAAACCTGTTCTCCTCTAAGACTCAACATTTATCTCACCTTTAAAAACAAGTTGTGCCGGACCTGTCAACCATATCTGATCGTATCCATCTGTATTGCCCTTAAACTTCACCTGCAAATTACCTCCAGGGGTAACGATGTTTACGGAATCGCTTTTGGTCTTGCCAGAATGGTACATGGCCAAGGCAACCGCAGTTACCCCTGTTCCACAGGAAAAGGTTTCATCCTCCACTCCCCGCTCGTAAGTTCTTACATTAAAGGTATCTTCCCCTGCCTGATCTACAAAGTTAATATTGCTTCCCTGTTCCCCGTACAACCCATAACGAAGCTTAGCTCCTTCCTTGCGGACATCAAAATCCTTAAGTCCGTCTACCAACTGAACATGGTGTGGGGAACCCGTATTGAGAAACAAAGAATTGGACTTTTCCCTTATTTCTTTGACGTCCTGCATCTCCAAACTAACGATTCCATTTTCAATCGTCGCATTATGAAGTCCGTCTACCGCCATAAATGATGTATTCTGGCCCACAACTCCTAAAAAATGGGCAAAGGCCACAATACACCTGCCTCCATTACCGCACATGGTACCCTGTCTACCGTCAGAATTATAATAGACCATCTTAAAATCCGTGTCCTTATCATTTTCCAGTAAGATGAGTCCATCGGCACCGATGCCAAATCTTCTGTCGCATAAAAAAGAGACCAACCCAACGTTGTCCTTTGGAAAAAATTCCTTGCGATTATCGATCATTACAAAGTCATTTCCCGTTCCCTGGTACTTATAAAAATTTAGTAGCATATTGTAATTTATAAAGCAAATATATAATTTTATTAAGGTTTTATTATCAGTTAAAAACTCGTTAAAGCCAAATAATTGCTATAGAATTGTGTTAATTTTACTTGAGCAAATTAAAAAAATGTTTTTATGAAGAAATTTGGAAGTTTATTATTGGTCTCTGTTTTTGCAGGTGCTATTACATTGGGTGCTTACAAACTTTTTTTTGAGAAACCAAATTACGCAGTTATACAGGAGGACAGTGGGGCAAAGATGATTTCATCCAGTTACACCCCAACTTCTGCCAAGGGCGCGGGTATTAACGAAGTAGATTTTACTATGGCCGCCCAGAACACCGTTAATGCAGTGGTACACGTTAAAAATGTTACCGTGAGCAAGGGTCCTTCCAGCATCATGGAGTACTTCTACGGTTATAGTGGAAGTCAAACCCCTCAGGTGGGTACTGGTTCTGGTGTAATAATCTCACAGGACGGTTATATTGTTACCAATAACCACGTAATTGCCAATGCGGATCAACTGCAGGTTACTCTTAATAATAATAAAACCTACGATGCCGAACTTATCGGTACCGACCCTAATTCTGATATTGCCCTGATAAAAATAGATGTTAACAGGCAATTGCCCTATCTAGCTTTTGGGGATTCGGATAATACAAAGGTGGGAGAATGGGTCTTGGCCGTAGGGAATCCATTTAATCTAACGTCCACGGTTACCGCCGGGATCGTTAGTGCCAAAGCCAGGGCATTGGCCAGTTTGGATCAGTCATTTATTCAGACCGATGCAGCCGTAAACCCTGGTAACAGTGGCGGGGCCTTGGTTAACACCAATGGCGACCTTATAGGCATCAACACTGCCATTACCTCACAAACAGGTTCGTATGTAGGGTATTCCTTTGCAGTGCCCAGCAATATTGCAAAAAAAGTAGTGGAGGACATTATGGAATACGGCAACGTACAGAAAGGCATCTTAGGTATCAATACCGTACCCATGAACAGTCCATATGCCGTTGAAAACGGAATAAATGAAATTGACGGGGTCTATATAGCTGGCGTAGAGGAGGATTCAGGTGCCTTTGATGCAGATTTGAAAGAAGGGGACATTATTAAAAACATAGACAATGTTGAAATTCACAAATTTGCAGATCTTATAGGCTATATATCTTCCAAGAGGCCTGGAGACGAGCTTTTGGTTACCATTTTACGTGGTGATGAGCGAATGGAATTTCCAGTGATGCTTAAGGAAAGGCAAACGATCATTATCCCTGTTCTTGGCTTTGAAGTTAAAAACTTGACCGAGGATGAGAAAAAAACTTTTAAGACCAAGAAAGGCGTTAAAATTATTGGAGTCCCTGAAACATACAGAAATTATGGTTTTGAAGGAAAAGTTTTGCTTTCTTTTGGGGATGAGGAAATAAACAATATACAGGATGCCAAAAACAAGTTTGGTAAAATCTCCAGGTATGACAGAGCAAGTATTACCATGTTGAATAAAAAAGGAGAGAAAGAACGACTGATAATTCAATAAAAGTCTGAGTCGTCCTAAAATAGG
>NZ_JAHKPO010000009.1 GCF_018860365.1 Arenibacter algicola
AGGCCGCCGCCTTTTTTTGAGAGTCCCTTCATCGCAAGATGAGGGGACTTTTTTTTGTACTATATCCAACATATGGCACGCCGCTGGCGTGATCGGGGATCAAGAACAATTGTTGTGTTTATGCAAATATTGTGGTTAATCTATAAAGGGACCATGCTTAATTGTTGTGTTTCTGCAAAAATTGGGATTGAGATGATTTGTTGTGTGTTTTTTGTTTGATTTTATCTCTATTTATTGGGCATAATCGAATGAAACTTTTATTAAAATCATTCTTTCATTTTCTTTGCTTGTCCAAAGAAAACGAAACAAAAGAAAAGACCCTTCTTCACTATGTGGTCCCTAAAATCGTTGGATTTTAGGGACCGATGCCATGGCCTAAATTATTTCCAAGGCTTCAATAATTCTTTACGGCCATGTCATCTCCCCCACGGAAGAAGACCGACCTAACTACGGACTTCAAGGACAATATTCAACGGTATTCAATAATGGTCAATGATTTATTGACACTATATAGGTTGACGGAACAAAGGAACGGTCTATTTTTATTTTAGTAGTAAATCAAGGGGTTTTAACACCGGGTGTAGGTAGGCGTCCATAGAGCATTTCACCTTAGTGAAAGCGGCCTGGACGCTGCGGCCGTGCAAAGTCCGTAGATTTCAAGAAAAGAAAAATCAGCCTAGCGTTTTTTGGTTCGTTTTTTGGGCGATGCAAAAAATGAACAGAACACGAACTCTGGGATAGTCTATCCTATCTTTATCCAATTCACACACAACTTTTGGGATTGATCCGTGATCGGTTCCAGCATCCGTTCCTGCTTCGCTACGCTTGCAGTAACGGGCTGTCATTGAATAGGCCGCCGCCTTTTTTTGAAGTCCCTTCATCGCAAGATGAGGGGACTTTTTTTTGTACTATATCCAACACAGGGCACGCCGCTGGCGTGATCCGTTACCGTAGCCGTTCGTGCTGCGCTGCGTTTGTATCCCGAGAGGGTCATTAATTGATATATTAAGCAATCGGTACATTGATAAATTGAACAATTGCTACATTTCCAAATCACCAAATTGTTATATTTTCAAATTAACCAATTGTTGCATCAATTCATTGGTACATTTTCAAATCAACAAATTGCCTCATTTTCAAATTGACTCAATGCTACATTTCCAAATGGACCCATCTTCAAATCATCAAATCATCCAATTGATACATTGCTACATTAAATTATTGGTACATTGATCAATTGGTACATTTTCAATTCAACAAATTATCTCATTTTCAAATTGACCAATCGCTACATTGATACATCAAATTATCATTTTCCTATCAAGCATTATTCAACATCCTCCCAAAATAGTTTCAACATTATCTTTTGAGTAACCCATTTTTTAATATCTTGTCTCTTCTAAATAATCTACACAATGAAAAATAGTTTTGCTTATCTAATGAGCCTAGTATTCTGTCTAGGAATTTTAAATACAATTACAGGGCAAACAGGGGGAGACAAAAAGAAAGATGGTTGGATTTCCTTGTTCAATGGTAAAAATTTGGATGGTTGGAAAGTCGGGGAAAATGCCCATACCTTTTCAATTGAGGATGGGGCTATTAAAGTAGAAGGGCCAAAGGCACATTTATTTTATGTTGGCGATGTGGAAAACCATGATTTTAATAACTTTGAATTCAAGGCCTCTGTTATGACCAGGCCTGGTTCCAATTCTGGGATTTATATACATACCCGTTATCAAGAGGCCAGTTGGCCAGTATATGGTTATGAGGTACAGGTGAACAATTCCCAAGGGGATTGGAAACGTACCGGTAGCCTATATGATATAGTGAATGTAATTGAAACCTATGTAGGCGATGATGAATGGTATACGGAATATATTAAAGTAGAAGGTAAAAGAATAATTATTAAAATAAATGATATTGTGGTTGTGGATTATACCGAACCTGAAAATCCTAAACGTGATCCAGGGGAACGCCAGCATAGGGTGCTAAAGGGAGGAACCTTCGCACTGCAAGGTCATGATCCTAAAAGTATTGTTTATTACAAGGATATTATGGTGAAACCTTTGCCTTAATGCAGAACAAGATTATAATAGGAATGCGCTTCTCCAAAATTTTATCCGTTATAATAGGTGGCCTAATACTGTGCTTACAAATGGTAGGCTGCCAACAACAATCTGAAAACTTAAAACAAAGACCTAATGTAGTTTTTATACTGGTCGATGATTTGGGCTTGGTAGACCTTGGTATAACCGGCAGCACATATTACGAGACGCCAAATATTGATAAATTGGCAAAAGAAGGCATGGTGTTTACCCAAGGTTACGCCGCCAGCCGGGTTTGTAGTCCCTCTAGGGCTAGTATTATGACCGGCAAATTTACAGCTAGACACGGAATCACGGACTGGATAGGAGCTGCATCCGGTACCGCATGGCGATCCCATAATCGTCACGATAAACTATTACCTGCCGAATATGTACACAGCTTGCCGAAAAATGATGTGACCATCGCCGAAGCTATGAAGAAAGAAGGGTATAAGACCTTTTTTGCGGGAAAATGGCATTTGGGCTCGGAAGGATCTTATCCTGAGGATCACGGATTTGAAATCAACAAAGGAGGATGGGACAAGGGAAGTCCAATGGGGGGGTACTTTTCACCTTGGGACAATCCAGTATTGCCCAATAAAATTGATGGTGAGAATCTTACCATGCGCTTGGGCATTGAAACCGCAGATTTTATTAAACAGCACAAGGACTCTACTTTTTTTGCTTTTCTTTCGTTTTATGCAGTGCATGGACCAATACAGACCACCCAGGAAAAATGGAACAAATATAGGAACAAAGCGGAATCATTGGGCATAGCCGAAAATGGGTATAAGATGGAGCGGGTCCTACCTATTAGACAGGTGCAGGACAACCCAATTTATGCTGGGCTTGTAGAGAGTATGGACGATGCGGTGGGAGTGGTGCTTCAGGCATTAAAAGATTCCGGACTTGAGGATAATACAATTGTGATCTTTACTTCTGATAACGGTGGAGTGGCCTCAGGGGATTCTTTTTCCACCAGTAACCTGCCTTTAAGGGGCGGCAAGGGATATCAATGGGAAGGTGGTATTCGGGAACCCTATTTTATAAAGGTACCGTGGCTGAAAAATGGAGGCTCGCAAAGCGATTTTCCTGTTATAGGTACTGATTTCTATCCAACTATTTTGGATTTTGCCAATATTGATGCCTTATCCGAACAACATATAGATGGTATTAGTCTAAAACCTATTTTGGAGGGTAAAAAAATGGATGTTGTAAGACCATTATTCTGGCATTACCCACATTATGGCAATCAAGGAGGAAATCCATCGTCAATTATACGCGAAGAAAACTGGAAACTTATCCATTATTGGGAAGATGGGAGCGACGAACTTTATGACCTGGCTACTGATGCGGGGGAAAAGTCCAATGTAATAACCCAATATCCCGATATAGCTAAAAAGTTAAGTAAAAAGCTTCATGGTTGGCTCAAGGAGGTAGGAGCCAATATGCCATCAAAGGATCTTGAATACAATGCCGAACTTGCTCAAAAGCGGCATAATCGAATTGTAAATGAAAGTTGGCCGGCTTTGGAAGCGGAACGATTAAAATTCTTATCAAAAGATTTTAAACCCAACGAAGACTGGTGGGGCAGCAAGGTGACGCAGGACTAGGAATAAGTTTTGGACATTTCGAACAGTACTTGGCATTGGTAATCCTTACCCGGATTTCAGCTATTTCATCATATCTCCTAATTTAAATAGATATTTGTTCTAGACGTGTGGTAGCTCGTGCAGTGGTGCCTGGATTTTCCCATTTGCATTGGATAGATTTATAGCTTCTGGAGTATCCTAGTATTTTGCCGTGTTTAGACTTTGAAGTAGCGGTTTTTCGTTTTTTTCGTTTTATCCGGTAAAAGTGAGCTCAAGTTTTATAGCGGTCTAAGGGCATTCCTGTCTTCTCTTAAATTTATAGATCTATACCGGTTTCTTCCTTCAAATTTTCAGGATAAAAATTGGCCCGACTTCCTTTTTATGGTTTTGCAATACTATAGATTTTTAAAATTGGAAAGCTTTTGCCTAGATAAAAGCTTCAAAACATAAATGAAAATATAGTTCACCTAGACCAGTAGGTTATTATCGCCCTAACATATTGTACTCATAAAATGCTTTTAGTTTTATATCATGGGTTTTATAACTGTTTCAAGGGATACATTAGTGCGAGGGTGCTTATAACTCGTTTAAAATCAAAAATTTAAACTTTATTGTTCTATAACGCATGTTATGAGCAAATGATTGGGCGATATGAGCAAGATGTACGGTGCAGCGGTAGCCTATATTTGATTGCACTCGGACGATGACCGGGTTGGAATAAATAAAAACTAATGGAGTAATTGTAGTTTTCATTGATTTTTAATAGGCAACTAATGGTCACGGAAAAGTTAAAAACCAACAAGATTTCTTGAATAACTTAAAAACTTTAAAATGAAAAGAAAAAATGAACCAGTGCGTGGTTTTAAACCTACGCAAAAGGTACTATGGACCACCTTTTTATGTTCCATGGTCATGTTTCTTGCTAATGCCAAAACGGATTTAAATGGGATTTTAGTGCCTATGGATTCCATGTTGATTGGCGTGGAGCTGCAATTGCAGATAAATGGATCAATTACAGATGCCGATGGTGTTCCCTTGCCAGGGGCCAACATTGTGGAAAAAGGGACATCCAATGGAGTTACTGCAGATTTCGATGGTAATTTTGCCATTGAAGTAGCAAATGAAAATGCAACCCTTGTGGTGTCTTATATTGGGTATGCCACCAAAGAAATTTCTCTAAATGGGCAAACGACCATCGCGGTAAGTTTGGAAGAAAGTGCAGCAGGTTTGGATGAAGTAGTACTGATTGGGTATGGAACCCAAAAGAAAAGTGATTTGACAGGAGCTGTTGGTTCTGTCTCCTCTGAAGAGCTTCAGGAGCGACCCGCCGCAAACCTTACGCAGTCCCTATCCGGAAAAATGCCGGGAGTTAGTGTTTCGATCAATTCCGGTAGGCCAGGGGGTAAATCCAATATAAGAATTCGAGGAAATTCCTCTGTTAGTCTTGCCAATGATCCATTGTACGTTGTGGATGGGGTCATATTGGTTTCCACGGGCCTTGCGGACAACAGCACCCCGATCGATTATATCAATCCAAACGATATTGCTTCGGTAGAAGTATTAAAAGATGCCTCGGCTACCGCTATTTATGGGTCCCGGGGGGCTAACGGTGTTGTTTTGGTTACTACCAAAAGAGGAAGCAATACAGGAGGTAGAATCAGTTATGACAGTTACTACAGTCTGGGCACTCTTGCCAAAAAAGTTGGGGTACTTAATTCCGAGGAATTTTTAATGATCGAGGAGGTAGCCTATCAGAACGCAGAAAAATATGATGCAGTTGGTTTTGCAAACGGTAAATATACCGATCCTGCCTTGAAAAGAAACGATCCAAGATTGTTCGATGTCAATGGAGACCCAATTTATGATACAGACTGGCAAGATGAAGTTACCAGACCGGCATTTACCCAGAATCATCAGTTATCTTTTACAGGAGGAAATGAGAAGGGTAGTTATGGGGCGTTTTTAGGATACATGAACGAAGAGGGTATAATGAAGGACTCGTGGTTAAAGCGATATTCAGGGCGCTTTGTTTTTGATTCCAACATTAAAGATTGGTTAAAGGTAGGTGGTAGTTTAAGCTATAATAATCAGAACGAAAGGGTTATACATGCTTCATGGGTAGGAAGGAATATGATAGAAAATATTCCTATCATTCCAGTTAAATACCCTGATGGTACCTGGGCCAGTAATGCAGATTACCCAGGTATGGAAGGAGGTCCCAATCCGGTAAGGGTTGCTGAAGAATACAAGAGATACCTAAAAACCAATACCGTGCTGGGAAATATATTTGCCAATATTACTTTGGCGAAAGGACTGGATCTTAGAACGTCTTTGGGGATTAATAGTATCGACCAAAAAGTCAATGAATATGCTGGAAGGGAACTAAGTTTTATAGGGACCAATACGAACGGATATGCCACTCGGTCATTAAACGAGTATTTGTCATGGCAGTTTGAGAATTATTTGACGTATCAGAAGGAGATAGCCGAAATTCATTCACTAACTGGTTTATTGGGTATTTCATGGCAACATGTCAACAGTTCCAATTTTAGTGCCGGTTCTCAAAATTTTTCAGACGATTTTTTTAGCTATGATAATTTGGGAGCAGGGTCTGTTGTACGTACACCAAGTTCAAGTGCATATGCCTATGGTCTTAATTCTTATTTTGGAAGAATCAACTACGGCTTGTTAAATAAATATTTACTTACGGTTACTGGGCGTGTAGATGGATCTTCAAAGTTTGGAGCTACCAATAAATATGCGTTTTTCCCTTCAGCAGCATTGGCATGGAAAGTGTCTGAAGAAAATTTCCTAAGGGAATCCTCGGTAATTTCCAATCTTAAATTGCGTACAAGTTATGGTGTTACCGGTAACTCGGAAATTCCGGCATATGGGGCACTTTCAGGTCTTGGAAACTATGCCTATGTAGTTAATAATGCCATAGTAAATGGTATTGGGATAGACAGGTTGGCCAATCCTAACCTACAGTGGGAAAAAACGGATCAGGTAGATGCCGGTATAGAGTTGGGTCTTTTTAATGGCAGAGTTTCTATGGAAGCAGATGTCTATAGAAAGTTGACCACAGATATGCTTTTAAATTCTCCAGTGCCAACGAGTAGTGGTTATGCTTCAGTATTTCGCAATATAGGTAGTATGGAAAATAAGGGAGTTGAATTTTCCTTGAATACCAAGAATATTATGAATACTGATTTTTCATGGGAAACCGATTTCAATATCGCCATGAACAAGAATAAAGTTGTAGCCCTTTCCGGAGGAAGTGATATATTCTCCAGTCGTACTATAATCAGGGAAGGAGAACCTGTAGGTTCGTTCTTTGGGTTGGTTCACTTGGGAACTTGGGGAACGGATGAAGAGGCCGAAGCCGCAAAATATTTCAGGTTGCCTGGGGATGTAAAAATAGAGGATAGAAATAATGATGGGGTTATCAATCAGGCGGACCGAACAATTATAGGGAAAGGTATACCGGACGGATACGGTAGTTTTATCAACACCTTCCGCTATAAGAATTTTGAATTATTGATCGATCTGCAATTCCAATACGGTAATGACATAATGTACATTACCACGCGCCCACAGGAAAATCGTCAGGGGATTGCAAATAGCTTATCCACTGTCTTAAACGGTTGGACCCCGGATAATCAGGATACCCCAATTGCCCAGTGGAGACCAGTGTCCGCAGGTTATGATAACTTGGATACTTCCCATATGATCCAGGATGGGTCATTTATTAGGGGGAGAAACCTTCTGTTGGGCTACAATTTTCCTTCCGAAATGACTGAAAAAATAAAACTCAACAGGCTTAAGATATATACTTCTGCGCAAAACTTCTTTGTTAGCACAAAATATCAAGGTTATGACCCTGAGGTGCAAACCAGCGATAATACTTTTGGACAAGGAGAGGTTAATTTTGATCAATATCCCAAGCCCAGGGTATTTATGATCGGGTTGAATGCAACATTCTAATTAAAAAAAAGATAAAAATGAAAAATTCTATAAAAACACGATTTGGGTTATTGTTAATGGCCTTTTTGCTATTCCTTGCCACAGGATGTTCCGATTTTCTTGAGGAATCTGATCCTACCAACATTACGGCTGAAAGCTATTTTAAGACCGCCGAGCATGCCGAGACTGCCGTATATTCCATTTATTCCAGTCTAAGGTCTGTGAGGGGCGGCAGTTATGGAGGTAGTCCCTGGCTAATGCTGGAATTTGCAACGGGACTTGCCGATAGTGATTTGGGTCAGGCCGACAATAGTAATATTATTAGAAATTTGACCAATACCTCGGATAATGCATATGGTAAATCATATTGGGACAGTAGTTATAAAGGAATAGCCAATGCCAATTTGGCCATAGCAAACATTCCGGAAATTGCTATGGACGAAGCCAAGAAAAATAGACTTTTGGGCGAAGCCAGGTTTTTGAGGGCCTATTATTACTATAACCTTGTCAGAATTTTTGGTTCGGTGCCTTTGATTACAGATCCCATAGATTTAGGTTCGGAAAATCTTTATGCCGTTCCGGGATCTGTTGAGAATATCTATGCTGCAATTGAAGAAGATCTTACATTGGCAGAGGCTTCAGGATTACCATTTAACGATACCACTGGAAAAGTTACTTTGGGCGCCGTAAAATCCCTATTGTCAAGTGTCTATCTTACTATGGCCGGCTATCCCCTGCAAAAAGGGAATGAATATTATAAGAAGGCGGCGGACAAAGCTAAAGAAGTAATCGATTCGGATCAATACAGTTTATTTCCGTCATATGCCGATCTACATGACCCGGCCAGTAATAATATAGGTGAGAATATTTTTATGGTGCAATATGAAGCTTTTGTGGATCCTTCGGATTGGCAGCCATTAATCATCCCTTACAATATGAACATCTCTGCCTATTCAGCCCAAACAGGAGCTATTTATGCAAATCAGGATTTCATTCAATCCTATGAAGCTGGAGATAAAAGGGTGGAGGAAAAGGAATTTTACTATACTACCTAT
Source organism: Arenibacter algicola (assembly GCF_018860365.1). GTDB lineage: Bacteria > Bacteroidota > Bacteroidia > Flavobacteriales > Flavobacteriaceae > Arenibacter > Arenibacter algicola_B. The sequence continues at coordinate 8,695 of NZ_JAHKPO010000009.1, forward strand.
ACTTCAAAATTCGATAGGAGTGAAACTGTTGTCTTGGGAGGGTACTTTTTATATAAACATTTTGATATTGTGGCCAATCTTGAAACGGCTAGTAGTGACCTTAATTGGGATTTAATCCGCTATGCGGAGGTACTTTTGATCTATGCTGAAGCCCAGAACGAAATTTCCGGTCCTACAATAGATACTGAAGAGGCCTTGAATAAAATTAGAAGGAGAGCAGAACTTGACGAATATACTGGACTTAGCAAAGAGCAATTCAGGGAAGCAGTCTGGAAAGAGAAATGGCACGAATTAAGCTATGAAAATGTAACTTGGTTTGATATGGTCCGTCTTAGAAAGGCTTTGAACGTGGCCACAGGAAGCTTTGAGGACTTTGTTGGGCATAAATTTGCTTATGGTCCCACGCTTACTGCAAGGGAATTATTGTTCCCTATTCCTACTGATGAATTGCGCAATAATGAAAACCTTGTGCAAAACCCGGGATATTAATTTAAAGACAATTTAATATTTTTATGGCTGAAGAACTCAAATATGTCGACTTTAGAACTTTTAATATAGTAGGTCGCTATAAACGTGTTTTCCGAAAATTCATAAAAGTATCCTGGTCAACAAATAATAAATAGTATTATGATTGGATAATATTTATATAAATAATAAAGGAAATGATAACTAAATTGTTCAAAAATAAATTAGGTTTGATTATGATAATAGACAACTTACGTCCATTAGGTACTTTGGTAGGATATTTTAAGGTTTTTGTTTTAGCGGCATTTGTGCTGCCAATAATCTCAAATGCTCAAAGCACGGTAAAGAAAAAACCCAATGTTATCATCGTAATTACCGATGATCAAGGTATGGGAGATTTGGGCTGCTATGGAAACCCATACATTAAGACACCGAACCTAGATGCATTTTATAAGGAGTCGGTGCGCTTTACCAATTTTCATGTCTCCACCACCTGCGCTCCTACTCGTGGAGCCATAATGACGGGCAGACATACCAATAGGATCAACGTATTCCATACCATAACCGGTCGTTCACTGCTGTTTGAGGATGAAGTAATTCTACCTCAAGTGTTGGCCCAAAATGGCTATACCAATGGAATGTTCGGCAAATGGCATTTAGGGGATAATTATCCGTACCGCCCTGAAGATAGGGGCTTTCATGAGGTCGTAAGGCATGGTGGGGGAGGAATCACCCAAGGACCAGACTATTGGGGCAACGATTATTTTGACGATACTTATTGGCACAATGGGGAAACTCAAAAATACAAGGGTTACTGTACCGATGTCTTCTTTTCAGAAGCTATGGACTTTATAGAAGAAAATAAAAACGACCCATTTTTCTGTTACATTGCCACCAATGCTCCCCATGGCCCATTAAACCTTCCAAAGAAGTATTTGGATATGTATAAGGGAGTAGATGGCCTTAAGGAGCAATTTCAACGCTTTTATGGGATGATAACCAATATCGACGACAATTTTAAGTTGCTGCAAAAGAAGTTGGACGAGTTGAAGATAGCGGACAATACCATCTTGATCTTTATGACAGATAATGGAACTGCTGGTGGGCATCAGGTTTTCGATGCTGGTTTAAGAGGAGGTAAAGGGAGTGAATATGAAGGTGGTCATAGGGTGCCCCTCTTCATTCGCTGGCCGGACGGACAACTTACCGGAGGTAAGGACATAGACAAACTGGCCGCAGCCTATGATTTGTTGCCTACTTTTGTGGACGTTTTGGGACTGGATTTCAATCCGGTGAAGCCTTTGGATGGAACAAGTCTAAAGCCATTGCTTTATGGCAATGATGAGAATTGGTCCAGCAGAACATTATATATAGATACCCAAAGACTTCAAAATTTGGTAAAATACAGAAAATACTCTGTTATGGATGACAACTGGAGGTTCGTTAACGGAACGGAACTTTATAACATGAACACTGATCGTAGTCAGACCAAAAATGTAATAGATCAACATCCCGAGGTGGTGGAAAAGCTGTCCGAGGGTTATGAAAGATGGTGGCAGTCGTTTATGGATGAAGGTGTTAACGAAAGATATGCCTACATAAAAGTAGGGTCACCCCAAGAAAATCCCAGTCGTATTTCTTCACATGATATGCTAACGGGTAAATTTGGGCATATGTGGCATCAATATGGAGCTGTTAGTGCTACCCAAGCTACCGGAAGGTGGAAAATAGACTTTATTGAGGATGGTGAATATAAAATCAGTCTTTGTCGCTTTCCAAGGGAAAGTGGGCTGGCCATAAATCAAACCTTTCCAGCACAGGAAAAAATTGTGGAGCTGGACAGGACTATGCCGGCAAGCATAAAAGACGATTTTGAAAAGGCATATCTATATGTTGCCGACCTGGAACAAACTGTCAAAATTGAAAAAGGACAAAAGGAAGTGTCCTTTACTGCCAAAATTTCTGCTGGAAAATATGACATGGAAGCACAACTCATAGATAAGGATGACAGGGTGCATCCTGCTTACTATGTCTATATTGAGAAATTATAATCAAAAAATATCTAAGCTATTCTATAGAAAGAAGAAACATCTAACATTATTTTTGATGGTCAATTGAACTGGCTGGGGGATATAGTTTATAACACCCCTCCATCTAAAAACCCCTAATTTGGAGGTCATGTCCTCCAAATTAGGGGTTTTTGAACGTTTTTCTTCGGAGACTGTGGTTTGTTCCTCAAGTCTTGTAAGCGTAGGAAGGCATCTCCTTCGTTACGGAATCTTTCATGCCCATTGCGACCATAAAAAGTCCGAGGTAATTTGGTAGGGTAAATGGTCAAAGAGCAAGGCCGTCCTGCTGGCTATTTCGGCAAATGGCATTTGGGAACCTTATTTTATAAAGAGGACCTAACTAAAAATACTTGGAGACCCTCATAGCGATTTTTGGGCAATAAATATAGGTAGGGAACTAGAAAGCTAGAGGTTAAATGGAAACTTTGGACAAAGTGGAAATTACCAACCACGGCGCACTTTAATTAATAATTCCCTTAAGTTATGCAGTATGAAATTAGTGCTGTCCAAAGAAAAAAATGTAATAGATTTTCCGATGCCTCCGACCTTAGAAATGCATAGGCTCTTTTCATTTGTGTTTTAACGGTGTTGATGGAAATCCCCTGCATTTCAGCTATTTCGGCGTAACTACGTCCATTAATAATGGCAGAAATAAATATTTGTTTTCGGCTTTCGGGCAGCTCGTTCAGTAGGGCCTGTATCTTCCTACCGTTTGCATTGGGAGGATCCATAGGTTCCGGGTCGTTGTATTTCGGTGTATTTAGACTTTGAAGAAGCGACTTTTCTTTTTTTGCTTTTTCAAGGGAAAGTAAGCTCATATTTTTAACGGCCTTAATGGCATATGCCTTAAAGGAGATGGTTAGGGAAACCGCATCCCTTCGTTGCCAGTACGAGATGTAAAAATCTTGCACAATATCTTTGGCCGTATCCTTATCCTTGACAATTCCAAAAGCAATTAGGCACAACATAGGGAAATGCTCTTTAAAAAGATTCTCCATTTCTTGGTTGTAATTTTTCTTGTTTTTGGTCATGGTTTTATAGGATTTTATATCCTAATTAATGTTTGGGTTATTGTGTTATTGGATAAATAATGGAGTCAATTATACTAATTTAATTTCATTTGGCATAAATATTTATCAAATTCTGAAAAAAATATAATTTTCTTGTCACCCTAATAACCTGAAATAACAACTTATTAAAAAGAACCACAAATAAGCCTTATGCAAAAGTTGAAATCTGTTTTGATAAGTATTGAACAATCCGGTCAAATAGAGGTTGATGTACTGGAGCATCTTACCCAGGATGAAAAGGAGATTGTCAATACACTTTTTCATGAGAATTTGGTGTCGGAGGCCTTGGTTTTTCTGGAAGAGATGGACGCTGATTTGGAATGGCAGGAGTTTTTGGAGAAGGCTAAAGTTTCTAAAAAACAAAGGGTTTCCCTTTGGAGACCATTGCTAAAGTATGCGGCAATTTTTGCTGGAGTTATTGCGACAGGGTATTTGGTGTTTAGGCAAAATGATATGGCTAACCAAAATCCCATTTCAGAAACTTCCATAAAACTCAAAATGGGGAACGACAATGTGAAGGTAATCCAGGAGGAGAGCAGTCAGCAGATAGTTTCCACTTCGGGTAAAGTGTTGGGAGTGCAAAAGGGCAATAGGATAAGCTATAGAGTTGATTCGGAAATTGGTGAGCTCGTGTATAATGAATTGGAGATTCCGTTTGGGAAAATATTTGAAGTAGAGCTTTCTGATGGCACTTTGGTACATTTGAATTCCGGTACAAAAATAAAATATCCTGTAAAATTTCTGAAAATTGGGAAAAGGGAAATATTTATAAAGGGTGAAGCATATTTCAAGGTAGCCAAGGATAAGGAACATCCATTCGTTGTACATTCCGATGAAGTAGCCGTGGAAGTATTGGGGACCGAATTTAATTTTTCTTCCTATGATGAGGATGATGAAATCAAGACTGTATTAGTAGAGGGGGCCGTTAGCATGACAAATGCATTAAGGCCAGAAGATAATTTGGTGCTAGTTCCGGGGACAAAGGGGGCTTGGAACAGAATATCCCATGTAACAAATGAAGAGAAAGTAGATGTTGGCCTGTATACAGGATGGATTAAGGGAGAACTGGTTTTTAGAAATGTGAGCTTTAAGGATATGTCAAAAAAGCTGGAACGCAGTTATAATGTGGTTATTGAAAATAACAATGATCTACTAAGCACGAAAATTTTGAACGCTCGGTTTAATGTAGACATTGAGAGTATAGAGGACGTAATGAAATCTATAGGGGAGGTACATGCTTTTAATTATACCATTAAAGACAAAAGAATAATTATAGACTAATATGAACCAAATAAAACAATAGATTATGTCATAACTTTTTGAATGCAGTACAGAAAGTTCAAAAAAAAATCGGAAAATGCTTGAGACCATTTCCCGATTTAAGAACTAATAATTAAACGACCTTTTCAAAATCATTTAATCAAACCAAAATTATGAAAAATAAATTTATGGGGGTCTTGCTTTATAGGCTTTTCCCCAAATTAGACTTGAAGATGAAACTGACTACATTTTTGCTTATAGTTTCGTTATTTGAGATTCAGGCAAATACCTATGCCCAGGGTACCAAATTAACCTTAGAATTCGATAATGTTCCCATGGAACAGGTTTTTAGTGAAATAGAGGCAATTTCGGAGTTTCGGTTTTTGTATGAGAGTGCTCAGATAGATCTTGATCGAAGAGTAACGTTACGTATCAAAAAAAGAAAAATATCGGAGGTGTTGGCCCTGCTTTTTGCTAATACCAATACCAGTTATAAAACTGTGGATCGACAGGTAATACTTACCAAAAAAACAAATACTGCTATATCGGCCAAGATCGGGGTTGTTATACCAAAAAAGAAAGTGGTCCCGGTACAGTTCCAAGTATCTGGTGTAATCACAGATGGGGATGGCGTTCCTTTACCTGGGGCCAATATCGTAGAAAAAGGAACCTCTAACGGTGTTACGGCCGATTTTGATGGCAATTTTTCTATTGAAGTAGCCAATGAAAACGTGACCCTTGTTGTTTCGTACATTGGATATGCAACCAAGGAGATCCCTATTAACGGACAATCAAATCTTTCTGTTGCACTCGAGGAAGATGCAGCAGGTTTGGACGAGGTTGTGGTTGTGGGTTATGGAACTGTTAGAAAGAAAGATTTAACAGGATCGGTTTCCTCTGTTAAGGGTGTTGATTTGGAGAAAACTCCATCCAATACTTTTGTTCAAGCTTTGCAAGGCAAGGCCTCTGGGGTGGATATCAGGGCTGCTTCGAATGCTCCAGGAGGGGGGATTCGAATCAGGGTAAGGGGTACAAATTCGATCAATGCCTCTAGTCAACCTCTTTATGTAGTTGATGGTTTTCCAATAGATAATGAAAATACTACTCCAGAGGCAGGTGGTAATAGAGCTTCTGCCAGTGACCCTTTAACAAGTATTAGCCCGGGTGAAATTGCCTCGATCGAAGTACTTAAAGACGCTTCGGCCACGGCCATATATGGTGCAAGAGGGGCGAACGGTGTTGTAATAGTTACAACCAAAAGGGGAAGTATTGGTAAAGCTAAAATAGATTTTGAATATTCTACAGGTATAAGTACGGTAAGAAAAAAATTAGATTTGGCGAACGCAGAAGAGCTGGCCATATTGACTAACGAATGGGCCGTTAACAACAATCAACCGCTTATTTATGATGGTGTAAATAAACCATTACCGGTGGAACTTGGGGAAGGTACGGATTGGCAAGATCAAATATTTAGAACTGCAATCACAAATAATTATAATCTTACTGTATCTGGAGGTCGGGAAGGTACGCGATATTTGGTTTCGGGAAATTATATGGATCAAGATGGAATAATTATCGAATCTAATTTTAAAAGGGCCGGATTAAAGTTTAATCTCGATCAAGATTTAGGCGAAAGATTAAAATTTGGTATGAATACCAATATTACCAGAACCATTAATGATGCAGTGGATTCAGACGGCGGAGGTTATCAAAATGATACACCACTTTGGAATGCTTTGGCCACCACACCAGTTATTCCGGTTACCGACAGTGAAGGTAATTATATTCATAATCACGATGAAACCGTAAAGGTACTGGAGAACCCGGTTTCAATTGCTAAAACACGAACAGATATTACGTATAATACACGTATATTAAGCAATGCTTTTTTGCAATATGAACTATTCAATGGCTTTTCTTTTAAAGCTAATTTTGGTGCAGATCTTATTAACTCCAAAAGGAATGCTTATACACCAACCACAGCGGAAACCCAAGCATTACCAAATAACGGTATAGCTTCTATAGGTAATGTACAAAGAACCAATTTGTTATCAGAATACACCTTCAATTACAACAAGAGCTTTGGAGAAATGCATCGCTTGGATGCAGTTATAGGATATACTTTTCAAAGTAACAAGCTGGAAAGTGTATTTTCCCGGACGGACGACTTTTTCACAGATTTAGTGGAGTTCAATAACTTGGAGCTTGGTTCCGATCCCCGCCCATCAAAAAGCGGGGCAACTGAAACAGCTTTGCTGTCATATTTAGGACGGGTCAATTACGTATTTAATAATAAGTATATAGCAACGGCTTCAATTCGTAGGGACGGATCTTCGAAATTTGGAAACGGTAGAAAATGGGGTGTTTTCCCTTCAGGAGCACTTGCTTGGCGATTGATAGAGGAAGATTTTATCAAAGATCTAAATGTGTTTAGTAAGTTAAAACTAAGAGGGAGTTATGGTTTAACAGGTAACGAGTCTATCGGAGCTTATAATTCTTTGGCGCTTTACGCATCAACTGCACAACCTATTATTGGAGGTGTTCCTGTTGTTGGCCTAGCACCCAATCGTATTAATAACCCTGATCTAAAATGGGAACGTACAAAACAGACCGACCTAGGCTTAGAAATGGGTTTTCTGGATGGTAGTTTGAATCTGGAAGCAGGGTATTATGTTAAAACCACAGAAGACCTTTTGTTAAGTGTAGCCATACCTACACAGTCCGGCTATTCCACAAGTGTACAAAATATAGGAAAAGTGGAGAACAGGGGGTTTGAGTTTGATCTTGGATACAACCATAATTTCGGAAAACTATCGTGGAGTTCCAATTTCAACATTTCCTTTAATCGAAATAAACTATTGGAACTACCTGAAGGTACTGAAGAACTTATTAATGGAATAGGTAGGGGTGAGACTGCCTATGGATATTCAATTGCACGGGAAGGCGAACCATTAGGTCAGTTTTTTGGTTATCGCTTTTTGGGAATCTGGGAATCGGAAGAAGAAATTATATCTGCAGGCAATACTGTTGGTGGAGTTAATAGGGTAGGACTGCCAAAATATAAGGATCTGAACGGCGATGGATTTAAGACTAATTTGGATGATAGAGAAGTTGTTGGTGACCCCAACCCCGATTTTATATACGGGTTTACCAATACTTTTTCATATAAAAACATTAATCTCTCCATCTTTATTAACGGGAGTCAAGGGAACGATTTGGCCAATATGAATACTATAGGGTTATACGCCCAACCCCAAAAACACAATGTGCTTCAAAAGGCCTTTGATGAACGTTGGACTGGTCCGGGATCGAGTAATACAATTGAGGCACCGCTTACTAATGCTGGGGAGTGGAAGAATTTTAGCGATAGAAATGTGGAGGATGGTTCGTATTTGAGATTTAAAACAATTAATCTTTCCTATGACTTGCCAATAGATGAACTTGGTTTGGACTGGTGTAGAAGTGCACAGCTTTTTGTTGCAGCCGATAACCTAATCACCATAACCAATTATTCCGGTTTCGATCCAGAAGTGGATTTATACGCTACTAACAATGTTAGTTTTGGTGTTGACAATGGAGCCTATCCATCATCGCGAAGTTTTAGGCTGGGAGTGAAATTGGGATTTTAATTTAAAGAGGAAAATATCATGAAAAATATAAAATATTTTATAAGTGCTTTGATGTCGTTCTTGCTATTCATGACATCTTGCGAAAGTTATCTTGAAGAGAACCCTACGGGAAACATAAGTATAGCAAATTTTTATTCTTCAGAGGACGATGCCATTGCAGGGCTGTACGGGGTATATAATTCTGTATATAGTTTATATGGTAACACTGCTATTAACTATGGAGAGGTAAATGCAGATAATGCAACTACCTCACCAAATGTATCGGATTTGTTCGAATGGGATGAATTTACTTATAATAATGGTACTACTGAAGGGTTTTGGAGAAGTGCATATGATGGTATCAATTTGGCCAATGAGGTTGCACTTTATACAGCAGAAATTGATTTTGATGTAGAGAAGAGAGCTGATATTGTCTCAGAAGCTAAAGCGCTTCGTGCTTTGTTTTATTGGCATTTGGTCCGTGCCATGGGCGGAGTGCCCATATATGAAACCCCTACAGTAGGTTTTGATGAGGTGAATTCGCCAAGGGCTAGCTCGGACGAGGTCTACGGTCTAATTCTGAGGGATTTGAACGAAGCTGCATTGGAATTACCTACAACAAGTGCAGCTGGAAGGTTAAATGCCTATATAGCAGAAGCTTTGCTTGCGCGTATTTACCTTTACATAGGTGATTACCCTAACGCTTATGCCCATGCCAAAAAAGTAATCGATTCAGAACAATATGATCTCTTTTCCGATTATGCCAATGCATTTAAAACAGAGCATAATAATGGTGTGGAACATGTGTATCAAATCCAATATCTGAGTGGTGAGAGGAATAACTCTATTCCCGGATCATTTGGCCCACGGGCATTACCAGGGCAATATGGCAACTCTTTTTGGGCCAATACAGTGGTGGGTGGATCAATTGCACCGAGCGCCGAATTTAATGCAGACAATCCAATATCATATCGCCGATCTGTAACTATTGCAGATAGCTATGAGCATATTGATGGTGTGACCGGAACAATAACCATGGAGGAGGCTTATGGACCGGGAGTCTTTCCTTATTATGTAAGCAAGTTTGATGATCGTGCCAACGAGTTGCAGTCGGGGGTTAACTTTAATGTTATTAGGTATGCGGATATTTTGTTGATTGCCGCCGAGGCTCTGAATGAGGTTGATCCCGGCGATGGCCAAAAATATATTTGGATCAATAAGGTGCGCGAAAGGGCTAGAAACGGTGTAATGTCCGATCTTCCTGATTTGACAGGCTTATCTCAAGATGAATTTAGGACTGCAGTTCTGGAGGAAAGGAGATTCGAGTTGGCATTTGAAGGACAAAGAGCATGGGACTTAAAAAGAAGAGGGCAATTCTTGACGGTAATGAGAGCTCAGGGAAAAAATGTTGAAGACCATATGTTACTTTTTCCAATTCCAGATAATCAGATTAGGCTAAATCCTAATTTAACTCAGAATCCAGGTTGGTAGAAGGGCTGTTAATAGTAATTGAATGTAGTATTGTTTGAGATATTAATTCGTTAGATGGAAGTTTAGGTTGGGGAGTTTGAATTTCCCCAGCCTGTAATTTCTAGGCGTTGAAAAAGTTAAAATCAGGAGTTTTTTAATCCTAGTCTTTATTTTTTAACTTCACAATTGTCTTCTAAAATTATTTTGTTGGTACCTTGCTTCTTTTTATATAGAAATTTCTTGCTTTAAAAATAAATGTTGTGTTATGAAATTAGTTAAAATCTGGGTTGTAGGTATACTATTTTTAGTGGGTTGTTCGGAAGGTTTAAAAAAAACGAAGGACATTCCACTTGAAAAAGAAAGCCCCAATATCATACTACTGATGGCCGATGACCAGGGTTGGGGGGATATGGCGTATAACGGACATCCTCACCTAAAAACTCCTAATTTGGATGCCATGGCGGCCAATGGAGCTGTTTTTGAACGTTTCTATTCAGCTTCGGCCGTATGTTCCCCAACACGCGGAAGCGTAATGACGGGTAGACATCCGCTTCGCTACGGAATCTGTCATGCCAATTGCGGCCATGTGAAGCCCGAGGAAATTACCTTGGGAGAAATGGTCAAAGATTTGGGCTATACTACGGGACATTTTGGTAAATGGCATTTGGGAACCCTGACACGTGATATTGTAGAAGCCAATAGGGGAGGAAGGGAAAAATTTGATGGGGACTATGCCCCTCCCTGGGACCATGGTTTCGATGTTAGTTTTGTGACGGAATCCAAGGTTCCCACCTGGGATCCCATGATCACCCCTCCACAATCATCAGGTGACGTAAATGGGAATTTAAAGGAAGGGGAACCTTTTAATACCTCTTACTGGACCGGGCCGGGTGAAATTGCTAAAGAAAATTTGGAAGGTGACGATTCCAGGGTAATCATGGACAGGGCCATCCCATTTATAGAAGATGCCGTAAAAAATGACAAACCATTTTTAAGTATTATTTGGTTCCATACTCCCCATTTGCCGGTTTTGGCAGGGGATGATGACAGAAAGCCTTATACGGACCTTTCCGAAGACCAGCAACATTATTATGGTGTAATATCCGCATTGGACAAGCAGGTAGGGCGATTACGCGATAAGTTACGGGAATTGGGTGTTGCCGAAAATACGGTGCTCTTCTATACCAGCGACAATGGTCCCGAGGGAAAGTCGGTCAAGGGCAGGACCCAAGGCCTTACCAACGGACTCACGGGAAGAAAAAGAAGTTTGCATGAGGGTGGAATCCGGGTTCCTGGTATCATGGAATGGGAAGGGAAAATTGGGCCGGGAACCAAGGTAGATATTCCTTGCTTCACTTCCGATTATTTTCCGACTATAGCCAATATCTTGGGCGTGGACCTTGCAAAAAATAAAAGGCCTTATGATGGGGTGGATATTTTGCCCATTGTAAAAGGCGAAGTAAAGCGAAGGACAGAACCTTTGGCCTTTGATTTTCAGGAACAAGCAGCTCTGATAGACAACGAGTACAAGATTTATAGTGATGATAGCGGACAGCATTTTGCTCTTTATAATATCCGTACTGATATGGGCGAAAATAATAATCTGGCAAATGAGCAGCCCCAAAAGTTGAACGAAATGGTTGCTTACTGGAATCAATGGAAGGATTCTCAGGAGACGAGTGCTTTGGGCAAGGATTATTGATTAATTTGGCGACTCTTCCATTAAAGAATAATTGAGATTTAATTTTACATACCAAAAATAACCAATATGAGATTACTTTTATGCCTACCCTTACTTAGTATTTTTCTACTTGGATCCTGTAAGCCATCCGGATCTGAAAAGGTCTCCGAGACTGGAGACAAGCCCAATATCGTTTTTCTGTTTGCCGATGACCAGACCTTCGAAAGTATTAGGGCCCTGGGTTTTGACGAGGTGCATACCCCTAATTTGGATCGCTTGGTAAATGGAGGTACTTCCTTTACCCATGCCTATAATATGGGTGGCTGGAACGGTGCCATTTGTGTGGCATCACGGGCTATGATTATTTCCGGTTCGTATATTTGGAATGCTAGGGATAAAAGTGAACTGTGGTCCAAAGGAGACTCCACGGCATTGAACGAGACCTGGAGCCGCTTAATGCAAAAGCAAGGTTATGATACTTATATGACAGGGAAATGGCATGTACAGGCACCTGCAGGTACTATCTTTAATGATGCACGGCACATTCGTCCCGGCATGCCCGGAGATCGTGGAAACGAATTGGGTGCTGCCATTAAAAAATGGAAAGCGGAATCCGGGGACATGAAGGACTGGAACGATTATATGCCGCTTGGCTATGGCCGACCAACGGGTCCGGACGATACGGAATGGCAACCTACAGATACGCTTCAGGGGGGGTTCTGGGAAGGCGGTAAACATTGGAGCGAAGTGGTCCGTGATGATGCTCTTGCATTTATAGATTTGGCCACCAAAAAAGAAGACCCCTTTTTTATGTACCTGGCCTTTAACGCAACCCATGACCCGAGGCAGGCACCCCAACGCTTCCTGGATATGTATCCGCTGGAAAATATCAAGGTACCTGAAAACTTTTTACCAGAATATCCATATAAGGATGATATGGGCAATCAGCCGGGTCTAAGGGATGAAGCCTTGGCACCATTCCCAAGAACGGAATATGCGGTGAAGGTGCACCGTCAGGAATATTATGCCCTGTTGAGCCACATGGATGAGCAGATAGGGGTTATTTTGGATTCCTTGGAGGCTACGGGAAAAATGGATAATACCTATATCTTTTTCGGTGCGGACCATGGTCTGTCTGTAGGGCATCACGGCCTTATTGGGAAACAGAGTATGTTCGACCATAGTGTGCGTATTCCGATGATGGTAGTAGGTCCTGGCATTCCGAAGGGAAAAACTTTGGATCAGGATGTTTATCTGCAGGACATTATGGCAACTTCCCTGGAATTGGCTGGTGTAGAGAAGCCGGATTACGTTCAGTTCAATAGCTTTTTGGATATCATAAAAGGAGAAAGACAGGAAAGTCATTATAATGGAGTTTACGGTGCCTATATAGATGTACAGCGTATGATACGTAAAGACGGATTTAAACTTTTGATCTACCCGAAAATAGATAAGGTACTTTTGTTCGACATGGAGAATGATCCGAACGAAATGAAAGATCTGTCCGAAAGTCCAGAATATAAGGAGAAGGTAAAAACCCTTTTTGCCGACCTATTGGAGCTGCAAAAAACAATGGAAGATAAGTTGGATCTTAATGATCTCTATAACAAAATGTATAATTAAAGGGAATAACCATTCATGTTGATGCAAAGAATACTTTTTGCCAGCGTTCTTGTGTTTTTATTTGGTTGTGGCGATACAGCTAAAACCAAGTTATCCACGAACCAGCAACCACCTAACATATTGTTTGTTTTGGTCGATGATCTGGGGAAGGAATGGATCAGTAGTTACGGTGCGGAGGATATAGAGACTCCTAATATAGATGCGCTGACCCGGTCTGGTATTAAGTTCAACAATGTATATTCCATGCCCCAATGTACTCCTACAAGGGTGACTTTGCTTACAGGTCAATACCCTTTTAGACATGGTTGGGTCAACCATTGGGATGTTCCCCGCTGGGGCGGGAGTGCCCATTTTGATGAAACAGAGAACCCTACCTTGGTCAATGAAATGAAAAGGGCGGGTTACAAAACATGTATAGCTGGTAAATGGCAGATCGATGATTTTAGGGTAGAACCGGATGCGTTGGAGAAAGCTGGATTTGATGAATACTGTATGTGGACGGGTTACGAGGCAGGTATCGAGGCCAGTGCCGAAAGATACTGGGATCCTTATGTTTATACCAAAGAAGGCAGTAAGACCTATCCCGGTGCTTTTGGACCGGATATTTTTCGTGATTTTATCATAGATTTTCTGCAAGAAAATAAGGAAGGTCCCATGTTTGTTTACTACCCTATGGTATTGACCCATACTCCTTTGGTAAATACCCCGGACGAATCTGCAAATGATAATTTGGGCAAGCACAAGGCTATGGTGCGCTATACCGATAAGATTTTAGGGCAACTGGTAGAGGCTTTAAAGCAAAATGGTCTGTTGGAAAACACCATGATCGTCTTTACTACAGATAATGGTACCACTCAATCCATATCGGGTACTTATAAAGGGGAACAGGTAAAAGGTGGTAAGTCCACTACCTTGGAAGCGGGAATCTGTGAACCATTTGTGGTTAGTTGGCCTGGGCATATTAAAGCGGGTCAGGAATCGAATGCCCTTATAGATTTTACGGATGTCCTTCCAACCTTTTTGGACCTGGCAGGGGTTGACTCAAAGGATAAATGGACAGATATCAATGCCTCGCACATTATAGATGGTAAGTCTTTTGCGAAGGTTTTGCTGGAGGGTGACGAGGCCTCGCAACGCAAATGGATATTAGGTATGGGTGGTGGAAACTTTGCTCGGCTAACCGAAAATGGTGTAGAAAATCAATTTAAATTCAGGGATAGGGTTCTACGGGACCAACAATTCAAATTATATATAGATTCCAACGGTAAACCGGAACAGTTCTTTGATTTGGTCAATGATCCCTTTGAGCGCCATAACCTAATGGACAGTCTTAATACTGCCGAGAGGAAAAATAGTTATAACAGTCTATTGGAGGTGGTTAATTCTTTTCCATTAGAGGATAGTGACCTTAAATACAAAAATAATCCACCGCAAGATTGGGATGTGGAAATTACTGCGGAGAGCGGTACATGGAAAATGTAATCTAATTCCTATTGTGGGATTTTAAGGTTGCTTAGTTCTAATAGTTTAAACTTTGCGAAGTTGCCGTAACCTTAAGGACATCAATAAAATAATGTTATTTAGGTTAGTTAAGATGCTTGATCGTATAAGTATATGTAACTGAGGCTAGGCTCGCCGATGGTGAAATAAAAAAAATCCAACCCATGTAACGGGTTGGATTTTTTTTATCTATTCCGGTCTTCAGAAAATATATTAAACCCTTGGTAGGTCTCCCTCTCCTTTTAATGGTAAATAAGACGTTCCCATGAGATAGGTATCTACATGGTAAGCCGCTTGTCTACCTTCGGAAATGGCCCAAACTATTAAGGATTGCCCTCTTCTTTGGTCACCGGCTACAAATACGCCAGGGACGTTGGTCTTATAATCGGCTTCACTGGCCTTAATATTGGTACGTGGATCGGCCTCAAGGCCCAATTGCTCGGCTACTGTCATTTCGGAACCTGTAAAGCCCATCGCCAAAAGTGCTAATTCGCATTTCCACTCTTTTTCAGTACCTGGAACTTCCTTAAGCATAGGTCGTTGTCCGGGTTGTGGAACCCACTCTACTTCAGAAGTAATAAGTCCTTTTAAATTACCATTTTTATCACCAATGAATTTTTTGGTGGAAATGCTAAAAAAGCGCTCTACACCTTCTTTGTGGGAAGAACTTGTTCGCAATCGCATTGGCCAAAATGGCCAAGGTTGATCTTCCGGACGTCCTACTGGAGGTTTCCCTAATATTTCAAAATTGGATACCGAAGTGGCGCCGTGTCTAATGGAGGTTCCAATACAGTCAGATCCCGTATCTCCCCCACCTATAACCACAACGTTTTTGCCAGTAGCTTTTATTTCCTCGCCCAGATCTTTAATACCGTCTACGCGCTTATTATTTTGTTTTAAGAAATCCATGGCTTGCACTACACCTTTAAGGTCTGCTCCTTCTATAGGCAGTCCTCTTCTCACGGTGGCACCACCAGAAAGTACAATGGCATCAAATTGATCTTTGAGTTCTGTAGCCAAAACATCAACGCCCACATGAACACCGGTCTTAATTATAATACCTTCTTCCTCTAAAATCTTAACCCTTCTGTCAATGATATTTTTTTCCATCTTAAAATCAGGAATACCATATCTTAGAAGGCCTCCAACTTTTTCATCCCTTTCAAAAAGGGTAACCAGGTGTCCTGCTCTGTTCAACTGTTGGGCCGCTGCAAGTCCGGCGGGACCCGATCCAATAACGGCAACTGTTTTTCCAGTTCTGCTAGCGGGAGGTTCTGCTACTACCCAGCCTTTTTTGAAAGCTGTTTCAACAATGTTTTTCTCAATGTTCTCTATAGTTACCGGGTCTTCATTGATACCCAATACACAAGCTTCCTCGCAAGGCGCGGGACAAAGCCTACCCGTAAATTCCGGGAAGTTGTTGGTGGAGTGCAATATTTCTGCAGCTTTATCCCATTTGCCAAGGTAAACTGCGTCGTTGAAATCAGGTATTAGATTACCTAACGGACACCCACTGTGACAAAAAGGAATACCACAGTCCATACATCTTGCGCCTTGGTCCTTAAGCTCCTTTTCTTTCATTGGGAGCGTAAATTCCTTGTAGTTTTTCACTCTATCCTCTACAGGAGCGTATTCTTCTACTTTTCTATCGAATTCCAAAAATCCTGTTATCTTTCCCATATTTCGATTATATCGTTTCTAATTTTTCTTTTTCTAAACGTATCAAAGCCTGCTTGTATTCTTCAGGGAAAACCCTAATAAATTTTGGTAGGCAATCTTCCCAATTTTCAAGGATCCTTTGTGCTATTGGGCTAAGTGTGGCATTATAGTGGTTTTCTATAAGGCCTTTCAATTCAGCAATATCATTGTCGTCCTCTACTTTTAATAGGTTTAAAGCTTCCGTATTGCAATTTCTTCTGAAGGTATTTTTTTCATCAAAGATGTAGGCAATACCTCCACTCATTCCAGCTCCGAAGTTTCTTCCCACTTCACCAAGAATAACTGCTGTACCACCAGTCATATACTCACAACCATGATCGCCAATTCCCTCTACGACAGCCTGTGCTCCTGAATTCCTTACGCAGAAGCGTTCACCGGCTTTTCCGTTTATATAGGCTTCTCCGGAGGTTGCTCCATAAAGCGTAACGTTTCCGGTTATTACGTTGTCCTCTGGTTTTAAAGTGGACTTGTACGGTACTTTTATAATTAACTTAGCTCCGGATAGCCCTTTTCCTAAATAATCATTGGTGTTTCCATTGACGATCATGGTAAGGCCTTTGGTTGCAAATGCCCCAAAACTTTGTCCTGCCGATCCTGTGAAATTAAGTTTTAAGGTGTTTTCGGGTAAACCATCTACACCATAAATTTTTGAAATTTCATTACTGGTAATCGCACCAACGGCTCTATCGGTATTATGTATAGGGAAATCCAAAGAGATTTTTTCTTTCCTGAACAGGGCCGGATGGGCTTTCTCCAATATTTCAAACTCAATAGACTTTTCAATATCGTGTTTTTGTTTCTGGGTATTGTAGAATTTGGTTCCTTTTGGTACATCAACCTGATATAAAATTGGAGTAAGGTCTATACCTGCAGCCTTGTAATGTTCCAAAGCTTTTTTACGGTCCAGTTTTTGTACTTGTCCAACCATTTCCTCAATAGTCCTAAACCCTAATTGGGCCATTATTTCCCTAAGTTCTTGGGCTACAAAGTACATGTAGTTAACAACGTGTTCGGGCTTACCTTCAAACTTCTTGCGCAGTTCAGGATTTTGTGTCGCAATACCTACTGGGCAGGTATTTAAATGACATACACGCATCATGATACATCCTGAGGCTACCAATGGTGCTGTGGCAAATCCAAACTCTTCTGCTCCCAACAAACAAGCTATTGCTACATCCCTTCCAGTTTTTAACTGGCCGTCACATTCCAGGACTATCCTGTTCCTTAGGTCGTTCAGTACCAAGGTTTGTTGCGCCTCGGCAATTCCCAATTCCCATGGAAGTCCGGCGTGCTTTAAGGATGTTAATGGGGAAGCCCCGGTACCACCATCATGGCCGGATATAAGAATAACGTCTGCCTTTGCTTTGGAAACACCGGCTGCTACCGTACCCACACCCACTTCGGAAACCAATTTAACGTTGATCCTTGCCTCGCGATTTGCAGATTTTAAATCGAAAATCAATTGGGATAAATCCTCAATAGAGTATATATCATGATGGGGTGGAGGTGAAATCAATCCCACATATGGCGTGGAATTTCTAGTTTTGGCAATGGACGGATTTACTTTTGGTCCGGGTAATTGCCCACCTTCACCTGGTTTGGCCCCTTGTGCCATTTTTATCTGAATTTCTTTGGCGTTGGTCAAATAATTGGAAGTAACCCCAAATCTACCGGAAGCAACTTGTTTGATGGCACTGTTTTTCCAATCCCCGGTTTGGTTCTTGTAAAAACGCTCTGCATCCTCCCCGCCTTCACCGGAATTACTTTTTCCACCGATCCTGTTCATGGCGATGGCCAAATTCTCATGTGCTTCCTTGCTGATGGAGCCATAAGACATTGCACCAGTTTTAAAACGTTTTACTATTTCTGTCCATGGTTCCACTTCATCCAAAGGAATGGGGTCGTAATTGGAGAATTCAAAAAGACCGCGTATGGTCATTAAATCCTTGGATTGCTCGTTCACCATTTGGGCAAAGTCCTTATAGGATTCCGGTTCGTTGTTTCTAACGGCCTTCTGTAGTTTGGCAACACTTAAAGGGTTGAAAAGGTGTTTTTCACCATCTCGCCTCCAGCGATATTGTCCGCCGATTTCCAAATCTAAATTTGCGGCAATTTCTTTATCTATGTATGCTCTGTGATGACGTTTTGCAATTTCCTTCTCAATTTCATAAAGCCCTATACCCTGAATTCTAGTGGGTGTATTAGGGAAGTACTTGTCTACAGTGGAGGTGTTTATTCCAATACATTCGAACAATTGGGATCCGCGGTATGAGTTTAGAGTGGAAATTCCAATTTTGTTCATTACCTTAAGAATACCCTTGCCAACAGCTTTGTTGTAGTTGTTAATGGCTTCTTCAAAAGTATATTCGGTTATATCGTGCTCTTCAATTTGTTCCGCTATAATTTCGTTGACCAAATAAGGGTTTATAGCACTTGCCCCAAATCCAAATAGTAAGGCAAAATGATGAACTTCCCTAGGTTCGGCAGATTCAATAATTACACTTAGTTTGGAACGTTTGCCCAACCTCTGAAGTCCGCTGTTTACAAATGAACATGCCAACAAGGCTGGAATGGGAGCTTTTTCCTTACTAACATTTCTATCCGATAAAATAATGATATTGGCACCTTCATCAATAGCTTGTTCTGCTTGTATTAAAATGGATTCCAAAGCATCTTCAAGGCCGTTATGTCCCTTATCAATGTCATAAAGCATCGCAATGGAAACTACCTTATAGTCAGGGCTGGCATCATAATTCTTTATTTTATCCAAATCTTCCTTGGATATAACTGGATTTTTAATTTTTAATTTTCGGCAATGAAGCTCTGAAAATTCAAAAATGTTATGATCGCTTCCCAAGGTTAGGCTAATATCTGTAATCAGCTCCTCGCGAATACCATCCAATGGCGGGTTGGTAACCTGTGCGAACAATTGCTTAAAGTAGTTATATATTAGTTGGGGGCGATCGGATAAAATAGCGATAGGAGTGTCAGACCCCATTGATCCCAATGGCTCCTTGGCCGTTTTTCCCATGGGAAGTATAATGGTATTTATATCTTCCAAGGTATATCCAAATACTGCTTTTCTCTTTTGTACGGAAGCCTCGTTTAAGAAAAGTGGACAGTCATTGTATGGGATATCCTTAAGGTGAACCAAATTTTTGTTCAACCATTCTTTGTAGGGGTACCTTAAAGCAATTGCTTCCTTAATTTCTTCGTCATTGACAATGCGCCCTTCTTCCATGTTTACCAAGAACATTTTTCCCGGCTCCAATCTTCCGTGCATTTCAATATTTTCGGGCTCAAGTTCTACAACCCCAACCTCAGACGACATAATAACATAACCGTCCTTTGTAACGGAATATCGAGATGGACGCAATCCATTTCTGTCCAATACGGCACCTATGTAGTTTCCATCGGTAAAAGGTATAGAGGCAGGACCGTCCCATGGTTCCATTAAACAGGAGTGGTACTCATAGAATGCCTTTTTTGCTTCGGACATTTCATTGTTCTTTTCCCAAGCCTCGGGTACCAAGATCATCATAACCTCAGGGAGTGATCTTCCTGTCATTAACAATAATTCAACGACCATGTCCATGGTAGCGGAATCCGACTTCCCTGGTAATATAATAGGGATAATATTTTTTATTTCGTCTCCGAACCAATCACTTTTCATTAATTCCTCCCTGGAACGCATTCTTGTAACATTGCCTCTCAGGGTATTGATTTCCCCATTATGGCACATATAGCGGAAAGGTTGGGCCAAATCCCAAGTAGGGAATGTATTGGTGGAAAAACGTTGGTGCACAAGGGCCAATCTGGTGACTACCCTTGGATCCATAAGGTCCTTATAGTATAAGCTGATATCTTCCGGCATCAAAAGCCCTTTGAAGATTATAATTTTGGTGGATAGACTCGGAACATAGAAAAACTTGCTTTCAGATAACTTGGAAGCGTTTATGGTATGTTCGGTAACCTTTCTGGCTATGAATAATTTTAAGTTGAAATGGAAGAAATCTTGTTCGTCATTCTCTCTAGCAACAAATACTTGCTTTACGAAAGGTTCGGTCTCTGCGGCTATTCTTCCAGGTATGGATTTGTTTACAGGTACTTCCCTCCATCCCAATAATTTTAAACCTTGTTTTTTAATGTTGTTTTCAAAAACCTCTATACAGTAGTCACGTTGGTTTTCCTTTTGAGGTAAAAAGACATTGCCCACAGCATAACTACCTGGTTCAGGAAGCTCAAAGTTACATACGTCCTGAAAAAAATCATGTGGAATGTCTATTAGGATTCCGGCACCATCTCCAGTTTTTCCATCCGAACTTACAGCTCCCCTGTGCTCCAGCCTTTCTAATATTTCCAAAGCCTTATGAATAATATCATTCGACTTTTTTCCTTTTAGACTACAAATAAATCCTGCGCCACAGTTGTCATGTTCAAATTCTGGTAGGTACAATCCTTGTTTTCTCAGCTTCATAAATTATCATATTTATTCAAAAATATCAAAATATTTACATTTAATGCAGTGCAATATTAAATAGTGCGAAAGAAATTCAACGTTTATAATTCAACGTTAAAAAAAATGCATATTCTGATATTTGAGCCCGTTAATTTGGGATTTCCTCAATATTAAGCTTTGTATATTGATTTTTTTCCTATTAACAGGGGGTTAATATTGTAAAATTGGTTATTTCTGGTTGATCACCCCATTTAGATTAGGGGTTGTTATTTATTAATTTTATTTATTTCAGGTTTTACCCCGTAAAAATAGGGGATAAATCTAATTTAGTGAATATTATTCTTTTAAAATACTACGCGAAATTACAATTTTCTGAATTTCTGAGGTTCCTTCGTAGATCTGGGTAATCTTGGCGTCCCGCATCATTCTTTCCACATGGTAGTCTTTTACAAAGCCATTGCCACCATGAATTTGCACTGCTTCAATGGCAGTGTCCATAGCTACCTGGGAAGCGTAAAGTTTTGCCATTGCACTTGAAAGGTCATAGTTATTGCCTTGGTCCTTGTCCCATGCCGCTTTGTAGACCAAATGTCTCGCTGCTTCAATTTGGGTGTGCATATCTGCAAGTTTAAACGCTATGGCTTGGTGATTGCTAATCTCGGTACCAAAAGCCTTTCGCTCTTTAGAATATTTAAGGGCCAATTCATAGGCGCCTGCTGCGATACCCAAAGCTTGGGCGGCAATTCCTATTCTGCCCCCAGCAAGTGTTTTCATGGCAAATTTAAAACCAAATCCGTCTTCGCCTATTCTGTTTTCTTTGGGAACTTTTACATCGTTAAAGATAAGGGAGTGAGTGTCACTGCCCCTTATTCCCAATTTATTTTCCTTAGGGCCTATTTCAAAACCGGGCATGCCCTTTTCTACAATTATCGCGTTTATCCCTTTATGCCCCTTTGAAACATCGGTCTGGGCAATGACCAAATATATTTCAGCTGAATTTCCATTGGTAATCCAGTTTTTGGTGCCATTTAGTACATAGTGGTCCCCTCGGTCCACAGCCGTTGTTTTTTGGGAGGTGGCATCGCTGCCCGCTTCAGGCTCGGAAAGACAGAACGCCCCAATACTTTGTCCTGTGGACAATCGGGTTAAGTATTTTTCCTTTTGTTCTTCGCTGCCAAAAGTTTCCAGTCCCCAACATACCAAAGAATTATTGACAGATACAATGACCGAGGCTGAGGCGTCTACTTTGGAAAGTTCTTCCATAACAATGGCATATGAAATAGTGTCCAGACCACTTCCTCCGTACTTGGGGGCAACCATCATTCCCATAAATCCGAGTTCCCCCATTTTTTTTACTTGTTCTGCAGGGAATTTCTGGGCGTCATCTCTTTCAATGACCCCGGGTAATAATTCATTTTGGGCAAAATCCCTTGCTGCCTGCTGTATCATCAACTGTTCTTCCGATAGTGTAAAATCCATTTGTTAGAAAAAATTATGAGAATATTACAAATATACGAGTATAGAATGGAATAATAATGGGCAATAAAAACATTAAAACCTAATCTATATTTTTATATTTGTTCGGTTGTATACTTTTTTATCTGTAAAAAGAACTTATCAATTATGAGGCAACATTAGCTAGGCTGGTAAAATAAACCATAAGGATGTGAAGAGTCCCCTTATTAGCAAATGAAATCATTAAAATAATTGTAAGGTGCAATGAAAGAGTTATTAAAAATATATGAAAATAAAGCCCCTGAAATTGTCTTCAACTGGAAAGATCCAGAGACGGAAGCAGAAGGGTGGACGGTAATAAATTCCCTTCGCGGTGGGGCCGCTGGTGGCGGTACCAGGATGAGGGAAGGATTGGATATGAACGAGGTCTTATCTTTGGCAAAAACAATGGAGGTGAAATTTACGGTTTCAGGACCACCGATTGGAGGTGCCAAATCCGGTATTAATTTTAACCCCAACGATCCTAGAAAAGTCGGGGTACTTAAACGGTGGTACCATGCGGTAGCGCCTTTGTTGAAAAGTTATTACGGTACCGGAGGGGATTTAAATGTTGATGAAATTCACGAGGTTATCCCTATTACGGAGGACGCCGGCGTTTGGCACCCGCAAGAGGGTGTTTTTAACGGTCACTTTAAGCCCACCGAAGCGGACAAGATCAATAGGATCGGTCAATTAAGATTGGGGGTTGTTAAGGTTTTGGAAGGGGAGGACTACTCACCCTCGGTGGCCAGAAAATTTACGGTTGCGGATATGATAACCGGTTTTGGAGTGGCGGAAGCGGTTAAACATTATTATGACATACACGGTGGTTCTGTTAAAGGCAAAAGGGCCATTGTTCAGGGTTTTGGCAATGTAGGTTCCGCAGCGGCCTTTTATTTGGCCAAAATGGGTGCCAAAGTGGTCGGGATTATAGATCGTGCCGGAGGGGTGATCAATGAGGAAGGCTATACCTTGGAGGAAATAAGAACTTTCTTTCTGAATAAAAAGGGTAATGAGCTTTTTGCGGATAATATTATTCCATTTGCGGAAATGAACGATAGAATATGGAATTTGCCCGCCGAGATTTTTGTACCCTGTGCCGCATCCCGATTGGTGACTGAGGAACAGATATCCAGAATGATCCAAGCCGGGTTGGACGTGATCAGCTGTGGAGCCAATGTGCCCTTTGCTGATAAAGAAATATTTTTTGGTCCAATAATGGAATATACGGACGAACGTGTTAGTCTAATTCCAGATTTTATATCCAACTGTGGAATGGCCCGGGTCTTTGCCTATTTTATGGAGGGGAGGGTGGCAATGGATGACGAACTTATTTTTAATGACACTTCAAATACCATTAGAAACGCAATTTTAAATATATTTGACCAAAATAAATCAAAAGTCAATCTCAGTAAAACCGGATTTGAGATTGCTTTGAAACAATTAATCTAAACCAATAATAGCATGGAGACCATTATTATTATTTTATTCGTTGCCGGTTACTTGGCAATAACATTGGAGCATAACCTTAAAATAGACAAATTAATCCCCGCTTTGGCTATGATGGCTCTGTTGTGGGCGGTTATAGCTTTGGCGCATATGCCGGTTTTTGAGGTCAATGCCGAGCTCCGGGAGTTGGAGGCGACCCATATAGATGAGATTTTGCTGCATCATCTTGGGAAAACGGCAGAAATATTGGTCTTCCTTCTGGGGGCGATGACCATTGTGGAAATAATAGATTATTTCGATGGCTTTGCAACCATAAAAGGTTTTATAAAAACTAGGAGCAAAAGAAAATTGTTGTGGTTGTTCTCCATTTTGGCTTTTATACTTTCAGCTATTATCGATAACCTGACCGCTACCATTGTTTTGATTACCATTCTGCAGAAAGTGATCAATGATAGGGAAACAAGACTTTGGTTTGCAGGTATGATCATCATTGCCGCCAATGCCGGTGGTGCTTGGTCTCCAATTGGGGATGTTACCACTACCATGTTGTGGATTGCCAATAAGGTATCTGCGGCCCAGTTGATAGAACACGTTCTTTTGCCTTCTATAATTTGTATGGTGGTTCCCACCTTTATTGCCAGTAGGTACAAGGCATTTTCTGGGAATATTGATGCAGACATGGATGAAGAGGAACCAACTAAGTCCAAATACGGGGCAACCATGCTTTATTTAGGATTAGGGGCTATTATATTTGTTCCTTTTTTCAAAACCATAACACATTTGCCACCTTACGTTGGTATGATGCTTTCTTTGGCTTTGGTAGCTACATTTGCAGAAGTATATAGTAGTTCCAAATTCAGTATTTCCAACATAGATGGTGAAAGTGAGGCAGAATCACATCACAGCCCAGTACATAAATCACTTTCCAAAATTGAATTGCCAAGTATTCTTTTCTTTTTGGGTATCTTAATGGCTGTGGCAGCTTTGGAATCTTTGGGGATGTTGTTCCATTTTGCTGGAACTTTGGATGAGGTAATGCCGATGTTGGGAACAGAGTCTGGCGGAGAATTGGTGTCGGATTTAGTGGTGCTTTTCCTTGGTGTAGGGTCCGCTGTAATAGACAATGTGCCTCTAGTCGCGGCCAGTATAGGAATGTTCTCTGTAGGGATGGATGATCCTGTTTGGCATTTCATAGCTTACTCCGCTGGAACAGGCGGTAGTATGTTGATTATTGGTTCTGCAGCAGGGGTTGTGGCTATGGGAATGGAAAAAATAGACTTCTTCTGGTATTTGAAGAAAATAGCATGGTTGGCATTCCTTGGATTTGCTGCCGGTGCCATAGGATTTATATTAATTAGAAATTTAGTGTTGAACGCATAATTTAATCGATAAAAGACCGTTATTAAGGCAACTTAAATAAAGAAAATATATGTTATTGATACAAGACCTGGCTCAAGAGGCAGGATTAGAGGGAGTTGTGTCCGAGGAAAAGACGCTTTCTGTCATTGATTTAATAGTAAATGGCGGTACAGGAAGTATCTTAATCATAAGTGTTTTGTTTGTAATGCTTTTTGTGGCACTGTATATTTATTTTGAACGGATTTTTGCGATTAAGGCAGCTTCAAAGATAGATAGCAATTTTATGAACCAGATACGGGACCATGTTACCAATGGTAAATTGGATGCGGCCAAAATATTGTGTGCTCAGACAGATTCACCGGTAGCTAGGTTAACGGAAAAGGGAATATCCAGAATAGGGAAGCCCTTGGACGATATTAATACCGCTATAGAAAATGCAGGTACCCTTGAGGTATATAAATTGGAAAAAAATGTGAGTGTTTTGGCCACCGTTGCCGGAGCCGCACCTATGATCGGGTTTTTAGGAACCGTAATTGGTATGATTTTGGCATTCCATCAAATGGCAACCAGTGGTGGACAGGCGGAAATGGGTTCTTTGGCCTCTGGTATTTATACGGCAATGACCACTACCGTAGCCGGTCTTATTGTAGGTATTATCGCTTATATAGGATATAACCATTTAGTAAACAGGACAGATAAGGTAGTACATAAAATGGAAGCCAATGCGGTGGAATTTTTAGATTTATTGAACGAACCTCTTTAGAACATATCAAATGAAACTAAAAGGTAGAAATAAAGTTAGTCCAGATTTTAGCATGTCCTCTATGACGGACATAGTGTTCCTATTGCTTATATTCTTTATGCTAACTGCAAATTCGCCCAATGCATTGGATCTGTTATTGCCCAAAGCAAAGGGGAAATCTACAAATACCCAAAATGTATCGGTAAGCATTAATAAGAATTTGGAATATTTTGTAAACAACGAGAAGATTAACGGACAGTATATAGAAATTGAATTAAAAAAGGCACTAAAAGGGCAGGAGAAACCTACTATTATTCTTAGGGCAGAAGAGAGCGTAGCCATTAAAGAAGCGGTGAACGTAATGGATATTGCCAATAGGAATAATTACAAGGTTATTTTGGCAGTGCGACCAAATTAATGTCATTACTTAACACGAGACACGAGAAAAAATCATTTACACTTACCACAATTCTGTTGAGTGTACTATTGCTATTGCTTTTTTATATTGGACTCACATACATGGATCCTCCAATAGAAAATGGTATTTCGGTGAACTTTGGAACAACCGATTTTGGTAGCGGCAGGGTGCAACCCAAAGAAAAGATTAAATCAGAACCCCTCAACACTCCCATTAAAGAGCCTAAGGTTCAAGAGGAAAAAGTGGAAGAAGTGGTAGAAGAGGTGCCGGAGGAAAAAGTGGCCAAGGAGAAACCTGCCGAAAAATTACTTACCCAGGAAAGCGAAGAATCCATAAAAATAAAACAACAGCAGGAAGCTAAACGCAAGGCGGACGAAGCAGCCAAAAAGGCTCAGGCCGAGGCGGAGCGTATTGCTCGCGAAAAGAAGGAAGCTGAAGAAAAGGTTAGGAAAGAACAACAGGCAAAAAAGAATAAACTCGATGAGTTGATCGGGGGTATAAATAAATCCGAAGGAACCGCTTCTGGTGGCGAAGGTGATGATAATAAGGCGGGGGATAAAGGTCAGCCAGACGGCGACCCATACGCAACTAGTTATTACGGAAGTCCCGGGTCGGGCAGTGGTACCGGAGGTTATGGGCTCAATGGAAGATCTTTGGTGAATAAAGGCAAGGTGCAACAAGAATGCAACGAAGAAGGAAGGGTTGTAGTGAAAATTGTTGTGGACAGAAATGGTAAAGTGGTTAGTGCTACCCCTGGGGTAAGAGGTACTACCAATACCCATCCCTGCTTGTTGGAACCTGCCAAAAAAACTGCTTTTATGCATCAATGGAATTTGGATTCCAACGCCCCTAGTCAACAAGTTGGTTTTGTAGTGGTGAATTTTAAATTGGGGGAATAAAGGTTTCCTTCATTGCCCAAAAACAAATTTCCTGCAGTAATTTTACATTTTCATTTACTTTTTTAATTAGATTAAGAGAAGGTATTGCAATGGCACTATGTTCTAACTTCAACAGACGACTATAAATGACCTATCAGGAAACTTTGGAATGGATGTTCGCGCAACTGCCCATGTACCAACAAAAGGGAATTTCTGCATTTAAGGGTAAGTTGGATAATATACAGTCCCTCTCCGCATATTTAGGTCATCCTGAGTGGAAATTTAAAAGTATACATGTGGCAGGGACCAACGGTAAAGGGTCCAGTAGTCATATGTTGGCCTCTATTTTGCAAGAGGCCGGTTATAGGGTCGGTTTGTATACTTCACCCCATCTAAAGGATTTTAGGGAGCGGATCAGGATTAATGGAAAACCGGTCAGTAAAAAATTCGTTGTCGATTTTATAAAGAAAAATAAATTGTTTTTACAGGCCCATGACCTTTCGTTTTTCGAAATGACAGTGGGAATGGCCTTTCAATACTTTGAAAAGGAAAATATTGATATAGCGATTGTGGAGGTTGGACTGGGAGGTCGTTTGGATTCTACCAATATAATTCTACCCGAAGTGTCATTGATTACGAATATAGGCTATGATCATGTGGAGATGCTGGGCGATACTATTGCCAAAATAGCCTATGAGAAGGCGGGTATCATTAAGCCAGGAGTGCCAGTGGTCATAAGTGAGCTTCAGGAAGAGACAGCGACGGTTTTTAATAATATAGCAAGGGAAAGAGGCTCTAGAATAACCTTTGCAGGGGAGGTAATCCCTGGAATCTATAAAACTTCTTTGCTGGGGAGTTACCAAACCAAAAACGTCAAGGGAGTTATTGCTGTCATTAAGGAGTTAAAGGGTTTTAACATTAGGGAGAAGCATATTGTAGATGGCTTGTTGAAGGTTTCTGAAAATACAGGATTGCTGGGCAGGTGGCAATATATTGGCGAACATCCAACAGTTGTTTGTGATACAGCACACAATACGGAAGGTTTGTCCATTGTTTTGGATCAAATAAAGCAACAGGAATTTACAGCCCTACATATGGTGATCGGATTTGTAAAGGACAAGAATTTAGAACAGATTTTACCTCTTTTTCCAAAAAACGCCCATTATTATTTTTGTAGACCAAATATTCAAAGAGGTTTGGATGAGGTTGTCCTTAAATCGCGGGCAATGGATTATGGTTTGCAGGGAGAGTCTTATCCATCTGTAAATGAAGCGCTTAAAACTGCATTAAGGGTTGCGAAAAAATTGGATTTTGTGTTTGTAGGGGGGAGTACTTTCGTTGTTGCGGAAATTGTATAAATTTTTCTATTTTTTCCTTTGGGGAAATTAAAAACTATTCTATATTTGCACTCGCTTCTGGAGAAATCAGGAAGCGATTTTAAATACTGATTAATTAGGGCTCTTAGCTCAGCTGGTTCAGAGCACCTGCCTTACAAGCAGGGGGTCACTGGTTCGAACCCAGTAGGGCCCACAGTAACAAAGACGGGGCTTCCAAGAGATTGGAGGCCCTTTTTTATTCTTTGTATTTTTAGAAAATGCACACTTTGTGCTCACTTTTGGATTTTAACAAAAATTTAACACATCGTAATTGCAAATGAGATCATTTGACGATATTCCGCAATTTTTAAACGCAAAGAAATTTTAAATCTTTTACTTGAACTTTGTTCTGTGATAATTGTCAATTAAGGCTTCCGATACTATAAGGGACTTTTCTTTGGTTATACAATCGAAAGTAATTTTTTGGTGGTAGTATACTCTTTTAGTAGTTTGTCTACATCTTCAGTGCTCAAAAACCCATTCTCTCTTAGGTGATCCAGTATGTCCCTATAGTTATGAGAACTAAAACCATCTTTCAACATAAACTTTCTATGAATTGTGTTATTGGCTATTCGCGTTCTCCCAATCCATAATATACATATCTAAATGGAGAAGTATAAAATTCACCCTTTCACTATAGAATTTCATAGGATCATATTTATTTTCAACCGCGACCAGCTTACTTTTTACGGATCAAGTCCAAAATCTGG
>NZ_JAHKPO010000006.1 GCF_018860365.1 Arenibacter algicola
CCAAAGCGGCTGCAAATGTACAGCCTTTTTTTTATCCGCCAAGCTTTTTTGAAAAAAAATTATTTTTCTTTTTTCCCGGCACATCAGAAACAGTAACCCTTATGAACGTGGCGCTCCAAACACCCTTTCCGCCGACTCCGTAATTCCTTCGTTAGCGGGGTGCAAATCTACCACCCTTTTTTAAATCCACAAGGATTTTTTGAAACTTTTTTTGCCTTTTTTTAAAGGGCGCGCACAACCCGCTGTCAACAAGCACCTTGCAACACGCAACGACCCCGAAAAAGGGAAAACAATTTAACGCTTTTTCCGATAACAACAAAACAAAGGCCCGTTAAAATTACTGCGGACAGCGTTAGGGGGGCGGAGCGGCATCCCCGAAGCAGGGCAAGGGATACAGCGGAGCACCCGGCCCGACAAATGGAGGGAACGCCAAACAACTATCCTATTATATGTATAAGCATAAAATCGTTCCTATATATTGCCAACATAAATACTAGATGTTATCTTTGCACACTTATTACGACAAAAAAGCATGATCAAAATAACTTTACCCGACGGGAGCATTAGAGAATATGCCGAAGGAACAACACCTTTAGAGGTAGCCAAAAGCATAAGTGAAGGTTTGGCGCGAAATATTATTTCCGCAAAATTTAATGGGGTCACCGTTGAAACCGTAACTCCACTAAAGGAGGACGGATCCCTTATTCTATATAGTTGGAACGACAAAGAAGGAAAAACTGCATTTTGGCATTCCACCTCCCACGTTGTGGCACAAGCTCTTGAAGAATTGTACCCCGGTGTAAAATTGACCATTGGACCAGCCATTGATAACGGATTTTATTATGATGTAGATTTGGCCGAAGGCACCATTTCCGAAAAGGACTTTCCGGAAATTGAAAAGAAAGCCTTGGAAATTGCCAGAGGAAAACACGATTTTAAGATGCGCTCCGCCACAAAGGCAGAAGCATTGGAACTATACCAATCCCAAGGGAACCAATATAAGGTAGAACTTATTGAAAATCTGGAGGACGGTACCATTACCTTCTGTGACCACGACACCTTCACCGACCTATGTAGAGGAGGACACATACCCAATACCGGTATTATAAAGGCTATTAAAATATTGAGCGTAGCCGGTGCCTATTGGAGAGGGAACGAAAAAAACAACCAGTTGACCAGGGTTTATGGTATTTCCTTTCCGAAACAGAAAGAACTTACCGAGTACCTGGAACTACTGGAAGAGGCCAAAAAAAGGGACCACAGAAAATTGGGCAAGGAACTGGAACTGTTTACCTTTTCTCAAAAAGTAGGACAAGGCCTCCCTTTATGGCTTCCAAAAGGAGCTGCTTTACGGGAGCGCTTGGAGAATTTTTTAAAGAAAGCACAGAAGAAAGCCGGATACGAGATGGTGGTTACCCCGCATATCGGACAAAAGGAACTTTATGTAACCTCTGGGCATTATGCCAAATACGGGGAAGACAGCTTTCAACCGATCAAGACTCCAAAAGAAGATGAGGAGTTCTTGTTGAAGCCAATGAACTGTCCACATCACTGTGAAATATACAACACCAAACCATTTAGCTACAGGGAACTTCCAAAAAGATATGCAGAATTCGGAACTGTTTACCGATATGAACAGAGTGGAGAATTACATGGCCTTACCAGGGTACGTGGCTTTACACAGGATGACGCACACATTTTCTGTACTCCGGACCAATTGGCGGATGAGTTTAAAAACGTTATTGACCTAACCTTATATGTATTGGGATCGTTGGGCTTTGGTAATTTTACGGCCCAAGTATCCGTAAGGGATTTGGAAAAACCGGAGAAATATATTGGATCGGTAGAAAACTGGGAAAAAGCAGAAAATGCCATTATAAATGCAGCCAAAGAAAAAGGTCTCGATTTTGTCATAGAAAGTGGAGAAGCTGCGTTCTACGGACCCAAGTTGGATTTTATGGTAAAAGATGCCCTTGGCAGGAACTGGCAATTGGGAACAATTCAGGTAGACTACAACTTACCGGAGCGTTTTGACCTTACCTACAAAGGTAGTGACAATGAATTGCATAGACCGGTAATGATCCACAGGGCCCCCTTTGGAAGTATGGAACGTTTCATTGCATTATTGCTGGAACATACAGGCGGTAATTTTCCACTTTGGCTGATGCCGGAGCAGGCTATTATACTCCCTGTCAGCGAAAAACATGAAATATATGCCCAAAAAGTTTTAAATTCCTTGGAAAATAACGACATTCGCGCCCTCATTGATAACCGAAATGAAACGGTAGGCAAGAAAATACGTGAAGCAGAGATGAATAAAATCCCATTTATGCTGATTGTAGGGGAGAATGAAGAAAAAGAGGAAACCATTTCAATCAGGAGACATGGCGGTGAAGATTTAGGCGCCATATCCGTAAAAGCATTTTCCGACTTGGTATTAAATGAAATAAACAGTACCTTAAAGTCGTTTTAAAAAAAAGTTTAACTAAAAAGATTACGTCATAGCAATTAGAAAAAGATTTAGGCCCCAACCTAGGAGGGAAAACAAAAACCCGCACAACATCAATGAAAGTATTTCATCGCCCACAGTTAGGTTGGTAGGCGACAACATAGAGGTAGGTGTATACAACACCCGCGAAGCCTTGGCGAAAGCAGAGGAACTGGAATTGGATTTAGTAGAAATTTCTCCTAAAGCCGATCCCCCTGTTTGTAAAATAATAGATTACAAGAAATTTCTTTACGAGCAGAAGAAACGGGAAAAGGTCATGAAGGCCAAAGCCACCAAAGTAATCGTAAAAGAAATAAGGTTTGGTCCACAAACGGATGATCACGATTATGAGTTTAAGAAGAAACACGCAGAAAAATTCTTAAAAGATGGTGCCAAGCTAAAGGCTTATGTGTTCTTCAAAGGTCGTTCCATTGTTTATAAGGACCAAGGAGAGATATTATTACTTAAGTTGGCATCCGAATTGGAAGATTTGGGCAAAGTGGAACAAATGCCTAAACTTGAGGGGAAGCGTATGACCATGTTCATTGCCCCAAAAACTAAAAAATAACCTATGCCGTATGGCTTTGGTTACAAAAATAAAATGCTAAATATGTTTTAGCATAAAGATAGTAAGCGAGATAAATTAATAAATAGGAAGAAAATGCCTAAACAGAAAACAAAATCCAGTGCCAAAAAGCGATTTAAGCTTACCGGTAGTGGTAAAATTAAAAGAAAGCACGCCTTTAAGAGCCATATTCTAACGAAGAAGTCTAAAAAGCGTAAGCTAGCGTTAACCCACTCTGGATTAGTTCACGAGGCGGATGTTAACAGTATTAAGGAACAATTGCGTTTAAAGTAATAGTTCCAACGGTAATTATTAACCCTGGAGTTAGGCAGTAAAAGTATTCTACATTAAAGGATCGCCTACTACAAAAAACAATTAAAATTATGCCAAGATCAGTAAATTCAGTTGCTTCCAGAGCCAGAAGAAAAAAGGTAATGAAGCAGGCCAAAGGATACTTTGGAAGACGTAAAAACGTTTGGACAGTAGCCAAAAATGCGGTTGAAAAAGCAATGTTATATGCTTACAGAGATCGTAGAAACAAGAAAAGAAATTTCCGTTCCCTATGGATTACCCGTATCAATGCTGGTGCCAGATTGCACGGAATGTCCTATTCCCAGTTTATGGGCAAGGTAAAAGCCAACAACATAGAGCTAAACCGTAAGGTATTGGCGGATTTGGCCATGAACCACCCAGAGGCTTTCAAAGCTATTGTGAACAAAGTAAAATAAATTAATAAACTTATCTCGCTTATAAGAAAAAACCTGTTCCAAATGGAACAGGTTTTTTTTTATGCTTAGTTCAAAACCTTCAGGAATATCCAACTCAAAACCAACCGTTATCAGGTCGTTTTAATCTTACTGATAGCCGATTTAAATTCTTCCCAATCTATCAACTCATCGCCAGATTTGTCATAACCTTCAATTAACTTAGAAGAAACGATTCCCCTCAAAAATCCACTTATTTCCGCCTTTTTCAGCAATTCAACAATCTCGCTTTTCTTAAGTTTACCATCTCCATCCTCATCAAAAAAGCTATAAGCCTCCTCTGGAGTTTTAAATTTGTTGGTGATCAGGATCTGTATTTTATCTAAAATCATATCTTTTGTAGCCATATCCTATTCATTAAAATGTATAATACACTAATTTACTAAATAAAACGCAGTTGGCTAAACTCCAAAATAGCTTACCACCAAATTGCGACCACTGGCATTATTCCTATGTTCGCACAAATAGATACCCTGCCAAATTCCCAAATTTAATTTCCCATTGCTGATGGGTATCTGTACGGAGGCTCCCATCAAGGAAGATTTTATATGCGCAGGCATGTCGTCCGAACCTTCATAATCATGGAGGTAATAGGGCGCATTTTCCGGAACCAGGATATTCATGTGACTTTCAAAATCGGCCCTTACGGTGGAATCCGCATTTTCATTAATAGTAAGGCTAGCTGACGTATGCTTTATAAATACCTGCAACATGCCTGTTTGAATCGTTTTTATATGGGGAAGGTGCTCCAGTATTGTGCCTGTAATTAAATGGAAACCCCTATTATAAGCCTTTAAACGTAATTCTTTCTGATAAAACAGCATAGCAATTGGTATTTGGAATTTATTCAAATTTCGACAAATATTAAGAAATGTGAAACTTTATCTAAGAAGGCCATAAATTAGGTCAATATCAAATACCTTTGCATCTTAATTTAATTGAATGGATCTATCAAAGGTAAAAATGGTGGTCACCGATATGGATGGCACCCTATTGAACTCCAAGCATGAAGTAAGCAGCAAATTCTTCCAATTATTTGAAGAATTAAAAAAAAGGGACATTAAGTTTGTTGCTGCAAGTGGGCGGCAATATAACAGTATAGTGGACAAGTTGGATTCCATTAAAGAGGATATCATAGTTGTGGCAGAAAATGGAGCTTTTGTTAAAAAGCAGGACCAGGAATTATTGGCTACCCCTTTGGACCAAACCACCATTAAGAATACTATGGAACTATTAAGGAATGTTGAGGGCATACATCCAGTACTATGCGGAAAGAACAATGCCTATATAAATGGAAATTCCGATGATTTTGTAAGTAAATTAAGGGAATATTATTCCGAGTTTAGCATTCTAAACGACATTGCTTCCTTCGATGGCGAAGTCTTAAAAATAGCTATTTATCATTTTGAAAGTTCTGAAAAGTACATTTATCCTTTGGTAAATCATTTAGAATCCGAATTAAAAGTCAAAGTTTCCGGAGAAAATTGGTTGGATATTTCCCATATGAATGCCAACAAAGGTTATGCGCTGCAACATATTCAAGAAAAGTATGGGATTAGCAGACAGGAGACCATGGTTTTTGGGGATTACAATAATGACCTGGAAATGTTGGCAATGGCCGATTTTAGTTTTGCGATGGCGAATGCCCATCCCAATGTTGCCGCGGCAGCAAATTTTAAGACCAAGAGCAATGATGAATACGGCGTGGAGACTGTTTTGGAAAAGCTATTGAATCTTTAAATAACCTGCTGTTTTACACAGGCGGATTATCTACATTTGGGTTAAAAATAATTAATTCCCCTAAGACCACCATGCGGTCTTGATCCCTATTCGATATTAGGTTTTCTGTTTCTTTTTCTGGGCTGCAGGAAACAATACATTGTTTAGAATAAGGCGATAACCGGGAGAGGTAGGATGCAGCTCCAATTCTGTCTTAGGATCCCCTACCCTATGCTGATAGTCTTCCGGATCGTGTCCCCCATAAAAAGTAAAGAATCCCTTTCCTTTAATGCCATGAATATATCTGGCCTCCCCATTAATTTTATTTTCCCCCAAAATCAAGACCGTAGGTTTAATCTCTTCCCTGGCGAATGCAGTGGTCTGCCCCATAAATCCTTTGACCAAGGCTGTATGGTTCTGACATAGCATTGTAGGCACAGGGTCCCATTTTGCAGAGAAATCCATTAAAGAAAAATAATCGGATTCCTTAGGTACATTACCCCGTTTCATCGTCATATCTATGGAAGAAAATTCGTATTGCAACGGATTGCGCTCCAGTATAAAGTTGGTAAAGGCAAAAGTTTTCCCATAGTCCAGCTTAGCTTGATAATTAGCGTCCGATGGGTCTCCATCGAACATTGGCTCGCATATATCCACCTCGTCCGCAGCCAAGGCTATATCAAAACTATCAGTGGCAGAGCACATAGCAAACATAAACCCGCCTCCTATAACATAATTTCTTATTTTTAGTGCTACAGCCCGCTTTTCTTCTGAAACTTTATTAAACCCCAACTTTAAAGCCAATGCCTCTGCCTGCTGTTTACCTTCTATATACCATGGAGCTGCCCTATAGGCCCCATAAAACTTCCCGTATT
Organism: Arenibacter algicola; assembly: GCF_018860365.1. Lineage (GTDB taxonomy): Bacteria > Bacteroidota > Bacteroidia > Flavobacteriales > Flavobacteriaceae > Arenibacter > Arenibacter algicola_B. The sequence continues at coordinate 6,412 of NZ_JAHKPO010000006.1, forward strand.
GCCCCGTAAAGTCTTCATGGTGCAAGTGCAGCCAATCATATAACACCAATTTGTCCTCCAAAACTTCCTCATCATAAATTTGATCATAAGGAATTTCGGCATAAGTAAGCACCATAGTAACAGCATCGTCCCAAGGTGAATTATCCTTAGGGGAATAAACCGCTATTTTTGGAGCCTTCTCTAAAATTACCGCTTCTTGGTTCTGTGAAGGGCTAGCAATTTCTTCTAAAATAACTTGGGTCTGGGAATCTGAAACAATCTCAAAAGATACTCCCCTTATCTGACATTCCCGACGAATGTTTTCCCCATCCGGTAACAAAAAAGATCCTCCCCTATAATTTAACAGCCACTGTACTTTTTGTTGTTTGGTCAATACCCAATAGGTAATTCCGTAAGCCTTTAAATGGTTTTTCTGACTTTCAGCATCCATAGGAATAAGTATGGACGTGGCCGAAATTTCCAGTATAGAAAATAAAATAAAGAAAAGGGAGAAAAAACACTTTTGCATGTACCGATATCTAATGTGCATCTTCCCAAAGATACTGGAAAATTGATATTTCAGTTTTGAAATAGGGTTAAAATTTTCAAAATCACCTATTACTTAGAGCATAGCATAAGCTACTATTTCAGAGCCAATCACCAAAAAGCCAAAAGAATAAGCTATAAGATGAACCAATTTATCACCGTTAAAACGGTACATCGTTATCATCCTGCATGGAATCATCATTCATGGAACTACCAAAGGCTTCGTTGGCATTCGGAAGGTTTTTGGTAATGAAGGGATTATCATCATCGGCGTTCATTTTCGACTGAAATTCAAAAGGAGAATCAAAATCATCCAAGTTGTCAAATTTACCTAAATGCCCAAGGAACTTGAGTCGGATATTTTCCAAACCACCATTTCTATGCTTTGCCACAATAAATTCGGCTTGTCCGGCAGTTGGCGAGCGCTCTTCATCATCCCATTCATCAATCTTATAATATTCCGGTCTGTAGATAAAGGAAACAATATCCGCATCCTGCTCAATTGCTCCAGATTCCCTCAAATCCGATAAAATTGGTCGCTTACTACCACCCCTGGTCTCCACCGCTCGCGATAACTGGGACAGGGCTATAACAGGCACGTTCAATTCCTTGGCCAGGGCCTTGAGGTTCCTGGATATGGTAGATATTTCCTGTTCACGGTTTCCTCCTTTTTGACTTCCTCCTGCCGTCATCAACTGCAAATAATCAATAATGATCATCTTAATATCGTGCTGTGAAGCCAAACGCCTTGCTTTTGCCCGAAGGTCAAAAATGGATAGCGAAGGGGTATCATCAATAAACAAGGGTGCGGTCTCCAAGGCCTTAACCTTAACGTTCAATTGTTCCCATTCATGCTTCTCCAGCCTCCCTGTTCTTAATTTTTCGGAAGACAGGCCCGTCTCCGAGGATATCAATCTGGTAATCAATTGCACAGACGACATTTCCAAGGAAAAGAAGGCTACCCCAATATTGGAGTTTACTGCAATATTTCTGGCCATGGACAGGGTAAGGGCCGTTTTACCCATACCTGGACGGGCTGCCACGATAACCAAGTCACTGGGCTGCCATCCTGAAGTTAGTTTGTCCAATTTGTCAAAACCGGACGGTATACCACTTAGTCCTTCCTTACCTGCAATTTCTTCAATTCTTTTCTTAGCCTGTATCACCAAATTCTGGGCGGTTTCAGCAGAACGCTTCAAGTTACCCTGGGTAACGTCGTACAATTTGGATTCAGCGGTGTCCAATAAGTCGAACACATCTGTAGCATCCTCATAGGCTTCTTCGATAATTTCATTTGAAATCTTGATTAGACTACGCTGGATAAATTTCTGAAGGATAATACGCGCATGAAACTCAATGTGCGCGGAAGAAGCTACTTTTTGGGTTAATTTTATCAGGTAAAAATCGCCTCCGGCACTCTCTAACCGACCATCCTTCTTCAATTGGGACGAAACGGTTAATAAATCCACCGGTTCAGAATTTTCAAACAACTTAAAAATGGCTTCGTAGATATATCTATGGGCATCCTTATAAAAGACTTCAGGATGTAGGATATCTATTACTTCATCGACCCCCTTTTTGTCGATCATCATCGCACCGAGTACAACTTCCTCTAAATCAACAGCTTGAGGGGGAATTTTTCCCTTCTCAAGGCTAATGATGGTCGACTTGTCTATTCGATGACCAATAATGGGGTTCGTTTTTTCCATGAGTGCTAAATTATATAAATAAGAATTAAAAAGAGATTTGGGATATTAACAGTTGTTCAACAATATGCCTGTTGATAAGTTACGAAATTTGTTCATAAGCAAAAAAAAACCGGAGAATTTCCGCTCCAGTTTTTTTTACCTTGACAAAAAGGGATACTATCCATTAAATACCCCCATATTGGCATATTTATCCATTCGGTTTTTTACCAATTCTTTTGGTGATAACTTTTTTAATTCCTCATAATGCGAGGAAATTTTATTTTTTACGATCTCAAAAGTCTTATCCCTGTTGGCATGGGCACCTCCTACCGGTTCACGAACAATCTCATCTATTAATTTCATTTTCTTCATGTCCGTTGCCGTTAGCTTTAAGGCCTCCGCTGCAATTTCCTTGTACTCCCAACTTCTCCAAAGAATGGAAGAGCAGGATTCTGGCGAAATAACAGAGTACCAGGTATTTTCCAACATCAACACCTTATCCCCTACACCAATACCCAATGCACCTCCAGAAGCACCTTCACCAATAATAACAACGATAATAGGAACCTTTAGGCGGGTCATTTCCAAGATATTCCTTGCAATTGCCTCTCCTTGACCTCTTTCCTCCGCCTCAATACCGGGATATGCCCCTGGAGTATCTATTAAACATACTACGGGAATGCCAAACTTCTCGGCAGACTTCATTAAACGCAATGCTTTTCTGTAGCCTTCAGGGTTGGCCATCCCAAAATTCCGCAATTGCCTTGTTTTGGTATTATAACCTTTCTGTTGACCAACGAACATATAACTCTGATCCCCAATTTTACCAAGGCCGCCAATCATTGCTTTGTCATCCTTGACATTACGATCTCCATGTAATTCCAAAAAAGTTTCCCCGCAAATGGCCCTTATATAATCTAAGGTATAGGGTCTGTTAGGATGCCTTGACAACTGCACCCTTTGCCATGCGGTGAGATTCTTATATATTTCCTTTCGGGTCTCAACGAGTTTTTTTTCTATTTGTTTACATGTCTCAGAAACATCAACTTCACTCTCTTCACCGATTATCATGCACTTATCCAATTGCTCTTCCAGCTCTTTAATTGGCAGTTCAAAATCTAAATACTCCATAGGTTTATAGGTTTAGCTCTTTTCAACGAGCAAATATAAAACTTTAATGGGAAGGTAACCCATTAGTCGTTTTTTTTAATTTTTTTCTATTTTTCAAAATCCCGTTTGCCACCACCGTTATCAACACCAATAGTGCCCCGACATAGAAAAGCGGTTTCATTTTTTCACTGTCCCCAAGAAGGAGAACTCCCAATATTATTCCATAGACCGGTTCCAAATTGTTGGTCAACATTACCGTATATGGAGAAATATATTTCAGAATCTTTACCGAAGCAATGAATGCGTAGGCCGTACAGACTGAAGCAAGGATAAATATATACAACCAATCATTAAAGGACAGCTGAAAAAACTTTTGGTCAAAACTACTGGAAAACAACAGATAAATAGACAAAAATAGGACACCACTTCCCAATTCATAAAACGAAATTACCGAAGGTCTTTGCTCTTGTGTTAATTTACCATTGATCAATGAAAAAGTGGCAGATAACAAGGAGGACAACAATGCCAATAGTATTCCATTTAAGTAGCCCGTTTCCACCCTAAACATTATATAAAGGCCCAACATAACGATTAGTCCGAAAACCACTTCATAGCCTACCATTTTACGACCATACCAAAACGGTTCCAACAAGGCCGTAAAAAATGCGCCAGTAGACATTGTTGCCAGAGCAATAGACACATTGGAAACTTTGATGGCCATAAAAAAGGTAACCCAATGCAAGGATACCACGATTCCACCCAAAATTAGCATCAACAGTGTTTTTGGAGATACCTTCAACTGAAATTTCCTAATAAGGATATAGGCCAGGATAATCAGGGAGGCCATCAACATACGATACCAAACCAAAGGAAGGGCGTCAATAGTTATCAACTTGCCAATGACCGCCGTAAAGCCCCAGACAAAAACTATAAAATGTAGGTGAAGATAATTATTGAGCTTAACGTTTGGCATTCTGCAACAAATAAAACGCTATGGCCCCAAACATCACATTGGGAATGATCACTGCCCATAGGGGCGAAAATCCAGATTGTTCTGCGAGGGTCCCAAAAACCTTGTCAAAAAAAATATATATAAATGCCACCCCTATTCCGAAGGCCAAATTTACCCCCATACCTCCACGGCGTTTTACCGAGGATACCGCAACCGCTATAACGGTAAGGATAAATGCAGCAATCGGCAATGCCCAGCGTTTATACTTGACCAATATATAACTATTAATATTGGAAGCACCTTTCCTCTTTTGCGTCTCAATAAATTTATTTAGCTCAAACATATTCTTGGTTTCAGCTATATAGGAAACCGGCGTAAGATCATCGATCTTAAAATCGAAAATAGTATCCAATCTGCGTTTTGTTTCCACAATCTCCTGATTATTAATCAGTTTTCTTTTCTCATACGAAGTGAGCCTATAAACCGTATCCTTCTCTATCCAGCGTATGTTGGCCGCCGATATTTTAAAGTCCAAGGTGTTCTCTTCGTTAAAGCGCTCCATGGTGAAATTATATCCTATCTGTCTGGCCGGATCAAAACTACTGACATAGATATAATCGTTCTCATTTAGTTGATTAAATATATTGGTGGTAACCCTATCCTGTTTTCCCTTCTTTAGATATTTGAAAATAAACTCATTGTATCCCACACTTGCATTGGGCACTATAAACATGCCCATAAAGAACATGATAATTGCAATTATGGAAGCCCCAATTAAATAGGGACGTAGAAATCGCCAATAAGATACCCCAGAACTAAGAATAGCTACAATTTCGGTATTGTTGGCCAATTTAGAGGTAAAGAAAATTACGGATAGAAATAGAAAAATTGGAAACAAGAGATTCCCGATCACAAAAGTGAAATTCAAATAATACATGGCTATTTCTGGAAATGGGACCTCGTTATCGATCATTTTTCCCACCTGCTCGGCCAAATTCGCCATAATTCCAATAGGGACGAACAGCAAGAGCATCACAAAAAAAGTTGCCAGATAGCGCTTAAGTATGTATTTGTCTATTATGGTCAGCACCTAAAGTCGTTTATCCATTTGTTTTACCATTACAGATTTCCATTCATAGAAATCCCCTGCTAAAATATGTTTTCTTGCCTCGCGAACCAACCACATATAAAATCCCAAATTATGAATGGTAGCGATTTGTTTTCCCAAATACTCATTGGCAGCAAACAAATGCCTTAGATAAGCCTTGGAATACTCATGGTCTACAAATGTAGTGCCCATCTCGTCCAAAGGGGAAAAATCGTCTTCCCACTTCTTATTTTTTATATTGATAGTGCCATGTGCGGTAAACAGCATACCATTTCTAGCATTTCTGGTAGGCATCACACAATCGAACATATCTATCCCCAAGGCAATATTCTCTAAAATATTGATGGGGGTACCCACTCCCATTAAATATCTAGGTTTATCCTCTGGTAGTATTTCACAGACCACCTCTGTCATTGCATACATTTCCTCAGCAGGTTCGCCAACGGAAAGTCCGCCAATAGCATTGCCCTCTGCTCCTACCCCTGCAATATATTCGGCCGACTGTCTCCTAAGGTCCTTATAGGTAGAACCTTGAACAATAGGAAAAAAAGTTTGTTCATAATCGTAGACAAAGGGAGTTTTTTCCAAATGCTTAATACAGCGGTCCAACCACCTATGGGTCATGTGCATGGATCTCTTCGCGTAATTGTAATCGCATGGATATGGAGTACATTCATCAAATGCCATGATAATATCAGCACCGATGACACGCTGAATTTCCATCACATTCTCTGGGGTAAACACGTGATAGGAACCATCAATATGGGACTTAAACTTTACCCCTTCTTCCTTTATCTTTCTGTTATCCGATAAGGAATAGACTTGGTAACCCCCACTATCCGTTAAAATATTGCGGTCCCAGTTCATAAACTTATGAAGCCCTCCTGCCTGTTTCAGTATTTCGGTTTTCGGTCTTAAATACAAATGGTATGTATTCCCCAAAATAATATCCGGATTTATCTCCTCCCTCAATTCCTTTTGGTGTACCCCTTTTACGGAAGCTACTGTACCTACAGGCATAAAAATAGGAGTTTCTATCTTACCGTGGTCCGTAATAAGCTCTGCCGCCCTGGCTTTTGTCCTTGTGTCTGAATGTTGTAAGGTAAATTTCAAAAAAATCTATTTAAAGCCGCAAATATAGTCAACTCAAAGCCATTAAATCCTTAACAAAAAAATAAAGTTCTGTTATTGGCAATGATAGTTGATAAAATATTATAATTCCTGCTTGTGTACCCAAAAGATTGCCATTACTTTTGAAAAGTTTAAAAAAATATAGATAAAATGCCAAAACTTCAAGAATTACAAGATTTGACCGTTCAGGTTCGCAGGGACATTCTAAGAATGGTTCATAAGGTAAACTCCGGGCATCCAGGAGGTTCCCTTGGCTGTACTGAATTTATTGTTGCCCTTTACAATGAAATCATGGAGCTTAAGGACGAATTTGACATGGACGGAAAAGGAGAAGATCTTTTCTTTTTGTCCAATGGTCACATATCCCCTGTTTTCTACAGTGTTTTGGCAAGAAAAGGTTACTTTCCTGTTGATGAATTAAATACCTTTAGATTAATTGATTCGCGTTTACAAGGTCATCCTACCACCCATGAAGGTTTACCAGGTGTACGTATCGCATCAGGTTCATTGGGACAGGGCATGTCCGTGGCCTTGGGTGCGGCACAGGCCAAAAAACTAAACAAAGATTCCAAAATGGTCTATACCCTTCACGGTGATGGCGAGTTACAGGAAGGCCAAAACTGGGAGGCCATTATGTATGCTGCCGGTAAGAAAGTAGACAACATTATTGCCACTATAGATTACAATGGCCAACAGATAGATGGGGCTACGGACGATGTACTTCCTATGGGAGACCTTAAGAAGAAATTTGAAGCTTTTGGATGGGATGTTGTGGACATCAAGGAAGGAAATGATCTTGAAGCCATTTTAAAAGGGATGAAGGAAGCCAAGAGTAAAACTGGAAAAGGAAAACCAGTGTGCGTTCTATTGCACACCGTAATGGGACATGGAGTAGATTTTATGATGTACACCCACGCATGGCACGGCAAGGCTCCCAACGACGAGCAATTGGCGACCGCTTTGGCACAGAACCCCGAAACTTTAGGGGATTACTAATCCACAACCTTTTCCAAAAATAATTAAAGAAAATACAGATGAAAAAATATATAGATCAAGGTAAAAATGACACAAGAAGTGGTTTTGGTGCAGGACTGGCCGAATTAGGTAGAACCAACCCAAATGTAGTTGCTTTGTGCGCTGATTTGGTAGGTTCCCTTAAGATGGAGAAATTTATTGAGGAAAATCCAGAACGTTTCTTCCAAATTGGTATCGCCGAAGCCAATATGATGGGTATTGCGGCCGGACTTACCATAGGCGGAAAAATTCCATTTACCGGAACTTTTGCCAACTTTTCCACTGGACGGGTCTATGATCAAATAAGACAATCTATTGCCTATTCCGATAAGAATGTAAAAATCTGTGCTTCCCATGCAGGGGTTACACTAGGTGAAGACGGTGCTACACACCAAATATTGGAAGATTTGGGATTGATGAAGATGTTGCCGGGAATGACCGTCATCAACACCTGTGACTACAATCAGACCAAAGCTGCAACCATTGCCATAGCAGAACACCACGGTCCTGTTTACCTAAGGTTTGGACGACCAAAAGTGGCCAACTTTACCCCTGTAGACCAAAAGTTTGAAATTGGGAAAGCCGTTATGCTGAATGAGGGAACGGATGTCACTATCGTAGCAACCGGGCACTTGGTATGGGAAGCGTTGATAGCAGCCGAAAATTTAGAAAAACAAGGCATATCTGCCGAAGTCATCAACATACATACTATTAAGCCTCTTGACGGCGAAGCCGTGTTAAAATCTGTTAAAAAAACAGGCTGCATAGTTACTGCGGAAGAGCACAATTATTTAGGCGGACTAGGTGAAAGCATCTCTGGATTCCTTGCTACCACGCACCCTACACCACAGGAGTTTGTTGCCACCAAAGATACTTTTGGAGAAAGTGGCACACCTGAACAATTAATGGATAAATACGGATTAAACAATAAAGCTATAGTGAACGCCGTTGTGAGTGTGTTAAAAAGAAAATAATCAGATCCCTTTTAGGGAGATGAGGATTCTTAACATGGAAAATGGCGAAAACTATGGAACAGAACTCAACTAAACTGCTAAAACTACTTATCAGCAATAAAGGTAGAATTTAGCGGTTTTTTTGTGCCATTACCTCACCTTTTCGTGTCAAGATAATTTCTTTTTAGGTTAAACAATTAAAAAGGTTGTGCTTAAAATTGCACAATGTATTCTAATTTTAAAAGAACACAGTATGATGAAGAAAACAGTTTTATTAGCAGCTATTGCCCTTATGGGGATTACAGCACATGCACAAAAAGGTTCAGGATTCGGTGTTAAGGGCGGACTTAACTATGGCGCCAATGGTGATTATTTCGAATCCGCAGAAAACGCCTACAAAGACCCTAAAGGAAATGTGGGATACCACATTGGAATCTTTGGCATCATCGGGGATAAAATTTACCTTAGACCTGAATTGGTCTACACCAAAACAAAATCCGACTACGACAACAATAGTCTGGCTATGAGTAAATTGGATGCTCCAGTATTGCTAGGTGTCAACCTAATTGGACCGTTAAACCTTTTTGTAGGGCCCGCTTTCCAATATATTTTGGACACCGATTATGATGGTATTACGATTGGGGATGTAGAAAATGATTTTACCGTAGGACTAAATATAGGTGCCGGACTATCCTTTGGCAAGTTTGGAATAGACCTAAGATACGAAAGAGGTTTTAGCGAAAATGAGGTAACCGTAGTCGATGGACCATTTACCAATGACCGTATAGACACTAGACCAGACCAATTAATTTTGAGTGTGGCCTTGAAACTATAAAAAAACATCCTTACAGTAACAAAAAATGCCCCCGCAGTTGCAGGGGCATTTTTTATTTAGTGAACCCATGGTTCAATTTCAAATATTTTTATCCAAATAATCGGGAATACCATCGTTATTGGCGTCGCCTAATTCATCCTCGGTAAGGATACCATCACCATCGTCGTCCGTGTCCAAATAATTTGGAAGGCCATCCTCATCGGTATCATCATTAAAGAGATTACCATCCCCATCCAAATCTTCAAGAATAGTACTTACCCCATCCCGATCATGATCGGCAGTATTGACAGCCATTAAGTTTACTTCAAACATTAAAGGTGCATAGGTTGCCCCAGGGGCACTTCCGCTGAAATAAGCAATACCTGAGGGCATAAAAATTAATCCTACCCCACTTCCGGTTACGGTAAAGGTACCATCGCCATTTTCAATTATATCCCCACCCGATTTAAATTTGGGCATTCCTTCCTTAAATCCTTTTATAACTCCAGAATTCCCGGAAACTCCAGATCCCTGCATATCGAACCAGACAGGAGATCCCAGTCTGCTATCGAAAATAGTTCCATCCAAGCGCATACCCTGATACTTTAAATATACAGAATCTACCGGGGTAGGATTTTCACCTAGGCCCTCCCTAGCAACTATATAATATAAGGTATGTGGAATATCAACTTCTTCCGCATCCAATCCCAAATCACTGGAAGATATGTTTATCACCTGCGTAAGGGCATCTTCGAACAGGGATTTCTTGTCTGCATTAGCACCTGCAATGGTATCTATCCTGATCCTTAAGTCGAAACCTTCATCTATAGGTTCCTCAAAATCTTCATAGTTATAAAAATGAGTCTTTAAATAAGCCTGAATTTCAGCATCATTTTCAACAATAACCTCACTTAGCAGTCTGGGAGGTATCACTTCAAAATCATCCCCATCATCCTTTTTACAGGACCAGATAGTCAAAAAAATTAAAGCAAGTAAAAGAAATCTCTTTATATTCATCAGTTTATTTTTATTGGCTTTTAATTACAGGATGCAACCCAATGATTATCATAATAACCATTTCGGCTTCATTGATTTCTTAATTAAAGGGCGCAAGATACAATTTTCAACTATTTTTGTAGAGGACGTTAACAAAGATTTTCAATAGTTTATGCGAATTGACAAATACCTATGGAGCACCCGCTATTTCAAAACGCGAAACATAGCTACGGAGGCCTGCAAAAAGGGACATATAAGAATCAATGAACAAGTGGTAAAACCGTCAAGGGAAGTATATCCCTTGGATAAAGTTGTAGTAAGGAAAAACCAGATCAACTATGAGTTTACCGTACTGGATGTACCCGAAAGCAGGGTAGGTGCTAAATTAGTGGACATCTACCGAAAAGATACCACTCCCAAGGAAGCCTTTGAACACAATGAGCTGTTAAAGTTTTCCAAGGATTATTATAGGAAAAAGGGTGCCGGAAGACCTACAAAGAAAGACAGACGGGATATAGATGGATACTTGGATGAAGAAGCTGAATAAGGAATTTTGGGAACATAAGTATGAGAATGGGGACACGGGATGGGACATAGGTCACATTTCTACCCCTCTAAAGGATTACATAGACCAGCTTACAGATAAGAACTTAAAAATCCTAATTCCAGGTGCCGGTAATGCTTACGAGCTCATTTATTTAGTTGAGAAAGGGTTTTCCAATGTTTTTGTCATTGATATAGCAAGACAGCCTTTGGAACACATAAAAAAAAGAATTCCAAATTTTCCGGAACATCAACTACTGGAAGGCAATTTTTTTGATCTGTCATTAAATAATTTTGATTTGATCCTGGAACAAACTTTTTTTTGTGCCTTGGACCCAAGTTTAAGGACAGAATATGTAAAGAAAATGAAGCAACTGCTAAAACCCAATGGCAAACTGGCAGGGCTCTTGTTTAATTTTCCCCTAACTGAATCAGGACCGCCTTTTGGAGGTAGCCTAGGCGAATATATATCCCTCTTTAAAGAGCATTTTAAAATTAAGACTCTGGAAACCGCATACAATTCCATAAAACCGAGAGCGGATAAAGAACTCTTTTTTATATTTGAATCTAAATAAAAACGACTATGTCCAATAGAATTTTATCTCATGAGCAAATACAGCACAAAATAAAACGTATTGCTTACCAAATTTATGAGACCAATGTTGATGAACCCGAAATTATTATAGCCGGGATTGAAGGGGGTGGATTAAATTTTGCAAAAAAAATTCAGGCCGTACTTCAGAAGATCACCGAGGCCAACATTATTCTGTGCAAAGTAATCATGGACAAGTCCAACCCTTTGGCCAGTGGCGTCAAGACTTCCATTCCAGAATCGGAATATACCAATAAATCCGTTGTCCTGGTAGACGATGTGCTCAATTCCGGAACAACTTTAATATATGGAGTCCATCATTTTCTACGTGTCCCATTAAAACAACTTAAAACGGCCGTATTGGTGAACAGGAATCACAAGAAATACCCTGTAAAGGCAGATTATAAAGGAATTTCCCTTTCCACATCTCTTCAAGAACATATCAATGTAGAATTCAAGGCCAAAAACGATTCGGTGTACCTAAGCGAGTAATTCCTGTATTTCCACAACTAAGGATTCGGGATCCTTATTATCGCACTCAATAATATGATTCGCTTTAAGGTAAAAATTATTGCGCTCAAACAAATGCTTACCAATAAACTCCTGCAGGTCCCCATCGTCTAAATTTTTGATCAAAGGTCTATGTTCTTTTTCCAACATTAACCTTTTTACGAGTCCAGGAATAGAAACTTTTAAATAGAAAACATGATCTGCCAACTCCAACATCGTGTCCATGTTTCCAGAATAACATGGAGTTCCACCACCAGTAGATAGTATAAAGTTGTTTTTTTTGGACAAAACTTCATTTAAATATTCATGTTCTTTTTTCCTGAAAAAAATTTCGCCCTTCCCATTAAAAATGTTGGAAATGGAATCTGCCAGTCCTTCTTCAATGACTTCATCCAAATCTAAAAAACTAATTTTCAATTTCTTAGCCAACAATTTACCTATGGTGGTCTTACCGCTTCCCATATACCCTACCAATACTATTTTCACGCTATTATTTTTTGTAAAATTGGTCTAATTTAATGGTAATTCAAAAAAAATTAAAAATTTCTCAAAAAGGCCTTGCAAAACAAACAAATGATATTATATTTGCACCCGCAAACAACAATAGTTTGCAACACATTTTGACCTGGTAGCTCAGTTGGTAGAGCATCTCCCTTTTAAGGAGAGGGTCCTGGGTTCGAGCCCCAGCCCGGTCACAAAAAAGTTAAGTCTCGTACTTAACTTTTTTTGTTTGAAATAGTTTCTAATTACTTAAATTTAAGAACTATTTAAGCATACATAAAAGTCCTTTAACAAGACTTTTCAAGCCCACGTGGTGAAATTGGTAGACACGCCACCTTGAGGGGGTGGTGTTCGCAAGGACGTGCTAGTTCGAATCTAGTCGTGGGCACCAAAAACCGCTGACTTCTTAAACGAGGTTGGCGGTTTTTTTTATTCCCTTACCCTACTTTGGGCTTAGTCAATAATAAAGGATCAAGAACAATTGTTGTGTTTATGCAAATATTGTGGTTAATCTATAAAGGGACCATGCTTAATTGTTGTGTTTCTGCAAAAATTGGGATTGAGATGATTTGTTGTGTGTTTTTTGTTTGATTTTATCTCTATTTATTGGGCATAATCGAATGAAACTTTTATCAAAATCATTCTTTCATTTTCTTTGCTTGTCCAAAGAAAACGAAACAAAAGAAAAGACCCTTCTTCACTATGTGGCCCCTAAAATCGTTGGATTTTAGGGACCGATGCCATGGCCTAAATTATTTCCAAGGCTTCAATAATTCTTTACGGCCATGTCATCTCCACCACGGAAGAAGACCGACCTAACTACGGACTTCAAGGACAATATTCAACGGTATTCAATAATGGTCAATGATTTATTGACACTATATAGGTTGACGGAACAAAGGAACGGCCTATTTTTATTTTAGTAGTAAATCAAGGGGTTTTCACACCGGGTGTAGGTAGGCGTCCATAGAGCATTTCACCTTAGTGAAAGCGGCCTGGACGCTGCGGCCGTGCAAAGTCCGTAGATTTCAAGAAAAGAAAAATCAGCCTAGCGTTTTTTGGTTCGTTTTTTGGGCGATGCAAAAAATGAACAGAACACGAACTCTGGGATAGTCTATCCTATCTTTATCCAATTCACACACAACTTTTGGGATTGATCCGAAGTTCCAATAAGTGATCTATTAGAAAAATTGCCTTACATATCTAGAAAATAAGCCTTATTTTCATAATATGGCATTTAGCTAAAATTGGAATGCCACAAATTATATACAAATACCTATGGGCAAAAGAGTTATCATCATCGGATCTGGGTTTGCATCGCTTTCTGCATCCTGCTATTTGGCAAAACAGGGATACGATGTGTCTATTTACGAGAAAAACATGACGGTTGGGGGCCGAGCTAGGCAATTTGTCCGGGATGGTTTCACTTTTGATATGGGGCCAAGTTGGTATTGGATGCCGGATATATTTGAAAGTTTTTTCAATGATTTTGGCAAAAAAACATCGGACTACTATCAACTGGATAAGTTGGATCCTGCCTATAACATTTACTTTTCGGACGATGTTATTACCATAGGGGATAGTATGGACAAGATTTGCGAAGAATTTGAGCGAATTGAAAAAGGCAGTGCAGAACCTTTGCGCAAGTTCATTAAAAAAGCACAGGACAATTATGAAATCGCCATTCACAAGATAGTCCTTCGCCCGGGCCTTTCCCCTTTGGAATTGGTTAGTAAAGATACCATAGTGCGTCTGGACCAGTTCTTTAAATCTATAAGTGACGAGGTCCGAAAACGTTTTAAAAACCCAAAACTAATTTCTACCCTAGAATTTCCAGTGCTGTTCTTAGGGGCCAAGCCCAGCAAAACCCCATCCTTTTATAGCTTTATGAATTTTGCCGATTTTGGACTGGGCACCTGGCATCCCAAAGGCGGAATGCACCAGGTTATTAGAGCCATGGAGCTTTTGGCTTTGGAATTGGGTGTCAAAATTTACACAGATCAGGCAGTAACAAAGATTGAAGTAACCAAGGGCAAGGCCACAGGCATTAGTGTTAATGGAAACACCATTAAAGCAGATGTTGTACTGAGCGGTGCCGATTACCACCATTCGGAAACATTGTTGGACCAACAATTTCGCCAATATTCCGAAGCATATTGGAACAAAAAAACCTTTGCCCCGTCCTCCTTATTATTCTATGTGGGGTTTGACAAAAAATTACAAAACGTATCCCATCATAACTTATTTTTCGATACCAGCTTTGAACAACACGCCAAAGAAATATATGATGACCCCAAATGGCCCGAAGCACCGCTCTTCTATGCCAACTTTCCGTCCATCACAGATTCCAGTATGGCTCCCGAAGGATGTGAAACAGGCTTTTTCCTAATTCCCATTGCCCCAGATTTGGAAGACACCCAAGAACTCCGAAATAAGTATTTTGATATTATTTTAAACAGGTTTCAAAAACTTACCGGGCAACAAGTAAAAAATAGTATTCTTTTTAAGGAAGACTTTTGTGTAAATGATTTTATTGACCAATACAATTCCTATAAGGGAAATGCCTATGGCATGGCCAATACCCTGTTGCAAACTGCCTTTCTTAGACCTAAATTACACAGTAAAAAAGTAGATAATCTATTTTTCACCGGCCAGCTTACCGTGCCTGGTCCAGGCGTACCTCCAGCCCTAATTTCCGGAAAATTGGTGTCGGAACTTATTGTTAAATATCAGAAAACTTAAATATGAAGTCAATTTTTGATACCGTTTCCCTGGAATGCAGTAAGCTCGTCACCGAACATTACAGCACCTCCTTTACCTTGGCCACCAAAATGTTGGCTCCGTCCATAAGAGGGGATATATATAACATTTATGGCTTTGTACGGTTTGCCGATGAAATTGTGGACAGTTTTCACGATTATGATAAGTTGTTTTTATTGAATAAATTTGAGAAGGATTTGAAGGATGCTCTGGAACACAAAATAAGTCTTAATCCCATTCTAAATTCATTTCAACATACCTTCCACAAATATGACATTCCACTGCATTTGGTGACCTCATTCCTGAAGAGTATGCGGATGGACTTGGAAAAAAGGATTTGTCTTACTGATAGCCAGTATCAGGAATATATTTATGGCTCCGCGGATGTGGTTGGCTTAATGTGCTTAATGGTTTTTGTACAGGGAGACCAAATAGAGTATGAAAAACTTAAACCCTCAGCTATGGCCTTGGGATCTGCTTTTCAAAAGATGAATTTTTTAAGGGACTTAAAAACAGATTTTGAAGATTTGAACAGAACTTATTTCCCGAACACCAATCTCCAAAATCTGACAGAGGAAGCCAAAAACAAAATTGTTGAAGAAATAAAATCCGATTTTAAATTGGGATATTCCGGCATAATTCAATTGCCCCGTGAAGCTAAATTTGGTGTTTATACAGCATATAGATATTATTTTAAGTTGTTGAAAAAATTGCAGGACACGCCTTCATCGCAGATCATGGGTACTAGAATACGGGTTTCCAATCTACACAAATTTAGATTATTGGTCAATTCGTATATTAACTACAAATTAAAACTGGTTTAGGATGAAAATGTTGATTTGGATTTTAATTTTCTTCGCCACTTTTTCCTTTATGGAATTTATGGCCTGGTTTACCCATAAATATATTATGCATGGTTTCTTATGGTCATTGCACAGGGATCACCATAAAAAGGACCACGATTCATGGTTTGAAAGAAACGATGCATTTTTTTTGTTCTACGCCGCGGTCAGCATGACTTTCTTTTGGCTAGGCTCCCAAACCGATTTTTGGTACGGATGGCCCTTAGGGTTTGGCATATTGGCTTATGGAGCCGCTTACTTCCTGGTTCATGATATTTTTATACACCAAAGGTTTAAATTGTTCAGAAATGCAAATAATTGGTATGCCAAAGGGGTAAGGAGAGCTCATAAAATGCATCATAAACATTTAGGAAAAGAGGACGGGGAATGTTTTGGAATGCTAATGGTACCCTTTAAGTATTTCCGGAAAAAAGAAAAAAAGAATTAGGACCCTAATATTACTTACTTAACAGGCCGTCTATAAGCGCCCTTGTTTTGCTACTGTTCCAATCTGCAGCACCGGTTTCCGCTACAACAATTTTACCTTCCTTGTCAATAATGTATGTAGTTGGAAGGAGCTTGGATCTAAGCGTTTTAGGCGTTTCTGAAGCAGGATAGTAAACAGGGAGATCCAAATTCTTTCTTTTTAAAAAGTTCACCACTTTTTGACGGTCGTCCGAAGTAACGAACATAAACGTAACCTTATCACCATAATCATTATAAAGATCCTGCATACTCGGCATTTCCGCTACACATGGAGGACACCAAGTTGCCCAAAAATTCACAAGGATTACCTTTCCCTTTTGATCTTCAAAATCAAATGACCTATTTTCCAAATCGGTCAATTTCCACTGATACGAATCCAAAGGAACCTGCACCCCCTCCTTTACCATAGCAGCACTTGTAGATAACAATTGGCTAGCAAAAACCTTTACTTTAAATCCTAGCGGAGTAAATAACAACACCAGAACGGCAAGAATAAAAACACCATTAATAATCCACTTCTTGTTAGGTACCATCATATAGTCTCTATTTAGCAATAAGATCGTCCAAGATGGCCTTTACCTTGTCATTGTCCCAATCCGCTACCCCTTCCTTACTAATTACTATCCTTCCCTCCTTATCCAACAAATAGGATCGTGGTGGTTTGGAACCATCTACAGGCATGGGATCCCCTACTATGGAATAAGTTACCGGAAAGGTAAAACCGTGATCCTCCATGAATTTCTCTACCGGTTCCCTTTCCTCATTGGTAATGATATAAAAATCTATCTTACCCTTATAATCATCATATAATTTTTGGATACTTTCCACTTCGGCCTCACTAGGAATATTCCAAGACCTCCAAAAATTGATAAAGACAACACGACCTTTGGACTTCTTAAAATTGAAGAAATTCCAATTGGCATCTTTTAATTTCCAATTGTAATCCTTAATCTGTCCCCTATTGATTTCTTTAGTTACTTCCGGTGAAAAGGAGAACCATTTATTTAACAACACCTTGCTATAGTCGCCCAAGGGCGTTACAAAAAAAGATAGAATTAAAGCCATAAAGGCGATGTTCAAAACAGTTTTTTTACGAATTTTCATTTAATTTATCCTTTTGTCAAAACTAAAAAACTCCTGATGAATATCAGGAGTTTTTATAAAGTATTTACAATACTAAATTAAGCCGCGTTCTCCCTTTTTATAACGTTAAGGGCGGAGCCTTCATTAAACCATTCAATCTGCGATTGATTATAGGTATGGTTTAATTTAATAGTGTCCTTAGAACCATCTTTATGTACCAATTCCAAGGTAATTTGCTTTTCTGGGGCAAAATCCTTTATATCGATAAAGTTGAAGGTATCATCCTCTTGTATCAAGTCATAATCACTTTCATTGGCAAAAGTTAATCCCAACATACCTTGTTTCTTAAGGTTGGTTTCATGGATACGTGCAAATGACTTAACGATTACCACAGCTACACCCAAATGTCTTGGCTGCATGGCAGCATGTTCACGTGACGATCCTTCTCCATAGTTATGATCTCCCACAACTACTGTTTTTATTCCAGCGGCCTTGTAAGCCCTTTGTGCATCAGGAACACCAACATACTCTCCAGTAAGCTGATTCTTTACGAAATTTGTCTTTTTATTGAAGGCATTTACCGCCCCTATCAAGGTGTTATTGGCAATATTATCCAAATGACCTCTAAAACGCAACCAAGGACCAGCCATGGAAATGTGGTCTGTAGTACATTTTCCAAAGGCCTTGATCAATAATTTAGCCCCTTGAAGACTTTCCGGTTTTATAGGAGTAAAAGGATCCAACAATTGCAAACGTTCTGACTTGGGATCTACCTTTACTTCAACACCCGAACCATCTTCCATTGGTGCCAAATAACCTGCATCTTCCACTTCAAATCCTTTTGGAGGCAATTCAATCCCCAATGGCTCGTCCAATTTAACTTCTTGTCCGTCCTCGTTGATCAAAGTATCGTTCATTGGATCAAAATCCAATCTACCTGAAATTGCAATTGCAGCCACCATTTCTGGGGAACCTACAAAAGCGTGGGTATTTGGATTTCCATCTGCCCTCTTGGAAAAGTTACGGTTAAAGGAATGGACTATAGTATTCTTCTCATCACCTTTTAGATCACTACGATCCCATTGTCCTATACATGGACCACAGGCATTGGTAAATACCGTTGCTCCCAAATTTTCGAATATCTGCAACAAACCATCACGTTCCGCTGTAAATCTGATCTGTTCAGACCCTGGATTGATACCGAAATCCGATTTTGGTTTTATCTTTTTATCAACAGCCTGCTTGGCAATAGAGGCAGCCCTGGTCAAATCCTCATAAGAAGAATTGGTACAAGACCCTATTAGGCCCCAATCCACTTTTAAAGGCCATCCGTTAGCTTTCGCCTTTTCTCCCAACTGCCCTACCGGAGTAGCTAAATCTGGGGTAAATGGACCATTAAGATGTGGCTTAAGCGTGTTCAGATCTATTTCTATAATTTCATCAAAATATTTCTCAGGATTGGCATATACCTCAGGATCTGCAGTCAAGTAATCCTTAACGGCATTTGCTGCATCGGCAACATCATTTCTATCCGTAGCCCTTAAATATCTTTCCATAGAGGCATCATAACCGAAGGTAGAGGTAGTAGCCCCAACTTCAGCGCCCATGTTACATATGGTACCTTTACCGGTACAAGAAAGATTTTTAGCCCCTTCACCAAAATACTCTATAATGGCTCCGGTACCACCCTTTACGGTTAGTATACCAGCCACTTTTAAAATAACATCCTTGGCAGATGTCCAGCCAGAGATATTACCGGTTAATTTCACTCCTATCAATTTTGGAAACTTAAGTTCCCAGGCCATTCCGGCCATAACATCCACAGCATCGGCCCCACCTACACCAATGGCAACCATTCCAAGACCCCCGGCGTTAACTGTATGGGAGTCGGTTCCTATCATCATTCCTCCAGGAAAGGCATAGTTTTCAAGAACTACTTGGTGAATAATACCAGCACCTGGCTTCCAAAAACCAATTCCGTACTTATTGGAAACAGATTCCAAAAAATTAAAAACTTCGGCACTGGAAGTATTGGCCACTTTCAAATCTGCCACAGCTCCACTTTTTGCCTGTATAAGGTGATCACAATGAACTGTAGTTGGTACAGCTACTTTTGGTTTTCCAGCCTGCATAAATTGTAACAATGCCATTTGCGCAGTAGCATCCTGACAAGCGATTCGATCCGGTGCAAAATCAACATAGTCCTTACCTCTATTAAATGCCTTGGTAGGCGTACCGTCCCACAAGTGGGAATACAAAATTTTCTCTGAAAGGGTTAAAGGTTTTCCAACAATTTCACGCGCCTTATCAACACGTTCGGACATGTTGGCATACACCTTTTTAATCATATCAATATCGAATGCCATTATCTATAAAATTTTAGTTTAAGTTATTCTTCAAAATTAAGAAAATACCTTACGTTTATAAAACTTTTAAACTAAGAATACGACAAGAATACGCCAATTTTATGTAATTGTAAAAAAGATTGCCCTTATAGGAATGTAAATGCAATAAATTTCATTTTTTTGAGCCTATAAAAATCGAGTAATTCTTGCTTATTTTAGTCTACTATAAAAGCTTTCGAATAATATCCTCTTCGGAAATTCCTTCGGCCTCCGCCTTATAATTTTTAATAATCCGATGTCTCAGGATTCCCAACGACACTGCTTTGACATCTTCAATATCCGGAGAAAATTTACCGTTCACGGCAGCATGTGCTTTAGCTCCCAATATTAAATTCTGGGAAGCTCTAGGCCCTGCCCCCCAATCTATGAACTGCTTTACAAATTCCGAAGCACTATCTTGATTCGGTCTTGTGCTATTCACTAATTTCACTGCATATTCCACCACATTGTCGGGAACTGGAATTCTACGGACCAAATGTTGAATATCCATTATTTCCCCTGGAGTAAACAAAGGAGTGATTTCATGCTTAAAATCGGAAGTTGTTTCCTTTACTACCTTAATTTCCTCAGCGATAGATGGATATTTCAATTCTATGGCAAACATAAATCGATCCAATTGCGCTTCGGGCAATGGGTAGGTGCCTTCTTGCTCTATTGGGTTCTGGGTTGCCAAAACATAATAGGGCAAATCCAATTTATATTGATTACCAGCTATGGTCACCGCTCGTTCCTGCATGGCCTCCAACAGGGCTGCTTGGGTTTTGGGCGGGGTACGGTTTATTTCGTCGGCCAAAATTATATTGGAAAAAATTGGCCCTTTTATGAACTTAAAGTTCCTATTTTGATCCAATACCTCACTACCTAGGATGTCACTGGGCATAAGATCTGGGGTAAATTGAATCCTTTTAAAACCCAATCCCAAAGCCGAGGCAATTGTATTTACCATGAGGGTCTTGGCCAAACCCGGAACTCCTATAAGCAAGGAGTGTCCCCCAGTATAAATAGAAAGTAGTATTTGATCTACCACTTCCTCCTGCCCAATAATTATTTTGGCTATTTCCTTTTTAAGAACCTTATTTTTTTCAACTAGAGCCTTAATTGCAGCTACGTCTGACATGCATTTATTCCTTTACCCAATTATTTGCAAAATCACAATCTTTATTCGCGGAATTAACACTCACATAGGTATCTTCAATATGCTCGTCCATCCATTTTTTAATGGCATTATACTGCTTTTCCCTAAGCGCCAATTCCTGAATCTTTATATAATCCTTTGCAAAATCGGCAACATGTTCATCATAACGATTGGTGATTTTCATGATTTTGTACTTGGGAGCGCCTCCTCTGGGATCATTCTCCAGAATTGGCATGGAAATTTCATTGTCCTTTATGTCCCTCACTTGGTTATAGAGCGATGGCTCCATTTTGGTAAGTTCAAATCTGGAGCTATAGTCCTGTGGGTTTCTTAATAAACCTCCGTCAAACTTGGTTTCCTTTTCATCGGAAAAGTTTAAAGCTGCGGCCGCAAAGGTAAATTTACCATCCAATACGCCTTTTCTTATGCTATCCAATTCCTTCTTTGCATCATCCAATTCTTTTTGGGATATCTCCGGGGTTATAAGAATGTGTCTTAAATCCAACTCACGGCCCCTAATTTTTTCAACATATATAATGTGATAACCAAAATCGGTTTCGAACGGTTCTGAAATCTCACCTTCCCTCAAACTAAAAGCCACATCCTTAAATTCCTTAACAAATGGAGTCTCACGGGTCATACTATAAAACCCACCTTTGGATTTGGATCCGGGATCTTGTGAATATAAAATAGCCTTCACGCTAAAGCTAGCATCATTTTCCTCAATATCTGCCTTAATCCCATTTAGTTTATCTATAACTTTTTGCTTTTCTTCATCGGAAGCCTTGGGCTGCTTTACGATTTGGGCAATTTCCAACTCCGCACCAAAAACGGGTCTCTCATCCACTGGAATCTTATTAAAGAACTGCCTAACTTCCTCTGGAGTAATCTCTATTTCCGAAACAATTTTGTTCTGCATTTTTTCGGAAAGCATCCTTAACTTGTTGATCTTGTATAGTTCTTCACGAAAACTGGCCTCATCATCCTTTTTATAATAATTTAAGACTTTCTCCATGGAACCGATCTGGGACACCAGTTGTTGCAACTGTCTATCCCCTTGGGCATTTACCTCATCATCCGAAACCAAAATACTATCCTGAACAGCCTGATGCGCATATAAGCGATCTTCCATTAACTTGCCCAAAAGACCACATCTTGTTACATCGGCAGTGGAAGCCCCTTGACTCTTAAGATCTATCAAAGTTTTTTCTATATCCGATTCCAAGATTACATAATCTCCTACCACAGCAGCTATCCCGTCCAATTTTATCCTTTTAAAATTGTTGACAGTATCGTTTTTCGAAATCATGGATTCCTCCACAATTACCTCTTGTGGTTCTACCTGAGTGTCTGGAACATTTTCTGATTCCTGTGCAAACATCATCCCTGTCAACAATAAAATAGAAAGGGAAAAACCTGTTTTAATTACCTTGTTCATAAACTTCAAATTCTTTTTCTTTAATAGCTTCATCCATTACCTCTACCTCCAATTTTTTCATATAATCCAACTTCCTTCTATTTAAAAGCAGTTGTTTAATGGTAGGTTCAATATAAGTAAGGGGAGCAATATCGTTGATTTCCAACATATCGTTTACCTTCGCCAAATATACCCCTAAAGAGTCCTGTAATTCAAAAAATTGTGATTTTTTTAAGTACTTGTCCTGATTTTCAACGGTTAACGGAGTAATTTCTTCCATAACCCGAAAAACATTTACCCAAATAGAATCGTTAAAATTGACTTTACTAAATTGTACACTAATAGAATCCAAATAGCGTTTATCCGACTCCTTAAAATCCCTTAATTTCTTGGCAACCAAATCCTTGTCCAAATATTGTATAGGCAATTCTACAAACCTCAACTGTATTATCCGTTCCTTCAATTTAAAATTTTCCTTTTCGCGCTCATAGAACTCAGTGAGCTGGGAACGGGTTATAGCGGTATCATGGGATTGAAGGACCAATGCCTCCTTATAGGCCCCTGTGTATAAATCTGTTCTGTAATTGGACACCAATTGCTCAAAATATTCCAGCTTCTCCTCGGGAAGATTTATTTTGGCCTTGGAAAGCAAAAGTTGTTTATAAGCCCAATTATTAATATAATTATTGACCAAAGAGGTACTGTCCTCCTTGGACATATTGGTCAAAAGCAACTCTTTTAAATCCTCCTTGTACAAATAGGTTTCCCCTACCCGGGCCACAGGAATTTTGTCTTCCTTCTTCTTAAAAAGGGAATCACAGGATATAAAAGTGCATAGCATTACTACACTCAGTAAAAATATCGAGACTTTTTCCAGCTTTATTTCACAAAAATCCATTCCGCAAATTTAGCAATTAAGCAGCATTATGCAAGTCTTCATTTCCCAATAAAAATCCCCAACATTTATCGGATGGTTTACTGCCTATGTTATTCCTTTTATTATTAATTTTATTCCATGGCGGATAGAAAAATAAAACTAATTTGGGATTTTAGGGGTGAATCGGCCCAGAATACAGCGAAGCACCACAAAATACATCTTGAAGAATATGTGCTGGCACAAAATTTGACCTTGAACATTACAGGAAATACGGACCTAAACAATATGCACTCCATTGCATATATGGTTGTAAACGAATCCGAGATGATTGCCGTTAGGGATGCCTTAAAACCGCATCGAGGTGAAGTCTACACCCCAATAGACTAGCCAAAATATAAGTAATAAAACCCATGGGCAGAAGATTCTTTTTTCACATTATCGCCATAACGACCCTGCTTTTTTCATGCGCCACACCTATTGAAGATCCAGACTTATTGAGTATGGCCCTAGCCTCCGACAATTCCAAAATAAGGAACGTTATGGATAGCTTGGCCCAATATGAGCTACAAGTTAGGTATACCCGAATAGACAGGATAAAGGACAGCATAATTTTTACAGACTACAATTTTCAGGTTAAAGACAGTAACTACTTCTACCCGGCAAGCACGGTTAAAATCCTAACCGCCGTCCTTGCTCTAGAAAAATTGAACGAAATGGATTCCCTGGACCTATACACCCAATTTTATGTGGAAGGCGACTCACTGGAAACAACATTTGCCAACGAAATCTCCAAGATTTTTGCAGTAAGTGACAATGAGGCCAATAATCGACTTTTGGAATTTTTAGGTCAGGACAGAATAAACCATAGTTTGAAGGACAAGGGCATAGCAGCTGTGCGCATCTCCCATCGACTTTCAACGGAAAATGCTTTTGAGGTAACTACAAGGCCACTTATTGCTTACTTAAACGACACCACAACAACTTGGTTAAAACCGAGTGTGAACAAACCCCCAGTACCCTTGGCCCTGAACGGGATAAAAAAAGGAACGGCCTATTACGAAGAGAACACCCTAATTAATGAACCGTTCGATTTTAGCTTAAAAAATTATTACCCTCTTAGCACCCAGAATGAAGTGCTAAAAAGGATAATTTTCCCGGAACAATTCCCGAAAAACGAACGATTCAATCTTAGTCCCGACCAACATAGTTTTCTCCTAAAGGCCATGAGTGACCTTCCCAAAAACATGGGGTACGATGAAATGGATTATTATGACGGTTATTGTAAGTTTTTTATGTTCGGAGATACCAGGGATACCATTCCGAAATATCTCAAAATATATAATAAAGTAGGCAATGCCTATGGCACTATTACGGATTGTGCCTATATAACAGACAGTAAAAACGATGTGGAATTTATGCTGGCCGCCACCCTTTTGACCAATAAAAATGGGGTTTTCAACGACAACACCTATGAGTACGAAGATATTGGACTTCCGTTTTTAGCACAATTGGGCAGAGAGATCTACAATTTAGAAATAGCCCAAAAACAACGACAATGACAGCCTTAAGCTTTGACTCCTTTACCAAAAAAATCTACATCAAAACCAATATGGAAAAAATCTATTGGGCCTGGTGTACAGCTGAAGGGATTACGTCTTGGTTTTTGAGCAAGGCCACTTATATATCACCTGATGGCCGTACCAAGACAGCACAAGAGATGATTGCCGAAGGGGACAGCTATATCTGGGAATGGCACAATTGGGACGGTCAGGAAAAAGGAACAGTAACAAAGGCGAACGGCACGGATTTTTTTGAAATCACCTTTGCCAATGTTTGTAAGGTTTCGGTTTCACTCGAAGACTGTGGCGATGATATACTTTTGACATTAAAACAATACAGCATACCCACAGATGATGACAGCAAATTAAACATCCATTATGGCTGCAGCAACGGATGGACGTTCTGGTTGGCAAATCTTAAGGCCTATTTGGAATATGGCATTTTGTTGAATGAAACACAAAATGATCTGCGACACCAACCTCTCGCAGGATTTGAATTTGTGAATATTTAGGGGATGTCAATATTATAAGAATTTAACTAGTTTAAGGACAGCAACAAATCTTCTTATTTCCTATTTTTGGGCATTTTTCAAAAATGATAACAAAACCTCGTATCGCCCTAATTATCGGAATAGTTTGTATTTCCATATTCCCGGTATTGGTGAAACTGAATTATACTCCGGGCCTTATTTCCGCCTTCTATCGCATGGCTATCGCGCTAAGCATAATCTTGCCTTATGTTCTATTTACCAAACAATTGAAAATCCCGGATCTGCGCACATTATTGCTTACCATTATTTGCGGAATATGTTTTGGATCTGACGTGGCGGTCTGGAATATTGCCATTCAGGAATCCACGGCCACACAAGCATCGTTCTTGACCAACCTATCCCCGGTTTGGGTGGGCATCGGTACATTTTTCTTTTTAAAACCCAAACCCTCCATTAATTTTTGGATAGGTACCGTTATTGCCCTTATAGGAATGGTTACCTTGGTAGGATTTAAATTCTTTGCCCATCTTTCTTTTGATATTGGCTTTAGTTTTGGATTATTGTCCGGGGTATTCTATGCCATCTATATTCTAATTAGTAAAGAAGTGCTGGCCAAGACATCTGTCTTAAACTTCATGACCCTTAGTCTAATTTCTTCTTCTTTCTTTTTAGGGATCCTATCATATGTGCTAGGGGAGCCTTTTAACGGCTTCTCAAATATTGGTTGGTTTGTACTTTTTATCCAAGGATTGGTCTGCCAGCTATTGGCATGGTTGTCCATCAGCTATTCCACCCAACATATGCGGGCCACAAGAGTCTCCTTAAGTCTATTGGCACAGGCCATCTTGGCCACTATTCTGGCTTGGATATTTCTCAACGAGCTAATTACCCCACAAATGATTCTTGGAGGCATTATCCTACTCTTTGGAATACGACTTACCTTTTACGACAAGCCACTTGTTCCACCGATAAGGAAAAAGGTTAAACTCCCGCCTCTTTAATGACTTTCAAGGTCTTTTGTAGTCCGGTCTTGGCCACCTCCAACAAATCCATACTGTGGTACTCCGGATTGTACAGCTCCAAGGAAATACAGCCATTGAAACCCGTGCTTTTAAGGTCTTTTAAAATCTGTGGCAACGGTAAAATTCCGTCACCTGGAAAAACACGATGTTTGTCCTCCATATCTTTTAACTCCATGCCTTTAGGTGCATCGTTAAACTGAAAAATAGCAAAAATATCACCGTTCAAAAGCCTTAATCCTTCAAAGCCTCCTTCCGAAATGTACATATGATATACATCCGGTATTATTTTGGCTTTCGGGTGATTGGCATCCAAGGCCACAGCTGTGGCCTGACCCATGGTCTTGAGAGGGAACATCTTAACAAATACCAAGGCCGGTATTACATTGTACTCCTTTATTCCAATTTCCAATAATCTTCGATAGCAGGACGCAACAAAGGCAACATCATAATTCTCCCCCACCTGATTGGGTATGGCCTGTACATAGGTACAACCTATTTCAGATGCCATTCTCATTCTATTTTTGGTGGCTGGCAAGGAATTTTGAAACTCTTCCTCATTCTTGGGAATGCAACCCCATAGCCCTATCATACTGGGCACAAACAATCCGGCTTCCTTTATTTTAGCACCTAATCTCTTAAGATCGCCACCACTCTTCTCATATTCTGCCAAATCACTGTCCCAGGGTTCTATAGCATCGTAGCCAGCCGCTATGGCAATCTCTACTTTTTTTTCCAAACCCTTTGCAGGTCTAATGGTCGCCGTATCCAAACAGATAGGCCACGGACTCTGTCCGTTTTGATATCTTTTTTCTTTCTTTGGAATTTCCATCGGCAGGGTGTTGGCCAATGAGATTGTGGCAACACTAGCAGTTGCTGCACCTGCAATAAAGGATCTGCGATTCATATCAATGTCTGTTATTCGACTAAAATATGAAAAAAAGTGAAGTATATGTTACTTGAAGGCAAGAACCGAAGGTTTAAGATTCAAAATAAAACCAATAAAACACCAAATGGCCCAAAGATCATTTACCCTGTGGCCAGTGAAACCAATTACAACTAAAATTTAATTGATTATCCTTGAATAGGCTCCCCGTAAAGGTCAAAATCTGCTGCTTCAAAAATATGAAGATCAACAAATTCTCCTACTTTCAGATAATGCTTTGCAGCATCAACCAAGACTTCGTTGTCCACATCGGGGGAATCGAACTCCGATCGACCCACAAAATATTTACCTTCCTTACGGTCTATAATACAGCGTAAAGTTTTACCCACTTTTTCTTGGTTCAACTCCCATGAAATCTGTGATTGCAGTTCCATGATCTCCGAAGCCCTTTGTTGTTTCACCTCTTCAGGAACATCGTCTATCAAATTATAGGCGTGTGTATTTTCCTCATGGCTATAGGTAAAACAGCCCAATCTTTCAAAACGCATTGCTTCTACCCAACTTTTCAAGGTTTGAAAATCTTCCTCGGTTTCCCCGGGATAACCAACAATCAAAGTGGTCCTAATGGTCATTTCTGGTACTGCAGCCCTAAAGTCCTGCAACAATTTTGTTGTTTTGGCCTGAGTAGTTCCCCTACGCATGCTCTTTAATATAGCATCTGAAATATGCTGCAATGGAATATCCAAGTAATTACAGACTTTAGGCTCTCGTTTCATCACTTCCAGAACATCCATAGGAAATCCGGTAGGGAAAGCGTAATGCAATCGGATCCATTCAATGCCGTCTACCTTCACCAACTCGTTCAGCAATTCTGCCAAATTCCTTTTCTTATAAAGGTCCAATCCATAATAGGTAAGGTCTTGAGCAATAAGGATCAATTCCTTAACCCCTTTGGCTGCCAATTTATTAGCTTCCGTGACTAGATCCTCTATAGGGGTACTCTTATGTTTGCCCCTCATGATGGGGATGGCACAGAAAGAACAAGGACGATCACATCCTTCAGCAATTTTTAGATAGGCGTAATTTTTTGGAGTGGTCGTTAGCCGTTCCCCTATAAGTTCATGCTTATAATCGGCCCCCAAGGCCTTTAACAAATTGGGCAATTCACTTGTTCCGAAATATTCATCCACATTAGGGATCTCTTTTTGCAGGTCCGGTTTGTATCGCTCACTTAAGCAACCTGTAACAAATACCTTATCCACTTCCCCTGCTTCCTTTTTTTGAACGTATTCCAAAATGGTATTTACACTCTCTTCCTTGGCATTGGCAATAAAACCACAAGTGTTTATAACTACAACATTCCCTTCCTCCTCATGCACAACTTCCTTATTGTTGGCCCTCAATTGCCCCATCAATACCTCTGAATCGTACACATTCTTGGAACACCCCAAGGTTACAACATTAATCCTATTCTTCTTAAGTGATTTAGTACGCATATTTTTGAAATAAAGTGCAAAAGTACAACTTGAAAAAAGATTGTAGTCCCAATATATCTTTTTTTATTCTTTAAACGTTAAACCTTTATAACCAATTGAACTCTAATTCATAAAGCCCTATGAAAACCCAATTTCTTATTTCTGGTTTATTCCTCATTTGTTGTTTAATGGGATGTTCCAAAGGGAATGATGATCAAGTGCCAATTCCACCTGAGGAAGCCTTGTATTTTCCACCATTAAATTCTGACGAATGGGAAACTGTGTCCATCGAGGAACTCCAATGGAATTCAAGTGCTGAGCAACCACTTTATGACTTTCTGGAAACAAATAAAACGGATGCCTTTATCATTTTGAAGGATGGAAAAATTGTTTTGGAAAAATATTTCGGAAGCTTTAACGCCACCAAAAACCATACTTGGAACTCGGCAGCAAAGACTTTGACTGCCTTTACCGTGGGAATTGCCCAAAGGGAAGGATTTCTAGCCATAGACAATGCCTCATCAGACTATATGGGAACGGGCTGGTCCTCCCTCACCCCAGAGCAAGAAATACAGATTACCGTAAAAAATCATCTTACCATGACATCGGGCCTTGATTTTACTGGTGAAAATAGTTTTTGTACTGATGTGGAATGTTTGATATACAAAGATGACCCCAATAGCTTCTGGTATTACCATAATGCGGCCTATACCTTATTGGATAATATTATAAGCGGAGCAGTTGACCAAGATTTTAAGGAGTACTTTAATGAAAAGGTCCGGGACAAAATTGGGATGCAGGGATCTTGGATAAAGACGGGATATCTTAATCTTTATTTTAGCAATGCCAGAAGTATGGCAAGGTTTGGACTGTTGAGCCTCAATAAAGGCATATGGGAAGACACCCCAATTCTGGACGACCCCAACTATTTTAGAGAAATGACCACGACTTCCCAAGAACTGAACAAGTCATATGGCTATCTCTGGTGGCTGAATGGAAAAAGTAGCTTTAGAATACCAGGTTCCGAAGAATTGTTCCCGGGAAAATTAACACCCAATGCTCCGGACGACCTAATAGCCGGACTCGGTGCCTTTGACCAAAAATTATATGTGGTGCCAAGTAAAGGATTGGTAATTATACGAATGGGCGATTCTGCCAATGAAGATGAATTGGGCCCAACTACTTTTGATAACGATTTGTGGGAAAAAATAAATGACGTGATAAACTAAAATCCGTAGGTATCAAAATCATTAATTCACAGGTTGAAGATGAACCACATCTTCCAAGAACCCTATGGTTTCCCTTTTTACAGATTCCAAATCCTTTGACGTAATATAGGAGGTCATTACATGGTTGCCTACCTCCGGAAACGCAACTTTACGTTTTAAATTGCTCTTTACACCCAGTTCATCGTACATTTCCAACAAGGCAGGAACCGAGACTACCTTATCCTGTTCCTCCTCATTTTTATAGTAATATCCTAAAAAGGTAGGTTGATCGATGTGCTGAAAGACTTCCGGTTTCATTGTAACATCCAACAAAGCCTGTAGCTGCGTCAATGCCTCTACCCTGTATTTTGTAGTCCAATAGCTCTGTTTTAAAGAATCCGCTTCAGATTCATAAAAATCGCTATCCATAATGGTTTTGGCTATCTCCAATCCCCAAGGTCCGGAAAGTAATACTGCAGCAGGGTCGTAAATCCTAACATTCGGGGAATACAAAAGAAGGCCTGCGATATCCTTATCCCCTTGAGCCAAATAAAGCGCCAGGGTACCTCCTGTGGAAGTGCCCATAACAATAACCTTTTTGCCAATCTGTTTTGCTATCGCCAAAGCCTCTTTGGCCGATTCAAAGTAGTCCGTTGCCGTTAAATGAAGCATTGCCTGTTCTTCCTGTACACCGTGACCTTTCAAACGGGGCAAGTATACATTGGCACCATACCTCTGTCCCAATTCCCTGTGCAGAGGCGCACCTTCCTCATGACTAGCAGACCAACCATGGAGATAAAGGATAGCATATTCGGTTTTGCTGGGGATAGAATCGTACCAAAGAATTTGCGATTCGTTATTGGCCTTAATTTTGGTATTTACCTTTTCCCTCTCGTATACACTATTTTGAAGTTTGATCAAATCGGTTTCCATTGCAGGAAGGTCCATGGTCAAAAGGGGTTTATCCACTTTGGGCCCCAAAAAATAGACAATCAGCAATAACAATAATAAAAGAAATACAGCTTTAAATAATCGACGGATTATCTTCATTATTTTCCACTAAAAAATGAATCCACAAACTCAATCTTATTAAAGACTTGCAAATCATCCATTCCTTCCCCTACCCCAATATACTTCACCGGAATCTGGAATTGATCTGAAATACCAATAACCACACCGCCTTTAGCGGTACCATCCAATTTTGTAACCGCCAAGGAAGTCACTTCTGTAGCCTTTGTAAACTGTTTTGCCTGTTCAAAGGCATTCTGGCCTGTAGAGCCGTCCAAAACTAGTAGAACCTCATCCGGAGTACCCTCCATCACCTTTTGCATAACGCGCTTCACCTTGGTCAATTCATTCATTAAATTAACCTTATTATGCAATCTTCCAGCGGTATCAATAATTACCACGTCCGCATTCTGCTTAAGGGCAGAACTCAGGGTATCAAAGGCCACTGAGGCCGGATCACTCCCCATATTTTGTTTTACAATAGGCACATCTACACGATCTGCCCAAACCTGAAGTTGGTCTATTGCAGCCGCCCTAAACGTATCGGCCGCTCCGAGCACTACCTTTAAACCTTGCTTTTTAAATTGATATGCCAATTTACCAATAGTGGTTGTCTTACCTACCCCGTTAACCCCAACTACCATTATAACGTAAGGCTTTCTTACCAAGGGCACCATGAATTCTGTGTCATTTCCAGAATTGGTTTCGGATAGCAATCCCGCTATTTCCTCCCTTAATATGACATTAAGCTCATCTACGCCAAGATATTTATCCTTGGATACACGGGCCTCTATACGGTCTATTATCTTTAAAGTGGTATTTACACCCACATCGGAAGAAACCAATACTTCCTCCAAATTATCCAAAACATCATCATCTACCTTGGATTTTCCTACTACCGCCTTACTAAGTTTGGATAAAAAATTGGTCTTGGTCTTTTCTAGACCCTTGTCCAAAGATTCCTTTTTTTGTGTGGAAAATATTTTCTTAAATAAACTCATATTTTTGGCATGTTCCTTTTTATCAAAGATATAAAAATAAAAAAGCTACTTTCATCAGAAAGTAGCTTTATAACCAATAAATTTAGGTTATTAATTTTTTTTCAACCAGTCGTTTACCATTTCTGGGCTCATTACAGACTCCATAAAAGTGTAAGCACCTGTTTTAGGTGACTTTACCATTTTAATGGCCTTGGTCAATCTTTTTGAACTTGTTTGTAAACTCGCTACCGTTTTCTTTGCCATGACGTATTATTTAATTTCTTTATGAACTGTCATTCTCTTTAGAATAGGATTGAATTTTTTAATTTCCATCCTATCTGGAGTGTTCTTTTTGTTCTTAGTGGTTATGTACCTTGAAGTACCTGGCATGCCAGATTCCTTATGCTCTGTACACTCCAAAATAACCTGAATTCTGTTACCTTTCTTTGCCATTGTTATCTTAGTATTTCAGGATTATTTAATTAACCCTTTTTCCTTTGCTTCTTTTAAAACAACGGAAATTCCTTTTTTATTAATACTCTTTAGAGCTTTAGCGGAAACCTTTAAGGTTACCCAACGATCTTCTTCTGGAATATAGAAACGCTTTTTAGAAAGATTTACATCAAATCTTCTTCTGGTTTTATTAATCGAGAAGGACACATTGTTCCCAAACATGGCTCTCTTTCCAGTAACATCACAAACTTTTGACATCTCTCTACTTTTATTTTGTTATAAACAGGGTGCAAATTTAAATTAATTTTATGGGACGGACAAAATTCTTTGTCAGAATTTTAAAATTTCTTTTTGAAGCATTTCAAAAGCCTTATTTACAGTCTTTTGCACAATTCTTTCACGCTGACTTCCCATACGATATTTCTCTACCACTGTAGCTTTAGGGGAAACAACCGCTATAAACACAGTCCCCACCTCAGCATCTGAGTCGCCTTTTGTTGGACCTGCATTCCCTGTAGTAGCAATAGCAAAATCCGTCTTTAACATTTTTTGCAGATTGGTGGCCATTTCAACGGCAACTTCGGCACTTACCACAGAAAACTGGTCAATTGTAGTCTTCGACACCTTGAGCACCTCTATTTTGGTTTCGGTGGCATAACTCACAATACTCCCTTTAAAATAAGCCGATGCCCCCGGTATACTAGTTATCTGTTGGGCTATTTTTCCTCCGGTACAGCTCTCCGCCGTCCCCAAGGTCATCCCCTTTTTTGTCAATAATTGGGCAATTACAGATTCCACGGGCTCGTCCCCTGCCTCTCCAAGGACAAGGTCCCCCAAAAGATTTCTAATTTTTTTCGCCTCAATATCGACCAAGTCATTTAACTGCTCACTGTTGTTTCCTTTTGCAGAAAGCCTGAGCCTTACAGAACCAAGGCTAGGTAGATAGGCCAATTTCACCATACTGGGCAGGTTGTCCTCTACAGAGGATATCCTATCCGCCAAGGAACTTTCCCCTATACCATAGGTAATGATGGTCTTATGCACAATATATGGCCGCTTAAACTCCTGTATAATTCGTGGAATTACCTTGGATGTTATTAGATTCTTCATCTCGAAGGGCACACCTGGCAATGAAACAAAGGCTTTCCCTTCCCTTTTAATCCACATTCCGGGTGCCGTACCAAATTCATTGTGGAGCACATCTGCCTTGGAAGGCACCAAAGCTTGATTTTTATTGACCTCCAACAAGGGTATTCCCAAGTGTTTTTTAAAGATAGCCTCTACATGGGCCAGCACTTCCTTGTTTTCCACCAAAGTATCATTGAAATATTCGCAAAGCGTATGTTTGGTGATATCATCTTTGGTAGGGCCCAGTCCACCCGTTATTATAATAACATCGGCCCTAGCTTCCGCTTCCTTAAGTGCTTCGAGAATATGCAGCCTTTCATCCTGTACCGAAGAAATCTGGTACACGGAAACCCCAATCTTATTTAGTTCTTGGGCAATGAAGGCAGAATTTGTATCTATAATTTGACCAATGAGAATCTCATCGCCAATAGTTATGATTTCAGCAAACATTAAATCCTAAAGTCGTTTTTCAATTCTGATACCACTTGATCTACGTCCTTTTTAAGCAAAGGCACCAGTCGCTCAATTTCTTCCGTATTCTCTTCCTTTTTTCCCAAAGTTTCTATCTGAAGAGCTATTGCCCGGGTTTGTTCCATACCCAGCAAATCTACATTAGGTTTAATTTTATGCGCCAATTTATATACACTATCATAATTTTTCACCACTAATGCTTTCTCCAGTTCGTCCAAATCTTGGGGAACTTCTTCCAAAAAAACAGCAACGACCGATTTAATGAATTCATCATCACCATCTGCCATTTCATTTATCTTGTCCAGACTATAAATCATCTATTTTATATTTAATGAGAACATTTGTTCATTCTCCAAAGTACCCGAAAGATAATCATTTGCACTTATTCTACCAACACCGGCAGGGGTACCTGTAAAAATAATGTCTCCTTTTTTCAACGTAAAAAAACTGGAAACATAGGAAATTATTTCATCGATCTTCCAAAGCATTAAACTGGTGTTCCCTTCCTGTACAACCTCATTGTTCTTTTTAAGTTGGAAGTTTAAATGGTTTACATCACCAAAACTGGATTTCGGCAACCATTTACCTATGACCGCAGATCCATCAAAACCCTTGGCCTTTTCCCAAGGCAATCCTTTTTCCTTTAATTGGGACTGAAGATCCCTGGCCGTAAAATCTATTCCTAAACCAATTTCATCATAATAGGTATGGGAAAACTGGGCATCTATGTGCTTGCCCACTTTTTTAATTTTCACCAAAACTTCCACTTCGTAGTGTATGTCATTGGAAAACTCGGGGATATAAAAATCCTGTTCTTTTGGTAAAACAGCGGAGTCCGGTTTAATAAACAGGACCGGATCTGTAGGTCTCTCGTTGTTCAATTCCTTTATGTGATCAACATAGTTGCGACCAATACAAATAATCTTCATATTATATAGAAATGTTTAGCACCCAGCTTTGGAATTTAAACCCAGCATGTATATCAAATAAAGCTTTCAACAATAAATAATTACCCTTATTAAACCCTTAACCCAGCTTATTGTTCAACTTGCTCAATTTTATTTGGGTCAAAACCTTTTTAGTGTACAGTGGAAAATCGGCGTTCAATATCCAACCAAAATATCCAGGTTCATTTTCCAAAACGGCATGTACTTTTTTACCCTTGTGTTTTCCGAAGGAAAAAATCTCCTCCCCATCTTCATCCAACACAATAAATCCCGCAAAATCTACCGATTGTTTTCTAGTTGTAAATTCGGATAGCTTTTTAATGTTGTTTTCCAATTCAGGATAACGGTCCAATTGTGACAATAGCACTTCATAGGTAGCCAAGGTATCCGCCTCCGCACTATGGGCATCTATAAGATTTTTATCGCAATAGAATTTATAGGCCGCCTCCAAGGTTCTTTTCTCCATTTTATGAAAAATGGTCTGCACATCCACCGAAACGGTATTCTTCATATCAAAATCTATTTCGGCCCTGAGCATCTCTTCTGCCAAAAGTGGAATATCGAAGCGATCGGAATTATAACCTCCCAAATCACAGTCCTTGATCATTTTATGAATTTCTTTGGAGAGCTGTTTAAATGTAGGTTCGTTGGCCACTTTCTCGTTAGAAATGCCATGAATAGCCACCACTTCGGCAGGGATTTCCATTTCTGGGTTAACCAGCCATGTTTTGCTTTCCTTATTCCCATTTGGATAGACTTTTAGAATAGCTATTTCCACTATTCTATCCTTGGCAACATTAGTACCTGTGGTCTCCAAATCGAAAAAACAAATTGGCCTTGTAAGCTTTAATTGCATGATGTAGGTTCTTTATGCAAATATAGTTTTTACAAAGGTTTTGGCTAAAAATAGACCCACAAAATGTTCAAAATCCTCTTCATTGCAGGGAAATCTATGGATATGAATCAAAATTAAATGTGTAGACTCCTGGCCATCCCTACAAACCATGGAACAAAGCAATACTTTAAAACCAATAGAGGACTGAACAAAACAGTAGAGATTTACTAAATCTCCCTATTCACGTCCCAAGCCTCCAAGTAATCGGCTACGGCCTTTACAAACATTCCGCCCAAGGCCCCGTTCACTACCCTGTGATCATAGCTATGGGATAAATACATCTTACTTCTGATGGCAATAAAATCGCCCTCCTTGGTTTCGACCACTGCGGGCATTTTACGTATAGCCCCCAATGCCAGGATACCCACTTGGGGCTGATTTATAATTGGCGTGCCAAAAACACTGCCAAAGGTACCTACATTGGTAACGGTATAGGTACCGTCCTTTACCTCATCTGGTTTTAATGCATTGTTCCTGGCCCTCTTGGCCAAATCGTTGACCGCTTTGGCCATGCCCACCAAGTTTAACTGATCGGCATTTTTAATCACGGGAACAATCAAATTTCCATCGGCCAAAGCCGCGGCCATACCTATATTTATGTTCTTTTTCTTTATTATGGTATCTCCGTCCAGGGATATATTCACCATAGGATACTTCTTCAAAGCAATGGCCACAGCTTCCATAAAAATAGGGGTAAAAGTAAGTTTCTCACCTTCCCTTTTTTCAAAGGCATCCTTGACCTTATTCCTCCAATTGACCACGTTGGTCACATCTACCTCTACAAAACTTTGTACGTGTGCCGAAGTAGCAACACTTGTGGTCATATGCTGGACTATCAATTTACCCATACGGGTCAAAGGAATATGCTCGTCCCCGTTAGTGGGCTGTTCCTTTTCCAAAGCTGGTTTAACCACTTCTTGTATTGGTTCCTCTTTTTTAACAGGAACAGGCTTGGTTACTTGCTCCACTTTTTCGACCACAGGCATTACATGCTCTTCCTTTTTTTCCTCAAAAGGTTGTCCCCCGCTTGCCTTTCCGGAAGCAACATATTCCAAAATATCATTTTTTGTCACCCTGCCTTCACTTCCCGTACCATTAATGGTATCCAACTCGGCCAAGGTAATTCCTTCCTGCTTCGCTATATTTTTTACCAAAGGGGAATAAAATCTATCGGATCCACTATAATCCATTACCGGAGCGGTAGCGCTTTCCTTGGCACTCAACACCGCTACTTCCAATTCCTCGACCGCTTTGTTCGGGGCATCTTCTTTTGCCGCAGAAACTTCACCATCCTGTTCATGTTCAGAACTAAAACCACTTCCGTTTAATTCTATAATGGCCACGGTCTGACCCACCTTAACAACATCATCTATATTGAATAATTTCTCCACCAAAATGCCATCTACCTCGCTAGGAACTTCGGAATCCACCTTATCCGTAGCAATTTCAAAAACCGCTTCATCCATTTCTATGGTATCACCAACTTCCTTCAGCCATGAGGTAAGTGTTGCCTCTGCAACACTCTCTCCCATTTGTGGTAATTTTAGCTCAAATTTTGACATATCCTTATTTAATACACTTATAATGATTAATAATTTGCAAAACTAATAAATAAAAGGCCATATTTTTGACTTTTATTCATGCTTTTTACTTACAACTCCTATACTTTTAACGAATTCTCAAACGGAATTCTATTCAGAATGCTTCTTCCCAAAGTCACTTCATCGGCGTATTCAAGTTCATCCCCCACGGC
This sequence comes from Arenibacter algicola, assembly GCF_018860365.1. Taxonomy (GTDB): domain Bacteria; phylum Bacteroidota; class Bacteroidia; order Flavobacteriales; family Flavobacteriaceae; genus Arenibacter; species Arenibacter algicola_B. The sequence continues at coordinate 44,127 of NZ_JAHKPO010000006.1, forward strand.
AATACCCCTTGCAATGGTCGAAGTTTTTACCCCCAAACCTTCTAATTGCCTGTATATATAAAAGTTGGTGGTATCCCCCTCCATGGTAGAGCTTAAAGCGAAAATTAATTCCTTAATTTTCCCTTGCTTCGCCTTGTCGACCAAAGAGTAAATTGTCAAATCTTGTGGCCCCACACCTTCCATGGGGGAAATTTTCCCGCCAAGGACATGGTATAGCCCTAAAAACTGACCTGTATTCTCAATGGCCATCACATCCCGAATATCCTCCACCACACAAACAAGACTTTCATCCCTCCGAGGGTTTGAACAAATCTCACAAACCTCTACATCGGAAATATTATGGCAATTTTTACAGAATTTAATATTGTCTTTTAAGTTGACCAACGCATTGGCCAATCTGGCAGTTTGCTCCTTTGGCTGCTTTAAGAGATGCAGGACCAACCTCAAGGCCGTGCGTTTTCCTATTCCCGGTAATTGGGACATCTCATAGACCGCATTTTCCAATAATTTAGATGAAAATTCCATATCCACAAAATTACAATTTTATACCATTATATTAAGGCATTCCCCCTAAAAGTAAATTTCAGGGATTGAACAATCCAAATCATCAAGGCACAACAATAAAACATTTACTTAAGTCGCAATTGTAAACACGACCTACTTAATGGATGTTGACATACTTCATTCCCAAGCATCCAATTTAGCAACACACTTCTTTTCCGAATTACTACTTACCTTTTACCGAAACATACAACCTTTCATCGACAGACCTGCTTTATGTAATTACATTTATTTTCAAGCCCAAAACCCACCATCTAATTAAGCCTTCACCTAAAAAAAATACAATACAAGAAGTCGAATCCAATGGAATAAATAAGTACATTATATTCTGATTTACAATAAATTAAGAACATATACCAAAACATATATTTCATATTTCGAATTCTTGTAAATGCCTTTTAGAACATTAAATCCCATAAAATTAACGCTGATTTTCAGAAAATTAAGATAAACTTGTGAGAGGTTTATTTTGATAATATAATTATTAACCTTTATTTTGTCCCAGGCATAGTTCCCCCAGTCCTATAGCCGCAACGCAATTAAAATTTATTGGCTTATTCCCTATAAGGAACGGCACCCAAATATTGGTGTTAACACTCTGCTATTTTGAAGTTAAAGTGTGTTAATACTTGTAAGCAGGTAATAGAATATTCGTACTTTAAGGTGTATATAAAGAAATTGGTCATTGATAACGCTATATATTTATAGTTAATGGTTAGTGTTTAGTATAGTCTATCAATGAAAGAAACCCGGAACATTTGTTCCGGGTTTTATTTTTTATATCATAATTCTTAGTCCCTTACCACCTTATTATGGCGCTGCCCCAAGTAAATCCACTACCAAAGGCGGCGAGCACCACCAAATCTCCAGACTTAATTTTTCCCTGCTCCCAAGCTTCGGTCAATGCAATAGGTATAGAGGCTGCAGTTGTATTACCGTATTTCATAATATTATTGAACACCTGGTCATCCCCTAGGCCAAACTTATTTTGTATATACTGGGATATCCTTAGATTCGCTTGATGGGGCACCAACATATCTATATCCTTAGCTTCCAAATTATTAGCTTTTAGCCCTTCTATGATTACTTCACTAAACCGGACCACGGCGTTCTTAAAAACAAACGGACCGTTCATATGGGGCAAATAAGATTCATCGTTGGGATCATTATCTTCCAAAATATCATTGACCCAACGCTTTCCCATCCCTGGCGCTATAAGGGACAATTCCTCAGCATGCTGTCCTTCGGAATGCAAATGGGTGGAAAGAATACCCTTTTGGTTATCTTCCTCCCTACTTACGATAGCAGCTCCTGCCCCATCGCCAAAAATCACTGAAACTCCCCTACCCCTGGTAGTCATATCGAGTCCGTGGGAATGAAGTTCGGATCCTATCACCAGAACATTTTTGTACATCCCCGTTTTTATATATTGATCTGCGACGGACAATGCATAAACAAATCCCGAGCATTGATTACGTACATCCAAGGCACCAACTGTCTTTATGTCCAAATCCCGTTGCACCAAGACCCCGGGACCAGGAAAATAATAATCAGGACTTAGTGTGGCAAAGACGATAAAGTCTATATCATTTTTATCTATTCCAGAGCGTTCTATAGCAATCTTTGCTGCTTTAACGCCCATAGTGGTAGTGGTGTCCCCATCACCTTTTATAACGTGTCGTCTTTCCTGAATACCAGTACGCTCCTGAATCCAAGCATCATTGGTGTCCATTATTTTTGACAAATCATCGTTGGTAACCACATTTTTAGGTACATAGTAACCTAGACCAATTATTTTTGAATTGAACATCTATTGGAAAATTAAGTTTTTGGGAAGCCGTTGCCCCCTTCTTTTTCTATTACAAAATCTAAAATATGAGAAATAAATTTAGTTACACCCAATTTAAATAAAAATATATACGAATATGATGATTTTGGTCATACGGCCATAAAGGGAATTTTAATAAGCACAATGACATTAGTATCATTTTAAACCCACTAAAAAATGTCAGTTTGTCACCTCTACCAACAATGGTATTTTTTTTGACAGTGTTAATTCGTTAAACTTAAAAAAAATAGAAGTATGGCCACAGGCAAGATCAATGTTTCCGTAGAGAACATATTTCCGCTCATAAAAAAATTCCTATACAGCGACCATGAAATATTTTTACGGGAGCTCATTTCGAACGCAACAGATGCAACTTTAAAATTAAAGCACCTTACTACTATAGGGGAAGCCAAGGTAGAATATGGAAATCCACTTATTGAGGTAAAGATCGATAAGGAAGGAAAGAAAATACATATTATTGATGAAGGTGTAGGTATGACCGAGGAGGAAGTACAGAAATACATCAATGAAATTGCGTTTTCAGGGGCTGAAGAATTCTTGGACAAATACAAGGATTCTGCCAAAGACTCAGGTATAATTGGTCATTTTGGACTAGGATTCTATTCTGCGTTCATGGTGGCATCCAAAGTAGAAATTATCACCAAGAGCTATAAAGACGAACCTGCAGCACATTGGACCTGTGATGGATCGCCCAATTTCACCCTTAAAAAGGCTAAGAAAACTACCCGTGGTACGGAAATAATCCTTCACATTGCAGATGATTCCACAGAATTTTTGGAAGAAGGTAAAATTGGCACCTTACTTAGAAAGTATAACAAGTTTATGCCTATCCCCATTAAGTTCGGGACTACAACGGAGACCCTTCCCAAACCGGAAGGAGCTAAAGAAGAAGATCCTGCACCTACAAAGGAGGTAGACAACATAATCAACAATCCCAATCCGGCTTGGACCAAACAGCCAACGGAATTAACGGATGAGGATTATAAGGGGTTCTACAGGGAACTCTACCCAATGCAATTTGAAGAGCCTTTGTTCCATATCCACCTAAACGTAGATTATCCTTTTAATCTGACAGGGATTTTGTATTTCCCAAAATTGACCAATGATTTAAATACCCAAAAGGATAGGATTCAATTATACCAAAACCAGGTTTTTGTCACTGACAACGTGGAAGGAATTGTCCCTGAGTTTTTAACCATGCTGAGAGGGGTTATAGATTCTCCGGATATTCCGTTGAACGTTAGTAGATCTTACTTACAGGCCGATGGAGCGGTCAAGAAAATATCGACCTATATCACCCGTAAAGTTGCCGATAAACTAAGCTCCTTATTTAAAAATAATAGAGAAGATTTTGAAGCAAAATGGAACGATATCAAAATCGTTATAGAATACGGAATGCTTTCCGAGGACAAATTCTTTGAGAAAGCGGATAAGTTTGCATTATATCCTACAGTAGACGGAGCATATTATACATTTGAGGAACTACAGGAGAAACTAAAAGCCAACCAAACGGACAAGGACGATAAATTGGTAATACTTTATGCCTCCAACAAGGAAGAACAACACAGTTATATAGAGGCTGCCAAGGCCAAGGGATTTGAGGTTTTATTGTTAGATTCCCCTATAGTATCCCACTTAATGCAAAAACTGGAAACTTCCAAGGAGAAAATTTCCTTTGCCAGGGTAGACGCTGATCATTTGGACAATCTCATCAAAAAAGAGGACACCCAAATCTCCAAGCTGTCCGACGAGGAAAAAGAGACCTTAAAAACCGATATCGAGACTGCCATCAACAACAAAAGCTATACCATTCAATTGGAAGCTATGGATAGTAGCTCTTCTCCGTTCATTATTACAGAACCGGAGTTTATGCGACGTATGAAAGAAATGCAGCAAACCGGCGGTGGTGGAATGTTCGGCATGGGAAACATGCCGGAAATGTACAATTTAGTGGTGAACACCAACCATGAATTGGTTTCTGAAATATTAAACACAAAAACGGCCAAAAAGAAAGAGCGACTTATTAACCAGTCCCTCGATCTGGCACGTTTATCCAAAGGATTGTTGAAAGGTGAAGAACTTACCAAGTTCATTAAGAGAAGTTATGAAATGGTGAAATAATCATTTTTTAATGATAATTATAAGAAGCTGAATTGCCTTGTGCAATTCAGCTTCTTTTATTTATACCTTTAGCAAATGGACTACCCTTGGCACCTCTATCTTTTGGCATCTATTTATGTATTGGCAGGTATAATGCATTTTATTGTTCCAAAAGTCTATTTGCGCATAATGCCCAGATACTTGCCCAATCATAAGCTATTGGTATCCCTAAGTGGCCTGGCTGAAATTCTTTTGGGTCTGGGACTGTGCTTCCCTGCTACTAAAAATAGCTCTATCATCGGCATCATTTTAATGCTTACCGTATTTCTATTGGTTCACTTCTATATGCTAAAGGGCGAAAAAGAATCGGCAGGAATCCCAAAATGGATCCTAATTCTAAGAATCCCCCTTCAATTTGTGCTTATGTACTGGGCCTATTCCTATTTTGGAATATAGTGTACCAAGGCAAAAATCCTCTTGCACAAAACCTCTTTGGAACAAAAATTTGAACATAATAGGAATAAGGCAAATGCCCAAATAAAGTAAAACCATCTTAATATTAATTTACAGTGGTTTTCTATCTTTATCATATGAAAGTTATCTCCACAAATATTGGAAAAGCTACCACCTTTCTATGGAATGGAAGGGAGGAGCAAACAGGGATATTTAAATATCCAACGGACGAACCTCTTTTTCTAAGTAAAATGGATGTTCTAAAGGATACCGTTATAGATAGGGTACACCATGCCGGATTCAATAAAGCCTGCTACCTTTTTGCATCAGGCCACTACCCGTATTGGAAAGGGTTATATCCGGATTTGGAATGGGATTGGGGAATGTTCGGAGAAAATCTTACCGTAGAAGGCTTGGATGAATCCCAAATGAGAATCGGTGACATTTATAGTATTGGAAGGGCCTTAGTACAGGTCTCACAGCCTAGGGAACCCTGTTATAAGTTGGGAGTTCGCTTTGGCAATGCCAAAATATTAAAGGAATTTATAGATTATGGCTATTCCGGAACCTACGTTCGTATATTGGAGGAAGGCCAAGTAAAAACAGGAGATAAGATTATATTGCTGAAAAAATCCGAAAACACTCTGACAGTAAAAGAATGCTTTCAAATTATTCTTGCAAAGGAAAAAGACCCCATAATTCTTCAAAAAGCGATCAATAACCCTTCGCTACCTGAGTATAAAAGAGATCGACTTAAAAAATACGTATAGCAGAAAAGTAAAATAGGGACCGATTGGCCCCTATTTTTTACTTTAATGATATTTACTTTTTCATAAATTAATTCACCGAAATGGTTTCGTAATAAGTTTTGGTACCTTCACTAACAGATACTGTATACTCATCTTTTACAGCATTGGTAAAGTTGAAAACCTTTCCTACAACCAATTCTTTATCAAATTTTTGAGTGAAGACAACCCTGTTGGAACTGTCTACAACATTAATAACTACAGGACTTAGCTTTTGGTTCAAGTAGTTTAAATAAAGAACATCACCGTTTTTTCTAAAGAATGGTTTTGTAATCTCATCACGTGCTATAACATTTACTTCAGAATCCTCTACACTTATGGTAAACTCTACAGTCCTGGTAAGGCTTTCCATCTTTAAAAAATAAAGACCTTCCTCTAATTTCGATAAGTCGAACTTTTTGGTATAATCTTCGTCTTCCTTAATATTCTCCATGAATATTTGATGCTTCTCCGTATCGGTCAAAGTCAATGTAGAAGATTCAGTTTGCTTATTTAATTTAAGAACCAATCTTTTTGCTTCTTTAACTGTTGTCAAGTACATTCCTGGGTCGTTGGCCATAGCTATAGTACTACTAAGTAATAAGGCTGCCACTGCTGTTAATTTTAAAACTGCTTTCATAACATTTAGGATTTAATATTAATAAATCATTTATATGGCAAATGTAGACCAGGTATTCCCTTCCCACTACTCCAGAATTCTCCAGTTTCTATTCTATTTTACCATAGCTGTATATTAAATAATTGTTAAGAGGTTAATTTTAGACACATTTAGGTTAATTTTGCACAGAATTGTCCAAAATAGCTGTATTACCTTTACTTAACCTAATGAAATTAACTTATGATACCTAAACCTACATTTGAGGCCATAGAACCTGATTTCGGTCATTCTTACACCTATCAACAGTATGATGAACACAACCCTAATAAAATTGGGGTATGGCACTATCACCCTGAAATTGAACTGGTTTATGTCAATGGGGGTTCTGGAAAGCGACAAATTGGAAGCCACGTTTCCTATTATACCGATGGAGATTTAATCCTAATTGGATCCAACCTGCCCCATTGTGGCTTCACTGATGTACTTACAGGCAATAAAAACGAAAGCGTGGTACAAATGAAACAGGATTTTTTAGGGAACGATTTTTTCAATATCCCCGAAATGAAAAAAATTCAAAGCCTTTTTCAAATTGCTAAAGGAGGGGTTGCCTTTACTGGTAGTACGAAGAAAAAAATTGGTGAAAAAATTGAAATCATGGAATATCAGACCGATTTTCAACGTCTTCTCTCCATTCTGAATATTTTAAATGAGTTGGGGAATTCCAAGGAATATCAGGTATTGAACGCACAGGGTTTTTCACTTCAAACGGAAGTAAAGGACAATGACAGGATAAACATTGTTTTCAATTACGTAAAAACAAACTTTAAGGAGGAAATAACCCTAGAAGAGATTTCTGATTTGGTGAGTATGACAGTACCGTCGTTCTGCAGATACTTTAAAAAAATAACAAATAAGACCTTCGTACAGTTTGTTAATGAGTGTAGATTGGTACATGCCTCAAAATTATTGGCAGAAAAACCCATTAGTATAACAGAGGTATGTTTTGAAAGTGGATTCAACAATTTCTCACATTTCAACAAGTCCTTTAAAGCTTTTACCGGTCAGAATCCGTCAGAATATAGAAACGAGCTGAAAAGTGTACTTCAATCGTGAACCCTTTATGTACGAAAAAAATAGAGCTACAACTCCCAGATAGTGACATAGTTTATTATCCCAATTTTTTAAGCGCAATTGAAGCGGATCATTATTTTAAGGCGCTTAAAGAAACTACCCCTTGGCAGCAGGATGATATTACAGTATTTGGCAAAACATATCCCCAGCCCAGGTTAACCGCCTTATTTGGGGAAAACAGCAAACCCTATTCCTATTCCAATATTACAATGCATCCACATGCATTTACAGCCGAGTTACTGGAATTGAGGAATAAGCTGCAAAGGGAAATTGGCATACACTTTACAAGCTGCCTGTTAAACCTATATAGAGACGGTAAGGATAGTAATGGCTGGCATGCCGATGATGAGAAGGCCTTGGGAAAAAATCCCGCAATTGCATCCATAAGCCTTGGACAAGAACGCTACTTTCACCTAAAACATAAATTGAAAAAAGATTTAAAGCAAAAATTATTATTGGAACACGGGAGTTTACTTCTTATGAAAGGGGAAACCCAGCATTGTTGGTATCACCAAATTCCAAAAACTGCCAAACCAATACAGGAACGCATCAATATTACCTTTAGGGTCATTAAATAAAAAAATCGGTTACGAAAACCGATTTTTTTATGCCTTTGTTATTTCCGTTGGACACTGCCCCTAACCTACCAGGCATTTACGTTAGTCTCCTCACACCCAACTTCAATAACAATAACTCAACTTCTTTGCCAATTAATATAAAAATTGGTCAAAAGTCATGTTTTTTTCGATAATAGGCCCAAGAAAAACAAAATACACCATAAGACATTGATTTTAAGCTACCTATAATTAAATATAACACCATACTATAAGATTAGTTTTGAAAGAAGAAAGGCAAGTTATTTTTAATAAAATTTGCAAAAATTACTTAAGAAAAAAGCTCGTTCAACACCTTGGCCAAGCGTAAACCTCCCTTTTGCAGTTGTTTCTCCAGGGTAGCCCAATATTTATAATCATAGGCATAGCCCAATTTTTCACCTACCTCTACCGAACCATAAAGTTCATTGGCAATATCCTGGGATTCCTCTACCCAGTCATATATATTGCCCTGCTGAATAAATTTAATTTGACCCTTGGTAAGCTCCGGTAAATTATTTGCCAATTCCGAATAGCTCATTCCATAGTCATCTATCATATTGGAGTCCCATAATCTATGGAGATTGGTACCTCTTCCAAACCATTGCAATTGGATATCATTGCCCCCTTTATCCTCCAACCTGCCCACATGCATAGGTTGGTGCAGATCCCCTATCAAATGGATCAACATTTTTAAGTAAAATACTTTATCCTCTTCCGTGCTATTCTTATCCTTAACTATTTCAATACACTTTTCTATTCCTATAATTATATCTCCCGCCTCACTAGGTGGAACCTCTGTGTATTTTTTATCGGATGGGTAATTTACATAATGCCAGGGGCTAAATTTGGAAAAGCTACGATCTGCCTTTATTTCATCTGCATAATTTGAAACCAAAGCCAGACTTTGCCCATTTAAAAGTTTCTTTAAGGCCTTTTTGGTCTTTCCAGACAAATGTTGCTGCGCAACCTCCCCAATGGTTCTGTGTCCGGTCTTGGACCATTCCATATCGTTGCCATAGCTTAGTTGAAAAATAAGTAGGCACAGTACCGTAATTCTTTTCATATTACTATATGTTGTTTGCTTTATCAATACCAAACGTATCAAAAACTAGCTAATATTTAAAAACTGGATAATAACCTTTGAAAAAATTCAAGGAAATTCTATAAATCTAAATCTTGAGGGAGCTCAAAATTAATGAATTGAAGTATAACTAATTGTTAAGAAGTCAATCCTTTTGATTTTTTAATTTAATCTTGCAGTTCTTAATTGTAAAAGATGATGTTGAAGAATATAAAAAATCCCTTTCTAAGGATTGGAATAATTTCTTTACTGGTAATAGGTAGCTCCGTTCTTTTATTGGTCCTGAGTATATATATGGGGGCATGGGGAAAACTTCCCGGCAAGAAGGAACTTTCGGATTTCAAGTACCAAAGAGCTTCCGAAGTCTATTCTGCAGACAGTGTCCTTATAGGTAAGTATTTTCTGTTCGACAGGCAGCCCGTACAATATGAGGATGTACCTAAAAATTTAATAGAGGCCTTGGTGGCTATTGAGGATGAGCGCTTTTATGATCATTCTGGAATAGATTACAAGAGTCTTGTACGCGTGGCCTTCAAGACCATCCTAATGCAGGATCAATCGGCAGGTGGTGGTAGCACCATTAGCCAACAACTTGCCAAGAATTTATATCCCAGGGAAAAATCCGGAAAGTTTAATCTGGCCATATCAAAATTTAAGGAAATGATAATAGCTTCCCGCTTGGAATCCATGTACTCCAAGGAAGAAATTCTGATGCTTTATTTGAACACCGTTTCCTTTGGAGACAACACTTTCGGAATAGAAAGTGCTTCCTTAAAATTCTTCAATAAATCTGCAAAGGAACTTGAGCTGCAAGAAAGCGCTACACTAGTAGGCATGTTAAAGGCAACCTATGGTTATAACCCCCGCGTTTTTCCAAAAAACAGCTTAAACAGGCGTAATTTGGTATTACAATCCATGTATTCCAATGATTTTATATCACAAAAAGAGGCAGATAGCCTTAAACTACTTCCATTACAACTGGATTATCGGGAATACGATTACAATGAGGGCATAGCTCCCTACTTTAGGGAAGAGGTAAGAAAACAAATGCTAAGTTGGGCCAAAGCGCAAAAAGAAAAGGGATTGGAATACAATATTTACACTTCCGGACTTAAAATTTATACCACATTGGATTCCAAAATGCAGTTATTGGCAGAAGAAGCAATGGAGCAACATATGAAAGCACTTCAAAACAGCTTTGAAAAAAGCTATGGTAAGCGCGCGCCCTGGATTAGGGACCAAAAGCTCATTAATAAAATTATACAGAGTTCCGAACCCTATAAAAAATGGAAGAACGCAGGGCTCAACGAGAAGGCAATAATGGACTCGATGAACTTAAAAAAAGAAATACAGTTGAGCAATTGGAATCAGGATGAAATGCGCTCTGCCAGTACCATAGATAGTTTATTGCACTATCTTAAATTCTTAAATACCGGATCTCTATCCATGGATCCAACAACCGGAGCGGTTAAGACTTGGATCGGTGGAATTAATTTTAAACACTACAAATACGATCATATTTCACAGAGCAAGCGTCAAGTAGGCTCTGCATTTAAACCCATTGTCTATACCGCTGCCCTTGAAAATGGCATAACGCCCTGCACCTACTTTTCCGCTCAAGAAGTTGCCTATAAAAATATGGAGGGTTGGTCTCCCAGTAATTCCGGAAAGAAAGATGAGGCCTACCTAAATTATTCCATGGAAGAGGCCCTGAGCAACTCTGTTAATACCGTGGCGGTGAAGGTTTTGGAAAAAACAGGTATTCCCAATGTAATAGGGCAAGCACAGAAAATGGGTATTGAAACCCCATTGCCCTCACTACCTTCATTGGCATTGGGCACTGCCGAGATCAAAATCAATGAATTGGCAGGTGCCTATGCCAGTTTTCTGAACAATGGCAAATCTGTCACCCCATTTTTAATCCACAGAATTACCAACGAAAAGGATTCCATAATTGAGACCTTTAAGCCAGTTGTAGCCGAAAAAAGGGCCTTTTCAGAAGAAACAGGCCAAATTATGTTAGAGATGATGAAGGCCACAGTGAATAGCGGTACTGCTGCCCGTATTCGTTCTACCTATGGAATTAAAAATGACATTGCCGGAAAAACCGGAACAACACAAAACAACAAGGATGCCTGGTTCGTAGCTTTGACCCCTAAGCTACTTAACATAACATGGGTGGGATTGGACAACCATGAAATTGGCTTTAGCAGCACAAGCTTGGGACAGGGCGCCAATGCGGCATTGCCCATTTTTGCGCTTTGGATACAAAAGTTAAATGCTGACAAATCCTTTGACCACATAACCAAAGCCAAATTTCCCTCTCCTAGTTCCGCTGTGATGAACAAACTGGATTGCGACCCGGTAAAAAGGGATGGCTTTTTTAAAAGGCTTTTCAAGAATCCCAAAAAGAAGAAAACCAAAGATTTTAAAACCGGTAATACAAAGACTTAAACGCTCGAGATTTATTTAGTACCAAAGTGTTCATGGTTATTAAATTATTTATATCTTTATGATATCATTTTAATATCATTATAAATCAATCACCATGAAACAAGAAAAAAATATTATCCCTACCAATGGCTATATTATGCTACCTGTATTATTAGGGCTCTTCATATTAGCCATTGTGCTAGTAGTCGGTGGCGTACCGCTGGCGTTACCAATCTTCGTCATATGTATTATATCATTACGTGGGTTTGTTTTGGTAAATCCCAATGGATCCAGGGTGCTACTCCTCTTTGGGAAGTATATGGGTACCATTAAAAAAAATGGCCTTTTCTGGGTCAATCCCTTTTATAACAAAAATAAAATTTCCCTGAGGGCCAGTAATTTTGACAGTGAGCGCCTAAAGGTCAATGATAAGCTTGGAAATCCAATCATGATCAGTACCATTTTGGTATGGAGGGTTACCGATACATATAAGGCTGCCTTTGAAGTGGACGACTATAAGAATTTCGTCCGCGTACAAACAGATGCCGCTGTACGCAAATTGGCCAGCATGTACCCCTATGACAATTTTGCGGATGAGGGCCATACGGAGGATATTACCTTACGATCCAGTGTAAATGAAGTAAGCGAAGCCTTGGAAAAAGAGGTTCAGGAAAGATTGGCCATGGCAGGCATAGAAGTATTGGAAGCCAGAATTGGATATCTGGCCTATGCCCAAGAAATTGCCAATGCCATGTTAAAAAGGCAACAGGCCACGGCAATTGTAGCTGCGAGACATAAAATAGTGGAAGGTGCGGTAAGCATGGTAGAAATGGCGCTGGATCAATTAGGAAAGAAGGAAATAATTGACTTGGACGAGGAACGAAAAGCGGCTATGGTAAGCAATCTTATGGTAGTCCTTTGCTCGGATAAGGATGCATCGCCAATTGTCAATGCCGGGACACTTAACCATTAATCATTGCAAGGTAATATTATACGCCCGTTATGGTCTGGTTTTTATGGTCAACATACCGTTGGCTATCTTTGGCAATAGACCTATGTACCCTTATCTTTGCCGATATATAGGGCAGAACCTTGTTAAAAAAATCGAAGTATAATATTGGATTCCAAGTTTGAAAACGAAGCGAACACCTAGGCCAAGGAATATTGAAAGGTGAAATAAATCTATCAGGACCTTCTTTAAAGTTTTTAAAATAATTTTAAAGTGGTAAAAACTGATCATATGAGTAAAAAGAAAGCTTTTGCATTGCGATTAAATGAAGATATGCTGAAAGCCATTGAGAAATGGGCTTCGGATGAATTTCGTAGTGTAAATGGCCAAATAGAATGGATGTTGATGAAGGAACTAAAAGAGGCCAAACGTGCGCCCAAACAAAAAGAGGAATAATTTTAAACATACTTCAGACAGGTGCAATAAGTACCATTGAAACAACTCCATTACCTATTTTGTACTTAAAACTTATCTTTGCCAACAAATTAATTCCAAAAACCTAAACCCAGTCCCCCAATATGGATTTCAAAATTTTATGTTCCGATTTGGATGGCACTTTATTGACCTTTAAGGATAATGTCTCCGATTTTACAATTTCGGAAATCAAAAGAATAAAGGACCATCTAAGGATTATACTGGTCTCGGCCAGAATGCCGCAGTCCATGACCTATATTCAAAAAAATCTAGGCATAGAAAATGAACCCATTATATGTTACAATGGGGCGTTGGTACTGCACGGTTCAAAAGAATTGTTCTCCACTTATATCAATATGGACCAAATAGCCTCAATATATGACATGGCCAACAAGGTCGGAATTCAGCTGGGCCTATATTCAAAAAGCGAATGGTATGTAGAAATGGACTCTGAGCGCGTACAAAAAGAAATAAAATATACTAAAACCCTTCCCACCTATAGGCATACCCAAGCCACCATTGAGGACTGGAGGGATAGAAAAATTGGAGCCCATAAAATTATGCTGATGGGAAACAAAGAAAATACCGACGGTCTTTTCCCGATACTTCAAAAAAATTTCAACCAAACCCTGAACCTGTATCGTTCCAACGATACCCTGATCGAAATTGCCCCAAAATCGGTTTCCAAATTAACCGCCATTAAACTGTTGCTGGAAGACCATGAAAGTTTAAACGACGTTATTGCCTTTGGTGACAATTACAACGATATGGAAATGCTTCAAAACGTAGGTCGTGGAATAGCGGTAGCCAACGCCCGTGAAGAAGTAAAAGGTATTGCCAGCGATCTTGCCCTGAAAAACTCTGAGGACGGGGTGGCCCATTATATAAAACAGCATATTTTAATTTGATTATATTTGGCGGAACTGAAAAGCCCTATTGAACTAATTTTTATATGAACGAACCAATTATTACCAATGATACCGTTGTATTTGGACTACTTACCCTTTGTTTGGGATTTATATTTTACACCTCTTCCTTAAAAACTGGTTTTTGGAGTAAATTCTACAATATAGTACCTGCCGTTCTAATGTGCTATGTACTGCCTTCCATATTGGCCAGTAGTGGTTTAATATCGGACGAGACCTCCGGTCTCTACTTTATGGCCAGTAGATATTTGTTGCCGGCGGCCTTGATTTTAATGACCTTGAGTATTGATCTTAAAGCTATTGCCAATTTGGGATCAAAAGCCCTGATCATGTTCCTTACCGGTTCGGTAGGAATCATAATAGGTGGGCCATTGGCAATTTTATTAATATCCATATTCTCTCCTGAAACCGTTGGCGGAAACGATTTTGATGCCATTTGGAGAGGTCTTGCCACTATTGCCGGTAGTTGGATCGGTGGGGGAGCCAACCAAGCTGCAATGCTCGAAATTTATCAGTACAATCCGGACAAATATGGCGGAATGGTTTTGGTTGATATAGTGGTCGCCAACGTTTGGATGGCCGTTATTTTGTTGGGCGTAGGAAAAACAAAAAAAATAGACCGTTGGCTTAAGGCGGACACCTCTGCTATTGAAGAACTTAGAATAAAAGTTTCCAAGTTCACCGAAAAAATAACCAGGGTCCCCACATTAAAGGATTATATGATGATGCTGTTTTTTGCCTTTACGGGGGTTGGTATTTCCCATTTTTTTGGGGATTATATCAGTTCATATTTGACCAGCACCTTTGAAAGCGTAAGCGATAATAAAAGTTTTCTATCCTTTTTGGGTTCCAGTTTCTTTTGGATGGTAGTTCTGGCAACCGTAGTGGGGATAGTACTCTCCTTTACCAAGGCAAAGAATTATGAAGGGGCCGGAGCAAGTAAATTAGGCAGTGTATTTATCTATATCTTGGTGGCCACCATAGGTATGAAAATGGATTTGGGCAAGGTTTTTGAAAACCCGGGCCTAATTGCTATAGGGTTTGTGTGGATCACGATTCACGCTGTTTTGCTGATCGTTGTTGCCAAATTGATCAAGGCTCCCTATTTCTTTCTTGCCGTGGGTAGTCAGGCCAACGTAGGAGGTGCAGCCTCTGCCCCTGTGGTAGCTGCGGAGTTTCACCCTTCATTGACCTCGGTCGGTGTTTTACTGGCCGTTTTTGGCTATGTGGTAGGTACTGGTGGTGCCATACTTTGTACAATTCTCATGGAAATTGCATCAAAAGTTTAAAATTCAATAAACTTTAATGATATTTGCGCTTCAAAAAAAATAATATGAAGAAAATTTTAATGGTCGCGGTACTGGCAATAATTATTAGCTCTTGTGGGGGCGGCAGTACTGAAAATACCATGACCGTTACCGGAAATGTAAAGGGGCTGAAAAAAGGGACCCTTTATCTGCAACACATTGCGGATACTACCTTGGTCACAGTTGATTCGCTTGTAGTGGATGGGGATGGTAATTTTTCCTTTACCACGGAACTGGAAAGTCCTGAGTTGTTCTACCTATACCTTGATAAAAAGGATAACAATAGCATAAATGACCGAATTACCTTCTTTGGGGAACCTGGAACAATAACCATTAATACCAATTGGAACACCTTCGACCTTAATGCGAAAATTGAGGGGTCTAAAAGTAATGAGAAGCTAAAGGAATATCTGGAAGTAATGTCCAAGTTCAACACTAAGAATTTGGAATACGCAAGGTTGAGTATGGATCCCAATACCCAAAGTGACTCTGTTGCTTTTGATTCACTTCAAGATTTAACCGAAAAAAATGTTAAGAGAGGGTACCTCTACGCCATTAATTTTGCGTTGAACAATGCAGATTCCTATGTAGCACCTTACATTGCTGTAAAGGAAGTTTCAGATGCCAACCTTAAATATTTGGACTCTATAAACAATACGCTCTCTGTTGATGTAGCCAATTCCAAGTACGGTAAGGAATTAAAAGAACATATTGAAAACCTTAGGAAAGAAACTAAAGAATAAAAAAAAGCATCCAATAAATGGATGCTTTTTTTAAATACCTACTAAGGGAAATACTACCCTAATTTATTAAGTTGTTCAATTAAAGAACCTGCTTTGGTTTCCAATTCCGCTTTAACGGATTTTAAATGGGCCGGTCTGTTCTCCACCGACTTCTGGTTTACTTTCGCGATCAACTCGTCAAAGACTTCTATTGCATTATCTATTATTGCATTACCTTCTTTTGAATTTTGCTTATTTCCAGAAGCTTCCACTAAATACACCGCTTCAATAATATCTCCTAAAACGTAATTAATGTCTTTCTTTAAATCTTTTATACTTGCCATTGGTAAATTTTTTTTGCAAAAGTAATCATTTTCAGATAGTAACCTCTAAAAGTTTTGCACTCGTTGTTATTATATTTATTTTTTTGGACTGTGCGGGCACTAAAGTGGTCTCCCCTTTTTTTATGGAAACCGAGCCAAATTCATTAGAAATTGTCGCCTTTCCGCCTACACACATGTATATGGTGAACGAATCCCTTTTTTCAACATCCAATTCCAGATCCTTGGTAAGCTCTAAAATGTTGGTATTGAAATAAGGACAGGAAACCATATTATTTACACTGTCTTTTTTATCGGAATATTTTACTTTAAAATCATCTTTCTTGGTGTAATCTATAGCGTCCAGGGCCAAATCGGTATGCAATTCCCTTAAATTGCCATTTTTATCCTTCCTATTAAAATCGAAGACACGATAGGTAATATCGGAAGTCTGTTGAATCTCTGCCAGCAAAACTCCAGCACCAATAGCATGCATTTTACCAGTATTTATAAAAAAAGTATCCCCTTCCTTTACACTTTCGTAGTTCAACAAATCCAACAGAGTATCCTCTTCAATACTCTTGGCATATTCTTCCTTGGTCACATCCTTGTTAAAACCTACTATTAACTCCGCACCTTTATCTGCATCCATAATATACCACATCTCCGTTTTTCCAAAGGAATTGTGGCGTTTTTTGGCCAATTCATCATTGGGATGCAATTGGATGGACAAATCCTGTTTGGCATCAATAAACTTAATAAGTATTGGGAATTCCTTACCAAATCGTTCAACAACGCTCTTTCCCAATAATTCTTCCGGATATTTGTTGATCAATTCCTGCAAAGAAGTACCAGATAAATCACCATTGGCTACTACTGAAACGTCCCCTTTCACTGTAGAAAGCTCCCAACTTTCCCCTGTAATGTCATTTTCAATGGGTTTTCCCAAAACATCTTTTAATTTGGTACCGCCCCAAAGTCGCTCTTTAAGGATAGGGTTGAATTTTAAAGGGTATAAGTTCATTCTGATTGGTATTAGGTATTTGTATTCTATTTATTAAATTGATTAACCTGCTTAAAAGGAAGTTTCATAATTTTTCACAATTCTGATTGATAATAATAAACCTCAGCTATCCGGAGAAGGTTACATAATTTCTTGGCGTTTCGTATAGTACAACTTCCAACTCGTTTGAAGCTGGAATATGGGGTCTAAGCTGGTTCCAAATATAAACTGCAATATTTTCCGCTGTGGGATTTACCGTCTTAAACCATTCCACCTCCACATTTAGATTTTTATGATCCAGTTGATTTTCAATTTTTTCCCTTATAAGCTCCTTTAAGACTTTCATATCCATGACAAAGCCCGTTTCCTTATCTATTTCTCCTGTAACACTAACTATGAGCTCATAATTATGGCCATGAAAATTGGGGTTATTACATAATCCAAAAACATTATCATTTTTTTCAAAACTCCACTCTGGTCTATACAACCTGTGAGCAGCATTAAAATGAGCTTTTCTACTTACCTTAACTTTCATATTGCCGTATTGTATTGCGAAATATGGTTGTAAAACTTATCGAAAATAATTTTGAACCAGGCTGTGTATTTCTCTGGGGAAGTAAGCATATCCTGTCTAATATCTACAGGTTTCATCCATTTCCAAGACGCAACCTCCTCTGGGTTTATGTGTGGTTCCCCATTGTAGTGCCCTATCATCACATGATCCAATTCATGTTCGGTAAGACCATTGTCAAAAGGAGCTTTATAAATAAACGAGAACAACTCCTTCAATTCCGTCTCAAATCCCATTTCTTCTTTCAATCTTCTCTTCCCTGCCTGAATATTGGATTCTCCCTCCCTCTGATGACTACAACAGGTATTGGTCCACAAAAGCGGGGAATGATACTTATGACCTGCTCTTTGCTGAATCATTGTTTCACCCTTATCATTCATTATAAAAACTGAAAATGCCCTATGGAGCAAAGCTTTTTCATGGGCCTCCATTTTTGGCATCAGACCAATTTGAACATCAAATTCATCAACAAGAATTACATTTTCCTCTTCCATTTTGTAAAAATAAAACCTTTCCCCAATAATAAGGGTTAAGTGCGTCATAAAAATTAAATACTTTAAAGCTGGAGTGTCTTATTGCCTTTTCCCTAAAGAAAGGTTGAAAGAGATAGATTCTACCACGAACATTATCCAAATAATTTCATTTTAGGATGTAATGAAAATTGGCATAAATCTTTAGACACGGGCAGCGGACGGTTTCCGTATGTGAATATAACTTTCAGACTAAGCTTACGAGGCAAGTGGTCAAAATAATTCTTAAACCCTCAAGGTCAACCAAGAAGCATTGAATTTAAGACAGCTTTAAAAAGTAGGTGTTGGTTAGTTCATCATATTTCAATAAACCTATGGCTTATGAAATACGGATATCACTTATGAAATTTCTGATAGGCTTTTAGAAGAATCTAGGCGATTTTAAATTGCCTAGCTCCTTGATGAAGTCGTACCGTAAAATAATCTCAAAGGATCCATCATTAAAGGTAGCTTGTCCCAACTCGGTTGTTTCTTTATCATAAGCCATTCCAATTAGAAAAGAATTAGAGATATTGAAACCTACCATGGCACTTAATGCCGCATCCCAGCGATATGCCGCTCCAACAATAAATTTGTCGTTGAGCATAAAATTGGCAGAAACATCTACTTGCACAGGTGCACCTTGAACTATTTTGGTTAAAAGGGCCGGTTTAAATTTTAAATTGGTATTCAGATCGAACACATATCCGGTTATCAAATATAAATTCATCTGTTCCTTTGCTGTAGACAAAGCTTCTCCATCAAAATGTGTCGTCTGTAAAAATCGAGGTACTGACAAGCCTGCATAGAATTTCTCGTTGTGATAATATACTCCAGCACCTATGTTGGGCGAAAATTTATTATCAATATCCTGTTGTAAAGTAGGATCTGGCCCACCTGGGTTGGTATAATCTTGATTAAGTTCTGAAAAACGTATGTCCAACATATGGGCACTGGCCTTTAAACCAAAACTTAATCTTCCTTCTTGGGAAGTATATACGGTGTATGAAAAATCTCCATCAAAATAAGTTTCTGAAGTAGGGCCAATTTTATCGTTTACAATTGACATGCCCAAACCTACTCCCCTGTAGCCTATAGGTGAGTGTAAATTTAGTGTCTGGGTAGTAGGGGCTCCATCCAAACCCACCCATTGGGACCTATGTAATGCTGCAATACTGATATGTCCCCTGGAACCTGCATAAGCAGGGTTTACACTTACCGTATTGTACATATACTGGGTATATTGGGCATCTTGTTGCGATTGTACCGTGTTACTAACCAACATGACTATGGCAAATAAGTACCACAACAGCTGATTGGAATCTAGGATATTTTTTAGAAGATTTGGCATCTTTTATCTGTTTATGTAAATGTATCCAGTAAGGGTCGTCATCTTTCCACCGGCCGATGGACTATAGTCCAAAATGTAGAAATAAGTTCCTACCGGCAATTGATTATCCTTTGCAACGGTCACCCTACCTTCAGAAGTACCGTCGAAATAGTTGGAATCATTATTATAGGCTTTGGTTGCATAAACCAATACTCCCCAACGGTTATAAATTTTGATGGTATTGTTTGGATAATTTTCTATTCCCTTTATGGTCAGAACATCATGAATTCCATCATTATTCGGTGTTATAACGTTAAATACTTCCACTCCATCATCCAATATGATTAAATCTGAATCCAAATAATTAGGAATACCATCCTCATCAAAATCGTCGTTGGCATAATTTCCATCCCCATTTTCATCTTCATCAATAGTAAGAATTCCGTCATCGTCATCATCGGTATCCCTGTAATCAACTTCATCATCCCCATCGGTATTGGGCAGATCATTGTAGGGATCATTTATTTCATCGTTAACATCAATATCAATAGTTGTACTGCCTTCATAACCATCATCCAAACCATCATTATCTTTATCCGAACCAATATAAACTACATCCGGAATACCGTCATGGTCGTGATCATGACCTTCAATACTGTCCGGAACATTATCGTTATCACTATCCTCGTCCAAGTAATCTGGCAAACTATCCCCGTCCGTATCTATTGGGAACAAGCCAAGATTGCCATTGTTTTCATAGGCATCGTCCAGACCATTATTATTGGCATCTACACCACTAGGTTGAATATAACCTTGGGTGGTTTGTGCTTCAACGTTATCTGGAATACCATCATTATCACTATCAATATCCAAGTAATCCGGTATACCATCACCATCGGAATCCGTTGGATCTGTAGACGGATCATTATCACCATCCAAATCAAGATCTTCGAAACTGTCCAAAATTCCATCGTCATCACTATCAATATCAACTATTCCAAGCGGATTCACCAATATATTGACGTTGGCAGTACTACAATTTGATTGATCATCACATATGGTGTACGTAAAAAGATCATTGCCCACATAGCCATTGTTGGGAGTATATGTTACCGTATCGTCCCTAAGATCATTAGGTGTACCATTATTATTTACTACTACATTGCCATTGGATGGACTTGTGGTAGTTATGGTTCCCAGGATAGGGATATCATTGTCGTTCACCAAGATATCTATATCAACAGGCATATTTTCCAAGGTAGCCACAGAATCATCAAAAGCATCAACAATAGGAAGTACGTCCACATTTACAGTGGCTGTACTACAATCTCCCAGGGAATTACAAATGGTATAGGTATATGTACTTGGACCATTGTAATTAGGATTTGGAACAAAAGTTATGATATCATCCGATGGATTATTTGGTGTACCATTATCATCAATAAGAACGTTCCCATTAAATGGATTGGTTGTAGTTAAAATCCCAGTTGTAGGCAAATTGCTATCATTATCAAAAATGGGAACTACCACGGAAGAATCTTCATTAACCGTGATAAAATCGTCCACCAAAACACTGGACTGCTGTAAACAAACCACAGTAAAATTTGGCAGATCAAAGGAGTTCCCTGCCTTGGTTACAGTGGCAGTATAGCGCACTACACTCTGCGTGGCAATCACCGTAGGTCTTAGTTGATCCCCACTAACTGCCGGAGACCAACTTATGGCAGCACTGGCACCCACATTATTGGATATATCCATCGTTACCTCATTATCCGGACTCGTACAATCCGTTACTATAAAATAACCAGTAGCATTTGATCCACACAGGGTCCCGTCATATGTTGCAAAATAAATCCCGGAGGATGTTACCTCGTAAAAAAAATCGGTACCCAAAACCGTAGAAGTATCGGAAGCCTCGTACCATTTGTAATTATGTTCATCGGTACTGTTGGGTGCCTGCAACAAAAATTGCGCATTGGCCCTATTAGCACCAAAGAATATGGTTACAAGGGTAACAAAAAGAAATCTATATATGTGTTTTGGTTTCAAACTCCTGTTGTACCTAGTTGGTTTATTTATTCTATTATTTTACTACAAATACTACGTTGATCAATGAATTGTAATCTGTTGGTGTTGCAATCACATTATAGGTCATTACACCAGATGCATTTATAGTCACACCGCTAAAAACCGCAGGATCAAAATATGTAACATAGTAATATAACTCTGTTGCGGCATAAGTGGGTATTGCTGTTGGTGCTCCGGCACTAGAAACTGCAGGCGTTGCAAACTGAGCCGTATATTGCGAATACAGATCAATTGTCCTACCACTACCTGTTGTTGATGCATCTACTGCAATTGAAGGTGGATAGAAAATTCTAGCAGCCTTAGAAGTAATTGGTGCTATAGCATCTATCACTTCTTTAACCGTAGTTTCTGTTGTAAACCCTTGTGCAACAGATTTGCCAGCATCATCAACGTCAATAGGTACACGTAAAAGAACTTCATCATCATATTGATCATCGGTATTATCCAAATACACCGACAAATCGATAGGTGTTGCTGTTGGATCACCAGTAAGACTCAATATATGGGAAGCCAGACTTAAATCTTGATCATCCGTTGCTGGATCCCCTGCTGGACCAGTTGCTCCCGTTGGACCTTGGGCACCTGTAGCTCCAGTTGGACCCTGAGGACCTGCTGGACCTTGAGGACCTACAGCACCATCTATACCATCAGATCCGGCTGGACCTGCTGGACCTTGGGCACCTGTATCTCCTTTGGCTCCGGTTGGCCCCTGAGCTCCCGTAGGACCTTGCGCTCCCGTGGCTCCTGTATCACCAGTATCTCCTTTAGCACCAGTTGCTCCTGTGTCACCTGTATCTCCTTTGGCACCAGTTGGCCCCTGAGCTCCCGTAGGACCTTGGGCACCTGTGGCTCCTGTGGCTCCTGTGTCACCAGTATCTCCTTTAGCACCAGTTGCTCCTGTGTCACCTGTATCTCCTTTGGCTCCGGTTGGCCCCTGAGCTCCAGTAGGACCTTGGGCTCCAGTAGCTCCTGTAGGACCTTGCGCTCCCGTGGCTCCTGTATCTCCTGTTGGACCCTGGGCACCAGTTGCTCCTGTATCACCAGTATCTCCTTTGGCTCCTGTTGGACCCTGGGCACCGGTTGCTCCTGTGTCACCTGTATCTCCTTTGGCACCAGTTGGTCCCTGAGCTCCCGTAGGACCTTGCGCTCCTGTGGCTCCTGTATCTCCTGTTGGACCCTGGGCACCGGTTGCTCCTGTATCGCCAGTATCTCCTTTGGCACCAGTTGGGCCTTGAGCTCCCGTAGGACCTTGGGCTCCAGTAGCTCCTGTAGGACCTTGCGCTCCCGTGGCTCCGTCACTACCCGGAGGTCCTTGTGGACCTGCCGGACCTTGTGGACCGGTATCAGGATCAATCCAAGAATATATTCCTGAGCCGTCGGTGGAAAGCACTTGTCCGCCTGTTCCTCCCGCCGGTAATTCTATTTCATTATACGGATCATCATCAGCATCACGAATATCAATTGTTGTACTACCTCCTCTTTCCAAGGCTATATTTACTGACTCATTCACACTAACAACTGAACTACTAATTCCCTGATTATCTGTATTTAATAAAGATTTATCTACCCACTCTACTGTACCGGTTGCATCGGTAACCATTACCTTATCGTTACCACCGCTTAGTATATTTTCTGTCTGTACCGCATCGTCCGCCAATTTTGCATTGGTAACCGCATCTGCAGCCAATTCTGTAGTTCCCACGGCCCCGGCAGCTATCTCAAGGGTAACATCACCCAATAAAGCATTTGCATCGCCACCTACCGTTAGGTCGGAGGATGTGATATCACCGTCACCAGTAATCGCTGTACCGTCTACTTCCAATGCTCCGGTGGTCGCGTTCTGTACCAATCCGCTTCCCGCAACGTCAGCGTTGATCTTGGCTGCCGTTACGGCATCATTGGCCAATTCGTTCGCCGTAATACCTCCCGTGGCCACATCCAATGTATACGGACTTACAGTAGTACCCGCTCCTGAACGTATTAAAGTTCCATCGGTCGCGTTTGTTACCTCGTTTCCGATTACACCGTCATTTTCAGTTACCGTTACAGAGCCTAAATCCACTAATGTCCATGATGATGTTAAATCATCCCATTGCATTACTTGGCCATCTGCAGTACCGTCTGCCAACTTTGTTAATGTAACCGCTTTGTCGGCTATATCTCCGGCTACTATTGTTCCATCCAA
>NZ_JAHKPO010000021.1 GCF_018860365.1 Arenibacter algicola
ACGGACGAACTTACTATAAACGAGGATGGCAGTGTTAGCGTAGCCCCCGGTACTGCCGATGGCACCTACACTATAGAATATACGATCTGTGAAGTGGCCAATACGGACAATTGTGATGGTGGTACAGTCACTATTCAGGTAGGTCCCGATATGGACAATGTGATCGATGCGGTGGACGACAGTTATGGAGTGGAAACCGGTATGAGTGGTGTAATCCCTGATAGCAACGTGCTCGGCAACGATACTATCAACGGCGAGGTAGTAGTCGCCACGGACGTAGTGCTTACTTCTACGCAAACGGACGAACTTACTATAAACGAAGATGGCAGTGTTAGCGTAGCCCCCGGTACTGCCGATGGCACCTACACTATAGAATATACGATCTGTGAAGTGGCCAATGCGGAAAATTGTGATACAGGTACTGTAACTATTCAGGTTGGTCCCGATATGAACAATGTAATTGTTGCGGTGGACGATGCATATACAACGGATACAGATAACACTGGCCTGATCCTTGGCAGTAACGTGCTTGACAACGATACCCTAAATGGCGATCCGGTAGCTGCTACAGATGTGGTGCTTACTTCTACGCCAACAGCTGTGCTAACGATCAATGAGGATGGAAGCGTAAGTGTGGCCCCCGGTACTGCCGATGGCACCTACACCATAGACTATATGATCTGTGAAGCTGCCAATGCGGAAAATTGTGATACTGGCACGGTAACCGTGATTATAGAAGAAGGGGATGAGGATGAAAAAATTGAAGTGAATCAACTCGTGACCCCTAATTCAGATGGGAAAAACGACTTCCTATTTATTAGAGGCGTTAGAAACGCCAATAACAATACCTTGAAAATCTTCAATAGATGGGGTGTTTCAGTTTATGAAGGGAAGGGGTATAATAACCAAAATAATGTATTTGACGGTAGGTCCAAGGCAAGATCTACTGTGACTGGAAACAATTATTTGCCCGCAGGAGTTTATTATTATATTTTCCAATATGAAAATAAACAGCAGAATATTACAGATAGTGGTTATATTTATGTGAGTAAATAAAATATTTTATAGTAGATGATATACAAAAAGAGTCTCCTCGCGACCGTTTTAATGTTGTTTTCCCTTTTTGCAGGACTATACGCCCAGCAAGATGCACAGTATACGCAGTATATGTACAATACTATGAGTGTAAACCCGGCATATGCAGGGTCTAGGGGACAATTAAGTGCAGCTGCGCTCTACCGTTCCCAGTGGGTTGGCCTGGAAGGCGCACCTAAAACACAGACTTTAAACCTGCATTCACCAATAAGGAATAGCAGATTGGGTTACGGTATTTCCATTGTCAATGACAATATTGGGGATGGTGTGGTTCAGGAAACCCAGTTTGATGCCGTGTTGTCCTATACTGTTGATGTTGCTTTGGATGCCAAATTGTCCTTTGGATTAAAAGTAGGGGGGAATATGTTGAGTCTGGATTTTAATGGATTGAACAATTTTGATTCTGAAAATATACAGGGCGAGAACATCGACAATAAGTTTTCTCCAAATTTTGGAGTAGGCGTATATTATCATACAGATAAGTTTTATGCTGGACTTTCGGCCCCAAATATGGTGGAAACCGAATATTTTGATAATTCCCAACGGGATGCCAATTCAGTGCAGTTCCTTTCCCAGGAAAGAATGAATTTTTATTTAATTACTGGTTATGTCTTTGATCTTAATAATAATTTTAAGTTTAAACCGGCACTATTGACCAAAGTGGTGGGCGGGGCACCCTTACAAATAGATTTATCGGCCAGTTTCTTGTTCAATGACAAATTTAGTTTTGGTGCTGCCTATAGATGGGATGCAGCATTGAGCGGTCTTTTGGGCTTTCAATTGAGCGATCAGTTCATGATTGGTCTTGCTTATGACAGGGAAACTACCGAGTTGGGAGGCACACAATTTAATGACGGGTCCTTTGAGGTGTTTTTAAGATTTGAATTGGTTAAATCGTTCCGAAGAATGGTATCTCCGCGTTTCTTTTAAAAAAAATAAAATGATAAAAAGAATTTTTTTGCTGACTGTATTATTTTCTGTCCTTGGTAACGTTCTCATTGCCCAGGATAGATTAATAAATAAGGCAGATGAAAAATACAGGGACTATTCCTTTAGTCCGGCCATTGATATCTATAAACGTGTATTGGACAAGGGATATACTTCAGCGGATTTGCTAATGAAACTGGGAAATTCCTATTATTTTAATGCAGAATACAAAGAGGCATCTGAAATTTACAAAAGACTCCTAAGTGAATATAAGGAGGGAATTGGACCTGAGTACTATTTTAGATATGCCCAGACCTTGAGGTCATTGGGAGAATATGATCTGTCGAAGGATGTAATGGCGCAGTTTTCCCAAATAACTTCAGCAGACGTTAGGGCCAATCTATATATGACCGAAAGGGATTATTTGGCGGAAATAGAGAAAAATTCTGGGAGATATGAAATTGGTAAATTTGCTTTCAATTCCAGATATTCGGATTTTGCCCCTTCCTTTTATGGCCAAGGGCTAATATTCTCTTCGGATAGGGATACCGGTAATTTGGCACGATATAGACATACTTGGAATTCCAAGGATTTCTTGGACCTGTACAAGGTAAATGCGGACAGTGTTTCGGAAAACAAGGTGGTTAAATTTGGGGACAATATAAATACCAGATATCACGAATCTACTTCGGTTTTTACAAAGGATGGTAACACCCTGTATTTTACCAGAAATAATCTCTTTGATGGTAAAACTGTCAAGGACGAGAAGGGGGTCGTACGCCTAAAAATATTTAAGGCGATCAAGGAAAACGGAATATGGACCCAAATTGAGGAACTTCCCTTTAATAGTGAATCCTATTCCATAGCACACCCAACCCTTAGTCCGGATGAAAAACTATTATATTTTGCATCCGATATGCCCGGTACCTATGGGGAGTCTGATATTTTTAAAGTAGCCATTAATAGCGATGGTACCTATGGAACACCTGTAAATTTGGGAAATAATATTAATACGGAAGCTAGGGAAACCTTCCCTTACGTAACTAGTGAAAATGTACTTTATTTTTCGTCCGATGGTCATCCCGGATTAGGTGGCTTGGACATATTTGCTACCAAAATTTCCAACAGTCAATATATTGGAACTGTTTTAAATATAGGAAAACCAGTGAATAGTGAGGTGGATGATTTTACCTTCATTATAAATGAAGAAACCAGAAACGGCTATTTTGCTTCGAACCGGGAGAATGGCATGGGTGAGGACGATATATATAGTTTTGTAGAGACAAAAAAATTGGAATTCGACTGTATTAAACCCATTACGGGTACCGTAAGGGATAAAATATCCAATGAGGTCTTGGTTGGGGCAACGGTAAAGGTTATTGATGAAAACAATGAGGAATTGGTATCGGTAATTACAGATTCCAATGGGAATTATAGCATAGCCATAGACTGCAATAAGGGAAATTTTGTTAGGGCTACCATGCAAGGATATGTGCCTTCCGAAGAATATCTTAATATATCGGATAGCAAACCTTTGATAGTTGATTTTTACTTGGAAAGGGATACGGTTACTGCCGGCTATGGGGATGATCTTGCAAAATTATTGCAGTTGAGTACCATTTATTTCGATTTTGATAGGTATAATGTAAGGCCGGATGCAGAAATTGAAATTCAAAAAGTAATTGCCGCCATGGAGAAGTATCCAAGTTTAAAACTTAAGGTCACCTCCCATACGGATAGTCAAGGGGATGATGCCTATAACCTATGGCTGTCCCAAAAAAGAGCAGAATCTACCGTTGCCTATATGGTTTCAAAAGGAATAGAAAGTGAAAGATTACAAGGGGAAGGTTTTGGGGAAACTAGATTGGTGAATAGGTGTGTCAATGGGGTAAGATGCTCCAAAGCTGAACATCAACTGAACAGAAGGTCCGAATTCCTGATTTTGGAATAGAATTACTCCTTAAAATAATAATTAAAGCAGCTGTTTTACAGCTGCTTTTTTATGCATAATTGTCAAGGTTTAATACATGGTGATAGTATTATAAATCCATTGACTTTATTAATGTTTGCTGATCCTTTGGTCCGCAAATCTTCTTAAGTGACATCCTTACCACAATTAGTTGGTACTTCACAACATATTGTTCTGTGTTCTTCGATTTTTTGATATTTTCACCGGTTGACACTGGAATCTATGGTTTCGGTAATGTTGAATATAGACTTGGCTGCAGTATTTAGATTAATAATTTGCCAGTCTTAATTGGGAATAATAGATGTCTTTTGGATCCAAGTTTTTGAGCCAGAAATTAAAGCAATCGGTTTTAATCGTGTTCTTTATAGTCTGTAGTCTCCCTGTATTTGCTCAGGTTACTGGAGATTATAGGTCCAAGACTTCCGGCAATTGGGGTAGTGCTAGCACATGGCAATTCTATAATGGCACTGCATGGGTAAATGCCACATCATATCCAGGTCAAAACAGTAACGTGGGTACGGTTACCATTCGTAGCGGTAATACAGTAACACTAAATGTGAACATAATTTCCTATACCATAGACAAGCTTATTATTGGGGATGAAACGGGGGGGGACGATACGCTTTCTTTGCCTGGTAACGGGGTTATTGACGTAAACATTATGTTAATAGCCGTACAAAGCGATGGTATTCTTACCTGGGAAGGTAATGCAGATCTACAATTGCCCTCAGACGCTATTATTTATAACAATGGAGGTCAGATTGATACCGATAAAAATTGTAATAATTCACAAAGAATTTACTTAGGAACTAGAGAGTTTTCTTCCTGTAAGGGAAACGGTAGTTTTGAGTTTTCATTTGATGAGATTGAAGGGGCTTTACCGCCCCCTAGCAGCAATGGGGATATTACCGAATGTGCCGAAAACCCAATTCAGACACTCACCGCTTCTGCAACCCCACCTTCTGGGGCATATGTGGTTTGGTATACTGCCTCTAGTGGAGGTTCTCCAGTTTCTCCAACGCTAAATACGGTGGGAAATGTTACTTATTACGGAGAAAGTGTAGACAATTCAGATTCAAGTCGCAGAAGCCTATTTAGAACTGCGGTCAAACTAACCATTCTTCCAAGACCTACGATATCCGTTTCTAGTCCTCCTACATGTGTATTTAGGCTATTTTCACCTACCACCTACCAATTGGAGGTAACCGTTAGCTCGGGAACGGTAACGAGTACGGCTGGGACCGTTGCAAATACATCGGGCAATGTATGGGCCATTACCAATGTTCCTTCGGGAACCAATATTGTGGTAACGGTGACAGGGGCCAATGGTTGTACAAATCAACTACCCGTTACCGCCCCCAATTGCGCCTGTCCAGTAGTAAATTCACCTACTAGCGGTGGGAATAAATCCTATTGCACAGGAGATGCTGTGCCAAGCATAACTGCATCGGTAGGTTTTGGGGAGACGGTAGACTGGTACAATTCGGCCAGTGGAGGAACATTATTGTTACTAGGCAATACAACTTATACTCCCAGCGGCCCAGGGACTTTTTACGCGGAAGCACGGAATACCACAACCAATTGCCGCAGTGGTGCCAGAACTGCCATAGTAGTTACGCAAGATACCCCATCAACAGCTACTATTGGACCGGATCAATCAATATTTACAGGTGGTAATGCCATTTTTACCGTAACCGCAACTAATGCAGATACCTATCAATGGCAAGTAAGTACAGATGGGGGAACGGTCTTCAACAACATTTCAAACGGTGCTGAGTATGCTGGAACGCAATCTACAGCCTTGACCGTTAAGACTGCTGGAGCCGATAAAAATGGATATAGGTATCGTGTTTTGGCTTCAAAATCCGGATCAAGTTGTCCCGCTACTGCATCATCCTCGGCTTTGCTCACGGTTAAGGTCAGTACGGTTATTACCAATAGAAGAATAACCCATAGGGTGGATATGTAATCGTATTCCTATTTTCTTTATTCAAAACCACTATTACTTTAATTGCTATTCTAAATTAAAAATCGCAGCACCTTGATTATAGGGGGTTATCGTTCAAATACACTTATAGATTAATCAATTTCCAAATATCCTTATAGCGGAAACAGCAGAATAAACAGTATTCACTTTGGTTTAAGTACTTTACACAACATAATTTAGGAGACCCAACCATAGCACTTTATTTTAGTTAAAAATTATAATTGAATTATTTGGGTTTATATAAGAAGTTCTTCTTCCTTATTAAAATTCATGTAGACGGAACCTTTTTGGAGATTGATTCCCAAAGCGATTCTTAAAAAAAGTCTAGAATGAGCGTTTTTAGTAAGTTTATTATTTTTTCGATGACATTTTTTTCAATGTCTGTCCTAATGGGACAAGATACCTATCGTGATGAATTTAAAAATAATAAATCATATTCCGAAAATGATGGGAATTCCAATTTCTCTACGGATTGGATAGAATCCAATGATGATAATAAACCTAACAAAGGACGAATTAGGATAACCGGAGGTAGACTTCGGTTCAACAAAATTGATCGTAATGATGAGAGAATTAAGAGATCGGCAAATATAAACGGCGCCGGTTCTGCAACTTTAACATTTGATTGGTCGACATCGGGTCTGGATAATCGGTGGTGGAACTTTGAGGGGCTAGACATAGAAGTATCTTCGGATGGCGTTAATTATACCACGGTAGGTACATTAACGGGAAGTTTATCGGGTTCTTTTAGCCTGGATATTACATCTTACGCTTCGGCAAATACTACCATAAGGTTTATTGCTTCAAGTGGTTGGGGAAGTAATGATTGGGAGGGGGATTCTTATGTTTATATTGATAATTTTCAAATTTCTGCAACGGTAACTCCTGTAATGGTAATAAATGATGTTATGGTAAATGAAGACAATGGTACTGCTGTCTTTACGGTAACCCACACAGGAGCCAATGCTATTGGTCCATTTACAGTGAATTACGAAACTATTGATGGAACAGCCATTACGGGCAGTGATTATACTTCACAGTCCGGAGTTCTTGTTTTTAATGGTACGGCCGGAGATACGGAAACCATTTCTGTGCCTATTTTGGATGATACCGAATTTGAGAATCCAGAGGATTTTACAGTTCAATTTACTACAGTGTCAGATGCAACTGTCGATATCTCAGATACTGCTAAAGGAACTATAAATGATGACGATGCCGTCATAATGACAGATGGGACTACGGAAACAACATGTAGCAATACTTTTTTAGATCCAGGGGGGATAGGAAATTATGGTACTAATGAAAATGTGGTATATACCATTTGTCCAGATACGGCCAATAATTACATCAGCCTTGATTTTATTGGCTTTGATGTGCCTAGTGGGGATCTTCTTAGAGTGTATGAAGGCACTACCACCGGGGGAACCTTAATAGGACAATACGATAATAATAATATTCCGGATATAATCGAATCTACACATAACTCGGGCTGTTTAACATTTCGGTTCACCTCCAATGGGTCGAACAATGGAGAAGGTTGGCAAGCATCGGTGAGTTGTTACCCGGAAGGACCTAAAATAGTCATAACCGATATTTCTTTTGATGAAGATGTTGGTAATGCAGTTTTTACGGTAACCCAAACACGGGCAAACCATGGGTATAGTTGGTTATTTGGATACATACATGTTCCGTTCACAGTAGATTTTGAAACTGTAGATGGGTCAGCCTTGGCCGGAAGCGATTACACAGCTACCTCCGGTGCCTTAACTTTCACTGGGGAACTTGGGAATGTCCAGACCATTTCGGTACCCATAGCCAATGACGGGGTTCCGGAAAATGCCGAAGAATTTATGATACGGTTTACAGGGGCTACAGCCTCCTATGGTACCATAAATTATACGGATACCGGAACAGGTACTATAAATACACAGATTTTGGCCAATGATCCCTTGACCCTATTTCAGGAGTTTGATGGGTATTATGATTATTCCTCTACAGGGGGGTCTTTAAGGACTCAGAGCAATAGTGGAAACGCCTGCGCTATAACCGCCTCTTCATCCAATACCTTGGTTTCTCCCATTCCGGCTACGGCTACCGTGGAAAGGGCCTATCTGTATTGGGCACATTCCAATACGGTACGGGATCCGGATGTAACCTTTGAGGGGCAAAACGTTTCTGCAAATTATTTATACCAGACTACGCTGACCAACAGAAACTTTTATGGTTATGTAAGTGATGTAACCAGTATAGTACAGGGTATTGCCAATCCGTCCACAAATACCTACGACTTTAGCGATTTGGATATAGACAATACAGGGAATTATTGTTCCACGGCCACGGTACTTGGCGGATGGACTCTAATAGTTTTTTATGAAGATCCCACTTTGCCTGCTGTAAACATTAACTTGTACCAAGGCTTTGATGGTCTTAGCAATGCAGGTACTTCCTTTACCTTGGATTCTTTCTATGCCATTGCAGGATCAGGAGCAAAGGCCACCTTTTTATCCTGGGAGGGAGACCCCAATCTAGATGGTTCAAGTTCCGGTTCCAGTAACCCGGAAGAGCTATCCATCACCAATCAATCGGGTACCACATATGTGCTTACCGGAGATGGAGGTCAATCGGGGAACAATGCTTACAATTCTACAATTTATGATAACACCGTGGTCCCTATCCATAATACAACAACTTCTTATGGTGTAGATTTGGATACCTATGATATTGCAAGTTATATTTCGCCTGCTGATACACAAGTGACAGCCAATGTGGATGTAGGTCAAGATTTCGTTATTTCGGCGGCCGTGGTACTTAAGGTTCCAAGTAACCTAATAGCGGGAACTGTATTTGAGGATGTAAATTATCCCGGTGGATACGGAAGAAATAAGGATGTTTCCGGCGCCCAAGGTATTTCTGGAGCCATAGTTGAACTGTTCGACAACTCTGGCAATTTTATGCAAAGAAAAACTACGGACATTAATGGTTATTATTCCTTTGGGGGGATGGCAGATGGAGATTATATGGTAAAAGCAGTAAGTTCAACAGTGCGTTCCAATAGGGGCGGACTCAATTGTTCTGCCTGCTATCCTGTTCAAACATTTAGAAAATATGGGAGCGCATCGTCATTAATAGAGGTGACAGATGAAGTTGGAGGGACCAATCCGGCTGCACAGCAGGATGTTTCCCTAGGTGTAATAAATAATGCACAGAGTGTATCAACCGTATCAGTAGCTAGTAATGGGGTGGTTGGTATAGATTTCGGATTTAACTTCAATACCATTGTCAATACCAACGAATTTGGACAGGGTTCCTTGGAACAATTCATCATTAATTCCAATAATTTAAACGAATCAGGTCTGGATATCGAGGCCAATTCCATTTTTGATCCTGCTGCAGGGGAGGATACGTCCATTTTTATGATACCTCCAACGTCCGATGCATTGGGGAGAGCCGCCGATGCCAATTTTGCTAGCGGGTATTTTGATATTAATATCACTGATGCCTACCAGTTATCAATAATAACAGGGACAAACACCATTATTGATGGTAGGACCCAAACGGCTTATTCGGGAGATAGCAATTCAGGAACAATAGGAGATGGAGGTACAACTGTAGGTGTTGCAGCTTCAGTACTTCCCGATTATAACTTACCAGAAATTCAGGTTCGTGGTGACTCCAAGGAACTTTTTAGGTTGGAGGGAAATAGTGCTACCCTGCGTAATTTGGCTATATACACGGATGATAAATCGGCAATTCAGGTAAATTCCGGTACCGCTTTTCTATTTGAGAATGTGCTCGGGGTAAATGCCATAGGAGCAAAATCGGGTAACTTGGAATATGCAGTGGAAATCAAGGATGGGGCAACAACTATTGCTAGAAATTATTTAAGTGGTTCCGATGTGGCTGCAGTTCACTTGGATGGGGGAACTACTACGGTTATGGAATACAACCATATTTATAGTAATGGGGCAAACGATACCTGTTCCGATAATATTTTAATTGAGGATGGTAGTGGGATTACTATACGTTACAATTTGATTGACGAGGCCGCAGGAATAGGAATAGAAGGTGATGACTATGCTGCTGGATTGATGATAACCGAAAATACCATTACCAATAATGGCGTAAATAATAATGCCTGCGGTGGAGGAATATTCGATGATTCGGGCATTCGTTTAAAGGCAGGAGATGTCACTGTTTATAGGAATGTAATTCACAGCAATCAAGGAGAGGGAATCGTGGTGGCCGAAAATGTTTCAGGTGTCTTGATTTCCCAAAATTCTATGTATAACAACGGACAACGAGCTCCATCGTTAGGGATAGATTTGGACAAATCCAAAAAGAATGGTGATGGGGTTACTCTCAACGACAATGGTGATGGGGATAATGGCCCCAATAACTTGTTAAATTTTCCAATTATTGAAGCGGCCTATGCTAGTGGTGCCAATTTAATTGTTGAAGGTTGGGCAAGGCCTGGGGCAATTATAGAATTGTTTTTGACAGATATAAACGAAGGAAGCGCCACTGCAGGTGACAACCAATTGGGAATGACTACCGATTACGGAGAGGGCCAGATTTATTTGGCAACAGTAGTGGAGGGTAGTGGTTCGGATACCCGATCCGGTACATCTTCTTATACAGATATGGACGGGAATACCGACAACACCAATAGGTTCAAGTTTAAAATTCCGCTGCCTCCTGGAGTGGTAAAGGGGGATTTTTTAACTGCGACAGCCACTATTTCCAATTCAACCTCGGAATTTTCACCACAGAGTATTATAAAAGGATATACTGTAATTACCAATAGGCGAATTACTTATCGCGTTAAAAAGAATTAATTGTTATCAAGTTTGGCAAGAGTACATTCTTATAAAAGATTTTTAATAAGGCAAAAATGCCTGATTTTAATTTTGAAGATGTCGTAATTTTAATCTTTGGCATTTATTTTGGTTCGGTACACAACATTTCCAAAACTTGTATCTTTTCTTGGAATACATTTGATACGTTGATCTCTTAGGATCGCGTCTACTTAATGATAACAAGGATTTGCCTTCAAAAAAGAATACCTATTCTTTTTATGGTGTTCTTCTGCTTTACCCAATTGTCTGGGCAGCAAACCTATTTGGATAATTTTAATACATCTTCCTATTCCAACAACAATGGGACCAACAATTTTTCTTCCAATTGGACCGAAAGCAATGATGATAACAGTGTTTCTGGCGGAAATATAAGGATCAATAGTAGCCAATTACGCTTTAGGAAATTAAAGAATGAGACTATCCAAAGGAATTTAAATTTGGCGGGCGCCGGTACGGTTACACTTACTTTTGATTATAATGGCTCCAACAGGGGAGGGGAAACCTTATTGGTGCAATTGTGGAATGGATCAACTTGGCAAACAGTCTCAACCTTAAATAACGATGGCATAGGTTCCATTTCCTATAATTTAATTACTAGTCAAATATCTGCATCTTCCTCCATACGATTTATCACCGGAAGCGGGGATTGGGATAATAATGATTACTTCTACATAGATAATGTACAGTTCACTGCCACCTTTGGCCCCATTATGACCATTAACGATGTTTCTGTAAATGAAAATGCAGGGACAGCCACTTTTACCGTGACGCATACGGGTTCCAGTGCTGCAGCATTTACGGTAAACTACACCACAAATAACGGTACAGCTACAGCGGGTAGTGATTATACGGCCAAGATAGGAACTTTAAGTTTTACAGGTACCTCGGGGGTTACAAGGACCATAACTATAAATATTTTGGATGATACCCTAGTGGAGGATTTGGAAGTGTTTACAGTTAGTTTTACAGGAAAATCCCTCTCCACAGTAGATATTACTAATATAGGTACGGGAACCATATTGGATAATGATGCCCTAATAATTACCAATGGCGCAACAACCAATACCTGTAATGCCATTTTCTTTGATTCGGGAAGTGTCGGTGGCAATTACGGTAATAATGAAAGCAGGGTACATACCATTTGTCCGGACACTGCCAGTAATTACATTAGTGTAGATTTTACAAGTTTTGATGTTGCTGTAGGCGATATTCTTTATGTTTATGGGGGTACTACCGCAACTGGCACACCTATTGGGGTATTCGATAACAATAATATTCCTACCTCAATTGATTCTCCATACGGTGCAGGAGGCTGTTTAACCTTTAGGTTTACTTCCAATGGGAGCACCACTGGAACTGGGTGGCAGGCTGCCGTAAAATGTGTTGTTGAAGGTCCCAAAATAGTAATAAATGACATTTCTTTTGATGAAACAGTAGGTAATGCTGTTTTTACGGTAACGCAGACACGTGTACGCCACGGATATACATTTTTGTTCAGCTTTATTCATGTGCCTTTTACCGTAAACTTTGAAACCGTAAATGGCTCAGCACTTTCAGGTAGCGATTATACTGCTACCTCCGGAACTTTGACCTTTAATGGTCAGTTGGGCAATGTGCAGACTATTTCGGTACCTATAATTAATGATGGAATCCCGGAAACTGCCGAAGATTTCACCATTAGGTTTTCAGGTGCTACAGCGTCCTATGGTACCATCAATTATTCGGATACCGGAACAGGAACTATCAATACCCAGATCCTGGCCAATGATCCTTTGACACTTTTTCAGGAGTTCGATGGGTACTATGACTATTCAACTACTGGGGGAACATTAAGAACTCAAAGCAATAGTGGCAACGCCTGTCTCATAACAAACTCCTCATCCAATACCTTAATCTCTCCTATTCCGGCTACAGCAACTGTGGAAAGGGCTTATTTGTATTGGGCACATTCCAATAGTGTACGTGATCCGGATGTAATCTTTGAGGGCCAGAACGTTTCTGCCAATTATTTGTACCAGACCACATTGACCAATCGGAACTTTTACGGCTATGTCAGTGATGTGACCAACATTGTAAAGGGTATTCCCAATCCATCTACCAATACCTACGATTTTAGTGGACTTAACATAGATAATACCGGTAATTACTGTTCAACGGCCACCGTACTTGGGGGCTGGACCTTGATTGTGTTTTATGAAGACCCCTCATTGCCGGCTGTAAACATTAACCTATATCAAGGATTTGATGGTCTTAGTAATTCTGGAACTTCCTTTACCTTGGATTCATTCTATGCCATTGCCGGTTCTGGGGCTAAAGCCACATTTTTGTCATGGGAGGGAGACCCTAATTTGGACGGTTCTAGTTCTGGATCCACAAATCCTGAACGACTTTCGGTAACCAATCAATCCGGGACAACCTATATACTATGGGGAGATGGCGGTCAAACCGGTAATAATGCCTATAATTCCACTATATACGATAATACGGTATTGCCAATATATAATTCTTCCAGTTCCCACGGTGTCGATTTGGATACCTACGATATATCTTCGTATATCCTACCATCGGATAGCCAGGTTACTGCAAACGTCAATGTGGGGCAGGATTTCGTGATTTCCGCCGCAGTAGTGCTCAAGGTACCCTCCAATTTAATTGCAGGGACTGTGTTCGAAGATGTTAATTATCCTGGTGGGCCGGGTAGGAATAAAATAACTTCCGGGGGCTTGGGAGTGTCCGGTGCCATAGTGGAACTTTTTAATGCTACAGGTACTTTCATCCAGAGAAAAACCACCGATATTAATGGGTATTATTCCTTTGGAGGAATGGCAGACGGGGCGTATCGTATAAAAGCGGTCAATTCAACTGTTAAATCCAATAGGGGCGGTCTCAACTGTTCTACTTGTTATCCCGTACAAACTTTCAGGAAATATCGTGGTCCTTCCTCCTTGATAGAGGTAACTGATGAAGTAGGAGGGGCCAATCCAGCTGCACAACAGGATGTGGCCTTGGGAGTAATAAATAACGCACAGAGTGTTTCCACGGTCTCCGTAGCAGGTGATGGGGTTGTAGGTATAGATTTTGGGTTCAACTTTAATACGATTGTCAACACCAACCAATTTGGACAGGGTTCCTTGGAACAATTTATTGTCAATTCCAATAATCTAAATGAAATAGGTTTGGATATAGAGGCCAATTCCATTTTTGATCCACCGGCAGGGGACGAGACTTCCATTTTTATGATTCCGCCGACATCGGATCCATTGAGCAGAGCGGCAGATGCCAATTTTGCCAGCGGGTATTTTAATATTTCAATTTCCGACGTAAATCAACTTTCAAAAATTACGGGAACCAATACTATAATTGATGGCAGAACGCAAACTGCTTATTCCGGGGATACCAATTCAGGGACTATAGGGAATGGGGGTACCACTGTGGGTATCTCAGCATCGGTGCTGCCGGTCTATAATCTTTCCGAAATTCAGGTTCATGGGGAGACTAAGGAACTTTTTAGACTGGAAGGGATTGGAGCCACTTTACGGAATCTTGCGGTTTATAACAATGATAAATCGGCCATTCAAGTAAATGCAGGCACCGCATTTCTTTATGAAAATTTACTTGGGGTTAATGCCCTTGGTGTTAAATCCGGTAATTTGGAATATGCGGTGGAGACTAAAAATG
This sequence comes from Arenibacter algicola, assembly GCF_018860365.1. GTDB lineage: Bacteria > Bacteroidota > Bacteroidia > Flavobacteriales > Flavobacteriaceae > Arenibacter > Arenibacter algicola_B. The sequence continues at coordinate 14,513 of NZ_JAHKPO010000021.1, forward strand.
GTGCGACCACTATTTCCCGGAATTTTCTGAGCGGATCCAATTTGGCTGCCCTAAAGGTGGATGGTGGTACCGCTACGGTTGTGGAATACAACCATTTCTATAGAAATGGGGCAAATGACAGCTGTACAGACAATATATTGTTAAAGAATGGTAGCGGAGTGGTAATTAGGTACAATTTGATCAATGAGGCAGCTGGAATAGGCATTGAAGGAGATAATTATAATGCGGGACTTATGATTACCGAAAATACCATTACCAATAATGGCCTAAACAGCAACGCCTGCGGCGGAGGAATATTCGACGATTCCGGTATTCGTTTAAAGACATCCAATGCCACAATTTTTAGAAACCTTATTCACAGCAACCAAGGGGAAGGAATCGTGGTTGCCAATAATGTAACAGGAGTATTGATTTCCCAAAATTCCATATATAACAATGGCCAAAGGGCGCCTTCCCTGGGTATAGATTTGGACGCATCCAATAAGAATGGTGATGGGGTAACCCTTAATGATAATGGGGATGGGGATAATGGTCCCAATGGGCTAATTAACTTCCCCATTATTTCTGCAGCCTATGCCGCTGGCACTAATTTGGTAGTAGAAGGTTGGGCCAGGCCAGGGGCAATCATAGAATTATTCTTGACAGATATAAATCAAGGAAGTGCTACTGCAGGGGACAATCAATTGGGCAAGTCTACCGATTATGGTGAGGGCCAGACCTATTTGGCTACTGTGTTGGAAGGTAGTGGTTCTGATGCAGAATCTGGGACTTCGCCCTATACGGATTTGGATGGAAATACGGACAATACCAATAGGTTCAAATTCACTATTCCATTACCTCCAGGTGTAGTAATAGGTAATTTTTTAACATCAACGGCAACTCTTGTCAATTCTACCTCAGAGTTTTCTCCCAAAAGTGTGATCAAGGGTTACACCCTTATCACCAACAGAAGAATTACATATAGGGTCAAACCAATCTGATTTTACTTGCTTTTAATGTGGTTAAATCATTGTTATATCCATTTTTAATACATTCTATGGGTTTTATGTCGGGCGGGTTTAACTATTAAACTTCATCCTTTAAGGGCTTTGCAGTGTTATTTATCCCTTACACAACATTTATTTTTCTCATTCTTTCACTATGGTAGTTTTGTAGTATGGTAAGTACTTTCTATTTACTTGTCTAAACTTATTGAATGGGGAATTCAAGCGTACATAAAATTCTTTTTGGTTTGTTAATGGTCTTCGTAGGCATTGCTTCCGCACAGACGACAATTACCTCACAGGTGGCTCAAGGCAATGATGATGCCGAAGAGCGGGTTTCCAATGGAAATATGGACCTTGGTAGTTCGGATTTGGAATTGACCAGTGACGGGGGCACCAATCAGTATGTGGGTGTTCGGTTTCAAAATATAAACATACCTCAGGGAACCACCATTTTAAGTGCTAGTATTCAATTTACAACGGATGAGACTGACACAGGTAGCACTTCGGTGACCATTAGAGGTGATGATTCGGACAACGCCAACGTTTTTTCCAGTTCAAATTATAATATTTCCAGTAGAACATTGACTTCCGCATCCGTAGCTTGGAATAATATTCCTTCATGGAATAGTGTAGGACAATCCGGGGCTAACCAACAAACGCCGGATCTTACAGCCATTGTACAAGAAATTGTAAATAGAGGTGGATGGGTCAATGGTAACGCCATGGCTTTTGTAATCAATGGATCAGGTGAGCGTACAGCGGAAGCATACAACGGGGATTCGTCCAAATCACCCGTTTTGACCATTGTAGCAGATTTTACAACTCCGCCATTAACACCCTTGCCAACAATTGTACCAAATCTAAATAGGGGACTTCCGTTTATTTATTTTATGGCCGACAATAGGTCTGAATTGTATTCCGTGTCACCAGACCCCACAGCTATACCCTTACCTACCCCTACGATAGTCAATACTACCTACGGGGGGTCGTCCATCACCTTTTCCGGTGAGGGTGGAGGGTATAGATCAACCAATAGGCAGGTGTATGTGTTCGAAGGGGATACATCCACATTGAGTTCTGATATGTATTCCATTGATCCTCAAACAGGCGTAGCAACACTGGTAAAAAGTGGGATTGTTCCTGGACATGTAGAAGGGGCAGAATTTTGGATCAATAATGATACAGGGGAAGAGATACTTGTCATAGTATATAATAATGGGAGCAGTGGCGGTGCAGACCGTATAACGGCAATCAACCCCAACGTTGACGGAGCACTTCCGGCATGGTCTCCCTATGCCGGATATCCAGTAGTGATGTCAGGAGCTAGAGATAGAGCCGATGGTATTTCCTGGAATCCAGATACAGCCGAGTTTTATATTCAGAATGACAATAACGTTGATTATTATACGGTTGATATATTCACTGGGGTAACGACATTTGCCTTTAGTACATCATCCTCAATAGATGGGGAAGGTATTACGTATGCTAGTGATGGGACTAATTATGTGGAGGATGAAAATAATGTAGGATTGGGTAGAACCATTTTTATTGTTGATACGGCTACCGGTGAATTGACACCAGCAGCTCAATTGGGTAGTACCGGGGATGTGGAATCCATTATGGGAAACCTTGGGACACGAAATGATGCCGGGGATGCTCCTGCCTCCTATGGCTTTGCAGCGCATTTATTGCCTGTATTGACCACGACGCCGCTTAATATTTATTTGGGTGCCGTACCACCGGACAGTGAAAACCCTTTTATGAATTATAGTATTGGTAACAGTGATGATATAACAGGGGATGATGAAGATGGAGTTACCAGTGGGGGTATAGATTTTAGCGGTCAGGTTTTGGATCGTGGAACTACAAAGGTGATCGATATAACTACGAATGGTGCAGGGGTATTAAATGCATGGATCGATTTTAATAGGGATGGTGATTTTGAAGACGCTGGTGAACAAATAGCTACTGATGCTGTCCCAAGTGGAGGTACTATCACATTAAATGTCGCTGTGCCAGGTATGGCGACTATAGGAACTTCCTATGCCCGCTTTAGATTTTCTTCGGATACCGGATTGCCACCTGGTAATTCAGAAGCTAGTAATGGCGAAGTGGAAGATTATCAGATAATAATTCAAGATGATACGGCCTGTCCTTCGGGAAGTACTACAGTTGAATATACAAGTATCGTACATGTGTATGCCACGAGTGTCATTGTAGATGACAGTGTAAACAATGAAGATAATGCCTTGGGCAATAACGATGGCAACAATGCGAGGTTTAACGATGAGGACGATGAATTGGTACTTGAAATGGGTGAATCCATTAATAGTGGGGATTCTGTTACCGTAAATGGTGAGGATGGTGATGATTTTGATATTTGGGTATCTTCCAGCGCTACCGGACCATGGACCCGAGTGGGCAACAACGCTCAGCTTGATTTCACCTTTATTTCTCCCATTGATTGGTTGTATATTCGATTTAGGAGTAGCAACGATAGTTCAGATGATAACCTTAGCTATGTAGATGCCAGCAAAACCGTTATAACCTATAATTGTTCACCGGATATTGATGGCGATGGTACTCCAGATGACATCGATTTGGACAATGATAATGATGGAATCCCCGATACAGAAGAATGTGAGATTACAGATAGTGGTCACGATGGATCTTATCCGGCCTCTGACTTCTCTTTAAACATTTCAAGTGCCAATCCAAATAATATTTCCGGAAGCCATATTCTAAATGAAATTACCCTTAAAGGCCAGACGTTTGGGGATTTTATAGCTCCCGATGAATACAATGCTACTTATAATAACGTTAATGCAACTGGTAGGGTCTATCTTTCGGATCACACGGTAAATTCCTATGACTACCATAATAATCCCAATTTTTCAGACCAGATAATACCTAGTTTTCAGAGTCGGGATTTAAATTATTATCATGCCATGGATAATTCTAATTATACTGCTGATAATTATACCTTACTATATGATTCTCCCATTACTTCTACAGGGGAAGTAACTTTGATAATTACAGAACGAAACGGTAATAACCCTTATTTTGTTGAAGCATTGGATGCTTATGGAAACGTATTAGGAAGTATTTCGGTGAATCTTACCGATTATGTAGATTCTGGTCATAAGGTGAATAATTACCAATCTGGAGGCATGTTTGTGGCTTTATTTCCAATAGATGATATAGCACCTTTGGGAAGTAAGGTTAGAGGATTACGAATGACGTTCCCAGGAGCTACCTCGGATGGTCCGGATGGAAAAGTATTTTTCTTTGGAGATTTTTCCGCAGCAAATTGCGATTCTGATAATGACGGAATACCCAACCATTTAGATTTGGATTCGGATAACGACGGTATTTACGACGCAGTTGAGGCTGGCCATGGTCAGGCACATACCAATGGTGTGGTCAACAGTGGCTTTGGGGCCAATGGTTTGGCAAATGTAGTAGAAACCTCTCCAGAAAGCGGAATCATTAATTATACGATTAGAGATATAGATGGAGATTCGCTACAAGATTTTTTGGATTTTGATAGTGACGGGGACGGATGTAACGATGCCAATGAGGCCTATGCCGATGCAAGCGCAGATGGTGACGGTAATGGCTATTATGGCACGGGAAATCCTCCAACAACGAATACCGATGGTACAGTATCTGCTGCGACATATCCCGATCCTGCCGATGGGGATGCTAACGGAACACCAGATTACATGGAAGTGGGAGCAGCTCCCCTTATAGATACTCCACCAGCGGACGAAAGTACTTGCAAGGACGGGGATACCACTTTTTCTGTTGTAGCATCGAACGTAGATACCTACCAATGGCAGATTTTTAATGGATCTATTTGGGTAGATCTTACCGATTCGGGAATTCATAGCGGCACCAATACAGATCAATTGAATATAACAAACGCCCAGAACTCGGATGATGGAAACCAATATAGGGTTATGGTGTCCAATTCCAGTTATATCTGTAGTTTGGAGAATTCCAATACCGTCATATTATCCGTTGTTCAGCCAGCAGCGCCAAACTCTGGAGGAGATCAGGTGGAATGTGCGGAAAGTCCCGTTCAGACCCTGACCGCTACGGCAACGCCGCCCGCCGGATCTAATATCGTTTGGTTCGATGCGGCCACAGCTGGCAATGTGGTGGCCGATCCAACTTTGAGCAGTGTGGGAACAATAACTTACTATGCGGAATCCCAAGATAATTCCACAGGATGTCCTAGCGCCACGAGAACTCCAGTGACCCTTACGATTCAGCCACGACCTACGATTACGGTTTCCGATTCGCCCAGTTGTGTATTCCGCTTATTTCAACCAACGACATATGAACTAGAGGTCACAGTTAGCTCGGGTACTGTTACTAGTACCGCAGGTACGGTAAACAACACGTCTGGGAACGTATGGGAAATTACGGACGTCGCATCCGGGACCGATATTATAGTAACGGTAACAGATGCTAATGGCTGTACCGAAGAACTTCCGGTGACGGCTCCCAATTGTAGTTGCCCAGTGGTCAACGCCCCTACCAGCGGTGGTAACCAGAGCTATTGTACCGGTGGCACTGTCCCAACGATTACGGCAAGCGTTAATTTTGGGCAAACAGTAGATTGGTATAGTGCTGCTAGTGGGGGAACATTGTTGTTGTTGAACAGTACAAGTTATACTCCCATGGGACCAGGAACCTATTATGCGGAGGCCAGGAGCACGACCACGAACTGTAAGAGTGGTACTAGAACTGGTGTTACGGTTACGGAGGATACTCCTTCCACAGCGACCATAGGGCCAGATAAAACAGTATTTGTCGGAGATAATGCCCTGTTTACGGCCTCTGCTACCAATGCAGACACCTACCAATGGCAGCTTAGTACTGATGGTGGGGTTATATTTAATAATATAGCTGATGGGGTTGATTATGCAGGAACACAGACAACTACATTAACAGTTAAAGACGTAGAAACAGTTGATAATGGCTATCGATTCAGGATTTTGGCCTCAAAATCAGGGTCCAGCTGTGCGGCGATATCGTCCTCCTCAGCATTGCTTACAGTTCAGGTAAAAACTGTAATTACCAATAGGAGAATTACATTTAGGGTTAAAAAGAATTAGTGAATTTCCTCCCATTTACAACCTACCTATCCACAGATTTTTCCTACAGTTGAATTTCGGCAAGCGTTGCTATTATTGGGGTAATCGACGAGTGATATCCCTTGAAAATAGACCCTAAAATAAATCAAAACCTCAATTATCCATGTATAGACAGTACAAATATAGCGTTACACAACATTTATTTCTCACTGCCATGTATACGGCTAATTTTGTATGGTGTTATAAATAGGTTTAGTTCAATTACAGCAATTTTGAGCGTTTACGAAAGTTAAACCACACCAACAATGACCAACTTAAGTAAAGTATATATCATGAAGAAGGGGATTTTATTAATCATATTTCTAATTTCTGGATTTGCGATGGCGCAAACCACAGTAAATTTGGAAGACCAGTGTAATTGCGAGGTGCTGAGTGGTACACTCGTTACTGCGCCTGGGACAACAACACCTACTGGTGCAGATGTTGGGGATATTTATGTAAATACAAATACAGGAACAATTTACTTTTGGGATGGGGACTCTTGGGAGCTCACTTCTACGGATAGCCAGCAACTTCAGGTATTTAGCTTTAATCCCGCTAACAATCAGTTGACACTTACCCTTGAGAACGGGGGAACTTTTAATGCCGATTTAAGCAATCTTTCAGGTGATGGTAATATTACATCCACTACCATTGACGTGAGTGGAGATGTAAATGCTTTGTTGGGTGATGTAGTATTGGAAATTGGGGACGACGCTGTTACCAATGCAAAATTGGCGGACAACGCCGTTCAGACAGAAAATATATTAGGTGGGGGTGCGGACCAAGTATTGGTTACGGACGCCGTTGGTACTGTAGCTTGGGTTAATAGATCCAGCTTTACAGCCATTGCTGACCAAATAACAATTACAGGAGTGGGTACGGTTGCTGATCCCTTCAAAGTGGAGGATCTTTCCATAGTAACAGCGAAACTGGCCGATGGAGCGGTGACCACCATAAAATTAGGAGATGATGCCGTGACCAATGCGAAGTTGGCGGACGATGCGGTGCAGACAGAAAACATATTAAGTGGTGGAACCGATAAAGTTTTGGTTACCGATGCAGTGGGCACAGTAGCCTGGGTGGACAAATCCAGCTTCGATGCCATTGCCGATCAGGTTACTATAACAGGTTTAGGTACCACCTTGGATCCCTTTAAAGTGGAGGACCTTTCCATAGTAACGGCAAAACTGGCCGATGGAGCGGTTACTACCGTAAAATTGGGCGATGATGCCGTGACCAATGCTAAATTGGCCGATGACGCGGTCCAGACAGAAAACATATTAAGTGGCGGTAACGATAAAGTTTTGGTTACCGATGCGGTAGGTACGGTTGCCTGGGTGGACAAATCCAGCTTCGATGCCATTGCCGATCAGGTTACTATTACAGGCGTGGGCACAACCTTGGATCCTTTCAAGGTGGAGGATCTTTCCATAGTAACGGCCAAACTG
>NZ_JAHKPO010000026.1:0-695 GCF_018860365.1 Arenibacter algicola
AGGTCGGAGGATGTGATATCCCCGTCTCCGATGATCGCTGTACCGTCTACTTCCAATGCTCCGGTGGTCGCGTTCTGTACCAGTCCGCTTCCCGCAACGTCAGCGTTGATTTTGGCTGCCGTTACGGCATCATTGGCCAATTCGTTCGCCGTAATACCTCCTGTGGCCACATCCAATGTATACGGACTTACAGTAGTACCCGCTCCTGAACGTATTAAAGTTCCATCGGTCGCATTTAAGATTTCATTTCCAATTACACCATCCACTTCAGTTACGGTCACAGAACCTAAATCTATTAAAATCCAGTCGGTCCCGTCCCATTGCATTACTTGGCCGGAGGATGTACCATCAGCAATGTTTTCCAATTGCACCGCATCATCGGCCAGTTTAGCATTGGTAACCGCGTCAGGGCCAAGTTTAGAATTTACTATGGATAGATCCGCCACTTTGAACGGATCCAAGGTAGTGCCCAGTCCGGTGATTGTTACCTGATCAGCCAAAACAGCAAAGCTCGACTTGTCCACCCAAACAACAGTTCCTACTGCATCGGTAACCAATACTTTATCGTTACCTCCACTTAATATATTTTCTGTCTGCACCGCATCGTCCGCCAATTTTGCATTGGTAACCGCATCTGCAGCCAATTCTGTAGTTCCCACTGCTCCGGCAGCTATCTCTAGGGTAACATCACCCAA
>NZ_JAHKPO010000026.1:725-2323 GCF_018860365.1 Arenibacter algicola
ACATCACCCAATAAAGCATTTGCATCGCCACCTACCGTTAGGTCGGAGGATGTGATATCCCCGTCACCAGTGATCGCTGTACCGTCTACTTCCAATGCTCCGGTGGTCGCGTTCTGTACCAGTCCGCTTCCAGCAACATCGGCATTGATCTTGGATGCTGTAACCGCATCGGCCAATATATTTTCTGTCTGTACCGCATCGTCCGCCAATTTTGCATTGGTCACGGCATCATCGCCCAATTTTATGGTAGTAACCGCTCCATCGGCCAGTTTGGCCGTTACTATGGAAAGATCCTCCACTTTAAAAGGATCCAAGGTTGTGCCCACGCCTGTAATAGTAACCTGATCGGCAATGGCATCGAAGCTGGATTTATCTACCCAAGCAACTGTACCCACTGCATCTGTAACCAAAACTTTATCGGTCCCACCTGAGGAAATATCCTCTGTTAAAATGGTACCGTTCAATATGTTTTCTGTCTGGACCGCATTGTCCGCCAATTTAGCATTGGTCACGGCATCATCGCCCAATTTTATGGTGGTCACTGCTCCATCGGCCAGTTTGGCCGTTACTATGGAAAGATCCTGCACTTTAAAGGGATCCAAGGTTGTACCTAAACCTGTAATAGTAACCTGATCGGCAATGGCATCGAAGCTGGATTTATCTACCCAAGCAACTGTACCCACTGCATCGGTAACCAAAACCTTATCGGTTCCACCTGAGGAAATATCCTCTGTTAAAATGGTACCGTTCAATATGTTTTCTGTCTGCACCGCATTGTCCGCCAATTTAGCATTGGTCACGGCATCATCGCCCAATTTTATGGTGGTCACTGCTCCATCGGCCAGTTTGGCCGTTACTATGGAAAGATCCTGCACTTTAAAGGGATCCAAGGTGGTACCTACACCAGTTATAGTAACCTGATCGGCAATGGCATCGAAGCTGGATTTGTCCACCCAGGCAACCGTACCCACTGCATCGGTAACCAAAACCTTATCGGTTCCACCACTTAATATGTTTTCTGTTTGGACCGCATCATCGGCCAATTTAGCATTGGTCACGGCATCATCTCCTAATTTTATGGTGGTCACTGCTCCATCGGCCAGTTTGGCCGTTACTATGGAAAGGTCCTCCACCTTAAAGGGATCCAAGGTTGTGCCCACGCCTGTAATAGTAACCTGATCGGCAATGGCATCGAAACTGGATTTATCTACCCAAGCAACCGTACCCACTGCATCAGTAACCAACACTTTGTCGTTACCACCTGAGGAAATATCCTCTGTTAAAATGGTACCGTTCAATATGTTTTCTGTCTGTACCGCATCGTCAGCCAATTTAGCATTGGTCACGGCATCGTCTCCTAATTTTACGGTAGTAACCGCTCCATCACCCAATTTTGCCGTAACTATGGAAAGGTCCTCCACCTTAAAGGGATCCAAGGTGGTACCTACGCCTGTAATAGTAACCTGATCGGCAATGGCATCGAAGCTGGATTTATCTACCCAAGCAACCGTACCCACTGCATCGGTAACCAAAACTTTATCGGTTCCACCACTTAATATGTTTTCTGTCTGCACCGCATCATCGGCCAATTTAGCATT
>NZ_JAHKPO010000029.1 GCF_018860365.1 Arenibacter algicola
GTACAGAGCAATAACCATGACCAATTGTATACCCTGCCCGAAATGAAGAAAGCCGATGACATTCTCGCTACGGTCTTTTCAAAAGCCGGCCATCCTGAGAGGTATAGCGGTAAATTCTATGATGGCGGACATAAGTTTGATATACAGATGCAAACCGATGCTTTTAATTGGTTCGATACTTGGTTGGGGAAATAAGGGGTTTATTAAAAATAACATGCCTCAAATTAAACAATGGGAAAATATTGCATAAAAAAAGCAGTTCTGTGAAAGAACCACCGCTGGCGCGAGCGTCGCGCTCGTGCCTTTTATAGTATTCACGACAATTTCCAAAGAATGGCGAAAACAATTGGCATTAAAACTAGTACCTGATTCTAGGGGTATCCATAAATCGGAAGCCTTTATACAGCTGCGATTTTGCACAGCGGGCCTAACCATCAAAAAGAAGGGAGACACTGGTAAAGACACTGATTACAGTACGAGCCTGCCTCGCCGTCAGGCAGGCGTGACGCGCGCTCTAGCGGGGCTGATCCTGATTCTGACCGATGAGTTAACCCAGTTCGGGTATACGGCCACAAATATGATTAGTTATTCGTCGCAGTTATTTTTTCGTTCATTTCTTCGTAGTTATCTACTTTAATTCCGAACTTTTTACCATTTTTTATAACATAATCCAATAAATTATGTTTTTCCGTTTTACTGTTTTGGTTTTCAAAATCCAATTGAAGAGACGATTTGGATGTGTAGGGAAAATTCGAAAGCATTGCCAATGAATCTTCTATGTCTTTCTCGGTCAAAGTTACATTGAATTTGTCAGCCAACTCTTGTACTTCTAACATCATGTTTTCGAGTTTGGCCATATATTTTGAATCTTCGGACAATTCTCCAAATGTTATATCAAGCGCTGTGGTCATAACAGCTAATGGTGAAACAAATAGATATTTTTTCCATAATAATTCTTTGATATTTTTGGTGTAAACGGCATTCAAACCTCCTTTAACCAATATTTTCTCGACCCATTCGAAATCTAAATCGTCATTATTTCCGAAAAATATTTTTCCTGGTCCACCAAGGTGCTTAACTACTCCTGGTTTTTCTATGTTTGACGCAATGTAAATACAACCTTCAAGTATTTTTGAGCTGTCGTGATTAATATTTGCTTCAATTATATTTTTTGCATTCACTCCATTTTGTAATGGAATTATAATGGTTTCTTTTTTGAGGCAATCTTGGTATTTTCTAATAGCTTCAACTAACGAAAATGATTTTGTGGCAACGATCAGTATATCGAGTAATCCAATTTCATCAGGATTATCGGATGCCAAATAAGGTATAGATTTAGTTATTTCATCGTCTGTGATCAATGAAAGTCCATAATTGTTAATGATTTCCTTTGTTTTATTGCGACAAATAAATATTACTTTCGTCTCCTTATCATTTTCATAGTGCTTAGTAAGTTTTGCCCCAATGAAACTACCAATTCCTCCCATTCCTAAAATTCCTATCTTCATCGCGTATTATTTTTTAAAGTTGAATATTGTTATTATTGTTGCTCCCAACAGCTCCTATTAGAAGAACTAGTTGCGATAATAACTTTATAGTTAAGAGTTATGTTGCTTTATTTATTTTTTAAATTTAGATTGTCATTCATAAAATACAGCAGTAAAAACAGAAACCCAATATAAGTGCACTGTAAGCCTACAAGATCCCATTTTTGAGCAAAAGAGCTTCCAATGACCAATATGTTCATTAGAATAAAAGTGGCAATTAGCGTTTCTCTGGTGAATTTATTTAGGAGTAATAGTAGCCCAATAATGAATTCGGCAAACGGAATGGCATATGCCAAAGATGTTACCAGAAAACTTGGTAGTAACGTATCTTGAAAAGTGTTTTGCATTCCTGTAACAAACGTATCCAAATTTGGGATTCTTACTATGCCATGAAAAAAGTAATTTATGCCAAATGAAATTCGGAATAAATGTATGGCGAGGGTTTTATTATTTAAATTAGATAATATCATCTCGTTTGTTTTTTTAAGTATAATAATTGATAAACGGAAAACAATGCGAGCAAAATCGCAATGATTACCAGTAACATTTTAGGCTCGGGTCTTGCAAAAAACTCTAATATCAAAGCGGAAATCATTGTAATGAGTAGAAAGGCATAAGCAAATATTCCTACCCTTATTTTTTGTGTAATTGAAAAATAAAGGATGAATAAAACCATGCTAATTTCAGCTATGCCTGTGAATACCCTGAAAAAGTCAGCATTGATTTGTATAGCATTTTCAAACTGTTGAAACCCTGCAACACTCATAGGCTTGGCCAAGAGTTTAGGAATGGCAAAATAACCCATTGCCACCATTGAGATAATATTTATGATTCTACTTGCTATTTTTATCATTTTAAACCAATTAAATTTTTAGTTACTAGTTCCAGATTACTTTCATTGATTTCTGGTTTTGGAGCAAGAGGATATAATTGAGCACCTGGTCTACTAATAAAAGCTCCTCTCCAACCAGCCCATAGTGCACCGGCTATATCCCAACCATGGGCGGCTACCAATAGGCTTTCAGAAGGTTTTATATCCATTTTCCTTGCGGCCCAGTCGTAGGCGTCGACATGTGGTTTAAATTTTCCCATTTCTTCAATGCTTAATCTTTCTTCAAAATAGTCCAATAATCCAGCGTTTTCAAATTGTGTTTTCACGCCTTTATTTGATGAATTGGTAAAGGAGACCAGTTTGTATCCAGCATCTTTTAATTGTTGTAAAGAAGCTTTTACTTCTGGATGTGCCGGTAAGGAACGGATTGGACCCAGAATGGCATCCTTAGCTTCTTTTTCCGAAATGGAGATACCATTGTTTGCGGCTACCATTTGTAAGGCTGCAGCGCCAATTATTCCAAAATCATTGTATTGGCGGCCTACGGTAGAGACTAAGGAATATTGTAGCATAGTGGTAAACCATAACGGCAATAATTCTGGTCTTCCTCCCAGTAAGTTACCAACGCTTGTTTTCATAGCTGTTAAGTCTAGTAATGTTTCATTCACATCAAAAAATAATACTTTGGGTCTTATCATTAACGCATTTGTCTCCATATCGTTTTCTTTGGTTCCTGCAAATCCATAATTAGGAATTGTTGCACCTGCTATTCCTACTAAAGCGGTGTTCTTTATAAAATTTCTTCTGTTGTTTTTCATAGTATGTAATGGTGTTAAAAACATTCCTAGTGGTATGTTTTTTGATAAAAAAAATTATGATTTTAATTGACTTAGGTATAATGATAAACCAGAAATATACTGATCAAGAATAATATCATTATCATATAACTTTCTAATTCCTCTAATGCCTTCAAAAGCACTAATCAAATAAATTGCTACGGCTTCACTTGGAATCTCTTCTTTAATATCGTTTTGATCCTTGCCTTTTTCAATAAGAACAACAAGTGCATTTTTCCATTTTTCCACAATGTTTTTTAAAGCAAGTTGATAGCTGCTTTCATAATTGCCTATTTCATTTACCAGGTTGTTCATTGGGCATCCATGTTGCTTTTCATAAAAGGGAAAGGACCTTATTCTATTTATAAAAATGTTTTCCAATATTTCCATGGCGTTACCTGGTTCTGTTAAAGGTAAAATCATGCCATCGTAAATCCGCTTTAAAATTTTCTGTTCAATAACCTCTAATCCAAGTTGTTGTTTGCTTTCGTAATGGTGGTAGAATGCCCCTTTGGTCATTTTTGCAGCTTTCATTACATCATTAATGCTAGTAGATTTAAACCCGTTTTCATAGAACAGCTTAAATGCTTCATGCACAATGTGTTGCTTGGTTATTTGGGATTTTAATTCTTGTTGCATACGCAAATATACAAAAAAAGTACAGGTGGTATGTTTTTTAACAAATTGCCAATGGTAAATTGTATGGGTTATGGCCAATTTCGGGTCCATTTTTGGCCAAATATTATTTATTTGATGCGCTGTTATTTTAGTTTTACACAATATAATGGTACAGAGCAATAACCATGACCAATTGTATACCCTGCCCGAAATGAAGAAAGCCGATGACATTCTCGCTACGGTCTTTTCAAAAGCCGGCCATCCTGAGAGGTATAGCGGTAAATTCTATGATGGCGGACATAAGTTTGATATACAGATGCAAACCGATGCTTTTAATTGGTTCGATACTTGGTTGGGGAAATAAGGGGTTTATTAAAAATAACATGCCTCAAATTAAACAATGGGAAAATATTGCATAAAAAAAGCAGTTCTGTGAAAGAACTGCTTTTGAATAAGTTTAAAAACATTTGCGGTCTATCCTTTTACCGTAACTTTTTCTACGACCAAAGATTTTACGCCATTTTTATCGATTACTTTTCCGGTTACTTCAACCTTTTCAGCAGCGTGTGCAATTACTTCTTTATAGGCATCAGCTGCACTGTGGTCTTCTACCAAAAGATAAACATTTCCGTCTTCACCGAGAATTCCGGCAGGTAATCCTTTATCCAAACAGGCCTGGGCACATTTTTTGTGGCCCTGTCCCGTAGCTTCTTGCGTAACATAACAAGACATGTCCAAAACTTCTCCTTTTATAGTTTTACTGCTTTGAGCAAAAGCATTGGTTGAAAAAATAAAAAGGAAAGCCGTCAATAATAATCCGAAATAAGGAGTTTTTGTATGTTTCATAGTATATGATTTTGTTAAACGGTCTACTTCTAAAAGTACGATTAAAATGGCAGAAATTGGAATAATTGTACAGAAATTATGGGGCTATGGCCGGAAATGTTTCCCAGAAAGTTTAAAAAAAATTATTAGCTTAGTTCAACGGTAAAGGCACTTGTGGCTATTTTTCTTAAAAACCGCACCTTTTTTGAACATGATATTATGAATACTTGGTTAAAGATTGTCCTTGCGTTATTTATAGTCTTCCTGATTCTCCAACTTCCTGTGTTTAATCCTGAAAAAAATTATGTCGATGCCGATACCCATGTGGACATAACGGATAAGTATGAAGTGCCTATGGATATCCAAATGGATCTGTACGTGGCCTGTTATAATTGCCATTCCAATTATACCGAAGATTATCCGTGGTATTATAATATACAACCCATAAGTTGGTGGATGAACAGCCATATTAGGAATGCCAAACAGGCTTTGAATTTTTCCGAATTCGCCACCAATCCACCGGATATTGCGGTCAAGAAATTTGAATCACTTCATACGGTCATGAAAGAGCAGAGCATGCCGCTTAAATCTTACCTTTTACTGCATGAGGAAGCTAAACTGACCAACGAACAATACCAGCGTATAGCCGACTGGGCAAAGGAGACACAGCAAAAAGTGGTGAAAGAAATAGATACCACCGAAACCTTTTAAAAAGGCCCTGTTTTTATAATGTGCCCCCTTTGTAAGTTAAAAGGGGGAATTAATCAGCTACTATAATTTTGTTCCCTGGATCAAGATAGAGGATTTGATCGACTTCTCCTTTAAGTGCAGGAACTTTCTTCGCTCCTCGTCTTTTTTAAAATTGTCAAAGTCTTCTTGGGTATTAAATTCCACCAAATGAATTTCATAAGGTTTCTCCATATTTTTTTCAATTATGGATTCCTCGGAGGGTCTTATTCTTAGTGTAAGTCTACCATTATATTTTAAAATGATGGGAATAGCAATATCCTCAAACTGATGAAATATTTCTTCCTGTCCGGCTATAACGTAAATAAGTTGTGTTATGTAGATCATAGTATGAGTGAATTTATTCAGTGTTGACTTTTGAATAGGGGAGAACGAGCAATGAAAAGGGCACGCTGTTAAATGCTAGTTTTCTGTTATTTGGGTTAACTCAATATTTAGTTTTTGGCCTCCATAATTCACATAGTTCAATTTGACAAACCCAAATCTTTCATGAAACCAAAAGGTCACTTCAGATTGGCCGAGGTCAAAGTTTGATACGGCTTTAACTTTCCAACAATTTTCTAACTCACCGTAGTTTGTTTGTACTGTTTCTTTGGAAAGTATTTCGAAGGTACTTCTTACATTCATATGTGACCAATCTCCCCAACCTTCCTGCAATGTTATAGTGTTGTCATTCCATTTTTTTCCTACGCTCAATGGAAATTTAATTTGGGGAAATGGTGCCACCTCTGTGAAGTTATATTGGTTGGACCTGAATGGATGCATCCATATTTCTTCCACATTCTCTCTTATTCCTGTACTTACCGTTTGCCACCATTCATCGGAAACAGCGCTCTTGTTAAGCTGATATAAATTAATGCTATCAATAGACTCCTTGTCAAATTCATATTTTACCAGAATCTCGTCCTGTTTTTCAGGATTATGTTCCCATCGCTTCCCCGTTGCCATTAATAAAATACGCTCCTTGGAGATTAATTTATTCGATGCGCTATAAAAAGCTGCATCAAAAGCGTAAATTCTACAGGGTTTAAAGACTTCTCTTCTTTTTTCTATCCTTAAAATAGAATCCATTTGAGGTGTCATTTCTCCGCTTATGCTTGCTCTATATTCGTACTTTGGCATTGGTTCTGGCGCGCACCTAAAATCATCACCTTTATTGTTGGCGCAACTCCCAAGGAGAAAGATAACACCAAAGAATAGGCATAATTTATATGTCATAGCAGCTAATGGTGTGTAATGGCTTTACAAAGTTTTACTGGCTCAGTTGTACAATCATTTTGTTGGCATAATCAATTTGACGTTGGTCATCGCTTGTTGCTAATTCAGGTACTTTTTTGAAATATTCAACCGCCATTTTGTTATTTCCATTTGTTCTATAGTATTGCGCTAATCCAAAATACCCGCCAAAATAATTCGGAAAATTTGTTTTAACCAACTCGAACACATTTAGTGTTTTTTCGGGTTCTTTTTTCAAATAACTAAAACCTAAACTGACTAAATCCTTTTCTACAATATCAAATTTAGTAGGGTGGGATTTTAGTTGATTAAACTTGTTTGTAATATTTTCTATTCCATTTTCTTCAATGTCTTTTTGAAGTAATATGTCCGCTGGAACAGGGATTTTACCGTCGGAATAATAACTTGCCAAGAAATAGGCTTTACGGTCCAGGCCATCATAATCTTCGGTATTGGTATATATGACTACTGTAATTTTTTCCGAAGGAATCCGTACAGAAAAATTTCTAAAACCTGTGGTACCACCAGCATGGGTTAAATACTTTCTATCATTTATTATAAAAATTCGCCATCCAAAACCATAACCCTTACCCTCGGTTTTTCCATTTTCATCCCAATTGGAAAACGCATCGTTTAGCAAGTCTGTACTTACCAGGGTTTCATTATATAAACCTCTATCCCAATGCACATAATCCCTGACAGAGGAGTAAATACCACCATCACCTAATATGGCCGACCAAGTATTTTGGTCTATATTTTCATAGATGCTGTCATTGAATGTATACCCATAGGCACGATTTTTAATGGGTAGGCCTTTTTGGTAAACAGTGCTATTGGTCATTCCTATTTTTTCAAAAATCTCCTTATCCATAAACTCTTTAAAAGTTTTGCCAGAAACCCGTTCTATAATCATCGCCAAAACGGCATAACCGGAATTACTGTATTGGTATTTGGAATTTGCTGGAAACAAAAGGCTGTCTTGCGTTATTAGAAGATTAAGTACATCTTTATCAACAAGCTGTTCTTCTCCTACTTTTGTATATAATTTCTCGTAATCTTGTAAACCTGATCTGTGCGACATTAAATTTTTTATAGTAATGTCTTTCCCATATTCCGGGAACTCAGGAATTACTTCTGTGAGTTTGGTGTTATAAGTTAGTTTTCCTTGATTTATTAAAATCAAAATTCCCATGGCTGTAAACTGCTTTGTTACAGAGGCCAGTCTATAATTGGTTTCACAGGTGGCAAGGATTTTATTTTCCAAATCGGCATATCCAAAGCTTTGACATTCTTTTATTTCACCATCTTTTATGACCACGAAACTTGTGCTTGGCTTTTCGCCAATATAATCTTGGAACAGAAAATTTAGTACATCTTGTTTGCTCTCCTTCTTTTCCACCAGTTGTTCGGAAGGCTTACACCCACAAATTAGGATTAAAAAGACTAATGTTAAATAGGTGTACTTCATTTTTTTTAAACTTTTCGTTAAGTAAGGTGGTTTAAACCATATATTGATTTAACCTTAGTATGACTTAAATATCGGTTATTCTTCAGACCTATCCGAAAGTGCATCAAACTTTGCTTTCATGGTAGGATTACCGTGGGTCAATTTTTTTATGGTTAGATCATCCGCTTTATTATTCGCCAGGCGTAGGTTGTTCTCCGATGATAACAGTGCATCTTTTGTTTTTTGAAGATGACTAATTGTTTTGTCTATTTCATCAATGGCAGTTTTGAATTTGCGACTTGCCAAATCGTAGTTATAGGCAAAACCTTTTCTAAAGGCATCAATCTTTTCTTCAAAATTGGTAATATCCACATTTTGATTTCTCATCAAATTTAGTTCTGCTTTGTACTTCAAGGAATTCATTGCCGCATTACGCAGTAGTGTTATTATTGGTATGAAAAATTGGGGCCGTACTACATACATTTTTTCGAATCTATGTGAAACATCAACTATTCCAGTATTATAGAATTCATTTTCTGATTCCAGGAGCGATACTAAAACGGCATATTCGCAATTCTTATCCTTGCGGTCCTTGTCCAGTTTAGCAAAGAAATCCTCGTTTCTTTTTTTTGTAGCAGTTTCATCATTTTCATTTTTCATCTCGAACATAATGGAAATGATTTCATTACCGGCATCATCAGTTTCTTTATAAATAAAATCGCCCTTATTGCCAGTTTTGGAATCATTGTCTTTTTCAAAGTAGGCGTTTTGAAAAGCGGTTGCTCTGAGTTTGTTGAATTCCGTTTCACAGTGTTGTTCCAAGGTTTCGCCAACCATTTTCGTAGAAAGTTTCTGTTTAAAGTCTTTTAAACGAGCAATTTCATCGTCTTTCATTTTGATAGTTTCATCCTTTGCGATAAGTCTGTTGCTAAACTGTTCCTTAATCGACTTTTCAAGTAACTGAGACTCGGTTTCTTTAATCTTCAAATTATTAGCAAGATTATCACGTTCTTTTTCAATGATTTTAACCGCCTCTGAGACCGACAGTTTTTTATCCATTTCTGCATTTTGGATTCTGGATTTCATTTCCGCAATTTCCGCTTCTTTTTTTGCCAACTTATCAGCTAGGTCGGCATCACTGTTAGCTTTTAGTAGTGTTAGCTCATTATCTTTTTTGGCAAGCTGTTCTTGTAATGAGTTTCTAATGTTAGCCTCTGCAAGCTTAACGGCACTTTCCTTTTCCCGCTCGGCAAGGGTAAGCCTATTGTTTAGTTCTTCTTCAAATTGATGGTCTCTAACTTGTTTAAGAATATCGGCAAAACCAGCCTCATCTACTTTAAAGGCCTTTTTACAATTTGGACATATAATTTCGTTCATGTTTTGACTGTTTAAATGTATCTCTGGCTCGGCTATGCGCAGTATCCCAAAGTGCATTGCGTATAGGTATTGTTGTATCCCGTTTTATTATTAAAGTATTAGTCTTAAACAACTACATTGCTACTTAAGTCCACTCTTTGTGAACTAATATTAAACATTTTGTATTTATATCTAATAAAGGAAGACATCATCTCTTCATGGGTAGAAACAAAAACTTGTCTATCCTTAAAATCATTTCTTAAAACATCAATGAAGCCTGCCGTATTAATATCATCCATTGATTGTACAGGATCATCTATGAACAACAATTTACTTATTGAGTATTTCTTGTTTAATGCCAATGTAAATGATAGTATTAAAGAAGATAATTGACCTGTACTCATGGAGAAGACAGCATCATAAGATTTGTTTGGAGAAGTGACAAACTTTATTTTATCTCCTTTATCAACCATGAACAATCCTAATCCCATGTGAAAATCTTGCATCACTCTTCCAGAATAAATATGAAATAATAATTCCACATCTTTAACTAACTCTGCTTTATAGGCATTTAAAGATTGTTGTAATCTTTCCCCAATCTTTTCTATTTTGTTAGTTGGTTCTTTTATCTTTATTAAATCTTCTTCAATTTCAGCAAGCTTTTTATTGTTATTAGTCACTTTTTCATTCAAAAACACAGAATGTTTCCAGTCAATATATTTCCTTTTGTTCTGAATAGAGTTCAACACAAATAAATCAAGTTTTTTTAAGCTAGAACTGAAGTACTCATTATAGATGTCTTCATATTCTTCGCCGTCGAATGATTCCAAATCAACTTTTATTTTTTCTAATCCTTCTTTAAAGATTTTAAATTCAGGCGATGGAAATGAAACAATTTCAATTGGCAATAGGTCAACATAGTTAAATGAAAATTCCTCTAAAACTTCACGTATTTTACCAATTTTTCTTACACTATTTGGTTTGAAGAATTCATCTTTGAAATAATCAGGATTAAACAAAAAGGAGTCTATCTTTTCCTCAAAATCTGGAATAAATTCGTTTTCAGTAAATTCGATAAATTCATTAACCTTTTTTGCTAAATTATTTTCCAGATTTTTGTTAATATCGTCTAAAGCCTTCTTCTCTTCTTCAATTGATTTATCTAAATTTTCGATTGTTTCCCAATCTCTTCCACAAAAGAAACATTCGGTGTGTTCAACTTCATTTTCCCTTAATTGAAGTAGGTGCTTTTCTAAAGCTTCTCTAGTTTCATTAACTCTTGAATAGATCTTTTGAATTGTTGAAGAGTTATTAGCTGCTCGCTTAATTTCATCTAATTTCTCCCGGTAGGCATCAACTAACTCAACTTTGAAATAATCTGAATTAAAATTCTCAGGTAAGGAATATTCACCATCATTTATTAAATCAGCCTTGAATTCACCAAGGCTCATCCGTAGGAATTTAAAATCTTTACGAATCTCTCTTTGTTCAGTTAATTTATCATATCGATCAAGAAAGTAGAAATAGTAAAAGAACATTTCTAAATCAGGATTGTCAAGAATTCTTTGAATGCTTCCGTTTTTTAAATAACTGACAAACTTTTCCTTGTCTTTCCCTAATTTTTCTAGCCTAACTAAAATGCCAGTATCTTCATTTGTTAGGTCAGAATAATTGGTATTTCTAAAATCTATTTCCTCTTGATCCCAAATAAATTCTTTATTTTCAAATAATGCTTTATATTCAACTTCATCACTTGTCTTTAACTGATCTCCTATTTCCTTATTCTCTTCTAAGATTAGCTTTTGTTTTTCTTTTAACTCACCTTCAATCTCCTTGAATCGATTTAGCACAGTTTTAACTGAGTCAATTCTCTCTTGAAAATCTCCAGTATTAAACAAGTAGTCGATACTTTTCTTCTTGTCTTTCTCCTTCTTTTGTTTAATAAAATGAAAAGTATCTTCTTGCTCTACATAATGAATAAATTCAAAATCACTTTTGATATTTTCTCCAAAATAAGTCCGTAATGCTGAATCTTCTATTTCATTGTCTTCGCCTAACTCTGATTCGAATGAATCCAGCCTATGCAATTTGTAATCATCAAAATTAACAACAGGTTTATTGACTTCGTTATTTTTTCTAGCCAGACATATTTCATGACCATTAACCGAAAGTTGTGCTTTGATTATTATGGGTGTACCATCTCCGTTTTCATAATAGAAAGGATTTTCATCTCTTCTTTCTCTACCATCAATAATATTACCCAAAGCATCATATCTTCTTATTGTACCTGTAATTAACAATTCAATAGCATCGAAGAAAGTGCTTTTTCCAAAACCATTCGGTCCATCAAATACAGTCAATGCATTATCTTTAAAATCGAAGATTTTATTTTTATAAAGTTTAAAATTTTGTAGTTCTAATTTTTGAATACGTATAGACATTTACTCTTCGATTTTCTTGATTAGGTCATTAAGATTCAATTCTGGCAGATTAATAAAATCTTCTCCCACAATAAATTCATTTAGTTTTAGATAGTATTCCCTAAGATTATCCCGTTCAATCAATTCTTTACTCATTTCATCCATGTTAGCGATAGATTGATTTTCCTCAATTAACAACTCTAGAAATGGCAATTTATGGGCTACAGAATATAATAAATGACGCCAGTTGTAATTATTGTAATCCGATTTATAGTCTTGGAATACTGAATTATCCGAGATTAAAAGTTTTACATTTTTATAAATTTCAGTTTTGACTTGGTCTTTCAAATCACTTAACGCCTCATTTGTATATGGAATAACGTATTTTTTAAATTGATATGGATCTTCCTCTATTAGTTGTACCAACCCCTTAATTATTTCTAAAGGATTAGTCTCATATAGAATTAATAATGAGGTGTTTTTATTGAAGCTTGGTGAATCCACCACCTTCTTGCACTCATCAAAATATTCATCTTGTAATGAACTTATTAATTCTGGCGTCAAAGTATCTGTGTGAACTACCAACCAATAATAGAATACATCAATTTGGCTATTTTGGTACAATTCTCCAAATTCGAATCTTTTTACGCTTTCAAAAGAAGACCCCAATAAAACATCATTAATTATCTCCTTCATTTTATACTATCTTTAATATTTCTTAACATTACTAGCTCAATATCTCCCCACTTAGTTACGTTGTTTTTTCCTTCATTTGGATCTTCTGGAGAATTGTTTTGATTGTTCCAGGCATCTTTCAAAGATTCTACCTCTAATTCTGAAGTAATTAGCCGATCAATTTCATAAGGTAATTCAACATCATTATTCAAAATATTCTTTTTAATACTTCGTGCTATTCTTCTTACTTGACTAATGGGATCATTAATTCCAGTCAACGCATTTTTTTTACCACTATCACAGCTCCAAACAGGTTTTTCCATAGCGTTTGCGCATGATATTAGATCAAATAACCCCTGAATGAAACTCCATTGGAAATCACTTTTTTGCAAGCTTTCATTAAACTGTTTTAAATTGTTAAATTCCACATTTCTTTGAGGAGTAATGTTCTTCAGTAATTTCAACAGTTTATTAGTCGAAAGAGCATTTATCTCCACTAAGTACTTTTGCATCTTTAGCTTATCATTTTCGGAAACCATAAGACCTTGTTCTTGAAGCTCGTCTCCAAATTCCATAAACCAATCATTGATCATTATTTTAGCTGTTTCCAAATAGTAATCATCATTAAGTGCGTTTTCTGGGTTACTTTTTAGAACATTAATAAAACTTTGAAAAGGTATAGTACAGTAGAACGCAGCCTCAGATATTCTCAATCCATTTTGTTGATGATTAATTGCATGAATGCTTACTACTTGAGTAAATATTATACCTTCTAGCTTACTTCTAATGATTTCGATATTCACAGCATTATTCCAATGCTGTAAATTGTTTACATTTAAAAAAATAGAAATCAACTCATCTATTAAAGTTTCTATTTCATTCAATTCGCAATACAAATTTCCATTTGAATATTCATAAAACTCAATATTTGGATGATTTGCTTGAAGTGCAACATTATCTCTTTCATTTTCTTTTGCCACGTGAAAAAATGCACCTGAACATGGGTAAGTGGCTCTTCTTTGTTCTAGTTTCTCAAAGTCTTCTCTGTAGCGATTGTAAGTTCTGTTATTTACAGCCTTAACTTGATGTAATGAAATCAAGTCCTCATCACCGTCCAATACGGCAAAATCCTCCAAGGAATCCAATTGTAAAAAATGTGTGTTTGAATTTTTATCCTTATTTAGTAAGTCAAGTACATGATAAAGAGATACTTTACCTTGATAAATGAAACCACTCCATGTATCAATGGCAGAGTGTATGGTATTTGGGTCTACAAAAATTGCCATTTTAAAAAGTAACTATAGTTGATTGATAAGATTGTTTTTTTTTCAAGATTTTGGTTTGAGATTAATGGCATACAACGCTTGAGCTATGAGTAGTGGGGGAATAGACCTGTACTTGCCTTTTCTCCATGCACCAAGCAAAAGCTTTACGTTTTCTTTTTACTTTAAAATTTCAAAAGCAAAATCGGAAAGATTTTGCGACTTCATAAATATAGACAAAACTTGGAATGAAAGACCAAGCCCGCATTACTTATAGGTTCTGTTGTACGCAGTGTTTTCTCCCATTGTGCCTTTCACGTATAGCCTTTTTTCAAAATAACGTTTTAACCCAATTATACTGTCAATCGTTTTGTCCTTAAAAGGTCCGTATGAATACTCCTGCATATAGCCTCTTAGGATTTTTTCACCAGGACTGTCGAATCGAAGTCCGAATACGGCTGTATAATTTAAATCGGAATCAGTAAAATATTTTTGATTTTGTGTGTCAATCGATAGGCAATTAAAAGTTACAGTTTTAATTAGTTCTTCATTTGAAAAATCGGAATTAAAGTTAATACTGTCATGTAGGGCAATCACAACCTTTATTTTAGCTGTTTCCTCATTTTGTATCGACTTTGAGTTGCAGAAAGCAATGCCTCGTATAGGTTCGGATAGTGAAATAGTATCCTTGTTAAAAATAAACTGATCCCAAACAGTGTTTCTAAAATTAATGGTGTCATTAATAAACTCCTTCTGCTTAAAAATGGAATCTTGCGTCCGCCAGGCTATAGTGTCCATTTTTTCATTCAGAAACCAGGCTCTGTTCGCCTTTTCGTTACCTTTAATGACAAACCATTCTCGAATTTCCCTTAAAATACCGTTGCGGTCGTACAAATTCCATATTCCGAATTTCTTACCTGTTTTAGTTTTTTTTCCATTTTTGAAAAGTACTCTGTTATCGTAATAAAAATAAACACTATCAAACTCTGTTTTCGTAACTGTTCTTTTAAAGATTTGGTTTGGATTCCGTTCATAATATAGAACTTGTTCTGAAAGTCCTTTTTCCAATTTTGAATCTGGTATAGCGCCTGTTTTATCACTTGTATTTTCTTTACAAGCAATTAGCATTATAAAAATTACAATTGTGGCAAATTGATTTTTTGTCATTGCGTACAACAATTGGATATCATCATTGATGATATACGACTTATAGCATACCATAAATCCACTAGGCCGCAACTAGATATGTTTAAGTGTCCTATAATTCCTATTAATCCAATAAAATTTTCTGTGTTGGGCAGCGGGGGGAGTACTACAACCAGGGATTTGTTTCTAACCTTCTAAGTTAGCAAATATTGGTTTTGGTATTTTGCAAATCGATAAAGTCCAAATATATCCGTTGAATGGTATTTTATGCGAATCCTGAGGTGGGGGTGGTACCGCAAACAAAAATCCAATCTTTGGGTATCTTGTTTACCAAATTTTATAAGATCTAAAAGACAAAGACAAAAAATGAGACCGCATTTTTATATTCCTTGAAATTTGCACAAGGACCTGGAGTAAAGTTTATTTAAACACAAGCGGGACGCTTGTGCTAGGTTAGGGGATTTATAAAAGAAAGGTACGTGATTTAATTTTTGTCAAGAGGGTCGCCTTCGCTAATAACGGTTACTTGTAACCGAGCATTGATCTCATTTGGGCCTTTTCCAGCGAAGTAAATTTCATTGCTGCCTTTTGCAAGTGTGGGAATTGAGCCTTCGGGCTTTACTTCTGCGAGCAATTCCCCTTTGGATCCATAGAGCTTACAATCATTGGCCGAAAAGAATTCAAGATACATGCCCGATTCCATTCTTACTGGAAAAACAATTGTTTCCCCTTCAATTGTAATCGACGGATTTTCGACAAATCCTGGAACCATTTGTAATGCCTTGACCGGGCCCAATACTGTGCTAACTTTTTTATTGGCCTGAACATTATTGTACCAGAGTTGCAATCTTTCGATCATTCCGAAGTGAACCGTGTGCCTGTAAGAATCATATACATAAAAATGAGAATCATCTGGCCAGATATAATCGCTGATCTTTGAAGATTCTATCTCCACAAGTTCAAAATATTTCCAACCGGTAAAATCTATTTTGATAAAATGATCCCCATGGGCACCATGTGAGATGTGTATGGGACTCCTCACACTCAAATTCAGAATTTGACCATTGCCATCTCCTTTTACCCAGACCCCCAACGCTTGATTTTTACTGAGATCTAATAATGGCTCAAAAGTTTTTTCCATATTAATGTATGAACCATCTTGCGGCGCCTCACCACTGTTTTGTGCAGAGAATATGGCTGCTTTTTCCCCCGTTACTACCTTTTCTTCTGCCGCACTTATTTGACCTGTGATTCCTTCTGCATTTGATTTGTTGATAAAATCGGTTGGTTTTGAAAAATCAGTTAAAATAATGCCGGAAGGGTCGTCATAGGATTTTACAGACATTAACGGTTCAATTCTGAGTTTTATCGGCTGGGCTTTAAATTTATTAATTACGGTCCAGCTAGCCGTAGAATGATCTAAGCCCTTAACTTTGTGTTTGTCATAGACAATAGGTTTAAAGTTCCATTCGTCATTTCCTTGCTGGAAAAGTTTATATTCTTTTCCTGGTTGTCGAAGGAGTTCTTTAACCTTTTCTCCAAAGTAATTTTCGTGTCTCAATTTATCATATTGCTTGATAATTTCTGTAGCTTGTTTGAATAGAGGGATTTCTTCTAAAGTTTTTTTATCCACTCCCCCCAATTGTGAAAACCCAGCATTATTACCTATCATTTTGCTGCCAAGATATTCAATATCGTCGGAAAAGGTTGGCTCTACCTGAGGTGGCCCCCAGATCTGGTTACCCCACCACCCCAAATGGAGAGGAAGCTGCATTTGTCCCTTATCAACCCCGGCATATTTATCTATTATGGGGGTATGTCCGGGCCATCTACCGTGTTCCCATTCATAAGATACTATTTCATCAGGGAGAAAAAGCCCTGATGCCTTTATAGATGCCAAATGAATATCAATAAAACGCTTATATCCACGGACAGGCCTGTCCCATGCCTGCCAGCGCGAGCGGTAATGCCACCAGTGGTGGGACATAGAACTCATCTCCATACCAACCGGCCGTTCCAGATTTTTCACCACTTCAAAAATAAATTTGGTCCCGTAATACCAGAAGTTTTCTTCCCCTCCAAGTACAGCGCTTCCATCAATGGCATCGAAATACATACCATCAAAACCACAATGATTTACAATTTCTGCATGCCTCTTCGCCATTTCATCAAATAAGGGGGTTTCCGGTCCAGGGACGAATCTTCCGAATCTTTCGCTCAGGTGATAAGTGACTTCATTTAGGCCATGTAATGAGATTTTTGTGCCATTTGCCCCACGTTTGAGTCCGGTGAATTTATAAGGAGCAGATTTAGTAACCCCGGTAAATTCTATCAACTCATCTCCAATTTTTAGGGTTACACTGTTTTCCGTATGAAAACCGGTGACTGTAGATATATTGGTTGTTGGTTCCTTTACGACTATTTCATCAGCTGTCTCATTAATGGGTTCCAAAAGCGTAAAAGTATTCACATATCCCAGGTCTTTGTTGGGAATAGGAGTCACGTATCTTGAGTTTTTGTCTATAAAAAAGGCGTATGTATGAAAAATATGCGAAATTCCAGCCTTATGTAAACGTTCATTGATCCGCTTGAACGAATCCCAGCCATCTGGCCACTTTTCCTTGTTTAGATCAAAGGTTCCGAACTCAAAAAAACTACCGCCCCCATGGCTATCGATCTGATTGAAACCCAAATTATGACAGGTCTCAATCCATTCGTCCACTGTTTCTTCGGTAAGTGAGCCAAAGTTCATCAGGTAAGAACCATACCCTTCCTTTTTCGTGAGTGCCCAGGCCCCTCCTGCATCTGAAAAAGGGATATCTTTGGCACTTGAGATCACATCGCGAATAACAGGAAGTACTTTCTGTTGGGGAAGGCCTAGCAGGGTCACTTCTGCTCCTATGATTCCAAATTTATTATAACATTCTGCCCAAAGATTAGTCTGTAAAGGTGGTAGCTGCCGGACATGTGTGAAAAGGTTCATGGAGAGTGCGCATGCAGTAAAAGGTTCATAAGGTTGGCCTTCCAGCGTTAGGGGAATATTTAAAAAAACGAGCGATTCAATTTCCCCGGAAACTGATGCAACCTTTAAAGTGATGCGATCATTTGAGGTACTGACTAGAATATCGACATCAACACCGGTCTCCCCAAATCCCATCTTAAATTTATCTTTTACGAATGATAATGAGGTGATATCATGTCTTTGTCCATCAACGAATATATAAGCACATTTTGACCCTGATTCAGTATCCAGATAATCTTTATGTGTTGCTTTATCAACAAACTCAAGATTCCTCCCGTTAGGTGCTATTACATATTTAAAATGATCGTTTTCCAGTACAATATTTTGAGGGGAACAGCTTGCAAAAGCAAAACTCAATACTATCAGCGTAAAACAATATGATCGAAAATTAAAAAAGTAATTGTTTGTCATTGGGTTCTTGGTTATCTAATGTGCAAAATAGTTAATAGTTTTTTTTAACTACCAATTTGGGTGGTTGAATTAAAACTTATTTAAAGCATGGGCTTGAGTTGGGTTTGCATAGGTTTCCAGACCAAAAAAAAACTGAATTCGGATCAATCCCAAAAGTTGTGTGTGAATTGGATAAAGATAGGATAGACTATCCCAGAGTTCGTGTTCTGTTCATTTTTTGCATCGCCCAAAAAACGAACCAAAAAACGCTAGGCTGATTTTTCTTTTCTTGAAATCTACGGACTTTGAACGGCCGCAGCGTCCAGGCCGCTTTCACTAAGGTGAAATGCTCTATGGACGCCTACCTACACCCGGTGTTAAAACCCCTTGATTTACTACTAAAATAAAAATAGGCCGTTCCTTTGTTCCGTCAACCTATATAGTGTCAATAAATCATTGACCATTATTGAATACCGTTGAATATTGTCCTTGAAGTCCTTAGTTAGGTCGGTCTTCTTCCGTGGTGGAGATGACATGGCCGTAAAGAATTATTGAAGCCTTGGAAATAATTTAGGCCATGGCATCGGTCCCTAAAATCCAACGATTATAGGGACCAAATAGCGAAGAAGGGTCTTTTCTCCTGCCCGACGTCAAGGCGGGTTTGTTTCGTTTTCTTTGGACAAGCAAAGAAAATGAAAGAATGATTTTAATAAAAGTTTTATTCGATTATGCCCAATAAATAGAGATAAAATCAAACAAAAAACACACCACAAATCATCTCAATCCCAATTTTTGCAGAAACACAACAATTAAACATGGTCCCTGAATTCCTCCCTGTTACTTAGAACTCCTCAAGGTTTCCTATTTCTAGTGAAAAATTTAAATGCAAGATAAAGCAGTCCGAATTTTGGCTACAGTTGGCTTTTTATTTAACAATGACTTTTCATCATAACGGGAAAGCAACCATCTGCGTTCCTTGGACCTTTGTGAACCGGTCCAGAGTTTCCATTTTTATCTTCGTAGATACACCCAACAAAATTCTGTGAAAAATTGGTAAATGTACGCCTGTCATAGCACCAAAGGCTAGGTGCGGGGAACAAGGGGAGCAAACACCAGGAACAAGACGCACTATATTTTATGTTATGCTTAGTTTGTATTACTTTTTTCTAAGTCCAATTTTTTCAAAAGGAATGGATTCAAACTTAATCTTATTTACCGCTTCATTGATGTTTTTTAGGGAATAACCATCCTCCTCCAGATTAGGAATTTCCTTGTCCATGTCCATTTCCAGATTCTGTTTAAATACAGTTGAGTCAGGCATCCGCAAAGTAGTTTGGGTACATTCAATAAAGACATTCTGAATTATAGAATTCATATTCAGATCCTCATATATTTCTAAAAGCTCGGGATATCTAGATATAAATAAAAATCGGTTCTTCTCAAAGAATTCAAGAGATTTCTTGGTGTAATTGGTCCAGTGATCTTGTGACCATGAAGTAAATGAGATGCCAGCACTGCATTGATAGAATAGATTGTTCCAAATTAGGTTATGATTACCTCCATGAATTTGTATGGCTCCGAAAAGCCCACCAGCACAATTTTTGAATATATTGGAATAAACCAAAGATCCAGATATGGCATCATCAAACCTCATACCTGCTCTACCTGTATGTGCATTAATCTTATCCTGACCAACAGGCCCAACATCGTAAATATAATTGTAACGAAAAACATTACCTCTGTAAGTCGGGTCGCCCCACATATCAATGGCACCCTGATCATCGGACTCCGTGACAACCTTGAACATTTCATTGTATTCAATGATATGATCGTTTCCATTTATTCGCATTGCACTACTTGGAATATCGTGAATTTTAGAATGCTTAACAGTAGTGCCGACTCCATCCACCCATATTCCAGGAGTGTAGGTACGATCAATTCTCGACACATCATGGAGATGACAATTGTCAATAATAAAATCTGCCCTTTCAAGAGTTTCTCTATTGCCGCCTGCCACTCTAATAGCACCCCGCCCCATATCATAAATATGGCAGGAAGAGATTGTATTCTTATGTCCATTGTTCATTTTAATGCCTTCACCAACGAATCCATTTATTTCACAATCCAGAATATTTATCTGACTGCTATTATTGATACTTATTCCATTTTCTGCGCCCATCTGAAATTGAAAGCCTTTAATTGTAATCCATTCGGCATTGTTAATTTGGAGCAGTGGTGTTTCGCAAACAGAAAGTTCCAGTGCTCCATTTGTGATATCTCCTGGAGGATAGAAATATATTTTTTTCTTATGGTAATCATATGCCCACTCTCCCGGTTCATCAATCTCTGAAATTATATTGTAGGCTGCAAAAGGTTTGTTTTTTGAAAAATTATAGTGGTTATAGGGCGGTGTAAGCCACATAATATGCTGATTGGTATCAATTTCAGAAACCTGCTCGTAAGCATCGGCCCACAAATATTTCCAGTAACCATGGAGTAATATATTTGGTTCTGCTTTCCAACCAGAAATATGTTCATCCTCATAAACAATACCTGTTTTTTCCTTACTTGCCAATGAGTCTGTTACAGTATGTGTGAACTTGGAATAGCCATTATTTGGCCACCTGGAAAGCGGCATTGGCTTTCCGTTAAAGTAAAGTTCTCTTAAAGTGTAGGGAGCTGGAGTGTTTTGGCCACCAAACCCGGATAGTCGAATCTTATTAAATTCTGATAGTCCGGTTTTTGTTAAATCAATCTCAATAATTTTACTTCCAATTTCAGGGGCTTTTTTGTACAAAAAATGATTATTGGAAAGCATACTATAATCTTTAATTGGAATAGCGCCAGAAATGATAACTTTCTCTCCTTTATTGCTTTGGTAGATTATAGGTGATTTTTTTGTGCCAGATGCATCGGCGTCCAATATTATTCCCTTGCTTAACCTATAAGTTCCTTCATGAAATATAACTCGAATAGTATCATAATGGACTTGTTTCATCATGATCTCTTTGACCAATTGTTTTGCTCGTTCAATGCTTGCAACAGGTTTTTTTTCTGTTCCCTTATATTGGTCATTACCAAAGGGAGAAATATGTATTGAAGTTTCCTGACCATAAAGATCAGTACAAAACATGAGTAAGAGTAGTAGAACTAATTGAATTGATCTGTTGATTTGCTTTGTTTTATTAAGTTTCATTGTCATCTTATGTAGGCTCTCTGTAGGTAAGCGTAACGGGTTCGTGTATTGTTGGTTGCTGTTTTAAATACCTAATTTAATAAACTTGGAATTACCATAAATAATATTTTCCAAGTTTCTCCAAAGT
Organism: Arenibacter algicola; assembly: GCF_018860365.1. Taxonomy (GTDB): domain Bacteria; phylum Bacteroidota; class Bacteroidia; order Flavobacteriales; family Flavobacteriaceae; genus Arenibacter; species Arenibacter algicola_B. The sequence continues at coordinate 21,683 of NZ_JAHKPO010000029.1, forward strand.
ATCTAAAACTAGCAATGAATTTTATATGTTGTTAGCCTTTCGTTATTTTTTGTATAAAATTCAAGATTTATTTTATTTGATAAATTGTTGGCTGATCTCTATTTTTTTCAATAAAACTTCATTACCAAAATTACCTAGAGCATCAATTCTTTGTTAATTTTTGTTCGATTCATACTCGTTTACCCAACTTCCAAGCATCCCTATTATATTTTCGAGTTTTTTATATTTGATGTTATCTATTTCGTTTGCTTTTTTAAAATTATAAAACGCTGATTTATAAAGTTCAATTTCTTGTGCCCTTAGATTATTATAAATGCTCTAATTTTCTTTTGCTCTTTCATTTCTTCAGCTTTTGCTCTAGCTTTATGCATTAAAGCGGAGCCGGCATTATTGTATGCTTTAGCCATTTGTGGGCTGATGGCATTATATTTATGTAATTTAGAATTGTCCTCCACCATATCGTTTATATTGAACACTTCATTACCAAACTTTGTATGTACCTATTCCTTCCTTGATTTTTTCAAAGGGTCCTGGTAAGGGTTTTTCCAGGTTTCTTTTATTTCCCTGGAAATCAAGATCGAACAGATAGGGCATTCCATCAGGATTCTCGAATATTGCTTCGGATATAATGGTAGTACCCAGTCTTTTGGTGGTAACCGGTGTGGTAATCGAATTAAAAATAGAAGTGTCCCAATCCATTTTTAGATATACTTCATCCCCATTTTCTTCTAGTTCTATTAAAGGTTTCCAAGTCTGTGTTTCTATAAAATCCGTTTCTTTTTCAGCTGGTTTTGCATTATTATAGTAAATGTTACCGTTAGCCACATTTTCAAACTCGGCTATTCTATACCCATCCAGTCCATAAAAAGTAACCACATTTTCTTCTGTACCCAGCGTGGCAATTTCAGGTTTTACAAAAATGTTGTTAAAAAAACGATTATCGCCTAAGTTGATGTTCCTTAATCCTGCCACCATCGTCGAGTGCGGTATGTGATAAGGAGAAGAACGATCCAACACTTTGCCTATCTCGACCCTACCCATGAAAAGATTGTGAACGAACGCACCCCCCTCGGACCAGTCTCGTAACGAGGTCTCTGATAAACAAATGTTGTTGTCCATCAAACACGGTCCATGGTTCATTTCGGTAAACAAATCCTGTATAGTGTTATCGTATAATAGATTGCCTGTAATTCTAGTGCCTTGGGCCATCCAATCGACCCAGATACCTCTACCGGCATTATGGACCCTGTTGTTTTTAATGAGCATGTCAATTGCAGCGTGGATTTTTATTCCCGCCAATTCCGCACCTTCAAATGTTCTCTTCGTCCATATATCGTAAATGTGGTTGTTATAAATTTTGCTAAAAACAGCGCCTAGGCTGCCCACGATTCCAGCCTGTCCACAATCAGATATTACATTGTTCCTAACAAGGTGGGAGCCTATTTTTTCTTTCGACCATCCGATGTTCAGGGCCTTGAAAATAACCTCGTTATAGTGTGTGGCCCCGTCCTTGATCGGATTGTTCAACCAAACATTTTGCCCGGTTGCCCGATCTTTTCCTAGGGTAATACCGACCGTTTTTGAGTTGCTGATGAAATTGTCTTCGATAATCCATCCTTTACTCCAATGTGTGCCTATCAATCCGATCTGTTCAGCGGTAGGCGCTGCCCACTGTGTTGCTGCCTGGTCCATAATAAAACCACGTACAGTGATATAATCCACCCCGGTCTTCTCGGGATAAAAACAGCTTTCCCTTACATTGATCTCCACCAATTCTTTGTTAGGGTCGAATTTTTGAAAATTAGCCCATATAGTAGTATTTTGTGTATCCACTTCTGAATACCAAGTGTAGATGGAGGCCTCTTTATCCCTTGAGTCGGGATATGGTTCCGAGGTAATAACATCTTTTAAGGACGACTTTTCATACAGTGATTTGCCATTAAGAAATACTTCACCCGTATGATGTTCCATCCCTTTTTTATCCAGCCAATCCCCTGTAAGCAAATCTATATAAGGATTATAGTCCTTAAAAGTAGTATTGGGTATTTCTACTTTCCAAACGGTACCTTTTACCCTTTTCCAATTAGTAACAATCTCTGAACCTTTAATAATCACTTTCTCGCCCGGAGCGGCTCGATAAAGAATTCTGTTCAAATTATTTGAACCACCGTTCAGTGGGTTTACCCTTTCTCTATAAATTCCTTCATGTACGGTAATTGTATCGCCTGGCATAGCTATTTGTGCAGCGGCCGATATGGTCTTGAACGGTGTACTCAATAATCCATCAGACTTATCATTACCAGATATTGCAATATGGTATTCATGTGTTTGGGCCTTTGAATTAAGAGGGTTGAACAATGCAAATAGAATGATGGCCGAAATACGGATTATAGGAATGCCGTGAGTACAACGACTAACCCCTTGAATTCTGGTTCTGGAGATCTTAAATTTTTTCATTTTTTTGTTTTGAAAGATTAAGATCGTCTACTGTAAATTACAATGACAAGGACAAATTACGCCATTTTTTCATACTACAAAATTTTAGGTTACCAATTTCCTCAAGCGGTTTTCCTTTGGTTTCAAAAAGTAAAAGCGCTGACGAGAGGGTAACATGGTTTGGGATTGATATTAGACCGTTGGATGGTCCCATCGCTGGCGCGAGCGTCGCGCTCGTGCTTTTTATAGTATTCAAGACAATTTCCAACGAATGGGTAAAAACAATTGGCATTAAAACTAGTATCTGACTCTAGGGTTACCCCTAAATCGGAAGCCTTTACACAGCTGCGATTTTGCACAGCGGGCCTAACCATCAAAAAGCAGGGAGACACTGGTAAATACTCTAATGACAGTACGAGCTTGCCTCGTCGTCAGGCAGGCGTGACGCTCGCACTAGCGGGGAATTGTGCAGTATTTGAATCATGGACTTCAAGCTTTTAATTTCATTTTTGGTAGAAACTTTGGTTAAAGATTTATCGCTCGTTAAGTCAATCCCTTTTTGACTCAAAAGTTGTAGGCTTCCCTACAAGAGAGGGGAAGCCTACACGACTAGTCGTCAATCCATCAGGACATTCAATAACTATATTCAGAGGTTTCTTCCCACTCGATCCCAGTAAACCCATTATCATCAATCTCTTTAGCCAAGGCTTTACTTACACAAGTGACATCGTATAAACCTTTTACTCTAAATATTTGAATATCGGCTGGAATATTGGCATCAAGTAAGGTTAAATTTTTAACCCGATTAAACATGTCTTCATTTAACCTATCTACGCGTAGCTGCGTTAGAGTTTTATCTATAGCATCTATAACTTCTGTAGAATGGAGCAAATAATATTCTTCTAAGGTTCTGTTTTTATGGTCCAACATTTTCACGGGTATAAATAAAAGGTTGGGAATTTGTTTGTCTTCAAGGAAGGTTTTCAGTTTTGGCGATATTGGAATAACACACTCTGTATTACCGAAACTATCTAACATAAGAAAATCATTTGGGTAATCTGGATCAGCAGTAAACTGGAGATCACCTGGTGCGTCATCAGCGGTAAACACTTCTAGCCCATCAAACGATTCACCTGCCGCATCTGTTAAATTATAGGGTACATAGGCATTATCTATATCCTTGAAATTCCAAATGGTAAATCTTTCATTCATTGTTTTATTTCTCATTCAAATGTTTATTAGTATGTATCTAACGTTTACCTATGTTCAGTAATTTTTTTCAGTTCCAAAGTGTTCCATTATATCAAAAAAGTAGCCGTGAAATATTGCTCCAATAAGTGTTGTAATTCCAATGCTTACTAATAGAATTTTTGACAAAGCTATTACTTTTGGGTTTTTATTTTTTTCAGTCCCTTTATGAATAATATAAGGGATGAAAATCATTATAATCGGAAGTCTAAAATAAGGACTTAAAGCCCAAGCTTTTCCTTCAATGAGGTAAAATAGGCCGATAAGTCCGTACAAAATTATAGAAGTCAAAAATCCGTATAAAATTTCCTTAATTTCGATATGTTTGGTGTCAATCAATCTAAATGATTTAAAGATTGCTATCAATCCAATAATTATCGCTCCGAGTACAAAAGGTAAAAGCACTATTCCCATGGGTGGTTAAAATCGATGTTAGTTGATTTTCTCAACGTTCAGTCTACCTACAACAGCGTAACGCAGGGCGCTATTTAAGGTAGACATTGTTGTAGCTAGTTTTTTTATTCAATAATACTTCTCAATATTAAAATATTCTATCAATTTAAAAAGAATATAATTAAAAGCAATTGCTAATATCCCAGTAATCGCAATGCTAACGAGTAGTAAGTTTGAAATATAGTCAAATCTTAGAGTCTCAATATCTTTGGTAACTAGATGAATTACAAATGGTATAAACACAGCGAATATTGGAACTCTAAAAAATGGACTTAATTTCCAAATTTTTCCCTCAATTAAATAGCTTATTATTATAGCTCCAAAAAGTGCTAAAGAGATCATTAATCCGAATCCGATTTCAATTAACCCTATAGTTTCTAAGTTCAGTAGTCTAACTGAATTTATCATGGCAATCACAACGATTGTGAAAGCCCCAATTAGAAATGGCAAAATTACTATCCCCATAATGACTTTGTTGTTGTTAGTTTTATTTTCTTCAATAATAATTCCACCTTATTCGATAGGTTGTAGATGCAAAGATTAAATTCAATTTAGCATAAAATTCTTCTGTTTCCCAAATTATATTTCTTGTTAGCTAATCATCTCCTCCTGAAGTTGATTCTTTTGTCAAAGAATTCAGGAACGTTTAATTTGAAGATTTTCAGTAAACTTATGAGGTCAGTAGGTTTGAACGGTCTAATCATATTTTTTAACTTGCAGCTAACAATTGGATATATGTAATAATTATATCTTTCCAATTAACAAACTCTAAGCCAATAAAATTCATAACATTTTATGGCCCTGTCTACCGGTAGACGGGCTTTATAAAAATAAACAGACATTTCAGTCCTGTTTACCAGTAGGCAGGTTAGTCCAACGCATGTATTGTTTATACGGTGTTATTGTGCTTTCGCTTGCCACACTTTATCGAGTGCTTATTTTTTTTTAGAATCGTTTTTAAATACCATTAGTTTTAATGCTTTTTCGGAATCTTCCAAAATCAAAATTTTATAATCCTTCCATTCTAACGATAGTTCCTTCCCAACTTGTTTATTTAGTGACATAAACGACATGGTCTTCTGTTCATTTTCTTCTGATAACACAATATTATATGTATTGAAGGCATCTGTCTGATTTCCATTTATATCCACGGACGATTCTCCAAAATAATCTTCAAACAGAATTGTAAGGTTTCCGATAACCGCTGTCTGCCCTAAATCAATAAACATTGCTTTTCCGAAGTCTAATTTTTTAACAACTAGCTCAATCTCTTCTTTATTGATTTTTAAATCAAAGGAATAGTTTTGATATGCTTTCGGATAGTTTATTTTTTGACTACCATTGGACTCATCATAATACCAGAGAAAAGTAGAATATCTCCTATTGCCTTCAACTATATTTAACTCTAATTGAATATGAGGAGAGCGCTTATTTATTGGTTTTGATTGGATGAATAGATTAACAGGTTCTATGACTAAAGTCTCAAATTGAGTACTTGGATTTTTTCCGATTTTTAGAGGTATTATAATGGAATTGTTTATCATATTTTTTTCTGATTGAGCATATCCTGGGACTTGAATGAACACAAGTAGTAGAATTAAAAGAATATTAATTTTAAAAATTTTCATTATTAGATGCGTTTTATTGTAGTGTTCAAAATCACATTTGCTACTTATTCATAAGTGTAATTAACCGTTAAAAGAGTCTATTAAACTCAAAGGTCGATATATAATAAAGCATTCCTGCTGTACACAATAGATGAATTCCAAATCCAATATAATTTATGACTTTCACATAGGTTTTATTATGAAAACCTATGATGGAGTAAAGAGCAAATATTAAAATACAAGCTTCCAAACATATTACAACTAATTCTCTAAATTCTAAGTTATGTTGTTTTACATTAAGACTATTGATACCCCAAAAAATAAATATACCTATCACAATAACCGCATTTAAGTAGGAAATTGATAAAGTTGTTTTTTGCATTATATAACCGATGGCAATAGTTGCTAATTGACAAATAAAGATTACAATCATTGCTTTGATTAAGTTTATATCATTCATAAGTATTCATTGGTGTTTTTTTATAGTAGGTAACGGTTGTATATAGGTATTAATTATATCTCTATTTTAAAACTACTATCCCAATAGCCTTAACCTATATACTTTTTAGCGTCCTATAATACGGATTATTCCTATAAAATTTTTAATGGTTTAAAGTGAGGGAGTACTACAACCAAATGTTTGTTACTATTCTTCTAAGATACCGAATATTGGTATTGGCATTTGCTTAATCGATAAAATAATGCTTTGTTTGCTGTACGTAAGTTTTCATTGACTATAAAATGGTTGTTAATTACCGTTTTTTAAGGTACTGCCAGTTGAATGCGATTATTAAAAAGAAGTTTATCCAAGTCATTTTGATTACACATCATAATTCAGATATTTTGCCGTAATAGCTAACCAAAAACCATGAAAACAAACAATTGTATTACATCAGCATTCTTTGGTCTTTTTTTATTTTTAGGAATACTATCTGGTAATGCACTGCTGGCTCAAAGCAATGATACGGCAACCTTACCCGAGTTTACTGTAGATGTATCCAAAACCATGGGTGGTTTCAAGCCCTTGAACGGGGTTAATGGCGGTCCGAGAATTAGATTGGGAAATGCATTTGACAATAGTGAATATTTCAAAACCTTCGGCCCTCCACATGTACGCCTGCATGATACACGGTATTCCGATGAAGAAACGGTTGATATCCATACCATCTTTCCAAACTTTGATGCCGATGAAAATGACCCGGCAAACTATCATTTTCAAAAAACGGACCTTTATATAAAGTCGATCTTGGACCTGGGCGCAAAAGTAATATTTAGATTGGGAGAAAGTATAGAGCACGGGGAACCAAAATTTTACATCCATCCACCGGCAGATTTTGAAAAATGGGCGCGCATTTGTTCCCGGATAGTGCAACATTATAATATGGGCTGGGCCGAAGGGTTTCATTGGGATATTCAATATTGGGAAATTTGGAATGAGCCGGACATCGCAGATTGCTGGTCAGGAACTCAAGAACAGTATCTTCAATTATATGAAATAACGGCCAAGACCTTAAAAAAATTGGATGCCAACCTAAAAGTTGGAGGTCCTACAATCGCCTTTAATATGGACAGTGAGCTTGGCGAGGCTTTCCTTAAACATTGTAAAAACACCAATTCCCCTTTAGACTTTGTTTCCTATCACATCTATAGTAAAAGTACGGACGACTTCATGAAAAGAATTGAAATATCCAACGCCACCATAAGAAAACATGGGTTTAAAGATGTGGAAATCAGTCTATCCGAATGGAATTACATACCATACTGGCCCGATGGAAAAAACAGAGAGGCATCAAGGGATGTATTTGCCCAAACCACCGGCGCCCCTGGCTCAGCCTTTACCGTCTCAGTTTTATCTTATATGCAGGATACAGAACTGGATATGGCGCAATACTATTCCGCTTTTGGAACCATTTTTCGTATTGGGCTTTTTGATGAATCAGGAATACCCAAAAAAGCAATTCATGCCTTGGAAGCCTATCATAAAATGGTACAATTGGGCACGCGGGTTTCTACTTTAGGAAATAATCAGGAAACGGGTGTTTCTATTATTGCATCTACCGATTTGGGTGAGGGAAAAACAGCCGTTTTGTTAAGCAATTTTGATGATGATGTCTCTCGTTATAAACTGCAGATCAAAAATGTTCCTTTTAAAAACGAACTGAAGTGTAGCGAATATGTATTGGACGATACTCACAATTTGGACTTGGACCGCGAACAAATATTGAGCAGCAAAGATTTCAGCCTCATAGTGGACTTGCCCAAATCCACGGTTAGATTACTTCTTTTTGAAGCTCTGTAAACCATCAAAATTATGAAACACCTTTATCCCCATACTACTGCGGCTTACGGATAGCCGAATAGGAGGGAAGGGGTACGGGCTTATACTGTAGTTATATTTAGGTGCTATGTATTAAGCTTGTCTTTTGTGGAAGGAGGTTGAAGAATACTTTATTCTAAATAAGGTGGGTTCTATCGATTTTAATAGTTTCTGAATTGTTATGGGTAATGTTGTCCGGTCGAGCCTGCCTGCGTTAGGGACCGCGGCGGCATCCCCGCAGCACCGCAAGGGATATAGCCAAGGGCCCGCCCGAGGTAGGAGGGAACGCCCAAAGAATAGGCCAGGTATTTTGCTTTAGGTCTTTGTTATGGTCTGTCCACTATATAAATTACAAACTCATTAATGCTGCCGGAAAGTAATTAATTAAATCCAGGGTATGTACTTCCTTTATGCCGCATAGATTTAGTCGAATACAAAATCATTGAACTGAAAATATATCATTGGATTTGATTGAAATATTGTTTCTTTTTTGTTTGAGTAATTATTAATATCTCTATTCTCCTTTATTATTTCCGTTAGATAATGCCCATAGTTGTCAATGCCCTCGAATTTACTAATTTCAGTCTGCTGTAATTCAAACGAATTGGATCCATATAAAGTAAAAAACGGGATGTTTTGTAATTGCTCTGGAATTTTAGGAATAACTACTTCGTTTGTTTTTTCACTGTCGAATAAGATTCTCCATTCATAAATATCTTTTTCCTGGTCCTCTTGTAATGAAATTCTACCTATTGAATGCCCTTCACCGGTTTTATTGAGTATCACCTTATTATTTTGGATTATAGGATTTAATGTCCAATTTGGTATCGTATATTCCTCCAAAGGAAGTCCCAGTCCTTCTGTGTGGAAATTTTCCATTGAAAGGCGATGACGATATTGGTAAAACGAATCGTTATAGCTATAAATTATGGGTAATGTAAAATTAGTGGTTCCTTGCCCCCATAGGGTATGGTAAATATTTTTTTGGACATCGTTTTCATTTTCGTAACCATAAATTGTAAGATGGGTTTTTATTTCGGGTTGTTGTTGAAAGTTGGAAAAGGAAATGCTTCCCGAAGTTGAATTGGCGTTAACAAAATTATTTGCCTCCAACTGAAAATCTTCGGATAAAGGTCTATCAATAAATAGGTAGTGATAATTCGTGAAACTTTGATCTAATAAATAGCTTAAGTAAATTTTATTCGTAGTTAAATCATTCGTTGTTTCAGGAATTAATGTTTGAAATAGCCATTCTTGATCTGTGCTATTTAAGCTTGTTCTGTAATCAATACCAGATCCCATGGGTTGAATGTTGTCCCCAAAACCAATAGCAGGCACTAATTTATTTTCAAAGACGCGAAAGCGTTCTGGGACCTTTAGATTAATTTCGTTGAGATTATCCTTCGTTAAATTCTGAAAAGTTGTGGCATATGAAAAACTGTTTTCATTCCCGGGATTGAAAGTCATAAAAGTAATCATGAATTCTTGGGTCAAATCAAAATCCTCAGGGGCATATATCTTTATTTGTCTGGTGGAAGCAGTGATAGGTTCTGTTGTTGATTCTAAATAATTTCCGTCCATATCAGAAGCGAAAACATAAACGTTTTCGAAAAATGAATTGAGAAACCCCTCTGGAATATTAATATCCAAAAGATATTCCCTATTAAAAATGACTATATTTTTTTCTATTGTAGTTTCGTTACCCGCTTTATCATATGCAATTATTTTTAAGATGGCGTTAGAATCTAATTTTTTCAGACTAGAGGTTGATGTATAGGATGATAAGTCAATACTTAAATCGAAGGGTGATGATGTATCTTCTGCAACTTTTTCATTGTTAATATAGACTTCAACCTTACTAATGCCACTTATATCCGTGGCCTCAATCTTAATGTTTATTTTCCCTGACACGCGAATGGGGTCGTTGGAAGAAACTTCAATATCTTCTATGGAAAAACTAAGGGTAGGAGCTGTAGTGTCCACCGTTTCTTTCGATGTTTCTTCTGTATCCGTTGTACATGAAAAACAAACAAAAAATATCAAAAAAAGATATTGAAGACTGGTTCTTTGCATGAATAAGGTTTTAATTTTTTAATCATAAAATTAACGAACTTTATTCTTCAATATTGCTTTATGAAATTGGCAAATTATGAATGGCATAGTAATAATTAGAAATCCATATATCCGTGTTTGTTTGTACTAATGATGGAACTGGTTTTCTTTGAATGGACAGATCGTAAACCATATTGTGGAGGTTTTAAGGAAGATATTTTTAGAATGTTGTATTTACTTTGTAAGTGGTTAGTTGTTAAGGTCTGTCCACTATATAATTCAGTTCGGTTACTCCACAATTAAATTGGTGGGTTGTTAATAGTTTTAGTTTTGTTTTGTCTTTGATACCCTTAAACAACGGAATGCCCTGTCCAAGAATAATAGGGTTGACAAATAGCCAGTAGCCGTCTATTAAGTTCTGTTGCATAAGTGAATGTGTTGCTGTTGGACTTCCAAAAAGCAAGATGTCCTCACCTCCGCCTTGGCCGGATTGTTTTAATTTATTTATGTTGTCCGAAAGCTTGTTGCTGATTATTCTTGTGTTGGTGAGATCTGCGCCTTTCATTGTTCTGGACATAACAACTTTGTGGGAATTGGCATACCACTTGGAATGTTCTTTGTCGTGCTTGGTAGCTCTTGGTTTGTCTGCTGCGGTAGGCCAGTAATTTTCCATCATCTCATAGGTTACCCGGCCATATAGTGCAGTGTCGCCCTTGCTTATCCGCTTCCCTACATGGTCAAAAATTTCTTCATCAAGTTTTATCCAGTCCATTTCTCCCTTTGGTCCTGCTACAAAACCATCCAGCGATATGTGCGCAAATGATATTATTCTTCTCATAATAGGTGTGTTTTTATTCTTTTTCTTCAAACCATTTCACAATAGCGGGCATATTTCTCTCGAAGCCACCGGGTATAAAAAAGTTAAGAAGTCCAGCTTTTTCGTTGGTCCTGTTGGCAAAGTCGTGGATGGTTTTCGCTGGTATTCTTAAAAAAGTGCCTTTTTCAACATTGATCCATTTGTCGCCGACCAACACTGCTACCGTTCCTAGCAGGCCATAAAATACTTCGTCATTGTCTTCGTGTTGGTGAGCACCAGGTCCGTCCGAATTTGGTTCTAACCACCATTCCGAAATACTATATTTATTGGCAGTTTCATTTTCATCTGCCTTGAATATTGCCGTCATTGTTCCACAATTATAAGTTCTCCCTTCGCCTGAATTGAGAATTATTGTGTCGGTTTCTTTGGCCTTATGTTTCATTGTTTTGTCATTGTGGTTGTTTAGTGAATGTTTTTTTGCTTGAAGGTAACGACGGTAATAGCAACAAGTTACTATATATTTAACAAATTATAAGTCAATTGGCGTTTTCCATCCACCATGCACATGACGAAATTTTACCACGCTATTTACCGCTTACCTTTCTTGAGTTGTGCAACTCAAAATTGAATAACCCATTATGGCTGCTGTTCTCCAATCCTTTAGTTTCATTTTTGCGCAAGTATTGAAAACAACCATTTGATTAATTTTAAAAAAAGCAGAAGAAGAGGGTGAAATATTATAATCAAGAATATCATGGCAGACTCATTAGAACCTGGAAGCTGCTTTACCTGAATTATAATTTGAATTAAAATGCCGGTAAAAACGAGATAAAGCAAAGAATAACCCAAAATTGATAAAAAATAACCCCATCCCGTATCAATAAACAAAATAAGTATAGAGCTGAAGATGAGATAGCAACCAAAAACAAGACCTCCAATGTTCCACAAACTTTCAGCTTGGTCTTTGCCAAAAATAAAAAGCGACAAAACGGTTAAGAGAAAAAATCCAATTGTCAGGTATAGTGGGGTAGAAAGGTATGAGAACATCTATATCTTAAATTTTATTTTAATCAAATAAGTGGGCAGGCTTAATAACAATAGAATTAGCCAATGTTGCGTATTGCGTGTTTTCCAATTTCCGTCAATGTTCTATAATCTCAACCCGCTAATTTATTCAATACTGACTTATTGATTTGATATATATTTGGTAACATTAAAAAAGGTATCTACCCAATAATCCTGTTCGTTTTCTTTAAGATAAATTAATAGTTCCTGTAATGCTTCATTGGATACGTTTAGGTAACCACCTCCAACACTATGAAACATAAATGTGGCAATAGTCCCATTACTTCTTGCTTCTTTTACATAATCGATTAGTTCTTTGCCGGTATGACTGTCTACACACCAACTTGGCATAAAATTAATGTCGATATTTTCCATGGTTTTCGGTATTGGGCCATCACTTCTTGCTGCCGAAAATAGTTTCTTCACTATATCCACGTAGGTGGAATCGCCCTGTACTTTAAAATTTGAGCAGGTATAACCATATGTTCTGTTCGTTTTTCCATCTACAGCTTTTAAGAGTGTATTGGCAGTATATAATTCCATTCGCATTTGCTCTCTAGTGTAATTGTTTAAGTCATATTCTGGTGTAACCCAATCGAATAATCTGCCATCACATGGATGAAATAAAGAATGATTGCCAAGTTCATGGCCATTTTCAACGATCTTTTTCCATTCAGAGGTGCGATTATGTAAAGACTCCTTATTCCCTGGACAATAAAAAGTTGCTTTCATATTATAGGAATCAAGCAGGGGTATGGCATTATCCAGATGTGAATCTTGACCATCATCAAAAGTTAAACAGACCGCGGCTTTTTTATTTTCAGGCCATTTGAAGTTCTTATTTATAGCTTGAGAATATGAAAATTGGGCGGTCATTATTATAACCATTGCATAGATGAATATTCTTTTCATAATTATATTTTTATTACTCAATATATAAACCTTATAACCCAAAATGGCTTTGGATATCCGGGTATAGCAACAAGTTACTATATATTTAACAAACTATAAGCCAACAACCGTTTAATTTAAGCCATGCACATTGTTAGATATAACTATCTCCATTACGGCACACTAAATCGCATTTAACCTAGCCTATGTGGCTATGTCGTTATTATTTCTTTTTCTTGTTTTGAGAATTAATAAGGACAATAGGAAAATCAATACAAGGTTGAATGTTATTACTATAAATCATAATTATTCATGGATGATGGACTCAGGTCTCTTATTTTTATTTTACAATAATAAGCACACAAATAGTTACTCATAATCAGGATTGCGAACATACACTCTTTGATTACCACTAAATCCTTCAACTTCGACTGCGGTCTTATCTGCTATAAACTCGAGCTGCATTGATTCCGGTTCCAGCATTTGCATTAAAAAAACACCTCTTGGCGTTTGCTCATCAACATCATCAATTGATACTGTTTCAAACGTTCCATCATCGTTTCTTTTTAAATGGCGAGATGCAATTAATTCGTATTTAACCAGTCCATAAGCAATATCAACTTCTTCGGGTTTTGGACTATTGGATTTTATCCACGAATACGAGTACGTATCTTCTATATCAGGATCAAGGGCTGGTAATCCATCGAGAAGTGCAATTCTTTGTGCATATATATGATCATATCCGATGGCAAAATGATTGGCAGCCTGATCCTTACCTTCAAATTTATCTCTGATATACCAATTTCCAGAGATTGTTCCTTTTACGTCATAGTCGTTTTTTCCTCCATAGGGGGGTAGTTCTCTAACATTCTTACTTAAAAATTCCGCTTTTACAGGGTTCTCGTCCTTATAGTAATCAAAAATGTCTACAGCAAAATAATTTTCAAAATAGGCCAATTCTGGATAACAAAATGACTTACTGTCCCCCACATCTAAATCATGAACTCCGATATCTAAAGCTGAAAGGGATGAGATGTAACCAATAATATCCCCTGATTTTACTTCAATTTCAACATCTAAAGGGCTACCTTCTATTACAGGATCTGTTTGATTTGAAATAAAATCTGCAAATCTGCCTACATGGCCTAGTTTGGTGCTTATGGTTGTACTATACTTAACGGTCATGAACAAATCACCACCACCGGCCCCGAGTTCTATAACGACCCCATCAGCCATAGCATAAATAGGCGTTGTTGGTTCATCGACCCCATATTCAAAATGATAAAATCCACCATGATCCTGGGGGAACACCCCGAATCCTCCCATGGGTTCATATGCAGCAGCTCCATCTAAATCCATGGGTGGGAAGTCGAAAAATATTTTACCTTCCGGATAATTATATCCCACCTCTTCTTCCATCTCTTCTTCCATTTCTTCTTTCTTGGGTTCTTTTGGATCATCCTTACCACAACTCCCTGTGGTAAATAAAAAAAGAAAAACCAATGTCGAAGAGATAAAGATTTTTACAATGTTGCTAAAAGAATGCGTAGTTAGACGAGTTTTTGCTTTCATGTCACTGATTATTGGAATAAGAACAATTTTATATTAATAAGTCAGAAAAAAATCTGTGCTTTAGGTCGATATATTTTTTTGCCTAAAATCTTTCTCCAATTTACCTAGACTAGAGCCTCACTTGAAATGTAAAAAAAAATTATTTTTTACTGTTTCATTAAATTCATCACTATGAAGTACAATTATTGCAATGATGAATGGCTTTACAAAGGATTAGGAAGCCCACTAATATAAACTCGAAATGCTCCCTAATTTGAATGTGGGTCCATCATGGTCTCCTTCTCTTTTTCAAAATTTATTTGGGGGCTAACTTTTTGTTCTTGATAGCTGTCACCAAATTCACAAACCACAACAATAGTAAGCCTATGAAAGAAGAGAAAAGAAACTTGATTCGTATGGTGTTGATTAATTTTTCATGGTATTTGTTTTTTGTTATTTAATTCTTGGTGAAAGCTAACGTAGGGCTATAGCAACAAGTTACTAAATATTTAACAAACCATTAGTCAAATGGCGTTTGCTTTCCGCCACTTACATAGAGAAATCTTTTTGCCCGCCCTAACGTGCCTCCCGCCAGTCCGCCCGTGCCGGTGCGGACGGGAATGGTTTGTTGGGCTGGTTTCGGTACGGGCGGGTTTTCACCTGCCACGCTTTTTAGCGTGGTTATTTTTTTGGTCACCTATCCGTTGATACCAGTAAATTACTTTTCAGCGTCTGCCAACTTCTTGGTATCCACAAATTGTTGAAAGGCTGTAATTTTTCCTTCATTATTAAGCGTCCATAGATGTGCAGCTTGTGCATTATAGGCCTTACCAGTTGCTTTTACTTTCGCATCATAACGCAGGGTAGCTAGAACCTTATTGTTATTCATACCGTGGATTTTAACATCCTTCAGCCCAAAGTGCTCGTGGTTGGCTCCAAGACGCGCAAAAACGCCTTCTAAAATTGCATTTGGACCAACATAGGGATTGCCATCTGCAAGCGAATTACTTTCAGCTTCGTTCCATTCAATAGCAGGATCCATAGACCCGAGAACTGTAGGCATATCTCCCGTTGCGAAAGCGTTGTAAAGATTCTCTATAACCTGAAGGTTTTGTTTATTTTCCATGATTTTTGTTTTAAGTTAATAAATGTATTTCTAATTGTTTTTAAGTCATTCGAAAATTGATTTCTTCTTTTCTAAGGACATCATAAGTCCAAGTGTGATTATTTTACTTTATCCATTTCTTAATGAAGCACAGCTTAGGCTATTGTAATAAGTTGCAAACTATTAGTCGATTGGCGATTGCTTTCTGCCACCTCCCCCTAGCAACCTACACAATAACAATGTAGGGCTGGTTACTATTAGCCATGGTTGGTATAGGTTATTTATTTGAGTTTTTCAATTCATTTAACCATAAGCCATAATCAAAAACATGATGTATTCTTTCTCTTTGATCATAACTAAAAGTATTGTAAGAACCTGTATAATCCATAAAGTTGTCATTAGTATTTTCACCTTGATTATCGGAACAAGGTTGGTTTGGATCATTTATAATATATGAATAAGTGTCTTGACAAAAATCGCTTGAAGTACAATTGTCATTGGAGAATACGTGAAGTAATCCTAGGGAATGACCCACTTCGTGTATTATAGCCGTAGAATTTAAGGCATTGTTGGTATCTAGCCAAAAACTCGGAAAAATATCATTATTTGGCTCAAGTTCGGAATTATCTGGGACTGTAACTAAACCGTTGAGAGGATAAGATTCATAAGTCCAGGGAGATGCTGCACTTCCTCTGGCCTCTTGGTCCGGACCTATCCATAGATTTAAATACATTTTTGGATTCCAAACAGTTGCCAAACCCAAATCCCAATACTCATTAAAGCCTAATTTATTGTCGTTTGCAATATCAAAGCTTTCAGGAGATTCTGGTACACCATCATCATATGAACTTCCATCAATTCTATTTATTCCCGGTTCAGGTAATGGATCATCATTAAAATCCAAACTTGCCAGCCGAAAGACAATTTTTGTATCAACAGCATTGGGATTGTCAGAGTTGTATTGATTTGAAAAACCCTTATTTAATTTATCCAATAGTGCTGTAACTTGACTTTGGGCTAGATTGGTTCCAGAGCCAATGTCTTCTCCAAAATGAACAATATGAAAGATAACGGGAACAGATATTGAAGGATAATTAATGTTTTCCCTCGCGTTTAAATTAATGGTATTTGATTCAATACCATAGGCTTGAATTTTTAAATCATGACTCCCAGTTACTGCAGTAGAATACCATAAATCCAAGTTACCCAATACATTCCCATTATCAATGATTTCATAATCTACATTATCAACTGGACTGTTATTATCATCATAAAAGATTACAGATAATTCTGCCTTAGAATTACCATCAGCAATAATCAAAGATGTATTAGAACTTAAGTTTATGCTGGAAAGATTAACTTTTACTTCTTCTGCAGTGATCGTTATTGAATTTGACTTAACAAGATCAATTTTAGCATAAACATCATATTGTCCTGCTGTATTGGTGCTAAAAGTATTGGAGCCTTGGGCAGTCCCATTAATATAAAAAGTAACACTTGAATTTTGTATGGTATTTTGATTATCATCACGAGCTATTACAGAAAAGGTAGCAGTATCATTTCCATCCGCCAAAATTGTTTCGGAAGAAGATGAAATTTCAACGGAAGCAACTGTATTTGAGATTTGTTGTTTATCATTTTCACTATCACTATCACTATCATCACTACTACAACTTAAATTGATTAATAATAGAAATAGGCAAAATATTTTTTTCATAATTCTAGGTTTTTATTGTAGGCCAACGTAGGGATATAGCAACAAGTTAACATATACCCATTTTAGCAAACTTCAGGTCAACTGTGCGGTATCCGAATACTTTTTTGTATCCTATAAATCCTATAATCCAATGAATTAACGCTAGTATAGAAGAGGCATTACTACAACCAAGAGCTAGTTTCCTAGCTTCTAAGGTAACAATTATTGCTATTGGTATTGGCTTCATCGATGAAATACGGAATTATCTGTTGTATTACATCATTTAGTCGTCTGCCGCTAAGTGGTTCAAGTGGAAATGTAAAGACCTAAATGAGGTGTTTGGTACATTTTTTTATGCTTTTCCACATACGTAATACCTGAAGATGAACTATTTACATAGTTTTGAGAACACAATTAGTTTTAATTTAAAAACAGAGATCACAAAAACAAAATCATTTTTACATCCAGCCGTTTTGTCTTTACTTTTTAATGGTATTTCCTGAGGACCTGATGATGAAACTTGTCAGGAAAGTCCTGAAATATGTACATGTTTTAATGGTCCTCTTAGATGTGCTTCTCCGGGCGGAACTAACGAGATGAAATCATATTCCCTCATTGCGGTATCCTAACTCCCAGTTGGAAAGAAGTAATTATTTTCCCTACCCGAAGTTTAATAGTTCAAGAACTGTAAATAGTAGTTAGGAATACTATTGCCCAACTTAAAGTTTTATAGGCAAAATTCTAGCGGGTAACAAAGGGGGTATTTTTTTTGAATCCTAAAAACGGTGTACAGCTTAGTACAGCCGTCATCCATCTTATGGCGACCTCTCCAGAAACATGGTATAACATTTCCAAGGTGGTTTTACCATCGCTACCTGCTCGTTCGATGAAAGCAATAGAAAAGCCATTCGTAAAATTAATATGTATCATAATAAAAATTATAAACATCGGTAGTATTGCCAATATGGCAACAATTATCCAACCGTAATTTCTTTTTAAGGATTTTAACTGTTTGTTTTTAATGCTTCTAATTCTTTTTCAAGAGTTTCAGCTTTTGCCTTAAATTTTTCCATAGCTTTTTTAAGTTGACTTACTTTTTTAAATACCTCATCATCCTGAATGACTTGGTAAGATGTTGTTCCATCTGGTTCTTTTATTCTTGACTTGCTGCCACATGTTGGGCAAATGGATACTTGACTCATAATTCTTTTACTTTTTAATAGTTGCCAATACTACTTTTCCACCAAATTTAGTTTGTAATTGATACTTCTGATTTTGACCAATCGTTCTTAAAAATGCTTTAACTTCTGTCATTTCTGCATTATCAATATATATAAATGTGTTTGCATGAAAGTTAGGCTCCAGCATTTGGAACAGGGGTAAATACAAATCTTTCCAACCATCCAATAATAATAAGTCTATAGGGTTATCATGATTTTTTAATGTTTTTAATGCATCTCCAATTCTAACTTCAATATGACTGTTTACACCAGCTTTTTTAAAATTTTCAATTGCCTGTTTAGCTTTCGATTCAATTAATTCCGTGGTGATAACGCTCCCTCCAGTTTCCAACACACCTTGTGCCAAGAACAACGTCGAAATTCCGAATGAGGTTCCAAACTCAACAACATTCTTAATGTGGTTTTCCTTTATGAGTTGCACCAAACCTACTCCTTGTTCTTTCGAAATGGAAAGATACGAATCCTTAAAATCCAATGGGTGCATAGGTCTGAAAACGCTTTTTGCTGCACCCTTCATCATATTGAGCATATCGTATTTAGAATCGTTATAGAGTTCTTTTAAGGTTGATGCTATTTGCTTTTGTTGTTTTGTAATCATATTTTTTTTGGAAAAGGAAACATTTAAAATGTTGTTGAATGAATTAAGAAACCTAGTGGTGGGTTAAAACCAATCGGCTCCAGGGTCACCAGGAAAGAAAGCATCAGGTAGTGATAGATAGATACCACCTTCCAAATAGTTAGGGTAACGCAATTCCAGTTCATCCACTACTTCTTGTTGAGTGGAAGCAGTACCTCCTCCAGAAACAGTTTCAGTTCCTTTAATAAGGCCTTGAGCAGTTTGTAGATAATCTATATTTTCATCAATTACAGTTCCAATATCGGAACGTGAACCATTATGCCCTACAAAAAGATGACTGTAACCCGAAAAATTAGTTTTTAAAACATTTAGACCTGCTACCCAATTGTCTATTTCATCTTCACCTGCATTAGGCGTGTATTCTCTTAAATAAGGATGCGCAAGGTTGTATACAAGGTCTCCAGAAAAAATTATTTTAAGTTCTTCATTGAATAAATAGCCATTTTCTCCAGTTTCAGCGTTAGAAACTTTATCGAAAGTAAATGATAGGCCTCCTATTTCTTGAGAGCCGCTAACACCTATTACCGAATTAGGGTATAAACTTGTAAAATCATCGGTATTGTTCAATTGGTCTGCCACCGTGTTTTCTGCATAAAAATCCAAATCGGTAAAATTCCCCGCTCCTCCATAATGGTCACCATGGTTGTGGGTTATAATTACAGCTCCTGGTTTGTTAATAGCATCTACATAGGCTTTCAACTCATCTGTAAAAGCAGGTGCCGGTCCTAAATCCACAAGTACTATATTGTCTTTTGTCTCAACAATTGTAACGGTATATGGCGCCGCAGCAAAATCAATGGTATGGTATCTTGCCGTATTTTCTGTAATTACATTTACCACGCCGGTTGTAATCAATGAACTTGATGGTGCTTCTCCGAATTCTACCATTACAGGTGTCGTTTGCTCACTGTTATCATCATTGCTACATGAAACCAATAATGTTGATGCAATGATTGCCAGGAACCAAAAATTTAATTTTAAATATTTCATAATTTTTATTTTTAAGGATTAATTTATTTAACACTGCAAAGGTGATGTGCTTCTACAATACTATTTTTATCAAAACGACAATAAAAATGGTAAATATGAAACCATATGTTGAAGTTGTGTAAAATCCATCTGGACAAATCAACAAGGCGTTGATCACTGAATAAAACAGGTATAAATAAAAAATCTGATGAATCTTTTTCAGACTTCATCAGATTTTATAATAGATTCCAATAGACCCCTATTCCTCCTAATTATAGAAGATAGCAATGAATAGAAGGTTAAAACTAATTTGCAAATTATTCAGCCGTTTTTAAATGATCGATAATTCCACTTTTGAATACCGTTTTCAAGGTTCGTTCTGGCTTGTTTTCGTAACCTACTATAATCGAACTATGCACAAGCATTTTTTCAAAATCAAAAACCAGGGTTAGATAGTCCTTTTTATCTGTTTCGTGCCAGTTGATCAAATAAAGATCATTGCCAATTTTACGGGAACGATAAGGTATATCCTTGTTTCCATTTCCTTTTGCTGGTCCGGCGACCCATTCATATTTGGCTTTGCCATTGTAAAATTCCATATGTATGGCAGTACCATCCTGATACTGGAAATTCAATGAATATCCATCCAAGAAATGTTCAGGCTCTCCAAATTGAAATTTATTTTCGTCCGTGGTTTTGCTTTGAGCCAAGCTAAGTCCAACACTAAATAGAGCAAGGTAAAGAAATGTAGCTAATTTTGTTTTCATTTTCTATGATTTTAAAGTTTGGTACAAAATTGGGCCAATTCAGAATAATCCGGTAGGTGAATCTTCGGATAAGAATGGTAAATATGGGAACGAAACCGCTATAAGTCAGTTTTAAACTGTTTAGGGCTAGTGCCAGTATGCTTTTTAAAGAATTTGGTAAAATTTGTAACTTCATCGAATCCCACTGCATATCCAATTTCCTTTAAACTGTAATTGGAACTTGCAATGGTTCTTTTAGTTTCAAGAATCACTAAATTATCAATAAATTGTTTGGCAGTATTTAGTGTAAATTCTTTTACTATTCCATTTAAATGCTTTGTAGAAATTGAGAGCATATCCGCATAATCCTTTACATTTCTTGTGGCAGTATACTTTTCTTCCACTAAATTTTTAAACTCAAGAAATAATGGATAGTGCTTTGGGTGTTGTTTTGGTAAATCATCTGCCTGCGAAAGACGTTCCAACTTTAGTAGGTACAATTCTAGAAGTTTAGCCACAATATTTTTTTGAGCATAAGTGTTTTCTGCTTCCAGTTCATCTTTTAACTGCCCAATAAACGATTCATTAAAATTACTGCCATCAACAGCAGTTTTGGAAATATGATAATTATAGAGATGTGATATAAACCGGATCGATGATTTTGAAAAATATTGGAGCACAAATTCTTCCGTAAACACAATTAGGAAACCGTCATAACTCGGATTTTCTTCAAAAGCATGCACTTGTCCCTTTGCTATTTTTAAGACGGTACCTTTTCTTAATGGATATTCTTTCAAATCAACATGATGGCTTCCCGCACCTTTGGTAACGATCAACAAGGCAAAAAAGCTAAGCCTATGGGGTTTATTGGGGTTATGATCTAATCCTGTTCTTATTTTAGCTAAAAGATGGGATAGATTAAGGAACTCAAATTCCTTTTCATCTATTTCGCTTTCAAATGATATGTTAGGTATGTTGTTCAGACTGGTGAGTTTATTAAGCTTTAGCACTCTTAGGGTTGTGAATTGACTAATATAGCTCCGAGTTCTGTTTATTTTCTATATAGTCCTTTACTACTAAATACACGTGTTAATCTACTATTGGTGGCAATACTTCCTTAGAGCTATTTACAATAGTAAGAATTATCAATAATATTCAAGGTGAAAAATTCTAAAATGGCTAATTTAAGACGCTAAAATAGAATTACCCTAGCTTTCAAAAAATATGAACCACACAAACCACCATTACCACTTCCTTTTTCTGATAATAGCCTTATTTTTTATGGGTTGTAAAACAGCTCCACATGAAGATTCCGGCAAAGAAATTACTTTACGCCTAACTCCTTCCTCTGATAATCCCAGAAATAGCGAAGGTGATTTTATCCAACTTAAAGATGGTCGGATATTGTTTGTTTATACCCATTTTACGGGTGGAGCGGGTGATCATGCCAAAGCTTATCTGGCGGGGAGATATTCCAGTGATGGCGGCCAATCCTGGACACAGGAAGACGTTAGCATTATACCCAACGAAGGTAGAATGAATGTGATGTCCGTTTCTCTATTGCGGCTAAGTGATGGAAGTTTGGCCCTTTTTTACATTAGAAAAAACTCCGAAACGGACTGTATACCATATATGCGCATTTCTACTGATGAGGCAAAAACTTGGAGTGAACCTATCAGGTGTATGGAAGACGAAGGATATCATGTTGTAAATAACGACAGATTGCTTCAGTTGCCCAATGGCAGGATCATTTATCCTACTTCACTGCATGGTGAGGTTGAATCCAATATGACTGCTAATGGAAAGATATATTGCTATTTCTCGGATGATCTGGGAAAAAGCTGGTCGAAATCCATGGAGGTACCCAATCCTAAGAACGTAGTGTTGCAAGAGCCAGGAATCGTGGAATTGGATCATGGGAAAATGATGCTCTTTTGTCGGACAGACGCTGGTGTACAATACTTCTCCTATTCGGAAGATGAGGGCGAGACCTGGTCGCCAATCGTAGCGGGAAATATAAAATCGCCACTTTCCCCAGCTTCCATAGAGCGCATTCCAAAAACAGGAGACTTATTGTTGATATGGAACAACAACTACGAAAATTCAAGAGATGGTGGCTACAGAACTCCCTACAACCTAGCCATATCCAAAGATGAAGGAAAAAGTTGGGAGAAGATAAAGACCATAGAAAGTGACCCTGATGGTTGGTATTGCTACACTGCAATAGAATTCCTTGATAATCATGTGCTCTTGGGGCATTGTGCAGGCGATAGAAAGGGTGGGCATGGTTTGGCTACTACGCAAATCACCCGCCTTAGCTTGGATTGGATTTATCAGGATGCTGCAGAAAATCCCAAATTGGCATCAGATCAAAATGGCAACATCCAATTGGCATCCAAGGACAAAACAGCCCAAATCTATTATACCCTTGATGGCTCTCTGCCCAAACCGGAAAATAAATTTCTATACAGCAAACCGATTGTCATTACCAAGAAAGCCTTGTTGCGTATGCAGGCATTTTCGGCAGACAAAACTCCCAGTCAGATCGTATCTGCGGAAATTGGTAATGACATATTTGAAGAGGCACAGCAACTAACGGAGCAGCCGACAACAGGGCTCCATTATAAATATTACAATGAAGAATTAAGCAAGGCGAGAGGCCTTGAAAAAAAGCAGGAAACAGCATCCGGTATAATCCCTCAATTTTCCATAAAAAACAGTCCGAAAACAGAAAATTTCGGTTACGTCTTTGATGGATACATAAATGTCCCAAAAGATGGATTATACACCTTCTATCTTGAATCCAACGATGGAAGTGTGCTATTCTTGAATGATGAGGCGCTCATCGACAATGACGGGGCGCATGGCAATTACGAAAAAAAGGGCTCCATTTCTTTAAAATCCGGTTTGCATAAAATCTCGCTCAACTATTTCCAGCAAGGAGGCGGAAGTAAATTGACTTTATCTTGGCAAAGTGACGATTTCGAGAAGGTAGAAATTCCATCAAATATGCTTTTTCATGGAAATTGATTATTTCAGGATACAGTTTATTGCAGTAATCATTTCATTAAAAGAAGGCATAAAAAAACGGATTGGCAGTAACCAATTCGGGGATTTTTAAATACTTGAGTTTTGTGGCGAGAGTAGGGGACACGCTCCCCCCGACCTCCGGTTTGTAAATTCCTACCTGGGCTTTAAAAAACCTCTATTTACAGGTCTTCCCAGATGCTAATTTATAAGAACGTGTTCAGTTTTGTGTTCACTATTGGTTTTAATAATTTTAAAGTTAATTAGTTGAATTCTTGTAGTTGAACTATTGTTTAGCTAACAAAATGTTTCTAGTGAACATTACAACCATTTTTATCTTCAAGTATAACAACAGATTGTACTATGTTGCCGTCTCTGCAAGGTAGGGGCAGATATGCATCCATACTTATTGTCATGTACTTCTTCTTATTTTAAAGCATCAATTCCTGCTTTCACAATCTTTGAAATCCGATCAGCATCCTGTACACATCCTTCCCATATACCGCTCTGCGTCGCTGCCCAAATTTTAATATCATTGGGCAATTCTGGATGTGGTCGAAGTTCTGGGTGTGGTGATCTGCTTGAAAACAATTCTGCTATTTCGGCTTCACTTAGTTTGGCATTGGGATCGCTGTGCGAGGCTATTAAATTTATACTTCCACTTAGATTATCGCAATCAATTTTGATTTCAATGATATCTCCATCTTGAACCTTACTGATAGGTCCTCCTACTAGAGCCTCTGGACCAACATGTCCTATACATGCGCCTGTGGAAACGCCAGAAAAACGCCCATCGGTAATCAAGGCTATCTCTTTTCCAAAGGATAATTGTTTCAGAGCGCCCGTGATTTGGAAGGTTTCTTCCATTCCTGTACCACTTGGCCCTGTTCCAATCAATATGATAATATGACCTGGCTTTACCTCTCCATGATTAATGGCCTTAATGGCATTTGCTTCAGAGACAAATACTTTGGCAACTCCTTTTTTATAGTATATACCGTTGTCATCGATCATTTCTGTAGCGATTGCACCACTTTTGATCAGCGCTCCTTCTGGTGCCAAATTTCCGGTGGGGAAAGTCAAGGTACTTTTCATGTTGGCCTTCTTCGCTTCTTTAGGAGATAGTATCACTTTATCAGGATGTGCATCAGGATTAAAGGTCTGGAGGTTAAAACGTACTTGTTGACGTCTATTTCTTTTATTCTCTGCTTCCCAAGTGAACATTTTGCCGCCCTGCTCCCAGACATCCAAATTTTCGCCCAGTGTTTTGCCTGTAACAGTGAGGCAATCTTCTTTGAGTAGCCCTAATTTTCGCAAATGTAACATTACCTCTGGTACTCCTCCAGCAGCATATACGTGTGCTGTGGAGTACTTCCCCGCTGGGAGCACATTGACCAATCGTGGCGTTTTTCGGTTAATATTCTCCCATTCTTCTCGAGTAGGCATGGGTAGTCCCGCTGCATGGGCTATAGCAGGGATATGCAGTAAGAGGTTAGTAGATCCGCCAAAAGCTGCATGTACTACCATAGCATTGTACACGGCATCTTGAGTGAGGATCTGACTGGTATATATATTGTTTTTTGCCAGATTTACCAGAGCAATGGCTGAATCTTTAGCAAGGGCATACCAAATCTTCCCTCCAGAGGGGGCTAGCGCCGAATGTGGCAATGCCATTCCCAATGCTTCTGCTACGACTTGGGAGGTGGCTGCTGTTCCCAAAAAATGACAACCTCCACCTGGTGTTCCACAAGAAGCACATCCGTGGGATTGTGCTTCTTGCAATGATATTTCTTTATGGGAAACAAGTGATGGTAAAGACTGTACCGAACCCAAATCTTTGATTCCTTTGGCGATTAATGTCACTCCGCCGGGCATGATAATCGTTGGTAAATTGGATTCATTAGCCAATGCCATCATCATCGCGGGTAGGCCTTTGTCACAAGTAGCAATGCCCATAACGCCTTTGCGATTGGGCAAAGAGCGTCTTAAATCTCCTAAAACTGTGGCGGCATGATTGCGATAGGCCAATGAATTCATCATGCCTGTAGTGCCTTGAGTACGTCCATCACACGGATCGGATACAGATACATAATAGGGTTTGGTAAAGAGGTTTTTGAAAGCACTTGCAGCAACTTTTGCGGCATCCCCCAATTCGAAATGTCCTGAGTGCATGCCCAGTGCCAGGGTCTCTTCACCGTTCTTTAATCCTCCCGCAGTACTCATTATAAGGAATTCTGATTGATTTACATCTCCAGGATTCCACTTCATCCCGGCATCCTGTATTTTGCCAAAGATGTCACCACTGGGCTTGTTTTCATAGTCTTCCCGTGATATTGGTAGTAGCCCTTTTCTTGGGGTAACTTCTAAAGGGAAATAAAAGGGACTGTTCTCTTGGAAGTGCTCTTTATCGTTATTGCTCATATTTCTTTAAAATCGTGATACGAAGGCATCAAGTTAATCTATCAGTTACAAGGGGAAATATTTTTCAAAAGGATACGTCCTTATCATTTTAAACTACATCACATTTATCTACACCAAAAGTAAGGGATAGCTTAAGCAACAGGAAAAAAGGAAGCTTAGGAGGTGAGCAATCATCTGTCAAGAACGATTTAAGGTATTGTCAATTGCACATAACGCGTTTGTATATAGTTAGTTGGGTGTTTTAAGCACTTAAATTAGCAATCCGCCAGTCCGCCCGTGCCGGTAGGGACAGGAACGACTCTGTGGGGCTGGTTAATTATAAACGATGTTGGTAGCTGGTTTTTTATTTTCCTTCTAGTTGTCTTTGATATTCCTCCGCATCATAAGTTCCAATTAACTTTTTTATAAGGCCTTGGTCATTCATTGTCCATTCTTCAAATCCGTTAAAATCAACTTTATTTCCAGTTCCGCCAGGTCCAGTATTTGTCCCTTTAAATGTCCAATAATATCTGTAATTTCCGCTCTCGACTGTTAAACTGTCCATAGTTAATTCAATATCAGGAAAAGCTTCCATATAGGATTGAGCAGTTTCTGCTAATTGTTTACTTCCAACTGCCGGCTTTCCATTATTTACAGTTAGGATACCATCTTCGGCATAAAATGAGCCATTCCCTCCGGTTGTTTACTATTCCAGGCATCTGTATATTTTTGTCCAAATTCAACCATTTTGTCGTATTCCGACTTTTCAGATTTACATCCTGTAATTATCGTCAAGATTATCAATGGTATTGTTAAAATTAAGAATTTCTTTTTCATATTATTTGGTTCAAATTGACTCTAAAGCATTTGTATATCTCTAGTGGCGTGGTTTGTTCTGTTCTTTTGCAAAACAATTCACACAATTTGTAGAAGACTAATTATAGTTAACCAGTTAAGGTTTAAGCCATTATTTATATTCGGTGTTGCCATAGTTATTTTACCTTTTTTCTTCTCCCTTTTTCATATCTGTAATTAGAGTCTCTTCCATATCCAATTTCATCTATCACTTCAAACCTAAAATTTTCCAAATCTTTAGTCTTTATGATCTTAATTCCAAAAGGTTCGTTTACAAAGTAGGCCTGTTTGTCATCCTTAGCATAAAAATGAATATCACATTCTAAATAATAAGGGGAATTGTTACCTATACAGTCTTCTAAAAAGTGAAAAGTTGCAGGATTAGCGCCTTCTACTATTTCATTTTTAAAATACAGATTTCCTTTGTCTTTAAATACTGTTGCAACTTTTGGGTGAACTTGTTCAAAGGTATTAACATCACAAGTCATTTTTATGGTATGTGCAAAGAAAATGGAATCGCCTACTCTTTGGTAGCTTTCATTGATAGGCGTCATTTCAGAAAGGGCATAAGGTAATTTAGATTCATACCAGTAATCGAATTCACCAGAAGTTAAGTAGCCATTATCAATATCTATAATGCGAAAATTGTTTGGACTTGCCTCTGGTAAGATTGTAAAACCACACATATAACTTTTTAGATATACAGCGTTTTTATCTTTAAAATAAATGGTGTTTTCAGCTTCATTTGCTTCAATTAAACTAAAGCTGGCAATATCAATCTTGTTCAGATATTGTTCAAAACAAGTGTCATCATAATAATAAATACAATTGTTATCTTTTGAATATCCGTTACCTAAATTTACCCATTCATGATCATAATCTTTCCCTCTAAAAATTTCAAATTCTTTGCCTGATTTATCTTTTACAAGTTGTCTGTCCCAAAATAAATCCAAGATTATTAAATCGTTCATTTTAAATTTTTATAAATGTGGTTTTAAAACTTAGTTGTTTAAATTCTGTTCTGAAATTATAGGAAGTAATAATAAGGTATTTTTAGTTTTAGTAAAATAAATAGTCTGGAATATATAATGAGCCAATGGCTAAAAAAGTAGAAATTAAAAGTAGGATTATAATAATTTTGGCTTCTGTAACTTCAACTTTTTTCTTAATTCTTATCCCTTGTTTTATTATAGTGTAAATAAACACTATGATTCCACTAACCAAAAAGATAGTATACTTTCCAAAGTCAAGAAATCCTCTAAATCCTGTACTTAGTTCCGATTTTAGAATAAAAAAAAGTATAATTCCGATTGGAATATAAGCTAGAAGTATTGTTTTGTAGTTTGTTTTTTTCAAATTATTGCTATGTCACGTTTATGATTAGTTACGTGGTTAAGCACCTAATTTAGCAAATAAATTACAGATAGAATATTCCTCAGGAATGTTCGTAAGTCGGCAGTGACCAAGTAACCCGCCAGTCCGCCCGTGCTGGCAAGGACAGGAACGACTCTGTCGGGCCGGTTAAATATACACATTGTTGTCCACTAGCTTTTATTTTATTTGTTTCAATAGGTCATCATATTTATTTGCGGAAGTTTAGTTTTAATTACTTCTTAAATGAATTACACAAAATTTTAAAAGAAGTGAAATGTTGTTTGCGCAAGTATTTTGCATTAAGAGAAGAGGTAAATAAAAAATCCCTTTAGCTAAAATATTTTTTTAGTATTTATATGTATTGTTTAATTGGCATATAAAGGTAAGTTTCCTGATTTATTCGTCTTTTATAAAAAAGGTGTCTGATGCCATTGATAAGCTTGATGTTGTTGCGCGCTCATGCTAAACAATATGAACTATTTCGTTTTCAATAGCCATATTATCATGTACTAAAACAGTACTTTTTATAAAGAAATGCTTAATCAATTAACACATGAATTCTTTAATTTCATTAAGCCCTTTATAAATCTTTCAAGTGTAATCACTAACGATTTATGGGTATAATTATACAGGATAGCTTCTATATCATTTTCAAACAAAGTGTCTAAATATTCTACTACAATTCCTTCTGAGAGTAGAATAACGATTGCTTTTTCTAAAGTTTAATCACCTTTTTCTATGGTTTTAGGTTTTATTTTCATGAATATGACAAGGATTTATATTTTTGAAAACGCTTGTCTATATTGATCTGTAGTTTATTTATTAATTGGTTATTTGTTGATTTGAGCAATCTATCAAATCGTTTTTCCATTTTTAAATAATCTTCAATTTTTAGTGTTGGTTGATTTGAATCGAGCTGAAATGATTTCAATTTTCTTGGGTCATTTCTATATAGCAACCATTGGCCAGATGCAACTGCTGCTTTATGATACTGACTTGGATTTCTCATGTCAATACCATGAGAATTACTATGGCAATAGGCTATAATTACTGATGGACCATCAAAACTTTCGGCTTCTTTAAAAGCCTTTAATGTTTGTTCTTGGTTTGCGCCCATTGCAACTGAAGCCACATAAACATCCTCATAAGTCATTGCCATTAATCCTAAATCTTTTTTTTGTTTTGCTTTGCCTAAATGGGCAAATTTAGCTGATGCTCCAAATGGTGTTGCCTTAGACATTTGCCCACCTGTATTGGAATACACTTCGTTGTCCAAAATTAGAATATTTACGTTTTTACCAGATGCAATAACATGGTCCAAACCTCCAAAACCAATATCGTATGCCCAACCATCACCACCAACACACCAAACACTTTTCTTAACTAAAGCATCTGCACAACGATTAAGTTCATCGGCATCACTAGTTTTAATTTTATTTAGAATTTCTTTTAGTTGGGTCACTCTATTTTGCTGTTTAATAATTTCAATTTCTGAATGTTGTTTTGCTGTGATAATATCATGTACTAAATCAAAATCAAGGAATTGCATCATTTTTTTAAGCAAAGTTCTTGCTTCGTATTCTTGTTGGTCTAATGATAATCTAAACCCTAAACCAAATTCCGCATTATCCTCAAATAATGAATTTG
The DNA here is from genome assembly GCF_018860365.1 of Arenibacter algicola. Classification (GTDB taxonomy): domain Bacteria; phylum Bacteroidota; class Bacteroidia; order Flavobacteriales; family Flavobacteriaceae; genus Arenibacter; species Arenibacter algicola_B. Next base: position 51,817 of record NZ_JAHKPO010000029.1, read on the forward strand.
ACCATACAGGACCTTTTCCTGCTTTGTTTTTTGCCCAAGGTGTTGTTGGTAATGCTGCACCAAAAATTGAACTTGAACCTGTGGCATTAGCAATTAACAGTCTGTCTCCAAATAATTGTGATAATAATTTAAAATATGGGGCTTCACCACAACCATCATCTCCATTTGAATATTCAAATAATGGTTCTTGTAGTTGTTGCTGACTAACTTTAGAAGTATCAATAATAGTCCTATCCAATTTTGGAAGGGTATCAAAATATCTCCAATATTCATTATTTAAATCCGACTTATCTGCCATAAATAATGCCTTTTCCGAACAGGCATCAATACAATTATTACATGCATTGCATTGGTTAGAATTAACTTGAATAGTAAAATTCATTAAGTCAAAATCGTTTGAAATTACAGATTTGAAACCTTGCGGAACTTCTTCTAAATTTTCATCTTCAAATACTTTCATTCTTATGGCACTTTGTGGACATGCCATACTACAAGCACCACATTGGGTACAACTATTTGGATTCCATTTAGGTATCGTCGTCGTGTTTGTATTTGGGTTATAAACTGAAGTATTCGTTGGATATGTGCCATCAACTGGCAATTCGCTTACAGAAACTTTATTTCCATTATTTGCTAATAATTTACCTAAAAGTGTCGTTGTAAAATCTTTATCATCTTCAATTGAAATCGTATCAAAATTCGTTTGAATTGAAGTATCAACTTTTATGAATTGCTTTTTTATTTCTGCTAAAGTAGAATTCTCAGTAAGTTCATTTATTAGCGCAAGAAAACAAGCTTGAAGAGAAGAAATTGAATGATTTTCAATGTTATAACTTTCTTTTAAATTATTACTATCCACAATAATAAGCGTTATCTCTTTTTTGATAATTTGTTCCTGAATTTCTACAGGAAGTGTCTGCCAAAATGCATTGGTCCGAAGTGAAGTTGCAACCAAAAGTGTTCCGTTTTGTCTTATGTTTTTTAACACATTGTCATTTACAATGAAGTACACATTTTGGCAAACAATAAAATCGGCATTATTAATTAAATAAGGTGCTTTAATGGGTTTTGAATCTAGTCGTAAATGCATCACATTTCTGGATTCTGATTTTTTATAATCGCCTTCTGAATACGATTGAACGTACTGTTCTGTTGTGTTTCCAATCAGTTCTGACACACAATTGAACTTGTTTTTATTATTTAATGATTGATGTTGATAGAATAATGCTTGGTAAGTTTCTATATTGATTTTGAATTCTTCGGCGTACGATAAACTTAAGTTGGTAAGGTCATCGAAAATACCAATAGTAAAATTGTTTTTTGGTTGAAGGGATTTTAAATTATTAAATACGGATTTCACCATATTTGGTGTAAACTCTTTTGATGACAAACCATAACGACCTCCAACAATTTTAGGAAATATTGAGATTTCTTTATTTTGAAAGGCTTCGAAAATAGATTGAACTACATCCAAATATAAAGGTTCTCCTGTTGCACCAGGTTCTTTTGTTCGGTCTAAAACAGCAATCGATTTTACGGTTTCCGGTAAGGTTTTAATAATGTGTTTTTTACTGAAAGGTCTAAACAATCGTACTTTTATCAATCCGTACTTTTCACCATTAGCATTTAAATAATTAATAGTTTCTTCAACGGTTTCAGTTGATGAAGCCATTGAAATAATAATATATTCAGCATTTTTTGCTCCGACATAATCGAATATTTTGTAATGCCTTCCAGTTAATTCCGCGAAAGCATCCATTTTATTTTGAACAATATCAGGACACGAATTATAGTATGGATTCACTGCTTCTCTACTTTGAAAAAACACCTCTGCGCCTTGCGCTGTTCCCCTAATTACGGGATTGTTTGGATTTAAGGCTCTATTTCTATGATTTTGAATACATTCGAAATCCATCATTTCATTGATGATTGAATCTGAAATCTCTTCAATTTTAGAAGTTTCATGTGATGTTCTAAAACCATCGAAAAAGTGTATAAATGGAATTCTAGATTGTAAGGTTGCCGCTTGGGATATTAAAGCAAAATCCTGTGCTTCTTGTACTGAAGCTGATCCTAATATGGCGTAACCGGAACTTCTAACAGCCATAATATCACTATGGTCTCCAAAAACTGATAAGGCGTGGGTTGAAATACTTCTAGTTGCAACATGAATGACATTTGGCGTTAATTCGCCAGCAATCTTATACATGTTAGGCAGCATTAATAATAAACCTTGTGATGCTGTAAACGTTGTAGATAAAGAGCCCGTTTGTAAAGCACCATGCATTGTACCAGCAACTCCTGCTTCACTTTGCATTTCGAAGACTGAAGGTATAGTATCAAATATGTTTTCTTGTTTTGTTGCACTCCATTGTTCTACTAATTCTGACATTTTTGAAGATGGCGTAATAGGATAAATAGCGCAAACCTCGTTGGTTTTATAAGCTATTCGTGCTACTGCTGTGTTACCACAAACGGTTATGTGTTTTTTAGTTTTCATGGTAATGAAGTGAAAGTTCTTTTGCTTTTTGATTGAAATAAAAAAGACTACTCTAACTTTATAGAGTAGTCTTTTTTAAAGAAATTACTCCTTTACAATTTCGATTGTAACAGGTGTTGGATTAGTAATCATGTCGAATACAGGCGAAAATTTTGCCAAATTTTCCAATTGTTCAACAGTAGCATCCGATTTTACTTTTAGTTTAAAGTGAATGCCGTTAAATCCCTTACGAACTTCAGGATCCAATCCTAAAAAACCATGCAAGTCTGCTGTGCCTTTAATGTTAGATTCTGCGCCATCAATATCAATTCCATTTGCTGCAGCATGATAAACCATGGCTCCAGTTAAACAAGAACTTAAAGCATGAAGTACTACTTCTGGTGGTGTAGCACCTTCATCGGCTCCTAATAATACTTGTGGATGACTACATGCCAATGTGAAAGTTTCTTCACGTGTTGAGTCTTCTTGACCTGCACCATAGAATCCCTTAACACTAGACACACAATGTCCTCCTTGAATCCAATTGTTTTTGGCTCTGAATTCGAATTTAGCCAATTCTGGTTGATCTTGAATGTGACCAATTGTTTCTACTAATTGATCTACGTTTACTCCGTTTTTCATGTTTACAGTTGTTGCTTCCATTTTTTTAATATTTTAATTATTAATATTTGTTTGATACAAATGTATTGCGATTGCGAAGTGTAGGATTTACTCTAAAGTTCAAATTATTTGGTAAAAAGTTCAAAGCAAAAAAAAACCATCTTTTTATGGATGGCCATGGTTGAGAGATGCTTTTATGTAAGATTTTATTTGATTTCCGATAGTTCTTTATGGACTTTTTTACCTGTTTCAGATTCAATAGGGTATATGTATTCTGTATTTAAAGTCTTAGATTTACTTTAAAATTCGATTTGTTTGCTAAAAAGTTCAAGTTTTAAAAGAAAAGAAAATATCAGAAAAATAAAATCTAAAGATTGTAATGCTCTTTTCTGAACTGATTAGGGGGCAATTTGTATTTATTCTTAAAAGCACTATTAAAGTGTGAAGTATTCTTAAAACCACTTTCCCAACAGACATCATTGATATTTAAATCTTGGTTTTGAAGCAACATTTTGGCATACTCAAGACGTTTATTATTTAGCCACTTACCTGGTGTTTCTTTAAAATGATTTTGAAAATCTCTTTTAAAAGTGGACAAGCTTCTCCCGCATAAACGTGCATACTCTTCCAGCGTTAGATCACTTTGAAAATTTTTAATCATCACATCATTGAGATTAGTTTTTTCAACTTGTTGAATAGAATTAAAGAGTGCCACCAACTCTCTGTTTAACGGATCTATTGTGATATTAAATAAAAGCTCTTTAAATTTCATTTCTACCAGACCTTTAGGTATTTCTTTCCCAGCTTTTAAATAATTGAAAACTGTTAAAAAAAGCGAGCTTAAAGGGTCATTAACATTGATTTTATAAATTTGATTTTCAAGAAAGTCTGCTGAAGTTTTAGGCAGAGCTTCATGATGTTCTTTACAAAATCGTCTTATAAAATCGTCTGTAATAAAAAAAAGTAGGCTACAATAATTCTCTTCAAAATATTGCTTGGTTTTAAAAACACCTTTTCTAACAAAAACAGCATCTCCTTCTTTTAAACAATAGGTTTTATTTAAAGTTGTCCAATCTTTTCTGCCACTAACTATATAAGCTAAAAATGGAATTTCTGTCCATAATTTAAAATTTTCCATTTCAATGGGGCAATTAAATTCAATAAACATGTAATCATCACTTATAATTTTATTGCAATGCTGGTTTGAAATGAAAAATTTCTTTAGGTCAAGTGCCATATTCCAAAATTAAAAAAAACATTAAATTATACCATTGCGCTTGTGCACAACGGTTGAGCTAAGCGTAGTGCGGAGGTACGCCGTCTGCTATAACAGCGGGCGAGTTGGCGCGTTGGCCAGTTTCCGCCTGCCAAGCTTTTTGCCTGCCTTCGCCCGAATGTGGTCAGGCAGGCGTTCGGGGGGTATTTTTATCTTTTCATTTTAAAAGCCAAATTTGGAATAATTTGCTATCGTGTAATTTTCAATTTGGCGGACTTTTTAAATATACAAAAACCATTGGATTTAGCCAGAATCCGGTACTAATTTTAAGCTCTGTTGTGCACTGTTTTTCTTCAGAATACATCTATATTATACGTGCCCACCTTCATAATAACCACTTCCAGATTTCGGACAATACATGATGGTCTCAACCAAAAATCCTGCAGCATCAGATAGTTTCTCAGAAAGGTTGCACTCACATTCCTCTTCCAAATAGGGGAGTGGATAATCCCTGCTTGGTTTTAAAAAACCATCTATTTTCAAGGCTTCCCAGATGCTAGTTTATAAAAATGTGTTCCAAAACGTGTTCACTTTTGTGTTCAAGAGCAAGCTTTCAATCAAATTTGGACATAAAAAAAACGGATCAGCTATTGCCAATCCGTTGATTTATATAAACTTAAGTTTTGTAGCGAGAACGAGAGTTGAACTCGTGACCTCCGGGTTATGAATTCTAACAGAATTGGATTGATATGGTCTTAAATGACTTGATAATCAGTTATTTATGATGACATTTTAAAATTTTAATTATTGGAAAAAACCATAAAAAACCATAAAAAACCGCAAAATGTTGTACATATGTTGTACAGAGATTTTATATCTTTATGCCTATAGCACAATTTATTATGGCGACTATAAAGATAGTATTGCGTAAAAATTATCGGAAGAAAGATGGAACTTTTCCAATTGCTTTGCGATTGACTCAATACAGGAAGTCAAAATTTCTATTTACCGGAGAGTATATACTAGAAAAGGATTGGGATGAAACTAAAGGGTTGGTAAAAAGGAGTCACCCCAATTCCATGCGACTTAATAACATGCTATTAAAAAAGGTTTCTGAAGCTCATGATATAGTATTGGAAATGGAGGCAAGCGAAGAAAAACAGTCTGTCTCAACTTTGGCAAAAAAGATACTAGGCGAGGACAAATTTGATTTTTTTAAAGTGAGCGAAATCTTCCTTGCAAACCTTGTAAATAGGAAAAAATTCGATCAACATTACAATCAAGAAAAAAGACTGGATATATTCAAAAATTTTTTGGGGCGTAAGGAGTTATCTTTTATTGACATGGATGTTAAATTGTTAAGGGGATTCGAAACATTTCTACTTTATGAAAGAAAGGTTAAGCCAAGAACAGTTATTAACTATTTAATGCTCATTCGAACCATTTATAATTTTGCACGTAAAGAGTACCAAGTCGATGATAGAAACTACCCATATGGCAAGGGCAAGATCCAAATCAAGTTCCCCGAAACTGAAAAAATAGGATTGAATGTAGATGAGATCCAGTTGCTGGAAATGGCTAACGGCTTAACACAGGCTCAACAACACACAGTAAATATATGGCTAACAAGTTTCTATTTTGCTGGGATTAGGGTAGGAGATATCCTAAAATTGAAATGTTCGGATTTTAAAGATGATAGACTCTATTATCGAATGGGTAAAAACAAAAAACTTGTTTCTCTAGCCGTACCTGATAAAGCAAAGAGAATACTACACCCTTATATATCAATCAAAAACCATAAAAACGATTTGGTTTTTCCCTATTTGAAAGGGATTAATATGGGAGACGAAAAACTAATTGCAACCAGGGTAAAGACTATTACAAGAAATTTAAATAGGCGATTGGAAATTGTGGCCGAAAAACTAGGTATCGAAAAGAAACTTAGTATGCATATTGCCAGGCACAGCTTCGGTAATATTTCAGGGGATAAAATCCCAATTCAAATGCTTCAGAAATTATATCGGCATTCTTCTATTACAACCACGGTCAATTATCAGTCGAATTTCATGCACAAGGAAACGGATGATGCTTTAGAAAAGGTTATAAACTTTGATTGAGATGATACCGTTTGACCGTTCCATTAACGCTTATACCTAATTAATTGGTAAAGAATGGACATAATACGTATATTATAGAATGAAAAATCACGAAGATGATAATATATTTAACTGTTAACAATTAATCCGATGCAGGTAGTATGTCTACAAGAAGAAGCTTTTTATGCTTTATTTGATAAGGTAGTAGAGCATTTAGAATCTAAACGCGGAGATAAGCCGGCTAAATGGATTGATGGTGAAGAAGCAATGTTATTGCTTAATATAAAATCTACAACCACCTTACAGAAATTAAGAGATGAAGGTAAGATTAGATTTTCACAACCGCAAAGGAAAATAATTCTTTATGATCGGGATTCCATTAATGAGTACATTGAAAGGTACGCCCGCGAAACTTTTTAATTATGGAAGAACATCTAAAAGTTGATAAGGATTACATGGAAGCATTCAATCTTGGCTATGAACTTGCCAAAGAATTGAAGCTAAAGTCTCCAATGTTTAAAATCATTGAATCGGATAATAGACGTATGCACGCAATGCACACGGGTATGGAAGAATACAGTAAGGAAATTACTTTAAATAAAAATATTACTTTGGATGACAGCAAAATCATTCAACAAAAAAATAAAGATAACCAAGATGGGAATGAACTCTCCCTTTAAGTAGTATTCTAAAATGCTCGTACATTAAATCAGTCTTTTTGAATCGATATCTTACGCTTAGACCACTTCTGCAACAACCACGACCCATAAACCTTCTTAAAAATGATGATTCAGTGAACTTTCAGAAAGTTTAGAGATAGGTATGGGAAAATTAACTTTATAATTATGCGGCAGAGAAGTATATAAAAGGTGGGAATAATTACACGATGTTGAATTGAGCGTGCCCCAAAAAACGTTCATGGCTGTTTTGGAACTGGTTTGAAGTATGGGTAGTGTCCCAAAAATGGTTCCTTTTACAAAACCGATGGGATAGAGGAACTTTGCAACACAGTTGCACCAAAATTCTGCTATCTTTGTAACTCAAATGAAAGTACTTGTTTCCATATCAATGTCATTTATTTTCCTTCTTCAAGGAGTAGCGATGGATATGGACTTATGTAGTCAAATCGAAAAAATATCAAATTTCGTTAACCATTACCAAGATCATAAAGAGTATGACGGCGATTCATTTTTCGATTACGTAATCGAGGACTATTTTAATGATGATGGCGATAAAGAGGGCCATCACGATGGCCCCGATCAGGATAATGCCCCTTCCCATAACCAGCATCAATGCTGCCATCCAATAGTGTTTGTTCCATCCTCGAATACTGTAACCATAAAGAGATGGTTTTCAGAGGACAACAAACTATACAACGATTATACTTCCCATTTCGATTCCAGATATCTAGAATCTCTTTTCCAGCCCCCACGGGCATAATTCAGTTTTTATCGGATAACTATATCCTTTTGTGATGTTTCCTTTGGGGAATGTCCTATTGTTTTCGCTATCGCGAAAACTTACTTCCATTATTAACTGAATTAACGCTTTTAGCTAATGATCAATAGAATCATTGATTTTTCAATCAATAACAAACTTATTATCGGGCTTTTTACCCTGCTCATTGCCGGCTGGGGAATCTACTCGCTCAATCAAATACCGATTGATGCCGTACCCGATATTACCAATAATCAGGTACAGGTAATTACGACTTCCCAGAACCTTGCCGCACAAGAAGTCGAGCAGTTCATTACCTATCCTATAGAACTGGCGATGGCAAATATCCCCGGGGTGGAGGAAATCCGTTCCATATCGCGTTTCGGACTTTCCGTCGTTACAGTTGTTTTCGAAGAAAATATGGGCACCTATCTGCCCCGACAGCTCGTAAACGAAAAATTAAAGGAGGCCGAAGAAAATATAGGCTCCGATCTGGGAACGCCTTCCATCGGACCTATTTCCACAGGTCTTGGGGAAATCTATCAGTACACCTTGGAAGTTGAACCGGGCTATGAATCCCAGTATGATGCCGTAAAACTGCGCAGCATTCAGGACTGGATCGTTAAACGCCAATTGAGTATGACCCCCGGAGTCGTTGAAATCAGTAGTTGGGGCGGTTATATCAAGCAGTATGAAGTGGCGATTGATCCTTCCGTTCTAAATTCATATAACCTGACCTTACCTGAAGTGTTCAATGCCCTGCAACAGAACAATGGCAATACGGGTGGCAGCTACATTGAAAAAGGTCCAGAGCTTTTTTACATACGAAGCAAGGGACTGGCCAAGGATTTTGATGATATACGCCAGACCGTAATCACGAATCGGAACGGCGTACCGCTTACCGTGGGGCAAATCGGAAAAGTGGGTGTTGGTAAAGCGCCCCGTTACGGAGCGGCTACAAAGGACGGAAAGGGAGAAACGGTCGTAGGCATCGTGATGATGTTAAAGGACGCCAACTCCGCCGATGTCATTTCCCGAGTAAAAGAAAATGTATCCAAAATCCAGCAGACCTTACCGAAAGGGATTAGCATCAAGCCTTTTCTTGATAGGACCCGACTGGTGGAAAAAACGACATCTACAATTTCGGAAAACCTGATAATCGGTGGGCTTATCGTGATATTTTTCTTGGTATTCCTGCTGGGAACCTGGCGTTCCGGCCTTATTGTGGCCTCGGTGATTCCGCTTTCGATGTTGTTCGCATTGGGCATGATGGACACCTTCGGCGTTTCCGCCAACCTTATGAGCCTGGGAGCCATTGATTTTGGGATAATCGTCGATGGTGCGGTCATTATTATCGAAGCAATGGTCGTCCTTTTAACCACAAGGCTTGTCAAACTCAAAAGGCTTTCCAAGGAAGAACGGATATCCGAGGTAAACCGATTGGCGTTCAAATCATCCTCCCAGATGATGAACGCCGCTATTTTCGGCCAGATAATCATTCTGATCGTTTTTATCCCCATCCTAACGCTAACAGGCATCGAAGGTAAAATGTTCCGTCCGATGGCACTTGTATTCGGGTTTGCGATAATCGGTGCGATGATATTATGTCTTACCTACGTGCCAATGATCGCATCCAGCTTGCTCTATTCCAAAAAACTGGACAAAAAGACATACGGCGATAAATTCATGGGATGGTTGGAGCGCAAATACCGTCCCGTTCTGGATTGGGCATTGTCCGCAAAAAAAATCGTGGTTATCGGTGCAGTCGTCCTTATGGGCATTGCCATTTTCATATTCTCGACACTCGGCGGGGAATTCATACCAAAACTGGACGAAGGCGACTTTGCTTTGGAAACACGTATGGCACCTGGTACTTCCCTTTCTGAAATGACGAAGAATATGACCAAGCTGGAAACCATCCTATTGGACAGATTTCCTGAGGTCAAGACCGTGGTCACGAAAATCGGGGCCGGAGAAATTCCTACCGACCCGATGCCCATCGAAGGTGCCGATATTATGGTCAGCCTAAAAAATAAGGATGAATGGGTGTCTGCTGATAGCAAGGAGGAACTCGCAGAACTAATGGAAGAAGCACTGTCCGAACTACCTGGCGTGGATGTCGAATTTTCCCAGCCCATCGAAATGCGTTTCAATGAACTAATGACCGGAATTAAACAGGACATAGCGGTAAAAATCTATGGCGAGGACTTGGAACTGTTGCAGGAAAAAGGAAACCAAGCTGCGGAAATTATCAGGGCTATCGCTGGTGCGGCCGATGTTCGTGTAGAACAGGTTGTTGGCCTGCCGCAGATCGTTATCGACTTTAAACGTGGCCGAATGGCCGAGTACGGACTTACCATTTCGGAACTCAACCAAATAGTCAGTACCGCTTTTGCCGGGGCAACCACCGGAAAGGTATTCGAGGGCGAAAGAAGGTTCGACCTTACAGTCAGACTTCAGGAAAAATCCCGAAATGGCATCGCATCCATCCGAAACCTTTATGTACCGCTTGCCAACGGGCAAAAAATTCCGCTAAGGGAAGTGGCCGACATCAGTTTTGAGGATGCACCCGCCCAGATTTCCCGTGATGATACCAGTAGGCGCATTGTTATCGGGGTCAACGTGCGGAATAGGGACACCCGATCCCTTGTCGAGGAAATGCAGAACACGATACGGCAAAAACTGGATCTTCCACCGGGCTATTCGGTTACGTATGGTGGGGAGTTCGAGAACTTGCAACGGGCGCAGAAAAGACTTTCATTGGTCGTTCCCTTGGCTCTGGTGCTCATATTTGTCGTCCTTTTTATCAGCCTTCGCTCTTTAAAGCAGTCCCTTTTGATCTATACCGCCATTCCCTTTGCGGCTGTGGGCGGCGTTTTTGCGCTCTGGCTGCGCGGTATGCCTTTCAGTATTTCTGCCGGGGTGGGTTTTATTGCCTTGTTCGGGGTTGCGGTGCTCAACGGTCTGGTATTGATAAGCAGTCTTAACGAACTGAAAGCCGATGGTGTGACCGACTTGAGGACGCGAATCAGAAAAGCGACCAAATCGCGTTTGCGACCCATTTTTCTGACCGCCGTAACCGATATCGTTGGATTCTTGCCCATGGCACTTTCCGGTTCTTCGGGCGCTGAAGTGCAGCGACCTTTGGCGACGGTCGTCATAGGCGGGCTCTTTACGGCGACCTTGCTCACATTAATCGTATTACCGGTTTTATACAACTGGTTTGAAAAACCGAAAAGGATGAAAATAAATCCCGCAATTGCAACGGTCTTGGTGTTCTTGGTTTTTTCCCTTTCCACGAAGGCACAGAACCCAATGGACAGCATTGGAATTTCCCTGGCCCAACTTCAGGAACGGGCGATGAACAACAACCCAATGCTGAGGGCGGACAGCCTCAACATTTATAAAAACAGGAAATTACAGGGCTCGGCCTTCAATCCCTCGAATACCAGTTTTTTTTATTCTGAGGAAGAAGTGCCGGGCAACGGTGCCGACCGATCCAACCTCGGTACCGGGATCAATAGTTATGGCATTGGCCAAAGTTTTGATTTCCCAACGACCTATATCCAACGTTCCCAACTATTGAAACAGCGCACGCTTGTGGCCGAAAAAAGCTATCGATTGCAACAGAACGAACTTGAAAGACAGGTGGCAACGGCTTATTACAAATGGGTAAATGGATGGCAGAAAGTCGAATTTTATAACCAACTGGACAGTCTATATGCCAATTTTGAAAAGGCGGCCAAACTTCGCTACGAGACGGGCGAGACCTCCAAACTTGAACAGTTGAACGCCAGTAGCAAGCGAAAGCAAATCGAACTGAAACTGAAGGAATCCCGGGTTCTATACAGTTCCGCAATTTTGGAACTGGAACAGTTGACGGCCTCGGAAATTTCCAATGAGAATTATCCTTTAGGGATACAACATACCCCCATTTTAAGTTCTGGGAACGATGACGAACTGATGGAGAACAATGCATTTCTTTCCTATCGAAACGAGCTGGTAAACCTGGCCGAGGAAGAAACCGATGTCCAACAGTCCCAATGGTTACCGGATATCAATCTACAATATTCGTTACAGACCGTGGATGGGACGAGCGGATTTTATGGTTTTCAGGCGGGAATCAGTGTTCCATTGTTTTTCAATTCCCAGAAAGCGAACGTCCAGGCCCTGAAAATCGATAGGATGCGCCAGGAAGAGCTGTTGGAAAGCGAAAGGCTGACCATGAACAAAAGGGTTTCAACGGCCACCGCAAATTACGGACAATGGTTACAGCAAGTGGCGTATTATGTGGAAACCGGACTACCTATGAGCGAGGAACTGCTTAACGGGGCTTCGCTTTCCTTTCGTGTTGGGGGTATCGATTATATTGAATACATCCAGAGTCTTTCCGAGGCGACCAATATAAAAACCAATTGGTTCGATGCCCTGCTCAATTACAATCTGTCGGTAATCGACCTCGAATACCTAACTGCAAAAAATTAATAAAATGAACTATATATCAAAAATAGCGGTCTTGGGATTTACGATTTTTTCGTTGACCGCCTGTAAGGACAATCGGATCGATAGTGCTGGAATAAATGCGGAAAATCCTGAAACAGGACATCATGAAGAAGATCATATTAGCCTAACGCAGTCACAGGCGGAAGATGCCGGACTTACTTATGGCACATTTGGTCAAGAGGAAATCAAAATACCCATTGAGACCAATGGTAGCATAGAACTCCCGCCCAACAATATGGCTTCTATTTCTTCCCTATTGGACGGGTTTGTGGTCAAAATAAACTTCTTGGAGGGCAACGTGGTCAAAAAAGGTCAGGTGTTGGTGGAAATGAAAGACCCGGCCTACGTCCGCTTACAACAAGAATATATAGGTGTTTATGGGCGTCTGAACTATCTGGAGCAGGAACTGGAACGTCAGCAGATTTTGAACGATGCCGATGTAGGGGCAAGGAAAAACCTACAACAGGCCCAATCGGAATATTCCATAAAAAAAGCGGAACTCGCTGCATTGAAAGAACAATTGAATTACGCAGGTATAAGCGCGACCGAGGTTGAGAACGGCAAGATTCAGAACCGTGTTTACCTACGTGCACCTTTTGGAGGTACGGTCACATCGGTTTCCGCCCACAGTGGGGAGAAAGTTATGTCCGGCCAAGAGATTATGCAGGTCATCAACCGGGAACATATGCATCTGGAGCTTCAACTCTTCCAAAAGGATATTCCCAAGGTCAAAAAAGGCCAGAAAGTAATGTTTACCATTCCCGCCTTTGAGGACAGTCCCGTCTTTGAGGGCGAGGTTTCCCTGGTAGGCAGAAATCTGGATTTGGATTCCAAGACCATTAGGGTACACGCCCATTTCAAGGAAGATGAGTTGTTGATACCAGGGCTGTACACAGAAGCAAAGATTATGCAGGATAGCAAAAAGGTAAGGACATTGCCAACGTCGGCCATAGTCTCGGACAAAGGAACTTCTTACTTTTTTATCATAACTGGAACAAATGGAAGTGAAATCAATTTTGAAAAAGTGGCTTTTGAACCGGGCATAAAATCCACTGATTATGTTCAAATAAAAAACTATTCTAAAGTACAGGACACTACTGCAATTGTAGTGAAAGGCGCATTTACGTTAAAAGCGGTAATGAACAAATCGGAAGGCGGGCACCAGGATTAAAGATGACTTAAAAGGATGGAACCAACACAGATTATCGTCATACTGATATTGAGTTTATTAGCAGCAACCATTTCAGGGGTTGCCGGGTTTGGTGGCGGTCTCATTCTCTTGCCTTTGCTTACATATTTTGTGCCTCTAAATGTTGCCGTTCCTTTGCTTACAGTTGCCCAACTTTTCGGGAATGGCTCAAGGGTATACTTTAGTTACAAAGAGTTAAGGTGGCGACCTGTTATTCTATTTCTATTGGGTGCGATACCCTTTGCTGTTTTAGGTAGCAGGTTAATGGTAAATATCGATTCCAGCCTTTTGAAAATTTGTATTGGTATCTTTTTGGTCTTGGTGGTAATCTATAAACGCTGTAACAAAAAAGACTTCGGTCTCAATCGATATTGGTTAATTCCCGGTGGTGCGATAACAGGTTTCGTCTCAGGTCTTATAGGAAGTGCTGGGCCGGTAGGTGCCGTATTCTTTTTAGGTCTTAAGCTTCCACCTCTGAGTTATATTTCCAGCGAAGCTTTTACCGCTTTGTCGATGCATCTTACCAAGATTTTTGTCTATGGCAAGTACGAACTGTTAAATATTGACACCTTTGTTACAGGCACGCTTGCAGGATTTGCGATGGTAGGCGGGAGTTATTTGGGCAAACGGATAATTACAAAAATTTCAACTAAAAGAGTGGACTTTATAATTGAAATCTTACTATTGGTCAGTTCGGTTCAATTGATAATTTTTTAAAAACAGACAGGTGTCGATATTTAAAACCATTAAAAATAAGGCCAAAAAACTGAAGCAGGAACTTGTCGTGCTGCATCTTGCTTATGGCCATCCAAAAACACCGTGGACGGCAAAAGCACTTATAGTTTTGGTTATAAGTTATGCTTTGAGTCCTATAGACCTGATACCGGATTTTATCCCTGTGCTAGGTTTATTGGATGATATCATCCTATTGCCTTTGGGAATCTATTGGGCGATCAGACTGATTCCGAAAGAGGTGCGCGACGAAAGCCGGATTCAAGCCAAAACCTATCAATGGAATAAAAAGAAAAACGTGGTGGTAGGTTTCGTAATCGCACTTATTTGGATTGCCATCGCCTTCATCATAATTAATAGTATAGCTCAAAATAAAAATTGAATGACAGAAATAGAAAAAACTTTGGAAAATAAAAGCGTGCGCCCAACGGCAATGCGCATATTGATTTATAAATATATGGCCGAAAAAGATATCGCGGTCGCGCTTACGGATATCGAGAACGCTTTCGCGAAAGCGGACAGAACTACTTTATACCGTACCCTTAAAACTTTTGAGGAAAAGGGAATCGTACATCAGATAGATGATGGCACGGGAATTTCAAAATATGCGCTCTGCGAACCAGGTTGCAATTGTGAACTTGACCAAGATCTGCACTTGCATTTTCATTGCGGTAACTGTGATGAAACGGTCTGTCTGACCGAACATAAAATCCCGCATATCAATTTACCGGAAGGTTATATAGCTGAAGATGCGAATTTGGTCATTAAGGGCATTTGCGAAAAGTGTAGTGGACAATAAATGCACTTCCGTTGCACTAAGAATATTTAGATATTGCATCAATGAAAAAGAAAAAAATAAACCTTCGGGACTTAGACACCCAAGAACATTCGGGCGGGCATTCTCACGATGATGGTCATAACCACAGCAACCCTGAAGAAGTTTCAAATTTTAGGACCTATTTGCCAGCTATTATCAGTTTCGTGATGCTGATAGCGGGAATTGCCATTGATTACTTTGAGGCATTCCCGTTTTTCAAAGGATGGATTCGCATATTGTGGTACACGGTAGCCTATATTCCAGTTGGATTTCCCGTTATAAAGGAAGGATGGGAAAGTATCAAAAAAGGCGATTTCTTTACCGAATTCTTGCTGATGTCCATCGCAACCTTGGGGGCGTTCGCCATTGGCGAATATCCCGAAGGCGTGGCCGTGATGCTGTTCTATGCCGTGGGAGAACTGTTCCAAAATGCTGCGGTTAACCGAGCGAAAGGAAACATAAAAGCGTTACTTGATGTACGTCCGAACGAAGCATTGGTATATCGTGATGGCGACTTTGTTTCGGTCAATCCCGAGACCGTCCGGATAGGCGAAAAAATTCAGGTACGGGTAGGCGAGAAAGTACCGCTCGATGGTATTCTACTTTCTGAAAAGGGTTCTTTTAATACCGCAGCATTGACAGGCGAAAGCAAACCCGACACCATTGCCAAGGATGACAAGGTTTTTGCGGGTAGTATCAACCTTGATGGCGTAATCGAAATCGAGACCACCAAAGAATTTAAGGACAGTTCCATCGCACGTATTCTTGATATGGTACAGAATGCGACCGCCAGAAAATCTAAGACGGAATTATTTATCAGAAAGTTTGCACGGATTTATACACCTATTGTTGTTTTCCTAGCTATCGGTCTGACATTCTTGCCCTACTTTTTTGTTGATGATTATGTGTTTAGGGATTGGCTGTATAGAGCATTAATATTCCTAGTGATTTCGTGTCCCTGTGCATTGGTCATTTCTATTCCGTTAGGATATTTTGGTGGTCTTGGTGCGGCATCGCGCAACGGGATTCTGTTCAAGGGCGCGTCCTTTCTCGATGCCATGACCAAGGTAAATACCGTGGTAATGGACAAAACGGGAACGGTAACCAAAGGGGTGTTTAAGATTAAGGAAGTAGTCAATAAATCCGCTTTGGAGGAAGCGGAGTTTATGCAGTACTTGATGGCAATGGAAGAACAATCCACCCATCCCATTGCCAAGGCGATATTGGAATACAAGGCAGATGGTGCAGATTTTGAAGCGACCGAAGTATCCGAAGTTGCCGGAAAAGGATTGAATGGAAGGGTCAACGGGAAAACCATTTTGGTAGGTAACAAAGCCTTAATGACATCGAACAAAATAGAAGTGCCTTCAGAAACAGATAGTATCGTAGAATCAATTGTAATGGTCGCCATTGATGAAAAATTTGCAGGTTATGTAACTATTGCCGATGAATTGAAGGAAGATTCCCATCAAGCCATAAAACAAATTAGGGAATCGGGAATTTCCAAAATCATTATGCTTTCTGGCGATAAGGATTCCATAACTCAAGAGGTTGCAAAAGAATTAGGGATAGATTGGGCGAAGGGCGGTCTTTTACCGGAAGATAAATTGAACGAAGTCGAAAAACTCAAAGCACAACCAGATACGAAGGTTGCCTTTATAGGAGATGGTATCAATGATGCTCCCGTGTTAGCTACAAGTGATGTAGGGATTGCAATGGGAGGTCTAGGAAGTGATGTGGCTATTGAAACAGCTGACGTTATCATTCAAAATGACCAACCATCAAAGATTGCACGTGCCATAAAAATAGGACGTTCTACACGTAGAATTGTTTGGCAGAATATCGGTTTGGCATTCGGTGTAAAAATTATAGTTCTTATTCTTGGTGCAGGTGGTCTGGCTACAATGTGGGAAGCTGTTTTTGCTGATGTAGGCGTGGCATTGTTAGCGATATTGAATGCAGTTCGGTTACAAAAGATGAAGTGGGGCTAGAGCAATTCATCTACTATATCGGTAGTTCCGTTAAACGGCCTTTTTATGGGTCAGTTTTGAGGCTCCTGATATTCTTTTATCTAAATGTCCCATTCTTGGTCCTTTTTAATAGTTTCGCTAATTAACCTTTTACGGAACTACATAAGTATATTTAAATGACCGTATTATTAAACTTTCATTTTTCTTGGTTAATAACTCCTAGTAAGTTCATTTTTCCGGTATAGTTTTCTAGTTTAATTTTAGAGGTATAATTATACCATTATGCTATTTGGTTACGTAAGGGTAAGTACTAAAACCCAAAATCCCAATTTACAGATTGATGCCCTTTTGAAAGAAGGAGTTTCTGAGCGGAATATCTATCGAGATGTTTCTTCTGGGGCCAAGGCCGAGCGCCATGATCTGGATTTGATGATTTCTAAACTAAGAGAAGGAGATACAGTTATTGTTTGGAAACTAGATCGTATAGCGAGGAGTATTTCACATTTATTAAAATTAGTAGATCAGTTTGAAAGTCTAGGAGTTAGATTCAAAAGCATTAATGACCCCTTCATAGACACGACATCTGCCCATGGTAAATTTATAATTACACTTTTTGGAGCTGTCGCTCAATTGGAACGAGATATCATAATCGAGCGCACTACCTCAGGTCTTAAAAGTGCTCGCAGGAGAGGTGTACAATTGGGTCGTAAAAAGGGTTTAGGTAAAGAATCTAAACAAAAGGCCATGTTAGCTGCCTCGTACTATCAAGAAAATAAACTTCCGATAGTAGATATTATGAAGTTGGTAGGAATAAAATCAAAACCTACCCTTTATAAGTATTTGGCGATTCAGGGAAGGAGAAATTGCAAAGTATGTGGCGAGGTGTTTTGGGACGAAAAACAGGAACTAGAAAGCGCATTTTGTAAAAGGCATTTAAATATAAAACCAGACTTTAAAAAATAATTATGGGTTTTGATATTCTTCTCCTCTGGGATAGATTATTAGGGAAATGGGAAACCAAGTCTGGATTTGGCATAGGCCTTATTTTATTATTTTTTTTGTATTTCTCTGTTTTAAATTATTTTGATATTGAATCTTTCATGATTCCAATTTTAAAGTATTTAGTCTTTCCCCTTATACTTGCACTATTGGTATTTATTTTTTGGGTTAGTACAACCAACCGTTTTTTTCTAAAATTTTCTAATAAGATTTATACAGGAGTCATAGTAGTTCTAGATGATGACAGAGATCGGTTAGTTGTCAATAAAATAGTCGGAAAAGTGATAAACCAGATTAACAAATCTGCTGAATTCCAGGATGGTATCCAATTGAAATTATTACCCTCAAATTTTTGCGTTCATGAATCTGAGATTAACAGGTATCATAATAATTTCTATTTCATGTACGACTTGATTATTAGGGTTTTTGTAGAGTCTGGAAATTACGAATCAATAGAAAAGATCATTGTGGAAAGGTTTTCAGTTACTTTCACACGGAAATCTCCAACATGGAAGAAGAGAATTCTTTATAATACTATTGATTTAACCCAAGATATGAACTTACTCGTTGGGGCCCGAAACTGGCAATATTTAATTTCAAATAGCGGTATTGATAAGAAAAAATATTTGGCCAATTTTCATAATATAATAATTTATTATGTCGTGTTTTACGCTATATACTCAGATAGATATGAAGATGCCCTCAACATACTGGCAAGAGTATTTGAGCCCAACAATACAATAGTTAAGATTAGTAGAAAAGAGGAGAATAGTGTTACCCTAGAACTTCAACCTTTTAATTTAGCAGAAGCACGACTTTCCACAATTTTGGTTGATTTGTTCTTTGATTCTGCGATTAAGAGTTATCACCAAAAGGATATTCCAAAGGCTATTAGTCGACTTGAACAACTTGAAAAGTTAGTGAAAGTTCACAACCAAAAGTTTGATTTATTTATCAATATGGCGAGATGGAATTATGAATTGGGAAACGTTGATAAAGCTGTCAATTACACCGAACAAGCAAAACTCATTGACCCTAAAGCAATTCAAATCTATTTAAATTTGGGTTTTTTCGCAATACTTCAAAACAACGTAACTGATTTTTGCATTAATTTTAAGAAGCTATTCGAAATGCGAAATAATCCAGTGATCAACTGGGTTGACGTAATTGATTTTCAATTGAAAGAGCAAGAAAAAATGCCTACTAAATTGCCTTTTTTTAATTTCTCAATTTCATTTATAGAATATATTTTCATTGATGAATCGAATAAATCAAAATTTAAAAATACAGTTGCTGAATACAAAGAAAACGACGAATATGCGTGTATTTTTAAACTTGGATTACATGTGCTTTCGCAACCATATCTCAAAATGGAAACTAATCATCATTTGAACAAAAAACATAGTGGGAACAAGAAGAAAAGGCGGAAACGCTAACCATTGTTTATTAGATTTTCAAATATATGATATAAAATTTGTCAAATAAATTAGCGTTGCTTTAGGGAATACTTAAAAATACAGAGGACGGTATAACTAAATTACAGTTAGTACAGTTCCAGGGTGTTTTCAAAGCACTTCTAGTTGAAAAAATTCAAGAAAATGGCAGTTTGGCTAAAATAAAGGTCAAATGTTTATTGAATGATAACCCCCATTATGAGGAAAACCAATTATTGACTGTTAATTTGAATGATGGAGGATTAATAGAAATTCAAATTCTAGATTAAGGAAAACTGTATAAAAACTAAAGTTCAAATTAAGGTTATATAAATACAAGGAAGATGGAAAACAAACCAAAAGATTTTACTCCAACTGAGTTTATTGAAAAGGGAGAAAATTTAGTTATGGATAGAAAGCAAGAGAATTTTTATTTAGTTAATGAGGTCGAATATGATTCAGCCAAAAGTGAAGATCAAATCAATTGTGAAATTTTGTATTTTATAGAGTATCAGGAAAGTATTAAGTATTTTAGGCATGAACCTAAACTCTTTGATAAGTTGCAACGCGGGAAACTTCAAAGTGTGCTTCTTCAATAAAGTTTAAATAAACGATGGAAAGCAAAAGATTATCTCAAACATTTTCTTGTGGGCACTGTTCAAATATTGCCGCTATGGAAAGTATTGGTCATATATTTAAAGACTCCAAAAAAGAAGATAGCCATGATCCATATCCGGCACCTGAAGAAGGATATTATTATGATGTTCTAATTTGCCCTGCATGTACCCGTGAAAATATTGTAAAATACTTCTGGCATGACTTCATGGAATCTGAGGAAGATGTTAGTTATGAATATTTATATCCTATAGATAATGATATTCCCTTAGGACTACCAAATGAGATTAAACTGGCGTATAAAGCTGCGCAAAAAGTTAAGCTTATAGATCCAAACTCTTATGCCTTATTAATTAGAAGACTCTTGGAACTTATTTGTTTTGATAGAGAAGCTGAGGGATCGTTTTTGTCTAAAAAATTAAAACATCTTGCTGATAAGGGAGAAATACCCGAAAAACTTGTTAAGGTTGCAAAAGGACTTAGGCTATTTGGCAATATTGGAGCACACGAGCGTGGTGGTAGCTTAAGTGAAAAAGAAATACCTATTCTAACCAACATGATTAAATCGATTTTGGAGTATATATATACGGCCCCTCATTTGGCCGAGTTAGCCGAGAGGAAATTAAAAGAAATTGAAAAGTCTAAATAAAGGATATTATGTTTACAGACATCAATCCAAAATTACCAATGCGCAATAAAACGATTACCAAGAATTTCTATTTAAACAGATTAGATTTTCAAGAATTTGGAAGTGCAGACTATGATGGTTACTTGATGCTTAAAAAAGACAATATTCAAATCCACTTTTTTGAGTTCAAAGCACTGAATCCGAAAGAAAATTACGGGCAAGTTTATATAAGAGTAGATGGCATTGAAAAATTTCACCAATTATTGTTGGACAACGGAACGAGTATTCATCCAAATGGAAGTCTTCAAATAAAACCTTGGGGACAAAGGGAATTTTCAATTCTTGACCCAGACAATAATTTGCTAACTTTCGGAGAGAGTATTTAAAATAGTCGGTTAAAGTTCAGATAAAGGATAGGAGGAACCTATTGAGATTGGAGTATAATTTATACCAAATATAATGACCTGAATAGAATTATTTAACCCTTATGAGACCATTTTCAATAAATCGAGATTTTTACTTTTTTGGAACTTTGCTATTTGTGCTTTGCGCTGCAATGGGATTGGTACTTGGCGTAGTTCATTTCAAAATAGGGGAAAGGGTTTTTTATCTGCCAACTTTTTCAGTCTGGTTCGTTGTAATGGTTATAGTTAATATATTAGGGTTATTTGTATTGCTTAAATACTATCAACATAAAAGGTACTCTATCACATTTAAGTTAGGACTTGTTTATGTAATATTATTGGTTTGTCATTTTATAGTTATCTATACTATGTCGTCGGCAAGGTTATTAGAAGGATTATTCAGATATACATACCCACTGGTCTTAATTTCTGTACTTCTATATTCGATAAGCCTTATATTTTCAAATGCGGGTAGAAGACCCTGGCTAAAAACAGCCGGTCTCTTTATTTTTGTCCTTGGGTCAATCCAATTACTATCATACATTTGGAACGTAAATACTGAAAATGTACAGGTCATAATAGCTTTGCAGAAAGTTCGTTCATGGAATTTATTAGCTGAGAGCTTACTTCCCATTCCTTTCCTTTTGAATTTTTTGAGTGAGAAGAGAAAACTGGAAATGAAAAACGGGAGTCCAATACTGTCAAATGTCCTTAAAGGCTTCTTGCTTATTGCCGGAATAGCCGTTACAACAACATCTTTTGTTCTAATAAACAATAGTTACAGATTTTCTGATAACCTAAATAATAGACTTGAAAGAGCAAAGGTGCTGGCCCAGCCCTTTGAGGCTAGAACCCACGTAGGCAGCCAAGGGGTAAAGATACCATATCGATTGCTCAAACCTGTGGATTATGACCCTAATAAAGCATATCCGTTGGTTATTGGCCTTCATCATGGAGGGGGTCACGGAACGGATAATGCCTTGCAGATAGAATCATCTCCCTATGCTCAAATGCTATCCAAAAATGAAAATAGAAGAAATTATCCTGCCTTTATTTTTGTGCCACAATGTCCACCTGGATTCACATGGGGAGGGATTCCAAATCAATCGGACGTGGCCACACTAGTTTTTGAGGCTGTAGATGAATTGGAAAAAGAATTCAGGATTGATGAAAAAAGGCGTTATGTTATTGGACTTTCTATGGGCGGTTATGGTTCATGGCATTTCATTTCGGTCCGTCCAAAAATGTTTGCTGCAGCAATTCCTATTTGTGGAGGTGGTAATCCTGATCTAGCACAAAGCATAATCGACGTTCCAATTTGGGCCTTCCATGGCGAAAAAGATAGAAGTGTCCCTGTGAGTTTGTCACGTGATATGATCAAGGCTATTAGAGATGCCGGCGGAAATCCGCAGTACACTGAGTTTTCAAGTGCAGGTCATGACATTTGGAATCAGGTTAATAGTACCGAAGGTTTACTGGATTGGTTTTTTGAACAAAAACTTGAATAAGTAAAAATGTATCAAATTACAAAGTTCAAATAAAGGATATTCTTTACAAAAAGCGGATTTTGTAATGAGTTTTCTGTTTTTCAGGTATATAAAAGTTCCGCACATAAAGGATGTATAGATTATTAATAATCTATATTCATAGGTTGTAGCCAATTATAAACAAATTCTTAAGAATGGAATTCATTAGGCGTTCAATTTTATCTGATTCTGAAAAACTTGAGATTTTTGAGCTATGGAATAATGAATACCCTGAAAAACTATCCTACAAGACACTAAAAGAGCTTGACGAATATCTTAACAAGCTGACTAGCCAGTCTCATATTTTGTTAATTGATTCAAGCGAAAAAATTGAAGGGTGGTATTTTGACTTTAAAAGAGATAATGAAAAGTGGTTCGCGATAATCTTAGACTCGGACATTCACGGAAAAGGATTTGGAAATAAAATATTAGAACTTGCAAAACAAAAAGAAAATGAATTAAGTGGATGGGTAATTGACCACAACAAAGACAAAAAGAATAACGGAGAATTTTACAGTTCACCTTTGAATTTTTATCTCCAAAATGGATTTGAAATATTGACAACCGATAGATTAGAGTCGGCGAAAATATCCGCGGTAAAAATTAAATGGAAAAAATAAAAACTTTCTGCGACATTTAGTAAAGTTCAAATAAAGGATTAAAAATATAATCGAAATATTATTGATTAACTTAGTCTTATAAGCGAGATATTCAAGGATACTATCACATTGTTACAAACAATTAAAATGATAATATGAAAGCATGGAATTTTAAAGTAAAAAGTAATCTTTTAGAGATTAGTAAGAAATTAGAATCCGCGCTTGGGTCCCTTAATGGATTTGTTTTTGATATGGATAATGATAAACACAATTCAATAACATTTAAAATGCGTAAACGAATTCTGTACGCATGGTACATGGTATTCCATAATTGGACTATTGTTAACGGAAAATTATTTAAAACGGATACGGAATATGAGACCTACGTAGAAATTTCTTTTACTCAACACTTTCTAATAACATTGATAATATTTACACATATGTTCTTAGGTTTGGGTTTCTTAATCGCAATAATTTCAGGAATGAGTAGCAGTGCTTCCATGTACATACTTGGAGGAATACTATTAGCAGTAGGAATTGTATTATGGATTGCCATACAGAAAAAATTTGAAAAGGATATTCAAGAATATAAGACATTAATTTCTGAAATATTAGAGTCTTGAAAGAGTTATCATTCCGTAACAAAACCTCCTATGAAAAGCCTAGACCAGTTCTCTAAAGTTCAAATAAAGGATAGCATCAATGATGCTATCCCGTCGTTAGCAGTAACCCTACTACTACTACTACTACTACTACTACTACTACGATAACATTGAGCAAACCATTAAATCGGAGCAATTATAGATAGTCATCCTTTATAAGATAACTATCTATTACCATGTCAAAAATATTATCTTCAATAACAACTTGTTTGAATATTTCTACTTGCATCCCTGCGTCGACCTCGTCTTCATTCATAGATTGTGCGTCAGCAATATAAAAATTCCATGAAATCAAATCAATTTTATCTTGATGCTCAAATAATAATTTGGCAAGTTCCAATTTTGACGCCGATACTTTTATCAGAGTACCCCATTTATCAAAGCCTGCAATATTGGCGATTACATGCTGTGCGTTCATGAGGCTAAAATTTTGCTCGTCGATATCAAAGTCCGAAATAATATCATAAATTTGAAAATACTTCGGCGAATACTCGTACTGAAAACGGCCTATCGTTTTGTCAACAAGAGGAGTTTGGGTCTTGAAGTCCCTGTGTAGATTTTTTGCTTGAAGTTTGAAGTAGTCAATAGTGTTCATAATATAATCCTTTAGTTCAAAGACTATTATCCTGAAATTTTGCGTTCGTATACTGTGGTTGGATAATAAGCTCTGAAGGGGTTATATTATCTAGTTATTGGTTGATGAAATCTTCGCACGAACGAGCAGGCATACCAAAAACACCTGACACAAATATAAAAAATTCCATTCAAATTATTCTTTACTATTCTAATTTTTTTCCTTTGTTTAAAAATAACCAGGCTACTGCTGACAAAAGGGTAAATTAACTGTTTCTGAAATCTGCGAGAGTGTAAATAATTCTAGATACGTATTACAAGTATTTAAGAAATAAAGAACAAGCAACAAGGTTAGAGACTAATTTAGTGTAAAGGCTAATCTTTAACTTTTGTAAACTATGTGCCTTAACGAACATACCCAAAAAACCAAAAACATATATTATAAATTTCGTTTTGCCAACACAAATATCTACGATTGAAAATAATTATATGAAAAATGCTTAAATTGAGAAATGAAAAAACAGCAAAAAAATATCTATACCCTTAACTGTTAAAGGCATGAAAATAAATTTAAATCATCACATAAGTTTAGTAGTCTTCGTTTTTTTTATAGTCTTAACAAGTGTCATTAGTGCTCAAACCAACCAATCGTTATTTGATGTCCCAACTGCTGAAAATGTTCTTAAAAATGTTAAGGGTAAGAATATGGTAGATACTTATGCTAAACAATGTGCGGCTTTAGTGGTTATGCAGGATATTTCAAGATTATATCAGTTTAAAAATGGTAAGTCTAAAATTGTCGCCATGCAACTTGAAGAATATAGCAATGCAGTGAGAAACGTTTATAGTAATTATTTAAATGAAACGAATGCCCCAGATAAATGGTCAGGATTATGGAAAAATTATTATTACCATACTCCTGAGTTCCCCGAAGAGATGCGTGAATTACTTTTAAGCGAGAATGCAAAAGTAAACTACAATGCCAGAGTTAAAGAACAAAACATTATATCTGGAAATGAATACGATAAAATGAGAGCTGAAGAAAGAAAAGTACAAGAAGCAAAAGATAAAGAGGAACAAAAAATAACTGACCGATACATACGACTGACTATTTTTGTAATTGGATTGTTGTTAGGTGTTTTTATCTTAATTAAAGCAAGAAATTGGAATAATAAATTAAGGCAATATGAATTTGAAAATATTACTGATGGTGGTGTGATTCAATTTACAAATTTTAAAGATGCAGAAAATCATAGAAAAAACAAGCAATATGCAGGGTGTTTATGGGGTTTGGGCGTAATAGTTACTATTTTTATGATAATTGTGTTCCTTATGACATAACTGCACTTTAATTAAGTACTGAGCCTGTATGAATAAAGCTTATATCTTAATGCAAGAAAAGGGATATACTTACCTCCTTGCAGACTAAATAATAATAAGCACGAACGCACAACACCTTGCTCCTATGAAAAGCACTAGTCCAGTTCTCTAAAGTTCAAATAAAGGATAGTGAATTTAATAGAAAATATATCGCAAAACTGGGAGGAGCTACCGGTTAACTACGAAGACCTTGAACATCTAGCTCTAGAAGTTCCAAGAAAACCGGGTATTTATCAAATTTTAACCAATGTACCTAAAGAATTATTTGTTCAATTTGGCAGCAGAACTGACAAAAAACACTATAACTTAGAAAAGAAAATCAGAGAATCAGATAAGTTGCCAGAAGAATTTAAAATTCTTCAGCAGGGTTCTAACAAATATATTGTTTACACCGGGCATAGCTATAACCTAAGACAAAGATTTAAAGAGCATTTCAAAGGTTCCAAAGGAACAGGTTGTCTTGCTCTTTTTCAAATAGAAAAACTAAGAAGTTTTCAGTGGGATTTTCAATTTATTGAATTAGGAAAATATGATGGTTACTTTGACAGTAAACTACAGCGTACTTTTCTTGAACAAAAATATAGAGCAGAAATTGGCTGGCCAATACTTTGTAGTCAATAAAAAAGTTTAAATAAAGGATGAATAAGGAGAATATGTTGTAAAATCGCCCATTTATTGGTCTAATTATATAGGAGGAAAATAAAGAAGGTGCCTTAAGAAATTTCAAGTTTATATCCCACGCCATGGATATTGATAATATTTATGGAATCATCGTCTTCAAATTTTTTCCGGATTTTCGAAATGAAGGTGTCCAGGCTCCGGCCAACAAAAACCCCATTATCTTCCCAAACCGCTTTAATGAGGAAGTCGCGTCTAATAATTTGATTTGGTTTTTCAGCAAATATTGAAATCAATTCACATTCCTTCATACTAAGTTTAATAGTGGAACTACCTCTTACCAATTTATTCTGTTCTTTATGAAATTCATAATTACCAATTTTCGAAAACGGTGAAAGGCCTTCCTCGGAATAACTCATTTTCTCTTTCTTCCAATACAGCAATCCAAAACCTAAGAATCCTATTCCAATCAAAGAAATTATGGAAGAGTTCTTATTTTGTATTAATAACGATTGCTGCTCTGTAAAAAGAATTTTAATTTTATAATTATCCTTGGGCAGGTTTCGCCCAATGCAAGGAATAATGTTTTTTTCCATGTCCTTTTTGATTTCATAGCTATAAGAGACTTCCCCACTATCAAGGTTGATAACTTCTACGATATAGTTAATGGGCAAATGTGCAGTCTCAAAACTATGGCCAATAATAGTTACCAAGCTGTCGGGTAGAATCGACAACTTGTTTTGAAATGATAGTTCAAAATTATTCTTGTCCAATTCAACTATAGGCAATATCAGTGATGTGGAGTCATCGTTCGACAATAGCAACCTGTTTCCCGAATCCCTTAAAGCAATTTTTACCCGCTCCGAAAAATTGTCATTTTCATCAATGCCTACATAAGCCAATAAGGCAAAAGAAGATAGAACCAGCAAAAAACCTGAAATCAAAATTCTGTACTTCATTATAATAATCATTACCAAGATTCAATTAGGTAAAAAGTTACAATTTTTTACACTTGTTTTACATTTTTTTGACATGATTTGGGAAACGTGACCATAGTTTTGATATAAATAGTAATCATGAAAAAAGGTATATTATTATTATTATTCATCCTATGTTCAGTAGGTTTGGCAAGGGCACAAGAGGAGATTAAAATGAACACAAGCGAAAGTTTAATTAAGTGGACTGGCTCCAATCTTTTTAAGTTTAACAAACACCACGGTACTGTAAACTTTAAGAGTGGTGTGATTCTTAAAGATAAGGATTCTTTATCAGGAGGACGATTTGAGATAGACATGAATTCTATTATAAATACCGATGGAAAATATAATGAAATGTTGGTATGGCACCTTAAAAATGAAGACTTTTTCAATGTAGAAAAATATCCAAATGCCAAATTAGAAATTACGGGAATAAAATATTCCGACAGCATCAATTTGGATATTGAAGCGAATTTGACCATCAAAAATATAACCGAGCCAATAGCATACAAGGCTATTTTAAAACATGATAAGGGCAAGTTGGTAATGACAACTAAATTTATTATTGATCGAACACGGTGGAAAGTGAACTATGAATCCAAGAGTTTGCTAAGTAGCTTAAAGGACGATACCATTTCCGATGCAATCGAATTCGAGGTTACTGTTGTCGCCAAAAACGAAAAATTGTGAACATGGAAATAAGAAAAGTGATTATAATATACTGCCTTCTTATAATGGGTATAATGGATTGTTATTCGCAAGAACAGGATGAAAACAGAATTCTTTGGACAGCCAATTGGAGCAACGATGGTAATTTTATTGCTGTAGGGGGTGATGACAAAAGAATTAGAATATATAATGGCCACACTTTTGAACTACTTAGAATCTATAAGAATGAATCTGAAGTCAAACGGGTTAGATGGCATCCTATAAAAAATATTTTGGCGATAGCCGCTATTGACAATGGTTCGAAAATCTTGGACGTTGAAAATGACAGGACTATTCAATTTGAAAGTGGAGATAATATTGGTGGTAGATCGATAGCCTGGAATTTCAATGGAGAATTGATTGCGATTGCAGATTATGAAGGGGTTCTAACTATTTGGACAAAAGATGGACAGCTCACTAACACTATAAAAAAAGAAGATACGAAAAGTTATGTTGCAGTTGATTGGCACCCTTTTAAAAACGAAATTATTGTTCTAGGTGACGACATGTGGATCTATAACGAAAATGGGGATCTCCTGAAAAAAATTAAACATCGTGACGAGAAAGTATTGATGCTTTGTGTGAAATGGCACAAATCGGGAAAGTTCTTTGTAACAGGAGATTATGGAGATAATAAGGTCCCCTATAAACCATTACTGCAATTTTGGAATCCTAGCGGAACATTGATCCGGCAAATTGAGGTAAGTAAGACGGAATACAGAAATATAAGTTGGAATAAAACAGGTAACAGGTTGGCAACTGCGAGCGACGCTTTAAGAATATGGTCCAAAAAAGGGAAATTATTAAAAACGGGATTCTCAGATGATAATTTGTGGGGAGTTGATTGGAGTCCTGACGGAAAGTATATTGTTACCTCTAGCCATTTTGGAAAAGTTATTGTTTGGGATAGGAATGCTAATGTTGTACGAAAATTAAATTAAAAATAATATTGATAAAGTTCAATTAAACAATGGTCTAGGACAAAACATCTTTGAAATCAAACTACAAATCAAATACATAAAAATGACTATACTGAATACTCAAATTTATCTTCTCCTATTTTCTGTTGTTCTTATTACTTCCTGTGGTGCTAAGGACAAACCAGCCAGATCAGAAAACACTACAAATGAATCAGAAGCAACCCCAAAAAAAAATTCACAAATATCCGAATATATAAGACAAATATTTCAGGATAAAAATGGAAACCTATGGTTTGGCACTAATGGGTATGGCGTAGCGCACTATGATGGAGATAGCATTTCTTATTTCTCCAATGCACAGGGATTTGATGGGCAACAAATTACTGGCATCACAGAAGATAGGGAGAAAAATATATGGTTCGCTACGGACCATGGTGTTGTGAAATACGACTGGTCAAGTAATAATGAAGGTGGCAAACGGTTCACCAATTATACTGATTGGAAATATTTTAGAGGTCAAGGATTCTGGAGCATATTTGCGGACCGTAAAAATAATATTTGGGCAGGTTCAGAAACAGGTATATTTCTATTTGATGGCACAAACTGGGCGCCATTTGAACTTCCCTATCCTGAGAAAGTGACGGGCGAATTTATCACCAAGGGAACAAGCTGGTCTATAACAGAGGATAGGGCAGGTAATATGTGGTTTAGCACAAATGGTTTTGGTGGCTTTAAATTTGATGGCCGATCATTTACACAATATTCTGAAAAAGATGGGCTAACGGATAACAGCGTTGACAATATAATGGAAGATAGCAAGGGGAATATATGGTTCGGAACAAGATTTGGTGGGGTAAGTCGATATGATGGTTTAACCTTTACCAATTACACCGAAAAGAATAGTATTGGTAACAATGAAGTTTGTGTCATTTATGAAGATAAGAAGGGAAATATCTGGTTTAGCTCTGAAGGCTATGGTGTATATCGTTATAATGGGGAATCTCTTCCGAACGGTAAGGCCAGCTTTACCAATTACAGTCAAAAGCAAGGTCTCGATGTTAGGGCTGTACAAACAATTTTTGAAGATAAAGAAGGTCGACTTTGGGTTGGTGGCGGAGGCGGACTTTATCGGTACGATGGTAAATCCTTTTTTAATGTCACAAAGAATGGACCTTGGAAGTAATATACTTGAGAAAAAAAACCCATAACAATGTATCTTAAGAGAAGTATTAGTCTAGTTCTCTAAAGTTCTAATAAAGAATCATTTAAAGTCCGTAACGGAACTTTCACTGCTATTCATACGTAGGCATGCTTAGGTCTATATGCAGGGTATCATCAATAGTGATATTCATTTGTTGGGGGCAAGCCTTTTAGGACAGTAAACAATAAAAAGTTAAAGGACATATTTGACAGGGCAATTCTGAGACACTGATTTGCCTTCTACAACCATGACTAGGACTTCTCAATTGAAATGGACTCTGCTGAAACAGCTACAACCGTAAAAGTAAATTCGAACCAACTATGATGAAACAGCACCTCTTTGCCCTACTTTCTACCTTGCTTTTTACACAGGTAGGAATTGCCCAATCCACTGGCGCCTTTACTGATTATCGCGATAGACAAACGTATAAAACCATCAGCTTTAAAAACGCTTTGACGGGCACTACATTTACATGGATGGCCCAAAACCTGAACTATAAAGTACAGGGCAGTTACGCGTATGATGACAATGAGAACAATCGAAAAGAGCTAGGCTTGCTATACACCTGGGAAGCAGCAAAAAAAGCTTGCCCAAACGGTTGGCATTTGGCAACGGATAGCGAATGGTCTATACTTGTGAGTGAATTTGGCGGAACCGACAAGGCAGGTGAAGCCCTCAAAAGCGTAAATGGCTGGAAAGAAGACGGCAACGGCACTAACAGCAGCGGGTTTAATGCGCTTCCAGGAGGTCAGCGCATGGCCGGTGGTAGTTATCGCGTCCTTGGTATCCTCGGTTTATGGTGGTCGTCCACGCATACCGGTGAAGAGGGCAAAGCCTGGGAATGGAACTTGCATTATGGTGGCCCATCCAATGTTGAACCACTTAAATCAAATAAATCAAAAGTGTTCCGTTTCGATGCTGATATTCTTGGCGGACTATCGGTCCGTTGCGTTCGGAATTGACTTATTTTATTTAAGTAAGTTTCCCAAATTTTCGAACAAAGCACACTTCAAAATTGTTTAATTTAGAAATGTTCAAATAAGGGATGAGTTAGACACTTTCTCGGAAAAACGTAATAGAATTGAAAATTCAAGTAAGGGATGAGAATAATATTAGCTATAAGTATTGGATTATTAGTATTGAATTGTCATGCTCAAAATGAGAATCCGTCAATAAGAAACTTACTTCTTGAGCAATTGAAGCATACGCATAACAAAGAAGACTGGTTCGCTCCGATAAATATGGCCTTGGACGGTGTTACGGCCGAACAATCAAATTGGAGAGATAATTCGGAAAACCATTCAATAGGGCAATTGGTGTCGCACTTGATATTTTGGAACGAACGAGTACTCAATGCCTTTGAAGGAAATACCCTCCCCGATTTTAATGATGACAATAATACTACTTTTAAACAGTTTAAAGGTGAGCAATGGCCTCTAGCAATCAGAAAGTTGGATAGCATTCAAACTGAATGGGAACAGAAAGTAATTGCGGCCACAGAGGAACAACTAAATGAATGGAGCTCGAACATTGTGAATGTTTGTTCCCATAACGCCTATCATACAGGGCAAATAATCTATATTAGAAAGAGAAATGGATGGTGGCGAAAAATGGAATGACCACTAAACCAAAGTTTAAATAAATGGTATGTTAGAAGATGGTTTTAGGTCGCATAGATATAGCGATATATTGGGCAACTTAAGGGAGAATGGTTTTCTGAACGTTGAGGATGTTAGTAAGCTGCTAAAAGAATTTACAAGTACAAAAAAAATTACTTTTGCTTGCATAAGCAATGAAAAAGCCAAAATAGTTTCAGAAGCATTGATTGATAACTATAATCGACAAAAGTCTAAATAATCATTGGCGTGAGAGATAATATTTCCAATAGTTATGTAGCTCTTGAACTTCCCGTACAATGGGGTGATATGGATGCTGCACAACACGTGAACAACACAGTTTACCTTCGCTGGATAGAATCGGCACGTATTGAGATGTTTCAAAAAATGCATGAAGGCGAGTTCGATTCTAATAGGATAGTTCCTATATTGGCTTGGCAGGATTGTAAATATATCTTTCCCGTGACCTATCCAGATCAAGTTGTCATTTCTTTGGATATAATTGAATTGTTGGAAGATAGAGTGCTTTGCGAAGGTAAAATCTATAGCAAAAAACATAAGGGAATTGTTGCAATATCTCAATCGTTGTTAATGGCCTATGATATGAAGGAATTAAAAAAATACCCCTTTCCTCAGACTTGGAGAAAAACATTCATAGATTTTTATGGGGAATCGATTTTAAAATAATTCATATGCCCTAAAAAGTTCAAATAAAGGATAGCATCAATGATGCTATCCCGTTGATACACCTCATTAGAAAATAAATATGAGTACTGAAATACATTTAATAAACTGGAGAGGAGGAAATGTCCAAGCTGAGAGATTGGGAGCCAAAATTCTAATCATGGAAGGCTTTGAATCTGTCGATCCTCAATGTCCATTAGGAGGTCCAGACGGTCTTAAGGATATAATTTGTGAAAAGAATGGATGGGACTATGTTGCTGCATGCTATTTTGGGATTGATCAAAAGGCATTTAAGGATATTAAAGATAAATTCAACCATGACTTGGAAGGAGTCCACAAAAACGATGCAGATGGAATAGTATTTATAGCTAACCAACATATTACTCCAGGAGAACGAACAGAATTAATTGAATTAGCATCACAGCAAGATAAGAAAGCCATAATATACCATAAAGAAAGAATAGTAGCTCTCTTAAATAGTCCAATGGGGTACGGGATTAGGCTTGAACTTTTTGGAATTGAAATGAATAAGGAAGAACAAACAAGTTTTTTCTCGCAACAAAACAACTTTTTGAAAAAGTTACTTGACAAACAATCTGAATATCTTTTAGATGAAATTGGAAAAAGATTCAGCTCAATAAAGTCTCCTCTTAAAAGAATTGAGCGAGTCGCAAACATGACATATGAAACCACTCTAAGTACAAGTGACTTAGTGAAGAAGAATGATAGAAGTGGAAGAGATAAAATTAAAGTAGTATTTCCTAAAGGTGACATAAATTCGAGTGAATTAGATTTAGCGGAACTTTGCTCACTCCATAAATTACTTCTATTTGGAGAACAAGGAACACAATTAGGAGAATTAAGGACACAAAAAGTTTGGATTGGAAGTCCAACTGCAACTGGAATAGAAAATGCCACTTTTATACCGCCAGAACCAGAAATAGTAGCTGATGAAACAACTGGACTTCTGGAATGGTGGAGAACTAATTATACAGAGATTAAGAAAGATAGTCCAACTAACAAAATAAGTGCATTAGTCCATTTTCATCACCAATTTTTAAGAATTCACCCTTTTCTTGATGGTAACGGGAGAGTCGCAAGATTCATTCTAAATCAACAAGCATCTGAACTATTTGAAATTGAACACAAGATTATAATTGATGACACTGATTTATATTATTTAGCTCTGAACGAAGGGCATAAAGGAAATTTGGAATCTTTAAATCGGTTAATAACTCAAGCCCTATTTGGAATGGAAACACTTGAATAACGAGGTGTAACAAGTGATATAAGATCAGACTTGCTATCGCTGCGTCCACTACATATCACCGATACGTTGAAAGTTTAAAAAAAGGATTATCAAGAACATGAGATATAAAGTTGCTCAAGGCATAATAAGCTTTGTTATTCTTACATTAGTTGGTTGCACAAAAGAGGAAGAATGTACAAGGATTGATAAAATTGGTGGTGGATTATTGCACGAACAGGAAATTGAAGTCCCATGCGATTTTCCGGAGCCCAAACCCTTAGGCACGCTTCCAAATCAAAAAATCTAAATTGGGGTGAAGTAATCCCGAAACATAAAGTCTAAATAAACGATATTACATGACCATAAAAAGAACCAATCATATAATTCATGATGATGAAGTTGAAATAGATTCCTTTCAATTGCAAATAATGTTTGGTCCTTCATATAAAGAGGACATAGAAATTGCGGTGAACTCTATATTTTGTAATTGTGGTGCCCAAAGTAAAAAGTTGGTCAACTATAAAAGTTATCTAAATAACCTTAATGACGTTATTTTAAAAGGGTTGTGCAATTCTTGCAATACCTTTGCCGCAAGATATATCGAGACGGGAGAGCGCAAGGGCATCGAGAAAATCGCAAACCGAATCAGAAAATTAAACAAAGCTTAAAATTCAAATAAAGGGTGGTTAGAAAACAAGTATTTTTGAATATGGTGCAAAAAAGAACTATATTGCACCATAATTTAAAATTATGGAAACAGTAAGAAAATCAATCACTTTTACCGATCAACAGGATGGTTGGATAAAGCTTAGGGTTCAGGCGGGGGACTTTACCAATGATAGTGAATACATAAGAGATTTGGTAAGAAAGGATCAAGAACAGAATATGAAGCTCCTAGAACTTAAAACTGCCATAGATGAAGGGTTGCAAAGCGGAAGAAGCAATCTGAAAATAAGCGACATTATCGCAAAAGTGGATAATGGGGAATTATAGTTTATCTGCAAGGGCACAATATGACCTAGTGGGTATGTATAAGTACGGAATAAAGTTTTTTGGCCCTGACCAGGCGACCAAGTACTTACTCGATCTGGAAGGTTTTTTGGAAGAACTAGCTGAACGACCAGAATTGGCCAAAGATGCCTCGACAATTGCCGATTCCTTAAAATATTTCAGTTATAAAGCCCATGTAATTTTTTATCAATTTCACAATGCAAACGAAATTTTTATTATCAGGATTTTGGGCAAACGCATGAACTTCATTGAACATTTATAAAGTTTAATAAAATGATGAAAGACCAAAAGGGCATATTGATAAAATGCATCAAAAATGATGTCCCGGCGTTCGTGACTGTCGGTCACGATTTATTTACCGTGCCAACTTGGAGGCCTATTATCAGGTCGCAAAGGAAAACGGGGCGGATACCGAGTTTTTGAAGGACATGAATCTTGTCGTACAAGAAATAAAAGATTTTCAAAAGCAGGAACCGGATAGGGTACGCATACCCAAGCTAAAAGCGTTCGAGATCGAAAAATAAAAAGAACATGATCACTTACTATGAATTTTTGGAAGCCCTATCCACCATAAGAAAATTCAAGAAACAAGTTCCTCTCCTTTATAAGGAAATGGAAGAGGAGGTCAACTTGATATCCAAATTTGTCAACGTTGACAAGAACACCAAGATCTGCCAATTGCCGTTGTCCACCCGGGCATTGAACGTATTGAAAGCAATAGACCATATCGACATATGGGAAGGAACGACCCAGGACTTGGCCAAGCTCTCGATGAAGAAACTTTTGGGCACCAAGAATGCAGGAAGAAGAACTGTCGACGAGATAAAGGAACTTTGTCTGTTCGCCAATCTGCAAATGAAACCTTAGCACATTAACCTTCTAGCCAAACTTTCAGCAGTTCTTTTGCTACATGTAATAGTTCTATTGAATTTACATTTGTAAATATGTAAATTATTCCCAATCCCAAACTTACTTGCCATCATTTCCATTTAGGAAACTTTATCTCTATTTTTTTTATTCTTATCATTTTTTCCATTAAAAAGACAACCATTTTGACCCTCTACTAGCAAGATATCCATTTGATATATGCAAAAAAAGGACATCGGTTCGAGTTAGCGTGTAACATGAACATTGGGATTCCGCACTTGCGTAATTTTTCAGGACTAAGGGATCGACTATGGGCGGAATCGTCCTAATATCAATATTTTATGGTTACAATTAATTTCTATACCGATCTAACTGGGTTCGTTTTAAAAAGGGAATCGAACTCTTCCAAAATGATCTGGGAGTTTCTTATTTATTAGGGTAGGTGCCAGCCTAAAAATTCATTTTTCATACTTATGCCGCAATTTAATCAAGCCGCATTTGCCCTGTCCATGTAGTATTTGAAAAAATGGGGTATCCCTCCTGTCGGGGGAGCCCACCACAATTTTTTAAAATCTCCACATGGACTTATCCCCACCGCTACGCTCCTGTTGATTTTTTTCGCCGCATAATCTTAAAAACATACTATTATGAAAGACATTCGAATCGCAACCTTTAAAGATTTCGTTGGAGAGCTAACGGCCATTTACAGGAGAACAGAACTACCCACTTTTCAAATAACCTCTTCGAGTTCCGTGAGAGAGTTCATTTATCCATATTTTGACGATGTAATGGACGATCACGAAGAAGTGAAGGTCATACATTTGAACCGTAAAAATCAGGTGGTGAACATACACCATCTAACATCTGGCACCGATAACGGTTGTCTCATTTCGACAAAGGATGTGCTGCGACATGCCATCCTGATCAAAACAAGCTCCCTGATCCTGGTTCACAACCATCCATCTGGCAATCTGAAACCTTCAGAAGCAGATAAACAGATCTCCAACAAATTGAGGGAAGCCTCTAAGTTGGTGGACATATCAACCCTTGACAGTATAATAATCACCAGGGAGGGATATTACTCCTTCGCAGATGAAGGGCTTTTTTAAGTCCTTCATTTTGATTAAAATATATAATTTAAATTGTACGCTTTTAAGTACTTTTGTAATAAGTTCAAAAATCTATACCACTATGGATTATAAGTTTGTACCCCTAAGAAATTGGTTGTTGGAACGGGAAGCTCTCTCTATTAGGAAGTTGGAGGACAACTGTAAAATGCCAAGGGATACCCTACGCCATTTCCTGAATGAACGAAGGGACTTTCCGGAAAGGCATTATGAATCTTTATTAAAAGAGTTGGTAAAGTATGGGTTTCATCGGGATTAAATCCTCTACTTAAGAATTTAAAGAAACAAAACCCTAAAGCCAGAGCCATGAGGCCAAACAGGGCAACAGGTGTTACACTAAAGGGTTTTTGTAAATTTATGGAAGTTTAATTAAATGAAGATATAATTAGTGTTTTAATGATTGCCATACCTACGCTCATAATATTTATCTTTATGCAAAGGTCTAAAACATGTTCTTATGAAATGAGCCATGAAAATTCTTGATATCAACCGAAATCGAAGATTCACGAACTCCAAAATTTAAAATAAAAACTCGTGAGTACATGATTATTGGCGAATTACACCCGCCTGAATGAAGTAGTCGGGCAGGTCTGACCTTTTAAAAACAAAAAAATAACAGATGAAAATTATTACTAATGTTTTTCTCATTTTTTCTATTTTGATATTTTTTGCATGTAGTAATGATAATGATAATCTTTCAGAATCGGACAAGGCTCAAGCCTTACTGGGCCAATGGGAATATCAATCTATTATGACCGATAGGGCAGTGGATATCAATGGCGACGGCACCTCAAATATAGATTTGTTCAATACACAGGAAATCAAACAATGTATCAAAGATAATTTGACCTTTTTTGCTGAAAGGGGAGAAGGCGAGAAAGGTGTTTATAACATTAACGAGAACGGGCTTGCTTGTGATGGAAATCAAGCTTTTACTACGATAGAAACCGACACTTATCAACTCGTAAACAATAATCGTATCGTTTTTGAAACACGAAATGAAATGAAGATAATGGAGTTTACCAAAAATAAACTTGTGGTAGAGACCCAGGATAATCTTGGCGGCACCGATGTTTTGGTAACCATTATTCTCAAAAAAAGTTAATTCCCATAATGGTTCTTATGTTACCTTTTCCTTTAGACTCTTATTATTGACCCCCTTACGGTATTACTCCATTGTCCATTACTGTCCTGTACCCTAACCTCATAATCTTGGTCTAGATACTTAAGTCTATTCTCTCTGGGTTCTTCCTCTAGTTCAAAATAACGTTCAACACCCGTTCCTCTGGCGTCATTGTAATTGAATAGCATTGTATCCCATCTTCTATCATCAATGTTGTAAATACGAACCTCCACCTGTTGTAAAGTAGCACCGTTGTACGCTTCGGAACAATTTGCAGCAAAACAGGTATATATCCGAACCACGTAGTCACAGCCATTTAGACCACCACATCGTATATTATGCTTCTCTCCTTTGACGGCTGCTGTGGGCTTTTTAAGCATTAATATCGATTCACTGGTGGTCTGTGATATGCCGGTTGAATTCTCGACACGGAAATTAATAGTAAAACTGTCGTCGATTTGTGGATAAAACTGCATCGCAACAGACCCGTACTCCAGGGGAATAACCTCACCTTCCCTATATATCTTTCCCTGATGGTTTATATAACCCCCATTCATATCGGCGAATTCAAATGTCATTTGGTACATGACAGTTGTATCGTGTCCAGAGGCGGCATTTGTGACCACATTCAATAGGAAGGGTTGATTTTCATATTTATCTTGGGTTGATTGGCCGATAGTAAGATCAAAAAATTCTTCATACTTTTCAAAATTGATATTTACATCTGCTGTTTTTTCAACCTCTGAAGATGATCTGACCGTAAACTCAATATTATGGTTGGATTCAGATATACCAGTATACCTTCCCTGGAAAGAGCCAACTGGAACGTTAAAACTTTCACCTGCCGCATAAGTATTGCCTTGAAATTCAAAGCTACCGTTGCTGCCTCCGGATGAAAAATACATCACATAGCTATCTCCTCCGATGCCCAATTCGGTAATATTGAAATTAATATCTACAGTTTCTCCAATATAAACCTGTGATTGTGTCGCATTTGCTGTAAAATTATAATTCTTTGGCGTTACGCCGATGGATATGGTAACCGTTTTTTCCAGACCGGTATCGTTTTGAACATAAAAGGTTAAATTGATATTGCTCTCGTCGGTACCTTCCAGACTCCAGTTGAAATTTCCTTTGGGAATATCATAAATATTTCCTGCACTCACTTCTGTGCCATTTTCATTCCTAATAAGGGCATTGCCGTTTGAGCTATATCTGATATTATATTCTGAAGAACCAATACTTTCCGAAATGTTGAAGTTAAGCGAGGTGATCTCCCCGACTGAAATATCTGTTTTTTGACTTCCACCTGTGAACAGAAAATCCACTTGGTTGTAGTTCACCATAGTATTCGCAGTATGAGTCACATTTGCACTTGACTCTACACTCAGAACTATATCATGCTGACCAGCTTGGGTACCAGTATAGACTACATTATTGTTATTTGGTACAAGTTGAAATTTTTCGCCTGGTCCGTATTCTATTCCGTTTACTCGAAGTGAACTATTTCTGCCGGATGAATAAAAGGCTTCATAAGTATCATTGGTTCCTTCAGGTATTTCATTGATGTCAATAATTATATCTACTGGTAAATTTGCAAACTCGGAAGTCTTTGACGGGGTCATACTCAATGTAAAATCGTTCTGTTTAGTTTCAAGGTCAATATTGACCGGCCCCACTTCCTGACCGTAATTGTCGGTTACAATAAATGAAATTTGGTGCGAACCTAAACTTTCTGGATAATAAAAAAGTGAAAAGTTGCCAAGTTCCACTGGATAGCCTGTTGAGTTCTGTAGGGTGTTGTCATGGATCCCGGTCAGCCTTCCGTTGCCCTCCACAATTTCATAGGAAATATTGTAATCTATATTCTCTGTGTTGCCATTGGATTTAATATTAAAATTGAGTTGAGTACGCTCATTTAAAAAAACTGAATTGCTTTCTGAATTACCGGAAAAAGTAAATGGGATGTTCGCCACCTCGATTTCAACGCTGTCCTGTTTTATCTGTCCGTTGGAATCCCTCACATCAAAGAATATTGTCCGTTTTCCCAGTTCAGTACTCGTAAAAGTGAAATTGTAGGAATTGGGAATTATAGGCCTAAATTTACCTGGATCCATTACGCCACCGTTCTGGTCGCGCACGATACCTGCACCTTCGCTAGTAGATGAAAAGGAATGGGTAATTTCATATGCTACGTCAGATTCTTCGTCTTGGGTCCTCAGATCTATGGCGACGGCCAAATTAGTATTCAATTCCACTTGGGTCGATGCAGCAGTGGCATTAATTGTAAAGCCGAGGTTAAGTACAGTAATAAGAAGAACCTCGGTCAAGGTAGCACCATCAGGAGCTTTGGCCGTAACGATTAATTTATGTTCGCCCAAGGTATCTGGAAGGTATCCCATCTCTGAAATTCCTTTTGGTAAGTTAAATGGCTTTCCAGCGTCAAAGGCTTCTTCTTTCAAATAGAGTTTCCCGGTTCCATTTTCTATCTGATACCTTATTTCAAATTCCCCTTTATTATCGGGGTTTTCAGTTTCCTTATCCCTAAGTAGTGTAACGTTCACAGGATTCTTGGAATTGATGATAAAATCGTTGACCCCTTTGTTTAGCAAAAAGCTAAAACTGGCGTATTTGGCATAGTGCAATAGTTCCAATTTTTTCTCCCTGGCATTTGAATCCCAAGCAATGAAGTTAATTTTATGCATGCCAGTATCGATGGCTACATAATTATATGACCACTGCTTGTCTATAATGTTCAGCGTATCATTCTCAAGGATAGTATCGCCTAACATGTTCATGAAGTATCCTTTGCCATTCAAAGTCGTAAATCGCGCATAATAATGAACAGTACTTATTTCTTTTTCAGGAACAATTGAAAATAAAGTTTTGGCACTTTCAAAAACGAAACTGGTTTCAGGCTGTTCAATGGAGAAATCAAAATCAAAATCATCCAAAATTATATCCTCAAAATCCTTGCTACAAGCAATGATAAGCACTGATATTAAGGCGACAAGCCCCAGCACTACTTTAGTTACTCTTTTGTAGTTTTTCATCTTCAATGAGTTTAGAACAGAAAATAGCGAAGACCGATTCCGACATAAGGATAAAAATTTCCTATATCGCTATTGACGTGATAGTATTCGTTGGCCTTTAGTAAAAAGGAGAAATCATTGCTGAGGGTTATTTCCCCTTCCAGTCCCAAATAGGCTCCATATATAAATTGACTTTTAGCATCTATGATCGCTCCGTTCTCAAGCAAGTTGCTGCCATTGTTAATGACCTCGTATCCGATAATTGCCCCACCGCCAAAATTGACGGCATACCGTTTAAAATTTTTCTGTTCCCAAATCTTGATGAAGTATCCGGGCTGTACAGTGAAAATGTTATAAGGAATATCAAACGTACCTTTATCCTCTGCAATGGCGGCGAATATGCTTAATTGCACATAACGCTCTCTGTTTACGTGGTAATTGAACGTGGCCATTATACCATAGCCATCCTCCGCGTAACCCCCGCTTATTCCGACCGATGAGGCATAATTACCGCTTTGCGTATATGCCGTTGTCGTAATGAAAAGTGCCAAAACGGCTATAGAGTTCCTCATTTTTAAAAGTTTATGGGATTATTGATAATTTCATGGCCAATGCGCAATGAAAGATTGCGGTTGCCGGACTCTTCGTCCAATTCCACCAGAACCTCTTTTTTCTCATCCAAGGCAAACTTTTTAAATACCACAACAAAATGGTTCTCGCTTTTTCCTGCAATGGTTTTAGGTTGTTTATATACAAAAACCGGTTTGAGCTCCATTTTTTGGTTACTACTGCTATTTTTATAGTTGGTTGCAATTTGATGCTTTATAAAATTGATATCCATATCAAGGCCTTCCTTGTTTTCTATTCTATATTGAAAATAAAGCTCGTCCTCGTTATAGTAGACACCTTTTAGCCATAG
The DNA here is from genome assembly GCF_018860365.1 of Arenibacter algicola. Lineage (GTDB taxonomy): Bacteria > Bacteroidota > Bacteroidia > Flavobacteriales > Flavobacteriaceae > Arenibacter > Arenibacter algicola_B. Next base: position 93,748 of record NZ_JAHKPO010000029.1, read on the forward strand.
GAAAACATTGTCCAATCTAGAAAAATACCGACTGATTTTAGGCTTGTCGAATTGCATATAATAACATCGAAGGCGATAATATTCCAAGGGGTCGGATAGGTACAATTCTTTGGTAGCACTATCTTTAAAATTACCAGCAACTATTTTGTCGGAGTTTTTAATATGAGAAATAGTGTCCATTTTCTCCATTTCATTGTTAAGCTTCTCAGGTGTTGCTATCTGCCGCTGATTTTCATTCCTTTTTTCAATTGGTTTTCCCTCAATGTTGGCAACGGCCATTTCTTGAGTGATGTACCATGTCGTTTTTTCCGGAACCGCAACCAATTCCAATACAAAATCGTAAACGTTTCCAGTATCAGTAATGACCAAATAGTTGGTTACATTTTCTTTTTCGATGGCGAGTTCATCGTAATAGAGTTTTATTATTCGGCCACTAAATTTGCCGCCTTCCGGTTTTGGTAAGTCCACAATAAAACCGAAATCGTTGCCGATACTACTTTCGGAAATGTTTTCAGGAAAAATAAGAATGGTCTTGAAGTCCTTTGATATTTGCAAGGTATCGCTAGAGGCTTGGCCAACCAACGCACACCCTGAAAATAGGACCGATATGAGCAATAGTGCCTTCATCATCACTATATTTTTTTTGGTTTTAGAATTACACGGTCTCCATTTACCAAAAGTATCTTGTCTTTCTGTTTGTATTTTTTCTTTTGGAAAAAATTGCCAAAGGAGCGTACCAGGTTTTGTGCCAATGGAATTTCTACTGTTTCGCCGACAGCCTCCGATAATTCGTTTACACTTTGTTGTTGAATATCGGCTGTGAATTCCTGCAACAATTGACCAGCTCGCTCATTGTGCAGTCCGACCATGCCATCTTCCTGATCAATTGCGGTCAATTCCATTGCTAAATTGTCAATATTGGTTATTTCCAATAAAACCCTTGATCCTTTCACGTTGGCTGTTGCGTATACAAATGTATTCCTAGGGAATCGCCTACCCTTGTAATAGATATCATCCTTTAAGATCAGGGTAACACGGTTACCAGGTAAAATAAACTGGTCACGGTAAATTGCTGCATCGAATGCTATTGTATTTGTCTTTGAGTCGGTGGATGGTTCTGTATATGGAGCGGAATAATCCTGACTACGGGCAAGCCTTTGATCCCTTGCTTGCATCAATAGATTTCTGTATTCCAGTTTTTTTTGTGCATCCGTGGTTTTGGAAGTGTACTCGGGAATAATTGTTTCGGGATATGAAGTGTCCTTGACACTCCTATTGCTACTGTTTTCCTTTTCATCCAAAGAAAAGTTATTGAGTTCCTCTAAAATACGTTCTAAGGAATCTTTCTCATTCTTGGTTTCTAAAATGCTCTTGAAGAGTCCTTTTGACCTCAATTGATCAAGTGAATCTTGTTGTAACTTTTTGTAAATATCGTTAGGTTTCGTAGCATCGAGTTGTTTGTTATGGTCCGGCAAATTATTGTTGTACGCATCGTCATTGTTACTTTTGTGCTTGTCCTTGCCCATAGTACTGATACTGGTCATTACAAAGAATACTGCCAGAAGAACTATAATAGGGGCAAAGAAAGCGAACAGTCTATGCCGTTTTATCCAAAGATTGAATTGGTCAATTTTGCGATTCATAGGTTCGTAATTACAAATCTTGGTTGTTTAAAACGTCGAACTTTATAATCTTAAGTCCGTTCAAATTATTTGGAGTTGAGTTGGTCTCTACCAAGTACCCTTTGGTTATCATATTCCGATATTCCACATTGCCACTCTTTAAAATCCTTTGTTTTCCAACGAATCGAAATGGAAATGGATATTCGGAGTAATCCACGAAAATTGAATCCTTTTCTATCTCTATCGAATAGCCACTTTTGGCGATATCCTCGTAATAGTTTTGATCGATCAAACGATTGTACAGCCTTTGTACCGAATGATCGGCCATATACAGCGCCTTATCTTCGATATTTCTCTTGATATGGCGTAAATCGGGTTCCAACGCAAAAAACAATTCATGGAAATTGGCAATATGGCCTTCACATAAAATATCTATTGCCCGCTTGTAGTCCTTTATCCTGACGGCAGCCAGCTTCTGGCCGTTATCGAGCAGATAGAAATTGTTTTTGGCGCTCTCGTTCGTCTTGTAGGTATAAAAGATATTGAGGATAGTGGTTACGAACGTGAGAATTAAAGATACATATAGCACTTTATTACTCCTACTACCAATCTTGCTTAAATCGTTGAAAATCTTATAATTACCGTCCATCTGTTTTTTTGATATCGTTTAAAGTCAATTTTTATCGTTAAACCGCTTATTGTATTAAGGTTCTTACTCCCTTTGTAGCTCCTCCCGTGTTTGCATCAACTGTCGTTTGTACTACTTTTTTCACATAGTGTTTTGCCTGATCCTTCAAATGGCCGGCACTAACGCTCATTCCCTGGACGATGAAGTTGGATAATATTGGGGCCTTTAGATAAACAAAAACGTTCATCAACATCAATATACCACAGGTGAGCACTAAACCTAAGTTCGCATCTCTTTCTGATAGTAGTGAGTCTATGAGCTTATCCAACACGTGCAACATGAAGTTATCGATAAGGTGAAGCATGGGTATCCATAGGCAGACACTCATGAATTTTTGTAGCCATGCCTTCCACATACCTGAAAATACAGGGATGAAGGATAACCCTATATTTAATGGCCCAAATATTATCAACACGAACAAATAGACTACGGACATTGCTTTTATTCCCACGAATACAACGGCGGAAATAACGGATGCAATGGCAGTAACACCGGAAGTGAAAGCCCCGAGAACAAGTACTTGTATAGCCTCCGGATCTCCTTGTAGAAGTACCCAGGAAACACCAAAATCTACCATAGCTGTTGTCTGGGCCACCAAAATTTTAATATGGAGGACGTCCCATGAAATATCATTAGCCTTTAGGGACATTCCAATTCCTTGGTAGAATTCAAGAATGGTCCTTGTCAGGGCCCGATAATTAAAAAGGACAAAGGCCAATGGCATCCATTTGAGATGTTCGAAAATATCAGCTCGCTTATCCTTATTGAGAAACACTAGAATGGCAAAAACCGAGATACCAATACATGCGAAAACCTGACCGATTTCTATCATCGGGTCTACAATTTCGTAGGCATCTAAAATATATTGATCAAAAAGTTCATTGACCGATTCCCGTATTCCTTTGTCAGTGATGTTCATACCATGATTAGTTTTGATTCATATTGATCAATGTGCGGCGAGATTCTCGGAGGGAATTGATTTGTGATAGTTTATGATTATAAACAATTAGGTTGTCCAAAATGGTTTCCAGTTTAAGGTTAATGGCATCGACCTTCTTTAGCCGTTCCTCGGGCAAAATGATGGCTTTGGTATTTATAATTTCATTGCATTGTTGAAATAGATTTTTAGTCTCCAAAAGAGCGTTGGTGGCATAACCAATAAATTCATCGATTTCCTTTCGCTCCAAATATTCCAATTCTTGGACGGTCTGTTTGGAAGTTCTATATGCTTCGAGAATCTTCATTTTTAGTTCTATGGCCAAACTCACATCGGTCGATCCGGTCACATATTTGGGTGCCTGTTTCTTAGCTTCTAGCTCTTCTTTCAGAATTTCTCTGGATTTAGAGGTTTCATTATTGTTTTTCTCCATTAGATTAATCAACTGGGACAAGTTTTTATTTACAGCTTTTAGCTCTAGGTTGATATTCATGAGCTGGCTGTTGACCATCCCAACGCTAGTGTTGGTGGCAACATCTGTAACTGGAATCTGGGAAAAAATTGCTAGGTGGAGCATTAGACTCAGAATTACTGGGGTTAGTTTCATTTTTTTGGTTTTATAGGTTATTGTCAAAGGCATATGCCTTAGCCGTCAATTCCCAATTTTTATGATTTTTATTGTATAGTTGTTTGATCTTGGCACTTTCGGTGGGGTTGGTTTCATAAATACACTTTTCTTCCAAAGATGTTTCCACACCATACACCTTTACCTTGTCCATCCAACAAAATGCAACCTCACGGAATTTCCTGTCTTTTGGTAGGTCTTTGTTGAGAGAAAGAATGAGTTGTTTCTGTTTTTCACCCAATCCCATTAAGGACTGTATTTTATCAAAGGATCTGGCAAAGTCGCGCATATCCAAAAACACTTTTATATGCGAATTGACCACAATAGCATTTTTGATGATTTCAGAGGATATAAAATCATCAACTTTTTGGGAAATGAAGATTGGCTGGCCGCCCAACTTTCTGGCCATTCTGGACTGGTTGTTAAAGTAGTGTACAAGTTCCGGTCTTACTAGAGCCTTCCAGGCTTCGTCGACGGCCAGTATTTTATTAATGGATAATTTAGAAGGGTCGTGCATCTTCTTGTTGAATATTTCCATAATCATCAAGGCGGTAATAGGAAATAGCAGTTCGTTATCAATCAATTTGCCCAATTTGAAATAAATAATCTTTTCATCACTTAGGCTGGAAATCCGATCGTCCAATTTGTTCAGTAAGCTTCCCCTTGTGCCATTGGCATAGTATTTTTCCAAAAGGAACATGAACACATCAGGATCGAACTTTTCCTTTGGGACCTTTTTAGTTTTAATATAGGTTGCAATGTAGATTTTGCAGTATTCAAAAAAGGTATCGAACTTATAATTTTTGTCTTCATTTTTCCACATCCATTCGTAATAGTCGGTAATCAAAAATTCCAAAACGGTATTCGTTATTTCTGATCCGCCTATATTCCCATCCTGACCAATAATCAATTTTAGAAGGGTTACAAGGTAAACTAGCTTTCCTTGAGCCAACGTTTTGCCCTTGACGTCACTTTCAAGAGAATCATATTTGTCCAATAAAAAGGGGTTGAATGTAAACGGCTTTTCATCATCGTGCTGCAACGTTACACCGCCAAATACTTCAGTAAGTCTATCGTATGAGTTGCCATCTTCCATAATTATGGCCTCCGCGCCCTGTCTTAGTTCGGAAGCAAAATAATGATTGGCTAAATAAGACTTGCCACCACCTGATCCCGAGGCGACCAACATGCCCCGATTGAAGATCCAATCTTTTTTTTCCGGTTCCCTGTACACAGATACTGAAAGCGGTTGACCAGATATTCGGTCAACCAACCGCAATCCATCAACAGCCCTGGTTGCATCTTTATAACCACCTTCAAAATAGAGTAGGGCAGTGGCCATATCACTGGGCATGGGCATGTACATATCGGAAGATATCCCGATTGCGTTTCCGGCTACACCTGCAAAGAAAAGGTTCTTACGGTCTATGGTGTTGTGTTTGGCATTTATCCTTAGTTTTTTGAAAGCGCTTGTAATGGAGTTTTCCATTTGCTTGGGCTGATTCCCTACTTCATCAAAACCAAAAACATTGAGATGGTAAAAAACAGATTCCTTATGATTTTCCAAAATTTCTTTGGTATAATCATAAATCTGGTCCGCATAGATGGCATTGCTGTCATCTTTTTTGCCATTACCGAACCGTAGAAAGCTTTTGGCTTTTTTTCTTAAGCTTGTGAGGACTTTTTCTTGATTTGGAATATAGATATATTGGTTAATAACGTGCTCATGGGGAACTTTGAAACCTAAAGAAAAAAGATTGCCTATAGGAAACCGGTTTTGTCGGGTAGTGAACTTTCCATAAAATTCGTAGGTACCGATATGGTCCTTATTAAACTGGTCCAAGTTTTCAAGGGTAAAAAACTGTCCTTGTTTATTACCCACATGTATGGTGTTGTTGTCAAAATCTACATCCACCAGATTTGTGTTATTTTCCTTAAGGCCAAAATATTTTGCGTAAAGTCCATTTTGGGAAAATAAGTCGTTGTATTCAAGAATATGCGATGCTATGAGTCCGGAGGAATTGATCAGATTGTTCACGTTCTGTACCTGAGCTTCAAAATCTGCTAGCAAACTACTATTGATGAATTCATCGGGAACGGTTTGGGTCAGATAGAAATCCCGGTTTTTCTCTAAAAAGGAGTTCGCCCGTTTGGAATTGTATTTGATATAGTTTTCTGGAACAACACTGATATATAAATAATGCGTTCCAACTAAATAGGGACGATCTTGAAAATGTTTTTCGTTTGCCCTTTCCATCATATCGCCCTGCAGTCTTTCTGATATGGGCGTATAGTTTTCCTGGAGGAAGAAATCTTGCCTATGCAAGAGTCTATTTGGGCCTAAAATATTTATGATGTTCAAGAAAAGTTCTTGAAGGGTACCATAGTCTTTGGTGTCCAATGTGAACACTTCGGGTAGAATAAGCTGTAATGGAATTGTTAAACATCCCCTTTCTTTTGATATTAATGCCTGCCGTTCATATCCGTATATAGGGAATGCATCCCAAAGAGCTACCTGTTTTCCCATAACAATAGATTTTTATAGTCATTGCCTATTTTGATGGAATCAGGTTTGGAAGCATCTGCAAGTTTTTTGACAAAGCCATTGGCACCATAGGTCCTGGAGTAAAATAGCAAGATCATGAATACGACGACAATTGCTATACCAGTAATTAGCATGGCAAGCAACATAGAAATAAAGGTGGATAGAATAAGACCAGTTATAATGGCTGCTGTACCAAGGTATATACAGTAATAAATGTATTTTGCGTTGAGACCTTTGTAATAGACATCTTTTTGCAGCCCTTTCTTTATAGGAATGTGGCAGTTTTCCATAATACGGGAAATTTAGATGTTAGCTATTTCCTCACCTATGGCGATCAGAGCAAAAAAAATGGCGATACCAATAATAATCTTGCCCAATTTATTGGCCAGGTCCGTCTGCTGATCTCGAATATATAGATAGGTCAAACCGGTTATGGCAATGGCCACACCAGCAATAACCTTAATAATATCGACAATTTCCCTGGAGAGGTTTTTCGAATCGTTCTTGAAATCCTGTGCTTCCTGAAGCAGTTGATCGAATTGACCATAGGAGCACACGGTTATGGATAACAGAATTAAAAATAGAAGAAATGTTTCAATTTTCGGATTCCGGCGGTATTTCATTGGCCGTATCCTTGTTGCGGATGACTTTGAGTTTTTCATGCTTTTTGCGAGTTATGGAATTTGAATCATCTTCAAATGAACCCTCTCTAAAAGCTTCCAAAAGTTTAGAAGTGTCTTCCACTTCGTTTATCTGGTCGAGTACAGCGTTTAAATCGGTCTTATCATTATCTGATTTATATACAAATTTATCATTTAAACGCAAATAATCTAATTTTTTTGAATGTTTTTTTGTTTTTGTGCTTTTTTTGGATAATAGCACCCACATGATATACCCGTACCAAACAATGGCAAGACCGAACAATATGTACCAGTAACTGCTCAAATTTCAGTTTTATTTTTGCTCAATGAGCGTAATTAATTTTTCATAATTTCTATTCGTAAAATCCATCAAAACCTTTCGGATCAAATCGTTCCTTGAGGTTTTGACACCCATTTTGTAGGAAATACCCATTGCCAGTTTTTCGTACTTCATTGCACAATCGCTGTTGATGGTCATAAAAAAGGTTTCTTTTTTATTTTTCAATTTATCGGTTTGCAATAACACATCCAACTGTTTTCCCATATTATGGTTATTTTCAGAAGGACTATCTTCCTTCGGTTTCCTATTTTTCTCCAACTTGTTAATAGCATCCTCCTTTCTAACGTTGAGGGAAGTGGTTTGTTGTTTTAGGCCCATACGATCTAGTTTGAGCTGTTCTAGCGTACTTGATGTCTCCTGGTTTTTATTTGCCATTTGCTCCAGCAGATCAAGTGTGGTGATTTTTTTCTGTTTTCCCATTGAAATCTAGTTTATAAATTCGATAACTGTTCTAATTCTTCGAGGAATTTTTTAATATCCATATCCCCTTCTTCCTTATTTTCGGGAATAGGGTATAGGGTATTCCTGTATTGTTCCTTGTATATAGTCCTGTCCTTGACCACACTTCGCATTATAGGGATGCCGGCTTCTTCGAACTGTTGACGGAGCAATGAAAACTTGTTTTTCCTTACCAATTTATACTTGTTGAAAAATAAGTTGACACTTTTGAGTACCCGCTCCTCATTGTCCAGAAAGTTGTTCTTTAAGGTAAAATAGAAATTGGAGGTGCTGTCTATTTCCAATTCGTCGTGGGTAAATGGGATGAAAATATGTTCCACATATAACAGGCCCTTGACCATTTCTATGTTCAGACTCCCGGGTAGATCCAGTATAATATAATCCATTAGACCGTAATATTTCATAATTGTGTCTTGGATAGATCCCACTGTTACCCGTTCTATAGTGTAAGGCTCCAATTCCTTAATTTCCGAAGCATCCAAGAAACTAAGTTCACGCTGTCTTTTTTTATAGATCGAATACTGTGGATTGTCACCATCAAGGAGCACTACCTTTTTTCCTTTTGCATAATGAAGATTGGAAGCAAGGATAAGGTTTAGGGTCGTTTTTCCTATACCACCTTTTTCACCTACGATACTTATAATTTTTGTTTCCATAATCTAGATATATATTTTGATATGTACATATATTATTGAGCCGTTATAATCATATATTGGAATATGAATATATATTTATAGGGATATATTTACATATAAATATATTTGAATATGCACCTATATTTATATTTAAATATATGTATATAATTAATTAATAATCAGGTTTTTATAATAAATAATTTAATGTAGGATCATATAAAACCATATCAAAACAGATAGGTACAGTGGGAGGTTCCATATGGTTTTATGCATTGATTTTTGCTGAGGATTTTTGAACTTTTTACTAATCATGTAGAGGATATTATTACCACTTTTTACGCCTGGATAGAGTTTTGGTTTTTTTTCATCACCTCAATATGGTTTATTAGTGAAACTCAATTTTGAGAAGTCAGTAAGACGCAATGAAAATTGAAAGTTGAACTAATCCCGCCATTTTCGGCGGGATCTAAGTTCAATGCCTTGACCCTGGGGGCGATTCCTATTATGGGATTCAGGGCAAGCCCTGAGGTTTAATACCTTTTAATTAAGTTTTTGAAGGGACGGGAATTAATATAATGCTGGTTTCTGTATATTTCCAAATCCCTCCGGAAGTCGAGCAACACTTCCACTACAACCCTCCCCATGCGGACACGCTTCGACGGTCCACTTGGGAAGTCTTTCCCCTCCAGTTTTCCACGACCTCCTCGGGACCGCACAAAAGTACAAGCGCCCAAAAAGTCGCTTGACCTTTCTTCGCCCAACCCACAAAAAATAGTTGTATTTCATTGTTTCTCAACATTTCCAATGCATCAAATAAGACCATATAATTCTTATGCCTGTACCCGTTTATATCCATATGGACTGATATGCATTTGAGATGTAAAATACTGATTATTAGATTGTTGTAATCAATTTTATTCTGCTATATTTATCCGTGTAGACGGATAGCAAGTTATGTTTTAAGCATCTTAAAACGCCTACTTCTTACGAAGTGAAAAACGATAAAATCGATTCAAAAAATGGTTAGTAACAGAGGCGGGAGAAAACATTTGGGGGACAGGAAGCGAGAGCATGCCATAACGCTTAGGTTCAATCGCACGGAACTGGAAAAGGTAAAGGCCATCCTGCAATCCTATAATCTTGATTTTCGGAAACGGGGAACCGTCGGGCCTTTCCTAAGAAAGCTTATCCTAAACAGGGAAACCATAAAAGAGAAACGAGTTCCAGATGAAATATCGAACCTCAGTTACCAATTGAACAAAATAGGATCCAACATCAACCAACTGGTAAAGGTGGCCAACTACAAGAGTATGCGAAGCCCAAATGCTAGTCTAGAGCGGGAGATGCAAAAGGTTAGCGAACTGATGATAGAACTTATAGAAACGATCAACAACGGAAATTAAAATGATAGCAAGGATACTATATCGGAATAATGTGCAGGGGGTAATGAATTATGTATTGGGCAAGGCCGATAGCATTATACTGGGCTTCCAGAACACCTATTCGGAAACCGATACCAACACAGCATTTTTCGGTAGGGTCCTTTGCTATCTCGGCAATCGGCACGATTCTGAAAGTCGATATGTACATGCGACTATCAATCTTCCCCGCGGCGAACATTTGGAAGACACCGACTTTTTTGAACTGTCCAAAGCGTATATGGAACATATGGGCTATGGAGAACAACCTTATATGGTGGTACGCCACCACGATACCAAGCACGAGCATGTCCACATAGTCTCGACCACCATAAGGGAAGATTGTCTGCAGATAAATCTTTCCAATGATTTTAAAAGGAATGTAGCCACCCAAAAATACCTTGAAAAACAGTTCGGCCTTTCCCCGTCTCCTGATAAACGACAGGACAGGGAACTCCCAATTTATCGGATCCCGCAATTCAAGAACGAGGACATTAACGGGGTCAGGTTCTATATACAGGATATCACAAACAATATGCTCCAGAAGTACAAGGTGCGAAGCTTTAAAGAATTGTCCGAAATATTGAGTCCGCATCATATCCATTTAAGGATGGTAGACCACAATGGCAGGGATGGCGTATCTTTTGGGGTCGATGTAGAAAATGGCTACAGTTCAAGATTTATCAACGGCTCTAACGTACATCCTCAATTAAGCGGCCCAAAACTGCAAAAGGTTTTTGAACGGAACGTAAGTTCCAAGCTATTACCTATGGTCAAAAAGCGTTTGGAAAAGCAAATAGTAACGACATATAAATTGTTCAAGAACATTCACATGGAAGACCTGCCGGATGTATTTAAATCCTATCAGAATCTGGATTGTGAATTGCTTTACGGAAGGAAAGGCCAACTAAGTGACATTATTATCTATGATAAATCAGGATTTATTTGTAGAACTTCGGAAATAAGTTCGAGGATAAATTTCGCAAACCATCCACATCTAACCAATTCCGTGAATGGGCAAACCAGCATAGATGTGGATAGCAACCAGTTTGTTCTTGAAATACAAAAACTAATAAAAAATGCCTTATACAAGGCCTATTTCGATGCCAATAAACGTGATATATTGTTATCGGAATTTGTATCGCTCATAAGTTTTAAGGAGGTGCTTCCCTTTTTGGCGAGTTCGGAACGATATGCATTTCTAAACCATTACATATCCGAAAATAATGGTAGTACCTTGTTGATTTCAGTACAAAAGGAAATTGAGAGCATGCGAGATATGTTGGGTATAACGGAATCAAAGAAAGAACTCAAAATACTGGAAAATAGGGTTTCAATTATAAAAAAGGTATTGGAAGCCAATGTATTCGATATTTCGGGGAGTAAAAGTACCTTATTTTATTTGTTACAAGGTTTGGGCCTCAAATATAGTAATGGCGCTATATCCTATATCAACTCTGATGTCCATTCGGTTAAGATGTTCCTGGACAATTATTATATACCAAATGAGAATGAAGCCTACATATCCTTTGGTTGTATCAATCAAAATGAAAGGGTATTGGAAATGTTAATGGAAGAAAAAAGAGCTAGGGCTGCCGATTTAAACGCTACCGCTTTTTTCCTTCCCATGCTATTACCCCAACTATACGGTTCAATGAGATCGGATTATGGAAAGTGGTATGAAGAACATAGTTTGAAGGCATATCTCCATAAAACGGAACGGCTTCATTGGCATTACGAAAAATCCGCAATCGATTATATAAAACTGTTCAACGCCAAGGGATTTAATTTTAAGCTAATAGGGAATGATATTTCCATCACCTCTATTTATTCAAAACATGGGGTCAGTATTCCGTTAGCATTAAAAACCCAGGCATACCTTAAATCGATCAAGAATTTAGATCAAGTGTTGAACGAGCAATCCAAAACAATATCCAACATATTGGATGAGGGTAGGGGACAGCTTAAAAACTTATGGCTTTCCTATTTGATAGAAAAAGAATTATACGGTAAAGCTGCTTTTATGATGGTCTACGATAAATTACGTCCAAATTTGGATATGGACGTTATGGAATACCATTTTGAAAAGGGATTGCGTGAACGGTTACTTCAAGTATCCAAACGAAAGTTAAATGCGCAACAGACAACTACTTTGCGTAGGAGTGCCTTTGTCTTCAGTACGTTTTTAGGAAATAGACCATATAAGGATGAAGAAGTATTTAATGGATTTAAGGACGAGTTTACAGATTATTCCAAACGTAAAGGAATTTACCTTTATTGATTAGTCGATTCTGTTCCGGAAAACATTTAAATCATAATATAGGAAATTATTTATGTGAGATTAGATTGATTAGTGTTGTGAACAAGAGTAGGTTCTACCTCTCTTGTTAAAACAAAGGTAATTTTTTATTATATTTACCCTCGTTAATAAAACGTAAGTAATTATTACCCTCATTCAAAATGGCAGCATTTAATAGAAATACGCCCTACAATAATTTACCGTTATTACCACCAAAGACGGCATTGGAAACCACTAATGTCTTGCGAAAGACCATTGATGCCAGTAGGGCTCTGGCACAGCTAAACGGTATGCTCACCAATTTGCCTAACCCTACGCTGTTTTTGGACACCATACATTTACAAGAAGCAAAGGCTAGTTCCGAAATAGAGAACATCATAACTACCAATGATGATCTGTACAAATCTATAGTGGCGGACAAAAAGTTTGATAACCCTGCAACTAAAGAGGTGATAAGCTATAAAGAAGCCCTTTGGAATGGTTTGCGCGATATAGAAAAACGTCCTTTTATAAGTACAAATTTGTGCATTGAAATTGTTCAGAGTATTAAAAAGAATACCGCTGGCATTAGAACAACGCCAGGAACTGCTTTAAAAAATCCAAAAGGTGAAACTATCTACACGCCACCTATAGGTGAAAATGTGATAAGAGAGAAATTGGCAAATCTAGAAACCTTTATTAATGGTGAAGATGCTATGGACCCATTAATAAAAATGGCATTAATGCATTATCAATTTGAAGCAATTCACCCCTTTAACGATGGTAATGGGAGAACAGGACGTATTTTGTTGTTACTCTATTTAAAACTTGAAAAATTGCTGGATACACCCGCTATTTACTTAAGTGAGTATATTATAAAAAATAAAGCTGATTATTATAACAAACTACGTGAGGTTACCGAAAATAATGCATGGGAATCGTGGATATTATATATGCTCGATATGGTAGAATATACTGCTAAAAAGGGATTACAGCGTTTAAAGGACGTAACCGATTTAATGCAAATAATGACCACGGAAATTAAAGAAACCTTGCCAAAAGTATATACTAAAGAGCTTGTAGAAATATTATTTAGATTGCCATATACTAAAAGACAATTTTTAATCGATGCCAAATTAGGAACACCCAAAACTGTTGGTAATTATCTAATAGCATTGGAAGAAGCTGGGTTTTTAATATCTGAAAAAGTAGGTAAAGAAAAATTATACCTCAACCATAGGTTAATGGCTGTTTTATAGGCATCCTAGGTGTCTAAAATCGTTTAAGGAAATGAAACGTATAATTGATATTTATAGAATTTTATGAAAGCCCATTTGTTGAAGATTCACCTCAAAACCGCAATCTAGAGGGAATACAAAAAGGTGACATTTAGAAAAACTGATATTGGTTGGACACATTGTCATAAATAAAATAGAATTTTGTAAAAAAGACTATTAGCATATAGGTACTTAAAGTGTTAATGCTAATTAAGTTTTACTATTTTAGAGGCTTAATAATACTTCAAGATAGTTAATGGCATTATTCCAAACATCCGTACTTAAATCACATCTCGCTTTACTAAACGAAGCAGCAGTCGATAAAGCATATAAAAAATATCAAAAATACTTCTGGAACACTGCGATACAGGAAAATATTAAAAGTGCAAAAGAAGAACAATATCAAGCAATATTTCTTAATGAATTATTCGTTAATATATTAGGCTATACGTTATTTCCTAACCCTAACTCAAACCTGACTACAGAGTTTAAAAATGAAAAGAATGCACGTAAGGCAGACGGTGCAATTCTAAAGGATGGAAATGCTATTGGAGTCATTGAATTAAAAGGAACCAATACGAAGGACCTGGAGAGTATCCGTAGACAAGCGTTCGATTATAAAGCAAATCAAAGAGGATGTGTCTATGTAATTACATCAAATTTTGAAAAGCTACGTTTTTATATCAACGATGCCACGGAGTTTGAAGAGTTTGATTTATTCACACTTTTACAAGACAGATTTAAACTACTGTATTTATGTTTACATATTGATAGCATTCTTAATAATACATCCCTAAAAATTAAAGAGGCATCTATTGTTGTAGAAGAAGAAATTACCAAAGCTTTTTACAAGGATTACTCAATCTTCAAGCGTGAACTATATCGCGATTTGGTTAAGAGGAATGCTAAAACCGTAAGAATTAGGTTAGGAGCAATAGAGGGTATTGAAAATCAAGAAGATATTGCACGCCTCGAGAAGAATGTAAAATTAACCTTGTTCAAAAAGTCTCAAAAACTAATAGATCGTTTCCTGTTTGTATTTTTTGCAGAAGATAGAATGTTATTACCTTCTAATTCTACGCTTCAAATATTAAATAAGTGGAAAGATGATTGGGATTTCGGCGATGAACGTCCGTTATACAATCTTTTTAAGCAGTATTTCAATTTTCTGGACATAGGCCGCAGAGGAACAGAAAAACGGGCGGAAATCTACGCATACAATGGCGGTCTGTTTAAACCGGATACCATTCTTGATGCACTGGAAATCGACAATGACCTTTTGTACAAATACACAACAAAATTATCTATTTATGATTTTGAAAGTCAGGTAGATGTAAATATACTAGGACATATTTTCGAAAATTCTCTTAATGAAATTGAAAGTGTTAACGCAGAGATAGAGGGTGATAATTTTGACAAACAGACCAGCAAGCGTAAAAAAGATGGGGTATTCTATACACCAAAGTATATTACCAAGTATATAGTAGAAAATACGGTTGGTAAACTTTGTGAAGAAAAGAAAATTGAGTTAGACTTCCACGAAGAAGAGTATTT
The DNA here is from genome assembly GCF_018860365.1 of Arenibacter algicola. Taxonomy (GTDB): domain Bacteria; phylum Bacteroidota; class Bacteroidia; order Flavobacteriales; family Flavobacteriaceae; genus Arenibacter; species Arenibacter algicola_B. The sequence continues at coordinate 108,767 of NZ_JAHKPO010000029.1, forward strand.
TAAAGGTCGTAAAAATCGTAATAAAACTACCATAGAAAGGCTTGTTAAAATTCTTGATGAATATCGAGATTGGTTATTGCAATTAACAATTTGTGACCCTGCTTGTGGTTCTGGAGCGTTTTTAAACCAAGCTCTTGATTTTTTGATTAAGGAACATACCTATATTGATGAACTAAAAACCAAAATTTTAGGTGGTGGTTTGCAGTTTCCAGATATTGAAAACACCATTCTTGAAAATAACATTTATGGTGTAGACTTGAACGAAGAAAGCGTGGAAATCGCCAAACTTTCACTTTGGTTACGTACTGCACAGCCACGCCGAAAACTGAACGACTTAAGCAGCAATATCAAATGTGGGAACAGTTTAATCGATGATAAAAAAGTTGCTGGTGACAAAGCGTTTAAGTGGGAAAATGAGTTTCCTGATGTTTTTGCTGATGGTGGTTTTGATGTGGTGATCGGGAATCCGCCTTATGTTCGGCCAAGAAGCCTCAATTTCATTCAACAAGAATGGCTAATTAAAAATTTTATTTGTGCGGAAAACCAATTTGATCTATACCATTTGTTTATCGAACAAGCTGAAAATATAAAGAAACCGGATGGGATTGTTTCTTATATTCTTCCAAACGCTTTTTTAGCTAATGAAAATTCTAAGAAACTAAGAAAATACATATTGGATTTTTGCACAATCAGTACTATAATTGAATGTGGGTCAAAGGTTTTTCCAGATGCTTCAGTAGAAGTTCTTATATATATCTTTTATAGTAAGGCTGAAGTAGCTCAATTTGGTTTTCTTGAAAATACACAATTCGTGAGGTCAAATTATTTCAATCCGAAACTGTTTTATGATAATTTCAATATTAATTTCACTGTAACTCTATCAGAAATAGGGATGAAATTACATCAAAAAATAAAAAAGGCATCTCTAAAACTTGGAGACTTAACTGACGTAATGGGAGGTATTAAGGAATATCAGGTAGGAAAAGGTAAACCGCCACAAACAAAGGAAGATAGAGAGTTGTCTAGGTTTAATTCTACGTATAAAACTAATGAAACCTATGTTAAAGAAGTACGAGGTAAACATGTAAATCCATATTATTTGGATTGGAATGAGGAGTACATAAGTTATGGGCCATGGCTTGCAGAACCAAGAAACCCCGAATTCTTTAAGGGGACAAGACTATTTATGCGACAAATCCCAGGAAGGAATAGACTATATGCTTGTTATACCAATGAAGACTTTGTAGTAGACCAATCGGCATACATAATAAAACCTCAGAAAGAATCTGAATTCGAAATTAAATCTATACTTCCATTAATAAATTCTAAACTTATTTTTTGGTACTATCGAAACGAAAACAATGAATTTGACCAATTATTTCCAAAAATTAAATCAAAAGAAATTAAAAATCTTCCGATACATATAGATTTTAAATCTGTAGAAGATAAGATGCTTGATCGAGCAAATATTCTAAATAATTTGAATGATAATCTATTCCAAAGTCTAAAAGATTTCATAAAATTCTTAATTCATACTCACATATTAAATGGGCTTTCTAAAAAACTCCAAAACTGGCACGAACTCCCTTTCAGCGACTTCATAAAAGAACTCAACAAAGCCATAAAAGCAACTAATAAATTAAGAGCAGTAGAAGATTTATCACTTGTTCCAGAATTGACCAAAAAGGATGAATTTGAGTGGATGGAACTTTTTGAGGAGAACAAGAAAAAAGCACAAGAACTGCAAACGCAAATCGCCACTACAGAAAAAGAAATAGATAAGATGGTTTATGAATTGTATGGGCTGACGGAGGAGGAAATTAGGATTGTGGAGAAAAGTAATTAAGAAAGTAATCTCATGGGTAATGGTGAAAGTTGAATTAATATCAATCATTAAAGCTTGGGCGGAAGAGAGGATATGGTTCCTTATAACTATAATTGTATTTGTAATTTTAGTTGCTACTCCTCTAGCAAGAATAACAGCATTTTTACCAGATTACTTAAATCTATCTCAGGTTAACTCTAAAGAATATTTCGGCTTAATTATTGGAGCTATTGCATCCATTTTTGGTATTCTTATGGCTGTTATTATAATAACCCTTGAATTTTTTAAAGAGAGGCTTAACAAAAATGAACACGTTAATCCATTAGAAAACAAACTAATAAGAAATTCAATTTATAATTCTGTAAATCTTATTGGTTTGTCTTTTATAGCTTACATTTTCGTTGATAGTTTCAACACCGCAAAAAGCCTAACTATTGGCTATTTTCTAGGTATAATGTTCATAGCCTATATATATTCAGTTTTTCCGGTGTTAAAAAACATTATTGGTAAAAGCAGTCAAATAAAAAACAACATTGATTTAACCAACACTTTAATCCTAAATTCGTTTAAAACGGCTTCAAGATATAGACATAATAAACCAGAAGAAACAAATGAAGTGTTGAAAACACTTAAAAAGGAGTTAGACTCTTATATATTATCGAACAATGTTTCTTCTTACGAAAAAATTAATACGGATATTTTATCAAAAGCACTTATTTTAATTTCCAATGGACAAGACAGAAATAGCTGTGATGTTATTATTAGCGGTTTAGTGTGGTTATGGAGAGAAAATTGTAAAACTGCTATTAGAGTTAATGACAATCAATACTTCGAGTTGGTTTGGAACTACTTAAAGGATGTTTATGTTTATTTTGCAAATAAAAAAGCCCCTCTTTTACACTTACAAGATTTGCATTTTTTTATAATTTTCGATTTTTTAAAATTGCATATAAAACTTGGTAATTCCATACCGCTTTCTACAGCTTTGGATTGTATAGAAATTTCCTTTAAGGCTAATCTTAACAATAATTGTCCAAAACAAGAAGATATTCGGGATTTAGTTGAAATGTATGAAGGTGTCAATTTTGAGGGTAATGTTTTTTACAACGATACTCAATGGGATGAGATTATAAGTATCAATGGTTGTTTAAGCAGAATACAAGAAACAGCAATTAAGATTGGAGATAAGGATGCTTTTGAAGAAAGTAGTAGAAGAATCCAAAACGTTTGTGCTGAATTGAATTTTCATGTTTCATCACTTGGTAATTATCAAAAAGGAATAATCACTTTGCAAAGCCTTACAGCATCGTTTAGTAATAGTCATGATGCTCTGAAAAGTGGAATGTATGAGAGTACCTTAGATTGTCTTAATATTCCTAAATATTTGATAAAGCGATTAATTGAAGAGGAAAATATTGATAATAGAGATATTAGAATAATTATCCAAACGCTTGCAGATTACATAATATTAGCATTTAAAGAAAAAAAGCTGTTTATGAATAAAACTTACGGAACCCTAAATGACTTCTGTATGATTGGTATTTATTCATTGAAATATTACAAAGAAAATAGTATTGCCAAACAAACTGTTAAATACATAATTAAAGTTTTAAGACATTTAAAGGAATTAGCGGAGGAAGACATGTCAACAATTAATTCAAATGACTATTTGGCAATAAAAAGTAGAATAAAACATTTTGCGGATGTTGCTGAAAGATGTGATTGGAATAATGAATGTGAAAAACCGGTAAAAAAGTGGAGGAAGATCCAAAATGATTTTAAAAATGTTTCAGAAGATATTGATTTTGGTATCGTGAAATGGAAGTTGAATAACAAAATAAAATAAATAATATTACACAAATTAAAAAATGGGGTTTAATCTAGGGACTTACAAAATATTAATTAAATGAAATTATCGGAAAAAGAAAAAAACGCACCTGGCGGTTACTTAAGCAAAAGTTTTCTAGAGGAGTTAAATTTCAAAATGTGGTCTACAAAGGGTGCACGTTTCAATTGTGACAAGCGATTACGCACAAAAGGAAATGCTTCCAACGGTGGGTTGTCAATAATATCAGCGTATTTGATAATAGCAAGTTTAATAACGGTATTTAATATTGAGTTCGGTGTTAGTCAAGAAGTACTCAACTTCACAATTACTGGTTTATCTATTTTAGTTTTAGTATTTACACAGTTTGAAAATGCACAGAAATACGATTTAGTAGCAAAAACTCATCACGATAGTGGTTTAAAAATTTCTGAACTTTATAATGAATTAAGGATATTTAAAACATTGCAAAATAATCCTACTGATGAAGAAATTTTAGATTTTGCTCGGGAAATAGTAAGGAAATATGAAAATGTATTAAGCACATCTGGTAATCACTCAAGAATAGATTATGATAGATTCTTAATAACAAACATAGAATGGATGAAGAAAAATGAACCAGATAAAATCAAAAACCTTAACAAGGATAAAATTGCGTTTCTTTACTACTGGAATATATACGGGTGGTATTTACTGCTAATCATATCTCCCCCGATTTTATTTATATTATTAATGTTGTTTACCCAGACTACATATTAATAATAAAAAAGCAATCCAGACAGTTCATATATTTCAAAAATAAACTTGACTATTAAATTTATATAAGATATAAAATGAAGAAATTAATTTCTGAAATTGTTGTATTATTATATTTCTGTGGTAATTCACTTTATTAATTTTATTTAAAAAATGGGAGAGTATTCTAAAGAAATAGGCGAAAGAGGAGAAGACATTGTTGAATATCTTTTTAAAGAATTACTGGGATATCCACATTATAGATCTAATATTTCTATTCCATGTTCCTACGGTAGCGAACACAGCCCTATAAAAGATAAGATAAAGACAACCCATGGTGTTGATGGTTTAGTGTCATATACTACTCCACTTGAGAATACGTGTTTAGAAATAGGGGTTATTTCAGTTAAGTATACCAAGGATAAATACCCCAATGCCCCAAGAACCAAATTTAAAAATTACTTTGAGGATTTAGCATGGACACAACAATGTTTTGCACTTACAGATATTAAATCTGAAATAGAGAGTAAGTCTGTTAATGTTGATGATACTATTATTACAGGTGTACTTTTTTGGCTATCTGACAACGAAGATTCTAAAGATAAAGATTTATTGCATGACATCGCCAAATCTCAGTTTGCAGGCGATGGTTTAAAATTCGATAAAATTATTTTTGTCGACAATAGTCGCATGTCATTTATTTATGGTGTGCTTCAAAAATTTAAGGATAAATATGGTCCAAGCAATATTGACTTCATTTATCCAAAAACAGGACGTAATCTTTATCCTGAGCATAATGAGAATTTCGGAAAACAATTTCCAATGGATTTTTTCTCTTACGATATTCTTCCTTTAAGGATTGTTGATGAAAACAAAAGAATTTCTTTATTTCTGATTTGTAGAAAGCCATACGATAAAAATGAACTTGTTCAAATTGTTGGTCTAGCAAAAAGTTTTAATCAATTGGAAGCAACATCTGAAACTGTCATTGGATTTCCAGACTATAATAAAATTGATAACTCAGACGAAATTAATTCAGTATTGATGGGACTAGCTGATAGCAGTTTTTATTCTCAAATAAAAGTAATTAATTACAATACAGACTTTAGAAATATTTAATTTATGGAATCTCAAAACAGAACATTTTTACCTTACGGAGATAGTCTAAGAGTATTAATTGCACACTCAGAATTGTCTGCTTCCAACCATAGATCAATTTTAAACAATAAAGGAATCTTTTTAGGGGATTATGATAAGAATAATACTGTACCGGCGCTAATGAAGCTTTTACTGGATCCTTCAGAATTTCAAGAATTGATTGACCTCCAATCCTCAAAAGAGGATAATGAAAAATTTAGAACCTTAAAATTACCGTGGAAGAGTAATACTGATTTATTAGAGAATATCCCTGAAAACTTTAACCTAAATAAGCTAATTAAAGAAAGCACTTCATATAGTCCAACATTTAAAGTTATTGGTTCACCTCAATTTAAGCCAATTAATGGGGATAGAAACAAGATACTATTGGAATATATTGTTGAACGACAAAACAATACCAAAGGGTGGGACGAGCTCCGAACTCAACATAAAGGAAGCCTTACCCTTGAAAAAACCTCAGATGGTGGCCTTCAACTTATTCTAACAAAAACTCATACCGCTAAAGAGACTAATGAATTAGGAGAGGCTGTGTTAAAAAATCTTAAATCTCATTTTAAAAAAGAAAATTATATTTCAAATGAGGATGATTTCGAAAGGATACTATTCAATCATTTTCTTAATGAAAATAGATATCAATTTTTAGTGGGTTTTACAAATCCTTTTCACGGTTCAATTGATTTTATCAAACTTACTGATTTGACTGTTAGTCCAGATTCAAAAATAGTCCCACCTAAAGAAATTAAAGAATTTTTAGATGGTATAAACAAACTAAGACTACAAGGTGAAGCTCTACAGCAACATATGTTGATATCAAAAAAAGAATATCATGACAGAATAGTTTTTAGCTCCTTAACCATAAGATATAAATTCATGTTTGCAGAAGCTCGTGGCACTTGCGTAGTAGAATTCGTTTTTTCTGATTATGAAGATCAACAAAATAAAGATGCAGAATTCCAGTTTTATATTCAATCTATATCTCTAGAAAGAGCCTACCGACAGCACGCCAATAAACAAAAGGTCCGTAAGTTTTTAAATACAGCAATAGAAACGCAAAAGATATTTTTATATGAAAAATATAAGGTTTGAGACCATGAAAATTTAAAAAAAGAAATAATTTTTTATAATATCAGCTGACTCCAGAAAAATTTCGCCACGCTATTACGCAATCTATTTTTAAATCTTCTTCTTAAACTCTGTTAAGGCGTTTACAATGGCGGATTCCAAATCCTTGTATTCCTCTTGAACATCGGTCTGGTACACCACATTCTCCCCAATATTGTCTTTAGGAATAAACTCGTTGTCCTCTGTAAGAATCCATGCTGGATTATACCCTAGCGAGTAATAATATAAAACCAATTTTATAGTAGTCAGGGATATGGCCCCGCGTTCTACATTGACCAAGGTATTATAGTCCATATCAAAACGTTCGGTTATCGATTTAATGGAAAACTCGCTTGAACGTTTATTGCCGGTATCCTTTTCTATCAGCTCTTCGCGAATCATCCTTAAACGTTCGCTGATGTATGCGAAATCCTCAGTAGAGGCTCTCATCATCTCGTCAATATCTTTCATGTTTTTAATTTTAAATATAGATTATTCCTTATACATTTCTATAGGATAGCTCGACAATAAACTTTCCAAAGAATCAGTAAATACGTCTGTTTGAGTAACCGCCGAAACGCTTTCAAAAGTAGGTGTTTCATATTGCCTGCGAAAGGCATCTGCCAACTCCCTACTGGATTTACTGCGGTATTTCTTCATAAAATCTTTTGCAATGACCTCATCCTTTTCCAAGGATACCGCTATTTTATCGCCAATTTTGTGTTCGTCAAAAATAGCCAACTTTGGTTTATTTCCAGTACAATGAACATATTCCCGTTCAACAAGCTCATTGATATCTTTGATCACCTTTAAAAAATTAGCATCCAGAATCCTATCTATTTCCTTGTCTATATACATGCGATTTACCAACGCAGTAATATAGTGCTCTATATGTTGTGTTGAACCGGAATCATCCTTTGTCAATTCCTCCAATTTTTGTAGATGGTCGAACAATTTTAGCTCATGGGCTAAAGGAACGAACTGCATTTGTTTTATATGATTATCGTATTGATCTGCTGCAAACTCCTTAATGTAAATCGTATAAAAGTGCAAATAATTCGTTTGACCAAAATCAAGATTTCTCACAACATCAAAAAAGTCAAGCCTGTGTATCAGCTTCATTTTGGCGTCAACCAATTCCTGATGGTTTTCACTTTTAAATTTGGTATGTACGGGCATATCGTATTTCCCTTGTATCTTTTTGGATTCCATATTCGGTTTTAACAACCCATAACACAGTTTTTGTTCAATAGGGTTTTCAAAGGTGTCGGCTACAATGCCCCCAAAATAACCTGTAGACATACTGGTAATCTTGCTTTTTGGCAACAATTCCGAAAGAATGGTACTGAAATTGACTGTGGTATCGTTATTGGATATTGCCTTGCTTTTTTTTCCTTGATGGATGCGTCCGAATATCTCACTGATCCTTCGGGCCGTTTCCCCTTTTGCAGCTCCACTGAACACATTGGAGCAGTTGTCAAAGATGACCTCCGCCAGTTCCCTGCCGTAATCGGCTATCAATTGTGTAATGCTCTGTATCCCCAGTACCGTGGCAACATAATGGGACCTTCCGGTATCGATTATCTTGCGAAGTCCCATAATGAAAACGGTTGGGAGTTCATCCAGGATAAGACCCAAAGGCCTACAGCCAGGTTTATTTACCACTTGCAAAACCTTATTAATATAGAGTCCTATTGGAGCGGCATAGATTTCGGAACGGTCCGGATTATTTTGAATACAGACTATTTTAGGTTTTTGCGGGTTATTGATGTCCAAACGAAAATCGTTGCCTGTCATGATAAAATAGATTTCCTTGCTGGCCAACATGGAAAGTGATATTTGGGCGCTTGCGGTCTGACCGGCCAACTGCTGGCCCGCTTGCCGCTCCATGGCATCCTTGAAAGGAATCATCAGACTACGGACTTCTACTTCCCTCATCATAATTTCCAACAAGTATTCAATGTTTATTGTAGATAACGTTATGACATGTGGCAAAGTGCAGATATTCTCACCTGTCTCCTCGGATTTTTTCTTCAAGTACCAGATCAGCCCCGAAACAAAACTAATGGCACTTTTTGAAAAGAAATCACTGCGCTTTATCCAATCTTTGTTCAGATTTTTCATGATAATTGTAGCAGCATCTGCGGCATCGGTCTGGTTTCGCATTAAATATGGGTCGATAGGGTTACAGCGATGCGATTTTTCTATATTGTCAAAACTCAAGGTATAAAACTCGGGTAGTTTGGATTTTTCTTGAACATCGTTTGTGCGCTCCTTTTTTCTGCGCCAATAGTTGTAGGCCACCTTACTAAGCGTATCGAACTTAAAATCATAAATCAATAGCGTAAAGTTCTTTTCTATCATTTGCTCTATAATCTCTTCGATCAGCGCGAAGGATTTTCCACTACCTGGTGTACCTATAACCAATAAGGCCCGGAACAAGTTGACAAAATTTATCCACCCTTTCCTTAGTTGCCCTTGGTAATGGTATTCATAGGGAATGTTTACGGAATACTCTGTATCTATGAATTCTTCCATCTGCTGAAATGTTTCGTTCCGATCGTTAAAAGGGTCATCCTCGGCATCATTGACAAAGTCCATCACTTGGAAAATATGTACCGAACCAGAAACAGAAAACAGGAAACCGATATTATATAAAATCAAAGAGCACCAGAGCAAACTGATTTGGGAAGGTTTAAAATATCCTGTTATAAATAACAGTACACAGCCAATTCCAAAATACGTTAGGCCGGTCAAAAATGATTTGTCCTCTTTTTTTCTGGGATTATATAGCATAACCGAACCTAAAATGAACATCAATAATATTGTTCTTCCGGGTAAGGGCTCTTGCAAAGGCTTAAATCGAATAAGGAAATCATGTATGATTTGTGAAAGTTGTGAATCACATTCCAGATATTGCACGATCGGGTAATAGGAAATAAAGCCTATAATAGCAAAAAAGGTTACCGAAAGTAGCATGGCCGAGAATGCCAGATTCTTGTCGTTCATAATGTAATCAGAGTGTTAGAGAAACTTACCTAGTACAGATTGTCCTTTAATTCTTCTGATAAGGGGTCCATGAGTATCATTCTATCAAGTTTTGTAAGTTATTGTTATTCTTTATTTCCCATTTCTTTTTTTCAGGAGTAAGGGGAGCATTTTTCTTTAAATGCGCCCTGATTTCCGAAAAGGGAATGGTATAGCTAAATTTCAATCCAAAATCGCATTCCACGCTGTTGCTATTTATTGATTTTATGATACCAAGGTTAGGTGCGCCTTCAGGCCCTTTGGTTGTTTTCAATTCAATTTGATCACCGATGACCATAGCATTCGGGTTGAGGGTCTCCATTTTAACATATTTCACCTTCTTGGAATCCCTTAGGTCATCGTTCCAATCCTTTCCCTTGGATTTGTGGATAGTTGCCTTAAACGGGAGATAAAGTTCGTTAATGGTCTCTAACAGGATTTTGAAGAGATTTTTTTCTCCGTCAATATGAATGGTATTAAAAACTTCTGCTAAGGAAAATTCCAATATAATCCTGTCCGTAGATCTTACCCATTCGATAGAATTCGACATAAGTTTATCCCATCCTAGTTGGGACGTTAATTTTTCCTCCAGCAAGGTGATATGATTGGTCAATTGAGCCTGAACTTTTGTGGTGTAGTTGATATTAAGGCTTACATTTCCGTGGTTGTATGAACTTTCCAAATATACATTTGGATTAAAACGGTTGATAAGGTTGGTAAATAACTTTAGGTCAAACTCGAAACCTTTGATATCATTGTCCATTATGGATACCAGGGATACACCGTTTGACTTTAGGTAATCTTCGGTTAACTGACCGAAGAACTCTAACTTTTTTTGATACACGTTGCCACTAAAGGATACATAAAAATTATCTGGACCACCATATAGTTCATGGTAGGAGAGGAGGTCTATCCCGCTTTCCGCTACTATAATTTTTGAAGGATGCTTGATGGGGTTGGAATAAAATAGGAAATGATCTTTTTGGTTCAAGACTAGGCGAAACTTTTTAATTTTATTGTCTCTACTGCTCTTATATGTTTTATTGTAGAGGATATAATTTTGGGGATGGTCGTTCAAATCGTACTTTGGAAAGGCAATATTGGCGTTTTTATTGCTTATATCCCTTATGGAATAGGCATTTAGCAAACGGCCTTGAAACAATGGATCGTCAATTGTGGTCTTTGATATACAACGTTGCTGCCTTAGATAATGTGAGTTTCGCAATGGAACGATATTAAAATTTTCCTCCAAGGTTTTCCTTACTAACTTGGAACTTCGAACTTTCATAGGGGTATTTTCCATATAACCAATCCCATTCACTATTTCGAGACCGGCCTGAACGGCTTTAAAAAAATTAATGTTACGCTTCATCAAGTACATAAAGAAAAGCCCTTTGTCCTGGGAATCATTTCGGTTAAAATAGGTTACGGGTTCCCTGGCCATTTGTAGTACAATGCGATCTTTGTCGTTCTTAAATTCCATGGAACCTGCACTTTTTTTTATCAATTTGTACCCATTTTGATGTAAGTACATCGGAAAATTGACCTCGGAATTGATTTTTGAAATCAATCTTTTATAATATTCAGGGTCATCTATGTAGTTAGGACTTTGCATAGGAAGGATGTAAAATGGCCGACATGCTTGGCGTGTCGGCCATTTGCTTGAATTAGTATAAACTGAGTTACATGCTTATGGCGTTTTTAGGCTGTTTCTTTTTTTTTTCGCCGTCAATGGTTTTGTTCTCCTTGGCCTCCTTATCCAAAACAATGGTTTTGTCCAAATTTTTGTAAAGAAAACGTTGGTTTTTAGCACTCCATCGAACCATATAGGTCAAAGGTCCTTTTTGTGTCTTTCGAATGGTGATCTTCACTTCTTCCCCTTTGTTCAAAATATCTGCCTGTTGTTTGGTCAATATTTGGCCCAGAACATACATATTTGCAGACACAGCCGATTTTGTACGGATATCGTTCAGTTTTGGCTCGTAATAGGCCAGTTTTTGGAAGGTATCTCCGCTCAAGGAAGTTCCGGTAAACTGAATGGTCTTGCCTTCCTTTACCATGTCATGGTATTCATCCTTGGTAAATTGATATTGAAAGGCGTTGGCATCTTCAAGTTTAACCTGTTCCTTACGTTTGATCTGTACATCCAGTCTGGAACCGTAAGTGGAGTTGTATAGCATTTGGACCATCTTGACCGTTTCCTTTAATTTGCCATCATTGATGTATGTTGTCTCGATCAACTGCTCCCTACCTTCTAGAATCGACTCTTGAATGTTGGGTTCCAACTTCTCAAAACTTATGTAAGCGCCTTCCAAACGTCTTTTTACATCGGCCTCGGCAAATTGTTGGTCTTTGTTTTTTAGAATTTCCACATTTCTGCTGTCCTTCAACATTTCAAAAGATGGATTATTACCGGCTTTTATTTTGAAGGTTTTATCGTCTATGGATATTGCTTCGGCCTTTTGCCAAACTTGATTGACATTAACGAATACTTTTTGAATCGTGTTTTCTACTTGATTTTCCATTTTTGAGTGATTTTTAATTGTTACGGAATTTGAATTTGTTACTTTTGAATAACTTTCGAATCAGGAGTGATTTGTGAGTTACGGAATTTGAAGGAAAGAGGGCGGGAGCGCCCTTTTTCCATTTTATAGGGCAATCCTATATTCTTTCAATTCTACCTCCTTCCTTTCATTAACTTGATTTTGAGAATTTTCCCATTCAGTATACCAATTGTCAGACTTTGGCTTTAGAATATCTATCGTCTTGTTCAGGTAGTTTTTGTAATACGACCACACCAATAATTTAATGGCGTTGGATTCAATGGGTAAACGGACTTTAATGTCTTCATTATCCTTGGAAACCAGAATACTGTATTTGTTCAGCCTGTTTTGGTCTATGATTTTGTTGAAATTCAAAAAGCTTTGGGCCAAGTCTTGGTTAAAGCGTCTGGTATGGTCGTAAAAGCGGGAGAAGGATTTTTCCTTTCCCATGGGGAAGCGTAATAGTATATCCCTATCGGTCAAGGTCAAATTAAAATCGGAATCCTTTGTATATGATATAAAATGGAGGTCCCGCAAATAGCCCTCTATTTTTTTATTTCCCGTGAAGCTTAAAAAGAGTTTGTCCACTTTCGTAAGCCTTTGTATCTGGAAAAGTATATCGGTCGTCTGGGAATTTATCGCTCCCAATGCCATGTATACTACATTTTTTAATTGGAATTTTTTATGGAATGCCAAAGCTTCCTTAGGATCTTTAAAAAGAAAAAGGCCCTCTATTCTCTTTGGAATATTGGAGTACCAAAGGGAGTGTTTTATAGCTGATTCTTTATAAGGGACTACTTCTTTGTCCGTATCTAGGAAATATCCGCAGACCTCGTTCTGCAGATTGAACAAAGGAAATAGCGGACCACCTTCATGATTTTGGAAAACACGCCCCGAAAAGGGAATAGAGCTTTCCACACCATGATATAGGTCTTTGGAAGTATCTTGGAGTGGTGACCTGTAAGATAGAAAGTGATTATAATCCTTTGGTACTATTTTTAGAGTGGATTCCGGGTTATTGGATATTAGAAGGGTTATGGTTTCCAATACTTTGTTATATAGGCTATCTACCTTATCCCATATCAGTTCCTTGCCGATTCCTTCAACTTTTGATACATGCTCAGTAATTAGGTCGGAGGCGGATAGTTTTTCCTGTGGCCGTTGCACCTTATAATAAAAATATCCTTTTTCGGTATTTATGATCACATAGTGCTCACCACCGTTCTTAAGTATAAGGTGGGTATTTTCGGATTGCACAACTCGGTACCCCAAATGTTCAAAGAGATTTGGAAGGTGTATTAGGTGGTCTTCTATAAGCCAGTTGTTCATCTTATTCTGATAATTTGTTTATTTGTATATAAATAGTAATTTTGCTTATAAATACAAATATATGATTTTTTTTGAATCTACAATTTTTTGGAGGAAAAAAGTAGGTGTCACCAAACCAAAGTCAGCTAAAACCTTTGGAAAAAAAGAATTCGCCTATTTTCTTTTTTTAATCATTATGAGCCTGTTCTATATAATTTGGTACGGCTTTGGTATTTCAACTCAACGACTTGAGGATACCACGGTCACAATGGACCTTTATGAAGAACGACTTAAAATTAATCTAGGATCTACGTTAACGGATTCGCACCTTGTAGAAAGGGAACGTAATCAGTTGCTAATGGCAATTGAAGAACGAATAGTTACATTTTTATACCAAATTCCTGATTTTTCCTATATCGGTTCTTTAGAGACATACCTAAAATACCGACCTCAGTTGCTAGAGCAATTTCCATCTGCAGTTCCGTTGGAGAAAGGCAACTATTCTGTTACGAGCAACTATGGCATTCGCATCCATCCAATTTCTGAAAAAAAGAAAAAACACTATGGAATCGATTTGGCCACCGCGAGTGGAAAATATGTTTATGCATCGGCATCAGGTACCATTAAGGATATCTTATATTCCAAAAAAGGCTATGGTACACATATTATCATTAAACATCGCTTCGGTTTTGAAACATTATATGGACATCTAAACAAGGTGCTTGTCCGAAAAGGGCAAAAAGTAAAACAACATGAAATCATTGGTACGGTGGGTAGTACTGGAAGTTCCACTGGAAACCATCTACACTATGAGATACTCAAGAACATGCTACAAATAGACCCAAAACTTTCATTCAACCTTAAGAAAAATATTTATACCCATTTAATTGAATCGAATACGACCGATAATGGGGTAGAGTGAGAAAATTGGGTTAAGTACACTATTCTAAATCTAAGTATTACTACACTAAAAATAATAGCTAATACCTTCACATATCACCAGACGCTAGAAAAGGGTGTTTTTTTTGTTTATTGGAAAAAAAGACACAATAGCGCTCCAAGCAATTTCATGTAAATATGAAAGGTATGGGCGCATGCCAAAGATGATTTTAAATATCCTGATTATACCATTTTTCTAATTTGAAAAGTAGATTAATAACCATCAAAAGTAAATTCAACCTTGACCAAAACCACTTATATTCTTCGATTAGGATAAAAAAATCTGGATAAAATAAAAATGTAAAAACGACATCATTTTGATTAAAGTAAGTTCAATTAGCAGGTTATTACGCATTTTCCCACCGATAGAACTAAGACTAAAATCAATTCATTACAAAAATGAGAGCCAAATAATTAGTGATAGGTCTTTTTGAAGCGAAAGCAATGTTATGTAAGTAAATTTTAGAATGTTGTACATATGTTGTACAGAGAAATAAAAAAAGGCTCTCGATTTCTCAAAAGCCTTGTTATTACTGGTAGCGAGAGGGGGGCACGATCCCCCGACCTCCGGGTTATGAATCCGACGCTCTAACCAACTGAGCTACCTCGCCATGCCGTTTTTAACGGGTGCAAATATAAAGTTAATTTTCTGTCCTATCCAAATTAGATTGCTAAAAATATTATCTCAGTTTTATTTTTTAATCATTTATAAATATATATATTGTCCGCCATAAACACTATTCAGAATGAGCGATAAAATTAAATTTGAAGTTGAATTCGTAATTCAATCCTCACCACAACTACTATATCAATATATATCTACCCCCTCAGGACTATCCGAATGGTTCGCAGATAACGTAAATTCCAGAGGTGAAATGTTCAATTTTATTTGGGATGGCTCCGAAGAGCAGGCAAAATTATTAAAGCGCAAGAGCGATGAATTTGTAAAATTTACCTGGGTAGCGGAAGAAGATGATAGCTTTTTTGAAATGCGCATTATCGTAGACGAAATAACCAAAGATGTGTCTCTTTTTATTACCGATTTTGCAGAGGAGGATGAAGTGGACGAATCTAAAATGCTATGGGAGAACCAAGTATCCAGTTTAAAACAGGTATTGGGTTCGGCCTAATACATTAATGGAATATAACGTATCTTTGGCCTTGATTTTTTCAAGGCTTTTTTTATGGTTAATTTTAACGGAAACCTACTTTCTAAAAACTCATCTTACTTTAATCACGATAATAGGGGACTCCGCTATGGCGATGCCCTGTTCGAGTCCATTAGGGTAGTAAACGGAAAAATATTCTTTTGGGAGGACCACTATCTTCGGCTTATGGCTTCCATGCGGATTCTGAGAATGGAAATCCCCATGAATTTTACCATGGAATTTCTGGAAGAACAAATATTGGCCTGTGTGGATGCCAACGGCCTGTTGGAGAAACCGGCTAGGATACGATTTACCGTTTTTAGAAATAACGGCGGACTATATCTGCCGCAAACCAATGACGTCTCTTATATTATTGAGGCCAATGTTTTGGATTCCCCATTCTTTACCTTAAATAATGATGCCTACGAAGTAGAGCTTTTTAAGGATTTTTATGTGAACCCGGATATGCTTTCTACCTTAAAGAGCAATAATAAGGTAATTAATGTGGTGGGCAGTATTTTTGCTTCCGAAAACGGATATCAGAACTGTCTTTTGCTGAACCAGGAAAAAAAGGTGGTGGAAGCCCTTAATGGCAATCTCTTTTTGGTAAAAGATCAACATATTAAAACCCCACCCTTAAAGGACGGATGCTTGAACGGAATTGTGCGCAAGAAACTGATCGCTATTTTAGGTTCCCTGGATAAATACCAATTTGAAGAAGCTTTTATTTCTCCCTTCGAGCTGCAGAAAGCGGATGAACTTTTCATAACCAACGCAATCACCGGTATTCAACCCATTACAAAATATAGAAAGAAAGAGTACGAAACTAAGGTAGCTGCCGATTTATTGGGCAAACTTAATGCGGCTGCGAGGCTAAACTAAGTATTCTTGGTTAATTTAGGTTAGGGTTTTCAGGGGCATTGGACCATATCAGGTAATTTCCGCCCAATTCCATCATTTTTTCCTTCCAAAAAGCGTTGGAAGATTTTTGTATGATGGAACTTTCGTAGACATTTTTTACCACGACCCATGATTTTGAGTGCAATTCCTGGTCCAACTGTAAAGAGGACCAACCGGAATATCCCAAAAAGAAACGGATATCGTTTTCAGAAATGACCTTATTATTGATCAGGTCCACAATAGAACCAAAATCTCCGCCCCAATAAATTCCGTCCGAAATTTCAATGCTATTTTCTATCAGATCCGGGACCTTGTGGATAAAATAAAGATTATCCTGTTCTACCGGACCGCCATTGTATACCTGAAAAGGCAAATCTATTTCGGTAACCAGATCATTTATACTATAGTCCAAAGGCTTGTTCAGAATAAAACCAACAGACCCCTCATTGTTATGCTCCGCCAACAGAACTATAGATCTGTTAAAGGAAACATCACCCGAAAGTGTAGGCTCAGCAATAAGGAGTTTGCCTTTTTTTGGTTTTTCAGCGACCATATTTTTAGTTCTAGTATCCCTAAAATAAAACAATTCCGTTAATCTGAAAAGTCTTTTGTACAAAAAAAGCACTTCCGGTTAGAGAAGTGCTTTCTATGTATAATGATATTATGATTAGTTTACTGCACCGCTCAAATCAGCACCTGCCTTAAACTTCACTACATTTTTAGCTGCAATTTGGATAGTCTTTCCAGTTGATGGATTTCTACCTTCTCTTGCATTTCTTTTAGATACAGACCAAGATCCGAAACCTACTAGAGATACTCTACCACCTTTTTTTAGAGAACCTTCAACGTTTCCTAAGAAAGATTCCAATGCCTTTTTAGCTGCGGCTTTAGTAATGCCAGCATCAGCTGCCATTGCATCGATTAATTCTGTTTTGTTCATAATTTCGATAAATTAAGTGTTATTAATTATAATTAAATACTTCAACAAATTTATACGGATTTGCCATTAACGCAAGTAAAATGGGGGGAAATCCGCAATTTTGTTGATAACTTGAAACGTTTGTTGATAAAGTAGGGTTTTTTTTACGATTTCCCACACCCCCAATGAACATGGGGGTTTACCCAACATAGGTGTTTTTAGCCAATTTTAATCCGTTTAACACCTCTTTGGTGGTCATTTTTCTTTTACCGGGCAATTGAATTTCCAATAAATTGATGTAACCTCCCTTTACAGCTACTTTCAGTTCATTTTTGGTAAAAGCAATGGTCCCGACCTTTAATTGGTGTTGTTCCAAATCCTTTTTGGCGGAGTATATCTTTAGGAAAAGTTCATCCTCCCCATTGTACATGGTAGTCCAGGCAGTAGGGTAGGGACTTAATCCCCTAATAAAATTATATATGGTAGCAATATCCTGGTTCCAATCTATTTCACAGGTCTCTTTGTGCAGCTTATATGCCTCCTTTAAAGGCTTATCTTCCTGTTGCTTGGATGGTGCTATGGCTTTGCTCTCCAATTTATGAATGGTTTCCAATACGAGGTCCGCTCCCAGATGCATCAGCTTATCGTGCAAGCTGCCTGCGGTATCTTCTTCGGAGATGCTGGTTTTCTTTTGAAGTAATATGGCACCGGTATCAATTTTATCATCTATAAAGAA
Source organism: Arenibacter algicola (assembly GCF_018860365.1). Lineage (GTDB taxonomy): Bacteria > Bacteroidota > Bacteroidia > Flavobacteriales > Flavobacteriaceae > Arenibacter > Arenibacter algicola_B. Next base: position 126,931 of record NZ_JAHKPO010000029.1, read on the forward strand.
AGTGGTCACCCCCGTTTCCTTCTCTCCGTTTATTATGGCCCAATTAATAGGGGCCGCTCCGCGATATTGGGGCAGGAGGGAAGCATGAAGGTTAAAAGTGCCCAGCTTTGGCATATTCCATACTGCTTTGGGCAACATTCTAAAAGCCACCACAATCTGAAGTTCTGGTGACAATCCTTGCAATTCCGTAATAAAATTGGGATCCTTTAGGTTGGTAGGCTGCATTATTTTTAGACCATGTTCCATGGCATATGCCTTTACGGCAGATTCATGCAATTTTCTTCCTCTGCCTGCAGGCTTGTCCGGCGCAGTAATTACCCCCACAATATTACAATCGTTTTTTACTAGCTTGTCCAAAATGGCCACGGCAAAATCCGGGGTGCCCATAAACACTATTCGTGGTTTGCTCATCTTTTGATTATTTCGTACTGGTTAATAGAATTCACGCTTATTCTCTGCTCTTCCAATAATCTTTGTAAAGCCAAAATAACGGAACTTTCCTTATAGGTCAATAATTTTATCAGCCCTCTGGAACTTTCTTTTTTGACCATTAAAATTTGTAAAATATCCTGTTCTATGATTTTAATAATGTCATTGTTTACAGGATTTTTTTGAAGGCATACATCACATTTGCCACAGTTGTCCTTGGTAGTTTCGCCAAAGTAGTTTAGAATATGCCGACTTCTGCAAAGCTTGGTATCCTTTATATAGGTCAACATACTTTCTACATTGTCCTTTTTAACCTGCTGTATCTGTTTTATTTTTTTGGCGAAGATATTGATCGTGCGCTCATCCTCCCTGGGAACCAAAAATGTAATTTCCAGATCGCTATGTTGGGCATGATATTCAATAATTTCATCCTTTTCCATTTGTTCCAATACACTTATTACCTCCTTTTCGCTTGTATTGGCCTTTCGCGAAATCAATAGGGGATTTATCTTGGTCTCAAAATCGAATATTCCCCCGTAGGTTCTCAGAATGGTTTGAACGATAGCCGCCGATGGCCGATTTTTTTCCAGGTAATCAAATATTTGATGCTTGGAAGCTATCATACGTATAGTCGTTCTTTGCGAAAAAGCTTCGGTTAGGGATATCACGGAGTTTTGGTCCAACAGCCTTAAACCATTATACGTTAATGTAGTATTTAGCCTATAGATTTCGCAAAAGGAATTAAAGGGCAATTGAAAAGTTTCGCCACTACCTTCCCCAAAGGGGATCTGAAAATAGTTGGCCAATTTTCGATATAATATTTTAAGGAAGTCAACATCTGGTAGGACCCCTAAAAATTGTTTGCGCACCTGGGCCTCATCCATAGGGTTGGTGATTAAAACGGCATTTGCCGGCTTTCCGTCCCTTCCGGCCCTTCCTGCTTCCTGAAAGTAGTTTTCCATACTGTCCGGAATTTGGTAATGTACAACAAGGCCAACATCGGGCTTGTCTATCCCCATTCCAAAAGCGTTGGTGGCCACCATGATCTTCACTTTGTTTTCCAACCACTGGTTTAACCTGGTATCCTTGTCCTTTTTGGAAATACCACCATGAAAAAAGGTAGCCGTGTGTCCTTGCTGGGATAGGTAATAGGCCAATTCCATGGTCATTTTTCTACTGCGCACATATATTATGGTACTCGTATTGGTCTGGGCACATAATTCCTTAAGACGGTATTTTTTGTCCTCTTCCCAACAAACGCTAAAGGTAATATTGTTCCTGGAAAAGGAATCCTTCACTATCAACGGTTCTTCCAAATGTAAATTTTGGCAAATATCATTTACCACCATGTCCGTTGCCGTGGCGGTCAACGCTATCATAGGAACATTTGGCGCCAATTCCTTTAAAATATGGCATTCCAAGTAGGCAGGTCTAAAATCGTTGCCCCATTGACTAATGCAATGCGCTTCATCAATGGCAATAAGGTTAACATTCATTTGCCTGATACGCTCCTGCACCAATTCCTGCTGTAGTCTTTCAGGAGACAGGTACAGGAATTTATAGTTGCCATATAGGCAATTGTCCAACAGGTTGTTCACTTCATCAAAAGAAATGCCCCCGGTAAGGGCAATGGCTTTTATACCCAATTTTTTTAGGGTATCAACCTGGTTGCGGATCAAGGCTATTAGTGGCGATACCACAATACAAATACCTTCACGAGCCAATGCCGGTACCTGATAGCACAAAGATTTGCCACCTCCTGTAGGGAGAAGCGCCAAAACATCCTGTCCATCCAATACGGCGCCTATGATGTCTTCCTGGGAATTCTTAAAATCCGAAAACCCCCAAAACTTCTCCAATATATCCTTAGGGTGCTGATGCACTATAGACTTTTTAGTTTATTATGAATAAAGGTAACTCTTCCGGCTACGGTTTCCTTGGGTACATTTATAATATTGTAGCCGTATCTGGTGTAGGCTTTTTCCAAAAAGGTATGGATACGCACTGCCTCTTCAAAATTTTCATAGCGCTCATTGTCGGACTCGTGTATTTCCTTCCAAGGTGGTAATAAAAAAACGTGGTCGTATTGGTAATTAATGCAGCTCTCAACAAAATGATCTCCATAAGACTGACCAAAACAATCCATATAGGCCACTACGTCCGGAATACCCCGATCATAAAAAACAATGGGTTTACCTACCTCGTTTGCAGCCTGGAATTGCCGGATCCTGCCTTCGATAATTCTTTCACTAAATAGCAAAGGGTCCGAAACGAATAACTGTGGTATACCTTGCTGCCTGGCTTCCAGCGTAATCTCGCGGGATATCTCACTAAAACAAAAGAAGCCTTCCTTTTCAATTTTTTCTATGACAGATGTCTTTCCTGTACTGGGTCCACCTGTAATGACAATTCTTTCTAAATTCAAATAGCGCGTTTAAAATTCGGTATTTACATGCGTAAAATGGTGTTGCAAAGTAATGAAATAGCCTTAAGATTAAAAAATTGACAACGATACTTTATATATTTGCAAAAACATTGGCATGGATCAGGATAAATCAGAGGAATTTTATGGTAGATTAAGGGACCAATTGGCGGAAAGTAGCAAATGGCCTTCCAATTACCTATATAAGTTTATAGTCCCAACCGACACGGAAAAAATAAAACAGATTCAGGATATTTTTGATAATACGGGGGCAGTAATCGAATCCAAGCAATCCAAAAATGCAAAATATACCAGTTTGAGCATTACCGTTAACCTTAAAAATCCTGATGAAGTAATAAAAAAATATAAGGAAGTAGGGAAGGTAAAAGGGGTAATATCACTCTAAAATAGTATTTCTAGCATAATTTTGTTAATTTGCAGACGTTATAAGAGCACTTCCTTATCATAAATAAATAGCAATAAATATTTCAATTTGAATTTAGTAGAAAACTTAGAATACAATACTGAGCGACCAAAGCTCATTATACCCGAGTATGGGCGCCATTTCCAGAAAATGGTGGACCATGCCATCTCCATCGAGGACGATGAGGAACGTAACCGTGTGGCCCAGGCCATAATAAGTGTTATGGGCAATATTCAACCACATTTGAGGGACGTTCCCGATTTTCAACATAAACTATGGGATCAATTGTTTATCATGTCCGATTTTAAATTGAACGTGGACTCGCCATTCCCAATTACCTCCAAGGAGACCTTGCAAAAACGTCCGGATCCATTGGAGTATCCTCAAAATTTTCCAAAATATAGGTTTTATGGAAATAACATAAAACGTATGATCGATGTGGCCGTTAAGTGGGAAAAAGGCGATATGCGAGACGGGTTGGAGTATGCCATAGCCAACCACATGAAAAAGTGTTACCTAAACTGGAATAAGGACACTGTGGACGACAAGGCCATATTTAAGCATCTTTACGAGTTAAGCGATGGACAAATAGATCTTGCCAAGGAAGGGGAAAACTTGACAGAAAGTGGACAATTCCTTAAAAATCGTGTGGCTAAAACGCCTAGGACCAGTTCTGGTAAAAAAACGCAAAGAAATCAAAACCGCGGTAAAAAGCGGTACTAATCTTCTCAAACTTTAATGGGAACATTTAAAATAGAAGGCGGTCATCAATTACATGGTGAGATTACACCGCAAGGGGCAAAGAATGAAGCTTTACAAATACTCTGTGCCGTACTACTTACTTCGGAAAAAGTGTCGATTACCAATATCCCTGATATTGTAGACGTAAACAAACTGATATCCTTATTGGAGGATTTGGGGGTTAAGATCCAAAAGAAAGGGCAAGGGTCCTATACCTTTATGGCAGATGACATTAATTTGGAATACCTGCAATCTGCCCAATTTAAAGAGGACGGTAGGGGCCTTAGGGGATCTATTATGCTCGTAGGCCCATTATTGGCGCGTTTTGGCAAGGGATATATTCCCAAACCCGGCGGTGATAAAATAGGACGCAGGCGATTGGACACACACTTTGAAGGTTTTATAAAATTAGGGGCAAAATTCAGATACAATAAGGAAGAGCACTTTTACGGTGTTGAAGCCGAAAAATTGAAGGGTACCTACATGCTTTTGGATGAAGCTTCGGTTACAGGAACGGCCAACATAGTTATGGCGGCTGTTTTGGCAGATGGCAAAACCACCATTTACAATGCAGCCTGTGAACCTTATTTACAGCAATTGTGCAAAATGCTGAATAGGATGGGAGCCAAAATTACAGGAATCGGCTCCAATCTGTTGGAAATAGAGGGGGTTGATAGCCTGGGAGGAACAGATCACAGAATGCTCCCGGATATGATCGAGATCGGTAGTTGGATAGGCTTGGCAGCCATGACAAGGAGTAACCTGACTATTAAAGATGTTAGTTGGGACGATCTGGGTCAAATTCCTACTGTTTTTAGAAAATTGGGGATACAGCTGGAGCGAAAAGGGGACGATATTGTTATTCCCGAGCATAAAGATGGTTATGAGATCCAGAACTATATTGATGGCTCCATTTTAACAGTGGCCGATGCGCCATGGCCTGGACTTACGCCAGATTTGTTGAGCATTATTTTAGTGATGGCTACACAAGCAAAAGGGGAGGTATTGATCCACCAAAAGATGTTTGAAAGCCGTTTGTTCTTTGTAGATAAATTAATAGACATGGGGGCCAAGATTATTCTTTGCGATCCACATAGGGCTACCGTTATTGGACATAACTTTGAATCCAGTCTAAAAGCCACCACCATGGTGTCTCCGGACATTAGGGCCGGTGTCTCTTTGCTGATAGCAGCCTTGTCTGCCAAGGGCACCTCTACCATACACAATATAGAACAGATCGATAGGGGTTACGAAAATATTGATACGCGTTTGCGAGCTATTGGTGCCAAGATCACCAGGGTTTAACCACGGTTATAACTTAATATGAAATAAAAAAGGACTATCAATTAGATAGTCCTTTTTTATTTTGAGGATTAACAAGCGTTCAAATATCTAAATATAAATAACACAATTGTGTTAATGAGTCTATGCACTTATATGGCGACTTATTTTCTCACCTATACTTAATAAGTCACTAACTTCTTCCTCCGTAAAATCATAAGGAACAGGTTTGGCTATTCCCAAGGTTCCATACAGTTTTCCATTGAGCATCATTGGGGCTGCTATAGAACCTTCTACCTTTGTTTCTTTGGCAGCAGGACGTGCTACCCCTGAATCATCGGTTTGTAGATTACACATTTCTACCGGTTCACGCCGCTCCGCCGCAATCCCTGCCATACCTTTACCTATGGGAATCTCAGAAAGTTTGGGGATTAAAAAGGGAGGAATGCCTTGATGTGCCTGAACCTTTAACAATCCCGATTTTTCATCCAGAAAATGAATGGTACCAGTGGTACAGTCAAAAGCGGAAATTACAGTGGAAAGGACTTCCTGCCAATTAGTGGTTTCATTATTAAGGAGGGTATCTATTACAGTGTTCCGTTGCGCATTGTCCTTGTTCATATGCTTTAATTTATTTTTTTCATTATTACCCAAATTTACTAAATCTAGATAAAATATTGCTTAGGTTTTTTAATCGTGTTTGGCGTTATTAACTTCAATCCAGTAACCTTCGGGATCTGTGAGGTAAATCTGTCGTACCCCATCTGAACGTAAGGTAACCGCCCCTTTTGTCCCTGGCCAATCTTCATATTCAATGTTGTTATCTACCAAATGTTTAATAAAGGTATCCAAGTTGGGTGTCGATAAACAGAGGTGCATGGACTTATGCTTTTTCATGACCACCGTATCCTTATAAATCAGGTGCAGCTGTGAATTGCCCTGGACTGCAAACCAACGGAATCCCGGTGCCTTGTCAGGGTGTGGAATTTCCTTCAGCTTAAGAATATTGGAATAGAAATCAGCAGTAGTGTCCAGTTTATTGACGATCAAGGAAGAATGGTCTATCTGGAAATCAAAGCCTTGGGCATTGACTTGCAATATAAAAAAACTGAGAAGCAGAAATAATGGCTTGTGCATGTATATTAGGTTTTAATTTTAAAAGTAATTATAAGGTGTTATTTTCTTTAGGTTATCTGGTTTATAAGGCAACGTCAACTTTAGCAGGAAAGAAAGGTAAATAAAAATGAATCAATTTATTGAAGCTAATCTACTTTTGTGGTAATTTTTAGGAAATTGTTATTTATTCCATGTTCAATTCAGTCTTTACCAGCCAATAATCCACGGACTATTAAATATTGTGCCGTGGCATAAGTGCCCATGACCAGAATATGTGATCCCGGTACTGTTATAAGAAACTTATTGATGGCCAGGATGCTATCGGACAAGATAAAGAATAATGCTCCAATAAATACCAATTTGAAACTTGTTGGACCTACCTGCTCCTTTCTACTATAGGCCGTAATGGCCATTGCTAAAATACCCAGGATATAAATAATTACAGGAATTTTTAACGTGCCTAAATTATCCTGTAGAATTATGAAAAGGGTAGTGCCGTAGACCAGCAGCAATATTGCAACCAAAGGCATTTTCTTCTTTAATATGCTTTTGCCCTGGATAAGAAATACCAAGGCATAAGTTATATGGGCAAGGAGAAAAGCTATTAGTCCAAGCATAAAATACATAGGTGAGAGATGATCATAGAGCAAGAATATGTCTCCCAATAATGAAAAGAAAAGAGCCAATAAGATGTAGCGATAGGTCTTTTTGGCTAGTTGCCTTCCGTATATCCCAAAAAACAATATCAGCGAAAGCAGTATAAGTGGCTTGGTCAATTGCCTGAGGCCTTGAAAGTGCAAGTATCCTGTTACCAGGTCCAACAGCACCAAAAGAATAAATACGCCAATAAAGGCATTGTGCCTTGTTTTCATGCTAAAAAATTAATGTTCCAATGGCTAGGTTTGTTAAGTATATAATTTTCTTTTTCGGACCACAATAAAGCAGAGGCCCAACTGGAGGACTACGGCGATGGCGTTGGTAAGCCAAAGGGCTACGGTATTAAAACGAATTCCGTAAAAGCACCAAAACAGATAAATAAATACCCAGCCAAAAATAAAACCGTTAGAAAGGCTACTGGGGCCCTTATAACGGTATTCTTTATAGACCTGTATAGCAATCACCAGACAGGCACTTAGACCTGCTACAATTCCTATGCTTTCAAAAATGTTCTCTGGGATACTGTGTATGATATTCATGCAATAAGGGCTAATTGTTTTATGTTTGGATTGATTATCGCCATTTAATTATTCGCTTCTATATTTTAACATGATGTCCTTGAACAACTCACTGGTGGAAGGAGGGGTATAGCTAATGGCATTGGCACCCGCTTCTATAGTTCTTAGGATGTCCTCCTCTAAATGTCCTCCTGTGGCCAATATGGCTATGTCGTTGTCAATATCCCTAATACGCTTAACAATGTCGGCAGTTTTACCGGCTCCTGATACGTTAAAAATATCCACCCCGGCGGCTATTCTACCTTTTATATCATCCTTTTCAGAGACAATGGTGATGGTCACTGGAATATCAATTTTAAGTTTTAATCTCGCTATAAGTTCATTGGGAGTGGGTTTGTTCAGGACAACGCCCAAGGCACCTTGAAACTCTGCATGCAAAGCCAGTTCCACCGATCTTTTACCTGTGGTAATTCCGCCTCCAACCCCACAAAAGATAGGCTTGTCCGCTGCCAAAATTAAGGCATGACTAATTAAGGGCTGTGGTGTAAAGGGATAGACGGCAATAATGGCATTGGCATTGGTGTTTCTAATAATGGCAACATCTGTACTGAACAGGAACGATTTTAGCAATTGCCCAAAAACCCGTATTCCGGAACAAGAGTTGATTACCTCCGGCACCTCCACGATATTTTTTCTTAGCTTACTACCAAAAGAAGGTACCTTGATCATAATGCAGCATGAATTAGGTTAAAAGAAATAACAATAAGGATGGTAAATTGGCCTTTGACTAGAGCTTATTAAATATAGTCTTTTTTTTAATTGGTACAGACAGGGAGTTTTAATGCCAAGTCAATTAAGTGCCTGAATTTAAAGCCTACAATTTTATTCCCCGCGTAGTAAAGGAGATTCCCTGTTGTCCTGTGGTAGAAATCATCACGGCTTCGAAAATAGGCTCGTGATTATTCGATTCTACAGCCCAATCAAAAACAAAATTTGCGCCTGTTCCCCCGTATTCATCATCTTGATCAATAACAATTTCAATGGTTTCCAAAGGCTTAAGAAATATTGGTTTGTTAAAATAGGTGCGGATAAGTTCTCCCTGGGTATTGTAATATTCAGCTTTTAAAATATAAATGGAATCTGTATTGCTTACATTCCTCATACTTGCGGTAGCCGTTAAATGATGCAGTGTTCTTTCTGTTCCATCATATATGGATGAGTATATGGACAAATAGGAACTACCTTTTATAAGTGAGTCCTGAACGGGTAAGGCCATATATCTCTTTTCCCAATTAATAGGATCTATATGACTGACCTTCTTTTCCTCGGAACAACTAAGGATCAGTAACAAAGTGCAGAGGGCTAGACATATTTTTTTTCCTATAAAATGGAAACTTCTGAGAAATATAGTAATCATTCTTTTAGACTTCGTTTTAAACATTACATCATTAAAACTTGAAACTAATGCTCCCTTTAGGAGCGCTTAGTCCTGCATAAAGATACTCTTTAATTGGAGAATCGTGCATTTCAAATTAAGGATAGATATAAGTGTTCAACTTTTTCCGTTCATGTAAAACGAGAGGGCACCGGACGGACATTTCATGATCTGGGATTTCAATTGTTCGGTCGTAGCCATCTCAGGCTTTATCCATGGTTTCCCTTTTGGATCGTAAACCTCTGGCAAGGTTTTGACACATACTCCGGCGTGAATGCATTTTGAAGGTTTCCAAACTACAGTAATTTCACCATTGGTGTATTCCTTAAAATTTTCTTTCTGTTCCATAATTAAGCGATATTAATTCCTTTTAAAACCAACTTTTTCCAATCAGGGTGTCTTTTTATGTAGGAAGCTACAAATGGACACATCGGAACCAAGGTCAATTCCTTCCTTTCTATATCTATAAGAACATCTTTCACCAGAGCGGAGGCCACCCCTTGCCCTTCCAATTCCTTTGGAACCTCTGTGTGGGTAAGATAAATTTTATCTTTTGCCTTTATATATTCAATTTTGGCAATAACGCCATCAATATGATACTCATATTGCTTTCTTTCCGTATTGTCTATTAATTTGTAGTTCATACTTATCGTTATTATTCGTCCTGTATATTCCTATTTCTAATTTACACTTTATTCCTCCAAATAGCCAAATTTGCCCAAATTATAATCTTTTATGGCCTGGGCTATTTCCTCACGGGTATTCATTACAAAGGGCCCTTGGGCGGCTATAGGTTCGTTAAGGGGTTCACCACTTAAAATTAGAACAATTGATTTCTTCGTAGCCTCCATACTAAAATCTTCACCTTCATTTTCGAAGAGCACAAAATGATTTTCGGCTACGGTCTGCGTTCCATTCACATTTATTTCCCCAGCAACTACCAGCAAGGCGGTATTATAGGCAGCTGGAAAGCTAAAATCCGCTTTACCACCAACTTTTAGTCTCGCATTGAACATATTGACAGGGGAAAATGTAGATGCCGCACCTTCAATATTTTTATAGTTCCCGGCTATGACTTCAATTACCCCTTTATTATTTTCCAACTGATATTTATTTATCTGGGCATTGGTTATTCCCTGATATTTCGGGGTAGACATTTTGTACTTGGCTGGAAGGTTTACCCAAAGTTGTGCCATTTGAAAATAGCCTCCTTCCTTGCTAAATTTCTCTTCGTGATATTCTTTATGAAGTATCCCAGAGGCTGCGGTCATCCATTGTACATCTCCCTCGCTAATAACGCCACTGTTGCCAGAACTATCATGATGGGCCACTTTCCCCTGATAGGCTATGGTAACCGTTTCAAAACCCCTGTGAGGATGTACACTTACCCCTCTAGGCTTATCGGTAGGGGGGAAGTAAAACGGGCTATTGTAATCCAGAAGGATAAAGGGGTCCATTCTTTCCATATCCAACCTATAGCCACTGGGGATAAAATTATGAACTCTAAACCCGTCTCCCACATAGTGTGGCTCCCTTGGCGCCACTACTATTTCTATATTCTTTGTATTCATCAATATCTATTTAATAATTATATAGCAATAATACAAGGATATAGGGTCCTGTGCATTGATGTATGATAAGTAATATATTCCCTAGTTGGGTTTAAAGTTTTTATGGGCCAATTCTTTGCGTACCCTGCTAAGACTCTCCGGGGTAATGCCCAAATAGGAAGCAATCATCCATTGTGGCACCCTTAATGTTAGATCTGGGTATAATTTAATAAAATTCATATATCTCCTCTCTGCACTTGCACTCAACAAAAGATTAATTCGTTTTTGTTGGTGTCGAATGTGGTTCTGAAGGGCTATTTGATTATAGTTCCTAAAGGAAGAGCTTATTGCACTAGCTTCATTTATAAAGTCCGAATTTATTAAAACTACCTTGGTATCCTCTATGGCATCGATAAACAGGTCTGAAGGTTCATTAAAAAAAGCAGAACTCCGATCGGAGACGATCCAATTTTCGGAACCAAACTGAATAATATGCTCCTTGCCGCCGTCGTCAACCGTATAGGAGCGTAAGAGGCCGTTTTCAACAAAGAAGAAATGTCTACAAACTTCACCCGGACGCAAGAGCACCTCGCCTTTTTCAATATTTCTGAATTCTACTTTTTTGATAAGCAGCTGAAATTCAGGTTCCGCTATGTTCGCCTTGGTCTTTAAATACTTAGTGAAATTTTGCATGTAAATATTTATTGGGAATGTTTGTGTTTATAATAAAGGTAGGATGATTCTATCATTTTGGATAGTACATCCATATTAATATCTGATAATCGTTTTATATAAAGACAGGCTTTGCCTGTTTTGTGGGGACCCAATTGATCCAAAAGCTTCTGATTATTGGAAAATCCTGACATGATATAGATTGAAAAATTAGATTTTCTAGGGGAAAATCCTGTGATGCACATATCTCCTTCCCGACCAGAATCGTATTTATAATGGTAACTGCCAAAACCGATTATACTTTCACCCCACATTACTGCCGGTTCTAGGGTAATGTTTTTAAACAATTCCAATAATGCATGGGCATCCTTACGTTTTTCTATACCCACAACGGAGTTTAAAAAAGCCATAACAGATTTATTGTTCGGTTTAGTTTTGTTCTCCGTCATCCCTTGCAAATTGGTGTACTATAAATTTACTAAAAAAGGAGTAAAGCAGCATAGGGTATATTTCATTATCGCTTTGGAAGATATTATAATTAGTTGGGTATAATACGACTGACCCACTTCCAGATTAGGCTTTTAATATGTAATTTAGCATAAACATTCTAAACACTTATTAACATGAAAAAAATAACACTTTTAGTACTAATGATTGCTGTATCCTTTGGAGTACAGGCACAGATCAACACGCCGCAACCGAGTCCGTCCTCGACACTTGTTCAGAAGGTTGGATTGACCGATGTAACGGTGGAATATTCAAGGCCATCCATGCGTGGAAGAACCATTTTTGGGGATTTGGTACCTTATGATAAATTATGGAGAACAGGGGCCAACGCGAGGACAAAGATAACCTTCAGTGAAAACGTAATGATAGGAAATCAAGAACTTAAAGCTGGTTCTTATGCCATTTATACTAAACCGGGAGCTGCAGCCTGGGAGGTAATCTTTTATACCGAAGCCGATGGCGGAGGAACACCGGCAACCTGGGACGAAAGCAAAGTTGCTGCTAAAACAACCGCTCAAGTACAAAATCTGCCATTTCAGGTTGAAACTTTTACGATTTCTATCGACGGCCTTTCTGATAACGCTGCCACTTTAGGCATGTATTGGTCCGATGTATATGTAGGTGTTAAGTTTGATGTTCCTACGGACAAAGCGGTCACTAGTTCCATAGAAAAAGTAATGAAAGGTCCGGACGCCAATGATTATTATGCCGCTGCCGTATATTACATGAATTCCGGTAAGGATATCAATAAGGCCAAGGAATGGATGGATAAAGCCATGAGCATGACGGAGAAACCCGCATTTTGGCAATTAAGACAACAGTCGCTAATTTATGCCAAAGCAGGCGATAAAAAGCAGGCTATTGAAACTGCAAAAAAATCACTGGCCGCGGCCGAAGCCGCTGGTAATGCCGACTACGTTAAGATGAACAAAGACTCCCTGAAAGAGTGGGGGGCTAAGTAATATCTTTGTACCGAATATAAAAAGCTCACTTTTCAGTGAGCTTTTTTTTTGGAAGATTTGTATCTAAAAATCCCTTGACAAATGGTTCGTAATTCCAAGGATTATAGTACTGACCGTTAAACTATTATCTCTGTGGCAGGTGCAATCAATATTTGCTGGCCGCTTCCATTATCTTCAGCGACGGATTACTTAAAACGTTCTGGCTTTTAGTATCCCGAAGTGAGGCAGTATCATCACGGTACAATGCCAAAACCAACTTACCCATTACATTGTCATTGGTGTTGATATTAGAAATTCTATTTATGGAAGATTCCAATTCCGAGTTCTTCGCCAATTTTTTAAGGGACAAAAGTTCAAACAGGTCATTGGGGGTTACCACTTTCTGTTTGTTCTTATTTTGAAAAGACAATATACCGTTCAACAACTGTGCACTTTTATTTGAATCTTGGAGCATTTCATAATTCACTGCAAGCAAATAATCCTGTAGCCTTTCATCTGCATGGAAAGGTTTTCCAACTCCCAGGTTTTCTGGCCATTCTTTTGACGATTCCAAAAGGGATATGGCTTTATTGTATTTCCCGGATTTCATATTGTTCAACGCCATTAAAATATGAGCCTCGGTATATATTTTTTTACTTTCTGAAGCATGTTCAAAAGGTAATATCAATATATCCTTTAGGACTTCAATGGTTTTTCCATACTGATCGTTCAATAGGGAGGATTTCGCATAAATCAACCCGATATTGGCATTTTTGGGATATTTGGCGTACGACTTTTTAGCCAATCTATATGCAGGTGCAATTTTATCATTATCTAAATAGAATTGAACTACTTCCTCCCTAAGTTTCCAATCAGAACTGTTTAGCTGCAATGCTTTTAAATAATCCTTTTCATTGGCTTCGTAATCTTTATTTTGGAACATTCTTGCCCTGAAACGATAAAAAATATCGGAATCAGGTTCATTTCCAGAATCCTGTAGAAGCTGTAACCCCAAATCCTTTTGTCTAACGGCGATATAGTTCTGCGCCAAGTAGTATTTAAATTTCCAATTTGCATTTTGGGAGATGGCCCACTGTAAAACATCAATGGTTTCAGGCCTGTAAGGGAAAACAAAATCGATCGGGGCTGCTATGGCCCTATCCAAGTATTCATTACTAGGCCCACCGGCCATATCCTGGGCCAAATAAGCTGTCCAAAGATGTATTTTGGCATTCGCTGTTTTGGACAATTTTAGAATCTCCATTGCTTCCTGTACCAATCCTATGCCCTTGTAATAAATGGCCAGTTCCAGTATGGATTCATCGGGAAATTCATTGCTGATCTCCTTCGGCATACTAATAGAGGCGCGCCCAGATTGAAATTGGGATTCTAACAGGGCAAAGTGATTCAATGGATCTATTCTAATTAGTTCGTCATATTCTTGATTAAATGCATTGGAGTTATTGTTTTTCCTATGCAACAATAATTTAATTTTTCGTGCATTTAGGTTGTAGGTATTGTAATCCAATGCCTTATTGGCATATAGATTCGCTTTTTCAAAATTTTGAACAAAGAAATAAATTTCGGCCATTTGGGCATAGGAGACAGATCTGTAGTTAATGCTTCTAGCCGCCCAGCCTAAAGATTCCAAAGCATTTATAGTGTCATTTAGGGAGCGATATATAATTCCGGCCAAGTAATTGGCTTCAGTATTATAGGTATCCAATTTTAAAACCCTATTAACATATTTCAGGGCTTTGTCATAATTCGTTTTCCGATATTCCAAACCCGCCATTTTCAAGAGTCCATCCTGATGTGAGGGGTCAATATCTACCAATTCATTTAATTTTTTGGCGGCAAGTTCATAGTCCCTAAACTTTAGGGCCTCCCAACCTTCATGGTACAATTGTTGGCTCATGGAAACCTTTACTGCTTCATCATCAATAAACGGACGCTTTATGAGGGTGCTTTCACCATTGGAGGTATAAAATAATTTTTTATCGCCTAATTGCACCACTATTTCCCCGGAGTCCTCCAATGGAAGCTCTTTGGAAAATACTCCCATAGGCTTTAGGCTAATTTCCTCAGAAAAAACTTCTTTCCCATTAATGGATACCCGCAAATTGTCTCTTAAACTTTGAAGGGCATTGATACCGATATAGAGGCCTTTATCCGATTCCTTAACGTTAAGGACGCCGAATTCCGTGGCATCTACCATGCCACCAATTTCCTTGAAAGGAAACCAGATTTCTCTCCAGCGGTCCATGACATAGGGTTCAAAATTGGCTTGGGAAATAGGATTGGTTTCTCCAGGAAAATATTGATTAAGAAGTCGACCCGCCTGGAATTCCATATACTGTCCATCGGTGTCCGTTAGTAAATCCTCCCAAATAGCTCCCGACCTTGCCATGGACCATAACCAGAGTTTCTGTCCCGGCATCTCTTCATAGGGTGCCCAATGGCCAAAACCAAATTTTCTATTGTGGTAGTATCCGCCAAAAAAGTCCTTATAATCGCCTACAACATGCTCGGAAATATCCTTGTCAAAATTATTGTTTTTATAGAGGGAAAGATCTCGGCCTTCTGCATCTATGGGCCATGGTTTGGCTGTTCCCCCGTGTTCCAAAAATTGATTCCCTGGATAGATGAACTCCAAATCGTCCGAAACCACTGCGGCAGCGGTCATCCAATTGTAATAGGATTGATCTATAAGGGAACCGTTGTACCAAGAGGCATTGGTCTCAAAGTAGGCCTTGTCTTTCTCGAGCCTAATTTCTACCCTCCAATCTGTACTTGATGGGAGGTCAGCACTGCCCACGACACAGCTTACACTGCCATCTTCATTAGTTTTTACCACATAATCTACCGGAGTAGCAGTAGAGGGATGATGCCCTATAATGCCAAAATTAAATTCAATACCTCCAGAGGTCCAAGGTCCGCGCATTGAAATATTCCGGAATTTGATTACTTCATTTTTATAAAGGAATTCCTCACCGGTACTTTTCTCTATAGCTCCCCAGACTTTACCACCTATTTCAGGCAGGACAAAGACTTTAATGAATTCATTTTCTAAGGTAACTACCTTCCAATTTTTCTTCTTTGCTATATTTTCATAACCTTCATACTTGAAATACGGAAAGATTTTGGCATTGTCCGTCAGGATAGGGACAGGGTTAGGTTTACTATAGTCATACGTTTCCAAGGACATCATTTCCTCCTTTATGGTCACAGATGGCGATTGTGCCATGGTTCCGAGACATAATCCCAATGCAATTATTACGCTGATACTCTTTACTTTCACTTTGCTATTTTTTAGTTGATTCTATTTTATACATTGCTATAGCATCATTGTTTCTTACAAACAACACTACCTGAGTTTTATCGGCCAAGGTAATTTTGGTGATGTCCCTTATTTCGCCGTCAATATTTAAACCACTTTCCAGTACAGTTGAAGGCTTAAAATTGCCTTTTCCGTCACCAAATAGGACCAAGCCCTTATTGGCATCATACCTTCCAAATTTCACCCTGGTTCCAAAAAAATTACCACCAACAACCAAGTCTTCGTTGCCATCATTATTAAAATCACCCTTTAATATCCCATATATTGGCGAAAATTGTGTTTCTACTGGCAAGGGAACGAGTTTAAATTTTCCATCACCTAGGTTTTCCATATAACTGGTATTGAAATTTTTAGCTTTTAAGACCATGGCCCCTTTTAATTCATCTGGGCTAAAAACATCGGTAATTTTCGCTGAGGCATAATCTGAATAATTTAAATATTTTCCTTTGAGACCACTTAATTGCCCCACCAAATCATCTTTTGAAAAAACAGGAAATTCTTCTCCCAGATTATAAGAAGTCATTATGGGATCCAAGGAACCATTGTTATCAAAGTCTTTGGTATATAAACTAACCGGCTCAGCTATGGACGTTTTTAATTGAGAATTTCTACCGAAGTTTCCAATAATATAATCCATATCACCATCCTTGTCAAAATCCCCTTGTTCAATGCTGTTCCACCATCCTTCAGAATCTTTCAGCCCATTGTTCTCATATACTTCCACAAGTTTACCACCTGCATTTTTGAATGTTCTGATTTTCATCCATTCACCTACTAAAATTAGATCATTAATAGTATCGTTATCAAAATCGGTCCATATAGCATCTGTAACCATTCCGGGGTATTCAAGATCTGGGTTTATAGTAAATGTGATATCCGTAAAAACGCCTTTACCATTGTTCTGCAAAATATAACTTCTTGGTGCTGTGGGATATTTGCCAGGAACCAATCTACCACCAACAAAAAGGTCCAAATCCCCATCCCCGTCAATATCATTGGCTTTTACACAGGAACCACTAGTAATCATTTTAGGCAATCCTGTGGTGCTTTTTGCAAAGTTGCCCCTGCCGTCGTTAATGTACAGTCTATCTTGTAGTTCACTGGAATCTTCCTCAAAATCGTTTCCTCCGCTTACCACATAGAG
The DNA here is from genome assembly GCF_018860365.1 of Arenibacter algicola. Lineage (GTDB taxonomy): Bacteria > Bacteroidota > Bacteroidia > Flavobacteriales > Flavobacteriaceae > Arenibacter > Arenibacter algicola_B. The sequence continues at coordinate 144,108 of NZ_JAHKPO010000029.1, forward strand.
ATCCATATCCCCATCGTTATCCGCATCGAAGAAAAGAGAGCCAATATCTTCCGATTCCTTATCAGTAAGGAATGTTTTTTCATTTATGGCCAGGAACTTGCCTGAAGACATTTGCTTAAACATTCGGCCTTCACTTCCTTTGGCACCGCCTACATATATATCTTCCAAGCCATCATTATTTACGTCCGCTTTGGTAATTGTTGGTCCTTGGGTAGATAATTTATGGGGGAGTAACTGTTCCCGTTTAAAATCGTTATAATCATTCTCCAAATGCCGGTAGGGGATAAGACTGTCTAAAGTTATGTCCGTAAAAAAGGTTTTGCCAACTATTGCTTCGGAATTATTCTCCACTAAAGCCGCATCCTTTTGATTTAGGGTAATTGTTTGATCGGCCTTTACATCGGTCATAACCTGAACCCTGCCATCAGGCCAAATAACCTTAAGTTGATCTACGGACACGGCATCCCCAAGTCCAAAAATCAGATTAAAATCTACGGAAGATTGAAACCCTCTAGTAGGCATAAATTCTTGCATTAGTAATTTGTTTCCAACAGTTAAAGTGACTTTGGAGCCAATGCCCGAGGTGTTTTTTCCTTCACCCTTAAAATTGATTTTTAGGTGGTGGTTGGTAGTATGTAGTTCACTATTGTTTCTGTAAACAAAGGGGTATTCATCTATATTATTGACAACAAGATCTAGATCCCCATCATTGTCCAGGTCGGCATACACGGCTCCATTGGAGAGCGATTTCTGATTTAAGCCCCATTCTTCATTAACTTTAGAAAAAGTAAGGTCTCCGTTATTGTGGTAGGTATAATTCTCTTCAATGGTAGCAGGCATATTCTCCAATAAATCTGTAATGGCCGTCTCTACACCGGTTTTATTTTGATTGATCCTATCCTGAACCGCAAAATTCAAAAAGTCCATATTGGTGTAATCGCGTTTTACTCCATTGGTAATAAATAAATCCTTAAAGCCATCATTGTCCAAATCAGTAAAAAGTGAGGCCCAACTCCAGTCGGTATTGGAAACTCCTGCGAATTGGCCAATTTCGGAAAAAGATTTCCCCTGATTGTTCAAATGCATCATATTCCTCATGGTCTGGTAATAGAATCCGGATTTCTCCAAAAAACTGTTTTTATCATAATTATCCGGACCGGACACCATCTTTAAACGGTAATTATTTTCTGGAAGCATGTCCAAAGTCATAATTTCCGGAAAGCCATCATTATTGATATCAGCTACATCCGAACCCATAGAGAAATGGGAGGTGTGTCCAATATATTCTTCGAGACTTTCAGTAAACGTGCCATCTTGATTATTGATATACAAATAGTCCTGTTCCTTAAAATCATTTGAAATATAAATATCTGGCCAGTTGTCATTATTCATATCCGATACGGCTATACCAAGTCCGAAACCCAACACATTTGAAACAAGTCCGGCAGAATCACTTACATCAACAAACTTTCCATCATCGTTTCTATAAAGTCGGTCTTCATAGGCAGGATTTCTTTGCTGCTTTAGGCTATTGGATATTTGTCTAAAACTGGAATATTCCTGTGAGGAATGGTTCACCACATATAAATCAAGATCTCCGTCCCTGTCATAATCAAAAAAAGCACCTTGGGTGGAATAACCACTATCATCAACACCGTATTCTGCAGCTTTTTCAGTAAAAGTTAAATCTCCGTTATTAATGAATAGTAGGTTCTTTCTTTTATAATCGTCTTTGGCAGCTGATCTACAGACATAAATATCCAATAAGCCATCCCCATTAACATCGGCCATAGTAGTTCCGGTATTCCACAAGCCTTCAGCAAATACCCCTGCTTTTTGCGCAACTTCTTCAAATTTAAAATTCCCTTTATTGATATATAACCTGCTTCCTACCATGCTGGCCGTGAAATAAAGATCCGTAAGACCATCATTATTGACATCACCAGCACTTACCCCACCTCCATTGTAGATATATCCATAGGTTAAAATATTAAATTCCTCGGTTTCCTGTAAAATAGGTTTAAATGTAATTCCAGTTTTGTTGCCCGGCATTAGGGAGAACATTTTGCTTTGATCTACACCTTGGCAAGAAAAAATAAATAGTGTTGTGACAAGCAGGCATATTTTGGTGACATTTTGAATCATATATATAAAGAATTTATCCGCACAGGCTCGATTTCATGAATTATATTATAAAACCAAAAGCTTATGATATAATGGTAATAATTACAAAAGGTAAGTTAATTAATTCTATGGACTCACCACTATAAATGATTGGGATATAAAAGAATTTCTTGGACATTTATATTATTTTTTATAATTGGTCAATAGCATAATCAAATAAAAAAAACCTGTGATTATAAAATCACAGGTTTTCATTTTGTTTACTATTAAATTAGATGTTTGAATATCAAAAGTTTGGTCCGCCAGTATCCCACCAAAGTCTTGTTCCAATTTCATCCGGTCCGCCTAATTTGGCTGTTGCATCTGCAACACCCGCGGCATTACCTTCGCGTTCTGTATTTACGAACGGCATTCTTTTTATAGCCTCTCCATCAGGAATTATACCCCAATCGGAATTACTACTATTCTGGTACACTGGAGGTAATTTAGGATAACCCGTTCTCCTGTAGTCTACCCAAGCCTCCATTTCGTTGGTATAGGCAGCGATCCATTTTTGGGTTATAATTTTCTCCAATTTGACCTCATTGCTCGCGGCCTCATCCCAAGCAACTGTTGTAGTGATCTGGTTAACAAAATCATTTACAGAACCAGTTGCCACAGGGTCGTTATAGTCTATAGGCAGACTTGTATTGTCCGCTAAATAGGCATCAACACCACCTGCGCCCCATAATTCAAAGGAAGCTCTAACACCCGCCTCATAGTTGGCTTGTGCATCTCCAGCACCGGCCCATCCTCTTAAAGCAGCTTCTGCCTTAATAAAGAATACTTCGTCGGCACTCATTACCTTACGTTTGGTAACCTTTGCTGGATCGTTAAAGGATACATCGATAGTAGAGAAGCTCAATCGGTCATCCTTGGCAACCAATTCAGCACCGTTACGGATACCTTTATAAGGCCAATCTGGATGATCGGTAACTAAAGACATATCGGTTACAGGATCAAAGAACGGTGCTATACGGTTGTCTTTATAACCTATTAAAATAGATTCCATAGTAGCACTCATTCTGGTATCTCCCCATTCAAAGCAAATTTGTGCAGGGTGAAATTTTGCGCCATATAAAGAAATATTAAAATTGTCCGCATTGGTCTCAATTAGACCTACTGGATCTGCCATAGCTTTTTCCCCTTGAGTTTTGGCTACATCAGGAGCTACCTTGGAGATACGCATGGCCAATTGTAATCTCAATGAATTGGCATATCTAGCCCATTTACTAACATCACCACCATAACTGGCATCAAAATTATTTAGACCTACATAGTCCGTATTGGCACTGAATACAGAGATAATTCTGTCCAGATCACTAAAGAAAGCATTATATAATGTTTCCTCGCTATCATAAAGGGCACTTCCTGTAGAACCATAATTGGTATAAAGAATTGGTCCATAATAGGTAGTAACCCTGGACATGGATACAATTCTAATCAAATTGGCCCATTCTACGAACACGTCATAACCATCAGCTGCGGCAATATCGATAACTTGTTTGGCAGGAGCCATAACATTGTTATATTCCCTAGCCCAGTAACCATTCCAACGTATATAGTAGGTAGTGTTGTTTACACCGCCAACAAATGGAGTAGGAGTGGCCAAATGCTGCGCAAAGGTAACATTGGTCAAGTTGTGATCTACCTGGTTACCAAATATTTGGCTAAGCATAGAGGAATAAAACGCTCCCACATGATTAAAATCCTGCTTTAATGATTCACCGGATATTTGATATGGATTTGTATTCGTTTCTTCAAAATCGTTGGTACAGCCGCTAAAGGCAATGACCATTGTAATTAGATATATTAACTTTTTCATCTTTTATAAATTAGAATGTTACTTTTAGATTAAATCCATAAGTTCCTGTTGAAGGAAGATTAAAGTTATCCAATCCCTGAGCATTTTGATTGGTACTCATTGCCAATTCTGGGTCGAAAGGAGCGTCTTTGTAGATATAGAACAAATTGTTTCCAATGAATGACAATGATGCCGCAGATATCGGTAATCCTAATTTTGACACATCAATATTGTAACCCAAAGAAAGTTGGTTAACCCTAATATTGGTACGGTCATAAACATAGGCCTCCCCAACACCGTTTCTATCACCTATGGCCCTAAACCAAGTTTCGGAATCCACAGTTGTTATGGCTGCTCCAGAGGTCTGGTCTACACCATTAACAGTAACACCACCAGCATCCCTTGCATCTGCAGTTCTTTGGGAAACTCCGGCACCGTCCAACATGGATTCGGTTTGACTAAACACATTACCTCCAAATTTACCATTTATTTGCATGCCAAGGGTAAATCTCTTGTAACTAAAGTTGTTGTTCCAGCCTAGGGTCCAGTCTGGATCCAAATTGCCAACTAGCTCAGTAGTTGGTGTCCTTAAAGGTTTTCCACCATCAAACAAGATTTGTCCTTGATCGTTCCTTAGGAATTTCAATACATATAGGTCATTGAAGGCTCCACCTTCTACCAATTTGGATTGATAACCTTCTGAAGATCCAAGATTGATTACTTTGTCATCATCAGGTCCTATATCGACAATTTTATTGGTGTTATTGGTAAAGTTAAAAGCTGAAACCCACTGAAAATCATCAGTCTGTATTGGAGTAGCGCTAAGCGTAATTTCCCAACCTTTATTGGTGATCTCCCCAGCGTTGATGAATTTGGTAGTATAACCCCCCTCAGATTCGGACTGTAATAAAGGTACTTGAATAAATTGATCTTTACTGGTTAGACTATAATAGGTAATGTCCAATCCCAATCTGTTTTGAAAAAATCTCCAATCAGCACCAAATTCCAAACTGGTAATGATTTCAGGTTTCGCATCCAAAAATGGTTTTACCGTATTTCTGTCCACACCACCGTTACTACTAATTGTATTTTGTGGATTGATTCTGTTAAAAGGTACTTCGTTACCTACTTGGGTATAGGAAGCCCTTAATTTACCGAAACTAACAGCCTCTGGCATAGTGAACATTTCACTAATAATACCGGTTACACCAACAGAAGGATAAAAATAGGAGTCATTTCCTGTTAGGGCCAAAGTGGAAGCCCAGTCATTTCTTCCAGAAAGATCCAAGAATAACATTTCCTTATAACCCAACTGTATGTTGGCAAACGCACCTTGCTTAATAACAGATCCGTCATAGGTTGAACTTACCTGAACGTTAGTCGGAAGGTTTTGAAAAGTGAACTCATTAGGATAAAGTAATCCTATGGTACCAGTATTTACGCTTACACCGTCTCCGTAAACCGTTTTCTGATAACTTGCTCCCAATACACCGTTTAAACTGAAGTTTTCACTTAAATCCGTATCGTAGCTAAGAATAGCATCGGTATAGACCAATTGGTCATCATACTTTCTGTAATCCCAAGCACCTTTTGGGTGTACGTTAGTAGAGTTGGAGGTAGCAGCGTGCTGTTGTTCAAACTCTTTTACAGCATAATCATAGTTACCCCTAACCTGTAATTTAAGCTTTTCGGTAATATCATATTCAAGACTTAAACTTCCTATAACCCTTTTATTTTCATCGGTTTTAGGCTCTTTGTTAATTATCCAATAAGGATTGGATTGATGGTGATCCACAACAAACCAGTTCTGTGTATATAAGTTTCTGTCAGCGTCGAAAACCTCGTAATTGTCTTTAAAGCTATAAAAATTTCGCTGTCTTGGAAACATATATAACCCTGTTAATGGGTTTAGGTAGTAACCAGCAGGCAACCTGTTTTTAGTTTCTTCCAAAGCCATAATAACACTGGAAGTAACAGTTACCTTGTCATCGAACATCTTGGTAGATTGCTTAAAGGTAAAGTTGTTCTTCTGGTATTTATTCTCCGGTGTTATACCAGAGGCAGATATATTACCATAGGAGAAATAGGCTGTAGTCTTATCATTTCCTCCACTAACGGTAACTGTGTTGTTGAAGTTATGACCAGTTTGGAAGAATTCTTCTACATAACTGTTTTGATAATCACCTGGGGTTGTAGACCAGCTTTCTTTGGCATTGCCATTTGCTCCGTATTTAAACTGTAAATCAGGCAGTTCAAGATAGTGTTCAAAAGTATAACCAGAATTTAAGCTAACGGTAGTTTTACCAGACTTACCTGCCTTGGTGGTAATTACAACCACCCCGTTGGCACCTTGACTACCATAAAGCACGGCAGCGTTGGAACCTTTAAGAATACTGATACTCTCAATATCGTCCGGGTTAATAGCTGAAAGACCGTCACCGGCATCAACTCCTCCCCACATTCCTGGTTGGCCACCTTTGTTGTTGGCCATAGGAATACCATCAATTACAAATAATGGTGAGCTATCACCACTCAAGGATTTGTTACCCCTAAGAACGATCTTGGTAGATCCACCGGCACCAGAACTACTTTTCTTAATTTCAACACCAGCAGCCTTACCGGATATACTGTTCATGAAATTAGGATCCCTAGTCGCCGTCAACTCATCTGCCCGCACGGTCTGCTGTGCATAGGTTAGAGTTTTTTCTTCCCTCTTAATACCCAATGCAGTAACAACAACTTCCCCGAGTTGTTCTGCATCTTCTTGCATAGATACATTGTAAGTATTAGATGCACCTACGGTTATCGATTGGGATTTCATTCCAAGAAATGAAAATACCAATACGTTTCCGCTTTCTGACTCAATGGAATAATTTCCATCAAAATCCGTCTGTGATCCAGTTGTGGTTCCTTGAACAAGTACGTTTACACCTGGTAGTGGAGAACCATCCGTAGCATCGGTGACCGTACCAGTCACCGTTTTGCTTTGCGCCAGTAACGGATAGGTTCCGAACACTAGTACAAAAAATAATAGCAATTTTTTGACCATAATAAAATTGTTTGAGTTAATAATTTAGTTGTTTGTTAATATTAAGTTAAGAGTGAAATTAATCTTTTTTTTTTATAAAACAAATAGTAAAGGTGTTAATGTGTTCGAGCACATTAAATAAAACCTTATTTTTTCTAAGGCTAGTGCCGAATAATAATCGGTTTAAACAAGCTAATTAAATATAATAATGTGCGTTTTCTGTGGTAATAATATCTATAGGTAATAATTCCCGTGGGGGTAAGGGCTTTCCGAAAAGGAAATGTTCAGCTAAGTAATTAACACTCAGAAAAGCCTGTCTTTTTGGTTTCTGGTGAATTAAGAATTTTATGGCCCCTTGTTTAAGATACTTTATATTAGGCTTTAATAAATCATACCCTATAATTTTCCCATCCTTTTTTCCTAGACTTTCAAAAGCTTCTACCAACATATATGCTTTTGAATTGGTTACAAAAAAGGCACTTATATTGGGATTGCTTTTTATAAATTGGGATACCTCCAGATTAAAACTGGTTCTATCGGCAGAATTAAACGTTTTGGATACAATAACGTGATTGCTGCCCTGCTTTTCTGTAAAAAACTCTATAAACCCATTTTCCTTTGATTGCATATGGGGTTCTTTGTTTATATGAATGATAGCTATACCATCATTCTTTTCAATTATTTTCTCCATTAAACTTGCAGCAACCCTGCCACTTTGTTTAAGATCCTGACCTATAAAAATTTGCTCCTTAAAAGTGTTCATATGGTTGTTGAACAACACAACCGGAATCTTGGCTCCACAGCATTGTCCCAAAACCACTTGGGACTCATTTTCAAAAATGGGAGCCATTAAAAGAACATCGGGCTGGGATAGAATAGCTTCCCTTGATTGGTCCATAAAGGAGGTTCTATCTGTAGGGTCGTAAAAATATTTACTTATTAGTATTCCAAAAGGGGTAAATTGATCTGCGGCCTCTACAACTCCTTCATACGCAGGAATCCAATAGGGATCCTTTTCCGGGTCTGGAAGCAAAACATGTATACTATAGGTCTTATTTTTTTTAAGGTTCCTGGCAATGGGATTGGGCCTGTAGTCTATTTCCTTAAGTACTTTGTCCACCTTCTCGAAAGCATCTTTGGAAACCTTGCCACGTTTATGTAATACCCTATCTACTGTTCCCTTGGAAACACCTGCCATTTGGGCAATGTCCTTTATAGTATATTTCTCCTTAATCATTATAGTAGTTGATGCGGGAACAGGGTTTTATTTTTGGCATATAAAGAAACTCTTAACAGTTTGCTAACATTAAATATAGAAATAATCCCAAGAAATTACTTAAAATTTTCGAGGACTTGATCAATTTTCAGTATATCTATGCTATCAAACCTACTTGTATCCAAGTAAAAATGGATCTTTAATAGTTTAATTGTGGGTATACGTCCAATACGAATACCATTAAAATGATGGGAAATATTACGCTTCTATTGGTGGATTTTTAAGAAGACGATCAAAACCTTCCAATATGGTCGCCAATACTATTATTAAGCAGCATCCGAAGGCATTTAACCATAAATAGGACATCCAATCGTAACTCCAGCCAATTATTACGATACATTGTGTTATTAAGGCCGCCACAAAAACGGCATTGCCCTTAATGAATTTAAGAAAGAAGGCGATCAGAAAAATACCTAGAACGTTTCCATAGAATATGGACCCTATAATATTGACTAATTGAATGAGGTTATCAAACAAGTTGGCCACACAAGCAATTGCAATAGCTATAACTCCCCACATAAGGGTAAATAACTTTGAAACCTTCACATAATGGGCCTGTGTAAATTCACCTTTCTTATTTCTTTTATATAAATCCAAAGATGTAACGGTTCCCAAAGCATTTAATTCAGAGGCGGTTGAGGACATTGCAGCCGAAAGAATCACGGCCAATAAAAGTCCTATAAGTCCTTTAGGAAGAAAATTTAAAATAAAATGAATAAACACATAATCCTTGTCATTGGTCTCTACACTATCATCGGCCATAGAGATTAATGCTTGGGCTGCCTTTCTATTTTCCTTGTCCTTATTGTTTATACTCACAATGTTTTGTTTGGCAACTTCAATGGCATCGTACTCCTTAAGATCAAGGGCTCCTGAGAATTTATTTTGGGCCATTCTTTTTTCGCTCTCCAATAACAAATGTTCTTCTTCCAATATTTTATAGTCCTCCGAATAGGAAGATTCCATTATGGCATTGGTAGCAGCTGGATTGAAGTTTAAAGGAGAATGGTTGAATTGAAAAAATATAAATACCATTACACCTACCAATAGGATAAAGAATTGCATAGGTATTTTTAGCAATCCATTGAAAATTAGTCCAAGTTGACTTTCCCGTACTGTTTTACCTGAAAGATACCTTTGCACCTGACTTTGGTCCGTTCCAAAATAGGCCAAGGCAAGAAAAAGACCACCTGTAATTCCACTCCAAAACGTGTACCTACTTGTGGTATTGACACTAAAGTCCAAAATATTCAATTTATCGCTGGCCCCCGCAATCTTCAAAGCCTTACTAAATGTAATGTCCTCCGGTAAATAACCAAGTATAAAAAAGAATGCGATAAACATCCCTGTCATTATAATGAACATTTGTTGTTTATGTGTAACACTTACAGCTCTGGTTCCGCCCGAAACGGTATAAATTATAACAAGAATACCTATTAAAATATTTAGGGTTCTTAAGTCCCAGCCAAGGACGGCGGAAAGAATAATTGAAGGTGCAAAAATGGTAATACCGGCAGCAAGGCCACGTTGAATTAAAAATAATAATGCCGCCAAGGTCCTTGTTTTTAAATCAAAGCGGTTTTCCAAAAATTCATAGGCGGTATATACATTGAGCCGATGATAAATAGGAACAAAAACAATACATATGATAATCATGGCCAACGGCAGACCAAAATAAAACTGAACAAACCCCATTCCATCATGAAAGGCCTGCCCTGGAGTAGACAAAAATGTTATGGCACTGGCCTGTGTCGCCATTACGGAAAGACCTATGGTCCACCATTTGGCATCGTGACCGCCAAGTACATAATCCGTTACATTCTGGCTTCCTTTTGTTTTCCAGACACCATATCCAACAATAAAAATAAGGGTTCCGACAAGTATGATCCAATCTATTGCAGCCATTTTATCGGTTTCCAGTCATTATTAAATAAAAAACAATAATATAGAGGATATTGAGCACCAATACCAAGGTATACTCTTTTTTCCAATCAAATTTTTCGAACATAATGATTCTTGTTAGATACTGCTTATTTTTGGGTCTCTTGTTTCAAGGAAAGTAGGTTGGCGAACAGCCTATAAGCCCCGGTTACACCCGCTGGCAACTCCCTGAAAAAACTTAAACCCGTATAAATATAGTTCCCCTTACCGTAAGGTGCAACTAATAGACTACCAGATAAAGCTGGTTCCCCTTCATCGTTCATTGAAAGTATAGGAGTAAACTCCTTGGACCATTCATCTGGGAAATACAGACCACGTTCCTGTACCCAGCCATTAAAATCGTTTTGGGTTATTTTATTTGGATAGTTGACAAGGGCATGTGTTTTGGCCAGTATGTTTACCTTGGAGGTTTCATCCGTAACCCTATCACGGGAAATGGATAAGGGGTAGGGGGCAAGGTTATCCATGTCCAATCCATTTCTGCCAGCTGTGTTATACTGAACAATTAGGTTGCCACCTTCCTTTACATAATCCAATAAATAACGTTGTTTAAATTTTAATTCATCCACCACATTGTATGCCCTTATACCAACAACAATTGCATCAAATTTGGCCAAGGATCCGGCCTGTATGGTAGTAGGGTCTATTTTGTCTACCTTATACCCAATTTGTTTAAGACTTTCGGGTATTTCATCGCCAGCCCCGTTTATATATCCTATATTTTCTCCATTCTTATTAATGTTCAATCGAACCACTTTGGTTTCGGAAGGCATCAACACAGATTGCTTGGGAATATGGTCATAGGATATTTCTATCAATTCTTTGGATATTTCCTTGCCATCCACTTTAATTATAGGAGAAATATAATTTTCATCCTCTGTGGAGGGTGGAGTAAGAAGAAAATTCAATATTCGTTGGTCTCCCTTTTTTGCTATTTCAAAAGGTTTTATTTCTTGATCAACTTTCCAACCTTTTCCAAAGCACAGCTGTAATTCCCCCTTTACATTGTCCTTAAGTGCTTTTATGGTAACAGGAATTTCCTTAGGTTCGGAATTGGCAAAAATGATTACCTTATCCTTAAAACTTGCCGTTGCCTCCGGTAATATTTCAAAGGGTTGATATATTTCCCCTTTTTCCGGTTTGGAGTATCTGTATACAATTGGCTTTTTAATATTTATGGTAAATCCGTTGAATTCCATTTCAAAATTTAACTCAAAGGCATTGGGAGTTTCCGGTTTTCCAATTAGATTTTGGTCCTTTACCGTATACATTCCAGTAGTTCCTTTATTGTTCAACCAATAGGGACTTGTGTAGTCCTTATTGTTCGGAACATTTATATTTATTTGGAACAACTCTTTCTTATTTTCTTTAAGGGCTAATTTTTTATTTATAAGATTATCTGTGCTAGTGGAAACAGATATAAGATTAATATCGGCATTGCTTCTATTCAATGCTTCAATATCAATGGCGATATTACTTCCGGGATATGTGTTGGATTCTGCTGCAGTTGCTTCCAAATACAGTCCACAAACAGATTGGATAATGTCTTCCAACTCCTGTTTCTTGATTTTTTTCCAATGCTCGTCCTTTATTTGTAAGATAGCCTTATATCCTTCAATAAGCTGTGGCAGATGTTTTGACGGTTGGGCAAAATCAAAATTACTTTCAATTTCATATAAAATCTTCCCAACAGCTTCCCCACCTTCAACGCGCGACCATGTCGTATTTATTCCGTCGAAAATATCGGATTTATTATTTGGGAGGACGCCCTTCAAAAGTTCTATATACTCATTCTCACTACCTCGCGTTGCCAATCTTCCAAAACCTTGGCACAAATGCTGGCTACTGGCAAGTGATGCTATTTCGTTGTTGGATACCCCCCTTAACGGATAGTAGACCCCAACATCCAGATCGATCATTTTGGATTTGTCCGCTTTTTGAAATTTGTCCTCGCTGCCATAAAACCACCAGGAGGTATTAAAAAAAAGTCGTTTTGGTTGCCAAACGTCTGTGCTTTTTAATTGTTCCGGATACATATTTGGATTGTTGGCCAAATCGAAAGCCTCAAAGCTAAGCATGGCCGAAGAGGTGTGATGGCCATGGGTAGAACCCGGAGATCTATGGTCAAATCTATTGATCACAACATCCGGTTTAAAATTGCGTATAATCCAGATGACATCACTTAACACAGCCTCCTTGTTCCAGATTTTAAGTGTTTCATTCGGGTGCTTGGAGTAACCAAAATCATTCGCCCGAGTAAAAAATTGTTCTCCGCCATCAATACGCCTAGCAGCCAACAATTCTTGTGTTCTTAAAACCCCCAACAACTCCCTTAGTTCGGAACCAATTAAATTTTGTCCACCATCCCCTCGGGTTAGCGATAAGTAAGCAGTTTTAGCCTTTACTTCATTGGAAAGGTAGGAAATTAGCCGTGTATTTTCATCATCGGGATGTGCAGCAATGTAAAGGGCCGAACCCAAAAAATTTAATTTTTGAATGGAATGAAATATGTCCGAAGAAGTATTTTTTTTAGGTGCTTGAGCGTCAATAAGTTGACATGAGAGTAGTATCCCAAAAAAGAATACCCAAGGAAGGCGCATATAATATATGTTTTAGTTGGTTCCCAAATATAAAAATATAAAATCCGAAGCCGTAATATTTACAACTACTTTAACACCTTAAAGAACCTCGCTGCTTTCCAAGGAATCTTCATAGGTTTGTGCCAAGGCTATTGCCTTCTGAAGCATCATGTTATTGGGGTAGGTAAATAATTCTCCATTTTGCCTTCTAAGATGAATATGAAAGGCCCTTATATCCTCAATTAGATATACTTCATTGGGCAATTCAATTTCCTTATCCATTATTTTAATCTTATCACCTATTTTAAATGGAAATGAGAAAAATAGAATAACCCCGGCAGTAACATTGCTCAATATGGACCATTGGGCAAAAAGGGCCACTCCTATAACAGCAAAAACCGAGGAAAATACCAGGCCGATATCCTTCATTTCTACCCCCCAAATCAGAATCAAAGCAACTATTCCAAAAGTCGTAAGGCCAACAGTGGAATATTTAACGATCAAGCGCGTACGAACCTCATTAATATCGCTTATTTTACCAACTTTTTGTATTGCTTTAGTACCTAAATACTTTAATATTAAAAGGACCAATAAGCATATACCCGTGCCTAATAGTTCATTTTTGTACTCCAAAAATAATGTTTCCATAAAATTATAATCCTAAACTATCGCGCAAAAATACATCACTATTTTTGTTTTCCTGCCAATAAGCCCTTTTTAATGTTTTTATTTTCGTTGCCTTGGTAGTAAGTGTTTGGGAATTGGGTCCAAACCCACTCTTATAACTTTCGGACCAGTTTTCAATGGTATGCGGGAAGGATTTCGAAAAGCTGATCGCCAAGGTTCTTTCCAATTCTGGATAGGTAATTTTGTAGGTATTCACATTTGCTTCAGTACTCAATTCAGCATTGGCTTCATAAGCTTTTAGTGGTTTGTGAGCCAGGCGCAAATATTCCATAGAGGGAACCATTTTTATAATACCAATAGGAAGCTTGGTGGGGTTGATCCTTATTTTATTCCAAATTTCGTTTTCTAAATCCGTTTTATCCAATGTTATGGTTTGATCCCCTTCACTCTCAAAATAAGAAAAGGATTTTACCTCAAATTTATCCCTATTGTTCAATTGGGTAAATACCTGGCCGCACCACTCCTGCACGGATGTTGTGAGTTTGATGGCATGTTGATTATCCGATACGGGATAAAAACTACTATTCATTATAGAGTAGGGGTAGATGCCGGTTAAGAATTTTTTGGTGCTATTAAGTTTAAGTACAGAAACGTTATTGGGACTTGATTGATCTGCCTTCACCTGCTTGTCCCCCAAAAAAGGTTCGGTAACATATATTAAAACCGCACTACCATCTCTTAGCTCACCGTAACGGGCCTGTTCCAATTTATATGAAGTTATTTCTGCTTTCCCTGCATACCAATAATCCTTGAACTCATCGGATAACTGTTTTTTTGCCGGTTTAGCTTCGGACATCTTCATATCATTGCCTATCAGGGAAAGGTTTTCAGATTCTTTGGTATTTTCCTTACAAGCACTAAAAAGAACCAATAATATTATTATGTGTACAAAGATGAAAGTAAAAAGCCGTTGCATAGTAATTAAATTTTTCTAAAATTATTCAAAATAACCTAATCCGCCATGGCCATTAACGTTTTGTAAACCAATTGGGTCGGCAGGCCTACCACATTGGTATAGGAACCCTGAATTTCTTCAATTCCAATAAGTCCTATCCAATCCTGAATGCCATAGCCACCAGCCTTGTCAAACGGATTATAGTTCTGAATATAGTTTTCTATTTCACTGTAGGTCAATTCTTTGAATTTAACCCTTGTGCATTGATTTACAATTTTTTGCCGGTCCTTGGTTGTAAAACAAACCGAGGTAATTACTTCGTGCCAATCGTTGGAAAGTGTCTTAAGCATGGAAAAGGCTTCCTTAAGATCGGCAGGTTTTGCCAAAGAGACATTGTTGTGCCAAACCACGGTATCGGAAGTTATGAGGATATCTTTGGTCTCCAGCTTATTTTCATATCCAGCGGCCTTTAATTTTGCCAGATAATCCGAAATTTCCGCACCCTTTAAATGATCTGGATATATTTCGTTTACATGTATTGGATGTACCGTAAAATCTATTTCCATTTCCCTAAAGAACTGTTGTCTTCTAGGGGATGCCGACGCTAGTATAACCCGATATTCCTTTAGTTTGTTGTTGGACATATGGTTAATCGTTCTTGGCGCTGAAATTCTCGGCCCAATGCCCCCTCACTTTCAATACTTGTTCAATAACATCCCTTACACAGCCATCCCCCCCGTGTTTATGGGAGATGTATTTGGACATCGCCTTTACTTCTGGCACAGCATTTTGTGGGCAGCATGGAATACCCGCCAATCTCATTGGTGGAATATCGGGGATGTCATCACCCATATAAAGAACATGCTGTGGATTAATATTATAAATATCCAAATATTCATCAAAAGGGTCTATTTTATGATGTGCCCCCATGTGTATATCGGTAACTCCCAACCCCCTTAAACGCAATCTCACGCCTTCGTTGGTACCACCGGAAATGATGCAGATATTATACCCTTGTTGAATGGCCACTTTTACAGCATAGCCATCCTGTACATTCATAGTCCTTAACATTTCCCCGTCCGAGGTGATCATAATTTTGCCATCTGTAAATACACCATCCACATCAAATACAAAAGTGGTTATATCCTGAAGCAGTTCCTTATAACTTTTGTCCATATTTCTCTCCTATCAATTTGCTTAACAAGCTGTAAATATCCTGATAATTTTTATTTTTTAACTGATTTAAATGGCTTTCTATAGTCTTAACATCGTTTCTTTTGGCTGGTCCGGTTTGGGCATCCAAGGGAGCTAGATAATCTAACTTATTCACGGTTTCTTTAATCAAAGGCTTTAACATGGAAAATGGCAAATTATGTTCCGTGCAAATGTCATGGCCGATCGTAAACAGATAATTGGTGAAATTATTTACGAAAACTGCTGCTAGGTGAAGCGATTTCCGTTGCTCGCTCGTAATCTCGTGCACTTCCAAACTAATGAGTCCCGCCAATATCTTCAACAGGTTCATGTCGCTCTTATCTTCGCCCTCAATACAGATCGGCACCTTTTTAAAATCGATTGATTTGCCCTCGCTAAAAGTTTGCAGCGGATAAAAGACCCCTCTATGATTTAAATCTCCAAGAGATTTTAAGGCAACACTTCCTGAGGTATGGGCCACTAAACCTTTTTTCTTCTTTAGGAAAGGTGCTACCTGGGCAATGGCATCATCACTTACGGCAATTATATATATATCTGCATCGGTAATTTTGGTGAAATCCGTCCCTGTTTCAACCTTATCCTTAAAATAGGCGAGGTGACCTTCGTTCCGACCAATAACCTGTAAAACATTTATTTCATCTACCCTCAAAAAGGCATTGAACAAATGCTTGGCAACATTGCCAGTTCCCAATAAAACAATAGATATCATATTCAAAAGTAAATATTAAATCAAAATTATAGGATTATGGGCGATAAGTTTTTTGAATGTTATTATTCCAATAAGTTCCAAGGGCGACCAACGAGGTATTATTGGATGGTAAGTTCTGATGAAATGAGTGGCAGCAAACTAAAACTGTCTTGACTATGTTTTAATTCTTCACTTTATACAGTAAAACACTTCTTCGTATTTATATAAAATATTATGTAACCTAAACCTCTTCATATGTATCCAAATACAAATTGATTTAGTTACTGGTAGATTTGCACCTTGAACCCTAAGGGAACCAAACATACCTTGAAAATGCAAAAGCACTTTTTTTCAATTTACAATTGCATTGGGAAAGGGGTCTGATTTTATCCATCAAAAATTGCAACATGTTTTAAAAAAGTAAATACTCAATTAACAAAACATTTAATAATTAAACTCCTATAAAAATGTATTTTTGCATGTTTAAATCAAACCTTCTTGCCAAAATGATTGAACTCCTTAAAAAAATCTTCTTTTCCACACGTTTAATGGCTGTTTTATTTATTGCTTTTGCTACAGCCATGGCCTTTGGAACTTTTATTGAAAGCTGGTACAGTACGGAAACTGCAAGAATTTGGATATACAATACCACATGGTTCGAGGCCATCATGGTATTTTTTGTTATTAATTTTATTGGGAATATTGCTCGTTACAATCTATTAAGGAAGGAAAAATGGGCAGTACTTTTATTACATCTCTCTTGGATTTTAATTATTCTTGGGGCATTTGTTACTAGGTACATAAGCTTCGAAGGAATGATGCCCATTAGGGAAGGAAATACGGAAAATGTTTTTTATTCGGACAAAACCTTCCTTACGGTATATGTGGATGGGGAAATTGAAAATGAGCCAAGTCGTAGAATTTTAGAAGGTGATATTTTGGTGACCGCAGAGGCCCTTAAATCCAATTTACCCTGGAATTCCGATTTTAACGGACAACCATTTACCATATCCTATGCGGGATTTATTGATGGTGCCAAGGAAGGCTTGATCGAAGATTCCAATGGAAAAGAATATTTAAAAATTGTTGAAGCGGGTGATGGACAGCGTCATGAACATTATTTGGAAAGTGGGGAGGTTAGCAACATTCATAATGTGTTATTTTCCCTGAACAAGATGACCGAAGGTGCCATCAATATTATTGAGTCTGATGGTGAATATCAGATTAAATCGCCCTTCGAAGGACAATTTATGAGAATGGCCGATCAATTGCAGGGAGAATTGTTGAAAGATAGTCTTCAAACACTGCAGTTAAGGTCTTTATATACCACTGCAGGCATGCAATTTGTAATTCCTGAGCCAATTATCAAGGGATCTTATGGGGTAATTTCCATTCCAGAGAACGAAAAAACGGAAAATGACCTAGATGCCTTGATCGTGGATATTAGCAGTAACGGTGAAACTGTCCGCAAAAAATTGTTGGGAGCAAAAGGTGTGGCCAATTTTTCCGGGGAATTTGAAGTAGGAGGTTTGGACTTTAATCTTTCTTATGGATCCAAGGTGTATACCCTGCCTTTTGGAATTAAATTAAACGATTTTATTGCCGAAAAACATCCAGGAACAGAGAATAGCTATGCTTCATTTATGAGCAAGGTTACCATTGAGGACGACCGTCCATTTGATTACGATATTTATATGAACCATATTTTGGACCACAAGGGGTATCGTTTTTTTCAAGCTAGTTTTCACCCAGATGAAAAGGGTACCGTATTATCGGTTAATCACGATTTTTGGGGTACTTGGATAACTTATATTGGATATTTTTTATTGTATGCCGGGCTTATGGGCATTATGTTCTTTGGTAAGACCAGGTTTAAAAGTCTGGGTGCTTCCTTGGAGAAACTAAAAAACAAAAGATCCAAATTGGCTGTACTTTTTATTCTAGGAAGCAGTCTAAATATGTTGGCGCAGGAAAATGTGGAGGTAGATTCACATGCACATGATAACACTCCTACTGCCCAGCAGGTAGATTCCTTGTTGCACGCTATGACACCATCCAAGGAGCATGCTGCATCTTTTGGTAAATTGGTAATTCAGGATGCCGGTGGGCGAATGAAACCCATAAATACATTTTCCTCCGAATTACTGAGAAAACTAAGCCTAAAGGACAAGTATACCGACTTTAATTCCGATCAAGTATTTCTATCTATGATGCTCAATCCAAGGATTTGGTATTATGCAGAATTTATTGCTTTGGACAAAAAGGGGCAAAATGACAGTATTCGCAAGATCATTGGATTGGAGCATGGTAAAGAGTTTGCAAAGGCTACAGATTTCTTTGATGAAAAAGGGCAATACAAATTAAGTTCTTACCTTCAGGAAGCCTATGCAACCAACACCCCAAACCAATTCCAAAAAGATTTCAAGAGTTTGGATGAACGTTTGGTGCTATTGAATAGAGCGTTGGGAGGTGAAATAGTCAAGATATTTCCATTGCTTAATGACGACAATAATAAATGGATCTCGGCAGTGGAATATAGGGGAGGCCAATTTCAAGTATCGGATTCCCTTTACGCCAATTTTATTAAAAATGCCGTTCCCTTCTACCTAATGAGCTTGGAGAAAGCAGTGAAAACGGGCGACTACTCCGAGGCCGATAAATTGTTGGCCGCGTTCAAAAAGAACCAGGAAAACCACGGTAGTGAAGTATTGCCATCGGAAAATAAGATTAATGCGGAAGTATTTTACAACAAGGCCGATATATATAATAAGCTTTATAAGTATTATGCCCTGTTTGGTCTGTTAATGTTTGTTCTTCTGATATTCCAGATTATTAAGGATAGAAAGGCACACCGTTTTGGCATAGCCGGTATAAAAGTCCTAATTTATTTGTTTTTTATTTTGCACACCCTTGGATTGGCAATGCGGTGGTATATTTCCGGACATGCACCATGGAGTGATGCTTATGAAAGTATCCTATATGTTTCCTGGGCAACACTGGGTATGGGGCTGCTGTTCAGTAAAAAGAGTGATATGACAGTCGCTGCGGCCACTTTTGTAACTTCTATGTTGTTGTGGATCGCCCACCAGAGTTGGGTAGACCCCTCAATAGCCAATCTAGTGCCCGTATTGGACAGTTACTGGTTAATGATTCACGTGGCGGTTATTGTTGGTAGTTATGGTCCCCTCACCGTGGGTATGATCCTAGGAGTGGTGAGCCTGTTGTTGATTATAATGACGAACGACAAGAACAAGGAAAAAATGGACCTGAACATCAAGGAACTTACCATTATAAATGAACTGTCCTTAACGGTAGGTCTGGTTATGCTGACCATTGGCAATTTCTTGGGAGGGCAATGGGCCAATGAAAGTTGGGGTCGATATTGGGGATGGGATCCCAAGGAAACTTGGGCATTGATTTCCATAATGATCTATGCATTTGTGATCCATACAAGATTGATTCCTGGTTTACGTGGTAAATGGATGTTCAATTTCCTAAGTGTAGTTGCCTTTGGAAGTATTATGATGACCTATTTTGGGGTAAATTTCTATTTGGTAGGACTTCATAGTTATGCCAGTGGGGCACAGGTTATTACCCCTACTTTTATTTATTACACCGTTTTTGGGGTAGTGGTATTGGGAGCTGTAAGTTATTGGAGACATAAAAAATTCTATGCCAAGTAATTTTGAAATGTTCTTGAATTAGTGCAATTTTGCTTCATTATGAAGTAAAGGAATTATGTTTTTTATAGATGTCATAACAGGAATGTTAAGAGTTCATTTGGTGAACTTTTAATTATTCATGATGTTTATTTTCTTCGTTTAACATAATTTCACACACATGCCGGATACAAAAAAACTTACTCCAAGTATTCTATATAAGTATTTTATTATTGCCTTGACGGGCAAGGACTCTGAGTTTACTACTGGGAGCATTAGAAAGGCCATCTTTATGCTTTCCATTCCTATGGTATTGGAAATGTTGATGGAATCTATTTTTGCATTGGTTGATATTGCCTTTGTATCTAGGGTCAGTGTCAATGCGGTAGCTACAATAGGCCTTACGGAATCCGTGATTACATTGATTTATGCCATTGCCATTGGTTTAAGTATGGCTGCAACGGCAATAGTAGCTAGAAGGGTTGGTGAAAAAAAATTACAAGAAGCTAGGGAATCGGCGGTACAGGTAATCCTTTTAGGGATCACTGTGGCCATTATCACCGGAATCTTTGGCGCTATGTACTCCAAGGAAATCTTGGGTCTAATGGGGGGGAGCCCTGAACTTATACAAGAGGGCCAAGGATACACCCGGCTGATGCTGGGAGGTAATATCACTATTTTGCTTCTGTTTCTTATAAATGCCATTTTCAGAGGAGCGGGGGATGCCTCGGTTGCCATGTGGATATTAGTGCTGTCCAACGGTCTTAACATTATTCTTGATCCAATTTTTATTTTTGGATGGGGACCAATTCCTGAATATGGAGTTATGGGCGCTGCAATTGCAACCAACATTGGCAGAGGAACTGCGGTTTTGTTTCAATTGATAATTTTGTTCTATGGATGGAGCAAAATCAAGATTCGTATATCGGATATTGTAATCCGAATTAAAGTGATGCTAAACATCATTAAAGTTTCTGCTGGAGGTATTGCTCAATTCTTGATTGGAACGTCCAGTTGGATTTTTTTAATGAGAATTATGTCCGAATTTGGCAGTGAAGTCCTAGCCGGTTATACCATAGCCATTAGGGTTATAATGTTTTCCTTAATGCCTTCTTGGGGGATGAGCAATGCTGCGGCAACACTAGTGGGGCAAAATTTGGGTGCCAATCAACCTGAAAGGGCAGAAGAATCTGTATGGAAAACCGGTAAGTATAATGCCATATTTATGTTTTCAATTTCATTAATATATCTATGCTTTGCAGAAAAAATTATTATGCTCTTCAATACCACTCCACAAGTGGTTGAATATGGAACCTTATGCTTACAGATTATTGCGGCAGGATATGTATTTTATGCCTATGGCATGGTGCTAACACAAGCATTTAACGGAGCTGGGGATACAGGAACCCCTACCAAAATTAATTTTTTAATATTTTGGGCATTTCAACTTCCCTTCGCGTATGTTATGGCTATCACTTTTAATTATGGGGCAGTTGGAGTATTTGCGGCAATTTCAATAGCCGAGGTTTTGCTTACCGTTATCAGCTACATACTTTTTAAAAAGGGTAAATGGAAAAAAATTAAGGTATAAGCTAATTTTGTAACTTTATACACCATTATTTTTTATCAATTTAAATAGATAGAATGAAACAGCAAAAAAAAGGCCTTAATACCATCTGTACCCATTTTGGACAGCTGGAGGACAAGGAATTTAAAGGAGCCATTTCCCCATTGTATATGGGAACCGCCTATGCCTTTGAAGACATCGATGTTAAGCGCTACCCAAGATATTTCAACACTCCCAACCAGGTGGCCTTGGCCAAAAAAATAGCGGCCCTGGAACATGCCGAGGCTGCATTGATTTTTGGTAGCGGTATGGCCGCCATCAGCACGTCCCTATTGGCATTTTTAAAGGCGGGGGACCATATAGTAATACAAAAGATTATTTATGGTGGCACCTATAACCTAGTCGTGGAAGAATTTGAAAAATATGGGATATCGTACTCTTTTACGGATGGTTTTGGTGCTGAAGATTTTGAAGCAAAAATTAAGGACAATACCAAAGTTATCTACATTGAGACTCCATCAAATCCTTTATTGAATATAACCGATTTAAAGGCTGTTGCCGATATTTCAAAAAAACATGGTCTTGTATCCATGATCGACAATACTTTTGCCAGCCCGGTAAATCAAAATCCTATTGATTTTGGTATCGATGTGGTAATACATAGTGCTACAAAATATATGGGCGGGCATTCCGATATTTGTGCGGGAGCTGTAGCTTCAACGGAAGCGAATATAAAAAGGATATTCAGTTTGGCTAAAAATTTTGGAGGTAGTCTTAGCGATTACACCGTTTGGTTATTGGAGAGGAGTATTAAAACCATGGGTATCAGGGTAAGGGCCCAGAATGCAAATGCCCAAAACATGGCGGAATACCTTTATGCCCATAAAGATATATCTGCGGTATATTATCCTGGCCTGCCTTCACATCCGGACCACAACATCGCAAAAAAGCAGATGAAGGGCTTCGGAGGCATGTTGTCATTTGAGCTGAATGCTGATTTTAATGCTTCCAAATTTCAAAAGTCCCTAAAGTTGATAAAACCTGCCATGAGTTTGGCGGGAGTGGAAAGTACAGTACTTTCCCCAACCTTAACTTCACATTCCCTTTTGAGTGCTGAAGAGCGAAAGCGACAAGGAATTGCTGATGGGTTAATACGCTTTTCCGTTGGAATAGAAGAAACAGAGGATTTAATTGCAGATATTGAACAGGCCTTGGAAAAGGTAAGGAAGGAAAGGGAATTGGCTATTTAGATTCACGTACGCCCTTACAATTGGAGAAAACATACAATTAATAAAATTGAAGTTTTACGAGAGTTAATTTGAAAGCTTTCAAGAACAAAGTAGACATAGATTAAATGAAATTAGACATATTAGTATTTGGCGCGCATCCAGATGATGCCGAACTGGGAGCAGGAGCAACAATAGCAAAAGAAGTGGCCAATGGTAAAAAAGTAGGTATTGTAGATTTGACCCGTGGGGAATTAGGTACCCGTGGCTCTGCCGAAATTAGGGATAAGGAAGCTGCAGCCGCTGCTGAAATTTTGGGGGTTACTGTGCGTAAGAATCTGGAATTTGCCGATGGTTTTTTCACAAATGACAGACAACATCAATTGGAAATAATAAAAATGATCCGGAAATATAGGCCAGAAACCGTTTTGTGCAATGCTATAGACGATAGGCATATAGATCATGCCAAAGGCAGCAAATTGGTAAGTGATGCATGTTTTTTGAGTGGACTAATAAAGATCGATACTAAAATTGATGGGGAGGAAAAGTGGCAGGAGGCTTGGAGACCTAAACTTGTACATCATTACATTCAATGGAAAAACCTTGAACCGGATTTTGTAGTGGATGTATCGGAATTTATAGATCTAAAGGTTAAAGCCATAATGGCCTATAGTTCCCAATTTTACGACCCAAAAAGTAAGGAGCCGGAAACGCCCATCAGTAGCAAAAACTTTATAGATAGTGTTGTTTACAGGTCAAGAGACCTAGGCAGAATGGTTGGCATAAGCTATGGGGAAGGTTTTACTACCGAAAGATTCGTTGCTGTTAAAAGCCTTGACAGCCTTATTTAGGCCGATTTTTGGAATTGTTTTTTGCCTTTGGGAACGGTGAAATAGAAGGTAGATCCTTCATTGATTTCACTCTTGACCCATAAGGTGCCACCATTTTTTATCACCATTTCACTACAAAGGGATAGGCCAAGCCCTGTTCCTTTTTCGTTATTGGTACCATAGGTGGTAATATTGGTGTTTTTTGCTAATATTTGCTCCTGAACGTACTCGTCCATACCAATCCCGTTATCCTTTACAAATACTTCCAAATAATCCGGCCTATCCACATAGCCAATCGTAATATGTCCGTTATTGGGGGTAAATTTTAAGGCATTGCTCAAAAGGTTTCTAATCACGATATCCATTTGATTTTCATCGGACCAAATTATGGCCTTATTGACTATTAAATTGTCCATTGTAATCATTTTGGTAAATGCCAATTCACTTAGTAAATTAATATTGTTCTCCACTAGGGCGTTTAGATCTACATTGGCAGGGTCGGTGGTAGCTTCCCGCATTTGCGATTGACCCCAAGTAAGAAGGTTGTTCAAGGTAAAGGAAATACTATTTACGTCGTTCTTTAATTTGGGAATAAACTCTTTGAACTCTGATTCTTTAATATCACCGCTGTTCAGTAATTTTAATAATCCCTCCAGAGCTCCAATAGGACCGCGAAGATCATGGGCAATAATAGAAAAAAGTTTGTTTTTGGTGTTATTGGTTTCCCATAATTCGGCCTCTCTCTGTTCTAGGTCCTCCTTTTGGCTTTCGAGTTCCCTGTTCAGTTTTTTCAGGATTTTTTGACCCCTTACCACTAAAAATGCTATTGCGCCCATAATTATAATAAATAGTATGGCTACATAAATATAGAGGCGCTGTTTAGCCAAGGCTTTTTCGTTTTTTAGTACCAATGCTTCTTGCTGATTCTTATGACTGATTTCTGTTTTCAGCATCGTCATACTCATCTTGTTCTCATCCCTGGACAGGGTATCGGATATTTGCCTAAAAATTTCATGATATTTAAGGGCTGCAGCGTAGTTTTCCTGATTTTTATAAACTTTGTAAAGGGTATTGGAGCATTTTTTCATTCCCTCCATAGATTTAATAGTGGAGGAGATTTCATAGGCCATCATGGCATAATTATGTGAAATACTGTCTTTTTCCAGTCCAAAATTAGCTTCGGCCATCCCGTTGTACAAATCTATTATCCCTCGGTCATCCTGAAGGCTTTCATGTAGTTCCACACTTTTGTCATACCAATATAATGCCCTGGTATATTGCTTTTGTTTTAGGTATACTTTGCCCTTAACTTCATAAGCATAGGCCAACCAATCCCATGCCTTACCTTCTTCGAAAATTTTGATACTGCGGTTTATCTTAAACAGGGCATTTTGAAAATCCCCTGTTTCAGCATAGATGGAAGCCACATTGCTCATGGTCTGTGCTGAGTTTATATCATTTCCTATCTTGATATTTATTTTTTCAACCTTGTTATAAAAATATAGGGCCTGATCATAATCTTTTTGGGCAGCGTATAAATCGGCTACATTTTCATATAGGATCGACTCCATTTTTTTGTTGCCAGAGGACTGTGCCAGTTTAATATTCTCCAAATAACCGAGTAGGGCAGTGGAATAATTGCCACTATAGACGTTTTCATTCGCTAATTCATTGCCAATTCGTAAGGTTAAATCATAATTATTATCCTTTTTGGCATTGATCAATGCCATTTCATAATTATCTATTGCAATGCTGTGTTCACCTATATCGGAATAATAAGTCCCAAGGTGGAATAAAGCCTCACTTACTCCTTTTTTATAATCTATGTTGCTACTTAATTTCTGGGCTTCGCTTGAAAGCAATAAGAGACTATCCGGATTCAAGTATCTAAGCTTGGCGCCAAGATCCATTAATAATCCGATGTATATGGTATCCTTATTAACCCGTTTCTTCTGACTTCGTAAAGTGGTGATTTTTTGCCTCAATTCTCCAACAGAGGGTTCCTGGGCGGTGTTGACCCCACAAAAGAAAAGGAAAATCCAGAACACGGTTATTTTTAATTTAATCTCCCGTGAGCTTATATTTAATGCTTTAAAAGACATTTATCCTAATTTATCTGTTGATAAAAATATCTTTCCTTTAAAAAATAGGCTAATTTATGTTGTGAAAGTGCGGTTTTTTGTGTGTTTCGTCCAGTATTTTGAGTATTTGGTCGATATATAGCGTAGAAAAATATGGTATAATTCGGGGTATGAGCATTTTATAAAATGATATAAAATAATCTGAAATTTATTTTGAACGATAGCACTAAAGATTTATCTTTGCCACCGCTTACAAATGGTGGTTGTAGCTCAGCTGGTTAGAGCATCGGTTTGTGGTACCGAGGGTCGCCGGTTCGAACCCGGTCTTCCACCCAGAAATATAACCCTGTCAGAAATGACAGGGTTTTTTTGTGGCATACAGTTTCATTTTTATGGGAACCCTTAATAACAAGGATCAAGAACAATTATGGATCAAGAACAATTATTGT
>NZ_JAHKPO010000013.1 GCF_018860365.1 Arenibacter algicola
GTACTTGTTGCGGTAAAGGTATATGAGTTCCCGTTGGAGGTACACTGGTCGTCGGCATAGGTCGGAAGGCTTACCGTCGGCATAGGATCTTCGGCTATAACCACATCGATCTTATAGGTACAGTCCATGGCATCCTTCACCCAAACGTCCCAATTGAGGTTGGTGGCAGGATCAAGGACATCACTGGCATTAGCGGAATAATCACCTGGGTTCACAACCGCACCGTCCTGTACAAAGGCATAGGTATACCCACCGTTCCCGCCAGTGGCTTGTACGGTCACCTGTGCGCCGATGTTACAGTTGGCATTGATATTTTTGGTAACTGTCAGGTCTAGGTCCGCCGCTGGCGATACAATGGTCACGGTGTTCGTGGTATCATCGCAGAAGGGGGTATCCGTAGCGGTAATTACCACATAGAAGTTCCCTGCAGGCAATCCTGAAATGGTCCTTGGGTTGAATGAGGTATCCGAACTTATAACTGCTGTAACGTTGGTTCCGCTACTGTTGAATACCTGATAATCGTAATTGCCCAAATAGTTGTTTACCTGGATCTCTAGCTCCCCGTCGGTATCTCCGAAACAGGTCACCGGGTTAATGGCCGTGGCCACCACTTCTATGAGGTCGTAAGGCGCCACATTATAAGGAGCTGTGGTGAAATAACAACCGGTCACATTATCGGTTACCCTGAAGGTATAGTCCCCTGGTGTGGTCAATGTAAAGTCGGCCGTTTGGCTCACCAAGCTCTGTTTCGGGGCACTTCCCGTAGGCAAAAGCTCAAAGGTAAAGTCGCCCGAACCTCCTGTTACGGTCACCCTGGCCACCTCGTCATTGTTACAGGTAATGGCAGTCTGTTGACCAACGGTAACGGCTGTAATAGTGGGTAAAGGGTTTATGGTTATAGTATCGGTATCTGTACAACCGTTGGCATCACGTACTGTTACGGTGAAATTTTGAACTGCACCGGTATCGTTGATGTTAAAGGTATTGGTAGTAAAGAAGTTTACCCCATTTATGCTGTATGTATAAGGTGCTGTTCCAGTTGTTGGAATATCTGCTGTTATTACAGCTTGGGCTACAGAATTATCTGCGGCACAGGCAAAACTGGTGGCAGTTGCGTTGGCCACTAATGCACTAGGCTCATTGATAGTAAATGGAATATCTGTTTTACATAATCTAGCAGATGTGATCCTTACAATATAATCGCCTTGATCCAATCCGGTAAAGACATTGGAGGATTGTGGTAACAATGTCATTGGAATAGTTCCTGTACTATCGAATAATTGATAGGTATAGGGTGGATTATCCATGCCCGGATCCAGTGTTACCACTATGGAGCCATCACTGGCACCATGGCAACTTATGTCATTTATTTCCCCAATGGCAGCAACTACGGCTGTAGGTACCTCCAAGGTGATATCGATAAATGAATCACAACCGGTAGCTAAATTGTCATAAACGTAAATTCTATAAGTTCCTGGGGTAAGGTTAGAGAAAGTATCTGGAATCTGTTTTGGTCTAATGATATTGTCCGAGGTATCCCTAAGCTCATATCTGTAATTGAATAGTGATCCGCCATATGCTTTTACCTTAATCTCACCATCATCTTGTAATAGAAATTTACATGATGGGGTTACCACAACTTCGGCCGACAGGGAGGTTGGAGTATATATTTCAATACTTTCGCTGTTACCACAGCCATTGGCATCCTTTATTTCTACGGTATGATTTCCTGAACTTAGTCCTGTGAAATCATAAGTTGCCGGGGCACCTGTAAAGGTCACTGCCTGAAATGCTCCTCCATCCAAACTTAGGAAATAAGGTTGCATGCCAGGGGTGTCCAAGGTAACTTGGATGGTAAAATTACCTTCGGTTGTAGCACATTGATCTGGTACAGTAAGACTAATTAACGGTGTAGGATCTTGCCCTACAGTGACATCAAAAAATCTTATACAATCATTGGCGTCCTTTACATAAACTCTATAATCCTCGGCATCGGCATTGAAGAATCCTGAGGTATTGGTTCCGGTCCATGTGGACACATCAGGGGCCGCTGCTGAGGCCAGTTCCAACTGGAATAAATAAGGGGCCTTACCGTAACGTGCATTGGCGGTTATGGTACCTGCATTCAGGGCACAATTATCATTGGTTGAAGTAGCCGTTATCTCCAATAAGGCTGGGGACTGTTCTATTACAAAGGGATCCGATGCGTTGACACATCCAGGATTGCTTCCGTCTATTTCCGTAAAGAGTATGTAATATTCACCTGGTACCAAACCGGCCAAGGTATCGGAATAAGGAGTTCCAGTTCCTGAAAGTCCAGTGGCGCCTCCAGTAACACCGGTGGTATTGTTGGTGACAAAAGTAAAAATCTCGTAATTTACTTCGGTAGCAGTATATCCGCTAATGGTAAAGTCAACTGAACCGTCCACTTCACCAAAACAACTTACGTTGGTGGTTGTGTCTACCGATGATGTTAAAGTTGAATTTGTTGCTACAGGAGCGGTTGCCTCCTGTATAAATTGACACCCTGTATCTGAATCATATACGATGAAGGTATAAGTAACGCCTGGGTTTAAGCCTGTAAAATTGTGGGTATAAGGGGGTGATCCGGCACCTCCATCTTGTATATACCAATCAGTGTTTCCTAAGAACCATGGTGTTGCAGGGTATTGGGCAAAATAGAATGTTCCATTACCTAATGGTCCAGTACTGGCCGCAGCTTCCACCAGCATTTCACCAGTTCCAGGAGCACATCCAGCCACAGGTGAAGTTGTAATAAGGACGTCAGGTCCAGTAGTGATGGTAACGGTGGAGATACTTTCACAACCGTTATTGTCAATTACCCTAACGGTATAATCCCCAAAGTTTAAACCAGTGAAGGTATGGTCATTCGTACCTGATGAGGTATCATAAGTATCCGTAAAGGAATAATCATTGTTGTTTATTTGATAAATATAGGTAGATGTGCCTCCACTGGCATCTACTGTTATTGTACCCATTACATTTGTAGAAGCCGAACAGGATAAATTGGTATGGCTTACATTGGCATTTATGGCAGTGGGTTCTGTTATAGTTTCAGTAGTTGTAACAAAACATCCTTTGTCATCGGTCAATGTTATTTCATAATTCCCGGCCGGTAATCCTGTGGCCTGACTACCATAATTGGTGCCCGAACCAGTTTCTACTATTGTAATAGTATATGGAGCAACCCCTACACTGGTATCCACAACGATATCCAAGGATCCGGAGTTATCTCCATTACAAAGAACATGAGTTGGGGTTACACTTGTAATAACTGGCGTTTCGGCCGGAGTAACGGTTACTACATTACTCTCTGTAATACAACCCTGGGAATCGGTTATTCTAAATCTATACGTACCTGCATTGGATGTAGTATAAGGAAATCCACCTGCATAGGCCGCATAAGCTCCACCGTTAAAGGCTACTTCATAGGTATAGGCAGGATAACCTCCGTTAACGCTCACATTGATTTCAGCATTTGTACTAACGGAACAATCCAGGTCTTTGGTTAAAACTGCATTAGCTGTAAGCTCCGGTTCAATGGTAAATTGAACGGTATCTGTACACCCATTACTATCAATTACATTAAAGTCATAGGTAGCAGGTGTTAAGTCCACAAACGTATTTGAGGTTTGGGTAGGACCTGCGTTCAAACTGTAATAATAAGGAGCCAGCCCACCTGAAGCACCAACAACAATAGTTGCTAAGCCCGTGGAGGTATAGCATAAAGTGGACGCAGCAGTATCAATACTGGCTACTGGATTGGTAGGGGTAACAATATCAAAGGTATCTGTTACGGTACATCCACCGGCATCGGTAACGCTGATAATGTAAGTGCCATCCTGACTTAAGCCGCCAAATGTATTTCCTCCCTGTGGTCCCAAAACAACAGTATCTGGTTGCTCAATTTGATATGTATATCCTCCCCATCCGTCTGTTGCGGTAATGGTTACCGATCCATCTGCGTCACATGTCTTTGGTGTTAAAACAAAGGTAAATGCCAAGGGGTCTGCAGGTTCGTTTACGGTCACAATGGCCGTATCGGTACAATTGGTGGTATCGTCCGTAACGGTAATGGTATAATCCCCGGCCAAAAGACCGCTAAAGTTCAATGGGTTGGTGTTTATTCCGGATTGTGGGGCAATGGCTGTTGGTCCTGTTACGGTAAAGCTATAATTGCCACTAAATCCGGTTATATTGTATTGTATGGCTCCATCCGAACTTCCCTGACAGGATACGTTCTGTGTCAAAGTACCCAGCACATTTATCTTGGCAACAGGGTTTAGGGTGTAGTTTTCGTCATATGAACATCCTTTGGCGTCAGTAATTCTAAACGTATAGGTGTCGGGAGCAAGTCCTGTAAATATACCTGTTGCATTGGAAGCGACTGCGACTGCCGGTGCAATAATTTCATAAGTGATTGCACCGCTACCTCCGGTTGGAGTTAGGGTGATATCAGAAGTCTCTGCTGGACAGTTGGCAGCCGTGGCACTGAATGAAATGTTTGTTGGTGGCGTTAACGGATCAATGGTTATAGGCCTAGTGGCGGTACATCCATTGGCATCCTTAACGGTAAGCGTATAATTTCCGTCCTTAAGTCCGGAAAAACTATTAGCTCCAAAATTAATGCCGTCTATACTATACGTATATGGAGAAGTGCCGCCAATTACGTTTTGGGCCTCCACACTGGCATCCTGTAGACAGGTATATTCTTGGATTATAGCTGCATCAAAAGTGATAGCTGCTGGCTCTCCCACGGTAACCAAATTGGTTACGGTACATTCCTTGGCGTCCTGAACAGTATAGGAATAAGTTCCTGCGGCCAGGCCGGAATAAGTAGTATTATTGCTAAGTCCTCCTCCATTAAAATTTACCTGATAAGGTGCCGTTCCAAAATTGGTGTCCAATACAATTTCCACAACGCCATCAATACCTCCATTACAGCTTACATCGGTCACTGTTTCAGAGGCCTGTGGGCTGCTGGTAGGATCTATCGTAATCTCTGTTGTTTGGACAGTACAGCCTTCGTTGTCCGTAATTTCGAAGACATAGATTCCGGCTGTGGTTGCGGTGTAGTTAAAGGTGGTCACTCCGGCGCCCAAGGCAGTTGAAGCTCCATATCCCGCAGCATCAACATCTACTTTGTAACTATAATCTGGGTAACCTCCATTTATGATAATATCTATTATCGCATCAGGAGAAGTGGTACAATCCAATTCTTTTGTGACAGCGCTTGATACACTAAGCTGTGGCGCAATAGTTATAATATTTGTAGTAACATTACAACCATAGGCATCACGAACTTCAACGGAATAAGCCCCTGGCGCAAGATTGTTAAATACATTTCCATTTTGTGCCGGAGCCCCGTTAAGACTATAAGTATAAGGAGCAATTCCCCCAGCAGCGGTTGCGGTAAGGCTAACTCCTGTTCCGGGAACGTAACAAAGGTCTGTGGTTGCAGCCAAAGTTGCTGTAGGACTTGTGGGTGCAACTATATCAAAGGTATCTGTTACGGTACATCCACCGGCATCGGTAACGCTGATAATATAAGTGCCATTCTGACTTAAGCTGCCAAATGAATTGCTTCCCTGTGGTCCCAAAACAGCGGTATCCGGTTGCTCAATTTGATATGTATATCCTCCCCATCCGTCTGTTGCGGTAATGGTTACCGATCCATCTGCGTCACATGTCTTTGGTGTTAAAACAAAGGTAAACGCCAAGGGGTCTGCAGGCTCGTTTACGGTCACAGTGGCCGTATCGGTACAATTGGTGGTATCGTCAGTAACGGTAATGGTATAATCCCCTGCCAAAAGACCGCTAAAGTTTAATGGGTTGGTATTTATTCCAGATTGTGGGGCAATGGCTGTTGGTCCTGTTACGGTAAAGCTATAATTGCCACTAAATCCGGATATATTGTATTGTATGGCTCCATCGGCACTTCCCTGGCAGGATACATTCTGGGTCAAAGTGCCCAATGCATCTATTTTTATTACTGGGTTAACCGTATAGTTTTCGTCGTACGAGCATCCTTTGGCATCTGTAACCCTAAAGGTATAAGTGTCCGGAATAAGATTATTAAATACTCCGGTTGCATTTGTTGCTATAGAGGCTGCAGGGGCAATGATTTCATAGGTGATAGCTCCACTTCCTCCTATTGCGGTTAAGGTGACATTTGATGTCTCGGACGGACAGTTGGCCGCGGTACTACTAAAAGTAATATCGGTTGGTGGATCTAAGGCTGGAACATTTACGGGAATGGCCGCAAAAGTACATCCACTGGCGTCACGAACGGTGATCGTATAATCTCCATCGGTAAGTCCGGTAAAGGTATCCCCAGCAACAAAATTTATTCCGTCTATACTAAAAGTATATCCAGGTGTTCCCCCAGTTATATTTTGGGCTTGTATACTGGCAGTTTGCAGACAGGTATATGGTTGTGTTAGTACGGCATCCGCAGTAATGGCATTGGGCGCCGTTAAGGTTGCGCTACCGTTAAAAGTACAACCTTTACTGTCCCGAACTATATAATTATATGTTCCCGAAGCAAGTCCGGAGTATGTGGTCTGATTGCTAAGCCCTGCACCATTGAAGTTTACCTGATAAGGCGCAGTTCCAAAGTTGGGATCTATAACAATTTCCACACTACCGTTCCCGGCACCATCACAATTTGGATCCGTAATATTATTTGTTGCTACAGGATTGGTAATGGGATCCACAACAACAGTGGTTTGTGCTGTACAGCCTTCACTATCTGAAATTAGGAAGGTGAAGCTGCCATCAACGGCCGTGTTATAAGTTATGGTATTACCAACTATAGCGGTACTTGTTCCACCGTTTATTTGATAGCTATATGAGGCATATCCACCATTTATGGTAATATCAATTATTGCTTCAGGAGAGGCAGAACAATCCAATTCTTTAGTAATAACATTGGACACTGTCAGCTGTGGCTCTATGGTTATTGTATTTGTAGTAACATTACAACCATAGGCATCACGTACTTCAACGGAATAGGCCCCTGGCGTAAGATTGTTAAAGACATTTCCATTTTGTGCCGGTGCGCCGTTAAGGCTATAGGTATAGGGTGCAATCCCACCTGCTGCTGTTGCAGTAAGGCTAACTCCCGTACCAGGAACATAACATAGGTCTGTTGTGGCATCTAAAGTTGCAGTAGGATTTGCCGGGGCTAAAAGATCAAAGGTGTCGGTAACCGTACATCCTCCGGCATCGGTAACACTAATGGTATAGGTGCCTGTTTGATTAAGACCTGAAAATACATTGCTTCCCTGAGGGCCTAAATTGCTATTATCGGGCTGTTCAAGTTCATAGGAGTATCCTCCCCACCCATTGGTTGCAGTAATGGTAACCGATCCATTGGCGCTACAAGTTAAAGGAGTTGTGCTAAAGGTAATTCCTAAGGCAGTTGCCGGTTCACTTACAGTAATCGTGTTGGTGTCGGTACAGTTAGTAGTTTCATCGGTAACTACTATGGTATAATCGCCAGCTACCAGACCAGTTAAATTAATTGTGCTGGCAGACTGTCCCGTAATGGCGGTTGCACCATTAACGGAATAGCTATAGGTAGTGCTAAAATCGGTTATTTCAAAGTCTATGGCTCCATCGGCATTTCCTATACAACTTACGTTGTTGATCAAAGTACCAACAGCGGTAATAGGATCAACTGGAGTAATGGTGTAGGTTTCGTCATAGGAACAACCCTTACTATCTGTAACCCTAAAGGTGTAGGTGTCCGGATTAAGGTTATTAAAGGTTGCAGTCTTACCAGCTATGGAATTTGATGTAATGGCCGAAGGGGCAATGATCTCTATGGTCAATGGGTCAATACCATTTACTGCGGTTACAGTAACATTGGATGTTTGTGTAGGGCAGTTTGGTGCTGTTGAGGTAAAGGTGAGGTCTGTTGGCTCATCAAGCGGGTCAATTACTATGGTATTGGTAACAAAAGTACAAAGCGTTGCATCCCTTATGGTAATACTATAGCTTCCACTCGTAAGATTGGAAAAAGTTTCCGCACCTGGGCCCGAAACAAAGTTCACCCCATCAATACTATAAGCGTAGGGAGCCGTTCCTCCAGTAACATTTTGTACTTCAATGATACCTTCCTGCAAACAGGTATAGTCCTGTATTAAGGTCGCATTCCCCGAAATACCGTCGGTAGGACCGCTTATAGTGAAATTTTCTATATAGTCACAACTAACGGCTCCTTTTGTCTGTGTCAAGGTTACCGTATAATCGCCCTGGGGTAAATCGGTAAAGGTACCCGAAGCGTTGGATACTATTGTGTTATCGGGGTAAGTTAGTTTATAGGAAATTGTATAGCCATTGCTATTACTGACATTTACTGAAAAAGATCCATCATTGGCGCCAAAACAACTTTCATCCATTACTGTAGTTGTATATTCTACGGACGGAGCTATGGTTATGGTAGCTATGTTGGAAAAGGCAATACAGTTATTGCCATCTACAACAACGAATCCATAATCACCTTCTTCCCCTACACTGAAGGTAAAATCGGCGTCATTTTGATAAGCGGATGGAGGAATTGCTGCAACACTTGCATAAAGTGGAACACCGTTCTTACTCCAAATGGCGTAGTTATAGGCAGGATTGGGAAATCCGCCTGTAGTGGTCAGGGTAATTATTCCATCTTCACAACCAATATTAGCGGTGGTAGCCGCGGTTAATACGGGGTCTGGAATTCTTGCCACTGTTACGTTTTGGGAATCCAAACAACCATCATCGGTTCTGGTGATTATGATATAATCTCCAGGATTTAAGTTTTCAAAAGAATAATTGTTGTCCGGCTGGGCGGTTTCATTGTCCAGTAGGGTACCTTGTCCCCCATTTGAACCGTCATCAATACGAATTTCATACTCATAATTGGCTTCTGCATTCAATGCCTGTATATTGATACTTCCCAGGTCATTACAGTTGGCAGGGGTGGAAGTAATATCGACCTGAAAATCCCTATCCCTGATACCTATGTCCGGGGTGCTGAATTCACAGGAACCATCTATTGGTTCCCCTGTAAGGTTATCCAACTGCATAATTCCAACTCTGTAGGCACCATTGGTGTTAATAGTAAAGCTTGGACCGTTGTTGGCACTGTAAGGGACTACTATGGTATTATTGGCAACATCATAAAGTTGATAACCATACCCCAAACCTAGATTGGTAATGGTAATATTTCCCGGAGTAGTACAAATAATATCATTGGCATTGTATTGTACGTCCAAATTGTTCTGGAAGACGTTAAAATAGAAGCGGCTAAAACAGCCATTTTGGTAATTGATTACCAATCGGAATTTGCCTGCACTATTGGCTGTAAAGCTTGATCCTTGTGCTACTTGATTCCAAGTACAGGTGGCATTTTTGTTGCCACAATCGTCCCCGGCATCTGTACAACTGCCTTCTACCAACTGTTCCCAAACCATGCTCTGGGCATCTGTAATATTGACTTGGATTAACTGAGTGTCGTTTACGCCACATAAGAATATCTTGGGTAACGGACTTCCATCAACGGAACAGTTAACAATTTCGCCCTGTACATCATTGGTAGGATCGGCATCATTGTTACTGTTATTGAAAAAATCAACTATAGGGTTTGTTTGGGTGGTACCAAAACGTTCCACAGTCAATATTTCCTTAAAGCCCTTACAGGGATCGGCAACAATTTTGTCTACAATATAGGTGCCAACGGCATTGACCATAAATGTACTGGGGTCATTATCCGAATCTCCATCGGTTATTACGGTATCGGAGGCATCCAATTGTTGATTTCCGTTTTCATCCTTGTACCATATATAATCGTCAAAACCATTTCCGGCATCCAAGAGTACTTGATCCCCACAAAGTTGAACTGTTCTGGCAAAGTTACAATCGTCCAAATCATCCAATAAAAAGTTGGTGGCACCAGGAGTTACAAATCCACAATTATCAAAATCCGTAACACTGGGATCATCACTTATAACATTGTTATTTAATACCCCTCGATAAGTAGAATAAGCTAGGTTTTGGATAAGATCTGAACAGGCATCTATAAAGTCGTAACAGTTTTCTGCAACCTTAACGCGCATACGGATAGCATACTGTGGATCGTTTTTCTCCACCAAGTTGTTTGGAATGGAAAACAGAACCGTACGGGTAGGTTCGTCATAGGTATAGGTAACACCCGCCGGTAAGGTAAATCCTGATTCAATCAAGGTTACATTTATAGGTAGGATATCCTTGATCGTATAGCTGTCTCCATCATCATTTCCCACATTTTGGAATTCCAATACATAATCTAGGGTCTGTCCTAGATTTACCCCTTGCCCGGTTATATCATTTCCGGCAATATCTTCAACCCTTTTTATCAAATTCATTATGGGCTCAATAATTTCAACATCAAAAGAGGTGAAGAAGATATCGTATTTGTCTTGTGAAGAACTCGCCCTTAAGGTTGCCCCTGTTTCGTTGTTGGGAATAACGCCGTTAAGTGGATTGTTGATGTTAAAAAAGTCTACATCCCAACCCAGTGTATTTATGGAGTTGGGGGTTCTGTCCATCACTATGGCATTCGCCCTGGTAATATTACTATTAAAGAAGTTATTGGTAGGGTTTACCGTGTTCCCTAATGGGGTATATGTTAAGTTAGAGTTGGCCTTTATGGAAAGTCCGTCACCACCTATTCTGTTATCCCCTTCCAAGGTACCAACACCCAATTGTGCAATTACGGGAAATGGTGCTGGGAGCGTGGTAAATCCGTTTACCGGAATATCTACAGTTTCCCCTGATTTAATGCCGGCATATCCGTCAAAAGTGGTAATATATTTTCCTGGTAAATTGGGATCTTCAAAAACTACGACCATTTTCCAACCTCCGGAAACACCTCCGGAAATACTGCTTCCCGAGCTGGCCCTTATGTTGGCGGCAAAATATTCCCCATTGGGGTTTGCCATCCCGGCAACAATAGATGTAACATCTTTATAACAGGCGTATGGGCTGTAATAGCCAAAATCGGCATCCCCTGCGCCGTCAAATAATATTTCATCTGCAGTTAAGTCTTGATAAGCACCACCAGGGATTTTAAATTTAAGTGAGTTAAAGCCTGTCCTGTTGTTTGAACTGAAAACAGCAGACCAATATAGACCAGCATAGCGGACTTTGGCACAATCAGGATTGGGAACCGTTAGAATTGCGCTACTTGAACTAAAGGTGGACGCATCGCCATCGATATCAATGTATTGCATATCGAGGTCGTCATTATATTCAGAGGAATTTCCTGTTTCATTGTAGGGGTCATTTGGGGAAACAAAAGAATTTACCCAAACATATTTCCATTCTCTACATTCCCCCTTTTTATTTACTTTAACACATTGGTAGTCCCAATATCCATTGGCTTGCCTATTGACGATATTGTTTGCTATAAAGGTTATATCACCACGGAGTTCATTTTCATAACGAACGTCAAAAGTGTTTTTTACCTGTGAATAGGCAGAGATGACGCCTAATAGTAAAAAACAAGTTAACAGTAATTTTTTAATATTTTTTGATCCCATCAGGTAAATTAGTTTGGTATGGTATTCATTATTTAGGTTCTCAAGCCATTAATAATGTTTACTTTGAATGGGAGGTTTTTGGAAATTAAATTTTAGTTGTTGAAAAACTTCTTGATAAGTTTCTGAAAACCTGACATTCATAACAAATATTAATCTTAATACTGAGCTGGGAAATTTAATGTTGTAGCAGCGCTATATTCTGTTGTGAAACTCTTTTATAGTATGGTTAGCCATCTTTATAAAAGCAGCTTTTAAGAATGTAGTTATGAAGGAACTATCTATTATTACTAGTTAATGCCTAGCGTAGCTGGGATCAAAAATGACATAATGGATACTGTAGTATATCACAGTAGTGATAGCTATACCTTGGGGAGGTAAATTTTTAAGAATTAGTTTGTTGTCAAACGCAACAAACATTATTTCATCGCATTCACCCAAATAAGCTAGGGAATTTGGTAATTATTGAAAATGATTGGGAATGGAATTCAATAGCCCGGAATAAAAAGGGCACTACCTTATCAATCATTTAGCCGTGTAAGCTAGGCTTTTTCGGGAAGGTTCATCAAGTAACTTGGCATTGTATTTTTTCCGAAACTTACTAATCGTTTTTAGGGCATTGTTCGCAATCCGAAGTTTAATCTGATAGTTACCTGAATTGACCGGTTAATATATTTTTTAAGAGAAAGTTGAATTAGGTCATTTGATTTGGTGTTACCCGCATGATCCACATTTTATCGGTGTAAGTATCGTTTATCTTAGAGTAATAGGAAACCAATGCATTGTTCCAGGATTCGTGTCTCTTAAGATATACATATCTATAGTTATTTTCGGGGTTGATAAAATAACTGGCACTTAATCCTTGGGCATTCAACATTTTCACAAATTTATTGGCATTATTTGCATTGGCAAATACATTGGCAATGATGTAATAACCAGTTCCCAGACCATTTATCTTGTACACTTTGGCCGTAGGATCATTGGAGGTTACATTGTCTTTAACCACAACATTTTTCTGAAGTTTGTCCAGGGCATATTGTGTTGATTTTTCCTTGATCTTGTTTACGTTATCCACATAGGCCTTATCGGCATCGGTGTAGCGGGTGTTGTCCACATTCATAATCCACATATCCTTGGAATAGGTACCATTGATGTTGGATTTATGGGCGGCCAGTGCCTCTTGCCAGGTATCATACCTTTCTAGATAAACATATTTAAGACCATTGTTGGCATTTTCGAAATAGTCTGCCCTAACTCCGTTATTGGCAAGTTCCGTTACAAATTTATTGAGATATTTTTCACCTTTATAGACATTGGCTACAACATAG
Organism: Arenibacter algicola; assembly: GCF_018860365.1. GTDB lineage: Bacteria > Bacteroidota > Bacteroidia > Flavobacteriales > Flavobacteriaceae > Arenibacter > Arenibacter algicola_B. The sequence goes on from NZ_JAHKPO010000013.1 coordinate 12,908, forward strand.
TAGCCGTCGGCTACCCCATCCAAATTCCTGAATATTCTACTCTTAATATTATTTTGTTGGGCTACCCTTGTAAACTCGTCCTGTTCGGTGTCTTCACTTTTTACTTTTGGGGTAATTTTGGTTTCAACAGTCCTAGTGGCTATAGCATCCTTGGGTTTGGCCACAGGATTTATAACGTTCGGTTTATTTTCTGTTGGGTTGGGCTTGGAATTATTGACCAAACCTCCGTTTTCATTATTAACGAGATACATTTTCTTGGCTTTTTCCTCAATGTCCGGACGCTTGCCCTGCGTTTCTTCGCGTACCATTTTCATTACCATTTCAAACCTGCGTTCCAAATCTTTCTGACGGTTGGTTTCTGATGAATCTTGACGGAACATTAACTCGGCCAAAATTTCATCATTTTCCGCCAAAGCTTTCTTTAGTTTTTCTATTTCCAGTTGTTGTGCGGTAAGGGTATCTTCCTGTTCTTCTTCATTTTCCGCAAGTTCCTCATAACCTTCTTCCAACATTACACGATCTTCTGTAAGATTTGGGGTTATGGAGTAGGCAAAGGATATCTCATGTGTTAATCCAAAATTGTCAAAATTGTTGGACAGGCCTTTTTCCATGGTATACCCTAAAGAGAGCCTGCGGTTTATGTTAAATCCAATACCGGCAGAAGCGCCATAGAAACTATCATATCCACCTTGTAGCCAACCTAATTTGGGCAAGTCCAGGATAAGACTACCACCTAGGACTATCTCTTCGGTTCCAATTTTACGTACTCGTGCCAGGGGCATTAAACGACCTGCTTCAAAAATGCCGGTACCGTTTTCAAACTGATGGGTATATTGTAAATGTCCGGAGAAGGTTTTATCGCCAAATTCGGTTATTGTCTCACTGGTCTTTAAATTATAGTCAAATAGGTTTTCAGCGAATACTCCAAAATCAAACTGGCCAAAAGAAATATTGAATCCTGGTTGAAAGGACAAAAGATTGGAATCCTGTAGCCCGTTTAAAGCGGGGTCATTGGGATCCAAGGCATTGGCTCTGTTCCTATCAAATCCACTGTTGTAATAAGCTAGGTTTGCCCCAAAGGTAAAATTGCTCTTATCACTTAATTTAATGCCATAGGCATAGTTGGCCATAACGCCGTAGTTGGATATTAGTCCTTCCCTTTGTGTATATAGGCTTAGTCCCAAACCACTGCGGTCATTGACACGACCACTGTAACTTAAGAAATAGTCTTGGTTGTTATCGTTAAAAGATACCGATTGGTTTCTGTGTAATAGATTTATATATGATTTGTCTTCCCTTACCGTAGAAAAGGTGGGGTTAATTAGAAATCTATTGAATTTTAGGAGGTTCTGTGAGGGAACATCGTAAGAAACAAACGGACTCTCTTCCTGCCCTGTAACCTTGGTTAGGCAGAGTAATAGAAAGATGATATATAAATAGTTTTTCTTAAACATGGTGCATTATCGTATTACTGTAATAGTACCTTTCTTTAAAGTTTCCTTGGCATTTTTAATGGTATAATAAAATACCATATTTTGTTTCGGGAATTTCATGGAAGCTTCCGGCCAGTTATTCTTGTATTGGTTCTGGCTAAGTACTTCCTCTCCTTTGTCGTTATAGATAATAACTGAAATATTGGGGTCTTTAGTATATGTATTCGGAATAATCCATTGGTCGTTGTAGCCGTCGCCATTTGCAGTGATTACATTTGGGATACCAAAAGTGTCTTGATAGGAGGCGGAAAATGTTTTGGAAACCTCGCAATTGTTAACGGTTGCAGTTACCATATAACTTCCTTCCTGAGTAATGGAAACGGTGTCCGTATCACTCAACATAACACTGTTTTGGTCGTACCATTTATAGCTTGTGGCCCCACTGGCAGAAATTATTTTGCTGCCGCCTTCGGGAAATACCACCTCGTTATTGGTTATGCTAAGGGCTATCAAGGAGTCGTCCAAAGGAGAAACAATGATCTCATTGGATCTAAGATCACAACCGTTTTTCTGTACTATTAGTTGATAGGTGCCTGGTGCGGTAACCGATAATGATTCGCTCAAGGTATTTAAATTTACGCCATCTTTAAACCAATCAAAGCTTTCACCCGTTAGTGTTGTGGTTGTTGAAATGTCTATTGTCTCACTGGAATTACATATTACTGTACCAGTGGATGATACGGTTAATGTTTCGTTGGTCAACAAACGTACAGGTAGTGCATTGGAAGTAGAAGTAAAACTGTCCAAGGTTCCTATAACTTTATATTCCCCGTTTTCACTAGTATTCGTTAAGCTGATATTACTTCCATTGGCAGAGGCAATGTTGGCTCCGTCCCTAGTCCACTGGTAGGAGAAATTGCTTTTTAAATCTGCGGTTACATTGGTTTTGGAACCATCCGATAGTACGGCGTTAATAGTACTTATTTCAATAGCTACGCTTGTATTAATACAATCGGTATATTCTGTAGTATAGTTGGTAATTAGCTCAAAGGAATCAGGGTTTACCACTGTTGTAGTTTCCGTGTTCTTGATGGCAGAGGTACAGGCACCACCACTTAATGTTACTTCTGCGTAGTAATTGCCGACAGCATTTGCTACATAGGAACTATTTGTTGCCCCCGCAATTATGGTGTTATCCTTATACCATTGGTAGGTTACGGATGCGGCATCGGAAGAAGCAGTTAAATTGGCAGTTGCTCCCGGTAAGATGACCATATTGGCCGGGTTGTCCCTAGAGACAGTAAAAAGACCGGCATTGGTAATGCTTACGCTGTTGGAGGTTTCTGTACAAATACCATCTCCCTGTATCTTTACAGAATAGTCACCTGGAAAATTGGCGTCATTTGTATCTATGGAATAGGTATAGGCACCTAGGGTGCTTGGTTGAATAATTGTTGTTCCCTTGTACCAGGTGTAGGCAAGGTCCGGATAGTTCATATTGGCCTCAAGTGGCGCATAACTTTGACCTGAACACAATGCAGTTTCGGCCGGTGGGTTCAGTGCCAAGCCTACGCTTGTACCAATTTCAACCTCAATGGAGAGCGACTGTGTATTGGCGGATCCTGAACAGGTGGAACCGTAATCCAGTTCTACAACGTAATAACCACTTTCCGAAACTTCAATGGATGATCCGCTTCCGCTGCTGGTGAAGGGTGATGTATTTTTATACCAATTATACCGATAAGTTTCTGGGTTGGGTACATTGTATACTTCCAAGGTAGTAGTTCCCCCGTTGCATAGTTGTATTTTCTGTGCAGGAGGAGCTCCTGAGTCGCCCACTTCTCTAATGGCGAGCGTAGAGTTGAAATCTATATAGTACATTTCAAAGGCATCTGAAACAGGGCTTGTTTTGGCAGGACTGGTACTTCTTACCCTAAATCTGTAGGCATCTCCCCTTGTATCCGTGGGCAGTGCAAATGAAAATTCAAAGTCGAAGTCCGAATTCTTGTCCGCTACCCTGGCCAATTCCTTGGGACTCCCAAAGGAACCAGTGGCATCGGATAATTCCAATACAAATTCATTGTCACTGTTTACAGTAGGAAGCCAGGTGAAATTTATGTAGTATTCGTTAAATGTTGCAGATGCACAGGCAGCGGTCCAAACTGAGTTGCCCGCTAAATTTGGGTTGTCAGCAGGAGTAGGTTTGTTCAGAGTCTGTGCTGAAATTGAGCTTGCACCCAACAGCATCAATGTTAGAACGAAAATTAGTAGGTTATTTTTTTTGTTCGGGTTCATGAGATGTTGTAGTTAGGGGTTACTACCAGCTTTTATTGTTGATAATTGTCAGATAACTTTTTTCAAGATTTGGCAATACATTGAGTTACAAAGTATTCAACTACAAATATGTTATATAATTATAATACTGGAAATTTAAAGTTGTAAGGGTATTTAAATCTGTTGTGAAACCCACTTTATTGTATGGTATACGTATTTTATCGTCGGCCTTACCTGCATTTTCCCTACATTTGCGCATCAAAAAGGAGAATATGAGTGAAGCATTAAAATCGCTAAATTTTATTGAGCATATCGTTGAGGAGGATTTAGGAAACGGCTTTCCCAAGGATAAACTAAGATTTAGATTTCCACCCGAGCCCAATGGGTATCTTCATATTGGACATGCGAGCTCAATTTGCCTTAATTTCGGTTTAGGGTTGAGGTATGGGGCTCCGGTTAATTTACGTTTTGATGATACTAACCCGGCCAAGGAGGAACAAGAGTATGTTGATGCCATTAAGGAGGATGTAAAATGGCTTGGTTATGAATGGGACACGGAATGTTTTGCTTCGGATTACTTTCAACAGCTTCATGACTGGGCGATTGAGTTAATAAAAACGGGTAAGGCTTATGTAGATAGCCAAACTTCTGAGGATATTGCCGTCCAAAAGGGAACTCCCACGGAGGCGGGAACACCAAGCCCGTACCGGAACCGTTCCGTAGAGGAGAATCTACAGTTGTTTCAAGGGATGAAGGATGGCAAGTTTAAGGAAGGGGAGCATGTCCTAAGAGCAAAAGTGGATATGTCTTCTTCAAATATGTTGATGCGCGATCCTATTATGTACCGTATTTTGTACAGGGCTCACCACAGAACAAATACCGATTGGTGTATTTATCCTATGTACGATTGGACACATGGGGAGAGCGACTATATTGAGCAGGTTTCCCATTCGTTGTGTACGCTGGAATTTGCTATGCACCGGGAGCTATATGATTGGTTTTTGGACCAAGTGGTAGATAAAAATTTGGTACGGCCCAAACAAAGGGAGTTCGCCAGGAGAAATTTTAGCCATACCGTTGTAAGTAAGCGCAAGTTGCTTCAATTGGTAGAACAAGGCTTCGTGAAAGGTTGGGACGATCCCAGAATGCCTACAATTTCAGGACTGAGAAGAAGGGGCTATACTCCGGAATCCATTAGAAATTTTGCAGATACCATTGGTATTGCTAAAAGGGACAACGTTGTGGATGTTTCCTTGTTGGAATTTCATGTACGGGAACATTTGAATAAAATTGCTCCTAGGGTTATGGGCGTTTTAAATCCTTTGAAGGTTGTTTTGACCAATTACCCCGAAGGGGAGGAGGAATGGCTGGAAGCGGAAAATAACCCTGAGGATGAGGAAGCGGGGTATAGACAACTACCATTTTCAAGGGAATTGTATATTGAACAGGAAGATTTTAAGGAAGAGGCAAATAGAAAATTCTTTAGACTAAAGCTCGGTGGCGAGGTGCGTTTAAAGAATGGCTATATTATAAAGGCCGATTCCTGCACTAAAGATACCGATGGGAATATTATTGAGGTACAATGTACTTATGACCCTAAGAGTAAGAGTGGAAGCGGTTCGGAAGAAAGCCTAAGAAAAGTTAAGGGAACTTTGCATTGGGTTTCTGCCAAGCATGCCCTTAAGGCCGAAGTGAGGTTGTATGATCGTCTTTTTACGGATGAAACACCGGATGCACACAAGGACAAGAATTTCTTGGATTTTATTAACCCTGATTCCTTGCAGATTATTTCGGCTTTTGTTGAACCAAGTTTGGCCGATGCTAAAATTGGGGAGAGGTTTCAATTTCAACGCATGGGTTATTTTAATATTGATCCGGATAGCAAACCTGAGAAATTGGTTTTTAATAGAACGGTAGGTCTAAGGGATACTTGGGCCAAAATTCAAGAGAAAAACTAGTATAAATTAAGTTTATACATTTTGATATAACAATTGGTATTTTCTATAAAAATTGAAGGCCACAGCTTGCGAATGCTGTGGTTTTTTTTTGGACCAAGGTAATTCCATAACAATTGGTATTTTGTGTTGCTGTAGGGCCTTTAATTAGTTTTTGGTTGGAATATTATCGATTTGGGCAGTTTGAATCAAAAGTTTGATGGATAGCGTCAATCAGTGATCTTTCTTTCCTTTAATTTTGAGTTTTACGTCCTTAGGAAAATTTCAGTGCTGAGAATTTCAATTTTAGAAATTTCCAAAGGGCATCTTAATTTATATTAATAACAATAAAAAAAATATTTATGTCAAACGATAGTGGAAATACTTTATTAGCATTATTAACAGGTGCTGCCATAGGTGCAGGAATTGGAATTTTGTATGCACCCGATAAAGGGACCAAAACTAGAAAAAAGATCAAGAAGAAGGCCATGGAGACAACCGATGATCTAACTAGTAGAATATCCCATGCCAAGGAAGAGCTTACCAAAACGGCGGAGGCCAAGAAAGTGGATTTTGAGCAAAAGTTGGAAGAGACGATTTCCAATATGAGCTACAAAGCAGATGACATAATAACTGCCTTGGAAAAGAAGTTGGCCGATCTTAAGAATAAGAATGCACAACTGCAAAAATAAGAGAGCATTATATGGCCTTAGAGGAAATTAGGGAAAATCTTTCTGAAGTTGATAGTGATATTCGGTCCTATTTAGAAAATACCGGGGAGTATTATAAACTCCAGGGGTTTAAAATAGGTATGCGGACTATGACCTCCTTTGCCAAGATGTTGATGTTGGGAAGTATTGCCTTGCTTGCTTTATTTATGCTGTCTTTCGCCGCGGCATATGGCATTGGGCTGTGGTTGGAAAACACTTTTTTGGGATTTTTGTTCGTGGGTCTGTTTTATATTTTTATTGCAATTATATTTTATTTGTATAGAGATATATTGGACAAACCTATGTTAAAGAAGTTTTCAGAATATTATTTTGATTGATGAGTTATGACAAAGCAGGTTTTTACTTCTTTTGAGGAAATAGATCAAAGGTTGACTATTTTAAAATTACAGAGGGAAATTGACAAGGAGCAGTTACGACTGCACGTCAATAGGACAAAGGCTAATTTTTATCCCACAAATTTGTTGGGTGGGCTTAGTGGAATTGCCCAGAAATTAATTATCTCCTTTGTGGCAAAGAAAATATTAAAAAGATTTAGCTAATTCCCTTTTTTAGGCTAATTAGAAAATCCTTTTACCATTTGCTTTAAACAAATCGTAAAAGGATTTTTATATAATGTGCTATTTAGACTATTTGGGGTCTTTCTTTTTATTTTGCGTTTTCATGGATTCGCCTATCATGTTACTGGCGGTAAAGGAGGCCACCATATTGTTGAGCATGTCGCTTCCGGCCTGTGGCGAATTCGGCAACAGTATTAAATTGGTGTTGGTAGCTTCCCCAATAGATTGTAGGGTATCATAATGTTGGGTAACTACAATGAGGGCAGAGGCTTCTTGGGAGTTTATACCCACTTTGTTCAATACCTCTACAGATTCCTCCAATCCACGTGCAATTTCCCTACGTTGATCGGCAATTCCTTGTCCTTGCAATCTTTTGCTTTCAGCTTCTGCCTTGGCCTTTTCAACGATTAGTATACGTGCCGCATCACCTTCAAACTGTGCTGCAATTTTTTCCCTTTCGGAGGCATTAATACGGTTCATGGCTTCTTTTACCTGTGCATCCGGGTCAATATCCGTTACCAAGGTCTTTATAATATCATAGCCATAATCCAACATGGCATCTTGAAGCTCTGTTTTTACAGCTATGGCGATGTCGTCCTTTTTTACGAAAACATCATCCAATTTCATTTTAGGAACTTCGGCACGGACAACATCGAACACGTAGGAGGTTATTTGATCATGTGGATATTCCAATTGATAAAAGGCTTCATATACTTTGTTCTTAAGAACAACATATTGGACGGATATTTTAAGTTTTACAAATACATCGTCCAAAGTTTTGGTCTCAACAATGACATCCAATTGTTGAATTTTAAGCCCAACACGGGCTACAATGCGGTCTACCAGCGGAATTTTCATTCCTAAACCGGAAGTTCTCACGCTATTGAATTTCCCAAAGCGCTCAATAATAACTGCGGTTTGTTGCTTAACAGTAAAGAAAGAAGAAAAAAGAACTACAAAACTGAAAAGTAATAACGGTATAAGTAAAAATGAACCCATGATTTAGTGTTTAAGATTAGCTAATGAATTTACAAAAGACTTTGTAGATATGTGACAATTTTGGTAAATATGTTACAAATCTGATGATATACACTAAAATAGTGCTCTACTTATTTACTAAATAGATATTGGGCAGTCTACTAAACTCGCTATTTTAAAGCGCTGCTATGGCCGTTTTAATTCTATTAATACAATCCGTTTTTCCTATTAGGGCCATAATGTCGAAAATATGTGGCCCCTTCATTTCACCAACAATAACCAAGCGTAGTGGTGGCATCACTTTTCCAAAGGATAGGTCATTTTCAGAAATCCATTGTTTTACTTGGGTTTCAAGATTTTCCGATTCAAAGTTATATGTACCTTCCAATAGGGATAGCAATTGGGTCATAATGGCAGCGGTATCTTCTTTCCACTGCTTTTTAACGGCTTTTTCATCATATTGAGTGGGAGCCAAAAAGAAGTAGTTTCCCAATTCCCAAAAATCGTTAACAAAAGTAGCGCGTTCCTTAATCAAGGAAACTACTTGCTTTACATAGTCTGCGTTATTCTTGTCCTCAGGCAAATTCAATTCCTTATTTCTAAGGTTCAACATAAATGCATTGGCTAGATCAGCATCGTCCTGGGTTTGCATGTAGTGCTGATTATACCATTTGGTTTTGTCTGGGTCAAAGCGTGCTCCCGATTTGTTTACTCTTTCCAAGCTGAAGGCGGAAACTAGTTCCTCAAGGGAGAATATCTCCTGTTCCGTACCGGGATTCCAGCCCAATAAGGCCAAGAAGTTGGTGACGGCTTCCGAAAAATACCCTGCCTCTCTGTATCCGACAGAATCGTTCCATGTAAGTGGAAAAACGGGAAAACCCATTTTCTCCCCATCACGTTTGCTAAGTTTTCCTTTGCCCACAGGTTTCATTATTAGAGGTAAATGGGCAAATTGGGGCGCTTCCCATCCAAAGGCATCGTATAGTTGCTGGTGGAGTGCCAAAGATGGCAACCATTCTTCACCGCGAATAACATGTGTAATGTCCATTAAATGGTCATCTACAATATTGGCCAAATGGTAGGTGGGCATGCCATCACTCTTAAACAATACCTTATCGTCCAATGTATTGGTATCTATTTTAATATCGCCCCTTATTATATCGGTTAAATGTAATTCGGCATCTTGAGGTGTTTTAAAGCGTATAACATAATCTTCCCCAGCTTGTATTTTTGCATTTGTTTCCTCTGGGCTCAGGGCCAAAGAGTTGGAAAGCTTTAGTCTGTTGTGATAATTGTATATAAATGTTTTACCTTTTTCTTCATGGTCCTTTCTGTGAAAATCCAATTTTTCGCTGGTATCGAAGGCGTAATAGGCATGGCCTTTTTCAATAAGAATATCGGCATATTTTTTATATAGATCTTTTCTATCGCTTTGTCTGTAGGGCCCGTATCCACCATCTTTACCCGGGCCTTCATCGTAAGGTATATTACACCAATTTAAGGCATCTATAATATATTGTTCTGCCCCTTCAACATAACGATTTTGGTCTGTGTCCTCAATTCTTAGAATAAAGTCGCCTTTATGCTTTTTGGCGAATAAATAATTGAATAAAGCGGTTCTAACACCGCCAATATGTAAAGGTCCTGTTGGACTGGGAGCAAAGCGAACTCTTACTTTTTTGGTCATGAAGTATTATTTTTGCGCAAAGATACATAAAGCGTTCTATTTGGGGATTCGGTTTAAGGTCCTTTGGGACTAGGTGGCTTTTTTGTACCTTGGTTATAAAATGATCTATTTTGGATAATTATAGTAATATTTTAGAAAAGCTTAATGCCTTTATTGCAAAGTTCTATACCAAGATGTTGCTTAAGGGTGTGCTTCTTTTTTTGGCCTTTGGAGTGCTTTTCTTTTTGGTAATATTGGGAATAGAATATTTTTTGTGGTTGAATTCCGTTGGGAGGTTGGTGCTTTTGGTGCTGTTTGTCGGGGTTGAATTGTACCTTGTTTGGAAATTTATTATCACTCCATTATCCTTCTTATTAAGATGGAAACGAGGTTTAAGTAATAAGGAGGCTTCGCTTCTAATTGGAAGGCATTTTCCTGAGGTGGACGATAAGCTTTTTAACCTTTTGGATTTGGCGGATAGTAATTCTAAGTCTGAGTTGTTGTTGGCAAGTATACAACAGCGATCCACGGATTTGAGTGTAGTTCCTTTTGTTAAGGCTATTGATCTTAAAGATAATATAGGATACGCCAAATATTTATTGCTTCCTCTTTTTGTTTTTGGTATAATCTGGGTTTCTGGTGATGTAGTTTCGTATTTCAGTTCCTATAAAAGAGTGGTTAACTATGATCTTGCCTATGAACCGCCGGCACCTTTTACATTTAAACTTCTTTCTTCTAATTTGGATGTTCTGGAGGGCGAGTCTTTAATGGTTTCAGTGACTACAGAAGGACGTATCAAGCCCGAAGGTGTGTCTATAGTAGTTAATGGCGAAGAGTTTCTCCTGCAGGTTAAGGATGGGTTTTACCAATATGTATTTACGCCGCCCTTGGAGAGTACTGCATTTTATTTTGTGGCGAATGGTTTTAGGTCTAGGGAGTATTTTTTAAATGTACTCGCTGCTCCTAGTATAGTAGATTTTGATATGATTCTGGATTATCCTGAATATACCAAAAAGAATGATGAAGTGATAAGAAGTACTGGCAATGCTGTTTTTCCTGAAGGTACACGTGTTTCTTGGAGGATGAAGACTAGAACGACCGATGAGGTACTTTTTCATGTGGGGGATAGTGTTGAGAATTTTGATAGGGCGGGGGATACGTTTAGTTTTGATAAACGTATTTTTTCCGATTTAGATTATGAATTGTCTATTTCCAATGCTAACATTGATAACTACGAGAGTTTGGGATATCGCTTCACGGTGGTCAGGGATGCTTATCCCAGTGTACGGGTAGATCAGGTTCTGGATTCCTTAAATCCTAATTTGTCCTATTACGTAGGGGAGGCAACGGATGATTACCAATTGAGAACTGTGAGGTTGGTTTATTATAATAAAGGGCAGGATAATAAAAGGGTTTTGGTCCTGTCCAACCCTAATACCAATTATAATAAGTTTTATTACACCTTTCCTTCGGGCTTGGATTTGGTGGAAGGTAAGACTTATGATTTCTATTTTGAAGTAGAGGATAATGACGCTATCCACCAGGGTAAAGTCACTAAAAGTCAGGTGTTTAGTTCCTCCTTGTTAAATGCTAATCAGTTGAAAGAGAGGGAGTTGGACTTCCAAAAATCAATTTTAAAAAATTTGGATAGGTCTTTGGAAATGTCAAAAGAGCAACAGAAGAGCTTAAAGGAGATTAACAGGCAGGAAAGGGAAAATAGTGTGCTAAGCTTTTCAGATCAGAATCGCATTAAAGATTTCCTAAAGCAGCAGGAGATCCAGGAGGATTTAATGAAGAAATTTAGTGGTCAATTGAAGGATAATCTTAAGAAGGCTGAAGAAGATACTAAATTGAAAAAGTTGTTGGAGGAGAGGTTGGAAAGGCAGGAACTGGAGGCGAGGAAGAATGAAAAGTTATTAGAGGAGTTGAATAAGTTGGCGGAAAAATTGGACAAAGATGAATTGGCCAAACGGTTGGAAGAGCTTGGAAAAAAGCAGAGGAATGCAGATCGTAATTTGGAACAGTTGTTAGAACTCACCAAGAGGTATTATGTGCAACAGAAGGCAGAACAGTTGGGTGATGAATTGGATAGGTTGTCCAAGGAGCAGAAAGCTTTGGTTGAGAAGGATTTGGGATTGGAATTGGAGCAAAGGAAACAGGATAGTTTAAGTTCCAAATTTGAAGAAATTAGTAAGGAGGTGGAGGAATTGACGAAGGATATTGCTCGTTTAAGGAAACCTATGGATTTAAAGGTGGATATGGGCAAGGTGGAAGAGGTAAAGAAGGATCAAAAGGATGCTATGGAGGAGCTTTCCAAACAGTCTAGTGGCGATAAGTCCTCTTCTGATAAGGTTAAATCCAAACAAAAGTCTGCTGCCAAAAAAATGAAAGAACTTTCTGAAGATTTGATGTCTGCTGCTTCCGGTGGTGGAGGTGTTTCTTCTACTGCTGAGGATGCTGAGATGTTAAGGCAATTGTTGGATAATTTAATTACTTTCTCTTTTAAGCAGGAGGGATTGTATAAGAGCTTGGGTCAATCTGAAATGTCCGGTTCTGTAAATACCGCTAGTATTAAAAAGCAGCAGGAATTAAGGGAATTGTTTGGGCATGTGGACGATAGTTTGTTTGCTCTATCCTTGAGGCAGGCGGAACTTTCTGAATTTGTTAATGAGCAAATTACCGAAGTGTATTATAATTTGGATAAGGCCTTGGAGAGTATGGCAGAAAGTGAAATGTATCAAGGTGCTTCTTATCAAAAGTATGTTCTGAACGCTTCTAATAGCCTTAGTGAGTTTTTGGCCAATGTCCTGGAAAATTTGCAAGAAAGCATGAGTCCAAGTTCTGGGAAGGGGCAGGGAGAAGGCTTTCAATTGCCCGATATTATTATGGGACAGGAAAAGTTAGGTGAGAAAATGGGGGAAATGGGTAAGAAGGGAAAAGAAGGAGGTAGTCAAGGTGAAGGTAAGGAAGGTAAAGGGAGTGGGGAAAAGCAGGGAAAGGATGGTAGTAAGGGTAGTGATGGTGATGGTCAAGGTGGTGAGGAAGGCAGTAAAGGTGAGGATGGAAAGGGTAAAGGATCTGGTGGTTCTAAATCCGGTGGAGATGGAATGGGAACCCAAGGTGGCCCAGGAGGTAACCAAAGCGGACCTAGTGAGGAGGAATTGAAGGAAATCTATGAAATTTACAAGGAACAACAATATATACGTGAACAATTGGAGAGTCAATTGAAGAATCTTATTAATAGTGACGATCGTAGGTTAGGAGAAAAATTGGTTCAACAAATGGAGGATTTTCAGAACGATTTATTGAGAAATGGGGTTACCCAGCAAACAGTGAATAAGATGAACAACATTAATCGTGAAATGTTGAAATTGGACAATGCGGCCATGAAGCAGGGGAAGACCAAGGAAAGGGAAAGCAACAATAGTTATGATTCCTTTGAGAACCCTATTCTTACTAGGCCCTCAATATTAGATAATTATCGCAATGATGTGGAGATTTTAAATAGACAAGCATTACCTTTGCAGCAAAATTTTCAGATAAGGGTTAAGGAATATTTTAAAATTGATGATTGATTTTCACTATGAGACGGATTTTAGCATAGATGCTGAAACCAAGTTTGCCGATTGGATTAGTAGGATAGTGCTTTCTGAGGACGAAAGTTATAGTCAATTGGATTTTATTTTTTGCGATGATGAATATCTTCTAAAGATAAACCAAGACTATCTTAATCATGACACCTATACTGATATTATTACTTTTCCTTATGAGGATAGTAATGGAATAGCAGGTGACATCTTTATTTCTGTTGAACGTGTCAGGGATAATGCTTCTGAGTATGGTGTTGATTTTGATACTGAATTAAAACGAGTCATGGCTCATGGGGTGTTGCATCTTATAGGGTTTGGTGACAAGAGTGAAGAGGAGGCCTCGCAAATGAGGTTAAAGGAAGACGAAAAAATTAAATTGTTCCACGTGGAACATTGAAAAGTTATGTTTGAAAAGGAATATGATGTTATAGTGGTTGGTGCAGGTCATGCTGGAGCGGAAGCTGCTGCTGCTGCCGCCAATTTGGGTTCTAAAACCTTGTTGGTTACTATGAACTTGCAGACTATTGGACAGATGTCTTGTAATCCTGCCATGGGTGGAATTGCTAAGGGACAAATTGTTCGGGAGATAGATGCTCTTGGCGGATATAGTGGTATTGTTAGCGACAAGAGTGCCATACAGTTTAAAATGCTTAATAAAAGCAAAGGTCCAGCCATGTGGAGTCCTAGGACTCAAAATGACAGAATGCGGTTTGCTGAGGAATGGCGTATGGCCTTGGAGAATACTCCAAATGTTGATTTTTATCAGGAAATGGTTTCTGGTCTTTTAGTAGAAAATGGTCGTGCTGTTGGGGTGAAGACCTCTTTAGGAATTGACATTAGGTCCAAGTCCGTTGTTCTTACTAATGGTACTTTCTTGAATGGCTTAATTCATATAGGAGACAAACAATTTGGTGGTGGTAGAGCCGGGGAAAAAGCAGCAACTGGAATTACTGAACAATTGGTGGAGTTAGGATTTGAAAGTGGAAGAATGAAGACTGGAACACCCCCTAGGGTGGACGGGAGATCTTTGGATTATTCGGTTATGATTCCGCAACCTGGTGATCTAATCCCTGAAAAATTTTCCTATTCCGATACCAAGGCATTGTCCCATCAACGGGATTGTTATATGACCCATACAAGTCTTTTGGTACACGATTTACTACGGGAAGGTTTTGATCGTTCTCCGATGTTCAACGGTAGGATTAAGAGTTTGGGGCCAAGATATTGTCCCTCTATTGAAGATAAGATCAATAGGTTTGCAGATAAGGATAGTCATCAGCTTTTTGTTGAACCTGAGGGCTGGAATACGGTAGAGGTTTATGTAAATGGTTTTTCAACTTCGCTTCCTGAGGATGTTCAGTATAAAGCTTTAAAATCTGTAAAAGGGTTTGAGAATGTAAAATTCTTTAGGCCTGGATATGCCATCGAATATGATTATTTTCCACCAACACAATTGAAGCATACCTTAGAAACCAAGCTTATTGAGAATCTTTATTTTGCAGGTCAAATTAATGGAACTACAGGGTATGAGGAGGCTGCTTCCCAAGGATTAATGGCTGGGATAAATGCTCATTTAAAAATAAATGAAAAGGAGGCTTTTATACTGAATAGGGATGAAGCTTACATTGGGGTATTGGTAGATGATCTTATTACAAAGGGTACGGAGGAGCCATATCGTATGTTTACTTCTAGGGCAGAATATAGGACGCTTTTGCGACAGGATAATGCTGATTTAAGACTTACACCTAGAAGTTTTGAAATGGGATTGGCTAAGAAGGATAGGTTGGAAAAGATGGAGGAGAAGGAGCGTAAATCAACTGCTTTTGTAGAATTTTTTAGGGAAACCAGTTTTAAGCCAGAAGAGATTAATCCTATTTTAGAGGAGTTGGATTCGTCAACTGTAAAGCAACCGGATAAGATGTTTAAAGTGTTTTCAAGACCCAAAGTAACCATGGAGCACATGATGCAATTGGAAGGCGTTTCTGAATTTGTTTCAGATAACAATTTGGATAGGGAGGTACTGGAACAGGCAGAAATTCAGGTTAAATATTCTGGGTATATTGCCAAGGAAAAGAACAATGCGGATAAATTGCAGCGACTGGAAAATATCAAAATTCCAAAGGGGTTTGATTATAGTAAGTTAAAATCACTTTCCTATGAGGCTCGGGAAAAGCTGAAGGCAATACAGCCAGTTACTATATCCCAAGCCTCTAGAATTAGTGGAGTTTCTCCTAGCGATATAAGCGTTTTACTGGTCTATATGGGCCGATAAATTTCTACTGGAATCTAAATGTTCCACGTGGAACATTTGTAATGTACAGTCTGCTTTAGGACTATTTTAAAGCTTCGAATTTTGGATTTAGAGAGAAGGTGTTTGCCGATTGATTTAGGCAAACACCTTTTTTATTTCCTGGTTTATGTTGTAGTCGGGTTACAAAGTTTCATAGATTTTTAAACGGGCAAAGGAATTTTGTGCTTAATAATTCAAAGCCTTGTTATGCGGATTCTTGGGCTGCCTAGTTCTTATTTGTGGAATAAAATAGCGCATGAGGATTTGTGAATTTTTATTGATTTTGATCTTATGGTGTATTATTTTCTATGTATTAAAATTAAATTCTGACTTCAAGTTAGCTTTAAATTAATGGAGAAGATTAAATATGAGATTGTTTTTTTAGATCATGGGAATTTTAATCGGTTAGAATTATTCTGTAATTATTTGCAATTTTATTTAACTGATAAATATAGATTGGTTGAATTTGGAGGTTACTTATAATTTAGAGTCTTATCATGTTTTTCGGACTAGGGTAGGGCAGTCATTAAAACTAAAATCTTCCTATGATTTCACTTTCATGGACTACTGTTTTAAAGTATCTTCGTAGTTTATGAAAATTGTAATTATTCGCTTATCAAAACCATGAAATTTTATTTAGAAACCAAGGACCATACACTCACAGGTGAGTCGTTTAAACTATTGCATGATCCTGTGCTGGATATGTTGGTTACTGAACCTCAACCGGAAAATCTTGAGAAATATTATGAAAGTGAAGATTATATTTCCCATACGGATTCTAAGAAATCCTTGGTGGATAAAATTTATCAAACAGTAAAGGGTTATAATCTAAAAAGTAAGCTTTCACTTATTGATTGCTATGTTTCTGTTGAAAAAACATTGCTTGATGTAGGAGCAGGTACTGGTGATTTTTTGGCCGTAGCTAAGAAATGTGGCTGGGAAGTTACAGGGGTTGAACCCAATGAATTGGCAAGGCTTAAAGCAAAGGAAAAAGGTGTAGAGCTATTGGAGGATATGAACTCTCTTCCTGCGGGTCAGAAATTTGATGTTATAACCCTTTGGCATGTTTTGGAGCATTTGCCAAATCTGGATGAACAGATTAGCAAGTTGGTAGGACTCCTATCTGATTCGGGAACGCTTATTGTTGCTGTTCCTAATTTCAAATCTTATGATGCGGCTTACTACAAACAATTTTGGGCAGCGTTCGATGTACCGAGACACCTTTGGCATTTTTCTAGAAATAGTGTTCAGAGGATCTTTGGGAATCATGGTATGAAAGTGGTAAATATTAAGCCAATGATGTTTGATGCTTTTTATGTTTCTCTGCTTTCTGAAAAGTATAAGACGGGGAGACAGAATTTTGTAAAGGCGCTTTGGTCTGGATTTAAGTCTAATTTGTTTGCATTTAAGTCCAAAGAGTATTCTTCCCTGATATATATAATTAAAAGGCCTAATACTGGTTTTAAGAGGTTCTGAGCAGGTTTAACCCGTGTTGCCTTCGCCTAGTATTGCCTTTTTTAGAAAGGCGCTGATAGTCTTATTGACCGCTTCATTTATGATAGACAATATTTATAAGTATGTAATGTGATATAGGTTTTGTTTATAGATAATAAAAAATGGTTTTCGAGTTCACTATTCTAAGATCAAGGGAGGTGTTCACCTAAAATCTTGTGTTATAATGTTTGACAACAATTTTTGACTTATTCTAAAAAACCTTTTCTATTTTTGCCCAAATTTAAATTAAAGAGAAAATGAAAAAATTAGTTTTGGCGCTGGTGTTTATCGGAACAATATCTTGCCAACAAGAAAAGATAGCTTTCGTTGATAATGTAAAGTTGATGGATACTTATCAAGAGAAAATTGATATTGAAGCTAAATTTAAAACGAGAACTGAAACTTTTGGTAAAAAGAGGGATAGCATTTCCCAAGCTTTTCAAGTGGAGGCCCAAGCATTCCAGGCTAAGGCTCAAAAAATGGCACAAGCCAAGGCGCAAGAAGAGTATGGTCAGTTGCAACAACGTAGTCAGTTTATAGGTCAACAGTTGCAACAGGAAGAGCAGCAATTGCAGATGCAGGGTCAAACGGAGATGGATAGCTTGGTATCTAGGGTAAAAAAGGAAATCAAAGCTTATGGGGAATCAAATGGCTATTCCTTTATTCTGACCGGAGGAGACGGGGGTAGTGTTCTTTACGGTAAAGAGGCACATAACGTTACCGACGCCATCGTTAAAATATTGAACGATAACTACAAGAAGTAATATATCATTCAATTGTCCTTAAGGACTATATTTCATAAAAAACCCTTCGGAATTAATTCCGAAGGGTTTTTTATTCCAGCTAGAATGTGCTTAGTACCTAATTATTTTTGTTTCCTAAGGCCTAATAAGCCATTTCTACAATTTTAGCTACATCGGAGGGGGACAGAGCTTTATGCTCACCTAGGCCCAACCAACCTCTATCTGTAAATCTATTTGAAATGACTTTTGCGCTTCCATCAAATTCCTTCGTATAATCGGAAAGCTTGGTTTTTATTCCCAATTCATGAAAAAAGGACTCCGTTTTTTCAATACCCAAATTGGCTTTTTCCTCCAAAGTTCCTTCTGTGATATTCCAAACTCGCTCTGCATATTGGGCCAATTTTTCCTTTTTACCGTCAAAATTATAGCGATAATGACTTGGGGCAATCACGGCCAAAGTTCTGGCATGATCTATACCGTAGAGCGCCGTTAATTCATGCCCAATGGCATGCACTGCCCAGTCGGTAGGTACACCCAAGGGCAATAGACCGTTAAGGGCCATGGTGCAGCTCCACATGAAATTGGATGCCGCTGTATAATCCTTGGGATTTTTAATTATAATGGGTGCCACCTCTATCAAGGTCTGTAAAACACTCTCTGCCATGCGATCTTGAAGCGAGGCTCCTATGGGATAGGTCATATATTGCTCCAGTACATGGGTAAAGGCATCTGCTATTCCATTTGCTAATTGGCGCTCTGGAATTGAGGCTATTACTTGTGGATCTAGAATGGAAAATACAGGGAACAATCCAGGTCCGCCCATGGCCAACTTTTCCTTGGTTTCTGCCCTGGTAATCACCGCTCCTGAATTCATTTCAGAACCGGTTGCAGGTAAGGTCAGGACAGTTCCAAAAGGTAGACCTTCCAATGTTGGTGTTTTTTGTGTTAATAGATCCCAAGGAGTGTCACCTTTATAAAGTGCAGCTGCGGATAAAAATTTGGTGCCATCTATAACAGAACCGCCACCTACCGCAAGCATAAAAGTAATATTCTCGGATTTTATTAACTGCAGGGCACGCAATAGAGTTTCATATTCCGGATTTGCGGGAATACCCCCAAATTCGATCACCTCAAAATTTTGCAATGTTTTTTTTACCTGGTCGTAAACACCATTTTTTTTAATGCTTCCTCCCCCATATAGCATTAATATTTTGGCATTGGTGGGAATCTCTTCGGTCAAATTTTCTATTTGTCCTTTTCCGAACAAGATTTTAGTCGGATTTTTATATTTGAAATTATTCATATTGATAGCGTATAATGTTTAACATTTATTTAAATAGAATGCAAAGATACAAGAAAATGAATGTTCATTCACTTTTTGATTGACTTTAACAAAACTATAAGATTAAGGACTTTAGGTTCTTTACAAAAACGGAATGTTGAATTTCATTTTCCAAAAATTGCTTAAGATGATCAAGGTTTATGGGTAAAGAATCCATTTGTTCAATAATTGCAAAATAGGTAAGTCCAGGCCTATATTTTTCAATTGATTAAGCCATAAATATCAATTGGAACCGCCTTAGGAAACCCTCCTTTGGTGTTTGGTGCCCCATTAATTTTAATTTTCTTTAAACTGAGGAGTCGGTCATCAACAATTCAACCATTATCAGCCGACCTTTTTCTGTCCTTAACCGATTTATTAAGGCTTTTGTGTAAGTGGGAAGTACCGTTGATAAATTCAATGGAAAATTGAAAGTTCATTTGGCTATTGAGTTTGTCAAATCTATAGTAAGTATGCTTTTGGAAATATTATCATCTGAATTGAAATATGTGTGGGTTTAAATAATCGATTCAATATTGTTCAGGTTTTATTTGTTGATGTACTAAGGTGATATTATAATTTGATGTTTTTTAATGGCCTGTATTGAATGAGTAGACCGTTGAGTTGTTCTTAAATATAATTATAGGGTAGGTTTTTAGCATAAAAAGCTTGCTAATTGAAGTAATTATCTGACAATTTGGTTTGCGCTATGAAATTTATGTTAAATTTTGTCGTATTACCTGATATTTCGGTAGGTTCATCGTATTTTCGCGTCCAATCCCCCTTAACATTTTTTTAAGAGCAATGTTGAAGCGAGTTTTTTGCTTTGATTTGGCTTTCAGGTACTTACTGAAGCGTTTACGTTTTAGTAGGATTTTTTAACAAATTATTCAATATTAACCCCACAAACATTTATGAATTATGAAAACAAAAATTACTCTATTTTTATTAATTAACATTATTTTTTTCTATCAGGCCTACGCCCAGTGTACAGGTGTCGATTTTGAAGAAAGAAATGGGATTGCCATTTTGGAAATGGAATCAAAATTGGCGGGTAGCTGGCAAAAGGAATCGGTTACTGGTGCTTCAGCTGGTTCAGCATTGACCTATAGGGGTGGGAATGCCTTTCATACACCAGGGGGATCTTTAATTACCTATGCGATTAAAATTAATTCCCCAGGATCATATAGGTTTATTTGGAGAAGTAAGATAAGCATCATTGCAAGCCAAAACCCTTCTAGCGAACACAATGATTCCTGGTTGAAGATTAATGGATCCGATTTTTATGGTAAGAAGGGATCACATAGGGTGTATCCCGGAGGTTCAGGTAAATCTCCTGTAGCCAATGGTTCCACTTCCGGAGGCTATTTAAAAGTTTACACCAATACCGTAAACTGGAGTTGGGTTACTCGAACCAGTGATGGAGATTATCATGAGATTTATGCGGATTTTAACCAAGCAGGTATTTATACTATTCAAGTATCCGGAAGATCTTCCGGACATACCATTGATAGAATGGTTCTGTACAAAGAGAGTAGCTATTCTGCATCCAGTGCCCAAAACTTATCCACTGCTCAGACGAATTGTAGTGGAGGTTCTACCCCTCCAACAACTCCTACCCCCCCAACACCTCCAGCTAATAATGTTCCCCCAACCGTTAGTTTTTCCAATATTACCAATGGTCAGAACTTTGCTATTGGCAGTTCGGTAACCGTTGGGTTATCTGCAAATGATTCTGATGGAAGTATTTCCAAGTATCAAATTTTTGTGAATAACACCCTAGTAGATACGGATGGGGCAAGTTACTCGCCCTATTTGCTTAGCCAGTTAACAGCAGGAAGCTATGCCGTAAAAGCCACGGTTACAGATAACAGTGGTGCAAGTACTTCGGCAACGGTTAACTTCACCGTAGGTGGTAGCACAACACCTCCTCCAGTTCCTACCCCGCCTACAGGCAATAATCCGCCAACTGTTAATTTTACCAATTTCAGTAACGGACAGAATTTTTCAGTTGGAGGAACTTTGGCCATAGGACTAAATGCAAATGATACAGATGGCAGTATATCCAAACATGAAATTTTTGTGAACAATGTATTGGTAGATACAGACGGAACATCTTACACGCCTCATCCGCTTGCCTTGACAAGTTCAGGAAGTTATTCAATAAAGGCTACTGTTACAGATAACAGTGGCACTAGTACTTCTACAACAGCAAACATTACTGTTGGAAGTGGTTCACCTACCCCTCCGACCCCACCAACTGGAGGTAGTAATAATCCAATAGTTAACTTTTCCAACTTAAGCAATGGTCAACAAGTAGCAATAGGAAGCACCGTTTCTGTTGGAGTAAATGCTAGCGATACGGATGGAAGTATTGTTAAATATCAAATTTATGTAGATGGTATATTGGTAGATACGGATGGGTCCAATTATACACCGCATCCAATTGTTGGTATTTCAGCCGGTAATCATGAGATAAAAGTAATTGTAACAGATAATTCTGGAGCTACAGCTTCGAGTACAATAGTTATAGTAGCGGGTTCAGGGACACCAACAACACCCACCAATCCAACACCCACACCTTCTGCTATAAGCTTTAATTTAATCAATGCCTCCTCTAATGCAAGTATTGGTCCGCTTTCCAACGGTACCTCCCTGAGCTCAAATGATGCCCAAGGGGTTAATGTTAGGGCTAATGCACCAACAAATACTCAAAGTGTTGTCTTTACCCTTTCGGGTGCATTGTCTAGAAGCTGGACAGAATCTGCCGCGCCTTATGCTTTATTTGGTGATACAAATGGCGATTACGTTTCTGCTAACCTGCCCAACGGATCCTATAGTTTGAAAGCTGTTGCATATTCGGGCAGTAATGGCTCTGGAAGTATTATTGCCAATACAACAATTAATTTTTCAATAGCTGCTAGCTCTGGGCTTACAGCTAAAACTATTGCCTATCCTAACCCTGTTAAAAGTGATGGCAGAATTAGTCTTAAATTACCTGCAGGTACTTCAGGAGAATATACCTATTATGTGACCAATGCGATTGGTATTCAATTGGAACAGGGAGAGTTTACAACATCGCAATCACAAACCGATGTTGACTTGCAACTTTCCAATTTGGGAAGACAAATACCAGGAGTTTATTACTTGACACTTGTTTCTTCAGTTTCAAAACAGACTATTCCCATAGTACGGGAGTAAAAAATAGACATAAGTTAACTTATAAAATCAGCTTCAATTTGAAGCTGATTTTTTTTTTGATTTCAGTACTTCTGTATTGCAATATGCAGAGTCCCTTCCTCAGGATAACCAACCAATTAGTTTAATTTGCAATAAACAGATATTGTTATGGCCAATTCTTGTAATGAAATGGTTCGGCAATCGACCAAGCAATTCTAGGATTTTATTGTATGTTTATGAAATAACAAGAGCAATGCCCGAAACCTTAAAAATATTTACAACTGCAATTTTGGTGTTTGCCAATTCTTCCGAGGAGGAATTGAAACATAAGGCCATCCCCAAGGGTAGTGTATTATTTCAAGGGTTAACGGAACATGCAATAAGTACTGCAAAAAAAACAGGACTTCCTTATTTTCTTCTAACCGAAAAGGAGCAATACGGAAACTCTTTTGGAGAGAGGTTTGTAAATGCCATCAAATCCATTTTCGATAAGGGATTTGATAATGTCATTACCATAGGCAACGATACCCCCCAATTAAAGGTTTCCGATATCGTGAAAGCTTCGGGAAACCTGAGTGCAAATAAGTTTGTTTTGGGACCATCAAGTGACGGGGGATTTTATTTAATGGGACTACATAAATCTCAGTTTGATACCAAGGCTTTTGTTGAATTGCCTTGGAAAACCAATACACTTGCCAAAAAAATAACAACGGTAATTGAATCTTCCAACGTACGTGTAATTCAACTTCGAGTCTTGTTGGACTTGGATACTAATGCAGATTTAAAGAGGATTCTAAAAGGACTAAATAATAGTAGAGGAAAGATCTTTCAAATAATCCTTTCATTAGTTACATCGACCCAAAAAATTATTCTTCAGGCTTATATTCCATTAAGCTTTAGACTTAACAGCACTTATTTTAATAAGGGCTCCCCTTTCCACTTCATTAACTAGTATTGGTTAAGGAAATCAATTTCCAAATCACTTTCGACCTTATCGTTCATAATTTATATAACGGGACTCTACATTTGTATTGTTACTTACTATTGCAATATAATATTGCTGTAATAGAAGTGGGCCTAAAACGTTTTTAATCACTAACAACGGAAATCCTAACAACGAGTGGTTTCCAAAAAAATAACTATAATAAAAAATATATAATGGCAGATTCTTATTATGACCCGGCAGATTTACGCAAGTTTGGAAATATAACCGAATGGAGCGAGGAACTTGGGACCAAATTCTTCGATTACTACGGAAAAGTATTTGAGGAAGGAGCCCTTAGTGCTAGGGAAAAATCTCTAATCGCTTTGGCAGTGGCCCATGTGGTAAAGTGTCCCTATTGCATTGATGCCTATACCAAAGACGGTTTGCAAAAAGGAATAACCAAGGAGGAGATGATGGAAGCGGTACACGCAGGTGCGGCTATAGAAAGTGGCGCTACATTAGTACATGGAGTTCAAATGATGAATAAATACAATAAGCTATCCATGTAATTTAAGTGGCATTGCTACTAATCTCTTAAGTTTTTTTCTAGCGAGAATTTTGCAGGCTTTTGGGCTAAAATGCCACAAGTTTTGTAATCTTTTGAGGTGATGCCCTATTAACAAATGAATACTCAGTAAAAATGGCAACAAAATCTTTAAAGGCAAGGCACAATGCCCTTGTCACAGATAATAAACAATTGGAAATCCTTGAAGGCGGTATTTTCGAAAATGGGGAATTGCCCTTTTTTAAGGATAAAATTGCACAAATAGGGCAGTTTCCATTGCGCCCAAAAAAATTGGAAATCCTTCAGATCAATGTTGGTTATATGTGCAACCAGGTTTGTGAACACTGTCATGTGGATGCAGGTCCTGATAGAAAGGAAATAATGACCAGGGAAACCATGGAGCAATGTTTGGAGGTTATTCGCAATACAGGTGCCCATACCTTGGATCTAACAGGTGGTGCCCCGGAAATGAATCCAAACTTTAGGTGGTTTGTGGAAGAGGCCGCCAAAGCGGGGATAAAGGATTTTATTGTACGCTCCAATCTTACCATAATTAGGGCGAACAAGAAATATTATGACCTTCCCCAATTTTTTAAGAAACACAATATCCACGTGATTTCCTCTATGCCACATTACACTCGTGGAAAGACAGACAAACAGCGGGGAGAAGGAGTGTTCGACAAGTCGATCAAAGCACTTCAGGAATTGAATGCGGTAGGATATGGTATGCCGGATAGTTCGTTGAGATTGGATCTCGTCTATAATCCGTCCGGTGCTTTTTTACCTGGAGATCAGGTAGCTATGGAGCGCGACTTTAAAAAGGCGCTTATCGAGGATTTTGAAATTCAGTTCCATAATCTCTTTGCCATTACAAATCTACCTATAGCTCGTTTTTTGGATTATTTGATCGCTTCTGGGAATTATGAAGATTATATGTATTCCCTAGTAGACGCCTATAATCCTTCGGCCGTTGCCAATGTAATGTGCACCAATACCATTTCAGTGAGTTGGGATGGATGGTTGTACGATTGCGACTTCAATCAGATGTTAGGCCTTAAAGTGGCTAGCAAAATTAAACACATTAAGGACTATAACGAAGAGGTTCTTACAGATAGGAACATCATAGTTTCGCAGCACTGTTTTGGGTGTACGGCAGGGGCGGGGAGTAGTTGTCAAGGGTCTGTTACTTAGAATCCATCCCATTTTTATGCTTAAAAGTCAATTTATAAATTAAATATAAATGGACCATTCGGTTTGTACAGGTTAAAGATTGTCCTTAAGATTGCTTTTTTTGTGTATTTTATCGATTTAAAGTTATTTTCAGCTTTATTTTTTAAATAAAAGTCCATAATTAGAGTTAGGGTAACAGACTTATAGGTCTGTTTATAGAAAACCAAATCTTATGGACAAACAATTGAAACGCATGGCTACCATGCAACGCATACAAACTACCGGCTTGGAAATTTTTTACCAAAAGGGCTATCATAATACCAGTATTGACGATATTTTAAAGGAACTCTCCCTCTCTAAAGGTGCGTTTTACTACCATTTTCAATCCAAGGAAGAATTTTTCATTAGTATTGTGCAAAACCTATTATTTAGAAAGGTTTATAGCAGTCTGATAGAACCCATTGAAGGTCAGGAAGATCCCTTGAATAAGATTGTAGCCTGTTTTGATGATGCATTGGAAACTGCAGAGCATAACTTTCTGGATTACGGATTTGTTTTGAGTAATTTTATTACCGAATTTAACGGGAAGAACCCTGATATAATGAATTACCTTCAGGACATTTTGAAAGTGTGGGAAGTTAATTTGGTAACTGCCCTTCAAAAGGGAAAAACGGATGGATATGTAGACCGGCATATAGATAGTGAAGCCGTGGCTACTTACCTAATTTCGTCCTATATCGGGATAAGGACCTTAATGGTTGAAGGTAATAGTAAAATGTTGCGATATAAGTATATTCAACAGCTTCGTCAATACTTTAAATTAATAGAGTACAAAGAGCCGGCATAGTTTGTTGTTTTCAGAAGCGACTAGATCCCGCTGCTCAAAATCACCCGACTAATTATCGTGATAATTGACCATTTATAATTTCCTCAATTTTGGAAAGAACATCCTCCGGTACAATGGTGCGCATTACATTTTCATACCCAGGGGGGTATTTGTTTCCATAGACCGAGGTGGGGATCAATGGAAATTGCTCCCTATCCGCCAACAATGCATTTTGTGGATCTTGTTTAAATGGATAGAATCCCGCATACGGATGGGTAACACCCCATAAAGTTAGGGTAGGGACTCCAAATAATGCTGCTAAATGGGCATTGCCACTATCCATGGCCAACATTAGATTTAACTGTGAGATTAATGCCAACTCCTCCTTGAAGGTCAATTTACCCACCAGATTGATACTATTCTCGTAAATACTATCCCATTTATCCAATATGATTTTTTCCCTTTCCCCTCCACCAAATAACAAAATTTTGTAGCCACCGGTTTCGTTAAGGATATGAACTACCTTTTCCATCAAATCCAAAGGATACATTTTGCCGTCAAAGGCTGCAAAAGGAGCAATGCCTAGCCATTTTCGTTCTTTGCCCTTCACCAATTCCATTGTGGAAGGGGCTATGGCCCTTTTAGGCAGTGGACTTGCATTTTCCAAATCTATGGGCATGCCCAGTTTCCCAAAAACATCTGCATAGCGTTGGTGGGTAGTTTTTAAGGGTTCAAAAACCTTATGGGACAAGGAGGTCAATGCTTTCTTTTCTGCTCTGCCCTTATCCATTTGGACAAACGGAATAGATCCCAGCCTAAAATACTGTCTAAGGATGTTGCTGCGCAGCACATTGTGCAGATCGGCAACCATATCTGTGTTTAGACATTTAAGTTCCTTATAGAGCTTCCAAAGACCAAATATGCCTTTGTGCTTGCTTTTTACATCCGCTTCATATACGGTTACATTTTTGACTTCAGAAAAAAGAGGGCTAAAAAACGCTCTGGTAAGCACGGTAACTTTAACGTTGGGATATTGTTTCAACAAGGCCGATATTACAGGAACGGTCATGGCTACGTCTCCCATGGCTGACAATCGAATTACCAGAATATGTATTCCTTCCCCATCCGAAAAGGCGGGTTTTCCTATACTATTTTTAGAGGTCTCCGTAGAGGTAATTGGAATTTCGGGCGCTATTTCCATTTATATATTCGATGATCCCTTAAAAAAGGGATGGCAAATTTTGGCGTTAGGGGGTTTTTCGGAGAACAGGATTTAGTTCATTATCATTGTACATTTTCATCTGCTTGTACACTTTCATGTATTTTTTGCCAGATTCAATATCCGCTAATAATTGATCTATAGCAGAGCAAAGGTCTTTCTTTTGTTCCAAAAGGACATTCAGTTTATTTTGGCATTTTTGGACATGATCTTGGGTGGCATCCGTTCTATTAACTTCTTCCTGCATATGATATATTTTCAGGGCCAAAATGGAAAGTCGGTCTATGGCCCAAGCGGGACTTTCCGTATTTATTGTGGCATTTTTATCTTTTTCTACCGATTGGTATTTATTTAGGAAGTAACTATCAATAAATTCTACCAGGTCCGTCCTATCCTGATTACTGGCATCAATCTGCCTTTTTAATTTTAACGCGGCCACCGGTTCAATATTGGGGTCACGTATAATGTCTTCATAATGCCATTGCACAGTATCTATCCAATTTTTACGGTATAGGAGATGGGATATATCGTCCTTTGGGTAGGGGTTGTGGAACTCTTGGGATACATCATCTTTTTGATGATATTTTTCGATGCTTTCTTCAAATATTCTAAAGGCAAAATCGCTGAACATAATGACAATATTTTACGGCAAAGATACCGTTTATTTAAAAAACGGATTTTATTTATTAAGGGCTATTTCTTGCTATTCCTTTTACCTATTTATTTTTGTTAAGGAAGATACTTTATTGGGTACTAATTACAGATTGGCAAAAGACCTCTGCCAAGTGTTATTTTACTCCATTAGGGCATTGGTCAGGAATACTATAAAGGGAACTATAACGGATGCCATTAACACAATTTCACGGACACTATCCTTTTTTATAGACTGGACATAAGTGGTTATAAAAACCACTGCGGGGAAAAAAGTAATTAAAATAGGGTGGGTGTCTGGGGCGGATTTCAAAACTTTCACCAGCAAGCCAATAAAAAATAAAAGGACTATAAGGCGCATTGTCACTATTTTCCCTACTCCTACACTACCCAGTTTTAAAAAAGCTAAGAAACCGCAAAGCAAAACTATGGATACATAAAGAAATAAAAGAGTACTATTACTCCAGTCATAGAAATAAACGGCATTGAACTGAAAATCGAAATAATAATGATTCCATAAAAAATCCATATTGTTGCTCAAAGCCAGAACTGCCAACATAATTAGAACCATAGCAATTATTGCAGCGAATGGGACCAACCAATTTTTAATATTTTTTGGTTCATAAAAGTATATGGCAACAATGACGACCACGAGATACAATAGAGCCCAGTCATAGAATAAACTAGCTATCATTATCCAAAAAGTGGCATCGAAAATTTTTAATTTAATGTTTTTGAGACTACGGAAACTCAGGATTCTACGGATGGAGAGCAATAAAAAAAAACTACAGAGAATGGCATTGGGGTCTATAAGCACTTCCGGGAAAAGTACAATTAACAGGGTGTAAAATAGGATCGCCAAGGAATTTCCTCCAGTGATCTTATTTCTTAAGGCAATAAAATTGACTACAAAAATACTGAACGATAAGAACCCCAGAATCGCTGTTTGACCCAATAATTGTTCTGGTGAATAGGATTTTTGGAATATAAAAAAATGGACAAACCAGTAGAAAAAAAATAGGAATACCAGAAGTATTATATAATTTATTGGTTTTGTTCTTCCAAAAATGCTTGAAATCATCCTAGGTTTTTATATTTTTGCATGGTAAATATAATTAAGATGGATTCATTTTTTTACGGTATCGAGGATTTATTTGTAAATGTGCTTTTTGCTCCGTTCGACGCTTTGCGAGCTATGGAGAATTGGTGGGGGGCAAATACACTAAATTGGATTTTTATGCTTATCGGCGCTGCCGCCTTCGTTTATTGGATGTTGGAGTTGAAAAAATACAATGATAGCGGCGAAGAAAATAAGGACGCAACCGCACACTCCTACCTTTAATCCTTTTTCGGATTTCTGTTTGGAATAAGGCTTCTTTTTTGAAGCTGTGGTTTTACCTAAGCTTTATTTAAGGATTATAATAACTATAAAAAAGGGATAGCATTTGCTATCCCTTTTTTGTGTTTTTGTCCTAAGACCAGATATTTTTATAAAATTTATTACTAAAGATCGAATCCCAAGTCTTTCCGATAGTACATTTTGTTGAAATGTAGCTTCTCCATGTTTTTATAGGATTTCTTCAGTGCTTCCTTGTAATTTGAACCATAGGCGGTAACCGCCAAAACCCTACCCCCATTGGTCAAAACCTTACCTTCTTTTAATTCGGTTCCGGCATGGAATACCACGGCATCTTCTATATTGTCAAAACCTGTTATTTCCATTCCCTTCCCATAAGCTTCCGGATAACCCCCGGATACCGCCATTACTGTAGTAGCGGCGCGCTCATCTATTTCCAGGGCGATGCTATCCAAGCTTTGGTTTGCAACGGCTTCAAAAACTTCGACCAAATCATTTTTTATTCTTGGTATTACCACTTCAGTTTCAGGATCGCCCATTCGCACGTTGTATTCAATTACTTTTGGTTTGTCCCCTACTTTTATCAAACCAATGAACACAAATCCCTTATAAGGCAGATTATCCAATTTAAAGCCCTCTACGGTTGGTTTTACGATTCGCTCAAGTACTTTATCCATGAAAACCTTATCTGCGAAAGGAACTGGGGAAATGGCCCCCATACCACCTGTATTCAATCCAGTATCGCCTTCTCCAATTCTTTTATAATCTTTTGCGGTAGGCAGGACCTTAAATCCTTTTCCATCAGTCAGCACAAAACAACTTAGTTCAATGCCGTCCAAAAACTCCTCGATGACCACAGTGGTGCTTGCAGCACCAAATTTGGAGTCGATCAACATGGTTTTCAGTTCATCCTTGGCTTCCTGTAGGTCATTTAAAATCAATACTCCTTTCCCTGCAGCAAGTCCGTCTGCTTTTAAAACATACGGTGGTTTAAGGGTTTCCAAAAAAGCGTATCCTTTTTTCAAGGTTGCGGCGGTGAAACTTTCGTAGGCCGCGGTAGGGATGTTATGGCGCATCATAAACTCCTTGGCAAACTGCTTGCTTCCTTCCAGGGTAGCTGCTGCTTTTTGTGGACCTATGACAGGGATATTTTGTAAGTCGGTATCGTTGAGGAAAAAATCGTGCACCCCGTTCACTAAGGGATCCTCGGGGCCTACTATGACCATTTCGATATTTTCCGAAAGCACACATTTCTTAATGGCCTCAAAATCGTTCACCCCAATGGGGACATTTTTAGCAATGGCGGCGGTTCCTGCATTTCCGGGAGCCACATAAAGATTTTTAAGTTTCGGACTTTGTTTTAGCTTCCAAGCTAAGGTATGTTCGCGCCCTCCGGCACCAAGGATCAGGATGTTCATTCTTGAAAAATTTCCCCAAAAATACGGTTTGAAATGGATATAGGGTATACTTCTATTAAAATATATGGCACTATCAGTAATATAAAGGCCTAAAAAAACCCACCTAAAAGGGTGGGCTTGTTCTATTTTTTATTACGATCCGAGAAATCACGATGTTCAGTTTTTCTGAGTTCTTCAGCAGTGAGTGTCTTAAAGAAATCCCATGTTTTCTTCATGCCTTCCTTTCTACTAACTTTAGGCTCCCATCCTAAAATTTCTTTTGCTTTTGAAATATCGGGTTGACGCTGCATTGGGTCATCCTGAGGTAAAGGCTTGTATATTATTTTTTGGTCCGTTCCAGTTAAATTGATGATTTCTTCCGCAAACTCCTTGATGGTAATTTCATGTGGATTGCCAATGTTCACTGGAAGTGAATAGTCGCTCATCAATAGTCTATAAATACCTTCAATTTCATCATCGACAAAACAGAAAGAACGGGTTTGGGAACCATCCCCAAATACCGTTAAATCTTCACCACGTAGAGCCTGTCCCATGAAAGCGGGAATAACCCTACCGTCATTCAATCTCATTCTAGGTCCATAGGTGTTGAAAATCCTAACAATTCGGGTTTCTACACCATGAAATCTATGGTATGCCATGGTTATGGATTCTTGAAATCGTTTGGCTTCGTCATAAACTCCACGAGGTCCGATGGTATTTACATTACCATAGTACTCTTCTGTCTGGGGATGAACCAAGGGATCACCGTATATTTCAGAGGTAGAGGCAATAAGAATCCTAGCCTGTTTTTCCTTGGCCAATCCCAATAAATTGTGGGTTCCTAAGGCTCCTACCTTAAGGGTTTGAATAGGGATTTTTAAATAGTCGATTGGACTTGCTGGGGAGGCAAAATGCAAAATGTAATCCAACTCTCCCGGTATATGGACGAATTTCGTAACATCATGATGTTGAAATTCGAATTGCTCTAAAGGGAATAGATGTTCAATATTCTTTAGGTCGCCAGTGATCAGGTTATCCATGCCAATAACATGGAAACCTTCTTTAATCATCCTGTCGCAAAGGTGTGATCCTAGAAATCCGGCAGCGCCCGTTATAAGTACTTTTTTCATCTAACAGTTATTTTATGGTAAGATTGACAACAGACAAATTTAGAGGAATAAGGCAATGTTAAAAATAATTATGGTTTAATAACCAAAATATTGGGGTAAAGTGTGGTAATACCATTAAAGCATTACAGATACGACCAATTAACTTAACCACACAAGATTAATTTTACAGTATTGTTTTATTTCTCAATATGCCTTTTTCTCTCCAGAAATTGCATTCAGGACAGTTTGCACAATTATTTTGAGATCCATGAATAAGGACCAGTTTTCGATATAGAAAATATCAAATTTGGTACGGTTCAAAATATCAATATCCGTTTCGATTTCTCCCCTGTATCCACGAACCTGAGCCAAACCGGTGATTCCAGGTTTAACGAAGTGCCGTAGCATATATTTATCTACTTTATTGGCGAATTCATTGGTGTGCTTAACCATATGGGGTCTAGGACCAACCACCGACATATTACCAAATAGTACATTGTAGAACTGTGGAAGTTCATCTATACTTGTTCTGCGGATAAATTTGCCCACTTTAGTAGTTCGCATATCATTTTTAACGGCCATTAGACTATCGGCGTGTTCATTGGGTGCCATGGAGCGAAATTTATAGCAATAGAATTCCTTGTTGTCTATACCGTTTCTTTTTTGTCTAAAATATATTGGCCCTTTGGTTTCCAATCTAATGATTAGCGCTATAATAGGGGCTAACCACGAAAGAATACCAACAACTACTATTAATGAAAATACAATATCGAAACCTCTTTTAAGGGCAGAATTTAAGGGATTATGAAGGGGAATGTCCCGTAACGATAGGATTGGTATATAATCGTAGTATTCAAAGGTGAGTTTTTTGGAGAAAATGTTCTTATTGTCCGGTATAAATTTCAGGGTTTTTAAATTATTATCGGCAAAGTTGATGAATTCGGTTATCTGATTGTTCTTTAGTTCTGAAACTGAGCAATAAATTTCGTCGATATTATTCTCCACTATATAAACGAAAGTCTTATAGATATCAAAACTGGGATCTGAAGGGCAGAACTGTTTCATAAAATGATACCCGTACTCCCGACGATCTTTAAAAACGTCGATTAATTGATCGGTTTTTTTGTTCTTTCCAATGACCACCACATTTCTCATGTTCCCTTTTATCCTTTCCCGGTATTTCATTAAAAGGACATAGTTTAGGAACTTAATGGTAAATATGGCCAGCCCAACAAAAACAAAATATTCCCCTAGAGCCAATCGGCTCATATTGGGTTGCTTAAAGAAGCCAATAAAGGCATATAATATTAGAAAGAAAAAGACGAATTGGTTGAACAAAAGTTTTAGAAGGTATGATACTTTAGTGTATCTATAAACCACGTAAAAGTTATTTTTAAAAGACAGTATAATCCAAGCCAAGGTCAGATAGCTGTGAAATAGAATGGGATACTCAAAGTTTATCGGCAGAATGTACGCAAAGACATTAATTACCAATAAATCCACCCCATACGATATGGGGGTAATGAGGCTGGAATAACGGTGTCTTTTGGAAAACATTAATTTTAAGCCGTACGATTAAGTTATCAACTATGGACAAAGATAAATTTAAATATGAGAATAGTTAAGCTAATAATGCCCTATGTAAGCTTTTTCACCTATTCCGGTACTATTAATTGCAAAATCAATCATTTTTGGAACTAGGAATAAAATAGTCTCAATATTGAAAATAAGACACCTTTAATGGGTTTTGGTCAAAAAAACAGTGAAGATTTAAGTTCAGGATGGAAGTATTTTTAATTTTAGAGGTTCTATTTGGATAAATCTAACTAATTTGATATGCTGAACCTATTTCAAGTTTTTCCAATTCGCCACTAAATATTATTCTTCATTATACATGTTCGCTAAAGTGCTTTGCAAGGTATATTCCTCCGTGAAATTTCCTATATGCGCAAATAATTTTTGAGGGTTTCCTTTTAAAATATCAATTTCATTTTTTCTTACAAATTTAGGGTTGACGTTGACCTTAATGGCATAATCTGCCAATTGATTCATCACGCTAAGTATATAGTTGATATTTATGGCATTTCCCGAACAAACATTAAAAATGTCAGATTTAAATCTAGAAAAAAGTAATTCGTTGTAGCATCTTACAACGTAGTGAACATCATTGAACTCCCTATAAACGTCAATATTTCCTAATTCTATTTCTTTTTTGTTTTCTTTATAGTGGGAAACAATTTTTGGAATTAAAAAGTGGTTTTCCTGGCCAGTTCCTGTATAGTTAAATGGCCTTGCGATAATAATATTTAACTGATCATAATATCCTTTTACCATATTTTCCATTACAAGTTTACTATTGCCGTAATGATTAACTGGTTCCGGACACAGTTCTTCGCCCAGTTCACCTTCAATATTTCCATAAACAGCTGCACTACTAGCGATCAAAATCTTCGTGGGCAAATAGTCCAACTTTGTAAGTGCATTTAAAAGACTTAAAGTACCGAAAATATTGACGTTATAAATATTCTTTTGGTCTTTGGCGGCCACAAACGAAATTGCTGCCAAATGAATTATATATTCGGGCTTTAACTTATTAAGTATCTTAAATAATTCCTCCTCTTCTAATATATCACATTTAAAATGATTTGATGAAGATGGTTCAGTAAAGGTAGTTCCATAAACACCAAATCCACGTTTAGAATAGTACTCTTCTAGGTGTTTACCAGTAAAACCTGTTATGCCAGTAATGAAAATAATCTTTTTAGAATGTACCTCCATTTTCATTTCTTTCCAAGTCCTTTTTAACCATCATATTACACAATTCCTTAAGTGTGGTTTTCGGTTTCCAATTTAATTTTTCATTGGCTTTGGAGGCATCACCAATTAATAGATCCACCTCAGCTGGACGGTAAAATTGAGGATTTACTTTGATTAAAGTTTTACCGGATCTACTGTCCTTTCCAATTTCCTTATCCTCTTTTCCTTCCCAAACAAGATCTATATCAATGGCATTAAATGCCAAAGAAACAAAGTCGCGAACAGTTTGCGTCTGGTTTGTGGCTAGAACAAAGGTCCCTGGTTCATCTATTTGCAGCATTTTGTACATTCCTTCTACATATTCCTTGGCATATCCCCAATCTCTTTTGGCGTCCATGTTTCCTAATTCCAAAACATCTTGCTTACCAAGATGTATTTTGGCTACGGCATCTGTAATTTTTCGGGTAACAAATTCTTTTCCCCTAAGCGGAGACTCATGATTGAATAAGATACCACTTGTAGCAAATAAATTGTATGATTCTTGGTAATTTAAGGTAGCCCAATGAGCAAATACTTTTGCAACCCCATATGGACTTCTTGGATGAAATGGGGTTTCTTCATTTTGCGGAATGGCATGAACTTTTCCGAACATCTCAGATGTGGATGCCTGATAAAATCGGATTTTTGGATTAATGGTCCTAATGGCCTCCAATAGATTCATAGCGCCAATTCCCGTTATTTGCGCAGTTGCAATGGGCTGCGTAAAAGATACACCAACGAAACTTTGAGCCGCTAAATTGTATATTTCATCTGGTTCTACTTCGGAAATAATTCTATAGGCACTAGAAAGGTCAATTAAATCATATTCCAAGAGAATTAAATTGGGATGGTTTTCGATTCCCAATTCCTCTATGCGCCAAAAGTTGGTAGAACTAGTTCGTCTATAGGTTCCATAAACCTTATAACCCTTTTGTAATAAAAGTTCGGCCAAATATGCTGCATCTTGACCGGTAATACCTGTGATAATTGCTTTTTTCATGTTAGTCTATTGTGCTTCTTTCCAATTCTTATATAGGCTTTCTACTGTGTCTTTAAATTCTTTCTCAAATCTTTCAATACTGAATTGTTGAGCATTTTTTCTAATAATATTTTTATCAAACATTTTTTCATTCTCTTCAAAGAAACTTAATGCTTCAAGTACAGAGCCTGAGGTTTGTTCTTTAAAAAATACTCCTGTCATATTTTCCATCAACACAGGATTATCAGGGAACTGTCCATTTACCGTTTCTAAAATACCTCCTTTACCAAAAGCAATTACAGGTACTCCTGCCGCTTGTGCCTCAATCGGAGCTATACCAAAATCCTCTTCGGCTGCAAAGATAAAGGCTTTAGCTCTTTTTATTAAGTTTAGCACCCTATTCTTTTCAAGAAAACCTAAAAGCTGAACATTGGGCCCAGCAAGATGCTTTATTTTCTTATAATCAGGTCCCTCGCCAATAACGATTAATTTTTTTTCCGTTTTTGAAAATGCTTCAACAATTAAATCTATTTTTTTATAAGGCACCATCCTAGAACAAGTAATATAGTAATCTTCTGTAGTTTTGGATATGTTGAAGGAATTTGTATCAACAGGTGGATATATTACTATAGCCTCTTTGTTATATATTTTTTTAATTCTTTTAGCCACATATTTTGAAATTGCAATGTAATGGTCTGGACGATTTGCAGTTGAATAATCCCAAGAACGAAGTCTGAAAAGAAAATATCTGGCTAAAAAGCCTTTTAAGCCTTTTTCCAGCTTTGATTCCCTTAAATATTGGGCATACAAATCCCAAGCATAGCGAACAGGTGAGTAAACATATGTAATATGTAATTGGTCCGGTCTAGTTAAAACACCTTTTGCGACAGACGAAGAAGATGAGATAACTAATTCGTATTCATTTAAATCAAATTGTTCAATGGCCAATGGAAATAGTGGCAGATAACTTCGATATTTCTTTTTTCCAAAAGGTAATCTTTGAATAAAAGAATTTACGGTTTGTTTACCCTTAAGAATAACTTTTCTATCCTCCTCATTTAAATCATCAATTAAGGAATAATGATCAAAATCATCCCAGATATTAGTAAAACTTTCGATACATCTTTCAGCACCTCCATATACGGTGTACCAGTCATGAATTAATGCTTTTTTCATAAAATATGTTCGGCTATTATGTTTTCAAACTTCTTGGCGGAGAAATCCCAATCAAACCTTTTAATGTTTAATTGCCCCATTTTCTTTAGTTGAATTCTTCTTGGATGATCGTTTAATAAATAATTCATTTTTTCTTTTATGCTTTCCACGGAATGCGGATCACAATATTCAACAGAATCGGCATATACCTCAGGGAGTGAAGTAGTGTTTGATACTATACATGGGCAACCACAGGCTTGAGCTTCAAGTGGTGGAATTCCAAAGCCTTCAAATAGCGATGCATAAATAAATATTTCTGCTTTGTTATACAATTCAATTAATTCATCATCCTCTAAATAACCAGTAAAGATAATTCTTTCATTTAATAGATTTTCCTCTAAGCTAAGTCCTGAAAAGGTTTTATGTTTAGATCCAACTATTACAAGCTTGTAATCACTTTTTATTAAATTAAATGCTTCTATAATTCGTTTCAAATTTTTCCTTGGGTCTATGGAAGATACAGTTAAAAAAAAGTTTTCTCTTTTAAAATCCATCTGATGAAATATTTTGGATGGGGCTGCATAAACAACATGGATATTACTTTTTTTTATTTTATAAGTTTTATGGATATCCTCCTTTACATAGAAACTATCCGTGACTACGGTTTTAGTGTTTTTCAAACTTAAGGGTATAAGTAGGTTATACGATTTTTGAAACTTATAGGAAAACCATTCTGGATAATGTTTAAATGCCAGATCATATAAGGCCATTATTTTATTCTTATAAAATATGGGAGCTATTCCAACTAAATTTACAAGTAGGGGATTTTTATTTTTTTTTAGGAATATGGGTAAATCTAGTTGCTCCCACAACTGACCACTAAATTGACCTATTTGTATTAAGTTTAATTCGGTATTAAAATTCTTGCTACTTCTAACTTTTGGAGAGACAAATAGTACTTTCTCACCGCCAATTTCTTTGGGAAGTCTTTTGCATATTTCAAGGGCATATCTTTGAACACCCGTAATTTTTTGGGTTAAAAACCGTGCATTTATGACGATCATATATTAGTCAAGTTTTTCAAATTTTCTTCAAATAAAATTAAGTTGGCAAATAAACAATTAAAGGTGACAAATAATACCATTCCAGAATTTCGATATAAAATGTTTTCTGTTAAAAAAATAATATAGAACAGTATTAGAAAGTTTAGATATAACCTATTTTTCCCGTTGAGAGCAATTTTAAAATAATAATAAAAGGCAAACAAAATAATAAATGTTCCGAAAATGCCAAAAGATGCAAGATAATCGAAATATTGATTATGTGAGTTATACGTAATCTTGGTAAAGGCTTCAGTATCGAATTTTTTATAGCATTCATTTAATTCATTTTGAACATCTCCTGGGCCATATCCAATCAAAGGACTCCTATTAATAATATTTAGTGAACAATCATAAATTGCCACTCTAAGGTTGAAAGAATTGTATTGTAGCCCTACTGGATATATGTTCTTAGTGTTTAAAATCTCATCTATTCTACTCTTGATAGGTGTTAAAAAAGAGATGGCCGAAATACCTAAAACCAAGGAAACCATTATAAATATAGCTTTTTTACGACTTTTGACTTCTTGAAAGACTATAATAATAGATACAATTACCAATCCTGCTATTACTCCTCTGGAGCTTGCTATTGCAATGGCACTCAAAAAAGTAAGCCCAAAAAGGACATTAACATACTTACTTTTAAACCTATGGTAATAAAGTATCAATAAAGCTACGCCAACAAATAAAGAAAAATAAATGGCGTGTTCTCCTATTAAAGGTATATTATCTATGGAATTTCTTAATGTTAAAACCGAAAAATAGGAATTGGGTTGATTTAGGATATGATCTATATTTAGAAGTATAAATAACATTGTTATAACAACATAGACAAAAGAGGATATAATATAAAGTTTAAAAAAAAGATAAATACTCTCTACATTTTTGAAAGGTTTTAATCCAATAATTGATATTGGAATTATTAGAATCGAGGCCATTCTTCCTACTATTTCTAGCCCCTTTTTCATATCCTGGGTCCATAACAGGGCTATTATGTATAAGAAAAATGGTAATGCATAAATTAAACTTGTCCTGAACCGTATTAAATTTGGTTTCGCTGCATCTGTTTTTATAAAATCCCAAATTGCGTATAAAAGCAATAAACCTATTGCCATACTTGTCATTGCCAGACTAAATAGGGGCAAAAAGGCCAAAACGTATAATGGCACAAAACGCAAAATTTTAATTTTCATCTGCAATTGTTAAGTTAGCTTCTTGTAATTTTTTATTATATAACAAGGCATATGGAATAGCTAAATATACCCATAAGAATAGCATAATGAAGGATGGAAATGCGTTTAGGGAAAGATACATGGCCAATAACCCTCCAGTTAGAATAGTATTTTTAAGTTTTATAGAAATCCATAGGGTCATTGCTAGGAACATTATAAAAAACAAAAAACCTATAATACCATATTCTGCCCAAACCTCCATGTATACGTTGTTAGGGATTGCTCTCAAATTGTTTCTTTTGAAGTATTCCCGTGACCAGTCGCTATGATTCTTCACAATCTCATTGATGTTGTTATATTGGTCGTAATGTAGGCCATAGTTATATGGTCCTACTCCTAAAACTGGATTGTTTAGTCCAGCTTTGTATGCAATATGCCCTGTTAGATATCTGTCGACCTTAGACATATTGGATTGTGTTAAAGTACTTACAGGGGTAAATATTTTGGCATATACATATTTCTGGCAAAATTCGGTTTTAGAAAAAGCAAGGGTGGCTATTAGAATAAATGGAAAAATCAGAAGTATAATTTTTAAAACCTTTTTTCTAAAAATTACACTTTTGAAATAAAAGAACAGAAATAATAGGGCACTTACAATTGATATTGTAGAAAAGGTTGTTAATATGGAAAGCAATAGAAAGATTGCTGTTCGATTTTTTTTAAGAAATAATGCAATGGTACCCGATAGCAAGAGGAATAATCCGAAAAAATTACCTTCTTTAAACGTACCCGTACGAACAATACCCATAAGTGTTTGAGGATTTTCATCCATGCCAAAAAGTTTTAAATAAGGAATATTTAATGCCGATGAAATAAAAAGGTACCAGGCGTAGATTGCCGCCCAAAGTGCTCCCTTTACCCAAAAATTTAGACTTTGAATTTTATTCCTCCCAATAAAATAAATTGAAATTAAAAATGCGATAACATTTAAGTAAATATAAACTAATCTTAAAAAACTATCAGGTATTCTACCAATTCTGAAAGGAATGGGTTTTAGTGAATAGTCGTATGTCCAAAAAGCATTGACAGAAAAGGAAAGGGTTGCGATTACTAAGAAAAAGAACAGGGCTTGGATGCTTTTTAGGGTACTGACATAATTATAACCCCACTTGTATTGAAGAAATAGAAATATCAACACAAATAATAATAACTCTGAAATTTTAAGTGGAAAAAATAAATTAATGGTCAATGCCTGTGTAAAGGGCAGAAAAAATAAAAAATAGTTAAAAAAGGAGAGGATTTTTAATTTCAACATATTCCTTATTTAGAGGAGGGTTTCAAATTCTTTAATTTTGTTTTCGACCCTAAACCTTTTTATGGCATCATTTTTAATGTCAAGATTATTAAATTTCGTATTGAAAAAACTATCGAATTTAGATTGAAAGTCTCCCTTTTGAAAAGAGAAAATATCTCCATTAAATCCAGGGTTAATTATTTCATCTATTCCCCCTAAACAATAATTTGCTAATACCGGTGTACCGCATACCAAGGCTTCTAAGATAACGTTCGGAAACCCTTCAAAGCGCGAACTCAAAATTAGGGCATTAGCTTGTTGCATGTATTTATATGGGTTTTCAACATTTCCTTTTAAACAAACATGATCTTGCAAATCATTTTCTAAAACTAGCTGTTCCAAAGTTTCCCTTTCTTCGCCCTCTCCCAATATAGTTAAAAAAAAGTTCTTCTCCTTGACCTTTGCCAGTTGAAGGATTAGCTCATCAAAACCTTTTTGGTAGGTTAACCTTCCAACAGCCAAAAGATTAATCTTGGCTCTTGGGAGCTGTATATCTTCTCCTAAACTCAATTTTTTTTTTACATAGGAAACATCAACGGGATTATTGATTTTAACTAATTTGGATTTTGATATTTTAAAATTGTTATGCAAGTCCTTGAACATATCGTTGGATTGTACGATAATTTTATTATAGTTTTTATAAAAGTGTCTGTAAAATAATTTAATGATATAATATTTTTCAAAGATACTTGGGATATTGGATTCCCTGGCTATTGTTTTTATATGCTTGGGAAACAAAAACAAAAAAGGTGCTATTAACGCGTTGATCTGACCTGATCCAAAGAACAGTACATTTGGTTTTTCACTCTTGGAAAGTTTGAGCAATTTATAGATTAAAATAGGAAAGGATATTTTAATACGCTGTTTTATTTCCAGTCTATGAACAACTACATCTTCATATAAATCGCTGACAAAAACATTGGACCCATTTTTTTTTATAATAACCAAATGGGGTTCAAATTTTCTTCTATCTAGATTATTTAATAAAATAGATATAATTCTCTCGCCGCCGCCGCCGCCCAAGTTTGGCATTATAAAAAAAACCCTTTTCATATTCTAATTTCAGTATTAATATCGACTACTCTATTTGAATTGTTCTAAATGCCAGAGCCAATATTCTTTTATCCTTTTCATTTGGGGATTTGGCATCAGAAAATTCAAATCTTATAGTATTCTTCTCTTTAAGGATTTTTGGGTCAAATGAATACGATAAAGTATTTTGCCAGCCACTTAATTTACTGGATTCAATGAGGTGACCATTGATAAACATTTTGATTATTTGTTGGTCCCATATCCCAACATTTAGTTTTATTAAACCTTTAAATTGTTTTGGGTTATTTATGTTAAATTCTATTTCTGAACTATTTCCTGAACTCCATCTGTGCTCATGTTCTGGATTATGCCAGTTGGTGAATATTAGTTTGGTTGATTTATGATTAACCTTTTCTGCGGGACCGACAAGGTCTTGAATTTCAGTGGACTGGACAATGCTCTTATCTGTTAAAACCATATAATTTAGTAGTTCTTGCTCAATCGTCTCAATTACTTTCAAAGAACCAGTCTTGGATAGGTGATCTTTGTCAGAAAAGTAGATCATTCCCATTTCTTGTTCCAAACATTTTTTGTCTTCACAAAAAATATCTGAAGGGTTTATAAAATGGATGTTTTTATTTTTTTCAAAATAATTGTTAAAATAGTTATTAATTTGAAATAGGCGATCAGAAGGTTCAAAAACTGATGAGGACTTGACATTCCCAGAATATTTGGGTATTAGCAAATTGTCAACAAAACTTAGATCATTCTTCCCTTTAAATGGGCTCTCTCCAATTACAATAATATTTCTATTGCCTACCAATTCGGAAAATTTTACTATTTTTTGGCATAGTTGGTTATAACCTAAACTGTCACTTTTAAAATTTTCATAAAGTCCGGTATCGGGATTTTTAATTTTAGTCATTGACATTTCTCCAATCCAAAAATGACTTATCACTAGTGGGGTTTTGGGATTACTGTTAATCAATTGCAATAACTTATTTAAGTGATTTTTGCTCGCAGTACTATCTATGGTTTTGTGGATAATATCCGGTAAATGAAGCGTAGATATTGCATAACTCATAAATACCGATTTGTTATTCTTTTTTACCAAAATAGAATCTAGACCGTAACTGTAATGACCCGCATGACTATCGCCTATCCAAATAATATCTGGGGAAGTGTTCTGTCCTTTTTTTCCAATAAAAGCAAAATCATTATATCCAGCAGCACCCCAATTCTTTCTATTGTATTCAACAGGATTTTCAAATTCTTTAATACTTTCAAGTGTTTTTAAATCAACTCTCCATAACCAACCTTCATTATTAAGTACATCTATTTTTATGTTTGATATAATGATTAAAGAAAAAAGGACTAAACTAATCATACCGTGATTAGATATAATACGAGATTGTAAATTATTGTTTCTTAGGGGGTCTTCATAATATTTGTATACGGCCAACGAAATGAGATAAGTAAGGAAGACAAGAATGATTTTCTCTATAAAATTGGTTTCGTTTCCATATAAAAACTTATAAAATACAATTATAGGCCAATGAAATAAATATAGCGTATAGCTAATCCGGCCTATTGTTTTAAAAGATGATAAGTTATAAAATGAAAAAATGGATTGCTTAGGTGTATTAAAAATGAATAATGATGCTCCTATGCAAGGTATAATGTTTAAGGTGCTCATATATTTAGTTTCGGCGTCGAAATAAATTGATGAGAAAATAATTAACCCTAACCCAATTAAATTTAGCAAAGAGGCATACGATTTATTAATGGTTTTGTTTTTGGGAAGATAAATTAAAATAGCACCTAACAAAAACTCAAATACCCTAAATGGTAATAAAAAAAATTGTATTGATGAAATACTTTCTGCCACATTGTCTTCTGAAATAAAATAACTAATAAATGCTTCCGAAATATGGCCCTGGGAAACTATAATATTCAACAGTATACTTAGGAGAATTAGAGTAGTTATTAATGAAAATTTACTCCATTTCTTCGAAAATAATTTCATTATTAGAAAAAGAGAGATAGGAAATAATAGATAAAACTGTTCTTCAATGCCCAGTGACCAAGTATGGAGGAGCGGTTTTAAATTAGAACTGACATCAAAATAACTAGTTTCGCTTAAAAAGTGAAAATTTGAAAGTGCAATGGACGAAAAAAACATCGATTTTATAAATCCGGTGAACAGAGATGGCGGAAAAAACAAAAAACTTAAAATAAAAGTTAGAAACAACGTTAGCAGTAATGTGGGAATTAATCTGCGAATACGACGAATATAAAATTTTCTAAAGTCTACTTTTCCAGTATTTTTAAACTCATAGTTCAAGTTTCTTGTAATTAGAAACCCACTGATTACGAAAAAGACATCTACACCAAGAAACCCCCCCTTGAGCAATGTAATATCTAAATGAAATAGAATAACGAGAGCAACCGCAACGGCTCTTAAAAAGTCAATATGGTCTAAATATTCTAATTTATTTTTCATTTCATTCAATTTTAAAAAACTCTAATAGGGTAAAATACGTGTTAGTACATATTGCTATTAACCACCATTCTAATAATATTGTTTCAAACGCATTAGTCATAATAGTCTTATAGGCTTTTTATGGACTACAAATTAACCACAAGAATAAAAATATTATTTAACTCCTATTAA
Organism: Arenibacter algicola; assembly: GCF_018860365.1. GTDB lineage: Bacteria > Bacteroidota > Bacteroidia > Flavobacteriales > Flavobacteriaceae > Arenibacter > Arenibacter algicola_B. The sequence goes on from NZ_JAHKPO010000013.1 coordinate 56,580, forward strand.
TAAGGTTTCGTTTTTACAAAAAAAATGAAATAGCTAATGATATTATAAAAAAGAAAAATCAATAATGTTGAATATAGAACACCATAAATTTCGTAATTCATAATTATTGAAAATATGTAATTCATTACAATATTTAAAATAAACCCAACTAGTGTGACTTTAAGTAGTAAATCAATAATATTTTTTCTGTAATAGAACCTGTAAAATAAATCCCAAATCATATAAAATGGGGTTATAACAAGTCCAATAAATAGGATGTTTCTAATAATATTGAAATCTTTCGATGTAAATAACCTAAGCCCTAATATTTGAGGTTCAAAAAACTCTACAATAAATACCAGTAACATTGAAGCTAAAGTAAAAAAAAACAAAAGTTTCTTCACTGTGGAAAAAAAGATCCTATTGATTTCTTTTGAACTCCGCAAGATATTTATTTGAGCAAAAAAATTAGACTTTATGTCCAATGCTTGTCTAATAATTAGAGGGGCATAAAACCCATAGGTATAATACGTTATAGCTCCCTCATCAAAAATGGTCAGGAATGTTTTGTCGGTCACGTCGATAAGTGACACTAGTATTAAAATTATAAGAACCTTGGAAATTACTTTGATCTCTGACCATCTCATTTTTTCGTTTCTTACAAATTTTGATTTTAAAACCTTAATAAAATAATTGCCAAAAATGATTGTGAAAGTTATTAATTCGGAAAATAAAATGGATCCTGATATTATAATAAAAATATAGTTGGAGTCAATTAAATCGGCATAAATAATTAGAATAATGGAGAAAACATTTATAAACGATATCCAAAAATAATATTTAAGGATTGGTTTGTTTTTTAATGAATATCTGTATACCAGTAAGAAATAATAAGAATTAATGTTAATTATAGACCAAAGTGCCAAAATGGAAATATGAATTAGAATATTTCCATTTTTAATGAAGAGGAATGAGAAAATCAAAACAATTGAAATCAGAACCAGAACTAAAATATTTAAACTTTTTAAAAATTTTTTATGGAAGGACAGTTTATTTCTAAATACCTTTATTTTCTTGGAGTAGGTTGTTTCAAATAGTATGTTGATTAAAACTATTAGACCGATAATAGAATTAGAATAATAGAATTCATCCAGATAGCTCGAGATTCCAAAAATATATAGGAGATATAAGGTGCGTAATATCCCAAAAATTTTTGTTGCTATTTTAACTAAAATCTCTTGTGTTAGAAAGTCTAGTTTTAAAGCCATCTGGTTAAATAATAATCCTCCCTAAATTTCAATACCCTTTGGTGTTCATTTATTTTTTTATCCTCTTTTAACTTGCCTAAAGCTATTAAATGATTGCTCGCTTCGTATTTTTTTATCAAATTTGGTAATTCCAAAAAAATATTGGAAAAACCATTGAGCATATATTCACTAGATGCTATGAAAAAAAAGTCTTGGAGACCTTCGTCATTATATGGAAACCCTCTGGACACTTCTTGCAATTTATTTAGATCATAATATACCAAATCAGGGTCTTCAACAATTATATTGTCATTGGTATAACCTTTCCAATCTCCCGAATAAAAGCAGTTTTTATCCAATTGGCCGATGTCTAAGCTTTTTAGTAAGGCCATATCAAACCTGGTTACAATTATATAGTCATAATTTGATTCATTTTCTTTAACTAACTGGCAAACCTTATAATAACTATACCACCTTGAGTATATATTGTTAATTCTTTTGTATTCATAATCCCTACCTAGAAATCTTTTAATATTTTCCTTGAGCAGTTTTAGCTTGGAGGGCCTATGAAAGATTTTTGGCCGTTCAAATAAGTAGGCTTTAGGCTGCATATTCTTAAGGATTTCTTCTTTAAATTCATAGGACCAAGAATGCAAATAAATGTCGAATTTGCAATTTGGATTTGCCTTGATTAAATTATTCTTGATTAAGTTTAATTCCTGCTCGTATCCTACGCCTAAGCCACCGTTTTTAAAGTTTTTACCTTTAGCGATTCCATGATAACAAAGTGCAATTCTCAAGGCCTAATAATTTAAAGGGTTCTTTTGTAGGAAAATATTTAGATCCTCTGGGGTTCCAATGCCATGCATGTTTGCATAATCTATATTGTGCACAACAATTTTTTTTCCATCTTTAATGGCATAATTATAAACGGGGCAAGTATAAAATTCATTATTGGCTCTATCATTTTCAATAATCATATCTATGGCGTAGTTAACATAATCTAAACCTCTTTTAAAATAATATAGGCCAACAGTTGCATATTCGGAAATGGCTTCTTTTTCTTTAACTTTACTAACGTATCCCTCGGAATTCAGCTTTGCAAAAGACCATTTTGGATTCTTTTCTTTATCAATAAATGTTAAAATGGAACCGTCTGCCTCTTTTTCATCATTTTCAGAAAGATATTTTTCAAGATCAAATTGAACTATTTGGTCGGAGTTCGCTAATAACAAGGGTGTATCGTTATTAATGTATTTCCTGGCAAAAAGGATAGTACAGGCAGCTCCTTCCGTTAGTTTGTCGATTGGAATGAACACAACGTTAAATTTTTCTTTTATCTCCTCAATAATGGCGATTTCCTGATCCAAATGGTCTTTTCTCGCAATGAGGATAAACTTAGCATTTTTAAAGGCTAAGTTTTCCATTACCCGCACAATCATTGGCTTACCCATTACATCTATAAAAGGTTTGGGTTTAAGGTAACCCTGCTTCGCGAACCTACTTCCGGCACCAGCCATGGGAATTACAACATTAATGCTCATATTTTCCTAAATATTTATCGTTATTTACTCCAGGTATTTTAACAACGGCGGTAATAGTATCCTCTAAAACTTTAAAATCGGTTTCTTCTTTTGGTTCAATGACAATTATATCACCTTTATTATATTCTATATTGTTCATCAAAACTTTTCCAGAAATAATTGTTGTGATTTCAGTGGCAATTTTGTGATAATGGGTTTCTTCATAATCACCTTTTTTATATTCTTTTATGCCTACTTCCACTTCAGTGGATTGATATATGGTAGGTTCAAAATTTCCTACAAACCATCCTTTTACCATTGAATCTAAATTACCTTTTTTCATCTTAGGTTACTTAGGGATGTCTAAATATGCTCGTAATTCCTTAATCTTGTTGTTTTCCCAGTCCAATATATCAACTCCTTTCAAGGTAACGTCGTCCAAGATGAGATTAAATTCGATAAGGGTTGTATTGTCTTGTTGGAAAACACTTATGGCTTTAAAAGATAACACTTCAGCGCCATTGAAAATTTCCAATATTTTTTTAAGAGCATTATCTCTCCCCCTAACTTTCTTAACCACGGGGTCTTCGAGAATGAAGTCCTCGGTTAGTAATGCCTTTATGGAGTTAATGTCTTTATTGTCGAATGCCTGTATATATTTTTTGGTCAGGTTTTTAAGATTATCTAGACTCATAAGTTTTTATTTTTTGAGGGGAGTAAAAAGAAAAATACTGATTATTTTCAATTTTGAAGATACCTAGTTTTTTATTCAATAAGACGAGTTCGTTTAGACACGGAGCTATATAGTATAATCCATTGACATTGGCATCTTTTTCAATCATACTCATAGCAGATTCCACAAAAAGATATCCATTGTTAAAATAATAAAATCCAGCAATTGCAGATTTGCTAATGGGTCTTTTTTCTGCCGTTTCAATAATTAAATTATTTTCGTCTAGGCGAACATATGACCAACGTGGGTGGATAGATTCGAAGGTAATTACCCCGCTATCGTACTTATTGCTTCTAAAATAATCAATTATTGTATTGTGGTCTTCCTCAATTATTTGATCTCCATTGCAAATAACAAGTTCCCGTTCCTTATCAATATAATCAATAGCCATTAGGGCACTGCACACGGCCCCTTTTGTTTCATTATCCAATCTTACGATTTCACAATTATCATCTGTTAATAGCCGCAATATATTATCGATATGATACTTTTTACAATCTACATTATTGACAATAAAAATGAACTTGTTTACATTTTTAATTTTTGATAGTTTTTCAATAACCAACTGTATCATTGGTATAGAATTTACCTCAATCAACGGTTTGGGAAATGGATAACTTTTGTCATCGAAAAATAGACTTTTCCCAGCTAACGGAACTAAAATGTCAATTTTGCTCATTCTCTATTTGTCTTATGTGTTTTAAAATATTAATGTAGTAAACATCTTCCACTGTTTCTACTTTCATAATATGGGCTCCACTCGCTTTTGCTGCTTTTATTCCATTTTCATTATCTTCCACAATTAAACATTCCTTAGGTTTTAACCCTAACCTCTGCATAGCCTTCAAATACATTTCAGGGTCCGGTTTTCCATTGACCACATCCTGATTAGAAATAAAAAATTCAAGATATTGATTCAGAGCTGACTTTTCCATCATAACTTTCACTGTATTTCTCACTGAATTGGAACAGACGGCCATTTTGTAATTTTCCGACTTCAGTTTGGAAAGTGCAAATTCATGATAAAAGGTGGGTTTGCAGTGAGCATGGACTATTTCCATAGTGTAAGCCTGCTTCATGTTATTTATGAATGCATGTAGTTTTTTTGGGAGGCCATTTTCAGCTGAGAGCATTTCCAATTTTTTTTTGGTTGGCAACCCATCATAGGTTACTAAATGATCATATCTGCTAATTTCTAAGCCAAAAAGAGCCAAGGCCTTGTTTAAAGCTTGGTAGTGCCATTCTTTAGCGTCGATCAATACGCCATCCATATCAAAAATAACGGCTTTAATTTTTTTCATTAAAAAAGTTTTTTGCTGTTAAAGGTAAATCTGTACAGATATGAACACTTAAACTATTATTAAAGTCGAAGTTTTCTCTATACCCTCTCCATTCTTTATCATAACTTCTTTTGTGTAATTCGGGAGAAACGATACAAACCTGCTTGTCGTTGTTAAGATGATTTTTGATTACTTGGGGGGTTATCCAATGTTTATTGAATTCATCCAACCAGACACCTTTAGATTCTTGATAGAACGATGGATTGACTTCATACTCACTCTCCCTGGTGAAAAAATTCAATTTATTCTTTAAGTAGCCTATGGTGTCTGGGATTGACATATCGAAAACGAAATAATTTCTTATTTCAAATCTAGTCAATAAATTTTCCAATTTGTTTTGCAATCCATCAGCTTTGATATTCAAAGCTAGAGGTAAATTTTTGTCATACTGATTGTAGATCTGTAAAAAATCTTCGGCCAGAATACTGTCTTCGTTGGCAATATCATGTGATATTACAAGTTTTCCTTTATAATCCCGGATGTCAGTTTCTGTCCCAAAACCTAATGAAAAAGACTTTTTGAAAGCTTTAACCGTATTTTTTTCAGATTCAATCTCCCAGAATCCTCTATGTGACAATATCATTAAGCTAAATTATTATTAAATAAGAATCTTTTTCAATATAGAGTTTTTCGGCCTCTTCGCAAAACTACGATAATTATTCTCCTTCACAATATTTGTAGTACTTTTCAGCCCGTTTTCTTTCAAAATGTTTTGTGCAAAACCGTACCAGCTCATAACTTGTCCGTCCGTAAAATGGTAAATGCCATACTCCTGATTTTCAGTTAATATATGTTTCAATAGAAATTTGGCAAGGTTTGCAGCATTAGTTGGACAACCAATTTGTTCATCTGTAATTCGCAACACTTCCCCCTTCTTTGCCTTTTTCAATATGGTCTTATAAAAGTTGTTGCCATGTTTTTTATGATACAACCAAGAAGTACGGACAATAAAATACTTATCCAATATTTCCTGTATGTACTTTTCTCCCTCCCATTTAGATTTTCCATACATGTTGATGGGGTTGGGTTGGTCATCAACCGTGTAGGGCGATCCTTTTTCCCCATCAAAGACATAATCGGTGGATATGTGGATTAAGGTCACCCCATACTGTTTGCAGGCAAGCGCTAGGTGCTTAACGGCTTCAGCGTTCACTTTAAAGGCCATTTCCGGGCTTTTCTCCGCATGTTCAACGTTGGTATAGGCCGCACAATTTATACAGTAGTCAAAATTGCCGTTTTCTATTATTTTATCCACTTGCACATAGTCCGTAATATCCAGGGCTTCGGAATTGGCAAACACAAATACTAATTGTGGATACTCCATAGCTATGTCCTGAATACTAAGTCCCAATTGTCCGGATGCTCCGGTAACCAGAATCCGTTTTATAGGTGTAAATCTTTCCATAGGGGCAATTGTAGGTCTTTTGGGGAAATAATCAAATCCATTCCCTTTGTTTCCCAATCTATTTTTAAATCGGGGTCGTTGTATTTAATACCCCTTTCAGCATCTTTGCAGTAATGGGAGTCACATTTATAGGAAAAAATTACATCATCGGTCATGGCCAAGAATCCATGTGCCATACCTTTTGGTATAAAAATTGATTTCTTGTTTTCCGATGATAATTTTAGTGTAAAATGCTGGCCAAATGTGATGCTTTCCTTTCTAAGATCTACAACAACATCCAACACCGCCCCTTTTAATACCTGCACTAATTTTGCTTGGGAATGTACTCCAGTTTGATAGTGCAAGCCTCTCAAAACTCGTTTTTTGGAAACTGAAATATTATCTTGAATAAAATTTATTGACTCGCCAATGGCTTGGTCTAGAATGGTTTTATGATAGGATTCAAAAAATACCCCTCTATCATCCACATGAATCTTAGGCTCCAAAATAAAACAACCTTTTAGCTTCGTCTCTGTAATTTTCAATTTTTCTGTTGTTATTAAGTTATCTTGTAATGTTGTTGACAAGTTAATTTCTATTTTCCATGAATCTGCTTTTACACCCCGCACTTAATCCCTGCTTCGTCTACGACCAGAATAGTCCTTCAAGAGGGGAATTAAAATTTACAATGTTTTGGGTTTCATAACAGCGTAACTTCTTAACATGATAGCTCAACATCCAGCTATTCTCTAATCAGACCAATCAGATATTCGCCATAACCACTTTTTAATAAGGGTTTTGCCAACTCCCGAAGTTGCTCTTTAGAAATATAACCCATGGTATAAGCTACCTCTTCAATAGATCCTATTTTAAGCCCCTGTCTGTCCTCTATGACCTCAACGAATTGTGAGGCCTGCATAAGGGAGGCGAAGGTCCCTGTATCCAGCCAAGCCGTACCCCGATCCAAAATGCTCACTTGTAATTTGCCTTTTTCCAAATAGGCCTTATTGATATCGGTTATTTCCAGTTCCCCTCTTTTGCTGGGTTTTATTTTTTTGGCAATGGCGACTACCTCATTATCGTAAAAATATATGCCAGGAACAGCATAATTGGATTTTGGATTAGTCGGTTTTTCCTCTATACTTATGGCCTTTCCTTCCTCATTAAACTCTACTACTCCATAACGTTCCGGATCCTGTACATGGTAACCGTAAATAATACCCCCATCTGGATCGTTGTTGGCCTGCAGTAAAGTTGCTAGGCCGGAACCGTAAAAAATATTATCACCCAAAATCAAGGCAACCTTGTCGGTTCCAATGAAATCTTCTCCAATGATAAAGGCCTCTGCCAATCCATTGGGATTCTCTTGGGTAGCAAATTTAAAAGAACAGCCCAATTGGGACCCATCACCCAAAAGGATTTTAAATTGGTCCTGGTCTTGGGAAGTGGTTATAATCAATATTTCCCTGATACCAGCTGACATTAGGGTGGCCAAAGGGTAATAGATCATGGGTTTGTCATATATGGGCATTAGCTGCTTGCTCATTGCCAAGGTAATGGGATATAATCTAGTTCCTGAGCCTCCTGCCAATATAATGCCTTTCATGATTTTGTGGTTATATAAGTTATGCTGTTAAAATGATATGGAATTATCTTGTGAAAAGGTTATCGAGTTCAGTGTTTTCTACTTCATAACAGCGTAACTCCATCACCCCAAAACTTTATCACATTATTTATACTGTTTTTCATAATATTCTTGATACTTGCCCGAAGTTACGCTATTTAACCACGGTCCATTGGTCAAATACCAATCAATTGTTTTTGCTAGACCTTCTTCAAAGGTAACGGAAGGTTCCCATCCTAATTCCTTCTTTATTTTAGATGCATCAATAGCATACCGTAGATCGTGACCTGGCCTGTCCTTGACATAAGTGATGAGTTTTTCACTTTCTCCAGCAGGCCTTCCCAATTTTTGGTCCATTTGCTTGCATAGCAATTTTACCAAATCGATATTCTTCCATTCATTAAAACCGCCGATATTATACGTTTCGGTATTTTTCCCGTTGTGAAATATTAAGTCGATTGCTCTTGCATGGTCCAACACATATAACCAATCCCTTGTGTAATTACCATCCCCATACACGGGTAAGGGTTGTTTTATGATGATATTGTTTAAAAATAATGGAATCAATTTTTCCGGAAACTGATTTGGGCCATAATTGTTGGAACAATTGCTGATTAAATAAGGTAGTCCATAGGTTTCCCCATAGGCCCTAACAAAATGATCCGAGCTCGCTTTTGAGGCTGAATAAGGAGAACTAGGATTGTAGGCCGTGGTTTCCGAAAACAATCCAGTGTTGCCTAAAGAACCATAGACTTCGTCCGTACTTATATGGTAGAATCGTTTGCCTCGAAAATCTTTTTCCCAGATGGATTTTGCTGCATTCAAAAGATTTACCGTTCCCAGGACGTTCGTTTTTACAAAGGCCAAGGGGCCGGTTATTGATCTATCCACATGCGACTCTGCTGCTAAATGAATAACCGCATCAAATGCATGTTGATTAAAAACAGTATTAATAAAATTAGACTCCGTAATATCCCCTTTTATAAAGGTATAATTGGGGGCAGACTCAATATCCTTTAAGTTTTCAAGATTACCGGCATAGGTTAGCGCATCCAAATTATAGATATGATAATTTGGATAGGTGGTTACCAATCTTCTAACCACATGGGAACCAATAAAACCGGCCCCACCGGTAACCAAAATGTTCATGGACTATTCTTTTTTATAGTTCTTTAAATAAGTGTTCAAGTCCAATAGACTTAATAATAGCAAGGTAATCCCAATAAACCCTAGGGGGATCCAAAATTTATAACTATTTAATATTCCTTTTACCTCTACTCCCCTTCTAGGGAAGGCTGAAATAACGTTTAAGATGCTCGACTTATTAGCCCGTTCTTCATTAAGCAACACCAAGTTTTCCTTTAACTTATCCACTTGGTTGATCAAGGCTAATTCTTTATTTTCTTGTCCTCCGTTTTCCCCTAAACTAATATTGGTACCCTGCTGTGGTTTTTCAGCTTCCTTTTCCATCACACGCTTGTAAAGATGTTGTAAGGAATCTACCTCCATTAATTGCTTTTTGTATAGGCTGTCTTGTAGGCTTATATTTTGGTCACTAATACTTTGTTGCAACTGAAAATATTCATTTCGGGAAATCGATTTGATAATTGGCGGCTGTATAGCTTTGGCAACGGTGCTATTTGTTGCCGTAACAGATATGGTGTGGAATCTTGCATCCATGGAGTTGAAATTTTTCAAATAATTCTCCATGTCGATGGCCTTTTTGGTGGTGGAATCCAAACTGCGTACAAATTTATCGAATAATTGCACCTTTTGGTTTTCATCCGAATAGGACTCCACTACAAACTTTTTTAATTTTGAAGCTTCGGAAACACTTATATCCATGGCTTCGGCCAAAGCCGTTGAATCTTCTGCACGCGCCAACTCATTGTAAAAATTTACATTGTTGTACAATTGTTGCACACTATTAAAATTGGGTTCTACCACCATTGTGGAAATAAATTTAGGCTCTTTTATCATGTCTAGGTATATGCCTAAGGCTAATCCAACTACAGCTGCAACCACAAATTTTATAAAATGTTTTTGTAAAAAAAGCAGGAACAGGATAATCGTATGGAAAATACCTCTAAAAATATTACCTATAAAACGGAAAAATTTCTTAAAACCATTTCCAATTAATTGAAACAGTTGCCCCAAATCTACTTCATCCGAAGAAGAGGAGCTGCTATTTGTCGGTTGTTGATTAGCCATAAACTAGGAATTAAATATTTGTGTTAGTATTTTATCGGTTATTAAATAGGTGGGTTTTACCCCTGTGGTCCCCAAACCACCGGATGCCAAGGTGCTCCCTGTTTCCAAAGGGTTATCGGAAGCATAATAGGCATAACGTACTTTAACATCTTCCCTAATGCTCTTTCTAATTTTGGATGCGGATTGTATTGCCTTCTGATAATGCACCCCTTCCATTTCCAACCCAATTACGTTCCAAGTGGATTCATGAAAGAATTTTAGGATGTCCCTATTTTGCAAAGAGGTTCCCAATACAGTCACCATGGCTCCTTGTAAAACTTTTAGTCCGTTGCCTTCAAAATCCTCTTTTCGTAATTCATTTACGAAGGGGTAATTGTCTGCGGTTCCTTCAAAAATATGGGCATCGGGAATCATTATATCCCCTTTTCCGCCTTCCAGAATTCCTGCTTTTCCCATAATGGTAATGGAGGTCACATTTAAAAATACCTTTTGGTTTTTTTTAATCTTGTATGGTTTCAGCAATTCATCAATGGTTTCATAAGCTTGCTCCCCAAAAGCGTAATCCATAACAAAGATAACAGGTTTTTCATTTTCTGGACAGTTTGTTGGCAATTGGTAACAACAGGCGTCTTTGCCCAATTTGGCCATGTCAAAAATTTGTACATCTATATTGGTGCCAGAAACGTCATCAATGGCGATCATCCCGTTCTTTTTCGCTTGGGCAATTACCTTTTCCCTTAAACCGGAATTTTTGGGAATGCTCAAAGCCTCATATATCTCCAATTTTGTCTTTCCTGCCAAGGTTTTGGACAATGCTTTTTTGGCGAACAATGAATTCATTACGCTGTGCATATTGGCACTTATGATATGGATGGGACGTTCTATAAGTCCGTTTTCCTTTAATGCCTCTTTAATCCTGTTGGCCCAACGTTCCCCATGAATGTGATGTCCCAAGCGCTCCCGTAACATGGGACTAAAGGTAATAGCTCTTTTGTTCCCTGTGGTTTCTTCCTCAATGGCCAGTTTGCCCAACCAATAGATAATCTTTAAAAAACGTTCCGGATCTGAAGCTGTTGAGAGTTTTTTGTGAATCCCCATTACCTCAATAAACGGTCTTCCCAAAACATTGGCCATATGTATTAGGGCGACTTCCCTTTCCCTTTGGCTAAGTTCCTCTTTGTTAGCAGCCTGTTCCAATTTTACCCAATCCCTTATAGTTTTGTCCGTGTCTTCTATAAGGACCTTTTTGCTAAGTTTCTCGGATTCGATGAACAAAAAGGTAAGATGGGTTAGTATATCGTAAATATCCGATCTGCCACGGGTAATCTCAATGTTCATCTGTTCATCATCTATCCTGTAACAGTTTCTCCGTCTTTTGGGTGGAATAATAGGCTTAAATTGGGAACCGGCATAGCCTTCATCCGAGGTGAGGTTTATAAACCGGCATTGTTCTATGCCTTCCGGCAATCTTTCCAAAACATACAACAGCCCATTAAGTTCTGCTTTTTCCTCAGCAATGGAACCGTATATTTCTGGGCGTAGTTGTAAAAGAGATTGTCTTAAGGTTGCTCCGGAAACACCTGACGGCTTGTAAAATCCACGGTTGAAAAGATGCCGCATTGTTATGTACAAGCGTTCAATGGCATTGGTGGAATCTTGTGCCCTAGTAGTGTTAACGGATTTACTCATAAGCAGATTTCGTGCAAAACTACAATTTATATTGTTTATTTTATTTCCGGTAGAGCTTTTCTCAGATTTCTTCCTAACGCTAAAATTATAAATTTAGACTTTTAGGTAATCAATAATTGTAAATATTAAAAAATAATGGCTGGTTTTATTATGAGTTCTTTATTTTAGACCAGCTTCTTAATCCATCGGCTACTTTTCGGTCATTGGATAAGCGCTGTACTTTGTTCTGACCTCCCAACTTTCCAATAGACTTCATAAATTCTTGAAATCCATCTTTTTTTATTTCGGTAATTTTTAAAGTTTGGAGAATTTTACCTTCAATTAAATCGAAATAATAAGTGTTTTGCTGCTGCAAAGCCTTATCCAAGATGCTGATGAATTTTTTAATGTCTGATGGGGGATGTTCAAATTCGATCAGCCATTCGTGATATGGAAGTTCTTTTTCTTCCGGATTAATTTGTGGGGCTACTGTAAATTCGTTTATGCTGGCATCTGTTCCCTCTATAGCCTGTTTCATTGCTTCTTCCACTTCCTTACCAATAACATGTTCCCCAAAGGCGGAGATAAAATGTTTAATTCTTCCGGAAACGATGATTTTAAAGGGCTTCAATGAAATAAACTGAACGGTATCCCCAAGATTGTAAGCCCATAAACCGGCGTTGGTAGATATGATCATTACGTAATTTACTCCCAGTTCAACATCGTTGAGGGTAATACGTTTGGGGTTTTCCACAAAGAATTCATCGGCCTTGACAAACTCATAGAAGATGCCCGAATTCAATAACAAAAGCATTCCATTTTCCTTTTGGGAATTTTGGTAGGCGAAAAATCCTTCACTGGCGGGGAATAGTTCTATACTGTCTACGCGTCGCCCGATGAGGTTCTCAAATTTTGCACGATAGGGCTCGTAGTTAACCCCTCCATAAATGAATAGCTGAAAATTTTTGAATAGATCTCCTATTTTTTTGTCCGTTTTCTTGTTCAGCTTTTCAAAATACATTTGAACCCAAGAGGGTATTCCCGCAATAACCGTCATATCCTGGTTGACCGTTTCCTCTACAATTTTATTTACTTTAGTGTCCCAATCTTCCAAGCAATTGGTTTCCCAGCTGGGCAATCTGTTTTTTTGGAGATAATTGGGAACATAATGGGCAGATATCCCCGATAATCTTCCGATTTTAATCCCATTTTTTTCGTTCATTTCGGGACTTCCCTGAAGAAAAATCATTTTTCCATCCACAAAATCTGCATTGCCCGTTTCATGAATATAATTTAGAATGGCATTTCGCGATGCTTCAACTTGGTACTTAATGGATTCATGGGTAATGGGAATGTATTTAACCCCAGAAGTGGTCCCGGAGGTTTTTGCGAAATAGGCAGGTTTATCCGGCCATAATACATCTCTCTGACCAGCTACCACCTTCTCCACATATCCCTTTAATTCTTCATAGTCCCTAATGGGGACGTTTTCAACAAATTGGGAATGGGTTTTTATCTGCGAAAAATTGTGATCCTTACCAAAGTCGGTATTGTTGGCTGTAGCTATGAGCGATTGGAATATCTTTTCCTGGGTTTGAATGGGATTATTTACCCATTCGGCAGTTTTTTTCGCGATTTTCTTGGCAAATATTTTTGCTGCAAATGATTTTAAACTCATTTGAAATTATTTAAAATCTATAAAATTTAATGGGTCTATCGGGCTACCGTTGCTCCATAGCTCAAAGTGTAGGTGTGGTCCTGTGGTCAACTCCCCTGTATTTCCTACCGAAGCAATGACCTCTCCAGATCTCACTACATCACCCTGCCCCTTGTTTAAGGATCCATTGTGCTTGTAAACGCTTAATAGTCCGTCCATATGCTCCAAGATAATTACATAACCGGTTTCCGCTGTCCATTCGGCAAAAATTACGGTACCGTTGGCTACTGCCTTTATGGGACTGTCCATGGGAGCAACCACATCTACGGCAAAATGCTTGTTTTCGGTATTAAATTCTTGGGATATTGTTCCGGATAGGGGAGAAAAAAGTACCTGCCCGGGATTGTTAATGTTTCTTTCAAACAAATTGTATTTATCCTCCAAAGCTACCTGTTCCCTCAATAAGGAATCTTCCTTGATCGGAGTTAGATCTATAGTAGAAGGATCCAGTTTATACTGGTCGAATAGGGAGTCCCTATTAATTTCATTATTTTCGACATCACCCCTTAGTACTTTTCTTATATTTTCTAAATACCTGTTGGTATAATTTAGTGTAGCAACCAAAGAATCAGTCCTATAGGTAAGTTCGGTGGCTTGTCGCTTTAATTTAGTGGAAGAGTATCCCGGAATATATTCCCGCAATGGTGTAAAGGCTATTAGCAATATGGTGAATCCAATCAACCCAATAATGAACAGAGATCCAGTTACAAAAACATTCATCCTGCTCAGCTTAAATGAAATTTTTTCCTCAAAGGTACTTTCATTCAAAATCACCAGACGATACTTGTGTAAAAGTTTCTGCTTAATTTCCTTTCTTTTCTTTACCTTTTTGGCCATAATGAACAAAGATAGGGTTAGTATTTAACTTTAATTCCTTTATTGTAGATTTTGATTTCCCACAATTTTTTCACTGCAAAAGTATCTATTAGGAAAATATATTCTAAATTAGAATAATTAAAATATATTATAGACGTTAAAATTAACAGCATTCTAACATCTTTTTTAGTACCTTTGTTATTCTTAAATTATTATACCATGATAACTTTAAATACATTCTTAGCCATTGGGCCAATGCAAATCGCCTTGGTTGTGGCCATCGTCCTACTATTATTTGGAGGTAAAAAAATTCCGGAATTAATGCGTGGATTGGGAAGCGGCATTAAAGAATTTAAAGATGCTTCCAAGGAAGATGATAAATTGGAAGAGAAAAAGGAAAAATAGTTCATATTTTAAATATTTACAAAGAACATCTGCCATAGTGCAGGTGTTTTTTTGTTTATACAACTGACCAAATTCACATTTCTTTTCAATCAATGCCGCTTGAAGGACTTGATAAGTGGATAATTTAATGCCCGAAATTTCTTGTAAAATATATAGCTGATCTATCGTGTAAGGGATGTCCCATTTTATTTCTTCATAAAAAGGAAAAATACCAATTGGAATTTTGGTTATACTTCCCAACTATATTTGTAGCGCTTGATTACCATATCTTTAGTCTTAAAAAATTGGTCAACAATAGATGGAAACGGAACCAATTTATAATTTTCTTCTGTTTATTCGTGTTTAATATGCTGTGGTTTTTCCCGTTGAAAGCTAAATAAATCTCTGTAAATGGCTATTACACCATTGAAAACAGAGGATTCACAACAAATTATTTTTTCACGGCACTAACCGCTCTAGTTTTAGCGTTGGTAATAAAATATAAGGTATTTGTAATTCACTAGGGAAGTTAATTATGAATTTTACAAATGCCGCTATATTATTTGAATATTGGACCCCCAAGATTTTTTAATAGAATAAACATGAAACAACTTCTAACAGCCTGCTTGCTCCTTTTTGCTATTATTGGCAGTGCCCAAGGAATAAGGAATAACGTTGCCTCCGTTATGGATAAACGGTATTCCAATATAGATATAAGCGCCGGTAATGGATCCAATTCTTCCAACATTAGGGTTACCCCTGAATTTTTTAGAAAGAGGGCTGCTGCAAATCGTATAAAAAGCAGGACTTTTAAAAATATTAAAGGGGCAGTTGAAGGCTTTTATATTGTCTCTGGTGTATTTTCCGATTTAGGAAATGCTCAAAATTTGGCTCAAAATTTAAAAAGAAAAGGTTTTGCAGCAGGTTATATTAGTAACCCCAGTAATGGTCTTAACTACGTCTATTTAAGTAGGTATGATACATTGGATAGCGCTATAGCTGCTTGCAATTCCAAGTTGAATGGTACCTATACTGATCCATTTTGGCTAATGAATGTGGATAATGGTGGTACATCAAAAAAGATAGGGATAAACGGCAATGGTACTGTTTCAAATTTGCCTTTACCTAATATAGCTTTGGACAAGAATTCAGATCAAGCGGTAAAGGATTATCCGAAAGGGGTTAGAGCTCTGGATCAAGATGAAAAACCCGAGCCAAAGACCAATAATACTGCGCCCAAGGAGGAATTATCCGTTGAAGAGGTTACTTATGAAATGCTAAGTCCTATTGCGGAGGAACCAATGGTAAAGAATAAAGAAAGGGGAAACAGTTTAAATGAAAATTTAAACCCCAATGCTGCAAGGCTTATAAATAAAGCTGATCAATATTTTGATAAAATGTGGTATGCTGAAGCTGCCGAACTATACGAGGAAGCACTTAAAAAAGACTCCAATAATTATTCCCTTGAAATACTTCAAAAGGCAGGAGATTCCCATTATTACAATACGAATATGGAAAGGGCCTATTATTATTACAATATCATATTTGAAAGATATGAAGAAGAAGTGTCGCCCGACCAAATTTTTAAATATGCCCATACCTTAAAGGGGACCGGTAAATATTCCAAATCCAAGAGAATGATGCGTCTCTATGACAAGGAGGTTCAAAAAGGTAATGTAGGTTCTAAAATGGATTTTAATGCAAGCCAAAAGGAAGCCGTCCTAGACAATATTCTTAATATGGAACTTAAATTTGGACTTAAAAACTTGGCAGTAAATACTAAGTATTCAGAGTTTTCGCCTATGTTTTACAATGATGACGAAATCGTATTTGCATCCGCTAAAGACTCCTCCATTTTTAATACCAGACGGTATAAATGGAATAATCAACCTTATTTGGATCTATACGTCTCCAAAGTAAATAAGGAATCCCAAGACCTTAAGGAAGCAATTAGGTTTTCGAAAAAAATAAATTCCAAGTATCACGAAGCTTCAGTAACCTTTACCCCGGATAATTCAACCATGTATTTCACAAGAAATAATTATGGTAAAAAACTAAAAAGGGACAAAAATGGGGTCAATCATTTAAAAATATATGTTTCCAATAAAGTTGATGGAGAATGGACCGAAGCTGAAGAAGTGCCCTTTAACAGCGATGATTATTCTACCGGGCATCCAGCATTAAGTCCGGATGGGAAAAAACTCTATTTTGTTTCGGATATGCCGGGAACCATTGGGGATACCGATATTTTTGTGGTAGATGTTTTGGATAATGGAAGTTACTCGGAGCCCAAAAATTTAGGTCCTGGTATTAATACGGAGCAGAAGGAAATGTTTCCATTTATCAACGATAAGAAGTTATACTTCGCTTCCAATGGCCATGTTGGACTAGGAGGATTGGATGTTTTTGAAGTGGCTTATGATGAGGAAGGTTTTAAAGAGGTAACCAATATGGGTCAGCCAATTAACAGTAATAAGGATGATTTTTCCTATATCGTAAATGAAGAAAACCAAAAAGGATATTTTGCCTCCAATAGACGTGGAGGTAAAGGGGATGATGATATTTATTCCTTTGAAAGACTCGTACTTGAAGAAGTAGTTAAGAATGCCATTTCGGGTGTAGTTACCGAGTTGATTACCGGCGATTTAATGCCCAAGGCCCTGGTCACCCTCTTGGATGAGAATAATATTAAATTAAAGGAAATGGTTACGGAAGATGACGGTTCCTTTGTCTTTGAAGATTTGGATTCCAATACCAAATACACGATCAAAACAACTAGGAGCGAATTCTTTGAAAATGTAGTTACAGCCGAAACCAAGAAAAATGAGGTGGTAAATGTGGATATTACCATGAAAAAGCTAAAAGAGCTCATTGTAATTGAAGACGGGATTAAAAAGCTTAAGACCGATATGATTTTCTTCGATTTTGATAAATCCTACATAAGAAAGGACGCATCGTTGGAACTTGATAAATTGGTGGAAGTGATGACCGAGTATAAGGATATGGTAATAAAGATTGAATCCCATACCGATTCCCGAGGTCCTGATGTCTACAATAAATATCTATCGGACAAAAGAGCCAAGTCTACGAAGGCCTATCTTATTTCCAAAGGCATTTCTGCAGACCGTATTGAAAGTGCCATTGGTTATGGTGAGGAGCGTTTGATCAACGAATGTGGAAATGGAGTTCGTTGTAGCAGGGAGAAACACGAACTTAATAGGCGTTCAGAATTTATAATTGTAAAGATGTAATTTCAAGACATACCCTAAATCAATAGGGTTATAGCCGCCTTTCCTTTATGGATAAGGCGGTTTTTTTATACTTTCAATTCAACAAATATACTGTTGAGTATTATTTTTGACTTAACCAAATTCCCGAGCTAGACCGTGCGGAGTCCATTTAGTAGATGTTTTTAATATTATACGGAGGACTTATCATAATGTAAGTGTTTGCCATATTTAGACTTTTTTTTGAACATGTAGAAATCTATTGCTGTATATAGTTGTATCCCTTTGGTTCTAAGGTTGTGCTTAGTGGGTATGGCAGCCAACGTAGAAGTTATAATAAATAGTCAAATCCGTTTTCACAACGTTTAAGGGTCTATTTACAACAAAAAAGTCCGATGAAATACCTAATCGTTATATTTTGAGTTATATAAGTCTAATAACCAACCATATAACCAAACCAAATATTATGAAAAACGTTCTATTAGTTAGAGAAATTTATTTAGAGGCATTTAGAAACCTAGGTCACGCTTTTGTTAAATCCTTTTTTAAGGTGATGAGCTGGTTTTGTTTTGCTAGTTTCTTAATCGTACTCTATGCCTTTATATTCAGAATTACTACGGGCTTTGCATTTGATTAAAACCATAAAAACCAACCAAACCAGAAAACGCCCTCAAGGGCGTTTTTTTGTTTCCTATAGGCCTTCTTATCCCTTGCTTTGGCTTAGACCAATTTGAGGAGCGGGGTTCAAAGCTATTTTGATGCGTTTTATCGGTGTTTGTATTATTATGCGGTGCAAGTTTATGTCAAAAAAAATAGGGCCCGTAAAAGGGCCCTATACAGTATATTTATTTTTTACAATGTCATTATTTACTGTCCGAGAACTTCACTGTTTTTAAAATGGCTTCAAGCTGGAACATATCGTCCCTTTTTTCAGTAGCTGGAGCAAAAACAAAACCTTCAATGACCACTTTCCTATTGTTTTTGTCGTCGTTGATGATATAGGTAAGAAAAGGTCCCGCCATGGGATATCCGTTTATCTCCCATATGCCCTTAACTTCGGCAGCCTTTCTATTGGCAACTTCCACGGGGAAAACATAAGGAGCAAAGGCTTTTTCGGTCATCATATAGGTTATTTTTCCAGGTACATCGGGCCCCGGAATATATTGTTTTCCTATAGAATCCCGCATGGCCACAATATCCTTAACAAAGGTGGAGTCGTTTTTAAAATAATCATTGGGAATATCATATGCTATAATATTCATACTCCCTTTTTGAATCTGTCTATCGATCCATATAAAATTGTTCTCCTGCTTTCCTACCTTATAAATAGAGGGTAGGGACAGGGTTATGCCCAACTTATCGTTCAATACTGTTTCTTTACTAAGTGATTTTAAGAAACGCTTTTGTGACTCCTGGATTTCTACCTCCTTAAAAGCTTTGATAATCTCATCGGCTTTAGCATCCAAATTTGAAATAATTTCTTCATCCGTTCTTCCCTTGATGACACCAACTTTTTGGGGAGTGGCATAAACATCGGTTTTAATGTGGGCAAGGCTCAATGTATCTTTTTCAACAAAAAGCACCGAACGGGTTTGTAAAATGGTGCCAGAGAAGACTTTTTGGGGCATTTGATTTATAGTGAACAGGGGCTCCTCCCAAGAAAGGCCCAGAACAGGCGCTGCAAAATGCTGTCTTACCCGGTCCCCAACTTTCCCTTCCCATAGTTCATTGTCCATTACAACCGCCAAGGAATTTATGGCACCGATGGACTCTGGCAGATATTTCTTTTTCTCTTTTTCTTCACAAGAGACAATGATCAAAGAAAGTAATAATACTACTGCGGTAATTTTTTTCATATAGTTATTTATTTACGAAGAACAATCGCACAATTTTAACTTTGTGCCCGGTTTTATGTCATTACCACTAATACCGTTCCATTTTCGTAAATTATCTATACTAATTCCAGGATATTTTTTAGAAATGGTCCAAAGGGAGTCCCCACTTTTAACCGTATGTACCTTATTACCTGCCGCAGCCACTGAATTTGTTGAGCTTTTGCTGGTATTTGTTGAGCTTATCGATGATGGAATTTTTCTTGGATAAATAGTTAATCTTTGACCTATTCTAAGGTTGTTGCTTCGTAGACCGTTCCAATTTTTAATTTGGCTAACACCTACTCCGTACCTTTCTGCAATCTTTCCCAAGAAGTCGCCACTGCGAACCTTGTATGTAATTTGGTCTTTAGACTGTACTATTTGTGGTAAGGGCTCTTCTTTGGATTTTAGTTGATTCTGTACATGGGCATAGATTGCCTCCTCATTGGCGACAAATTTCCCCAATGCATCCACTGGGAGCCGCAGGGCATAATTCTTATCCTTGACATAGGGAATTACCTTTAACTTGTAAGCAGGATTCAAAAACATCAATTCCTCTTCGCTAACATCTACCAATTCCGAAATTTGATTAAAGGTAATAGTGCTCTTCACATGTATGGTATCGGTCTCAAAATAAGGACGATCAGTGACTTGTCTTGTAAATCCATGTTCTTCCGCATATTCAAAAATATACATGGTAGCCAAAAATGCCGGTACATATCCCGCTGTCTCCCTGGGAAGGTTTCTTCTTATATTCCAGTAATTCTTGTAGCCCCCAGATCTTCTTATAGCCTTGTTTACGTTACCAGGCCCAGAATTATATGCCGCTAGAGCCAAATCCCAATCGTTAAAAATACCATGTAGTTTTTTAAGATATAAACTGGCTGCCTTGGTAGAATTAATGGGATCGCTGCGTTCATCCACATAACTGCTTACATCCAAATCGTACATTTTCCCGGTACCGTACATAAATTGCCACAAACCGGTGGCGCCGACCCGCGAACGGGCTCTCGGATTTAGTGCAGATTCAACAATGGCCAAATATTTAAGTTCCAAGGGTACATTTTGATTGTCCAACTCCTGTTCGAACAAGGGGAAATAAAACTGGCTAATAGTCAACATTCTGCTCATCATATCCCTTTTACGGGTAAGAAAGTATCGTATTACATTTTCCAACGAGGGATTGTAAACAATGTTAAAGGGTGTTTTTTGATTTAGGAGCTTCAGTCTGGCCTTTAAGGTGTCCGTATCTACATTGAAATGATAAACAGAATCTATTTCCAGGGCAGTTATGTCCTGATAAATGGAATCGAATAAAGAGGAACTGTCGTACAATTCCTTCATCCATAGGCTATCGAACTTGGCAGTTTCTGGACGGTCCTTTAAATCATATTTTTTCTGACCTTTCACCAAAAGCAACGGATTGTCCTGAATATCATCCTTGGCTTCCATTGTTTCCATCTGCTCAACACCTTCCATTTCCATGGCCGTAGTATCCACTGTAATTTCTTGTGTCTTCAAGACATTAAGGCCTTGCTTCGCAGCGGGTATTGAGTCAAATTCCTGTGCTACGCCTGTAACAAAGAAACCCATAGACAAGACTCCCAATAATATATATCTGGATGTATTCATAAGGTTTGTTTTTTTAAGCGGGGCAGACTAAAATCGTGATTTTTTTCTAAACTTTAAAATTTAATTTTTAAAAGCTGACCAAAAAACAGATAACCCATATTAAATAACGTCTTATTTATGCCAATATTGCTGCTATTCCCGGAAGGGTTTTGCCTTCAAGGCTTTCCAACATGGCTCCTCCGCCAGTGGAAACATAGCTTACCTTGTTTTCAAAACCAAATTGCTTGACCGCGGCAACAGAATCTCCGCCACCCACTAATGAAAAGGCACCTTTTTTTGTTGCTTCATCAATATAATTACCAATGGCAATAGTACCCTTGGCAAAGCTTTCCATTTCAAAAACTCCAATAGGACCATTCCATAAAATGGTTTTCGATTTTAAGATTACCTCCTTAAATATTTCCAAGGTTTTGGGCCCTGCGTCCAAACCTTGCCAACCATCTGGAATCTCGTTGGAGTTGACCACTTTGGTGTTGGCATTGTTGTTAAAGTCGTCCGCTGCCAAAACATCTACTGGAATATGCACTTCTACTCCTTTTTTCTTGGCTTTGTCAAGAATTTCCAAGGCCAATTCCATTTTATCATCTTCACAGATAGAATTTCCAACCTTTCCTCCTTTGGCCTTAACAAAGGTATAAGTCATTCCACCACCAATAATAAGATGGTCTACCTTATCCAAAATGTTTTCGATGATCGTAATTTTTGAAGACACCTTTGCACCTCCCAAAATTGCGGTCACAGGTTTTTCTCCTGTTCGCATTACTTTTTCTATGGCTTCTATTTCTTTGGCCAACAAGAACCCAAAACATTTCTTTTCTGGAAAAAATTGGGCAACTATGGTAGTAGAGGCATGTGCTCTATGTGCAGTTCCAAAGGCGTCATTTACATAAATGTCCCCTAGTTTGGATAATTGTTCAGCGAAGTTTTTATCTCCTTTTTCCTCTTCGGCGTGAAACCTTAGGTTTTCCAACAAAAGAACTTCACCACTCTTTAATTCGGCCACAGCCTTTTCTGCTACTGGACCGATGCTTTCAGTTGCAAATTTAACCTTTACCCCAAGTACTTCGGATACCTTGTTACAGATATGCTTTAGTGATAAATCAGGATTTACTTTTCCGTCGGGTCTTCCTAAATGACTCATTAGTACGGCACTTCCGCCATCTTCCAGTACTTTAATGATAGTAGGCTTTGCAGCTTCAATTCTATTGTCGTCGGTTACATTAAAATCCGCATCCAATGGAACATTAAAATCTACCCTTATTAATGCTTTTTTACCTTTAAAATTAAAATCGTTGATGGTTTTCATTTGCCACTTTTTTTTAGAGAGTGACAAATGTAAAGATTTATAGGTAGTGTTTAAAGAGACTATTCCATTTATTTGCATGTCTTATGGCACAATGTTGATTTTAGAATTGTAAATAGTTGCACGTCAGGCAAAATGTGAAGTGGTATTTAGAAATGTCATGGCGTTTATTCCTATAATTTCCAAAGACCGTGCAGCAAGTAAATTTCGGATAAAAACCGCTATATTTGGGCCATGCTATTCAAGGATATTTTAGGACTTTCCCATATAAAGAATCATCTGGTATCCAGTGCCGATGCAGGTCGTATACCCCATGCCCAATTATTCGTTGGCCCAGAGGGCTGTGGTACTTTGCCCATGGCTTTGTGTTATGTGCAGTACTTGCTTTGTGGCAACAGTGAGGGCGAAAATATTAACGGCAATAGCGCCTGCAACACCAAATTTAACTCCTTGGCCCATCCGGATGTGCATTTTGCTTTTCCGGTATCCAATTCGGACAAAGTAAAAAGTCATGCCGTTAGTGATCATTATTTGGAGGAATGGCGCCAATTTATAAAGGAGCAGCCCTATGGAAATCTTTTTGATTGGTATAAATTAATAGGGATTGAAAATAAACAGGGACAGATCGGTGTGGATGAGGCTCAGGATGTGGTAAAGAAACTTTCCCTGAAATCATACGAAGGTGGATATAAGGCCCTCATTATTTGGATGGCCGAAAAAATGAATACCTCTACCGCCAACAAACTTCTGAAATTGATTGAGGAACCACCGGACAAAACGGTATTGATTTTAATTGCTGAAGATGAAGAACAAATTATTCAGACGATACGATCTAGGTGCCAAATATTGCATTTTCCCCGGCTGGCGGAAGAAGCCATTTCACAGGCCCTGATAGACAGGGGGGTTTCCAAGGAGGATGCCCATAGAATATCGCATGAAGCCAACGGCAATTTTAATAAGGCCCTCGATTTCATGAACAACGATTCCGAAGATTTGGTATTTGAGAAGTGGTTTGTGCAATGGGTCAGAAGCGCCTTTAAGGCCAAGGGCAACAAGGCCGCGATCCACGATCTTATTTCTTGGAGCGATGTGGTGGCAAAGACCGGTAGGGAGACCCAGAAAAAGTTCTTGAATTATTGCATGTCCGTCATGAGGCAGGCCCTTTTGATCAATTACAATACCCACGAATTGGCATTTATGAGGATTCATGTAGAGGGATTTCAATTGGAAAAATTTGCGCCATTTATACATGAAAATAATATAGTTCCCATTGTGAAGGAATTGGAGGACGCTATTTATCACATTGAAAGGAATGGTAATTCCAAACTAATATTGATGGATTTATCTATAAAATTAACGCGATTATTACACAAAAAAGCCGCGTAAAGGAATTGTATAATCTTAAAGACATTAACATGGACAACGTATTGACCTATCCTACAGAATTACTTCTTCTTCTTTTTCTAATTATAACTTTTCTTCAAAGTGCATTGGATAAAATCCTGGACTGGAAGGGCAATTTATCATGGTTAAAAAGTCATTTTTCCCAAACGCCTTTTAAGAATATGGTACCCTTATTATTAGGTACGGTAATGGTAACGGAAATTGTGGCAGGGATTCTGTGTACAGTAGGATTTTATTTGCTCATGGCTCAAGGGGATGGCTCTATTGCCTTGGCCGGTGCTATTCTTGCATGTCTGGCCTTGTTGATGTTGCTATTGGGTCAGCGTATGGCAAAGGATTACGATGGGGCTAGAACCATAGCCATATATTTTATGCCGGCTATTTTCCTGGTGTTTTTGTTGCATTCCTAAAAAATTAAGGGCCAAGGGTTTCTTGTCTTGCCTATGCCAACACAGAATACAAAGCTATACCAATAAGCTGGGTTTATTTCTTTCATTTGGGCTACAGTTTCCTTTCATATCCGGAAAAGTAAATAATTATAATGATTGAGCCGAACATACTGTACGGTCGGTTTTTTGCGCCAAAACGATGTGGTAATGAAATTAAAAATCCGATTTATGGAACTAATGGGTCGATTAAAAGTGGAAATTTATCAAAATCGGCCTGGCCAGAGCCGGCTTACCAACTGGCTAGTTTGTAGAACAGTATTTATTTCTAATTGAATTTTTTATAGTTTGGGCTGTTATAGGTAATTTTGAGCTAATGTTTGGCAGGGAATTCCTGTTATAAAACGGCTATGATAAACTGGGACTGAAATGGATTTATCGGAAATTAAATCAAAATCGGTTGGACTGGTATTGTCCGGAGGGGGTGTAAAGGGTATGGCCCATATAGGGATGATCCAAGCCCTAAAAGAATTTGGCATTAGCACCCGGGCCGTTTCTGGCACCAGTGTTGGGGCCTTGGTCGGGGCCTTGTATGCCAACGGCAATTCTGTTTCGGAAATGCTACAGTTCTTTAAGGAAACACCTCTTTTCCGCTATCATTTTATGACGATTTTAAAGCCCGGCCTTCTGGATACAGAAAGGTATTTTGATCTTTTGGCGAGATATTTTCCCGGAAATGCCTTTGAGTCCTTGCAGCGCAAGCTTTATGTAGTGGCTACCGACTTGCAAAAAGGGGATGAAAAAATATTTTCTGAAGGGGAATTAATTAAACCTTTGTTGGCTTCTGCGGCATTGCCACCTGTTTTTAGTCCAGTGGCTATCAATGGCCGCTTATATGCCGATGGAGGTATAATGAACAATTTCCCCTATGATGAGGTTGCCGTTACATCAGATTTTGTGATTGGGAGTAATGTTTCCGGGATCAAGGAAATTCCCAAAGATGGAATAAAATCGTCCTTGCAGTTGGCCAATAGGACCACCTCTTTAATGATTTATGCCATTAACAGGAATAAAGTGAATAAATGTGACCTATTATTTGAGCCCAAAGCCTTGGAACTGATTGGAATATTGGACAAAAAAGGTATTGAAAAAGCCTATACCATTGGTTACGAACATGCCTCAAGAGTAATGGAACAGGTATTTAAGCAGTCTTAGTCGACTATTTAGTGCGGACCTGGAATTTAGCAAACAACCCTAAGTATTTACACATCGTCATAATCTACTGTTAGAGTAGGGGTTGTGGGGTGCGCCTGACAAGTCAGGATCAATCCTTCGGCAATTTCACTATCCGTTAAAATTTGGTTTTTTACCATGTCGGCCTTTCCTTCCTTGATACGGGCAATGCAACTACTACATACTCCCCCTTGACAGGAATATGGAGCATCTATATTCTCTTTTAAAACGGCATCCAGTACCAAGGTACCTTTATCCATGGATATGGAGAATTCCTCATCGTCCACAATAACGGTAAGTTGGGTTTTCCCTTCCAATTTTTCAGGAAGCTCATCCTTTATTTCAGTGGAGGTAAACAATTCAAAATGAATCTTATCCTCAGAGATGCCCTTTTCCTTTAAATTTTCGGTCACCAACTGTATCATTGCCTCCGGACCACACAGATAGTAATCGTTAAACTCTAGATTTTTATGCTTGTTTTTAAGCACGTAATTCACCGTGGAGGCTTCTATACGTCCAAAAATGGATTCGTCCTCTTGGGTTTGACTCAAAATAAAATAGACATGAAACCTATTGGTATATTCCAACTGAAGCTTAACCAAATCAGTATAGAACATGGTTTCCTTATAGGATTTATTCCCATAGACCAACACAAAATTGTTTTTGGAATTGGATTCCAATACGGTTCTGGCAATACTCATTATCGGAGTAATACCGCTACCCGCGGCAAAGGCCACGATGTTTTTTGGATTCGGAGAGGGTTTAAAAACAAATCGGCCTTCCGGTGGCATTACCTCCAATACATCCCCTACCTTAAGTTTGTTGTGTGCAAAATCTGAAAATCCGCCCTTGTCCACTTTCTTTACACCAATCGTAATGCCCTCACACTTGGGAGAGGAACTAATAGAATAGGCCCTTCGCAATTCCTTGCCCTTTATTTCCTTTTTAATGGTGATGTACTGACCTGCCGTAAAGGCAAAGGTCTGAATCAGTTCTTTAGGAATAGCAAAAGTTATTGCAACTGAGTTTGGGGTAAGCGGTTTAATTTTTTGAACGGTAAGCGAATGAAAGTGGGCCATATTAAATCTTTGATGCAAAATTAAGCAAAGCAGGGAGGATTTAAAACGGGAAATTAAAAAAATACCAGCTGTTTGTAACAAATACCCTAAATTAGGCACTAATCTATCAGGTTTAACTATCCAAAAGAATGCTAAAGCACTTTCTTACGCTTGAATGGAAATCCTTTTTTAGATCCGCCTCTTTTAAGTCCAATCTTGCCATAAAGATTTTTATGGTTTTTGGGGCTCTCTATTTTATGGCCGTATTCCTGGGCCTAGGAATAGGTGCTTTTTATATCATAGAAAGGCAAGGTTGGGGAGATCCCCTTTTGGTAGTCAATAGGTTCATGATTTATTATTTGGTGGGGGATCTGTACATTAGGTATATGCTGCAGAAAATGCCGATTACCAATATTAAGCCCTTACTCTACCTTCCTATCAACAAAAGTAAGATAGTGGCGTATTCCTTGGGGAAAACGGTAGTTTCATTTTTTAATTGGTCACATGCTTTTTTCTTTGTGCCCTTTTCTGTTGTATTATTGGTTGAGGGTTACTCGCCCATAGGAGTCGTTGGTTGGCATTTGGCAATCATGGCGCTGTTTTTATGCAATAATTTTTTAAACGTACTGGTCAATAATAAAGACAATGTTTTTTACATGCTGCTGGGCATTTTTTCGCTCCTGGGAGTTTGTCAGTATTATGAACTGTTTAATATAACGGACTACACCTCGCCATTTTTTAACACACTCTATGACCTACCTTGGATGGCCTTTTTAACTTGGGGATTGCTAATAGCACTGGCAACTTCCGCTTTTACCTATTTTAAAAGGCATATGTATCTGGATGCCGGGTTGGCAGGAAAGAAATCTATGGCCAAAACGGAGGACTATGCCTGGTTGAACCGTTTTGGGAACTTGGGTACTTTTCTAAAAAACGATATAAAATTGATCAGGAGGAACAAGCGGTCCAAAACCTCAGTAATCATGAGTTTTTTCTTTATTTTTTATGGACTGTTCTTTTTTACCGGTGCCGTAGAGGCTTACGATGGTCCAGTTTGGAAGATATTTGCAGGTATTTTTATTTCCGGAGGGTTCTTATTCAGTTTTGGTCAGTTCGTGCCTAGTTGGGACAGCGCCTACTATCCTTTAATGATGAGTCAGAATATTAGTTATAGGGAGTATTTAACTTCCAAATGGTATTTGATAATCATAGCTACCGCGGCAAGTACTATTCTAGCCTCCTTCTATTTATATTTTGGGTGGGATGCCTATTTGGCCGTGATTGTAGGGGCCATTTACAATATTGGCGTTAATTCCTATTTGGTTCTATGGGGTGGCGCCTATATTAAAACACCCATAGATTTAACATCCAATAAAAAAGCGTTTGGGGACAAGCAGGCTTTTAATTCAAAAACCTTGTTGTTGACATTACCTAAGCTAATATTGCCTTTGGGAGTTTATGCATTGGGCCATTATCTAATTAGTCCAACTGCGGGCTATATTTTTGTTGGGATGGCGGGGATTATCGGATTTGGATTTAAAAATAGAGTATTTGCTCTGATAGAAGGCATCTACAAAAAAGAAAAATATAAGACCATAGCGGCATACAAACAAAAAGCATAAAAGGATATATCTATGATTTCAGTCCAAAGTTTAACTAAAAAGTACGGGGAATCCATTGTTCTAAATATTGAAAATTTGGAAATTCCAAAAGGGCAAAGCTTTGGTTTGGTTGGAAATAATGGAGCTGGGAAGACTACTTTTTTTAGTTTAATGCTCGATTTAATTCAGCCGACTACCGGACATATCGTTAATAACGGGGTGCAGGTAGATTCCAGTGAGGAATGGAAACCTTTTACATCAGCTTTTATTGATGAAACATTTTTGATTGGATATTTGACCCCAGAGGAATATTTCTATTTTATCGGGGAACTAAGAGGCCGGAACAAGGCCGATGTAGATGCGCTTCTGGAGAGGTTCAAGGATTTTTTTCACGATGAAATTTTAGGTCAGAAAAAATACTTGAGGGACTTGTCCAAGGGAAATCAGAAGAAGGCCGGTATTGTTGCCTCTTTCATTGGTGATCCCGAAGTAATTATATTGGACGAACCTTTTGCCAACTTGGATCCAACCACCCAGATTAAGCTAAAAGGTATTATTAAGGATTTGGCGGCAAGCAATGAAGTTACCGTTTTGGTTTCCAGTCATGACCTTATTCATGTTACCGAGGTTTGCGAGCGGATTGTTGTGCTTAATAAGGGAGAGTTGGTAAGGGATATACAGACTTCTACGGAAACCCTTAAAGAGTTGGAAGTTTTTTTTGGAGGATAAATTGTCTTGGAGTCCATGACGGTGTTATGGATCAAGGCTATTTTCCCTATTTTTATTTAATATGGTTTCGTGCTCGTTTTATGATTGGCAAAAAGAAGTTGTTGTTTTTGCCAAGAATTTTGCCCTTGATCATTTCATTGGCTAGGTTAGGAATTATCCAATAACTAAAAATAATGCAGCTTTTGTCGACCAACTACATAATAATCCGGTCGTTTTTAAGTTAAGGATACGTACGAATACATAGAATTTTGAAGCTTCGCAATAGACTTATATTTTCAGTTGTTTTTGGAGGATTGGTTTTTAATGCCTGTTCCACCAAGAAAGATGCCTTTTTAAACCGTAATTGGCACGCCCTAAATACCAAGTATAATACCTTGTACAATGGTAACATTGCCTTTGAGGAAGGGCGAGAGGGTCTCAATGCCGTTTATCAGGATAATTATTGGGAAATTTTGCCCGTGGAAAGACTGGAGGTCACTGAAGATATAAAGCTGGATTCCGAAGACAACAATCCAAATTTCCTGATTGCAGAGGAAAAGGCCACCAAAGCCATACAAAAACACAGTATGGACATTAAGGATGAGGAGCGCAATCCCCAGACCGATGAGGCTTTTTTGCTTTTGGGCAAGGCCAGGTATTTTGACCAGCGTTATATGCCCGCCTTGGAATCCTTCAATTATATCCTAAATAAATATACACAGAGCGATAAGCTTAACGAGGCAACCATTTGGAGGGAAAAGGTTAATATTCGTTTAGAAAATGAAGAGCTTGCCCTGAAGAATTTAAAGCGTTTAATTAAGCAGGAATATTTAAGTGACCAAGAATATGCAGATGCCCGTGCCATGATGGGTCAGGCTTACATCAACCTTAAAATTCAGGATACCGCCATTCAGCAGTTAAAGATTGCATCGGTATACACCAAAAAAAATCCAGAAAAAGGCCGCTACTTGTATATTATTGGTCAATTGTACAATGAATTGGGGTATAAGGACAGTGCCAATTATGCCTTCGATAAGGTCATCGATCTAAATAGAAAATCGCCCAGGGTATATATGATCAATGCCCATTTACAAAAAATTCAGAACACCGAACTTACCGATGACAATAGGGAGGAGATGTACGAGTATCTTACAGAATTGGAGGAAGACCGGGAAAATAGGCCCTTCCTGAATAAAATATACCGTCAGGTAGCAGAATTCCATTTGGCAAATAAATCCGATAGCCTGGCCTTGGTGTATTATAACAAATCCTTGAGGGCCACCCAGAATATGCCCCAATTGAACGCCCTGAACTATGAGAATTTGGCAATTTATAATTTTGACCAGAATGAATACAAACCTTCCGGGGCTTATTATGACAGTGTATTGCAAAATTTAAATGAAAATACCAAAAAGTACAGGGAGGTTAAAAAGAAACTGGATAATCTGGAAGATGTTATTAAATATGAGGAGGTAGTACAGTACACGGATAGTGTAATTACCTTATATGAGTTTTCAATTGATGATAGGATATCCTATTTTGAGAAGTATATAGCCGAATTAAAGTCAGTTGCTGAAAAAGAAAGAAAGAAAGAGGAAACTATGGCCAATGCCGGCTTTGCCGCCTTCAGTAAAACAAAGGGAGGAAAGGAGAACAAGGGCAAGTTTTATTTTTATAACATAACCACATTGGGTTATGGCAAGAACGATTTTAAGACCAGATGGGGGAAGAGAACCCTGGAAGATGACTGGCGCTGGTCTAACAAATCCAAAGCGCAAAATCTGGAGGTAAATGGTGAAAATCCGTCCAATACGGCAGCCAATAATGTTGCTGCAGTTGGGGAAGAGGAAAAATACAGCGTAGAGTTCTACCTTGGTCAAATACCTACAGACCCATTGCTGATAGACAGCTTAAGGACCGAGCGTAACTTCGCCAATTATCAATTGGGCTTGATCTATAAGGAAAAATTTAAGGAAAACCTTTTGGCTGCCGGTAAATTGGAGAGTGTCCTTAAATCTAATCCGGAGGAAAGACTAATAATTCCATCAAAATACAACCTGTACAAGATATACGAAGAGTCTGGAAGTTCGTTGGCAACCGATATGAAATATGACATTATTAGAAACCATCCCGAATCCAGATATGCAGAAATCCTTTTAAACCCACAGGCCGTTTTAACGGGAAGTGCCGATAGTCCGGATGCCAAGTACCAACGCCTGTACAAGATGTTCCAAAATCAGGAATTTTTACAAGTAATTACAGGGGCCGAAGAAAACATCAGTAAATATACCGGTGACCCCATTGTTCCAAAATTTGAAATGTTGAAGGCCAATGCCATTGGTAGGTTACAAGGGTTTGAGGATTTTAAGGAGGCATTGAATTATGTGGCCTTGAACTATCCCAATAATCCCGAAGGAAAAAAGGCGCAGAGCATGGTGGCGGAACAATTGCCAAAGTTGGAACCCAAGGTGTTTTCTACTGAAACTGAATCTACAGGTACAGGAAATTGGAAGGTGGTGTTTCCACTTAAAATTAGGGACGATAAAAAGGCCCTTAGGCTCAAGGAACTTTTAGAAAAATCCATTGAGGATCTAAGGTATAAGAATGTGGTCTCCAAGGATATCTATAATCTGGAGGATCAATTTGTAGTGGTTCATGGCTTTAAATCCAAGGACTTCGCTCTAGGCTATGCAGAATTGATAAAAAACAATAAGGATTACCGTATCGATGATGAGAATTTCGTAATTTTATCCAACAACTATAAAATAATTCAAGTACATAAGAATATAGCAGATTATAAAGCGCAACAGTAAACCCCAAAACCTTAGCAAAATGTTTTCAGATAACAAAAAACCTCGTGTTATGACAGAATTAGGCGGACAACCCAACAGAATTGAAAAAAACACCAAAATCAAAGGTGACATTGTCTCCGAAGCCGATTTTCGAATTGATGGAAAATTGGATGGTAACGTAAAAACTTCAGGAAAAGTGGTCATTGGAATCGATGGTTATATTCATGGTAAAGTGGAGTGTGTCAATGCTGATATTGAAGGTAATTTTAATGGAGAGTTAATCGTAGCCGACCTCTTATCCTTAAAGTCTTCTGCTGTAATTGAGGGCACTGTCATAGTATCCAAATTGGCGGTTGAGCCCGGTGCCACCTTCAACGCGTCCTGTACCATGAAGGGCAAGGAAGGAAAAGGGGCTGTAAATAGCCCAACAAAACATTCAGCAACCACCAATGAGCCAGCAAAAGCCTCCTAAAAATAATAATGGTTTAAAAAATGCGGCAATCCTTACAGGTGTTGCCATTGAAATGGGCGGAATAATTTTTTTGGCTGCCCAGGGAGGAAAGTGGTTGGATGAATATTTTGAAATGGAGTCCAAGACCTTTGTTATAGTGCTTACTCTACTAGGAGTGGCCGTTGCTATTTATTTGGTTTTGCAGCAATTGAAACGCATAAAGTATTAATGTCCAAGAATAAATTC
The DNA here is from genome assembly GCF_018860365.1 of Arenibacter algicola. Classification (GTDB taxonomy): domain Bacteria; phylum Bacteroidota; class Bacteroidia; order Flavobacteriales; family Flavobacteriaceae; genus Arenibacter; species Arenibacter algicola_B. The sequence continues at coordinate 89,121 of NZ_JAHKPO010000013.1, forward strand.
CTTTTTTCCTTTTACTTTTCCTTGGTACTTTTGAGCCTGTTGGTTTTCTGCCTTCACCTCTTTATACTTTATTTGTTCGGATTTCCTTTATTGGACCATATGATCGTTTTGGCCTATTTGCTCAATGTGGTTCTGGCCTTGATCATATTTTCGGTACTGTACTGGTTTCGGGAGAAATGGAGAGATCAGATAGGATTTCTTTTTTTAGGGGGAAGCATGCTCAAGTTTTTATTTTTCTTTCTCGTTTTTTATCCCTTCTATAATGCAGATGGGAACATGGAATCTTTGGAGTTTACCACTTTTTTTGTTCCCTATTTGGTGTGCCTTCTTTTGGAGACATTCTTTACTGCCAGAATGCTAAATAGTTAGCTTCAATTTTGTTTTCCATATTACTTTTAAGTTATGGTCCAAAATAAACCGATTAATGCTTTTTTCTTTTTGAGATAAAAGCGTACATTTGCACGGATTTTTTGAGACCGATATTTTAAGCGATATGCAAAAACCATTTTACGTCAAAGTTCTTTTAGTTGTTACACTTCTTCTGGGTATCAATGCTTTCGCACAAGAAAAGGACCATTCGTCCAGCGAGGAAAAAGGAAGCCTAAAAACCGAAATCAAGGAATTTATTGGACATCACTTGTTGGATTCCCATGATTTCACTCTTTTTACCATAGATGAGGAAAAAAATGAACACGTAGGTTTTCCGCTACCCGTAATTTTATGGGATAACGGTCTAAAGGTGTTCTCATCTGCCAAATTTCACCATGGGGAATCCGTGGCGGAAGTGGATGGGAATTATTATGCCCTATACCACGGCAAAATAGTGAAGACCGATGCAGAAGGAACCATCAACTACGATGAAGATCATCATGCAACCAATGTAAAACCGTTGGATTTTTCCATTACAAAGAATGTTGTTTTTATATTTTTGGTTTCGGCCTTAATGTTGTTTATGTTCGGCAGAATGGCCAAGTCATACAAAACCAATGCTATGCCCAAAGGCATAGGCCGTATGTTGGAGCCTATTATTCTTTATATACGTGATGATATTGCTATTCCAAACATTGGGAAGAAACACTATAAGAAATACATGAGTTATTTGTTGACTGTGTTTTTCTTTATCTGGATCATTAACCTTTTGGGGCTTACCCCACTTGGTGTAAACGTTACCAACAATATTGCGGTAACCTTTGCTTTGGCCATCCTTACTTATTTGATTACCACCTTTACCGCTAATAAGAATTACTGGAAGCATATTTTCTGGATGCCGGATGTACCTGTTTTTATGAAGGTTGTTTTGGCACCGATTGAGCTTTTGGGAACTTTTATAAAGCCCTTCTCCCTTATGATTCGTTTGTATGCGAACATTACGGCGGGTCACGTGGTCTTAATGAGTATTTTGGGAATGATGTTTATCTTCAAAAACTGGATCGGAAGTCCATTGTCATTTGGTTTGGCATTTGCACTTTCTTTGTTGGAGTTGTTGGTAGCGGCCTTACAGGCCTATATATTTACGATGTTGTCCGCCCTGTATTTTGGTTCGGCCGTTGAAGAACATCACGATCACTAAGAGTAGAATGTTTAATAATTAATTATATATATTATGGAAATCCCAACTATTGTAGGAGCTGGTTTGATCGTTATCGGTGCTGGTTTAGGTATTGGTAAAATTGGTGGTTCTGCTATGGATGCCATTGCACGTCAGCCAGAGGCTTCAGGTAAGATTCAAACAGCAATGTTGATTGCTGCTGCACTTATCGAAGGTATTGGTTTTGCTGCGCTTTTCGCATCTTAGTCAAACAAAATAAGGAACGGCTATAACGGTTGGTTATAGCTGTTCCTTACAATTAAAAATTAAACGTTTACATTTCATATATTAGGACATGGAAAAATTAATAGAGCAGTTTTCATTTGGATTGTTTTTTTGGCAATTGTTATTATTTATAGCAGTGCTTTTATTGTTGCGTAAGTTTGCGTGGAAACCTATTCTTGATGCCGTTGAGGATCGTGAGTCTGGTATTAAAGACGCATTGGCTGCAGCAGAAAACGCCAAAAAGGAAATGCAAAATGTTACTGCCGATAGCGAACGTCTTTTACAGGAGGCAAGGGTAGAACGTGAGGCTATGATCAAAGAGGCCCGTGAAATGAAGGAGAAAATCGTTACGGATGCAAAGGACTTGGCGCAGGCCGAGGCCGATAAAATGATCAAGCAGGCGCAACTTGCCATTGAAAGTGAAAAGAAAGCAGCCGTAGCCGATATAAAGAACGAAGTGGCTACCCTATCCTTGGAGATTGCGGAAAAAGTCATTAAAGGACAGTTTTCCGATAAGGCCAAACAAATGAAGTTGGTCGAAGAAATGATCGGGGACATTAAGCTAAATTAGGAATAGGGATATGAACGAAGCTAGAGCAGCCGTACGTTACGCAAAGGCAATATTGGATCTGGCGGTAGATAATAAAGCTACCGAACAGGTGGAGAAGGATTTCCGAAGTATACTATCTACTATTGCTGATAGCAATGAACTTCAGGAAATGTTGGGGAGCCCTGTTTTAAAAGGCGAACTTAAAAAGAAGGCCTTATCCGAAATTTTCAGTGGAAGCAATAGCGTTACTGAGGGACTTATTTCCACATTGGTGGATAACAAGAGAATTTCAATTCTGAACGATGTTGCCGAGAAGTTCATCATTTTGAATGAGGCTCGTAAAGGTCAGGGTGTAGCTTTGGTAACCACCGCGGTTCCTTTAAGCGCCGATCTGGAGAAAAAGATATTGGGCAAGGTTGTTGAACTTACCGGAAATGAATCTACTATTGAGAACAAAGTGGATGACAGCATTATCGGAGGGTTTATTTTGCGTGTTGGGGATTTGCAGTATGATGCAAGCATAGCCAACAAATTAAGTAATTTGAAAAGAGAGTTTACAAATAGTCTATAAATAATTTTTTTGGACGATGTTGGGTTTCAATGTGGTCCTAATCTTATATCTATAACAAATGGCAGGAGTAAAAGCCGCTGAAGTATCAGCAATATTAAAGAAGCAGTTATCGGGGTTTGAAGCATCAGCTTCATTAAACGAGGTAGGTACCGTTCTACAAGTAGGTGATGGTATCGCTAGGGTTTATGGATTATCTAACGTCCAATACGGAGAATTGGTAGAATTTGAAGGTGGACTTCAGGGGATCGTTCTAAACTTGGAAGAGGATAACGTTGGTGTGGTATTGTTGAGCCCATCCAGAAATATTAAGGAAGGTTCTGTTGTAAAACGTACCCAGACCATTGCCTCCATTAAAGTTGGTGAAGGAATTATAGGTCGTGTTGTGGATACATTGGGAGCGCCAATAGATGGTAAGGGACCAATAACTGGGGATTTATATGAATTGCCATTGGAGCGTAAGGCACCTGGGGTTATTTTCCGTCAGCCGGTGACAGAGCCATTGCAAACTGGAATAAAGGCTATCGATGCCATGATTCCTGTTGGTAGGGGTCAGCGTGAGTTGGTCATTGGTGACCGTCAGACGGGTAAGACTACCGTTTGTGTGGATACCATTTTGAATCAAAAAGAATTTTACGATGCAGGGGAACCTGTATATTGTATATATGTTGCCATTGGCCAAAAGGCCTCTACGGTAGCGAACATTGCAAAAACTTTGGAAGATGCAGGGGCTTTGGCCTATACTACCATTGTAGCTGCAAATGCTTCCGACCCTGCTTCCATGCAGGTATATGCTCCCTTTGCAGGAGCTGCCATCGGTGAATATTTTAGGGATACTGGTAGACCAGCTTTGATTATCTATGATGATTTGTCAAAACAAGCAGTTGCCTATCGTGAGATATCTTTATTGTTAAGACGCCCACCGGGACGTGAGGCTTATCCTGGGGATGTATTTTACCTTCACTCCAGATTGTTGGAGCGTGCTGCAAAAGTTATTGCAGATGATACTATAGCAAAGAATATGAACGATTTGCCAGAGGTATTGAAACCAATGGTAAAAGGTGGTGGATCTTTAACGGCTTTGCCTATTATCGAAACTCAGGCTGGGGATGTTTCCGCTTATATTCCTACCAACGTAATTTCTATTACGGATGGTCAGATTTTCTTGACCCAAGATCTTTTCAACCAAGGGGTTCGTCCTGCGATCAACGTAGGTATTTCAGTATCTCGTGTTGGGGGTAATGCCCAGATAAAGTCAATGAAAAAGGTAGCAGGTACCTTAAAATTGGATCAGGCACAATTCCGTGAATTGGAAGCTTTTGCCAAGTTCGGCTCAGATTTGGATGCCGCTACATTGAATGTTATTGAAAAAGGACGTAGAAACGTTGAAATTCTTAAACAGGCACAGAACGATCCTTTTACTGTTGAAGATCAGGTGGCTATTATTTATGCAGGTTCCAAGAACTTGTTGAACAAGGTTCCTGTAGAGAAAATAAAGGAGTTTGAAAGGGACTATCTAGAGTTTTTGAACGCCAAGCATAGAGGAATTTTGGATCAGCTTAAGGCAGGAAAGTTAACAGATGAGGTAATAGATGTTTTGAGCTCTGTAGCCAAAGATCTATCCGCTAAATATTAATAAAGTATTTTCTCTGTCTTCTTGATGCAAGAAGACAGAGAAAATTGAATAAATAAATGTCTAACACAGTATTCCTCTACTTGGGGAGCTTAAGTGGAGCCTATGGCCAATTTAAAAGAAATACGTAATAGAATTGCTTCGGTATCTTCAACGATGCAGATTACCAGTGCCATGAAAATGGTTTCTGCCGCTAAGTTGAAGAAGGCTCAGGATGCCATTACCGCAATGCGTCCATATTCCGATAAATTGTCGGAGCTTTTGCAAAGTCTTAGCGCAAGTCTAGATGCCGATTCCGGAAGCAAGTTTGCCGATAATCGTGAAGTAAAAAAGGTTTTGATCGTTGCCATAACCTCTAACCGGGGTTTATGTGGTGCCTTTAATACGAACATTTTAAAACAAAGCGTTCTTTTGGCCAACAGTACCTATGCTGGTAAACAGGTAGATTTTGTTGCCATTGGTAAAAAGGCCAATGATATTTTAAAGAAAAAGAACAAGGTTATTGCAAACCACAGTGCGGTTTTTGATGATTTGACCTTTGATAATGTGGCGGCCATTGCCGAGGATTTAATGGATCTGTTTACCACAGGGGCATACGATAAGATTGAAATTGTATATAACAAATTCAAGAATGCTGCTACACAAATAGTAATGACAGAGCAATTTTTGCCAATCGTTCCTATAGAAGGTGATGCCAATTCGGTGGCTGATTATATTTTTGAACCTTCCAAGGCGGAGATTGTGGAACAATTGATCCCAAAATCATTAAAAACCCAGTTGTACAAAGGGGTGCGCGATTCCTTTGCTAGTGAACATGGTGCTCGTATGACCGCTATGCACAAGGCAACGGACAACGCAACTGACTTAAGAAATCAGCTGAAACTTACATATAACAAAGCAAGACAAGCTGCCATCACTGGCGAAATTTTAGAAATTGTTGGTGGAGCGGAAGCGTTGAACAACTAAATGTTATTATTAGTCCTATCATTATTGATAGGTTTCAGAATATAGAACCCCACATTATTGTGGGGTTTTTATATTTATGGAGTTATTTGTCGCATAAGCTAATTTACTAACTTTGCCCGCATCGATTAAATGCCTAATTTTAAAGCTAATTCATAGATTTCTTTGAATCCACTTAAAAAACTATTTAAACAGACGTTTATCTATGGCTTAGCTACGGTCTTGCCCCGGATGCTATCGTTTCTTTTAACGCCTTTATATGTCACTGTTCTACCCACGGATGAATACGGGGAGGTTTCCATTATTTTTGCCTGGTTTGCTATTTTTAATGTGTTATTGGCTTATGGCATGGAAACGGCCTTTTTTCGTTTTTACAACGATACATCCCTAAATAAGAAAACAGTTGTTACCACTTCTTTAATTTCTATTGGGGCCTCTTCCTTTATTTTCATGCTCCTAGCTTTTATGTTTAAGGGGTCTATTTCATCAATAAGTGATATTGATCCACAATTTATCTCTTATGCGATATTGATTCTTGTACTGGATGCTTTGGTGATCATTCCATTTTCCTGGCTAAGGGCCAATGAAAAGCCTATGCGCTATGCCTTGGTCAAGATTGCAAATGTGGTAATTAACCTAGGCTTGAATTGTTTTTTCTTATTGATTCTTCCAATTCTTGCAGAAAGCAATCCAAATGCGTTTTTAAGTGGTCTTTACAAGCCTAACTTTGAAATCTCCTACATATTTATCTCTATGTTGATTGCTAGTGGCACAACCCTCCTTTTGATGTTGCGTCTCTATTTAAGAAGACCCTACGTATTCGATAGGTTTATATGGACCAACATGATGAAATACGCTGCTCCTGTTTTAGTAGCGGGTATTGCATTTACCATCAATGAAGTGTTTGATCGAATTATGTTGGATTGGCTCTTGCCAAACGATATTGCCGAGAGTGAGATTGGTAAATATTCTGCCTGCTACAAACTTACCTTATTCATGACGCTATTTGCCACGGCCTTTAGGATGGGTATAGAACCCTTTTTCTTTAGTCACTCCAAAAGTGATAACCCACAAAGGGCCTATGCGCAGATTACCAACTATTTTGTAATCCTTGGAAGCGTTATTTTACTTTCCGTTGTGGTCTATGCAGATGTCCTTAAACTATTCATTGTCCCCAATTCGGATTATTGGGAGGCCATGTCTGTAGTACCCATAATTATTTTGGCCAGTTTTTGTTTGGGAATCTACCACAACCTATCGGTATGGTACAAAGTAACCGACCGTACCAAGTTTGGAGCATATATTTCTTTGATCGGTGCCACGCTTACAATAATTATCAATTTTGCCTTTATTCCCTATTTTGGATATGTGGCCTCTGCCGTAGCAACTTTGGTAGCCTATGCATCTATGGTAATACTGTCCTTCTTTTTTGGCAGAATGTATTACCCTATACCATACAACCACAGAAAAATAATTTTCTACCTAGTGGTTTCCATCTCGTTTTCCATGCTATCTTTTTACGTTTTCGATCGTAATTTGATTATTGGCAGTATATTTTTCATTATATTTTTGGGCATGGTATATAGGCTTGAAAGTGATAAACTAAAACAAATATTTCTACGAAAATGACTATAAAAATCATCAATAAATCGGTACATCCCTTACCTAGCTACGAAACCTTGGCTTCTGCCGGGATGGATCTAAGGGCCAATCTTACAGAATCTATTGTATTGCAACCCATGGATAGAACCATTGTAAAGACTGGACTTTTCCTGGAGCTTCCAATTGGTTTTGAGGCGCAGGTTAGACCACGAAGCGGGTTGGCGGCGAAAAAAGGAATTACCGTTTTAAATGCTCCTGGCACGGTTGATGCTGATTACAGGGGGGAAGTAGGGGTAATATTGATAAATCTTTCCACCGAAGCTTTCACTATAGAAAATGGTGAACGTATTGCCCAATTGGTCATTGCCAAGCACGAAAGGGCGGAGTGGGACTTGGTTGAACAGCTTTCCGAAACCTCTAGGGGCGCAGGGGGATTTGGTAGTACCGGTGTAAAATAAAACCCCGGGATAAACAGGGAGGACTCTGGCATAATCACTAATTTTATGGAGGTTTTTAATGGTCTTTTTATTTTAAGATAGGAATCTATCGGAATAAAAGTGATTTTAAGGCAATCCAATGTTGAATTTTAAGTTGTTTAGGGCTTAAGGTCTGTTTTCCTATAAGAGTAAAATTGTAATATGAGAGGGAGGGTCTATATATTTATTTTTGCCCTGGGGTTATTTTTAATTCCAAGACCTAGTTGTGCCCAAGAAAATGAAATTAGGGAAGAAGAGAGTGCGGAGGTTTTTTTGGAGGAATATACCGATGAGTTTCAGGAGAAATTCTTTGAGGCATTAAAGCAAAAGGGAATTGAAAACTACGATAGGGCCGTTAATCTCCTTTTGGAATGTAAACAGTTAGACCCTAATAATTCCGTTTTGGACCATGAACTGGCCAAGGCCTATTTGGCTTCCAAACAAGTGGTTTTGGCACAGCAATACGGCATTTCAGCTTTGAATGCCAGACCGGATAATTTTTGGGTATTAAATACCTTGGTAGATATTACCCAGCGCCAAGGGTTGGGCCTAGAGGTGGTAAAGGATAAGATCCCTTACAATAATACCAAACTCCAGGAAAATCTGGCCGTAATCTATTTTAAACAGGAAAATTTTGAAAGCGCCCTGAAAATACTTAACGGTATGAAAAGCTCTGTATTTTCCAAGGATCTTACCTCAAGAATAAACAATTCCATCAAGAACAGGGAAAACACTGAAGTTCAGAAGGATACGATTATTGTAGAAGTTCAAAAGGAAAGCCCTATGGAAAATTATGTATCCAATATTTCCGGCTTTTTGGTAAAGAGCGACTTTAAAAATGCGGCATCCGTAAGTGAGGAGGCGTTGGAAAATTTCCCTGCACAACCCTATTTTTATTACACTTACGGACTTAGTTTAAATAAACTCAATAAACATAAGGAGGCCGTTGCTATTTTGGAATCGGGATTGGATTATTTATTGGATGATGTTGATCTTGCCAATAAAATGTACAAAGAATTAGTGGATGCTAACAATGCTTTGGGAAATTCTTCCAAAGCAAATATGTATCTTAGTAAATTAAAATCCGGGTCGTAAATCTATGGTATACAGTTTTAAAAGACATCAAAAATGGGCTATACTTGGCATTTTTGTAGTATTGGTGTTTTCATGTAAGTCTACAAGCGTAATTAAAGGCGGTACAGTGGATGAGAATTTAACCGCGAAGGCGGTCATTAGAAACCACTACTACACCCATTTTAATTTTAAAACCCTAAGTGGAAAGATGAAGATAGATTATTCTGACGGGGAGAGCACACAAAGTGTAAGTGTAAGTTTTAGGATGGAAAAAGATAAGGCCATTTGGTTAAGTGCGCCCTTAGGAATCGTAAAAGCATACATTACTCCGGATAGGGTGTCGTTTTATAATAAGTTGGACAACGAATATTTTGATGGGAATTTCTCCTATTTGACTCAATTATTGGGAACCGACCTTAATTTTCAAAAAGTACAGAACCTTCTTTTGGGAGAGCCCCTTATTGATTTACGGGAAGAAAAGTATACGGTGGATATTGCTAACGACAACTATCAGTTGAAACCAAAAAAGGCTGGAGAGCTATTTAAAACACTGTTTCAAATAGAGCCCTTGAATTATAGAATGGCTATACAGCAGTTGTCGCAACCATGGGAGAAACGACTACTTGAAATCAACTATAAGAACTATCAAAAAGTGAATAAATGGATTTTGCCCGGGGAGATAGATATTCTGGCCGTTGACGGGAACAATACCAATAATATTACCGTAGAATTTAGGAATATGGAGTTCAATAGAGCATTGAATTTTCCGTATAATATACCAAATGGTTTCAAAGAAATAGTATTAAATTAATATGGGAAGTAAGCACTCTTATATAGTTTATTTTCTTTTAGTTATGTTCATTCATTTGAGCAATATAACAATGGCTCAGACCAATGAACAGAAGGCATTGGAATCCAAGCGGGAACAACTCCAAAAGGAAATATCGGAAATTAACCGATTGTTGTTCGCGGAAAAAAAGGAAAAGGGAAATGTCTTGGAGCAGATGGAGGCCATGGATCAAAAAATAAATGTTCGCCAACAATTGATCAGGGTTACCAATCAACAATCCAACCTGCTTAATAGGCAGATAAATACGAATGTAAGGAACATTGGAAAACTGCGTAATGATCTGGCTTTTCTTAAAGAGGAATACGGGAATATGATCCAAAAGTCCTATCAGAATAAATCCAGACAGAGTAGGTTAATGTTTCTTTTGTCCTCCGAGAATTTTCTACAGGCTTTTAAGCGGTTTCAGTATATGAAGCAATATACCCAATATAGAAAGGAACAGGGGGAGCAAATTGTAGCCAAAACGGACGAGCTGACCCAATTGAACAAGGATCTTTCCGAACAGCGTAAGGAGAAGGACAAACTTGTGGCGGAAAATACCCAGATCAAAAATCAGTTGTATAAGGAAATACAGTCTCAAAAAGACTTGCTCAAGAGTATAAGGAAGAACGAAAGCAAATATGCCAAGGCCATTGAAAATAAAAAGAAGGAGGCCAAGAGGATCGATGAGCAAATAGAAAGATTAATTAGAAGCGCTATTGCAGCCTCCAATAGAGAGGCTAGTAAGTCTACCAACACCACGGCGACAAGTAGCAGTAAGTTTGTTTTGACTCCCGAGGCTACCATTGTGGCCAATAATTTTTCGGCCAACAAGGGCAAATTGATCTGGCCGGTTGAAAAGGGAATTAAAAGACAGGGCTTTGGTGTTTATAATGACGCCGTTTATCCTGGCATAAAGCACGAAAGTAATGGGGTAATTATTGCCACTGATGAAGGATCCAAGGCAAGGGCTATCTTTGAAGGGGAAGTTATCGCCATTCTGTCCGTTCCAGGGGGGAATAAGGGTGTACAGATTAAGCATGGAAACTATATAAGTACCTATTACAATCTTTCCAGAGTTTTCGTAAAGAAAGGGGATAAGGTAAACACTAAATCGGATTTGGGGGATATATACACCAGCAAGTCCAGCGGCACTACCCAATTAAAATTTTATCTGTACAAGGATACTACCCGACTTAATCCTGAGGAATGGATATATCAACTATAAAATAATTTGAAATTGAAAAATATAACCGATTTAAAAGGAGCATTTACTTTAAACAATGGTGTAGAGATGCCCTATTTTGGTTTAGGGGTTTATTTGAGTGAGGATGGAAAAGAAGTGACCAATGCCGTTAAATGGGCGTTACAGGACGGATATCGACATATAGACACGGCTTCGATCTACGGGAATGAAGAGGGTGTGGGTATAGGTATCAGGGAAAGTGGTGTTGACCGTAAGGATATATTTGTGGTGAGTAAGGTGTGGAATAGCGATCAAGGCTATGAAAGCACTATAAAAGCCTACGAGTCTAGTTTAAAGCGGTTGAATTTGGACTATTTAGATCTTTACCTGGTACATTGGCCTGTAAAGGGAAAATATAAGGATACTTGGCGTGCAATGGAATATTTGTACAAGCACAAAGGGGTAAGGGCTATCGGAGTAAGTAATTTTATGCAACACCATCTAGAAGACTTAATGACTTCCTCAGAAATTGTCCCAATGGTGAACCAAATGGAATTTCATCCTTATTTGGTACAGCAGGGGTTGATCGATTTTTGCAACAAAAATACCATTCAGTATGAAGCTTGGTCCCCTTTAATGCAGGGGCATATCTTTGAATTGGATATTATGAAGGATCTAGCTGCAAAATATAAAAAGACCATTGCCCAAATTGTGCTTCGCTGGGATTTGCAAAAGGGGGTGATCACCATTCCAAAATCTTCCAAAAAGGATAGGATTAGGGCCAATGCAGATATTTTTGACTTTGAACTTGCTCCTGAGGATGTTAAAAAATTAGAGCAATTGGACCGCGGAAAAAGATTTGGCCCCGACCCCGATAATTTCGATTTTTAATCCATAAACAAGGCCTTCAGTTCCGTGGCATCTTTGGGTTTCATCTTGCCTGCAAGTACCAAGCTGAGCTGCTTTCTGCGCAGGGCAGCCTCATATCGTAGTATCTCCAAGTCAGTCTCTGGTCGTAATTCGGGAACCAATGTAGGCTTTCCACTATCGTCTACGGCCACAAAAGTGTAGATAGCCTCGTTTACCTTGGATTTCTCGCCATTAAACCGGTCTTCCATCCAAACATCTATAAACACCTCCATGGAGGTCCTGAAGGCTCTGGAAACAGCTGCCTCTACCGTAACAACGCTTCCTACGGGGACAGCTTGGTTAAAGGCTACATGGTTTACGGAAGCAGTAACGGTTATTCGTCTGCTGTGGCGCCTGGCAGCAATACTGGCGGCTCGGTCCATTCGGGCCAACAATTCTCCCCCAAACAAGTTGTTTAAAGGGTTAGTTTCACTTGGAAGGACCATATCGGTCATTAATGTGCGCGATTCACGGGGCGTCTTTGACTCCATACATTTCTTTTGGACAAAGATACATTGGTAATATTAAGCTAAAAAGGAGAGTAAGAATTATTTTACGGAACGCAACCAGGCCTCGGGCGATTCGGACAGTTTTATTTTCCTTAAGTAATTTAAGGCTTCCTTGGCATCGTCAAAACTGCCATAGGCTACCATGTGCAATCCATATTGGTTTACACCAAGATAAGAGGCATCGTATCCTTTTTCTTTAAGTTGAAGGACTTTCTTTTCGGCATTTTCCTGAATTCTAAAAGCACCGGCAATAACTTGGTGAACACCACTTTTTTTGTTGGTGATGGCATTCAAGGATACAGCTGGTAATTCTAGTGGAGCAGTATTGAAAAATGTAGCTTCCTGGATATTTTTGGAGACTTGCTGATGCGCTTCCTGCCTCACCAATTCTTGGTCGTACACTTTTTCATTATAAAGTCGATAACCGGTAAAACCTGTGGCAATGGCCAATAGTATTACGGCTGCATACTTTAAATAAGGCCTAAGGGTAGATTCTTTCCTAGCCTCAGGGGTAATCATAAATGGAATTTTTTCTTCCAGTTCAACTACTTCCTCCTTTAAAACTTCCCTAGAGATCGGGTTGGATACAAAAGTGGATAGCCCAAAGGATGAGGTTAGGTAATTTACCTGATATGAAGGCTGAAACTGGGTTTTTCCTTCTTTGTTCAGCCATAACTCACCAATGTTGGGAAGATTCAATCTATTTCCTTCCTTAAGAAGTTTCTTCCACTTTAGGGATACTGCGGCTATTTGCTTCTGCATGTCCTCATAGGACATCTTTTCGGCATCGGCCATGTAGGATACCAACAATCCGTCATTGGTAGTCAGTTGTTCGTTGAAAGATATTACTTTCGAAGGAGGGTAGAACGAATTCGTCGCATCATTGATAACAGCAGATTTCATCTGTGTCAAAAAGGCGCCAAATTCAGGCACCATTACACAATTGTATCTATAAAGCAATTCCGCTATGTAATGTTCGGTTCCCATAGGAACAAAGATTGGAAAAAATACACAAGTTCAAAACTCTTCACATAACTTTTTATTAACATTATATTTTGTGTATTTTGTGAACAACTAAGCCGCTTCCATAAATGTCTAGAGATGAAATAATTGCTATTCTTCGGTTACAGAACGTACCGAATATTGGTGACATAACAGCAAAAAAATTAATTTCCAGTTGTGGGAGTCCTTCAGCAATTTTTGATGAAAAAATGACTCGGTTGAAAAAAGTTGACGGTATTGGTTCGGGGATCCTGAAAGGACTTTTGGATAGGGAGCACTTGGAGGCTGCTGAGTTGGAGTATGAATTTATTAGAAGTCAGGAAATAAACCTTCATTATTTTATGGAGGAAAGCTATCCCGCTTATTTAAAACACTGTATAGATAGCCCTATTATACTTTTTAGCCAAGGGAATATAGATTTGAACCGCCAGAAGATCATAAGTATTGTAGGCACTAGAAATATTACCAGTTATGGCACTGCATTTTGTGAGCAGTTCATTGAGGAATTGGCACCCCTGGATCCAATTATTGTGAGTGGGTTTGCCTATGGGGTGGATATCTGTGTACAAAGGGCGGCGGTAAAACATGGTTTACAGACCATTGGATGCTTGGCCCATGGTTTGAATCAGATTTATCCAAAAATGCATGAAAAATATGTGCCTGATGTAAACAGGAACGGCGGTTTTTTTACTGAGTTTTGGAGTACGAGCCAACCCGATAGGGAAAATTTTTTAAAGCGAAATCGGATTATAGCAGGTATGGGAGAAGCTACCATTGTAGTGGAATCCGCTGAAAAAGGAGGTAGTCTGGTTACTGCAGATATCGCCAATGGCTATAATCGCGATGTTTTTGCCGTACCCGGAAGAACCCAGGATAAGTATAGCAGCGGATGCAATAATCTCATTAAACAGCAGAAAGCACAAATGCTTACATCGGCCGCTGACTTGATCTATATGTTGGGTTGGGAATTGGAAGAAAAAGAGCCCACTACCATTCAAAAGCAACTATTTGTAGAGCTGGACGATACCGAGAAGGCAATTTATGATTATTTACAACAGGGGGGCAAACAAATGTTGGACCATATTGCACTCGATTGTAAGTTGCCCATATATAAGGTTTCCTCTACCCTATTGAATATGGAAATGAAGGGAGTGGTGAGACCACTTCCTGGTAAATTGTTCGAGGCCATTTAAAATCATCATTAATATGCTAATATTGAGGTTAATCAATGGTTCAATGCTAATTATCAAGCCTCATTTAAGGGTATATTTTTTTAAATTTACCGACTAACTAGTTTGTAATAAGGCATTTTTAATTTAATAATGATGACTTTTGGGCATTACATCGCCCATGAACTACCCTTCAACCCATTTATCTTTTTGGGAAGATATCATGGAATGGAGTAAACCGACCAATGGGTATATTTTCAAAAAAATTAATACCCCACCTTCAACCTTACCCTTTCCAGCACCCCATCGGCCACTATCTTGGCTTTTTTGGCGCCAAAGGCCAAGGCTTCATCCAGTTCATTTAGGTTGTTCATATAATAATCGAACTTTTCCCTTGCCTCTCCAAAACGTTCCAATACCACTTCATAAAGCGCTTGTTTGGCATGACCGTAGCCATAGTTGCCGTTTATATAATTGGACCGCATTTCGGCAACTTGATTTTCTGTAGCCAGAATATTGTACAGGGCAAACACATTATCCGTATCGGGGTCTTTTGGATCTTCCATAGGGGTGCTATCCGTCTGTATACCCATAATCTGTTTGCGCAATTGTTTATCGGTTTGAAAAAGGCTTATCAAATTTCCTTTGCTTTTGCTCATTTTGGCGCCATCGGTGCCCGGGATATACATGGTCTCTTCCTGTACCTTTCCTTCCGGCATTACAAAGGTTTCTCCCAATTGGGCATGAAACCTTGAGGCTACGTCCCGCGTCATTTCCAAGTGCTGCATTTGATCCTTGCCAACAGGGACTATCTCAGCATCGTATAAAAGTATATCCGCAGCCATTAGCATGGGATAGAAGAACAAACCAGCATTCACATCATCCAGCCTGTCCGCCTTATCTTTAAAAGAGTGCGCAAGGGTTAGTCTTTGGTATGGAAAAAAACAGCTGAGGTACCAAGCTAGTTCCGCAGTTTGAGGTATATCACTCTGACGATAAAAGGCCGTTTTATTAATGTCCAAGCCAAATGCCAACCAGGTAGCCGCTACGGCATAAGTGTTGTACCGCAATTGCTCTCCATTCTTTATTTGGGTAAGTGAGTGCATATCCGCAATAAACAGAAAGGAGTCATTTGCTGGATTATTTGCCATTTCTATTGCTGGGATGATCGCTCCCAAAATGTTCCCTAGATGAGGGGTTCCAGTACTTTGTATACCGGTTAAGATTCTTGCCATTATTTTATTTTCAAAGAAGGACAAAGGTAAAAGAAATTCTAAAGAAGGACTAAAATTATTACTTTTGACCACATGCTATCATTTCTAAAAAAAATAGGCCATACGCTCTACAGAATTTGGTTCTATATTTTAGTGGTTTTACCCATTTTAATAATGTTTCCTTTCTTGGTGATTTTTACCCTTTCCGAGAAAACATACCCACAATTCTTTTGGATAGCACGTAATATTTGGGCCAACACTATTCTTTATGGTATGGGGTGTTTTCCAGTAGTTAAATGGGAGCAAAGGCTTAAAAAGGGTGAAAGTTATATGTTGGTATCCAATCACACCAGTATGTTGGACATTATGTTGATGTTGAAAGTCAGTAAAAATCCTTTTGTTTTTATAGGGAAGAAGGAATTGGTGAATATACCCTTATTCGGGTTCTTCTATAAAAAGGTATGTATTTTGGTGGATAGGGAAAGTGCTAAAAGTAGGACAGCGGTTTATAGAAGAGCACAAAAAAGATTACAACAGGGCTTGAGTATTTGTATTTTCCCAGAGGGCGGGGTGCCCGATGAACATATTATTTTGGACGACTTTAAGGACGGCGCATTTAAAATGGCAATTGCGCATAACATTCCGGTCGTTCCCATGACCTTTTATGACAACAAAAAGCGGTTTTCCTTTACTTTTTATAGTGGTAGTCCGGGGCAGTTACGTGTTAGGGTACATAAATTTTTTGCCACCGATAACCTTAATGAATCAGATAAGATCAAGCTTCGGGAATCTGTCAGAGAGGTAATATTGAATGAGTTGGAGCATACCTGTTAGCCTTGCAATTCCGCTAGGTTAATCAACAGCTTAAGGGATTAAAACTTCAAAGTAAATCCACTGTAGACACCCAAGGAATAAGGGTTAAAATTGCCCGACGTATTGGAAAAGGTATTCAATTGATATTTAAAGACCGGCTCTACATTAAATTTAAGCTTCGGGGTAAACTTATAATCAAGCCCAAGACCAACGTTAGTGCTAAAATTAACGGAATTGACATTATTGGCCTCCCCAAACTCTGTAGTTTGTCCACTGGATTCCAACACCACGGAATTATCCGTTAGAAAAAGGGAACTTACTCCCCCAATAATATTGACGCCAAATTTACGATCCAAGAGAGCATAATTTAGTTCCAAGGGTACCTCCAAATATCCCATTTGTTGCCCCATTGTTCCCAAACGGGTGGGATTTTTGCCAGTTACGTCCATAGCAAATACGGATCCGGGTTTGGGTATTACATTTTCGCTATTCGGATTATTCAAAATTATGGATTGGGAATCATTGGAATAATTAATATTACTTATTTGGTTCCCGGTGGAAGCATTAAATGAGGAGGTAAAGGAGACGTCGTTGGTATCATAACCATAATCTACCTTATGGATACCGGAACGCACGCTTAGTTTTTTAGAAATTTCATAGGCCACCGTAATACCGTAACTTAGGGTTACACCTCCCGTTTTGCTATTGGAAGCAAGAATAGAGTTGATTGGGGATCCCTCTCCCAAACCGTTAAAGTAAACAGGGGCTATACTGGGACCAGCGGACCACTTTCCATTGTGTCTTTCCTCAACTTCAACAATCTCATTTTCTTCTATGGCCTCTAAAATTGATTTTTTATTTGATGGAGGGTCTTCATAGGTCACCTCCGTAGTTTTCCCAATAGGGTTGTTCGCATTATTGTTTTCTTGAAGAACAATGGTTTCCTCAACGGGGATAGACAGCTTCTTGGGGGCTAATGTGTCGTCTTCTTGTCCTTGTTGAACTGAATAGGCCGGGTTTTGGCCCGTTTTATTATCAAGACTCTTAGTGTCCCCACCATTTGCTACCAATTCCTTGGGTACTGGGTGGGTTGTAATAGCATTCTTTCGACCTTTTTGCGAGTTATTGGTTTTTTCGCTGCCTTCGGCAACTATACTTCCATTGTTCGGCAGAGGATTGGTAATTTTGTCCTCAGCCGTTTGGCGTCTTGTATCAATTTTATTTTCCTCCGTAGTTTTTCCTTCATTATTAGTGATGCTGGTAGCTTCCGTGGAAGGTTCCATAAAGCCATTGGGGTCTTTGGCACTTCGGGTTTTATTTTCTACATCCGTAATAATTATCGGTGCTACCTGTTCGGAAGTGGTAAAAGGATCAATAGCAAAAAATAGGATGGCAAGTATTGCTGCCGCTCCGCCAACTTTCCACCAAAGGGGTACAAGCTTGCGGGATCGTTTCTTATTATCCAAGGAAGCGGCTATGGAATTCCAGACTTTTTCGTCAGGAATTTCTTGGAAGTTGGCCAACTTCTCTTGAAATAATTTGTCTAAATTATTTTCACTCATGTTTTTAATTGTTCAGCGGGGATTACAATCATGAAGTTTTATCCTTCCATTATAATTCCGGCTTTATTTGCCTCAATTTTTTCTTTCAATATCATTCTTGCCCTGGCAAGATTGGATTTGGAAGTCCCAAGGGACGTTCCCAACATTTCACTGATCTCTTTGTGGCTATAGCCATCCAACACATAAAGGTTGAAGGTTAAGCGGTATTTATTGGGAAGCTCTTGCACATAACTTAGCAAGGTGGCCAAATCCAGGTTTAAATAGCCCGAATCTTCTGGCATTTCATCCTCTATATTATCTGTGACCAGTGTTAAGGTTTCCTCTTTCCTATATTTTTGTAGTACCGTATTTACAGTAATACGCTTAATCCAGCCTTCAAAAGAACCTTGGTGTTTAAACTGTTCAATTTTGCTGTAGATAGTCATAAAACTATCATGTAGATTGTCTTCAGCCTCCGTTTTATTGCGCGAGTATTTGAGACAAATTCCGAACAGTATCCGGGAATAGTCCCGGTACAACTGTTCTTGTGCTTGTCTGTTTCCCTTTTTGCAATTATTTATGAGCTCTACCAGATTACTCAAAATATGGATTGGGTTATTTACTAATTCTTTAAATTGGTTGTGCCCATATCACTTTCGGGTGCTAATGTGGCCGAACTATCTTCATTGACAGGCACAGTAATTTCTAAATATGTGGGCTCACCATTGGCGTCCTCACCTGTCCAATATCTGAATAAATACGGCTCATCATATAAGACCTCAAAATTAAATGTTGCCACAAGGTCTTCCCCAGTTCCGGTGCATTCCTCTTCATCTTCAATAACAGTACCAATGGTAACCACCTTTCTAGTTGTTAAATCTTCTTTAACTACGTCAAAACCTTCGAAAAAGGTACAATTATTCGGCCTAAAGTAAGTAACTTTTATTTTATAGATTTCACCGTAATCAAATGCCTCGGGCATTTCTACAGATTTTACCTGTAAAGCTTCAAAATGATAGTTAACATCATCATCTATATCGCAAGATGTGAATAATGTAAAAGAGGCAACAAGCAGCAAAAAGAATACTCGTTTCATGTTCTTAATATTTAATTTGTTTTATAATGGTTTTGGAAACCCTTGGCCCTAAATGGAGGAATTACATTTTCGAATTCCATTCGGCAAGACGGTTTCATAACAATTGCTTTTTGCTATAAGATGTAAAGTGGAAATAAAGGTTGCGTGTAGAAATAAAAAATCCCGATTTAATCGGGATTTTTAAGTTTATGACTTTACTGTTTTGATGGCTTCTTTAATTTTGCCTTCCAGTTCTTCGAGTAGTTCCGGATTGTCCAGCAGCAAGCTTTTTACAGCATCCCTACCTTGGCCCAGTTTGGTGTCGCCGTAACTAAACCAGGATCCGCTTTTCTTAATAATTTCAAATTCAACACCCAGGTCGATTATCTCCCCTACTTTGGAAATACCTTCCCCGTACATAATATCGAATTCAGCGGTTCTGAATGGAGGGGCAACCTTGTTCTTAACCACTTTTACGCGGGTCTTGTTTCCTTGAACGCCACCATCCGTATCCTTAATTTGGGTAGATCTTCTTATATCCAAACGTACGGAAGCGTAAAATTTAAGGGCGTTACCACCAGTGGTCGTTTCCGGATTACCGAACATTACCCCAATTTTTTCACGTAATTGGTTAATGAAGATTACGGTACAATTTGTTTTGCTGATAGAACCGGTAAGTTTTCGCAATGCCTGTGACATTAATCGGGCGTGAAGTCCCATTTTTGAGTCGCCCATTTCTCCTTCAATTTCACTTTTTGGAGTTAATGCAGCAACAGAATCGATAACAACGATGTCGATGGCACCAGAGCGAATTAGATTATCGGCAATCTCTAAAGCCTGTTCCCCGTGATCTGGTTGGGAAATGATAAGGTTATCAATATCTACCCCAAGCTTTTGGGCATAAAAACGGTCAAAGGCATGCTCCGCATCAATAAAAGCTGCGATACCTCCATTTTTCTGGGCCTCTGCCATGGCGTGGAGCGTAAGTGTAGTCTTACCCGAGGATTCAGGTCCATAAATTTCAATTACCCTACCTCGTGGATATCCTCCAACACCTAGTGCTACATCCAATCCCAAAGAACCCGAAGATATCACTTCTACGTCCTGTACTACACTA
Source organism: Arenibacter algicola (assembly GCF_018860365.1). Lineage (GTDB taxonomy): Bacteria > Bacteroidota > Bacteroidia > Flavobacteriales > Flavobacteriaceae > Arenibacter > Arenibacter algicola_B. The sequence continues at coordinate 109,164 of NZ_JAHKPO010000013.1, forward strand.
TCGCCCATCTTCATTACGGCACCCTTGCCGTAAGTTTTATCCAATTTATCCAGGGTTAGTTTAAGTGCTTTTAATTTTGCGTCTTTTTCGGAACTCATTTTCATATCATATTAGGGACGCTAAAATACCAATTCTTTTTGCATTAAACCACCTATGGTGCGGATTTTATATGAAGAAATTAGAACATTATTTTATTTCAATTGAAATTATTTCTTGGTCTCATTTATTGTCCAATATCCTAATTTACAAGTGTTAACGGACTATGTTTCTCCAATTTTAGCAGTATGGCTCTAATTGTGAGCAATTATTTATGGCTTTGGACGCAACCTTTTTTTGTTTGTTGCATCTAAGAGTTAACTAACTCAAATTAGGTTGCTTATTGTTCTGGTAAAACAATAAGGGTTGTGGGTCAATATTTTATTTTTATTCTATGAAAAAGAAAAAACAATATTGACCTTAAAAAGGGTCTTGATAACTTCAAGATCCTTTTTTATTTTAAGTTTCCACCAAGTGTTAATGCTGTATACATAAATTTTCTTGTTTATTACTTTGTACAATCTGCTTTGCCAGAAATCAAAAAACAGATGTTAATCCTTTTAATCCCGACCTATAAATCCTATTTTTGCACTCGTAAAATAATTCTTTAACTTAAAATATTAGTATAGCATGCAACTGTACAATACCTTAAGTGCAAAGGAAAGAGAAGCCCTTATAGAGGAGGCGGGATTGGAACGCCTAACCATTTCTTTCTATCAATATGCACGTATTGGCAATCCGTCAATTTTTCGAAACCATTTATTTATTCATTGGAATGATCTTGATGTTCTAGGTCGTATTTATGTGGCCCATGAAGGCATCAATGCCCAATTATCTGTTCCTGCCGTAAATTTCAATGCCTTTAAGGCCCATTTGGATAGCATCACCTTTTTGGAAAATGTTAGGCTGAATATCGCTATTGAACAGGATAACAAATCATTTTTAAAACTAAAGGTGAAGGTTCGGGAAAAGATTGTTGCCGATGGTTTAAATGACGACTCCTTTGATGTCACCAATAAGGGAATCCATGTGGATGCCGTTAAGTTTAACGAACTTATTGAAGATTCCGAAACCATTTTGGTAGATATGCGCAATCACTATGAAAGTGAAATAGGACATTTTAAAAATGCCATTACCCCGGATGTGGATACCTTTAGGGACTCATTGGATATTATAGAGAAGGACCTCGCGGATCATAAGGAGGATAAAAAATTGGTCATGTATTGCACGGGGGGTATTAGGTGCGAAAAGGCCAGTGCCTATTATAAGCACAAGGGTTTTAAGAATGTATATCAGCTGGAAGGCGGTATTATAGAATATACCCGTCAAGTGAATAACCTTAATTTGGAGAATAAATTTTTAGGCAAGAATTTTGTTTTTGACCACCGTAGGGGGGAGCGGATTACGGATGATGTCATTGCTAATTGCCATCAATGTGGCAGCCCTTGTGACAACCATGTAAATTGCGCCAATGAGGCCTGCCATCTTCTTTTTATTCAGTGCGACGCCTGTGCGGAGTCTATGAACAACTGCTGTTCAGTGGATTGCAAGGAAATTCATGAACTACCTTTTGAGGAACAGAAAAAATTGAGGAAAGGAAAAGTGGTGAGTAACAAGATTTTTAAAAAGGGCAGATCTGAAGTTCTAAAGTATAAGAAGTAAGCCTTTTGTTGAGGTGCTAGGTCATAAAGGTTTATTTTTATCAATAACTGGGAGATTACTTTTTTTTATGCCGGATATAATTTTTTCTGAATTATAAGCCCAAATAAAACAGTGGTTTATTTAATGTAATTCAACAAAGAATAAGTTAAAAACCTCCTGTTTGGGACTATTTTTCCCTGTTTTAAGGGAGCATTAGGCCTCGAACGAAACTCTTTCTTTTCATCGCATTAAAAAAACACTATCTTTACGTTTAATAATTTTATGAACCTTTTTTAGTAAAAGTGTTACATTTTTACTAAACCAAGATACGAAATATGGGTTGTAGCAGTTGTTCAACCGGTAAGGACGGACAGCCTAAAGGATGCAAGAACAATGGTACTTGTGGCACCGATGGCTGTAATAAATTGACGGTATTTGATTGGCTTTCCAATATGTCACTGCCAAATGGGGAAAAACCATTTGATTGTGTGGAAGTCCGTTTTAAAAATAGTAGAAAAGAATTCTTTAGAAATTCCGAAAATCTTTCACTTTCCATTGGCGACATAGTGGCTACACAGGCCACTTCCGGTCATGATGTAGGTATGGTTACCCTTACGGGAGAATTGGTAAGGGTGCAAATGAAAAAAAAGAAGGAAGATTATAATAATCCGGAACTTCCCAAACTTTACCGAAAGGCTTCCCAAAAGGATATTGACATTTGGCAAAAATGTAGGGATAGGGAAGAAGAAATTAAGAAAAGGGCCAGGGAAATTGCCATTGTACTAAAGTTGCAGATGAAAATCTCCGATGTGGAATTTCAAGGAGATGGTTCCAAGGCTACTTTTTATTACACCGCAGAGGAACGAGTAGATTTTAGACAGCTGATCAAGGACATGGCCAAGGCTTTTGGTATCCGAATTGAAATGAGGCAAATTGGCTACCGTCAAGAAGCCCAACGTTTGGGAGGAATAGGTTCTTGCGGAAGGGAATTGTGCTGCTCTACATGGTTAACCGATTTTAGGTCGGTAAGCACTTCGGCGGCCCGCTATCAGCAGCTGTCGCTTAATCCTCAAAAATTGGCAGGACAATGTGGTAAACTCAAATGTTGCCTTAATTACGAATTGGACGTTTATTTGGACGCCTTAAAGGATTTTCCTGGGCAGGACACCAAACTATTTACAGAAAAAGGGATGGCTTTTTGCCAGAAGGTAGATATTTTCAAAGCTTCACTTTGGTTTTCCTATAAAGACGAACCGGCCAATTGGCATGTCTTGTCCAAAGACCAGGTTTTGGAGGTGTTGGAAAAAAACAAAAAGAGGGAAAAAGTAGCCAGTTTGGAGGAATATGCGGTGGACAATGTTCAAGAAGTTGAAAAGGTGTTTGAAAATGTAGTAGGGCAGGACAGCTTAACGCGATTCGACACTCCCAAGAAAAGAAGGTCCAACAGGAATAACAAGAAAAAGAAGCGAAGCAATTATAAAAAAAGGCCTACCAAAAATGCTTAAGAGTTTAGGTGTATTTTTTTTAGTAATTTTTATGGTTTCTTGCGATAAGCAAACCATAAAGTCCGATTATAGTCCAACACAGAATGGACGATGGAATAAGGATAGTGTAGTAAAATTTTCCTTCCAGGAACTGGATACCCTTCAAAAGTATAATATGTTCATCAATCTGAGAAATGATGGGACATACCCTTACAGCAACCTTTTTTTAATTGCGGAGTTAAAGTTTCCCAATGGCGATATGGTAAGGGATACCTTGGAATATGAAATGGCCAAACCTGACGGACAGTGGTTGGGAACGGGCTATGGCAGTTTAAAGGAAAACAAATTATGGTATAAGGAAAACGTCGTTTTTCCGTCTTCAGGCGTATATACCTTAGAAATTTCCCATGCCATGCGCAAAAATGGCCAAGTAGATGGAATTGTCGAATTGGAAGGTATTACCGATGTGGGGTACCTAATCGAAAAAAGTAATCAGTAGGCTTATGGCAACAGCTACCAAGAAGAAGAAAAAAAGCAGCAACAATTTTTTTAAATTCATTAAATGGTTTTGGGTACTGTTTTTTTTAGGCGCCCTATCCGTAGTTTTGATCTTCCTTTTGGCTTCTTGGGGAGCCTTCGGAGCCATGCCGGAATATGAGCGTTTGGAGAACCCACAGACCAACTTGGCCAGTGAAATTATTTCTTCCGATGGTGAGACCCTTGGTAAGTTTTATCTAGACGATAATAGAACTGATGTTGCTTATGAAGAATTGCCCAAAACTTTGGTGCAGGCTTTGGTAGCTACTGAAGATGCACGGTATTACGAACATTCGGGAATAGACGCCCGCGGTACTTTAAGGGCTTTTGTCTATTTGGGCAAAAAGGGAGGAGCCAGTACCATATCCCAACAATTGGCAAGGCAATTGTTTGTTGGGGTGCGTTCCAAAAACATTTTTGAAACTATTACCCAAAAAATAAAGGAATGGGTGCTTGCCATTAGATTGGAGCGCAGCTATACCAAGGAGGAAATAGTTAAGATGTATCTTAACATATACGATTTTAACTATAATGCCGATGGTATTAGATCTGCCTCCCGTATTTATTTTGGAAAAGAGCCCAAAAATCTAAAAATAGAAGAGTCTGCAGTTTTGGTGGGTATGCTTAAAAATTCTTCGTATTACAACCCCATCCGGCGTGAAGAATTGGTTTTAAACCGTAGAAATACGGTCTTGTCCCAGATGGCTAAATATGATTTTATAACGGAACAGCAAAAGGATTCCTTACAGGCCTTGAAAATGGATATTAATTTTAGTCCTGAATCGCACAGAGAAGGCTTGGCTACCTATTTTAGGATGTACCTTCAAGGGTTTATGAACAGATGGATTAAGGATAACCCCAAGCCGGCATTGAAGGGAGAAAGTGATAAATGGAATATTTATTTGGACGGGTTGCGTATCTACACCACTATAGATTCGCGCATGCAAAAAAATGCGGAGGATGCCGTAGCGGAACATATGAAAAGATTACAAGCCGAGTTTTTTCATCAAAACACTCCCGATCGCAATAAAACGGCACCCTTTATTGAAGAGGTCGATGGGGAAATAGATCGAATTATGGAGAGAGCTATTAAATCCTCTCAAAGATGGCACAACCTTGAGGATCAAGGGAAGAATGAAAAGGAAATAAGGGCTTCCTTTAACGAGCCGGTAGAGATGACGGTTTTTGATTGGAATAGCGAGACCAAGGAAAAGGATACGGTTATGACTCCTATGGATTCCATTAAATATTATAAATCCTTTTTGAAGACCGCTATGATGTCCATGGAGCCACAGACAGGACATGTAAAAGCCTGGGTAGGAGGTATAGATTATAAGCATTTTCAATATGACAACGTTATCCAAGGGGCCAGGCAGGTGGGATCTACATTTAAACCTTTTGTATATGCTGCAGCTATTGACCAATTGCGTTTGTCGCCTTGTGACATGCTGCCGGACAATCTCTATTGTATAGAGGCCAATAAACACGGAAATCCAGACCCATGGTGTCCAAAAAATTCTAACGGAGAATATTCTGGGGAAATGCTAACCCTTAAAAACGCTTTGGCCAATTCCGTAAATTCCGTAACCGCTCAATTAATAGACAAGGTGGGGCCCAAATCCGTGGTTTCCATTGCTAGAAATTTGGGTATTACTGGAGATATTCCAGAGGTGCCTTCCATAGCCCTTGGTACGGCAGACCTTAATGTGTATGAGATGGTGGGGGCCTATGGTACCTTTGCCAATCAAGGCGTATATGTTAAACCGGTCATGGTAACCAGGATCGAGGACAAGAATGGGACGGTATTGTACGAGTATGTACCGGAAACAAAAGATGTTTTGAGCAAGGATGTATCCTATGCTATGTTAGACCTTATGTCTGGGGTAACCCAAGGAGGATCTGGGACAAGATTAAGAACCACTGGAGCAGATAAATATAGAGCGGAATATAAGGAGATCATAACTGGTTATCCTTATGAATTTAAAAATCCTATTGCAGGTAAAACGGGTACTACCCAGAACCAAAGTGATGGATGGTTTATGGGAATGGTTCCTAATTTGGTAACGGGAGTTTGGGTAGGTGGAGATGATAAAGCGGTTCATTTTAGGACCATTACTTACGGACAGGGAGCTTCCATGGCTTTGCCAATTTGGGGCTTGTATATGAAAAAGAATTATGCCAACAAGGAATTGGGTATTTCCGATGGAGAATTTGAAAAGCCCGAAAATTTATCCATTAATGTAGATTGTTCCAAGACCTCTATGGAGGAGGATAATAAAATAGATTTAGAAGACGATTTGGATTTTTAGTACCCTAAAAAATTAATGCCAAAAATGCCCTTGCTTTTATCTAAAAGTTAAGGGCATTTTTCGTTAAAAACCCGTATTTTAGAGAGAGCAAGGAAATAAGTTAAATTAAGTCGGTTTTATATGATACAAAAAACAGTTGCCAACGTGGAGGAGGCCTTACAGGGGGTAAAGAATGGAATGACTTTTATGCTCGGAGGATTTGGATTATGTGGTATCCCTGAAAATGCTATTGCGGCATTGGTAAAAATGGGGGTCAAGGATTTAACCTGTATTTCCAATAACGCCGGAGTGGACGATTTTGGTCTTGGTCTCTTGTTGCACAAAAGACAGATAAAGAAAATGATCTCTTCCTATGTAGGGGAGAATGATGAGTTTGAACGTCAAATGTTGAGCGGGGAATTGGACGTAGAATTAACCCCCCAAGGAACTTTAGCGGAAAAATGTAGGGCCGCACAGGCCGGTTTCCCCGCCTTTTATACTCCGGCCGGTTATGGAACCGAAGTGGCCGAAGGCAAAGAGACTAGGGAGTTTAATGGGAAGATGTATGTATTGGAAGAGGCCTTTAAGGCCGATTTTTCCTTTGTCAAGGCTTGGAAGGGCGATGAGGCAGGGAATCTAATATTTAAGGGAACCGCCCGCAATTTTAATCCGGCCATGTGCGGCGCTGCCAAGATTACGGTGGCTGAGGTAGAGGAGTTGGTTCCGGCAGGGCAGTTGGACCCCAACCAAATTCACGTTCCAGGAATTTTTATACAGCGTATTTTTCAGGGAAAAAATTACGAGAAAAGAATTGAGCAGTTGACAGTACGTAAAACTAATTAGTCGATTTGAAAATTATCTGATTTGAAAATTTGATAATATGAGGAATGATAAGGAGAATTTAATAGTTAAGAAAACTTTCGATTTTTCCTTACAAATTATTGAATATTGTGAAGAATTGAGAACTATAAATAAGTACGAAATGGCTTCTCAATTGTTTAAAAGTGGAACTTCTATTGGAGCAAATACATGGGAGGCTCAGAATGGAGAAAGTTCTGCCGATTTTATTCATAAGTTTAAAATTGCAGCTAAAGAGGCTGATGAAACTTTATATTGGATAGAACTTTGCCAAGCATCAAGATACTATCCAAATCCGCAAGAAGCCCTTTTTTCAGAGTTGGAATCTATTATTCGAATTATTTCGAAAATTATAGGCACAAGTAAACGTGCCAAATCATCAAATTAACTAATTATCAAATCAACATTATGTTGGATAAAAACGGAATAGCAAAACGCATTGCAAAGGAAGTAAAGGACGGATATTATGTAAACCTGGGAATAGGGATACCTACTTTGGTGGCCAATTTTGTCAGGGATGATATCAGTGTGGAATTTCAAAGTGAAAACGGGGTGTTGGGAATGGGGCCTTTTCCTTTTGAAGGGGAAGAGGATGCCGATATAATCAATGCAGGCAAACAGACCATCACAACACTGCCAGGAGCCTCGTTTTTCGACTCTGTAACGAGCTTTGGGATGATTCGTGGCCAACATGTAGACCTTACCATTTTGGGAGCCATGGAGGTTTCTGAGAATGGTGATATTGCCAATTGGAAAATTCCGGGAAAAATGGTCAAGGGAATGGGTGGGGCCATGGATCTGGTGGCTTCTGCTGAGAACATCATTGTTGCCATGATGCATACCAATAGGGCAGGCGAATCCAAGTTGTTAAAGAAATGCACTTTGCCATTAACCGGAGTTGGGTGTGTAAAAAAGATTGTGACCAATTTGGCCGTACTGGATGTGACTCCCAAGGGATTTAAATTGTTGGAAAGGGCGCCTGGTGTTAGCGTTGATGAGATAGTGAAGGCTACTGAAGGGAATTTAATAGTAGAAGGCGATATCCCAGAGATGGATATTTAACGGGTATGTTCAATTAAGTGTATCATATTTTATTGAATTTTTATTTTATAATACTCTTAAATGAACAGTCTCTATTTAACATTTTGGAAAGGGTATATATCGATCAAAATAACTATTTTTATATGCATACAACAATTACTGTATGTTTCACAACAATTTTTTAAATGTTGCGTTTATCTGAATTATATTGCAATTAATAACAGAAGTTAAACCCCAAATTTAACAACTACTAAACCTAAATTATTATGGAAGCCCAAATTAACCACACCCGCACTCAAAAAGAAATTCAAGTTTATCGAAATGACTTTTTCACAGGCATTGTAAGATTGACAAAAAAATTATTTATGCTATAGCATAAATCAATAGTTTACAAAGGGAGCATACTTTATAGTATTGCTCCCTTTTTTGTTTTGGAACAAATGAAAAGTCGTATTTTTAAGGAGGAAAGCAAAGCAATGAAAGTACATTTGAGGCCATGCTCCGTTACCGATTTGGGGGTTTTGGTTAATCTAGGCAGAAGGACCTTTATAGAGGCTTTTGAAAAGGACAATAAGCCGGAGGATTTTAAGGAATACCTGGATTCCGCTTTTGGCGAGGAAACGCTTTTGAAGGAACTCAAGGATATTAATTCATCCTTTTATTTTATTTATGAGGATTCCAGTTTAGTGGGATACATAAAATTAAACGAAAAGGAAGCCCAATCGGATATTAAGGATATTGATTCCATAGAGTTGGAACGGATCTACGTTCTGGCAGAATTTCAAGGTCAAGGAATTGGGGAGTGGATACTACGGCAGGTAATATCCATTGCAAAAACCAAAAATAGGTTTTATTTGTGGCTTGGTGTTTGGGAGCACAATCCTAAGGCCATTAAATTTTATCAAAGATTGGGGTTCTATAAGTTTGGTAGCCATCCTTATTTTATTGGTAATGATGAGCAAACGGATTGGTTGATGCGGTTGGACCTTCAGGAGGGATTGTCGATATAAACCCTATATATTAAAGCTTGCATAGAATTGCTGTGGCCTTTTCCAAAGTTTCGTTGGTCTTCGCGAAACAGAATCGCATTAAGTGATTATCAATCCCCATAGTATTGAACCCGGAAATAGGAATACTGGCTATTTGGAATTCCTTTACCAGACGTTCCGCAAATACTTCATCCAGTTCAAGGGTAATGTCACTAAAATCCACCAATTGAAAATAGGTTCCTTGGCTGGGATGTATTTTAAATCTAGAATTGCTTAATCCGGAAAGAAAAAGATCGCGCTTATCCTGATAAAACTTGTTGAGACTAAGATAGTGTTCTGGTTCCTTTAAATAGGTGGCCAAAGCTTTTTGAACGGCATGGTCAGCACTAAATACATTAAACTGATGGGTTTTACGAAATTCGTGCATTAGTTCGGACGGGCCTGCACAATATCCCATTTTCCAGCCGGTTATATGAAAGGTTTTTCCGAAGGAACCACAGACAAAGGTGCGGGTGGCGAGGTCGTCGAATTTTGAAGCGCTTTCATGCTCAAGGTCATCAAAAACAATATGTTCGTATACTTCATCGCTAATGACAATTATATCTGTTTTTTCAAGACTTTGCTGTAATTGAAGCATATCTTCTTTGGAGAATATGGTGCCACTAGGATTGTGAGGGGTGTTAATTATGACCATTTTGGTTTTAGAGGTAATCTTGGAACGGAATTCTTCCCAGTCCACCTTAAAATCGATATTGTTTAGTTGTACAAATACTGGAATGCCCCCATTGACTTCAATGGCGGGCTCATAACAGTCGTATGCAGGCTTAATGACTACAACCTCATCACCATGGCTTATAAATGCCGTAATGATGGTAAAAATGGCCTGTGTGGCACCTATGGTCACGGTTATTTCGCTGTCCGGATTGTAGTGTCTACCATAGAGTTGTTCAATTTTTTCTGCAATTTTTTCGCGAAGTTCCAGGACACCTGCCATAGGGGCATATTGATTGTAGCCCTGTTTCATGGCCTGTGTTACCAAATCTATCAAGGAAGGATCGGGCTCAAAATTCGGGAAGCCCTGTGATAGATTTATGGCGTTGTGTTTTTGCGCCAATAGCCCCATGGTGGTAAAAATCGTAGTTTTTACATTGGGAAGCTTAGAGAATATTTTGTGGCTATATTTGGGCATTTGAGAGCGTTTTAATTTGTTATAGGTAGATTAGGATTGCTGCGTTTGTAAATGCTGAATTACCTGATCTAGACATTGATCCAATTCTTTCTTAATTTCCCTCTCCCAAAATCTGAAAACGGTATAGCCCAATTGTTGTAGCTCTTGGTTCACTTCCTTATCCCGTTGAATATTACGTTCAATTTTTGGAATCCAGAACTCTTTGTTTGTTTTAATTTTTTGTTTCCTTTCTTTCCAGTTATAACCATGCCAGTATTCCCCATCTATAAAAATAACGGTTTTGTATTTTTTTAGGACTATATCGGGTTTGCCTATCAACCTCTTGTAGTCAATTCTATACCGATATCCTTCGGCCCATAGAGCCTTTCTAAATTTCAATTCGGGTATAGTGTTTTTGCCACGGATCTTTCCCATCATCTTGGAGCGTTCCGGAGTGGTATAAAAACCGGACTCTTCATTAAAACGCGGAACTATTATCCGTTCTTCCTTATATTCCTTGTTCATACTTAAAGATACTTGATTTTTAAAATATGAATAAACAAAAACCCCATTCCTGAAAAGGGATGGGGTCTGTTTCTTTAGATTATAAATTATATTGTAATCCGTACTATCCTTTTATGCTGGCACTGAAAAACTCCCTGTTCATACGGGCAATGTTTTCCAGGGAAATTCCTTTCGGACATTCTACCTCACAAGCACCTGTATTGGTACAGTTTCCAAATCCTTCCAAATCCATTTGAGCAACCATATTTTTCACTCTGTCCGTAGCCTCAACCCGTCCTTGCGGAAGTAATGCGTATTGGGATACTTTGGCCCCAACAAATAACATGGCAGAGGAATTTTTACAACTTGCTACGCAGGCGCCACAACCAATACAGGTAGCGGCATCCATGGCGGTATCGGCCGAATGCTTATCTATTGGAATGGCATTGGCGTCTTGGGTATTTCCAGAGGTGTTGACCGATATATAACCACCAGCCTGTTGAATACGATCAAATGAACTGCGGTCTACGACCAAATCCTTGATAACCGGAAAGGCTTTTGCCCTAAACGGTTCAATGGTAATGGTATCACCATCCTTGAACATTCTCATATGCAACTGACATGTGGTAACCCCCCTATCCGGGCCATGGGCTTCCCCATTGATGTACATAGAGCACATACCGCAAATACCTTCGCGACAGTCATGGTCAAAAGCAACAGGCTCTTCCCCTTTATTGGTTAGCTGTTCGTTTAAAACATCCATCATTTCCAAGAAAGACATGTGTTCTGAAATCTCAGTCACTTTATAATCGACCATTTTACCTTTGTCCTGTGGTCCTTTCTGTCTCCAAATTTTTAATGTAAGATTCATATCTTAAGTATTGAGTAATGAGTACTAAGTAGTGAGATTTCTAATATCTCACTTCTAATATCTCAATACTATTTATTTATAACTTCTTTGTTTTAATTCTATATCCTTAAATTCCAATTGCTCTTTGTGCAAAACGGCATCCGAAGGTTCCCCTTTGTATTCCCAGGCAGCTACGAACGCATAGTCCTTATCGTTACGTTTTGCTTCCCCTTTTTGCTCTCCATCGATTTCTACCGACTCCTCACGGAAATGTCCACCACAGGATTCCTCGCGCATTAAGGCATCTTTGGCAAACAATTCTCCCAATTCCAAGAAATCTGCCACTCTTCCTGCTTTCTCCAATTCCGGATTCATCTCATTGGCGGAACCAGGGACTTTTACTTCCTTATAGAACTCTTCACGAATAGCCTTAATTTCTGCAATGGCTTCCTTGAGGCCTTGAGCGTTACGGGACATACCACATTTGTCCCACATAACTTTACCTAAACGTTTATGGAAATAATCTACTGAATGCGTTCCTTTATTATTGACAAAGAAATTAATCCTTTCGGTTACTTCTTTTTCCGCTGCGTCAAATTCGGGAGAGTCTGTTGGAATTTTACCTGTCCTAATTTCATGGGAAAGGTAATCACCTATAGTGTACGGCAACACAAAATAACCATCGGCCAAGCCTTGCATTAATGCAGATGCTCCCAAACGGTTGGCACCATGATCGGAGAAATTTGCCTCTCCAATACAATACAATCCTTCTACGGTAGTCATTAGGTTGTAATCTACCCAAACTCCGCCCATGGTATAGTGGGTTGCAGGATAGATCATCATTGGGGTCTTATATGGATTTTCATCTACGATTTTCTCGTACATCTGAAATAGGTTTCCATATTTTTCTTCTACTACTGCTTCGCCCAGTGCTGTAATTTTTTCTTTGGACGCATTTTGTATTCCGTGAATTTTAGCCTGTTCCAAACCGTATCTTTCTATAGCGGACTTAAAATCCAGATATACGGCTTCCCCAGTGGCGTTGACACCATATCCGGCATCACATCTTTCTTTCGCTGCTCTGGAAGCCACGTCACGTGGCACCAAGTTTCCAAAGGCGGGATATCTTCTTTCTAGATAGTAATCCCTTTGATCCTCGCTCAACTGGGTAGGTTTTAATTTGCCTTCCCTAATGGCCAATACATCTTCCATATTTTTAGGGACCCAAATACGTCCATCATTTCTTAATGATTCGGACATTAAGGTCAATTTGGACTGATAGTCTCCCGAGCGTGGGATACAGGTTGGGTGAATTTGGGTATAACAAGGGTTGGCGAAAAAGGCACCCTTTTTATGTATTTTCCATGCTGCTGTGGCGTTAGATCCCATGGCATTTGTAGAGAGGAAATATACATTTCCATAACCCCCGGATGCAATTACTACGGCGTGTGCGGAATGGCGCTCTATTTCCCCGGTAACCAAGTTACGGGCTATAATACCACGAGCCTTGCCATTAACCTTTACAACATCCAGCATTTCGTGCCTGTTGTACATTTCTATTTTCCCACGGGCAATCTGTCTGTTCATGGCAGAATATGCCCCTAACAATAATTGTTGTCCTGTTTGTCCTTTAGCGTAAAACGTACGGGAAACCAAAACACCACCAAAAGAACGGTTGTCCAATAATCCACCATAATCCCGAGCAAAAGGTACCCCTTGTGCTACACATTGATCAATGATATTGGCCGAAACCTCTGCCAAACGATATACGTTGGCCTCACGTGAACGGTAATCCCCACCTTTTACAGTATCGTAAAACAAGCGATAGGTAGAATCCCCATCCCCTTGATAGTTTTTTGCGGCATTAATACCCCCTTGGGCAGCAATGGAATGCGCCCTACGCGGGGAATCCTGATAGCAGAATGCTTTGACCCTATAACCTAGCTCGGCCAAGGTTGCAGCGGCAGAACCTCCTGCAAGGCCAGTACCAACAACAATAACGTCGATGTTTCGCTTATTCGCAGGATTTACCAAGTTTATTTTATCCTTATAGGTAGTCCATTTATCCTTTAATGGGCCTTTTGGTATTTTAGAATCCAATACAGACATAGAATTGTATTATTAATGGTTAAAATGGTGAAAAAGTGCAATGAAAATAAATCCTAACGGAATTAAAACAGCGTAAGCCTTTCCAAATCCTTTTAACCCTTTTACATATTTATTGTTGGCACCAACAGACTGAAATGCTGAACTAAAGCCGTGAAGTAGGTGCAATGAAAGAAAAATAAAACCTATACAATAAAGGGCAACCCTCCAAATAGGCTCAAATTTATGGACCAGTTCTTCGTAATAACGGTAACCCTCCCCATCGGCTAGTAGGCCGGACATGTCTCCTTGAATATATTTTGTGTTTATTTCAGGAAACCAGAAATCCACGAAATGTATGATCAAGAAAACAAGGATGAAGCCACCGCTCCATATCATATTTCTGCTCATCCAAGTGGAATTGGCAGCACCGTTGTTTTTGGCATACTTTATGGCACGGGCATTTTTATTCTTTATTTCCAATACAAACCCCATAACAAAATGATAGACAACCCCAAAAAGCAGTACAGGTTGCAGCCCGTATTGTACCAAGGCATTGGTGCCCATAAAATGTGAGGTTTCATTAAAAGTATCCGGACTAAGAACAGACAGGATATTAATGGCAAAATGTTGAAGTATAAAGATCATTAAGAAAAAGGCGGAAAGGGCCATGGTGTACTTTCTGCCTATAGAAGAGTTTAAAAATCCACTCATTAGTTATTTGTTTTGATTACAAATTTACTCCACAAACGAGTTACCAACAAATTTTGTTGAATTTATGTACAGTATTTAGAACCAATTTAAAGAAATCCACAATTTTATTGAGGAAATACTATAAATCTTTTTTCATCCAACTTCAAAAATAGTTGGGTAAAGGAAATGTTTTCCTTGAGCAATCTTTTTAGATGACTTTTTATTTACCGCATATAAAATGCTGGTTTGTAGAAAAGTGCTGATGTAAAATCTCAAACAATTGTTGTTTATTTTGAAGGTTTTTTCTTGTTAAAATATTTGATTCCCATTGGTTCGTCCATACTTTTATTGGTTTCCAAACGTTAGAAACTAACCGAATTATAAATTGGGATAACTGGATGGTATTCTGGAAGAACTGGTCTTTAAATATTAAATTCTCTTTAATTGCTTTTTTTATAACGGCAATATTGGGCCTTGTAAGTATGGGTGCTTTGGGAGGTTTGTTGTATTACCCGGTTTCTTTCCTGTTTGCCTCTTATCCCACTCTAAATGATTGGAGTGGCGATTGGGTGTGGCCCAGTGTTATTATGGTGGGCATGTTATGGTCCTTTGGTTTTGTGTTTGGCGCGGTGGCCTGGTACTACATCCAAAAAATAACCCAATCCAAAGTGCTGCTTGTAGGTGCATACTTACTTATACTTTGGTTATGGGCGGCATTGCTCTGGTGCTGGATGATTAAGGTGAATTTAGATCAACTAACCTAGTGGCATTAAGAGTTAATGGTGATGGACGATTAGAATTTTTTTATGATGCCTAGAAATATCCCAGCAAGCTTATTTTTCCAATTCTGCGACAAACATTTTTGATTGGGACTCAATTGTAGCCTGGGCCTCTAAAATGGCTTTATCCAAAATTACCGTATTTTCCGGGGAGGCCAAGTCTGTTGTAGATGCAATGGCCTTTAAATACCAATCTTCCCAAGCTTTTATTATATCTATCTCACTTTCCAAGAGGTTTCCGGCTTTGATGGATTTTTCACTGAGCAGAAATTCCTCAGAAAGGCGATTTGTTGCCGCATCCCGTACTATTTTAACGATATCCATTGCTGAATAAGAATCACCATTTACTAAGGTTAGGGCACTTGCCAAGGCTGCAATGCTTACATTTTTAAGTGTTTCTTGGGAGACCTTATCCAATCTATCGTTATCGGTATGATAAAACTGATCTGTAAAATGCCAAAATAATAATCCGGGTATATTGTTGTCCAAAAATGGGGTATGGTCACTACCACCTTCATAAGGATTGGTATTTACTTCCCAATGGGCAACCTTCCCCTGCTTCAAAAAATTATGGATCATATAGTCATTTAGGTAATGGGGCTTCATATCCTCCATGGTAAGCAGATTGCCGCCCCATTCTGTATGTTTGTCTTTCCCCCTGGTCCATATGGCACTTGGGTCCGGCATTTTTTCAATTAAAAACGAGCCCCCTGTAATAGCCGTGTTTTCTCCGACCATATCCAAGCTTAGCCCCCATTTTATGCCCTTGGCCCTTTTTTCATTTTCTTGAAGGTATCTTTTTGTAGATATAATTTCATCACCCCAAATAAAGGTCATGGTACGCTGTGCATCAATACTTTCATTTCTGATTAATTTGGCAGCTACTGTGGCCATTTCCAATTGGGCGCCCACTCCACTGGCATTATCGTTGGCACCAGGTTCCTGTATATGGGCGCTGAACACTAGGCGTTCTTCTGGCATTTCGGAGCCCTTTATATCGGCAACCAATGTTAGTTCTTCGGAAGGATAGATTTTGCTGGAAATATTTACCTTGGCATATACTTTTCCTTTTTCCAATGCCGCCTTTAGCCTTTCTTTGGCCCTATAGGAAAGGGCAATGCCCCAAGTGTTTTTGGGATCGAATTTCAAGCTTCGGAATTGAATGGAATTTACATTTTTTTCAGGGTTCAAATAGTCGGGATTATCATAGGTGACCATACCCAAAGCACCTTTTTTTAAAACCCCTTCCTTATAAATTTCGGTAGCCTGTGTTTCCGTAAAAATAATTTTTCCTTTTACAGAAATGCTTTGAAGATCATTTATGTCCTTAACATAAATAACTTCTGCAGTTGTTCCATTACTCGGAGTCGATATTGAATTTAAATAGACCATGTTCCTATTGGAGGTGTAGGATAGCAATGGGTTATTTTCCCCAATCAGGGTAACGTTTGCATCTACAATTTCCCAAGTGGGATGTTGCAAGGGCCTTTTTTCCAATCTGTAGGTAAACCGATCTGTTTTGGATGCGTTTTCCTCCAAGACATAACCTGCGGCTTTCAAGGATTCTGCCACTTTTTGGATGCTCTTATTAAAACCTTCATTGCCTACCACTCGCCAAAATTGTTCTATGAATGCGGTGGTTTCATAGGCCTGTTCCCCGCTAAGGTTGTTCCTGAGGATATCTAAATAATCGTCTGTAGTAACTGCAGAATTTTTTGTTTGTGCCCAGCTTAGGGTAACCGCACTTATCAATAAAAGAACTAGATTTTTAGTCATAACTATAGACAATATTTTAGGGACTTTATAGGGCATAATACACCACACTTTTATTATATAAAATCTAGGGACGAAGGTATGGTATTTTAAAGTTTCGATGGTTGGAAAGGAGTGGTTTTAAAAATCATTTAACGCTTTGTGGGGGGTAAAGCGTTTCCTATTTATTAAATTTGACGACAAAAGCAGAAAAATGAAATATCAGCAAATAGATAACAACTTGTTTGTAAAGAACCGCAAGAAATTTATGGCCCGGATGAAGCCAAAGAGTATTGCCGTTTTTAATTCCAATGACCTGTATCCCATGGGAGCCGATAGTACCATGCCTTTTGAACAGAATAGGGATTTGTTTTATTTAAGTGGTGCGGATCAAGAGGAGACCATTTTGTTGTTGTTCCCGGATGCTCATGAGAAAAAGCATAGAGAGGTCTTGTTCGTAAGGGAAACCAATGCACATATTGCAGTCTGGGAAGGAGAAAAATTAACCAAAGAAAAAGCTACGGAAGTATCTGGGATCGAAACCATTTATTGGTTGACAGATTTTGATAAGATCTTTTATGATCTTATGACCGAAGTGGAAACGGTATACTTTAATACCAACGAGCATTACCGCCAGGCCGTGGAGACCCAAACAAGGGAAGATAGGTTTATATTAAAATGCAAACAAGATTATCCTGCGCACCTATGGGCCAAAAGCAGTCCTATATTACAGGAAATTAGGGGGGTGAAGGAGCCGGAGGAAATTGCCATCATGCAGACGGCCTGTAATATTACCGAAAAGGGATTCAGGCGCCTATTGGGTTTTGTAAAACCTGGGGTTATGGAATATGAGATTGAAGCGGAGTTGTTGCACGAATTTATCCGTAATAGGTCCAAGGGCTTTGCCTATACCCCTATTATAGCATCTGGCAATAATGCCAATGTATTGCACTATATAGAAAATAACCGCGAATGTAAGGACGGGGATATGTTATTGATGGATGTTGCGGCAGAATACGCCAATTATTCCAGTGACCTTACGCGTACCATTCCAGTAAACGGCAGGTTTACCCCTAGGCAGAAAGCGGTTTATGAAGCAGTGCTACGGGTAAAGAATGACGCCACGGCCATGTTGGTGCCCGGGACCATGTGGGGGGAATACCATAAGGAAGTAGGTAAATTAATGACATCCGAGTTATTGGGATTGGGCTTGCTGGATAAGGCCGATGTGCAAAATGAGGATAAAGATTGGCCGGCCTATAAAAAGTACTTTATGCACGGCACCAGCCATCATATTGGATTAAATACCCACGATTACGGCGCATTAAAAACGCCTATGGTGGCCAATATGGTCTATACTGTGGAGCCCGGAATTTATATTCCGGAGGAAAATATGGGTATCAGATTGGAAGATGATGTGGTTATCCAAGAAAAAGGGGCTCCCTTTAACCTTATGGCCAATATTCCTATTGAGGTTGAAGAGATTGAAGAATTGATGAATGTTAATTCTTAAGTCGTTACTATAATTATATATGAAAGAGCTGGCATAAGCCAGCTCTTTTTTATTTTTAAAAACTTTCTTTTTGGCTATGCCCCTTGGGAGATAGGTATTCACTTATAAGATTCGAAACCACAAAAGCTACCAAACCGGGTATTACCCATCCCAGACGGTAGTCGCTTAGGGGGATCCATGTGAAGATTCCCATTTGGGGAACAAGGTCTCCTAAACTCCCCATAAAATCAGGAATACTGAAAATAATGGTGGTGATTACTACAGACTTAAAAACCATAGGTGAAGCCCATTTTTCCGGCATTACATTCAGGAGGATTAATATTATAGTTATAGGATATATAAACATAAGTGCCGGAAAAGCTACCGTAATAATATAGGCCACATTAAATTGTCCCATGGCAATCCCTAGTAGGCAACCAATTATTGCGGTTAGCAGATAGGCATGTTTGTATTTAGGGAGTCGGTCCTTGATAAAATCAGCGGTTCCTGTAACAATGCCTACGGCAGTGGTAAAACAGGCCAGACTTACTAAAATGCTCAGGAAAATATTGGCGTTATTGCCCAGGCTTTGTTTGCTTATTCCGGCAAGTAATTCTATTCTGGTGATATTCAATTCAAAATTAAGATGGTTCAGGGCCCCGGTAAGGATAAGGCCCGAGTAAATTATAAAGAGGGTCAAACCAGCCAGCCAGCCAGCATTACGGACCAAAGTTTTTTTGTCTTCAAAGGATGTGTTCTGCTTTAAATTAATGGAGACAATGATGACACCGCCAACTACAATGGCCCCAATAGCATCAAATGTTTGATAGCCTTCCAAAATGCCATCGCTGAACGGACTGGTAATATCGGTGGTCCCAAAATTGAAGTCAAGCGTAAAAAGGCTTGTAACGATTATCAAAACCAAAATCAATATGATGGCAGGGGTAAGAAATTTACCCAATATGTCCAATAATTTAGATCGATTTATGACAAAAATAAAAACTAAAGTAAAGTAGACGATACTGCTAAGTAGGGCAGGAGTATTGAAAAACGGTTGCACTGCTATTTCATGGGTTACGGCGGCAGTACGTGGCGAGGGCAAGCTTATCGAAATTGCATAGATCAATAAAGAATAGACAAGACTAAAATTTGGCGAGACCTTTTTTCCAAAATCATAAATGGTACCCTGTAATTTGGCGTGGGCCAAAATTCCCAATATGGGCACTAAGACCGCAGACATTGCAAACCCCAATGCTACCAGCCACCACCAATTTCCGGACTGAAACCCCAATAGGGGTGGGAGAATTAAATTTCCTGCCCCAAAAAATAAGGAGAATAATGCAAAGGAGGTGACAAGGGTATCCTTAGTATTGGGCATTTAAGGCAATTTTGGCGAAAGATAGTTTAAAAACCGTTTAGTTTAAATGGGTATATAATCACCCAATAAGTGCAGTTGGTCGAAAAAATCAAATTTTGCTAAAAAAAAACGAAAAAAAAACAGGTTGTACTCAATAAATGAAAGGGTGTTGGCGTTAATTATCTGAAAGTCATTTAATAAGTGCTTTCACCTGATAACCTAAAGTTTAATTTTTGCATTTTACGGTCCCCTAAGCCTTACCAATGCCACCTAAAAAACCTGCATTATGAAGAAAGTTATGACAGACTATGGAACAAAACTCAGCGCTATCTGCTGCAGCATATTTGGACATCACTACATAGTATCCAAGAAGGTAACCTTACACATCAAGGAATATAAATGTGTTCATTGTAATAAAGAGGTAACTACGGATGTAAGTGGAAATCTATCCAACTTGACCCCGGAATTGCAGGATATCAACAATACCTTACAAGATATTTATCAGAAAAGACATAGGGCTACCCAACAGGTAGCCTAAACCATGCTTGGCAACTTAATTCCGACCTTAAGCGGTATCGGAGTTTTTGAAGTTATTCCCGTAAATTAATGAACGCCCATATTCTTGGCTGTCCAGCGCCCCACGACAGTTAAGTAAGGAACGTCCTAGGTTTTCGGGAATTCTTTTTTCCTAAATGATCCCAATAGATCCCTTTCCTTTATGAAAAGGAATTCCAACCCTGGGCAGTGATAGGAATTTTGGTGTTGCTTCTGGAAACCAAATGAACACCTTCATTCTTATCTGTCATATGGCCCACTACCGTAAAATGGGGATTACCCTTTATTTTTGGAAAGTCCTTTTGGTCTATGGTAAACAATAATTCATAATCTTCACCTCCGCTTAAGGCTACCAGTGTACTGTCCATTTTAAATTCTTCACATGCCGAAATTACAGTTGGATCCAACGGAATTTTATCTTCGAATAAATTACATCCCACCTCACTTTTATCGCATAAATGTAAAATTTCAGAGGAAAGTCCATCGCTGATATCGATCATAGAAGTGGGGAGAATCTCCAACTTTTCCAACAAGCCTTTTATATCCCTTCGGGCTTCGGGCTTCAATTGGCGTTCTACAATATAAGTGTATGGTGATAGGTCGGGTTGATTGTTTGGATTTACTTTGAAAACTTCCTTTTCCCTTTCCAAAACCTGTAAACCACAGTAGGCACCACCTAAATCCCCTGATACCACTAATAGGTCGTTGGGTTTGGCCCCACTTCTGTATACAATATTCTCTTCCTTGGCTTCTCCTATGGCGGTAACACTTACCAACATTCCTTTGGTAGAGGAGGTAGTATCCCCACCCACTAGGTCTACCTTATATATTTCACAGGCCAAGGCAACCCCGCTATAAAATTCTTCAAGAGCTTCTAAGGGAAATCTATTGGAAACGGCAATGGATACAGTTATTTGCGTGGCCGTGGCGTTCATGGCATAGATATCGGATAAATTTACCATGACCGACTTATAGCCCAAGTGTTTCAGGGGCATATAGCTGAGGTCGAAATGCACTCCTTCTATCAATAGATCCGTAGATATTACGGCTTTCTTGTCCTTGAAATCCAACACCGCGGCATCATCTCCAATTCCCTTAAGGGTAGATTTATGCTGTAAGGTAAAATCTTTGGTAAGATGTTTTATCAATTCAAACTCTCCCAATTGATCCAGTCCTGTCTTTTCTTGATTTTTGTCTTCTATCATGCGGCAAAAATAAGGAGTATATCCATTATATCACTAATAAAGGTTCTATAAGTAAGCAATAAAAAAGCCGGACCTAAATAAGTATTTTTAAGGATACTTATAAAGTCCGGCCTATTAAATCAAATTATAACCCAGGGTCTATCCCACAGAATATCCCGCTCTATAATTACGTTTTACGTATTTGTTGGCAGCCTCAAAGTTGGTAACCCTCATATTTTCAGCATCCCATAACAAGCGTTTTCTTCCGTTGTATTTTGAGCCTCCCCAGAAACTGCCCTTATCGGCATTAGGGTCTACTTCAAAATAGGCTTTTAACGCTAAGTTACCAATTAGTATACTTTCAGTAAAAGGACCGGCATAATCAAATGAAGAACTGGTTTCGGCATTGCCATAACCCGCCATACAGGCGTTTACCCATTGTAGATAGTGGCCTTCCGGAACTCTCGCAATAGTCTCTGCAACTTCAAATTGTTCGTTTAGCGATAAAGGAAGGAGTCTTGGATTGGCGCCATAACAGTCGGCCAATAATTTGCCTTTGGTACCAATAAATAGTACTCCACCATCCCAGTTGCCCAAAGCTTCGTCGTCGCCCATTTCATCTGGTCTTTCTGGTAGAAGTCCACCATCCATCCAAGTAACTTTTACGTTGCCTTTGCCATCGGTTCTTGGATAGCTCAGGTGTATTTTACTGGAATTCGGAAAACTCTTAGGATAATCGGCTGTTTCAAATTTCCCTTTAAAGGAATCTGAAACGCTGCACTCAACCTGGTTAGGATAAAGTATAGGCAGTATTCGGTATACGGGATCCATTATGTGGCAGGCCATATCTCCAAGTGCACCAGTTCCAAAATCGGACCAACCCCTCCAATCAAAAGGAAGATAGGCATCGTTATAATCGCGCATTTCGGCGGTACCTAACCAAAGGTCCCAATTTAACCCTTTGGGTATTTTATCTTTTTTGGTTGGTGTTTGAAGTGCTTGTGGCCATATAGCCCTATTGGTCCAACATTTTACAGTATGTACTTCACCTATGATACCTGTATCATAAAGTTCTTTCATTTTTCGTACGCCATCACCTGAGCCACCTTGGTTCCCCATTTGGGTAACTACCTTGAATTTTTTTGCTGCCTCGGTAAGCATTCTAGCTTCCCAGATATCGTGTGTCAATGGTTTTTGAACGTAGACATGCTTGCCCATGGACATGGCCATATAGGCAGCTACAGCATGATTGTGGTCTGGAGTTGATACCGATACGGCATCAATATTGTCCTTTTCATTTTCCAACATTTTTCTAAAGTCGGCATAGTATTTTGCCTTTGGGAACGATTTCCTGGACTCAACAGCCTGTCTGTCATCTACATCGCAAAGCCCTACAATATTAACATTGGGACTTTCTGCAAAGGAAGCAATATCACTTCTACCTTTACCACCGGCACCAATGCCGGCAATATTAAGTTTGTCACTTGGGGCAACATAACCTGGACCTCCCAATACGTGTCTTGGGACAATCATAAATCCGGCAGTTGCCAAGCCGGTACCTTTAATAAAATCTCTTCGCGAATTGTTACTAAATGCGGTCTTTTTTTTGGACATAATTTTTGAAAGTTTTTCTATTTTTTTAAAATGGATTTGAATTTAAATTAATTTTTTGTAATCTGCATAAAGATGTTTTAATAAATTTCTATATATTTTGTTAATTTATCAGTTATTGCCTCAAAACTATTTTGGGTTTGAGGGGTTTTCATGGATTTTGCGTATTGATAATTAGTGGCTTAGCTCAATAATATTGGGATAGGAACACATTTATTGACGTAAATTAATTTTGTTTTTTAATCGTTTAAGCAAGTATCAATTTATTTATATCCTATAATCTTATTTTACTTAAAAGTTTTATATAACTAAGAAATGAAAAATACTACGTTCTCCCACCTGCCCATTATCTTGTTTTTGATAGTTGTTAATTTCTCATGTGAGCGTAAATCAAACTATGATCGACCAATAGATACTTGGGTGTTTAGATCGGTTATGGATAAACAGCCAAGGATGTTGACGGTTGCCCTGAATAAGGATTTGTATACCTGTTACAACCTACAGTCCGGAAATTTATACAAAGTGTGGAAAGGCGGGGTTAATTATGAGGGAGCCGTATATACTACAGCACACGGTATTCAGCCTACAAGTTTTGGTTTTGCCCATGTGCAGGATGATTCCCAACAAACTCAATGGAGGATTAAAAGCCAAGAGGGGGTAGAAATTCCAAAAATCAATTATTTGGGTTATTCCATGATCAACGGTCAAGTAGGAATAAACCTTGAATTGATATCAAAATCTGGAAAATCGGTTAAGATTCGTGAAATTCCGGAGTACGCTTTTGAAGAAGGTCGTTCGGGATTGGTTAGGACCTTTACTATTCTTGAAGGTTCGTCCAAAGACCTGATAGCCGTATTGAATTATGGTACTGACGATAAGTTGATATTTAAGGAAACCGTGAACGGGGCAAAAAGGAGTGAAAATAACAATGGGTTGGAGCTTGCCCAAAATACTGTAGTTAAGACGTATTTTAATCCTGTTCCGGCAGATTGGACAGCCCCAATTGCGGATGATTTAGGAATGATCGCCGTTGGAAGGAAAATAGTTGAAGGGGGCGATTGTAGTGCCTGTCATCTTCAAAACGAAAACTTGGTAGGTCCCGCATATGATTCCATTGCTAAGAGATATCCTTTTAATTGGGCCACTGTTGATGCCTTGGCGGATAAAGTTAGACTTGGCGGAACCGGGAATTGGGGCACTATCGCCATGTCGGCCCATCCTGATATATCTAGGTCCGAAGCACAGAATATGGCCTATTATATTTTGTCTTTGGATGGTGAGCCCGAACCCGAGGAAAGGGTTGTGGATATTGCATTGAATACACCCGACATCACTTTTGCCTTGGACAATGAAGATCGAAGGGGTGGCGATAAAAAGGAAAAGCAGGCCGGAGCAGCAGTAAGTTTATATTTGGTAAATGACAGTGGGGATCTGTATGAAGACCTTACCAAGAACACCTTGCCAATATTAAACGGAATTGCACCTGCAATTCATTTACCCACTTCAGGGGTTTTGGGAGAAATCAATGAACATTTCTATATGGAGTTTAAAGGGTTTATAAAATCTAATGAAAAGGTAAAAAAAACATTTAGACTAATAAGTGATGATGGTTCGGTATTGAAGCTTAATGGTTCCGAAATAATTGATAACAGAGGAGATCACGGTGCTGAGGCCGTAAACGCATCGGCGGTATTGGAAAAGGGGTGGAATGAATTCTTGTTGCAATTTCAACAAGGCGGTGGAGGTTACGGTCTTTCGCTTCAATGGTCTAATGATGGGGAGCAGTTTACAGTGGTCCCGGATTCAGTATTTTATCACGACAGCAGTGCTTTTCGAAAATTATTGCCTTATGTTTCAAAAAAGGCGAGTACGGTTCCTGGAGACCAAATGCCTTTGAATGCGGTCCACCCGTCTTTCGATATGTTTCAGGCCAAACCCTCGGAATTTCATCCAAGGATAGGCGGTATAGATTTTATAGACAAAGACAAAATGGTCATCTGTACCTGGGACGCCTCCGGCTCCGTGTACATTTTGAAAAATTACAATACCGAAGACCCTGAATCTATAGAAGTAAAGCAAATAGCCAAAGGTTTGGCCGAGCCTTTGGGAATTAAAATGGTAGATGGGGAACTATATGTTCTGCAAAAACAGGAACTTACCAAATTGATAGATACCGATGGTGATGAGGTAATAGACGAATACCAAAAAGTTTGTGATTCCTGGAACGTTACCTCTCATTATCATGAATTTGCCTTTGGATTGGTCTATAAAGAGGGGAGTTTTTATGCCACCTTGGCAACAGATTTGGGCTCTGAATATAAAGAAGTAAAGGATAGGGGAAAGGTAGTGAGAATTAGTAAGGATGGTAGTGAGGTTGAAGTGATAGCCGAAGGTTTTAGAACCCCCAATGGTATTGCAGAAGGACCCGATGGCGCTCTTTATGTGGCGGACAACCAGGGCAATTGGATACCCACCAGTAAGATTGTACGGGTGGAAAAGGGTAAATTTTATGGATTTAAACATGCTGATTGGGAGCGGGTAAAGGATTATAAGGAAGATCCTCCTTTGGTTTGGCTTCCACATGGCGAAATTAGCAATTCACCTAGTCAACCTGCCATTTTGAATATCGGACCGTATAAGGATCAAATGATTCACGGGGATGTTACCCACGGAGGCATTAAAAGGGTGTTTATTGATGAGGTTGACGGTGTAAAACAGGGTGCTGTCTTCCGTTTTATTCAGGGATTGGACGCCGGTATCAATAGGACGGTCTGGGGCCCTGATGGTAACCTGTATGCCGGCGGGGTGGGATCCGGTGGCAATTGGAGGCATGAGGGGCGACTTTGGTATGCCCTACATCGCTTTAAATACAATGAAAAAGCTACTTTTGAAATGTTGGCGGTCAGGGCGAAAAGCAACGGTATGGAAATTGAATTTACTGAGCCGATAGCTTCTGATGAATTGGTGAATGCCGATGCTTTTGAGGTGCAACAATTTTATTATGAAGCAACGGAGGACTACGGTGGACCAAAATTGGGTGTGGAAGGACTTCCAATTAAATTGGTGAACCTTTCTGCAGATAGGAAAAAAGTATTTTTGGAGATTGGCGGTATTAAAGAAAACAGGGTGGTATACATACACATAACAAAGCCTTTTAAAAGTGAAAATAACCTATCACTTTGGTCAACGGAAACTTGGTACACCATGACCCAAAAACCTATGGATAGCCCTGGAATTAAAAATCCTTAAATCTTGGTGCCTTATAGTACCCAAGGATTTTAAGCCATTCATTGGGAGCTATTTGGCCCATACCCGGTGCAAGATCCGGTCAATGGGTTTTTACTGTTGGTCCAAAGGATAATCCGTATAGATATTTAATGGATTCCTAATGGGTAGCACTTGTTAATTTTTTCTTTGGACAATCCTTAGGTACGGGCCATAATGTAAGCTTCCAAAACATAGTTTCCTTAAAAAATCTAAGCCATGTTTCCAAGAACGATCCACTTGGAATAAGTGGTCCACTTTAATCATCCTTTCGTCCATAAGAAATTTTGATTTGGCTATTCGTTATATTAATGTTAGGAAATATGGTAAAACCCTACTTATGTACTATATTTGTAAACTATTTAGATTAAATCCAATTAAGAATGATTAAAGTATCTGAAACAGCTAAGCAGAGGGTAATGGCCCTAATGGCCGAAGGAGGCTTTGATGCCAGCAAGGATTACGTGCGGGTAGGTGTTAAAAGCGGAGGTTGCAGTGGATTGTCCTATGAGCTAGATTTTGATAATAAGACCACGGAAACCGATAAAATTTTCGAGGATAACGCAGTGCGGATTGTAGTGGATAAAAAAAGTTTTCTTTATCTAGTTGGTACCGTACTGGAATATTCCGGGGGACTCAATGGCAAAGGATTTGTATTTAATAATCCCAATGCCCAAAGGACTTGTGGATGTGGAGAGAGTTTCTCTCTTTAAGGGAGTAATGATGTAAAAGTATAAATGTACCAATGAGTACATTAGAGATGATAAGTAATTAACCAATTGTTACATTGAGCAATTGTTAAATTAGGAAGAATGGCATATACAGAGGAAGAATTAAAGAAGGAACTGGAAACCAAAGAGTATGAATATGGTTTCTACACAGATATTGAATCGGATACGTTTCCCATTGGTTTAAATGAGGAAATTGTAATAGCTATTTCCAAAAAGAAGGAAGAACCGGAATGGATGACCCTGTGGCGTTTGGAATCCTTTAAAATCTGGAAGGAAATGGTGGAGCCCGAATGGGCCAATGTTAAATATAAAAAACCAGATTTTCAGGCTATTTCCTATTATTCCGCACCTAATAAGAAACCGAAGTACGATAGTTTGGACGAGGTAGATCCGGAATTGCTGGACACTTTCAAAAAATTGGGTATTTCTTTGGACGAACAGAAGAAATTAGCGGGAGTGGCTGTGGATATCGTAATGGATTCGGTATCGGTTGCTACCACCTTTAAGAAGACACTGGCCGAAAAGGGAATCATATTTTGTTCCATTTCAGAGGCCATTAAAGAGCACCCTGAACTGGTCAAAAAATATATAGGTTCTGTAGTTCCGCAAAAGGACAACTTTTATGCGGCCCTTAACTCAGCGGTTTTTTCCGATGGGTCTTTCTGTTATATCCCAAAAGGCGTTCGCTGCCCTATGGAACTTTCCACCTATTTTAGAATCAATCAGGCTGGAACCGGGCAGTTCGAAAGAACCCTTGTAATTGCTGATGAAGGAAGTTATGTAAGTTACTTGGAAGGATGTACCGCTCCTTCGCGTGATGAAAATCAATTGCATGCCGCAGTGGTGGAGTTGATTGCTTTGGATGACGCCGAAATTAAGTATTCAACTGTTCAAAACTGGTTCCCTGGAAATAAGGAGGGTCAAGGTGGTGTTTTCAATTTTGTAACCAAAAGAGGATTGTGCGAAAAGAATGCAAAAATTTCTTGGACACAGGTCGAAACCGGTTCTGCAGTCACTTGGAAATATCCATCCTGTATTCTTAAAGGGGACAATTCCATTGGGGAATTCTATTCTATAGCCGTAACCAACAATTATCAACAGGCGGATACGGGAACCAAAATGATCCACTTAGGGAAAAACACCAGGAGTACTATTATTTCCAAGGGTATCTCGGCCGGGAAGTCCCAAAACAGTTATCGTGGATTGGTACAGGTAAATAGTAGGGCGGATAATGCCAGAAACTTTTCCCAATGTGATTCCTTGCTAATGGGGAACGAATGTGGGGCACATACTTTTCCATATATAGAAGTAAAAAACAAGTCCGCACAAATAGAACATGAGGCCACAACCAGTAAGATCGGCGAGGATCAGATATTCTATTGCAATCAACGGGGAATAGATACGGAAAAGGCAATTGCCTTGATCGTAAACGGTTTTAGTAAGGAAGTACTGAATAAATTGCCAATGGAATTTGCGGTGGAAGCCCAAAAATTATTGGAAATAAGTTTAGAAGGATCTGTAGGATAAAGGAAATAGTTTCTAAAGTCCTGTCTTCGTCAAGGAGGGGTCTTTAAGAAATTGTATAAACGCCACCGTTTCTTTAAACGTATAAAGAAGATTTTAATAAAATGCCGAAGGCGCCCAATTATTTAAAATAATTAGAATTAAGAACAATGCTGAAAATTAACAACTTACACGCTAGAGTAGAGGATAAGGAGATATTAAAGGGAATAAACCTAACGGTGAATGCAGGGGAAGTACATGCCATTATGGGGCCAAACGGTTCAGGGAAAAGTACCTTGGCGGCCGTAATTGCCGGGAAGGAAGAATTTGAAGTTACCGAAGGAGAGGTATTTTTGGAAGGTGAAAATTTAGAAGACACCTCACCTGAAGATAGGGCACATAAGGGAATATTTTTATCCTTTCAATATCCAGTGGAAATTCCGGGTGTTTCTGTGACCAACTTCATGAAAACAGCTATCAATGAGTCTAGAAAGGCTAAAGGACTGGAAGATATGCCAGCCAAGGATATGTTGAAATTGATCCGTGAGAAGTCGGAAATGTTGGAAATTGACAGAAAATTTTTGTCACGCTCCCTTAATGAAGGCTTTTCCGGTGGGGAGAAAAAGCGAAACGAGATTTTTCAAATGGCTATGTTGGAGCCTAAATTGGCCATTTTGGATGAAACGGATTCCGGTTTGGATATTGATGCCTTGCGTATTGTAGCCAATGGGGTCAATAAATTAAAGAGTAAGGATAATGCCGTTATTGTAATTACTCACTACCAGCGTCTATTAGAATACATTGTACCTGATTTTGTACATGTATTACATAACGGAAAGATCGTTAAATCGGGCACTAAGGACCTTGCTTTGGAATTGGAAGAAAAAGGATACGATTGGTTGAAACAGGAAACTGTGATATAGTTTTAATGTTCAATGTTGAAAGTTTAAAAGTCAAAATTGCATTCTGAATGTGTATTTGAGATGGCCAAAATAAATTCGTTTGAAGAAATAAATGCTTGGAAAGAGAGTAGGGATTTCAATAAGGCAATTTATGGTTTGACGAATAAGGGTGATTTTGAAAAAGATATTGATTTAAAGAGACAAATTAGGAGAGCTTCGGTATCTACAAGTTCCAATATTGCGGAAGGGTTTGAAAGAAATACAAATAAGGAATTTATTCACTTTCTATACATTTCAAAAGCCTCTGCGGGAGAGGTGAGATCGCAGTTGTATTTAGCATTGGATTTGGGGTATATGGAGGAGAAGGAGTTTATTTTATTAAAGGAAAAAATTGAGAATATATCTAAAATGTTAAGTGGGTTTATTAAGTATTTGTCTAATTAGACAAGGCACTTTATAACATTTGACATTTAGACATTACAACTTGTAAAAATGGATTTAAAAGAAAAATTGGTTTCCTCATTCTTGGCATTTGAAAACAGTGTGGATGTAGATCATCCGGTACACGATATACGTTCTGAGGCCATCAAGAATTTTGAGACAAAGGGTTTTCCCACTAAAAAGGAGGAGGCCTGGAAATATACTTCCCTAAATACGCTTCAAAAAATAGATTTCAGCATCTTTCCAAAAAAGGAAAGCATGTTGGAATACAGGGATGTAAAAAAGTACTTTCTACATGAAATAGACACCTTTAAAATTGTCTTTGTAGATGGGGTATATAGTTCTTTTTTGTCGGAGACTACCCATGATGGAGTGGATGTATGCCTAATGAGTTCGGCCTTGAACAAGCCCATGTACAAGCAAATAATAGATGTTTATTTTAATAAAATAGCATCCAAGGACGATTCGTTGACTACCTTGAATACAGCTTTTAGCAGGGAAGGGGCCTATATTTATATTCCCAAAAACAAGATTCCAAAAAAACCGATAGAAATTGTTCATTTTTCAACCGGGAATGAGGCCGCACTTTTGTTGCAGCCTAGAAATTTGATCATCGCAGAGGAAAATGCAGAAATGCAGATTATAGAGCGCCATCAGAGTCTAACGGCCAATGAGGTGTTTACCAACTCGGTAACCGAAATTTTTGCGGCCAAGAATGCCAATGTAGATTACTATAAGGTGCAGAACGATTTAACAACTTCCTCCTTGATAGACAATACTTATATAGATCAGAAAGACGGCAGTGTTGTAAAGGTTCATACCTTTTCCTTTGGGGGCAAATTAACCCGAAACAACCTTAATTTTTATCAAAATGGGGAACGTATAGATTCTACCATGAAGGGGGTTACCATTATTGAGGAAAAACAACATGTGGATCACCATACCTTGGTGCATCATATACAGCCCAATTGTGAGAGCCATCAAGATTATAAAGGGATATATGGCGAAAATTCCACTGGCGTTTTCAACGGTAAGATTATTGTGGACAAAATTGCCCAAAAGACCAATGCCTTTCAACAGAACAATAATATTTTGGTAAGTGACAAGGCTACAATTAATACAAAACCTCAACTGGAGATTTTCGCAGACGATGTAAAATGTTCACATGGTTGTACCA
Organism: Arenibacter algicola; assembly: GCF_018860365.1. Lineage (GTDB taxonomy): Bacteria > Bacteroidota > Bacteroidia > Flavobacteriales > Flavobacteriaceae > Arenibacter > Arenibacter algicola_B. The sequence continues at coordinate 140,086 of NZ_JAHKPO010000013.1, forward strand.
TTGGGCAATTGGATGAGGAGGCTTTATTTTACCTACAGTCTCGGGGAATTCCGAAAAAAGAAGCGCGGGCATTGCTTATGTACGCCTTTGCCAATAACGTTTTGGAAAGTGTACGAATTCCGGAATTAAAGGTTAGGATCAACAAATTAATTGCCAACAAATTGGGAGTTCGTTTAGGATTTGACCTTTAGTAAGTTTCTATTCAACGTAATTTCCAGCATTGAATTTTTAACATGATACAAACTGTTTTCGATATATTGAGCATACGTAAGGACTTTCCTATCTTAAATAGGAAGGTAAACGGCTATCCCTTGGTATATCTGGATAATGCTGCTACGTCCCAGACCCCGCAAAAGGTTATAGATACCATTGTGGATTATTATAGCAACTACAATGCTAATATCCACAGAGGGGTTCATACACTGTCCCAAGAGGCAACGGACGTTTACGAACAAGCAAGGCAGAAAATACAAAAGCATTTTAATGCCGCTAAGTCCCAAGAAATTATTTTTACCTCCGGAACTACCCATGGTATAAACTTAGTAGCCAATGGTTTTACCACTTTATTGGAAAAAGGAGATGAAATTATAGTTTCCGCATTGGAACACCACTCCAACATTGTGCCTTGGCAAATGCTCTGTGAACGTACTGGTGCTGTTTTAAAAGTGATTCCAATGAACTTGGAAGGCAAATTGGTTATGGAGGAATACCATAAATTACTTTCCAACCGTACCAAACTGGTATTCTGCAACCATGTTTCAAATGCCTTGGGGACCATTAATCCAATAGAAAAAATTATAACAGCTGCACACAATGTAGGTGCTGCCGTCTTAATAGATGGTGCTCAAGCGGCACCACATATAAAAGCGGATGTTCAGAAACTGGATGTAGATTTTTACGTTGTTTCGGCACATAAAATGTGTGGTCCCACTGGAGTAGGAATGCTTTACGGGAAGGAGGAGTGGCTAAATAAACTGCCACCTTACCAAGGAGGGGGTGAAATGATTGCAGAGGTAAGCTTTGAAAAAACTACCTATGCCGATCTTCCCCATAAGTTCGAGGCAGGTACCCCCAATATTTGTGGTGGTATTGCTTTTGGTGCTGCTCTGGATTATATGAACGCCATTGGATTTGATGCCATTGCCCAATACGAACACGAACTTTTGCAATATGCGACCCAAGAACTTCTGGCCATTGATGGATTAAGAATTTATGGAGATACCAAAGAAAAAACAGCCGTGATTTCCTTTAATATTGAAGGACTTCATCCTTATGATATTGGCAGTATATTGGATAAACTTGGTGTTGCTGTAAGAACAGGACATCATTGTGCCCAGCCCATCATGGATTTTTACAAAATTCCTGGTACTGTACGGGCAAGTTTTAGTTTCTACAATACCAAGGAAGAAGTAGATATATTGGTGTCTAGTGTAAGACGTGCAAAAACAATGCTGTCATAACTTCATTTAGTTAATTTTCAATCTTTTAAATAGTTGATATGCAAAATTACTTATTGTATTTTTGTTTCGAATTGTTACCATTATACAATGGGCACAAAATTTTGATATGAGTATAAAAGAAATACAGGAAGAGATAGTTGATGAATTCTCTATGTTTGAGGATTGGATGCAGCGCTATGAGTATATGATAGAGCTCGGAAAGTCACTGCCAATGATCAAGGAACAGTATAAGACCGACGACAATATTATTAAGGGCTGTCAGAGCAAGGTTTGGGTACATGCAGAACTGGAAGGTGATAGATTAGTTTTTACTGCGGATAGCGATGCCATTATTACAAAAGGTATCATTGCTATTTTGATCAGGGCTTTTAGTAACCAAAAACCTAAGGATATCATTGATGCAGATACCAGTTTTATAGATGAGATCGGATTAAAGGAGCATTTGTCACCTACGAGGGCAAATGGCCTGGTAAGTATGATCAAACAATTGAAATTGTATGCTGTGGCATACCAAACACAATTAAATTAATTGGTCCTGCCTCAAGGATTGTTGCACTAACCCCTTTTGCAGGCCATAAATATTTAAAACAATGAGTGAAGAAATAGAAACTATAGACACCCAGGAATTGGGAGAAAAAATAGTGAGGGTACTTAAAACAATTTATGACCCCGAAATACCTGTGGATATTTATGAATTAGGGTTAATTTATGATGTTTTCGTTAACGAGGACAATGAAGTTAAAATTCTAATGACCTTGACCTCACCTAACTGTCCGGTTGCCGAGTCGCTCCCAATGGAAGTGGAGGAAAAGGTAAAATCTATAGATGAGCTAAAAGATGTTGAGGTGGAAATTACTTTTGATCCCCCTTGGACCCAGGAATTAATGAGTGAAGAAGCCAAATTGGAACTAGGGATGCTATAGTTTTGGCTTCCAGTGACACTTATTAATTATTGTAATATCTATTATGCCGATTGGATGTGATATTGTAAAACCGAAAATTTATGTCTGAAATTGTAAATCGTGTCTCCCAAAGTAAACTGGTGACCTTTAATCTAGAGGACTTATACCCCAAAGGGGAAAGGATACTTATGGATATTAAGGATTGGTTGTACGAAGGCTTAATACTGCGTGAAAGGGAATTTCGTGCACAATTGGAGGAACATGATTGGACTAAATACAAGGATGCATATGTGGCATTAACATGCTCTTCCGAGGCCATTATTCCTGGTTGGGCGTATATGCTTATTGCTACCAAACTACAACCTTATTCCAAGCAAATTATTATTGGGGATTTGGAGATGTTGGAATCCTCACTCTATCAGTCTATAATAGAAAATCTGGATGTGTCCGAATTTGTGGACAAACCAGTGATCATCAAAGGCTGTTCCAACAAACCTGTTCCGGCTAATGCCTATTTGTGGGCTACGACCAAAATTCAGTCTGTAGCCAAAAGTGTAATGTACGGGGAAGCCTGTTCTTCGGTACCCTTGTTCAAAGCAAAATAACGATAGATATAGTTCCCTCCTTTTCCAACATTCCTTATTTTTGCACCACTATAAATAAACACTAATTATTATGAAGAAAATTGTACTAGCAATAGTCGCTTTGTTGGCTATGAACATTACTGTTGCCCAGACTTTGGAGGAGTTAAAGGCGGAAAAGGCAAGTAAAAAAGATTCCATTGCGGCAATACAAGGAAGGGTAGACGCCATTCAAGGAAAAATAAATGCCATACCCGGATGGAAAAAAGGCGCTTTTGGAACCATTGGTGCCAGTCTTTCCGGATTTAACAATTGGTATTCCAAAGGCACTCCAAATTCTAGTGCAGGGAATATAGGTATTACTACCAATGCCTTTGCCAATCTTAATCAACCTAAGTTTTTCTGGAGAAATTCATTGAACATTAATCTTGGGTGGGTAAAAATTGATGACAAGGATATTGATACCGATGATGATAGCTTTCGGTCCGCTACAGATGTCTTTAATATAACTTCGTTGTACGGCCAAAAATTGAGTGATAAGTTCGCTATATCTACTTTGGGGGAATATAGGACCACGATTATAGATAATTTTAATGATCCTGGCTATTTGGATATTGGGGTTGGAGCAACTTGGACCCCTATTACCGATTTGGTGGTGGTTATTCACCCCTTAAACTACAACTTTGTGTTCAGTACTGGAGATACTGTTTTTGAATCTTCTTTGGGTGCAAAAATTGTGGCCGACTATACCAGGAAATTGGGCAAAGTAAACTTTAAGACTAATTTGTCCATGTTTCAAAGTTATAAGAGTGCGGATTATTCCAACTGGACCTGGACCAACTCTTTTGGATATACCTTATGGAAAGGTATTGGTCTAGGGTTCGAATTTGGTCTAAGAAACAACAGACAGGAAGCCTTAAGCTATGCCATTGATAATCTTGATGTGGGTGACCCTACGCCCACTTTCGATTCTATAGACAACGATTTACAAACCTATTGGCTGTTCGGTCTAAATTATTCGTTCTAAAAGACAATATTGATTGGTAAAAAAAATAAAAGGCCCTCTATGAGGGCCTTTTTTGCAAAGTAGGGTTTGTCAATTTTGGTTAGGCGATATATATTTTAATTTTCAAAAAGTTCGCGTGTTTTTTTTCGGGTTACCTGAAGGTGCATACCATGTGCTTTTAAATGCTTAATCAAATAACGACAAGGCTAATATAGTGGGGAGTAAGTTAATGGATAAATATATGTTGTGAATAGAGTGCATAATGTGGCATATCACTATGTTAATGGGGTTAGAAAAATTAATTCTGGAATTTCGGGATTCGAAAGGGAGGATATTTAATTTGTGTTGAAATGAATCAATTGCATTGGCAATTCAATATCGGGCTGTTATACTTCTAAGATTTGAGTATTTGGGCCGTGGAAAAATTGATATTTTCTCTTAGGGGGATTGTAATTACATCAAAATTGGATATCTTGTAGTTATAAACCCTTGGAGATGAAAGCGTTCATTCTCCCCCTTTGTTTACTTCTAACCTCTCTACTTCTTTCCCAAAAGAATGAGGATAATTTTGAATTGGGTTTTTACTCCGTTAAAAATTATAGCCATGAGGATTATCAGGCGCATTATCAAAATTGGTTTATTACTCAGGATAAGGAGGGTTTCATTTATGCTGCAAATGGAGAAGGGATTCTAGAGTATGACGGGGCTGTTTGGAGATTTATTACATCGCCGGGATTAAACGCGGTACGTGCCGTGGTGGTTGATGGGAACAATACAAAGTGGGTTGGAGGAGATAGGGAATTGGGTTATCTGGAACCCGATTCCTTGGGTTTTCTCGTGTATCGTTCCTTAAAAGCGAAAATTCCTATATCCCATCCTTTAAATGCCACGGTATGGCGAATATTCCCCAATGAAGATCGAGTATTATTTGTGTCCGACGACGAAATTTATAGTTGGCAGGATGGGGAGATGAAAATAATACCTCATACGGGAGTAATCCACAGGGAGTTCCAGGTAAATGGGCATGTCTATATAAGGATAACCGATCAAGGTCTCTATAAACTTCAGGGAGATTCCTTGGCTTTAATCCCCGATGGAGGAATATTTAAGGATATTAAAGTAATTGTTGCTTTGCCATTTAAGGGAAATCAGTTGCTCCTAGCTTCTAGAGAGAGCGGTCTATTCATTTATACTGGAATGGAGATATTAAAAATGGAGAGTGAAATAGACCAATATCTCAAAGAAAATCTATTATACGCAGGCCAACAAATGCCCGATTCTACATACGCCTTTGCGACTTTAAAGGGAGGAGTGATTCTAATGGATCAGAATGGAAAACTGATTAGGACGATAACAGCGGACGACGGAATTCTAAATAATCAAGTCCATGGAATGGTAGTCGACAATCGTGAGGCCTTATGGCTGGCCCTTCAAACAGGAATTTCAAAAATTGAACCTCATTTACCTTATAATTTTTATGACAAAAGATTGGGTCTGGAGGGAACAGTTTCTGCCATAACAAGTTATAAAGGTGAATTGTACGTTGGCACCTATAACGGACTTTTTAAGCTAGGGAGGAATATGGAGAATCGTTCTCTTGAATTTAAGAGAATAGAAGAAATAGGAACAGGTTGTTTTTCTTTACTTTCTCTTGGGGATGATTTTTTGGCTGGTACCGCAGACGGTACTTTTTTAATTTCGAACAAGGTAGTTTCCAAAATTGCATATTTGCCGGGAACACGGGTATTACATCAATCAACAAGCGATCCCAACCGGGTTTTTGTAGGCCAGATGTACGGTCTTTCCACCATATATAATAAAAACGGACTATGGCAGAAGGAAATAGATATCGATCAAATTGTAGAGGATATAAAGTTTATTGATGAAGATAATAGTGGTGCTATTTGGCTCGGAACTACCTTGAACAAGGTTATTAAACTTACATTGCCCAATCCAGTCTATCCGGCTGAACTGAGTTGGGAAGATATTAAGGTTGATCGATATCAGGACGGCCTCCCTGAAGGTCCCATTAATATGTATTTAATTGAAAATGAATTATTGGTAACTTCCAATGGAGCGGGTGGACCTTTATTTAAATTGAATGTTGATTCGGAATTATTTTTGCCTGAGGCACATTACGGGAAAAAGTTTGGCCTAGATTCGATTTATGTATATCCAAGGGCTTATCAGAAAAAGGGTGAACATATTATTTTGGAGACCAATCCTGTAGAAGGTAGGCGATATCGATTTTCAGCTTCAGCTGATGGCCAAGGCCATTACTCGGTCAGGAGGATTTATGATGAGCGTTTTAGAAGTACCACGGAATTCAATGCTTTTTGGGATTCCGATAATGTTCTTTGGCTGGGAGGGGAAGAAATAACCAAGTATGACCTAAATAGCACATTTGATTTTCAGTTGCCATTCAAAACTCATATACGACGAGTAACCTTAGGGCAGGATTCTGCTATTTTTGGGGGTAGTAATATGGCATTAAGACCACAACTACCTTATTCCAATAAGAGCCTTCGTTTCGAATTTGCCGCAATGAGTTCTGAGGAGAATAGATACCAATATCAACTCGTAGGTTTCGAGGACAAATGGTCCGATTGGTCCACTGAGACACAGAAGGATTATACCAATCTTAGGGAAGGTGATTATCTTTTTAAGGCAAGAGCACAGGATATTTATGGCGGTCTAAGTTCCGTTGGGTCGTTTTATTTTGAAATATTTCCTCCATGGTACCGGACATGGGCGGCATATCTAATCTATTTGCTGGCATTTATAATATGTTTATGGACTATGCTAAAATTGCGATCTAGACAATTAAAAGCTAAAAACATAGCGTTGGAAAAGCTCATTGCACTTAGAACTTCTGAAGTTAGGCATCAAGCAAATCAATTAAAGGTTCAAGCTGAAAAATTACAGGAATTGGACAAGGCTAAATCACGATTCTTTGCCAATATTTCACATGAATTCCGTACGCCACTGACCCTTATAAAAGGCCCTATAGAGCAGTTGGAACAGAATTTTGACCAAAAATTAAGTATGGAAACGGTAAGAATGATCCGTAGGAATGCGAATCGCCTGCTGAACATGGTTAACCAACTATTGGACCTGTCAAAAATTGACGAAGGGAGTTTAAAACTGTCGCCTACCGAAGGGGATGTCTTTAAATGTCTTAGGGCGGCAGTCTCGTCCTTCAATTCTCATGCAGCTCAACGCAGTATCGACTATAGAGTAAGAATACCAACTAATATGCTTTGGGCTTCATTTGATCGTGATAAACTGGAAAACATAGTGTACAACCTTTTGGGAAATGCCTTTAAGTTTTCTGAGAACGGTTCTGAAATATCCTTTGTTGCAGATTTTTATTCAAATAATCTCCAAATACAAGTATCCGATACCGGCTTAGGAATTCCAGAAGAAAGGTTGCCATTTATTTTTGATCGATTTTATCAGGTCGATAACAGCGCCACAAAGGAGAAGGAAGGTTCTGGAATTGGACTATCCCTTTCCAAAGACCTTATAGACCTAATGGGGGGAACTATTACCGTTTCCAGTAAAGAAAATAAAGGAACCTTCTTTACAGTCCTGATACCCTTACAGGAAATAAAAACAAGGTCAATGAAAGTCGAATTGGCCGCGGAAGCTAAAGGTATTTATCCAAATATGCCAAATGCATATGACCTATGCCCCGGCGATCAAAGGAATCTACCAAGAATCTTGCTTGTCGAGGATAACAGTGATATGAGACAATTTATAAAAGGGCAGCTTATTGGGACTTATAGGGTAATTGAAGCGGTTAACGGTGAAGCGGGATTGCAATGTGCACTAAAAGATCCTCCAGATTTGATTGTTACCGATCTGATGATGCCGCGGATGGATGGTATTGAACTTTGCCGAAAATTAAAGACAGATTTGCACACCAGTCATATACCAGTAATTATGCTTACCGCAAAGGCCGGAAGCGAAAACAAAATTGAAGGTTTGGTAATTGGTGCAGACGATTACCTAACGAAACCCTTTGATGGAAAGGAACTTTTGGTGAGGATTAAGAATCTGATAGAGCAGCGCAAATACCTTAGGGAGCTCTTTAGTAATAAGGATATAGGGATAGAGCCTAAAAAAGTAACCGTTACTTCAGTAGATCAAAAATTTTTGGAAGAGGTCCTAGCTTTGTTGGAGGATAAATTTTCAGAACCGGATTTTGGAGTTCTGGAAATGCAAGTTGCGCTTGCCATGAGCAAGACTCAATTGCATAGAAAAATTAAGGCCCTTACCAATGAGTCGCCTGGGGAACTGCTGCGCAACTTCAGGTTGAAAAGGGCAGCCCAATTGTTGCGACAAAAAGTGGATAGTGTTACTCAGATAGCCTATATGGTTGGCTTTAATAACCTCTCTTATTTTGCCAAATGTTTTAAAGGATTATATGGTGTTCCGCCTTCGGCCTTTTAAATGCTTTGGCCAGCTTATAATTGTCTTGTATTGGTATTCATAATCTTCCCGTGTTTCCATCGAAATACAATTCGTCCCCTTCACTAACAATACAAGCTCTTTTAACGGATTATAAGTCTCCTTTTCAGTTAAAGCAACAATTATAGGTTGGAACTATGCTGTTAGAATATGGAACATTTATGTTAGTTAGCCAATAATGGTTGTAATAGCTTTGGATAGAACAAGAAATATTCCCCCTCAAGTTTGTTTAACTCTAAAACTGTTATTATGAAAACAACAAGAGCGTTTGGGACATTTGTATTTACAAAAATTGTTAAATGGATAAAATCTATATGGATTTTACAGTTGATATTGGTAATCATTTTAACTTGTACGGCCCTTAGCTGTATTAAATCTGATACCGATTTTCCAGTGGATCTCACTGGCAAGATAAAGGGGACTGTAAAGGATGAACTAGGCAATCCATATCCCAAAACTAAGGTATCATTTACCAATGGATCTGATACAGTAGAGATGGTTACTGATATGAAGGGCAATTTTTCTGGGGAAACCAAGGATTTAGGCCAGTACAGTGTCAGTATTATTCCTCCTTTATCCACAGAATTGGTAACGGCCATTCCAATTTCGGTTAATCTTCGGTATCATCAAGTGGCGAAAGTAGATTTTGTCGTTAAACCTACGCATGTTACTGCCCATCTAAACTTTGGGAGCGTTCAATTACTGGAGGAAATTGTTGACAAGGAGGGTAATACCCCAACAGATCCCAATGAGCCCCTTTTTGCAGCGAATATATTTGATGATCCCATTGGTCTGCTCACACCAATAATGGCTCCGGACGATCATCAGATCACTCTATCAGAATTTCAAACCGCGAAGGGGAATTTGGTGGTGCACTGTAATGGCAATTCATCTAAGGTAGAGGTAAATCTTGAGGGAATGATTCCCAACGGCACTTATACCTTTTGGTTGGCCTATCTTAACAAAACCAGATCTGTAGGTGAGCAAATCGATTTTATGAACGATTTTGTGAATTTCAATAATCCGCCTATAGGTCCGGATACGGGGACGGGCAATATTGCCGTTGCTGATGATAACGGAATGCTTAAAGCTACTTTGGAACACGGTTCTTGTATCCTAACGGATGAAGCGGCACTGGTTATACCCGTGTTATACCACATCAATGGAAAAACCTTTGGAGGTGGACATGTCCCCGATCCCGAGGAAATGGTACATATGCTGGTTTATTTTCAGTAGAATTAGTCTTCGCAATAGAAAATGTTCCCAAAAATGTTAGGTAACTATTAAAACAATGAAATCATGAAAACAGGATGTAAGCTTTTAAACGGAATATTTGAAAATGCAAGTAACCATCTTTGTGGTATAGTAGTAATTTTGACCTTCTTGATAGCCATGTCGGGCTGTAGTAAAAGTGATGATGGAGCCTCGGTGGCTGCTATTAATAAGGTGACTATAAAAAGTAAGACACCCAATACACCGGCTTCCTTAAAATTCGATGAAGAGGTTATCATTATTTATGATTACGAAATCGCCGATCCAAATGGTGGTAGAATATGGGTTCAGCCCTATACTGGCGGGAGCATTTCCCCCAAGTATAGCTATACGTCATCTCCATTACTTACTGGCAAGGGTACAAGAACGGTTATGATTTCTATTACGTCCGGCACTAATACCGTAGTAGTGGATCAATTAATGCTCGAAATAGCATCAGCGGACGGTAAACAGACCATTTCGGAAACCTTTGAGGCTGTTAACTATTCCTTTTCAAATTAGGAGACTAAAAAAATGTAAATAAAAAAGCCCCTCTTTGGAGGGGCAATTTTTTAGTTAAGTAGGTCTTTCAGTAAAATTTGGTTTATTATTTTAAAGCGTTACTTTAAGGTTAAGTGCTGATTTGGGGAAAAAGCACTTCGAATTAAGTTTTGTGTTTGATTTGGGGTGAAACACTATCACTTAAATACAATGTAAAGATAGGAGGATTGGGCAGTTCTACTTAATTTTTGTTGTGAACACACTCCATTATGTTGTGAAAAAAACCAACGGTATCCTTTCTTCGATAAACAGCATAATAATTATTTTCTACATCTTCTTTTTCGCCTATTAATTAATTTGGAATCAGCCATTTCGCCTTTGATGTTAGGGTCATAGAGACAGAATGTTGGGTGGACCAATAGATTAGGGTTACTTTGATGGTACTGTTGTTCCAAAACAGATTATCTTTGTCCGCATTTGTTGGGGTAAAATTATGGAAAAGAGCATGTTGGAGCAAAATATCAACGACGAAGAAAGCCAAGGCGGGAATCAAATTTCCTATAGGCCTGAGATTCGTGTAATAGCTGAGGATTATGAAATTCCGCAGTTAAATAGGAAAAGAAGAATATCGGTACTCCTGCCAGGTAGCTATGGGGTCAGCTCAAAAAGTTATCCAGTATTGTATTTACATGATGGCCAAAATCTATTTGATGGTGGTGGACCTTATGGGAACTGGGCCATTGATGAAAAGCTGTCGGAATTGGCAAGAAAGGGAATGGGGGAGGTTATTGTAGTGGCAATAGACCATGCGGATGAGGAAAGGGTATTGGAATTTTCTCCCTTTAAGGAAACCAAATGGGGTAAAGGGGACGGCAAAAAGTACCTTAAGTTTTTGGTGGAAACCCTAAAACCTCATATTGATAAAAATTTTAGGACCTTAAAAGAAAGGGAGAATACTGGAGTTGGTGGAAGTTCCATGGGCGGACTAATTAGTATATATGCTGGGCTAAGATATCCTTCAGTGTTTGGTAAATTGATGATTTTTTCTCCTTCGCTCTGGATTACCCCCAAAATTTATTTTGATGCTATAGCATTTCATCAACCTTATCCAACCGATATCTATTTATATGCCGGTGGTTCCGAAAGTGTGAATATGGTGGGGAATGTGAAAAGATTGAAACAAGTTCTAGAGGATAAGAACAAAGAGGGCACTATTGTAAATATTGAATTGCATATTGATCCCCAAGGGAAACATGAGGAATGGTTTTGGAGTCAAGAATTCCCGGCAGCCATAGAATTTCTTTATTTTAGAAAATAAACTTAAAACAGTTTTATGATCAGCATTACAAAGGATAGAAGTCTTTTTTTGGAAACCCTTATAGTACCGTTTGTACAAGGCGAAAATTTAGAAACGGGCATTACTGCATTGGCTGAGGATCTACAACTCCCCAAGACACTGTTACTGGAACAAATAAAGGGCGAAAAAAAGGAAGTCTCCTTGTTTTATCCCATTGGCCATAAAAGTGTAAAAAGGGTATACTGCTTGGGTTTGGGAACAAAACCAACCTTAAAAGTGATAATAGAAGCTTTTAAACGCTTCCTTCAAATCGAAGCTGCCAAATTGCCGTCCAATTTGAGTATTGATATTAGCAACGGCAATTTTGACCCTGAATTTATACCTGTTTTGGCCGAAGGTGTAGTCAGTGGCTTAATGTTGGGTACTTATAAAAAAGGCTTGTATCAAACATCGGAAACGAAAACGCAGAAATGGGAATCTGACCAATTAAAATTGGGCTTTTGTTTACCAGGAGGTTTTGAAGAAATTGTTGAAAGGGCAACTGAGAAGGGCAAGGCTACCGCGGAAACCCAGCTTAAGATATTAAGGTTGGTAAACGCTCCTAGCAATAAGCTTACCCCCATTAAATTGGGTCAGGAAGCAGTGTTGTCCGGTAAGGAATTTGGTTATAAGGTGGAAGTCCACGATGAAAAGGCCATTGAGAAATTGGGATTATTTGCGTTAAAGGCTGTTGGTCAAGGGAGTGAAACACCTGCCAGGTTTATTGTAATGGAATATAAGCCAAATGCAATTGATTCAATAGTGCCCAAAGTGGGCTTGGTGGGCAAAGGTGTTACTTTTGACACAGGAGGACTATCTATAAAAGGCTCTTCCAATATGCATTATATGAAAAGCGATATGGGTGGAGCGGCAGCAGTTCTTGGAACGATTGAGTTGACGGCCAAACTTAAATTGCCTGTGCATCTTATTGCTGTAATTCCCACCACAGAAAACTGTGTTGATGCCAAAGCTTTAAAACCGGGAGATGTTATTGGGTCTTACGCAGAAAAAACGATTGAGATTATTGATACAGATGCAGAAGGACGCTTAATATTGGCAGACGGAATTGCCTACCTAAATAAGAACTATAGTCCGGATGTAATGATTGATGTGGCTACCCTTACTGGTAGTTGTGTACAAACCTTGGGCTATGAAGCTGGCGGGTTATTTACGAACAATGATGACCTTGCCCTTGGACTAACAACTGCGGGGGATGGGTGCGGGGAACGTTTGTGGCGACTTCCTTTGTGGGATTCCTACGAGGGAGATATAAAATCCGATATTGCCGATGTAAAAAATTACAGTGGTAAGCCTATAGCCGGGGCTATAAGTGCTGCTAAATTTTTAGAATTTTTTACCGATAAACATCCAAGATGGGCCCACTTGGACATTGCTGGGGTGGCCTTTGGGGATGCGGAATTCTATACCCAGAAAACGGCAACTGCTTTTGGGGTTAGACTGCTGACCGATTTTATAGCCGGTTTGGATAAATAGTTTCAAATAGGCTCATAAATTCCCCCAACACCCTGTTCGGGTTTTGGTTGCTGGAATAATGGGTTATAATCAGGACAAGAATCCTTTTAAAACAAATTGAGAGTTTTTTATAGTGTTTCTAACGCTGATTGGTGATTAATAGGTATTTTACAGCTAATAAGTTATACCTCAAGACCATGACAGGAAAAGCCGATCAAACCACCTTTTTGTGTATTAGCAGTTTTTTTAAGGGAGAAGATTTTTTAAGATCTTGTAAGGCTTTGGGCAACAAGGTGTTACTTGTCACCTCCAAGGGATTGGAACACAAAAAGTGGCCTCGCGAATCTATCGATGAAATTTTCTACATGCAGGAAAAGCGGGAAGGGGTATGGAATATGGACGATTTAATTTCTGGCCTCGCTTTTTTAATGCGTAATCAAAAAATAGACAGGATCGTAGCCTTGGACGATTTTGATGTGGAGAAAGCCACCTTGGTAAGGGAACATTTTAGAATTCCCGGTATGGGACAAACCACAGGTAGGTATTTTAGGGATAAATTGGCTATGAGAATGAAAGCGGCGGAGTCCAATATTCCCGTTCCGGCATTCACCCCATTGTTCAACAATAGGGATATAGACGAATATACAAGAAGGGTAGCTGCGCCATGGTTAATTAAGCCGAGATCGGAAGCCTCTGCAACGGGGATACGTAAAATATTCTCGAATGAAGAACTATGGGCAGTGTTGGAGTCTTTGGGCGATCGTAGACATGAGTACCTATTGGAGCAATTTGCTCCGGGCGACGTGTATCACGTAGATTCTTTATCAGTGGATGGTAAGATTGTTTTTACACAGGCTTCCCAATATTTAAGTACGCCTATGGATGTGGCACACGGTCACGGTATCTTTAGATCCATTACCCTTAAGATGGATTCTCCAGATGCCTTGGGTTTAATGGAAATTAATGAAGAAGTCCTGAAGGCCTTCGGGATGCGATTTAGCGCCTCGCACAGCGAGTATATTAAATCTCGGGACACTGGGAAGTTTTATTTTTTAGAAACGGCCTCAAGGGTCGGTGGGGCCCATTTGGCAGAAATGGTGTCCTTTGCTTCTGGAATTAATTTGTGGGCAGAATGGGCAGTGATCGAAGATGCCATGGCAAAGGGAAAACCTTATAAGCTGCCTGCGGTAAAAAACCAATATGCGGGTATTGTGGTTTCCTTATGTCGTTTTCAATACCCTGACTATTCCTGTTTTACAGATCAGGAAATATGCTGGCAATTACAAAAGGAGTACCATATAGGCCATATTGTACAATCGGAGAGTCAGGAACGGGTGCTGGAATTGCTAAACGAGCATACCAGACGTATCCAAATAGACTTTCACGCAAGTACCTAATATGTCTTGGGAAGAGCTCTAAGGAGGTGAAAAATTTGAATGTACCTCTAGTCCTCAAAGAAACCTACGCTGGCACCCACCCAGTCCTTATCCTTGTTAAAGCGCACCCCGACCATTTCACCCTTGCTTATACGCACTAGATTGTTGACTACTCTGGCCTTTTTTTCGCCCTTTTCCCATATCATCAACATTCTGATTTCACATTTGGCGGGACCAGTTGGGGTCTTTATTGCCGGTGCATAAGTCACTTTTTTCTGTAAGATGTAGTTTTCCCTGTCTTGTACAGCATCAAGATCTTGTTTGGTGACATTGATGAGTACCCCCGATCCGGCAAACGAAAATAATGGTTTTAATACATAGTTTTCCAAGTCCTCGGGATACTTTTCCAGTTGGTGCAAGAAATGGCATGCGGGAACATAAGGGCTGTTGATCAAGGGCATGGTAAATTTACTTATCCTAAAAAACCAATTGGGGTGCCCTATCCATTCCACATTGTATTCCTTGGTAAAATCGAATTGCTTCTGAAGATCGTCCCTTTTGAACAGCTCGTCAAAAATAACCCGGTTATAAATCCTGCGTACTTGTATTTTTAGTCCATTTTGATCGGTGTAAAAAACATTTTTCCCTTCGGTAATCAATTCGCTTATACAAATTATCTTTATTCCCAAATGGTGGGCCGTCCCCAAAAAATCTATTTGGGTGGCTTGTTTATGGGGTTCAATTTCCAAAAGAATAACATTTTCCGGGGAACAATCACCTACAATGATCTCCCTCAATTTCTTAACATATTCTGTAGAGGAAATGTTGTTTAAATGATGATAGTTGGATGGTATATCAAAGTGATCCCTATATCCCTTGGCCATGAGTTCCTGAAAAAAATATAGAGTGGGAAAGCCTTGTACTTCCACCATTTGTGGCATTAATTTCCCTTCCGCATCCAAACATATTCCAAAGTCCATTTGAAGAAAAGTGGTATGTTTATCTTCCCCTGGTACCAATCGGGACGCATCCTGAAGGGCGTTTTGGGTCAGTTCTTTAAAATTGGGACTGCAGATTACATTGTTCACCTCATCGCAGGCTTCCAATAATCTATGCTTTAGGTATTTGGGTATAAAGATGGGGGTCTCGGCTATCCGAAAGGAAGGTTTGTGGTTATATGCTGAATGGATCCCTTCTAAAAATGCCTTGTATTTATCATCCGTGAATGCGGCATTGTACTGCTGACGAAGATGTTCTACCATGAAAACCTATTTTAAGAGAGTTGTTTGGATAATCCAATCTTTTTAATGGCATTTTCTATAAATCCCGGTATTATGGAATTGTAGGTAGATTCCAAATTATCCGTATCCCTTATATGGGTCATCATATTGTCATATTTTCTTTTCCCGTAGGTGGCTACTACCTTCTCTTCGTTTTCTGGTTTGGCAAAGTGCGCTTCCATACTCACTGGTTCGGCCTCGGGATGAAACTGGACACCAACAAATTCTTCAGAAAAACGTACCGCCATTATGGCCCTCTCATATTCCACATGTGTTCTGATTTTCTCCAAAGCCAATATTTTAGCGCCTTTTTCCTCAAAAACCTTCAATCGTGGTTGAATTAGTTGCCAATCCCTGGAATCCACTGCAAAGAACGGATCGGGTAATTTGGAAAACAATTCATCGGCCTTACCATGTTTGGTCTTATGGATGGGTAAAACCCCAAAAGATGGTGATTTTCGTTTTGTAATTTTTCCTAGGCCAAAATGGTGACATACCATCTGATAGGAGTGGCAAATAAAGAAAATGTATTTTTTGGGATAGCCACCAGTAGCATTGTGTTCCCATAATTGGTCTATAAGGGAATAGTATTTTTTATCCCAGATGCCGTCTCCTTCCAAAGGATTTCCGGGCCCTCCGGAAGATATGTAAATATCATAACCGGTATCGGGAACTTCATTTTTAGTCCTAACGTCAAAAAATTGGTAATCGGCTACTGCGCTGAATTTATCCAATATTTCCCGTATACATCTGAGTCCTTGATTGGGAATTCCATTATATAGGTCTAAAACGGCAATCTTTTTTTTTCTATCCAACATTTTTCTTGTTCATTTAAATCCCTGCAACCGTCTCCTTCAAAATAAAATCGACTACATCATTAAGGTTTTTGGTTTTTTCAAAAACGGCCAATTGTCTGTCCGCCCCGGTCCCTTCATTCAAAATTTTATGGATTTTATTGATTTCATCCCTGCTTCCAAGTTCATCTACCACATCATCTACAAATTCCAGTAGCTCCAAAATTAATTCTTTTGTTGGAACTTCTATAGATTTTCCAAAGTCGATCATCTTGCCTTCAATCCCATATCTTGAGGCCCTCCATTTGTTTTCGTTGATCAATGCCCTTTTGTAAATGATAAAGTTGAGGTTGCTTCTTCTTAAAATATAAAGCTTGGCCACCAAAGCCTGAATCAATGCCGTTATAGTGACGGTTTCATCTACTGTTAAGGGGACATCACAGATCCTAAATTCAATAGTCGGGTAAAAGGGGTGCACCCTTACATCCCACCATATTTTCTTGGCGTTGTCAATGCACTTTGTCTGAACCAAGAGATTAACATAGCGCTCGTATTCCCCAGCACCGGTAAAGAAATCCGGAATACCGGTACGTGGAAATTTATCGAACACCTTGGTTCGGAAAGATTTAAAGCCTGTATTCCTACCCTCCCAAAATGGAGAGTTGGTAGAAAGGGCGTAAATATGGGGTAAAAAATATCGTACGGAATTATAGATATGAATTGCCATTTCCCTATCCTCAATGCCCACGTGGACATGTAGGCCAAAAATAAGATTGGATCTGGCGGCATCCTGCAATTCCTGTACAATTTCATCATATCTCGGGTGCACGGTGATTAATTGCTTTTCCCATTCCGAGAATGGGTGGGTACCTGCTGCGGCTATGCGTAGGCCTAGACCGGAGGCAACCTCCGATATTGTTTTTCGCAAATGTGTTACTTGGGACCGAACCTCTTTAATGTCCTTGCAAATGACCGTACCCACTTCTACTACGGCTTGGTGCATTTCTGCCTTTACTTGTCCTTCCAAGATCTCATCGGCAATTTCCACAATTTTTTGCTCATGGGAAGTCAGTTCACGAGTATTGGGATCTATTACTTGATATTCTTCTTCTACTCCTAATGTAAAATCCATTGGTCTCCAGGTATTACAGTTTGGGCATAGTCAAAACTATTTTGACTTGCTTTTGGTTGTTGTGGCCTTTTTGACCGGTTTTTTGGTGGTGGCCGTTGTTGCTTTGACCTTTGTTATCGATGTTTTTTTGGCTGCAGTTGTTTTTTTGCCCGTTGTTGTCTTAGCTGGGGTTGCCTTTTTTGCTTTGGTCGCTACTGCTTTTGCCGGAGCTTTTTTTACCTCTGGGGCTGTAGCTGTAGGCGTTTTTGCTTTTGTCTGGGCTTTTTTTGCAACAGGGGTTTTGATCGCTGGGGCAGCCTTTTTTGCGGGAGCTTTTTTGGCTGCTGGTTTTTTTGTGGTTGGGGCAACCGCATTCTTGACAAATGTTCCCCAGGTAAGATTCATCTGACCTGGTTTGTGCTCCTGTGCTCTTTTTATGGCCATATTTGCCGCGGTCTCCACAACCCATTCAAAATTTTCTTGCCCAACGGAATTAATATCGGCATCCGGAGCAGGATTGCAAAAATCTATTGCGTAAGGTATACCGTCCCTTACAGCGAATTCTACGGTGTTGAAATCATACCCTAAAGCTGCATTTAGTTTTATGGTGTAGTCCTTGACCGTATCCAAAAGTTTTTTGCTTAAGGGAGGTCCATCATGTACATATCTTAAATGGTGGGGGTTACGGGGTTCGTATTGCATAATACGTACCTCATTGCCGCCAAGGCAATAGCAGCGGAAATATTCGTTAAAGACGATTTCCTCTTGTAGCATCATTATAAGTTGTCCAGTTTCGCTATGATTCTTAAAAAACTCATCCGCATTATTAAGTTTATAGACATTTTTCCATCCGCCTCCAGCAAAGGGCTTCATATAGGCGGGAAAACCGATATGTTCAAAAATGCCATCCCAATCCATTGGATACTTTAAATTTCGGAACGAATTTTCCGTGGTATCATCTGGCCTGTCCTTTGAAGGAAGAAGCACGGTTTTTGGTACTGGAACCCCTGTTTTTATGGCTAGCGCATTATTAAAAAATTTTTCATCGGCGCTCCACCAAAAGGGATTGTTGAGAACTGCGGTACCCGATATGGCTGCGTTTTTTAGGTATGCCCTATAAAAGGGAACATCCTGGGAAATACGATCTATGATAACGGCATATTCCGTAGGGTCGGCCTGCATTACCTTGTCTATCATGACGGCTTCGGCCATTATCCCATTTATTTTTTTTTTGTTTATTCTATTAATAAAGGCTTGGGGAAAGGTATTTTCCTGGCCGAATAGTATTCCAATTTTTTTCATACTGTTTATGGTATTAAAGTTTACATTAAGGATAAATAATGGGGGAACATTTCGCGCCATATAGGCCAGTCGTGACTTGCGTTGGGCCTATTGTCCAACCAATGATCAATACCTTTATTACTTAATATTGCCGACATTTCTAGATTGGCACCCAAACAAATATCATGTTCGCTGGTACCTAAAATTATCTTCATATTGTACAGGTCGGGATGATTCATATTGGGCAGGTAATCCACTGGATTATTAAAATAAACATTATCGTCGTAATACCCATCCAATTGGTCCCTAATATCGAATGCCCCGCTCATGGTGAAGAGGTGGCTAACCTTTTCGGGATGTCTAAAGGCAAAATTTGCTGCGTGGTAGCCTCCAAAACTACATCCTGAAACGGCTACCTTGCCATTAGGGGATTCGTGCTGTACTTTGTCAACTACTTCCTCTAAAATCATTTTGTCGTACCAAATATGGTTTTTAACACGGTCTGCGGGATGTATGGATCTATTGTACCAACTGTATTCGTCAATACTATCCAAGCAATATACTTTTACCTTGCCTTGTTCTATAAACCAGGAAATGGAGTCGATTAAATGAAAATCCTTGCTTTCGTAATACCTCCCTCTGGTAGTCGGAAAAATTAACAATGGATAGCCCCAATGACCATAAACTATCATTTCCATTTCCTTGCTCAGATTCGGGGAATACCATTTATGATAGTTCTCTTCCAAGATGTAGTTGTTAATGGTTGGGGAAGTATCTCCTTGTCTTAAAGTTAGCCAAAATTATGATGCCAACAAATCTGTTTTAAGGAAAGATCGGTATTTATGGATGTGCCTTAAGGATAGTTTTTCCCAACGGCAATGGGAAATGTTCCAAAGGTATTGATATTCAATGCCTTTGGATTTATGTCAGAAATGAAAATTAGTATTTATTAAATGAAAATTTTTGATTTACAGCCATTATCGCTGCCACCTAATATTCATCCAAATGTTCCGGATATAGAAAGTTGTTATACGGAAATCTGGTTATGTGAATGTCCCGGACCTCGTCATAAACGCGCTTTCTGAATTCTTCCAAATTTTCCTTGTTCAAAGCCGAAATAAATAGGGCCCTATCTCCAACTCTACGCATCCAGGTATTCTTCCACTCTTCAATAGTGAAATGTTTATTGGTTTTTTCTGTAATCAAATCATCATCGTCAATAGTCTTGTGTTCGTATTGATCTATCTTGTTAAAAACCATGATGGTTTTTTTATCCGAACTTTTTATTTCGGTAAGAATTTGGTTTACAGAATCTATATGCTCTTCAAAATTGGGATGGGAAATATCTACTACATGTAATAACAGGTCTGCTTCGCGCACTTCATCCAAAGTACTTTTAAAACTTTCTACCAATTGTGTGGGCAGTTTTCTAATGAATCCTACAGTATCGCTCAATAAAAAAGGAAGGTTGCCTATTACCACTTTCCTGACCGTGGTGTCCAAGGTGGCAAATAGCTTGTTCTCGGCAAAGACATCGCTTTTACTAATAACGTTCATCAGGGTAGATTTACCAACGTTTGTATACCCAACCAAGGCTACACGGACAAGTGCCCCGCGATTACCTCTTTGGGTTTCCATCTGCTTATCTACCTTCAATAATTTTTTCTTTAGTAGTGAAATTCGGTCACGAACAATACGCCTATCAGTTTCGATCTCCGTTTCACCTGGCCCACGCATTCCAATACCCCCTTTTTGTCGTTCCAAGTGGGTCCAAAGTCCGGTAAGTCTGGGGAGTAAATATTCGTATTGGGCCAGTTCCACTTGGGTACGGGCATAACTGGTCTGTGCCCTTTGTGCAAAAATGTCCAGGATTAAACTGGTACGGTCCAAGATTTTACATTTTAATTGCCTTTCAATGTTTCGCTGTTGCCCCGGTGTGAGCTCATCATCGAAAATAACGGATCCAATATCGTTGCTCTTTACATAGGCCTCCACTTCCAACATTTTTCCACTACCAATGTAGGTTTTGGGGTTGGGCAAGTCTATTCGTTGAACAAAGCGTTTACAAACCTCACCGCCGGCAGTGTAGGTAAGGAATTCCAGTTCATCCAGATATTCGTTTACCTTTTCCTCATTCTGGTCCTTGTTCATTACCCCAATGAGTACTGCCTTTTCATATTCTATGGTCTTCTTCTCTAGCATATACTTATTTAAAGTACAAATCTAATCAATACTTGCCAAGGGTTTTTCGTATTTTAGCAATCGATTAAATATTTTGGATGAAATTTTCATTTTTTAAGAAAAAATCGATCAATACCCTCCACACTGTGGCTTTCTATAATCTAGAAAACCTATTTGATGCCAAAAATGACTTAAACACCTTGGATGATGATTTTACGCCACATGGGTCTAAAAAGTGGACACCAAAGCGCTATCAAAATAAGTTGTCAAGACTGGCCAAAACTATAAGCCAAATTGGGCGTGAAGCTACTGGGTTTCCCCCTGTCCTGGTTGGGGTAGCAGAGGTTGAAAATGGAAAGGTAGTTCAGGATTTGTTGTCCACAGATCCTTTAAATGGGTACAACTATGATTATGTTCATTATGATTCCCCGGATGAGAGGGGAATAGATAACGCCTTGCTTTACAATAGGGATAACTTTGAAGTAATTAGATCGGAAGCTATTCCATTAATAATACATAATGATAACGGCCAGCGTGATACCACAAGGGATATTTTATATATAAATGGAGTTCTAAATGGAGAAGAGGTCCATATTTTTGTAAACCATTGGCCTTCCAGAAGGAGTGGGGAGGTGGAGACCGATTATAAGCGTATTGCTGCAGCGAAAACCATTATTGGTTTTATGGAGGACTTGGAGCAAAGTATTGAAAATCCCAATTATATTGTAATGGGCGATTTTAATGATGGTCCTTCATCTGCCAGTCTCCAGACCTTGATGAGTAGGGATAGTTTGCATAATCCTATGGAGAGATTAAAATCCCCGGATAGGGGAAGTGCCAACTATAAGAGGTCTTGGAGTCTTTTTGATCAAATTATCGTGTCCCATAATTTTTTTAATTACGAACGGGGCACCCACAGTTTTGCCGAGGCCAATATTTTTGATGAAGCCTTTCTCACGGAATATAAAGGAAAGTACAAAGGTAACCCACATAGAACCTATGTGGGAAGGAGATATATGGGAGGTTTTAGTGATCATTTTCCAGTTTACGTACAATTTAAGTTCAATATTTAATTTATTCTTTCCTTAAAGAGAACCGTTCATAACGTTTTTTTGACTGTTCACAACAAAGTCATGCGTTTCATCGAATAAAAAGGTGCGTTAATCGATAATATTTGCCTGTTATAGTATATTTGTAGTCCAAATCTTACTATAAACTTTATCATGGCTTACGCAAACCACTTTTTGTTAAAGATTAGCAAGTGTTTACTTCCAGTAGCTTTTTGTCTTGCTACTTTTAACTCGTTTGCACAAACCGAGAAACAAATCCATATCATTAAGGATAAGTACCGTAGCTCAAAATTAGGCGTGTTTACCAATGACCTTAAAAAGAATTTTGACAAGGAGAACAATAACTTGTTACAGACTGCTAAGACCAAGGGCTGGAAATTAACAGAAAGATTGGCAGACGGAAATTTTAGCGAACTTACTGCTATTGGCGATGATGGAACCCCTCTTTATTACAGTACTTTCAGTACAGAATTAAATAGTGCTACCAGGGCCAATGTTTTGCATGATAATGGATTGTTGGATTTAGGTATTAACGGAGAGAACATGTTGGTAGGCATATGGGACGGGGGAGCTGTCTTAACAAACCACAAAGAATTTGGCAGTAGGGTACAGACTTTGGATGAGAGTGAAATTGT
Source organism: Arenibacter algicola (assembly GCF_018860365.1). GTDB lineage: Bacteria > Bacteroidota > Bacteroidia > Flavobacteriales > Flavobacteriaceae > Arenibacter > Arenibacter algicola_B. The sequence continues at coordinate 162,797 of NZ_JAHKPO010000013.1, forward strand.
AGATTCGCATGCCACCAGGGTCGCCGGTATTTTGGTTGCGCAAGGATTGGATAAAAAGTCAAAAGGAGTGGCCTACAAGGCAAAGGCCGTTTCCAACGACTGGAGAAGGGATAAAATTGAAGTTGCGGAAATGGCGGCTGATGGTTTGTTATTGTCCAACCATTCCTACGGTATTATGTCCGACCGTGTGCCGGATTGGTATTTTGGATCTTATATCCAAGTTTCCAGGGATTGGGACAAAATTATGTATAACGCTCCCTATTATTTAATGGTTACCGCTGCAGGGAACTCCCAAAAAAGTAAAGATAATGAGGCTCCTATTTTTGGATCGGCTTCCAATGGTTATGATTTGATGTTGGGATTTGCAACCTCTAAAAACGGCGTTACCGTTGCTGCGGCAGATATTGAGACCAATGATCAAGGGCAATTGTTAAAAGCATCAGTAACTACTTATTCCAGTTTCGGACCTGTTGATGATGGTCGTATTAAGCCGGACATTGCGGCTTATGGCACCAATATTTATACTACTGGTATTACAAATGACACCAAGTATGAGACTGCTAATGGAACATCGGTAGCTGCACCGGGTGTAACCGGATCTATGTTGTTGATCCAGGAATATCACGAACAAATGGAAGGTAGTTTTATGAGGGCGGCCACTTTAAAAGGATTGGTACTGCATACTGCGGACGATGTTGATGCTCCTGGTCCAGACTATAAAATGGGTTGGGGAGTTATTAATTCAAAATCGGCCGTAGAGGCAATAGTAAACAAAGGATTCTCCTCTATGATTTCGGAAGAAACACTTACAGAAGGTGAAACCAAAACCTATAAGGTTGTTGCCAATGGAACAGAACCTTTATCAGCCTCTATTTCTTGGACAGACCCCGCTACAGGAGCAGTAAATTCTGGAACTTTAAATGATATGTCAGCAGCCTTGATCAACGATTTGGATATTCGGATCACCAAGGATGGCAAAACCTTTTTACCTTGGAAACTTAATGCAGCCAAGGCAGATGCTCCAGCAGTTAATGGAGACAATAGAGTAGATCCATTTGAAAAAATAGATATTCAGAATGCCGAGGGGGATTATACTATTACAGTAACCCATAAAAACACTCTTAACCAAGGGCCACAGAATTTTTCAATTATTGTTACTGGGATTGCCCTTACCGACTGTGTACTTGTTACCCCTGAAGATATTGAACTGACCAATTCCAATGAAACTGCGGTAACACTGAACTGGACAGCCAATACAGATGCTCTTTTTCAAATAGAATACAAAGATAAAGGAAGTAACGAATGGAATGTGGAAACAACCTTCGATAACTTTATTAGCTTAAATAATTTAGTTGAGGGAATGGAATATAGTCTAAGGTTGAAGACCTATTGTTCCGAAAATATAAGTTCAGATTATAGTGAAGAATACGAATTTACCTTTAAGGGAACCGAAACCGAACTTTTGGACTATATGGAATATGAAACCTTAACTTTGGAGGTGCAGTTTTCTATTTTCCCCAATCCGGTACAGACTTCAATGACCATTAATGGTGATATTTCCGAAGATGCCATGTATAAAATAGTTTCCCTTAACGGGATCGTGGTAAAATCTGGTAAGGCGGAGCAAAAGCAGATTTATATTGCCGATCTAACTACCGGCCTATACGTGCTAACCTTAGCCGATCTGGAAGGCTCAAAATCTATTAAATTCTACAAGTCCTAGTCTTAAGTTTCAATAGCAAAAGCGCTATATTCTTTTAATTTCACTTTCATCCAATAGTTCATCATTCCGCAAGCGTAAAAATACTTGCGCTGTTGTAATCACATCCAATTCACAGTATTTTACGATCCGATCCAAATCCTTTTCTTCATAGTAAACGGTTTTTACCATACTGCCGTCTATATCCTCTTTTGGAGAGGGAATGCCTAGGATATTGGCCATTAGCTTAAGGGAGGTATAATGCTTGTAGTCCCCAAACTTCCATAGCTCCATAGTGTCCAAATGAGCTATTTCCCATGGCTTTTTGCCAAAAAGGTCCAACTTGTTGGGCAAATCTACCTTGTTGATGATCATGCGCCTGGCGATATAGGGAAAATCGAATTCCTTGCCATTGTGCCCGCACAATAGGTGGTGGGGGCGATTGAAATGGGTATCCAACAAATTCTTAAAATCTTTGAGAATCTTAGGCTCTTCCCCATAAAATGAGGTAACCCTAAAAGTCCGATTGTCTCCTTTGTAATTAAAGTATCCAACGGAAATTGTAACTATCTTTCCAAATTCTGCCCAAATTCCGGCCCGGTCATAGTATTCTTCCGCTGTATATTCGTCTTTTCGTTGGTAGTGCGACTTATGCTCCCAAAGTTCTTTTTTGGTGTCGTCCAGCTTATTAAAATTCTCTTCTTCCGGAACCGTTTCAATGTCCAAAAAGAGTATGTGTTCCAGGTTAATTTTATGTAGCATCCAAAGTTTCTTAAAACCTAAAAGGCTTGATTATTATTTTGATAAAAGAAGGGGGAATAATAAATATACAAACAAATTTAAAACTGTTGTGAAGGGTATTTTATTTATTGGTTGAACTCAATTCTTGTCGTAGGCAGTTAGAAGTAAAGCAATGCACGAACCGACCATACGGTTGGTGAACGACTAAGAATTACCGGTACGGATTGGCGATACTTCCATAAAGAACACAGATATATCGATGTAAGTCAGCAAAGGCTTATAAATATGGCTCTAAGGGAGGATGTACCGACCGAAGAGTCTGTGAATATCAAAAGAGGGTCTGTTGTTTTACAGGGCTTTCATGTTCCAAAAGCCATTTTTTACGATGTAATCCTCCGGCGTATCCAGTTAAGGAACCATCGCTGCCAATGACCCTGTGGCATGGTACTACTATCCATAACGGATTTTGGCCATTTGCCGAAGCTACGGCCCTAATGGCTTTAACATCGCCCAAAGTTTTGGACAGCTCCAGATAAGAAACTGTTTTACCATAGGGTATTTTTTGTAGGGCTAGCCAAACCTTTTTTTGAAAATCTGTTCCTTCGGGGTTGAGCGTTAAGCTAAATTCCTTTCTTGTACCTTCAAAATATTCCCGAAGCTGATAAACGGCATCTTCAAGCAATTCAGGAATAATATCCGATAGTTTTTCCTCACTATCGAACACTGTGATAGAAGTTAATCCGTCTTCATCGCCTTCAATTTTTGCAATACCCAAAGGCGTATTTATATATACGGACTCCATTATTCCTTATTTCTGTTTCCTTGAATAATTCCAAGACGTTTGGCTCTTTCGTTCCAATTTTTACGCGCCAGGTGTTGTAGGTTTTCTACATTATCGCTTTCGTCCATTATTTCAAGGCCCAATAAGGTCTCCAATATGTCTTCCATAGTTACAACCCCGCTAACGGAACCATATTCATCCACAACAAGGGCTATATGCTCCCTTTTGGAAATAAAGGTTTCAAATAACTCAGGAATCGGAGTTTGTCGGTTACTTACCAATATCTCCCTTTTAATACTGGAAAGTGGTGCGCTGCCATTTTTTTTAATTATTTCCTCCAAGATCATGTCTTTCAGGACGAATCCAGTGATATTATCCATTTTTTTACTGAATACGGGAATTCTGGAAAATGGCATATTGGGGTTGGCATTATAGAATTCCTTGATGGTGGTGGATTCCGAGGCAATTTTTACCACCGCCCTTGGGGTCATGATGTCCTTTACCTTAATTTCGTCAAAGTTGAGGAGGTTTCTGATTATGGTGGATTCCGATTCTTGAAATACACCTTCCTCATGGGCAATATCGGTCATGGCGCTAAAATCTTCCCGACTAAATACACTCCCATGAACACCTTTTTTTCCGACCAGTCTTGTAAAAAGCTGCAATAGCCAGAGAATTCCGGTCCAACGAAGGGCCCACACCATTATTTTTAGGGTAGTTGTAGCAGCGTGCGCCAATTGCTTCCAATAGGTAGCACCTATGGTCTTGGGGATTATTTCCGAGGCCACCAAAATTAGAATGGTCATGATGGTAGAAACCAATCCCACCATGGCGGCTTCTGTAAATTCTATACCTAAAATAGATTTTACGGTATTTCCGTATAATTCAGCATAAGCAACTTTTGCCTGCACTCCCACTAGAATTGCCCCAACAGTGTGCGCTATGGTGTTTAAGGTGAGAATGGCAATGAGGGGCTTGTCCACATCTTTTTTTAACGTTTCCAGCTCTAGGGCAAAGGATTTGCCTTCCTTTTTCTTTAAATTGATAAAGGTTTGTGGAACACTCAATAATACCGCTTCCAAAATAGAGCATAGAAAGGATACGAGGATGGATATAAGTGCATAAAATATAAGTAACCCCATATAAATGTATAAAATACTAAAGTACTAATAAATTCAGAAATTCTTAACTCAATCGATTATGGCGTCGTAAAATACCTGCTGTACCGCAGAGCGGATATTGTATTTGTATATATTACTATGTGTTCTGCTGGGATATACACGGTTGGATAAAAATATGTAAACCAATTGGGTTTGTGGATCGGCCCATACAAATGTTCCTGTAAACCCACTGTGTCCAAAACTATCCGGACTGGTACTTGGGGCAGGATAGGAATCCGCTAAGGTAAGTTCATGATTATTCAAATCGGGTTTATCGAATATTAGTCCCCTTCTGTTTTCATTTTCTGGATATTGTACTTTGGTAAATTCCTTCACCGTGGCTTCGGACAAATACCGCTTACCTCCATAACTACCATAATTCATGTACATCTGCATCATTTTTGCCAAATCTGTGGCCGAAGCAAATAGCCCTGCGTTTCCAGACACCCCACCCATAAGGGCTGCGTTTTCGTCGTGGACCCAATCTTTGGTGAGTTCATGTCTAAATAAGGTGTCGATTTCCGTGGGGACTATTTTATTTTGATAATTTTTGGTTTTGGGATTAAATCCCAAAGTATTTGCTCCCAAAGGCGCATAAAAGTTTTGGGTTACATAGGTCTCGTAATCTGTATTAGTCAATCGTGAAATGATTTCGGGATAAAGTAAAAATGTAAGTCCTGAATATTTGTATTTTTTAATGTCCGATACTTTGGAGCTGTTGATTTTACGATATATTTTGTTCTTAAACCTATCCTTGATATAGATATTATCATAGGCTCTAGTGCTGAACCTACGACTAGGTTCGTTTCTTACAAAACGATTTTTTACCGAACCATTCTTCTTTATCACCTCTTGAAGGAAAATTATATAGGGAACCAATCCTGCCTGATGCGCAAAAACTTCCCTTATGGTCAGCTCCTTTTTATCCTTTCTGTTTTTCCATTTAGGCCATAAGGTACTGAAGGGCGCATCCAAATCCAGTTTTCCTTCGTCATGTAATTTCATCAAGGCTGGTAGCGGCCCCATTATTTTGGTTACGGATGCCAGATCATAGATATCTGTTAGGCCTACGGGCTGAACACTGTCATAAGTATGAAATCCGTAGGCTTTATGAAAAATGATCTTGTTGTTTTTGGCCACCAAGACCTGTGCTCCCGGGAAGGCCTCTTCTTTAATGGCAAAGGTCATTATAGAATCTACTTTGGAATGGATAAACAATGAATCCATTCCTACAGCAGACGGATTATCATAGCTAAGTGACTCCGGATTAGTTGTTTGTGCGGTTATTAGCTGTGCATTAAAAAATATACTTAACAGTATAATAATTGGAGCAGAAGTACTTTTTTTCATAGCAGATGAATTACCAACCCACATATTTTGGCGGTGCAATATTATTGAGATTTAAATATACAATTAATTGTCCCCGATGATGGGTTACATGGTCCTGTAACAGATTTAATATTTGTAATTTGGATTTTTCACCGGCAAAGAATTCAACCTTTTCCGAAAGTACATTGGAAGGAATTTTTTTCAAAATAGCGCTGACCCCATCAAATCCGTCAATCAGTAATTTTATGGTTTCCTCTTTTGTTAATTTGGAATTATTACCTCTGTTCTTGTCGCTCAATTGCCTACCAAAATAAGTACTGCTTAACCAATCCATATTACTTTTTATATGCAGTAATTGATCTTGAAAACCTTTTTGTCTTTCAGTAGGCTTAAAATCATATTTCTCTGCAGGCATGGCTTCTGCTATATCCACTAAATAGGTTTTGGAATTTTCCCATTTTTCCAAAAACGTGGGAATCAAAAGGTCTTGGGACTGTAGTGGGTTCATAAAAAGAACGATAAGTATAAAAAGTAAATCTTTCATATGGCAATAACATAAGTTTAGCGCTATAATAACTTTTTGTAAGGCCTTAGGTGATATGTTGTTGATCCAATTTATCCCAATACACGGACTACATCCTTGGCAAAGTAGCTGGCAATGATATTGGCGCCGGCCCTTTTTATGGCGGTCAACTGCTCCATCATCACGGCATCGTGATCCAGCCATCCTTTTTCGGCAGCGGCCTTTACCATGGCATATTCCCCTGAAACCTGATATACGGCTACGGGAACATCCACTTCATTTTTGATCTCCCTTACAATATCCAAATAGCAAAGACCTGGTTTCACCATTACAATATCCGCACCCTCATCGATATCCATTTCGGTTTCCTTAATGGCCTCAAACCTATTGGCATAATCCATTTGATAGGTTTTTTTATCGCCAAAACCGGGGGCTGAATCCAAGGCATCCCTAAAGGGACCATAAAATGCACTGGCATATTTGGCACTATAGCTCATAATTCCTGTGTCTATAAATCCTTCATCTTCCAAGGCTTCCCTAATACTCAATATCCTGCCGTCCATCATATCGCTGGGCGCTACAAAATCGGCCCCTGCTTGGGCATGGCTTACACTCATATTGGCCAAAACCTCCACGGTATCGTCGTTGATGATCTGTCCGTCCTCCACTATACCATCATGGCCGTAGGATGAATAGGGGTCCAATGCCACGTCGGTCATTACCAGCATCTCGGGACAGGCATTTTTAACCGTTTTAATGGCCCTTTGCATTAAACCCTTGGGGTTTACTGCTTCTTTGCCTTTATTGTCCTTTAAATGGTCTGGCACTTTAACAAAGAGAAGTACCGATTTTAACCCCATAGCCCAAAGTTCCTTGACTTCCTTTTCCAATAAGTCCAAGCTATATCTGTAGTAATTGGGCATGGATGCAATTTCTTCCTTGACCCCATTTCCTTCCACAACAAAAAGTGGTACTAAAAAATCATTTGGAGAGATAATGGTTTCTCTGACCAATGACCTTATGGCCTCATTGGTACGGAGTCTTCTATTTCTTTTAAGTGGATACATTGCTAGTTTATTTTAAAATTCAAAGATAGTGGAACAAGTCCTAAATTGTATAATTGGATTAAGTTAATCCTTGTATTATTCTGCCAAGCCCAAATACATCCAAAGTCCGTTTTCCTTTACAAAGTCCGACTTTTCATGAATGACCTCGACCTTGCCGTTTTCAAAAAAATATGCGTTAAAGGTAACGGTACCCCTTTGGTCGTTTATTCCTCCTTTTTCCTTATCCAAAATCTCCAATCTGATCCAGCTTACGGATTTTGCCCAAGCTTCAATAGATTTCTTTTCTTTAATGGGTCTGGTGGAGGAGTGGTGACTATCCATTAAATAGTTACCATTGCCCAAAACAAAGGCCGAATAGCGGGAACGCATCAATTGTTCTGCTGTTGTAACCTGGGATAGGTCCTTATGAGCCCTTTCACAGCATTGGGCGTAGGAATTATTGGATCCACAGGGACAATTCATGGTTATTTGTTAATATGATTTTTTCTTTAGTGATTATGGTTCTATTGCTTTATAAAGACTAATTCGTATCCTCGTTATTGCCTTTTTCCCGATGCTGTGTTATAATCGCTTTAAGTCGCTCCTTACGGGTTTCCTTTTCCTTTTTGAGTTTGTTTTTCTTTCTATTGAGGAGTTTGGTGTGTTTTGCCTTGTTGGCGGTATTTTTTTCTTTGCCTTTTTTACTCATAATCCTATGTTAAGGTTTGCTATACCCATTCCTTGGGTTTGGCAAGAACATGTAATAAACGCTCTTCCTCACTTCCCTTTTCTGGGTGATGGTCATATACCCATTGTACATGGGGAGGTAGGCTCATTAATATACTTTCTATTCGGCCATTGGTCTTTAAGCCGAAGAGAGTACCCTTGTCATGAACCAGGTTAAACTCTACATAACGTCCCCTCCGAATTTCTTGCCAATCCCGCTGTTCTTTAGAGTAGGACAAGTCTTTTCGTTTTTCTACAATGGGGATATAGGCCTCTAAAAAACTATTGCCTACTTCGGTTTCAAAATTGTACCAATCTTCCATGGACATCTCTGTGTTGGCTTTACAGTAATCATAAAACAATCCGCCTATCCCACGGGCTTCGTTCCTATGGGTATTCCAAAAATAATAATCGCACTTTGTCTTGTACGTACTGTAGAATTCTGGATTATGTTTGTCACAGGCATTTTTGCAGATGGTATGAAAGTGTTTGGCATCCTCATCAAACAAATAGTAGGGGGTAAGATCTTGTCCGCCACCAAACCATTGATCTACCAATTTACCTTCCTTGTTGTACATTTCAAAATAGCGCCAATTGGCATGTACTGTAGGAACCATGGGATTCTTTGGGTGGATAACTAGACTAAGACCACAGGCAAAAAAATCGGCATCCTTAACGCCAAAATAATTTTGCATGCTTTGTGGCAAGGCTCCGTGAACGGCAGAAATGTTTACACCGCCTTTTTCAAAAACAGCCCCATTTTCTATGACCCGTGATCGGCCACCGCCCCCTTCCGGTCGCTCCCAAATGTCTTCCCTAAACTTGGCTTCACCATCTACGGCTTCCAATTTGGCAGTAATCCTATCCTGTAGTTGTTGTATGTACGCGTAAAATTTATCTTTCATGTTTATTTTTTTGTTCTTAGACCTACAAGGTTTTGTAAACCTTGCAGGTCCTGTTTTGCGTTCTGTTGGTTGCCTATCCTGCAAGGTCTGCCCGACCTTGTAGGTATTGTTTCTTTTCTTTGCTATCAGCCATTCGCTACTTATGCTTCATGTTTTTAGACCTACAAGGTTTTTGAAACCTTGCAGGTCTTGCCAGTGGCTCCACCTTGCAGGTCCTGTTTTGCGTTCTGTTGGTTACCAATCCTGCAAGATCTTCCTGACCTTGTAGGTTTTGCTCCATTGCCTTGGAACAATCATTTTTTTCAGTTATTATCTCAGACCTACAAATTTTTGGAAACCTTGCAAGTCCTGCCAGCGGCTCAACCTTGCAGATCATTAATCCCAGTTCAATTTGTCAAGACCTAAGCTTCTTTTTTGATTATGCAAATATTCAAAATTCCCTAGATCATCAAAAAGATTTATTGCCTCTTCCTTTGCTATTGGCACTGAATCGGTACTGTTCTGAATGGAAATAGTGGTCTGATAAGACGAATATTGGTATGTTTTATAATCTTTGGTAGTTCCATGACTTTCCGGGTTTGTATTGATATAGATTATCAGGTTCCTTAAATAATTAGTGTCACCTATTTTAATCCTTCTAAAATGTTTTTCAAAGAGACTACCCGTTCTATTGTGCATCTTATTAAATGCTTTGGCATAGGCATTGAAAAGATTTGAAAATGATTGTGTGACCATTTTTTCTTCTTCAATGACCTGGATTGCCATATGGTAATGGTTGTCCATTAGACAATATGCAAGGATAGAAACTTTGTTGGACAAATACTTGTTAATCAACTTTAGAAAGTAGCTTTTGTTTTCGTTGGATTTAAATATTGGGCCACCGTTTATTCCCCGGTTGTAAATATGATAGTAGTGGTCCTTTTCGAGTTTTTCGAGTTTCATTTTTTTTCTTGTTTTAGACCTACAAGGTTTTGTGAACCTTGCAGGTCTTGGTTTTCGTTTTGTTGATAACCTAACCTGCAAGGTCTGCCCGACCTTGTAGGTATTGTTTCTTTTCTTTGGTATCGGCCATTCGTTATTTATGCTTCATGTTTTCAGACCTACAAGGTTTTTGAAACCTTGCAGGTCTTGCCAGCGGCTCAACCTTGCAGGTTTTGGTTTTGGTTCTGTTGGTTACCTATCCTGCAAGGTCTTCCCGACCTTGTAGGTATTGTTTCTTTTCTTTGCTATCAGCCATTCGCTACTTATGCTTCATGTTTTTAGACCTACAAGGTTTTGTGAACCTTGCAGGTCTTGGTTTTCGTTTTGTTGATAACCTAACCTGCAAGGTCTGCCCGACCTTGTAGGTATTGTTTCTTTTCTTTGCTATCAGCCATTCGCTCCTTGTGCTTCATGTTTTTAGACCTACAAGGTTTTTGAAACCTTGTAGGTCTTGCCAGCGGCTCCACCTTGCAGGTCCTGTTTTGCGTTCTGTTAGTTGCCTATCCTGCAAGGTCTTCCTGACCTTGTAGGTATTGTCCCTTTGGTATCGGCCATTTGCTATTTATGCTTCATGTTTTCAGACCTACAAGGTTTTGGAAACCTTGCATGTCTTGGGAGCTACCCATTTTCTTTTTCCAATTTCAGTAGTTCTACCGTCCTTATGGTCGCAGCGGTAACGGATAATGGTAGCACTAGGATTACCCCAATTACCGGAATAAAAAGAAAGAACATAAAGACAATTCCGTTGCCTATGGCAACGCCCTTGTTCTTTCGTACAAAATTTAGACTTTCGGCGTATTTAAAATGTCGCTCCAAAGTATAGTCCATATTTCCAAAACCAGCATAATAGGCCTGTATTAGAAATATTAGCACAGTTGAAACCAATCCAATTACCGGAATTAGACCAATTAATAAAAGAGGGATGGTCAACAAAATTTCCATGATCAAGTTTCTTAGGTTGATACGGATTCCGCGCCATAATTGTTCCCCGAAAGTAGTATCTCTATGTTTTTCTGCCGAGTTTCCCAATAAGTGTGCTTCAATTTTTTCTGAAACTGGGCTCATAAAAGGCGCGGAGAGTGCCATGACAATATGTTTGTACAATATAAAGCCAAACACTATAATTAGAAGACCGCCAAAGATTTCACTGATCAGGTTTACTGTTTGCTTTCCCCAGTCCCAGGTCCACCATTGCGAAAGAAATCCGCCTATATTGTCGGATAGCCCATAAGCAGAGGTAAAAATTATAATGGCTATTACTACACTTATAAATATGGGAATCCAAAAATATCGCCAAAGCCCCAATTGGGAAAGGATTTTAAAGGTGCCAAAATAGGCTTTAATACCGCTCAGTATATGTTGGGTCATACTATTGATTTTGCGTAAGCGATTGTAGTGACATCCTTTTATTTTTATCGATAGGAACGCTTCTAGGGGCGTAATTTTAGTGTTTTAAACCGTGCCCCGATATAATGCTTCCATAAAAATAAAAGATATAACGGAAAGTGCGACCCTTTTTTCCTGAAAGGAAGAAAAAAAGGGATACGCCCTTCTAATTCTGTCGGTACTCCTTTACCGCATCTATAAAGGCCTTGGCGTTGTCCAAGGGAACATTGGGCAAAATACCGTGGCCAAGATTTACTACATATTTATCCTTGCCAAATTCATTGATCATTTGAGTTACCATTTTTTTGATTACTGCCGGAGGAGAAAGCAATCTTGCTGGGTCAAAATTCCCCTGAAGGGTTATATTGCCTCCTGAAAGGTAACGTGCATTACGTGCGGAACAGGTCCAGTCCACTCCAAGGGCAGCGGCTCCTGATTTGGCCATATCGCCCAAGGCGAACCAGCATCCTTTACCAAAAACGATTACGGGAGCCTCGTCCTTAAGGGCATCTATAATCTGTTGTATATATTGGAACGAAAATTCCTGGTAATCTACTGGTGACAACATACCTCCCCAAGAATCGAATACCTGCACGGCATCTACACCGGCATTAACTTTTGCCTTTAGATAGGCAATGGTAGTATCGGTGATTTTTTGCAGTAGCTGATGTGCCGCAACTGGATTGGTAAAACAGAATTCCTTGGCCTTGTCAAAGGTTTTGCTACCCTGGCCTTGTACTACATAGCATAAAATGGTCCAAGGTGAGCCTGCAAAGCCGATTAAGGGGATATCATTGTTCAAAAGTTCCTTTGTCGCTTTTATGGCCTGCATCACATAGTCCAATTCCACGCTTACGTCTGGGACAATAACTTCGTCCACACCTTTCTGGTCCGTAACCGGATTTGGCAAATAAGGGCCGAAATTTGGTTTCATCTGCACTTCAATGTTCATGGCTTGGGGGATTACCAAAATATCGCTGAACAAAATTGCGGCATCCATGCCGTATCGGCGTATGGGCTGTACCGTAATTTCACTGGCCAATTCCGGCGTACGGCAGCGGGTAAAGAAGTCGTACTTATCACGGATTGCCATAAATTCCGGTAGATATCTTCCTGCCTGGCGCATCATCCAAACTGGTGGGCGCTCTACGGTTTCTCCTTTTAATGCTCTTAAGAATAAATCGTTTTTAATGCTCATAATATTTAGGTGTTCTTCTTGCCTACCCATTTTAAACTGCCCCTTGATTATATTCCGTTAAGGGATAGTTGTTGTGTATGCCGGTTTAATTGCTTTTTATTTTTAAAGTATCTATAACCCTTTCCAAGACACTTTCTATCGTTGGTTTTTGGGCAATAATTATATTTTTGGTGTGTTTTTCGGCTTCCGAGGCGGTGGTAGTACCAATACAAAATGCAACACTTTTCTTTAAATTATTTCTGGCTATAAAGCTTTCAATACCGCTGGGACTAAAAAACAGAATACCATCAAAATCGGTGTCAAAGGTAAGATGATTTGGGGTATTTTGATATACGGTCTGTTCCTTAAATGCCACCTTGTGTTTTGTTAGGTAGGAGGGAATTTCATCCCGACGTTTATTACCGCACAAAAACAAAAAAGTTTCATTTGAGTGCTTATTTACCAAAATCTCGGCCAATTCTGCTCCATAATTAGTCATTTCCATGACATTTATGCCATTTTTCTCTAAAACCGATTTTGTTTTTTCACCCACACAAAAGGCAGAATAGGAATTTTTTTTGACGTTTTGAGGACCCATTATCTTTAGAAAAGCCTTTACGGTATTTTGGCTGGTAAATATGATATTTTTGAAATCTGGGTCTATATTGGGAGTTAAGAATTCAATATTGATGGCATCATACTCTTCCGCTTTAATATTGGCATTGGTCAGTATTGCTTTTTGGGAGGCTGTCAAGATTTTTGTAGAAAGAACGGTCATGCTCATGATACTTTGGTTTGTAATTCCCAAGCTGGGGTCATGCCAATTCCTTTTTTATCTCCACCATCAATTCCTTACCGCCATTGTCCAATATTTCTTGGGCACACAACTTGCCAAAGTGGATATATTCATTGGCGGGAATAGATTTTTTGACCATTAATTTCTGCTTGCCATCCAAGGAAAGTAGTACACCTTCAAAATGGAGGTTATCCTGTTCTATTTTGGCCAAAGCCCCTATGGGTGCTGTGCAGCCCCCTTCCAATATTTGCAGGAACTCCCTTTCTACGTGAGTGCAAATATCTGTGGTGGAATCGTTTAGTTTGCGAACGGCCTCTGTTGAAAACGCGTCATTTTCTGTGCTAACCACAACCATGGCCCCTTGTGCCGGTGCAGGTACCATCCAATCCAAGTCTATATGGTTTGGTGGTAGTACTTCAATACGTTCCAAACCTGCTTTTGCAAAGATGGCCCCATTCCAAGGGTTGTCATGAAGTTTTTGCAGTCGGGTGTTTACATTTCCACGTATGTCCACAACCTTGTGAGATGGGTATTTATGCAACCATTGCGCCTGTCTTCGTAAACTGCCGGTGGCAATGGTACCGTTGGATTTTAAAAAATCCAAATCTTTGTAAACTAATATATCTTGGGTATTTGCTCTTGGAAGAACAGCGCTCTGTACAATTCCTTTCGGAAGTCGGGTAGGTACGTCTTTCATGGAATGCACCGCTATATCAACAGTGCCATTGATCATGGCGATGTCCAGGGTTTTGGTAAATATTCCGGTGATACCCAGCTCGTACAAGGGCTTGTCCAACAATAGGTCCCCAGTAGATTTTACGGAAATTATTTCGGTGTTATAGCCAAGGGCTTCCAATTGGTCCTGAACGGTGTGGGCTTGCCAGAGTGCCAACTGACTATCACGGGTACCAATGCGTATTGTTTTACTCATTTAGACTCCAATTCTAGTTGAAAAACTCGTTGTATAAGCTCTAAACTGGTATCGGAATCTATTTCGGTATCTTTAAGATGATTGGCAAATTGCTTGGTAATTTTCTGAATGATGCGTTCCGAGATAATATCGGCTTGTACAGAATTGAAATCGGAAAGCTTTTTGCTTTGGAAGTCCAATTCTTCATCCTTCATGGTCTTCAATTTTTTCTTAAGCGCCTTAATAACTGGGGCAAACTTTCTAGTTTCCAACCATTTTATAAATTCTTCCTTTACTTCTTCAATAATGGCCTCGGCCTGAGGTACGGATTCTTTTCTTTTCTCCAGCGTATCATCCGTCATTTGGGATAAATGATCTAAATGTATTACGGTAACATTCTCCAAATCCGTGACATTATCCGATACATTTTTTGGAATTGAAAGGTCCAATATCAACAAAGGTTTCTTTGTGTAGATCAATTCTTTGGAAATAGTGGGCGATTGTGCCCCGGTGGCCACGATAAGCACATCGGTGTTTCTGATTTCGGTCTGTAGGTCCCCGTAATTTTTGACTATCAGATTAAATTTGCCAGCTATTCGCTCAGCCTTGTCCTTGGTACGGTTAATAAGGGTGATGTGCGAATTTTTGGTATGCTTAATTAAATTTTCACAAGTATTTCTGCCAATTTTCCCGGTGCCGAACAACAGAATATTTTTTTCTGATATATCGGGTACGGTATTAATGATGTATTGTACCGAGGCAAAGGCTACCGAGGTGGCGCCCGAAGAAATATTGGTTTCGTTCTTTATTCTTTTGCTGGCTTGGATAACGGAATTGCATAAACGCTCCAAGAACGGATTGGCTATATGCTGCTTTTTTGAACGATTGAAGCTTTGTCGTAATTGACTAATAATTTCGAAATCGCCTAAAATTTGGCTGTCCAATCCTGTGCCCATCCTAAAAAGATGGTTTATAGCATCATTATTTTTATACACATAGGCTACTTCCTGAAATTCCTCCACGGTGCCATGTGTATTATCGCACAATAATTTTATTAACTGGTAAGGATGCTGGGCAAATCCATGCAATTCGGTACGGTTACAGGTAGAAGTTACCAAGAGACCGTCCAGTCCTATTAGTTTGGCTTGCTCCAATATGCGATCTATGGCGTTTTCATCCAAGCTAAATTTACCGCGCACTTCGGCATCTGCCTTTTTGTAGTTTAGGCCAATGGTATAAAATGAATTATTTTTGGAAATGTGATAATCTTTCATAGGTACTCTTGAGAGCGTCACAAAAATAAGAGCATCAAACTTATAAAAGTAACGCTAGAGGAACAATAAATATCGTTTGTGGTTTTTTAACGCTGTTTTGGGTATGAAAACCCTTGAAATAGTATATTTTAGCGGTGTTAAGGGAATTCTTGTCATTGGTAATTTAGAATGTTTCTAAATAGATAAATTTAATATAATGTTGACATGGAGGAAGAAAATATCGCTCAAGGGTCTTTCGAGGAAGTATTTATTGAAGACGGGTTCTATGTGTTGAAAATTCAAAACGATGGTATTCATAACCAGACGGTTACCCGAGAAATAGACAGTTCCTTTATTCAGTTTCATTTCTGTTTAAAGGGCAGTGCCAAGTTTGTATTTAATGAAGGAAGGTATGCCTTGGAGGTCAATGAAGACAACTCGCTCCTCTTGTACAATACTCAGGTAGATCTACCTCTTAATCTTGTTTTAAATACCAATTCCTGGATGGTCTCCATTATAATGACCATCCGGAAATTCCATTCCCTGTTTTCCAAGGAAGCCGATTATATACCTTTTTTAAGCTCGGATAACAAAGATAAAAAGTACTATTCTCAAGAGGCTGTATCCCCTGCGATAGCGGTAGTTCTGAGTCAGGTAATGAACTATAACCTTCATCGTTCCATAAAGGAGTTGTATATAAAGGGGAAGGTTTATGAACTAATTTCACTCTATTTTAATAAGAGTGAGGATGCCGATGTGGAACAATGTCCCTTTTTGGTGGACGAGGACAACGTTAAGCGCATTCGGAATGCCAAGGAAATAATTATTTCTAGAATGGCCGAACCACCTAGTCTACAAGAGCTGTCCGAAGAAATTGGGCTTAGCCTTAAAAAATTGAAAGAAGGCTTCAAGCAGATATATGGGGATTCCGTATACAGTTTTTTATTCGATTACAAGATGGAATATGCCCGTAAAATGTTGGAATCTGGCAAGCACAATGTCAATGAGGTTGGGCTGAAGGTAGGCTATAGTACTTCCAGTCACTTTATTGCAGCATTTAAGAAAAAGTATAGTACCACTCCAAAGAAATACCTGATGTCTTTGGCCAGCGGTTAAGTTGGTTGTGTTCCTCAGCATGTATTATTCATTATATTTTTATGTTTTCGGATCTGCAATGCTGCTTATTCCGCTCAAAAGACGGGAATTTTTATTTCTAACAAGTGGGGGTATTATTGTGAGAACTCTAGTATATTTTGGAATTATTGATAAATTATGTGTTTTGTTGCGGTAAATTTTAGATATTTAGAACTTCAAATTGATAATCGATAACTTTTATGCACTTATATAAATGTACTATTGCCTTAATTGCGCTAGTAGTTGTGATTGGATGTGGTAGCACCAAAATACAGGAAGAGGTAACCTTAAATCCTAATCTTCACAATACACCTGTACAGATTCCAGAAAAAATAATTTCCGCCAACACATTGGCCAAGGATAGGGTTTTGGTGTTTTCCAAAACCAATGGTTTCCGTCATAAGTCCATTGAAAAGGGGGTAGCCACTTTTGTAAAATTAGGTGTAGCCAATAATTTTGCGGTAACCCATACCGAGGATTCTCTTCAATTTAATAGCGAAAATCTTAAGAAGTTTAAATTAGTGGTCTTTTTAAGTACTACTATGGATGTGTTGGGCGACGAGCAACAATCGGCCTTTGAGAAATATATACAAGCTGGCGGAAGTTTTATGGGTGTTCATGCTGCGGCGGATACGGAATATGAATGGCCATGGTATAACAAATTAGTGGGGGCTTATTTTTTGAGTCACCCCAAACAACAAACAGCTAGGATAGACGTGGTAGACCACAACCATCCTGCAACCAAACATTTGGCCGATATCTGGACGCATTTTGATGAATGGTACAACTATAAAAATATTAATCCAGAGGTTCATGTGCTCATGAAACTGGATGAAAGCTCTTATGAGGGGGGTAAGAATGGTGATAACCACCCTATTGCATGGTACCATGAGTATGACGGCGGACGTGCCTTTTATACTGGCTTGGGACATACTGAGGAAGCTTTTGACGACCTTAATTTCCGTCAACATTTGGTGGGCGGAATTGAATATTGCCTAAAGAGGAATTAACTCTTGGGTATTTGCAAAACAAAGTTAACCACCAATACTTTGTAATTTTAATAACCACCAACCTTTACTGTAGTCCTGCAA
Source organism: Arenibacter algicola (assembly GCF_018860365.1). Taxonomy (GTDB): domain Bacteria; phylum Bacteroidota; class Bacteroidia; order Flavobacteriales; family Flavobacteriaceae; genus Arenibacter; species Arenibacter algicola_B. Next base: position 180,435 of record NZ_JAHKPO010000013.1, read on the forward strand.
GGTTCTATCGACACCCAATCAACCAACGCTAAATTTATTTAGTGTGTCGGCAGCAATCTCGCAGGACTTTTTTTGTTTAATTTTTACTGAATCCCTTTTAGCGGATGATTTAGGAAAGGAGTTGGGTTGTAAGGTATTTGCCCATGTAGCACTTTAGAACAGGAACTGCCCCTATATTTAACGTGAATTAAATAATGAAGGCATATAAAATCCAATTATTGAGGTAATTAATGACTTTCCAAAAAGACCGGATAGTCTGTTAGATCTGGTTTTGGGCAACTAAGCGAAAAATTGTGGTATTTCATAGGATTTATTGCGTTTTATATCGAAGTATCATGGCTCACCTAGTTGTTCAGATTTAACAAGAACCGACCAAGTGGTTGGATTTGAAATTTTGCACAAAACTGCAAGAGGAGTCCAAATATGAAAGTTAATAACCAGGTTAAAGAGGCCAACCCTAGTTCTTTTTGGGGCTTTTTGGAAAATGTACTTCTACCTTGTCGTGCATGGTATATAGTCTAAACTGGTCTCCATCCGGAACTAGGATGCCACTGGATCTGTTCTCTTCCATTATCGGATTTTGGGGATATTTTTTCCAATGTACCAAGTCTTTTGATGCAGCCACATTGGTGGACCAAAGGCTCCAGTCTATAAAAGGGGTGCCATGGTAATAAGCATAATACCATCCTTTGTATTTAATGATCTGGTTTACGGCCACGCCGTATTGATCATACTCTTCAGGACCCATTGTTATTACAGGTTCATCCTGTACATTGGTCCATACTTTTAGATCTTTGGAGGTGGCAAGCCAAATGCCCAAGTCGTTGCGCTCATAGAACAAATACCATATGTTGTTTTCCCTCCAGACCGTAGGGGTGCCATAAGGGCCTTTGCTCAAAGGGGAGCCATCGGCGTTGCGCATATCCAGGGAACCATGGTCCGTCCAATGAATGCGATCTGTAGAGGTTAACCTATGGGCTACATCGTTTTTGCCTTCGGCAAACATGTGATAGGTATCGCCTACCTTTATTACCATCATGTCCTCGGTCCAACTCTCATTAAAAACGGGGTTACTTTTATGGCGCTTCCAGGTGATACCGTCCAAAGAGGTGGCATAACCTAGGGAAAGCGATTCCTTTTCCGTTTGAAAGCCCGTATACCACATATGGTAGGTATCGTCTTCCTTTAGGATATACCCGCGTTCACGAATTTTTTGGTCCCAAGTATCCGAACCTGTACCGGTAAAAATTGGATTCTCTGCTGAGGTTTGAAATTGTGTTAATTCGGAAGGAAAGGGTACGGAATCTTTGGGTGTAATAATGGCAACTTGCTCTATGGTCACATTTTCCCCGGTTTTTTGGTGTTTTTTACAAGCAAGAAGCAATATTGTAGAGGATATAAGAAGAAGGAGGTATGTTTTCATGGTCCGGTTATTATTAGTATGGAGGGTTTGCTGTGTTTTTTTGGAACAAGTAAGATAATAATTCCTTTTTATGCGCTGTTGATTAATGGCAAAAAATAGACTGTCCAAATGATAGAGCGTGTGAGGGATAGCAGTGAAAAGCCCGTAGGCAAAAGCCGAGGACTTGTAACGGATAGCCCGTCCCGCTAGGGACACACCCAAACATTTTACTCACTAAGAGGGATTTGAATGCTCCGACGCTTGCCCGTTCCGTTAAGGCGGTCGTTGAAATGTTAACAGTAGTTTCCTTCCAATGCCTCATTGGCCTGCCTTTGTCGGCAGACAGGCTTGCCCTGAGGTAATTGACTTAATGGTTAAAATTGTAACAGTATTTGATAGAATTTGCCAGATAATGTAGTTTCATGTGTGTTATCTTGCTGTTGGTCCAAACCGTTGATTATATGTTGTTTCAGCCGTGTTTTGACCTCGGGAATATTCCATTGAATAAAAGGGCTGGAAAAGAACTTTAACCCGAAATTTTTTTGTGTACAACCATAGAAGGTTACAAATCCGTAAAAATGAAATTGGCCACCGTATTGATATTCCTCTTTTTTATTACGCAGTTTGCCTTTGCGCAACGCCCTGCCCAGGGTCCTATGTCCAAAAAGCGGTTTAATCCGGAGAAAGTGGGATATAAATTGATATGGGAAGATCAGTTTAAGGGCAAATCTTTGGATACTACAAAATGGGCCGTGAGAGGAGTGGGACCAAGGGCCATAGCTTATGTGTCCGAGGAGGCTGTAAAAGTAGAAAACGGGTATTTAAAATTATATGCCCTTAAAAAGGGAGACTCCCTTTTGGGCAGTGCTGTAGGTACCCAAGGTAAGTTTATGTCCAAATATGGCTATTATGAATGTAGGGCCAAATTGCAAAAGTCAGAGGGTGTATGGGCTGCTTTTTGGATGCAGTCTCCAGGAATTAGCAAGGGGGAGGATCCGTCCAAATTTGGGGCGGAAATAGATATAATGGAGTTTTTTAAAAAATTGGGGACCGATATAGTTTCCCATAATGTGCATTGGGCCTACGGACCCAATCAACAATCTACCAAGGGTATGCAGAGTTATCGCAGAGGGGTAAGTTTGGGGTTTCATACTTTTGGTTTGGAATGGTTCCCGGACAAGTATATTTTTTATGTGGACGGGTTTAAGTATTACGAAGTTACTACCGGTATATCCAATATTGAGGAATATATGATCTTGAGCATGGAATACCCAGACAAAAAGGAGGAGATATTAAGAACCATTTTTCCAGATGTTTTTATGGTCGACTATGTTAAGGTTTACCAAAAGAAGGAAGGCTATTAAGTATGACCAAATAAGTTTAATTAAATTTGCAAATTATCATAACCCTAAGTTTTTAATATTAAATAAGAACCCATGAAAATAGCCCTACTACAAGAGTCAGACGTAAATCCTGATATGGAGCAACAACTGGCCGGATTATTCCGCCAGTTAAATGCCGATATAAAACAGATAGACCTTAAGCAGGTACTTGATCCGGACAACCCGATTAGTCTGGTGTATTGCAAGGAAAACAATAAAGTATTGGGAATGGCTTTAATGTGCACCTATACCGTTATATCCGGCATTAAGGGCTGGGTTGAGGATGTGGTTGTAGATGTGGAGCACCGGGGCCAGGGCATTGGCAGAAAACTAATGGAAAAATTGGTGGAATTGGGTAAGGAAAATGGCCTTACCGAAATCCTTCTTTTTAGCGCAGATAAGCGAATTGAAGCCATTAATCTGTATAAAAGTTTGGGCTTTAAGGAAAAAGAAAGCCGTATTTATGTCCTTAAAACCGAGGCTTTGATCAAGAAAGGCTAAACTGCGCTGGATAACAAAAAATAGACAATTGCACTTATTAGGGCTGCTATAGGTAATGTCAGTATCCAAGAAAATACAATATTGCGGACTACTTTTATATCTGACTTTTTGGTTACACTACCAATTCCAAAAATTGAGCCTACTGAAACATGGGTCGTAGAAACGGGAAGGCCATGTATACTTGCGGTGGTTACCAAAAGACCTGTAATAAGGTTGGCCGTAAATCCTTGCCCATGATTCATTGGCGTTATTTTTTTGCTTACGGTTTCGCTAACTTTTTTTGAGTTCAATAGCCCCCCAATTGCCATTGCCAAGGCCAAGGCAACCATGCCCCATTCTATAGATAGGGTGTTTATTACAATGAGCAAACCTACCAATTTAGGGGTGTCGTTCAACCCTCTGGCAAAACTAACTACCCCTGCACTTAAAAAATGGGCAGCATCCAATAGTTTTTGGGCATTTAAACCCAAAAAGGCTCCTTGATACCGTTCAATGCATTTTTGTTCTTTATCTATATTAATAGATTTGTATGAGGTAATGGAGTTAGATACAGGATTTACCTTGTTCAAATTGTTTACAATAGGTACGTATTCTTGGCCAATGCAAATGCAGATTTGTTTGTTGACTCCAAAGAAAACACGTAATCGTCTAAAAAGGAGATAGACTACTATACTGGCGATGGCAGCCATCAATGGACTCAAAATTAGGGGCATTATAAATGTGCTACCTAGCAGACTAAAATTAAATGTACTTCCCACAGCCACTATTCCACTACCGAAAAGTCCACCTACCAAACTATGCGTAGTTGAAATAGGCATCCCTATTTTTGTGGCCAAGAACACCGTTATTCCCGCGCCTAGGGCTATTGAGACTGCAAATTCAGGGGTCTGTATCAAAGCATCCGGGACCAAGCCCTTGCCTGAGAAGTTTTTGACCAGGGAACTAGCTAAGAAAATCGCGGTAACAGAACCAAGAAATGTCGTTAGTGTTGCCCAATTTATGGCCCGACTGTAATTTGTGGTTCCACTGCCAAAGAGGGTGGCCACACCTTTAAAATTATCATTGGCCCCGTTGCTATATGCCAGAAAGCATGCCACTACAAAAAGAAGTACAAAAATCATAGATAATAATCTTAGGGTATAGGAATAATTGAATCCGCCGGCATAAATAAATAGACGGTGGGGATTTGCATTAATTACATGAATAATCTTAAAATATAAAGTTGTGTTGCCATAACGGAGTCAATAGGAAAGGCTTTTTTACCATTTAAGACTCTAGCTATTTTACAGAGGAAGTATTTATTAAAGCAGTGGGCTCCGAGAACGTGGTATCAGATCATGGAACATAGTAACTTCTTCAGTGTAGGGTGGAATCAAATTACAGGAATTTAATCCTTATTTTATAAACTTTTCATTTTCAAGGGGCCAGGGTTTTTGATTAGGGTTAAAATTGTAACAGTATTTGAGAAAATCTTAGATATTATGTTTACGGATATGTTCTATATTGCTGTATCCCTATGATTGTTGTACTTAGGTGTATAATAATGTTGTTGTAATAACTCCGGCTACGGAGGATTTTTTATGGATAAAATAGTCAATGTAAAAATCTAATAATCAATAATTATGAAGAAGAAAAAATGTAAAAAGGCTGTGGATTCGCGCAGATCATTTATTAAAAAGGGTGCTATGGCATCCTCCATCTTTTTTGTGCCTAGGCATGTTCTTGGGGGTGTTGGGTATACTGCTCCCAGTGACCGATTGAACATTGCGGCCATAGGTGCGGGGGGAAAAGGTGCCAGTGATATTCGTAATGCTTCCGTAGGAGGTAGGGAAAAAGTGGTTGCCTTATGTGATGTGGACTTCTCCGGATCGGCAAAAAAATCAGTTGAACTTTTCCCAAAAGCCAAGCTTTATGCAGATTTTAGGGAGATGTTGGACAAAGAAAAGGGGATCGATGCCGTTACCATTTCCACCCCGGATCACGTTCATGGACCGGCAGCTGCATATGCCATGGAGCGGGGGGTACATGTATATGTACAAAAACCTATGACACACAATATACGGGAGGCGAGAATGCTGACCGAGATGGCTAGAAGCAAAAAAATAGTGACCCAAATGGGGAACCAGGGAGGTTCCAATCCGTTATTGGGCATGGTTCAAAAATGGGTAGATTCTGGGGACCTTGGTAAGATATCCAAGGTACAGGTATGGACCAATAGGCCAGTTTGGCCACAGGGAGGAGCATTTCCTAAGCCAGATCCGAGTGCCAAACCAAAGGACCTTAACTGGGACTTATGGCTAGGGCCATCGGAATTTAAGCCATACACCCCTAATTTGCATCCGTTTGGATGGAGAGGATGGTGGGAATACGGTACAGGGGCTTTGGGAGATGTAGGATGTCATTTGATCGATATTCCTTTTAGAACCTTGGGGCTTAAATATCCAACAGATGCGGAATGTAGCGTGGGGGCGGTATATACCAATATGTGGAATGCAGATTATCATCCAGAAGGATGTCCGGCTTCATCATTTATAACATTACACTTTGGAGCTACGGAAAAGAGTCAATCACCAATAGAAATGACCTGGAGCGATGGAGGTATAAGACCTGCACACCCAGAAATTATCCCGGCTGATCACGAAATTGGAGGTAATGGAAGTCAGAACGGGGTATTGATCATAGGTGAAAAGGGAATTATTTCTACCAATATCAACGATAGTTCCCCTTTGATGCCAAAATTGTATATGAACGATGGCTCAACGGATTTTGGTCCGGAAGTGGAGCCAAATGATGAACCCGAATACGGACATCAACGTCTATGGATAGATGCCTGTAAGGCCGGTTTTGGCAGCAAGGAACATCTTGGGCTAACATCTTCCTTTGACTATGCAGGTCCTATGACTGAGACTGTTCTAATGGGGAACCTTGCCATTCGTAGCTATTTGTTGCAAAGAGAAAATGAGAAAGGCAAGATGGAGTTCTTTGCCCGTAAGAAATTGCTTTGGGACGGAGAGAATATGCGTATTACCAACCTTGAGGAGGCAAACCAGTTTGTAACGAGAAATTACAGACCTGGCTTTGTAGTATAAGTTGGAATAACACGGAATTAAGCACCCTTAAAACCGCAACTTATAAGGTTTTAAGGGTGTTTTATATTTTATAATTAACTAAAATTTTTAATCCCATACGGATTGGCGGCATAACGGCTTTAGGTATTTTGCTATATTTGGCCCTTAAAAAAGATTAACTATGAAGAACACACTTTTTGTTTTGGCCTTAATGCTTTTTATTTCTTGTTCTAACGACAAGAAAACAGAGGAGGACATTGATTATGTTGCCAAGAACGAGGCGGATATCCAGGCCTATGTTGAGGAGAACAACTTAACCGCCATAAGAAGTAATTCAGGACTTTATTACGTAATTGAAGAAGAAGGGACGGGAGCACAGGCAGTGGCCAGTTCCAATGTAACTGTGGCCTATAAAGGGTATTTTCTTAATGGATCGGTCTTCGATCAAAGTGATGAAGAGGGTATTACTATTGGCTTAAACCAGGTAATAGCGGGTTGGACAGAGGGCATTGCCTATTTTAAGGAAGGTGGTAATGGAATACTTTTGGTGCCTGCCCATTTGGGTTACGGTAGCAGGGATTATAGTGGGATTCCTGGTGGATCCGTACTTGTTTTTGAGGTCACTTTGATTTCTGTGAATTAATCGACACCTAGTTTTTTGCTTTTCCTTTGGCTTGTGGCCAGTTGTATGAATAATTACAAAAACCGACCGAAAGGTTGGTTTTTGTTTGTTGTCGATGCTGGAATATTGATAAGTTGGCAGATTATGTGTATAATTCGCCGATGATTTACCTGCTTCAGAGCTGTAATCAGCTCAATATGATATTAAACCGACCAACTGGTTTGTAAACGAACCGCAGAAAAGAAATAATTCTTTCCTATATCTCTCCATAAAAGTGGATACTTACTTAAAATTCTTCTTCATTATCCATCATGTCCTTATATTTAGAGTTTCGAAATAATCCCTGGATAGTTAAAGCATCCCTGTCTAAAAAGTTTGCCGAAAAGTGAAGCTAAAACGGAGAAGAAAACTCATTACTTATCTGAATATTTTGGACCAGCCTATTCGGTTTAATCCTTTTGTATTCAGTCGCACCTTTTTATTATGGGCATTCCTTGGTTTATTAGGGGGATTGATTGCTGGCTTATATTGGATTGTGCTGGAATTCTTGACCCACAAAATGGCATTTTTTGCAGGTTGGCAGGTAATCCCCCTTATGTCGATCGCTGGTTTATTGGCCGGTTTGGTGATTCATTTTATTGGTGATCCTGGTGAAATCCACCTCATTGTAAACAACATTCGTTTTAATAAGGGGAAGTTGGATCCCAAGAATAATCCATCAATGATATTATCGTCCTTGCTTTGTGTAGCCTCTGGCGGTAGTCTGGGCCCAGAAGCCCCTTTGGTGCAGGTTACCGGGTCAACGGGTACTTGGCTTGGAAAAATATTCCGGTTAAAGGGCGAAGAATTACGTTCCTTGAGTATTGCGGGCATGGCTTCGGGTTTTACGGCCTTGTTTGGCGCCCCTTTGGGAGGCAGTTTATTCTCTCTGGAAATTCTGCACCATAAACATGCTGTAGAATACTATAAGGCTATTATTCCTGCCTTGGTAGCAAGTAGTTTTAGTTACGTGGTTTTCGCTTTGGTCATTCATTTGGGCATTGGTCCTATTTGGAATTTATCCGAATATGAATATTCAGGCGTGTTCGATTTCCTCTATGCCGTAATATTTGCCGTGGGTGGCACTCTTGTGGCTTGGGGATTTATATACTGCACCAAATTCTTTAAATTGATTTTTGAAAAGCGACCGATTCCTATTTATTTAAAAACTTTGATTGGGGGATTGCTTTTAGGGATTATAGCCTATTTTTTTCCTTTGACGAGATATTTTGGCCATCATGAAATTAACGAACTGCTTACTCAGGATCTATCACTGAATGCGCTTGTGGCGATTTTGGTTTTTAAAATTGTAGCTATTGCCATTACTGTTACCTCTGGTTGGCGGGGTGGTTTTATTATACCCTTGTTTTTTGTTGGGGTTAGTTTAGGAATGATACTTTCTATTTTATTCCCTTCCATTAATCCAATTTTGGCTATAATAAGTTGTATGGCGGCCATAAATGCCTGTGTCACCAGAACACCTATGAGTACCACTATTCTTTTGGCTACTTTAACCGGGTTTGGGTATTTTATCCCTATACTGTTTGCTAGTTTAACGGGATATTTTTTGGCTCCTAGAATACCATTTATAGGTTCACAAATGGAATAATAAATTAAGTGATTGTGTAAAATGGGATTGAACATAGAGCCTCGAATTGAAGAGATATCGAAAAAAAAATTGATCGGCAACCGATTGGTCATGAGCTTATCTGGGGATAGGACGAAGGAACTTTGGCAGGGATTTATGACCAGAAGAAAGGAAATTGGGAACCCTGTCACCACCAATTTGATAAGTATGCAGGTTTATGATCGGCTGTTGAGTTTTTCGGAATTTAATGATACCACCCAATTTGAAAAGTGGGCCGTTGTTGAGGTGGAAGATTATAAGGACTTGCCCAGTGGTATGGAGACCTATACCTTGTTAGGAGGATTATATGCCGTTTTTGTTCATAAGGGTTTGCCAAGTAGCTTTCCTGGAACGGCACAGTATATTTATGGGGAATGGTTGCCAAAATCGGATTACGAGTTGGATCATAGGGAGCATTTCGAGATTATGGGCGATAAATACAGGAATAACGACTTAAATTCGGAAGAAGAGGTCTGGGTGCCCATTAAAAGAAAAAATTAAGAATAGGTAGATATGGAAAAAAAATCGTTTTTAGGTTTATGGGCAATAATTTTGCTATTTCAATTTTCACTTGCCCAGGAGGACACTGCTATTTCTTGGTGGAATCCTGCAGATTCCAATTCCCTGGTCGTTGAAGGGCAAGCTTGGCCAGATCAGGTGGCTTCAAGATATCACAGATTGCCAAAGCAGGCCGAGGGAATAGTTCGGACTGCTGTTTGGAACCTATCTAAACATTCAGCAGGCCTCTCTATTAGGTTTAGAAGTGATGCCGAATCTATTACGGTACGCTATAAGGTGAAAGGAAATCATGCCATGCCCCATATGCCAGCAACCGGGGTTAGTGGGGTGGATCTATATGCCAAGACTAGTGATGGGGATTGGAGATGGTACAGAGGAAAGTATTCCTTTGCCGATACCATACAATATCGCTATTCCAACATAGACCCGAAAGAGGAATACCATACTAAGGGTAGGGAGTATCAGTTGTATTTGCCTTTGTACAATGAAGTGGAGTGGTTGGAAATTGGAGTACCAGTGGAGGCTGTTTTGGAACCTTTGCCATTAAGAAGGGAGAAACCTGTGGTAGTTTATGGCACCTCCATTGCACATGGGGCCTGCGCCTCTCGCCCAGGAATGGCATGGACCTCTATCTTGGGAAGAAAATTGGATAGACCACTTATTAATTTAGCCTTTTCGGGAAATGGCAGAATGGAGGAAGAGGTAATTAATTTTATTACTGAAATTGATGCCAAAATCTATGTGTTGGATTGTTTGCCGAATTTGGGCGCCACCAAAGATCGTTCGTTGGATGAAGTACGGAAACTTCTTATTTCCGGGGTGAAACAGATAAGGACAAAGCGTCCCTCAGCGCCAATTTTGTTGGTGGACCACGACGGTTATTCTGATGGTGCCGTAGACAGTGAACGTTTTAAAACCTACACCGATTTAAATAGAATTGCCAAGGAGGCATTTGTCCAATTGGAGGACGAGGGTATAAAGGATATTTTTCTATTAACCAATGAAGAACTGAATCTGTCCATGGAGAGTTTTGTAGATGGTACCCATCCTACGGATTTGGGAATGATGGAATATGCCGTTGCCTATGAAAAAGCTTTACGCGAGATCTTGAAGGAGCCTATAGGGGGTATATCCACAACTATTCCGGTAACCCAAGCCAGGGAGCCCGAAATGTACCTTTGGGAAGGCCGTCATCAGGAATTGTTAAAAATGAATCGGGAAAGTGCCCCAAAAATATGTTTTTTCGGAAATAGTATAACCCATTATTGGGGAGGTAGCCCAAAAGCCTCTTTAAGCAATGGAGCCGATTCCTGGAAGGCCAATTTGGACGAATTGCAGGTACGCAATTTTGGGTTTGGTTGGGATAGGGTAGAAAACGTGCTCTGGAGAATATATCACGATGAATTGGATGGCTTTGAAGCTGAGCAAATAGTCCTGATGATCGGCACCAACAATGAACACCTCAATACGGATGAAGAGATTCTCAGTGGATTGGAAATGGTAATCAGTGCCATAAAGGAAAGACAGCCTAATGCGCGACTGTTATTGCTGGGGTTGTTTCCCAGGGTGAACAAGGAGGAACGTATGAGGATTTTAAACACGGGAATAGCTGCATTGGCAACCTCTAAAAATGTGGATTATGCAGATATTGGCGGGGTGCTATTGGGCAAGGATCAGAAAATAGATGCCAGTCTTTTCTCGGATGGTTTGCATCCCAATGCAAAAGGATACCGAAAAGTAGGCAAATTATTAAAACAAACCTTGGAGAAAAATGCGAATTAGAAATTTGAATAGAACCGTTCCCATCTTATTGAGCATATTGTCATTATCCTGTAATTTAAAGACCGACGGAAACTCCTTAAATGCCACTTTGGAAAAGGAGGAAATGAAGGAAGCTAAAAAATCTTCCAAGGCACCGATTATGGGTTGGGCCAGTTGGAACAATTATAGGGTGAATATTAATGAAGAGATTATAAAATCCCAGGCAGATGCCATGGTGTCCTCAGGTTTAAAGAATGCCGGTTATTCCTTCATCAATATAGACGATGGCTTTTATGGGGGACGGGATGAAAATGGAAACCTCTTGGTGCATAAGGAACGCTTTCCTTCCGGAATGAAATCATTGGCAGAATATATTCATGCAAAAGGGCTAAAAGCAGGAATCTATTCCGATGCGGGGATCAATACCTGTGCCTCCTATTGGGATAAAGACACCATTGGCTCCGGAATGGGGCTTTATGGACATGATCGGAAGGACTTGACCTTATATCTTAAGGAATGGAAATATGACTTTATTAAAGTGGATTGGTGTGGCGGAGAATGGTTGGGATTGGATGAGGAAACCAGATATTCAGAGATTGGAAAGATAATAAGGGAGATTAACCCCAATACAGTTTTCAATGTATGTAGATGGAAGTTTCCAGGTAAATGGGTAACACAGGTAGCAGATTCATGGAGAATTTCCGGAGATATCAGCAATAGGTTCGAATCTATTCTTAGGATTATTGATTTAAATGCGGATTTGTGGACCTACAGTTCTGCCGGACATTATAATGATATGGATATGCTTCAAGTTGGTAGAGGAATGACCCTGGAGGAGGACAGGACCCATTTTTCCATGTGGTGCTTAATGCATTCCCCACTTTTGTTGGGCAATGATCTAACTACTATGTCCAATGAAACATTGAAACTGGTGGGTAATAGTGAAATGATTGCACTCAATCAAAGTCCCTATGTTTATCAGTCAAGGCGTTTGGTAGATTATGGGGAATTGGAGGTTTGGGCAAAACCACTTATAGATACTATGAGCGGCGAAATAGCCGTAGGATTGCTTAATAGGTCCGATAGCCCGGCGAACATAACTTTTAACCTATCGGATATAGGAATTAAGGCTTCTGAAGGATATACCATTCGGGATATATGGGCCGATAAAGACTATAAAACCGCCAAGGAAGAAACAATTCAGATGGAAGTTCCCAGCCATGGGATTGTGGTTCTAAAGATTAAAGGTGAGGCCGTTCCCTTTAACATTTTCCAGTTCAAGGAAAATAATTGGTAGCCTTATAAGGGTCGTGCCACCATAATCCCCGTATTACTTTTTATGCCCTTTAGGTATTCGGCTAAGGGTAGTTTGGAAACTTCTACCTCCATGGATCCTGTGGAAGCGTGCAACAGATGTATTCTGCCATCGGCTTCCCGACTTGCAATTCCAGTATGGGTAATATCTAGTCCTTTAATGGAAGTGGTCAGCGCAATTATATCGCCAGTTTGAATTAAATGCTCATTAGCTTTTATTTGATCCTGAGGAAGGATACAGATGGACTGCAATTTCAGAAATTCCTCTGAAGCCTGTATTTTTTTATAATTTTCATCATCTTTGAGAAATGGATACAGTTCTCTATGTGTGCTCATAAAATTGATGGCCTTACTACTTTCCACACCTCCAATTTCCGAGGTCATATCCTTTAATAAGCCCTTATGCTCATTGTTGGCGATCCATTCTGAAAAATAATGCAGCCGTGACGCATAACCATTGAGCTCTCCATTTTTATACCGAATGGTTTCTAAATGGTCTAAAAAGCTATCAAAGTCCTTTTCGTTGTTTTGTAACATTAGACTAAAAGCCAAAACATTCTCTACAAAGGTAGTGCAGTCCAACCCCTGAAAGTTAATTACCAAGGATTCAGTTTCTCCTATTTCCAGAGTTTTGGCCACATAGGGAGTTCCGATAAACGTTTTGCCCACTGCAACCATAGTTGTTCCAATATCTTCAGTATTAATATTAGAAATTGTCTTTATTTTGGTGTTAAAGGCTTCCCTATCCTGAGGAGAACAAATTAGATTTTGGGCAGATCCATGGGGAATAAGGCAGAGGAACAAGAGATTAAGGAAAATAGTTTTCATTTAAATGGATAATTTAAATTTTATTAAATAACTGTTTGTAAATAAATTAGTTAAAATGTGTTGTACTTTACGGTTTTAAATTTTATATGCCTTTTAGGGTATCTGATTTTGGTAGAAATATTTTCTTTTAGCAGGATTATATTAGGCGTCTGGTTTCCTTTGTAAAATTCAATAATGAAATTAATTAAAATCTACCATGATTCGTCTTCCATTAAACTTCATTGGCTATAAAATATGCATTTTTGTGGTTGTTGGTTTCTATAATGGTTAATGTTGACTCTATCTGGATAATAGCAACCTTTCTAATGGGAAAATCCGGTATATCCTGATGGATTGTTCACTATGGCACGTTGCCTGTCTTTTAAATTATACTCTTCGGTCGTTAATTGTAACACTTCTTCTTCTGTATTAATATCGGTAATGTTGAACCCTTTGTTAATGTAGTAGGGATTGCTCTGAATATGATCAGTATCTGTAAATACTAACATGAACATTTTTAAATTGTTACTATAACTTTCCTTATCTTTTACTTTAAAGTAGTAACTATGATAATTTGTGGATGGATAATACATTTTTTGGTCCTTGACGAATTCAATGGAATGCTGTTCAGGGTTTAATTCCAGGGTATTGTGTAGAATGGATTCTGCAATGGCTTTTTGGTTTCTATAATTGGAAGGGAAAAAATTGAGTCTTCCAATTTGTTGTAATTTTTTAAATAGCAGTAAACGGGTTTCTGGATTCTCGGACAGGGAGATTATTAAACTTTTCGGTATTTTATTTTCCCTGCCAATTGGATTTTCTTCATTTTTTACCAGCAGCGAAATATATGAAGTTTGGATTTGTGGATCGTTTACCGTGGATAAACGTTGAAAGAACATAGCTACTTCCGTTTCTTTGATGAATGGGTAAAGTAGCACTGCATAATCTTCCAGGATATCGTAATAGTTATCACGCGGGCTGCTTGGGGACTCCTCGTTCAATTGGTCCATAGAAAGGCCAAGTTGCCGTTTTAATTGGATCTTCGCATCATTTAAAATCTGGTTCTTGTATTTCTTGTAACTCTTGGGTTTGATCAATCCACGTGCTTTAAGCTTTGCAAGCATTGAGAAAATTGGGGATTTATATTCTTCAATGGCACTGTAGTCCAATATTTCGGGGAATAATTTGCGGGCAAGGGGCAGGCTATCCAAATAGGGCTGGAATATATTTTGAATCTCCTGTTTGCTGGATACTAGGGGCAAATCGGTGGACATAAGGCGTAAGAGCAGTTCTAATGAACTTTCATTTTGTTTTTTGCTTATGGCCTGTAGGATTTTCGTTTGCGCTTTGGAGTTGTTGTAAGACCTTGCGTAGTAGTTCTCAAAAAAGTTGGTAGCATCCACGTCTGGCATTTCGGCCAGTTTCTGGATTATATGAGCCTGTAGGTATTTTTGATTGTCTTTAAAGTCGAACTCCGATATATAGTATTTAAGGGAATCGGCATGTTTTTTATTAAATTTTAAAAACGTATACCCGTCATGGACTATACTGTCGTTCTGTCTGATAGCCTGGAAAAAATCGGAGGTTTTATCACTTAAGATAGAGGAACCGACCACGGTATCGTAGGGTGTGAAATTGTTAAAGAAATCCGAGACGAATTTACTTGGTGGTCTAACAGTGTCTATTAATGCCTTTATTTCGTAAAGCAATCCCCCCTTAACGATGTTTTTTATCAGTATTCCTCTAGTACTTGCCGTATCTGTCAGGGTTAGGTTTAGTTCATGATATTTTTCATTGTACGGGGGGCGTTCCTCCCTAATAATGTTAAAAGTATTCTGACGGTACAATTTTCTCCTGAGCAGCCAAACGGAATCTATATTGGGAAACATTAGAAAATCATGGGCCTTGTTTACGGTTACCAAGATGGCCTCATTATTTTTGTCCTGATAAACAGATTTCTTAGTGTAGGCGTTGTAGGGTTTGGGTTTCTTGTGCCTTTCGTAATAATTATTACTGTTTTCTACAAATTTTGGTGGATCAACGGGACTAATCGTAGAAAAAAACATAGCGGTATCCTGTATTTTTTTAAACTCTTCGGTATAATTGGGTTCCCTGATCTTAAATGAATCGAAATAGTGCTGGGCCTCGGTACTGTCTTTGGTTACAGTGCCCAAGAGATAATAGTTGTTTCCCCAAATAACGGTTTTTAAATAAAGCTTTTGTAAACCGCTGGGATCGAACTTGGCAGAAGAGGTCAGGCTTTGGTCATCGAAAGTACCATATTCGGGATCCAATTTAAGATCTTGATAAAATCTGGATTGAATTTGTTTTAGCTCAAAGGTGTCTTGCTCAATAAAATTGAAATCGTTGAGGGTGGCTTTTTTTAGAAAGAAATAGGAGGAGGTTTCTGGATTCACTGCCTCAGTAAAGCGATTGCCTTTTCTTTTGCGATTGGTAAAATTGTAAATGGTTGGCATCTCAATTTCAAAGTCATCGAATTCCGAAAAAAGTACCGTTCGTTTTTTTTCTAATGAATTGAAGCTGATGCTGTTAAAAATCGTATCCGAATGTTTTACCACATAATCCCCTTGGCCGCTCATTTTAAAAATTAGTATTTCCAAAGGGGTAATGTAGATATGATACCTCTGAAAATCACCGTTTTTCAATTGATTTTTTATGTCCAGACCGGGATATGTCCCGTTTTCTATTTTCGTCTTTTCAAGGATCTTTCCGGGAATATTTTCGAACAGTAGTTTGTCCACATCATCCAAGGAGTAGGTGTAGTCCTTTTTTAAATAGGTAAAAGTGGGAATGCGGTTCACCATGAGGTAGCTGCCATTGGCCAAATCGGGTGAAATATAGGTGGTATTGGTATATTCTGCTATTGGATATAGCTGGTTGGGCAAAAGAAGGCTAAAAAGGCCATCATCAGGAGTTCTCCTACTATAAACATTACTGAGAGTTTTGGCTTCCAAAGAATCTTTTAAGGCCCGTCCTTTGTTTGAAAATCGGGAGGAGAGTGCCTTAACTTCGTATCCCTTGTTTCTAAGGAGTTGAATTACCCCATTTTTTCCAGGGAGGTGGGCTGCCCCAATCCCCGCAAATACTGTGGCCGTATGCATTAAGGAATCCAACCGTGCCGTCATATTTTTGTTACGGGCATAAAGCATGTTCTCCAAATAATACTCGGTATACATAGCCTGGTCAAGGGAATCGATAAGATTGATATTGCGCTCCCTATAGGCATCCTGCAAAAGAGACATTACATCTTGGGTCTGCATCTTTTTTTGAAGCCATTCGTCCGGTTTGGGTTTCATGGCATTCATGTTGGCCCTGCCCACCAGGGCAGTGGATTCCTCCAGGTCCTCCAGAGCCCTAATAGGCTTTGAATATTTTTTCCCCGCCTGGTAAATGAACATGTCCAGATAGGTTTCTTCCTCAAAGTTTTGGGAACTTTCATTGGTTCGGTAAAGGATATTGTTTACAAGACGATCATCCAAAGAAAGGTATGAGGACACTATTTCCTTGGTAGGGTTTTTTATGGAAAAGGGATAGATATAAAAACCTTTGGTCACAAATCCGGTGCCATAGCCTATACTGCTACCACGCATTTTGCCGTAATCTTCCAACCAGGTATCCGGATCGGATTCCAAGGCCACTATTTCACTTTTGTACAAGGCTTCGTAAAAAACATCGTCCAACCTAAAGGCAATTTTTTGGCTTACATGCATGGTTCCGTACAAATAGGACGATTCCTTTAGGTTATTCCCGGATATTTCCCAAAGAAGACTGTTCTCCTCCTGGGCAAAAATTCCCTGGGAAATCATAAGAAATAGAAAACCTAAGTAAATACGCATACCAGAATCCAAATTTTAGTTAAAAATGCTTCAAAAAACATTAGGAATAAAAGCTTAGGGCATAATTAACGTTTTATTTGTATTCAACTACCATGTTTCATGCCACACCTTATGCAAGGTGGTCTATTTTTGGAAAGGTTTGGTTGTAAGGTCGTCCTTAAGGTACAAACGTGTATGTGGCAGACTTTCCGGATAATTTTCTTGTAAAAAACCAATCAGTTTTTCCCTTACCAAAACCCTTAAATCCCATGCAGTGGCCGAGTCAACAGCACTCATTAACGCTCTGATTTCTACACTCTGGGCCTTGGCATCCGTCACCTGTAGTACATTTACTTTTCCATCCCATAGATCTGTGGAAGATAGAACCCTAGTGAGTTCTTCCCTTAGTTTATCGAAGGGAACTCGATAATCTGTATGTATAAAAACGGTTCCCATTATATCTGCGGATGTTTTGGTCCAATTCTGAAAAGGCTTCTCTATAAAATAGGTCGTTGGGACTATAAGTCTCCTTTTGTCCCAAATTTTTATCACTACATAAGTCAGGGTAATCTCTTCTATGCGGCCCCACTCACCCTCTACAATCACTACGTCGTCAAACTTTATAGGTTGGGTAAAGGCTATCTGTATACCGGCCAGTATACTTCCAATTAGTTTTTGTGCGGAAAAACCTATGATAATACCCGCTACCCCTGCAGAGGCAAAAAGACTTACCCCAACTTCCCGGATACTTTCGAAACTCATTAAAGCTGCACCCAAGGCCAATACCACTACTACTACAATGAAAATTCGTTCTAGAATATTGAATTGGGTGTAAATTTTCCGAGCTTTTAAATTGTCGGATGTTTCTACATCATAGTTCTTGATAATTAAATTTTTGGCCACCTTTAAAGCCACCAAAATCAACCAGGTTATCGAAAAAATGATTAGCAGAGTGCTAGACTTTTTTATAACAAAGCTATAGTCGTTTAGGTACAATAGGGTATGAAGCGATTTTGAACGAATTAAAAAGGACAGGAAGAGTATGAAAAGTGGCACACTTACTCTTTTCATGGCATCCTTGGGGATGAGATATTTTGGATTACTTCCCAGTTTGCGCAAGGTAAAATAAGTGCTGATGTAAAGAATAGCCAGAAGGATAAAAGTGCCCGTAGCGTAAAGGAGGGTTTGGTTGTCTATGTTTCGAAATATGTTTTCCATAAAGATCTGGCTTAAGTTCAAAAAGGACTTTAACTTACTAAAATCTATTCAATATAAAAATTTCGGGACAGTATAATACTCCTATTAACTTTAAACAACCTCTAGAGGGACTTATTAAAAGCTGGGAGGTTCCCAATTAATAAGCAAACTTGGGGCATTGGAAATAAAATACTAAACGGTATTAAAAAAGGTACTATATGCCCATGTCCTATAAATTGGTCCTGTCTATGCGGGTATAGATAAACTATTTATAGGAATTAAATTATAGTTGCTCTGCATGTGTTATTTTTGTTGCACAGGTAAATTGATAAAAAAGGAAGAATGAAAGGAGTTTTGTTGGTAAACTTAGGTTCCCCGGATAGTCCCACAGCTAAGGATGTTAAACCTTATTTGGATGAATTTTTAATGGACGAAAGGGTTATAGATGTCCCCAATTGGTTAAGGAATATTATAGTGCGGGGGATTATTCTACAGACTAGACCTAAAAAATCGGCCGAAGCCTATCAAAAGATATGGTGGGAAGAGGGATCTCCCTTAATAGTGATCTCCGAACGATTTGCCGATAAGGTAAAAAAGCAAAGCGAAATTCCGGTAGCCTTGGGGATGCGTTATGGGAGTATGACGATTAAGAACGCCTTGGTGGAGCTGTCCGAAAAAGGGGTGGACGAGGTGCTGTTGGTGCCATTATATCCACATTATGCTATGTCTTCCTATGAAACCGTGGTGGTAAAGGCCATGGAGGTAAAGGATGAATTTTTCCCTAAGATTAAAATAACGACGCTTCCGGCGTTCTATAATAACAAGGATTATATTGGGGTACTTTCAGAAAGTATTGCAGCAGGGTTGAAGGGTTTTGAATACGATCATATTTTGTTTTCATATCACGGTATTCCCGAAAGGCATATTAGAAAGTCCGACCCCACAAAATTTCATTGTAAGATAGATGAAAGTTGTTGCAAGACCAATTCCGTGGCGCACCATACCTGCTATCGACATCAGTGTTATGAGATGACCGAGAAAGTAAAGGAGAAACTTGGTCTTTCCAATGATAAGGTGAGTCTTTCCTTTCAGTCCCGCCTGCCAAATGATCCCTGGTTAAAGCCCTATACCGACTTTGAATTTGAGCGTTTTGGGAAAGAGGGTATTAAGCGTTTGGTGGTAATTACCCCGGCCTTTGTTGCGGATTGTCTGGAAACCTTGGAGGAGATTGCCATGGAAGGAAAACATCAGTTCCAGGAAGCTGGTGGGGAAGATTACAAACATATTCCCTGTCTCAACGATAACGAGGCATGGGTGAATTTAATGGTGAAATGGATCGGGGATTGGCAGACTAAGGAAACACTTCCTGCGTAATGGCCAGGGTTTCCTCAGAACAGTTGGGCAGTGAACCTATAGGGAAATTGCTGGTAAAACAGGCGGTACCAGCTTCTATAGGCATTTTGGTCATGTCACTTAACGTTCTGGTCGATTCTATTTTTGTTGGCAACTGGATCGGATCTATTGCTATAGCGGCCATCAATGTAGTACTTCCGGTTTCCTTTTTTATAGCGGCCCTCGGTATGGCCATTGGTATCGGAGGTTCCAGCATTATTTCTCGTGCCTTGGGCGGAAGTAATAAGGAAAAGGCCCTAAAGACCTTTGGAAATCAAATTAGCTTAACTCTTCTGGTCACCATTGTTATGGTGATATTGGGCCTGTATTATGTAAATAGTCTTATTCCGGCCTTTGGTGGTAAAGGGGATATTTTTGTACCGGCAAAGATATATTATACCATTGTGCTATACGGGGTGCCATTCTTGGCCCTATGTATGATGGGGAATACCGTAATTAGGGCAGAAGGCAAGCCTAGGTTTGCCATGAACGCTATGATAATCCCTTCGGTGGGGAATCTCTTGATGGACTATATTTTTATCTATGTCTTCGATTGGGGAATGGAGGGGGCGGCATGGGCAACCACCATTGGGTATATTCTTTGTTTTGCCTATATCCTATATTTTTTTCTGTCCAAAAATTCCGAGCTTAAATTGAAATGGTCCCACTTCGGATTGGATACCCCTATATTGAAAGAAATAGGGGCTTTAGGTTTCGTTACCTTGTCCAGGCAGGCTGTAATAAGTTTAATTTATTTGTTGATGAACAATATCCTCTTCGGTTTGGGAGGGGAGGCCATGATCGCAGTCTATGCCATTTTAGCTCGGATGCTTATGTTTGCCCTCTTCCCTGTTTTTGGGGTTACACAGGGATTTCTGCCCATTGCGGGATTTAATTACGGGGCAAAAAAATACCAAAGGGTACGAGAATCGATCAACACCGCTATCCTTTATGCCGCTGGCTTGGCATTTGTGGTGTTTGTGGGGCTTATGATTTTTCCTGCGGAGATTGCCGCCTTATTTCTAAGTAACAGGCCAGATATGTCGACCTCAGAACTGGCCATGAATTCTTATGTTTTGGAACACACCCCCTCGGCCATGCGCTGGGTCTTTGCCGCGACACCAATTATAGCCGTTCAATTGATAGGTGCAGCTTATTTTCAGGCTATTGGGAAGGCCATACCGGCCCTATTGTTGACCTTGAGCCGGCAAGGCTTCTTTTTTATACCGCTCATTTTAATTTTACCAAATTACTTGGGGGAACTGGGAGTTTGGATTTCCTTTCCCATTGCAGACGTCTTGGCCACGTTGGTTACAGGTTATTTTTTAAGGAAAGAGATACGGGCTACCTTGGTCACAACCTAGGATTGACTTTGAATTGATCATCGAATTTTGGAATATTATGAAGTCCCGATATTTATATTAGTTTTTCAGAAATCCGTCTACTATCTTTACGGAACAATAGACCTTGTATGACCGACTATTACAACTATATTAAATCCCTGCACCTCATTTTTGTAGTTACCTGGTTTGCGGGATTGTTCTACATACCTCGTTTGTTTATCTATCATATTGAAGCCGATCAAAAAACGTCACCGGAGCGGGAAATCCTAACCCACCAACTAAAGTTGATGACCAAGAGGTTGTGGTTTATCATTACATGGCCGTCCGCCGTTTTAGCTACCTTTTTTGCCATATGGCTATTGTTTTTGTATCCGGCCTGGTTGCAACAGCCATGGATGCACATAAAACTAGCCTTTGTACTGTTACTAATAGCCTATCATTTAAAAAATCATCAGATCTTTAAACAGTTGCAGCGAGATGAGGTGAAATACACCTCCAAATTTATGCGCATTTGGAACGAAGGGGCTACCTTAATTCTATTTGCTGTGGTTTTCTTGGTGATTTTAAAGGGCACCTTCAATTGGATTTTTGGTGTTGTCGGTATTGTTGTACTGGGAGTGCTTTTAATGTTGGGGATAAGGCTTTACAAGCGGATCCGGGAAAAAAATCCCGAAGCCTAGGGGAATCCTTAACCTAACTTGGCAACTATTTTTGGCGTGATAATTGTTACCTTTAGGAATTAAAATACATTTCAATTGTTGAGAAACATTTCCTTGCGTTCCCGAATTTTTATCTCCATGATTTTTTGGGTGGTGATTGCATTTGTTTTGATTGCGGCCGTCACAATATACCAATACAGCGAGCAAAATAGGGATTACCATGCCGAACGTATGGAGCGTAAGGAGGAACAGATAAAACAGAGTATTGATCTGGCACTTCAAAAGACTACCTTTCCCGTAACAACAGAAAACTTAGGCCATATTTTCCGTGATGAGATCTATGAGATTGCCTTGGTACAGAATATTAATTTTAATATTTATGATCTCCAAGGCCAACTAATTAAAAGCTCTAGGCCCAAGTTTGAAGTAGATTCCATTTCCACATGTTTGGATGCAGAGGTGTTGAACAATTTGGCTTCCTCGCCCAACAAAAGGTACGTGGAACAAAAATCGGCCGCAGGCTATAGTTATCAGGCGTCCTATACCTACATAAGCGACAAAAGATTTAAGAATGTGGGGATTTTGAACCTGCCATATTTTGAGGATAACTCATTTAACGACAAGGAATTAAAGGAGATATTGTTAAGGCTTACAGGAGCTTATTTACTTTTGATGCTCTTGGCTATTGGTCTTGCTTATTTTATTTCCAAGTATATCACCAGGTCCTTGCAAACCATTTCCGACAGATTAAATCAGACCGACCTTACCAAGAGGAACGAAAAGATTATAGTGGAGAATCCGAGCGAAGAAATTGGGAAATTGATTACCTCGTATAACGAAATGATAGACGAGCTGGAAATTAGTGCTGCAAAACTGGCCAAAGGGGAGAGGGAGCAGGCATGGCGGGAAATGGCAAAACAAGTAGCTCATGAAATTAAAAATCCACTTACGCCTATGCGTCTTAGCGTGCAGAATTTTGAGCGTAAGTTCGACCCGAACGATCCCGACATTATAAAAAAGGTTTCGGAATATTCAAAAACATTGATTCAGCAGATTGATACTATGAGTAGTATCGCCTCTGCTTTTTCCAACTTTGCCAATATGCCTGCCCAGCAGAACGAGACCCTGAATGTGGTGAAGATCGTAAAAATGGCAGTGGATATTTTTGATGAAAACTATATTCATTTTTCCTCCGAGGAAGAGGAAATAATAGCCAAATTAGATCGTACTCAATTAATAAGGGTAGTTACCAATCTAGTCAAAAATGCCACTCAGGCAATTGTGAATGTTGATGCTCCCAAGGTTTTGGTAACGGTCTCCAAAGATGGGGATTTTGTAAAAATGACCGTGGAGGATAATGGTATGGGAATCCCAATGCAATCAAAGGATAGGGTGTTCGAACCTAAATTTACAACCAAGACCAGCGGAATGGGCCTTGGTCTGGGGATGGTAAAAAATATTGTGGAAACCTACAAAGGAACTATCAACTTTACTTCCGAACCCGGTAAGGGAACCGTTTTTACGGTGCGGTTTCCCATGTCCAATGAAGGCGTAAATATATAAGCCCATATGGACAGTAAAGGCGATATTGAATATTCTGACAATTTGAGATGAAAATTAATTTTAAAGCAATGAAATACGAAAATTTACTTATCACTACAGACAAAGAGGTAGCCATTATTACCATAAATAGGCCTACTAAATTAAATGCCCTTAATAAGGCAACCATTGAAGAACTGCACTTTGCCTTTAAAGATTTGGAAAAGGATAAAAAGGTAAAGGTGATTATATTAACGGGTAGCGGTGAAAAGGCGTTCGTGGCAGGGGCCGATATTTCCGAGTTCGCTAATTTTTCTGAGAAGGAAGGTGGAAAACTTGCCTCAAAAGGGCAAAAACAATTGTTCGATTTCGTAGAAAACCTATCCACACCGGTCATTGCGGCTGTTAACGGATTTGCCTTGGGAGGTGGCTTGGAATTGGCTATGGCCTGTCATTTCAGGGTGGCCAGCCATAATGCAAGAATGGGCCTTCCCGAGGTTTCCCTAGGTGTTATACCGGGCTATGGGGGTACACAGAGACTGCCACAGCTTATAGGGAAGGGAAGGGCCATGGAAATGATCTTAACAGCGGGCATGATCGATGCTTCCAAAGCATTGGAGTTCGGTTTGGTCAACTATGTGGTGGAGCAGGAACATCTTATGGATCTATGTATGAAATTTGCTGGTAAGATATCGAATAATTCACCTGTAGCCATTAGTTATGCAATAAAAGCGGTAAATGCTGGTTTTAACAATAGTATTAACGGGTTCAAAGCGGAAATAGAGGCTTTTGGCAGTTGTTTTGGTACTTCTGATTTTAAGGAGGGAACCACTGCTTTTTTGGAAAAAAGAAAGGCCAATTTTCCGGGTGCTTAAAAGATACCCTAAATAGCTTGTTATGAATATTGGGAAAAATCTTGTATTACCATGTTTGTTTTTGTCCTTCTTTTTCCTGACTCAGGCCCAGCAATTGCCTGTTAAATATAGTTTCGGGGAAAAATATAACGATAGGTATAAATATTCAAACCTGCTGGAAATTTCGGATGACGGAATGGGAGGTTCTATTTTGGTACGATCCTATTACACCGGTATAATCCTGAAGCCCAAAGGGTATTATATTGAACATTACAATAAGGATTTGGAACTGGTAGGGGAGTATAATTACAAGCTAAAGGGCCTCGACTTTGTTAATGCCTTTGTAAAGAACGGACAACTTAATATCTTGTTCTTGGATTATAATCTTGGCAAGGGTGCCTATGATTATGTAGTGCACAGAAGTCCAATAGACAATTTTAATTTTGTAGAGGAGACCATTCTTTCCATACCCTCCCAGCAAGTAAATGATCCTTTGGACCATAATTACTATAGAAGGAATTTTTCATCAGGTTTTACTACTACGGCTTTTCTTAATGAGGACAAATCCGCTATCGCTATCAGTACCCATTATAAAAAAGGAAAAGAGGAAAAACATTTTGTATATCTCTTTAACAGCAGCTTAAACAAACTTATAGAATATGATTTTTCCGCAGAAATAGAAGAAAAGAACTACGCCTTTGAAAACATGGTTACTTCAAAAGATTTAAACCAAGTCTATCTGGTTGGTAAGGCGTATTATAAAAAGAAGCGTTTCGCGGCTACGGAACGTAAATTTCAATACGAATTATTGAAGGTTGCCAAGAATGGGGCCATTACAAAGACTTTTGATGACCCTGGTAAATTTTCTGAAGCCCTAAAACCCATTATTGTAAACGATAAATTAATCTGCGTTGGATTTTATGCAGATAGAAAGGATAATAGATATAATGGTTTGGCCTATTTTGAACTGGATAGGAACTCCTTAGGCATCAAGGCAAAGAAATACAATGCGTTTTCACAACAGTTTATGGACGACAAGTTTGGTAGGGAAGGCGATACGGAAATCAAAAATTTGGTCTTTAAGAATGTCAGCATTACCGAGGATAATTCCATTCTTTTTAATGCGGAGGAATATTTTGTTACCTCCAGTGTGCAGCAGGACCCAACCGGTTCCCGGGTAAAAATAGAAAGGTTTCATTACAACGATATTGTCAGTGCCAAATTAAATTCGGAAGGAGATATCATATGGGCAAGAAATATTAATAAGTCGGAGGTGACCCAGGGAGATGGTGCGTACGCGTCATACAGTTCTTGTGCCAATGGTGACAATACTTATTATTTGATCAGCACGGCATCAGAAAATCCACAATTGTTAAGTGGTGAAAGGCTAGTGTTTAAGCAAGGCCTAAGCCGTAACAGAAATGTATTTATGATCCAATTGGACAAGGAGGGGAAGATAAGCTATGAAAAGGTAATAGATGATCACGAAGCACGCCTTCCGTTAATGGTTTCCATGCCGTTAATAGACAAGGAAAACAGTAATATGCTTTATTATGCCAAAAGGGGATCTAAAAAACAATTGGTAAAAGTAGAGATCAACACCCCATAAAGACCCTAGGATCAGGGTTGCCATCCCGAATATCTTAATATACTATGGTTCCAGGGTCATTGGTTTATTGTCAAAACTGGAGTAACGCTTTGCGCCAGGGGGCAAGGGGCCTCTAACCTGTTGCCAATAATCTGTTCCGTATTCCTTATCTATGCCCAAGTATAAACTATCCAGTTGTTCTCCGGTAGGTTCAGTGGATCCGAGTTTTCTATAAAAATCACCAATCTTTTTTGCTATCTGTCCTTTTTCTGATTGCTGGTAAGCGGCCAATTCTGCGACTGACTTTTCAAATTCGGCTTTGGTCATGGGCATCAAAGGTGGTTGGGAAAGGCTTTTGGCCAATTCAGGATTTGTGTCCATCAAGGAGGAATTTATGGAATCCCGTGGGTGCAATATAATGCTTCCTTCCAATAAGTTGTATTTATCAATAATAGCTTGGGCTTCTTCAATGGTAAAATTGGTGCCATCGTCCACATCCTTTTCTTGTTGGGCAAATAAATTATAACAGGTGGAAATAAATAATACTATTATAAATCTGGTTGATCTAGGTTTCATCTGCACAAAATTTATGACAACAATATAGTTATTTAGATAGATTCAACGATTATTATTAAAAATGTCTTGGAGGATTAAATTCCATTTCGAAGTGTATAAATTAACGTTTTTTGAGTCAGTAATTGGATAAATTCCATAAATTTGGAATAAATCCATTTATTTTGAAACCAAATAATTATATCAAGGGTCGTGGTGCCCAACAAAATACGAACAATAGGTTTGCCGAATTCTCCAATGAATTAAGGGACGATTTTTTGGAATTCTGCCGTATTGAAGGGGAAATATCGGATCGTAACAAGACCCAGTACCTTCCCATCTTTCCAAAGACGATTGTAAACAAAGTAGATAGTCCCGATGTGGGCATGAATTATTCCCTGAATCCTTATCAGGGTTGCGAACATGGATGTATTTATTGTTATGCTAGAAATACCCATGAATATTGGGGTTATAGTGCTGGACTCGATTTTGAACGCAAGATTTTGGTCAAAAAGGACGCGCCGGCCTTATTGGAGGCTAAATTGAAAAGCCGAAGTTGGAAGGCTGCTACCATTGTCCTATCGGGCAATACGGACTGTTACCAACCGGCAGAACATCAATTCAGGATTACCAGGGCTTGTTTGGAAGTGTTTCTAAAATACCGGCATCCGGTAGGCATTATTACCAAAAATGTGCTGGTATTAAGAGATTTGGATATCCTGACTCAATTGGCGGCGGATAATTTGATAGGGGTAAATATTTCTGTAACCTCCTTGTCCGAAGAAACCCGGCGCATCTTGGAGCCTAGGACCGCTACTATTAAAAAGCGTTTGGAGACCATCCGCCATTTGTCCGAAAATCATATTCCCGTAAATGCAATGTTGGCCCCTATTATACCTGGGATAAACAGTCATGAAATTCTTAATTTGGCCAAAGCCGTTTCTGATGCAGGGGCTCTTTCCTTTGGGTTCACCGTGGTTAGGCTTAATGGTGCCATAGGCCAAATATTTGAGGATTGGATAAGAAAGACATTGCCCGACAGGGCCAATAAAGTATTGCAGCAGATAGCGGACTGCCATGGAGGTTCCCTAAACGACAGTCGATTTGGTATACGTAATAGAGGCGAAGGCAAAATTGCACAGCAAATTAAGGATATGGCTCATTTGGCGCGACAAAAATATTTTAAGGACAAAGTCTTTCCAAATCTTAATGCAGGCCTTTATGAAAGCTATAAGGGAGGTCAGTTAAAGTTATTTTAGTACATCGGCTTTGTTTATCCCGAGGATTACATTGGATACAAGGATTTGTTTGGATCAAAGCCGTATAAATAGTCGATTAAAAATATACTGAAAGGTATTTGTCAGAAAAATTAGGCATTACCGTTCCATTCCTTATAGAATTGCTCTAGATATTCCAACATGAATTGGTGCCTTTTTTCAGCTAGTTTCTTGCCAGATTCCGTATTCATCTTGTCTTTTAAGAGAAGTAATTTTTCATAAAAATGATTTATAGAAGGTGCCTTGGATTTTTTGTACTCCTCCTTGGTCATTTGTAGGTTGGGAGCAATTTCGGGGTTATAAAGTTCCCTGTTCTTAAATCCGCCATAGTTAAAGGCACGGGCAATTCCAATGGCGCCAATGGCATCTAAACGATCGGCATCCTGTACCACCTGCAGTTCTTTGGAAGTAAAAAGCGTTTTTGAGTCCAAGCTGGATTTATAGGAGATGTTTTCAATAATTTTTACCACATGGTCCACTATCTTTTTATCTACCCCTAAGGAGGTTAGGAATTCATATGCCATTTTTGGCCCAACGGTTTCGTCCCCTCCATTAAACTTTGCATCTGCAATATCGTGCAGCAGTGCCCCCAAACTAACTACAAGCACATCTACCTTTTCATCTTTGGCTATAAGAAGGGTATTCTTAAAGACCCGTTGGATATGAAACCAATCATGCCCACCTTCAGCTCCCTTCAGCGTTTCTTTCACGAAAGCAATAGTTTCTTCTATAATCTGCGTATTGGTCATGCGGATGGAGTTATGGCCTGGGTTATGGTTTTTTCAACTTTTTCAATGAGCACCTCCGAATCTCCGGTATTTTCCATTGGTTTGTGCACCTGGAAAGTAATATGGTTACAAAGTCCATAGGGAAATTTACCATATTTCAACATTTTCCAGGAATTGTTGATGCTAATTGGGATAATTAGAGCGGAAGGTGCCTTTTTTAGAAGAACCTTTAATCCGGTGGTGTGGAATTTTTTGGGTTGTCCGGTCTTACTTCTGGTGCCCTCAGGGAATATTACGGCTGAACGTTTATGCTTTTCAATATAACTCCCCAATTTTGCTATTTCGGTTAAGGACTGCCTACTATCCTTTCTATTTATGAGTACCGAACCGCCATGCCTAAGGTTATAAGACACGCTTGGTATTCCTTTGCCCAATTCCATCTTACTCACAAATTTGGGGTGATGTTTTCGCATGTGCCAAATAATAGGGGGAATATCATGCATACTTTGATGGTTGAGCACAATAATGGCCGGTCTATCTGTTGGTATATTTTGTGGATTGTTAAAGGTATAACGGGTGCCAAGCACATGGGTACAGCGCAGCAGGCAGAGGTTCAACAGGGCCACACTTTTTCTGTGGGCGTTATAGCCGAACCAATTGAAGCAAACCCATTGAACGGGATGGAACACAAGCAATGTTAACCCAAATAATATGAGATAAAGGGCCGACAAGGGAAATGCCAATACTTTTTGCATGCTACAAAAATAAAAAACCGCTCTTTTACAAAGCGGTTTCATTCAAGAATATTTACTGAATATTAATGGGGTAATACCACATTAACAAAATTCATTGTAAGCTTCCATTAAATTCTCTGCAATTACCTCTGCAGGCCTACCTTCAATATGATGACGTTCTATCATATGTACCAGTTCCCCGTCCTTGAACAATGCCATACTGGGCGAAGATGGTGGGAAAGGAACCATTGCATTCCTTGCGGCATTCACAGCCTCAGTGTCTACACCGGCAAAAACGGTCACCAAATGGTTTGGCTTTTTTGAATTCTGAAGGCTCATTTTGGCTGCAGGTCTTGCATTGGCAGCGGCACAACCGCAAACCGAATTGACCACTACCAAGGTAGTTCCTTCCTTACTAAGGGCACTTTCAACCGCATCGGCTGTATATAGTTCTTCAAAACCCGCTACTGCTAGGTCTTGTCTCATAGGTTTTACTAATTCTGCAGGATACATAGTATATATTTTTATTCGATTATTGATAAAGTTTTCAAAGATAACCATTTTAGGGCATCCTAACTAAATACCTTAACTTTTCATTAAACCTTCTATTGTACCTTAAAATTATATCTTTGCCAAAATTTGAAATAAAGATGATTAAATGGTTTGCCGCAATATTGGGGTATTATGTCTTTAGGTTCCCTGGGGCTATACTGGGATTTATTATTGGTAGCTTTTTCGATAATTTGAAAAGCTCTGGCAGTGGGGGAGGCCGTTCTGTTTTTAGGGATATTACACAGCAGAATGTATCTCCGGCAGATTTTGAGATCAATTTGCTCTCCCTTTGTTCCATTGTCATAAAGGCCGATGGTTCCGTTAGCCAGACCGAAATGGATTATGTGAGGCGATATTTTGTCAGCACCTATGGCAAGGATAAGGCCAATGCCATTTTTAGGACCTTTAATGAGGTTGTTAAAAAAAGGGAAGTCTCTGCAGAACGTATATGCAACTATCTAAATCAGCGTACTAGATATGAGGTAAGGCTTCAATTATTGCATTTTTTGTTTGGAATAGCCCAAGCGGATGGCACTTTGCGCCAAGCGGAAATCGATAAAATTTCGGAAATAGCAGGATATTTCAGGGTGAGCCATATCGATTTTGAAAGTATTAAGGCCATGTTCATCAAATCGGCCGATAATGCCTACAAAATATTGGAAATTGAAAAATCGGTGACCGACGAGGAAGTTAAAAAGGCCTATAGGACCATGGCCAAAAAGTATCATCCGGATAGGGTAAATACCGAAAACGAAGCTATTAAAAAAGGGGCCGAGGAGAAGTTCAAGGAAGTGCAGAAAGCCTACGAGATTATTCAACAAGAAAGAGGTCTTTAAGACACTAATTAAATAAATCTAAATTTTATTCTGGACTATGGGGAATTTTTGGTTTTACATTCAGATGGGATTGGAGCATGTTTTGGATTTGGATGCTTATGACCATATTTTGTTCTTGGCAGCCCTAGCAGTTCCATTTACCTTTGCACACTGGAAAAAAATATTGGTGCTTGCCACTATTTTTACAATTGCCCATTGCGCTTCCCTTGCTCTTTCGGTGTATGGGATATTGCTAGTTGACGTTGGGTTGATAGAGTTTCTTATTCCTATTACTATTTTCTTTACTGCCATACACAATCTATTCCATGCCAATAAACCCGCAGAACATAGGGATATGGTCCTTTATAGTGTAGCAACCGGATTTTTTGGCCTAGTTCATGGTTTTGGGTTCTCCAATTACTTTAAGATGTTGATGGCCGAGGAAGAGGAAAAAATCTCCCCCTTATTGGGTTTTGCGACCGGGATAGAATTTTCCCAAATATTAATTCTACTGGCGGTATTGTGCGCCAATTATATTGTAAGATCTTTATTTGCGGTGAAACAAACGCTTTTTACTCAGGTAATGTCGATTATTATCCTAATTATTACAATACCTATGTTGTTTGCAACGTTTCCATGGTAGAGTTTAGCTAAATCTTAACCTTTTAGGATTGTATGGGTTATGGGTAGCGGCTATCTTGGTAAGGAAAAGTTATTTTATTCCCAATTCGCTAATATTTTCAATAAAAAGTTCCCTTACCTTTGCATAAGCAAACCATTGGGTTGGCCACTAAGGGGTCTAGAGACATTTTAAAAGGGAAATAGGCTCATGAATTAATGGGAAAAATCAACGGATGAAGGAACGTAAACAGGAAAAGTACGATAAGGCGTACTTGCGAATGGCCAGTGAATGGGGCAAACTCTCCTTTTGCAAACGCAAGCAGGTAGGGGCAATAATCGTGAAGGATAGGATGATAATTTCTGACGGTTACAATGGGACTCCAACCGGATTTGAAAATATTTGCGAGGATGAAGAAGGATATACCAAATGGTATGTTCTTCATGCCGAAGCCAATGCCATATCCAAAGTAGCCTCTTCCACTCAGTCCTGCGAGGGTGCCACCTTGTATATAACATTGTCTCCTTGCAAGGAATGTAGTAAATTAATACATCAGTCTGGCATAAAACGTGTAGTATATCAGACAGCTTATAAAGATAACTCTGGGTTGCAATTTCTTGAAAAAGCCGGAGTGCAGCTCGTACACATGCCCAGCATTGTGAACGTGTAAATGCCATTTGAATCATGAAAAGAAAAAATTCCTACATATGGCCTACAATAATTGCCCTGGCTTTGGCCGCGGGTATATTCGTGGGTGGAAAATTGAATTTCAATGATTCTCCTGAGAAGCTTTTCACTACCAATTCTAAAAAGGACAAACTTAATAGACTAATAGATTATATAGATTACGAGTATGTAGATGACATCAATACGGATAGTATTGTAGATGTCACTGTAAACAATATTTTGGAGAAATTGGATCCACATTCAGTCTACATCCCGAAGCAGGAGATGGATAAGGTCTCCGAGAATATGAAAGGTGATTTTGTGGGGATAGGCGTTAATTTCTATATGTATAAAGATACTATTTCCGTAATTAGGACTATCGAGGACGGGCCAAGTTTTCTTAAGGGCCTGCAAGCTGGAGACAGGATATTAATGGCGGATAACGATACTTTGTTCGGAGAGAATATCCCCAATAATCTGGTTGTTGAAAAGCTAAAGGGCAAAAAGGGATCCCCGGTAAGATTACAGGTATATAGGAAGGACGACAATAGGACCTTCAGTGTAAATATCAAAAGGGATGTGGTTCCCATAAAAAGTGTAGAGGCCTACTATATGCTCACCAAGGATATGGGCTATATCAAAGTAAATCGTTTTGCCGAATCAACTTATAAAGAATTTAAGGCGGCCTTAAGGAAATTGGAGGCCCAAGGGGCAAAGAAATTAACCTTGGATCTTAGGGATAACCCTGGCGGATATCTGGGGATTGCCGAACAAATGGCAGATGAATTTCTGGCCGACGGAAAATTGATATTATTCACCAAAAACAAAAAGGGCAAGATAGATAAGGTCTTTGCCACCAAGAAGGGCGATTTTGAGGATAAGCCGGTGTACGTATTAATTAATGAGCGTTCCGCCTCTGCCAGCGAGATCATAGCCGGATCCTTACAGGATAATGATATAGGCACTATTGTTGGGCGTAGGTCCTTTGGCAAGGGTCTGGTGCAGCGCGAAATGGATTTAGGGGACGGTTCTGCCGTACGCTTAACCGTATCCCGATATTATACCCCCACTGGACGTTCCATTCAGAAATCTTACGACAAGGGGAACAAGGATTATTATCAGAAATTTACCGATCGCTTCCATAACGGGGAACTGATTTCGGTAGACAGTATTAAAGTGGCCGATTCGCTAAAGTTTAAGACTCCAAATGGCAAGGTGGTCTATGGTGGTGGAGGTATTATCCCTGATGTATTTGTGCCCATTGGCTCCAATGAATCGGAGTATTTTGAGAGCATGGAAAGTTTGGGCTTCCTGTCCTATTTTGTATTTGAGCATTTGGATGGCAACAGGGCCCAGTATAAAGGGTATTCCAAGGAAGAATTTATAAATAACTTTAGGGTAGATGATATCCTTTTCGAGGTCTTTATAGATTATTGTCTGGCTAGAAATATTAAGTTGGATTTCTATGCTTTCGAGGATAAGATAAAACTATATATTAAGGCCACCTTGGCAGAACAATTGTTCGATCCCAATGTCTATGCCAAAATAAAAAGTGGCGGGGATGATATGTTGAAGAAGGTGCTGGAATTGGATAAACCAACTATTAGGCAACAGGGAGCGGATAAAATTGAAGCCACTAACTAATCCTGCTCAATTTTTTTCTGGATTTTTTTAGAAGTACTATAAATCAGTAAAAGTACTATGGCACATAGGGCGGCCAATATTCCTATTAAGGCAATTATGCTATTTCCTTGAAAAGGATTCTTAAAATCCACCAAGGTTACATTATAGGCTATTAGGCCCAATC
Organism: Arenibacter algicola; assembly: GCF_018860365.1. GTDB lineage: Bacteria > Bacteroidota > Bacteroidia > Flavobacteriales > Flavobacteriaceae > Arenibacter > Arenibacter algicola_B. The sequence goes on from NZ_JAHKPO010000013.1 coordinate 213,635, forward strand.
CAAGTACAATAAGTATTACTATTACAATTTTGTTCATCTGATCGATTGCTTAAAAGATTAAAATAACTGGTTGATATTAGAGGTAAATAGCTTCACAGCGATGGCCAAAAGAATAACACCAAATATTTTTCGGATTACATTAAGTCCGTTTTTGCCTAAAATATGCTCTATTCTTCTAGAGGACTTCAGTACAAAGTATACAAAAATAACATTTATAACTATGGCAACAATGATATTCTCCACGTAGTATTCGGCCCTTAATGAAAGTAAGGTGGTTACTGTACCGGCACCGGCAATTAAGGGGAATGCAATAGGTACTATGGAGGCGCTTTCGGGTTGATCGTCCCTGTACAAGGTAATTCCCAAAATCATTTCTATGGCCAAAAAGAAGATTACAAAAGACCCGGCGACGGCAAAAGAGTTGACATCGATCCCTATTAGATTTAGAATTTCCTCCCCAACAAACAAAAAGGCCACCATTATACAGGCCGAAACAACAGACGCTTTCCCAGATTGGATATGTCCTACTTTGTTCCTTAGGGATATGATGATGGGGATGCTCCCTATTATATCTATTACTGCAAAAAGAACCATACTGGCAGTAACTATTTCCCGAAAATTAAAATTGAATTCCATAATCAAAAAAATATAATCCTAGTTTCTAACATACGTGTTTCGCCTTTTCTCGCTAAGACGCGGCAAATTTACGTTTAATTAGGGGTATTTGGATTTATTTAAAGGAAAATATATCCCTTAAAGAATTATATTTGTTGCCTAATAAAATGGTATGTTCCAACTGGGAAAAACAATAGTATCGGAGGAAATTATTGAGAACGATTTCGTTTGTAATTTAAGTGCCTGTAAAGGGGCGTGTTGTGTTGATGGTGAAGCCGGAGCTCCCCTTGAAGATAAGGAAACGGAGATTTTGGTGGACATCTATAGCAAGGTAAAACCGTTTTTACGGCCCGAAGGTATTGCTGAAATAGAAAAGCAGGGAGCCTTTATTCGCGGAGAGGATGGTGAATGGGAAACGCCCTTGGTGAATGGCAGTGAATGTGCTTATGTTGTTTTTGATGACAAAGGAATTACAAAATGCGGCCTGGAAGAGGCATATAATCAAGGCGCTACCAAATGGAAAAAGCCTGTTTCCTGTCATTTATACCCCATACGCGTACGCGAGTATTCGGAACTTACAGCAGTGAATTATCATAAATGGGAAATTTGTGACCCTGCATGTTCCTTGGGCAATGAGCTTAAGGTGCCAATTTACAAATTTGTAAAGGAGGCCTTGATTCGCAAGTTTGGAAAAAAATGGTATGCAGAATTGGAGCAAATTGCATTAGAGCATACTAATGGGTAGGGATGTGTAGTACCACTTTGGTGCCCAAGGCCACATTATTGGAATCATACAAGTCTATTATTTCTACCTGAAAGGAATTTTCGAAGTCTTTGGAGAAATTGGCCAATCTTTCCTTGGTAATATCGATGCCTATGGATTTTCGCTTTAAAATCTTGCTTTCCTTTATTCTTTCGGAGGCCTCCCTCCCAACACCGTTATCGGTGATGCTTATTTGAATGAATTTCTCATTTTCCCGGCTTACGTGCAAATGGATCTTTTTTTCTCCTTCTTTTGAGGAAAGCCCGTGCCAGAGCGCATTTTCCAGAAATGGTTGTAGAATTAACGAAGGTATCTTAACCGTATGCTCATCAATGGATTCGTCTACCCGTACTGTAAAATTTATCTCGTGCGAAAATCTAATATTTTCAATGTTCATGTATAGGTCGATGGTCTCCAGTTCATCGGCCAGGGATATTTCTTTTAATGAGGAAGCTTCAAGAATTTTGCGGACCAACTTGGAAAATTTATTAAGATAATGTACCGCATTCTTCTTTTCATTATTAATGATATATAGTTTAATTGAATTTAGGGAATTGAACAAAAAATGTGGGTTCATCTGGCTGCGCAACATACTTTGCTCCAACGTTAGGATCTGTTTTTCATTTTTTAGCTCTTTCTGTCTATATAGTATGTAAAGTATAAAGGTTAAAAGGGCCATCCCCAATGCTCCAATGATCAAGGTATTTGTTTTCTTGCGTAGCCGTAGGTTCATGAATTCGTTTTCCCTGGCCAAGGCCTCTATTTGATTGGTTTTTTTTTCGGTTTCATATTTTATGATCAAATCGTTGATATAACGGCGATTGACCTCACTATTAATTTCTTCGTTAAATTTTTCCGCCATTTGGTAGTACTCCAAGGCATTTTGGTATTCCCCTTCGTAGGTATATAATTTGGATAGGTAATTATACGCATGGGCAATATAACTCGGCAAATGATGTTTTTTGGACATTTCCAATCCGGTCACGAGGTATTTTTCCGATTCTGTATATTGTTTTAACTCCATCAGTGCCCAGCCAATGTTGATATTTATGGCAGCTATGATAGACATGTCCCCCAAGGTTTCTGCAGCCAACAGGTTGGGTTCAAGAATTTCCAATGCCTGTGTTAATTTGTTTTGCTTTATGTAGATCTGGGCAATACTATTTTTACAAATAACCCTGCCCTTATCGCTATCAATTTCATTATTGTAATCCAAGGAGGTTCTGTAGTAATGTAGTGCCTCTTCCAATTCACCCTTGTATTCCAGGCATTCCCCAATATTTTGATAGTTAATGGCAAGGCCCAACTTATTTCCAAGCTCCTTTTCCAATGCCATCGACTTCTTAAATTGTGCAATGGCTATATCGTATTGTTTCAGGATGGAATATAGGTTGCCTATGCTGTTTAGGGAAACGTTTATGCTTCGTTTTAGACCGTCGGAAGGATTTTCCTCAGACTCCGCCAATTCCAAAGCTTCCTGATTGTAATCCAAAGCTATTTTAATAGCATCGCTCCTCCTATAAACTACGCCCAACATATTTAAACTGTATACCCGGAATTCTAGGTTGTTGGCGTCCACGGCAGCCTGCAATGCCTTTTCATGGAGTGCAACGGCCTTGGAATAATTGGAAATATCCCTGTATTTTCTCCCAAGCTGGTTTAAGGCGTAAGACTGTCCTATTAAGTATTTTTTTCTGGCAGACTCCATATCAAAAAAGCGCATGTAAGTAGTATCACTTCTTTTGGGCTTTAATATGGAATCCAATTCCTGATAGGTTACCGGGGAAGCCTTTATAAGGCTGTCCGTTATCCTTTTAAATTCTTCTGAAACTTCCTGCGCATTGGCCGGGGAAAGGGAAAGGGTGGTAAAAATTAAAAAAAAAAAGAAACTACCTATATTTAAGAATGGAAGTCGACCAAAGATACAAGTAATTAAGGAGGGAAAATTCATAATGATAGATCATATTAAATCTAGAAAGTCGGACTTTTTTTGTCTTGAAACAGGTATTTTATGGTTGGATTGTAAAATTACGTAACCGTCTGTTTTAAGAAATTCCTTTATTTTATTAAGGTTGATGATAAAGGAATTGTGAATTCTAAAAAAAGTATCCTTGGGCAGTATCTGATTTACCTCCTTCAATTTTTTAGTGAGCAAAATTTTTTGTCCGTCACTTAAAAACAAGGTACTGTAATTACCATCTGATTCTGCAAAAAGGATTTCATCACTTTGTAAAAATAATAATTTCCCGTCTGTATTTATAGTTATCTTTTTTTGAAGTGAATCCGAATTGAATTTCAACAATATTTTCTCCAGCTTTTCCGCAGTATAATTTTTGCTGTTGAACTTTTTTATTTTTGCGATGGTGGCATTTAAATCATCCGTATCTATTGGTTTTAGAAGATAATCTATTGCCTCGTTCTTTAAGGCTTTTATCGCATATTGGTTATAGGCAGTGGTAATGACCACTGGAAATTCCTTGTTCTGTAATTTCTGAATAAATTGAAATCCGTCCATTGTGGGCATTTCTATATCCAGGAACAAACAATCCGGAGGGTATTGTTCCAAATATTTTAACGCCTCAAAAGGATCTGTGAAGGAGGCGACCACTTTAATTTCATCACTAAAGTTGGTCAGCTCCCAAGAAAGACTCTGTAGGGCTTTAATTTCGTCGTCTACTAAAACTGCTTCTAACATAGTATAGGAAAGATACTCAAAATTAGAAATATTGTTGGTTAAGCTTTTAATATTTTGTGTCAATGGAATTGAATTGAGTATAGTTGGTGGTTATTGGATTAAGATTGGGCCTTTGGGGAAAGATGGGCTTAGTCTTATAGTTTTTATGTTGAATAGAAATATAGGCATCTTGAATTTGTCCAATGTCATTTATACAGGAAATTTTACCATTTACACAATTACGGGGTATATGCTCTTACATTTCATATACATTTGGTTAACCAAATAATTCCTACAAGGGAATCATGTTTAACCTAATAGTGCCAAAACGCAAGTGATGAATAAATGTATCGTTTTCTTTATCGTTTTAGTTTTAGTCCTTGTTGTAGCTGTTGTTACGGACAATGAGAGGGCAACTTCACATGAAAACAATTTAGTGGAACATAAGGTTGATACCAATAAAAATAGTTCACTTGTTGAAAATAAGGCAGTAGCAGGCAGACGGTATTAAGAATTTAGTTTTGTACATAATAATCCATAAATTATAAATAATAATCACAAGCATTCAATGACCATAATTATTAATAAGCAAAATTAACTGCCAAAAAAAGTGCGGTCCTGTAGGATTTTTTTAATTACGAACATGTCATTGTTGTGAAATTATCCGAAGGATGTTGATGTAAATTTGAAAAACGCAATCAACTTGTAGGTTTTGGAATTCGCATAGTCTTTAGGTTTCGGGGGAACTACCTAAACGTGTGGTTCCGATTCTCGTAATTCATAAACTCATTGCATCTTAAGGATCGCACCGATTTGGTGGTTATTTTTACTTTTTTTATTGAATTTTGGGGTAAAGAAAAGAGACTCCAAGGCCATAGTTCTTATGCAGCCTATATTCCTAAAGCATATTTTTCATTGATTTCTTCTCGGATATATCTTATCTTGTATATAACCAATCAAGATAGAACTAACCGTGGGCAAGAAAAAATTAGTAAAATTTATCTTCACGATGTTCATTGGTGCAATTTATTTTAATTGTGCCCAGTTACTATATTCCCAAGACCAAATCAAATTTAGACAGCTTTCCGTTAATGACGGTCTTTCACAGAATAGTGCCGTATCCATTGCTCAGGACAGTATAGGATTTCTGTGGATTGCCACGCAGGATGGTCTTAACAAGTATGATGGTAGTACCTTCAGTATTTATCCTTTTACCTTTGCCGATGTTACAAGGGCCACACATAGTTATTTAGGGAAGGTCTATGTGGATAGAAAGGGTCATGTCTGGGCCATTCCCAATGATAGAATTCCTTATAAGCTGGAAACCCAGTCCAATATTTTTGTTCCACTTCAAGGAATTAACGACGCAAGTTCAATTTTCATGGATAAGGATTTTAATCTGTGGATAGGCACCTACTCCAAGGGACTTTATTTAAAAAAGGCGGATAAGGAAGGGGTTAGACAAATGCTTTCCCCCAACATTGCTGGTGGCCCTATTTATAACATAATCCAAAATGAAAAAGGTGTCCTATTGTTGTGCATGGACAATGAAATTGTGGAATATGATTACAACAAGGTACGCTTGCAAAAGGTAAAGGCCCAAACAGCCAATGGAAATCGGATAGTTGCTAATTTCAGTGATATAGTTACTGATATCAGGTCTAGGGAATGGATAGGTACTTTTGGCGCCGGACTTTATTTTAGGAACTCCGGGGAGAGCGTATTTAACCGTTTGGAAGATTTGGACCTTAAAGATAGTTTGCCAAGGGATTTGAATATAACCGACCTGCATTTGGATGCAATGGATAGACTATGGATAGCCACTTATGGACAGGGACTCTATCTAGTTAATTTAAAGCAACTTTCAATTACACATTTTAGTACAACCAAGCACAACCCTACTGCCCTTCAATACAATGACATACTAAGTATTTATGAGGATTATTCCGGAACTCTTTGGTTTGGAACAGATGGGGCCGGAATTAGTTATTACGATCAGTATTTGGAGAAATTTAATTCTTTTACGGATTATCAAACACCAGAGAATGTTAGTATAGATGTTGTTAGGTCTATTGTGGTAGATAGGGAGAAATCGGTTTGGGTAGGTACTTCTGGCAAAGGTTTAACACAGTATATCCCAGAGGCCGATAGTTGGCGGACCTTTAAGGCGGGAACAGAAAATGAAAATACCATTTCTTCCAATCGAGTCATGAGTTTAATGATAGATAAAGAGGATAATTTATGGATAGGGACCCAGGACGGTGGCCTAAATATGCGAGATTCCAAAGGTAAGTTTTTGCATTTTTCGGAAACAACCGAAAGTTCTCTTTCGGCAAATACCATTTGGTCCATTTATCAAGATGAGGAGAATCGGATCTGGCTGGGCACTCGGGATCAAGGCCTTATTCAATTTGATAAGGTTAGGGGTGAACTAAGAAAGTATGATTACGATCCAATTCTTCAAAATGGCATACCCAGCAATAATATTAGGGCAATTACCTCCGATGGCAAAGGAAATTTGTGGATTGGTACCGAGGGCCATGGAATTGCATTGTTCAATATTAAGGAGCAGACATTTACAACCCATCAATATGCAACCAATGGAAATTCCTTAACAAGCAATAGGATAAAAAGTCTATACTATGCTCCCAATGATATACTCTGGATCGGCACCAATGGTTCTGGACTTAATGCGTACGATATTGAAAATAATATGTTCTATGAGTATAGTGTAAGGGATGGACTTGCCAATAATGTAATATACGGGATACTGCCAGATGATGAAGGGGCCTTATGGTTAAGCTCCAATAAGGGAATAACTAAATTTACCCCTGCGGCTAATTTGGAGGCTGCACCCAGTATTGTGAACTACAACAATTACGAAGGCTTGGCAACAGAATTTAATACCGGTGCGTATTTTAAGGATGGGGATGGCAATCTTTATTTTGGTGGTTTGGACGGATTCTATTGGTTTAAACCTAACAATATTAAGGAAAATACCATAGTTCCAAAGGTTGCGATTACTGGTTTTGATGTGTATAATACATCTTTCCCAATTTCGGATGGACTGGCTCTGAAAGCTAATCAGAATACTCTATCCTTTAGTTTTTCCAGCCTACAATATTCACTTCCAGAGAAAAACCAGTACCAATATAAATTGGTGAATTTTGATAGTGATTGGGTGTATTCAGGGCAAAAGAACTTCGCGCGTTATACCCGATTGCCCCCGGGCGAATATGAATTTCAAGTTAAGGCCAGTAATTATGATGGGGTTTGGAATCATGATCCGGTCAGCTTTTCTTTTTCCATTATGTCCCCATGGTATTTGACGCCTATGGCCAAATTTTCTTATGTCTTCTTGTTTTTATTGCTCGCTTATGGCGTTTATAGTTACTTAAAATGGCAGTGGCAATTGCAATTGAACCTACGATTAAAAATGGAAGAAACCGAACGGTTTAAAAAGTTAAATCGTTTTAAATCAAAGCTATATACCGATATTTCACATGAATTCCGCACTCCGCTGACCTTAATTTCTGGACCTGTGGATTCGAAATTGTCCCAGGGTGGGCTGTCAGATATGGATTTTGCCAATTTTTCCATGATCAAGAGGAATATCAACCGTTTAATGGCCTTGGTAGATCAACTGCTACATTTGGCAAAGTTGGAAAAGGGAAAATTGAAACTAAAGATTTCTAAAGGTGATATGGGCCTCTTTTTAGGGATGCTTACCTCTTCTTTTAGGTATAGGGCCGGTATCAAGAGAATTGATTATAAGGTAGAAATAGAGGAGTTGAGACCTGTTTGGTTTGATGAAGATGCCTTGGAAAAAATTATTACCAATCTTCTTTCCAATGCTTTTAAATATGTGAGTGAAGGCGGAATGTGCCAGTTTATTGCCAGAAGGCAAGAAGGTAAAGTGCAGATCAGTGTCAAAAATACGGTAGCCCAATATTCAGAGGTGGATCTTGATAATCTCTTTACCCGATTTTACCAGCAAAATGAATATTCGGAAGGTGCCGGTGTTGGTCTTTCGGTTGTGAAGGAATTGGTGAGTTTGTATCAAGGTTCAATAACCGTCCAAATGGAGGAAGCAAAGCTTATCCACTTTTCGGTGAGTTTGCCCTTGATGAAGTCCCATTTTGAAAACTTGGAAGTTGTAGAATTAGGGAAGGAGGAGGGTGAGCCCCACTTAAATCTTGATCAGAACGACTATACTACCCCTATGCCGGGTGCAGCACATGACGGCGGGCCTTGTTACCTGCCTATTGTATTAATTGTTGAGGATCATAAAGAGATACGGGAGTTTCTAAATGCCGCATGGAAAACTAGGTATACGGTTGTGGAGGCAATCAATGGTGTAGAAGGAATTAATAGCGCTTTGGAAGTGGTTCCGGATATTATTATATCGGATGTACGCATGCCCCTTTGTGACGGGATTGAACTTTGTAATACATTAAAGACCGATGAACGAACAAGCCATATCCCCATTATTTTGCTGACGGCTGGAGTCGGTGAAGATCAAGAGCTCCTCGGCCTGCAATCCGGTGCAGATGATTTTATTACCAAGCCCTTTAAATTGAAAATCCTTCAAGCACGGGTGGATAACCTTATTGGAAACCGAAAAATGCTGCGGAACCGATATAGCCATGAGTTGATATTAGAGGCTAAGGACATAGCACTTACCCCTACGGATGAAATGTTTCTAAACAAATTGCAAAGCGTGCTGGACGACTATCTTGCCGATCCTAACTTCAATGCGGAGGCTTTTTGTGAAAAGTTGGCAATGAGCCGCATGCAGCTTCATAGGAAACTTTTGGCCTATACCGGACTTTCCACTACTGCTTTTATTAGATCACAGCGATTAAAACAGGCCGTTCATCTTTTGAGGACCTCGGATGCATCGATAAGTGAAATAGCCTATGCCGTAGGTTTCAATACTCCCTCTTATTTCATCAAGTGCTTTAAGGAAACCTATAAGAAAACACCCAAAGAGTATCTAGACACTTATGAACAATAGTACAAGGTGGGCCATGTTACATTTGTTGAACACTTTGTTACAATAGTGGCATTCTCTTTTATGTATTAATGATAGTTTGGCTGATGTAACAAATTTAATAACGGCATAAAAATGAAAACACAAATGATAGTAATAGGTTTGGTGTTGCTTATGGGAAGTGCCTGCACAGAAGAGCAAGCTGAAGAACTTTTAGGAAATTTAGGGAAATCGGATTGTTATAAAAATCTTGACGCTGTTTTTGACCTTCAAAATGAGAGATATCAGCGAGATGCGTTCAGAGAGAATGTGGATGATGAAGGAAATACACAATCTCTTAAAACGTGTAAGCGAGGGCAAGTAGTAGCGAACGAAACTATTAGGAGCTTAAAATTCTATAGTAATAGTGGAACAGATGGCTGTACAGGGGAGGAAATACTCGAAATAGAAGCTAGATACGCCGATCGGATAATAGAATTAAACGAAGATCTTGAAAGCACTTGGAACCGTTGTGAAGAAGTGTATGGTTCCGAATAGAAGGTGTTTCATCCACGGAGAAACTGCCACTGCCTACTAATTACTTGTTTTAAGCATGATACTTTAGTTTGTATTTTCGTTCCCCAATGTTACATCTGTTGCACACTTTGTTACATATTGGATATTCCTTCTGGATTATCTAAGATATATTTGGAAAGTAGATGATGGCCCAGCTAACTTCGGGAAATGAGGTTTGGGGAGGCTAAGATTTATGATAGTTAGGATTTACCATGAACAATATAATTTCCATTTGGATATAACCACGTGCGAAGTATTAAAATACAATATTAACTCAAACTCCACCACCATGACAATTTCAAATATTAAAGCCGTAAGCCTAGTTTTTTTAGCAATGATTGCTATTTCGATATTTATGATCTTGGCCGCTTTGTCTCTCTAATTTTTTTAAACTTAAATTGAAATAGACAAAAGGCAATTTTCGGATACATGACCAAACAAACCAATGGTTGGTTTTTGGTAATGATGTGGATAAACCAAAGAGTATGTTTTTTATATACTTTTTGGTTTATTTTTTTGGGATAATATTTTCAAGGAAAGCGTTTGTCTTTTTTTCATTTTGCTTTGTACTATAAAGGTAATGAACATCACTTGCGAAGTAACATTTCAACATTTTGTGTTAAAAACTTTGTGGTTAATAATGCTTATTTGGCTTTAGTTATTGGGGGTATTTTGCAATCTTTGTTATCTCCTATCGAGGGCAAATTTTCGCCTAAGTTTAAGAAACCCTATAAATCAAAAAAAAGATATGTCAGCAGCTATAGAGCCGATTCTGAAAGAAAACCTTAACCGATTTGTTATTTTCCCTATTAAACACCATGATTTGTGGGATTGGTACAAAAAATGTGAGGCTAGTTTTTGGACTGCTGAAGAAATTGACCTGCATACGGATCTTAATGATTGGACCAACAAATTGAATAGTGATGAACGTTATTTCATAAAGCATATTCTAGCGTTCTTTGCTGCTTCTGATGGTATTGTTAATGAGAATCTAGCAGAGAATTTCGTAAGTGAAGTTCAATATGCCGAAGCAAAGTTCTTCTACGGTTTTCAGATAATGATGGAAAATATTCATTCTGAAACCTATTCCCTTTTGATCGATACCTACGTAAAGGATGAAAAGGAGAAAGATTTACTTTTTAATGCCATAGAGAATTTTCCGGCAATAAAGAAAAAGGCAGATTGGGCTTTGAAGTGGATAGAGTCTCCCAGTTTTGCGGAACGTTTAATTGCCTTTGCTGCAGTTGAAGGTATTTTCTTCTCCGGGGCATTTTGCTCTATATTTTGGCTTAAGAAAAGAGGGCTGATGCCTGGGCTTACTTTTTCCAATGAATTAATATCCAGGGATGAGGGGATGCACTGTGATTATGCAGTTCATCTTCACAACAATCATCTAATAAACAAGGTTCCCAAAGCTCGGATTACCGAAATTTTGGTGGACGCTTTGAACATAGAAAGGGAATTCATTACAGAATCACTTCCAGCTAGTTTAATAGGAATGAATTCTAAGTTGATGACACAGTACCTAGAGTTTGTAACGGATCGTTTGTTGGTGGAATTGGAATGTGATAAGGTGTATAACTCTACCAATCCGTTCGACTTTATGGACATGATTTCCCTGCAAGGTAAAACCAATTTCTTTGAAAAAAGGGTGGCCGAGTATCAAAAGGCCGGGGTCTCTAACAACAAGGATAAGGATGACGATTCACAGAAAATCAGCTTCGACGCGGATTTTTAAGATATAATAGTATTATTCAAATCCCCTTTGGGTTATAAGGGGATTTTTATGCGATGAATTTGATATGTTAATGTTTTTAACATATTGGGCCATAACCCAAAACTAAGTATCATTTAAAAAAATTGTAGCAACATGTATGTAGTAAAAAGAGACGGAAGAAAAGAGCTGATGATGTTCGATAAGATCACAGCTAGAGTAAGAAAATTGTGTTATGGCCTAAACGATCTGGTTGATCCGCTAAAGGTTGCCATGCGCGTAATTGAAGGGCTTTATGATGGGGTAACCACATCTGAGCTGGACAATCTAGCTGCGGAGATTGCAGCTACAATGACCACTTCCCATCCGGATTATGCAAAATTGGCGGCGCGTATTTCTGTTTCCAACCTACATAAGAACACTAAGAAATCCTTTTCAGAAACGATGAAGGATCTCTATGAATATGTAAATCCTAGAACAGGAAAAAAGGCCCCTTTACTATCCGATGAGGTTTATAAGGTTGTTGCCGAGAATGCGGACAGGTTGGATTCTACCATTATTTATAACCGGGATTTTGGCTACGATTATTTCGGATTTAAGACTTTGGAACGTTCCTATCTTTTGAAACTGAACGGGAAGATTGCCGAAAGGCCACAGCATATGCTTATGAGGGTATCTATCGGGATCCATTTGAACGATCTTGATTCGGCTTTGGAGACTTATGAGTTGATGTCCAAAAAATACTTTACCCACGCTACACCTACCTTATTTAATTCAGGTACCCCAAAACCTCAAATGTCCTCCTGTTTCCTTTTGGCAATGAAGGACGATAGTATTGATGGTATTTATGATACGCTAAAACAAACTGCAAAAATTTCGCAATCCGCTGGGGGGATAGGTCTTTCCATACACAATGTACGGGCTACAGGTTCTTATATTGCCGGTACCAATGGGACTTCCAATGGTATTGTGCCAATGTTGCAGGTTTTTAATGATACCGCACGTTACGTAGATCAGGGTGGAGGAAAGCGTAAGGGTAGTTTTGCAATCTATGTTGAACCATGGCATGCGGACATATATGATTTCTTGGATTTGAAGAAAAATCACGGAAAAGAGGAAATGAGGGCCAGAGACCTTTTTTATGCCATGTGGATTCCAGATTTATTTATGAAAAGGGTAGAGGCCAATGAGAATTGGACCCTGATGTGTCCTAACGAATGTCCTGGACTATTTAATCATCACAGTGAGGAATTTGAGAATTTGTATATTAAATACGAAGCTGAAAAAAAGGGGCGTAAAACGGTTAAGGCCAGAGAGCTTTGGGAGAAGATTTTGGAATCCCAAATAGAGACAGGTACTCCGTACATGCTTTACAAGGATGCTGCCAACCGGAAAAGTAACCAACAGAATTTAGGTACTATTCGCTCTTCCAACCTTTGTACGGAAATAATGGAATACACTTCCCCGGATGAGGTGGCGGTCTGTAATTTAGCTTCCATTGCGCTTCCGATGTTTATTAAGAATGGGGAGTTTGATCATAAGGAGTTGTTTAGGGTCACAAAACGGGTTACCAAAAATTTAAATAAGGTCATAGACAGAAATTATTACCCCATCAAGGAGGCCGAAAATTCCAATATGCGCCATAGGCCTGTTGGTTTGGGGGTTCAAGGTTTGGCCGATGCGTTTATCATGTTGAGGTTACCTTTCACAAGTGATGCTGCCAAGGAATTAAATCAAGAAATATTTGAGACTTTGTATTTTGCTGCCGTTACGGCTTCCATGGAAATGGCAAAAGAGGAGGGGGTTTACTCAACTTATGAAGGATCCCCAATATCCAAAGGAGAATTCCAGCACAATTTGTGGGGTGTTAAGGATGAAGAGTTGTCCGGTAGATGGGATTGGGCAAAATTACGAAAAGAAGTAAAAAAGAACGGAGTTCGCAATTCCTTGTTGGTAGCTCCTATGCCTACGGCCTCTACGTCGCAAATATTGGGCAACAATGAGTGTTTTGAACCTTATACTTCCAACATTTACACCCGTAGGGTTTTGTCCGGGGAGTTTATTGTAGTGAACAAACACTTATTGGAAGATTTGGTAAGTCTTGGACTTTGGAACGAAAATATGAAGCAGGAATTGATGCGTGCCAATGGTTCTGTTCAGCATATTGATAACATTCCTGCGGAAATTAAGGAATTGTACAAAACGGTTTGGGAATTAAGTATGAAGGATATAATTGACATGTCCAGACAACGTGGTTATTTCATAGACCAGAGTCAGTCCCTGAACTTGTTCATGGAGAACGCAAATTATTCCAAATTAACTTCAATGCATTTTTATGCCTGGAAAAGTGGACTTAAGACCGGAATGTACTACCTAAGGACCAAAGCGGCGGCAGATGCCATTAAATTCACTTTGGATAATTCAAAGAAACAGGAAGTACCAGTGGTTGAGGCGCCAATGGAGGCCACAATAGTAGCTCCTGCTGTAGCAAAGACTATAAAGGTGGAGGCCACTTCTGCCAACACACAGGAGGTGGATGTTAAACCTATGACAGCCGCTGAGATGAAGGAATTGATAGCCAAGGCAAAGGAGGGCCAGGCAGATGATGATTGTTTAATGTGCGGCTCCTAAATGGCTTATGGGGCATAGTTAAGAAACAAAAAAATCCCCGAAGGTCTCTTCGGGGATTTTTTTGTCTATAGTAAAAGGGAAATGTATAAGGTAATCCTTTCCAATGACTATGGATTAGGAATTCCTATCTATTGGATATATAAGGTTTAAGTATAAACGCACATAGGAACGCTATACAATAAATTACCAGAATTGTGATGTAATTATCCATCTTGCCCCGTATTAAATAACTTATAATTATATACGATGGAAATTGAAAAATGGATTATAATTAGTTCAAAAACAAGAATATAGCGTGATATGCCATTTTCATTTTTTAAAATGATGGTGATATATTATTCGACCTAGGACGAATATTATCAAGTATATCGCTATGGTGTATAAATAAAGTTCCATCTTGTTTCTTTGACGGGAAAACAAGATGGAAACTTTCTAAATGCAACGTTAAATTAACTGCTTAAGTGTCTTAAAAGGAATTTCGACTACAAAAAATTGTCTTCTGATTTATAGGCGTTTATTACCGCCATTTCACCTTCTTTGTCCGGTCTGGAATTACCGTGCTCCATGCCCAGAACCCCTTTAAATCCTTTACTGTGTATATACTTGAATACATTTTTGTAATTGATTTCTCCCGTAGTAGGTTCTTTTCTACCCGGATTGTCCCCTATTTGGATATAGTCGATCTCATCCCAAGTAAGTTCCATATTGTGGATTAGATGACCTTCGGTTTTCTGCATATGGTAAATGTCGAACAATATTTTACAGGAAGGACTGTCCACACCCTTGCAGATCATATAGGTCTGATCGGAATTCTGTAAATACAGATCGGGAGAGTCCGATAAAGGTTCAAGTACCATTACCAAGCCGTGCGGTTCCAGAATTTCGGCACCCCTTTTTAATGCTTCTATAACATTGCCATCCTGGATACCTATCGGCAGTTTCCTTTCGAATCCGCCAGGTACTACGGTCATCCATTTGGCGTTGACGCGCTTGGCCACGTCTACGGCTCTTCTACATCCGTCCAAAAAGATATCAATGTATTCCTGTTTGCCTGCCGCTAAGGTGTTGGCCATATTGCCTCCTTTGTCTATCACAAAAACCCCCATGGTCATATTGCGTTTGGCCAATGCTTCTCCTATTTTGGTTTGGGTTGCTACATCCCTGCCCATCATACCGTTATCTTCAAATGCTGTAAACCCTTGGTCGGCCATGAAATTTATTTGGTCAATAAGGTCATCGCCTGCTAGGTTCTTGAACATTCCAAAATGCGGGGCATATTTTAAGTTGAACGTATGTTTCATATCTAAATTAGTGCTGGTCCCATATGCTAAAGAACCTCCTAAGGTAACCGCACCCCCGGTAAGGGCTGTTTTTTGTATAAAATCTCTTCTTTTCATTTTCATTTTTGGATATGGTTGGAATTTTGTAATAAAATAATGCTAAAAGAACCGAATTGCCAGTGGCTATCCCAGTCCTTTTAGCTTATTCTTAATTTAATATTAATATTATTCTTTATAGTGACCAGGCCTTTCCCCCTGTTAATTCCTGAAGGTCACCACAGGCAATATATTCACCAGGTACAGGTAAATAGGACAATACATTTTCTCCTACAAATTCGGATGATTTATATCCCCAGATCACCAGACCTCTTAAATTATTGGCGAAGGCAAATCTTGACACCTCTTCATCCAAGGTGGCTGTTTGGCCAGTCTTAACGGCTTCCGTATAAGTGTTTATTACCTTAAAATTTTTGGCCTGATCCTCTTTGGAAATTTTGAGGGCACTGGCAAGGACCGGTTCCAAATCTTCGGGGGTCAGGTCTGCAATTTCCTTTTTGCCGGAATCCTTTAAGGCCTTGTCCGTGAATTTCCCCATGGTCATCTTTAAAAGATCTTGCTGTTCCTTTTCCATTACCTGATCGGCAAAACGGTCTATGAAGATATGGACCTGTACTTCGGAGGCTGAAGGTGTATCCGTCTTAGGCATAATAATATCTACCAAATGGGTTAGTACAGATCCTTCGGCTGATGTTAAAAAATCCGGGGTCCATACCATTGCAGCATCTTTTTTACAACTCTGTACGATGCTGATCAAGGTTGGGGTGGCTACAGTGTATCCTAATGCCAGCCCCATATTTTTAAGTGCTTTTCTTCTATCCATTATATATTTCCTTTTTTAAGTTCTTTAACCGCATGGTCGGCGGCCCTAGCGGTGAAGGCCATGTAAGTCAATGATGGGTTAACACAACTTGCCGAGGTCATAAATGCCCCATCGGTAACATATACATTGGGTACATCGTGTATTTGGTTGTTGCCATTTAATACGGAGGTTTTTCTGTTACGTCCCATTCTGGCCGTACCCATTTCATGAATGCCCAGTCCTAAACCGGTTGGACCATCATGTCCTTTAACATCTCGTAATCCGGCCTTTTCCAACATTTCTACTGCAGATTGCTGCATGTCCTTGCGCATGTTGAATTCGTTTTCCTGTAGATCGGCGTCAAAGGTTACTGTGGGCAATCCCCAGCTATCCAGTTTGTCGTAATCCAAGGTCATTCTGTTATCTTCATAAGGGAGTACTTCACCAAAACCGCCGATGCCCATTCTCCAACCGCCGGGTTTAAGCATACTTTCCTTAAAATCTTTGCCGTAAGAGAGTTCAGCAACCGTTTCCTCCCAATTACCTCTACTGGCGCCACCTTGATAACCGAAGCCACGCTTGTAGTCTTTTCTATCGGAAGCACCTCCTAGGTTCCTAAATCTAGGAATATATATCCCATTAGGTCTTCGGCCTTTGTAATATTTGTCCTCGAAGCCATCGAATTTACCGGAAGCGCCTACCCCCAAATGGTGGTCCATAATATTACGGCCCAATTGATCGGAGTCGTTGCCCATACCATTTGGGAAACGATCGGATTTGGATTGCATTAAAATAGCGGTAGAGGCTATGGCCGAGGCACACAAGAAAATGACTTTTGCCTTAAATTCATGTGTTTCCTTGGTCAACCTGTCTATAACCTTTACCCCTGTAGCTTTCTTGGTATTGGGATCGTACATTACTTCATGAACAATGGAGTCTGTACGCAACGTCATATTTCCTGTTGCTTCCGCAGCGGGCAGGGTAGATGACAAACTACTAAAATAGCCTCCAAAAGGACATCCTCTGATACATCTGTTTCTATACTGACATTTGGTACGTCCGTCAAAATTTTTGGTCCCCGTTATATGGGCAACCCGACCTATGGTAACGGCACGGTCGTCAAAACCTTCAGTTACTTTGTTCTTAAAATGTTCTTCCACACAATTCATTTCCATGGCAGGTAGAAAATCGCTATCAGGCAACTGTGGTAGGTTAAGTGCCTCCCCACTAACGCCGATAAAGTTTTCCACTTTTGAATACCACGGTGCAATATCCTTATACCGGACGGGCCAATCAACTGCAATGCCATCCTTTAGGTTGGCAGTAAAATCGATGTCGCTCCAACGGTAACTTTGACGTCCCCATTGTAAGGAACGCCCGCCCAAGTGGTAACCTCTCATCCAATCAAATCGTCTTATTTCATTATATGGATGTTCCAAATCATTTACAAACCACATTTTACTTGCGGCATTGGTGGTATATCCTGTTCTATTCTGTTTAGGCTGTTTTTCAATATCTTCCCTGGTAGGTTCACCGGCATTTGGAAAATCCCAAGGATCTAGATTGGCCGTCTCGTAATCTTCGATGTGTTTCACCATCCTTCCACGCTCCAGCACTAGGGTTTTGAGTCCTTTTTCGCATAATTCTTTGGCGGCCCATCCTCCGCTAATGCCTGTACCTACGACAATTGCATCATAAGAATCCTGCATTTCATTGTTATTGAACTTGCTCATTTATGAAATTGTTTATTTAATAAATTTATTAAATATAAAATTAATTTTTTACATTTAAACCCTATATACATTAATACTATGGCACTATAACGTTATAGTAATTGTTAATTCTTGGATTTAATCTCAAAACTTAAAAATGAATCAAAAAAATTTAAAAACCAAAGGGATCAAGGTGGTTTTGGTTTCCTTATTAATGGGTGTACTGTCTTGTAAAGAAGCCCCCAAGGAGCAGCCCAAAAATGTGGAGACCTCTGAAGTAAGCATGAAAGCCACGGAACCTTTTTTTAAATTGTCTTTGGCCCAATGGTCAATGCATAGAATGGTGCGTGAAGATGGCGTGGATCCTTATACATTTGCTGAAAAGGCCAAAAATTGGGGTTTTACAGGATTGGAGTATGTAAGTGGTTTGTATTATAAGGAATTGCAGGCTGCAAATTTTTCCAAGGAAGCTATGGCCGCTTTCGTGGAAAAAAGTAATGCGGAAAGCAAAAAACATGGTATGCAAAATGTGTTGATCATGATCGATGGTCAAGGAGATCTTGCTACCACGGATGCTAAAAAGAGAAAGGAAGCAGTTGAAAATCATTTTAAATGGGTAGATGCTGCTGCCGATATGGGGTGCCACGCTATTAGGGTAAACCTATCAGGAAGCAAGGTTCCCAATGAATGGGTTGCCAGTTCTGTGGATGGTCTAACCCAGTTGGCCACCTATGCCAAGGGAAAAAATATTGAAATTTTGGTAGAGAACCATGGGGGCTTGTCGTCCAATGCCGTTATGTTGGCAGAGGTTATGACCAAGGTAAATATGGATAATTGTGGTACCCTTCCAGATTTTGGCAACTTTTGTATAGAAAGAACCAAGGATGGCTGTGCCGAGGAATATGATATCTACAAAGGGATTAGCGAACTAATGCCACATGCCTTGGCCGTAAGTGCCAAATCTTACGATTTTGATGCCGACGGAAATGAAACCAAACTGGACTACCCTAGAATACTTAAAATAGTTAAGGATGCAGGTTATACCGGTTTTATAGGTGTGGAATACGAAGGTAGTCGTTTAAGTGAGGAGGAAGGAATTCTTGCCACTAGGGATCTATTGATAAAAGCTGGTAAGGAACTTAATTAGCACTATATTTTATGAAGGCTTTTTTCAATCAGCTGTTCGATTATAACTTTTACTGCAATAAGAAATTGATTGAAGAGTGCCAAAAGCTGGAAAATGTTCCAGAAAGGACTACGGAACTCTTCAGTCATATTTTAAATGCGCACCATATATGGAATGCCAGAATTCTTGGTAAAAAAGTGGAGTACGGTGTTTTTCAGTTGCAATCGTTAAAAGATTGGGGCGACCTGCATTATGAAAATCAAAGAAGTTCTTTTGAAATAATCACCAATGTGGATAGTTTTGAAAAGCGCTTGGATTATGAGAATTCCCAGGGTAGGTTGTTTACCAATACCATTCAGGATATGTTATTTCATATCATAAACCACTCAACCCATCACAGGGCTCAGATTTCCGTTGATTTTAGAAACAACTCCATTGAACCCTTGGTCTTGGATTATGCCACTTATAAGCGATAAATATACCTGCTAGACCGTGAATGTAAAGACCAAAGTTCAGTTGTCCTTAATGATGTTCCTCGAATTTTTTATTTGGGGAGGTTGGTTTGTAACACTTGGTACTTTTTTGGGACAGAATCTCAAGGCCACGGGAGCAGAATCGGCTATGGCATATTCAACCCAATCCTGGGGAGCCATAATTGCGCCTTTTATAATAGGTTTAATTGCGGACAGGTATTTCAACGCAGAGCGAATTTTAGGAGTTTTGCATCTTCTTGGTGCTATAATGATGTATCAAATGTATATGGCATTGGACTTTGCTGGTTTCTACCCATATGTACTTGGATACATGATTCTTTATATGCCAACTTTGGCCTTGGTGAATTCAATTTCCTTTAGCCAAATGAAAAATCCTGCCAAGGAGTTTTCTTTTGTGAGGGTTTTTGGCACTATAGGTTGGATAGTGGCCGGACTAGTAATTAGTTTTGTGTTCCTATGGGATTCCGAAAGCTCTAGGGAACAAGGCCTCTTGAAAAATACTTTTTTAATGGTGGCTATTGCATCAGCTGTTTTGGGGATTTTTAGTTTTACCTTGCCCAAAACACCACCAAAGGTAAGAACGGATGAAAAGGTATCTATTTCAGGCATTTTGGGGTTGGATGCCCTAAAACTCCTAAAGGATAGAAATTTCCTTATTTTCTTTCTTTCATCCATTTTAATTTGCATACCATTGGCCTTTTATTACCAAAATGCAAATCCATTTTTGTCAGAGATCGGAATGGAAAATCCCACAGGTAAAATGACCATTGGCCAAGGTTCGGAAGTTTTGTTTATGTTGTTATTGCCATATTTCTTCAAGAAATTTGGATTTAAGAATACCTTGATTGCCGGGATGCTCGCATGGACCATTAGATATCTCCTATTTGCATATGGAAATGCCGGAGATTTGGCCTTTATGCTAATATTGGGAATTGCCCTTCATGGTATTTGCTATGATTTTTTCTTTGTTTCCGGACAGATTTATACGGATTCAAAGGCAGGTGACAAATTTAAGAGTGCGGCCCAGGGGTTGATAACCTTGGCCACCTATGGCGTTGGAATGTTGATCGGTTTTTGGGTGGCAGGAAAAATAACGGATAGTTATATAATTGGCGATGGCGTACACAATTGGACGGATATTTGGACATTTCCTGCTATTTTTGCCTTAGGGGCCATGGTGCTGTTCGCAATATTTTTTAAAAACGAGGAAGTAGAGTATAAAGAGTAACTTACGAATAAATATATTATGAGCAAGAAAATTAGATTAGGAATTTTAGGGGGCGGAGGAGACTCCCTTATAGGGGTTTTGCACCGAGTGGCATCCCAAATTAATGATAATTACGAAATTGTTGGCGCAGTTTTTAACCCGGACTTTGAAGCGAATGTTGCTTTTGCCAAGGAAATAGATGTGCCTACCAATAGGATCTATAAGGATTTTGATACCTTGGTGGAAGAGGAATTAAAACTACCAAAGGAAGAGCGTATTCAGGTATGTTCTGTACTTACCCCTAACTTTTTGCATTTTCCTATGGCCAAAAAGTTATTGGAAAATGGGTTTCACGTAATTTGTGAAAAGCCCATGACCACTACCTACGAGGAGGCTAAAATATTACAGGCTACCTTGGAAAAGGCCAAGACCGTTTTTGCAGTTACCCACACTTATACAGGGTATCCTATGGTTAGGCAAATGAGGGAGATGATTAAGGCCGGTGCTATCGGAAAAATACATAAGGTAGATGCGGCATATTACCAAGGTTGGATCAACTCTATTATCCATGACAAGGCTAAGCGTTCAACGGTTTGGAGGTTAGATCCTAAAAAGGCAGGAATCAGTTCTTGTATGGGAGATATAGGGGTGCATGCCTTTAATATGATAGAATATACTACGGGATTGACCATAAAATCCATTTTGGCAGATTTCAACTATTTGTACGATGATAACCAAATGGATGTAGACGGTACGGTATTGATCCGAATGGATAAGCACGTGAAAGGTGTTATTCGCTCCAGTCAGGTTGCTACCGGGGAGGAAAACGGACTAACTATTGCCATTTATGGTGAGAAGGGTGGACTACGATGGGAGCAGGAAAATCCCAATTACCTTTATGTGCTTAGTGATGACAAGCCGCTTCAGGTATATAAGCCGGGCCATGCCTATAATTCCAAGTTGTCTTTGGATGGAACTAAATTGCCTGCAGGGCATCCCGAAGGTATTTTTGATTCTATGGCCAATATTTATTTGGGTGTTGCAAGGGCAATTCGCGGCGAGAAATATAACGATGGTGAATTCCCTACTATGATGGATGGTGTTCGAGGACTCGATTTTATAGAGAGCACTGTTGAGTCCAACAAAAAGGGCAACGTTTGGATCAATTTGAAATAATACAGGATTTTGTTTATATAAAAAGGGTCGCAATTGCGGCCCTTTTCTATGGAAGTTGTTTAAGTACTGAAGACTATCCGTATACCTTGTCGAACTCTACACAGACCACGATCATACTATCCCTGGGAACACGTTTAAAGGGTGCCAATTCACGGGAAAAATATTCCCAGTGGAATTTTTTCCAATGTTCCAGACTTTTATCCCCTAAGCCGTCCAATTGAACATACTCTTTGGTAATACTGAAAAATGGTTTTAGTTTTACAGCGGTTGTCCTAATGATACATTTGGCCTTGCCGCTCCAATCCGTAAGGACTATAAAGGCACCTATTTTAGGGAGTGGCTCTTTTCTATATTGAAGGCCCAAAAGTGAAAAGGTGGCTGCTTTCTTAAGGTTTTTGATGACAAGATCCACTTCGTGGTCCGCATCTTGTTCATTGTCGCTAAATTGAAACACTTTAGGTGCTTCTACAAAAGCAAATTCCAGGTGGGCGTCCAAAAAATCACCCCACATATTTCTAGCCGAAGCATTGTCCATTCTAATTAGGTCTAATATTTAACAGTAACGGTAAAATACATTAATTATTTCTCGAAGGATGTTATGAAAATTTACCCGCTTTCAATTGTTTGGCTGCATGATTTGCCGCCCTGGCCGTAAATGCCATATAAGTCAATGATGGATTAACACAATTGGAAGAAGTCATAAAAGCACCATCTGTAACATATACATTGGGAACCAGGTGCACTTGATTATTTTTATTCAAGATTGAAGTTTTGGGATCATGCCCCATACGGGCGCCGCCCATTTCATGTATTCCCAATCCTGGCCAGGAAGATTCCTCATAGGATTGTACATCCTTAAACCCAGCCACTTCAAACATTTCTACGATAACTTTTTTGATATCCTTGCGCATATTCAACTCGTTCTCCTTAAACTCAACATCAAACGCCAATTGTGGAAGCCCCCATTTATCTTTTTCAGTAGGGCTTAAGGTAACCCTGTTGTCGTCATATGGCAGGAATTCTCCAAATCCGGTGACACCGATCGTCCAATGACCGGGTTTTAGGATACTTTCTTTAAGATCTTTTCCATATCCCAATTCCCCAATGGTTTCGGACCAATCGCCTCTACTGGCTGTGCCTTGAAATCCGAATCCACGGATATAATCATTACGTTTGGTCTTTTCGTCCATATTTACGAATCGCGGAATATAGAAACCATTGGCACGGCGGCCTTTATAATATTTGTCCAAATAC
The DNA here is from genome assembly GCF_018860365.1 of Arenibacter algicola. Classification (GTDB taxonomy): domain Bacteria; phylum Bacteroidota; class Bacteroidia; order Flavobacteriales; family Flavobacteriaceae; genus Arenibacter; species Arenibacter algicola_B. The sequence goes on from NZ_JAHKPO010000013.1 coordinate 236,688, forward strand.
CCATCAACTTTGGCTGTAGCCCCTAATTTATAATGATGGTCCATTATTCCTCTTCCCAAGGCGTCCGAGTCATTTCCAAGGCCGTTAGGAAAACGTTCACTCTTTGATTGCAATAATATACCTACAGAAGCCATGGCGGAAGCACAAAGAAAAATAATACGGGCCTTGAATTCTATTTTTTCATTGGTCTCCGAATCTATGATTTTTACTCCGGTAGCTCTTTTTGTTTTATCATCATAGACGACTTCGTACACAATAGAATTGGGTCTGAGCGTCATATTACCAGTTCTTTCTGCGGCCGGCAAAGTGGATGAATTGCTGCTAAAATAGCCTCCGAAAGGGCAACCACGCCAGCATCTATCTCGATTTTGACACACTCCGCGACCTTCAAAATCTGCATTTGGATCTGTAATGTGTGCCGTACGACCAATGGTCACCAAACGACCATCATCAAATTTTTCTTCGATTGTTTTTTGAAAGTCTTCTTCTACGCAATTCAATTTCATGGGGGGTTGAAATTTGCCATCGGGCAATTGTTTTAACCCCAGGGCTTGTCCACTGACCCCTATATATTCTTCAACTTTGTCATACCATGGTGAGATGTCCTTATATCTAACAGGCCAATCAATGCTAATGCCCTCTTTTTTATTGGCTTCAAAATCAATATCACTCCAACGGTAACTCTGTCTGCCCCATGTTAGGGAACGCCCGCCGACCTGATATCCTCGTATCCAATCAAATCGTTTGGTTTGGACATAAGGGTGCTCCAAATCATTTACAAAGAAATGTTTATTGCTCTCATCTGGCGCCCAATTTAACCTACTTTGTATGTGATATTTTTCCTTATCGGATTTAGACAATTCACCTTTTAATGGGTAATCCCAAGGGTCATCGTTCATTGTTGGGTAATCCTCGATATGCTTTACCATTGGTCCCCTTTCCAGCACCAAAGTCTTTAACCCATTCTCGCAAAGTTCTTTAGCTGCCCAACCACCACTAATACCGGTACCTACAACAATGGCATCAAACATTTCACTCTGATTCATTCTATATTTCTTGTTTTAATTCTGATGCTTTTCCTATATTTATAACTTCGCATTTGTAGGTATGTGCTACAAACTTTAAATATAGGATTTTTATCCTAAATGTTAACAAAGGTTATTTTCAATTATACTTAATAAAAAATCAAAATGAAGACAATTAAAGGGCCGGCAGTATTTTTAGCACAATTTGTTGATGAAAAAGCACCATTCAATTCATTGGATGGCATGTGTAAATGGGCATCCGATTTAGGATATAAGGGAATACAAATACCTACTTGGGTAGATTTTCTTATCGATTTGGATAAGGCTGCCGAGAGTCAGACCTACTGTGATGAATTAAAGGGAAAGATAAATTCCTATGGACTGGAAATTACAGAGTTGTCCACGCATTTACAAGGACAATTGGTGGCAGTGAATCCTGCTTATGACCTTATGTTCGATAATTTTGCGCCGGACAAGGTGAAGAACAATCCAAAGGCACGTACCGAATGGGCCATTGATGTTGTTAAAAAAGGAGCCACGGCGAGTCGTAGGCTCGGGCTAAAAGCACATGCCACTTTCTCAGGCTCCCTACTATGGCATACCGCCCATCCATGGCCGCAGAGACCTGCAGGATTGGTAGAAATGGGCTTCGAAGAGCTGGCCAAAAGATGGTTGCCCATCCTAAATCACTTTGACAAGGAAGGTGTGGACGTATGTTACGAAATCCACCCTGGCGAAGATCTTCACGATGGGGATACTTTTGAACGTTTCTTGGCTGCTACCGGTAACCATAAACGAGTTAATATTTTGTACGATCCAAGTCATTTTGTACTTCAGCAGTTGGATTACATAGCTTACATAGACCATTACCATGAATTCATAAAATCTTTTCATGTTAAGGATTCGGAATTTAATCCCACAGGCAAAAAAGGAGCCTTTGGTGGTTTTAACGATTGGGGCGACAGGGCTGGAAGATATCGTTCGCTTGGGGATGGACAGATAGATTTTAAGTCCATCTTCTCCAAATTAACCCAGTACGGCTGTGATGTTTGGGCGGTTATGGAATGGGAATGCTGCATAAAGAGTCCGGAACAAGGAGCTAGGGAAGGTGCCAAGTTTATCCAAGACCATATAATTGAGGCCACTGAAAAAACCTTTGACGATTTTGCAGGGGCGGCTATAGATAAAGCAGTATTGAAGAAAATATTAGGACTATAAAATCAATCAATAGGAAAATGAAAAAATTAATTTTCAGTGCCTTAATAGCTGTCATGGTTATTGGCTGTAAGGATAAAACGGATAAAAAAAACATGGACACGGACTCAGATCCCCTTGCCAATTCTGAGAAAACAACTCCACCTCCAACAGCCCCAATTGAAGGGGAATGGAAGGTGCTTTTTGACGGGACCAACTTCGATGCCTGGAAAAGGTATAAGGAAGATGGCGTTGGGGATGCATGGAAGATTGAGGACGGTGCCATGGTGTTCTATCCTCCCAAGGAAAGGGCAAAAGGGGAGAAATACAATTTAGTGACTAATGAAGAGTTTACCAACTTTGTACTTTCCATAGATTGGAAGATTTCGGAAGGCGGTAATAGCGGTATATTCTGGGGAGTGCAAGAAATTGAAAGTCTTCGTGAGGCTTACCACTCAGGACCTGAAATACAAGTATTGGATAATGAAAAACACCCTGACGCAAAAAATGGACCTGTTCGACAGGCAGGAGCTTTGTACGATATGGTTGGTCCCAGTGAGGACGTAACCAAACCTGTTGGGGAATGGAATACCTGTGTTATCACAGTAAACCATAAAACCAATAAGGGAAATGTAGTCCTAAATGGTACGGAAGTGGCTTCTTTCCCAGTACATGGAGAGGAATGGGAGGCTATGATCGACAAGTCTAAATTTAAGGGATCGGAGCATTTTGGAAAGTATAGAACTGGAAAAATAGGATTACAGGATCACGGGGACATAGTGTCCTACAGAAATATTAAGATAAAAACATTGGATTAAACCGTTATTGGATATTGTTATGAAAATGAGATCTGTTTATGTTCCGTTAATTTTGTTCTTGGCATTTGCGTGTAAGGAAAAGGTTAGCGTGGATCCATTGGAACCAAAAGACATAAAACCAACTGGGGAAGAGTTTGTAGTACACGGGGAATACTCCGGTACGGAACCTACTACCCCGGAAGAGACCGAATTTTATAAACCGGTACCACCCGTAGTAAATCCACATGATCCCATTAAAGGGGCTCCAAGTGATGCCATTATACTCTTTAATGGAGGCAATCTGGACAACTGGATCTCTTCTAGGGATAGTACAGTGGCCAAGTGGATCGTGAACAATGATGGTAGTATGACCGTTAACAACAAGACAGGTGATATACAGACGGTCCAAAATTTTGGAAGTATACAATTGCACTTGGAATGGAAATCTCCTGCAGAAGTTCAGGGAAAGGGTCAAAGCAGGGGCAATAGTGGGGTCTTTTTAAATGGGCTGTACGAGGTTCAGGTCTTGGATAACAATGATAACGATACCTATGTAAACGGCCAAGTGGGTTCTGTTTACAAGCAGCACGTACCGCTCGCAATGGCATCCGTACCCACAGGGGAATGGAATACCTATGACATTATTTATCATGCCCCGGAGTTCAATGATGAAGGAGATAAAATTAAATCTGGAACCATTACGGTTTTACATAATGGGGTACTGGTTCAAGACAATGTTGAAATTAAGGGAACTACCCCCTATATAGGCTGGCCCAAAAACCCGGCCCACGGCAAGGGTCCTTTAAAATTACAGGACCATGGGGACAATAGCCGGGTAAGTTATAGGAATATTTGGGTTAGGGAGCTTTAGATGCACTGGGAATTTTTCTTTGGAGCCACAGCGCCCAGTCTGCTATTAATTATTTTTGCTTGGTATTATAAAGCATTCCCTCCCAAAAGCATTAATTTTATTTATGGCTATCGCACCAGGAAAAGCATGAGGAACCAGGAGACTTGGGATTTCGGCAATAAAATTGGAGCCGAAATGATGTTTTACACGGGCATGGCCACCTTAGTGGTAGGGACTGTAGCTTATTTTATTTCTCCCACTTGGTCCTTAGGTATTTCCGGTTTTTTTCTAGTAGTAGCCTTGTTTGCAGGTATATTTTGGTGCGAACAGCAATTAGCGCATAATTTTGATAAAAATGGGAAACGAATAAATAAGGAGGGCAAACCCCATTAGGGAAGTGTTCAGAATAGTATTAAGGGCCTTAATGAATGACTTTGCACTGTACTTGACTATCGAGGAATACAAACCTCATTTTTATTTACCTTTGACAAAATTTAAAAATATTTTATGATCCAATCTATGACAGGGTTTGGGAAGCATGTTATTCAACTTCCTTCGAAAAAAATCACCATCGAAATCAAATCGCTAAATAGTAAAAGCCTTGATTTAAATGCCAGAATACCCTCCACCTATCGGGAAAAGGAATTGGAATTGCGCAGGACCATTGCGGGCTCCTTGGTTAGGGGAAAAATAGATTTTAGTCTTTACATTGAAAATACGGGTGCAGAGACCTCTTCGGAAGTTAATGAAGTAGTGGTAAGGCAATACATGAAGCAGTTGGGACATATTGTTTCGGGGAATGAAATGGGTCTGTTGGAAATTGCCATGCGCATGCCCGATACTATGAAAACGGAACGGGAGGACATTGATGAAGAGGAATATAAGGTCATAAAGGAATCATTGGAGGAAGCTCTAAAGGAAATAAATATTTTTAGAACGGAAGAGGGAACGGTTTTAGAAGCCGATTTTGAGGCCAGAATAAGCGTTTTAAAGAGCTTATTGGAACAGGTGGCACAAATGGATCCCGACAGGCTGCTAACGATCAGGGAGCGACTGGAAAAGGCTGTTGCGGACTTAAAAGCCGATCTTGATACAAACCGTTTTGAACAAGAGCTTATCTATTATCTTGAGAAATATGATATCACGGAAGAAAAAGTCCGGTTGCTCAATCACTTGGATTATTTTGCCGCAACCCTTAAATCTGACGACTCCAATGGTAAGAAGTTGGGCTTTATTAGTCAGGAAATAGGAAGGGAAATCAATACCATAGGTTCCAAGGCAAACTTTGCCCCTATGCAACAGTTGGTGGTGCAGATGAAGGATGAATTGGAAAAGATCAAAGAACAAATGCTTAACGTTTTATAATGAAAGGAGGAAAGCTAATTATTTTTTCTGCCCCTTCGGGCAGTGGAAAAACTACCATCGTCAAACATTTATTAAATCAGCCGGAACTCAATTTGGCTTTTTCCATTTCTGCAACCTCCAGGCCTAGGAGGGGTAAGGAAAAACACGGCGAACATTATTATTTCATGACCCTGTCCGAATTTAAGAGGCACATTAAGAACGATGACTTTTTGGAATGGGAGGAGGTCTACAGGGATAATTTCTACGGGACTTTAAAAAGTGAGGTAGACCGACTCTGGGCGGAGGGCAAGAACGTAATTTTTGATATAGACGTGGTAGGTGGATTGCGGATAAAAAAGAAGTTTCCTGATCAGACGCTTGCCGTCTTCGTTAAGCCACCAAGTGTTGATGAACTTAAAATTAGGTTGAAAAAGCGCAGTACGGAGTCAGAGGATAAAATAAATATGCGGATTGCCAAAGCTTCGGTAGAGTTGGCCACTGCTCCACAATTTGATGTGGTAATTAAGAATTATGATTTGGATACCGCATTGGACGAGGCGCATAAATTGGTGGCGGAATATGTGGGCGTTGAAATTAAAAGTAAAATTTAGGAAACCAAGGCCCGGTTCAGGTTGGCCCGCCCCATTAAATGTAAAGTACTTCATTCAAAAATGATACTGAATCAAATTTCGCATGAATAAAAAAATTGGACTTTATTTTGGCACCTTCAATCCGATCCATATAGGGCATTTGGTGATTGCCAATCATATGGTAGAGTTTTCTGATTTGGATGAGGTCTGGTTCGTGGTTACTCCACAAAGTCCATTTAAAACCAAAAAAAGCCTGCTGGACAATCATCATCGTTATCAACTGGTAGCCGAAGCTACCTTGGATTATCCCAAATTAAAGCCGAGCAAAATAGAGTTTGATCTTCCACAGCCGAATTATACGGTAAACACTTTGGCCCATTTGCTGGAAAAGTATGATAACAAACATGATTTCTGTTTGATAATGGGGGAGGATAATTTAAAAGGGCTGCATAAATGGAAGAATTATGAGGTAATTCTGGAAAACCATTACATTTATGTCTATCCAAGAATTTCTGAAGGAGAGGTAGTGCATCGTTTTAGAAATCACGATAAGATTCAACACGTGGAAGCCCCTATCATGGAAATATCCTCAACCTTTATTAGGGCCCAACATAAGTTGGGGAAAAATGTTAGACCTATGCTTCCTGAAAGAGTCTGGAAATATATGGATGAAATGAATTTTTATAGATAGGTCAATGCGGAGTTTTACTCAAAATGTCCGTTCCTAAATATTGATCGTTTTTGTTGTAGAACCATGCCCTTTTCTTGGGCATTTTAACATTGCTGATAATCTCTTCCCCTGATAATACAATGTATTCACCGTCATTTTTGGATTCATCATGGAAGAATTGATAAGCCTTCATGGCATAGCTGGTTGGATCAAAATAGAAATACCAGGTATCCCTTCCCACATCCTCGGAATAAGTGACTTTTAGTGTCAAATATTTCTTGTCCTTAAAGGTTTTGGTCTCAACAAGCGGGTCCACAAGTGCCCCCGGGTCTTTTAATTTCATGGGAAGACCGTAGAGATAGGTGTAGTAGTCCCTCATTTTTTTGGCCCGTTCACAGGAGATGTTATGGGATGCCCTATCCTTTTCCGAAATAATGGCTGCACCATCAATTTTCAGAATGCATGTATCCTTGACCATAATCTGTTCTATGGTTTTTCCAGCCTTATTGGTGGTCAACTTAAAGGAGGATGCGGGCAAGTCAATGTTGATTCGGCTTTTTCTTTTATCCCCTTTGGGCGTTTCCATGATTACCGTAAAATCATTTTTAAAGGAGTGCCAATTGTCCTTGGGGTCATGATATTCAATAGCCTTGTCCAAGAGTTCAGATCCGGATATCCCCTGGCCCAAACATCCTGTAGCATGAACAAAACATACCAACATCAATAAGTATTTCATGCAAACTTCCAATTGTTATGCGCCCTATTGTATTTCCAATTTGGCAGGTTCCACCGTACTATCGTGCTCATTGTAATAAAGCTCCAAAAGATTCATGGTAGCGTTAATAAAATCTTTTGTTTCCAAAAGAAATGTAAAGTACAAAGTGGTATTTTTTGGACTGGACTCTTCGGTACGTGTCCTAGCGATCTGTTTTTCTATTTTTTGTGAAACCATATCCAGTAGTTCCTGTTTGCTGGCAAAAATTACACCAATGCGTTCAAAGGAGCGGGTTTCAAATGCAGCCTTTGTGGCACTCAACAATTTCTGTAGTTCCAGATCAATTTCCTTAAGCTCTTTAATCTGGTTGTATTTTAATTTTTTATGGTTATTGTGGATGTGCTTATGGCTTATCTTGTTCAGATATTCCAATGATTGGGCCATATCCTGTAAATACCCCAATATATTAATATAAAGATTACTGGCACCAACACTGGCCTCATCCAAATTCTTGATAAAATAGAATATATGATCTCTTAGTTCATCTATTTCAGCAGAAAGTTTAACAACCTGTTTTTTGTTCTTTTTTAGAAGCTCCAAATCCTGTTTGGCAAGTCCGTCGATGATGTGTGTGTAAATTTTGTTACTTCTTTTTGCCACATTGGAGATATTGTCCGCACTTTCCTCGATCACTCCTTGGATAGAGCTGCTTTCGGCCTTTCTTAAACTGTCTTCTGCTCTTATTTCCTTGGATTTTTTATTATGTGAAATGTAGTTTCTTACAAGCAATAAAACTGCTATCAATAATAGAATGGCCACCATAGAGGGAACATGTATATTGATAAGTGAAACTATAACCGCGGCAGAAACAAAGGCTATAATGGCTGTAAAGAACCAACCTCCAATGACATTCAATACCCCAGCAACCCGGTAAACGGCACTTTCTGCGCCCCAAGCCCTATCGGCCAAAGAGGTTCCCATTGCTACCATAAATGTTACATAAGTGGTAGATAATGGCAATTTGTATGAGGTGGCCACGGATATGAGCACCCCGGCAACCATCAAGTTAACGGAAGCCCTTACCATATCAAAAGCTGGCATTTCGAAAGTTTTATCTTTGGAAAGGGGTATAACGGGCTTTTTAAAATTGGAATCTATTTTTTCCTGTAAGGCTTTTGGCAAAAGGGCAGTGGTAACTGTAGATAGCATCATGGCCGATCTAACTATTCCCCTTGATAGAAAATTAGGCTGAAAGCGTTCCTTGGATTCACCTTCCCTAGATAGGTTAATTTCTGTTTGTGTTACATAACGTGCCTTTTTGGAAAACCAGAGGGTAAGAACCATGACCATTCCTGCTACGAACAACAAAATAGTGGGGGTGGGAACCTTTTCGGCCAGCACTGTCATGCTAAATTCATTAGCTGGTATTCCAGAGGCCTGCCAGGCTTCAAAAGACTGCCAAGCGGCGATGGGGACTCCAATAAAGTTAACAAGGTCGTTCCCTGCAAAGGCAAGTGCCAAAGCAAATGTTCCTACTATAATAATGAGTTTATACACGTCGTATTTGAATATTACCGAAATAATATAAGATGCCAGGGTCCAAAGAACAAGGCTTCCAATGGTAATGGTGCTGGTATTGTTTTTTATATAATTCAGGACATCCTCGCTTACAAAAGTAGCCCCTTTTAAACCTTTTATAAGAATGAAATAGGTGATTGCTGTCAGGGCAATACCTCCAAAAAGGGCCCCCAGAATCTTGGCTTTTTTTCGAAACTCGAAAGAAAGTAGAATACGGGAGAGATATTGTACCAAGGCCCCTATGGAAAACGCAATTACAACGGAGAGCAATATGCCCAATATAATTTCAGTGGCTTTGGATGTGTTTATATAATTATATATATCAATATAATCACCCCCGCTTGAGGCTATTTTAATAAAGGACATTGCAACTGAGGCTCCTAAAAGTTCAAATACAATGGATACTGTGGTGGAGGTGGGCATCCCAACTGTATTGAAAAAATCCAGCAAAAGGATGTCGGTTATCATAACAGCCATGAAAATTATCATGATTTCGCTGAACATGAATTCTCCAGGGTGAAAGATTCCTTTTCGGGCCACCTCCATCATACCACTCGAAAAAATGGCACCTATGGCTATCCCCAAACTGGCGACGATCATAATGGTCCTGAACGAAATCGCTTTGGAACCAATTGCGGAATTTAAAAAGTTAACGGCATCATTGCTAACTCCCACTACTAAATCTGCAATTGCCAAAAAGGCAAGAGCAATGATCATTAATAAATATAAATTGTCCATTATCTTATAAAAATAGTTTGCAAATATCTAAAGTCTCTAGGTTCGTAACGTTATCTTAAGGTTATATTTTTTACTAAAAATGTACGTCCAATTGTAGTCTATACATCATCGCATCCATTCCATTTTCCACGGAAAGATAACTAATGTCTGTTTGCACCTTCAATTTATGGCCTACAATATATTTGGAAAGTCCCAGAGTATATTGATTTTCTGGGTTTTCACCGGTAATATTCTTATTTAATTCCACATTGGTGTATCTCCCGGAAATCTCCCAATTGCTGTTAAATAGATAACCGGTTTGGAGATTTAATCCATGGCCCACCTGAACCACTTCTCCGGTCAGGGAGCCGTCTATATTTCTAGCAAAGGGGTCTTGGGCATCCCTATGGGCGTATTCTCCCATGAAAGAGAATCCGTTATATTTGAAAACGGCATCGAGGAACAGGGTATTGATATTGGTTTTGTGAAAACCATAATCGGTTTCCATATAAGTCCCTTGACTACCTCTGGTCTTTACTGCATTAAGATTAAGGTTGTAGGTAGCGGCCAACATCAGTTTTGGGGATTTTTCCCTTTTTAAATCGCTTCCGCTGTATTCGCCTCCGCCTTGGAATTCGCCAAATGGCAATAATTCCAAACGTCCGCTGTATTGATGCCCTCCTAGATTTCCTGTAGTGACGTTTCTACCTTCGCCCTGCGAAATGGAGACTATTTCCCGTATTAAAAAAGTATCCGTAAGATAGCTGTAGTGTCTAAGTTGTATGCCCATATCCCTGTCCAAGGTAAACTGGCCATTAAGAAGGGATCGATCTACCAATTGAAGGTTGCCTGAGGAAATAACCCGTTCAACATTTCCGGGAAGTTTGGTCTGACCTACCCAAAGTTCAAAATTTTGATAGAAATTCCACATTACTACGGCGTCCAAGATATATCTTGGGGCGTCACTTGTGTATTTCGAGCCACCAGAAATATCCCTATTGGATAAACCTAATTCAAGTTTGTAGCTAAGTTTAGGCGAATATACAAAGCCATCAAATTTTAATCTGGCCCTTCTTATGAGCGCATTAAAATCTGGATCCGTATAATTTCCGTTCGCATTTTCAGTCCAAGTTGTGCTGCTCAAAAATTGCATTCTAGTTGCAATCTTGGCACTCCATGTACTGTCCTTGCCCATTAAATTAAAAAGTCCTTTGCCAAATTCCGGGGCATTGGGTTCCTGTGAATAGGATATAAAAATTGAGCACAATGCAAGCCCTAGGGCTAAGCATTTCATTTTCATAATGTATTAGTTTTTGTCGAGGACAAAGTACCAATATATATGTTAATTTAATGTTAACTTAGTAATATTATTACTTTAAATAAAAAGCTACCTTGGCCAGAGGTAGCTTCCGATTTCACATAAATAGTCGACAAAAACTAATAGTTAAAATGAAACCAAAATAGTCTTAAGACAAATGCTAAGATGGGGATAAGGATTAAATTCATTGTAATCTTAAGTTTAATTAATCGTTAAAATTGGGTTGCGGGTTTTGGTTTGTCCCAAGTGGTAGATGGTTTTATTATGTGTTGAATTCCTAAAAATGTATCTTGCGACCTCTAAAATTACATTATGCATTGGGAACAGCTTCTTTCCTTGAAACGTTTTGGTGATACCCACAAAAGAATTAGAAAGGAACAGGATGAAACCCGATTGGGTTTTGAGGTGGATTACGACAGGGTGATATTTTCTGCGGCTTTCAGGAGCCTACAGGACAAGACCCAGGTTATACCCCTTTCCAAAACCGATTTTGTGCACACCCGCCTTACCCATAGCTTGGAGGTCTCAGTAGTAGGTAGAAGCCTTGGAAGGATAGCCGGGAAGAAAATTTTGGAAAAACATCCTCATTTGCGCGAGGTACACGGCTATCATTTTAACGATTTTGGCGCCATTGTCGCTGCCGCGGCCTTGGCACATGATATTGGGAACCCACCTTTTGGCCATAGTGGGGAGAAGGCCATAGGGGAATACTTTAAAACAGGCAGGGGCAAACAGTTTGAAGCGGTACTGACCCAAAAAGAGTATCAGGACATCATAGATTTCGAAGGGAATGCCAATGGATATAGATTATTAACAGAATCCCGCCAAGGTGTTGAAGGCGGATTGCGGCTTAGTTACGCCACCTTGGGAGCTTTTATGAAGTACCCAAAGGAATCCTTGCCCAAAAAGCCGACCAAGCATATTGCGGACAAGAAATTCGGGTTTTTTCAACAAGATGTGGCGTCTTTTCAGGAAGTGGCCGCCGAACTTGGGCTGGAATCTAGGGGAAAGGGCAAGGATGTTGGTTTTTGCAGACACCCGCTTACCTTTTTGGTGGAAGCTGCTGATGATATTTGTTATACCATTATCGATTTTGAGGATGGAATCAATTTGGGTCTTATTTCAGAAGATTATGCTTTGGAATATCTAATAAAGTTGGTTAAGGACAGTATCAACATAAAAAAGTATAATAATTTGGTCTATATGGAAGATCGTCTGAGCTATTTAAGGGCTCTGGCAATCAACACCTTGATTTCTGATGCCATTGCCATTTTTATTGAAAATGAGGATGCCATCCTAAATGGGGAATTTTCGGTATCCTTAATGGACAAAAGCAAGTTTAAGGCCCAGATAGAAGATATTATTACATTAAGTGTACAGAAGGTCTACCGGTCACAAGAGGTATTGGAAAAGGAAATAGCAGGATACAGGATCATCTCGGACATTTTGGATGTGTATACCACGGCTTTGATCAGGAATAAGGAAGGGAATAGTTCCAATTATGATCGACTTATGATTTCCACTTTGCCCGAAGCTTATAGGGAAACTAAAGGTTCCACATACGACATACTTTTGAGTACCTGCTGTTATGTTGCCAGCTTATCGGATAGTGCGGCGGTACATATCCATAATAAGATTATGGGGAAACAGCTTTAAAAATCATAGACCAAACCAACGCCCAGCAATTGTTTGAACTGTATTTTGCGTTTTCCTGGGGTGGTAATGGTGCCATCTGTAGCTTTTACCTCATCGAATATAATATCGTGGTCATATAAAACATGGGTGCCAATGGAAGCCTTAACATATTTGTTTACGGTCAAATCCACATTAAGTTCCCAGTCAACATCGATATTTCCGAAATTCTTTACGTAGTCTGAGTATAGTTGCAATCTGTGATTTAATTTCACATTTTCATAAACCATGGTTTCCCAGGAGTTGGATACCAGAAATCCAAATTCCAGATAAACGTTCTCGCCCTCCTTTATGATATTGCCATCCGTATCCACCAGTGCTTTTTGAACTCCAAAAGCTCCACCGTTTGCTAAGGTTTGGTCCAATACAAAGGTAGATTTAAAAGTAAGTGGCGCCAGACGTAGGTTGAATTTATTGCCTTCCGGAATATAGGATGTACCAGCTCCCAAAAGGGCATAGCCTGGAGCCATAAATCTAGAAATTGGTTTATCCCTATTGGGGTATTTGTAACCATTGGAGAACTGTGTCCTAAATTCTGCGCTGGCGGAATAGTACCAATTGCTTATGGTATCCCTTCGAAATGCAAAGGTGGAGGAAAACCGTAGTGCATCGTCCGATTTTCTTAACTTAAAGCCTTCTTGGGCATTAAGGCCATATCGTATGTCCAAATTGTTGTTGAGTTGAACGTATCTAAATTTATAATTTCGCACAAACTTGGCACTGGCCAATCCGGAAATGGAATTGTTTCCCCCCGCATTCCAGTTTACAAATGCTACCTCACTAAAATTAAATCCAAGTTTATTCTCCTTTTCCCAAAATGAAGGAATTCTAAAACGTCTATATTTTTCTTCCAAGGGCTTGGTGCGCTTAAAGGAAACAACAGGATTGGTCAGGTCTGCGCCCCGTGGAATGTATTTAATTTTGTCCTGTAAGGTCCGTATTACGATGGTGTCTATGCGCATCGAATCTATCTGGGTAGAGTCCGGGGCTTGTGGAGCAGGAATGGTATCTTGTGAGAATAAAAAATTAAAATTTAGGAACAGAAGGACAATAATAAATATTTTACCGTACATGCTAATCAGTATTCAAGAGGTTGTTAATATAATTTTTTAAGGTCGATATATCTATTTTAGCTATTTTATGGAGCTCTTCAACGGTTCCCTGCTCTATAAAAATATCTTCAATGCCAAAAATCTTTATGGGGACAAAACTATGCATCTCGTTGGCATATTCCAAAATTGCACTTCCAAACCCTCCCATTTTACAGCCATCCTCGATGGTGATCACATTTTCATAGGTCGAGAATATTTTCTGCAACATAATCGTGTCCAAAGGTTTTACAAAACGCATATTATAATGGCCAATTTGGTCCCTGTCATTCACGCTTTTTAGTAATTCACCGACCATATTCCCAATATGACCGATCGAAAGTACCGCAATTTTCGTTCCTTTTTTTAATTCTTGGGATATTCCTATTGGAATTTTATTAAATTTTTGTTTCCAATCCAATGTTACCCCTCTTCCTCTAGGGTACCTTATGGCTATGGGTTGCCCTAGGCCCAGTTGTGCGGTGAACATTATATCCCTAAGTTCAATTTCGTTCAAGGGTGCAAAAATAATAAGATTTGGAATACAGCGTAAATAAGCCATATCATATATTCCATGGTGAGTGGCACCGTCCTGCCCGACTATGCCGGCACGATCCAAACAGAATATAACGGGAAGATTCTGCAGTGCTACATCATGTATGATCTGGTCATAGGCACGTTGTAAAAAAGTAGAGTAGATGTTACAAAATGGAACCAGGCCTTCTGCGGCCATTCCGCCGGCCATGGTTACGGCATGTTGCTCAGCAATGCCCACATCAAATGCCCTTTCTGGGATTTGTTCCATCATATATTTTAGGGAGCTTCCGGTAGGCATAGCTGGGGTTATACCCACTATATTTTCATTGTTTTTGGCCAATTCCACGAGGGTGTGCCCAAATACATCCTGATATTTTGGAGGTTGTTTTTCAGAGGTTTTGGGCCAAAGGTCGCCCGTTTCCTTATTAAATTTTCCTGGAGCATGATACACTACTTGGTTCTCCTCCGCTTTTTTGAGCCCTTTGCCCTTGGTAGTTATGATATGCAGCAATTTGGGTCCCTCAATGTCCTTTAGTCTCTTTAGTTCCTTAATCAAGGTGGCCAGATCATGCCCATCCATAGGGCCTGAATAGTTAAAATTTAAACATTCAAATATGTTCTCGTCCTTGGCGGTACCTTTTTTAACATTGGTCAGGTATTTTTTTAAGGCACCCACGCTAGGATCAATTCCTATGGCATTGTCATTTAGGACAATTAGGATGTTGGCGTTGGTGTCCCCGGCATGGTTAAGCCCTTCAAAGGCCATGCCACTGGCAATGGAAGCATCACCGATGACTGCGATGTGCTGTATATTCTTTGCGCCCTTTATTTGTGAGGCCAAGGCCATGCCCAGGATTGCTGAAATGGAGGTAGAACTGTGTCCGGTGCCAAAGTCGTCATACCGGCTCTCTGTACGTTTGGGAAATCCGCTTATTCCTCCCAATTGTCTATTGGTATTGAATATATCCCTACGGCCTGTTAATATTTTATGGCCGTATGCCTGATGTCCAACATCCCATATTAGTTTGTCTTTTGGGGTGTTAAATACATAGTGAAGGGCGATCGTTAGTTCCACTACACCCAGACTGGCCCCCAAATGCCCTTCTTTGGTA
Organism: Arenibacter algicola; assembly: GCF_018860365.1. Classification (GTDB taxonomy): domain Bacteria; phylum Bacteroidota; class Bacteroidia; order Flavobacteriales; family Flavobacteriaceae; genus Arenibacter; species Arenibacter algicola_B. Next base: position 251,915 of record NZ_JAHKPO010000013.1, read on the forward strand.
GCTACAATGTCTATGATAAACTCCCTTAATTCTTGGGCAAGTTGTAATAGATCGACAATTTCTAAGGTTCGAATATCCTTAGGGTCGTTAATATGTTGTAGAATTCCCTTGGGCATATTAAAAATGTTACGCAAAACTAATGTATTTAAACATTGAATGGCATGTTTTTTAGTGTAGGATTGGCGGTTTTTCAGGATATTTTAAACAAATCGTATTTTTTTTGAACCTTCGCCAATATTGTTTACTATTGTGGCTTAATTGTTAGGTATGATAAACCCGTTTGACGACACTTATTTTATGAAAAAGGCCTTACAAGAGGCAGAAGCTGCTTTTGAAATAGGAGAGGTGCCCGTTGGGGCCGTAATTGTTGTTGAGAATAGGATCATAGCTAGGGCTCACAATTTAACTGAGCGTTTGAACGATGTAACGGCACATGCCGAAATGCAGGCCATAACTGCAGCGGCCAATTTTCTGGGGGGGAAATATCTTCATAATTGCACCCTATATGTAACCCTGGAACCCTGTCAAATGTGTGCAGGTGCCCTGTACTGGAGTCAAATTTCCAAAATTGTCTATGCGGCAAAGGACGTGGATAGGGGCTTTGTGGCCATGGGAACCAAAATACATCCCAAGACCGAATTGGTGAACGGGGTTTTGGAGGAGGAAGCATCAGAAATTTTGAAACGCTTTTTTATCCAAAAACGCAATTTAAATTAGATAGGGTCCATTTGGACATACCTAATACGCAACTTATTAACTGATTTTGCATCTATTTTTTAGTTCAACAATCTTGGATAATATGAAAGTATATGGATTAATGCTGGCCTTGTGTCTGATTTTTGTCTTAAACGGATGTTCCACAGATAGTACACATGAAAAGAACGATAAGGTTAGCGGAACTTGGAACCTTATTAACGTTAGTGGCGGATTCGCTGGGATTGATGAAGACTTTGAAAAAGGTGAAATTGTTTGGAAATTCAACGCCAAGGATGGGACATTGATCGTTGCCAACAATGACGGGTCCAACCCAATTTATAATGGCTTTCCAACAGGTACTTATACCTATTCCGTCCTAGAGGAGAAAGATCAATTTTATTTGGAGATAAACGACAAAGAGATCGGGGGGATTGTGGTTGCCAAATCACAATTGGTCCTTGACCAAAACAGCACTACAGCGGGCAGTGGGGCCGATGGTTTTGTAATGGTATTGGTGAGATAGCCAAGGAATTTATAAGTAGGTTAAAAATAAAAACCCCTAGCGGTTACCAAGGGTTTACAATTTTTTCAAAATAAAATAGAATTAGCCAATTACCTGCACTTGTGCAGCAACTATTCCCTTTCGGCCTTCTTCTTCCTGGTATTCTACTTTGTCACCTTCGTTAAGTTCAGTGCCATTTAATGAAGTTGCATGAACAAAAATGTCTTTACCCGTTTCGTCGTTGGTAATGAAGCCATATCCCTTGGATTCATTAAAAAATTTTACTGTTCCAGTCATTCCAATGAAATTAAAATAATAATGGTTTAGATTACTAATTTATGTTTTTTTGGGCAAAATTGGATATAATCAATTTAAAAAAAATCAAAATTACTGCTTGTCAGTGGGTTCTTTTTCCTTCCCTTGCATTTTCCTGATATTTTCTTCAGTGAGCATATAATCCTTCATTTTTTTGCCTTTACTTACTTTGATAAGAAAGAGAGGCATGGCTACCAGAAATATACCGACCGTACCAAAGCCTATGCATTTATTGGATAGGGGTATATTTTCCTCATTAATACTAAAACCATAAATGATGGAAGCAAAGGAAGCTAAGAGAATTAAAGAAATAATATACTTCATTCCTAACGTGGGTTTTAGGAGGTTAAATTTATTAATTTTCTTCTGTAGGCAGTCAATAGCTTGGATTTGGAAATAAATCCAATATATTTTTCATCCTTGATAACGGGCAGGTTCCATGCCCCGCTACTTTGAAACTTCTCCATGATATCCGTCATTTTATCTTTGTCCAATTCAATAATATCCGGGGGTGTGTTCATAATATCGGACGCCATCACTTCCTTGTACAATTTCTGATCGAACATAATGGGGCGTATGTCATCCAACAAAATAATCCCCAAAAGGGTATTGTCCTCCTTATCAATTACAGGAAATATATTTCTATTGGATTTTACCACTGCCTGATGTACAATATCCCCCAGATTCATCTCCGGATATATTGGGACAAAATTATCTTCAATAACTTTGTCTATATCCATCAAAGTTAAAACGGCATGGTCCTTATCATGCGTAATTAATTCGCCCTTTCTGCCCAATTCCATGTTGTAAACAGAATGTGGGTGCACATATTTGGTGATGGAAAAGGAGATAGTAGAGGTTATCATTAGCGGTATGAACAATTCATATCCCCCAGTAACCTCGGCTATAAGGAAGATTGCAGTGAGGGGGGCGTGGAGAACGCCGGCCATAAGTCCGGCCATACCGACCAGTGTAAAATTACTTTCAGAAATTTGGTTTGGTAAGATTCCTAAACTGTTAATTGCTTTGGCAATGCAATTACCCATTATGCTTCCCATAAAGAGTGTAGGGGCAAAGATACCCCCAACGCCCCCGGCACCAAAAGTTAGGGCACAGGCAATAATTTTAAAAAAGACCAATCCGGCGAGTAAGCCTATTACCATCCAAACATTGGAAAGGTCCAATTGAAAAATGTTGTTTTCCAATACCTTTTCGGGGTTGCCTTTGATGAGGTTGTTGATAACATCAAAACCCTCACCGTATAAAGGAGGGACCAAATAAACCAATATTCCAATAGCAATTCCACCATAGAGCAACCTTTTAATGGGAGAACCTATTTTGTCGAATATTTTTTGGATCCGCTCATATACTTCTGTGAAATAGATGGAGGTTAGACCTGCAAACAAGCCTAGGATTATAAAGAAGGGAACGTCCGAAATAATAAAATCGTCCTCAATTTTAAAAGGCAAAAGTACATCGCTCCCAAAGAAAAAGTAGGAGGTTATAATTCCTGAAAGGGAAGCCAAGAGCAAGGGCAACATGGAGGCTATGGTGAGGTCCAGGCTAAATACCTCAATGGCAAAAATAATGGCTGCAATGGGGGCTTTAAATATGGAAGACATGGCTCCTGCTGCCGCACAGCCTATAAGTAAATTCCTCGTGGTCTGGTTAACGTGGAACATTCTTGAAATATTGGAGCTTATGGCTGCTCCTGTTGCCACCGTAGGGCCTTCCAGCCCAACAGAGCCCCCAAAACCTACAGTAATGGGCGCGGTAAGAATGGATCCGAACATCTGATATTTCCGCATTATTCCCTTCATTTTGGAAATGGCAAAGAGGGTAGAAGGAATACCATGGCTCACTTTGTTGCGGATCACGTATTTAATGATCAAATAAACAAGGGTAAGACCAATTATAGGAAAAACAAAATAAAAGGCATTGTGGTAATACCTTACCAAATTACCTTCCAATAGATGTTGAAAAAAGTGAGTTAAATTTTTAAGGACAACAGCGCCTATCCCAGAAGTAAACCCAACCAAAATACTAAGGATATAAATAAATTGCCTTTGGGAGATATGTTTTGCGCGCCAAACCAAAAAGTTGGTAAGCCAAGATTTTTTTAGTGCTGTCATGATTTAGAAAAAAATCCCGCTAGTTACTCGACTAGCAGGATTTTAAAGATATGATTATAAATCCAATTTTAGGTGAAGTTCCTTCAACTGTAAATCGTCAATCGGGGCAGGGGCATCGATCATAACATCGCGTCCACTATTATTTTTTGGAAAAGCAATAAAGTCCCGTATAGTTTCCTGTCCGCCCAAAATGGCCACCAATCTATCGAGACCAAATGCCAAACCACCATGGGGAGGTGCCCCATATTGAAAGGCGTCCATTAAAAATCCAAATTGTGCCTTGGCCTCCTCTGGACTAAAGCCAAGATGCCTGAACATTGTGGCCTGTATTTGTTTATCATGAATACGTATGGAACCACCTCCAATTTCATTGCCGTTCAACACCAAATCATAGGCATTGGCCTTTACTGCGCCGGGGTCGGTATCCAACAACTCCAACTGACCGGGCTTCGGTGAGGTAAATGGATGGTGCATGGCGTGGTAATGACCTGTTTCCTCGTCCAGTTCCAATAATGGAAAATCTATTACCCAAAGCGGAGCAAACTCATCTTTTTTGCGTAATCCTAAACGCTGGGCAATTTCCATTCTAAGCGCACTTAACTGTGTGCGCGTTTTGTTGGCATCTCCGGACAGGACGCAGATTAAGTCGCCCGCTTTTGCTCCTGTGACTTCTGCCCATTTTGCAAGATCTTCCTGATCATAAAATTTGTCGACCGAAGATTTAAAGGAACCATCTTCATTATATCTGGCATAGACCATTCCTTTGGCCCCTATTTGTGGCCTGCGTACCCAATCTACAAGTGCATCAATTTCTTTTCTGGTATACGCCGCTCCCCCAGGTATGGCAATACCAACGACCAATTCGGCCTCGTTAAATATTCCGAAGTCCTTATGTTGCGCAATAGCGTTAAGTTCACCGAATTCCATACCAAAACGGATATCCGGTTTATCGTTGCCATATTTTTTCATGGCGTCATCATAAGTCATTCTTGGGAACTTGTCAATGGAAACCCCTTTTATTTCTTTCAATAAATGCCTGGTTAGTCCCTCAAAAACATTTAAAATATCTTCTTGTTCCACAAAGGCCATCTCGCAATCAATTTGTGTAAATTCTGGTTGCCTGTCCGCCCTAAGGTCTTCGTCCCTAAAGCATTTAACGATCTGGAAGTATTTGTCCATGCCACCAACCATCAATAATTGTTTAAATGTTTGGGGCGATTGTGGCAAGGCATAAAACTGACCTTCGTTCATTCTACTTGGAACTACAAAATCTCGGGCACCTTCCGGGGTAGATTTGATTAAATAGGGCGTTTCCACTTCAATAAAACCTTGGTCGGAGAGATATTTTCTAACCTCAATGGCTACTTTATGTCGAAAAATGAGGTTGTTCTTAACGGGATTTCTACGAATGTCCAGATACCGGAATTTCATTCGGATATCTTCGCCGCCATCGGTCTGGTCTTCAATAGTGAAGGGAGGAACCAGGGATTTGTTAAGTATTTTGATCTCTGAGACCAGTACTTCCACATTTCCGGTTGGTATGTTTGGGTTTTTGGAAGCTCTTTCAATAACGGTTCCTTTAACCTGTATCACAAATTCGCGACCTAAAGATTTTGCAATTTCCATAATCTCTTCTGAAGAGCGTTCCTCATCAAAAATGAGCTGGGTAATTCCATATCGGTCACGAAGATCGGCCCATATCACAAAACCTTTGTCCCTTACTGTTTGTACCCATCCTGACAAGGTAACCTGAGCCTGTTGATTGGCTTCCCTTAATTCACCGCAATTATGACTTCTATACATCTTTTTATATCATCTAAGAAAAGGCAAATGTAAGAAGTAATAGGGTAAGCTGAAAAAAATATCCGCAATTGGGAAATTATGAATATGTATTACAAAAATTTATCAAATTCTAATTTTTTTTAGAGAATATTAACAAAACTTACTTATTTTAGTATATAATTCTAACGAAACTTACTAATATGAAACAGAAATTATTTAAGAAGAACATGTTCTTATTTTTCTTAATGGCGCCTCTGCTGTTATTGGCTCAGGATGTTGTTAAGGGAAAGGTAACAGACTCAGGTCTTGGAGATCCACTTCCTGGGGTAAATGTTGTTATTAAAGGTACTTCAACGGGTACTACTACGGATTTTGATGGTAATTACGAAATTTCAGTAAATAATTTTCCATCCATTCTTGTGTTTTCCTCCTTGGGGTATGCCTCAAAGGAAATGCAGGTAAGCAGTCCAACTACTTTAAATGTTACTTTGGACGAATCGGCAACGGGTTTGGAGGAGGTTGTGGTGACTGGTCTGGCCACCTCGGTAAAACGAAGTAATGCGGCCAACGCTGTAGCTTCCGTATCTGCCGACGAGCTAACGGGTAGGACGCCGCCTCAAACTTTGGATGGTGCCTTGGCCGGGAAATTTGCAGGTGCGCAAATTACTGCCGCATCTGGAGCACCTGGGGGCGGGATGTCCGTAAAATTAAGAGGTGTAACCTCCATAAATGGGCAGGGTCAACCGCTGTATATTATAGATGGTGTATATGTGAACAATAATAGCGTATATGCCGGAGGGTTAAACGAAATTTCCAACGCTGCAGGTGGTGGGGCTTCCTCCACCGATTCACAGGATAACGCATCTAACAGAATTGCTGACATTAATCCAGACGACATTCAAAATATCGAGATACTTAAAGGGGCTTCTGCTTCCGCAATTTACGGATCTAGGGCAGCGGCCGGTGTAATTATTATCACAACCAAGAAGGGGAAAGCTGGGAAAACAAAAATAAATGTTTCACAAGCCTTAGGGTGGAATGAGGCTGTAAACTTGCTTGGACAAAGAAATTGGACCTCCGCCTTGGCAGAGAGTGTTTTTGGAGAAGGGGCCTTATATACTGCTGCTGAATCTGCAGGGAGATTAAGGGATTATGAAAAGGAGATATATGGGGAAAAAGGATTTATCACCAATACTAATGTCAGTATTTCAGGTGGGAGCGAAAAGACCTCTTTTTTTGGGAGCTTTACCAATAATGAGGAGGATGGAATTGTTAAAAGAACTGGAGCCTCCAAACAATCTCTTAGGTTAAATGTTGACCATAGGATAACAGACGATATTAAATTATCCTTGACCGGAAATTACCTGAAGTCCAGTGCTGATAGGGGATTTTTTAACAATGACAACTCCAATACTACCATAGGGGTTTCCCTTTTGTTTACTAGACCTTGGGACTATTTGCTTCCCGATGCGGATGGTAATTATCCTGATCACCCTGCTAACTCTTCCAATCAAATTCATACCCGTGATGTCATGACAAATAATGAATCTGTAAGCCGTTTAATAGCAGGTGGGGCTTTGGATGTTAATTTATTTAGAAATGAAAATCAGAGTTTGAAAATGATTTTAAAGGCTGGTGTTGATACCTATACCCTAAAAACTACAGTTTTTTTTCCAAGGGAATTGCAGTTTATGAGTCCAGCCGTAGGGGGAGTGGATGGTTTGTCCTCAGACGGTACTACCCAGAATACCGATGCTAACTTTTCGGGTTTTTTGGTACACAATTTCCGGACAGATAATGAACTTAGCTTTACCACCCAAGCTGGTGTTACCAATGAACAATTTTCCCAAAATACTGTTAGGGTTACATCAACGGGCTTAATAGCTTCTGAACAAAACGTGGATCAGGCGGCCAATGTTAAAGTAGATCAATTTAGGTTGGAGCAGGAAGATGCCGGTTTTTTCGTTCAGGAGGAAATTAATTACCAAGATAAGATTGTTGGAACCTTTGGGGTAAGAGGGGATAAATCTTCCAACAATGGCGATGCCAATAAGTTGTTTTACTATCCAAAAGCATCGGTTGCAGCAAATATTCACAACTTTGATTTTTGGAATCTTGAGGCAATGAATCAATTGAAGTTGCGGGCAGCTTACGGGGAAGCAGGTAACTTTGCTCCAAATGGGGCATTATTTACAACGTATATCAACTCTTTGATAAGTGGAAATGTAGGGATTATTACCCCTGCAACCCTTGGGGATCCCTCCATACAGCCAGAAAGACAAAAGGAGTTCGAAATTGGTTTGGATGCCGGATTCTTTAAAAACAAGGTAACCCTGGAATTTACTTGGTATAATAAAAAAGTTGAAGATCTTATTCTCCAAGCGGACAATGAACCATCCTCGGGTTATACCTTCCGATGGGCCAATGCCGGTGCCCTGCAAAATAAAGGAGCTGAAATTGGTTTAAACGTTAACGCTTTTGATTCGGAAAATTTTTCTTGGGATTCCGGTATAATTTGGTTTAGAAATAGATCGGAAATAACGAAATTAACTGTTGCTTCTTTTGATACCCAAGGTTTTGGTACTGGTTTGGGAACGTTTAGGATAGAAGAAGGTAAAAGTGCCACCCAGATTGTTGGTAATGACGAAAATGGTAACGTTGTGACATTGGGAGATGCCGAACCCGATTTTCAAATGTCCTTCAATAATAATTTCAAGTACAAAGATTTTACGCTATCATTTTTTTGGCACTGGAAGAAGGGGGGCGATAATGTAAACCTCAGTAGGCTGCTCTCGGATTTTGGTAACACTAGTGCCGATTACGATAAGATGAATTTGGATCCATCGGGTGCCTTGAACAATGGGGATTATAGAAAAAGTGCTTTTGGCGCGGGTTTTGCCGACCCTTTTGTGGAAGATGCATCTTATTTAAAACTAAGGGAGATAGGTTTGTATTATAACCTTCCGGAAAACACGCTCCAGAAACTATTTAATGGGAATGTTTCCAATGTAAAAGTTGGACTTTCCGGACACAATATCATCAATATTTTTGATTATAATAGCTATGATCCAGAAGTTTCCAATTTTGGTTCGGCTGCTGCAGGGATAGGAATTGAAGTAGCACCATTTCCATCGTCCAAACGATTTATGTTTCACTTGTCAATTGGACTTTAATAATTAAAAAAAAAATAATATGAAAATCGCAATTAGAATAAAAGTTCTATTAATGACCATAATCGGATTTCTGGTTTTTGGTTGTACTATTGAAGATGGGAAAGATCTGAATGGACCGGAAACCGCATCTATTTCGGAGGGAGTATCCAGACCGGAACTGCCTCAGGTGGTATCTGGAATTTTAGCCGATATGAGAGATCGATTGAATACTCAGATAGATGTTATTTCTGTAGTAGGAAGGGATTATTGGAGACATCAGAGTTCCGACCCCAGATGGACCGGAGATCTTATGACTGGTGTATTGGATGACAATGCCTTTTATCTTACAACCCCATATGCCGCCAGATATGCGGTAGTGAAGGAATGTAACCTTTTGTTGGAAGGATTGGAGAACACTACAACAGATTTTTCCGAAGCCGAGAAAGGGGCTATTAGGGGATTTGCCAATACCATAAAAGCGCATGAATTGTTGACCGTGTTAAACATGTTATATCAAAATGGAATACGTACAGATGTTGCCGATCCTGATAATTTGGGAAGCTTTGAGGGCTATGATGCCGCTCTTACCTCCATTTTGGGATTGTTAAATAGTGCCGCCACTGATTTGGCAACTGGTGGGGATGTTTCCCCAAATACTTTGGGGGTATCCTATTTGGAATTTAATAGAGCGTTGACAGCTAGGGTAGCCGCTTATCAAGGAAATTATTCATTGGTACTAAGTGCTTTGGACGATTCTTTTATGGACTTCGGGGGAGACATGTACTTGGGAGCTTATTACCAATTTGCCGCAGCGGGTTCGGATGAGTTAAATCAGTTATTTTTTGCCAAGAATTCCACTGGGGCCAACGCTAGAATTGCACATCCAGATTTTGTTAATTCAGCGGAGGCAGGGGATAATAGGTTGGATAAGGCCGTTTTAAGAACGGATGGACCACTTAATATTGCAGATTTAACTCCTGGTACCCACGATGTATATATTTATGAGTCCAACACGGATCCTGTGGCCATGATCAGAAATGAGGAGCTTATTCTTTTATATGCCGAGGCCAATATGACAGATAACCCCGGAGAAGCGGAAATGGCGATCAATGTTGTTAGAAATGCTGCTGGACTTGGCCCTGTTGTTCCTGGCAGTGTAGATGAGGACAGGCTTTTGTACGAACGAAGATATTCGTTATTTGCCGAGGGTCATCGCTGGATAGATTTAAGGAGGTTTGATAGACTGGATGAGTTGGTAGTAGATAGGGCGGGAGACAATAGGGTAACCCAATTTCCTATACCACAGAATGAAGGCCAATAATTTGGTGATGTAACACAGCAATTTATAGATAAAAGCAGAAACTCCCTTTAATAGGGAGTTTCTTTGTTTTATAAACTTCTTAAACACAAGTGTTTAATGTTTCAATGTAAATTTAATGTTAACTAAAGGTTTCTTTTTCGTAAAATATATGTATCTTTAATTCGTTAAGAGATAATAGATAAACATAAAATCCCAAATAAAATGAAAGGAATAACACTAGTTTTTGCACTAATATTTGCGGTTGTAATCAACGCACAAGATATAAAACCTGTTTTTGAACAAGATGGTGAAATGTTAAAAGCCACCTATTACCATGACAATGGGGTAGTTTCCCAAGAGGGACATTTCCTAAACGGAAAACTGCATGGGGAATGGAAGATGTTTGGTGAAGATGGAAAGAAAATAGCCATGGGTGAATATACAGAAGGAAAGAAAACTGGGAAATGGTTTTTCTGGGATGCCAAAAAACTAAAAGAAGTGGATTTTGTTGACAGTAAAATTGCCAATGTTACCGAATGGAATAGCGTAGGCCAGTTAGCGATCAATAAATAATAAAATTATTTTTTCAATAGGAAACCTGGCGAATATCGCCGGGTTTTTTTGTTTTGGATCATGGCGGAATTGGTTGTAGAGCGGATTGTTCATATATGGGAGGATGCTTTAGGGATTTAGCAGTACGTGCAAACCTAGTACATTGGATTTGCCTTTAGACAAGTTTTGCCGAACAGCTACATGGGCCCATCATATTTAAGATAAGTTCTTGGGATATTTCCAAAACAGGACGGGTATAGTTAAATTAAGTAACGAATACTGAAAAAAAAAGGAGCCTGTTGAATTAACAGGCTCCTTTTTTTTGGTTGCAAATAACCTAGGCAGCAGCTACTTCCTTAGTTTTTGTCTTACTATCACCACTGCCCCTAAGGGCTATTTTAATCCTGTAGGTAATGTTAAATAGTACAGGAACAATGATCAATGTTAGGAAGGTGGCCACTATCAACCCAAATATTACCGTCCAGGCCAAAGGACCCCAGAACACCACGTTGTCCCCTCCCACATATATGTGCGGATTAAATTCTGAAAATAAGGCAAAGAAATCGATATTTAAACCGATTGCCAAGGGGATCAATCCTAAAACAGTGGTGATTGCCGTTAGAAGAACCGGTCTGAGCCTGGCTTTTCCTCCCTTAATGATGGCTTCTGTTGCATCTTCCCTCGTTAATAGGGCTTTATCATCCATACCTAGCTTTACCTTCCTACGGTCAATAAGAATCTGGGTATAGTCCAAAAGAACCACTCCATTGTTCACCACAATACCGGCCAAGGAAATTATTCCCATCATCGTCATCATAATCACAAAAGACCATCCGGTAATCATTAGACCTCCAAATACCCCTATAAAACTTAGGAAAATAGCAATCATAATGATCAATGGCTTGGAAATACCGCCAAACTGAAATATCAATATCAACATAATAAGGCCTAAACCGGTGAAAAATGCACCGACCAAGAACATCATCTGTTTGTTTTGCTCTTCAATCTGTCCGGTATAGTCAATTTTAATATCGGTAGGAAGGTTTTTAAATTCTTCCATTTCCTTTTGTATCTCAGCTACAATGGCCGCCGCATCCGTAAAACCAGGTTGTAGTCCGGAATATACGGTAACCACACGCTTATTGTCCCTGTGCTTAATGGCACTAAAGGCCGAAGTATTTCTTTCGGTGGCCACGGCAGAAATAGGAATTTCCTTGATTTTACCCGTAGATTGGTCCCTAAAAATGATATTTTGGTTGAAAAGGGCGCTTTTATTATATCTTAAATCTTCACTAAAGCGGACATTGATATCGTAATCATCCCCATCTTCCTTAAAAACCCCGGCTTTTTCACCAAACAGAGCCCTTCGCAATTGGTTCCCCACCTGGCCTACAGAAACCCCTAGCTCACCAGCTTTCTTGCGGTCTACGTTAACCTGCATGGAGGGCTTGCTCTTGTTTACGTCAATTTTTATTTCTTCTATACCAGCGATATTTTTGGTATTGATAAAGTTTCTAATATCCTCAGCGGTATTGATCAATTGGTCGTAATCTTTCCCTTCCAATTCAATGTTAATAGGATAACCGGCTGGTGGGCCATTGGCCTCTTTTTCCACGGAAATGGCTACACCGGGATAAACACCGCTTAGTCCGGCCTGAACTTTGGCACGGATGTCCTCCGTGTTTATTCCTCGCCTATATTTAAATTCGCTGAAGTTGACCGTGATTTTGCCCTTATGGGGCATTTCGGCGGAAGAACCTCCATCGGCCAAGGGGTTACCGGCGCCTTCACCGACCTGGGATACGGCCGTGGTCACAATAAAGTTTTCCCCATTGTGAAAATAGGCCTCGTCATTGACAATGCTATAGACCTTTTTTTCAATATCAAGGGTAATTTCATTGGTCTTTTCTATGGCGGTACCTTCAGGGTACTCTATATAGACATATATTTCATTGGGAATATTGTCCGGGAAGAATTCTATTTTGGTTCTCCCACTACCTACAGACATGCCGAAAAGCATAAACACCACAACCAAAAGCATAGCCGTAATTCCAAAATACCAGTATACATTCTTTCCCCTTAAGGCATGTATCAATCTTTTTTCATACCAGTTTTCAAAACGGGTCATGGTATTTTTTTGAAAGCGAAGGGCCCATTTCTTCAGTACATATTTGTAAATCCAAAACATGGCTGCCGTTAAGATCATGACAGAGCCCAATCCCCTCATAGCTCCTCCGAACAACAGGATCAATAACCCAAGACCGCCCATAACAATACTGATGCGAACCAGCTGTTTTCTGGTCAATTCCTTTTCATCAGTATCCATAAAGTTAGATACCAGCATGGAGTTCATAAATATGGCTACAAACAGGGAGGATCCCAATACTACCGACAAGGTAATTGGAAAATAGATCATAAACTGTCCAAATATTCCGGGCCATAGTCCTAGGGGAACAAAGGCTGCAACAGTGGTAGCCGTAGAAATAATAATGGGAAAGGCAATTTCACCGATTCCCTTTTTGGCTGCTTCAATACGGGGCATTCCTTCATCCATTAGACGATACACGTTCTCTACCACAACGATACCATTATCCACCAACATTCCCAATCCCATAATCATTCCAAATAGAATCATGGTATTAAGCGTGTAGCCCAACCAGGACAGGATCATAAAGGACATAAACATGGACATGGGTATGGCAAAGCCAACGAAAAGGGCGTTGCGGAACCCTAAAAAGAACATAAGCACCCCTACCACCAGAATAATTCCGAAAATAATATTGTTGACCAAGTCATCTACCTGGTTAAGCGTTCTTGTAGAGGAATCATTGGCAATGGAAATGTGAAGATCGGGAGGGAAATAGTTGGCCTTGGTGGTCTTTACTATTTCCTTAATTTGATCTGATGCCGATATGGCATTTTGGCCTGCACGTTTTTTAACATCCAACATCACAACGCTTTCCCCAAATTCCCTGGCATAGGTAGTTTTATCCTTTTCGTCAAAATGAACGGTGGCGATATCTTTTAAATATACTGCCCCGTTATCCGATTTTACTACAAAATCGTTGAGTTGGCCGGGGTCTTCTATCTCTCCCAATATGCGTATGGTACGCCGTTGGCCACCAATCTTTAAATTCCCTGCGGACATGGTCATGTTACCATTGCCAATGGTCTGCATTACATCGTCAAAACTAACCTTGGCCGCCATCATTTTATAGACATCTACCGCAACCTCCACTTCTTTTTCCTGAGCTCCGCGAATGTCGGCTTTTTTTACTTCTGGGAGATTTTCAATTTCGTCCTGTAGGTATTCGGCATATTCCTTTAATTTTTCTACCGGATAATCGCCGGTAAAGTTGATGTTCATTATAGGAACTTCTTCGGAAAAATTTAGGTCGAACACATTGGGTTCCACTTTGGCTCCGTTAAAGGTGGGCCAGTCTTCACTTGCTTTTTCACCATCAACCTCATCCTTTACCTTTTGTTTTGCCGCTTCTACTGTAATTTCTTCGTCGAACTCAACGGTGATAATGGAATAATCTTCCTGTGAGGTGGAAATGATTTCCACAACATTGCTAATATTCTTTAATTCATCCTCCAAAGGATCTGTTATCAACCTTTCTATATCCTCCGCTGTATTACCGGGATAGGGGGTGCTTATATAAATCTTGGTCTCTATGATCTCTGGGAAGTCTTCCCTGGGCATTGCCAAATAGGAGGAAAAACCGATCCATAGGAAGATACCGATCATTACATAAATAACTGATGGGTTATCTATTGCCCAAGACGATAAACTAAATTCTTTGTCTGCGTTTTTTTGTAGTTTGCTCATGGACTTTTTAGTTTAATACTTTCACTTTTTGACCATCCTTGACGCTTCTAGCGCCTTCTTTAATAATGTGGTTTCCACTACTGATTCCTGAAAGAACTTCCACGAAACCATTTTGGGTCTTCCCTGTGGTGATGATTTTCTTCTTTACTATGGCCTCATTTTCGTCATTCAGTTCTTCGGCCACATAGGCATACTGCTCTCCATCGGCATTTTCGGAAACAATACTTTGTGGAATTAGAATGGCATTTTCACTGGTGTAGTCGTTCAATTGTACCTTGGCGCTCAAGTTGGGCTTAATGGTACCTGTCTTGTTGGGTACTGGAATTTCTACAGTAAATGATCTGTTGCCAGGATTAATAAAGTTTCCTGTTTGTCTAATATTGGTCATAATACTATCGCCTAAAACAGGGAAATATACTTTGGCTTCCTTGCCATTTTTTATGCTTCCCAAATAGGTTTCCGGTACTTCCACTACAATGTACATGTCGGAAAGGTTCACTATTCGGAAAACTTCGGATCCCGGACCAGGGGCAACCACTGTTCCTTGGTCTTTGATAACATCGTCTATTATTCCGGAAAAAGGGGCCCTAATAGTGGACTTTCCTAATTGACTTTCCATTTGCTTAACGGCATTTTCGGACGCTTCATAATTGGTCTTTGCCTGTAAATACTGAATTTCAGAACCTATTTTTTGTTCCCACAATCTTTTTTGACGTTCAAAGGTGGTTTTGGCCAATTGCGCCTGAGTTTTTAATTGCTCCAGTTGACTGCCCATACCGCCATCATCTATACTGGCCAGGATTTGACCCTTAGTTACTTCTTGTCCCTCTTTTACATAAACTTTATGCAGGACGCCTTGCATCTCCGGATAGATCAGCACATTTTGTTTCGTTTTTACGTCGCCCTGTAAATCCAAGAAATGGTCAAATTTTTTGGGATCGGCTATAATGGTGGTAACAAGGGGAAGGTTTTCATTTCCGCTCATTGATCCTATAACCGAATCCAGTTTTTTCATTTCAGTTTCCAATACTTTTTGTTGCTCGAAAAGTTCACTTTTTTTGGTGCGCAAAGCATTTAGGTCCCCTCCTGAGATAAGGTCGTCCACAGTTTTTTGGTTGTCGTTTCCGCAAGAAACCAATAGGGTCCCCAGTGCGATTATTTGAAATATTTTGTTCATAGTTATAAATTCTAGGTTGATGTTATAGTTTGCTGTTAAGTACCGTTTCCAAGGTTGTTTTGTTATTGATTACCTCTACCATGGATTGCAAGTATTCCTGCTGCGCATCATAGAGTTGTGTCTGTGCCTGCCTAAGCTCAAAGCTAGTGGCAAGTCCTTCGGAGTATTTTATTTCGTTTTTCTTTTCAATACGCTCGGCCAAGGCCAAATTATCACTTGCCGTATTATACTGTTCAATAGAAAAGAGGTAGTTGCTCTTGGCTGTTTGGTGTTGCAGGCGAATATTTTGTTCCGTCTCGGATTTCTGTGTTCTTGCTTTTTCAAGCGCAATTTTTGCCCTTGCGGTCTTGGCACTCCTTCCTAGGGAACTGAAAATAGGGATGCTCAGGTCAAATCCAAGAATAGAGGAATCAAACCATTCCGAGTCGTTGCCCAAAAAATTAAACTTATCACTATAAGAAGTGCTGCCATAATTTACAAAGGCATTTAAGGTTGGCAAGGCCAAACTTTTTTGCAGTTTAAGCTCCAATTCCCTTTGTTGGTTAAGATTGTCAACTATTTTAAAATCTATATTGTTGTCCAATACCAGTTCTTCTTCCAAAAGATCCAAACGTATTTGTGCCTGAGTCAAATCGGACAGATTCTCCTTTAGTTTGGTAGGAGTATCTATATCCAGTCCCATAATTAGATTTAACATTTGCAGGGTAATGGACTGAAGTCGCAAGGAGTTTTTTAACTGATTATCTACCGAGGATAGGGTAATCTGCAATTGCTCCACACTCTCCTCATCGCCTAGACCATTCTCGAAAAGCTTTTGGGTTTCAAATAAATTTTTCTCCAAATTCGCTTTGTTCTTTTCTAGAATGGATATGCTTTCCTGTGATAAAAGCACATTGCCATAGGCTTCCACAACAGATTTACGTACGTCCAATTCTGTCTTTTCCTTGTTATTGTCGCTGTAGGCAATAAAGGCTTTAGTGGCTTGAACGCCCACGATATAGGAGCCATCAAAAATTTGTTGTTTTAGGGTAGCGGTGGCACTGGCAGTTTGTGGCTGACTAAAGACTATAGGGATAAAGGTTCCCGGTTCCTGCCCTATCAATTCACCTGGTAACAGGGAGACAGGTTGCTTTAATTGGTTCTGATAACTAACGGCCCCGTTAATTTGGGGAAGTCCTGTGGCAATAGTTTCCCATTTTTGTTTTTGGGCATCCAAGAGATCTCTGTCCGCATTAATGGCCCCATAGTTATTTTCCAGGGCGAAATTAATGGCTTCCTCCAAGGTGAAGCTATAAGTTTGTTCCTGGGCGTAGGACCAAGTAGCTGTAAATAGCACCATTAGTGCTAAAAAACTATTTTTCATAAAATTGGGTTTAAATTTTTTTGATAGGGTCATTTAACTTCTTATTTAATCCTGTGTCGAATTGATTATATCATTTAGTATCTTTCTTCCCTTTGGTGTTACAATTCCACGCAAATGATATTCAAGAAAATAATCCTGTAATTCTTTTGACGAGAAATTGCCTTGCGGGAAAAAGCGTTCATCCTTAATACAGGCCACACCAGAAATATAGATTCGAGACACGAATTCCACGTTTAAATTTTCCCTGTAAATTCCCAGTTCCAAACCTCTCTTAATATTGTTTACTGTACATTCCTGCATAAGCTCGTATTGCTTTTTTCCAAGGTTGTCAAATATTTTGGGATAGTATTTTTGCAATTGATATTGGGGGGAAGATTTTTCATCCTTCAATTGTGAAATGACAAACTTTTTAATGTCGTACAATTCCTCAATAGGATTCTTGCCACTTGAACATATAAAATCTATTCCTAAATTAATCTGATTCAAAAGGCCGAAAGTACATTCCTGTACCAACTTTGTCTTGTTTTCAAAATGAGTGTAGATCGTTTTTTTTGATATCCCCATTTCATTCGCCAAATCATCCATGGTAACACTTTTGAACCCAAGGGTCAAAAACATATCCGTTGCCTTTTCTAAAATTTTTTCCTTCATAGCGTCGGCAAAGATAATAGTGGAAACTTATAAAACAAAAAAAGTTTCCTAAGTTTTACGTTTTCTTAACATTTTAGTCCAAATCTTTCTTTTTGCCTCGGAATTTGTTTCCCTATGGTAAGTGATTGCTTTTAATGTATTTTTGAAGAAAATTGCCATTATGCATAGTATTGAACAATATAGGTCCGAGTTTTTGGCCCATATGGAGAAGAAAGTGAAAATTAAGGAACCTGTAAATCTTTATGAGCCAATTTCCTATATCCTAAATTTAGGGGGGAAACGGCTAAGACCGGTTTTAACATTGATGACCACTGATATTTTTGGAGGCGATTATAAAAAAGCTTTGGATGCTGCATTGGCCATAGAGGTATTTCACAATTTCTCTTTGGTTCATGACGATATTATGGATGAAGCACCCTTAAGGAGAGGGAAACAGACGTTGCATAAAAAATGGGACCTAAATACCGGCATTTTATCAGGGGATGCCATGTTGATATACAGCTATCAACTTTTGGAAAGTTACCCTGCCATGACTTTTAAGAAATTGTTGCAGGTGTTTAGCCAAACCGCTTTAGAGGTTTGTGAAGGGCAACAATACGATGTGGACTTTGAGAGCAGGGAAGATGTTACTATTCCGGAATACCTGATCATGATCCAGAATAAAACTGCGGTATTGGTGGCAGCTGCTATGAAAATGGGAGCCATAATTGCTGATAAGCCGAACGATGTACAAGATTTAATATATGATTTTGGAAAGAACCTGGGTATTGCGTTTCAGTTGCAGGACGATTATTTGGACGCCTTTGGGGATCCCAAGAGTTTTGGCAAACAGGTTGGGGGCGATATTATTGAAAACAAAAAGACCTATTTGTATTTGAAAGCCTTGGAAATGGGAAATTCTACCCAAGCGCAGGAGTTGGAACACTTGTTTTCCATTAAACCAAAAGATCCCACTGACAAAATATCCACAGTAAAGCAATTGTTTGAAGAAGCTGGAGCAGTATCCAGAACTATTGAAGAAATAAAAAGTTATACCGATAGGGCCTTCACAACCTTGGAAATGCTGAACCTGGAACCTGGGAAAAAGGAAAGATTAAGGCAGTTCGGTACTGCCTTAATGAATCGCGAGGTTTAAGGTGCCATAGAGACCATATGGGATCTACTTTGGTATTAGGTTAATCCTTTTTCAAGTTGGCCAAAAATTCGATCACATCCCTTATTTCCCTTTTAGACATTATTGTCCCCATGGGAGGCATCCCTGAAGCCATATTTTGTCTTTTGTCTATTCGGGACAAAGCAATTTCCATGGGTTCCGCATCCGAAGTTTTTAGTATAAGTTCATCTTCGGTTTCTTCCTCCAATATTCCCGTAACCAATTGTCCGTCCTTTAGGGTAACGGTAACCATTCCATATCCTGGCGATAAGCGTGCACTAGGATTTATCAAGGCTTCAAGAAGTTGTTCCCTGCTTAAAATGTTACCTATATTGTCCAAAGCCGGACCCACCGCTCCACCGGCACCGCCAAGGGCATGGCATCTAACACACTGTCCGGCGGAATTGGTGTTGAAATACTGATAACCCGCTCTTCTATTTCCCCCGTTAAGAGTCTCGGTATAGGCTTCCAAACCGTCTCCATGGGCTTTTAGTTTGTCCAATTGCGCAATAAGCTCTTCGGATTGGGTAGCCTCAACAGCCTCTGTTAAATCCAAGATAACACTGTTGGAAAGCTTTTTGTTATTCCCCTGTTTTATAAGGGAGATTAATACGTCCTTACTTTTTTCTAGGGGCATTTCTCCCAGGACACTCAACATCTTCTGTTGCTCCACAATGGATCCACTTTTGAATATAGGTTCCACAATGGCGGGAAGCTTTTCTTTGGGGAGATCTAACTGTGTTACCAATCCTACCGCTACAGTGCGGACATCCCTATCTTTATCCGCCATGCCTATCTTCATAGCCTCTTCTATTTTGGTGTAATTTAGGTCCCCTAGCGCCGCCAACATGGCCGAACGTACCTCTGGAAAAGCATGGCTTTTCATAATCTGTGCCATTTGGGCATTATACCCTTCGATCTTCAATGAGCTTATGGCCTTGGCTGTAGCTACCAAAATGTCCGGATTTTTATCCTTTAAAAAGTCGGGAATATACTTTTCTATCTTCTGCTTTACTACAATGGCATCCCTGTTGATCTCGCCCCTGTAGCGGCCATCTACCCTATCCAATACGGATGGGGAGGCCCAAGTACCAATGGCTGCCAATGCCTCGCCTCTAAGATTGCTTGAAACGGATTCTCTTTTTGCAAAGTTGATAAGTAGGTCCAGTTCCTTCTCGCCACCAACCCTAAGAGCAGCATTGATACTTCTGCGCAACAATGGTTCAGAGGTAAATCTTTCCTCTTTCAACAAGGAGGCTAAAGCTGGCAAGGCTGGTTCAATAGACCAATCATCGTTTATTGCCCTTGCGGCCTCGGTAACTATGTATTCATCCGAGTCCCTTAAAAATAGGGCTAACTGTTCATTATGTAGACGTCTCAACACCAATACCGCTGCAATGCGCAAACTTCTGTTTTCGCTTTTGGCCAAGGCAACAATTGGGGCAACTTCCCCGATTCTCGTCAATGCCAATACCCCGGCATGTCTTAAATATAGATCTTCGTCATTATTGGTTTCCAACATTTTTAGAAGGGGCCCAATGGCATTTCTGTTCTTTATCCTGCCCAAGGCCTGGGCGGCAAAGAAACGGACCCTGGCATTTTGGTGTCCCAGTAGGGCAATTAAATCGGGCCCTGCATTATTATATTTTACATCGCCCAAGGTTTTGGCAGCCTGTGCCACTATTTCCGCATCACTGTCCTTTAAAAGCCCTATTAGTGATTCGGCCCTTTGCAAATTTGTTCTTGCCAACTGTCCAATGCCCCAAATGCCGTGTACCCGGGCCAATTGGTTTTGCTTTTGTGAGATTGCCGCGGTAAAGGCTTTTAGACCCTTGTTGTCCCTATTGGCCAATTCGAACTGTGCCTTTTGTCGAATACGCATATCGGGATAGGATAGAAATTGGGTTAATTTATCCACGCTTTGATCCGTATAATCCAGGGTCATTAGTCGCTCTGTTTCCTTTCTTTCCGCCTTCAGGTCGTTTTTGTTCCCAGCCACATCCAACTTCCAGACCCGGCCGTAATTTTTGGTGTCCCAGCCGTTCATCCAATCTGCAATATATAGTGCCCCATCAGGAGCGAAACGAATTCCTGTGGGTAGAATTCCGCTTAAAATATCTTGTTCCTTATTCAGTTCAAAGGAGGCCCCTTTCGGTTTAAGGTCGAAACTCCATATGTGCGATCTACTTGGATTGCCAACAAACTCTACCAGAAAGAATTTATTTTTCCATTCCTTGCCCAATGCCGTGCCCGGGTTGTAGGCCATTCCTGTGGGACCATTATGAAAATTCATAATGGGCGGTATAATATAGGCGGCCTGACCTTCCCAATGTGGAACGAACAGTTTTTCATCCATCCAAACGTTGTACCCATTGTTTTTTGGATCGGTGTACTTGCCATATTGCCAGTTGGAGCGCCAACCTGCGTCCGATCCTTCCACAATATATACCAAGCGTTCGCTTTCTCCGCGGTGGTCCCCGTCATTATCCGCGGTAATAATATTGCCGTATTCGTCAAATACAAATTCGTGGGTATTGCGTACTCCCGCCGCAAAAACCTCAAAATCGCTTCCATCGGGATTGGACCTTACAATAACCCCTTGATTTGGATATTTATGATGTGTCCCGTCAGCGGTGGTAATATTAGCCCCTATATCGCCAATTCCCCAATATATTCTCCCGTCAGGACCTTCAATGGCGCCCGACATTCCATGCCCTCCAAAACCGATATGAACTCCATAACCATGGGAAATGGAAGTTTTATCGCTTATTATGCCATCTCCATCCTCATCGGTAATTCTCCACATATCCGGGGCTATACCTACGAACATATCATTTTTTCTAACCAATAATGCTCCGGCCACATCGGAGGTTTCTTTGTGAAAATCATTCAGAATTCTAGTGGCGACGTTAGCATAACCTCTAGCATTTTGGTCCTCCAATTTCCATATCTCCTCCTTTTGTACCGTAAGGTCTCTCCAATCGTGAATACTATCTTTATTTAGGTCTTTTAGCCATTCATTTTCTTTGCTTTTTTCGGTGGCGAAGGTTTCGTGTAAAAAGTTTTTTCTGTCTTCCACAGACTGCAGGGCAATGGACGGGGTCATCCAATGCCTAAAACCCCTGATATCGAATTCAGAATTTTTTTGGCGATTGGTCCTAGTCAAGTATATGTTGCCTTTGTCATCTACGGACATGGCCACTGGATCTGGAGCCAAAGAATCCGAAGCCCATAAGGTAAGGGTTAAGCCTTCGGCAACCTGTGCGGGAACGCTTTCCCTTATTTCCTTAAATCTGATCCGGGCGGTTGCCGTATCCTCTTTTATGACCAACAAAGGTTCCTTTGGTTGCTTGGGTTTTTTATCGCAGGAAATGGTGAAAATGCCAAAAAGAGAAACTATTAGGGCAATTCTGAGGGAGATATTGTTTCGCATGGGTTTAAATTGGTCTTAAAAAGAATAAAATATACGTGTATAAATCAATATTATAAAATATTGCTTGTTAAATTAAAATACCCGACGTATAAGGGCCTGGATAAATTCTTTTTTGGGGCAGGCCGCTATAATTTTTAAGTCTTCCCAAAGGCTGGTTTTTTCATCCAAAAATTTAAAGATATTTTGGGCTTTCCGTTGTTTGAACAGTTGTCCAAAAATTAACCTTCCCTTATTGTTGTTCCTATGGAGTATATCCAACAATAGTAGGTCATAAAACCAAAATCGGTCCTTTTTAAAAAAGGTATTTAGTGGTTTGTCTTTTTTCAAAAACGGGATTAAAGCTCCTGTTTTTTGATGTGTACGCATAAAGGTATAGCCCGAACTTGGCTTTGCCCATCCTCCGGCAATCCCAATATGCAAAATGTTTTTGCTGTTGTGGATGTTAAAATCATAACAGCTCATTGGGATGCTTCCTTTTTCCTTTTCTATTATTTCGTATTCTTTACAATTTAGATCATCCTTAAGATAGGATTTTATAGCCTCTTCATATTCTTGATCGGGAAGTACATTTTTGGAGAATAAGGTGTATTCCACCAAAGCTTCGGTTTCGGAAAATGGCAACACGTACATAAAGCGGGTGTTTCCTTTTTGAGGGATAGAAAAATCCATAAAAGTAGCCTGTTGACTATCAAAAACCGGTTTATCAGATTTTATAAACCACCCTATAAAATGTTGCTGTAGGACCGGGTATTTCTTTTGTTGCAACAGGGGCTTATAGTCGAATATGCTATTGAACACCTTTTTGCTGATAAAGGAATGGGAATCAGTGGTGACAATTACTTGGTTGTCCCTCTCCTCTATGTGGACAACATTCCCTTCCAAAAAAGTGATGTTGGGATGGTGATTTATTTTGTTGCGGTAAGTATGGTAAAAATCCTCTGCACGAAGCATCTTATATTTATAAGGGGCAATGGGAGTATGTTTGGAATATTCATTATCTCCTACAAAAATATGGTCCCAGGTCTTGTGTAGTATGGCATCAAAATTACCTTGGCCAATTTCCCAAAAACACCAGGTACGATCATTCTGTTTATTCCAATTTTTTTCCAACAACAGAATTGATTTCTGTGCGAAGAAATTATCCTTGCCCAAAGCATCTGCAAGTAACAAGCCAGAGGCCCCTGCGCCAATAATAATATAATCGTAGGTTGCCATGGAAATACGCTCTATTGTCTAGGAATTAAGCCGAGTTAATAAATGATATGACATCCATCATTAGGATGCAATCCAAAAGTACAAATTCTATTTATAGAACTTACATTTCCCTGAACGATATAAATTTGGCGGTGTTCAGGGCATTTTTTCCAGTATTGAGAGTAATTGTTCTGCATCCAGATACTGGAAATAGCGTGCTTGGGCAATAAATTTGGAATCCATCAAAACCATAGCGGGCAAGGTAAAGGGAGCGTCTTTTCTACTGGCTAAAAGAAGCGGGATTTCGTGTATGGGATTGCGTTTATTGGCCCGCTTATTGATAAAACTTTGTTGCCCGAAAACTATGGTATCCGTTGTTTCCACATTCATCTTCACGGCATAATAGTCGTTGTTGAGTTTATGGATAACCTTAGGGTTTTTGAAAGCTACTTCATCCATTTTTAGACAGGGAGCGCACCAATCCGCATAAAAATCGATAAATATTTTTTTTGGATGCACCTTTAGGGAATCGTGCAATTGCTCAAAGCTGATCCATTGTATCCCATTCTTTACCTGGGCATATGTAATACCGGAGCCAACGTTAAATAGACAAACGAGTGTTAATAAGGTCAGCTTATTTTTCATGCCTATTACAATGATTTTATTCTTAGTCCAACAAAAACTGTCCTGGGTGCCCCCGGGCCATAAACGTAATTACTATCCCTATTTTTACCCAGGTCGAAATCGTCCTGATAAGCGTTGGTCAAGTTTTTTACCCCACCGAAAACCTCCATTCCGGTATCCATATTGGAAAATTCAAAATTGTACCCAAGCCTGAGACTCAGTTCCGTGAAAGACGGGGACCTAGTGTATTCATCCAGAGCCTGCCCGGTTCCTTCTCCACTAAAATGGACCAGTTCCATAGGACCTGTATATACTATATTGGCGCTGGCACTCAATTTTTTGGTGGGCGTATAGGTAAAGGTAGCGTAACCGTAATTATTGGGGGTTCTTAGAAATTCCCGTTTGGTTTCCAAGCCTTTAATATTCTCCACGGCATCATCGAAGAGGCTGGATTGTAGGGTCAGGCCTGCATCGATCTGTAGCAAATAATCAAAATTAGCCCTTGTTTCCAGGGTAATGCCTTTTACGGTGGCACCGCTGCCATTTCTCTTTTCGAAACGTTCACCAAATTGGTCTTCCCCCAATGGGAAAAGATAAAAGGCATCATTTAGATGCGTATAAAATCCCTCCAAGGTGAACCCTGCAATAAAGTGTTCCCTTGCCTTGTCATAATTCACTGATGCCGTAAAACTGTTGGAGCGTTCTTCTTTTAGATTATCCGATAGGGATATGCGCGAAATGCCACCCCCGGCAAACGCAATGTGCAAATCGGTATCAAAGGCTTGAGGCGCCCTGAAACCTGTGCCCCAGCCCAGTCTTAATTGTGTCTCTTTCTTCCATTTGTACAGCAAGGAAAGCCTAGGGCTTAAAATGGCCTTGTCCAAGAGGTTGTGTTGGTCTATTCTAAATCCTGAAAGAAAATTTAAATCTGAAGTTATGTCCCAATCATTCTGTACAAAACCTCCAAGATTTCTTGTGGTCTGATCTATTTTGTAATTATAGGCTTCAATTATATCCAACACCTCGTCATATACATACTCGGAACCAAGGGTAAATACGGTCTTGCCCCCTAAAAAGGAGTTGAATCTATGATTGTACTGTGCCCCCCCTTGATGGGTGGTAACATTGGATATGCCATAGGGAGGGTCCGCATAAAACTGGCCCAATTGGGGTTCCTCGTCCGGTATGATGCCGGTATAAT
This sequence comes from Arenibacter algicola, assembly GCF_018860365.1. GTDB lineage: Bacteria > Bacteroidota > Bacteroidia > Flavobacteriales > Flavobacteriaceae > Arenibacter > Arenibacter algicola_B. Next base: position 276,974 of record NZ_JAHKPO010000013.1, read on the forward strand.
GATCGCGATCGGTATATTGACCCCCATAATAGAGTATCAAAGCACTTTTTTCTTCATTAAAATTAATCTGATAATCCAAACTGCCCATAAGCACGTTATGGGTCCTTTCTTCCGACTGCTGTGCCAAATGTGCGGGTTTATCCACTATCTCACCACCATATCGATATTCATTAATACTACTTATACTCGCTTCCAGTTTTTGGTTTTCTTGAGGGATATAAAAGAAATTGGTGCCAAAGGAATTGTTTTTTAGCTGTGGTAGCTCAGAAAAATTATCGCCGTTGGCATCATAGGTGTCACGGTCCCGCTTGCTGACAAAAAAGGTAGCTCCGGCATTTCTTTTGGTGTTGACTACAGTTGCATTTCCAACAAGAAGGTGGTCGTTACTGCTATTTCCCATATTTTGGTAAGTATAGGTGAGGGTATAATCGTTTTTCCTTGGAATCTTGGTCATCACGTTTACTGTCCCCCCAATGGCACTGGATCCATACAGGGCCGAGACGCCTCCTCGGACTATTTCAATGCGTTCTATCATATTGGTAGGAATTTGCTCCATGCCATATAAACCGGTAAGAGGGCTAAAAATGGGTCTCCCGTTGATAAGGATTTGGGAATAGCCTCCTTGTAGTCCGTTTATGCGCAATTGGGTGTAATTGCAGGTTTGGCAATCGGTTTCAATACGTAGGCCAGGTTGAAATCTTAGGCCTTCGGAAAGATTGGTTGCCACTACATTATCCAATGTTTTGCTATTGATCAAATTTACGATTACAGGAGAGTCCGTACGTCTTTTGTCTGTCCGGGTACCCGTTACCACTACTTGTTCCAACCCCATTACATCTTCATCCAATTGAAAATTTAGTTGCAAGGGAAGGGAGTTGTTTAGCGTAACTACTTTTTCCACGGATTTGTATCCTATGCTTTTACATACCACGGTATAGGTTCCAAAAGGGGCCTCAAGGATATACTTCCCGGCTTCATCAGTAGTGGTACCTAGCTGGGTGCCCTTAAGTTGTATTGTGGCCCAGGGCAAAACCTCCCCATCGGAAATGACCGTACCAACTAATGTTCCGGTTTGCGAATAAAGGTTTAAAAGGGGTAAAAGAAGACTTGCCAACAATATATTTTTCATCAATTTAAATTAAAATTTAGACAAATCTAAAAATTTGTTTTTATAAATAAAAATGTATTTTTGTGTAAATAAGTATTTAATGACACGTTCGGAAGAAAACTATATTAAGACTATTTTTCATTTAGGAAGAAAGGGCACCCAGGAAGTAGCCACCAATGCTATTGCTGAACTAATGGAAACCAAACCTTCTTCGGTTACGGATATGATCAAGAGACTGTCCGAAAAGGACCTGGTAAACTACAAGCGTTACCAAGGGGTTTCTTTGACTGCCTTAGGAAACAAAACGGCATTGAACATCATTAGAAAACATAGACTTTGGGAGGTATTTTTGGTGGAGAAGTTGGATTTTTCCTGGGATGAGGTGCACGAAGTGGCGGAACAGTTGGAGCATATTAAAAGTGATAAACTTATAGATAGTCTAGATCGGTTGTTGGCATATCCTAAGTTTGATCCACACGGAGATCCCATACCCGACAAGAACGGTGGATTTAAGGAAAGGGACAGGGAGTTATTGAGTGAAGTCCCCGTAAATACAGGAGGGGTATGTGTTGGCGTCAAGGATTCGTCCGCTACCTTTTTAAAATTCCTGGATAAGAACGGCATAGCTTTGGGGAACCAGATAAAGGTAATGGAGATAGAAGAGTTTGATGGTTCTTTGAATATTGAGATTGATGGCAGAAAAATGCAAATTTCACATGTCATTGCTTCTAATTTGTATATTAAAGCCAGTGATGAAATATGAAGGAGGTTATTGATTATTTTGAAGCAATTGACCCTATTTTGGCTGCTTTTTATGCCACCTTATTTACTTGGGGATTAACAGCTCTGGGAGCTGCACTGGTCTTTTTCTTTAAGACCATGAACCGTGCAGTGTTGGACGGGATGTTGGGTTTTACCGGAGGGGTTATGGTAGCCGCCAGCTTCTGGAGTCTTTTGGCACCGGGAATAGAAATGAGCCCTGGGGAGGGATTTGTAAAAGTAATTCCGGCGGCAGTTGGATTTTTATTGGGGGCATTATTTCTTTTTGGATTGGATAAGGTCTTGCCGCATTTGCATATCAACTTTAAGGAAAATGAAAAGGAGGGTATTAAAACACCATGGCATAAAACCACCTTGTTAACTTTGGCGATTACCTTGCACAATATTCCGGAGGGACTTGCCGTTGGGGTATTATTCGGGGGTGTGGCCGCAGGATTTGACGGGGCTACTATTGGCGGTGCCGTGGCTTTGGCCCTGGGGATAGGCCTCCAAAATTTCCCGGAGGGTTTTGCTGTTGCCATGCCATTGAGAAGACAGGGGCTAAGCCGAAGAAAGAGCTTTATGTTTGGTCAGGCCTCTGCTTTGGTAGAACCCATTGCCGCAGTGTTGGGGGCTTGGGCCGTTCTTACATTTCAGCCCATTTTGCCCTATGCACTTTCTTTTGCGGCCGGTGCAATGATATTTGTGGTGGTGGAAGAAGTAATTCCGGAAACGCAACAGGACAAGTATACGGACATTGCCACTATGGGTTTTATAGGAGGTTTTATAATAATGATGGCACTGGATGTTGGACTTAGTTGAAATGTTCTATTTTTTATAAATTAATCGTCTATCTTCACTAATAATATGGGAAAAACTGAAAAAAGACATTGGTTGCTCAACTTGCTTATTGTGGTCACAATAATTGTTGTGGCCCTAGCTTTTACGGCACATTACAAAAATTGGGTAAAGACAGAAAAGGAGGAGCTGGAAATATTGTCCGGAATATATTTCGTAAAAATACCATATGCCGATATGGATAGTGTTACTATGGTGGAAAAGATACCTTCTATGGAGCGCATCAATGGTTTCTCTGTTAAGGAAAGGGAAAAGGGCGTTTTTAAGGAGGATAGCCTAAGTACGAACAAAGTATATGTTTATGTAGATAAACTATCCCAACAAAAGATCAGGTTGGTCTATAAGGATTCCATGAAATTATTTTTAAACATGCCCGATAGTACCGAAACCGAGCTTATGTATCAGTTTTTGTCCAATAAAATTAATCCGCCCAAACAATAGATGTTGTATTTGGGTGTAGATTTTGCTGTAACCATGAAGAAATATAGTTGGCTATTGCTGTTTGCTTTTCCCTTTTTAGGGATGTCCCAACACAACCTTTCTGTAGAAGTACAGGGCGTGAAATCTTCTTTGGGGAATATAAATATTGCTATATATAATCGCTCCCAGGGATTTTTAAAATTCGAAGAGGTTTTTAAGGTAGACCGGATTGCAGCACAGGAGGCAACCACCAACTTCAAGATTATGGATCTTCCCAACGGGGAATACGCCGTTGCCATTTTTCATGACGAAAACGGAAACGACAAGTTGGATACAAATTGGTTGGGAATCCCCAAGGAATCCGTTGCCTTCTCCAACGCCAAGATCAAGGCATTTGGACCTCCCAGCTATAGGGAGTGTGCCTTTAATTTGAATAGGGACTTGGATTTGAAGATGCAGTTCAATTAGGAGATATAGTTTTAACCTTTGTAATAACAGTTTTATGGTACTTATAGCTCATGTAATGGGTTCCCTTTATGGTCTTTTAGCGGTGGTATTTGGTGCCTTTGGGGCGCACGCACTAAAAAAGACATTGAATGAACAACAGTTAAAAAGTTTTGAAACAGGTGTAAAGTATCAAATGTACCATGCCATTTTGTTGTTGGTTTTAGGATTTAACTTTAACCTGGAAACCGCCTTGGAACGTTATATGATTTATTGTTTTATTATTGGGATATTTCTTTTTTCCTTTAGTATTTATGGTCTTTCCATAAGTGCGGCCAAGGGGAAGAAGATCAGGATTCTGGGGCCTATTACGCCAATTGGAGGATTACTATTGGTAATGGGATGGGGCTTATTGCTCTATTCCTTTATCCAAAATTTAGTGTAGTATTCAATCAATCTCCACTTGGGCGGTAAAATCCTTAATAGCCTGGTTGGGTTCCAAAATGTTATATCCCTTCCAAAATTCTGGATCATAATTTGGCATATAGGTCGGAAGTACCGTGTTATTTTCCTTAATGGAATTGAATTCTTGTTCCGTGATATCCTCAGTATCAAAAAGGATAAGTTCGTGCTTATTTATGCCGCTGCTGGCCATATCCAATTTTAAGTGAAGTTCATTTTGTTTGTTCCTTCCTTTTACTCGCTTGTTCAGTTCAATTATCTTTAAAGGTCTTTTTATTCCCACTTTTGCGCCCAGTTCCTCTTCCAGATAGCGCAAATAATAAAATCCGTCTTCGTTTTTAGAGAAGATCATTTTGCCCCTGTCCAAATATTGATCCAAGGAAATACCTAAAAGTTTAAAGGTTCTTAATGATTTAACATTGTTGTAATCTAACCGGATAATGGCAAAATCATCGGCATTTATATATAGCCTTCCCTTGTAGTCCGCACCCCTTTTGGGCTCAAAATCCAAAATATACACCGCATCATCGCCCCAATAGGTAAAATCTATCATCTTAAAATCGTAGCGATTGTCTTTGTTGATAAAGTTGAGGTCGGAATCCTTGAGAAAGAACTGTTTTTCCATAATTTTCCCCAAACTTCCCTTTTTAAAGGAGGCAAAATTCTTCTTGCGCTCTTCTTCCTTTTTTTTCTTTTCTGCCAGTTCCTTCTTCAGGGCCTCGGCATCGGTAGAATCGGTTGCGAAGGTCATAAATTCGTCCGCGTCCACTTTAGTGCCAAATAGTCCCGATTTTATTTTGAAATAGGAATCGGGCTTAATATTTTTCTTTAGAATGTCATTGAATTTTTCCTCCAAGGAAGTCAGGTCCAATTCACTTTGCTTATCATAAAGGTCCGAAGCCTTTATTAGGGTCAGTTTTTGGTTGTCCTCTTCAAAATTGCCATAAAAGTCACCTAGGATCTCGGTGTATCGACTGGATTTTCTTGGGATGGAATTTAGTACACTGTCCAAGAATTTCTTGTTTAGGGCCTCTATAGTAGATTCCTTGAACGTATAGTTGCTTTTTGTGAGGGTTTGATGGTAGGAATCCCGGAAAAACACGCGTTTTTTAGTGAGATTGGTACTGTAATTTCTGTCGATATTGATTTTTACCTGTTCAATAAGTTCTTCCGCAGTATATTGTTTATTACTTACAATAACAGGATTTAACTCTATGGGTTTTGCACTTAAAAAAATGACACTTTCCTTGAATTCGTTCAATGGCTTGCCCAAGGCTTCATATCCCATGCATGAAATAAAAAGGGAGTCGGTTTCCTTGGTGTTTGGATCGATCTGTAAACTAAAACGGCCTTCTTCATTGGTAATCACCCCTTTTTTATTGGATAATTGTACGGTGGCGTAGGGTATAGGTTGTTGGGTTGCGGAGTCTTTTACAACAGAGGTAACAATTTGGGCCTGATTGTAGCAAAATCCAAAAACAATTAGAAAAGTAGTAATTAAGGTTCTATTTAATAGCATAGAAGAGGTCTAAGGAACACCAAATTAAGGAATTGGAATTCTGAATCCAATGGACTTGTGATTATTTTAAGACACAATTCTACTTTTTCAGCTGGTCGTAATAGGTGTTGAGGGAATTAAATGGGTTGTAATACAAGATTAATGACAACCACAATCCCCATCACCACAGGCTTTGGAGTTTCGTTTTTTTCCTGCAAACAAAGATTTTGGCAATAGGAATTTCTTAACGAGATACCCGAATGCCAAGGCAACTGTGATATAGACCAGTATGTGTTGAAGAATACTCATTTTTATTATTCGTTTTGAACGTTGAACAGATAAAAGTTTAAAGCTGCTTATTTATCTATCGGAACCAAAGTCCGTTACTTTTTTTCCTTTTTTTGATCGTCCGGATTACTTTAAAATCTGGTATGCAATCAATGCTACAATATACGCAAAAAGACTCATAAAAACCAGCTGGGCTGCAGGCCATTTCCAAGTATTTGTCTCCCTTTTTACTATGGCGAGCGTACTCATGCATTGCATGGCGAAAGCATAGAAAAGCAACAAGGATATCCCTGAGGCCAGATTAAATAAAGGTTTTTTTGTTTTGGGATCGATTTCGGCGGCCATTCTGTTCTTTATAGTATCCTCTTCATCACTGCCCACGCTATAGATGGTAGCCAAGGTACCCACAAAGACCTCTCTTGCGGCAAAGGAAGTAAGGACGGCAATACCAATTTTCCAATCATACCCTAACGGGCGCACCACAGGTTCTATGGCCTTTCCCATGTATCCCATATAGGAATTTTCCAGTTTATAACTTGCAATTTCCTGGTGGGTAGCCTTTTCTTTTAAGGCCATTTCTTTTACGCTTAGGGAGTCCATTAGTGCTGTTTGGTCCAAAGCATAGGTTTTTTTCTCAATGCTATCCTGTAAGGCTAATTTATAGGAGGCCATTGTACTTTCAATATTGGTTTTATTAAAATCCGAAAATCCTTGTTTTTCAATTTGCTCTCTTACAATTTCGTCGGCATTTTCAAAATCATTGGAAAAGCCATTGGAGCCCAAAAACCATAGAATAATGGAGATGGCCAATATAATTTTTCCCGCACCCAGTACAAAACTTTTAGTCTTTTCCCACACAGTATACACCACATTCTTCACAAGTGGTAACTTATAATTGGGCATTTCCATGACAAAAAAGGTCTTGCTCTTGATCTTCATAATCTTGTTCAAGATCATCGCCGAAAATATAGCTGCGCCAAACCCCATTAGATACAGGAGCATTAAGGTCAAGGCCTGATAACTTAGGCCCAAAAATCTTCCTTCTGGGATTACCAGGGCAATAATGATCAGATAAACCGGTAAGCGCGCAGAACAGGTAGTAAAGGGGGTAACCAAAATGGTAATAAGTCGCTCCTTCCAGTTCTCAATGGTCCTTGTGGCCATGATGGCGGGAATTGCACAAGCCGTTCCCGAAATTAAAGGCACTACGCTCTTACCGCTTAAACCAAAGGGACGCATCAATTTGTCCATTAAAAAAACAACCCGGCTCATATAGCCAGATTCCTCCAAAAGGGCAATAAAAAAGAACAAAAAGGCTATTTGGGGAATAAAAATAACGATTCCACCTATTCCAGCGAGAATTCCTTCCGCTATCAAATTAGTAAATACCCCAGGGGGTAAAGTGTCCTTGACCCATTCACTGGCAGAAGCAAAGGATTCGTCAATAAAATCCATTGGGTAACTGCTCCAATCGTATATGGCTTGGAAAATAGTCAGTAGGATGACGAAAAATATAAGATATCCGAATATTTTGTGCGTCAAGATCTTGTCCAAGGTGGCCCTGAGACCTTTGGCTGCGTTAATATCTACCTTATAGGCCTGTTTTAGGATACCGTTTATAAATTGATACCTAAGAATGGTTTCCTTTTGTTGAAGTCGTTTTAATTCGGATTTGGATTTGGTGGCAAAAGAGGCGGCAATGTTGATCGGATTCTTTTCTATGGGCATAAAATTTACATCCTGTGTAATAACCAGCCATAGTTTGTAAAGATCTTCTTTGGGGAAAGTGGCCTTTAGTTTTTCAAAATACTCGGGCGCAATTACCGTAGTGTCTACATTGGGGGTAATGGACAGATTTTTATAATCGGCGATCAATTCTTTGATTCGGTCTATACCTGTCCCTTTTCTGGTACTTACCAATGCAATTTTGGTATCCAGCTTTTCTTCCAATAGTTCAATATCCAGGGAAATACCCGTTCTGGACATACGATCGGCCATATTGATGACCAAGATCACCGGAATTTTAAGGTCCTTGATCTGTGTAAAGAGAAGAAGATTTCTTTTTAGGTTTTCAACATCGCTTATTACGACCGCAACATCCGGAAAATCCTTGTCATTTTTGTTGAGCAATAGTTCTACAACTACGCTCTCGTCCAAGGAAGTAGTATTAAGGCTATAGGTACCTGGGAGATCCAGGATATGGGCCTTTACACCCCTGGGTAATTTACAGACCCCTTCCTTTTTTTCTACGGTAATCCCTGGGTAGTTCCCTACTTTTTGTTTTAATCCGGTAAGTTGGTTAAAGACCGAAGTTTTACCAGTATTGGGATTGCCTATAAGCGCAACCTTGATCTGTTTGCTCATAGTGGGGAATCTTCAATAATTTCTAACTCTATTAAGGCGGCCATGGAACGCCTAATAGCGATATGGGTGCCGTTAACGTTAATGTATATGGGGTCTTTAAGAGGGGCTACCTGTACCAATTCTATTTCGTTGCCCGGTAGACAACCTAGTTCCAATAGCTTAATGGGAAGAATTCCATCGGCAAATTCCTTGATGATTCCCTTTTGCCCTCGCCTTAAATGTGCTACAGTTGTAGTCAATTTTTATTTAGATTGATTTTAATTAAGCACAAAAATAAAAGAAAAAGATGAAGTAAGAGGGTAAAACTATAAAAAGTTGATGCTTTAATGGTCTGTTGCTTCGGAATGATGCCAAGTAGCTATTATTTTCAAAGAAACAGAGTTGGGACTTGGAGTTTTGGATTAGGAAAGGCCATCTAATATTTTGATCTTTTCATTTTCTTGAATAACTTGAACTATCACTCTTCATAGCTTGATTTCAATATTTTCAGATCGTTCAGTAATTTCTCCATTTCTTCCGTTTTGGTACCGTCGTAGAATCCCCTTATCCTACGTTCCTTGTCTACCAGAATAAAGTTTTCGGTGTGGATCATATCGTAAGGACCAGCATCGCCATCGGTCTTAACGGCCATGTAAGATTTTCTGGCTAGTTCATAGATCTGCTTCTTGTCGCCCGTAACCAGATTCCATTTGCTATCCTTGACCCCTTTTTCCAAGGCATATTTTTTTAGTTGGGGAACGGAATCAATGTCAGGGGTAACCGAATGGGAAAGCAGTAGAATGTCATTGTCGTTCATAATTTTGTCCTGAAGTCCGGCCATATTTTTTGTCATTATAGGACAAATAGTAGGGCAGGTGGTAAAGAAAAAATCGGCAATATAAATTTTGTTCTCGTAGTCTTTTTGGGTCACCAATTTTCCGTTCTGATTGGTCAATGCAAAATCGGCAATGGTGTGGTATTTTTTTACGTGCTGCAGGGTGCTGTCCACCAATTCGAAGTTTACCATGGCTGGTTGATAGACAGGCAGAATTTCTTTAGGTTGAAGGGCATTGTAAAAGAGGGTAATGATTACAGCCGAAACTATCAGAAGTACAATGCCGAAGAATTTGAATTTGGCAAAAAACGAACGCATTTTTTTTTGGTAAAGGTAAGGTAGACGGCAATATATTTCAAGCAACTAAAGGGCGATCCCTACTAAATGTTTCTTAAAAAGACCTTTGGGGGAATAGTTTTTTTTTTAAGACCATGTAATAATGTACTTTTGTGCGTTTTTAAAGTTTAAAAAAAAATACTTAATGACGTTAGCAATACAGATTGTACAGTTTGTACTTATCATATCCATTTTGGTGATCCTTCACGAATTGGGCCATTTTCTTCCCGCAAAATATTTTAAGACGAAAGTAGAAAAGTTCTATTTATTTTTTGATGTCAAGTTTTCCCTTTTCAAGAAGAAAATTGGGGATACTGAGTACGGAATTGGTTGGTTGCCCTTGGGCGGTTATGTAAAGATAGCCGGAATGATCGATGAGAGTATGGATACCGAGCAAATGAAGCAGGAGCCGCAGCCCTGGGAATTCCGCTCCAAGCCGGCTTGGCAACGTCTTATCATAATGACAGGCGGGGTTATTGTAAACTTTTTGTTGGCTTGGGTAATATATACTACTATGTTGGCAAGTAATGGTGATACCTATATACCGTCCGATAATTTAAAATATGGAATTCTGGTGGACTCAATTGGAGAACAGTTGGGGTTGAAGACCGGAGATCAAATTTTAATGGTGGATGATAAGAAGACCAGAAAATTCAACGAGGCGGTTTTAGATATCATTCTTGGGGATGAGGTAACGGTTAAAAGGGATGGCCAGGAAATTACCGTTCCCTTGTCGGATGAAGGCAAGGAGACCGTTTTTGCTACCCAGGGTAAAAATTTCTTGGATTATAGAAAAAAAGCAATTATCGCTAAGGTGGTTCCCAATTCGGTAGCCGAAAAAGCAGGCCTATTGCCAGGAGATGAAATAATTGGGGTAAATGGGGAGTCCACGGAGTTTTGGGATGAATTGGTAACAAAAATAAAGAGCTCTGCCAATCAGGAATTAGACATTAGCGTATTAAGGAACGGTACTACCAAGCATTTGGGATTGACTGTTCCCGATGAAGCTGTAATAGGGATAGAGTTGGATATTACCGATATTAGGGTTACCGATAATTATAGTATTCTTGAGGCCATTCCTGCGGGCTATAAGCGTACCATTCAGGTGTTGACGGATCAAATAAGGCAATTTAAGGTAATCTTTAATACCAAAACAGGTGCTTACAAACAGGTTAAAGGACCAATTGGAATTGTAGAATTAATGCCTGAAACTTGGAATTGGACCTTCTTTTGGAACTTTATGGCCATGTTCTCGGTTTGGTTGGCATTTTTAAATATTCTGCCAATTCCGGCATTGGACGGGGGGCATGTAATGTTTTTATTGTATGAAATAATTTCTGGTAGAAAGCCTAGTGAAAAAGTATTGGAAACCGGCCAAATAATTGGTTTTGTTATACTTATGGGGCTTATGGCAGTGGTATTTGGGAACGATATCTGGAATATCATCAAGAAGTTTTTATAGGGGAAATAAATATTTTTAAAATTTAGGTGCAAAACAGCCATTTTTTGTTTGGCGTATTTGAAAAAACATTTATATTTGCACCCGCTTAGGCGATAAAAATACACTCCTCCTTAGCTCAGTTGGTTAGAGCATCTGACTGTTAATCAGAGGGTCCTTGGTTCGAGCCCAAGAGGGGGAGCTTTTTATAGAAATCCAATCTATTTGTTTAGGTTGGATTTTTTGTTTAAGGCATATTCTACAGCATCTAGCTGCATTATGTATAGTAACTGCACTTTCCAATAAAAAGTCAACTTGCCAAGTTATTAATGGATATTTGGTGTCCCTCTAGGTGTCCCTTTAAAATTCCTAGGTGTCCCATTTATAAATCTGAATTGTGTGCCAATTGTTTAACACTTAAATCAATTGGTCATGAATCAACAATCAATCTCAGTTTTGTTTTACTTAAATAAATCAAAGCTTAATCAAAAAGGACTATGTCCAATTAAATGTAGAATTACTTATCAGAAAAAACGCAAGGAATTTTCTACAGGTCTATTTGTTAATCCAGAATATTGGAATGCTAAAAGGCAAATAGTTCTTACTGGAGACTCTGGATGTAAAAGCAAAAATGGACAACTTTCCTTAATAGGTCAAAAGCTAAATAATGCTTTCCTCTCATTGGAACTAGCTTCCAATGATTATAGTATTAATGAAATTTTTGATAAATACGCTGGCAAAATAGTAAAGAAGGAAGATAATGTGGTCAGCTATTTTAGAAGGTTCCTAGCTAAAAAATCCCTATTAATCGATAAGGATATTAAGGTAGCTACATGGAAAAAATTTGATTATGTCTGTAATGACCTTGAGGCCTTTATATTATCAGCGCATAAAAAAAAAGACATGCCATTGAATAAACTTAATCCTCAATTTTTAGAGGATTTTGAGTATTATTTAAAGACTGTAAAGGATCAGAAACAAGTCACCCTAAACAAGGCTATACAGCGCTTCAGGAAGCCTATTAAGGTGGCTGTAGCGGAAGGATATTTGGATAAAGATCCATTTGCACAACACAAACCTGGCCGGGTCAGAAAAGAAGTAGTATTTCTTTCTACAGATGAGTTAAAGCTGCTCGAAGAGCATCAATTTACCCAACCTAGACTTGAACTGGTTAAGGATCTTTTTGTTTTTTGTTGCTATACCGGATTGGCATACCATGAAATGGCAAACCTAAAAAAAGAGCACATAGTTAAGGGCTTTGATGGCAATGAATGGATCCAAATGAAAAGGGAGAAAACAAGTAAGATGATATCTGTTCCCTTGTTACCAAAAGCCAAAACAATATTGGTTAAATATGATGAGGCTGGGGATTGTGCACTTCCAAAATTCAGTAATCAAAAGATCAACTCCTATTTAAAGGAAATAGGAGGGATTTTAGGTATCAATAAATCTATCAGTCATCATATAGCTAGAAAAACTTTTGCGTCCACTGTGCTCCTTTACAATGATGTTCCCATGGAAATAGTAAGTGAGCTTTTGGGTCATTCTAGTATGAAGATTACACAGGAGTATTATGGAAAGGTTGTTCAGAAGAGGGTTAGTGAGGAGATGGTAAGGCTGATGAAAAAATAATTAATAATAACTGGATTAGTGCTTTTTTTAGGAGATTTTGTTGTCACCAGTTTGTATTTTCATCAAGATGTCAATCGCCTTTTGTCTAATATTACGATATAAGTTTATAAAGTTGTCATAGAATAAATAGAGATAGAGGTCATGTTTTTTGTCCATATCCAATAATGCTTGGGTGTTTGTTTGTAGAGTAGCGTAGGTTGAATCTGTTTTGCCCTTAAAACGGTCTATGTTGCTTTCTATTTCTAGTAGAGTTTGATGCATTACAATTTTAAAATTGTAAAAATCATCACTTTTTTCAAACTCATTCTTAACTGATTGAGCCGTAGTTGTGATGTATGAATATGGATTAATTTCAATTCGATAGTATGATAAATAAACCATTTGAGCTCGATATTGATACTTTTCTGGAGTATTTGACTTAATACCGGCTATTTCTGTTTCGCAATACTCTTTTAGTTCAGTCAGATTATGTTTCTTAGAAAACACCAATAGTTCTGAAATTATAGCTGATAGTTTTTGTTCTCCCTTTGCTAACTCTTTTAAATAGTCCGAAATATTTTCATTTTGAGAAACACTCTCAGATATGGCTGGTAAGGATTTTAACCAATCATTGATTCGAATTATATCATATAAACCCGCTTCGGTATTTGAAGAGCCATTTCTATAGTAAACTTTTCCTTCTTCTAAACCTTTTAGTGAATTTATGGAGGGTACAATAGGCAATTCATATTTGTAAATAGGAAATTCTAAAACTCCAAATAATTTTTCTTGGAAATGTATTGAATAATAGGAAAACTTTGGTCTTGGTGTTAATTTGTCTTTTATTTTATCCTGAAGAATTGATTCGTCGTACTTTTCTTTTAGCCCAATTAAATCTAATTTACCATTCGTTAACTCTCTTACACCAAAGATGATGTATGAGGTCTCTGGTCGAATAGTATTTGCAAATGATATTACGTCTTTAACAAATTTTGAAGTCGCACTTTTATTAGAATCATTTCCAAAATCGTAAAACTCCTCCTTAAAGTCTAATATTGAACTTTCACTTTTTTTCAGTAGGTTTTCGAAATCGGATTCTGAAATCATGGTAAAGTGGTTACAACAGTTTTGTATAAGAATAGTTGCGTGTTTGTGTGCGCGGAATTTCCGAAGGAAATTTAGATGTAGCAAATACGCAACTACCTTTATTTAATCACAAAATAGCAAATATTTTTATACGTTATTGTGAGTAGTTTTTTATTTAAAAAGTTCCTTGTTGATCGCATATAATTTTTCGTGCATAGGTGAGTGGTCAATTATTTTTCTTTTGACTAATTCCTCTTCTAACGCCAATTGTTCCATATTTGAACTTTTTGTTCCATTTTGGTATTGTTCATAAATATTCAAAAGCCCGTCGTCTGAAAAATACTGGAAACTATTTTTAGACTCTTGATATTCTCGCATGTTATTTTGAATACTTTCATTTAGTATATTTTCTTGTTTATTTTGCTCGATTTTGACCTTTAAATTTTTAGTAATTTCTTTTGATTTTTCTGCACCAGTAGAAATCAAAGTCAACACTATTGCCATTACGACAACAACTCCTACCATAAAAAGTAAAAATTCTGGAACAGTAAAGGCCTCACCCAAGAAAATAGCATTAAAATTTTTCACGTAACTTTATTTTTAGTTCAGAATATTATTAATTCAGTTTTTGTGTTGTGCACCGTCTTTTGTACCATTGGAATTTTTTATACGGCATTTGTTGATTTCTAAATGTATTTCTTTTGGTCAAATATAAATCTCATTTTTATATTGTAACCTTTTGTTTTTGGAATTGTTTCCCATGTCATAATGGCTAATGAGGTTACTATTAGCTATAATAAAAGTGTAGGCTTCCCTAAAAGGAGATAAAACTGAGCCGGATAACAATATGCCATTATAAATAGAGTTTTTTTTATTTTTATTTATACAAATCGTTGTAAAAACTCTTCGCTAGTTACTAATGCAATTTCTAAAATTGACTTCCAGTAATTATGTCCGAAAGAAAGTTTGTTGACTTCACTAGTTTCAATTATCAAATCCGTTATTTCATTTAAAGGTAATTTTTGTCTGAATTTATTAATTGTATTTTCTAAAGGAGTTATAACTGAATCAATATTTTCTGTAAATCTCTCTAATAAGTGAAGTTCAGTGTAGTGACTTAATATTAAATTGAAAGTGTTTTCATCAATTCTATTTGGGTTTTTAAGAGAGAATTCGACCGTTATTACGTTATCTTCAATTTTAATATCTGCAAAAAGATATTGTTGCTCTGGCAGAATATCAAGATATAGATTCAAAAATAAAGGATTACTGTTTTGATCTTTCCATTTCGTGTTTTTATACGAATTACATTTAGTGCAAGACGGAAATAGGTTTTTTGGATTAACCGCATATTCTGAAAACTCTTCTTTTGGAATTAAATGATCAAATGAATTGATTTCACTTATGGTACAGTTTTGGCAAGTATTAATAATCCTCTTAGTTTCAGTAGTAGTAATTTTAATTTTAAGATTTTGAATTATTTTACTCTTAAACGAGTAAAGCTTTAGGAGATCTGTTTTAGTGTTGTTGTTGAATGGATGGGCAGATAAAAGACTAAAATTATTCCCGTCAAAGCAAGCACGATATTCTATATATTTTTTCGCGACGCATGTATTGAGTAATGTCACTCTTGTTTTATAATCAGGATCAGTAGGTGACTTTTTTTTCGAATCAATCATATCCTTGTAGAACTGAAAATCATCGCCACTGTACGAATTTAGATTACGCATCGTTATTTTTAATTAAGCTTTTAATGTAAATTTTAGCATTTAAACTAAGTGGAATTTGGTCAAATTCAATTTGGGAAACAATTGCATTATAACTATAACCTGCGCTTACAAACTCCTTTATTTTGGTTTTATAATGTTTTATAATTTCTTTGTTTCCAAAAACTTCTTCGGTTAATACAGAGGAATCTTCACCGAAAGATTCTATCCCAATCCTTCGGATTGATGGAACATTTTCGTGTTTCTCAATTACATAAACATTTTTAGAAAAAAGCTCTCTAATAATTAAAGGAGAATGAGTTGTAATGATACAATAGGATTCAAATTCTTCCACAAGGTTGTAGATTGTATTAACTAATTGAGTTATGGCATTTGGATGCAAATGTGTTTCGGGTTCGTCAAATAATAATAGAGAATCATATCTAATGTTTGCGACAATCTCAGTAATTATAAATAAAATGATTCCTTGTCCCGAACTTAATTTTTTTCTTACCGCGCTAAAATCGGTGATATCAACTTCAAATTTTGGTTTTAATTGAGTTCCATTTTCCGCTGGAACTATAAATTGATCTACTAATTCTTCATCTATAAAATTTAATAACACATCACGCCATTGAATAATTCTATCTAATTCTTCGATACGCTTCCATGTATTATGAAATCGAAGTAGTAAACCTCTTTCAGAGTTAATCTCACCCTTATCGTTACGAATACCACAATAGACGTAATTAAATGAAGCTGTTTTGGAAGGAATTTCAAAATTATCAAATACACTATAAGACACAGTAATTACCTTACTAAAAAATGGTGTTTTCGGACTAAAACTTTCATTTTTTTTATTAGAAATATCCTTAGGTAAGTGTGTGATTAATTGTGTTTTACCTGCACCGTTCTTACCAATTATCCCATAAATTCTATTTGAAAATTCATTGCTGTTATTAAAATTAAACTCAACATCAATAGGTTCTTTTGAAAATATAGGTTTAAAAGAATAATTAAAGGAATAAAGATTTGATAGATCATAATCGTACACTATATATCTTGCTTCACGAAGAAGTCTTTCGGCTCTATCTACTCGGATTAAGGATTGGCGAAAGGCTTCTTTTTTTTCAAATTTTTCTTGAATGTCTAAAAAAAATGCACAGTCTTTTAATGCATAAAGGACGCTTTCAAAATTTCTCCCTAAAACCTCTTTCAAGTTTTTATAATAATCGGAACTTTGACCTAGGGAACAGAAGGAAGTGTTTAAGCTTTCAAAAGAATCAGGAATCACGGTAGTTTTATTTTCTTCTTCATCCATAACCTTTACGGAACCAATAGGGATTCTGTTTGTGTCAACATCATAATAAAATAAATAGAAAAGGGTATAATATTTATGGTCATTCCATCCAGAATTATGAGCCAAAACAAAGGAGGGGTATTTTACCGGTCTATTATGTGCAGTCCCTCTATCGAAACTATAACTAGTTGTTTTGTCTACATGAAAAGGAATGTTGTTATGTTTTATATAAATAGATGCATTTTCTTTAGTCTTAGGTCTAATTATATAAAGTGGAAGTCCATCATCGTTATACTCATTAAGATAGAGTTCAAGGGTATCTTTCTCTAAGTATTGATTTATTAATAAAACAAACTTTATAATTTCATCTTCATTTTTACGAAAATCAGGTGAAATAACAGTTTGAAGAAATCTGACAAAGGCCTCATCATCTTTGGTAAGCTTTAATCTTTCAATAAATAAGTATTCTTCATCATAATCATCGTTGTTTATAGTGTGTTGAATTATTTCTCTTAATGCATCCTCATATCGAGAGTCCTCAGAAGGCATTGATGATAAATCCCAAATTCTTTCTAGAAAATTCAGATAGCCATTTCCATCTTCGAATTCACCAAATGGATTCCGTTCTTTTCTTATTGCAGAAAAAAGCTGCAACTTATTTTTTTCGTTAATAGAAAATTCTCCCATAAAAAATTATCCAGCTACAGAAATTATATTTTTTAATTATCACATTCCCAAAAAGAAATAATTCCTCCAAGTTGTGCATTGATTAGGTCTTCCACCTTTTCCAACATTTCTCGAACAATACAGCCTTTTTTAACTATTTGCATTCCAGTTGATTCAGCACTTGTTTTTATCTATTATGTCTGCGACTTCTTTTAAATTAATAATCTCAGTATTATCATTTCTCTTAATAACAATCGTGGCTATCTTCCAAGTGCCTAAATCATCTTTCTGGTCATTTGTCATTTTAGATTTTCGACTATCTCCAAAAATCATAAACCCTAGGTCTTCAATCTCCTTTAGATCTTTGGAAAGATTAAATCCAATTTCAATGGACTGTTGTGTTTCAACTACTCCCATACCAAATAAGTCTCCCCAATCTCGCAGGTTTTGTAAGAACGAACCAATAACATCTACTTCTTCCTGAGTCTTTAATTCATCATGGTCAAATTCTGAGACATCCATGCCATTAACAATATTTACTATTTCTTTTCCAGAGGTTATTCTTTTAAGAATCATCTTTGAAGCTTTAGATTCTTCTTTAGAAGCTTTATCTATTGTTAGTTTAACCCATTTTTCATGATTGGTTTTTATTTGATGAAGAAGTTTTTCTGAATATGTTTCATTTTGCTCATCTATAATTCTGTGATGATTTCGACACAGTAAAATTAGATTAGAATGGGCATCATAATCATCCAGGTATTTTGGTTTATGGCGAGGGCCTTTAGACTTGTTGCTAATTATATGGCATTCTTCTCCCAAGTTTAAATTAACATTGTGAGCATCTTTTTCTGTGACAAGTTCTATTCTGCAAATTGCACATCTATTTCCAGACCTTGCCCATAACGTTTTCCTACTTTTCTCACTAATTGACATAACTGTTATATTTCTAGAAATCGTTGAATAAAAGTATTCGCTTTGGAAAAATTTTCAACTTGTCCATTTAAATTTCTATAGTTTTTCAACCCATGAAATAAATTATTACGCAACCTGTATACTATAATTCCAATGGCTAAAACTTTAGCGTTATCAGCAATAATATGACCTAATAACACATCTTTTACAAATTGTTCCCTATCGTTTCTTCTAAAATTCAAGTATTGAAAGCGATTACTAATTGAATTTTCTACGACATATCTGTTCTGATAATAATTAAAACATTCGTGAAAATCTTCAAAATTTGGATTTCTGTTGACTATTTCTTGTTCTAATAAATTTATTGAGAAGCGAGCATTAAATATTGTATTCTCAAAAATATTCCAGATTAAGGTAAAATCCTTAATTTCATCTAATTCTTGAACTGAATAATCAGTACCAAATTTATTATTTATCCATTCTATCATAATTGTTTGAAGTTTCTTTTAGTTTCTGCCAACGATTAGATTATGGTAACTGGGGCAATAGAAAATAACAAACTTTCAGTTTTGCACCGAGCCAAATTTTTATTTTTAACTTATTCATTTTAAAGCCAAATTACATATTTGGCGGTATTGGATAATAAAAGTGAACTTTCATTAACAACCGAAATCCCTATTTGCTATATACAGTGTTCTCAGTTCTGCTTTATTTTTTTTAGTAACTTTGAACGAAATAGGACGGTTTACCAACTTGCTTTATCGATGCTAGTCATTAGAAGTCTTAACGGACGAAGTGTAGGGTGAACCACCTATTTTATTTGATGTATCGAATAAAGCCAAACTTTTCTGTTCCCATATAAATCATCTCTAACATTTAAGACAACTTGAATTAATCCCAATTTTTGTTCTTTAGTTTCTACATGGGCCTTAATTCCTATTTTACTCACGGTATAATTTTTAGTTGTCTTTCTTTGATTGAAAGTAGTGTAAAATTCTACTTGTTCAACAATTTGTTTAGCTATTCCTAAAGATTTTAAAGAATAAGTTATTCGTTCTGTTCCTCTTTTTTTAGAAGTAATGTGCTTCCAAGCAACATTGGAAATTATTATGTTTGTTCTTAGGGCTAAACAATAACAGAGTCCATTGTTTTCTGATTTCCATCTCTTGAAGAAATCCCTAGATTTTTGCTGATCACCTATTAAAATCTTCTTGTAATCGTTTTCGAGATGTAACCTTGGGTAAGTAATAGAATGTATTAAGTTACTGCACAATTTTATAAAGTCACCTTTACTATGTTCTCCAAATTTCTGATTTAATGGGATGTTTATTAAAGTATCTATTCCTTCAGTTTTTAGATCCGTACTTTTTAAATCAACCCACCAAGCTTCCGGGTTTAATCTAGTTTTTTGGTTTAAGACTTTGTCGGTATCAACTGACTGATTATTAGATATTCTATCACCAGGGTTAATAAAGATTAAAACAGCAGGTTCGATTTGTTTTTTCCAGTATTTAATATGCTTTTCAAGGTTAGGCTTGCTTTTAAATTTAAATTTAATGGTTTCATTATCTAAGCTTGAAATATATCCACCCCCACATTTAACTTGAACATTAATTCTCACTCCTAATTCTGTCCCTCTTTTTTTTAGAATGATAACCCCATCAATTCCACAGTCATTTCTTTGCTCGAAAGGTTGCCAGCCACACTCCCAAAACTCCTGAACAAATTGAGAAACTACTCTCATTCCTGTGGCTTCATTCTTAGTTATTTGCCTTTGTTTATAGGTGATCATGTTCTTTTGCTTTTGCTGACTGCCAACAATTAGATATAGCTATCAACTATATCCCCTTTATGTCTACTAAAATAGTTTAATTGGGTTAAACCTCATAATCGTTATTTCTGCTAGACTAAGTAGTGCATTATTTTTTAAAGTACACCTTGTGGGAGTCACAGGAGTTATCGTGGTGACTGTGGTCATAATACAGGTTGATTATAAAATTCTTGTAAATTAGTTAGAGATGAAAGAAAAATGAGTAGTGATATAATTAGTTTATTCTAATTAAACTAGACTCTATCTCACTCCTTTTATAGTACACTCTATAGCCAATTCCGTAAGAGATTATCGTCCCTTTCTTTGTCCAATTATAAACCGTCGAAATATCAATTTTAAGATAATCCGCCACTTCATGTCTAGTCATTAGCTCGACAGGTTCTTTAGGTTGGAAATACTTTTTGATATTTTCCAGTTCCTCTTGAATGATGGTTATTTTTTCAAGGACTGATTCCAAGGCCGCGGGTAAATCCTCAAATCTGAAATTTTTCATAATTATTCTTTTATCGTTTTTCCTGAATTTAAAATTTTTTTTAATTTTTTTTTCAAAAAGTCATGCACTGAATAAACTATAAAGAAGCCCCTCCCCAATTGTAATTTTGGATGCTTGGGTACTTGCTTTAATTGGATCTTTCTTCAAATACCCATTTAGGCCATCCGACCCCTGTTTAAGAGACTATTTTACTTTTGGCAACCCTAAGTGCCATTACCTAGCCTGCATTCGCTTCGCTCATGGAATCAAACTTCATCCCACCCTTTTTAAATCCTGGGAGATAGGACTGGCTTATCTCATAATTAAAATCTAATCAGTATGACCAACTACAAACAAATTAAAAATCCGGAGACGGGCGAAACAGAATTTTTATTCAATGCAACCTTATTGAAAATTGGAAAAAGTGAATTGGAAAACTCCAATCAAAAGCTTTTCAAAGTGGTAACTCTAAAGTTTAATTTGCCGGACGGTGAAGAGGTAGAGCGCACTGCTATGTGCTATTTTTCGAATTACCAGTATGGTATTGAACCGGGCAAGGATTATTTGTGCAATCTATCCTTCGATTCTGAAGGTAATCCACAAATAAGGATGAGTCACCTCTCCAATGCCGAAAGATCAACCGCTGAAGACTTTTCTGGACTGCTACAAGTAGCAAAACAATTAGTTGATGATAAGGATGTAGTTTAATTCCAAGTGTCATCAAATTCGAGGTAAGGACTTCTATGAACTATGTAGAAGTCCTTTTTTATTAACAAACTAAATAATATAGCTACAATGGAAATAAGAACATCCGAAAGGAAAAAAGCAAAAATAAAGCTGGCACTACAGGGTAGTGCAGGAAGTGGAAAAACCTATTCTTCACTGCTCATTGCAAAGGGATTGGTGAGTGGAGATTTCACCAAAACAGCTATAATAGATACTGAAAATAGGTCAGCAGACCTATATGCCCACTTAGGCCCCTATAACGTGGTCTCCTTTGAACCTCCATATGCTCCAGAGAGGTATATAGAAGCAATTTCGCTTTGTGAAAAAGCAGGAATGGAAGTTATTATAATTGATAGTATATCTCACTGTTGGGACTATCTATTGGATGTCCACAGTAATATGTTGGGCAATAGCTTCACTAATTGGGGTAAGGTGACACCTAGGCAAAATGCCTTTATCAATAAACTACTCCGCTCTGATGCCCATATCATTTCAACTATGAGAGTAAAGCAGGACTATGTGCTAAATCAAAAGAATGGTAAAATGGTTCCTGAAAAGGTTGGCTTAAAGGCCATTCAGAGGAATGATCTTGACTATGAATTTACTATAGTTTTCGATATAGATAGTGCCCATAATGCAAAGGCATCAAAGGATCGTACAGGGCTATTTATCGACAAGCCAGAATTTGTGATCAATGCAAGTACTGGTAAAAAGATAATTCAGTGGTGCGACCAAGGATCCGGAACAGGAGAAGAAAGGGTTAGACTCGAAATTGAGGCTTGCGAAAGTATCGAGGGACTTAGACATATCTATTCCAAATATCCAAATATTCAGGATACTATCAAGCCAAGAATAATGGCAAAGAAGCAACTATTGGAGAATATACAATCTCAGGTAATTTCAAACACACAAATTATACAACAATCTAAAAACCAAGAAAATGGAACTGATAACAGTTAAGAATAATATAGAGAATCAGATTATTTCTGAAAAAGATATTACAATATCAAAAGGGAGCTTTATAGAAGCTAACACGAAACAGGTGACATTAGATCATCTTAAAAGGGAATGCATTATACCAGTTTATAGTGACAATGAATCTACAATTTCGCATGCTCAATTTATTGATGCTACTACAGAGGTGGCAAGGGCAAATTTTGCCGAAACTAGGATATTACCACCTAACATAAGAATATCTCATGTAATCAAAGGAAGGGTGCCATCCGCTATTGGTAAACCAGTTAAGGAGTTAAAACCTGAAGAAAAGACTATTTACTACCAACGATGTGCCTTCATGATTGAAGTGCCAAGTTTGACAGAAAATGTTAATAATAATAGCTTGTCCCTGACCATAGGTGGTGTAAGGGCCTTAAATCAGGAAAACCTGTATAGTAAAAGAAATCTTGAGAAGTTCAAGGTGTTTATAGGATTTAAAAATTTAGTGTGTACCAATTTAGCTATAAGTACAGATGGATTAAATGCGGACATAAGAGTGAGCAGTGTCGCTGAATTGAAGGATAAAATACACGAGTTAATTCATCAGTTTGATAAGGATAGGTTTTTAGGGAATTTAGAACGAATGAGTAAATTTCAATTAGATGAACTTCAGTTCGCACATACCTTAGGCAAAATGAGAATGTACCAACACCTAAATAAGACAGAAAAAGTTGGCAAGTTGGCGTTGGCAATGAATGACAACCAAATTGGAGTCGTTGTTAAAAATTATTATGGGGATCCTAATTTCTCAAGAAGTTCAAATAGGGAAATTAGCTTATGGAATTTTTACAATTTAATGACCGAAGCCAACAAGTCAAGTTATATTGACTCAAACCTTGAGCGAAATGCCAGTGCTTTTGAGTTTGTCCAAGGATTAGCTGATTCTTTGCAGAACCGAAGTGAAAACTGGTTTTTGAATTAAGGATTCTTGGATATTTTATGAACAAAGAAGACCTGGCCGAACAGCTTAAACACAGCTCGTCTGAGTGGATCTATATAGTCACTTGGAACAATATACTGAAACAACTTTTTACACCCTTTAAAGTGGCCGTATTGAGGCCTGTTGGGCAGTTGTACAAAGGGCAAGTTGTTTGGGTGGAGCGTGTGAAAGTAACTATGGATTTAAAGACTGTATTTGTTATAGAGGGAGCTGCCTATTACTATTATTATTTCGACATCCTTGTAGATTAACCATTAAGTTCAATAGGAGTTATGCTGTATTTTGGATAACCAAGCTTTTGAGATGGTTTCTCCTATATCAAAAAACCCCTGAAAACGTTATGTGCATATTGGAAAAGGAGAGAAAAGAGGTGGGTCAAATGGACTTCAACCTTTTTTCTTTCTTATCCGTTATAGTCTTACATACCCTATTTTTGGCCATATATTTTGCAATTAGTTTTTTCTAGATTATTATATAATAGCTAAAACGTGATACTATTTTCATCAATGATATTACTTTTATAACCGCTGGGAAATTAAATTGGATAAAATTGGGATTAGTAGATAAGGTAAAAGTATTGGATGATTTCTTAAATGAAAGACACCTTGAAAACGAATTTTCCAAGGAAAGATTTGACTATTTTGGTATTGACTATGATGGTTCTATAAGCACTGAAAGTTATATACAAATACATAAACTTCCCTTACCATTGGAGGAAGTAGAAGAATATGAAGTCGTTATTAAATTTGAAGAATACCAACTTTCAGGATTTAAGTCAGCACTCATAGATATAAAAAACAGTTTTGTTAAGGAGTTTATAACGGCCACTATTCCGCTTGTTCAAAAGATAGCCTATGGGAACTCATTAAAACAAAAGCTTATACGTAAACTGGAAAAATTTAGAAACCACAAAACTGGTCGGAAATTTGCTGGCATATTATCTGATTTTATTAATGAATTAACTGTTGAATACATAGACTATGAAGATCGTGATGGAAAAAGCAATAATTCTTTTAAATATCTTCCAAAGGCACATTGGGGCACATTGACCAAACTTTTCCACGCGTTAATAGATAATGAATTATTGGGAGGGGACACTGTCGAAGCTGACTTTCTTTATATTTTTCAAAACCTTAAAGTTGAGAATCCTGTAAGATGGATTGGACATACCTCTGAACTAAAATACTTCATTGAATTAATTAATAGAACTGATCTTGGTTTTGAAGACAAGGGAAGTTATAAGTGGAGAATTGCTGTTAAATGCTTTCTAAAAGTCAGTAGCACCCATTTAAAAACAATCACTTTTACAGACTTAAGGACTTATAAAGTCACCCCGAAAACAAAGGAGAAATTGGATAATATTTTGGTAAATAAAATATTAAAAACTCCTATACTTCGCTAATACTACGCATAAATATTTTTTATAATAATTATCATTTTAAAATGATGAATATGCCTATTAATTAAGGCTATATCTGTACTTCGCATGTACTACGTTTTGAATTTTTAGTAGATTAAAATCTCTATAAACTTCATATCCTTGCTCCAGAAAATCTAACGGATCCTACATAACAACTAGTTTAAAGGAAATGGGATTTAAAATTTTATTAAAATTATAAAAAGTAATATATGGCAGAATTAGAAATAAAGTCTTTAGCCAAAGACGAAAACAAGAAAAATTCAATTGAAAAAGGGAATATGCCCTTTTGGACAATTGCTTCGGACGGAAAAGTAAAAATAAAACAATATGAACTGACTAAATTTTTAGAAAAGGGAGGCTTTTGCAAAACAGCCACTAAAAATGGAATATCTGTTGTTAGGGTAGAGAATAACATCGTTTCGGATGCTCCGGATCATGAAATGATTGATTACATTAAGGGGTTTCTGACCTCCAACAAACAGGCTCAAGTATTGGAAGCCTTTTCCACAGGTGTTTCCACCTATATTAACAAAGGAAAAAATAATTTGCTCAGGACGGTACAGATTCCTATCGACAAGGATCCCAAAGATGAAGCCTGGTTCTATTATAAAAATACAGCAGTAAAAGTAACCATGGGCAATATCGAAGAGGTTGAATATGAGCATTTACCTCATAAGATATGGGATTCAAGGATTTTAAAAAGAGATTATAAACCCGCTAATGGCCTCGCATCAGATTTTTACAAATTTATGTACAATCTTGCTGGCCAAAATTCTGAAAGGATAATCGCTTTAATGTCGATATTTGGGTATTTACTTCATCGTTACCAGAATACGTCATTGACTAGAGCAGTGATCTTTGTTGACGAAAACATTTCTTTTGATGGTAAGGCAAATGGTGGATCTGGTAAAACACTTTTAACGGAAGCACTGAGCAAAATGAGAGAATTGGTTGGTATGGATGGCAAAAATATCAAAACCGGCAGCTGGTTTAGGAATCAAAGAATCACTCCAACGACAGATTTGGTCAGATACGATGACGTGCAAAGAGATTTCAGTTTAGAAACCATGTATTCCATGATAACTTCAGGGGTTACGGTGGAACGGAAATATGAACATGAATTCTATATTAGACCCGAAAACGCCCCCAAATTTATCGTTAGTAGTAATTATCCGGTGAAAGGTACGGGTGGCTCAACAGACGAAAGAAGACGTTGTGAATTTGAGGTGGCAAATTATTACAGTGTGGATCATCAGCCCAAAGATGATTTTAAGAAGAACTTTTTTAGTGACTGGAACAGCGATGAATGGAACACATTTGATGCATTAATGATGGACTGCGTCCAAGTTTATTTCCAGAAAGGTTTGATTATTCCTGATCCAATAAATCTGGTAAAGAATAAATTGATTAATGATACTTCGGAGGAATTCGTGTCTTATATGGACGATTCTATAGATTTTGATAAATGGATTGATAAAAGGGAATGCCATCAGTCATTCCTTGAAAAATACCCTATCCACAAGGATGTTACATCCCACCAATTTACAAAGTGGCTAAAGGCGTTTGCTAGTCATAAACAGTTAGAATATGATGACAAATCTTCTGGAGGTAAGTATATCTTTATTTTAAAAACTATTAAAATGGTGGACGATGAAAAATAAAGGAATCATTTACAAGGTGACCCATAAAGAAAGTGGTAAATCATATATCGGAGCCACTACCAAAACGATGGAATCCCGTAGGGCAGACCATGTCCAAAAGGCCAATAAGGGCTTAGGAGGGCAATTTCAAGAAGCAATAGCTACTCAGGGCCCAGAGGCATTTACGTGGGTGCAGATCGATACTGCCACCACTATTAATGAGTTGGCTCATAAGGAAAAGGATTACATTATGAAATACGACAGTATGGAAAATGGACTTAATTCCGATTCAGGAGGTGGGATGCAAAAATCCGTTTATCAATACACTATAGACGGTAGCCTGATAAATACCTTTGATAGCTTGGAAAGTGCAGCTAATGCAGTTAGTGCATATAAAACTTGTATAGGAAATGCGTGTACGGGTCAAAGTAAAACCTGCAAAGGCTACTTGTGGACTTATTCCTCTACTTTTCCGGTTGGAATTGTTGATGAAAGAAAAAAACAGGTTGGGCAATTTAACCTAGACAATAGTTTTGTTGCTGAATACAGATCTGTAGCGGAAGCATCTAGAATTACGGGAATATCCAAAACCTGTATTTCAAGATGCTGCAGAGGTGAACGTGATAAGTCGGGGGGTTATATTTGGAAATACTCCACTTAGCAGAAATTCTTTGAATTTTCTAGTTATAATGTTAATAAAGTAAAGCCATAAAAAGTAATTTATGGCTTTCTTTTTGTCTTACATTATCAAATTGTGGCTGAGTTAAGTAATGTTTTGCTTACATTTAAAACTTAAAAATTTTAATTGAATATCCATATAAATGGCAAAACAAAATAACGGTGCTACTTTTGAGCAAAACCTTTTCAAAGCAGCTGATAAACTCCGTAAAAACATTGATGCAGCCGAATATAAGTATGTTGTATTGGGCTTAGTATTTATAAAATATATTTCTGAAACCTTCAATGAGCTTTACCAGAAGTTGGAAGCGGATGAATGGAGTGATCCAGAAGATAGAGATGAATACTTAGCTGAAAATATTTTCTTTGTACCATCCACAGCACGTTGGACACACTTACACAATAACGCGAAATTAGCCACCATCGGACAAATCATAGACGAAGCCATGGAAGCTATTGAAAAGGAGAATTCAGAGCTAAAAAATGTTCTTCCAAAAGTATATGGTAAGGCTAATTTGGACAAAGCCTCCTTGGGGCAGTTAATAGATTTAATTTCCA
This sequence comes from Arenibacter algicola, assembly GCF_018860365.1. GTDB lineage: Bacteria > Bacteroidota > Bacteroidia > Flavobacteriales > Flavobacteriaceae > Arenibacter > Arenibacter algicola_B. The sequence continues at coordinate 304,305 of NZ_JAHKPO010000013.1, forward strand.
ATACAGAGCTCCAGGCAGAAAATGAAAATTCCAAGGATCTTTTTGGTAGAGTTTACGAGTATTTTCTAGGCGAGTTTGCCAATGCTGAAGGTAAAAAAGGAGGTCAATTCTACACGCCAAAAGCCATAGTAAAATTAATGGTAGAAATGATTGAGCCTTATAAAGGCAGAGTTTTTGACCCTGCTTGCGGTTCTGGAGGAATGTTTGTTATGAGTGAAAAGTTTGTCACAGAACACCAAGGAAAGATAAGTGACATTACGGTATATGGACAGGAAAGTAACCAAACTACCTGGAAGCTATCTAAAATGAATCTAGCTATACGTAACATAAACTCACAGTTTGTAAGCTGGAATACAGAAGGTTCATTTTTAAAAGATGCACACCCGGATTTAAAAGCAGATTATATTCTTGCCAATCCACCGTTTAACCAAAAGGATTGGGGTATAGAAATTTTGCAAGATGATGCCCGTTGGAAATATGGCATACCGCCGAGTGGCAATGCTAACTATGGTTGGATGATGCACATGTTATATCATTTAGCGCCAACAGGAGTTATGGCAACTGTGTTAGCAAATGGGTCTTTAAGTTCCAATACCTCGGGGGAAGGTGATATACGTAAAAACCTGGTAGAGCAAGATTTGGTAGAGTGCATTGTAGCCTTACCAAAACAACTGTTTTACAATACCGGAATACCGGCTTGTATTTGGTTTTTAAGACGGGAAAAGAGTAACCATAGTAAAGAAATATTGTTTATTGACGCTTCTGAGATGGGGTATATGAAAGATAGGACCCATCGTGATTTAGCTGATGAGGATATTGATTTAATTACTGAAACATACCATAATTGGCGTAAGAGTGAAAATTATGAGGATGTTAAAGGCTTTTGTAAATCTGCCAAAACAGATGAAGTGATTAAACACAACCATGTATTAACACCTGGGAGATATGTAGGTATTGAAGATGAAGAAGATGATGGTATTCCTTTTGAAGATAAAATGGCTGAATTAACCACAGCTTTAAAAAAACAGATGGTTAAAGAAGAAGCGTTGAATGAAGAAATAAAACAGCAACTTTCTAAAATTGGATTCAACTTATGAGTTCTATAAATTTTATAAAAATCAAGGATATTTGTAATAAAGTATCTGTTGGATATGTTGGCTCAACTACAAAATATTTCTCAACTAAAGAAAAAGGGATTCCTTTTTTACGATCAAAAAACATTCGATTAGGTAGGATTGACATGAATGATTTGGCTTATGTCACAAAAGATTTTCACAATAAAAACAAAAAAAGTCAATTAAAAAAAGGAGATATAGTCATTGTTAGAGTTGGTCAAAATCGAGGTGATGTTTGTAAAATTTCAGACGAATTTGAAGAAATGAATGTTGCAAATTGTGTTTTTTTAAGACCACCAAAAGAATATAGTGACTACCTAGAGATTTTACTTCGTTCACCTTTTGGACAAAAATTACTTTTATCTATATCAACTGGTTCAGCACAGGAAGTTCTGAATACGGGAGCAATAGCGGAGTTAAAAGTTCCTGTTCCAAAAATAGAGATGATCGAATATGTAGCTTCATTGATTAATAGTTTTGATAATAAAATTAATCTCTTAAAACAACAAAACACCACCTTAGAAACCATAGCACAAACTATTTTTAAAGAATGGTTTGGTAAATACCAAATTGGTGATGAATTACCTGAGGGGTGGACTTTAGGAACAATTGGAGATTTAACAAAAATAAAACGTGGAGGTTCGCCAAGACCAATTAAAGATTATATTTCAGATTCAGGTTATAGATGGTTAAAAATTTCTGATGCAACGGCTACTGATTCTCCCTATATATTTGAAATAAAAGAACATATAAAAGTTGAAGGTTTAAAAAAAACAACTTTAAAAAAGGCAGGAGATTTAGTGTTATCCAATAGTGCAACACCAGGAATGCCTAAATTTTTAGCGGTTGATAGTTGTGTTCATGATGGTTGGATGCATTTTCCTAGCTCAAAAGTTTCTAATGAATATCTGTACTTGCTTTTTCTTCATATTAAACCAATACTAGTGCAACAAGGAAGTGGAAGTGTATTTGTTAATTTGAAAACAGATATTTTAAGATTCTTTGAAACAGTTATTCCTTCAAATAAAGCGTTTAAAGATTTTGATAAATTAATAAAACCAATTTTTGAAAAGATATTAAGTAACGCAAAACAAATCCAATCCCTCACTTTAACAAGAGATACCTTATTGCCAAAATTAATGAGTGGAGAAATAAGAGTGAAATTATAAGTAAATATGCTAAAAGCACCCAATTTGTTCAATCATGCTACTAGTGAATTAAGCCAAGATGCATTTATAGCTTGGTTATTAGAATGGGCAAACCCAGACTACAAAACTTGTGATGAACCTCTACATAAAATGGGTACATCTTTTTTAAAGGAATTATTGGCTACAAAGAACATACCTTTAAGCAGTATACAGTCATTTAAACTCCAAACACAGTACCACAAAATAGATGTGTATCTTGAATTGGTCATAGATAAGGTAAGTATAGGTATAATAATAGAAGACAAGGTGTTTACTTCCAATCACTCTGACCAGCTCGCTAGGTACAAAAATATAATCAGCAAGAAAGTAGACAAGGTAGTGCCAATTTATTTCAAGACAGGATTTCAACATTGCTACAACGATGTAAAAAGTAAGGAATATTACCAGTATACTGTAAAAGAGTTTTCGGCACTATTAAGACATGGGGTAGAGCAAGGTATACAAAATGATATAGTAACTAGTTATTACAACTTTATAGCCGAAAAGGAGCAACTATTTGATAAAGCTAAAGAATCTTTTGAAAATTATAAATCACAACCAATAGGTGAGTGGGATTGGTGGTCTTGCACAGGCTTTTTTAAGGATTATAAACCTCATTTTAGATGGGCAGATTGGGGTTCTGTTGGAAATAACCGGCAACCCTTATTGGCGTTTTGGTTTGGACACCGTGATCTTTCCATTGAGGATGAAAATAACACGACCATTACCCTTAGGCCATACATTGATATGGTATACTCTGAAAAAAATATCAAAATCAACTTTAGGGTAGCAGTTAAAAATTATCCGCAAACAAACAACAGAAACAGAAATAAGATTTATAGTGCGTTTAAGCCTTATTTGGTAGGGGCTGGCATCAAACACAAAAAGCCAACATTTCGAAAAGCAAAGGAAACCATGTTATTGGCGCAAGTGACTGAGCTTGATGATTCTTTAATTTACAATGATCTTGTGGCTTTGCTGGTGAATTATAAAAATGTATTGGATGATTTTATAGATAATCAGAATATAATTCTTTAATAATTACTTCGTGCATGACAACGTTAGAAACTTGGAAAGAACAGGTATTGGATTACAATACATCGCTTAATGACAAACTACGCCAAAATGAAATAGCCAAAAGCCTTTATTATGGCTTTAAGGTTATTGATGGCAAGTTAATAGATAAGCCAGATATTCTCTTTGTGGGGATCAATCCTGGCATGGGTAATAAAACAAGGCACTATTCTGTACAGTTTGATAATGAACGTATATCATACTTGGACAAGTACAACGACGACTATAGGGTGGATTACCCTAGAACATATCATTTAGCCGAAAAGACTATCAAGTTTTTTGAGCAAATGAAGTGGTCTAATGTAAAAATTATAGATTTATTGGAGAATAAGGTTGTTAAAACCAATTTTTATCACATTGCTACTAACAATGGAAACGATATTAATAAAACAGTAAATCAAATTGAAAATGGTTTTCACCATTCTTATTTCCAAAAGAGTGCTGAATTTACTTTGAAGTTAATAGAAATTATTAAGCCTAAGCTGGTTATTTTAGAAGGTAAAAAGGTTTATGATGATATTGTTGTTCAATGTTGTGGGCAAAAGGACACTTGGAAAACTGATAAATTTGGCGATTGCTTTGACAAAAAATTAAATACCCATTTTATAGGGTATGATAGAACTTTTAGTAATGATAACAGAGCTGTTTTTGTAGCAAGATTGCAAGAATTATTAAATAAAGAGTAAAATTATGCTCGATGAAAATGCCATAGAAATTGCTTTTATAGACCAATTGGTGAGTCAAGGCTATAACTATTATTACGGTCCAGATATTACACCATATGGCTCCAATCCACAACGTAAAAGTTTTGAAAGTGTAATTCTTGAACAGCAGTTTAGAAATTCTTTAGAAAAGCTAAATCCTAACTTACCATCCTCTGCGATTACAGAAGCCTACAGCAAAGTTGTAGACTTAGGGACATTAGATGTGATGGAAAATAATGAGCGTTTTCATACGTATTTGACCAATGGTGTTACTGTAGAATTTACAAAAGAAGGAGTAACAAAAGGGATAAAGGTCCAAATCATAGATTTTGATAACCCAGAAAACAATGAATTTTGGGCAATCAATCAATTGGTGGTTAAGGAAAATAATTCTGAAAAGCGATTAGATGTGGTAATCTACATTAACGGCTTGCCTTTAGTGATTGTAGAACTCAAAAATGCGACTGATGAAAAAGCCACGGTTCATAGAGCCTATACCCAGATCCAAAATTATAAGAGTGCGGTACCTAGTATATTTTATTACAATGCTTTGTGTGTAATCTCAGATGGTATTGATGCGAAAGCTTCTAGCTTGTCAGCGCCCTTATCAAGATTTTTAACGTGGAAAGCCCCTAAGGAACCAGCGCATGACCTTTCAATTCAACATCCAAATGATTTGGCAAAAGCATCAGAACCAAAAGTCTCCTATGGCTTAACTGAACTACAAACCCTTTCAGAGTTCATGTTAAATAAGAAAGTGCTTCTTAATTTAATAAGGTATTGTACGGTATTTGAAAGCGAAGAAAAAGTAGATAAAACAACTGGTTTAATATCTATTAGCAAGGTAAAGAAGGTAGCTGCTTATCATCAATATTATGCAGTTCAGAAGGCAGTAGAACAAACAATACGTGCAACACATTCCGTGGATGGCAATAAAAAAATAGGCGTGGTTTGGCATACACAAGGTTCTGGTAAGTCTTTGACTATGGTGTTCTATAGTGGAAAGATTATTACACATCCGGAAATGAAGAATCCTACCATAGTTATTTTAACGGATAGAAATGATTTGGATGATCAGTTGTTTGGAACCTTTGGTAACTGTGTTGGTTTATTACGACAAACACCTGTTCAGGCAACGAGTAGAGAACATATAAAAGAATTGCTCAAAGTTTCCGGTGGGGGAGTGGTTTTTACGACTATTCAAAAATTCAGTCCGGAGGAAGGCAATGTACATGACACATTATCAGAAAGAACCAACATTGTGGTAGTTGCTGATGAGGCGCACCGCAGTCAATATGGTTTTAAAGGCCGTGTTGTAGAGTTAGAGGAAGGTTCAGAGCTGCGCTATGGCAATGCCAAATATATGCGGGATGCCTTGCCAAATGCCTCTTATATTGGTTTTACGGGCACACCTATTGAAAAAGAAGATAAATCAACACCAGCAGTTTTTGGAAAGTATATTGATGTGTATGACATTAAACAAGCAGTTGATGATGGCGCAACAGTTCCTATCAGCTACGAATCACGTTTGGTGAAAATTAAATTGGATCAGGAAGTTAGTAGTGAAATTGACACCTTGGTAGATGAAATTTCAGGTGCCACGGAAGAGCAATTAGAAAGAGCTAAAAAGAAAAATGCCACTATTAATGCTATTGTTGGGCATCCAGAACGTTTAAAAGACGTCGCGGAAGATATTGTTTCCCATTTTGAAGCCAGACAAGAAGTATTTGAGGGTAAGGCCATGATTGTGGGTATGACACGTCAAATTTGTGTGGATCTATATGCTCAATTAATAGAATTGAAACCAGAATGGCACCATGAAGATCGGGATAAAGGGACTATTAAAGTCATAATGACGAGTTCGTCTGATGATCCAGAAAGCTTTCAACCTCACCATACTACTAAACAACAACGTAAGGAGTTGGCAACTCGAATGAAAGACCCCAATGATGAATTAAAATTGGTGATTGTTCGTGATATGTGGTTAACAGGATTTGATGCACCAAGCATGCACACGATGTATATTGACAAAAAAATGCAAGGTGCCAACTTGATGCAAGCCATAGCACGTGTAAACAGAGTTTATAAGGACAAGCCAGGAGGCTTAATTGTAGATTATATCGGAATAGGACAGGAATTACGTAATGCCATGGCAACCTATTTACAGAGTGGTGGAGAAGGAAAAGCGTTTGTAGATATAGCTGAAGCCGTTGCTTTGATGATAGAAAAGTTTGAGATCATTGAACAGATGTTCCATAACTACGACTATAAAGCTTATTTTCAAGCAGAAACTAATGTAAAACTACAAGTTTTATTGGGTGCTCAAAACTATATATTGTCGAGTGAAAAATTAAGGGACAGGTTTTTAAAAGAAATAACATCCCTGTCCAAGTTATTTGCTATGGCTATTCCAAGTAGGGAAGCTAATACTATAAAGGATGAAGTAGCATTTTTTCAAGCAGTAAAGGCACGGATCAATAAGTTCACAACCTCTGGGGTAAAATCTGATTATGACGTTGAAACAGCGATTAAACAAATTGTAGATGACGCTCTAAGTAGTGATGGGGTAATTGATGTTTTTAGTGCTGCTGGTATTGAAACACCTTCCGTCGGCATTTTATCTGACGAGTTTTTATTGGAAGTAAAAAACATGCAACAAAAGAACTTGGCTTATGAGTTGCTTAAAAAGTTGTTGAGCGATGATGTAAGAGTTAGAAAATCTAAAAACATAGCACAGGCTAAAAAGTTTTCAGAAATGATTGAAAGTGCTGTAAAAAAATATCATAACAATCAGATAGATTCAGCGCAGGTATTAGAAGAATTATCGGCTATTGCACGTGAAATGAGGTTAGAGGATCATAAAGCAGTTGAACTAGGTTTAACCGAGGAAGAATATGCTTTTTATAGTGTCCTAAATCAAAATGATTCAACAAAATTCTTGGATGATGATAAAATGAAGGAACTCATCCATCATATAGTTGATATAATTCGTAAAAATGCCACGGTTGATTGGAGTAAAAGAAGTGATGTTAGAGCTAAATTGAGAGTAACCGTACGGAAAATATTAATGCGTTATGGCTATCCGCCAGATTTGGCACGTATGGAAGCGGACAGAGTCCTGGAACAGAGTGAAGTATTGGCCAATGCATTCACAAAAGAATTTTAAGAATAATTAAATTATATAAGAAAAAGGGCATACAATTCGGTTACCCATTAACTTGGCAAGTTGTCAAATAGTTGTATTACAAAAGGTTACCTTCCTTGGTTCGAGCCCAAGAGGGGGAGCAGATAGGCCCGGTAAAACGTTAGTTTTACTGGGCTTTTTCTTTTTAGATACGTTCCAATTATCCAACATTGATAAGAAAGGATCATGCCTAATTTCTGGGTATTTAAATATTTATGCAAATAATTGAGTTAGCCTATAGAGGAAGAATTTATTATTTCTAACGGATCGTGCTTAATTGTTGTGTTTATGCAAAAATTGTCCAATGTCTTCTATAAACCAAGTTCTTATTATGTTTTATAACAGATCTTATCGTGGGCGCTAGATCATTTATTCAAATGAACGTCAAAAAATATATTATATTTAAGTCTTAAAATAAAATATTACAAATGGGAAAATTTGAAATTAAAAAAGACAAATCCGGACAGTTTCGGTTCAATTTAAAGGCATCCAATGGACAGATCATTTTGGGAAGTGAGGCGTATACTACCAAAGCAGCTTGTGATAATGGGATATCATCCGTAAGAACAAATTCGCAAGAAGATGGCAGATATGAACGCAATACGGCCAAAGATGGCAGCCCATACTTTAACCTCAAGGCATCCAATGGTCAAGTAATCGGCAAAAGCGAAATGTATTCAAGTTCCTCTGCCATGGAAAATGGTATTGCTTCTGTTAAGAAAAATGCACCTGAAGCTACAGTTGAGGATAACTCATAATGGTCTTTGGAACAACAACAGTACATGTTGATAATTACCAGGAAAGGCAGTCATAAAGGCTGTCTTTTTTATTTTTTAACCATTTAGTAAGAGAGGTTTACCCTGAGCGGAGCCGAAGGGGGCTAACAAAAACGGGATCCAATCTATTTAGTAGGTTGGATTTTTTGTGGCAATTAAGCATTCTTTATATTATAAGGGCTTTTTCAATAAGTTCTTTATAAGCCACTTAAACAATGTTCTAATTGTTCAATTAATGCATACTATGGAAGAGCATATATTCGGAGCTATTTCTTTCCAATAGATAGTTGATCGTTTTTTAGGGTTCTAAATATGAGGAATAGAACCTGATGCATTTCCTCTCCTATTGATTGCCTCAGGATAGAAAAAGCTTTAGTGATATGGGCCTCGACCGATTTAATAGATACTTGCTTATATTCGGCGATTTCTAAATTGGTGAGTCCATCTTGCTTACTTAGTAAAAATATTTCTTTACATTTTGGAGGTAGGTCCTGAATTGCCCGTTTTACTAATTTTATTCTTCGTTCAAAGGCATGTCCATCTTCATTTTCTACCATGGTGGTAAGGGCATCAATATATTTTTTCTCTAAGGGAACTACTAATTTCTGTTTGCGGTATTCGTCTATAAATTCGTTGTAGACCGACTTATAAAGAAAACTCCTAATTTCAAAATCGGTTTTTAACCGATTTCGTTTCTTCCAGGTACGGATAAAAACATTTTGGACAATGTCTTCAGCAGCTTTCTCATCATTACTAAGGCTATAGGCATAAATACATAGCTTATGATGGTACGTATCCACTAGAAACGTATAAGCTTTGGAATCCCCTGATTTCAGAGCTTCAATCAATTGTAAGTTGTCATAATATTTGGTTGGCATATGGTAATTTGGTAATAATTGTCGGTTAATTTGGGCAATTTATAAAAAAAATGCATTTAAAAGTTAGGGTATTGTAAAATTGATACGTATTAATTGTAAATAGTACGTTTCTAATGAGCGATAAAAAAGCAAAGGAGCTAATTACCAAATTCCTGACCCGTCAAGCCTCGACGACTGAGTTGGATACCTTAGGGGAATGGTTGCAGAATGCTGAAAACGAAAAATTGTTCAAAGACTATGTCCAAACAAATTATGCCATTGAACACGAAATGAGACAATTTGATCCCAATAGATTAAAAACCAAATTGCAGCAATTAATGGACGAAGAGATTAAGGCTGTTAGACGAAAAAAGATCCGTAAAATTATTACCTATTCGGCTGCAGCAATTGTCACGGTTTTATTGGCCACTGGCTATTTTCTTAAGAACAACAGTTTTAATGAGCCCATTGAAACGAAACCCAGAATAATTAGTAATAATATTAATGTTGGATCTAACAAAGCCACTTTGACCCTGGAAGATGGCTCTCAAGTTGCTTTGGAAAAGGGTAACACCTATCAAACACAAAATGCAAGCAGTAATGGCGAAGTAATCGTATACGGAGCGGATAAGAGTAATGAGGCAAGAGCGGTCTTTAATTATTTAACAGTTCCAAGGGGTGGTCAATTTCACCTGGTATTATCCGACGGTACTGAAGTTTGGTTAAATTCCGAATCCCAACTTAAATATCCGGTAAACTTCAAAAAAGGCCAAACTCGCCAGGTAAATTTAGTTTATGGTGAAGGATACTTTGCTGTTTCACCGAGTACCAAACATGAAGGTACAAAGTTTGTAGTTTCCAATCAATCCCAAGAAATAGAAGTTTTGGGTACCGAATTCAATATTAAGGCCTATAAGGAGGAAGTAAATATATATACAACCCTGGTAGAGGGCAAGGTTGTAGTTAGTACCACAAATGGAAAACGTGAACTGGAACCCTCTCAACAGTCGAACCTAAATCTTAATAATAACAGCATGGAAGTTGCTACCGTTAATATTTATAACGAGATTTCATGGAAAGATGGCGTTTTTAGTTTTAGAAAAAAGCCACTTGTGGAGATTATGAAGGTGCTAACTCGATGGTATGATATGGATGTTATTTTTGAAAATCCTGAGCTGGAAAAAGCAGGGTTTAATGGGGTGCTGGATAAAGATCAGAAAATAGAAGATATATTGAATACTATAAAAAATTTCAGGGTCATAAAGGACTACGAAATTATTAATAAAACAATACTCTTGAAATGAAATAGAATTTTTAAAAAAAAGGGAACGAAGGAGAACATTTAGCGGTGCATCAACTTCGTCCCTTTAAAGCGTATTACTTAAACAAATGTTCAACCAATACTATGTAAATTTATGAAAATTAAATTAATTCAGTCCCGGTCGTTCGTCCGAATGCGGGTGTTAATCATGATTATGAAAACCTTTATTTTTCTATTGTGTACAACCGTTTTTGGGATAACTACGGAAACATCATTTTCTCAGGAGAAAGTAACTATAGAGGCCGACAAGGTAGTTTCTGTAGATGAGGTCTTTGATATTATTCAAAACCAGACCAAATATCGTTTTTTATATCCGGACGATCTGTTTGCAAACGCTCCTCAAGTACAATTGAAAAAAGGCGAGATTGGAGTAGATAAGCTTTTAAAGCAAAGTTTATCCAAGATTGCGGTAGAATTTGAGCTGTCCAGAAAAAATCGTATCGTAATCCGTGAACGGCACATCAATGCCGTGCCTACGGAAGAAGTTTTGCTGCCACAGCAATATGAAGTTTCAGGAACAGTGATAGATCAGACGGGTCAACCCTTGCCGGGTGCAAGTATTGTGGAAAAAGGAACTGTCAATGGTACCCAGACCGATTTTGACGGAAATTTTTCAATAGATGTTGCTGATGAAAACGTAACCTTAGTGGTTTCCTACATTGGTTATGCTACAAAAGAAGTTCCCATTAGGGGAGAGTTCAATCTTAATGTTGTGTTGGAGGAAAGTGCTGCTGGCCTTGAGGAGGTGGTAGTAGTAGGTTATGGTACACAAAGTAAAGATGCATTAACAGGTTCTGTTGCGCAAATAAAATCGGATGATTTTAATAAAAGACCTTTGACAAATGCAAGTCAAGCCTTGCAGGGTTTAGCCGCTGGAGTACATGTAAGTCAATTATCAGGTGAGCCTGGACAAGATGTAACACAAATTACCATAAGGGGTATTTCATCTTTTACAGGAAGTAATTCAGCCTTAGTACTAGTAGATGGTATTGAGGCTGACCTTAATGCGGTAAATCCTGATGATATAGATACGATTTCGGTTTTAAAAGATGCCTCTGCAACCGCAATTTATGGGTCTCGCGCGGCGAACGGAGTAATATTGGTAACTACCAAAAGAGGTAAAAAAGGGGAGGGACAACTTAACATTGATATGTACTCTGGATTTCAAACGGCTACTAGATTACCCCAACAAGTCTCGGATCCCTTGACCTATATAAATGTGCATAATATGGCCTTCGAAGTTCCAACTACTGGAGATCTGAATGGGCCTATAGGAGCACCTTTTTTATCGGATGCGGCTTTGGCCCGATATCAAGCATTTTTGGAAGAAACTGGATTTCAAGGAACAGATTGGATAGATGAAGTATTTAATACCGCACTAATAAGTAGGATCAATGTTAGCGCAAGGGGTGGCTCTGAAAAATCGAATTATTTTGCTTCAGCATCTTACTTAGATCAAGAGGGTATTTCCATAGGGACCGGATCAAAGCAAGGTACTTTTAGGTTAAATTTAGATTCGCAGATTACTGAAAAAATACAGATAGGTGCCACGGTTACGGGTAATTATAGAGAGAATATAAGACCTAATATTAGTTCAGGGGGAGGTCAATTATTTTTAGCCATTCGACGGCATCCTACAGTGCCTGTCCAATTGGATAATGGGGCTTGGACAGGGAATAAATTTGAGCAGGGAGGATTTGGAGCAGATTGGGATAATCCAATTGCCATTGCGAACGAAACTAAAAATACGGCTAAAGAGTTGAGAACTCTAGGAAATGTCTATATTCAATACGAGCCAATTAAAGATTTAAAAATAAAGGGCTTAGCTTCAGGTAATATGACCAATATTGACATTACAGCCGTAAATAATGCATACGACTATTGGCGTGTTAGGGATTATTTTGAAGATGGTACTTTTTCACGCGCAGGGGGTAATTTTAATAATAGCTTGAACAAGGAGCATACAACAAGTTTTAATACCCTTCTGCAAACAACAATAAACTACGATTTTGATATAAATCAAATTCACTATTTTGAAATTCTTGGAGGATATTCTGAAGAGTTGCAGAGATCAGAATCTTTGGATGCCGGTACTAGTCAGTATAATCAGCCTGGTATTGAGGTTATAGGTAATTTGAATCCAGAAAATGAAACTGCTGGGGGTAGTGCTAACCATATTGCTTTTAGGTCTTATTTTGGACGTTTAAATTACGATTTCGAGGGGAAATATTTATTAACCGCAAACTTTAGGGCAGATGCGACTTCTCGTTTTGCTCCAGAAAACCGATGGGGATATTTTCCTTCATTTTCTGCAGGTTGGATTCTTTCTAAAGAGAATTTCTTTAATACGGACGGGTTAATAAACTTTTTAAAGCTTAGAGGATCTTGGGGAGAGGTCGGTAATCAAGATACAGGGGGCCTTTACCTATATCAATCCTCAGTTGCACAAAATGCCGGATTAAGTTATGTTTTTGATAATCAGCAAGCACTTGGTGCTGGACCAACAAGTTTAGCTAATAGGGATGCCATATGGGAAACCGCTGTTAAAAAGGACATAGCATTGGAAGGTCGACTATTTAAGAACAGATTGAATTTTAATTTTAATTATTTTTTTGAAACACGTAAAGATCAATTGTTGGGATTTCCAGTGCCTGGATTGGCTGGAGGTCTGGAAAACCCAGTTGTTAATCTTGCAGAGGTTGATGCATGGGGATGGGATTTCGCTCTAGGATATTCTAATAGTTTGGGAGATTTTAATTATAGCGTTAGTGGTAATTTATCCCACGCAGAAAACGAAGTGATAAAGATAGCCGGAGATGTGGATAGGATTATAAGGGGTCCAGTTGGAACCCAGCTTGTTCAAGTAGGATATCCTATTGATCAACCTTTTTTAATTGTAGCTGATGGTTTGTTTGAATCCCACGAGGAAGCACAGGCGGCGCCAATTACAGATGGTAGAGGTAATCAAACCGCAGGTGATATTAAATATATTGATCAGAATGGTGATGGGGTCATAAGCCAACAGGCGGCAGCAGATGATAAAGTGCCTGTAGGTAAGCCATACCCTGATCTGGTATACGGTTTCAATATTGATTTTAACTACAAAGGTATCGACCTGTCAATTCAGGCTAATGGAGTTTCGGGAGTAGATTATTGGGCTACTTATCATGCGGTTGAGCCATTTTCTTCCCAAGGAGGTATACCTAAACGTTACCTAGAAGAATCTGTTAGTTTTAATCCTAATGGAACATTGCCTAGAGTGGTGTTTCAAGGAGTATATCACGGAAATGAAGGATTAAGGTTTCCTTCTACTTTCGACCTTTATCCTGGTGGTTATTTAAGAATTAAAAATATCCAAATTGGATATTCCCTACCGCAGAGTGTCATTTCCACAATTGGTCTATCCAAATTTAGGATTTATGCAAATGCTCAGAACCCATTTTTGATTACAAATTTGTTCGACGGGATTGACCCAGAAAGGCCATTGGGTAATGGAGGGTCGGTTGATTTTAACCGTATTCCAACTACTAAAATCATTTCCTTAGGATTTAATATTGCACTTTAAAAAAGAAAACAAGATGAACACAAAGAATATATATAAAACTATATTATTAAACCTTACAATGGGTTTATTGTTATTGGGTTGTACTAAAGATTTTTTAGATAGGAATGATTTAAATGGGCTGGCAGAAGGTAATTTTTTTAAAACAGAAAGTGATGCTACTCAGGCATTGAATGCTGTTTACGGGGTTTTACAGGAAAACACCTTTACGCTTTATGCACCTTTGTTAGGTTCAGCCACCGATGAGATAGTAAGAGGGCCTGGGAGTCAAGGTTTTTCTGATTTATCAGATGGTACGGAAGCTCCAGGTAATTCTGACACAGCTATCCAGAGACGTTGGAACCATTGTTATGAGGGGGTTTTTAGAGCCAACTACTTTATAGAAAATGTCCAGAACGTTGAAATGGATGAGGCATTAAAGAATAAAATGGTGGCGGAAGCCCGTTTTTTAAGAGGGTTTTTCCATGCCAATCTTGTACCATATTTTGGAGATGTGCCCTTGTTGCTTAATACTGTGTCCATAGATGAGGCAGTTGATATGGTTAGAACTCCAAAAGCAGATGTTATGGCTTCAGCCATTAGTGATATTCGATTTGGAATCGATAATTTACCAACAACGGTATCAGAAAATGGTCGATTGACAAAAGGAGCAGCAGCTGGCTTTTTAGCTCGTGTTCTTTTGAATGAAAAAAATTATGATGCAACTATAAATGTGACGCAAGATATAATAAATGGGGTATATGGTTCTTACAGTTTATTTCCAAACTTTTCAACTCTTTTGTATGAGGAGAATGAAGGCAATTCGGAAATATTATTTGATATTCATTTTAGTAATGTAGAACCTAGTGTTGGTGAGTCTATTAATTGGCATTCAGTAACGCAGTCTTCAGCTCAAGGTTCTGCTACTTTTAAAGAATTAGTGGACGCTTTTGAAAGCACTAATGGACTTACGATAGATGATCCCAATAATACCTTATTTGATTCTGCAGATGAATATGCAAATAGGGATCCAAGACTTTGGGCATCCATTCAATATCCAGGTGCAGTTTACGGCATTAAGGATAATGATGGTAATTTCATATATAACAGAGGTGTTTGGCCTGCGTGGCTAACTGGTGATTCTAATGATTTTCCATGGTCCAATCCCTATCACATGAAAAAATATCTAAATCCGTTGACAGATCCTCCTAGACAGGATGGACTTACGTTGCCTGATGGCACCAATTTTGTAGTAGTTCGTTTTGCAGATGTTTTGTTAATGTTTGCAGAAGCAAAAATAGAATCTGGATCTATTGATCAATCTGTTTTAGATGCTATCAACACTGTGAGGGCACGGGCATATGGTACAATTAAAGAAGATACTTCCAATTACCCTGCAATAACAACAATGGATCAAGCGGAATTAAGGGTTATTTTGAGAAGGGAAAGGAGGGTAGAATTGGCATTTGAAGGATTGCGCTGGTTAGACTTAGTTAGATGGGGTACTCTAAAGGAGGCTAAAGCTGCAGTGGGCAAAGGGTGGCAAGCCAATATTTGGCCAATACCTGAATCTGAAATAGAGCGCGCAAAAGGCCTGACACAAAATGCACCTTGGAACTAATTAATATTTTTCAATCTTAACGATGAAAATATTCAATACCCTAGGTATTAAAAAGGAGGTTTTGAATTAATTTATTTTTTAAAAGGGCAGACCCAATTGTCTGCCCTTTATTACCTCCTAATCCTTATTCCTATACCTGCCAAGTTTTGGCATTACCTGGGTAGTATAAGGGGTTTTTCCATATCGTTAGATTTTTTTAATGTCGTGAAAAATTTATCAAAATATAGCGTTAAACTCATGGTCTAAGCAAAAAACGTACCACTAGTGGTGCTTTTACTAGTGGCAACATCAATATCCTTTATCTATTTTTAAAATTTTTAAAAATGATTTTTTTAGAAAAAGTCTAGGGATTCATAAAAGCAAATTAAACACCATCTAAAGTTTTTTATACATATGAAAAAAGTATTCAATTTTATTACAATACTGTTCGTTTTCTCCCAACTCTCTGTCCACGCCCAAAGGAATAAGGCAACGACAGAAAAAAGAGCAGCCCAAAACCCCAATATCATCTACATCCTTGCAGATGACCTGGGTTATGGCGATGTTAAAGCTTTTAACCCCGAAGGTAAAATTGCCACCCCAAACTTGGACGCTATGGCGGCCAATGGGGTCAAGTTTACCGATGCCCATACTTCATCGGCGGTATGTTCTCCAACTCGCTACGGGATATTGACCGGTCGATATAATTGGAGAACCTCCTTGAAGAGCTTTGTGTTAAGCGGTTATTCAAAATCCTTGATAAAACAAGAACGTACCACCATTGCCGAAATGCTTAAAACACAGGGCTACAATACAGCCTACGTAGGCAAATGGCACTTGGGCTGGGACTGGGATATTCAGGATAAGAATCCCAACTTAGAGCATAATAAACTTAATGCAAACCCAGAGGTGAACTTTGCCTCTCCCGTTAAAAATGGCCCAGCTACCCATGGGTTCGACTATTCCTTTGGTTTTTGTGGCTCCCTTGATATGGCGCCCTATGTATATGTGGAGAACGATATGCCTACTATGGTGCCGACCAAGACCACCGTATCGGTCGATGAAAAAGGCATTTGGAGAAAAGGACCTACTTCAGACGATTTTGTTCATGCTACCGTGCTTCAGGATCTGACGGACAAGGCCGTTAAATATATCGATGAAAAGGCCAAGGGCAAATCCCCGTTCTTCTTATATTTCCCATTGCCCGCACCACACACACCCATTTTACCAACCACGGAATTTTTGGGCAAGAGCAATACCAATATGTACGGCGATTTTGTAATGCAGGTAGATGATGTGGTAGGCCAAATAAGGGCCGCCCTTAAAAAACAGGGCATATCCGAAAATACCCTCTTGGTGTTTACCAGTGACAATGGCTGTTCTCCAAAGGCCGATTTTGAAGAGCTTGCCAAAGTAGACCATGATCCCAGCTATACTTTTAGGGGAACCAAAGCCGATATTTTTGAAGGAGGGCACCATGTACCTTTTATAGTAGAATGGCCTAATAAGGCTCCAAAAAATACAAGTACGGACAAAATTATCTGTACCACCGATTTTTTTGCCACTTGCGCAGAATTGACAGGGTATAAAATTAAAGATACCGAGGCGGAGGATAGTTATAGTATGCTGTCTCTTATACAAGGGAAAAAGGATGAGGAAATACGTGAATATACCGTACATCATTCCATAAATGGATCTTTTGCCATCAGACAGGGCTCTTGGAAATTAAGTGTTTGTCCAGGTTCCGGAGGTTGGAGCTACCCAAGGCCACAGGATATAAAACAAGAGAAACTGGATTTGCCCGCTATGCAGCTATACAATTTGGCGGCCGATATTGGGGAAACAAAAAATTTGATAGCCCAATTCCCGGAGAAGGCGGCAGAGCTTAAGTTGGCCCTTAAAAAAATCATTCTTGATGGAAGGAGTACGCCTGGAGCCAAACAGGAAAATGATGGTATGCAAGGTTGGGAGCAAATTGAAGAAATTATTAATTAAGGTGAGTTCGGTTGGTTTTTAATTGTTAATGATTTTTTTAGGTTAATGTTGTCGGGTCGAGCCTGCCTCGTCGGCAGACGGGCGCAGTCGAGACCTCATTTTAACTATATAATTGTTGAAAACCTCTCGACTGCACTCGAGGAGACATGAGCATTAGCTTTAATTAATTTATAATCAATTATTTACATTTATTTTTAAATCAAATTCACGATAATTAAATTTTCAACAATTCAAACTACACAAGTCCATGCGAAGATTTTATATATCCATTCTCTCTTGTATAACAGTATTACATGTTTCCTGTCAAAAACAGGAAAGTAAGGGGCAACCCAATATTGTTTTCATCCTTGCCGATGATTTGGGCTATACAGATCTGAGTTGTATGGGCAGCACTTACTATGAAACACCCAACATAGACAGGATAGCAGATCAAGGAACCATTTTTACCAATGGGTATGCCGCCAGTAGGGTCTGTAGTCCCTCACGGGCAAGTATTATGTCCGGTAAATTTACTGCCAGGCATGATATTACCGTACATATTGGGTCCCCTTCCGGTGAAGCATGGCGAAAAAGGAATCGTTTTACAAAACTGCTTCCTGCAAAATATACCCATAACCTGCCCAAGGAGTATATTACCATGCCCGAAGCGTTGAAACAGCACGGTTATAAAACATTTTTTGCCGGAAAATGGCATTTGGGGGACAAGGGTTCATGGCCCGAAGATCATGGATTTGATATCAACGTTGGCGGCTGGACGTCCGGAGGGCCAAGGGGAGGTTATTTTTCTCCCTATGAAAATCCGAATTTGGAAAACCTGAAGGATGGGGAGAACCTCTCGCATCGCCTTGCCAAGGAAACGGTGAAATTCATTCAAGAAAATAATCCTCAGAAAACCGGAAAACCCTTTTTTGCCTATCTCTCCTTTTATGCAGTGCATTCGCCCATTCAGACCACTCAGGAAAAATGGAAGAAATACCGGGACAAGGCAGTGCAACAAGGAGTGGCGAAAAGCGCCTATAGCATGGGAAAATTTTTGCCCATTCGCCAGGTGCAGGACAACCCAATTTATGCTGGCTTGGTAGAGCAAATGGATGAGGCTGTTGGGCAGGTGCTTTCAGCACTCGAAGAGTTGGGGCTTGAGGAAAATACCATTATTGTGTTTACGTCCGACAATGGAGGGGTGGCAGCGGGGGATAATTTTTCTACCACTAACAAACCTTTGCGTGCTGGTAAAGGATATCAGTTTGAGGGAGGTATAAGGGAACCCTATTTTATCAAAATTCCTGGTCTCTCCAAGGGAGGTGATAGAATTGACTATCCCGTTTCCGGAACAGATTTTTATCCCACATTCTTGGAGTTGGCAGGTGCCCAACAGCTTCCAAAACAACATAGTGATGGCATTAGCCTTCTCCCTTTGTTTAAAGGGGAACCATTGGCCGAGCGTGCCCTTATCTGGCACTTCCCGCACTACGGTAACCAAGGGGGGGAACCTTCTTCCATTATTCGTAGGGGCAACTGGAAACTTATTCATTACTATGAGGATGGAAGAAAAGAACTCTATAACCTGTCTAAAGACCTTGGTGAGACAACGGATGTTGCGGCGGACTATCCTGATAAGGTACAGGAACTTAACAAGGAGTTGTTTAATTATCTAAAAGAGGTGGGGGCCAAATACGCAAAGCCCGATCCTGAATATTCAGAAGAAAAGGCTAGGGAGTTTTTGTACAAAATGCAATATGAAAAGATGCCTGCACTGGAAAAACAACGGATGGAAATGTTATCCAATGATTTTGATCCCAACAACAACTGGTGGGGCAGTATGGAGACCAAAGATTAAAAATGTAAAAATTAAAATTATAATGATAGTGCGAAGAATCTTCTTTATTATTGCCTTGCTGACAGGGTTGGTGTCCTGCCAAAAATCCCTTGATAATTTCAACTTAACTTCCCCAGATGGTAATATTGACTTGAGAATTTCATTGATTGATAGTACCCTTACTTATCAGCTTAATTGGTCTGGAAAAGAAATACTTGGAATTTCTGAATTGGAAATATTCACTGAGTCTGCAGTAACTGTATTGGATTCCCGGATTGTTGAACACGATAGTACATGGACTACTGCGTGGGGGCAGCAAAGTAGCATCAGGGACCATTATAAAGAACTTCAATTGGATTTAAATATCGATGGAGTGGGAGGGAAAATGCTGGCGAGGGCCTATAACGAAGGTGTGGCTTTCCGTTTTGTGCTTGCAGATGGTCCAAAACCAAAGGAGGCAGTACTTAGTTGTTCGTACGCCTTGCCAGATGGGAGTGCCTTTTTTGCGCCTCGGGGTGAACACGAACCTATGGGCCCCCTTAGCCTTAAGGATTTAAACACCTATCATTCAGGAGAAATGGATAAGGGTCTAAAAACAACAATTAGTGTGCCTTTACTTGTTGAAACACCAGACCATTTGTATATAGCGCTTTTGGAATCGGACTTGTATGCAGCAAATGGCTTTAAGTCTATGAATCTTGGAGTTAATTTGGAGGCTGGAAATGTTGAATCTATTAACAAAGTTGAATTAAGTGAGGAAGGTCTTACTACACCATGGAGGTTAATTCTTTTAGGCAAATCTGCTGGCGATTTAGTAGTAAACACCACTGCTATAAACTTGGCAACCCCATGTCAATTAGAGAATACAGACTGGATAAGACCAGGAAAGTGTTTATGGGATTTCCGTGTAAATGGATATACCGCTCCTGATGGTTTCGTCTATGGGATCAATACAGAAAGTTACCTTCGTTTTATTGACTATGCGGCTGCTACAAGTATTGAGTATTTTATGATCGATGGTGGATGGTATAGCGGGCATTCTGATGGAGAATTCAAAGTTAAGGAGGATCTAGATATTGCCAGAGTCATGGATTACGCGAAGGAAAAAAAAGTTGATGTTATTTTATATTATGACAGAAAAAGAGGGGATTTTGGGGACACTCAATTATATCCCTATTTTCAATCGCTCGGCGCCAAAGGGATAAAGTATGGATTTATGGGTGATAACCCGGACTTTTCTCGAGGAGCCATTAAGAAAAGTGCTGAAAGTGAGTTGCTCATCGACTTTCATGATGGGCCAGTTCCTTTTACCGGTATACACAGGACCTTTCCAAACGCAGTCACCCGCGAATATTGTCACGCCCAACAAGATTCAAGAAGAGCCTTTACTCCCGAGTCCTTTATTAAAATGGCATTGATTAATGCCATAACGGGTCCATTGGATATGAACAACGGTAATTTTGATATAACGGGGATAAATAGTGGTTTGCGGCATAAAAGCCCGCTTGAAACAAATACTTATTATTCAACAGTGGCCTCTGAAGCCGCCCGAACGCTAGTAATTTTCAGTGGATTGGTTTGTATTCCTGATGCCCCTGAGGCATACGAATCCAAGAAAGATCTATTTGAATTTATCCAAAAACAACCTGTAGGGAAATGGAACGAAACCCGAATTCTTCATTCAAAAATTGGGGAGTACATCACAACTGCCCGACGCCATGGGAAAGATTGGTTTATTGGCAGTGTGTACAACCAACAGGGTGGGGAATTGGATATTGAGCTCAACTTTCTGGATGCAGGGACGGAGTATAAGGTAACGTATTATGAAGATGCCCCAGAAACCCATTGTAAGACCAATCCAGAAGCTTACCAAGTGAGGAATGGTAAAGTAAAAAAGGATGATGTAATTAGGGCAATAATGGCCCCTGGTGGGGGACATTGTATCTGGATAAGGCCTGTATGGAGTGAATAAACATTAATTAAATGACATTGGTAGATCTGTTTCATATACTTTTGGTTTTGGCTGATATTCCAATTCGCTCCCACTACCATGCCGATGGCGTAAGTTTTGAACCGATACCTAAAGAAAATAGTATAAGGATAAGATACCCAGTTTTATCAATATCCATATGATCAAGTTGGGGAGAACCTTGTTCGACTATCGGATAAAATTGTGGAGCAAAATATGCACGGCCTACCTTGTTTATTCAGAAAAAGAGGCCAGGGAGTTTTTGCATAAAATGCAATATGACAAGATGCCTGCACTGGAAAAACAACGTATCGACCTGTTATCCAATGATTTTGACCCCAAAAACAACTGGTGGGGCAGTATGGAGACCAAAGATTAAAAATGTAAAAATTAAAATTATAATGATTATGCGAAGAATATTCTTTTTTATTGCCTTGCTGACAGCGTTGGTATCTTGCCAAAAATCCCTGGATAATATCAACCTTACTTCTCCAGATGGTAATAGTTCCATAGGGATACAGCTTGTTGATAATAAGTTGAATTATCAGGTTGGCTCTCAAGGTGTAGAACTTGTCGGGACTTCGGAATTGGAAATAGTACCGAACGCGAAGGTGACCATCTTGGATGCCACAGAAATTGAAAACGACGATAGCTGGAATCCGGTTTGGGGGCAGCATAGCAGCATCCGTGACCATTATAAAGAACTTCAATTGGATCTAAATATCGATGGAGTAGAGGGAAAATTGTTGGCCAGGGCGTATAATGAAGGAGTTGCTTTTAGATTTGTCCTCAACGAAGGCGAAAAACCAAAGGAGGCCATTTTTAAATGCACTTACAATTTGCCCAACGGCAGTAATTATTTTACACCAGCAGGCGAAAGTGAACCATTGGGCCCCTTGGATTATAAAGGACTCACCGATTATTTACAGGACAAAGGTCCTAAAAAAGGAAAAATTAGTGTGCCTTTAGTGGTTGAATCTACAGACCAATCCTTTATGGCATTATTGGAGTCGGATCTTTATGTGGCCAATGGTATGGATCCCATGCATCTTGATGTTGGGGGGATGGAAGGAAAAATTGCATCAATTAACAAAGTAGTATTAAGTGAAAAGGAATGGACCAGTCCTTGGCGGGTAATTCTTTTTGGGAAATCGGCTGGCGACCTTGTGGTGAACACAGTGCCCATCAATTTGGCAAGTCCGTCCAAACTTGATAATACGGATTGGATAAAGCCCGGAAAGACCTTGTGGGATTGGCGGGTTCATGGTTACACCGCTCCTGATGGGTTTGTGTATGGCATTAATACCGAAAGCTATTTCCGTTTCATCGACTTTGCCGCTGAAAAGGGAATCGACTATTTTCTTATCGATGATTCCTGGTATAAGGAGGTAACCAAAGGGCATTTTGAGCTTTCTGATAAACTGGACCTGAAAAAGGTAATCGATTATGCCGCGGAAAAGGAGGTAGATCTAATGTTGTATTATGACAGGAGGCATGGAGAATATGGGGATGATGAACTTTTTCCTTATTACCAGTCTTTGGGAATGAAAGGCATCAAATACGGATTTATGGGCAGTAATGTGGATTTTACCAGGGAGGCCATTCAGAAAAGTGCAGCAAGTGAGTTGCTGATCGATTTCCATGACAGTCCGGTACCTTTTACAGGAATACGACGTTCCTACCCTAATGCCATTACTCGGGAATACTGCCATGCCCAGCAAGATTCACGTAGGGCCTTTACACCCGAGTCGTTCATTAAAATGGCACTGATAAACGCCATCACCGGTCCTTTGGATATGAACAACGGCAATTTTGATCTAACGGGGATCAACAGTGGGCTACGACAAAAAGGCCCACGGGAAACAAATACTTATTTTTCAACCGTGACCTCCGAAGCAGCTAGAACGCTTATCATTTTCAGTGGTTTGGTCTGTATCCCAGATGCCCCGGAAGCTTATGAAGCCAAGGCCGATCTTTTCGAATTTATTCAAAAATTGCCTGTTGGGAAATGGGACGAGAGCAAGATCCTGCATTCCAAAATAGGCGAATATATTACAACGGCAAGGCGCCACGGTAAAGAATGGTTTATTGGAAGCGTTTATAACCAACAGGGAGGAACTCTGGACATTGATCTCGACGTTTTGGAGGCCGATAAAGAATACGATATCACCTTTTATGAAGACACTAGTGAAACCCATTGTAAGACCAATCCAGAAGCTTACCAGGTTAGGAACGGCAAAGTTAAAAAAGGAGATGTTATTAAGGCCGTAATGGCACCGGGAGGCGGACATTGTATGTGGATTAGACCTATTAAATAAGAAAATGAGGGCGAATATTATTGTAACGGGCAGTATTTTATTTTTTTTGGCAGCGGCCTGTATGCAGAAAAAACAAGATCCTGCCGCTAAGCCAAACTTCATTATCATCTTTACCGATGACCAGGGGTACAGTGATGTTGGCTGTTATGGGTCGCCGAACATCAAGACTCCAAACTTGGATAAAATGGCGTCCGAAGGGATGAGATTTACCAACTTTTATGCCCAAACGGTCTGCGGGCCATCGCGAGCGGCATTAATGACGGGCCGATACCCAATGCGCAATGCCCGAAACGACTATGGAGACGCGCCACATCCCAAACTTTCTTTAAGCGAGGTTACGATAGCCGAGGTCTTAAAAACTGTTGGCTATAAAACGGGCATGATAGGAAAATGGGACCTTGCCGGGCATAATCCGGAGCAATTTAACCCCAATCTACTTCCAATGCATCAAGGATTTGATACGTCTTTTTTTACACCCACAAGTAACGATTCCAGAGTTCATTTATTGAGAAATAATCAGCTTATTGAAAAGAATGCTGATATGTCCACACTTACCAAAAGGTATACGGATGAGGCTATAGACTTTATTGAAAAGAGTAGTGAACAGCCATTTTTCTTATATCTGGCACATACTATGCCGCATACTAAATTGGCGGTTTCAGATGCGTTTAAAGGGAAGTCGGACGCTGGCCTTTATGGCGATGTTATAGAAGAAATTGATTTTAATGTTGGACGGATCTTGGCCAAGTTAAAAGAAAACGGGCTGGATGACAATACCTATGTAATTTTTACCAGTGACAACGGCCCGTGGTGGATAAAAGGAGACCATGGCGGAAACGCCGAACCCCTTCGGGGTGCAAAAACTTCTGCTTGGGAAGGCGGAATTAGGGTACCATGTATAATTAGGGCACCCGGAAAAGTGCCGGCCGGAAAAACTTCGGATTTGGTAACGGCTACCATCGATATGTTGCCCACATTGGCCCAAATTGCAGGAGGACCAATCCCTAAGGACAGAGTGATAGATGGCTTGGATATTTCGGACATTATCCATGGAAAATCAACTGAACTGGAAAGACCTTTTTTCTATTATCAACACCATATATTGCGAGCTGTACGCAAAGGCAAATGGAAATTACATTTGCCGCATCGCCCAGATTCCACCTCTATTGTTTATATGAAATGGCCCATACACTCTGCACCCGAAGATCGAATCTTGTTTTCAAAACACATGTTGTACAATTTGGAAAACGACATAGGGGAGACCACCGATGTGTCTGCCGAAAACCCGGAGGTTGTTACCGAACTGACTAAACTATTGGACTGGGCCAAGGGGGATATTGGGCATTTGGGTGCAAGAGGAATAAATGCCGGTCCTTTGGGAACAGAGCCCTATTTTACACCAAATGATATTATTCCCAGAAAAGAAAGCATTAAACAATAAACGATAAATAATATGTTTTCAAAAATGAAATATTGTGGAATATTACAGCGCGTAATGACCGTTGCAACCTTCTATTTTTGTTTTGGTCTATCCATGTTGTTTGCTCAAGACAAACCCAACGTAGTTTATATTTTGGTAGATGATTTGGGATATGGAGATGTAGGTTGCTATGGGGCCACAAAAGTAAAAACGCCAAACATAGACAAATTGGCAAGTGAAGGTAAAATATTTACCGATGCCCATTCTGCATCGGCAGTCTGTACCCCATCCCGTTATGCTTTGCTTACTGGGCAATATCCTGTTCGTGGCAATAACGGAAAAGGCATTTGGGGGCCTGCGCCCGTTACTTCAGAATTATTGATAAACCCAGAACAATTGACCATTGCCGATGTGTTTAAAAACAGTGGCTATGCAACGGCTGCCTTGGGAAAATGGCATTTAGGATTTGGTAAGGGCGAAAACACTTGGAATAAACCATTGCGGCCTGGACCCAATGATTTAGGGTTCGATTATTACTATGGTATTCCGGTGGTAAACAGCGCGCCGCCTTATGTGTATGTAGAAAATGACCGTGTGGTGGGAGCGGATCCAAACGACCCTTTGGTGTATGTAGGTAGAGGAAAGGAGAAAGAGGTTACACCAATTACTCCTATACCGCCAGAAGCTTCACAAAGAACGGCCAATATGTTTAAAGGTGCTGTAAAAGCCCATAAGTTGTACAACGATTATACCGTTGGTACGGTACTGGCAGGAAAGGCTGTGGATTGGATTACGGAGAAAACTACCAATGAAAAGCAAAATCCTTTCTTTTTGTACATGGCCACCACCCATATTCATCACCCGTTTACTCCCGGAAAAAACTTTCAGGGAAAAAGCGATGCCGAACTTTATGGAGATTTTATTCAAGAATTGGATTGGATGGTGGGACAAGTAACTTCTACCTTGGAAAAGCAAGGAGTTGCAGATAATACGTTGATCATTTTCACGAGCGATAATGGGGCGATGCTGAATTTAGGAGGTCGTAATGCCATAAAGGCCGGACACAAGATAAACGGAGATCTCTTGGGCTTCAAGTTCGGGGTGTGGGAAGGTGGCCACCGGGTACCCTTCATCGCCAAATGGCCAGGGAAAATTGAAGCGGGCAGTGTATCGCATCAGTTGATCTGTAATGTAGATATGCTGGCCACCTTTATGGCTATTACCGGACAGGATCTAAACAAAATGGATAATTCCGACAGTGTAAACGTTTTATCAGCTTTGGTAGATAAACCAGAAGAACCTATTAGAAAAGAGTTGCTTTTGGCTGCCAGTAAACCTACCCATTTATCCCTACGGAAAGGAAAATGGATGTATATTCCAGCACAAGGAAGTGGTGGGTTTTCAGGGTCCAAACCACATCATCACGCTTGGGGCGGAGCTCCTGCCGTAGCTTTTGTAGGAGGTGTTAATAGCGATATAGAGGATGGGCATATAAAAGATGATGCTCCTGTGGCACAACTATACAATTTGGAGGAGGATAAATATCAAACTACCAATGTGCATAACAAATACCCGGAAATTGTAAAGGAAATGGAAGCCGCCTTATCAACCTACAGGCCCCAAAACTAATTTTGATGTCTGGTTTAAGCGTGGTATATCAAAATTTGGAAACTGTATTAAAGTAGAATTAAATAGATAAAAAATGGGAGTATCAAAATCAATCTTAATTATTGTCATAGCCTTATTGTTAGGGGCTTGTAATTCAGAAAAAAAGACAGAAGCTACTGTAAAATTAACTTATGACGGTAGTTGGGAATCCCTTCAAAAAATGCCAGTACCCGATTGGTTCAATGACGGGAAAATAGGAATCTTTATTCATTGGGGGCCATACAGTGTTATCGGTCACCGTAAAGAAGGAAGAGGGTATGCAGAACACGTTCCTAAACTTATATACGAAGATTCAACATATTATTATAACTATTTAAGAGAGCGTTGGGGTGCCGCACCTCCGGAGTTTGGTTACAAGGATATTATTCCCGAGTTTAAAGCTGAAAATTGGAATCCTGACGACTGGGCTAAACTCTTTGCCGAGGTCGGTGCAAAATACGTGGTATTAACAGCAGAGCATCATGACGGCTGGGCCAACTGGGATTCGGATCTTACGCCTTGGAATGCCATGGACATGGGGCCCAAAAGGGATATCGTAGGTGATTTGGGAAAAGCGGTTAAGAAACAAGGTTTAAAATATGCTCCATCCTATCATAGGGAAAGACATACCAGCTTTTTTACCACCGAAAAGTACGTGGTAGACGCAGAGGCACGGCCAGATATCCTTGAAGAAATTAAGCGTGTTCCGGAGGCGGAATCACTCTATGGACCGTTTGGTTTCAGTAAAGAGGCCGTGGATGAATATGTAGCTCGGTGGAAAGAAATTCAGGAGAAATACCAACCCGACTTTTTATGGATAGACGATATTCCTATTTTTACCAGGGATGGGAACGATACTCGAAAAAACCCCCAGGAATTTAAGCCAGTAATCCAATATTTCTATGACCAGTGTCGTCTTATGATCACCGATTTTATGAATAATGGAGTGGAAAGGGGACAGGAAGTCTATGTTAACAACAAGGGAGGCAATAGAAACTGGCCCGATGGGGTAGGCTGTTTGGAAAAGGACAACCTTAAACTGGACGTAATTGGCCCAAAATGGCAGAGCTGTACCACCTTTGGTACCTCCTTTGGATATTTGGAAAACGACACTTACAAGACCGTAGAAGACGTTATTAAGGAGATGGTAGAGGTAATTTCCAGAAATGGTAACTTTTTGGTAAATATCGGACCCAAGGCTGATGGCACTATTCCAGAGGAGCAATTGGAGCGACTGCACGAAATGGGTAGGTGGCTGGAAATAAATAGGGAGGCCATTTATGGAACCCGCTATTGGAAGGTAAATGAACAGGAAAAGGGAAATCTTGCTTTTACTACCAAGGGAACAAAGCTCTTTGCAATTGCATTGGAAAAACCAGTGAATTCTATAGTTATTGAAGCTACCAAAGGATGGGCAGAGAATGAAGTGAAGTCGGTTAAACTTCTAGGATCTGAGGCTGAGGTTAAATGGAGCATAACGCCTGAAGGCTTGGAAATAATCCCTCCGGCAGACTTGGGAAAAAGTGATTATGCCTGGTCTTTTGAAATAGCAACAAAAAGTGAACAACACGCTCCCAATGCCATACAAACGGATGTGAATAAGGCGTTGAAAGGGACCAAAAAAGTAGATTTGGATGGGAATCATTAAAAAGACGATAGCGTTCGTTCTCTGTTGTTGGATACTGTCTTCCTGTAAGTCAGAAAAAAGGCCGAACATTATTTTCATCATGGCCGATGACCTAGGGTGGCAAGATGTGGGCTTTATGGGGAGCAATTGGTTTGAAACCCCCAATCTGGATCAGCTGGCAGGGGAAAGCCTTGTCTTTAGCAATGCCTATATGTACCCCACCTGTTCCCCTTCACGGGCAGCTTTGTTAACGGGTAAACAGTCGTTTAGGACGGGAATATACAATGTCCCCGTTTTGGAAAAAGGGGATAACCAACACAATATATTTTCGCGTTGGACGGTTGGCCTGGAACATACCATGTATGCAGAGCCATTAAAAAATGCAGGTTACCGATCCATCCACTTGGGAAAATGGCATGTGGTAGGTCCCAATCCAGAAGAGGAAACAGATTATCCATTTGAAAAACCCTTAAAGCAACCTGCCAACGGAAACTTGGATTGGTTGGCAGACCACTTATCCATCGATATTCAAAAATACTATCCTTTGGGAAAGGGGTTTCATGAGAACGTAGGAGGCACCTGGTGGGGCGATCCTGCCCGCGGGTATACAGAAGGCTATAAATCTGAAAGCGGTGGCTATAAGGCCCCTTTCAAGAATCCTTTTATTGGGGATAAGGACGATGATGAATGGTTGACGGACCGTTTGACGGATGATGCCATCAATTTTATTGAACGCAATAAACAGCAACCCTTTTTGGTGAACCTTCATTATTATGCACCACATCGCCCTACAGTGCCAAGAGACAAGGATTCGTTTCAGAAATTTATGGGCAAAGCGGCTGATTCCATAACAGGTCAAGGAGAAAATAACCGTGAAGAAATTGCCGGTTACGCCACCATGATTGCCTCCATAGATGAAAATGTGAAACGCATTTTTGATTATTTGGATCAGGAGGGGTTGAGGGAAAATACCATGGTGATATTCACTTCCGATAACGGATTTAACGGTTTGCAAAGCGGTACAAATACCTTGCGCGGAGCCAAGGGAACTATTTACGAAGGCGGCATACGGGTACCTGCTTTTGTAAATTGGAAAGGTCATGTTGAGGCCGGGGTTTCAGAAACCCCGATATGCGGAATGGACTATTTTCCCACATTTTTAGAGTTGGCCCAGGTGAAGGGTTATGAGGGAAAACTTGATGGGGAAAGTTTGCTGCCTTTGTTGAAAAAAGCTGCATTTAAAGAGCGGGCGCTATTTTGGCATGTGGCAAGTACCTATAAAAATCCGCCCTGTTCCATAATCAGAAAGGACCAATGGAAGCTGATCCAGTATTTAAACGATGGTATTGTAGAATTGTACAACTTGGAAAAAGATTTAAAGGAAGCTCATAATTTGGCGGAAAATAATCCTGAAATAGCTTCCCAATTGTTGAATGAACTAATAACTTGGCGAAAAAACAATAAAGTGCCGCTTCCGCCGGCGTCCGTACTACCATTTTAAAGAAAAATTCATAACAAGAAAACTTATGCAAAAATCAGTTAAAAAACCCCTGAATGTAATAAATGTTTGTATGGCATTATCAATACTATTTTTAACAAGCTGTAAATCCAAAATCGAGGAGAAACCAAAAGAAGTAGAAGAAGTTGCAAGTCAATCACAGGCAGCGACTACCACATTTACCTATCAGGAGATTCCGGGCATAGGAATAGACAGTCTGTACAACAGACGGGACAATAGTGATGTTATAAATGTAGGGGACACCTATTATGTGTGGTATTCTCGAATGGATAGACCAACAACGGCAGGGTATTGGGCAACCATTTGGTATGCTACCTCAAAGGATGAGGGGCGTACCTGGGAGGAGCAGGGCATGGCCTTGGATGTTGGACAGCAGGGCGAATTTGACAGCCACTCTGTTTTTACCCCCAATATATTGGCCCATAAGGGAAAATATTATTTGTATTACACGGGTGTAAAACCTACCCCAGGTAATGCAAAAAAGGAGTTTGAAAATAATTCAACGAACGACTTTACCGCCATTGGCCTGGCAGTTGCCGATAGCCCGGAAGGTCCTTTCGTTAGGGTCAAAAACAATCCGATTTTGGAAGTTAGTGAGGTACCCGAGGATTTTGATAGTTACCGGATAGATGATGCCAGTTTGTTGGTAAAGGATGATAAAATTTGGTTGTATTACAAGGGTCGCTCTATTGTTCATGGAAAAAAAGGGCCCGGGCTCACAAAAATGGGGGTCGCTTTGGCCGACCAACCAGAAGGACCGTATAAAAAGCACCCAGAACCCTTGATAGATAGGGGACATGAAGTATTGATCTGGAACCAAAATGGGGGGATTGCTTCCCTGGCATCGCTGAGTAAATCCATACATTGGGCCAAGGATGGAATTAACTTTTCCCCAATAGAAGAAAATCTAAAGAAAATTCCAATAGCTCCAGGCCTTTATCGCCCACATTTGGAGGATGGGAACCAGGTCAAAGAAATTCCGGGATGGGGTATTTCCCTTAAGGGCAAAAAAGGAGTCGTCTACCTAGAGCGTTTCGAAATGGAGTAATAGGGATAGGGCTCCCACTAAAAATTGGTTAGTGCTCATAGGGAACTGGGGCATTATACCAAATTAGTTCCTGACGATCCAAACAAAAAAATCCAACCTATTCAACTAGGTTGGATTTTTTTGTTAGCCCATACGAGGACTTTGTTTACCTTCTACGTTGTCCGGAATACTGCATGGCCTCTCCCTTACCGAAGCCATAGCTAAAGCCAAGGGCCACAAATGTGCCTCTTTGACGGCGATTGTAAACCTCGTAATTGGCCTGGGCAATTTGGCTCTCGTCCACCCTAGAGGCGAATAGGTCCCTTACGCTTAAATTGAGGACGGCCTTGCCTTTCATTATATTTTTTCGAAGCCCCATATCCATAAACAGCATATCACTAACGTCACTTTGTACCGTTTGGTAACTGGACTGATAGTTGCCCGTCATTTCCAAATCGAAATCGGAAGGAAGTTTAATTTTTGTCATTAATTTGGAAGTCCATTGTTGGTTGCTAAAATCGAAAACCGTGGTCTCGAAGATGCCATCCCTTTGAAATTGATTATAATTAAAATCCCCGTTCAAGGTTAGCCATTTGGCAGGACTATACTTCGCATTGAATTCTATACCAGTAGCTTTATTGGTTCCAATATTCTCTGGCTTGGTGGTGCTAACGTTGTTTTCGAAGGTAGTAATACGCTCTATGACGTCTGTGGTATAGCGGTGGTACACCCCAAAATTTATGCTTGCAGGGCCTAAAATGTATATACTGGTTATCTCATAGGAATCGGTAAATTCGGGCTGTAGGTCGGGATTACCCTGGCGTACGCTATAATTGTTTCGGATATTGAAAAAGGGATTCAAATCCCACATTCTTGGTCGGTAAATACGTTTGGAGTAACCAGCTTGAACGGAAACCTTGTCGCTAAATTTATAGGAGCTGTGAAGACTGGGAAAAAAATTACCGTAGTTTTGATCGTTAGTCGAGCTTGTAGTAACAAGCAAGGTATTCTGACCGGTCTGTTCCAAGCGTAAGCCTCCCTTTATGCCCCATTTTTTTCCTTCATATGAACCGGTACCGTATAGGCCTAGCACTTTTTGATCGAATTCAAAGACGTTGGTCAGACCGGGGTCGTTAACAAAGGCACCGTCGGTGAAATTATTTACCTCATAATCATTGCTTACGTCGTTCATGACATATTGCGCCCCTGTTTCCAAGGTCCACTCGTCAGTTATAGGATTGGTATAATCCAGTTTAAAGGTAAATATAGCTTCTTTAAAATCTGTTCTAGTCTGCTGTCTGCTATCATTGTCATCCCCGGAAATGGTGGTATTCAAGAATTCGGAGGATTGGTCCTTCCCAAAGAAATTTCCTAAGCCACTAAAAAGCAGGGTATGGTCCTCATGGTTCTCGAAATCCTTTTTATACTGTAGTTCATACTGAAATTTAGGATTTTTTGCGTCTGTAACTTCGGTTCGCTCCCATTCTGAGCTAATGGTATTGTTGGAGTCTAAGGCCACAAAACTGGTGTTGGAGGGTTGTTCCTCTATTTCCATGGCAAAGTTGCCTGAGAGAGTTAGTACGTTGTTGTCATTAATGTGATAATCGGTTCCAAGGACTATATTATAATAGGTTTCATTTCGGTACTCGGTACCATTACTAAGAATGGTGGTGTTGTTTTCCAAATCTACGTTTCTGGTTTCAAGGTCGTTGGGCATATCCCTAAGGCCTATTCCCAATTGCGTGAACAGGTTAAAATTCTCTGTTCTTCTGTTTAGGCTTACCCCAACACTATGGCTATCAGGCGCCCCAGTATTCACCGAGATGGAGCCATTGAGTCCTTTGCGCTCCTCCTTTTTTAAAACGATATTGATTATACCTGAAGTCCCTTCGGCATCATATTTGGCTGAAGGGTTGGTCATTACCTCAATCTTTTCAATCATATCTGCCGTAATAGTTCCCAGGGCATTTCCTTCTTCACTAGCAATGATGGATGGCTTTCCGTTGATGAGAATCTGAACTCCCTGGCTCCCCCTCAGACTAATGCGACCTTCAATGTTAACGTTAACGGATGGAACATTGTTTAAAACTTCCAAGGCACTTGCCCCAGTAGTACTAAGATCTTTGCCTACGTTGAATACTCGTTTGTCCAATTTAAATTCGGTACGTGAAACCTCGCCCTGTACCACTACTTCCTGTAGTTGTTCTGCATCCTCTGTAAGGGCAACCTTCCCTAAATCTATAGTTTTGCCCTGTGTTGGTGGCGGTCCAAATGTTTTGGTCCGGAAACCTAGAAAACTTACCTCTATATAATAGTCGGACGCATCGGTCTCCAAGCTAAAACTGCCATCATCCATAGTGGTAGTGCCATCTATTGGTTTTTTGGTTTCGTTATCGCCGACCATTACCGTTGCATAGGCAATAGGCTGTCCGCTGGATTCCTCCACCACAGTTCCCTTTATGGTTACCTGTGCCATGGCAACAGGGCAATAGAGTATGAATGAAGTAGCGATTAACAATTGTACCAAAATTTTTTTCATGGCTTCCTTTATTAATTTTAATTGTAAGAATTACAAAGATTCATTTTTTTACCGAGATGAGAGGGGTATTTTCTGTGAACGACAAAAGTATTCCATTGAACGACAGCGGGTAGTTTTTATGTAGGGCATACGCCGTTTGGGGGTTTAATTTTGCCGTTGACGTAGCACTATTTTTTGAAATGGGAGCAATAGCTTAGATTTGGATTATGAAAAAAGCCATGATTTCCAGGAAGGAACTGTTCTTTCAAGTCGTGCTCCATATCCTGGTGCTGCTTTTCTATTCCTTCGACAAGAACAATCCGGGGATTACCTTTGCCCAGCTGGTTTTCTTTTTGGTCTATACCGTTTTTGCCGCTTTTATTACCTACTTCCTAATGCCCAGATTTTTATACCGAAAAAAATATTGGCAGTTTTTGGGATTGGTGGTTTTGGTGTTGTTTGGTGTGATTTGGGCCGAAGAGCTTTTGGAACTGGTTTTTTATCCAGGAACCAAAAGAGCAAGAATTGTTCCTGGGATTTATTATGCCGTTTTCGATGTTTTGCCGGTAATTGGAATTTTGTCGGGATTTAAGTTTGCTTGGGATGCCATAAGTTCCCAAAGTGAAGTAGAAAAGTTAAAAATGTCGGCACAGGAAAATGAACTGCAATTTTTAAAATCACAGATCAATCCCCATTTTTTGTTCAACAATTTGAACAATCTTTACTCTTATGCCATTGATAATTCCCCAAAAACACCTACCATTATTTTGGAACTTTCTTCGGTGTTGAGGTATATGTTGTACGACTGCAAGGAAAAATATGTGCCACTGACCAAGGAGATAGAACACCTTAAAAACTATACCCAATTAAGCGAATTGCAGATTGAAAATAGGGGAACCGTAGATTTTAAAACAGATATTATAGGGTCCGGATACCGAATTGCGCCGCTAATATTGACCGTATTTGTGGAAAATTCCTTTAAGCACAGTACCGCTAGTCAATCAGAAGATATTTTTATCAGCGTAGATATCCAAGTATCTGAAAATGGCCTATTACAATTTGAATGCTCCAATTCCTTTCGGCGTGAAACCAATACTGACGATCTTTCCCATGGCATAGGTCTTCAGAACGTAAAAAAGCGTCTAGGGCTTATTTATCCTGGAGCCCATAGTTTATCAATTGAGGAAACAGATACCACGTATTCTGTTAAGTTGAACATTGATCTTAATAAGGGAAGCGCATGATCCGTTGCATAATCATAGAGGACCAACCGCCCGCACAGCGTGTACTACAAAAGTATATAGGTGAAATGAAGAGTTTGGAGCTCAAGGCTACTTTCGCGGATGCCCTCAAGGCCATGGATTATCTAAAAGCGGAAGAGGTAGACCTTATTTTTTTGGATATCCATTTGCCCAAGATTTCGGGAATGGATTTTTTAAAGACTTTGAACAAGAAACCTCATGTGATATTAACCACGGCCTTTTCAGAATACGCACTTGAAAGTTATGAATATCAAGTGACGGATTACCTGTTAAAACCATTTTCTTTTGAACGCTTCGTAATGGCCGTTTCCAAAGTTCCTGCACCTAATTTACAAAGATCTACCGCGGAAAGGGATTTGGAAAGGAAAACAGTTCCAGAGGTGATTTTTATAAAGTCGGGCTACGAGCATCTTAAAATTGCAGTTGCAGATATTTTTTATATCCAATCCGAAGCGGACTATACCGAAATTTTCACCACTGAAAAAAAACATCTTACCTCCCATTCCTTAAGGTATTGGTTGCAGACCCTACCATTGGACCAGTTTGCCCAGGTACATAAATCCTATATCGTGAATACACGGCAAATTGTGAAGGTATCTGGAAAGCGTATCATTTTTGACAAGGAAACGTATGTGCCTATTGGGCGCGCCTTTAAGGAAGATTTTGTAGAAAAGTACTTGAAGTAAGGGTTAAGGATAGACAATTGTACCTAAAGCTCCTTAATCATGGCTCCCAAATTACACCTTCAGCTTAAATTGCAATCGATTACAATCTAATGGTTAAAATAGTATATCTTGCCAAGGTTATACCTAAACGCTCTTTAAAAGGAAGGCCTGGTCCAATAGAAGATGGGAAAAGGAATGCGCACCTATTGCATTTATTTCCTTTAATTTTATGCCTGTTTAGGACTAAGTTTGTTCCCAATTAATAGCTAACAATAGTGATATTGTTTAAGAACCAAGTTAGATAATTCATGAAAAAGAAAACGACCATATACGACATAGCGACAAAACTTGGTCTCACTGCTGCAACCGTTTCCAGGGCCCTGAACAACAATACCAAAATAAGTGTAAATACTCGCAAGCTGGTTCTGGAGACTGCCTTGGAAATGAATTATGAGCAGAACAAGTTGGCTTTGGCCCTTAAAAGCGGCAAGAGTTATAATGTAGGCGTTATTGTTCCAAGGATAGATAGTAATTTCTTTTCATCGGTTATACGTGGTATTGAAGAAGAATTGTACCCTAAGGGTTACCACGTAATAATCTGTCAGACCCACAACCAGGAACATATAGAAAACGAAAAAATAAATTCGCTTGTAAATGTGCAGGTGGATGGCATATTAATGTCTATTTCCAATGCCAATCTGGAAGAAAATAAGGGGTTTAACAAACTTCTAAAAAATAAAAAAACGCCTTTGGTCTTTTTTGATAGGAAGAAGGATATAAAAGGTATCAGTTCAGTAACCATTGATGATTTTAAAGGTGGTTACGATGCTACCAAACATTTGTTGGACCAAGGTTGTAAGCGTATAGCACACCTATCCAACGATC
Source organism: Arenibacter algicola (assembly GCF_018860365.1). Lineage (GTDB taxonomy): Bacteria > Bacteroidota > Bacteroidia > Flavobacteriales > Flavobacteriaceae > Arenibacter > Arenibacter algicola_B. Next base: position 340,332 of record NZ_JAHKPO010000013.1, read on the forward strand.
GGAATTTTGAAATATTTAGGAATAGATATTTGGGTTATAAGCAGGCCTTGGCTGATAATGGAATTGATTTTGATGAAAGCTTGGTCATTGAGACACAGAGTAACGTTCTTGATGGCAGAAGAGCTGCCCGCCATCTTTTGGATATGAAAACTCCACCAGACGCTATATTTTCTTCAAGCGATTTCGCTGCTTTGGGAGCTATTCAGGAAATTAAGGAAAGTGGACTTAATATTCCCGAGGATATTTGCGTAGTAGGTTTTTCCAATGAACCCTTTACCAGATTTATGGAACTTACTACCATTACGACTGTTGATCAATTTCCGCTGGAAATGGGAAGAACCGCCGCTCAGGTTTTTTTGGAAGAAGTAAGCAATACTGAGGACACTAAAATAACCAAAAACGTGGTGTTGACACCCCAACTGATTATTAGAAAATCTTCATTAAAACAGAAAGAAGGTTAAAGAAATTATTTAAATTCTTCAACCTTCCATTATTTTATAATTAGGGCAATTGTCTAACAAATATTATAAAGACACTCCTCTACGCCAAGGAATAAAATCATTTTGATTTAATAATTTGGCTTTGGTCTGAATTTTTCCACTGGCCACTTCGATTATAAAGTCCAACATTTCTCCTGCCATTTCTTCAATCGTTTTTTCACCCCGTATTACCGCTCCGGTTTCAATATCAATAATATCGGGCATTCTTTCCATTAGTTCCGTATTGGAGGATACTTTAATAATAGGAGCAATAGGATTTCCTGTTGGTGTTCCCAATCCTGTAGTAAACAGAACTATGTTGGCACCTGAACCTACCATGGCCGTAGTACTTTCCACATCGTTTCCGGGAGTACACAATAGGTTAAGGCCGGGTTTGGTAATGTATTCGCCATAATCCAAAACATCTTGAATAGGGGAGGTGCCTCCTTTCTTGGCAGCTCCTGCAGATTTCATGGCATCGGTAATTAAGCCGTCCTTAATATTTCCTGGCGAAGGGTTCATGTCAAAACCAGAACCTGCGTCTACAACAGATTTTTCGTAGGCCTTCATTAACTTTAGAAACTTCTGGCCCTTATCGTCTTCAACACATCTATTTACCAATTCCTGTTCTACACCACATAGTTCCGGAAATTCTGATAGTATGGCCGTACCATTAAGTGCTGCCAATAAATCTGAAACGGCCCCCAAGGTGGGATTTGCGGATATACCTGAAAATCCATCCGATCCCCCACATTCCAGGCCAACCCGTAATTTGGACAACGGAGCAGGTCTACGTACTGCATTATTGGCCTTTTTAATGGCTTCAAAGGACTCTTTGACAATGGCCGATAACATCTCATCCACCGTACCCATTTGCTGTTGTTCAAATATGAGTACAGGTTTGTTCAAGTTGGGATTTATGGTGTGCAAAGCTTCTTTAAAAACACTTATTTGAAGGTTTTGGCAACCCAAGCTCAATACGGTGGCGCCAGCCACATTTGGGTTATTTACATAGCCTGCCAGTAATTTGGCCAAACTTTCGGAATCTTGCCTTATGCCGCCACAACCCCCTGGGTGGGTTATAAATTTTACATCAATATTGTCAAATACATTACTGGAATTGTTTTCAACGGAAGCTTCTTCCGCAGTGTTGTTCACCAAGGAACGAAGCAACATTTGATGTGGATTCACTTTTTGTTTTAAAAGCTCCTTTTCAAAAACTTCCTTTAAGATTTCGATGTTCCTGTTTTCACAAAAAACCAAGGGGAAAAATAGCCATACATTTTCGGTACCTACCTGTCCGTCTTCACGATGGTACCCTAAGAATGTTCGATCCTTCCACTTCTCCACATTGGGGGCGGTCCAACCTATGGTTTCCGTTTTTCCAAAAACTTTTTCGCTCTGGTGCTTAACATTTTCTGTAGTTAAAACATCTCCTTTTTCTATGACACCATTGGCGCTTCCTACGAGTACACCGTACATAAAGATAAGGTCTCCGGATTCAAATTTTTGCAGGGCAATTTTATGCTTTAATTTGATATCGGATATCACAGTAATTTCCTCACCTTCAAATGATATTACTTCCCCTGCCTTTAAATTAACCAAAGCAACTGCAACGTTGTCCGATGAATTTACCTTTATAATTTTACTTTTCATTTTATCTTCCTCTTATAAGTTTTACTCTAATGGTTTAAAACCTTTTACTGTAATTGGCAAAGCCTACTTCAATACCATTTGCATCAATTTCTTCCAAAGCTAGGGCAACTGCTTCGGTGAGATTTTCCACCTGGGTTAAGTCCTCCCCCCAATACGATGTATTGCTCAAGGTTTTTTTGGCGATTTCCAAATAATTATTGGATTTCCAGATTTGTGCAAATGCCTCCACTATGTCAGCACTATCATTTACTGGTAAATCCGCGCCCTTCCAGGTTCCCTTATAAAATCGGATTAAGGCCGCGAAGGCGAAGGTTAGGTTTGTTGGTAATTTTTTGTGGATGTCTATGTATTCCAATAAGCTTGGCAATACCCTCACCTTAAATTTTGAAATTGAATTTAACGCAATACTGGATAAGTTATGAATAATAAACGGATTTCTAAATCGGTCTAAAACCTCTTCCGCAAAGCTGTCCAGCTCTTCTTTTCCCATAGGAAGCGTATGGTTTATTTCATTAAAAATGGCATCATTCACAAACTTGCCGGTAAAGGCGTTATCCACGGTTTGTTTTACCGTTGTATTCCCATATAAAAGGGAAAATGGTACCATTGAGGTATGTGCACCGTTTAATATTCGGACCTTCCTAGTTCTATAGGGCTGCATATCCTTTACAATCTTAACGTCCAGATCCGTTTTATGAAAAGGTAATTTTTCTTTAAGCTTATCCTCTCCTTCAATGACCCAAAGTAGAAATGTTTCCGCAGCTACTATTAAATTGTCCTTATAGGATAGTTGGGCATTGTAATCTTCAATTTCATCCTTTGGGTATCCCGGTACTATACGGTCTACCAAGGTGTTATGGAATGTGGAATTTGTGGTAAGCCAGGTTTTAAAGTCTTGGCCCAGTTTCCAGTCATCGGAGTATTTCAATACTATTTCCTTGAGTGTATCAGAATTATAATTGATTAGCTCACAAGGAATTATAGTTAGGCCTTTATTGGCATCGCCTTTAAAATGTTTGAAACGTTCATACAATAGCACCGTTAATTTAGCGGGAAATGAACTTGGTGGCTGCATATCCAATGTGTCTGTGGCAACATAAGCTATACCGGCTTCCGTAGTATTGGAAATAATAAACTGAAGTTCCTCTTCCTTGGCCAAACTTAAGTAGTCCTTGAAATTGCTGTAAGGGTCAATACCTTTTACAATATTGGTAATAAGCTCTTTATGCTGTATTTCCTTACCTTTCTGTATTCCTTTCAAAAACAGGGTATAAAGTCCATCTTGCTCATTAAGCATTTTTACCAAACCTTTTTCAATAGGTTGGACCACCGCAATCCCGGCATCAAAATTAGCTTTCTGATTTAATTTTTGGAAAGCAAAATCCACAAATGCCCTTAAAAAGTTTCCTTCCCCAAATTGTACGATCTTAATTGGTGGGGTCGACTCTAAATTGGTGTTTTTTCTGTTTAATGGTTGCATATTACTTTTTTAAAATGTTATTATGTCTTGAACCGATTATCCTATTGGATGCACTTAAGCTTTTATAATCATATCCATGCAATAATGTAATCGATTGCACAAATGTAGTGGAAATTATTTTATATCCAATTTTTTCCATCTTGGTTCTAATAGTTTTATTTTGATTTAAGGTGATTTGAGCCAAGAAAATAAAAGGTATTTAGCTTGAGGCTCTTCCCAAGTGCCAACTGTCCACAGGACTTGATTGTCGCTCTTGGGTCTTTTCAACACCAGTGTATTTAACGGAGGCAGTTAATTCCTATTTCAAAATCAGTTCCCATCTATAATTCCACGACCCTCTTTTCCTTGTTGCTTTTCAGAGCCGCCTCGATTATTTTTATAACGTTCATGCCGTCTGTTGCGGAGACTGGGACCGACTTGTTATTTCTTAAAGCTTGGTAGATACCTTCGTAATACGCCATATAGTCCCCATTTAAAGTTGGGACGTATTCCTTGATAATTTTACCATCCTTTTCTGTATGCAACATTCCTTTTTCTTTTTCCGGTTCTGCTCCCCAGTTTTGTGTACCTGGTGTTTTTTCTGCCTGAAGGGCAGCCTCCTGTACATCGGCTTTGGATTTTATAAAAGAGCCTTTGGTTCCGTGAAGAATATTTCCAGGCAAAGCCTCACGAACGTAATAGCTGGATTTCAATATTACCCTATGGTTGTTATAGAACAATTTTACATCAAAATAATCCCCTACTTTGGAATTGGGGCGAAAGGTGTCCAGATCACCGAAGACGGCATTTGGCATACCAAACAACATCAAAGCCTGATCTATCAAATGTGAACCCAAGTCATATATACTTCCAACGGCGGCCGTGGGTATTTCCTTATGAACCTTGTAACTCAGCCCTGGGTCATAACGATCATAATGGATTTCCGCCTCTACAATATTTCCTAGCCAGCCCTCATCCATTACTTTTTTTACCGTCTTAAAATCACTGTCATATCTTCTATTGTGATACACAGAAAGTGTTACCTTTTTCTCCTTGGCCAATTGGATCAATTCTTCCGCCTGTGCTACGGTAGCCGTAAAGGGCTTTTCTACAATTACGTTTTTCCCTGAATTTATGGCCTGTTTGGTAAAATCATAATGCGTTACACTTGGTGTATTTACCACTACCAATTCTATATTTTTATCTGCCAACAATTCCTCCAAGGTGCGGAAGGTTTTTATATTTGGATATTTGGCCTGGGCGTTGTTCTTGGTTCTCTCCCAAACTCCGTATAAATTAAATCCGGGATGTACTTCAATGAAGGGGGCGTGAAAAACGAATCCACTCATTCCAAAAGAGCATAAGGCTGTATTTATGGGTTTCATAGGCTTAATTTTAAGTATATTAATTTATAGGTTTTAGATAATAACCGACTAAGAAATTATCCTTTGTAAAAATTTTATGTTTCATTTAGGGGCCTGAAATATCAATTTTCCTTCAATTTTAAAACAAGGTTTGAACCTTATCTGACTGTTTAAAAATCAATCGATAAACAAGTTTGGCAATGCTAAGGAGAACCACGGAAATAACGTAACTAAAATCAGCACCAAAAAGCTTACCAACAAAAATGGTAGACCAGCTTTACTTACTGCACCAATGGAAATTTTTCCAATACTGGAAGCCACAAAAAGGCAAACCCCCACAGGAGGAGTTGTTAATCCTATAATTAAATTGAGAACGGCTATCACGGCAAAGTGGATCGGGTCCACATCCACGGCAACCGCCACTTTTAAAAGGATTGGAAAAAGTATCAATAAGGCGGCAATGGTCTCCATAAAGGTGCCTACCACGATCAATAGCAGATTGATCAGAAGTAAGACTACATATTTATTGTCCGAAAACCCCAAGATTTCCTTGGATATCTCTTGTGGAATTTGCTCTGTAATCAAGATATAGCCAAAAAGGTTGGCAAAACCCACCAAGACCATAAGGGAGGCCGAAGTCTTCATGCTGTCCAGGATAATGACCTGTGTGTTTTTCAAATTCAATTTTTTATACACGAATTTGCCAATAATCATAGCATAGACTACAGCGATAATCGAGGCCTCAGTTGGCGTAAATATTCCGCCCACAATTCCATATAGGATAATAAAGGTCATCAACAACGACCAAAAGGTATCCACAAAACTGCGTGCTACATCCCTTAGGCTACTGCGCTTATGTTTTGGGTATTTTTTTCGCTTGGATATAAAATAGGCGGTAAACATAAGACCAACGCCCAATAACAATCCAGGGAGTGCTCCTGCCAAAAACAATTTCCCTACGGACAGGCCGCTCAAGGTTGCGGCGATGATCATGGGCACGCTGGGGGGAATTATGGGCCCTATGGTGGAGGAAGCTGCTGTAACAGCACATGAAAAGTCCGTATCGTAACCTTCCTTTTTCATAGCAGGGATCATAATGGAGCCCATACTGGCCGTATCCGAAATGGCCGTACCGGAAATTCCTGCAAAAAGCATTGAAGCACCAATATTGACCAAGGAAAGTCCACCGCGAATATGACCTAAAAGATGGTTGCAGAACTTAATTATTTTTTCAGTGAGCCCACCTTGGTTCATCAGATTTCCAGCAAGTATAAATCCAGGAACACTGAGCAGTACAAAGACATCTATGCCCGAGTACATTTTCATGGGTACAATGATCAAAGGAACCCCTTTGATAACCAAATAGCTTAAACAGGCAAGTCCCAAGGCAAAGGCAATAGGAAAGCGAAGTATCAGACCAAGAATAAAAACGACAACGAGTATCCAAATCATGGTCTAGAATTTTTCATAATTTTCATAATTTTTCTAAGGAGATAATAACTTATTGATGTAGACATTATAAAGATGCTAAAGAAGGCTATACCCATATTGAAGCCCATACTAGGGGATTTTTCAGGTATTCCCAAAATCACGAATTTAATGGCGTATATGGCCATAACCACAAAAAGAATTAGGGTAATTGAGGGTACTGCCAAGTTTAATGTTTTTTTGATCCTTTCTGGAAAACGCTCGTAAAACATGTCCAAATGCACGTAAAATTCATTCTTCATGGCCAGACCTGCGGCGAACGACATGGCATAAATAAAGAAAAGACGTGAGGCCTCCTCTGTCCAAGGTGGGGTGTTAATGGGAGTAAAACGACAGATTATTTGAAGCAGCACAGTAAACAACAGGCCATATGTACTTAATAAGGTCCCCATTTTAAGCAGGCGGCCAATGGTTTTATTTAACATCGTTTTAGTCTTTTTTAAGTTCTCGATATATTTTTTGTATTTCGGGAGAGAGGCTTTCATAAATAGCTTTCTCACTTTTTTTTGCAAAGGCTTCTTTGTCCACTTCTATAAATTGCATGCCCTCAGCCTTTAATTCCTCCTGTACATTCTTTTCGTTTTCAAGATAGAGCTGGTGTTCATAGGCTTGCATTTCTTTCCCTGCCTGTAGAAAAATTTCCTGAAGGTCTGGGGGCAGCTTCTGAAATTGCTTTTCACCCACTACGGGGTACACCCAACTAATAACATGTCCTGTTAGGTTGAGGTATTTCTGTACCTCGGAGAAACCTGCGTTATGGATCATGGCGAAGGGATTTTCCTGGGCTTCGATAGTGCCCTGTTGTAGTGAAGTAAACACTTCGGAAAACGCCATGGGAGTTGGTTTGGCACCGAGAGCGCTCCAAGTGGTTACAAATGCGGGGACATTGGGTACCCTAATGATAAGTCCTTTTAGATCGTCCGGATGGCGTATTGGTCTATTCGAGGTTAAATGCCGTGGCCCACGTTCAAAATGGCCAAGAGCGCGTAAGCCTGCCTTTTTAATCATTTCCTCTTCCATTAATTTCCCGACGGGACCATTAATATAGCGATTCATATCAGTGGAATCCTTCATTAAAAAGGGTAACTCGCAGAATGTAGCCACTTCAAACCAATTGGTCAAGGTAGACCCGGTGGTGGTCATATCGATAACTTCGGCCTGGATCAGTCGAATGGCCTCGATCTCTTTGGCCAATTGTTCCGAGGGGTACAGCTCCACCTTGATGCGCCCATTGGAACGTTCTTCCACAATTTCTGCAAAATAGGCAAAGGCTTTGAACCAGGCATGGTCTTCATTGACCAATAGAGCGGTCCGCATTAAAAACTCGGGTTCTTTTTTTTGTGTTTCACATTGGGTGAAGAGGAATATGGAGAAAAAAAGGATTATTAATGTAGCAAGGAAACGGGCCATCCGAAATGGATTTATCATGGTATTGGTCCTAAATTGATTATTCCTTATAAATATAACTATTTAGTTTTAACAGCCATAAAAGTTACATGGGGACAAATAGGAAAAATAAAATTTCTTGAATTCAGAGAGAATCTTTTGGCAAGTCAATCAATAATTATGAATTAATACTGGTACTAAGGACTATTTCTTCTTGATGAAGTGCAGGAATAAGTGTTTGGACCAGCGCTTATAACCTTAATTATGCATCAAAATCTTCCAATATTTTAATGGCTTCTTCGTCGGACACCTGATCAAAATCCATATAAAACTGTCCTACGGCCTGAAAATTAAAGGGTGTCTCCAAGCATACTACTTCGCTTATATAGGGAGCGGCATTTAATTTTTGTACTGTTGATTTGGGAGCCACAGGTATGGCAATTATTATTTTTTGCGGCTTTTGGTCATAGACCAGCTGGGCGGTGACCCGTATTGTATTGCCTGTGGCTATTCCGTCGTCGATTATGATTACAATTTTATCCTTTAAGGCTATGGGAGATCTATTTTTAAAATATTGGGCTTGTCTTTTTCTTAGCTTTTCGCGAAGACGTTTCTTTTCTTTCTCTATATAAGCGATAGAAATTTCAATGTTATCGTCTAGGATAATATTGTTGAGGTTAAGAGCCCCGATTGCAAATTCCTTGTTGAAAGGATGACCAATTTTTTTGGAAAGGGCAACATCCAATCTTGCGTTAAGTGATTTGGCCACAATGGCCCCCAAGGGTAATCCGCCCCTAGGGATTGCCAAAACAACAACGTTCTCTCTGTCTTTATATGAAATTAACTTGTTTGCTAACTGCAGCCCGGCATCGATTCTGTCCTTAAACATTTTTTATAGGTTTTTTAGTTATCAGCCATTTCTTAAACCAGGTTGCGGAGAGTTCGGCCACCTTTTCCAGCTTTCCTGGTTCCTCAAAAAGATGGCTTGCCCCTGGTATGGTTTCAAATTTTTTTTCACATTCCACTTTAGCATAGGCCTTGATATTTAATTCCAGGACTGCCGAATCCTTTCCACCAACAATAAATAAGGTTGAAGCTGTAACCTCGGGTATTTCGTCTAAGGCAAGGTCTGGTCTTCCACCCCTGGAGACAATGGCCTTTATATCATCCTTAAAAAAGGCGGCCGCTCCTATGGCCGATGCCGCCCCGGTACTGGCCCCGAAATAGCCCAAGGAAAGACTCTTTGTTTCTTTTTGTAGTTGTACCCATTTTGTTGCTGCTATCAAGCGTTGGGTCAATAGGTCAATATTGAACCGGGTTTCGTAGTTTTCGTCTTCGCTTTCGGTCAATAAGTCGAGCAATAAGGTAGCCAGTCCCTGTTGATTAAGTATGTTGGCAATGAAATTATTTCTGGGGCTAAGCCTACTGCTACCACTACCGTGGGAGAATATGACCAAACCCTTGGCATTTTCAGGGATGTACAAATTAGCCTTTAATGTTAGTTGATTTAGAGGAATGGCAATGGCGTTATTTTTTTCTTTTTCTAACATTATAATACTATTATGGATTGAGTACTCTTAGGGGATGTTTCAGGAATTATTCCCAAACACACCAACTTTCGTTCACAACAATTTTACGGCCCAGATGGCGGTCTTTTTGGATTGGGAAAAATAGTTGTCGGCTTTACCGACAATTATTAAAGTAGAGTAATTATATAGGTAAAACAATGATATAGGTCATATGCCAATACCGTTGGGGATTAAGGCCTTTGGGTTCCGTAGTGGGACTGTTTGTCCGACACGCTTTAAGTTTAGGAATAAATTTGTTTATGGAAAAGATGTTATAGAATTACCATGTATTTTATTCCAAAAAGAAAAAAACCCTTAGGAATAAGGGTTTTTAATTTAAATAAGAATGCTTTTAGCTTTGCCGCACTATTAAGTTTTGGAAACCTAAGCGCTATACGTGCCGACTAAAGTCTGACCAGCTCTTCTGTGTCAATAGCTTCTTTAAGTTTGGCCTTTATATAGCTATGGCTATTAAAAAAGCGCTTTCCGTTTTGTCGCTTTAGGTGCACTACCTTACTGCCATCTGGCATCACTTTCATTTTAGAAACGATCACTTTGCTTTGGAAAAGTGTTTTGTAGTTTGGGATTCCCCCTTTCTTAATGATAAAATTCATCCTTGGCACTTCTATATGTTCATACAGATTTGCTGAAGGACTTCCAATCATTAATACCGAACCAACTTCCAAATCATCAATTTCGTTTGTTGTTGTTGATGCCTGCAGTAACGTCATACCGCAAAAAAAATAAAGTGCTGTTAATACTGTTTTCATAGTTTTACAGGTGTTTTTTAATTGTTTAATCATTTTTACCGTCTAAAAATAATAATTATGGAATATTTATTTTCTTAAGATTTTCATAAATCGGACCTTACAAATGTTTAATTATAGAGCAGGTAATTTTACAAAGGTTGTTTGGTGGAATCCACCGATATCTTTGTAATTGAAGGATGGCGAAATTGTAAATTGTTTGAATCCCATGCTAAAATGCTCTATTCCAATAGTTAGAGTTTATTGGATGATTGGGAATTGGGTAAAAAAAATCCCTATAGAAAAACGTCTTAAGGGATTTTTATTAATTAAATACTACATTAACGGAATATTGCCCTTTTAGGTCAATAGCTTCTCTATCACTTTGAGAAATAGCTACAAGTGATAGTTTAGGGTACTATCGAGATGATCAATAGGTAATTTTGTATATGGTTCCGTTTAAATCTTCACTTACATACAATTCGCCATCAGGCCCTTGTGCCAATCCACAAGGTCTGTGCTGAATTGGGCCACTGGGATTTGCGAGGTCGATGCCGGAAAAGTTATCCGCAAAAATTTCCCAATTTCCATTTGGCTTGCCATCCTTAAAAGGAACGAAGGCTACGAAATATCCTTTTTTTAGCTCCGGGGACTGTCCGTGGAAAGCAATAAAAGCACCATTCCTATATTTTTCCGGGAACATGGTTCCTGTGTAAAAAAGTAGGTCGTTGGGAGCCAAATGCGCCGGGAATGCCATTATAGGTTCTATAGCGTTTTCACTTCCTGTTTTTTCACCGTCGCCCCCATATTCCGGTGCAAGGATATTCTTCTTCTTAAACTGATCGTAATAGATATATGGCCAACCAGCATCGTCACCATCCTGAAGCTCATATAGAGTTTCTGCAGGAAGTTCCTCACTGTGCTTGGCGGTATAGTATTCAGGATAAAAATCATGGAAAGCTCCCCTGCCATGAACGACCGCGAATAAGGAGTTGGTCTTGTGATTCCAAGCGGTACCCACTGCATTTTTGACTCCGGTAGCATAGCGTTTACCATCAGCGAAGGATTGATTTAATTTATCGGCCTTAAATTGCCATATTCCCCCAGCGGAATCCAGAATAGCACAGGGCATAATACCTTTTCCGGTACCCTCTTCACGACAGGAATCGTTCCAGGAGCCTATAGTGACATAAATGTTGGCATTATCGTCCATTACAAATGATTTTGCATTGTCACGGCCCTTGTCCGCCAATCCGTCCACTATATTTTCTGGATTTTCAATATCGATAATTTCTTCCTTTTCATTTAATTTATAGCGATAGACCCCAGAATTGGAGGAGGTATATAAATAACCATTTTTAATCAAAATGCCTGTTCCAGGGAGATTGCCAAATGGTTGTTCTACATCAATTTTTCCGTCTTGATCGCTATCCTTTAATAAAACAATAGCCTTTTCGTCTTTTAGTTTGGATCTATTTGCGTAGATATCCCCATTTTTTGAGACGGTCATATGTCTTAGATTCCCCAAATCCTTGGCCACCAGTTCAATGGAAAATCCATCAGGGACCACTATATTGGTTTCATTGATGGGTTCTGCTTTTTTTTCAGATTTCTGCTTGCATTGGGTAGTAAGTGCCCCCAGCAAAACAATCATGGATAATGACTTAAATACAGGGAAGGAAACTGTGTTCTTCATGAATAAATTTTAGTTTGGTTGGATCAAGGGCTAAAGATAGTATATCAATCTTATTTTTTGGTAAAAAACCCAAATTTGGCCTTAGATATACAAGTGTATTAATTCTTTGTCCTAATGGTTTGGTGAAAATAATATGCTTATTTTGGTTGTTGGATAATTTGTTCATAGGAGCGTATAGGAAAAAGGAACCAAGCTAATGGAGTACAATAAAATTCGAATTACTGCGGATCAAGCTATCAATATTGCGATTGAAAATTTAAACATTCAAGGTACGGCCAAACCATTGCCAGGGGAAATCGATTTTAATTTTAAAATTGATGCAACCGACGGGAAAGCCTATATCCTAAAAATATCCCGTCCGGACGAGAACGCGGATTATTTGGATTTTCAGCAGAAACTGTTGCAGTATATCGCAAAAAGCGGTTCTGATTTAACTGTTCCCAGCGTAATTCCGGATAAGAATGGGAGCTTGATTTCGGAGACTAAGGACGATTCAGGTCTAATCAGGAAAGTGCGACTGTTGTCTTGGATAGCCGGTAGGGTTTGGAGTGGTGTAAACCCGCAATTGGATGATCTTCGCTACAGCTTGGGAGAGCATTGTGGAAAATTAACATATGCCTTGCAGGGTTTTGACCATCCAGAGGCCCATCGGAAATTTGTTTGGGATATAGCAGAAGGGGATTGGACCACTGAATATCTGGACCTCTTTAGTAATGGGGACAAAGAAGTCATTTCCTGTTTTCAGGACCAATTTCATCTGGCACAACCCGGTTATGACAACCTAAGGCAGGCTGTGGTTCATAACGATGCCAACGACAATAATGTAATTGTTTCCCCAGATCTAATGGCTCCCAAGGTAGTTTGTGCCATAGATTTCGGGGATTCTGTTTATACTCAAATAATCAATGATTTGGCCGTAGTCTGTGCCTACGCCATTATGCACCACAATGATCCGCTTCAGGCGGCTTTGCCTATTGTTAGGGGCTACAACAATTCCTTTCCATTGTTAGAAAGCGAACTGGAGCATTTGTATATGGCCATCGCAATGCGTTTGGTGATATCCGTGACCAAGTCGGCCATCAATAAAAAGAAGGAACCGGACAATACCTATCTTTTGATCAGTGAAAAACCGGCATGGGAGTTATTGCGAAAATGGAAGGATATAAATACCGATTTTGCACACTATAGTTTTAGGGAGGCTTGTGGATTTACTGCCCATCCCGGGGAGGAAAAATTCAAGGTTTGGTCCCAAAGGCAAACCTTTTCTTTAGAAAGGCTATTCCCCAATATAGGGTTTAATGAAGTTCATACTCTGGATTTGAGCGTTTCCAGTAATTGGTTAGGGCATGAAAAAGACTTTAATGACCTGGATTATTTTCAATATAAACTCAAAAAGTTGCAAGGGCAATATCCTTCCAAAATATTGGCTGGAGGATATCTGGAGCCGAGGCCCATTTACACTACATCCTCCTATGATAAAATAGGGAACAACGGAAGGGAGAGTAGGAGTATTCATTTGGGAGTGGATTTTTGGTTGCCGGCCAATACTGCCGTGCATGCTCTTTTTGATGGGGAAGTGGTTACTGCTGTTAATGATGAAGGGGATAAGGAATATGGTGGATTGGTCATTTTAAAACATCAAGGGGAAGGTTTTGAGTATTACACACTTTACGGACATTTGTCAGTTGCAAGTGCTACCCGGAATAAGGTTGGCACCTACTTAAAGGCAGGCGATGTCATAGGCATTTTGGGGAATTGGCCAGAGAATGGCAATTGGGCCCCACATCTGCATTTTCAGATTATGTTGTCCATGCTGCAATATAAGATTGACTTTCCGGGAGTGGCTTACTATAGCCAGATTGCCGTATGGAAAAGTCTTTGTCCAGATCCCAACCTTTTGTTTAAGACCAAGGGGCTTGTGGGGAGGAAAACTTCCTCCAATTCAGAAATCATAGACTATAGAAAACAACATTTGGGCAAAAGTTTAAGCCTGCAATACAAGGTGCCCATAAAAATGGTACGTGGGGCAGGGCAGTACCTAATGGACCAATATAGTAGAAAGTATTTAGATACCGTAAACAATGTGGCCCATGTGGGACATGAACATCCAGCGGTAGTAAAGGCAGGGCAGGAACAAATGGCCTTGATCAATACCAATAGTCGCTATCTGCATGAAAACATCAATGAGCTGGCCAAAGAGTTGTTGGAGACCTTGCCACCAAAATTAAGTGTGCTCCATTTTGTTAACTCTGGTAGTGAGGCCAATGAGTTGGCTATCAGGATGATAAAGGCCGCTACCGGTCAGCGCGACATCATTGCCTCTGAAGTAGGCTATCACGGAAATACCAATATGTGTATCGATATCAGTTCTTATAAGTTTGATGGCAAAGGAGGCAAGGGCGCTCCGGAACATACCCATATTTTTCCACTTCCCGATGCCTATAGGGGAAAGTACCAAGGGGAAAATACTGGAGAGCATTATGCAGAGGAGGTTAAGGTACAAATAGATAAGATTCATACAAAGGGCAGGGGAGTAGGGGCCTTTATCATCGAGCCCATTATTAGCTGTGGGGGACAGATAGAGTTGCCAGAGGGATTTTTGGCAAAAGCCTATCAATATGTTAGGGAAGCGGGCGGACTCTGTATTTCTGATGAGGTACAAGTGGGTTGTGGCCGTATGGGCAGTACCTTTTGGGGCTTCCAAATGCATGGGGTGGTACCCGATATTGTGACCATGGGGAAACCTTTGGGCAACGGACACCCTTTAGCTGCCGTAGCCTGCACCCGTGATGTGGCCGAAAAATTTGCCAATGGTATGGAATATTTCAACACCTTTGGGGGTAATCCCGTATCCTGTGCCATTGGTGCAGAAGTCTTGAGAGTGGTGAAACGTGAGAAGTTGCAGGCACATGCCTTGGAGGTTGGAACCTATTTAAAAAAGGAACTCATGGCTTTGGCATTAGATTTTCCAATTATTGGGGATGTAAGGGGCCAAGGTCTTTTCTTGGGGATCGAGTTGGTGAACGGTAAAAAGGAACCTTTGGCAAATAAGACCGATTATTTGGCCAACCGTATGAAAGACCATGGTATTCTTATGAGTACTGATGGTCCGGACCACAACGTTCTTAAAATTAAACCCCCAATGGTCTTTTCCCAGGAAAATGCAGAGGAACTTGTTTTTTACCTCGGAAAGATTTTGGCCGAAGATTTTATGACATTGTAAACAAATATTAGGTATTCACAGATCAATCGCTTCGTATAAGTCCCCACGCTAGCCCCGCCTAAAGTCGGGCAGGCTCTCCCCCAAGGGGAGGGAACTCTTGAGACGTTTTTATGGTAATTATATTATATAAGGAACGTCAGAATATCCTGTGTGGGTTGTCACCAAATCCTAGTCCATAATAAACTTGGCACCCAATTCAAATATGCTGGCACTTAACCCGGTAGTCCTTTCGTATTGGTTAAACCTAAAACTAATGCTCTTTAAACCAAATTTCCACACTTTGCTCTGGGTAAAAATATCCTTATAGGTAACGCCAAAACCGTATTGATTACTATCAAATTCGGACAGGTCATAATCAGAGGTATAGTATTCATAGGTGGATAATGCCGTTTCCTTGGGGTAAAAATAATCGGAGGCTGTTTGGGTATAATAGCGGTACATAGGAAATACCGTAAACTTATCGGATATCTTTATTGGGATTTCCAAACTTCCGGTGTAAGCGGTAACTCCCCAATCGTCATAATAATACCTAAAATAAGCGCGAAGGCTTATAAGTTCGTTTAAATAGTAGGAAATACGGCCTCCAATAGGTACTTTGAATCTATTGAAGGGTAACTTTTCAACATTATCCGCCAACTGAAATTCTTCAATATAGAAGTCGCCCCTGTCCTGTAAATAGACCCTTTGGTGAGGGGTGGACAATAACCCTTCCTGAAAAATCACATCCAAGGAAAGTGAAGCTTGAAAGCGCTTTGTGATGATCTGGGAAAAATTAAGTGATATAGAATAGGAATTTCGATTCAGTTGATTGAATTCGTTGAACAAAGGAGAATAGGTGCCCGTTCCGGTAATTCTATCATCGAAAAAACCTTCTCGAAGTTCAATGGGGTATTGTGGTTTGTAGGTGTCCAAATACACCTGTCCACTAATTCCCAATTCTGTATTCTTTTCGTTCATGAGATGGGTATAGCCACCTCCGAAACCAATTGAAAAATAATCGTATTCCGCAGATACGGCCACATTACCACTGAGAATAACATTGCGGTCTTTGGAACTATGGGTAAAGGTCGGGTGGAAATAAGTTAGGGCATCACTTCTGGAAGCACCTGAAGATTCAACCCAAGGACTAGCTGTTTTGTTTCCGTCAAAAGGGTTTATATTGCTCGAGGAGGCCGAGGTATAGGCAGATATTCCCGCATCTAAAGTAAGAACATTGTTCTCTCCTATTGGGATGCTAACAATAATGGTCGGGGTCATATCGGTTAGTTTTTCTGTTCCCTCCCCTCCGGTGACAGCGGCATTGTCTCCATCCTGGCTATAATAGCTATAAAGAAGCTCCACTTCGGGAGTTTCCAAGACTTTCTTAACGTATTCCTGGTTGTTCCCTTGGGAAAATCCTGCCAATGAAATCAACCCAAAAATTAATATAAATCCTATTCTCATCATTTTTATTTTAATTACATCCACATCCACCACCTGTTTTTCCCCCATTGGCCCCTGCAGCAGCTTCCCGATATACGTGAAAATTGGTTTCGAAACGCTCCAAGCTTTTGGTAGCCAAGTTCATTTCTTCATCGTTGAGGTATACCTTGTCATATTCCCTTACCGCAACGCATGAGGAAAGTGATAAAATGCCCATAATAAGTATAATTAAGTGTCGCATAATGCTATTGGGTTTTGTTGAATTCAATGTTTTCAGAAGTGTGAATCTGATTTTCATCATCTATAATAATACATTCCACTCCTTTAATTTGGTTTATCATGTTAAGACCCGTTTCCGTTCCGGTAATAAAAACAGAGGTTGCCAACGCATCACACAATTCCGCACTTGGGGCAAAAATGGTAACACTTAGGATGCCCGTGGAGGGATAACCGGTTCGCGGGTCAATAATATGGCTGTATTTTACCCCATCAAAGGTGACGTATTTTTCATAATTGCCAGATGTAGCAACTGCCGCGTTGACTACCGGGAACCAAGAGAATAGGTTGTCTTTGTTAAGGGGGTTGGTGATGCCCACCATCCAATCGGTTCCATCGGGCTGTTTTCCCCAGGTAGTTAGATCCCCTGAAGCATTTATAATTCCGGATTTTACGCCCTCCGCTTTTAACAAGCTCCTCACCTTATCTGCGGCATAGCCTTTGCCAATGGCACCGAAACCTATTTTCATACCTTCCAATTTAAGGAATACAGTTTGTGCTTTCTTATCCAGTACAATGTTTTGATAACCGATCTTGGCAACCGAATTTGTTATTGATTCCTTAGATGGCATTTCCGTCATGCTGCCATCGTATCTCCAAACCTTATCAATGGAGGCATAGGTGATATCGAAGGCACCGTCCGTAATTTTGGAGACGGTGATGCATCGCCCAATAAGGTCTATTAATTCAAGATCAACCTTTACAGGTTTAATCCCGGCATTCAGATTGATATCTGAGGTTTGTGAGCTAGGAATCCATGAGGAAATCAACTTTTCAATTCTTGTGATTTCTTCTATGGCCATATCTATATAGTGGTCAGCAGTAACTTCATCCTTTGCAACTATAGTAATATCGAACCGGCTCCCCATTAATTTTGTGGTTCGTCTATGTGCTATTTCCTGCGCAAAAACGAAACATGGGATTAAAAATGCAATTGCGATTAAAGTTGGGTTTTTCAACCTTCGAACGAATTTAAAAGTTCAATATATTCTTTGACTGAAATATTTTTGAATCCAGTTTGCCCCAAGATATTTCCATTGGGGTCCAAAACTAGGACCAAGGGGAAGTATCCTTTTTTATTATACTTTTCTGCGAGTTGGGCGTTTTTATTCTTTTGGTCATCCGGGAGTTGATTTGCTTTCTTTCTAGGAAAATCTGCTCTAAGCATGATCCAATGGTCTTTGGCGTAATTCTGAAATTCAGGGGATTGCCAAATGCTCTTATCCAGTTTAATACATGGAGCGCACCAATCCGAACCAGAAAAGACCAATACTACATTTTGATGATTTTGTTTGGCAAGGGCAGCTGCGGTAGACCAATCGTTTTCCCACTTTTGGGCACTTAAAAGACTTGATACAAAAAGAGAAATAATTAAAATCGACTTTTGCATTGGGCGGGGTTTTGAGAACATAAAGGTATCTATTTTTAGGCGGAAACTGTCAAAATACTTCCACTTATACTAGTCGTATAAATCTTTAATCCCTTACTACCTTTGGAATTTAATCCTTTTCCATTTTGGTCGAAACGGGCATCATGTTCCCCACAATAGAATTCGTTGTTTTTAAAGACCACTTTCTTTTTAAATTCATGACTGCATATAACAGTGGCGGCAACGTACTTGCCTTCCAGATTTTTGGCTATTACTACATTATTTTTAATGATGTAACCCCCATTATTTTGAAGTTTCCCCGCTTCCGAAGCAGATAGGTCAACAGTAAAGGGTACACTACTAGAGGAAGGGCTGTTTGCACCGGAAGATGAGTCTTCGGCCGTAGTAGGGTCCAACTCTTCTCTTAAACAACTTCCGAGGCAACTAAAGGTAACTGCCATAGCAGCTCCGGCGCCAATAGATTTGAGAAATTCTTTGCGTTCCATAAGTTTAGGGGTATATGTTTTATAGATAACAACTGAAACCTATAAGACCCCACCTAAACAACACGGTATTTTTATTTATTAAGATTCTTTATTACGAGTATTTAGGCATACTCGTAGTTTGTGGACAACGGTGATATATTAATAACTACAAATTTTTTAACCATCCGATCCATTGATCGGTCCAGGTAGCTAAATGTGATTCTTGCAGTCCCAGGGCAAAACCATGACCCCCAGTTGGATAGATATGCATCTCAGCGGGAACTTGGTTCTTAATCAAGGCAGTATAGAATAAAAGACTGTTTTCTACGGGTACTCCTTTATCATCTGAGGCGTGCAGCAAAAAAGTGGGAGGGGTGTCGGAAGTAACCTGTAATTCGTTAGAGAAATGATCCAACATTTTTTGGGAAGGATTTTCCCCTAGCAAGTTTTTTCTGGATCCACCATGGGTGTTGGGTTCCCCCATCGTAATTACGGGATAGGCCAAGGTCATAAAATCTGGGCGGGCACTAAGTTGGTCAATAGCATCTTGTTTGGTATACACTTCTTCATTATAGTGGGTGCCCAAAGTAGAAGCTAAATGACCTCCGGCTGAAAAGCCCAAAATGCCAATTTTATCTGGATCAATATTCCATTCTTCAGCGTTAGAACGAACCGTCCTCAAAGCGCGTTGTGCGTCCTGTAACGGAACTTTGTGTTTTTCTGTGACCGACTTGGAATTGGGCAGTCTGTATTTAACTACGATTCCGGCAATGCCCTTTCCGTTAAGGAATTTTGCAAAATCGGTTCCCTCCCAATCATAGGCTAGAATATGGTAACCACCTCCTGGAAAAATTAATACTGCTTGTCCGGTTGCTATTTTTTTAGCCGGAAGATATACTTCTATTTGTGGTATCTGAACTTTGGCGATTCTCACAATATCTGTACTAACAGCTTGTTCCTTTTCGTCGGTTTTTATCGAGTTGGGAATATCGTTGGGCCAGATTGGGAGTACGGTATTTTGGGCGAAAGTGGTCATGGTAAATAAACAGCTAAAAAGGAAAAAAAATAGTTTCATCTTAATTTTTGAATGGTTTGATTCGGCTAAAGATAGAAAATATCGTTGAACAAGAAGGGTTAAAGATTTTCAAGAGCATCCCAGCCCATAAAAAGGGTTTTTAAAAGCGACTTTTGTCGCTATAAGGCCTAAATTTTTGATGCCCTGTAGTTATTACAAGTAACATATTGATAATTATTAGATATTATATATTTTGTAAAATACTGATTAAGAATTATTTATATATTTGTTAGGCTGCTTAATTTTCTTTTGGAAACATGCTTACAGCATAATGCTCCTTCCCTTGGTTAAGGGAAGGTGGATCCTGCGTCCAAGCGCAGGAGAAGGAAGGGATTGAAAGTCCAAGACAAGTGAAAAAAGCTTATAGCCTATACAATTCCTTAAGCAAAACCACCGAGTGTTGTATTATACATTAAGTTCCAGCCAAGTCTGTGCGACTTCTCGTTGTCCCGAAAAGGGACTTTGTCGAAGTGACTTCCTCAGTCATTTCGTACGACTTGCAGACCAAGGAGCAATTGCGAATATGTATAATACACTTATTTAATATTTCCATTCCAATAGGTTGCAATCCTTCCGTCTTTTCAGCCGATTGCTGAAGATCCACCTTCCCCTCCCGCGGAAAACGCGGGACAGGCTTACCCAAGGGAAGGAGTATTTTCTTAGGTCATTTGTCAAGAATTAAATGGGAGATCCTAGGGAGTATTTCCAATCCCTTTGACCATTTTGAAAGGAATCTTATATCCCACATCAATGGCCATATCATCTGTGTCAACCAATCGCCGATCGTAAACCAGGGCGATGCTATTTTTCATGGTGCACAGGATTAAACCTTCAAGTCCTTGTCTGAATCCAGAACTGTAGGTTTCTCCCTCCATTCCTTAAAGGAGGATAAAAATAATTATATAACTAGGGCGGGGTTAATGTTTGTCTATACTAGTCAAAACTAGGGATATTCATAGATTCACCTCCCTGTAGTGCGGATTTATGCGCAACAATTCCTGGTGCAGTATAGGCTAAGGCTTCATAAATATTGATTTCTGGGTCACGGTTATGGACAATTGCGTCAATAAATTCATGGGTTATAAACGAATGGGAACCATCATGTCCACTCCCATGTCTAAGTGCTGCAGGTAACATATCCGTCTCCCACCATAGGGGCTGATCATATTTTTCTACCCTATTTTTTTTGTTTTTAAAACCGGCATCATCTTTTCCAATTTCGTTGGATGCCCTTACTATTGTGGAATCCCCTCCTCCATGCTCGGACATATAAAAACTCATTTTATCGCCCCGCCATTCTCCCCTTTCAACTTCACGTAGAGCTCCTTTCCAGTTCACTTCTACACGAAAAGGTGTTCCTTTGTTGGTCTTGAAAAAGGCTGTTTCGTTCCAAAAAGGGTTGTTGTACGGATTGTTTTGCAATAATGGACTGTCATCCCCCCAACCCATAGCGGTAACTTGGGTTAGCCGTTCCCCTGTTACGGAAATTAAGAAAGAAGTACAATGTGTAGGATATAACATAGGTGGCACCCCATGTCTCCAAGTGGCCTTGCCATCCTCAAAATATAGTTCCTCCAGTCCTGGATGATTATATTCGGCTGCGGCACTGAACACCTTCCCGAAAGCTCCTTCCTTATAAAACTTTTTAACCGATATGGTAGCCTGTCTATAAACGCTGGTTTCGGCCATCATATAAGTAAGTCCAGTGCGGTTCACCGCCTCTCTTAATTCATAACATTCCTCCAAGGTCCAGGCTGCCGGTACAGCACACAAAACATGCTTTCCTGCGTTTAGGCTTGCCAAAACATGGGCAGCATGGTCTGGAGCTGGAGTGGCAATAAAAACGGCTTCGACTTTGGGATCCTTCAGCAATTTATCCAAGGATTCATAACTTTTTTTACAGGCATATACCTCCATAAGACGGTCACGCCGATCGGCACGTAAATCGCTTACTGCTTCTACAATGCAATTGGGGTGTTCATGAAAATAAAAGCTGGCACCAAATCTTCCTCCAACAATACCTATTCTAACCTTTTTATCTACGACCTGTATATTTGCGAAAGCAAAATGAGGGGCTAAGGCCAGGGCGCTGCTTCCCAGTAATGCCGTGCCTAAAAACTTTCTTCTATCGGGATTGGCAGCGATGCCATTTTTTATAGCTTTCATATCTTTTATTATTTCTATTTCGTGTGTAAATCCAAATACCAAGAAATGAATTTGTTTAGGATTTTTCCCTTTTCCAGCCCTTAATTCATCTATTTTGATACCGGATTATAGGGGTTTTCAGATTGTTGGGCGAGGGAGCTAAGTCCGAGGAAAAGCATAAAGGGGTTAAAGAACAGCTGTTTTACAGGAGGCATTATGTGGTACTTAGGAGTTTAGTTTTTTTTTGGCTTGCTATAGGTATATAAATAACGTTAAAAGTTTTGGATAACCCAATAAAAAATTGTCTTTATGCAAGGGTTATGGACCATGTTTTATACGTTATGGACATTGGTTTTGCTATGGTTTGTTAGGGGTTGGGATATGTTTGGATACCGCTTTTTTTAATGCAACTATATAATTGGGGTCATCCGTGCTAATTTCACGGTTTCCTTCCTGATGGATATTTTCCGGTAAGGTATTGTTATAGGCTATGGCCGGAGTTTCTCCATTCGAGAATAAATAGTTGTTTTTTACGAAGTTGGTCGAGGCTTTGTGAAAACGTAAGGGCGATTTTGCAATATTATAGATAAGGTTGTTTTCCACTAGCACGTCTTTGGTTCCTTCATCTAAAAACATCCCGTTGCTTTCCGCTCTCCCCGCATTCACCGAAATATCATGAATATTATTATCAATCAATTTACTTCCCGGTTGTAGGCCCAACATATAAATTCCCCCACCGTCACTAAGCTTTTGCATTACATGATGAATATGGTTTTCCGCTATGGTATTGTCCCTACAGGGGGTGGGTTCCGGGCTCCACATCCAACCGATGGAAATACCAGTGTAAGGCAGATTATATATTTCATTGTTCTTAAGTATGGTTTCAGCAGTTAAGCCGCACCATATACCCACGGCCCCATAGAATTGCACTCCGCAATCCGAAATATCGCAGTCCTCTACCGTGTTCCCAAGGGCAGCTTGTTGGGGTGCAGCTTTCCACCAGGATTCACCAGAAACGAGTCGGTCTTGTCCCTCGCCTATCATAACTCCATTTCCTGAAATATCCCGGATCCTACAACTTGTGATAGTGCTATTTATCGTTCCAGTTCCTAGCCAAATACCACTTCCTCCCAGGGAAGTGAATTCACAATCTTTAAACCGAATATTGTGGGCCCATGTTGTCCGGATAGCGGCTGGCACCACTGCCCATTCTTTATTGCCCTGTTGCGTATCAAAATTACAGGCCTGTATTCCTGCATAGGTCTGGTTAGGGATATTCCATCTGCAGTGTTTGAATCTAATCCCTTCAAAGCTAATATTGGATATGGGGTTCTGTTCACTGCCCTCCACGGCCAATAAGGATTCCGCCAGTGGCACCTCTATGGATAGTTGGGAAGGTTCCAAGTCCATTGGTAATTTTAAGTAAATTTTGGAGGCTGAAGTATCTAAATACCATTCGTATTCCGCATCCAAAAATTCAATATCATTTTCTAGGTAATAACGAGGATTGGGTTCCCAATTATCTAGATTAAAGAAATTCAAACCTTTTGCCCCGATCGAATCCGAAGCTGTAATAGTGTGGGAGTCCAATGATATATCTTTAATCGGAATTCGCGTTATGGACCAATCGTGTAATACAACCAGTTCTACCTCTCCAGGGATTTTTGGTTGTGGAAAGTCGCCCGTGTGATAAGTAAAGTTGGTTCGTCTATCAGCCCCTACTTCCTTCACCCTAAGATATTCATTGTTGGGATGTCTGGCCCGCATTGCGCGTTTGCCTTTAACGAACAATTCCCGAAAAACCCCAAGATTCTTGGGAACCTCCGAAACCCAGATGCCATCACCTAAATTAGACCAATCCTTGAGTTCCACTGCCCCGGATATTGTAGGACTTGAGCCTTCAACTGCCTTAAATTCGAAGGGAGTACCGCTTTTCTTTATGGTTGAATCTATTACAATGGGATTACTTATGCGGTAGATCCCATCATTAAGCCAAACTACAATTTTCTCAAGTTTATGGGAATCCATGGTTACCAATGCAGCAGTTACCTTACCAAGAGTTTTAAAAGGCCTTTCATAGGTCCCCGAATTGCTGTCGTATCCAGAAGGCGATACATAGATTTCTTTAATTTCCTGTGCCAAGGAAAGGTTGGCCATCAAAATAAAGACAGCAAAAAAAAGTATTTTAAGATGCGATTCTCTTTTCATATTTCTGGCCGTTTTTAATCTCTCTTTCAGATATAATTTGAAGCATCAAATTATTTTTTATACTTAGGTAGAGGTTATTGTTCACTAAGGTTTAAGCCATATTTCTTGCCCTGGTACGGTTTGTATGATCAGTGTATCGCCATCCCAGGTATGGGTTATTTTATCGTCTATGGAAATTTCTTTTTTCTGAAAGGGGTTCTTAAGCTTAACTTCTCCTCCTTTTTCAGAAATGATCTTTACCCATTTTAATTTTCCGTCTTGTTTTTGGGCGGATATTAAAAAGGCACCTTCTGTCCGTAATTTGCTAAAACCAACGTTCTTCCAATCTGGAGGAATAGCGGGAAAAATGCGTACGGTTCCGGTGTGACTTTGTATTAGCATTTCCTGTAGGCCTGCGGCAAAGGCAAAGTTGCCCTCCAAGGTAAACGGCCTATAGGTGAAATTTGATTTTCCGGTACCCGATTGGTCACCGTTAACATGAAAACTATTGGGCAGTACAAAGGAGGTGGCAAAATCCTTCAATGCTTTTACCGCTCCTTCCCCATCATGGGCTCTTGCCTTTAAGTTAGCCAGCCAGCTAAAGGAATATCCTACCCATTGGCTAGAGCCAGTGGAATCCAAGTTGGCAATGGTCTTTTCTATGACCTCCATATCCTTTGATCCATTTGATGGGTCTATCAATCCAAGTGGGTGTATGGCCATTAAATGGGAGAAGTGCCGGTGTGATTCGTTGAATGATAGGCTAGGAGAAAACATAAGTCCCTGTTCATTTACAGCATAATCTGGCCATTCTTTTAGTATAGCTCTCCATTGGTCTGCCTCTTCCTTTAGTCCTAGCTCCATGGCCAGTTCTGCCGCATGGGAATAGGTCCATTTAATCAGGGCAAGGTCAAAATTGGTTATATCGCCAAACCAGGCCTCACGGGAATTATTATGTATTTCAGGGCTGGAACTCAATGGCAGTTTTCTTTTTCCATCCTCCCCCAAAACCGATAATTCGTTAAAATGAATGGCCACCTCCTTGATCCACGGATAGGCCTCGTTTGTAAGGAAATCCTTGTCCATGGAATACCGCCAGTGCAGATAGAAATGTTGCCCCAACCAAGCCCCGACCGTTGGGCCGAAGGAATATTGTATCCAACCCCCCATTGGTTCTCCGGTCAAGGTAGTAACCCCGGGTACGTTAAGTCCGTTAGTGCCGTAGAAATCTTTTGTATATTTTTTAAAAGTAGGTTTGTATTGGGTAAGCCAGTCAATAAATCCTTGTTCCAAATCCAAGTGATTTCCGGAATAGGTAGGCCAATAACTTAATTGTGTATTTAGGTCATGGTGGAAATCGCCTTTCCAAGGAGGTAATTTTCCATTATCAGCGGTCCATACACTTTGCAGGGATATGGGTGGCGCCCCTTGTCTGGCTGCTGAGCCTAATTTGAACATTTCCATATACCATTGGTTTTGCAGAACAGGATCGGGAACCTTGATGGTAGACTTGTTCCAGAAGGTATTCCACCAAGCTATATGACTTTCCATGGAGGATTCAATTCCCTTTTGAAGCGATTTTGTTACCACCTGTTCAGCCGTTTCTTCAGGATCTTTCCCCGAGGTTTGGGAGCTTATGCTCCAACTCCCTTGTAATCCTTTTGGTGTAGGTTTCCACTGGGTGTGCACTTGAAATTTAAAGTCGGACCAACCCTTTTGGTCATAGGTAATAATATGGTCTTTTTGGGTAACCCTACCCCCATCATAATTTAGTCTTCTAAGGTCTTGCCCTGTTACCGGATTATCTGCGCCGGCCTGCTTTACTGAGACATAGGCAGGTGGAATTATGGTGGGGTTCAGATCTCCGCTAATGTTTTCAAAGGTATACCAGCCCAAAGGTTCAGTGGCATGGACAAAGGTTTTAAGTATGGCACCATTCTTCCATTTTACTTCACATATTGCTGAATCCAAATTCAGCTTTACCGATTCTACCTCTCCCAATTCCTTAACGTCGAATTCCAAGGCTCCCCCGGGAATTTTTGAGGGTGCCGGTAATTGGTCATAGGGCACATCATAACGATCCTGTACATTTTTATAGGTATCTTTTTCCCATTGCTCCTTTACCCAATTAAAACCGTAGTTCAAGAAATCTAGATTTTCCATGGGTCGTAAGTCCCAAAGATCAGCTCTGTCCAATGACAATCGGAGTTTCCCGTCATTTTCCCAAACCAAGGCTCCCACAGTTCCGTTTCCCAAGGGAATGGCTTCATCCCAAGTCGTGGCCAATTGATTGAACTTAAGTTTGTATTTGGGAATTCGGTCTAGCTCCACTTTTTTAGGCGTGGAATCGCAACTTGCCATGGAGAGAATTATGGCCAAGATGTACATTGTTTTAGTCGTCATATGTTTTGTTTTATGGCTCAATAAATTACAAACCAAGTACTGCCGTTGGCGGGAATTTCCACTTTTAATTCTACCGAATAATCCCTTGCCAATTCATAGCTTATTCTTTTTCCTTCCTGCTCCTTTATGCTGACTTCATTGGAGTGCCCTGTGTAATAAAGGGGGAGTTTTATAGTTTGGGACAAGGTCTCGTTAGTTGGGTTAAAGAACATTGCAAGTCCCTTTTCATTTAGGTTGGGGTCAACGTGCATAACACCGTCAATTTCCCTTCCATTGGCTCTTTTTAAGTGCACAATGGGAGCGTTGAGAATATGGCGGTACCTTTTGTACCAATCAACCACTTCAATAACGGTCGACTTTGTTTTCTCGGTATCGTACAAGCGGGGGCCCCTATAACAGGCCTGAACTCCCATACCATAGTTTTGCACCATATGGGCCTTATAGACCTCTAAATGGGTGTCCAATGGCTCTATAGTGGCTTCTGCTCCACCACCGTGGTATTCTGTTAGTGGAACAAAGGTCCAACTCATGCTTGGAAGCCTGTCGTAGGTTCCGTCATACATATTTTGTCTCCCTAGCACCAATTGACGTTCTCGGGGTAGGGACCAATTAACTTCCCTATAACCAATTCCATTTTTAGTACTGCCACTAAGATAGTACCAATCCGGGATATTTAGGGAAATCCCTTTTTCGTTGCACCATTTGTAGAAATTGGTAATTCGTTTCCAGGATTTCCATTGGGAATCCTCCAGGCCCTTATGACCTACATGGGTTGTGGAGGCACATAATTGACCGGGGTAAGAACCGTCGTGCTCCAAGAGATCAAAACCGGTTTTTTCAAAGAAGGTCGTTAATTTTTCAAAATAGTCAATTCCCCACTGGCTGTTCAGGCAGGGCGAACTGCCATGAATTACGCCACCTCTTTTCCCCGTTTCCGGATTAATAACATCTACCTCCTCACTGATCCATCTGCTGGACAACAAGGAATATCCACCCAATTCTATACCCTTGGAATGGGCATAATCTGCCAAGGCTTTAAATTTATTTAAATTACTATCGGACAGGTCTTCCATGTTCAGGCCACTGCCAAAACTTAAAATGACCATTTCGTAACCTGTTTCCGCGCATTGATCAATAGCTGCCCTTACTTTATCATCATCAGTGGTGGTCAAATGTAAAAATAAGGGATTTTCTGTAGTCCAAGGGGCTATTAATTTGTACATAGCATTGGTAGAAAGGCCTTTACGCTGCCTATCGTGACTGTCAAAGGGCATTTCCCAGATTCTGAAGGATTCAAAATTGGTACCTGGGGATATGGTTTCATTGGGTCCGATGGGCAATTTACATTCCAATAAACAGGGAGTGGATAATAGATAACTGGCTTGTGAGGTATAACGTGGATCTTTTTCCCAATGCACAACTTTGTTGGCATTTTTCATGGACATGGAATGAAATTCAAAATCGCTTTCCACATGAATGTTGGGGGTCTCCCAACCGTTTTGTTTTTCTACCGCACTTTCGGCCTCCACCATGGCCAGGATTTCACTTTTAAAATTGTTTAAAACAATGGATTTTGATCCACTGTTATCAATGGTGAACCATTTACTGATCAAAGGAATGCCATCATAGATTTCATAATGTACCTTCACTATGAGGTTTTGAAATTCTGGATGGGTATAGGAAAAGCTTATTTGTTTACCTTGGGTCGTACTTTTTGGTTTGGAAGACCATCTTTTGTTTGGCCAGTTTATACGCTCTTGAATTTCATCAATCTTAAAATCGGTAAGTTGAAACGATCCAGCCGGACTCCACATTTGTTCTAGCCACTCCTCTTTTAAATAGCCGTATTCAATCTGTCCGTCCAGACCACCAACCGTATATTCCTGCCCATCTATGGTAAGCATGGCCTCTGGACTAACACCACGGAGCAGTGATTCTCCTGATACAAGATTGGTAAAACCAACCGTAGCACAGTTAGGGGTAAGTCGGAAAGTTCTACTGATCAATCCATTGGAAATTACAATTTCCTTTCCATTGGCCTGTTGATAGACTTGAGATGGAAGATTTATTTTTTCAACCAACCAATCCGTTTTTACTCCTTCTTTATAAATGTTTTGGCCCAGGGGTAATTTTTGTATTAAAGGTTTAATAGTGTTGTTAAAATTGGAATCAACAGTTTTTAATTTATTAATATAGTTGGCATCTACCAATTGTGGTTTAAAATTGGAATAGTTGATGGTTGCATTTGCCCAAACGGCATGGTCACCAGAGACACCATCACCGCTATCCTCTACGCTAAGTTCCATG
Source organism: Arenibacter algicola (assembly GCF_018860365.1). Classification (GTDB taxonomy): domain Bacteria; phylum Bacteroidota; class Bacteroidia; order Flavobacteriales; family Flavobacteriaceae; genus Arenibacter; species Arenibacter algicola_B. The sequence continues at coordinate 369,066 of NZ_JAHKPO010000013.1, forward strand.
ATCTGAATACCACTTAAGTCTAAATTTACTTGAATGGCCTTGCTTCCTCCCGTAATTTTTTTGCTTTTCCACAACAATTTCCCATCTCCTTTTATTACGAATCTAACACTGCCATTGCCCAAGTTGTCTTCCGAGTTGGCAATACCTACAAATGTTTTATCCGCTTCGTGTTGGGTATAGAATAATTTATTGCCATCACTCAGCGTATTAAATTTCACATTCTGAGGAAAGTCCTGCTTATCCTGAATCCCAACCTGGGCCTTAAATTTTTCACCCTTACCATCCAGAAAAAAGAAGAGCTTACTTCCGGATAAGGTTCCAATGCCATTTTTAAATGATACTCCCCCAATTTGAATCGGGACTCCGGTGATTGCCTTGTTTTTTTGGGCAGACCACCAAGGTTGTTCAGGTTTTTCAATATCCAATTCGGAAAGGCTTATAGTCCCTTTTCCGGCTTGTTGCGAATGGGTGGATATGGAGAAAAAGAGGAATAGGGGTAAATAGATTTTTAGGAATTGCATTGTGATTTATATCTAAATTATGGTGTTCTGTAGGCTCTTAGGTTTCAAGAAAAAATATATCTCAGTAATAGTGGTCTTGTAGTAGCTGGTTGGCTGTAGCTGACTAATGGTTCTTCTCATTGGCGTCTATTTGTTCAAGGTGAAAAATCCACACTTTACACTATTAAAAATATTAACTATTTGTTAAGACTTTGTAAATATATCGACCAATGGCGATTTCGAAAGGCTTAGTAACGGAATAAAGGGAATAGCCTATTGCTTAATTGGTATGTGGTTGACTTTGGAGTCAAGAAAATTGAAATGACCAAGGAATGTTTGGAAAAGCTATGGACAAATAATAGAGGGAATATGTTTTATGGATTCGGCAAGATGATTCTTAATGAACCCGTTAATGTCCCATTGGTCTCCTAATGGTATTTTAGTATTGGTCTTGTATATTGAATAGGGGTGTGGGCCATATTCAGGGGTGATGGTGATAAAGGGACGTTTTTTTTCCAGGGCAGTTTTGATCATTAAACCCCACCATTCGGTAAACAGATTCAACTCCGTTTTATAATTACTGTCCCTAGGGTCAATGACTTGTGGACTCTGGGCCGAACCTACCCTAGCATGGATATGGTGGGTATGTTCAATGGCTTTTTTTACTGCTTTGGGTTGATTTTCCAATAGAGATTCGGCAACGCAACACCAATGGGAAAGGTCGGAGGTTAATTTAAGAAAGGGATGTTCCTCAAGGTAGGGTAAACAGGCATGGGCGGCATAGGAAAAGCGCGAGCGATGGGTTTCATGGGTAATGATTACCCCTGTTTCCAATTCTATTTCATGGGCCGTTTCAATTAGGGCAGAGTTTTGGTGGCGTGTAAAAAAGTCCATTCCGGTATGCGAATTTACGAATAGGGGATTGGTTTCCACTAGATTGTACAAATGCCTTTTGTACTGTTCTTGATGCTTGGTAAAATCTACCTCCTTGGTTTCCCAATGCTGTGCCACAAAATCGAGTTCCAAATCCTTCAGCATGGAACAAATTTCGTTCTTTTTAATACTTTCTAAGGGAAGGTCTATTTCTACGCCCTGATAACCGGCGTTTTTTATCTTGTTTAAAAAAACGGACCACGTTAAATCCGAACTTCCCCAACGGGGATATATAAATTTAATTTGCATGCATTGTATTGTTTTAATTTCTCTGCTTTCTTTCCCCAGTATGGTCTACCCCTTGTTCCCTTTCAAATTCGATCATTTTTTTGGGTCTAAAGTTTAAAATTAATGCTCTTCTTTGAGTTTCGGTAGTGTTGCCCTGGCTAAAGTGAAGCGTAAAACCATCATGAAAAGTACATCCGCCCGGATTTAAAGGAATACTTAAGGCTTTTGAGCTGTCGGTTTCGCAATATAGGGCGCCCCCATTGGGTAGGTTTTTGTGGGGGAGAATGGGTTTGCCCTCTATTTTGGGGATAAACCACATACATCCATTTTCTTCAAACACCTTGTCCAACGCAATCCAACAACTAGCCGATCTTTTATCGGGCATAGCAATCCAATAGGCAGCGTCTTGGTGCCAAGGAGTTGGGGTGTTGGTGTTTGGAGCCTTATTGATCATCATATCAAAATCCAGTTCCATATCCTCTCCTAGTAGATCCTTGGCCCATTGTTCCGCTTTTTTATATGCACTATTATTAATCAGTTCCTGAGCTATGATGCTGGGTCTCATAATTTGGGTTATGCGCTCCACCTTCCTGTCGGCATTATTATCCGCGCCGGCAAGATCACTTCTGAGGTGGGCCGTTTTAGCTTTGTCCTGTAAAAGTGTATCGTATATGGTCCTGAGGGTGTCCACTTCCTCTGGTGTGATTAATTGGTCTATTTTAATAAATCCATCTTTAATGAATTTTAATCTTTTTGTTTCCATGTTGCCGATTTGTGTGGATCAAAGATGTAGTTAAAATACATAAATATCTATCAATTTTGTACTATATTACTTTTTTATACATTTTATGGATAAACCGACTCAAGATAGAAAAGTGTTTAATCTTCAGGATTTTGGAATAAAAAGGGGCTTGGCTTTTGGTCATTACCGATACAAAGAGGCAAAGCCGGGTCTTGAGAGCCATCAGCATGTAGGAGCCTTGGAAATTTGTTATTGTATGAAGGGCCAACAGCACTATAAGATCGGAAACCAATTATTTGAACTTAACGGAAATGATATTTTTGTGGTGCCACCAAACACCATGCACAGTACCGGAGAGTTTCCGGAAGATAAGGGAGAATTATTTTGGATTCAATTTCTTGTAGAGAGCTCAAAAGGTAAATTATGCAATATGCCCAAAAAGCATTCAGATTTCTTGCTCGGTTCACTTTTGGATAAATCACAACATGTTTTCAAGGGCTCGTTTCAACTAAAATTTGTTCTGGAGAAATTGTTCGGTCAGCTGGAGAATTCCGATTCCGTGTTATCGAGAATAATGGTCCATCAGTTGATAACCCAATTATTGTTGGAAACGGTTATACTTTCCAATAAACCCCTGCAAAGTCCGCCGTCCGTAAAGCTGAATCTGCTGGACAGCTTTATTCATAAAAATCTACATAGGATGATTTACGTGGATGAAATGGCGAGTTTGGTGGAAATGTCGACGGGGTACTTTAAGGCTTGGTTTAAGAAGGAAACTGGGATGCCCCCAAAGGAATATGCGAACCGACTAAAGATTGAACAGGCCAAAATGGAATTACTGACCACTAAATCGGTTACTGAAGTGGCATTTGGTCTGGGTTTTGGTTCCTCCCAGTATTTTGCTACCACTTTTAAGAAGTTTACTGGCGCTACACCTAAATCCTATAGAAGGTTGCAAAGGGAATAATGAAACATTAAATTAACTTTGAGGTTACTTCAAAAAAAAAAATCCGGAACCTTGGCGGTATCCGGATTTTTCAAAACTAACTCAACTCAATTTTATCAGGTTTATTTAGAGGAACTTGAAGTAAACCTGAATATTTTAACAATTAACTTCTTATTAAATGAAATCTTATGCAAGATAATTGGTTAGTCCCTTCTAGGCTACCAATTTCCTAACAAACACCGATACTTTTTTTGCACGTTTATCTTTATTGGCTGTTTTGGGGTATATATTTTGAATATTATTTTGAAGAAAGTAGGATTAATATTTTTGAGGCAGCAACCTGCTATTGGAAAGTTTAACGCTTATAAAGTTGGGTTTGGTTAAAACATTCCAAGGGTTCGGGCAGAATTTAAATTACTTATCTGAGGGCCGTATAAAAGACGGTCGTATAAAGCATAATAAACAAAGACACGGGTAGAAATTTCCTGCCCGTGTCTTGTTTAGTTACCTTTTTTATTGAACCTTTTGGGGTTTCAAAAAAAAGCGAATTAAATACTAAAATGCTTTTTCGCCTTTTTGGAATACCTGTTTTAGGTATTCCAAGAGGCGGTATTAATTAGTAACCTGTATTTTGTACTAGGTTAGGATTGTTCTGCATTTCAGATGTTGGTATTGGAAACAAAAGTTCCCTTGCTGTAAGCGCCTTATTTGGTAAGTAAGAGAAGTTATGGCCCACAAAATCTTCCAATGCATTGGTTTCAGTGTTATACGCTTTTCTCCATCTTACCATGTCGTACCATGTCTTGTTTTCAAAACTCAACTCATGAATACGCTCTATTCGTACAGCTTCTCTAAAAGCGTCTTGTGAAAGTCCTGTCAAGCCCACAAGTTCGGCACGATCTCTAACCAGATTTACGGCATCATATGCCTCAGTTGAAGGTCCGCTTTCAGCTTCGTTTGCCGCTTCCGCATACATAAGCAATACATCAGCATAGCGATATAGGCACCAATTCAGGTCTGATTGGGCGCTTCCTTCTTGCGCTGCAATATCAAAATGTTTGAAGATATATGGAGCTCCAAGATTGACACTAGTGCTGCGATCGGCATCTAAAGTATAGCTGTTAAAATAGAATTGCTTTTCTTCCGCCCGTTTGTCTCCCAACTCGTAGGAGTCTACAAAGGCGTTCGTTGAAAAGATACCACCGGTTTGTGCCGAATAGGCCGAAATGCCCAGGTTATATGGCAAAATTCCTGGCTGCCAGTTTCCATCTTGAATACCTGCCGCGAATTGGGTCATAAAGATGTATTCCCCTGTGTTTTTGGTGGCAGGGTCATGCAACTCGTCATAGGTGTCAAAAAGACCAAATTCGTCCGAGTCCATGACCTCTTTAGCCTTGGCGGCGGCAAGCGCGTAATTCTCTGTTTTTTGAAGCGGGTAGCCTGCCATGGTCAAATATACATCTGCCAATAAGGTTTTAACTGCTCCAAGAGAAACTCTGCCAGATAGATCTCTCCAAGCTAGGCCAGCGCTTTCTGCTTCTTTAAGATCGTTGACGATTAGGTCATAGACCGCTTCTGGCGAAGATTGTTCAGGGTACAATTGCTCCGATCCCAAATCTACCGAATTGGTAATGATGGGAATGTTTCCGAACATTCTTACCAAACCAAAATAATAGTAGGCTCTAAAGAATTTGGCTTCGGCCAAATACTTTTGCTTAAGAGCTTCGTCCATATTTATGTCCGGGATTTTTTCAATGGCCAAGTTGGCCCTGGAGATGCCTAAGTAATATCCGGTCCAGTAACTGTTTCCATAACCATTGTCCGAATTGTTAATTAAATCCTTTACCAAGTAAATGTTGGTAGCCTGTCCCAATGAGGTGTTGGCCAAACCTGTGGCAAATTCGAGCATCATCCATGTACCTCCACCAAAACCACTGTTGGTAATTGAGATCAATGGTTCATATGCCCCATTAACGGCACTCTGGGCATGTGCAGCTGTGGTAAAGTAAGTGTCGGTTGTGAAGTTGGATTCATCTTCTTCATCCAAAAAATTACTACATGCCGTTATGCTTGATATTGCGGTTACTACGGCTATAGCTCTTATAAAGTTTTTATAGATTTTCATTTTTTTATCTTTTATATGGTTATAGTCCAACATTTAATCCTAACATAAAGGTTCGAGGTCTTGGATAATCATAAAGAGAGAATCCTTGATCGAAAGCTTGACTTCCATTCGAACTTTCAGGGTCATATCCCGGATATTTCGTTGCTACAAAAAAGTTCTGTACCGAGGTGTATACCCTAAGACGGTTCAAGTGTAAACGCTCCACCAATTCAGGTTTGAAGACATAGGAAAGCATTAAATTTCTTCCTCTTAAAAAGGAACCATCCTTTAATTTCCCTGAATCGTTATTGGTATCATATCCAGCAGCAATTGGTCTTATTTGGGCAATATCGGTATCTTGATTGTCCGGAGTCCATGCATTCAATACGGTCGCGAAGCTATTGGCAATGGTCTGACGGTCTTCAGCAGAGTGTTCGTCACGGTACATTACACTATTACCATATTGAAATTGCAGGTCTACCAGTAGCTCAAGATTGCCATATCTGAAGGTGTTTGAAAAAGTTCCAAAACCGTCGGCAATACCTTTCCCAATGATGGCACGGTCATCACTATTGATGGCCCCATCATTGTTAAGATCACGGTATTTGATATCGCCTGGCAATCTATCATAGATAGCTGCCTGAGCGGCTTCATCGGTGTTCCATGTACCCTCATCAATATATCCGAAGAAAGTACCCACGGGTTCGCCAACACGGATCAATGTGGACCCCAAGAAAATATCGGCACCTCCTGAAAGCGCTTTTACTTCATTTTTATTAATTGAAATATTGAAGTTACTGCTCCATCCAAAAAGGTCATTATCAAAATTGACAGTATTCAAATTAATTTCGATACCCTTGTTTTCCAAACTCCCAACGTTTCTAAATACATTGGTAAAACCACTTGAAGAGGGAACCGGAGCATTGAGGAGCATATCGGAAGTCAACTTTCGGTAAACATCAAGCTCCAACCCTATACGATTATTAAAGAGACCCAATTCAACACCGGCATCTACCTGTTCCGTTTTTTCCCATTTCAAATCAGGATTGGCCATACGACCTGGGACAGTATAGGCGGAGCGGGCGCCATTAAAAATTACCGAACCATTGGACAAGCCGGCTAATCCTTGGTAAGCTGGTAATTCAGAGTTACCTGTTGCACCATAACTAGCTCTAATTTTTAGATTGGAAATGGTTTGGTTATCCGAAAGAAAATCCTCTTCGGAAGCTCTCCAGGCCAATGCAGCTGATGGGAAAAAGGCAAACTGGTTTTCCGGTCCAAATTTAGAGGATCCGTCAGCTCTACCTGTCAGTGTCAACAAATATTTGTTCATGTAGTTATAGTTAACACGCCCAAAATATGAGTTAAGCCCATAAGCAATTTTGCTCGACGTTGGAGTCTGGGGGTTAGACCCTGCACCAAGGTTGTTAAAGCCATAAAAGTCATCGGCAAACCCTCGGGTCGATGCCAGTGAACTGAATTGATCAACATGTTGCCAGGAAAGTCCTGCCATGGCCGTTAGGGAATTATTGCTGTCAAAATCTTTGTTATAGGTCAAATAGTTTTCAAATTGCCAAGAATTATAACGTGAGTTTGAGACACTTGCGGCACCATCGGGCAAGGCAATATATCTTAGGTCCTTACCTCCGTAATAATCATTTCTTTGGTTAATGATATTGGTTCCTACGGTAGTGCGTAATACCAGGTTTTTATTGAATTCAATATTTCCGTAGAAGCTGCCCAAAACAGTTTGGGTCTTGAGGTAATATCTACGATCGTTTGCAACGGCCACTGGGCTTCCGCCACCTTCCATTCCTGGATAGTCTATATTGGATCCCCAAGTACCATCCTCATAACGGACCGGTATAATAGGTAGGGCCTCATAAACTTGACGCATTGTGGTGATACCTCCACCTCCAAGTTGATCTACTTGCTTTTCGTCTTGGTCATTGTAGCTCAGGCTACCTCCAACTTTTAACCAGTCGTTAACCTCGGTATCCAAAGTAAATCTACCTGAATAACGCTTCAGCCATGATTCCACAATAAGTCCTTCTTCATCTCTAAAGCCCATAAACAGTCCAAAATTGGATTTTTGGTTACCACCTGTAAATGAAAGTTGGTGATTTTGGGTAATAGCGTCCCTAATAGCTTCATCTTGCCAATCGGTATCATAAAGTGGGTTGCCACTGGCATCAAAGAGTCTAGGGTCGGTTCTCTTCAATCTAGGGTCGGTATATCTTCCACCAGCCCATCCTTCCGGGTCAAATTTTTCAGCATTGGCATATGCGATTTCCTCAACACGAAGAAACTCTTCAGAATTTAAAAGATCAAGTTTTTTAGGTAAGGTTCCTATGCTGAAATCCACATCATAATTAAGTCGGGTTTCACCAGAAGTGGTTCCTTTTTTGGTAGATACTAAAATTACACCATTGGCACCTCTGGCACCGTATATAGCAGTCGCGGAAGCATCTTTTAAAACTTCAATGGATGCTATATCATTAGGGTTCAGATAATCTATTGGGGTACTACCGTTAGATAATCCGGTCGCATTAAGGATTACACCGTCTATTACATAGAGTGGTGTATTGGCGATACTTACCGAGGTATTACCACGGATTCTTACTACGGTTCTTCCTCCTGGTCGTCCAGAACCGGAAGTGATGTTTACACCTGCTACCTTACCGGCCATGGCCTGGTTCAAGGAAGCTGCCGGTCTTTCCGCCAATTCTTCTGACTTAATGGAGCCCACAGCACCGGTAAGGTCACTTTTCTTCTGTGTACCATATCCGATCAATACTACCTCATCCAATCCTGCAGCACTCTCTTCCAAACTAACGGAAATAGAGGATTGTCCATTAAGAGGCACTTCTTTTGATGCAAATCCAATATAGCTTACCACCAAGGTTGCATTTTCATTGGCTACATCAAGTGTAAAGTTACCGTCAAAATCTGCAGTAACCCCATTGGTAGTTCCTTTTTCCACTATGTTTGCCCCAGGTAAGGGGTTGCCATCCGCATCGGAAATAGTTCCGCTTACGGTATTTTGGTCAACAGTATTCTTAATTGGAACAACGGATTTATCCAATTTTCCAGTATTTAAGATAATCTGCTTGTTCTTAACGGTGAAATAAACATCCGTTGCTTCAAATATTCTGTCCAGAATATTTGAAATAGGTTCTTTCTTCACATTTACGGAAACAGTTCTCTTTAAATTCACCTTTTCGTGGTTGTACAAAAACCTAAAATCCGAAAGGGATTCTATTTCCTCAAAAACCTGTTGAACGCTTACGTTGTTTAGGTTTAATGAGATTTTTGTATTCTGTCCATAGGTATTGGCCTGAATTTTAAATAGAGAAACTATTAATAATAAGGTCGTTAGTTTCATCTTTAAATGATGTTTGCTTAGCCAATCCGAATGGAAAGGCCCTACTAAATTTAATTTTTTCATACTTTTGTAAAGGTTTGGTGATTAAACATTTCGTTTGTTTATATCACTTTCTTATGCCGGGGAATGCGCCAACATTTTCCGGTTTTTTTGTAAAAGTGATACGTCTAGTGCTCATGTTCTCAGTTAGTTTTCATTGGCATCTTCTTTTGGGTTAATATTAGTATCGAGTATTATAATTTTGGAACCTTCATGTAGATACTCAAAGGGAGTGTCTTCTTTAAAGGCTTCCAAGATCTCTTCTATAGTCTCATTTCTAAATGTTGCTGTGTATATCTGATTTTCCAGTTTCCCGCTTCTATCTTCTATGGTAATGTTGAAATGACGTTCCAATTTTGATCTAATGCTATGAAAAGGGGAGGCCTTGAATAAAAGATAGCCATCTTTCCATGCCGTATAAATGTTTGTATCCACTTCTTTAATGGTCATGGTATTGTTGACCTTGTTCCATGCCGCCCTTTGACCCGGTATCAGTTGGGATGAAGTATTTGTATTTGTGTCGGCCCCTTCTTTGTATAGGACTACGGCCCCTTCTACCAACACGGTGCTGATGTCCTCATCTTCCGGATAGAACGATAGGTTAAATTGGGTGCCCAATACCCTTATGTTCATTTCGTCCGCATTTACTATAAAGGGGTGTGCCTTATCTGTGGTAACGTCAAAGAATGCTTCACCTTTTAAATAGACTTTTCGGTCTTGTCCCTTAAGGAAACGCACCGGATATTTAATGGAGCTTCCGGAATTTAACTTTACTTTGGTGCCATCGGACAGAACCAGGTCGAATTGTCGCCCAAGGGGTATATTTAGAGTGTTGTAAACCAATTGGTCTGGAGCTTCATCGGCGGTATATTGCAAAGTATTTCCCTGCTGTGAAGCAACTAAATTTCCGTTTGTAGTGGTAATTTTCCGCTCGCCGTTCTCGGAAATGGTTTCAATCGTGCCATTGGCCAATTGCAAAGTAATTTCGCCAGAATTCGGGTTGCTTTCAAGAGTAATTGGTGCGGTGGATGTCCCTACTGTATTTTGGTTATAAAGGTAAACACCCACGAGCAACAAGAAGGTTGCTGCAATACCGGACCAAAATCCAATATTTGCGCTTTGAAAAAATGGTCTAGCTTTTTTTTTATTTTCAATGTTCTCTATTTTAAAGAGTATTTTCTGTAATAAAACTTCAGAATCACCTTTTATTCTTTTTTTAATGGGCAGGTTTCCTGTCTTTACATTTTCCCAATGTCTGGCCAATATGCCATTCTTAACGTCATCCAGATCGGAACTATTAATAAGCTCCATTAAACAATCCAATTCCTTTTCGGAAATGGTATTGTCCACCAATTTCTGGAAGAGCTTATCCAATTTGTTCTCGTTGTGCATCTATAGTATTTTGATAACCGTATTATGGGCTGTATAAGTAATACACCTCAAAAATGCAAAAGTCCCAAATTAGGAGTGTTTTTTTTACGAAATAGATAAATTATCCCGTAATCAGGAGGATTGTTAGAAAAAAATATACGGTGTCCATCATGTGTGGCTTTAATTCTGTCCTGATAATTTGTAGGGTTTTCCAGAGATGGTTTTTCACTGTTTTCTGCGTTATTCCCAAAAGATCTGCTATTTCCTCATTGCTTTTTCCCTGTTGTTTGGACAAAATGAAAATGCTGCGTTTTTGAGTGGGAATATTTTCTAGGATATCGTTTACCAAATCCTCATATTCGGCAAGTAGGATACTATTTTCCGTTTCTTCGTTTAATGAAGTAATGTTTTTATAGTATTCCTTTTTTAAGGATTCTTGGCAGGCAATACTCCTTAGGTAGTTGTATGCTGAATTTCTCGCAATAGTAAAGATAAAGGCATCAAAAGAATGACTTACATCAATGGTTTCTTTTTTTGTCCAAATCTTTATAAATACTTCTTGTAGTATTTCCTCGGAGGCATAATCCGACTTCGTAATGGAATGTATGAAATAATACAACCTTTTTTCATACAGTTCAAATATGGTCTTGAATGCCGCTCTGTTTCCTTTTATCAAGGAAGCAATCAATTGGTCTAAGGTTTTTCCTGACATTTCGCAAGCATTTAAATGATTTGAGTTTTGTTTAGAATAAGGTAAGGTAGGTTATTTCCTAGAAAAAAATAACCTCTTAAAGCTAACATTCGAAAATAAGAGGTATTTTCTTTCATTTCAACTAAAAATTACACATTTAGCAATACTTTTTTTGCCAATTCTTTGTCCGTATAAAAAAAGATGTATATTTAAAATCTCAAATACGCCTTTTGTTATTTATTTTTTATGAAATTACACCTTCTTAATAGGGCCAGTTTACAGAACAGTTCCTTTACAGTTACGCATAACAAATATTCCCATTTTTTAAAAATTTGGCATTATCACCCGGAATTGGAATTGGTTTATATTGCAAAAAGTACAGGAACCCGATTTATTGGAGACGGAATTGAGAAATTTTCCGAAGGTGATATCGTTTTGATCGGTAAAAACCTACCACATATGTGGCTTAATGATGAGGTTTATTTTGAGGCTGATTCGGGCTTGGTTTCGGAGGCAATTGCCATACATTTTAAGGAAGATTTTTTAGGGCTGGAATTTCTAAATGCCATAGAAATGAAACCAATACTGCAATTGATCAAAAGGGCTGCCCAAGGAATTAAATTTTCCAATATTGATTCTAAGCTTATTGAAAAAATTAAAAAACTCCATAACCACGAACCTTTTGATAAAACAATAAAGCTTATTCAGATTTTGTACAAATTGGCAAATCATGAGGAGTATCAGCTATTGTCAAGTCCAGGGTTTTTAAATTCCTTTAACAAGACGGACAATAAAGGTTTGGATGAAATTTATGAGTTTGTCTTTAAAAATTTCAATCAACCTATCGGCTCCAAAGATGTGGCGGAGATAGCCAAAATGAATCCTTCTGCCTTTAGCAGGTTTTTTAAACGTATCCACAGAAAGACATTTACCCGTTATTTAAACGAAATACGAATTGGGTATGCCTGTAAATTGTTGATAGAGAATAAGAATAACATTACACCCGTGTGCTATGAATCCGGGTTTAACAACATTTCAAATTTTAACCGACATTTTAAGTCCATAACTGGGATGTCGCCCTCCGATTATATTAAACTTCATACTCAAAATTGACAAATATCTTAATATTGGCAAAAAAAGTATCGAAAATGGTGTTTCTTGTGGTTGTTATAGACAAGGTTTGGGGTTAGTTTTGTTTTGATTAATATTATAAATAATGAACAGCAAAATTATAATTACGGATGTTCTGGTTAAAGACGTCCGATTTCCTACCAGCAAGTCACTGGATGGATCAGATGCAATGAATCCGGATCCGGACTATTCCGCGGCCTATGTAATACTGAAGACCAACCATCCAGACGGACTGGAGGGGCACGGATTGACCTTTACAATTGGTAGGGGAAATGAATTATGTGCAGCGGCCATTCATTCATTGGCGCCCTTGGTAAAAGGAAAATCTTTGGAGAGTTTTACTGCAAATATGGGGGCATTTTGGAAGATGATCACCGGGGACAGTCAATTGCGTTGGTTGGGTCCTGAAAAAGGAGTGATTCATTTGGCTACAGGTGCTGTGGTCAACGCCGTTTGGGATCTTTATGCCAAAGTTGAAAAGAAACCTTTGTGGAAACTATTGGCGGACATGACACCTGAAGAATTGGTTTCTTGTATAGATTTTACTTACATTACAGATGCAATTACCCCTGCGGAGGCTTTGGAACTTCTTAAGGGTAAAGCTGCCTCCAAACAGGAGCGCATAGACCATCTTTTAAAGGAAGGATATCCTGCATATACGACTTCTGCCGGCTGGCTTGGTTATTCTGATGAAAAAATGAGGAGACTATGCAAAGAAGCCAAGGCCTCTGGTTTTAAGCATATGAAAATAAAAGTAGGGTCGGATTTAAAGGATGATATGCGGCGTGCGGCAATAATCCGTGAGGAGATCGGTAACGACTTGAAACTGATGATGGATGCCAACCAGAAATGGGATGTGGATGAGGCTATTGCCAATATGGCCGAGCTTAAGAAGTTTGATCCATGGTGGATCGAGGAGCCGACCAGTCCGGACGATATTTTGGGCCATGCAAAAATTGCAAAGGCCGTTCATCCTATTAAAGTGGCCACAGGAGAACACTGTCAGAACAGGGTTGTATTTAAACAATTAATGCAGGCCGACGCCATTGGTATCTGTCAGATAGATAGCTGCAGGGTAGGAGGGGTAAATGAAATATTGGCCATTCTTTTAATGGCAGCAAAGTTCAATATTCCTGTTTGTCCACATGCAGGAGGAGTTGGTCTCTGTGAATATGTGCAACACCTGTCTATGATAGATTATATTGCCATAAGCGGTTCTTTGGAGAATAGAATAATAGAATATGTGGATCATTTGCACGAACATTTTTATGACCCTGTGGTAATAAGAAATGGGGCCTATATGCCGCCGTCCATGTCCGGTTATAGCATCACTATGAAAGAGCAATCTTTGGAAGACTATAGTTTTCCGGATGGTGTAATTTGGAAGGATGAAGTAATGGCCAAATAGTAGGGAAAAAAGTATAATAGTAAATAAGATAAATAATCTAAAGAATAATATGTCACTTTTTAGTCTAGAAAATAAAACAGCGGTTGTTACCGGTGGTGCCAGTGGTATTGGTGAAGCTATTTCCAAAGCGTTTGCCCGCCAAGGTGCCCATGTGCATATCTTGGAATTTAATGTGGAAAATGGAGAACGTGTTGTTGGGGAAATAGAAGCTAAAGGCGGAAAGGCCAATTTTCACGCTTGCGATGTTTCCAATAATGCACAGGTAGCCAAAATAATTTCCACTATAGGTGCCCAGAGTTATATCAATATTTTGGTAAACAATGCAGGAATAGCCCATGTGGGGAACTTGGAAGGAACCGCCGTAGATGATATGGATCGCATTTATAATGTAAATATCAAAGGGGTTTATAATTGTATGCATTCCGTGATCACCAAGATGAAGGAGAAAGGAGGGGTCATTTTAAATATGGCTTCCATTGCCTCCTCTGTTGGTATTTCGGACAGATTTGCCTACTCCATGTCCAAGGGAGCGGTGCTTACTATGACCTATTCTGTGGCCAAGGATTATTTGGATCAAGGTATTCGCTGCAATAGTATTTCCCCGGCACGAATCCATACGCCATTTGTAGACGGATTTATAAAGAAGAACTACCCTGGTAAGGAAGCGGAAATGTTCGAGAAATTATCCAAATCCCAACCTATCGGAAGGATGGGCAAACCTGAGGAAGTGGCTAATTTGGCGGTTTATCTCTGCTCGGACGAGGCCTCTTTTATTACAGGAACCGATTTTCCTATTGATGGAGGGTATATAAAATTAAACGGATAGGTTAACTGAAAACCTGTTTTTGGACCAATTTAAAAATGGAACTAAATGTCAATTTGATGTTTAGTTCCATTTTATGAAACCAGTAACGCCTGCTTTGGGAATATTCGGAATGATTTCAAACAACAATTCTTAATGAATAAAATAGTTCAATTCGTAGCCATAATGTGTCTTTTGGCGGCTTGTTCCCAGAAATCGGAGCCAAATGCCTTGGTGATGCCAGTGTCCAATACCTTTGAAGTCCAGGATATGGAAAGTAAGGATTCCATTTTGCTTAAGGCGGCCCATGTGGTGCCTACAGCTAATCAGTATGAGGCGCTGCAAAACGAGTTTATAGCGTTTATTCATTTTGGCCCCAATACCTTTACCAGAATGGAGTGGGGAAATGGGATGGAAGATCCCAAAATATTCGACCTCCAGAATTTGGATACGGATCAATGGTGCAAGGCCATGAAGGATGCAGGTATGAAAATGGTGATATTTACCGCCAAGCACCACGATGGTTTTGTGTTATGGCAAAGTCGCTATACGGAACATGGGGTAATGTCCTCGCCATTTAAGGAAGGAAAGGGGGATGTTCTAAAGGAGTTGTCCGAATCCTGTAAAAAATATGGACTAAAATTGGGGGTGTACCTTTCCCCTGCAGATCTGTTCCAAATAGAAAACAAGGAAGGCCTTTATGGAAACTTAAGCGAGTATACGGAAAGAACCATTCCGAGACCGGTGGAAGGCAGACCATTTGAAAATAAGACTACATTCACTTTTAAAGTGGACGATTACAATGAATATTTTTTAAACCAGCTCTTTGAACTGCTTACCGAATACGGACCTATCCATGAAGTTTGGTTCGATGGTGCCCACCCTAAAAGAAAAGGCGGCCAGACCTACAACTATTTGGCATGGAAAGAATTGATAAGGGCTTTGGCGCCAAAGGCGGTAATCTTCGGAAAAGAGGATATTCGTTGGTGCGGCAATGAGGCTGGTAAAACCAGGGATACGGAATGGAATGTAATTCCCTATTTGGAAGACCCTGACCAGATGAACAGCTTTGCAGATTTGACCGAGGAATCCTTAGGAAGTAGGGAAGATCTTTATAAGGGCAAATTTCTTCATTACCAACAGGCGGAAACCAATACTTCTATCCGTGAGGGGTGGTTTTATAGGGATGACACTGATCAGAAAGTCCGAAGTACAGACGATGTATTCGATATTTATGAAAGATCCGTAGGGGGTAATTCTACTTTCCTTCTCAATATTCCACCTAATAGGGATGGTAAATTTTCACCTGCCGATGTCTCCGTATTGGAAGAGGTTGGTGCAAGGATCAACGAAACCTATGGTTCTAATTTGCTGTCCGGAGCTAACGGGCCTAAAGAGGTTTTGGATGATGACCTGTCTACTTTTAAATTGATGGGCCAGGGAGCTCAAGAGATGGTCATTGAAACCAATGTTCCGATTACTATAAACAGATTGGCCATTCAGGAAGCAATTAACACCCACAGTGAGCGTGTGGAAAAGCATGCTTTGGATGCTTGGGTAGACAATGCCTGGAAAGAAATTGCCACGGCCACCAATATAGGTTATAAGCGAATTTTACGTTTCCCGGAAGTTACTACCCAAAAATTGCGCATTAGAATCTTGGAATCCCGGTTTTATCCGGCTATTGCAAGCGTATCCGCCCATTATTATAAGGCAAGGCCACCACAGCTCAGTATTGAAAGATCGGTAGAAGGGGCAGTAACCATATCCCCCAAAAAGGACAGCTTTGGTTGGAAACCGCACGGAGAAGATGTAGCCGGAAACATAAATTCTGGTTACAACATTCGCTTTACTACCGATGGTAGCGAACCTACTGCGGCTTCAGAAATTTATCATCTGCCCTTTAATATTCCTTCGGGTGAGGTGAAGGCGGTATCAGAAGTAAATGGAAAATTGGGGAGTGTTGCCTCGCAGCTTTTCGGAATCGTAAAAAAGGATTGGAAGCCCCTAGGGGAAGAAAGAATTAAGGGGGAACATTCTGCTTTAAACGCCTTCGATGGTGATCCCGAAACCTACTGGAGCTCCGTTGAAAAATCTGGGCCGCACTTCATCAATATAGATCTCGGGAAGGAATATACCGTGAGTGGATTCACATACACCCCCCAAACTTCTTCGTCCGAAGGGATGATAGAAAAGGGTGTTGTTAGGATAAGTGCAGATGGAAAAACCTGGAAAAATGTTGAAGATTTCCAGTTTGGAAACTTAATAAACGATCCAACCACTAGGACCCATATGTTCAAGTCCAAGATCAATGCCCGATATATTGGGATTGAATCTAAAGTGATTGCCGGAAACGGTAAAACCGCGGCCATTGCGGAATTGGATTTTTTATTGGATTAATAATTTGAATACGATTTCTTTTTTTAAATTTTTTTAATGAAACAAAAGGCCCTGTATTATTTTGTATTTGCCCTATCCTTGATCGGTTGCTCACCAACTGTATCCGATATTTATATTACTGCCAACAAGGAGGCTTATAAAAATGGGGAGCTGGTTTTTAGTACTATCAACGAAGGTTTAAACGCTGTAACCCAACTTAGAAAAGAGGGTAATAAAAATACCCTGGCCCTTCATATTATGGAAGGGGAACATAGAATAAACGCTCCTATAAGGATATCACCGGAACTTGGTCCTTTGAATTTGATAGGGCAAGGTGCAGGGAAGTCTGTTATTAAGGGATCCAAATTGCTCAACCCTAAATGGGAAAAGTACAATGACCATATTTGGATGGCACAATTGCAGAAGGAGGATAGTTTTGATCAGCTCTTCGTTAATGGAAATAAACAAATATTGGCACGTTACCCCAATTACGATGAGAATGGTGGACACTGGCAGGGTCATGCCGAAGATGCCATTTCCCCGGAGAGGATAAAGACTTGGGGCAATCCTGCAGGAGTCATAGTGCATGCTATGCATAGGGGAGAGTGGGGCGGATTTCATTATGTTTCCACAGGGGTAGATGAAAATGGCGAGCTTATATTGTCAGGGGGGTATCAGAATAATCGTCCCTCACAAATGCATGCCAAGTACCGTATGGTAGAAAATGTATTCGAAGAATTGGATGCTCCTGGGGAGTGGTTCTTGGATGGGGACCATAAATTATATTATTGGCCTATAGAGGGGACGGACATTGGCAATGTTTTGGCAGAAGGGGTCCAACAAAAACATTTGGTAGAAATAGTGGGCTCTGAGGAGAATCCAGTTAGGGATATAGAAATAAGCGATATTAGATTTGAACATGCCCAGCGTACTTTTATGGAAGAATATGAGCCATTGCTAAGAAGCGATTGGACCATTTACAGAGGGGCTGCCCTTTTTCTTGAAGGAACACAAAACGTGAAAATTAGAAATTGCGAACTGACCAATTTGGGAGGTAATGCTATTTTGGCAAGTAACTACAATAGAGAGCTGCGCATTGCGGAAAATCATATACATGATGTAGGGGCGTCAGGTATCAGTTTTGTGGGTAGTCCAGAAGCGGTGAGGTCGCCTTCGTTTCAATATGAAGAATTTGTTCCTTTGGCGGAAATGGATACCGTTTCCGGACCAAAATTAAACAAATATCCAAGCAATTCCATAGCGGAGAACAATCTAATTTATCGCATAGGAAGGGTAGAAAAGCAAACGGCTGGGGTACAGATTGCCATGGCCATGGATATTACGGTTAGTCACAACAGTATATACGACGTTCCAAGGGCCGGGATTAATATTGGAGATGGTACTTGGGGCGGACATATAATTGAATACAATGATGTTTTTAATACCGTTCTGGAATCTGGAGATCACGGGGCTTTTAATTCTTGGGGAAGGGACCGATTTTGGCACCCCAAACGTGAAACTTTGAATGAAATAGTGGCCGCCAACCCGGAAATGCCCAAGTGGGACGCCATTCATACTACGGTAATTAGAAATAATAGGTTTCGTTGTGATCATGGCTGGGATATAGATCTGGACGACGGATCCTCCAATTACCACATATACAATAATCTGTGTTTAAATGGGGGTATTAAATTGCGCGAAGGATTTTATCGCACCGTGGAAAACAACATTATGATAAATAACGGCTTCCATCCACATGTATGGTTCAAGAACAGTGGGGATGTTTTTAAGCACAATATTGTTTTCACTGAGCACAAGGATATACGATTACAGGCTTGGGGCAAGGAAGTGGATTATAACCTCTTTCCAGATGAGGCAACCTTGAAGCAAACCCAAAAAAAAGGGGTGGATAATAACAGCATTTTCGGCGATGCATTATTTGTTGATGCAAAATTGGGGAACTATACGGTTAAAGAGGAATCGCCTGCATTTAAAATAGGATTTAAAAACATAGATATGGATAGCTTTGGGGTTACCAATATTGAGCTTAAGTCCTTGGCCAAAACCCCTGCCATTCCTACTATGTTTTTTGGCGATAGCGGTGAAAAGGACGCAGTGGTCCAATGGTTGGGGTCACAGATCAAAAGTATTACTACAATGGCCGAGAGGTCGGCTTCAGGCCTAAACAAGACAGCAGGGGTCCTTGTACTGGCCATAGAACCGCAGACTGTTATTGGTGAATCCCCACTGGAGATAGGAGATGTTATTATATCCGCCGAAGGCGATGAAATAAATACGGTGGCAGATTTAATGAAAACTTACCAAAATAATAATTGGAAAGGGAAATTGAATCTAACTATATTTAGGAATCAAAAAGAAAAGCAGCTATCATTGACCACTAAAAAGTAAGGAAAAAGAATTATGAAGGGTTGGTATAAGTATTTTATTGTAGCAGTATTGATCGGTGGAACTATCTATGGTCTTAATGTTAAAACAACCAGTATAGAGGAAAAGCGGCCTAATATTATTTATGTTTTGGCCGATGATCTGGGATATGGTGATATTGCCATCTATAATCCAGAAGGTAAAATAAAAACGCCCAATCTGGATGCTATGGGATCCGCAGGAATGATTTTTACGGATGCACATACCTCCTCTGCTGTCTGTACCCCTACGCGATATGGAATTATTACCGGAAGGTATAATTGGAGAAGTCCCTTAAAAAGTTCAGTGCTTACAGGGAATTCCAAGGCATTGATTCCTAGAAACAGAACTACTGTAGCCTCCTTGCTCAAAAAAGAGGGCTACGAAACCGCATTTATTGGAAAATGGCATTTAGGGTGGGACTGGGCCCTTAAGAATCCCGGTTTGGAATCTGGTGAAGGTTGGAATCCAGAGGATTTTGATAATATAGATTTTTCCAAGGAGGTTAAGAATTCGCCAAAAACCCTTGGTTTTAAATACTCTTATGGGCATTGTGGCTCATTGGATATGGCGCCATATGTGTACGTGGAAAACGGTATGCCCACCATGGTCCCGGATAGCGTTACCGAAAGTAAGACTAAATATGGTTGGTGGCGCAAGGGGCCTACTGCCCGGGATTTTGATTTTGATGATGTTACGCCGAACTTTTTTAGAAAATCCTTCGGTTATATCAAAGAAAAGGCAAAAGGAAAGTCACCATTCTTTTTGTATTTGGCATTGCCTTCACCCCATACGCCCATTTTGCCAACAGAGGAATGGAAGGGAAAAAGTGATCTAAACCCTTACGGGGATTTTATGATGATGATAGATGCCTATATGGGACAGTTGACCGAGGTGATAAGACAAGCAGGAATTGAAGACAATACCATGGTGATCTTTACAAGCGACAATGGCTGTTCCCCTGCTGCCAAGATCGATGAAATGTTGGCCAAAGGGCATAGTCCCAACGGCATTTTAAGAGGCCATAAGGCAGATATTTTTGAAGGGGGACATCGAGTGCCTTTTATGGTGAAATGGCCCGCCAAAATTAAGCCGGATTCCAAGTCGGACAAGACCATATGTACCACAGATTTGTTGGCTACCTGTGCAGATATAGTGGATGTTGAATTGGAAGATGACGAAGGGGAGGATAGTTTTTCGTTTTTACCGCTGTTGACCAATCCCGCGTCCAAAGATTATCTTAGGGAGGCTACCGTGCATCATTCCATTAACGGGAGTTTTGCTATAAGAAAGGATAATTGGAAAATGATTTTTTGCCCAGGGTCGGGTGGGTGGAGTGATCCCAAACCTAATTCGGAAGGGATAGGGGAGCTCCCAAAATTTCAGCTGTACGACCTAAGTAAGGATCCGCGGGAAGAGAATAATGTTTACGGTCAGTTTCATGAAGTGGAAAGTGCCCTGACCAGACTAATGGTCACCTATATTGAAAATGGAAGAAGTAGGGTCGGGGAAAAGCAAAAGAACGACCCTGAAGGATACGGTACTAAGGATTGGAAACAATTGGAGGTATTTTATAATTGATTTTAAAATTTGAAAATTCCTCAATTTGAATGTTTATTTTCAGAAATGAGTAAGGAGAAACAAAATTATATTAATAGTAATTCAATAAATAGAAACAAATGAAACTAATAAGATTTGGAGAAGTAGGAAAGGAAAAACCGGGAGTGCAATTGGAAAATGGTACCCGATTGGACGTATCGGCCTTTGGAAGGGATTACAACGAGGATTTCTTTGGGACGGATGGCTTGGCCCAGCTAAAAGATTGGTTGGCAAAAAATGAAAGCAGTTGTCCTAAAGTGGACAATAGTGTACGTTTGGGCGCACCGTTGGTGAGACCATCAAAAATTGTTTGTGTAGGTCTTAATTATGCCAAGCATGCAGCAGAAAGTGGCATGGCTGTACCTAAGGAGCCAGTATTGTTCTTTAAGGCTACCTCTGCAATAGTTGGTCCTAACGATGACGTGATTATTCCAAAAGGAAGCGAAAAAACAGATTGGGAAGTGGAGCTTGCCGTAGTTATTGGCAAAAAGGCATCTTATGTGTCGGAAGCTAACGCTTTGGATCATGTTGCCGGATATGTGTTGCACAACGACTACAGTGAGAGAGCCTTTCAAATAGAACGTGAAGGACAATGGGTTAAAGGAAAAAGTTGTGACACTTTTGCTCCTGTAGGACCTTTTGTTGCCACCAAAGACGAAATTAAAGACCCTAATAATTTACACTTGTGGTTAAAATTAAATGGGGAAACGGTTCAGGATAGTTCAACTTCCGATTTTATTTTTAATGTGCAAGAGGTGGTGAGCTATATCAGTCAGTTTATGACCCTATTGCCAGGGGATATTATTTCTACTGGGACACCTTTTGGAGTGGGACTAGGTTTCAACCCCCCTAAATATTTAAAGGCTGGGGATGTAGTAGAATTGGGAATTGAGGGACTTGGAAGTTCCAAGCAAACGGCTAAGGCCTATAGCGGGAAATAAGAACCACTTAAACCAACCAATCCAACCGGCATGATTTCCAAATTCCATTTCATCGTTTTATGCGCGCTGCTTTCCGTGTGCCCTCAGGTTAATGGGCAAGAATTGAAGTGGACCGAGATTGAAAATGGAATTTGGAAAGCCAGTGTTGGGGAGCCAGAGGATATAAGCTTGCTTAAGGCTGCGGATATACGGCCCAAGGTTAAGGCACTTGACAAACTGCCCGCCGCCGATTTTCCTTTTCCGGAAGATAGGATCAAAACAAAAATAGTTGATGGAAAGACTTATTTGCAATTTCCTTTGAGCAGGGAGGAGCAGATTTATGGCTTGGGACTCAATTTTAAAACAGTACACCAGAGAGGCCGCATCATGCAATTGCATGTGGACCACTATGGAGGAAGGGACGATGGGCGTACACATGCCCCAGTTCCTTTTTATGTGTCTTCCAAAGGGTATGGCGTGTTGATAGACGCGGCCAGATATATTACCGTGTATGCCGGGACTGGTATTAGGGTAGATGCCGACGACAAACCGGTTTTGAGGGACAGGAACACTGATCCCCAATGGCAGGCGCAACCTTATTCCGATGCCGTGGAAATTTTGGTACCGGCAAAGGGAACCGATGTTTATGTATATGGAGGTTCTACCCCCATGGAGGCTGTACAACGCTATAATTTATATAACGGAGGTGGTTATATACCCCCAAAATGGGGCCTTGGATTTACCCAAAGGGTACCTACGCTTTACAGTCAGTATGATATTGCCCAAGAAGCCCAAGAGTTTGAAGATCACGATTTTCCTTTAGATTTTATTGGAGTGGAGCCAGGCTGGCACAGTATGGCCTATCCCTGTACTTTTGAATGGGACAGGACAAGATTCCCAGATCCAAAAAAGTTCAATAATGAATTATTGGCAGATGGGATTAGAACAAATTTATGGTTGAATCCCTATGTGTCCCCGGTAGGTTCCTTATATCCGAAATTAAAAAATCTTTCTGCTTCACATACGGTGTGGAATGGAATTGTTCCGGATTTGATGCTTCCCGAAACCCGGGATATTTTTAAGGAACACTTTGTTCAAAATCATTTGGATCTTGGGGTCAGCGGTTATAAAATAGATGAGGTGGATGGTTTTGATTTTTGGATTTGGCCAGATGTAGCTACATTTCCCTCAGGATATAGTGGTGAGCAAATGCGACAGGTCTATGGTCTACTAATCCAGGACATGACCGCCAAATGGTTCAAGGAAAGGAATCAGAGAACTTATGGTTTGGTAAGGGCTTCCAATGCTGGAGCCAGTGCTATGCCCTATGTAATATATAACGATTATTACAGTCATAAAGATTTTATAACGGCCTTGGTCAATAGCAGTTTTATTGGGGTGCTATGGACGCCGGAGGTAAGGGCCTCCAAGACGGCCGAGGAGTGGTTAAGGAGAATGCAATCTGTTTGCTTTTCACCAATGGCCATGCTCAATGCCTGGGCGGACGGTACCAAGCCTTGGTCATTCCCTGAAGTGGAAGAGGCGGTAAGGGATGTGGCCAATTTAAGGATGCAACTATTGCCTTATATTTATTCTACTTTTTCCCAATATTATTTTGAAGGTTTACCACCCTTTAGGGCCATGAATTTGGTGGAGGGCTTTTCCTATGACCAGAAGGAAGCCGAAGGGGAATTGGATTCTACGGACAATCCCTATAAAGTAGCCATTAAAAGTGAGATAAAGGATCAATACATGATGGGCGACAATATTTTAGTGGCCCCCATGTTTGAAGGGGAAAAGGAGAGAAAGGTAATCCTGCCAAAAGGAAAATGGTTCGATTTCTACGATGGCAATTTCGTAGGTGAAAATGAAGTGATTACAGTTGCTCCCGGTTTGGAAAAAATTCCATTGTTTGTAAGGGATGGTGGAATAATTCCTATGCGACCGGTTCAAAGACAGGCTCCAAAATTGGGCGAGAAAGTAGATTTGATTATCCGTCACTATGGGACCAAGGAAGGGGAGTATACCCTCTACGATGACGACGGACTAAGTTTCGATTTTGAAAAGGGACAATTTACCAATGTAGAAATACAAGTCAAAAAGGACCGGAAAGGAAAACTTGTAGGCACAATAGGTAGCCCTGAAAAAGGGAACCCATATAGCTATAACAAAAAGGTGACCTGGGAATTTAAAACCAAATAATATCTACCTAAGAACTGAAATATGAAAAAACTATTAGGATTATTGCTCTTGCTTTTTGTCTCCAATACCTATGGGGAAATTTGGCTTCCTTCCATTCTGTCGGATAATATGGTACTCCAACAAGAGTCGAACGTTACTATATGGGGATGGACAACGGCTACCAGCGAAGAGATAACGGTTTATGGCACTTGGAATAATGAAAAAGTGACCACCAAGGCTTTTCAAGGGGTTTGGTCCTTACAATTGCCTACCCCGAAAGCAGGGGGCATCTATAGCGTTATGGTAGAAGGCCACGAGAAATTGGAGTTGGAGAATGTACTAATAGGAGAAGTTTGGTTGGGTTCTGGACAAAGCAATATGCAATGGACTCCAAAACATGGTTTGGACAATGCGGAAGAAGAAATAAAAAACGCCAATTACCCTGAAATACGCTTTTTTCAGGTAGCACAGCAAATATCGGACAATCCCCAGGACCAATTAAAAGGTAAATGGGAGGTTTGCATCCCTGAAACTATGGAGAAGTTTAGTTCTGTAGCTTATTTTTTTGGTAGGGAATTGCATCAAAAATTGGGTGTTCCTGTTGGTGTTATCAACTCCAGCTGGGGAGGCACGCCAGTGGAGGTTTGGTTGAAAAAAGAATTGATTACGGAGGATACTGAATTGAAAAAAGCCGCAGAAAAACTGAACGAGGTTGCCTGGTGGCCAAGTAATCCGGGCTTGGCCTACAATGCCATGATACACCCCATTACTAAATTCAATATAGCAGGTTGTATTTGGTACCAAGGGGAATCCAATAGGGTAAATCCTGTTTCCTATTACAAATCCTTTCCCTTGATGATAAAGTCCTGGAGGGAGGAATGGGACAAGGACCTACCCTTTTATTTCGTACAGTTAGCCCCTTATAAATATGACGACCCTATGGATACGGATGCGGCACATGTAAGGGATGCGCAATTGTATACAATGCAAAATTTGGATAATACGGGTATGGTGGTTACCAATGATATTGGAAATTTAGAAAACATACACCCCACAAACAAGCAGGACGTAGGACACCGTTTGGCGCTTTGGGCCTTGGGTAAAACCTATGGGAAGGATGGCCTGGAATATTCGGGTCCTGTTTACAGGTCCATGGAAATTAAGGGAAAAAAAATAGTCCTTCATTTTGATCATGCCGATAAGGGATTAATGAAAAAAGGAAAGGACCTACGGGAATTTATTATTGCCGGGGAAGACGGGGTGTTTTATTCCGCTAAGGCCAAAATTAGAGGTAATACGGTAGAAGTATCCTCTTCAAAAGTAAAAAAACCAGCGGCGGTCCGATTTGCTTTTACCAATGGGGCATTGCCCAATCTTTTTAATTCAGAGGGTTTACCTGCCTCCGCTTTTAGAACGGATAATTGGGAGTTGAAATAAATTATATTAGTTACAGATAAGATTACATGAAAAAACTATGTACCTCTATTTTACTTTTGGCCATCACGGTGAATTTTGCCCAAGAACAGGTCATGGATACCGTTTTGCAGAACGAGCAAAAGATGCAATGGTTCAAGGACGCCAAACTAGGAATTTTTATCCACTGGGGCTTGTATTCCGTAAATGGGATCGATGAATCCTGGTCGTTCTATAATGGCTATATTTCCCATGAAAATTATATAAAGCAAACCAAGGGGTTCACCGCTAAAAAATACGACCCAAAAGCTTGGGCTGATTTAATAAAGCGCAGTGGCGCCAAGTATTCGGTAATCACTTCCAAACATCACGAAGGTTTTGCCCTTTGGGACACTAAGTTTGGAGATTTTAACGTCATTAAGAGCTCGGCGGCAAAAAAAGATGTGTTAACGCCCTTTGTTTCCGAACTCCGAAATAATAATTTAAAAGTGGGCATTTATTATTCCTTGCCAGATTGGTCATACCATGATTACACCCACTTTACAAGAGATTCCATTAGATATAAAATCTCCGAAGAACCCAAACGATGGAACAAGTTCCTAAAATATTATCAAGGGCAATTAAAGGAGCTCTCCGATAATTATAATCCCGACCTATATTGGTTTGATGGGGATTGGGAACACAACTCCGAGGAATGGGAAGTGCCCAAGGTTCGGCAAATGCTTTTTGATAGGAATCCCAATACCATTTTAAATTCCAGACTGCGGGAGCAAGGCGACTACGCCACTCCAGAACAAGGTATGCCCATTACAAGGCCAAAGAACAAATTTTGGGAACTATGCCTTACCATGAACGACTCCTGGGGTTTTCAAAAAAACGATCACAACTATAAAACTACGGACCAGATTATTGGAATTTTTGCTGATGTAATCGGTAATGGAGGAAATATGCTATTGGACATAGGTCCCAAAGGCGATGGAAGTATTCCTGAGGAACAGGTCGCCATATTGGAAGGTTTGGGGCGATGGACCAACAAGCATAAAGAGGCTATCTACGGCACACGTTCCGGGATTCCCAAAGAACATTTTTATGGTCCTACTACCTTATCCAAAGACGGGAACATTCTTTATTTGTTCGTTAAAGGCAATTCGAATGGTGAGGTAGTTATACGTGGACTTAAAAATAGGATCAACCGTATTTATGTAGTGGGCGAGGGGACCAAGTTGTCTCATCAGGTTATTGGTAAGGTCTATTGGAGCCATTACCCAGGGATAAATTATATAAAGTTGCCAGAACATGTTCTGGATGAAAATATGACCGTTATTGCCGTTTTGCTGGATGGTAAGGTAGATCTATATCGCGAAGATGGTGCTGTGATAGAAAGTAATTAAGCCATTGTTAGAAAAAGTATACAGATGAAAGGATATGTATTGTGGTGTTTAAGTGTTGGTATTCTAGCATTGGGCTGTAAGGAGAAAGCGATTCCTAAAAGCGTTGATGTACCCGCCACCCCCAATATTGTACTTTTTTTCGTGGATGATATGGGCTGGCAGGACACTTCAGTTCCATTTTGGAGTGAAAGAACGCAGTATAATGATCTTTACCAAACCCCAAATATGGAGCGCTTGGCAAAAGAGGGTATGAAATTTACACAGGCTTACGCTACCGCAGTATGTTCACCGACCAGGGTAAGTCTTATGACCGGAATGAATGCTGCCAGACATAGGGTAACCAACTGGACCCTTTACAAGGATAAGTTGCAACCGATGGAAACCAACCACAAAACCCTTCAATTTCCCGAATGGAACGTAAATGGGTTAAGCCCGGTTGCAGGGGTAGAAAAGGCGGTACATGCTACTCCCTTGCCGCAGGTATTGAAGGAAGCGGGGTACTATACCATACATTCCGGAAAAGCACATTTGGGTGCCATCGGAACCCCAGGCGAAGATCCTTTGAAATTAGGTTTTGAAATAAATATAGCAGGCCATGCTGCCGGAGCTCCTGGAAGTTATTTGGGTACCGAAAATTTTGGGAATGGTCAGGAAGGAAGGAAAGTATGGGCTGTTCCTGGACTGGAAAAGTATCATGGCAAGGACATATTTTTGACCGAGGCCATAACCCAAGAGGCAAAATTGGCCATGGATTCCGCTTTGGAAAAAAACAGACCCTTCTTTCTGTACATGGCACATTATGCGGTACATACGCCCATTATGCCCGATAGCAGATTTGTACAGAAATATTATGACAAAGGGCTGGATTCCACAGAGGCCAAATACGCTGCTTTGGTAGAAGGAATGGACAAGAGTTTGGGCGACATTATGGATTATCTGGATGATAAAAAGATTTCGGACAATACTATTATCCTTTTCATGTCGGACAATGGTGGACTAAGTGCTGTGGCCAGGGGCGGGGAAAAACACACCCATAACAAACCCTTGAGCAGCGGGAAGGGCTCGGCCCATGAAGGGGGGATTAGAGAGCCAATGTTGGTAAAATGGCCAGGGAAAATTAAACCTAATTCGGTAACCGATCAACAAGTTATTATCGAAGATTTCTACCCGTCCATTTTGGAAATGGCAGGGGTTAAAAACTATACAACTGTGCAGCAGGTAGACGGAATTAGTTTTGTTCCTGTAGTTTCAGGAAATACCGCTACTGCTAACCGTCCCTTATTTTGGCATTATCCCAATGAATGGGGACCGTCGGGTCCCGGAATAGGGGCTTCCAGCAGTACCCGAGTGGGAGACTGGAAATTTATTTATTACTATAAGGACGGTACCATGGAGTTGTTCAATATCAAGGAGGATATTGGTGAAACCAAAAATTTGGTAAAAGAGCAGCCGGCAAAAGCACGGGAGTTGGCAAAGATATTATCGGATTACTTAAGGAAAGTGGAGGCCCAAATACCCTCACAAAAAGATACCGGGGAGCAGATTGCCTTTCCGGATGAGGTTTTAAATACCTCCAATAGGTAAAAGGAATATGAAGCTAAGATTGTTTGTACTTTGTTGTTTTGGTCTTGTTTTGGGTTTTGCCCAAAATGGGGAAGACGACCTATACCTATACGATAATTTTAAAGCAGTGTCCCAAGAGAATGTTTTTAAAACAGAAGGATATTACAATTGGGGAAGTTCTATAATCAAGGAAAGGGATGGAAAATACCATCTGTTTTATTCCCGCTGGAAAAAAGAATACGGTTTTAATGGGTGGCTTACCCATTCGGAAATTGCACACGCCACAAGTAAAAGTCCGGCCGGACCATGGAAATATAAGGAGACTGTGCTCCGCGGCAGTGGTCAAGGTAATTGGGATGCCATTACGGCGCATAACCCAAAAATCAAAAGTTTTGAGGGAAAATATTATTTGTACTATATAGCTACCAATATGGGTGGCAAGGATTATACCGATGAGGAATTGATTGAAACCGCAAAAACGGGTTATACGCACCCCAATTGGAAGATTTTACGGCCCAGCCAGCGTACTGGGGTGGCGGTATCAAATTCGCTTAATGGACCTTGGTCAAGGTTGGACAAACCTCTTGTGGAACCCTCTGGAGCAATTACTACACTTACCGTTAATCCGGCTATTGATAGAGGTAAGGATGGCAAGTATTATTTAATTGTAAAAGGCGATAAGCCCAACGAAAAGAAATTTATTAGGAACCAAGCGGTGGGGGTTTCGGAACATCCCGAAGGCCCCTTTGAGATTCAGGAGAAACCGGTAATAGATTACATGGATACCGAAGATATGTCTATTTGGTACGATGAAAATCGAGATAGGTTCTATGGCGTTTTCCATGCGCATAATTATATTGGCCTGGTAACTTCGGAAAATGGGACCAATTGGGAAAAGGCCAATGAGTTTGTTCTTAAGAATAAAGAAATTTTATTGGAAGATGGAACTGTCATCTTCCCGGATAGAATGGAACGTCCGTTTATTTATCACGAGAACGGTCAGCCACAAGTGTTGTCCGTAGCGGTAAAGAAAGGGGATGAATCCTACACTGTATTTATACCCATAATCAAAAATCAATTCCCGGTGCCCAACAAAAGGCAATTGGCATGGCAGAAGGCAGAACTGGGTGTAGTATTTCATTATGACCTTCATGTGTTCGATGGGGTAAAATATGGGCAGGGAAACAATAGAATCGACCCAGTAGAAGACTATCAAATTTTTAATCCTGAAAAATTGGATACCGATCAATGGGTAAAGGCAGCCAAGGATGCCGGAGCCAATTTTGCCATTTTAACGGCCACCCATGAGACGGGGTTTGCATTGTTTCAATCCAAAGTAAACCCATACAGTGTTAAAGCTCTAAATTGGAAAGATGGGAAAGGGGATGTAGTGGCAGATTTTGTAGCCTCATGCCGAAAGTATGGAATAAAACCGGGTATCTATCTTGGGATCAGGTGGAATTCGTTTTTGGGCGTGCACGACTTCAAAGTAAATGGTGAGGGCGATTTCAAGAAGAATCGACAGGAATGGTATAATAGGATGGTTGAGGGAATGGTAAAGGAAATTTGTACCAATTATGGGGAATTGTTCGAAATTTGGTTCGATGGTGGTGCCGATCATCCAAAAAATGGTGCGCCGGATGTTTTGCCTATTGTAAGGCAGTACCAACCCAATTGTTTGTTCTATCACAACGGGCAATTGGCAGAAGCTCGGTGGGGCGGTTCGGAATCCGGCACGGTTGCGTATACCAATTGGTCTACCTTTCCTTATAGGGCCACAGGAGCAGGGGAAAGCGCCAAAAGGAATATAGCGGACAACAACTTTCAATTGCTGAAAGAAGGGGATGCCAAGGGTAAGTATTGGGTTCCTGCAATGGCAGATGCTCCTTTAAGGGGGTATAACGGCCGACACGAATGGTTTTGGGAACCAGGGGATGAGGCCCACATATTTCCTTTGGAAAATTTAATGGATATGTACTATAAATCCGTTGGAAGAAACGCCACTTTAATAATAGGCCTTACTCCAGACCCGGAGGGACTCCTGCCCGAACCAGATGTGCAAAGGTTGAAGGAGTGGGGAGATGAGATAAAAAGGAGATTTTCCAATCCCTTGGCAAGTACAAATGGGAAGGGGAGATTATTGGAGTTAAGATTGAAGGAACCCGTGGAAGTAAACCATGTAATACTTCAGGAGGATATTGTAAAAGGAGAAAGAATAAGAAAGTATCGAATTGAAGGTTACTCAGGAGGTCACTGGATTAATTTGGCCAATGGGGAGAGCATTGGAAATAAAAGAATTGAGAAATTTGATACTGTAAAATTAAGTAGATTACGAATAAAAATTATAGATTCGGACGGTTTAGGGCATATTAAGGATTTTAGTGCCTATTTCGTTGCAGAATAAGGACTTTAAATAAAGAAAAATGGATTTACAACTCAAGGATAAAGTAATTATAGTTACTGGAGGTTCCAAAGGAATCGGTCATGGAATAAGCGTACTATTGGCAGCTGAAGGCGCAATCCCGGTCATTATTGGAAGGGATAGAAAAAGTATGTTGGAGGTGGTTGCGGATATCGAAAGAAGTGGTGGAAAAGCCTCTTTTGCCACGGCAGAACTAACCGATCCGGAACAATGTAGACTGGCCGTTGAAAGCACCGTTGAAAAGTTTGGTAAGATCGATGGTGTCGTTAATAATGCAGGAATCAATGATGGTGTTGGCCTGGAGAATGGGAATTATGAAGATTTCTTGAGGTCTATTAACCGTAACCTTACCCATTACTATTTAATGGCCCATTATGCGTTGCCAGAATTAAAGAAAACCGAGGGAGCCATTGTTAATATAGGTTCCAAGACCTCCGTAACCGGGCAGGGTGGAACATCGGGCTATGCCGCGGCCAATGGAGGGCGCAATGCCATTACCCGGGAATGGGCCGTGGAATTACTTCCATATAATATAAGGGTCAATGCAGTTATTGTGGCTGAATGCTATACTCCATTATACGATCGATGGATCAAGACCTTTGATAATCCCGAAGAAAAATTAAAGACTATAACAGATAAGATTCCACTGGGACAAAGAATGACTACGGCTGAGGAAATTGCAAGTACAGTAGCCTTTTTGCTTTCCAATAGATCTAGTCACACCACTGGGCAATTACTCTTTGTAGATGGCGGATATACCCATTTGGACCGATCAATTTCATAAATATCTAAATAAATAGTTTAAACCAATAAATCAGTAAAAAAATAATAATCAACAATCCAATGAAAGACCAAAGACCACCTGTAGTATCTAAAAAGGTACTTATTCCCTTTATTTTAATTACCTCCTTATTTGCCCTTTGGGGTTTTGCGAATGCAGTTACCGATCCCATGGTACAAGCCTTTAAAAAAGTATTGGAACTTTCCAATTCCCAAGCTGCTTGGGTGCAGATGGCGTTTTATGGGGGATACTTCTGTATGGCGCTTCCGGCCGCACTTTTTGTGCGTAAATACTCCTATAAAGTGGGCGTGTTAATTGGGTTGGCCTTGTACGCAGGAGGTGCTTTATTATTTTACCCCGCTGCCATAACGGAACAATTTTGGTTCTTTTGCTTGGGACTCTACGTTCTTACCTTTGGGTTGGCATTTTTGGAAACCACTGCCAATCCCTATATTTTGGCTATGGGCGCACCCGAAACGGCTACCCAGCGTTTAAATTTGGCACAGGCCTTTAATCCAGTGGGGTTGTTGTTGGGTCTATTGGTGGCACAGCAATTTGTACTAAAAAAATTACAGTCGGACGATATTGCGGATTATTCTTCTTTGGAGGAGGCACAAAAGGCCTTGATCAGGACTACGGATCTAATGGTTATTAGAGATCCCTATGTTATTCTGGGCTTGGTGATTCTAGCTGTTTTTGTCCTGATTGTTATTAGTAAAATGCCACAGGCCAAGGATGAAGGTGGTATTCCAAGTTTGGGGGATACTTTTAACGGTTTGTTCAAGAACAAAAAATATGTGCTGGGTGTTGTGGCCCAAATATTTTACGTTGGTGCCCAGATCATGTGTTGGACTTATATTTATCAATATGCCGAAGCCATAGGGATCTCCAGTGAGGATGCTGCCAATTACCAGTTTGCGGCCTTCATCCTTTTCTTGGTGGGTAGGGCCATTGGTACCTATATGCTAAGATTTATGAGCCCTGGAAAACTGTTGATGTACTTTGCCGTTTTTGCAACACTGTGCTGTGTTGGCACCATTTATATTGAAGGTATTATAGGGTTGTACTGCTTGGTGGGGATTACCTTTTTTATGTCCCTTATGTTCCCTACCATCTACGGAATTGCTTTAAACGGACTTAATGAGGAGGAATCCAAGATTGGTGCAGCAGGTCTTGTGATGGCAATTGTAGGCGGAGCCCTTATGCCAAAGCTTCAGGGAATGATTATTGATGCTGGGGGCAATGCCGTTAACGACATACAGATTATGGGCACTACCGAGGTGAATTTTTCCTTCATCCTTCCTGCGCTTTGTTTTGTGTATATCGCCTGGTACGGGTTACGTGTATTTAAAAAGTATGAACTGCAAGCCTAAGGAACCGGATTGGTCTCTTGGGCGGCATTTAATAAAAATAAACCAAAAAATTTTAAAGTAATGAAAAGATATTGTTTGGCATTGGATCTTAAGGACGATCCCGAGTTGATTAAGGCCTATGATGATTACCATAAGGAAGTTTGGCCAGAGATCCTTCAAAGTCTTAGGGAGTCCGGTATACAGGATATGGAAATCTATAGGGTGAGGAACCGTATGTTTATGATCATTGATGCGGATGACAATTTTTCCTTTGAAAAAAAGGCAAAGATTGATGCCAAGTATCCAGAAAATGAGAAGTGGGAGGAATTGATGTGGAAATACCAACAGGCACTACCATTTGCAAAACCCGGGGAAAAATGGATGCAGATGGAAAAGGTTTTTCAATTATAAAAACTAAAAAGCAAAGGCAAAAGCTAAATGATACCAGCATGGAAAGTATTGCTAATTTTTATGGATTTAGAAGTGTACTAAGATTAATAGTACTTTGTGCTTTCCTGTGTTCTTTGGGTTGTAAAACTAAAAATGAGCAGAGCGCAAATGCTGTTGGGGTAGAAAAGGAGGCTTATGCAAAAGGTTCTTTTGGGTATGACAGGGAGTTTTTGTCCAAGCACTATAAAGACTTGGTAGTTCTGGAAAATGGGGAGTCGAGCATCTTGATTTCTCCGGAACTTCAGGGACGGGTTATGACGAGTACAGCCTCTGGCGACGAGGGGAAAAGCTTTGGGTGGATCAATCATGATCTTATTGCATCGGGAGAAAAAAAGGAACATTTTAATCCCACAGGTGGTGAAGAGCGTTTTTGGTTGGGACCTGAAGGAGGACAGTATTCCCTCTACTTTGAAAAGGATGCCAAGTTTGAGTTGGACAATTGGTACGTTCCCAAGGAATTGGATACCGAAGCCTTTAATTTGGTAAGAAGCAGGGAAGATAAGGCCTTCTTTGAAAGGGAAATGAAATTGGTGAATTATACCGGAACTACCTTCGATTTACGCGTGCAAAGGAATATTACTCTTTTGGACAAGGAAGATGCCGCTGAAATTCTCGGGCTCAATATTCCTGAAACTCTAAAAATGGTAGGATTTGCCTCAGAAAACAACTTGACCAATATAGGACCGGAAGATTGGGATAAGAAAACAGGCCTAATGTCTATTTGGATATTGAGCATGTTCAATTCCTCCGACCAAACCACCATAATTGTACCATTTAAAAAAGGGGATGAGGATATTTTGGGCAAGAAGGTAACGGACGATTATTTTGGGAAGATTCCTAGCGAGCGTTTACAGGTCCAGGATAGTGTCCTGTTTTTCAAGGCAGACGGAAAAGAGCGGGGTAAAATAGGAATTTCCCCCCAAAGGGCACTTCCGGTGATAGGGAGTTTCGATGCCAAGAACAGGGTACTTACCATTGCCATGTTTAGTCTGCCCGAAGGTGCTACGGATTACGTTAATTCACTATGGGAGTTGCAGGAGTTTCCCTTATCGGGTGATGCCGTAAATGCATATAACGATGGTGGTGGGTTAGGTCCATTCTATGAATTGGAAAGTTCATCCCCGGCAATGGATCTAAAATCCAACGAAAGCAGCAGCCATATCCATCAGACTTTTCATTTCGTGGGAGACGAAGGTGAACTGGACAAACTGGCCAAAGGAATATTGGGGGTGTCCATTAGAGAATTATCCAATGAGTAGTAAATAAAAATATTTTCTCCCTTCAAATTTTGCAATAATAATTTGGGAGAGGGAAAGCAAAAGAGAAATATTCAAGAACAATTGCAGATTAAAATGCCATGGAGAAAAAAAAAGAAATAAAGATCAACAGCAAATATCCATCCGTTGTTGATTTACGGAACAAAGCCCAAAAAAGGATTCCCAAGTTCGCTTTCGAGTACTTGGATGGGGGCTGTAATGAAGATGTAAATTTACATAAGAATACTGCTGAAATTAGGGATATAGAGTTATTGCCCTATTACCTTAGCAAGCATACGGGGTCAAGTATGAAGACCGAATTGTTCGGACATGTGTATGATGCCCCTTTTGGAATAGCCCCAGTAGGCCTCCAAGGATTAATGTGGCCCAATGCCCCGGAAATATTGGCTAAATCGGCCTTTGAGCATAATATTCCGTTTATTTTAAGTACGGTGACCACCAGTAGTATAGAACGCATTAGCGAGATTACCGAGGGCAGGGCCTGGTTTCAACTTTATCATCCTACAGAAGATGCTGTTAGGGATGATATTATTAAAAGGGCCGAGGCCGCGGAGTGTCCGGTACTGGTTATTTTATGCGATGTGCCAACCTTTGGTTTCCGTCCAAGGGATGTGCGCAACGGACTGGCCATGCCTCCAAAAATGTCGGTAAAGAATATACTTCAGGTACTTGGTAAGCCAAGTTGGGCATTTAATACTTTAAAATATGGACAGCCCAATTTCGAAACCCTTAGGCCTTATATGCCAAAAGGCTTGGATTTGGCACAATTGGGGAAATTCATGGACCAGACCTTTTCAGGTAGGTTGAATGAGGAGAAGATAAAACCTATAAGGGATATGTGGAAGGGTAAATTGGTGATCAAGGGGGTTGCCAACGAGGCCGATGCGGAAAGCGCCATTAAACTTGGTTTGGATGGTATTATAGTTTCCAATCACGGCGGTAGGCAATTGGATGCCGGCGAATCTACCATAAAGCCTTTAACAAGAATAGCTGCAAAATATAGCGACCAAATAAAGGTGATGATGGACAGTGGCCTTAGAGGTGGTCCGGATATTGCCAGGACCATGGCCAGTGGTGCGGAGTTTACTTTTATGGGGCGCTCCTTTATGTACGGGGTAGCGGCATTGGGCGCCAAAGGTGGGGATCATACCATTTCACTTTTAAAAACTGAATTACAACAGGTAATGGAACAGATTTGCTGTGAGGATGTAAAGGACTTCCCAAATCACCTTATTTAGTAATTCTTTTTCTTGAGAAATATTACAGGCTAGTAGGCATTGGGGCCCTAAAGGATTTTAGGGTTCCAATGAACTGCTTTCCAATCTGGTATCAAAAGATATCTGTTGCAGCTCTTGGGTAGGTTCCTGAATCTGTTCTATAAGGATACGCAATGCTTTTTGTCCTATTTCCTTTATAGGTTGATGGAGATAGGGGATAGGGTCTTCCAAGAAATTATATGACGAATTTTGGTCGAATACCACCACATCTACCTTTTTAAGTATCTTCCTGTCCAAGCCCAACATTTGGGTCAATCCTTCTTCGGCCAGGGTGTTGGTATGAAAGTAGATGGCATCAACTCCGGCATCCTGTACCAACTCTTTAACCACCCTCTTCATATCCGCTTTTAGGGACCTGTGATTAATTTTTTTTATCAATTCGGTATCCACGGGCAACCCGGCCTGTTTAAGAGCTTCTACGTAGCCCTGATGTCTTTCTTTGTAGTGGTGCAAGGTTGAATTGTAAAGTACGGCCCCTATTTTTTTGTTTCCCTTTCCCAGCAAATAGTTGGTGGCCTGCATAGAGGCCTTAAAGTTGTCTACGGTGACGTAATTGGTGGTAAGGTCATTGAAGAATCTATCTATCAATACAAAAGGAATTCCTGCTTTGGCCAGATCGGCAATTATATCTCTGGAACCTTCGGGTGCTGCAATGATAAAACCATCTACCTGTCTCATTTTAAGGAAATCCAAAACCTTGTTGAATTTTTCTACCTTTTCGTCCGAAGATCCAAATATCACTGTATAGTCTTGGGAAAAAGCTTCATCCTCTATAGTCCTCGCCAGATTGGAGAAGAAGGGGTTGGAAATATCGGCCACAATAACTCCTATGGACCTTGTTTTATTGGTCTTAAGGCTTCTCGCGTTCCAATTGGGATGATAATTCAATTCTTTGGCCACCTCCCTTATTCTTTTGGCGGTCTTTTCGGAAACCCTGTTCTCCTTACCTTTATTGCTCAATACATATGAAACCAGAGGTATGGAAACACCCACAATTTTTGCAATATCCTTTAGTGATGTTTTAGGTTTCATGTGCCTCTTTGGTTAAAGTTGCCCGATGGGCGCCAATCTTGTTTGTAATATATTGTTAATAAGTAAGTTATAGGTACGGGGGCAAATATTTTCAAAAGGACAAAATTACGAAATTCATACTAAATAGAAATATTGGCCTTTATTTTGTGATTAAAGACAAAATTCCATTCTTGTACCCTTTCCATCCAATGAAACTACCACCTTATTTAATTCTCATAGATTTCATCGGTCTTTTTATTGAATATGGATATTAGGAAGCCCACTAAGAATATGGCCGCAGTCCCAAATACAATAGTCAAATAGGTGTGAAAGGAAGCACCTAGGGAATCCTCACCGAAAAGGGTGCCTGACAGGCTCATCCAAACAATGACCAAAATACCCACCAATACCCCGATAAGGGCTCCTTTTACATTTTTAGTTTTGGAGAATAGTCCCAAAAGTAGCAGTCCCAACATGCCACCACTAAAAATGGAGGAGAGTTTCCACCATGCGTCAAGGGCACTTTTTACATTGATCATGGCTATGGCGATAACGATTCCTATTACGCTAATGATAGCCGATGAAATATAAAGTACTCGCATTCCTTCTTTGTCCGATGCCGTCTTTTTAAAATATTTATTGTAATAATCCGTAAGAAAAACGGTAGCTGAACTATTAAAACTTGTTGATATGGTGCTCATTCCGGCCGCAAAAATGGAGGCTATCATTAGTCCGGTTATTCCTGCAGGCAGGGCATTCACTATAAAATAAGGGAATACGCTATCGCTTTTATTTATATCCTGCAACTCTACCGGTAAGGTGGCCGCTGAATGGTAATAGGCAAAAAGCGAGGTGCCAATAAAAAGAAATATAGCAGAAATGGGCAGGTAGATCAATCCTCCTATCAATGCAGATTTTTGAGCTTCCTTATCAGATTTGGAGGCCATATAGCGCTGAACATAATTCTGGTCTATACCATAATTCTGCAAATTGATGAATACACCGTAGACCAAGACTACCCAGAAAGTAGGTTCGGTGAGGCTAAGACTGAAACTTCCCAGTCCAAATTTATCATTCTCTGCAGCAATGTCGAAAACCTGTCGAGGACCTTCGGGCATATTAAAGAGAATAAAGCCAACGCAGACTAGGGCACCAACAATTAGAATTATGCCCTGAATGGCGTCTGTCCATAATACCGCGGTAATTCCGCCCAACATGGAGTAGATGGATACTACCAAACCGGTAAAAATAATGATGGTGACCATATCCCAACCAACAATGGCGTTCAAGGTAAGGGCCAAAAGGTAGAGTATGGTTCCGATACGCATTAACTGGGTTAATAAGTAACAAAGAGACACATAGATTCTAGCCCATGCGCCAAAACGTTGTTCCATATAGGTATATGCAGAAGGACTATTGATCTTTCTGTAGAGGGGAACAAAATATTTTACGGCTATCAAGGAGGCAATGGGAAGGGAGAGGCTAAACGCCAGGGCATTCCAATTGGATTGATAGGCATTCCCCGGCAGGGCAAGGTAACTTATGCTACTCACAAAGGTTGCAAAAATGGACATGGTAACTACCCAGCCTGGGATATCGTTGTTGCCCATGGTGTAGGAAGAGGAAGTTCTACTCTTTTTAAAAAATGAGCCTCCGAAAAGGGCTATTCCACCTATGTAAATAAAGAATACGATTAAATCTAAACTGTTCATTATTGTTGGCTATTTAGGTTATATGGTATAAGCTCTAAAAGTAGGATATTCGTTCTACTTAAGTGTTGGTTAATTGTAAAATCCTCAAATTACTTTAATGGTCAAGACATTGGATTAATTGGTCTTGCCTAACGAAATTGATTTTCAGATTATTAATTTTTGCTTTATCGATTAAGCAATGATAATTAATTAATTCATAATATCAAAAGAAAGTGGATTTATTTTCAGGGGATGCTGGTTATGTAGGCTTAAATTACACTGCCCTCTATATGTTGAGGATGAAGTTTATTTATTGTTCATTTTGATTTCATCCAAATCCGAGACCTTTACTTTTACCACTTCTATTTTCTGTTTGGCATCTCCTGCAAAGGCTATCAATAAATATCCATCGTGTTCCAATACATGGGGGTAATCTATGTGTCTTCCTCCTACCAAATAACCCATTTTGGTAAAGACCATCCCATCATTACTAATAGCCAAGGTTAAAGGGTCCCTTTTTTTATAATTGGAATTGGAGACCAGGACATATCTTCCATCCTGTAATCGGAGGCCGTGAAATTTGGATCGGGCATCGGGGAAGTTGGTTTGCACCGGTGGACTCCAGGTACGGCCATTGTCGGTTGAGAAGGAGCGATATAAAAACCCACTTTTGCGATTGTCCCGAAATAGCGCCATCAAGTTTTTATTGTCGGGCAAGATCCACCAATAAGGCTCCTCCGCTTCCAGTTGTGTATTTGTTCCAAAAACAGGGTAAACTTCCCATTGATCAAACTGCTCTTCTGCACCCACCATAAAATCGACACCTTTTTCAACATAGTCAAAAGGCCTGCGCGACATTAACCACTCTCCAGTAGGTAATTTTTTGGGCGGAAAATTATTGATCGCATTTTCCATAACTATGCCATGGTACTCCCATGATTCTGATTCTTTGTTCCATTTAAAGGCATGGAGGGCCAAGGTTGGACCAAAAAAGCCTTTGGCCTCGTCCAATGAGGCCAATGCCAAAAATTCACCTTTGTATTCCCAAAAGCCTCTCGAAATCCACCTGAGGCCCTGATCTGTTCTAGTGTTGTAATTGGGGGATTCCGGGCCCGAGCCTTCAGGATAAGTGGTTAGGAATTTTGGTTTGTCCCATTGCAGACCATCGGTGCTGGTGGAATATTTAACTACCTGACCCACTCTATCCTCAACCCCGGGGCCATCGCTCCACATAATCCAATAACGATTGTCATGATAGGCCAAATAATTGTGTTGGTTAACACCATCTGGGGTAACATCGCTTACCATAGCATGCTCCACTGGGATTTTAGGCAGTTCATCAAAATCAATTTTATGTGGATCCTGGAGCCATTCTCCCTGCAGCATCAATTTAGAGGTGGGATTGGAAACCGGATTCGGATAATCTTCGGTTTTATCCTCTTTACATCCAGAGAATACAAGTGGAATAAGCATCATCAAAATCATGACAACAATAGACGGCCACTTTTTAAATATTTTATAATTCTCCATGCTTATCTTTTGGATGTCATAAGTGTTCTTTATAACAAATATCTTGTCAGTTGTTCTTTGGACCAATTACTATTTGCAGACTACAACTGCTTTGGGTCTATTACCACATGTTTAACAGATTGCCTTAAATAGGTATAGGTGATATGAACCAAGCCATCAGTTGTTTGAATAATGGCAGGGTATGAATATCCTGATTCGGCCGGTACATTTTCCAAGGTCATTACAGGCTTCCAATTGATGCCGTCATCGGATATCGCCAGATTGATCATATTTCTCCCCTTGGGTTCTTCTCCCTCTTTTGTGGTGTGATTGTATATAAGTAATTGTCTGTTGTCTTTTAGGGTCACAGCATCTGTTCCCGAATTGGGGTTTGGAAGCTCTGTCGCCGTCATTTTACTCCAGGTCCGGCCTTGATCCTCGGACCAACTTTGGGAAATTACATTTTGTCTCGTTCTACATAGAACTTGCATTTTACCATTGGGATAGGTAAGTATACTGGGCTGAATGGCATCAAATTCCTTTCCGTCATTAATTGGGCCTACAACCTCCCAAGTTTTGCCATTGTCCTTGCTTATTTCAAAGTGTACCATCCAATCTACATCCCCATCTTCCAATTTATACTCGGTACTTGTGGGAGAGATTATGGTTCCGTCGGCCAGCTGAATGGGCTTGTTTTTGACTGGCCCCAACAAGTGTCCTATTTTCTCGTCGGTTCCCATTTTTTCTGGCTTGGACCATGTTATTCCCCCATCGGGAGAAGTCATCAACATTCCCCACCATGTCCTAGGGTCAGGTCCTTCTTTATAGAACAACAACAGCGGACCTTCTGCCGGCTGAAATAGTACTGGATTCCAAAGAGGGTAACGTAGAGTGTCATTTTGCACGCCATTCACCACTTCTTCCGGCCATGTCCATTTACCATCTACCATGCGTGATACCCGAATACCAACATCTGGGTTCTTCTCATGGGTGCCTGCAAAAAATGCGCTCACCAGCCCGGTGGGTGTTTCCACTATGGTAGAGGCATGGCATTCCGGTGTGGGTTTGTTATCCAAGGGGTAGATAAGCTCCCCGCTGAGGTAGGCACCCTGCCCAGGTTGGGACAAGGGGAGCAATGTGAAATTACCTGTAATATCGTTGCCGCTTTTAAGTTCTTCTGTTGTTGCAGTTTTCTCCGTTTTGCTCTTGCAGGAGAAAATGATAAAAGTGAGTGCTGTTAGAAAATAGTGAATGCTTTTCATGGTGATTTTTGTTTTATCTATTT
This sequence comes from Arenibacter algicola, assembly GCF_018860365.1. Taxonomy (GTDB): domain Bacteria; phylum Bacteroidota; class Bacteroidia; order Flavobacteriales; family Flavobacteriaceae; genus Arenibacter; species Arenibacter algicola_B. Next base: position 410,271 of record NZ_JAHKPO010000013.1, read on the forward strand.
GACAATCAATAAATGGGAACTTATTTTAGGCTGTATGTTTATGATAATGAAATTTAATCTTCAGTGGATGGGGGATCCCAAATGGTAGCCGCAATATAGCGTTCCGGACCGGTGTTCTTGTCCATAAAATAATAAAGGGCCACTATTTTGCCGTCTGCCCGTTGCACTACCCTGGGGTAACCAAGATCTTTTCCGGAACCGTCATCACGCAGTACATAATCCTTGCTCCATGTACGTCCATTGTCTTTACTGATTTTTGCCCTGATTTCACTCTTGTCACGCTTGTTTTTGATATCCTTCTCCAATGCCCTGTATCCATATATCAGGCATATTCTTCCGTCTTTCATTTTAACCATGGCTGGGGGATTGCCCTGTCCACAATTTTCCACGGGGTAGGGCAAGGGGTTCCAGGTTAAACCATTATTTTGGGAAAGGTAGGCGTCAATAAATTGGCCCGATTCTTCCCTTCTGCGCGTAGTTACCAAAATTTCTTTATCGGATATTCTAACGGAAGCTGGCATGATGGAAAATCCTTCTGGTTCAGGTCCGATCCAAGAAACGAAGTCCCAATTCTTTCCACCATCAATAGTTTTTACACACATAACACGACCCTCTTTTCGATTGGCTTTGGCTGCAGTAAGAAATAGCATACACTCATTTTTACCATCAATAATATAGTTGGTTCGTGCTCCAATTCCAGGTGTATTAAAATTGGACAAGTTATACGGGCCTTCCCAATCGTGTCCCCTGTCATAGGAATACCAAATGCGTGATTCTGCCCCGTGGTGGTCCGTCATACGTACCGTAAAGGCCAGATTGGGGTTGGTAAAATCTATTTGTTCGGCAGGAATCGGTTCAGGTGCCTTTACGTCTTTTCTTATTCGCCCATGGTAACTGCCGTTATCGGGAACCACCAGATCTCCGTCTACCGCTCCAGGGTCTTCCACCGTCCATGTTTCACCCCCGTCAAGACTTCTGGCCAGCATATGGAGTTCCGTGTTTTCTTTATCGAAATTATGACGATCGGGACCCAAATCCTTGTAAGTGCCCTTTGAAAAACCTACCAAAATCTCATCGCCCCAATTCCATGCGCCATGGTTGGCGGGCCAGCCGCCGAACATACCGGACTCATAATATACTTTTACATGTTTTACAGATTCTTGTGCAAGCTGTGCATGTAGACTGAGGGTGCAGAAAAAGTACAGCAGCGCAATAATCAAAGTGCATCTATTGTTAGTCATATATTTTGTGTCAGGGTGAGGACATAGTTTTAATTTTCTTCAATATATAAAATATGGTGGTTCCTTGTAGTCCGAAAAATCTATTACTGGCTTAATAAAGTGGGCCGTAATTCTGGCAAGCTCTGTAATCGGCTGCTTCCTGATCCATTCCAAAGGAAGCCCAGTCCTTAGGCCTAAAAATACGTTCGGGTTCTACATTGTGCATATTTACCGGAATCCTGAGCATGGAACAGAGTGTTATTAATTCGTCCCCAAAATGGCCATAACTAAATGCACCGTGATTGGCCCCCCAATTGTTCATAACACTGTATACGTCCTTAAATGCTTGATCTTGGTTCAATCTTGGGGCAAACCAAGTAGTGGGCCAGGTAGGATTGGTCCTCTCATCTAAAGTTTTATGTACTTCCTCAGGTAGTTCTACCGTCCATCCTTCTACTATTTGCATTACAGGCCCCAATCCTTTTACCACATTGATCCTACACATGGTTACGGGCATTTCGCCGTTGGTAACAAAATGGGAGGAGTATCCGCCTCCTCCAAAATACTCGTACATAGCTGGTGGCCAGTCTGTGGCTTCCAAGCATTTTTTAGCTTCTGATTCTGAAATCTCCCAGAACGGTTTCATGGCAGGTTTCCCATTTATTTGTTGTTGTCCTGTACCGTCCAACGTTGAAGATCCGGAATTGATCAAGTGGATTATACCATTGGCTGCTTTGCCCTTAAGCTTGTGACCAGTAACCCTTTCTATGGAAGCTGGACTCCAAAAGGTTCTTACATCGGAGAACATCTGTGCCTGGTTGGTCAATAGATAACCAAATAACATGGAGATGCCGTTTAAACTGTCATTTTCGGTGGCCATCATAAATGGTGGTCGAATTCCGCTCCAATCGAAGGAAGAGTTTAGGATGGCTTCCATAAAATCGCCATTGGGCATATAATCGTTCCATTGTCGTTGCCCTTGGAACCCGGCTGCAATGGCGCCGTGCCCTAGCGCTTCCTCTCCGAAGCCCAATTCGGCCAATTTTGGATTGCCGATCATTAAATCTCTGGAAATCAAGGTCATTTTAACGACGGTTTCCCATTCTTCATCCATGCGTTCCCTGGATTTCTGCAGGTCTTTTGCATTGTAATTTTTACCTTCCTTGCAATTCTCCTTGGTCCATTTTAATGCTTTTTTAAATTCTTCCGGATCAAATATGCCGTTTTGCATCCTACGGTTTACCTCGCTCATATCTACATATTCGTTGCGCATCCCTAAGTAATCCTGAAAAAAACTTTCATTGACTATGGAACCGGCTATCCCCATGGAAACAGAACCTATGGATAGGTACGATTTACCGTTCATCATGGCCACCGCCAATCCGGCTTTGGTAAATTGCAATAACAGCTTTTGAACATCTTCAGGGATGTTCTCGTCATCGCTGTCCTGCACTTCTTTTCCGTAAATACTAAAGGCAGGCACCCCTTTTTGGGCATGTCCGGCCAAGGCGGCCGCTAAGTATACTGCCCCTGGTCTTTCCGTACCGTTAAATCCCCAAATGGCTTTTGGTCGCGTGGGGTTCATATCTATAGTTTCCGTTCCGTAACACCAGCATGATGTTACTGTGATGGAAAGTCCTACCCCTTCTCTAAGAAATTTTTCCTCACATTTTTGTGCTTCCGGCACCCGTCCAATGGTGGTGTCCGCAATGACACATTCTACTTTTGTTCCGTTATAGTTCTTAAGATTGTTGGAAAGAAAATCCGCTACTCGTTGCGCCATGGCCATGGTGGTCTGTTCCAATGACTCCCTTATACCGCCCAAACGGGCATCGATTACCGGTCTTATTCCTACTTTTGGTATTGCTCCTAGATGGTTGTGTTTGTTTTGCATTGCTTAAATTTTCTTGTATTAATTATTATTTTTTTAGGCTTTCTGTAATTCTTGGGTTTCTACAAAGTGGCCCAATGCGTTGTAATTGTCATATAGCTCCATATATTTTTTTGCATTTTCGGGGATGGGGTAATATTCTTTTTGAAATCCGCTGCCCATAGCATTTTGTGCTTCAAGAAAGGTATTGTAGATTCCCGAGGCTACCGCTGCTGCCATGGCCGCTCCAAGGGCACATGTCTGTTCCGATTTAATTATCCGAATAGGGAAGTTGAGGACATCGGCCAGGATCTGCATTACGAATTCGGACTTTTGGGCCACTCCGCCCATCGCGATAATACCGTCTATACGGACACCCTCGGCTTGGAATTGTTCTACTATTTTTTTGGAACCAAATGCCGTAGCTTCTACCAAGGCCCTAAAGATATGTGGGGCCGTAGTTCCCAAGGTCAGGCCTTGAATGGCGCCTTTAAGATTTTGATTGGAGTCCGGCGTTCTCCTGCCGTTCATCCAGTCGAGCGCAATTATTCCAGAAGTGTCGATTTCTATTTTACTGGCAGCCAAAGTCAATTCGGTAAGGATGCCATCGGCCATTTCTTCCAACAATTTTGATTTGGTTTCCCTGTCCAATAAGTTGCTGTCCCCAATGATTTTGTTTGCGGGCCACAGCAACAATTCCCTATACCAGGCATAAAGATCGCCGAAGGCAGATTGCCCGGCTTCCAGTCCGATCATATTTGGAAGAATGGACCCATCTACCTGTCCACAGATACCGCGGATGGCCTTATTTCCTATTTCTTCCGTAGGAGCAACGATCATATCGCAGGTAGAGGTGCCGATCACCTTTACCATATGGTAGGGTTTTATGGCGCTGCCAATGGCCCCAATATGGGCATCGATAGATCCTGTGCCAATAATTACATCTTTGGGCAGTCCCAATATTTGTGCCCAATCTTCGGAAATGGTTCCAACGGCCTGATCCGAGGTGTAGGTGTCTTTATATAAACGCTCTCTTAATCCGGTTAGGAGAGGGTCCAATCTGGACCAGAAGGTTTCCGGGGGCAGTCCGTCCCAGTCTGGGTGCCACATGGCCTTGTGCCCTGCCGCACATCGGCTTCTTTTTAAGCTTAGGGGATCGGTATTTCCTGTGAGGAGGGCCGGAATCCAGTCGCAGTGTTCTATCCAGGAGTGGGCCGCTTCACGTACTTTTTTATCTACGCGCAGGGTATGCAGTATCTTGGCCCAAAACCATTCTGAGGAATATTCCCCACCACTGTATTTGGTATAGTCAACGCCATTTTCTTGGTGTGCCAATTCGTTGATTTCCTTGGCTTCCCCAACGGCTGTATGATCTTTCCAAAGTATAAACATGCCGTGTGGATTTTCTTCAAAACCTGGGAGCATTGCCAAGGGGGTGCCCTCCTTGTTTATGGCTATGGGTGTTGAGCCGGTGGTGGCGACGGAAATAGCAGCTATGCCGTTTATGACTTGCTGGGAAAGGGGAGCAACAGTCTCTTTAATGGCTTTTTTTAGGCCTTCAATGTAATCCAAGGGGTGTTGTCTAAACTGATTGATTTCCGGTCGGCAGTACATGCCTTGACCCCATCTTTCGTATAAGGCAACGGCCTGACCCATAATCTGGCCATTGCTGGTATCTATTATCATGGTTCTTACGGAATCCGTTCCATAGTCGACCCCAAGGGTATATTTCCGGTTTTGCATAAGTGGTTGGATCAGTTATTTAAATTAATTTAAACGTTTAAGCAAGCAATGTAAAAAATTATCTCCATACTCCTGTTATAAATCTGATTTTTTAACAAATGGGAATATTGATGAATAATTGAGGTTTTTTAAGGACCTAAAATGCGATTTTCCAGGGTGTCTGTCGTAAAAAGTCACTCAAAAATCGCAGCCCATTGCAATTATTCAAAAACTATCCATAAAGTATCGAGTATTTTTATCAAATAAATTTTACTTTTGCACCCGCGGTTTAGATAATAAACTGCCAATGGCCTCATAGTTCAACGGATAGAATAGAAGTTTCCTAAACTTTAGATCCAAGTTCGATTCTTGGTGAGGTCACTTTTTAACTTGTAAAGTGGGTTAAATTAATGCAAATTTAACTGATTTACAGTGTTTTAGATAAATTTTGATATCAAATGGGTTTATTTGATATCAAAGGATAGAGTTCACAAATCGTCAACATTTTTTTCAAATGTTTTCGTAACTTGAAGCAACTTATTTTCAAGGTCTAAGATGAACTATTTTTGGTGATTTGACTTTCGTCTTCAATTAAGTTCAACTTAAAGATGATTGTTATGCGCTCTACCACAACTTTTTCTATCCTATTCTGGATATACGCCAAAAGAACTAAGAATAATCTTGCTCCGCTCTATGCAAGAATAACCGTAGATGGGAAAAAGCTCAATATTAGCCTTAAAAGGCGAATCGATATACAGCTTTGGAACCCTCAAAAACAAAGGATAAGGGGAACAGGCAAAACTGCAAGGGACCTCAATCAGTACTTGGACGAGGTGCATTCTAAACTATTTCAATGTTATCAGGAATTAAGGGCGGAGGATAGGCGTATTACTCCCCAGATAATCAAAGCCAAATTTGTTGGGGATGCCAAAGTGGTGCATTACACCTTAAAGGATATTATCGAGTATCATAATACCAAAATGTTCCACAAACTTCATTACAATACTTCAAGGCTATACCTCATTAGCCAAAAGTATATCTTACTTTTTTTAAAAAAAGAATGCAAAATGGACAACATTGAGTTGTCGGAACTCGACTACCAGTTTATCTTGAATTTTGAGAATTTCCTCCGTGGTCATACTCCTAGGCATTACCAAAAGAAAATAGGAAATAATGCAGTAATGAAGCATATACAGCGACTTCGCAGAATGGTTACCCTAGCTTATCAAATTGAATGGATAGACAAAGACCCTTTCCGTAAATTCAAACAAAAATTGGTTCCCACACACAGGGGATTTTTAACTGCCAAAGAACTGAAGGATTTGGAGGAATTAAATATTGACTCCGAAAGGTTAAAGACCGTAAGGGATATGTTTATATTCAGTTGTTATACTGGTATTAGCTATGCAGACTTAATGCTTTTGACCAAGAATAGTGTTGTACTGGGTGTGGATAAAAGCTATTGGATCATTACCAAAAGGCAAAAAACGGGAAATGCAGTCAAAATCCCGCTGCTATCAAAAGCATTGGATTTGATAAAACGATACATGAATGATAAACGGTCTATGATCAACGGCACCTTGTTCCCAAAAATCTCAAATCAAAAAATGAACGCCTATTTAAAAGAAATAGCACAGCCGGCAGGAATCCATAAGAACCTTACCTTTCACATGGCGAGACACACCTTCGCTACCACTGTCACACTTACCAATGGGGTTCCCATTGAAACCATTTCCAAAATGCTGGGCCACACCAAACTGGCAACAACTCAAATTTACGCTAAGGTCATCGAGAGAAAGGTATCCGATGATATGCAGATGTTAAGGGAGAAATTGGAAGAAGTTAATGAAGTTGGCGTTCAGGAATTAGAAAATGAATCGAATTGAGAATTTTAATTACAATAACCAAATTGACAGACAAGCGGAAAGGATTAGAAGGTAAAGTGGAAAAATAAAAGCCCGTTCAATCGCACATCTTTAATACAAAACGTATTAATTCTTATAAGTGTTTTCCAATATTAAACTTATAGCATTTTTAATCCTTTGCATTCCTTCAGGTTGGTTAATATCAATTTCACAGAATGTGGTGTCGGTCGATTTGGCATGTAATACCATATAATAAATACCAGCTACCAAAAGTGCCGTTACAGCTCGTATATCAATATTCCTGCCCTGGAGTTCTTTATCCGTAAGTTCAAAAACCTTCGAGCCAAGATGTTCCCTCTCTTCACAGACCTCATACATTATTTTTGTTTTTTTACTGATTTCCCACAAAATTAGTTTTTGCATCTCAGGATTATCGTAAAAATTATCAATCTGATTTTGCAATAAATATTCTATTATTTTTTTGGTGTCCTCACCTTTGTTGGCAGCAATCATCTCAGCGGCATTTCCTGAAGCCGCTAACCAAAAATCCTTATTTCTAACATAGGTCTCCACCAACTCATCCACGGAACTAAAATATACGGTTATAAGGCGGCGGCTGAGACCAGCAGCTTTTGCTATATTCGTTGCCGTTAGGCCAGTATAACCTTTGTTCTTGAGTACCGTCCCTACAGCTTTTATTAATTTTTGTTTTGAACGCTCCTTATCATTGATTTCTCCTTGGTACCTCTTTCTAGTCATTGCTAATCTTTAGCTCAAACTTAGATATTTTTTATTATAAATAGATGCTTCTTGTATCAATTTACCATGTATTGTTAAGCTAGACCATATACAATAAATCTATCCACATTAAATTTTCCCATTAACGGGAAATTTTATATATATTGTACTTCGTTAAATTATCCTTTCACGCAAAGACAAAAAATGAGACTACAGAACATAATGCTTCTTTTTCTAGCAATTGGAACTTTTGGTTGTTCAAAAGAGAACAAAGAAATAACCATAAATGGAAGAATCACCAGTTATATTGACGAAAAAGTTGAGTATACAACGCCAATTGACGGAAAATGGTTTTATGGCGATAAAAAATCAATAGCACCAGACACATTGGGGGGCTTTCAAATAAAGATGAAAATTGACGAACCGTCTTTTGTAACTATGTACGTTCCTGGGAAATCAGGTGGCGTTTTAGTGGTAGAGCCGGGCAAGACCTATGATGTAGATTTTAACATAGAAGAAAATAAGAATGAAAATAAATTTATAGTTAATTCCGAGAACAGCTTAGCCCAAAACTTATATAATTCTTACCCAACTCCAGAGTTTTACATTTCAGCTGTTCGGGACTTTTTGACGGACTCCATACCGTCCGAGATTTCCAAAAAGATTAACAATCAACAAGAAAATACACTTTCTAAATTCGACGAGTTGCTTGAAAAAGGAAAAATTTCCAAGGGCTTTCACGAATTGGCCGTGTCGGACAGAAAAAGCTATTACTTGGCCATGGAAGCTACAGTGGCCAAAATGCTATTATATAAGCATGAGAACAATAAACCGAAACTTACAGCAGCAACAAACTTTTGGTCCCAAAAATTAGATCCGTCCTTGGTAAATGAAACTACCTATATTCGTTCACCATGGTTTTACGCATTAGTACAAAACTTAATTCAATTCCGGCAAATGTCAATTGAAAATTTCGACCCTAAGCAGTTGAAGGCTCTATATGAGAACGGAAATATTTACCAATACAATATAGATGAAGCTAAAACAGTTCTTTCAGGGAAAGAGCTTGAATATTATTTGGCCACATACATATATTATGAAAGTTGGCAGACAAAGGATAACTCAAAAAAAATTATTCAAGTATATGAAAAATTTAAAAATGATTATCCAAACAGCCTTTATAATGAATATTTGGAAACTTCGTTAAAACCAATTGTGGACTTCCATAATAAACTGGAAAAAACCCATAGGAACGAAGAAATCAAATTTGTCGAAAACTCTAAAAACATTGATACTTTCAATCAATTAGTTGAAGAATTGCAAGGCAAAAAGGTCTTTGTAGATATTTGGGGTACATGGTGTAGTCCATGCAAAAAGGAGTTCGAACATAAGGAATCGTTATACACTATGCTTGAATCTAAAAATATCACTGTTCTATACATATGTGAAGGGGAACATAGTAAGGTAAAAGTGTGGAAAGAAATGATAGATTATTATGATTTGGAAGGGCATCACGTATTTACAAATGAAAAATTATTGGCGGACATAATCGACAAATTTGGCAATAATGGTCAATTTGCATACCCAAGGTATCTTTTGATTGACGAAAATGGCATTGTTGTAAATGAACAAGCTAGTTATCCATCAAAATTAAAGCAATTGGAAAGGGAAATAAACGAAAATTACATATGGTAACAATTAAACATCGCACAACACAACTCTTTTTTTCTTAATGAATCGACACGAAGAATGGTTTTTTATATCCATTTTGATTTTTAAGGGACAAAAAAAGCCTGGATCAATACACTCGCCAACAAGAAAAAACAACAACATTGGATATCAAGTAGGCACTGGAAACCTTGGAATTAAAATAAACAAATTATATGAAACTTAGAACATTGGCTTTAGTTGGAATATGTACGACTTACCTGCTATCCTGTACAAATGAGAAAATTATTAAACTTCCACTTTCGGAAAAAAAAGGATATGGACCTTTCCAATCCTCCATGGGAGGAGTTTCTCCTTATCCGGAAGATGAGAATAACCCTTGGAGAAAAACACAGCTCAAAGTTTCCGGAATCCCAAATACTTGGATGGATGCCAAGTTGGGCGACATAGATACGGATATTTACCAAACCGTATACCAAAACTATTTTTTAGGCAATATTTCAGAGGAAAGATTTATAGAGTTGCAAAAAGCGTGGAATTGGACGCCTGATTCTATAAACTTATCACAAAAACCTTTAAAAAGTAAAATAGCTTTTGCTTTTGGCAAAGACTCTATAGGGATGCTAAAGATGATCGTAGATGCCAACAACAACCTTGATCTTAGTGATGATAAAGTTTTTACTCCGATAGAAGTAGATCCCAACAATAATCTTCCTATCGATTCATTGGCCTTAAGTAACACTATAGAAGTTGTCTTTGAACGATTTTTAAACAACAAAGCAACTAAGGTCAAGGCTCCACTCCTAATAACCCATATGAGCCAATTCAATATGTTTATGTCCAATTTCGCCCAATATGCCACCACTAAATTAAATGGAGAGGAAATAGCTGTCAGATCCGATAATTTCACCAATTTGTCTTACAAAAATCCAAGTATTGTTAAAATGGACAATAACATCGGTGATAGTGATAAAAGTGGTAACGATAAAGTTGTTGAATTAAACGAATACATCGAAATTAAAGATAAGATATACAAGAATTTGGGTGTCAATAAGAATGAAAACGTATTGGTGCTGGAGCGAGTGGATTTGCCCAAAAAACAATTATTCTCTACTCAGGTAGGATATAATTCCTATGATTTTTCCGGTAATGATTTTAAAACTGAAGTGCCAATTTCACTGGGTGATCTTAAAGGAAAATATGTATTACTCGATTTTTGGGCCACATGGTGTGGGCCTTGTATTCAAGAAATACCGAACCTTAACGGTCTATATCAGAATATGGATAGATCTAAATTTGAAATTATTAGTATAGTTGGTGATAGTACTGCCGAATCATTAGATAAAATGATAGAGAAACATTCTATATTATGGCCCCAAGTAGTATCCAATGATATAAACAGAATAAAAGAGGAATATGGAATAAAAGGATATCCGACAACATTTCTTTTAAACCCAGACGGGGTTATTATTGCTAAAAATTTGCGAGGGAAAGAATTGGAAAACAAAGTTACAAATCTAATTAATTAGTTACTAAGCCATCGGGCGACAATGGCTATCTGAAATAGAAAGTTTTAAAAAAGCAAAATTCCATTTCTATAAAGTTTATTTAAACCCACTTTTTTAATTACGTTATTGAATTAATATCAAAAACGCCATGAAGAATATACTTTTTGCATTTATCTTTTGTCTGCTGATTTCTTGTAACCCAAAAGAAGAAGCATCGTTTTCCTTAACCGGAAAAACAATGGGAATGGAGGACGGTACCGTTTTGTACCTCAAGGATAACTTGTCCGAAAAGCTATTGGATTCTACAGTTATTGAAGGAGGCAATTTTGAATTTTCTACCAAAATCGACAAATTTCCTTTAAGGGTGCTCTTGTACAATAAAGAGTTTACACATTGGAAGGATATTTGGCTAGAAAATAAAGCAATGTTTTTTGACTCCGACGATAATGACTTCAAAAATGCAAAAATAACCGGTTCCAATTCCGAGGAACTATGGGGAAAACTATATGAAGAAATAAAAGGGCTTCCGTTCGAGAAAAAGAATCCATTGGAACGAGAATTTGTGGTGAACAACCAGAACAGTATTGTGAGTGCTTATATTTTATCGGTATATTCAAGGGATTGGGGAAGGGATTTTACTTCGGAAACGTTTAATGATTTTTCTGAGGAAATCAAGGATTCCGACTATGGAAAGAAAATCTTAAACTATCTGGAGCTGAATAAGAATGTTCGGATAGGCGATCCATTCGTCGATTTTGAAATGTTGGACCGAAACGGAAACTCCCATAGTATATCCGATTTAAAAGGAAAAACGGTGCTATTGGAATTTTGGGCTTCTTGGTGTGGGCCCTGTAGGGAAGAAAATCCAAATTTGGTTGAGACCTACGAAAGATTCAATCCTGAAGGGTTTGAAATTTTTGCTGTTTCCTTAGATAAGGACCGGACCAAATGGATCAAAGCTATAGAACAGGACGGGCTTAAATGGCTTAACGTATCGGACTTAAAATTCTTCGATAATAAAGGAGCTTTGATTTATGGAGTAAATGGGATACCTGATAATTTTCTTATCGATCGTAATGGCACCATTGTCGAACGAAATGTCAGAGGGGAGAAATTGAATACCAGGTTAGAGGAATTATTGCATAACATAAATGACAATCTATAATTGTTTTTTGAAAATATTAATGTCTGTTATTATTGCTGGTCCTGTACTTTCACAGTCCCAACATAATGTAATGGATGGACTTGCCGAGAACGTGCAATCACTTTCTTCCAACAATAGACCTTCCAAAAATCTACAGACCAATAATGCTGCCTTTGAAGCCGGCGGGAACTTATTATACAAGGCATATTCATTAGACCCTTCAGTAGCTGAAAAGATTTACATTCAACTCCATTCCAATGCCTATGCAACGGACCAGGACATTTGGTTCAAGGCCATTGTCACTGGCACGGAAAACCATGGTGAACGAGGACAATATAGATTCCCTTATAACCATAAATGATGAAATGGCATTCACAGCGGCGAAAGTCAATAACAAATTTATTGAAGAATATCCCAATTCTTACGAAAGCCTTTTACGATTGGAAGTTGAAACAATGAAAAAACTAGGGCCAATAGAAACGGCTGAAATCTTCTCCCGATTAAACAAAAAATTACAAGAAAGCGATGAAGGAAAGGCAATTTCGGATTTTATTAAAGTAAATAAACGGCCTAAAATTGGTGAAAAATTTGTCGATTTTGAACTAAATGACACCAAGGGCCAACCAGTAAGGCTTTCAAACATAATGGGAAAATATACCTTGTTGGAGTTTTGGGCTTCTTGGTGTGGTCCTTGCAGGGTATTTAACCCCGAACTAGTAGAGGAATACCACAAATATAAGGATAAAGGATTTGTAATCCTTAACGTTTCTTTGGACACCGATAAAGAAAATTGGTTGAAGGCCATTGAAAAAGATGGTATAGAATGGCACAATGTAAGCGATTTAAGAGGTTTTAATAACCAGGCCGCTTTGATTTATGGAGTGGATGCCATTCCCGAAAATTTTTTAATAAACGACAACGGTGTTGTTATAGCTAGGCTTCTTAGGGGTGAAAAGCTGAAGAACAAACTTAAAGTGCTATTTGCCGATTTGTAAGACATATCCTCCTTCTCTTCGGCCCTGCTCTTGGCATCCTTGGCGGCTGGTCGAAAACCTGAGCGGCATTCTTTAGAATCTGGATCTTCCGCGTGACAATCTTTTTGGGATGGATCTCATACTTACTTCCCAGCTCTTGGTTGGTTTAGTGATCCCTTAGAATCTCTAAAACCACCTTGACATTAAAATCCGGAATTTGCCTTCTTCCACTCATTGTACAATCAATTTAGAAACTAACTTAACGGACTGTCCGATTATTGGGGGAATTATATACAATGGACATTCCAACTTCGCTTGTTTAAATCAATTCCAATGAATAACTTAGGTGTGGCAGTAGTTTGAGTGTTCCTACATTTAATTTTTAGTACATCTTAAAGATACTCGACTGACTGCTTTTACATAGATGCTATAATCCATTGTAAATACCAACTTACTTATGAAAATCTTTATGGATTTTCTATTTGGTTTTTATTTGCTGAAATAGTTGCTTACAAACGTAACGAATCATATTCAAAACCATAGAAATGAAGCCAAAGGAAAATTCTGTAAGACTAAAATAATGATTTAAAAACCATAAATTGAGGTTGATACACAAAAGTCGGGTTAAAGCCGTCCAGAATGTCGGCCAAAAATCAGTAGAAATACGTGGACTTTTTATTAGTTAAGTTTTAAAATTGCTCAAAATGATTCAAAATGATTCAACAACCTGATTTAGGGAAAAAGATTGCTGATTTAAGAAAAGAAAAGGGCTTGACTCAAGAGGAGCTTGTCGCTAAATGTAACCTTAATGTTAGGACATTACAACGGATTGAGTCGGGAGAGGTTATGCCTCGGACTTATACTATAAGGTTGATTTTCGAAGCTTTAGACTTTTCCTTTGACGAATCGAACCAAAGTAAAGGAATAATGCAAAAAGGGCTAGGGCAATTTTATATAAGTTTTATTCAATTATTTAATTTAAAGACAAACACGATTAAAAAAATATCAATTTTAACAGTAATGTTTTTCGTCTTTGTATTTGTAACAAGCTCATTATTTAATATTAGTAAAGCACAACATGAAACTAAACTGGTCAATACTCATCAGGAAACGAGTAGGTCAGAAGAAACAACTCAAACGGACAAATTTGAAATCGCAGGTTTATTTGATGGATGGAATAGTGATAGTGAACTTGTTGGGCGCGATGTACAATGTATCATTAACAGTGCAATAATTATTAAATCTCCCCTGCTAAAACTAAATAAGGAAACTAATGAAATACGAACACCTTGTTATACTGGTATCATAAAAAATAATACAGTCATCATTTCTAATCTGAAGTGTCAACCTATAGAGAGGATTGTAAATAAAGTTAGAATTTCTGGTGATGAATTCATATATGATGGAGAGCTAGTTTTTTCAGAAAAAGAGTCTATAAAAGCAGGAAAAATAATTGTTCCTAGAGATTAGACCGAAAAACAACAAAAATAAAAAAGACCAACGTTTGACAAGGGATATAGTCGATGTTTGTAAATTACAGTTTCGTACATTTACTCAAAACACATTTATCCGAATCAATCGTCCGAGTATTTTTTTGTTATCTGTACTCAAACCGGCCAAAAAACATCACCTCTTGGACATCCAGCCAACTGTGCTAAAGATTTAGAAATCGAAAATTGATACTATCACATTTTAATTCCCTAGGAGATTATTCATAAATAGCAATAGGGAAATTACAATTGCAGATATTCAAATTAAGAAATCTGTGTTTTTTTGAGCCAATATTTAACTGGCCACGCTAAATTCATTGTTGATAACTACAAAATCACCTAGAAATCGACTTTTTTTCACTGATAATGGTTGTGGCCATTTGATATCAAATGATAACCAATAAGATTAAGGGAAGCTAAGTGCAATATTATTTGATATGATTTTATGTAAATTATTATATAGCAATTAGTTGTGAATAACTATTGCAATTTTTTACATTCCTTTTTTGCCTATTTTTCTACATTTATCCTACCTACAATGGTGTAGGAAGACAAAAGCGCTTTTGTCCATTTAACAACCTTAAATAAGAAACAAATGGACAATTTTTTAATCTTGGAGCGATTGGATCGTTTGGAAAAACTATTGATCGCCAATAAGGAAGTATTGACTTTTGAGGAGACCTGTGACTTTACGGGAATATCCAGAAGTTATCTGTACAAGCTTACCTCTGCAGGAAAGATCCCACATTCCAAGCCCAACGGTAAAATGCTCTTTTTCGAGAAAAAGAAAATCGTAGACTGGCTGCTCCAGAACGGGCAAAGATCCGCGGAGTAACACGAAGCCCAAACCTAGGCCATGGCCAATATAAAGGCCAATCAAGTAATCACTTAAATTAATATTGCACCAGTGGGATCTCTCTGGTGCCAAACACAATACACATGGACGACATACCCTACATTCGCGTGAGCACCAATTATTACAAATTAGTGAGTGTCCCTACCATATCAGGGAATTTGAAAGAGGTCATAGTACCTTGGACCCTTGAGGCCATCCGCCAGGATCACGGAAGGAATTATATCGGGGGCATAAAAAAATACGATGGTTTCACCTGTCTTCCCAGCCATATCCATTTTGAACAGGAGTGCCACGGTTTTTACAATACCTATTCTCCCTTGCCCCATAAACCCCAAGAGGGAGACTTTCCCTATACTCGGCAGCTTTTGGAACACATCTTCGGGCAACAATCGGATCTCGGGATGGACTATATGCAACTATTATATTTAAGGCCTGTGCAAATGCTACCGATCCTCTGTTTGGTATCCAAGGAAAGGTCCACAGGCAAGAGTACATTTCTTAAATGGCTGAAGGTAGTGTTCGACAACAACATGACCTACCTTACCAATGACAGTTTCAGCAGCCAGTTCAACGCCGATTGGGCGAACAAGCTCTTGATCTGCATCGACGAGGTGCTTTTCAATAAGGAAGAGCTGACCGAGCGCATCAAGTATTTGAGCACGACCAATATCAATAAGCTGGAGGCCAAGGGCAAGGATAAAAGGGAGGTCGAGTTCTTTGGCAAGTTCATCCTTTGCAGCAACAATGAAGATAATTTCATCAAGATAGACAATAATGAGACCCGTTTTTGGGTGTTGAAGGTACCCTCCCTGATGAAAGAGGAAACCCAGTTTTTGGATTTTTTGGAAGCGGAGATACCTGCTTTCCTATATCATCTACAAATTAGAAAACTCAACAGTGCCAATAAGACCCGGATGTGGTTCTCTCCTTCCCAGATCAGGACCAGGGCCCTGGAAAGTTTAATGCGGAGCAATAGGAACCGAGTGGAAAAGGAACTCGCCAGTGTAATTCTGAGTGCGATGGAAACCTTTGACCTTGAAGAGCTTGAGTTATGCCCCTTGGATGCCCTTCAATTATTGAACCGTACCCGGATCAAAACGGACCTTACCCAATTGAGACAGATCCTGAAAAAGGACTGGAAGCTGATTAATCAGAAGAATTCCATGGTCTACCGGAAATTGATGATCTGGCCGGAAGGAGTGATGGGATGGATAGATGGCAAGGGAAGATATTATACCATAAAGAAGGATTTCCTGTTGGAGCAGTTTGGGGAAGAATAGAAAAACGATGAAACGATGACAAATCGATGATGGGTGAAACGTAATGTCCATGGGCGATGCGGCGGGTTTGTCGTCATTTGCCAAAAAAATTGCCAATGAAAAGAAAAAACACCCCTCTATTTATACTTTTTTTTGATGAAACGATGACAGATAGAGTTCAGGTCAATAAAGACGGGGGGTTGGGCCGTCATCGTTTTGTCATCAATTTGTCATCAAAAAAGACCGATGACGGAAAATCGGACCAAAAGACAAGAAATGCACAAAAAGAGAACATTTAGGACGAGGTGTGAAAGAGCCCGAGCCTTTCCCATCGAGAAGGCGCTGGCAAAACTCGGGCACTTTCCCACACGGACATCGGTCAAAGAAGCTTGGTTCCTGAGTCCTTTCAGGTCAGAAACCCAAGCCTCTTTCAATGTATTTAATAAACTTAATAGCGGGCAAACCACTTCGGGAGTGCCCAGATTAAACGGACTGCTTTTATATAAAGTTTTTCAGCAAGATAAACCTGTTATTAGTTTCAAAAGGACCATATCTTTTTTTCTTTTCACCAGCAACCTTATTTACAAAACAGAATGCACGGAATAGTCACATTGGCACAGGGCATCTTCAATGTTTCCTAAATAAGATTACCAAAGTTGGTTCTTTAATTCTTATTGTTTCATTATTTCAAACAATTGCTTATTCAGATATAAATTTTCAACACCTACTTTCTGCGATTTAAGAATACCTATTTTTTCTAATTCATGTAAATATTCTGCTGCGGTTTGGCGTTTCGCAATATCTTTATCGACCAAAAATTTCACTTTGCAATATGGTTGTTCAAAAAGCAATTCTATTAACTCTTTGGAATATACACGGGAGGGTAATTTTTCCTTTGCTAAGGCTATGGTTTCCTGCATCAAGTCATTAATGGCATTTATCTTTTTCAAAGTATAAATAGCCGTTTCTTCAACCCCTCTAAGCATAAATAGAATCCATCCCTCCCAATCCTGCTTTTCAGTAACCGATCGGAGTTTTATGTAATACTGGTTTTTATTTTCAATAATGTATTTGCTTAGGTATAGAATTGGTGCGTCTAACAAGCCTTTTTCCACCATATAAAGAATATTTAAAACCCGTCCAGTTCTTCCATTACCGTCGGGAAATGGATGTATCGCCTCAAATTGGTAGTGCATTACTGCTAACCTCACCAAATCATCAATGCCATTTTCTGAATGGATAAAGTCTTCTAGATTCTTTAATAAGTCACGAATTACGATTTCCCCTTCCGGTGGTGTGTAAATTGTTTGATTATTACTTGTTATTCTGGTGCCTGTTGTTTTTCTAATCCCGGCATTATTTTCTTTTATGGTCTGTACAATGGAAACAAAGGTATTGGTAGTAAGTGGGCGTTTATCCAAATTGCTATATCCTTCCCATAAGGCTTGTCGGTACCTTAATACTTCTTTGGTCTGCGCATCCGTAGTTTGAATATTTGCCGAAAATGCCTGATATAAGTTGTCTTGGGTAGTAACTATGTTTTCAATTTCTGAACTGTCCTTCGCTTCCTGTAAGGTAATCGCGTTGACCAACATGGATTGGTTCGGAATCTCATTTGCCCTACCTTTTAGCTCAGCCAGTACTCGTGTTGCCGCAATGGCTTGCTTCAGAACCTTCTTAGTTTCAAGTTCTATTTTTGGAGGCAATAGTGGTAAATCGTTATACGGTTCTTTTGGGTTATACATAATTTCGACATATAAATACAACTATGTCGATGATATCGACACAATACAAATATATGTCGATTTTTTTATATTTTATCGACACATGTTAAAAATAATTATAAAGCTAATTCAGTATTACGGATATTCGGTAAGAGAAACTTTGGGTTGTAAGGAACAAGTCAAATCTTTTTTTTCTTTTCACTAGTAACCTATTTTAAGATACGAAATACAGAAAAAAGTCACATTTTTACAAGTAATTTATTGAGGTCTAAACACGGTAGATCACGTAATAGTTTTGACCCGTTGGGAAAGGAATTCAAGATGTGTCTTTGTTGCCACAAAGACGATCTTGCTTTGCTCCCGATGGTTGCAAAGAAGGTTAAAAAAAAATAGAAAAAGCGATGAACCTGAAGTTGACAGTCTACTTAATTTTGTAAATTGCATAACAGCCATTCAAAAAATACAATGCTAAACATACTATATCCTTTACTATTACAATTGCCAATAGGCACACGAAACCCAGATGACAATAGTCCCATTGATCTTACAAGCGCATTTGATATCATTGTATATATTATTCTGCCAGTATTAATGATCATCTTTTACATTCTATGGAGGAAGAAAAAGAAGAAGGATAAGAATTAAAATGACCTGCAAATAAGTTGTTTACATGTTTCTAATATAATTAAGGATCATAGCATAAAGCGCCCTATTTCGATTTTATGTAACGCTTATCTACCGGAACCCTATAAAATCGAAACAGGATCCGGCGCAAGGTTAGTCATGGTAAGATTTGGGGAAAAATGGTCTGGGCAAATCAAAAGCTTTAACCATCATCAAATCATTAGGATTAGGTCACAAATTCAATAATTCTGTATCTTTGAGTAAAAGCTAATTAAAATGGACCTACAATCTAGAAAAATTAAGTTTGTACAGGAGTTTTTGAAATTACAAAGCGAAGAGGTCATATCCCATCTTGAAAAAATATTGAGCAAAGAAACCAAAACTTTAACTAACGAAGAGTTTGAGCCTTTGACGATTGAAGAGTTTAATGACCGAATTGATCAATCGCTGGACGATTCTAAAAATGGGCGACTAATCAAGGCAAGCGATTTAAAAGCCAAAATCGACAAATGGGTTTAGAAATATTTTGGACGGGATTCGCCGAGGATCAACTTCATAGTATATTTAAACATTATCAGAAAAAAGCAGGTAATCGTATAGCCAAAAAACTTGTGGACGGAATTTTTAATGAGCCTTCTAAATTAAATATCCAACCTGAAATTGGCCAAATCGAAGAATTATTAAAAGACAGGGGGCAAGGTTTTCGATATCTGATCTACAAAAAAAATTATAAAATTATTTACTGGGTAAACAAAGACCAAAATCAAGTTGAAATCATTGATGTTTTCGACGTTCGACAATATCCCCTAAAAATAAGGAGGTCGCAGTAAATGCGATAGTTCAGTCACAGATTAACTCATAAGTGATGTAATTTACCTTGATTACTATTCGATTTTAAACAAGGGTAGTTTTAAACAATACCTTTTACATCCATTTGATTACATTTGTAATGACGGAAGATAAATCCTGAAAAAAGTTCACAAATCGTCAACATTAGAAATTAAAAAAATGCGAAACCCTTAAAAATAAGGGGCTCACAAAAAGAAGTTCGATTCTTGGTGAGGTCACGAAGTAGGCTAGACTGAGGTGTATGGCACGGTCATTTCTTTATAAGTAGAACTATACTTTCTTCATTTTTCTGCATTTCCTTTTATTAATTCTTGTGTACCTGATAAGGTTGGCGGGAGGTGGTAAAAAAGAAATTCATATTTAGTAATAAAAATACACTCCTAAGCATCATAATCTTGCCCTGAGGTAATTGGCGATTTTCAAGATTGCGTAATTGTATTGTGGATATTGATGGAATACTCTTCTCAAAATAAAGCTGTTTGCCATTAAGGATTTGTTTGACGTTTTGTATAGGGCAGTTATTTATCAGGTTAATTATAAAATAGTTAGAGCAAATAGAGTAATGTTCACTTCATTAAATTTATATGTAATTAACATTAAAATTTATTACAATGATTACCGAAAATAAAAATCAAGATAAGAAGTCAGTTTTAAAGGGTTTGAATAATGAGGTTCAACAAAATCGTGGGCTTGACCTAGAAACAAACCCTAATGGGGATTCAAATAAAGGGGTCGGCAAACCGGTTGACAACGGAGGTGTTGCATCTTCAATATTTGATAAGCATTTGGAAAAGCAATGGTTGGCCGTACGGGATAATTATCTCGCAAATTTCCCGGAACTAAACGATATGGACACCACATATGACAACAAGAGTTTTAGTACTCTAATACAAAAGCTGGCGAAAAGAAGACAACAAACCTCTGAGCAGGTGCGGGAGGAAATAATGAATTGGCCTTCTTCCCTATAATTGCCGTATTTCTTTACCGCCCTATATTCTGATATTACCGGGCAGATTTCTGGCATGGCCATAAGATTCTTCCTTGAATTTAGTTTTGGTTACCATAAAGAAGTCCTGGGCCGCTCCTTGATGTCATAATGAAGGCAAAGTGAAATAGATAAGGGTACTGAAGTAAACGCCTACTAAATTTCGTAAATTGCATAACAGCTATTCAAACAATGTTAAACATATATCCTTTATTGTTACAATTGCCGATAGGCACTCGAAATCCGGATGACAATGATCCTATTGATCTTACCAGTGCATTCGATGTTATTGTTTTTGTTATTCTGCCTATTCTAATGATTATCTTTTATATTCTCTGGAGAAAGAAAAGGAAGTAGGATAAGTAGAATTAGTTGTTGCGGTTAACTTTTGTAAATATAACTTTACGAGTAAGGCCCATAGTGCAAAGAGCTCTATTTCTATAGTAATAAAGGCTTGCCTGATTACAATTGAAGCAGGGGTACAGCTTAAGGTGTTTGATGGTGTGATTGGTGGATGGTCTACGCTAGAAACGCCCCATCGCAAAGACCTTGATTATAGTTTGGGAGTGATGCAATTCCAGCACCTACTACCATAAATTCCTGAATGTTGATTACCTTAGCGCTAAAGTATTTTCCATGGAAAAGAGCAAAATCAAAAATGTATTTGTAGAAGGTGCAATA
Source organism: Arenibacter algicola (assembly GCF_018860365.1). GTDB lineage: Bacteria > Bacteroidota > Bacteroidia > Flavobacteriales > Flavobacteriaceae > Arenibacter > Arenibacter algicola_B. The sequence goes on from NZ_JAHKPO010000013.1 coordinate 431,448, forward strand.
AGCCCGGAGTTCATTGCCAATTCCATTGCAAAGCACCAGTCCAAGACCACTATTGGGGCTCACGATATCTTTTTGGGCCAGGTAAGGGCAGATCTAATTGACGGACAGGAAGTGGCCGCTATAGAATATTCGGCCTATGAGGAAATGGCCAATTTAAAATTTCACGAAATAAGGGAGGCTACCTTTGCCAAGTTTAACCTAAGCTGTATGCACATCTATCACAGTTTGGGAAGGGTAAATACTGGAGAAATATGCCTGTTTGTTTTTGTGTCATCGCCACACCGAAAAGAAGTTTTTGAGGCATTGCACCATGTGGTGGAGGAAATTAAGAATCAGGTCCCTATTTTTGGGAAGGAACTGTTTGAGGATGATTCCTATCAATGGAAAGTAAATAAATAGAGATGGTAGATATCACCCATAAAAAATCAACTTTGCGTACGGCGATTGCCCAGGCTATAGTCCAAGTAAGTTCAGAGGATACTATAAGCGCCATAAATAATAAAACGGTGCCCAAAGGCGATGTGTTTGCCATGAGCAAGGCTGCTGGTTTATTGGGAGTGAAGAAGACGGCGGACCTTTTGCCGGACTGCCATCCCCTGCCTATAGAATACACCGATATTTCTTACTCCATAATTGGTTTACAAATAACGGTTTTGGTTACGGTAAAGACCATTTACAAAACTGGTGTAGAGGTAGAAGCCATGCACGGTGCCAGTATAGTGGCCCTAAATATGTATGATATGTTAAAGCCTATAGACAAGGGCATCGAAATACAGCATATTAAATTATTGAGAAAAACGGGAGGGAAGTCGGATTTAGGTGCCGACCTATAATTCTCCAGTCAATAAAATTTAACAGTTACTTAAGAGAATCTGTGCATATCTTTGTGGTGTGAAAAAAACAAGGCACTTGCTTTTTTTTAGGGTTCTAGCGCTTATACTTTTCTTAAGTATAGGGCAAGTCTCTATGGCTACCACCAAGGAGGCCAAAGAAGTTAAGGCCGGGGTTAATGGTGAGATCCAAACAGATCATCATCTAACCTACGAGATGCCGAACTCTGGGCATACTATGCTCTTGGCAGAAGGTAATTATCAATTGCCAACAGTTAACGAACTAAGGCCAAATCTCAATTTATTTTCCCCTAATACTATAAGTTGCCTCTCCGTACTCAAGGAAAAGGAGCTTATGTCCCTAAAAAGGGAGGTCCAAATTATTGCTAGTTTGGACGCGCTAACCATTATCTATCCCTTTCACACCTTTTTATAAATTTTTCCATTACTCACACCTAATTCCAGAATAACCAATTTTGGAAAATTCCCCATGCCATACATTAGCCTTGGTAGGTGGGGATGTAATTAATAAATGGAATAATTTAAAAAAATATACAATGAATATATCAATGTTGTTGGTATCAGTTTTATTGGTGCTTTGCACCATCATACCTTTTGTAATCCTTAATAAATCAGGAAAAGGGGATTTAAAAATAATGTCTAAAGAAGTTAAAAACTTAATGATCGAATCAAAACTTAAATTCGATTTAAAGGAAAGTTGGGGCAATTCGTTCATCGCCCTGGATTCAAATAATAAGAAACTTATTTTTTCCAAAGTATTTGATGGCGTTGTAGCCCTGGAAAATATTGATCTTAATGAAGTGTCCAATGTCAAAATCGTAAAGAAAACCTACCAGCTCAAGTCCAAAAATAAGAAGGAGACGGTTTTGGAGAAATTGGATTTGGAGATTAGCTTTTTAGATCATGAAAAGCCCGTCAGGACCCTAAATTTTTATGACATCAATAGTATTTACATGGAGGATTACGAACTTGTCCGTGCCGAAAAATGGAATACTGCCATTAATGGTGTTTTAAAAACAAATATAGAAAGTGCCAAGGTGGCCTAATTTCCTAGGTTTTTTATTAGTTAACATAGTCAAGGGCAATCTGTATTTTGGAAAATAGACTTTTCGGAATACAGATTGCCCTTTTTAGTACTATATATTTTTGAAGGCAAAGGATTTAGAATTACTCCCGTTTTGACCAAATTTCATTTAAGGGGTCGCCCTTGCTGCTTTTGCCGGTATGATGCCAATCCTTGCCATTTAATTCGTAATTGAAGGATAGGGCCGCTCCCACCCGGGAATTGTCCCTGGAGAAATAGCCTATATTTTCTATGTACTTGCCATTGGTTGCGTCGTAGGTTCCGCCCCCGCTACCAAAAAACTCGAAGGTTTCGGTGTTATAGGCAATCCATTGAAAATGCCCGTTCAATAAATATTTCATAGTTTTTCTTGGTCTGGAAGTATCCCTTCTTTCTTCGCCTTGGTCCGTTACCCGGCCAGTCATTAGCCACTTGCCGTCCAGATCCTGAGTACCAATTCTGGTGGGGGTAAAGGTCATTGGCTTGGCCCCTTCGAGTATCAAGTTTCCTTTTTTTAGCTTATAGGGTACATTAATACTGGTAATTTTATCTTCTTTATGGTTGGAATTAAATTCAAGATCAACCATAAGGTTATTGTCGGAGGTGGTGTAGTAGCCACCCATGGTTTTTATAAATTCTGCAGGGGACTCTTTATAGATGGTGTGGACGTAATAATCCCCGTCCAATTTCAACTCGTGATGAAGGGTTCCATCCTTGCTTTTTTCCTTAAAATGATAAACGTTGGCCGGTATTTGGGCCGTAATTTTATTAAAAAAAGAGAGGAGGAGAATAAGACCAATAAAAACGTTGAATTTTTTAAGCTTCATGACCATCTGGTTTTTATTTAAAAATAGTCAAGAAAAGGTTAAAAATCAACGCTTTGGGTTTAATTTTTAGTTAATTTTTTACTATTCGGGAAATTCATTTTTTACTTCAACGTAAAATTTTTTAAAACGCTTGTTTTTTCATTTTTTTTGTTTTCATTTGTCACATCAATTTAGCCTTAAATTTTATCTTGATATTAGCATCTAGTTGAGTACAATGAACCATATTTACAAATTTGGATTTCTGGCAGCAGCAAGGTTTAGGCCACTGAAATTTAATGGTATAGGTAGCCAGAATTTACTTGGTATTCCAAATTTTTCTTCCATCGTGTGCAGTCAGCACGACTATTTTTTTATTCCTACCACTGAAAAGCAGATAATTGTTTAGGGATTTAGTTATAATTTCTAATATTATTTGCATTTGGCGATGCTATTTACTTATTTACAATTCATATATTTATTTAAATGAACACGAAGTACATTAATCTTATAGATCAGACATACTATTTTCCTCAAGAGGAGTTTTCATTGGATGGCGAAAACCTAAAGTTCCATGGAATACCACTTATGGATTTGGTAGAGCAGTATGGCAGTCCTTTGAAATTTACCTATTTGCCTAAAATTTCAGAAAATATCAACAAGGCAAAGGAATGGTTTAAAATAGCCATGGAGAAAAATAATTACAAGGGCAAATACCATTATTGCTATTGTACCAAAAGTTCCCATTTTAAACCGGTTTTGAACGAAGCCTTAAAGAATGATATTCATATAGAAACGTCTTCCGCCTTTGATATTAATATCGTTGAAAAATTAAAGGAAAGGGGTAGGATTAAGGACAATACCTATATCATATGTAACGGATTTAAAAGGGATCAATATATTACCAATATAGCTAATCTTATAAACCGGGGACATCAGAATTGTATTCCTATTATCGATAATTACGAGGAAATAGACCTTTTGTCCGATGCCATCAACGATACTTTTAAAGTTGGAATCAGAATTGCATCCGAGGAGGAGCCAAAGTTCGAATTTTATACCTCGCGACTGGGAATCGGATACAAAAATATCGTACCTTTTTATGAGAATCAGATTAAGGATAATGATAAGGTAGAGTTAAAAATGCTACACTTTTTCATTAATACCGGTATACGTGACAATGCCTATTATTGGAACGAATTGGTTAAATGTTTAAAGGTATACGTGAGGCTTAAAAAGATTTGTCCATCCTTGGACAGTCTTAATATTGGTGGTGGTTTCCCCATAAAGAACTCTTTGGCTTTTGATTACGACTATCAATACATGATAGATGAGATTATAAACCAAATTAATATTGCCTGTCAGGAAGCGGATGTTGCAGTACCTAATATCTTTACCGAATTTGGAAGTTTTACGGTAGGTGAGAGTGGCGGTGCCATTTATGAAATACTATATCAGAAGCAACAGAACGATCGGGAAAAGTGGAACATGATCGATTCCTCTTTCATTACCACATTGCCGGATACCTGGGCCATTAATAAACGTTTCATTATGCTGGCTATTAACCGCTGGCAAGATGAATATGAGCGGGTATTGTTGGGCGGACTAACCTGCGATAGCGATGATTATTACAATAGTGAGCAAAACATGAACGCCATTTATTTGCCCAAGTACAGAAAGGATAAGCCGCTTTATATTGGATTCTTCAATACAGGGGCCTATCAGGAGTCCATTGGAGGTTATGGCGGGTTACAGCACTGTTTAATACCACATCCGAAGCATATTTTAATTGATAAGGATGAAAACGGAAATATAACGACCAAATTATTTAGTGAACAACAAAAGGCAGAGGATCTGCTTAAAATTTTGGGATATGAAATGAATCTTAACGGCAATACTGAAGTTGGTGAATCCGTTAAGCAGAAAATTAAATCTGACCTTTAAAATCAATAAACTTTAAACAAATGAACACAACTAACAATTACGCTGGCATACCAGACGAGTTTGCGCAATTGGAAAAGGCAAAGGTAGTTTTGATACCTGTGCCTTATGATGGAACCAGTACCTGGGGAAAAGGGGCGGACAAAGGGCCAAAGGCTTTTTTGGAGGCCTCGGAAAATATGGAATGGTATGATATAGAAACCGATACGGAGGTCTATCAGCAAGGGATATATTTGGCGAATTCCATAGATGAGGACAGTTCTCCGGAGGCTATGGTAAATGCGGTACATAAGGCCACAAAGGAGTATATTAAACGGAATAAGTTTGTTACCCTTTTCGGTGGGGAGCATTCAATTTCCATAGGTACCATTAGGGCCTTTAATGAGTGTTTTGATAACCTTACCGTATTGCATATAGACGCACATGCAGATATAAGGAAATCATATAATGGCAGTAAATTTAATCACGCCTGTGCGGTTCATGAGGCAAGTCAGACCACCAACCTTATCCAAGTGGGGATACGTAGTATGGATGCCATTGAAAAAACCTTTATAGATGAGGAGAAAACTTTTTTCGCCCATGATATGGTAAATGATGAGTATTGGACGGATAAGGTAATAGATCTTATGACGGACAATGTCTTTATAACTTTCGACCTGGATGCATTGGATCCGTCCATTATGCCGTCTACCGGAACCCCTGAACCAGGAGGCTTGTTTTACTATGAGACCTTGGAGTTTCTAAAACAGGTGTTTGAGGATAAAAATGTTGTAGGATTTGATATTGTGGAACTTTGTCCCAATAAAGCGGATAAATCTTCCGATTTCCTTGCAGCCAAATTATATTACAAAATGCTTAGCTATAAGTTTATGGGTGAGGCCGTAGAAGACGAATACGACAACACCTATGACGTTGATTCCAAAGTGGGAGGCAATAATAATTCAAAATTCGACGATGACGAAGACTAAAGGAGAAATTTCCAATTTTATTGAAAAGTATTATTTACATTTTAACGCAGCCGCTTTGGTGGATGCCGCAAAGGGGTATGAAGATCAACTAAAGCAGGGTTCCAAAATGTTGGTCTCTTTGGCAGGAGCCATGAGTACAGCAGAATTGGGAAAGATTTTCGCTGAGGTTATCCGCCAGGATAAGGTGCATATCATTTCCTGTACCGGGGCCAATTTGGAAGAGGATATCATGAATTTGGTGGCCCATTCGCATTATAAGCGTGTGCCCAATTACCGTGATCTAACCCCTCAGGACGAGTGGGATCTGTTGGAGAAGGGCCTGAACAGGGTAACGGATACCTGTATTCCTGAGCATGAAGCCTTCCGAAGGTTGCAAAAGCATATTTTTGAAATTTGGAAAAAAGCTGAAGACGACGGGGAAAGATATTTGCCACATGAGTTCATGTACAAATTGTTGCTTTCCGGTGTTCTGGAAGAATATTATGAGATAGATCTCAAGGATTCGTGGATGTATGCCGCAGCCGAGAAGAATTTACCTATTGTTTGTCCAGGTTGGGAAGACAGTACCATGGGGAATATCTTTGCCTCTTATGTGGTAAAAGGTGAGTTAAAGGCCAGTACCATGAAGTCCGGGATTGAATATATGACCTTTCTGGCAGATTGGTATACCGCAAATTCTGAAAAAGGGATCGGATTTTTTCAGATAGGTGGTGGAATTGCCGGAGATTTCCCAATTTGCGTGGTGCCCATGTTGTACCAAGATCTTGAAAGGACAGATACACCGTTTTGGAGTTATTTTTGCCAAATAAGTGACTCTACCACAAGTTATGGTTCCTATTCCGGTGCAGTGCCGAATGAAAAAATTACCTGGGGGAAATTGGATATAGACACCCCTAAGTTTATTATTGAAAGTGATGCAACCATTGTTGCGCCCTTAATTTTTGCGTACCTATTAGACATGTAGTATATGGACAATTTAAAAAGAGTTATTGTAGACTTTAAAAAACTTACTCCCGAAGTTTTGAAACTTTTGGTTGAGAAGTATCCGGATGGGTACGACGATCTTAATATCATCTCCTTCAAGAATGCGCAAGGGGAACGTATAGAGGCCGTTGAGGTAACTACCGAGGATACCAAATATCTTGTCAAGATTAGCGCCAAGTTGGAAAAGACTATGGCCAATTATGACGAGGATGATTATGAGGATTTTGACGATGACGATCCAGAGGCCATTCCAGATGTGGATATGGAAGGAGTAGAGGGAGATGATGACGATGATTAACTCGTGATGTTTGAGGTTGTTGCCGTTCATATAGCATCTTCGATCAATATTAGGCAATGTAAATCTCTATTGCCCTTGAAAATATTGTTTTCGGACAGTGATGAGCTTTATTTAAAAAACGGCGAAAAAAAATTCGTTTATATCTTTCAATATGGTCTAATCTCTTTTTTTAATCATTCCGAGGATGAAAAAGCGAAGATTTTAGACGCCCTTTCCGCAATTACCAAGGAGAAAAACGCTCCCCAATTTACAGAGACTATAAAAGTAGAAATAATCGAAGGCCACCAAAAGGTGGCTTTCGATAAAGTTATCTTACCCAGTTTTGATGCCGAGTTTATTAGATTGGTAATGTTGAATACTTCCCAATCGGTGGCGTTGGACCAATATTCCGAAATTACACAACAGCTTTTGGAAGAGACTAATGAACACACCCAATATTTGGAAAAGAAGGGAAAGTTGAATATTTCGGGAATTAAGCTAAAGCAGTTTATAGGGAAGGTCCTGAATATTAAAAATCAGATATCAGAAAACCTATATATTTTTGATGAGCCGGACAGTACTTGGGAAAATGAGCAGCTGAACAGGTTAAATCTGGAACTTAAACAAACGTTCGACCTAAAGATAAGGTATAGGAATATACACGAGCAATTAGGGATTATTAAAGAAAACCTGGAGTTGTTTAAGGATATTTGGGACCATAGGGAAAGCAGTAGATTGGAGTGGGTCATTATTATACTGATTTTGGTAGAGGTTTTGGATCTTTTTGTATTTAGGTTGTTGAGGTAAATTGTAATTGATCTTTTTACTACCTTAGTTAAAGCATCATTACTTTATTAAAGCCAGATGAAATGAGCCATAAAAATTCTTTAAAACACCCGATGATTATCGGGAGTGATTGTTTAATGGCGAATTGCACCCGATAGGTGTCGGGATGACCTCAATTATTATGAATTAAATATAAACAGATGAAAAATGCACCCTTCCATATGTCATTGCCCTGCCTAAGCATAAGCAAAACAGAAGATTTCTATGTAGATGTCATAGGTGCCGAATTGGGAAGGCACTCTTCCCGATGGCTGGATATCAATCTTTTTGGGAACCAGATTACATTTACCAAAGCAGGCATTTTTAATTTTACCTTTAAAACCTATAAGTTTGAAGATACTGTGCTGCCATCTTTTCACTTTGGGGTAATTGTGGATGAAAGCACTTGGAATAATTTGCATGCCAAATTAATGAAGTCGGAATATGAACTTACGACCGAGGTCGTATTTTTAAAGGATAAGATAGGCGAGCATAAGTCCTTTTTTATTCAGGATCCCAATGGGCACATGGTAGAATTTAAATGTTTCAAAAAGCAAAAAGAGATGTTTTTATCCTGATTTTAAGGATTATTTCAGAAAGCCTGCCGTCATTTAATAAATTAATAATCATTTATTCTTGATTCCCAGGGGTCAAGTGTTTTATTTTTGCAATTAATTAAAAAGAAAATTTAGATATAGCAATGAAGTATAAGGACCTGGATATTATTGGTAGTGAGGAATGGTGTGTATTTGAGGATTTGGAGATTCCTGCCATAAAGGCTAGGGTAGATTCCGGGGCGAAAACTTCTTCTATTCAGGCAAATAATATAAAAGTGTTTACCAAAGGGGCCCATGAATGGGTAAAGTTCGAGGTTAATCCCCTACAGGACAATAGGGGTATCAATATAGACTGCAAGGCGCGTTTGGTAGACCGTAGAACGGTAAAGAGTTCTTCAGGGATATCCGAGGAGCGGTTTGTAATAAAGACCCCGGTACGTGTTGGCAGTCATACTTTTGAAATAGAACTTACCTTGGCCAATAGGGATACTATGGAGTACCGTATGCTTTTGGGCAGGGAGGCACTAAATGAACGTTTTGTGGTAAACCCTGCGGTTAGTTTTAATTTGGGAGAGTTCACGGCAACAGAAATAAATCAGAGATATGCCTCTCATTTTAAAGAAAAAACAGGGCTTAAAATTGCACTGTTGGCCAGTAATCCCTTGTTGTACAGCAACAAGCGAATAATGGAGGCCGGTGAGGCTTTGGGCCATGATATGGTGTTTTTAAATGTGGAGCACGCCTATATGAAATTGGATGCCAATTCTCCGGAGATTAGATATAGGGGAGGTAACATATTAAATGAGTTCGATGCCATTATTCCTAGGATAAAACCGGCGGTTACCTTTTACGGTTGTGCCTTGATAAGGCAATTCGACAATCTTGGGGTGTACTGTTTAAATTCGGCAGAGGCCATTACCCAGTCCAGGGACAAATTGTTTGCATCCCAGCTTTTTTCCAAAAATGACATACATATCCCTATTACAGGATTTGCCAAATCTCCTATGGATACCAAAGATCTTATCAGGATGGTCAACGGGGCTCCTTTGATTATAAAACTATTGGAAAGTACCCAGGGTAAGGGCGTGGTGTTGGCAGAGACAAACAAGGCTGCAGAAAGTGTTATAAACGCCTTTAAAAGTGTGCAGACCAATATTTTGGTACAGGAGTTCATAAAAGAAGCAAACGGCCAGGATATACGCTGTTTTGTAGTAAATGGAAAAGTAGTGGCCTCAATACAGCGCCAAGCTGAAAAGGGGGAATTTCGTGCAAACCTGCACCAAGGGGGGAAGGCTTCCATTATAAGGATCACGTCCGAAGAAAGGAAGTTGGCCGTAAAGGCCGCCAAGGTTCTAAATCTGGCCGTTGCCGGAGTGGACATCATCCGTTCCAATAAAGGACCATTACTGCTTGAGGTAAATTCATCCCCGGGATTGGAGGGAATTGAAAATGCTACGGGGAAGGATATTGCCAGTATCATGATCCGGGCTATAGAGAGTAAGATTAAATTCAATAGCTAGTCGCTAGTTTTAATAGGAAGTAAAATAAATTGGGAAGGTGTGGCCATCGTTCATGCCTTCCCAATTTAATTGCATGCCCCAAGGACTAGAACTGATTTTTGAATTAAAACCTAGTTAAATTTAAATGCTGCCAAAGCTGGCGTTTATTAAAATTTGTACCTTCGTCCTATGGGAAGAATATTGTTTTACCTCATTGTTTTCATATTGTTGGGCTCTTGTAAACAGCAGGCAAACACAGAGGCCGTTGAAGAAAAGGCGGAGGAGTTTTTCAGTGTGGATTCGCTCCCCAAACCCAGTGAAATTAATGAACAGGCCCTGACAATCTTAAAGGAATGGCAGGAGTTCAACGGTTTGGAAACTACTTTTGAATCGTTGTACCGGGTGGCCAATAGGGAGGATTTGGAATTGGTCATTGAAGATTTGATCGAGAAACAAAAAACGCTGGAAGCATCTACATATCCGGCAACATTTGATAAGCCACAGATTAAGAGTAGACAAAAGGTCTTTAAGACCTATATTCTTAAAACAAAGGGAAATATGGAGTATAGGGTTGGTACCAAAGCGTCCACCATAGAAATGATCAATGCTTATAACGCATTTAGGAACCAGTTCAACGTTATTGTCAACAGCAAGTTGGACACTATTCTAATTTTAAGTGAGTAGGGCCCTGATGTTTATGTTGGTCGTCCTTTTGTCCTTACAGCTGAGGTCCCAGGCACAAGTGGATAAATTGGAAATAGGGAACATTTTGGATAGCTGGCACAGCGCGGCAGGGAGCGCCGATTTTGATGCCTATTTTAATTTAATGACTTCCGATGCCGTGTTTATAGGTACGGATGCTTCCGAGAATTGGCAAATCGAAGAATTTAAGGCTTATGCAAAGCCCCATTTTGAAAAGGGGAAGGCGTGGAACTTTAAAGCCGTGGAACGACAAGTGTATGTCAATGATGAGGGGGATTATGCCTGGTTTGATGAATTATTGAATACCCAGATGAAACTATGTCGCGGTTCCGGGGTACTTAGGAAAGAATCCGGGGAATGGAAAATAGCGCATTATGTACTTTCTCTTGTAATTCCCAATGAAAATGTTTCCGAGGTAGTCCTGATCAAACAGGAAAAGGATGACAGGATTATCAAAGATTTGATCAAGCAATAGACCTCGTTAAGAAAGGGAAGGTTATAATCTTTAGTACATAAAAAAAACCACTGTTGTGTTGTACAGTGGTTTTTTTATGCTCCATTTTAAAGGAAGCACAGAGTTGGGCAGGAAATTAAATGGACTATTCCTTTGTTTCCTTATTCTCTTGTTTCTCTTTTCTGGACTGTAAAGCTTGTCTACTTAGACTGGCCAAATTAAAATTGGGGTCTATTTTTAAAGCTTCATCAATGGTAGCCAAAGCACCATCTATATCGGTTTGATCTTTATTGAATTCTACCAGGGCCTTCAAATGGATAAATGCCGCCTTTAAGGCAACCTCGTAGGGTTGTTGCCTTTCATAGAATGCATATTTCATATCGTCCTTCGCATTGGCAATTCCAAATTCAATATTGGCAGCTGCACCTTCATTGTCACCGGTCTGAATTTTTAGATCTGCCAATTCATACGCCAGATACGGATTTGGTCCTCTCTTATTAAGAATTTCAAACTGTTCCAAAGCCCTTTTTGGTTGGTTCAACGCTTTTAGGGAAATAGCTTTTACCTGTACGGCCAAATCGGAGTCCGATTCGTTTTTTTCAATCCCAATCGTATTTAAAGCTTGTAAATGCTGATTGTCCGTGGTGTAAATGTATGCCAAGGTATCATTGCGTTCTTTGCTTGGAGAAAGTATGTTAAGGTGGGTAATGGCGCTAATAACCCCATTTATGTCACCCTGTTGTCTCATTTGGTCATAATAGGCCTCATAATGCTTAAGCAACTCACTTTTTGTCTGTGAATTTGCTGTAAATCCTACCATAACTAGTAGGATCAGTACTATTTTCTTCATTGTTCTAATTTTTAGTGTGCCAAAACTAGTAAATTATTTCTAACCATTTGTTAAGGAATGTCTTAAACCTTGGATAGGCAATAAAAAAGGATGCCGATCGGCATCCTTTTTTCTAATATGGTTGGTCTGGGTCTGGGTTAAACAACGGTGAGCGTAACATTTCTGTTTTCGTATGCCCGAATAAGTCTGGCATAAAATGCAATACTCACGTTGTCCTTGTCCAAGCTAGAACTTAAGAACTCTTTTAAATTCTTGAAAAGTAAATTTGCCCTGAGAATTGGAAGGCTGGAATTCACTTTTTTGGGGTCATAACAGCTGTCGTCCATAACAATATCCATAATGACTCTCTTTCTATGATAGTCAATGGATACATCTGCAGCATTGTAATATTTTTTTAATATGGCAACATGCAGATTTTGAAATTTTTGGGACATTTTGCTTTTGGAGCAGCTTTTGGAAATTAAATTTTCAATTTCGGTAAGTACTCTTGTTTTTAGACCTGAATTTTCCATGATAATTGAATTTATTCGTTTACTTAAAGGTACGGACTAATCGATAAACGGTTAATAATCAAGGGTGTAATTTAACCAAAAGTGGGTGACTTTGTTGTGAAAGTACAAAAATGTGTGGTGAATTAACTTACAATTGAAGTGTTATAAGGGTAGATTTTAACATTTAAATACTTACTTTCTATGCTTTTGTTTCCTATTTTATCTAAATTTTTGGTGTAAACGGGCGGCAAAAGCCCTCTTTTTATAGCTTCAGTGGTATAATAAGTCTCCTTTGTAGGGTGGAGGGGATACACCCCATTAATGACTTTATTTTCCCAATTCCCATTTATGGCCATTGTGATAATTCCTATACAGTCATTTAGATGAATTAGATTCACTGGGTCATTGCCATTGCTAAGATCGGTTTTACCGGCAAGATGGGTTACAGGATGCCTTGATGGCCCAATTAGGCCCCCAAACCTAATAATGGTGCTATTCAGGTCCCCGTCGTTCAAAAAAATATTCTCTGCCGCTAGAAGTTGCCTGCCCGACTCAGTATTTGGTCGGGTAGGGGAGTCTTCTGTGATTAGTCCGTCGATGTTGCCATATACAGAGGTGCTACTAATAAAAATAATACGGCTAAGTGGAGTTTTTTTTATTTTATCATATAGATGGAACATTTTTTTAATAAAGCTCTCTTGGGGAGCCGAACGCAACTTTGGAGGAACGTTTATAATCAATAAGTCCAATGCCGCTAAAAAGTTGTCGATCTGTCCTTCAATTCCTTTCTCTGTTAGACCAATGGTAAATGGTACAATATTGGCTTTCTGCAATATCTCTATTTTGGATTCGGAGGTGGTGGTTCCGAACACGGTATGTTCCTCATGTATGAGGGATTTGGCCAAAGGTAATCCCAGCCACCCACAGCCTAGAATGCCGATCTTTTTGTTCAAAACGCTATCTTTTTGCTAATCAAAATGGCGTCGTTTAAAACAAATGGCATTGGAATATTGTCTTCTGGCCTCGGAGGGACAGTAAATAATGGATTGTTCAATAGATCGTTGGAAGCTTCATACAAGGTAAGTTCCAAAGCACTCTCCTTGGGGATGGTAATCTGCAATTCGGTATAATCGTTATTACTGATATAGTGGGTGACCAACTTATTGTTTTTCCTATTTTTTAGATAATAGTCGGACAGTTCTATTTTATTTATATTGGTCTTTATAATTTCTACATCATTCGTAAATATTTCCAGGCGGTTTGTGTTGCGTTGGGGCGTAATACATATTTCCAATTTTCTATGGTCCCCTATAATGGTATCCAAGGTAGTTTCTATTTTAGGGGGGGTAATATTTTTTACCGGAGCTTCGGAAATGTAACTAAACCCTGTTCCATATTTACTGCTTAGGGCATCATAGCCCGAATTTTTGGGCTGTGCCTTGTTCATATCTATGTATTGCGATGTCCAACTGGATAGAACATGATCATAGGTAGCCCATTGTGCAGTGTTTTTGTCCGCGTCAAGAATATATACCAGACTTGTGGGTTTCGCATTTTCTTTATCAAAACCCGAAGAAAAGTGGGCTGACAAAAGAAAACCAAAACAGAGTAGCATGAACATATAGGCCAAGCGGTTTTTGTTTTTTAAGGGACCAAAAACCGGAAGCAATAGGAAAAAGGTCAAAGAGGTTAAAAGGGTAGCGGTAATCATCATCTTAAGGCCAAGACCCACCGGGAACATTTTAATTAGAGGGGTGTAGATCCATATGGCAGGCAAAGCCAAAAATAGCAACACGTATGGACTGGGCAGTTTTTGGTGTGTTAGGATCAGCAAGGAGGCGAGCAATGCAAATACAGGAATTATAAAAAAGCTGGCCCCCTTTAAATATACGGCAACCGCCCCACAAAGAATTAACCATAGAAACAACGGGGCAATTAAGAGGTTTTGGGTCTTTGCCTTTCCGAATTTATGATAGGCCCAAAAACCGACAGCCACTGAAAAGAGTACAAAAGCCGCTATGTAGGCATAGCCGTTATAGGTGAAGCCATGAAGGATATCCTGATATTGCGGGTAGAGACTTTTAAGTACTGTCCAGCCAAAATAACCTACTACCCCATTAATGGCCAAGATTAAAAGTAGGGGAACAAAGCCCTTTCCAATTTCTTTGATTTCCAAGGAACTATTTCTAAATCCCAGGAACAAAAGTGTCAAAAAGCCTATTATGGCCAGTACCAGCATAGGGAAAATCCAATCGAAGGGATAAGTGACCAATCTAAAGAATGGAATATTGAAATAAATGGAATCGTTCGGGCTTTTTAGGTTGGTTAGGTCGGAATTGCTAAAGTGCTTCAACAAGGGCATTAGATAACTGCCTTGGTGAGCAAGGGTATTACGGTCCAAACGCTCATAATTATCGCGCGCGGTATGGTAGTCATAATGGTCGTCTATAAAAGCAAAATTTAGTCCCTCTATGTCCATATCTTCCCGGAACACGGTAAGGTCGGTATCATTGGGAAGCATTTTGTATACGCTATAGACCAATGAATTGGCTGCAGGGTATTTCGGATTTGCCTTAATAAACTCATCAATGACCTTCGAATTACCCCTATTGGTTTCCAATAACATATAGGAGGGTCCTCCACTTCCCCGAGCTTCAAAATTTAAAACCAATCCTGTTTCCCGTACCCACGGATGATTGTTTACAAATAAATCCGCACCGTTAAGTCCCAATTCCTCAGCATCGGAAATTAAAATAATGATATCGTTTTTAGGCGTATTGTTTTGCTCTAGGAAGGCCCTTACACCTTCCAATATGGTTGCCACCCCACTTGCGGCATCGCTGGCGCCCAAAGATGAATGGGGGTTGCTATCGTAATGCGAAAGCAAAAGTAAAGCCTTTCCCTTTTCGCTGCCTTTTATTCTAGCCAATATATTGGTTGCACTACTAAAATTTCCCCAGTCCCCAGCGGTATAACCTTGTTGGGTAGTTGTTTCCAATCCCAGCTTGGTCAATTCCGATATAACATAATCCCTAACCTCTGAATGTGCCGGAAAACCTACGGCATGTGGTTTTTCGGACATATTTTTTACATGGACAAGGGCCCTGTCCGTTGAAAATGAAATATTTTCAATATTGGCGTCCGGAGTGTAGCTTGGCATAGAGGCTTCAAAGCTCCAATAAATGGCAAGCAGGAGAAGTAGAAGGGTTATGGGAGAAGAATATTGCTTCATAGTATTTAGTAAAAACTTAAAAGTAAGAAATTATCCCTGTATTACATTATAGTGTTCGGTATAACCAATAATTTCAGGTTTTCAGGGTTTTTTCGAATTGAATTATACGCAAGAATTTAAATGAATATTTATCAATACAACTGATTAAATATTAAATAGTTGTGTAATTATTAAAAAAATACTATCTTTCAAATTAACCTAAAAATAAACGGTATGGGAATAAAAAGTTTTCAGGGAGTTCGCAAGGTCGTAAAAAAGGAATTTGATGCTCCCATTTTAGTAGAGGACTATATGACAAAAAAGCTGATCACCTTTAGTCCTGATCAATCTATTTTAACGGTTATGGAGCATTTGGCCAAATACCATATTTCTGGTGGTCCTGTATTGGATAACAACGGATTTTTGGTAGGTATAATCTCCGAGGCGGATTGTATGAAACAGATTTCGGAAAGCCGCTATTTTAATCAACCTATCTTGGACAAGAGTGTTGAGCGATTCATGACAAAGGAGGTAGAGACCATACCTCATGATATGTCTATTTTTGATGCCGCCGGTATTTTTGACAAACATAAAAGAAGAAGGTTGCCGGTTATGAAAAACGGGATATTGGTGGGGCAAATAAGTCGCAAGGATATCGTAATAGCAGCCCTTAAATTAAGCGGACACAACTATAAATAGAAAGCTGCTTTCACTTCCCCTGAGCTGACGGCTATCAAAACAACAAAACTTATAATTTTTATGCCCTTGAACTGTTTCTTGAAACAGTTCAAGGGCATTCTTAATTGGGGTAATATTCTACTCCCTTTTCACGATCATATAATAATCATTGTCCAACGGAAGATAGCCCAGGTCATATACAAAATAGTAGGTGGTTCCTTTTTTGGTGGTATATAAATTGGTGATATACTCAAAATCGAAACCCTTGTCCATTAATCTGGTCTTGGTAGTTTTGGTCTTGCCATCGGTTAGGGGGTAGCTATCCAAGATTCTGTAGTTTTTGCGCAAGCGGTTATTTATATTCCTGACCAGATTTTTACTGTCTTTGTTCAGTTTATTATTGTAGGCATTTCTACAGTAGTCCGAGCAGAATTTTTTGTCTATTCTGCCCAAAATCTTTTCTCCACATTCCAAGCATTTTTTTTCCATGGTTCTTTCAGTTGTTTTGTTCTATAAGCTCCAATCGTTTTACTACTGATTCCCTTGGTAATAAGGTACCTGGGGAAAGTACGGCATTGGCCCCTATGTTGGAATTGTCCCCGACCAAGGCGCCAAATTTAATGGAGCCGGTATTGGTCCTGCTACCATTTACTTGGACCCAAATGGTCTTATCGGACCTTTCGTTATAGTGATTGGCAATAAGTGCTCCTGCCTCAAAATTTACATGCTCACCAATAATACTGTCCCCTATAAAATTAAAATGGGCCATGGCCGAATGATCGCCAATAATACTGGACTTGATCTCACTACCTGGGCCTATCCGCACCCCCTCGCCCAAAAACACTCCGCCCCGGAGATAAGCGTGGCTGGCAACAAAGCAGTTTCCAGATATAATGAGGGGTTCTTTTAAAATTGCCCCATTTTCGATTACTGCAGTTTTATGGATAGCAATTCTACCTGTAATGGCATAATCGTCAGTATTAAGGTCCAGAATCTTCTTGGTTATTAAAGATGATATGGATGGTGTTATTTCCCATGGAGGCACTCCTTTCTGGTCGGGAAAAAGGGTGTAAAAATGCGCTATGTATGTAGTTATAGCGGTCATTTTTGGTATAATTCTATAGGTAAATTGTCTGGGTCAAAGATGAAGGTGAACTTTTTTTGGGTATACTCGTCAGTACGGACAGGTTCGGCCAAAATGCCTTTTTCGGACAAATCCAATAAGCTGGTATCCAAATCGTCCACCTCAAAGGCCAAGTGTCTTAAACCGGTTGCTTCTGGTCTAGTGGATCTGGGGGGTGGTTTGGGAAATGAGAATAATTCAATGATATAATTTCCGTTCAATGCCAAATCCAGTTTGTAGGAACCCCGTTCTTCCCTATAAATTTCCTGCAAAGGTTCCAGACCTAATTCTTCCACATAGAATTTTTTGGATTGCTTATAATCCGAGCATATGATGGCAATATGGTGTACTTTATTTAAGGTCATTCTTTGTTATTGGAAACTGTTTTAGAACCAATAAGGTACAAATTATCCGATTACAAACGATTAATTCTTTGCGTTGGTTTATTCAATTTTGATATTGTACTTCTTTAATAAACCCAAAGCACCTTCCTTGGAGAATTTGGCTTTGGCAATTTTATTCTTTTCGGGATCCAGGGTATAGTTGAATGCTGTTCTGAAATCAACTTTTTCTAGGTTGGAATTTTCAAAGATTGCACTTTGAAGATCACAGGATTCAAATTGGGTTTCTGTTAGGTCGGATTCGTTAAAATCCACGGAAATCAATTTGCAATTTTGGAATATGGTGTTCTTGAGTTTTAATTTGTAAAAGGAGGATAGATTTAAGGTGCAGTCAAAGAAATTGAATGACAATAAAAAATCGTTACAATGGTCAAAACGTATCCCCAAAAGTTTACTTCTTTTAAAAACCGTTTCCTTAAAGGTGGTGTTTTTTAAGTTTACATTGCTTAGATCACAATCTGTAAAAACACACTCCATAAAAACGATGTTGGATATATCTCCTTTGGAAAATGTACAGGAGTCGAAAACGCAGTTCTCATAATCTCCTTTGGATAGGCGCTTGGAGGTAAAGTCGATTCCTTTAAAGGTTTGGTCCGAAATAAATGGAGTACTCATACTGATATTCGAATTTTTGGTATTTAAATAATCTTGAGGGAAAGAAAGTGTAAAGGAAAGAATATTATAGCTAGCGAATAGGTTACTGCTTATTTTGATTTTGGTTGGTCCATAGTTCTATGATTAAAAGGAAGAAACAAACCACTGTAACAAAAGTGCTATTAGAGCAGGTAAGGCCTGCACCACGAATATTTTTTTACTGGCGGACCAAGCACCATAAATGCCCGCAATGGCCACACAGCTTAGAAAAAAAATGGAGATATTGGTGCTCCAAGCCGCGTCTTTTATGAAAAATGTCCAAATAAGCCCAGCGGCCAGAAATCCGTTGTACAGCCCTTGGTTTGCAGCCAATCCTTTGGTAGGTTTAAACATATGCTCCGGAAGTGCTTTTCTAAATGTTTTTTTGCCCAAGGTCTCCCAGGCAAACATTTCCATATATAAAATATAAAGGTGTTCAAGGGCTATAATGCCTATAAGGATTTTTAATACGATCTCCATAGTTTGATTTTTGCAAGGATTATGTTGTTCTAAATATAGGGGATTCAATTGATTTATCGTTGTTGCAAGTCAGTGTATTGTGGAGTGGTTTATGAACCATAAGGGGGGCATCTATATACATTTACAAACGACTACAAACGATAACAAACGAAATTAAATACTTTTCAACCGAATAACATTTGCAGAGGAAGCTAAGTTTGTCCCATCAAAAATCATTAACTGTTTAACCTTTCCCGTGGATTCGGGATTTAAAAATTATGTATTATGAACGCACTTAGAAACAGAGTACAGTTGATTGGGAACTTGGGGAACGATCCAGAAATTATTAATCTAGACGGAGGTGGCAAATTGGCCAAATTCGCCATTGCTACCAATGAGACTTACAAAAATGCCAAAGGAGAAAAAGTAACGGATACCCAATGGCACAATGTTGTGGCCTGGGGCAAGACTGCTGAAATCGTAGAAAACTATCTCAACAAGGGTAAGGAAGTTGCCGTTGAAGGAAAATTGACCACTCGGTCTTATGAAACCAAGGAAGGGGAAAAAAGGTACATCACCGAAATTCGATGTAATGAACTCCTGATGTTGGGGAAATAAATTGGTCTACTTATCAGGAGGTCTATATCGTAAATAGGCGTTAATCAGGAAGTGATCTGTTGGGTCCGTTTAAGCGGCTATTGGGTTACTTCTTTTGTTTTTTGGGGGGAGACCACTCATTTGAGCATTGCAAATGAATTTATAAACGCATTGCGAGCCTGCCTATCGGCCGTCAGGGAACGTTAGTCACTTGGTAATCTTTTTGTAAAGGGAACAAACCAATGAGATTGCTTCACTATGTCTGCCTGCGGGCAGTCAAGTTCGCAATGACGGAATGTTGGATTGGAAATAACAATATGCAACGTCATTGCGAGGAGCAATAGTGACGTGGCAATCTGTTTGTATGGGGTGCTATGAAGAGGTTGGTTCACTGCAACTCCTATTGATAGCTAAGTTCGCTAGTAGGAAATAGAATATCATGAAAAAGTCATATGTATATTTACTTGCTAATAAGAATAATACCGTCATCTATGTAGGGGTTACAAGCAATCTAGTTAGACGTATTTATGAACATAAAACCGGTGCATTTCGTGGGTTTAGCTATCGATACAATTGCAATAAACTGGTTTATTTTGAAGAATATAGCAATATGGATATGGCTATTGAAAGGGAGAAACAGATAAAATCGGGAAATAGGAGGCGTAAGGAACAATTAGTCAATAGGGGGAATCCTAATTGGAAGGATTTGGCTATAGGATGGTTGTTTTATATTGATTAAATAGTTTAGAACTTATATGCCATTTTCAAGAGATTGCTTCACTATGCCTGCCTATGGATAGTCCCTTTCGCTATGAAGGGATGTTGGATTGGAAATTAAAATATGCAACGTCATTGCGAGGAGCGATAGTGACGTGGCAATCTGTTGGTTTGGTGAGCACAACTATGAGATTGCTTCACTAGGCCTGTCTGTTGACAGTCCCGTTCGCAATGACGTGCAACTATGGTCGTTAAGGCTTTCTGCTTTATTAGTCCCAATGAGGCGTCATTGCGAGGAGCGATAGTGACGAAGCAATCTGTTGGTTTGGTGAGCACAACTATGAGATTGCTTCACTAGGCCTATCTGTTGACAGTCCCGTTCGCAATGACGGATTGTTGGATTGGAAATTAAAATTAGCAACGTCATTGTGAGCCTGCCTATCGGTAGACAAGGGACGTTAGTGACGAGGCAATCTGTATGATTTTGGTTACTGCTATTTGTTCTTGGCGCACAGCTGTGAGATTACTTCACCGTGCCGCGACTATCGTAAGTCAATTAAATTCGCAATGCTCGGTATGCGCAAGGTTGTCAAAGTTTAAGCCACCTTCTTCATCAAATCGAAACAAGGACAGCGATTACACCTCTTGGATTCCGACTTTTTGTATTTGTCGCAACACTTGGTTTTGCACCCATGGGGAACCATTTCCTTGAGAGCCGTTTTCTGCTCCTTTTTTAAAGCTTTTTTTAGCTTTTTTTTCTCTTTCTTGTCCTGTTTCTTCTTTTTACCCACTGGAAATTAGAATAATAACGAGGCAAAAGTATTTATTTTAATTAAATCTAAATAAGATTAAATGTTAAATTTATGCCTTTGGTGTTATGGCCGCACTATTGGCTGTAATCTGCTGTATATCTCGATCGAACAAATACAGGCCGCCTTTGTCATTGCCAATAAGGTTGATCTTGTCCAAAATATTACGCGCCAAGGCCTCTTCCTCGATTTGTTCCGCTACATACCATTGAAGAAAATTATGGGTAGCATAATCCTTTTCCTGCAGGGTTACATGTACCAGTTCGTTAATGCTATTGGAAACAAAAATTTCATGATCCAATAGCTCGTGGAACATTTTCTGAAAACTGCCGAAGTCGGTTTTAGGAGCTTTAAGCGCGGATACAAAGGCGTGCCCGCCCCTTTCATTAATGTATTTTACCAGCTTGAGCATATGCAAACGCTCCTCATCCGATTGGCTGTACATAAATTGTGCAATACCTTCCAATCCTTTTCCTTCTGCCCAAGAGGCCATGGATAAATATACCTGTGAAGATTCGGCCTCTATACGGACCTGTTCGTTCAATGCTTTTTCTAGTTTTTCGGACAACATAAGTTTCAAATTTTAACTAAAGTTACAAATAAATGGCTCTTTTTACCAGCTCTTGACTTAAGATTTGGAGTTATTTGTGCAAAGCCAATTGTATCCGTTTTCTGGGAATATCAACTTCCAGCACCTTTACAATAATTTGCTGGTGCAGGCTAACATGTTCGTTCACATCTTTTACAAAACTATCGGATAGGTTGGAGATATGGATTAGGCCACTTTCTTTGATCCCTACATCCACAAAGCAGCCAAAATTGGTAATGTTGTTTACTATTCCCGGTAATAATTGTCCCTCTTTTAGATCGGAAATGGTCCTTATGTTCTGATTAAAGGTAAATACCTTAGCCTTTTCCCTAACGTCCAGCCCGGGTTTCTCCAATTCCTTTACAATATCCTGTAGGGTGGGCAATCCTACATTTTCTGTGCAATATTTATTTAGATCGATCTTTTTGAGGACTTCCTTGTTTCCTATTATTTCGGAAAGGGGAACTCCTTGATCTTTCACCATTTTTTGTACAAGGGAATAGCTCTCAGGATGTACTGCAGAATCATCCAAAGGATTTTTTGCCTGCCTGATACGTAAAAATGCCGCTCCCTGTTCAAAGGCTTTTTCTCCCAAACGGGGCACCTTTTTTATTTCGCTCCTACTGGTAAAGGCACCATTTTCGTTCCTATAGGCCACAATGTTTTCCGCCAGTTTAGGGCCAATTCCGGAAACATAGCTAAGTAAGGGAACACTGGCAGTATTAATGTTTACGCCCACGGTGTTAACACAGCTTTCTACTGCGGCATCCAGGGAATTTTTCAATAGATTTTGGTCTACATCATGCTGATATTGTCCGACCCCGATAGATTTGGCATCTATTTTAACCAATTCTGCCAAGGGATCTGCTAGGCGTCTTCCTATCGATACGGCACCCCTAACGGTAACATCGTAATTGGGGAATTCCTCCCGGGCAATTTTAGAGGCAGAATAAATTGAGGCACCGGCCTCACTGACCACAAACACCTCAATATTGTTCTTGAATTGAATCCGCTTTATTAATTGCTCCGTTTCCCTGGAGGCGGTACCGTTTCCTATGGCTATGGCTTCAATCTTATAGGCGTCTGCCAAAGAACTTATTTTCTTTATAGCCCCAGTGCTGTCGTTTTGAGGTGCGTGTGGGTAAATGGTCTCGTTATGCTCCAAATCGCCCTGAGCGCTAAGGCAAACCACTTTACAGCCCGTTCTGAAGCCAGGATCTATGGCCAAAATTCTTTTTTCGCCTAAGGGCGAGCCCAATAACAGTTGTTTCAGGTTTTTGGAAAATACCTGAATGGCCGATTCGTCCGCTTTTTCCTTAGCAGATTTTAGAATTTCATTGGAAAGGGAAGGGAATAGCAACCTCTTATAGGCATCCTGTATGGCCAGTTGAAGATGTGGAGTAGTAGCATTTTTATTTTTGATGATCCTATACTCCATATTGGAGATGGCCTTATCATCGTCTATCTCGACTTTAACCCTTATAAAACCTTCATTTTCGGCTCGCAGTATGGCCAAGAGTCGGTGCGATGGACATCTATTTAAGGGTTCGCTCCATTCAAAATAGTCCCTAAATTTTTGTGCCTTTTCATCATCTTTCTTTGTGGAAATAACCTTGGTGGATATTAAGGCGAATTTTTCCAATTGGGACCTGATCTGATTTCGGATATCGCTGCGCTCATTGATCCACTCCGAAATTATATGTCGGGCTCCTTCCAGGGCATCATCTTCATTGGGAACCGCATCATTGATATATTTGGATGCCTCAAAATCGATTTCATCGGTACGCTGGGCCAAAATAATTTTAGCCAAGGGCTCCAAGCCATTTTTCTTAGCTGTTTCTGCTTTGGTTTTTCGCTTTTTCTTGAAGGGTAGATAAAGATCCTCCAAGGTGGTGAGATCCTCGGCATCATTTATTTTTTTTGCCAATTCAGGAATTAGTTCCTCCTGTTCCTCTATGGATTTAAGGATGGCCGACTTGCGTTTTTCCAAAGCTTCAAACTGCGATTTGTACTGTACAATGGCGCCAATTTGCACCTCGTCCAAATTTCCGGTCCGCTCTTTTCGGTAACGGGAAATAAAGGGTACTGTACAATCCTCATTTAATAGGGCAACCGTATTTTCTATGCCTTTTAATGGGAGTTGGGTGTTTTTGGATATGTAGGATATAAGATTCATGGGGTATTTTGATTTTTAAGTAGTAGGTTTCAGGGCATTCAGCCTTAATTTATTGTCTCACCACTTTCAACCCCATCTTCATCCGGATTAATAAATACCAATTTACCATCTGCATTTTCCGTCATTAGGATCATTCCCTCACTATCCACGCCACGTAGGGCCCTAGGTGCCAGGTTTACCAAAACGGTTACTTTTTTACCTATGATATCCTCGGGTGAAAAGCTTTCCGAAATACCCGATACTATAGTTCTCACATCTAATCCCGTATCCACTTTTAACACCAAAAGTTTTTTGGCCTTAGGCATTTTTTCTGCTTCAATAATGGTACCTACCCGCATATCCAATTTGGAAAAATCGTCAAAGGTAATGGTGTCTTTTTGTGGGCTAACTTCTTTGTTCATAGTTTCATTTGCTTTTTTGGTAGCTTCCAATTTGTCCAATTGCGCCTGTATGGTTTCGTCCTCTACTTTGCTGAAGAGTAACTCGGCTTCGTTTATCTGATGTTCTGCAGGCAGTAATATTTCCTTTTCCGATATGTCTTTCCATTCAAGGGACCCCTCAGCTCCACTTTGGGAGATATTGAGGATTTTTTTAAGCTTAACGGCAGTAAAAGGTAGGAATGGCTCGCTTAACACTGCCAGAGCCGACGCTATTTGAAGGGCAACGAACATAATCGTCTTTACCCTTTCCTCATCCTGTTTAATTACTTTCCATGGCTCCTCGTCGGCCAAGTATTTATTGCCAAGTCGTGCCAAATTCATTACTTCCTGTCCGGCTTCACGGAAACGGTATCTTTCTATAGAACTGGCAATGATCTCAGGATATTTTTTAAGTTCGGCCAGAGTTTCCGTATCTACTTGGCTATAGGTACCAGGGGAGGGAACAATTCCATTATAATATTTGTTGGTAAGCACTACAACACGGTTGATGAAGTTCCCATAAATGGCCACTAATTCATTGTTGTTCCTGGCCTGAAAGTCCTTCCAGGTAAAATCGTTGTCCTTGGTTTCCGGGGCATTGGCGGTCAGGGTATATCTAAGTACATCCTGCATATTGGGAAATTCTTCCAAATATTCATGCAGCCACACCGCCCAATTCTTGGAAGTGGACAATTTGTTGCCTTCGAGGTTTAAGAATTCGTTGGCCGGAACATTTTCCGGTAATATAAAATCGCCATGTGCCTTTAGCATACTGGGGAAAATAATACAGTGGAATACAATATTATCCTTGCCGATGAAATGTACCATTTTAGTGTCCTTGGCCTTCCAATAGGGTTCCCAATCCTTTCCTTCCCTTGCTGCCCATTCTTTGGTAGAGGAAATATATCCTATTGGTGCATCGAACCAAACATACAATACCTTGCCTTCACCGCCTTCTACCGGTACCGGGATTCCCCAATCAAGATCACGGGTTACCGCCCTTGGCTTTAGGCCGTCATCGATCCATGATTTGCATTGTCCATATACATTGGGCTTCCAGTCATTTTTATGACCTTCCAAAATCCAGGTCTTCAGGAAATCTTCGTAACGGTCCAAAGGTAAAAACCAGTGCTTGGTTTCTTTTAGGGAGGGTACTGCTCCGGAAATGGTCGATTTGGGATTGATAAGGTCTGTGGCATTTAAAGTGGAGCCACAATTTTCGCACTGATCCCCATAAGCTTCTTCATGGCCACATTTAGGACAAGTACCGATTACAAAACGATCGGCCAAAAATTGTTTTGCCTCTGCGTCATATAATTGTTCGGTAGTTTCCTCAATAAAATCTCCTTGTTCATAGAGTTTCACAAAGAAATCGGAGGCCGTTTTATGGTGAACTTCGGCGGATGTTCTTGAATAGTTGTTGAAGGTAATTCCAAAATCCTGAAAGGATTGCTTAATTATACCGTGATATTTATCGATTATGTTTTGGGGACTTACTCCTTCTTTTTTGGCTTTCATGGAAATGGCAACCCCGTGTTCGTCGCTTCCACAAACGAAGGCCACATCATTTCCATTTAATCTCAAGTATCTTGCATAGATATCCGCTGGCACATAAACTCCTGCCAAATGCCCTATATGTATAGGTCCGTTGGTATAAGGAAGGGCTGCGGTTATGGTATATCTTGCTGGCTTCTGAAGGTTCTGCGACATTATTTTTGGATTAGGCTGCAAAAATAAAGATTTTTACTTGCAGCTGGCGTATTCCTTCAAAAAATAAGCCTTCGTTACCCTGAAAAGAATTCAGAATATACGAAGGCCTTCTCGCATAGTAAGTAGGGGGTGACTTTAAGCTACCATTATGGATTTACTAAGATTTTGATTTTGAACCTGTATTCTATAAATATATTTTCCTGACGCCAAATAAGTGGACAGGTTCTCTCTGATGTTTATTTCTGTAGACCCTTCCAACATTATTTCATTAAATACGGATCCCAAATATTGCCCCATAATGTTAAACAATTGTATGTTTACATGGGCGCTAAAAGGCATTTCGAGGTAAATGTGCGGTGTTGAATCTGTAGGGTAAAAAGGTTTGTGTACAATGGCGTTTATCAAATCCGGATTTGGATTTTCCTCAATAGGATCTGTTGGTGTTGGAGGAGTGGGTTCACCGTCACTATAAACTATATCCGGGAAATCTACTCCACTACAATTAAAGCCTAGGTTTACAGGGGTATACGTATATCCGTCCATGATATGTTGTTCCACAAGGGGAATATCTACACATAGCCATTCTGCCAGTACGGTGGCATAAAGGTTTCTAAAGTCCATTGTGTATTCCAGGTTACCTCTGCCATTTGGCTCGTCCAAAGAGGGGTGGTCACCCACAAAAGCACTTCCGTTTAATCCAGAACCAAAAAATAAGGTAGGGGCAGCCTTTCCATGGTCGGTTCCATTGGATCCGTTTTCGAAGATCCTTCTACCGAACTCGGAAAAAGTCATGCTCAATACCTTGTCGTCCTGCTGGGTAAAGGCGAGGTCATCATAGAAATTATCAACGGCAATGGACAGTTGCGTCATTAGGCGTTCATGTACCAAAGGTTGATTTCCGTGGGTATCAAAACCTCCCATGCTGATCATGTAGACCTTGGTGCCAAGGTTTCCTTTGATCAATCTGGCCAATAATGCCAATTGTCTGGCAAAACCATTATTTTGATACTCAACTTGGTTTGCGCCACGCATATAAGCTTCGTGTATAGTACCTGCGTATTCATTGGTTACGTTGGATACACCTCTAAGAAATTTAATCTGATCACTGTACATGCAACTATCAAATAGAGAATCGTCTATAGAATATTGCAGTCCTGTTTCCGCAATTTGTTCCAACTGATCTATATTGTTGGTTACAAAGGCGTAATTGGTCTCTTCTCCTTCAAAAACCAAACTTCCATAGTTTCCGACTTGGATAGCGGCAGGGCCTTCTGGTCGGCTACCGGGAAAATCCGATAAATAATCCGGATATAGGTGTTCGAAATGTCTTCCCATCCAACCGGTATCCCTTCCACTGAAACCTGTAGTACTTAGGTCGGTATTGGCAAAAATATCCGAACCGGTAAAGTGG
Source organism: Arenibacter algicola (assembly GCF_018860365.1). GTDB lineage: Bacteria > Bacteroidota > Bacteroidia > Flavobacteriales > Flavobacteriaceae > Arenibacter > Arenibacter algicola_B. The sequence continues at coordinate 458,646 of NZ_JAHKPO010000013.1, forward strand.
GATAGGCTTTGGCCTTCATAACCTACACCGTGTACCGCTTTAAATTGGCCTTCGCCCCACATGGGCTCCAAAGATTTCATATAGGTAGGTACCCCAAATTCATCTGTTAGTCTTAATATTTTACTTTCCGGCAGATAAATATTGGGACGTGCATTGGCATAGATGTCGTACTGCTCTATTGGAATAATAGTGCTAAGTCCGTCGTTTCCTCCTGACAAGCGAATTAAAATTAAAATATTATCGGTTTCCGCCATGGCTATAGCCGAGGTCAGAGGGGATGGGGCCGATGCTGTTAGATAGTTACTGCCCAGCATCATGGATCCGGAACCGGCAATACCTAAGGCTTGTAGAAAGGAACGTCGACTCCATGTCTTATGTTCCAAATCGTGACCATCATGGTCTTTGCCTTTATGGGGTGATTTATGATGAGTATCGCACATAATGGTCGGTTTTATTTAAGTTGAAATTCGGGTTGTCTGGTAAGGTGTCTTAAAAGTAGATGAACCTGTGAGGGAACCTCTTGGCTTACGCTTAAAATCCATAACGATTGTCCGCCAGGGATATAATCCGGGCCATAATAATCTTCAGGAACATCTTCTATTTTAAATGCCGACATGGCATTGTCAAAATCCTGTTGGGTAAACAATCCCTTGGGTGTAATTTTGTCTACAATAGCCCGTACAACAATTTCCGGGTTACTTGTATTGCTATTTCCTGGTCCAACGGCGTCCATGGCAAATGTCCTAAATTGCTCAGGACTGTCCTGGTAAAAACCATCTACAATAGTTTCCATGGTAAGCCAACGGCCAATCATAAAATTGGTATTGATCCAATCCCTGTTTCGTTGCCATCCTGCAACATCAAAAGGGTCAAATAGGTCTTGCCCCAGCATTCCACTATAATTTATGGCACTTCCAATAGTAGTGTCGTTATAGGCAAAGCCGGTTTCGTTTATCAGATTTAGATAAATATCGAACGGACTTTTAATGATTACACCTATGGCTTCATCGTCAAAAAAGTGTTGACTTTTAAAAAGTTGGCTTAAAACTGGTGCCATTTCAAAATTATTGCTGATAAATGTTGCCGTTAAGCCATCAATAATGGTCTTTGCATTGTTGGCTTCATCCGTGGCATCCGGGTGTACAAAAAATTCGTACAATTTTTTACAGATGAAATAGCCTATTTCGTTGGCTCTTTCTTCAAAAAGAATATCTATGACGTCATCATATCCCCAATTTCCAGTTCTTCCAAATATTGTTTTATTCTCTGTGTTAAATTTGGTAGGATCAAAAACTACTTGCTCACAGCCGAGTTCTCCCCTTTCAACATATCCGGAAATGGCCTTGGCCGTTTCAATGATATCCTGTTCGGTATATCCATTTCCTTCGCCTAAGGTGAATAGCTCATAAAGTTCACGGGCATAATTCTCATTGGGGTTGTTACCATTGTTGTAAACACCGTCCAAATAGTAGAGCATGGCACTGGTAAGGCCAATTTCGCTAACAAAGGTCTTAAAATTCCCAATAGCGTTGCGCTGTAGGCAGTTGATATAATGATAAAGGAATGAGTTGCAATTGTAAACGTCCAGTTCTGTTACAAAATGATTGCTCCAAAAAAAACTAAGCCGATCTCGGAGGTTATTATCAAGTAAGGAGTTGGTATAGGCCAACTTGAATTCTTCTTGTTGAGACCTTATCATTTGTCCACGTAGGTCATCGTCTTCAGGATAATTGCTATTGTTCCAGTCTGCCCAGAGTGGAGCAGCCAAGAGGGGCATATTTTGCGCTTCGGAAATAAGGGAATTAACCAAATTGCCGGCGGTTTGGCCAGTAGCTTGATTAATAGTTTGGACGGAGGCGCTAAAACCCAATCTTCTATATAGATGTTGAGCCCTTTGTCCATCCAACGGGGTGGTATAGGGGGCCAAACTAGAAGTATTACAGTTTATGAAAAATTCCATAATTTATTCCGCATTTGATAGGTTACAAGTAAGGGGTCATTGCATAACGCAGATTTTAATAAGAAATTATTGCTCTTAGAAAAAATTCGCTAGAATGCATAACAAATTACGTGGTTTATAGAAATTTGGACGACAGTATGTTAGGTTTTTCGATAAAATGCACGTTTTTTGGTAAATAGATTGGAAATGGTATGGCAAAGCATAACGAATTTGGGAAAAAGGGAGAGCAATTGGCGGTCGACTATTTAATTGAAAATGGTTATAGGGTAGTTCATAGAAATTATAGGTATTTGAAAGCAGAGATCGATATAATTGCGAGAAAAGGGGATATATTGGCCATTGTAGAAGTAAAATCGCGAAGTTCCGACTATATGCAACCAATTGCCGACACGGTTACGGAGAAGAAAATAAAACTCTTGGTCTTAGCGGCCGATCATTATATTATTAGCAAGGATCTTGATGTGGAGGCCAGGTTCGATATCATTACCATACATAAAAAAGGGTCAAAATTTAGCATAGAACATATGGAAAATGCGTTTTATCACTTTTAATTATTTGTTTTATTTGTAACAAATTGTTATTTTTACCAAAAGTTTAAGGAAATGAAGACTATTTCATCGGTCGTGGAAGACTACATTAAAAAGAAACCATTTTTACAAAGTGCTTTAGCTCAGGGTATTATAAACTTAACGTCGCTTTCTAGAATAGTAAAACCGGAAATAGAAAGTGAATTGGGGAAGGATATTCGCAACGGTGCTATTGTAATGGCCTTAAAACGACTTTCCGATGATTTGGAGTTCCGTGCTACCCATAAAATTATTAAGGTTTTAAAAAATATAGGGGAAATCACGGTAAGGTCATCATTGACCGATTTTACCTTTTTGGTATCCGAATCCATTTTGGAAAATCAGACTGTTTTATTAAATGAGGTAAATAGGAATAAGGATGTTTTTTATACCTCGTCAAGAGGGGTCAACGAACTTAATATCGTTGTCAGCAATATATTGGACGAGGCAGTGGAAGAGTTGTTTAAGAACGAGAAGTGCACACAAAAGGCTGAAAATCTCTCCTCTATTACCGTTAAGTTGCCGGCGGAAAACGTTTCCGTACCTGGTATCTATTATTTTATTTTTCAACGCTTGGCATGGGAGGGTATCGTTCTATACGAAGTGATATCTACCACCAATGAATTTACCATCATCGTAAACGATGAGCAGGTAGATGTGGCCTTTAAGACTATTAAGGATCTTAAAACATTGTAATGCACTAATGTAGCAATTGGTTAATGGAACAATGTTTCAATGTGTAAACGTGATAATAGGAAAACGCATTGTCTCCAATTGCAGAGTGTTAATTATTCCCTTTTAAGAATTTCACAACTTCTTGGTAATCATCCGGCCTGGCAACAATGCGCTTTTCATTGTCCAAAATATAATAGGTAGGGGTTTGATGGATATCGTAAATATCCGCATACGGACTTTCCCATTTTCCTAAAGCTATACCGTGTATAAATCCTGATAGCTTTGCGGATTCCTTTTTCCAAGTTACATCATCGTCTTCCAGGCCAATGGCCAGGACCTTGGTGTTGGAAATATCCTTTAAGGCTTTATGAAATTCAGGAAGTTGCTGTAGACAGTGCGAACAGGTGCTGCTCCAAAATACAATTACATAATTCTTGGCCCCCGTTAGGCTACTAAGTTTTTTGGTGCTACTACCTTCATTCCAAGTAATTTCCGGGGCTACGGCCCCCAAACGAAGTCTATTTTGGGTTTCGATCTTTTTTAAGAGTTCGGATTTATTGGTTTCGGTTGCCAGGGATTTTAGATAATTATCGTAAATAAAATCGGCCACTATATTTAAATTATCGTTGGATGCCTTTGTCCATAGGCTATTGAATAACTGCACCTTATTGATGGCGCTTACATTTTCCAATAGTTGTGCCAATTCCTTAACATTTTCTATAATAACAGGCTCTTTTTCCTTAGAGGGAATTTGAAGTTGGGGCAGGGCCGTAAATGCGTAATTTACTACTTTGTCCGTTAAAAAGTCGGATCCCAGTAGTACGTGATCGTTAAAGTCCAAGGCGTCAAAATAATGTTCTCTTTTATGCCTTACATAGGTTTCAACATCCTCATAGCCCGAAGAAATATAGGGCCTGTTTGCCGAAATGAAATGTCCGCTGAGCATCCCTTGTGATTGGGTTTCGAATGATTTTTGCACCGCGGCCAACTTCTTGTTGAGGTTTAAAAGCAGGTTGCGATCCTTCTTTTTTTCCGAATAAAATTGAGCAATTTGTTTCTCCAGTTTATGTATTTCATTAAAATACCTGGCATATAGGAGGTTTTCAGTGGAGGATATAAAAGATAGGCCTTTTTGGGAATCGAAGGAGAGAACAATATCCTCCTTTCCATTATAGATAAAATCAAAATAAAATTCCTCCTGTGGTACGGCATATACGAGTCTATACATGCCCGTCTGGGCATTGGCCGGAAAATTTAACGAGAAAGCCCCGTTCTTAACAGCCGTGTCGGCAATGTAATTCTGATGGTCAGGATTCAATTTATAGGCAATCAGCCATTTGTAATCGTCGGCCGGTGATAAATTTCCTGAAATGGTATGTTGGGCTTGCAAAATAAAATTGAAGCAAAGAGTAAAAAGTAATAGGGTATTTTTTAATAGCATCAACTGTAGTTTTTTTATGGAACCGTTATTCCCTGTTTTGGGATAAGGGAATCGAAAGGTTGAATGGATTTATAGGCTTTATCAATAGAATTTATATGCTCAAATACCAACAGCAGTCGCAGTCCGTTACGGGTCTGCTTTTCTTTTAATTTGGCAAGGTTGGGATGGGCTTGTACAAATTGCAACACGGCGGTAAAGGAACTGCTTTGGTAAAAATCTGATTGCTGGTCCGCTATAAAATAGCCGATCATTTTACCCTTCTTCATCACTATTTTCTCCAGGCCAATACTATTTGCGATCCATTTGATGCGGACCGAGTTTAATAAATCTTCTGCCTGGGTGGGGAGTTCCCCAAATCTGTCAATCAATTCCGTCTCAAATTTTTGTAATCCTTCTTCCTCGGAAACCTGGTTCAGCTCGGTATAGAGGTTTAAGCGTTCGGTGATATTGTTGATGTAATCATCAGGGAATAACAATTCAAAATCGGAATCTATTTGGGTTTCCTTGACAAAGATCTTTGGTTTGCCACCAACTTCTTCGTAAAGCTCCTTAAATTCGTTTTCCTTAAGTTCGTCTATGGCCTCGGCCAATATTTTCTGATAGGCATCAAAGCCAATTTCGTTTATAAATCCACTCTGTTCACCTCCCAATAAGTCTCCGGCACCCCTAATTTCCAAATCTTTCATGGCAATATTGAAACCGCTGCCCAGATCCGTAAATTGTTCCAAAGCCTGAATTCTTTTCCTGGCATCATTGGTCATAACATCATAGGGTGGGGTAATAAAATAGCAGAAAGCCTTTTTATTGCTTCTCCCTACACGCCCCCTCATTTGATGGAGGTCGCTTAGGCCAAAATTATTGGCATTGTTAATGAAAATAGTATTGGCATTGGTAACGTCCAGACCGCTTTCTACAATGGTGGTAGAAATAAGTACATCGAACTCACCATTCATAAAGGCCAACATAAGGGTTTCCAATTTTTTGCCATCCATTTGCCCGTGGCCAATACCAATTTTGGCATCCGGCACCAGTCTTTGGATCATTCCGGCGACTTCTTTAATATTTTCAATTCTATTATGGATAAAGAAGACCTGTCCACCCCGTTGTATTTCGTAGGTTATGGCATCGCGAATGGTCTCTTCGCTAAAACGGATTACCTCGCTTTCTATGGGGTATCTATTGGGCGGTGCGGTATTGATGACCGATAAATCCCTTGCAGCCATTAAACTAAATTGAAGGGTTCTTGGGATGGGTGTAGCGGTAAGCGTTAGGACATCTACATTTTCCTTAATGGATTTTAATTTGTCTTTTACCGACACGCCAAATTTTTGTTCCTCATCCACGACCAACAAGCCTAGGTCCTTGAACTTCACGTTCTTGTTTACCAACTGATGGGTACCAATAATGATATCTACCTTGCCAGCAGCTAGATTTTCCAAGGTCTCTTTTTTCTCTTTGGCAGTCCTAAAACGATTTACGTAATCTACGGTAACCGGCATATCTTTCAAACGCTCCGTAAAAGTCCTGTGGTGCTGAAAGGCCAAAATAGTAGTAGGGACCAAAACGGCTACCTGTTTGCCGTTGTCTACAGCTTTAAATGCAGCCCTTATGGCCACTTCCGTTTTGCCAAAACCTACATCCCCACAAACGAGTCGGTCCATGGGTCTTTCACTTTCCATGTCTTTCTTGATGTCTTCGGTAGACTTGCTTTGGTCAGGAGTGTCTTCATAAATAAAGGAAGCCTCCAGCTCGTGTTGTAGATAGCTGTCCGGGCCATATTGAAACCCTTTTTCCAATCTTCGCTTGGCATAAAGTTGGATAAGGTCGAAGGCAATTTTTTTAACGCGCGATTTTGCCTTGTCCTTGATTTTTTTCCAAGCGCCAGAACCTAGTTTATATATTTTTGGGGGTGCCCCGTCCTTTCCATTGAATTTGGAGATTTTGTGCAATGAATGTATGCTTACGTAAAGAATGTCCCTTTCCCCATACATTAGCTTTATAGCTTCCTGTTTCTTTCCTTCAACATCTATCTTTTGAAGTCCGCCGAATTTTCCAATTCCGTGGTCTATATGGGTAACATAGTCCCCAATTTCCAATTTGTTCAGATCTTTTAAGGTAATGGCCTGCTTTTTAGCGTAGCCATTTTTTAAATGAAATTTTAGATAGCGCTCAAAGATCTGATGGTCCGTGTAACAGGCAATCTTTAAATCATTGTCCAAAAAGCCCTGATATAATGGAAGTACAACGGTTTTATAATGGACTTCCTTTCCTACTTCATCAAAAATATCGTGAAACCTTTTGGCCTGTTGGTCGGTTGCGCAAAAGAGATAATTGGTAAACCCGTTTTTGTAATTATCGTTTAGGTTTTCAATTAACAAATCGAACTTTTTGTTAAATGAAGGTTGAGGCTTTGTGTTGAACACTATGGTTTCCGGATCACTGGAAGCTTTGGTGTTTCCATCGATCTCTACGAGGCCAAAATCGGCCAGTTGATGTTTTAATAAATCGGAATTGGTAAACAATTCCTGAGGTTTCGCATGCTTTATTTCTTTGGACAGTTTGGTAAATGCCTCTTCTGCTTTTTCAAAAAATGAATCCAACCTAGCGTATAGCAAACTCAGGTTCTTGCTAAAGATAAGGGTGTTTGGGGATATGTACTTTAGAAAGCTCTCCCGGTTTTCGTCCAGGAACTTGTTTTCCACATTGGGAATGATGGTGATCTTTTTAACCTTTTGTGTAGACAACTGGGTTTCCACATCAAAGGTTCTAATACTGTCTACCTCGTCTCCAAAAAATTCAATTCTATAAGGTTCATCATGGGAAAAGGAAAATACGTCCATGATACCACCACGAACCGAAAATTCTCCTGGTTCGGTGACAAAATCGACCCTTTTAAATTTGTATTCGAACAAAACCTCATTTAAAAAGTCTAGGGAAAGGGTATCCTCCAGTTTAATTTTTAGGGTATTTTTCTCCAGTTCCTTTCTGGTCACCACTTTTTCAAAAAGCGCATCGGCATAGGTCACTATGATCGCCGGTTTTTTTCTGGAGTTGATACGGTTAAGTACTTCTGCACGCAAAAGCACATTGGCATTGTCCGTTTCCTCAATCTGGTAGGGCCTTCTATAACTACCTGGATAAAATAACACATCATTATCCCCTAGCAGCTGCTCCAGATCGTTTAAATAGTAGGCGGCTTCCTCCTTGTCGTTTAAAATAAACAAAAATGGAGCCTCGGATTTGAGAAATATTTCTGCAATTACGAAGGACAGGGCAGACCCTGTTAATCCTTTGATATTCGTTTTTGGTTTTGAGGTCGCAGAGGCGTTATCTTGGAAATCGGCAATAGTAGCCCTCAGTTTTCCCAGTTGGGGAGACTGTGCGAACAGTTGTAACATTGAAGATTTTGTCAACCGTAAATTTTATTGCAAATATAAAGCTTGGATAACCTATACACAAAGGATAGATAAATTTAATCATCAGATTATTTATGATAGACCATATGTAAAAGCATATTGATGAATAGTAAAGGTTGTTGTCTCCTAAAAATATACGGGCATATATTATTCTTGCACCCGACGAGATCGGTTGTGATTAAAAAAAATCTATTTAATCTAATTCACCAATTCTATAATTTTAGAAACCGTTTCCTTATTGTTTACTCCCAAGCCTTCTTGTTGATAGGCCAATTCCCCTTCTTGGTCAAAAACGCTTATGATGTTGGAATGTGAAAAATCCATAGGGGATATTTTTTTGTAGTTTACCGCCAGTACTGCCGAAAATTCACGGGTGTCCCCTTCGGAACCTCTTAGAAATACCCATTTTTCCGAATCCATTTGGTTTTCCTTTGCAAATTCTTTTAAACGTTGTGGCGTATCTGTTTCAGGGTCTATACTAACAAAGACAAGGGTGACCTTATCTTTCTTATCGGCTGGGATTTGCTCTTCTATACCTCGCATATCAGCGACCAATCTAGGGCAAGCGGTTTGACAGGAAGTATAGATCATGACCATAACCAATACATCTCCTTTCAGCGCCTTCAACTGTATTTCCTCATTGTTCTGATTGGTCCATTTGGACGGAAGATTATAAATGGATAGCTCAGAAATTTCACCCTCCTTTTTGGTGTTCATGGCCAGAAGCTGCAGGTCCATTTTACAAACGCCACATTTACCAGGTTGGTCATAGGTCTTGTCACCCTCGCAATGCATGGGGCATTGGTATTTTTCTGCTATTGTTTTGGTTGAATTTTTTGAATTGCAACCTATAAGATTGATTAGCAAAAAGCATAACAATCCGGCATTGAGAATTTTTTTCATTTCCTTAATAAGTTAGGTTTTTATTGTTGGGTCCTTTCGTCTGCACACATCGGAATCCTAAATTTCGTATGGCATAATTAGCTTTTAAACTGCCTCTAAAGGCATAGCGCATAAAGGCGGCATAATTCATTAAGTCCGATGCTCCTACCGCAGCACTTCCACAAAAAAGATTACTGTCCTTGTCCACATCCTTTCTGGATTCACCGGAAATTAGAACGGAATTAAAGTCCATTGTCCACTCCCATACAAGGCCGTGAAGGTCATAAATTCCCCAGTAATTTTTAAAAGTGGAACCTATAGAATTGTTAAATGTTTTTGGAGCTTCGTACCAGTCCAGAATAAGCTGATTGTAGGATTCTTTTTTACGGGCGTCGGGACTATTTTGATCGGCCATTGCCGCGTATTCCCATTCATCTACGGTTGGCAATCTTTTACCTTGGCATTCGCAATATTTCTTGGCGGCAAACCAAGAAACGTTGGTAACCGCTGCATCGCCGGCCAACTGGTTGCCATAGGAATCATCACCCTCCCAATTCACCAAGTAATTACCGTCTGCAAATAGTCGCTTGATCTTACTTTTTTTCCATTCAGGATATTCCTGTACAAACTTTAAATACTCCTTGTTGGTTACGGGGTATACGTCCATTGTAAACGCATCTACGGTGACAGCTGTTGAATCTACTCCGTAAAGTGGAATATAAGTCCCTCCTTTTACGGTAACCATATTCTCTGATTGGGCGGAAACAATATTTACTGCTATGATTGCAATCAGTGTAAAGGCTACTTTAAAAAAGGGACTTATGTTCATTTTATTGTTATGGAATTATGTTATTTATTTCTTACACTTTTAACCATGGCCGGAGTTACGTCCTTTTTGGAATTGCCCCAACTATTGTACACATAAGTCAGTACGTTGGCCACTTCTTCATCTGACAAGGTCTGCGCGGTCATAACACTGTTATATTTTTGTCCGTTCACTGTTATTTCACCCGTTTTTCCGTGCAATACTATATCTATAGCGCGATTAACATCGGCATTTAGGTAGTCCGATTTTGCCAACGGAGGAAATGCATTTGCAATACCCTGGCCTTCTGCTTGGTGGCAGGCAAAACAGGTCTGCATATAGGTTGCTTTTCCAAATTCCATCTTTTCCTCCATTGATTTGGCAGGAATTTCAGATTCTACTACGCCATTGGTTGAAGGCATTTTTTGTATACCACTTCCTTCGGGCAAGTAGATTCCATCTTCCAGTTCTCCAGAATAGATAGTCTTATTTTTTTCGCCCTGTACTTTCAACATTCCCAATGCTCCTTTATTAAAAGCTCTGAAAATGGAATGGTCTACTAGGATAAACGTTCCGGGAACATCTACCTTAAATTCTACTATGGCGGCCCCACCGGCTGGGATTAAGGTAGTTTGCACATTTTCATTGATCATATCCCCGCCTTCTACATGTACTTTGTCGAATATTTCACCAATAACATGAAAGGAAGATACCAGGTTTGGTCCACCGTTCCCAACGAACAATCGCACTGTTTCGCCTACGTTTGCGGTAATGGCATTATCCCCGGTCAAGGCTCCCATCTTACCATTGAAAACTACATAATCTGCCTTTTCATCAACTGCTTTTTGCATATCAAAAGGTTGTAAACCTCTTTCTCCATTGGCACCTTTGGTGTAAAAATCGCCCTGCATAATGTAATATTCCTTATCTACCAAGGGCAAGCCTCCTTCTGGTTCTACCAATATTAATCCGTACATACCGTTGGCTATATGCATACCTACGGGAGCGGTGGCACAGTGGTACACATAAAGTCCAGGATTAAGGGTTTTAAACGAAAAAACCTTTTCGTGACCTGGTGCTACAAAAGAAGACTCTGCACCTCCTCCTGGACCGGTAACTGCATGTAAGTCGATATTGTGGGGCAATTTATTTTCAGGGTGATTTTTTAGGTGAAATTCAACTTCATCGCCAACCCTTGTTCTTATAAAACTGCCTGGTACGGTACCTCCAAAAGTCCAATATACATATCGCACTCCGTTGGTCATTTCTCCCTCCTGCTCCAGGATCTCCATGTCTACCTTAAGTAATTTGGCCTTTCTTTTACCAACAGGAGTGGGTACGTTGGGAGGGGATGTTAATTCGGCAATCATTTCACGATTTGCAGGAATATCAGCTGTGCTTTCATAAACTATCTTTTCCTTTTTTGCACATGAGAGGATAAGACTGCCCATTCCTACAGCCATAATTAGGGAGAGGAATATTTTTTTTGTCAATTTTGAATTCATAATAATTTGTTTAGGTTGCTTGTTGAAAAAATAAAGGACGTTTTGGTCTTTTATTCAGGCAAAAATAGTTTTGGCAATGCTACAAAAACATGACACTTGTCATATTTTCTATTTATGTCTAAAAAAAAATTAATTTTGCGTTGCCACTCTATTCTTGGGTTAGGTTTTTCTTAGGATTATTCCTTATTTGAAAATAAAATAGGGTTTATAGTCAACATTATCCAACCCCAATTATTAATATTCCCATCGAAGTTTCCTTTTATAGTTTCCATGCCTTGAGAGGCAAAAAGATGCGAATAACCGCCACTGATGCCAATTTCTTTTTGAAGTTTATAGGCGTAAACGATATCTAGTTCAGTCCCCAATTGTTTTTCGCTGTTTGGACCTATTTCTGCTGCGGCTGAAAAGTTGTGAAGAGCAATATTTACATTGGATTTTTCATTTAACGCCACCTTGGCATTGGCATAAATATCCAAAAGCCCTACGCTGTTAGTGTGGTTGCCAACATAGAAATAATCCATAAGTCCGTTAAACTTATGATTGGTTCCATAAAGGGGGGTAAAAGCTTTATTTTCCTGGTTGGAAGGTGATCCATTGTCATTACCGCTGATGAGTTCTACCCCAAGTCCCAGAGTGGATTTAGCAGCAATTTTATAGTTTCCCTCTAAGGATATTAGATATGCATTTAGGTCATTATTGGCAATATCCTTTCCAAATTGGTAATAAAGGTTTGATGTCAATTTCAAATTATTCGCCTTATAATTTAAATGGGTTCCAAGGGTTTGGCTATACCTGGTTTGGTTGTTATTGGAATTGATATCATCAATAAATTGCAAACCATTGTTTAAGAAAAGAAAGCTTGCGGAGAATTTGTTCCATTCGTTATGTGCCCATAGATATTGAATGCTTTTATAAGTTCCTGGGGTGGTCAAAGTATTTCCGGTTAAGTTTTCATCACTTTGGTTAAATGCGAATCCCAGATCAATTTTTAAGCCGGCATTGTTGTATTCCACGCGGGCGGCATCGTGACTTCTGGCTTGCTGGGCCCAACCCACATCTCCAAAAATTCGGTGGTCGTCATAAATAATTTCTTGTCGTCCCACTTTTAGGAAAAAAGTTGGATCTAGCTTAATTTTCCCCCAAGCCTGATGTATTCCGACCCCATTTTTATCCGAGCTGTTAAGTTGAGGAACATCTCCCCAGATCCGGACGTCCTGTAGACTTAGGTAGAAGGACAGTCTGTCAATTTCATAATTGGTATTCAGTCTGGTCCGTTGAGAAACAAAGACCGCAGGGTCTTCATTATTAGGGAATAAGGTTTTAAAACCATGTCTATATTCGAACCTAGGTCGTAATTCGGCATCTATTGCCAACTGCGCCTTTACTTGCGTGGATAAAAGGATAAAAAAAAGAACTTTAAAGGGTTTCTTCAGTTTCATGACTAATTTGGTTGATTTTTCGCAGGCAAAATTCAGTAGGTTATCTTTAGTGGAATATGATATTTGTCATATAGAATAAGTTGAAATACTTACTTCACTTTTTGAAACTCGCCCTTGCACATTTTGGTTCATTACTGGGGGTACATATATTTATGATCTTGCAATTCTATATTTACTTGCGCCCAATTATGTAAATTCCTTAAAATACGACCTATTTATTTCGGAAAAGTTCACGATATTGAAGCCTGCAAATAAGGATTGAGTGAAATACTCACAATAAAAATGATGATTTATAGAAATGAATTCCACCCAAATATCATTAGGGAGGAACCAAAGTTTATAGATTCTTTAGAAAACCAAAAAATGGGTTAAGTGCTGTGGCTGTGGCTAACAGCTCAGACCCATTTAAGCATGAATACAATAAGCGATGAAAAACGATGACAAGAAAAAGCTGTGTAGCAGCAATTGGTTCGGTCGCACAGGTAAGGACGGTTTTATTTATAGGGCCTGGATGAAGAACCAAGGAATTTCCAATAATATTATTGATTGATCATGGATTTTAAGGGTAAAGTAGCCATTGTTACAGGAGCGGGACAGGGAATAGGCTTGGAGATTTGCAAGCAATTGGTGGCCAATGGGGCCAATGTTCTTCTGAACGATTTGGATGCCACTTTAACGAAGGAAGCAGTGGCGGAAGTGGATGGTAATAAAGGAAATTGTATTGGTCTTGCTGGAGATTCCAGTGATATGCAGGTAATACAACAAATGGTAGAAACTTCAGTTACGGAATTCGGGAAACTGGATGTGGTGGTCGCCAATGCCGGGATTACCCTTTTTGGGGAATTCCTTACCTATACTCCAGAATCTTTCTTTGAGGTTATGAAAGTAAATTTGGGCGGTAGTTTTTTTCTGGCCCAAGCCGCAGCCAATCTAATGAAAAAGCAAGGTTCCGGGGGGTCTATTCTTTTTATGTCTTCGGTAACAGGGCATCAGGCACATGAAAATTTAGCGGCCTATGGTATGAGTAAGGCCGCATTGGAAATGTTGGCCAAGAACTTGGTCATAGAGCTATCACCCTATAAAATAAACGTCAATACCGTGGCACCAGGTGCCACTTTGACCGAGAGGACCTTGAAGGATAAAGACTATTTTGGGACTTGGGAGAACATTACGCCCCTGGGCAGACCTGCATCTGTCAATGATATAGCCCAAGCTGTTTTGTTTTTGGTCTCGGATAATGCCAAACATATCACGGGACAAAGTTTGGTAATCGATGGTGGTTGGACATCGGTGAGTCCGTCTCCTTATAAAAATTAATAGGCGCCTTGAATATTCTAATGCTTATAATTATTAATAAATAAATAGATTCTAAAAAAATATGGGTCCAGAAGTAGTTAGTGGAATTATATGCGAATTGGGGGAAGGTCCGCTCTGGGATGACTCCAAAAAACAGATATGTTGGGTAGATATTTTAAATGGAAATATCCATGGATGGTCTCCAAAATCCAATGCTTCGAACACCATTTCGGTAGGCCAAATGATCGGCGCTATGGCTATTTCTGACAATGGGAATTACATTGCTGCCTTAAAGGACGGATTTGGGTTCGTAAACCGCAAAAATGGGAAAGTCGATATGATAACGAATCCAGAGAAAGATTTGCCGGAAAACAGGTTTAATGATGGGAAATGTGATCCAGTAGGTCGGTTTTGGGCAGGGACCATGCCCATTGCAGAAGATAAATCCTCTGGCAGCCTTTATGTGCTTGATGCTTCATTAAATGTTAGGAAAAAGGAATCCAATATTAGTGTTTCAAATGGCCTGGCCTGGAGTCCGGATCACAAAACAATGTACTTCATAGATTCTCCGACCCGCAAAGTAGTGGGCTACGATTACGATAAGGAAAGTGGCGAATTGGCCAACAAAAGAACGGTCATTAACATTGCCGAAGAAGATGGCTTTCCAGATGGCATGACCATAGACCATGAGGGGATGTTATGGGTAGCGCATTGGGGAGGGTGGCAGGTAACACGCTACGACCCTGGAACGGGAAAAAAATTATTGTCCATTACTATGCCGGTTTCCCAAGTTACCTCCTGTGCCTTTGGGGGTGAAACCATGGAGGATTTATATATAACTTCAGCTAGGAAGGGGCTTAGTGAAGTGGAACTGGAGAAACAACCCTTGGCAGGGTCGCTATTTGTAGTTAGGAATTGTGGTCATAAGGGATTCCCGGCCTATGAGTTTAAGAGTATAGCCTAGAATAAGTTCCAGCCATTTCTATCTAAAAAAATTGCCAATAATATAAACCAACGAAACCAAATTAAATTAGAATGAAAGGATTGGACACACTGGATTGGGTGGTGATCAGCGCCTATTTTGTGATATTGCTTGGGGTTGCCTGGTGGGTAATAAAACAAAAGCAAAAGAATACAGAGGATTATTTTTTGGCCGGACGAAACATTGGGTGGTTTATGGTTGGGGCTTCCATTTTTGCCTCAAACATTGGGTCCGAGCATGTAGTTGGATTGGCCGGCAACGGGGCAGGCGATAAGATGCCATTATTGATTTATGAGCTCCACGCCTGGATTGTTTTAATGTTGGGTTGGGTGTTTTTACCTTTTTATGCCAGAAGCGGGGTATTTACAATGCCCGAATTTTTGGAAAAGCGTTTCGATGCCCGCTCCAGATGGGTACTTTCCATAGTGTCTTTAATAGCCTATATACTTACCAAAGTTTCCGTAACCATTTATGCAGGTGGAGTAGTGGTCTCTGCCTTGTTGGGAATACCCTTTTGGATCGGTGCGGTGGCAACCGTGGCACTTACGGGTCTGTATACCATTTTGGGTGGAATGCGTGCTGTAGTCTATACCGAGACCATACAGGCCATTGTGTTGGTGCTCGGGGCAGGAATCCTTAGTTTTATGGGACTTGAGGCTGTAGGGGGCTGGGGAGAGCTGAAGGAAACCATAGGAGTGGATTATTTTAATATGTGGCGGCCCAATTCGGACCCGGATTATCCATGGCTTCCATTATTTCTTACCAGTACCATTGTGGGAATCTGGTATTGGTGTACAGATCAGGTAATCGTGCAACGGGTGCTTACTGCCAAAAGTATTAAGGCAGGCAGGCGTGGAAGTATCTTTGGGGCACTTTTAAAGCTGATGCCGGTTTTTCTTTTTCTTATACCTGGGGTGGTAGCCTTGGGGCTTAAAATGCAAGGGAAATTGGACTGGAACAGTCCGGATGAGGCCTTTCCGGTATTAATGAGCAATCTTCTGCCTTCCGGCCTCCGTGGTTTGGTAGCTGCGGGATTGTTGGCTGCCCTGATGAGTTCCTTGGCTTCCGTATTTAATTCCTGCTCCACCTTGTTTACCTTGGATATCTATAAAAAGCTGAAACCCAATAAACCTGAAGAGGAATTGGTAAAAACCGGTAGGACGGCAACCTTTTTCGTAGTTGGGCTGGGACTGTTGTGGATACCTGTAATTACAAGGCTCTCGGACGGCTTATACGAATACCTGCAGAATGTACAGGCCTATATTTCCCCACCGATTACGGCGGTGTTTCTTTTGGGGATTTTTTATAAGCGCATTAATGCCAATGGAGCAATCGCTACTTTGGTAGGCGGATTGATCATAGGATTTTCCAAACTGACCTTGGAAATCATGAAATCCAGTTTTTCCGAGGGAAGTTTTCTTTTTAACCTCGCTGATGTGAACTGGTTGGTATTTGCTGCCTATTTCTTTGCCCTCTGTGTGGCCATTGCTGTTATAGTGAGTATGTTTTATCCGGCCCCTTCCGCAGCGCAATTGTCCGGCCTAACCTTTGGAACGGTTACGGCAAAACAAAAAGCGGACAACAAGTCGAGCTATACTATTTGGGATATAGTGGCTTCGGTGTTGGTGGTGCTCATTGTGCTGTATATTATGATATCGTTTAGTACGCTATCATTGTAGTGATCGCCTAAACTCTTTTTTATGTCCCCGATCTTAAGCTAGTTTTTTCCTAAAAAAATCGATGGTGCGTTTCCAAGCCAATTCGGCAGCTTCACGATCATACCTGGGTGTGGTATCATTGTGAAAGCCGTGGTTTGCTTTAGGGTATATATAGGCCTTATATTCCTTGCCATGTTTCTTTAGAGCTTCTTCATAGGCCGGCCACCCTTCGTTAACGCGTGTATCCAATTCGCCAAAATGGAGCAATAATGGGGCATTTATTTTTTCAATATCTTCTGTTGGCTGTCCGCCGTAAAAAGGAACGGAAGCTCCTAAACCAGGAACCTTTACCGCCATCATATTGGAAATCCAACCTCCAAAACAAAATCCTACCACACCAACCTTGCCGGAGCATTCCGGGTGGGCTTTCAAATATTCAAAGGCAGCGATAAAATCCTCCAACATCTCATCTCGATTTCGCTTGCTTTGCAATTCGCGACCATCATCGTCATTGCCGGGATAACCGCCAAGAGGTGTCAAAGCATCTGGGGCCAAGGAGATAAACCCGGCAAGGCCGGCCCTTCGCCCAACGTCTTCTATGTGCGGATTCAATCCACGGTTTTCGTGGACCACGATTATTCCTGGAAGTTTTACCTTGGTATCGGCCGGTCTAGAAAGCAAACCCTTTATGGAACCTCCTCCTTTTGGGGAATCGTAATAGATATATTCCGATTTTAATTTAGGATCATTAGGTTTTATCTGGATTTTTTTCACATAATCAGGGGAAATAAAGCTAAGTAAGGAAGCTACCGTTAGCCCACCAACCGCATAGGTGGATAATTTATCCATAAACAGCCTTCTACTTACCCTGTTATGGGCATAGTCATCATAAAGGTCAAAAACCTCTTGTTTAATATCCTCTTTTTTCAATGGTTTCATGGGCGTTAATTTATCGTTGAATGTACTTTCTAGTCTTTGGGTTCCATCAGATCCGATCAAAAATATTCCCTTGTGGCATACTTTACGGAGGAATGCGGAAGGGACGCTTTTTAAAGGATTTTTCTGATTTTCATTGCTTTATTTAATGTATTTATAGCAAAACAAAGCCTTGAAATAAACAGTACTTACTAAAAGTATGAAATTAGTTTTAACTTTTAAAGATAATTATGAAGTCAGGCTAATTGTCGTATTTCCATAATGCAAAAATTATTGGACTTTGGATATCTATGAGTCAATATTGCATTACTAGTTTTAGTATATAACGAATTTTGGTATATTAATTATAATTATGGTTTAGACGGCGAATTCTTAAAATGATTTAAAATTAAAAATGACTTTTGAGGTTTATTTTTACTTATATTTGATTTCTAGTTTAATGGCAATTTTGGCCATTAAGACTTTCCCCCAAATAAGTTTATTGTTCATTGGCCAGTGTTGGGATTCCAACACCAGGTTTAACCATTAATAGCTTATAATTTGCTTAAACGATTACTATTAAAATTTGTCAAGTACTACCTCCCAATTCTAATATTAAGTGTTTTGGCGATTTTGTGGCTATATAAAATGGAGCACGAAAAGCTGATTTCCTTACAGCAAGATGAACTTTCCAATAAAAAACAACTGATCGTTGAACTTCTAAAACCCATGATAGCCAATCTCTATTATTGGAAGCAATACAATTTTAGCGAGAGCGATTTTGATCCAGAGCAGAATGCCCATTTAGAAAAGAAAATTGGTGATTTTATTATTGGTATGGACAGTTATAATCAATTTAGGCTAATTGATTTGTCAGGAAAGGAGGTATATAGGCTTAATAGACAGGATAATGGTAAAATAGTAAAGAGTTTGGCCCTACAGGACAAGGCCAATAGGGATTATTATCAGGCGACCACGGAACTTGAAAAAGATCAAATTTATTTGTCCCCATTAAATCTGAATCAGGAAAACGGCGTATTGGACTTGCCATATAAGCCAATGATTCGAGGAGTAGCGCCTATATTCGATGCTCAAGGCACCAAATTGGGCATTGTGGTTATTAATTTTAGTGCCGAAAGGTTTTTGGACCTGCTCAAAAAGGACAATCCTTATTCCTTTATGTTGTTGGATCGTTTTGGCAATTACCTGATATGTAAGGATAGTAAAAAAGAGTTTGCCCATTTAATTCCCAATAGCCAAAATATTACCTTTTATGAGGAACACCCCGAGTTAGCGGATTCACTGCGTATGAAAGAATCTACATCTTTGTTCCGGAACGGGGATCTGTGGATAAAGACCGAATTGGATTTTAAAAAGGAACTTGGCCAAACTCCTTTATTTCAGCATAAATTTGCGGACATCAAAACCAATAATAAATGGCTGCTTTTAAAACATTTGGATTCAGAGATTTTAAATGCTAGGCTGAAAAGTGAGATCTTTTCAATATTCCTTATCAATTTATTGGCAATTGCTGTTATTTTTTGCCTATCATTTCTTGAAGCAAAAAGTGATACTTCCAAAAGGAAGTATATGCAGGCCCTTGAATTAATTAACAAGGAGCTGGAAAGCAAAAGTACCGAGTTGGAAAGTAAAAACAACTCCTTGGCGGCCATGCAGAGCAAACTTGAGCTGCGGAATGCACAACTTCTGGAGTATAACAATATTGTTGCCCATAACCTAAGGGCTCCTACTACAAGCGTTTCTGCTTTGGTGTCCATGTTAAAGGAATCCAAGGATTATGAAGAGGCCAAGAGTTATTTTCCCAAATTGCAAAAAGTAACCCATGCTATTAACACCCTAGTGGATGATCTTCTAATTTACGTTAGGATTCTGAACGATGACCACCAGGTAAATATGGAAAATATAGCGTTGGAACCTTTGATAGAGACAACCTTGGATTTGTATGTTGAAACTTTGGACTTGGAAACCATAGAAGTGAAGACAGATTTTACTGCATGGAAAGAAGTGAAGTTTTCAAAAATTTATTTACAGAGTGTAATTCAGAATCTAATATCCAATGCCATAAAATATAGGGATCCCAGTAGAAAGTCCGTCATATTTATCCGTACCTTATGGGAGAACGACAAGAAAGTTTTAGTAGTGGAGGACAATGGTGTAGGGGTGGATCTGAATCGTTATGGCAACGATATTTTTAAATTATATAAAAGATTTCATCGTGGACTATCCGGAAAAGGTATGGGTTTGTTTCTGGTGAAAACACAGTTGGAATCTTTGAATGCCAATATAGAAGTAACCAGTAAATTGGGAGAGGGAACCATATTTAAAATAACATTTGACAGCTATGAATAACTTAAGTTTTTTTCTAATCGATGACGATGAGATTTTTCAGTTTATAATGAAGAATACCATTGCCGAAATAAGTCCAGACATTAAGATTAAGTTTTTTTCCGATGGTGAAAAGGGTATCGATTTCCTAAAACAGAACCTGGGTGCTGCCACCAATCTTCCGGATATTATCCTTTTGGATGTAAACATGCCTTTTATGGATGGATGGGAGTTTCTCAATGAATATAAATCACTTCAAACCGAAATAAAAAAGGATATCAATATATATCTGCTTACATCGTCCAATAATCCTAACGATATAGCTATGGCCAAAGAGATTAGTGAACTTTCTGGTTATTTGGTAAAGCCAATATCGAAGGAGGGAATCAAAAACCTGATTAGTCATTTTCCAACAAACGAGTGGTATCATAATCAATTTTAGATGGTGATATATTTTAGCAGTCTGGTCTAAGGTTGGTTTATGGGCTGGTGAAATAAAGAAAGCTCCAAGATTTTTTTTTGGTTGGAAATCCTAATGTCCGTTTTTGAAACAGCTGTCAGCGCACCTGAGATTTAATTGTAGCTTCTATTTAACCGCTAATATAACTGCCTGGTAGTCCTACGGACCGTTTACAGGCAATAACTAATTGGAAAGGTCCTGGCAAATCCCTTTTTTTTCCTTCATCACTTCTGCAACAGGAGTGGAAATATTTGTAAGCCCTGATACAAACTGAAAATCGATAAAAAAATGTATATTCTGACTGCGGTTTGGAGCCAACTCCTGCCGCTAGATTGGTCTTTTGGGGCAAATTACTTATTAGGCGTTGCGAAAATTGGACAATACAGAAAACTCCTTATATGAATAATAGCATTGTGTAGCCTATATTTGCTCTATTCAAGTATTCCGATATATCTCCGTTATGGCTAAATACTTAATAGTCGTTTTTTCATTTGCAGGCCTATTGCTTGCTTCATGTAATGAAACCTCAAACAAACAAAATCGAACCGATCAGAAAATTGTTGCCCAAACCGCTCAAGCTTCTTTAGCGGACAGCTCGATAGTTTATAAAACGGATAATTTAATTGTTAATCGGCTATCGGACCATATTTACCAACATATTTCATTTTTAAATACAAACGATTTTGGCAGGGTGGCCTGTAATGGGATGTTGGTAGTATACGAAAATGAAGCGCTTGTTTTTGACACGCCAACGGATGATGAAAGTTCGCTGGAATTGATAAACTATGTGACCAAAAAACTTAATTGTGAAATAAAGGTAGTGGTGCCGACTCATTTTCACGGAGATTGCGTAGGAGGGTTGGAAGCCTTCTATAAATACAATATCCCAGCGTACGCATCCAATAGTACTATAGAATTGTTGGGAGCCAAGGACAAAGTATTCTCCAGACCTATGAACGGTTTTGTCGATAGCCTTGCTTTAAATATTGGGGGCAAAAAGGTATATGTGGAATATTTTGGGGAGGGCCATACCAAGGATAATGTTATAGGTTATGTTCCATTGGATAATGCCATTTTCGGTGGATGCCTCATAAAGGAAGTAGGCGCCACTAAAGGCAATTTGGAAGATGCCAATGTAAAGACGTGGTCCAATACTGTGAGAAAAATAAAGCAAAAATATCCGGCCGCAAAAATTATAATACCAGGACACGGAATTGCTGGTGGAACAGAATTATTGGACTATACCATAAAATTGTTCCAATAAAAATGTCTTAGTCCTTAGAAAAGGAAGCTCCCCATTGATCCATACTTCTTAAGATATTCTCCAGGGATTTCCCCTTATTGGTCAAGCTGTACTCCACCTTGGGGGGGGACAACGGGGAAAACTTTCCGGGCAATTAGTCCGTCCTGCTCCAATTCCCTCACGGTCTGGGTGAACATTTTATTGGATACTCCTGAAATTTTCTTCTGTAAAACTCCGGATCTTAAAGGGCCCTCCAATAAATGAAATAGAATTAAAGGCTTCCACTTTGTGCCAATTAGGTTCAGGGTATAGTGCAGGGGACAATTATTTTTGATCATTAAGTTAATTTAAATAGTTGATAATATGCATTTTACTCGTTTAGGTAACTATATTACTTTTAGGTAAGTTATTGCTGTTAGGGCAAATATAGATTAATTTTGCAGTCTAAAATAGAATCCATGAAAACAAATAAAACGTATCCAAAATCATTTTCTCACATTGGAATTACCGTTCCAAATATTAAGGAAGCCGTAAAATTTTATTCAGAGGTGATGGGCTGGTATATTATTATGGAGCCCTCCACAGTAAAAAAGGAAAGGGAAACAGCCATTGGTCAAATGTGTATCGATGTTTTTGGGGAGGACTGGCAGGAATTCGAAATTGCCCATTTGGCAACCTCGGATGGCATTGGTATTGAATTGTTTTCCTTTCCACATGGTGTTAAGGAAGCACCAGAGTTTAATCCTTTTAATACCGGTCTTTTCCATTTTTGCATACAGGACCCCAATATTGAGGAGCTGGTAGCCAAGATTGTGGCCCATGGCGGTAAGCAAAGAATGCCCATTAGGGAATATTATCCCGCAGACAAACCTTATAAAATGTGTTATGTAGAGGATCCTTTCGGGATTGTATTTGAAGTCTATACGCATAGCTATGAACTCACCTATTCTTCCGGGGCCTATGCCAAATAGGGGGCTATGGGCAAAATAATTGATCCTTGGTTGGCTGTTAAAGAAGTTGTATAAAATGAAAAACCCCGTAAATCATATGATTCACGGGGTTTTCTTTGTACTCGAGGTGGGAATCGAACCCACACTCCGAAGAACTGGATTTTGAATTCAGAGTATTTTGATGTCATATGTAGTTAAATAGCTCATATTAAGCTATTTACATTTTTACAAAAAACAATAAAGACCATATAAAACCATAAAAAACCACCATTTGTTGTACCTATGTTGTACCTAGAATTCGTATCTTTAGTATAAATAGTAAAGTATGGGGTCAAGTATAAAGGTAACTCTTCGCAAGAAAGCGAACAAACAAGGTCTTTTTCCTTTAGCGGTTCGCATAACTAAAAACAGAAAAACGACCTATCTTTATATAGGGCATTACATTGCTATTAAATATTGGGATGAAGGCAATCGCGAGGTGCGAAAATCGCATCCCAATTCCATACGCTTAAACAATCTTCTAATCAAGAAGTTGGCTGAAGCGAATCAAACCTTAATTGATTTACAGACTCATCAAAATGATATCTCGTCAAAACAGATAAAAGAGGAAATTGCAACTCCGCTTACCAAAACTAGCTTTAAAGAAATTGCCGATAATTATTTAGATAATTTAGAAAAAACAAATAAACTACAGCGTTTAACATCCGATAAAGCGCGAGTCGGCCATTTTATAAGGTTTGTCGATAATGATGATTTAAGTTTTCGAGAAATTGACGAGGCTTTATTGCGTCGTTTTTCACTCTATTTGAAAACTACACGAAAAGTATCTCAACGCTCGGTCATTAACAACTTAATTGTAATTAGAACCCTATACAATAAAGCTATACGATTAGGAATTGTTGACAGAAAATTGTATCCATTTGGAGCGGATAAAATACGCATCAAATTCCCCGAATCCGAAAAAGTTGGGCTTACCATAGAAGAAATTCAATCAATCGAGGCTTTGGAGGGCTTAACGGAACAGCAATCTCATGCGCGAAATGTTTGGTTGTTTAGTTTTTATCTTGCAGGGATGCGTGTTGGTGATGTTCTTATGATTAAGTGGAGCGATATTTACGATGGCCGGTTACACTATCGTATGGGGAAGAACGAAAAATTGTTATCCTTTAAATTACCAGAGAAAATTACATCACTTTTAAGACGATATTATGAGGACAGGAGATCAAGTGAGGATTTTGTTTTTCCTGAAATGAACAATGCTGACCTGAAAAATCCGAAAGATGTTTTTAACAAAGTAAAAACCGCCAACAAAAAATTTAATAAATATCTCGTGCATATCGCAGAAAAAGCGAAAATAAACAAAAAGCTCACCATGCACATTGCCCGTCACAGTTTTGGCAATATTTCAGGCGACAGAATTCCTATTCAGATGCTGCAAAAGCTATATCGTCATTCCACCGTTACAACTACAATAAATTATCAAGCCAATTTTATGCATAAAGAGACTGATGATGCTTTAGAAAAGGTTATTAATTTCTAAATTTTCAAATTTTCAAAAAGTTGAGCAAAAAAGGAAAGTTAATACTTTGCGCATTTTTATTTTTTCTCCCTATCCACGAAAAAAGCACCTTTTGCGGTGTCAATTTCTATAACTCAATCACTTCTTTAAAAGCTACATTGAAATCCCCTTACCCTTGTACTTCGACCAATCCGTGAGTTCATCCTTGAACCTATTGTAAATCTCCTCTTGCCCTTTTTTGCCCCTATTGCCCAATAACGAACTGATGGCATAAACGCCTTTTCGCAACAAACGGTTTTGTTCGAAGGAAGATTTCCTTTCCAGTGCCTTATTTAAACTTTTCCGAAGTCCGTTGTCCATATGGTGCTGCACCAACTCCGAATGGAGGTTTGGGTAAACTTTTTCAGCTGTCAGCATAAAGGCGACCCTATCGTACATTCCCCTTTCCATTAGATGGTCCGCCCAAAGGTTCTTGAGATCGTTCCTGCCATCTTTGATCAGGCCGTTGATGACGGTCTGCTGTTCCAATAATGTGGCGGTGACATCGGGAATGGAATTCAAATAAAGGTCTGTTCTTTTTGGCAAGGGGCAACTTGTCCTATGGTCCGTATAAATGGATCTGACCTCGAATCCGTCCTTCCCTTTTACAAAATAGAATCCCTTGGCGTTGAATAGGGCCATATAGTCGTTCGGGGATTTTTCATAAGGCGCTTGCATCCGTTCGGCGTGTTTTACATAACTGCCCAATGCGGCCTTCTCGAATTCTTGCCTATATCCGATTTCCATGGTACCGTACAGTTTTGGAAAGACCATTGGCAGAAAAAAGGAGGATGCCGTAAGTTCAGGGCCAATATCGGAATTCCGTGCCGTCAACATTTCCAATACCATATGGTTTTGACGGACAAAACCGGTGGATACATAGGCGTCCATGGACTTGGGGAAGGGCAGGTCGCCCAAACGAACAGGGACCGTATGTTTGTTGGAACCGGAAAAGGACAATCGGTTGTCCTGGTACTTTACGCCCAGGGACCGGAACAGGCGATGGACACTCCCCTTTTCCTTCCCTACATCGAAAATGCAGTTTTCCAATATCCTGCCGATAAGCCGGAACTTGCTTTCCAAGGTTTCTTTTTCCTTTTTTTCCTCCAATTGGTATAGCCTGTCCCTAACCGTCGGGAACTCTCTTTTAAGTGCTTCCATCAACAAATTTTTTTGATTTCTTGGAAGGTAGCGTTCAAGAAAAATGTAGTTTTTTGATGTTTTAATATGCGGAAGGATATCCATTGGGTTCCTGGCCATTATGTTCTCCGAGAACAGTCCGTTGCGGTCGTGGGACTTCAGATAGGATGTCCGGAATGCCTCTTTTATGAGTTTTTGGACTTCCAATGTAAACTGATTGCTATCGGTATCGATCTCCGTGGGTCCTTCGCCGTTCCCGAAAATGTCAAGACGTTTCTCCATTCTTATTTTTGGACTCAGCTCGCTTTCCTTGAACGCATATCCCGATTTGTCATGGATGGTGTACCCCTTGATGGCATCCCCTTTTATGTCCAGTTTTATATCGATGCCCTGATATTCCTTAAGTACTTCGACGAGGTCGTGTGGCCTTATGGCCCTGAAAAGACCATAGGTGGTCCCTATCTGTTTCAGCAGGCGTTTGCGGTGCATCGGAAGTAGTTTCGACTTTGAATTGGCCTCGAATACCTTTTGCAGTTTCGGGCCGCTCAGGCTTCGGTGAACGGTGGAGCCGTTGATGAACCGGGTCCGGTAGCCTTTTTGATTGTCCAGTCCATAGGCCACCCCAATCTTCCCCGATATTTTTCTTGTCTGCCTTACCTGTATGTGATAGGGATTTACGAGTTTCGCCAGCTCCCCGAAACTGCGCACTTTGTGTTTTTGGAGGATGCCGTTCAGTACGTCCTGTAAATAGTACTTCGTCCCTTGGGCAGGGTCCATCCCGAACTGGAGTACTGGTAATCTGTATATTGGCAGTTCCCTCTGCTGTGTGGTACGAGGCGATGGTGATAGGTTAAACTTTTTTTCAAGGTATCGTTGGGTCGCCAGGTTACTTCTATAGCTGTTGAAAATTCCGAGAACCTTTCCATCATCGTCCACATTGGTCGTTATAATATGGACATGCTCATGGCCGGTATCGGTGTGCCTTACCATTACAAAGGGCTGTTCGCCATAGCCCATTTGCTCCATGTATTCCCTTGATACTGCTTGGAAGGTATTGTCATCTAGGTGTTCCCCTAGGGGAAGGTTCAGGGTAATATGGGCATAGCGGTTCTTGGTGGCATTGCGCTGTCCCTGGAAATGGAGTACCCTCCCGAAGAACTTTTGTGAAATGTCCTGTGAGTACATGTTCCCATATCCGAGTATGCGCATACCCTCTTTGCCGAAGACATAGTTCAGCATTCCCTGACAGCTTTCCCCATATCCAATCCTTCCTATCATCCCATTTGTTCTTCTAATGTGATTTCAATAAGTGCGCTAAGCAGTTCATTGGTCCTTCGTATCTCGTCCATCAAACCACTGTTGGGACTTCTCTGGTTCTTCAAGTTTGCCAGTTTTACCAATTGGTTGATGTTGCTGCCTATCCTGTTGATATGGTGGGCAAGGTCCGAAGTGTTCGGCAGCCTGTCCCTTTCCTCCGATTTCCTATCCAATACGAGCCTTCTCAGAAGGGGGCTTATTACGCCCCTTTCGTGAATATTCAAATGATAAGATTTGCAGATTGTCTTCAATTTATCATATTCCATATCGTTGAACCGTAGCATTATGTTATGGTACCGCTTATTATTACCCAACCGTTTTCGGCCTCCTTTCTTTCGTTCCATTTCCTTTGTTTTTAAGGCAAACACTTCGACTGAAGTAGACAATTCTAAGTTACTTAGAATATAACTTGCTATCCTTTCCAAGGATAAATATAGTTGATCAATATTAAATATAAAAGACTAATAATCAATTCTTTAACCCTATAAATCATATGGAATCATATAGGACTATATGGGTACACGTATATAATTTATATGGTCCAATTTGGTGTTTAAAAAATTAGGGAATCATGGAAATATCCAAGTTTTTTGTGGAGAGGGGAAGAAAGGTCAAGGGGTTTTTCTCCCCTTGTGCTTTTCAGTGGCCGAGAGGGGGTCGGGCTAAATTGGAACGGAAAGACTTTACTTGCTGACCGGGGACTCGTGTCCGCTAGGGGAGGATCGGAATGGGAGGGTTGACCGACTTCCGCCTTGGCTTGGGCAAACATATTGATTTTACAAGTATGGTTCCTTAAAGAAAGTCCAAATAAGCTTGGGATTGGATATTCCTATTGACGTTTAAACTTGAGCGTATTTAGTTGGATAATTAGTCGATTAAAAGTTTCGTTTAATTGTTTTTACCAATATCATCAATTATATAAATACCTCCTAGAAGGTGTAATGGAGCATGAGACGCATCTTGGTAAAGTTATCCTTAACACCTAAACTGGGTTGGAAATGGAGTGATTTTCGTTATTATCACCTAATTCTTTTAAATATGCGCTGATAATATGTTATATTGCGTATACTATATGTTAAATAGAATAAAATTATGGCTACAGTCCGAAAATCATTGACCATTACCGAAGCCCAAGAGCAATGGATAAAACTGCAAATTAAAAATGGAGGTTTCGCCAACGATAGCGAATATATGCGGCATCTAATACGTTTGGACGAGGAACGCAATAGGGAATTTTTAATTACAAAAGCAGCTATACAGGCGGGCTATGATAGCGGTGTAAGCCCCAAGGTCAGAACCGTTGACGAGATTATGAAAGCCGCAATTAATCGTCGAACGGACAAAACGCAAGGAAAACAGAATGCATAGATATGCGCTATCCTATAGGGCTGACAATGACCTTGATGATATAACGGATTATACTTTGGAGATTTGGGGGGAAAACCAGACTCGGGATTATCTTGCCGGGTTCTTACAATGCTTTCAATCTTTAGCGGATAAACCAGATCTTGGCAGAAGTGCCGCCGAATATGCACCGCTCCTAAAAAGATACAATTACAAAGCCCATACAATTTTTTACGAACCAACGGAAAAGGGCATTTTTGTAGTCCGCATATTGGGTCAGAGACAGGATTTTGAACGCCATCTATAAGCACTGGTTAAAAATCAAATATGTTCGAAATTAAAACTTGGCTCTTCGATTGTGGAACGGGTAATTACTTTTTAGTTCAACAAGCTTCTAAAATTATATTATGATCTCAAAAATTGTTCTTTTTACAGAACCAGGAAAAGGAATTAAGAACTACCCTAACTATTAAGCTATTAAAAATCATGACACTAGTGTCTTAACTTTAACCGGGGTTATCTATCGGCCTTCTCTTTCCTATTATCCTTCATAGCTACAACCGTCACTTTGTCTTTGTTGAAAATGTAATAAACAGTTGTGTTTTTGTGAATGACCGCTCGCCTTAAAAGTTTTTGACTTTTTGATTCAGGATATAATGTAGGGAAATTAGATACCGTTAATTCAAATTGCCGAAGCAATCTTTCAAATTTAACGACCTCCTTGACAGTGAACTTTTGAATCAGGTAATTTTTAATGGCAATGGCGTTTATCAGAGACCTTTTTGTCCATTCTACCCTGTAAGGTCTATCCATTGGTCAAACCGTTCCAGAATTCATTGGATTTCATAGTTTCACCTTGTTGATAATCTCTGATACCACTTAGAATATTAACCCTATCACTTTCTGTAAGTTCTTCCCACCAGTCGATGGATTTGCCCTCACTGGATAATTTAACGGAACTAAGCAGACTTAAAATAGACTCATCGGTTAAAGATTGGATCCATCCAACAAGCTCCTTTTTAGTATTGTTCAATTCTGCTGTTCCCATATTATCATTTTAAAGTAAAGTTACAAAAACCGTACAATTATGAATTAATTCAAAGACGAACTTTTTTTTCACCGGGTATGTGTCCTTGCCTATCCTTGTATTTGAACTTTCAAATTTGCTTTATGAAGAGAGAGATAAAATTTTTGTGCTATAAATGGTTCGTTTTAGGGGACTTTTGGATTATGAATTAAAAATTTTGACACAGATTTTCCTATCATTTTAATTTGTGCAGATTTTTACTTTGCGTTATATACCTTCATCATTTCGATTGTTGATTTATGCGGCCTGCCTACTGCTTTTTCAAAATCGGATACCACATCGTTTGCGTCATTTTTAATGCCTTCATAAATCCCTGCTATCACAGTTCCTAAAAAGTCACCCAGTTCTGCTTTTCTGTCACTTTTATATGCTTCAACAGAAATCGGATTATAAACAAGATTGGTATCATAAACTTGGTTTATGCATTCCGCAAGTTGGCTTTGAGTAATTGGTTCGCCCACGAGATTGTAAACTTTCCCATTGTGTTTTTCTTCGGTTAGTATTTTTGCGTAAGCATATCCCAATTCTTCTCGGCTAGTGTACGTACATTTTCCATCGCCTGCACAATTTCTAATTTCTCCATCTTTAATATATGTATCCATATATTCTAAATCTGGCTCAATATAAATCCCATTTCTACCTATTACCCAGACAAGACCTGAATCTCTAACGTCTTTTTCTGTTTGACGATTGCTCTGTACAACCGGGCTAAATGCGTTATTTTCCTCAGCACCAACAATACTGGTGTATACTATTTTCTTTACTCCGTTTTGCTTGGCCGCCTCAATCACATTTCTGTGCTGTTGAATTCTTTTTTGAGGTTCATCCATACCTGAAACTAAAAGCACGGCATCAACACCTTGTAAAGCCACATCAAAATCTTGGCGATTATTATAATCTCCTTTTCTTATTTCAATTCCGAAATGTTTCGCTTTATCCGGTGTTCGGGCAATGCCAATTACATTCTCCTTCCCAATTTCATTAATAAGGTGTTTTACAACGGAAGCACCTAATTTCCCACTTGCTGATGTTACTGCTATTTTCATGCTATTTTTATTTAGTGTCTATAAATTAAGATATAATAGTTCTTCTGTTTTTGCGAAGTCCAACGAATTTATCCTTTACAAAGGGTATTCTTATAATAAAACCAATACCCACGATTACAGCATAAATAATCCATGTTTTATCTAAAATTGCCACGTGTAATATGCTTAGGAAGATGGCTGCATATGCGAGACTTTGCAACTTTTTCCAATTCCTTTTAAGTCGTTTCATTGATTTTCTGTTGGATGTAAAAAACAAAGGAATTAATATCAGAATAGCTAAAAATCCAGCTACATAGTTCACTTGGGTAAATGTTTCTAAAAATCCTTCGGCCCAAATAAAAATGATAAAATGAAGAAAACTCCAAACCGCTGTTGCGATACCCAAGGCTTGCCTGACAAAGAGCTTGGTTATCCCAAAAATGATAAAGACCGGTGTTAATGTTAATACGGCCGTCATCCATCTAATGGCAAACTCTCCAGAAATATGATATAACATTTCTAAAGTGGTCATACCATCACTACCTGCAACTTCAATTAACGTAATGGATAAACCATTCGTAAAATCAATATGAACCATATTGATTAGTATGAACATTGGCAGTATGGCCAATATCGCAACTATCATCCAACCGTAATTTCTTTTTAAAAAATTCATGTTGATTATTGAAGTTTTGATTTGATTTCCTCTAACTCCTTTTCAAGTTTCTCCGCTTTTTCTTTGAACTTTTGCATGGCTTTTTTAAGCTGACCTATTTTTTTGAAAGCTTCTTCATCTTGAACAGCTTCATAAATTGTTACACCCTCTTTTTCCTTTATTTTTGATTTACTACCACATTTTGGGCATGTTGCTACTTGACTCATGATTTTACTTTTTAATAGTTATTAGTGATACTTTACTTCCAAATTTTGGTTGTATGTGATACCTTTTGTTTGCACCAACCTCTTTTAAAAACGCTTTGGTGTCTGCCATTTCAGCATTATCCACATAAATGATAGTGTTGGTATGAAAATTAGGTTCAAGCATTCGGAATAGCGATAAGTACAAATCTTTCCAGCCATCTAACAACAACAAATCTATTGGCTCATGATAATCTTTCAAAGTCTGTAAGGCATCGCCAATTCTAACCTCAATAAGGTTGTTTACACCTGCCTTCTTAAAGTTTTCAATTGCTTGTTGCGCTTTCGATTCGATTAATTCTGTAGTAATGATGCGACCTCCCGTTTCCATCGCACCTTGTGCTAAAAATAATGTGGATATCCCGAATGAAGTTCCAAACTCCACGATGTTCTTAATGTTGTTCTCCTTTATAAGCTGCTTTAAATCCGCTCCTTGTTCTTTGGATATGGAAAGATATGCATCCTTAAAATCCAATGGTTGCATGGGTCTGAACATGCTTCTTGCAGCACCTTTCATCATTTTAACACGGTCGTACTTAGAATCGTCGAACAATTCATTTAATGTACTTGTTACTTGGTCATGTAAAGTCATATTTTTCTATTAGTTAAACAGGGAATTCTAAAAATGTTTGGTATTCCTTGTTGCTTTTTATTTTTTGACATATCGCTTTCCCTACCATTCCTTATATAAATTATTATAGCTCTTTATTTTTCTCCAATTCATAGGAATAGGAGAGGTAGTAGTTTCTTGCGGGGGCATTTACTTGTTGTGCCGCCAAAGCCCTTAACAACTTTACCTTAACTTCAATGACTTTTGGTTTTTGATAGTCCGTTTGAAGCAGAGCGTCGGCTAATTGTAATCCCCACTGATAATCACCATCCTCTACTGCTTTGCTTAGTTGCTCAAATATCTTTTTCTCACCTCCTGCAAGGTCAATAATATGTTTCGCCTCTTGTGATGAAGAAAGTGGGTAAAGGTTTGTAGGGTTCCCATCAAACCAACCTACATAGTGAAGAAATATGGAACGAACCCCCCATGGAACCGAGCCATAAAACTCCTGCAAGTTCGGTTGATCTATTAGTGAATCGGCCAACCTAACACTGTCAACGGTTTGTTGAAGTGTATACCCTTTATTCATGGCATCTATTGTTTGCCGGTAGATACTTAAAATCGCTGTTGCGTAGTTTTTAAGATTATTATGGACAATTGATTTTCCGGAGAGTGGGCGTGTATGCCCAGGCACGAGGTACTCCACAGGGAGAGTACTCATTTTTTGTATCGATTCGCCCCATGATTTGACATCCCTATATTGCGAACCCCGAATGGCATAAAGGTTTGGAAACGATTTGTAATAATTATCTCCTGTAAACAATGTTTTTAGACCGGGAATCCATACAAAAAGCTCGTCATTTGTTTCCCCATCAGCGGCATGCAGTTCGAAATCCAGGTCAGCGAGCGAAACCAACAGCGAGTCTTTAAACGTAATATTGGGTTCAATATATCCTTCCCCGGCCCTGTCCGTTGGAGTGATACCGGGGGCCACACCTCGATTAATGATATCTTTGGCCGGTAAATCCCGCCCAAATTGCCTTGCGTTACGCTGTTTTAGGATGGGCTCTACCGGTGAACTTCCTTGTAGCCCATCCTTAAATCCTGCTCTGGCAATTATCTGAACATCCTTGCTATTGCCAATAAAAGCGGAAGTACCTCCCGTATGATCATCATGGCCATGTGTGTAAATTACTGCCTTTACAGGTTTGCTAGTTATCTCTTGGAACTTTTCCGCTACCGTTTCCGCAGCCCCCAAAGCGCGGAGTGCATCGACAATGACCACTCCTTCTTCTCCAATTACCATGGAAGCGTTTGAACCATCATATCCCACGGCCACATAAACATATTCATTTAATTTGATGATCTCAGGAGCAAATTCAGCACTTTGGCCTTTTAATTTGGTGATATTTGGATTTTCTTGTTCTTGAGACACATACTCTTTAGGAGAATTTTGACATGCCTGCATAGAAATGATTACCAATAGAAACAGGACTATTTTTATTGTTTTGCTAACTTCGATGAAGTGTCTATCTCCTACTTGAATCTTATTTAGTTTCATTTTCTATGATTTTAAAGTTCGGTACAAAATTGGCACTATACCGGACAATCGGGTAGGTCAATCTTCGGAAAAGAATGGTAAATGTGGGAACGAAACTACTATAACCCGGTTTTGAACGGTGTTGATTTAGTACAAGTATATTTTTTTGAAAAATTCCATTGGGTTATTTCAGTCATAACTACACAAAAAAAATCTGATGAAGTTTGTGAAATCTTCATCAGATTTAATAGTAGTTCCTAACTGATCACTATTCTTCTTATTCAGAGAATGATAGACTGAAATTTATTCAGGTATTTTTAAATGATCAATAATCCCACTTAGAAATACTGTTTTTAATGGTCGTTCAGGCTTGTTTTCGTAACCGATTATAATAGAACTGTGCACTAGCATTTTTTCAAAATCCAAAACCACGGTCAAATAGTCCCTTCTGTCAGTTTCGTGCCAATTGATCATATAAAGGTCATTACCAATTTTAAGCGAACGATAAGGAATATCTTCGTTTCCATTTCCTTTTGCCGGCCCGGCAACCCATTCATATTTGGCTTTGCCATTGTTGAACTCAAAGTGTATAGCCGTTCCATTTTGATACTGGAAATTCAGTGAGTATCCATCTAAGAAGTGTTCAGGCTGTCCGAACTGAAATTTATTTTCTTCCGATGTTTTGCTTTGACCAAAACTAAGTCCAACGCTAAATAGCGCAAGACAAATAAGTGTAACTAATTTTGCTTTACTCACAAGGTTTCTATTGTTTTTCTTGTGTTCGTTATTTTTCTTTGAAAGGTTCATCTTCTTATGATTTAAAAGTTCGGTACAAAATTCGCGAAATGTTGAATAGCCTGGTAGGTCAATCTTCGGAAAAGAATGGTAAATATAGGAGCGGAACGGCTATAGCCCGGTTTTGAACTGCTTTGGTGTAGTACTGGTATGTTTTTTGAAGAATTTCGTGAAATTTGTCACTTCGTCGAAACCCACCGTATATGCGATTTCCTTTAAACTATCATTTGTGCTTGCTATTGCTCTTTTTGTTTCCAAGATCACAAAATCATCAACAAAATGTTTGGCAGTATTGAGGGTGAATTCTTTGACTATCTTATTCAAATGTTTTGTAGAAACCAATAGCATATCGGCATAGTCCTTTACATTTCTCGTGGTGGTATACTTTTCTTCCACCAAATTTTTGAATTCCAGAAATAGCGGATAGTATTTATTTTGTTTTTGAGGTTCATCTGTCTGTGAAAGACGCTCTAGTCTTAATAAATATAATTCGAGCATTACCGCCACAATATTCTTTTGGGCATAGGTATTTTCTGTTTCCAGTTCAATCTTTAGATGTTTAATAAATGGCTCATTGAAACTGATACCATCAACGGCAGCTTTGGAAATATGATAATTATAGAGATGGGAAATAAACTCAATGGACGATTTTGAAAAATAGTTAAGTACAAATTCTTCCGTAAACACAATCAGGAATCCGTCATAACTTGGATTTTCTTCAAAAGCATGTACTTGTCCTTTCGCTATTTTCAACACCGTACCTTTTTTTAATGGATACTCTTTCAGGTCGATCTTATGACTTCCGACACCATTGGTAACGATCAGCAAGGCAAAAAAGCTAAGCCTATGGGGCAAATTGGGGTTATGGTCCAAACCTTCTTTTATTCTTGCAAATAAGTTGGACACATTAAGGAGCTCGAATTCCTTTTCGTCTTCTTCGCTTTGAAATGATATTTTGGGAATGTTATTCAAATCGATACGTTTTTCAGCTTAGTAATGATTGGACTAATTTAATGATTATATCCTATCTATATGGGCCATGGCATCCATTTTAGAGTCCCATAAAACGGCCGATTCACGTGACACTTTTCACGGAGGGAAAAATCTTGGAGGGTATTGTCTCATTTCTGGTCTTTTTTATTAGTTTCGTTAATTAACCTTTTACGGCACTAAATATGGTAATAGGATATGCGAGGGTTTCCACCCCGGAACAAAAATTGGAATCTCAAATAGATCTGTTGAAAAATAGCGGATGCGAAATAATCTATTCGGATATAGCAAGTGGAACTCGGGACGATAGAAAGGGCTTGAATGAAATGCTGAAGTATATGAGAAAAGGGGATACTATCTTGACCTATAAAAATGATAGGGTATTCCGTTCCCTAAAAAACATGGTACAACTTATCGACCGGTTCAATGAATCTGGAGTACATTTTAAAAGCCTCAGCGAACCCGAATTCAATACTAATTCTGCAAACGGTAAATTTTTACTTCAAATTTTTGCTGCTGTTGCCGAATTCGAACGTAACCTTATAAGTGAGAGAACAAAAGTCGGCTTGAACAATGCCCGTCAACGTAATAAACTTTTGGGTAGGCCTTCTGGGTCAAAACGGGAAACTATTGAAAAATACCATTATGCCAAGCATCTATACGACCATATGGATGTGGCGATTGGTATGGCATGTATCAAGGCTAAAATTAGTAAAAGTTCATTTTATAGGGTGGAAAGGCAACTTTCAAAATGAAAGATCAATAAGCCATGTTCCCTGGATTTTTAAATCGGTCCACAGCTAAAACAAAGTTTAATGGTCAAAATGGTTGTCAAATTTTAGGATTTCGAAATGTAGGTGGCATCCCCATCTTATTTCCGAATTGCCTACAATTCCAATAATTTCACTGTAACTGATAGGTGATTAAATGGTCGCTTGGGCTCGAACTAGGGACAACTTGATTATGAGTCACTTTTTTCTAATAAAAATTATTCATATTAAATCATCCAGAAATAGTTCCAGTTAAGAGACTATTAAAATTATAGGAAATCCTCCATACCCTTTTCCTGCTAACAGGAATAGAATAACTAGGAAAAAAGGTAGTGCTAACATACTTAAAATTTGAAAATTCAAAATTTTCTTTCCAATAGTATTCATCTTTCTATCATTTCTATTCTTGAAAAATATAATTGATGGGAAAATAATATTACCAAATGGGATTACCAACATTGTTAAAACACTAAAATTCATAAGTTTCAATGTTTTTATGTTGTTTTTTACAAATAATTTGGGGTTACCTTCATCATGAAATATATCTGAGCTTTCAATGGATAAAGTTTTCGCTAAAGTTTTGAGGGTATGAGAACTTCCCGTTGACAATCCTTTTTCGATTCGCTGAATAGTTCTAATGGATATTCCAGAAGACTTTGATAACTCTTCTTGAGTCAGGTTTTTAAGTCTTCTATGCTCCTTTAAGCTATTCTTCATTGTGGTTTTCAAATTACCGTTAACATTATAGGATTAAATCAGGTAAGCCAAGGGCGCAGTTCTTTAATGTAACTATGCGGTCTCGGTTTTGCGCTATCCTTGCTACAGGGATTGGATCCTTTTTATTTTTTCCAATTTAGGGATTTTTAGTCAATAATATGCAAAGAGGTTGGACAGGAGCGGTGTTTGGCCAGCCAATTTAAGGGAAGGCACGAGCCAGTGGGGAATTTTATTTGTTTTCTTTAAAGTGGTACAATTTAAAACGGGATGGCTGGCACTGATGCATTAAAGAAAGCCTGTAAAGCGGTTTAAATAAGCTGGATTTTCTAAAAATTAGGACTTGTACAACGGCTGCCCGTGTTGGTTTTGTTGAAAGCTGGTTTGCAAAGGCCTCCAAAAATATCCGGTTACTTGCTGACCTAAAAAGAGAAACTGCCTTAAAAGGGAGTTATAGAAGTTTGTTTTTTTTATAATTTATTTGCTTGTGCAACGGTTACGTTCGTTTTATGGGACTTTAAAAAACTAGAATTTAACGTCTCACCAAACGCAGTTTCTTTTAACGAGGTGATGTACTTCATTTATTTGAACTCACTTTTCTGATACAACATAATGCTTCTTTCCATAACCGACGCGCCCGTCCCTTGAAATAGCCTCTACAACAATTATATAGTCGCCCGGAACGTCTCCATTATAAAAACGAGCCGATGCGCTTCCTGACTTATCAGTGCTCAGATGGGGTTGCCAGTGGATAAGTGCCCTAAGATCCGGCTTTTGTTCTTTGGTGGGAATCGGACTGTCGTATTTTGGGGTGTAGAATTCCATGACCGGGGAAAAGACCTCGACAGACGTATTAAAGGTGCCAGGTGTCGGCCTTATGGAAGTATTGATACCTAAACCGCCTTTGGTAACCACAGAAATGATATGTCCAAGAGATGGCGTATTCATGGGACTTACCTCTGGAAAAACACTCTGGTACAAGCTCCTAAAGGAACTGGCGTACTGGATAAGTTCTACCCGCTCTATAATTTCGGGGGACATATTGGACACCTGACCATATTGGTGTTTGTCAAGCGGTTTACCGTCGACGATCAATAAAGTCCCCTCCTTTTTTGGATTTCCCGGTACGATACCGCGTCCGGATTGATATCTTACGGCTCCATACTGTCCCGCTCTGACATGCGCAAGCATAAACCCGTCGCTATATTTTTCAATAAATACCTGATCTCCGTAATTGAAAAGAAGGATACTGTATAGCCCATAGGACCATTTTTTCTCCTTTGCCCTTAAATCATCTCCATTGACGATCCCATCTGGTTCTCCGTATTTGTCGTAAAGTTTTTTGCGCTCGGGACTTAAGAGGTTGTCGGTAACAATCACCTCGTCCAGTTGCGTAACCCCATAGAGGGAATCTAATATGGCTTCTGTTCGGACACGTTCCATTCCCGCCACGGCCACACTTCTGATCAGGGTATCCAGTTGACGAAAGGCCGGCCTACGATCATAGGTTACTTTTGGAGGCTTTGGGTTATTCAAATTGATCCTATAATCAAGTTTATTCCCCTTTTTTCCATCATCTACCGTAAGTAGGACCCGCATGGGTGGGCCATAGGTATCCTCCATCATGAACCTGAAGTTACCCAGACTATCGGTGGTTCCTGAGTAGAAGACCGGTGACTTTGATAAGGAAGATAAGGTAAGCCCCACGCCTTCCTTAGAGAGTTTGCTCCTTCCGGGGGCCTGTACCGAGCCCCTGACCTCGAGGCGAGACTGAGGCCAATAAAGGGTCTTCTCGATGCGTTTTGCAGGATGTTTGTAACGGCGCCAGCCCTGGGAGAGCATAAGGGCGTCGAGGTCCTGGGCACGTCCGGTATTCTGGGAATTAAAGTAATAATCGGGATCCTCGATCGTTCCCCGCAGTTCCGAACTTAAAAGAAAGTAGGAT
Organism: Arenibacter algicola; assembly: GCF_018860365.1. Classification (GTDB taxonomy): domain Bacteria; phylum Bacteroidota; class Bacteroidia; order Flavobacteriales; family Flavobacteriaceae; genus Arenibacter; species Arenibacter algicola_B. Next base: position 496,878 of record NZ_JAHKPO010000013.1, read on the forward strand.
TTAATGTTCCCAAACGTATGCTGGCCCTGTACTGAATTGATGGCCAAAACGGACAATTCTACGGGGCCCTGAACGGAATCTTGTCCCGTGATAAGGATATCCAATTGGGTAGGTTGGCGCCGTGCATACGTTTCCCTGTCCGTAGCCAGGTCCACCTTCAAATGGTCTTCGGTCTTTTCATTGAAGAACAGCCGCTCCGCAACGGTATTTTTGTTCTGGTCCATCAGGGTAAAGACGAGTATGCCCTCTGGCAATGCCTCCGATAAAAGGCTCTTGGACAGATATCCCTCTCGCAACGGACCCTCTATCATAATAAGATCCTGCCCCCGGCAAGAGACCTTGATATACACATTGCCGGAAAGGACATTTGAGTATACCCCCGCCCAAATATTTTTGCCAGTTCGTTGAACAGAGATAATACTTCCATTGGATGCCGATTTGGGCAAAGGGAATTTTACGATGGTTTTCGGTCCGTTCGTGGAACGAATTTCGGCATGGTAGGTACGGGAACTTTCGGCGTAAATTGAAAAATAGCCCATTCCCAAACGGTTTGACACAAAATCAATGATATGTTTCCCCCTGTCGTCGAAAACGGTTCCCTGGACCCTGCTTCCCTTGCCGTCGATGCCTATGGCCTTGTACGCTATCTTGTTGCTGTACCCCTCAATTAACGTACCGCTTTCAGGAAAGAATTGCAGGTCTACCTCGTTTTGATCCAGGACGACCGTTTCGGATAGCCCCTCTACTGTCACGGTCACCCAGCTAGGGTCTTCCAGCATCTCGTATTCAAATGCATAAGCTCCATGGCCATTTCTTTTTATAAGCAGGGTGTCGCTCCCCTTATCTCTTTCTATGGCGACCTGTACCTGCTTGGCCCCGGTCGATTCTATGGCGTCTGACCTAACCTTAGCGCTCAAAAGGAACCGCCCGTCACCTACTTTCTCCAGTTTTAGGGAATCCAATAATTTCGGGTTGTTTGAGGGCCAAGGAGCTACAATGTCCACGTAGCGCTTATAAATGAAATCATCCCCAAAGTTTCTGTTCCATTGGGTATAGGCCTGTACCAGATAGCGGCCCTCCGGCAAGCCCTTTTCGGGTTCAAAAGACCCCCTCCCTACCCCTTTGGACAACTTGACCAATTTACGCGACACGATTTTCCCGTCTGGACCAATCAATTCAACATGAAGTACACCGCTAATTTCCGTGAAACGGTGGGAAATTGCATCGGTTACGATGGCCTTGAACCAGATAGTTTGGTCGGTAGCGAACACTTCGGAGGCAAGCTGCAAATAGATCTTTTCGGGCGACCACCTATCTTGTGAAAAAACGGAGGTTGAAATCGACAATAATAGCAGAGTGATAAACTTTCTTGACATTTTTATTTCGAATAGTAAACTTCTAACCAAACGCACACTTTAATATCTAGATATCTAGAGTTTGTACTTAAGTTAGTCATTTGAATTTATTTAAAATGAAATACCATCCTATTGGAAGGTATTAATGCTTTAAAAAATTTACTCTTTAAACATTAGCGACCTAAATACTTAAAGAAGAGAAAGCTTGTTTTATATTTTGAATATTACTTTTCCGATAATATTCTTTTGGGCAACAGGGCCAAATGACCTAGAGTCAATAGACTTGTTTCTGTTGTCCCCAATCATAAAATAGTAATCGTTTTTGAAAATATAAAATTCACTTTCTTTATTATCATAATAAAAAGAACATTCTTCTCCAATTTCACCCCCTTCTTCCCATTCCATAATATCACGATAATCCTTTATTTTGTTTGACTCAAAGCTAATCTTTAATCCTTTGTAGGGAATTACAAATTTATCCATGTTGTTTTCCGAATAGGGTGGGAATTGAATCATTGAGTTATTATGTTTGGCGTCTGGCTCGATTGCCCCGATCGAATCGACGCTTTTACAACCCATAAGCAATTTTTCCTGGTTCAAATCAAGATTGATTATAACGTAACCGGAATATTTCTGTATAATACTGCTTGAGTCCTTATTCATACACTCTTTTAAGTCATTAAAATTTCGGTACCAAACCTTTCGAAAATGACACGAGGTACGGGGAGGGTGTGCGTATCGCCCATTAATAAAAATATCCGTGTCTTTTATTTCAATTATGTCACCTGGCAGACCAACACATCTCTTCACGTATATCGTTGATTCTTTACCTACGCTGAAGACTAAAAGATCGTTTATTTTTGGTTTTTGCTTAAATTTCAGCTCTTTTAAGATTTTTGCTAGGGGGCTGCCGTAAAAAATCTTGCTAACAATTATAAAATCGTTTTTTTGTAAGGTGTTCTCCATCGAAGAACTTGGTATATGGAAAACATCAAAAAAAAATAACCTTAAAACAATCGTACTCAAAAAAAACCAAAATAAGACATTTAATAGCTTAAGAAAAAAAAAGCGAGCTATCTTTAGTCGTAAATTCAAACGCTTTTCCATAATTACAGTTATAATGATTTCATTTTTAATTGATTGTGCCTGCCGCAACCATAAACAACAGGTATTGTCGAATCAATCAACATAGTTCACACCTTGAAGTTTTAGAAAATTTTTTGCTCCATTTATTATTTCAAACGTTGTCTCGGAAGGAACTGTAACCTTTAAATTCAATATTCTATTAGCAACATTCACAGCATTTTCCATTTGATTGTTGTCGGAATACATTTTAAGCAATAAGTAATGGCTCCTAAAACTTCCTGGAACCATATTAATGGAACGTTGATAACATATTTCAGCATTTTTGTAATCTTCTATTTCCTTATAGCAATTCCCCAACACATTTTCTATTACGGAATTATTAGAATAATTCTTGGCATTGCTCAATATATTAATGGCAGCATATGTATCCTTTGCACTATATAAAGCCAGACCATAGTCGGTAAGGAACTTCCCGTCGGTATCAAAAAACGGGTATATTAACCTGTAACCCTTAACTGCCAAATTAAAATCTTTATCCAAATAATTTTCGTGGGAATTATTCCAAACATAATAAGCTTTTGCTAGTTTCAGTGTCTTATAAAACAGTAAGCAAGAGATAGATAGACTAATCAATAGTATGTAAAATGATCTTGATTTTGATTTATTTTGGGGTTTAAAACGGTTGCAAAAGGAACTAGCCTGGTTTGCAGATAAAATTGCCACGTAAAGGATTAACACCAATTTAATAGGCAGAATTTTAGAAGGATACGAGAATAGTGAGAAGATAATTATCGACAAAATTCCGGCCATTGCCATCTCGTACAATGGTTCATTTTCTTTTAAAGTCCCTCTTCTAATAATTAAAAAATATAGCACTAGCAACAAAATTGACAATCCTAATATTCCATTTTCTACGGAAAACTGTAATGGTTCGTTAAAGGCATAAGCTGTATTCCCTGCCCTTAGCGCCATTTTTATGTTATTGTGTTTTTCAAAATATTCTGACTGATAAAGCATATAGTTACTATGGAACCTGTCATAGCCAAAACCCATAACAGGCCTATCTTTCAACATTTCCACAGTAGTTTTCAATATCAACAACCTCCCTTCAGTTGACCCTTTTTTAAAATTATATATAAAAATAATGGAAGTAATCATGCAACATATTGCCCCCAAAACCAACAAAACCTTTACAACCCTTTTCTTTGTGTTTTTTTCAAAAAAGGACTGAATATTCTTGCGATAGATATATCCTACAGTAAAGAAAATAACAATAAAGGCGGCTCTCGATCTTAATGCAGGAATTATTGTCACACACCCAATAATGTTTAAAACAACAGCAAAGTGAACGATTGCTTTTCGTATATTAATATATTTTTTCCCATCTTCAATTAGGAAATTACCATTCTTTAAGAACTGTAGGCCAATTGGAAAAACGGCTACCAAGTAACCACTGTAGGGGCCACTGTTAAAAAAACCACCTGTTACCTTTAAAACCGAACTGTTAGATTCTATCAAGCCGTATAATTGTAACCATCCTATAATGATTTGGATATTGGCACCGATAATGGCCGCAATAAGTAGCCAAGAATGATGTTTAGGTGTAAGCGATTTTATCACAAAATACAATGCCAGCAACCCCAGCAATTCGTAGAACCTTATTGAAAAACCGTAAGTGGGTTGAAAAAAATATCTATTGAACGTTATATAAACCACGAGTAGAAGAATTGAAATATCTATCCGGCCAATAGAAAAGGATTCATCAGAAACTTTCAGCTTTCCCAAAAATAAGCAGACGATTAATAGGGTTGCGAGTAAGAATATAATAAATTTTCCGGTCACTGGGGAGCGTCGAAATGGCAAGAAATCAATCGATGGCAAAAATACGTATAGAGAGAATAACAACAGCACTATCAATAAGTTAATACTATGTTCTAATCTTAATATTCTAATTTTGGTACAATCTATCTTAAGTGTCATTTCAATGTCCTTTTGCAAAATAACTTTCAGGATTCAAGGGGCTAAGGCTTTTTCAAATTTTATAGAAAGTGAGTATTACAATAATCGGAAATTATCCACATCTCCATATAGTCCATGTAAAATGAAAAAAATATTCACAAACTCCGAAACCTGTTAAACTAACGTTCGTTTACGAATATTTGCTTACCGTCCCTATAAACAAAGGGTAATTCTTCCTTACCGTGGTCCTTGTTTCTTAACCAGTATATCGTATTCTCGGGTACATTCTCAAATTTTAAAAAGTTATACTCTGCAATTTTGGAGCCTCCACTTTTCCATCTCTTATCGTAATATAAAAGCTCGTAATTATCCCCAATCACTATTCCATTGTTGGCATTTCTGGGGGCAAACCTTACTTGTGAAATGTGCTGAGGGCTTCCAAAATCGATACCTATGGAAAAAGTTGTAACGTATGTTTCTAGGTTGCCATCCAAGGCCCGCTCTACATCTTGGCTTGAAGGTAAAAGGTTACCATTCAATTTTGTATAAAGACCAACATCCACGTTTCTTAATTTTTCCTCAGACAAGATAGAAGGTTCCGACCCTTTGACAATATTCATGTTTTGATTTACTGAAGAGAACACCTCAAAAGTTGCAATATTAAGCGGTTTACCATTATTAATACACCTCACATACCTAAATTTCTTTTTTGTCGAAATAGGTAAGGCTTTCACTGAAAAATCCAAAATGTCTGATGAGCCAATGGAATAGAGGTCTATTGCATCCGAAAAATCCGCGCTGTTGGCCCCTTGTATTTTGGAGCCAATCATATCCTTCATGAACTCAATTAAATGGTATTTCAAGGGAAATTTACGAGTAAGTCGTAAGGTAATCGGATTGTTGTTGGGAGCTATTTCCATAACCTTTCTGTCGAAATCGATATGTAATGGGTTGGAGATTGGAATGAACCCATTGGAATCATAGATACCAACAATATAAGTTGCATTTACAGGAACTTTTTCAAAATTGATTTTTTTACGGTCATAATCAATCTCTCCCCAGGCAATGGGCTTCCAGCCTCTAGGGCTAAATATCGCCAAATAGCCCAATTTTCTATTGGTACTATCCTTCTTAAACTTGTAGGGAACTGAAAAGGTGGTAACCTTGTGGTATTCCTCGGTTACATCCTTCATATATGGGTTTTTGAATGTATTCGGGACGTATTCATTAATGCTGGCCAATGTTCTTGGGCACCTCTGTTTGACATACATATTTCTGTACATTTTGGATAATTCGTTTTGATGCCTGTAATCACCTAACTGTTGCCATTTAGGGGAATAATGGTGATAAATTCCTGAAGTATCCCGTACCGATACCCCATAATGTATTTTGTCCCTGTTAAAGTAACCCGAAGTATAGTCCAAATAAGCGGGAACGCCACATGCGTTTAATACCCTTACTGTCCATTCGGAATGTCGGTCGCAATCGAACTTATAAAACTGTAAAATATCGTAAAACCCTAAATTTCCGATTTTATGGCCATTGTCCTCGAAAACATCGAGACAATAGGTGGCAAAATTTAAGCGTCTCACGGTATTAGCAAGGTTTAAAGAATCATTAGAATGAACAATACCGTAAAAATAATTATTAATATAACTGGAATATGTATCCACAGATTCATTCATGCTCCTATATGTCAACAAGGTGTTCTTGAACTCGTTATAACTCAAATCCCTTGCAAAAGGGGACTTCTTCCAACAGGAAAACGCATTATCAATATGGTCAATCAACCAGTTGCAGGAGATATTTTTCAAATCGGGATAAATTCCGTTGGTTTGATTTTCCGTTTGGATATTGAATAGCAATTCCTTGCCAATACTATCTACAAAGTGCTCAAAATGTACAACTTTTTTTCTATGGAATTTTACGTCAACAGTATCAGGGTAAGTTCTTTTTATCAGGGAATCTACAAAGCCCTTTGTCGGAGCGAAATCCTTTGTGTCTAGAATATTATGAAGATAATCTGCAAACCGGAAAAGTGAAGTATCTGCCTCATGAAAGAAGATTACTTTGGTAAGCGAGTCAATTTTTTTAAATGATTCTTTTACTAAATCTGGGTAGGACTCAATCCTTTTTGATGAAAAATGACCCTTCATATTAGATATAAGAAAACAGGCCGCCCTATATTTTAAACTGTCATGTGGATACTTTTTATAATGATCTAGCACTTTAATCAATTCCATTTTATTTTCCCCCGCTTTTTCTAAAGAGGAAAGCACACCTTTCGGATATGGATATCTTCTTAAATCCACACAATTATAGAATAGGAGAAGAAAAAATACCAATATTTGTAGATTTACCAAAAGAACAAATAATCTTTTACTCATTGGAAACAAAATAGAATATGAAGTGGAATAGCCCTTATGCTTAATAAATGTAACAAGCCAACAATCATTGGTTCTATAGTACTGTAAAGAGCCAAAGTTTCATTCCACCCTACCATAAAATGTCAATAAAAATGGGGATAATGGTGAATTACTGTTAACAGTCACTACTTTGTTTACAAAACCTTTCATGTGTTCATCACTTACAAAGATGCCAATTATCGAATCAGTCTTTCCAACAGGTAAAGGGCTATCATTAAAATAAGCTACCGTACAGCCACAAGTAGCCTCTGCGTTATAAATTAAAAATGGGTGTTGCCCTACATTCTTATATTTAAAAACCCTTTTAATTGTATCGCCTATCTTAACGGAACCTATATTGATAGTAGTATTTGTAATAAACTCAATCTTAACACTATCGTTTTGCACATTCTTAAATTCCAAATTATATTCATTATTCTTGTCTTTGTGTTTTTGATTACATCCAGTCAATCCAATAAAAAGTAATATTGTCCATAGCAATATTTTGTATTCATTTTCCATTTTCTAAAATAATTAAGTCACTAACTTTTACTGACTAGTTTTCAGATAATACATATTTAATTAATTTGTTAGAGTCCATCATTCCATATAAATGTGTGAAATTTTCTCTGTCGATAGCTATTGTATTCACTTTTCTGTCCAATTTAATTCTATTTACTGGATTCCCTTCCCAATCATAAACCAAGACAATATCGGATATATTGAAGTTTTCATCACTGTCGTTCAACAAAGGGCCACTGTAAAGGGCGAAGATATTTTTATCACTAACCGCAATATTGCGAAAGCCTTTTTTACTGTCCTTCCCTGCAACAATTTTCTTTGAATTTGGTCCTACAAGAAGATTAAAAGTAGGCAGATAGTATACTTTTTGATATTTTTTCTTTAAACGATAATTTTTGTCAACCGATATTATTTGAATTACTGCTCCTTTACCAGAAAAACAAGCAAATTCATGGAAGCTTCCTGGTCTATAGGCTACTCTATTATCCATTCTCATATTTAAATATTTGAAGTACAAAGAATCCTTTTCGCTTTGGGTTTTATTATTTTCATTTCCGGGTACTTCAATACCCGTTGTTAATTTGTTTGTATAGAGGTTCAAAACGCCAAAGGTTTTGTTATCCATATTTGAAGTTAAAAACTTACCGAATAGAATTGAATCGTTCAAGAAATAAGTATTCGAAAAAGTAATTTTTGTTGAATAAAAAATAGGTTTCGGCCTGTATTCAGATTTATTTAATAAACTGTCCCAATTATAGCGAAAGATTTTATGCGGAGAGTTTACCTGGGTAATACTAAAAACTGAATCATTGTTTGCGACACCATTTTCCATTGAAACTGCATTAATATTCATTTCGGATTCTCCATTGCCCGCAAAACCAAACTTCTCTACTAAACGGCCATCTTTTAAATTGACAATACTAAAACCCGCCTCACCTGTATTATCATTAAAAATGGCCAAGGTGTCATAAACTTCGAATTTACGGGGCCGAAATAGTATTGTGTCGCTTTGAAATCGGATTTCCTCACCTACCAGTACAATCTCATTATCTTTAGAAAAATCGTTTAACGGATTATTGTAGTTGTTAGCACAACCCAACAGAACACACGTTGCTAGTATTTTTAAACAGTATATATGTAGAGGCGGATGTATCTTATAAAATCCTTTATAAATATTCCTATAACATGTTCGTAAAATACGTATCATAAAAACAAAGCGCAACTTAAAATAATTAATCATCACAAGGTCGATTATACTAGCATATGTATGTTTTGATTTTTTGTGAATACATCCAAAAAATACTTTTTAGGGTGTTCCGTATCCAATTTTTTCCTTGATCTGTCATCAAGTAATTTAACTACATGACCAATTTGGTTGTTTTGCACGTTGCCCAAAGGTGAATCCTTGGAAAAATACTTTCTCAATAATTTGTTGGTATACTCATTGATGCCCGTTCCCAAGATACTTATGGATATATGAAAAATACATTACAACCGATTTCTTGGCGATTTTCATATGCCCAGAGATCTCCTTACCTTTGTCATTGGATTAATATGGATTCATTCCTTATAAAGTTCTTGTGCATTTACTGTGATCTTGAAGAACTTATCGATTGCATTTCCACCGACATTTTCGACTAACAGTAAGCTGGAGCACCTGTCCAAAATGCACCCTTATGCCCCTTTTCGATGATAAGGTCTTCCTTGAAGTTCCCGACAGTTTTCTTGTTTTCCACAATCGAGAGGAACTTATCTATGGCGACCCTTCCCAGTATGCCCACTATTGTCTTTTCTCAGTATCGTTTATATTTTACGTAAGAATTCCTCAAACTCTTGTAAAGTTTACCTCCAATAGCCTTGTCCTCCCATATCCTTATTTAGATGCGCTCACGACAGACCATATCTATATCCCTCAGACGTGCACTACTTGTTATCACTTAGAGGGACCATTAGTAATTCCAGAGCTTGTCCCATTCATAAAGCTACATCTTGGGCGTAAAACGCTTTTTCACATGTCCTTCCCTCATTCGCTCGTCTACAATTATTTCGGTATCTTTGGTATTGTTAACGCCCCGTCTTCCCTAGTTCCTTTCCTGCTCTTGGGAAAGGGACGACTCGGCAATGGATGTTTTATGAATATATCTATCTTCTTAAGGCCGTTTTTCAACTTCCACTCAACAACAGACCTTTGTTCCAAGGTCATTTGTTTGTAGCTCTTAACACAACTATTTGACTTTTTTGGGGAATTTTTCCTTCGGGGATACCCCCGAAGGAAAACTCCCATCAAAAACTTTCAATAGCAATTGAATCTAAGCCAAATTCCCCTTCTATGATATAATAAATCCAAGAGGCAAAATAACATATCTCCAAAACGTTAAAGCAAATCATACTTGGATACACTTTGAACTACAGTCTATTCATCTGAGATAAATCAATAAAATTTAGCAGAACCCCCTTAACTTGACAACAAATATGATAGTACAAAGTAAAACAATGAATAATCCATGAGACTTTTATATTTCTTCAAAATCATAAAGTGTATACCATTCACCACCACCCTCTTCAATACATGTATCCCAATCACTGTAAACACAAAAGCCAGATGCCTTGGCATCTTTAACCTCTATAACAGAAAAAGAATTTGCCGAACTACTATTAATGTTAACATAATTAACCGCCATCACAACAGCTACTAATAAACCACCTAATAATTTTAAATAATTTTTTGTTTTCATAATTAAAAATTTTTAAAAGATTAATAAAAATTACTTATGTATATACACATTAATAAAATTAGTAGATTATTTATTTAATATACACTATTTCTTACTTTTTTGTAATAAAATATTAACTATAAAAGAAAAAAAAACTTAGGTAATAGCTCAGGGCAAACTCACACTTTCCAATAAATACATCTTCAATAAAATTTCATCCAAATAGATGTAATTCAAGTAAATAAGTGTTGTTTTTTAGGTCGATTATTTGTATATTGTACTGATAATTGATTGTTGTTGAAAACAATCCACAATTTCAAGTCCATTTTCAGCAAGATGGACGACCCCAGGAGCGATATAAACAAGCTTCACAGATTGGACGATATCCTTCTTATTGGTATAATTTCGGTGATCTGTGCCGCGGATACATGGAAAGATATGGAAACATACGCCAGGGCAAAAGAGGATTTTTTACGTTCGTTCCTGGATCTTCCCAATGGCATACCTTCCGATGACACCTTCAACCGTGTATTCTCATCAATAGATCCAGAACAGTTCGAATCCTGCTTTATGGGCTGGGTATCGGGATTGGCCGATCTTACCGATGGCGAGGTTATCCCCATTGATGGCAAAACGCTAAGAGGCGCCAGATCCAATGGAAAGAAGTCCCCTTTTCATATGGTAAGTGCCTGGGCCAGTGACAACAACATGGTTTTGGGCCAGGTCAAGGTCTGCGAGAAGTCCAACGAAATTACCGCCATCCCAAAACTCTTGGAGCTTATTGCCATAAAAGACTGTGTAATCACCATAGATGCCATGGGTTGCCAAGAACATATTGCCAAGACCAATGTTGGGCAAGGGGCCGATTACATCTTGGCCGTAAAGGACAATCAAAAGCGGTTGCACCGGGATATCGAAGATGAATTTAGATTTGGCAAAGCTATCGGGACCCATATCCATGACGACCTGGGCCATGGTAGAATAGAGACACGTAGCTGTAGTGTCATCAATACTTTTGACTTTATAGAAAACACGGATAAATGGACCAAATTAAAGAGCATCATAAAAATTGAAAGCATCAGGGAGTTTAAAAATAGTGCAAGATCCAAAGAAACGGCTACCCGATATTATATCTCAAGCTTGGAGAACAGTGCGGAGGCCTTCCAGAAAATGATACGCCTACATTGGGGAATTGAAAATAAATTACATTGGGTATTGGATGTCGCCTTCTCGGAAGATGCATCAAGAAAAAGAGCGGGAAATGCCGCCCAAAACTTCTCGATACTGAGCAAAATTGCCTTAAACCTGTTGAGACAGGACAAACAGACCAAGCAAGGCTTAAAAGGCAAAAGACTTAAAGCGGCCTATGACAATAACTATATGACCAAAATATTAGGAATAAAAGTGTGAGTTTGCCCTGGGTAATAGCTTACATTTAATATGTGCCTAGCAAAAGCTGGAGTATTTTTTCTTTTTTACCTTAAGTGGCACAGATTGAAACGGAATGGGTGGCACTGATAAACGGTATAAATATGAATTGGCAGGCCAGGAGAATTACTGGACTAGGGTTTAGACGACATGGTTTTTATGTTTGGCTCCCGCATTATTTGCGGGACAGGCAGTACCGGCCACACGAACGCTTCTTAGTTATTGGCTTTAGTGTTACTTCCGGTACTCTTTTTCAATTAGATACTTTTTGAGTCTTAATTATCTGAGTTTTTTTCCAACTTATTCTTTCCGATTACATATCCAATTGGATAAATAATTATAAAAATAACTGCACTAAATAATACGGCATTGCTATATTCCCAGGTTTCAATCATCGGTCTTCTACCACGTTTACCGGGTATATATGGAAAAAGAAATGCAGGACGGGTCATAGTCCATAGATACTCCATAGTTAGTCCATAGATAGGCCGTATATAAAAATAGGCCAGGTCCACCCCTTTTTGGCGCGCTAAAGCAACTCCTTTTCAAGGCACTTTTTACCTATCATGGACAGCAAAATACGCTCTGGCCAAGTTAATTAGAGGTACGGGTCTGTCCGCCAAAGGCAGGCCCGCGCCAACGGGGATTTTTTTCTTGTTTTAGGTAAAAAGTGGCGCAATTTAAAACGGGATGGGTGGCATTAATAGCCGGGAAATATTATGAATTGGGTCGCCATATTGTAAGGAAAAAAGGGGATCCGGGTTCAGTCAACTCGGTGTCCATGTTTGGTTCCCGCAAAATATGCGGGACAGGTAGTACTGCCCACAGAGAGGTTTAGTTATTGGCATGGTTTTTATTTTACCTCTATTGGAGTCATGGTATATCCAAGCTCCTTTAATTGGTTTATCAATCCACATTCGTACATCAGGTGGCTTAATCCAACCGCAATAAAGCAATTTTCAGTTTCAAGGAATTCCTCGATTTTCTTAATCCATTTGTTGTTTCTATCCGTTAGTATAAGAGTATTTCCGCAAGTTGTATTCAGTTGATAGTCAATCTCCATTTTTGCATACCAATCAGTTTCACTGCATTCATCAGTGTTTCTTGTTCTAATTTTATTAATAATATTTGCAAGCCTCCTCTTGTGCGACCTTCTTGGCATTCCCTCAACATCTTTATTAACTAAGTCTATTTGTTCTTTGGTCGTTTCAAGCCCGTACAATTCTATATTTTGTTCTGTTGCCCTGAAACTTATATAGTCATCTAAGGAAAGAGAGGTGTCGTTAACGCTTTTGTTTAAGCATAGCTGTTGTTTGAAATGTCTGTTTAGAAAAACATACATTTCCGTGGGTGTCATCTTGTTAAAATCAGTAGGACTTGTCGCGAAGAGGTTTTCAATGAAACTCAATTCGTTTTTGCCCAAATATTTATCCCACTTGGTTTCTGCTGTTCTTTGATTAATAATATCCTCAGCCATTTTCCCTGGTATATTTAAGTTTTCTTTTATCAATAAATCACAGGATTCCAAGGCTTGGTTAGCTTTTGTCAAGGAGTCGAAAAATGATTTCCCAAAAGCATGATGGGTTCCGAAAAGGTATGATGTCTTACTGGAATTTTGGCTAGTTATTTTAAAAAGAATTGTTTTAACCCTTAGCGTATCATTTACATTTTGACCCAACAGAAAAGTTGAAGTCAATATTAAAAATAGTACTATGGTGATTTTTCTATTTGTCATTTTTTAAATTACCGCCAACATACGAATACAGTAATTGGTTATTGTATTTCCATACCAAGAATTAAAACATAAAAGCATCTCCATTGTAGATAAGGGGCACACAACATATAGGCCAAGGGCGTAATTTTTTTTGGGGATACACCGTTGAACTATGCGGTGTCGGTTTTGCGCTATCCTTGCTATTTACTTTGGATCCTTTTTAATTCTTCCAATTTAGGGCTTTTTGGTTTATACTCAAGGAAATTTTTGCTTTGCTTTATTTAAGTGACATAGGTTAAAACGGAAGGGCTGGCATTAAAACTCTTGTGGGGTCAGCATGCTCCAGAATATCCAAACGGTTCTAAAAGGCCGCTTTTATCATCGCTTTTTTAACGGATGTTTTTTTCTAGTGCTGTCGCAAACTCCCCCAAATCGGTCATATTGGTATTGCTAAGAATAATGATTGTTGTTGATTTATTTAAGAACCGTATCCATACAGCATTCGAGCCCATTATTCTTCCATAGCGTTCCATTGCTTTTTCATCTCCATCCCCCCTAACCCATACACCATACCCATAGTCATCAAGCCCCGGCGTTAGCATTAAATCCAGACTTTCTTTATTGATCAGTTTAAGTCCAAACAAGGCGTTTGAAAAAATAAGTAAATCGGTAGGAGAGGAATACATTGCTCCAGCTGCATACCAGTTTTCGATAAAAATTGGAATATCGTTTATCAAGGAATCTGGATTCTTTTCTGTAAAATAGGTACTTGCCAAGTTTTTGATAATCTTCTTTTCTTGGGCCATTCCTGAATTGGTCATGCCTAAGGGCTCTAGAATCTTTTCTTTTAGTACCTGTTCAAAAGTTTTCTGATAAAGTTCCTCAATGATTTTTCCTAGTAAAATGTATTCTGCATTGTTGTAATTGAATGTTGTCCCAGGTTCATTAACAAGGGAATCATTGACAAAACTTTTCAAAAGTTCGTCCGACGTGTTTGGTGTTGAATAAAGTCCCAATCCATATTTCATTGCATTTTCCAAACTTGAAACAGTGTCTATTAAAACGATGCCAGAAGTATGGTTAAGAAGTTGGTGCGGAGTTACCCTAAGACTTACTTTATCCGGATAGTCTGGTAAATAGTTCTTGATCGGTTTATTTAAATCGAGTTTTCCCTGTTCCCGAAGTTGAAGTATTAAAACGGCGGTAAAAGCTTTTGTTATTGAAGCAACTTTGTAAACGGTCTCATTATTTACTGGCAGGTTAAACCTTCGGTCGGCAATACCAAAACTATTATGGTAGAGTATGGTTGAATCTTTTTCGACCAATACCGTGCCATTAAAATTGTTTTCGGAAGCGTACGATTGAACAAATGATTCGAGCTGTTTATCTTGAGCTACTGTATATTGGCTTAGCAAAATGGTGACCAGAAAAGATACAATATGTTTCATATGATGTTAAGTTAGTCCGGGATAGACGGCAAATTCTGTCGATTTCGGCCTTATGTCTGTTAGACTACCTTGTGCAATCAAAAGTTACAATTTGGCAAAAAATATAAATTCTTGTCATTATTTCATTTTCGGTACAATGCAGTGTCTTAAATATTTACAACATTATAGGATTAATATAAGCCCAGTGTCTTGTGTGTCTTGTCCGGGGATAAAAGACGGGTCAAACTCCATAGATAGTCCATAGATAGGCCATAGATAGTCCATAGATACTCCATAGATAGGCCATAGATAGGCCATAGTTAGTCCATAGATAGGCCGTAAATGCAAATAGGCTGGATCCACCCCTTTTTGGCGCGACAAAATAGCTCCGTTTAAAGTCCCTTTTTACCTTTCATGGACGGCAAAAATACGCTTGCGGAAAACGAAGCCAAAATGCAGTGTCTTTATGAAGCTATTTTTTTTCCATAAGAATATTTGCATAAACACAACAATTGTTCCTGATCCGTTAAATTGTTGTACCTATGTTGTACCTGGGCAATAAAAAAGGCCTCAACATTTCTGTCAAGGCCTTTAAGTACTCGAGGCGGGAATCGAACCCGCACTCCGAAGAACTGGATTTTGAATCCAGCGCGTCTACCAGTTCCGCCACTCGAGCAAATTTCAATTTTCTCAGCTGTTTTTTATAACCTCTGATTCATTTGAGACTGCAAAACTAAAAAATATTTTCTTTATATCACCAAAAAAATAACAACATTTATACTTTAGCAACCCAAATTAATTTCTAAATTTGCACCTCCTTATGAAAAGGAGTTCCAATAAACTAATAAACAATACATTAACAATGCCATATCAAGTACCGGAGCCTAAAATTTTTACCTGTACCCAAAGTACCAAGCTATCCGAAAAAATAGCGGAACACTTTGGTTCCAATTTAGGCAATGTTATTTTTTCCAGATACAGCGATGGAGAGTTTCAGCCATCATTTGAGGAATCTATACGTGGTATGCGTGTATTTATTATTGGTTCTACGAATCCTGGTCCTGAAAACTTAATGGAAATGTTGTTGATGTTGGATGCAGCAAAAAGGGCGTCTGCAAGGCACATAACTGCAGTAATGCCTTATTTTGGCTGGGCCAGACAGGATAGAAAAGACAAGCCTAGGGTTCCGATAGCTGCCAAATTGGTAGCCAAAATGTTGGAGGCAGCAGGTGCTACACGCATTATTACAATGGACCTGCATGCCGATCAAATACAAGGCTTTTTTGAAAAGCCGGTAGACCATTTATTTGCGTCCACTTTGTTTTTACCCTATTTGGACAGTCTTAACCTTAAAGACCTAACCATAGCCTCACCGGATATGGGTGGATCCAAAAGGGCCTATGCCTATTCTAAGGCGCTTGGTTGCGATGTTGTTATTTGTTACAAACAAAGGGCACAGGCCAATGTAATTTCGCATATGGAACTTATTGGTGATGTAGAGGGGAAAAATGTAGTTTTGGTGGATGACATGGTCGATACGGCCGGAACTTTGACCAAAGCGGCAGATTTAATGATGGCCAGGGGAGCTGTAAGTGTAAGGGCAATTACCACACATGCACTACTATCAGGCGATGCATATGAGAAAATTGAAAAGTCAAAATTATCGGAACTTATTGTAACCGATTCCATTCCATTAAAAAAGGAAAGCAAAAAAATAAGGGTAATAAGCTGTGCCGAATTGTTTGCCGATGTAATGCACAGGGTACATCACAATACTTCAATTAGTTCCAAGTTTCTAATGTAGAAGTATATTATAAGAAAGTAATTTAATTAATATTTAATAAATACAATGAAGTCAATTACAATTAAAGGATCAGAAAGAGAAAGCGTGGGCAAAAAAGCAACAAAGGCCTTACGTAATGCTGGAAAGGTTCCTTGCGTTATTTACGGAGGGGAAAAACCATTACACTTTGCAGCAGAAGAACTATCGTTCAAGGATTTAGTGTACACTCCAAACGCACACACTGTTGTGGTTGATTTGGAAGATGGTAAAAAGTACGATGCGGTAATGCAGGATATTCAATTTCACCCTGTAACCGATAGTATTTTACATGTAGACTTTTATCAGTTGTTCAAGGATAAAGAAGTTACTATGGACATTCCAGTAAGGTTGTTGGGTAACTCTCCAGGGGTTAGAAATGGTGGTAGATTATTGTTCAGAAAAAGAAAGCTTGCTATTAAGGCATTGCCAGACAATTTGCCAGATTTCTTTGATGTGGATATCTCTAAATTGAAAATCGGAGGAAATATTTCCGTATCTACATTGTTGAAAGATGAGTTTACTATCCTTCACCCAGAAAACACTGTGGTTGTTCAGGTTAAAGCTGCACGTAATGCAGTCTTGACAGATGAAGAGGATGAAGAAGGAGAAGAAGGAGCAGAAGCTGCTGCAGAAGCACCAGCTGAAGGCGGTAACGAATAGATTTTATCTAAAATAAGTGTAAAAGCATCCCGTATCTGCGGGATGCTTTTGTATTTTTATCAATTTCAAAATTAGTGCTATGTTCCAGTTTTTAGAATCTTTTTTTAAATTGAAGGGGACATGGTTGGATGAAAAAGACGCCATGAAGAAATTTTTAGTTGTAGGACTGGGTAATATTGGGGAGGAATACGTTGAAACCCGTCATAATATTGGTTTTAAAATATTGGATTCCCTATCCACAGAGGAAGATTTTACCTTTGAAACGGCAAAGTTGGGAGATGTGGGCACTTTTAAGGTCAAGGGTAGAAGTATATTATGTCTTAAACCATCTACCTATATGAACAGAAGTGGAAAAGCTGTAAAATATTGGATGGACAAGGAGAATATCCCTCTTGAAAATGTGCTTATCATCACAGATGATATTAATCTTTCTTTCGGAACCATCCGTTTAAAGACCAAAGGAAGTGATGGAGGCCATAATGGATTGAAGGATGTTCAGCAGTATCTTCTTACTACCAATTACAATAGATTGAGATTTGGCGTTGGATCCGATTTTGGAAAAGGCAAACAAATAGATTATGTCTTGGGAGAATGGAACCAAGAGGAAAAGGAAGCCTTGGTTGAACGATATGAAAGAGTCAATGCCCTTATCCGTTCATTTGTGCTTTCTGGTGTAAATAGGACAATGAACGAATACAACGGAACCTAACAGCTGTTAGCGTACTTTAAACTCGGAAATGCTATTTGTAGCGGTGTTTCCTTCCCTATCCATGGTAATTATTCTCCAGTAATAAACGGTGTTGGCTTCAACACTTACCTTTAGATCGGATTTCCCGGACGTTAGTGTGCTTATTAGAGTAGTTGGTGGGCTTTCGGTTGAAAAGTATACCTGGTATCCTTCCAGATCATTATCCACATCTGCGCCCTCCCATTCCAAACGAACCTCATTATTGATATCCCTGGCTATGTTCGCTCCTGTTTTGGGAGATATAACCTCTGCGGGAAAAGGTGCATGGGTGGTTTCTACACCCGCATTAAAAAACCGCCATGTTTCACTACGTGCCGTTTCCGAAACTTTGGTGTTTTTGGAAACTACCAACCAAGAATATGGGGCTCCCCTTTCAATATTCAAATTTGCCGAAGTGCCGCTAACCACAATGGTTTGTGTAGTGTTGGTATTCAAATTGGTAGCCCTTAATTCATAGGATTCCGTGTGGTCCGATGTTTGCCATCTAAATTGTACCGTAGAATTGTTGGTTCCAGTTACGTTTATGCCGGTTGTGCATTCCGAGTTTTTTTGCGGAAAGACCAGCTGGGCAGACAAGGGTGGTTTGGGAGAGTCTTTCCCTCCGCATCCCACTAGGGCCAAAAAACATAAAATTATGGCTATTGGTTTCATCCGTCTATTTTTTTACTACCTTAAAATTACTATTTATACCTTCTCCCTTTACCTTAAGGATATAGATACCCGAGGGCAAGCCAGTAAAATTAATTCTAATTTCATTACTATTCAGGGTATAATCCTTATGGCTTATCAATTGCCCTGCATAATTAAAAATTTGGGCATTTACGGTATCCGGTCCATTATTGATTAAAATATTGACTTCCTCCTCAAAGGGGTTGGGGAACACCAAAGGTTCGTCCATAAGAAACAATTGTTCTTCGAAGACACCTTGACATGGCAGATTGGTCGACACCTTAATTTGATTGGAACCTTGTTTAAGGTCCAATGTAAGGCTGGAAGATTTGGTTTGCGTAACAATACCATTTAACTCAACATTGTACAAATCACCACCTTCCAGGTTCAATATGGCCTGGTTCCCCGAGGCGGTGAGCTTGGAAGTAACGGTTAAAGGTGGAGGTTCTGTAATGATGGCTTGAAAACAATAGGGTTCGTATACCTTGTCATCTTCCGTTCCAATAATACATATTTCATAAGTACCGGCTGCAAGGCCTTCTTTAAATAAGAAATTGGTAAAATTATTGCTCTCATTTATTCCATTACCGATAAGTGTAAGGTCGTAGTCCATATTGATGCCGGCTACGATACGTATAGAACCATTATTTTGATTGCTACAGGATTCACTGTTGATTTCCACTTCAAAATTATCCGCAGGCAAAATATAAACGGCACATCCGTTTAAATCCACCGTAGCCCCCATGGGCGTGTTTAGGCATAGATCGTCGCCATCATCAAAAACACCATCTTTATCCTCATCTGCCCTAAAGGTGCCTTCTACACAAATATCCATAGAAAACCCATTTAAGGATCCTCCATCCGAGGCCGCAATGTCCTTGACCTCCAATATCCAATCCCCATAGGTAGATTCCCCGTTAAAAGCTGTCAAAGAGCCTAAGGGCCTTACGGTGCCCTGTATGGCCGGAGTTGTTCCGCATATGAATCCTTCTGCGCTATCATCAAATGTCGCCAGTATATCCTGATTTCCTCCACAGGAATTGGATACGAGAATTACCCGAGTGCCGGCAGGGGATATAAGGGTTACTTCCAGATCGGCAAGAAAGGAATGGGTCAGATCCAAATTAACATTTATATCGGCCACAGGCAGGTCGTTCAAAAGGGTAATGGTGGAAGTTATTGTGGGTGCCCCGGTTGTTGATATGGTAATGGGCAAATCTTTGGCTGATTCCAAAGTACAGTTTAGTTCCAAGGTAGTAAAGCTAAAGGCCGGGCCAAAGGTTCCCTCTCCACAACTATTTTTGGGTTTAACGTGCCAATAATAAGTGGTTTCCTCTGCGAGATCGGTGGCTAAATAGTAGTTGAAAATAACAGTGGCCGAATCAATAATATTGGTGAAGGCTGCGTCATCGGCAATCTCAACATCATAGGAGGTATAAGAGGAATTGGATTCCCATTCCAATTGTGATGTTATACGTGCACTTGTAGAGCCATTGGTGGGCAATTGCAGGACCACATCCGTAAATGCAGTTTCCAATATTTTCACATCTATTACAACTTCCTTGGTGGCATTTTCTGAAGTGGCCACTATGCTTATGGGGTAATTGCCGGGAGTTACCAAATCCGTATTGGAAAAGGTAATATTCACCAGAGTGTCGTTCACTATGGTGGAGGTAGGCGAAAAATCGACCGTCAATCCTGGGGGCATACCAGTGGCAGAAAAGGTGGCCTCCTCGGAAAAACCATTATATGTTTGGTAGTTGAAGGGCACAATTAAATCATTTCCTTGGCAAACTTCATGCTGCAATTGGGCGAAGTTCAATACTATATCTGATGGTGTTATCGTAAAATTGGAAGCGTTTACCGCTAAGAAGATATTGTCGTGTGCGCTGACCATTATTCGGCCTGTAGGAGTGGCAAATCCAGGGATCAATATGTCCTGTTGTCCGTCATTGGGTACGCTATCCGCTAATTTTATGGGAAAGGAAGCGCCTCCATTGGCGGAAAAATAGATGTCTACTTTTTGAGCGTTTACCGGACCCTGATTTGTTTTTGCTACATCCCAGACAACTTCTTGTCGAGTACCTGCCGTATAAATCTCATTGGTGGATTGTGACGTTATCACAAAGGGCCCTGCATTGTCTATGACCATAACTTTGACCAAGTCCGATGTAACCTGTCCTCCACCAAGGGAATTGTCCCTGACAGTTAGGGCAAAGTCCAGTTCACGTTCTACAGCGGAAACGGTTTCCCAAGTGGTATTTACATTGGGATTGGTTTGGGTAAGATTGCCCGATACGATGCTGCTTAGCCTGGGAAAATATCTGGTTGGTGTTACCGTTGGCTTTAGGGATCTAAAATTGGCTCCACTGAGATTTGTTGGCCCAAAGGTATTATGGGTTACTATGCCGTCATTTATTTGTTCCCAATTGTATGTAAGTATATCATCTTCATCCAAATCCGTTGCATTCCCTTTAAGCCTAAAGGCAGTAGATTTTGGAATGGTAAAGTTGCCGGTGGGCACTATTTCGGGTGGATTGTTGAGTAAGGAGATTTCCTGGGCACAACTCGTAGTTTTTATATATTCCAATATCTGAAAGATGCTGTAGTAATGAAAATAGTCATCTCCATTCAAGGCCACATTATTATTGCCGGAAATACCTGCATATCCCATAATTGTTGTACCGCTTCCTGGTTCGGCCTGTACCAGAGTTCCTTCGGATTCAAAGGACCAGGTGTGGTTGGCGCCAAACTGATGTCCCATTTCATGTGCTACAAAATCCAGGTCAAAAATGTCCCCTTGAGGAATTAAGGCAGAGGAATAGGCGCTCCCTTTTCTGGAATCTATACAAACAGAGGCAATAAATCCGGCATTCCCTCCATTTTCGTCCTTTTGAAACAAATGGCCTACATCGTAATTATCAGCACCAATAACCGTCGTTAAGGTATTTTGTACTTCAGAATTAAGATTTGTTCCATAGGGATCAGTGTCCTTGTCCGTGTAGATTACCTGATCGGTATTGGCAACAATCTCTAAACTAATTCCCAAATCGGTTTCAAATATTTCATTTACCCGTGTAATGGTAGCATTTATGGCCGCTAGGGCATCCGGAACGGTTCCGCCGTGGAACTCGGTATACTCTCCTGTAGCCGAGATGGCCACCCTGAATTTTCTTAATACTTGGCCATCTACCAATTTTAAAGCGGAGGGTCCTTTGTCCTTTTCGATAATGGAAGTGGTCTCGCAAATGAAATTGGTGTTCATCATATAGGTGTCTTTCCTATTGTACACTATATATTCATTTTCGGAATCCGATACTTTTTGCATGTAGGTGGCATTTTTGCTTTCACCGTACACGATCATGCTTTGTATGCCGTTTTGGGAAACACTAAATCTTACCCTGTCCTTTTCATTCTTTAAACCTCTACCGACATATGACTTTATCTGGGGGTATTTCTTGGAAAGTTCTGGAGAAAGTACGGAAGCTTCTTGAACAACGAATGGTATCAAGTCCCCGTCTTCGTCTGGAAAACTCACTATTTTTGAAGACTTTTGGATTTTCGTCGCCTTTAGTTCATTGACAAAAACATCTTTTTTCAAAGAAAAAGTAAGGCCGTGATTTATCTCCAAATTCTCCGATTGCCTTTGGGACTTCTTGCTCCTAGAATCGGTTTTTTGCCAATAATTAGCTTGCCCAAATCCGCAATAGCAAAGAAAAAATATGGATATTGAAAAAACAAGACGTAATTTTACAACCATCAAGCGGGTTTTTGTACAAACTCAAAGATAAGTTTTTTTATTATTCGAATTTGTGATAACAGTTCAAAGCATCTCCAATTACGATAAAGCGCACCCTACTGCCATTACTATTGGCACTTTTGATGGTGTGCATATTGGTCACCGTAAAATATTGGAACGTCTCATAAATAATGCCAAAGTACTGGAGTTGAAATCTACGGTACTTACTTTTTTCCCACATCCCAGGATGGTGCTACAAAAAGATGTCTCTATCAAACTTTTAAATACCATTGATGAGAAGATCAAAATTTTGGAGGAATTAGGAATCGATTATTTAATTGTACATCCTTTTACCAAAGAATTTTCCCGCTTATCGGCAACACAGTTCGTTAGGGATATTTTGGTCAATGATTTAAAGACCAAAAAAATTATTATAGGTTACGACCATAGGTTTGGCAGAAATAGGAATGCCAACATAAATGATCTAATGGCATTTGGAAATGCGTTGGACTTTGAGGTGGAAGAGATATCCGCCCAAGAAGTGGATGATGTTTCCGTTAGTTCCACCAAAATCAGGAAAGCCTTGGAAGAGGGGGACATGAAAACGGCCAATATGTATTTGGGATATAATTATATGCTAACAGGGAGCATTGTAAAAGGAAAAGGAATAGGTAGAAAATTAAACTTTCCAACTGCCAATTTATCCATTCCGGAGGAATACAAGCTAATTCCCAAGAACGGGGTCTATGTGGTGAGCAGTGTAATAGAGGACAAAACGGTATTTGGAATGATGAATATCGGTTTTAATCCTACCGTGGAGGGCAAGACAAAAAGCATAGAAATTAATTTCTTCGATTTTGACCAGGACCTTTATGGAAAAAAAATTCAGATCGACATTATTGATCGTTTAAGGGATGAGAAAAAGTTCAATTCCTTGGAAGGCCTACAGGCGCAATTGAAAAAAGATCGGGAGACCTCCCTTTCCATAATTTCCAAGTAAATGTTGGATCGGTTTCTTTTTAAGCAAATCGATAATAGTCCGCTTCTAATATTCAGGGTATTTTTTGGCATTTTGGTAAGCCTGGAATGCTATGGGGCCATTGCCACGGGTTGGGTCAGGAAAAATCTGATAGATCCGGAATTTACCTTTAATTTTATTGGTTTCGACTGGTTGCAGCCATTGCCCGGAATAGGCATGTATTTGTATTTTATTGCAATGGGCACCCTGGGGATTTGTATAGCGCTGGGTTATAGGTACCGATTTAGCGCTGCGGCCTTTGCCCTGCTCTGGACCGGCGTTTACCTTATGCAAAAAACAGCCTACAATAATCATTATTACCTGCTGGTATTGATTGCGCTGATAATGACTTTTTTACCGGCAAACAGGGATTATTCTCTGGATGCCAAGAGAAACCCTTCCATAAAGGCCAATCACATGTCCGCCTATATCAAATGGGCAATTGTTTTTCAGTTGTTCATTGTCTACACTTATGCCTCCTTGGCCAAGATGTATGGTGATTGGTTGGATTTCAGTATTATAGAGATTCTGTTTAAAAATAAAAAGTCCTATCCCATCATTGGGGGCCTTCTTCAGGAACCTTTGGTACATAGGGTAGTTGGTGTTTCGGGTATTCTTTTCGATTTTTTGATTGTACCAGCTCTCTTGTGGAAACCGACCCGTAAATGGGCTTTTTTTGCTTCCATATTCTTTCATTTGTTCAATTCCATAGTCTTTCAAATCGGAATTTTTCCTTATTTGGCATTGGCGTTTACGGTATTCTTTTTTGAACCGGAAACCATCCGGAAATTGTTTTTTAAAAAGAAGGCACCCTACCAAGGAGGTGCCATTATTGTTCCGCCCCAAAGAGAATTGGTTTTGGGAATTTTGTCCCTTTATTTTTTGATCCAATTGGCCCTGCCGATCCGTCATTATTTTATAAAGGACGATGTGTTATGGACAGAAGAGGGGCATAGGTTGAGTTGGAGAATGATGTTGCGGAGTAGGACCGGAATTACTACTTTTAGAATAGTGAACCATACCAACGGGAATTCCTATCTGGTAAATTTGGACGATTATTTAACAAGGGGACAGAAAAGTAAAATTAAATCCTATCCGGATTTTATGTGGCAGTTTGCCCAACGCTTAAAACGGGAATACAATGAAAAAGGGGAGGACATCTCGGTTTTTGTAAATTCCAGGGTGAGTGTAAATGGAAAACCGTATCAAGAATTTATAGACCCAAAAATAGACCTTGGCAATGTGTCCTGGAACTATTTTGGGCATAACGATTGGATTTTGCCTTCCCCATCCAAAAATTAGTGGAATAGGATTGCCCTATGGCTTTCTAAAATGGTTTGGCCCTATGGCAAAGTTGCAGGGGCATGCCCCATGGGTCACGAAGCATTACCAAATGGCTGCCGTCTTCCTTTGTTATTTCCTCAACAAAACAGGCTCCTTTATCCAATAGCCTTATCTTATCTTTTTCGGCATTTTTGGACACAAATGCCATATGAAAAGTTAGAGGATGCTTTGTTTTAAAATCTGTAATTTCTTCATCAGGTCTATGGTAAAGTTCTAGGATTACACGTCCCGTTGAATCTTCCAAAAAGGTCATGAAAGGAGCTTCAGTTTGTTCAAAAACTACTTTT
Source organism: Arenibacter algicola (assembly GCF_018860365.1). GTDB lineage: Bacteria > Bacteroidota > Bacteroidia > Flavobacteriales > Flavobacteriaceae > Arenibacter > Arenibacter algicola_B. The sequence continues at coordinate 521,775 of NZ_JAHKPO010000013.1, forward strand.
AATCCCACATTGGCAACATACCATTCCTTAATGTCCTTGATGTTTTTTACGTTCAAGGCGATGTGTTCAAAAACCATGAAATTTAATTTTGCTAGCTATATCTAGGCTAAATTTATGCCGAAAATCCGAAGATTAGGTTAAATTTGCACGATAAAAATCAAAAAAATGTTGCAGTTACAGGCTATCCGTGAGGATAAGGAACAAATTGTCGAAGCTTTAAAAAAGCGTAATATTGATGCCCTTCCACTTATTGAAAGCGTACTTCAATTGGATGAAAAACGACGGTCCCTGCAGACACGCCTGGATAATACACTTGCGGAATCCAATAGTATTTCAAAGGAAATAGGCCAACTTTATAAAAGCGGTAAGGCCGCGGAAGCCAACGTTTTAAAGGAAAGAACCGGTAGTTTGAAGGAGGAGTCCAAGGAATTGAACGAGGCCTTGACCGAAACTGCAACCGAACTACAAAATTTACTGTACCAAATTCCAAATGTTCCACATACATCAGTACCTGCCGGTAGCACTGAGGAGGATAATGAAGAGGTGTTCAGGGAAGGGGATATCCCAACTCTAAAAGAGGGTGCGCTGCCACATTGGGAATTGGCAAAGAAATATGATATTATTGATTTTGAACTGGGAGTAAAGATAGCTGGCGCCGGATTTCCGGTGTACAAGGGAAAAGGTGCCCGATTGCAAAGAGCCCTTATTTCTTACTTTTTGGATAGGAATGCAGCTGCTGGATATAATGAAATTCAAGTGCCCCATTTGGTAAATGAGGCATCAGGTTATGGTACGGGCCAGTTGCCCGATAAAGAAGGACAAATGTATCACGTAGGTGAGGACGATCTTTATCTGATTCCAACGGCCGAGGTGCCGGTAACCAATATTTTTAGGGATGTTATTCTAAACGAGGCCGATTTTCCCATTACCCACACGGCATATACTCCTTGTTTTAGGAGGGAGGCCGGGAGTTACGGTGCCCATGTGCGCGGACTGAACCGCTTGCATCAATTTGACAAGGTAGAAATTGTACGTGTGGAGCATCCCGCTAAATCATACGAAGCCTTGGATGGTATGGTAGAGCATGTGAAAAATATACTTAGGGAACTAAAATTGCCCTACAGGATCTTGCGTCTTTGTGGAGGGGATTTGGGCTTTACTTCTGCCCTTACCTATGATTTTGAGGTCTTTTCAACCGCCCAAGATCGCTGGTTGGAAATTAGTTCGGTCTCCAATTTTGAAACCTTCCAGGCCAATAGATTAAAATTGCGCTATAAGGACGAAAATGGAAAAAGTCAATTGGCACATACCTTAAATGGTAGCTCATTGGCCTTGCCCAGGGTATTGGCCGGAATATTGGAAAATTATCAGACAGAGGATGGAATCCAAATTCCTGAAGTCCTTATACCTTATACCGGTTTTGATAAAATCGGCTGATATTAACGGGACTAAAATTTGTATTTAAAGCCTAGGAGATAGTTCTCATCACTGCTGTTAAAGGTGATCTCCATATGTTCCTTTTGATATGGGGTAGTGAAAATATAGGAGCTACCAACCCCTATTATGGCTCCTGCCAAAACATCCCAACCATCGTGTTTATCGGCCTGTATCCTGGAATAACCGGTAAAACCGGCCAGCGCATAGGCTGCAGCACCATATTTCCAACCATAGCGTTTTTGGATGAAAGCTGCACTTTGAAAAGTGATGGAGGTATGGCCTGAGGGAAAGGAGGAATTATTGCTTAAATCAGGTCTGGGCTTATCTATGGCTGTTTTTAGACCAATGGTCAGTGCCTGGTTCAGGAGGAAGCCCTTGGTAAATTGCCATGCTCCCTTTTGATCTCCGATGATTATAGAAGAGCCCAAGGCCGTGGCGGGCATGGTAAATATTAAAACATCCCCCAATGTAGTAATTGTTTTGTCCTGGGCCTTCAGCAAAGTGCTGAATAGTATTGCCAGCAAAAATAACAGGGTTTTGAAATGGTGATGGAGTTTTAATATTCCCCGACTTAAGTTGGAAGCCATGTTTTATGAGCGTTAAAAAGAATGGGATTTTCTGGGCATACCAAATAACCAAATTAAATGAATGAATCTAAGGATAAACTAAAGCCGGAGTTCAATGTTCTTAGGGGCAAGAATGTCCAAGGATTTTTCCAATATGGAAATATTAATATGTTTGTCTTCCATTTTGTGGAATTCCCCATCTATTTGCGAATCCAAAAATAACCCGTCATTCCTGTAAATTTGTAATGTTTTGGTTTGATAGGTTTTGATCTCCTTTAGCCAATGGTACTTACGGACCAACATTAATGCGCCGAACAACAACATTTTTAATTTACTTAGTTCAGGAACTATTAGTACGTCCAACTGGCCATCCATTAAAGAGGCTTTAGGGGTTAAACTAATGTTGAATCCCAGTTCATTGGAGTTGGAAACGAATACTAAAAATGGGTTATATATGGTATGGTCCTCATCTATGGATATTCTTACTTCCCGTCCTTTTTTAAACTCGTTAAAGGATCTAAGCGAGGCCTTTAGGTACCCAATAAGGGTTCTCTTTTTTAAAGCTTCATAGTTTTTTATGACATTGGCATCGAAACCCATTCCCGTATTACTGAAAAAATAGGATTCATTTACTTTTCCAACATCTATAGTTACTATATCGTTCTTTTTAATTATTTCAATAGCTTTTTCAATTATTGAGGGAATCATAAGATTGGAAGCCAATCCGTTTCCCGATCCTATAGGAATAATTCCCAGCATTATATTTGTGCCAACCAGACAAGAGGCAACCTCATTGATGGTACCGTCCCCTCCACAAGCTACAATGGTTTGGGCACCTTCTTTGATGGAATCTTTGGTAAGTGAAATAGCCTGTTTTTTATATTTGGAGTATTTAACGGAAAGGAGATATTCAGTTTCCTTAAAGTAAGATCTAAGGAATTCCTTTTCCAAAAAATTGTTACCGGAACCGGCTTTTGGATTGATTATAAAATGAATATTTCTCAAAATATTTATTGCTGTGTCTTTAGCCCGTTGTGGGCGTACAAATAATTGGCTGCCTGGTAAAATGCTATGGTGGTGTCCAAATAATTTTTGTCTGTAGGAATTAGGGTTAGGTTATTATTGGTGGAATTCCATTCGTAAAAGTTAAACTTCTTTTGATCTCCCAAAACCATTACTTTATTTCCTTTTAAAAGGCCCAATTTCCTGTAATTGCCAATAAACGCCCTTTCGTCCTCCTGTTTCATGGTAAAGATATTTTTTCCGAACAAATTACTGGTGTAATCCCAGTTTAATAACGAAAATACCGTGGGAAACATATCTATTTGGGAACAAAGCTTATTTATTTTTTGCGGTGCAGTATCCTGAAGATTGCAAATCATGGCCGGGATGTGGTAATTGTTGATATCCAGTTCCCCTCTTCCGGCACTGCTGGCACAATGATCGCTCATAATAACCAGAACAGTGTTCTTAAACCATGGCCTTGTCTTGGCAATTTTCAAGAATTGGGCTATAGCGTAATCGGTATACTTTACTGCCCCTTGTCTGCTGGTCCCAGATGGGATATCTATTGAACCTTCAGGATAAGTGTAGGGTTTGTGATTGGAGGTGGTCATCACAAAATCGAAAAAGGGTTTGTTGTTTTCGTGGGCCATGTCGGCTTCCTTTATCACCTTTCTATAAATGTCCTCATCACATACGCCCCAAGCATTTTCAAATGTTACTTCGTCATCCTCAATGTTGGTTCTTGTGGTTTTTATTTCCTTGTCCAGTAGAAAACCTCTGCCACGGTCTACGATATTAAATCCGTTGCCACCAAAGTAGGTGTTCATATTATCGAAATAACCATCCCCCCCGTAAAAGAAATTACGGCTATACCCCATGTTTTTAAATACTTCCCCAATAGTAAATAGTCCTATATTGTCTGTTCTTTTCACAATACTTCTTCCCTGTGTAGGAGGAATGGATAGGGTTATGGCTTCCATACCACGGACTGTTCTTGTTCCAGTGGCATACAGATTGGTGAAAAATATGCCGTTAGATGCCAAACTGTCCAGGGTTGGGGTAATGTTGTAATCGCCACCAAGGGTGTTCAAATATTTGCCGCTCAAACTTTCTATACAAATGAAAATAATGTTCGGCTTAATGGACTTGGCTAATGAATCTGTATTTTGAATTGTTCTAAGTATGGAATGGTCTTTTGGTTTTAGGAAAGTTGCCTTTTCATTTTTGTAGGATGCTTTCACCAGATCAAAAGCCTTATCGGTATTTATAGTCTTATAAAAATCGTCGAAAGAAAGTTCGTTGTTCCTGAATGCGGCAAAAAAGGAATAGATTCCGGCCTTGGACAATTCGTTGTTGTACCTGTTGGCAAACTGTTCTGCCTGTTTATTCTTAATAAATAATCCAGAAATAATAGCAATAAATAGAACGGCAAGGAAGGGTGATAACTTGGCTTTAAAGGGGGTGGTGCTTTTAAATGTTTTGTTGAATGCCGCTTTTTTGTAGGTAATAAATATCAATACCCCAACTGCGATTAAAATCAGGCCGACCAAATAGGGGATGGGGTAGGATTCGTTTATGTTTTTGACCACCTCGTAGGAATAGACCAAATAATCTACCGCAATAAAATTGAACCTATTTTTAAATTCGTCCCAAAAAGTGATTTCTGCAAAGAACGAAAACAGGAATATTATTAGGCCTATGGTATAAGCAAAATAGGTGATTGATTTGTCTACGATACTTCCGTAAAATTTTTGGGGCATCAGCAGTAAATATAAAGAGTAGGGCAGAGCAAAGAAGGAAACAGTGCCTACATCGAATAAAAACCCGATAGCAAAGGTGGAGAGTAGTGTTGTGATCGAGGTGTCAATTTCCCCAAAGCTCCAAAATAAAAATACGGTCCTAACTAAGAAGGACAGTATTAGGAAAATGCAGATAAAGGTTTTTAGTAGTGCAAATCGGTCGGGGAAAAGTTTTTGCCACATTTTAAATGTATAATTATAAATCAATATTAGGATAACATTCTAAAGAAATTTTAAAGTATCAAGGTCTTGGGTCTTTGTACTAATTAAAACTTATACTTCAATCCGGCCCTTATTATCTGCGTTTCAAAATAGTTTTCATACATAGCGGTAAAGCCGTCACTTACAACTTCTTGCCGCAGGCCAAAGGTGTTAAAAATGTCCGAGGCGGAGAGGGTAAACTCTCCATGGCCATCCCAAACTATTTTCTTTATACCGGCATCAATCGAGGATCGAGATAGTTGTTTGCCTTGTGGAATATTCTTGTCGGAGTAATATAGTCCCGTAAGCTGCAGTGCCCAATTGGCGGGCAAGGTAATTTCATTGTTAATTTTAAAATCGCCTGCATTATCCGATGATTTTTCAATATAAAATGGCCGTACATAAGGGAATAACAAAGTGCCGGTATAATTGTCTATGCTGTTTACATACCAATTTATACTTGCGGACAGTTTCCAATTTCTGGTAATATTCTGACTCATCAGTAATTCAATACCGGTATTGGTAGCATTACCTGTATTCTGATATATTTTGTTTACAATATCATAGTCAGGATTGGAATCGTCTATGCTAAAAATACGCATATATTGATCTTTTATCATTCTGTGATAAAGGGCAGAAAAAAGGGAACCGGTCCCCCAGCTGTATTTATGGGCCAGTTCAACGGCGTCCGTAAATTGTGGACGTAAATACGGATTGCCCACTTTTAAGAGTTCTGGATCATCGTATTTGGGGAAAATACGCAGTTCGGGTTCGCCTGGTCTGTCTACCCGTCTATTGTAAAACATGGATAGCCTATTGTAATCATTTAATTTATAGGTAAAACGCAAGCTGGGGAAAAGTTCAAAATAATTATAGGCATCATTGTTCTGGTAATAGCTGTTTGCCGGGTCTATGTCATAAAATACATCGGTATGTTCTGCTCGCAGGCCTGCTTCTATGTCAAATTTTTCTTTCTCAAGCAAATAGTTGGTATAAAGGGCGTAGAGGTTTTCGCCCCAGTCGGAATAGGTACCCATATCGGGATATATAATACTATTGTTTCCTGGAGTTATAGTGTACTCCACCGGCAACCTTCTAATTCTTACTTTGGATCCCAATTCTATTTTCCCATGCTTTAGGGCTCTGGAGTAATCTGCCGATAGGCTTGTTGTGTGCTCAATGGCCAAAATATTGGTGGCATCCCGCCCGACCCTTATGGCGGAACTATCGTTCAGGAAATAGCTTTCATCCTCCAGCCCTCTTGTGTATTGGGCATTTGCGCTAAGGGTGTGGCCTATCTTCGAAAATTTGTGCTTGTAATTTACAGCCACATTTATATAACTTGTAACTTCTTCCTCCTGCCAATTGTAATACCTTTCCCGGCTATTGGTGTTCAAATTTATAAAGGCAACTTGTGAGGTGTCTATGTGCTTTTCACGGTCGTACATGCCCGAAACCGTAATGGCATCATTGTTATTTAATTCCCAGTCTATGCCCCCATTTATAATGGCGCGGAACTGCCTGCGGTTTTCCGGTACCTGCGAGATGGTATTTCTGCCGTCGTCATAGTGTCTCGTAGTAAATTCGTTATTTGGTAGGGCCTCTTGTAAAATAAATTCCGACAGTAAAAAATAGTTCAATTTATTACTCTTGTAATTGAAATTTAAGCTGGGAATAAGTTTGGGGTTAAAGGTGTAGGATCCAAGATCGGTTCTGGTATCTTCCTTCTTTTTGCCCAAAGCCCCTATGCCAAAGGAAAGTCCGGCATCGCCATTAAATCCGGTCTTTTTTTCCTTTTTATATATGATATTGACGATTCCTGCGAAACCGTTGGCATCGTATTTGGCCGATGGATTATTGATTATTTCTATTTTTTCAATATTGGCCGCGGGGATATTGCCCAATCCCTTCTGATTGCCAAATCCTGTGAGACTGGATTGTTTTCCGTCTATTAAAATAACGACCTTGTCACTTCCCCGAAGTATTACCTTTCCGTCCTGGTCAAAGGTTACCCCGGGCATAGTTTTCATGGCATCCAGTACAGAACCCCCGGATTGGGCAATATTGTCGCTTAGATTAAAGGATTTTTTATTCAGTTCAGAATTGGTGGTGGCCTGTTTTCCCGTAACTTCTATTTCCTTCAACATTTCGGCGTCCGGGGATAATTCTATCCGTCCCAGATCGAAAACGGTGTTAAGGCCACTAGTCGTAATTTTTTGTGAGGTTGAGGCATATCCTATATAGGTAAAATAAATGGTGTAGGTTCCCACGGGGATATTTTCAATAAAAAATTTCCCATCATCTTCCGTTATACCTCCCGTTACCAAAGAATTGTCCGGAAATTGGGTAACAGCCACATTTGCAAATGGCATTGGTTCGTTGGTGGAGGCGTCTACCAATAGTCCGGTGATACTTATGGATTTTTGGGCAGAAACAATTGAAAGGCTAAAGAGTATAAATACTAGTAAGAGGGTGGTATTCTTGTTCATTTTGGCAGTAAGAATTCAATTTTGAACGAAAAGTAGGGGAATAATCTAAAGAGAATTTAAAGCCAACCATTAAGTGCGGTTTATTCCCTAGCAGGCTTGGTGGTGCCAAAGTCTATTGAAAAACAGTGATGTTCGTTTATGTAGGTATAGGAAATGTTGTATCCGTAAAGGTCACATATCTTTTTTACAATGGCGAGACCCAGTCCGGTCGATTTTATTTCCTTGGTTTCCCTATAAAATCGTGTAAAAAGATGTTGTGGATTGGTAATGGGCTTAAGGCCAAAATTGGACACGGAAAGAACCATGTCTTTCGCTTCTATGTTTATAGGTTTTTTATGGGCACTGTGTTTTATAGCATTGGAAATGATGTTGTTGCACAATATTTCCGCCAAATAAGGATCCATAGTGGCTATGATGTCGTTGGTTTTCCCGAAGGTTAAGCTAATGGTAGATATTTCATTAAAATTGGCAATGATCTGGGCTACTAAGTCCGTAATGTCAATATTCTCCCTGTGTGTAAATTGGAGGTTCTCCAACTTGGTCAACAATGCCAAGCGTTTATTTAATTGTGTTAAGCGCTGTATGTCTTTTTGTATAGACGCCAACTGGTTAAATTGTACCTCCGTTACCGTTTGGTCGTTAATTATATTTTCAATTTTGGCCTGTATAATGGCCAGAGGGGTCTGTAGTTCATGGGAAACATCCTCTGTATATTGCTTTAAGTTTTCATAATCGTCACGGACTTTGCCCGTTAATAAGGCAATCTCTTTGTTTAGTTCGGAAAACTCCAGGATTTCACTGTCCAATAGCTGAATCGGTTCCTTGGACAACAATGAAAACTTTTTCATTTGTTCCAAATTATGAAAGAACGGATTCCATATTTTCTTGTTACTGGATTTGTTAAGGTAGAATTGGAAAACAAAGACCAGGAATATTATGACTATATAGGAAAGAATTATGGCCCATAAAATTTGGTTGGTTTCCACAACAAGAACGCGTACAGATATCTTATACGATTTATTGTTGATTCTTTTATAGGTAGAGAGTTCCCGGAACAATTCCATTTCATCCTGGGAAGGATCGTAGATAACCGTATCCTTGGTAAAAGGTGTTTTTAATTCGTTTACCTCCTTAATCTCTATTATGGGGGCCAAGGAGCTGGGATGTTGCCCTGCCATTAGCGCACTTTCTATTCTTGCCTCTGCGGAAAATAATTCCTCTTCTACTTCCTGTTCAAGCAACCATCGTACATAAAAGAATAGTGCAATGGTACTAAGGACCATCAATAGCATGCTTGCCCAAAGAAATGATTTGGATGCTTTTCGCAATAGAGGTATTTTAATGTTCTTTTTGGCCAAGTCTTACTCTTCTGTAAATTTATAACCACTTCCGTAGGCGGTCTTTATGTATTTTGCTCCTTCAGACGTTAATTTTTTCCGTAGGTTGTTGATATGGACATATATAAAATCGAAATTATCGGCCAGATCACTATTGTCGCCCCAAAGATGTTCCGCAATAATTTCTTTGGATAGGACCCTATTCTTATTGGTAATAAAGAATAGCAATAAATCGTATTCCTTTCTGGTCAAGGTCATGGGTTTGTCTTGGATATAGGCCGATTTTGCTCCGGTATCTACACGTATTTCATTAAATACGATGTTTTCGTCACCGCCAAATTTGCCCCTTCTCAAAACGGCTTTTATACGCGAATTAAGCTCTGCCAAATGAAAGGGCTTGGTTATATAATCATCTGCTCCCAAATCCAGTCCTTCAAGTTTGTCGCTCAAGGAATTATTGGCCGAAATAATGATTACACCCGCTTTTTTCTTTTCCTTTTTTAATTGCTTTAGGACTTCCAGACCGCTTCCGGTGACTAAATTAACATCCAGGATAATTACGTCATAATCGTATAGGGATACTTTGTAAATGGCCTCTTCATAGTTGGAAGCCCATTCGCAAACATTCCCATCCTTCTCCAAATAGGTGACAATGGATTGTTGTAGGGAAATTTCGTCCTCTGCAATTAATAGTTTCATCAAAAAAAATATATACAAAGTTACATCTTAAATCTAAGCTGAATTTAAAGTTGGGCCTACTTATAATTCTTTATATTGGACTTAACACGCACTTTGTACATTCTACGTATCTTTGAAAAAAAGAATCTTTGCGACTACTAATATTCATACTTATATTTTCTTGTTGCCAACTGCTGGTTTCCCAAGAAGATTTTTTGGCTAAACAGTATTTTGAGGATGGCGCCTTTGATAAGGCTTTGGTATTCTATGAAAAGTTGGTCGCCAAAAATCCGATGCGGACAGATTATGGCGAAGGCCTAGTGGCCTGCTACCAACAATTGGAACAGTATGATAAAGCAGAAAAATTCTTGTTGAAGGCGGTGAACGAGCAAAATATTTATCCTACCATGCTCATAGAGCTGGGGTACAATTATGCGTTACAAGACCAACCGGAAAAGGCTACAGAGTATTACAATGCAGCGCTCCAAAAAATAAACGAGAACCCTAATTTTGGTTATGGTCTTGGTTATAGGTTTCAGAAATATGCCTTGTTGGATTATGCCATAAAGGCGTATTCCGTGGCAATGGAGCTAAATCCCAAATTGGATTATAATTTTCAAAAAGCTAGGATCTACGGGGAGCAGGGAAACATAGAGCAGATGTACGAATCCTATTTAAAATTAATAAGTGAAGGCAAGGCCTCACAGGCAAATGTACTTCGCAATATCAACGATTTTATCAGTTCGGAGGCCGAGAACCCAAATAACATTAAATTCAAAAAGGTATTGCTTCAGAATGCACAAAGAAGCCCGGATATCATATGGAACGAATTGTTGAGTTGGCTTTTTGTACAACAAAAACAATTTAAGAGTGCCTTTAACCAAGAAAAGGCCATTTATAAAAGAGGAGGAGAGACCTCTTTACAACGTTTGCAGGGATTGGGAAAACTGGCTATGGAGGAACAGGACATAGATACGGCAAAGGAAGTATTTATGTATATATCCGAAAATAGTGCGGACGCCGTAGTGGCCCTGGATGCCCAGTTAAATCTTATTGAAATAGATTTATTGGAAGCGGATGACAAGGTGTTGGACAAGGTCCAAAAGAAATTTGATGACTTATTGGGCGTTTACGGTTACGAAATGGAGACCTTGCAGCTACAGATAGCCTACGCCAAATTTTTAACCTTCAATAAGAATAACCCCGAGCCGGCTATAAGGATATTACGTCAAAGTTTGGAGCTGCCCCTAAATAATTATAGCAAATCCTATATTAAAAGTACTTTAGGCGATATTTTGGTCTATGACCGGCAGTTTAACCAGGCCTTGATCTATTTTTCCCAGATTCAGAAAGATTTAAAAAATGATGTCCTTGGTCAGGATGCCCGCTTTAAGGTGGCGCAAACTAGTTTTTACAAAGGGGATTTCGATTGGGCATTGACGCAATTAAAGATACTGAGAGGGTCTACCTCACAATTGATTGCCAATGATGCCATGCAGTTAAGCCTATTGATATCCGATAACTCATTGGAAGATTCCACACAGACCGCATTAAAAAAATATGCCCGTGCCGATTTTTTGGCCTACCAAAACAAAAAGAAGGATGCAGTGGACCTGTTGGAAGATATTCTCCAAAATCACAAAGGGGAAAAAATAGAGGATGAGGCACTTTTGAAACAGGCCGAAATTTTAATAGAATTAAAGGATTATGAAAAGGCCGAATTTAACTACCTTAAAATAGTGGAATTCTATGCCAATGATATTTTGGCCGATGATGCCAATTTTGCCCTGGCGGAACTGTATCGCAATATCCTGGATCAGCCGGAAAAGGCCAAGGCACATTACGAGAAAATTATCTATAACTATCAGGATAGTTACTTTTTTCCACTGGCAAGAAGAAATTTCAGGATGTTGAGGGGAGACAGTATTAATTAGTGTCCAATGCCTTGGCCTGTCCATAAATGAATATAAATATTCCCTTTCGGGAAAGTAAAGAAATAGCATGTATATTTATAATGTTACCATGAATATTGAAGAATCGATCCAAGGACAGTGGCTGTCCTGGATGAAGGAGGTGCATATCCCCGAGATGTTGGAAACTGGTAAGTTTACCAGGGCCTTGATGACCAAAGTGCTGGTGGAAGAGCAGATGGGAGGAATTACATATTCCATACAATATACCACAGATTCCAAAGAAACCCTTCAAAAATATTACGACGAAGATGCAGAAAGACTGCGTAAAAAAGTGATGGAACTCTTTGCAGGTAAGTTTGTTGCCTTTAGGACAGAGTTGGCGATCATTAGCGAACATTAATTAAATACGCAGCGCCATGAGTAAAAAAGGGAAAAAGGCCTTTCAGACCAAGAAGGAAAAGTTCAATAGGCCTTGGCAGGAGGAAAGTCCGGTAAAAGCGAAAAAACATTTAGGGCAGCATTTTTTGAAAGATGAGGCCGTTGCCCAAAAAATCGGGGAAACCCTAAGGTTGAACGGATATCGCAATGTTTTGGAAATAGGGCCCGGTACCGGGGTGCTCACCAAGTATTTATTGGAAAAGGATATCGATTTGGTGGCTATGGATCTGGATGAGGAATCTATCATCTATCTTAACCACAGTTTCCCTTTGGAACACAATAAATTAATGCAGCGCAAGGGCGAGTTCAAGGTTTTGGAGGCCGATTTTTTAAAGTATGACCTATGGACCCTTTTTGGGGAAGAGCAGTTCGCCATTACCGGGAATTTCCCGTATAATATTTCCACTCAGATTGTTTTTAAGATGTTGGAATTTAAAGATCAGATTCCGGAATTCACCGGGATGTTCCAAAAAGAGGTGGCCGAAAGGATTTGTGAAAGGGAAGGGAGCAAGGCCTATGGGATACTTTCCGTTTTGGTACAGGCATTTTACGACGCGGAATATTTATTTACGGTTTCGCCCCAAGTTTTTGATCCGCCTCCCAAAGTGCAGTCGGGAGTGTTGCGACTTACCAGAAAAGAAAATTTCCATTTGGACGTGGATGAAAGGCTGTTCAGACAGGTGGTAAAGGCAGCGTTTAACCAGCGCAGAAAGACCATTCGTAACAGTTTAAAAACATTCAATCTTTCCGATGTTCTCAAAGAAGATGCTATATTTGGCCTACGTCCGGAGCAATTGAGTGTTGCGGACTTCATTTCGTTGACACAGAAGATAGCAAATGATACCATTTAAACTCACCGAGGAATATTTAGCTGAAATAGAACAGCTAATAGACAACCAGCAGGACGGACAATTGTCCGTATTGTTGGCTGAGGTGCATTATGCGGATGTGGCGGAGATTATCAACGAATTGGACGAGGACCATGCCACCTATCTAATTAAACTTCTGGACAGCGAAAAAACATCGGAAACCCTTACGGAGTTGGATGTAGATGTTAGGGAGGCCATCCTTGCCAATCTTTCCGCCAAGGAAATTGCAGGGGAATTGGACGAGTTGGATACGGATGATGCTGCGGATATCATAGGGGAACTCCCTAAAAATATGGTCCAAGAGGTTATCTCCGAATTGGAAGATAGGGAGCATGCCAAGCATATTGTGGATCTGTTGCGCTATGATGAAAATTCTGCAGGTGGACTTATGGCCAAAGAGCTGGTAAAGGTCAATGAGAATTGGAACGTACTTACCTGCGTAAAGGAAATGAGGGCGCAAGCGGAAAATGTTACCAGGGTTCACTCTATTTATGTGGTAGATGATGAAGGTAAACTTAAGGGGCGACTTTCCCTAAAGGATTTGCTTACCACCTCCACCAAGACCCATATCAGTGAAGTATATATTCCCAAGGTAGATGCCGTTAACGTAAATGAAAAACCAGAGGAAGTTGCCAAAATCATGTCCAAATACGATTTGGAAGCCATCCCAGTGGTCGATGAAATTGGAAGACTGGTTGGCCGTATTACCATAGACGATATTGTGGATGTTATTAGGGAAGAGGCAGAAAAGGATTATCAATTGGCGGCCGGTATTTCCCAGGATGTGGAGGCAGATGACAGTATTTGGGACCTGACCCGTGCAAGATTGCCCTGGTTGTTTCTGGGCCTTTTGGGAGGTGTTGGGGCTGCGGCCATCATGGGGGGGTTCGAGACCCTGATGAGCGATTATGGAGTGCTATTCTTTTTCACCCCGCTAATAGCTGCAATGGCCGGTAATGTTGGGGTGCAATCCAGCGCTATAATGGTGCAGGGATTGGCCAATGATGATCTAAAAGGGAGTATTGGTGGGAGACTTATAAAGGAAATGTTATTGGCCTTGCTAAATGGGACCGTTTTGGCATCTATACTATTATTCTTTACCTGGCTTTGGAAAGGTAGTTTTCTTACCTCCCTGGCCATTTCCATCTCCTTGATCACCGTAACCGTGGTGGCAGGGATTATAGGGACCTTTATACCGCTGTTTCTGCACAAAAGGGGCATAGATCCTGCCATTGCCACGGGGCCGTTTATTACCACAAGCAACGATATTTTCGGGATTTTGATCTATTTTTCCATCGCCAAGGTTATTTTGGGCATTTAGGGCACTCCGCCTTCTTCGGCGGCGGCGGGCTTTCCGCGCTACATGGTAGCCGGCTGCAATCCCTAGTGCAAGATCTTGGTTTAATTTATAAAGCCTGTTTCCCGGTTACCAACCAATTGGCACAGATGACGTAAAGTTGGCGCAAAGATGACGTTACCACAAAACCTGATCCGATTTAGTTTTGTTTTAAATTATTAAAACACCAAGAATGAAAAATGGAAATTTAGCAAATAGGGTAAAGGAATTAAGAAAGAGAAATGGCTTGTCCCAAGAGGCACTGACTGAAAATTCAGGATTGAGTTTAAGAACAATTCAGCGCATTGAGAATGGAGAAACCCAACCGACCGGTGACACCCTCAAAAGAATTGCCAAGGCACTAAATATTACACCCAATGAACTAGTGGATTGGACAATTGTGGAAGACAAGGGTTTTTTGAAAGCCCTTAATTTGTCCGCACTTACTTTCCTGTTCTTTCCCTTACTTGGAATATTGGTGCCATTAATAATGTGGATTTCCAAAAAGGACAAATTAAAGGACCTCAATAAGATAGGCAGGGATATTATCAATTTTGAAATTACTTGGACAGTATTGCTTTTTCTTGGGTTTCTGTTAAATGCAGTTTACATGGCCTATTATTGGGAAACAAATGGAGTTGTTTCCGCAAGTAGCATACTTTCCAGTGTGAGGTTCAATATGTTCTTTCTAATTTTTATGTATTTGTTTAATCTCGTATTTGTAATTTTCAATACCGTCTTAATTGCCAGGGATAAAGAGGTCAGGTATTATCCCAGGATTAATTTCATAAGAAAATGATGAAGTTGTGGAGGGGATTGCTTTTTGTCCGGTTTCTTTTCACTCATACTTTGCTATGTCCAAATAAACACTTTCTAATTAGTGTTTTTGGAAACAAATAGATGTATTTTATGGTTTGTCCCTGTATTTAAACCTGAAAATAGTCCGGTTTCATGTTTATATTAGCCCAGCGGTCGTGTATCTTTGCCATTTAATATTTAGTTTATGAAAGTTCTCCATTTAGATGTAAATCACCCACTGATCATTGAGCAGTTTAATGCCCTGGGGTTTCAAAATGATGAAGATTATACCTCCTCCAAGGAGGAAATTGAAAATAAAATAGGTGACTATGATGGTGTTATCATCAGAAGCAGGTTTACTATAGATGAGGCCTTTTTGGATAAGGCCGTCAACCTAAAGTTTATATGTCGCTTGGGAGCCGGTTTGGAAAACATAGATACCGATTATGCCAAGCGACTGGGAATCTTTTTAGCTGCCGCCCCAGAGGGGAATCGGAATGCTGTTGGGGAACACGCCTTGGGAATGTTATTGTCTCTCTTCAATAAATTGAACAAGGCGGACCAGGAGGTAAGAAATGGAAAGTGGGACCGGGAAGGTAACCGAGGAATAGAATTGGATGGCAGAACCGTGGGGATTGTTGGTTATGGCAATATGGGCAAGGCCTTTGCCAAAAAGCTAAGGGGCTTTGATGTAGAAGTTATTTGTTACGATATTGTAGGGGGTGTAGGCGATGAAAACGCAAGGCAGGTAGGGATAATGGAATTAAAGCAAAAGGCAGAGGTACTTAGTCTTCATGTACCGCAGACAGACCTTACCAAAAATATGATCAATGCCGATTTTCTAAAAGATTTCAAGAATCCGCTTTGGTTGATCAATACCGCAAGGGGGAAATGTGTGGTAACAGAGGACCTTGTAGCCGCAATGAAAGAGGGCAAGGTGCTCGGAGCTGGTTTGGATGTACTTGAATATGAAAAAAAATCTTTTGAAGATATGTTTAGCGGGTCAGAATTGCCAGAGGCCTTTACCTATTTGATCAATGCCAATAATGTGCTTCTTACTCCCCACGTAGCAGGTTGGACCGTGGAGAGTAAAATAAAATTGGCACAGACGGTGGTAGACAAGATCAAGGGGAAATTCTGTTAAACACGGCCTGCAACCTCAGATTTTGATCTTTTAAGCCATAGGGTCATTTTGTTATTGTACTGGGCACTCGCCCTTCAAAGTTGAGATAATTAAAATAGAAGATCATGAAAAATAGAGTTACAGGACTGGGCGGATTTTTCTTTAAGACCAAAGACCCCAATGCAATTAAACAATGGTACAATAAACATCTCGGACTTAATACCGATCAATATGGCTGTACTTTTTGGTGGAAGGACAAGGAAGGGGAGGACTGCACTACCCAATGGAGCCCCATGAAAAAGGACACCAATTACTTTGAACCTAGCAATTCCCCTTTTATGATGAATTTCCGGGTAGAGAATTTGAAGGAACTGCTCAAAGTTTTAAAGGAAGAAGGGGTTACCGTTATTGGGGAAATTGAGGAGTACAATTACGGTAAATTCGGCTGGATTTTAGACCCTGATGGTAATAAGCTGGAGTTATGGGAACCCAATGATAAAGCGTTTCTTTGATTAAGAAATAATTATTACATTTAGTACTATTATTAATCAACTAAAATTCAACCATGTCAGAAGAAAATAAAGATTTAGGAGATAAGGCCAAAGACGCTGCAAAAGGGGCCAAGGAATCAGCCAAAGAGTTTGCCAAAGAAGCTAAGGAATCGGCAAAGGAATTTGCGGATGATACCAAAGAGGCTGCCAAGGAATTTACCGAAGACACTAAGGAAGCTGCCAAGGATTTTAAAGAGGAAGCCAAGAAGTCAGCTAGTGAATTTAAAGAAGGTTTGGCGAGTGCCGGAGGGGAAAATAAGAAGATATTGGTAGGGGTCCTGGCTATACTTTTTGGGCAATTTGGCGTCCATAAGTTTATCCTTGGGTATCAAAAAGAAGGTATCATCATGTTGGTGGCAACCGTAGTCGGTTACGCTACTATGTGTTTTATAATTGGCAGTTTTATTGTTATGGCAACATTTATAGTTGGAGTTATAGAAGGCATTATTTATCTTACCAAAAGCGATGAGGATTTTTACAATACCTATCAAGTGGGTAAGAAACCTTGGTTCTAAGAATAATATGAAGTCAGATTTTTATGGTCTGACTTTATTTTTATCAATATTAATCGTAATATTACGATAAATTGGAAAGGTAATCCAAGGGTCTGTATACAACTGAGGTTTGTTCTAAAAAGTATATTCATGGAGATTCGGAAAATGAAAAATAGCGATTGGCCATCGGTAGCCCAAATATACCAGCAGGGAATGGATACTGGTTTTGCTACCTTCGAGAAAGTGGTCCCTTCCTTTGAGGTTTGGGATGCAGGTCATCTACAGATAGGAAGATTGGTGGCAGCCAAAGGGGATAGCATTTTGGGCTGGGCTGCTCTTTCCCCGGTATCAAGCCGATGTGTTTACGGTGGAGTGGCGGAAGTGAGTGTTTATATAGGACAGGGCAATAGAGGCCGAGGTGTAGGGAAAATGCTTATGCAGGAGTTGATTGTTGAAAGTGAAAAAGCAGGTTTATGGACCCTACAATCAGGAATTTTTCCAGAAAATAAGGGGAGTGTGGAATTACATCTAAAAATGGGATTCCGTTTTATAGGTAAAAGGGAGCGCGTAGGCAAACGGGACAATGTCTGGAAGGATAATCTTCTCTTTGAAAGAAGAAGTACTGTTGTAGGCGTGGATTAGTGCCTTGTGGCCGCTTTAAGATTGCCTCAGGGAGGAAATCCTAAGAGGGGTTGCCTTCATCCTGTTGCCCTTCGGCCAATTTTCTTTCCAATTCTGCCTGAAACTCTTCCATAACGGGCTTTACAGTGCTTTCAGGTAAGTCGGCTATTTTAATGTACATTAAACCATCCACCGAGTTATTGAACAAGGGATCTACGTTAAAGGCAACCACTTTGGCATTCTGTTTAATATATTTTTTGATCAATACGGGCAATCTTAAACTTCCAGGTTCCACTTCTTCGATAAGCCTGTCAAATTTGTTAAGATCTGCTTCGGTTTCATCAAAAATAAAGTCCTTGTCGGCATCATTTAGTTTAACCTTAAATTCTTTTTTGGGCCTAATGTATTGGGCTACATAGGGATCCCAATAATTACTTTTCATAAATTCTATCATCAAGGATTTTGAAAAGTTGGAAAACTGGTTGCTGATACTTACCCCTCCGATTAAAAATTTGTGGTCCGGGAATCGCAGGGTAGTATGCACAATGCCTTTCCATAAAAGGAATAATGGCATTGGTTTTTGTTGATACTCCTTGATGATGTAGGCCCTGCCCATTTCTATGGATTTGGACATCATACCGTACAGTTCTGGTTCAAATCTAAAAAGGTCTTGTAAGTAAAACCCATCTATTCCGTACTCTTCAAATATTTCCGAACCCATGCCCATCCGGTAGGCCCCAACGATTATTTTGTCCTCATCGTCCCATAGGAAGAGGTGTCGGTAATAATTATCAAACTTATCCAGGTCAATGGCATTATTGGTGCCTTCGCCTATAGCCCTAAAAGTTACTTCACGCTGTCTGCCGATTTCCTTAAGAATAAAGGGCATGTCCGCAGCCTTGGCCAAAAAGACCTCATAATTTTTGCTCTGCAACAGCCTACAGTCTTTTTCCCTTAAGCGTTCAATTTCTTCCTGTATAACTTCTGTGCGTACCGCTGTGGCTATTTTTCTTGGGGCCTTAGGTATTTTTAAACTTGTTGGAATCTGGTCCAAGAGCCTTTCTTTCTCATAGGCATTGGATAGCATGTAGGTCTTACGCCTTAAAAGGTCTGCAAATTCTGCTAAATTTTCCTGTTCGTTCTGTGTTTGTACGGAAATAGGTTGCCCAATACGTACCTTAATGATCCTGTTCTTTTGCGTGGTTACTTCAGAAGGTAGTTTGGCCGTGCGGAATACATCGCTTATTTTGGAGAGGCGATAAAACAACCTACTGTTTTTAGCGTGAAAATAGATGGGGACCACAGGTACCTCTGCCCGTCGTATTAATTTTAAGGCAGCCTCTTCCCAAGGTCTGTCCACAATTAATTTACCATCCCTGTAGGTAGAAACTTCCCCTGCTGGAAAAATTCCCAAAGGGTGGCCGTCCTGCAAATGCTTCATGGCATTCTTAAATCCGGAAATACTGCTCTTGGCATCCTTATGGGTCTCAAAAGGATTTACGGGTAGAATATAGGGAGCCATAGGTTCTATCCTGTTCAATAGGAAGTTGGCTATTATCTTAAAATCAGATCTATGGTTTAAAAGTAATTTTAAAAGGAGTACCCCGTCTATCCCGCCAAGTGGATGATTGGAAATAGTAATGTAGCAACCTTGTTTGGGCAAGCGTTTAAAATCCTCCTCTGGAATTTCGAATTTTATTTCATAATGCTCCAAAATGGCATCCAGAAAGTCCATCCCGTCCAAATGCTTGTGTTGGTCGTAAAATTGGTTAATGCTGGAAATTTTGGTTACTTTCATGAGCACCCATCCAATGAACGTTCCCAGAAAGCCGTATTTATCCAGATTAATAGCCTTGGCTACTTCCTTTGCGGTTACTAAACCCATGCCTTAGTGTAATTTGGTAACCGCTAAGATAGGAAAATCGCTACAGCTATCCTTATTTATAGTTTCCAACAAATTATTTCGTAGCCCTATTGTACTACCAATTGCACTGTTTCCTTGCCGCGTTGTTCAAGCAGGATTTCCTTGTCTTTTTGTAGGCTTGTTAAAGCATCCGTATCGAAATGTCTAATGGTATATAGGGAAACGCCCTCTTGGTGCACTACCTTGAACCTGCTTTTTAATAGGTTTAAAAGCTCCTGTAATTTGTCAAATTTATTATCAACGCAAACAGAAAAACTAATGGCAGAATTTTGGATCAGGTCTACTTTCATCTGATGATCGTGCAATAATTTAAATAGTTCGCTGATACTATCTTCCACAATGAACGAAAAATCCAAGGAGGAAAGTTTCATTAGTACAAGGTTCTTTTTTACAATAAAACAGGGAACCTTAGGTTCTATCCCTATGCCTTTACCAACTGTTGTGCCTTTGTCCTTAGGATTAATGAAGGATTTAACGTGTAGGGGTATTTCCTTTCTCTGTAAGGGTTGCAAAGTTTTTGGGTGAATTACGGAAGCCCCATAAAAGGCCAGTTCAATGGCTTCTCGATATGAGATTTTGTTCAATAATTCTGTTTTTTCAAAATATCTGGGATCCGCGTTCAAAACCCCGGGAACATCCTTCCATATCGTAACCTCTTCCGCATTTAGACAATAGGCTAAAATGGCAGCAGTGTAGTCGGAACCCTCGCGGCCCAAAGTAGTGGTGAAGTTGTTATCATCACTGCCTAAAAAGCCTTGGGTAATATTTAGCTTGCGCTTGTCCACTTTTTCAGTGACGTTTTTTTGTGTCTTCTCCCAATTTACAATGGCATCACGATAATCATCGTTGGTCTTGATCAATGAGCGCACGTCCAACCATTGATTGGCTATTCCTATTTCATTTAAATAGGCACTTAGAATGGTAGTGGAAACCAACTCGCCATAACCCACAACTTGATCATATACAAAACCGTATTTAGGAGATTTGTTCCAGACCAAAAACCCTTGTACTTCATCAAAAAGAGTTTTGACCTTGGCAAAAACTGGGTGTTTGTCATTGGAAAATAAGTCATTCAGAATGTTGTCATGATATTGAACAACTTCATGAACTGCCGACGCCAATAAGGATTTGTCCTTAAAATAGGCATTTACAATATCTTCCATGGCATTGGTAGTCTTTCCCATGGCGGATACTACCAAAAGGGTATTATCGTGACCAACTTCCTCTAAAACCTTAACAACGTTTTTTACACTACTTGCATCTTTTACAGATGCTCCTCCGAATTTAAAAACCCTCATAACTTATTTAAAAATGTTTTAATTCCTTTTTCGTCCAAATGCACAACATTCCAATCCCTTAAAACCTTGGCGCCCCTACTTTCGTAAAATAAAATGGCCGGTTCGTTCCAGTCCAATACCTCCCAGCTAATACGTTTAACTCCAAGTTGGTACCCGTGTTCCACTACTTTCCCCAACAAGGCTGCACCAAGACCGCTACCTCTCATTGCTTCTGTAACGATCAAATCTTCAAGGTGTATAATAGGACCTTTCCAAGTGGAATACCTCTTGTACAACAGTGCCATTCCTACCACATCGCCATTGGCTTCCGCTACATAGCAATGGAATAATTTGTCGGTGCCAAAACCATCCCGTTTTAAATCTTCGACGGTAATCTCCACGGCATTTTCCTCTTTTTCGAAAACGGCCAACTCCTTGATCAATTTATGTACCTGGGCCATATCCTTGGCTTCGGCATCTCGAATACTGTACTCCATAATTGTTACAAATAAAACACAAAGTTATAAATTTAAAAAATCATTATTTTACGAAAACGTTGTAGTTTCACAAATTAACCGATATTTGTGCTCAAATAAACAAAGCTTTTGTAATGCAAAGAAAAAATACGACCCTGGGTGAATTCATCATTGAAAACCAATCGTCTTTCCAATATTCCTCCGGGGAACTTTCAAAACTTATAAACGCTATTAGATTGGCGGCAAAAGTAGTAAACCACGAGGTTAATAAGGCAGGGCTGGTAGATATTATTGGGGCGGCCGGGGATACCAATATCCAGGGGGAGGACCAACAAAAACTGGATGTTTTGGCCAACGAAAAATTTATTCAGACCTTAATAAATCGGGAAATAGTCTGCGGGATCGCCTCTGAGGAAGAAGATGATTTTATCAGTATTAATAGTAGTGATAACCAGCACCAAAATAAATACATTGTGCTGATAGATCCCTTGGATGGGTCTTCCAATATAGACGTGAATGTTTCGGTAGGAACCATATTTTCTATCTATAGAAGGGTTACCCCTATTGGCACCCCTGTTGCCCTAGAAGATTTTTTACAACCTGGCAGGGCGCAAATAGCGGCTGGTTATATTGTTTATGGTACTTCAACCATGTTGGTATATACCACTGGTGATGGGGTAAACGGATTTACCCTAAACCCGGCCTTGGGAACTTTTTACCTTTCCCATCCCAATATGGAGTTTCCTGAAACAGGTAAAATTTACTCTGTAAACGAAGGTAATTATGTGCATTTCCCCCAAGGTGTCAAGGATTACATCAAATATTGTCAGAAGGAAGAAGGGGATAGACCCTATACCTCAAGATATATTGGTTCTCTGGTTTCTGATTTCCATAGGAATATGATCAAGGGCGGAATTTATTTATATCCTAAGAGCAGTGTTGCAGCCGAGGGTAAATTGCGATTGCTCTACGAATGCAATCCAATGGCATTTATAGCCGAACAGGCAAAAGGGAAGGCTAGTAATGGGTTTGGTCCCATTATGGATATTAAGCCTACAGAACTGCATCAAAGGGTACCCTTTTTCTGTGGAAGCAAGAAAATGGTAGAAAAGGCCGAGGAATTTATGCAGGCCACAAAATAGAAAAAGGAGCCAAAAGCTCCTTTTCTTAGTTTTAACAATACGGAAACCTAGTGTTTCAAAAGGTACAGATAGTCCTCAAAACCTATTCTTCCAGAAAAAATATCTATAGATCTTTTAATAATCAGATTGGCACTTTCCGACCTGTACCCCAAACCTATGGCGTATTTGGTTATAAGGGCTCTTTCCTCTTCATCAATTACATTGTCAACGAAAATAATTCTGAACAGATCGTATAACCTTTCCAAACGTTCTTCGGAACTGGCAGGTGGGTTAATAGGATATTTGTTTTCCGATTTCATAACCTCTTTATACTCGTCCTCCGTAATATCAAGCTTATTGGCAAAACGATCCAATAATTCCTTTTCCTGAGAGTTTATTTCACCGTCAATGGCGGCCAAAGTAGCAATGGATGCAAAATGCGCTAAATTTCTTCTATGTGCTCCACCACTATATAAATCTACATAAGACATATTCATGATTTTTATTTGGGCAAAGATAAATTTTTAGAAAAGTTTATTTATAAATTTCTTTAATTATTTCACTGGGGTATCCTTTCCCAAGGTTCTGGCCATAGGGGCAAGAGTATAAAAGGTAGGTTTTTAAGAACAGTTTGCCCCATCCGTTTAGGTGACCAGGATATTTAACCAACCGATCTGTACTTTTTTACCTGGAAGTTCGTAAAAACATGATTGCAAAAAGACTATGGTGACATTGTTTTTGTCTTTTAAAAATAGTTGTAATCAGCTAATTAACAGGGTTTAATGTGTAATTGGCCGATTTCTTTTATTAATTTCTATATTGGGGAAACCGTGTTTTTAATACCCCTGTATTATAAGCCTAATAAAACGAGGTGCTTTTTATTTATTGTGATATCTTTGACTGTATCAACCACTAATTGAACTAATTCAGCTTTTTAGCACCCCTAATATGTCCTTTAAGATTCCAAAGAAAGAAATAATATATCCTTTTTCTGTTTTTGTCGTATTGATGATTGTTGTAGTTGCGCTTTGGAAGAATTCTTTGAATTCCAATAGGGAGCTGATCAAGAAAGACATAGAGGTGAATGGGCAAATCCAGTCGCAGGGATTCTTGTCTTCTGGCCAAAAAAGCATTATTGTCCTCGAGAATTTAATGGAGCGTTTGGTGATGACCGATGGAGATTTTTTTCAATATTTGGAAGATGACGCCAGACTTATCCTTAAGGAAGATCAATCTTTTAAATTCGTGGAATGGATAGATAGTTCCCAGGTAATTCAAAGGATTGTGCCCCTTAAGGGGAACGAGGCAGTGATTGGTGCTGATCTTTCCAAACACCCAAGACGTGATGAATGGCTAAGGCATGTGCGGGATTCTTCGACCAACTTAACGGCTTGGACCACCTTAATACAGGGAGGGAATGCCTTTTTAATAGATGTTCCTGTTTTTTTCGGGGGTAAATTCCAGGGAACCATAACCGCTGGAATGGATTTTACGACCACTTTTGATATGTTGGCTACGGGAATGGACAATTATGCCATTGAAATAAAGGATGACAAGGGAACTACTTTTTATAGACTCAATAACCCCTCGCCCAGCGACTTTAGCGATGATTTGGTCTATGTTAGGTCTTATGAGGTAGATCAGGATGACAAACAGGTGTGGACCTTTTATCTAATGCCCCGCAATAAGGAGGTATTGGCCGAAAGGAATAAGTCTTCTTCAATCATTTTAATTTTTGGGATCCTAATATCCCTACTTATGAGTTTGTTGACGTACTTTTATCAATCTTCCAGAAATGAAAACTTACGTTTTAGGGATTTAAATATTAAGCTTCGGGTAGCTAATAGAAGTTTGAGGGAAGAACGGACCAAGGCAGAAAAAGCTTCCAAGGCAAAAACGGAGTTTGTCTCCAACATGAGCCATGAAATCAGGACCCCTTTAAATGCTATTATGGGCTTTATTGAGGTTCTAAAGGAGTCCAAAATAGATAGTTCCCTCATGGAATATCTTTCTTTGATGGATGTCTCTTCCAAAAAATTGCTTCTACTGGTGAACGATATTCTGGAAATAGATAAAATAGAATCTGGCCAAATAAGCTTTAAAAAGGATGTCTTTTCCCCATCGGAAGAGCTGGAGAATATTATTAGTATTTATAGGCCCAGTATTGAGGCTAAAGGGCTTTACGCAAAATTGGATATTGTCTCGGACTCCAAAACCCATGTTATTGCGGACATAGGAAAGTTTGGCCAGATACTCACCAATCTTTTGAGGAATGCCCTAAAGTTTACGGACGAGGGAGGAATAGATATCACCTATGAAGAGACCATACACAATAGTGACTTAAATATTAGCATTGGCATTAAGGATACTGGAATAGGAATTCCGAAAAGTAAACTTAAAACCATTTTTGATAGGTTTACACAAATAGATTCAGGTATTACCAAAAGGCATGAAGGTAGTGGACTTGGATTGTACATTACATATCTGCTAATAGAGTTGTTGGAGGGTCATATTGAGGTAGATAGCACAGAAAATGTTGGTACGGAATTTAAGATTTCGCTTACGTTTCCTATTACGGAGATGCAACCAGAAACAAAGGCGCCCATTTCCAATAGTATAGATTTGACAGGGTTTAAGGTTTTGATCGTAGACGACAATAAGGTAAATGTTGTGGTACTCAAAAAGACCTTGGATGCATTTGGTATAAATACCTATTGGGTAGGAAATGGAAAAGAGGCCGTGACAGCGGTGGCCGAAAACCAATACGATTTGGTCTTCATGGATATCCATATGCCGGAAATGGACGGTTTTGAGGCTACCGTGGAAATAAGGAAAACCCAGAAGGACCTTGTCATTATTGGTTTCTCGGCGGATGTCACCAAAGAAACGATCCAAGGAGCCAAAGAGGTTGGTATGAACGATTATTTTACCAAACCCATTACATTTGATAAACTTAGACAGAATTTATCCAAATACCTTGTTCGGGTATAGTATTCTTGGATCCCCATTCCTTTGCCCTGGGCTATTTTTAGTCATTCTTAAACTTTAGTAGGTGTTTACTCTTCTTTGATAATCACCAACCTAATTAGACTTTCCGCAGCCTTGGAAAACAGTCTGTTAACAATCATATAACCTAATTTTAAAGTCGTATTTAGTTTATTGTCGACCTAAATATCAATCTTTGAATTTACATTGATTTTCTGTGCATGAAAATTATTTCTAATTCAATATTGACCGTTTTGGTCAAATTCTTAAACCTTGGGTCAAAGTCCTTTTGCTCTCCTTTCAAGTTTCGAATAATTAACCTACCAAATATTACTTCATGAAAAAAAGACCTGTGGAACTAGTGGTTTTGTCCGATGTGCATTTGGGTACCTACGGATGCCATGCCAAGGAATTAGTCAAATATCTAAAATCGATAAAACCCAGGGAGGTGGTTTTGAACGGCGATATTATTGATATATGGCAATTTAGCAAGCGCTATTGGCCAAAATCCCATATGAAGGTGATAAAGATCATTATGCAATGGGTGGCGGAAGGAATCCCTGTGCACTATGTGGCCGGCAACCATGACGAAATGTTAAGGAAATTCCTAGGCTTTAAATTGGGTTCTTTCAATATTGTCAACAAAGTGGTCTTGGAGGTAAATGGTGGCAAAGCTTGGATGTTTCATGGAGATGTTTTTGATGTTACCATGCAACATTCCAAATGGATCGCAAGGCTGGGTGCTACAGGTTATGATATGCTGATTTTGTTGAACAGTGCCATAAATTATTGTAGTAAAAAAATTGGAAAAGGTCCGGTTTCCATGTCCAAGAAGATAAAAAACAGTGTTAAATCGGCCATTAAGTTTATAAACGATTTTGAACAGATCGCGGCAGATATCGCAATAGAAAATGAATATGATTATGTGGTTTGTGGGCATATTCACCAGCCCGAGATGAGAGAAATAGCTACCTCCAAGGGGTCTGTTATGTATCTTAATTCTGGCGATTGGATAGAGAATTTAACAAGTTTGGAATATAATAATGGGGAGTGGAAATTATACCACTATTTAGAGGATGTTAAGGTTCTCAATGATGATGAAAATATTATGGAGCCAATGGAAATTCTTGATAAAAACGAACTTTTTCAAAATTTGGTGAGGGAATTTCAATTTTTGACCTCGGCCGAGAACAAATGATCGTCCTGTTCATTTACTCTCTTAAAACAGTTATAATATGAAAGTACTATATGCCATCCAGGGTACTGGCAATGGTCATTTAAGTAGGGCGCGCGATGTTATTCCGGCACTACAGGAAAAAGGAT
This sequence comes from Arenibacter algicola, assembly GCF_018860365.1. Lineage (GTDB taxonomy): Bacteria > Bacteroidota > Bacteroidia > Flavobacteriales > Flavobacteriaceae > Arenibacter > Arenibacter algicola_B. The sequence goes on from NZ_JAHKPO010000013.1 coordinate 548,536, forward strand.
TGGAATTGGATATCCTTGTAAGCGGAATACAGGCTGATATTCAGATTCCCCATCCGGTCAAGTATCAGCTCAAAGGACTTAGTTTTATTTTTGGCAAACAAGGAAATGTTAATTTATGGAGGACCTATCTCAAGTCCAATGCAGCTAGACTGCAGAAGGAGATAAAAAGTATACCCATAGAAGATTATGACCTGATCATAAATGATTTTGAGCCCGTATCTGCTTGGGCATGTAAACTAAAAAATAAGGCTTCCATAAGTTTTAGCCATCAAGCAGCAGTACTTTCTCCCAATTCCCCCAAACCGGACAAGAATGACCTTATGGGAAAATTTATCTTAAAGAATTATGCGCCCACAACCCAACAGTTTGGCCTGCATTTTAAAGCCTATGGGGATAAGATCTATACTCCTATTATAAGAAAGGATATTAGAACTGCGGAGGTCAAGGAAGGGAATCATTATACCGTGTATCTGCCGTCTTATAGTGATGGTAGGATATTGAAAACCCTTTCAGAGGTTTCCAATGTGAAGTGGGAAGTTTTTTCCAAGCATAATAAGGTAGAATTTTTAGGCCAGAATATTAGCATTAGGCCTATAACCAACGAGGCATTTGTGCACAGCATGGTCACTTCCAAGGGAATATTGTGCGGTGCAGGTTTTGAAACTCCTGCCGAAGCTTTGTACCTGGGCAAGAAGTTGATGGTAATCCCAATGAAAGGACAATATGAACAACAGTGCAATTCAGCGGCATTGAAAGAATTGGGGGTTCCCGTAATCAAATCCCTAAAAAATAAACATTTGGATAAATTAAGACTGTGGGTAGATAGTGATGCCAAAATAGAAGTAAACTATCCGGATATCACGGAACAGATTATAGACCAGTTGCTTGAAGGGGCCTTTTCTGGTTAAGCAATCTTAGTGCTTATGTCGAAAAATTCAGAACATTTTGATTTGCAAGTAAATGACTTTGGTAAAAATTTTATTTGGGGTGTATCTACGGCGGCATATCAGATAGAGGGTGCGCACGATGTGGATGATAAAGGACCTTCCATCTGGGACGATTTTACCTCAAAGAAGGGGAATACCTACCAAAATCAGCACGGCAATGATGCGTGTGAATTTTATCACAAGTTTCAAGAGGATATCCTCTTGATGAAGAAAATGAATATTGATCACTTTAGGTTCTCCTTGTCCTGGTCCCGGATACTGCCAAAGGGAACAGGAGCTGTAAGCGCTAAAGGAATTCAGTTTTATAATGATGTTATCAACTTTTGTCTGGAATGTGGTATAACGCCTTGGGTGACTTTATATCACTGGGATCTGCCGCTTGTGCTGGAAGAAAAAGGGGGGTGGACCAATAGGGAAATTCTAGGATGGTTCCAGGAATATGTAACACTTTGTGCCAATAATTTTGGGGATAGGGTCAAAAATTGGATGGTATTGAACGAACCTATGGTCTTTACGGGTGCGGGGTATTTTCTAGGCGTACATGCACCAGGTAGGAAAGGTTTAAGAAATTTTTTGCCCTCAGTGCACCACGCGGTATTGTGTCAGGCCGCAGGAGGTAGGATTTTGCGTAATTTGGTGGCCAATGCCAATATTGGTACTACCTTCTCCTGTTCCCAGATATCACCTTATAGGAACAATCGCCGGGACCTTAAGGCCGCGGAAAGGGCAGATGCCATGCTAAACCGACTCTTTATAGAACCTTCTTTGGGAATGGGGTACCCTTGGGACACGATTCCAGTTTTAAAACGAATACAATCTTATATATTACCAGGGGACGCCGAAAACGCCGTATTTGATTTCGATTTTGTGGGAATCCAAAATTATACACGTGAAAAGGTTAAGCATTCCTATCTGGTGCCTTATATAAAGGCTAAAATTGTAAAGGCAAGCAAACGTAAAGTTAGGGCTACCCTAATGGACTGGGAAGTCTATCCGCCCAGCATTTTTAATATGATAAAAAGATTTAACGGCTACGAGGGTGTAAAAAAAATAATAATTACGGAAAACGGAGCTGCTTTTGAAGATGAAATCAACAAAGGTGGGGTGCACGATAAGGAAAGGCTTTCCTATTTACAGGCTTATTTGAAGCAGGTACACAGGGCGAAAAGGGGAGGACTAAAGGTGGATGGGTATTTCGTATGGACATTTACCGACAATTTTGAATGGGCGGAAGGGTATTATCCAAGATTTGGTTTGGTTTACATTGATTTTGAAAATCAACAAAGAATTATAAAGTCATCCGGAAAATGGTTCAGCCATTTTTTGGGCACTAGGTAGTTTTTTCGACCAAAGACAAGGGTCAAATTGTTTTAAACAAAAAAACCGATGAGACCATCGGTTTAGAGTAGCTAACTCAAATCAAATTATAAGAACGTATCCTTTATTAGGTTGCAGTAAAATTATATTTTAAGGTTGTTTCCGATGTTATCATAAGATAGTCAATAAGTTAGTTTAATATTAATTATTAAACCATTTTCAAAAATGAGTGTCAAAACCAAAAAAATATTACCTTAGTACACGGCCTATAACTTATAATTCGCGTATTTGTCATTAACCAATATTTATTATTATGCTAAAAAAAATTTTGTTAGGACTGGGTGTAGTATTGATCTTGATCCAGTTTTTCCGACCCGAAAAAAATGAATCTAATGATAATACGAATAGCCTTTCCACTAAATATAAGGTTCCTGAGGATGTAAACCATTTATTGAAGGTTTCCTGTAATGATTGTCATTCCAATAAAACGGAATATCCATGGTACTCCAATGTTCAGCCTGTAGCCTGGTTTTTAAATGATCATGTGGTAGACGGCAAAAAACATTTAAATTTTTCCAACTTCACAAAATTACCTTTGGCTATTCAATATCACAAATTCGAAGAGATTGTGGAAATGGTGGAAGAAAAAGAAATGCCAATACCTTCTTATACTTATTTCGGACTTCATCCTGAGGCTAGCCTTACCCAGGAACAACAGGACCAGATTTTGGATTGGTCCAAGGCCCAAATGGCATATTTAAAGGCTACTTATCCTGCAGATAGTTTGGTGAGGAAGCCGAGGCCCAAAAAGTAGGGTATAGCAGTTATTTAATTGACATGTTTATTGAAAAGCTGGTAGTCCGGTAATGTCGGCCCCTGTAATCAATAAGTGGATGTCATGTGTTCCTTCATAGGTGATGACGCTTTCGAGATTCATCATATGGCGCATAATACTATATTCGCCGGTTATGCCCATACCTCCCAAAACCTGTCTGGCTTCCCGGGCTATCTTGATCGCCATTTCCACGTTATTGCGCTTGGCCATTGAAATTTGAGCCGTAGTGGCCCTTCCTTCGTTTTTCAATTGCCCCAATCGGAAGGCCAATAATTGTGCTTTGGTGATTTCTGTAATCATCTCCGCCAATTTTTTTTGTTGTAATTGGGTGGCAGCAATGGGTTTTCCAAATTGGATGCGTTCCTTGGCATATCTCAAGGCGGTATCATAACAATCCATTGCAGCGCCTATGGCACCCCAGGCAATTCCGTAGCGTGCCGAATCCAAACAGCCCAAGGGTGCACCAAGCCCATTTTTACCCGGCAGTAGATTTTCTTTGGGAACCTTTACATTATCAAAGATTAATTCACCTGTCGCCGAGGCCCGTAAGGACCATTTATTATGGGTTTCCGGCGTGGAAAAGCCTGCCATGCCCCGTTCTACTATTAGTCCGTGGATACGTCCTTCTTCGTTCTTGGCCCAGACCACCGCTATATCCGCAAAAGGCGAATTGGAAATCCAAAGTTTGGCGCCGTTTAGTAGAAAATGATCGCCTTTATCCTTAAACTTTGTTTCCATACCACTGGGGTTGGAGCCATGATTGGGTTCTGTTAACCCAAAACAGCCCATAAATTCGCCGGAGGCCAATTTAGGCAAGTATTTCTTTCGCTGTTCCTCACTGCCATAGGCGAAAATAGGATACATTACTAAAGATGATTGTACCGAGGCAGTGGAACGTACCCCGCTATCGCCCCGTTCTATTTCCTGCATTATTAACCCGTAGCTTATCTGGTCCAATCCGGCACCTCCATATTCCTCGGGGATATAGGGTCCGAAGGCCCCAATTTCAGAAAGGCCTTTGATGATCTGTTTTGGAAACTCTGCTTTTTGGGCATATTCTTCTATGATAGGGGAGATATCCCGCTTTACCCATTGTCTGGCAGCATCGCGTACCAATTTATGTTCTTCGGATAAAAGGTCGTCTAAATTGTAATAATCAGGTGCTTCAAACAAATCGGGTCGCATAGAATTAATTTTAGATTCAAAAATAAACAAATTAAGGATTTGTTTAAAAATATAACACAAGAAAGTATGATTGTTACATTTTTAAATAAAAATCTTTTGTCAGACCTATATATTCCTTGGTGTATTGGTGTCGGGCTAATTCTATAGTGAGATTTTCAATTTCAACAGAAGTCTTCCCAATGTTTAATTCCAACAAGCTTCGCTTAATCTCAGAATTAGGGTTCCCTTTAATGCGCATAAGCCGCTTGGGATAAAGGTTAATTGCGGCAGCCAAATCCAAAAATCTTTCCTCTTCTTTAAACGGGATGATGGTGGAAAAGGTGCCATTTTTCGCCAAGAGTTTCGCAACGCCGCTCAAAAGGTCCTCAAAAGGCAAGGATTGACTCTGTCTTGCGATATCCCTGGATTCATTGCCACTAGGTACAATTTCAGCGTAAAATGGTGGATTTGATACGATGAGATCGTATTTGTCGTCTATTTCGGCTACAAATTCATCTAGGGATGCGTGGTAACAGAATAATCGATCTGCCCAGTCAGAGGCTTCAAAATTCTCTACACATTGCTCATAGGCATCTTCATCTATCTCTATGCCGTCTATGGTTTCAGCATCACTCCTTTGTGCCAGCATCAAAGCAACCACTCCCGTTCCCGCTCCGATATCCAGAATGGACAGGGGTTGGTGCTCCAGAGAGGTCCAAGCTCCCAATAAAACCCCATCGGTACCGATTTTCATGGCACAGCGATCCTGATGTATTTGGAATTGTTTAAATAGGAAGGGTTTGCTCATGATAAATCTTGCTTTTGCTTAAAGGAGATAACTTTTCTTATTCCGCTTTTCCTGCCTCCCTGTTTTTGGTGCCTTCCAATTCTAGTAGGGAATCTCCTAGTTCATGGCGCATCTCATTGGCTAAAATCTTTATTTGGTCTACCACTTCCGGGTATTCTTCGGCCACGTTGTTGGTCTCACTTATATCCGTAGTAACATCATAAAGTTCTATTTCTTCCATTTCGACCATTCGGTATTCCCCTGGAAGCCCATCCTTGCCAGGCTCTTGTCCGTCCATGGTTCTGTAAGTGTGGGGGAAGTACATTTTCCATTTTCCATAGCGTACCCCCATGAGTTCGTTTATTCTATAGTAAAAGAAATAAGCTTCTTGCGGACTCTCTTGGCTTTCCCCAGTGAGCAGGGACAAGGCGCTTTTTCCGTCGATAGTTAAATTGGGCAAACGGGCTCCTGTTATTTCAGCGATGGTAGGTAAAATATCTATGGCCATGACGGGTATATCTATGGTTTTTCCGGGGATTATCTTGTTGGGGTACCTCATAATGAAAGGCTCGCGCTGTGCCCCCTCCCAAGCCGTTCCCTTACCTTCCCTAAAGGGCAGTGCACTGCCCGCGTGGTTACCATAGGAAAGCCAGGGTCCATTGTCCGAAGTAAAGATTGCCACGGTGTTGTCCTCTAGGCCGTTCTTTTTCAAGGCGGCCAATATTTCGCCCACGGACCAGTCGATCTCCATGATAACATCGCCGTATAATCCTCTCTTTGATTTCCCTCTAAATTTATCGGATACAAAAAGTGGTACATGCGGCTGTGGATGGGGTACATATAGAAAGAAAGGATTGTTTTTATTTCTATTGATAAAATCCACGCTCCTTTCCGTTATTTGGGTGGTAAGTTGTGATTGTTCCGTAAGGGTATCCAGAACCGTCTCATTTTCATAAAGCGGTAGGGGCCCAAAATTGAATACTGGGCCTTGCTGAGGATGGTAGGGCCACATATCGTTAGAGTAGGGGATGCCAAAGAATTCATCAAAACCATGTCTCGTAGGTAAGAAATTTGGGCTATCTCCCAAATGCCATTTTCCAAAAATGGCGGTTTTATACCCAATGTTTTTTAGCATTTCCGCTATAGTCATCTCGGATGCATTTATTCCTATGGGACTACCTGGTCCCAGGGCGTTGTGTATGCCAATTCGGTTGGGGTAGCAGCCGGTCAATATACCTGCCCTTGAAGCGGAACATATGGGTTGTGCTGAGTAAAAGCTGGTGAGTTTTACCCCCTCTTTTGCCATTTGGTCCAAATGGGGGGTTTCAATATTGGGCGAACCAAAAGTACCTACATCCTGATATCCCTGATCATCGGTAAAAATCAAAATTACATTGGGTGGAATTTCGGGTTTTGAATCTTTTTTCTTTTCAGCACAGGAAAATAAAACCAATGAAAGGAGTAGCAAGGGTAGATTTCTGAACATTATTTTAGTTTTTGATGTAAGTCCGTAGTACAGATTTTGATAAAGCTAAAATAATATTTTGAAATGTTATGGTCTAATAGTTGAAAGTGCCATAACCAAAATTTTGTACTGCACCGCTAGGTTGGGTTGTTGTTTCCGCTAATTCCCGTTGTAATAGTTGTTCTTAATGGAATCCATCATTTTTTTACCTTCGGAAATGGAGGTAACCATGCTCCATTGATTATCGGAAAACAATGGTTTTAATGGTTGGTCCAGCTTTGGGATTTTTGGAAATACGAGTTGCAGTTTTTTGTCCCAGACTTTGTGATATTTTAATAGGTCATCCGGGTATACAACCTTTCGCTTTGTACCTTCATCAATTCCCCTGAAGGGTTGAGGAATGTTCAGATATCCATAGTCGTCCGTTAGTTGTTCCCCTACATGGATATCCCGTATGGCTACCTCAAAGTCATAGGCTGTGGTAAGGCAGTTGGAGTTAAAACTGTGGTTTACGTATCTGGCATTGTCCCAACAAAGTATAAATCTCCCCTTATTGTCCCTAAAGGTATAAGTGTCCAATATGGACTGATAAAGGGGTTCCAGGGATTCAAGTTCGGCCGGAGTAAATTCGCGGTCCAACTTATCCAATACCCAGGTTATGGTTCCGGCAGGAATAAATTCTGTGGCTACTACGCCATAGCCTACCTCCTTATTGATGAATTGTAATTCTGTTTTAGGATGAATCATTTTAACGCATAAAATAATCTCGTGAATACTGAATAGTTATTTCCATTTACATGTCATAATGCCTTTAAGAGTAACATCTTATAAACAACTAGCCTAGCTAAAAATAGTGGCTAAAGTGTTTTTGGATTTGACCCCGATCAATAAGAAATGCAATAAAGAAAGATAGGTAAAATTATCATCCGTTTTATAGCGGGATAAAAAATATAAATGGGGTGTTTTAGGATAAGTAGAGGTCGACCAATCCCTCGGGTGTGTCAACAAAAATAGTTTTGTTTTCTCGGTCTACCTTAACTATTAGCTCATCCCTGACCGGAATAAGCAATTGTTTATCGCCTTTTTCAACCTCAAATAAAGCTTGGGAAGTAGTGTCGTTAATACTTTGGATAATTCCTATATTTCCATGGACCTTGTCTTCCATGGTAAAACCAATTACCTCGTGGTAATAAAATTTGTTGCCTTTTAGTTTGGGCAAAAATTCAAGGGGGAGATATATTTCGGAGCCCATTACCTTGTCTGCGTCCGATTCATTGGCAACTTCCTCAAATCGCACTCGTAATAGACTGGATTTGTGAAGTTGGCTTTTTTCAATAAAAAAAGGAACCAGATTGTTTCCGAGGGAAACGAATACTGATTCCAATTTTTCGTACAATTCGGGTTCGTCGGTATCCAATTTAATGAGTACCTCACCCTTAAAGCTATGTTTAGAAACGATTTTACCGAGGTAGAAACATTCTTCCTTTGTCATCGTTTGCTATTAGCTATTCTGTTTCTTTGGTCTCTTCAGGAGCTTCCGCAGGAGCAGCAGTATCTTCAGATACTACTTCAGGAGCAGTTTCCTCAGCAACTTCTTCTTCTGCAGCTGGAGCTTCTGCCTCAGCAGCAGCGGCCATACGTTTTTCGTTTACCTCTTTCTCAGCTTTTAGGGCCTTAGCTTTAGCATCGGCTTCTGCCTTAGCCAAACTATCTACCTTAGAACCAACAATATTTGCTTTTTCTTCCAACCAAGCATTGAATTTTTCTTCAACTTGCTCTTCGGTCAAGGCCCCTTTACGAACACCACCCAATAAATGGTGCTTCAAAAGTACTCCTTTGTAAGATAAAATTCTTTTTGCAGTTTCAGAAGGCTGTGCACCGTTCTCTAACCATTTTACAGAACTGTCAACATCCAATTCTATAGTTGCAGGATTGGTATTTGGATTGTAAATACCTAATTTTTCCAAGTATTTACCGTCTCTTTTAGCGCGGGAATCCGCAGCTACTACCCAATAAAAAGGTTTTCCTTTTTTTCCGTGTCTTTGTAATCTAATTCTAACTGGCATATCACATTAATTTGTAGGGTGCCCGACCCTTGGTTATTAATTCTTTTTTCGCTAGGTTCTTCCTAAGCGGGTGCAAATATAATATTTCTTTTTATGTGGTTATCAAATATTTGGACTAAAATTCAATTATTGTGTGCAAATGGCTTAACATTTCTTAAGAAAAGCTGTTAAACTTGGGCTAAAACCGCCTTCGGATTTGGAGTTATGTACAATTATTATAGTTTATTACTAGGGTTGGCGAAAGTCGCTACCCATAATAACTAATTAAAAATGAAGAGAGATAACATGAAGTATTCAGAAAAAATTTCAAACGGATTGAACAATCTATTGGTAAAGAATTATGATGCCGAAAAAGGATTTAAATTGGCAATGGATAAAATAGACAATCCAACGATCAATACATTTCTAAAGGATAGGGCCGCACAACGTGGAGAATTTGCCCAAGAGCTTAAAAGTGAAATATTGCAATATGGGGAATTGCCAGAAAAGGACGGAAGCTTAAAAGGAGATATGCACAGAGCATGGATGAATCTTAAAGCGGCCGTGGCCTCCAATGAAAAGGAACAACTACTTGAAGAAGTAGAGCGAGGGGAAAAGGCAAGTCTTGAGGAGTATAATGAGATTTTATACGATAAGAACGTTGTACTTCCGCCATCTACGGAAAGTATGCTGAAAAGGCATAGGGATGCTATAAAATCGTCTTTGACCGTGGCCAATATCCATGAGCGAATAGCATAGGACCCAATAGTTTATTGATAAAATAAAAGAACTAGATGGAAGCATCTGGTTCTTTGCTTTTGGAACGTTGATAACTCCTAATAAAAGCCCTTTCCCTTTATGTGCTATTTCCTTATTTTTACCACTTCCAATCCCATCACCTAAACCCACTCTATGTACCTTATTTTTGATACGGAAACCACAGGATTACCCAAACGTTGGGATGCACCTTATACGGATACCGACAATTGGCCGCGCTGTATACAAATAGCTTGGCAATTGCACGATGCCATGGGCAACTTGGTGGAGAGTCAGGATTATTTGGTGCAGCCGGACGGATTTAATATTCCTTATGATGCGGAACAAATTCATGGCATATCTACGGAGCTGGCCCAGCAAAAAGGGGTTCCAATTGGGGAGGTATTGGAAAAATTCAATGCAGCACTTTCCAAAACAAAATTTGTAGTAGGACAGAATGTGGGTTTCGACCTTAATATTATGGGGGCTGAATTCCATCGGTACCAAGTTGAAAATTCGTTACAGGAATTGCCAGTGTTGGATACCTGTACCGAACATACGGCGCAATTATGCCAGATTCCTGGTGGACGTGGTGGCAAGTTTAAATTACCGACCTTAACGGAGCTGCATCAATACTTGTTTGGCGAGCCTTTCGGAGAAGCACACAATGCCACTGCCGATGTTGAGGCCACTACGCGTTGCTTCTTGGAATTGGTCCGTAAAAAGGAATATACGGCCGAGCAATTGGATGTTAAGCCCGATTATTTTAAGAATTTCTCCGAGGCCAATCCGCAAGAAATACAATTAATAGGTCTAAAGCATATCAACCTAAAAAAGGCATCAAAAAAAATAGCCGATGCCTTGTGGGAGAAGGATACAGGTGGGATTTCCAAGGAGGAAATAAAGGAAAATCTGGCCACTTTGGAAACGGCAAATTTTGCCCATCTCCATAACCATACACAGTTTTCCATTCTGCAGTCGACCATTAGTATTCCTGCCTTGATCTTGGCCACTGCAAAGGCTAAAATGCCAGCGGTAGCCATGACGGACCACGCGAATATGATGGGAGCGTTTCATTTTGTTAATGGGGTCATTAACCATAACAAGGGAGTTGTATCCAGGAACGAAGAAAATTTAAAGCGCTATGAGGCCACCATAAACGGAACCTTGGAAGAAGGGCAGGAGCCCTTGCAGGAACTTCCAGAGCCGGAGGTGGAGATTACGCCGATTATAGGTTGTGAATTTCAAGTTTGTGAAGATCATACCAATAAATCCCAGAAAGATAACGGGTATCAAATAGTAATGCTTGCCAAAAACAAAAATGGGTATTTAAATTTGGCAAAAATGTCGTCCATAGCCTTCGTGGATGGGAAGTACTATGTTCCGCGTATAGATAAGAAGGTCATAGAGCAATACAAGGAGGATATCATTGTGCTTACCGGCAATCTATACGGGGAAGTGCCCAGTAAGGTTTTGAATGTGGGGGAAAACCAGGCAGAGGAAGCCTTGCTTTGGTGGAAAGAGACTTTTGGTGATGACCTGTATATGGAAATTATGCGTCACGGTCAGGAGGATGAAGACCGGGTCAATCAAGTATTAATACAATTCGCCAAAAAACACAATGTAAAATTGGTTGCTACCAATAATACGTATTACCTGGAAAAGGAGAATGCGCATGCACATGATATATTACTGTGTGTAAAAGATGGTGAAAAACAGGCCACGCCTATAGGTCGTGGTCGTGGATACCGATATGGCTTGCCAAACCAGGAATATTACTTTAAGTCCTCAGATGAAATGAAGGACCTTTTTAAGGATATTCCGGATGCCATTACCAACATTCAGGAAGTTATAGACAAGGTAGAAACTTTTACCCTTGCCCGTGACGTGTTATTGCCTGCTTTTGATATTCCGGAGGAGTTTAGGTTCGAAGAGGATAAATTGGATGGCGGTAAACGGGGTGAGAATAAATATCTACGCCATATAACCTATGAAGGGGCGAAAAAGAGATATGGTGAGATTACCCCTGAAATTGATGAGCGACTCGATTTTGAACTTAAGGTAATTGAGAAGACCGGATATCCAGGTTATTTCTTAATTGTAGAGGATTTTATTAGGGCGGCACGGAGTATGGATGTGTCCGTGGGTCCTGGTCGGGGTTCCGCAGCAGGTTCCGCAGTTGCTTATTGTTTGTGGATAACCAATTTGGATCCTATTAAGTACGATCTACTTTTTGAGAGATTCTTGAATCCGGACCGTGTGTCCATGCCCGATATCGATATTGATTTTGATGATGAAGGCCGTGGTAGGGTAATGGATTATGTAATCGATAAATACGGTGCCAATCAGGTAGCCCAGATCATCACCTATGGTACCATGGCGGCAAAGTCATCGATCAGGGATACGGCACGGGCGTTGGATCTACCCCTGGGGGATGCGGACCGCATGGCCAAGCTGATTCCCAATATGTCCAAGTTGAAAAAGATTATTGGGGTCGATGAAAAAACCTTAAAAGAAAAATTCAATAGCGAGGAACTGATCAAGATCAACGAGTTGCTGGCTATTTCCGAAGGCGATGGCCTGGAATCGGAAACCCTTAACCAGGCTTATATTTTGGAAGGCTCTGTGCGTAACACCGGGATACATGCCTGTGGGGTAATCATTACGCCCGATGATATTACCAAGTTTGTCCCGGTAGCCTTGGCAAAGGATTCCGAGATGTATTGCACTCAGTTCGACAACTCTGTGGTGGAAAGTGCAGGCTTGCTAAAAATGGATTTCTTGGGGTTAAAAACCTTGACCCTGATCAAGGATACCGTAAAAATAGTAAAGGCCAAACACGGTATAGAATTGGATCCGGAGAATTTTCCCTTGGACGATGAAAAGACTTACGAGCTGTTCCAGCGTGGGGAAACCGTTGGGGTGTTTCAATATGAATCTCCCGGGATGCAAAAACACATGCGGGCGTTAAAACCTACCGTTTTTGCCGATCTTATTGCCATGAACGCTTTGTACCGTCCCGGTCCAATGGAATATATTCCCAGTTTCATTGCCCGTAAACATGGTACGGAAGAAATTATATATGACCTTGATGCCTGTGAAGAGTATTTAGCGGAAACTTACGGGATTACGGTGTATCAGGAGCAGGTGATGCTACTTTCGCAAAAACTGGCAGATTTCACCAAGGGTGAGGCAGACGTTTTGCGTAAGGCGATGGGGAAAAAGCAGAAGTATGTCCTAGATAAAATGAAGCCGCAGTTTATAAAGCAGGCTTCGGAAAAAGGTCATGACGTTGACAAGCTGGAGAAAATTTGGAAAGACTGGGAGGCATTTGCAGCCTATGCATTTAATAAGTCGCACTCTACCTGTTACGCTTGGATTGCTTACCAGACCGCATATTGCAAAGCGCATTACCCGGCAGAATATATGGCGGCAGTACTTTCGAATAACATGAACGACATAAAGCAGGTTACCTTCTTTATGGAAGAGTGTAAACGTATGGGACTGGAAGTATTGGGGCCAGATGTTAACGAATCCTACTATAAGTTTGCGGTAAACGATGCCGGCGCAGTGCGTTTTGGCATGGGGGCCGTAAAAGGGGTTGGCCGTGGAGCAGTGGAGACCATCGTGGAGAATAGAAAGAAAGACGGACCATTTAAATCTGTTTTTGATCTGGCCAAACGCATCGACCTAAGGGCAGCCAATAAAAAGGCCTTTGAGAATCTGGCAGTGGCCGGTGGCTTCGATTCCTTCGGGGATACCCATAGGGCCCAATATTTTTATGATGAAGGGGACGGAATTACCTTCTTGGAAAAAGCCATGAAATATGGGGCCAAATTTCAGGAGAATGAAAATTCTTCACAAGTAAGTTTGTTTGGTGAAGCCAGTGACGTGCAGATTCCGGAACCTGTGGTGCCGCCCTGTGAGGAATGGGGTACCATGGGAAAATTGCGAAGGGAAAAAGAAGTGGTCGGAATCTACATTTCCGGTCATCCCTTGGACGATTTTAATGCAGAGATAAAGGCATTCTGTAATGCGAGCCTTTCCAATTTAAGTGATTTGGAGGCAATAGTAAACAGAGAGGTGTCTTTTGCGGGGGTAATTACCGATGTGCAGCATAGGGTTTCTAAAAATGGCAAGGGATGGGCCATGTTCACCATGGAAGATTATACGGATACCTTTGAGTTTAGAATGTTCGGGGAAGAGTATTTAAAGTACCGTCATTTCCTGATGATCAATTCTTTCGCCTATGTCAAGGTGTTTGTGCGCGAAGGCTGGGTAAACCGTGATACCGGAAAAAAAGGAGAGCCCAGGATGCAGTTTAATATGATCATGATGTTGCAGGACGTTATGGAGACCTTTGCCAAAAAACTCACCATTAGGTTGGATATATCGCAATTGAAGGAGGAAAGTATATTGGACCTTAAGGATACTTTGGTTTCGCATCAGGGCAATCATCCCTTAAGTTTTGTGGTATATGAGATGGAAGAGCAGATAAAAGTAAACATGACCTCTAGAAAACAAAAAATTCAAATATCGAGTGAATTACTCCTTCAGCTCAATGAAAAAGACGTACATTACAAGTTGAACTAATTGTTATGGAGTGGGTTAAATGGTTGGGAGTCCCACGAGAGTCAAATGTGTTAAAAGAATAGGTTTTATCAATTTAGCCATAGTCAAAACGAATATAATCTTAGTAAGGAAAAGGCAAAATAATTGTCTAAATTTGTATAATATTTAAAAATAACGAAACATGGCATTAGAAATAACAGATGCTACTTTTGATGAGGTAGTTTTAAAAAGTGATAAACCAGTAGTAGTGGATTTTTGGGCAGCGTGGTGTGGTCCTTGTAGAATGGTAGGTCCTATTATCGATGAGGTAAGTACCGAGTATGATGGTAAAGCCGTTGTTGGTAAGGTAGACGTGGACGCCAATCAAGAATTTGCCGCGAAATATGGCGTAAGAAATATTCCTACGGTATTGGTGTTTAAAAATGGTGAAATCGTTAACAGACAGGTTGGTGTTTCCCCTAAAAAGGTGTATACCGATGCAATTGATGCATTACTATAGCCTTCACTGATTCCCGAAGGGGAATATAAAAGATAAAAAGATCCTGCTTTTAGCGGGATTTTTTTATGCCTAATTTTTAATGAAGTATATAGCAAAACTCTAAAAATAGAGGTTGATTGCAGCTTATTTTATTTGGCCTCCCTTTTTTTGGCATTTCTATTTTTCAACCCGACCATATCTTCATTATCTTAGCACTATGGAGCTACAATCGGAATTACATAAGGCAAGTTTGTTCCAAAACTTGGAATTATTGGCAGGTCAGGTGGTGGAAGGATTTATCAGTGGCATTCATAAAAGTCCCTTTCATGGATTTTCCGCGGAATTTGCAGAGCATAAGATCTATAATAATGGGGAAAGTACCAAGCATATAGATTGGAAGCTGTTTGCCAAGACGGACAAGTTATATACCAAGCGATACGAAGAGGAGACCAATTTGCGCTGTCATATGATCTTGGATAATTCGGCCTCCATGTATTATCCGGAGGTTGGTGCCCTAAGTCTTGACAACCTAAATAAAATTGGTTTTGGGGTCTTGGCCATTGCCTCGTTGATGAATATACTTAAAAGACAGCGGGATGCGGTTGGTTTAAGTGTTTATAGCGACCAATATAATTTCTATTCTTCGGAAAAGAGTAGTGAAAGGCATCACCAGATGTTGTTGGCCAAATTAAGTGAGATTAGTCAGGAAACAAAACCTGCCAAGCAGACCGAGACCTATACCTATTTGCACCTGATTGCCGAAAAAATAAAAAGAAGAAGTTTAATTGTACTTTTTACGGACATGTTTCAATCTTCTGGTGAAGATGGGCAGTTGTTCGAGGCCTTACGGCATTTAAAGTACAATAAACATGAAGTAATTCTTTTTCATATCATGGACAAAGAAACAGAATACTCCTTTGATTTTGAAAATACCCCCAAGCGTTTTCTGGATGTGGAGACAGGGACCCAAATTGATCTTTATGCCGATTCTGTAAAAGAGGCCTATAAAAAAGAGGTGGGGTCTTATTTTACTGAATTGCGACTAAAATGTGCCCAATATAAAATTAAATATGTGGAGGTAGATGTAAAAGATAGTTTCTCCCTGATAATGAACACGTTTATGGTGGAGCGCCAAAAATTTATGTAGAAACTTGCATTATTTTTAAAAAATTGTTTGTGCAATTAAATAAGGGGTGTATATTTGCACTCGCTAAACGCCACGGTTCGGTAGTTCAGTTGGTTAGAATACCTGCCTGTCACGCAGGGGGTCGCGGGTTCGAGTCCCGTCCGGACCGCCAACAAAGATAAGCTTTTCAAGAAATTGGAAAGCTTTTTCTTTTTTACGGGTACAACATAGGTACAACAAATTACTTCACCATTAATTTCCTTTAAATTCGTAATTCCTATTAGGAATAAGGAATTTTTAGTTCAACCCGATTTTTGCCTCTTGTACTGAATAACACTTCAATTATTTTGTCTAATGAGGTTGTAATTGTATTTCAAATGGGGTAATTTGCTATCTTTATTAATGGGAGTTGACAGGCAATAAAAGGGCCTCGGAATTTTACTTTATTGCCAGATGGAAAATTTTTATTGGTGGCCAATCAAATATCGAATAACATAACTGTTTATAAAGTTGATAATAAGACAGGACTCCTTGAATTTACAGGAAATGAAATATCAATTTCACAACCTGTATGTTTAAAGTTCTAGAGAAATAATCCGCCTATTATGACCAACCGTAAACCAAAATCAACTAACTTTTTAATCCTTCTATTATCAATATTTACATTTTCCTGTTCCTCAAAAAAAGAAGCTAAAAATGAAGTAGGGGAGCGCCCAAATATTGTATTGATCATTGCTGACGATATGGCTTGGGACGATAGCGGGGCCTATGGGCATCCAAACATACGTACCCCAAATATTGATAAACTCGCTGAGGATGGAATGCGTTTTGATCAGGCCTATCTTACGGCGAGTTCATGCAGTCCTAGTAGGACAAGTATCATTACCGGACTTTATCCCCATAATACCAATGCAGAACAATTACATTGGCCCCTGACCCCGGATAAGATTACTTTCGTGGAGAAGCTCAAAGCCTCTGGTTATTGGACAGCCCAGGCCGGTAAGTGGCATATGGGGGACGCCATCAAGGATAGATTCGATGAGGTTTATGATGTAGGTACCTCTGGTTTTCAATTGGCGCCTGATGGTACTAAGGCCGTACAAAAAGGTGATGGCAGTGGTTGTGAAAATTGGGTTCCCGTGCTGCAGTTAAGGCCAAAGGACAAGCCTTTTTTTCTTTGGTTGGCGGCTGTAGATCCACACCGCCCATACACTGATAAAATTGTGGAGCATCCACAGACCAACGAAGATGTAATTGTACCTCCATATATGCCGGATACTGAAAATGTACGAAAGGACTTTGTGTACTACTACAATGAAATCTTAAGGTTGGATGATTATGTAGGTAAGGTGGTAGCCGAATTGGATAGACAAGGTATTTCCGAGAATACTTTGATTCTTTTTATTAGCGATAATGGGAGGCCTTTTCCAAGAGACAAAACAACCCTTTACGACGGTGGTATTAAAACTCCATGGATAGTAAAATGGCCCCAAAAAGTAAAACCTAAGTCCGTCTGTGATAACCTGGTAAGTACTGTAGACATTGCTCCCACATTTTTAAAGTTGGCTGGGCTGGAAAGCCTTCCCTCTTTTGAAGGACAGGATTTTTCTGATTTGTTGACCAATCCGGAAGCAAAAATAAGGGATGTGGTCTATGCTGAAGATCATTGGCACGACTATGAGGATTACACAAGGGCCATAAGAACAAAAAAGTTAAAATACATACGTAATTTTTATCCGGACCTTCCAAATACACCTTCGGCGGATGCCTTTGTCAGCGGAACATTTACCGATATGCTCAAAATGAAGGAAAATAGGGATCTCACTGAAGCACAATTGGCCTGCTTTATTATTCCACGTCCAAACGAAGAGTTGTATGATATGGTCAAGGATCCTTACGAACTCAATAATTTGGCGGGAAACGCCAATTATCAGGAAAGTTTGGAGGCTTTGCGTTCAGAAATGAAAAAAATTAGACGACTTACCCAAGATAGTTTGCCAGCTTTTAGGACTCCGGATGAATTTGATAGGGAAACAGGTAAAGCAAATTCATTTAGGCGACGTCCGCGCCCCTCAAAAAAGGAAATGGAAAAGATTATTTTAGAAATTAGAGAGGGAGAAAAGAATGGAGGTTTATAATATTAGTGTGTTGACATCAGAGATGATATAAAATTTCAGCCACAAGGCCTTTTGGAGAAAGTATATTTGAAAAGTGTGATTATTGCAGTACCCATATAATCATCGATTGGCCTACTTTTCGTATTTTACCCTGCTTTTATTTTTTATATTGACGAGAGGAAAAACTCCTTCTCATTGAAATTAATACATGTCCAAAAATATATTTATTTCATTTTGTCTTATAATTTCCTTTTGGCCACTTTGTGCACAGGAAAGGGAAATGGAATATGCCCAAAAGCTCTCCATTTCAGAAGGATTGGCACACAATGGCGTAACCGATATATTAGAGGATTCCAGAGGTTACTTTTGGTTTGGAACTTACGATGGCATCAATAGGTATAACGGTTACGAATTAGAGACTTTTAAAAATAGGATAGGAAACAATATCTTGGTCAGTAACCGCGTGCGGGTCCTTAAGGAAGATTCCAAGGGCAATATTTGGATCGGAACGGATGAGGGAATTTCCCTTTATGATTACTCCTCACAACAATTTAGTGAAGTATATTCCAATCGCTTTTCCAATGGAACTTCCAAGGGGCCGATAGTTAGGGATATATTGATCGATGAAGGTAAGGGGTTGATTATTTGCGCTACGGAAAGAGAAGGTATTTTGACCTTTAATGAAGACTACACTTTGAATAAAAAGTACTTGCCAACTAATGGTTCTGATTTGGAATTTTACCAATCTATTTCCTTGGGGCAGGGATATTATGTATATGCAACTTCAGAAGGTATTTTCGGCTTTGATTTGGCAACAGGCCTGTTTCAAAATATTTTGGAGGAGCAAATACATTTTAGCAGTGACATCATCAGAACAGGTGATAGTTCCTTATTGGTTTGTTTGGATAAAGGAGTTGCCCTCATAGATTTTAAACGAGCAAACAGAGGTTATTCTTTTCGTAAATTATCCGAACACTTTGAGACCGAAAAGTTTAATGCTGCCATGATAGATCAACTGGGAAATCTATGGTTAGGGACCATGAACGATGGGGTTATTCTAATAGATAATATCGACACCTTTAGGAAGGAGAACAAATTTCAACGTATTATTTATAAAGGTGAAACTGGATTTCTGCGAATTAGTTGTTTTGCCACAATCAAGGATAAGGAGGTATGGGCGGCTACCTTTAACAATGGACTTTACAGATTTGATTTAAGTCCGAAGCCTTTTAAAATAGTAAAGGACAAAACCGGCAATAGTTTTGGAGTAAATAGAAATCACAGTTTACTGGTTTCTGCCTTGGATCATGATAGGATTTACATGACATTAAATCGGGGGGGATTGGTTCTGTACAATACCAAAACGGAGAAATATGAACCACTTACGTTCCCTGTTTCCGTTAAAGAACAATCACAAATATCGGTGGTTTTTAAAGATTCGAGAAACTACCTCTGGTTAAAAATTGGGGACGAAGGTTATTTTAGGTATAGGGCAGATAAAAAATTCCTTGAACCAATAAATAACAAATTCTTGGGTAGTTTTAATAATACCTCGCCATACAAGATCATAGAAGATAAGGAAGGTAATATTTGGTTTGGATGTTCTGATGGTGCCTATAAAATTACAGTGAATGAAAAAGGTGATATCACCAATATTGAAGCCCTAAATGATCATCCGGCTTTTAAGGACAACCCCCTTTCCTTGGTGCGCAATGTCTACGCTGACCCCCGTTATGATTTTGTTTGGTTGGGTACCGCCACGGACGGATTGGTTCGGCTAACAATGGAAGGAAGCAAGCCATTAAAGGATTTTAAAATTGATCAATTCCGCAGCGATTTGAGTAAACCAAATTCCATTACCAGCAATTTTGTTTCGGCTATTTTGCGATTGCCAAATGGGCAATTATGGATAGGTACTGAAGGCGGTGGGTTGTGTAAGGTAATCAACGGGCACCAAGAACCGGAATTCATATCTTTCTCAGAAAATCAAGGGATGTCCAATAATGTCGTAAAGAGTTTACTTTTCGACAATAAGCAAAACCTGTGGGTAGCTACCAATGTTGGCTTAAATAAATTTGATATTCAGAAGGAGCAATTTAGAATGTTCAGGAAACAGGACGGATTGCCGTTTGAAGACTTTTGGTACGCCAGTAGCAGGTTGGGCAACGGGCAACTGCTGTTTTCTGGATTGGATGGCTTTTTGTATTTTGATCCTTCTGAAATTCCGGATAGCGAAGCATTGCCAAAATTGGAATTGGGGAGCCTAAAGATTTTAAATAGGACCATCCACCCTATGGATACCGTTAACGGGCGGATATTATTAGAGCGGGCTTTGTCTGAAGAGAAAAAACTTGTACTTAAACACGATGAGAATGTGTTTTCGGTGGAACTTAACTCCCTACATTATTCTTCCCCGGAAAATCACTATGTTCGGCACAAATTACTTCCCGTAGAAAAAGATTGGATCGTAAATCCATCTAGCCAGAGACTTTTAAACTATACAGGTCTTCAATCTGGAAGCTATGAGCTTAAGGTGGCGGCCTCCAATTCCTTAGGGGAATGGACTCAGCCAATATCTTTAAAAATCGTTATAAGTCCACCGTTTTGGAAGACCATTACTGCCTATGTGATATACGTTTTAGGGGTCTTGGTCATTCTATATCTAATTTTATATTCTGTGTTGAAAATGCAGGAATTGAAGCACAATATTCAAATAGAACAGATTGAAAAAGATACTGAAAAGGAGGTGAATATGGCCAAACTTCGGTTTTTCGCCAATATTTCCCATGAGTTAAAAACACCCCTAACCTTAATTAATAGTCCCATACGAATTTTGGCAGGTCGATTTATAAATAACAAGGATGTTCAGGAGGAATTACAGGTTGTAGAAAGACAATCCAAGAAAATAGCAGAATTGATAGATCAAGTCCATGATTTTGAACGGGCGGATGCCAATCTGTTGAAGATGGAATATTCCCGATTTTATTTTGATGACTTTATAAAGGAATTGATCGTTGACTTTAAATTTTTAGCCACTAATGACACCAAGGAACTAGAGGTCATCGGCGAAGACTCGCAAGTTATGGTTTCCGCAGATCGGGATAAACTTGAAAAAATATTCAATAACCTATTAAATAATGCCTTTAAATTTACCAAGGCGCAGGATACTATTAAAATTGAGTTTAGGACCGAAGATAAAGACCTTTTTATTATGGTCTCCGATACAGGGAAAGGTATAGACCAAAAAGACCTTCCACATATCTTTGAAAGATTCTATAGGTCAGAGAACATGAAAAATGGACATGTCTCAGGCTCTGGCATTGGTCTGGCTTTCTCCAAAAGATTAGTGGAAATGCACTACGGTGAAATTAATGCCACTAGTGAACTTGATCTGGGAACAACTATCCGCGTTCGATTGCCAATAGTAAAACCAGAATCGTTGGCTGATCAGGAAGATAGGGAGAAAGCCTTTTTGTCCGCAGAAACTGAGCATATACCTTTACCACAGGTTTTTGAAAAAATAGATATCTCGAGAATAAAGTTGACCGGTAATTTTTCTGACAGGCTTTTGTTTTACGCGGAGGATGACTCTGACATGAGAAAC
The DNA here is from genome assembly GCF_018860365.1 of Arenibacter algicola. GTDB lineage: Bacteria > Bacteroidota > Bacteroidia > Flavobacteriales > Flavobacteriaceae > Arenibacter > Arenibacter algicola_B. Next base: position 569,749 of record NZ_JAHKPO010000013.1, read on the forward strand.
TACGTTGCAGATACCCTTTCAAAATTCTTTGTTGTAAAAGCTTTTACCAACGGAAAACAATGTTTGGATGCTATGGAAGAAGAATGGCCAGATCTAGTCATCAGTGATGTGCAGATGCCAGAAATGAATGGGTTGGAACTATGTAAGCGTATTAAATCGGATATGAAGACCAGTCACATACCAGTTATCCTGCTTACAGCACTGACAAATGTTGAGGACCATTTACAGGGCATACGTGACGGTGCCGATGCTTATATTAGCAAGCCATTTGAGGTGCGCCATTTGGTTACACGGGTAGAGGCCTTACTTGAAAACAGGAAACAACTCAGAGAGCGTTTTCGGATTGGAATTCCCCTTACAAAGGAGCGAAACGCTAATAATAGAAACGACAATGCCTTCCTGGAGAAGTTGTATCATTTACTGGCAGATAATTTGGATAACCAGGACTTGGATATGGATGGGATTGCGCGTAAACTGTATCTGAGCCGTACACACTTCTATCAAAAGGTAAAGGCATTGACCGATAAGACGCCTTTTGAACTGCTTAAAATTTATAGACTCAACAAAGCGGCCGAATTACTTGTTGAAAATAAACTGAATGTAAATGAGGTTTTTGTGATGACAGGATTTAAAAGTAGAACCCATTTCAGCAAACTCTTTAAAGATCACTATCATACCACTCCTAGTAAATATGCTGCTAAATCTGGGGCGCAACACCAATAGCATTCATTGGGTGTAAGGTTCACGTCAAAGATATTATCCCGATACTCAAAGGGGATATATTAAAATTTCATTATCGCTACCTACGGTTTAATAATGAAAAAAATTGCGATGTCGTTTTAGGTAATTTCAGGGTTTGCAGGTCTCTAACGCTCTTGTTAGCAGCACTTTTGGACTCAGGAGGACAAAAACTAAACTGTCAAGTACAAGTTTACCCCAATGTTTTTTTTACTTCGCAGCAAGCAAATGTGGAAATATATTATTGCCAGTAATCATTTTGTATGGAGCATAATTAATTCCCTGTGTTTGCTGAAAACCACTTGCTTTTGATCATTGGCCAATAGGTTGCTACTTCTGCAATTATGGCAGGATTAATAAGTGGCATCAACTTAAACTAATATAACTTAAACCAAAAATTATGAAGAAAACATTGATTGAGATTCTAGGGAAATGCCTCCTATTTGGAGTGTTTCTTATGATTGTGGGGATGCAACAAATACATGCCCAAACGCAAGTGACGGGAACCGTTGCGGACAATACCGGGACACCCTTGCCTGGGGCCAACATTGTGGAAAAAGGAACCATGAATGGAGTAACGGCCGATTTTGATGGCAATTTTTCTATTGAGGTGGCAGACGTCAATGCCTCACTTGTGGTTTCCTATATTGGATTTTCCACGATTGAAGTTCCTCTTGATGGGCAAACAAGTCTAAGTATTACCTTAGAGGAAAGTGCTGCAGGCTTGGATGAAGTGGTTGTCGTAGGGTATGGTACTCAGAAGAAAGTAAACGTAATTGGCTCCATATCACAAGTTTCCTCCAAGGATTTGGAAAATAGACCTGTAACACAAGCATCTCAAGCAATTACTGGACAGATGCCAGGCGTTACGGTAATCCAAAGGTCGGGAAGACCTGGACAAAGTGGAGGGGACATTAGCGTTAGGGGCGTTGGTTCCTTCGGTGCTACCCCTAATGCCCTTGTTTTGATCGATGGGATAGCGGGGACCATGAATGACATAAGCCCAGATGATATTGAGTCTATATCTGTGCTTAAAGATGCTTCTTCCGCAGCAATTTATGGAGCCAGATCTGCCAATGGGGTAATATTGATTACCACTAAAAGTGGGAGTAACAAGAAATTCTCGGTTAGCTATAACAGTTATATTGGCGTTAATGAGGCTACAGAGCTTCCTGAATTCGCTAACTCTTGGGAGTATGCGGAAATGTACAATATAGCCTCGGGAAGTAATAGTTTTAGTACGGATGATATTGAGAAATTCAGGGCCCAAAACGATCCTGACAATTATCCGAATACAAGATTTTTGGAAGATCTGTTTTCTAGAAATGGGATACAGACCTCCCACACCCTTACTGTAAATGGTGGTGATGAAAACAACAAGTACTATGTATCTGCAGGTATTTTGGACCAGCAGGGGATTGTGCCCAAAAATAGCTTTAGCCGCTATAACTTTCGTATGAACCTTAATAATAAGTTGGGGGATAAATTTGAACTTAACAGCAGAATTTTTGGTGCCTTGGAAGAACGGAAGGAGCCTCAGGCTACTGCAAATAAAGGAGGAGGGTTTCTAGATCAGCTTGTCCAGAATTCGGTGCGTTATCCAGCAACTTTCCTAGGTCGGGATTCCCAAGGCAATTATGGGATAGGACCGGAAAGCGGTGGAACTCCAGTTGCTTGGTTGGATTCGAAATCCTATTTGAACAATCCTACAACAAGGGTCGGGGTAAATTTAAAACTGGACTGGAAGCCTACAGAGGACCTTGTTTTTTCAGCTATAGGGGGCTATAATTTTTCTCTTTATGAGGAACGCTCCTATTTGGCATCCCAAAGATTGAACGAAGATGTGTTTTTAGGGCAATCGTATCTAAATCAACAGAGCAACAAAACTATTTTCAAGACCATGCAGTTTACTGGCGAGTATTCCAAGGAGTTTGGGGTGCATGATTTTAGTTTATTGGCGGGATATTCCTTTGAAAATGAAGAATTGTCACTTTTTAACGGATACCGGCAAGATTTTGCGAGTAACGATTATACCGTATTGGACCTAGGTAGTGCAGAGAACCAACAGTCGGGCGGTTATGATACGGAGTGGGCCCTACAATCTTTCTTTTCTCGTCTGAAATATAGCTTTAATGAAAGGTATCTTTTTGAGGCTACTATGCGTTATGACGGTTCATCGCGTTTTCCGGAAAGCAATAAGTACGCATTTTTTCCCTCTGCGGCCGTGGGATGGCGTGTTTCACAGGAATCGTTTATGCAAGAGGTGTCCTGGATATCCAACTTAAAAATAAAGGCCTCTTGGGGTATATTAGGAAACCAGAATATAGGGAATTACCCTTATCAAACGGTTTTGGCCTCAGGGAGGGATTATTCCTTGGGTGGTGGTCTTGCTACGGGGGCGGCCTATGCCAACTATAAGGATGCGAATATTAAATGGGAATCTACGGAAACAACGGATATAGGAATCGAAACCGGTTTTTTTGACGGTAAATTGACACTAAACGCCACTTATTTCAATAGAAATACTACAGATGTACTTTTTAAGCCGTCGGCAAGTGTCTCCTCAGTTTTGGGTGTGGGCATCAGTGAGACCAATACTGGTGAAGTAACAAATACAGGATGGGAATTTGATTTGGGCCATCGTGGCAAAGCTGGAGATTTTGGTTATTCCATCAATGCTAATTTTTCTATCATTAATAATGAGGTTATTACCTTGGGACTTGGTAACGTAGAGCAGCCCAATGGTTTTGTGGGTAATGGTTCCGACTTATTTGTTGGCTATCCTATGCAGATGTACTACGGTTATAAGGCCGATGGAGTGTTTTTAAATGATGGGGAAGTTGCTAGCTATCCAGATATGTCAGCCGTAAACCCAACCGCTCAAGCTGGGGATTTTAGATATAAGGATATCAGTGGCCCAGATGGGGTGCCAGATGGCATAGTGGATCCTACTTACGACCGGACCTATTTGGGAAGCAGGATACCTAAATATACCTTTGGGACCAATCTTGGGTTTAACTACAAAAATTTCGATCTGTCCGTATTGCTACAGGGAACAGCAGGGGTAAAAGGTCAACTTGACAATTACGCCGGATATGCCTTCTTTAACCTTGGGAATATTCAACGTTGGCAAATGGACGGTAGGTTCGACCCCAACAATCCTGTGCGTTATCCCGAATATCCAAGGTTGGAAGTTTTAACTAACAGTGGTTCTGCCAATACAAATACTTCTGATTTTTGGGTCATCAATGCAGGTTATTTGCGTATTAAAAATATTCAGCTGGGTTATAATTTTCCTGACGCTGTCAATGAAGTTCTAGGAATAGATAATTTAAGATGTTATTTGGGAGCAGAGAACTTGCATTCGTTTAATTCGTATAGGCAAGGGTGGGATCCCGAAATAATTTCATCTGGAGCATACTATCCAATACTTACTACCTACACTTTTGGTATAAATCTAAAATTTTAAGATCATGATTAAATTATATAACAAAGATTCATCTAAATCAAGGGTCCTAGGTTTTCTTCTCCTAGGGGTCATTTCCCTTGGAACATTAGTTTCCTGCGATAAGGAATTGGAGCAATTTCCCAGCAATGCTTTTGCGGCGGATAATTTCTGGACGTCGGAGTCCAACGCCAACATAGCTCTTACGGGTGCTTATAGAGGGGCAGTTGAATACGGGACTCAAGTGGTTCCTTCAGATTGGTGGACCTATTGTGGTATTGTGTTTATGGAATTTGCCACAGATAACGCCTATGACCGTAGAGGTGATAACTCTACACAGAACCGATTGACAAATGGTACCTTGCTACCCGATAACAATGTTGTTAATGGGTATTGGCAAGGTTCTTATAAACGTATCGCGATCTGCAACGATTTCTTAGAGAATATAGATAAAGTGGACATGGAACAGGCCAAAATAGATAGAATGAAGGCTGAAGTGCAGTTTTTAAGGGCCACTCAGTATTTTTATCTTTCACAGTTTTGGGGCAGTGCTCCTTTAGTAACGGCTACCTTAACACCCGATGAGGCCAACAATGTGGATAAAGCCACTAAAACAGAATTGGTAGCCTTTGTAGATAATGAACTTAAGGCTGCAGTCGCTTCACTTCCAACATTCGGTGAATTAAAAGCTGGAGAATCTGGTAGGGCCAGTAAACAAGCAGCATTGGCTTTTTTAGGCAGATTGTATCTTGGGGAGAAGAAATTTCCTGAAGCTTCCGTAGTATACAAACAGATCATTGATATGGGCGATAATATTATCGATCCAGATTATAGCTCACTTTTTATTCCTTCCAATGAGAATAGCAGTGAGAATATTTTTAGTGCCCAATATTTTGGTGGTCAGGCAGGTAATGCACTTCCCCAACATGCTTATCCAGCAGTTGCCTCAGGTTGGCATATTGTAAACCCATTGGGAAGTTTGGCGGATGCTTATGGTTTTGATGATGGAACTCCTTTGTCCTATGATGATCCTAGATTTGACTATAGCGATATGGGAGCAAACAGAGATCCAAGGTTTAGGTACAATTTAATTTGGGATGGAGCAACATTTGCAGGCAGGACCTATGATTGTAATCCGGATTCCACTGGGTCGGTAGATCAATTGACCTATTCCAAGCAAGCCACAAGAACAGGATATGGATTAAGAAAATTCTTTGATGAATCTTTCAGCGGTAATCTAAGGTCCGATTATGGAGGTAATATTCCAATCATTAGATACGCCGAAGTATTATTGAGCTATTTGGAAGCTGAATTGGAGGCGGGAAATGCCATTACACAACAATTATTGGATGAAACTATAAATGCTGTTAGGGGTAGGGCCTCTGTAGGATTACCGCCTATAACAGAAACCAATGCCGCTGCTCTAAGGCCTATTTTAAGAAATGAAAGAAGGATAGAGTTGGCCTTGGAAGGTCAAAGATTATGGGATATCTTTAGATGGGGAATCGGCGACGAGGTTTTGGTAGGGGATTTATGGGGAGCTCCTTTCCCAAATTCAACCCTTTACCCAACAACATCCAAAAAAATAGACCCACAGTCTAGATGGTTTGTTACCAGCAAAAATTTTCGTGAGGGAGTGGATGATGTATGGCCCATTCCAGAATCGGAGGTCAACGTAAATCCTAAATTAGGAAATTAATCCTGTTACATAAATGGTTTTAAAGAGAAGAAATTTTATTCAAAAAGTAGGGTTGGCAATTCCAATAATTGCCAACCCATTTACTAATATATTCGCTCAAAGTGAGGTGTTGGATAAAGCAGTAAACGATAGTGCTGTAAAACCTATTGACTTTAATTTTGAAAACCTGAACGATAGGGTCTGGATCGGAAAAAATTTCTGGAGTGTTCCTATGGAGGACTGGGGAATTAGAAATAAAAGGCTGGAGTTTAAAGGGACTATGAGAAATGCCCGTCTACATCTACTGACCTATGTGGTTAAAAAGGATGTTGGAAATTTTCGCCTTAAAAGTAGATTAGGTCTTTTAAAGAATAATGATAATAAAGGCAGTGTAGGTTTTACAATTGGGATAAAAGATACTACTGATCCCCAAAGTGTAAAGGCGGCCTGTTATTTTGGTGAAGGATTATCTACAGGTATTTCCTTGGAAGACAAATTGTTTGTAGCCGACAAAGAAGCTAAGCTTCCGGAAAATTTTGATTTTAGCGATTTTACTTTGGAATTGAGGGTGTCTCCAAAAAATGGAGATTACGAATGTAACTTGATCGTCGTGGATAAGGAGGATCGAAAAGCGGAATTAAGCTATAGTCATGCCGGAGAAATTGAAGGTCTGGTGGCTTTGGAACAGAACCTCCAGGAGAAAGAGGGGAGTACCTTTTGGTCTAGGTCAATTGCCCTTGAGGGCACAAAGGTTGCACATGTTCCAGATAATAGTTTTGGACCTATCCTATGGACCATGTACACGCTTTCTAAAGGAAAACTTAAATTAACTGTACAACTTCCTCCAGTAGGCAACAGGGATTCACAAAAGGTGGAGCTTCAATTTTTTAAAAATGGTAAATGGGCCACGGTAGAAAAAAGGGAAATAGATGCTGTATCATTTACTAGTATTTTTACAATTGTGAATTGGGACTCAACCCAAGTCGTACCTTACCGTTTGGTCTATTCCATAGACAAGGAAAAGCAATATTATAAAGGAACGATAAGACAAGAACCCAATGGCCGGCCACTGCGATTTGGGGGATTAACCTGTCAGGAATGGGCGGGATACCCATATCGTCCCTTGGTAGAGAACCTTGAAAAATCCAACCCTGATATGCTTTATTTTTCCGGTGATCAGTTGTACGAGGGAAATGGAGGATATCCTATAAAAAGACAGCCTGAAGATAGTGCCATACTTAACTATTTAGGAAAATGGTATATGTTCGGTTGGGCTTTTGGAAATATAATGCGCGACAGGCCTACTATTTGCACACCCGATGACCACGATGTTTATCAAGGTAACCTTTGGGGAGAAGGAGGTGAAGGCATTTCTTTCGAAGCATGGGAAAAAGTAAAGGATGCCCATGGCGGACTTGTTCAGACTCCTAAAATGGTAAATGTGGTTTTCCGAACACAATGCGGTCACCTGCCGAATGCCTATGATTCATCACCCTTGCCTTCAGGGATAATCAATTGGTATACCCAAATGGTTTATGGCAAGGTTAGTTTCGCTATTGTAAGTGACAGGTTATTTAAGTCCGGTCCGGAAATGCTGAGAAGTGGAGAAGGTAGGATAGATCACCTTACTACACCTGCTAAACCGGAAGAACTTGATTCAAATGACCTGGATTTCATTGGAAATCGTCAAATGGAGTTTTTGAATGGCTGGGTCGGTGATTGGCAAGGAGCGGATATGAAAGTATTGTTAAGTCAGACCCTATTTTCCAACGTAGGCACCCATCATGGTCCTAAAAAGGAATTTTTATTTGGGGACTTGGATTCAGGAGGTTGGCCCAAATCCAAACGGGATGAGGTAATACGGACTATTAGAAAAGCTTCTGTTTTTCATATCAACGGAGATCAACATTTGCCCTTTATGGTACAATACAGCGTAGATGAAGTGAGAGATGGCGGTTGGACGTTCTGTACACCGGCAATTTCCACAGGCTATCCGAGATGGGGACAGCCGGACTCTGTCAATGTACCTTTTACGGATAGACCAGCACATGGCTTGCCCAATACTGGTAGCTATCGGGATGGATTTGGAAATACTAATTATATCTATGCCGTTGGGAATCCGACAGATGATTTTGACCTAGAGAAAAACAGGTATTTGAAGGCACAGAAAAAAGCATCTGGTTTTGGGATAATTACTTTTGATACCGGAGCTAGGACTATAAAAATGGAAGCAATTCGGTTTTTGGCAAACCTTGATGTGGATTCCAAAGAAAATACCTATCCTGGATGGCCACTGACCATAAGCCAATCTGATAACGATGGTAGAAGGGCGTGGGGCTACTTGCCGAGATTACAGCTCAAGAAAGCCGATCAGGTAATAAAGATTGTTAATGAGGAGACAAATGAAATGGTAAAAACTTTAAGGGTCAAAGGAATGGAATTTGTTCCTGCCGTATATGATTTGGCAAAGTATACATTGATCATAGGAGAAGGTGACGAGGAGAAGATAATAAAGGGAATTGAGATTAGCACAGACCCAAAAGAATTTATTGAAATCTGAGAAAGCTAGAACTTTAACCACCCGCTTTACCAATGATACTCTAGTAATATTATTGAAAAGTATTGGGAAATAGAAAAAGACGAGTCGTATCTTTCTCTCTGCTAAGCCCGAATTCACAAGAAATTGAAAAAATTGAAAAAATGAGAATTATTAAAAGGAATTTAATCCAGACCGTATTGGTTGTCCTGCTTTTGATAGGATGTAAATCTAAGGAAGAGAAAGTGGTGACTACCGATGATAATGGCAAAAAGCCCAATATTGTATTTATTTACATGGACGATTTGGGTTATGGTGATATGAGTGCCTATGGTGCTACGGAGATCAGCACTCCTAATATGGATGCTTTGGCCAATGGCGGAGTACAGTTTACCAACGGTTATGCCTCTTCTGCTACATGTACACCCAGTAGGTATGCAATTTTAACCGGTAGGTATCCCTGGCGCAACAAAGATGCCAAAATATTGCCGGGAACTGCTCCTTTGATAATTGATACGGCTCAAATGACTGTGCCCAGAATGTTGAAAGGGGAAGGTTATGCCACTGGTATTGTTGGTAAATGGCATTTGGGACTTGGTAGCGGAAATGTGAATTGGAATGGAAGGGTGTCACCTGGTCCCAATGAAGTTGGTTTTGATTATTCCTATATTCTTGCAGCAACCCAGGATAGGGTGCCAACAGTGTATATTGCCGACGGTCACGTAGATGGATTAGATCCCAATGATCCCATAGAAGTGAGCTATGACAATAATTTTGAAGGTGAGCCAACAGGCTTGAAAAATCCAGAATTAACTACCATGAAATGGCATCATGGTCATAACAACAGTATTGTTAACGGTGTACCGAGAATTGGATTTATGAAAGGTGGGGAGGCCGCCAAATGGAGTGATGTTGATATGGCAGACCATTTTCTGGCCAAAGCCCAACAATATGTAAAAGAGCATAAAAACAAACCTTTCTTTCTTTATTATGCTTTACAACAGCCACATGTACCCAGAACTCCGCACCCGCGTTTTGCAGGAAAATCAGGAATGGGTCCAAGAGGGGATGTTATTTTAGAGGCCGATTGGATGATAGGTGAGTTTATGAAAACCTTGAAGGAGGAAGGCATACTTGAAAATACGTTAATCGTTTTCTCAAGTGATAACGGCCCAGTAGTCAACGATGGTTATTATGATGACTCCGAAGAAAAATTAGGTGATCATACCCCTTCTGGAGTTTTAAGGGGAGGTAAGTATAGTTTGTACGATGCGGGTACTAGAGTGCCATTTATCACCTATTGGAAAGGCACCATAACTCCTAGTAAATCTGACGCCTTGGTATGTCAGTTAGACTTGCTTACCTCCATGGCTACATTGGTTGGAAGTGATAAGATAGGTGAGGATAGTGAAAATCTTTTGGATGCATTTATGGGTAAATCCAAGGACGGAAGGGAAGAGTTGGTATTGGAAGCAACTTCAAGAACCGCCTTTAGAAAAAGTAATTGGGCTATGATACCACCTTATAAGGGTGCACCAATTAACAAAATGGTAAACATTGAGTTGGGCAATGCAGAGGACTATCAACTGTTCGACCTGGAAAAAGATCCAAGTCAAAGAGAAAATTTGGCGAAATCCAATCCTGAAAAACTTAAGGAATTAATTGCGGACTTTGAAAAAATTAGAGGCAATTCAAAGGAGGGCATCCAAGAATTGGAGCTCAAATAAGGTATTCCAATTACCTATAGTTAGGAAGAAGGAATTGAATCTCGATATATGAAAAAATCTACCTTAAATACCTTGTTAGTTGGATGCTTATTCCTGACTCTAGTAGCGAAGGCTCAAAAAAATATGGAAAGGCCCAATATCCTGTTTTGCATTGCAGACGATGCATCCATGAAGAGTTTTGGGGCCTATGGTGATACTTTTGTAAACACTCCGTCTATAGATAGCTTGGCTAAGGAAGGGGTTGTTTTTAACAATGCGTATAATGGTAATCCTAAATGTTCGCCGGCAAGAGCCTGTATCCTTACGGGAAAATATAGTTGGCAACTCAAGGAGGCAGCGGACCACAATGGTCGTTTTCCTTCCGAGTTTAAGACGTATCCACAATTATTGGCCAATGAGGGGTATAATATAGGTTTTACGGGTAAAGGATGGGGACCTGGGGTTTATGATACTGAAGATAACCCCGCAGGACCTGAGTATAGCAGTATAAAATTAAAACCTCCATATAAAGGTATCAGTGATATTGATTACGCCTCCAACTTTGGTGTATTTTTGAACGAAAAAGGTGGAGAAAATCCTTTCTGTTTTTGGTTAGGAGCCAAGGAGCCCCATCGGGCCTATGAACTGGATTCATGGAAAAAGGCAGGGCGCGAATTGAAAGAAGCAGCTGTGCCTCCATTTTATCCAGATAACGACATAGTTCGTGGAGACCTGTTGGATTATGCCAATGAGGTGGAATGGTTTGATACCCAAGTAGGTCAGGCCATACAAATATTAAAGGAAAAAGGTTTGTTGAACAATACCATGATAGTAGTTACTTCTGATCATGGGATGCCATTCCCCAGAGTAAAAGGGCAGATATATGAAGAGGGATTTCACATTCCATTGATCGTTTATTGGAAGGGTAAAATATATCCTGGTCGTAAGGTGAACGATTTCGTAAGCTTTTCAGATTTAGCCCCAACATTTATGGAAGTAGCGGGGAATAAACCACATCAGCAAATGACTGGAGGAAGTCTTATAAAACAGTTGCTCTCTCCAAAATCGGGACAAATAGACCCCTCTCGTGACCATGTATTATTAGGCAAGGAGCGTCATGATGTTGGTCGTTCCAATCAGGACGGGACAGATTTGGCCTATCCAGTCCGTGCCATCCGGAATGATTCATTACTGTATGTTCATAATATAATACCAGAAAGATGGCCTGTTGGAAATCCTGAATACGGGTTTTTAAACTGTGATGGATCACCAACCAAAACTTACCTCACCGATCTACAGCCTGGGGATAAGGAATATTTCTTTTTTGAGATGAATTTTGATAAAAGGCCGGAGCATGAGCTGTATAACATTCAAGAAGATCCACATTGTATCAATAATTTAGCCGATCTACCCAAATATGCTGTGCAGATAAAAAAACTTCGCGCTCAAATGGAAACAGAGCTTATAGCTCAGGGAGACCCACGTACCTTAGGTAATGGCGATGTTTTTGACAATTATATTTATTATGGTAAGCGGTTGGATTACAATACAGGAACACGCATTTCTCCTTTAAACTATGTAAAGCAGCCCGAATAATTTGGCGCCATAAGGAATGTTATCATCAACCTATTTGCTAAGTGCCGCATGGTATTTATGCATAGGTTAAGCCCCAACAACTGCAACAACCCAAAATCGTTTTGATTTATGCTGATGACCTTGTTAGAGGACACTGGATACCCATGGTCACAAAATGAGCACCATTCCCTATGTAGATAAATTGGCCAATAAGCTTATGCAATTATAAAGAATGTTGGAGACATGTACTGCGTGATGGGAAGGGCTTGTCTACTCAAATGAACGCACCCTTGCGATTGCTGCTTAGTTACTCTGATCCCTTTTGTAAGTGGGACAAGTCTAAATAGGAAGTATGTACAGAGAGGAACATCATTTATACCCATAAATACATATTTATTCTTCAATTGACCTTCATTTACCAAGGGCAAACTCTAAATGAACCCTGCCAAGTTCCATGGTGAAGTTTTGTTAGGCCCCATACACCTTTGTATAATACTTATGGATTAGGAAGAATCCCATTAAAATACCCATAAAATAAAACCAAAATAATGAGCAAATTTTATTACAACCAAGAGCAAGAATCCTACGATGCAATTGTAGTAGGAACTGGAGTCAGCGGGGGCTGGGCGGCCAAGGAACTTTGCGAAAATGGGTTAAAGACCTTGGTGCTGGAAAGAGGTCGAATGGTCAACCATATTACGGACTATGAGACCGCAAATAAGGATGATTGGGACTTTCCGCACGGAGGAGAGCTGCCACTGGAAGAAAAGGCCAAACAGTTGAAACAGGGACGGACCCCACGTTTAACTAGGGCCGAATCTCATATGTGGTTTGTAAACGATCTAGAGCACCCTTACCAAGAAACAAAACCTTTTGATTGGATGCGTGGTTATCATGTAGGTGGGCGTTCGTTACAATGGGGCAGACATAGTTATCGTTGGAATGCCATGGATTTTGAAGCCAACAAAAATGACGGGCATGGTATAGATTGGCCTATTCGTTATAAGGATATTGCACCTTGGTATGATAAAGTGGAAACTTTCATAGGGGTTTCTGGCGAAAAAATGGGACTTCCCCAATTACCAGATGGGCAATTTTTGCCGATGATGGAACTCAACTGTGTAGAACAACATTTCAGGGAGATGGTGGCCGAAAATTTCGAGGGCCGTCCTGTAACTGTAGGTAGAATTGCCCATATTACAGGCGATAAACAATTTGAAGGTAGAACCAAATGCCAATTTAGGAACAGATGCGTTCGCGGATGTCCTTTTGGGGGGTATTTTAGCAGTAATTCATCTACCTTGCCTGCTGCCGAAAAAACAAGTAATCTAACCTTAAGGGTAGATTCCATTGTAACCGAGGTCATCTATGATCCCATTACCCAAAAAGCTAACGGTGTTAAAATTATTGATAGGCTCACCAAAGAAGAGTTGGTGTTTAAGGCCAAGGTAATATTTTTGTGTGCTTCTGCGATTGCCTCGGCTTCTATTTTATTACAGTCCAAATCCGATCGCTTCCCCAATGGATTGGGCAATGATTCCGGTCAAGTAGGTCGAAACATCATGGATCACCATTTAGGGGCAGGGGCCAACGGTAAATTTGATGGCTTTGAAGATAAATATTATAAAGGACGAAGACCTGGTGGTGTTTACATTCCTAGATTTAAAAATTTGGATATAATATCGAGAAGTAAGGACTACATCCGCGGCTTTGGATATCAGGGCGGCGCCAGTAGAAAGAATTGGCAAGAAGCCGTTGCCGAATTGTCCATGGGCAAAGACTTGAAGGAAGCTATTTTAAAGCCAGGGGGTTGGACGATGGGTGTAGGAGGTTTTGGTGAAATTTTACCTTATGAGGACAACCGAATGATTTTGGATTATGACAAATTGGACGCATGGGGATTACCAACTGTAAATTTTGATGCGGAAATACGGGATAATGAGCTAAAGATGCGTGAAGATATTGTACAACATGCGGCAGAAATGCTAAAAAAAGCGGGATTCCGTGATGTGAAGACCAATAATAGCAAGTACAATATGGGGCACGGTATTCATGAAATGGGTACTGCAAGGATGGGGCGTAGCCCCCAAACATCTGTTTTAAATGGATATAATCAGGTACATGCAGTACCTAATGTGTATATCACCGATGGTGCTTTTATGGCTTCCTCAAGTTGTGTAAATCCCTCATTGACGTATATGGCTTTTTCTGCAAGAGCCGCAAATCATGCCGCACAAGAACTTAAAAAAGGGAATATATAATGGATAGAAGAAAAGTATTGATACAGATGGGGGTGTCCCTCGGATATGTGGTGGCAACACCAACTTTAATAAGTCTGTTGCAAAGTTGCAAGAACGAAAGCGATGTGGTTTGGTCTCCAGAATTCCTAAACCAGGGCCAGGGGTTCCTGCTCATCTTGTTGGTAGATGCCATTCTGCCAAAAACGGACACTCCCTCGGCATCGGAAGTTAACGCACATATTTTCCTGGACAGTTTTGCCAAGGAGGTAATGGACAAAAAAGAACAAGACCAATTTAGGTCGACCTTGGACCAATTATTGGCAGATGCGCTAAAAGAAACCAAGAAGGAAAAATCAAGTCATCTTACAACGGAAGATCTTGCCCCAATCATGCAAAAGGCATTAAAACAAAATATTGGGGACGAACTGGCCTATGCCAAAAAAATCAGGGATCTAACAGTTTATGCCTATAAATGCAATGAATATATAGGTGAGGAAGTCCTTGCTTACCTACCCGTTCCAGGGGAATACATTCCGTGCAGCGATTTGGAAAAATTAACAGGAGGCAAAGCTTGGTCATTGTAAATTGGAAGGACGTCGTCTGTTTTAGCTTCCCTTGCACGAGCAATTTTCTGGAAAGCTTTTAACTATTCGTCGATATATCCTTTTTTGAACAAATTGAGATTATACAACATAAAGCCAAGGATAATACTTCTATATTATCAATTTACCTATCTCGTATCTCCGTTTGCAGGATTGAAAAATAGAACACCTTAGTTTTTCGCCAAAATGTATGCACAGCAACATTTTATGGACGGTTGGACACACCTATATACTATAATTTCAATTACTTCGGGTTCTCAAAGTGTCATGGGAAACCAAATTGTTGTCCCTTGCGGAGTATCACATCAAAATGAATTTAATTAAACAAATAGATTCAATGAATTTTAGGCTAGCCATTATTATCATCATTATGGGATTGTTGTTTCAGGCCTGTGCTGATAAAAGCGAAACAGCAGGGGTTGCACAGACATCGATATCCCGACCCAATATTATTCTTTTTGTTGCTGACGACCATGGAACGGATGCCCTCGGGGCATATGGGAATAAGGTGATAAAAACCCCGAATCTGGATAAATTGGCCACAGAAGGTGTACGTTTCAACAATGCCTATTGTACAAGTGCCAGTTGTGCGGCAAGTAGATCGGTAATCCTTACCGGTCAATATGGGCACGCTACTGGGTCCTATGGTCATGTTCATGATTATCACCACTTTAGCACTTATGATACAATTAAGTCCTTGCCGGTACTTCTTGAAAAGGAAGGTTATGCTACAGCACGGATAGGAAAGTACCACTTGGCACCTGAATCGGTCTACCATTTTGAACAAGAGTTAAAGGCCAACCCTAGAAATACTGTGGAAATGGCAGAAAAATGCAAAGATATTCTGGCTTCTGAAAAGCCGTTTTTCCTGTATTTCTGTACAGATGATCCGCATCGTGCAGCATCAACAAATTCAGGGCAGTGGGATGCCGCCAATAGTTTTGGAAATAAAGTGGAAGGGTTTCCGGGAGTGGAGACCATTACCTATGACCCCGATGAGGTTGTTGTGCCCGATTTTTTACCGGATTCCAAGGAAAGCAGGGAAGAAATTGCTCAATACTACCAAAGTGTTTCGAGAATAGATCAAGGTTTTGGTAGGTTGATGAAAATACTTCAAGAATCCGGAAAAGCCCATAATACCATTGTAATCTATATTTCCGATAACGGAATAGCATTTCCTGGAGCAAAAACTACTTTATACGAACCAGGTATGAAGCTGCCATGTATCATCAAGGACCCTTTCTCTAAATTGAAGAATACTACTTCGGATGCAATGATTTCTTGGGTAGACCTAACACCAACCATCTTGGACATGGCAAAAGTGGAAATCGAGGAAAAGTCATTTCATGGGCGTTCTATTAGAAATTTATTGAACGAAAAAGATGCTAAAGGTAGGGATGAAATATACGCCTCCCATACCTTTCATGAAATCACTATGTATTATCCAATGCGCGTGGTTAGGGATAAGAACTTTAAATTGATAAGAAACATAGCATGGAGATCTGAATATCCATTTGCTTCAGATTTATGGGCAGCGTCTACATGGCAGGAAGTATATATAAACAAAAAAGAGTATTTCGGTAAAAGAAAGGTGGAAGATTACCTCTTTCGTCCGGAATTTGAATTATTTGATTTGGAAAAAGATCCAGATGAAATTGTGAACTTGGCCAATGACTCTAATTATAAAGAAGTAATGGATGCCATGATCCAAAAAATGAAAGCCTTTCAAATTAAAACCCGTGATCCCTGGCTAATTACATGGGATCACGACAACTCCTTGCAAGGAACAGGAGTTAATTTATAATACAAAATTATATAATGTTGAATAAATCTAAATTTTTGGTTGGCCTCTGTTTTCTTATACTGGGGGTATCAACGGTAGTAAACGCACAGCAGCTTGTCAAAATTGAATCGAAAGTAGGGGATATGACTGCTATAGTCAGGGAAGCTCTGGAAAGGGTGACGGAAAAAGAGGTGAAACTTGTTTTTGAAAAAGGAACGTACACCTTTCTTCCAGACTTTGCCAAACAGCAATATTCCTATATTACCAATCATGGAAATGGACTGAAGAATATTATTTTTCTCTTTGAAAATTTTGATTCTGTTGAGATTGAGGGAAATGGTGCTGAATTCATATTTCACGGGCAAGTAGCGCCTTTCCAATTTAAGAATTGCAAGAAAATTAGTGTCAAAGGCCTCATTTTGGACTGGGATATTCCCTTTCTATTTCAAGGAGAAGTGGTAGCTATAGACTCGGCTCAGGGATGGAGGGATATTAGACCTCTTACAGATGGATATTCATGGGAAGTGAAGAATGACCAATTATATTTCCCTAATATAGATGGATTTTCGTTTAACGAGTTGGGGAGTACACTGGCTTTTGACCCCGAACTTAAACGGGTTTCACACGGAGCTTGGGATGTTAATAGCAATCCTAGATGGGTTGAAAAACGTTCGAACGGAATTCTTAGATTCCACGAATTCTTAAAGCAATACCCGCCAATAGGGGCTATTTTAAATTCCAAAGGGGAGAAGGAAAAGAACCGTTATGCCCCTGCCTTTCAAGTGTTGCAATCCAATAATGTCCTTTTCGAGGATATTGTTATCCATCATGCCTTGGGTATGGGGTTTTTGTTTGAAAGGACCCAGGATATTACCATTAAGAAATCTGGTATCTATGTGCCTAAGGGATCGGACAGAGTAGTCTCCACTATCGCCGATGCTACCCATTTTGCGAATTGTAAGGGCGATATACTTATTGAAGATTGTACTTTTATGCACATGTTGGATGATGGTACCAATGTACATGGTACTTACGTTGAGGTAGACCACATTGTCAACGACAATACAGTTCGTGTGGCCTTGAAGCATTTTGAGCAAATGGGATTTCAATTTGCAGATAAGGGCGATGTGCTTTGGTTTATTCAAAAGCCAAGTCCTAGTAGGACAGCAGAAAACGAGGTGGCAGCTGTGAAGTATATCAATGATCGTTATTCCGAAATTACCTTTAAAAATAAACTCCCTTCAAATTTGTCCATAGGCGATATTTTGGAAAATAAAACTTGGAATCCAACATTTACTATGCGGGGTTGTACTGTTAAGGACCATAGAGCAAGGAATATTGTATTAAAGACACCTGAGAAAATCCTTATTGAAAACAATAATTTTTCGTCTATGATGTCCTCCATATTTTTTCGGGGAGAAACTTTTTATTGGTTCGAATCCGGGGCGGTAGGAGATGTGCTGATCCAGAACAACAATTTTGAATACTGTGCCTATAGCGGTATGGAGCATGCCGTACTAAAAATTAGTCCCCGCCTAGGGACGGGTTTTGATGACACAGAAGTTTATGATCGTAATATTCGCTTTGTTAATAATTATATAGAGACATTCGACAATCGAATTGTGTGGGCAGACAGGGTAGACGGCCTGTTAATATCAGGAAATACTATCAAACAAATGTACAATGCCCCTTCTTTATATCCCAAAGCACCTATGCTTCAATTTATGAATTGTAAGCATGTAGAAATTGTAAAGAACTCGTATGAGGGTAAGAATATGAGAATTATAGAAAAGGATGAGGTTTCTTCACAAACCTTTAAGTCAAAGGCAAACAAAGGTTTTAAAATAAGGAAATGAGAAAATTTCAACTATCAAAAGGAAGTTCTGAGTGTTTTAAAATTGTGATGCTACTTTTTATTTTCCTTTGGTGCGGGGCTGGTTTTCCGCAATCGACAGATTCACTTTCAGAGAATGTGCTATTTACCACAGTAATCGCTGATGATGCTACTCCTGCTGTTTTAGCAAGGATTCGTCAGGCAAAGGAACATCCCATCTCAGAAATTAAATTTGAAATGGGAACCTATCATTTCTATCCAGATAAGGCCTTCGAAAAATTCACGCGCATTTCCAACCATGACGATGTATTGGCAAAGACGGCCATTCCTATATTTGGGATGCATGACTTGACAATTGACGGCCAAGGATCTACTTTTATCTTTCACGGTAGAATGATACCTTTTCTTATTGAAGATTCACAAAATATTACTATTACTAATGTTTCTATCGACTGGGCTGTTCCTTTCCATAGTGAGGGACTAATAGTGGCCAATGACGAGGCGAATAATTCTTTTGACATGGAGTTTTCCGAGGCATATCCCTATGAGATTAGGAATGGACAGTTAATTTTTGTCAAGGAATATTACGAGCATACCTTGGGGCAGTCCATCCTTTTTGATCCGACTCGGAATGCCATCGCCTTTAATACCGAAGTTTATACACCAATATCTGCCACACGTAACTCCACTGTTCAGCATAATCTGGATAAAATAAAGTATAAGTACAAGACCGACCCCCGTTCCAAAGTAGAGAAAGTGCGGGGAAAAGAGGATAATTTAAGGGTAGAGGAAGTTAAGCCGGGTACAGTACGTATTTTTAATCACAAACAGAAACTGCCCCCTGTTGGTCTGGTACTGGTCTGTAAGGGTGATCAGAGTCTGAATCGCCTAGCTCCAGCCTTTCGGATTACAGGAACGGACGGCTTTAACGCAAAAAATGTAAACGTTCATCACGCAGGAGGAATGGGATTGATTGCAGAGAATTCATCGGACCTTATTTTGGATAGCTTTAATGTTACTCCTTCACAAGGAAGAATGGTTTCTACCACGGCCGATGCTACCCATTTTGTTGGTTGTAGGGGCAAGGTGGTACTAAAGAACTGCACGTTTAATAATCAGTTGGACGATGCAACCAATGTTCACGGCACCTATCAGGAAGTAATGGATATCCTTAATAAAAATAGCGTCGGTGTCCGTATGGGACATGCACAGCAACAAGGATTCGCTATTGGGCGCACCAATGATACCATCGGATTGGTGAGATTGGAGTCTTCCTTTTTTCCGTATGATTATCTGACATTGAAAAGTATGGAGTATATAAACGGTAGGTATCAGATACTAACCTTTAACGAAGACCTGCCGGCTGGGCTAAATGTTGGAGATTTAATTGAAAATGTAGAAGGTTATCCAGATCTATTGGTGCAAAATTGCAATATTGGTAGAAATAGGGCTAGGGGCCTTTTAATTTCCAATCCAAAGAAAACGATTATCGAAAACAATTTTTTTAGTACCGAAATGGAAGCTATATTGGTACCTGTGGAAAGTAGCCATTGGTTTGAATCAGGGAATGCTGCCAACCTTATTATTAGGAACAATACTTTTCAGGACAGTCAACATAGTGGATTTAATAGGGGGGTGATTCGTTTTGTTACCGACGATGAAAATCACAATATTGCGTTTAGAAATATTGAAATAGCCAATAACGAGTTTCATCAATTCGACAATCTTATTTTGGAGATTTCCAATGTTGATGGATTGTTGTTCCAAGGCAATACGATAACCAATTCTGGCACCTTCCCAATACTTCACCCCAATAATCCCGCTATTACGGTGAAAGCATCAAAAAATATCCAATTCAAGAAAAACAAATATTTGGGTAAGTCAAAACAAATACTTGTGAAAGACGAATTGCTTCCCAACCTTAAGTTTAAATAATAATCAAATATTAGATAGACAATGTCATACTTTAAAATAAGAAATGGTTACTCATTACAAATTGTTGTTTTAATGACAATGATAATGGGAGTAGGTGGAAAAATAACTTATGCCCAAGAGGCAAGGCCTATAACTAATGATCAAAAACCAAATATCATATTTATCCTTACCGATGATTTAGGTTATGGCGATGTGGGCGTATTTTTTCAAAATCAAAGACAGCAGATCAACGACCGCAGTGAACCCTGGGTTTTGACACCCAACTTGGACAAAATGGCTTCTGATGGAGCATTAATGCCCCATCACTATGCGGCTGCACCCGTTTGTGCGCCTTCAAGAGCTTCTCTTTTGTCAGGTTTAAGTCAAGGACATGCCAATGTTAGGAATAGTCAGTTCGACAAGGCCTTGGCGGATAACCATACCATGGGCAACGTACTACAGAAGTTGGGCTATACAACTGCCGCCATTGGAAAATGGGGATTGATGGGTTCCAATAAATGGTCTGAGGATGGCGATAGCTGGCCTGCGCATCCCATAAACCGTGGCTTCGACTATTCCTATGGTTATATGCGTCACAGGGACGGCCACGAGCATTACCCAAAGGAAGGCCTTTATAGAGGAGCAAAGGAAGTCTATGAAAACAAAAATGAAGTAAGCAATGATCTGGACAAATGTTATACCGGTGACCTTTGGACAGCAGTAGCCAAAAAATGGATTGTAGAACAAACAAAAGGTAAAGGGGGAAAACAACCCTTCTTTATGTATTTAGCCTTTGATACCCCACATGCCGTTTTGGAACTGCCCACGCAAGCCTATCCCGATGGGGGAGGTTTGAATGGTGGGGTGCAATGGACAGGGAAACCTGGTCAAATGATAAACACAGCATCTGGAACCATAGATTCCTGGGTACATCCAGACTATATCTATGCTACTTATAATCATGATAATAATGAAGCTACACCTGAAGTGGCCTGGCCTAATGTCTATAAACGATTTGCCACGACTACTAGGAGAATCGATGATCAAGTAGGGGATATATTAAAATTGTTATCCGATTTAAATATCGATCAAAATACCTTGGTAGTATTTAGTTCGGACAA
Organism: Arenibacter algicola; assembly: GCF_018860365.1. Lineage (GTDB taxonomy): Bacteria > Bacteroidota > Bacteroidia > Flavobacteriales > Flavobacteriaceae > Arenibacter > Arenibacter algicola_B. The sequence continues at coordinate 590,921 of NZ_JAHKPO010000013.1, forward strand.
TGGGCCCTCCATTGAATCATACCTGGATAATGAACCTTATGAAGCTAATTTTTTCAACAGTTTTGGTCCGTTTGATGGAATAAAAAGGGATGTCCTGGAAGGGGGAGAACGAATTCCTACTATTGCCAAATGGCCGGCACGAATCAAGGCAGGGAATATTGTAAATTCTCCATCAATATCATATGATTGGTTGCCAACCTTTACTGCTGCCGCTGGTAGTCCGGCACCAGTAAACACTGACGGAGTTTCCTTGTTGCCGTCTTTGACCAGACAAGGTAACCAACAACAGAGTCTTATCTATGTGGAATACACGCAAGGACAGCACACGCCAAATTATGACGAATTTGCACCGAATAATAGGGATAGGCTGAGGAAGGAAATGCAGATGATGCGAATCGGGGACCTGGTCGGACTACGTTACAATATTCAAAATGCCAATGATGATTTTGAGATATATAATGTTATAAGCGATACCCAACAGGCCGATAATTTAGCTGGTAATAGGGATATGCGAGAGTTGCAGCAAACTTTTAAAGAAAGAGTATTACAGGTACGTATGCCAAATTTAACCGCGCAGAGGCCATATGACAATGCGGCCATTGCAGCTAGTTCCGTAGACGGATTAACCAACGGTCTCAGTTGGAAAGCTTACCAAAGGTCGGCTCCCTGGTTGCCACAGTTAAATACATTGCCAGCTACTGCAATGGGTAATGCTACTTCTCTTGATCTAGCAGGAATAAAATTGAAGAATGGAGAGGTAGTTCTTTTTGAGGGATATATCAATATTCCAGTGGCTGGAGATTATACTTTTTCTTTGAAGTCCGGCAGTAAAGGTTTTTTAAAAATACATGAGGCAAGTGTTATCGATGCCGATTATGGATATGAGGCTGGTACAACAAGGGAGGGGAATATTAGGCTAAAAGCAGGTTATCATCCCATTAAAATTTATTGTGGTAGTGTTTCCAAGGGTGATGACTCTTTGGAATTGAGCTGGGAGGGTCCATCGTTTTCAAAATCCAAAGTCCCTGAAAATGCTTTTTTCAGTAAATAAAATTATTGAGGACTGAAATAATAGAATAACTCTTGATATGAAAAATAAGTTAGGATTAATAGTTTTATTCATGGTGGTGCAAATGGCTTTTTCACAAGAAAAACCAAATATTGTACTTCTTTTTGTGGACGACTGGGGTTGGGCCGATGTTGGTTTTAGGAACCCTAAGTTCCATACCCCCAATATTGACAAGTTAAAAAGAGATGGGCTTAATTTTGAAAGAGCCTATATAGCTACGCCTACCTGCAGTCCAAGTAGGGCATCCTTACTTACAGGCAAAGAACCGGTGCGTTTTCAAATGGTACGTCACATTATCGATAGTAAAGAAAAGGCGGCCAAGAACAATATAGCTGGAGATGAATTTAATCTATGGCCTAACGATCCCGTGCAAATGCCGTCCAGAAATTGGCTCCCGCTAGAGGAGGTTACTTATGCGGAAAAGCTTAAGGAGTATGGGTACTATAATATGTTCATTGGCAAATGGCATTTGGGAAGTGAAAAATACCACCCGATTCATCAAGGATTTGATGCCCAATACGGCACAGGAGATCATGGACATCCTGGGGATTACTATGCTCCCTTTTTTAAAACAGGGAATCCTTTACCCGAAATTAAGGAGGGTACCTACCTAACCGATGTACTGACCAATGGAGCTGAAAGGTTCATAGCCGAATATGATAGGCAACAACCTTTTATGCTTTCGCTTTGGTATTATAATGTGCACGGCCCCCATATTGGGAGAAAGGATTGGTTAGAAAAGTACCAAAAAGAAGGTTTAACTGGCAAGGATGCCCAATATGCGGCTATGGTGAGTGCCATGGATGAATCTGTAGGTCGTGTGAGAAAGGCCTTGGAGGACAAGGGGATAGCTGATAATACTGTAATCATCCTATTATCCGATCAAGGGGGATATTTCAGCAATGCTCCACTGAGCGGTGGAAAAATAGGAGGCAATACCTTGGGTGAAGGGGGTGCCAGAGTTCCATTTATTGTGCGATATCCCGGGGTGACCACAGCCAATACTACTTCTGACGTTCCCGTACAATCCATAGATGTTTTTCCAACCCTAGTGGAAATCGCATCGGGAAAGAAAAGCAAAGACAAGGGGGTTAATGGAAAAAGTTTATTTCCGCTGTTTCAAGGTGAGAATATGAAAGATCGCAATTTGTTCTTTTTCAGAAGTTATGAAGATCAATACACGGCGATTATGAATGGCGATTGGAAAATGGTGAAATACCACAGTGGGCGCCACGACCTTTTCAATATTAAAAATGATTTGGGAGAATCCAAAAATCTAATAGACTTAGAGGTTGATCAGGCAAAAAGAATGAAAAAACAACTTGAAAAGTGGGAGAAAAAAGCCGTTCCACAGTTTTAGGTCCAACCTTCAAAAGATGTTGTCCAAAATAAAATTTAAACCAATGAATAAATTAGTAGCAACCGGTATTTACTTGCTGTTCACCTGTTTTGTTTTCGCACAGGAAAGACCCAATATTATTTGGCTTATGGCCGAAGATATGAGTTTGGATCTGGAATGCTATGGTATGAAAGGTGTTAAAACACCCAACTTAAATAGAATGGCCGAAGAAGGGGTTAGATTTGATAATTGCTTTGTTACCAATCCCATCTGTTCACCAAGTCGATCAGCGATGCTCACCGGTACACACCAAGTGAAGATCAATGCCCATCACCATAGAAGCAATCGAGACGTGCCCCTTGACGAAAGTTATAAGCCTTTTACCTTTTGGTTGCGTGAAGCAGGATATACCACTATTCTTGGCCATCACGGGGTTATGGGTAAAGGGCGTAAAATAGATGCCAATTTTAAGCACGAAGCTTTGGGACCTTGGGATGGAAGGACCCAATTTGGAATTTTTGATAAGTACGATAGGTTTGAAAAAGAAGACGAGCCTTTTTTTGCCCAGATTCAGTTAGTGGCTAGCCATAGGGGCGATTGGTGGAACGAAGTTCGGGAGGAATCCAAGCACCCTGTAGACCCCAAGCAGGTTGAATTGCCAGCTTTTATGGCGGATGACCCTATAATTAGACTTGATTGGGCCAAGTACCTGGATCAAATAGAATACCTGGACAACGAAGTGGGAATGATTTTTAAGGAATTGGAGGACAAGGACATGGCAGATAACACCGTGGTTATTTTTATTGGTGATAATGGTCGTTGTAATATCCGTGGAAAAGGGTATCTGCACGATCCGGGCCTACATATTCCCTTTATTGTGTATTATCCTAAAGGGATAGAAGGAGGCCAAGTACGAAAAGATGTGGTAAGTGCCACGGATATTACCGCCACCGTATTGGATTTTGCACAAGTGAAAGTGCCGGATTACATGACCGGAAAGCCCGTGTTCGACAAGAAATTCGATAGGGACTATGTATACGCCGCACGTGACCTTTGGGACGAAGTGGAGGAAAAGTCAAGGGCGCTTACTTCCGGCAATTGGAAATACATAAGAAATGATAGACCTGAACTTCCCTACGATGCACATCAGGCTTACTTGGAGTTCTATCGGCCAGCAGTGCACGTTATGCGTCGTTTAAAGGAGGAAGGCAAACTAAGTAAAAATGAAAGACTGTTCTTTGAACCGCATAAACAGCCCGAAGAATTATATAATTTGATGGAGGATCCACAGGAATTGAACAACCTTGTGGATAAGCCTGAGTATGCCAAAATATTAAAAGAACTTAGAAAAAAGACCATTCATTATGATAAAAAAATGAGGCCTGTAAGTGATGTCTATCACCCTGTACATGCCAGTGCCGTAGATTTATTGGAATGGGTTAAAAAGGATAAACCCGAGCTGTATCAACAAATGTTGGATGGCGTTGAAATAGGTTTTCAGACTCTTGGCAAGGAGTATAAAAGTAAAAGATAGCACCTATTATAAATAATGCTAGTTGAAAAGGGAATAATTAAAAAATGGGTATTTTGAATTGCTGGGTTTTAGGCCATAAGTTTTCAATTAATTTAATTGGACTTCAGAGACCCCATTTAATTGAGATTGATTTTTGAGATTTTCAAATGGAAATAAAGTTAAGGTGTTAGTACTCCCCCCCTCTCTAAAATTACTTTTATTTTCGATCCTACCTCAATATGGACTTTAATAACAATAGCGTGATTAATTCCAGTACACTTTCTAATTTAAGTTAAAATAAGGATAATTACATATCATTTCCCGTTATATTTTAATACCTTTTCTTATTCTCCAAGAATAATAGAGGGGTTTACATCATTACTGATCTTGTCAAATTAGATAGCATTTTTTGAATTATTAGGCTCTATTTATTCATTGTGAAGTCCTCTAAGAAATACAAGCTCATTCGCCACATCCAAAACATGGTTCATGAAGCTTTTTAAATATATATCATTAGTCCTTAAGGAATTATTGCCAAATCCTTCACTAATGACCTCTGTCGGAATTCCCATAAAGCTCAGATTAGGCTCATTAAAATGTTGGGTACTACAACTATTTTGTCTAATTAGGTTGTAATTGTAATTCAAATGGGGTAATTTACTACCTTTAATAAGGGAAGATGTCAGTCTATTAAAGTCCAGCGCATAAAATGAACTTAATATTGCTTCATTGGAGTGGAGTATGTACTGGGGCATTTATTAAAGATGTAAGAGATGAAACTAACGTACAAACAGACCGAAAAAAAACCTGAAAATTCCTTCTTGGCAAGACAGGATCGAATGCCTTGCATTGAGCAAGATTGGCATTTTCATAAAGAGTTGGAACTTATTTACTTTACCAAAAGTACCGGTACTCGTTACGTTGGGAACTCCATTGGTAATTTTGGTCCAGGAGAATTATATTTGATAGGAAGTAATGTTCCACATCTTTTTAGAAATGATAGGGAATACTATGCCGATAAATTGGAGGATGAGGCGGTAGACCTAGTTGTCGTTAAATTTGACCCTGATTTTTTGGGTGACGGTTTTTCGGATCTAACTGAAGCTAAAAAACTACAAGCTCTTTTTCAGGAGGCAAATAAAGGCATGAAATTCTCCAAGGCGGCCACTTACCTAGTTCATAATCAAATTCTGGGTTTAGTAGGAAGTCAAGGCCTTTCAAGTATTATAGGCCTTTTGAAAATATTGGATATCCTTTCTATTAGCGAAAATTATGAGACCCTTTGTTTAGAGGCCATTACCAATACCTTTAATCAAAATGAAAAGGATCGGATGGCAAGGGTAGTCTCATATCTTAATGAAAATTTTGAAAAAAAAATCGACTTGGAAGAAGTGTCTGCAATAGCTTATATGACTCCAAACGCTTTTTGCCGTTACTTTAAAAAGCGGACGCATAAGTCGTTTACACAGTATCTCAATGAAATAAGGCTAAGGCATGCCTGTAAACTTTTGATTGAGGGTGAATTGCAGATAGCAACTGTTTGTTATCAATCTGGTTTTAATACCCTTACCAATTTTAATAGACAGTTTAAGACCCTCATGAAAACTACACCGTCAGAGTACATGGAGAGATACAATGAAAAGTTGGAAGCTGTTTAGTTTTTGATTCTATCAAATAAAACCAATTATATGGGTGATATGGGTGGTTTTGACTTCCATCCAAATTGGAAGTTTTTCGCATGGGGTATAATAATGCAAGTTGAAGGTAATCGGTTACTGACTTTATGAGGGTTTTTTAGTTAGGTTTGTGGACAAGGAAAATTTTTATCCAAACAGAAAACCGATCATAATGTATCTCTTAAATATGAAAAGTCGATTCATTTAAAAGCCAACTTGCCCATGACAAGTATATTTGTATTGTTGTTTTGCATAGTGCTGTTGATTCTAGCGGTTACGGTTTTCAAAGTGCACCCTATTCCTGCATTGCTTATTTCAGGACTTATATTGGGTTTGGCAACCGGTAGTTCGGTAGGAGTGGTTACTGAGAGTTTATTGAGCGGATTTGGAAATACCTTAAAATGGATAGGTCTTATTATTCTTTTTGGTACATTATTAGGTGAAATATTGGCGGAAACCGGCGGTGCCGATTTGATCGCGGATAGTATTATTAACCTATTTGGAGTAAAATATTTGCCAATGAGTATGGCGGTAATCGGTTTTCTAATAGGAATTCCGGTTTTTATGGATGTGGCCTATTTAACATTGTTGCCTACAATTCTAGTTTTGTCCAGAAAATCTGGGCATTCGGTTTTGGTTTTGGGACTTTCCTTGGCAATGAGCCTAACGGTGGCCCATGCCTTGATTCCACCCACTCCTGGCCCCTTGGCCGTAGCCGCCATATTGGAGATGGACATTGGGGACATTATTCCTTTTAATGTGTTGGTGGCCATTGGTGCCATTGGAGGTGGTATGATTTGGATATGGTTCAATAAGAATAATCTAAATACCGAAAGCGCGTCCCAACAATATATCGATAATCCAGTTAAAAAGGAATTGCAGGGATTTAAAAGGGTACTGCCTTTTGCTGCTCTCTTGATACCTTTATTGCTAATGTCCATTGGCACAATATTTCCTGGAGATAATCCCATAATTGCATTTATTAAGAATCCAGTTTGGGCATTAATGATCGGAGTTGTATTTGCTTTGCCTCTATTGGATGCCAAGGATTTTTCGGTGACCTTGAATAAATATTTTCAAACTTCTGGAGCCAAGTCGGCTATCGTAATTTTAATTACAGGTACTGGTGGCGCATTTGGACAAGTTATAAAGGATACGGAAATTGTAAGTTCACTTTTTGCGGATACGGGAAGTATAGCTGCCATGGGCATCGTTATTCCTTTTTTACTGAGTTTCTTGTTTACCACCGTAACCGGTTCTATTACGGTTTCACTTATTACATCGGCCTCCATTATAGCACCGTTGGTTTCCAATGGAACTTTAGATCCGGAATTTACTGCCGCTGCCATTGGTGCTGGTTCCTTGGGAGTTATTCATGTGAACAGTAGTTTTTTCTGGTTGTTTAAAGAGGTACATGATTTCTCCGTATCCAAACTGCTCAAAACCTTTAGTTTGTTATCCGCTGTCGTTTCCCTTAGTGGTGGTCTATTGATCCTTGTTATTTATTGGCTGAAGGGTTAAGAACCAATATTGGGTTGGCTGCAGTTAACTGTTCACAAACATTTTAATTTTAGGTAAAGCAATTCCCGATGCTAAGGCAATTGCCCAAAACAGTTGTTCAAATCAATTTACCTGTAACCTCACTTAAGAGGAGCAATAGACATGTTAAAATAATGTCAGTCCTGGGTAAAATCCATTTACACCTTAGTCACTTATTAAATTTTCTTTGTAGGGAAGGATATTGGGCATGGTTCGGAATTCTTTCTAATATTTAAAATAAATAAATAATGGATAACTATTTTCTGGCAATTACGCTAGTTATTTTCGCAAGTTTTTTTCAGGGAACTTTTGGGTTGGGAATGAAATATATGGCTCCCCTGAAATGGGAAGCCTGGTGGTTGGTTCATGCTTTCGTGGCAATGATATTGGTTCCCATGGTATGGGCCTTTATCGCAATTCCCGATTTGATAGGGGTGATATCCCATACCGATAGTGCTACTTTGTGGTTGGCCGCATTTTATGGTTTTCTTTGGGGCATTGGAGGGATTCTTTTTGGTGTTAGCGTAGAAAAAACAGGAATATCCATTACCTATGGAATAGTTATGGGTTTAGCTGCCTCCATGGGGTCTATCATACCTTTATTTCAAATAGAAGGCGCTTTTGAACAACCTTCTTTCCCAATAATTCTAGTGGGTGTAGCTTTACTTTTAGTTGGCGTGGCTATTACCGCTGTCGCTGGGGTACAGCGAGACAAACTTAAGGCTGGTGCTTCATCCAACTCTAAGGCAATTAGAATGGGAGTGATGATTGCGGTTGCCTCTGGTGTTCTTTCAGCCTTTTTAAATATCGGTTTTGCCAATGCAGCACCAGTAGCACAAACAGCAGTAGAACAATACGGGGTAGGAACTCAAAATGCTAGTTTGGCTTCTTGGGTCGTTGTTCTGATAGGAGCGTTTGCTATGAACGGAGGTTATGCCATTTTCCGTTTGGTTAAGAACAATTCATGGAGTTCGTTCAAAGTAGCCGATAGTAAAAAAGCCTACCGCTGGGCTATTTTGGCGGGAATTTTCTGGTTTGCCGCATTAGGGGTGTACGGACAAGGAGCCGCATTGATGGGCAATTTGGGTCCGGTAATCGGTTGGCCAATATTATTGGGCCTTGCACTGATTATTAGTAATATTTGGGGCTACAGGGCAGGCGAGTGGAAGGATTCAGGAAAATCTTTCAAGGTTTTATTGGGAGGTTTGTCCGTATTGATAGTTGCCATTTGCATACTTGGGTATGCCAATTACTAGGACTACTTAGTATTTTTTTTTAATAAGAAATTTATGATTTTAGATATGAAGATAACAAAAATAGAACCCTTTGTAATTACCCATAAGTTGGATACCCCGTTCTATTTTTCCCAGTGGGAATACGATACTAGGAAGATATGTATCGTACGGATAACATTGGAGGACGGAACCTATGGCTGGGGAGAAGGTTATGGCCCTGCCAACGTAATTAAATCTGGGATAGAATTTTTTAAGCCTTTTATTCTGGGCAAGAATGCCTTGGAACATGAAGTTTTATGGCAGGAAATGTATCGTCGTTCCATGGATTATGCGCGAAGTGGTAGTTTACAGGCCGCAATAAGTGCTATTGATGTGGCATTGTGGGATATTAAAGGAAAGATTTTTAATCAACCTGTTTCCGTTATGCTCGGAGGTATTAAAAACCAGGTGATAGAACCCTATGCAACAGGTTTATATTTTACCCGGGGGGAAAATTTGTTGGAGAAATTGATTGAAGAAGCTTTGATGTATAAATCCCAAGGTTTTAAGGCCACCAAGATGAAAGTAGGACTTGGAATTAAACAGGACGTGGAATATGTAGCAGCAATCCGCAAAGCTATAGGGCCCGATATGAAATTGATGATCGATTCCAATCACGCTTACAGTTATCGTGAGGCCATTGAACTGGCTAGAAAAGTGGAAAAATATGATATTTCCTGGTTTGAGGAACCCGTTTCCCCGGAAGATTATGACGGTTATCGAAGGCTTAGAGAGAATACCTCGATTCCTATAGCTGGTGGGGAATGTGAGTATTTAAAGTTTGGCTTTAAGCGCTTGTTGGAAAATGACTGTATAGATATTGCACAGCCCGATATTTGTGCAGCAGGTGGACTAACGGAAGCCAAGAGAATTGCTGTATTGGCCCAGGCTTATAACAAAGATGTGGTGCCACATACATGGGGTACCTGGATAGCCATTAGTGCGGCTGTCCATTTCGTTGCTAACTTAGATCAGAATCCTGGTAGAATGTACAATGAACTACCTACCATGGAATTGGATAGAACCGAAAATGCTCTACGCGATGAGGTTACCCAGCATCAAATTAAAATAAAAAATGGACAATTACAGGTGCCTCAATTGCCGGGATTGGGTGTTGATGTGGATTTGGATGCATTGGAAAAATATTTAGATAAAGAAACGGATTATGATAAAACAATCTTTAAAATTCGGGCATAAAAAATTATATGTCGATGGACAATTAATCGAGGCTTCCAATGGTGAAACATTTGAGGTTATTTGTCCCGCAAATGAAAAGCCTATAGCTAGTATTTCCTGGGCTGATATGCTGGACACGGAACGGGCCTTGGAAACTGCTCAAAAAGGTTTTGAATCTTGGTCTCAATTGCCACTGGAAGAACGGTTACAATGGATTGAAAAATTGAGAAAAAAACTATTGGAAAATAGCGACCTTCTCCGTGAAAGCATTATGTATGAGATGGGGAAGACTTGGGAAGGAAGTGAAGAAGACCTGACCAGTATCACCAATTCCCTAAAGTACTATTCGGAGGAAATAAAACAACGTCAAGATATTGCCATAGAAGATACGGAAGGCACACATGAGCACCGAATCGTTTCCCAGCCGTTAGGGGTGGTCGTTGCCTTTTTGGCTTATAATTTCCCTTTATTGAACCTTGGTTTTAAATTGGGGCCAGCCCTGGCGGCCGGATGTAGTATAATTTTGAAGCCTTCCGAGTTTTCACCCTTATCGGCCTATATTATTGGGGAACTTTGCGAGGAAATTAACTTTCCAAAAGGTGTAATTACCATTATTTGTGGTGATGTTCAAGATGTGGGCATCCCCCTTTGTGAAAGTAAAATCCCGAGGTTAATTACCATGATAGGCTCTACTGAAACCGCCCAAAAACTTATTGGACAAAGCAGTAAAACTTCAATTAAAAGATACAGTATGGAATGTGGGGGAAATGCTCCCTTTATTGTTTTTGATGACGCCGATATGGATCTGGCGATAAATATTGGTGCCGCTTTGAAAACGGGGAACACAGGTCAAATATGCGTTGCCCCTAATCGTTTTTTTGTACAGGATTCAGTGATCGATATTTTTATAGAGGGTATGGTGAACAAATTTAAAAATACCGTTGTTGGTTTTGGTAGGGAAAATCACCCTGACATGGGGCCACTTACCAATAAACTGTCTGTAGAAAAAGTTGGGAATATAGTAAAGGAAGCAGTTGCTCAAGGTGGACAACTTTTATACGGGGGTAACCCAATTGACGGACCTGGTTATTATTTTGAACCAACGGTCATTAAATTAAATGACCAAAATGCCAAGATTTTGCAAAAAGAAATATTTGGGCCAGTAGCTATAATTGTACCCTTTTCTACAAAGGAAGAAGTTGTTGAATTGGCTAACGATACAAATGCAGGATTGGCGTCTTATGTATTTTCATCCAATGATGATATTCTTAATTATTTCGCGGATAAATTGGAATTTGGAGAAGTACAATTGAATGGGGTTAAGTACGACATATATTTACCACATGGTGGTCTTAAAAATAGTGGTATTGGAGTAGATTGTTCAACTTACGCTCTAGACGATTATCTCATTAAAAAGAGAGTAACAAAGGCGTTGTAAGAAACATGGGGCTACCTGAAAAATTTATAAGTTGCGATTGGGGAACCTCCAATTTTAGGCTCCGTTTGGTCGACACCCATTCATTAAAGGTGCTTTCCGAAATCAGAACCGATCTTGGAATTAAAAAGTGTTACCAACTATTTACAGGGCAAAGTGAACGGTCGCAAGAATCCTTTTTTGCCGATTATTTGTTGGCGCAGCTGGAAAAGTTGGATTTAGAGGGAGAAGAAAAATACCATTTGGTGGCTTCCGGAATGCTGTCCTCTTCAATAGGGATGCGGGAATTGGAGTACTGCCAATTGCCCATTGCCTTTAGTGGCGAAGACCTAATAAGCAATAGGATTTCTGTCAATAATAAATTGGACCTTCTTTTAATTTCCGGGGCTAGAACAAATATTGATGTAATGAGAGGGGAAGAAATTCAGGCCATTGGACTTTCGGATTTCCTGCCCAAGAAGGGAAAGGGTATTCTGGTATTACCTGGTACCCACAGTAAACATATTCTTTTTGATGCTGGGAGATTTATAGATTTCACCACTTATATGACCGGTGAATTATTTGAAGTTATAGGGAAGCACACTATTTTGTCAGCTTCAGTGGAAGAAGTAGGATGGAGCCCTTTAAATAAGGAAATTTTTCTGAAAGGTGTTAAAAAAGGAGTTGACAACCAACTGATGGCCTCGCTATTTTCCATAAGGGCAAATAGTTTAATACATAAAACCTCAAGTAAGGAAAACTATTATTATTTATCAGGATTATTAATAGGGGCGGAGTTGGGCTATTTGAAAGAAAAGAGCGAAACCGTATACCTTGCAGTTACCGGAATACAGAACGAATTGTACCAATTGGCTTTGAAATCATTTATACCCGAGGCCCGAATCGTTTGTTTTGAGCCACAAATTATAGAAACAGCCCTACTGATTGGTCAAAGAAAAATTTTAGAATACCATGTCAAATAAAAAATCATTTTCTTGGGAACTTTACAATAGGGCGCCAATTGTGGGGATTGTAAGAGGAGTATCTATGGATGTTATGCGGGATATTGCCTATTCATATCTCAAGGCAGGGCTGCACACCATTGAAATAACCATGAATACTCCAGGAGCGACCGAAATGATCTCCAATCTAAGGAGGGAATTTCAGGATCTCAATGTGGGTGCAGGTACGGTCTGTAATATGGAAGATTATAATAAAGCGGTTGAAGCCGGATCACAATTTATTGTGACCCCTATTATTGATGAGGCCGTTATTAAGACTGCTGTGGACCAAGAAATACCAATTTTCCCAGGAGCCTATTCCCCAACGGAAATATATAAGGCATGGAGCCTTGGGGCCTCGGCCGTAAAAATATTCCCTGCCACCCAACTTGGGGTTCAATTTATAAAGGACATATCGGCCCCGCTTAACGAAATAGAACTTTTGCCAACTGGTGGGGTTTCTTTGGAAAATATAAAATCATTTTTTGAGGCCGGAGCGGTCGGCGTAGGTATGGGTAGTTCACTCTTCAATAAAAAGTTGATAGAGGAAAGAAATTTTGAAGGGCTCGCAGAGCATTTTACTAAGGTAAAGGCAGAGGCGACAGGGTTTTAAAATCAATAATTAAGCAATTTGAAGTAATAACATTTAAGGGTAGTTCCATACCGGGGACAATTAACTAATTTTTAAAGTTAAAATAAAATGAAGAATTTAAAGTGTAAAAGTGGATTGTTCGTAATCTTCTTTCTAGCAGTATTTACGTGTTTCGCAAATGATCGGAATGGTGCATTGGATGCTCATCCAATTGACCCGATCGTATTGGAAAATGATGCCCTAAAAGTTTCTGTCGATCCCAAAAGTGGATGTTTTACAGTGGTGGAAAAAAAATCAGGACAAGTGTGGGGTTCGGATCCTTGGGAAAATGCTGCAGGTCTGCTTACCTTGTCCGATGTCAAGGGTAAAAAACAGACTGTAAATCTTTCGAAATGCAAAAAGATTGAGGTTTCCAAAACAGACGCCGGAACGGTAACGATACAATTCCTTGATCCGGTCCTTGAAGATGGAACCATGGCCAAGGGTGTCCACATAGGGACTCAATTAAAACTCGATCAAAATACCGAGCATCTGAACGTGCTTATTACGGAGCATCAAGGGGGTAGCTTTAAGGTACTGGATTTGCGCTATCCTTCAAGACAGTTTAGTCTTAAGACGGACGAGGATAAGGGTGCGGCAGTAATTCCACAAAAACAAGGTGTTATTTGCCCGTCTTATATTTTCCCCATGAATGGGGGGCGTTTTTGTAAGTGGGATGATGCTACTTATAACAATAAATCTGTAGGGTCCTTGGAATTGTTCAATAATGGTACCGGATTAACCATGCCTTGGTGGGGAACTTATAATGAAAAATCGGCCGTCGTAGGCATTTTAGAAGAGGACTCAAGACCTGATATGATGTATAATATCAATAATAATGGTCAGTATCTATTTAATCCAAAAGGTGAGATGTCGCCTTATCAAAGAATTGTTTTTTTGGATCCTGTTTGGAAGTTGGACGGGGATGTTGGAAAAATGGCCATTAACTACCATTTTATTCCTGGAGGGGACTATGTAGATATGGCCAAAATATATAAGAAGGAAGCTATTAAAAAGGGCTATTTTGTAACGCTTAAGGACAAGGCCACTAGAAATCCGAATGTAAACAAATTACCAGGGGCCATTTATTTTGGCATTTATGGAGGATATCCGCATTATGTGAACATGCCGGGTATGGCGTTTACTTTTGATGAACTAAAGGAGATGATCAGAACCATTCATGAGGATTTAGGGGTCGATAAGGCTTTTATACATGCTTGGGGAACCTTTTCCAATTTTGTACCTCACAACTTTCCTATTAGTGAAGAGTTAGGTGGACCGGCCAAATTGAAAGCAGCAGTAGATCTGGCAAAATCATATGGTTACTTGTATTCTTCCTATCATGCCTATTCCCCTATGTTGGAAAACGATCCGGATTTTACAACAGATCTTATGCAAAGGGATGAGGAAGGAAAGCTTATGAACACTGGTAGCCGCTGGGCACGTGTAGATCCCAAATTTCAAAAATCCCTTGCCCAAAAAAATATTGAAAATGAAATCTCATATCTAGGCCTGGAAGCCGACATTACAGATATTACATTTGCCGCATATCGCGAATCCGGGAAGGAGGGTAGATTGGAGCTGGCCAAATACATTGACAGTTTTAACTTGGTAAATGGTACCGAACACGGTCAGGAACAATGGATTCCCTATTTTGATATGTTCGAAGGAATGACCTATTTGGAAGATCGGCCCCTATCCGTAATTTCCCATCCCGCTCCCTTGTTCAATTTGGTGTATCATGAGGCCATTGCAAATTTTGGCAAGATCCAAGATCCGGACAACGAGGTTACCGCTAATGGTGATTTTAGGATAAAGGCCTTGCGGAGTATGCTATTTGGAAGGGGAACTACCATATTTTTTGCTCCATATGAATTTGAAGGCATGAGGCCCATGATCAAAATGGCCCAAAAATTAGTGAGTCCGGTACATGAGGAAACTTTCTTTTCGGAGTTGCTAAAACATGAATATTTGAGTGCCGATTATAAAGTACAGCGAAGCCGCTTTTCATGTGGAACCGAAGTAGTGGCCAATTTGGGACCGGTGGCTCAAAAAATTGAAGGGGATATTAGCATCCCTGGTTATGGTTATCGAATCACTATGCAGGATGGAAGTGTAAAAAATGGTCACTTTGAAGTAAGCTTAATGGCTGACTAATTTTAATCGAGGACCAACTTGTTTATAATACAACAATAATAATAATAAGTAGATGGAATACACTTTTAGCCACATTGGCATCCCCACTAATGAAGAAAGAAACTGGGACGGGTTTTACGAACCCGGAAAGATTCACTATACAGAATTCGACAAAGATCAATACAAAATAGAATGGGTAAAGTTCGACAACGACAGCCCTATGCCAGAAATGATGCAAACACTGCCTCATGTGGCCTATCTAGTTGATGACATGGAACAAGCCCTTAAGGGATGTGAAATTCTTGTGGAAACATTTTCTCCGGTAGAAGGAGTTCGAGTGGCTTTCATAGTCCACAAAGGATCTCCCGTAGAATTTATGGAAATATCCAAATAACCTTATATTAAACCTATTCAGGATCCATGACTAACTAATAAATCAAACTTTACTAGATAAACAACCCAGTAAATGAAATATTCAAAAAGTGACAATCCCACAAAAAAGCGTTACAATATATTAGCGCTGATTTTTGGTACTGTAGTAATTAACTATTTGGATAGAACGAACATATCGGTTGCGGCATCGGCTATGCGCGAATCTTTGGAAATAAGTACCGTTCAAATGGGACTGGTGTTCTCCGCATTTGGCTGGACATATGTAGCACTACAAATTCCAGGTGGTATAATTGTTGACAAAATACGATTGAGGATATTATATGCTTTAATGCTCTTTCTTTGGTCTGTTGCTACTTTATTGCAGGGTTTTGTAAATTCATTTGCCGTTCTTTTGGGTCTACGGGCGAGTATCGGGGTATTCGAAGCTCCTTCTTATCCAGCTAACAATGCTATAGTTACCAAGTGGTTTCCTGAAGAAGAAAGGGCGTCGGCGATAGCCATTTATACTTCCGGTCAATTTATAGGTCTTGCTTTTTTGTTTCCCGTTTTAACCGCCGTACAGGATTGGGTTGGCTGGCGTGGTCTACTCATTGCCTCTGGTATTGTCGGCATAATCTGGGCCGTTGTTTGGTATGTTCTCTATCGAGACCCCGATAGGCACGGAAGCATTAATGCGGCCGAACTTTCATATATAGAAAAGGGCGGTGGGCTAGTAAAGTCTGCCAAAAAATCGACATCATTGGCAAAATTCAGTTGGTCTGATTTTGCCGAGGCGTTCAAGCATCGCAAATTATGGGGAGTTTATATCGGACAATTTTGTGTGGGTTCTGTGGCTATTTTCTTTCTCACCTGGTTTCCCACTTATTTGGTAGAGTACAGGGGGTTTGATTTCATTAAATCCGGTTTCCTGGCCTCCATTCCATTTCTAGCGGCATTTCTTGGGGTACTTTTATCAGGTTTTACTTCCGACTACCTTATAAAAAAAGGGTACTCCGTAGAGTTTTCAAGAAAAACGCCTGTTTTGATCGGTTTATTTTTATCGATCAGTATCGTCGGGGCAAATTATACGGATAGCACTTTTTTCATAATTTTATTCTTGACTATCGCCTTTTTTGGAAACGGACTTGCCTCGATAACATGGGTGTTCGTTTCGTTGATTGCCCCTAAGAATTTGGTAGGCCTGATCGGTGGGGTCTTTAACTTAATGGGCGGATTGTCAGCGGTCATAGTGCCAGTGGTAATAGGTGCCTTGGTGGATAAGGACGATTTTAGTCCTGCACTTTTTTTTATTGGTGGCATCACGATAGTGGGCTTTCTATCTTTTTTGCTAATAGTGGGTAAAATAAAAAGAATTGAACTAGATACCGCATAGGGGTCGGTAAAAAGACTTAGGGAATCTGAAAATAATAATTAAGAAGATGAAAATAACCGATATTAAATCATTTCCAGTCAATATTGCCGAAAGGAGCCAACTGAACATAAAAATTGAGACCGATGAGGGCATTTATGGTTGGGGTGCCTCCGGAATTAGCGGTAGAGAGTTGGCTGTTATAGGTGCCATTGATCATTTTCGCCCACTTTTAATAGGAAAGGATCCGTTTAAAATCGGCGCAATATGGCAAGATTTGTACCGTGGTCAGTATTTTGAAGGTGGGAGGGTATTGACGGCCGCAATTTCCGCCATCGATATTGCCCTCTATGATATAAAGGGAAAGGCCTTGGGTGTACCGGTTTATGAACTTTTGGGTGGAAAACAACGGGACTATGTAGATTGTTTCGCTTCCTTACTTTTTCGTTCTAAGGAAGAATTAATAGAAAAGGCCAGGAACCTAATTAAGGAAGGATGGAATGTGCTAAGACTCGCTCCTGCCGAATATTTAGGTAAGTCTGAATCAATATTTGAACCACGGGAATCTATTGCAATTATTGCCCAATGGGTCACACAACTTCGAAAGGAAATTGGGGCATTACCAACTATTGGCATCGATTATCATCACCGTCTAACAGCTGCTGAGACTGTATCTTTCATAAACAGAATGCCCGTTGGAACACTTGATTTTATTGAAGAGCCAATAAGGGATGAGACACCTGAAGCCTATGAAAGCTTGCGCAAAATGATATCTGTACCTTTTGCCCTTGGCGAGGAATTCGCCAGTAAATGGCAATTTTTGCCTTATTTGGAAAGAGGAATCACACAATTTGCAAGAATCGATGTTTGTAATGTGGGAGGATTGACGGAGGCCATGAAAGTGGCTGCAATGGCCGAGGCCCATTATATTGATCTGATGCCACACAATCCGATCGGGCCCATTTGTACGGCGGCTTCTTTGCACCTTGCAGCCGCATCCCCGAATTTTGGGTGGATGGAGGAACTTCACACACCAGTGGAAAACCCTGGTTTTGATAATCCGAAGTATTATCCTCAACAACCGGTACTGGAGGGGTCGCGCTATATTTTACCTTCAGGTCCGGGTCTTGGGGTAGAATTCAATGAAGAATTGGCATCTAAAGCAACTTTTAAAATTGTGGAACCCCCTCGATTAAAACGCAAAGACGGCTCCTTTACCAACTGGTAAGGTTTTAAGGTATTTTAATTCTGTTCGAAAAGAGGATACCACATAGAATATCCTAAAAATATATGTACTCAAACTTAAAAACTTAAAGATGACTTGTTTCTGTTCCAATGGTGGGACGTATGCTAATAGATTAAAATATCAACTCACCATATTCGTTTTCATAACTATTTTTATAACTTCCTCAACCTTGGTTTCACAAACAAAAAAACCAAATATTATTATCATGATGACCGATGATCAAGGTTATGGCGATATTGGTATGCATGGTAATCCATACCTGAAGACTCCCAACATGGAAGCCATTGCAAAAAAAGGTATTGAAATGATCAATTTCTTGGCGTATCCCAACTGTTCTGCATCCCGAGCTGCACTTCTGACCGGAAGATACCCCTATCGCACTGGGGTCACCGCCGTTACGCAGGTCGACCACTTTATGAACAATTCGGAATTGACCATAGCAGAAATTCTCAAAGATAACGGCTATCGCACAGGAATATTTGGTAAATGGCATTTAGGCGACAATTTCCCAATGCGGCCCACCGACCAAGGTTTTGAAGAGGCCCTTGTTCATAAAGGAGGAGGCATAGGCCAGGCTGCAGGACCTGCCGGTAACACTTATTTCGATCCCATACTTGAGCATAACAACGTTTCAAAGAAATACAAGGGCTACTGTGATGATATCTTTACCGAGGCGGCCTTAGATTTTATGGCTCAAAAGGACGGAAAGCCCTTTTTTACCTATTTGGCTACCAACTTGCCACATTTTCCATTGCAGGTACCGGATGAGAGAGCCGAACCATATCGTAAGATTGGGTTGCACGAAGACAATGCGCTTACTTATGGCATGATTGACAATATCGACTATAACGTAGGTAGAGTACTAAATCTTATTAAAAGGCTTGGTATAGAAAAAAATACCATTGTGATATTTCTTTCGGATAACGGCCCTAGGCATAGACGAACAAAAAATGATGTCTATCCCGGTCGTTGGGTTGCCAATCTTAGAGGTACAAAAACTAGTGTTTATGAAGCTGGAATACGTGTGCCCTTTTTTGTAAAATGGCCCAATGAATTTTCAATGGGCAAACAGCTTAAAACCATGGGTTCTGTTATAGATATTGCGCCAACACTTTTAGACATGGCCAAAATTCCAGAACCGGATAATATCGAGTTCGATGGCAAATCGCTTCTTCGTCTTTGGAAGGATAACGATATGGCTGTACTTCAAGATAGAGCATTTTTTACTCAAATGCATTACGGCCCTACACCTTTTAAATATATGCATTTCGCAGTAAGAACGCAGAAATATAAATTGATCGGTCCCCATGATGACCCGCATAATATTTCGTATCAGCCTAAAGATGAGGAATTGAAAAAAATTCTTGCCAATCTGGAGCTATATGATATTGAAATTGATCCGAGCGAACGTATTAATCTCGCCACTGAGCGTCCAGAATTGGTAGAAGACCTATTGGAGCGATACGAAACTTGGTTCGATGAAGTAACCGAAGAACGCGATGCAAAAGGCATACAGCGTATCCATTTGGGCAGTATGGATCAGCGAAATGTGAATTTGTCACGCTTCGATTGGGGCGGCCCAAGGGTAATTTCTGAAAACGAACTAGGACATTGGCGCGTAACAACAACGGCCGGAACATATGAAATTAGCCTAGATTTGCCGCCATTGGCGACAGATGGTACCGCACATATTAAGTTTCTCAATGTTCATTTTGAACTTCCCATTAAGAAAAATCAAGAGAGAGTCGTGTTTAAAAATGTTGTACTTCCCCAGGGAGATGGTAACTTTCACGCTTACCTGAAAACTGAAAGGCTAGCGACAGGTCCTCTCTTTGTTGATGTAAACCGGTTGGATTAACGCTACAAGTATTCTATTTCTTGCTGGAGTTAATGGATTAGAACATTCCATTGAAATACTTCTATCTATCCCATAAATAGGTGTATTGGGGTAAAATAATGCCAGCCTAAGGTAAATATCATTAATCCTTACACGCTTTATTTTGATTAATTTGTCTGGGATAGATTTCTAAAATAGGGAATCTAAAGAAGTATAATGGCATTTGCTATAATCTTGGACAATATGAAATATCTTTTCGTACTTATTTGTATTATTTCATCACTGCAATTTGGGGTGGCCCAGGAACGGCCGAATATAGTGTTGTTGTTTGCGGATGATGCCGGTTACGCCGATTTTGGTTTTCAGGGCAGTACCGTAATGAAAACCCCTAATTTGGATAAATTGGCTAAACAAGGTGTCCGATTTACCCAGGCTTATGTTACACACCCTACCTGTGGCCCTTCGAGAGCTGGGCTAATTACAGGAAAGTCACAATATAGATTTGGTTATGAAGAAAACAACGTTCCTGGTTTTATGAGCGCGGTATCGGCCGCTGATGGCGCAGAAATGGGCCTTCCGGTTGAAGAAGTTACAATGGCAGATTATTTAAAAAAACAGGGCTATGCCACAGCTTTCTACGGTAAATGGCATTTAGGTGGAGCTGATCGTTTTCATCCTTTGAAACGTGGTTTTGACGAATTTTATGGTTTCCGGGGAGGTGCTCGCGACTATTTCCCTTATGAATCCGAACCAAACGAGTCCCTTAATAAAATGGAGCGCGATTTTGGTCTTTTCGAGGAACATACTGGGTATTTGACCGATGTCTTGGCCGAGGAATCACTTAGTTTTATAGAAAGGAAAAGTAAGTCGAAAACACCATTCTTCGCTTTTCTTTCCTTCAATGCGGTCCACACGCCTATGGATGCCACGGAGGAGGATTTAAATCAATTCCCTGGCTTATCAGGTAATAGAAAAATAGTGGCGGCAATGACCTTGGCTTTGGACCGGGCTGCCGGAAAAATAATGGATAAATTGTCTGAGTTGGGTATAGCGGAGAATACCATAGTGGTCTTTACCAATGATAATGGAGGACCTTCGGATAAGAATGGATCTGACAATAGCCCTTTAAGTGGCATAAAATCTACTCATTTGGAAGGGGGGATACGTGTCCCGTTTTTAATGAAGTGGCCTGGATATTTAAAACCCAATACCACCTATGACCAACCAATCAGCACCTTTGATCTTCTACCTACCTTTTATATGGCAGCTGGGGGCCCTGTTCAGGACTTAAAGGATATTGATGGTGTAGATATAGTTCCTTATGTAAATGGAAAGAAAACAGAACGCCCCCATGAGGTGCTTTTTTGGAAGCGGGATGCGCGAGCTGCCATGAGAAAAGGGGACTGGAAATTGGTGCGTTTCCCGGATCGTCCTGCCCAGCTTTTTTATCTTCCAGATGATGAAAAGGAATTAAATGATCTCTCGGCTTTCGAAACAGATAGGTTTAAGGAAATGTATAAAGAATTGTTCGCTTGGGAAGCCACGTTGGAACGTCCAAGGTGGCTGCTTAAAAAGAGTTATGAAAAGGCGGATATAGACCGTATGGATGCGTATTGGCCGAAAAAAAAATCTGAATAAAGAGAATAAAAAAAATAATAAAAATGGGAAAGTTAACAATTGTATTCTTTAGTTTAATAATGATCTTCTCCTGCAAGGATAAGGTAGGGGATTCTGCAGGGTCACAACAGGAAATAATCAGCAATAAGGATTACGCGGCCAATTTGGATAATGGCAAAGGTATTTTAAACAATACTCATAGTCCTCATGTAAAACTGAGGAGTATCGACATGGGCGACTGTAAATGGACCGAAGGGTTTTGGGCAGATAAGTTTAAAATAACCGAGGAAAAAATGATTCCCTATATGCGCACCTTGCTTACAGGTGAAACAGGTCATGCTCTAAACAATTTCAAAATAGCCGCCGGCCTAAAAGAAGGGGAACATAAAGGAATGCATTGGCATGATGGAGATTTTTACAAATTTATGGAAGCGGCCATGTATGTCTATGCTCAAAACGGAGACGAAAAACTTCTGAAAGAACTGGATGAATATATCGATATAATTGGAAAAGCTCAAGAAGAGGATGGGTATTTGCAAACACAGATCCAACTTAGGGATAACTTAAGTAGGTATGAAAATCGCAAATATCACGAAATGTATAATTCGGGACATTTAATGACCAGTGCTTGCATCCACTACAGAATTACAGGCCAAACGAACTTCCTGGATATTGCGGTAAAACATGCCGACCTATTGTACTCCTTATTTATGACCGATGACGAACGTTATGGGCGATTTGGTTTTAACCAGACCCAAATTATGGGCTTGGTAGAAATGTATCGTACTACGAAGGATAAAAGATATTTGGAGCTGGCTGAACAATTTATCAACAATCGTGGTAAGTATGAGGTTGCTGAAACTCCTGAAACAAAAGGATACCCTATTGGGGACATGGTGCAGGAACGTACGCCATTAAGGGAATCTGATGAAGCGGTAGGCCATGCTGTGTTGGCACTTTATTATTATGCCGGAGCTGCCGATGTATATGCTGAAACAGGTGAACAGGCATTAATCGATGCCTTGGATAAGCTTTGGATGAATGTTACCCTTAAAAAGATGTATGTAACCGGAGCCGTAGGACAAACGCATTATGGAGCCTCCACCAATAGGGATAAGATCGAAGAAGGTTTTATTGATGAATATATGATGCCTAATATGACCGCCTATAACGAAACTTGTGCCAATATTACTAATTCTATGTTCAGCTATAGATTGTTAGGGGTACATGGAGAATCCAAATATGCCGATATCATGGAAAAGGTATTGTACAATAGTGCGCTTTCTGGAATCAATATTGAAGGTGATCGTTATTACTATGCCAATCCTTTAAGAGTAATACATGGCTCTAGGGACTATGAAAAAATGAATACCGAATTCCCTACGCGCCAGGCGTACTTGGATTGCTTTTGCTGTCCTCCAAACTTGGTGCGTACTATTGCACAGGCTTCCGGTTGGGCTTATAGTCTTGCCGATAATGGTGTTGCAGTAAATCTTTATGGAGGCAATGTACTGGAGACCAAATTATTGGACGGTTCCAAAATTAAATTGACACAGGAAACCAAGTATCCTTGGGATGGTGCAGTTAAGATTACTATTGAAGAATCCAAAGAGGCCCCTTTTGACATGTTGCTAAGGATACCGGATTGGGCGGAAGGTTCTACCTTGGCTATAAATGGCAGGGATACCGGCGTTTCCGTTGTTCCTGGTGAATTTGCAAAAGTAAATCGAGCTTGGAAAAAAGGTGATGTTATTCAATTGAACATGCCCATGGATGTCAATTTTGTTGAAGGAAACGACCGTATTGAAGAGGTACGTAATCAGGTGGCCATTCAAAGAGGACCAATTGTGTACTGTGTGGAATCGGCAGATTTGCCTAAGGATGCTAGCATTCTTGATGTATATATTAAAGGAGATCCAACAAAATTAAAGGCGGCATACCAGCCCAATTTTCTTGGAGGAGTTACATCTTTAACTGGTGAGGTTTTATTAAGAAAAGAAGACGATAAGAAAGGTAGCATGTACAACAAAATGCAAAAACCCGATTGGAAATCGTATAGGACCACCTTTGTTCCTTATTTCGCATGGTCCAATAGGAATGGTGGGGAAGAGGGGGAAATGACCGTGTTTTTACCAGTGGTTTGGTAATGGTTAATCATCAACGCTAGTTCTATGAAAATAAGAATTTACATAGTATCACTTTTTATAACGACATTGGGTTGCAAACCGAAAGTGGCCAATATTGAACCTACAAAACAAAGACCCAATATACTCTTTATCGCCATCGATGATCTGCGACCGGAATTGGGGTGTTACGGCTCTGATATAGCTATATCGCCCAATATTGACGCTTTGGCCGCTAATGGGTTGATGTTCAACAATGCGTATTGTCAGGAGGCCATTTGTAGTCCGTCAAGAGCTAGTTTAATGACCGGGGCTAGACCAGAATCTATTCAGGTAATTGAGAATTTCACTTATTTCCGAGAGCAAAACCCGGACATCATAACTTTGCCGCAACACTTTTGGGCAAATGGCTACGAAACGGTGTACACTGGCAAAATATATCATAATAAGGAATTTGGAGATGGCAAACTTTCCTGGAGCAGAAAACCTGTTGAGGTAGATAATCCAAAAGGCAATTTTGGATTTAAGCTTCCGGAAAATCAGAAAATGCAAAAAGAGAATGCCGCGGCCATGGTAGCAAAGTACGGAGAAAATGCATTAAGAAATGGGTTGGGTAAAGGGCCCGCATATGAGTTTGCAGATTTTGCGGACAATGAATATGAAGACGGTCATAATACCGATTTGGCCATTGCTACTATGAAAGATATGCTCGAAAAAAATCCTAACAAGCCATTTTTTTTGGGTCTTGGTATGAAAAAACCACATCTGGACTGGGTAGCTCCCAAGAAATATTGGGATCTGTACGACCAAGAAAAAATAAAACTGGCGGAGCATGAAGAAGCACCGAAGGATGGGGCCACCATGGGGTTACATGCCTCCTTTGAATTGAGGGCAAGGGCTGATATTCCCAAAAAAGGCTCCATTGATAAAGAACTTGCAATTAACCTAAAACAGGCTTATCTGGCTTGTGTAAGTTATGTAGACGCCCAAATTGGTCGTATGTTATCAGCTTTGGACGAGGCAGGTGTTCGTGATAATACCATCATTATACTGTGGAGCGATCATGGATGGCACCTTGGAGACATGGGTATTTGGGGAAAGGCTACTAACTATGAAATTGCAACACGAGTACCCTTAATTATTTCTACCCCAGATATGCCTATCGGAATGCGTGGAAAGAAGACCAATGCTTTGGTGGAGCTGGTAGATATGTATCCGACTTTATGTGATTTGGCAGGCGTTTCATTGCCAGCACATCTTGAAGGACAGAGTTTCGCCCCGTTACTTTCGGACCCAGGTAGAGATTGGAAGAAGGCGGTTTTTAGCCAATTTCCAACACCCGCTTTGCGTGAATGGGCAGCCAATCCCTTATCGAAAGGTATGCGAGAAACTTCATTCGGACCTTTAATAGAAGAAGTGGAAGAAAGTATTAAGGCTCAACAAGGGGATAAATGGAATCGGGATTTGTTCGAAAATCACCTTATGGGATACGCCATGCGAACCGATAATTATAGGTTTGTGGTGTGGAAAGATTATACGGACCCTGAGGCAAAACCTATCTTTTTTGAATTGTACGATCACCAAAAGGATCCTTCTGAAACCATCAATATTGCAGCGGGTAATCCTGTTTTAGTGGATGAACTTTTAAGGCAGTTCAATAAAGGGTGGCAGGGAAATTTGGCGATAGTACCCTAATTGCGGATGAACGTGTGGTTTTGTGTTTCTGGATTCAATTGGTAAAAATTAATTCTTGTTATAATGATAATATTCAATGAAATAAAGTTGCTCTTCATGATGGTCGCCTTGTTACTGACCAATTGTGGTATGGCCCAAGATAGCAGGCCAAATATTTTAGTCGTTCTATGTGATGATTTAGGATATAACGATGTTGGGTTCAATGGGTCTAAGGATATTAAAACGCCAGAATTGGATAAATTGGCCCATGGTGGTACTATCTTCACTTCAGCCTATGTGGCCCACCCCTTTTGTGGACCAAGTCGCTCTGCAATCCTAACGGGCAGGTACCCCCATTTCACGGGCACTGCTTATAATTTATTTCAAAATAGCAGTGAGGAAGATGAGGATAATATGGGGGTTCCCATAGAAGAAACCTTTATGTCCAAAATATTGCAGGAAGCGGGGTATTATACCAGCGCTGTTGGTAAATGGCACTTGGGTGCTGCGCCTAAATTCCATCCTAACAAAAGAGGATTCGATAATTTTTATGGATTTCTAGGAGGCGGACACGATTATTTCCCTGAGAAATACCGGAAAGTGTATCAAGAACAGGTAAATGCGGGTAATAAAAATATCCGAGACTATCTACTTCCCTTGGAACACAATGGCAAACCCGCTGAAGAATCGGAATATTTGACGGACGCTTTTTCTAGAGAAGCAATACGTGATATTAAAACTGCAACCGAAAACAAGAAACCTTTTTTTGTCTATCTAGCTTATAATGCACCACATGTTCCCTTGCAAGCGAAATCCGAGGACCTAAAAAAGTTTGAGAATATCAAGGATACGGATCGGCGCACGTATGCCGCTATGGTTTATGCCGTAGACCGTGGAGTTGGCCAAATTGTAAAAACGTTAAAAGAAACAAATCAATACGAGAATACACTAATTGTATTTATGAGTGATAATGGGGGTAATACCGATCATGGAGCAGATAATTATCCGCTTAAGGGAACCAAAGGAGATACTTGGGAGGGCGGTTATCGCGTGCCGATGTTTTTCCATTGGCCAAAAAAAATAAAAGGGAGCCAGTTTTTTGATTTTCCTGTATCCGCACTCGATCTATATCCCACTTTTGTTCAATTAGCAAAGACCAAAGTTTCCAATGACAAGAAATTGGATGGCAAGGATATAATGGCCGGCGTCCTGGCCGGAACAGATTCCTATAAAAACCAAATGATCTATTCTCTGCGTTACCGCGAAGGGTATTCCGATGTTGGGGGTAGACAAGGTGACTGGAAAATAACCCGTATGGCTAACGAGCCTTGGGGGTTATTTAATATTAAGGAAGATATTGGCGAAAAGAAGAATTTAAGCGGAAAATTTCCAGAGCGCTTGGAAAAAATGGTTTCCGAAACCGAAAAGTGGACCAAAGATTTCGTTCGTCCTCTATGGTACTATTCCGTTAAAGATCAAGAATATTGGAACGATGGTAGAATGCCGAGGTATGAGGAGACCTTCGAAATATCTAAGTTGGTTACACATCCGAATAAAAACTAAAACTAACAGGTATAGCGATCAGTTTACCTTAGTTATTTAATATACCTATATATAGAGGAGCCGTAATGCTTCCTTTCATTACCCCTTAAAGTTTCAAGTTTAGGTAAGGCCAAGCAGGTTGGCAGAAAAATAGTAAGCGATCAGTCCTGTTTTTGAGCGTTCATAAATTGGATTGCTTCATTTTTTATTGCCATTCCGGAAGACCTGAAAATTTCAAAATTGTTGAATCTTTCTGCCTTTTAATTTGTTTTTGAATCCCTCTGCCTAAATGTAGTTGACGATGTCTTAGATTTTATACCAGAAAATCTCACTTGGGTAAAATAGTGCTACCTACGGTTAAATTTCGCAAATATCAACCCTTGTTTTTGCACTTATTTTGTATAAGGGCATTGAAGATTATCATATTGGCAATAGGCCGATATAATTATAAAAACGTATTGCTTTCTTGTCCATTAAGAATAATAACCTGTCTGTTATATTATATATAGACCATTACAGAAAAGTGAGAGTGCAGTAACACCCTCGATTATTTCATGCAGTGCATGAGATTAAGTTAAAATCCCGTTGACGTGGGGCATGTTTAAATCTAACTAAATCAAATTATGAAAATTAAATGGTTAACCAATGTGGGAGGCAAAGGCTCTCCAATCAAAAAGTTGCACATTCTGAAATTAACTGCAACTATTTTCTTGACAATTACGGCTAATGCGAACCATTCTAGAGTAGAACTAGGATATTCTGAAGCCGATAAAGTAGTGATTGAAAAAATACAACAAACCATCACAGGGGCAGTTTCGGATGCTATGGGGCCACTTCCTGGTGTTAGTATTGTGATCAAGGGTACATCACAAGGAACTACGACAGATTTTGATGGGAATTATAGCATTGAAGTAGCCGACAATTCGGCCGTACTGGTATTCTCCTATATTGGCTATTCCGCTCAGGAAATTCCTGTGGGGAGTAATTCGGTCATCAACGTAACCCTTTCGGAGGACGCTTCCGAACTAGATGAGGTGGTTGTCTTGGGATATACCACTAGAAAAAAGGGCGAGCTTACAGGCTCGGTCAGCACGGTTAGTTCCGAAGAAATAGAAAAATCAGGGAATAAGGATCTGGCCAAATCCCTTTCTGGAAGGGTTCCAGGTTTAATTATTTCAGATAGAGGAGGATTGCCAGGTTCCACTGATGGGAATGATATTACGCTTTTAATTAGGGGTAAATCAACCCTAAATAATAACTCCCCACTAATCCTTATAGATGGTATTACGGCTAGCAGTTTTTCCCATTTAGCGCCACAGGATATTGAATCCTTGACGGTCTTAAAAGATGGGGCCGCTGCCATATACGGAGCTCGGGCAGCCAATGGAGTTATATTGATTACAACTAAAAGAGGTAAGTCTGGGAAGCCAAGTGTCACTTTCAGTTCCTCCTATAACGTTTCTAGCTTTTCTTCCACCCCAGATTTAATGTCATCAGAGGAATATGCAATTTATAACAATGAAATTGCCCAAAGAAATAATACACCTTTGCCTTTTACACAGGAAGATATTAGTAATTATGCTTCGGGCACGGATCCAATCAATTATCCGAATACGGATTGGGCAGATCTTACATTTGCCAAATCTTCACCGGAATCCAGGAATTCACTTTCTATTTCGGGTGGTAGTGAACACGTAAACTATTTTGTAAGTGGTGACTTAGTGGAGCAGGTGGGAATGTATCATTCAGGAGATTTAAATTTTAAGCAAAAACAAGTACGTTCCAATATCGACATTAACTTAACTAATAATTTTTCTATAGGGGTAGATCTATCCGGTAGATTTGGGGATAGAAATCAGCCAGGAGTAAGCGAATCTGAAATATATAGTAGAATCAATACCAATGAGCCTACAGAAGTAGGTATTTATCCCAACGGATTACCTGGATGGGGTGGTGAAAATGGTGCGAACCCCTATATTATGTCTACCAATGAGTCAGGTTTTGAAAAGAGAATTGATAATGAGCTTCGGGGTAAATTTTCCTTCGATTGGAATTTAGACAACGTAATAGGAGGTTTAAGGGCCAAAGGTTTTGCTGGGGTAACCAGAATGAACAATGATATAAAATCATGGTATACTCCTTGGACAGTGTATACCTTTCAGGAAGGAACTGAGGAATATATACCCTCCCAAGGTTTCGCTCAGGGCGAAGGCAGACAACGGACGTTACGTGAAAGTTTTTGGAAATTTGACGAGCTGCTGCTCAATGGAACATTGTATTATTCCAAAATCTTAGGTGATGATCACTCAATTAGTAGTTTTGTAGGTATTGAGCAATCCACTTCAAACCAGCGTAATTTCTGGGCAGAGCGCAGAGGGTTTCCAACGGACGATCATCCCGAATTATTTGCAGGAAGTGACGACGGGCAACAATCCTATGGGGAATCCCAAGAATGGGGTCGGTTAAATTATTTTGGTTCAGTTTCTTACGATTTTAAGAAAAAATATTTTATTGATTTTACAATACGTCATGATGGTTCCAGCAATTTTGGGCCTGGAAAAAGATTCGGAACATTTCCTAGTGTCGCTGGTGCCTGGGCAATACACCAAGAGTCTTTTATGGAAAATGTTGAATGGTTAAATTCCTTG
Organism: Arenibacter algicola; assembly: GCF_018860365.1. Classification (GTDB taxonomy): domain Bacteria; phylum Bacteroidota; class Bacteroidia; order Flavobacteriales; family Flavobacteriaceae; genus Arenibacter; species Arenibacter algicola_B. The sequence continues at coordinate 620,117 of NZ_JAHKPO010000013.1, forward strand.
AAATTAAGGGCGTCTTGGGCTAAAATGGGGAATGACCGTATAGCTCCGTTCCAGTATTTGACCCGTTACAATTATGGCGGTCCTACCGATAACCCACAACCAAACTATGCTGTTTTTGGTTCGCCAGGGGTCAGTTATAACGGTTATACAAGTGCCAATGTTCCAAACCCCAATATTACTTGGGAAACAGCGTACATGAAGAATTTAGGGCTAAGTTTCACCATGTTCAGCAATAAATTGTCAGGTGATATCAATTATTTCTACCAAAAGAGGGAGGATATTTTGGTGACAAGGGCTGCTGCAATACCGGATGCTGCAGGGATTACCCTACCTGCAGAGAACATTGGTAAAGTAGATAATTTTGGAATGGAATTGGAGTTGGGATGGCGAGATCAGATCAATGACAATTTAAGTTATAACATTGGGGCCAACTTTACACAGGCCAAAAACGAAGTGGTTTATTTGGCCGAGGCCGCAGATGTTCCTGAGTGGCGAAAAAGGGAGGGCCATTCCATGGATTCCTACATCACTTATCCTACCGCTGGAATATTTCGTGACCAGGCACAGGTCGATGCCACCGCTGTCAAGTTGGCTGGTACCATAGAAGGAGAACCTATTTATTTGGATACCGATGGCAATGGTTCAATCGATGCCAATGATAGAATCAGGGCCTATTCCTCAAATGTTCCTGAAATTCAGTTCGGTATTTTCGGAGGCTTCAATTATAGAGATTTTGATTTTAGTTTCTTGTTTCAGGGACAGGCCGAGGCCGAAATGTTGATATTCTTTGAACGTCCAGGTGCTCGCCCAGATTTCCTTTTTAACGAAAGATGGACCCCGGAAAACAGAAATGCAAGATATCCGAGGGCTTATAATACCGGAGATAATTATAGCGCAAACCAAAGCGGGAGCGCAGCAAATTTCGAAGGAGCCGATCTATGGCTTCATGACGCTTCTTTCGTAAGATTAAAGCAGGTGGAATTGGGTTATACTTTTCGTAAGGAAGATATTAAACTTGGAGATTTAAAAGTGTTCTTAAGAGGTTACAATATCCTTACCATGTTCTCGGATGTTGCCGATCTAGGTCTAGATCCGGAAGCCAATGGTTATTATGACTTTAGACAGAGCACCTATCCATCTTTACAAACCTATACCTTGGGGCTTAACTTTAGTTTTTAAGGAAAAAGGTTAATGATATATCATGAAAATCAAAATTAAGAAGATAACAATAAAACATAAGGATATGAAAAATCTAAGATTAGCATATATATGGGTGGTTTTAGCCCTTGTTGTAGGCGCCGGGTGTGAGGATGTATTGGATACAGAAGCATCCGATGCCTTCGCAGAAGATCTAATATACAGTGATTCCGATCAAGTTGAAAGACTGGTCTTTCCAGTATACAATAGTACGGAGAGTTGGGGTTTAAACAAATTTCAATGGTGGTCCAGAAGATTTAATATTGAAGTTGGTTCCTTTGAGGCTAGATTTAATTTTAATGATCTAGATCAACTTAGGTTGAGAGCAGGATGGACTCCGAGTAATGTGGGTGTTTTGGGAGAAAAGTGGAGCAATTATTGGAGTTATGTAAGACTTGCTAATGAATTTCTGGACAAGATTGATGATTCTGAAGCCATGCAAAGCGACCCTGAAAAAGTAAGTCTTCTTAAGGCGGAAATGAAATTTTTAAGGGCGAATATTTATACTAAATTAATTAAGTATTATGGGGGAGTGCCTATTTTGGAAAATGCCTTAGGACTTGATGATAATTTTGATTTGGTGCGTAACAGTTATGAGGAATGTGTAGATTTCATTGTAAAAGAATTGGACGAGGCAGCAGCCGTACTTCCAGAAACAAGACCGGCAAGTGAATTTGGCAGAGCTACTAAATTGGCAGCCTTGGCTGTAAAATCCAGAACTTTATTGTATGCAGCAAGTGAGCTGCATGACCCAAGCACTGCGCCTAACGGGCCACTATACGATTATACCAAATCCACCAAGTGGCAAGACGCGGCCAATGCGGCTAAAGCGGTTATTGATCTTGTTGGTGCTAGAGACTTGATTACAGTTTCGGATGCCACGGAGTATCATGATTTATTTTTATCCCCAAATCAGGATATACTGTTTGCAAGAGCTTTTAGCGGTGCCTATTACGATTTTGGAACAGATGCTAATTCCCTTTGGAATCAGACCCAGGCCCCAAGTGGCTATGGTGGGTGGGCATTGTCTTCGCCGAACCATAATTTTGCCCTTCTTTATAATATGGCCGATGGGACTAGTACTTCTGAGGGAGGATATGACCCTGCTAACCCTAACGAAAATAGAGAAATAAGGTATTATGCAGATCTTAATTTTAATGGCGCTCAATTTAGAGGACGTGATGTCCAATATTATTTGTCGGAGGATGTGAATGCTAATCCTCACGGATTAGATTCCCCCCAAGGCCTGGGAAATACGGGTCACTCCTCTAAAACGGGATATAATATTAGAAAATTTCAAGATGAAAGCGTGGGGTTGACCGATGTCTCTCCTAGTCGTCCTTATATCCTATATCGTTTGGCAGAAATTTATTTGAACTATGCTGAAGCGCAGTATCATTTGGGAGAAGAGGGTATTGCCCGTGAGTTTGTCAGTAAAGTATCTACAAGGGCCCTTCAACCTGCAATTACTTCATCTGGAACAGAATTGCTGGAGGACATAAAAAGGGAAAGACGCGTGGAGCTTGCATTTGAGGGACATAATTTCTTCGACGAAAGAAGGTGGATGAATGTAGATAATTTAGGCTTTGATGTAAAGGGACTTAAATGGACTAAAGCTATCGATGGAACAGTGACCAATGAAGAGTATACCGTGGTTAATAGACCCTGGTTCGCGCGTCAATACTATTTGCCCATTCCTGCTTCCGAAGTGGAAAAATCCCCTTCCATGGTTCAGAATGAAGGTTATTGATTAATCCATTTGGAATCGCCGCAAATACCTAGTGTCTTATTAAGATCAGGTGAATTTAAGAAAATAAGTTTAGTTTAATTTGAGTTAGTTCAAAAGCCATCCAATAATTTTTGGATGGCTTTTTATTGGTAAACCTTTCTGGAATGTGTGATGGGCATTTTAATTCAAAAATCGTTTGGTGGTTTGTTGTTTATGGTTTAATATTTTGATATTGAGATTATGAAGTTGTTTTATTTATGAAAGAATGATGTAGAACTGATTCATAAAAAATTATAATGTTATAACTCGAAATGTTTACATCACGGTAAATATCGAGTTGTTTTTTTCATTAGTGTTTGGACTAGCGCACATTGCATAAGGAAGGTACAATCCCAGTTCTTGGTTTATTGCATGATCAAGTAATTTATTAGAAGTTGATATTCGAGAATTTTGTTTTTCTAAGCCCTCTGAAATGCATTCGAGTTACCATTTGATTCTTTCTTAGTTCTTATTCAGAGTAAGGAGCATTTCATTAAAAAGAACACTAGTTACTGCTACAAGCAAAATCTTAAGTCTTTCCACTATCATATACTTCCAGATGATAATTGCGTGTTGCGTAATTCTAACCGTTTTCAAAGAATCGTTGTCAATCCCTCAAATAATATTGTTTTTTTTAGTTAAAATTTTCTGGTTTTTCTTTCAGTGCTATCTGCTTCTCTAATTTGAAGAAAACTATAAAGCGAATATCATGGAAGAAAACGAAAACGTAGTGGGTCTCCTATCCGATATCAAAGGTCTGTTGTCCCACACCAAGAAAGTAATGAACGTAGAGGATCTGGCCGCATACACCGGACTCTCCAAAAGCAAGATCTACAAACTGACGCAGCTAAAGCTTATCCCTATGGGCAACAATCGCCATATCCGCCAGAAATTCTTTGACAAGGATACCATCGATGCCTGGTTGTTGGGGGAACCCGATCTATCGGACGAGACCTTGGAACACCGTTTCAATGAGTCCCTAATCAAGAACAAGAGATAATTTCTCTGGTATGAAAACTACGGTGAGAAATTTTCAGGGGATCTGGATACCCAGATCGATCTACCTGAACACGGAGGTGAACTGGTACGCAAAGATCTTGTTCCTGGAGATACACAGCTTTACCGAAAACGGTATGGAGTGCTACATGTCCAATAAGTATATCGCTTCCTTTCTAAATATTTCCGAACGACAGGTCACCAGGTACATTTCCCGACTAAAGTCATTGGGCTGGATAGAGGAAACCTCCTTTAATGGAAGAAAGCGCTACCTGAGAAGTATGTTGTATTTTGAATATGACACTGGCGACCCTGACCAGACAGTACTTTCATGGGAGTCTGGACACTTTTGACTGGGCGGCATGGACATAAGTGTCTAACATATAAAACAAGTAATAAAAAAAGATAAAAAAACAATTTAGCTCTAAACAGAGAGAAAGAAAATTGAAATCCGATATCGAAATACTTTAGTTGGAAAATGGATGGTCAAATTAATTTTGTAAAGTCAAACGGAATGAAAACCGCTACGCGCTCCAGAGCTTTTAAAAAAAGAATTTTTAAGCCGGAAAAGAATAGTATGCCTATGCCGATCTTGATTTCGGAGTGGACGCTGCAAATAAGAGTTTCTTAGGGCATTTTTAAAGGTATCAGAACCAAGGTCCCGAATTTCAAAATGTGTAGAACATATCGCTTAAAAAAGGGCTGCTCACTTCAGATCCTGATCAAATGCTAACGGAACTTTGAAAACCTTTGGACAAAAACACATTTCACCACCAATTTGAGCCTTTCCCATATATGGGACCGCTACGGAACACAGATATCGAATAGGTTCATAAGTATGTTCAACCTTTTAAAGATGGTCGGACAGAGTCTAGAACATAGCTGATGAAAGATAAAAGAGGACCAATTGGAGTTTATGTACTGTTTGGTAAGGACATTAAAAAATCATTACTAGGGAGAAGCTTTTTAGAAGTTTTAAAGAAGGTCTTCCGCTGCGAAGTAAAACGGAGCAAAGGAATAGCAAGAGGGTAACGGGCCAAGGCCACGTTACGAAAATTAAGTTGTTGATTTTCAGTGAATTGAAAATTGTTTTACTTCTAAATCTGGAAAAATTTGCGACAAACGGCCTGTAAACGCCCATTTTTAGGGGAGAATTTGCGACAAAACAGAAAATTATGAAACCATTTATAGGTATTCGTTTTAAGAAAGATACAGCAAAGCAGTTCCAAACGTTTTCGAGGCGATATTTCAAGACCCATACGGAGGCCTTGCAGACGATGTTGGATTTCTTTGTCCATAACGAGATTTCCCCAAAGGAATCTCTTGGTCCCAATGGGAGGACCATAACTAACCTGATCAAGAAGAGGTTTGATGCGATGGCCGCCATAATGAAGAATATGGAAAAGAATGGAGTACTTCCGACAAAGGCCATGATAGAACTTTTATTTGAACACTCGCCACGAAAGAAACGGGGGCAAGCTCCCTTGTTATTGGAGGGTGGGGAAGACGATCCAGAAAGGGATAGATTCTTTAAAAAGGTGGAGGAGGCCCTTGTCATAGAAAGGAAAAATACCAATCTTAAACGTGACCTAAGGCAGAACAGGGCAGAATTTATTGCTCTTTTGAACAAAGTGCAATTCGTAAAGAGCAGTTTTGGAAAGTCCAGATTACAATTGGACATGGCCCTTGAAGAGTTTGAAAAGCTTAAAATAAAAATAGAAAAAGAATTGCAATAGGATAGCCCTAATGGATGATTCTGAAAAACGAATCCAGTCCCTGCGGAAGTTAAAAAACCTCTGGGTTTTCCAACCTCCTAGGGGCCCGCTCATAAAAGCCTATGGCGTAGAAAGAACGCCCTAGGCCTTTATCCTTGCCAACGCACGGTTATTGCCATGGAAAAAAAATGACGTTCCAAATTTATCTAGGCAAGTGCGCCCTATCCGATTTTTGCTTTACGATTATCTGCCTGAACACTACAAAAATCGGAAAGGATCCACGCGCAAAGTTTAAGGGTAAGTATTTGGGACAATTCGTTTCAACTTTAATACATGTCTTTGAATTCACTTTGCTAGCTACGTAATCAAAATCGGTCAAAGCAGCAAAGCCGCTGCATCGTCAAGTACGGTACTCCCCAATTCCTTTAAATAGACTTGAGTAGTAGTTAAGTCTTTATGCCCCAATGATTCACCAATAACATCTGTAGCTACTCCCTTTTGTTTTAAACAATTGGCAAAACTATGTCGTGCTACATAACTTGACAAAGATTTGTTTATGTCACAGAGGCGGGCTATTTCTTTTAAGTCCCTATTATATTTGGCCAGGGTCTTCTTTTTGCGATTATCAATTTGGGCCGGAGTTAGACCATCCTTTAATAGTATGGGAAACACGTATTTAGTAGGTAAAGAATGTTGATTGTAATAATTGAGGATTTCTCGCACTGGCGGTAGAATAGTAATTACAAACCTGCCCTTGGTTTTATTTCGAATATAAGAAACGGTGGTTGCATCAACGTCTTGCCATTTGAGAACCATCATATCGGTATAATTCATCCCCCTGGTATAAAAGCTGAATACAAAATAATTTCTGGCATCCACTAAATGTGGATAACAGGATAAATCGATGTTGATAATTTTGGTTACCTGATCAAAGCCCAATGCCTTTTTAATTCCCTGACCTTTTAATTTTGAAATCTTATACGTCTTGAATGGATGGTTGATATCTCTTATGATGTTCCGCTCAATTGCCTTATTATACAATGCTCTTAATGTACGTTGTTTTATACTGATTCCGCCATCCGTTCCACCCCTAGAACGAAGCCATGCCTCATATTTATTTAAAAAAGTATTTGTAATATCCTGAAACCTTATTTTTCTAAATTTACAAAACTGTTTTATAGACTTCATGGTTTCTTCATACATGGTAGCATTCCCCATTCTACCTCCTAGTTTCATTTCTGAGATTATCTCTTCCCAGAAAGGAAATACATAATCATTTGTCGGATTGTTGTCTACTCGGAAACGTTTACTAAAATCGTCAAGATTAAAATACTCTTTTTCCATTTGAAGATCGGAGTATATTTTTAAGGCACGGTCTTTAAATTTTAGCAACAACCTATTATTCTGAATGTAATTTGAACTCTTTCTATTAAAACAACCGGAAGAAAAATTCCACTCATTTTCAGCGGTCCTAAATATGGTATTAAAGTATTTGGTTTTTCTATTTTTGGTCACCCTTAAACAAACTGGATAAGTGCCATCAGAAAATGCTTTTTTTCTTAAAACTGTTTTGATACTTGACATAATAGTTCAATAATGGGTACAACATAGGTACAACAAATGGACACTTAAAGTTATAATTAAAGAAGTTTGCTGCAAAATAAAAAATCATAAAGTATTGATAATCAGTCTATATGATGATAAATAGCGCTACATGAAAATGGATTTTAATCGTCTGTCACGCAGGGGGTCGCGGGTTCGAGTCCCGTCCTGACCGCTAAAAGCCTTCAACGCAAGTTGAGGGTTTTTTTCGTTTTAAGAAGTGTCCAATAATCCAGTTTTTGCGGATAAGTGGAATTTTGCAAATTCCTTGCTGTTCTTAATCCAAAGGGTAGAACGGTTTGTCTATTACTCCTTCATCACTGAATAAAGCAGATTTATCAGCATCTTGAAGCACCGATGTTATAAGATGGACTTTATGATTGATCAAGGCACTATCCTGAACTAACCGGATACCGTGGCTGTAATCGGCGTATGTTTCGCTGTGACGAGCGTAAACAGGCTGGATAGGGGTTCCATTTTGGTAATGCCAGCCATAGATTACAACCGGCTTGGACGAATTTTCATAGATTTTGTTGGAGATAATAACATCCTTTTTATGTCCGGCCACCAAAACTCCCAAAGACGCCTGCTTAAGGGCTTTCTTCCTTTGCCTTTGTAGTAGCATATTATGTTCCCACATAACAGGAATTGTGGTCATTTTGGGGCTAGGAGGAATGGGGGAGGGGGCCAGTTTTAATGAAGCGTTGCTCCATATTTGATCTGCCATTTGTTTGGTTGGAAGGGTGAAACCGATAGCCTTCGCAATTTTCTGGGCTAAAATAGGGGTCATTGGCATCAGGAAATAATCGGTATCGGAGCCAACAGCCAAATAATCCGGAAGAACAAAATAAGTTACAACATAAGTGGAGTCCTTGATGCTTTTTGAAAATGAAATGGGAGTCAGTTCACGTAAAAAATTGGGAACATTTCCCTTCAAAACCTCTAGGTAAATCTGTTTTTCCCTGTCCTCCACGCTTAGGGTTTCTATCCAATTTTTAAAAGTGCTGCCGGCAATGGCATCATTGGCACGAGGGGGAAGGGGTAGTTTTTGAGCCTTAAGTATCCCCGAAACGCCCATTGCTAAAAGTAAAAGCATGACGGCTGACTTGTTTAATGCCGAATAAGAAGGGTTGTTCATTTCTGGATAGACGTATTTACGTGTGTGTTTTCTCTAAATTTTTAGGTTCCAAAACCTCTCACATATTTCAAGTTTGATCAATTTTAATGTTTGCGAACTCTTACCTATGCCATTATTGTTTATTTTGGAACATATTGTAATAATAGGTGGCAGCGGCCAAATCTTCCAAGGCATGCCCTACCGACTTAAACATCGTAATTTCCTCATCGTTCTTCCTGCCATGTTTTTTTTGGGAAGTGAGTTCAAACAAATCGGCCTTGATATCCGTCTCTTTCAAAACTCCACTTTTTAATGGAATAACAATGTCCCCACTTTCTTTTAAACCGCCTTGATAAGTATCTAAATACACCTCCGCTTTTTTAACCGTTTCATCATCAGCCTCCCGCATATCTACCTTATATGCTCCTACCAAATCCACATGTTGCCCGGGTTGTAGATATTTTCCCAAAACAAGGGGTGTTTTGGATAAGGTGGCCGAGGATATAATATCGACTTCAGTAATTTTATCCTCAATTGCTTTTATGGGTTGAATATGGAAGGGTACATTCTTTAGTTTCTCGCATATGCTCATGGCCTTGGAATAATCCCTCCCCCATATATAGACCGTTTTTAATGGACGTACACTGGCATGGGCCAATATTAAATTGGGAGAAAGGGCTCCCGTGCCGATCATTAATAAGGAGCTGGAATTTTCCCTTGATAAATATTGTGAGGCCAAAGCAGAGGCAGCGGCCGTTCTTTTTACGGTTAAGCTTTTGGCCTCCAAAAGTCCAAGGATGCCGCCCTTTAGTGCATCCAGATAAATATACGTACCCTGAATGGCCGGAAGGTTAAACAGGCCATTTTTAGGACTCACAGTAGCGATTTTTACTCCTGCCTGTTTTCCAGGCTTCCAAGCAGGCATCAATAACAAGGTTGAATCCTCTTTTACTTCAGGATTTGGAAAATCGTGATGATGTCTCATGGGCACCATGGTATCCTGGTCGGAAAATGCGGCCTTTAGTACATTGATAAGACTGGGGAAATGGGTGTTTTGCTCTATAAAACTAGCCGGAATTTGGGTTATATTATCCATGCGGCCAAAGTTATAAAAATAAAGGAGAGTTGTGGCCGGTTAGTATTTGTTATATAGAATGCTAAGTTCTCTTGTTCTAATATTTCCGATGGATGAATGGACAATAACGAATAGATTCATGTCTAGCGGTCAAGTTTTGAACAAGACATTAATGACATTTCTTTGGAAGGGATAATCTTCAATTAATTGTTTAAAATAAAAGGGCCGGCTACATTTTTGCAGCCGGCCCCATATTAATAACAGTTATTAAAATTAATTTCTGGTTACGAGCAGTTTTTGTTGATACTCGGTTCCATTTTTATCCTTTGCTTTTACAATATAGACGCCAACAGGTAGTTCTTGTACATTCAATGGTCTACCATTATGATCAATGACACCTCCATTAATTGTTTGAACCAATTTGCCTGATATGTCATAGATATGTATTATTTCTATGGTGGTAGGCAATTCAAAACTTAATGATGTTTCGACCGATGAAGGGTTAGGTGTGATACTGAACTTGTTGGAAGGGACCACGGAATCTGCCACGGTAACTTCCTCGTCGGAATCCTTCAATGTTAAAGTGCCAGACCCGGGGATGGCAATGATTTCCAACGCGGATAACTTAGGTTGATCCACGCCTTCACTTGCATCAAAGGTCATATTTAGGACTCCATCTACAATGGTGACAGCAAAAGTTTCGGTTACTGTCGTCTGTGGTCCAACTTCTGCGTTGATATCATAATTATTCAGCACCGTTGTACCTTCCATCACAACGTCAAAGACACGTTTTCCTGTACCAGTTGCACCGCCTCCAGTTGCACCCCAATAGATCTCGGCGAAATGTAGGATTACATTGTATTCACCGTTTTCCAGTGGTATATTATAACCAAAGGTAGGCGGTAGAGCACTACGTTCGGTCTGGTACAATGTTGGCACTGTTGCACTTGGGTTTGTATACACCTTGCCGCCAGTAAAGTTTTGATCCGCAGCATATACATTTCCTTCAAAGGTCAATTCAGGTCCACCTGCATTTATTCTTAGGGCAAAGCCTTCGTTTTCCTCTGTGTTGCCAATGACCTGAACATTCTCGTACACTGCATTGGCAAGTACGCCATCGTTATGTGATGTTGTCGCCAGACCTACAAAGATACTTTGTCCCATAGGTATGGAAGCACTTCCTACCTGTACCCAGCTTCCATTGGTTTCGGATACGTAAGCCGTGAAGGTATTGCCCGAGCGTACCAACCTGAGGTAATGTGGGAATCCTCCCGGAGCCGGTGCAGGGGCGGTGTAGTTACCGCTGCCCAAGGTGGCTCCTTTGGTAGATCTGTATTGGAAGCTATATGCCGGTACCCCTGTATTGTTTGGGTTCGGAGCCATGATCATCATCGCCATTGCGGAGTTTGCATCAAGGTCGCTCCTCATCATCACCCCGGCCTTGGCCCAAATGTTGGTCTGTTCCAGGCTCATTAACTGGGCTATGATCTCCCCGTCGCCCTGTAGTTCCTGATAGACATAGTGGAACTCGTCGGCACTGCCAAAGATGTCCGCGCCCGAGGC
>NZ_JAHKPO010000005.1:0-251 GCF_018860365.1 Arenibacter algicola
ATTGCCGATGGGGACGATGATACCACCTATACCGCAGGGGCAGGATTAACGCTTACGGGAACTACATTCGCATTCGATGGATCATCCATAACGCCTGATTGGACAACACTGATCAACGTACCGGCCGGCTTCGCGGATAACACGGATAACGATACAACCTACTCCGCAGGGGCAGGATTGACACTTACGGGAACAGTATTTGCCTTGGATAATACTACGATAACACATGACTGGGCCGACATTACAAACAT
>NZ_JAHKPO010000005.1:425-6160 GCF_018860365.1 Arenibacter algicola
GAACCACATTTGCTTTCGATGGTTCGTCAATAACACCTGACTGGACAACCTTGATCAACGTACCGGCCGGCTTCGCTGATAATACGGATAACGACACCACATATTCCGCCGGTACAGGACTAACTCTAACTGGCACAACCTTTTCAGTTAATGATCTTGCAGGTGATGTAACAGGTCCGCCCAATGCCACTGTAATTGCCAATGGCGCCATTACTTCAGCCAAAATTGCAATAGGTGCTGTATCTGGCGGACCAGGTGGGGTAATTGCAACGAATTCTATTACCCAAGGAGATATAGCTCCAGACGCAATAGGATCAAGTGAATTAGATGCTGATTCAGTTGGTGAATCGGAAATAAAAGATAACGCAGTTACAACTGATAAAATTATTGATGGGGCTGTAAATTCCAATAAAATAACCGATGGGACTATAGAAAATATAGACATATCAGGAACCGCCGCAATAGATGGCTCCAAAATCAACCCTGTGTTTACCACAAATGTTAGTACTACTGGAAACTTACAAGTTGATGGAAATGTCAATGTAACTGGCTCTCACTCCCCAGTTCCCGACTACGTTTTCCAAAAATATTATTTAGGAACTTCAATCTTAAATAATAATTACACCTTTAATAGCATTACTGAAATTGAGAAACATATAAAACAGAAACACCATTTACCAGGCGTAAAATCAGCCGAGGAAATCAAGGAACAGGGATTTTGGAATCTTGGAGAAGCCTCAAAAATAAACCTAGAAAAAATTGAGGAATTGTTCCTGCACACCATAGAACAGGAGAAGAAGATAGATCAACTTAAGACCGAAAATCAATCCCTATCCGCAGAACTACAGTCGCTCCGTAAGGACATGGACGAAATAAAAGCACTATTAAAAAATAAGAACTAGAGGCATTGGCCCAAAGAACATGAAAAACCTTATCTACATCCTCGCGTTGTTGCTACCCCTAGGGATACAGGCCCAAACGGCCCTGTACAACACTGGCAACATCCGTATCCACAATGAGGGGCAGATAGGGTTTCATACAGATCTGATCAACAACGCATCTTTTGACCAGAATTTGGGCCTGGCCGGTTTTTATGGCAGTAACATGATCAGTGTTTCGGGCGCCTTTATGCCGGTGTTCTTCGATACCGAAATTGCCAATGACCAAGGGGTTATGCTCAACACAGGCATGAGTGTTAGCTCCAACACCAATTTTGTTGCAGGCAACTTTATGACCCCAAGGGCACAACAGGATATTTATTTTAATTTTCTGCAGGATGCCTTTTATGTAGGCGAAGGCGATCTTTCCAAGGTAGATGGTTATGTAACCATCAACAACGAACAGAATTTTATTTTTCCGGTGGGCGATGCACAACAATTACGGTCCTTGACGCTCAATAGTAGCGGCACCAATAGTTTTGCCAAATGCGCCTATTATTTGGAAAATCCGACCAACCCAACCACCTTTCCAGAAAGCTTTGACCCCACCAAAAAGCCTAGGACCATGGGAGATATCAGCCAGGTAGAATTTTGGCATTTGGAAGGCAGCGTTTCCTCTAACATACAAATTAGCTGGAACGAACGCAGCAATATAACCGCCCTTACAGAGGATGTGGCCAAGTTAATTCCCGTAGGCTGGAGCATTAGCGGCAGATCTTGGGTAAATCTGGGCGCTGCTTCCGTGGTGGGCGACCTAAGTCAGGGGTTTTTAATTTCGGATAATTTTGTACCGGACGATTATGCCTTAATCACCTTTGCCTCCGAAGCCACCGCCAAAGAATTGCTTACGTTGGACAATTACCTGGTAACCCCCAATGGGGATGGGGTTAACGATGCCCTATACATAGAGGAACTGGAACTCTCTGAGGACGATACCATCAGAATTTTTAACCGCCAAGGCCAAAAAGTATATGAGGAAAACAATTACACCAACGGTTTCACAGGCTACTCCAATGTGGACAATTTGGTCATAAACCGCGGAGCCGGATTGCCCAATGGTGTATATTTTTATGTGATTGCCATGAAAGATCTTAAACTTAACTATCAGGGGTTCTTGTATTTGGAACACTAAAAAGTTGAAGGTTCAAAGTTGAATGTTGAAAGTTCAAACATTGAAGAACTAAATTCCCCTCTTGAGAGGAGCCTGTCCCGCGTTTTCCGCGGGAGGACAAGGTGGATTCGACCAAAGGAGAAGACGGAAAGGGTGGGAAGCTGAAGTCCACATTTGTGCAGCCAATAACATTTTGGATTGAACTATCTAAAGTCAAGCCAATTGAAGCATCCCCTTATAAAAGTTCCCCTACTACACAAATCCAAGGATTCGCAACTTTTGTCGCTCTAATTATTCAATCATTTTGGGTAATTGATGTAGAATTATTATCAAAATCCTTTGCTTAAAATGGCTTACAAATCAAATTACAAACTCTAATAACCTTAACCGTTTTGTAGGGCTCTTCCTTCTTTTTAGCGTTCGACCAAAGGCATATTTTATAGACCTAATTTTCAATAAGATATGTACACAACACCTTTTATCCAGTTCACAACATTTTTTTAACATTCCATAATTAGTCATCTAAATTTGGGTTTATATAGGTCATTGCACCCCTAATTCCCCTTGAATGGACTTTAAAAAATTACTCCTTTTAGTGTTCTTGATGAGTTGCGCCTTTGCAACTGGACAAGTAAAGATTGGTGAAAATCCAAACAGCATTAATGCAGCTTCCATAGTTGAATTGGAGAGTACTACCAAAGCATTTGTACTTACTAGAGTTTCCAATACACAAATGCAATCCATTAAACCACTTCGTGGGGCAATGGTATTCAACACCGATGCGCGCTGCGTTTTCTTTTACAACGGAACACAATGGAATAGCCTTTGTACAGGCGGTTCAACTGCCACTGGGGGTGTCGGCATACAATCTACTGTCGATAATGGCAACGGGACATTTACTTTCAATTATACAGACGGAACAAAATTTACAACCCCAAACCTAACAGGTCCGCAAGGGCCTGCTGGTATTTCTGGTGCAAACGGAGCCAAGGGAGACAAGGGAGACACTGGCGCAACCGGAGCTACAGGTACTACTGGGGCCAAAGGAGATACTGGTGCGACCGGAGCCAAAGGCGACCAGGGAGACAAAGGTGATACTGGAGCAAAGGGTGATCAAGGAGATACCGGGGCTACTGGAGCCCAAGGAATTCAAGGTATACAAGGAGAAACTGGAGCTAAGGGAGACCAAGGAGTAAAAGGAGATACTGGTGAAACCGGAGCTACAGGAGCCACTGGTGCCACTGGAGAACAAGGTGAAAAAGGTGAGACTGGTGCCACAGGAGCAACTGGAGAGCAAGGTGTTCAGGGTGAGAAAGGAGACACCGGTGCGACCGGAGCCACAGGCGACCAGGGCGTCAAAGGTGAAACCGGAGCTCAAGGAATTCAAGGTATTCAAGGTGAAACCGGAGCAACTGGTGCTACCGGAGATCAAGGAGATAAGGGAGAAAAAGGAGACAACGGAGCTACAGGTTCAACTGGAGCTACTGGTGCTACCGGAGAACAGGGTATCCAAGGAGTAAAAGGTGATCAAGGCGAGAAAGGTAATACTGGAGAAACCGGTGCCAACGGTGCTACCGGAGAACAAGGTATCCAAGGTGTAACTGGAGCGACTGGTGAACAAGGTGAAAAAGGTGACAAAGGTGATACTGGTGCAACAGGCGAAACTGGAGCGACTGGTGAACAGGGTGAGAAAGGAGACACCGGTGCGACCGGAGCCACAGGCGACCAGGGCGTCAAAGGAGATACCGGAGCTCAAGGGATTCAAGGTATCCAAGGTGAGAAAGGAGACACAGGAGCTCAAGGAATCCAGGGTATTCAAGGAGAAACTGGTGCTACAGGAGCAACTGGTGCGACAGGAGAACAGGGAATTCAAGGTCTAAAAGGAGACCAAGGTGAAAAAGGTGATACTGGTGCCACAGGTTCAACTGGAGCCACTGGCGCTACCGGAGCTACAGGAGAGCAAGGAATTCAGGGTCTAAAAGGAGACCAAGGTGCGACAGGTGCAACCGGTGCGACAGGAGAAACTGGTGCTACTGGCGAAAAGGGTGATACCGGAGCTCAAGGAATTCAAGGTATACAAGGGGAAACCGGGGCGACTGGTGCAACTGGGGAACAAGGTATTCAGGGTGAGAAAGGAGACAAAGGTGCTTCTGGTGCAACAGGTGCAACAGGTGCAACCGGAGATAAGGGTGACAAAGGAGATACTGGTGCACAAGGTATTCAAGGGATCCAAGGTGAAACTGGAGCTCAAGGTATTCAAGGAGCAACTGGTGCAACTGGTGCCACTGGAGAACAAGGTGAAAAAGGTGATAAAGGTGAAACCGGAGCCACTGGTGATAAAGGAGAAAAAGGAGATACCGGTGCTACAGGTTCAACAGGAGACAAGGGTGACAAGGGTGACAAGGGTGATACTGGTGCACAAGGTGAGAAAGGTGATACCGGAGCTCAAGGAATTCAAGGTATACAAGGGGAAACCGGAGCGACTGGTGCAACTGGTGCAACTGGTGAAAAAGGAGATACTGGTGCTAAGGGCGACCAGGGAGACAAAGGAGATAAGGGAGATACTGGTACCACAGGTGCCACAGGTGAAACTGGCGCAACTGGTGAAAAAGGAGATACCGGTGCTAAGGGCGACCAGGGTGACAAAGGAGATAAAGGTGATATTGGAGCTACAGGTGAAACTGGCGCAACTGGTGCAACTGGTGCTACAGGAGCTCAAGGAATCCAAGGTATTCAAGGTGAAACCGGAGCAACTGGTGAAAAAGGAGATACCGGCGCTACTGGTGCGACAGGAGAAAAAGGTGATACTGGGGCTAAGGGAGACCAAGGCGACCAGGGCGTCAAAGGAGACAAAGGAGACAAAGGAGATACTGGAGCTCAAGGAATTCAAGGTATACAAGGAGAAACTGGTGCTACTGGCGCTACTGGAGAACAGGGTATCCAAGGTGTAAAAGGTGATAAAGGAGATACTGGTGAAACCGGTGCTACTGGTGCCACTGGTGAACAGGGTGACAAAGGTGATAAGGGAGATACCGGTGCTAAGGGCGACCAGGGTGATAAAGGAGATAAGGGTGACAAGGGAGATACTGGAGCTCAAGGTGAAACCGGAGCTACAGGTGCAACCGGTGCTACTGGTGCGCAAGGGCCTATAGGTATAAGTATACCCGGAGTTAAAGGTGACAAGGGTGATATTGGTGCGACAGGAGCAACTGGAGAGCAAGGTATTCAGGGTGAGAAAGGTGACAAAGGAGATCGAGGAGATAAGGGAGATACTGGTGCCACAGGTGAAACTGGCGTAACTGGTGAAAAAGGAGATACCGGTGCTAAGGGCGACCAGGGAGACAAAGGAGATACTGGAGAGCAAGGAATCCAAGGTATTCAAGGAGAAACTGGTGAAAAAGGTGATACTGGTGCTACAGGAGCAACTGGAGAACAGGGTATCCAAGGTGAGAGAGGAGACACAGGAGATAAGGGTGATACCGGTGCTAAGGGAGACCAAGGCGACAAAGGAGAAACTGGAGCTCAAGGAATCCAGGGTATTCAAGGTGAAACTGGGGCTACTGGTGAAAAAGGTGAGAAAGGTGACAAAGGAGATACTGGAGAGCAAGGTATTCAGGGTGAGAAAGGAGACACCGGTGCGACCGGAGCCACAGGCGACCAGGGCGTCAAAGGAGATACTGGAGCTC
>NZ_JAHKPO010000005.1:6176-7738 GCF_018860365.1 Arenibacter algicola
CAAGGAATTCAGGGTATCCAAGGTGAAACCGGGGCAACTGGCGCTACTGGAGAACAGGGTATCCAAGGTGTAAAGGGTGATCAAGGAGAAAAAGGTGATACTGGGGCTAAGGGAGACCAAGGCGATAAAGGTGACAAGGGTGATACAGGAGCCACTGGTGCCACTGGAGAACAAGGTGATACTGGTGCACAAGGTATTCAAGGGATCCAAGGTGAGACCGGAGCTACTGGTGAAAAGGGTGACAAGGGCGACACCGGAGCTCAAGGAATCCAAGGTGTTCAAGGTGAAACCGGAGCAACTGGTGAAATTGGCGCAACTGGTGAAACCGGTGCGACCGGAGCCAAAGGTGACAAGGGTGCTACTGGTGAAAAAGGTGATACTGGTGCTACAGGAGCAACTGGAGAGCAAGGTATTCAGGGTGAGAAAGGAGACACCGGTGCGACCGGAGCCACAGGCGACCAGGGCGTCAAAGGAGATACTGGAGCTCAGGGAATTCAAGGTATTCAAGGTGAAACTGGAGCTACAGGAGCAACTGGTGCCACTGGAGAAAAAGGAAACAAAGGAGATACTGGAGCTCAAGGAATTCAGGGTATACAAGGAGAAACTGGAGCAACTGGTGCCACTGGTGAAACTGGTGCAACTGGTGCTACCGGAGAACAGGGTATCCAAGGTCTAAAAGGCGACCAAGGCGAGAAAGGTGACAAAGGTGATACCGGTGCGACAGGAGACAAGGGTGAAAAGGGTGAAACTGGGGCCACAGGAGCAACTGGTGCCACTGGAGAACAAGGTGAAAAAGGTGATACTGGCGCAACTGGTGAAAAAGGAGATACCGGTGCTAAGGGCGACCAGGGCGTCAAAGGTGATAAAGGAGATAAGGGTGATACTGGAGCTCAAGGAATCCAAGGTATTCAAGGTGAAACTGGGGCCACTGGAGCAACAGGTGAAACTGGTGCTACTGGTGAAACCGGAGCCAAAGGTGAGAAAGGTGATACTGGAGCTCAAGGAATCCAGGGTGTAAAGGGTGATCAAGGAGATAAAGGTGACAAGGGCGATACTGGAGCTCAAGGGATCCAAGGTGAGACCGGGGCAACTGGTGCTACTGGTGAAAAAGGTGACACAGGAGCCAAAGGTGACCAAGGAGACAAAGGTGAAACCGGTGCTACTGGTGAGAAAGGAGACACCGGAGCTCAAGGAATCCAAGGTATCCAAGGTGAGACCGGAGCTACAGGTGCAACTGGAGCTCAAGGAATCCAAGGTATTCAAGGTGAAACTGGAGCTACAGGAGAAACTGGTGCTACTGGTGAAACCGGAGCCAAAGGTGACCAAGGCGAGAAAGGTGACAAAGGAGATACTGGAGCTCAAGGAATCCAGGGTATACAAGGTGAAACTGGGGCCACAGGAGCAACAGGTGAAAAAGGAGAAACTGGTGCCCAAGGAATTCAAGGTGTACAAGGTGAAACCGGAGCTACAGGAGCAACTGGTGCTACTGGTGCAACAGGAGAGCAAGGAATTCAGGGTATACAAGGAGAAACTGGAGCTAAGGGAGACACCGGTGCGACCGG
>NZ_JAHKPO010000005.1:7812-11870 GCF_018860365.1 Arenibacter algicola
ACCGGAGCCACAGGCGACCAGGGCGTCAAAGGAGATACCGGAGCTCAAGGGATTCAAGGTATCCAAGGTGAGACCGGGGCCACTGGTGCAACTGGAGAACAGGGAGAAAAAGGAGATAAGGGTGATACTGGAGCTCAAGGTATACAAGGAGAAACTGGTGCTACTGGTGACAAAGGAGATACTGGAGAACAAGGAATCCAAGGTGTAAAGGGTGATCAAGGTGACAAAGGTGACAAAGGAGATACTGGAGCTCAAGGAATTCAAGGTATACAAGGAGAAACCGGGGCAACTGGTGCCACTGGGGAACAAGGAATCCAAGGTGTAAAGGGTGATCAAGGTGAGAAAGGTGACAAGGGTGATACCGGAGCTCAAGGTATACAAGGAGAAACTGGTGCTACTGGTGACAAGGGAGATACTGGAGCCACTGGTGCAACTGGTGAAACTGGTGAAATTGGCGCAACTGGTGAAACCGGTGCGACCGGAGCCACAGGTGCAACAGGAGAACAGGGTATACAAGGTATCCAAGGTGAAACTGGGGCAACCGGGGCAACTGGAGAAAAAGGAGAAACTGGTGCTACTGGTGATCAAGGTGAGAAAGGTGACAAGGGAGAAACTGGTGCCCAAGGAATTCAAGGTGTACAAGGTGAAACTGGTGCTACAGGTGAAAAAGGAGAACAGGGTATCCAAGGCGTAAAAGGTGACCAAGGAGACAAAGGAGACAAAGGTGATACTGGAGAGCAAGGAATCCAGGGTATACAAGGAGAAACCGGGGCCACAGGAGCAACAGGTGAAAAGGGTGATACTGGAGCAACTGGTGAAAAAGGAGAAACTGGTGCCCAAGGAATTCAAGGTGTACAAGGTGAAACCGGAGCTACAGGAGCTCAAGGAATCCAGGGTATTCAAGGTGAAACTGGAGCTCAAGGAATTCAAGGTATTCAAGGTGAAACTGGGGCTAAGGGAGACACCGGTGTGACCGGAGCCACAGGCGAACAGGGTATCCAAGGTCTAAAAGGTGATCAAGGAGATAAAGGCGACCAAGGAGATAAGGGAGATACTGGAGCTCAAGGTATTCAAGGTATACAAGGAGAAACAGGAGCCACTGGCGAACAGGGTATCCAAGGTGTAAAGGGTGATCAAGGAGATAAGGGAGACACGGGTGCGACCGGAGCCACAGGCGACCAGGGCGTCAAAGGAGATACCGGTGCTACAGGTGCCACTGGCGCTACTGGAGAACAGGGTATACAAGGTCTAAAAGGTGATAAAGGAGATACTGGTGAAACCGGTGCTACTGGTGCCACTGGTGAACAGGGTGACAAAGGTGATAAGGGAGATACTGGTGCACAAGGGATCCAAGGAGAAACTGGAGCTACAGGAGAGCAAGGAATTCAGGGTCTAAAAGGTGACCAAGGATACAAAGGAGATAAGGGTGACAAGGGAGATACTGGAGCTCAAGGAATTCAAGGTCTAAAAGGAGACCAAGGTGAGAAAGGCGATAAAGGAGAAACCGGAGAACAGGGTATACAAGGAGAAACTGGAGCTACAGGAGCAACTGGAGAACAGGGTATTCAAGGTCTAAAAGGGGATCAAGGAGATAAGGGAGAAAAAGGAGACAACGGAGCTACAGGTTCAACTGGAGCTACTGGTGAAACCGGAGCCAAAGGTGACCAAGGCGAGAAAGGTGACAAAGGAGATACTGGAGCTCAAGGAATCCAGGGTATTCAAGGTGAGACCGGGGCAACTGGTGAAAAAGGTGATACCGGTACTACAGGAGAGCAAGGTGTAAAAGGAGATACCGGTGCTACAGGAGCCACTGGTGCTACCGGAGATAAGGGTGACAAGGGAGATACTGGAGCTCAAGGAATCCAGGGTATACAAGGTGAAACTGGGGCCACAGGAGCAACTGGTGCCACAGGTGAAACTGGTGCCACTGGAGAACAAGGTGAAAAAGGTGATACTGGTGCGACAGGAGAACAGGGAATTCAAGGTCTAAAAGGAGACCAAGGTGAGAAAGGTGACAAGGGCGATACTGGTGCACAAGGTATTCAAGGGATCCAAGGAGAAACTGGAGCAACCGGGGCAACTGGTGAAAAAGGTGAAAAAGGAGACACTGGAGACACTGGAGCTACAGGTTCAACCGGAGCAACTGGTGCTACCGGAGAACAGGGTATCCAAGGTCTAAAAGGTGATCAAGGAGATAAAGGAGACAAAGGTGAAACCGGAGCCCAAGGAATTCAAGGTCTAAAAGGAGACCAAGGTGATACAGGAGCCAAAGGTGAAACTGGAGCTACAGGAGAAACTGGTGCTACTGGTGCAACTGGTACACAAGGTATTCAAGGTGTTCAAGGTGAAACCGGAGCCAAAGGTGACCAAGGAGAAAAAGGAGACACTGGATCCCAAGGGATTCAAGGTATTCAAGGAGAAACCGGTGCAACTGGTGCCAAAGGCGACAAGGGCGATACTGGTGCGACGGGAGCTCAAGGAATCCAAGGTATACAAGGTTTAAAAGGAGACAAAGGTGATACTGGAGCAAAGGGTGATCAAGGAGATACCGGGGCTACTGGAGCCCAAGGAATTCAAGGTATACAAGGAGAAACTGGAGCTAATGGAGACACCGGTGCGACCGGAGCCACAGGCGACCAGGGCGTCAAAGGAGATACCGGAGCTCAAGGGATTCAAGGTATCCAAGGTGAGACCGGGGCCACTGGTGCAACTGGAGAACAGGGAGAAAAAGGAGATAAGGGTGATACTGGAGCTCAAGGTAAACAAGGAGAAACTGGTGCTACTGGTGACAAAGGAGATACTGGAGAACAAGGAATCCAAGGTGTAAAGGGTGATCAAGGTGACAAAGGAGACACCGGTGCGACCGGAGCCACAGGCGACCAGGGCGTCAAAGGAGATACTGGAGCTCAAGGAATTCAAGGTATACAAGGTGAAACCGGGGCAACCGGGGCAACTGGAGAAAAAGGAGAAACTGGTGCTACTGGTGATCAAGGTGAGAAAGGTGACAAGGGAGATACTGGAGCTCAAGGGATTCAAGGAATTCAAGGTGAAACTGGTGCTACAGGTGCAACTGGAGAACAGGGTATCCAAGGCGTAAAAGGTGACCAAGGTGACAAAGGTGACACCGGTGCGACCGGAGCCACAGGCGACCAGGGCGTCAAAGGAGATACTGGAGCTCAGGGAATTCAAGGTATTCAAGGTGAAACTGGTGCTACAGGAGCAACTGGTGAAAAAGGAGAAACTGGTGCTACTGGTGACAAAGGAGATACTGGAGAGCAAGGAATCCAAGGCGTCAAAGGAGACAAAGGAGATAAGGGTGACCAAGGTGAGAAAGGTGATACTGGAGCTCAAGGTGAGAAAGGTGAAACCGGAGCTCAAGGTATTCAAGGAGATACTGGAGCAACTGGTGCTACTGGTGAAACTGGTGAAATTGGCGCAACTGGTGAAACCGGTGCGACCGGAGCCAAAGGTGACAAGGGTGACAAGGGTGATACTGGTGCTACTGGAGCAACTGGAGAGCAAGGCATACAAGGTGAAACCGGAGCAACCGGAGCCACAGGTGCAACAGGAGAACAGGGTATACAAGGTGTAAAGGGTGATCAAGGTGACAAAGGAGATACTGGAGCTCAAGGAATTCAAGGTGATCAAGGAGAAACTGGAGCTAAGGGAGACCAAGGCGAGAAAGGTGACAAAGGAGATACTGGTGCACAAGGTATTCAAGGTGAAACCGGCGCAACCGGGGCCACAGGAAATACTGGTGCTACTGGTGCACAAGGAATTCAAGGTGTAAAAGGAGAAACAGGAGCCACTGGAGACAAGGGTGACAAGGGTGAAACTGGAGCTCAAGGAATTCAAGGTATACAAGGAGAAACAGGAGCCACTGGTGAACAGGGTATCCAAGGTGAAACTGGGGCTACTGGTGAAAAAGGTGATACCGGTGCTACAGGAGCCACTGGTGCTACCGGAGATAAGGGAGATACTGGAGCTCAAGGTATTCAGGGTGAGAAAGGAGACACCGGTGCGACCGGAGCCACAGGCGACCAGGGCGTCAAAGGAGA
>NZ_JAHKPO010000016.1:0-129 GCF_018860365.1 Arenibacter algicola
CGAATCGATATCAAGGTTTATCGGAATGTTTGTGATGTCCGCCCAATCATGTGTTATCGTAGTATTGTCCAAGGCAAATACTGTTCCCGTAAGTGTCAGTCCTGTCCCTGCGGTATAGGTGGTGTCATC
>NZ_JAHKPO010000016.1:273-111133 GCF_018860365.1 Arenibacter algicola
TCGAAATCGTTTGTCGAGTCCAGATCCAGGTTTACCGGAATGTTTGTAATGTCGGCCCAATCGTGGGTCACAGTTGAATTATCGAAAGCAAATGTGGTTCCCGTAAGTGTCAGTCCTGCCCCGGCGGTATAGGTGGTGTCATCGTCCCCATCGGCAATATCGGCTGGAATGTTGGCTAAACTAGTCCAATCTGGAATAAAACTAGATAGCTCAGCCTCTGTTACAAATGTGGGGTCTAAATCGACGGAAGGTACGATATTAGCATTTTCAATTATATTTAAAGAGGTTCCGGATAATGTAAAACTCGTTATTAATTCATCGTTGGGATTGGTGCCGGTTGCTGTAATGCCGTCAATTTCGGTTTGTAATTCTTCAATAGCATCTTGTACATTGTTGCTGGTTGTATTTGGTGTGGAAGAAAAAGTGACATCTGCGGCTGCTGGATTTCCACCGCCAGCAAGAGCCGATAAATCGGCTGTGTCCGTATTACCCCCTGTAATGGTTAGTGTTAGAATATTAGTTAAATTATCGAATGTAAAATCAGATATTGTTTGTTCGTCGGTATTGTCCAAATACGGAACCAAACTAATTGGAGCACCGCCATCTTCCAAAGTTAAAGTGTTACCCGCTAGGGTTAATTGTTGGTTATCCGTATTATCCAAATAAGGAGCGAGATTTATCGGAGTGCCACCATCTTCAAGTGTCAATGTATTTCCTGCCAATGTTAATTGTTGATCATCAGCAACAGCACCGCCGGTAGCATTGATTACGTATGGGCTTCCATTGGTTCCATTCCCGCTTATAGTAATATTGGTTCCAGCATTTATTTCTGTTTCAGAACCATCTGTCCTACTATCAACGTAGGCCATGGTGGCTGCATCTTGGGCCGCTACCGGATCTAATAAATCGTTAATTCTATTGCTTCCAGCACTAGTACCATTGCCCAAAACACTGGTCAAGTCTTGATTTCCTCCTACAGATCCTACGGGAGCCCAAGTTACTACTCCCGCTCCATTTGTTGTCATTATCTGATTCGCCGCTCCTGGTTGTATTTTTATAGGCGTAACATTCGCGTTCAATATTTTTGCGGAGCTAACGGAGTTGTCTGCAAGTTCAGCAGTACCCACAGCCCCTGCAGTAATTTCAAGATTTACATCATTAAAGGCCGCATTAATACCATTAGTTATGGTAAGATCATTGGATGTTATGTCTCCTGTGCCTCCAACACCACCCACCTGGGCATCTACATAAGCTTTAGTGGCCGCATCATCGGTCGCAGTTGGGTTTGCAACATTTGTTAATCTGTTAGTGCCAAGACTTACAGGGGCAGCAGCAGCTCCAAACCCACTTAAAGGAATGTTGGCTTTGTCCAATTTATCATTAGTAACTGCATTGTTGGCTATGGTAACCACGCCAGTATTATTAATGGTAGCATCCCCACTCATAGCCACTCCTGTGGCTACATTCCCGGCATTGCCCACAAAGATGTTAGCGCTGTTCAAGCTGCTTACTGCCCCTGCCGCCAGATCTACATACGTTTTAACCGCATTTTGGGTCGGGTAGAGGGTGGTGGAATTGCCTAGGTTCGTATCATCGGATTTATTGGCTACATCTTCTTTGGTGCCAAGTGCTGCAGTGTTGGCCGCAATATCCGCACTGTTTTGGCTAATGTTATTGGCATTGGCCAAGATGTCTCCAATCACCGTATCGGCCACCTTAATGGGGTCCGCCGCCGTACCTGCCCCAGTAATCGTAGTCTGGTCCGTCTGGGTGGCACCGAGCTCGTTCTTGTTTAGCCATACCACATTACCGCCAGCATCGGTTGTCAATATCTGATCGAAGGCCCCGGGCTGCATGTCGCTGGGCTGAATGGTGCCATCAATAATTTCAAGGGTGCCAACAGCGGCCTCCTGTATTTCGTCTTTTCCTACGGTGTTGTCCTGCAACTCGGAGGCGCCAACGGAGTTGGGGGCCAATTGTCTTTCCCCAATGGTGGCCGTTGCAATATCGGCGCCAAAAACGGTTTCGTTAACTATGTTCATCCCTGTAATTTGCCCTACCTTAAGGTCATAGTTATTGCCACCGGTGGAAGTAATTACAACGGTGCCGTCGTCCGAAGTAAAGGTAATGGAGCCGGCCACGGCATCGCAGATGTCTTTCCACTCCGTACCCGTATAGTAATGGATACATTGTATGTCCGTATTGTACACCATGGCACCCGCAGAAGGTATTATGGCATTCATTTGTGCAGTGTTTACACGGGTGATTACCAATACCCTGGAACTACTTTCCAGCTCCAGCACAGAACTAGGGTCTATATTTTGCGGGTTGTCCCCGATCTTAATCTGGGCCTGCACGGCCATTCCCAATAGCAGGCAAAAAAAGAAGTGGATATATTTCATTTTCAATTTTTTTAGTTTTCTCCTACTTTATTTTCGTTCAAGGTTCAAGTTTTTTGCGCCCACAGCCGATGGATTTGTACTTAAATCCATACTACCTTTAAACTAGGGCACTTATACTTTTAAAACAAGGGCTATCAAAAGTAAAATTATCGTAAGATATTCACAGTTTTATCGGGTAAAATACGTTACTACTAGGTGAACTGAAATGTATCCCCGTTAAAAGGGAATAATCTTGCTTTCATAAGGTTTTTTTCCAGCTTCAAAGATGCGTGCGGTACCCTCGCCCTTAAGAATTTTATGGTCTCCGCTCACCAAAATATAGTTGCCTTCGCGGAGGCCTATTACGGGGGTGTTATTAAAGATATGAAATTCACGGATCCTGGTCTCCCTGGTTTCCCCTTTATGTTGGCTATTGGGGTCCGGATCCAAATAATGGGGGTTGAGATTAAAATTCACCACTCCCAAAGTGTCAAAACTGGGTGGGTATACTATGGGCATATCATTGGTGGTCTTCATGCTAGGGCCCGCAATATTGCTGCCCGCGCTGGTGCCTAGATAAGGGGTGCCCGACTCTATTTTTGCCTTCAAAGGATTTATAAGCTGCAATTGGTGCAATTGCTGTACCAAGAGAAACGTGTTTCCCCCACCTGTAAAAATGCCTTCCGCCTGGGCGAGGCCTTCTAGCGGATCTTTAAAGGTATGGAGTCCTCTCACTTTTATATTTATTTTGGAAAAGGCAGTGGCCGCCAAGGCGGTATAGGCATCATGGGATATACCACCAGGCCTGGCGTAAGGAATGAAGGTAATGGTGGAACAGCCTTTAAAAAACGACTGTAATTCTTCCAACAGATATTCCAAATACTCTTGTCCGAATAGGGTAGAGGTACTGGCCAATACTATTTTTTTCATGTGTTCTACTATTTGGGTACGGATAGGCAAGATACAAATTAACAAAAGTTTAAAGGTCTTTATCTTTTTTATGAACCCAACTTGCTTTTTCTTTATCCCGTATTGGAATAAAAGCAGCACTTAAGTTTATTAGTGAAACTCAATTTGGAGAAGTCAGTAAGATGCACTTAAAATTGCAAGTTGAACTAATCCCGCCTTTTTCGGCGGGATCTAGGTTCAATACCTCGACCCTAGGGTCGATTCCTATTATTGGGTTCAGGGCTTGCCCTGAGGTTTAATACCTTTTATTTCTTTAAAGTGATTTAAACTTTATGGATTGAGGCGAACCCGCCCGATCCGGTACGGGCGGGATTTGATGGTTTTGGGCCCATATGAAGGCTTTTTTGAGCTGCATAGCTGGGCTACGGAGCAAAAAAAAGACAGGACGGAGCGTATAAAAATAACCCGGTGGGTTATTTTAGCGAACGGGCCGGCTGGCGCAAGGACGAAAAACGGCGATTTTTTAGCCAATTTGTAAAAGTTAAAAACACTTCTTTGAGAAAAATAGGATATTTGACGCTTAATTTATCTAATTTTAAATAAAAAATGCAAAATAGAATACTCTTCCTACTTTTCTTCTTATGTGTCGCTATGTCTTATTCTCAGGATGATGATCGCCAATATTTAAGAGGGCAGGTACTGTATAGAAATGTGAATGTTCCCAATGAGAATGTCATTAATGTTACTACTGAAATGGCCACGATTACCAATGATAAAGGGGAGTTTGGGATTATGGTGAAAGCGGGCGACCAATTGGTGTTTACGGCTATTAATTACCAGTTGAAGGTGGTAGATATTACCGATGAAATTTTGCAAAATAACAGGCTGGTAGTAGAGGTGACCGAAAAGGTGACCGAATTGGACGAGGTAGTGGTAACACCGGAAAATCAGGAAAAATTTCTTCAGGCCCAAAACAAGGAATTCCTGAATAGGGAATATGATTATGAAACTGACCGTTTAACGGAGGTGGAAAACATTGCCATGTCCAATGCCGACAAGGGTATGAAGGACGGACTTAATTTTGTGAATATTTTTAAAGCGCTAATGCTGGCTACCAAAGGCAGTGATACAGATGTTGAGCGGGAGCCTTTAAAGGTAAGCGAGGTTTTGCGTCAGGTATATGATGATGAATTTTTTGTGCTGGACCTTAAGCTTCCACAAGATAAAATAGACGATTTTTTGTTGTATTGCGATACCCAATTGCCAGAAAGGTCATTGTTGCAAAAGCGCAATGAATTTCAGCTGATAGATTTCCTGGTCACCCATAGCAAGACCTATTTGGAGGGTTTGCAAGCGGAGAAGTAGTTGGTGTTTGCCAGTGGGCAGTAAACAGTAATTAGTTTATTGTTCAAAGTTGAATGTTGAAAGTTCAATGTTCAGATCCATTTTGTCCGGTCGAGCGGAGTCGAGACCTCTTGAAGGAGAGTGAACAGTTGGCAGTAATCAGTTGAAAGTTTCGTATCTAACATCTAAAATCTAATGTCTAGTATCTAATGTCTAACATCTAGTATCTAAAGTCTAGTATTTAACATCTATTGTCTAATATGCCCAGTGTATCAAGTCTATAATAAATTGCTTTCAAGACTTGAACAGGGCAAATAATCCTCAATAAATAGAACGTAGTGCGCATTGTCCCAATATATTTGGTTTTTATATTCTACAGTGTATTTGCACAAGCGCTAATGGCACAGGATTTTTCCAAGACCTTGGAAGGAAAAGTGTATAGTGACGATGGGGATGTTGCTGCTACCCACGTACTTAATACCACCACCAAAAAAGCTGCCATTACCGATATTAACGGATTTTTCTCCATTGTAGTAAGTCTTAACGATACCCTGGTTTTTTCTGCCGTACAGTATAAACGCAAGGAAATTGTGGTCAATGCCAGTATCTTGGAGAGTAAATTTTTATCCGTTCCCCTGGAAGAATCCAATATTGCTTTGGATGAGGTTATCGTTATGCCTTATAACCTAACGGGGGAGTTGGGCAGGGATATGAAAAACATGGACGTGGGACCGGTAATTTCTGCCACCAGTTTGGGGCTGCCCAATGCCCATGTAAAGCCCTTGATGCAGAGTGAAAGATTACTCAGGGAAGCATCTATGGGTCCTTTTTCTATAGGTATGCTGACGAGTATTCCGTTCAATCCGATGATCAATGCCATTACCGGACGCACCAAAATGTTGAAGAAACGCGTGGCACGGGATATTAAGTACAACAAATCCCAACAATTGCGCACCCAATTTGCCGATAGTCTTTTTGTGCTGCAACTTAAAATTCCCTTGGAAAAAATAGACGATTTTTTGTATTACTGTGAGGTCGATGCCAATTTCAACACTATTGTGGATAGTCAGGATTTATTCGCCATTTGGGAGTTTATTAAACAAAAAAGTGTCATTTACAGGAAGAATAATGGGATGGAGTGAGTAATAGTGGTCAATTAACAATTAATAGTGAACAATAAACAGTGAACAGTGAGCAGTGAAAAGTGAACAGTTTAAGGTTTAAGGTTGAATGTTGAATGTTGAAAGTTGAATGTTCAAAGTTTAAAGTTCAAGGTTTTTTTGCAAGGTCCTCCTCGCTGTCGCAAGCGTCACGCTCGTGCCCTAACAAGTCATTTCAAAAGGAAGTGAGAAACCGAAGGTTCACGAATATCTGTAAAATAGAAACGTCATGAGCTAAATCACACAAGTGGCTATAATCAAATATGTGCGACTTCTCAATCGCCCCGAAAAAAAGGCTCATGTCGAAGTGACTGCTGTGTCCGTTCGAGCGTCAGTTCGAGTGAAATGCCGGCAGGCATTTTGTATCGAGAACTTTTGATGGAGAGTGAACAGTAGTCAGTGAACAGTTATCAGTAGGCAGTGAGCAGTGAAAAGTGAACAGTTGAAGGTTTAAGGTTGAATGTTGAAAGTTGAAAGTTGAAAGTTGAATGTTGAATGTTGAATGTTGAATGTTGAATGTTCAAAGTTTAAAGTTCAAGGTTTTTTTGCAAGGTCCCCCTCGCTGGCGCGAGCGTCACGCTCGTGCCCAAACAAGTCATTTCAAACGGAATTGAGAAACCGAAGGTTCACGAATATCTGTAAAATAGAAACGTCATGAGCTAAATCACACAAGTGGCTATAACCAAATATGTGCAACTTCTCAATCGCCCCGAAAAAAAGGCTCATGTCGAAGTGACTGCTGTGTCCGTTCGAGCGTCAGTTCGAGTGAAATGCCGGCAGGCATTTTGTATCGAGAACTTTTGATGGAGAGTGAACAGTAGTCAGTGAACAGTTATCAGTAAGCGGTGAAAGCTGGCTTCGGCTACGCTCAGCCACCGAATGACGAGAAGGTGGCTTCGCCGGAGGGGGTTGGAAGCCGTGGATCTGAGTATTATTAAATGGTAGGAAGGTTTAATATCTAGCATCTAGCGTCAAGCATCTAAAATCTAAAACATAACCCTCGCTGGCGCGTGCGTCACGCTCGTGCCCTAAAAGTCTACTTCTCTATATAATTTTATTTTGCAATACTTCATAAAACCATTTATCTGCCTAGTGGCAGGTTCAAAGTTGAATGTTTATAGTCTAATATCTAGAATCTAACGTCAAGCATCTACAGTCTAGAACCTAACATCTAGCATCTATCATCTCAAACCAACATCTAAAATTTCACATTAATAGTCGCATAAATGGCACAGTCATTGCTTATTTTTGACGGATAAAGAAAGACATGCAATCAATAAAAAAGACCCTTTTAATACTGTTGTTGCCGTTGCTGGCTTTCACGGTGGCCCATAAATTTTACATAAGTGTAACCAGTGTTGAATACTCTGAAAAGGACATGGCACTGCAGATTACGACCAGGGTATTTATAGATGATTTTGAAAAGGTGTTACAGGAGAGGTATGGCGTTAAGGGCAATTTGGCCACCAAAGAGGAGTCTGCCATGGCAGATACCTATATAGAGAAATATTTGAGGACAAAATTTATTATTGAAATCAACGGTAAGCAGGTAGACTTTAATTTTTTGGGAAAAGAATATGATAACGATATTATGATCTGTTATCTGGAAGTTCAGAAAATCGATATTAGCGCTTCCACATCCATTGGCGTGCAGAACGAGGTGTTGATGGATATTTTTGAGGAACAAAAGAATGTGGTGCATTTTAAACTCGGGAACCAAAAAAAGAGCTTTGTTCTTATCCGCGAGAATAATAAAGGAATGTTAAACTTAAAGTAATTAATAACAATGTATCATATAATTGTTAAATTCCCGCGCTAAAAAAATAATTCAAATATGAGGAGAATGAAACATGTTTTTGCTTCACTATTGTTCCTGATTGCGGCACTTGCTGTAGCCCAGGAAGAAGTAAGGACCGAACGGGAGCCCGGACACATTAATCAGAATAAATTTAAGCAGCTTTATGAAGAGTTTGCTACCCCAAACACCTATAGGTCGGCCTCAGGGGCACCGGGACCGGATTATTATCAGCAACAGGCAGATTATAAGATGGATATTGAGCTTGATGATAAAAATGCCAAAATTTATGGTTCCGAAACTATAACCTATACCAATAACTCACCGGATGACCTTACTTTTTTATGGGTACAATTGGATCAGAACGTACGTTCCAAAACTTCCAAATCGCCCTTGCGCGATGATGAGGGTGTGCCAGTGGCGGAGCCCGTGGCCAAGTTTGCTGCTAAATATATGACGGAGCCTTTTGATGGTGGATTCAATATAGAATATGTTAGGGATGCCAACGGTAAAGCCTTGCCCTACGCTATAAACCAGACCATGATGCGAATAGACCTTCCCCAAGTTTTAAAAAGTAAGGGACAGGTTTCTTTTTCCATAAAATGGTGGTACAATATTCCAGACCATACCGTAAATAGGGCTCGTTCTGGATATGAATATTTTCCAAAGGATGGTAATAGGGCTTATGTTATAGCTCAATTCTTTCCAAGAATGGCCGTCTATAGTGATATAGAAGGATGGCAGAACCATCAGTTCTGGGGCAGTGGGGAATTTGCCCTTCCGTTTGGGAATTACGAGGTTAATATTACCGTTCCTGCAGATCATATTTT
Source organism: Arenibacter algicola (assembly GCF_018860365.1). Classification (GTDB taxonomy): domain Bacteria; phylum Bacteroidota; class Bacteroidia; order Flavobacteriales; family Flavobacteriaceae; genus Arenibacter; species Arenibacter algicola_B. The sequence goes on from NZ_JAHKPO010000016.1 coordinate 8,693, forward strand.
GGATGGTACCGGAGAGCTTCAGAATATGAAGGAGGTATTTTCCAAGGAAATGATAAGTAGATATGAAAAGGCAAAGAAATCTTATGACAAACCTGTTATCATTGTGAGTCAGGCCGAAGCCGAAGAGGCCGAAAAAGGATTTTCTGAAAAGAAGAAAACTTGGAAGCTAAAGGCAGAAAATGTAAGGGATTTTGGTTTTGCTACTTCGCGTAAATTTATTTACGATATGCAGGCAGTGAAAATAGGTAATAGGGATGTTATGGCCATTTCCATGTATCCAAAAGAAGGCAATCCGTTATGGGAAGAGTATTCCACTAAAGCGGTAGCCCATACCTTGCGCTCCTATTCCGCTCATACTTTTGATTATCCCTACCCTAAGGCAATATCTGTCCACGCCAAGAATCAGGGAATGGAATACCCTATGATCTGCTGGAACTACGGGAGGCCCAACGAAGATGGTACCTACTCTGATAGGGTGAAATACGGCATGATATCCGTAATTATCCATGAAGTGGGACACAACTTTTTCCCTATGATCGTTAATTCCGATGAGCGCCAATGGGGTTGGATGGATGAAGGTCTGGATACCTTTATGCAATATATGGCCGAGCAGGAATTTGGGGTAGCCTATCCCGAGGCCATTGCCCCTAATAGCAAATACCCATCCGGGAGGGGGGAGCCTACCAAGATAATACCCTATATGTCCGGGGATCAAAGTACCATAGCACCTATTATGTCCAATCCGGAGAATGTATATCAATTGGGCAATAATGCCTATGCAAAACCTGCTACCGCATTAAATATTCTTAGGGAAACGGTAATGGGAAGGGAGCTCTTCGATCATGCCTTTAAGACCTATGCCCAACGATGGATGTTTAAACATCCGTCCCCGGAAGATTTCTTTAGGACCATGGAAGATGCTTCGGCCGTAGATTTGGATTGGTATTGGAGAAGTTGGTTCTATACTACCGATTATGTGGATATTGGGGTAAAGGGAGTGAAAAAATATTATGTTTCCGACAAGCCTTCCAAACAAATGAGGGAAATAATGGCGGCAAGGAATATTAAGGAAGAGGATCTGCCTCCCTTGGTTTATTTGGAGGAGGAAGAATCGGAAGATGCCGACGCCAAATTAAAAGGAAAGGCGCCATCAGAAAATTCCAAAACTTTAAAAGAGTTTATGATGGACAATATGTCCGTGGCCGAGAGAAATGCCATCAAGGAGCCCAAATACTTTTACGAGGTTACTTTTAATAAGCCCGGAGGTATTCCTATGCCTTTGATAGTAGAGTATACCTACGCGGATGGTTCCAAGGAAAATGTTACCTACCCGCCGGAAATATGGAGAAAAAATGACCAGGAAGTAAAAAGGGTCGTTGCTTCGGGCAAGGAGTTAGTAGGAATTGAAGTGGATCCAAAAGCCGAAACGGCGGATATAGATACCACCAATAATTCGTGGCCTACCAAAGAGGTTAAATCCGACTTCGAGCTTTTTAAAGAGAATTTAAAAGGGAAATAATTTTTTTGCGAATCGCAGACCTAATATAGAATTAGCATCATATTTAATACCGTTGCTTGAATCTAATTAAAGCCCCGATACCGGATTGCCTAACGGCCTAACAGGTATCGGGGTTTTGTTTTTGTGCGTTATTCTTCTGCGGACCTATCCTCAGAAAGTGCCTTATTATCTCGGAATTAACGGGTATAGGGCTTGTTATCAATGATTTAAAACTAATTTTAGCTTTATTTTATAAGGTTCAGGTGCCCTGAAAAAAGTTAACCATATTTTTTATGCAGCTGTCAAACTTCTCATTATATTTGTGTTATGTTAAGTACGATAATTCTATTTATTAGCGGAGGAGAAATCTTTTTTATCATGTTTATCGTGGTAATGGTTTTTGGCGCCGACAAAATTCCTGGTATAGCCAAGGGATTGGGAAAGGGCATGCGACAACTGAAAGATGCCACGGAGGATATCAAGCAAGAGATTCAGAAGAGTGCCGAGAAGCAGGGTATAGATACCAGCTTTGCAGACGACATCAAGAGCGAAATCAATAAAGTGAAGAAGAACGTTGATGAGGTAACCGGCGTTGTCAAAAGAAAGTAGTATGCTGGACCAACTGTTACAGTGGGACCGGGATGCTTTTATTTATCTAAACAGTTTGGGCATCGAAAACCATGATGTCTTTTGGTCTACCATAACTAATTTCTCTACTTGGATTCCCTTATTTATTTTGTTTATAGTTCTTGTTTTTAGGTCCTACCCTAAAAAAGAAGCGTTTTGGGTTCTTGGTACTACACTTGTTACCTTGACCGTCGTAGCGGCACTTACAGGAATCACCAAAGAATTGGTGGCACGTCTTCGCCCAAGCAATACAGAGGAAATCAACACTTTGATCCGAATACTTAAAAGCCCCTCAGGCTATAGTTTTTTTTCGGGCCATGCCTCAAGTTCATTTAGTATTACCACCGCCTTCTTCCTATTTCTTAAGGATAAATTTAAATGGAGCTGGCTCTTTTTTATATGGCCCCTATTATTTGCTTTAAGTCGCATTTATGTTGGCGTACATTATCCTTTGGATTTGATCGTAGGTGCCTTGGTTGGAATTCTTTTTGCGATTTTTTTCTACCGCTTGTACAATAAGGTTGGAAGGGCAAAGTAAAGTGTTTGGACCCCTCCCCCAAGGGGAGAGGATGTTATTAGTTATACCTTAAGATTTGTTGGTTTAAAAATTATTCCCCCTCATTGCTTGTGCCGCTTTTTTGTAGTTTCAAACCTATTTCCCCCTCCTTGGGAGAGCCTGTCCCGCCTTTTGAGCGGGAGGGTTAGGGGGAGGTGGCAACTATCATAACACCCTACTAAGTGTTAGTCCGTCCCTAATTGGCAATAATACCGTTTCTACCCTAGGATCGTCCCTCAACTTTTTATTGTAATCCATCAAAATTTTGGTAGCCTTGTCCTTTGGGTCCAAAGGTTCCATAACCTTCCCGGACCACAGTACATTATCCGATAGAATTACGCTACCGGGACGACATTTTTTTAAGGTAGCCTCATAGTAGTGGTCGTAACTTACCTTTTCGGCATCAATAAAAACCATATCAAAAACTACGTCCAGCTGAGGTATTATCTCCAGTGCATCACCTGTATGCTGCACAATTTGAGGCCCATAACCACTTTCGTTAAAATACCGTCTTTGCATGGCGTGGAGTTCTTCATTGATATCAATAGTGTGCAATGTACCCTCCTTTTGCAGGCCTTCGGCAAGGCATATGGCGGAGTAGCCGGTGTAGGTACCTATTTCCAAAATATTTTTCGGAGCGCATATCTTGGATAAAAGGCTCAATACCCTACCTTGAAAATGCCCGGTAATCATCCTGGGTTGAATTACCTTTAAATGGGTCTCCCGCGTCAGCCTTTGGAGCAATTCGGGTTCCGATTGTGAGTGGTCGGCAATATATTGTTCCAATATGGAAGATAAAAAATGCATGAGTTTTACTTTGTATATTTAAACCTTCAAATATAATAATCATGCAGGAATTTACCGTAAGAACGGCCACATTGGACGATTTAAAAATACTGTTGTCCTTTGAACAGGAAATTATACGTGCAGAAAGACCTTTTGACGAAACCTTGGATAAGGATCCGATCAGTTATTATGACCTTAGGCAACTGCTATTGTCCGATGAGGCCGAGGTGATGGTGGCAGAGCTGGATTCAAGGATAGTAGGTTCCGGTTATGCATTAATACGGGATGCAAAACCCTATTTGGACCATAAAAAATACACCTATCTTGGCTTTATGTATACCGATGGGGATCAACGTGGCAAGGGAGTTAATAAGGCAATCGTGGATGCTTTGGTGCATTGGTCAAAATCTAAGGGTATCCATGAAATTAGGCTTACGGTGTACAATGAAAATGCCCCTGCCATTAGGGCCTATGAGAAAGTGGGCTTTAAAAAGCATATTTTGGAAATGAGGGTACATGTTGACTGATCAAATTATAGATGTACCAATTACCACTTCTAGCCGTAAATTGTATTTTTACATAAAAATTAGGATATGGAATTTAAAAATTCGTTAGTGTTTGCCCAACAATTGGACGCGGTTGATCCCCTTCGGAAATACCGTGACGAATTCCATTTTCCCAAGGTAAAGGGCAAGGATGTTATTTATTTCACCGGAAATTCCCTAGGATTACAGCCTAAACGCAGCCAAAAGTTTGTAGACGACATAATGAAGGATTGGAAGGACTTGGCCGTGGAAGGTCATTTCCATGCCGAAAAGCCTTGGTGGGATTATCATGAGAGGTTGGCAGCGCCCTTGGCGAAAGTGGTAGGTGCCAAAACTCCGGAAGTATCTGTAATGAATACCCTGACCGTTAACCTTCACATGCTCATGGTCTCTTTTTACAGGCCTACCCAAAAAAGATTTAAGATTATTTGTGAGGAAAAGGCATTTCCTTCAGATCAATATATGTTGAACAGTCAGGTTGAATTTCATGGTTTTGATCCCAAAATGGCCATTGTTGAAGTTAAGAAAAGAACGGGCGAAAATTTTTGGCATACCCAGGATGTTATTGATAAAATTAATGAAGTGGGAGATGAACTGGCTCTTGTCCTCATTGGAGGCGTTAATTACTACAATGGTCAGGTCTTTAATATGGAGGCCATAACCAAGGTGGCTAAGGCCCAAGGAGCATTCGTAGGATGGGATTTGGCCCATGCAGTGGGAAATGTTGGTCTAAATCTGCACGATTGGGGGGTGGATTTTGCCGCTTGGTGCAGTTATAAATATATGAACAGTGGTCCTGGGAACGCTTCCGGGATTTTTGTACATGAGAAATATCTAAATAACAACGAGATCCCTAGATTTGAAGGCTGGTGGGGAACAAAGAAGGAAACCAGGTTTTTAATGAAGCCAGAGTTTGAACCTATGGAAAATGCGGATGCATGGCAGGTAAGTAATCCTCCAGTGCTGTCCCTAGCTCCTTACCTGGCCTCTTTGGAAATGTTCGATGAGGTGGGTATGGAGACCCTGATTTCCAAAAGAAAGCTCATTGTGGCCTATTTGGAATTTATTCTCCAAGAGATAGATAAGGAGACCGATGGATCTTTTGAAATTATTACCCCAAAGGACAGGGGCTGTCAACTTTCCGTGTTTTTGCACGGTCAGGGGAAGGATTTGTTCAACTATCTAATGGAAAATGGAGTTATAACGGATTGGCGGGAGCCCAACGTAATTCGATTGGCACCTGCACCTTTTTATTGTTCATTTGCGGATATGTACAACTTTGGTCAAATCCTTAAGTCGGGAATCCGGGCAAAGGGCTAATCTAAGCATGCACTATCCCTGATATTTTTCTTTTTAATTGCTAAATTTCCGGCCTCAAACCTAAATGTGTTATAACTGCCGAACCCTTTATGAAGTCACTTCGTCTTATTCTTTCCAACCCTAGATATTTTGGTCCTTCCTGGGTATTTGCAAGTATAAATATATTGTTTGGTACCTGGGCCATTTACATCCCCTCGGTCAAGGAAAAATTGGGTATCAATAAGGCCGATTTGGGAATCGCGCTATTTTTCCTGTCTTTGGGGGTGTTTATCGTCTTTCCCGTGGCTGCCAAAATCATTGATAAATTAGGGGTAGGCAAGGCTACCTGGTACGGAATAATTTTCAGTAGTGTAGCGGCTTTGTTTCCTTTGTTGGCGCCCAATTACTATTCTTTAATGGGCGGGCTTTTTTTATTGGGGGCCGGCAACGGATTTACCGATATAGCCATGAATACCTTGGTTACCGAAATTGAAAAGGAAGACCGGCAAAATTTTATGTCGGCTTCCCATGGCTTTTTTAGCTTGGGCGGGGTAATTGCCGGACTGGGCAGTTTTCTGATATTTACGATCAATAATCCGGCATTACATATGCTCTATGCCGTTATTTTGGTACTCGTGGTAAATTTTATATTCCATAAGCACTATAGCCATATTGTAGCGGCCCCGGTTGAAAAGGAGCCTTTTAGCCTCAAATTATTTAAACCGCTCTTGGTTCTTGGAATTATTTCCTTTGTAGTAATGGGGGGTGAAGGGGCTATTGTGGATTGGAGCGGATTGTTTCTGCAGGAAATAAGTATGGCCCCTGAAACATTGATAGGTACCGGTTTTTTGGCATTTTCCGTAATGATGACCTTGGGAAGGTTCTTGGGAGACAGTATTAGTGCTGCCATAGGTCCTATTAAAATAGTGGCCTTGGGAGCATCTATAGCCATTGTAGGTTTTGTCTTTGTTCTTACCACTTATACCTATATGGCCATTGTAGGATTTGCATTTATAGGACTTGGCTTTTCGGTAATTGTTCCGGAGCTCTTTAGGATAGGGGGAACGGTCAAGGGTGTGGATTCTTCCCAAGGGGTGTCCTTTATAGCCGGTACGGGCTATTCCGGTTTCTTAATTGGTCCGGTAGTGCTGGGATTTGTAGCTGAAAGTTATTCCCTCAAGTACACCTTTGTAATTCTAATGGTATGTACTATTATAGTGCTTGCAGCCACTTTAGGGTTGCATAGGAGGGGCAGATAATTGCCGGACCAAATCTTATGGGGTTTTTGAAGTGACTTTAATGTTGGTAAAATATAACTTAAAACTGCCGTCTTCATTTTGGTGCATCTCGGCAATTTTTAGGCCGTTGATATCCGCATAATTTTCCCAAGTGGTGATTAGGGAAGGCTCTGGTTGATTTGATCTTCTAAATACCCATTCCTTTATCATATAATCGTTGCCAAAATAAAAATCATAGGCATCACCCGGAGTATAGCCTCCTTCGTTTCCATAAACAATGGTCAGTTTTTGCATTGGGTTTTTGCTGATAGGGGCAGGCACGTCACTTTTGTGGTCGTAGGTGATATTGTTTTTGTCCCAAGCCAGATTAAATGGAGCCATCAACCAATATTTGTCGTTAATAAATCCACCGTTTATTTTTGTGGCCGTACTGTCCATTGTTTTACGATTATAAGAAATGGTATCTCCTTTGTTGATGGATACAATATCGTTGGTCATGGTATTCCACACCCAGCTGCGCTCGGAATGGCTGTCAGGACGATCCACATTGAATGTAAAAGCAATTTCCTTTACATTTCGGAATTGATCGAATCCATGTGCATTGGCTACCTTGTCCAAAATGGAAAGTTCCATTTTTGGAGCGGCTACTTCTGTTTTTTTATCCGTTTTACAACCAGTTAGGATTAGCGAGAAGCAAAAAACGGCTAGTACTGATTTTTTCATGTTTGGTTTTTATCAAAGATAATAGGTTTTTGGCAAAATTCTTATTCTTGCCCAAATACATTATGGGTACAACTTGAAATAAGGGTGCTTATGGTTTTGTTTTACCAATTATAACAGGTTCGCCCATTAGCGATCATTGGGTGCTTTAAAATTGTAATTTGGAAATATGAGGGGTGTTGTTTTTGTGCCAATTGAATTGAAAGACCTATCAAATAATTTAGCTGCCATAATTCCCAATAAATTCATTATTTTTGAAACTTAATAAGAAATCAAAAAATGAGTTCAAAAAAAGGAAAGATACAAGAGGCAATAGACGAAAAATTGCTTGGCGAAAGAAAAGTATTTCTATGGGGAATGGTAGATGATGATACCGCTAAGCATGTAATCGATCGTTTGTTGTATTTGGATATGCAAAACAACAAAGAAATTCAATTGTACATAAATAGTCCTGGAGGTTATGTTACTTCTGGTTTTGCCATGTACGATACCATTAAAGCGTTAAAGAGTCCGGTATCTACCATTTGCTCCGGTTTGGCAGCCTCTATGGGGTCCATTTTATTATCGGTAGGGGAGAAGGGTAGACGATTTATACAGCCACATGCGCAAGTGATGATACATCAACCAAGCGGTGGTGCCAGGGGACAGGCTTCCAATATAGAGATTCAGGCAAAGGAGATAATTAAGACACGTGAACTCAGTGCTAAAATATTGGCAGAGAATTGCGGTCAGGATTTTGAAAAGGTAATGAAGGATTTTGACAGGGATTATTGGATGAACGCTGAAGAGTCCATTGCCTATGGAATTGTAGACGGAATATTGGAATAACCGCTCTTAGTTTGTTTAAATTATATTTTAGTACGAATTATACAGAAAAGGAAAAGTCCTTCGCAAACTTAATGTGAAGGACTTTTTTATATATGGACGCCTAAGCGGTATGTGTTTTATATACGAGAGGAACCTAGTGTTTGGATGTTCAGGAAAGAAATTTTTTTAAAAAAAGAGATGTTTTGTAGATCCAAGGTTCGGTTCTTTACCTATATGTAGGCATTAATGGCATTTTGTGATGTTATTGCCCCTTTTTTATAGAAGTTACTTTATTTTATTACATTTATTACTTTAACATTTACTTTTCCCTATATACATCAGTATGACACAAACTCCTAAAAAGATTGCTATTATCGGTTCAGGATTGGTAGGATCCCTATTGGCAATTTACCTTCGGAAGTTAGGCCACCAGATAACGGTTTACGATCGGAGACCAGATATCCGAAATGTTGAGTTTTCCGGAAGATCTATCAATTTAGCGATGAGCAATAGGGGTTGGACGGCTTTGAGGGAGGTGGGTATTGAAAATGAAGTAAAGGAAATTGCCATTCCATTGGATAAACGCGCCATTCATGTTGAGGGCCAACCAGAGTATTACCAAAAATATGGAAAGGAAGGAGAGGCCATCTGGTCTATTTCTCGGGGCATATTGAATCGGAGAATGATCGATCTGGCCGAAGAGGCAGGGGTCGTTTTTCGTTTTGAGGAAAAGGTGTGGGATGTAAACCTTCCCGAAGGAAAAATATATACCGGCGCAACGGAGAAAGGGAAGTGGAAGGAATATCTTTACGATATTGTTTTTGGCTGTGATGGGGCATTTTCCCGAGTTAGGCACAAAATGCAACGTAGAAGTAGATTTAATTACTTTCAGGAGTTTATAGATGTTGGCTACAAAGAGCTCACCATACCGGCCAATGAGGATGGCACCCATAAATTGGACAAACATTCTTTTCATATTTGGCCAAGAGGGAAGTTCATGTTTATAGCCATGCCCAACATGGATGGTAGTTTTACATGTACCCTGTTCCTGCCCTTTGAAGGGGAGGTTTCTTTTGAGAAGATAAACACCAAGGAAGAGGCCAAACGCTTCTTTAACACCTATTTTCCAGATGTTACCCCGGTTATTGAAGACCTGACCACAGATTTTTTCAATAACCCCACCAGCGCTTTGGTGACGATTAAATGCTATCCTTGGACGTATTGGGACAAAGTGGCTTTGGTTGGCGATTCCGCCCATGCTATTGTGCCATTTTATGGGCAGGGCATGAATGCCGGTTTTGAGGATATATATGCCCTTAACAAGATTATTGCCAAATATGGAGACGATTGGGAACAAATTTTTAGTACCTATCAAACAGAACGTAAGCCCAATGCCGACGCAATAGCAGAGCTTAGTTATCGGAATTTTGTAGAAATGAGCAGTATGACTGCCGACCCCAATTTTATATTGCAGAAGAAGATTGAAAAGCGTTTTGCCAAAAAATATCCGGACAAATGGGTTCCAGCCTATTCGAGGGTTACCTTTTCAAATAAGCCCTATGTGGAAGCTTTGGCCAATGGGGATGCACAGGAAGAAATAATGAAGCAAATAATGCAAATTCCCAATATAGAAGAGATTTGGGAAAGTGAGGAGATAGACCAAAAGATTCTAAGTCTATTGAGCGAGAAAGAAAAGTACGAAGTATAGGAAAAACAAAAGCCATCTTTTTAAGATGGCTTTTGTTTTTTATTGGTCGTTTTTTCTATAATTTAGAAAAAAGCTTTTGCATTTTTTCTTGTTCCTCTTCAGCCAAAACTGGGTCTACCAAAATTCTTCCACTGTGTTCGTCGCTAATGATTTTTTTGCGTGATGCAATCTCAACCTGAACCTGCGGTGGAATGGTAAAGAAAGATCCTCCTGAAGCACCTCTTTCAATAGGAACTACTGCCAAACCGTTTTTTACGTTATTTCGGATTCTATTGTAAGCCTTTACCAAGCGCTCCTCAATTTGGGATTGGTACTCTTCCGATTTTTTCAAAAGGGCTTTTTCTTCCTTTTCGGTTTCTGCCAAAATAGCGTTCAATTCACTTTTTTTGTGCTTAAGGTGCAATTCCCTTTCGGTTAATCGTTCTTTGGTAGTGGCTATAACCTCTTTTTTCTGCTCTATTTGGGCTTTAAATTCTTTAATATTCTTATCGGCCAATTGAATTTCAAGTTCCTGAAATTCTACTTCTTTGGTCAAAGAATTAAATTCCCTGCTATTGCGGACGTTCTTTTGTTGTTCCGCATATTTTTTGATCAAGACTTTGGCTTCATCAATAAGATTTTTCTTGGCGCCTATCTCGTAGTTAATAGTTTCAACATCGGTTTTAAGCTTATCCATTCTTGTTTTAAGGCCAAGTACCTCGTCTTCCAAATCTTCTACTTCTAGAGGAAGTTCTCCTCTAACATTTCTTATCTCATCAACTCTAGAATCAATTAATTGCAAATCATATAGTGCTCTTAACTTTTCTTCTACTGTTGTTTCTGTCTTTGTTGCCATATTTAAAAATACTTGATGGGATTTGTTTTGCTCTCCGATAAAGAGACTGCAAAATTAGGAATTTTTTTCGTAAGATAATCAACTAAGAGATTTTTTGTAAACTGCTCTGTTTCATAGTGCCCAATATCTGCTAAAAGTATTTTGCCTTCTGCTTCGTAGAATTGATGATATTTTAAGTCCGATGTCACAAAAATATCAGCATTGGCGGCTATTGCGGCAGATATGGCAAAGGATCCGCTTCCTCCCAAAAGTGCAACTTTCTTTATTTTTTTTCCTAGAAAATCTGAGTGTCTTATGCAGGAAACATTCATTTTTTTCTTCAAAAATTCAAAAAATTCCTCTTCGCCCATCGATTTTTCCAGATTTCCTACCATGCCCATGCCAATATTTTGGTTTTTATTTTCCAAAGTTTGTATCTCGTAGGCAACCTCTTCATAGGGATGGTTGTTAAAAAGGGCTTTCAAAATTTTCTGTTCATTTGCCCTGCCATAAGTAATGCTTATCTGGGATTCGTCCTCATAATGGGTTTCCCCAATTTTTCCCAAATAGGGATTGGCTCCCGCATTGGCCTGGTAGCTCCCAATGCCATCTACCGTAAAACTGCAATTGCTATAATTCCCAATATTACCTGCTTCAGCTTGGAATAGAGCGGTTTTAAGGGCGTCGGCATTCACTTTGGGAACATAGGTGGTCAATTTTCTAATGGTGCCCTTCTGTGGGATTAGAATGCTTGTATCCTGTAGTCCCAAAACCTCGCAGATTTTGGCGTTAACTCCTTTATTGCTGTTGTCCAGGGCAGTGTGCATACTGTATATGGCTATGTCGTGTTTAATAGCCTTTATTACTACCCTTTGTACGTAGTTGGAGCCGGTTATTTTTTTTAACCCTCCAAAAATAATAGGGTGGAAACTAACTATTAGATTGCATTTTTTTGCAATAGCTTCCTCCACTACATTTTCTAAAGTGTCCAGTGTTACAAGGATACCGCTTAGCTCGTTCTTGGCACTCCCCACCAAAAGTCCTACATTGTCAAAATCTTCGGCATAATTCAGTGGCGCCAACTCCTCTAGGGTATCTATAACTTGTTTTATGATCATTTTTAAAATTTATGGTCTTCCAAAGATAAAATATTATATTTTCGTTCTAATGCAGCTACTAAGAAAATTAGGCTTTCCCATTTCATTGATATACGCCCTGGTGGTATATCTGCGCAATTATCTTTATGACCTAGGGCTATTGCCTTCCAAAGCCTTTGGGACCAAGACCATTTGTGTCGGGAACCTGAGTGTAGGGGGTACCGGTAAAACCCCAATGATAGAGTTTTTTGTTGCCAATGCTAAAGAGCAGGGTAGAATAGCGGTTTTAAGTAGGGGTTATGGTCGAAAATCCAAAGGCTATTTGTTGGCCAAACCTGGTATAGGGGTAGAGGATTTAGGGGACGAACCCTTTCAGATCTATAAGAAATTCCCCAAAGCCTTTGTAGCGGTAGATGCGGACAGGCAGAATGGTATTTCCATATTGGAGGAAACCGTAGGGCCCGATATAATTTTGTTGGATGATGCCTTTCAACATAGAAAAGTAAGGTGTAACCAATATGTGCTATTAACTTCCTATTCCAATTTATATGTAGATGATTGGTATTTACCTAGCGGGAATTTGAGGGATAGCAAACGGGAAGCAAAGAGAGCCAATATAATTGTTGTTACCAAGTGCCCATCAAATTTGAGCGAATCCGAGCAACAGAGAATCCGGAAAAAATTAAATCCCGGCCCAAGTCAGAGGGTAGTTTTTAGCTTTTTGGAGTATGAAACAACATTAAAAGGTAGCTCAGGGGAAATAGACTTGGCCGAACTTAAAAATAGAAAAGTGACTTTGGTGACAGGGATAGCAAATCCAAAACAGTTGCTAAGCTTCCTAAGTAGTCAAGAAATTGAGTTTGAGCATTTGGCCTACCCTGACCACCATTTTTTTACGGAAAAGGAAATAGCTTTGTTCAATACCAAGGAAATGGTACTTACCACGGAAAAGGATTATGTACGGTTGGAAGGCAAAATAAAAGACCTACACTATATAGGGATACGGCACAAATTCATGAATGGGGGCGAAAAGGTACTGTTGAATTTGATGGGTGAAAGCATTAAGGCTCCTTAGGCTTCAATTTTTTTTTTCACATCAAAGATGTTCTCTCCAATTTTTGAATAGAATACCTCTGGTTTAAAGGGTTTAGTAACTACGTCGTTACAACCTGCAGCATAAAAACTTTCCAAACTGTCATCCAAGGAAATTGCCGTAAGGGCTATAATAGGTACCAATCTATTGAACTTTCTAATTTCAATAGTAGCCTCTTCACCACTAATTCCGGGCATATGGATATCCATAAGGATACAGTCGTAATCCGTTTTTCTCACCATGGCCACGGCTTCCAGTCCGTTGTTGGCAATATCACAGGTTATTTCCTTCTTGTTCAGCATTTTCTTCGTAATCACCTGGTTGATTTTGTTATCCTCCACAATCAATATATGGAGCCCTGTAAAATCGTATTCCACCTCAGTTATTTCGAAGGGGATATCATCAATAAGATCATCCTTGCTTTTTAGATCCAGCTCAAAGAAAAAGGAACTCCCTTTGCCTATTTCACTCTTAAGCCCAATTTTACTACCAAATAGGCCCAACAAGCTTTTTACAATGGTCAAACCTAGACCGGTACCTCCGTATTCCCTGTTAATTTGGATAGAGCCCTGTTCAAAACTGTCAAAAATGGTAAGCTGTCTTTCTTTATCAATACCAATACCATTATCCTTTACTTCAAAATAAATGGTCAGATTTTCTTCTACTTTTTTGGCAAGCTTGGCTATGACCGTAACTTCACCTCCCTTGGTGAATTTTATACCGTTGCCGATAAGGTTTATAAAAATTTGGGAAAGTTTAAGGGGGTCGCCCAAAAGGTGGGACGGAATATCCTCGTCAAATTCCAGTACAATTTTTGTTTTGTTGGCCTTGGCACTTTGATGCAAGGAATTTATGACTTCCGAAAGTACCTTTTTAAGATTGAAATCTATTTGAAGGGCTTCCAACTTGTCAGCGTCAATTTTGTTGATCTGAAGAATGTCATTAATGAAATTTAATAGGTAGTCCCCAGAAAACTTCAACGATTTTAGATGTTCTTTTTGATTTTCACTAGGGTTTTCTTCCAGTAATAAATGTGTTAGACCGGTGACCGCATAAAGTGGTGTTCGCAATTCGTGGCTTACCGTGGAAAGGAAATTGGTTTTGGCCTCCATAGCCATTACCGCAGCATCCCTTGCAGCCTGAAGTTCATTGTTCTTGGTGTGTAATAGATCGTTTGTCTTTAACTTGATCTGGTTGTTCCGGTAAAGCGAAATGGCCAGTATGGAAATTACTATTAAAAAGGCAGCAGTTAAGATTGCCGTTATTTCCGTTCTATTTTTGGATTGGTTAAGTTCTTCTATCTTGGCTTCCTGTCGACCAATTTCATCCTTCATAAATTTTGTTTGGATGTTATCTGCCGTTTTGGTTTCCGCTAAACTTTTCTCTAGGGTAAATATAGAGTCCTTGATGTTCACTATATTTCTGTTGTAGGACAGGGCGGATTCAAAAAGCCCAAGTTTTTCATTGGTCTCTGTTAGTAGCCTATTGGCCTCCAGTACTTCTAGATAAAAATTGTTCGCCTTGGCCAATTTTAAAGCGTCTTGGGCATTTTTAATGCTCTCCTCGTAATTTTCCGTTCTGTTGTGGATCTCTGCCAATTTTATATGTGCCTTGGCGGCCAGGTAGTCCTTCTCGTAGATGTCCGTATTTACGGCCAGGGCATTGAAATTCTTTGTGGCACTTTCGTATTTTTCCAGGTTTAAAAAAATAATTCCCTCTACAAAAAGAATATTGTTCAGTAAATTTCTGTCGTTGTTGATCTGTTTTGCTTCGTTCAGCATAGAGATGGCCAAGAAATTTTTACCGTCCCTATAGGAAATAATGGCATCTATGTATTTATGGGTGGCCTCCCCATAAGGATAGGAAATATCTTTTAAAAGTGATTTTGATCTGTCCGCATAATATTCCGCACTATCATCCTTCTGCAGGCGTAAATATAAAATGGCGAATTTGTGATAGGTGTCTATCAGGGCCTTTTGGTCATTGTTCTTAAAGGCAATTTCCATTGCGGTATTCAGCTCCTCAAGGGCAGGTTCTATTTTATTCTTATTGCCCAATTCCCTCGCTTTATCAAAATGATATTCTATATCCTTCCCCGCAGCTTTGTTTTCCTGGGTATAGGAATGGCTAAAGTAAAAAAACAATAGAACCGTTAGGAGCCACAATTTTCTACCTAAATTTATATGTAAGAATATAGGTCTCAAACGTATCGTTTACTTATAATATAGTTAATTAAATCTACAATTCTGCTACTGTACCCGGTTTCGTTATCATACCATCCAATGATTTTAACCATTTTGCCGATTACAGAAGTCATCAGAGAATCAAACGTACAAGAGTAGTAAGTATTGTTTATATCAATAGAAACTATGGGGTCTTTTGTGTAATATAGAATGTTTTTAAGTTCTTTTTGCGATATTTTCAGAAAAGCATCATTAATTTCTTCTATGGTGGTCTGCCTTTTAACATTAAAAGTGATGTCGGTCAAAGAGCCATTGGGTACTGGAACCCTTATGCCACAACCTCCAATAACATCGGATAGTTCCGGAAATATTCTGGTTAAGGCTTTGGCCGCTCCGGTTGTGGTAGGGACAATGGATTGTGCAGCTGCCCTGGCCCTTCTTAAATCCTTATGCGGTTGGTCGTGCAGACTTTGGTCCGTGGTGTAAGAATGGATAGTGGTTATATAGGCCTGCTCTATTCCGCAAAGATCTTGAATTACCTTGATCATTGGCGCGGCATTGTTTGTGGTACAGGAGGCGTTGGAAATAATGTCATCTGATTGGACCAGGGTTTTATGGTTTATTCCAAATACCACCATCTTTATGTCATCTTCGTTTGGAGGTACACTAAGAATAACCTTTTTCGCCCCATTTTTTATGTGATATTCCAAGATAGCCCTATCCTTGAACTTCCCAGTGGCCTCAACAACAATATCAACTTTATGATCGGACCAAGGAATGTCTTTGGGTGAACTGTGATTTAATAGGGCGACCTTTTTATTTTCTACGATTATGTTTTCGCCCCTGTGGGATACTTCTTTTTGAAATACCCCGTGGATGCTATCGTATTTTAGTAAATGGGATAGTGTAGGTGCATCTGCCAAATCGTTTATGGCCACCACTCTTAAATGAGCTTGCTCGCTAAGAAGTCTAAATAGGGTACGGCCAATTCTACCGAAGCCGTTAATACCAATATTAATTTGTTTCATAAAAAGGGTCAAGCCAATTTATCCGCATAATTACGGATTGATATTCTAGATATGGGGTGTAAGGGGTACTTACTTTATATGTTTGTGTGCCTTGTACGATGAACGGACCAAAGCCCCGCTTTCTACATGCCTAAAGCCTAATTTTAGACCTATTTCTTCATATTTCTTGAACTGGTCCGGTAAAATAAACTCCTTTACCGGTAAATGTTTTTTGGAAGGCTGCAGATATTGGCCTATAGTGACCACATCTACATTGGCCGCCCTAAGGTCCTCCATGGTTTGGATTACTTCTTCCTCCAATTCGCCAAGTCCCAACATTATTCCCGACTTGGTGCGGTTGGCACCGTGCTCTTTTAAATAGGAAAGGACGCCAAGACTTCTTTCATATTTTGCCTGTATGCGGACCTCCCTTGTTAATCGTTTTACGGTTTCCATATTGTGGGAGATTACTTCGGGCCCAACAGCAAGGATTCGATCTAAATGGGTATGGATACCTTGAAAATCTGGAATCAATGTCTCCAATGTAGTATTGGGGTTCATTCTTCGTATGGCTTTCACTGTTTCGGCCCATATAATGGAACCCATATCCTTTAGGTCGTCACGATCCACAGAAGTGATAACGGCATGTTTTATGTCCATTATTTTAATGGATCTGGCCACTTTTTCCGGCTCTGCCCAATCTACATCTTCAGGTCGCCCTGTTTTTACACCGCAAAATCCACAGGAACGGGTGCAAACATTTCCTAAAATCATAAAAGTGGCGGTACCTTCTCCCCAACATTCGCCCATATTTGGACAACTGCCCGAGGTACATATGGTATGAAGGTTATACTTGTCCACCAAGCCCCTTAACTGGGTGTATTTTTTGCCTGTTGGAAGTTTTACCCGTAACCATTTGGGTTTGCCTTTTGGGGGGATGACACTGTCTATAGTTTCGATACTCATACTATGATTTTGTGCAAATATACGAAATGGGTTATAGTTAAAATACCAAATGACGGCAAAGTATGGGAATGCCAAAGTCTATCTGGTGTCAGCGTAAATTTAATGGGTTTTTTATAAGGGGCAGGGAAGGCAGTAAAAGATATTGGACCTGGTACACGGGACAATATATAAGGGGCGGAAGTCTGCCTGAAGAAGGTTAGCTGTATTAGTTGGGAATTGAAGGTTTATTCTTTTCATCTTCCAACGTCCTGGCACCTTTGTTCAATTGAACTTTGCTTCTGCCAAAACAAGAGTGACCTAGCAGTACTAATTATTATTTTTAATAATTTCAGCAAGAAGCCTTTTTGCCCTTAGTAGTTTAACTTTTACATTATTGATAGGTTCCCCAAGTTTTTCGGCAATTTCAGCATAGGGCAGTTCCTGAAAATACCTTAGGTTTATTACTTCTTGGTAATGCGGTTTTAGCCTTTTTATGTACTCCAATAAAGCAGCTAAATTTTGTTCTGTAATTAAACTGTCTTCGGGGGAAGGGGCGTCATCCAAAACCTTCTTAATGGCTTCGCTGCTACTTTCTGGGTTACCTTGTAGAACATTTCTTTTGCTTTTGCGGATGAGGTCGATGTGCAAATTTTTGGAAATGGCGATCAGCCATGTCTTAAACTCATAGTCCTCGTTAAAGGTATGTATCTTGTCAAAGGCCTTCGAAAATGTCTGGATAGTAATGTCTTCGGCATCGTTCTCATTTCTGGTCCTGACCAATTGAAAGCCGTAGACGTCGTTCCAGAAATTATTTAATAATGCACTGAAGGCTATTTGATTGCCTAATTTGGCTTTTTCAATAAGATTGGGAAGAGGTTCTTCGGTTTTGTCCAAGATAAGAAAATGTAAAGGGTGATAATAGGCAGATTTCTATTGTGTAACGGAATCTTTTCTGCAGTCCTGCTCGGTAGGGAGTTTTCCGCAGTATCCACATGCTTCACCGTCCTTATTTAAAAACGGGCTCTGACTGGCGCATGTTCCCGCAAATTTACCATCCTTTTTAGACCATATTTTTATTGCAATACCAGCAAAAGCAAGTGCTAGTAGACCTATTGTTAAAAATAATAATTTCATATCCCTGCATTATTTAATGCAAAGATATGAAATTTATAACCTTCCCAAGAAGGATTAAGATTACTTTAAGTCCTTTATTTAATAGGAAATATTGGCCACTATATTCTCTATGGTAGGCTTGGAATTACCTCCTGTTGGCTCAATGGTGATATAACCAACGGCATTTTCACCATAGGGCAGGGCCATTAGTTTTTCACTATTGCTGGCCTCCTGTATTACTCCTAGGTTGAGCATTTGTCCGTTGACCTCTGCCCACATTTGGTAGCATTGGTTTTCCGGTAGGTTAGGTAATTTGCTTACATTGATATAGGAAAGCTTTTTTACAGGATTAACATAGGCCACAGCCTTAAGTTCCTTCGCCTTGTTATTGCCTTTTACCGTAAGTCGCTTCGTTTTGGGATTGTTAAGTACAATAAATTGATTTCTAACATCCTCTAATTGTAGGCGCATATTCTCTTCCAGGTTCTGGATCTTATTGTTGACAATAACATTTTCCTCTTGTAAGTTTTGGTTTTGGTTCCAAAAGAAATAGGAGGCACCTGCAAAGAGCAGGGCAGCAAAACTGGCTGCAATGGCGTACCTATAGAATTTTGATCGTACGGAATTTTCCTTTTTGATCCTAGTTTGAATTCTTTCTTTGAGGCCTTCCGGAGTTTTTATGGCATGTAACTTGGCAAATATTTCAAGATTTTCCTGAAGCTCAATGTAGGTGTTCCTAACTTCGGGATACATGGCAATATATCTTTCCACTTGTAATGCTTCCTCTTGGGAAGTTGTGCCTAATAGATATTTCTCTAGTAGGTCTGTTTCTAAAAATATTCTGATCTTTTCTTTCATGGCTTTATTATTTCTAGCACAATTTGGTCGGCTATGCTGTAACGTCAGCTTAATAGTTAGGTCCTAGTCTTGTCAAGGTTGTGCTTTAATTCATAAATAAACTTAGTAAACAGGCAAATACCATTGTTGAACCATAAATCTTCTTTAGCTCCCTAAGTCCAATTTTTAATCTAGATTTAATGGTACCTAGTGGTATGTCCAATTCGTCACTTGCCTCCTGTTGGGTCATTCCTTGAAAAAATAAGGCGTCCAATACAATTTGATATTTTGAATCTATTTTATCCAAATTATCCTGAACGTCCATCAAGTCAGGGATTATACCTTCAGTTCCTAGTTTATATACGTCCGAAACGTCCATTTGGATTTCCTTGTCGGATTTGTTGTTTACACTTCTTAATTTGTCTATGGCCGTATTGCGTGTAATCCTAAAGAGCCATGTAAACAATTTGGCTTTTGTGGGGTCGTAAGAATCCGATTTCTTCCAGATTTTGATAAAGCTTTCCTGTACAACATCCTGAGCCAATTCCTCATCGCGCACTACCTTATAGGCAACCCCATATAAGGTATCGCCGTAGTGTTCATAAAGAAGGGAAATGGCCTTGTCATTTCGCTCTTGAAGAAGCTCAACAATATGATTTTCCAGTAATATGCTCATATAATTAGTGTGTTCTCAAAAAAAAGTTGCTAGGCAATCATCCAATACCTTAGTTTTCCTCGTATATACACAAACGCTAAATTATAAAATTGATTGTTATGCTTAGCGTTTTAATTGGATAAATGGACAGCTGGTAACTGTGCATTTAATTTTTGGTTAGTTTGGTTTGGTATAGCCCCTGGCATTCTTTGTCAGGGGTTATTTTATGATATTGACTTCCGGACTAATCATAATTCCGAACCTTTGCAATACACTTTCAATTATATTTTGGGCCAGTTCAATAATATCCGCTCCCGAGGCATCACCGTAATTCACCAACACCAAGGCTTGGTTTTTGTGTACTCCGGCATCTCCAAATCGCTTTCCTTTATATCCACATTGTTCAATTAGCCAACCTGCTGGAATCTTGAATTCATTTTCGGAAACCTTATAAAAAGGTGCAGAGGGGTTTAAATTGGAGAACTTGTCGAATTGCTGCCTATCTATGACCGGGTTTTTAAAGAAACTTCCACTATTGCCCAATTCCTTTGGGTCTGGCAACTTACTTTGTCTAATGGAAATTACCGCATTGGAGACATCCCTAATGTTGGGATCGGTAATACCGCTATTCTGTAATTCGGAAATAATGGCCCCGTAGTCTACATTGAGTTTGTGATTTCTTTTGGTCAATTTAAAACTTACCGAAGTAATTATGTATTTTCCAAGCCCTTCATTTTTAAAATAGGAATCGCGATAGCCAAACTGACACTCGTCCTTGGTAAAGGTTTTAAGTTCCCTGGTGGTGATTTCCATGGCTTCGCAACTTACAAAGGTGTCCTTAAGTTCAACACCATAGGCCCCTATGTTCTGAATTGGCGCGGTACCGGTATTTCCTGGAATGAGGGATAAATTCTCCAATCCACCATAATCGTGGTCCAAGGTCCACAATACCATATTGTGCCAATTCTCACCGGCATTGACCTTTATTATAGCCTCATCATTATTTTCGGATACTACCTCAATTCCCTTTAGGTTAATGTGCAGTACCAGGTTTTCCAAATCTTTTGTGATGAGCATATTGCTACCGCCCCCAAGAACAAATAAATTGGGATATCCCTTCAGTTCTAGTGCTTGTTTTAGTTCGGCGATCGAATTTATTTCGCAAAAGAATTGGGCCTTGGCGTCAATTCCAAAAGTATTGTACTTTTTAAGGGATATGTCTTTTTGTATATCCATTAATGTGCATATACCTTTAAGGCTTCCTTTAAAATGTGAACCGCTCTTTTTAGGTCTTCCTTTTCCAGTACATAGGCAATTCTGATCTGGTTTGTTCCCAAACCTTCAGTAGCATAGAACCCTGCTGCGGGTGCTACCATTACGGTTTCCCCGTTCAAATTGAAATCCTCCAGTAACCATTGGGCAAAAGTGTCGGCATTGTCAATAGGCAGTTGGGCAATACAGTAGAATGCTCCCTGTGGTTGGGCCACTACCACACCTTCAAGTTTGTTTAATTCGGTTATAAGTATGTTTCTACGCTCCTCGTACTCCTTTTTTACATCATCAAAATAAGACTGTGGAGTTTCCAAGGCAGCTTCACTTGCAATCTGAGCATAGGTAGGAGGGGAAAGACGGGCCTGGGCAAATTTAAGGGCGGTCCGGATCACTTCCTTATTTTTGGAGACCAAATATCCAATTCGTGCCCCGCACATACTATACCTTTTGGAAACCGAGTCTATTATAATGGCATGATCTTCCAGGCCTATTTCCTGAAGAATGGAATAATGCTCCCTGCCATCATAGATAAATTCGCGGTATACCTCATCGGCCACCAGGAACAAGTTGTGTTTTTTTACTATAGAGGCAAGTTTTTTTATTTCTTCCCTTGTATATAAATAGCCTGTTGGGTTCCCTGGATTGCAAATAAGGATGGCCTTTGTCTTGGGTGTAATTAGTTTTTCAAATTCATCAATGGGCGGCAGTGCAAAATTATTTTCAATGTTGGAAACAACCGGTACTACCTTTATTCCACTGGCGTTGGCAAATCCGTTGTAATTGGCATAAAAGGGCTCGGGGATAATAATTTCGTCGTCATTATCCGCTATACTTCCCAATGCAAAGGACAATGCTTCAGAACCACCTGTAGTCACTATAATATTGTCCGCACCAACATGAATGTCATTCTTGGCGTAATATCCGGCAATCTTTTCCCTATAGGATTCGGAGCCTTCTGTTCTACTGTAGGCCAAGACCTCCAAAGTATTGTTTTTAACGGCATCCAAGGCAACTTTAGGCGTTTTTATGTCGGGCTGACCAATATTTAGGTGGATAATCTTGATTCCTCTTTTTATGGCAGCTTCAGCAAAAGGTACTAGTTTTCTTATTGGAGATTCCGGCATTGTTTCGCCTCTCCGTGAAATTGATGGCATATGGATTTTAATTTTAAGCAAAAATGAGAAATCAATACGGACAAAACAATAAAACAACCTTATTTGATTCCATATTAATATGTTAAATGATTCTATTGTCAAGGGATTTGTGTGTAAATTAGAGGGTTAGGTTACTTAAAAATGGGAATAGGATGGCTTTCTTAAGACATATGGTTTTCCTTATTTGGTGCTGGCCCGTTTTGTTGTTATCGCAAAATTTCAAATTGCCTGTTGGAGAAAAGTTTCAAAAGGTGAAGTTTGAATTGGTAAACAATCTCATTGTAATTCCAATAGAGGTAAACGGGGCGGAACTTTCATTTATTTTGGATTCTGGGGTAAATAAGCCTATTCTTTTTAATTTATCGGATAAGGATTCCATTCAGATAAACAATGTATCGGAAATTGTTATTAAAGGCCTTGGTGAAGGAGAGCCAATTGAGGCCTTGAGTTCCGATTCCAATATTTTTAAAATTGGAAAAGTTGTCAATAATGATCAATTGCTTTATGTGGTCATGGACAAGGAGCTGAACCTTTCCCCCAGGCTTGGTCTGCCGGTTCATGGAATCATTGGTTATGACCTCTTTAGGGATTTTGTTGTGGAGGTAAATTATTCATCAAAATATTTAAAGCTTCATGACCCTGACCTGTACAGGCACAAAAAAAGCTCCAAGATCCGTACAATTCCTTTGCGCATTGTTCAGAACAAAGCTTATGTTCAAGGTCATGTGTTTATGGAAAATAAAAGCAGTATTCCTGTGGAACTTTTAATAGATTCGGGTAGTTCCGATGCGGTATGGCTTTTTGAAGACCTGGATAAGGGATTGGGGGTTCCTGAGAAGAATTATGTGGATTTTCTGGGTCAAGGGCTAAGTGGGGGCATTTATGGGAAAAGGACCAAAATAGATGGAATCAGCTTGGGTGGCTTTCAATTAAGGGATGCCAAAACTGCATTTCCTGATCTGCAATATTTTAATTCCATCACCTCTTTGGGGAATAGAAACGGCAGTTTGGGCGGAGAGGTCCTAAAAAGATTTACCCTGGTGTTCAACTATGGTGCTCGTACCTTGAGTTTGCGCAAAAATGCTCTTTTTAATCACCCTTTTGATTTTAATTTGAGCGGGATAGATATCCAGCATAACGGGATGCGTTATATTTCCGAAAGTATAGCCGATGCAAGTGGGTTGGTGTTGGTGGATAGTGGCAAATCGTTCGGGGATGTGCAAATTCTCTTCGAGAATATGACCAGGCTAAGTATGGTCCCGGAAATTATAGTGTCCGGTATACGTGCAGGAAGTCCTGGACATAAGGCCGGTTTACGGGAAGGCGATGTTATTCTGGCAGTAAATGGGAAAAAGGTGCACCACTACAAACTTCAACAAATCCTGCATATGCTCAATGAAAAGGAAGGAAAGAGGGTAAAGGTTCTAATAGAACGATATCAAAAGGATATGCTTATAACCTATGTGCTTAAAGACATGTTCAAATAACTGACATTGATCCCCAAGGTTGATGGTGGCCACTTTAAGGAACCTATCCTTGGGCCGGGGTCTTAGCTTATAATGTAACTGTGCCTTTTTATACGGGTCTCATGAATAAAAAAAGCTTGTTAAATACCTAATTCGGTACTTAACAAGCTTTTGTAATTATGAATGGAATTTATTTGCCTTCTGCCGGCAATACCTTTCCTTTAATTTTTAACACCTTCGTTGGGGTGTCAGCATTGGAAATTACAGTAATCGCCTTTGCAATAGGTCCAACTCTGTTAGTGTCATATTTTACTTGTATCTGGCCGGTTTTACCTGGTAAAACTGGACCTTCCGGTTTTTTTGGAATGGTACATCCACAGCTAGAGCTAACTTTGCTTATAACAAGTGGAGCATCCCCTGTATTTGTAAACTCAAATATCCTTACACCATCACTCCCTTTAGCGATTTCACCATAATCAACGGTTTCTGTTTTGAATTTAATTTTCGCTACATTTTCTTGAGCGGTTAGGCCAAAACCTAAGAGACCAACAAATAGAATTAGTACTATTTTTTTCATTATTTTTAGTTTTTGGTGAATTTCAAAAGTAAATGTTTTTAATGAACCTCCAAAATTCTTTTGTTATGTAATAACGTTACTTATTTTTGTTTCGTATTTCAAAATGGACAAAAACCTTAGAATTACTTCAAGTTTAACCTTAATATTGCACTCATTTAGTAATCGCCCGTATAGGGTTATCAAAAACTGTTCCAAATAATGGAAATTCCTTCAAAATATGAACCTCACAGGGTAGAGGGCCAATGGTACGACTATTGGACCAAACATAATTATTTTCATTCCACACCAGATGATAGGGAGCCTTATACCATAGTAATACCACCACCCAATGTTACTGGTGTATTGCATATGGGGCATATGTTGAACAATACCCTGCAGGATGTTTTGATCCGTAGGGCTCGTTTAATGGGGAAAAATGCCTGCTGGGTACCAGGAACCGACCACGCTTCAATAGCTACGGAGGCCAAAGTGGTTGCCAAACTAAAGGAGCAGGGTATAGATAAAAAGGATATCACCCGTGAAGAATTTTTGAAGCATGCTTGGGATTGGACCCATGAATATGGTGGGGTTATCTTGGAACAGTTAAAGAAATTGGGCTGTTCCTGCGATTGGGAGCGCACTAAGTTTACCATGGATGACAATATGTCCGCCTCTGTTATCAAGGTCTTTGTTGATCTGTTCAATAAAGGATTGATATATAGGGGTTACCGTATGGTGAATTGGGATCCCGAGGCAAAGACTACCTTGTCCGATGAAGAAGTAATTTATGAGGAAAGACAAGGTCTTCTATATTATTTAGCCTACAAAATAGAAGGTTCTGACGAAACCGTAACTATTGCTACCACCAGACCTGAGACTATTCTAGGGGATACTGCAATCTGTATTAATCCCAATGATGAACGTTATGCCCATTTGAGGGGTAAAAATGCAATTGTACCAATATGCAATAGGGTAATCCCTATAATTGAGGACGAATATGTAGATGTTGAATTTGGAACGGGTTGTCTAAAAGTGACCCCGGCACACGACATTAATGACAAGGCTCTGGGGGAGAAACACAATCTGGAGACCATTGATATCTTTAATGAGGATGCCAGTTTAAATAGTTTTGGACTGCATTATGAAGGTAAGGACCGTTTTGAGGTCAGGAAGGCCATTTCCAAGGAATTGGAGGAAAAAGGCTTTTTGGTAAAGACGGAGCAGCATATTAATAAAATTGGTACTTCGGAAAGAACAAAAGCGGTTATTGAGCCAAGATTGTCCGATCAGTGGTTCTTAAGTATGGAAGAACTGGCCAAACCGGCTATAAAGGCGGTTTTGGAGGATGACGATATTAAGTTGTTCCCTAAAAAATTCGAAAATACCTATCGCCATTGGATGGAAAATATCCGCGATTGGAATATTTCCCGACAATTGTGGTGGGGACAACAAATTCCAGCCTATTATTTTGGAGATGGGCAGGACGATTTTGTAGTGGCCGAAAGCAAGGAAGAGGCTTTGGATCTGGCCAGGAAAAAATCTGGGAATTCCAATTTAACATTGAAGGACCTAAAGCAAGATGCAGATGCCTTGGATACATGGTTTTCTTCCTGGTTATGGCCTATAAGTGTTTTTAACGGGATTTTGGAGCCCGATAATAAGGAAATAGAGTACTATTATCCTACCAATGATTTGGTGACCGGGCCGGATATCTTATTCTTTTGGGTCGCCAGAATGATTGTTTCAGGATATGAATACCGCAATGAAAGACCTTTTGAGAACGTATATCTTACCGGATTGGTGCGCGATAAGCAAAGACGAAAAATGTCCAAGTCGCTCGGAAATTCACCGGATGCGCTGAAATTGATTGAAGATTACGGGGCCGACGGTGTTCGTGTAGGGCTTTTATTGAGTTCTGCAGCAGGTAATGATTTAATGTTCGATGAGGCTTTGTGCCAACAAGGGAAAAACTTTGCCAATAAAATCTGGAACGGATTCCGTTTGATTAAAGGATGGGAGGTTGCCGACCTGCCACAGCCAGAGGCTTCCAAGTTGGGAATTGAGTGGTATACCGCAAAATTCAACAAAACCCTTGAAGAGATAGAGGATCATTTCAGTAAGTATCGTATCTCGGATGCTTTGATGGCCATTTATAAATTGGTTTGGGACGATTATAGTTCCTGGTTGTTGGAAATCATTAAACCCGCCTACCAGCAGCCTATAGATCGGATTACATTTGATGTCGTAATCCATATTTTTGAGGAAAACTTAAAATTATTGCATCCGTTTATGCCCTTTCTTACGGAGGAAGTCTGGCAGCACATTGCCGAACGTACCCCGGAACAGGCATTGGTAATTGCTAAATGGCCAAGCCCACAGGCTATAAACGAGGACCTAATAGAAGGTTTTAATTTTGCTGCGGATATTATTGCTGGAATACGTACCATTAGAAAAGAAAAAAATATTCCTATGAAAGATGCGCTACAATTGGCGGTTTTAAATGATGGGGATATTTCCAAGGATTGGGATGTGGTTATTGCCAAGCTCACCAATTTATCGGCCATTGATTATGTTGATAGCGCAGTGGATGGGGCTTTGACGTTTAGGGTAAAGTCCAACGAATATTTTGTACCAATGATCGGCGCTATTGACATTGAGGCGGAAATTAAAAAATTGGAGGAAGAATTGGAATATACCAAGGGCTTTTTGGTTTCGGTAAGAAAGAAGCTTTCCAACGAACGTTTTGTGAGCAATGCGCCTGCGCAAGTAATTGCCTTGGAAAGGCAAAAGGAAGCAGATGCGCTTGCCAAGATAGATACATTGGAGAAAAGCTTGGCTAGTTTGGGGTAACTGTTTGCAATCCCTGTAATTAAGATGCACCCAGTTTAAGGAAAATACGCATGATTTAATGAAAGCATCTTGATTATGGTGAAAAAGATAATAAAAACGGGGATTCTTTCTTTTGGAATGTCGGGCACATTATTTCATGCCCCTTTTTTAAATGAGCATCCTGGATTCCAGTTAACGTCAGTTGTTGAGAGAAGTAAAAAATTAGCTCACAAGAGTTATCCCAATATCAAAAGTTACGATACCATTGACCAGCTTATAGCGGATAAGGACATAGATCTGGTGGTGGTAAATACGCCTAATCTTACGCATTTCGAATTTGCCCTTAAGGCGCTCAAAGCAAAAAAGCATGTTTTGGTAGAAAAACCATTTTGCGTTACCAGCTCTGAGGCAAAGGAACTTTTTGCAGTGGCAAAAAAGGTTGATCGTAGTATTCTGCCATATCAGAATAGAAGGTATGACAGTGATTTTCTTTCCGTTAAAAGTGTATTGGAGTCCGGTAAGCTTGGATCCTTGGTAGAGGCCCATATGCGGTACGATCGGTACCGACATCATATAGGTCCTAAGATTGCCAAGGAAACCCCAGTGCCTGGTAGCGGCCTCTTGTATGATCTTGGGCCCCATTTATTGGACGCGGCCATAGCGCTTTTTGGATATCCATTGGAATGGAGTAAGCATACGGGTCAATTTAGACCAAAAACCCAAGTGGACGACTACGCGCATATACATTTGTTGTATCCCATGGGGGTGCAGGTGTTTATAACTATGAGTATGTTGGTGGTGCAACCCCAAGCTTCATTTGTTCTTAATGGTACCAAGGGTACCTTTGTGAAACAGCGAACGGATATTCAGGAGCAGCAATTGTTGGCCGGAATGAGTCCTGGAAATCCTTTGTTTGGAATCGAGGAATCCGATAAATTTGGTGTGCTCACTACGATTGCAGAGGATGGTGAAAGGCATACGGAAGAAATAGAATCGGTAAAATCCTCCTATCTTAATTTATTTGAAGATGTTTATAAGTCCCTTGCGGATGGAATATCATATCCTATTTCCGAAAAAGATATCATAAGGCAAATTGAGATTTTAGAAGGGTAGATAGCGTAAGTTTCCTTTTTGGTTGTTGCCTTTTTTTGCGAACCTTCCTATTTTCTCCCAAAATCTTTAAGACCATCCCTTTGTTTTTTGGAGGCCTAATTAATTCCCGTTTTATTTAGTCGTATATTTAGAATGGATAAATAAGTGTGCTGTTTTAAAATTTAGGTAGCTAAGTCATTAAAAATGCTCCGTAAAAAAGCTGAAAATGTCTAAATTACCGGACGACCATAAGTTTTTGGACCTATCGGACTACGGGAGGCCAATAGCTAGGGTTATCGCGAACGGATTAAAGAAAACCACTATTACACCTATTCAAGTTACGTTTGGATTCCTTTGTTCGGGTGTTATAGCAGTGGCTTGCATGTATTATGGCTATAATTGGTACGCTGCCTTTTTTTTTATTTTAAAATCTATCTTGGATGCCGCCGATGGTGAATTGGCTCGGATCAAGGATACGCCCTCCTACACTGGCAGGTATTTTGATTCCCTTTCGGATTTTGTATTGAATATCCTTATATTTTTAGTCCTCTGGCAGATAACTACAGCTGATTTTGGTTTAACGGTACTGGCGTTTTTAGGACTTCAACTTCAGGGTACCCTTTACAACTATTATTATGTAATATTGAGGAATAAGTTTAATGGAGATGTTACAAGCCGAATTTTTGAATCTGGGACTCCGGTGGCAATGGTTGGGGAGCATCAGCGTAATGTGAATGTGCTTTTTTGGTGGTATAGGACTCTTTATGGCAGTTTTGACCAAATTATTTATAAGTTGGATGGAGGGGCTGCCAACGGCAGGCATCTTCCCAATTGGCTTATGACGGCCGTATCTACCTTTGGTCTTGGGTTTCAGCTCTTGATAATAAGTGTGATGCTGGTTTTGGAATGGGCAGACTACATAATTCCTTTTTTTATGATCTACTCTGTATTCATTTTTTTGTTTATCGCTATAAGAAAATCATTGTAGGGCAACATACATTCTGGTTTTTCTTTATCATATTATCTATGAGGTCAAAGTTGTTGATTTAGGCATTCCAATAGGGTATTGAGGGTTTTGGAAAATCAGTGTGTGCTTACACATTTTTGTTGATCCATACGTAATATGTACTGTAATATTTCCAAAATATGCCGCGTATGTCCTGATAATTTTTATATTTGTGTACCTACACACTTTTTTAATTCATTAAAGGTCATATAATTATATAAGTTGATTTTCGATGGCAAAGAATAAAAAGACCACCATTCAAGATTTGGCAAACTATGCCAATGTTTCCATAGGGACCATTGATAGAGTTTTGCACAATAGGGGGAAGGTGTCTCCAGCCAAAAGGAAAAAGGTGGAAGAGGCCATAGAGAAATTGGATTTTAACCCCAATCTCCTGGCAAGAACATTGGCCTTGGGAAGACAGTTCACGGTTTGTAGCCTGTTTCCGGAAGCTACCACCTCTCAAAGTTATTGGGCTTTACCGAAAATAGGGGTGGATCAGGGAGTGGAGGTTTATAGGGATTTTGGTATGGATCTCCATGCCTATGAGTACAGTTTGTTTGATGAATCCAGTTTTATTAAAAATGCCGATGCCATCCTCGGTAAGAATCCAAGTGGCGTAATCTTGGCGCCCCTATTTGAAAAGGAAAGTCTAGAATTCATTACGAAGCTGCAAGAAAGGAGTATTCCTTATGTCTTTATAGATGCCAATATCAAGAACAAGGAAAATCTCAGTTATATTGGGCCTGACTTAAAAGGTAGTGGTTATATAGCCGGGAAATTGTTGAATTCGGTCTTGGAGCCTTCAGATGACATTCTTATTGTAAACATGGTAAAAGGATTTGAGAATAGCGCCCATACAGCCGTTGTGGAAAAGGGATTTAGGGAATTTTTTAAAAGCAACGCAGCATTGTCAAATAGGAAAATAGATTCCATTACCATACCCTCTACCCTCGAGACAGAGGTAAGCAGGGAGCTGACCAAATACTATATTAAAAATCCGGGTACAAAAGGGGTGTTTGTCACTAATTCCAGGGCACATTTAATTTCTAGGTATCACGCCTTGCACGAACTGGACATTAAGGTGGTGGGGTTCGATATTGTTCCCGGAAATGTGGCTGAATTGAAGAATGGTAATATCGATTATATTATTTCCCAAAGACCGGTTTTTCAAGGAGTTACTGCGGTAAAGACTTTGTTCGACTTTTTTGTTTATAAAAAATCGCCGGCCATAGTGCAGTATGTGCCATTGGATATAATCATTAAGGAAAACGTAGATTATTATATTAATTTTCAATAAGCGTAATAAATGAAAAAAGGAATTAATTTAGGATTACCGGTTTGCACTCTTTTGCTACTAATTCTTAGTTCTTGTGGTGAAAGCAAGTCAAAAAAGAACGATGTAAATCCTTCGGATGAAATGGTAAAGCCTGGTATTAGGGTGGAAAATAAAGTGTCTGAACAAAAAGTGGATGTCTACTTCGGGGATGAATTATTCACGTCATATATCTACCCGGATAATATTATGAAGCCCTGTTTATGGCCTATAGTGACAGCTGAAGGCACGGAGATTACACGTAAATACCCATTGAAGGCTGTGGCCGGTGAGCGTGCAGATCATCCGCACCATATAGGAATGTGGATGAATTATGGCGATGTTAACGGTATTGACTATTGGGGGCATTCAGAGGCTACTCCCGAAGATCGTAAACCATTTAGTGGTGTTATCAGGCATCAAGAGGTTGTCGAGGCAGATGCGGATAATTCCCAAGGAACGATTCGGGTGCGAACCAATTGGGAAGCTCAGGGCCGTACCCAGATAAAGGAAGAAATTGAACTTCATTTTATGGACAAGGGGAAGGTAAGGATCATAGATTGGATAAGTACTTTAACGGCCCAAGAGGATATTCTATTCAAGGATACCAAGGAAGGTATGTTTGCCATTAGGGTGAGTCGAGAACTGGAATTACCATCAGATGATCCACTAACACTAACGGATGCACACGGAAATCCTGAAACGATAAAAGTAATTAATAATGACGTGGTTTCAGGAGATTACTTGAGCAGTGAAGGGATTACAGGTGAGGATGTTTGGGGTACCCGAGCCAAATGGATGAAACTTTTCGGAAAATACAAGGAAGGGAATGTAGCGGTAGTGATTCTTGATCATAAGAAGAATCCGGGATATCCGGCTTATTGGCACGCTAGGGGCTATGGCCTTTTTGCAGTAAATCCATTAGGACAGAATGTATTTTCGGAAGGAAAGGAATCAATGAACTTGAGCTTAAAAAAGGGAGATTCGGTTCGTTTTGCTTTTCGTACCCTAATATGCTCGGGAGAAATCTCCGATGAGGAGATCAATGCCTTGGGACTGGAGTTTTCTGGACTTTACTAGCCCAATTTCAATGACATACAAGATAAACAAAGTTATTAACGATCAA
Organism: Arenibacter algicola; assembly: GCF_018860365.1. Classification (GTDB taxonomy): domain Bacteria; phylum Bacteroidota; class Bacteroidia; order Flavobacteriales; family Flavobacteriaceae; genus Arenibacter; species Arenibacter algicola_B. The sequence continues at coordinate 40,037 of NZ_JAHKPO010000016.1, forward strand.
ACCTGGATATCATGAAATCAAATTCAAGTTCAAGAAGAAGTTTTATTAAAAAAACTGCGGCTAGTTCGGCCTTTATAGCTACCGCTGGAATCCTCCCCCAATTTAGTGCCAAAAGTTATGCACGAATTCTAGGTGCCAACGACCGAATTAATGTATCTATGATGGGGGTAAATAGTAGGGGAAAGGCCTTGGCCCAAAATTTTGCAAGCCAGAAGAACTCTGAGGTAATCCATGTCTGTGATGTGGATAGTAGGGCAATAGCGAATTGTCTGTCTGTCGTAAAAGAGCGTCAAGGCAGGGTGCCAAAATCTTATACCGATTTCCGCAAGTCTTTGGAAAGCAAGGATGTGGATGCAATGGTGATAGCAGCGCCAGATCATTGGCATGCTCCGGCATCGCTCCTGGCCATGGAAGCCGGAAAACATGTATATGTGGAAAAACCTTGTAGTCACAACCCGAATGAGGGAGAAATTTTGGTGCAGGCTGCTAAAAAATATGGAAAGGTAATACAAATGGGGAACCAGCGCCGCTCATGGCCCAATGTAGTTGAAGGTATAAAAGCTTTGAAGTCTGGTGCCATTGGACGGGTATATTTTGGTAAGGGATGGTATACCAACAATCGGCAATCTATTGGAATAGGTAAGGAAGTCGAGGTTCCTAAGTGGTTGGATTGGGACCTATGGCAAGGTCCGGCACCAAGAAAAAATTATAAGGACAATATTGTACACTATAATTGGCACTGGTTATGGCATTGGGGTACAGGAGAAGCCTTAAATAACGGCACCCATATGATCGATTTACTGCGCTGGGGTATGCAGGTGGACTATCCTGTAAAGGTGAGCTCAAACGGTGGCAGATACAGATATCAGGACGATTGGGAGACGCCGGATACCCAGGTGATCAATTTGGATTTTGCTGAAGGATTGTCCATGTCGTGGGAAGGAAGGAGCTGTAATGGCAAGCCCATTGAGGGGAGTGCTGTAGGTGTAATGTTCTATGGGGAAAGCGGCAGTATGCTTATACCTAGTGGAAATAGCTATACCATCTTCGATTTGGAGGGTAAAATTGTGAAGGAGGTGAAAAACACCCAAGAAATAGACCCCAGAAATAAATCCAATCCGGCCGAACTTCTGGACGCCTTACATATACAGAATATGTTCGATGCCATTTTAAACGGCACAGCCCTAAATGCAGACATAGACTCGGGACATAAAAGTACCTTGTTGGTGCAACTGGGGAATATTGCACAGCGCAGCGGTAGGTCATTGAATATTGACCCCCAAAACGGACATATTATAGGGGATAATGAAGCTCAAAAATTATGGAGCCGTTCTTATGAAAAAGGATGGGAAATGAAATTATAATATAAAAATATGGCAAATAGAAGATCGTTCTTGGAAAAGCTAGGCAAAGGGGCTGCCTTTTCAACATTGGCACTGTCCTTACCATCCACTGTGTTTTCACAACCAAAATCTGGAGAAAATCCGAAAAAGAAAACAAAAATCATTGGAATTATTGGTGCTGAAAACTCCCACAGCAGAGGTTTTGGGAAAATGTTCAATATAGATAAGAAGTTTCCAGGTTGGGAAGTTAAATACATTTGGGGCGAAAAAGAAGAGTTTGCCCAATTGGCGAAGGACGAAGGCGGCATACCCGTTATTGTAAAAGATCCTTTGGAAATGATGGGCAAGATTGATGCATTGATCGTTGATCATAGGCATGGAGACCTTCATTTGGATGCCGCATTACCGTTTGTAAAGGCGGGTATACCCACCTTTGTGGACAAACCATTTTGTTATAGTAGTCAGGCGGCAAAAATATTTCTGGAAATGGCAAGAGCGGTCGGTACTCCAGTTACTTCCTACAGCTCCATTGCCCATAGCAATGCCACCGAAGATATGAGGGAGCAATTGGCGGAAATGAAGGAAATAAATCAAGTTACCTGTTACGGCAAGGCCGATATCAATTCTATTTATGGAGGCTTTTTCTTTTATGGGGTGCATATGGTAGAACCCCTTATTTATCTTTTTAAGGAGAAAATTATTTCTGCGAGGTTCAACAAGAATGAAAAGGAAAACCTAAACAGTACTGCCAGTTTAATATTTGAAAACGGCAGGATGGCTACCTTGGTTATAACCACTAAAAAGTACGGGTGGCAGACCTTTGTTGAAACGGACGAAGGAGTAGTTGAATTAAAGTCCAGAGTGGAAACGGTAGGTCCTGATAAAAATTATGTGGATATGGTAACGATGTTCAGTACCGGAAAGGAACCCCGCAGCCATGAGAGCATCATTCATGGTATTGCCGTCTTGGAAGCAATTCAAAAATCGATAATTTCAGGTAATTGGGAATATGTTGTATCATGATCTTGAAGTGTAATAAGAAGCTGAATCCTTGGTTTTGGGCCATTGCCTTTATGATTGTTCTGGTATCTCATGGGTGCAAGAATATAGAGGAAAAGAAAGTGCAAGAATTGAAGGCCACGTTAGAATTGAATAATAGTCTGACCGATCTGGAGAAGGAGCAAGGTTGGGAACTACTTTTTGACGGAGTGTCCTTCAAGGGATGGCGAGGTTTGGGCAGAACAGATGTTCAAAACGAACTGTGGAAAATTGAGGACGGAAACATACGGAAACTGAATAGTGGCGAGGTGCCATCCATGCCCGATGGGCAACCCATGGAGGGTGGCGATTTAATCACCATAGATACTTTTGATAATTATGAATTGTATTTTGAATGGAAAATATTAAAGGCGGGCAATACAGGGTTGAAGTACAATGTGTCCGAGGAAATCTCCCAAAAGTTCGGATCAAAATATTCGGCATTGGGATTTGAATACCAGTTGTTGGATGATTCCGATACCCTTTATGCGGGCAAATTAAAACCATCCCAGTATACCGGGAGTCTTTATGACATGATTGCGGCTGAAAATGCAACCGTTAGGCCAATTGGGATGTTTAACTCAAGTCGCATTTTGATAAATGATAAACACGTGGAGCATTGGCTTAACGGCAAAAAGGTAGTTACGTACGAATTTGGTTCCCAGCATTTGGATTCCCTGTTTAAAAAGAGCAAATATGTGGATATTCCAGGATTTTTAGAAAAGAGAAATGGCCATATAGTTCTGCAAAACCATAAGGATGATGCCTGGTTTAGGAATATTAAGATTCGTAGAATTAAATTGGGTGATTAGTTTTTTGATTAAATTGATTCTGGTCAGCTAAATGTAAAATCAATAAATCGTTATGATATTAAAATGTACATCAATTATAGCACTATTCTTTTTTTGTAATATGGCAACATCACAGTCCAATAATACTGACGGAATAGAGGGTATTTTGTATTCCGATGAGGGACGGGTCTCCCTTTCCACCACAAACGGAAAAATTTCAGGAATAAACCGCCTTGCCACGGGGAATAACGTTTCGAAAACATATGTAGCTCCAGGCTTGATAGACGTCCAGATCAACGGCTATATGGGGGTCGATTTTTCAGGTCCCGATCTTACGGTGGAAGGGATAAGGAAAGCTACAAAAGCCTTGTGGAAGGCAGGGGTAACTACTTATTTCCCCACCATTATTACCAGCGATTTCAATAGATTGAAAAAGAATTTCGCTATTCTGGCTCAGGCACAAAAAGATCCGGAAATTGGAAAATCCATTCCCGGATTCCATTTGGAAGGTCCTTATATATCCCCGTTACCAGGCTTTAGGGGTGCGCATTTGGAGAAATATATTAAAAATCCGGACTGGGAGGAATTTCAGGAGTTGCAGAGGGCAGCCAACAATGGCATAAAATTAATTACCGTGGCTCCCGAATTGGACGGTGCCATCCCCTTTATCCGTAATTGTGTGGCCAATGGTATTATAGTGGCACTTGGTCATCACAATGGTAGCGCAGAAGATATAGAACGTGCTATAGATGCAGGTGCAAAAATGGCTACCCACTTGGGCAATGGTTGTGCTAACGAGATAAATAGGCACCATAACCCTATCTGGCCACAATTGGCCGATGATCGCATTACTCCCAGTCTAATCGCAGACGGATTTCATTTGACCAAGGAAGAGGTCCGAAGTTTTTATAAAGTAAAAGGCCCGGATAAAACTATTTTGGTGTCAGATGCCTTGGATTTGGCAGGCTTGCCACCGGGAGAATATACCCGTGGGGAACGTACCTTATTGCTGACTCCCAACGTGGTAAAATTACCAAAGGAAAATGTTCTGGCCGGAGCAGCTTCACCAATAAGTGCTTGTGTAGGGGTAATTATGGATTATACCCAATGTACACTTAATGATGCCATACAAATGGCAAGCACCAATCCTGCAAAGATGTTTTCCCTGAATGAACTAGGTGAAATAGGACAGGGGAAACGGGCCGACCTAATTCTCTTTAAGTTGGAAGATAATCAGGTGATAATCCACAAGACATTTGTGTCCGGACAATTGGTATATTCTAAAGAGTAGCTTCTGCTTCTTCAGAACTTAAATAAGGGAAAAATAAGCATAGGGTTAAAAATTAATAGGTTTTAAACGGGGTATGGGCAATAAATCAATAATCAAAAAAATACTATTGGGACTAAGCGCGGTAGGTCCGGGGCTTTTTCTTATTGGCTACAATATAGGAACGGGTAGTGTTACCACAATGGCCAAGACAGGCGCGGAATACGGTATGAGTCTTTTTTGGGCATTGGTACTTTCCTGTGTTTTTACCTATATTTTAATGGTAGCCTATGGCAAGGTAACCTTGGTAACAGGAAGGACTGCCCTGTTTAATTTTAAGCAGGAATTTAAATGGGGCTGGATACTTTCCCTTTATATTATACTAGTGCTCATAATAGGAGAATTATTGGCGCTTATGGGCGTAATGGGAATAGTGGCCGATTTGGTGCAGGAAGGGGTACGCTTGGCGTATAATGGAGTAGTGGTCCAAAGGGCGTGGATCATCCTGTTTTTTGTTGTAATACTTGCATTCTTTTTGTGGTTTGGCCGTTATAAGGCCTTTGAAAAAGTATTGACGGTTTTGGTTATCCTAATGGGGCTTTCCTTTGTAGTTGTTTTTATTATGGTCCGTCCCGATATGGCGGATATCATGTCCGGTATGGTTCCTAGTATACCGGACACACCAGGTGCCTTGGGGCTTATTGCGGCCATTACTGGAACCACCTGTTCGGCTGCTGTTTTTGTTATGAGAAGTACGGTGGTGGCGGAAAAGGGATGGGGCATCAACGATTTAAAAAAAGAAAAGACAGATGCCTTTGTGTCCGCCTTTATGATGCTTTTATTAAGTGGTGTTATCATGGCCGTTGCCGCAGGAACCTTACATATTTCAGGGATGAAACTGGACAATACGGTAGAGATGATATCCTTATTTGAGCCTTTGGGTGGTAAATTGGCTGCTTTTGTACTTATTATAGGGATTACAGGGGCTGGACTCTCCACTATATTTCCAATTGTGCTAATAGCTCCCTGGTTACTTGCCGATTATAGGGGGACTCCAAGAAATATACATTCCACCACTTCCAGAGTTCTGATATTCGGAGCTTTGTTATTTGCTTTCGGGACCGTTTTTTTGGAGGAAAGACCTCCTGCACTTATGGTGTTTTCCCAGGCTTTTCAGGCCTGTATCCTGCCAGCCGTAGCGGTACCTATGTTTATTTTGATCAACAGAAAACAATTGATGGGGAATAATAAGGCTGGAGCTAAGCTTAATTTTGGCCTAGTGGCCGTAATTCTATTTTCACTGCTTACCACATGGTTTGCAATTGCAGAATTTATATAAAAAAGAAACAATGGAAAAATCATTTCAAATCGAAAATTTGGCAGTAAAAACCTATGGGGAGACAAAGGCCATGGGAGAAGCGGCGGCCGATTATGTGGCCGGGAAATTACAGACTGCCATAAGCGAGAAAGGTGCTGCCAACCTCATATTGGCTACTGGTGCATCACAGTTTTCGTTTTTAGAGGCGCTGCAGACCAGGGAAATTGACTGGAAAAAAATTACCGTTTTTCATTTGGATGAATATAAGGGGCTATCGGAATCCCATCCCGCTAGTTTTAGAAAGTATCTCAAAGAGCGTATTTTAAATAGGGTAGCACCTAAAAAGATATATTTTCTTAATGGCGATGCCGAAAATTTGCAATTGGAAATCAATAAATATGAAGAGGCATTGCAATTGCATCCAATAGACATTGCTTGCATAGGAATAGGAGAAAATGGACATATAGCCTTTAATGATCCTGCAGTTGCCGATTTTAAGGATCCAAAATTGGTGAAGGTGGTGGAGTTGGATGAGGCCTGTAGAAATCAACAACTTGGTGAGGGCTGGTTTCCAACTTTTGCCGATGTGCCCAAGGAAGCCGTTACGCTGACCATTACCGCCATAATGAATTGTAAGGCTATTAGTTGTGTGGTTCCCGACGAAAGGAAGGCCCAGGCTGTTTATAATAGCCTGTACGGGGATATCAGTACCAGCTGTCCAGCCTCTATACTTAGGACCCATCCGGAAACAGTCCTGTTTTTGGATAAAGGATCGGCATCCATGATCAAGTAATTAGTCATGGATCAATACCCTAAAACACGCAGTTATAAGGGACCGATCAAGGTTTTGCTCTTGCTTATTTTATGCTAAGGGCCTCATTGTCGAATGAAATACCTTCCCAACCGCTGATCATAAAATTCCGAATGTTTTGATGGTCTGTGCCCGTTGGATTTTCTAGGACATCTTTTCTGTAATAGGAACCAAAGCAGGCCAAAGTTTCCTCCTTGCTCAACTTGTTATGTTGTGCAAAAGAAAATACTTTACAGGAACCTGAATTTTGGCCAGCCTCATTTATCACTTCCCCATTGGTAAATTTTGATGGTGAAAAATTATAATAAGTGTCAATAATACCTATGGTGTCCCCAAAGGTTATTTCTTCTGGAGTCTTTCTAAGTTTGTCGAGAAATTCGTAAACTGTCATAGTTGAGTGGGATTTTAGTTCAGTACGTAAATTTAGATTATCCCATCAAGAATTAAGTAGGATATGGGAAGTTAATTATTCCATCATTTCTCAAATAGGTTAGGCCTATATTTTTTATCTTTAGGGAAATTGAATAAAATCCAATTTGGTTATTCCGAAATTGTAGTAAGGGCTCATTTTTAATAATTAATCTAGATATAAAATATTTACACATGAAAAAACTAATTTTAGGGATGTTGCTATTGTCATTTTATCCTTTCATGGCGCAGGACATTAAAAAGGAAGTTCCATCCAAGGAAATTCAAATTAAAACTGCTGTTTTGCCCGCTCCTGATGAAAATAAGGATGGTGCTATGGTTTATGGCTATGATAACTCGGGAGAATTGGTAGTTCTGAGAAAGGGAACCAATAATTTGGTCTGCATAGGTGATAACCCGAATAAGGACGGAATCAATGTGGCGTGTTATTCCAAAAAACTTGAACCCTTTATGGCCCGTGGCAGGGAACTTTCAGCGCAGGATCTTTCTGGGGAAGAGCGGGAAAAAATCCGGGCCAAGGAAGTAGCATCAGGAAAATTAAAAATGCCCAAGGAACCTAGTATGATGTACGTATATTATGGAAAATCCGCGGATTATGATGTTACCACTGGAGAGTTACAAAATGGAAAATTTAGATACGTTATTTACACACCTTTTGCAACCACGGAATCTACGGGTTTGCCCGACAAGCCTCACGCTCCGGGAATGCCTTGGTTAATGGATCCCGGTACGCATAGGGCGCATATTATGGTTGGGCCTTTTGATTAAAGTTGTACTTCTTTCAAAACATTTCAGGTCTATGCTCTTGTTTCTGATATATTTTTTTAATGTAGTCTAATAAAACTACCATTAACCCTATGTGTTTGTACTAGGTTTTTCAACTCAGAACAATCTTGAACTAGTCTTGTTTTTAGCTAAATGGTTCTGTTTGTGCAATCTAATTTAAACCTTACATTTGCACGTTTTTAATTTTCAGAAAATATTTGAAAAATGGGCAGTAACAATCTGGTGGACAGGCAGGAGAATGTAGCGGAGACAATAAGTTCGGAAGAGATAGATCAGTGTATTTTTCTACTCAATAAGTTGGTAGGTAATGGGCATAGGGTTTTTGAACTTCCAGAAGACAAAAGAGTGGCCTTGCTAAAGGCCGCGGGCCAGTTGTCTAGACCAGCCAAGAATGAATTTAAACAGCGCAAAAAAGACGCGGCCAAGGCTGCCAAACGCAAGATGATAGAGCGCGATAAGCACGCGCGTAAGGAAACAGGTATTAGAAGTGCCAGGGAAGCTACCGTATTTGTAGCTCCCAAATTGTTGGCCGCTCCCGTCAGGGAAACTTTGGAAGAGCTGGAATTGGAATCCCCGAGGAATTGCTATGTCTGTAAAACGGTATATACCAAGCTACATCATTTTTATGATACAATGTGTCCTGAATGTGGCGACTTTAACTATGCAAAACGCTTTCAGACGGCCGACCTAAGTGGGCAGGTTGCCATAGTTACCGGGTCTAGATTAAAAATAGGCTATCATATCACTTTAATATTGTTAAGGGCTGGAGCAACTGTGGTTGCCACTACAAGGTTTCCAGTGGATTCCGCATTGCGTTTCTCCAAAGAGGAGGATTTTCACGAATGGGGGCACAGATTAAAAATACATGGCCTGGACTTAAGACATATCCCGAGCGTGGAAATCTTTTGCAATTTTATAGAACAACAATACGACCGATTGGATATCCTGATCAATAATGCCGCTCAAACGGTAAGAAGACCAGCGGGCTTTTACCAACACCTTATGAAAAATGAGGAGGTAGGCTTTCGCGATTTGCCCCCAAGGGCGCAAGAAGTACTGTCCGACCACGATTTTTGCCTGCAGGAACTAAATAGCCTTACCAAGGGCACGGCGAGTAATCAAAATAATGCATTACCCGTTAATTGGCATGCACCGGAACCTGGTATTGGCATTAGGGCATCTGCAAAACTATCCCAGATTCCATACAGTTTTGATAGTTCCCTTTCTGCCAAAGAGGTTTTTCCCGAAGGCGAATTGGATGCCGATCTGCAGCAAGTAGATCTAAGGAAAACCAATAGTTGGCGACTTAAGTTGGGAGAGATAGAGACCCCGGAAATGATAGAGGTTCAATTGGTGAACGCTATTGCCCCCTTTGTGCTCTGTAACCGATTGTCAAAACTTATGCGGCAGGAGAATACAGGTAAAAAACATATTATCAACGTATCTGCCATGGAAGGGAAATTCCATAGGTTTTACAAGGAGGATCGTCACCCCCATACCAATATGGCCAAGGCTGCGCTTAATATGATGACACATACTTCCGCACTGGACTTTGCCAAAGATGGTGTTTTTATGAACGCTGTAGATACTGGCTGGGTAACGGACGAGGATCCTATAGAGTTGTCCAAAAGAAAGGAGGAAGTCCATGACTTTCAACCTCCATTGGATATAGTTGATGGTGCCGCTAGGGTCTTGGATCCGTTGATAGACGGTATTAATACTGGTAAACATTGGTGCGGTAAGTTTCTAAAGGATTATCGTCCCATAGACTGGTAATCCGGTATTTAATTAAAGCTATCCCTCAAATAAGGTTTATATCCATTGTATTGCTTTCCGCGAAGTGGTAGGACACTGCATAATTTGTTAGATAATCGGCGTAGGCGGTATCCCCATTTTGGGGACTTCCGGTACTTATTTCTGTTTGCCCTTTTGTAAAATATTATAAAAAAAATAACGATTTTCACTATATTTGTTAGAGACTTCAGAATTTACCTTGCTTTATGGAGACCTACGCAACGGCGCTTTTATATGCCATCCCATTTTTTGTAATCCTTTTAACGATAGAGATAACTTACGGCTATTTTGTAAAAAAACAAATGCATAAGGTAATGGATACTGTTTCCAGTATAAGTTCAGGGTTGACCAATATCATCAAGGATACCTTAGGGCTGGCATTGATTGTAGTTTCCTATCCTTTTTTGTTGGAGCATTTGGCCATAACCGAAATTAAGGCCACTTGGTTGGTATGGACCATTGCTTTTGTTGTTCTGGACTTTGCCGGTTATTGGAACCATAGGCTAAGCCATAAAATTAATATTTTTTGGAATCAGCATGTAATTCATCATAGTAGTGAGGAGTTTAATCTTGCCTGTGCCCTTAGGCAGCCGATCAGTAACCTAGTGGGGTATTTTTCCCTGTTCCTTATCCCAGCAGCGGTTTTGGGCGTTCCCCATATGGTGATAGCCATTTTGGCTCCCATACATTTGTTTGCGCAATTCTGGTACCATACCAGACATATCGGTAAAATGGGATGGTTGGAATATGTCTTGGTCACCCCTTCACAACATAGGGTGCACCATGCCATTAACCCGGAATACATTGATAAGAACTTAGGACAGATTTTGTGTGTTTGGGACCGTATGTTTGGTACGTTTCAGGAGGAGCTGGATGAGGTCCCTCCGCAATTTGGTGTATTGAAACCTGCTGGGACCTGGAACCCTATAATTATCAATTTTCAGCATTTGTGGAGGATTTTGCAAGATGCATGGCGAACCAGGAGTTTACGGGACAAATTGCGGATTTGGTTTATGCCTACCGGCTGGAGACCCGATGATGTTATGGAAAAGTATCCCATTGCTATCATAGGGGATGTTTACAATTTTAAAAGATATGCACCTGGGGCCACCAATGGGCTGAAACTATATGCCATTTTTCAAATGTTGGTAAGTTTGGGTCTAATGATGTTTATGTTCTACAATTACACTGAAATTGGTTTTGAGGGGCTACTTATATTTAGCGGCTTCATTTTTATCGGGATATATGGATATACTACTCTGATGGATAGAAAAAAATATGCTGTTGGGATTGAAATTGTTAGGGGGGTGGCCGGTATTTTATGGATAGTTTATTTTGGCGATTGGTTTGGCCTAAATTCTTACCTTCCTATGGCCAATATGTGGATAGGGGCCTATTTTCTGCTCACTATTTTTGCAGGTATATATTTCAGCTATTTTGAAAATAAGGAAACCGAATTGGGAATGGCTGCTTAAGAACATTGTTCAAGTCAACTTAGACAGAACTTGTATTTGTTGAAAACGGAAGGTTAGTATTTTATCTATTTTTTGGTATTCCTGATTTCTTTGTCCACCAATTCTATATAGCGCTCCATAGCTTGTTCTATACTTACATTTTTTGCTTGGATCAGGGCGTTGGCCTTAAACGCATTTATTAGGGGCGTCCTGCTGCCAGGATGGCTAAAATTGCGGTTGGCAATTTTAAAATAGGCATATAGTTTTAATAAAAGATCGGCAGGCAAGGGGTCTGTATAATCATTAACGAAATCGACCGCTGCTATAAAATCTTTATTTAGTTTATCAGTCTTCATTTTCTTTTTTAACCCTTGTAGTTGCAATACATGTTTTTGCCCCGGTCACCTTTTGGTGCAATTTTACGGTAATTGCACTATCCAAAGGTAAGAACAAATCTACTCTAGAGCCAAATTTAATAAATCCTGCATCCTCTCCTTGTTGAACGCTTTCTCCCACTTCCGCGTAATTAACGATACGACGTGCCAAGGCACCGGCAATTTGGCGGTAGAGGATATCCCCAAATTTGGGAGTATTAATCACTATAGTGGTTCTTTCATTCTCTTCGCTGGATTTGGGATGCCATGCCACAAGATATTTACCGGCATGATATTTTGAAAATTTAATAAGTCCACTTGCAGGGTATCTGGTTACGTGAACATTTATTGGCGACATAAAAATGGATACTTGGATCCGCTTTGCCTTAAAATATTCCGTTTCCTCCACTTCTTCAATGACAACTACCTTACCATCTACCGGTGCCAATATTTCATCAAAACTCTTGGAAACGTTCCTTTTGGGATTTCTAAAGAACTGTAGAATTAAAACAAGGATAACCAAGGAAATTATTTGAAGTCCAAATTTTAGCCAAGTTATATCTATAAAATAATTGGCCAATACTATAATGGAACAAACTATAATAAAGGTTGTTGTAATAATTTTTTGTCCTTCTTTATGAAACATGTGAAAAAATAATTAAAGTTAAATATGCGAAAGGTGCTGAAAAAACCAAACTGTCCAATCTGTCCAACATGCCACCATGTCCCGGTAAAATGGCTCCACTATCCTTGACCCCAGCGGCCCTTTTAAATTTAGATTCTATAAGATCTCCCAAACTTCCCGTAACTACTATTACAGTTGCTAGGATCAACCATTGCCCCAATGAAATGTTGGTCTCATATTTCGATAAAAAATATGATGCAGCCAAGGCAAAAACAAAACCTCCAATTGCTCCCTCTATTGTTTTTTTGGGGGAAATAGATGGGAATAATTTAGTACGTCCAATACTTTTTCCTACCAAATAGGCAAAGGTATCATTTACCCATATAAGGATAAATACCCCCATGATCAGAAATTTGGCAAATTCATTGTCCTTATAAGGTATCATAGTAAGGAAAATACAGCCTCCTCCTATATAAAATAGGCCTATAATGAACTTCTGTAAATTGTTGAACAGTTTTTCTTTTCCTGAAAAGAGGTAGTACAACAATATAAAATTAATCGATATAGTAATGAACATCAAAATATTGACAAGAATCTTATCGTCAATAAGATAAATAAATGCCCACCAAAGTGCCAAATAGGCTATAAAGATATGGTAACCTGGAAGTTTTATCATGCGTTTGTACTCGTAAAGACATGCGAGTCCAAAGGTCATAAATAAAAAATCGAATGCATCGGAGCTTAAAAATACGGCGGAAAGTAGCAGAATTACATAGACCGCACCTGTAAGTAAGCGCCTTAAAATTTCTTTCATGTTATAAGTCTTCCAGAAGTAAAAGATAAAGATTTTTAGAACTACTTCCGTAAGTTAAGAAATCGTCTGAATTTTCAGCCGTAGGTTGGAAATGTTTAATGGTGGTAATATTGGCCGGAATTACATTTTTATACTTCTTTTTAATGGTCTTTAATCCCTCTCCAATAGATTCGACCATTTGGCTAGTAGTGGCAAAAACAATAACATTTGATGGTAATTCGTGAAGTTTTCTTTCCTTCAACTGATTGGAGCAAACCAAAATGGAACCATTTTGGGCAATTAAATGCTCACAGGTAGTGAAAAATATTTCGCTATTATTGGGGAGGTTGGTGAAATTTATTTCCTGTTTGGAAAACTTTTCCTCCAATCTTTTGTCCATTGAAAAAAAGGTTTGATCCTGCCATTTATTTTCAATGATAATGTTGTCCAAATTGCTGAACACCTCATTAATGGAATCACAATACAGGAACTTACCTCCGTTATGTTTAAAGTTAATGGTAAACTTTTCGTCGACAGGAATGTTTAAGTCGGGCATATGTTGCCCTCTCGTTTCCACAGTTTCCTTGGAAACCTTTCTTTTTCCTCCCCCGAAAAGTTTATCAAATAATCCCATTAATATCTAAATGGTGCTTTAAGCCCCCTAGTTGTTTAGGAACAACGAATTATTTATTGTTTTATTTTTCTGTTTCCGATTTTGGAAGATCCTTATTGGCTTTTTCTTCTTTTTCTGCTGCTTCCTCAGCTTCCAGTCTTATATCTTTTTCAAAAGGGCGCTTACCAAAAATCTTTTCCAAATCGTCCTTAAATATAACTTCTTTTTCCAATAAACGTTGCGCTAATTCGGTAAGTTTATCTTTGTTGTTGGACAATAATTCAACAGCTCTTTTATACTGCTCCTCAATAAGCTTGGAAATCTCCTTGTCTATGGTCAATGCAGTCTGTTCGCTATAGGGTTTGGAGAAACCATATTCATTTTGGCCAGATGAGTCGTAATAGGTAATATTGCCGATCTCTTCGTTTAATCCATAAATGGTTACCATGGCCCTGGCCTGTTTTGTCACCTTCTCCAAATCGCTAAGTGCACCCGTTGAGATCTTGTTGAAGATTACTTTTTCGGCAGCCCTACCACCCAAGGTAGCACACATTTCATCTTTCATTTGTTCCGGGCGAACAATTAAGCGTTCTTCCGGTAAATACCAAGCTGCACCTAAAGATTGTCCTCTGGGCACTATAGTTACTTTTACCAAGGGTGCTGCGTGTTCCAACATCCAACTTACTGTGGCATGTCCGGCTTCGTGATACGCAATAGTTTCCTTTTCCCCAGGAGTAATTATTTTGTTTTTTTTCTCCAGACCCCCAACAATTCTGTCTACAGCATCCAAGAAGTCCTGTTTGGTGACAGCTTTTTTCTCTTTACGTGCTGCGATCAATGCCGCTTCGTTACATACATTGGCAATATCGGCACCGGAAAAACCAGGAGTTTGTTTGGCCAGAAAATCCAAATCCAATGTTTCGGCCGTTTTTATAGGTCTTAAGTGTACTTCGAAAATTTCTTTCCTCTCCCTAATGTCCGGAAGGTCTACGTATATCTGTCTATCAAATCGGCCCGCTCTCATTAATGCCTTGTCCAAAACATCTGCACGGTTGGTCGCTGCCAAAACAATAACGTTGGTGTTGGTACCAAAACCATCCATTTCGGTCAATAACTGGTTCAAGGTATTTTCCCTTTCGTCATTGGAACCTGTGAAATTATTCTTGCCTCTGGCCCTACCAATGGCATCGATCTCATCAATAAAAATAATGGCAGGTGATTTATCCTTGGCTTGTTTAAACAAGTCTCTTACCCTAGAGGCACCCACCCCTACGAACATCTCTACGAAATCTGAACCTGAAAGCGAAAAGAAAGGAACTTTGGCTTCTCCTGCAACAGCTTTGGCCAATAAGGTTTTACCTGTTCCTGGAGGTCCTACCAATAGGGCTCCTTTGGGAATTTTACCCCCTAAAGAGGTATATTTGTCCGGATTTCTTAAGAATTCCACAATCTCCTCTACTTCTTCCTTGGCGCCTTCCAATCCCGCAACGTCCTTGAACGAGGTTCTTGTATCTGTTTTTTCGTCGAACAATTTGGCCTTGGATTTTCCAATGTTGAAAATCTGACCTCCAGCTCCACCACCGGCTCCACCTGACATACGGCGCATTAAATAGATCCAAATACCTATGATCAGCACAAATGGCAGCAAGGTTAAAAGGAGTTCGGTAAGTACATTCGATTCTTGGTCGTATGTAAGCTCCGTTTCTAAATTGTTTTCCTTTTTAATGTCATTGATCTCATTTTCAAAGTTCTGCTGATCCCCATAGTTTACTACATACTGGGGCGTAGCAGTGGCTGTCAAGGAAAAGGGCTGATCGGATACATCCTTGTGAACCTCCTTTTTTAAGGCCTCTTCCGTAAGGAAGATTTTAGCTTGTCTAGTATTGGTAATAACCAATATTTTTCTGATATCCCCATTTCTAAGATACTCCTGAAGTTCGGAGGTACTTGCTTTTTTTGTGTTCGCGAAGTTTCCGCTGCCGAAAAATTGAAAACCAATTAATAATATTGCTATTACGCCATATATCCACCAAGTATTGAATTTGGGTTTTTTGGGACCTGTATTATTTTCTTTTGCCATTATTTTTTTTTACTGATTGAAGCTACTTTCAACTGAGGTTACTTTGGCGTCTCCCCAAAGTCCTTCTATATCATAATATTCTCTAACTTGTTTTTGAAATACATGTACTACTACGTTTACGTAGTCCATTAAAACCCATTCCGCATTGTCTGAACCTTCTACATGCCAAGGTTTGTCTTGAATTGCTTTACTGACAGTTTTTTGGATGGAGCCTACTATGGCATTTACATGTGTGTTGGAAGTACCATTACAAATAATAAAGTAGTCACAAACAGTATTCTCAATATCTCTAAGATCAAGTAAATTTATATCATGTCCTTTAACCTCTTCTATTCCACTTAAAATTAAGGCAATTAACTCATCTGCGCTACTTTTCCTTTTCTGCATTCAAAAATTTTAAATTTTTACAAAGTTATTATTTTTTTGTTTTTTTAACTATTGTTTTTAACAATACATTATATAATAATCATAAGATTGTAAATGCAATTAATCAAACTTAGTGCCACGGACTCCACAAACGCCTATTTAAAGGATTTGTTGTTCCATAATAAGATAGAGGATTTTACGGTGGTAATGGCCCATACCCAATTGAAGGGACGTGGGCAAATGGGGACAAGTTGGCTCTCGGAACCTGGTAAAAACCTGACCTTTAGTGTTTTAGTGAGGTCTTTAAACAGTCCTGTCTCCGAACAGTTTCTTTTGAATATTTATGTTTCTTTGGCAATTTATGACACTCTAACCCAACTTCAAGTACCGGATTTAAAGATTAAATGGCCTAACGACATTATGTCAGGACATTCCAAAATTTGTGGAATTCTTATTGAAAATATTTTATCCGGACAACATATTCAAGCCTCCATTGTCGGAATTGGATTAAATGTAAATCAATTAAGCTTCAATAGCCTGCCCAATGTGTCCTCCTTAAAGCTACTTTTGGGAAGATCATTGGATCTTGATGAGCTATTGTTGAATATTGTTGAAAATTTAAAAAAGTTGATTGCGCAGTACGGAAAAATGGATAGGGGAAATCTTTTTGAGCGTTACGAGACTACACTTTTTAGAAAAGATAAGCCGTCAACCTTTAAAAATCAGGACGACGAAATGTTTATGGGTTTTATAAAGGGCGTTTCCGATGCGGGAAAACTAAAGATTTTAATGGAGGACAACATACTGAAAGAATTCAACCTAAAAGAGGTGAAGCTACTGTATTGAGCCTTATGTCCTAAAATAAGTACCTGAACTTATATTTTGGAAAGGTTCTCGGATAGTGTCCCTATAAAATTATTGATAGGTGATTTTATCATCATGGCCATCATAGCATTGAATTCCCCTTCAAAACTTAGGGTTACCTCACTTTCATTCTCATTTAGTGTTGCAATATCGGCAGTCAGGGTAAAGGGCAATTTGTCACTAGCTGCACCAAAAATCACTTGTGAATGAGGTGTTTGCTGTTTTTTTTGCAATACAATTTCCGGCATTCCTTTAAGAGCAAATAAAAATCTATTTTCATTTATAAGCTCGAACTTACTAATATTTTCGGGCATTAAGGTCTGAAAATTCTTCACATCGTTCAGAAAATCAAAAACTTCCTTACTGCTTTTATTTACTTTTTTCTTGGGTGTTTCTAAATACATAATCTAAGATTGCCAGGTAGAGGGGCTGCTTTTCCACTCTAGTAAAGTTTTTAATTGATTTTCTTTTATATAATTGGTATCCGAGGCCTGTTGAATTAAATAATCGTAATTGCTCAAAGTATGTAGATCCAAGCCGTATTTCTTAAAGTTTTCATTGGCTACATCAAATCCATAGGTAAAAATGGCCAGCATTCCCTTTACATTTGCGCCATTGCTTTTTAAAGCGTCCACTGCATTTAGGCTGCTTTTTCCGGTGCTTATAAGGTCTTCAATAACAACTACACTCTGATTGGCCTCCAAACGACCTTCTATTTGGTTTTGGCGACCGTGGGATTTGGCTTCGGGCCGTACATAAATAAAAGGAAGTCCCAAATACTCGGCTACCAGCATCCCTATACCTATGGCCCCTGTGGCCACTCCGGCTATCACATCCGGCTTCCCGTACAGGCTTTCTACTTGCTTTCCCATTTGTTCCCGAACATAATTTCTAATGCTTGGGTACGAGAGGATTATCCTATTATCGCAATAAATTGGAGATTTCCAACCTGAAGCCCATGTAAAAGGATTTTCAGGTTTCAACTTAATTGCATTAATTTGCAGCAGAAGCTCTGCAGTTTTTTTGGCAGTGTCTTTGTCTAAAACCATGACGCAAATGTATAAAGTTTTTGTTAATGAGTCACCTCTGATTTTAACAAATAAATTATCAGATACGGCAAATAATAAATATTTTTTGTTGAACGGGTCTGCTATTAATGAGGCAATAGACTCCTTGGCTAGCAAAAAACTTAATGAAGCTTTTATTTATCACCCTAATAATGAGGAGATATTAAAGAAATTTTCGAAGAAAATACCGTTGGTGGTCGCAGCTGGTGGTGTGGTAACCAACAAGGAGGGGAAAGTACTTTTTATTTACAGAAACGATAAATGGGACCTTCCAAAGGGGAAGTTGGACAAGGGTGAGACCATTGAGGAATGTGCATTGCGCGAAGTAGAGGAGGAGACAGGGGTAAAGGGGTTGAAAATCGAGAATTTTCTGAGGACCACCTATCACCTTTTTAAGAGGAATGGATCCTACAAATTAAAGGAAGTGCATTGGTTTGCCATGAAGACCAATTATAAAGGAATTTTGGTGGGCGAAGCCTCTGAGGGAATAGAAAAAGTAAAATGGAAAGGCCCTGATAAAATTAAAAAAGCATTGGAAAATTCTTATGCCAACATTAGAATTCTGTTTGAAGATTAACGGATTATTCCTTTAGAATTCGATAAATGGGATATTGATTATGTTCCGGTTCATAGTATTTGGACCTTTTGTATATCCAATCCAATTGAGCATACCAGTCACCGGAAAAAGTACTGTCGATTTCCTTTTTTAGATTAAATTGGGTTTTCATTTCTTGGTTCTCTTGAAGGATCTCCAAGGCAATATCTTCGAACACATAAGGAGAAAAACCTTCCTTTTGTTGTAAAATAGCATCAAAGAAATTCCAATTAAAGAAAGAATCCGTAGCCTCCGGCTCCAGGGTCTCCAATAAATAGCGCAAGCCTTTCTGATTGGTTGGGACCAAGATGTCCCCGGCCGTAAAATTAACTTTTTGGTTGCTGCGCAGCACTTTGGTATTGTAATGTGGGTAGTGCCCCTCATATGAATTTTCAGCAGTACTGTAGCTGTCAATTTTATATGACTCTACCAATATGGAGGTATCTTGTTTTAAGGTCTTAAAGCTTATTTGGTTTACCGTTAATAGATCTATAATTTTGTCCCATCCTTTCTTTATAACATATGCCTTGGGAATTTCCACCTCATGGGTCGGATGATAAAAGTTTTGGTATTCAACATCTTTTACAAAAGGTCTATTTCTATCGTATTTAAGCCTTGGCAGGCCAGTTATTTCACTGTTAAATTCATCGGCTTCATATCCCTTGAATTCCAGGGTGGTACTTTTGGTAGTATCGATGGCCCATTGCAACGGGTAGTTTTGTTTCTCTAGATATACTTCAAAAGCATTTTCCCTTAAGTTTTTAATTTTCTTGTAATCTTTCTCCGAAATTTCCAAGATTTTTGTCATTAATGCATAGACGCCCTCTACTCTTTGTTTGTATGGTTTAAGCATATGTGTTTCAACCATTAGGCCCAAGGTGTTCCAAAGAGTGGTATAGCCTGTAGAATATCTGGGATAATCCATAAATTGGGAAAAGCCTTTTTCAGGTACTTGGTTAAAAACATTTACATAGGGCGTAATGTCCCAATCCGCCTCCGCAAGCGAATTTTCAAGTGTGGGCACCATCTCTTCATGAAGGTAATTGCCCAATTCACCTCCCAATTTATTATGTTGGGTAAATAGGTGGGTAAGTGTGTATTGATAGTCCGCCCCATTGCTAACATGGTTGTCTATAAATATATCCGGTTTTATTAAATGAAAAATTTTGGCAAAAGTGTGGGCGTTTTTAGAATCTACTTTAATAAAATCGCGATTAAGGTCGTAATTTTTTGCGTTGCCTCTAAAACCATGGGATTTAGGGCCGTTTTGATTTACCCTGGATGTAGAATTCCTGTTTAAGGCGCCACCAACATTGTATACGGGTATGGTGACCACCACTGTATTCTCGGGAGCATCCATATTTTTTAGTGCCAAATCCCTGAATAATAGCATTGTTGCATCTATACC
Source organism: Arenibacter algicola (assembly GCF_018860365.1). Taxonomy (GTDB): domain Bacteria; phylum Bacteroidota; class Bacteroidia; order Flavobacteriales; family Flavobacteriaceae; genus Arenibacter; species Arenibacter algicola_B. The sequence continues at coordinate 59,853 of NZ_JAHKPO010000016.1, forward strand.
ATCGCTTTCTCCCGGATGTATGCCATTATTTATAAATAGGATACTCTTATCCCGCCCTATTTTTTGAAAATTAAAATCGGCATCCGGGTTGTAAGTTACCACATGCAAAGGATTGCCGCTGTCGGTAGTGCCAATGATCTGTATGTTTATTTCGGGGAACTCCTTGGCAAGTTGAATATAGAAGTCTATGATTTGAAGATAAGTAGCCGTTTCTTCTCCGTTACTGCGCTCAAAAACAGTTTTAATATTTTCAATTTTTCTTTCTTTTTTGGTCTCGCAAGAAATAAGACAAAGCAGTAAAAAAAGTCTTACCAGAAGTTTCATGCTACGTTATAATTTGTTTAAAACTCAAAAAAAAAGACTTTGAAGTTCAATTGAAAAATTAGGTAATTGATGGATTTTAATCTTTAATAAAAGAAGTCCAAAATAATCTTCAAGAATTCAAAGTTAGCTAAAACTTGGGTATTAATCGGAAATGGTAGCGGTAATTTTTTCTATTTCAGACCTTCGGATAGGTTTACTATTGTAAATAACGTTGTGGTGTGTCAAGGACCTAAAATTTTCGGCCTTGTCCATGTCAAATTGGTCAATGGAGGAGGTTACAATATTTATATTGACCTTTTTGTTTATGGGTAATTTTATGAACTCTTCCAGGAATTCCCAGCCATCCATTATTGGCATGTTGATGTCCAAAAAAATTAAATCGGGCAGTTCCGATTTTTCGATAATCATTTCCTTTATACAATCAATTGCGACTTGTCCATTTTTGAATTCAAAAATATCCTTACAAGTAGCAACAGAATTTAATATTTTTTTAATTCCGTAGATTGTTATGGTGTCATCATCGACAATGAAAATTGAATTAATTTTTGTCATTAAAATATAAATTAAAAGTGCTTCCAACACCTACTTGGCTCGTGGCACTAATTTTACCATGCATCGCTTCAATTTGATTTTTTGTAATGTAAAGTCCCAAACCTTTTGCGTCCGAATTGCCGTGAAAGGTTTTGTACATTCCAAATAACTTGCTCCCGTATTTTTTTAAATCCAGCCCAATACCGTTGTCTTCAATACTTATGACCGTATAATTTTGAACATAATTAACGCTTAACTTAATTATTGGGTCAACATTTGGTTTTTTATATTTCAGGGCATTGGTAATAATATTTGTCAAAATGTTTTTTAAGTAAGAGGGTACTACGCTTATGTTTACATCATCTGATACTTCACTTATTACAGTGGCTTTGGCCTTGTTTAGCTGATTATTGACTTGTTTAAGTACAGTGTTTAACTTTTTATTGAAGTTGACCTCTTTCTTAATTATGTTGGACTCGGTATTAATGGCAACAATATCATTTAAATTATGAAGAGTTTCCATTAGGTTTTTGGAGGAGTCCGTAAGCATCTCCATAATTTTATGTCTTTCCTTTTCATCATCCTCGTGGCCCAAGAAATCCAATAGCATAGCAAAATTGGCAGAATGGGATCTTAAATTGTGCGAAACAATATGGGCAAAATTAATTAGCTTTTTATTTTGGGAAGAGGTTACGGATATTAGGCTTTTGAGTTCTTTCTGTTTTTGTTTTTGTTCTGAAATATCCATGCTGATCCCTACAAGTCCGGTAACTTCGCCATTTTCCCCTATTAATGGAATTTTGGAAGATAGAAAGGTAATAACGGAACCATCAGGGCCGGTACGTGTTAATTCCTTGTTCAACATAGGAATTTGCGAAATCATGACTTCAATGTCCTCATCCCTGAATTTTTGAGCCGTAGCCCTGTCGTACAGGTCAAAATCATCCTTCCCGATAATATCGCTCTCATTTTCAATTCCAAGAAATTGCAGTTCAGATTTATTTGCCAGTAACTTTTTTGATTGGGTATCCTTAATATAAATCTGTAATGGTAGATTGTTTATTAGTGTTTTTAATAAATGTTCATTGTCTTTGGTTTTTTGTTCTTTCTGTACAAAATCCGTTATGTCCTGAACAATTCCTATGAGTCCCACGTATTCGCCATTCTTATATAATGGCTTTCCGGAAACATTCACCCACTTTTCATTTCCTTTAGCGGTAATGATCTGCAATTTTTCGTTCCAAGGGGATTTTTTCTGGTTGGCAGAATAGATGGCCATGGAAATGGTGTTCCTGCTATAGCCGGTCTTATAAAAATTTACAGAGTTGTCTATATTGATTTCAAAATCATCATCGACCTCGAAAATACGTCTTATCATTTCACAGCATGTAAACTTATCCTTAGATTTTTGGTATTCCCAATTACCTATTTTTCCATGCTCTCCTGTCTCCTTTTGCAGGAATTCCAGTTTCTCTATTCTTAATTCGTTCTTAACCTTATCCGTAACATCTATGGTTTGCACGATTGCGCCAATTATGTTTTCCTGTTCATCGTACCAAGGAATATTTGTCCATTCGAACCACTTTTCTTTAGAGCTATTATCTAGATAGGCCTCTATATCCGACTCTGGAAATTTCCCATCGAAACATGCCAACAAATTATTGGACCATTTCTTGCTCGTATTTCCGAACAGTTCATAAATGGATTTTCCAATATAGTCCTTGCCTTGGAATCCAAATTCTTCGGCCCATTTATCCGACGCGAGTACAACCTTAAACTCCCTATTAATAAAGGCAGTTGGTTTTGGCAACTGTTTTATTAGGAATTGGTTTGATACGATGGGGGTATTCATAATCATCTGTCGCATTTTCCTACAATAGTAGTCCGATTATTTAATACAGCGAATAGATTGTTGTGAATTGGACGAAATTAGTTGTGTAACGGTAATATGAAGAAATTTATAGCCATTTTCCATTGTTTTCAGTTCCGTGGGAATCTGGAAAATGTAGTCTTCTCACGGTAATAGTCAAATGACTACGCCGAATATGCATTGGGTTCCTTGAAGGATTAATACAAGGGTTTATTTTATTTTGTCCTGACCGAATCTGGAACCAAGCCAGAATAGTCACCACCGTTTCTAATTACATCCCTAACAATGGAAGAACTAATGTAGGATTTGCCCGAGGAGGTCAGCAAGAATACGGTTTCTATTTCGGAAAGCTTACGATTGGTATGGGCTATTGCCTTTTCAAATTCGAAATCTCCTGGATTTCTAAGGCCTCTTAGTATAAAGCTTGCGTTAACTTTCTTGCAAAAGTCAACCGTTAGCCCCTGATAAGTTAGAACGGTTATTTGTGGTTCATCCTTAAAAGCCTCGGAAATAAATCTTTTGCGCTCTTCGAGCGTGAACATGTATTTTTTATCGGTATTTACCCCTATGGCTATGATCAGTTCATCAAAAAGGGTTATTCCCCTTTTTATAATGTCATAATGCCCTAAGGTCAAGGGATCAAAAGAACCTGGAAAGATGGCACGTCTTTTCTTCATTTTTGCAAAATTAAGGTTGTCTATTTCCAGTGGCCTAACATAAAGCCGGAAATAAAGGATTCTCTAAAATACCCATTCTATTGTAAGCGGGTATGGTTTTAAAATTACTTATTTTCTCCCAAAGCTTCCCAAACGGCACTTTCAAAGAGTTCAGAAAGGGAAATACCTGCTATTTTGGCCTGCTGGGGCAATATACTTTCTGTGGTAAGGCCGGGTGTGGTATTCATTTCCAGCATAAAAGGCTCATCATTCACAAAAATGAATTCACTTCTAGAAAACCCTTTCATTTTTAAGACTTCATAGGCTTTTTGCGCTATTTGGCTCACCTTTTTCTCTTGTTCCTTTGTTATTCTTGCCGGTGTTATTTCTTGGGATTTGCCTTCGTATTTGGCTTCGTAATCAAAAAAATCGTTTTCAGATACAATTTCGGTGATCGGCAATACTTTTGTCTCCCCTTTGTATTTGATAACCCCGACCGAAACCTCGGTTCCGTTTAAAAAGGATTCTATAAGTATTTCATTGTCCTCTTTAAAGGCATTGTCAATGGCATTGAGCAATTCTTCTTTTTTGTAGACTTTGGAAATGCCAAAACTGCTTCCGGCCTTATTGGCTTTTACAAAACAGGGCAATCCTACTTTTGCTATTATCCCATCTTCGTCAATAGGGTCTCCAAAATTAATATAGTATGAAGGTGCCGACTTTATGCCATATGGTTTTAGAACGCTCAGCAGGTCACGTTTGTTAAAGGTCAAGGAGGCTTGGTAGTAATCGCAGGAAGTTTGCGGTATTCCAATCAGTTCAAAATAGGCCTGCATAAGGCCATCCTCCCCGGGTGAACCGTGAATTGCATTAAATACGCAATCGAATTTTATAATTTCGGTGGCTGTATCAACTGTAAAATCATGCCTATTAACAGGGTGTTCTTTTTGGTCAGCATCTACATAGACCCATTTGTTCTTAAAAATATGTATTCTATAGGCGTTGAATTTTTCTTTGTCCAAATAATCATATACTACACCTCCGCTAGTTAAGGAAATCTTATACTCGCTGGAGTAGCCACCCATTATAATTGCAATATTTTTCTTCATTGGATAAAACTAAATTTAAAAATTGGTAATAACAGCCAGTCAAAGTGAGTTATTGTAAGCAAGCATGCTTTAAAAAGGCCATAATTATTCAGGCTATTTTTAAAGCTATCTGATAGCTAAAATCAATAATCAAATAACATGCGTTCAAAGTAAAGAAAAAGCGTCCGGTTTTCTATCTTTGTGGCACAAGAAAATATACCATGCGAAATTTTTTTAATTTTTTAACGAGTAAATCTTTTTTGATTCAGTTGGTGCTGGCATTAGTGGTTTCTGTTTTGTTGGTAGTTGGGGCTATGCAGTATTTAAAGGCCACTACCAATCACGGTAAGTTTGTAGAGGTTCCCGACCTATCCAAATTATCGGTGACGGAGATGAGGTCGATTATTGATCAATCACAATTGAGATATGAGGTGTTGGATTCGGCCAACTATAATCCAACCTATCCTAGGTTTTCCATTATAGACCAAACTCCCCGCGCCGGGAGCAAGGTTAAGGAGAACAGGAAAATTTACATTACCGTTAATCCATCCGGATATAAAAAAGTCACCATTCCGAATATTATTCAGGTTACCCAAAGAAATGCAAGCTCAATGCTCAAGGCAGTTGGTTTGGAAGTGGAAAGGGTTACCTATGTGGACGAATTGGGAAAGGATATGGTCTACAACATTAAGTATAAAGGAAAATATATTGTCCCTGGGGACAAGCTGCCAAAAACCTCGAAGATAGAGTTGATATGCGGCAACGGTAATATTACCGCAAGAGCAGAAGTAAAGGCAGAGTCTGAATAATTATGGAAGCACAGGATGAGTTTGAATTAAATGAGGAGGAACTTTTTGAGCATCATAGTTTTAAGGCTTCCAAAGGTCAGGATCCGTTAAGGATCGATAAGTTTTTAATGAATTTCATTGAAAATGCAACAAGAAATAAAATCCAGCAGGCCGCAAGGGATGGAAATGTCTGGGTAAACGGGGCAACGGTAAAACAAAATTACAAGGTAAAGGCAGGTGACCATATTCGGGTCATGTTTGCGCATCCACCCCACGAAAACTTACTTACGCCAGAGAACATACCTTTAAATATTGTCTATGAGGATGATGTTCTTTTGGTAGTGAACAAACCTGCTGGGATGGTGGTGCATCCCGGGCACGGAAATTATTCAGGAACCTTGATCAATGCCTTGATCTATCATTTCGACAATTTGCCAAAGAACAGTGATGAACGTCCCGGTCTGGTGCATAGAATAGATAAGGATACCTCTGGCCTCTTGGTGGTGGCAAAAACGGAAGCTGCAATGACGCATTTGGCCAAGCAGTTTTTTGAAAAATCGAGCGAACGTGAATATATAGCATTGGTCTGGGGAAATGTGGAAGAGGATGAAGGAACTATAGAGGGGCATATTGGCCGTAATCCTAAAAACCGATTGCAGATGCATGTTTTTCCTGAAGGAGAGCAGGGCAAGGAGGCGGTTACCCACTACAAGGTTCTGGAACGCTTTGGATATGTAACCATGCTTTCCTGTACTTTGGAAACAGGAAGAACGCATCAGATCCGGGTGCATTTAAGACATATTGGCCATACCTTGTTCAACGATGAGCGGTATGGTGGGGAAAAAGTTTTGAAGGGAACCACTTTTACAAAATACAAGCAATTTGTAGATAACGCCTTTAAAATCTTACCTAGACAGGCACTACATGCAAAGACCTTGGGGTTTGTGCATCCCGTTTCCGGCAAATTCATGAGGTTCGACTCCGAAATACCTGAGGACATGGCCAACTGCATTGAAAAATGGAGGCAATATGCCAAGCATAGTCAAGCAGAATAGGTTTCGTTTATACCGATATTGATAACAAGATTTTAAAGAGTTAGGTAATTTAATGGTCAGCTATTATTTTTGGCTTAATTCTTAATAAGATCCCAACAAGTATGAAAATAGTTATATCACCTGCAAAATCTTTGGATTTCGAAAGTAAATTGCCTACCAAGGAATTTTCACAACCCTATTTTTTAAAGGAAGCCGAACAGTTGAACAAGGTTCTGGCAAAGAAAAAGCCTAAGGCCTTATCCGAGTTAATGGGCATTTCGGCCAATCTTGCAGAACTGAATTGGGAAAGGAACCAGCAGTTTACGGTTCCCTTTACGGAAGCAAATGCCAGGCCTGCAATTTATGCTTTCAACGGGGATGTTTACCAAGGTCTGGACGCCTATACCCTTGCAACGGATAAATTGGAAAGTCTTCAGGGGAAACTAAGGATATTATCGGGTTTGTACGGTGTTTTAAAACCTTTGGATCTCATGCAGCCCTATCGCTTGGAAATGGGGACACCATTAAAGATAGGGCGTAAAAAGAATCTATACGAGTTCTGGAAAAAACAGATTACCGATTATCTAAATTCTGAATTGCAGGACAAGGAGCTTTTCCTTAACCTGGCCAGCAATGAATATTTTAGTGCGGTAGACGAAAAGCATCTTAAAGTGCCGGTAATTACCCCAATATTCAAGGATTGGAAGAATGATAATTTAAAGATAATTAGTTTTTTTGCCAAAAAAGCTAGGGGAACCATGGTGCGTTATATTTTGGATACCGATGCCAAAACCTTGGAGGATGTTAAGGGGTTCGACAGGGATGGCTATCTGTACAGTAAGGAACATACCCTGAAGGAAAATCAACCAGTGTTTATCCGATAGAATATTTCCAGAAAAAAAGCGTTATTTTCAAATAAGTCCTACTACTTAATTGAGATTGATATGAAACGACTCGCTTTATTGTTTTTGATTGCTACTGTGTTTATTGGTTGTTCGGACAGGGATGACAATCTGGAAGGGGTGAATATCAGGATTAAAAATGAAAGCAACGTTACTTTTGATACCGTGCAGGTGGGTAGCGACGAAATGATTCACGAAAATATTGGTCCCGAAGAATATTCCAGCTATCTAGAATATGAAACGGCTTATTCTTATGCATATATAAATATAATGGTAGGCGAGGAGAATTTCGTTTCGCAGCCAATAGATTTTGTAGGTGAAACGCCATTGGAAAATGGATTTTACACCTATGGGCTAAGTATCTCCGAGGAGGGGGATGTTATCTTGAATTTTATGGTGGATTAGCCTACAATAAAATTTTGCCTTTATTTTTTCTTACCGGGACTTATTTTTTCTTCCACACTGGGTCTTTTTTTAATTTTTCGTTTACGCCTTGTGCCGTATGTACCGTTAATAATTTTTCCTCTTTTCGATTTTTTATCGCCTTTTCCCATTTTGTCTATATTTTATCCTTTTAAAGTTAAAATATTAATACCTTATAGGCAAGTTTCGAATAGAAACACTTTTGATCCATAATTTTGATTTGTAACAAATTTCTTAAAAGATATGCTTTTAACATATTGGCGACCTAGCCCTAATATGCTAAGTTTGTAGAATTATAAAATTATGTTAAATTGAGTAATTCTAAAAACGTAATAGATTGAAAATAAAAAAGGTTTTAGTAGCAAACAGGGGCGAGATCGCCATTCGTATATTTAGGGCATGTGTAGAAATAGGAATTAAAACGGTAGGGGTATATACTTACGAGGACCGCTATTCCCTGCACCGTTATAAAGCCGATGAAAGCTATCAGATAGGGGAGGACAATGAGCCCTTAAAGCCCTATTTGGATATGGACGCCCTTATCAAGGTTGCTAAGGACAATAATGTGGATGCCATACATCCAGGATATGGATTCCTGTCAGAAAATGCCAAATTTGCCCAAAAATGCGACGACAACGGGATTATTTTCGTCGGCCCTAAGGTTTCGGTTCTAAAGGCTTTAGGGGATAAGATAACTGCCAAGGATGTTGCTGTAGCCAATAATATACCTATCATACGAAGTAGTGATAAGGATTTGACCGATATAAATATCGCCCTTGAAGAAGCTAAAGAGATAGGTTATCCCTTAATGCTCAAAGCTGCTTCAGGTGGAGGTGGACGGGGAATGAGAGTGATCCGTACCGAAGATGAGCTTAAAAAAGGATTTCCTGAGGCAAGGAGGGAATCGCTTAACGCATTTGGTGACGATACTGTTTTCCTGGAAAAATTTGTTGAAAACCCCAAGCATATAGAAATTCAGATCGTTGCGGATACCCATGGCAATATAGTGCACTTGTTTGAACGTGATTGTTCCGTGCAACGGCGCTACCAGAAGGTTATAGAGTTTGCACCTTCCATTGGACTACCACAGGAAACAAAGGATAACCTATACAAGTATGCTATAGACATTTGTAGGGCCGTAGACTATAACAATATTGGAACGGTAGAATTTTTGGTAGATGATGATGGTAGTATCTACTTTATAGAAGTAAACCCCAGGATTCAGGTGGAGCATACGGTGACCGAAATGATCACCAATATCGACCTGGTCAAGGCCCAACTATTTATAGCAGGAGGATATAAACTTTCCGATAAACAAATTAAGATACAGGATCAAGCTTCAGTAGTAGTTACGGGCTATGCCCTTCAGTGTAGGATAACCACAGAGGATCCAGGAAACGATTTTAAGCCTGATTATGGCGTGGTTACCACCTATAGAAGTGCCTCCGGATTAGGTATTAGGCTGGATGCCGGTAGTATTTATCAGGGGGTGGCCATATCGCCATTTTTCGATTCCATGCTGGTCAAGGTATCTGCTATCAGTAGAACATTGGACGGATCGTGTAGAAAAATGCGCAGGGCATTGGCAGAGTTTCGTATCCGTGGTGTTAAGACCAATATGGCCTTCCTGGATAACATTCTAAAGCATCCTACTTTTAGGGAAGGTAAGGTTACCGTAAATTTTATAAAGAACGAACCAGAACTCTTCAAGTTTGTGGAACCGAGGAACCGTGCCAATAAATTGGTCGAGTTTCTAGGGGAAACTATTGTTAACGGGAATCCCGATGTGAAAAAATTGGATAAGGATCATATTTTTTCCAAACCAAAAGTTCCTTCTTTCGCGAAGTTCGAAGCTTATCCAAAGGGTACAAAGGATCTTCTAACGGAATTGGGTCCGGAACAATTTGCACAGTGGCTTAAGAATGAAAAAAAGGTCCATTTTACGGATACTACCATGCGCGATGCCCATCAGAGTTTGTTGGCCACACGTATGCGAACTATAGATATGTTAAAAGTGGCTGAGGGTTATGCCAAGAACCACCCGGAAATTTTTAGTATGGAAGTCTGGGGAGGAGCCACATTTGATGTCTGCCTTCGGTTTTTACAGGAAAATCCCTGGGAGCGTTTGGAACTATTGCGCAAGGCCATGCCCAATGTTTTATTGCAAATGTTGATAAGGGGCTCCAACGGTGTTGGTTATACCGCTTATCCCGATAATTTGATAGAACGGTTCGTTGAGGAATCCTATAAGTCCGGAGTAGATGTATTTCGAATATTTGATTCGCTGAACTGGATGAAATCCATGGGGCCATGTATTGATTATGTGCGTACCAAAACAGGTGGCCTGGCAGAAGGGTCAATTTGCTATACTGGAGATATTTTAGATCCTTCCAAAACCAAGTACGACCTAAAATATTACGTGCAATTGGCGAAGGATATAGAGAATGCTGGCGCGCATATTTTAGGAGTTAAGGATATGGCAGGTTTGTTAAAACCATATGCCGCTTATGAATTGATTTCCGCCTTAAAATCGGAAATTAATATCCCTATTCATTTACATACTCACGATACCTCTTCTACCCAATCAGCCATGTATTTAAAAGCTATAGAGGCCGGAGTGGACGTTGTGGATGTTGCCCTGGGCGGATTGTCCGGGCTTACTTCCCAGCCCAATTTTAATTCGGTGGTGGAGATGTTACGTTTTAACGAGCGCCAGAATATTTTGAATACCGATAAATTGGCCGAATATTCCAATTATTGGGAAACGGTCCGTAATTACTATTATACCTTTGAGTCCGGATTAAAGTCGGGTACCGGAGAGGTATACAATCATGAAATACCGGGCGGACAGTATTCCAACCTAAAAGGACAGGCCATAGCATTGGGATTGGAGGATAAATTTCCCGATGTTACCAAAATGTACGGCGAAGTAAATAAACTGTTCGGCGATATTGTAAAAGTAACCCCTAGTTCCAAAGTGGTTGGGGATATGGCGCAATATATGATCAGTAATGGACTTACAGTGGAGGATGTTCTTGAAAGAGGGGATAGCATTAATTTTCCCCAATCTGTTATAGGGTTCTTTAAAGGGGATCTGGGCCAACCAGTTGGTGGTTTCCCCGCTAAGCTACAGAAAATTGTACTGAAGGATGAAAAACCGTTTACGGATAGACCCAATGCACATTTGGAGCCTATAGATTTTGATAAGGAATTTAATGCCTTCAAAAGAAAATTCAGTTCAGGAATGGGACGCGAGCTACTTATAACCGATTTCCTTTCCTATAAATTATATCCAAAAGTTTTCACGGATGCCTATAACCACCATGTAAAATATGGCAATGTGGTTAACATCCCGACCAAGAATTTCTTTTATGGAATGGAAATTGGGGAAGAGATCATTGTGGAGTTGGACCGGGGTAAAAACATACTTGTTTCTCTTATGCTGAAGGGCGAACCAGATGAAGCTGGTAACGTTAGCATATACTTTAAGGTAAATGGTCAATTGCGAAACGTGATTATTAAGGATAAATCCGTTAAGGTAGATAAGGTTGAAAATGTTAAAGCGGATAGTTCCGATCCTAAGCAGATAGGTGCCCCATTACAGGGATTGTTGTCCAGTGTTTTGGTAAAGAAAAACCAAGAAGTGAAAAAGAACCAACCCTTATTTGTTATAGAAGCCATGAAAATGGAAACAACGGTTACTGCCACGGAAGAGGGTATTGTAGATAGGGTACAACTAACTGGAGGCTCCTTGGTGAATTCCGAGGATTTGGTAGTGGTATTAAAATAAATAGTACAGCTTAATAAATATTATGGTTGCAGGGAACTCCTAAATTGTTGGGCTTATCCCTGCAACTTTTTTTGTCCGTTTACCTTTGTAAGCGCAAAGCCATTTATATTCATGAAGTCTTCCAATATGTTCTTGCATACACATCCTTACGAACCCTTCTTATTCGAGGATGCTTCGAAACTGATAGTAGGGACCCTGCCACCGCCCAGATTTACTACAGGTGATTTAAAGGAGGGGGATGTAGATTTTTGTTACGGAAGCCGGGATGGCCAATTGTGGCCCATTTTAGATCGAATTTTTGGACTCAATTTAGATTTTGAAACTACAGAAAAGGCTATAAGACAACGTATGGATTTTCTAAAGGAACGAAAAATAGGGATATGTGATATAGTGCAAAGTGCAGAACGTTCCAAGATCGATGCTTCGGACCTGGGGATGGAGAACATTGTATTGAGGGATATGTTTACTTATATTCAACAATGTCCCAAAGTGGATACCTTATTGTTTACAGGGGGAAATAGTAAAAATGGACCCGAGTATTTTTTTAGAAAGTATCTCAAGGAACAAGGGTTTATCCTGGAACCGGTTTCCAATGAGGTACCCCGTGTACACAAGTTTGTTCTTCCATGTACCAATTTGGACATTTCGTCCAAAACCCCAGTAAAGTTAAAAGACAACAAGGAGAGAATAATTAAAACAGTATCCTTAACAGCACCTTCCGGAGCAGCCAACAGGGCAGTTGGAAGCTTGAAGTTATATAAGAAGATGAAAGATGAAAACCCTGAATTCAATACGATCGATTTCAGGGTTTTACAGTATAAAGAATTTTTTTAGAAGAATTCCATTATATTCCAGCTCGTGGATTTACTTAGCATCTTTTAATGCTTGTTCTGTTGATCCTTTATAGTATCCTTCTCAATGTCAAAGTTATTGGTGTCAACATTGGTATTCCCGGTAGGGTTCGTAGGATTGGATTGTTCCACTTTTCTTTTAAACTTTCTCTTATCATTTATAATTCCCATTCTGTTTAAGTTTTAAGGTTCCTTCCCAACTTAATAAAAAGACCTGTATAATTCCGTTAAAGCCTTTATAAACCTTTGTTATGGAATGTTAAGGGCTAAAGTTTAATTTTCAAGGAAAGCGTTGGATGTGCCTTTGCTGCAACCAAATTATCTGTGGATAAATAAATCGGTTGATAGTCAAATGTAATGGACATGGCTGTCCTCTTATTTTTGCCGGCACTGATAAAATAGGGAATACTGGCTAAACCGGTCAAAAATCCGACCGTGCCGATAATGCCAGCTATGTCCGTGGTACTGGCCGATCCACTATCCCAGCTGGAATCAAATTTAGCGAATCCTCCAACGGCCATTGCCGTTCCTCCACCTAACAAAATCCAGGCAGTGGTTTTTTGTTTTTTGCTTTTCTGTAAAAAATAATCTTTGGAGAATTCTTTAGTCTGTCCTACTAAAATAGAACTGACAAGTAGTAATGCAAGAAGTAAGCGAATTGTTCTCATGACATTTATATTAATGACAATTAAGATATTCATCTAATTCAGGAGGCAATTACTTTTTTAAGGTATTCAAAGAGCGGATAATTATTTGTTTATGCTATTAAAGTTAGATGTTAAATCTGGATAAACAATCTGCTTTATGGTTAAATAAAATAGACGGTTCAAAAATAATTCTGGACCATTGGATTCCTGCCTGCGCAGGAATGACATTGCATGAATAAAGGCATTCTAATATCCGATCATGTAGTTATTGGAGTATAGCTGATATTAAGGAAGTTTGCCCTTTTCAATCTGTTTAATTATTGTTGAAGGGAATTAAGTGTTTTTTTAATGTATTCCTGCACAGGCAGGAATCCGGATATTACTGTGTTTTATTTGAGAGTGAAATTTCTTGATAGTGTGGCTCAGGGTATATAGTGATGCCTTTTATTGGCTGTCTGCCTAGCAGATTTAGTTGTCATTCCTGCGCAGGCAGGAATCCACTCTAATATTGGAACACAACCAAATCATTCTTTGCCAATTTTGTATTATCTTAAATGTACAATTTCAAATGTCTGCCTAATAATTATCTTACGAAGTGGAGAAAAGGAGGTAAAATGCACAAAACCATTCATCAATACTACGTCTATATTCTAACAAATAAAAAGAATGGAACCCTGTACATCGGAATGACCAATGATTTACAGCGAAGAATTTATGAGCACAAAAACAAATTAAATGATGGCTTCACCAAAAAATACAACTTGGATAGACTTGTCTATTTTGAAAATCATCAATTTGTTGATGATGCCATAAAGAGGGAAAAAAATCTTAAAAAATGGAAACGCGACTGGAAAATTAACTTAATTATAAAAGATAATCCTCAATGGCAAGATCTTGCAATTGATTGGCGCCCTCAATAATGGATTCCTGCCTGCGCAGGAATGACATTGCGTGAATAAAGGCATTCTAATATCCGATCATGTAGTTATTGGAGTATAGCTGAAATTGAGGGAAGTTTCCAATTTCGATTCATAGGTCGTTTTTAGTAAACAATAAAGAATTGATAAAAAGGGTATGCCAGTCTATTGGATTCCTGCGCAGGCAGGAATCCAACATGGTGGTGTAAATGCAGTAGAAACTTACTTTTTAAGGACTTTTATGACCAATAACCTTATTAGCAGAACAAATGGAAATCCGTGTAAAAGAACATCGAACCAGTCCATGGGTTTCATTCCGGCAGCCCCGCCCAATATCCATTTTACCTTACCTAGGATATGGGGTTCCGGAAAATAAGGTGCCAGACCAAGGGTAAGGCACAAAAGCAGAACTATTTTCCAATTATTTATAATGTCCATCGCTGTAGTTTATTTTCGAATTCCCGTAACGAAATCGCCAATTTTGTCAACACCATGTTGTGTCAGAAATTTAATAAAGGCCGATCCAATAATGGCTCCCTTCGCCTGTTTGGTAGCTTGCAGAAAGGTTTCGGAATTGCTTATTCCAAAGCCAACGACCTGTGGGTTTTTCAATTTCATATCCGCAATACGCTCAAAGTAGGTTTCTTGATTATTTCCGAAACCATCCTGGGAACCGGTAACACTGGCGGAACTTACCATATAAATAAATCCGTCGGAGGCCGCATCAATTTGACGGATACGGGCATCACTGGTTTGTGGGGTTATCAAGAAAACATTCACAAGCCCATATTTTTTAAATATTGCTTCATAATCTTCTTGGTATACGTCCAATGGCAGATCGGGCAGAATAAGTCCGTCTATTCCTATTTCCTGACATTTTTTGCAGAATTCCTCTACTCCAAATTGTAGAACAGGATTGAAATATCCCATAAGGATTAAGGGTATGGAGACTGATTTCCGGATATCTTTTAACTGCTGAAATAATAACGATGTGGTCATTCCATTCTTCAATGCCTGGGTAGAACTGGCCTGAATAGTAGGACCATCGGCCAAAGGATCGCTGAAGGGCAATCCGATCTCAATCATGTCCACACCATTTTTTTCAAGATCTTGAATAATTTTTACCGTATCGTTTAAAGAAGGGTAGCCCGCGGTAAAATAAATGGACAATATTTTTTTATCTTCTTGTAATTTTTGATGTATTCTGTTCATTCTAAAATTATTTTTTTGCATTCCACCAGGGCGGTCATGTATATGTAGCTTACAGCTTAAAATATTTTATATAGGTGTCCAAATCTTTATCACCACGTCCCGAGAGATTAAAGACTACGACATCCTCTGGTCGGAATTTTCTGGTTTCCAGAATAGCAAACGCATGTGAGGATTCAATGGCTGGGATAATCCCTTCCAATTTGGATAGTACCATCCCCGCCTGCATAGCTTCATCGTCCGTAACGGCAATAAATTCGGCCCTGCCCGTTTTGTATAGATGCGCGTGCATGGGTCCAACCCCTGGATAATCAAGTCCTGCGGAAATGGAATAAGGTTCTGTAATCTGCCCATCGGCAGTTTGCATCAATAAGGTTTTGCAGCCATGTATTATTCCCATTTTTCCCAAGACGGAGGTTGCAGCACTTTCACCGCTATCCACGCCCAGTCCTGCCGCTTCTACAGCAATAATGCCCACTTCCTTTTCGTGTAGAAAATGATAGAAGGTGCCAGCAGCATTACTGCCACCGCCTATACATGCTACAACGTAATCTGGATTTTCCCTGCCTTCTTTTTCTTTTAACTGCCATTTTATTTCTTCGGAAATAATGGACTGAAATCTGGTTACCATATCGGGGTAGGGGTGGGGGCCAATAGCCGACCCAATAATATAATGGGTGTCCACAGGGTTGTTGATCCAATCCCTTATGGCCTCATTGGTAGCATCCTTTAGGGTTCTACTTCCGGAGAGTGCTGGCCTTACTTCAGCTCCGAGCATTTTCATTCGGGCAACATTGGGAGCTTGTCTGGCAATATCTATTTCGCCCATGTATACAATGCACTCCATTCCCATAAGGGCACATACCGTAGCCGTTGCAACGCCATGTTGACCGGCACCGGTTTCGGCAATGATCCTGGTCTTGCCCAGACGTTTGGCCATTAAGATCTGTCCAATGGTATTGTTGACCTTATGTGCACCGGTATGATTGAGATCTTCACGCTTTAAATATACCTTGGTGTTGTACTTTTCTGATAAACGTTTGGCAAAATAAAGGGGCGAAGGTCTGCCTACATAATCCTTCAATAATTGATCGAATTCCTTTTTAAAGGATGGTTCTGCCATTATTTTAAGATACTGCTGTCTAAGGTTTTCAACATTGGGATAGAGCATTTCAGGAATAAAAGCTCCTCCAAATTCTCCATAATATCCCTTTTCGTCTACGTTGTAATTCATGGTTTTATAGTATAGTATTCAGTACTGAGTATTAAGTATTAAGTATGGGATTACCACTACTCATTGCTCAATACTTCTTTAAATTCCTTCAATTTTTTAATATCCTTAAATCCTGGTTCCGATTCAAACTTACTATTGACATCAATAGCGTGGCAATATTTTGATTCCGGTCTTTGTTGAAATTCCCTTATTTTTTCAACTTCGTCCAGTCCAATGCCTCCACTTAGAAAATAGGGTTTGGTGGAGGGATAGTTTCCTAGCACTTCCCAACTGAAGGTGAAACCATTGCCTCCAGGTAATTTGCCCTTGGTATCAAAAAGAAAAAAATCACATACATTTTCATAGGGGGTCAAAACGCGGAAGTCGAAATCGTCCTTTATAGAAAAGACTTTTATTATTTTTAGATTTGTCTCCCCTAAAGCTTTTGAACGGTCAATAGTAAACTTTTTAAGGTCGCTACAGAACTCCGGACTTTCCTTTCCATGCAATTGCACTGCCCGTAAACCATAAGTGTTGACTTTTTCAACAATATCTTCAAGGGTAGCATCCACAAAAACACCTACTTTTTTAATGGAGGCGGGCAATTCGGGAATACTTCCTTCAAAAAACCTTTTGGAGGGTTCCCAAAATATAAAACCAAGATAATCCGGATTAAGGGTGGCGACCTCCAAGGTATTCAATTTCATTCCGCACACTTTCAGTTTCATGGCCGCTTTGTTATTTAATCGATTTAATAAATTGCAATGCGCTTAGTCCGGGATTATCCGTTTTCATAAAATTCTCCCCAATAAGGAACCCTTGATAGCCGTAAGGTTTTAATTCCTGAATGGCCTCTGTAGAACTTATACCGCTCTCTGAAACCTTCACAAAATCGTCCGGAATTATTTTGGATAAAGCTTTACTGGTATCCAAGCTTACTTCAAAAGTCTTTAAATTTCTATTGTTCACTCCCAACATGTCCAAACTGGGCATAATGGATTTGTGTAACTCCTCTTCGTCATGGACCTCCAGCAATACATCCAAGTGCAATTGTTTTGCAAATTCGGATAAAGCCTTAATTTCCGCCCTGGTCAATATGGCTGCAATCAACAATATCACATCTGCGCCATGGGCCTTGGCCTCCAACAATTGGTATTCGTCAATAATAAATTCCTTGCGAAGCAACGGCATTTGTACGGATGCCCTGGCCAACAACAGGTCGTCCAATGATCCGCCAAAATATTTCCCATCCGTTAGGACAGACATGCCACAGGCGCCAGCTTTTTCATAACCTACGGCCACATCGGCTAAACTGTTGTTTTGATTGATGACCGACTTGGACGGAGATCTCCGTTTGTGTTCCGCTATTATTCCACTGTTGCTATTTCTGAGGGCATTGGCCAAGGAAACGGTGGGTCTGTGAAATAATACGGAGGCTTCCAACTGGGAAACCGGGATTATGGATTTTTTTAAATCCACTTCCTTTCTTTTATCCAAAACTATTTTGTCCAGTATATTCATGATACTATAAAGTTGGCTTAGGTATAGCCGTTTATATCTATTGACTCAAGGCCTGTAATTTTTTTAATGCCGCAAGCCCTTTTCCGCTCAATAGGGATTCCTTGGCTTCTTCAAAGCCTTCCCTTGGGCTAATTCCTTTTACCGTGGCTATGGCAATACCGGCATTGGCACAGACCACATTATTTTGTGGTATAGTACCTTTTCCCTGTAAAACATTGAGAAAAACCTGTGCAGATTCTTCAATACTATCTCCACCCACTATTTCCGACGCCAAAATGGCTTCCACTCCAAAATCGGAAGGCTTTAACATCCCCTCGGATTTGTTGGTAATGGTTTTGGTGTTTCCGGTCAATGAAATTTCATCGTAACCATCCAAAGCATGCAATACCGTGAAGTTCTTATCGGTCTTTTGATATAGATAACCGTACATTCTTGCCAATTCCAAATTAAAAACCCCGACCATTTGGTTTTTGGGGAAGGCTGGGTTCACCATTGGTCCCAACATATTAAAGAAAGTTTTTACGCCCAATTCCCTACGTATAGGGGCTACATTTTTCATGGCTGGATGAAATAGTGGTGCATGCAATACACAAATTCCTGCCTCGTCTATACATTTTTCAAGAAATCCGGCCTCATTACTGAATTTGATGCCCAGGAATTCCATAACATTGCTGCTACCGCACTTTGAAGAAACGCCATAGTTGCCGTGTTTGGTAACCTTAACATCTGCTCCTGCCGTAACAAAACTGGCCAAAGTAGAGATGTTAAAGGTGTCCTTGCCGTCACCACCCGTACCACATAGATCTATGGGGTTGTATTGCGAAAGGTCTACCGCCAGACAAAGCTCCAGCAAGGCGTCCCTAAAGCCTTCCAATTCTTCTATAGTAACACTACGCATCATGTAAACCGTTAAAAAGGCGGCAATCTGGCTTGTATTGTAATCTCCTTTGGCAATATTTACCAAAACCTGTTTTGCATCCTCTTTTGGAAGTACATCGTGATTGATCAGTTTGTTTAAAATATCTTTCATAAGTCTCTCTCCAACCCTCTTAAAATGCAAGGGTTTTTTTGGTTATAATTATTTTTTGTCTAAAAGCTCTTAATTGGCTCTACACCTTATGAGCGGTTAGGGGAGGCTACCCAGTTCTCCAATATTTTTTTGCCATAAGGAGTCAATACAGATTCGGGATGAAACTGTACGGCACTTACATCAAATACCTTGTGACGCAAGGACATCACCTGTCCATTTTCGTCAAAAGAGGTAGCTTCCAATACTTCTGGAAGTGCAGGGTCAACTACCCAAGAGTGATAGCGCCCCACCTCAATTTCTTTTGGCAATCCATCAAACAAAATATCATCCTTTACAATATCTATTTTGGTGGCTATACCGTGGTAGACCTGGTCTATGTTTACCAATGAACCTCCAAACACTTCAGCAATGGCCTGCTGTCCCAAGCACACCCCAAAGATACTTTTTGTAGGTGCGTACATGGCTATAATTTCTTTGAGAAGGCCAGCTTCATCTGGGATGCCCGGGCCTGGAGAAAGAACGATCTTATCAAAGGCCTCAATTTCATCAAGACCAATTTGGTCATTTCTTTTAACGGTTACGGTACAATCCAAATCCTCCAAATAATGGACCAGGTTGTAGGTGAAACTGTCGTAATTATCTATTACCAATATGGACTTGCCTTGTCCTTTGCCCACGGATTTGGTGTTTGTTTTATTATCTGTATTCTCTTTCATACTATTGATGTTCTCTAATGAACATTTTATATTGATCTATCCATATACCCCGATAAGAAACAACGAGGAAATTAATTGGTGCTATTATATAGTTTCGGCTATTTCCAAGGCTTTGGTCAGGGCTCCCAATTTGTTGTAGGTTTCCTGAAGTTCGTTTTCAGGATTTGAAGCGGCCACTAAACCGGCTCCGGCCTGGTAATGCAATTGATGATTTTTACTTAAAAAGGTTCTGATCATAATGGCATGGTTAAAGTTTCCGTTAAAATCCATAAACCCTATAGCTCCACCGTAATAGCCCCTACTGGTTTTTTCGTATTTTTCAATAAGTTGCATGGCCATGTGTTTTGGGGCACCGCTTAAGGTGCCGGCAGGAAAGGTGTCGGCGACAACTTTCATGGTTGGGATGTCTTTTTTCTTTAGTCCGGTTACTTTGGAGACCAAATGTATTACATGTGAAAAGAATTGAACCTCTCTATAGTTTTCCACCTTTACCATGGTGCCGTTTCTACTTAAGTCGTTTCTAGCAAGATCGACCAACATAACGTGTTCGCTGTTCTCCTTGTCGTCTATCTTTAATTTTTTGGCCAATTCCGCATCCTGTTCATCATTTCCTGTTCTTTTGAAGGTTCCTGCAATGGGATGAATTTCAGCCTTGCCATCCTTTACTATTAGTTGGGCTTCGGGAGAGCTTCCAAAAATTTTGAAATCCCCATAATCAAAATAGAACAAATACGGAGACGGGTTTATAGATCGCAGCGCCCTATATACATTAAATTCGTCGCCTTTAAATTCTTGCGAGAACCTTCTGGATAATACCAGTTGGAAAACATCGCCTCTGTTACAATGTTTTTTTGCCAGTTCTACATGCTCCTTATATTCCTCGTCCTTAAGATTGGATATTGGATTTCCGTCTTTGGAAAAATTGTAGGAGGCAAAGTTTTTGGCTCTGAGAATTTGTTCTATTTCCCCAATATTATTTTCGGATTCATAGCAGTGAGCAAAAATATAGGCTTCGTTTTTAAAATGGTTTATGGCCACTATATTTTGATAAACGGCATAATAGATGTCCGGAATGGAGATACTGTTATTTTTTTTGGAAATGTCTATGTCTTCAAAATATCGCACTGCATCATAGGCCATATATCCGAACAAACCATTGTTGATAAACTTAAAGTTATTGTTCTGGGATTCAAATTTTTGACTAAAATCATGCAAAATGCCTGGGATGTCAGTATGTTCGTCAATGCTGATTTCCTCTATGGAACCGTCCGGGAATTGTTTGTTGACCGTCTCGTTTTCTACTTTTATGGAAGCTATGGGGTTGCAGCATATATAGGAAAAACTATTGTCGTTGGCATGGTAGTCACTACTTTCCAAAAGAATACTATTGGGGAAACGATCTCTAATTTTTAAATAAACACTTACTGGGGTAATGGTGTCCGCAAGTATTTTCTTGTGATGTGATACTAACTGGTATTTCATGATAATTCTTTTAATTGCTACTCTCTGCCAATTGGTTCTTTGAATTCTATGATAAACGAAAAAAAGGCTTGTCGTGATGACAAGCCTTTTATATAGTTATACTACAATGATGCTTTGCTCACGATGTTTTTCGTAAGTTACTCCACCACCAAGTATTTGATACCATGTTCTTCATTGCAGGCCAAATATAAGAAGGAATTTCAAATTTACAAACCTGTGTTACGTAAAAAATAAAAAACCCCACAATTGTGAGGTTTTAAACAGCGTTATTTGGAAACGTTTAGAATACCAGATCCACCACTAGATCAAATTCGTCATATATGGTTTTATCCCCTAAATTGTCGAAGAAACTACCTGATCCGTACTTAACGTCGTAAAGGGAACGGTCTACCTTCATAGTGGCCGTTGCCTTGTTTCCATATATGGAGATGTCAAAGGTAACAGGATTGGTTTTTCCCTTTACCGTAAGATTTCCAATTACTTCATATGAATTTTTACCTGTAGACTTTACATTGGTAAATACCAATTTGGAAGTAGGATGTGCCTCGACACCAAAAAAGTCATCTGACTTTAAGTGCCCTTCCAGCTTTCCTTTGTATTCACCCTGTAGGTCGTTTGAAACCAAAGTAGGCATATCTACTACAAATTCTCCCCCAGTTAGTTTGTCCCCGTTAAAAATTAAGGACCCTTCTTTAATGGCAATTGTTCCATGATGGGATCCTGTAACCTTGTATCCTTTCCAGGTAACTGTACTTTCGGTTGTTTTTACTTGTTTTACTTCGTTGTCCACTGGAGTGGTTGCCATGGCTGTTAAACCTGTAAATACGGACAATACTAAACTTAATGCGCTTTTTTTCATAATTTCAATTTTAAGATAATGTTTGTTAATGTTCCTGTTTATATATATGTAATTAAATTCTCTTTGGTTTTACGTACTTTTTTATAATGTTGTGTTTTATCTTCCTCAGACCTATAACCTATTGCTACAAGTACGGCAGCGTTAAGTCCTTTTTTGGATAGTCCAAGCATTTCGTTGAATTGGGCACTATCAAAACCTTCCATGGGACAGGTATCTATTTTTAAATCGGCAGCTGCGGACAGTAAATTGCCCAATGCTATATAGGTTTGTCTAGCAGTCCAAGTAGCCTTGGCCGATTCGGATAGCGGCATTAATTTGGACTTCATAAAATCTGAGTATCCTTCAAGATCATTGGAAGGAATACCACGTGTTTCACTTACATTGTCTAAATAATTGTCTACCAATTCCTCCCCGAAAGTGGACTGGTTGGCCAAAACTATTAAGTGGGAGGCTTCTGTTATTTGGGATTGTCCCCAGGCTGCTGGTTGTAATTTACTTCTCAATGCAGCATCTTCTACAACCAATATTTCATAAGGTTGCAATCCGTAGGAGGATGCACTCAAGGAGGTAGCTTCCAATAAATTTTCTAGATCTTTTTGGGACACTTTTTTGGAAGCGTCAAACTTTTTGGTGGCATAGCGCCAATTTAAATTTTCTATATAAGAATTCATGTTTTGAATTTAATAATTATTTATACCTGTTTATATTGCTTTTAAAATTTATCCAGTAATTCATTTAAGGACGATAAATCGTCGGTAGAAAAATTTTCCAACAATTTTACCTCGGATTCTTTCATGGCCAGATCCATTAGGGACAAGGCGCTTTCACCTGCAGGAGTTATATTTATTTCAACTTTCCTGCGGTTACTTGGGCAGACCATTCGTTCTACATAGCCCTTAAGGATCAATTTGTCTACCAACCTAGTAGTATTGCTCATCTTCGTAACCATTCTTTCGTTTAAGGTAGAGAGATTGGCGGGTTTTCCTTTTTGGCCCCTTAGAATCCTTAGTACGTTAAACTGCTGCAATGATACCCCATGCGGCTTTAGTGCCGCTGTCATTATCTCATTGATCTTGGTTTCAACAAGGCTCAAGTGTATAATGGTCCTACTTGCTATAGGGATTTGCTTGTCTGTTTTAATAATTTTTTCTACATTCATGTTGCTACAACAATTGTATATACAAATGTATGGATTTAATTAGGTTCTCCAACATGGTTGGTGATAAAAATTTGTTAAATTGTAATATGCATATTTAAATGAGTAAAATAGGGTTGCTTTATTTTTGGCAAAGTGCTTCCTTATATATTTGTGCTTTAAATGTTGGATGATTTTTTTTAAAAGCATTATTTTTGGGGATTAAAGAATAACACAAATGGCAGATTTATCACAAGAGGAGTGGAGTGAACAATTTGAAAACGACGAGAACGCCTTCTTGTTGGATGTTAGGACTCCGGAAGAGGTTGAGGAAGGTTATATCCCAAACGCAACCAATATAGATATTTATTTAGGGCAAGAGTTTGTTGCCGAACTGGAAAAATTGGATAAAACCAAAAACTACTACGTCTATTGTAGGTCTGGCCAACGAAGTGGTCAGGCATGTGCCATCATGAACAAGTTGGGCTTTGAAAACGCTTACAATTTGGTAGGAGGGTTTATGAACTGGGAAGGTGATGTAGCGGAATAATATAATTGATGGGCAGCCGTGTTATAATTAAGGTCTAACAGGCTTCTTGCACAAATTATCTTACTTTCCCGTAACCTTGTGGAGTATTGGTTTTTTCTTTACATTGGATTATGCGGGAAGATATTTTGCATTTTATTTGGAAGTATAAAAAACTTCAATTGGGGAATTTAAAAAGTTCCAATAATGAAGCTATCCAAATATTGGATGTAGGTTCGCATAATCTTTTGTCAGGGCCCGATTTTTTTAATGCCAAGATTCAAATAGATGAACAGTTGTGGGCCGGTACGGTAGAGATGCATATTAAATCTTCCGATTGGTACGCCCACAATCACGAAACAGATCCCAATTATCAAAACGTAATATTACATGTAGTTTGGGAGGACGATTGTGATGTGTTCAGGAAGGATAATACGGTTATTCCCACTTTGGTGCTCAGGGACTATATTCCATCCAGTCTTTTGCAGGAGTATCAAAAATTGTTTTACCACAAAGAGCGTTCATTAATAAATTGTGGAAATGAGATAGGCCATACTTCTGATTTTGTTTTGCAGAATTGGTTGGAGGTTCTCTATTTTGAACGTTTGGAAAGGAAAACCGATTTGGTTACCAAACTTTTAAAAGATTCGAACAATGATTGGGAGCGCGTGTTTTTTGTTTTGCTTTCCAAGAATTTTGGACTTAAAATAAATAGTGAACCCTTTTTTGAAATTGCCAAACGGCTGCCTTTCCCTCTGGTGCGCAAAATACAGGATAATACGCTTCAAATGGAGAGTTTGCTATACGGCTTTGCCGGATTCTTGGATGATGATATTATCGGCGATAATTACTATGATAGTTTAAAAAAGGAATTTACTTTTCTAAAAGCCAAGTTCCATTTTTTGGACCTGCCACATCAAAAACCGGAGTTTTTTAAACTGCGCCCATCTAATTTCCCCACCATCAGACTTTCCCAATTGGCTAATTTGTATGTGTTGCACCACAACCTATTTAGTAGGGTTATCAATGCCAAAAGTGTTGAGGAAATTTATTTGGTTTTTAAAGTTTCCGCCAGCGAATATTGGAACAACCATTATACTTTTGGAAAAGTATCCAAGAAACATGTCAAGATTCTCACTAGGAAATTTGTAGATTTATTGATTGTCAATACTGTGCTTCCCATAAAATTAAGCTATGCAAAACATATGGGAAGGGATGTGCCAGACGAGATAATAAATATTATTTCGGGTATAATATCAGAAAGTAATACGGTTATTTCTAAGTTTAAGTCACTTAAATTGCAATTTCCCTCAGCCAAAGAAAGTCAGGCCGTAATACAGTTGTATAATGAATACTGTACAAAAAATAAATGTTTGCAATGTGCTGTGGGCCATCAATTATTAAATAGAAAACCCTAATTTTAAGGCATGAACATTTTCTATACGGTACTTTATTACTTTCAGAAAAGGGGATTTGAGGTTTGTAGACGAATAGCCGAGCGTTTGGGTATACGTACCAGAGTAGTTCGTACATCCTTTATATATCTTACTTTCGTTACCCTGGGCTTTGGATTTGCCCTTTATTTGTTTATGGCCTTTTGGCTAAGGATAAAGGACTTGGTATACACCAAAAGAACCTCTGTATTTGATCTTTAAGTATGATAAGACTTTTTCGCTCCCGAATGTATTTGGCATTGGCTTTATTGGTCATGGTCTTGTTGTTCGGAGTACTCGGATATAGGTTCCTATCGGACTATACCTGGATAGACGCCTTTTATATGACCATTATTACGGTTACCACCGTTGGTTTTTCTGAGGTACGTCCGTTGGATGCCGAGGCAAAAATATTTACAGTCGTTTTAATTGTAACAAGTGTATTTATATTTGCGTTCGCAATTTCAGTAATAACCGAATATATCCTAAGTCGAAATGCGCTTCAACTTCTAAAGAAAAAAAAGGTGAAAAACAAAATCAATAGTTTAAGCAAACATGTAATTATTTGTGGTTTTGGCAGAAATGGAAATCAGGCCGCGGAAAGATTAAAGGCTTATAACCGGCCCTTTGTGGTCATTGAAAAAAATAGGGAAGTCATAGAGAAGTTTGAGGAAGAGATCCTGTTTATTGAAGGTGATGCCAATGAAGATGATACTTTGATAGAAGCAGGGATAGATAGGGCCCAATACCTAATTACGGCCATGCCCGATGATGCAGCCAACCTGTTTGTGGTGCTCTCTGCCAGGCAATTGAACAAAAACCTATTTATTATCAGTAGGGCTTCCCAAATCACTTCCCAAAAGAAGTTAAGGTTAGCGGGGGCGGACAAGGTAATTATGCCCGATAAGATAGGAGGGGATCATATGGCGTCCTTAGTGGTTATACCCGACCTTATAACCTTTATGGACAAACTTTCAACGGATGGGGAAAATACTACCAATTTGGAAGAGGTGACCATAGAAAGTTTTATGACCAAGATAGACAACCATTCCTTGCGCGATCTGGATTTGAGAAGAAAGACAGGCTGTACTATAATTGGATATATTGAGCCCAATGGCAATTATATAATTAACCCAGAGGCCGATTTAAAATTGCAGCCACAGGGGAAAGTAATAGTATTGGGGAGACCGGAACAAATTAAAAAATTAAATGAGATGTTCCATATAGATTGAGTATAGAAACAATTATATTTGATTCCAAGCATTATTTTTAGGATATTGCCGGGATATTTGAAGCTAAACCAACAAAATTTAACTTTTCAAGCTACTTATGAAGAAATATATATCTTCCATTTTTTTACTGTTTTCGTTTGTATTATTTTCCCAAGAACTTGTTGTAAAGGAGTCTATTTACAATCCGTCGAACAACATCAATGACGGGGTTATAAAGTTGGAGGTTGACGGAGGTACTCCACCTTATCAATATAAATGGAGTAATCAAAATACCCCATTGACCGCCAATCAGGCCACTAACCTTATCGAAGGGCTTCCGTATACAGTTACTATTACCGATGCAAAGGGGGTGCAGGTTACCAAGGAGTACAAAGTACCTACCGAGGCAATTACCGAATTTTTTAATGGAGTTATGACGCCTGCCGTAAGTGCTTTGGGATCTGTTCTTTTTTGGGATCCTTTTGCTGCCATTGGTATTTATGATCCCGTGGTTTATGCCGATGTGAAACGTATTGGAATTCCCGGTTGGTCTCCAGAAACTAAAGATAAGTTTATTCTTAAAGAGTGGTTGAAGCCAGAAGGACAAAAAGTAAAAAAAGGGGATGATATTGCAATTATTTCTAAAAGTAATGGAACCACAGAAACAATAACGTCTCCCGTCAGCGGCCAATTAAAATATTTGGCCAAGGAAGGTGGGGTAATATACAATTCCGAGAACTCTGAGCACGTAATTGAGCAAGGAGCTCATTTTTTGGCAGAGGTTAAATATGATGAACCAGTTATTATAACCCATCCCAATGGAGATCCACAGCAAAAGGCGATACCATTTATCGTAATTTGGTTGGTAATCGGAGCCATTTTCTTTACTTTGAGAATGGGCTTTATCAATTTCAGGGGATTTAGACATTCCATTGATTTGGCCAAAGGTAAATATGACGATCCGGATGCCCCGGGACAGGTGACCCATTTTCAAGCCTTGGCGACAGCCGTTTCCGGTACGGTGGGACTTGGAAATATTGCAGGGGTAGGGGTGGCCGTTTCCTTAGGAGGTGCAGGTGCAACATTTTGGATGATTGTCTGCGGTCTTTTGGGAATGTCCTCCAAATTTGTGGAGTGTACATTAGGAGTTAAATACCGTAATATACTTCCTGATGGCCGTGTTTTTGGAGGTCCAATGAACTATTTGCGCTATGGTCTGGAGAAAAGGAATCTAAAAGGTTTAGGTAAGGCGCTTGCCGGTCTGTTTGCCGTATTGGCAGTGGGCGCTTCCTTTGGAGGTGGAAATATGTTTCAGGCCAATCAATCTTTTGAGCAGCTTTCCGGACAATTCCCAGCCTTACAGGGCAATGGGTTTTGGTTTGGAATAATTACGGCTATTCTTGTTGGTGTGGTTATAATTGGTGGAATTAATAGTATAGCCAATGTTACAGGTAGAGTAGTGCCTATTATGGCTTCTATTTATATTTTGGCCGCATTAACGGTAATCATCATCAATATAGAAAATATTGGTCCTGCATTCGCGGCCATAGTAGATGGGGCTTTTAGCCCAAGTGCACTCAAAGGTGGTGTTATAGGGGTTTTGATCGTTGGTTTTCAGCGGGCCGCGTTCTCCAATGAAGCAGGAGTTGGTTCCGCTGCAATAGCACATAGTACGGCGAAGACAAATCATCCGCCTTCAGAAGGTTTTGTAGCGCTCATGGAGCCATTTATAGATACGGTTGTGGTTTGTACCTTGACTGCCTTGGTTTTAATATTTACAGGAATGCACGAAGTAGAGGGGATGGCAGGTGCCCAATTAACGTCTGATGCTTTCGGAAGTGTGCTTTCATGGTTTCCATATGTTTTGGCCTTAGCGGTATTCTTGTTTGCATTTTCAACCATGATTTCCTGGTCCTACTATGGGATGAGGGCCTGGACCTATCTTTTTGGAAAAAGTAAGAAAGTAGAGTTTGTATATAAGATGTTGTTCCTAGTTTTTGTGGTGGTAGGTGCATCGGTGAGTTTGGGAGCAGTATTGGATTTTTCGGATATGATGATTTTGGCCATGTCCTTTCCAAACATTATTGGACTTTATCTGATGTCCGGTGAGGTGAAAAGAGATCTTGATGACTATTTGGTAAAACTTAAGGCAAATATGCTTTACAAAAAAAAGGGAAAGGCGTAATTAAAGACTTAGGATAATAAGTATTAATCCCATCTTAAATTCCATAATCCGGAATGAGGTGGGATTTTCTTTTTAATACATTTAAGTAATACGGTCTTATTTTATTATATTTAGCTTATAGCCAACCTAGATTTGGGAAAGGTGACATTTTGAACTTAGCCGCTTTTATAGCGATGCTTTTGATATGGGGATATGTAATCTTTTTTGCTGCATCATCCGAGTAATGTAAAAGTGTTTTTAAGACAAAAAGTTTGAGTCGTGAACAGAAAACCGTTTAAATCCCACTTTAAATTCAATAAACAGGAGCGGAGTGGGATTTTCTTTTTGTTGCTTCTTATAGTTATTTTCCAGACGGTATATTTTGTTGTTAAATCGTATCCTGTAACGGAAAAGACCAATTCCCTAACCCTAGATGAAGAATACCAGGCCAAAATTGATGAACTGAGAAGTCGAAACCAAAAGAAGGATTCGGTCACTGTCTATCCATTTAATCCTAATTTTATAACAGATTATAAAGGCTACATTTTGGGGATGTCCACAGAGGAAATAGACCGTCTATATGTGTTTAGGGCTAAGAACCAATTTGTTAATTCCGGGAAGGAATTTCAAAAGGTAACATTGATATCGGATTCCCTGTTGGAAAGTTTGCGCCCGTATTTTAAGTTTCCCGAATGGACTCGTAGAGGATCTGTGGAGTCGGTAGATGGAAGTAGGTCTCCTTCTTTCAAAAGTTTGAAAGCCGTGTCAGTTCCGGATACCATTAAAAAGGCCAAGATCAAGGATCTTAATAATGCCACGGCAGAAGAATTAAGGTCTATTAATGGAATAGGGGATAAGCTTTCCCAGCGCATTGTAAAATTTAGGGACCTCTTGGGAGGTTTTTTGGTTGAAGAGCAATTAGGTCATGTTTATGGCCTGCAGCCTGAAGTGGTGAAGAGAATTTTGAACGACTATGGGATTTTGGAAAGTCCGGACATAACGAAAATCAATATAAACCAAGTGTCTTCAAGGGATATCTCAAAACTGGTTTACATAAAATATGAAGTGGCGGCACGTATTGTGGCTTTCAGGGAAGCGAATGGAGGTATAACTTCATTTGATGAATTAATGGAAATCGAAGATTTCCCTTCGGAAAAATTAGATATAATTAAGTTATATTTGCAATTATAAAAAAATTGCTAATAATGGTTATGGATACCCCTTCTACAATGAGTTTTGATTACTCTGAAACTCAACAAATGGTGGCTGCCTCTGCCAAGGAGTTTGCTGAACAATATATTAGGCCCTATGTAATGGAGTGGGATGAGGCCCAAACCTTTCCTGTTGAGGTTTTTAAGAAAGCTGGGGAAATGGGTTTTATGGGGGTTTTGGTTCCTGTAGAACTTGGGGGTTCCGGCTTGGGTTATCATGAATATGTGGCTATCATTGAAGAGATTTCCAAGGTAGATCCTTCCATAGGATTATCGGTAGCAGCACATAATTCATTGTGTACCAATCATATTCTTACTTTTGGGAATGAGGTTCAAAAGAAAAAATGGATTCCAAAATTGGCTACTGCCGAATGGATTGGGGCCTGGGGCCTTACGGAGCACAATACTGGTTCCGATGCCGCAGGTATGAGTACCACAGCGGTCAAGGAGGGTGACACCTGGGTTTTGAATGGAGCCAAGAATTTTATTACCCATGGAAAGAGTGGGGACATTGCAGTGGTGGTGGTAAGAACAGGGGAGAAAGGGGATAGTCATGGCATGACTGCCTTTGTAGTGGAAAAGGGAACACCTGGTTTTAGCAGTGGAAAGAAAGAAAACAAATTGGGAATGCGGGCCAGTGAAACGGCTGAATTGGTATTTGATAATTGTAAGATTCCAGACTCAAATAGATTGGGGGGAGTAGGGGAAGGATTTGTGCAGTCCATGAAGATCTTGGACGGTGGAAGAATTTCCATAGGAGCTTTGTCCTTGGGAATTTCCAAAGGGGCTTATGAAGCTGCCTTGAAATATTCCAAGGAGAGGGTGCAGTTTGGAAAGCCAATTAGCCAATTTCAAGGTATTTCCTTTAAACTTGCGGACATGGCCACAGAAATTGAGGCTTCGGAATTGCTTTTGCACAAAGCAGCTTTCCTTAAAAATGAAGGGCGTAATGTTACCAAATTGGGGGCTATGGCCAAAATGTATGCCTCGGAAGTATGTGTAAAAGTAGCTAATGAAGCAGTGCAAATACACGGTGGATATGGGTTTACCAAGGATTTTCCCGTAGAAAAATTCTATAGGGATTCCAAGTTGTGCACTATTGGGGAAGGTACTACCGAGATACAGAAAGTGGTCATTGCTAGAAAAATTTTAAAATAATTATTTGTAATTCATTTTTAAGGTATATATTTGCAGCCTTAATCACAAAAGAGAGGAGGTTATTGCCCATGTTAATAATACCAATAAAAGAAGGAGAAAACATCGATAGAGCTTTAAAGCGTTTCAAGCGTAAGTTCGACAAGACAGGTACAATGCGACAGTTGAGAAAACGTCAGCAGTTTACTAAGCCATCTGTAGAGAACAGAGCGAAGATTCAGAAAGCTCAATATATTCAAGGTCTAAGGGATAAAGAAGAAATCTAGATCTGCTTGAATTTATAATAGTATTAAAAGTTCCACTTAATGTGGGACTTTTTTTTTGTGCCCTATTCTTATCGGGGATTATCTTTTGTAACTTTGGGATATGTCCATAGAATCATTTATTTCATATTTGTCTTTGGAGAAGAACTATTCTCCGCATACTACAAAAGCATATCAGAACGATATAATCGAATTTAAAAATTTTTGTAGGGAGGAGTTTGATCTTGAGGATATAGTCCAAGTATCTTACAGCTTGATTAGGAGTTGGGTAATTTCCTTGGTGGAATCAGGGGTATCCAACCGGTCTGTAAATCGCAAAATTGCATCGTTAAAGGCTTATTATAAGTTTCTTTTGGGAGTAGGGATTTTGACCATTAACCCTTTGGCAAAACATAAAGCCCTTAAGACTTCAAAGAAAATTGAGATTCCTTTTTCCGAAATGGAGATGGAAGATGTTCTTTCCCAAATTCCTTTCGAAGATAATTTTGAAGGTAAGCGCGACAAGTTGATTATCGAATTGCTGTATACGACGGGTATAAGACGAGCTGAACTGATAGGTCTTAAGGTTAAGGATGTGGATTATGGGGCTATGACAATAAAGGTATTGGGAAAGCGAAATAAGGAAAGGATTATTCCGCTTTTGGAGGCTACCAAGGATTTGTTTTTGGAATATAATCATGAACGCAATGCGTTGCAAGTAATCCAGGATGAAGCGTTTATTTTTCTCTCGGGCAAAGGCAATAAAATGTACGAAACGCTTGTTTATAGAATTATAAATAAGTACTTTAGTTTAGTGTCGGCCAAGGTAAAAAAGAGTCCGCATATTTTAAGGCATACCTTTGCCACACATTTGCTAAATAAGGGGGCGGATTTAAATTCCGTAAAGGAATTATTGGGGCATTCCAGTTTGGCATCAACACAGGTTTATACCCATAATAGTATTGCGGAATTAAAGAAGGTACATTTGGCGGCTCATCCTAGAAGTAAGAAATAGTACAGTCTTAATTTATTGTTTAATTCTTTTAAAACTTCATTCTATGAAAGTAAATGCACAATCGGTGAATTTCACTGCAGACGGAAAGCTTATTGACTTTATTCAGGCAAGATTGAATAAAATGGAACTGTTTTATGACAAGGTAATTAGTTCCGATGTCTACCTAAAGGTTGAAAACACAAGTGCCAAGGAGAATAAAATCGTGGAAATCAAGGTGTTGGTACCTAAAGATAAGTTTGTGGTAAAAAAGCAATGTAAGTCCTTTGAAGAGGCTGTGGACACGGCATGTAGTTCCTTGGAAAGGAAGTTGGTTAAGCGAAAAGAAAAAATAAGATTAAATGCTTAAAAAAATTATCAAAAAATGTTTTGATTAAATAAATAAATATCTACATTTGCAGTCCGTTAGAAATAGCGGACTTTTTTTTGACGAAAAAAGTAACAAAAGCCGATGTAGCTCAGCTGGCTAGAGCAGCTGATTTGTAATCAGCAGGTCGTGGGTTCGAGTCCCTCTATCGGCTCAAAAAAAACAGAAATAGTATTATTTTTGTTTGAAATTTTGAAATAGGGTTGAAAAGCGATTGGGACGAGAAGTTTATCCCGAGCGTAGTCGAGGGGAATCCCTCTATCGGCTCAAAAAAAAGAAAATTTATATTTTCTTAGGTTCTTTAAAATATGGTTTGGGGAGATACTCAAGCGGCCAACGAGGGCAGACTGTAAATCTGCTGACTACGTCTTCGCAGGTTCGAATCCTGCTCTCCCCACAAAAGGCTTTAATTAGTCTTTGTATGAAAATACAGAAAGTTTTTTTTGAAATGATGAAATTAATTTTTAGGTTTGCCTAAAAATTATAAAAGCGGGAGTAGCTCAGTTGGTAGAGCGTCAGCCTTCCAAGCTGAATGTCGCCGGTTCGAACCCGGTCTCCCGCTCTAAATTTTAAAAGCAAAAGCTCCTTTGATGGGGCTTTGCGCAATTAAAATTAAATGGACTAGATTTTAAGATCCTGTCCAGAGCGACGCCGAGGGTAAACTTCGTCAACGCTCTTAAACTTTGGGTATAGGGTATAGTTTTAGATTGGGCCTGGCCCAATGGTTAAAATTAAAGATGCCGGTGTAGCTCAGGGGTAGAGCGTTTCCTTGGTAAGGAAGAGGTCATGAGTTCAAATCTCATCATTGGCTCAATTAAGGCATTATTTGTACACTAATATAAACTAAGAATTAAAATTAACAAACATGGCAAAGGCAACATTTGATCGTTCCAAACCGCATTTAAATATAGGTACTATTGGACACGTGGATCACGGTAAAACTACATTGACTGCTGCGATTACTACAGTATTGGCAAACGCAGGACTTTCTGAAATGAGAAGTTTCGATTCTATCGATAACGCTCCTGAAGAAAAGGAAAGAGGTATTACAATTAATACTTCACACGTAGAATATTCTACCGCGAACCGTCACTATGCTCACGTGGATTGTCCAGGTCACGCGGATTACGTAAAGAACATGGTTACTGGTGCTGCTCAAATGGACGGTGCTATTTTGGTTGTTGCTGCTACTGATGGTCCTATGCCACAGACTCGTGAGCACATCCTTTTAGGACGTCAGGTTGGTATTCCAAGAATCGTTGTTTTCTTGAACAAGGTTGATATGGTTGATGATGAGGAGCTTTTGGAATTGGTTGAAATGGAAGTAAGGGAGTTGCTTTCTTTCTACGAGTATGATGGAGACAATGGACCTGTTATTTCTGGATCGGCTTTAGGTGCACTTAACGGTGAGCAAAAATGGGTTGATACTGTAATGGAATTGATGGAAGCTGTTGATAGCTGGATCGAATTGCCAACAAGGGATGTTGATAAGCCTTTCTTGATGCCTGTTGAAGATGTATTTACTATTACTGGTCGTGGAACTGTTGCTACTGGACGTATTGAAACAGGAGTTGCAAACACAGGAGATCCTGTTGAGATCATCGGTATGGGTGCTGAGAAATTGAACTCTACCATTACTGGGGTTGAGATGTTCCGTAAGATATTGGACAGAGGTGAAGCTGGAGATAACGTTGGTATCCTTTTGAGAGGTATTGAAAAATCTCAAATAAAAAGAGGGATGGTAATCTGTAAGCCAGGTTCTGTTAAGCCACACGCTAAATTTGAAGCTGAGGTTTATATCCTTAAAAAAGAAGAAGGTGGACGTCACACTCCATTTCATAACAACTACCGTCCTCAGTTCTATGTAAGAACTACAGATGTTACTGGTACTATCAATCTTCCTAGTGGAGTTGAGATGGTTATGCCTGGTGATAACCTTACTATTATTGTTGACTTGTTGTCTCCAATTGCACTTAGTGAAGGTTTGCGTTTTGCTATCCGTGAAGGTGGTAGAACAGTTGGTGCAGGTCAGGTTACCAAGATATTAGATTAATATTTAGTATAGTATTGTTTACATTGAGGGTGTCTTGCTAAAGCGGGATACCTTTCAATGTAAATATAAACGGGTGTAGCTCAGTTGGTAGAGCACTGGTCTCCAAAACCAGGTGTCGGGAGTTCGAGCCTCTCCGCCCGTGCAAAATACAATGGGTTCTTTTCTGATTGGGATGATGTCGTCAGTATTTTTTTAAGGCCTTGTTTTATAGTTTAGAAAATAAATATTTCGCAGCATGATTACATATATAAGAGAATCTATAGACGAACTTAGGAATAACGTTACTTTGCCTACAAGGGCGGAGTCTTCCAACTTGATGGTGATCGTAGCGGTGTTTTCTATAATTTTTGCGCTTGCGACTTGGGGTGTTGATAGTTTGTTTGGTAAATTGATACAACTGTATTTCAATAACATAATCAATTAAGAAGCACTGTATGTCAGAAGTATTGGATAAGAAATGGTATGTTGTAAGAGCTGTAAGTGGTCAGGAGAACAAAATTAAAGGCTATATAGAGGCAGAAATTGCTAGGCTTGGTTTTGAAGACTATTTGGAAGAAGTTCTTGTTCCTACTGAAAAAGTGGTGCAAATAAGGAACGGGAAAAAGATAAATAAGGAACGTGTTTACTTTCCTGGATATATTATGATCAAAGCCAACCTTGGAGGGGAAATGATTCATATTATCCGTTCTATTACCAATGTTATTGGATTTTTGGGTGAGACCAAAGGTGGGGATCCTGTTCCCTTGAGGAAATCCGAAGTGAATAGAATGCTTGGGAAAGTGGATGAATTGGCTGTTAAGACCGATAGTGTTGCCATACCATTTGTGTTTGGTGAAACTGTAAAGGTTATTGACGGGCCTTTCAATGGTTTTAACGGAACCGTAGAAAAAATTAATGAAGAAAAACGCAAGCTGGAGGTAATGGTGAAGATTTTTGGAAGAAAAACACCATTGGAACTCAGCTATATGCAAGTAGAAAAAGTTTAATAAGAACTGTTACATAGATAAAAGAAGTGTTGCTTCCAAATTAACACTCTTTAAATTTAATTTTAAACAATGGCAAAAGAAGTAAGTAAAGTAGTTAAACTACAAGTTAGGGGAGGTGCAGCGAATCCATCGCCACCGGTTGGACCCGCTTTAGGTGCTGCCGGGGTCAACATTATGGAGTTCTGTAAGCAATTCAATGCTCGTACGCAGGACAAGCCAGGCAAAGTATTGCCAGTTGCGATCACGGTTTATAAAGACAAGTCGTTCGACTTCGTTGTAAAGACACCGCCGGCGGCAGTTCAATTAATGGAAGCGGCTAAGATTAAAAAAGGATCTGGCGAGCCTAACAGAAACAAGGTTGCAAGTGTATCTTGGGACCAGATCAAGTTGATCGCTGAAGACAAAATGGTAGATCTTAATGCCTTTACGGTAGAATCAGCAATGAGTATGGTTGCGGGTACAGCAAGATCTATGGGTTTAAAAGTTGCAGGCAACAGACCTTTTTAAAATCTTAAAAGCAATTTAGAATGGCAAAATTAACAAAGAAGCAAAAAGAAGCCCACAGCAAAATAGATAAGAACAAACTCTATTCTGTTGAAGAGGCATCTGCTTTAGTAAAAGAAATAACCAATACAAAATTCGATGCATCTGTTGAATTGGCGGTACGTTTGGGCGTTGATCCAAGAAAAGCCAATCAAATGGTTCGTGGTGTTGTTACACTTCCCCACGGTACTGGTAAAGATGTTAAGGTTTTGGCTTTGGTAACACCGGACAAAGAAGCTGAGGCTAAAGAAGCTGGAGCTGATTTCGTAGGATTGGACGAATATTTGGATAAAATTAAAAACGGTTGGACCGATGTTGATGTAATCATCACAATGCCAAGTGTTATGGGTAAGCTAGGTCCTTTAGGTAGGGTCTTGGGACCAAGAGGTCTTATGCCGAACCCAAAAACAGGTACGGTTACAATGGATGTTGCCAAAGCAGTAGCTGAGGTAAAAGCCGGTAAGATCGATTTTAAAGTGGATAAAACAGGAATTGTGCATGCTGCAATTGGGAAAGTTTCTTTCTCAGCTGATAAAATTGCGGATAATGCCAACGAACTGTTGGATACATTGGTAAAATTAAAGCCAACTGCAGCCAAAGGAGTATATGTAAAAACTATATATATGTCCAGTACCATGAGTCCTAGTGTTGCATTGGATCCAAAAGCAGTTTAACTGGTAGTTAAAAATTTTTATTATGACAAGAGAAGAGAAATTAAATGTTATACAAGATTTAACTGCGCAGTTAGGGGATAGCTCCACTATATATTTAGCCGATATTTCCGGATTAAATGCTGAAACTACTTCAGCTTTAAGAAGGGCTTGTTACAAGGCTGATATAAAACTTGCTGTAGTTAAGAATACCTTGCTTGCAAAAGCAATGGAGGCTTCGGATAAGGATTTCGGTGAACTTCCAACAGTATTGAAGGGGAATACCTCTTTAATGTTTTCGGAAACCGGAAATGCACCTGCAAAGCTGATCAAGACTTTTAGAAAAAAGTCTAACAAGCCTTTGTTGAAAGGAGCATATATTGCCGAAGCAATTTATGTTGGTGATGATCAATTGGATGCTCTAGAAAGCATTAAGTCTAAAGAAGAAATGGTTGGAGAAATTATTGGATTGTTACAATCCCCAGCTAAAAATGTTATTTCTGGACTTAAATCTGGTGGTGGTAAACTTGCTGGAATCCTTAAGACATTATCAGAAAGATAATACGTACGCACTAAAAACAATTATATTTTAAAATTTTATTAAACGATAGAAAAATGGCAGATTTAAAAGATTTCGCAGAACAATTGGTTAACCTTACAGTAAAGGAAGTAAATGAGTTGGCTAATATATTAAAAGATGAGTACGGTATAGAGCCTGCAGCTGCTGCAGTTGCTGTTGCTGCTGGTGGCGGTGCTGCTGAAGGTGGTGATGCTGCTGAAGCTCAAACTGAATTTGATGTTATATTGAAAGCAGCCGGTGCTTCTAAATTGGCAGTTGTTAAATTGGTTAAGGAATTAACTGGTTTAGGATTGAAAGATGCTAAAGATATCGTTGATAGCGCACCAAAAGCCGTTAAGGAAGGTGTTTCTAAAGACGAAGCTGAAGGAATTAAAAAATCTTTGGAAGAAGCAGGAGCGGAAGTTGAGCTTAAATAATAGTAACAACAACCATTATTATTTTGGTTTAGGTCTTTCCGCTTTTTGTGGCTAGACCTAAGCCTTTTTATACATACCGTGTATATTGTAGTACACTACCCAATTAAAATATTCACGTTCAAAATTTTGTCCATAGATGTTCACAAATCAGACTGAAAGAATAAGTTTCGCATCCGCTAAGAACACTCCGAACTATCCGGATTTCTTGGACATTCAGATTAAATCATTTCAAGATTTTTTTCAGCTTGAAACTAAATCTGACGAGAGGGGCAATGAAGGGTTGTATAACACCTTCATGGAAAACTTTCCCATTACAGACACGAGGAACCAGTTCGTATTAGAATTTTTAGATTACTTCATTGATCCACCGAGATATTCCATTCAAGAATGTATAGAGCGTGGACTTACTTATAGTGTTCCATTAAAAGCAAGATTAAAATTATATTGTACAGATCCCGAGCATGAGGATTTCGAGACTATTGTACAAGATGTGTACTTAGGAACTATTCCTTATATGACGCCAAGTGGTACCTTTGTTATCAATGGTGCGGAACGTGTTGTTGTTTCTCAGTTGCACCGTTCTCCAGGGGTTTTCTTTGGTCAATCTTTCCATGCTAACGGAACTAAGTTGTATTCTGCTAGGGTTATTCCTTTTAAAGGTTCTTGGATAGAATTTGCAACAGATATCAATGGTGTTATGTACGCCTATATTGATAGAAAGAAAAAATTACCGGTTACCACCTTGTTCAGGGCCATTGGCTTTGAAAGGGATAAGGATATTTTGGAGATATTTGACCTTTCTGAAGAGGTTAAGGTTTCCAATGCCGGCTTGAAAAAAGTATTGGGCCGTAAATTGGCGGCTAGAGTGTTGAACACATGGCACGAGGATTTTGTGGATGAGGATACTGGCGAAGTGGTATCTATTGAAAGAAATGAGATTATCCTTGACCGTGATACTATTTTAGAAAAGGATCATATTAATGAGATATTGGAAGCTGATGTGAAAACTATTCTTTTGCATAAAGAGAATAACGCACAGAGCGATTATGCCATTATCCATAACACCCTTCAAAAGGATCCAACAAACTCTGAAAAAGAGGCTGTTGAACATATTTATCGTCAATTGCGTAATGCAGAACCGCCAGATGAGGAAACAGCACGTGGTATTATAGATAAATTGTTCTTCTCTGATCAGCGTTATAACCTTGGTGAGGTTGGGCGTTATAGAATGAACAAAAAATTGGGATTGGATATTGGAATGGACAAGCAGGTCTTGACCAAAGAAGATATCATTACAATTATAAAATATTTGATCGAGTTGATCAACTCAAAAGCTGAGATCGATGATATTGATCACCTTTCCAACCGTAGGGTAAGGACTGTGGGTGAGCAATTATCCCAGCAATTTGGTGTTGGTCTGGCGCGTATGGCCAGAACAATTCGGGAGCGTATGAACGTACGTGATAATGAGGTGTTTACCCCGATCGATTTGATCAATGCCAAGACCTTGTCTTCGGTAATCAATTCGTTCTTTGGTACCAACCAGTTATCGCAGTTTATGGATCAAACAAATCCATTGGCAGAGATTACGCACAAAAGAAGATTATCGGCATTGGGGCCAGGTGGACTTTCTAGGGAAAGAGCAGGGTTTGAGGTACGTGATGTTCACTATACCCACTACGGAAGACTTTGTCCTATTGAAACTCCTGAAGGACCAAACATTGGATTAATATCTTCACTTTCGGTATTTGCCAAGGTGAACCCAATGGGCTTCTTGGAAACACCATACCGCAAGGTAGATAACGGTACTGTAAATATTAATGACTTTACTTACCTAAGTGCAGAAGAGGAAGAAGGAATGAAAATTGCCCAGGCAAACATTCCTATGGATGAAAAAGGAACCATTACTGCGGAGAAGGTAATTGCAAGGGAAGAAGGGGATTTCCCAGTAGTAGATCCTGCGGAAATTCAGTATACCGATGTTGCGCCAAACCAGATAGCATCTATTTCGGCATCTTTGATTCCATTTTTGGAACATGATGATGCCAACAGGGCCTTGATGGGTTCTAACATGATGCGTCAGGCAGTTCCATTATTAAAGCCGGAATCACCTATCGTAGGTACAGGTTTGGAGCGTCAAGTGGCGTCGGATTCAAGGGTATTGATCAATGCAGAAGGAGATGGGGTTATAGAATATGTTGATTCCCAAAAAATTACAATTAAGTACGACCGTACCGAAGAGCAAAGATTGGTAAGCTTCGAGGAGGATTCCAAGACTTATGAATTGGTCAAGTTTAGAAAAACTAACCAAGGAACAAGTATTAACCTTAAACCAATTGTTAAAAAGGGTTACAAGGTTAAAAAAGGACAAGTTCTTTGTGAAGGTTATGCTACTGAAAGCGGTGAATTGGCCTTGGGAAGAAACTTGGTAGTGGCTTTCATGCCTTGGAAAGGTTATAACTTTGAGGATGCGATCGTAATTTCTGAAAAAGTGGTTCGTGAGGATATCTTTACGTCCATCCACGTTGATGAGTACGCATTGGAGGTAAGGGATACCAAATTGGGAGCTGAAGAGTTGACCAATGATATTCCTAACGTTTCTGAAGAAGCTACCAAGGATTTGGATGAATACGGTATGATCCGTATTGGAGCGGAAGTTAAGCCTGGCGATATTTTGATCGGTAAGATCACTCCAAAAGGTGAGTCCGATCCTACTCCGGAAGAAAAATTATTACGTGCCATTTTTGGTGACAAAGCCGGTGATGTAAAAGATGCGTCCTTAAAGGCATCCCCATCTCTTAGAGGGGTTGTTATTGATAAGAAATTGTTCTCAAGATCTGTTAAGGATAAG
The DNA here is from genome assembly GCF_018860365.1 of Arenibacter algicola. Taxonomy (GTDB): domain Bacteria; phylum Bacteroidota; class Bacteroidia; order Flavobacteriales; family Flavobacteriaceae; genus Arenibacter; species Arenibacter algicola_B. Next base: position 100,239 of record NZ_JAHKPO010000016.1, read on the forward strand.
CGTAAGCGTTCCGAGGACAAGGAAGAACTTTCCAAATTGGAGTTGGAATACGAAGTAAAATTCCAACAGTTGAAAGATGTATTGGTTGAAAAGCTATTTACATTGGTCAACGGCAAAACTTCTCAAGGGGTATTGAACGACCTTGGGGAAGAAGTGTTGCCAAAAGGGAAGAAATATACCATGAAAATGTTGAACGCCGTTGATGATTTTGCCCATTTGGTTGGGGGAAGTTGGACTACGGATAAGGAAAGCAATACCATGGTAACCGATCTTTTGCACAACTATAAGATTAAGTTGAACGACCTTCAAGGTAACCTTAGAAGGGACAAGTTCACTATTTCTGTAGGAGATGAATTGCCTGCCGGTATTATGAAATTGGCCAAAGTTTATATTGCTAAAAAGCGTAAACTAAAGGTTGGTGATAAAATGGCGGGTCGTCACGGAAACAAAGGTATCGTTTCAAGAATCGTACGTCATGAGGATATGCCGTTCCTAGAGGATGGAACACCTGTGGATATCGTATTGAATCCGTTAGGGGTACCTTCGCGTATGAACATTGGACAGATATATGAAACTGTTTTAGGATGGGCCGGATTAAAATTAGGGAAGAAATATGCGACCCCAATTTTTGACGGAGCTACCTTGGATGAAATCAATGCCTATACCGATGAAGCTGGAATTCCGAGATTTGGTCATACTTATCTTCACGATGGTGGTACTGGTCAGCGTTTTGATCAGCCAGCGACAGTTGGGGTTATCTATATGTTGAAACTTGGACATATGGTAGATGATAAGATGCACGCTCGTTCAATTGGGCCATACTCACTTATTACACAACAGCCATTGGGTGGTAAAGCACAATTTGGTGGACAGCGTTTTGGAGAGATGGAAGTTTGGGCGCTCGAAGCATATGGTGCCTCTGCTACATTACGTGAAATATTGACCGTTAAATCGGATGATGTTATAGGTAGGGCCAAGACTTACGAGGCGATCGTAAAAGGAGAGACCATGCCAGAACCTGGTTTGCCAGAATCTTTCAACGTATTAATGCACGAACTTAAGGGATTAGGTTTGGATATTAGATTGGAAGAATAACAAGGATTGGTTTTGAACACTATTCCTAATAACAAGAATTAAATTAGTATCAGAATATAGTTATGGCTAGACTAAAAGATAATAATACCATTAAAAGGTTCGATAAAATTTCAATCGGTTTGGCATCTCCAGAAGCTATTTTGGCAGAGTCAAGAGGTGAGGTTTTAAAACCTGAAACTATTAACTATAGAACGCACAAGCCTGAGCGGGACGGTCTATTCTGTGAGCGTATTTTTGGTCCTGTAAAGGATTATGAATGTGCCTGTGGAAAGTATAAAAGAATCCGTTACCGTGGTATTGTTTGTGATCGTTGTGGGGTAGAGGTAACAGAGAAAAAGGTACGTAGAGATAGGGTAGGACACATTAATTTGGTGGTTCCTGTTGCCCATATCTGGTATTTCCGTTCCCTGCCCAATAAGATTGGTTACCTATTAGGTTTGCCTTCCAAGAAATTGGATATGATTATTTACTACGAGCGTTATGTAGTAATTCAGCCAGGTATTGCCAAGGGACCAGACGGTGAGGAAATCCAAAAAATGGATTTCTTGAGCGAAGAGGAGTATTTGAATATATTGGATTCTATTCCACAAGAGAATCAGTACTTGGAAGATACTGACCCAAATAAGTTTATCGCTAAAATGGGTGCGGAATGTCTTATTGACCTTTTGGCAAGAATAGACTTGAGCCAATTGTCTTATGAATTGAGACATAAAGCCAATACTGAAACTTCCAAACAACGTAAGACCGAGGCCTTGAAAAGACTTCAAGTAGTTGAAGCCTTAAGGGAATCCCAAGAAAATAGGGAGAACAGACCGGATTGGATGATCATGAAGGTAATTCCTGTTATTCCACCTGAATTACGTCCTTTGGTTCCATTGGATGGTGGTCGTTTTGCCACCTCGGATTTGAATGATCTTTATAGAAGGGTTATTATAAGAAACAACCGTCTTAAGAGATTGGTCGAAATTAAGGCTCCAGAGGTAATTCTTAGAAATGAGAAACGTATGCTTCAGGAGGCAGTGGATTCTTTATTTGATAACACACGTAAGGCATCTGCAGTTAAGACCGAATCCAATAGGCCGCTAAAATCACTTTCAGATTCATTGAAAGGAAAGCAAGGTCGTTTCCGTCAAAACCTTTTGGGTAAACGTGTGGATTATTCGGCTCGTTCGGTAATCGTCGTTGGACCTGAAATGCAGTTGTTCGAATGTGGTTTGCCTAAAGATATGGCTGCTGAACTATACAAACCTTTTGTAATCCGTAAATTGATCGAGAGGGGTATTGTAAAAACGGTGAAATCTGCCAAGAAGATCATAGATAAGAAAGAACCAGTTGTTTGGGATATTCTTGAAAATGTTTTAAAAGGGCATCCAGTATTGTTAAACCGTGCACCTACATTGCACAGACTAGGTATACAGGCATTCCAGCCAAAGCTTATTGAAGGTAAGGCTATACGTTTGCACCCATTGGTATGTACTGCATTTAATGCGGATTTTGATGGGGATCAAATGGCAGTTCACTTGCCTTTGGGACCTGAGGCTATTTTGGAGGCACAACTTTTAATGTTGGCATCACATAATATCTTGAACCCTGCAAACGGTTCGCCTATTACTGTACCATCTCAGGATATGGTCTTGGGTCTATATTATATGACCAAGGAAAGAAAATCCACTCCAGAAGTAGCAGTAAAAGGGGAAGGTTTAACGTTCTATTCCTATGAAGAGGTGGTTATCGCCTTTAATGAGGGTAGATTGGATCTTAACGCTGGTATCAAGGTACGTGCCAAAGATTTTAATGAGGCTGGTGAATTGGTTAATCAGATCATTCCAACAACAGTTGGTAGGGTATTGTTTAACATGGTAGTTCCAGAGGAGGCAGGATACATTAATGAGGTACTGAACAAAAAATCGCTTAGGGATATTATTGGTAATATATTAAATGTTACCGATGTTCCAACAACAGCCGATTTCTTGGATAAAATAAAAACTATGGGATATGAATTCGCTTTTAAAGGTGGATTGTCCTTTAGCTTGGGGGATATTATTATTCCGCCGGAGAAACATGAAATGATTGCGGATGCCAATACACAGGTAGATGGTATTATGGCCAACTATAACATGGGTCTTATAACCAATAACGAACGTTACAATCAGGTAATTGACGTTTGGACATCGACCAATGCTATGTTGACAGAATTGGCAATGAAGCGTATTCGTGAGGATCAGCAAGGATTTAACTCTGTGTATATGATGTTGGATTCTGGTGCAAGGGGCTCCAAGGAGCAGATTCGCCAGTTGACCGGTATGCGTGGATTAATGGCAAAACCAAAGAAATCTACTGCCGGAGGTGGGGAAATTATTGAAAACCCTATTTTGTCCAACTTTAAAGAGGGTCTATCCATTCTTGAATACTTTATATCTACTCACGGTGCGCGTAAGGGTCTTGCGGATACGGCGTTGAAAACGGCGGATGCAGGTTATCTAACACGTCGTTTGGTGGATGTTTCACAGGATGTAATTATCAATATTGAGGATTGTGAAACACTAAGAGGGGTTCAAGTTGAAGCTCTTAAGAAAAATGAAGAGATTGTTGAAACTTTAGGGGAGCGTATCCTTGGAAGGGTTTCTTTACATGATGTTTATGATCCTATTTCTGAAGAATTGCTTTTAAAGGCAGGCCAGGAAATTATGGAATCGGATGTGAAGAAAATAGAAGCATCCCCAGTTGAAAAAGTAGAGGTGCGTTCTGCCTTGACATGTGAGGCCCAGAAAGGTATCTGTGGTAAATGTTACGGAAGAAACTTGTCTACCAATAAAATGGTACAACGAGGAGAGGCTGTTGGTGTAGTAGCTGCACAGTCTATCGGTGAGCCAGGAACACAGTTAACATTGCGTACTTTCCACGTGGGAGGTATTGCAGGTAACATCTCCGAAGAAAATAAATTGGAGGCCAGATTTGCTGGTGTTGCTGAGATTGAAGATTTAAGGACAGTTACTAGTCAGGATGGAGAAGGTAAAAAATCTGAAATTGTAATTTCTAGGACATCAGAGATTAAAGTTGTAGATGCAAAATCTGGAATAACACTAAGTACCAATAACATTCCTTACGGTTCACAGTTGTTCATTAAGAATGGTGAAAAAATCGAAAAAGGTCAGGTTATTTGTTCTTGGGATCCTTATAACGGGGTTATTGTTTCAGAATTCCCTGGACAGATTGCATATGAAAATATAGAACAAGGTATTACTTACCAAGTAGAGATCGATGAACAAACAGGATTCCAAGAGAAAGTAATTTCGGAATCAAGGAACAAGAAATTGATACCTACCCTATTGATCAAAAACAATAAGGATGAAGTATTGCGTTCTTATAACCTTCCGGTTGGATCGCACATTATGGTAGATGACGGAGACAAGATCAACGAAGGTAAAATTTTGGTTAAGATACCGCGTAAATCAGCTAAGGCTGGGGATATTACCGGTGGTCTTCCAAGAGTTACCGAATTGTTCGAAGCTCGTAACCCATCTAACCCTGCTGTTGTTTCCGAGATTGATGGTGTTGTTTCCTTTGGTAAGATAAAGAGAGGTAACCGAGAAATAATCATCGAATCCAAATTGGGTGAGGTTAAGAAATACTTGGTTAAATTGTCGAATCAGATTCTTGTTCAAGAAAATGATTATGTACGTGCCGGGATGCCATTATCCGACGGGTCAATTACTCCTGAAGATATCTTGGCAATCAAAGGGCCTTCAGCTGTACAACAATACTTGGTGAACGAAGTTCAGGAAGTATATCGTTTACAAGGGGTGAAGATCAATGACAAGCACTTTGAGGTAGTAGTTCGTCAAATGATGCGTAAAGTACGTATAGAGGATCCGGGAGATACTATCTTCTTAGAAAATCAATTGGTTCACAAGGATGATTTCATCCAAGAGAATGATGAGATTTTTGGACAGAAAGTGGTAGAAGATGCTGGTGATTCCGAAAACTTAAAACCGGGTCAGATTGTAAGTGCCCGTGAATTAAGGGATGAAAACTCTATTCTTAAACGAAATGATAAGAATTTGGTTACTGCAAGGGATGCTGTAGCAGCAACTGCTACTCCTATTCTACAAGGAATTACACGTGCTTCCTTACAGACGAAATCATTTATCTCGGCTGCTTCATTCCAGGAAACGACTAAAGTACTTAACGAAGCTGCGGTAAGCGGTAAGGTAGATACTCTGGAAGGATTGAAAGAAAACGTAATTGTTGGTCATAAAATACCAGCAGGTACGGGAATGAGGGATTATGAAAATATCATTGTAGGTTCCAAAGAGGAATACGATGAAATCATGGCCCGAAAAGAGGAATTGAAATTCTAAATAATTAGAACCTCGGTGTTATTCACCGAGGTTTTTTTTTGGACAATTGGCAATTAAATTGTTCTTTGTTCATTACCGTTTAGTCAAATAGTAATAGATAATCATTTTTTGTAATGAGTGATAAAGATCAAAACCAAAAACAGATCAATATAGAATTGGACGAGAAAACGGCCGAGGGAATATATTCCAATTTAGCCATAATCAATCATTCTGTTTCAGAGTTTGTAGTAGATTTTATTAGTATGATGCCTGGGGCTCCAAAAGCAAAGGTTAAAAGTAGAATTGTGCTTACCCCGCAGCATGCCAAGAAATTCTTAAAGGCGCTTGGCGATAATGTTAGTCGCTTCGAAAAAGCTCATGGAACCATAAAGGATTATGAGCAGCCCCCAATTCCATTAAATTTTGGACCAACGGGTGAGGCTTAAAAATTAAAAAACCTTCTGTATCTACAGAAGGTTTTTTAGTTTTATGGGAATCGAGATGTGATTTAGTCGAATTCTGAAGTAAAATGTAGTTTTACATTGGGATATTTTTGCTGTGTCATTTGCAGCGAAAATTGGGAATCCGCAAGAAAGACTAGTTGTTTTCTCTTGTCCTTGGCCAAAAACTTCTGTTTTACGCGTTTAAATTCCTTAAATTCCTCACTGTTCTTATCTTTTGGGTCTACCCAGCAAGCTTTGTAAACCGGAAAGTTTTCATAAGTACATTTGGCGGCATATTCGTGCTCCAAACGGTATTGTATTACTTCAAACTGTAGGGCACCCACGGTTCCTATTACTTTTCTGTTGTTCATTTCCAGGGTGAATAACTGGGCAACCCCTTCATCCATCAATTGATCAATCCCTTTGTTTAGCTGTTTCGCTTTCATGGGATCGGCATTGTTGATATATCTAAAATGTTCCGGAGAAAAACTGGGAATTCCTTTGTAATGCAGTATTTCGCCCTCTGTTAAAGTGTCCCCAATTTTGAAATTACCGGTATCATGTAATCCAACAATATCCCCAGGATAGGAAATATCCACAATTTCTTTTTTCTCTGCGAAAAATGCATTGGGACTGGAGAATTTTAAATTTTTGTTTTGACGTACGTGTAAATAGGGTTTGTTTCTTTCAAAAGTACCAGAAACTATTTTTATGAATGCAAGACGATCCCTGTGCTTGGGGTCCATATTGGCGTGTATCTTAAATACAAAGCCGGTTAATTCCTTTTCATTGGCTTGGACCAAGCGCTCTTCGGCCATTTTGGCCCGTGGTGATGGTGCAATATCTATAAAACAGTCCAACAGTTCCCTTACACCAAAATTGTTCAGGGCAGAACCAAAAAATACGGGTTGCTGTGTTCCTTTAAGATAACTTTCCTTGTCAAATGGTGGATATACTCCATTCACTAGTTCTAGATTGTCCCTTAGTTCTGTGGCTGCTTTTGTTCCTATGATTTTTTCAAGCTGTGGGTTGTTTATATCATCGAAAGCAATAGTGTCTTCAATATTCTTTTTACTGTCCCCGCTAAAAAGATTAATGTTTTTTTCGTAAATATTATAGATTCCCTTAAAATCATAACCCATACCAATGGGGAAACTTAAAGGAGTTACGGAAAGGCCCAATTTCTGTTCTACTTCGTCCAATAAATCGAAGGCGTCCTTCCCTTCCCGGTCCAATTTGTTGATGAATACGATCATCGGGATGTTGCGCATTCTACAAACTTCTACCAATTTTTCAGTTTGCTCCTCCACACCTTTAGCAACATCAACAACAACAATTACGCTATCAACAGCAGTCAGGGTCCTAAAGGTATCTTCCGCAAAATCCTTGTGTCCAGGGGTATCCAGGATATTTATTTTTTTGTCTTTGTATAGAAAGGCAAGAACAGAGGTGGCTACCGAAATACCTCTTTGTTTTTCAATTTCCATAAAGTCACTGGTAGCAGTTTTCTTTATCTTGTTGTTTTTCACGGCTCCTGCTTCCTGAATAGCACCTCCAAAAAGCAGTAGTTTTTCTGTTAGTGTTGTTTTTCCCGCATCGGGATGCGATATTATTCCGAAAGTCCTTCTTCTTTCAATTTGTTCACTAAAACTCATTGATTATTTGATTTCGGCAAAAATAAGTCAAATTAATTTTTTTCAACCAGCAAATGCCCGTAAATAAGGCAAAGAAATATTAATTGGTGGATATTCTGGATTAGACGGGGTATTCCATACATACTTGGCTTTAGTTCATTTCAGTTTGGGGTGTATTTTGGGGTATGTTTAAGCTTGCTTTTTTCGTCCTATACTGTTAGGTGTTGGGAAATTGTTTTTCGGGGTTTATTTTAGGTAGATCCCGAATTTATGCAGACCACTTTTCCGGATTTAATGCAGGGTGGTTTTGGATATTATGGATGAAATTATCTGTTGGTCATTGTTGTGCTATAACTTTCCACTTACTTTTTTATAAGTAAAAACCTACAATGTAATATTGTTTTACACACTATTTTTACTTGATAATCACAACCTTTTCAAGGTCGTTTTTGTAAATAATTAACACTTTGTCGAGTAATACGGTTATTGGCAGATTTTATATAATTTATGGCTTGAAAACCTTATGAGTATTGATTTTTTAGATATATCTTGCATGTAATATTGGAGTTGGCCCCAACTTCTTACATTTGTTTATGACCTATTATGCCATGGTGATCAGTTGATATAAAACTATCATTTATGGAAAAAATTACTTTCTTTAATATTAAGGAAAAAGTAAGAGGCGCCTTAGGTTTAGCTTTGGCGATTTTGGCGTTGCTATTTACTTCTTCCTTTGACAATATTCCTTCATTTGTATCATTAGGCCAGGTTTATTTGGATTCCGATGGGGATGGGGTTTCGGATTCTTTGGATATTGATTCTGATGGTGACGGGATATTAGATTCAATTGAGGGCGATATCGATTCCGATGGAGATGGTATTGCGAATTATTTGGATGTGGATTCGGATAATGATGGAATTCTGGATAATATTGAGGCGCAGGCTTCTAGAAATTATATTTCCCCTTCTAAAGTGGATAGTGATAAGAACGGACTGGATGACGCTTATGAGCTCACACCTGGTAATGGTGGTGGCCTTATTCCTGTAGATACCGATGGTGACGGTGTTCCAGATTATTTGGATTTGGACTCTGATAATGATGGAATACTCGATAGTCTTGAATCCAGCGTTCTGAGTACCGATTTTGATTGTGAGACAGTACCAAATTTAAATTTCAGTAATGCCCCTACCTTGGAATCTGGGGATGCCCTATCTGAAGGTGCGGTATATAGATTTTCTAATATTACAGATGAACTGGATGCTCTGGTAACTATCGAGAGTGTGGTAAATGGCCGGATTAGCACTTTGGATCAAAATTCGGTCGACTCTGAATTTTTTAAACCCGAGATTGAGTTTACAACAACTGATGATGTAAGAAGGCCTTATGTGGATTTACGGATCTCCATGGTCAAAACAGGAACTAATGAAACTGCAGTACTTGATGAGCTTATCGCCAATTTTATCGACGTAGATGGTAATAGTCAATATCAGGAATTCAATAGGTTCGATACCCCGGTAAGTTATACCTATGACAATCCTACTGAGGTAGGAGTTAACTATACCGCTGGGGGATTGTTAATAAATGGGGGTGTTAAGGAATATGACGGAATATCCAATACCCATCCTTCAGTTAATGTAGCGGTCGAATTTGTTAATATAAGTACTTTTGTCTTCCGGTTCGGGATACAAGCGTCAACCAATGAGAACTTTACAACCAATGTTCCTAGGCAATCTGGAATTCAATTTTCTTGCCTGGATAACTTTGTTGATCCACAAACAATTACCTTTAGTAAGGATATAGATTCTGATGGTGATAGTTACCCTGATAGGGTAGATATAGATTCCGACAATGACGGTATTCCTGATAATGTGGAGGCCCAAACAACGGACGGATATATTCCACCAACCGGTTTGGATAGTGACAATGATGGTTTGGATAATGCCTATGATGGACCCGTTAACCAAGGCTTGATTCCTGTGAATACGGACGGTACTGATATGCCAGATTATTTGGACTTGGATACGGACAACGATTTGGTTCCTGATAATATAGAGGGGAATGACTTCAATTTTGATGGTACTCCTGATCAAATTTTTACAGGAACTGATAGTGATGGGGATGGCTTGGATGATGGTTATGAGGGAGAGGACATTAATGATGGCTTTGACGTAAATGATGAAATTGATAATCCAGCTAGCGACCTTCCAAATACTGACGGCGTTGATGATGTAAATTATCGTGATATTGATGATGATGGAGATGGGGTAACTACGGTAAAGGAAAAAGAGGACGATACTAATCCACTTGATCCCTGCGATTATAATCCAGAGAGTGTGACCTTAACTCAAAATGGGGCCTATTTAACAGCCGATTGTGATGGTGATGGGGTAACTAACGAGGACGAGAAAGAAGACGGTACAGATCCGTTGGATTCCTGCGATTTTGTTTTGGCCCACCAAACTGTAGCTCCTTCCATTACATGGAACGATACTGACTGTGATGGGGATGGGGTAACCAATGAGGATGAGAAAACTGATGGTACAGATCCTTTAGATCCATGTGATTACCTTCCCGAAAGTGTAACCCTAACACCTAGTGTAGATTGGGAGGTTCTTGATTGTGACAATGACGGTAATCCAAATGGAACAGATCCTGATCCACTTGTTGCAACTGCGAGGGATGACTCTGGGTCAACCCCTGCCTTGACAGAAGTGGCGATCAATATTTTGGAAAATGATGATTATTTGCCTAATAATCACCCTGACAATTTGGGTATTACGTCTTTATCCATGATTGGTGGCAGCGCCTTAGGAACTGTTCTTTTTGATGAAGAAACTGGTTTCTTGAACTATACTCCTGTTGAATCGGAATCCAATACAACTGTTACTATTATTTATCAGGTGTGTAACGTTATTCCTGATCCCAATGTTTGTGCATCGGCTACGGTAACTATTCAGGTAGGTCCCGATATGGACAATGTGATCGATGCGGTGGACGACACTTATGGCGTGGAAACCGGTGTGAGTGGTGTAATCCCTGATAGCAACGTGCTCGGCAACGATACCATAAACGGTGAAGTGGTAGCCGCCACGGACGTAGTGCTTACTTCTACGCCAACGGACGAACTTACTATAAACGAGGATGGCAGTGTTAGCGTTGCCCCCGGTACTGCCGATGGCACCTACACTATAGAATATACGATCTGTGAAGTGGCCAATACGGACAATTGTGATACAGGTACCGTAACTATTCAGGTAGGCCCCGATATGGACAATGTAATCGATGCGGTGGACGACACTTATGGCGTAGAAACCGGTGTGAGTGGTGTTATACCAGGTAGCAACGTGCTCGGCAACGATACAATAAACGGTGAAGTGGTAGC
>NZ_JAHKPO010000019.1 GCF_018860365.1 Arenibacter algicola
TCTCCTTTGACGCCCTGGTCGCCTGTGGCTCCGGTCGCACCCGTGTCTCCTTTATCTCCTTGATCACCTTTTACACCTTGGAAACCCTGTTCTCCAGTGGCACCAGTTGCTCCGGTCTCACCTTGAATTCCTTGAGCTCCAGTTTCACCTTGAATACCCTGAATTCCTTGAGCTCCGGTTTCACCTTTCTCGCCCTGAATACCTTGAGCTCCAGTTACACCTTGGATACCCTGTTCACCAGTTGCTCCAGTTGCCCCGGTTTCACCTTGTATACCCTGTATACCTTGCTCTCCAGTAGCACCAGTATCACCCTTGTCACCCTTTTCACCTGTGGTTCCAGTTTCTCCTTGAATACCTTGGATTCCCTGAGCTCCAGTATCTCCTTTGTCGCCCTTAGCTCCAGTATCTCCTTTGTCTCCCTTTACACCCTGGATACCCTGTTCTCCGGTTGCGCCTGTAGCTCCAGTTTCTCCCTGAATACCTTGAATTCCTTGAGCTCCGGTTTCACCTTTCTCACCTTGAGCTCCAGTATCTCCCTTGTCACCCTTATCTCCTTTGTCTCCCTGGTCGCCCTTAGCACCGGTATCTCCTTTTTCACCAGTTGCGCCAGTTTCACCTGTGGCACCTGTAGCACCAGTTTCACCTGTGGCACCTGTAGCACCAGTTTCACCTTGAATACCTTGAATCCCTTGGGCTCCAGTATCACCTTTTTCACCAGTAGCACCTTTCTCACCTTGTTCACCAGTAGCACCAGTATCTCCTTTGTCTCCCTTGTCTCCAGTGGCTCCAGTTACACCTTGGATACCCTGTTCACCAGTTGCACCTGTCGCACCAGTTTCACCAGTTGCTCCAGTGGCCCCGGTTTCTCCTTGTATACCTTGAATTCCTTGAGCTCCAGTATCTCCCTTGTCACCCTTTTCACCTGTAGCTCCGGTATCACCCTTTTCGCCTGTAGCACCAGTATCACCTTTCGCACCTTGGATACCCTGTTCTCCGGTAGCACCAGTGGCTCCGGTTTCTCCTTGAATACCTTGGATTCCTTGAGCTCCTGTATCGCCCTTATCTCCTTGGTCGCCTTTGTCACCTTTTAGACCCTGAATTCCTTGCTCTCCTGTTGCTCCTGTAGCTCCGGTGGCACCAGTATCTCCTTTTTCACCAGTAGCCCCAGTTTCACCTTGAATACCCTGGATTCCTTGAGCTCCTGTAGCACCTGTTTCACCAGTAGCGCCGGTATCTCCTTTTTCACCAGTTGCGCCAGTTTCACCTGTGGCACCTGTGGCACCAGTATCTCCCTTATCTCCTCGATCTCCTTTGTCACCCTGAATACCTTGCTCTCCAGTTGCTCCTGTCGCACCAGTATCACCCTTGTCACCTTTAACTCCAGGTATACTTATACCTATAGGTCCTTGCGCACCAGTAGCACCGGTTGCTCCTGTAGCACCGGTATCACCCTTATCTCCTTTATCACCTGTTGCACCTGTAGCTCCGGTTTCACCTTTTTCACCTTGAGCTCCAGTATCTCCCTTGTCACCCTTATCTCCTTTATCACCTTTGTCACCCTGTTCACCAGTGGCACCAGTAGCGCCAGTGGCTCCTGTAGCACCGGTATCTCCTTTGACGCCCTGGTCGCCTGTGGCTCCGGTCGCACCCGTGTCTCCTTTATCTCCTTGATCACCCTTTACACCTTGGATACCCTGTTCTCCAGTAGCGCCAGTTGCCCCGGTTTCACCTTGGATACCCTGAATTCCTTGAGCTCCAGTATCTCC
>NZ_JAHKPO010000017.1 GCF_018860365.1 Arenibacter algicola
CTTATTTTAGGACGGGACAGTCAAAGCATAAAAAAAGCGCTCCGATCGGAGCGCTTTTTTTATGCCTTATTTTTTACGAAAACGTTTGAAATCTATAATTTTGCCAAAAATCCAACAAATCAACATCAACCTATGAGCGCTATTAAGCTTTATGAAAAGGAATTGGCCTTTCAAGCAGACAGAAGGAAGGCCACCACCGAGTTCATTAAAATTGCAAGTGATTTATGGTACGACAAATCCATAGAAATTGTTCTTTTTAAAAATCAGGTAATAGACAAGAACGTTAGCGACATTATAAACCTACATGAATATGCAGGCGAATTTGTTCAAAAACCGATATCAATTTTCGATTCGGTCGAAATTTTGCGAACTATAAACGATATACAATTACCTCCTTCTAAATTGGATATTGGAAAACTCACCTATGAATATCATTCCAATGACAATAATTACGGCAATGTAAAAGCGTTTGTCTTGGACAAGCTTAAAAGCGCCAATTCCATGAATGAAATAATACCCAAAGATGTGGTGTTATATGGTTTTGGACGAATAGGCAGATTATTGGCCAGGGAATTAATGGCTAAAACTGGCAAAGGAAATCAGTTGAGATTAAGGGCAATAGTTACCCGAGGGCCCATAACGCCGGAAATTTTGGAAAAGAGAGCCAATTTATTACGTACAGATTCCGTGCACGGGCAATTTATGGGGACAGTGGATATCGACTTTAAAAACAAAGCTATGTCCATTAATGGCACCACTGTTCATATTATTGAGGCAGATAGTCCGGAGGACATCGACTATACCCAATACGGGATTGCCAACGCACTGATAATAGACAACACTGGAGCCTTCAGGGACAAAGAAGCCCTAAGTAGGCACTTGAGGTCCCAAGGGAGCAGTCAAGTGCTACTTACTGCACCTGGCAAAGAGATTCCCAATATAGTTCATGGAGTCAACCATTTGGAATTTGATCCGGACAGCATTAAAATATTTTCTGCCGCCTCTTGCACGACCAATGCTATAACTCCAATACTGAAAGTGGTGGATGATTCTTTGGGAATAAAAAAAGGACATATTGAAACTATTCACGCCTATACCAACGATCAAAATTTGGTAGATAACATGCACGGTAAATACAGACGCGGCAGGGCTGCGGCACTAAATATGGTAATTACGGAAACAGGGGCCGGAAAAGCAGTGGCCAAAGCCCTACCACAACTCATTGGCAGGTTAACATCGAATGCCATTAGGGTACCGGTACCTAACGGCTCTTTGGCGATATTAAACCTGGAGATCAACAACAAAACTTCAAAGGCGGCATTGAACACCATTATTAAGAAATATGCATTGGAAGGCGATTTGGTGGAACAAATAAAGTATTCCTTGAGCAATGAATTGGTATCAACGGACATAGTTGGGACTTCTGCGCCTGCAATTTATGACAGTACGGCAACCATAGTATCGGAAGATGGAAAGAATCTTGTGCTCTATATTTGGTATGATAATGAATTTGGATATTCCCACCAAGTAATTCGCCTTGCCAAATACATTGCGAAGGTTCGTAGGTACACCTATTATTAAAATTTTATCAATATATAATAATATAGAAAATTGTGGGTTATTCTATTTAGTTAAGGTACGTCTTATCCCTTTTTTTAATAATTGGGAATATTAAAGTATTTTAGCCCTCTCTAAATCATTATTAACAATAAGAATTACATAAATGAAAATTTCGAAATTACTCTTTATCGTAATGGCTCTATTGTCATTTAACCTACACTTTGCACAGGAATCCGAGGAGGACGATAAACTTTCCTTGGACCAAGGTCCTATTAGCTCCCAATTCGAATATATCTCCAAAAAATCTGGCAATTACAGAGCCGATGGGGTAAGATACGAGGTGGTAAAGGAGTTTAACTTGGGAAAACTGAGACAAAATGTATTGGATTCCATTAATGCCTTCAATAAAAAGGTCAATGAACTAAACGGCACCATTGCCGGTCATGTAGAAACAATTGAATCCCTGAACAAAACATTGGAAGAGACTACCAATAATCTTTCCGAGGTTACCGAGGAGAAGGATAGCATGTCTTTCCTAGGTATTCTGGTGGCCAAAAGCACTTACAATTTTATTCTTTGGACCATAATAGCTGGCCTATTACTGTTTTTATTATTTTTTATCTATAAATTCAGAAATAGCAATATTCTTACCCAGGAAGCCAAATCGACGCTTGCGGAAGTGGAAACCGAATACGAGGACCACAGAAGAAGGGCATTGGAAAGGGAACAGAAAATTAGTAGACAGCTCCAGGACGAGATCAATAAGCATAAAAAATCCAAATAATTTAAGGGAAACCTTATGGATTTTTGACTTTGGAATTTTAAAAGCTCCTTTTTAGGGGCTTTTTCTTTTAGCTCTTGAGTTAATTGTGTTTGGCAAAAACAAAATAGCGCGAAGGATTGCGTCTATTTTTACTACTTTTGAGCCCGCCCTGTAAAAAACATTAATTGTTATTGATTTTCCCATGCGTATAGATATAATTACAGTAGTTCCCGAAATACTTAAAAGTCCCTTTGAAGCTTCCATTTTAAAACGAGCTATAGACAAAGGGATTGTTGAAGTCCACATGCATAACCTAAGGGATTATACGGATAAAAGTTACAATCAGGTAGATGATTATCAGTTTGGGGGCGGCGCAGGAATGGTCTTGATGATAGAGCCCATTGACAAATGTATTTCAACCTTAAAAAGTCAACGGGAGTATGATGAAGTCATCTATATGACCCCGGACGGAAAGACTTTGAATCAGAAAATGGCCAATGGCCTGTCTTTATTAAATAATGTAATTATTCTATGTGGCCACTACAAGGGTGTGGACCAACGGGTCAGGGACGTATTTGTTACCAAGGAAATATCTATAGGTGATTATGTCTTGTCCGGGGGCGAATTGGGTGCTGCCGTGCTATGTGATACCGTTATTAGACTAATACCGGGTGTATTGAACAACGAAACCTCTGCACTTACAGACACATTTCAGGATAACTTGCTTGCACCCCCAGTATACACTAGGCCAGCTGAATACAAAGGCCATAAAGTACCCGATATTCTGTTGAGCGGAAATTTTCCGAAAATAGAAACCTGGCGAGAAGACGAAGCGTATAAGAGAACTGAGCAGCTGCGTCCGGACCTACTTAAGGACTAGCCTTGATACCACTTTTTTTTCGGGACCTTCTACGGGAAAAATTTAAGGTTCCTTCAATGTGTGGAATTCCCATTGATTTCAAATAAAAGAAAAACTTTAATTAGGATGATTTTTTTGAAGCGGATTAACGATAAAAAACGCTCAATCACTTGTAAGTTATAAATATTAGATTAATTTTGCACTCCATTAAATCAACCTCTGACGATAATCGTGAAAGTTGGCTTAAGTAAATAATAATTAAAAACGATGGAAGAGTTATTAAAATTTGTAGAAAACGAATTTATTCCTAAAAAAGATTTTCCAAAATTTTCAGCTGGGGACACTATTACCGTGTACTATGAAATTAAGGAAGGTGAAAAAACAAGAACACAGTTTTTTAAAGGTGTTGTTATTCAAAGAAGGGGAACCGGAGCTACCGAAACATTTACAATCCGTAAAATGTCAGGTACTGTAGGTGTAGAGCGTATATTCCCAATAAATATGCCTGCTTTACAAAAAATAGAAGTCAATAAAAAAGGTAAGGTTAGAAGATCACGTATTTTCTACTTTAGAGGTCTTACCGGTAAAAAAGCTAGAATTAAAGAGGTTCGCTCTTAATAAGCTTATAGAATTTATTCAAAAGCATCCTTACCATCGTAAGGATGCTTTTTCATTTATGAACATTTGTTCAAAACAATAGTTCATAATATGTTGATAATAAAATTGTTACAAAATTTGTTTATTGAATAAAAATTCCCTACTTTTAATATGTGGCTGGTAATTCGTTACACGGATTAATGAATGTCACATAAAGTTTACGTTCTTTATCTCATTGTTATTTGTCCTTCTGTAGTGTTTTACATTATAGATTGCATTCTAGCTATTGACTTGCTTGTGTAAGTTGATAGATTTGTGAATATTGTGATATTATTAATGTAAGATCTAGGTTGTACATTAAGAATACCAAATATTTAAACATTGAGGAGAAACATCTTTGTCTCTTGGTTGTATTATTAAGGATAAAATGTTTCAAACGTTGAAATAGCGACGCAAATGCAATCAATGGTTGCCGTTTTGTAAAAAAGACAAAACAACAAGTTTGTAAACTATTTCTAGAAAGCCATATCAAGGTAGTTATACAATGATATGGCTTTTATTTTTGATATAATATCAACTTCAATATAAAGAATATTACCCCCCCTACTTTCCGAGTTTACATTTAGTTAATTTTATAGTCCTTCCCAGTTTATTTGGCATTTTTAAAATTGTATATTTGCTCCGCTTAAACTTAAAAAACTAAATTATAATGCCAAAAATTTTATATACCAAAACAGACGAAGCCCCTGCATTAGCAACACAATCATTTCTACCTATTATTAAGGCATTTACAAAGACAGCCGGAATAGATGTCCAACTTAAGGATATTTCCCTGGCCGGTAGAATAATTGCTGTATTTCCAGATTATTTAGAAAAGGAACAGCAGATTTCAGACGATTTGGTAGAATTGGGAAATTTGGCCAAAATGCCTGAAACCAACATTATAAAACTTCCAAATGTAAGTGCATCCGCTCCTCAATTGAACGAGGCCATAGCAGAATTACAAAGTAAGGGATATAGCATTCCAAACTATCCGGATAACCCAAAAAATGATGTTGAGAAAGATGTTAAGTCCAGGTATGACAAAATAAAGGGAAGCGCTGTTAATCCTGTTTTACGGGAAGGCAACTCGGATCGTAGAGCCCCAAGGGCGGTTAAAAATTACGCCAAGAAGCATCCTCATTCCATGGGTGCCTGGAGCGCAGATTCCAAAACGCATGTGGCCACCATGTCACATGGCGATTTTAAATCCAACGAGAAATCTGTTACCCTTGACAAAGCTACTTCCATAAAAATAGAACTCACACAAACAGATGGCACCAAGACTTTACTAAAGGAAAGTATTAAACTTCTGGAAGGCGAAATAATAGATGCCACCGTATTGAGTAAAAATGCGCTAATAAAATTCCTACAAGAGCAGGTTAAAGACGCCAAAGAGAAGGGCGTTTTGTTTTCCGTGCACTTGAAAGCTACCATGATGAAGGTTTCTGACCCCGTTATTTTTGGTCATGTAGTTAAGGTATTCTTTGCCGATGTTTTTAAAAAGCACAGCGCTACATTTAAGAAAATTGATGTCAATGCCAATGATGGTCTTGAGATTTTACTTAAAAAAATAAAGAGTCTTCCCGATTCTGAAAGAAAACAAATAGAATCGGATATCGAAAATACTATTAATCAAGGTCCTGCCTTGGCCATGGTAAATTCAGATAAGGGGATTACCAACTTACATGTGCCAAGTGATATCATTATTGATGCCTCCATGCCGGCCATGATTCGTAATTCCGGTAAAATGTGGGATTCCAATGGAAAAGCTCAGGATACCAAGGCAGTAATCCCGGATAGTAGTTATGCCGGAATTTATACCGAGACTATCAACTTCTGCAAAAAACATGGCGCCTTTGACCCTACAACCATGGGGACAGTACCCAATATAGGATTAATGGCCCAAAAAGCCGAAGAATACGGATCCCATGACAAAACTTTTGAAATTAAGGCCAATGGTAAGGT
The DNA here is from genome assembly GCF_018860365.1 of Arenibacter algicola. GTDB lineage: Bacteria > Bacteroidota > Bacteroidia > Flavobacteriales > Flavobacteriaceae > Arenibacter > Arenibacter algicola_B. Next base: position 5,787 of record NZ_JAHKPO010000017.1, read on the forward strand.
TTCTGTAGTGGATACCAATACCGGCAATGTTCTAATTGAGCACAATGTAGAGGAAGGCGATATTTGGAGAATGTGCCAGGCAAAGGATGCTCCTATCCAAGACTGGGTTAAACTTGCCGTATCCAGAGCTAGGGCTACCAATATCCCTGCCATATTTTGGTTGGATGAGAACAGGGCCCATGATTTTGAATTGATTAAAAAAGTAAATACTTATTTGGCCGATCATGATACTTCGGGATTGGACATAAGGATAATGTCTCCGGAAAAAGCCACGGTGTTTACATTGCAAAGACTTAAAGATGGAAAGGATACCATATCCGTATCCGGCAATGTCCTAAGAGATTATTTAACGGATCTTTTTCCTATTCTGGAAGTTGGTACCAGTGCAAAAATGTTATCCATTGTTCCCCTTATGAACGGTGGTGGACTTTTTGAAACCGGTGCAGGTGGCTCCGCCCCAAAACACGTAGAACAGTTTTTATCCGAAGGCCACTTAAGATGGGACTCTTTGGGAGAATTCTTGGCCCTTGGAGTATCTTTGGAGTTTTTTGGTGAAAAAAACAACAATAATCAAGCTATAATCCTTGCAGATGCTTTGGATAAGGCTACCGAACAATTTTTGGAAAACGACAAATCCCCTTCAAGAAAAGTTGGCGAGTTGGACAATAGAGGAAGCCATTTTTACCTAGCACTGTATTGGGCCAATGCTTTGGCGGAACAAAATAAGGACCAGGAACTTAAAACCGTTTTCACTCCTATTGCCGAAAAACTTTCCAAAAGCAAGGACGAGATTTTGAAACAGTTGAACGATGCTCAAGGTGCCGCTATCAATATTGGAGGTTATTATTTACCGGACCCAAATTTGATAAGTAAAGCCATGAGACCAAGTACTACATTCAATTCCATTTTGGAATCTATTTAAACGATTTTTTTTCATATTTAAAATGACCTTTTCACATGTTGGAAAGGTCATTTTGCTTTAAGAGATGGCAAACTTTTTTTTCCTCAAGGAAAATATCTATACATTTAGATAAAAATGCTATAAATGGGAAAAATTACATGTTTGCCGTTTTATTTACTAATACTATTTTCTTTAAATCTATTTTCTCAAGAACGCTTCACCCTTAGTGGTACAATAACCGAAATAGCAAGTAACGAGACTCTGATAGGTGTCACAGTTGCTGTGCCATCTTTAAGCACAGGCGTTATTACCAATGAATACGGTTTCTATTCCATTACACTACCAAAAGGAAGCTATGAGCTCCAAATAAGCTCTTTGGGATACCAAGATATTAACCAAACTATTGATCTGTCCTTCGATCAAAAAATAAATTTCCAGTTGCTTGAAGTTGCAGAACAATTGGAAGAGGTAGTGGTTACAGAGGATATTGAAAAATTAAATATCCGAAAACCACAGATGAGCGTTAACTCCCTTTCTGTAGAAACCATAAAAAAAATACCGGTAATTCTAGGAGAGGCCGATATTATAAAATCCATACTCCTTTTACCTGGAGTTAGCAACGCTGGCGAAGGGGCATCAGGATTCAATGTAAGGGGAGGTGCCGTAGACCAAAACCTTATTCTGTTGGACGAGGCCACTATTTTCAATTCCTCCCACTTATTTGGCTTCTTCTCCGTTTTTAACCCAGATGCCATAAAGGATGTAAAATTATTCAAAGGAGGTATCCCTTCCCGTTACGGAGGTAGGCTTTCTTCGGTATTGGAGATTTTTCAAAAAGAAGGGAACAGCAAAGAAGTAAAAGTTAACGGTGGCATTGGTGCAGTGGCCAGCAGGCTCTTGGTAGAGGGACCCATAATTAGGGACAAAGCCGCATTTCTTATCGGTGGCAGGGCATCTTACGCCCATTTATTCCTTCCGCTTTTCGATATAGATAACACAGCCTATTTCTACGATTTAAATACGAAATTAAACTTCAAGTTAAATGAGCGCAACAATATTTATTTATCTGGATATTTTGGCAGGGATGTCTATAGCATAAGTGACAGCTTTGTGAATACCTATGGCAATGCTGTACTTAATTTTAGGTGGAACCATTTATTCTCGGACAAACTATTCTCTAATTTGTCTTTGATATATTCTGACTATTACTACGGTTTAAAACTGGATTTTGTTGGTTTTAAATGGAATTCGGGAATTCAAAATTTTAATCTGAAATACGATTTCAAACATTATTTGAGCAATAATTTTCAGGTAAACTATGGTATCAATAACATATATTATCGCTTTAATCCTGGCAAGATAGAACCCAGTGATTCGGAATCGGGAATAATTGAAAATCAATTGATCCAAAAATATGCCAATGAATTTGCTTTATATGTAGATATTGAACAGGATATTACTGATAAATTAAGTTTACAGTACGGATTACGTCTCAGTAACTTCATACGCTTCGGACAGGATGAACTAAATGTTTATGAAAATGACAATCCAGTTTATTTTGACCCCTTACTACAAATATATAAAGAAGCGGATCCAGTAAGTGTTATATATCCGAAACGCAGTGAGAAATTAGCGACCTTTACCAATTTGGAGCCCCGTTTGGCATTAGCCTATACGATTAATCCCGACAATTCCATAAAAGCTAGTTATACAAGATTAACACAATATCTTCACCTGCTTTCCAATACCAGTTCCCCTACTCCACTCGATGTTTGGACCCCAAGCGGACCCTTTATAAAACCGCAATTATTGGACCAGTATGCATTGGGATATTTCAAAAATCTGAAGGACGGAGATTATTCCTTGGAAACCGAAGTTTTTTATAAGGATATCCAAAATAGAATAGACTATATAGACGGTGCCAATTTAATTGCCAATGATGCCATAGAGCAGGTAATCCTGAACGGAGAGGCAAGGGCTTATGGATTTGAGCTGCTTTTGAGAAAAAACAGGGATAGATTTGAAGGTTGGCTGGCCTACACCCTGTCCAAATCGGAGCAAAGGACCCCTGGGCGTAATGCTTCGGAAACAGGTATTAATTCAGGAAATTGGTACAACACTCCCTATGACAAGACCCATGATGTTTCCCTCTATGTAAATTACGAACTAAATGAAAAGTGGAGCTTTAACAGCAATTTTGTTTTCCAGACCGGGCAACCTACCAATTATCCCATAGGCCAATTCGAATTTCAAAATTTAGCAGTTCCTTATTACGGCCTTAGAAACAAACAACGACTGCCTGCATATCACAGAATTGATTTTTCGGCCACACTTACCCCCCGAAAAAACAAGGACAGGAAATTAAAATCGGAATGGGTTTTTAGTATTTACAACCTATACAACAGAAGAAATGCCGCCTCTATCGGTTTCAGTCGAAATGGGGACACAGGGGTGAATGAAGCAGTCCGGACCTCAATTTTTGGTTTGGTACCCGCCGCCACCTATAACATCAAATTCTAAAGAAATGAAGAACATTATAGTTTTAATCTCGTGTTTTATCACCTTTGGGTGTCAGGATGTAATTGAAGTAGACCTTCCTACAGAAGAACCTAGATTAGTTATTGATGCCTTGATCAGGTTGGAAGATATGGACAACCCATCCGTATTGGTCCAAATAAGGGCCAGTCTAACAAGTTCATTCTTTGATGAGGTAATGCCCGCCCAACTACAGGAAATCACCCTCACAAATACGGAATCCGGTGCTATTTTAACTTTGGAAGAATCCATTCCTGATACCGGTGTTTATGAAAATGAATGGGATTTGCAGGAATTGACCCAAGGGGAATTGGAACTTAATATTCAATACGGTGGCCAAACCTATTTGGCCACAACCAAATACGTTCCTGCCGTTCCCTTGGACTCCTTGGAACAGGGAACAACTACTTTGTTTGGAGACGATGAAACGGAAGTAATTATTACCTTCACAGATAATGGGGAACGGGATGATTACTATTTGTTCGATTTTGATTTCGGCGAGTATTTGGTGAGCGAAGATGAATTTTATCAGGGAAAGCGATTTCAATTTTCGTTTTTTTACGAAAGTGAATTGGAAGATGACAGATTGGTAACAATTAGTATTTTAGGCATAGATCAGGACTTTTTTAATTATATGAACCAATTGATTCAACAAAGTGGAGCGGATAACGGCCCCTTTAGTACTCCTGCCACTACAGTTAAGGGGAATATTATTAATGTGACTAATACAGGTAACAATGACAATACCAGTAAAAACAATTTTGCATTGGGTTATTTTGCCATATGCCAGACGTTTTCGGATACCCTTATAATAAAAAAATAATCTATATAATTAAGCCTGTCCAAGATTAAAATTATGAGAACAAATAAAGCCCTATTATTAAAAGGATTAAAATATATTGCCTATACCATTGCCCTAATGTTCACTGCCCCCATAGTAATATATCAGGCCTTTAAAAATCAAGGTCACCCATTATATTGGCCAGTCTTGATTGTTGGTCTTATTCTAGCCATTGCCGCTATTAGCCTTGGCTTTTATAGTATGAAATTAATTATGGATGCCCTCTTCAACAAGGATAACAAGCAAGATTAATTTTTACCGTCCTTTAATACTATAAGCCCTACAGCACCTTTTTTTTGCTAAATAAATCTGACGTTCAGTATAAATGTACCCCAGCGTTAATTAATCCCTTCCTAATCTTTATCCTATTATAACCCAATCATAATCGTTCCGGTCTTCCAAGGAAAATGGTTATTTTCGTATTTAAAAACTAATTCAATGACCTTATTTGTAGATATGGACGAAGTGTTCGCTGATGCGTATAACGCACACATAACACTTTACAATGCGGAATTTAATGAAAACCTTACCGAATTGGACTGTATGGGCCGGGAGGTTTGGCAAAGTGTTCCCGAAGAACGACAACTTAGCGTAAGAAGCCATGCTAGAACAGATGGTTTCTTCAGAACACTGGAGCCCATCAAGGACAGCAAAGAGGTTTTAAAGGAACTCTCTTTGAAATATGATCTTTACGTAGCCTCAGCCGCTATGGAATATCCCAATTCATTAAGGGAGAAAAGCGATTGGTTGGATGAACATTTCCCTTTTATACATTGGAGAAATAGAATCCTCTGTGGTAGCAAGCATATTCTAAATGGAGATATTTTGATAGATGATCGCAGCTACAATCTAGAGCATTTCCAGGGAAGGAAAATATTGTTTACCTCTCCTCACAATATACACACCAAAGGATATGAACGTGCCGACAATTGGTTGGAAGTAGGGAATTTACTGCTATAAGTATTTAATGTGCACTCGATAAAGGAAATGTACCAATGAATTAATGCAACAATGTACCAATAAATTAATGTAGCAATGTATTAATTGTGTGATTTGGAAACTGAATGATTTGATGATTTGAAGATGGGTCGATTTGGAAATGTATCAATAGTTCAATTTATCAATGTACCGATTGCTTAATGTATCAATTAATGACCCTCTCGGGATACAAACGCTGCGCAGTACGAACGGCTACGGGAACCGATCACGCCAGCGCCGTGCCATATTTTGGATATAGTACAAAAAAAAAGTCCCCTCATCTTGCGATGAAGGGACTTCAAAAAAAGGCGGCGGCCTATTCAATGACAGCCCGTTACTGCAAGCGTAGCAAAGCAGGAACGGATGCTGGAACTGATCACGCAAATGGCGTGCATTCAATGACAGCCCGTTACTGCAAGCGTAGCGAAGCAGGAACGGATACTGGAACTGATCACGCCAGCGGCGTGCCATGTGTTGGATATAGAACAAAAAAAAGTCCCCTCATCTTGCGATGAAGGGACTCTCAAAAAAAGGCGGCGGCCT
>NZ_JAHKPO010000027.1:0-30048 GCF_018860365.1 Arenibacter algicola
AACTTTTGGGATTGATCCAAACAAAAAACCAACAAGCGCGAGCTTGTTATGGTTTCCATGCTTGCCCGGGATTGCCTTATGGGATGCACGCAGTGAATCCATTTATTGGAAGGAAACAAAAGACCAACAAGCGCGAGCTTGTTATGGTTTCCATGCTTGCCCGGGATGGTCTAATTGGGATGCACGCAGTGAATCCATTTATTGGAAGGAAACAAAAGACCAACAAGCGCGAGCTTGTTATGGTTTGTATGCTTGCCAGGGATTGCCTAATTGGGATGAACGCAGTGAATCCATTTGTTGGAAGGAAACAAAAGACCAACAAGCGCGAGCTTGTTATGGTTTCCATGCTTGCCCGGGATTGCCTTATGGGATGCACGCAGTGAATCCATTGATGTGAATGTCTCTTTCTCCGTTGAAACACCCCGTTGATTAATGTTTACGGGGCTTTGTTTTTATAGGTGACAGTAGATTATTCAAAAGTGTACGCCAACTTTACTGGACCGAATCTATTATACTTCCACAGCTCATCATTTGCTCTCCATAGTACGGATTCCGAATTTCCTTTTGATTGCTAAGCCAAAATGCCCCCTTATTGTTATCGGCCATTGGACACTTTTGTACATATAACTTCTCTGATAACCCTTTTGTATTTTTGGCCAAAGGCACAAAATTTTCATTTAATATAACGAAGAGGGAACGTTGGTTCTCCAAGTCGGGATTATCCCCAATGGCATCCAGCATTTCAATACTCTTCGTTAGGTGAGCTTTTTCCATTTTGCCCAATCCATCTTTAGTTATCGATTTTAGTTTTTGGGAAGTCGATTTCGCTAAAGCAGAAACTTGCTCGGAATTGCCTTCAACAAAGGCATTCTTCATATCAATATAATGATCAATTGCATCCTTAAAACTTATCTGAAATGCTTGGGGCAATGTTATTTTCATAACAGGCGCTTCTGGCTCAGTTGTCATCTTGTCCTTGTTCATCATGGATTTTTTACCTTGTAACTGTGCAGCTGCATCTACTGTAAAGGTTCCGTTGGTTACGATTTCATCGCCATTTTCCAACCCGGAAACAACCGTGAAAGCATCTCCATTTCTATTGCCAAGGGTAATTTCCCTCATTTTAAATACAGGTTCGTTGGGATTGGTCTTAATATATACCAATGAACGTTCCCCTGTCCACATAACGGCAGTAGCAGGAATGCTTAATTGCCCAGATGGACTGGTTGTGAAACTTTCAATTTTCCCAGATACGAACATTCCAGGTTTGAACAATCGGTCATCATTCTGCAATACGGCGCGAATGGCAACCGTTCTGGTTCTTGTATTTAGAACAGGGTCTATAAAGGAAACACTTGCATCAAACACTTTGTTGGGATAGGCATTGGAAATTATTTTAATTTTTTGACCTACCTTGAATTGTGCTATTTGATTCTCGTAAACGTCGAATTCGGCCCAAACCGAATTTAAGTTACTTACCTTTAAAATAGGCAGCCCTTGTTTAACATAGTCTCCTTCCGAAGCCAGTTTCTCAGAAACCGTACCCGAAACGGTTGCATAAATTGGGAAGTTTTCAAGTACTTTTCCTGTATCCTCAATGCTATTGATTTGCCTTTCCGTAAGCTTCCAAAGTTGCAACTTATTGCGTACAGCTTTATATAATTCTTGCTGTGTTTCCTTTAAGGATGCAGCAGTAATCAATTCCTGCTGCGCTGTAACAAGATTGGGCGCATATATGGTAGCCAACAGTTGACCTTTTTTCACCTCTTGTCCAACATAGTCGATATTAAGACGTTCTATCCTACCATCAAAATAACTGGCCTGAATGGCATTGGATTCCTCGTTCATTTTTATTTTTCCTGATATGGAAATAATATTTTCGCTATCAGAAGTAGTAGTGCCGACTTTTATCGTTTGAACGTTGGCCAAGGCCATAGCATTCTTGGTCATTTTTATTTCGTTCAAGGCAAGTCCATCAGCACTTGTTTCCGCAGGTATCAGATCCATACCACAAATAGGACAGTCCCCTGGTTCCGGTTGCAGAATCTGTGGGTGCATGGAACAGGTCCACATTTGGGCTACGGATTCTCCTGAGTGATTGTGGTCTTCCGAAATATTGGAATTCACTGTATTTGTAGTGGATGTTTTTGTTGATCCTCCAAAAATGAGGTACCCGGCAAATAAACCAGCAATCACGGCTATTCCAATGTATAAAACGTTCTTATTCATGATATTTATTTCAGGGTATTATTTATTGTTTTCCAATCTGTTTATCATTGCCTTCATTTCTTCAATCTCTTTTTTTTGGGCTTTAATAATATCTTCTGCCAATTTTTTGACCTCTGGATCTTTAATGTCGGCCCGCTCACTGGTCAAAATTGCTATCGAGTGATGAGGTATCATCGCTTTCATCCAAAGTACATCTCCTATTATAGGGGCTTGTGCTCTTACCAAAGTCAGTGCAGTGGTAAAAAGCACTATGCTCCCCAGTACAATGGCTATGTTTTTCTTATTATTCCTGTACATACTGCGCATTGCAACAAACATAATTATCGCCATTGCAGAAATGCCCAAACAACTCATATAGAACCGTGTAAGACTAAAATATACATGATCCATTTGGTAGGAGTTTAAATACATTGTAATGTACATGGCTACAAATGATGCGGCCAACATTAAAACAAATTTTGTGTATTGGTTCTTACCATTTTTGTCTTTATTTTCCATTGTTTTAGATTTTAAGATTAATAATTAAATTCTCCTTTTTTGTATGGGAATGGATACCAAATCAGAATCTACTAAATACAGAATTAATCCCATGTGCCGAATTGGCCGGTGAAAGAATCAATATATTTTTCCTACTTTCATCTAGTTTATCTCTTTCTGTACTTTTCCACAAGCCAACATTTTACTACCATAATATGGATTCTTAATCTCTTTACTGGTACTCAGCCAAGCCGTACCCTTATCGTACATTGGACAGAACTGCTCGTACAATTTTGTATTGGTTCCAGTGATGGCTACCATTTCCGTAACGTCCTTGCTCAAAACTTTGAAATGCTCGCGTTGAAGATCTATAGGGCTTTCTGCAATTTGTTCTGCATGTTCCATGGCCTCTTCAATGATGTCCTGTAATTCTGATTGCTCCGTATCGGAATAGGCGGTGATATCAAAATTTTCCAATGCGACAAGCAACTTTTTGCTTGTATTGACTGCTGCGTCCGTATCATCTGCTACCAGTGCATCCTTGAGCGATAAATATCCATTTACCACAGCAATTGCTTTTTCATCCTGCGCAATATTCTCTGTATTACCCTGGGCAGTTGCAGTCTCTTGGTTTATTTCATTACTTATTGGTGCGGTCGATTCTTTTTTGTTTTCGTCCTTACAGGAAGAAAGGGATATTATTGAAATCGCTGCAATTGTTAGGGTAATATTTACATTTCTTTTCATAGGTTTTGGTTTTAAAAGTTTCTGTATTAAAATTAATTTAGTAATTGATAATCAATTGATTGATATAAAATTTTTATTGATTCGTTAGATAGTTTATTAGGGCCATTTGCCCAAAATAGGCTTTAACGGCCTCTATTTCGTTTATCTGGAATTTCAGTTGCAATTCCTGAATGTCCAGTACATCATTAAAATCAATGGTAACCGTCTCATAATTTTTCATTAGGATTTCTTCCGCATTCTTGGCCTGTTTTAGATTGATCCGTTGGGTATTATATTTTATACGCGCTTCATTACGACCAGACTCTGCCTTGGCCAATGCTGATTGAAGCAGATTAAATCGCTCGTTTTTTTGCAATTCGGTTTCTTTTAGGCGCATTTCGTTTTGTTTGGAAACAGATTTAATACGATTGTTGAAAATAGGGATCGAGAAAGTAAGCATAGGCATCACAATATCTTTCCCATTGTCGTCAAAACTCATGTCCGGTCTTTCCTGAATGGGAATGTAATCCAGTCCAAAACCAATATTGGGAGCCCCATCCTTTTTATTGAGCAATTCTGATTGAACTATGGATTCAAACATTTCATCATACTTCAGGATTTCAGGATTAAGTTCCAATCCATTCCCCAAGTAAATAGGGTCTTCCAAGGGAAGGGTCATTTCAGGAACAACATCAATAGACATGGTCTCCTTTCTATTTAAAAGATTGTTGAAATTAGTTTTTTCGGCCAAATAATCCTGATCCAAAATTGCCCTTTGTTGACGCATTTCATTTTGCCGTATTTGTAATTTCAAAACATCAACGGCCGAGGCCTTACCTACTTCAACTGAAGTCAATGCCAATCGCTCATAGGTCTTCAGTAATTGTATGTTCTGGTCCAGTACCTTTTGCTTAGCCTCAATGGCATACAATTGGTAATAAGATTGGGCTACAGCAAGCGCCAATTTGCGTTTGGCTATAGCTATTTCAATATAATCCACATTGGACATGGACACAGCATAATTTTGCCGCGCCGTTATGGTTCCAAACCAGGGCAACATCTGTGATACCGAAAACCGTGCGCGTTGTGCTCCTGTGCGTGTTTCTGGTTCACTTACGAAATAGCCTGCGCTCACCGTGGTGTTGGGAAGGGTATTTACCTCGTTCACCTTCTCTTGGGCAATGCTGTATTTCAGATCAAAGGCCTGTATCTGTGGATTATTTACCTGGGCCTCCTTAATATAGGATTGAAGATCCTGTGCTTTCGCCCAGGTGGAAACCATTAAAAGATAGATGATGAATGTTATATTTTTCATTTGCTTGCTCGTTTTAATTGAAATTCCTTTTTCCAGCTGTACAATACCGGCACAATAAAATAGGAGGTGATATCTATGACCATTCCACCGAAAATGGGGATTGCCATGGGTATCATAATATCACTGCCTTTTCCTGTAGAGGTCATTACGGGCAAGAGGGCAAGGATAGTAGTGACCGTTGTCATTAAACAGGGTCTAATACGTTTCTCTGCCGCCTCCAATGCCGCTAATCGAATTCCTTTTTTATCCGTTGGATTTTCACGGTCAAAAGTTTGAGTAAGATATGTGGCCATGACTACCCCATCATCTGTAGCTATACCAAAGAGAGCAATAAATCCTACCCATACAGCCACACTTAAATTGATGGTTTTCATATTGAACAAATCCCTTAGATTTTCTCCGAAAAAACTAAAGTTTAAAAACCAGTCTTGACCGTAAAGCCATATCATGATGAATCCGCCAGCAAAAGCAACCGTAATTCCCGTAAATACCATTAGGGAGGTTGCTACGGATCTAAACTGAAAATACAGTATCAAAAAGATGATTATTAATGCCAACGGAACTACTATGGATAGCGTTTTTTCCGCTCGCAATTGGTTTTCGTAGGTTCCTGTAAATTGATAATTAATTCCCTTGGGCACCACTAGTTCACCACTATCTATTTTTCCCTTGATTATGGCCTGTGCATTCTCCACAACGTTTACTTCTGCAAAGCCATCAAGTTTATCGAACAAAACATACCCAACCAGGAAGGTATCTTCACTTTTAATGACCTGTGGCCCCTGTTCGTATCTAATATTTACCAATTGGCCCAAAGGCACAGGACTCCCCTTTTCCACCGGGACATAAATATTTTCAAGATCTGATGGATTTTCCCGTAATTCCCGTGGATAACGTACCCTTATAGAGTACCTTTCCCTGCCTTCCACGGTCTGTGTCAAGGGCATTCCACCAACTGCTACCTGCAGAATTTCCTGTACGTCCATAATAGATATGCCATAGCGCGCAAGTTGATCGCGATCGATATCTATTAATAAATAGGGCTTACCAACGATACGGTCTGCAAATACGGCCTGTTCTTTTACGCCATCCACCTGTTTAAGGATTTTTTCCAACTCCAGACCAAAGGCTTCTATTTCCCGTAAATCTTGACCCTTCACCTTAATTCCCATAGGTGCACGCATACCCGTTTGCAACATCACCAAACGTGTTTCTATGGGTTGCAATTTAGGAGCAGAAGTAACACCTGGAAGTTTTGTTACCCTAACTATTTCATTCCAGATATCGTCTGGCGAATTTATTTTAGGTCGCCAGTTTCTATAATATTCGCCATTGTTGTCAGGAACAAGGTCACCTCTTGTCACCGTTGTTTGCAGTTGGGACTCTTCATAATGTATGTCATCGTCCAATTCATTATTGGGATTAATAATAAAATTGCCATTTTTTAGTACAAACAGGCCATCTTCGTTTACTTGATATCGCTGTCGCTCCCCGGCCGAATTACGCATGTACTCCGATTTGTACTGAATTACATTTTCGTACATGGAAAGCGGTGCGGGATCCAAGGCCGACTCCGTGCGTCCGGATTTACCTACTACGGTTTCAATTTCCGGAATGCTGGCTACGGCCATGTCCAACTGCTGTAGTACACGTTTATTCTCTTCTACACCTGCATGTGGAAGAGATGTAGGCATTAATAAAAATGACCCTTCGTTCAGGGCGGGCATAAATTCCTTGCCCGTATTTTTCATGATAATAAATCCCAAGGTCAAAACCGTTGTAGGAATTATCAGGAAGAGCAATTTATTGGCCAAGGCCCATTGAAGTATACGGGAATAGTAGTTTCTGAAAATTGTGAAAGTCCCCAATAAACCAAAGCAGATAATACTAACAAAAATAAGGTTCATGATTATGCTTCGATCAAAGCCAAGGGGTCTCCAATAAACGGCAAGAAGGAGTACAATGGCAACAACCGATATAATAATATTGATCAAATTTTCCCTTTTAGGCGAAATTTTCCCTTGAATACCTAAAAACGCAGTGGCAGCAAAAACTATAAGAATAAGTCCCAGCCAATATCCGTAAAAAATTGCTGTGGACCCAAGTGCAACTAGGACAACATTAAGAACATATTTGGAATTTCTCTTGAGGTTGGTTTTCTTAAAGAGTACTGCCGCAAAAGGGGGAATTAAAAAAAGTGCTATAATCAGCGAGGCCGTAAGTGCCATGGTTTTGGTGAAAGCCAGGGGCCGGAAAAGTTTCCCTTCCGCACCTATCATGGTAAAGACGGGTATAAAACTAATAATAGTGGTAAGTACAGCGGTTAAAATGGCACTAGAAACTTCTGAAGTGGCATTATAAATAATTTCGTTGATGGAAAAGGCGGTTCCATTTTCGCTATGGCGCAATTTCTCATCTTCCAAATGTCTTATCATATTCTCGGCGAGAATCACCCCCACATCCACAATGGTCCCGATTGCTATTGCAATACCGGATAAGGCAACAATATTGGCATCTACATTAAAAAGCTTCATGGTAACAAAAACCATTAATACGGCTACTGGCAATAAACCGGAGATTAGAATGGAAGCCCGTAAATTGAATATCATTACAATTATGACCAGGATAGTAATGAGAATTTCCAAGGTCAAAGCTTCATTAAGTGTCCCCAAGGTTTCATGTATCAATTCCGTTCTATCGTAGAAAGGTACAATGGTCACTTGGGAAGTCCTACCATCCTCCAATTGCTTGGAGGGTAATCCTGCAGCCAATTCCTCGATTTGCTTTTTAACATTGTTAATGACCTCTAGAGGGTTTGAGCCATACCTTGCTACTACTACCCCACCTACTACTTCCGCACCTTCCTTGTCCAATATTCCACGACGAGGTGCCGGTCCCATATGTACCTTCCCCAAATCCTTAATACGAAGGGAGGTAAAATTTTCAGAACTTACTACGGCGTTTTCAATATCCTCAATAGACTCAACATAGCCTAGGCCACGTACCAAGTATTCGGCTTGATTAATCTCCAAGGTTTGGGCACCTATATCCTGATTGGATTTTTTAACGGCTTTTACAATATCGCTCAAGCTTATATTGTACTGCCTCATGATTTCAGGATTTACATCTACCTGATATTCCTTAACATATCCACCAATGGAGGCGACTTCTGAAACTCCTGCAGCAGAAGAAAGTGCATACTTTACATAATAGTCCTGAATACTTCGCAATTCCTGAAGATCCCATCCGCCTGTAACATTACCATCTTTATCGCGACCTTCCAGCGTATACCAAAAGATCTGGCCTAAACCAGTAGCATCGGGACCTAGGGCTGGATTTACATTGTCGGGCAACAGTCCGCTGGGTAAGGAATTTAGTTTTTCCAGGATCCGACTGCGTGACCAATAGAATTCAATATCTTCTTCAAAAATGATGTAGATACTGGAAAAACCGAACATGGAGGAGCTACGGATAGTCTTTACACCAGGGATACCTAAAAGTGAGGAAGTAAGAGGATAAGTAATTTGATCCTCTATATCCTGTGGGGAACGTCCTTCCCACTTGGTAAAAACTATTTGCTGATTTTCACCTATATCTGGAATGGCATCCACGGCCACCGGATCTGTAGGTAAAAAACCTGTATCCCAATTAAAAGGTGCGTTCACAATGCCCCAGCCTACAAAAAGAGTAAGCATTAGAACTGCAACGAGTTTGTTTTCTATTAGAAATTTTATGCCTTTGTTCAGCATGGATTTTGGTAATTAGACAGTTATACATTTGTGTAATGATGGGCGTACAGAATATTGAACGCAACAAAAGTTGCCCATAACGGAAATACCGTTGGGCTATATCCCGATGGTTATCGGGAACTGTCTAAAAATCAAATTAAATATAACTCGTACAAAACCTGCACCGCTTATGTGTTATTGAATTGTCAATGTATTTAAAATCAAAAGAGAAGATACAGTAATGTTGGTCTGTTTAATTATGATACTTAATCTGTATCAGCTTTATTTTTCACATTATATTTTGACTTTAATGTTGATTTTTTCTAGATTTTAAGTTCCTATCTTTTCTAGTATTTCTGCGGGGATTGGCATTTATACGAAATTTTCTGAGGAGTCCAGAGGTGGAAAACCATAACCAAGGGTTTAATATCGGTCATCTAGGACAGCAAACATTTGAATCGGTAGATATTAATTATGTTTTTATTAAATTTCTCGAATTGTTGGCGAGGATATAGATCTTTTTTTTGATTTATCTTTCTTTGAGTACAGCATCCACACTCAAGTCATGTTTGTCATTAACTTGTATAAATGCTATACTTGGGCGCTCTAAACCATAGTCGGTAATTAACAATGACCAAGAAGCTTTTAATTGAATTGCACCTTCTGAAACAAGTACTAAATCTAAAGGAACGGTTATTTGTCTAGTAGTTCCGGCTAGGGTGAAATCGCCCTTTACCCGTACTGTCTGATTACCCTTTTTATCAAAGTTAAAATCATCTATAAGTTTCCCATCAAAAACTACATTGGGATTTTTTTCTGTTTGAAGCAGCTCGTACATATGTTCATCACGTTTATCCTTATCTGTCTTTATGGATTTTACAGGCACCTTAAAGGCTACTTTTCCCGTTTCGAAATTAATAGATCCTTGTAGGCGGTCCGACTTGCCCATATAGGAATTAAGGGGCATTTTCGCCTTGAAATCGGCTTTGCCCTCTGTGGTGGTGTATACCTGTGCATATGAGGTATTGCTAATCAGGAACAGTAACAAAGTAGATACTTGGAAGATCAAGTTTTTGGATATACATAAGATCCTTTTACTTTGAACTTTCATAAATTTCTTCATTAGGATTAGTTTTACTTTCAACTGTTTTTTCGACACCTTATCTAAATCCAACATATGGCCAGGACATATTCATCTGGCTTGTTGTGTGTCGACCAACATTACGATTTTATTTTGGAGAAGTACTGTTCATTATAAATGAACATGTAGATCATTACTTTGATAAAAATTTCATTCAATTAAATGCTGCAGCGATTATTTAAATTGAAAGAATTTATACGATACAGCATCTTTAACTAAATATACCTAACTCTAGCAAAAAAATCACGCCTTTCTAAAAAAAAATATACTGTCTTGATCTGTAGGGTTGAGTTTCCATGCCTGGCCAGAATTACCTTTTGGGATTAACCATTGAAGTGTGTTGAATAATTCTTTCGCAGTTTGGTTAATGCAACCTATCCCTTATTGACTCTAAATTCGATAATAATTACAACATTGCCATCAATATACTAGTGTCTAAAAAGAATATAACCCCTCAATTAAACAGTATTAATTTGAAGGCACAGAAAACGTTTTTAACATTCCTTTAGACAATGGGTCTGGCACTTCCGCTATTAATGCATAGTTTCCAGGCTTTAAATTAGCAGTAAAATAGGTTGTATCGCCTGCGGGTGCTTCTTGAGTTCCACCAAGAAAAGTGACACCATCCACCCCGTGACCTAATAAACCTGTAGGTGCAGACCAATTCATCCAATTATTCAAAGTGGCTAAATCTGCCGATTCGTCAAGTTTTACCACATGTACATCATGACCTAAAAAATGCTCATGTACTTTTTGATCTTTAAATGCTATTTTAAATATTTGTTTTCCCGATGTTATGCCTGGTTTAAACTCGATACCATTTTCACTAGAAATACTTACACCTACAGTCGCCTCTGGTTCTAACAGGTCATTAGGTGTATTGGAAACAATAATTTCTTTATACATGCCCATAACAGAATGAAACTTACCGTTTTTCATTTTAACATAGCATTCAATCAAATACCTGCCAGGATCCAATTTTATAGTGGACACCGCAGTTTCTTTAGGAGAAACCAAACCTATACCACCCGTAAATTCAACATTGAAAAACCAAGCAGGCAATGAATTAAAAGCGGAAAAGCCTTCTTTATTTTTTCCTTCATTTATCAAGTCCATTCCTTTGTCAAACACAGGAAATACTTGTGCTCTCGTACTGTCTATTGTGATACCCTCTGGATATTTTTCAAAGACAACAAAATGAATTTCGTCTGAGAGGTTTTTATACTTAAAGGTATTCCATCCACACGGAATGGTATCCACCATCTGAAATTCCATGGCTTGTGTAACAATGTTTATAACGTTGGTTGGTTTTACCTTAGCCTCATTCTCTTGATTAATAATTACTGATTTCGTATTCTTATCATTTTTGCAACCAATAAAAACACCTATTGAAATAATCAATAAAATTAAAGGTCTACCAATACTTTTCATATTTCAAATTTTAACGGTTAATTTAATTATATTTTTTTGTTTCTTTTCCGCAAGAAGTACTAAGTATGCCTATTCAAAAAATGACTATTGTATGTTTTAGCTTTTTTAGTATGCTTTATAGTTGTTATTAGTTAGATAGTTTTCTAAAAAAATAGGCAGCATCTTGGGGTATTTTTGAAACTACGCTATGTTCGTGCTTTTTAAACCAGGAAGCATTTAATCCACGTTCGTGTTCAAGGTCATATTTACCAATAATTTCTGTTTTCACAAAATTCCAACCAGGTTTAAAATCGAGGTCATAAACCACGGTATTTTGTGCTTCTATGGTGTTTGTACCGTCTCTACGCACCTTATTTTCTGTTTTTTCGGTCCCTTTCATACTGGCAGCTTCATCTAAATAAGCCCATGAGATTAGATAGCCTTCATCCCCCATAGTCAAGGTACTTTGGTTGGTAAGGTTGTAGGTGACACGTACCGAGTTCCCCAAGGTTAAAGTCCCAATGGTATCCCCCCCTTTTTCAACTGCTATGCTTGTTTTTCCAAAATAACCTGCATCTGGTATGGTATAGATAAATTTGGATATATCCTGAATATCATAAAATACCAAGTTTTGCAGATTCCCTAATTTTGTCTCGGTCTGTATGGTTTCTGGCAAGTTTATGATAATCTTACCTTGGCCATCAATATGCCCCACTTTTAAGGTTAAGGGCTTGCTTTCATTGTTTTTATAACGATACACCATAACCAAATCAACTGGCCCATGTTCCCAATTTGCAAAAACGTTGTTACTGCTCATAAGGGTATTTTTCCAATACCAATCGTCTTGGTTATTGGTGGTTTCTATATTTTCATTTACGTCTTTATCTTCCTTAATAGATAAAGAACTTGTGTTTTTCATTGTTTCGGCCACAACCTTTGCAGTCTTCATTTTGGAAGTTGACGAACCGTTACAACCGATAAAAACCACTATGATGAATAGTATTCTGTAGTGTTTCATTGTTTTCCTAAGTTTTTTAGTTCATTTAGATTTAGTTCTTGGATAATCTTTTCCAATGTAGCTTCATCTATTTCATTTGTTTTTATGTCTACAGCAAACCGTTCGGCATAAAACATAGAGAGGTCGTACGAATTACTCGATTTTAAGTAGCTCTTTTTTGCTTTCACACCATCAATAAGCACCGTTTTAGTAGATCCCCAAGTATCTTCGGTGTCGTAATCCATTTTGCTCGACATTCGATACGGGCCAACGCCCCCAGCTCCTTTTTCACCAGCACCATCAATGACCATGACACGTATTCTTTTGTTCCCCACATGATAGGTTCCTCCACAAGACCCCATTCCGGGAATCATATTGATCATAGACGATGTAAGCGGCATATTGGCTAATGTCTTTGGCAACCAAGATTCAAATTGTTCTTTAGTAAGCGGTTCCTTATTGCGTAGTAACTTTATATTCTCCTGCATCCCATTAGCCTCATTGGCTACTTTTTTCGCATTTTTTATGATTTGGGTTGTATTCTGAATTTCATTCCCTATTTTTTTTGTTTCTTCTTTGCAGGAATTACTTAATAGTGCGAGTACTATTAGCAATATTTTGTACTTTATAGTCTTCATATATTTTCTTTTTTACAACTAATGATTATTTGAAGTTTATTTTTAAGGCACTTACTCAATTTTAATCTTGACCATATACTTCTTCGCAACGGTTCCAGGTACTTTCTAGGTCTTCGTTCAAATCCCTTATTCTATGATCATTTTCCGCATTGAGCCTTGCTTTTTCATCAGCGGTGCATGGATCGGATGAAATAACTCAGTTTTGGTTTTTTTATTTTCATGATTTTTGATTTTTATTTGCACGGGAGATTCTCGATTATGAAATTAATTTGATTGGATCTTTTTAACATAAAAATGGGGGAATCAAAATAGGTTATATAATTCATGAGATCTGTAAAGAGATCTTTTTTTTTATTTTGCCATTCCACATCCGATTCAGGTAATGATTCATAATCCAATAGATCTAACAAGAGGGCATCTAAGTCCAACCCTTCTTTATCGTATGATTTATAATCTTTATCCAATGTTAGAAAGATGTTTAAACTTAAAAAATATGGGTTTCCAAAGACTAAACTCGCTTCTTTGATATTATCTAGTGAATCTTCCAACTCGCGTGTACCAGGAATATAATCTTGTGATTTCAATGAGAAGTACAATTCTAAAATTGAGGTACCATAATAAACTACATCACTATAAAGTTCTTCTGGACAATAAATTCGAGTGCCCGCCGAGAGCACCTGTAATGCCTGCATCTCTAATAGTTGTTTTTTAGCATTACAACTATTTGCAGATTCAATTTTGTGTTGAACTAAATACATATTCAACGCATGATCACCCATCAGATTGATACATCGAATCTCCATTGGCATTTCGCTAGATTCGCTTAGGCTTTGCCCTAATGCCTCTAGCCCCTTATTAATATTTTCAATCGCATACTCTTCTTTTGCTTTCTCAGCGGCATCATCCGCTTCGCCTTTGGCCTCTTGCCGTGCTTTTTTGGTTATTTCAAAGACGCTTCCCCCAATTTGGGCAGAGAGTGTCGATGGCAATACAAACCAGCAAAGGATTAGTAGCAGATATGTTGTTTTCATAATGCGCGTGTTTAACGGTTTACATTTCTCCTTAATAATCGGCTTTGTTGATTGTGATAGGATTTTTTTCCAATTTTGTGCAAATCATGTGCATATTATCGCGCTTACGGTTGTG
The DNA here is from genome assembly GCF_018860365.1 of Arenibacter algicola. Lineage (GTDB taxonomy): Bacteria > Bacteroidota > Bacteroidia > Flavobacteriales > Flavobacteriaceae > Arenibacter > Arenibacter algicola_B. The sequence goes on from NZ_JAHKPO010000027.1 coordinate 13,808, forward strand.
GGAGATATATTCCATTTCCATAATCATCGATTTTTCATCGAATGGAATAGTGGCATTGTAACCCGTTTTCGGCATTTGCTCCACACTGGAAAACACCCCTACAAAACTTACAGGCGCTTCATTGGTGATATAAAATTTACTGATGCCCTCTTCCTGTTCAATTTGGTATCCACTGCAGTTAAACCCTAAAATAGTCTTACTGGCTAAAGTGGTAATTTTTACGTCTTCTTGGTTTGTGTTGCTTTTAGCCATTTCCTTTTGGGCATCGGCATCAAACGGCATCCGCATTTTCATCGCCATTTTTTGCGTACCATTGTCCATAAAAGTGACCATCGCTTGGTTTTCCATATCGTATACAATAATGCTATTGGCTCTTTTGTCGGCGATGGCATTCCCAAAGTAGGTGGCATCGGGTTGTATATAGTATTTCATCTCCATCTTATCCTTTTTGGTGGTTAAGGACATATCCATGACATACTGAAACTCATACGTATCCGGGATGCCTTCCAAGCTTCCACCGAAAATGCTCATTATATTACTTTCCTGAGCCTGTTTTTCTTTTTGGGTGTTTTTTTTGGAAGGTGTATTTTTTTCAGTTTCACCAATAGTTTTGGTATTATCCTTCTTACTATTACCTCCTTTTGTAATAGAATCTATGGTCTTATTTGTGGTTTTGGTAACTTCTTTGTCCGTTCTGTTGAGAATGGTCCTTTCTGCAGCATTTTCAGCTTTCTTCTTTAGCTTTTTAAAGAACTGTGCATTAGCATGTATTCCTATTAAAAAACAAGTTATCATTATAAGCGTACGTTTAGTTTTCATTGTATTTATTGTTCTTGTTGAGATAATTAATTTGAATAAATAATGTGTGTATGTGCCGTTCCATTTTCTTCTTTTAGTAAAAACATATAGTTATCTTGCCCCACCGAATAAAATTTTGCGTGGCTCCAGCCCGAAGTCCATTTAGCATTATTATCGAAAATGATTTCTCCTCTTTGACCGTTGTCCGTAATAAAAAACTGCTTTGCATCTCCGTTTTCTAATTTTAATAGAAATAAATAAGTTTGCGCGTTGGTCCTGTAAAATTCAGCCGTTGTCCATCCTTGGGTCCATTTTTCATCAAAAACTTTTTGGCCAATTGTTCCATCGGTATTTATTTCGTTAATGTGGACATCTCCAGTTCTTTTTTTAATAAGGAACATATAACTTTTGTTATTGGTTTTGAAATGGGAAGCAGTTGTCCACTCTGGCGTCCATTTCTTATTAAATATTAAGTCACCTACCGTACCATTTGAATTTATTCTATTTACATGTACATCTCCTGTCTGGTATTTATATAAGAATAGGTATGTTTTATTCCCAACTGTATAAAATTGGGTTTCACTCCAACCTGAAGTCCATTTTTTGTCGAAAATTCTTTGACCAACCGTACCGTCTGTATTTATTTGATGTATGTGTACATCACCAGTACTTTGTTTTAGCAGAAATAAATAGTTTCTATTGTTGACTTCAAAAAACTTGGCGGATGTCCATCCAGAGCTATACTTTTTATCAAATATTCTTTCCCCTACCGAGCCATCACCTCTCATTTTGTGTATATGCACATCGCCAGTGCTCGATTTTAAGAGAAGTAAATAAGTTTGACCTCCCTGGTTCAAAAATTCTACGCTATCCCATTCTGCTGTCCAGTTATAATTATAAATATTGGGGCCTATAGTGTGCCTTGGTTTACGAAAAGGGTAAAAATTGGAAATAAGGTTTTTATCCATTTCTGAGAGTTGACTGTTCCACGCTACCGAATATTCACAGCTCGTGATGGAATCGGGTATGGGATAATGCATGATAGACTTACTATCGTACGCTGTTGCATTCCCTACGCTGTTGTTGGACAACATTTCTAGATTAGCTTTGGTTCTCTGTTCACTCCAGTCGTTTTCCTCTTCATAGTAATCGTATACAGCTTCCCAATCCCAACAAATACCTCCCGTTGGATTTTGGTGTTCATGTTTTAGACCAATGGCATGTCCAAATTCATGAATAGTGGTACGCCTAAAACTAGCGGTACTAGTAGTGTCGGTAAACCATCCAAAATTCATTGTTTGTTCATCTTCCGGATAATTCAATGCATCTGTACCAACTTTAGACCATGACCCTCCTTTTTTAAGCCCGATACGAATATCACCATCTGAGCCATCTATAAACTCGAATTTTATATTTGCATATGTTTCCCATGCTTTGGCATAGTTAATAATATTTGTTTTCACAATATTGGATGGTTTGTCTAGGAAAGACACCTTCAAGGTTTTACCATTTTCCCATAGAAGATCTTTGGATGATACTAAAGCGTTGACTTGAAAAGTAGTTGGTATAATTAAATCTTCTGTCATACAAATTTCTGGAGTCCTAGTAAGATTTTTTTCAGTCTCACCTATTAAAGTAAAATTGGTAATGCCATTGGGGCCATTAGCATTTCTGGCACTTAACGACACCATTTTTGGTTTATAAAATAAGTTTGGTTGTTGATGCACCAGTTGGTCATCAATAAATATTTTGAGTGTATTTTTAGCATAGTCTATCTTAATATGGCGCCAGACCTGCTCCAGTACTTCTAATTCCTTTATTCTTTTTTTGTTGACGACAGATCCGGTGACATTTATACCATGGCGAAAAATCATATATGGATCGGTATGTTTTTTATTTTCGCCATGAACACCAGTTCCTTCCCAAAGGTTGATGATATAATATTGTCTGGTTGACGATGGAACTTTATCAAAAAAAGCATCAAATTCAATGGTAAATTGATCACCTAGATAATTAGTTTCCTTACCATTAACAACAGGCTTCACTACGGTGTACCGGTCAACCATTAATACCTTTTTTCCATCCAGTTCCCCAATAACAGCAGAGCCCTTTACGGCTCCCCACTTGCTTGCCTGATCGTTAATGGCTTCATTGGCAAAGTTGTCGTTTAAGTTTTGAGCGTTTAAGTTTAGCATTGATAGTAGCACTAGTAATATGCCTAAATGATGATGTTTTTTCATAGTGTCCGTACCATTATAGATCATTCATTTTTTTAATTTTTACAGATTTGCATATCTTATTTTCCAACATAAAGTTGAAGATATACTCCCCTTTTTTTAGGTGGTCTATATTTAAATAAATGTGCTGGTTGCTGCCTTTTTTTTTGTCACTTTTAGTCATTGGTGAAAGTTTTCGTAAACCACTATTGCCTTTTCTGAAAAAGAATTTCTACAGTGGAATAAAACTTATATAGACAAAAATATGTAGGGACTTATGGTATTGCTTACAGGTATGTAACAAAGTCTTTAATTTATGTAACAAGTACCCCGAACAAGCTTTTTTACTGAGCTGAGCGATACGCCTCTGGCGTTGTATTGTAGTGTTTTTTAAAGCATTTGCTAAAATAGGAAGGCGAATTAAAACCTACCTCATAACCAATTTCTGAGATGTTTGTATCTGAAACCTTAAGAAGCGGCAATGCTAATTTTAGTCGTTCTTTGGTCATAAATTCTGTAGTGGATAAACCTGTTAAGGCCTTCAATTTTCTGTGCAGTTGCATGCGGCTCATAAAAAGCTTCTTGCTGAGTTGTTCGGCTGTAAAATCGCTTTCGGAAATAAATTCGTTTAATACGGCATAGAGCTTTTCTAAAAATTGCTGTTCTACGCTCGTCACCGCAAGGTCTTTTAATTTGAAATCTTTACTGTAACGATTTTGTAATTGTGCCCGTATTTTTAAAAGGTTTTCAATTTGTGCCATCAACTTGCCCTTATTGAATGGTTTTGTCACATAGGCATCAGCTCCCACTTTTAGGCCTTCTATTTCATGTTCATTCTCACTTTTGGCGGTTAATAGAATTATTGGAACATGACTTGTTCTTTCGTCTTGTTTCAAGATGTTGCAAAGATTGATCCCATCTTCTATAGGCATCATCACATCGCTAATAATTAAATCAGGAATGATTTCCAGGGCTTTTTCAATACCTTGCTTACCATTCACAGCTTCAATAATCTTATAGCTTTGTTGTAAGAAGGATTTTACATAACCTCTAATATCATCATCATCTTCCACTAATAATAGTATGGGCTTATTTTTTGATAGCTCTTTTTGAGGTGTTAAGGGTTGATCTTCCGTAATCCCATCCTCGCTATTTTCTGCTATTTGGGTAGAGATTGCTGCTATTTCTGTCGATTTAAAATAAGAGCGCTCAATAGGCAAGGTCACCGTAAACTGAATTTCGTCCGCATTCAATATATGTGCTACGATGTTACCATGGGATAATATGGCGAGTTCTTTAACCAAAGCCAAGCCAATACCTGTACCATCATTATTTTTATCGGCTTGGTAGTATCTTTTAAATAACTTCTGAAGGTCTTCTTTTGAATAATGCACACCGTTATTGGCAACACTAATGACAATATGATCCTTTTGAATCATTGATTCAAAGCGCACAAAGCCTTGCTCGGGTACATATTTCATGGCGTTGGAAAGTAGGTTTAACACCAGCTTTTCAATAACATCTTTATCAAACCATACGTCATTGGTTTCTCCTATGTTGTAGGTGAAATCGATTTGTTTTTTTTGCGCCTTGAAGTTGAAGGTAGAAACGAGTTGTTTTAGTACCAATTCCAAGTTGTCCTGAGCTACAGAAAGTTTTAAATTACCCGTTTCCAATTTTGACAGGTCCAATATTTGATTTACCAAATTGAGTAATCTTCCGGCATTTCGCTTTACCAAGGTTAATTCTTCCTTGTCCTCTTTCTTTATATATGATTTTGAAAGTTGATTTTCAATAGGGTCCGATATAAGGGTTAAGGGTGTTCTGAATTCATGGGAAATGTTGGTAAATAATCGATTTTTAAATTCATCCAGTTTTTTTAATCGTTCAGCTTCCTTATGCTCAAACTCTAACTGCGATTTCATTTGCAATCGCCATGAGAGGTACCGGAAAAAAGCGTAAACGCTAATTAAAACCAATAAGCTATAGATAACATAGGCCAGATGGGTGCTATACCAAGGTTTTAAAATGGTAAAACGGTAGGTTGTGGGTGTGTTATTCCACACACCATCATAATTGCTGGAAATGACTTGAAATTCGTAGTCGCTTGGAGGAAGGTTGGTATAATGCGCTACGTTGTTGTATCCAGAGGTAATCCAGTTGTCGTCGTTATTGACTAGGCGATATTTATATTGGTTTAGCTCCGGTTCTGAGAACTGTAGCGAAGAAAAAGTAAAGGACAGGGTATTTTGGTTATGTGAAAGCTCCAAGTCTTTTGTAATGGGAATTTCTTTATTGTAAACTTCCAGTTTGGTCAGGGCTGTTTTAGGGCGAACGGGGTTTGTTTTGACTTGTTTTGGATTAAACCAGTTGAGCCCGTTTATTCCCCCAAAATACAGGATGTCATTTGTATCTTTATGATAGGCTCCTGCATTGAATTCGTAAGACTGCAGCCCAAAGTAATTGCCGTAGTTTTTAATATCTGCAACGGTATCGTTTTTAATTTTAAGCTTGGTAATTCCTTTGTTGGAACTCAACCACAAATTTCTATCAGCGTCAGGCAAGATACCATATATAATATCATTAGGCAGTCCCTCTTTTTTGGTATAGGTGGTTATGGTGCCCTCTTTTGTATCATATAATTTTAAGCCCTTACCGTTTGTACCGATCCAAAGTTTGGAATTATCATAGTGCAAAGAAAGTATTCTGTCGGTTATGCCGCTAACCGCCGAAAATTTGTTTTCTTTAATATCAAGCCGGTATAAGCCATCGAATTCCGTTCCTATCCAAAGGGTGTTTGCATCACCCTGCACAATAGTATTAATATCCTGCTCAATGGTACTGATATAATAATTAGAAGCTAAACCTGAGTTTTTAGAGGTAAATTGTTTTACAATACCTTGGTTTTTATCAAACTGTATCAGGCCTTGGTTGGTACAGAGCCACATATTCCCGGAAGCGTCCTTGAAAATTTCCAGAACGGCGAATGGTACCGTTTCTTCAAAAGAGGTCATTTTGCCATTGGCATCCATCATTTGAAGTCCATGGTTTAGATGCCCTATCCACAAACTTCCTTCGTCATAAAACAAACTCACTATCCTATCTCCCAAAAGATCGGAATTAGATGTTGTATAGGTGAAAACATCCTTATTACGCGGATTTATCCTGGTTAACCCTTTGCCCTCTGTGCCAACCCATATAGTGTTGTTGGCATCTGTTGTTATGGCTCTTATTACTTCTACATTGACGTTTTGTGGTACCTGGTCATCGGTCAACATGTTAAACTTTGTCAAATACGCATCATAGTAGCACACACCATTTCCGTCAGTCCCCATCCAAATGGTTCCTGCATTATCTTCGTATAAAAAAAACATAGAATTGGAACAGATGGCATATGGATCGTTCTTTTTGTAGGTAAAATTTTGAACGGTTTTTAAATTGAAATCCACCAAAAAAACACCATGTCTTTCAGTGGTAACCCATAGCCAGTCCCGTTTATCTACCAACAGGTCCTTAATAATTAAATTTCCGGGCATAGGATAATTGTCAAAGCCAGTAAACGATTTAAAACCAGTACTATTTTGAGTTTTGATGTAAAGCCCTTTTTCATAACTCCCGAGATATACAGTACCGGTTTTAGACTTTGCGAATCGGCTAAATATAGTTTCAGAAGCGAGTTCTATAAACTCATACTCACCGTCTTTAATCTCAATGATACCGTCATCGGTGGTTGCAAGTATGGTCTTGTTATCGGTTTCCACAAAACTACAAACAGCAAAATGATGGTCTTTTGGTTTTAAAATTTGAAGAGTATCCTTGGTTTGATAATCAATTTTGAAAAGTCCTTTGCCATAAGTGCCAATGTAGTAGTTATGGTCAGTATCTTGGGCTATAGTGATTACCTGCTCAAACTTTGAAACTTCATGGAAGCTATCGGTTTCTTGTTGGTAACGGTTTAATTTACCGGAGTTTCCTACAACCCATAATGTTCCTGATCTATCTACAAATAATTCCCCGGTTATGTACTTCACTTCCCGCTTTGCATCATCAGAGAGGACATCGTAATATGTAAACTCCCGACCATCGTATTTATTAAGTCCATCTTCAGTATTAAACCATATAAAGCCAATGGAATCTTGAGCAATACTTACCACGCTATTTTGTGAAAGCCCTTGCGAAACGGTAAGACTACGAAATGAAATTTGGGTTCTTTCTTGAGAAAGCACTAACACCGGTAACATACATGTTAATAGTATTTTATAGTAATTCATTCGACTAAAATTGTTATTTAAATTTACAATAATGTTTTGAAATACTATTTTAATACAGTGGTAATGGCCATGATCTGTTTACCAGAACCTTATCTAAGCCCAACATTTGGCCGTGACATATTCATAAGGCTTGCTGTGTGTCTTCGTTGGTATTCTGGTATACCTCCGGGCCCCTTCTACCCTACTACAACTGTTTAATGGCGACAATAATCTGTGTTCCCCAATACATAGATGGTTAATTTGAGCCCAAAGGTTTATTCACCATTAATCCCCAAATTCTGAACTGACCGGTTTATTTGGAGAATGTCTAACCAAATGTCTAGACCACAAATATCACCATTTACACAACATATAAAACGGCGTTCACATCATTTTTGAGGCATTGGAAGTCCATTTAAGTATTTTCATCATGATTTAACGCACGAGACACACATTATGAAATTAAGAAGCATTATTGTAGACGATTCGTCTATGCAGCGCATGGCCGTAGCCCAACTAGTAAACAAGCATCCGAACCTGGCATTGGTAGCCCAATACAGCAATGCCATTGAAGCCAATAACGGGATCAAAAATAATGATATCGACCTTATTTTTCTCGATGTGGAAATGCCCATCATTAACGGTTTTGATCTTTTGGAATCCTTGGAAAATCCACCACAAGTAATTTTGATTACGGGTAAACCCGATTATGCCCTTAAGGCGTTCGATTATGATGTAACGGATTACCTTTACAAGCCTATTTCCTCGGCCCGTTTTGAAGCTTCCATAAAAAGAGCTGTAACCAGACATGAGCAAAACCAAAACGTGAGCGCGGAAGAAGAGTATATCTTCGTAAAAAGCAACCTAAAAAAGCGCAAAGTTGTTTTAAATGACATAAAATGGGTAGAAGCTCTTGGCGACTATATTAAATTGGTGACGAATGAAGGCAATATCGTTATTCTTTCTACCATGAAATCTTTTGAAAAACAATTGCCAGAGGATAAATTCTTAAGGATACACAAATCCTATATTGTGAATCTGGAAAAAGTTGAAAAGTTCAATAGTAAAAATATTGAAGTGGATGGAAGACAAGTGCCTTTGAGCAGAAACAAAAAAAACGAATTGATGGAGGCGCTTTATAACGTTTAAAGATTTCTCCTAACGTTTGATGTCGGTAGCATACTTTAGCTATTGGTAGCGCCAGTGGTCTTGTTCATGAATTTTATTAAAGTGTCACATACGGAGTTGCAAATTCATAAAACACCCAACAGTATACTACTTTAGAGATGATATACTGTTGGGTGTTTTATATGTGGATGGCAATTAGCACTTTTCATGAACTTTTTTTAATTTTTTATAAAACATTTCCTCCCTCAAATAACGACCAATGATTTCTACAATTTTTGCAAATAGGTAGTTTTCTGGGTTGGTATTTATGCCATATATAAGACCAGCCCTATTCCCTTGTCCCTTCTAGTCGTTCATATCGTCCCAAACCAAACCGGACTTCCTTTTTTATTTTACCCCCCTTACTTCGTTATCTCCCGGGGACTCGCAAATTTCAAAATTTAGCAACTTATATGTAAGGTATTTCTTATTCAGATTTGATGCTGCCAATGAAGACGTCCAAACTTTCAGTAGGACAGCTTTGTCTATGTTGTCGAAAATTATTTTAAGTTCCTAATTATGGGCACCACAACAGGTGATGGAAAATTTATATAGGCATGGTAAGGTGTATATCAGATCCCGTTGGACGATGCCAAAACTATAGTTCTTCACAAGGCAGGAATAGAATATTTCGATATCTGGTTACTGATAACACCCCTTCATTTATCCTTTACTTCTTAAATCTTCATTTCACCTACATAATTTTGAATCTCACAACATTTATACGAATTGTCTTACACGTATTTTGATATTCGCATAATTCTAAAATATCAATCTACCATTCAATGAATGCAATTACCAAAACCCCCACAAAGTTCAGTTTATTTAAAATTACATTATTAACACTATTGCTAAGTGGCACATTCTTCCTAAATGCCCAATCCCCTGGAGGAGTGTCATCTAACATTTCACTGTGGCTAAAAGCCGATACAGGAACTAATACCACGTTAGATGGCCAAGTAATTTCAACTTGGGGCGACCAGTCTGGCGGAGGCTATGATATGAACGAGGCTGTAACCGGTCAGGGTCCACAATTCCTCTCCAATGGAATAAACTTTAATCCTGCGGCAGATTTTGTAAACGTTAATAATGGGCATTTGGAGAATATGCAAAACATCAATCCAGATGTGCTAGATCCCAAGCAAATTTATATCGTTTATGATTTAGATGGTGAACCAGCCCACAATTTACTGGGTAACGATAATAATTTCTACGACACCCAAGTTGGGCCAACAGGGATATCCGGTGATGGAGTAGAAAATACCTCACATTCAGTGACTGCATCAACTGATGCGCCACATATTTTGGTCGCAGACTTGAATCACGGGGTTGCCAATGGTTCATTTTCCCGCGTAGATGGGACTCAATTTAGCAATTTTACGTATGCCAATGCCAATGATGGAGCAACTACAACAGCGTTGGGAAAGGGACATCTTACAAACACCTCCACTTTTCAAGGAAATATTACCGAGGTCATTATTTACGGCGGTGGCGCTTTACCTACAGGTACGGAACGTCAACAAATTGAATCCTATCTGGCATTAAAATACGGTATTACATTGGACCAGACTACCCCTACGGATTATTTGGCTTCTGATGCCACGGTAATTTGGGATGCATCCGGAAATACGGGATATACAAACAACATAATTGGTATCGGTAGAGACGATAATAGTGGCTTAAATCAAAAGGTGTCAAAATCCGTCAACCAAGATGCATTACTCACAATTGCCCTAGAGGCAGATTTTACTTCTGTGAATGGTGATTTAGGTCGTACTACGAACCACAGTAATGACAAACAATTTGCAATGGTAGCCCATAATGGGGCTGCCATAACTGCACAAAACACAGAAATAGATGCCGCTTCAGGTTTTAACCTACGTTTGGCACGTGAATGGAAAATAGATGCTACCAACTTTGCCCAAAATGTAAGTGTAAAATTTGAAGGTTTTGATGAATCTTGGTCGGTGATAGCCACGGTAGACGGAGATTTCAGTTCAAATGTGGAAATTGTAGGATCTTTAAATGCCGGTGGTGAATTAACGACTCCTAATCCCCCGGCGAAGGGTACGGTATTTACCTTGGCAAAGTTTCAAGAAGCACCAGGAGGAGTTTTTGCAGATTTGAATCTTTGGTTAAGGGCGGACCAAGGCCTCGTGGGAAGTTCCAATGCGAGCGAATGGACAGACCATTCGCCTAACGACAACAATGCGGTGCAGGCTGCAGGGGGCAAACAACCTATGATTTCAGAAAACGCTACCAACTTCAATACTAGTATCGATTTTGACGGTACTGATGATATCATGAATTTCGATAATGACCTTGGACTTAATGGGGATAAAGCTTTTACCATATTTGGTATCATGCAGATGCCCACAGTACCGGCAAAATCTGCGATTATTGCCACTGATGGTTGTGGCGATGGTTTTGCCTGGTACCAAGAAAATGCTGGTGGAGACCCAGGGAAAATAGCGGTTACTCAATGCGGTACTGCTGGGAGCTTGGGTAATTTGGCAATCGCCGGAGAGACCACCATGCGCATGGTTTCGCGCGCAAATGCAGGATCTCATGTATTTCTTAAGGAGGGTGGAAGCCTAGTAAATGGGGATGCATATACGTTTACATCTGCCAACATGGTACTCGGGGAGACCAATGGCCTATTTTCGGATATCCGCCTTTCGGAATTAGTGGTATTTAATCGGGAGTTGTCCGTGAATGAATCGTATCAAGTACACTCGTACTTGGCCCTAAAATATGGTATCACATTAGACCAGGCAATAGCTACGGATTATGTGGCCTCAGATGGTACTGCAATTTGGAGCGCCACGAACAATGTGGGCTACACTTCTGATATTTTTGGTATTGGTCGTGATGATGCATCAGGTTTAAATCAAAAAATATCAAGGTCTGCGAATGATGCAGCGGGTCCAATATTAGCTACAATTCAAGATTTTACAGCTGCCAATAGTGATGGTATTCGTAACAGTTTGGGCGATGGTAATTTTATAATTATGGCCCATAATGATGCAACATTAAATTCGTTTGCTTCCAATTTTGACGATGGTTCCAATAATAGAACGGATCGCGTTTGGAAAATACAGGAAACAGGTGTTGTAGGTACTATCTATGTAGCTATTCCAAAGGCAGCTATTAGTTTTCCTTCAGGAATTCCAGCCTTAATCCTTTCTTCCGACGAAACATTTACCAAAGAAGATACGGTCATCAATCTAAATGATGATGGAACTAACTATTGGGTCGCTATGGATGCCACTGATGCACAGTACATGACCTATGCCAGTGTTGATGCTGGCTTTACCTTGAACAAGACCACGTTGACGATCGATGAAGATGGAGGTACGGGAACTTTTACCGTGGTATTGGATGCAGAACCTACAAGCGATGTGGTCTTGGACATTACCAGTGATGATACTGATGAGGCTACAGTAGATAAGGCTTCCTTGACTTTCACCACCGAAAATTGGAACACGCCACAGACAGTGACTGTAACAGGTGTAAATGACGATATCGATGGTGATGACACTACCAGCATTACCATTTCTGTGGATGATGATAGTTCTGACAATGTCTTTGAAGCATTGGACGATCAGACTGTGGATATAACGGCAACCAATGACGATACCTCAGGGTACAATCTAAGTGAAACGACATTGACCGTTGCGGAGAATGCTGGAACAGGGACCTTTACCATAGTCCTTGGAAGTGAGCCCGTAAGTGATGTCGTATTCGATATTTCAAGTGATGCTATCGCCGAGGCTACAGTCTCATCATCACAACTGACCTTTACTTCTGCAAACTGGAATGTTCCACAAACCATTACAATAACTGGAGTTGATGATACCGATAATGGAAATGATTCCGCTACGATTACCATCGCTGTAAACGATGCTGGTTCAGATGACACTTATGATTCCCTAGATAATCAAACAGTAGCCGTAATCTTAACTGACGAAGGAGATAATCTTCCGGTATTTACAAGTCCGTCAAATGCTTATGATGTTTCTTCAGCAACGTATTTAACAAGTGAAAGCTATGATTTTGGTGCTAAAGAAACCAATGGCTATGGACTTGCCTTTAATAATGATGGTAGCAAGATGTATGTGGTTGGTAGAAATAGTGATACGGTTCATGAATATGTCCTATCCACGCCTTATAACCCATCTACCGCTGTATTCTCTACTGAATTTTATGTTGGTAACGAAGAAGCCAATCCAGCCGAAGTAGTTTTCAACCAAAGTGGTACAAAAATGTTTGTTACAGGAGCTAGTAGTGACCTTGTAGTAGAATATGATTTAGCTAGCGCATTTGATGTTTCAACTTCTTCGCATACAAGTGGTGCAGATTTTAATCTTTTGCCAACAGTCGGTTTTTCCAAAGCCATTAGTTTTAATGACGTTGGAACCAAAATGTTCGTATTGGATTTAGCCACTAAAAGTGTTTTTGATTATAATTTGAGTATTGCCTATGATGTTTCTACCTCTGTTTATGCAAATAAGTCTTTCAATATTGGCGGAGAGCATTCAAATCCTCAAGGAATGAGCTTTAATGCCGACGGAACTAAAATGTACATTATCGGCAACGGAGATAGTTCACTGGGAAATGCTGATGATGCGATAGTAGAATATGAGTTGAGTGCAGCCTTCGATATTGATACTGCTGTATATACCGGTGATGACCAGGAATTAAAGGTTGGGTCGCAAGATGGGCAACCAATGGATATTGTTTTCGATAGTACTGGGAATTTTGTGTTTGTTTTAGGTTATAACGGGAATAAGGTACACAAGTATGCCATTCAAAATTCTGTTCAGTTTGAAGAAAATAGCACAGCAATAGTAACTGATATTAATGCCAGCGACGGCGATGGTGGATCCAGTGATTCTGGAATTACCTATAGCCTCCCTAAACTTGGTGATAATGATTACTTCGACCTTGATACAGCAACAGGTGAACTTACCTTTGCAACTGCCCCGGATTATGAAGATCCTCAAGATACAGATGCCGATAACATATATGTGGTTACTGTAATTGCTACTGATAATAATGGTGATGCTGAAATTAATATAGACATTGAAGTAACAGATGTTGATGAAATAGACCCTAGTCTAGTACTTACCGGTGATGCAACCAGGTCTACCGGTGAAACCAATTGTGTATATACCGTAGATGGCACTGAATTTGACCCTAGCACCGCCACCGATAATAGTGGTAGCTTGGCTTCGTTAACGTATTCCCTTCAGGCATTAGCTCCAAACCCTAATTTGGTTTCGGAAGATTTTAACTCGGGTAGCTGGGACGCCAACAATTTTGAACTAGGTACCAATACAGGTTCTGTGGTTGACGGAGCTTATAAAAGTGATACCAGTAGCCGGGGTACCCTTAGGACTGTAGCAGAATTTACCCCTACCCTAGCGAATCCTTTACATGTTTCGGCTACGCTGAGTTTTACCAGTGGTAGTGGTGAGGCCATAGCTTTTATAGGAACAAGGAGTACCGGTGAACAGCCCTCAGGACAGTTCAATGCAGAGCCACAAGGTTTAAATCTACGTATCCATAATTTTAATGATGGACAAACAGGTACCTCAACTGGGTACGATTTGCAACCCCGACCAGGGAATGCCTTTTACACTGATCCAGTTCGATTTGAAATTATAGATGATGGTGCTACTATGAACGTAACAATGACCAATTTGGTTACAGATGTTTCGTATTCATTCAATTTCAATTCTACGGATACTACAGGATCTAATAGAGTAGTTTTCTCAGGTGGTAATGCAGCCTCATGGGATGATATCCTAATAAGTTTTGGAGCTCATGAATATGTTCAAGAGTACCAAACGGGCAGTAATTCCTTAGCCGGTTCAACGCTGGGTCTAGGCGAGAATACAATTGTTTGGACAGCCACCGATGCGGAAGGAAATGAAGTAAGCGATTCGCAAATTATTACCGTGGAAGATACCTTTGACCCTGTTGCTGTGACCCAAAATATTACTGTTACCCTAGATCACAATGGCGGGGCAACCATCACCCCTGCAGAAATCAATAATAACTCAACCGATAACTGCGGTATTGATACAATGACCCTTGACAAGCAAAATTTCACTGCTAGTGATACAGGCGAAAATACAGTAACACTAACCGTTACAGATAGCAATGGTAATTCTAATTCAGAAACCGCTGTTGTAACCGTAATAAATAAAGATGTAAACAATGACGGCTTACATGATGATGCTTTTGTAACCATCTGGAAAACCGATAATGATGGGGCTTCCAATAGCACTTCAATAACTATACCTACTAAAGGTACCGGATATAACTATGATGTAGATTGGAATGGAGACGGTATTTTTGACGAGTTTAATCTTACTGGCACTGTTACCCATGATTATGGTTCTGCAGGAACCTACGTTGTACAGATTAAAGGTGATTTCCCAACAATCTATTTTAATAATAGCCACGATAACGACAAGGAAAAAATAGTAGGTCTACGTCAATGGGGCGCCATTGAATGGGAATCTATGAAAAAGGCATTCTCAGGATGTGCAAATCTAATGGGCTATGCAATAGATGTACCTAATCTATCTGCCGTAACAGATTTGAGTTATATGTTTGAGAGAGCCACTTTATTCAATCAGGATATTGGTTCTTGGAATGTGGATAATGTAAACAACATGGTAGGAGTTTTTTATCAAGCTACTTCCTTTAACCAAGATATTAGTTCATGGAATGTAGACAATGTAATGCTAATGGCAGGTATGTTTGCCAATGCTACTGCATTCAATCAAAATATTGGCTCTTGGAATGTAGCCAATGTTATTACTATGGAGGCAATGTTTACGGGAGCTTCAGCTTTTGATAGCGATCTAAATACATGGTCTGTTGGCAATGTGACCAATATGGAATTTATGTTCGAGGGTGCCACTGCCTTTGATGGTGATATAAGCGCTTGGAATGTAGGTAATGTAACCTTAATGAGCGATATGTTTGCCGGCGCAACTGCTTTCAACAGTGACTTAAGTGCTTGGAATGTTGGCAATGTAACCCATATGTCCGGGATGTTTAGATCAGCCACCTCTTTTGACCAAGATTTAGGGTCTTGGGATATCAGTAGTATGACGCGGATGGATGATATGTTTACCGATGCAGGTTTATCTATTGATAACTATGACAAACTATTGAATGGTTGGAGCACCTTAGATTCAGGTGAAACTCAGATTCCAACTACTATTGTTTTTGATGCAGGATCTAGTCAATATTGTGCCGGTGAGTCGGCCAAAAGTAGTTTGGTAACAGACTATGGTTGGACCATTACCGACAGTGGTAAATATTGTGATACTGATTTGGATGGAATATTGGACGATGTGGATAACTGTCCATTAATCGCCAATACTGATCAAGCCGATAATGATACGGATGGAGAAGGAGATGTTTGTGATACTGATGATGACAATGACGGGACTCCCGATACGGAAGATGCCTTCCCATTGGATGAGGATGAGGATACCGATACCGATGGTGACGGAACCGGAAACAATGCGGATACCGATGACGATGGTGACGGAACGCCGGATACAGAGGACGCTTTCCCATTGGATGAAAATGAGGATACCGATACCGATGGTGATGGTACGGGGAACAATGCGGACACCGATGACGATGGTGATGGCACCCCTGATACAGAGGATGCCTTCCCATTGAACGAGGACGAGGATACCGACACCGATGGTGATGGAACTGGTAATAATGCCGATACCGATGATGACAATGACGGAACTCCTGATACGGAAGATGCCTT
>NZ_JAHKPO010000027.1:30178-188796 GCF_018860365.1 Arenibacter algicola
GGAAGATGCCTTTCCATTGGATGAGGCTGAGGATACCGATACCGATGGTGATGGTACAGGTAATAATGCGGACACCGATGATGACAATGACGGAACTCCTGATGTGGAAGATGCCTTTCCATTGGATGAAAGCGAGGATACCGATACCGATGGTGACGGAACTGGTAATAATGAGGATACCGATGATGACAATGACGGAACTCCTGATACGGAAGATGCCTTCCCATTGGATGAAAACGAGGATACCGATACCGATGGTGACGGAACAGGCGATAATGCCGATACGGATGACGATGGGGATGGTATTCCGGATACCGAAGAAACTAACAGTGACCAATTGGATACAGATGGCGATGGCACTCCTGATGTGGACGACTTGGACGATGATAATGACGGAACGCCGGATGTAAACGACGCTTTCCCATTGGATGAGGCTGAGGATACCGATACCGATGGTGATGGTACGGGAGATAATGCTGACAGTGATGATGATGGTGATGGACTAATGGACGATGAGGATGTTGATGTAAATGGGGATGGAATTCCGGATAACGGAATAGATACCGATGGCGATGGTATCAACGATGCCAATGATAATGACAGCGATAATGATGGAGTTCCTAATGATGAGGACGCATTCCCTACCGATCCTACCGAAAGCATTGATGCGGATGGAGACGGAATAGGCGCCAATGAAGATTTAAACGATAGGGATTCCAATATTGGAAGGGAGCGGCCAATTGAGGCTGCCCAGGCCTTCACGCCAAATGGAGACAATATTAATGATACTTGGATCGTAAAAGATATTAACAACTATCCAAATTCAATAGTTACTGTTTATAACCGCTATGGGCATGAAGTGTTCAAGGCAATAGGATATAAAAACGATTGGGATGGAAGGTCAAAATCCCGTTCAGAAAAATTACCTCCAGGGTCCTATTACTTTACCATAGACCTTAAAAACGGAAAGGCTCCAAAAGATGGATGGTTATTCATTAACTATTAATTAAATATGAATTTTTTAAAAAACAAAATGAAACTGAGATTTAACAAAATATATATCTTTCTGGCCCTCTTTTTTGTTCTAGGAAATATGACTGCACAACAGGATCCAAATTATACCTTTTATAGGTATACTATGAACATAGTGAATCCGGCCTTTGCCGGTGCCGAGCACAGAACGGAATTTATGGCAAATGTGAGAAGCCAATGGGCAGGAGTCGAAGGTGCACCAGAGACACAAAGTTTTATAGCTAGTACCCATTTGGGGAAGAAAGTAGGATTAGGGGCCAGTGTTGTCAACGACAAGACCTTTATTGAGACCCAGACTTCTATTGCCGTGGATTTCTCGTATTTGGTAAGATGGAACGATTACACCAATATTTACTTAGGAATAAAGGCATCCGGGAATTCTTATAATGCCAATACAGATGGACTTACGACCTTCGGTATTGGTTCGGACCCTTCATTGATGGATATAGACGGAGGAATTACCCCCAATGTGGGTGCGGGTATTTATGTAAAGAGTAGAAAATTTTCGCTAGCCTTTTCCGCCCCCAAAATCCTAAAACCAAAACGATTGGAGGAAGATGAAGGTACGGCCAAATTGGGAAGGAACAAAATGCATATGTACCTTATGGGGGCCTATGATTTTGAAATTGCTAGAAATCTGCTTTTTAAGCCTTCCACGATGATCCGCCATATAGAAAGTGCTCCACTATCTGTTGATTTAACCTTGGCGCTTAAATATAACAATATCTTTGAGTTCGGTCCGTCCTATAGGTTGGATGAGGGTTTTGCCGGCTTTGTTCTTTTTAGCCCAACAGATAGTCTCCATATCGGGTATGCCTATGAAGCCGCATTAAATTCATCCTTGAACAATACCAATAATGGTACACATGAAATTCTATTAAAAGTGAGTCTTTAGTGTGTGAAATAGTTGAAAAGATCAGACTTTAATTAAAAACAAAGGCCGTCCCAAGTTATTTTAGGACGGCCTTTGTTTTTAATGTCCTCATTCTTTATTTGGAGTACAGAATTGAGTGGCTTTTAATGTCCATATTTTCTCCCTTTGGCAAAACACAACTTCTTTGCCTCTACACCACATATGCTTCTCTAAGTTGTATTACTGAGATATTCAGCGAATAATGTACTTTGTCTTTTTCTGTCTAATCGAAATTGTTTGTGGCCTTCGCTGCTATAATTTGAGGATCTGGCAGATTGAAATTCCCCAAACGCGGTTCCTTGGCTTAGGCATTCTTAATCTCTTTCAAATTAAAAAGGTCATATAGTGACGATTATATTTAGTGCTTAAAGATACTTTCCAAAAAATGTTGTTTTAGCCAGAAAGAACTCAAAACCACTTTTGATATAATCATTGATTTTTTAGGTGCATTTCATGACTAATTCAACAAGTTCTGAATCCTGATTATTCTGTTGGAGTATCCATAAGTGCTAAAGTCAAAAAACGCTTACATTAACAACATGTATTAGTACTAAAATTTCAATAATACACTAGAATAGTGCATGTAAGCACAAAAAGTATTATAAATTGAATTAATATTGGTTGTGCACATGCAATAATTGATGAAATTTTGTAGTGTAATAATTTTTTTTTGCAATCTACGAAAACGATTGCGTAAAATCACTAACCAGCCTAGTGCTATGAAAAACAAAAAAGAGTACATCCAAAAATTAAGTGAAGTTGGAATGGACGATTTACCAAGAGTTGGGGGCAAGAACGCTTCCCTAGGTGAAATGATCCAAAACCTTACTGCCCAAAACATTAAAGTTCCTAATGGTTTTGCCGTTACGGTAGATGCGTATGATGCATTTATTGACGAGAACAATCTAAAGGAAAAGATTAGTGCTGCCTTGGAGGGATTGGACACGACCGACATTATTCAACTGCGTAAAACAGGTTCCAATATTCGGAAATTGATTTCCAACGGAAAATTTCCCGTATCCGTGGAAAAAGCGATACTGGAATACTATTATGTCCTATCCGAAGAATACAGTCAGGACGCCACAGATGTTGCGGTACGTTCTTCCGCAACGGCCGAGGATCTGCCGGACGCTTCCTTTGCAGGACAACAATCCACTTATTTGAATATTCGCGGAGGGGAAATGTTGTTGACGGCCATTAGAAGCTGTTTTGCCTCTTTATACACGGACAGGGCCATTTCTTATCGCTCTTCCAGGAATTTTGATCATTTTACCATTAAACTATCGGTTTGTGTGCAAAAAATGGTTCGTTCCGATCTGGGTTCTTCCGGAGTTGCGTTTTCATTGGATACGGAAAGTGGATTTAAGGATGTGGTACTGATCAACGGCGCATATGGGTTGGGCGAACTCGTTGTGGGCGGGGAGATTTCTCCGGATGAGTTTATAGTGTTCAAACCTACATTGGAACAAGGGTTTAATGCCATTATCGATAAAAAATTAGGCAAGAAAACACATAAAATGGTGTATGGGAACAAACCGTTTGAAACGGTAAAACAGGTTCCCGTAGATCAAAAGATCCAAGATTCCTTTTGTTTAAAGGATCCACAAATAATACAACTTGCCCAATGGGTACAAAAAATTGAAAATTATTACAGTTCTGTAAGAGGCTCCTGGTGCCCAATGGATATAGAATGGGCCATTGATGGACTTTCCAATGAATTGTATATTGTTCAGGCCCGTCCAGAGACCATCCATTCCCAGGAACAGACAGAGAGTATAAAGGAATATGAAATTGAAGACGAGGATCAACTGGCGGAAAAACTTCTTCTGGAAGGGGTTGCCGTGGGAGATAAGATCGGAAATGGCAAGGTATACAGAATTTTTACCTTGGATGGAAGGGATGGCAGTGCCGATGAAATAGATTTTAAGGAGGGCGATGTGCTGGTTACCGAAATGACCGATCCGGATTGGGAACCATTAATGAAAAAAGCCTCGGCCATTATTACCGAAAAAGGAGGTAGAACCTGCCATGCCGCTATTGTGGCGCGCGAAATTGGTATCCCTGCCATAGTGGGTGCAGCCAATGCCACTACCCTACTTGAAAATGGACAGGACATTACCGTGTCCTGTGCAGAAGGTAATGTAGGAAAGGTGTACCAAGGAAAAATAAAATACAAGCTCCACGAAACGGCATATACAGAATTTCCAAAGACCAAGACCCCGGTCCTGATGAATATTGGTTCGCCGGAACTGGCCTTTCAGTATAGGAAAATTCCAAATGCCGGAGTTGGATTGGCCAGGGAAGAATTTATCATAAACAATTATATAAAGGTGCACCCCTTAGCTTTGTTGAAGCACAAGACCTTGAACGATCCGGCCCTTTCCGCGTCCATAGCTGAATTGATCAAAGGATATGAATCCGAGGAAGCCTTTTTCATCAATAAATTGGCACAGGGCATCGGCAAGATCGGGGCTGCGTTTTATCCTAATAGAGTGATTACCAGATTATCCGATTTCAAGACCAATGAGTATTTCAACCTATTGGGGGGTAGTTATTTTGAACCCCGGGAAGAAAACCCAATGATCGGTTGGAGGGGAGCTTCACGCTATTATTCCGAGACTTTTAGGGAGGCTTTTGTACTGGAATGTAAAGCCCTAAAAAAAGTAAGGGATGAATTTGGTCTGGAAAACATAACCATAATGATTCCATTTTGTAGGACCCCCCAAGAATTGGTCAAAGTATTGAAGATTATGGAGGAAAACGGACTTAAGAGAGGTGAAAGGGGTCTGGAAATTTATTTGATGGCAGAATTGCCTTCCAATGTAATTTTGGCCGATGAGTTTGCGCCAATGATAGATGGTTTTTCCATCGGATCCAATGATCTTACCCAATTGGTTCTTGGCTTGGATAGGGATTCCAGCTTGGTGGCCCATTTGTACGACGAGCGCAATTGCGCTGTAAAAAGTATGATCAAAACCTTAATATCCTCGGCCAAAAAACACAAAACCAAAGTGGGAATTTGTGGTCAGGGACCATCGGATTTTCCAGATTTCTCGAAATTCCTGATAGAGGAAGGTATAGATACCATTTCAGTTACCCCCGATTCCATGTTAAAAACATTAAAAGTAATTCAAGAAATAGAAAACTAGATTATGAGCAATACTATAGAGGATATCCTTTTTGATGCCCACAAACACAACAAAAGAGAAGAATTATTGGCCTTTTTGGAAAAGATTCGTCTGAAGAATCCGGATAAGGAATTAACAGATCTGTACCAGATGGCCTATGAGAAAATAATTAAGTCCTAACATTGATATATAGTAATTAGCGGATAGGTCTCCGGACCTTCCGCTAATACTATTTTATGAAAATTTGTTAGGTAGTAAACAGCCGATATCGATGCTATTCCAAGGCTTCTAAACCGAACAATATAATATGCTAAATTAGGATCATTGCTTTATAGGTACGAAATTAATTATCGTCGGTATCACAGAACGCAATGGTTATGACATGGCTCCCAAGCATATGGCCACACCATTGGAATCATCCATTTATTTTGGTTTTCAGTGTAAACCACAACATTCCATTTATTACAATACAAAGGAAGAGAAAGAATTTTCTTTAAGTTTTCCTATATCCTATCAAGTCTGGTTGGCAACAATAGGTATTTCCATACAAATTTTAAATGTTTATACGATTAAGCAATTGAAAATAAAATAGTCGAGAGGTAAAATCCGGTTAACTCCCACTATACTTGTATTTTTATTTAATTTCCAAAAAATAAAATGGCTGTACTAAATGTCAAAACAGCTCCATTTTAACTTTTCCAAGTATCTCAAAATCCATAAATATTTCAGAAAAAGCAAGCCATTTAAATCCTTTATTTAGGAGAATCCAAATGTACATAATAACCAATGTTTCCAACATATTCAAGCGGTTTCACAACATTTTGTTGGCTTATAAATAGTGTTGTTGTTGTTTTGATTTCAGGTATAAATTGTCAGAACCAAAATAATAGCACACCGAATGACCAGAAATTTACTTTTATTCATTTTTTTCTTTGGCTTTATAATATCCGTAAAAGGTCAGTTAAGTGATCTTCATTATCTACCTCCCTTAAAACAAGGCAAAAATAACCAGGCAGTTCAGCAACAGGCGGTTTACCTTTCTACACCGGAACCAACCGCATTTACAGTAAATGCCTATAGAGGTACCAATACAACACCTATTGCCACATTTTCTATTTCCAATACAAATTCGGCGGTTTATACTTTATCAAACGGGGACAACAATATTACATTGGTAGATAATTCAAACACTGGTGTGGTCCTGACCAATAGTGGACTCAGGTTTGAATCTCCCAGTGGGAACAAATTTTATGTGAATTACCGTGGTTATTCCACTTCACAGGCAACATCCCTGACTTCCAAAGGAAGGGTTGCAATGGGAACAAGATTTAAATGGGGCGGGGTTCCCAACCTAGGGTCCGAAGTGTCGAAATCAAATACCTTGGGAATCATGGCAACCGAGGACAATACTATCGTAAATCTTTTTGGATACGATCCAGGTTGCGAGTTTCGGGTTGGCAATAATAGGGCCGGGATTACTGCAGATACCTACCAAATTACCCTAGACAAAAATGAATCTTTTGTTTTTGAAACTTATATTGGTACCGCACCAACAGCAGCCCATCGTGATGGATGGATCGGAGCTTCAATAGTTTCCGATAAGGACATTGTAATCAGTAATGGTTCAATGAATTTTGGCAGGGAAGAAAATTCATCCAACCGTGATGCCGGTATTGATCAGCCCGTACCGGAAAACCGATTGGGCAAGGAATATGTATTTGTAAGGGGTAACGGAAATGCGAATGGCTCAACAGAATTTCCCATTATAATAGGTACAGCCGATAATACGCAAATTTTTGTCAATGGTTCTGCTACTCCTGTTGCCACTATAAATAATGGAGAATATTTTGAGATACCGAGCAGCTACTATTCCTCTAACACCGTTGGTGCCAACATGTTGGTGAAAACCTCCAAGGATGCCTATGCCTATCAATGTTTGGCTGGTGCCAGTGCGGTTTACACCCAAGGTCTTAACTTCGTGGCTCCTGTTAACTGTTTGTTACCGGACGTGATGGATAATATTCCGGATATCCGAAATATGGCAGGATCACTGGTCACCGGAGGGGTAACCATTGTTGCAGCTGTAAATACACCGGATTCAAATATAGTAGTCAGTGATAGCAATGGTACCGTTACTTTGCCTCCTTCGGTTCCGGTTGCGGGATCATCGGATTGGAAGACCTTTTTTATACCTAATCTAAATGGTGATGTAAGTGTTCAATCTACGGGGCCCATGGCGATCGGATTTTTTGGATATAATGGTGCTAGAGGTGTTGCCGGTTATTTTTCAGGTTTTGATACTGTTCCGGTTGTAACCTTGGAAATTGTTGGGGGTGATGGATGTTTGCCCAATGCGGATATTCTAGAAGCTACCGGGAATTTTGACGCTTATCAGTGGTTCGAGGATGGTGTTCTGGTAGTTGGTGCCAATGAGTCCACTTTTAGGCCGTCCAAAGCTGGAGATTATTATTGCAGGGGAACAAAAGGGCCCTGTACCTATGATTCCCAGCCCATTACAGCATTCTATTGTGAGGAAGATGTTGCTTTGTCCAAAACAGTGGACAAGGCCGAAATATTGGAGGGCGAGACTGCAACCTTTTCTATTAAAGTTAAGAATAATAGTTCCAATCCCTTAACCAATCTGAAAATCACGGACAATATACCTTCAGGGCTTACATTTGAATCAAGTTATACCACTACAGGAACATGGGCCGGAAATACCTGGGACATTGGTACTCTTAACGGGGGATCAACTGCTGTTCTTGAAATACAGGTTAGAGCGGATGAAATTGTTGGAATAGAACCCTTGATAAACCTGGTCAATACGGCAACAAATACTCAGGACCAAATAGATAATAATATTACAGAGGATATCCCCTCTGCACGTATAACAGTTCATAATGATTTTGACAAGGATGGGGTAAGGGATATTACCGATTTGGATGATGACAATGATGGAATTTACGATGAAGTTGAATGTGCTACCACGATTTGTTTTGAACCCATCCTGAACGAAAGTTTTGAAAATCCCGTAATTCCAAACTCTTCCTATAGACAACTTAATGAAAATAGTGTTGAAGGCTGGTCTACCACCTCAACTGATGGGCGGATAGAAATTTGGTCCAGTGGGTTCCTTGGTGTTCCTGCATTTGACGGCAAACAATTTGTAGAACTCAATGCTACCCAAAATTCTGCCTTGTACCAAAACCTATGTTTAACTCCAGGTACCGTAATGAATTGGTCCATAAGGCATAGGGGGCGTGCAGGGGTTGATGTTATGCAGGTAAGGATCGGAGCAGACCTTGCAACTGCCGCCGTACAACAAACTATGAGTGATGGTACTACTGCATGGGGCTACTATTCGGGCAGCTATACCGTACCCAATAATCAGACCAATACCGTGTTTGTATTTGAGGCGGTTTCTACGGCTAACGGCAATTTATCTGTTGGGAATTTTATAGATGACATACAAATTAATATAGTCTCCGTTCAATCATGTAGTGATAATGACAATGACGGATTCCCTGATAATTTAGATTTGGATAGTGATGGTGATGGTTGTAGTGATGCCAATGAATATTATAGGGACCAAAATGCCGATGGTGGTGATGGTGGAGAATATGGGACGGGAACCCCAGTTGTTGACCCAATAGATGGCACGGTTGACGCTGCTTCCTATATAAAAACTGTGGCCCCTGAAATTCTTTTGGGTAATACCACTGAGAATTTGGGCGGAACGGACATCAATGGACAAGAAATAGCTCTAGGGGAATCCCTGGAATATGTGCTTAGATTTCAAAATACAGGTGATGATAATGCGGTAAACTATACCATTAGGGATGTTTTGCCTAAAAATGTCACTTTCGACAATGTAGATATATCGGATGCTCCCGGAGTAACCTATACCCATGATGCCATAGGTAATATTCTAAACTTTAGCATACCTAATAATTTGGTTGAAGTTGGTGATCCCGAATATAGTATTAGAATTGGCTTCACTACCGATTCAAACTGTTCAGAGTATCTTGATGCTTGTTCTTCCTTACTGGAAAACAGTGCTTATTCAACCTATCAGGGAGCAACAAATACACAGGTTTTTACAGACGAGAACGGCTCCATTTCCATTTCCGGCTGTCCAAGTACCCAAGAAGTTGCCAGTAATTCTATATTTAATGCCCTGGCCAATTGTAGCGAGGCAAGGACTGTACAACTATGTGGAGAGAATGTAGTTTTACGGGCCGGTCAAGGATTTTCCGCCTATAACTGGGTATTGGACAATAACAAGAATGGGCAGGTTGATTCGGGCGACACCGTATTGAACGATAATGATCCTGACAATGATCCGAGCACTCTTCGGGTAACGCTTGTTGGAGAATATATAGTGGAGAAGTCTTCCGGAGGCAGCTGTCCCGATAGGGATGAAAGGATTATTGTAGAACGATTTGGCTCTACACAGACCAATCCTATCGTAAATTATTTTAATCAAGTAAATGCCGATAACAACCCCGATAATGATATGCAGGGGGAAATCGTTACCTGCTCTATTGATGGTAGTATACTACCTAAGATTTTTTTATGTGGGGCTAATGATGAGGCACTTATCCAATTGGGTATAACCGATGCCGAAAGTATTGTTTGGCAGAAATTGGACGAAACCAGCTGTGATGATACCGGTGACGATTGCGCCAACAAGAATGGTACATGTACCTGGAATACATTGGTGGAGCAAGATAATTTTACTCTTACGGAAAGCGGGGAATATAGAGTGGTCATCAATTACCAATACGGTTGTTTTAGCCGCTTCTATTTCAATGTCTTTAAAAACAATATAGATCTGAACTATAATGCTTCCGATATTCTTTGTACTACCCCTGGAAACATTAGAATGACCAATGTAGCTTCCGGTTATGGATTTCAATTGGTGGATAGCGCTACAGATAACATTATTATTCCTTTTTCGGATAACAATGGTCCCAACTTTAACATTGCAACAAGTGGTACCTATAAGGTGCAAATTACACAGTTGGACCCAAGTGACAATACCCCAATAGAAGGCAGTTGTATTTTTGAAACAGAAGATATTGGTATTCAGGAACGTGACTTCAGCGTTAACCTTAGTACCACCCCGGCAGACTGTAATGATTTGGGAACCATTGGGGTCCAAGTCCTAAATGCCTTGCCGAATTACTCTTATGAACTCCGTTTGGACGATGGCAGTAATGGTGGACTGGGCTCTTTAGTGAGTTCCATTCCTAGTGTTAATGATAACACCCATACCTTCTCAAACATAAATCCCGAGGATTATATAGTAGTTACCCGTACCCAGGATGGATGTTATGATTCACAACAAATAACGGTTGGCGAAACCCCTGAATTGAAATTAACCGGTGTTACTTCACAAAATATAAGTTGTACTTCAGGTATGGCTACATTAACACCAAGTGGAGGAAGTCCTAGTCCAGATTACAAAATGGCTATTTGGAGTAAAAATGGGGCAGACTATTATACAAATACGTCAGATGTACCTTCCTCAGCACTTCAATCTACTACAAGTTTTTTATTTCGTACCAGTAGTGAAGCAGGTGAATACGAGTTTATTGTTTTTGATGGTAATGGATGCTATGCTATTTCCAATGTAGTTAAAATTGAAGATTTAGGGACACCATCCTTGTCGGCTTCACATTCTGAAATTGTGTGTGCAGATTCTTCAACCTCAACGCTCAACGTTACCGTTACTGGAGGTACTGCTCCTTACCGCTATAGTTTGGATGGTGGTACCACTTACCAAACTGGAAATTCATTTTATAACCTTTCGGCCGGGTTATATACCATAACCGTTATGGATTCCAGTAACAATGGCGGTATAGGTTGTATTGAGACCTTGGATTATGAAATAGACCAACCCTTTAGGTTAACCGCATCTGCCACAATAGTGGAAGATGCTTCTTGTAATCCTGCAGGTGCTTTGGTTAAAATATTGAATCCAAATGGTGGACAGCTACCGTATACCTTTAGTTTTGATGGTGGTAGCAATTTTAGTGGTGTGGACAACATGAATCTTGCCCCTGGAGACTATCAATTGGTCGTAAAGGATGCGTTGGGCTGTTCATATAATATGAATTTATCCGTACCAGCAGCAACCGCTGATCCAAGTTTTACAAGCGCCGTGGATTATACTTGTGATGGGACTAGGACAATAACTATAAATACATCCAATACTACGGACTTTACATATACCTATAAATTAAACGGTACCGATAATACACCTGCGGACAATAATGTATTTACTGGTGTATCCAATGGTACACAAACAATTACAGTGGGCTATGCGGGCTCTTTGTTGCCGGGCCAAAGTACTCTTTTTGAAGAAAATTTCGGAGCTGGTACAAGTACGCAGATCGGTGAAATTGGACCAGGTTATTGTTATGAACCTCAAGATGGAAGTACAACAAGCTGTAACCTTGGTCCTGCCGGCATTCTTGTGAACGGGGAATATACGGTTACCAATTTCATTACCAATCCAATAATATCAAGAAACCCAAATGATCATAGTGGACTTGTCGATGGAAGATTTTTAGCTATAGATGTTAGTACCACCGCAGGAGACAAAGGCATTCTTTGGGCAAGACGAGGGGTTGAGGTTTTACCAAACCGTGATATAACCATATCGTTATGGGCATTCAATTTGTTGACACCAAGTGGTAGTGGAAATAATCCGGAAATACTAATAGAATTGGTAGATATTTCCGGAACGGTAATCAATAGTATTGCCACTGCAGAAATTCCTAAAAATACCAGTGCAGATGATTGGCACAATCGATTGGTTACTTTTAACCCGGGAGTGAATACTACTGTAGATATTGTTCTGCGCAGTAACCTAAACAGCGATTATGGTAACGATCTTGTAATAGATGATATACAAGCCTTCCAAACACCGGAGTTATGTGAAAAAACAACAGACATAATAGTAGTTTTAGAAGACAACAAGGAATTTAAAGCAAACCTATTGGGGACTGTAGATCCAAGTTGTAATGCCGGTAGTGATGGTGCAATCCGTTTTGAAGTGTCAAATTATGATAGCTTAACAGGTTTTGAATATTCTGTGGATAGTGGGGTAAATTGGACAACCTCCTTAATTTCTCCTGTTACGACTACTGCAACCCTGGCCGATGGTACCTATAACGTTTTGGTCAGAAAGGTTGGCGATACAAGTTGTACATCAAGTTTTGATGCAACATTAAATGAACCATCATCAATTGTTCCTTCTTTAAGCCAGACCGTAGATTATACTTGTATTAATACCGGAGCAACTTTAAAAGCTTCGGCCACAGGTGGCTCTCCAGGCTATACCTATCAGTTGGAAGAAGCAGGTAGTGTGATTGTCAGGGCATATCAGACCAATCCTAGTTTTACAAATGTTACGGAAGGTGATTATTTTGTTCGTGTGAAAGATGCAAAAGGTTGCGAGGTGGTTACTGCTACGGCTCTAACAGTAGATCGCTACCAAGATATAGATTTTGATCTTGACCCAACAGCTTGTTATGACGGTTTAAATAATGCAGCCATAACCGTTTCAGTTACCTCAGGAAATGGTGATTATAAGTTTAGATTGAATAGTGGTGCTTGGATATCCCCTACTCCAACTACATCTTCCACGTATACTTTTTCTGGGTTATCCAATGGAAGTTATGATGTAGAGGTAACAGATGTTTATGGCTGTGTGTCTACCGTAAAAACCATTGACATACAACCCAATTTAACTGCAACTGTAGATGTAGTAAATGTTAGTTCTTGTGCAGATGGCAGTATCACAGTTAATGCAACTGGCGGCGATGGCAATTTGGCATATGCCTTTGTACCTACCGGAACAGGTGTTACAGCAACAGATTTTAGTGGAAGCAATGCATTAACGGTAGCCACGGCTGATGCCGGTACCTACGATGTTTATGTTTGGGATAATGGTGCATTGGACCCTCATTGTGTTTATATGGAAACGGTTACCGTTAATCCTCCTACACCTTTAACGTATACGGCAACCCCGACAGATCCAAATTGTCATGATGGACCTGGGAACATAGCTATTTCGGTTACCTCCGGAATTGCCCCCTACACTTATGAAATTATAGATTTGGACAATGCAGGCGCTTCCAGTGAAACCACTGCCAAGGTTACAAATACTACCAAAACTTTCTATAATTTGGCGGCCGGCAACTATACCATTAATGTTACGGATGCTTCAGGATGTACGGTGGAAACTACACCAATCACTATAGCAAATCCTGATGAACTTACGGCCGATTTGGAATCTTTATTATCCGGTGATTGTAATCCGGCAACTGGATTTAGATTTGTTAATTACCCTTTAACGTTAAACGGAACCTTGGAATTTAGCCATGATGGTGGTGCATCTTGGCAAACCTCGGATACTTTTGATACACCTACTTATACCCTAACTTCCGGTAATGCGGTTGAACCATCAGTAAGAACGGTAGATGGTTCGGGCAATACCTTATGTAGGGTAGATTTACCGAAATATATTATAAGTTACCCTCTGGATGACCTGAACATCACCGTTTCTACGGTAATTAAAAACTGTAATGAACTGGAAGTTTCGGTTCAAGGTAATTTAGGTTCGGCCCCATATCAATATACCTATACCGATGACCCTGCAAACTTTAATGCTTTGGCGCCGGAAAACGGTTGGACAGCAGCTAAAGGATTGGCGGACCCGGAAGTGTTTACCGGATTAATACCGGGAAGAACTTATGTTTTCTACGTAAGGGATGATAACGGATGTATTAGGCAAAGTGATAAAAACGTAGCAACCTTAAAACCTAATCCAATTGATATAACAGTTTCTTACAAACCTTCATGTTCTTCAATGGACAATGGTAAATTAATTTATACGCTAACGGACAACCAGGCACCTACCGAGGATGACATGCGGTGGGAATTGTATAATTTAAGCGGCACTATTGTTCGTTCCAGTGATAATGGAATTAATTCTGGTCTTGCTGGAGAAATTATTGACTATGATTCGGAAATCATTATAGATAATTTACCGGCAGACGAATATTATATTGTTGTAACAGAAGTAAACGGTGTTACAGATACATGTATCTCTGCCTCGGAAAACCTTATTTTGGAAGAGTTGGATCCTATTACGGCAACCTTGAATAAGCTAGAGGATATGTCATGTGCCAACCCAGGCCTAATAGCTATAAACGGTATCAACGGTGGCGGTGGCACCTATACCTTTAGAGTTACAGATGATTCGGCAAATGAAATTGTTACAGGTACAACGGATAACCCAGTAGAAATACCTGCCAACTCACCTTCCGGTGATTATTATGTAGAGATTACTGATCAATATGGTTGTGCTTATCCATTGGGCTCCATAACAATGACCTTACCGGCAAACCCTACATTTTCTACAGTTGTGGATAATTGTAGTACAACTCCAACATTAACCATTAGCGCATCCAGTAGTTCTGCTACCATATTATATTCCATTGATGGCGGTACTACCTATTTGGATAATGCTGGTGTATTTAAAAATGTTACGGCAGGCAATTACTCGGTATTTATTAAAGATGGTAATGGTTGTATCGCTTCAGCTCTTGTGGATGTTTATCCATCGTTGCAAGCTACAGCTACTTTGGAAAAAAGTCTAGGGTGTGGTGTTGGTGAGGAAGCAGAAATATTAATTAAAGCAACCACCGGTTCCGGCAATTATGATTATCAAATAACCAATACATCGGGTACCGTTGTCGCTAGACAGGCATTAACTTCACCCGTAACAGAATTGGTAAATGTAGCAGATACCTATACCATTACTGTATTTGATAACGATACTTCTAGCCCCGAATGTTCTAGGGTATTTACTCTGGAGGTACCTCCTGCTGTTCAGCCCAGTTTTACTGCAACCCCAACGGATGTGAGTTGTAATAATGCGGCAGATGGTACTATAGTTATATCAGAAGTTAATAATGGGAACAATCCGTTAACATATAGTTTAGCGCCTAATAACGGTAGCTATAATCCATTGACCCGTACCTTTGAAAATCTTCCGGCCGATATTTATGAAATAACCGCTACAGCGCCTAACGGTTGTGTTACCACTAGGAGCACTATTGTAGTAGGTGAACCAAACAGTATTACCTTTGATCCACCATTGGTAAATCCATTTGGCTGTACCAGCAATAATACCACCAATAATGCAAGTATAGTAATCAATATGGCCAGCATTACTGGTGGCACCAACAATTTTGTGCGATTTGAGTTTGAGGATGTTGCTACTGGCAACATGCTTCAAAATGGTACGGGAGCTACTTATGCCTTTACGGATTATGCAGGTGGGGATGTTATTGTAAGGGTTTTTGATGATAAAGGCTGTAATGGGGAAGTAACGGTGAACGTTCCCCCTTACGATAAGCTGGTTTCAGCTGCGATAAATGTACTGGACCCTATAAGTTGCGCCAATGCAGGTGAAGACATTAGTATAGATGTTACTGGAAGTTTAACCAATTATGCAACCAACTCTGGTGATTATATGTTTACCCTATTGCCAGCGGGTACTCCACAAGCATCAAACCTATTTCCTGATCTACAGGCTGGGACACATACTATTTTAGTAGAAAATGTGGTGACAGGTTGTGAAATTACGGTTACCCATATCGTAAAAGAACCGAATACTTTTAGCGTTACCGTTGAAAAATTAACCGATGTGGTCTGCTTTGGTGGTGATGGCCAAATTAGACTTACCATGAGCGATGCCAATTATTCCGGCGGTTTCACTTACTATATATATGAGACTAAAGGTACGGTAGATATAGCAGATGATGGTGCGGCTGTTGTAAATGGTACTTCTCCAGACTTTGGACCTACCCCAGCTATCAATGTACCAGCAGGGAACTATAGAGTTGAGGTGGTACAGGATGATTTCCCTAATTGTAGTCAAAATAGAATATTTACTATAGCTACCCCACAGGCAGCCTTGGATCTGGACCCAATTGGTTTGGAAGATGTTGGTTGTAGTAATGATCAAGGCTCAGCAAGTATTAAGCCCACTGGTGGATTTGCACCCTACAACATTACTATTGTCAACAATGCAACAGGAGTGTCCACTACGGCATACAGTGTTAATTCCAATCTTTTCCAAGGATTGACAGCTGGTCAATATACCGTAACGGTGGAAGACGCCTTAGGTTGTTCAAATCCGTTTGTGAACGTATTTGAACTATTATTGCCGGACCCTATTTCAGGAACTACAACCATAACCGGCTTAGTGTGTTCTGGGGATAAGGATGCTTCATTGTCCTTTAGTTTAAACCCTAGAAACGTAACTTCCAACTACAGGTATAAATTAAATACCTATAAGGATGCCGCAGGTACTGCTTTGGTACAAAGTACCGCCACCCAAACGTCTCCTAGCTTTATAAATTTAGGAGCAGGTTATTATAGCATTACTGTATTGGACGCTATGGGCTGTACGTTTGAGTCATCCATTATAGAAATCGTAGAACCCGAGGAAACTAATGGTATGTTGTTGACTACTGCTACTTTAAGTTGTGGCAATGGAGCTGAATTGGAACTAACGGCAAGCGGAGGTACCGGCCCTTATACATGGAGCACGGATGGAATTGTCTTTAACGCCATGAATGAACTCAATGGTTCCAACACACAGGTATTCCAAAATGTTGTTGATGGGAAGTACCAATATTATGTACGGGATCGTTTTAATTGTACTTCTATTATTTCCAATGAGATAACTATTAATCCAATAGAAACCCTGTCGCTTACTGTGGATACATCCGCTGCTGTAATAAACTGTAGTGGAGAAAGTTCAGCCTTGATCGTTGCCAAGGCAGATGGTGGGCTGGGCAATTATCAATATGGTTTATTCTCGGATTCTGGATTGGTCAATGAAATACTACCATACCAGGCAACAGGACTGTTCGACAATCTTCCACAGGGAACTTATTATGTAAGTGTCCTTAGTGAGGACTGTCAGGAAACGTCGGAAGAAATAAGGATTTCGGAACCTGAAGCGCTAATGGTCATTCCAACTATTATGGACGTTCAGTGTGCCGGAGAGGATAATGGTAGCATTGTCCTTGATGTGGAGGGAGGAACGGGTATTTATCAATACGCCATTTCCCCCAATTTAAATCAGTTTGATGATAATAATACCTTTGATGAACTTGCCCCTGGCGATTATAGGGTAATTGTTCAGGATAGCAATGGTTGCTTTGAGTTGATAGAATTCAACATTGTAGAGCCTCCCGTTCTGGAAATGGAACTGACCACCACTCCCGAAGTTTGCGTTAGAGGTATGGACGGAACTATATCGGTGAATATTAATGGAGGAACCGCACCTTACAGCACCGCATTAAACTCTAACAATGACTCTGATTTTACGGATGGAAAAACGGTCTATGGGAATTTGTCTGGCGGCACCTACCTCCTATTTGTTAAGGATGCCAATGGATGTGTTAGTAGCGGGGCCATTACGGTTGAAGGCGGAGCCAATCTTAATGCCGAGGTACAAGTGATTTATGAATGTACAGGGGATACTCCCAACAATTACATAGAACTAAATTTAGAGGATGATGCTGTTGCAGCAGATGTTATGTATGCCTTGGATTCAACAGATCCCAACGATTTAGTGTTGGAGGCCAACTTCAATGATTTGGCACCTGGCAGTCATTATATTACCCTGGCCCATGTTAACGGATGTATCAATACCCTAAGCTTTGAGGTAGAAGGTTTTGAACCTTTGGAACTCGTTTTGGAACAAAGCAACCTAAATGAGATCAGTGCTTTGGCAACTGGTGGCAAGGAAGGCTATACGTACTATTTTGATGGTCAGAACAATGGTGAGGACAATGTCTTTAATATTCGTAGAACGGATACCTATACCGTACGTGTAGTGGATGCCAACGGTTGTGAGACAACGGCATCGATATATATGGAATTCATTGATATTGAAATTCCAAATTTCTTTACCCCTGATGGTGACGGAAAAAATGATTTTTGGATTCCGAGGAATATTGAGCAATTTCCAGACATTTTTATTAAAATCTATGATCGCTACGGTAGGCAGATTTATATCATTAAAGATAATGAACAAGGCTGGAACGGCCTTTACGATCAGGTAGATTTACCAAGCGGGGATTATTGGTACATTATTAAATTGAATGGAGAAGAAGATAAGAGAGAATTTGTAGGGCATTTTACCTTGTACAGATAATATATTTCAAATAGAATATGAGCCCTTCCTTAGCGAAGGGCTTTTTTATTGGACTGCCACACTTAATTAAAACCTGCGAAACCCCCAGTTAGCTTCAATGAAACTAATTAAATAGAGTTTATGTCTTATAGAGTTAGCCATACAATAAAAAACTACTCTAAATTGGAAACCGTTTTTTCCAAGATGGCCCTAACACGATGTTTTAGAACTTCGGGCTCTATGATCTCGGCATAATCCCCGAACATGAGATACCACCTAGGAAATCCATGTTCTACATCCGATGTCATAAATGTCATTTCTACTTTTTTTCCCTTCACCTTTTCAGATATAAAACCGTAATGTTTCCTATTGCTGTTAATAAACCTGGCAATGTTTTTATCCACCAATATTCTTACCCTGGTCTTTTGAACATTAACATCTTTACTCAAATGCTCATCCAAGCTCCCGTGTTCTCCGGTAAAGGAAAGAGAGGTTCTTGCAATGCCCAACATCCTGTCCGTTCTAAATTGTCTATAATCATTTCTATAGTGACAATACCCCAGAACATACCAAAAATTATTTTCATGAAATAGTCCCACAGGTTCTATATGACGATCGGAAGGGTGCTCGCTCTGCATGG
The DNA here is from genome assembly GCF_018860365.1 of Arenibacter algicola. Taxonomy (GTDB): domain Bacteria; phylum Bacteroidota; class Bacteroidia; order Flavobacteriales; family Flavobacteriaceae; genus Arenibacter; species Arenibacter algicola_B. The sequence continues at coordinate 49,123 of NZ_JAHKPO010000027.1, forward strand.
AGTGATATTTTAAGAATACCTGCTTTTTTTCAGCTATACTTTCAAAAAGAATTTCAAGCGCGTTCGGCAAATCTTCATTGAACAACTGTTGTGATGGATCTACGGATATTTGGGACTCCAAGGCAGAAATCCAATCTTTTTCACTGCCCCTTAAAACAGACTTTAGCTTGAACATTGCAGATTGATGATAGCTGCCAAGCGACTTGTCCACAAACTTCTGCATTAGTTTTTCGGCAGCCACAAAGCTGCCTACTTCCTCACGCGTAAACATGACCGGGGGTAGCCGATAGCCTTCCATAATGGAATAGCCAACACCCGCTTCACTTATAATGGGGACACCAGAGGCTTCCAGGGTTCTAATATCCCTATAAATAGTACGCAAACTTACCTCAAATCGGTCCGCCAACTCCTGCGCCTTTACAATACGTTTGGACTGTAATTGCACCAAGATCGCTACTATACGATCAAAACGATTTACCGTATCTCTACCCATAATTGCCTGACATATATCCCAAAGATAGGACTTCAAATAAAAGTATAATTCAAAAATCGACTTTGTTTTGTCCATATGGTTACTGGATTAACTATGTTAAAATTTCGCGCACCGATATTTTCAAAATCAGTCTACAAATTAAAGCAGGCCAGGTGACAACCTTATGTCAACATAGTTATTCTTATTTATATCTTCACTTGTAACCAATTGATATTAGGGTTTTTAAATATTTTTTTTACTACTGACATAGGGCTGTCACCAGCCATATTTAATTTTGGTCATGAAATATTAATCACTTAAAAAATTAAACTATGCACACTACATTGAACAAGACCCCGCAAGTTATTTCATCACAAGAATTGCTGGATCATTGGCAAGGACATAGGGCGCTGACACGTAGGACTATTGAAGTTTTTCCTGAAGAGGCCTTTTTTAGCCATACTATTGGGGGTATGCGCACATTTGCCGAAATGGTTATGGAGTTATTGGCAATAGCCGGACCCGGGTTAAAGGAAATTGCTACTGGAAAGTCAGCTCCTTTTAATGAGCATTTGGAACACGGTAATAAAAAAGACCGACTACTGGAGCTTTGGGATAAGGCTACCGCGGAAATCAATACTTATTGGGCACAGATCAAGGAGGAGCAATTTCAACAGAACATTAAAATCTTTGGTCAATATGACGGTACGGTAAGGTCTTCTATCTTTTACTTTATAGACAATGAAATTCACCATAGAGGACAAGCTTACGTTTATCTAAGAACTTTGGGAATAGAACCACCTGCCTTTTACGAACGCTAATTGAATTGCAACATGAAAGAAGTATTGGTATTTAAGACGTCAATTAACAGTAAACGGAAAGTGAAAGTCTTGAAACCAGATTTGAACAGATTGGTTGCCAATAAGGGCTATTGGAATTTTGATCTGGAGGATTGTGATAATATCCTCCGGGTCGAAACCCATATGGTCACGGCAACTTCCATAACCAGTCTTTTGAACAATCATGGTTTTTTTTGTGAGGAATTGTATTAATAAATTATGGCTGCTATAGATGAAAATGTATTGGACTGATCCTAGACTAACTTCTTTAAATGGAAATATCTTTCAGGATAGTTCTTTTGAAACTTTCTGATACGCTGTGCATCTATTTTAGAATAGGTCATTTTTCAATCATTCCAATGCGCATCTATTACCTTTTGGATGTGCGGATATTTTGCATCGGTCTCGTTGAGGTCTTCCCTCAATTTGATTAGTTGTTCCTTCAAATTGGCAATTACCGCTTTATTGGCAGGGTCGTTATAGGCGTTATTCATTTCATTGGGGTCTTTCTTCAAATCATAAAACTCCCAGGCTGGAGGAGTGTGGTTGCTAAAGTCGTTGCCCCAGCTCTCTTTGTTCCAGGTGGCATTTGGGTCATCGGTATCTGCCCAATACTTTCCATATAAAAATATTAATTTATGGTCTTTCGTCCTAATACCAAAGTGCGCGGGGTTTTGGTGGCGGTGCGCCATATGCATCCAATAACGGTAGTATGTGGCCTGTTGCCAGCCATCAGGTTCCTGTCCTGTTTCCAATATGGTTTTAAAACTGTGGCCCTGCATATAATCAGGGGTCTTCCCCCCTGCCAATTCAATCAAGGTGGGGGCAAAATCTGTGTTGTTGATAATAGCATCGGTACGTGTTCCTGCTGCAATGGATTTAGGATATCTCACAAAAAATGGCATGCGCATGGATTCTTCGTACATCCATCTTTTGTCTATGTAATCGTGTTCGCCCAACATAAAACCTTGGTCCCCGGTATAGACAATAATGGTATTGTCCAAAAGATTTTCCGCTTCCAAATAGTCCAACAAACGCTTTACATTATCGTCCACACCCTTAACACATCTCAGGTATTTCTTTAAATAATCCTGGTAGACTTTGCTGGTATAGTCTTTTTCTTCCGCTGTCATTTCCCACTTTACATATTCCGATGGGGCAATATCTCTTGCATTCCTATATTTTTTATAAACAGTGGTATCGTTCCAATATATATTGTTGGCCTGATGGCGAATTAGGTTACGGTGTGAAACGGAGGATCCAATTATCCTGGTAAGGGAATCGTTTTTGCCCCTAGTAGCTATTGATCCATTATTGCCATTATTGTATAGACTTTCCGGTTCGGGAATAAAAGTATCGGCCAAATATTCCTCATATCGGGGTGCATATTCAAAATCGTCATGTGGAGCTTTAAAATGGTGCATCAGGAAAAATGGCTTGTTGGGATCCCTCTTGTTTTTTAAATAATCTAAGGTAATATCCATAATATTATCCGAGGAATGCCCTTTGGTCTTTACCACATTATCGGGCCAAGATTTTTCACCCCTCACTAGAAATTCGGGGTCAAAATAGTCTCCTTGCCCGGGCAAAACCTTATAGTAATCAAAAGCTGCGGGCTCGTCATGAAGGTGCCATTTACCCACAATGGCCGTTTGGTACCCCAATTTCTTCATCTCTTTTGGAAGATACTGCCTATCAACCCCTATAATACCTTCTAGGTCCAAAACTCCATTGGTCTGCGGGTATTGTCCAGAAATAATAGAAGCCCTACTCGGAGTACATATGGAATTGTTTACAAAACAATTGTCAAAAATTATTCCTTCGTTGGCAATCTTGTCCAAGTTTGGGGTCGGATTTAATCCGGCCAGCCTACTCCCATAAATACCAAAGCCCTGGGTAGTATGGTCATCGGACATGATGTATATTATATTGGGTTTTGTTATTTCCTGTTCTGCGGTCTTGTCCCCACACGAGAAAAGTGACAAGGCAACTAATACAAATAATAAGGCGGTTGGAGTATTTGGTTTTTTCAAAATAATAATTTTTGGTTCGGATTATAAAAATAATCCTTTTAAGCTTTAGTAAGTTTACAGATGTTTAAATAAATACCGATTAAGTTTTTTGGACCATTAGGGAGTCTTTTGTATTAATGGAGGCCCAAAACTATATAATAAGGCAATAACATGGCCTTTTTCACTACTTTAGATTTTCCTCGGACAACAATAATTCCGAATGCACTTTTTTTTAGTATTTTAGGATACTGATCACCTAATTTTATGCTATAAGGATAATATTAACCTTTCAAATAATTAATTCTGAAAAAAGTAACAACCATAAATTTCTCTCACAAGAAAATAAGGCAGAACAAAAATAAGTGTAGCAGGTTAATCGGGTACTTGGCTATTAATGTACAATTCTTAATATTAATATTGATCATCTTGGTTTCTTGTGAGGGAAAGCCTCTGTATGAAGGACCGCTTAGTCCGGAAGAGTCCATGAAAACTTTTCAGTTGGCAGAAAACTTTAAGGTAGAAATATTCGCATCGGAACCATTGGTCATAGACCCGGTGTCCATGCAGTATGATGGAGATGGAAATGCTTACGTTGTCGGCATGCTGGATGCCTACAAGGACGATTCTGTAAAAGGAAAAGGAAAAATCGTTATGTTAAAGGACACTAATGGAGATGGAAGGGCCGACACGTCTACCGTTTTTGTAGACAGCCTTAGGGAGGCAACAAGTGTATTGCCTTGGAAGGGTGGCCTTCTGGTATGTGCAGCGCCCAATATCACATATTATAAGGATACTGATGGAGATGGACGTTCAGATTTAAAAGAGATTCTTTTTAGCGGCTTTTTTAATAAGAATGAAGAAGTGCAAATCACCAATCTTCATTTTGGTATTGATAACTGGATCTATGCAAACAATGGTGGGCAGGCAGGTGAAATAAGTTTTAGCCGCCGACCCGATGCACCCCGGCTAAATGTGCAGGGTGCCGATTTTCGCTTCCGGCTAGACCGCAATGAATTTGAACGCAGTACAGGCCCAGGTCAGTTTGGCCTTGCCATTGACGATTGGGGCCATCGGTTTTTTACAGCGAATTCCTTACACATCCGTGAGGTGGTTGTTCCTTTGAGATACCTGGAAAGAAACCCTTATCTGCCAGCTTCAACTAAAAGCACGATTCAAAATATTTCGGACCATGATCCGCTTATGCACCAGTTAAGTGAAACGCCGTACTGGAGACAGGAACGTACCGACCGTCGTAATAAGAATTACCAGGAAAATAACCTTGACAGGGTAGAATATGCAAGGGGTCATTTTACAGGGGCTTCAGGTGGTACGTACTACGATGGCGATAAGTTTTCAAAAGAATATTATGGCAATATATTCACAGGCGATGTTGCAGGCAGCTTGGTGCACAGGGATATTCTTTCTGTTGTTGATAGTTTACCTTATATGGTAGCAAAGCGTGGAGAAAAGGAAAAAGATAAAGAATTTATGGCAACTACGGATTCATGGTTTCGTCCTGCAAATTTTTCAGTAGGCCCTGATGGTTATATGTATATTATGGACATGTACCGGCAGCATATTGAGACTCCAATGTCTATTCCTGAAGACTTACAAGAGACCATGGATTTCGATGCGGGGAATGAATATGGGCGTATTTACAGAATTGTACCTAAGGATGTTGGTCCTTATAAGCCAGTGTACCCCAATCTCACTAAAGTATCTTCTTCCGAGCTGGTTAAAGCGTTGCAGCATGAAAATCGTTGGTGGAATCTTACAGCTCAAAGGCTTCTTTTAGAGCGCCAGGATAAAAGTGTAATACCCGAAGTAAGAGCCTTGTTTGCCCAAAGCGAAAATCCAAGATTCAGATTACATGCCTTATATGTTTTAGAAGGGATGGATGCTCTGGATGCTGTTACTGTGATGACTGCAATGAAAGACCCTTCAGCAGGAGTGAGAGAAAATGCTGCGATACTTTCCGAACGCTTTCCCGATTGTTTATCCCAGTTGGCGGAAATGATCAATGACCCTTCGATCAGGGTCGCTTTCCAAGCTACTTTGAGTTTAGGCCAATTAAAAGATAAAGCGGTGATACCCGCACTGGCAAAAGCCTTGGAGCTACATGGTCAGAGTTCATGGTTCAGGACTGCAGTGTTGAGCTCAGAAGCTGGTTCGGGTATAGACCTTTTAAAAATATTGGAGAGGAATTCTTTTTTTAAGGACGCCTCATCGTGGAAACTGAATTTTATTGAGACTTGTTCCAATGTCATTGGTGCACGTAATAATAAAAACCAGATCTCAGGTTTATTAAGCTTGCTGGCCCAATCCTCACTTTCAAATACAGCAGGCTTGCAGTCGGCAAGTATTAAGGGATTGGTGGAAGGAATTGAAAAATCAGCCGGCTTGGAAAATTCATTAAAAGAAAAATTAAAATCTATTTCATTGGAAGCAGAGGGCAATGTCCCTAAAGCAATCCAGGATTTAATAGAATTGTATGCTAAATGAACAGTAGCTAATAACATCTAAATATATCTATTAAATAAACAGTTTTAAAAATGGGCATAAAGAACAATTCCAGAAGGAATTTTATAAATAAATGTTTTAGTAGCGGTGGTTTATTTATAGGGGGTATGCTACTTATTAACTGTCGCGGTAAAAATGAATCACCCGGCGATGAAAGTGAGACCAAGATACAAGGCAATTTAAAAGACCCGTGTAACGACCTAACAGATGTAAGTGACGGGGAAATTAAAAAGCGCGAAAGCTTGGGGTATGTAAAACAATCTGCCGTTCCTATTAGTTCTTGTGGTAATTGCGCGCTCTATATCCCTCCAAAGTCAAATGAAAAATGTGGGAGGTGCATCCTATTTAAAGGACCCGTTTATGTCGAGGGCCATTGTATTCAATGGGCGGCCATTACTACATAATTAATAAAAATCAAATGGAAAAAGTAAAAAATGTTTTAACCACTCCCCTATTAATTTAGTTCTTATGTCACAGTCAAAAAAAAGTTTTTCCCGTCGAGAATTTATTGCAGGTACTAGTTTGTTTGCACTAGGTACCTCTTTAAAACTAAACGCGTTTAATGGAATTTCAAGCATCAAAAAAGAACCAATAATTGACATTCATCAGCATACTCATTACGTGCAACGCACAGATGAACAGCTGCTGGCACATCAAAGGGCAATGGGCATTACTACTACTATTCTTTTACCATCAGGGCGTCCAGTAAATTCGCCATCAACTCACCAGGGCGTAGCCAATGGATTGCAGGCAGAAGCAGGAGGAAATGCAGAGTGTTACTTATTTGCAAGCCAACATAAGAAGGAATTCCGCTTTGGGGCATGTGCTGTTCCGGATATGAAAGATGGTCTTTATGAGATTGAAAAATATTTAAAATTGGGTGCGGTGGTTATTGGGGAATTGAAATTTGGTGTCACATGTGATTCGACCGAGATGCAAAAAATTTACCAATTGGCAGAAAACTACAATGTACCGGTACTCATGCATTGGCAGCATGAAATGTATAATTATGGCTTCGAACGCTTTTATAAAATGCTGGAGAAATATCCGAAAGTAAATTTCATCGGCCATGCGCAAACCTGGTGGGCCAATATTGACAAAAATCATATGGACCAATCAGTCCTGTATCCTAAAAACCCTGTTACACCAGGAGGAATTACAGACCGATATCTGAGTGATTATCCCAACATGTATGGCGATCTTTCTGCTGGCTCAGGTTTAAATGCGCTTACCCGAGATGAAGACCACGCCAGATTTTTCCTGGAAAGGCACAAAGACAAGTTATTGTACGGTAGTGATTGTGCGGATCCCACAGGATCGGATCCGGATAGTTGTTCCGGCACCCTAGATATTGCAGAAATCCGTAAACTGGTATCTAAGCCAACCGAACGTAAAATATTATATGAAAATGCTAAGAAATTATTCCGTCTTTAATTATACTATTTCATCTTCATTTGACCTACGTTCAAGTAAACCTTAGTTAATAAAACCTGCTGTAATCCGATCTTCTACGCTCCTTAAATCTAGAAATATCAAAAACCAAAAATAATTCCAGCGAATTGGGTATATATTGCTTGGCATCGCCACCAAAGGGCAATCTATAGTTTAACCCAAATTCAAATGTTTCCAAGGCAAGGCTGGTGGCAAAACCTATTTCGGAAAAGGAAGCATTTTCCAAATAACTGAGATGTTCGTTTATGCCAATACTAAAGTTGCCAAGGGTAACATCCTGATAAAAATCCAACCTAGTATTTGGGCCTTGTATAGACACTGCATTAAATAAATATAAATAGGAATGCTCTGGCAATTTGGCCTGTCCATATTTATTGATATCCATTTCATAACCAAACTGCCCGGAAATAAGCATGTTTAAATTCACGTTATTTTCGCTTTGTTTGGAAGATATTCGTGGCTGATTCAAATGCTTAAGGGAAAGCCCAAAAAGAGTATTTATATCGTTATGTATCAATACCGATGCCCCCATATCCAAATAGCCGATATTTTCGGAAGCCGTAATGGGATCAATGGTATTGGCACTAATTTGACCCGTAAATATGTTTATTTGATCCTGAAAGGTAAGATTGTTAAAATCATATCTGTAATTGCTATAGGCGGCAGTTATTCCTGGATATAGTATCCAATCGTTCTTTAAAACCAATTTGTACATATAGCTCAATGCTGCAGAAGTATAATTAAATCCTGAATTGTTCAGGTTATTGTTGAACAGATCTACGCCCAGTTGAAAATTGTATTCTTCAAAGGCCGTTGAGCCAAAGGCATATTTATGCTGGGATTGGTTTCCTTGGCTCTGACTGGCAAATTCGGCCAAGACCCCTATCCTAGTTTTATCCTTAAAAGCATGAAAACTGGGGTTTAAGGAAGCCGGCACCTTGCTTAAGTTGTTCACAAATTTTTCCTGAGCGTTGGCCCCCAACGTAATAAGAATAATTAGTAGGGTTATTAGATTAAGTTTCTTCATCTCTATCTTAATATTGAGGCTTCGCCGGTTTTGGTTATTTGGTTATTATCTCTTGTGGTTCCTACAAACAGATATCTGAAGGAAGTGTTTTTGTAAGGTTTTCCCGAACTGTAGTTTCCGTTCCAACCCCAATTGGCGGGCATGCTCTCATAGTCATAGGCAACGCTGAACACCAATGAGCCCCACATATCATAAATTTGAAAGGTAAACGAGGCTATTCCGGTAAATTCACCTTGGAAGTAATCGTTTATTCCATCCGCATTGGCAGAGAATACATTGGGGAACATTACGTCATAGCCATTACCGACCTGTACGTCCTGTTCAACAGTTTTACTGCAACCTTCTGCGTTAAATAAAGTTAGTGTGGTGGTAAAAATACCAGGGTAACTATATTTATGGGTGGTCATAATACCGTCCACCTCCGGATCCACATTAATTATGGGACTTCCATCTCCAAAATCCCATGAGGCATTGCCATATCCTGCTTCACTGGTTATGCTGAATCGAATATCTTCCTTGGCCATCAAAAGACCTGTAATTTCATATTCGTCCGAGCTATAGGTAAATGAAGGGTCTGTTACCCCAGAACTTATCGGCATGGTTAATCCACACCCTTGGTCATTTACAACATTAAGGGTGGCATTATCCAACGGATTCCCAATTTGAACAGAATAAGTATTGGTACCCGTTTTTACGGATGGCACTAGCGCGCCTTCATAGTAAAAACTTAGGTTGCCTGGTTGACTGTTGAAAACCGATACAGAAATGCTACCGGGATTGCCTAAACAAAGTGACTCATCCAGATATGGTCCGTCTATCAGCTGAAGCGATTCTGCCTTATTAATGGTAATGATTTCCTGGTAATAATAGGCTGGATCGGAATTGGTACAACCATTTATGTTACTTGTAATGGTAAGCCTTAACCTTCCTTCTTCCAATCCGCTCAATTGAGTTATGTTTTGACCGAAAGGAGTAAACACAGGGTCAGGATTATTTGCTGTACCGGCTGTTTCTTTTTCCCATCTAATACTGTACGGTCTTAGACCACCGCTTACTGTAATGGAAATGGCCCCGTCGTTGGTAGCACCACAGCTTACCGGAGTTATTGTCCTGTTTACAACAATTGGTGAATAGGTAGTATTAAAGGTAAACTCAATTTCTTCTGAAGAACAGTCATTACTATCGGTTATGGTCAACCAATATGAGCCTGGCACCGCATCAAAGCTAGTAATGTCCTGGGCAACAAAATTATTGGGACCTCTCCAATCATAAAAGTAGTATGGGTTGTTACTTCCGTCTACAAAAGGTTTTCCACCAGTAATTAAATTGGTATTCAGACTAAATGCATAATCAGCTTCACAAGGTGGAATAGTGTAAGATTTCGAGCCGGTATAATCCATGGCCTCATAACTATCCATGGTAAACGTTTGTACAACACATTGGTTGGCATCGGTTACCTCTATAACATGACTGTCATTGGAAAGTGCGCTAATTGTGGTTTGGGTATTACTGAAGATTACAGGAGTTCCACCGTCCAAAGTATATTGAAAAGGTGAAGTACCCCCCTGCACCCTAAAAGTAAAATCACGTCCGGTATTGGCATCCACACAACTGGTATTTCCATTGGTTACCTCAGTAGCACTAAATATGGTCGGAGCAGTAATAACAAAAGTCTGTCTAACCGTACATGGGGTATTGGCATCACTGTTGGTATCAATTATTACTACTTCGTAGCTGCCTCCACCCAAATTGGTAAGACTAGTATTGTTGGTAGAATAACTTGTTCCATTTTTGTACCAGTTTATTTGTAATTGGCTGCTGGGATCAGAACTTATCTGTATGCTTATTTCAGCATTGGCATCACCGGCACATTGTAATTGCTGGTTGATAACCTGAACACTACTGATTTCCAATTGGGCTTTTGAAGCCACGTTGGCTGTATAGGTTGCTGAACAACCAAGCTGGTCCGTTACAGATAGTACATATACCCCTGGCGCCAAGTTGCTAATATTTTCAGTGTTAAAGTTGGCATTATTGGGGCCTGTCCAACTAAAGTTATAAGGAGCTTTCCCCCCGGTTACTGTTGTAGCTCCAATATTTAAGCTAATGCTACCATCATTTTGACCATAACAAGTGGCGTTTTCTACCACCACGGAAGCTTGGTCAAATTGTAGCCCCATTGGCAAGCTCACGGGTTGCGATTCCTGTATTCCACAAGAGGCATCCTGTACACTTATGTTGTAAGTAGCGCCACCGGTTAAATTGGTATAGGTAATATTTGGATTGTTCGATGTCTGAACCAAGGTTGTACCGTTAGGCCTTGTAAGCGTAAAGGTAAAAGGTGCTATACCTCCTGTACTATAGGCAGTAATGGCCGTATTACAGGTATCCCCAATATTCAATGTCAATACCTCGGGTTCAGATACTATAAATGGAGTCGACGTGGTTCCGCAGAATTCATTGTAAACCGTTAATTGGTAGGCTCCGGCGGTAAGATTGCTTATACTTAAGGTAGAGGCTGTAAAGCTGTTATCCCCTATTTTGGACCATACATAGGTATTGGCAACCGAATTTGGTTGGGTGATTACATTGGAAGCACTTACATTGGAGTCGGTTCCCGTACTAACATATGCAGTAAATCCAATTCCTGCAACCTTGGCGGTCAAGGTAATTTCATTGAAATTGCTTGTTGCTACGGCCGGACTTAGGTTTGCGCCGGTTGCAGCAGTTATTTTCTGTACAAGTGCGGCAGCTACCTCATTGTTATCCTGCGGCTGATTAAGACCGTTCAGGGTAACTTGGTGATCATAGACCTTGCTATCGATAATTATACTATAGGTATTGCCAAAAGTTGGAGTGCCAAAAAGGGAAATGGTATTGATTTGCTTCTGGGCGGTATTACCTCCAGTGATTCTGGAGTTGGGGATTACAATACTACCATCATTTCCTCCATTACAGCTGACATTAGTAATGTCATTGGCAATAATGGCATCATTATTTATGATGGCGTATGGAATTACGGTTACAATTTTTGGCGAAGTTTCATCCGCACAGGCCACACCGTTCACCGTACTGGTAACCACTCTTTTAAAGTAGGTAGAGGTAGTAAGGGTACTTGGAGGGGTATAATTTGGCTGCGTGGCACCAGCTACGGCAGTGTAGGTTTGATTGTCAGGGGAAGACCACCACTGGTAGGTCAGTACACCTGCACCCGTTGCGGATTCCTGTTCCACAATAGCCAAAGGCTGACTTCCCTCACAAACCGATTGATTGTCCGTTATTTTACCGGCATAAACATCATTAAGGGTAACTTTTATAGGGTTGGTCTCCACAACACAGGTTTTGTCCACCAAACTGGTTCTGGTAATAGTCCTCTTGTAATACATGGTAGAGGTTGGGACTGGCGGTGTATAAGAAGCAGAATGCACGGCAAGATCTGTCCATACGCTACCATTGGTGGAAGCATACCAGTCATAGGTCTGATCTACATAGGTGCTGCCACCGGTTACCGTCAAGGCGCCAGGTACAACCCCTTCGCATATGGTTTGGTCGTTTGTCAATGTTCCTGGCAATAGTGGATCCGTAACCTGCACTACTATAGTATTGCTATCTTCCGTACAAACTACACCGTAAAGTGTGGAAGAAGCAGTCCTTTTAAAATAGGTTGTTGGGTAGCTACCGGCAATGGGGTCATAGGTACTGTTTACAGCCCCGTTTATTATTCCCCAATTTGTGTTATCCGTTGAGGAATACCATTGATACTTCAATACTCCTTCGGCAGTTCCGTCTACGGTATTCCCTAAAACGGAAGGATCATCCCCGTAACATATTTTTTGATCTCCGGAAATGGTACCACCGTCCACATCATTGACAAAAATCCTAATCACATTACTTGGAGTATAGGAAGGTTCACAGGCTATACTTTCCACTGTGGCCAAGTAATCCCTACGGTAATATCTATCAGCCGTCAATGGAGTTGCAGGAGTATAGGTTTCACTAGTTGCTCCATTAATTTTATTAAAGGTACTTCCATCAGTGGATTCATACCATTCAAAAGTTAAATAAGGAAGTCCTTCTATGGCGCTAGGGTTGCCCAAGGTTGGGGCCATGGTATTATAACAGATGGTGATATTGTTTCCAAGATTATCCGCTTGGGGTACCAAAACCGTTACAGGGTTACTGTCCACTACACATTCCACCCCGGAAATATCCGTACTGGTAGTGGTTCTTATATAAGTTTTTGTAAACGTTTGGTTGGCCGGTGGGTCATAACTTATTCCGGTTGCTCCTGGGATCAAGGCTCCATTGGCATACCATTGGTAGGTCAATGTTTGACCTGTAGACGGTGCTAATTCCTCTATTAGGCTAGGATCGTCCCCCTTACAAATTACTTCTTCATTGGTAGTGGGAGTTACGCCATTAGGATTGGTAGTGCCGATAGTACCGCCAGTGGCATTCCCTCCATTTATGATGGTCAGTACATTACTGGTTACACTGCAGGAGAGGCCATTTAAGGTAGAAGTGGTAATTCTTCTATAGTAATTGTCCTGTGTTACGGCAGGTGGATCGTAGCTAACCGTGGTAGCTCCTGCAATATCAGAATATGATATATTATCACTGGAAATCTGCCATTGGTAGGTTACGGTTCCAGAAGCAATCAACGGAAAATTAGTGCTAAAAGCCTGTGGATCTCCACCATTACATACCTCCGTAGTTCCGGTTGCCCCGGAAGAAAAAGTGATTCTATGGCTGGATGCATTGTCAAATTTGTTTACGTAAACTATAACCGGAGTGGTTATGGCCTCGCAAGTAATGCTTTGCAATGTTGAACTGGCCTTTCTTCTATAGTAAGTTTGTAAATCTCCATTGTTTACAGGAGTGTAGGTAGCTTGATTGGTGTTGGCAATATCGGACCAAGTGTTTCCGTCCGGAGAACTCTGCCAAGTATAGCTTATGGTTCCATTGGAAGTAGCATTGGCTGTACTTGTAATTGGAGCCACAAGACCAGAGCCACAAACGGTCTGGGTTTGTGAAATAGACCCTTCAGTTAAGGTTATTAGGGTAACCAAGGTAGGAAGGCTGGAAGCCTCACAAGTATTGCCATTGTTGGTGTTGGTAACATTTCGCCTAAAATAGGTCGATGTTGTCAATCCTGTAGAAAAATTTAATTCTTCACCAGTTTCCCCGCTCATTAAAGTGTAATTGACATTATCGGTGGACGAATACCACTGGAAATTAATCCCTACACCTGCAGGTGTACCGTTGGAAACTGTAATGGTTGTTGGGGTATCGCCTTCACAAATGGCTTGGTCCGCTGACCCTTCCCCTCCTGAAATAGCTCCAGCTACAATTATGGAGACTTCATTGGTGTAGCCCGTACACAGCTTTCCGTTTAAGGTGGTGGTATCCAATCTTCTATATTTGGTAGATGTTGCTAGTACGCCAGGGGTATAAGTAGAACCTGTGGCAGAAGCTATTGGGCTCCAGCTTGCTCCATTGTCGGTCGAGGCTTCCCATGCATATGTTAGGTTACCGGCCGCGGTAGTATTTCCTACGTTAATAATGGTGCTGGGTGCTTGTCCTGCACAAACATTTTGATCATTGCCAATTGTCCCCAAATTAAGACTGTTTACAAAAACAGTGCTTACAGTAGAGTTTTGGAAACATACTTTGGCGTTATTGGAAACTATGGTTTGTCTTCTATATCTTGTTGTAACAGCAGGTGCTCCAGAGAAATTATAAACTGCATTGGTCTCACCGCTAATATTTGTAAAACTACCAATGGTAGCCGATTGCCATTGGTAGCTAATGTTGGGACCTGCTGCTGTGGCATTGTTAATAGTTATTGCATTGGGTGTTTCCCCTGCACAGATAGTTTGGTCTGCGCTGGCAGTTCCTCCACTGATTTGACCGAGTACGGTAATCTCTATTTCATTGGTGTAGTCCGAGCAGTTATACCCGTTTAGGAGTATGTTATCCTGTCTTCTAAAGCTAGTTGTCTGGGTTAGGGCGCTTGGCTGGTAGTCTGCATTATTGGCTCCCGAAATTGCTGCCCATGAACTTCCGTCAAATCGCTCCCATTGGTATGAAATAGTACCTGTTCCCGAAGCATTCGTATCCGATGTTATGGCACTTGGAGCTTCATTATAACAAACAGTTTCAGCGCCTGTAATACTACCTACGGCAAGATTGGTATAGGTAATGGTGGCCATTGTACTAATACCTTGACAACTTGCCCCTGAAACCGTGGTAACCCTTCTAAATTGCTCTGTTCCAGGATTCAGGTTGGCACTGGCGTTATAGTTGCTTTGTGTGGCACCACTTATGTTTACCCAGTTACTGCCGTCGTATTTCTGCCATTGATAGGTACCATTGTTTTCGCCATTATTTATAGTTAACAATTGTAGTTCGCTTAAGGAACATATATTCTGATTGGTGGCTGTACCTCCCAATACCGCAGAATTTACAATTATGGAAACCGCGGGTGTTTCTTTATAACAACTAAATCCGTTTAAAACATTGGTGACCCTTCTTTTGAAAGAGGTGGTTTTGGATAAAGCGCTTGGTTGATAGAAATTGTCCGTTGCTCCAGAGATTAGTTCCCAAGGGCCGGAATCATTTTTGTACCATTGATAAGTTGTGGTCCCGGCAGGAGTCACCGCCACGTCGCCAGAGGTACTCAATTGTGCCGGTATCTGGGTGGCACATACATTTTGACCGGTTCCATCAGTAATAGTTCCTGCGTATATTTCGTTAACGGTAATGGTTGCAGTGGTACTGACCTGGGTACATGACTCCCCGTTGACCATAAAGGTGGTCAATCTGCGATATCTACTTATTCCATTTGGGAAAGAAGGCTTGTCCACTACCAGAATCTCCGTGTTGGAATTGGCAATGGCTGTCCAAGTTCCGCTAACATCCTTTTCCCATTCAAAGGTTCTGCTTTGGGTTATATTGGAGCCTGTAATACTAATATTCTGTACGTCGTTGATGGCACAGACCTGTTGGTTAACCCCTGTTCCTCCTGTGAGAGCGGTGAAAGAAACGTTGGCAAGGGTCTGATTGTCGGCAAGTGCGTTTATCTTATTGGCGTTACCGGCCAAAACATATCTTAGTGTACCGTTAGTGGTAGTTGAACCGGGTATAAGTTGAATCCTTACATTTTCTATGGTAAATACATCCAAGGAACCTTGGGCGTTGGTAGTTATGGTTACGGCCAATCTGGAGGCATTGCCTGGGTCTTGGGCAACGGAAGCGCTGGTAATATCGGTTCCCGTTTCAGAATAGGTAGTTGCCCTAATTTCGAAATTAGAGGGAGCCTGAATATAGAAGGTAAAGGTACCCGAGCCGAAATCCGTGGCCAGAGTTTCCGACAGCACCAAATTTCCAAGATTTAGTTCCGTTTGTGGAAGGTTACTACCACAGGAATTGAAATTGGTATATTGTACACTGGTAGCAACCTGAGCGTTGCCATACCAGGCATTAAAACTAAACAACAAAATTAGCAGCAGTAGTTTTTTGGTCGATTTTATCATGATTTTGCCCCTTAATATTATAATCCCAGTGAATTTATCCACTTTGTAGGAAAGACCCTATAACGAGAGAGAGGATGTATATATTGCGATTACTTATTACCATTAAAGTCCTGAATTATGGTTTTGTTGTGAAACTACATTTTATTGTGGTGTACGGCAGGTTTGGACAATGAATGGTGTAGAATTTCAGCAGGGAAAAAGGGACTTAAAAATAGGTTTTAAATACCGCTTTTAAGCGTGTAAAAAACCATGTCCAGGTAGGTGTTTTTTTGTGATAGATTGTGAATATTATTAGGGAGAAAAATAGATTGGATGTATTCCTAAACATTGGTTAAATGTTATTTTCAGAATAACTTGAAACCCTTTTGAGCACCTGGGTACATTACTCTATTAGGTATGTTTCATCGATTTAATTTATTATTATGATAACATAACAATTTGCCTTTTTAAAATTTGAGATCCGTATTTTTACTACTTAAATGGGAACAATGTTATCCGGAGTGGCCACGAATAGGTATTATCTGTTTTTCTTGACCGTTGTATTGGCTATATTGCTGGCGGGCTTGGGTTCCTATGGACTGGCGGAGACCAGTGAGGCCAGATATGCTGTGATCAGCAAGGAAATGCTTAACTCCAAGGACTATCTCAATCCAAAACTTCTGGGCATTTTTCACTTTCATAAACCTCCAATAACCTACTATATAACCACCGTGGGCTATCGTATTTTTGGGGTTAATGAGTTTGGTGCTAGGTTCTTTCTTCAAATTGCTATTGTGCTTCAAATGGCTTTGGTATATGGAATGGCCCAATTGCTTTATAATGACAGAAGAATAGCCATTACTTCCGGTCTTGTATATTTTGCTATGCCCCTAGTACTTATTTCTAGTCGTAACTTAACAACGGATGCCTATCTCACCACTTTTATTCTTGGGGCTCTCTATTGTTGGCAGTACTATACCAGCAAGGGCAAAATAGTTGCACTTTATTTGTTTTATGTATTGGTAGCATTGGCCTTGCTCACCAAGGGACCTGTAGCACTTTTGTTTATTCTGACCTATATTATCGTTTATAAGATAATATTCAAACGCAGTTCAAAAATTAGCATTCATCATATCTTGGGATTTGGCCTTTGTCTTCTTCTTGGTTCTAGCTGGTATATTATGGTGGTTATGAACAATCCAGGATTGTGGCATTATTTTGTGGAAAAGCAACTTTTGTCCCGGATTGCATCCCACTCCTTTAATCGATCCAAGCCATTTTGGTTTTACATTCCCTTAATAATTGGGCTAACGCTACCATGGTGGTGGATCATTCCTCAGAATTTTAAAAGGAGTACCAATAAAATCTTGAATATAGGAAGGGAAGATAGGTTATTGTTGATTTCAAGTGTTTGCCTGTTCTTGATTTTTTCGGTCTTCAAGACTAAATTAGTACTGTATATCCTTCCAATTTTTTGGATGTTGGCCATTTTAGTTGCAGTACAACTGTTCAAGGTTACAAATGCTACCCGAAATATCTTGAATCTGGCATATGCTTTCCTGATTGGTTGTTTGTTCTTGGGGATTCTAGGGCTTTGGCTTTTGAAGCCCGAATTTATTCAGATTTCTACAGCAACATTGGTCATCAGTATTATTTTGGTAATCGTCTTTGTTGCCCTATTTCTTTATGTAGATAAGGGTATCCCGGAAAAGCCGGCGATATTGGGGGCAAGTTTTGGGGTTGCCTTAATTTTATTATCAACCTCGATAATGTCTCACAACGGGTCAACCTTCAACTCCACCAAGGAAATGATTGGGTTCATTAATAAAATCACCCCAAAAGAAAATAAGACTATTGTTGTGTATGATTACCTGCTATCTTCCATACCTGTTTATTCAGGGGACAATCCAATCACTTTAAAATTAAGGAATAACACCACAAATCGGGAAGTTCAGTTTCAGAAGAACCAAGAATGGAAAGATGACCTTTGGGATATAAATGATGCTGTAATGGTCTCCCGCTTGGATTCGCTTACTCGAAGTCCAAATACATACTTAATTATTAATAAAAAAAGGGGTTTTAAGGATGAATTGAAATATTTGGAACCTCACTTCAAGAACCGACAGGAATTTGTAAAATGGCTGGTGTTATATAATAAATAATTGGCTGTAAATCTACTCCTAACTACCCTGCTTCAGCAGATAACCATAACAGGAGGGTCAGAACTCATAATATTTCCTATATCTACAAGCCAATCTTTAATTTTGCCGACCCAAATATTATGGCTTTGGAGGTATTACAATATTTGTAGTTTCATTTTTTCAAATCCCGATTTGGGGCCGGAACAAACCGGACAACAATAATCCGCAGTGAGGTCTGTAAATGGTGTTCCAGCAGCTACCTGCGCTTTTGCATCACCGTAAGTTTGGTCGTAAACGGTGAAACAAGAGCTGCATTGATAAACTTCTTTCAAAATATCCACATTGCTATTCTTAGGGGATTCTTTTTTAGATACCGCCCTTCCCAATTGATCAAAATAATGTTTGCTCAGTTCCATTAATAGACCTGGCAACTCTATCTTATCCACGTCTTGGGCGTAGACTTTATATTCTTGGGTATTGGGATCAAAATTTTTAAAATGTAAAACGTTGTAGGTAGGCCTTACTGCAAAATCCTTGACTATGGTAGGTTGGGTATTTTTTTCAATTACTACAGATGAAAAATGTGTCCTCTTCCCCGTTTCATTACTTATTCCAAAGGTAAGTCCGTAGGTGCTGATGTCGTTCTGGTCAAAACTCAGCACCAAGAATTTTTTCAATTCCAATGCCTCCATATCGTCTACCGGAAGGTGCCAGTTCATTTCCAATTGGGAGTGGCGAATATTGATTCCTTTCTGTCCTAGAAAGCGTTCCAGTTCGGGTCTACTGGAGCTTTTAATTCCCTTTATGATAAAGGACTTCCATGGTGTTATACATATTTTTCCAATGCTGTTGTCCAGACAAAAGCCACATAATTTTTTTAAAAAATCAAGATCGTATCTATTATTTCGCCAGTAAAGCCCCAGCCAATATTGATCCAGCCCCATCCTGTTCATTCCTTCGTAATACGGAAATTTAATGTAAGGAACCACCAGCTCCCGTTCTATAGTTCTGTTATTCGTATCCAATTTTTTATTGAGAATAAAAAAAAGTTCCTCTATATCCGCGATGTCCTGGTATATTTCCTCAATAGCCTTGGCTACGGTATGGATGTCCCAACTATAAATTAAGACAGGGTAATAAACGGATTTGGTCCAGTGTGGAAGTTTAATGTTAAGGTACCAATAATCCTCACTATCCGAAGCAATAAAATTAAGGTTGCCATTAAAAATAGGTACCAAGCGTTGCTTGGGGTCGGTAATGTTTATTTTTAATTTAGGTAGATAATCAAAACCCTCTAAAATGTACAGATAAGTGGACCCCTTCAGCCAGTTGGTCATATCAAAAATATCGGCCGACACATAGGAAGTTACAATATTTTGGTAACTTCTATCGCTAACGATATCGGTGTTGAATTTTGAAATTTGTTCCAATTGCTCCTCCTTGGCATTTTGTAAAGGGAACAACAAATCTTGCCGTGATCCAAAAAATACCTCTTTCAGCCCCCCTGCCTCCAACATGGCAATGATATCCTTTAATTCTCCGGGAGAGGTTACCCCTCCCTTGATCAATATTCGGTGTAAATCATCATTCATAGCGATATATTTTATGAGGTAACTGTTTGTAATTGCTTGCGCAAAATATCCTGTATTTCCGGTTTACAACTTCCACAACCAAGCCCAGCTCCAGTTTCAGAGCACAGTTTTGAGAAGTCTTCACATCCCCCATTAATTGTTTCAATTAGATTGCCCTCTCCCACCTGACTGCACGAGCATACCAATTTTCCTTTCAAAGGGACAGAATTTGATTGCCCTCTAAGTAACTCGTTCCGTTTTTCCGATAGTTCAATTTCTTCTTCAATTAATCTTTTAAATTCGGCAAACTCGTTTTTGTCACCCATGAGGATAGCACCTTTTAGGGTATCATCCTTTACGATACATTTTTTGTAGTATTTCTTGCTGACGTCCATTAGAATAATTTCCTCATAACTATTATCATCCAAGGGAGCATTCACCATCCCCAGACTACAGAGGTCCAGATTTTCGAACTTTAAAATGTTCATGAGGATAGAACCATTGTAGATACTGCTAAAATCGCCCAAAATATATTTTGCGGCGGTATCGGCCTGTTGCTCTGCGGCCGACGTTATGCCAAAAAGGGCATTTTTAAATTCGGCAATCTCCCCAAGTGCAAAAATATTGGGATCACTGGTTTGTAAATATTCATTGACTACCACTCCCCTCCCTGTCTTAAGATCGGAATGCTTTGCCAACTCAATATTGGGACGGGTGCCAATGGCATAAACGATGGCATTACATTTTATAGTCCTTCCTGTTTTTAAGGTAATGGAAAGAGTGTTTTTGTCATCTCTTTCCTCAAATACGGTACTTACCTCATTATCAAAATAGACTTTAATTCCACGATCACTGACATCCTCGGCCAACAGTCGGCTCGCAATTCTATCCAACTGTCTTTCCATTAATCTCGGGGCACGTTGAATGATACTGATATTGACATTTCTGTTCTTAAGCGCTGCCGCCAGCTCCAGTCCCAAAAGCCCACCTCCAACAATAACGACATGTTGTTCTTCTGAGGGAAGGCCGGTATCCTCTAAATATTTACGTAATTTATCTGCATCCCCACGTTCTCTCATAGTAAAACGGCCCGGCATATTTATTTGCACCTCACTTGGAACAAAGGCCCTACTACCTGTTGCCATTACAAGGATATTATAAGCATGTTCAAAACCATTGTCGTCCATGATGGTTTTATTTTTCCTATCTATTTTGGTTACCCCTAAACCTTGGTGAAGGGTAATATCCAATTTTTCAAGTTCTCCTTTTTTTAATTTTTCTAGAGCTTCCCATGAGAGCTCCTCGCTCACATATTCTGGGAGCAATACCCTATTGTAAAACGGATCCTTTTCCTTGGAGAAAACATGGAGCTCATCGGTTTCATTTTTTTCTCTATAGGTTTGAATAAATCTATAGGCTGCAGCTCCGGCCCCTATAATCACAATCTTCTGTTTGGGTTTAACATACTTTGCCACTTCTACGGCACAATACTTGAAATCTGGTTCCTTGGAAACGGGATCGACCAGATCATTGGTCAAATTATTGGCCCTCCCAAAATCATTATTGAGTACTTTTCCCCAATGCATAGGCAGGAATACCACTTTTTCGCGTATGTCAAAATTCACCTTAACTTTAACCTGGACCTCTCCCCTCCTACTTTTTACTACCGCAATATCCCCTTCCTTTAATTTTCTCAAATAGGCATCCACTTTGTTCATTTCCAAATATGGATCTGGAATATGGGTAAGCAGACGTTTTACCTTTCCGGTTTTGGTACGGGTATGCCATTGGTCCCTTACCCTGCCTGTGTTGAGTATTAAGGGATATTCTGGTGTTGTTAATTCGGACTTATTGTAAAGTGAAGCGGGCGCATTGAAGTGCGATTTCTTGTCATTAGTGAAGAATTGAAAGTCAGTAAACAATCTAGGGGTACCCATATGAGTGTCGTGGGGAACTGGCCATTGAAAACTACCTTCCTTCTTTAATCTTTCATGGGAAAGGCCCGTTATATCTATTTCGGTGCCTTTTGTTAAAAGACAATGTTCGTCATATACTTCACTGGCATTTTTATAATCAAAACCATGATACCCCATTTTTTGGGCGAACTTCCATAAAATTTCAGCATCCGGTAAAGCTT
Source organism: Arenibacter algicola (assembly GCF_018860365.1). Lineage (GTDB taxonomy): Bacteria > Bacteroidota > Bacteroidia > Flavobacteriales > Flavobacteriaceae > Arenibacter > Arenibacter algicola_B. Next base: position 70,808 of record NZ_JAHKPO010000027.1, read on the forward strand.
CCCCTGGGGCATCTATCACTTTGGGAAGATAACTTATGCGCCTTTCGGAATTGGTCATAGTCCCTTCCTTTTCCAACCAGCCGGCAGCAGGTAAAAGCAGATCTGCAAACTTGGTAGTCTCGGAATTATGGGAAATATCCTGAACCACTACAAAATTGGCATTTTTTAAAGCCTTCTCTGCCTTGTGTACATTGGGCATACTTACAATGGGATTGGTACAAATAATCCAAACTGCTTTCATTTTACCACTTTCCAGAGCATCGAACATTTCGGTTGCGGTATAACCAGGCTCGGATTTTATTTCTTTTCCTCCCCAGAAATCCGTCACCTCTTTACGGTGCTTTGGATTGCCCAATTCCCTGTGCGCAGCCAATAAACTTGCCATTCCACCTACTTCCCTACCCCCCATTGCGTTGGGTTGTCCCGTAAGTGAAAAAGGTCCGGCCCCTGGTTTTCCGATCTGCCCGGTAAGTAAGGACAGGTTCATTAAAGAAACATTTTTAGAGACTCCAATAACACTCTGGTTTAGACCCATGGTCCACATGCTTATAAAAGCCTTGGCATTGCCAATATACATTGCAGCCTTTTTAATATCCTCTACGGAAACACCACACAGTTCGGCTGCCTTTTTTAAAGAAAGCTGAAAGGCACTATCCCTTACGGCATCAAAATTTACGGTATGTTTTTTAATGAAGTTTCTGTCTATTTTTTTCTTTTCTATCAACCAACGGGCCATGGCGTTGAACAGAATAACATCCGTCCCAGGTAATATTTGTAAATGTAGGTCTGCTGCAGCGCAGGTTTGCGTCTTACGCGGATCTACGACTATAATTTTTACATCGGGATTTTTCTCTTTATGATTTTCTATCCTTCTAAAAAGAATGGGGTGACACCAGGCTGGATTTGCCCCGGCGATAAGAAAACAATCGGAAAGTTCTATATCCTCATATGAAATGGGCACTGAATCCTCTCCCAACATTTTTTTATAACCCACTACGGCTGAACTCATACAGAGCCTGGAATTGGTATCAATATTATTGGTGCCTATAAAACCTTTGGTGAGTTTATTTACCAAATAATATTCTTCAGTAAGACACTGACCCGAAACATAAAAGCCTACACTATCCGGACCATGTTTTTCAATAATGCTCTTAAATACGGCTGCGGCCCTGTCAAAAGCAGTATCCCAAGAAACTCTTTGCAAGGGGTGATTCCTGCTCCATCTCATTTCCGGATACAAAATACGATCACTGGTATCCTGTGCCACATAATTGAGGTTCTTTCCCTTGGAACAAAGCATGCCCTTGTTCACCGGGTAATCTGGATCTCCTTCAACGCTAATATTGCCCTTGGAGTCCTGTTCCACCACAATGCCGCACCCAACCCCACAATAGGAGCAAATAGTTTTATGTTCGTTCTTTTTCTGCATAAAATCCTAGTATTAAAAGAGGCCGATTAATAATGATCTAAAATTACCAAATTAAGTATAAATACGTAGTATTTTATTGATAATAGTTAAGCAGAATATTGATGAAAAGACAATAAAAACGGACTTTCATTGGCTATTACAGAATATAGCATGGATCAAAAACATGATAAACTGCTGTAAATCAACAAAAAAACCAGTTAATATAGATTTTTAAATCAGTTTATATTCCTGTGCCTTTCTGGCTAGGTCCATAAGATTATTAACGCCCATTTTTCGCATTAGATTAAAGCGATGTGTTTCAATGGTCCGTTTGCTTTTTTGAAGTTTTTCAGAAATTTGTTTGTTGGTAAGCCCTGAAAGGACGAGTTCCAGGATTTGTAATTCCTTACTTGTAATCCCAAAGGAGTTGTTTCCATTTTTTGTCTGGGGCTTGCTTTCCTGCTTTGTCTGTCCCTGACTCAACAGATTATTTACCAAAACATTGGAAATATCACCACTGAAATATTTTCCGCCTTGTTCTACTGTGGAAATGGCCTTAAGAAATTCCATTTTTCCGGTATCTTTTAAGAGATAACCACTGGCTCCGGCATTTACCGATTTTAGGATGTATTCCTCGGAATCGTGCATGGAAAGTATAATACATTTGGTTGCCGAAGAATTTCTTTTGAGTTCCTCCACCGCCTCTATACCATTCATTTCGGGCATTCGGATATCAATAATCAACAGATCCGGTTTTTTATCCAATACCATTTGAACGGCTTCCTTGCCATTGGAGACCTCACCGATCACCACATAATTATCATCTTCTTCCAATAACGCTCTAATGCCATCCCTTACCAAGGAATGGTCGTCGGCCAATACAATACGTGTCGTTTTATTCACAATAGTCTATTCTTTCAAAACAAATATAGGATAAAATTAAAACTAAGTATTCATACGGTGAAAATAGATACTGAAATTTTGATTATAAACCCTAATGGTAATGGCATTTGACCTATGGTTTTATTATGGTGCCACGTTTTAATAAAAAAGCTTTTAATGATAATTTTTAGGTCGGGTTTTAAAACAAAAGCCCCGCCAATTGGCGGGGCTTTGATAATAATTTACTTATTTGGAAGTATTCAAAAATTTGGGTTTAATGACCAACATGGCCCATGCCCAATTTTGGCTACTGGCCGAGGCATCCTCCGTGATGCCTTTTAGTTCGTACATACCGTCATTGGCAAACATCTGGGAATAACCCAATTGTAAGGAATAACCGTTGAATGCCTGCGAAAATACAAGATCCAATTCTGTGCCCAACGATTTTTCCCCACTTGGTAATGCTTGCTCACCACTAAAGTTAAGTGCCTTGACCATTAAACTTGATTTTTCCCCAAGTTTGAAATTGGCACTCACATGAATATCGAACAGTCCAACGGAATTAGCATGATTGCCTACGTAGAAATAATCCATAAATCCATTGAATTTATGATTGGTACCATAAAGGGGGAAAAAAGCCTCTGTTTTATCACTTGTACTGGCGTCATTACCACTAATGATTTCCATACCTGCTCCAAGGCCTACTTTGGCAGATGCCTTGTAGTTAATATCCAGTCCCAACAAATAGGCGCCTCCTACATCAATGGTGCCCTGTCTTTCCCCGGTTTGAAGATAGGCGTTCAATGCAGCCCCGAAACTTCCTTTTTTAAAGTCGATATGTGTTCCTAGGGTTTGCAGATTACTTATCCCATCTGGTGTGGTCCCATCGGTTTCAAAATTCTGGAAGCCATTGTTCAAAAACAATAGGCTTCCGCTTAAGTTTTTCCAATTTTCTTTTAAATAAAGATATTGCATGGTTTTATAGGAAAAGAATCCAGTTGTATTATAGGCGGTACCTACCGATTGAAAACCACTGGGGTTATCATAATCCTGGCTATAGGCCAATCCTAGATCCAATTGAAACTTCTCCTTGGCGTATTGTAAAATAGCGGCATCGTGATTACGTGCCTGTTGTGTCCACCCAACACTGCCCAATATGCGCTGATCGTCGTAATCCAAGGTCTGTCGTCCCAATTTGGTAGAAAAACCACTTCCCAGATTTATATCGGCCCAGGCTTCAAATACGGCAAAGGAATTATTTTCATCATCCGGTAGAAGTTGCCTATTTTCTCCCCAAACCATAACATCTTGAAGGCTTACATAAAATTTATAGGCATCTATAGCGTAGCCTGCATTTAAACGCAAACGGGTTGAAACACCAAAACCGGCATCGGCATCATCTGCTATTAGACTGCCAAAACCGTGACGTAATTCGGTACGAGGTCTAAATTCTCCATCCAATGTAAACTGTGCATTGGAAATTGGTCCATAGAGGGCCATTAGGGTAAATAAAAGATATATTCTTTTCATCTGTTGTTTATATGTATTTATTTTTTAGGAGTCGAACCAGTGAATATTGGGAGTGATTTGCCATTGATCCACCTAGCTCATGTGAAGAATTATTATGGCATATTTTATATTTTCATCAGAACTACGGAATGAAATAATTCCAATTATCCATTCCGTATTCCGATATAAATTTTATTAGTGTGATTTGTTTTGGGTAAAATGTCACAACAGGAACATTAGTTCATTTCTCTTTCTATTTATCGACTCCTGATAATAAAAGTTCGGCCTTGGTTTCATCAATAACAGCCTTTTCATCGGCGGTTGCAAACCTAATGGCCAGGGATAGTAGGGCTGCGATTACTATAAATCCTCCAATGACAAAAAATCCACTGGATACAGCTGAAGCGGCAGCAGTAGTTTGGGCAGCCTTTACAGCCTGCTCTCCCAGTTCACTGTTAGCGGCTATGGCAGCACTTTCGGCCACGGCCGATTTGGATTTCAATAACATGGCGGCCAAAAAGGCCCCTACGTTTCCTCCTGCCCCTACAATACCGGAAATGGATCCTATGGCTTTTTTATTAATAAATGGCACAACAGAGAAAGTGGCGCCTTCCGCCATTTGAACGGTGAGGCTAAAAGCGATTAAAAATATCATACCAAATACCAAACTAGTAGTCACTGAAAAGATAGAAAGCATTAGTCCTTCCGTAGCCAAGATCAGGGCAAGAAAAACTACCCTACCACGCAAGCCACGGAACTTGCCGAACAAGTCTCCGAAATAGCCCCCTAAAGTCCTGGCAAAAATATTCATTAGGGCAAACGACAATACCAAATTTCCTGCGGTGGATCTATCCAGGCCAAATCTATTCTGAAGATAATCGTCCATGGTACCATACACGGTAAGCTCAATTCCAAAACAAGCAGCATAAACTAAAAACAAGATCCAGACCCTGTAATCCTTCAACGTACTCAAAAAGGATACTTCATCTTTCTTTAAATTCGGCATTTTGCCTGCTAACTTTAATTCTTCAAAATTGCCTTCTGGGGTATCCTTGGTAAAGAAATAATATATAAGTCCCATAGAGAAGCAAATGACCCCTGCAATTACCATAGAATATCTCCAAGCTAATTCATCGGCAATTCCAAAACTAACAACTCCTGCTGCGATCAATGGCATTCCCAAACGGTTGGCCCCTCCGCCCAGATTACCCCAGCCAGCGGAAGTAGCATTTGCAGTGCCCACTATATTGGGAGCAAACATTATGGAAGTATGGAATTGGGTTATAACGAAGGAAGCGCCTATAAAACCAATAAACAACCTGCAAATTAGAAACTGAAGCGGTGTTTGTACAAAACCTAGAAGTATAACAGGGATGGAACCCAGAATCAATAAATAGGTATAACATAATCTGGGACCATATTTATCACATAACTTACCAATTAGCAATCTGGCAAATACTGTTCCGGAAACCGCCAATATTATGGAGTTCCACTTTTGTGTAGGTGTCAATCCCAAGTCTTTAACCACGTCGGGCATAAAAGGTACAATACCGAACCAGGCAAAGAAACAAATGAAAAAGGCAATGGAGGTAATCCAAAATGTACGTATTGGTAGACTCCTCAAGTTTAAAAGTTCTAATTTCGTGGCTTTAGCAGAGACAAATTCTTTCATAACTGAATTGTTTATAGGATTAGTTATTTCAATTAACAATTCAAAAATACGTATTTCTACGTATTATTACTTATAACGATTACGTAATAATGGAAATAAGTAGTGTTTTTATGAAGGTGAGAATATATTAAGCTTCTGATTGTGAAATTGCAATTAATTAGGTAAGCTTATTGCAGTATTGTAAATGAGCGGCTTTAGGTTGTTGTTTAATAGTGGAGAGCCCGTTGGATTTCCTCTTCAAAAAAGGACGGATGTTCGGTTACTACCTCCCCAACCACTATTATTCCAGGCTGTGTAATATCTATTTGGTTGACTAGTGAGCCTGCATCTTTTAGAAGTCCTGTTATGCAAGTTTCATTCTCAACAGTTCCATTTTGTATAACAGCAAAAGGGGTTAGTCCATTTCTATGTTCTTCAATTTTACCAGCTATTTCCAAAAATCTACGTACACCCATTAATATGATCATTGTGGCAGATGACTTAGCTGCTAGTTCTAGATCTTCGGAAAAGGAACCATCACGTTTTGTGGCGGTCATCACCCAAAAACTACTGCTAATTCCCCGTCTGGTTACCGGAATACCCTGACTGGCCGGAACGGCTATTGCACTGGTTACCCCCGGTACCACGGTAACGGGTATTCCAAAGGATTCCACGTATTCCAATTCTTCACTGGCTCTGCCAAAAACAAATGGATCACCTCCTTTTAAACGAACAACATGTCCATAGTTAAAGGCCTTTTCCACTATTAATTTATTAATGTCTTCTTGGGTTAGGGAATGCTCGCCACATCTTTTCCCTACATAAATTTTTGGAATATCGGGATTTAGATCCTTGAGCAAATCCGTGCTTATCAAAGCATCATATAAAATGATATCTGCATCTTCCAAGGTTCTGTATCCTCTTATTGTAATAAGGTCGCTACTTCCTGGACCAGCACCGACTAAACTAACTTTTGGGTCTTTTGATGTACTCATAATTTCTACTTTTTTTGGTGTGCAATTAAGAATTCCGCAACAAACCTACGTATTTATTTTCATAAAAACATATAATAATTACGTAATTATACGTAATATTGCTACGTAACATTTAAACGTATACGTATGAAGACCGTAATTGTAGTTGGAAATGGAATGGTTGGATACAAATTCTGTGAGAAATTTGTCGCCAAAGTAGACCAAGACTCCTTTAAACTAATTGTTTTCGGAGAAGAACCAAGAGTTGCCTATGACAGGGTACATTTAAGTGAGTATTTTGAAAATGGTGATGCGGAACGTTTAACCATGGCTCCAAGGGAATGGTACCAGGAAAATAACATTGAACTTTATACCAATGAGAGAGTAACGGATATTCATAGAAATTCCAAAACAATAACCACACTAAGCGAAAAGACCTATAAATATGATTATTTGGTATTGGCAACCGGTTCTAGTCCATTTGTACCACAAATAAATGGCGTGGATAAGGACGGAGTGTTTGTGTATAGGACAATAGAAGATTTGGAGGATACTTTGGCTTATGCGGACAAAATAAAGAAAACCGTAAAAAAACCAAAGGCCGCCATTTTAGGAGGTGGACTATTGGGGCTGGAAGCGGCCAAGGCTGTTATGGACATGGGTATGGAACCCCATGTGGTAGAATTTGCCCCTAAATTAATGCCCAGACAGTTGGACACCAGAAGTAGCAAGGTGCTTCAGGTAAAACTGGAATCCATGGGAATCAATATCCACTTGAGCAAAGCTACCAATCAAATTTTGGGCAACGGTCATGTAATAGGAATGGAATTTGGGGAGGACGATGTCCTAAACGTTGATATGTTGGTTATTTCAGCAGGGATACGACCTAGGGATGAACTGGGAAAAAGTTGCGGTCTTAAAATGGGTACCCGAGGAGGAATAGTCGTGGACAATAAAATGAGAACTTCGGACCCCAGTATTTTTGCCATTGGAGAAATTGCCCTTTACAACCAAATGATCTATGGTCTTGTTGCCCCTGGATATGAAATGGCTGGTGTTGCCGTGGATCAAATTCTTGGCGTGGAGCAGACTGTGATGGCAGCAGAAATAGATATGTCTACCAAGCTTAAATTGATAGGTGTGGATGTGGCCAGTTTTGGAACTCCGTTTATGCCGGCCGAAAAAGGTCACTCTATCATTTTTGAAAACAAAACGGAAAGTCTTTATAAAAGAATTAATGTAAGTCATGACGGCAAAAGGCTTCTGGGCGGAATCTTGGTAGGTGATGCCAAAGATTACAACATGCTCTTGCAGATGTATCTCAATGAAATGCCCTTGCCCAAAAATCCTGAAAATCTTATTTTGGGAAGTCGCGGTGGTGAGGATATGTCATTTGGCAGCGCCATGGACCTACCGGATACAGCGGTAGTATGCTCCTGTGAAGCGGTTACCAAAGGACAAATATGCTGCTCGGTAAAAGATGATGGTAACGAAAGTGTAAAAGCAATTTCCAAAGCCACTAAGGCTACCACTGGTTGTGGCGGGTGCAAACCAATGGTAGACGATTTGGTAAAGGAAACCCTTAAATCCCTTGGAAAAGTGGTTAAGGAGTCCATTTGCGAGCATTTTGAATATTCCAGACAGGAACTTTACGATCTTGTAAAACTTAGGAAAATTGAGGACTACGATTCGCTTTTGGACGAGGTTGGAAAAGGACATGGATGTGAAGTTTGTAAACCTGCTGTGGCCTCCATATTCGCTAGTATTTATAATGAAAGGGCCAATAGGCAGGCAACTATACAGGATACTAATGACCGCTATTTGGCCAATATTCAAAGGAACGGAACCTATTCGGTGGTTCCTAGGGTTGCGGCCGGTGAAATTACCCCAAAACAGCTTTTGGCCATAGGTAGAATAGCACAGAAATACGATCTGTATACCAAAATTACAGGCGGACAGCGTATAGACATGTTTGGTGCCCAATTGCATGAACTACCCCTTATCTGGGAGGAATTGATTGCGGAGGGCTTTGAAACGGGCCAAGCTTACGGCAAATCGCTACGAACAGTTAAAAGTTGTGTAGGTTCTACTTGGTGTAGATATGGGATGGACGAAAGTGTAACTTTTGCCATTGATATCGAAAACCGATATAAAGGAATTCGTTCCCCACATAAAATTAAAGGAGGTGTTTCCGGGTGTATCAGGGAATGCGCGGAAGCCAGGAACAAGGATTTCGGTTTTATAGCCGTTGAAGGTGGATGGAATGTTTATATATGTGGTAATGGGGGAGCCAATCCACAGCATGCACAATTGCTAGCCGAAAAGGTAGACAAGATTACGGCCACCAAGTATGTAGACCGATTTTTAATGTACTATATACAAACCGCTCCTCCCCTAACCCGCACAGCTGCTTGGCTGGATAAACTTGATGGCGGTATAGATTATGTGAAAGATGTGGTTATAAATGATTGTCTAGGTATTGCAGATCAGTTGGACAGCGAAATGCAGTATTTGGTGGATACCTACAAATGTGAATGGAAAGAGGCCGTTGAAAATCCAGAAATAAGGTCAAGATACACTCATTTTGTAAATACCGAAGAAACCGATGACAACATTGAATTTGTTTCCTTGAGAGAGCAAAAAATGCCCAAAGCGTGGGTTTAGCTATATGGTTGGATCCCAATGTACCTAACCAATTTAAAAATATGTTCAATAACAGGTCAACCAGCAATACGACCTTTAAAAAAATAGACAGATGATTTCAATTTTAAACACTTACGAAGCAGTGGAGTCTGAAAAAGTGAGTCTTTGGTTTAAGGCCGCCCCTGTAGAAAAATTTCCAAAAAATGGTGGCGCCTGTGTAAAATATAAGGGAATGCAAATTGCAGTTTTTAATTTTACACGGGAAGGCACATGGTATGCCTGCCAGAATTTATGTCCCCATAAAATGGAAATGGTACTTTCACGCGGAATGATAGGAGAAGACCAAGGCGAACCCAAGGTAGCCTGTCCGCTGCATAAAAATTCTTTTTCCTTAAAAACGGGAAAGCATCTCAATGGGGATTTGAACCGCATAGCAACATATCCGGTTAAAATAGAGGGCGACTTTGTTTATATTGGTTTTTCTGAATAGCTTTGGGAAAAACCAACGATAATTATGGCCTCAGAAAAATTAAAAAAAGCCTTCCAGTTATTTGACGAAGCAAATGCGAATGATCCCAATGTGGAAGTTTGGAAGGGCAAAGAGTATCCCAAGGAGTTGTTGTACGCCATGAGAATGACAGAGAAGTTAAATACATTCGATCCTGAGGCCCCGGAATCCCTGCAGCTTACGGCTCGATGTCAACATATCTGTAGGTGGGAAATTCCTAGGGAATCCTATGAAATGAACAGGACGGGCTATTTAAAATGGAGGCAGGATCTTAAAAATTTTCATGCAAAGAAGGCCGGTGCCATTCTTAAGGAGGTGGGCTATGATCAAGAAATGATAGATATGGTAGCCTTTTTGCTCGAAAAGAAACAACTTAAAAAGAAGGCAGAGACACAGACCTTGGAAGATGTAATTTGTCTAGTATTCCTCGAATTCTATTTTGAGCCATTTTCGCATAAATACCCCGAGGAAAAATTGATTGATATCCTTCAAAAAACATGGCGAAAAATGTCCAAAAAAGGTCATGATGCAGCATTGAAACTACCCTTGTCCAAGGAATCCCTGGATTTAATAGGCAAAGCCCTCAAGGAATAGGGTCTAATTTTGAGCAACACCATTTAGGAAATGAACGACGATAAATACCTAGCTCCCCTGGATACTGCCATCTTTCAAAGGATCCGGAAGTGGTATTTATTGGCATTGGCCGCTATTGCCTTGAGTATCATTGTTGCCCAAATTCTTATCCAAAATCATTTAAATTCGCAATTGGATGATTCCAAAGTAATCAACATTGCGGGGAGACAAAGGGCCTACAGTCAAAAATTGACAAAAGAAGTACTTCTGTTAAAGGAAAGCTCGGAGGCTTCACAGCGGGCACAGGTTATTACTGAACTGGGTGAAACCCTATCGGTATGGAAGAACGCCCATCAGACATTGCAATTTGGTGATATGGCCATGGGTATTTCACAGGCAGAAAAAGAGGAGGTAAAAGTCCTTTTTGAAAATATAGACCCGCACTACAATGCTATGGTTAGTGCAGTAGAGCATATTTTGAGTGATTATAAGGAAAATGGAAATTCCATTCCAAATCAGTCGAATATTGATGCCGTCCTAAAAAACGAAAGTGCCTTTTTGGCGATGATGGATACCATTGTCAATAAATATGATGCCCTTAGCAAAACACATCTACAAAATTTAAAATTCAAGGAGTATCTCTTATTGGCATTTTCACTATTGATATTGTTGTTGGAGATATTTTTCATCTTTAAACCTCTTTCCGTACAAATTAGAAATACCATCAAAAATTTGATGATCACCCAAAAGAAATCTGAGGAAAGTGCGCAGGAAATAAAAAAACTTTTCAATGAAAAGGAAAAATCACTTCAGGAATTACAAGAACTAAATTTCGTGATAGACAATGCCGCCCTTTTCGCAAGCGCCAAGCAAGATGGCCATGTTGTCTTTATAAGTAAAAAGTTCAATGAACTCCTTGGGCGTAACGATCAGGATGTAAATAAGCCATTGTACGAAATGTTGACCACGGATGAAGGGCAACAACAATATTTGATGGAAGTATTGAAAAGCAATAGAAAGAATATAAGGACCGAGGAAATAAAGATAAAAACAACCAAAGGTGAGTCGTTATGGTTGGATATGTCCATTATTCCAATGCACCAATCTGCCCAACAGTCTATTTTAATTTTGTGTTCCGATATTACTGAAAGGAAAAAGAATCAATTGAAAGTTGCCCAATTGACGAAAGAAAATTATGAGGAGACCATGAGGCAAAAGCAGTTGCAGGCTAGCCAGATTGTAGAAGGTCAGGAAGAAGAGCGTAAAAGAATTGCCAAAGATATCCACGATGGCATTGGACAAATGCTTACGGCCTTGAAGTTTAATATAGAATCGATCAATCTATCCAATAAAGAAAAAACGGCCGAAAAGATAGAATACATAAAAAGTCTTGCCAGTGATTTGATCAAAGGGGTTCGCACGGCCACCTTTAACCTCACCCCTCCTGAGCTGAGTGATCATGGTATATTTCCCGCTTTGCACAAAATGACCCATGAACTCTCCAAGCTTACCGGTAAAAATATACTTTTCGAAAACAAGACAGAGGAGAACATTCGTTTTAATTCCTTGGCAGAAACCAATATTTATCGGGTAGTACAGGAAGCGGTGAATAATGCCATAAAGTACGCCGAGGCCAATTATATTTTGGTTACCATTAATTATAATGACAATGTTTTAAGTGTAGTCATCGACGATGATGGCAAAGGCTTTGACGATTCCATATTGGGAAAGGTACCCAAAAATACAAGCGAAGGAGGAATGGGACTTTTCTTTATGAAGGAGAGAATGAACTATATCAACGGGCGTCTTTTTATTAATTCCATTCCGGGTAAAGGTACCAGAGTAACCATTAATTATAAAACTGATAGTGGGGAATTAATGGCCGCAGAGGAATAATTTTTGCCCAAATCCAGACTTTTCTTTAGGTTGTATCGACTTCGCAACAAAGGCAAAGTAATGGAACCTATAGCAAGGGAAGAAGTTATTTAAACCAAATTTAGTATGAAAATAAGGATAAAAGGAAACTCAATACGCTATAGACTAACCAAGTCAGAGGTAGCAACATTTTGTGCCGTTGGATTCTATGAGGAGCAGACAGAGTTTAAGGACCACATCTTTAAATATGTATTGCGGAGCAAGGAGAATATTTCCCATCTGGAAGCCGATTTTAAAAACGACACCATCATTATGTACCTTCCCGAAAAGGATAAATTGGTTTGGAAAAAAAGTGATCGTGTTGGATTTCAACATACCATGGCCTTGGAAAAGGGCAAGGAGCTATTTCTACTTTTGGAAAAGGATTTTGTCTGTTTGGATGAAACCATAGAAGATCAATCCGATAATTACCCTAATCCTTTGATGGACAAAAAAGAGGTGTAATAACTTATACGGACCAAATTATAGGATCGCTGTACGCCATAATGTTGGACAGGGGAAATATTAATTCTTGTTGGTAAGCGAATATGGTTTTATACACCTAAAATTGATTATTCCATCTTTAATTTCTACCAATATTTAAACTTGTGCAATTGTGCTTAGTACGATTTTATTTTCCTTGCCCCTTAAGCTTATTTCCCCTATGGGGATATTGATATATTTTCCACTAAGTTGTAACAACTGCAACAAGGTGTTTGAAATTAAAATTTTAACATTGAAATAATTGCATAGGTCTTGCACTCGGGAAGTGGTGTTAAGGACATCTCCAGAGTAAACAATTTCTTTTTTGATTACGCCAATTTCGCCTACCGTGGCCTTACCTATATGCATTCCTGCCTTAAAACTTGGTACTACGCCATACTTATTAAGATATTTTAGCTGTTTTTCTTGAATCTTGTTTTCTATTCTAAAAAAGCTCATCAAACAGTTGTTGTTTTTTAATCCTTTTTCCATTGGCCATGTAATTACCACTTCATCCCCAACATATTGATAAATTTCACCATCACTTTCTACAATGGGCGTAGAAATGTCGTAATATACTTCTTTGAGCATTTCAAAAAACAACTTGCTTTCCATTTTCTCTGCTATGGTGGTAGCCCCTTTTAAATCCAGGAACATAAATATGCGTTCCTCTTCCTTGGGACTATTAAAGTGTCCTAAAATAAATCTCCATAGAATTCCTTTCCCTAGTATTTCATTTATATTGGACATAAACTGTGTTATAGACACAAGTATTCCCCATAGCACTATTGAAACAAAAAACGACATCGCCTTTATTTTAGGGCTCAAGGTATTTAGGGTATGGAAGAAGGCTATGTCAACATCCCATAAAAATAAATTATAGGCATAAAGTATTACAAAAATGCAGGAAAACAAGGTGAGGTAGGAAATAACAAATAGTAGTCCGTATCCCAATACCCCATACTTTAAAAGTCGCTGCTTATTTTTATACGGCATATCCGCTACAAGGATAAACCCACCAATTATACCACTAAGGGTATGAATGTGCAGAGAATTAAAAAATCCGGGCCAAAACTCATAGGTGCCGGAAAGTTTTTTTAATTCTATTAAATTACTGACATTGGAGTATTCGTTTACGTAAAGGAGAAATTGAATAAGTATCCAGCAAACCGCAATAGTAATAATCTTATGCATATTTATTGCACCGGGTTTGTAGGAGTTAAGTTGCTTATTCATTTTTTGCCCACTTTAATTATCGTTCCATACCAAATTATTTGCCCAGACTCTGGCTACGTCTATTAAGTACTGGAGTTATCCAATTAAACCTTTCCAGACATTTAAAGTTTCAACATATTGTGGGACATTTTTTATCTATGTCTCCCAGAGTATTCATGAGCACATGATTAAATAAAAAACTTTAGGATTTCTGAATAGTACCAGGAACCTATATAAATTAGATGTTCCCATGTCACAATATTTTGGTGCAAATTTCGTGGAGATATAGGTATGCTGCAATCACATAAGTATGTGGTAATTACCTTATAATTCTAGTATAGGAAACAAAACGGGTTATGAAGGAGATAGCATGGAAGAATTTGAAAAATTGTACTAATTTATCCTAAGGGTTTTGTATACTTCGTCTATGATTCTTTGTTGATCGGCAAGAACAATTAAGGTGTCGTCGCTTTTAATTTCGGTGGATCCGTTTGGGGTAATATACTTGTCCCCTCTTTTGATCATGGCAATTATGGCATTCTTGGGGAAACCCAATTCAACAATTTTTTTGTTTGCCGCATAGCAATCAGTGCCTACAGCAATTTCTCTCATAATTGTCTTGGGGTTTTCGGAAAACAAGAGATCTGTTGTTGTTAATCTTTTTGCTTTTTCCGGTATGGCAACTCCCAGCCATTTAGCTACAATGGAGAGTGTAGTTCCTTGAATTAAAATAGAGGTTACCGAGATAAAGAACACAATATTAAAAATCATATTTGCCTTGTCTATTCCAGCTAAAAGAGGGTAAGTAGCAAATACGATGGGTACTGCTCCACGTAAACCGACCCATGAAATGTAAAATCGTCTTTTCATCCGCATTTTGAAAAAGATCAGACTAAGAAATACACTAAGAGGCCTGGCTACAATAATGAGGAATAACGAAATAAGTAAGCCTATTCCTATATACGGAATAATTTGTGAAGGAAATACCAGTAAGCCCAAGGTTAAGAAGAGTACAATTTGCATTAACCAAGCCAGCCCATCGAACATTTTTAGAATAGTTTTCTTATGTATCAAATCCTGATTGCCAAGATATACAGCACATATGTAGATGGCCAGAAATCCATTTCCACCAACAAAGTCGGTTGCAGAAAATGTAATAAACATGAGTGCTATTGCCAATACGGGATAGAGCCCTTCAAAGTCGAGTTTAATACTGTTGATTATATATTTACTCAGTTTTCCAAAACCGAAACCTGCTGCTCCGCCTAAAATCATTTGTTGTAAAAATAAAGGTATAATGGAAAATATGCTTTGGTCCTGATGAATTACCAGTGTCAAGAAAGCAAGGGTCAATACATAGGCCATAGGGTCGTTACTACCACTTTCCAATTCCAAGGTAGGTCTAAGATTGGTTTTTAAGGCGAGACTTTTGGATCGCAAAATGGAAAATACCGCAGCCGCGTCCGTGGAGGATACAATAGAACCCAGCAGCATACTTTCGTATATGGTGAAGTCGGTTATCAACCAAACAAAGGTGCCCAAGGACAGTGCAGTAAGTAAAACGCCCAAGGTTGAAAGGACCAGACCTTCCTTAAGAATGGGCTTAACTGCTTCCCAGTTGGTGTCCAGTCCCCCGGAAAACA
Organism: Arenibacter algicola; assembly: GCF_018860365.1. Taxonomy (GTDB): domain Bacteria; phylum Bacteroidota; class Bacteroidia; order Flavobacteriales; family Flavobacteriaceae; genus Arenibacter; species Arenibacter algicola_B. Next base: position 86,211 of record NZ_JAHKPO010000027.1, read on the forward strand.
AAATAAAATTAAGGGATACAATTCCAATAAATTGGGCAATTTTGGGGTCGTCAAAACGTATTCCCCCAATGCCATCGGAACCAGCCAACATTCCAATAGCCAAAAAGAGCAACAGGGTGGGGACCCCAAATTTGTAGGAAGTCTTACCAACAACTATACTTATAAAAAGAAGTATTGAACCGACTAAGACTATATTTTCTATGGTTAAATTCATTATGCCGAACTAAATTGTATTTCCGTAAAAATAAGGGTTCTTATTAAAGATTGTAATAAAAATCGAATATTGATTTAAATCCACAGTATTATAGATTTCACCTATAATATTCTTCCGTGCTCTTGAACCCCACTTTAGTCACCGATAATGTCTGAATTACGATTTTTTTCTATACTAGTTTTCTACCCAATCCGCGCTATTTTTTAAAATAGTTTGATAGGCCTTGTGCCCGTGGGCCCTTTCATCATGCCCTAAAGTATTCCCGACAATTTTCGCCTTTGGATGTTTTACGATCCATACCGTGGGATATTCTTCTCCGGATTTTAAGCCTCTACTTACCGCTAGAACCTCTATTTCAGCTTCGGGATCCTTTTCCCATCGGTACAATTCGTCCACGATCCTGAATTTGGAGGGCACGCCTTTCATTATAGGATGATCAGGCTTTAGGACCCTTACTTCAAATTCCTGTAGATCTTCATGGGACCTGGATCCCCCGCCAACCAAGGTTTTGTTGTATTCCGGCCAGTCCTCCCAATTATACCAGGTACTTGGATGGTAGATGAGCATATTCATTTTCCCCGCGTTTACACGGGACATAATGGTATTTCCGGTATTTTTGTCCAAAGGTTTGTTGTTGCTAAGTAATAGCACATCTGTAGTTGGAAGCAAGGTTCCCAATTCCATTGAATTCTCGGTATAGATTACTGTGTTTTTCCCACCTTCACTAAGGATTTCCCCATCTGCTATACCAAAAAACTTAAGGAAGTCATGGGAACCACCACCGCCCATTGCGGAAATTTTATGGGCATCCTTATTTTCGGAAATGTAGGACCCTGGGGCTGTTACTACGATTACGCCCTGCATCATTCGCCAATGCCCTGGAAAAGTACAGACATAGGGATATATTCCCGGAGTGTCCGGAAGTTTAAAAATTACGGACCCCGTAACCCCTGGTGTCAACATATCCGTTGCACCCAGCACATATCTTGATTTTGGCACATAGCCCATTTTTTCAGCATCGGGGTTCTTCAAAAACCCATCTACCATGGCCCCAAAAGTATCCAGACTACCGGGTTGGATGACTACCAAATTATGGGACATCTGATCTTTGTTGTTCAAGACTATCTCTATTGTTTGTCCGGCAGTGGCGTGAAGTGTCTTTTTATCATAAGCCATTTCCTGATTTACCGTATTGAGTACAAAGGTTACATCGGCCTTAATTTTGCCCACCTTGCCTATACCTAAGTCAATATGTTGATTTCCACCAGTATTAACACAGTGAACGGCAATTAAATTCTTGCCTTTCTTGAATAATTCACCTTTCTCCTTGTCCAGTTTTATGTATTTATAAGATTCACTGGAACCGGTTTCCGATATCATAAGTTGACCATTGACATAAATTTCATAATCGTCGTCATGGGCTATTTTAATAACAGGTTCCGTAATTTCATCATTAATGATCAATTCTTGCCGCATCCAAATATCAGAGCTGCTCCAAGGAGTGCTCACCTGTTTCATATTGTCGCCTCCAAATTTGGCAGCGCCCTTTTTCCAATCGGAATCATCGAATTCCAATTTCGTCCAGTTATCGGCAGGCTCGACAGTAGTATAATTCCATGTAGATTTTTTTTCTTCCGCCGAGGGTATTACCATAACTACTGTTGAAGGATCTACCTCTTGGAAGTTCAATTCCCTGAAATAAATTTTTATAACAGCATTGAGCCATTTGTCAGAAGTACTGGCCGTATCTTGGGATAACCTTTCTATTTCGGCATATAAGGCGTTGGATTCTGGCAATTCCCCCGCACGAAGTACCGCAGCAAGCTTGATCTGTGCGTCAGTACTACTTAAAAGGCCTGATTGCGCAAGGATTTCACTACTTTCTTTGGTTGAAGGCAATAAGGTCAGTGCGGCCCTTTTAACCCCATAGGGACTACTGGTCAATGCTTTTTCGACCACTTCGTTGGCGGCGGCATTGGAGCCGTTGAGTGCGCCTAGGCCTTTTAAAGTCCATAGGGCATGTAAGGCACCGGTATTGAGACCACTTTTATCAATATTGTTATGGTCTGCTGCCAATTTGATCAAATCCGGAATAAGGGATACTTTTTTATTTTCTACTATAATACGCTGAGCAGTAGTTCTCCAGAACATATTGTCGCTTTTTAGGGCCTTCAGAAGTTCCCTATAATCCTCGGGATTCAAAGAAGTGATATCCGGATCATCAGCATCTTCATGGGTAATTTTGTAGATCCTACCATGGCCATAATCGCGCAAAGGATTTTTATGGGCGTTGCCCTCTCCCTTATCCGCGTTCCAGATCTGGTTGTCCATTCCACGCTTATCGGGGTTATGCTGGATTACGGGGTTATACCAGTCCGCTACCCATAAATTCCCATCTGGCCCGGTCTCTGTGAAAACTGGTGCTGTCCAAGCATCGGTACTGGCAAAAATATTGCCGCCATCGACCTCTTTGTACCCTGCCCCATCCTTGACTATTTTTGCAATATGCACCAAATGACCGGTAGGTTCGCAAACATACATTTGATTTTGATAGGCCTCCGGGTAGTTTCGCGCGGTATAGAAATTGGCCCCAGCAGCTGCTGTATAACCTCCACGGACATCTACTTGTTGTAGCGGAATGGTACCTACAGGGGTAATTTCATAGTGCCCTTGGATAAAATCGGCATTGACCGCCCAAGCCGGTAGTTTATTTAAATAATTGTAGTGTTTTAGGGGAATCCCAACATAACAACAATGGTTATTGTTGGCGGTAGAACCAAATATCTCAAAATTCTCGTTAAAACCAAGTCCCCAGGTGTTGTTGTTAAATTGCCCTACAGGTTCAAAATAGGAACCGTCCTTGGCAAATTTGTAAACGCCCATTTTAAATTCTACAGGCTTGCCCTGAAACTGATTTTCGAAACCGGAATAACCTACGGAACCCCATATCATGTTATCAACCCCATAACGCAGATTGGATGGCCCTGCATGAGTGTCCCAAGTTCCAAAACCTTCGAACAGAACAGTACTCTTATCCATTTTGTCGTCCCCATCGGTATCTTCCAAAAAAACCATATTGGGAGCTTGCGACACAATTGCCCCACCTTTTACCAAGGTTATTCCCGTTGTTAGATTTTGCTCGGTAGCATAATCGGTAAATTTATCGGCCTTGCCATCCCCATTGGTATCTTCGCAGATGGTAATTCTATCACCACCAACATCATTGGCCAGTCCATGTGGATAATCCTTGGACTGTACCACCCACAGTCTGCCCCTTTCGTCCCAAGTAAAGGCAATAGGGTTAATAATATTGGGCTCTGCGGCATATAACTCTGCTTTGAATCCTTCCGGAAGCTGAATATGCTTTTGGGAATCCTCAGGACTTAATGGATCCTGAACCCTTGGATTCTCCCCAGTGTAGGTCAACGGAGGGGGCGGTTCCTTTTCCCCGGAGCAGCTGGATAAAAGGACCATTCCACACAATAACATTGAAAGGTAAGCGGTTACATTTTTCATTTTCAAAATTTTATATTATAAATTACTACAGCCAAATGCAAATGAGATAGCTTCAAGAAAAAGATTAAATTTTAGATCATTCGATCCGTGGACGATATTCTGAATAAGGTGCATTTTCACTTACATCCACAGTACCCGCTTCCCATCCTTCCGGAGGGGATAGGATAGCCAAAAACTCCAATTCCCCTTGTCCGGCATTAAAAGTACCGTGTGCAACATTGGCACCGATGTAAACGGAGTCACCTGCCTCCAATAATTGCATTTCATCCTCTATCCATTGTTCAGCCGTACCTTTAAGTACATATAGAATTTCATGCATTTCGGGGTGAACGTGAAAGTTGTGTCCCCCTCCTTCCGGCATCACCACCTTTACCATATAGGAGTCGGCCTGTTTTATAATTTCGGGATGATAATGCCAATGATGATCCCGCCCGAAGGCCCTTTCGAACATCTGATCTTTTCCTTTGACAAATTTCCAATTCCTTTCCATAAACAAACTATAGGGTCAGTGCTTTGAACTCTTTGGTCAAGTTGGTCAATGACTGTTCTATCCCCATTCTCTCCAAGGACGATGCGCCAACAAAGCCGTGAAGACCGTTGCAATGTTCCAAAACGTATTTTACATCGGCAGGGGTATTTATTGGTCCGCCGTGCGCCAATAAAAATGCGTTGGGATTTGCTTTCTTTACAGCATCGACAATTTTTTGGGTGCGCTCCAGGGCATCGTCCATAGATGCGGAGGCATTGGTGACTCCTATAGATCCTCCAACTGTAGTCCCTACATGTGCAATTATGGCATCGGCACCCACATCGGCCATTTGTACGGCCTCTTCCGGTTTACCAACATAAACTATAGAAAATAGGTCCATTTTAGTGGCCAAATCTACCATATCCACTTCTTTTTGAAAACTCATTCCGGTTTCTTCAAGAACATTTCTAAAATGACCATCAATGATGGAATGTGTTGGGAAGTTATTTACCCCGGAGAATCCCATATCCTTTACTTTTCCCAAGAAATGCCACATCCTTCTTCGGGGATCACTTCCATGCACACCGCAGATAACAGGAATTTCCTCCACCACGGGCAAAACCTCAAATTCCCCTATTTCCATGGCCACGGCGTTGGCATCCCCATAGGCCATCATACCTGCCGTTGAACCATGTCCGGACATTCTAAACCTGCCCGAGTTGTAGATAATGATTAAATCCGCGCCTCCTTTTTCTATGAATTTGGCACTGATCCCGGTACCGGCACCGGCCGCAATAATGGCTTTTTTTTGATTTACTACTGCTTGTAATCTATCTCTAACTTCTTGTTTTGTGTAGGGGTTTCCTTTCCCTGTCCATGGATTTGGCATAATTTCCTTTTTTGTTTTGATTAGTTGATTTTGGTTAATATTCCTATTCGATTGTCCTTCGACTGAATCGATTTGTTATCGACATTCTAATCTTTCATTATTTCTAATAAGGATTTTACGGCCTGCACCGCAAATTCCTCAGTATTTATATTCGACTGAACTTCAATTATCTTAATATTTTTATTGGTATTGCTTTTAATGGAATTAAATAATTCCCGGTCTATTTCCGGATTGTGAAATACTTCTCCAACCCTTCCAATTTTGGATATCCCTCCCATTGGGAATAGTACTGTGACTGGGGCCAAGGATTTGTTGAGTTTTTCGGCCATTATTTTTCCTAGAATTCTGTTTTCTTCCTCATTGGTTCTCATAAGGGTTACATCGGGAGCCCAGCTGAATAATTGTCGGTCCTTATATTTTTTTGGTACGGTATCCATGGGGCCAAAGTTTACCATATCCAAACATCCGGGTACTACAACTTGGGGAATTCCTATTTTGGAAGCAGCGGTTAAACGGTCCGGTCCTGCACTACATATTCCACCGCAAAGTTCATCTGCCAATTCGGTGGTGGTAATGTCCAATATGGCGTCAAAGTAACCATCCAATGTTAATCCCTCCATGGTCTTGCCTCCAACACCAACGGAATGGAATGCCAGCACCTCAAATCTTTTGGATTTCAATAATTCAGAACATTTGTCCACACATAGGGAAGTGTTTCCAAAAACACTAATGGCTATGGATTTCTTCCGCTTATCGTTATTTGAAACCGAGGTCTTCATCATCCCGGTAATCGCCGCCGCCGCCTGACGAATTACTACTTTACTAACGCTATTTAGTCCGGCGACATCTACAATGGAAGGCATAAGTGTAATGTCCTTACTCCCAATATGTGCGGACAAGTCTTTCGTAGCCAATGTGCTAATACATAATTTTGGATAACCAAATGGTAAAACCTGCATAGCTTTTAGAGCTATAAAAGTACCGCCGCCGCCGCCCATGCCAATTACGGCATTCACTTTATTCTGGGAAAAAAGATCTTCAATTATACTTGCTGCACCAATTCCCATAACTTCAATAGCCCTACCACGGTCTTTTTGGGCACGTAACCCGAATAATGTAATTCCACCTCTTTTGGCTACCTCTTCAGCCTCAAAATGTACAGGGAATAAGTCAGTAGAGCCCATTACACCTGTATTTATGGTAACTACATTTACCCCGTGCTGTATTAAGCAAGTATATAGATATCCAAAATCCTCACCTTTGGTATCGAAGCAACCAACCATAATAATACTTCTTTCCAATGAAGATTGTTTATAGTGTTCCAAAGTCTTTGTTGTTATATAAATCCGTTGATCTTAATCCTTATTAAAACACATAATGGCGGACATTACATTTTTGGTACAGTCCTGAATTAACACAGGGGCTTGGTTTATAGCCTCCTTTAAATCCATAGGTTGATTTACTATGGAAAATACGGCACTGACACCTATGTTATATATTTCTTCAATTCCCTCCCCTATTTTTCCAGTAAGCACAATTACAGGTACCTCATGTTTTTTTGCCATTGCAGCAATCCCTGAAATAGTTTTGCCATGCAGGGTTTGTCCATCTATTTTACCTTCGCCGGTAAAGACCAGGTCGGCTTGTTTTATAAATTCTTTAATTTTTATGGTCTGTAGAATTAATTCTATTCCATTTACCAGTTTGCCGTTCAAAAATGCCATTAATCCGGCACCGGTGCCACCAGCAGCTCCTGCTCCGGGAATCTCGGAAACATCTATATTAAGGGTGGCCTTAATTTTATTGGCATAATGGGCAAGGTTACTATCCAAGAACTCCAAATCTTGCTTACTACCGCCTTTTTGGCCACCATAAACCATGGAGGCACCATTTGCACCGGTAAGGGGATTGGATACATCACAGGCAACGATTACCTCGCAATTTTGAATTCTTTTATCAAAATTGGACAAGTCAATGCTCTTCAACCTTTCTAAACTTCCACCTCCCTCAGGAATCTCTTCACCATTATCATCCAAGAAGGTGGCTCCCAGTGCCCTGACCATTCCAGCTCCCCCATCATTGGTGGCGCTTCCACCGATACCGATAATTATCTTATTACACCCCTTATTTAACGCATCCTTTATCAATTGTCCCGTACCAAAGGTTGTAGTTATAAGAGGGTTCTTTTCATGTTCTTTAAGCAATTCCAATCCAGATGCCTTGGCCATCTCAATAACGGCTGTTTTTCCATCCTTCAAAATACCGTATTCAGCTTTTAATTGACGCATAAGGGGATCCATTGCGGAAACTGATATTCTACGGCCACCAACCCCATTTATAAGCGCTTCAAGTACGCCTTCACCCCCATCTGATATCGGGATTTCAAAGATTTCTGCATTAGGTGTTATCTTTCGGATTCCTATGGCTATATGGGTGGCCACGTCCTGCGCCGATAAACATTCCTTAAAAGAATCAGGGGCTATTACGATTTTCATTATATGCTGATTGGCTCCAGGTTATTTTTTTGACTCATAAATACAAGGGAATAATGTACAAAATATTGGCACGTGAAAAATTATATCCATTTTTTTAAATATCAAGGCTTTCTAGTCCACATTCGATTTGGATTTTATAAAATCAACCAATAAAGGAAATGCCGGTCCCGTCATATTATGTCCGTAACCGTCCATTTCGTAAAGGGTAATGTCCTGATGGCCGGCAACTCTCATCATCCTATAGAAATAGGCATTCTCCTCATAACGCCCCAGCATCTCTTTTTCCCTATCTCCGGTAATTAATAAGGTAGGTGGTGCATTTTTTCTTACATGGTATAGGGGCGCTAGTTTGTCAATTATAGGTTGTTCTCCCGGAATACCTTGTTCCTTTCTTATCGTAAAATGGGTAATGGTATGACCACTAAAGGGCACTAGTCCTGCGACCAGATCGGAATCTAAATTGTATTTCTTAAGCCAGCTTTTATCCATAACGGCCATTAAGGCCAAGTAACCTCCTGCTGAATGTCCGGAGACAAATATCTGACTGGGATCGCCATTATAACGATCAATATTTTTAAATACCCAAGCAATGGCTGCAGTAGCATCGGCAATACAGGTTTCGGCCTTTATATTTGGGGAAAGCCTATACCCTACTCCGACCACACAAAATCCTTTATCCTTTAAAGCAGATGGTATTTCCTTTTGACCAGCAGTTAAACCTCCTCCATGAAACCAGATAACCACCGGGACTTTGTGATCCCCTTCAGGATAATAGACATCCAACAGACTTTTTTCTTTCATATACGAAGTTTGATCTGCCGTTTGGGAATCGTAGTAATATACGTTTTCTACAGTCTTATAACTAAGGGCCTGAGCATTGGCATACAGTGGCAATACTGCCACAAACATGTAAATTACTAGATTTCTCATGGCTTAACTTCAGTTTAGGTTGGTTATTGGTTATGAATATTCCTCTAATATCATAAAAACAGATTAAAAAAATTATCCTTTTCTCTGTAAATAACAATAATAGATTCAGAATTGATACTTTTTGGACCGGAAATGAATCATTTTGAAGTAATTCAAGATTGTAAGGTGTTATACCTATAGGAATAAACGAATTGATTAAACCTTGTGGCGTGCAAGCCCATCATCGATTATATAGCGGGAAAGTCAATATTTAATCTGAATTGGATAAAATATAGGCTAGTATACCCTCACTATATATTTTATATTTGTAGGAAACACAGGGTGTTCTTTGATAGGTTCGTTGTATTGATTAGGCTTAAATAAGACTAAAAAAAGTGTAATTAGTGCAGGCAACAATTTAATCATCCTTGACCTTTGGCTGTATATTTTATTGGACAATTGGTGGGCGTTTCGGTAAATACGCTTGTATCGTACAAAAAATAATATTATTTAATAAAATAATTAATAACCAGTTATTTGGTTCTATTTACCTAAAGGTATAGTTTATATCAAAATTGGTTGTTGGGCGGAAATAAAAAGTAATTTCTCTCCTAACTTTAGGTGCAATAAAAAGCTTTGGGACCATTTTTGTGAAGTAATAATTATCGATAATAAATTAATTAGTGAATAAGATATGAAAATTGTTATTCTAGACGGATACACTTTAAACCCAGGAGATCTTAGTTGGGAGAAGCTTAAAAAATATGGAGAACTTACTATCTATGACCGAACGGAATACGAAAACGGTAAAATTATTGAAGCCATAGGAAATGCAGAGATTATTTTTACCAACAAAACACCTTTGCCCAAAGAGGTTTTGGATAAAGTACCTTCGTTAAAATATATTGGGGTGTTGGCCACAGGCTACAATGTCGTTGATGTGGATGCCGCCAAAGAATTAGGTATTGTGGTCACTAATGTACCCAGTTATGGAACAACGGCAGTGGCGCAGATGACCATGGCCCTCCTCTTGGAAATGTGCCATCATGTAGGAGATCATAATCGTGCCGTTAAGGAAGGAGAATGGTCCAAGAGCAAGGACTTTTGTTTCTGGAACTATCCGCTTATAGAATTGGATGGCAAAACAATGGGCATTATCGGTTTTGGGAGAATAGGACAAGCTTCGGCCAAATTGGCCCAGGCATTTGGAATGAATATTTTGACTTCTGGGAGTAGAAAGAAACCTGAACTGGAGAGCAACACGTGTAAACAGGTCGATATGGATGAACTCTTGGCTAAATCGGATGTAATAAGTTTACATTGTCCACTTACCCCGGAAACCGAAGGTATTATAAACACTTCCAATATTTCTAAAATGAAGGACGGAGCCATGATTGTAAATACCTCTCGCGGACAATTGATCGTTGAGCAAGATTTAAAAGAAGCTTTGGACAATGGAAAATTGGCCGGTGCGGCCCTAGATGTAGTTTCTAAAGAGCCTATTGATAGGGACAATCCATTACTAAAAGCCAGTAACTGTATCATAACCCCGCACATTGCTTGGGCCCCAAAAGAGTCGAGGAATAGATTGTTGAATACGGCCCTTGAAAATTTAGAAGCTTTTATAAAGGGGAACCCGATAAATGTGGTAAATAATTAATCATATATCACTGTACAAGGAACACTAAATACTAACCAATGCCATTTAACCTCAAACAAAAACTAAGCAACAACCAAAATATCTACGGGACCTGTATTCTGTCTACTTCCCCTATTTGGTCCAAGGTAGTAAAGGGCACTGGCTTGGATTTTGTTTTTCTGGATACCGAACATGTTCCCTTGGACAGAACGGAGCTTACCTTTCTATGTCAGGTGTATAGCGCTCATGGTATGGATCCAATTGTTCGTATACCAAGTCCTGACCCCTATGCGGCATGTATGGCCAAAGATGCAGGGGCTGTTGGGGTCCTGGCCCCATATATCGAAAATATAGGTCAAGTACAACAAATAGTAGGTGCTACCAAATATAGACCCTTGAAGGGTGAGCGACTTCAAAATGTGCTTACCGGAAAGGAAGAATTATCAACAGTATTAAAATCTTATTTGCAGAACTTCAATCAGGACAGTTTGTGTTTGATAAACATAGAGAGTACCATAGCGGTTCAGAGATTGGACGAGCTTCTTAGTGTACCTGGTTTGGACGGCATCGTTATAGGTCCTCATGATCTTTCCATAAATATGGGTCTACCGGAACAATATGATCACCCCGATTTTGAAAAGGCGGTGAAAGAAATAATACACAAGGCAAGGGGAAAAGGGCTTGCTGCAGGAATACATTTTCCCGCCCATCCGGAGTATCAGATAAAATATGTCAAGGAAGGTGCCAATATTGTTTTGCACAGTTCGGATATGCGACTTTTTAGTCAAAAACTTTCTGAGGATCTTAATAACATTAAAAAGGCAGTAGGCGATAGCCACAATTTGTCAGCCGGCAGCGAGTTGGCCATATAACAATACAGTTAACATGTGTTAAATGTCTTATAATTAGATAATTAAATTAATTTATATGAACAGAATTTTTAAACTATCCGCATTCTTAATTCTGTTTGTTTTCATTAATCCATCTGTCCTTTTTGGACAAATGATCGATTTGGGCAAGGCTAAAATAATCAGCTTGGAAAAGAAGGATCCCCTGGTCCTAAATGCCATCACTATTTTACAGGAGGAAATAAGCAAAAGGAGTAGCATTGCATTGTCTAAGGGAAATAAAATACCGAAACAAGCCCAAAGTGCTATTGTTATTGGACTTGAAAAGGAACTTGATAAATTACCATTAGGATACAGGCAGTACCTGGCCACTATGCCAGAAATAAAGGCGGAAGGTTATAAAATAGTAGTAGTTCCCAAAAGAAATGTAGTCCTCGTGGTAGGGAAGGATTCCAGAGGTGTGCTATATGGGGTCGGAAAGCTTTTAAGAAAATTGGAGATATCCCAGGGACAAATTTTTCTGCCTTCTGGTCTGAATATAGCTTCCAGTCCGGCCTTTCCAATACGGGGTCACCAATTGGGATATAGACCAAAGACCAATTCCTATGACGCATTTTCTGTGGAACAATTCGATAATTATATAAGGGATCTGGCAATATTTGGAGCAAATAGTATTGAAATAATGCCTCCCCGCACCGATGATGACTTCACTAGTGTACATATGAAGATCCCGGCAATTGAAATGATAGCGGAACAATCTAAAATCTGTGATAAATATGGCATGGATGTTTGGATGTGGTATCCCAATTTAGGGTCGGACTATACAAGTCCCGATTCCTTGAGGTTGGAAATTGAGGAGCGCCGCCAGGTATTCAAAGCCGTGCCCAGATTGGATGCCCTATTTGTCCCGGGTGGGGATCCCGGGGATCTGGAGCCGGATGAATTGTTCAATTGGCTGGAAAAGGAAGCCCAAGTGCTGCACGAATACCATCCAAATGCCAAAATATGGGTTTCTCCTCAGGTTTTTAGGCCCACCAATGCCTGGTTCGAAAGCTTTTATGAGCATGTAAACAAAGAGTACCCTTGGTTTGGTGGTATTGTATTTGGACCGTGGATAAAAACGCCGTTCAAAGAAATTAGGGAGCGCCTAAATCCGGGAATTCCTATAAGAAGATACCCGGATATAACCCATAGTCTGAGCAGTCAATATCCTATACCACATTGGGATTTGGCCTATGCCATTACCCTAGGGAGGGAGTGTATTAATCCTAGGCCTAATGACCAAAAAATAATCCATAATGCCTTTGACCAATATGCACAGGGAAGTATAAGTTATTCCGAAGGTACCAATGATGATGTAAATAAAATGATATGGAGCGACCAGGATTGGGACCCCGAAACACCTGTTATGGAAACTTTACGGGATTATGCGCGCTATTTTATTGGTCCTAAATATACTGAGACTGTGTCCCAAGGATTAAAGGCCTTGGAAAGAAACCTTCAAGGTCCCCTACTTACCAACGATGGTGTAATTAGAACCTTGCAGCAGTGGCAGGATCTGGAAAAAAATGCAACAAAGGAAGTTTTGGGTAATTTTCGTTTCCAAATGGGACTCATAAGAGCTTATTTCGACGCTTATCAATACAGAAGGTTGATTTATGAGACAGAATTGGAAATGAAGGCGAGGGAAATATTGTCTGCTGCTAAATCTTTGGGGCCAGTTAAAGCAATGGAGGAAGCCAAGGCGACCTTATATATGGCGAAGTTGCAACCTGTTATGCCCGAATGGAAAAATAGATGCCATACCTTGGCCGATGATCTATTTGAAAGTATAGGCGCCCAATTAACGGTAGAAAAACACTTTGCCGCTGCTGGGCGAGGAAATTTTATAGATAATATTGATGTTCCCTTGAACGATGGTATGTGGCTGTTGGACCAGCTTTCCATAATCGAAAAGCACGGGGATGAAGCCGATAAATTACAAGCAATAGCCAATTTATTGGAGCGGAATAACCCGGGTCCCGGTGGATATTATGATAATTTTGGGACAGCAGGAAGTTGGAACAGGGTAGTTTCCAATTATAGCTATGAAGAAGACCCAGGTGGGTTGAAATCGCCAAGGGTCGGTTTTGGGGTTGGCCTGAGAGGTGAAGAATGGGTACACGAGATAACGGCGGTAGGCTTTGACGGCCATACTACTCCCCTATCTTGGATGAACCAAGTTACGGCCCTATATGACGAACCTTTAAAAATGGTGTACCCCGATTTGGATCCCAATGGCTCCTATTTAATTAAGGTAGGTTATACAGGGCGATTTCGTTCAAAAATTAAATTGATGGCAGAGAACATAATGATACACGACTACATCACCACCGGAGACCAGCCCATATACGAGTTTAAAGTTCCTGCCAATGCTTTAGAGGACGGAATTCTGGAACTGGAATGGAGCTGTGGAGAGGGGGAACGGGGATCCCAAGTTTCCGAAGTTTGGATTATAAACCAAGATGAATTAAAGAAAAAGTAAGTCATGGAGGACAAAAAGAAAAACATGGATGGCAGAAGAAAGTTCTTGCTTCAATCGGGCTTGGCTGCTGTAGCCATACCCTTTACACAGATGTCCTGTGAAAGTTCAAAGGAAAAGCAAGTAATAAAAGAAAATGAGGATGCGTTTGAATTTGCTTTTCTAACGGATATACACATAAAACCGGAAATGAATGCACCCAAAGGGTTTCAAATGGCCATAGACAAGGTAAATGAATTGAATCCAGATTTTGTAATTACAGGAGGGGATCTTGTATATGACACCATGCGCGGTAACTATGAACAAAGTGAATCATTGTTCACCCTCTATAAAGAGATGAGCAAGGGCTTTAATATGCCAGTTTATAACTGTATCGGCAATCACGATCTTTTTGCTATCTATGAGGAAAGTCCGGAATCTGAAGATCATCCCGATTATAAATACGGAATGTGGGAAAGACATTTTGGGGATACTTACTACTCGTTTGATCATAAAGGCTGGCATTTTATAACCTTGAACTCCTTGGATGTAACCGAAAAAAAAAGATATCAGGGTATCTTTCATGAAGAACAGTTGGCATGGTTAAAGGCGGATATAGCAAAAGTGGATAAAAACATCCCCATTATCATTACTACCCATATACCTATGATATGCACCTATTCCCAACTAAACGGCAGCGATGGTAGTAGAACGGTCAACAATGCTTCCGATGTATTTAAGATATTGGAAGGCCATAATTTAAAACTGGTTCTACAAGGTCATATTCATTGGAAGGAATACGGATTCATTAATGACCGATTTCATTTTTTAACGGGAGGCTCCATTGCAGGGAACGGTTGGAAAGGAAGAAGGCACAATACCAAGGAAGGCTTTGTTAAAATTAAGATAAGTGGAAACGATTTTTCATGGGAATATGTGGATCATGGTTGGGAAGCCGAAAGACTTAAATTAGCGGAAAACAATATTTAATATTTAAAAATGTTTGCTAAATTGGTTGCATTTTGAGGCAAAATATCAAAATGAAGATTAGAACAAATACGGATTTTATTACTATTATTGAAGAGGTCTATACACCTTGCGGCCTAACGGTATCAAACTATGTACTGGATAAGGAAAGTAAAGAATATGAAGCCTCCTCATTTCAATTGAATGGGTTACGGGTTATATCAAGAAAGGCTAAAATCACTCCAAAAAAAATAGGACAATTCGTAACCTTGTGGAAAAGAAATGCAATTGGCGAAACCACGCCATATGATGAATCCGATAAGGTAGATTTATTCGTAATAAATATTCAAGAAGGACCACATACAGGTCAATTTATATTTCCTAAAGCCGCCCTAATACAAAAAGGAATAGTATCCCATTATAAAAAAGAAGGGAAACGAGGTTTTCGGGTTTACCCCCCTTGGTCCCGACCTACCAATAAAACAGCACAATCTACCCAAAAATGGCAATTGGAATATTTTTTGGAGTTAAGGCAACACTCAAAAACGGACCTCGACAAAGCTAAAGTCCTTTATCTACTTAAGTAAAAATAATTAAGGGATAAACTGGCTGTTGTTTTCTTTGGTCATCTCCCTCTTAATTATTTAATTTAAACAGAATACATAGATCGTAAAGATTTTCGCTATCTGGCCTCCTTCCGTAAAACTTCCAATGGTGGACTTTTTATAACACTTCTGCTATTTGTTAAACCTATCAATAAGACCAACAAAGTAATTCCTGGGAACAGTACCAGAAATGGAAATAGGGATGGCGTAAAAGCTGATTCAAATACGAAAAAAGCTAGTAACTGACTACTTACCAAGGATAGCAAAATTCCGGATAAACCTCCCAAAATACCCAAATAAAGGTACTCCAAGGCGACTATTTTAAGTATTTGGTTACTCTTGGCACCAATGGTCCTTAGCAGCACGCTTTCACGTATTCGCTGATATTTACTGGTCCTTACGGCACCCATTAGCACTATTATTCCAGTAAGGATGCTAAAAAATGCCATAAAATTAATAATCCATGAAATTTTGTTCAACAAGCCCTCAATTACCACCAAGATTTGCCTTATATCCAGAATGGATACATTGGGAAATACGCTAACCAATTCCTTCTGCAACTTTGCCGATGCATTTTCATCGGGTACATTGGTGGTAAGCACTGTAAATTGCGGAGCCTCTTCCAAAATACCCAAAGGAAATACAATGGAAAAGTTTAGTTGCATCCTGCCCCAATCCACCGTTCTTATACTGGCCACAACAGTATTCATAATTACCCCCTGTACATTAAAGCTTAGCTCGTCCCCCACTTCCACCTTGGCATCCCTAGCAAAATTATCGCTCACGGAGATAGGTATTTTCTCCCTAGAAGTTACTTTTGGAACCCATTCCCCAAATTCCAATTTTTCGGAGGCGATAAGGCTATCCCTATAGGTTACCCTAAACTCATGGTTCAATATCCAGGAGTTTATTGTGGAAGTTGTATCCTTTCTTATCTCGTTTACCGACTTGCCATCTATGCTGTTGACCCTCATCGTGACAATCGGGATATCCGTCAATACAGGATGACCGTCGCTCCGTATGGTATTGGCTACGGCTTCTTTCTGTTCGGTTTGAATATCCAGAAGAATTATATTGGGGCTATTGGCATCTGTTCCCATGGAAGATTTTGCCAACAAAAAGTCTTTGGTAAAATATAGGGTACTGATCAAAAAGGTGCCTATACCAATTGCCAAGACCAAGGTCAAGGTTTGGTTCTGCGGTCTAAAAAGGTTCGATAAACTGTGACGTGCAGTAAAACCCCAAGAAGTTGGAAAATATTTTTTTATTGCCTTCATGGCCAATGCGGACCAACCGGCCATTATGGCAAAGGTAACTACTATGCCGGCAACAAAAGACAAGGAATATTTCCAATCCTTTAATAACCAATATGAAAAAAGAAACAAGAAGCTTAAAATAGCCAAAGAGACCAAAATTAGACCCCGCCTAGACCTTGACCTATCCACTTCCTGTACCCTTAAAGCTTGAAGGGGCGAGACATACAAGGTTCCCATTAGAGGGTAGAGTGCGAAAAGGACGGACATGAAGAGACCTAATAGAAGTCCCATGGCTATTGCCTTCGGTGCCAAGGACAATTGTACATCTACCGGTAACAGGTCCCCTAGAAGTAGTGGGAATATTTGCTGTAGAATTATACCAAATACGGTGCCTATAGCTCCTCCCAACAATCCAAGCACTGCAATTTGCAGTAGATAAATTAAGAAAGTTTGTTTTTTTGTTGCTCCCAAGCATTTAAGAACAGCCACCGATCTCAATTTTTCCTTTATATAAATATTGATGGCACTTGCGATTCCAATACAACCGAGAAGGAGGGCAATAAAAGCGACCAGATTAAGAAATTTTCCAAAATTCCCATATCTGCGACCCAAATTGGCACTCGTAGAGGTATGGGTATCCAAATCGGCACCTTCGGCATCCAAAATGGGATCCAATTTTTTATCCAGTATATCTAGATCTGTATGTGGCTGGAAGAAATAGAATTCGTAATCTAACCTACTGCCCTTTTGTATCAATCCTGTTTCTTTAATAAACCTGTAGGGAATCACCACGGGAGGCGCCACAGAACTGAACAGCCCAGAGCTACCCGGTATCGATTTTAGTGACCCGGCAATTGGAAAGGTAACTTCCCCTATTTTAATACTATCTCCGGCTTGTAGGTTATACTGCAGCATAACTGTGGCATCTACCAAAGCTCCACCATTTTGTTGGTAGTTATCTGCTGCTGCTAAGGGTATGGTCTCCGGTATACCATAAAAAGGAAAACCGCCTTCAATTCCACGAACTTGTACCAATTTGGAAGCTCCTGTTTTTGGGAAAGCAGCCATGGAAGGAAAATTTATTTCTTTGGCATTGGCCCCGCCAAGGGAATCCATTATTCCCAGAACCTTTTCATTTGGTGGATTCCTACTATCGATTATAAAATCGGCCCCCATTAAGGATTTGGACTGTAGGGAGATATTTTTTTTAAGATTATCGCCAAAAGATTGGATAGAGACTACCGCTGCAATCCCCATAATAATTGAAGCCATAAAAAGAAAAAGTTTCCTTTTACTTGCTTTTCCATCGCGCCAAGCCATTTTTAGCAGCCATTGAAACCCGGACTTTGAATTGAAATTATGTTCGTTCACAATGCCGTTGTTTCTTGGTTGGCAATAATTCTACCACCTTTTAACCTTAATATGTGTTTTGTTTTGGCTGCCAATTCCAAATCGTGGGTAACTATTACCAAGGTGGTGCCTGCATCAGCATTAAGTTGAAAAAGTAATTGTATCACCTTTTCCCCTGTTTCAGCATCTAAATTACCGGTAGGCTCATCGGCAAATAATATGGAAGGATTGTTGGAGAATGCCCTGGCCAAGGCAACGCGCTGTTGTTCCCCACCCGAGAGTTGGGATGGATAATGATGGAATCGATTTTGAAGACCTACCTTGTCCAATAGTTCCATTCCATTCGTCATAGCGTTTTTATCTCCCCTTAATTCCAGCGGAATGGCCACATTCTCCAAAGCGGTAAGTGTTGGTAGTAGTTGAAAATCCTGAAAAACAAATCCTATATTCCTATTGCGTAGTATGGCCCTCTCATCTTCGTTTAAACTTCCTAATTCAGTTCCGCACAAGGTCACCGTACCCGAATCCGGTTGATCCAGACCTGCACATATACCAAGCAATGTAGTTTTTCCGCTTCCAGAAGGGCCTACAATGGAAAAAGTATCCCCTTCCTCCACATCAAAAGTAATATCTTGCAATACCGTAAGTTTTTTAGAGCCACTCGTATAGATTTTCCCTAAATTGTTTACGTTTAATATCTTTGGCATATAATTTATATTTCAAGGTTTTCCTAAGTAGGCAAAATACTGAAATGATTTTGATTTTAATCCAATATCCCATGCGAACCTTGTTAAGATTTTCTTATTTATTATTTATTTTTTTTACTTCTTGCGGAAATATGGCAACCAAGAAGGCCGATGCTGGAGAAAAAGAGGAAAATGCTATTGAAAACAAGATTGAGGAAAAGAACCAAAGTAAGGTAATTTTGTTTTTTGGAAATAGTCTTACTGCAGGTATGGGCCTTGATCCCAATGAAGCTTTTCCCGCTTTGATACAAGATAAGATAGATTCCCTGCAACTGTCCTATAAAGTAGTTAATGCCGGTTTAAGTGGGGAAACAACGGCCAGTGGAAAAAATAGGCTTGGCTGGGTACTTAATGCCGATATAGAGGTTTTTGTTCTGGAACTTGGGGCCAATGATGGTCTACGTGGCATATCACTGGAAGAAACCCGTGGGAACTTACAGGAAATTATAGATGTGGTGCAACAAAAAAATCCCAATACGACCATTATTCTGGCTGGAATGCAAATTCCCCCCAATATGGGCCAGGATTATACTAGCGGATTCAAGGATATATTTCCAGACCTTGCCAAAAAGAACAATATTGGTCTAATTCCATTCCTTTTGGAGGATGTGGCAGGAGATCCAGAACTAAATCAACCTGACGGTATACATCCCACAGCCGAAGGACAAAAGATTATAGCCAATAACATATGGCCTATAATTGCTAAAATTATTACTGAGTGATGTCGATATAGCCTTTTTAAGAAGACCCTATCTGCCTTTTATTGAATTTTCTGTCTACATATTGAATCGCTGGGAAGTAATAAATCATATAGATTGGCTAACTTATTGGAAACCTTGTACCACAATTTTTGGGTATATTCGTGCCATATAATTGCTATACAGTGCGAGTCTACATGTGGGTTGAAAATTCCTTTCCAAGCAAAATATCGATTACTTTTGGGGCAAATGTAACCAGTCCATTAATCGGTGTGAGGATTGAAGCCTCCAGTAAATTGCCTAACCAAAAATATTTGTCGCAACCTATTTTATTTCGAACCATAATTGGTCTTGAATCAACAACCTACTCTCCCATATAATATAAACCTAAATTCTATATATTAATTTAAAGTCGATTATGATTAAAAACAAAATTGCATTTGTATTCACATTTTTATTGGGAGTACTAACCATAGTTAGCGCCCAGAAAAGTGAAACTTTATTGGAGAAGAAATCTGTTCCAATTTTTGAGAACGGAGAAGCTCAGGTCGTACCTGGTTTTAGTGATGAATCTAAATGGATAACACATGACCTATGGGTTGAAACAGGATTTGATACTGATGGGGATGGTAAGAAAGATAGAATGCATGTCTCGGTCACTAGACCTGGCCAAACTGAAACGGAAGGACTTAAATTACCGGTCATTTACATTAGTAGTCCTTATTTTGCCGGTGTGGCTTCCAATTTGAATGAGATTTTTTGGGATGTACGGCATGAATTGGGTGATACTCCTAAAGAGCGTTTGCACCCCGAGGTAGTCAGGACCGGGAAAAGACCTTATATTTCCAAGTCACATATTCAAACCTGGGTTCCCCGTGGTTATATCGTGGTTCACTCCTCCTCCCCTGGTACAGGGTTGTCCCAAGGTTCCCCAACAGTGGGTGGGGACAATGAGTCCTTGGCCCCAAAAGCCGTTATAGATTGGTTATGTGGTAGGGCTAAAGGTTATACGGAACCTTATGGTAAAGAAAAGGTAAAAGCCTATTGGTCTACGGGAAAAGTTGGTATGACCGGTACTTCCTATAATGGCACCATACCCTTGGCCGCCGCTACAACCGGAGTTAAGGGATTGGAGGCAATTATTCCCATCGCTCCAAATACTTCTTATTATCACTACTATAGATCCAATGGCCTTGTGCGTTCTCCAGGGGGGTATTTAGGAGAGGACATAGATGTGCTTTACGACTTTATACACAGCGGGGACGAGTCCAAACGTGCGCATAACAATAAGGTTGTTAGGGATACCGAAATGAAAAACGGTATGGATAGGATCACTGGAGATTACAACGAATTTTGGGCTGGCCGTGATTACTTGAATGATATGGAACCCATGAAGGCCGCTTTATTGATGGCGCACGGATTTAACGATTGGAATGTAATGCCGGAGCATAGCTATAGAATTTATAAGGCAGCAAAGGATAAAGGTTTGCCCACCCAAATTTATTATCACCAGAACGGACATGGAGGTGAGCCTCCGCTAACCCTTATGAACAGGTGGTTTACCCGCTATTTGCATGGTATTGAAAATGGTGTGGAAGAAGATGCCAAAGCTTGGATTGTTCGTGAGAATGATGATAAGCTAAATCCAACACCTTATAAAGATTATCCAAATCCGGAAGCGGCACCTGTAACTTTATATCTTGAAGGAGGTGCTCCGGAGAAAGGTGTATTAAGTACTAAAAAGAAACCGGCTCAAGGTGTGGAAACCCTAGTGGACAATTTTTCTTTTTCTGGAGAAACCTTGGCAAAGGCAGAGAATACCAATCATCGCCTGCTTTATATTACGCCAATACTGAAGAAGGATATTCACCTATCTGGAACTCCAAAAATCAGTATTTCTGTGGCGAGCAACAAAGTTGCCGCCAATTTATCGGTTTGGTTGGTTTCCTTGCCTTGGAATGAAGGAAAGAATGTGAAAATAACGGATAACATTATAACCCGTGGTTGGGCAGACCCACAAAACCACAGTTCCCTTACCCATAGTGAACCTTTGGTGCCTGGACAGTTCTACAATCTAACTTTTGATTTGATACCGGATGATCAGATTATACCCAAAGGCCAACAAATTGCACTTATGATCTTCTCAAGTGACAGGGAATTTACGCTTTTGCCAAATCCTGGAACAGAATTATCGGTGGATTTGGATGAAACAACTTTTACCTTGCCTGTTGTAGGTGGAGAGGAAGCTTTCGAAAGTGCGACCGAATAATTGATTCATAAGGAATATTCTCTGGACTAGTTTGGTCTTCCCAAATAGATTTTTGAGTTGTATAACTTAATGGTTTAACTCGGACCTTTATCTACCATAACAAAAAAAACTCCTTTTTCTAAATTAATAGAAAAAGGAGTTTTTTATTTTCATGGAAGTGAATCCCTTCCAGTATCCATATATCTTGAAACTATTTGCTCAAGTACATCTTACGCCTAGAATACAGGTTGTAGAATTCGTCGTCCTTAAGACTGTCTATAAACAAAATGCTCTCCCCGGTACTCTTCATTTCGGGTCCTAAATTCTTATTTACGTTAGGGAATTTATTAAAGGAAAATACCGGTTGCTTAATAGCATAGCCATCCAATTGCGGATTAAAATTAAAGTCCTTTACTTTTTTCTCCCCCAACATCACCTTGGTTGCATAATTTACATAAGGCTCTTTGTAGGCCTTTGCAATAAATGGTACCGTTCTGGATGCCCTAGGGTTGGCCTCTATGATGTATACAATATCATCCTTGATGGCAAACTGAATATTTATTAGTCCAACCGTATTTAGCGCTAAGGCAATCTTCTTGGTATGGTCCTTTATTTGTTGCATCACAAATTCGCCCAAATTAAATGGTGGCAAAGTGGCGTTGGAATCCCCTGAGTGAATTCCACATGGCTCAATATGCTCCATAATTCCGATGATGTAAACATCTTCCCCATCGCAAATGGCATCGGCCTCGGCCTCTATGGCGCCATCCAAATAATGATCCAACAACAATTTGTTATTTGGTATTTTCCTAAGAAGATCTACAACATGTTCCTCCAATTCTTCCTTGTTGATCACAATCTTCATTCCCTGTCCCCCCAAAACATATGAAGGTCTAACCAACAATGGGAAGTCTAACTCGTCTGAAAGGGCCAAAGCTTCATCGGCAGTTTCTGCCACGCCAAACTGAGGGAATGGAATATTGTTTTCGGCCAATAAGTTGGAGAAACTTCCTCTGTCTTCTGCCAAATCCAAGGCTTTGAAACTGGTACCTATTATTTTAATGCCGTATTTGTCCAGCTTTTCCGCCAACTTAAGGGCTGTTTGGCCCCCTAGTTGAACAATGACACCCTCTGGTTTTTCATGTCTAATGATATCATAGATGTGTTCCCAAAATACGGGCTCAAAATATAGCTTGTCCGAAATATCGAAATCCGTGGAAACCGTTTCGGGATTACAGTTGATCATGATGGTCTCATAGCCACATTCCGAAGCGGCCAATACACCGTGTACACAGCAGTAATCAAATTCTATACCTTGTCCTATTCGGTTGGGCCCTGAGCCCAAGACCACAATTTTTTTCTTGTCGGTTACAATACTGTCGTTCTCAACATATTTCTTACCGTCCGGGGTTTCTATTTCCGCCTCAAAAGTAGAGTAATAATAAGGGGTCATGGCCTTGAACTCCGCAGCACAGGTATCGACCAGTTTGTAAACCCTGTTAATGTTAAGGGCAACACGTTTATTATAAACTTCACTCTCGTAACAATCCAGCATATGGGCAATCTGCCTGTCGGCAAACCCTTTTTGCTTGGCTTCCAAAAGCAGGTCCTTGGAAAGTGTTTCAATGCTGAAATTGGTAATTTCCTTTTCCAGTTGATAAAGTTCTTCGTACTGCTTTAAAAACCACATGTCTATTTTAGTGATCTCATGGATCCTGCTCAGCGGAATCCCTAACTGAATAGCATCATAAATTACAAAGACACGGTCCCAACTTGGGATGGTGAGTTTGCTAATAATCTCATCATAATTGGTATATCCTTTACCATCTGCTCCAAGTCCGTTCCTCTTAATTTCCAAAGACTGGGTGGCTTTGTGCAGGGCTTCCTGGAAAGATCGGCCAATGCCCATTACCTCTCCTACCGATTTCATCTGGAGACCCAAAGTTCTATCCGAACCTTCAAATTTATCAAAATTCCAACGTGGTATTTTTACGATTACATAATCCAGGGTAGGTTCAAATAAGGCAGAGGTAGATTTTGTAATCTGATTGCTCAGCTCATTTAAGTTATACCCTATAGCCAATTTAGCGGCTATCTTGGCAATGGGATATCCAGTAGCTTTTGATGCCAATGCTGATGATCTGGAAACCCTAGGATTGATTTCAATAGCGATAATGTCTTCCTTTTCATCTGGACTAACTGCAAACTGAACGTTACATCCCCCTGCAAAATCCCCTATACTGCGCATCATTTTAATGGCCATATCCCTCATCCTCTGGAAGGTAGTGTCAGACAGCGTCATAGCTGGTGCTACCGTAATGGAATCTCCTGTATGGATTCCCATAGGGTCCATATTTTCAATGGTACAAATAATAACTACGTTATCATTTTTATCCCTTAACAACTCCAGTTCGTATTCCTTCCACCCCATTAGGGCTTTATCTATCATGACCTCGTGTATTGGGGAAACTTCCAAACCAAGACTAAGAAGTTCGTCAAAATCCTCTGGTTTGTAAACTATGGAAGCTCCGGCACCACCAAGGGTATAGGAAGCCCTGATAACCAATGGAAATCCAAATTCTTGAGCAATTTCCTTACCTTTTAGAAAGGATGTAGCAGTGGCCTGAGGTGCCATTCCAATGCCAATTTTAAGCATTAGCTCACGGAATTTCTCCCTGTCTTCCGTAATATTGATGGCGTCAATATCTACACCTATGATCTTTACTCCGTAATCTTCCCAAATTCCTTTAGTATCCGCTTCAATACAAAGATTCAATGCTGTTTGCCCCCCCATAGTAGGTAAGACTGCATCTATATTGGGATGTTTTTCCAAAATCTCCCTAATAGATTTTGTAGTCAATGGCTTTAAGTATACATGATCGGCCATGGTTGGGTCCGTCATGATCGTTGCTGGGTTACTGTTGATGAGGATTGTTTCTATGCCATCTTCTCTTAAAGATCTCAACGCCTGTGTACCTGAATAATCAAATTCACACGCTTGACCAATAACGATGGGTCCAGAACCAATAATTAAAATAGAGTTTAAATCTTTTCTTTTGGGCATTTTACTAGTTATTTATATATATGAAAAAGGGAATTGGACAAAAAAAAGGTGCTACTTCGGAAAAAGTAACACCTTGTTATTTTAAAAAAACAATTCTATCATTATTTTTTGTGCTTCAGCTCCGAGGATACAGACAATTTCTTTCTTCCTTTAGCTCTTCTTCTAGCAAGAACTTTTCTACCATTGGCAGTAGCCATACGTTCCCTAAAACCATGTTTGTTTTTTCTCTTTCTTTTTGATGGTTGAAATGTTCTTTTGCTCATCGTAGCGTATTTTTTATAGTATGCTTAAATTTCTTTTTTGACAATCTTTAATTTTGCTTCATCGACAGCAAAATCCGGCTGCAAATATACAAAGAGTTTTTGCATTGGCAAATCTAATTAAAAAAATATTTTTTTTAGGATTGCCCACTATAAGGCCCACAGGTTTTTACTACTTTTGCAACGGCTTAACCAGTATGACAATTTAACATGAAGCGCTTTATTTTTTTAACGGTTTGCATCCTATGCAATATGGGTGTTTATGCACAAACCACATTGCAATATCACTTAAAAAAGGGAGATGTTTTTAAGATCAAGCAGGATGCCGAGCAGATTATAACCCAGGAATTGGATGGTGCAACCCATGAAATAACGAACCACATAGATGGTATATTGGAATTTAAAGTGCTGGGGGAGCTGAATAATGGCTATGAGGTAGCATTGACATTTAAGGATTTAAATTTAAAAATGACCTCTAGTATCCAAGGGGAATTAATGAATGTCAAGGCCAAAGAGGTTAATGATGAGGATATGCAATCCAAAGTATTCAATACCATATTGAACAACCCGGTGAAAATGGTTTTAGCAAAGACCGGAAATATATTGAAGGTTCAAGGTGGTGATAGTCTGGTTTCCAAAATGGCAAGGGCTTCTGGTCTTGAGGACGAATTCTCGATCAATATGATGAAAAAATCTTTGGAAAATGAGTTTGGATCTGAGGCTTTGTCCAATAGTTACAAGCAAATGACCTTTATTTACCCCGACAAGAAAGTCAATATAAACGATAAATGGGAGAATGTCTACAATGGCAAATTAAAGACAACCAATGTGTGGACCCTTAAGAGTATCGTTGACAACAAGGTCAAGATTAGCGGCAAAGCTGCGGTGTTGATGGACGTAACGGATGCCAATACCATTATGAAACTTAGCGGTACACAAACCACAACCTTAACAGCAGATTCTAATACCGGTTTTATTATGCATATGCTGGTAGAGGGTACATCTACTGGGATATCCACAATGACACAAATGGGCGGACAAGAAATACCGACCACTATTAAATCTAAAATAACGTACCAATTAATTAATAAGTAATATGTTCAATAAAAATTTAAAACTAGTTATAGCTGCACTAATAATAGTTTATGCAGTATACCAATTTGTAGAAGGTAATATTGGTAATGGGATTTCTTTGCTTCTCCTTTCTTCTATTTTTATATTTCTATATTATAGGAATGAAATAATTTTATTGGCATTCCTAAGAATGCGGAAGCAGGATTTGGCAGGCACAAAAAAATGGCTCGATAAAATTAAAAATCCTGATGCCGCCCTTACCAAAAAGCAAAATGGTTATTATAATTACCTAAATGGTATTATTTTCTCCCAGACCAACCTTACCCAGGCCGAAAAATACTTTAAAAAAGCATTAAAATTTGGACTAAACATGGATTATGATGTGGCAATGGCCAAATTGAGCCTGGCTGGTATTGCCATGCAAAAACGTAGAAAAAGGGAGGCTACTACCCTATTGAATGAAGCTAAGAAACTGGACAAACAAAATATGCTTGCCGAACAGATCAAGATGATGCAGCAGCAATTGAAAAAAATCTAGTTTCAGTGGGGTTAAACGGTTTTGGTGTCCTACCCATACTAATGATATCTAAAGCAAGGGGGCAAAAAGTCGGCTAAAGGATTCCTTTAGTCGTCTAATTATATTTCTGTTCTGCCAACGTTCCAAGGTAACTTCGTCACAGTCCTCAAGGTCTAAATGGAATTGCTTTCGCATTTGTTGATTGATGTCCTTGTTATATAACAAGGCGTTTATTTCAAAATTCATGGAGAAACTTCGGTAATCCATATTGGCTGTACCAATACTGGAGAACATATCATCTATAACTAAGGTCTTGGCATGTATGAACCCTTTTTTATAGCGATGTATGGAGATGCCGGAAAATAAACATTCCTCAATATAGGAATCAGTGGCATATTGAGCCACCACTGAATCCGATTCGTACGGCACTATAATTTTTACTTCTACCCCACTTCTTGCTGCTGTGGTCAGAGCCGTTAGTATTGCTGAATTGGGCATAAAATAAGGCGTTGTGATCAATATACTTTCATGTGCCGAATTAATGGCGCAAAACATGGCTTCCATTATATTGGCCCAATCACTGTCAGGACCGCTTGCCGCAACTTGTACTGCTACAGGTTTTTGTGGAGCGGACTTTTGTTTCGGGAGTAGAATTTTCTCGATTTCCATCGCATCCTTGGCAGCAAAATTCCAACTTAAAACAAAAGAGGATTGAAGGGCACCTACTGCTCCTCCCCTAATGCGTAAATGAGTATCTCTCCAGTATCTTTCGTTATTAAAGGAGTTGTCGTATTTCTGATCTAAATTAATGCCACCAACGTATCCGATATTACCGTCAATGACCACTATCTTTCTATGGTCCCTATAATTCAGTTTGCTGGTAGAGTTGGAGAACAACACAGGCATAAACGCAAAATGCTTCACGCCGCTGTCTGAAAGTTTCTTTTTGTAGGCATTGGAAATATTGCTTCCTACGTCATCATAAATAAGTCTAACACTTATTCCTTCCTGGGCCTTTTTACATAGAAGTTCAATAATCTCACTTCCCAATCCTTTGTCGAACAACACAAAGTACTCCAGGTGTATGTGGTGTTTGGCATTTTCTAGATCCTCCCTCAGATATTTAAACTTTTCCTCTCCATTTATCAGGATATCAACCTCGTTATCAAAGGTGAGCACGGCCCTTTCGTTATTCCGCATTAATCGGTATATCTTAAAAATACCTTCTCCAAGAAATTCCTTTAAATCCTCTCTTTCCGAATTATTGAGGCTGAAGCTGCTGCGCCATTTTTTTAGTCGGTCATTATCCTCGACATATTTTTTTTCGAAAATCTTGTCCTTTCTATAATCTTGACCAAAAAAATAATAGACCAGCAGCCCAATAAAGGGTAATGTTGCCAAAACAAATATATAAGACAAGGTCTTAACCGGATTCCTATTTTTAAGAACGATTAAGACCGAAAAAATGATAACCAACAAATAATTAATCCCTAAAAGAAATGGCCAAATGTTATCCTTTAGGAAAGAGACCATTATTTGGAAATCTTGTAGTATCCTTTATTTGGGATTTCTATAGTATATTTCTTCCTGGAAGAATTATTTAAATGTGGCTCCCTCAACCAAGGGTTATGTCGCTTTAAAATTTTGTAGTTGATCTCGTAAAGGTTTGCAAAATCGGCAAAATTGCTCACAGGTTCATTAATTTCAACATTAAAAGTTGGAACTGCCGTATACATATCCTCTTTTTCAAGATGAAAACCGTATTTCTCTGGATTGGATAGTATTTCCTTAATGGCCAATATTCTAAACACGTAGCGACCTGTTTCTTCGCCCAACAGAAGATCATAGTAGCCGTCCGCTTTCTGTATACCCATATATTTTTGGATTCCTCCTGCCCCGGCGTTGTATGCTGCCGCAGCCAAGGTCCAGCTGCCAAATTTCTCCTTCGACCTTTTCAGGTATTTACAGGCTACTTCAGTCGATTTTTCAACGTGGTACCTTTCGTCTACATTGCTGTTAATTTCCAGGCCGTATTCTCTTCCTGTGGCACTCATTATCTGCCAAAAGCCTGTGGCCCCTGCAGGAGAAACCACGTTTTGAAGCCCGCTTTCTGCCAATGCCAAGTATTTAAAGTCGTCCGGAATTCCATTTTTTGCCAAGATAGGCTCAATTATAGGGAAGAATTTATTGGCTCTTTTCATAAGCAAAAGGGCATTTGACTGCCAATAGGTATTCACCAAAAACTCGCGATCAACACGTTCCATAATCTCTGGATCATCAAAAGGCACCGCTTCACCTGCGAAATTCAAATCTTCAGGAATCTCAATGGCTGTTATACGATAGCCCACTTCCTCCCCATCATTTGTTTTGGGCTCCGACTTCTCGACCAGCATGGCAGTTTCCTTGTACTGATTTTGTACAGCAAAAATTAAGGTGCTTCCTACGAAAAAAACTCCCAAAATCATTAAAATATTCTTTATAACCTTCATCTGTTCAATTGTTTTAAATTTCTAAATTTTCTTAAGTGCCTTACTACATTGGATTGGCAGATTTCCTACCTGGGTAGCTCATGCCATGTACCTATTTCTACTTCAAAGATATTAAATAGAACTGCCTTATTGCAAAATAATTGTAGGTAAGTGTTCATTAAACCATTTTGACCGGTGAATAATCATCGTATGGGTCCCATTTTTGACTGTAATGCAATTTTTTATATATCCTATGGGAAAGACAGGGTCATTTTCACCATGAATATGAATTATATCTTCCATGTAATGGGTTTGTTTCCAATTTACTATAGCATCTATGGACCAATCCAGATAATATTTGTCACGGATGGACAAATACTGCTCATAAAGTGCTAGACGTTTGGGGACAGTTTCGCCAAAGGCATATTTTGCCAATAATTCCATATTGTTTACTAACCCGGTAGGCAATAGCTTATGTACTTTGGTATACTTGGCAAAAATCATTCTTTTGGGCAATTCCGAATTACTTTTGACGCTCGAAATAATAATGACCTTTCCTACTTTAATGTGTTTTGCCATCTCCTGGACCAGAATACCACCGAAGGAAACCCCGATCAGGACTGCATCCTCATGTTTAATGAGACTGGACATTTTTAAGGCATAATCCTCCAGGCTAATATTCTTATCGGGAACTGACCAATCCAGGAAATGTTTTTCGAAAGTTTCCGATGGTAAGTTTATGTTGTCAAAAATGGAGGGGTTGGCTGCCATGCCGGGCATGAAATAAACATGTTTTTTATTTTGGACCGTTTGGTTTTCTAGCATACTATTTTAATAGGATAATAACTATTTTTTCACTAACTTTGTTTTCTTGGCTTTTTCGTCCCTGCTTATGTGCTTATTTAGTTTATGAGCCTAGATTGTAATTTGAGAACGTTATGATCATAATTCAAAATTAGTCATTATTTAAAATCAAACTATATGAATGAAGTAGAAATTAAGGACAATGGCTTCTTGAGACAATTTGAAGCCAGGGTTGACGGCCACTTGGCTAAAATTGAGTATTCTTCCCAAGAGCGTAAAGTTTTTTTAACAAAACTTGTAATTCCTGAGGAAATAACAAAGGAAGGTTTTAAAGAAGAGTTCATTAAAAGTGTCTTGAGCCATATCCAAGAACAAAATTTAAGAGTGGTGCCTACTAGCCCTCAAATTGCTGGTTTCTTGAGAAAGAATCGACAATACAAAGAAATGCTTCCCGTAGGAATTAGAATATAACGATAAAAAAACCTCTCATAATCGAGAGGTTTTTTTTTGTTTTAGTGTTTGATTCCTACTGAAAATAGTTGACCATATCAATGGAGGTAATTAATTGTAGGACTGGGCAGATACCATACTGCCAACTTCTACACCTCTTACCATACCATCATCATCAATTTCCGTAAGTTTTATTTCGTGCAAGGTATTCACCAAGCTTGGATTCCATGGTGTTTTTATTTTTACGTAATTCTCGGTAAATCCGTGGATATAGCCCTCCTTGTTTTCGGCTTCGTATAATACCGTTCTAGTAGCGCCCAACTGTCCTTCATAAAAAGCCCTTCTTTTTTTAACAGAGAGCCCCCTCAGCATTTTACTTCTCTTATTCCTTACTTTTTTGGGAACTACTCCGGTTAATTCCGTTGCCTTGGTGTTGTCCCTTTCAGAATATGTAAATACATGCAGATAGGAAATATCCAGTTCATTAAGGAAATTATAGGTTTCCAAAAAATGTTCTTCGGTTTCCCCAGGAAATCCAACAATGACATCGACTCCAATACAGGCGTCTGGCATAACTTCCCTAATTTTTTTAACCCGATCCACATACAAGTTGGTGAGGTATCTTCTGCTCATCAATTTTAAAATGGCATCACTACCGCTCTGAAGCGGAATATGGAAATGGGGAACAAAGGAATTGCTTTGCGCCACAAAATCTATAGTTTCATTTTTTAATAAATTGGGTTCAATGGAAGAAATTCGTAAGCGATGTATGCCTTCTACCTTATCCAACGCTTTTACCAAATCTAAAAAAGTATGCTCATGTTTTTTATTGCCAAACTCTCCTTTTCCATAATCGCCAATATTGACGCCGGTAAGTACAATTTCCTTGATGCCCTTTGATGAGATTTCGGCGGCATTGTTTAATACATTCTGAAGGGTATCACTTCTTGAAATCCCCCTGGCCAAAGGAATGGTGCAATAGGTGCATTTATAATCGCAGCCATCCTGTACCTTTAAAAATGCCCTGGTTCGATCGCCAATGGCATAACTGCCCACATAAAAGTCGGCCTCTTCTATTTCGCAGGAATGTACCTGGCCAAAATCGTTTTTGGAAAGATCATTGACATAATCTGCTATCTTAAATTTTTCGGTGGCTCCCAAAACCAGATCAACACCGTCTACCGCTGCCAATTCTTCTGGTTTAAGCTGTGCATAGCAGCCTATGGCTGCAACAAATGCATTTGGATTGCTTTTCTGTGCTTGCTTGACAATCGACTTAAATCGCTTATCGGCATTTTCCGTAACGGAACAGGTATTGATGACATACATATCCGCATTTTCGGAAAAATCAACACGCTCAAAGCCCTCCTCTACCAAATCCCTAGCTATGGTTGAAGTTTCTGAGAAATTGAGCTTGCAGCCCAAAGTATAGAAAGCGACCTTTTTCTTCATCATTGTTCTTCTTTGACCGAATTCATTTCGGTTTCTTATACATTGATCCAAATCGTTTGCAAATATACCAATAATTGGGAACCCATATGGTATTGCCAAGGGTTTGGTTAATTCATTGCGTTGAAGTTAATCTTTACGCCACCTCCTGGTTTCTTCGAAAACGTGGTCCAATATCTTGGCGTCCATTTCATTGAATTCCACTCCCCTACGTGCCATCATTACCTTTGCGGCTTCATAAGCCTTTTGTGGTTGGTATGTAGTGAAACCAGAGGCACCTCCCCAACTAAAACTGGGAACAAAATTTCTAGGGAATCCGGGCACATAAATATTACAGTTTACACCTATTACCGTTCCGGTATTGAACATGGTATTTATGGCCGTTTTGCTATGGTCGCCCATCATGAGGCCACAGAACTGAAGTCCGGTCTGTTCAAATTTCTCCGTATCGTAATTCCATAGGCGAACCTTTGCGTAATTATTCTTTAAATTGGAATTATTGGAATCGGCACCTATGTTGCACCATTCCCCCAGTACCGAATTGCCAAGATAGCCTTCATGGCCCTTACTGGAATATCCTATAAGCACGGAATTGGAAATTTCGCCACATACTTTGCTATAGGGGCCCACGGTAGTAGGGCCATAGATTCTGGCACCCATTTTCACCACCGCCTTTTCGCATAGGGCAAAACCACCTCGAATAAGGTTGCCTTCCCATACTTCAGAATTCTTGCCTAAGTAAATAGGTCCTTCGGAAGCATTTAATATACTGTATTCAACGCTGGCACCTTCCTCCAAGAAAATGTTTTCCGGGTTCACCAAACTATTGGTCTTGGAGATGGGAGCACTTTTTCTGCCCTTGGTCAACAGGTCAAAATCTGCCTGCATCGCCTCTCCATTTTTTGAAAAGATATCCCAGGTATTTTCAATCCGTAGTACGGGACCTTCAAATTCAATATGGGTGTAGGTTGAAAAATCAACTTCTTCCTGAGTCTCCTTGGTATAAAAGGCTATAACCTCCTCACCTAAGAACACAGCTTCCTTTTCATTTAAATTGGTTACCAGGTCCACCAATTCGGTATTGGGCAAAAAGGAAGCATTTATAAGTACGTTCTCGTCCATTTCCACCATAGGAAATCTTTCCGAAAGATAATCCTCGGTTATAGTGGTGATAGTATTACCTAGGTGTTTTTCCCACTTTTCCCTGATGGTGAGAATTCCTATCCTAATATCTGCAACCGGTCTGGTAAAGGTGAACGGCAACAAGGCCCTTCTTACCGTACCGTCAAAAAGAATATAGTTCATACAACTAAATTATAACAAAAAAAGTCACGCAACTGCGTGACTTAATAACTCTTTTGTAAAGAAAATATTATTTTTTGAACTTCTCGTACTTGCTTTTAAATTTATCGATACGTCCTGCAGTATCCAAAAATTTGGCCTTACCAGTGTAGAATGGATGTGAAGTTCTTGAAATTTCCAATTTAACCAATGGATATTCAACTCCATCAACATCTAAAGTTTCTTTGGTATCGGCTGTGGATTTAGTGATAAAAACCTCTTCATTGGACATGTCCTTAAAGGCTACCAATCTATAATTCCCTGGATGTATATCTTTTTTCATTGTAAAAACGTTTGTTCCTGCTTAATTTCGAGGTGCAAATTTAAATATTTTTCTGAAAAGAACAACTTAAAACCTCAAAAAAGAAAAATAAAAATTAGCTACCTTTAAATGTAACAAATTTAGCTCTGTTACCACTAACCATAAAAACTATAAAATATTTAATCAACATGGAAGAAACCAAACTAAAAACTGGAAAGTATGCTTTAACCTATGGACTTATCCTAGGCGCCATAAGTGTAGCGTTTTTATTGATGTTATATTCGTTGGATATGCATTATCAGGGTGGCCCTATGGTAATGGGTGTTAGCCTTCTGATAACCATTGCGGTTATCGCTATTGGCATGGTGCAATTTAAAAAGGACAATGGAGGTTTTATGTCCTTTGGGCAAGGATTAAAAGTTGGTGTGGGAATTGGTTTGATAGCTGGTATCATTGGGATTATATTCAATCAGATCCTCGCAGGGGTAATTGACCCTGAAATGATGAACAAGGCCATGGAATACCAAAAGGGCTTGCTTATGGAAAATCCTAAAATGACTCCAGCGCAAATTGATGCCCAAATGGAAATGGCCAAAAAATTCTCAACACCATCAATGCAAATCGTTTTTGGATTGGTTTATATAGTAGTGTCAAGTTTTATATTATCACTTATTCCTGCTTTAATTTTAAAAAAGAAAGAAACTATTCAGTAATTTGTACTTTTGAAAAGATTTTCCATAAGTACCGAATGAATATATCTATAATAATTCCCTTACTTAACGAAGAAGAATCGTTGACAGAACTGCATGATTGGATTGTACGCGTAATGCAATCCAATCATTTTTTATATGAAATACTTTTTATTGATGATGGAAGTACCGATGGTTCTTGGGACATTATCACCAAATTGGGTCAGTCCAATCCCAATGTTAAGGGTATACGCTTCTTAAAGAATTTTGGAAAATCACAGGCCCTTCATGCCGGATTTAAAGCAGCTCAAGGCGATGTAGTGATCACTATGGATGCGGATCTACAGGATAACCCTGAGGAAATCCCAGAATTATACCACATGATCAAACAAGAGGGCTTTGATCTTATTTCGGGATGGAAGAAAAAAAGATACGACTCCATACTCAGTAAAAACCTTCCCTCCAAGTTATTTAATTGGGCCGCACGCAAAACTTCCGGGGTAAGGCTGCACGATTTTAATTGTGGACTAAAAGCCTATAAGAAAGAGGTTGTAAAAACCATTGAGGTCTCTGGGGAAATGCACCGCTATATTCCCGTTTTGGCCAAAAGTGCTGGATTTCATAAAATAGATGAAAAGGTAGTACAGCACCAAGCCAGGAAATACGGCAAGACCAAATTTGGTATGGACCGCTTTATAAATGGCTTTTTGGATCTGATTACCATCTGGTTCGTTTCCAAGTTTGGAAAACGGCCTATGCACCTTTTTGGTGCTTTGGGAGTCCTAATGTTTACCATTGGTTTTGGATTTGCCCTTTATTTAGGTATAGATAAAGTATTTATCAACCCTTTTGGGCGACTCATTACGGAGCGACCACAATTTTATATTGCACTGATAGCCATGGTTATAGGAACACAACTTTTCCTTGCAGGCTTTTTAGGCGAAATAATGGTAAGATCTCGCAAGAATGAAACCCGTTACAATATCACCGAAGAAATAAATCTGACCGAAAAATAAATGAATATTCTTTGTATTTTTAAGAACATATAACACCAAATGACTATGGAAGCCATACTGAAAAACGCCAAAAATTGGTTGACCGATTTTTTCGACGACAAGACCAAAAACGAGATTCAAAAGTTAATTGACAACAATACCGAAGAGTTAAAAGACCGCTTTTATAAGAACCTTGAATTTGGGACTGGTGGGATGCGCGGAATTATGGGTGCCGGTACCAATAGAATAAATAAGTACACTTTGGGAAAAAGTACCCAAGGCCTTAGTAACTACTTAAAGCAAGTTTATAATAAGGAACAGGTAAAAGTAGTCATTGCCTATGACTGTAGACATAATAGTGACACTTTGGCCAGGACCGTTGCCCAAGTTTTTGCTGCCAATGGTATTAAAGTCTTCCTTTTTTCGGAACTGCGAACTACCCCTGAACTATCTTTCGCTGTAAAATACCTTAACTGCCACGCCGGTATTGTTTTAACGGCTTCGCATAACCCACCGGAATACAACGGTTACAAAGTGTATTGGACAGATGGGGGACAAATAGTACCACCTCAGGACGGTGCCATAGTTAGCGAAATAAATAGCCTTGCTTTTGAGGACATCAAATTCAATGCGGATGAAAGTTTAATAGAATTAATAGACAAAAAGGTAGATGAAGCCTTTATTGAAGCATCGGTTAAAAATGGGAACTTCAATGCCAAGGGCAAAGACGATTTTAAAATTGTCTTTACCTCCCTTCATGGAACTTCTATTACCGTAATCCCTGAGGTACTTAAAAGGGCCGGGTATAAAAATGTTACCGTTATTGAGGAACAGGCCAAACCAGATGGTGATTTTCCAACTGTAGTATCGCCAAACCCTGAAGAGCCCGAGGCCCTATTCATGGCCATTAAAAAGGCAGAGGAAATTGGTGCGGATATGGTTATTGGTACCGATCCGGATAGTGACCGTCTAGGAGTGGCGGTGCGCAACTTGGAGGGCGAAATGAAGATTTTGAACGGCAACCAGACCATGATCATGATGACCAAGTTTTTGTTGGATCAAAGGAAGAAAAAAGGAATTACAGGAAAGGAATTTATTGCCTCCACCATTGTTTCTACGCCAATGATGGACTCTTTGGCCAAGGGCTATGGGGTGGAATGCAAGACCGCCCTTACAGGTTTTAAATGGATAGCCAAAATGATCAAGGATTTCCCGGACCAGCCTTTTATTGGTGGTGGCGAGGAAAGTTTTGGTTTTATGGTAGGGGATTTTGTACGCGATAAGGATGCGGTAACCTCTACCCTATTGGCTTGTGAAATAGGCGCCAACGCCAAAGCAAACGGCAGTTCGTTCTACAAGGACCTTATAGATTGCTATGTGGACTACGGGTTCTTTAAGGAAAAATTGATTTCCTTGACCAAGAAAGGAATGTCGGGAGCGGAAGAAATTAAACAAATGATGATCGATTTCAAGGACAATCCCGTTGAAGCTATCGATGGTTCCAAAGTGGTAACCGTTGAAGATTACAATACGGCGACTTCTAAAAACGTAATAACAGGTAAGGTAACCCCAATAGATATTCCAAAATCCAATGTATTGATATACATTACCGAAGATGGCACCAAAATGGCTGCCAGGCCCAGCGGTACGGAGCCTAAGATCAAATTTTATTTTAGTATCAACACCAAATTGAAGAACGCGGCCGATTACAAAAAAGTAGATGCCGAGTTGGATGCTAAAATTGAAAGAATCCTTAAAGAACTGAATATAGGTTAATGGAGTATTTTAAAAAGATTCTTCGCTTTGCGAAACCCTACCGTAAATACGGTTTTTTAAACATTTTTTTCAATATTCTATATGCCCTTTTCAGTGCCCTTTCCTTTGCGGCCCTAATTCCCATGTTGGACGTGCTTTTTAAGCCGGAGAAAAAGATTTTGGTAGAACCGGTCTATGAAGGGATGGGGCAATTAAAGGATTATTTGCAGGACTATATAAACTATAGGGTCAATGCATATTCCGGTGATGATGAAATGAAAGGCTTGGTCTTGGTCATTGGATTGGTATTGATTCTTTTCCTACTAAAAAACTTCTTCAATTACCTGGCCATGTATTTTATTACCTTTCTAAGAAACGGGGTACTAAAAGATATCAGGAACAAGATGTACGCCAAAATAGTGGATTTGCCCATTTCCTATTATTCCGAAAAGCGAAAGGGCGATGTAATTGCACGTATTACTTCCGACGTTTTGGAAATTCAACATTCTTTCCTGTCCATTTTGGAGCTCATTGTTAGAGAGCCATTGACCATACTGTTTACCATAGTGATCATGTTCGGGATAAGTACAAAACTTACCCTCTTCGTGTTTATTTTTATTCCTATTGCAGGTATGATCATTTCGAGGATTGGAAAATCCCTGAAAAAGAAATCGGATCGGGTACAAAGGGAACAAGGGGAGTTTTTATCAATAGTAGAAGAAACCTTGGGTGGCCTAAGAGTTATAAAAGCCTTTAATTCCGAATCCCGGTTTTATAAAACCTTTACCACTTCCACCAACAGATTTTTTCACTTTTCAAACAAGTTATTGAACAGACAAAACCTGGCTTCTCCCACAGGCGAATTTTTGGGAATAATGGTCATTGGGGTCTTACTTTGGTTCGGAGGAAAAATGGTACTGATAGATAAAACCTTGGATGCATCCTCGTTTATTGCTTATATGGGACTTGCTTACAACATACTTACTCCTGCAAAAGCTATTAGTAAGGCCTCCTTCGGCGTGAAAAAGGGAAACTCTGCTGCAGAGCGGGTATTGGAAATTTTGGAAACCGAAAATCCAATTGTTGAAAAGAAGGATGCTGTTGTAAAACCCAATTTTGAACAAGGAATAGACATTAAAAATGTTTCCTTTAAATATGAGGATGAGTATGTGCTGAAAAAATTTAACCTAAAGGTTCCCAAAGGCCAGACCGTAGCACTGGTAGGCCAATCCGGAAGCGGAAAAAGTACAATTGCCAACCTAATGACACGCTTTTATGATGTTAATGAGGGTGAGATAAAAATTGATGGTATCGATATTCGGGATTTTAGCAAAAAATCACTTCGCAATTTAATGGGACTTGTTACCCAAGATTCTATTTTATTCAACGATACCGTTAAAAATAATATTGGACTCGGAAAAGAGGATGCCACGGAGGAAGAAATAATTGAAGCCGCTAAAATAGCCAATGCCCACGATTTCATTAGTGAGCTGCCCCAAGGATATAATACCAATATTGGGGATAGCGGAAATAAATTAAGCGGCGGACAAAAACAAAGGCTGTCCATTGCCAGGGCCGTTCTTAAAAACCCGCCTATTATGATTCTGGATGAGGCTACCTCTGCCTTGGATACGGAAAGCGAAAGATTGGTTCAGGATGCTTTGGAAAAAATGATGCAGAATAGAACCTCCATTGTCATAGCGCACAGGCTTTCCACCATACAAAATGCCAATACTATAGTAGTTTTGCAAAAGGGTGAGATTGTGGAACAAGGTTCCCATACACAACTAATGGAAAAAGATGGAGTTTACAAAAAGTTGGTCACCATGCAGTCTTTTTAAGGCTTGTACAAGCCTTAAAACATTGTGGTGGTCCACTTGATAATTGTACTTTGGACTATTTGATTGTATAATTATCTAGAAACCTGTTGTTCCAAAATTTGGTTTTGGAAAGACCTATATTTAAGTATATCCAAATATTCCATGGCATTCTTGTTTTTATGGTCCTTATAGGATTTTGATGCCCAATCCATAGCTGCAGTCAAGTCGCCATTAATTTCGTGCATAACTGCCATATTGTAACAGGCGCGGCCGGCAATTTTGGAATTGGAATTATCCAATTCCTTTTCCCAAAGTTGTGATGCTCCCTGCCAGTCCCCATTTTCCACTAACACACAAGCCTGTTCGAAATTGGTGGTGCCACGAACAAAATATGATCTCTCAACACTGTTTTCGAACGGTAATAGTCGCTGTCCATAGTTGCTGCCCGTGGCCTTGCTCTGTTCCACAAGGGTTTCCTTTCTGCCCTCTATGGCCTTATAAGCCTCTAAAGGATTGGTGCCTTTCCCCTTGGATATAATTTGATCGTTAAATACTATCTCATCAATAATTTCCTTTGATTTTGGATAGTATATTTTCCATCCATTTTCAATAAGGGTTTCCAAGGTAAGCTCTTGGGCCGGTACCTTTACCTTCACCCTCATGAGGTTTGGTTGCATCATAGATGTTTTCTTTATGGATACTGTGGTTTCCGTATCAAAAAAGGCCATAGAAAATATGGCATCCACATCGTACGCATTACAAATGTTTTCGACAGAGGTCCATGAAATAGAATCGTTTACCATCTCAAAATGCAAAATTTCTTGAGGTACCGAATCCAGGATTTTAATAGTTTCAAAACGATTGTCCTTTAGCAATTCGTTGAACAATCCTGTAAGGGCAGCATTCCTCCCCTGCTCCAAAAGCCATTGCTCTTCGGCGGCCACCATTCTGTTAAGGCCTGTTTCATCCTCTTCTACCTCTGGTCGTATGCTCCTATTAACGATGCCTATCCTTTTAATTTTTTGAGAAATATGTACAGGTGAAGGTTCCATGGTTTGAAGTACAATTTCTTTAGTGGAACCGCAACCTACAGTTAAAGCTATAAGGCTAAATAAAAAAAACTGGAAACAAAACTTGCTCATGCTTTGTAAAATAAATTCGATCTTAAAAAAAATTAGACGTAATATCATAACCTTTGTAAAACTCATTTTATAGGGGAAATATTGTCCATTCTCCCCTAAACCATTGAATTTTAGGGCTATTTTGCCTTTTTTTCAGGAAAATTGCCTTTGTAACAGCGTTTTTGATTTAGTTTTAGAAACATTGCCGAAACTGTAGTTTTGTTAAAAGAATATGTATTTAATTAAAAAAGTCCGTTTCCAATTTTATGGATAACGGACTTTTAAGTTGTTATATTCCAATGAAATATTCCTTATAGAGGACAGTTAAGTTTATCGCGATGCTTGTTGCTCCAAGACTTCATTTTGTGATAATCGGTATTTAAGAATATTTAAATATCTAAGCGCATCCTTATTATCATAATCCGCGTAAGACTTTGAAGCCCAATCCATGGCGGCATTCAAATCCCCGTTGATCTCATTTATTATCGCCATATTGTAGCAGGCCCTTCCTGCAATTTTCGACTTGGAATTACCCAATTCTTTTTCCCAAAGTTGGGCAGCACCTTGCCAATCCCCGGTTTGTGCCCTTCTTTTGGCCACTACGAAATTGTCGGTTCCACGTACAAAGTAGTCCCTAGTGATCCTATGTCTATATGGGGATATCCTGGACCCATAGGCATAACCAATATTTTTGCTTAACTCTTCAACAGCTTCGTTCCTGCGAGCTACGGCTTCTATTGCCTTTACCGGGTTAATACCTCTTCCTGAGGATACCAAATGGTCTGTGTACATAAATTCGTCCACGATTTGTCTGGTACGGGGGTTATAGATACGCCATCCATTTTTTATAAGTGTGTTCAGAGTGACTTCATGGGCCGGTACCGACACTTTAACTCCCAAACTATTGGGAAGTTGCATTACGGATGGTTTATAGGAAACCTGTGTATCCGTATCATAAAATGCCAAGGAAAAAATAGCATCAACACCGTTGGCCGCACAAATCTCTTCTATTGTCTCCCAGGACAAGCTGGCCGGAAAGACATCCAGTCCTTTTCTTATTTCAGTTTCGTTATCCAAAATAAGTATTTCTTCGAACCTTCCTGTGCCTGCCAATTCATCGGACAAAGCGTTAATGGCAACTTCGGCCCCTTTTTTATCGAGATTAAGTCCTTCGGCGGACAATATCTGGTCTATTTTGTCAATTTGCTTATTGCCTTCAGAAGGCAAACTTCTATTAATAATACCTATTCTCTGTATATCATTGGGAAGATGCACTATGGCTGGTTCTGTGGCTCCCATCGTTAAATTATTGGTGGCACTACAGGACATTAATAAAATTCCTATACCAATATATCCGAGTATTAATTTATGGTTTTTCATGTGGTGGTTTTAATGGTTACTAAACAAAACTATTGTAATAGCCTAGCTATAAAACATATACTGTGCCAAAAATATTGTTCTAGGAACCAACATTCCTCTACTTTTCTATAGTTTGGTCAGGTCTTTAGACTAAAAAAAGGTGGACCATGGCAACAAATACATGCATTTACAGTCTTCCCATATTGCACCTATTCCTTACCTTTGAAGGTTATAAATCCTTATGGAAAGGAAAATTGAATAAATGAATAAAATAAGTTCAAAAACGCTTCAAGATCTCGAGTTTAATACCGTTCTACTGCAATTGGCTGCCCGATGCACCACAGAGCTCGGAAAGGAACAGGTAACTAATTTGGAACCAATATCCGAGAAAACCGAATTATTGGACGTTTTGGGACAGACTTCCGAGTATTTGGCCTCCTACTCCAACGACAATAGGATTCCCAATCATAACTTTGATGCCATTAATTCGGAGTTGAAACTCCTTAAAATTGAGAATACCACTTTGGAAGTAGGTGGATTCAAGAAAATAGGTTCCATTTGTACCACAGTTGCAACCCATATTAAGTTCTTTTTAAAATTTAAGGAGTACTATCCCCTGCTTTATGCCGTTTCCGATAGTGTTACCCTGAATACTGAAATTCCTCGAAATATTGAGGCTGTCATAGATAAATTTGGGGAAATAAAGGATAATGCCTCCAACAACCTACAAAATATCCGTTCTCAAATGGTTGTGGTTAAGGGCAAAATAAATCAAAGTTTTGCCACTGCGCTCAATACCTATCACGCCTCGGAACTTTTGGACGAGATCAGGGAATCCGTTGTAGATAATAGACGGGTACTTGCCGTAAAGAGCATGTATCGAAAAAAAGTAAAGGGAGCCGTTATGGGAACCTCCAAAACTGGAAGTATTGTCTACATTGAACCGGAGGCTACCCTTAGGTACAGTAGGGAACTCGGGAACCTGGAATTCGAGGAACGGGAGGAGATACAAAAAATACTGAACGATCTAACCAACCGTATACGGCCTTTTGCGCCTGAATTATATGCTTATCAAGATTTTCTGGTTCATATCGACATTACGGCGTCCAAAGCAAAATATGCTCTGGAAATGGATGCTCTCTTGCCAGAAATTAGTGAAAATAGGGAGCTTTATTTAAGGGATGCCTATCATCCCTTGTTGTTTTTGAGCAATAAATACAAAAAAGAAAAAACATATCCACAAACCATTGCCCTGCATCCCGAGAACAGAATTATCGTTATATCGGGACCTAATGCCGGGGGAAAAAGTATTACCCTGAAAACCATTGGTCTTTTACAGGTAATGCTGCAGAGCGGTTTGTTGATCCCAGTACATGAGCGGTCCAAGGTCTGTTTATTCGATAATGTACTGACCGATATTGGGGACAACCAATCCATAGAAAACCATCTCAGCACCTATAGTTACCGATTGAAGAACATGAATTATTTCTTGCGTAGATGCAACGACAAGACCCTTTTTCTGATCGATGAATTTGGAACCGGGAGTGATCCGGAATTGGGTGGTGCCCTGGCCGAGACTTTCTTGGAGGTGTTCTATGAAAGAGGTGCCTACGGGGTTATTACCACCCATTATGCCAATCTGAAACTATTGGCCAATGAATTGCCCCATGTTACCAATGCCAATATGCTTTTTGATGGAAAATCGTTGGAACCCACTTATCAATTGGTATTGGGACAGGCCGGTAGTTCCTTTACTTTTGAAGTGGCACAAAAGAATGGCATTCCCTATAGCCTCATAAACAAGGCTAAAAAGAAAATAGAGCGCGGTAAGGTCCGTTTTGATGCCACCATTGCCAAACTTCAAAAGGAGCGTAGTAAAATGGAGAAAACCGGTTCCAGGCTTCAAGAAGAGGAATCCAAGGCCAGGACGGAAGCCCAAAAATTGGAGGACCTTAATTCCAAGATCAAATCCAAATTGGAAAACTATCAGGAACTGTACGACCATAACCAACGGATGATCTATTTGGGAAATAAGGTAAATACGGCTGCGGAAAAATATTTTCAGGATAAAAAGAAGCGT
This sequence comes from Arenibacter algicola, assembly GCF_018860365.1. Taxonomy (GTDB): domain Bacteria; phylum Bacteroidota; class Bacteroidia; order Flavobacteriales; family Flavobacteriaceae; genus Arenibacter; species Arenibacter algicola_B. Next base: position 129,067 of record NZ_JAHKPO010000027.1, read on the forward strand.
AATTTGGTTTCTGAATTGATACGTATTGTGGAAACCGAGAATAGTAAGCGCAAAAAACAAACTGTAAAAGAAGTAAAGGCCCAAAAGGAAAAGAAGGCCAAGGTAGAACAAGAGGTGATAAAAAAGGTGGAGGTAATCCGCGAAAAGAAAAAAGTTGAGAAAAAGAAAGCCGAAGTAAAGGAAAAAAATAAGCCACGTCCGGTATTTAAAGTAGGCGACCGTGTACGCCTTATGGATGGAAAGGCCGTAGGTAGTATAGATAGTTTGGAAAAGAACAAAGCTATTGTCAACTATGGTATTTTTACCACTAATGTTGCGGTAGACCAACTGGAATTGGTAGAAAGAAAAATGTAAAAAGTGGTTGGACCACTATGGAAATGATTGAAAATAATAAAATAATTCTCTTTGACGGAGTTTGCAACCTTTGCAATAGTTCTGTCCAGTACGTTATTAAACACGATAAAAGCAATGCGTATAAGTTTGCAGCACTGCAAAGCGAAATTGGAAAGAATTTAGTTAAAGAACGCGGGATAGATACCTCCCAGATCGATTCCATTATTCTAATAGAGCCAGGTGTGGCCTATTACACCAAATCTACCGCAGCCCTTAAAATTGCCCAGTCTTTTGGAGGAGTCTGGCAGTTGACAAGCGTGTTCGAATGGATACCCGAAAAAATAAGAAACTGGGTGTATGACTATATTGCCAAGAACAGGTATAAATGGTATGGTAAAAAGGATGCCTGTATGATTCCCACTCCGGAACTAAAATCTAAGTTTTTATAACAGGAAAAGTACCTTCTTAGCCCATTTGGAAATTTTATTACTTAACGAGATAAATGTAAATTTGTAATTATCAATAAACTCAATTTAAATTATGGAATACCGTATAGAAAAGGATACCATGGGCGAGGTTAAAGTGCCGTCCAACAGATATTGGGGAGCTCAAACCGAACGCTCGAGAAATAATTTTAAAATTGGTCCGGCGGCATCAATGCCCTTGGATGTAGTTTATGGATTTGCCTATTTAAAAAAAGCGGCGGCCTACGCTAATTTTGAGTTGGGGGTACTTTCTGAGGAGAAAAGAGATCGAATTGCCCAAGTATGCGATGAAATTTTAGATGGTAAGCACGATGATCAATTTCCTTTGGTAATATGGCAAACCGGCTCGGGGACCCAAAGCAACATGAACGTTAACGAGGTTATCGCCAATAGGGCCCATGAATTGGCTGGGAAAAAGATAGGGGAAGGTGAAAAAACGATTCAACCCAATGATGATGTAAATAAATCGCAGTCTTCCAACGATACTTTTCCTACCGGAATGCATATCGCGGCCTATAAAAAGATTGTTGAAGTTACCATACCGGGAATTACGCAACTTAGGAATACGTTGGATAAAAAATCCAAGGAATTTGCCAAGGTGGTAAAAATAGGGCGAACGCATTTAATGGATGCCACTCCCCTAACCTTGGGCCAAGAAATTTCCGGTTATGTTTCCCAACTGGATCATGGACTAAAAGCTTTGGACAATACCTTGGATCATTTGAGTGAATTGGCGCTTGGAGGTACTGCCGTAGGAACCGGTTTAAATGCTCCCAAAGGTTATGATGTATTGGTTTCACAATATATAGCCAGATTTACCGGACTACCCTTTAAAACTGCTGACAACAAGTTTGAGGCCTTGGCATCCCATGATGCCATAGTAGAAACACATGGTGCCTTAAAGCAATTGGCGGTAAGTCTAAATAAAATAGCCAATGATATAAGAATGATGGCTTCCGGACCAAGATCAGGAATCGGTGAAATTATTATTCCCGCGAACGAACCAGGTAGTTCTATTATGCCCGGAAAAGTAAATCCAACACAATGTGAGGCGCTGACCATGGTTTGTGCCCAAGTGATGGGGAACGATGTAGCCATAACCGTAGGTGGAACCCAAGGGCATTATGAACTAAATGTTTTTAAACCTATGATGGCAGCGAACATATTGCAATCTGCCCAACTTATAGGGGATGCCTGTGTTAGTTTCGACGAGAATTGTGCCGTAGGTATAGAACCTAACCACGATGTAATTAAGCAACTTTTGAACAATTCCTTAATGTTGGTTACGGCCCTGAACACTAAAATAGGTTATTACAAGGCTGCGGAAATTGCCAATACTGCCCATAAAAATGGTACTACTTTAAAGGAAGAGGCTATTAATTTAGGATATGTAACCGCTGAAGAATATGATGAGTGGGTAAAACCTGAAGATATGGTAGGTACCTTGGATTAATACTTGAAGTCAATAATTAAAAAAGGCCAATCCCGAAAGATTGGCCTTTTTATTTAAATGGATAGTGTTCCTTATTTTAATTGAAACTTGGAAGTCCCCAATAATTTTAAATTGTTATCATAAACATTTACCATATAATTCCCTTTTTGAAATTCACTTGCTGGCTTGTTAATGAAATCACATACGTCCAAAGAGCGGTTCTCATAGTAGAATTCCGTTCCTTTACTGTAAGTTACAGAAGCGCCGGAATCACTTGTTTTAGAGAAACTTTCTCCCAATACATTTCCTTGTGGATCCAAAACCTCAATAAAGAATTGTCTGTCACCAGCTTGAGCAATTACGTTGTCTGCAACAGTGAAACAAACTTTTAATTTGTCGGTAGCCTTAGCTCTAGAAGTAGAAACCAATTTTCCGCTTGTTCTTTCCTTAACTGCATCTACAGAAAATTTGGATAAATTTAAAGCTGAACCTTTGGAAACAACATCTGCCAACTGAGTGTTCTGTACTACTAAGGAATCATTGAAAACTGTTTGTTTTTCCAATTCAACATAGGTACTGTCCCTTTGCATGGCCAAGAAAGTATTGGATCTGGTTAAAGAATCTACTTTTCTTATTAATTGCTCTCTTTCTTTGGTCAAGATACCTACTTGCTTTCTGTAACGATAAAGACTGGCAATATCGGCTTTCATGGTCTTAACGGAATCAATGTATTTTGCAATGTTATCCCTAGCAGAAACCAATTCTTCATTGGTAGCGTTGCTTTCCAAGATAGCTTTGTCATACTCTGATTTTAAACTGGTCAAATCTTCAACAACCAATTCTTTTTCTTTTGTAAGTAATGCAGTGTTCTTTTGTTTATCCTGATATAAACTTACTGTGTAAATGATTACCCCAAGTAAAATTACACCTAATAAACCTGCAATAACCTTCAATCCATTATTACTTTTTGTTTCAGTCATAATTGTAATTATTAATTATTTAATTTTTTTTTAACCTTAAAATTATTTGTTTGTAACACTCTATATACGATCAGGTTTGGATTTTAGATTTTTTTAGTTAAAAAAAATTAACATATCTTCCAAATAATACAAAATGCTTACCTTAACTTTATGGGTATATTGATTTAATACAGATGGATTTAAACATAATTCCCTTTGAATCCCAATATGCCAAGAGGTTTAAGGAGCTTAATGTAGCTTGGTTGGAGAAGTACTTTTATGTGGAACCAAAGGACACCTTTCTTTTGGAAAATTGTGAATCCAGCATTATTGATAAGGGTGGATATATTTATTTTGCAAAGTACAAGGACAAAATAGTTGGATGTTTTGCATTGATAGAATTGGGAACCGACGAATATGAATTGGGTAAAATGGCTGTAGACCCAAATTATCAGGGATTAAAAATTGGTCAAGCCCTTCTTCGTTTTGCTATTGATCTAGCGAAACAAAACACCTGGAAGAAATTAATTTTATACTCCAGCACCAAATTGGAAAACGCCCTTTATATTTATAGAAAGTATGGTTTTAAAGAAATTGAAATCGAAAAAAATCTCCCTTATGCCAGGAGCGACATTAAAATGGAATTATTAATAATTTAAAATACGCTAATTATGCGCCATTCAAAACACCTTATTATAACAGCTTTATTTATGGGTCTATTGACTATGGGATGTAAGGAGAAATCCAAGTCCAGTCAAGAAAAAGCGGAAGCAATAGGCCTAAAGACGGAAAATACGTTTTCTAGTATTGATATCACGCCAATAGAACACGCTACTGCGGTTTTGGATTGGGATGGTACCATAATATATGTAGATCCCGTTGGAGGCAAGGATGCCTTTGCCAGTGTCGAGGAGCCAGACCTTATATTGATTACCGACATTCATGGTGACCATTTTAGCTTGGAAACACTGCAGGCTTTAAATACCGGTAAGGCCAAAATAATTGTCCCACAAGCAGTAGCCGATAAGATTCCAGCCGAATTTACTCCACAACTGGATATTTTAAATAATGGGGAAGCTAAAGAACGTTATGGTATCAACATTGAAGCGATACCTATGTACAACCTACGTGAAGAAGCTAAGGATTTTCACACTAAAGGAAGAGGTAATGGGTATGTGCTCAGTAAAAATAATGAACGCATATATTTTTCCGGGGATACCGAGGATATTCCTGAAATGCGGGCCTTACAGAATATAGATAAGGCCTTTGTATGCATGAACCTTCCCTATACTATGACTGTAGAAAGTGCTGCGGATGCCGTACTGGAATTTAAACCTAAGCAGGTCTATCCCTATCATTATAGAGGAAAGCCCGATGTTGGGGATGTGGCCAAATTTAAGGCGTTGGTAAATGATAAGAATCCCAATATTGAGGTAGTACAATTGGATTGGTATCCCAAGGAAGATTATTAAGGGTCTTACAGTACCAGGGGTCTCTATTTGTTAAAAATAATACGCTGTTGTCACAATTTCTTGTGGCAACAGCGTATTATTAAATAGGTCAATTGAATTAGCGTACCAACTTTTTATATTTTAGTCGCTTAGGTATTAAATCTCCTCCCAGACGTTTCTTCTTATTTTCTTCGTATTCAGAGAACGATCCTTCAAAGAAATATACTTGGGAATCACCTTCAAACGATAGGATATGGGTACAAATCCTATCCAAGAACCACCTGTCGTGGGAAATGACCACGGCACAACCGGCAAAATTTTCCAAACCTTCCTCCAAGGCTCTTAGGGTGTTAACATCCAAATCGTTGGTAGGCTCATCCAATAGAAGTACGTTGCCCTCTTCTTTAAGGGTCATGGCCAAATGCAGTCGGTTACGCTCCCCACCGGAAAGCATTTCCACCTTTTTGTTCTGCTCACTTCCCGAAAAATTGAATCGACTTAAATAGGCCCTGGAATTTACCTGTCTACCGCCCATCATGATCAATTCCTGCTCATCGCTGAAATTCTGCCAAATGGTTTTATTGGGATCTATATTGGAATGACTCTGGTCCACGTAGGCAATTTTTGCCGTTTCCCCAACTACAAACTCCCCTTTGTCAGGTTTTTCCTCACCCATGATCATGCGGAAAATAGTGGTTTTACCAGCCCCGTTAGGACCAATAATACCTACAATGCCCGCCTGTGGTAATTTAAAATTAAGGTCCTCATAAAGCAATTTATCCCCGTAGGCCTTACTTACACCCTTGGCTTCTATTACATTGGTCCCCAATCGAGGTCCGTTAGGGATATAGATCTCCAGTTTTTCATCCAATTGTTTTTGGTCCTGGCTCATCAATTTGTCATAGTTCTGTAAACGCGCCTTTTGTTTTGTCTGTCTACCTTTGGCCCCTTGTCTTACCCAATCCAACTCCCTTTCCAGTATTTTCTGTCTTTTGGAGGCTGTTTTACTTTCTTGGGCCATACGCTTGGATTTTTGGTCCAGCCAGCTAGAGTAGTTTCCTTTCCAAGGAATGCCTTCCCCCCTATCCAATTCCAAGATCCATCCGGCTACATTATCCAAGAAATACCTATCGTGGGTAACTGCAATAACGGTTCCTTTGTACTCTGCCAAATGGTGCTCCAACCAATGTACAGACTCCGCATCCAAATGATTTGTAGGCTCATCCAGCAATAGAATTTCAGGTTCTTGCAACAACAATCGGCACAGCGCTACACGTCTTCTTTCACCTCCGGAAAGTATTCCGATTTTCTTATCGGAGTCCGGGGTACGCAAGGCATCCATGGCAACTTCCAATTTGTTGTCAAGTTCCCAAGCATTGGTAGCATCTATCTTATCCTGAAGTTCGGCCTGCTTATCCATGAGTTTTTGCATTTTATCAGCATCCTCATATACTTCGGGAAGTCCGAACATATCATTGATCTTATTGTATTCATCCAGGATGGCCACAGTATCTGCCACACCTTCCTTCACCACTTCCAAAACGGTTTTATTCTCGTCCAATAGAGGTTCCTGTTCCAAATAACCTACCTTATAACCTGGGGAAAAAACCACATCCCCCTGAAAGTTCTTGTCCACACCTGCAATTATTTTTAACAGGGTAGATTTACCAGAACCGTTAAGACCCAAAATTCCGATCTTAGCTCCGTAAAAGAAACTTAAATAAATATTCTTTAATACTGGGGTATTGGCAGTTTTGTACGTTTTAGTAACCCCAGACATCGAGAAAATTACTTTCTTATCGTCCGACATATTTTAAATGTATTATTAATTGTGATTATTCTAATTATAAGTGGCAGGCCGGTTACTAGTAGTATTTAGCTGTTAATTTTCCAATATGGTGCTAAGTTAGCCTTCAATTTTCAAATCGCTAAATCCGCAGTGGCCGTTTATACCCTGCCCTTTAGTGCATTAAATACCCATGCAATTGCAAAGAAACCTATACCAACCGAGGCAAACCCCCATCCGGCTACATCATCGTATCTAAAAGCACCCAACGCTATAAGCGAAAGACCTACAATTATCATTATAAAGGTTGCCCATGCAAGCACTGTATTCTTATTCATTCCCATTTTTTAACTGGTTTGGTTTGTAGAGCCTCAAATATCGTAAATTTTACAAGAATTTATGACCTTACAAAAAAACTTTATTAGTGAAACACTTATTTCAGAAGCCACAGGCGCATTGAAATACGATAGTCGAACGAATCCCGCTTGTTTAGCGGGGTTACTGGTTTAAAACCACTACCCTTGGATTGTCTCCTATTAGGAGTTCAGGTCTTGCCTAGGGGCTTAATACCCTTTATTCCTCAAATGGAAATGCAATTCCATTTTGTTTTCTAACGGTGTCCATTAAGGTTATTAAATCAAGACTGTTCCTATGACTCCAAAGACTGCTTTCCAACTTCCCTTGGTCGAGACAGGCATGAACTTCCTTTATTTCGTAAAAATACCCCCTACCGGTAGTTGGCATGCTGAACTCCTCCTTTTCTCCATTTATTTCAACCGTATATCCCTGTGCTTCATGCCATCTGGGTGGTATATATATAGTTCCCTTTTCTCCGGATATTTCCGCTTTCATTTCGGATCTACTCGTAAAACCTGAATATAAAATTGCCTGGGCGTTGGGGTATTTAAAGATCATTGAAGTCTGGACCTCGGCACCATTGTCATGAAAGTTAGAGGTGGATAAGATCTGGTCCGGTTTACCAAGAAGTAAATAAGAAAGGAAAATAGGGTAAATGCCAATATCCAATAATGAACCTCCAGCAAGTTTAGGATTTAGCACCCTTCCTTCAAAGTCCCTATCCAAGGCGTAAAAGGCAAAATCTGCATGTAGATATGCTAATGGACCAATATCTCCAGAGTCTACCATTTGTTTAACCTTCCTAATGGAAGGATTAAATCTACTCCATAGGGCTTCCATTAAAAAAACCTTGTTTTCTTGGGCTGCCGCAATCATTTTTTCGACCTCTGCCCTATTTATGCCCATTGGCTTTTCACATAGCACATGTTTGCCATGTTCCATGGCCATTATGGAAAGCTCGCAATGCGAAGTATGCGGCGTAGCAATGTAGACCACATCAACTTCCTTGCACTCCAACAGTTCCTTATAGCTTCCAAAGGCATTAGGAATATTATATTCCTCCGTAAACCCCTTGGCCTTTTCCAAATTTCTTGAAGCCGCTGCGTAAATTTGAGCTTCCTTGACCAGGGCAAGGTCCTTAACAAAATTACGGGCAATATTACCCAATCCAATAATTCCCCATCTTACGTTTTCACTCATTTAGAATATAATTTAGTTAAAGTTAATAAATATAACTCCTTATCTTTATTGCGCAAAAGAAAGGCGTCTCAACATGGATATCAACTTCAACAAGAACGAAGACCACAATAAATTACTATTATCAGCATTAAAACATAAACTGGCCAAGGTAAAACTTGGAGGTGGGAAAAGCAGATTGGAAAAACAACATGTCCAAGGTAAATTAAGTGCCAGGGAGCGTATTGAGTATCTTTTGGACCAGGGTAGGGAGTCGATTGAAATTGGGGCCTTTGTAGGTGATGGTATGTACGAGGCTCATGGTGGATGTCCCTCCGGAGGCGTTGTAGTAAAAATTGGCTATGTACAGGGCAAACAATGTATTGTGGTGGCCAATGATGCCACAGTAAAAGCAGGAGCTTGGTTTCCTATCACCGCAAAAAAGAACCTAAGGGCCCAAGAAATTTCCATTGAAAATCGCTTGCCCATTATTTACCTGGTCGATAGCGCCGGGGTATACCTTCCCATGCAGGACGAAATATTTCCGGACAAGGAACACTTTGGTAGAATTTTTAGAAATAATGCTGTAATGAGCAGTATGGGAATTACTCAAATTTCAGCTGTCATGGGTAGTTGTGTTGCAGGTGGAGCCTATCTTCCCATTATGAGCGATGAGGCATTGATAGTGGATAAAACGGGGAGTATTTTTTTGGCCGGAAGCTATTTGGTAAAAGCAGCTATCGGGGAAGTTATAGACAATGAAACCTTGGGGGGAGCCACAACCCACTGTGAAATTAGTGGAGTAACGGATTACAAGGCGAAGGACGACAAAGATGCTTTGGATACCATAAAGAACATTATGGGCAAAATTGGGGATTATGACAAGGCGGGATATAACAGGATCCCAGCGGTAAAACCCAAGGAAAAGGAAGATGATATTTATGGCATCATTCCAAAATCCAGGGCCGAACAATACGATATGCTGGAAATTATTAATCGTCTGGTAGATAATTCAGATTTTGAACAATACAAGGAAGGTTACGGAAAAACTATACTTACGGGATATGCCCGCATAGATGGATGGGCTGTGGGTATCGTTGCCAATCAGCGTAAAGTTGTAAAGACCAAAAATGGGGAAATGCAATTTGGAGGGGTCATCTATTCCGATTCTGCGGATAAGGCCACGCGTTTTATAGCCAACTGCAACCAAAAGAAAATTCCCCTGGTTTTTTTACAAGATGTTACCGGATTTATGGTGGGTAGTAAAAGTGAGCACGGGGGAATTATAAAGGATGGGGCAAAAATGGTGAACGCGGTCAGTAATTCTGTTGTTCCTAAATTTACCATTATTATAGGCAATAGTTACGGAGCAGGAAATTACGCCATGTGCGGAAAGGCTTACGATCCTAGATTGATTGTGGCTTGGCCAAGCGCCGAGTTGGCGGTAATGAGCGGTAATTCGGCGGCCAAAGTGTTACTTCAGATAGAAACAGCTTCGCTAAAGAAGAAGGGCGAGAAAATAACGGAGGCCCAAGAAAACGAACTTTTTAATAGAATAAAAGAGCGATATGACAACCAAATATCGCCCTATTACGCGGCATCACGCTTATGGACAGATGGCGTAATAGATCCTTTGGATACTCGTAAATGGATTTCGATGGGCATTGAGGCAGCCAACCATGCCCCTATTGAAAAGCCATTTAATATGGGGGTGGTACAGGTTTAGGATTTGATGATGTGGAAATGTACCAATAAGCAAATGTACTAATGTAACAATATGTTTATTTGGGGATTTGAAGATTTGGAAATGAAAAAATTTGGAAATGTAACAATGTGTAGAAGTAACAATAGGCGGATTTGCACTCCTGCGAAGGAACGAGGTTTATTCAATAAATAATTTCGAATCCGTATTTATTCTACATAAATAAGAATCTTCCTTAATCCCAGCGAGTTTGAAAACCTTGGTAGCCTTCCTTTGCTCCAAAGTACCGTAATCAAAAAATGTAGTTACTTTCAGGTAAGTTGGGTCTTGGGAACCATTTCCGAAGTAAGAAACATTGACCACCCATTCCCCTTTTAGGTCGTCGTCCAAAAAGAATTGTTTACTGGAGTATCCTTTTAAAATTGCTGCGGACAATTCGGCTTCTTTGGTTTCAACAGTATATTCCCAACTGTCGTAATACTTTTCTGGATCTACAAATTGTAATTCAAATTCGGCTGCACTGTTATTCCATTCAAATAATACCCTACTCTCAGGATTTGAAGTACTTTCTTCCATGGACCCACTTTCCAAAAAAAACTTCCCTGCGTTGAGTTTAATAATATTCATCCGTTCCGTAGTAATAAGCGCGTCCGTACCGTATTTGTCAAATGGAACAGAATCTAGATCGTTGACGGCCAGCTCATAACGGGAATAAATATGAATCGCCTTTTGGTAATTCCCTATTTCATCATAAGCATTGGCTAAATCCCTGTGCGACTGGGCATCCCTTGGTTTCAATTTCAGAATCGCCAAGTATTGCTGTAAGGCATTCTCCGAAAATCCAAGTTTTTCATACCTATAGGCCAATGCTTTTAGCGCTATGGCGTCATGGGCGAATTGGTGGGACATGGTATCCAGAAGTGCTTGGGATTTTTTGTTGTCTCCCCAGGTGTCCTTAAAATATTGGGAAAGGTCAAGTAAATAATAGGGAGAGTCGGTAAACCTTGTTTTTTGATTTTCAAATATTTGATTAGCCCTTTCTTCCGTATCGGCCAAAGAATATTCTTTAATATAGTCAGGAATTTCTGGAACATATGCCGGCTTTATAGCTAACTGATCATAAATACTATCCCTCAACCCTGAATTGTTGTAGATTCTCTTTACCCCTAGTTCATCTATGCGGGTCTGCTCCTTGGTATTTATAATAATGACTCCGCCAGCACCTCTAGAACCATATCTGGCAAATGCACCGTTACGGGTAAGTACCGCAACACGTTCAACGTCTTGAACTGAAATAAATGTCGGTGCCTGTTCATATACAAAGCCGTCAACATCATAAATTACAGGGACTTTTGTACTGGCATATTGTGGCAGATAAACAAGTGGATCCAAGGGGTTGGTTACCCTATCAATTAGCATGTTGGGAACCCATACAAGTAGCGCATCCAAAAAATCTGTCCCTGCTGGCATTAGATTTTTGCCATCAATGACCCGTATTGAATATGAAGTGCGGTCCTTGTCCATAATTCCCCACGAGGACTTAATTAGGTTAGTGTTGGTGGGGTAATCTGCCAGAAGTTCTTTTTGGCTTTTACGTTTTCTTTTTTTTACCACAACTTCATCCAATTCATCTACATTCTCAGATAGTTTTATATCCAATACGTTGTTCACGCCATCAACAGCTACTTCAATGGTTTGCATTCCCAAATAGGTAAAAGCCAATAAATTTCCAGGATACACTTCGATATTATATTTTCCTTTGGCATCCGTTTTTGTACCAACCGTAGTACCTTTGATGACCACATTGGCATTGGGCAAAGCTTGGCCCAAATGTGTGACCTTGCCTCTAATGGTAATCTTAGTTTCCTGAGAGGTCCCAAAAAAGAAAACACAGAGAAAAGTAATACTGATAACAATCCGGACCATTCGGTAAACTTTAGAATTTGAAAGGAATATTCAATTCTTCAATTTAAGTAATTATTTTAATATAAACCCCTGAGCCTCTATATCTTATATTTTGACAATGTTTTGGTTCTATCTACCTTTCCGCTCCCTGTCTCTACAAATTGGGGTACGACTAATATTTCTTTGGGAATTTCAAATTTGGAAATTGATTTAAGGGATTTGATATCCATATGTAATTGCTCCCTATCAATATTTCCTTCTACCACCAATATCAATTTTTGGCCCAAGATAGCATCAGGGATGCCCGCCACAAAAAATCTAGATTCGATCAATACAGATAACTTGGTTTCCAGTTGTTCGGGAATTAATTTTACTCCCCCGGAATTAATTATGTTGTCATACCTTCCCAACCACTGGAATTCAGCGGGTGATATAAGTTTTACCAAATCATTGGTTACTATAACTGTGTCCGAAACTTTTGGTGCTTCGATCACTAGGCAACCCCTAGGGTCTATGGAAAGAACAACATCCGGAAGGGTCTTAAAATTATAGTCCTCAGGGCCTTTCGCAAGCTCCTTTACGGCAATATGGGTTATGGTCTCGGTCATTCCATAGGTTTCGAAAATCCGCGTATCTACCTTGTTAAGATCTGATTTTAATTCAGGGGAAATGGGTGCTCCCCCAATAATTAAAGTGCCAATTTGGTTTAAATGTGATATGGACCCCTGTACCTGCAAAGGCACCATGGCAACAAAGTCGTAATGCTTGGTAGTGAATTGTAAAGGATGGGAAGAGGGCTCCACCATGTCTATTTCCCAACCCAGTACCATGGCTCGGACCAACATCATTTTCCCGGCTATATGGTCGGCGGACAGACATTGAAGGGCTTTAGTTCCAGGTCCCATTTTATAGAATGCCCCTGTGGCCAAGGCAGAATTAACCATATGTTCCTTCTTCAGGGCAATTGCTTTAGGGACACCAGTAGATCCAGAGGTATGGACTATAAGAGAATCTGAATCATCCAGCCAATCCAAAAGAAAATTTCCTATACCCTTCTCGTACTCTTGACCTTCCTTAACAAGACTGTAGGCCAACTCTTTTAAAACTCCAAAATCGTAATGGATTCCGTTGTATTTAAATTTAGGATGGATATTTTTAAAGGTTGGAATCACTTTCTTTATTTAGTTGTACAGTTTCTAGACTTTGCACATCACCTGTAAGTTGTTCTTTCCAATTGGTCCAGCCGTATTTTTTGGAGAATACATACAAGAGTATGGGGTAGATTACCAAAACGGGCAAAAATACATCCCAGCCCAATTCCGGTTCCGATATATCCCTATAGAGCGATTCGGTCTGGAAGGCAGTCCAATCTGCGGTCACCAAAAGGGCGGTCAATAAATTATTGGCAGCATGAAAACCAATGGCCAATTCCAATCCCTCATCCATTAGGGTCAAAATCCCTAGGAAAAATCCGGTACCTATATAATAAACCATTATTCCGTAGCCCAATTTTTCAACCTCAGGATTAAAAAGGTGCAACCACCCAAAAATCATGGAGGTGATCACCAAAGGAACCCATCTTTTGCCGGACATCAATCCAATACCCTGCATAAGGTATCCCCGCATAAAATACTCCTCAAAACTGGTTTGGAGCGGGATTAAGAATACGGAAATAAGGCATAATATGACAAAAGGTATTAGTTCAAAATTAAAAACATAGTCCTCTGGGGATAGATATATATCCAAACCTGTAATCAAAATGGTTATAAAACCCCAAAGTCCAAAAGCAAAAAACACTCGTTTCCAATCTATTTTGTTTCTGTTTGTGGTAAGGGAAACTATGGTTTGCCGATGAACATATTTAGCGGTAAGAAATGTTGCCAAAAGGCCAAATACAAAAGAAATAAGCATTAAGAATAAAAATAAATTGCTTCCCACCATTTGGGACATTCCGGTAACATCCGTAGGAAAAGTCTCCCCACCAATAGACTTAACAATTATGACCCCTAGTAGTGGAATGGACCCCAAAAGTTGCCAGCCAATAAATATGATCAAAATTCCTATAAGGTATCGCCAAGATTCATGATTTCCTTTATATCCCTGTTCTATATACATATATTCTCTATTAAATTATTTTCCCAACTCCCAGTTTTTTCATAGGATATTGTTCCATTTTTCACTTTTAACGGGCACTCAAAATTATTGGTGTATAGACCACCGGTACCCAATCCCTGAGGTAAAGGGTTATTTAATGTATAAGTCCATTGGGCTATGGCATTGAGGCCAATATTGCTTTCCAGCGCACTGGTAACCCACCATTTTATATTTAACTTCTCCGCAACTTTTATCCATTCCATACTTCCTCTAAACCCACCTACCAAACTTGGTTTTAGGATTATATACTGCGGCCTTATGGTTTGTAGAAGTTTCTCCTTTTCCGTTACATCCTTAATACCGATTAGTTCCTCGTCCAAGGCTATGGGGATTGGAGAATTAAAGCATAATTCCTTCATTTCATTGGCGTTGCCCGCCTTGATTGGTTGTTCTATGGAGTGTAGTTCATAAAGGGAAAGGCGCTCCAGTTTGCGCATGGCCTCCGAAGGGATAAATGCACCATTGGCATCAACTCTTAATTCGATTTTATTTTCACTGTATTTATTTCGAATGGATTTTAATAACGCTATTTCCTTCTCAAAATCGATGGCTCCAATTTTTAATTTTATGCATTTGAAACCTTCCACCAGCTTTTGCTGGATCTGTTGGTGCATGAAGTGTTCATCTCCCATCCAAATCAGGCCATTGATTGCTATAGGGCTATTGTTTTGCGTGAATTCTGAAGGATAAAGCAAAAAGGGATCCTTGGAATTTAGGGATAAAAAGGCTTGTTCCACCCCGAACTGGATACTTGGATAATGCATCAAAGCTTCCCACAGTTGCTCTTTGCCCAAATGGATATTGTCACAGGTCCATTTTAGCCTGTCCTCATAATCGGGAACATCATCAACACTTAACCCCCTTAATATACCGCATTCCCCAATTCCATATTTATTATCCTGTTCTAAAATAATAAAGAAGGTTTCTTTATGGGTCATAATACCCCTGGAAGTACCACTGGGACGTTTAAATTCTAAAATGTATTTTTTGTAGGTCGCTTTCATGAAATATAAAATCAAATTTAACTATCTTTTTTTCCAATTATGAAAAAAATGAAAACAAAAGTAGATAAGGTAGTTTGGATAACGGGGGCTTCATCAGGTATAGGCGAGGCACTGACCTATGCACTTAATCGCAAAGGCTATAAACTAATTATATCTTCCAGGAAATTAATAGATCTAAAACAAGTAAAGGCCCGTTGCCCAAATAGCGATCTTATCTCCCTACTCCCATTAGATTTGATGGATAGGGATAAAATGTCTGAAAAAGTTACGGAAGCTTTGTCTTTTTATGGATCAATAGACCTTTTGATTAATAATGCAGGCATAAGCCAACGCTCCTTGATTATGGAAACCGATTTGCAAGTTTATCAGAAATTAATGGACGTAAATTACATGGGTACCATTGCACTTACCAAAGCAATCCTTCCTTATTTTGTGTCCCAAAAAAATGGTCATTTTGTTACCGTAACCAGCCTAATGGGAAAATTTGGCTCGCCTTATCGCTCTGGATATTGCGGGGCCAAGCACGCTCTCCATGGTTTTTTTGATGTTTTGCGCATGGAACATGAAAAGGAGAACATAAAGGTAACTATGGTATGTCCAGGTTTTGTAAATACCAATGTAGCCATAAATGCCCTAACAGCAGATGGGACTCCCCAAGTTGACAATGATATGGCTACTAAAAATGGGCTATCTCCCTATGTTTTTGCCAAAAAAATGGTCAATGCCATAGAAAAAGAGAAATTCGAAGTTTACATTGGCCGGAAAGAAGTAATGGGTATCTATATGAAAAGATTCTTCCCTAAACTGCTCCACAGGCTAGTACTTCGAAGTAAAGTGAGATAGCTAAACCGTTAAAGATCCCCCTATTTCCAAAAGAATAAGCTCCTTGCCATGCTTGGAAAATTTTTGAATGGATTCCTTATGATCAATTATAATATACCCGAAAGTATCGTAATGATAACCCAATATCCTTGGGCATTCCACAAAATCGGATGCCAAAAGGGCATCATCGACCCCCATCGTAAAATTATCGCCAATAGGCAAGACAGCAAGATCCAACTGAAATGACATAGGAATTAGTTTCATATCCATTGTCAAGGCCGTATCACCTGCTATATAAATGTGCTTTCCTTCGGATGATAGAATAAATCCCCCTGGTTGACCACCATAAGTCCCATCGGCAAAGGAAGAGGTGTGAATGGCATTTACATATTTCAGGGTGCCAAAATCGAACTTCCAGTTCCCACCGTGATTCATAGGGTGAGCCTTTAGTCCTTTGTTTTCAAAGTAAGTGGCAATCTCATAATTACTTACCACTGTGGCATTGCTCATTTTTCCAATTTCCTCAACATCCAAGGTATGGTCTTGATGGGCGTGGGTAACCAAGATATAATCGGGTTTTAAATCTTCAATGTCGATTTTACCTTTGACTTTATCATTTCCTGAAATAAATGGATCTACCAGTAACCTTTTTCCACCTGTTATAATGAGTAAAGAGGAATGGCCTAGAAAAGTAATTTGCATAAGTTGAACTGTTTTTATTCAAATTTATTTAAAATTGAACCAAAAACGAACTCCTTCAGATGTTTTATCGATATTTAAAGTAGATTGAAGCTGATTTACCAAACGATTCATTAACCTTATCCCCATGGAGGAATTGGCCCTATCATCAGTATCTTCTGGCAGTCCTACACCATTATCCGTGTACTCAAAATAGCCCTGTCCCCCATTTTTTCTTAAATGGATATAAATTTTTCCATTTTCGTCATCGTCCGGGAAGGCATATTTAAATGAATTGGATACCAATTCATTTAAAATAAGTCCAAAGGGAATTGCCCTATCAATATCCAACTCAACGCCTTCGGCATCAATGGTAATATTTATATTATGGCCACCTTTTTTGTAAACCGATTGTACACTGTTAATAAGACTTTCTATATAACCCTGCATTTCTATTACGGAGAGATCATCGTTCTGATATAGTTTCTGATGGATAAGCGCCATCGCCTTTACCCTGCTCTTGCCCTCTTCCAACGCCTCAATAGCAGCTTTACTACGGGTATTTTTTGTTTGTAGGCTAAGTAGGCTGGATACCATCTGCAGGTTATTTTTTACCCTATGGTGAATTTCTTTTAAAAGCGAATCCTTTTCTACCAGCGAAGCCTCTATTATGCGCTTTTGATCTGCAATGAGTCTCTGGTTCTTAATACTTTTCAAATAGGCAAACACTAAACCGGCAAATCCCAAAAGTGTAAATATCAATGAAATAAAAACAATGTTTATTCTTTCCTCTTTGGCCTGTAGATCGCTTCGGGATTGCTCTAGGTCCTTTTTCTGCTGCTCCATCATTTTTTTGGAGTACTCTATCTCTTGTCCGGCCACCGCCGCCAATTGTTGCTTTTTCATGGAGGATTCATTTCTATTTAAAGAATCCCTGATGCGTACATTTCTTTTTAAATAGTCGACCGAATTTTTATAATCGCCTATGCGGTCATAATAGGCCGCTAATAATCTATTTCTTCTAAGGATATTTTCTATTTTAACAGGATCTTGCCCATCCAAAAGATATTCCTTGGCCTTCTCATAGTCTTCTTTCTGTAAATAGCAATCCGCCAACTCCAAGGTGTTTTCTACCTTGTCCGACGAGAACTTACCCTTATTGTACTCATTGATCAGGTTAATGGAGTTTTCCAAATAAGGAATGGCAATATCATATTCCTTGAGTAGGGCATGGCATTTACCAATATTTCCTTCTATAATGGCTTTCAATAAATTGCCTTTGCTAATTTCTTGTTCTGTTTTCTCCCTACTAATATCATTGAGGTATACATCAATAAATCCTTTTGCCTTCTTGTAATAGGTTAAAGCTGTTGGAATGGACATATCCAAAAGAAGGTAGTTTCCAACGTTGCTCTGATATTGGGCCTGGCCAAAATAATCATCCTCCCTTATGGTTTTTAGCTTGTCCTTGATATAGTCGTCCATTGCCTTTCTATGAAGTCCAAGGTTGGAATAGATATCATAGAAAATAACCTTATCCGTAAGGCCTAAATTCTTTTTCTCATTTCTTATTTCAAATTGCCGATCGTATAACCCCAATTTAGCATAGTTGTTGTCTATGAGATCTAAAAGAATTTTTTTGGATGGTAAATCCAAATTTTCAATTTTCTTGTACAATTGGTTTGCAATGGCCACACTTTTACTAAAGTCGCCAATATCATAATAGAGCTGGGATTGCATAAGCTCATATTTAGTGATGCTTATTGAATCCTTTACTTTTTGGGCATTGTTGTGATATACATTTACCGCGGCTTGCCAGTCATAGGCCGAATCCTCAAGATAGCGATTGGGGACCCCAAAGAAATAGTCGAACCTTTCCTGTACTCCTTTCTTATTTTGGAACTCTTGAAAATAATCCGGTTTGGTTGAAGAGTCTTGGGCATGAGAATACCAAAAACACAATGAACAAATCATTAATGAAACAAATATTTTATTAAAAGACTTCACCATTGTTCAATTGTTGTCTAAAAATTTTAATTACTTCTTGGTCTTTTTAATAATTATATAAGCCTTCGGCATATTGGGACACAATACTACAAACGCCAAAGCAGGGTTATTGTTGTACCCCTCATATCCCTAATTACCATCATCATTACTTGCCAGATAATAACACAAAACAAATTAAGTGATTTGTGGGCAAGTTAACCATTATTTCATCCTTCAACTTTTTATGCCGATAGGAAGATTCAAAAATAAAAAAGGCGATACAAATTAATTGCACAGCCTTTTTATATATGTAATGATAAGATTTGGGACTCGTTATCAGTTCAAAAATATATTGTAGAAATGTGAAATTTAGAATTTTGTTGTGTAACACCACGATCTTGTTGTGAAAGTTGGAAATTGAAGATAATCTTGCATTTCATCGATAATAACAAGCATTTCATCGGATAATTAGCCTATAAGGGAAACCTTACAATTAGTTGGTACAAATCTTATTTAAGTGCTAAATTATTGGATGGATCCAGCTCCATCCTGTCCGGAAGCAATCAGGGATAACCACTTTCGAAAATTTTTTATTACCGGATATAACTTGTCTAAAAATAATATACCGGATACCTCTCTTTTAGCCCATCAATAGAACTATATTAATTATTGACTTTTTTTAATTGATTTTTTAGCTCATCCATAGATTCCTGCAATTGTCTTAGCAATCCCTTCTCGGAGGTGGCATCCACCCCAAAGGTTATTTTGCTACTAACTTGCCACAGCTCTTGTATATCTTCTGTATTAACGCTGTATGGAGGATAGTTTTCATTTAAGGATATTAAGGAAATTACGGCCGGATTGGGAGATTTTTCAATTTTTTTCACCAAAACGGCATCCTGTAATACCACAACGTAAATTTTATTGGGACTAATATCCTTTAGACCTTCAACGGCTCTGGCCAATACCCATTCCCCTGGCTTTAGATTGGGCAACATACTGTCCCCTTCAATTTGGAAACCCCTATAAGTTGCATTTCTGAATTCTGGCAAGGGAATATCAAAAGCAGGCAGCTGTTTGTACCAACTGGTGTCCTGAATATTTTGTGGGTATCCGGCTGCGGCTTTAGCGTTTACCAATACCATATTCTCGTTTTCGGATGAATTTACCGTAACCACCTTGGGAATAACACTGATATTTGTAACCGCTAGATACTTTTGGGAACTATCACCAAACAGCCAAAGTGGATTTATTTTGAATTGCTTGAGCAATTCCGCCACTACTTTTCCCGATAATTTGGTACGCCCCCTTTCTATGTCCGCTGTGGTATTTGAAATACCAAGCAAGTTGGCAAAATCAGATTGGGTATACCCCAATTCCCGGCGTAAATCGGTAAAACGCTTGGTCACAATTTCCATATCCTCGTTCATTGTACAGTTTTTAAATTCATATAGTTGACATAGACATACCCCCCTATTTAGGTAAAAGACTATATCTAATAGCTTCAAATATACGTAATTTGGAATATATCCAAAAAATTTATTGGACTATTTCCATAATTAGGAAATAATCCATATATTTGGAATAATTACAAATATAAAATTATGACTTTGGACGATTTGCATCAAACATTAAGTAGTCTAGCCTTTTCCGGGATGGAGGATAATGACTTTATCTCAATTAGTTCTAAGAAGGGGATTGGTTTGGCCAAAGGTCATTTAGTAAAGACCGAAAGAAGACGTTCAAAAAAAGAATTAAGTGTTCAACTAAGTTTATTTGATTAGTTATGGAAAATCCTAAGGTTTTAATTTACGACGGCAGTTTCAATGGTTTTTTAACTACGGTTTTCAAAATTTTTGAGGAGAAAATCCCGGTAGCGAACATCCAAAAGAATAAGGAGCTTCAAAAAGGTCTGTTTTCGGAGGCAATAACTGTATTTACCCAAATGGATAAGGCAAGACGGGTGTGGAACAGCATTCAGAACAAAAGTAATTCGGTCATTAAGTCTATTTATTTTGCCTTTTTAAGCGAAACAAAGGGCATTGAACTTCTTCTTTACCAGTACATCCGTTCTATGTATGCCAATCCCAATGAAGATCCTATAGAAGGAATGTCTGACATTATTTTAAAAATTCAGCAACACTCCAGAATGGTGGCTCGGGAAAAACATAGAATAGAAGCTATTGCAAATTTTGAAATATCACAAGATCAGGTCTACTTTTCCAATGTTTCTCCTGGGTTTGATGTACTACCACTTATTTCTAAATACTTCAGGTCAAAATTCCACGGTCAGGAATTTATGGTGTACGATCGCAAAAGAAAGTATGCCATTTATTACAACCTTTATACCGTTGAAATTATTTCCTTGGAATTATCGGCTTATGATTGCACAGGAGATCTTTCCTATACCAACATAAAACAATTGATAAATAACAAATTGCACTCACATTCACGATATTCCGGAAAATCAGAGATGGCCGATATAGGTGAAAAGGCGGCGGTATAATTAATATCCGCGTTTATTTCCTACAGTGTTTAAATTAAGACCCACAGTCCCAGGTTTTAGGCGTGTTTCTAAGTGCCTTCTATGCAAGGTAATCTATTTGCAGTATGGATAGCTAGTTTAGCTTACTTGGTTTTTTCTCCTACAAAATTATCGCTCTGATTTTTAAAGAGCACGTTAAATGTAGTTAGGCTACCGTAAATTCTGGTTATATACTGTTGTAGGTCAACTTTTTCCTGGTCATCCAAATTATTACTACTATTTATTTTCTGCTCCATTACCCTTATTCGGTCCCTTACCATGACTATTTTGTGAAAAAAGGTGTCTATTGGAATTTCTTTTTCGGATAAGTTGGTATCGCCAGGTTTTAAAACTAGGCTCCCACCCTTCCATTTATCGGCAATTGGGGTAACGGAACTGGCATCGCTCCAGCGCTTTAAAATAGAAATCAACGATTGTTCCACTTCGGAAAAACTTATGGTATCCACTTCGTCCTCCACTGCTTCTATAACTTCAAAATTAGAATCCAATTCTATGGTTTCCAAACCATTGTCCATAAAGGTAACCCAATAATGTTTAGAGGTTACATTGGTAACTACCCCTTTTCCGTATTCGCTGTGATTAATCCTGGAACCTATTCCTAAAAGCTGCATTTAAAAATATTTTAAAGTTAAGAACGCTAATTTATAGCTAAGCTTTTAATCTACAAAAAACTAAATAGCACCTACTTCATTTTTAGGAGTCAAAGTCGTAACTTCGCACATTGCTATGAAAATGATTAATTACGAAGAGAATATTGAGGTTAAAGGCGCTCGTGTGCACAACCTTAAAAATATAGACGTTACCATACCCCGTGAAAAGCTGGTCGTTATTACCGGACTTTCTGGAAGCGGCAAATCATCCTTAGCCTTTGATACCATATATGCTGAAGGTCAAAGGCGGTATATTGAGACTTTTTCGGCCTATGCCCGACAGTTTCTGGGGGGCTTGGAGCGCCCGGATGTGGACAAGATAGATGGTCTATCTCCGGTAATTGCCATTGAGCAAAAGACAACTTCAAAATCTCCCAGGTCCACCGTGGGCACCATTACCGAAATCTACGATTTTCTTAGACTTTTATTTGCAAGGGCCGGAGATGCGTACAGTTACAATACCGGGGAGAAGATGGTTAGTTATGATGATGCGCAGATAAAGGAATTGATCATATCTTCCTATAGGGGAAAGAAAATAAATATACTGGCTCCTATCATTAAATCCAGAAAAGGACACTATAGGGAACTATTTGAACAAATTGCCAAACAAGGTTTCGTTAAGGTAAGGGTAGATGGGGAAATCAAGGATATTATAAAGGGCATGAAAGTGGACCGTTATAAGACCCATGATATAGAGATAGTTATTGACCGACTCAAAATTGAGGAGAGTACCGAATTGGACAAACGTATTTCGGAAACTATAAATACGGCCATGTACAGTGGAGAAAATGTACTGATGATTTTGGAAGAAGGTACGGATGAGCCCCGGTATTTTAGTAGGGATTTAATGTGTCCAACCACTGGAATTTCCTATCCTTCACCCGAACCCAATACTTTTTCCTTTAATTCACCAAAAGGCATGTGTCCCGATTGCAATGGGCTTGGACATATTTATGAGGTCAATGAAAACAAAATTTTCCCAAATAAAAAGCTGTCCATCAAAGGGGGTGGCATTGCACCCTTGGGCGAATATAAAAATTCTTGGGCCTTTAAACAGATAGAAACTATTGCGCAGCGATATAATTTTGAACTTACCACCTCAATTGCAAAAATACCTGAGGACGCTATTAGTGTATTGCTCTATGGCGGAAAGGAAAGTTTCGAGGTAGACTCAAAATCTTTGGGGGTAAAGCGCCTCTATAAAATAGATTATGAAGGCATTTCCAATTTTATCAAAAGTCAATTTAATGAGGCCAACTCCACGTCCATAAAACGTTGGGCCAAGGAGTATATGGACAAAATTAAATGTCCAACCTGTGCAGGTACTAGGTTAAAACAAGAATCCTTAAATTTTAAAATAGACAACAATAATATTGCCGATCTATCCAATTTGGATATTGCGGAATTGGCGGATTTCTTTAATGGCCTAGAAAAAAAGTTGGAAGGCAATCAATTAAAAATTGCAGAGGAAATTATAAAGGAAATCAAAACAAGGGTCCAATTTCTTTTGGATGTTGGCCTGGATTACCTCTCCTTAAATAGAAGTAGTAAATCCCTTTCAGGGGGGGAAGCACAGCGTATTAGATTGGCAACCCAAATTGGCTCGCAATTGGTAGGTGTTCTTTATATTCTGGATGAGCCCAGTATTGGTCTGCACCAAAGGGATAACGAACGATTGATAAAGTCCTTGGAATCGCTCAGAGACCTCGGTAATTCGGTTATTGTGGTAGAGCATGACCGCGATATGATAGAACGTGCAGACCATGTCATAGATATTGGACCAAAGGCCGGAAAGCATGGAGGGGAAATAATTTCGGAAGGTAAGCCTGATGATCTAAAAAACCATAATACCCTAACAGCCGATTATATTTCCGGAAAACTAAGAATAGAAGTTCCAAAAAAACGTAGGGAAGGAAATGGAAACAGCTTGGAATTATCCGGTTGTTCCGGAAATAATCTTAAAAATGTTTCTGTACGATTTCCCTTGGGAAAAATGATCGGGGTAACCGGTGTTTCGGGCAGTGGAAAATCTACCTTGATCAACGAAACCCTATACCCTATTTTAAATGCTTATTATTTTAATGGAGTAAAAGTCCCTATGCCCTACAAGAAAATTAAGGGCTTGGAACATATAGACAAGGTTATAGATATTAACCAGTCTCCTATTGGAAGAACACCAAGGTCCAATCCTGCCACCTACACCGGTGTCTTTAGTGAAATTAGATCTCTTTTTGCCAAAACACAAGAAGCTTCGATTAGGGGTTACAAGCCCGGTCGTTTTAGTTTTAATGTAACAGGAGGGCGTTGTGAAACTTGTCAAGGAGGAGGTCTTAGGGTAATTGAAATGAATTTTCTTCCCGATGTATATGTTGAATGTGAGACCTGTAATGGGAAACGCTTTAACAGGGAAACCTTGGAGATAAGATATAAGGGTAAATCCATTGCCGATGTGCTGGAGATGACTATTAACGAATCGGTGGAGTTTTTTGAAAATATCCCCAAAATTTATCGCAAGTTAAAAACTATTCAGGATGTGGGACTGGGATATATTTCTTTGGGCCAGCAATCTACTACCCTGTCCGGTGGAGAAGCGCAGCGAATAAAGTTGGCTACAGAACTTTCCAAAAGAGATACAGGAAATACCTTTTATATATTGGACGAACCAACAACAGGCCTACACTTTGAAGATATCAGGGTATTGATGCATGTGCTTAACAAGCTGGTAAACAAGGGAAATACCGTTCTGGTAATTGAACACAATATGGACGTGATAAAAATGGTAGACCATATTATAGATATAGGGTACGAAGGTGGTCGAAATGGTGGTATGGTAGTTGCGGAAGGTACTCCGGAGGAAGTAGCCCTTGATAAAAAGAGTTACACCTCAAAATTTTTAAGAAAAGAATTAGGTTTGTGAAATTAACTGTCAATTAAAGATACTATTTTCTTCAAAACTACATTATAACGTTATGAAAATGGTAGTCTAAATTGATTAAGGATAATATTCTAACATGAGAAAAGAACAGCATCACAAAGGATGGAATGAGATAAAAACAAACGATTCTTGGGCCCTATTCAAGATTATGGGCGAGTTTGTGAACGGATTTGAGAAAATGAGCGCCATTGGCCCATGCGTTTCCGTTTTTGGGTCCGCTCGTACAAAGCCAGGGGAAAAATACTATGAATTGGCGGTAAGTGTCGCCAAGAGTATTGCTGAAGCCGGTTATGGAATTATTACCGGCGGTGGTCCAGGGATAATGGAGGCTGGGAACAGGGGGGCACATTTGGCTGGGGGCACCTCTGTTGGCCTAAACATTGACCTGCCTTTTGAGCAACATGACAACCCTTATATTGACGGGGATAAAAGTTTGGATTTTGATTATTTCTTTGTCCGTAAGGTTATGTTCGTAAAATATTCCCAGGGCTTTGTGGTTATGCCAGGCGGTTTTGGAACGTTGGATGAACTTTTCGAAGCAATTACACTTATACAGACCAACAAAATAGAGAAATTCCCTATTATTTTGGTGGGCTCGGAATTTTGGAATGGATTATTGGACTGGATAAAGGATGCTATGCTGAAAATGGGGAATATTAGTCCCAATGATCTGGATTTGATACAAATAGTTGACACGGAAAAAGAAGTGGTGGACATTATAGATTCCTTTTACAAAGGAAATATATTGAGCCCTAATTTCTAAACACAAGATTCTTGAGGAAGTTGGAATACATTCGGAAATCTATTTTATTGTTGATAATTGTATTTATCAATGGTCTTTCTATAGCCCAACATTCCAATAAACTTACGGCTACCCTGGATGTTGAAAACAAAACCTTCAATATTCAACAGGAAATTATTTACGAAAATAATTCCAAGGACACCTTGGAGTTTATTTATTTTAATGATTGGGCCAATGCCTATGCCAATAAGAACACGGCCTTGGCCAAAAGATTTTCTGAGGAATTTAAAAAAGGGTTACATCTTGCCAAGGAGGAAGAAAGAGGAAATACCAAAATTACAAGTACCGTTGATGATAATTACCAAGGTTTGGATTGGGAATATGCCCCGGGAAGGGATATTATAAAAATTAGTCTGAACCGTCCCCTACCCCCCAAAGAATCCACTAAAATATTTATTACTTATAAGGTGAAGTTGCCTTCGGATAAATTTACTACCTACGGATATGATAATAGGGATGGATATTATTTAAAGGATTGGTACCTCACCCCTGCTGTTTATGATGGAGAATGGCACTTGTATTCCAACAAGAATTTGGAAGATCTATATACGGATATGGCCAATACGTCCATAGAACTTATTATACCTAAAAATTTATTTGCAGTCTCTAATTTTCATGAATTGGGCAAAAACCTAGAAGGTGATATTCAACATGTTTATTTTCAGGGAATTAATCAAAAAAGTGGGGAAATAATTATTAGGCCGTCCAAACAATTTGTAAAACATGTAACGCCGGAGATAACTATTTTCACCGACCTGAAGTCTCCGAAGTACGATGAAATATCTTCGGGAATATCCATCAATCGGGTATCAAAATATATCTATGAAAATTTGGGCGATTTTCCTCATAAACAATTATTGGTCTCTGAATTGGATTATAATAAGGACCCTTTATATGGAATAAACCAACTTCCAAGCTTTATTAGGCCCTATGAGGAACAGTTTCAATTTGAAATGAAGTTTCTAAAAACAGCTCTCAATAGCTTTATAAAGGAAACGATGTTCGTAGATCCAAGAAGCGAAAAATGGGTTACCGATGCCATTCTGAACTATTTAATGATCGGTTTTGTGGAGGACTACTATCCAGATCAAAAACTGTTGGGCAAATTATCCAAAATTTGGGGTGTGCGAAATTTTCATTTGGCCAAATTGAATTTTAATGAACAATATCCTCTGCTCCATATGTTGTCGGCTAGAAGAAATATAGATCAGTCCCTCACTACCCCCAACGATTCGCTGGTAAAATTCAATCAAAAAATAGCCAACAGGTACAAGGCTGGATTGGGATTGGCCTATTTGGCGGATTATACGGGCAAAGAGCATGTAGACCGCAGTGTGAAGGAATTTTACATAAATTATAGATTAAAGCCATCCACAGCCGCAGATTTTAAATTCATAGTCGTAGAAAACTCTGACAAGGATATTAATTGGTTTTTTGACGAATATGTGTCGACTACCCAAAAGATCGACTTTAAAATAAAAAAAGTGCGGAAAATGGAGGATTCGTTGGTGGTCATCTTAAAAAACAAGGAAGGCACCAATGTACCAATTTCACTTTTTGGGATAAAAAACGATACTGTAGTTTCAAATTATTGGTTTACGGACATTACCAATCAACAAGCCTTTAGAATTCCAAAGAACGGGGAAGATCGTTTGGTTTTAAATTATGATCAGACCATTCCGGAATTTAATCAAAGGGATAATTGGAAATCTTTGAACGGCTTCTTTTCAAGTAACAAAAAACTAAAATTCCAGTTTTTTAAGGATGCCGAGGATCCTTACTACAATCAAGTTTTTTATGTTCCTGTATTGGGATTCAATAAGTATGACGGACTTTCACCTGGCATGCGACTACATAATAAAACCTTATTGGAAAGGCCATTCGTTTTTGATCTGGCACCTACCTATGCCCCTAATGAAAAGACTTTTGTAGGCTATGGTAAGTTTAATTTTCGCCAATACCACGGTAAAAGCGGTTTATACGTTACCAACTACTCCCTAAGGGGATCTACTTCCCATTTCCAGGAAAACTCGCGCTATAGTACTGTGAGTCCTTCTATAGGTTTTGGATGGAGGCCCAGTAATCTTTTGCTTAACAAAAGGGAAGCCTTGATATTTAGGTCTATTAGTGTTTTCAGGGACATAGATCCCAATCTTCAAAGTTTGGGATTGGAAACGGATCCAGATTATAATGTATTCAACGCAAAATATTATAATACCACCAATAATATAATCAATTATCTGTCCTGGTCTGTGGATGCGCAGTATTCCGATAAATTTACCAAGCTTGCGTATGAATTGGAATACCGGAAACTTTTTGAGAACAATAGGCAGTTTAATTTGCGTTTTTTCGCCGGTAAGTTTCTTAGGAATGAAACGGCTGGAAGTACGGATTTTTTTAGTTTTTCCCTTGATAGACCAACAGACTACCTGTTCGATTATGAGTATTTGGGCAGATCGGAAGGATCTGGAATATATAGTCAACAGATCATCGTTGCCGAGGGCGGTTTTAAATCCAAATTGGAAAACCCCTTTGCCAATGATTGGATGGCAACCATTAATACCAGTGTAAATATTTGGCGGTGGATAGAAGTTTACGGTGACCTTGGTTTTGTGAAAAATAAAGGATTAAAAGAACGCTTTGTATACGATTCCGGTATTCGTTTAAATCTGTTGACAGATTATTTTGAACTTTATTTTCCATTGTACTCGAACAATGGTTGGGAGATATCGCAACCGCAATACGATCAAAAAATTAGATTTGTTATAACCTTTAGCCCAAGGACTTTAACCGGATTATTTACAAGGAAATGGTTCTAAATTATTAATATATTCTCAAATATCGAATCTATTTTTACGATATTCTTATTTTTTAAAAATACACTTCGATATTCTTTAAAGAATTATTAATTATTATCCTCTGCCATAGGTTGCAAAAACCATATTGATTTGATATTTTTGCGATAAACCATCAATAGCGTAATGAATATAGATTCCGAAGCAAGCAACGATATTTCATTTGACGATTTTCAATTACAAATATTGAAGGACTATGAAATTGCAGTTACGAGCAGGGAATGTAGCCTATTGGGTAGAAGGGAAGTTCTGACCGGAAAGGCTAAATTTGGAATTTTCGGGGATGGTAAGGAGCTTCCGCAATTGGCCATGGCCAGATCTTTCAGGGATGGCGATTTTAGGAGCGGCTATTACAGGGATCAAACGTTTATGATGGCTTTGGGGCTTCTTACGCCTAAGGAATTTTTCCATGGACTATATGCCACTACCGATATAACCAAAGAAACCATGAGTGCCGGTAGGCAAATGGGAGGTCACTTTACCACCTATAGTATAAATGAAGATGGCAGTTGGAGAGACCTCACCAAACAAAAGAATAGCAGCGCCGATATTTCCTGTACTGCAGGACAAATGCCAAGATTGCTAGGTTTGGCCCAGGCATCTAAAATATATAGGAACGTTAAAGTTAAACACAGTTCCAAATTTTCCGATAATGGCAATGAAGTAGCCTGGGGAACCATTGGTAATGCCAGTACTAGTGAAGGCGTTTTTTTTGAAACCATAAACGCCGCCGGGGTATTGCAAGTGCCCATGGTGATAAGTATATGGGATGACAACTATGGTATTTCCGTACATGCAAAACACCAGACTACCAAGGAAGATATATCAAAAGTTCTAGTCGGTTTTCAACGGGACAAGGACCATAAGGGCTATGAAATTTTAAAAGTTAAGGGTTGGGATTATACGGCCTTGATCCATGCTTATGAAAATGCCTCTGATATTGCCAGGGACGAACATGTTCCTGTTATAATCCACATAACCGAACTAACGCAACCGCAGGGACATTCTACCTCGGGTTCACATGAGCGTTATAAAAGTGAGGAACGTTTGCAATGGGAAAAGGAAAATGACTGTAATAAGCGATACAGGGAATGGATATTGGAAAACAAAATTTCCACGGAAGAAGAGTTAAAATCGCTTGAAAAGAATATTAAAAGACAGGTTCGAAGCGCCCGCAAAGAGGCGTGGGAAGAGTTTTTGACACCCCATAAGGAGCAAAAAAGTATATTGGTGAACTTATTGGAAAATGCTGCCAACTCCAGTATGAACAAACTTTTTATCACCAAATTAAAAAACGATCTGATCGCCATTGAAGAGCCTATAAAAAAGGATATGGCTTCCAAAGCCAGAAAGGCGATGCGATATTTGTTGGGCGAAAGCAGCAAAGAAAAAGATCTTTTGGCTGCTTGGACCAAGAATTTTTTAGAGGAATCCCAAACCAAGTTCAGTTCCCATCTGTACAACGAACAAAGCAATAATGCCTTGAGTGTTCCTGAGGTTGTCCCTACTTATGATGCAGATCCCGAGCAAGTGGATGGAAGAATTATCCTTAGGGACAATTTTGATTCTCTTTTTGAAAGATATTCCCAAGCATTGATTTTTGGGGAAGACAGTGGAACCATAGGAGATGTAAACCAGGGCTTGGAAGGATTGCAAAAGAAATATGGGGAACTCCGGGTGGCCGATGTTGGAATTAGGGAGGCAAGTATAATTGGACAAGGTATAGGAATGGCGCTGCGAGGATTACGACCCATTGCGGAAATTCAATATTTGGATTATATTTTCTATGCCCTTTTTACATTGACCGATGATCTGGCCACACTGCTCTACAGGACCGTTGGGAAACAAAGGGCTCCATTGATAGTGAGGACCCGTGGGCACCGATTGGAAGGGATATGGCATTCTGGTTCACAAATGGGTGGGTTGATCCACTTATTGCGGGGTATGTATATTTTAGTGCCAAGAAATATGACAAAGGCTGCAGGTTTTTACAATACCCTTATGAAAGGAAACGAGCCGGCATTGTTGATCGAGAGTTTAAATGGGTATCGATTAAAAGAGCCCAAACCAAATAACCTTGGGGATATATGTACACCGATCGGAATTGTTGAAGTAGTTAGAACTGGAGCGGATATTACTTTACTTTCCTATGGCTCTACCTTAAGAATAGTGATGCAGGCAGCTGAAGAACTTAAAGAAGTGGGTATCGATGCCGAAGTTGTGGATGCCCAAAGTTTATTGCCGTTCGATTTACGTCAGGACGTACTTAAGAGTATTAAAAAAACTAGTAGGTTGTTGGTTATAGACGAAGATGTTCCAGGAGGCTGCTCCGCCTATTTAACACATGAAATTATTGAGAAACAGGGAGCGTATAAATATTTGGACAGTGCACCCCAAACACTTACTGCAAAGGCACATAGACCGGCTTATGCCACAGATGGAGACTACTTTTCCAAACCTAACTCCGAGGATATATTTGAAAAGGTATATTCTATAATGCACGAATCAAATCCTTCTGATTTTCCTAAATTGAGATAGCTGTAACGCCCTTTTCAAGGTTTTTAAAAATAATTGGACAATCAAAATTCCTTTTGTTTTTAAAAAACTAATGGTTACTTTTAGTGGCTTTAAATCTATTAATTTTTTAAAACCTATTTCCCCCAATGAAAGACCTAGGCCTACTATTTCTTCGGATTTCTTCCGCTATTGTAATGATTACCCACGGACTACCTAAATTTCAAAAACTGATTGGCGGTAATTTTGAATTTGGAGATCCCATTGGAATTGGCGCCGCCCCTTCCCTATTTCTTGCGGTTATAGGGGAATTTATTTGTCCAATCTTGATTATTGTTGGTTTTAAAACACGTTGGGCAACAGTTCCTACTATAATAACCATGTTGGTTGCAGCATTGATCGTTCACGGAGCTGATCCTTTCCCTGTAAAAGAAAAGGCCGTTTTATTTTTGGTTGCCTTTATCTCAATACTTATGCTGGGGCCTGGAAAATATAGCCTAGATAAGAAGTAAATATTACTGCAATAATTCTGTTACTGCCCAAGGCCTTTCGGTCCTTGCGATCTATGGTACGCGATTTATTCCATGTGGACACATTTTGGAATATTTTTCTTGCTCCTGTGCCACTCAACCTTGAATGGGATTAGAATATTTTGATCAATAATTCTTTTAGTAAGTCCGCCTGTGAAATGTTGGATCCCACACCTTTGCCCTTAACATCCAATTCCCTTAAACTGGAAATAATTTCACTAACGCGTCTCATGGGATAATTTCTTGCCGCTGTCTGAATTTCAGAAACAAAAAATGGTCTTATGCCCAGGGCGGTGGAAACGCTCTTAGGGGAGTGATCCTTTAAGCCGTGATACGAAAGCAATTGTATAAAAAAAGAGTACAAAAGGGTTATTGTTAGAACGAACGGATTGTCCTTTGGATTCTGGGCAAAATAATTGACAATTCTAGTTGCTTTTTCAACGTCTCTCTCCCCTATTGCTTTTTTAAGTTCAAAATTGTTGTAATCCTTACTAATTCCAATATTGGATTCAATGGCTTCCGGGTTGATCTCAACTCCTTTTGGGACAACCAAACACAATTTCTCGAGTTCCTTATCTATCTTGCCCAAATCGGTGCCAAGAAACTCGACCAATAAATTGGCCGCCTTAAAAGTAATGCCGTAGCCTCGAGAATGCAGGGATTTTTTAATCCAATCCCCTACTTGATTTTCATATAGCTTTTTGCCTTCAAATATTACCCCCGATTTTTTAATGGATTTATATAACTTCTTACGTTTATCCAGCTTATTGTATTTATAACATAATACCAATATTGTGGAAGGTTGGGGCTGATCGGCATAGGAAACAAGGTTTTCTATGGTACGGGATAGATGTTGCGCCTCCTTAACAATGACCACTTGGCGCTCCGCCATCATGGGATATCTCTTGGCATTGCTCACGATGTCCTCAATCGTAATTTCCTTACCATATAGGATAACCTGATTAAATCCCCGTTCCTCCTCCGTTAGGACACTTTTTTCAATATACTCCGCTATCTTATCAATATAGTAAGGTTCTTCACCTGTCAGAAAATATATTGGTGCTATATCCCCTTTTTTTATATTGCTTACAATTTGTTTTACCTCATCCATCTAAAAAAAATCATCAACTTTGCACAATGCAACCATTAAACTATCCGTCCTATCCCTTTCGATTCAAAAATAGGGAAAATAAAATCTATATTTTTGATGTCATACGCAAAAAATTTGTGGTTTTACAACCCGAAGAATGGGTAAGGCAGCACGTAGTGCATAATCTAATTTCAGACAAAAATTATCCCAAGGCCCATATCAATGTTGAAAAGCAATTGCTAATTAATAACTTAAAAAAAAGATACGATGTGGTCGTCTTCAATCCGAACGGGAGTATCGAAATTCTGGTAGAATGCAAATCGCCCGATATTAAAATAGACCAAGTGGTTTTTGACCAAATTGCCCGATATAACCTTTTG
Organism: Arenibacter algicola; assembly: GCF_018860365.1. Taxonomy (GTDB): domain Bacteria; phylum Bacteroidota; class Bacteroidia; order Flavobacteriales; family Flavobacteriaceae; genus Arenibacter; species Arenibacter algicola_B. The sequence goes on from NZ_JAHKPO010000027.1 coordinate 161,598, forward strand.
CTCAAAGCCAAATATTTAATGGTTACCAACGGCTTGGACCATTTTTTTTGTAGCATGGATTTTGAGAGGGAGCAATATAGTTTTCTTACGGATATTCCGGACTATAGACCTAAGTAAGGGATAGCCCAACTATTCAATTATCCATTAAAAATTATGTGCTGTGGACATTGGTTATCAAAATATTCATAGTCATTTATAATTTATTTCTTTACATTGCCGACTTAATCTGAACCTCTAAATTTGAATATATGCCTGTTGTTTTGGGCATTATAGAAAATGTTGAAAATAGCAGTAGTTATACTTAATTGGAACGGAGAAGCGCTTTTGGAAAAGTTTCTACCTTCCGTAACGGAATTCTCCAAGGAAGCCGAAGTTTATGTCGCCGACAATGCCTCTACAGATGGGTCTATCGCCTTCCTTAAAAAGAGATACCCAGAGATAGGTATCATCCAAAATTTGAGCAATGGGGGTTACGCCAAGGGATACAATGATGCTCTGCCTCACATAAACGCCGATATATATTGTCTTTTAAACTCCGATGTGGAAGTAACCAAGGATTGGCTTATCCCAATAATAAAGGAATTTGAGAACAACCCCCTAGCGGCAATTGTTCAGCCTAAAATATTGGATTATAAAAACAAGGCCCATTTTGAATACGCCGGTGCCGCAGGTGGGTTTATTGACAAATTTGGTTATCCATTTTGCCGGGGACGTATTTTTAATGAATTGGAAGTGGATAATGGTCAGTACAACGACGTAAAGGAAATATTTTGGGCTACCGGAGCGTGTTTGTTCATAAAGAAGGATGTATTCCAGGAACTAAACGGATTTGATGAGGATTATTTTGCCCATCAGGAGGAAATAGACTTATGCTGGAGGGCAAAAAATAAGAGGCACAAAGTTTATTATGTTGGAGGTTCAGAAGTATATCATGTAGGTGGTTCAACCTTAAGTAGTATGAATCCAAAAAAGACCTTTCTTAACTTTAGGAACTCCCTGTATTCCCTTGTTAAAAACCTTCCTGCAAGAAAAGTATTCCCAATAATACTTTTGAGACTGGTATTGGATGGTCTAGCGGGGCTGAATTTTATTTTTCAAGGCAGGTTTAAGCATTTTTGGGCAATATTGCAGGCCCATTTTAGTTTTTACAAAAATTTTTCGACCTTATACAACAAACGCGAAAAGGCCTATTTTACAGGTAATTACTACGCTATAAAATCTATTGTTTGGGCTTATTATATAAATCATGTAAAAATTTTTAACAATTTAGTAAAAGATTAACTAAATTGGTCTCGCAAAATATTGCGTTTTATATAATTTTGCCAACATTAAAACGAACCTAATTAAATTATAAATTATTAATTCTATTATCATAACTATGAGAAAAATCATTTTAGGCTGTTTAGGTATTACCCTTTTGTTGTCTTCATGTGTGTCGCAAAAGAAATATGCGGATATGGAAGCCAAAGCAAAAGAAGCACAGGATTTATTAAATTCCGCGACAGTTAAATTAAACACCTGTTTGGAAGATAAGGCTGCTGCAACTTCAAAAATGCAGACTTTGGAAGATCAGAATGCCTTCCTTAAAGCCAACAACCAAGACTTAATTAATAATATGGGTAACCTTACCACTCTTACAAGTAAAGGTGCCGATAACTTGGAGAAATCCTTGGAAAGTTTAAAAGAAAAGGATTTAACTATAAGAAAACTTAACGACGCCATTACTAGAAGAGATTCTGTAAACTTGGCTTTGGTACAAAGTTTAAAAGGTGTTCTTGGAAACTTGGATGATGAGGATATTGAAATCAGTGTAGAAAAAGGAGTTGTTTTTGTTTCTATTTCTGACAAACTTTTATTTAGAAGCGGTAGCTTTAACGTAACTCAGAGAGCTAAGGAAATTTTAGGTAAAGTTGCCCAAGTGGTTAACAACAAACCAGATTTCGAATTTATGGTTGAAGGTCATACCGATACTGATCCATACAACAGCGGTGTTTTATATGACAACTGGGATTTAAGTGTGAAACGTGCTACTTCAGTTGTACGTATTTTACAAAAAGATTACGGTGTTGATCCTAAGCGTATGACTGCTGCAGGAAGAGGAGAATATATTCCTGTTTCCCCAACAGACAAGGCTAAGAACAGAAGAACACGTATTGTTGTACTTCCAAAAATTGATCAATTCTACAGTATGATCGAAGAGGGAATGAAAGATCCTAAGATCAACTAAGAATAATAAATTATTCAACTTAAAAAGCGACCTAATGGGTCGCTTTTTTTTTGCTCTATATTCAGTTGAAAACTTTTTTTTCTTAAAATATATCCAAACTGCCCTTTCCTTCCCTGACCACTATGGGTTCATCCTCAGATAAATCTATTACCGTAGAGGCCATATTGTCCCCATAACCACCATCAATGACTATATCTACCAGATTTCTCCATTTCTCATAGATCAATTCCGGATCGGTAGTATATTCCAATAGTTCATCCTCATCTCGAATGGAGGTTGAAACGATAGGGTTTCCCAGAGCTTCAACCAAGGTCCTGGCAATGGAATTATTGGGAATACGAATACCCACCGTTTTTTTCTTTTTAAATTCTTTGGGTAGATTATTGTTCCCAGGAAGTATAAAAGTATAAGGTCCGGGTAGGGCCCGCTTTAGAATTTTAAAGGTAGAGGTATCAATTTGTCTTACGTAATCCGAAAGATTACTAAGATCGGCACATATAAAGGACCAATTCGCCTTGGCCAATTTTACCCCTTTTATCCGTGCTATTTTTTCCAAGGCTTTGGTGTTTGTAATATCACATCCCAAGCCATACACCGTATCTGTTGGATAAATAATCAGCCCTCCCTTTTTTAGTACATCCACTACCCTCTTAATTTCCTTGGGATTTGGATTTTCTGGATATATTTTTATTAATTCTGCCATATTATTAGTTAAAAAAAGACGTTATCAATTTAAGAAATAATATTATCATGTATAAGTTCGTCTTCATCCTACTTTTAAATTTCCTTTTTATTGTCACTAGCTCATGTTCGGAGGACTCTATTGCCCCGGAAATTGCCGCCTTGGAAGCCAAAACCATGATGAATTTGGAATACGGTTCCGATTTGCATCAAAAGTATGATATTTATCTTCCACAAAATAGGACCAAGGATACTAAAGTGCTGATTTTGATACATGGAGGAGGATGGGCTGCTGGTGATAAATCCGAAATGGATGCATTTAAGGATTTTATCAAGAGTCAATTACCCGGTATTGCAGTGGTTAACATGAATTATAGATTGGCGGATGACAACAATCCTCCATATCCCATGCAAATAGATGATATAAATCTTGTAGTAAGCCAATTGCGCAATAAGGCTCAGGAGTTTCAGATATCCACAGACATTGGATTTATTGGAGCCAGTGCCGGAGCCCACCTTTCCTTGTTATGGAGCTATGCACACGATACCAAAAAGCAGGTGAAGATGGTCTGCAGTATTGTTGGGCCTACGAATCTGTTGGACGAGGCATACATAAATACTCCAAATGAAGAATTAAGGATCCTTTTAGATCAATTTGGGAATGATCCAGAAGTTTTGGAAGAGGTGAGTCCTTTATATCAGGTAACCACAACTTCTCCTCCCACCCTATTATTTTATGGGGCACAGGACCCATTAATTCCAAATTCCCAAGGAATTAGTCTAAGGGATAGATTAATGGAATTAAACGTAGAGCACGAATTTACCCTATACCCTAACGGAGGTCACGGTTGGGTAGGTTTGGATCTATTGGACACGACTATTAAATTAAAGGCTTTTATCCAAGAGCATTTATAGTCTATCCTTGCGTAATAAAAGCTTTCTACGGTGCCTTTGGAATTAGAGTACCTCCAACTTGGCAAACCTTAGTAAAAGTTTTTTAATGTCTCCCTTATCAAATTTAATTTCAGCCTTCCTGTCATTTCCAACCCCTTCAATTTTTATTACCTGTCCCCTACCAAATCTAGTATGGTTTACTAATGAACCTTCGGATAAATTGGGGTCTACCGAATTGGTGTTACCAACAGGAGTACCAAGTTCGGGTTTTAGTTTACGGAGTTTTCGCAATTGATTTTCATTGGGCTTAACACCACTGGGTGGAGTACCTTGTACAGGTTTGTTCTGTCTTAATCTACTCTTATCAACATCGCCAAAAATATCAACATCAATTAAGGGGGTATATCTGGATCTTACCACTGGGGTAAGATTTTCCACAAATTTTTCATCAATTTCTTCAATAAATCTACTGGGTTCTGCATCTACCAGTTTGCCCCAACGATATCTGTTTTGTGTATAGGTTAAATATGCCTGTTTTTCCGCCCGTGTCAATGCAACATAAAACAAGCGCCTTTCCTCTTCCAATTCGCTCCTGGTATTCATACTCATGGCAGATGGGAATAGATCTTCCTCCATCCCCACGATGAATACATATGGAAATTCCAATCCTTTGGCCAAGTGAATCGTCATTAAAGCCACTCGGTCATCATCCCCTGTATCTTTATCAAGATCCGTTGCCAGGGCTACATCTTCCAAAAACTCGCCAATATCCCCTTTGGCATCTGCCAATTCCTTTTGCCCTTCAACAAAATCTTTAATACCGTTCAACAGCTCTTCAATATTCTCCATCTTCCCTATTCCCTCCGGAGTGCCATCTTTTTTGAATTCCAACAATACTCCGGATTTTTTGGCTACATGTTCTGCCAAGGTAAAGGCATCGGCACTTTCGTTCATGATCTGAAAGCTCTTGATCATGGCTACAAAGTCGCCCAATTTCCTTTTAGTTCCAGAATTTATCTTTAAATCTATTCTGTCCAGGTTCTCCATAACCTCAAAAATAGAACGGTTATAGTGATTTGCGGCAACGGTAAGTTTGTCCAAAGTACTCTGTCCAATGCCACGTGTAGGAAAATTGATAATACGCTTAAGCGCTTCTTCATCTTTAGGATTAATGACCAATCTCAAATAAGACAGAACGTCCTTTATTTCCTTCCGCTGATAAAAGGAAAGTCCCCCATAAATACGATATGGTATATCACGTTTTCTTAGGGCATCCTCAATAGCCCTTGATTGGGAGTTAGTCCTATACAATACCGCGAAATTACCATTCGGCATCTGGTTTTGCATTTTTTCTTCAAAAATAGTTCCAGATACAAATCGTCCTTCTTCGGCATCCGTTGGACTCCGGTGCACCTTGATCAAAGGTCCTTCGTCATTGGAAGTCCATACTACTTTTTCCAATTGATTTGTATTCTTGGCAATAATGGAGTTTGCGGCATTCACAATATTCCTGGTGGACCTATAATTCTGTTCCAAGCGATACATACCAACATTGTCATAATCCTTTTGAAAATTAAGGATGTTACTAATGTTTGCTCCTCTAAAGGAATATATACTCTGGGCGTCATCCCCTACCACACAAATATTCTGGAACCTGTCCGACAGTGCCTTAACGATCAAATATTGGGAATGGTTGGTATCCTGGTACTCGTCTACCAGAATATACCTAAACCTATCCTGATATTTGGCCAAAACTTCAGGGAATCTTGTCAACAACTCATTGGTTCTTAACAATAAATCATCAAAATCCATGGCACCGGCCTTAAAGCAACGATCCACATAGTTCTGATAAATCTCGCCCATCCTGGGGCGTTTGGCCATGGCATCTGCCTCTACCAAATCCGGATTGTTGTAATACGCTTTTACGGTAATGAGGCTGTTTTTATAGGAAGATATTCTATTTTGTACCTGCTTATACTTATAAATATCCTTATCCAAACCCATCTCCTTAATAATAGCGGATAAGAGACGTTGCGAATCTTGGGTGTCATAAATAGTAAAATTGGCGGGGTAACCCAACTTATCACCGTCAAACCTTAAAAGCTTGGCAAAAACGGAATGAAAAGTACCCATCATTAAATTTTTGGATTCGGAAGTACCAACAATATCGGCAATACGCTTCTTCATTTCCCTAGCTGCCTTATTGGTAAAGGTCAAAGCCAAAATATTAAAGGAATCCACTCCTAGGCTCATTAAATAAGCAATACGGTAAGTCAATACCCTTGTCTTACCGGAGCCGGCCCCTGCAATCACCATCAAAGGCCCGTCCTTATGCAAAACAGGAGCCTTCTGGGCTTCATTTAATTCGTTAATATAGTTCTCCAAAACGTATGTAGATATTAAGCTCGTTACGATCGGTGAATTTAACCATAAATAGCCTTATCAAAAAATCAACTTTAATATTTGTGATAATCCAACCGAGTTAATAGTTCTAATTTGAATATATTTATCCTATAAATCCAATTTTACATAAAACAACACTTTTTATGATGTTGCCATATGTAAAATTATTAAAAACTAAGGTCAGTGTTTAAGACAATTAAGTCTTGGGCATCTAAAATTTTAAATCCCATTTAGTTGTATGAAGTTATATTTAATTCTCCCAATGCTTTTGTGGTGTTTAATTTCCTCGGCTCAGAAATACAATTTTGAAAAGGAATATAAGAGTATTGAACCCAAGGTTATAGATTGGAGGAGAGATTTTCACCAAAATCCGGAGTTATCCAATAGAGAGTTCAATACCGCTGAAAAAATAGCATCGCATTTGAAATCCTTAGGGATAGAGGTACAAACAGGAGTTGCCAAAACTGGGGTTGTAGGGATACTAAAAGGTAATAAAAATGGAAAAGTAATTGCTTTAAGGGCCGATATTGATGCCTTGCCCGTTGCGGAAAGAAACGACCTTCCGTTTAAATCTACTGTAAAATCCGAATTTCTAGGACAAGAGGTTGGTGTTATGCACGCCTGTGGTCATGATACCCATACGGCCATCCTAATGGGTGTTGCGGAAATTCTGTCCAAAAATAGGGACAAAATCAAAGGAACCATTAAATTTATTTTTCAACCTGCCGAAGAAGGTCCTCCTCCTGGGGAAGAAGGAGGAGCACTATTAATGGTCAAGGAAGGGGTTCTTAAAAACCCGGATGTGGATGCTATTTTTGGACTTCATATTAATTCCGCTACCCCAGTTGGGGTCATAAGGTATAAATCTGAAGGACTAATGGCAGCCGTGCAACGCTTCGTTATTCAGGTAGAGGGAAAACAGACCCATGGTTCACAACCATGGAAGGGTATAGACCCCATTCTCATTAGTGCCAAGATCATAGATGGCCTACAGACCATTATTAGTAGGGAAGTTGACCTTACCAATGAAGCAGCGGTAATTAGTGTGGGCAAGATTACGAGTGGTGTCCGTTTCAATATTATCCCTGAAAGTGCAGAAATGATCGGAACCATAAGAACCTTGGACTATAACATGCAAAAGCAGATTACCGAGAGAATGAAAGAAATGGTACCCGACATTGCCAAGGCATATGGTGGTACGGCCACTATTGAGATAAAAAGTAATACGGACATTACCTTTAACAATCCCGAACTGGTAGTTAAAATGTTGCCTACCTTAAAAAGGGTCGCGGGACAGGATAATGTACAAATACAAAAGGCCGTAACCGGTGGTGAGGATTTCTCCTATTTTCAAAATGAGGTACCTGGATTCTTCTTTTTCTTGGGAGGCATGACTCCTGGAAATACGGCATCTTTTCCACATCATACGCCCGACTTCAGCATAGACGAAAATGGAATGATTCTTGGGGTAAAGGCACTAACAGAAATGAGTTTGGACTTCCTGAACAATTAAAAACTTTGTAAAACAAATGAGGATGCCCAATTTATTATTGAGGCAACTGTAGTTTGGAAACAAGGCCTATTTTCTATAATCACTCAAGTCATCTTTAAAACTTAAATTTCAAATATGGATTCAATTTTAAACATCCTAGCTAACCTACCTTGGTGGGCATGGATAATAGTGTTTTTGGTTGTGGTGGCCATCAGGGACATCTTTGTGCAGAAAGGGCACACCATTTCACATAACTTCCCTATTGTAGGACATTTAAGGTATTGGTTGGAGAGCATTGGTCCTGAAATGAGACAATATTTCGTTGCCAACAATAGGGAAGAACTTCCGTTCAACCGTATAGAGAGGGGATGGATCTATGCCTCGGCGAAAAAGGAAAATAATTACGAAGGCTTTGGAACGGACCGGGACATTTATGCACATCAACATATTTTTGTCAAGAACCAGATGATGGCTTATAAACTTCCAGGGAACCACCCTAACATTACCGATCCCTGTTTTTTACCCTGTGCCAAAATCATTGGATCTTACAACAAACGTAAAAAGCCCTATAGGCCTGCATCCGTAATCAATGTCTCAGCCATGAGTTTTGGGTCATTATCTGCTGCTGCAGTAGATGCTATGAACAATGGAGTAAGAAAATCGGGCGCTTATCAGAATACTGGGGAAGGTGGTCTTTCCCCTTATCATAAACAAGGTGGGGATGTAATATTCCACTTTGGAACAGGATACTTTGGGGTACGAAGTGAAGATGGAAATTTTTCCATGGAAAAAATGAAACAATTGGTGTTGGATAACCCCTGCATCAAAGCTATTGAAATTAAAATTTCACAGGGAGCAAAACCGGGTAAGGGAGGTGTTTTGCCGGCCGCAAAGATAACCCATGAAATCAGCGAAATAAGAGGCGTTGTTATGGGCAAGGATGTATTGTCCCCAGCTACCCATTCGGCTTTCAATTCTGTACCGGAATTAATGCAGTTAATTGAAGATATTGCTGAACAAACAGGTCTTCCCGTTGGCTTAAAAGGAGCCATTGGCAAATTGGATCAGTGGGAGGAATTGGCCAAATTGATGATAGAAACAGGAAAGGGACCGGATTTTATCACCGTTGATGGTGGTGAAGGAGGAACGGGAGCTGCCCCTCCAAGTTTTGCCGACCATGTATCCTTGCCTTGGGTATACGGATTTTCCAGTCTTTATAAATTGTTTAAAAGCTACGATCTAACAGAAAGAATAGTGTTCATTGGAAGTGGAAAATTGGGGTTCCCTGCAAAAGCGGCTATGGCATTTGCCATGGGTGTAGATTGTATAAATGTAGCTAGGGAAGCCATGATGAGCATTGGTTGTATCCAGGCCCAAGTATGCCATACCAACAGATGTCCGACCGGAATAGCTACCCAAAGTAAATGGTTGCAGGGCGGAATAAATGTTCCTCTGAAATCTGATAGATTGTCCCAATATTTCAAAACCTTTAGAAAGGAATTCCTGGAAATAACTCATGCTGGTGGTTATGAACATCCCTGTCAGTTTACTATGGATGATATACAGGTAAATGTGGATGACAATGATTTGAACAGGTCGTTATCCTCTACTTATGGATATAATAAGGCTGTAGTACCTTTTTCAGGAATACAGGATCTTTATAATTGCCCATATTTGGGAGGCAATGAGTATATGAAAAATAAGATTGGCCCTTAATCAAATATAATATTAATTTTGCACGTAATATCAAATTGTATATCCTTGCAGTAACGCAACCAATTAGAATTACCCGAATATTCAAATAAACAAATATTATCTATGAAAAGAATTTTTACCATTTTAGTTTTTTTAATGTACATATCCATTTCACAGGCACAAAGCAAGAAAGATCTTATTCTGGAAGTAGATGGTCTAAGATCTCAGTTAAGGGAGTCTGAAACAGCTCTGTCGGAATCCAAACGCGAAGAAAGAATTGCTTCGGCCAAAGTGGAGTCCTATGAAGCACAGGTAAATGAACTTAAGGAAACCAATGCCAATCTATTAAAAAACTTAAATAGTTTTACGGAAGCCTCCAATAAGAGATCCGACCATATAAATAGCACCCTGGAAAGCCTTGTTCAAAAGGAAGCGCAATTGAGGGTTATCAATGATGCATTGAGCAGTCACGACTCTATAACCCTAGCTGTTTTTACCCAATTTAAGCAAACATTGGGCAGTGATCCCAAGATAACTGTCAGCAATGGTGCCGTAGCGGTGGTAATGGACAACAGTTATATATTTGGCGAGAATTCCAAGAATTTCAAAGTACAGGACAAGGCAGAGGCTATTATTGCCAAGATTGGAAGTATTTTGAAAGCCAACCCTACAATGGATATTCAAATTGTAAGCAATAGCAACTTGGTGGAATCCAAGGACAATAAATTGAATAACTGGGAAATTGGAACCCAACAAGCTGCTGCTGTAGCTAGGATCCTGGAAAGCAAATATCAAATAGAGCCCAAACGAATCATCGCCACAGGGAAATCGGAATTAGGACTTTACAGTATTGAAACTGCTACCGAAATCATTGTACAACCAAGATTTTATGAATTCTTTAAATTGGTAAAGGAGAGCATGAAATAAGTCATTAGAGTTATTGAAACCGTCAGGAACATATTATGGTGAATAGTTTTAAGCACCTCCCTCTGGGAAAGCCAATTCAACAACCGCAATATAAAATCTGATAAAACAGTCATTACAATTTAAAAAGCGCTACTTAGCGCTTTTTTTTATGACCTAGGTTAGTTTAATCCAATTATAGTGGTGACAGGTAAAAAATTGAAACCTACCATAATTTTTAATGGAATAAGCCGTTAAATAATCAACAAACCAAAAAATACCAATACAAAATGAGTGGAGAGGAAATTTTTCAACTATTTGCCTATTTGTTACCCGCTGTAGTAACCGGAGTGGTCGCCTTTTATTTTTTTAGATTACATACCAGAAACGAAGAAGGTAGAAGACGATACCTATTGCATAAAGACAGTCAAAAAAACACCTTGCCTATTAGATTACAAGCCTACGAAAGAATGGCCCTGTTTCTGGAGAGAATTGCAATTCCTAGTTTGGTGGTAAGGGTAGGACCTAAAAACAGCAATAAAAACGATTATGAAAATTTGCTGATCAAAAGTATCGAAAATGAATTTGAGCATAACCTATCCCAACAAATCTATATGACCGATGAATGTTGGAATATAATTAAGGCGGCAAAAAGTGCCACCATACAAATGATCAGGAAGGCAGGAATGAGCGAATCGGATTCGGCAGACAAGCTCCGTGAGGATATTCTAAATGAAACCATGGAAAAAAGCTCTCCTTCGGCAACTGCTTTGGCTTACGTTAAAAAGGAAATTGGGGAACTCTGGTAACTAAAATTTACCTTAAACAACGCTGGAAAATTTTTCCTGTGCGTACCTATACCCTTGTTGCCACCATAGCGACATAAGTTTCTTATTGAAGACCAAGGAGTTTTCAGTTAATTTAGTGGGGGTGTAATATAAGTTTAATTGCACCCCATTATGTTTTGCCGCCAATACCCCTTCAGATATGTCATGATATTCTATCTGGTCCAAAACAAAACCATAAATACTTAACATAAGTGAGAAAGGGTTTCTACCCAAAACCTTGTTATGTTCCATATTTTCGGACTCAAGGATAATGGCATCTATTTCCGTAGCTCCTCGTCTTATGGCTTCCCTAATGGGAACAACACACCCTAGCCCACCATCGCCGTATTCAAATCCGTCTTTTTTTACCAAGGACATGAAAGGAATATAGTTGCATGAAATCCAAATCCAATCACAGAATTCATCATAGGAAAAATCCTTAATGGATTTATATTCGATCCTGTTCTTGGAAAGATTGGAAACCGTCACGACTACATCTTTTCGTCCTTTTTTTAACCTCTGGAATTCCGCTTCACTAAAATTCTTTTTAATAGTCCTTCTCAGAGCCTTGCTTTCTCCAAAAGTACGTTTGCTCTTTACAAATTGGAGAATGGTAGTTAGAAAATTTATGGACACATATTCCCTGTCACCTTTTTTTCGTACTACAAAGGGGTTAAGGCTAAAAATGGAACGTTGACTAACATTGGTATAGATATCATGCAGTTTGTCAATTTGGTTTAAGGCCAATTGTGGAATTAAAAGACTGCCCGTGGAGGTACCAACCAAAATATCATATTCCCGTTTTTCAACTTCCATTAGGTATTGGGCCACGCCACCAGCAAAGGCCCCTTTACTCCCTCCCCCACTAATTACGAGTGCTTTCATAGAATTCCAGTCTCTATTAGGTTGGTTTCAGAGTTTTTATGTTTGGCAAAATTAAATCCACTTTCCCACCATACCGTCATTTTTTCCTTTTCAAATATAAGAGAGTTGGTAGTGAGTACAGTGGGCGTATAATAGAAGTTGATTATTGCATCGTTATGGTTGGCTACAAACTTGCCTATCCTAATATTTTGTTGTTCTATCCTATCCAACATAAAGGCAAACATACTGGTAAGTAATGAAAATACGTTCTTGGAGGGCATTCTATTTAATTGGGTAACCTCTGTTTGCAAAATTATGGCATCCACTACCTTTGCCCCTCTTCTAATAGCCTCTTCAATAGGAACCATACTGCCCAATCCGCCATCCGCATATTCACATCCATTCTTTTTTACCAAGGACATAAATGGGGTATAGTTGCAGGAAACCCATATCCATTCACAAAATTCCTCATAGGTACAGTCATTGATGGATTTATACTCTACCTGGTTCAACGACAAATTGGAGACGGTTACCACTATATCCAAAGGACCATTTTTTAAATGCTCAAATTCTTCAATGGAAATAGTATTCTTGATCAACTGAAGTAAATTATGACTTTCTCCAAAAGTCTTGCTGCCCTTGAAAAAATTTTTCATCACATTTATATGATGGATCCCAATGGTCTCTATGCCATATTTCTTTTTTATCACAAAGGGACAATTACTGAAAATATTATGTTGATTTACCGAAGTATAGACCTGCCTAATTTTTTCAATTTTTTGTAGGGCGAGATGGGAAATCAATAAACTGCCTGTGGAGGTGCCCAAAAATAAATCGTAATTGTGGTTCAATTCTTGCATCAGGTATTGGGCTACGCCACCGGCAAATGCACCCTTGCTACCACCACCAGAAATTACCAATGCTCTCATTCCGAAATCAGTTTGTTGCTAATATAACGTAATTCCTCCTTATTAAATTTTACTCTCAATTTATCTATTCTATCCCGATATTCCTTTTTTTCCAAAAGTTGGTCCAATAATGAACGGGCATATTTTCTAAACTGCCAAGAATGATGCTGGGTTGCATCTACAAGATCCAACAAATTGTTGTCTGAAAAACCAATCAATTGCTCCAAGAATTGAAATGCGCCTTGCCTAACTTCATAGGGGTACACAGGGGAAGTATACCCACTGAGTTCCAAATAATACTCGTTGGTGTTATTGGATTCATAATCCTTGGTGAGCAAAGCCAGGGTGAGCCATAATATGCGAATGTTCTTATTTGAAAAGCCAATGATCCCCTTGGTCTTATCCAAGTATTTTTCCCTTTCGTTCGGGTAATTTATCCAAAGTTTGTACAACATTTCCTCTTTGGTAATATAACTCCTATCGTCCAAAAGTGATTCATATTCAGATTTTAGATCCAGTGGCAACTGTACTGTGGAAGTAGCCAGCGCCTGCCTAACTAGCACACTTTCAATCCTTAACAATTCCTTTATAAAATCCTGGGATAGGGATTTGTAATACGTTTTAATGATTTTGGCCATTAATTGATCGGAATTTGTGCTTTCCAAATACTTTTTTATAATGGATTCATTGTCCATGCTACTGGTCATTGCTTTCTTTTGCAGCCCGAAGAAATTCCTCAAATCCTCCGATTCACGAACCAAGCTTGTTTTAGCCTCCCCAAAAGGAAATTCCTTATCCTCCAACCATCGCTTCCGGAACGCACCCAAATCAGTGTCACTGACCAACTCCATAACCTTAATAAAGTCATCCACAGTGGCATTTCTAAATCTGTACGTATTTAAATATTGTTGTATTCCCTGACTAAAAAATTCCTCCCCCAATTGTTCCCTCAACATATGCAACGCCCATGCTCCCTTTTCATAAAAAGTAAGGCTACTGGCCTTTGGATCAATTAGGGCTTCTCCCTTATCCTCTTTGGTTAATCCCTGTAATTGGATTGCCGATTCGTATAATTTCCAATAATAATATTCATTACCAAAAAGCGCTCTCTCGGCCAACAGGGCATAATAGGTAGCAAAACCTTCATGAAGCCAGTGGCTACCACCGTCCACTTCGGTAACCAAATCACCAAACCACTGATGTGCCATCTCATGGGCATTTACATTTACATAGTTCCTGTCATTAAATGCAATGGAATCCATTACATAGGAATCTGAAAAAATTGTGGTCCCTGTATTTTCCATTCCCGCATATAAAAAGTCCCTAACAGGTACCTGCTTATAATTCTGCCACGGATATGCCACTCCTATTTCCTTTTCCAAAAAGTCGAAAATCGCTGTAGTATATCTATAGGTAGGTTCCACCATGGTACTATCACTTGGGTAGAAATATAGACCAATGGGAATCCCGGTAGTGGATTCCACTTCTTTCTTATGGTAATCCCCAATGGCAAAAGCCAACAAATAGCTACTCATTGGATTGTCCATATTAAAACTCCATTTTTTCAATCCGTCCAATTCTTTGGTCGCGACCAAGGCACCATTTGCTACTACTTCGTATGTCTTATCAAAGCTGATATTGAGGTCATATTCAACCTTTTCGGTCATATCATCAAAACTGGGAAGCCAGTGACTGGTATATTTTCCTTGACCTTGGGTCCAGACCTGCTCGTTGCCAAGAATGTCGTCCTTCCAACCTAAAAAATATACGGTCTGTTTGGGATTGGCAGAATAGGTGATATCCAACGTATAGGTTTTATTGGCCTTAAAGCGTTTATGGACTACGATTTTTTTGCCGTTATTAGTAAGCTTAACTTTTTTATTATTGAGTTTGACCTCTATTAGATTTAGATTTTGGGCATCAAGAAAAACGGTATCCACTTTTTGTAGGACGTTCAATTTGTAGGTTACGGATCCCGTAATGGTTTCGTCCTTGGGATCTATTTTTATATCTACTTTTCCCTGAATAAAATCTACCTTGTCCTGATGCTGGGCGGAAAGTAAATGGGTTGTCAGAAAAACAAAAACAAAAAGGAAATGCTTCATACTACAAATATAAGACCTTGGTACGGCCTTGTTAAATTAATTATGGCATACGGACTATAATTTTTTAAGCAGGTTTTGTGCCTTATTATATTCATCGGCCGTTGGTGGTATTTCTACCAAAACCAGCTTACACTTATTGTAATTCTTTTGCTTCAAAAGTCCCAAGGCTTTTTGCCACAAGGCCTCATTTTTATAAACCGAACTGCCAGACGCAACTTTGTCCAAATCCTTATAGGCATTGCCGTAGGCAGCAGTTTCAATTTGGGCAATACCCCTATACAACAACAATTCTTGATTGTTGGGGTCATTACCCAATAGTTCATTTAGATAATTAATTGCCTCTTTAAAGGACTTGTTATTGAAAGCATTCTCTGCTTTTTTTGCCATAGGGTCTCCACTACTTCTCTGTACCAATGAAATAGTGGGTTGGGATGCAAAATCATTATACTGCGGCTCATTATTATCCATAAGAAAATAACCTCCAATAGTGATCAACAGTACAATTGCGGCTGCGTACTTCCATATTTCAGTTTTGTAACTGGGGGATGCTTTTTTGGTAAAATGCTCCTTACTTATATTTTTGAGATTATTTTCAAAAGCGTTTAAATCCTCCTGGTAGGTGAATTTTTCAGACAAGTAGTCAGAAGTTTCCTTATAGGAATCAAAAGATGCCTTAAAAGATGCATCATCCAACAAACGGGCTTCAAATGCCTTTTTTGCTTCCGAATCAAGGGTGTTGTCGAGATATGCTTCGTATAGTTCTAAATCCAATTCGTTCATGATTTTAGGCTTTTAGGTTTTTATATTCCGACGATTCCTGTACCATTCGAGTCAATTCGCCAATGCACAGGGATTTCTTTTTTCGCGCATAGGCATAGGTTACTCCCAGTTTTTGAGCCACTTCATCCATCGATTTTATTTCGAAAGTTGCTTTTAATAGATCTTTGCAGGCGTCCCCTAGTTTTTGAAACATGCGATTGAACACCAACTTCTTTTGTTGTTCAATATCAAATTCATCTGCCAGTTGTTGTGCATCGTCATTTATAGATACAACCTCTTCGTTTATTGTTACCTCCTTTAAAGAACTTTTTTTGATTTCGTTCAACCATCGCCGTTTACAAAGCAGGAAAAAATAGGCATCGAACGGACAGGTCAATTGCAATCCTTTATGTTTGGCTTGATTATAAATTGCTACCAATACCTCTTGGACAACATCTTTTGCGGCATCTTCATTGCCGCTATTTTTAGTTATATACCCCACCACCTTTGGGACAAAACGATCATAGATGCTTTTAATCACCAACGGACTGTTTATCAATAAACCCTCTATGTACTTCTGATCGGGATGGATGCTTGATCCTGCCATGAATTGAAAATTTTGCCTAAAATAAGAAAACTCTGGGTTCCTTTCTTGTAAAACAAAGTATCGGCTCAACAAAGCTTACAGAACCCCAGCCATTCTCTTTCTGGCCCATTAAAAGGTATTGGCTGATGTTGTCCTAGGAAATTAGCAAATAATAGATAAAGAAGACCCCTTGGTATCACCAAATAACTCCTCGTATCCATAATAGAACCTAATAAAATGAAAATATTTTAAACCAATGGGGTAACAAAATCCAAAGCACATTGATATAGGGGTGAACAATCAAAAAAATCATTCTTAACAAAAAATAATAATCATGAAAAATTCAAAACAAATTTTAGGACTTTTTTTAATGACGGTGGCTTTGATGACAAGTTGCCAAAAAGATGAACATGGAGATAACGATATTTTGGACGTAACAATTGAACGGGCTTCTCCCCAAGATTTCACGGATCTTAAAGCTACCGCCTTAGAAAATCTAAAACAAACATTTCAAATAGATGTGGATGGCTCCGGAACTTTCACGACCCAAAAGGGTGTTGAGATAACTATTAACGGAAGCTGTTTAGCCAATAATGGTAATGCTGTTACAGGCATGGTAGATGTGGAAGTAATAGAGCTTTTTGATAGAGGGACTATGCTGGCCACCAATAAAACTACTATGGGTCTTTCTCCTACAGGAGGCAAGGAACTTTTGGTTACAGGAGGGGAATTTTTTATTGAAGCTACACAAAATGGACAATTGCTACAACTTATTTGCCCTATGCAAGTTTTCGTTCCAACGGCACTTACCGGAGGTGATGATACCGGAATGACGCTTTGGGACGGCCTAATAGGTATGGATTGTGATATTGAAACCGGATGTGATGATGTTACTTGGGTAGAGCAAAAGCGTAATGGCCTAGGAGCTGGCATAGACATTGGTCAAGGTGCTGCCGGGCAATCATTATATATGGCCTTATTCAACAGTTTTGGATGGACAAACGTTGACCGTTTTTGGAATGACCCTAGACCTAAGACGAAGTTATGGGCAGCGGTACCTGAAGGTTTTGATAATGGGAATTGTGCGCTTTATCTGTCATATAATGGGGAGGCAGGCTCACTAGCCAACTTGGACGCCTATGACCCTGAGACCGGATTATTTTCCGAGCATACCGGTATTATTCCAATTGGTCTAGAGTGTCATGTCATCTTTGTTAGTGAGGACAACGGCAATTGGGTATATGCCATAAACCCCGTTACAATAATTGCAGATGGCACTATAGTTATCGAAGAAAGCGATTTGAGCACGACCACCGAGAGCCAACTGATTACCATGATAAACGCTTTGCCATAACTGTAATACACAAAAAACAAAATTTGTTTAGGAAACAGGGTAACAAAAACAAAGGACTGTTGATATAGAAATATAAAACAATAAACAATACAAATTTAAAATAACCTATTATGAAAAAATTGATGCTAATATTAGTTCTCGGAATTGTGTCCTGTACTCCAGATGACGGTGACCCCACAGTGTTTTGTGATAATTCCACTTCGGACTTCCAAACACTTTATCAAAGTATGATCAGTGCCGGTCATTCGGACAATGTAACGTATGACACTGAAATACATGAATATACTTTTATGCTATCTGCAACCAAGGAAGTATGCGAAATTGGGTATCAGAGTCAATCTGGTGTTGCCACTACACCTTATGTTATAGAAATAGTGGACAACACTACAACAAATACCATATACACTGGTTCCCACATTTTCTCGGCTACAGGAACTTCTTATGTCACACCTTCTGCTACCATTAACCTAGTAGCAGGAACCTCCTACACCATAAAACGAATTCAAACCAATTGGGGGGCGAACATTGGAAATACTATTGGACGATTGGCAACCAATAATGCTATGAGTTTTCCATACACTAACGGAATAATGACCATTACAGGTTCAAATTTTCATCAAAATGGCGGACCGGCAATAGACTTTGGGGTGCCCTATATTGATATAATCTTTAAATAAACCCTTTAAAAAACAGTTTTCGAAAAAAAAATTAGAAATCAGGGGTAACAAAACTGAAGCCCTCTTGATATAAGGATGTAAAACATTAAATAAACAAATCTTAAAACAATCAATTATGAAAAACACTAGAAAATTATTCGGAATGGTAGCAATGGCAGTAATAACAATGGCCAGTTGTTCAAGGGAAGAAGGCGATCAAACGGACGAACAGGGAATTCCGTTCCAAGCGGCCACACCACAGGCATTTTCTGGCCTGAAAGCAGATGCCTTGGCAGAATTGACCCAAAATTTTCAGTTCGATGCTTCTGGAATGGGAGTTTTTACAACTGAAAATGGAACCCAAATAAGCATTAATGGTACTTGTTTAACAAAAAACGGGAATGCCGTTACTGGGCAGGTAGCTGTTGAGATTGTAGAACTTTATGACAGGGGTAATATGTTGTTGACCAACAAAACAACAATGGGCAGAATGGACGACGGAGGGAAAGCTATTATGATCTCAGGCGGCGAGTTTTATGTCAATGCCACTCAAGGAGGAGATCAATTGAACCTAGGTTGTAATATGCAGGTAGTTATTCCTGTTGATTTAACCGGTGGTGCCGATAACCAAATGTCATTATGGAAAGGTACCATTGGTGAAGATTGCGATAATGCCGTGGGATGTGACGATATAATTTGGGATGAAATTCGTGATGATGAAGGAAATATGCCTGGTATAGAAATAGGTAAAGGTATAACTCAGGGAGACGCCTATTATACCTTCTTCCAAGAATTTGGGTGGACCAATGTTGATCGTTTTGCAAGTGATCCCAGACCAAAAACAGGACTCTTGGTTGATGTGCCGGAAGGCTTTAATGATGAAAACAGTGCCGTTTATATCTCCTATGATGGAGAACCAAACGCCCTGGCCTTTTTGGATAAATATGATGAAGATCTGGAATTGTTTACAGAACACTATGGTCAAATTCCTATCGGTTTAGAGGCTCATGTCATCTTTGTAAGCGAAGACAACGGAAACTGGTTATATGCCATAAAAGCGGTAACCATTGTGGACAACGGGACAATTACCTTTAATTTATCGGAAACGGCAACTACATCGGATGCCCAGCTTAAGGCCCTGATAAACAATTTGCCATAATAATAGGACATACATTATTCAATGAATTGGTTTTGAATTATTATTCAAGAATGGTGGCCGGTATTAGGCCACCATTCTATAATTACTTAATCTTACAAAAGAATTTTAACATATACCAAAGAGTTATAGAAAACGTTAGTTACTAGGGAGTTTTAAATGTTAAACCCAATTTCGCTCCAATGCAAAAACAACTCACATTACTTTTCCTGTTATTTTTCGGATCTATTATCCAGGCCCAGGAACCGGTTGCCAACGATACAGTGGTACGTTACGCCAATATTGGGTATGATGCCAATGGCAATGAGGTATCCTTTCTTTCCGATACCCCGCCATTACAACAAATAGCAGGGGCACCAAAGGCTTTTTATAGCTATTATTGGGAGTTTGGGGATGGCACTTATAGTACCGAAAAAGACCCAAAACATACCTATAAAAAAACGGGTAGCTATGAGGCAAAACTCTGGGCAACCAACAATTACGATACAGGGAAACCACCGGCCACCAGACCTAAAAAGGTGGTCATTAACGAAATTACAAAGGACGTAGACGATCTGGCTACCATGACCGACGATTTCATGTTGAAACGCAATCGAGAGCCAATGATAGATGAAGAAATGGTCATGATCGTAAGCTACAAGAACACCAACAACTACACATCTTCAGGTAATATTCATCTGTTTTATAACGAAATGGCATTTAAGAACGATAACTTCTTAGAACCTGAAATTAGGTTGCACCATGGTGAAAGTTTGGTTCCTACGGATGTGATGGTCTATAATAGGGATTACAATCCAACAAAAACCTTTTTGACTTCAATAGAAAATGAACAGGTTTCTTATAGCACACAGGCACAGGATTCTACAAAAAAAACCAACCTTCCGCAAAGTATGGAGGAAGCTAAACAAGCCTATCGCTCACAAAAATCAATTTCATTTGAGAATATGCAGCCTGGTGAGGAAAGAAATGTTTTTTTGACCATGCGCACAGCGCCCGAAATGATAAAGGATACCAGTGCCATTATTTCGGTTAGAGGTATTTACGTACCCGACAATAATTATGGTGACCATACGGTAAAAGATATGGAAATGGAAATCGTGACCTCCCATGACCCTAATAAAATGTCCTCCAACGGGGTATTAATGAATTACCGTTTGGTGCGTTTTAAGACCTTGAAGTACAAGATAAAATTTCAGAACAACGGGGAGGGACCGGCACGGACTATCCGCTTGGAAACAGATATTCCCGAAATGTTGGATATGGCCACCTTAAAATTGGAGGACCAATATCCGGCATGTCCAATTTGTCCGAAAGAACCGGTGCGCTACAGTTGTTTGGATACCACTTTCTTGAAGAACAAGGCCATTTTCACTTTTAAGAATATCTATCTCCCTGGAACGGAACAAAAAAATGTACAGGAAAAAGATTCCACCAAGGGATTTGTAAAATATAGCATCCGTTTTGCAAAAGACTTCCACAAGCAGAAAACTAAGAGTCGCACTGCGATTATTTTCGATAAAAATGAACCTATAATAACCAATTACGCAACAACCCGGTTTACACCAGGTATTTCTATCGGGATCAAAGCGGGATATAATTACTATCCTAAGGTAGAAAACGCACAAAGCTATTTTTTAAGTGCCGTGGTCTCTCCCTACAAGCCGTACCGTTTCTATGGACAGGCAGAATTCAGTAATAGTTTTAATTCCAGTACCAGTAGCACAAGTGTTGACCAAGTGGTTGATGACCCCAGAAACGGAAGCATACAGTTACAACGCACCATTACCGCTACAGAACAAAAAAGTGTGAATTGGGAGGTGCCGGTTTTGCTTCGATATAATATTAATAATTACATTGGTATCGGCGCGGGTGTGCAATCTAGCATTAATGTAAGCAATACTGCCAATAATAGTGTAACCGTCGAATATTACGAAGGTGATACGGACCAATTTTTAATGGATTCCAAGACGGATACCAATTCCATGAAGGAATCCTTTACCAACTGGAGAACCGGTATCTTGTTGGACTTTACTGCAGGATTTTCCCGATTGGGACCAAGTTTGGGTGCGCGCTATGTCATGAACAATAAAACCGATTTTAACTATTGGCAACTCTATGCCTTATGGCGCTTCTAATTGAAAAACCTTAGTAAAATATTCGTCTGTGTTTTTTGGGCGCTTCCCTTCTGGAGTTCGGCCCAACTTACGACGGACGAACTTTACAAAGAATTGGACAATCTTGTGGCAAAGCCAACGATTGAAAATCTCCAAGGACTTGTAATTTATTCCAATAACTTCAGCTTAACGGCCAAATCCCCTGATCAACAACTTGCTTTGGTTATAGCCAGATCTAATCTTGGTTATTATTTCGAAAAATATGGCGACCTTTCCAAAAGTATCGAAAACTATGAAGATGCCTATCATCGCTTCAAATCCAACGAATTATCGGATTACAATATTTATGAAAATGCAGCTGTTCCTTTGGCAGCTATTTATATAAGACAGGGAGACTATTTGAAAGCAGAAGAATTATTGATACAGTGCGCTTCCCATGCCAAAAACACCACAAATAATTCCCTATTGTTCAATACTGTGTTATCACTATCTGCCCTTTACAATTCCACATCCAGATATGAGAGATCGTATTTGTTGATCAATGAAACCCTGAAGAAGAAAAGCATACCTCTGGGGACCGCAGCGGCTTTGAAGAATAACCTTGCTACCGCATATTTTCGGGTCGGGGATTTTGAAAAAGCCAAACAGCTGCTTTTAGAAATTACTGCACTGAGAGGTATTAATCATGTCAATTCCTTTAAAAGTCTTGCATTTATAGTGCTTAAAGAAGGCCATAAGGAAATGGCTCTGGATTACTTTGAAAAAGCGAAAAAAGCACTTTTGAACGATGAAGGCGTATCTGCCCGCCAATGGGTAAACCTATTGGTAGAGGAGGCCGAATTGCTTTTGGAAATTGGCCGTACCCTTGATGCTCAAAACACATTGCAAAAAGCTTTGACGGTAATGCTTCCCTCCCATTCTGGGCAGAACCTTCCAGATGAAACCATTTTATTTCCGGATCGTAATTTTCTTCGCATTTTTGATGCCTACGCGGCTACCGCTGAAACCGTAAAGGATGCCTTGAGGGCGTATGATCTGGCATTTTATGTAGCAAATTTGCTGCAAGAGGACTATACATCCCAAGAAACCAAAATAATACACCGGGCAGACGCAAAGCATCGAACGGAAAAATGTATAGACCTTATATGGAAGCACTATTCCCACACCAAGGATCCAATGTGGGCCGAAAGGGCCTTTGTCTATTCTGAACAGGGAAAGGCTATGGTATTGACGGAAAGAACGATGCTTAATAAACAGCAGGATGGAAAAACCAATGGATTGGAAAACCTCCTACGAGACCGTGATAAGCTCACCGACCAGCTATTGCGAGCACAATTCAAAAACTTGAATGACAAAATATTGGAAACTTTCATTTCCGAATTGGCAGACGTAGATCGGCAAATTAAGTTGCTACAATCCAATTTGCCTAAAATGTTTCAGACAGAGCTAGATCTAGTTGAATTGCAAAACAAGTTAAAAACGGATGAAGCGGTACTACAATCCTATTTTTTAGGGACAAAAAGCAACTATCAATTTACAATCGATGATTCAGGAATACGGATGTACCAACTTCCCGATACAGAAGAACTGTCCTCTTATATTTTGAAATTTGTACATCTATTTGATGGTCCAAAAGCTATAAATAATGAGGTTTCAAACTTTGCAAAAACTGCATTTGAGCTATTTGAGGTGCTACAATTACAGAACGCTTTGAATAAAAAACATCTAGTATTGATCCCTGATGGACTATTGAACTTCCTTCCTTTTGAATCGCTTTTGACCGAACCTACAAAAGGCACATCGTTTTCCAAAATGCCCTTTTTAGCGGTATCGAAAAAGGTAGCGTATGCTGTTAATGCGCACCAATATCTTACATCAATATCCAATAGCAAAAGAAAATCGGTTTTAGGAATTTTCCCCATCTTTAAAGGAAGTCCCGAGGAATTATCCTATTCGGAGGAGGAGGCAAAAGCACTTGGGGGCGCCATGTCCGCAGAATTGGTTTTGGAGTCCCGGGCCACAAAAGAAAATTTTATCCAGAAGGCAAAAAACCACGACCTAATACATTTATCTACCCATGCAGGCAGTGGTGATTTTGTAGTCCCCGCCTTTGTACAATTCTATGATGATCTGCTTTACTTGCCTGAATTACACAGTTTGGATATGAGTGGCAAGACCATTGTTTTAAGTGCCTGTGAAACCGGAATAGGTAAACTACAAAAAGGGGAAGGAGCCATCAGTGTAGCCCGTGGTTTTCAGTATGCTGGTGCCTCCTCTGTACTTTTTTCGCTCTGGAAAGTAAACGACCAGAGCACTGCATCGTTAATGTCCCGATTTTATGAATCTTTTAGGTCTACAGAATCTGTATTTGAATCGAATCATACAGCCAAGCTGTCCTACCTACGGGATAATAATATTCCCAATTCTAAAAAATCGCCATATTACTGGAATGGTTTTGCGTATTACGGAGCCCTTGATTCCAATAAAAATGCGCATAACACTTTTTGGTGGTGGGGTGCTTCACTACTGTTTGTCGGATTCTTGGCAATAATATTTGGTTTAAAGAAAAAATAAGAGTGAAGAAAGGATGGTTTACTTTTGCTATAGTGGACCGATAATAATAAACCCACACTTGCAGTTGTTTGACGGAACTGCTATTTTAGTCTGGTCAAAAATAGCATCATAAAATCCGGTCGTCCTATCTTACTTTGCAACCACTGTTAGTAGGGCTTCTAATAATCAGGTATATTTCAATGAATTCCAATGTACTACAAACGCCTATTGTCTATCTAAAAGGCGTTGGTCCCAACCGTGCCGAGACTTTACAATCGGAGCTTGGAATACATACCTATCAGGATTTAATTAATCTTTTTCCCAATCGTTATATTGATAAAACCCAATATTATAAAATTAGCCAATTACAGCGGACCAGTTCGGATGTTCAAATTGTTGGGAAGATTGTCAACATTAAAACGGTTGAACAAAAAAAAGGTAAACGATTGGTAGCCAAATTTATTGATGATACGGGAGAAATGGAACTGGTTTGGTTCAGGGGACAAAAATGGATCAGGGAAAACCTCAAGTTAAACATTCCATATGTTATTTTCGGAAAGGTCAATTGGTTCAATGGCACCTTCTCCATGCCCCATCCAGAAATGGAATTGTGGGAAGACCATGAAAAGGGCTTAAAAATATATATGCAACCTGTTTATCCTTCCACCGAAAAATTGGCCAACAAGGGCGTAACCAATAGGGTGACCAACAAACTTATACAGCAATTATTTTTGGAGACCAAAGGACGATTTGAGGAAACCCTATCCCCTAGCCTCATAAATGAATTAAGCCTTATTTCTAAAGGGGAGGCACTTTTTAATATCCACTTTCCAAAGAATCAGGAATTATTGGCCAGGGCACAATTTCGGCTAAAATTTGAGGAATTATTTTATATACAACTACAGCTGATTTCCAAAAACTTAATGCATAAACAGAAAATAAAGGGATATAATTTTGATAAGGTCGGAACCCTTTTCAAAACCTTTTACAAGCATCATTTGCCATTTGAACTTACCAATGCACAGAAAAGGGTTATTAAGGAAATTAGGGCCGATTTGGGCAGCAACGCACAAATGAATAGATTACTTCAGGGAGATGTAGGGTCGGGCAAAACTATTGTGGCACTCATGACCATGTTACTCGCCATAGATAACGGATACCAGGCCTGCCTAATGGCGCCTACGGAAATTCTGGCCAACCAACACTTTATGGGCATAAAGGATCTTCTAGGAGATATTGGCGTTAACATTGCCCTACTTACTGGATCGGTCAAGAAATCGGCCAGAAAGGTAATTCATGAACAATTGGAAAATGGGGAACTCCATATTTTAATTGGTACCCATGCCCTGCTGGAGGATAAGGTTGCATATAAAAATCTGGGCCTTGCAATTGTGGATGAACAGCATAGATTTGGCGTTGCACAGCGCGCCAAGTTATGGCACAAAAATGATGTTCCGCCCCATATCTTGGTTATGACCGCTACCCCTATTCCCAGAACCTTGGCAATGAGTTTATACGGCGATTTGGACATTTCTACCATAGATGAGCTTCCCCCGGGAAGAAAACCTATTAAAACGGTCCATAGGTACGATTCCAACCGCTTGAAAGTATTTCAGTTTATAAGGGACGAGATTAAAAAGGGGCGACAGGTATATGTGGTTTATCCCTTAATTCAGGAATCCGAGGCTTTGGACTACAAAGACCTTATGGATGGTTACGAGAGTATAGCAAGGGATTTTCCTATGCCCGAGTATCAGATATCCATTGTACATGGTAAAATGAAACCAGCTGACAAAGACTATGAAATGGAACGATTTGTTAAGGGGGAAACACAGATTATGGTCGCCACAACGGTAATTGAGGTAGGCGTTAATGTTCCCAACGCATCGGTAATGATCATTGAAAGTGCGGAGCGTTTTGGGTTGTCACAACTCCACCAATTACGGGGCAGGGTTGGTCGTGGGGCCGATCAAAGTTTTTGTATTTTAATGACCGGACACAAGCTGTCCTCAGATTCCAAAACAAGGTTGGAGACCATGGTAGGCACCAATGACGGATTTCAAATTGCTGAAGTTGATTTAAAGCTCCGTGGTCCAGGGGATTTAATGGGAACCCAGCAAAGTGGTGTACTTAATCTTAAGATAGCCGATATTATCAAGGACAACGATATTTTAAAAACGGCAAGATACCATGCCCTAAAAATTTTAAAGGAAGATATTACTTTACAAAAGCATCCCGTTATACTCCATGCCTATACGCAATTGGTGAAGTACAAGAATATTTGGAATTATATTAGTTGAGATTGCCAATAGGATTGGTCAATTAGTTTTATTGCGGTTTTTTGGGGGCTTGCATTCCTTGCAGAAATCAGAAAATTCCATCAGTTCTTTTTTAACGGCCTCATGCTCTTTTTCCAATATTGCCGACTTGTTGCCAAAATCCGTTTCCAAATAGACCCTTGAACTGATCTTATTGCGTTCTGCTATCATTTTATCAAAATAAGGTTGAAAAAACGTTGCATCGGAAAAGGTTTTTTTGTTCTGAAACAGTTCTTTTCTAATCTTTCTGGCATAAAGCTCTGAGAGATCAAAATCGAATTTAACAAGTGTTATCAATCTTTTAGCTTCCAAACTATCCGGAGCCATTATCACTGCTGCATCCTTATGAAATGTACAACTCACTTTGGAATTGAAGTTCTTTGTAAACATAAATTCAACATTGGACATTTGAAATTCAAAATCCAATATAACCCCAGATAGTACCAATACTTTGTCTATATCCTTGTTAATAGCTGTTTTTGAGCCTTGAAAATCCTCAATTTTGAACTTATAAGCTGGTTCCCACTCCACGGTATTCACCTGTGAGAATAAGCAATTGGTAAGTAAGAATAAAAGGAAGAATAATTTATATGACATATAATTGATTACCATTGTCCACCAGCAATCCACTTTATAGATTGCCTACATCTATTTATAAAGTAAATATACTAAATATACATTGTTATTGGATCAATCCCAAAAGT
>NZ_JAHKPO010000025.1 GCF_018860365.1 Arenibacter algicola
CTTACCGATAACGGGAACGATACCTGGACCCTGACCGTACCCGCAGGGAGCGAACTGGCCGAAGGCACCTACGATGTAGCGGCGACCACCACAGACCTGGCCGGCAATACTGCAAACGATACCACTACGGACGAACTATCCATTGACCTTACGGATCCTACGGCACCCACCGTAAATACCCTGTTGACCAACGATACTACCCCGACCATTACCGGGACTGCAGATTCGGCCGACGTGCTTACGGTCACCCTGAACGGGACCACCTATACCGAGGGCGATGGCAACCTTACCGATAATGGGAACGATACCTGGACCCTGACCGTACCCGCAGGAAGCGAACTTCCTGAAGGGACTTATGACGTGTCGGCAACCACCACAGACCTGGCGGGGAATACAGCAAATGATGCCACCACAGACGAGCTTAGTCTTGTGCCATTACAAACTCTTACCACAAATTCCACTAACCAAGAATTTTGTGCTTTTGACAGACCAAGTCTCAATGATATTCAAATTAACGAGAGTAATGTTTTATGGTATGACCAAGAAAATGGAGAAAACATATTAGACTCTTCCACTTTATTGGAACATCAAAAAACCTATTATGCTTCACAATTATCGGGTGATTTAAAAAGCACAGCCCGTTTAGGAATTACTATTAATTTAATTGAACCACCTACGCCTACTTCAGAAAGTTTGACTCAAGTATTTTCTACAGTCGATAATCCAACCCTTGGTGATATTCAAGTCAACGAAAGCAATATTATCTGGTATGATGCTCCTGTACTTGGAAATATCTTGGATTTTGACACCACATTGGTAGACGGAACAAACTACTATGCTGCATTGATCGATTCAAATTGTGAAAGTATAAATCGACTTGTAATTAGAGTTCAAGTAGATGGAATATCAGATTTAAAAATAAGAAAAGAAGCCAGCAGCTATAATCCTATGGTAGGTGAAAATGTTAATTTTACCATTACCGTTACCAATGACGGAGATACTAATTTCACCGACCTTACAATCAATGAAAGAATTGAAAGTGGATTTACTTATATAGAATATACAGCAACCAAAGGCACTTATAACCCATCCAACGGGGAATGGAGTATCGATAATATTGGGCCTTCAGAGACGGTGGAATTGAATATTGGGGCAACTGTTAAAGCTGCTGGAAGTTATATTAACAATGCATCCATATCGAGATCTACTCCATTGGACAACAACTTGAATAATAATAGTGCTCAGATAGTATTGGAACCATCATGTTTAAAAGTATATAATGAATTTACTCCAAACGACGACGGTGATAATGACTACTTCAGAATAGATTGTATTGAAACGTTTCCAGAGTCGGATTTCCAAGTTTTTAACAGATATGGTGCCCTGGTGTATCAGAAAAAAGCATACCAAAATGATTGGCGAGGATTGGCCAATGTACAAGGTGTTGTGCGCAAAGGAGAGCCATTGCCCACAGGAACCTATTTCTATATACTTAAAACCGATGCTTTGAGCGAAAGCAAAACAGGTTGGTTATTTTTAAGAAAAGACTAACAAGCATTACACATCAACCAATAGATGAAGATCCTAAATAAAAATATACCAAAACTCTTAACACTGTTTCTCCTTTTAGGTGGAGGTAGACTAATGGCGCAGCAATTGCCACAATATACCCAGTATATGTACAATACCTCTACCATAAATCCGGCATACGTTAATGAAAACAACCGTATGGATGCCACTTTGAGCTACAGGGCACAATGGATTGGAATTGACGGTGCCCCAGAGACTAAAGCACTTACAGTTTCCGGGATCATCAACAACAAAATTGGTTTGGGCGTTAATATCTTTAAAGATAACATTGGACCTTCGACCGAATTTAGTTCCAATGCGGTTTTCTCTTACTATCTAAACTTGAGCAAAAAAGTAAAATTATCGCTAGGCCTAAATGCGGGCATCGATTTTTTTGAGGTCGATTATTCCAAAGGCAGTTATTACGACCAGAATGATGTTCTTTTTAGTTATGACGATTATTACAATGCCCTCCCCGTTATAGGTGCAGGGACATATATTTTTAGCGATAACTGGTATGTAGGTTTTTCAATTCCCAACATGCTCATAAACCAATCCAATGTAGAAAGCGACAAGAATTTGATACATCGGGACAACCATATATATATTATTGCTGGGTATGTAATAGATGTTTCAGCTACCGTAAAATTAAAGCCTTCTATTTTGGTCAAGACTATAGATCATGCACCTCTTACAATAGACGCCTCCCTAAACGTGCTTTTTCTGCAAAAATTTACCTTAGGTGCCTCACATAGACTTAAGGACAGTTATAGTGCCATGGCCGGATTCCAGATTTCCAAGAACTTTTTTATGGGTTATTCATATGATTACAGTATATCCGATATTGGTAATTACAATCAGGGTTCTCACGAAATTATACTTAAATATTTAATGCCAAGATGGGGGCCAAATGCCCGTTCACCCAGATTTTTCTAAGCAAAGACCTATGAAAATTATCCTTTCCATATTAACTCTATTTATTTATAATGTCCATCTGGCACAAAATTCCAGAGCGGATGCGAACGAGTATTTTCAAAATTTAAATTTCACGGAGGCGATAAATATTTACCAGCAACTGGAATCGAAAAAGAAAAAATCCAAACCTCTTTTTGTGGAACGCTTGGCAGAAAGTTATTTCAATATTAATGATTATGCCAATGCCAAAATTTGGTACGAAAAATTTTATGCCCTTAAGGATAAAAGAGTAGATGAGAAAACGATTATCAAATACATACAAAGCCTTAAAGCCTGCCAGGAATATAGTGTTGCCAATAGTATAATCAAGGAATATTACAACTATGATAAGCAAAAATTGGCCACCATCTTGGAGCAGGAAAATTATTTGGATAGCCTTATGGCGGAGGCACCCCAATACAACATTGCCAATTCAGAAATAAACTCGCAACTTTCGGACTTTGCCCCTATGTACTATAAAGATGCTATTGTATTTTCCTCAAGTAGAGCTCCGGAGTTTTCCGAAGATGCCGAATACTCCTGGAACAACCAACCATATCTTTCCATTTTTACGGCCGATAGGAACAAAACTACAGGAGAGCTTGGCGATGTACAAAAATTCCATAAGAACATTCAATCCTCCTTTCACGAAGGAACCCTAACCTATTCCTCCGATTATAAAACCGTTTATTTTACCCAAAATTATTTAAAAGGCAACGAGCTGCAGGTAAATCCAAAAGGGTTCTCCAATATGCAGATCTTACGGGGAGATGTGGAAGGAGATTCCATTGTGAATGCAGTTTCCTTAAAATTCAACAATCCCAAATACTCTTTCGGGCATCCATTTTTAACAGAGGACGGGAAACGACTATTCTTTGTTGCAAATATGTACGGAGGCTTTGGAGAAACTGATATTTACTATGTGGATATTGATGAAGACGGAGACTTGGGCCCTGCCACCAACCTTGGACCTACCATTAATACCTCGGGAAGGGAAATGTTTCCATATGTTGAAGGCGAATACTTGTATTTTGCTTCGGACAGTCATTTTGGCCTGGGTGGATTGGATATTTTTAAAGCTGAAATGGAATCGAGCAATGTTTATGGAATCCCAAAAAACATGGGAATGCCCATCAATAGCAATATGGATGATTTTGCCCTTATCATAAAAGACTCGGAAAACACGGGCTACTTTTCTTCCAACAGGGCCAATGGAAAAGGGGACGACGATATTTATTCCTTTAATAAATCGGCCGAAATGATGGTTTATAAAGGCACTATTTTAGACGATATGACCAAGAATCCCATTCCAGAAGGCACTATAAAGGTATATGATGAGAACAAACAATTGGTTATACAGGCCAATACAGATGAGCAAGGTAACTTTGAAGTAGCTTTAGATCCCAATATCAATCACATATTTGCCTTCTTTAAACTAGAATACAAACAGGAAATTCTTGCGGTCAACAATGCTGATAATCCAACCCTTTATAAGGACGTTAATAAAACGATGTTGATTCCCTTTTCAAAGTTTGTGGTTAACGAAGGTGGAGTAGAAAAAGTTAGGGTAAACCCTATATTTTTTAATCTGAACCGATTTAATATTACGTATAAAGCCGCTGCAGAGCTGGACAAGATAGTGAGCTTTATGAATGACTTTCCATCGGTAAAAATTAAGATAGAAGCACATACCGATTCTAGGGCATCAGATGAATTTAATATGCAACTTTCCGATAATAGGGCAAAATCTACCCTGGATTATCTTGTTTATATGGGAATTGATCCCTCAAGAATTGAGAGCGCCATAGGTTATGGAGAGTCCCGTTTGATAAATAATTGTGCTAACGGTGTCCCCTGCAGCAATGAAGACCATCTGGCCAACAGGCGCTGCGATTTCATTATTATTGGTAAATAGGTGAGAAAAAGTTTGAGTGCATTTGTGTTACCTACTGTCCTTATAGCAACCAAACTCTTGTCTAACAGGGCGTTGGTCTAAATTTATGGTACGTTTTAACTTTTATAATTATATTAAAGCCATAATTATAATAAGTCAAACCTCTTATGGACATTTTAGGAACCCTATACAATGAAATCATTGGATTTTTGGGCATACGGCAGGCACTGGAAATTTTGCAAGCAGGAGATTATAGTGTTTTCTCTACTTACGATGGTGTTGTTTCCCTTATTTACCCCATAATTCCCCTATTATTACTATTGGAATTCATTCTTGGTCTGGTATACAAAAAGCCTAATACCAAGGTATATAAGGTTAACTTCCTCATCTATGTATTTAATAGGTTTATTGGCCGATTTATAGCCATAGCCATGGTGACCTTTATTATAGGGTGGTTACAACCCTATGCCCTTTTCCAGACAAAAATGACCTGGTATTGGTTTATTTACGGATATATTGTTTGGGAATTCGGTCATTTCCTATACCACTATTGGGGGCATAAAGTGCGACTTTTTTGGTGTTTGCATTCTACCCACCACGCTCCAGAACAAATGAACCTTTCCGTTACCCATGCCCATTTTTTTCTAGAGGCCCCTTATGCCGATGCCATTAGAACCACAGTATGTATCCTCTTGGGCGTTGAACCAATTTTACTATTTCTGATCATGTTTATAGATGGCACCTATGGCGCATTTATCCATGTTGGTGAAAATATGATGAAAGATGGTAGAATGGGCTTTTTGAACAAAATTATATTAACCCCCTCCCATCATAGGGTACATCACGCCAGGAATCCATTATATATGGATACCAATTTCTGCAATTTGCTGAATATCTGGGACAAGGTTTTTGGAACCTACCAGGATGAACAACATGATATTGAAATAGAATATGGTATAACCCGTAAAATGGATAGCGGCAACTTTTTGGATGTTTATTTCGGCGAATTTGTGGCCTTGTTCAAAGATGTCGCCAAAGCGCCTGGCTTAAAAAATAAACTACTTTATATTGTTATGCCTCCGGGTTGGAGCCATACCGGCGAACACCAGACCTCAAAATTGGTACGTGGAGCCTACCTAAAGGAACAACTGGCTAAGGAGTAAATACCAGAGTGGCAATCACGATACAGTGATCGCTGGCATAATTCTCACATACCACCTCATAATCCAACACCTGCCATTTTTCGGGCTGATTGTACATAATATGATCAATGCAGATATTGGGACCGGTTGCCGGAAAAGTGCCTTTCCAAGCATTGGGGTGTTTGGGTTTTGAAAATTTTTCAGATATAATAGTGATAGGGTTACTATTTGGCACTGCGTTAAGATCGCCCACCAACAAAGTTGGGAGTTCCGTATCCCCCAAATGGGCAATGATGGCCTTGGCCTGCATCACTTTATCGGTTTCATCCTTCAAGTGATCCAGATGGGTACCAACAAACTGAATGGTATTACCGTTTTTGGTTTTGACTTGGGTTACCAAAGCTGCCCTAGGTTCCGAATTCGGTAAATGTGGCAGCGCTAAATTCTCACTGCCAATAAAAGTAAATTTTGATAGCACCGCCTCTCCATACTCCCCTCCATCATAATACATGGCTCTGGCAAATAACGAGGCCATTTTTGTTCGGATTCCCAATTCGGTGGGCAAATCGTAGTTTTTGGCTCTCTTCGTTTTAAAATCGACCTCCTGTAACGCTACCAAATCGGGTTGATAATGATTAATCACTCCTGCTATGGTATCCAAATTAAAATCGTTCTTGGTAGTGGCCCCATGTAGAATATTAAAACTCATCACCCTTAGGGTATCTGCCTGTGCATGGATACCAAAAGAAGATCCCGCCACAAAAACGACAAGAAGTAATTTTAAAATGTGATATTTCATATGCCCAATTAAAAATTTGGGCCGAAAATATGCGATTTCCGACCCTTATTTAAACTATTATATTAGATTCCTGCTACTGCCTTTATCTCGCCTATTATTCTATCTGCCAGGCCATCCGCTTCGGCCTGACTTTTGGCTTCCGTATAAATTCGTATGATAGGCTCGGTATTGGATTTACGCAGGTGTACCCAATTCTCTGGAAAATCGATCTTTACACCATCAATGGTAGAAATCTCTTCATCTTTATATTTCTCCGCCATAGCAACTAAAATACCGTCTACATCCAAACCAGGAGTAAGTTCAATCTTCTTTTTGCTCATAAAATAACTGGGGTAACTGGCTCTTAGCTCGCTTACGGTACCTCCCCTTTCTGCCATCAACATTAAAAATAAGGCCGTTCCTACTAAAGAGTCCCTACCATAATGACTTTCAGGATAAATAATGCCTCCATTGCCCTCGCCACCAATAATAGCCTTGTTGGCCTTCATTTTGGTCACCACGTTTACTTCACCAACAGCAGCAGCTTCATAAGTGCCTCCATGTTTTTCAGAAATATCCCTTAAAGCCCTGGAAGAAGATAGATTGGAAACGGTATTTCCCTTGGTTTTTCCCAACACATAATCTGCACAGGCTACTAAAGTATATTCCTCCCCGAACATTTCCCCCTCATTGGTGATAAAAGCCAAACGGTCTACATCCGGATCTACAACGATTCCAAAATCGGCCTTTTCCTTTACTACCAATGCACATATATCGCCCAAATGTTCTTTTAGAGGCTCAGGGTTATGCGGAAAATGCCCTGTAGGATCGCAGTACAGTTCCACTACTTCTACTCCCAATTCCTTTAAAAGTTTAGGTATGGCAATGCCTCCGGTAGAATTTACCCCGTCTACCACTACCTTAAACTTGGCCGCTCTTATAATATCGGCATCAACCAAAGAAAGGTCCAACACCTCGTCTATATGGATATCGATATAGGAATCGTTCCTATTAACGGTTCCCAAATCATCCACCTCTGAGAAATTAAAAGCTTCCTTCTCTGCAATTTCCAATATTTTGGCACCTTGGGCAGCATCCAAGAACTCCCCTTTCTCATTTAGAAGTTTTAAGGCGTTCCATTGCTTTGGGTTATGACTGGCCGTAAGGATAATACCCCCATCGGCCTTTTCCAAAGGCACCGCTATTTCTACAGTTGGGGTTGTAGACAGGTCCAGGTCCACTACATCTATTCCCAAACCTACTAGGGTGGATACTACTAAATTCTGGATCATTTCTCCGGATAGTCGCGCGTCTCGCCCAATAACTACCGTTAGTTTTTCCTTTTTAGAGTATTCTTTTAACCAAACACCGTAAGCAGCCGCGAATTTAACCGCATCAATAGGCGTTAAATTATCACCTGGTTCACCTCCAATGGTACCTCGTATTCCCGAAATAGATTTTATTAAAGTCATATTTTATTTATAAATTTTTACAAATATAAAAGGTTAGGTTTAAATCCTATGCCGCTAAGTTGTAAATTCGAACTTAATAAACTTCAACCGAGGTCAATGAATTTTTTAGCACACCTATATCTTTCTTTTGAAGACGACCAGATAACTATCGGAAATTTTATAGCAGACAGTATAAGGGGCAATAAATACAATCACCTTCCAGAAAAAATTCAGAAAGGAATTGTACTGCACCGTGCTATAGATACTTATACGGACAAGCACCCAATTGTAAGGCAGAGCACCAAACGCTTGCATGAAAACTATAGTCATTACAGCGGTGTAATTGTCGATATTTTCTATGATCACTTTTTAGCCAAGAATTGGTCAGAATACGCCGATACCCCATTGCCCCACTTTGTGGACAATTTTTATGATCTTTTGGAAAACAATTACGATATACTTCCCATAGGGGTCAAGCGCATGATGCCCTATATGATTGCGGATAATTGGATTTTGAATTATGCCAAAATGGAAGGTATATCCAGGGTTTTGAATGGAATGAATAGGCGGACCCAAAATAAATCCAAAATGAATTTTGCCATTTTGGACCTTGAAGAACATTATACCGATTTTGAAAAGGAATTCACTTATTTTTTTGAAGAATTGATCGTATTTTCCAAACAAAAATATCTCTCCTTAAGATAAGTACCAGGAATTGTGGGTAAAACCCATTCCATGTCAAGGGACAACCATGATTTTTTTCATCTAAATATGGTATTAAATTACAATAAATAAGTACCTTTAATCACCTTTCCCAAATGTGGGAACACTCCCCCAAATAATTATAAGTTCCGCTTAAATACATTTCCCCTCACAGTTAGTCCTTTTAACATTGTGCAAACAATGGTGTGCGTTTTTATTTAAAACTTTACCTAAAAAACAACAACTATGGGAATTAAACATTTGAACTACATTGGAATTGGATTGATCTTTCTCTTAATGCTTCTGGGCTGTAGTCCGGAGTCAACAATCGAAGATACCCTGGAACCTGTCAATAGCAAGGCCCTTTTAAAATCCAACACTTTCTATGGTCCCCAAATATCCTTGGGGAAAGGCCATGTACGGTCATGGATAAGGATTGCAAAAGATGGCACTCCAGAAGAATTGGGCGTGGAAATGTCCAAAAATTTACTAACCCAACTGCCCAAAGGTGATGACCCTGTACAATTGGTACTTCCATTGCACAAAAAAGCAATGGATGTGACCCCGTTCAATCATGTCCTTTTTGATTGGAACCCTCACGGACATGAACCCGATGGCGTGTTTACAGTACCTCATTTTGATGTACACTTTTATTTGACCTCAGTTGCCGCCCGGGAGGCAATTCCGACCTACCCCGAAGCAACGCCCCAGTTCGACAATTATCCGCCACCAGGCTACCTACCTGTTGATTATATAACTCCGCCGGATGGTGGTACGGCAGTGCCTATGATGGGTACCCATTGGATCCCAACGAGCTTTGTTCCCCCATTTTCCAATATACTGCTTTATGGAACTTACGATGGGGAGGTAACATTTGTGGAACCAATGAATACAGTGGCCTACATAGAAAGTGGGGTTCCTTTCAGCGAAGCTTATTCGCAACCTACAAAATTTACAAAAACCTCCTATTATCCAACGGTCTATAATGTTTATCAAAATTCAAAGGATCAAAAACAAATTATCTCTCTAAGCGAATTCGTGCATCGGGAAGCCGAATAGACACTATAAAAAGGGTTGTCAAGGTACAATCCTTTTTTTTTGCAACTTATTCAATTACCTATACTTATTTTCTGATGAAATCGCCCAAGAAAAGAAGATTGGCCGTATCCTCTTGACAAGGCGATCATTTATCTGGCCGCTTTTAACTTATTTTTATTTTGGCAAGCCCTTGGTACATATATTTAATTATTAACGGAATTGCCCAATAGATTAATGCTTATCCATAAATTTTAAGTCGATTGCGTCTTAAAGTTTATATTTAATTGGAATATGACTATCTTTTTGGAAAAATTATAGTCTATGATCCGTATAACTGGTTTCTTGCTTGGAATACTCCTATTTATCAATTGCAGGAACATACCCGAACCCACACCCACAGGCTTAGTTACTGAAAAAGCAATGGTTGTCTCCGCTCGGGTGGAGGCCTCCAAAATTGGATCTAACATCCTTCAAAAGGGAGGTAATGCTTTCGATGCTATGATTGCTACAGAACTGGCTCTTGCCGTGGCCTATCCCTATGCAGGAAATATTGGCGGCGGAGGTTTTATGGTATATAGGAAAGCCAATGGAGAAATAGGAGGTTTGGACTATCGCGAAAAAGCGCCTTTGGCGGCGCATGCAGATATGTATTTGGATTCTTTGGGAAATGTAATCCCGGGAAAAAGCACTTTGGGAGCAACGGCCGTAGGCGTTCCTGGCACTGTGGCCGGTGTAATTGCCGTGCATAAAAAATTTGGATCACTACCCCTTAAAGAAATCATGGCGCCAGTTATTGAGCTGGCAAAAAAAGGAGTTATTGTAACCAAAAAGCAAGCCGAAAGATTGGAAAATTATCGCGACATTTTTATGGAAGTGAATAGCGACACTACTTTTTTTGCCACTGTTTACAAGATGGGCGATTCTATAAAATACCCGGCTTTGGCAAATACCCTCCAAAAAATTTCTGATCAAGGTAAAGATGGATTTTACAAAGGGGAAGTTGCAGAAAAATTGGCCAATTTTATCCAAGCCAAAGGAGGTTATCTTACTATTGAAGATCTTGAAAAATATGAAGCCAAATGGAGATCTCCTATAACGTTCAATTATAAGGACCTAAAGATCATATCTATGAGCCCTCCCAGCAGTGGAGGGTTTACCATAAATCAAATTTTTAAGATGATGGAACCCTATGACCTATCCAGCTTTGGACATAATTCGGTTAAATCCATTCAATTGTTTACGGAGGCCGCGCGTAGGGCCTATGCCGATAGAAACTACTTTCTGGGAGACCCGGATTTTGTGGAAATCCCTTTAAAGGAACTTTTGTCCGACCAATACCTACAGGAAAGAATGCAAAATTTTTCCTTTGACAAGGCTACCAAATCCTCTGAAGTATCCCATGGGGAGGTACAGATTGTTGAAAGCGATCAAACCACCCACTACTCTATTGTAGATTCGTTTGGGAATGCCATTGCGGCCACAACGACAATTAACGGAGGTTATGGTTCAAAACTGTTCTCGGATGAACTTGGGTTTTTCCTTAATAATGAAATGGACGATTTTAGTGCCAAACCAGGAGTTCCCAATATGTTCGGACTAGTGGGGGCCGAGGCCAATAGCATTACCGCAGAAAAGCGGATGTTAAGTAGCATGACGCCCACCATTGTGGAAAAAAATGGGGCGTTATGGATGGTAGTAGGGACTCCGGGAGGGTCCACGATAATAACAGCGGTGGCTCAGACCATTCTAAATTGCTATGAATATAATATGAGTATGCAGGATGCTGTAAACGCTCCCCGTTTTCACCATCAATGGCTGCCCGATGCCATCATTTTTGAACCGGAAGGATTTGAACAGAGCTTACTCAGCGACCTAAAAATCAAGGGGTACATCATTAATGAAGAAAACACCCCAGTTATAGGTAAGGTAGATGCCATTAAGATATTGCCAAACGGTAAACTTGAAGGGGGTGCCGATAGGCGTGGGGACGATACCGCCGTAGGATTTTAGGCAAAACCGTAAGTTGTATCCGCCCAATTTGTATATTAGGCTCACTGGATGCATTGCGAACCCCTAAAAACCGATTATAATTGATCAAAAAAATAGGCAAAATATTACTTGGAGTATTGCTGCTGTTATTCACCTTGGGCGCTATACTCTATGCTATTTACAACGAACCCATGCCTACGGGTATCAAAAGCCAAAATGCCGATGCCTTGGCCATGAAAATGCTGACCTCCCTCAATTATAAAGCCTACAAGGAAACCCGGTTCCTGGAATGGTCTTTTGCCAATGGAAAACACCATTATCGATGGGATAAGAAAGTAGATACCGTACTTGTTGCTTGGAGCGATTATCAAGTGCATCTCGATTTGAAGGTACCCTCAAAAAGTACAGTTGCCAAAGATAAGATACCCCTTGAGGGTGAAGAAAAGGAAAGACTTCTTAAGAAGGCCACCTCTTTTTTTAACAATGACTCTTTTTGGCTGGTTGCCCCTTTCAAGATTTTTGATCCCGGTACAGAAAGGAGTATAGTATCCTTGGAAGATGGTACCCAGGAATTATTGGTCACCTACACTAGCGGTGGCAACACTCCGGGCGATTCCTATCTATGGAAATTACAGCCCAATGGCTTCCCGATCAGCTTTAAGATGTGGGTGAGTATTATCCCTATTGGCGGCATTGAAGCTAGTTGGGACGACTGGCAGGTTATGGAAAGCGGTGCATTTCTGCCCAGCCAACACAGTATTGGCCCTATAACCTTGGATATGGGGAATGTAAGGGGGTATCAGTGATGCAGTTTTCAGTTACTTCAGCCATTAACCACTAGGCAATAGGCAATAGTGGATTACCACAGTGACCAATTAGCAATAAGCAATTTTAACGTAAGAAGTAAATTAGTATTCAGTGATTAGTATTGAGAATCTAGAGTCTAGATGCTAGAGTCAGTTTCTTGGCTCTAGGCTCTAAGCAACACCCATGTCAGATCCAGCTCATCTCGATAAATATCGTGAGAGAACTACATGAAAGACAAGGTCCAAAGTAGAAAGATCAAGGGCTAGATTGAAAACCACTTGTGTGCGACTTCTCGTCGTCCCGAAAAAGGGACTCTGTCGAAGTGACTAGGATGTCAGTTCGAGTGTGCCTGCCGAAAGACGGAGTCGTTAACTACCTCATTGCACATTAACCAAAGGCTCCCCTCTTGGAACGAAGAGGGGAATGAATTTTGCGCCATTTTGCGCGAAAGAAAGGGGAGTTGGAAGCCCTAACTTTCACTTATTCTCCGTCTTCTGTCTATTTTCCCAAGGATTGGGATTTCAAAACCCTCCGTCTTCGCTTATGGCGAAGCCACCTCCCTTCGTCTGAAGGGAGGAGCTTTTCATGTTTCGTCACTTCGAGCCTGCCCGGCCGTAAGGCGGGTGATTTTATGAAGCGCAGCGCAATAAACTTGTATCGAGAAGTAGAAGAACAACACCAAAGCAGTTCTCGATACTAAATGCCTATCGGCATTTCACTCGAACTGACGACAGAATCAAGAACATAGAAATTCAAAAGTTTTCGACTCTGGTCGGTCTCTTTATTCTTTACTCTCTTTTCTATAGACTCTGCCTTTTGCCTTTTGGCTATTCCGTCATTGCAAGTTTACTTCTTATAAAACCATTTCCCCCGAAACCAAAAAGTCACCAACAGACCTTTTCAAATCATATTGGTGACTTCTTGCTTATACTGATGTAGGTAACCCTACTTAAACTCCGGCCAATACTCCTTTACTTTCTTTCTTAGGAAGGCTACGCTGCGCTCCAATTGATCCATTCCATCCACTCCATCCTCGATACTGATCCAGCCATCAAAACCAACTCTTTTCAGTTCCTTAAAAATGGCATCATAATCGTTTAGGCCTTTGCCTATCTCTCCGTGACTCAATCTTTTGGCATAACCCATGGCACCACCTTCTTCCTTGCGAAGATCTTCAATAGTTCCTTCTTTTAGGTAACGGTCGCTGGCATGCATGGTCACTACACGATCGGACACCCTATATAGAAGTTCCAAAGGGTCCTCCCCTGCCAAAAAGGTATTGCTGGGATCGTAATTGACCCCAAAATTAGGGTGGTGGATACGATCTACCAACATACAAAAAATGTCCATTTGCTGGGCAAATTCGGGATACTCCCAAAAATCATCCTTATAGTGGTTTTCCAAAATTAGGGTAACCCCTAACTTTTCAGCAAGGGGAAGGCACTCTTTAATGCAATCCGCCGCAAAGCCAACACCTTCTTCTATGGTCAGTTCGGGACGACGTTGTCCGGACAATACCCTACAATAGGTCCCGCCCAAGGCATGGGTCATTTCTATCCAACCAATTTGTTTTTTAATTTCCTTTTCCCGAAAAGCGGCATCAGGATGCGTAAAATCCGGGGAACAACAAAGCATAGGAATTGTTTTTCCATGACGCTCTACCTGTTCCCTAAAAATAGGCCAGTTGGCTTTATCGGCCATCTCCAAAAATCCGGCATACCACTCCAATCCGTCTACCTCTAGCTCAACGGCCAGGTCGATCCATTCGGAAACCTTCATGGTTCCATCCTTACAAAGTTCATGCATAAATG
Source organism: Arenibacter algicola (assembly GCF_018860365.1). GTDB lineage: Bacteria > Bacteroidota > Bacteroidia > Flavobacteriales > Flavobacteriaceae > Arenibacter > Arenibacter algicola_B. Next base: position 14,136 of record NZ_JAHKPO010000025.1, read on the forward strand.
CTTTGGGAAATACTGCTAATTGTGGCAAATCTTTATTCTTTTATTGTTATTAAATTATTTCTTTTTGTGGGAACCTTCCCAGTTTTTGGGGAGGTTACGCCCTATTATAGGAAACTGTTCCAGGTCCATTACCTGTGAACTCACAGGCCCGCATTCATCGGAAAGCCAATAGAGGCAGGCTGCTGCTATTTCCTCTGGGGTAAAAATTCGTTGTGCAGGGGCAAAAATGTCAGGTATATCCTTGTACCAATCCGCTTTCATTCCCTGCTCCTTCTTGTTCAATATTTCTTTTTCCGTGAGTACCCAACCTGGATTGATCTGGTTTACGCGTACCCCATTTTCCCTAAACAAACTGTCGCCCAGATTTCTGGTCATTGTCATCAAAGCCCCTTTGGACATGCTATAGGCCAATAGATCGGGTTCCCCGCCCCAGGCGTTGATAGAGCCAATATTAAGGACACAACCACGAACCGAGGACAAATGAGGTAAGGCTGCCTGAATGATCATTAGAGGAGCAATGGAATTCACGGCCAACATGCGCTTAATAAACGGTACTTCGGTGCTCACGATATTTGAAGAGGCTATATATGCGGCGTTATTAACCACAGCATTTAACTGCCCAAATTTAGATATGGCCTTTTTCACCAATAACTGCGGAGCACCTTCCTCCGTAATATCAGTAGTAATGTGGGCTGCGTTATCAGCCCCCAATTCCTTCACCAGTGCCAAGCCTGTTTCCTCTTCCAGACCGTTGACGACTACCTTCGCCCCTTCCTGAATGCAACGTTTGGCAATGGCCTTACCAATACCCGTATAGCCACCTGTAATTAAAACTACTTTATCCTTTAACCGCATAGGTATTAACTTGGTTTTAAAACACTTTTCACCACCTTGCCGGAATGCATTTGTTCAAAGGCCTCATGCCAATCCTTTAATTCCCATACCCCACCAATAATTGGCTTTACATCCAAGGTTCCGGAAGCCAAAAGGGAAAGCACTTTTTCCCAAATCGGATAATTATGGCTAAAACTACCCTGAAGGGTAACATTCTTTTGCACCAATGGATCCAAGGAGAAGTTTAGAGGTTGTGGTCCCCACCCTACTTTGGTAATATGTCCGTTTGGACGAACCAATTGCAAAGCTATTTTTAAAGTAGCACTGGCTCCTGCTGCATCTATAATGCAATCTGCTCCCAAACCATCTTGTTTATTGGCCCAAGCGCTTGCGTCTCCAACAATGCCCTCACAACCATATTGCTTGGCAATGTTCAATCTCTCCCTATCCCCTTCCAATCCAACAATGGCCACTTCGGCACCGCATAAACGAGCCATGGCGGCACAAAGAATACCAATGGTCCCAGGACCTAAAACGATGACCCGATCTCCTGGTTTTATTTTTGAGTTCATTACAACAGCACTGTAGGCCACCGAACAGGGCTCCGTTAAACAGGCTTGTTCAAAAGGCAGGTTTTCAGGTACCGAATGCAAACATCTTGCAGGCACCCTAACAAAACGCGTCATTGCACCATTTACCCCATACCCAAATCCTTTTCTAGTAGGATCCAAGTTGTAAAGGCCTTGTCTGGTAAGTGGACTGTTCAGATCTATTACTGCAGCGGTCTCACTAACTACCCTGTCGCCTTCCTTCCATCCGCTTACCCTTTTCCCCAATGCCACAATATGGCCACCAAACTCGTGCCCAAGGACCACGGGGTAATTTACCGTCCAACTGTGGTCTGAAGTCCATTGATGCAGATCACTTCCGCACACCCCAACGTTGGCCACTTCCAACAATACATCATCTTCGCCTATCGTCGGCTTTTCTATTTCCCTAATTTCAACACTTCCCGGCTTGGAAGAGAAATTTACTACTCCTATTGAACTCATTTATTTGATTATTTTTATTTGGTATTTATTTATTAACGTGTTACTTCCCCGTAAGCATGGATCTTTTCACAAATAAGTCGCAACGAACTTTCCAGATCTCCATCGGCTGTTTTAAAGGAGTCCGCATCTATGGTCAAGGGTGCTCCTAAAACAACCATGGGCGCTCCATATTCCGGGCAGCGTATGGCCTGTTCCAAGGTAAGCCCACCAACAGCTTGTACCGGTACCTTGACCGCATTGACCACTTCGCGCAATTGATCCATTGGGCTTGGCATTTTTAAACCTTGGGCAGCAATTCCACGACGCTCGTCATAACCTATATGATGTATTATATAGTCGCAGCCAAGGTCTTCCAACCATTTGGCGCCTTCCACCATATCCGGACATCCTAAATTATCGCCCATTACCTTTACTCCGTAATCTTTCCCAGCTTGTACAACCACCTTTATGGTTTCTGCATGTGCCCTCGCCATTACCACCACATGGGTTGCTCCTGCCTTTGCCATCATTTCGGCTTCCAGATATCCCCCGTCCATTGTCTTAAGATCTGCTACTATAGGTATATTGGGGAAAGCCTCCCTTAATTTTCGCACCCCATGCAATCCTTCTGCAAGAATAAGGGGGGTACCTGCTTCCAGCCAATCTACCCCTGCACGCAATGCCATGGCGGCCGTTTCTAAAGCTTCATCTATATTGGTAAGGTCTAGGGAAATTTGTACAATTGGTTTCATAAAAGGTCAATAAATTTTTAAATTATAAAGTTGTATTCTTTAATTTGACATAAGCCGCAATCCATCTAAAAACCCGTAAAAGGTTCATAAAAAAGATTGATTTTTTTGGGCTTCAGCGTAAATCCAAAGATAAAGAATCACAATACATAAAATTTATCAATTATAAATCCAATATTACCCTTTTAAGATTTATCAACACTTGTATTGCCACAAACAATAATAAACACTCCCTATAGACACCAATCCTATTATTGTCTTTTATATTCTTGGAAGAACTATTATTATTGCAAAAGATAAATTTTAAATAATACTAATTTAATACCTAATAAAAGCGAATAGGCCAATTTTGCTACCTTATATTAAAACGGACTTAACTGTCCCGTTAGGAATTCTATCCACATAAAAACAGAACATCCAATATCATATTTACCCAATTACCCTTATAATGACCTTAGCTTTAAACCGACCTTCCAAATTACTTTTTATCATAATTTTATATAGTATCACAGGATTCCTTTTTGGCCAGGAAAATTCCCGGTCCCCACAAGACTCTTTGTCTTTAAACACCTTGGAAGAGGTAGTGGTTACGGCAAACCGATATGGATCATTACAAAATAAGACCCCAGAAGCCATTGAGGTCGTCAACAACAATTCCATACAGAGATTTCAATTACGTACGGCGCCTGAGGCACTGCTGTTGGCTCCCGGGGTGTTCGTACAAAAAACCAACCACGGCGGGGGATCACCATTTATAAGAGGGTTAACAGGGAACCAGACCTTACTTTTATATGACGGTATACGCCTTAATAATGCTACGGTAAGATCCGGACCCAACCAGTATTTTAATACTATTGATGTGTTCAGCGTGGGCAAAATAGAGGTTTTACGGGGAAGTGGTTCGGTGCAATATGGATCCGATGCTATAGGGGGTACCATCCAAGCCTTGAGCACAGCGTTGGATACTGCCGAAAAGCCGGTTTGGGGTACGGACCTTTTTACCCGCTTGGTGACACAGGGCATGGAACAGACGGCCAATGCGGCCTTAAAATATGGTGATAAACGAATGGCCTTTAGGGCCAATACCACTTGGCGAAATTTTGGAGACCTTGTGGGTGGGGATACCACAGGACAACAAAGCCCTACGGGATATCGTGAATTGGATTTTGACCTCAAGGGCAAAATATTACTATCGGATCGTTCCAGCCTCACCACAGTCTACCAGCGTGTACATCAAAAAGATGTTCCCGTCTACCACAAAGTAGCCTTGGAGGATTATGCCATTAATAAAATGGATCCCCAAAAAAGGGAACTGGCCTATGTTAGACTCCACCAAGACCTAGGGAACAATATCTTTAAAACGGCGGTGGTCACGGCTTCCTACCAGCATCATGAAGAAGGCAGGATATTGCAAAAAAATGGTTCAAATTCCCTACGTACCGAAAACGATAAGGTCAGGACCTTTGGATTTTCGGCCGAAGCCCTATCCAGCAGTGGAAAAATATGGTCGGCCAATAGCGGCATAGAGGTCTATAGCGATAAAATAAAGAGTAGTCGCATTGATAAAGACTTATCCACCAATACAGAAACGGCCAATCGAGGATTGTATCCTGATGGGGCCACCATGACCAGTATGGCCGCTTTCAGTATGCATACCCTAAGTTTGGACCAATGGGAAATTACGACAGGTTTGCGGTTCAATACCTTTATAAACAAAGTGGCCGATTCGGCTTTGGGAACTACCAAATTGACACCCTCTGCCCTAGTAGGTAATTTGGCCGTTCAACGTAGTTTAAACCAATCCTCCAACGTCTTTGCCTCCATCAATACGGGATTTAGAGCTCCCAATATTAATGATCTTGGATCCTTGGGCATTGTTGATTTCAGGTACGAAACACCTAATTTCGATTTAAAACCGGAGCATTCCCTACAATATCAAGTGGGCTACAAATTTCGCAATCGCGTTGTGAAGGCCGAAGTATTTTTATATCGCAATGAATTGTACGATTTAATTGTGCGCAATAGCATTGAAGGAGATCGCATTGAAGGTTATCCCGTATATCAGAAGAAAAATGTGGAACGCGGCTTTATACAAGGAGCGGAAATGGGGTTGGACCTAAGCCTGAATCCGAATTGGAACCTGACCGGAAACCTGACCTATACCTATGGTCAGAACAAAACCAGTGACGAACCTGCACGCCGCATCCCGCCCATATTTGGACGATTGGCCACCTCCTACGCCATAAAAAATTGGAATCTTAATGCAGATTGGCTTATGGCAGGCAAACAGGACCGTTTGGCTTCAGGGGATATAGATGACAATAGAATTCCTGATGGGGGCACCCCTGCTTGGAATGTACTTAACATACATGGCAGTTACTCCATTAATTACATTACCATCGCTGTTGGCCTACAGAATGTTTTCAATGAAGATTATAGATACCATGGCTCTGGTGTTAATGGTTATGGCCGGTCTGGAGTGCTGTCGGTTTCTGCTAGGTTGTAGTTTTGGGGTTCAAGGTTGGGTTGTAATCAATATTTAACATCTTAAACTTGAGTGCTTCTCGGTGCCGTCTACTTCTCGATACAATCCTCCTCTGTCGGATCACTCGAAGTGACGGAACAAAAAAAAGCTCCTTCCCTTGGTTAAGGGAAGGTGGATTCTCTGACGGTAGGAAGAGAAGACGGAAGGGATTGAAAGCCCAATGCATAGGAATGGACGACGTATAGGGAACTAGTCAAAAACACACAATGAGCTCCTGTCAAAAACACACCCCTAACTCCCGCCAAAAGGCGGGACAGGCTCCTCCCAAGAGGGGAATTTGGTATATACAAATTTGAATGTTAATAACAGATATGTTCCAGATTTGGATAATATGACATTACGAGCCTGCCGCAGGCAGACAGGCAGCTTTGGCGACGAAGTAATCTCCCCAATGTATAAACAAATGCCAACCTGCACACCCCTTCCGTCTTCTCCTCTGTCGAAGCCACCTTCCCCTGACTAGGGGAAGGAGCATTTTATGTGTAGAATTTTCAAACTTAAACTAAAACCGTTCACTGATTACTGACTATTGACTATTGACTACTAAAAAGTGTTCACTAACAATTATTGCAAATTGTTTACTAAAAACTGTTCACTGTACATTGTTTATTGACCACTGATTACTGATTACTGCCTACTCTTCATCCTCCGCCTTGTTCTTATAATGGTTCACCCTGGCATCGTCCTCGTTATCCATTGGGGGGCCTTGTTCTATTTTGCGCCAATCTATGGTTTTGTTATACTTCTTCATGGAGAGTTCGGCGTTGTACATACGTTCATCATGGCGCTCCAAGGTATAGGGTGTGAAGTCGGGCTCTGAGGTGAAAAAATCCTGAAGCAATGAGGCCGTAACATCAAACTGATTAACATAGGGAACATTCAATATGTTGTACATCGTCTTTAAAATGGCCCCAAAATTAGCATGGGTATTGGAAACATATCCCTTTTTTACATAAGGGCCTGCCATCATAAGAATGGACCTATGCGCATCCACATGATCTACACCTCCCTGTGGGTCATCCTCTGTAATAATGACCAACATATTCTTCCAATATTTGGTCCTGGAAAGAAAATGCAGTACCCTACCCACCGCCAGGTCATTATCTACCATAAAGGATTGTGGGTAAGGGTATCCATCCTCTGGACGGACTCTAGCCCCATGATCATTGGGTAGCATCATGGTCACCAATTGCGGCATGTCTTCCTCCCCTTCGATCCATTTCTCTGTAAACTCCCTTTCAAACTGATCCATCCGGTATTGATCGGGGATATTCATATTATAACCGGCATAGTCGTGACTGGTCCTTATAAAAAGTGCCTTTTGCATGGGCACCATCACCCCGTGGGCAGCACCTGTATTGGTATCGTACCAATCCTCACGCACATGCGCTGTTTCATTGGCCTGTCCAAAATTGTAAAAAGAAACCTTTTCCCTATCCAAGGCTTCCCAAAGTCCGCCAATCTCGGCATAGTCCTCTGGATCTACACTCCCGATAGTTCCCGGATGACGACGCCCAGGAGCGTCCGAAAATATTTTAGCGGTCTTGCTTACACTGGCATTGGCCTCTACCCATTCATTGGGAATAACCCCTACCAGCCAATGGTGGCCATGTACGGAAGCATCACTATCACAATAGTAATTGTCCGAATAGGCAAATTGCTTTGCAGCCTTATGGTGGTTGGGTGAAATGCGGAGATTGGGGAATTGTGCCTGAACCGAATCCGGTAAGGTATAGGTATTATTAACCCCATAACGGGCCAAGGTACTATCTCCCTTTCCAGTTTTAAGCTGCCCAAAAACCTCATCGTAGGTCCTGTTCTCCTTGGTAATATACACCACATGTTTTATAGGACTCTGACGCAGTTTTGGCAAGGGAGGCAAGGGATTGGTACCGTCATCGGTTATGGTGCTTTCCCTGAAAGTATTGTCGATAGACATTTTGGTGTACTCGGCAAGCTTTTCATCGGTTGGCATAGCTACCCTTTGGAAACTGCCCAATTGAATGTCGCCTATATAATCGCCCTGTGGGGGTTCTACAAAGTCCTTCCCACCATTGGGTCCGGCTCCAAGTCCTCTACAGGTAATGATATAAATATTCTTTTCATCTTTGGACAATTCCACCCTTGTAGGCCCCCATCCACTGGGAATAAGTCCTTTGGTAGTTTGGGATGGAATATCTATTACGGCTATCGCATTGAACCCCAACAAGGCCACGTACAGTGTTTTTTCTTCCTTATCCATGGTAATTCCGAAAGGCAATAGGCCACGGTATTTGTCTATACGGGCATCGACCTTTATCGGAATATGGCCAACAATCTCTTGACTCATATGATCAATAATCGTGATATTGTCGTTAGTGGCATTGGTTATATAGGCGAATTGTTTCCCTACAGCAATGGAATTTGGACTTGCTCCCCCTACTACTTCAGCATCTTCCACCGTCTGCCCTATTTGGTGCCCTGTCTTAAATTTTTTGATCACCTTATTATTATCAAGGTCTATGGTAAAAACGCTCATGGCATCAGGATGCAACGGACTTCCTACGCCAGGGATTTTACGACCTTCTACTACGGTACCTTCTATGGACTCTTTGGTGTTGTCCCCATAAGGGTGATGGGAAATCATTAGGGAATCGTAATTGGCCGGAGTAGCACCCTCGATCAAGGGATAGGAATACATTCCAACATTGGCCACAAAGGCCTGCTTTTTATCTGGACTGATCGCCAAACCAAAAGGTTGTCGACCCACATTAACGGATCCCTTTATTTTTTTGGTATCCAAATCGATACGCACCATTCTAAAGTTTGCACGATCCAACACCAACAATTCGTTCTCGGCTTCATTTATCCGCAGATCCGAAGTAAAACTATCTTGATAATCCTTCCCATCAACAATACCATTTAAAGAAATGGAATCTACTTTTGCAAGGTTCTCCACATCGTATTGGATCACTGCTCCGGTATCTCCCCCACTTAAATAAACCGTTTTGGAATCCTGTGCAAATTCGACCCCCAAAAAGGACCCTTTTGCCAACGGTGAAGGAATAGTGCCATCATAACTTGGAATCCTGACCGACTCCAAGGAGGCTACATCTATTACAGTAAAAACCCCGTCGTGCAGGGTAACCGCCTTGCTCCCATCAGGAGATACGGCCATCCCAAAGGGATCATGTGTAATCCGCAATTTATCCCCTACCGGAGTTACATACCTCCCACTGGCCAAAATAGATATTCCGTTTTCATCAATAATACTGTACTGGTCTTTACCGGGCACCTGTAAAATGGAAATGCTGTTTTGGCGTGAATTACAAGAAATAAAAACTAGGGTTAAAAGGAGGATAATTAGCCGATTCATTAGGTTGATTTTAAAGTGTAAATAGATATTTTATATAAAAAAAATAATATTACGCATTTTTGACCAAAGGAAAACGGTCTTAACCATAATTTTACATTATGTTAAAATAATTTAATTGAAGTAAAAGTTATAAACAGCCAAACAAATATCCAAATTCTATTTAGGCTTAATTGATATAGCCATATATAGGTGCTACAAAATTACCGTTCAAAAAAGGCTTTGGATCTATCTGACTTTGTAGAACAACGCCTTTGTGATTGGACTCCATTAACATAAAAGCAGCCTGAACCATGGGTGCTGCAGTAGTGGTCTGTATAGCCCTAAGTCTGTGTATCCCCACTTTTTGCGGATATATTAGCTTGGAAACCTCGTTCCTTCTAGGTGTCCCTTGCCAATCTTTACCCTCCACTGCGGCATACAGTACAATTTGATCGTTCTCTATATGGGGAATCCCACTCTCCATTTTCTCCTGAAGGGTCTTAATGGCTGCATCGGCATTCTTAAAACTTGCAATTTGCTGTTGTACCCAGGCGTAGTGCCCGGGATATCTCAAGGTCTTATAATCCAAGTTCCGCACCTTGCCGGCCAGAGCGTCTGGCAGATCGGCGGCCCCACCTGAAGTAAGGTCCTCCTCATAGGTCCTACCATCTATAATGATCGTAGCCCTTTCCGAGAGGGATTTAAGCGGTACTTTTTTAAAATCGCGTACTGCTTCCGCATCTTTAATATATTCCGTGGCTACCCCCACTGGACTCCAAGTAAATCCGTAGTAATGTGGTGCCACTGCATGGTCCGTTAAGGCCCCAACCTTAAACTGCAGCTTATCTACCTTGTCTACCTTATGCTTGCTGCAAAATTCCTTAAAAAGATGATGCGCCAACAGATTGATATACCCTGGTGCCAGACCTGATTGCAGCACAAAACCGGTTTCGGCATTTTTGGCCAATGCTATAATTTCATTGGTCTCCGCCACATATTCGGTGAGGTTTACATAATGCATTTTAAAATCTTTGGCATAGCTCGCCATTTTAGGTGCCAAACTACCGGGAAGACAATCCAGCAGCACATCGCCCTGGGTAAAAATGTCCTCCATTTCTTTCGTCAGACCGGTTTCGGAAAGGCAAAATGCCTTGACCACTCCCGGGTTGGTAGTGCCCTTCCCGATCCAATGGGCTACTTTTTCCGCCTTTTCCAGCGTCCGATTACCAATAAATATTTTTAGGGGAACATTGCCCCAATCCGCCATTATTAATCCAACGGCCCGGGCAATACCCCCAGCACCGGCAATAACCATGTTGTACGACATAAATATGTAGCTTAATATGTTATAAGAAAGATAGCATTTTTTCTTGGAAGTTTCCTCCGTTACTTGTAGATACTATTCTACTTCGTAGGACTCCCTAACTGCTGGTAGGCAGGCTCACACAGAAAGGCGTGGATGCTAAGAGGCAAGAGCCTAGAATCTAGACTCTATCGTCAGTTCGAGTGAAATGCCGATAGGCATTTAGTATCGAGAACCCGTTTGTGCAGTTCATGTGCTTCTCGATACAATTTTATTACGCTGAGCTTCATAAAATCACTCGAAGTGACGGGCAATAGCCATTTTGTATCGAGAACCCGTTTGTGCACGCCGTTTACTTCTCTGTCGGAGTGACGAACAAAAAAGCTCCTTCCCTTGGTTAAGCCTGTTCCGCTTTTTGGCCAGAGTATTAGAAGGGAGGACGCGAAGTGACAACTTTCAACTTTCAACTTTCAACTTTCAACTTTTAACTTTCAACTTTTAACTTTTAACTTTTAAACATTAAACTATTGCCTACTGGCTAATGGCTGAAGAAAACTGATTACTTAAGCCTTCTCAATTCCCTTTCAAATAGCCACCATACTTTCGCAAACCCTCGTTCAACATGGAAACGGCACCCTTGCTTGTCATGGTTGCACTGGAAATCCCGTCAATAAAATGTCCGTCGTCATTGGCTTTTTCAATGGCTTTTTGCAATGTAAAGGTGTCTTCCTCCAAATTGATTTTCACACCCAAGAACTGATCTTCGAATGTTTTTTCGCTAACTGCCGCCCCATAACCTTCAGATTCTGCTTTGTGTTCAAAGGCTATGTTTTTTATTTCCAACGTCTTTTTGTCCAAAAGAACCTTTGCCCAAATGGCCCCACCAAAACCAACACCCTGTACAGGTAGAACAACTAGGTCCGTTTCCTTGACTTCAAATATAGGCAGGGAAGTGGCTTGCCCGCGGGTCGCCAACTTTTTATACAGCTCGCCCGCCCTTTCCAAATCAATGTTAGAAATGGTGCCACTTGAAGTATTCAGCTCTTTAAAAATTATTAGGTCTTGGATTTTCGTGGAATCCGTAAAAGTCGGCGAGGCAAATAATGCAATTTCCTTAATAGTGTCCGGCAAGTCGGTTGTGGTTTGGATTACCTCTTTTACGGCTTCATTTTTTTGTTCCGTCTGTTTTGGGTTTTCCTTGCAGTTCCACCCCAAGACAACCAGGATCATCAAAAGTATTTTTATTTTCTTCATATTCATTTTTTTGAATTTAAAACTCACCAAATTAACTTCAGTGTTATTTCCGAAGGTAATACCAAGACATAATTCCTGAAATGATTTTGGTCAGTCACATATATTAAGATTCTAGTCCCTAGCGATAGTTCGAGAGCTTCTCGATACAATTTTGCTCCACTTCGTTTTACAAAATCACCTGCCTTACGGCCGGGCAGGCTCGCAATGACGGCATTGAACTTTCAACTTTCAACATTGAACATTCAACACAAATCTTTAGTCTCAACTCTAGCATCTAGGTTCTAGATTCTTCCAACGCTCCATCACCGTGAGGACATTCAACTTTATAACATTAATACTTTCAACATTTAACTTTCAACATTCAACCCAAGTCTTAGTCTAGTTTCTAGGTTCCTGACTCTGGCTAGTCTTTGCTCTTTTCTCTTTTCTCTCATCAATCTATACTAATTTTCCACTTCCCAATACACAATTAACCCTATCCAACATTCAAGCTTGAACATTGAACAATTTTTAAATCTTTTTGGCTAAATTACACCCTTAAACCATATTAGCATTTTTGCTCTTGTACTTTCATGCAACAGCCTTAAAATGATAATGATCAATCACATCAACCACAAAAAATAAAAGAATTAATCGCATGAAATACATTGTTTGTGAGGAACCTGGGGACTTTCAGTTAAAGGAAAAAGAAGCCCCGATACGCAAAAAAGGGGAAGCCCTCTTAAAAGTGAACAAGGTAGGCATCTGCGGTACCGACCTGCATGCCTATACCGGCAATCAAGCCTTTTTTACCTATCCTAGGATCCTGGGCCATGAACTGGCCACTACTGTATTGGAGATCGACGAAAACGATAAAGGCATAGCGGCCGGGGATAATGTGGTGATCATGCCCTACCTGAGCTGTGGCCATTGTGTGGCCTGTAGGAACGGCAAGACCAATTGCTGTACCCAGATCCAGGTCCTGGGTATACATACGGACGGCGGTATGCAGGAAAAGATCACCGTACCGGTGGATATATTGTTGCCTGCCAAGCACCTGACCAACGAGCAGATGGCCATAGTAGAACCTTTGGCGATAGCGGCACACTCTATCCGTAGGGCGCAGATAGTACCTGGGGAAACGATTGTGGTCGTAGGCTGCGGCCCCATTGGTATCGGCATCATGAAATTGGCCCAGATAGAAGGAGCCAAGGTCATAGCCCTGGACATGAACCAGGACCGACTGCAGTATGCCAAGGAAAAGATTGAGGTGGACCATATTGTAAATGTGGCCAAAGACCCCGTAAAACAGATTTCAGAAATTACCAATGGCGATATGGCCACGGCAGTATTCGATGCCTCGGGCCACAAGGGAGCCCTGGAACAGGGACCCAACTATATGTCGCACGGCGGTAGGTATATTTTGGTGGGACTCTCCAAAGGGGAACTTACCTTTACCCATCCAGCCATACACGCCAAAGAAACCACCATTATGTGCAGCAGAAATGCCACGGTGGCCGATTTTGAACGGGTCATCCAAGTCCTGGACCAGTTTCCGACAGATTCGTTCATTACCCACAACGTGCATTTCACCCAGATGAAAGAGAATTTCGACAGCTGGCTAAAACCCGCTACGGGAGTAATAAAAGCCACGGTAGAATTTTAATATTATTAGCATACCATTATGTCCAAGAACTTTTTACAGATACATCCCAACGATAATATCCTTGCAGCTTTGCAGGATATGAAAAAAGATTATGTGGTAGATTTTGAGGGGAAATCCTTCCCTCTTAAAAACAATGTTACCGCCAAACATAAATTCGCCCTTCAGGATTTCAAGGTGGGAGACCCTATCCTAATGTACGGTGCCCTGATAGGAAAAGCTGTTAAGCCCATTGCCCAAGGGGAAAGCATTACAATAGAAAATGTGGTGCATGCCTCTTCCGATTACAATGTGGGGGAACAACAATCCCACTGGGTGGCTCCGGATATTTCCAAATGGAAAAACAGCACGTTTAATGGGTACCACCGTGCCGACGGCAGTGTGGGAACCGCCAACCATTGGCTGGTAATCCCTATGGTATTCTGTGAAAACAGAAATGTTAACGTACTGCGCACTACCCTACTCAATGCATTGGGCTATGAGACTGCCCAAGACTATATCATAGATACCGAAGTACTGGTATCCATATACAAAAAAGGGGCCAGTACGGATGACCTGATGGCTGCACCCATTATTAAAACGGCCGAGGATATTAAACAGAACAGGACCTTCCCAAATGTGGACGGCATTAAGTTCCTCACCCACGACGGAGGCTGCGGCTGTGATCGCGGGGATTCGGACACCCTTTGCAACCTTTTGGCAGGATATATTACCAATCCCAACGTTGCCGGGGCCACCATACTTAGTTTGGGCTGCCAGAACGCAGAGGTAAAAATTTTGGAGGCTGCCATAGCCAAACGCGACCCCAACTTTTCCAAACCACTACATATTTTGGAACAACAAAAAAGCAAGAGCGAGCGTCATTTTATAGAGGAAGCGGTAAAGAAGACCTTTTTGGGCCTTATTGAAGCCAACAAGGTAAAACGCCAACCCGCCCCATTAAGCAAATTGGTATTGGGATTAGAATGTGGAGGATCGGACGGATTTTCAGGAATTTCTGCCAATCCGGCCCTTGGCTATGCTTCCGATCTTATAGTGGCTTTGGGAGGTGCTACCGTGCTTTCGGAATTCCCGGAACTCAATGGCGTAGAGCAGGAACTCATCAACCGTTGTGAAACACCGGAAAATGCAGAAAAGTTTGCCAATATTATGAGGGCATATTCCGCCAAAGCGGTTTCCATAGGCTCCGGATTTGAAAACAATCCATCGCCAGGAAATATTAAGGACGGACTCATCACAGACGCTATGAAGTCGGCCGGAGCAGCTAAAAAAGGAGGTACTTCCTTGGTACAGGATGTATTGGATTACACGGAAAGAGTCACCAAAAATGGCCTGAACCTTTTATGTACTCCCGGAAACGATGTGGAGAGTACCACAGGTTTGGCCGGATCGGGATGTAATGTAATAGCCTTCACTACCGGCTTGGGCACCCCTACTGGCAACCCAGTGGCCCCGGTCATAAAAATGTCCAGCAACAATGCCCTTAGTGAGCGTATGAAAGACATCATCGATTTTAATACCGGTACCATTATTACCGGAGAAGATACCATACAGACCAAAGGAGAGGAACTGTTGGACTATATCATAGAGGTGGCCAGTGGCAACATTGTCCCAGCCGCGGTTAGATTGGAGCAGAACGACTTTATCCCATGGAAAAGGGGGATTTCCCTATAACTGGTCTCTCCGAAGGAGAGCTAAAGAACATAAAACCAAGAAAACTTTCAACTTTCAACTTTATAACTTTATAACATGATAATAGATTCTCACCAACATTTCTGGAAATATAGCCCTGTAAGTCACTCCTGGATAAATGAGCAAATGAAGGTTATCCGAAGGGATTTTTTACCCTCGGACCTAAAACCGGTATTTGTAAAAAACGGCGTGGATGGCTGTGTGGCGGTACAGGCGGACCAGACCTTGGCGGAAACCGATTTCCTTTTGGAACACGCCCATAACAACGCTTTTGTTAAAGGCGTCGTGGGCTGGGTAGATCTGAGAAGTCCAGACGTGGACCAAGCATTGGAAAAATACGCCAAGGACAAGAATCTAAAGGGGTACCGACATATAGTACAGGACGAGGCAGACCATAATTTTATGTTGCGGCCCGACTTCCTAAGGGGCATCTCCAAATTGGAGCAATACGGGGCCGTCTATGACATCCTTATTTTTCCGCATCAGCTGGGGGCTACTCTGGAATTGGTGAAAAAATTCCCAAATCAGAAGTTCGTCATCGATCATATTGCCAAACCCTATATCAAGGATGGCTTTTATGACGGTTGGGCGGCCATGATGAAGGAAATCGCCAAACACGAAAACGTACACTGCAAAATCTCGGGCATGATCACCGAGGCCGATTTCAAAACCTGGACCCCGGAACAGATACATCCTTATATGCTATTGGTCCTTGAGGCCTTTGGCCCTGAACGCTGCATGTACGGTTCCGATTGGCCCGTTTGCTTGGTCGCCGGAACCTACACCCAGGTAAAAGAGCTGACCACCAATTTCATTTCCGGCCTTAGCTCCACTGAGCAGGCCGCCATTATGGGGCTGAATGCAGTGGACTTTTATGGACTGGAGTGAGACAGTGGTTAAGTTGAAAGTTATAATGTTATAAAGTCAAAAGTTCGTCACTTCGTGGAAAGAGACAGAACCTAGAATCTAGATGCTAGAAGCTAGACTAAAGATTTGTGTTGAATGTTCAATGTTGAAAGTTGAAAGTTCAATGCCGTCACTTCGAGTGATTTTGCAAAACGAAGTGGAGCAAAATAGTATCGAGAAGCACTCGAACTGACTACAGAACTAAAACCGTCATTGCGAGCTTGCCTAGCCGTTAGGCAGGCATAGCGTGGCAATCTGCTTCTTACAGCAAACAGGGTACAATTAGCAACAAACAAAGTAAAAAGTCCTCCCCCTAACCCCCTCCTACTGCAAAAAAGCTGCACAAGCAAGGAGGGGGAATAATTCTTTCATAAATACAATATTAGCACCTGAACAATTCCCCTCTTGGGAGAGCCTGTCCCGCTTTTTCCGCGGGAGGTCAAGGTGGCTTCGACGTAGGAGAAGACGGAAGGGGTAGCCTGGCTGGAAATCTGTTCATTCCATGCAGAGATTGCTTCGTCACCTCGCAATGACGAAATCTTCCGAAAATCTAACCCATCAACCCATTGGCACATTTTCCCATTACCACATTAACTCATTATCAAATTTCCAAATCAACTCATTATCAAATTGATACATTTCCACATTAACCCATTGCTACATTAATCCATTGGTAAATTTTCACATTATTTCATTAATCTTTTCTCTTTTCTCTCTTCTCTTCACTTTTGCCTTTTGCCTCATGGCTCCTGGCTCTTACGTCATTGCGAGCTTGCCTAGCCGTTAGGCAGGCATAGCGCGGCAATCTGCTTCTTGGCAGTAAACAGTTTTCTGTAATCAGTAACCAATACTTGAGAAACTAGAATCTAGAGCCTAGACTAAAGATTTGAGTTGAAAGTTCAATGCCGTCATTGCGAGCTTGCCCAGCCGTTAGGCAGGCATAGCGTGGCAATCTGCTTCTTGCAGTGAACAGTTTTCTGTAATCAGTAACCAATACTTGAGAAACTAGAATCTAGGGCCTAGATGCTAGAGCCAAGACTAAAGATTTGTGTTGAAAGTCGTCACTTCGAGCCTGCCCGACTTTAGACGGGTGATTTTATGAAGCTCAGCGTAATAAAATTGTATCGAGAAATGAACGGCGTGCAAAAACCGGTTCTCGATATAAAATGCCTATCGGCATTCCACTCGAACTGACGATAGAACAAAACCATTAAAAGGCACTATTCTTGGGCCACACTCCCATAAATCAAAATCCAACTACAATACACTTAAAAATACTTATCTAGGACCTTGCGGATTTCCACAGGGAAATGTCCATCTTAAAATTTAGGTTTGTGGAACGAAACGAAATAATGAGTTTAAGACCTGAATATTGGAATGGTATAATTGGTTAAAATTGTTTTACTACAAAAGCATATTGGCCGGCTTGTTGAAATCGTGTTCGGGGGAACTCACAAATTTCACAAGCTTTGCCTTTATCCATAATTAAAATCACAGATGGGCAAAGGACAAATATCCTGAAGCTTATAGGCAATTTTGATGTTGTACAGGCCTTCGCAATTTCACTAGGACCACAAACATGTATAAAGGCTAACCATTTAATAATATTCCAACATTGTAGGTCCCATATTATTACGTTTTTTGTTTGTTACAGTGCCAAACAATTATTGGATAAAAGTGCAATTAATCGATTAAATAATATAAAATAAAACAGAACTAAACCATATTAAAAATCAGAAAAATCCTTAGATTTGCGCCTCAAAGATTATTATTTTAACTGGTAATAATTTTTAACCCTAAATTTTGCTTTTTGTTCCTTTAGAATCCCCCTATAAAGTGTTTCAAAATAGTTCATGGACTAGCTAATATTAACATGACGCTTATGTGCTAAACACTAACTATGGCATATTTTTATGAATTATTTTCCAATCTCTATTTTTTAGGGATAGTCTCCGTATGCATGCCACTTCTGTTGTGCTTTAGGATGTTCCCGGTAATTATTTTTGCGGTACGTTCTAAAAACCTCATGGATGAGCCTGGCAATCGCAGTATGCACACCTCAAAAACACCTACTTTGGGTGGGGTAGGACTCTTTATTGCCTTTTCCCTATCCATTGCCTTTCTTGGTCTAATGGCGGGACTTTCTAAACCCGATCTAATTAAGCTCGTATCCCTTTTAGCGGCGACTATAATGTTGATGTTTTTAGGCGTTAAGGACGATCTTTTCGGTTTGGCCCCAAAAAAGAAATTTATGGTGCAGATAGTGGCCTCCCTTATGGTGATTGTTTTGGCAGACCTAAGGATTATTAGCTTTGAAGGTATTTTTGGATTGGGGGAACTCCCCTATTATATTTCAGTAGTCTTTACACTTTTTGTATTTCTGTTGATTATCAACGCCTTTAATCTTATAGACGGCCTGGATGGTTTGGCAGGATCTGTGGCCCTGTTATCCAGCCTATCTTTTGGCACCTTCTTTTTTATAAATGAAAGGTATCTCTTTGTCCTTATTTCCTTTGTTCTTATTGGGGCATTATTAGGGTTTCTAAGATACAACCTCTCTCCCTTCCGTAAAATATTTATGGGAGATTCCGGATCCATGTTTATAGGTTTTCTATTGGCTTTTCAGGCCGTTGGGTTTTTATCCTACAACGCTACCATAGACAACCCCGTTACGAACATTAAAGCACCCATCATGGCCATGGCCATATTATCCTATCCACTTTTGGACACCTTAAGGGTATTTGCCATTCGCATAAGCCAAAAAAGAAGTCCGTTTAGTGCGGACAGGAACCATATTCACCATCGGCTAATAGACTTGGGCATAACCCATAAACAGGCTTCGTTATTTGTAGTGATCTTAAACGGGCTCCTTATACAACTAGCCTTTATAATTCGTGATTTATATATTAATGTTCAGCTCTATATTATTCTAGTGGTCATCCCCTTAATATACGTCTCTCCATGGTTGTTTGTCCGTAAGCAGGGAAAATTAAAATTGATCAAGCCCAAACCTATAAAATGGTCCAACATTAGATCTAGGATAAATAATTTCTTGGGGTAATACAAATTTAGCCTTAGTCATAATTCCATTTAATCATTATATAAATTTTAAAAAATAGAAGAGGTAAGTTTTTTTTATGAACAATAACCAATCTAATAATAAACGAATAGCCAAAAACACTGCAATGTTGTACTTCCGTATGCTTTTGATTATGGGAGTAACATTATATACCACGCGAATAGTACTGCGTATTTTAGGAGTAGAAGATTTTGGTATCTACAATGTGGTTGGTGGGGTCATTACCATGGCTTCCTTTTTAAGTGCATCTATGTCCTCAGCTATTCAGAGGTTTATATCCTTTGAATTAGGTCAAAACAACTTACTTCAGTTGAATAGGGTATTCGGAATGAGTATAAACATACATATCCTTATTTCTTTTGTTGTACTTATAATTGCTGAAACACTTGGGTTATGGTTCATTAACACTCAACTCACCATACCCACAGAAAGACTAATTGCAGCGAACTGGGTTTATCAATTTTCTGTATTAGCTTTTATTGTGAATATTATTAGCGTTCCTTATAATGCCGTAATACTTGCGTATGAGAAGATGAGTATTTTCGCCTATATAGGAATTCTCGAGGTGGTATTGAAGTTAACAGCTGCTTTTGCCCTCAATTGGTTTGGCTTTGACAAATTAGCTCTTTACGCCATATTTATATTCATAATTTCATTGATTGTCAGAATTTTTTATGGGATTTATGTAGAGCAAAATATTCAAGACTGCACATATTCATTTTTCTGGGACAAAAAGCTTTTTAATACATTATTAAATTTTGCGGGTTGGAATTTGTGGGGCAATATCGCCTTTGTCACTTATAATCAAGGTATTAATATTTTACTAAATATATTCTTTGGGCCCGCTATAAATGCAGCTAGGGCAATTGCGTATCAAGTAAACAGTGCTTTAAATAGTTTTGTTGCTAACTTTCAAGTGGCACTAAAACCTCAAATAATAAAGTCCTATGCTACTGGTGATAATGGGTATATGCAAGCACTTATATTTAGTGGAGCTAAATATTCTTTCTTTTTAATGATGCTACTTTGTGCTCCTATTATTTTGAGTACCTCACAAATTTTAGATTTATGGTTAGATACTGTACCTGCATACACTGTTGTTTTTTGCAGGCTAGTGTTGATTGAAACAATAATTAACTCCATATCTGGTACACTAATGTCCGGAGCCCAAGCTTCAGGAAAAATTAAATTGTATCAAGGACTTGTAGGTGGCTTATTAATGTTGATATTACCTATTTCTTATGCTTTTTTGTATTTTGGTTACCCACCGGAAACTACATTATATATTAGTATTAGTTTTGCCATACTGGCACTAATATTTAGAGTATACATCGTAAGTTCACTTTTGATATTTTCAAAAATGGCATTCCTAAAAAAAGTATTATTTCCTGCAACTATAATTACAGTTTTAATTACCCTAACAGGGCTGGGACTTGCACAATATTCAGAAATGAATATAACTAGTTTTATAGTGACTAATCTTGTTTTAATAATTACAATAGTTACATCAATTGTTTTTATAGGACTTGAAAAGAAAGAGAGAGTATTTTTAAGAATGAAATTCCTTGAAATTAAAAACAAATAAAGGTTAAAAGAATTTTTTGGAGAATTTTTTTTAATAAGAAGGAGTACTAGGATAACCATTAAACCCTTAAAAAGATTTCTATATTAAATTATGAAAATAATAAATCTATATTGGCACAAAACAAATCAGAGTCATGGTAATTTTGGAGATGAACTAAATCACTTTATAGTATCCAAACTAACTGGTTCTAAAATAAATCAAATAATAATTCCTTCCAAAGGGTTCAACTATATATATAGAGCATTAAGTTATATATATAAAAAAAAATCAACAAAGGATGTTCTCAAACTATTTAAACAATTTTTTGTTAATGATTTTGTTGTTGGAATCGGGAGCATTATTGCTATACCAAAAAATCCAAGGGCTAAGGTTTGGGGTAGTGGTATAATTAAAAAAGATGACATTATAAATAAATCTAACTTTTATGCTGTTAGAGGCTCTTATACACAAAAAAGATTAGTGGAGCTGAACTTAATTGCTCCTGAAACTATTGGAGATCCTGCATTATTGTTACCCCTAGTTTATGAGGTTGACGTCAAAAAGAAATATTGCTTAGGTATTATACCACATTATATACATTATAATAGTATTAACAACAACTTAAAACACGATTCAATTTTAATTATTAATTTATTAGATCCAATAGAAAAAATAATAAATGAAATTGTCTCCTGTGAACGCACAATATCCACTTCACTTCATGGTATTATAGTATCACACGCATATAAAATACCTTGTTTGTGGTATGTATTTTCAGGAAAAAATTTAGCTGGCGACAACATCAAATTTTATGATTATTTTTCTTCAGTTGATATAGAAGAATATTCACCATTCTCATTAAACATAGTAGATTTTAACTTAGAAAAAATAATAAAACTATTTAAAATACATAGTCAAAATACATTAATAAATAACAATTTAATTGAAATTCAGCAACAACTTATTAAAGTCGCGCCCTTTCCAATATTGGACAAATATAAAAGCAAACCGTTGTTAAAGAAGTAACCTATCGAAATATTTCAAAACAAAGGTAATGGCAGATTCATTTACTTATCTCATATATTTATCGACACTTTTTTTGACCATTTTCTTGGTTAAACAAGGCTATAGTAGATCTAATTTGAGGGAAAACGCGAGAGGTAATTTATTTTTAATTTCCCTTGGACTCTTGGTATTGGTAGTGGTTGCAGGTCTTCGTTATAATACAGGTCAAGATTATGAGGCTTACGCACTTCTTTATGAAAATGTAGCCACTGTGAACGATACCCAAGAATTGGATATGGAACCAGGGTACATTGTCTTAGTAGAATTTTTGAACGGGCTTAATCTTGAAGCCTGGTCTTATTTTACCATTTCAGCATTTATTACCTACCTCCTTTATTTCTACAGCTTCAAGAATTTTAAGTCCAACTTATATTTGGGGATTTTCTTTTTTATTACTTATGGATTCTATTCCTATTCTTTTAATGGGGTTCGCCAAGCTCTTGCCATGAGTGCCTTGGCTGTTGCCGTTATGTATGCCCAAGAGCGAAAAATATATCATTATTTCATAATAATTATTTTGGGTGGTTTAATGCACAAGAGCCTGTTCCTATTTTTGCCAATGTACTTTGTCATCCATCGTATTAAATTATCGAGCTTTTTTTGGTATATCGCCTTTGGTATCAGCCTGGTATTACATTTTATCCCTTTTGAAAACATAATAAATATAGAGGCGCTTTCTAACCTTCTATCGGGCACACAAGTTGATTATGGCAATTTTGCCGAGACTTTTTCTGATAATGCCGATGAAGCTGGTGGCCTTACTCTTGGCTATTTGGTACGCGTAGGTATCGGGTTTTTTATTTTGTTTTATTATTCAAAGATTATAAAACTGGAACCAAAGTGTTTGCCATATTTTACACTTTCATTGATAGGAATAGTACTATATAATTCATTTTCTCATATAGTTTTGGTGACCCGATTAAATTACTATTTCCTGCTCTTCACCACCTTTAGTTTGGCTTTTATTATACAGTACCTTTATAAAACGAAGCAAAGCCTTATCGCCAATGCTGTGTTAATGTTTTTTGTCTTCCTTTTTTGCTACGGTATTCATTTAGGGGAAAACGGAGCCTCACCCTATCAATTCCTTAATTTTTAAGATGAAAAAAAGCAATATTTCATTTATCATCATAGGTAAAAACGTAGGTGCCACCATTACTAAATGTATTCAGAGCATTATTCATACTACCACAGTAAATTACATTTCAGATTATGAAATTATTTATGTCGATTCACGGAGCACAGATGACAGTATTGAACAGGTTCGCAAATTTAAAAATTGTGCAATTTTTATTATTAATGGGGACACCAACGCAGCCATTGCCCGTAATATTGGGGCAATAGAAGCTAAAAAAGAGGTGCTTTTCTTTATTGATGGAGACATGGAGATCATACCGGAAACTTTGCAATTGCTGTACTCACCCGAAAAAGGCCTGATACATGATTTTGTATCTGGTGATTTTGAAGACCACTTTTATAATAATTCGGGCAACTTTGAAGGGTTTGAGAAAAGACACAATCTTGATAAAGACGTGTTTCAAAATACGACAGGCGGCTTATTTTTAATAACCAAACGACTATGGCTTCAAATTGGTGGCATGCGTAACAAGTTTAGAATTGGGGAGGATTTTGATCTAGGCCTTAGATTAAGCGAAAAAGGCTACAAATTATTACGAATAAAGGAGGTTTTAGCCAAACACCATACCGTATCTTACCACCGGAATGATAGATTGTGGGCTGATGTTATGAAAGGTGATTTTTTATATTACAAAGCCCTGCTCTATCGCACACACATCTATAACAAGCTTATTTACAAATATTTAGCCAGAGAAGTGACCATGTTCTTTTTCATAATCACTTTATTTCTATCAATTTACTTAAAGAACCCTGTGTTTTTAGGTGTTTACTTATTATTAGTGCTGGTAAAACTATTATACAAAAGGAAAAAGATTAAAGGAAATTTTTGGTCATTATATGTCCGCTATATTATATACGATGTAGGGTCCTTTTTAGGCTTTTTTCTATTTTGGCCAAAATCAAATTTCAAACTAGAATATGTTGAACTTAAAAAGTAACGCAATACAATTGGGGTGGTTATGAAAAAGGTAGTTTATTTCGGAAATAAGACTTCTGGGTTTCAAGGTACAAAAACTACTCTGGAAACCTTAGAACCTTTATTGTCCGAAATAGTGGACATAAAGTCGTATTCGCACAAAAAAAATAAACTGTTCAGATTATTGCATATGATTATGGGCTTTTTAAGGAATGTAAATACTGCCGATTATATCATCATTGATGTGTATTCAAGTACTGCCTTACGCTACGCCGAAATAATTGGCTACCTGTCCCGGGTATTTAACAAAAATTACATCTTGGTGCTCCATGGCGGTAACCTGCCCAAAGTATATGACAAACTAGAACAAAGAATAAACCGCTTGTTTGACGGTGCTAGGCATATTATAGCCCCCTCACATTATCTACAGAGCTTTTTTGAAAGCAAGGGGTTTACAGTGCAATTAATACCCAATGTTATTGAATTGGAGCAATATCCATATTTGAAACGTACAAAAATTCGCCCTAAAATATTGGCTTTAAGAGGTTTTAAACCGGTCTATAACCCTATGATGACGGTAAAGGCTATAAAAACCCTAAAAGAACAGGGAATCTCCCCGGAGTTAAGACTCTTGGCCAATAGTGATGAAGAGCACTACAATGAAGTACTAAATTACATTAAAGACAATAAGCTACAAGACTGTATAACAGTTTTACCCAAACAAAAGAAAACGGTCTGGATCGAAGAATCCAAAAACTTTGACATTATGGTAAGTAATCCTATAATTGATAATACGCCAATTAGTATACTTGAGGGTATGGCACTCGGCATGTGTGTAATTACCACCAATGTTGGTGGTGTTCCTTATCTGGTAAAAGACGAGGAGGAGGTGCTGTATGTAGAATCAGATGATAGTAAGGGGCTTGCGGATAAAATTTCAGAATTGCTTACAGACAACAATATGGCAATTAAACTATCGACAAATGCGCGAAGAAAAGCGGAACAGTTTGATTGGATATCCGTCAAAACCTTATGGGAGAAATTATTATCTTAATGTATAATTAATTTAAAAGCTAAGACTAAAAGATAAACGGGTATATGTTAAGATATTCAAAATATCATGCAATGTTAAAAAAAGTGTTATTTAAATTCGGTGTTTTATTGAGAAATCCCTCGTTAGAAAATTACCTGTTATTTCTTAAAGAATCAGACCATTGGACTGAAGAAAAACTAGTTGATTATCAGATTAATAAGTGTAAAGAATTTTTGGAATTTGCTTATAAATATTCCCCTTTTTACAAAGAAATTTTTGATAAAAATGGGTTTAAACCAGCTGAATTCTGCGACTTAAAACAATTGAACCGACTACCTGCTATTTCTAAAGAAGAATTGATAAAGTATAACCAAGAAATTCAATCTAATTATCAATTCAAGAAGTTGTTCGTAGCAAGTACTTCGGGTACTTCAGGGCAGTTATTGAGGTTTTTGAAAAATGAGGAATGGGATTCCCACACTAGGGCCGCCATCTTTAGAGGCTACACATGGTATAATGTAAAGCCATGGGATAGAAACGGCTACCTATGGGGGTATAATATAGACCCAAAAGCAGCTAGGAAAATTAAATTATTGGATTGGCTTCAGAATAGGTTTAGGTTATATACTTATAAATCAAAGGAAATTGAAAATTTTGCGCGTAAACTAAAAGGCGCCAAATACCTACACGGGTATTCTTCTGTGATCTATGAGGTGGCCAAACTGGTTAATAAATCAGGCTTAAAAATACCCCATAATCTTAAAATGATAAAAGGTACCTCAGAAAAAGTTTATGATAGTTATCAAGAAGAAGTTAAAAAGGCCTTTGGATTAAAAATGCTTATCGAATACGGTGCTTCGGAATCCGGCCTTATTGGTTTTGAATGTCCTCAAGGAAGTATTCATATAGCTATGGAAAACGTTATCATTGAAGAAGAAGATGGCGAAATATTGGTCACCAATTTGTTGTCAAGGTCGTTTCCTATTATTCGATATAAGCTAGGTGATAGTATAAAATTGGCGGACAGTGAATTTAAATGTTCCTGTGGCAGGTCACATGCGGTTATCTTGGACATACATGGACGCTTAGGTGAAAAAATAATTGGTAAAACGCGTGAATTTCCAAGTGTGTTATTGAATATTTTTTTCAAGGGAATAACCAAAAATCATGGAATTTTATTGAACTACCAATTGCGGCAAAACTTTAAAGGACTCGTGGACATAGATATTGAGCAAGAAGAACATGGCAATGGACCTATACTGGAAAAAGAGCTCAAAAATTACTTTAAAGATGATATTGAATTCACCATAAGGTATGGTCAGCAC
Organism: Arenibacter algicola; assembly: GCF_018860365.1. Classification (GTDB taxonomy): domain Bacteria; phylum Bacteroidota; class Bacteroidia; order Flavobacteriales; family Flavobacteriaceae; genus Arenibacter; species Arenibacter algicola_B. The sequence continues at coordinate 39,545 of NZ_JAHKPO010000025.1, forward strand.
TTGCATAAAATGGATGGGAAACTTAAAAACTTTATCACCACTTTAAAAGATTAGGGTATTTTGATTGCGCACTTGCTATTAAAGAACTTTTTTATTTAAATTTTTAAAATTGGGAATGAGAATAGGTTTATTGGTCAGGACACTTGAAGATTTGGAAAACTGGGAACTTCGGATAATTGAAGGAATCCGAAAGGATTCTAATCTTGAACTATTCCTATTAATTGAGGAGGATGAATGTATAGTAAGCAATACAAAAAGCAAATTTCCACAAAATAAAAAGCTTGGCACAACCAAGAAGAGTTGGGGAGAATTAATTATATACTTGCAGTTGTTTATAGAAAGGAAGTTCTTTTTTAAGAAAAACAATACGCAAAACAAACAAAGCGTCCTGGATTTCCTGAACACTTGTAAAACCATACACTTGGAAGTACTGGATGAAAATGGGATGGGTTGTTTTAAGACCTCAGATATAAAACAGATTGAGGAATACAAATTGGACCTACTGTTAAATCTCGGATTTCAAAACATCAATGTTGATATAACAAAAGTGGCATCACACGGTGTTTGGTCCCTTATGCATTCAGAAGACTTATTAAACCATAAAGAATATATTGGTCTATATGAATTACTTAATATGGCACCGGCTATTGAGGTGAGATTGCAACAGACCAAGGCAAGCTCTAAAGGTATTCTCATAATTGACAGGGCGTTTTTTAGTCCACATTGGTCCTTGACAAAAACAACGGATGAAATTTTGGAAGGTTCTGTTTCTTTGATACTAAAAAACATAAGGTTACTAAGTAATGGAATTTCCATGACTGGAAAAGCATTGGGCAGTTCCAATTCCAAAGGTTCTTCCCTTAGATTGAAAGAAGTTATAAAATACTGCTTTAGTTTTTATTTCGCTATAGCTAAAAAGGTATACAAGACAGTAAATAGTACTTTATTCGGGGCTAACTATCAATGTTGGAATTTGTTCTTGGCCAGCGGAGACTTTTTAAACACCGAACTAACTGGACTAAAGCCTGCAAAACCACCAAAAGATGAATTTTGGGCAGACCCTTTTCTTTTTCAGTATAACAACGAAAATTATGTTTTTTTTGAAACCTTTTGTTACAAAACCAAAAAAGGGAAACTTTCCTGTGGAATAATAGAGCAGGATAAAATAACCAATGTTGCGGATATTCTGGATTTGGAGTACCATTTGTCCTACCCCTTTGTTTTTGAAGAGGACGGAGAAATTTTTCTAATGCCGGAAACCATGGACAATAAAAGACTGGAGATTTATAGATGCACCCATTTCCCAACCAAATGGGAACTATATTCAACGGCCTTCGAAGGGGAATTGGTGGCAGATGCCTCATTTTATAACGATAAGGAGGGCCAAAAGTGGTTGTTCATTAATAAAAAAGCAATCCGCACTGTACCCTTAAATAGTGAATTGTTTATTTACCAGGTAGATTCCGCTAAGCTCAACACCTTAATACCTCATGCGCAGAACCCTGTAATTATCGATTCTAGAAAAGGGAGAAATGGCGGGGCAATTTTTAGCTATAACAACGAAATCTACAGGCCTTCCCAAAGAAATGAAGGCAGTGTTTACGGCAGGGCCTTAAACATCAACAAGATCAAGGAACTTACGATCCATTCCTATAAAGAAGAAAACACTAGAATTATTGAGCCCGATTTTCAGGAAGGATTAATTTCAATACATCATTTACATCAAATAAAAGATCAATTTGTTTTTGATGCCGCATTCAAAAAGTAAAACTTATAGACCCCATAAAAAGAATGTTACCCATGATATCTAACATTGTAAATACCATAAACTTCCAACTAGTTCTGTCAGAAAGGAAAACTAACCTTGAATAAACCTTAATTAGAATACAAAATCCCCTAGGATAGGTGTTAAGCCACGAATAATATGATTCATAAGCTCCTTTTCAAACTTGGTGTCCGACTACGGAATCCATCATTATATAAATATCTCAATTTTTTGAAGCAATCGGATGGTTGGTCCAAGGAGGAACTGTTGGAATACCAGCTACATAAATGCAAAGAATTTTTGGAATTCGCCTACGAACACTCGGCATTTTACCAAACTACCTTTGATGACTATAATTTTAAGCCCTCAGAACTTAATGACTTGGAACAATTGAAGCAGTTGCCCTCTATTTCCAAGATGACCCTGATAAGGTATAACAGACTAATACACTCCAATTACCCCTTTAAAAAATTATTTAAATCCTTAACTTCAGGCACTACCGGTGAGTCCTTGGAGTTCTTAAAAAATGAGGAATGGGATTCCTGTACTCGGGCTGCCATGTTTAGGGGATACAGCTGGTATGCTGTGCATCCTGCAGATAAAAATGGGTATCTCTGGGGCTATAACATAGACCCAAATAAGGCTCAAAAAATTAAATGGCTAGATCGGCTACAGAACAGATTTAGAATATTTTCCTATAGCCCCGAGGAAATTAAAAATTTCGCCAAGAATCTAAAGGGCGCTAAATACCTGCACGGATACTCCTCAATGATCTACGAAGTGGCCAAATTGGTGAACAGATCGGGACTAAAAATTGATCATGACCTTAAAATGATAAAAGGAACCTCCGAAATGATATTTGATGCCTATCAGCAAGAGGTCCAAAAAGCTTTTGGATTAAAAATTTTAAGCGAATATGGCTCTGCAGAATCCGGTATCATAGCCTTTGAATGCCCAAAAGGGAATATGCATATTGCCATGGAAAATGTTATTGTAGAAGAAGAGGATGGTGAGATCTTGGTGACCAATATGTTATCCAAATCGTTTCCAATCATTAGGTACAGACTGGGTGATATGATAGAATTGGCGGGTAAGGATTTTAAATGTAATTGTGGTAGGGCCCATCCTGTTATTTTAAATATTAACGGACGGGTAGGTGTAAAAATAATCGGAAAAACACAGGAATTTCCAGGAAGGATGATTTACAATGTTATTAAAAACCTGTCCGTTGAACATGGCATTGTATTAAATTATCAGGCAAGACAGCACATCCAAGGTATTATTGATCTTTATATAGAACAGACTGAGAAAGATTCCCAATGTATATTGGAAAAGGAATTGAAAAAGTATTTTAAGAATGATATCGATTTTAATATTTTTTATGGACAGAACCTGCACAATATGGAAGAAAAACTAAACGACTTTATAACCACCATAGGATAATGGAACCACATTTAATAAGCATAATAACCCCTGTACATAATTCGGCCCAATTTATTGAAGCAACATTGGATACGGTCTTACAACAAACCTATACCCACTGGGAAATGATTTTGATCGACGATTGTTCCGAGGACGCATCGGTGGCCATTGTTGAAAAATTTATGCAAAGCGATGCCAGATTTAAACTAATAAGGAATTTGGAAAAATCGGGTCCTGGAATTACAAGGAACAAAGGTATTACAGCAGCCCAAGGCCAATTCATTACCTTTTTGGACAGCGATGATCTTTGGTTCCCCAATTTCTTGGAAACCTCGCTGAACACTTGTTTGGACAACAACTATGAATTTGTATTTTCATCTTATGAGCGAAAGGACGAGAACCTAAACCCTTTGATCAGTGATTTTATCGTCCCAAAAAAAGTTACTTATAACGACGTTTTAAAGTCTTGTCCAATATTATGCTCCAGTACGTTTTTAGACATTCGACGGATCGGTAAACACTATATGCCCAATTTAAAGAAACGACAGGATTGGTGTCTTTTTCTATCTGTTTTAAAAGAAGTAGAATATGCTCACGGCATTCAAAAGCCTATGGCAATTTATAGAATGCGAAAGGATTCTATCTCCAGGAACAAACTAAAACTAATCCCATATGTTTGGAAAGTGTATAGGGATGTAGAAAAACTTAGTTTGATACGATCTTTTTACCTATTAAATTTATGGTCCTTAAATGGATTTAAAAAGTACTACGTAAAAACTCGGATTACCAAAAAATAAAAGCAATCATAATAAAGCAAATTAGTATAATAGCAGAAATAATTAAGGATATTTGCAAATTCCTATTAACTCCGGTATGGAGTTTTAAATATGAATATAAATGATGAAAGAATTGCCTAGAAATATAGAGCTTGTTGAAGAGGAGGAATCCTTTACATTAATGGAGAACATTAAGAAATACCTAAGGTATTGGCCTTGGTTTCTCCTTGCAATAATTGCATGCATTGGTATTGGATATGTTTATATGCGCTATGCTCCGGTTAAATATAATACTGTAGCCAAGATCAAGATTATAGACGACACCAAGGAAGCCGATATAGCATCTGATGCCCTTGCCCTTTTGAGCAGGAACAATAAGATAAACCTAGAAAATGAAATAGAGGTTTTAAAATCTTACCGTATTCTTAAACAAGTGGTAGAAGAGCATCACCTGGACATAGCCTATTATGAGGTGGGCAAAGTTAAATCTACCCAACTATGGGTTGCCCCCTTTATTGTGGAGAAACAAATTGAAGCAGATAGTGTTCAAACCCCATTGGTTTACGATATAACCATGGATGCCCAGGGCATGAGAATTACGGATGCAAATGACCAGGTCTTTACCCCAAATTTAAAGGAACCCGACTCGCCTACAGCCGGCCTCCCCTTTACAATAAAACTTCGTAATGGTATGGAACCCAAGTTTTACGAGGGCACTAACTTTAGGGTGGTACTAAACCCTATAAAGAAGGTAATATTTCAATTAATAAACGATATACAAGTACAGGCCACCAGTAAGAGCAGTGAGATTTTATCTTTGTCTTTAATTGGAGGAAATATTGATAAAAATGAGGCCATTCTAAATACCCTGATCGAGAAATTTAACCGGGACGGGGTATTGGACAGGCAACTGGTGTCTAAACGAACCCTCGACTTTATAGACGAACGTTTTATATACCTCACCCAGGAGCTGGATTCTATTGAAGGCGGCAAGGAAAGCTTTAAACGTTCCAACAACCTCTCTTATATAGAAGCAGATGCGGGAGCAAGCTTATTAAAAAAGTCTGAAACGGAGGCCGAGGTAAATAAGTTGGAAAACCAGATTTCTATTTCCATTTTATTAAAGCAATCTGTAATCAACCAGATGGATTATGGTCTATTGCCTGCCAATATTGGGCTGGAAAATACAAGTCTTAATACTTTGGTCAGTGACTACAATAAACTCTCGTTGGATAGGGAGAAATTGTTACAAAACGTGGGTAAGGACCACCCTACCCTAGTTGCCCTTAACGAGCAATTGGAACGTGCCAAGGTCAACATCATTAAATCGGTGAACATCTATGAAACACAGTTAAAAAATTCGCTTCGTCAATTAAAGGAGGAAGAAAGTCGCGCAGGTTCACAATTTGCCCGTTTGCCGGAAAAGGAAAAAATGTTGCGTTCCATAGAACGGCAGCAGGACATTAAGGAAAATCTTTTTCTCTTGCTACTTCAAAAACGTGAGGAGGCCGCCATAAGCTACGCCGTAACAGCTCCGTCCGTAAAGATTGTAGATTATGGATTGACCAATAGTATCCCGGTATCGCCAAAGAAGATCATTGTGTATGCGCTTTCGTTGATAGCGGGCATGTTCCTGCCCTTTGTTGTACTGTATATCAGATTTACACTGGATACAAAAATCAGGAGCCGAAAGGATCTGGAAATTTTAAATCCAGAAATCCCTATTGCTGGAGAAATCCCATTGTTCAAGGGAACCAAAAGCTTTTTGGAAGTCAATGATCGCTCTATTTTGGCAGAATCCTTCAGTATTTTAGGTACTAACCTTAGTTACCTCCTGCCCGAAAACAAAGCTAAGGGGGGCCAAGTCATTGCGGTGACTTCCTCTGTTAAAGGCGAGGGAAAAACACTTTTGTCCAGCAATTTATCATTGGCCTATGCCAGTTTAAATAAAAAGGTTCTTTTGGTCGGTGCCGATTTAAGGAATCCCCAACTACATACCTATTTTAACGGAAATAGCGGTCAAAAAGGCCTATCCAACTTCCTAAATGACCCTGGTATGAACTGGAAAGACTGCTTGGTAAAAGGTCCCGGCAATAATGGCTCGCTTAATATATGCTTTGGAGGTCCCATACCCCCAAATGCCCCGGAATTGTTATCTAGCAAAGCTTTTGCCCAATTTCTGGAAAACGCAAAACAAGAATTCGATTATATTATATTGGACACCGCTCCTACCATGTTGGTCTCGGATACACTTTTAATCTCAAAATTCGCCGATGCCACCCTATTTGTAACTCGTGCCGGCCTAACGGACAAGCGCCTCTTGGATTTCTCCAAAAGCCTGCACAAAACCAAAAAACTGAAAAACATGGCCTATGTGGTCAACGGTGTGGGCAATGGCAAGGCCAAAGGCTATAACTATGGCTATGGTTATGGGTATGGGAGCGAGAAGTAAGGAGTTATAATGTTTAATGTTATAAAGTTGAATGTTCAAGGTTTAAGGTCTAATGCCCGTCACTTCGAGCCTGCCCGGCCGTAAGGCGGGCCTGCCCGACTTTAGGCGGGTGATTTTATGTAGCGCAGCGCAATAAAATTGTATCGAGAAGACATCGCAGTATTCAGTAAGCAGTGGTCAGCGGTCAGAGCTCTTTAGGCAAAAGCCAATAGTTTCTGTCTTCAACATTATAAACTAACGTCATTGCGAGCTTGCCTAGCCGTTAGGCAGGCATAGCGTGGCAATCTGCTTTTTACAGCAAACAGTTTTCAGTAATCAGCAATTAGTATTGAGAAACTAGAATCTGGAGCCTAGACTAAAGATTTGTGTTGAATGTTCAATGTTGAAAGTTGAAAGTTCAATGCCGTCATTGCGAGCTTGCCTAGCCGTTAGGCAGGCATAGCGCAGCAAGCTGCCCTTACAGTGTACAATTAGCAATAAACAAAGTTAAAGTCCTCCCCCTAACCCCCTCCTACTGCAAAAAAGCTGCACAAGCAAGGAGGGGGAATAATTCATTCATAAATACAATATTAGCACCTGAACAATTCCCCTCTTGGGAGAGCCTCTCCCGCTTTTTCCGCGGGAGGTTAGGGGTGGGTTTTTGACAGGAGCACATTGTGTGTTTCTCAACCTACCCGCAATCTCTTGGCTCATTCATTAATCCTGCGCTTTCAATCCCTTCCGTCTTCTCCGCCTACCGTCGAAGAATCCACCTTCCCTTAACCAAGGGAAGGAGCCATCATTGCTTCGTCGCCGTAGCTCCCAAAGTCCTCCCCCATAACCCCCTCCTACTGCAAAAAAGCTACACAAGCAAGGAGGGGGAACAATACCTGCATAAAACATCTTTAACACATCAGAACAAATTCCCTCCCCTTGGGGGAGGGCTAGGGAGGGGTCCAAAACAAAAACCCCCATCAATTGCTTGACGGGGGTTTGTTTATAGTAAGGGAAGTCCTTATTTCACTTCCTCGAAATCTACGTCCTCAACGTTATCGGCTTCTTTAGACTCTCCGTTGGAAGATGCTGTATCAGCGCCACCTGCTGGTGCACCTTGCTGTGCTTCGGCCTGGGCCTTGTACATTTCCTCAGAAGCTACTTTCCAAGCCTCATTGATCTTTTCCAAAGCTGGAGTAATCAAAGCCAAATCTTTAGCTTCATGGGCTTTTTTAAGCTCTGCCAAGGCATCCTCAATCGGCTTCTTCTTATCATCAGATAATTTATCACCAAACTCGGTCAATTGCTTTTCGGTCTGGAAGATCATTCCATCGGCCTCGTTCAATTTATCGGCAGTTTCCTTGGCTACTTTATCAGCTTCAGCATTGGCTTCAGCTTCCGCTTTCATTTTCTTGATCTCTTCTTCTGTTAATCCTGAAGAAGCTTCAATTCTAATATCCTGCGTTTTGTTGGTAGCCTTATCGGTAGCCGATACTTTTATAATACCATTGGCATCAATATCAAAGGTAACTTCGATCTGTGGCGTTCCTCTTTGTGCTGGTGGAATACCATCCAAATGGAAACGTCCTATTGTTTTGTTATCCTTTGCCATTGGGCGTTCTCCCTGCAATACATGGATCTCAACAGATGGCTGATTGTCAGCAGCTGTGGAGAATACTTGCGATTTCTTTGTAGGGATAGTTGTGTTGGCCTCTATCAATTTGGTCATTACGCTACCCATAGTTTCAATACCTAGGGACAATGGTGTAACGTCCAAAAGAAGTACATCTTTTACATCTCCTGTCAATACCCCACCTTGTATAGCGGCACCTACGGCAACCACCTCATCAGGGTTAACACCTTTGGAAGGTTTCTTTCCAAAGAACTTCTCAACGGCATCCTGTACCGCAGGAATCCTTGTAGAACCACCTACCAAGATAATCTCGTCAATATCACTCTTGCTTAAACCTGCTGCTTTTAAGGCAGTGGCACAAGGCTCAATAGTACGTTTTACCAAATCATCTATCAATTGCTCAAACTTGGCTTTGGTCAATGAACGTACCAAATGCTTAGGTCCTGAAGCCGTAGCGGTAACGTATGGAAGGTTAATTTCGGTCTGTGCAGAAGACGACAACTCAATTTTTGCCTTTTCAGCAGCCTCTCTCAAACGTTGCAATGCCATGGCATCCTTACGTAGGTCTATGCCTTCCTCTTTGTTGAACTCATCGGCCAACCAGTCGATTATTTTTTGATCCACATCATCACCACCCAAGTGGGTATCCCCATCGGTAGCCAATACTTCAAAAACACCGTCTCCCAATTCAAGGATGGAAACATCATGTGTTCCTCCACCAAAATCGAAAACTACTATTTTCTGATCTGTATCCTTCTTGTCCATACCGTAGGCCAAAGAAGCTGCGGTAGGCTCGTTTATAATTCTTTCTACGGTAAGTCCGGCAATTTCACCAGCCTCCTTGGTTGCTTGTCTTTGCGCATCGTTAAAGTAGGCAGGTACGGTAATTACCGCTCTACTAACGGTCTGTCCTAAATAATCCTCGGCAGTTTTCTTCATTTTCTGAAGTATCATTGCCGAAAGTTCCTGAGGAGAATACAAACGTCCGTCTATATCTACCCTTGGGGTATCGTTATCTCCTTTTACCACTTTATAAGGCACCCTTTCCGCTTCCTTCTTGGATTCGGAGTATTTATTACCCATAAAACGTTTTATGGAATAAATGGTTTTATTTGGATTTGTAACTGCCTGTCTTTTGGCAGGGTCTCCAACCTTAATTTCGCCACCCTCTACAAAAGCAATGACAGATGGAGTAGTTCTCTTACCTTCTGCGTTTGGGATAACAACAGGCTCGTTACCCTCCATTACGGAAACACAAGAGTTTGTTGTTCCTAAATCTATTCCAATAATTTTACTCATGTTTATATATTTACTGTGTTGAAAAATCTTTTTATCACTCGGGTCTATTAAGACAATGATTGTGCCATGACAAAAAATATGACAAGCTGTCAGACCCCTCCTCCAAATTCACCAAGAATTGCAATTCCGTCTGCTTTTTTGGGCATTCCCCCTTGGCGAAAATATGCCAAGGGGTCGTGCTTTCCATTCCTAGTCCCAAAAATGTCCCTCCCTAGGTCCTCTTTTGGGAGCTATCCATTGCAATCACTAATGCAGTTGTTAGTTGAAAGTTATAATGTTATAAAGTTGAAAGTTATAAAGTTCAAGGTTGCAGTTGGGTAGTGAGAAGAAGAACCTAGAGCCTAGATGCTAGAGTCTAGACTAAAGTCTTGTGTTAAAAGTCGTCACTTCGAGCCCGCCAGCCGGTCGGGCAGGCCTGCCCGGCCGTAAGGCGGGTGATTTTATGAAGCTCAGCGTAATAATATTGTATCGAGAAGTGAACGGCGTGCAAAAACCTGTTCTCGATACAAAATGCCTAACGGCATTCCACTCGAACTGACGGGGAAGCATTAGAACTGACGATAGCGTTTAGAATCTTAGCACCAACTAAATCCCCTCCCCTTGGGGGAGGGATAGGGTGGGGTCTATTAGGAGTGCCTGTCCCGCTTTTTAGCAGGAGGAAAAGGTGGCTTCGACGTAAGAGAAGACGGAAGGGGGTAGCCTGGGTGGCAATCTGCTTCTTACTGTGAACAACACCAATAAACAGTTTAATGTTTTATGTTCAAAAGTTGAAAGTTGAAAGTCTTCACGGAGATTGGGCGTTGGAAGAACCTAGAGCCTAGATGCTAGAGTCTAGACTAAAGTCTTGTGTTAAAAGTCGTCACTTCGAGCCCGCCAGCCGGTCGGGCAGGCCTGCCCGGCCGTAAGGCGGGTGGTTTTATGAAGTGAAACGAAATAAAATTGTATCGAGAAGTAAAGACAGTACCCAAAACCTGTTCTCGATACAAAATGCCTAACGGCATTCCACTCGAACTGACGGGGAAGCACTAGAACCGACGATAGAATAAAACCCGTCATTGCGAGCTTGCCTAGCCGTTAGGCAGGCATAGCGCGGCAATCTGTTCATTCCATGCAGAGATTGCTTCGTCACCTCGCAATGACGAATTCTTCCGAAAATCTAAACCATTAACCCGATGGTAAATTTTCTCATTTTCAAATTGACTCATTTTCAAATTGCTGCATCAACCCATTGATACATTTCCACATTAACCCATCTATCTTTTCTCTTTTTTCTTTACTCTTCGCTTTTGGCTCTTGCCTTCTGGCTTTTGGCTATTCCGCCATTGCTACATTAACCCATTAATCCATTTCCACATTACCCCATTGCTACATTATCACATTGGTACATTTTCACATTAAACCATTTCCACATTAACCCATTTTCAAATCATCAAATCTTCAAATTGATACATTGATTCATTACTCCATTGTTACATTTCCACATTAACCCATTATAAAATCTTCAAATTAACTTATTTTCAAATTGATTCACAACCCTCCTTAATCTTCCTAAATCCAAAATCAACTATATTTGGTTTCAAGAATCAAATAAAAAAGAACACCTCTACCCTATGGCTCTACTTCAAAAAATCAAATTCATCCTAGTCCTGGCAATCCTCATAGGTTGTGGTTCAAAAGCCCCTAAAGCTGGTTCCAACCAGGACCTGGCCATCGGCATCGTGGCCGACTGCCAGTATTGCCATTGTGAATCCACTCCCTCCCGATTTTATAAAAACTCGCCCGTAAAACTGCAAAATGCGGTAGACAGTCTTAACAGCTCGCCCTTGGACTATGCCATTCATTTGGGCGACTTCATTGATCGGGATTTTAGCAGCTTTGACACCGTTGGACCGATCTGGAACACTTTAAAAACAAAAAAATTCCAAGTATTGGGCAATCACGATTTTAGTGTTGCCGATTCCCTAAAACCCTTGGTGCCCAACAAAATGAACCTGAAACAACGGTATTACAGTTTTGTGGAACAAAATTGGCGATTCATTGTCCTGGATGGGAACGATCTAAGTTATCAAGGAGCCATAACTCCGGAAAAGCGGGCACAAACGGACTCCTTATATACCCTGCTGTCCATATCCAAGCCGCCCAACCTTCAAACCTGGAACGGAGGCTTAAGTCTTGAGCAACTAAAATGGGTGGAAAGCGAATTAATATTGGCCCAAGAGAAAGAGGAGAACGTCGGATTTTATTGTCATTTTCCCGTTCTGGGGGAAGATAAAGTGCATAGACTATGGAACAGTCCGCAATTTCTTGCCCTTATAGACCAATACCCCAATGTGAAATTCTATTTCAACGGCCATAACCACAACGGCGATTATGCCGAACGCCATGGGGTACACTACCTTACCTTTAAGGGAATGGTAGACACCCAAAGCACCTCCGCCTTCGCCAAGGTCCGAATTACCAAAGACTCCATTCTTGTACAAGGGCATGGACGGGAACCTTCCAGAAGTTTAAAAATTAGGGAATGAAGTGAGAATTTAAATCATGGTGCCTAGTAACTGAACTATCGACTTATATTCAAGATTTTAGTTTCAAAGTTTAAGGTTCCAAGTTCAAATCCCAATTAGTCATTAGTACATTACCCCATTGCTACATTTCCTCATTGGTACATTTCCACATTAACTCATTTACACATTAATCCATCTTCAAATTATCAAATCAACACATTATCAAATTCATTCATTTCCTCATTAACCCATCTATCGTTTCTCTTTTTTCTTTACTCTTCGCTTTTGGCTTTTGCCTTCTGGCTTTTGACCAATCCGTCCACAATACCGTAACAATTGCTAATAATCGCCACTACATTTCCCAATAGATAATCCTATATTTACCCTAAAAATAAACCTTTTGGAAAATGGAATGCATTAGTGTTTTCGACATGCTTAAAATAGGTGTCGGTCCCTCCAGCTCCCATACTTTGGGACCATGGCGTGCCGCCGAGCGTTTTATTGGCGAACTACTGGAAAAAAAAATATTCCCTTCCGTTACCCAAATCCAAATAGAAGTATATGGTTCCCTCTCTCTGACCGGAAAGGGCCACGCCACCGATCTGGCCATTATGTTGGGCCTTACAGGAGCCGACCCGGTCACCATTCCCATAGAAAATATAAGCGGCATAATAAAGGAAATTCAAGAAAGCAAGAAGCTCCTATTAAATAATTCCAAAGAAATTCCTTTCGATCCCAAAGTGGATATCATATTTAAAAAAGAATTTTTGCCCTTTCATGCCAATGGCATGATCTTTAGGGCCAGCTTGGCCAAAGGCAAGCAAATAAAGGAAACCTACTATTCCATTGGCGGAGGCTTTGTTGTTAAAGAAGAACTTAAACGTTCCAAAAAGAAAATGGAAGTTTTTAAGGCCTTCCCCTTTCCCATAGAAAAGGGAGCGGACCTATTGGCCACTTGCAAAAAAGAAAATAAATCCATTTCCGAATTGGTGTTGGAAAATGAACGTTCCCTGCGTTCCGATTCTGAAATAGACCAAGGCCTACAACATATTTGGGACACCATGTTGGAGTGTATGTACATTGGCTGCCATACCGAAGGGAGTCTGCCCGGTGGGCTCAATGTACGGAGAAGGGCCTATGACACCCACCAAAAATTAAAGGGCGACCTCCCCTATTCTACCCCTCAGGAATGGCTGCTTACTATTAGAAAGACCGAAGTTAAATTTCGTTCCATCCTCAAATGGGTAAGCTGTTTTGCCCTAAGTGTCAATGAGGTAAACGCCTCCTTGGGAAGAGTAGTCACGGCCCCTACCAATGGCAGTGCAGGGGTAATACCGGCCGTACTTATGTACTATATGGTCATAGAAAACCACGAGGCCAATTTTGAACACATAAAGCAATTCCTCTTGGTTGCGGGTGAAATTGGCAGTATTTTTAAAAAGGGAGCCACGATTTCCGCGGCCATGGGCGGTTGTCAGGCCGAAATTGGCGTGTCGTCTGCGATGGCCGCCGCTGCACTGACAGAACTAATGGGCGGTAGCACTGAGCAAGTACTTATGGCCGCAGAAATTGCCATGGAGCATCATTTGGGCCTAACCTGTGATCCTATAGGTGGATTGGTACAAATACCTTGTATAGAACGCAACTGCATGGGAGCCATAAAAGCCATCAATGCGGCAGAACTGGCGTTGGACTCCGACCCTGCCAATGCAAAAGTGCCCTTGGACAAGGTGGTCAACACCATGTGGGAAACCGCCAAGGATATGAGTACCAAGTACAAAGAAACTTCTGAAGGCGGACTGGCCGTTGGGGTGTACCTGAGTGATTGTTAGTACACAGTGGTCCTTAGGCAAAAGCCATTAGCCATTAGGCAATAGTTTGTGTGTTCATCATTCTGAACTGACGTCATTGCGAGCCTGCCCGGCCGTCAGGCGGGCGCAGCGCGGCAATCTGCTTCTTACAGTGTACAATGCTTATGTTTGAAGTATAGTAGTATTGAGAACCTAGAGCCTAGATGTTAGAGCCAAGACATAAGAATTATGTTTAAAGTTGTTTAACTAGATGCTCCTTCCCCTTGGGAAGGTGGCTTCGACGTAGGAGAAGACGGAAGGGGTAGCCTGGGTGGCAACCTGCTTCTTACAGTGTACAATGAACAATTAGCAATAAACAATATTTATGTTCAATGTTTAAAAGTTGAAAGTCGTCACTTCGAGCCTGCCCGGCCGTAAGGCGGGTGATTTTATGAAGCTCAGCGTAATAAAATTGTATCGAGAAATGAACGGCGTGCAAAAGCCGGTTCTCGATACTAAATGCCTGTCGGCATTTCACTCGAACTGACGATAGAATAAAACCTGTCATTACGAGCTTGCCTAGCCGTTAGGCAGGCATAGCGTGGCAATCTGCTTCTTACAGTGTACAATGCTTATGTTTGAAGTAAAGCAGTATTGAGAATCTAGAGCCTAAAATCTAGATGCTAGACTCATTGGCAAAAAACAAAATCCCCTCCTGAGATGAGCCTGTCCCGCTTTTTAGCGGAAGGTTAGGGGTGTGTTTCAACCCAAACTCTATCAATTGTCTTACACCTAGAATCTGGGCTTTCAAAACCCTCCGTCTTCGCTTATGGCGAAGCCACCTCCCTTCGTCACAAGGGAGGAGCCCTTGCTGTTGTCATTGTGAGCCTGCCCGGCCGTCAGGCGGGTGATCCGACAAAGGAGGATTATATCGAAAAGCACTCGAAGTTTACAGTGAACAGTCTTCAGTGGTCAGCGGCTTCGACCACCGGATGAAATTACGGAGATTGAGAGTAGAAAGAATCTAGACTCTTTTCTCTTGGCTCTTGGCTCTTGGCTCTTAAAAGATGTTTACTTCCCGGACACCAACTTCATCAATAAACAATTTCATCCCCATTTGAATAGTCGGCCACCAGAAAAATTTCAATTATTCTAACACTTTATTTAAAAATTAAAGAAGAAATGAATAATAAAGTCAATATATGATGCAAATCATGTAAAATATAGGAAGTCCAATACATTCAAATAAAGTTTATTTGTACAGGGCTGTAATACCTTTATTTAATACTTACCTATTAATGATTTCGTTACGGGCCTGCTGTCTATTGCAACCAAAAATATTTAATGACATGAGAAAAAGCTTTCGAAATTTATTATGGGTCGTTCTCCTAGCGGGCATATCCTGTTCAGAGGCCCCAAAAGGGGAAACCGCCACCACATCCTTGCCCGTTTATAAGGATGTACCCTATCTGCAGGATTACAGCATTAAATATGACAAACAAGAGGATGACCTGCTACTATTCGAAGCTTTTATGGACCGTAATGAGGTTATTCAGGTTTCTTCTTCGGACGGAATTTTACGTACCCACGATGGGCAATTCCTTTATCCTGGAGTTCTTTTACAGGACAAAACTTACCGTCCCATAACCGATAAGAATATTGCTGCAATGACCACCTATCTAAATCAGTTTGTTTATCTGGATGACGAGGCGGTACTCAGCAACGCCTGGGCCGGAAGCCTATTCTTAAAACACAACCTTCCAAAAGCGAATATTTTTGCTGCCGGAACCGATTTCGATTTCTTGATAAGCGATGGACCATCGCTTCAATATGTTTCCAAAAATAATAGCGGCTGGCAAGGCGCCCTATCCAAGGATAAGGCCATAGCCATTAAATTCGACCAAAAAACCAATTCCTTCTGGATTTTGGGAGAAAAATCCGTTACCTCCTTCAATCCAAAAGATAAAACCCTAAAAACCGTCTATGAAGGGAGTAATTTTACCTCCTTTGCCCTTGTGGACAACAAATTGATATTGACCACCCTGGATGGATATTTCGAAGTAGATGCCACTTCTGGAAAACAAATTGGGGACAAAAAGACCAAATTGCCCTGGACAGAAATTACCTATGTTGGTGAAATTGACGGACATCTGTGGTTTGGATCTACCAAAGGGGCGTTTATGATGAAGGATGATGGCAAATTTAATTACTACTATGGAAAACGTTGGATGCCCAGCAACAATGTGAAACATATTTCCAAAGGTACCGATGGCTCTATCCTAATATTAACGGATACCGGCCTTGGACAAATAGTATATGAGGAAATGACCCTACATGACAAGGCCCTATATTATGAAAAACAGGTACGGGACAGACATATAAGACTGGGGTTCAATGCAACTCTAGTGGATATGGACAATGGCAATTTTGACACAGGGCGACTTTCAGATTCCGATAACGACGGACTTTGGACTACCATGTATCTGGCAGGAGAGGTTTTTCGCTATTCCGTAACCAAATCGGAAGATGCGCTTCAGAACTGTAGGGAAGCTATGGATGCTATGGAAAGATTGTTCAGCATTAACCCGGTACCGGGATTTCCTTCCAGATCTTTTGAACGAAGTGGGTATATAAATCAATTACATGATCCTGATAGATGGCAACACAGCAGTGACCCTGAATGGGATTGGAAATCTACCACCAGCAGCGATGAGGCCATTGGGCACATTTTTGCCTATGGTGCTATGGCGGAAATAATGGACAATGACCTTAAAGATCGTGCCATAGTCCTTATAGATACCCTTATGAGCCATATTGTAAGAAATGATATGTATATGGTAGATTTTGATGGGAAACCTACCACATGGGGCCGATGGAATCCAGAATACGTAAATGCACGACCCAAAATGGTGGGCGACAGAAAAATAAATGCTTCCAATATTATAGGCATGCTACAAACGGCCTATCATTTTACGGGAAAGGAAAAATACAAGGAAAAAGCCTTTGACCTAATGGATAATCATGGGTATTTGGACAACCTAATGTGGCCCATGAAAGATGTTGCCATGGCTCCGGATGATGCCGATGATTGGAGCAAGATGCTATCCGAATCCTGGAACCATTCCGATGATGAAATGTATTTTGTGGGGTATTGGGGCCTTTATAAATATGCCTTTAACGACACTCTAAAAACTAAATTCAAGGAAGCCATTATAGACCATTGGGAAATTGAACGCCCGGAAAAAGAAGGTGCCTGGAATATTATAACCGCCCTTACGGGGACCAAGGAGTTCGATTTGGAGGAAGCTGCCTGGTATCTTAGGGAACACCCTATGGATATGGTTGCCTGGGAGGTTATGAACAGCCATAGAAAAGATCTTACGTTTATAGCCCCTAATTTTAGGGAACAGACAACGGCAGAGGTATTACCTCCCGACGAGCGCCGCGTACAAAGACATAACGCCAATATGTTCACATTGGACGGAGGTAGAAATGGCACAGAGGAATTTTCGGCAGGGGACATCTGGCTGCTCCCCTACTGGATGGGAAGGTATTTAGGGGTTATTAGTGAGCCCATGCCCTCCGAATAGGAATTGAAAATCTATAATTGAAACATCAATTTAATCCTGAACAAGGTTTCAAACAATGAAATACGGCATATTAGGCATTATTATCCTATGCATTTGTGGCTGCGGTAAGAACAAGGTTAAAGCTCTTGCTGCAGCTACAAATCCAAATAGCAGGTCTGTTTATGTGGACACGCCCTATGCCCAGGAATATGCAGTAAAATACTATCTATCAGAAGATCAAAAAGCCAATGGGGTTCAGGATATACTATCCAACCGCAACAGAAATATCCAGATACTGTCCAACAATGGCCTATTGGTACCTAAAAACGGACAACAGTTCTATTCTGGAACGCTTATTCCCGATATTTCCTATAGCCCTATGGCTACTAAGAACATTGCTGCTTTCACAAAGTACAAGGATCATATTGTGTACTTGGACAACTCCCATGTTTTTAGCAATGCATGGGCCGGAAAAATACAGATAGAACACGGTCTTGAAAATCCCAAGCTCCTGGTTGGAGGTAAGGATTTCCATTTCTTGGTTTACAATGGAGAGCAGCTAGCCTACCTAAACCAAGAAGGACAAGAATTAAAACTGGCCGCCGAAACAGGTATTTCACAAATTCTATATCAGGGAACGGAAAATAGATTTTTATTGGTTTCCCCAGAAAAAATAATAGCCTTTATTCCCGGGAAACCCTTAAAGGAAATCTATGTAGGTTCAGGCATCAATTGTGCTGCCCTGGTCAATGAGGGTACCAAAATTGTGGTAGGCACCTCTAAAGGGTACTTTTACTTGGGCGAGAATAAACTTATTAAAAATGTGCCATGGCCGGAAATAACGACTATTCAGGAAATTGACGCCATACTTTGGTTTGGAACCACATGGGGTGCTTATAAACTTCTGGAGAATGGTAGCTATAGTTACTATTCCGGGGAACGTTGGTTGCCTGGTAATGAAGTAGTTGGTATTGCAAAAGGTCCCGAAAAATCGGTCCTTATACTTACCAATAATGGCGTGGGAAGTATACAAACCAAACAAATGACCCTGGAAGACAAGGCCATGTTCTACGAAAAACAGGTACGCGAAAAAAATATTAGATATGGCTTTAACTGCAGTGTAAGCAAGCTCCCCAATGGCTATGCTTCCGCGGTAATGAAAGATCAGCCCAGTGATAACCTGTGGACGGCCATGTATCTGGTAAGTCAGTTGTACAGATATAAGGTAACCGGATCCGAGGAGGCCAAACTAAATGCCTATGAATCTTTTGAGGCTATGGAAAGACTACACCACATCACTACCATAAAAGGTTTGTTTGCAAGGAGTTATGAGCGGGATCATAAAGTGGTCAATGAAAAAAAACCGGGCTGGCAAAAAAAGGAACTCCTGTCCGGCAGTCCTGCAAGTGAATGGCTCCCAGGAAATGATCATTCCAATTGGACCTGGAGAACAACCGTAAGCAGTGATCAGACCGTTGGCCAAATTTTTGCGCTTACGGCCATCCTGGAATTGGTGGACGACCAAGCATGGAAAGACCGTGCACTGGAATGCATGGACAATCTTATGAGCTATATTGTGGACAACGACTACTACATTATTGACGTAGACGGAGAACCTACACTTTGGGGAAAATGGAACCCCTCCTATATAAACGGCTTTCCAAAAAATGTAGGTGACCGCAGGCTAGGCTCCTCAAATATTATAGGTTTTCTACAAACTGCCTATAAATTTACAGGAAAGGAAAAATATAAAACCAGCGCCTATCAGTTAATGGAAGAACACGGTTATCTTGAAAACCTGATGAGGCCTATAAGCCAAATTGGTCACTCGGACAACGATGAGCTTAGTTCCAACTTGTCCCACGAGTGGAACCATTCCGATGATGAAATGTATTTTTTGGGCTATTTTGGACTAACCCCCTACGCCTTCACCCCAGAATTACAGGAGGATTACAAGAAAAGTATACAGGACCATTGGCAGGCAGAACGACCTGAAAAAAATGCGCTATGGAATTTTATATATGCGGCTACTACAGCTGCCGAAGATTTTGATCTGGACAATTCCATTTGGTTTTTAAAAAATTACCCAATGGATTTAAGGAATTGGGAAATGCAGAATTCCCACCGCCAAGATATTACCTTGCTACCCGATAATTTTAGATTACAAAGTACAAAGGAGCTATTGCCTTTGACAGAGACCCCCTTGTACCGTCATAATGGAAATATTTTCGATTTGGATCGGGATGGGAATGGTAAACAACTGATAAGTGCCGGGGACACCTGGTTGCTACCCTACTGGATGGGACGATATTTAGGGGTTATCAGTGCTCCTGAAAAAAAATAACTAAAGAATAGAATTTACAACATTAACAACCTAATTAAGTAGTATGGATTTCACAAAAAAGCCTATGAAGTTTAAATTTGAAAATAGACCAATGCTCCTATTGTTCGTGACTCCCATACTATTTAGTGCTTGTGGTCAAAATAATTATAAAATGGAAAAGCAAATTACCCAGGACCTCACCTATAACCATGACTTGGACAACAATGACAATTTTTCTCCAGATGACGAATGGCTTGTCTATGATACGCGAACAGAGAAAGGTGGCATTGGCGGCAATGGAAAAATAGAAAAGATACATGTCAAAACCGGCAAAAAAGTGGTTTTGTACGAACTACAACAAAACCAGGCCTATGGCCCGGGAGTTGGCGCGGTAAGCTATAGTCATGCCAATAATGAGGTAGTCTTTATACATGGACTATTGAACTGTTCCGAAGAGAAACCTTACGAGCAATGGCGTAGATCTGGAGTAATTATAAAGGATGACAAACCCGGAGAACCTATTTTTATGGATGCCAGGGACATCTCATTTCCATATACGGTAGGGGCTCTTAGAGGAGGAACCCATAGACATGAATATAGCGGTGACGGAAAATGGATAGGGTATACCTATAACGATGCCATTATGAAAAAGTTGGAAGATTCCACTGGCCTTACCCATAACCTTAGAACCATTGGGGTTTCCAAAAAAAACCACCCAATATCCGTTCCTGAATCCCAGGACGGGGAGAATTTTTCCGGGGAATGGTTTAGTGTGCTAGTGGTAAAAGTAGTTCCAGAACCAGTGCCAGGTTCCGATGAAATAAGCAAAGCGGCAGGTGACAGCTGGGTAGGACATTTGGGTTACCTAAAATCCGATGGAGCTACACAAAGGGCAAGGGCCTTTATAGGCTCTACAATAAGTAACAATGGAGAACAGGTAGATGAAGTTTATATTGTGGATATACCGGAAGATATTACCATTCCGGGAGACGCGGCCCTAGAAGGCACAGAAACTAGCTTGCCCGCACCCCCCAAAGGAACACGTCAACGTAGATTGACCTACACGGCCAATAACAAAAATCCCGGTTGCGAAGGCATTGTACGTTCCTCCTATGGGGGAAGTATGCTTGCCTATATTGCCAAAGATGACAATAACATTAAACAGATATTCACTATATCCCCTTGGGGCGGCGAGGCCATACAACGTACTTTTCATGACTCGGACGTGCAAGGCGGTATTCGCTGGCATCCCAAAGATCATAGATTGGTGTATGTGTGGCAGAATTCTTTGGTTGGCCTCAAAATAGAGGATGGCAAAAGTACTATCCTCACCAAACCTTCCCAAAATCCACCAAAAAATCCGGTTTGGTCCCACGATGGACATAAAATAGCCTACAATCGAATGGTTTCCAAAGACGGAAATACCCCTACCATGCAAATATTTGTCATAGAACTTTAACCAAACCAATATGTTCAGAATTCTGTTTTCATTAGCCTTAATCCTTCATTTCCCCTCCGGGATCTTCGCACAGGAGACCACTTTTTATCAGGATGTTGCCGTAATCAACGGCATTTCTGAAGGACTTCCCCAAGGCAATATTGATCAAATATTAATAGTTGACAATACCCCTATAGCAATTAGCTCCGCTGGGCAATATGAATGGAAAAATTCCAAATGGACCTCCAACAACAAGGGTAATTCGGCCATCTCCCTACCCAAATTCAAGGGCCTACCAGAGGAGGCCGGTAAAGTCCTCAGCACAATCAATTACGGGAATACCACCTATGTGGGTTGTGAAAATGGCCTTTATGTGAAAATTGGCAACAATAAGTGGAAGCAGGAGCTTCCCTCCGACAAAAATTACAGTTGGGCCTTAAAAGAGGTAGCGGCCCTAACAGTGGATACAAAAAACCGATTGTGGTTTGGTTCCAAACAAGGAATAGGCCGCTTGGAAAAAGGTAAATGGACACTGTTTACAGGAAAGGAAGGAGTGCCCTATAATCATTTCACCTGTGCAGCCCCCGGACCAAAAGGTCAGGTTTGGTTTGGTACCAAAAATGGAGCTTTCAGGGTTGAAGAGAATGTTTTTTTCTATAGGACTAACCGCAGATGGTTACCGGACAACCATGTCAATAGTATTGCCGTTGACCCAATGGGCACAGCTTGGATCGCCACAAGGAACGGCCTTGCCCAAATTGTTTCCAAGAAAATGACCTACGCGGAAAAGGCTGCCTATTTTACAAAACAGGTGGAGGACAGACACAACAGGATGGGGTTCATCTGCCAAAGCCATCTTACCGAACAATTCAATATTAACACCAGCGAATTGGCCATTTCCGATAACGATGGGCAATATACCGCTATGTACGGGGCAGCTCAGGCTTTCCGATACGCCATTACCAAAGATCCGGAGGCCAGGGAACTGGCCAACAGAAGCTTCTTTGCCCTAAAATGGTTGGTAGACATTACCCATGAACCAGGGTTTCCGGCAAGGGTGATCATTCCTGTGGATTGGCATGAACCCGTTAACGAACAATACAGCAGGGAATACAATACTAGACATCAAAAAAACGACCCCTTCTGGAAGGATATTTTTCCACGTTTTCCACTTAGTGATGACGGAAATTATAGATGGAAATGCGATACCAGCTCGGACGAATTGGCCGGACATTATTTTTATTATGGCATATATCACGATTTGATTGCGGAGACCAAGGAAGAAAAGGATGCCGTTAAGCAAGTGGTCGCCGATGTAACCGACCACCTTATAAAACATGGTTTCAAATTAGTGGATTATGATGGGAAACCAACACGCTGGGGAAGTTTTGATCCCGACTATTTCAATTCCATTTGGGGCTGGGACCAACGCGGTTTAAATGCCATGATGATGCTTTCCTTTCTAAATGTAGCCTCGCATGTAACCGGAGACCCCAAATATGATGAGGTGGCCGAAATGTTGCGCGAAAAGGAAAATTATGATATCTACGCCATGCACGCCAAAGAATTTTTTCCACCAGAAAATGCAGTGCCCTGGGACAATAATCTAGGTCTTATGAGTCTGTACGGCCTCATAAATTACGAGAAGAATCCGGAAAGACAAATTATGTACCGTATTGCCCTAGAGAATGCCTGGCTACATATCAGCAAGCAAAAGAATGCCTTTTGGGACGGACTCTATGGAGCTATGGCCGGTTTTTTTACCCAAAAGGTGGATGAAGGCTTTTTTAAGCCCCAAGAACTGTTTACAGAAAATCCATTGTTTGCCAAAGCCAGCATAGACAGGTACTACAAGAGTAGCTTGGATAACCGCTTCATGACAGAAACTTTACAGCGCATTCCGTTGGATCTCATAGGTTATGATATGGACAATACCCACCGCCTGGACATACAATTGGACCCTACACCGGGACAATCTGCAGATATGGGCTGGGGCAATGACACCTATGCACTCCCAATAGACGAAAGGGGACACGTAAGATTGGATAGGGATGCCACTGTTCTCCATGATAACGAAGGTAATGGATATGCAGAGCACGAAGGCACTTTTTACCTCCTGCCCTATTATTTGGCCGCATACCATAAGCTGATTGAACCATAGACCGCTATATTGGCTATAGCCATGCGGTTATTTAAAGCATAAAACAATGCATAGGCCCTTTATAATAGTATTGTTCATTGTCCTTATGGGTCATGGTTATGGCTACCCTCAAAACGGGCTGCCCAAACCAAAAAATGGCAACACCTATGTCATAGCCCATAGAGGGGCCCATAACGGAATTCCTGAAAATTCTTTGGCCGCCTATCAGAAGGCTATTGATCTGGGATGCGATTTTGTGGAAATCGATGTAAGGACCACCAAGGATGGGGAATTTGTAAGTGTTCACAATGCCACCATAGATGCCTACGTTATGGAACAGAAAGGAAAGGTGAAAGACTATACCTTGTCCCAATTACGTGCCATGGACATTGGAATAAAAATGGACGAAAAATGGCGCAATACCAAAATTCCAACCTTCGAGGAAATCCTGGCACTGTGCCAGGACAAAATTGGTATTTATCTGGACTTAAAAGAGGCAGATCCCAAAGCCTTGATTCCGATCATTAAAAAATATGGCATGCAGGAGGACATTGTTTGGTACCTCCCTGCCAGTGCCCATACTGAACTTATGGCCATAAAGGCCAACTGTCCCGAATGCTTTATTATGCCAGACCCCGGCACCAAGAAAAACATAAAGAAAGTTCTGCAAGGATATTCCCCTAAATATATGGCTTCGGACATGGACCATATCTCCAAATCCTTTGTAAAAAAATTACATTCTAAAGGTGTCAAAGTATTTGTGGACGATGATGGGAATGATCCCAAAAAATGGCAAAAGGAATGGCAGAAACTAATGAATCTAGGGGTCGATGGTATACAAACTGATCAACCTGAAGCTTTAATTAAATTCCTTTCTTCCTAGGAAAATCGTTAATTATTTTTTCAAAGATTCCCTAAAAATATGAACTTGGCCAAGTCAATTACCTCAGAGCAAACCTGTCTGCCAACTATGGTAGGCTTACCCCCCTCCCAAGGAGGGGAATCTTTTTAGATTAAACAATATTAGCACCTAACTAATACCCTCCCCATGGGGGAGGGTTAGGGAGGGTTCCCTTGTGAAGGCCTGCCCCGCATTTTGGCGGCGGTTAGGGGTGTGTTTTATTCCCATGAACTCCAATCTTCCCCCTAGGCTCGGGTTTGCAATCCCTTCTGTCTCCACCGCCTACCAGCGAAGGATCCACCTTCCCTTAACCAAGGGAAGTAGCTTTTTTATTATCGTTCATTCAAAATTCTTATTGAAGTCCTCCCCCGGACCCCCTATTTTCAACACCAATACAATAGATTATACTTGTAATACAAACCGATCAACCGCAAGCCTTGATAGAATTTATTTCAACAATAAAAAACCAATAGTACCAATTAATCACAGCCCTCTTTTCTTCTAGTATCGATCAAATATATAATTTTCCAAGCGCCTTGGTCATTAAACAATTGAAAGGAATTTACACCGCAATGGCTAAAATTATCGTTTACCCAAAATTCGTAGTTGGTCCATGCATTGGCCATGGCACCATCAATTTGAATATTATAGGACATTATTTTTTCTTCAAATTTTGTGGTGGCGGGTATGGATACTATAGATTTTAAAAAATGGTTAAAATCATCGGTTTTCACCACTTCCCTCCCATCTGCATCCTTTCCTATGGTCTGTAGCACAATATCCTTGGAAACCGTTTCCTTTAATGCCATTGAATCCTGTTGGTGAAAGGCCTCAAAAAATGCTTCTATGGTCCTTTTAACCATCTTCTCCGCATTATTCTGGGCATTGCCAAAATTAAATGCCATCAACAAAACTAAAAAGAAAAGCCTAGTATTATTCATATTTATAAGGTCTTGACCGTCATATAAAAATAATCAAAAAATAAAAAATTGGGAACTAACTATTGCTAGATTCACAATTTTTGGAACAAATCATTACTTTTATCCCACCAAATACAATTTAGATGTCCGCTACCAAAAAAGAATACAAAAGAGTAACTGTCAAATCTCTCGTTGATATGAAAAAAAACGGAGAGAAAATTTCCATGTTAACGGCTTATGATTATTCTATGGCAAAAATTGTCGATGCTGCCAATGTGGATGTAATATTGGTGGGAGATTCTGCCAGTAATGTTATGGCCGGACATGAAACCACCCTGCCCATTACCTTAGACCAAATGATCTATCATGCCTCTTCTGTAATACGGGCGGTAAACCGGGCCCTAGTGGTTGTAGACATACCTTTCGGAAGTTATCAAAGTGATCCAAAAGAGGCATTGCGCTCCGCCATCCGAATCATGAAAGAAAGTGGTGCCCATGCCGTAAAGGTAGAAGGTGGACAGGAAATAAAGGAATCTGTAAAAAGAATTCTAAACGCAGGCATACCGGTAATGGGACATTTGGGCCTAACCCCCCAATCCATTTATAAATTTGGCACTTACAATGTAAGGGCCAAAGAGGAAGACGAAGCACATAAACTCATTGAAGATGCCAAACTTTTGGAAAAAATGGGATGTTTTGCAATAGTTCTTGAAAAAATACCCGCCAAATTGGCCAAGGAAGTAGCAGAAAGTGTCTCCATTCCCATTATAGGCATTGGGGCAGGTAATGGTGTAGATGGCCAAGTACTGGTAATTCACGACCTCTTGGGAATAACCCAGGAATTTAATCCAAGATTCTTGCGGAGGTATCTTAACTTATTTGAGGAAATGGGCAATGCTATTTCCAAGTATGTAGACGATGTAAAAACGAGGGACTTCCCAAGTGACGAGGAGCAATACTAAAGAGGCAACAGATATCCCGTATAGGGTCTGCCCTTTATTGCGCGAACGGCCTATGAACTAGATAATCAATTCTATACAAGTGTCCACTAAAACAATTTCTACCCCTGAGAATCTTCAGGTTTTATACGAGGATAACCACCTTATAGCCATTAATAAAAGGGCTGGCGATATAGTGCAGGGCGATAAAACCGGGGACACTCCGCTAAGTGAGGTTGTAAAACAGTATATAAAGACTAAACACAACAAACCTGGGAACGTTTATTTAGGGGTGGCACACCGGTTAGATAGGCCAACCACAGGAATTGTGGTCTTTGCCAAAACCTCAAAGGCCCTGCCAAGGCTCAACAAATTGTTTGCTGAAAAAGATGCCCAAAAGACCTATTGGGCGGTAGTCAATAAAATGCCCGATAAGGAAGCGGATACCTTGACGCATTGGTTGAAACGCAATCCTAAACAGAATAAATCCTACGCCCATAAAAAGGAAGTTCCAGATAGCAAAAAAGCCATTTTAGACTATAAGGTCATTAAGCACCTAGACCGGTATTTTTTATTGGAAATCGATTTAAAAACAGGACGGCACCATCAAATTAGGGCACAATTGGCAGCTATTGGATGTGTCATAAAAGGGGATTTAAAATACGGGGCAGACCGTAGCAATAAAGACGGTAGCATACATCTTCATGCCAGAAGCCTTTCTTTTATACATCCCGTAAAGAAAGAATTGTTGCAACTTATAGCGCCACCGCCTGAGGACAGCGTTTGGAACGCCTGTAAGTAAATTACCTCAGGGCAATGAGACATCGGAAGTAAACTGCAGACAACATTCCACACCCTCCCGTTCTGTTTGGGCGGGCCTGCCCGAACGGAACGGGCGGGCGTCAGAGCATTCAAATCCCTCTTAGTGATTAAATTTTCATTACCTTTAACAAAGGCCATATTACTGTGGCCAACGTAAAAAATATTTCCATGGACAAAACAACACTATTTATTTTTGGTATGATGTTATTGGTCTCTTGTGGAAGTTACAATTCTATAGATACCTTTTATGAGGCCCATAAAAATGACAACCAGGTTACCGCCATCCGCGTACCCCATTTTATGATATCCCTATTAAGCAATATATCGCCAGAAATAAATGCATTGATAGGAGATACCAAAGATTTGAGGTATATGCAGTTTCCCGTAGAAACTCCTGCAAAGGCCGATTTTCTGAACAAGCAAATGAACGGAATTACAGGAAATTCCTTTATCGAGATTTTTCGCAAAAATGATGATTTAAAACGTTCCGTGGTTTCCGTAAGGGAACGCAAAAATTCTGTCAAGGAAATTTTAATCTTCAACAATAATAACAAAACGGGTTCATTTCTGTATTTTAATGGAAATTTCGACCCCGTTAAAGTAAGAGGAATGGCCAAAAACAACGAGTTCGAAAAACTTACCGAAAGCCTGACCAAGGAGTATAATCCAAATACTTCCGGTATAAATAAATAGTATAGAATTTATTTGTAAGACCTTACACTCTCAATAACTACTGAGCTTAAAATAAGTATCCCTCCCATTACCGTTGTCCAACTCGGAATTTCCGAAAGAAAAACCACCCCTATCAATATTCCGTATACCGGTTGCACACTACTTAAGATACTCACCGTAGTAATGCTAAAGTGCTTAAAACAATTGAGGAACAAGGTATGCCCAATAGCGGTAGTGAACAGGGCCAATGTTAAAAGTGCCGGCCATTGATCGGCAATAGCATCCACATTATAAATAAAAAATGCCGGTGCCAAAATAAACCCTACTATGCCCGTTTGATAGGTCATCATTAAGGATCCGTTGTAATGGGCCGCCCTGGACTTTAAGATAATATTTCTGATAGCATAGACCAGTGCCGAAAAAACACCAAGACCCACGGCCACAATATGCGAATTGCCGGTTTCAAAGTCGGGAGCCAACAAATAGATCCCAGCCAATACCAAAAGTCCCAGAACAAAATGAATTCTTTGGAACGACGTTTTTAAAATCAAAGGTTCCAATAAGGCAGTTATGATAGGGTACGTAAACATGGACAACATGCCAATGGCCACACTGGAAAGCTGCAGGGCATAGAAATAGGTCAACCAATGAATCCCCATGAAAATACCACTTAAAAAAATAATAGGGTAATCTTTTTTGGCAATGCGGAACGAAATTTTCTTCCATTTACAATAGAGCAACAGAAACAAAAATGCCAAGCCGGCCCTACTAGCTATGGTAACGGGTACCGGCAACTGTACATATCTACCCAGAGCTCCTGAAGTACTTATAAAAATCATGGCCAGATTAATCTCCAGCAGATGGTTTATGTGAAGGCTTTTGCTTTTCAAGAATATATTTTATCTGGTAACGGACATGGCCTTCTCCTTAATAATTTGTGCTACGGGTTTATTTTGTAGATGACTTTCCAACCAAGAAATAATATCCAAATATAAGAAAGCTCGTTTTTCATAGGGATGGTTTTCATATTTCTTTAATTCATCGTACAGCTTTTGAAACTCATTGGGCAGCTCATGGGGGAAAATATCGCCCAAGCGTCTTAAAAATTTGATCATTTCTTTTTGTACGGCGTGTAGATCGTTCATTTTTAACAGGAACTTATAGGTGCTTTTCAACTGCACTTCCAAATGATAGTCCATACCGGCCTCATAATGGGCAATTAGACTTAGCACTCGGGCAAAGCACATTAAATCTTCCCGCATTTTCAGGTTCTTATTATTAATGATCCTCTTTAAATACTGAATACAGGTTTTGTTGTCCCCATTTCCAAAATAAAGACAGGCAATCTTATAGTACAATACCATGACGTGATGCTGGTCTATCCTGTCCTTATGTTTATTGATTCCGTATTCTACGATTTTGACCAAATAAAGGCCCTTTTCAAAATTGCCTTCCAGGAAATGAAGGTTTAGTTTATTTAAATTGATATATAAAAAGGCCAAGGACGCTATATTGTCATTGTCCGGAAATTCCTTGCTTCCCACAATTTTTTCCAATTTCTCCAAGGTTTCCTTGAATTGGGAGCTATATTTTACATAAAATAAGGATTCCAACAAATAATGGTTTCCCTTCAAAAAGAATACGGGGTTTAAATAGATCATTTCCTTATTATCATAAAATAGATCTACCCATTTACTGGAATACTTATAGCAGGACAAAAAATCCTGGGTCAGAAAACTGTACCAGAGATGTGCCTTGTACAACCAAAGCTTTTCCCTAAAACCCAGGTCTTCAATATTATATTTGGGCAAGTGCTTGTCAAAATATTTCTGAACCCTTTTAATATCCTCATCGCTTCTAACATAGCCAATTTTTAACATTTGCCCATATAGCTGAAGAGCCAGGTTGGATAATTTACTGGTAATTACATTTTGTGCCGAAAGTTGCTTGGCCTGTACTGCCAGTTCATCAGCCCTGTCCGGGATACTACGGGTAATATACTGGGTCTCTATCAACTTCTCAAATTCAACAATTTCATAGGCCACATTCTTCTCCTCATTTTCAATTGCGGTAGCCTTGGCCTTATCCAATATTTTAAGACTCTGCTTATAAAGTCCCTTTTGGTAAAGAATTGTAGCAAAATCCAATTGCTCACGGATCTGAACCCTTATATTCTGATTTACCGGGTTTAACCTAAGGCTCACCAAGATCTGTTTGTATAGATGGGCCTTTAAGTTGGACAATTGGGCCTTCTTTACAATCCCATTCTCCAGTATTAATTTTTCATCATATACCTTAATTTTATCCATTAAATTAAAAAGCGCAAGAAATTTGGCATCGGTATTCACTCCCAAGCGCCCAACATACAATTTAAATTGTCGTTTCTCTGACTTGGAAAGTGATTTGACCAAAACGAATAATGCATCTTTATGAGCATTTGTCATCGTAATAATAAAGGTTTATATAATTGATAATCAGTGTTTTAAATACTTCAAAAAGTTATTTAACGTTGTAAATGCTATTTTGCGATTAGGACTAGCAAACCTACTAGTACTATATTCGTATAGCGCACATAAAATTACGTAAATATAATGAGCAAAGAAAAGGTACATATTTTTGACACGACACTTAGAGATGGAGAGCAAGTCCCCGGATGTAAATTGGATACGGACCAAAAATTAATTATCGCTGAAAGACTTGATCTTTTAGGGGTAGATATTATAGAAGCGGGTTTTCCAATTTCCAGTCCAGGAGATTTTAATTCTGTGCAGGAGATTTCAAAAATTGTAAAGAATGCAACGGTATGTGGACTTACGCGTGCTGTTAAAAAAGACATTGAAGTAGCGGCAGAGGCCTTAAAATATGCTAAAAGACCAAGGATACATACAGGTATCGGAACTTCGGAATCACATATTAAATTTAAGTTCAACTCTAACAAGGAGGCTATAATAGAACGGGCCGTAGAGGCGGTAAGTTATGCCAAATCCTTTGTTGAGGATGTAGAATTTTATGCCGAGGATGCAGGTAGAACGGATAACGAATTTTTGGCAAGGGTCTGTGAAGCAGTCGTTAAGGCCGGTGCAACGGTTTTAAATATTCCCGACACAACTGGTTATTGTTTGCCTGATGAATACGGAGCTAAAATAAAATACCTAAAAGAAAACGTAACTGGTATACATAAGGCTATTTTATCCTGTCATTGCCATAATGACCTGGGATTGGCAACCGCAAACTCCATAGCCGGCGTAATCAATGGTGCCAGACAAATTGAATGTACTATCAATGGTATTGGAGAACGGGCTGGGAACACTGCCCTAGAGGAAGTGGTAATGATCTTAAGACAACACCCTACCCTGAACCTTGACACCAATATCAATAGCAAATTGCTATACGATACCAGTCAGATGGTGTCCCAAAAAATGGGAGTGTACGTGCAACCCAACAAGGCCATAGTAGGTGCCAACGCATTTGCCCATAGCTCGGGGATTCATCAGGACGGAGTAATCAAAAATAGGGAGACCTATGAAATAATAGATCCAGCAGATGTTGGGGTAAACGAGTCTTCCATTGTCCTTACCGCAAGAAGTGGTAGGGCGGCATTGGCCTATAGGGCAAAAAATGTAGGATACGAACTTACCAAGACCCAACTGGATGTGGTTTATCAGGAGTTTTTAAAATTTGCGGATAAGCAGAAAGAAATTTTTGACGAGGATATCCATGATATCATCATTGCCAGTGGCATTAAAATAAAAAGCATAGCTTAAAATGAATCTAAAGATTGCTCTTTTAGGGGGAGATGGAATTGGTCCTGAGGTCTTGGCACAGTCTGTAAAATGTTTGCAGGCCGTTGAGGAGA
The DNA here is from genome assembly GCF_018860365.1 of Arenibacter algicola. Classification (GTDB taxonomy): domain Bacteria; phylum Bacteroidota; class Bacteroidia; order Flavobacteriales; family Flavobacteriaceae; genus Arenibacter; species Arenibacter algicola_B. The sequence goes on from NZ_JAHKPO010000025.1 coordinate 70,738, forward strand.
CCTTCAACCATCATTTCACCTATACAGAAGGGTTGATCGGAGCTGTTGCCATGGACAAATACGGCTCCCCCCTACCAAAGGAGACCATTGACCTTTGCAAGGCTTCAGATGCTATTCTTTTTGGGACCATAGGCACACTAAAATATGATGACAACCCAAGTGCAAGAGTACGCCCGGAACAAGGATTGCTTCAACTGCGCAGGGAATTGCAACTTTTTACCAATATTAGGCCCGTCAAGATTTTTCCAACTTTGGTGAATAAATCCCCTCTAAAAAAACACGTTATTTTTGGAACGGATTTCGTAATCTATCGTGAACTTACCGGTGGAATCTACTTCGGTGAAAAAAAACTTAGTGAAGACGGGACCGTTGCTTCGGATTTATGTGAATACTCCGAAAAGGAAATCAGTAGAATTGCCCATTTAGCCTTTAAGGCTGCCAAGAACAGACGTAAAAAATTGACATTGGTAGACAAGGCCAATGTTTTGGAGACCTCTAGGCTATGGCGCAAAGTTGTAACCAGAATATCTGAAAGCTATCCGGAAGTACAATTGGATTTTTTATTTGTGGATAATGCTGCCATGAAAATGATGTTGGATCCGAACGACTTTGATGTTATCCTGACCGATAATATGTTCGGCGACATTTTATCCGACCAAGGCAGTGCCATTTGCGGATCCAAGGGACTCCTGCCATCGGCCTCGATAGGCAATGAACATGCCATGTTTGAACCCTTTCACGGTTCCTACCCCCAGGCAGCTGGAAAAAATATAGCCAATCCCATAGCCTCCATATTATCTACGGCCATGATGTTGAGCCATTTTGGAATGCATGAAGAGTCGCTGGCTGTAGTAATAGCGGTAGACAAGTCCATGAAAAAACATGTGGTTACCAAGGATTTGAACACTTCAAGCAAATATGGCACAAGTCAGGTAGGTGATTTTATTGCCGGAAACATCATAGATTCTGATGAGAACCACAATTATAATTACGAAAACATAGGGTTGGGAAGATCTACCATTATCTAATTGCCTCCAAGTATACATACTTTTTCATGGATTTTCCTCTTTCTTAAAAATAGGAAGGAAACTTCCAGCTAGTGTATCCCGTAATTTAAATCCGATTGCTTTATACCTCAAGAAGCTGAAGTATGAAGTTGTGAAAATCTTTCTTAAAACTGTCGTAATTACTTCCCGTTGCCGGACCGTTGAAACCCGTGTATATTTTTTGCACATCACCCCTTTTGTCTACAATTATTGTAGTTGGGAAGGATATTACGTGATTCAACATGGGCAATTTTTTTTGTGCCATTTCCTTGCTTATACCTCCATATTGTGCCAACAAAATGGGGTATTGGACCCCTATTCTATCTTTTAGTCTATCAATCGAATTAAAGGCGGCTTCCTTTGTTTTAGCGTACTCGAAAGCAAGGGCGATAACAGCTATTTTTTCCTTTGAATTTTTTTGTAGATAATCTACCAAAAACTTGGTTTCATCCAAACAGTTTGGGCACCAGGTCCCCATAATCTGAACGATTACCACTTTATCCCTAAAAACAGGATCACTCAACGAAACCAAATTACCCTCGGAATCCGGGAAGGAAAAGCTTAGTTTGTCATGCCCTTTTTTCATATAGGTCAAGGTCTCGGAATTGGGCAACTTGTAGTTTTCGTTTCTTTTCGCCACAAAAAATTCCTTGGAATGATTTCCCGAGTAAAACACTCCCACCATGGTGCTATCCGTGATTTTGGCTTTAAATAAATATGCTCGGGCACCATCAAAAGTGGAAAACTTCACAGAGTCCGCACTATTGATTCCTTCCAAAAAACGATAATCCCCCGTAGCGGTCCTAAAAGTCCCGGAAACCTTGTCATCTACTTGTCTAAAGGTACCCTTGGCCATGTAGCTCTTCTCATTTTCTGGCCTAAACTCCACCTCCCAGTCACCGGAAATATTGGTATTCGGAATACCTTCACTTTTAAAGCGCTCCTTAATTCCGTGGATAGCCCTAAAGGGCATAACCCTTTCTTCATTTTCCTTAATAAATTTTCCATTTATCTCATTGTCTGTAAATTTTCCTGCCAAGTATCCTTCAAAAACCGGCATTCTAATAACCACCGAATCGCCCTTCACCTTTATTTCATCAATAAAAATAGTTTCATCTGCGTTGTACAATTCAATAGCGTAGCCCCCACTCCCGGTGTTCTTTAGTTTAAAATTGAAAGGCAAGCTTTGATCGTCACCCAGTTCCAATTCGGCCAACCAAATACCTTCTGCCAAAACAACGGCCTCAGAATCCTTACAGCTATTGAACAGTATAAATAGAATAAATATGAAGAAAATACGCCTCATCTTAAATCATTAACAATTAAATTGAGGGGGAACCTCTCTTGAAGGGAATTTTTGGCCCAATTCACAAGGTGGTCTCATGAAATGAAAAGAATGTTTGAAAAAACACGAAGTTAAGTAACAAAAATTTTTGGATAATAAAAAATAAAACATTCAATCAAATACGTATTGAATGTCTTCTAGCATTGTTTTATATTTGAGGTCTTTAAAAAAACTCGATGAAAATATCTTACAACTGGTTGAAGCAGTTCTTGAAAATTGACTGGGATTCCAATAGGACAGCTGAATTATTAACTGACTTGGGCCTGGAGGTTGAGGGTATTTCTCCTTTTGAATCTGTCAAAGGAGGATTGAAAGGAATTGTGGTTGGTGAAGTTTTAACCTGCATAAAGCATCCTAACGCGGATAAATTAAAATTGACCACTGTAAATATTGGTCTTGAAGCTCCGTTGCAAATTGTCTGTGGTGCACCCAACGTAGAGGCCGGACAAAAGGTACCTGTAGCTACCATAGGAACAACCCTTTATACGGCGGAAGGAGAAGCCTGGGTCATAAAGAAAGGAAAGATTCGTGGAGAGGAAAGCCATGGTATGATCTGTGCCGAAGATGAGCTAGGATTAGGCGAAAGCCACGACGGAATTATGGTACTCCCAGATGGTTTAAAGGTTGGAACCCCCTGTTCGGAAGTTTTCGAAGTTGAAGTGGATGAGGTATTTGAGATTGGGCTAACCCCAAATAGGGCCGATGCCATGAGCCACTTTGGAGTTGCCAGGGATTTAAAAGCCGGATTTAAGCAAAAGGACATCCTTAAGGAATTGATAACTCCTCCAGTGACCAATTTCAATATTGTAAACCGATCATTAAAAATTGACGTTGAAGTAATTAAGAGCGAACTGGCTCCAAGATATTGTGGAATAACCATTAGCAATCTAATTGTACAACCATCGCCTGACTGGCTAAAAAACAGATTAAAATCTATTGGAATTACTCCAAAGAACAATGTAGTGGACGCTACCAATTATGTGTTACACGAATTGGGGCAGCCCTTGCACGCCTTTGATGCTGCAAAGATCAAGGGAAACAAAATAGTGGTCAAAACACTACCCAAAGGAACCAAATTTACCACTTTGGATGGGGTTCAACGTACTTTGAACGAAGAGGATCTTATGATTTGCGATACGGAAAAACCACTTTGTATAGCTGGAGTCCTGGGCGGGCAAAATTCCGGGGTAACGGAAAGCACCAGTAGTATTTTCTTGGAAAGTGCCTTCTTTAATCCAGTATCCGTACGAAAAACAGCCAAAAGACACAGTATAAATACAGATGCTTCCTTCCGTTTTGAAAGGGGGATAGATATAGATAATGTAGAATATTGCCTAAAACGAGCTGCACTGCTTATCCACGAAATTGCTGGCGGTGATATTACCTCGGACATTGTAGATATATATCCTAAAAAGAAGGATGACTACCACGTATTTTTGACTTTCGACAAAATTAACAAGCTGATAGGTCAGGAAATACCTAAAGACACCATAAAATCCATTCTGGCATCATTGGACATAAAGGTTAAAAATGTTACGGAATCCGGACTGGGATTATCCATTCCTTTTTACCGTGTGGATGTACAAAGAGAGGTAGATGTTATTGAGGAAATTCTCCGCGTTTTTGGCTATAATAATGTAGAGTTTAAAGAAAAATTGAACGCCTCCATTGCCCCTACTTCCAAATTTGAGGACTATAAGATCCAAAACATAATTGGTAATTTTTTAGCTTCAAAAGGATTTAATGAAATATTGGCCAATAGCTTAACTTCCCCCGTCTACAATAACTTATCGGAAGATATTAGGGAAGAGCATACTATTAGCATGTTAAACCCTCTTAGCACCGATCTATCGGTAATGCGGCAGTCTATGCTGTTTTCAGGTTTGGAGGCCATTGCCCACAACAGCAATAGGCAGATGCACAACCTTAAAATATTCGAATTTGGAAAAACCTATCATCAATATCAAACCCAAAGAGAGGAAAAAAAGCATTTAAGCATTCTTGTTACCGGGAACAGATTGGAAGATACCTGGACTACAGCTCCCAAAAAGGCAGATTTCTTTTACCTAAAAGCTATTGTGGAAAATCTCCTGAACAGGTTGGGACTTACCCAACTTATTTCCCAACCCAATTCCAGTGATATTCTATCTGAAGGAATTTCCTTGTTATTAGACAAAAAGGTAGTGGTGAGTCTTGGAGTTGTAAAGAAATCCATTTTAAAGGAGTTCGATATTAAGGAAGAGGTTCTATTTGCGGATTTTGACTGGGATTATATTTTGGAAGCCATTGTGAACAGCAAAATAATCTATAAAGAGATTCCAAAATACCCTGAAGTAAAGAGAGACTACGCGCTTTTAGTGGACGAAAAGGTAAGTTTTAAGCAGATTTATGATATCGCACTTCAGACTGAACGGAAATTTTTAACCAATGTGAACCTTTTTGATGTTTACAATGGTAAAAATTTACCCGAAGGCAAAAAGTCCTATGCTGTAAGCTACACCTTGCAGGATGAAAACGGTACCTTAACGGATAAGCAGATAGATAAGATAATGAACAAGCTTTTACAACGTTACGAAAGCGAATTAGGAGCCGAATTACGGTAAATTTGCAGCTGAAAGGGCATTGGGCAGGATAACACTGTCTATCTCATGGATAATGCCATTGCATTGATTGGCGTCAGCATTGGTTATTTTGGCCTTATTTCCAGCCTTGTCCGTGAGTACAATATCCAATCCATCCATGGAAGCGAATATTTTATCGCCCTGTACAGTAGTAAAACTTGCTTTTCCATTCCCGTTGCACAAAGCCTTTAAAATTTTGGAGGCCGTTATGTTGCCAGCAACAATATGGTAGGTTAAAAGCGAAAAGAGCTCCCTTTTATTTTCCGGTAACAATAATTCTTTCAAATTTACTTTAGAGAGCTTTTTAAAAGCCATATCCGAAGGTGCAAAAACAGTAAACGGACCATCCTCATCCAAAATCTTGTCCAAATTGGCTGCCTTTACAGCTTCCAACAAGGTATTATGGTGTCCAGAATCTGCGGTACTTTCTATAATGGAATTTTCCTTTTTTAAAAAGCTATTTTCTTTGAACGACGTTTGGCCATAACCAAGAGAGGTGATTAAAAATAATAGGGCGCAAACGGACACATAGCTTTTCATAGGTTCTGGGCTTGGGAATTACAAAAAAATCGATAAACGGTCAAATTCGTCGACAATATACAATATTCAGTTCGTTGTTTTAAAAAAAGTTATTAACTAATTTTAAAATATCACAATATTGAAATAAAGGTTACGAATACACCATATTACTATAGGTTTCATTGCATATTTTCAATTTTTAACGCTTTAAACCAAAATCGAAAACCTTAATTCCTTAACTTTATAACAATTGCTATAAAAGAATATAAAATGTTATTGAGAAGAACCAATATTCGGGAAAAGCTTATTCTGGCAAAGCAAAGGGACAAGTCTGCCGATAAAATTTTAAATGAAGTATATCGCCTTTTAGCCAAAGAGGAGGATACCCAGAAAAGAATCGAAGTCAACCTTAATAGTAAGAACACCGTAATTTCCAATGATTTCAATTTTGATTTATTGGAAACTGCCGAAATATACCATGTAAGGCATATAAAAAAAATAGCGATAGATTATAGGTTGCGTTTTTTGGATTCCCGTTATTTTAAAGGTGAAATTCCTCAGGAAGCCATTTCCAAAATAAAAAAACTGGAAAAAGAACATGAACTGGAATTAAAAGGATTTAAGATACTTGCGCCCTCAAAACTTTTTAAATTAGAAGACAGGGATGATCCCATTTTATTTGCCCCGATCGGCAATGACCATTACTATTTAATCCATAAATGGGGCCGCGATCTACATCCACTGAGAAAAATATTGATGTGGCCTTTTAAAAGCCTGGTAAATCTAATTGCCCTGGTTGTAGGTGTTAGTTATCTAATTACCCTGTTGGTCCCCAACGGATTGTTCTCCAAAGAAAGTTCCAGTTTTCAATTTTGGGTAATTTTCTTTTTTATGTTTAAATGTCTAGCCTCCATCGTAATATTTTATGGCTTTGCCTTGGGCAAAAATTTTAATCCTGCCATCTGGAACTCCAAATACCTAAAAACTTAGAACAAATTCTTTCAGTACTGTCAGATTTTAATTGGGAAACAATTCCATAGGAATGCCGTCCAAATCAACGTTATCCAGAAATTTAGGGTCCGGTATTGGCTTTATCCTCATTAATCCTCCTTTGCCACTACCCCCTTTTTTTCTATAGCCTATCAAAATCAAATTATTCTTGGCATCATAGGAAACCATTGTAGTATCCTCTATTTCGTATTTTAAGTTTCTCTCCTCCAGGCTAAGAAAGTTTTCATAAATGTATAGGACAGACATATTTTCCTTAAAATCATAAACTGCGGCAATATGGGGATAGGAACTTTTTAACCCCGATTCCATAGGGTAATACATCGTCTGGTTCCCGAAAAATTCAGATTTGGCATACCCAAACTTTGGCTCTTTTCCCAGCAGATAATTGGTCGTAATACCCAAGATCATTGTATTCCCATCAATTAGGCTATGTAAATTGGGATAACTTACCAGAATATTGCCCATTCCATCCTGTGATATCTTTAGGACATCGGCCCCCAGGTCAACCTCATGAGTAAGGGCCCCGTTATCAACATTTATGGACATAAGGGCATATCTGTTGGTTACATCGGTATCCATACATAGGACAAAGGCTTTGTTATTGGATACCAAAAGTTGTATGGGTTCTTTGGCCAGGGATACATCGGTAAAAGAACCAGGACTTTCCGTTAGATCCAAAATCCTTAAAAAATAATCGTCTTCTTTGGCGTCCCTAGGTACTACATAGGCCATCAAAGCTTTATTTCCGGAAAAAGCAATGGATTTTACATCACGGTCACAATTCAAATCCTCAGCAAACACAGTACTTTGTTCCACTTTACCGTCGCTAAAATCGTGGACGGTAAGGCTGGCACTGCAGTCCTCCTTGGGGATATAAAATCCTATTTTGAAGCCGTCCCTGTAGAATAGTTGCGGCACAGGTACCATCTCAAACTCATCAATACCGGGGTTTACGGTAATACCGTCCGAATCGGCATTTAAAAGAGCAGTTCTCATAAGCCCGTCTTTATGAAGCAAAACGGTATAGTCGGCCAACAGGCTTGGAGATTCGTCTATCTTATCCCCAACTCCTTCCTCCGAACAGCCTATGACAAGACATGCAATAAACATGCATATGAATAGGTAGGTTTTCATAAAGTAAGAATTTGGGTCCTACAACACTACACCGGAACGGCGTACATTTTGTTGCGCTGCTCCTTTATAGTCTTATCGGACATATAATCATCAAACGTCAAATATCTATCAATATTACCTTTAGGAGTTAATTCTATTACCCTATTCGCCACAGTTTCAGCAAATTCGTGGTCATGGGTTGTAAAGAGAACGGTACCTTTAAAATTCTTCAAGGAATTATTGAAGGTGGTTATACTTTCCAAATCCAAATGGTTGGTAGGCTCGTCCAACATAACTACATTGGCCCTCATCAACATCATTCTGCTCAACATGCAGCGTACCTTTTCACCTCCGGATAAAACCGTACATTTTTTCAAGGCTTCCTCACCGCTAAACAACATTTTCCCCAAAAAGCCCCTAATATTTACTTCTTCCCTTTCTTCTTCCGTTTTGGCCCATTGCCTTAACCAATCTACCAAGTTGATATCTTCGGTAAAGAAGGAGGCATTATCCGCAGGCAAGTAAGATTGGTTGGTAGTTACACCCCATTGAAAGGAACCACTGTCCGCCTTTCTATTGCCGTTTATTATCTCGTAAAATGCCGTTGTGGCCCTTGAATCCCTCGAAATTATTGCCACTTTATCTCCCTTGGCCAGATTAATATTGACATCCTGAAACAAAATCTCGCCCTCTTCTGTTGAAGCGGAAAGCTTTTCAACGTTCAATATCTGATCTCCTGCCTCCCTTTCCCTATCAAAAATAATGGCAGGGTAACGTCTGCTTGAAGGCTTTATATCCTCAATTTTTAATTTGGACAACATCTTCTTTCTGGAAGTGGCCTGTTTACTCTTTGCCACGTTGGCACTGAACCTTTGAATAAACTCCTGCAATTCCTTGGCCTTTTCCTCGGATTTTTTGTTCTGCTGTGCCCTTTGTCTAGCAGCCAATTGACTACTCTCGTACCAGAACGTATAGTTCCCTGAGTATAGGTTCATTTTTCCGAAATCTATATCTCCAATATGGGTACAAACAGAATCTAAAAAGTGCCTATCGTGGGATACTACTATAACGGTGTTCTCATAATCGGCAAGGAAGTTCTCCAACCAATTAATGGTTTCATAATCCAAGTCGTTGGTAGGCTCATCCATTATCAACACATCCGGATTGCCAAACAATGCCTGTGCCAATAAGACCCTAACCTTAAGTTTGGAATCCAAGTCGCCCATTAAGGTATAATGATATTCCTCGGTAATGCCCAAATTGGACAATAGGGCTGCAGCATCACTGTCGGCATTCCAACCGTTCATTTCCTCAAATTGCACCTGCAACTCCCCTATTCTATCCGCATTCTCATCACTGTAGTCGGCATAAAGGGCATCTATCTCCTTTTTTATCTTGAACAAAGGCTTATTGCCCATTACCACACTCTCCAAAACAGTATATTCGTCATAGGCATTGTGGTTCTGTTCCAAGATGGACATCCTTTTCCCTGGCTCCAAGTGAACGTGACCGGATGTGGGGTCTATTTGTCCCGATAGAATTCGTAAAAATGTGGACTTCCCAGCTCCATTGGCACCAATAACACCATAACAATTACCTTGTGTAAAGGATACGTTTACTTCATCAAAAAGAACCCTTTTCCCAAATTGCACAGATAAATTTGATACTGACAGCATATGTAATGTTTTAAATTTTGTGCAAAAATAACAAAAATAAACCCGTTCAAGCAACTATATTACAACGCCTTTAGGTGTCATTTTAACTAAGAGCCAATAGATTTAACTCACAATTAACAGCCTGTATCTGTTGAGTTTATTAGATTTGTTCACTATAAAGTAGCTATTCTCATATGAATAAACCTTTACTATATTCTTTTCTTATTGCACTAGTTGGTTGCGGTTCGATAGAAAAAAAATCCCCTGGTGCATTCTTTGCTGGTGAAATTGTAAATCCCACAAGCGAATATGTTGTTCTATTTAAGGATGATGTTGTCATAGATTCAGCTAAACTTGATGGCGAAAATAGATTCAGTATAAAATTGGATACCGTTGTGGAAGGTCTATATCATTTTGACCATAGTCCGGAACTGCAGTACGTTTATCTAGAAAAGGGAGATAGTTTAATGATCCGCCTGAATACTGAAGATTTTGATGAATCATTGATATTTTCTGGGAAAGGCGAAGAAATAAATAATTTTCTTGTGGAGTTCTTTTTAAGTACGGAATCCGAGCCTGCATTAGTTTATTCCTATTCCCAACTTGATCCAGCGGACTTCTCCAATAAACTGGATTCTTTAAAGGCTGTTAAGGTAAACGCCCTTAACGAGCTTGTTACCGAAGTAACCCTTTCCCCAAAAGCTGCCGACATGGCCAAGGCCAGTATAGATTACAATTATTACATCTATAAGGAAAAGTATCCGTTTTGGAACAGAAGAAGAACAGGAAAAGACACCATTCCTGAACTTCCCAACAATTTTTACGATTATAGAAAGACGATAGACTACAACAATGAAAATCTATCCTATCATAGGTATTATTACAATTTTATGAAGACACATTTTAATAATCTATCCTATATGGGTTGTTATACAAAATGTAAGGATGCGCACTATGACATAGTTAAAAATAAATTACATTTTAACCAACACAAGTTAAAACTGATAGATAGCTTGGTTACCGAAAGGGACTTGAGGGATAATTTATTTAGAAATGTTGCAATGGACTATCTAATAAATGTCCATGATACCGACGAAAACAATAGGATTTTTATTGATGAATTTCACAGACTTTCCGGAAACAATAGACACAGTGCCGAAATAGAAGCTATATACCAAGGTGTAAACAACTTACAACCTAGTAATAGAATGCCCAATATTTCAGTTTTCAACACTAATGGGACCTTGGTAACCCTTCAGGAAATTGCCGAAAAGGAGAAAAATGCCGTATTCTATTTTTGGTCAGGCACCCAGAGATCCAACTTCGAGAATGTACTTACCCGTGTGGCGCAACTTTCGGAAAACAAGCCGAATTTCACTTTTATAGGAATAAATTGCAATACGGATGCACTAAGATGGCAATCATTATTAAGCAGCAATCAATTGGATACGGAAAAACAATTCCGGACCGATGATTTTGAAAATTTAAAAAATGCCCTAGTAATAGGTGGTCTCAATAAGGGTATTATAACCAAAGACGGACTTATTGTAGACGCATTTGCCGATCTTTATAGTAGTTTTTAAGGCCTTTCCGACTTGGAAGAAATTTCGGTTATCTAGCTCAAGTATATCCCATTTAACAATTCTACAATCTTTTACCCATTATCTATACGGTAATGAAAAGTTCAATATTAAAAACAACAAAGCCTCTTTTGCTCAATGAGCTCAAGAGGCTTTGTACTATTTAGAATCTTGGTAAAACTAGTTACCTTTCTGGTAGTCTTCCAAAAACTTGGCCAGGCCACTATCCGTTAAAGGATGCTTTAAAAGACCTTCAATAGCTGACAAAGGTCCGGTCATAACATCAGCTCCAATTTTAGCACAATCTATCACATGCATTGTATGCCTTACCGAAGCAGCCAATATTTGGGTTTCAAACTCATAATTATCATATATGTGCCTAATCTCAGAGATCAAGTTTAGACCATCGGTAGAAATATCGTCCAATCTACCAATAAACGGAGAAACATAGGCTGCACCGGCTTTGGCAGCCAACAAAGCCTGTCCGCAAGAGAATACCAAAGTACAATTGGTTCTTATTCCCTTATCCGAGAAATATTTTATAGCCTTGATACCATCCTTTATCATAGGAACTTTAACTACGATCTGCTCATGCAATTCTGCCAATTCCTCACCCTCCTTGATCATTCCTTTAAAATCGGTGGAAATTACTTCGGCGGATACATCACCATCCACAATATTACAGATATCCACATAGTGCTTTAAAATATTGTTTCTTCCTGTAATGCCTTCTTTGGCCATTAGGGAAGGATTTGTGGTTACCCCATCCAATACTCCTAATTCCTGGGCTTCTTTTATCTGTGCTAAATTAGCGGTGTCAATAAAGAACTTCATGTTAATTGCTTTTTAAATTATTAATTTGAAAGATATAGCCTTTTTGCATGCCTAACTTTTAGTCTGGCAAAATTACAATTTATAATGGTTCATCAAGAGTTTCTCATATACTTTGTCCGGTAATATTTTTTTTAGAAATAATGAGAACTTCTGCATAAACTCCCCTACCTTATAATGTACTTTAGGTTTTTTTGTGTTTATTATTTTGTATACCATATGGGCCACCAATATGGGATCTTTACCACTATCCACATGCTCGTTCATCATTTTTAAGGTGCTGCCATAAGGTTCCTTATAGGGCGAGTCCTCCATAATTGGGGCATGGTAACGGCCAGAGGCTATATTGGTAGCAAAGTCACCAGGCGCCAAATTGGTTATGTTCACGCCAAATCCTTTAACCTCCATTCTCAGGGCCTCCGTAACCAACTCCAAGGCACCTTTACTGGCGGAATAAAATCCCCTATATGGCAAACCCATATAACCCGCAATAGAGGTAATATTAATGATCAAACCCTTTTCCTGACGCCTCATATGGGGCAAAACAGCTTTCGACATGTGTAGCGGACCATTAAAATTGGTATCGAATGCTTTCAAAATTTCAGCGTGTGGTGTTTCCTCTATAGGACCTGTAATTCCTATACCGGCATTGTTGACCAGAACATCCAGCCTACCTTCCTTTGCTATCAGCTCTGAAATGGCGGCCCCAATACTTTCTGGATTTCTTACATCCAATTCCAAAAGTTCAAAATCATCAAAATTGGGATGATTGGCAATCTTCCTTGTTGTTCCGTAAACTTTAAAACCCTTTGATTTTAAATAAATTCCGATCGATTTTCCAATTCCCGAAGAACCTCCGGTAATCAGTACAACCCTATGCTCCATTAATTAAAAATTAAGGTTGCAAATTAACGAATAAAACAGGAATGGAAAGGGATATAACAATGATATCTATGCCAAATGGCTCAAAAAAACAGAAAAAACACCTTCACTTTAAGGCACAAAAAATGGCAAGCTACCTACATCGCACCGCTACAACCATATACCCTTGCTGCGTTCCCACCCTGGGGGATTCTACAGGAGCTGGTCGTGTAGGACTTGCCGATGCAAATATACAATCTTTTAATTTTTTTACAATCGTTTTCAGGTCTTAATTTTATTAAATATCTTGCCCTAAAAAGTCACCAAATTTATTTCTGGATAGCGGGTTGATTTTAAGACAACTATGCAAAAATCAAAGAAAATAATTGTTTAGTACAGACTCTTTACCCACTAAAATTATATTATAAATTATACCCATATTTAAAAATGAACGCCTTTAAATTAAACCTATTCTTCTTGATTCCCCTGTTCTTTTTGGCTTGTGATGGTACCACCAACCCCTCCAAACTCTTCGAAATCCAATTGGAAGGCAACCAAACGGAATTTCAAAAAAACCAGGTGGTAGGTATCTCTGTCAAAAATCTAAAGAACAAAGAAATTGAAAAGATTACCTATACCTTGGACAATAAGGAAATTACGTTGAAGAACGATAAAATTACGCTGGACCAATTGGAACTTGGGGCCAAAACTTTGACCGCGAATATAAGCTTCGATGGCGAAACCGTTGAAGTGTCCAAAGGAATTAAACTATTGGCAGAACACGCCCCCGAGATCTATTCCTACGAAATTCTGAACGTATACCCCCATGATATGGAGGCATATACCCAAGGATTGGAATTTCATCAGGATACACTTTATGAAAGTACGGGTAAAAAGGGAAAATCCTCCTTGAGGCAGGTAGATTATAAAACTGGTGAAATTTTAAAGAAAATAGACTTGGACAATACCTATTTTGGAGAGGGCATCACTATTTTAAATAATAAAATTTATCAACTCACCTGGCAAAGTGGAGTTGGATTCATTTACGATCTAAAAGACTTTAAGAAAATAGACAGCTTTAAATACAACCAAAGTAAGGAAGGATGGGGCTTATGCAACGACGGTAACAAAATATTCAAGAGTGATGGCACCGAGAAAATATGGTTTTTAAATCCTGAAACTATGGCTGAGGAGGGACATTTTGAGACAGTAACAAATACCTCCATATTCAACAAGGCCAATGAACTGGAATATGTAGATGGAAAAATATACGCCAATGTCTATCAAAAGGAAAGTATGATGATTATTGATGCCAAAAGTGGTGCAATTGAAGGCGTTATAAATTTTGGCGGCCTAAAGGAAAAAGTTACGCAACATCAGAATCTGGACGTACTTAATGGAGTGGCCTATCATCCACAAAGAAAGACCTTCTTCGTTACCGGAAAAAACTGGGACAAATTGTTTGAGGTAAACATCCTTAAAAAATAACTATGGGAGCTTTTGAAAAAACCATAAAGGTGGTAGAAGATGATCTGGATGACCTGAACCACGTTAACAATGTGCGGTATGTACAATGGATGCAAGACATTGCTAAGGAACATTGGCGGGCCAAAGCCCCGAAAGATTTGATCAATACTACGGTCTGGGTGGTACTGACCCATCATATTACTTACAAAAGTTCGGCAAAATTGGACGATGTTATTTTAATGAAAACGTATATTGATAAGACCAAAGGCCCCGTAAGCGTTAGGATTGTAGAAATGTACAACAAAGAAAGCAACCAATTGCTTGTTAAATCTAAGACCGAATGGTGTTTGCTAAACTCCGAAACTTTTAAGCCTATGAGGATTTCCCCGGAAATAGAAAGTATCTTTCTTACCCAAACCTAAATATTCAATATAAAATCCGTGCATAAAACTTTTTGTATTTTTTCTGCCCTCGTTCTGCTGCTGATATTTTCCTCATGTAGGACCGACTTCGATTATACAAAAAGTAACGGCTCTTTGGAATTCTCAAAAGACACTGTTTTTTTGGATACCGTTTTCAGCAACATTGGCAGCAGTACCTATACATTAAAGGTATATAACCGCAGCTCAACAGATATAAGCATCCCTACAATTCAGCTCAAAAACGGGGACAGCAGCAAGTATCGTTTAAATGTGGATGGTGAAGCCGGTCAACTTTTTAGGGACATCCCTCTTTTTGCCCAAGATAGCCTGTATATCTTTGTGGAAACCACTACTGATATTGCCAATGCCGATGCAAAAGAATTTTTGCACACCGATGCCATTCAATTCGACAAGGAAAACCATTTGCAAGAAGTACAATTGGTTACCCTGATCAAGGATGCCATATTTTTATACCCAGCAAGATCCTTGAACGGTGAACGGGAGATGATTGTTCTTGATATTAACGAATCCGGGGAAGAAATCAGAGTCGAAGGTTTCGAACTGGGACCAGATCAGCTCAATTTCACCAGAGACAAACCCTATGTCATATATGGCTACGCAGCCGTACCAGAAGATAAAACCTTGAATATAGAAGCGGGCACACGTGTGCATTTCCACAAAGATTCAGGGATACTGATAAAAGAAAATGCTACCCTACATATCAAGGGTGAATTAAGTGAGGACAGGGATTTACTGGAAAATGAAGTTGTTTTTGAAGGAGATCGTCTGGAGTCTTCCTATGCCGATATTCCCGGACAATGGGGGTCTATTTGGATTTCCAAAGGCAGCATTAATAATAAAATAGATTACCTCACTATTAAAAATGCCACCGTAGGCATTCTTGTCCAAGGGGACAACAACCTAGGGGAAACCAATTTATCCATAAATAATTCCCAAATCTACAATAGTGAAAACGTAAATTTATGGGCAAAAACCGCGGTAGTAAGGAGTGAAAATTTAGTTTTGGGAGCCGCAGGGAACATCTCCCTATATTGTAGCCACGGAGGAGATTACAGCTTTACCCATGCAACCATAGCCAATTATTGGAAGTATGGGTTCCGCTCCGGTACAGCCTTGCATTTGGACAATTCTACATTAGGCGGAAACAGCTCCAATAGCCTGGTAAGGGCAGACTTTAAAAATTGTATAATTTATGGAAGTAATCCAAATGAACTAAACCTCATTAAAGATGAGAATTCAGTATTTAATTTTTACTTCGAAAACTGCCTCATAAAATTCAAGAACAGTTCCGAAACCGATCTATACAATTTTGGCAATACCTCCCTTTATAATAATATTTTACTTAATTTGGATCCGGTATTTGCATCTCCCGCCCAGAATAATTTCTTGATCAGAGAAAATTCAAGTGCCATTGGAGCAGGAAATTTGGCAACGGCACAGTTGGTTCCCTTAGATATTTTAGGTGCGGACAGAACCAAAAATCTAACCCTAGGGGCATATGCAGTACTTTTTACAAATTAAAATAGTATAATACTTCACGTATTGAAAGAAAAATCTTTCAAATTTTCTATATTTAGCCAATAAAACGAAAACCCTAGTTTTTCTAAGGTTGAAATACCCTCCTAAGCTATCAAGTATCGCTAATTTGCATTCAAATCATCTGAAATTATGGAATATACCTATACCATTTTGGACTCCGATGCCCAATCCAATTTACAGCTTCAACACTATATGGAAGAGTACAGTGAATTTTATTGTTCAGGAGTAGCTACTAACAGTATAGATGGTCTAAATGGTATACTAAAAAAATCCCCAGATGTAGTTTTTATCCATTTAAACGAAAAGGCTCATGAGTATTTTCATATGATTATGGAAATGCACCAATATGTAAAGCAAGTTCCCATTTTTATCGGAATCGCGAAAAGCAAGCAATTTGCCTTTGAAGCCTTAAAATGTCATTTTTTCGACTATTGGTTATTGCCTTATAACGAATTCGACATTAGAAAAACCCTCCTAAGGTTAAAATTAAAAACACCAAAGGAACAGGAGCCCAAAACACTTTTACTACAATCCTATAAAGACTATCGCTACATAAATACTCAGGAAATTATGTATTTGCAGGCCGATAACAATGCCACCGACTTTTTTATGAAAGACGGAAGTACTATAAGTGCTTTTAAAACGTTAAAGACTTTTGAGAACAATTTGCCGACGAATTTTGTAAGGGTTCATCAGAGTTATATCATCAATATCGACTTCGTTTCTAGGATCAACTATGGGAAAGGTATATGCACTCTGAAGCATGACAAACTACAATTGCCTTTTTCCAAATCCTACAAAAACAACATTGACAACCTAAAAAAGGTCTTGGCCAAAAATACTATCTCTACTCTTAATTAGACAAATTCTCACAAAAACCATACGTTCACTAATAGAACTCCCACATATACTAAAGATAATTCTTACATAAATTTTTAGTGTCTCTTCATTGTTAATTTAGCTTTAGAAATAAACCTCATTAACCCTCGAAAACCACTAAAAATGAAAAGATTACTATCTATTTTTGCCGTAGTACTTCTAAGTATCGGCTTATTTGCCATGGGGACCCAAGATGTGTTCCCGACTGTAGACAATGCAATCGCCACCGATGGTGACGTAATTCCAAAAGAAAGAAGGGACCCTCCCAAGGCCACAATCGATTTCCAGAA
>NZ_JAHKPO010000004.1 GCF_018860365.1 Arenibacter algicola
GGATCAAGTCCAAAATCTGGGTTTTTACCATTTTAAGAATATAATTTAATCAAGCGATATAAGAAGTATTCCGTATTCCTGACTCCCCTAAATTGTGATCTAAAAGCCTTTACTTTGGCATTAAAGGATTCTGCTGAAGCATTTGTACTTCTGTTTAAAAAATAGTTGAGTACAGAGCGGTAATTTGAAGTAATACTATTGGCTACCGTTTGGAAGCTCTTAAATCCTGACTCCTCTACATCTTTGTACCAGTGGGCTAGTTTGGTGTAAGCTACTTTAATATCTATGGCTTGGTTAAAAATATTCCTCAAGCCTTGAACAAGTCCATAAGCTTTCTTTAATTCTGGGTATTCATTAAACAATATCTGTCCCCTCTCTTTCTGATTTGGAGTCCATTTATCTGGGGATTTATACAGTAGATATCTACTCCTGGCCAGGAGTTGTTTTGAGCTGTCACCATTAGAAAAAGTTACAGGTTTAAATTCTTTGTCGGCTACTCTAGATAGCTTTATCTGTTCATTTTCTTGATCCAAAGCTTCCCATCGGTATTTGATACGAAGATCTTGGAGCGCCTCTATTGCCAGCTTCTGTACATGGAACCTGTCTGTTACTTGGATGGCTTTCGGGAAACATTTAGTGGAGATCGTTTTCATAGAGTTTGCCATGTCTAAGGTGATCTCTTTCACTTTAGCACGCTTCTTTGCTGGGATCTTCGAGAGTTGTTCGATAATAGGCTCCACTTTAGTTCCGTGGAATATCCCAACTAAAGCCCCTTTCTTTCCTTTAGCCTTCTTATTGGTAATGATGGTATAGAGCTCTCCCTTGGACAGCGCTGTCTCATCAATGGATAAATAAGAACCTAAGTTTTCAGGGAAAACAAGCCACTGTTTGGCATGACCCTTATGCTCCCATTGCTTAAAATCACTTAAGTGATCCTTATAATGTCTTTGAAGCCTTTTCCCGGACATACCATACTGGTGCCCAAGTTGTTGGCTGCTCAGAGCAGTATTATCGGTCGATTTCTTTTAAAAAAGCAGCAAACTCTTTAGATATTCGAGTTCCCTGTGCAATAAATTCATCCCATTCACGACTTACTTTAATCCACTTTTTATCAAGTAGAACGTCCCAACGCCTTCGTTTAAGATTTAATGATAGTAGATTGTCTCGAACGGGATAATCCTCGATTATTCGAGGCTCCATGAAGCCACTGGCTTTAAACTTGCAATCCTTGTACTTAGATGGTATTTGTTTTTTCTCCTCCAAATATATCGTTAGACGGTTCTCATATAAAACATGCTTTATAGGCTTCTTATCGAACCCAACAATATCAAAATACTCTAATATTCCTTCTGGTAATATTAAACTTAACAAGGATAACTCAGTGCCTTTATTCATCAATGTAATTTAAAGCACAAAGAAAATTACTTTTTTCTTTAGACCCAAGTTTTGAGATTGATCC
>NZ_JAHKPO010000018.1 GCF_018860365.1 Arenibacter algicola
ATAGATGACCATTTCGGGGTGTACCACGCTGATGGCGTGGCAGGTCTCGCCCGGCTTGCAAAGCCAAAGGCATTGTTATCGCGCCGCGTTTGGGACGCGGAGGTCGTCACGCTTTGGGCGTGACCACCCCAAAGAGAGTTAGTATATGTTCGTTTATATTTTATATAGCGAGAAACGTTCAAGATATTACGTAGGTCAGACTACGGATATTGACAAGAGATTGAAAAGACATAACCTCGGGATTGTTCCTTCTACCAAGAGTGGGACCCCTTGGAAATTAGTTTTGCAACTGGAAGTATTATCTCGCTCGGAAGCCTTAATTTTGGAGCGACGTATAAAGAAAAGAGGAGCAAAACGTTTTATAGATGACCATTTCGGGGTGTAGCGTAGCCCGGTTATCGCGCCGCGTTTGGGACGCGGAGGTCGCAGGTTCGAATCCTGCCACCCCGACCAAGAAAATCCGATCATGAAAGTGATCGGATTTTTTGTTTTTAACGGTATAGTGCCAAGGGCACTTAAACCGGGAAAAACAAAAAAGACGTACAGGCGTCAGCCTGTGTCGGATTATCTTGAGCACCGAACCCTAAACATGATCACCGAGCACATCAAGGTAATCCTGGCACGGATACCATTAGCATAGCTAGGGGGTTAAGCAGTGGAAAACAAAAAATCGGGATAGGCACAAGTCTGTATCGGATTTTTATAGGCCACGATCCTGCTAGAGGATTATGGAACTCATTGAGTTAATTTCTGATTATTGATTCAATATACATTGAAACCCTTCTTTTTCATATATTTCCCTTCAAAGTTTACGTCTACCCACTATAAGAATCCTAAGAAAACCTGACGATTCGTTAGCTTTTTGCTTATATTTTGCATATTCGTATTTTGTAATGTTAAAATTTATTAAATCTATAATATAGCCGGCCTATATTGCGATATATTTAATAAGTTTGAGTAGAATTAGTTAAAAAAACAAATCTAAAACATCCTTAAAATATGAAAAAGTCAGTATTTATCTTGATGGCTGCAATGCTGTTGAACGTGGTTCAAGTTTTTGCTACCGATCCCCAAAAAGGCGAAGCAAAACCGGCGAAAGCAGTTACGACCCAAATTTTCCAATTGTTGAGTGACAATATTATTCCCGATGAAATTCGTGGCGCAAAGGCCGAGGTACGTGTGGCATTGGACAATGGTGATTATTTGCGGGTTCTAAGTGTTAAAACGGAAAACGAAGCATTGGAGACCTATATTCGCAATAGTATCGATTTTCAGAAAGTTTCAAAAGGAACTTTCGAGCAAGGAGTTATATATCGTATTCCTTTAGAAGTCAGTAAAAAGGGAAGTATCCTGTAAGCTGATTCAATTAAATAATAGTAAAAGGCCCCTGAAATACTTTCAGGGGCCTTTTGATTTTTTGGAATACTATCAATACTTTTTTAGAAGTATTAATGATTTTCCGATGAATGTGCATTGGTATTTATTCCAAAGAAGGTATTGTAATTAACAACCTCCTCGGTTTTATCGCTTCTTTTCAATTTAGTGATCAAGTATGGAATGTAGGTGACAGCTACCATAATAATTCCTGTAACCACTAGTACCACTGGGTTCACGAAAAATTCGCTGAAAGAAAAAATACTAATGATCAAAATGGTGGAAAACGGCATGGAACAAGCCAAAATATTAACGGCAAAGTTAATATCGAAAGTGGGCTTTTTCTGTTCGTCCTTTTCCTCCAAGGTACTTACAGCACTCATATGGGCAAACGGCCAAAAGCTGCAGGCACTCTGTGGGAATACCACAATAAATAAAATCATTGGGGCGGCCAATGCAGGGAACAGGAAAACAAAAATAGCCGATAGTAAAAAGGTGATACCGGCGCGTCTCATCAAAAGTGAAAAGATAAAGCCAAATTCCCTAAATTTTATACGTACTGCCATACCAATGAAAAGGAGCACCAAAGGTGTCATAATCAAGCTCATTTTAACTATGGTGTTCCCCAAGAAATCAGGAAAGGAGCTAAGGGTTAGTCCGAACCCCAAAAGTACCATAGCTACTATTATAACCAGGTTAATAGGTTCATTCAGCATTGAAAGGAACAGGCCTTTTAACTTGCTGGAAGTAGTTGCAACCAAATCTTTGACGGCCCTTGCATGATACCAGTGCATCCCTAACATATACAAAAGGATAAGGACAAAGATTTTGTTGCCAACGTCTGCCAATGCGGCCAAGGCCAGATATTCATCCCCCAAATAGACTATGATAAAGGGGAAACAGGAAAGTCCTGGTGCCAAAGAGGGGAGGAGCATTGTCAATGTTCTTTTTTTAGCTCCTTCATTGTTTGGTAGTGAAGGTGCCAATAGGTACTTAGTGGCTATGACCATTATAAAATTAAATACCAAAGCCATAAGGGGAAAAACCAATAATGACCCTTTGAGTTCTATTTTTAATAAGGCCACAAAAATTGTAGCTGGCAATGCCACGCTCAATATCAAGGTCTTAATCCCTTTCAGGTCATCCTTAGCTACCTTTTTTTGTAGTAACAGACCCAGACCTATGATCAGTAGGAGTTCTAATGTTTTTTGTAATGCATAATTCATATTATAAGTTCTTAATAATTCACTATTCCGTTCGGGGGTTTCCGTAATAAAGAACCCAACAGTAGTTGGATCATAGAAAGATCTGTAAGACCCTCCTATTGATCCAACCCGTGGGTAAACTCAACTTAAACCAATACTTTTTCCAACGCTTTTGTAAATAGCTTCATTTCCTCCATGGTACCCATACTAACGCGGCACCAGTTCTTACCCATAATCTCGAAGGCGCGAACACCTACTTTCTGGGCTGTCATTTTCTCTAGGAAGGCCTTTCCTTCCATTTCAATAGGGAAGATTATGAAACTTGTGGAAGACGGAATGTATTCAAAGCCCATTTTATCCAAACTTTGGTAGACATATTCTCTACATGCAGCGTTGAGCTTTCTGGACTTGTCCTGAAAGGCTACATCATCCATACTGGCCGTAGCTGCAAATATGGAAGTGTATGCAATGCCCATACCCCCGCGGGTAACTTTTTCAAGTTTTGCCAGAGTCGATTCCTGTGCCACGATATATCCTACCCTTAGGCCGGCCATACCGTGTATTTTTGAGAATGTACGGGCTATTATTACGTCCTTGCCTTCATTTACTAGAGATACCATACTTTGTTTGGCACCATCCTCTAAAAAGCCCATATAGGCCTCATCCACGAAAATGGGAACTTTTTCGGATACCCTTGAACAGAAATCTACCAATTCAGCACTATCGGTCATTGCCCCGGTAGGATTGTTGGGATTACAGATGTATACCAATTTTGTATCTGCGTCAATGGCAGCTTCCATGGCTTTAAGGTCATGTGACCAATCTGCCTTACAGGGAACGGCTTTCCAAGAAGCACCTGTGGCCTCTGCTACACGAATCAATGACATATAAGTAGGGTCAGCGGATACCACATTACCACCGTTCGCAAAAAGGACCATGGCTGTTTTTTCCAATAGATCGGATGATCCAGGCCCCATCATAATGTTCTTGATGTCTACGCCTTCTTCCGTAGCTATTTTGCCCATTAGGTCAAAAAGTTCGTACCAAGCATAACGATTGCCTTTAAAGGCAACATTTTGTAAGGCCGAAATGGCTTTTGGGGATGGTCCGTAAGGATTTTCGTTGGCATTTAATTTAGCTTCCAATACCGGCATTTCACGACTATAGTCCGGTAAAAATTCCTTAAAAAATGGAGTGTAAATGGCATTTCCCTGGGCATCAAGTGCTAAAGGTGCTTTGGGCATCTCGGAGATCCCAAAACTCAAATGTGGCATAGCCATTGCTCCTGCAGCAGTTAATGCTCCTTTTTTTAACCATGATCTTCTGTCTAATGTTTTCATAATGTTATCGTATTTAAGTTTATGAGTTTAATTTTTAATTACTTTCTACTGGTTCGGCATTGGCACCTATATTTCCTGAGGCCACTACCGTATTATCTGTTTCGCTTAGGTAAATGTTGATGTGCGCATCCAGGTCTAGGAGCCCATCATAAAAAGAAGTATCGCTAATGACGTAAAACTTGTTGTCATTTAACTCGCCCGTATCTCCGGAAACGGTATCCAGTGTTAGCAGGGTAGTAGTTCCTACTCCTGCCGCACCCTCTATAATAAGTGCAGGATGTTGTTGGCCTTCAATGGTGTTATATAGCGAAACCTGAACAAGTGTTCTGTCTAGGGTGCCTTTCCAAAAAACCACGCGACCATAGACATTGGATCCACCTGGGTCAGCAGCATCAATGGTATAGGCAGTATAATAGCGTAAAGTTCCTCTGCCTTCGGCGACCTCTAATGCAGCTTCTGGCATTTCTTGCTCACAGGAAGCAGTGAAGAAAACAAGAAATAGCAAACTAATAATTTTTATAGATGTATGTTTCATATCTTTTATTTTTATAGCGTTAACAGATTAAAATCCAAAAGTTAGCCTAGCGAAATAATATGCTCCGTTAGAACCTTGCTGATAGTTGGAGTATAGGTAGAAGCCTCTTTGTTCGGACCTTAGAATATCTGGGTACTTATTAAAGATGTTATTGCCCCCTACAGTTAATGCAAGCATGTCAGTAAAGTTGTGGGTAACTCCTATATCTGTAACAAACTGAGCTGAAAAGGTTTGGTCTGGATAGCCTTCAGAACCATCACTAAGAGTTATGAAATTGTTGCTTAAGGAGGTTACTTCCCCAAAATAGGATCCCCTTAGCATTCCTGACCATTTGCCCCAAGTATAGGTTCCAGAACCAATAAAGGTGGTGTTTGGAGTACCTGTTTCAAATTGACCTATGGAAGACCTGTTTACATATTTAGTTTCCAATTCCTCATCGGACAATACGGTATTAAGATCGGGAACACTTGCCCCTTCAAAAGTGTTTTCACGGAATACACCTGAAAGTGTTAGGCCCAACATGCCTTCACCTACTTTTTCTCTATAGTTGGCCACTATTTCAACTCCTTTGGTGCTTATGTCGCCGCCATTTATTCTAAAACTGGCCAATCCGGAACCAATGATAGGTGCCAATGCAGGAGCTTCGCTAGCATCAAAATTATCGGTTTCAAAGATGCGGTCTTTTATATCAATTTTATAGGCATCTACTGTTAGGTCTATTTTGTTGAAGAGACGGGTAGTGAAACCTATACTTAAATTTGTGGACTGTTCCTGTTTTAGGGCCTCTATACCGATGGCTCTTGCGGCACTACTTGTATTTGGATAAAGTGTACCATCAAAAGGATCAAGACCTACAAAGAAGGTAAAGGTGTGTGAATAATTCAATTCTTGTAGGGATGGAGCTCTAAAGCCCGTGCTCAAAGACCCTCTCAAGGCAAAGTTATCCAAGATGGAGTATCTAGTAGCTATTTTCCCAGTAAAGACATCTCCAAAATCTGAGTAGTTCTCAGTACGAACGGCACCTGTCAATAGCCATTTTTCGGTAACATCAAGTTCAGCATCCAAATAGGCAGCTGTAACCGAGCGAAATTCGTTGGCCTCATTCTCAGGGGCAAAGCCTCTAAAGCACTGACAGTTGGGGCTGTAAAATTTATTTATGTTGGTACTGGCCTCACCATAAGGCAGAACTACTGGGCTGCCATCTGCATTTACAATGGGTTCGGAGTTAAGATCTTCCAAGGGAAAACCATCAGGACCCAATAGCGCTTCGTTATCAGTAGTTGCCGTATATATCCCGGCATCGCCTATGGCGTAACTTTCTGGCTGACCTGCCTCAATTTGGTAGTTTTCTACCCTTAGTTCTACTCCTATAGCAACGTTAAGCCCTAATAGTACATCATCAAAATATTTTGATACATCAAAATTGGTTGTGTTCTGGTAGAAGCTGTGTGTTCCCAAATCCATTGTTGTAGGGGATGCGGATTGTAGGCTTGCGTTGAAGGTATTGAACATGTCATAATTCATTTTGTTTCTACCGAAGGTATTGCTGAAATCAAAATTGAAATCGCCCAGGGTACCATCAATTCCACCTGTAAAGGCTATGTTGGTCTGGGTACTGGCAATCTGGGGCCTAAATCCATTCGGGAAAAGGTCAAAATTGGCTCGGTCCGCTTGTGCAGCTCTACGGTAAAAGCAGCTGTACCCAGCTGTGTATTTATATCCAAAATCACCAAAAGAATAAAATTGGATATCCTCATTGATGGGAAATGCCAAATTGTAGGCCACGACTCCTAGATTGGATGCCGCGGTACCTGCATAGGAGGAAAAATCCTTGGCAGTAAGGCCTCTCGCATCCGAAAGTCCGGCATCTGTCCTAAGTTCATCTGCAAGGGCTGTATTGCCTGAGGCCTGTGCCGCTACCAGTTCTGGGTTGGTTATGATAATATTCCCTTGGGCATCCGTACGCTCGTTGTTCAGGTATGCATCACCATAAGGAGTAGCATTACTTATATTGGGGCGAACTGTTGCTTCTGCTTGGCGGTAAAGTCCTGTAAGGTTTAAGTAGCCACCTTCTTCAAAAGAGACCCCGTAATTTCCTGCCAATTGATAATTGATACCATCTGGTTCTGTGTCTTTCAACAAAGCCTGATTTTCTACACTTACATCGGTTCCGCTAAGATCTGGGGCGGAATTTGGGAATCCGCCCACAGTAAAATTTCCGGTAAACTCTCCAGTACCCTTTTTTAGTACAACGTTCATTACACCGGCAATGGCATCGGAACCGTATTGCGCCGAGGCACCGTCCCTTAAAATTTCGACCCTGTCAATGGCGTCGGGGACAATGAAGCTCATATCCGTGGCATTTGCAGCTGATCCAGT
The DNA here is from genome assembly GCF_018860365.1 of Arenibacter algicola. Taxonomy (GTDB): domain Bacteria; phylum Bacteroidota; class Bacteroidia; order Flavobacteriales; family Flavobacteriaceae; genus Arenibacter; species Arenibacter algicola_B. The sequence goes on from NZ_JAHKPO010000018.1 coordinate 6,834, forward strand.
TTGTGAACCTGCCAACAGTGCTGAAGTGTGTCTTCTCTTACCATTTACAAGTACCAACATTTGGTTCGGGGCTAGACCACGAAGGGTGGGGGGGTCAACAGCAGACGAAAGGTCACCACCCTGGGAGCGAAAGGCACTAAATGAAGGTGCTGAGGCGACCAGCATTTGCGCCAGGTCCATTTGCGGCATATTAATAGCCTGTTCCTTTATACTTATAACATCGACGGGGGCAGTAGTTTCCAATTTGGTCCTACCTTTACTTCTAGAGCCAATAACTATAGTTTCCGTTAACATTTCAGCAGCTTCGGGAAGGGTTACGGTAATGTTGGTTCTTCCTCCTATTAGAATTTCCTTATTAGCGTAACCTAATGATGATAATAATAAAACTGCGTCGGATTCCGCGTCAATGGAAAAATTTCCGTCAAAATCCGATATACTTCCTTTAGTGGTACCCTTGATTACTACATTCACGCCTGGTAGGGGGGTACCGACTTCATCTGTAACTATTCCAGATACAGTAATTTGTTGGGCGTTCATCGCTAGCATACTGAATAGTGCGAGTGATAGTATTAGAGCTTTCTTCATATACAATAGTTTAAGGTAGTTAGTAAACACTGTTTTAGGCATACCTATTCCAATCGTTTCCATGGCCATGGAAATTCAACTGTACACCTGGTAAAAGGAAAGTTCCGGATACTTAGCTATCAAAAAACAACCAAAATTTATTGTTAAATGACTTTACAAATTTAACGATACATTAGGATAAATAAAAGTTTGGTGGTTTTCTAAAAGTCTGTATTATAGTCAGTTACAAGTCAAAAAGTAAACATATAGCCATTTTATAGTCCGTTTTCTAACGATATGTCAGCTTTTTTAATTTGAAAGAATAAAAGCTGTCAATATGATCAATTTTGCAAATAATTCATTTTTATCATTATGATAAAAAGCCTCTTGTTCAAAATGAATTAAAATCAGTATTTGATTCTTTTTCTTGCCATATTATTTGTGTTTTTTGCAAAATGGTAAATTAAATTTATTAAAATCGACCATTAAAAGGATTTTATTGAATATTTTTCATCGTTATTTTTGTAAAAAACTGACTAATAAGTTTATTATGATCTAAAAAGTGATAAAACAATATTATCTGGTCTTGAATGGATGTTTTTACAAGTATTGTATAGTAGTGGGTCTTAGATTTCATCCATAACGGTTATTATTATTCGGGAGTCTTAAGTGATAATATTAAGATTGGATCCAATAATGGGGATTCTAAGTGTCCCATTAAAGACAACACAACAGGAGTAGCTTTCAGTGACTGGACCACAAAGCGAGCCCAAGTATGCACATAGAGCTATATTATCCTAATTGCTTTAAAGGTGTAATGACATTGGTCCGTATGCGGAAAGGGTATAATTGAAATCCAAAAAGGTCTATAGGAAGGATAAACTAATATTGGAATGATTAATGGAGTTGGAGTTAAGGGGTAACCTTTATTATATACGGCTAATGTTAATTTACAACTATATCAATATTGGGAAATGTATACCTATATATAATAAGGAGTATATTTCTATGGTAAAGTGCTTCGGGTTTTATACCGTTACTGAAGGTCAAAGAATAAGTTCCTTTTTTATTATTGTCAATATATGGTTGATGGAGCCGTATAATAGAGAAGCCTTTGGAAAACTTAATAGCCCAGGGTTGAAGGTTGTTAAATTCGATAATTTAGTAAAAGAGCCTGATCCAAGTTGCCGTTAAGCAATGGTTCCAAATATTCAATATTTAAAAGAAGTTGTAGTTAGTTGGTAGTGATCTTAGGAGTTGGCCAAAAGATTTCAATAAAGGAGATTGTTTTTATCTAAAACTAAAGAATTGGCAGTTTTAATAAATATTATATGTCATATAAGTATATTATATCATTTTTTTTGATGATTTTTTAGATTTTCGAATTCATTGTTCAAAGGCCATCGCTAAGAACAAAAAAATGAAAAAGTGATTTTTAATAATATGAAAAATCCTACTTCTGAAAAATGACATAAAATTATTTTTACATCTTTTTATTATCATATTATTAGTGTTTTTCCTTAAATGATGAATTAAATTTACTGAAACTTATAATTATCAGAATAAAACACATTATTTCACAACTGATGTTATATACGTGACAGATATTTAATGTTCTGGATAATCTAAAATTGAACAATATGAAAGATAGAATTGATGAAATGGATTTCAAAATTTTAAGTTTGCTGGCAGACAATGCCCAGATGCCCTATACCGAGGTGGCTAAAAAGGCAGGTATTTCCCCTGGTACAGTTCATGCCCGGACCAAGAAAATGATAAATTTGGGGCTGATAAAGGGTGCAACCTTAGATCTTGACTACAGCAAGATAGGATGGAAAATGACTATTTTTCTAGGGGTTTATCTACGTGAAAGTTTTATGTACAAACAGGTTATCGAGGCCTTGAGAAAGGTGCCGGAGGTAGTTAAAATTCACCACAGTACTGGTAAATATGATATTTTTCTTAAAATGCACGCTAGGGATAGTATGCATTATCGGGATGTGTACCAGGATACCATTTTAACCATAGACGGGATAAAAGGGGTAGAATCTTTTATGTCCGTGGAGGAAAACATGAGCCGACATATTTCTTTTGAGTGATTTATATTTTTCCAAGTCCGTGGTAACCAATTACGCTACAATTAGGTTGACCATTGGAACAAATGGTTTCAATGGTGCTTTTTGATCGGAGCTTCAGCTTTCATACTAAGGAGGACTAAGGACGACTATGGAGAACCAGGGGCCCGGCCCCAAAACCTGAGCCCCTGTGTCTATTATATTTTAGAAGCTAAATAGGGCCGTAATATCACCAATAATACCTCCTTATAAAATCAGCCTTATATATTGAATAGCATTATTATATATTTTTCATTTCGGCCACCAAATCTGTCAAAGCCGCCTTTGCGTCACCGAAAAGCATGGAAGTTTTGGAATTATAAAACAATTCGTTCTCAATCCCGGCATAACCTGCGTTCATACTGCGTTTGTTTACGATGATATGCTTGGCATTTTCCACATCCAAAATTGGCATACCGTAAATGGGGCTTGTTGGATTGTTATGTGCTGCCGGGTTAACAACATCATTCGCCCCAACAACCAGTACTATGTCGGTATTGCTAAACTGGGGATTAATATCTTCCATTTCAACCAGCATATTGTATTCTACATTGGATTCCGCCAATAATACATTCATATGTCCTGGCATACGACCTGCAACGGGATGGATCGCATATTTCACATTTACCCCCTTTCTTGTCAACATCTCCTCCAGCTCATGAATTACATGTTGCGCCTGTGCAACTGCCAAGCCATAGCCAGGGACAATGACTACATTGTTCGCATAATTCATCATAATGGCAGCATCGCTGGCGGTGGTGCTCTTTATGGACCCTAAAGCCTTATTCTCACCTGCAGTTGCAGTTGCTCCCCCAAAAGCACCAAAAATTACCGACCCCAAGGTTCTGTTCATGGCCTTGCACATTGCCACCGTAAGTATAATACCAGCAGATCCTACTAATATACCCCCTACGAGCATCACCATATTATTATACAAAATCCCTGTTATGGCAGCGGCAATACCTGTCAAAGAATTTAATAAAGAGATTACCACTGGCATATCAGCGCCTCCAATGGGAAGCACAAATAGAATTCCATAGATTAGGCCTGCAGCCAATAGTGTATACAACACAAGCTGGCTATCTACGCCGGTGGTGACCATAAATGCCGCAAAAATGATAATTCCAATAATGGTAATATTGTTTATGATGTTGTAGTAGGGTATCCTTACCACACTTTTTAAAGAGCCGTTTAATTTGCCCCAGGCAATTAAACTACCGGAAAAAGTAATGGCCCCGATTATTATTCCTGAAACTATGGTCGTGGATTGGGTTGCGTAGTTTACGTTTTTACCGTATTCCACTAGCCCGATAAGTGCTGCACTTGCACCTCCAAAACCATTGAATAAGGAGACCAATTCTGGCATTTTCGTCATTTCTACCTTTATGGCTATTAACCAGCCAATAATGGAACCTATGAGAATTGCCACCCCAATAAGGATATAAATTAGAGGTGAAACTTGTTGCTCATGAACAAAAACAGTCCCTAAAATGGCCAATCCCATACCGGCGGCCGCAATGGAGTTACCTTTTTTTGCCGTTTCTGGGTGGCCCAACATTTTTAGGCCAACTATAAATGTTACGGTCGCAATCAGATATATGATATTCAATAAAATCCCCATTATTTTTTTCTTTTAAACATTTGTAACATTCTATCGGTAACTGCAAAACCACCTACCACATTTAGGACCCCCAAGACAACAGCAATGAATCCCAAGGTCAAGGCTACATAATCAGTTGGATCTGCATGCAACATCACTAAAATAGCTCCCACTATTACAACACCGCTCAAGGCATTTGCCCCGGACATTAAAGGTGTATGCAAAACAGCAGGAATACTCTTTATTACCTCTACCCCAACAAATATGGCAAGGATAAGGATATAGGTAATCTGTAGGTTGTTCTCTATAAATTCCAAAAACTCATTCATTGTTTAATTTTTTAATTATTTCTAATAATTCCATTTTGTACAATCAGGGTCTCATCCGTAATTTCTTCCTCCAGATCCCATTTAAAATTGGTCCCTTCGGTTAAATGTTTAATATAGTTGTAGATATTTTTTGCATACAGATCACTGGCATTTGTGGATACGCTTCTTGGATCAATACTGGTGCCAATGACCTTAACACCATTTCTGACGATGGTCTTATTTATCTCACTTACTTCGCAGTTTCCTCCTTGGGCAGCGGCCAAATCAATGATTACAGCACCATTTTTCATTTGCATTACCTGTTCTTCCGTAATTAATACTGGTGCTTTTCTGCCGGGAATATTGGCTGTTGTAATAACCAGGTCTGCCTGGAACAGGGATTTGTTTACCGCCTCTTTTTGTCTTTTTTGGTAATCTGCCGAGGCTTCCTTGGCATAACCCCCTTCTGTTTCCTCCCCCTCATTGTCTACCGAGATAAATTTGGCCCCAAGGGATTCCGCTTGCTCCTTGGTTTCAGATCTTATATCTGTGGCCTCTACAATAGCTCCCAATCTTTTGGCAGTCGCTATGGCTTGTAAGCCTGCAACGCCAACACCATAGATCAATACCCTTGCTGGCGCAATGGTTCCGGCCGATGTCATCATCAAAGGAAAGATTTTAGTCATCTCAAAGGCTCCCAAAATCACAGCTTTATAGCCGGCCAGATTGTTTTGAGAACTCAATACATCCATATCCTGGGCCCTTGATATCCTAGGAATGGCATCCATGGAAAAAGCAGTAGCGCCTTTATTGGCAATGGCCTGGATTAGTTCTGGGTTCGACTTATGATATAATTTACTGATCAAAATCTGCCCTTCGTCCACCAATTTTAAATCTTCTTCATCAAAGGGATTAATTTTTAGGAGTACCTCGGCTTCATGGAAAATGACAGCTCGTTTTTCAACAGCTACCTCAACATTTTTATAATCTGAATCCTTAAAGGAAGAGTACTCTCCTGCACCTTCCTCCACAAGAAGTTCAAATCCTGAGGCAATTAATTGTTTGGCAATGTTCGGCGTAATGGCAACGCGTCTTTCTCCATCCAAGGTTTCTTTTAAAATGCCTATTTTCATTTTGGTTAATGGTTTAGTTATTTATGAAAATTAACTTATTGGTTATGATTATAGAAAATTGGCGAAAATAGAGAATTAACAAAGTATTTGAGGTTATTCATAAGAAAGATTACAATTTTTGTGTTAATTGTTTAATATTTCGTAAAAGGATGGCAAAACTACAAGGCCATTCCTTTTGAGTGTTATTCTTAGGTTTAACTTTTTTATTAATGTTTCTATAGACCATTCAATACTACAATGATAAGCTTAGTGAGTTTTTTAGGCATCCTGTACTGTCCGGGCTTGGACGTATATTAAAATGCAATTTTGGAAATTTTCTATAAGATTATCTCTTTAGGAAATGTAGTTTTTACAATCCATTCAAGATGGGTAACTTAACCTAATATTGTTAATTGTCGATTTGATTACCGACTTCAGTGTATTCCAGATGGAATTAAAGAGGCGTATTGAAGTATTTACAAGGAATATGATCTTCTAATTAATGTTCAGGGGCATTATGGGCCTCTCGCATTTGTTCACTGTCCCAATGATTGTCAAATTCAATAATACCCCTATTTAAATCTTCCTCCAACTGTTTTTCTTGTTGTTTCATTTCTTTTTTGGCCTTAAAAATATACTCTTCCCTGGTTTTGGGTTTATTGGCCAATCGTCTTAGGCTTTCCTCATCGTATTGAATAAATTTCTGGGCTTGCCTGTATATGGTGTATTTTCTAAACCCTAAATGGTTTAAAGCATCACTTGCCATTTTAACGGAGGTTTCCAAAGACTCTCTGTACACATCTTCAACACCCATATTTAGTAAATCGTACGCATCATATCTGTTTTTTGCGCGTAACATCAACTTCACATTAGGATATTTCTCCTTCACCATTTTCGTTAAATGGATTACGTTATCGCTATTGTCAATTGCCGATATTAGAATCTTGGCCTCTGCTATACCTGCAGATTCCAATAGATCTATTCGAGTGGCATCCCCATAGTATACTTCAAACCCCATTTTCCTTAGAAGATCTACCCGGTTGGAATCGTTATCCAATATAGTGGCTTCAATGCCATAGGATCTGAGGAACCTTCCAACCGTACTTCCAAAATGGCCAAAACCTACCAAAATAACTTTGTGGGTCTTGGCAATGTGATCCACTGGTCTGGTTTCCGCTTTTTTGGTTCCTACCCGCGGTAGGATCAATCGCTCATTTATTATTCCCAGTATGGGCGTAAGGGTCATGGTAAGTGCTGTTACCACCAACATCATATCCAATTCAACCCTATCCAGAATATTTAATTGATAGGCGAAAGAAAGTAGTACAAAAGCAAATTCCCCAATTTGGGCCAGCCCAATAGTTAGGAGCAGTCTTTGATCGGCCTTGAGTTTAAAAATGGCTCCGACCAAGAATAGGATTAGGGCCTTTAAAACGATTACGGCGACTACCAACCCACTAATCATTAAGGGGTTGTCCCCAATAACAATAAAATTAATAGAGGCTCCGACCGCCATAAAGAACAAACCCAACAACAGGCCTTTGAAGGGTTCCAGATTACTTTCCAGTTCATGTTTAAATTCGCTGGTAGCCAATACCACTCCGCCTAGAAAAGCCCCCAAGGCCGGACTAAGTCCAACCAATTCCATAAGATAGGCGAGGGCAATAACGATGAGCAGGGCGGAAGCGGATAGTAGCTCCCTAAGTCTGGTTTTGGCTACCAACCGCAACATGGGAACAAAGAAATATCGACCGGCAAGAACAACGGTCACTACCGACAGGAAAATGGCCAAAGCCTGAAAACCTAGGGGTAAATTCTCAAGTAGATAGATATGATCCGAATGATCGTCGGCAATTGCAGTTTTTTCCGAATCCGTTAGTAAGGGGATTACCGCCAACATCAAAATAACAATAATATCCTGAAAAAGAAGAATGGAAAAAGATGAAGCCCCGTAGGTAGTATTCATCAATCCATTTTCCTTTATAGTCTGTAAGGTTATGGCAGTGGAGGACAGGGATACTGCCATGGATATGATAAGCGAAACTTTCCAATCAAATCCAATCATGTTAAATAACAGGAAGGAAACGATCATAGTACCCAGAACCTGGGCTCCGCCCATGCCAATTATGGTTTTTCTCATTTGCCAAAAACTCTTTGGTTCTATTTCAAGGCCTATTAGAAAAAGCATCATGACCACACCAAATTCGGCAAAGTGAAGTATGTCCTGACCTTCATCGCCAACAAAGCCCATAATATAAGGCCCTATTAATATTCCAGCCAAGAGGTAGCCCAGAACAGAACTTAGTCCGAACTTTTTGGCTATGGGAACACAAATAATGGCACCGGTCAGAAAGACAATTGCTGCAAAAAGTATGCTACCGCTCATTTAGAAGTTATTTTATTTAGTTGGGGAGTGTCATTTAAGAATTCACAGTTTTTCATCTTGTCAAAAGGAAGGTTTTGCTGTAATTCAAATATTAATTGTTCGTATTTCAAGGTGTAATCTTCCAGCTCTTGATCGGACATGTTATGGGTTCCCATAACCGTAAATGGTGGCAGATATATCATATTACAGAGTCTGGCGGTCTGTTCAAAGGGTCGCAAAAATTCATTTACAGAATAGTTATTGCTACCTTCTGAACAGTAAACTGCCCTGGTTCCACCGGTGGTAATAACATTTAAACATTTTTTGGATTGTAGCGCCTTGCCGTTAGCTCCATAGGCCCATCCAAATTCCAGAACCACATCCATCCATTGTTTCATCAAGGGGGGGCAACTGTACCAATAAAAGGGATGGTGCCAAACAATAACATCGTGTTCGGCCAAAAGTTTTTTTTCACTTGTAATATCTATGTTAAAATCGGGATAGCGCTCATAAAGGTCATGAAAAGTAACCCCCTCTTTATTTTCTACCATTTTTACCAGGGCTTTGTTTGCTCTGGATTGTTCAAATTTTGGATGTGCAAACAAAATTAATATTCGATTCATACTTTTAATTTAATGCAAAACATTGGAACCAAGGTTTCATTTCCAATAAATATGGCATTCCATATCTGTAATTAGGCCCTTCCTTACCGATTTACACCTTATCCAGACCATTGTTAAAAGAGGTTGGCAGTTCAAATACTTCCAACTCAAAATAAGGCAGTGCCGCCAACAAATGGTCAAAAATATCCGCCATTATATATTCGTAATTTTCCCAACGTTTATCACTGCTAAAGGCGTAGATTTCCAAGGGTATCCCTTGTGGTGTAGGAGATAATTGCCTGGTCATTAGGGTCATAGTCTGGTTAATAGCGGAGTGGTTCTTTAAGTAGGTTTCCGCATATTTTCTAAAAACACCAATATTTGTAAGGTTCCTTCCGTTTATGGCCATTTGTTTGTCAATATCGTGCTCATTGTTATAGGTATCGATATTGGTATTTCTTACCTCTAAATATTTGGAAATTATCTGTATACCTTTCAGGGTTTCGATGTTTTCTGCAGTCAGGAATTTAATACTTTTCTGTTTTATAAGCAGAGCGCGTTTAATCCTACGGCCTCCGGAGGCCTGCATTCCCCTCCAGTTTTTGAAAGAATCAGAAATAAGCGAATAGGTAGGAATGGTTGTAATTGTCTTGTCAAAATTCTGGACTTTCACCGTTGCAAGGGAAATTTCGGTAACATTGCCATCGGCCCCAAATTTTTCAAAGGTTATCCAGTCCCCTATACGCACCATGTCATTGATACTTACCTGTATGCTTGCCACAAGGCCTAAAATGGTATCTTTAAATATCAAAAGAATTACCGCAGAAGCAGCGCCCAAGGCGGTAAAGAATTTCCAAATAGTGGTATCGGTCAATACCGCAAAAAGAGTTAGGATGCCCCCGATCCAAGCGAATATCATAAATACCTGAATATAACTATCCAAAGGCTTGTCCTTCATATGGGGCAAGGTTTTTAGATAATCCTTAATGCTTCGGAGCAGGCTTCTTATAAGTATTAGCACCAAAATTACGGCTAGGATTTCAATGGCCTTCAATATAATACCTTCGGTATTTTCAAAATCGAGGAAGGCCAAGGGAAGATACCTGTACAACAACCATAAGGGTATAATGTGCGCTACATACCTGGGCACCTTATTGAACACTAAAAAATTATCAAAATTGGTCTTGGACTGCCTAGCGAACCTGACCGATAAGAAACGGAATAGTTTCCAAAGGATATAATCCATCAATAGGGCCACTAAAATTATTCCTATGAAAAGAATTAGGGCGTTGAGATAGGCGGCCGTGTTGGCTTCCAAACCGGATTGGATCAGGTAATCGTAAAGTAATCGTCTTAAACCGTTGTTCATGACCAGAATGCAATGTTGAATATTTGGCAAAAATAAGGATTGAGGTTCAGTTGTAGCAGTAGATAGGCAAAAAGTATTAAAGCTCTGTCCTACAAACTATTTTAATCCCTTTATGTGCTTAAACAGGTTGCTTATCTATACCGGGCTAAAATCGTAAAATAAATTTGAAGTTAGTTAATTTTTACCGGCTAATGATTTCATTGTTCAGAATATTGCCATCAACGTCATAATGTGTAAATTCTACCACTGTGGCAGTTCCTTCCCAGGTCAATTTAATTCCATTGTTGGCAATGACATCCTGGCAAAGGAGGTACGGCAGCAATGCCGATCCATTTTCATTGCTCGCACATAGGATAGTTGAAGTTGTACTTGGCACAATAAATATTGAATAATGTTAAAAAAAAGCCATATATTGAATAAGCTAAAAAAACTCTAAAATATAACCACCCATTAACAAAGTCAATATGAAAATAAACCGATTCTTTATGACCGTGGCCACGGTAGTTGTAGTGTTCCTATACAGTGAAAATGCATTTTGCCAGACCACAGATATCGCGGTAGTGGATAGTACCTCCAAAGCAGAAAACAGATTAAAATTCGGTTGTGGGTTTGGATTGAGCTTTGTTGGAGGTACCAATATTAGTCTATCTCCTAATTTGATTTATGATGTAAGCAATAAAGTGAGTCTTGGCGGTGGAATCCAGGGCAGTTATACCTCCATCAAGGATTTGCAGAATACCACCACTTTTGGAGCCAACATTATAACCCAGTATAGGCCGATCCGACAATTGACTACCTTATTGGAATTCGCCCAACTCAAGGTAAATACCAAAACGGAGACCCCCACGGGAAAAGTTACCGATGATTACTGGGACTCTGCACTCTTCGTTGGTTTAGGATGGAATATTAATGAAAAAATATCCGTAGGGGCAAAATACAATGTATTGTACAAGGAAGATGAAAGTGTATATACCAGTCCCATTCTTCCCTTTGTAAATATTACCTTTTAGAAGATTGGCGGCTTAGGTGGCATTAAAGTTTTAATAGCGCAAGGCCAAACACTATCTTACTTGTGTTGATATCGGGCATCGAGGTCTTTTAAAGTACCTAGGGGGGGGATTAGAACCGGATTCCCATTTTTTTTGACGATAGATTCAATCGTTTTTCCCAATTAGGTTTACAGAGAATTTTATCCCATTTGCGGCAATTCCTAGATCGCTTCTGCAAATAATATCACTTAATATTCAACTTCATGGATATTGTAATACCTCAAATAATTAATACACTGCTCTAGATTGGGATTAACCCAACTATGCTAAATGTTGACATTTTTTAAGATTTGTTGTCAATGTGCAGTTAAAATAGCATATAAATTGGAAAATCCTGCTGTTTCATGAGGAAGTGTATGTCTATAAATTTGTAGGCGTATTCTTTAAATACTTCGTTATGAAAAAAATGAATTTTTATCCCAAGACTTGGCAAGTGGTACCACTGCTTTCCGATAGGTATCTGTTGGATTCAGATGGAAAATGTATAAAGGATTTGGTCTTGCGGAATAGCTATGCCACGGATATGAAAGTGTCCGAAATGGATTTGAACATTACTAAGTTTTCTGCTATAGATACCCATGGACAGGAGCATTTTATTGGGGACTTCCCAGGTCAGGCTTCCATACCTATCAAAGGTATGCATACGGGCCTATTTCTAAAATCCAAAAGCGTCCTTAGCTTGGAAAAAGGTTCTTACAGTGCATTCAGATTTTATCTTGGCAAATCTGGGAGCAAGATAATCTATAGTGATAGATTTCAAGAACGTGCGGACGGAATTAAATTCCTGGACTTCGAGATAGTGAACGGACTAACCATTGAAGGGGAGGAGTCGCCCGAAGCTATTCTCCGGTTTGATTTTGTACCCTTTAAAACAATGGGACTTTTGAAGTCCATTGCACAATTTTTTAAAGGCCCTGCTGCACTTGTGGGCAAGCTCGCACACTCGTAGGTCTGGAAATCCAAAAAGCCCGTTGATTGGGACAAAATCAGTTTCCAGAGATGTAATGGCCTAAATAATACGGACTACAAACAACCCACAGAACATGAGTAACTTGTTTTGTGGGTTTTATATTTAGCATTCACTGTTTAATGGATAGCTGTAAATAGTTCAATCCTATCAATAGCTGATAATTATCATAGTTAAAACACAACAATTCCCGAACTTTGTTCATTGCACTTATCCCAGTCAACAAACTAAAAAGGAAACATGTGGAATGCTATTTTTCTTAGTCTTTATTTACTTATTGCTTTAGTCATTATCATAAGTATCCTTTTGCACGGCGCAAAACCTTCAAAAAGTTTGGCCTGGCTTCTGGCCATTTTTACCATTCCGGTAGGTGGGATGTTTCTTTATCTTCTTCTGGGAAGAAATCGAAGAAAAAATAAGTTGCTGAAATTAAAAAAGAAGGCCTTTTTAAATTTGCCGGAACCCCTAATGCAGCACATGGCTTCCATGAGCGGGAGGCACCAAAAACTAATGACCTTGGTATACCGGAATTCACATTTCCCTCCAACGGACAATAATGAACTCAAACTGCTGAAAGATGGAAAAACGACCTTCGAATCTATTTTCGAAGCTTTGGAAAACGCCCAATACCGTATACATCTACAATACTACATTTTTGAAGAAGGGGAACTTACGCAAAGGCTATTGCAACTTTTTGAGCGTAAAATTGCGGAAGGGGTGGAGGTTAGAATGATCTATGACGGTATTGGCAGCTTTTCATTAAGTAAGGCCTATTTGAAAAAATTAACAATTATAGGTGTAGAGGTATATCCTTTTCTGCCGTTCAAGTTCGGGCGGTTTTTTTCTTCCTTAAACTATAGGAATCATAGAAAGATCATTGTTGTAGATGGCAAGGTGGCATTTACCGGGGGAATCAACGTATCTGATAAATACTTAAAAGGTGATGTGGAACTGGGCAATTGGCACGATATGCACCTAAGATTGAAGGGTACTTCAGCGAGTCATTTGGATTTTGTTTTTGCAATGGATTGGTATTTGGTTTGTCAGAAGACGATTTCTGTGCTGCCCTTGGATACTGATAAAGGTGCTATTGAAAAAAATGAAGGTAAACTTGTACAGATCGTCTCTGGGGGACCGGATGATGATTTCCCTTCCTTGGAACAGACTTACTTTACAATTATAAATAAGGCGAAGAATTATCTGTTTATTACCAATCCCTATGTAATTCCCGGACAGGCTATAATGGAGGCCTTACAGACCGCCGCTTTGGGAGGTGTGGACATACGCTTGATGGTTTCCGAGAATGCGGACAACAAAATAGTAAGTTGTAGCGTGCGGTCTTATTTTGAGCCCCTTCTTAAATCCGGGGTGAAGATCTATTTATTTCCTGACGGATTTTTACATAGTAAAATCATTGTTAGTGATGATACTATAGCTACCATAGGCACGGCCAATTTGGATGATAGGAGCTTTGAACAGAACTATGAAGTAAATGCCATTGTTTATGATGCCCCTTTTGCACAGCTGTTGAAGGAGGATTTTCTTAAGGACGCCTATTCAAGTAGAATGCTGGTCTACGAAGATCATATAAAAAGACCTTGGGGTGAAAAACTAAAAGAAGGTTTTGGAAAAGTGTTTAGTCCGTTGTTATGAATTGATCATTTCAAGACCCAGTTCGTTCTGGCATGGTTTACCTTCTTCCCAACTATTTAGATTTTCATAAGTAACTTCGGCAATATTGGTCAACGCCTCTTTGGTTATAAAACCTTGGTGGGGTGTAAGAAGTACATTGGAAAAGGATAATAATTTTATTAGGGTCTCATCTTTGATTCCATCAATAGAATTATCCTTAAAGAACGAGCCTATTTCCTTTTCATAAACATCTGTGCAGTAGCCGCCAATTGCGTTTTTTTCCAAAGCATTGATCAATTCTTTAGTTTCCACTAAGGCTCCTCTTGCAGTATTTATCAAAACAACCTCCGGTTTCATTAAGGCTAATTTTTGTTTGTCTATTAAATAGTAGTTCTCTTGGGTGAGCGGAATGTGAAGGCTAATTATATCCGATTGTTCACAAAGCTTGTCCAAGGAAGTGTAGGTAAGATCATATAATTGAACAAGTTTATAATCGGGTTTAAGGTCGTGGGCCAATATTTTGCAACCAAAACCATGCATGATTTTTGCCATTACACTGCCAATTTTGCCAGTTCCAACAATGCCTACGGTCTTTCCGTTCAAATCGAAGCCCATCAGATTGTTTTGTAGAAAATTATAGGAGTGTACCTGCCTATCTGCCAAAATAATCTTCCGGTTAAGTGCCTGCAATTGGGCAACGGCATGTTCGGCAATGGAGTAGGGGGAATACTCTGGGACATTGGCTACCTTAAGCCCAAATTTATGTGCTGTTTTTAGATGCACGTTGTTATACCCGGCCGAACGCAAGCTAATATAAAGAACGCCCAAATCCGATAACTTTTCCACTACTAGGGCGGAGGCATCATCTCCGGAAAATATGGAAACCGCCTTATGGCCAACAGCTTGGATGGCCGTCTCTGCATTTAAGGCATCTTTTGTAAAGGTAACTTTATGACCGTTGTTATTGGCGCTATTTAAAAAAGGGATTTCAAAATCTTTAGCGCTATAGACCAGTAATTTCATTTTTTTCTTCTTTGATAAATATTAGATCTTGGTCTTCCATGGCCAGTATAACAAGCTTTATATAATCTTTGATGGTTTTTTGTATGTTCTTGGGGTCTGAGATGTCTATACTTCCCCTCCAGATCATAGACCTTTCCTTGCCTTCACAAATACAGTAAAGTGTGGTCTCGGCATGGTATACCGTAAATTTATCATAATATCCTTGGTCATAATAGATGTCCTGGTGACTTAGATAATCGTCATTAAATCTTCCTTGGTAATTGTTCCACCTTGAAATGGATTTCAAAAAACTTTCCTTATCCTCCGAACCAACAACTTTGGTAAACAGTATAGCATCAAAATCTTTATCCAGAAGACTTTGTTCCACATCATCCAGTTCTTTTTCGGTCTTACGGGTATCGGTAAAGGAAACATCAAAAACATCAAGGCTGCGCATGGCTTCAACATTTCGTTTGCTAAATTCTTTCTGCATGTTCGTTTCAAAATCCATCCTGGCTTCCTCGTCAGACGCCATTCCTACTATCAACACTTTATTGGCATGGAACAGTACAGTGTCCGGATTTTTCCAGTTTTCAACCAAACTAGTGGAAGAGCATCCCGTTAGTAGTATTGCGAATAGAATTAATATTTTTTTCATGGTATAAGCCTTTGTAATAATAGTATTTTTTAATTTCAGGAATAGTTGCGAAGGTAGCAGATGTGCTAATGAAATAATATGACGTTGGTCAGTTATTAAGAATGCTCCCCGTATAATTGAAAATTTCGCTTTTTAGATTTTGGTAAGCCCCCTGACATTCGTCGACCTCCAATTGAAGACTATCATTTTTTTTAATGTCGTCCGCACTAATGGCGCTGTCCGCTATATCCAACTCAGTACCTAAATTGTTTTCGTGCAATGAAATTTGGGTTCTTACGGCCGCATTTCTATTTTCGATATCCTTCAAACGGGTTTTGTAATCCTGTAAACGTTCAAAGAGGTTAGGGATGTTGGGCCTAAAGGCATTGGAATCCAATAGCCGTTTTATAAAAACAATTTCCTCATCCATTAACTGAAACCTCAATTTCCATTGCTGAATTTTCCAGTGCAATAGGGTAACTTTCCCCCCGTTATCTGTGGCCGTATTTTTCTTTTCCATTTTTTTTGGATCTTGGATAAAGTTAAGAACTTTTAAAAACCTCCGCAATGAGATTCGTCATCGCAGGTTTAGATGAATATTTCTTGTATGTCGTTGAGTTTAGGGATTTGTACGTTCCATCCATGAACATCCCTGATCTTGACTCTAAAGGCATCCAAGGAGGTAGGTTCCCCATGGATAAGGAAAACTGTTTCCGGAATATTTTCAATTTCCTCCATCCAATGTAACAACTCGCTTTGATCGGCATGGGCAGAAAGACTTTCCAAATGATGAATTTTTGCTTTAACCGGATAATATTTTCCAAACAGCTTTATTTCATAGGCCCCTTCCAATAGTTGGCGTCCGCGGGTTCCTTCCGCTTGGAAACCCACTAATAAAACCGATGTTGATGGAATGTCTATCAACTGTTTTAAATAGGTAAGAACCCTGCCTCCCGTTACCATGCCGCTTCCGGCGATCACAATTTTAGATCTGGGATCATCGATAGTCTTCCAAGTGTCGGCATAGGAGGTTATAATATTGAAGTGATTGCACATGGCACGGTACTCGTTCATAGGAAGCTTGTGCCAATGTGGAAATTGTTCAAAAACAGACAACACATTGTTGCCCATAGGACTATCTATAAATACAGGGATATTGGGGATCTTATTTTTTTTATACAACCGCCAAAGTAGGTACATTAAAGATTGTAGTCGCTCCACGGCAAAGGACGGGATGATCAGATTTCCCCTTTCCTGAATGGTTGTTTTTATGAGATTGCTAAGTATTGTTTCCACGTCTTCCTCAGGATGTAATTTATTCCCATAGGTGCTTTCCACAAAAAGATAGTCGGCCCATTTTGGACGTTCAGGGGCTTCCAATAGATCATCATGTAACCTACCAACGTCTCCAGAAAAAACGAATAGTTTTCCGAAGATTTCCAGTTCAATATAGGTCGCTCCAATGATATGACCGTTATATCGGTATTTGAAGCGAATATGTTCTGACAGGGTAATCCATTGGTCCTTTTCCTTGGATTGGAACAGATCTATAGTACGCTCTGCGTCTTTTATCGTGTAAAAAGGGAGTGCGGGGTCATGCTTACTATAACCTTCCTTATTGGCCTGCTCTGCTTCTTCTTCGTGTATCTTGGCACTGTCCAAAAGAATTATTCTAGTAACCGCCAAAGTGGGTGCTGTTCCCACAATTTTTCCCTTAAAGCCTTCCTTTAATAATCTGGGCAAGTAGCCTGTATGGTCTAGATGTCCGTGGGTCAATAGGACCAAATCTATTTTAGAGACATCTATGGGCAAGGGATT
The DNA here is from genome assembly GCF_018860365.1 of Arenibacter algicola. Taxonomy (GTDB): domain Bacteria; phylum Bacteroidota; class Bacteroidia; order Flavobacteriales; family Flavobacteriaceae; genus Arenibacter; species Arenibacter algicola_B. Next base: position 23,973 of record NZ_JAHKPO010000018.1, read on the forward strand.
CCAGTTTTGTTGTCGTAGTTCCTTTAGTCCTTGGAACATGCCACAATCGATCATCAGATTCAATTCAGGCGTTTCCAAATAGAATTTAGAGCCTGTTACGGTACCCGAAGCACCCAGAAAATGTATTTTTATAGTATTCATGTTCTAATGATTGCAAAGTTTTTTAATTTCGTTCAGGATCTTTTCTTTCCTGGAATTGGACATTCCCAAATGGTCCAAAAAGAACTTATCTTTCCAAAGCTGCCTACATAACACAACATCCCTACTCAACAAAAACTGTTTTTCCCTATTACTGAGCAGGGTGGATACGGTGATGGGGTAAAGTCCCAAACGATCAATACGGTCCTTAAGTCCATCATTTAATGGTAGGTCCCAACTCAATAGGTACATTCCTGCACATTTACCATAGGCTATGGCATCGCCGGTAAAACGGGTGTTGGTTACTACCCATCCTTTATCCAGTTCCCTATTTTCTGTTTTCTTGGTGGCCCAATGTGCTTTTACATCGTTATATCTGGAATGGATGTATAGGGGAATCTTAACATTGCAGTTGCGCCCTTCTTCCGAGTGGAACTTACATTCTATAACAGTGACCGTTCCATTCTTTTCTGCAATAACATCAATTTCATGGGTTACACAGATACCGTTCATAATTTCATCTACACGGGTTTTGTAACCCGAATATTCCAGGATGGCGGCCACAAAACGTTCAAAGGGAAAGCCTGTGGGTCCCAATTCGTAAATGGCTTTTTTTAGTTTGTATTTTGAGGCAAAGACCGATTCGTTCTTTTTTAGAAGGGCATAGGCCCTATTGTAGATCTCATTGGTGGAGATGCCCTCATAGAGTTCATCCTTTACCTTGCCAACAATTTGTTCTACCAGATTATGGTCGGCTCCACTGTGTTTAAGGGATTTACGCAGTTTATCCATGGAAAATATGGCCCGTTCCCCAGAGGATTTTAGAATTTCAATGTCCAATTCCTTTTCCATATCATTGCTTTAGGTTAATATCCAATTCTGGTATTTTTAAAAGTTGCAGGGTGGTAGAAGCAAGTTTCACTTTGTCATCCGTAGCCATAAGGGCCTGTACTATCTGCTCGAACAATTCGTGCTTTGTAATACGTCTTAATTTATAATCCGTGATATACCTTAAGTTTATCGCAATCCAATTATCCGTTGGACTAATGGCCAGGGTAGGGGCAATTTTGGCATTTTCTATATAATAGTGCTCCACCATTTCCTCCCATTTTGCCAATGAATTCTTGGTGTATTCCGAAAGGAAATCCGTAGCCTTTTCCAAGACCAGTTTTTTTGCCAACGTAACATCGGAATCATAGGTTATAAGTATATTTAGTTCATCCCAAACAAAGGGGAAATCCATGGAATAGTTCTTTATGGGACCTTTAAAAACAAAGGCGTTGCTGATTTTTACGATCCTACCCGAATAATTGTCACTGCTGACCCATTCCCCAATTTCCATTAGGGTAGTATAGATGCTATCTATATCAATGACATCCCCTTTAATACCGTTAATTTCAATTCGGTCCCCGGGTTTATAGACCTTTACAAAAAAGATATAGAAGGATCCCGCAATACTTAGGATCAATTCTTGTAGTGTAAATGTTATACCAGCAGTAAACAGACCTATAATAATGGTATAGTCCTTAATACTTTCTACCGTAAATGCCATTAGGATCAATAGCGCAATTAGTACGTAGCCAATAATCTCTACTCCTTTTTGCGCCTTGTATCTAACTGAGACGTTGTCTATTCTTTTTTTAAGGACCCTCCGAAGAAACCCAATGAAAATTATTATGGCGAGTATCCATAATAAAAGTTTTGCAATCCGTAATACAACGGGGTCGTTAATAAAGTCCAAGGGACTGTTCATGGGCAATTTATTTTAATAAGACCGCCAGAACAATATTTGTTTCGGCGGTCTCCCAATTAAAAATAACCAACTATTTTTTTTGGCCAAAAAAGTCCCGAACCAAGGCTTTGGTCTGGTTCTCGGTCATGCTATCGGCTTTGGTGACGGCTTTTACTCTTGCTGCCAGGCTTTTGTGGTGTTCCAACAGTTCTTTTCTAAACTTTTCATTGGTATCTGCCGGGCCAAAAAGCGCTATGGCATCCGCATCGCCTATGGCATCTGCGAGTTTTTTAAAATATGTTTTCATTTGTGCCTTCTCCCTTTCCAGATAGGTACGTTCGTGCGTAACATCTTGGGTTGCACCCGATTTTACCCTGGGCCCAGAGGTACCCTTGCGATTAAAAAATTCCATCTCCGAAAAAATGGTTTCCAATTTCTCTTCTTTGTTATCCAAACGGATGATATGGGCTTTTTCCCTATCCATCCATATTCCAATATTTTTCATAATACAGTGTTTTTAAGATTCGTTCAAGGCCAAAATAGGCACGGTGGCGTCATAACCAATTTCCTTCACCAATGGTCTAGAAAATATACTATTGAACAGAAAATGCTTTTTGTTGATAAACGCTATCATGTCGCTGTTCCTACTCTCTACAAAAGTGGTTATTCCCTGGGCGATGTCCTTATCCGTAAGTGTATGGAAGCTATGGTCAACGCCTTTGAGGATGTCGTCCAAGAGTTGTTTGTGGTTTTCTTGGTCTTCGTCCAGTGTAGTTTTTTTCGTAAAGTGTACAACGCGTATGGACGTATTGTGCATCATAGCAATCTCGATCAAATAATTCAATTCCTTGCGACTAAAGGCGGATTTATAATTGGTTGGAAATACAATTTCCTTGGGAATGGAAAACCGCAGATTATCAGGAATTGCCATTACTGGGCACTCCCTTATTTTTTCCATGGCATTTACCGTATTGCTTCCAAAAATAACCCCTTTGGCGCCCGTAGCTCCCTGTGTACCCATTACAACAAGGTCTATATCTTTGCTGTCAATGGTCTGTTTCATAGCCTCTGAGAGAAAATTGAAGGAAGAAATTGTATGATAACTATGTTTTGGGTTGTCATGGTGAAGCTCCAACATGTCCAATAGCTTGGCAAAATCTTCCTCAGATGCCCCTTTGGTAGCTTCGTATTCTGAACTGCCAGGTTCTGGCAATATTAAAGTATTTGTAGTGTAATTGGTCAACCGGAAGACGTTTAAAAAATAGAATTCGCAGTTAAGCTTTGCATAAAGGTCCAAGGCATAGCGTGTGGCGTTCAACGCATTTTTGGAGAAATCGGTAGGAATTAATATTCTTTTGTCCATAACTATGCTTCTTTAGTTTTATTAAATATAATAGGCTTTTGCGACAGTTTCTATGACAATGGTCATTCTTGGGACGGGAGAATTAGGAATGGAATATCGGAATACATACTTAGGTCTTTTACCACTGGTTCACGGGTAAGTTTTTCAAAAAGATTGCGTTTTTCATGTACCATGGCGAACATATCCACTTTCAGTTTTTCTAAAAAAACATCTATTACCTTCGCTTTGTCGTCAAAATTCTTGATCCATTGAAAGGAATGGCCCACATTTCTTAGACCATCTTCCAATTTCTTTCTGTTCTCTTCCTGTGTCTTGTTCAGAATATGTTGTTCTTGAACGTGTACCACCCTAATTGCCGCTTTGGACAAAGAGGCCATGTATAGTAGTTGATCTATTGTTTTTTGGCCACAATCCTTTCTCAAGTCCGTCACAAATGCAATTTCCTTTATTGGGTGGAAATCCATTTCGCCCGGAATGGCCAATAGTGGGCATTTAAGATTATCGGCCACCTTTATGGTATTGCTCCCAAAGAATACATCGGTAGCTTCTGTAAGTCCTTTGTTACCCATAGTTACCAAATGGATCTTAAGTTCCTCTATCTTTTGTTCTATGATATTTACCAAGTCCCCTTTTTGGGATATGGTCTTGAAGGTATGTAGCGGATTTTCATTGTCCAAGACTATTTTGTGCTTGGTATGCGTTAATTTTTCCTTGGAATCCGCTTCCAATTCTTTTAGATGTTTTTTAATATTAAGGATAGGGAGTGTTTTGCCAGGGGATAGGGTAAGTTCCGAATAGGTGTTTAGAATGTAAAAAGTACATTTTTCCGATGCCAAAAGTTTTGATGCGTAGAATAGGGCACAATAGGCATTATTGGAGAAATCGGTGGCAACTAGTATATTCTTCATTATCTATTAATTAAAATTGTGGAATTACCATAAAAGGTATAGTAACGTGGAAACCTATTTTTTTGATAACAGGTTCAATAAAAAGTCGCTCCATAAAAGTATGTTTGTTCTGAACCATGACCAGAAGGTTGATTTTTTCTTTGGACTGGAAGGCATTGATAGCGTCTATAATTTCATTATTGGGAACATCGTGGAATAATGCCTTGTTACCCAAAATCTTTTCAAGGCCTTTCTTTTGCTTCTCTTGATCCGGGGTAAGTTCATAGCCTGTGGATACGTGTAACACATTTATTTGGGATCCATGCTCATTGGCTATTTCCAATAGGGGGCTTAATTTTTCCTGTTTGTATACAATCTCATAGTCTGTTGGAAATAATATTTCCAATGGATTCTCGTATTCAAAATTGGGGGGTACTACTAGAACAGGGCAATTGGCTTTTCTTATGACATGTACCGTATTTGTCCCAAAGAGGATTTCCTCGGCCCCTGTGGCCCCTTTGGTGCCCATTACTACCAAATGTATACCTTCGGATTCAACGGTTTCCATAACTTCGTTCACTAGGGTGTTGAAAGCGGTGTGAATAACAATACTGTGATTAGGGTTGTTGTATTCCTTTTCCAAACGGCTTTTTAGTTTTTCCAGTTGGGTCATGGATGTTTCCTGCATTACATCTCCCAAGCCTATGAGTCCCGGACTTCCAACCAAGTATTCCGCGTTGTACACTGGCGGCATATAGGTATGCATAAGGTAGAATTTACATTTTGCATTTTTGAAGATTTTTAGGGCGTAGCTAATGGCCTTAATGGAGTTGTCTGAAAAATCAGTGGGAAGCAATATTCTTTTCATAGTGTTTATTACATTAGTATGGTAAAACTAAAGCAGAAGAATTTTGAAAACCATGATATTGGTCAGTTCCATATTCTCTTTGTTTAGGTAATTTTACTTTTCAAAAATTTAATTATGAAGGATAGTTTTAACAATATTATCAATTCTGAAACCCCTGTTCTGGTAGATTTTCACGCGGATTGGTGCGGACCTTGTAAAATGTTGGCGCCCATTTTAAAACAGGTCAAGGAAGAAATGGGTAATGCCCTAAAAATTGTAAAGATTGATGTGGACAAGAATCAATCCTTGGCCAGTACTTATCAAGTTAGGGGGGTACCTACCATGTTGCTGTTTAAAAACGGAAAGCAGGTTTGGCGACAATCCGGCGTGCTTCAAAAGAACGACATACTACATGTTGTTAAACAACATATTTAAAGGGCGGTACTAAGGATTCGCCCGGCAATTAAAATCCAACATTCTTATTCGTGAACAATTAGAAATGGAATCTTGGTATGGTAGCTAATTTTTTCGACCGCTGGTTTAAATAGGATGCGTTCCAAGAAGTTTAGGTTCTTGGCTACCATGACCAACATATCCAGATCCCTACTTTCTACAAATGCTTGTACTGCATCATCCAAGTTCTTTACGGTAAGGGTATGGAAGGAATGTTCGTTTTCCCTAAAATAATTCTTTAAAAATTCCTTGTTCTTCATCTGGAGATCGCTGAGGTCCTTTCCTTTTTGGGACACATGTAGGAAGCGCAGTGCAGAGTTGTGCATTATTGCAAGTTCCTTGATATGGTTCAGGACCTTTATATCATAGCTCAATTGGAAATCTGTAGGAAACCCAATTTCCCGGGGGTTATTATACTCGGCGTCTTCGGGCACGGCCAGAACAGCACATCGTACTTTGGTAAGAACATTGCCGGTGTTGCTTCCCAAGGAAACGGCTTTAAGGCCGGTGGCCCCTTTGGTTCCCATTATGATCAGGTCAATATTTTTATCCTTTACTTCTTGCTTAATATGATCTGTAAAAAATCCGTATAGCGCTGTTGTATTAAAGGTATGTTTTGTGTTAAGGGGCAAACGTCCAATCTCTTTAAGCAAATCTTCCAATTTTTCTTTGCTCTCCTTAAGAATGTTTTCCTCCAGAAGTTCCGGTGAAGCATACATGGCTGCCTCACCACCCGAATTATAGGAAATAGGATTTATATGTATAATATGAAACGTACATCTGGTTTTGGAGTACAATGCGGTTCCATATTTAATGGCATTCCAGGCATTGTCAGAGAAGTCGGTCGGGATCAATATATTTTTCATGTAAGTTGTTTTATCGGTTCAATACTGTTCGGTTTTGTTGGCAAGCTTCAATGAATTAAAATTAAGCCCTCCTTAATTGTTTCCCAATGACATATATCATGTTGATTGTAATAGTCGCAAAATGGGAGTGGTATTTAGGGTTCTATTAGGGGGAATATTAAAAAAGGTACTTCCGTATTAAAAGCTACCCGCTTAATAACATTTTCTTTGGTAAGCTTCTCAAAGAAACTATGCCAATAATTTACCATGGCGATCATTCCTATATTTTCATTTTCATGGGTATAGCCATTTATTGCCCCTGAAATATTGTTATGTCCCTTAACCTCTTTAAAATTGTATTCTAGACTAATGAACCGTTTGGGCAATGAATCTTTGGCAGTTTTTTGATGGGGTTGCAATTCCTTGCCCGTATCAATATGTACAATGCTTATTTTGGAGTCCCATAATTTTGCCAATCCTATTAGCGGTACTAATTCTACCTCACTATAAATATGTTCAAAATTTGTGGCAAAGGCTATTTCATCGGGAAGATCAAAATCATAATTTTCCGGAACGGCAATGATAGGGCAGAAGTCTATTTTCTGTATAATCCTTACCGTGTTACTGCCCATAAATACCTCTTTCAGTGCAGAGGAACCTTTGGTTCCCATAAAAATGTATTGTATGCCTTCATCTATTGTGGTTCTTGCTATCGCATTAACCAAGGAATCGGCAATACTTAATCCCTTAAAGGTGTGCTTACTATTTTTGTTTTTGGATTCCAATTCGTCTATTAGGGATTTTATGTCTCTCTTGGATTCGTCTTTTATTGCCCTAAATAGGCGGGTGTCCTTTGCCTTGCCCATAGTACTGCTAAGATTGGATGCCCCAACTTCAAAGGCATGCAAAACATAGAAAACACATTTCACCTTTTCAAAAAGGTAGACGGCGTAGTCTATGGCATTGCGGGCGTTGGTAGAGAAATCTGTAGGTAGGAGTATATGTTTTGCTTTCATGTGTTTGTTTTTATTGCTCTTAGGAGATACACCGGCTTGAAAGATTCGTTCTGTCGTGTGTCGCCTTTGATGATTAAAAAATGTTAAGGCCCTTTCTGAATAGTAATATTCTGAATCATGTGGGGCTAATTTTATAAATGGTTGAACGGTTTTTAGTAGCTCCTCCTATGATTGCCCTGGAAGAAACAAGACCGGCACCATGGAATGGAAGGCTATTTTTTTAATAACTGGCTCATCTATAATTCTCTCCCAAAAGCTATGCCGGTATCTCACCATGGTAAGTAGATCCGCCCTTGTTTCGTTTACGTACTGCTCTACACCGTCCGCAATATTGGATTCGAATCTAAGTTCATGAAGGGAATATTTATAACTGGCCAACCGTTGTTCCAAAATTTTCAGGTTCGCTTTCTGGACATCGGTGAGAATAAATTCTACCGCCACATGTATCACCTGTATTGCTGTGTTCCAAAGTTTTATAAGTTCTATCATGGACAATAGTTCAAACTTTTCATACTTTCTGGTATAATCCGTTGGAAAGACAAGTGTCTTTAGCTGTTGGAAGTTAAAGTCCTTGGGAACCACTAAAATGGAAATATTTTTAAGTTGTTTTAAGATTTTCACCGTATTGCTGCCCATAAAGACTTCCTTTGCACCAGTAGCCCCTTGAGTACCCATAACAACGAGATCTATATCTTTGACAGATACCAATTCCCTGACCGAGCCTTCCAAAGTATCGGATCTGGAAATAGTTTCAAAACTGTGGTTGGGGTTGTTGTGGTTTTGGTTCAGGTAGGACAAAATCTTATCAAGTTCCTTAGCTGAATTCTGTGCCAAGGAGTCATAAACGACGCCTAGTCGCTGTTGACTTTTTTGCCCCAACATGTTCATGGCTTTTGGTTCATAGGCATGTAAAATGAGAAACTTACATTGTACATCGGCATAGAGTTTTAATGCTGTAAATATGGCATTCCAGGCATTATCGGAAAAATCGGTAGGCAGCAGGATTTTTTTCATGTTTTGGCTTTTTGAGGGAGGTCTTTCCAAGTATCCGGTATTACCAAAAAGGGAATCCTCGAGTGGTACCCTATCGAGTCTAAGGTAGATTTTGTAATCAATCTTTCCAAAAATGAATGCTTCCTATTCATTATTGCCAAAAGCCCAATTCTATGTTTTTCCACATATTCATGTATGGCATTGGGCATTAATTCGCCCTTTACCTGCTCAAAGCAATGGTCCATGGTTTCAAGGAAAATGCCTAGGGCTTTTTTATGGACATTTTGTTTCTCGTCAAGAGCATAGTCCTCCTTAACATTCAGTACTATCAATTTAGCCTTATGCACTTTGGATATTTCTGCCAGAAAGCCTAATGATTTGGGGTCATAGGGCGTGGTGTAATCTGTTGGGAAAACTATGGAATCAATTTCCTTAAAGGCATAACCATTGGGAATGGCCAATACCGGAATTCTGGCTTTTTTGATGACATGGACGGTCTGGGTTCCCAAAAAGATTTCCTTGGCTCCTGTAGCCCCTTGGGTTCCCATGGCAATGATGTCTATGCCCTCCCGTTCTGTAACCTCTTCAATTTCATCGGTCAGAATATTAAAGGATGAAATGGTCTTGAATTGATGGTTCTTATTGGGATATTGCTTCCTTATATCCCTTAGTGTTTTTTCCAAACCTGCCTGGGCCGTCTCGACCCCCTTGTCGGGAATAGCACTGTTGACCGGACCGCCCATCATATAATCTACCCTATAAAATGTGGGGGTATAGGTGTGAAGTATATAGAAAAGACATTTTTCATTTTGGAAATAATTCACCGTATACACGATAGCGTTCCAGGCATTGGCGGAAAAATCGGTGGGCAATAATATTTTTTTCATCCTTGCTTCTTTTTAAATTATCGGGGTAGATTCTGCATCACCAAAAAAGGCAGCTTTAATCGTAGCCCAATTTCGTCTACGGTTGATCTGTATAGCATATCTTCCAAGAATGAATGGCGCGAGTTTACCATGACTAAAAGGTTTATGTTATTCTTTTTGATGTAATCCATTATGGCCTCCGCCTTATTCTTAGTGGGAAGTCTTTCAAAAAACAGGAAGGCCTCTGCCAAAGATTCCTTAAGGAAACGTTGGTTGTCTATCTGCCTGTTGCTTAAATCTTCGAAGTCTGAAATATAAAGGCAATGGATTTCCGATTTAAATTCGGATGCCAAGGTGTTCAACAACTTCAATTCCCTACGCTTATATGGCAGCATATAATCTGTGGGAAACAATATTTTTTTGGGCTGATGATATTTATAGTCCAAAGGTATTGCCAGCACAGGGCACTGTACGTATTTGAAAACCTGTACCGTATGGCTGCCGAAGGTAAGTTTTTTGTCGGCAGTTTGCCCTTTTGTACCCATTATCACTAGGTCAACATTTATTTGATTGACAAAATCGTTGACTGCATCCACCAAAGTGTCGAATGCCGAGAGCGTTTCATAAGTGTGTTTTGGATTACTCTCCCTAGCGGTAAGTTTTTGGATAAGATCCTTTAAAGATTTATCCGTAGTATTCTTAACAGTTTTCTTTTGATCTTCAATAGAGGTTTCCCCATTAGTCTTGAACGGGCCATAAACCTCGTCTGCATAAGCATGTAAAAAGTAGAAATTGGCGCGTTCGCATTTGTAAAGATTCAGTGCATAATCTATTGCATGCATTGCACTATTGGAAAAATCGGTAGGAATCAAAACTGTTTTCATGGGTTTTCTTTTGTATACCTACCAAAGTTATTGGTAGGGACATATAAAACCTATGACATTTATCAGTAGCCCAATATCAACATAGGGGAGAGCGTTTATTCGTGCAGGACAAGTAAAGGAACGCTGGTCTGAAAACTAATCTTTTTAATGGTGGTGTCGAACAGCAGTTGTTGCAGAAAATTAAGGTTCTTGGCCACCATGATTACCATATCTATTTTCTCGCTGACCACAAATTGCTCAATGGCACTTTTTGCTTTTTCATGTTTTAGGTTGTGGATACTATGCGATTTTTCATAAAGCTCCAGTAAATAGTCCTTTAGATAGACCATGTTCTGATTTTGGGCTTCATTTAATTGAACATTGGGCTTGGAGACATTAACAACTCGGAGATTGGCTTTGGTGATACGGAGCATTTTTGAAATCGCCTCCAAAATAGAATGGGAATAGAAAATATTGTAATCGGTAGGAAAGGCAATTTCCTTGGGGATGCACTGCACCGCTTTTTCCGGAATCACCAATAGATTACAAGGTACTTTGGTCATGACATTGCCGCTATTACTGCCCAAAATGGTTTCTTTTAGACCCGAAGCCCCTTTGGTCCCCATGACAATTAGATTTATCTTTTTGTCCATTACGGTCTTGCGAATAATATCTATGAGATTTCCGTATTCATGGAGGGCAATAAAGTTATGTTCTTTATTGGTGGTAATGGTCTTGATGCGGGCAAAGGTATCTGCCAGATTATCCCTAAGGGCCATATTCACGGCTTTGGAAGGCATAATAAAGGAATTGCTGTCCACACCGGATTGACTTAGGGCATCAACATGGAGTACGTAAAAATTACATGGGGCATCTTTAAAAAGCTTTATGGCATATTCAATAGCGTTCCAAGAATTTTTGGAAAAATCGGTAGGGAACAGTATATTCTTCATTCAAAATTATATAGCAACATTTGTACAAAACTAGACTTATGGCTATAATTGAAATATGACATTGGTCAGTTTCCAATAAAATATAGTATTGGAAAAATGCTTAATTGATGTATTGCAGGGCCTTTAATTCCTTGATACGGATATTTCTTCCTTCAATATCTATAAGCCCTTCTTTTTTGAACCCGGAAAGTGTGCGTATAAGGCTTTCGGTGGCAATACCGGCTACACTGGCCAAATCGTTTCGGGAAATTTTAATGGGATCCTCGGTTTTTTTGTTCATTATTTCTGCAAACTGCAACAAGGTTTGCGCGGTTTTCTTACGAACGGAACTGTAGGCCATTTGCAACAATTGCTGTTTTATGTCCTTAATATTTCCAGTAAGCAGTTCCATTAGTTCCAAGGAGATATTGTGGTTATTTTCCAATACCTGTTTTAGATTTTCCTTGGATATCCCGGCCAGTTCCACATCCTCAATGGCGGTTGCCGATTCTTGATACGGAATATTGTCTATAAAAGAGGTAAATCCTAAAAAGTCGTCTGCCCTATAGAGGGAAGTGATCAGTTCTTTTCCGTCCTCGTCCATAGTATGGCATTTTACCACTCCTTTTAGGATAAGATATATTTTATGCGAATATGTACCTTCTTGGTAGATAGTACTTCCTTGGAGAAAACTAGTGGGCTCGCCATTGTCGTCAAAAAAATTCTTCAACTCGTTCAAGGTGCGTATCTGATCTTCCGGACCAGCAGTTCCTTGTGATCTTTCCTTTGCCATGCGCCCCAAAAGTTCCACTTTTGCCAAACGACTTTCAATGGCATTTACAAGATCTTCCTCTTCAAAAGGCTTGGTAAGGTAATCGTCAGCGCCCAGATCCATTCCCCGTCGTATCTCCTTGTGCTCGGTTTTGGCAGATAGGAATATAAAGGGAATGTGTCTGGTTTTTTCATCGGAAGACAAGTCCTTTAGAACGCCATAACCATCCACTTCCGGCATCATAATGTCGCAGACGATAATATCCGGCAATTTTTCTTTGGCCATTTGAATACCAATTTTTCCGTTCGGGGCGGTAATCATGGAGTAACCCGAAAGCTCCAAAAGCTCTTCGGTATTTTCGCGTAAGGCCCTATCGTCCTCGATCAATAAAATGGTCTTCATTGTTCTTTCAATTTACGTTTTCTAATGGGATAACTATAGTAAAAATGGATCCCTTATTTTCTTCACTTCGAAATTCAATGGTGGAGCCAAGATTCTCCAAATGCTGTTTGGCAATATTAAGTCCAATGCCCGTACCTTGGTTCAATAATGCATTTTCCGCCCTGAAATAGCGATTGAATATATGTTTTTGGTCTTTTGCGGGTATGCCAATACCACGATCAATAACTTCTATTAATATAGTATCTTTTCCCTTATCCACCGCTAGACTTATGGTTGTATCTTCAGGGGAATATTTAATGGCATTGTGAATTAGGTTGGACAAGGCAAGTTCTAAGGTTTTTTCGTCAAATCTTATGAAAATGTCATCGATATTCTCAGGATATTGGATGGTTTGGCCCGCCTTAAGGAGCATGTTGGCACCATAGACAACCTCGTTTATAATTTTGCTTAGAGGGAAAGTTTCGATCTTGTAATTTACCTTTCCTGAATCCAAACGCTCCACCGAAAGGAAATCGGTTAAAATGGTATCCAAATATCGTACTTTGTTCTTTATTGTTTCTACGTGTTTGTCGCGCTTTTCCTGTTGGTGACTTTCGGTATACTTGGCCAATAGCGTTATAGAGGTAAGTATACTGCTCAAAGGGGTTTTGAATTCATGGGAAACCAAGGAAAGGAAGCGTGTTTTTAGTTCGTTCAGTTCTTTCTCCTTGGCCAGGGCTTCGGTAAGTTGTTTGGTACGCTCTTGGACCTTTTTTTCTAGTTTTTCCGTGTAACTTTTTCGTTCTGTGATATCGAGTATTATGGCAACAAAAACCTGCTCTTCACCAAGAATTGATAATTGAATATGCACTTCTACAGGATAAATAGATCCGTCCTTTCTTTGATGGTCTGTTTCAAACTTTACCTTATCCCTTTCTCCATTCAACAACGGGTCTATAAGTAGTTTAAATTGTGGCACGTCCATATGGGGCTTAATATCCAATGGGGTCATGGCCTTAAAATCTTCCAGGTCATAGCCCATATTTCGTTGGGCCTCTTTGTTGACATTTACAAAATGTAATGAGATAGCATCGAACACGTAGATTTCGTTCAAAGATTCATCAAAGATCCTGGCCCAATGGCTAAGTTCCTTTTCCTTGATCTTACGTTCTGTAATATCGATAACTAGGGCCATTACATAGGTTTCGTCATAAAGCTTAAACGGATTTAGACCCGCCTCGACCGGAAATTCCTCGCCGTTTTTACGTACGCCGTGTAAATCCCTTCCCCGACCCATTTGTCGACGTTCACTTTTATCAATAAAGTCCTCCACATGGTGGCCGTGATGCCCGTGGTACCTTCTGGGTATAAGGGTGTCCAGGGGTTTTCCAAGAAGCTCGCCCTTATGGTAGCCAAACATTCTCCCGGCCGAGGAATTGGTGGCTACAATAAGCTGTTGGGTATTGACAACTATAATTCCTTCGGATACTCCTTCGGAAAGAAGGTTGAATATTTCACTGTTTTTTTGAAAGGCCTGCATAAGCCAAAGATAAAATTTTTAAACTGATTATTGTCATATAAAAAACTTGGTCTATTCGCTATTTTTAGCGCATACACTTGAACAATATAAAAATGAAAAATACAAAGAAAGTAGGTAAGGAATTGTACGAAAACCTGGGAAAATTATTTTATGCCATTGCCATGGCAGATTCCCGCGTACATGGTAAGGAAGTAAGCAAGCTTAGGTCTTTTATTAGAAAATATTGGTTGGAGGTAGATGAGCTGGAGGATGAATTTGGTGCCGACGCGGCCTTTCAAATCGAATCGGTGTTCGATTGGTCAATCGACAATGATTTGGAAAGTGAAGCATGCTACGATGAATTTAAGGATTTCTATAAAGACAATAGAGGTATGTTCAGCGCGTTCATAAAGGTGCTTATATTGGATACAGCGAACGCTATTTCCAATAGTTTTTCAGGAAAAAACAAGGCAGAATTAGTAATGTTGGGCAAATTGGAACTTTTGCTCAAGGAATAATAAAGTAGAAGTGGTTAGGCTCCGATTATTTGTCAGATCTTGAATGTCATAACCGGTAATCTCGCGTGGTTGGCTATATCTTCACCTATACTTCCCAACAAGAAATGAGCAACGCCTTTTCTTCCATGTGTTGGAAGTGCAAGTAGGTCAAATTTTTCGGTCTTACTGAAATTCAGTATTCCATTTTCCACACTACGGTCATTGTATATTTCAACTTTAGATTGGGTATCCCCGGCCTTGAACATGAATTTGGCCATGCGATCATCGGCTTCAGGAGTACTCAAAAAATCCTGATATGGGGTATTGATGTAAACCAATTTTAATTTGGCGGAAAATTTTTGAGCCATCAACTTAACATTTTTAAAGGCCTCTATCATATCCTCCGAATAACTGCAGGCAAATAGGATATTGTTTATAGTGAAGTTTGAATTTTGTTCTTTTATAACCAAAACAGGAATATCGGAAGTGCGGACAACCTTTTCGGTATTGGAGCCGATAAAAATTTCATTGAAGCCTGTACTACCGTGAGAACCCATAACGATCAAATCAATATTTTGTTCCTTGGCAACATTGTTGAGCTCACTGAATACCTTATAGTTCTGCACTATTTTATGAATAGTTATATCCTTTAAATAGGGTTGGTCCAAGAAGGTCTTAAATCTTTTCCTAGCAAGCCCCATAAAGTATTTGGCTTCTTCGTACTCCAAAAATTCCTCTTCGGCATTTACTGCCTCCGAAATTCCCAGCATATGTAATATGGTAATATCCGCGTTCTGCTGTTTGGCTATGCAAGCAGCAGCCTCCAGCGCATAGGCAGAGTGTTCGGAAAAATCAACAGGTACCAATATGTGTTTCATAGTGTATTTTTTATAGTTGTGATCATCTTAGGTCTACTTTTGGCAGCCGTTTCAATTCGCTAATGCGGGGAGATGGTCCCCTATGCAAAATTTTCAGTTCTGGCCAGCTTAGGCCTACGTCCCAGTAGAATACCATAATGTTCTGAAACAAAAATATACAGTAGCCGGACTATTTAAAATGATATTGGTCACTATATCCAGCTTTAATTGAAGATATTTCAAGGATCCCTGAACTTTGAAAGAGCTTCATTTCAATTTAATATTTCCATACTCTTTAAAACTAGGAACAGGGATGAAAGCCCGTGGTTGGGAATTAATATTTGTGGACTACTGACATTGGTCATTTTGTACTGCATATCCATACACTACTTTAGTGGAAACTAAAATTCGAAGTCATGAAAAAAATTATTATAACAGCATTCGTAATGCTAATGCTTCCGAACGTATTCCATTCCCAAACCATTAAAAACATTGATGAAATAGCTCCATTTAGTGAAGGATTGGCGGCCGTTAGACAAGGAAATCAATGGGGATTTATTAATGAAGAGGGTACTATGGTCATTAATTTTCGTAACGATATTTATTGGAACAAAGATGCGGATACCTCTAAAAAGGATATTTCCGGTGTCCAATATCCTATGTTCAATGAAGGAAGGTGCCTTATCACTAAAAAGGTGGAAGATGGTGTGTCCGTTTTCGGATTTATCGATACCAAGGGTAAGGTAGTACTTGAGCCCCAGCTATTAAATGTTTATCCCTTTAAGAATGGTTTTACCACGGCCGTTCTTTTTGAGAAATCCATGAAGGGAAAAAACGAATTCAATCTAGATATTTACGAATTTAAGTTTCACGATGTTATGCTGGACACTTCTGGGGAAATTGTAGAGTTCTTCAATAGAAGGAACAATATCCAAATGACCAAAAAAAGGTACGAGATGCCTTCAGTAGGGGTGAAACAATTCAAAGATGGTCTTGTTGCGGTATATACCCAAGATCAAGGTTGGGAAGTAAGGAAGATAACTTTAAATAATTAAAATGTTACGACTAAAGGGTAAAGTAGCCGTTATAACAGGCGGTGCTGGGGGCATAGGATTGGCTACGGCAAAACTGTTTTTACAGGAAGGTGCCAAGGTGGTTATCGTGGATATTGATAGGGAAGTTTTGGAAAAGGCAATCCTGGCCTTAGATCACGAGAATCTGTCCATTTGTGTTGCCGATGTTTCAAAAGCTATGGACAACGAAAAGTTTGTCGAGACAACGCTGGAAGTTCATGGAAAGATCGATATATTTTTCGCCAATGCCGGAATTGAAGGTGTTTCCAAACCAATTACGGAATATCCGGACGAGATTTTCGATAAGGTAATTGGGGTAAACCTTAAAGGGGTATGGCTTGGGTGCAAGCATGTAATTCCGAAAATGCAGCCAGGAGGAAGTGTAATAATCACTTCTTCTGTGGCGGGTTTAAAGGGCTTTTCCGGTTTGGGAGCTTATGTGGCCAGTAAACATGCTGTAGTTGGTATAATGAGGGTAGCGGCCCAAGAAAATGCCAAACGTAAAATTCGTGTGAATACCATTCATCCAGGTCCCGTAAACAATAATATGATGCGGCGTATTGAAGTGGATATGTCGCCCAGCAGTCCTAATGAGGTTATGAAAGGCTTTGAGGCGGCAGTACCTTTAGGTCGTTATGCAGAATCTAGCGAGATTGCAGCTATGGCACTTTTCTTGGCTTCGGACGAGAGTAAGTATATTACAGGAACTACCCATGTGGTAGATGGCGGCATGTTAAGTTCATAATGTTTGGGGATTTGGAAACTACAACTAACATAAAAAAATATTTGGAAGGCGGTGATATAAGATCCATAGGCCGGGTTAAGTTTTTGATACCTTTAATTCGGAATCAGGGAGACTTCGACCTTCTTTTTGGTTTTCTTCAATCCAAGGATAGGCCAATAGTTATGAGAGCTGCGGATGCCGTGGAAAAAATTACCATTGGGAGGCCCCAATATCTTCAAAGTCATAAAAGTGAGATATTGTCTTTTCTCCAAAACGCCCAAGACAAGGAATTTAAATGGCATTTATCCCTAATGGTGGCAAGGCTTTTACTCACAGAGCAAGAGTTGAATATTGTCTCCTCCAAACTTAACCAGTGGGCAAGCGACCCTGCCGAAAGTAGAATTGTAAGGGTGAATGCCTTACAGGCCCTTTGTGATATTAAAGATCAAGATCCAGGAATGGAAAAGGATTTTAGGACTCTTATAGGGAAATTGCAAAAGGAAGAAATAGCTTCGATAAATGCCAGGATTCGAAAATTAAAAATAAGCTGATTTTGGCCACTTTAGCTTAAGAATAGGGACAGCTTAATTAGTTCTTTAACTAATATTGTACACTGTCATATTCGTCTATACCTTATCTATTTGCATTTCTCCACTTTCAGGGGCAGACCTTTCCAAATTTTTTATTACCGCCCTATACTTCTTCCTGTTTAAATAGTCCAGTCTTTCGGCACCAAGGTATTTATAGGGGCTAATTTTACCACTTATGACATTTGTCATTGTCAATGTCGTGCTGTGGAAATATCTTCAGCAAAATATTATTTATGAAAGGTTTTTTAAGGTTGGGAAAGATTGCCGGCATTCAATTGGAGGTCCATTGGACTTTTGCATTATTATTAATTTGGGCCGGATTTATTGAGTTTCAAAATAGCGGAAACTTCGAAAGGGTTGCCGTTAACCAGGGCTTTATTTTGGTATTGATGGCCTGTGTAGTGCTGCATGAACTGGGTCATGCCCTGACCGCTAGAAAATTTGGTATCAAGACCCAAAGAATTATTCTTCTACCCATTGGCGGTGTGGCCACTTTGGACAAAATGCCGGAAAAACCGGGGCCGGAACTATTGGTAGCCTTGGCCGGTCCGGCCGTTAATGTTGTGATAGCCATTATATTGTCTCTTATAATACCTATCAAAAGCTATTTTAATTTCGATAATATTGTGGTGGAAGAGATGCTATATGCACCCAACCTACAGAATTTTCTATTTTATCTTTTTGTAGCCAATGTAATGTTGGTAGTATTTAATCTTATACCTGCATTTCCTATGGATGGCGGACGGGTACTTAGGGCCTTGTTGGCCTTTAGATTGAGCCGTGTGGATGCAACGAACATTGCAGCCACTATTGGCCAGGCCTTGGCCGTGGTATTTTTTATACTAGGATTTTTCGTAAATCCCTTTTTAATACTTATTGCCTTTTTTATTTTCTTCGGGGCTTATGGCGAGAATCAAATGGTTAAGCAAAATTCCCTGCTGCAGGGACATCTGGTAAAGGAGGCCACTTTGACCAATATAACGATATTACGTCCGGATAATAATGTTCAAGAGGTTATAGATATTCTTATGGCAAGTACGGAAAAAGATTTTGTGGTAGCCAAGGACATGGAAATTATTGGAATTGTAACCCAGAAGGATGTTATTAAGTATGCCAAGACCCCTTCAACACTTGTAACGGAAATTATGGATAAGAACTTCACCGTAATTGATGAATCTACAGAAATCCTTAAAGTATTGGAATTGGTAGGAAAGGAAAAGAAAAGCTTTTTTCCCGTTACAAGGAATTCAAAATTAATTGGAGCTATAGATATGGTCAATATAGGGGAGTTTATTTTGTTTAAAACAGTATCCTGAAACAAGTTCTTGGAGCAATATCTTCTTATTTAAGGTTGAACAATGATCCAAACCTCTAATCCAGAATAGCGCTTTAGACCCTTTTTATATTTCCAATTCGGTATTGGAACAAAAAAAAGTGAGTCTGTTGAGGTAGGCAATAACTTCTAATTAAATCATAACAACCCTAAGGAACTCCGAATTTGAAAACAACTAATAGTCAAGAAATGAAAAATAGTAATTTGGGAGGGACTTTGAAAAACAACCAGGTTTATGGTTTTATTCCAACGGATATTGATGGTGTTGACGAGCTCGCTGAGTTGGCCCTGGATTTACGCTGGTCTTGGAACCATGCCGTAGATGAAATATGGTACAAATTAGATCCCGAACTATGGATGGAGACCCATAATCCGTGGGTAGTTTTACAGAACGTGTCCCGGGATCAACTCATATTTCAAATGGGCAATGAGGCTTTCCGGAACAAGTTAAATGAAATGATAAAGCTTAAGGAGAAGTCCCAAAACGACCCCGCGTGGTTCCAAAGGAAATATCCCTCATCCCCCCTAAAATGCCTTGCTTACTTTAGCATGGAATTCATGCTTAGCGAAGCATTGCCCATTTATGTTGGAGGCCTTGGTAATGTTGCTGGGGATCAATTAAAATCGGCCAGTGATCTAGGGATTCCCGTTGTTGCCGTGGGGCTACTTTATCAACAGGGATATTTTAGGCAGTTGATAGATCAATATGGTACCCAACAGGCACTTTTTCCGTACAATGATCCTGGGCAATTGCCCATTTCGCCACTGCGGTTGCCCAATGGGGAATGGTTGCGGATCAATATATCCTTATCCGGTCATACGGTTTGGTTGCGCACATGGCAGGTACAGGTGGGCCGGGTGAAACTTTACCTGTTGGATAGTAATGATCCGGTTAATATGCCGCTCCACAGGGGCATCACCAGTGCAGCGTATGGTGGCGGGACCGAGCTTCGCATTCAGCAGGAAATTATTCTGGGTATAGGGGGATGGAGATTGCTCCGAGCAATGAATATTGCACCAGAAGTATGCCATATGAACGAAGGTCACTCCGCCTTTCTTGTACTGGAAAGGGCGGCCGATTTTATGCGGGAGAATGGCGTGTCTTTCCAGGAGGCCTTGGCAGTAACCCGTGCAGGAAATTTGTTTACCACCCATACGGCGGTGGCGGCCGGATTTGATAATTTTAGTCCAACTTTAATGTGGCAGTTTTTTGCCAATTATGCCAAAGAGGAATTACATATTGATTTTAATGATCTGTTGGCATTGGGTAGGGAGGACCCGCTTAATTTATCCCAGTATTTCAACATGGCCTATCTGGCTATTCATGGCAGTAGTGCTGTAAATGGGGTGAGTAGGCTTCATGGGGAGGTAAGTCGTAATCTTTTTGGAAATTTATTTCAAAGGTGGCCTAATAGCGAAGTGCCGGTTGGATATGTAACCAATGGAGTTCACATGCCCAGCTGGGATTCTATATACGCCGACAAAATCTGGACGCATTCCTGCGGTAAAGAACGCTGGAGAGGTCATTTGGAATCTGTTGAGCAAGATATTTACTGCGTTTCCGATGTTGATTTATGGCAACTCCGGAACGATTCTAGACATTACATGATAAACTTTATACGGGAAAGGTTCCAAGGACAGACCGAGGATGCCGGCCAGTCCCCGGAAATCGTGGAAATGGCCAAACATATTTTTGACAAGGAAACTTTAACCCTGGGTTTTGCACGGAGATTTGTTCCCTACAAAAGACCAAACCTACTTTTGCATGATGAGGAACGATTTATTCGCATTCTAAC
Source organism: Arenibacter algicola (assembly GCF_018860365.1). GTDB lineage: Bacteria > Bacteroidota > Bacteroidia > Flavobacteriales > Flavobacteriaceae > Arenibacter > Arenibacter algicola_B. The sequence continues at coordinate 44,450 of NZ_JAHKPO010000018.1, forward strand.
AAATCCACAGCAGCCGGTGCAATTGGTAATTGCGGGAAAGTCTCCGCCCTATGATGAGTCCGGAAAGGCATTGATAAGACAATGGGTGCAATTTATTGAACAGCATAACCTATATAAGCACGTAGTTTTTTTAAGCGATTATGATATGTTGTTAACAGAACATCTTGTTCAAGGGGTAGATGTGTGGATAAATACACCTAGGCGTCCTTGGGAGGCCTGCGGTACCAGTGGTATGAAGGTTCTGGTAAATGGTGGGATCAATTTATCGGAGCTGGACGGTTGGTGGGCAGAGGCCTACACCCCGGAAGTGGGTTGGGCATTGGGCGATGGTCATGAACATGGGGAGGATTCCTCTTGGGATGCTGTCGAGGCCAACGAATTGTACGAGCTTTTGGAACAAAAAGTGGTACCGGAATTTTATAATCGCAATGAAGATGGGATACCTGAACATTGGGTAGCAAAAATGCGAAATAGTATGTCTACCTTAACCCCAAAGTTTTCGGCAAACCGTGCCGTTCGTGAATACACGGAGAAATATTACCTTCCGGCAGCAATCAATTACAAAAAAAGATCGTCCAAAAAAGGAGTGGCAGGAAAAAAAATAGTTGACACCTATCTTGAATTACAAAATAAGTGGTGGCAAATGCGCTTTGTCCAAACCCAAATTGAAAATATTGTGGAAGGATATCAATTTAAAACGGTGGTCTGGTTAAACCACCTTAGTCCTGACAATATTTCTGTTGAGCTTTTTGCCGAAGGCCTTAATGGTGGTATAAATGAAATTATAAAAATGGAGATCGTTGGGCTCGCAAAGAATGGGTTGGATCATGAGTACCAGGCACGTATAAGGACCAGCAGGCCAGAGAGTCATTATACGGCAAGGATAGTTCCCTGCTATGAAAATATTTCCGTGCCGCTGGAAAATAACTTGATTCTATGGCAGCGATAATTATTTTGAAGAAAAAGGGCTATAACCTGTTGCGCATAGTTAAGATTTTATAGTGTTTGTAAGGGGAATTCAGTATCTTGAAACTAAATGGATAAACAATGATCGTACATAGCTTAGGGGAAGAAAATTCACTGCTAAATAAATTTGTCGCCGAAATCAGGGATGCCAAAATTCAACGTGATAGCATGCGCTTTAGGCGTAATATTGAACGTATTGGGGAAATTTTGGGTTACGAACTTAGCAAAACCCTTAACTATAGGAACCAAATGGTTGAAACACCTTTGGGAACCAAAGAAATGTCCATGCCCGTTGATGATTTGGTGTTGTGTTCCGTTTTACGTGCCGGACTCCCCTTACATCAGGGCCTGTTAAATTATTTTGACAATGCGGAGAATGCCTTTATTTCTGCCTATAGGCATCACCGCGGCGATGAGGATGCTTTTGAAGTTATAGTAAAATACTTTGCGGCCCCATCCTTGGAAAATAAAACCTTGGTCCTTACAGATCCTATGCTGGCCACTGGAAAAACTTTGGAAAATGTTTTAAATGCCCTTAAAGACCATGGCAAACCCAAGCAGATCCATATAATATCGGTAATTGGTTCCCAATCCGGGATAGACCATATTAAGACAGTTTTTCCAAAGAATACCCAATTGTGGATAGCGGCTATCGATACTCAATTAAATAGCAAAGGCTATATTATTCCCGGTATAGGGGATGCAGGGGATTTGGCTTTTGGGGTTAAACTTTAGACTTCTTACTATCTGCTCATCTGTTGCACTATTTTAATTTCTCCTAGCTCGTTTTACCCCTTTCACAATTTCATACCAGAGTACGGAAATCATGCCTACAAGGACTGAAATTCCCAGCTGATTAAGGGTTAAGGTTTCAAATTGAAAAAACCTTGTCAATGGGGGAACAAAGAGCAACAATGCCGATAAGATCAAAGTAATTCCTATAATCAAAGGCACCAGGTTGTTCTTATATTTTAAAGTGGTCCAAATTGAATAATAAAAAGAGCGGTTTACCAAAGTCAGAAAAATATTGGAAGATATTAATACCATAAACACCATAGTTCTGGTTACGGATTCGTTATGACTTTCAAAAACGGCGTATTGGTATACCGATAAAGATCCCAAGGTGATCACCAGTCCCTGAATGATACTAGTTGTCAATTCTTTGAACTTAAAAAAAGTTGTAGTAAATGGCCTTGGTCTTTGGATCATTGTATTTTTCTCCATAGGCTCGTTTTCATAAATAATGGAGCAGGTGGGGCCCATAATCAATTCCAATAAAATAACATGGGAGGGTGAAAATATGGCAGGATAGGCCCACCCCAGTGCCAAGGGGATAAATACCGTTAATATGATAGGGATATGAATGGATATGATATACTGGATGGCCTTTTTTAAATTGCCGTAAATTTTTCTGCCCATGGCAATGGCATCTACCATTTTTGAAAGGTCATCGTCCACCAAGATCAAGGAGGCGGCCTGCTTGGCAATTTCAGTTCCTTTTTTGCCCATGGCAATACCGATATGAGATGCCTTGAGCGCCGGACCGTCGTTGACCCCATCACCTGTCATGGCCACTACTTCGTTATTGGCCTTTATGGCGTTTACAATTCTTAGCTTGGCTTCTGGGAACATGCGGGTAAACACCTGGGTAGACATTACCTTTTGTTGTAGTTCCTCATCGTTCAATTGCATTAGTTCTTCCCCGGTCATGTTTTTATCATAGCCAGGAAAATCAATTTGTTTGGCAATGGCCATGGATGTGGCGGGATTATCACCTGTAACCAGTTTTACCTGTATGCCGGCCTTGTCAAAATCTTTCAGTACCTGGCGAATGTTATCTTTAGGGGGGTCATAAAAAGCCACCAATCCCTTGAAAATAAATTGAAAATCCTGTTGTTTTTCAGGAAAGTCAGGTCCTTTGAAATTGGCCTGTCCCACTCCTAACATTCGGTATCCTTCCCGCCCTAAATTGGTCAAGATATCCGTAATCTGTTCTTTTTGGGCATCGGTAAGTGTGGACGTTGCCAAAAGTGCTTCCGGTGCCCCTTTGGCAGCAATGATACGGTTACCTTCACTATTTGCGAACAGATGGGTCATCATAGGAGGTTTTCCGCTTAGCGGATACTCATGTATCATTTTATAATGTGGTCGCTGGTCTACAGAGGCAATTCTACCGTAGGCCACATGCAAGGCCTTTTCCATAGGATCGAAAGGTATTGGTTCGCTGGCCCACATCGCTATGGTGACCAATTCTTTTTGAGAATTATTCAGGAGGGCATCTGCAGAAACTACCTCTCCCGTATCCAAGGTGAAGAGTTTGGCAAGTTCCATCTTATTCTGGGTTATGGTACCTGTTTTGTCCGTACAGATTACCGTAGCGCTTCCCAAGGATTCTACGGTTTTCATTTGTTTTACCACAATGCCCATTTTCATTAACCTATAGGCACCTAGGGCCATAAAAGTGGTAAAGGCCACGGGTATTTCTTCTGGCAGGACACTCATGGCCAAGGTTAAGGCTTTCAGCAAACTTTCCAAAACCTCCCGTGATTGAAGGTAATTGATTCCCCAGACCAATAGAAAAATGATACCGCCCCAAATGGACATATGTTTTACGAAATTGGAAATCTGTTTTTCCAAGGGTGTCTTCTCCTCCTGGATTCCTTCAAGACTTTTTCCAATTTTACCCAACCGGGTGCTGTTCCCAATTTCTGTAATGGTGGCGATTGCCAGTCCACTGGCAACTGTAGTGCCGCCAAATATCTTATTGTCCAATTTTGACGCATCCTTAAAAACGGAAAGGGATTCTCCGGTAAGTATGGATTCGTTTACGGAGAAATCGTTGGAATGTACAATGGTGCCATCGGCAGGAACGGTGTTGCCTTCCTCTACCATTAGGCTGTCGCCAACAACCAACTCCTCACTGGGTATTTCTATGACCACTCCGTTCCTAATGACCTGACTATTGGGTTGGGTAAGACTTTTTAATTTTTCCAAGGCCATCCTACTTTTGGAATCCTGATAAAGGGATATGGAGGCTACCAGGATAATGGCGGCGACCATAAATATTCCATCACCATTATTTCCTGTTATAAAATAGATAGAGGAAGCCACCATTAATAGGATGACCATTGGCTCCTGGGCAACACTTTTTAAAGCGTCTAAAAAACCATTTTCCTTTTTATAGCTAAGGCTATTTTCGCCATGTTTTTTTCTTGAGCTTTTTACTGCTTCATCCGTTAGCCCTTTAATGCCAAAATCGAGTGGATTGATCATGTTGTCTAAATTAACAAAATTGTACAGAACCTTGCATTATAGACCAACTCTTATATGAATTTAATTAAGATATGGTTATAACAGTTTTGATACATTGATTTGATATGGTAAAAATAAACGTAAAGAAATTTTGAGAGACTGACCTATATCATTTTGTACAAAGGCATTTGGATGTACATTAGGGATAACAATAAATGTATAACCCTTAAAATCAAAATATTATGTCAGTAGTAAAATTTAAAAGGAGACCATTTGGCAACCTAATGAGCCAAGATTTTTTTGACATGGACGATTTTTTCGATAATCGCGGTTGGGTAAGGGACATGCTACCCGATAGTTTCTGGAATGGAAAAAGGTCGGAGCCAGCCTTGAACATTAAGGAAACCGGTGACCATTTTGAGATAGAACTGGCCGCTCCTGGATTTCAAAAAAAGGACTTTGAGGTAACCATAGATAATGGATGCTTGAACATTACTGCCGAGAAATCGCAAACCAAAGAGGAAAAGGAGGACAAATTTACGCGTCGGGAATTTAGCTATAATTCCTTTGAACGGTCCTTGCAGCTACCTGATAATGTAAAACAGGAAGAAATTAAGGCCGCCTACAAGGATGGTATCCTTAGTTTTAATCTTGCCAAAAAAGAGGAAGCTAAAAAAGCACCTCCTAAAAAAGTACAAATCGGATAATAATTATTGGTTGGTTATTTGTTAGTAGCAATGCCTTCCTACTAAAAACTGAATTACGTTAAAGTATAAGGTTTAAGTGGGAGGGCTTTTGCATTTTTAAACCTCACTAGAGTTCAACCCTGTTGTAATAATCTAGGGTAATAAGGTGAAATTCCTTAAGAAAATGTCTAGCCTTTTAAATTTATACCAATAGTAATAAACTTTATGATATGTGATAAAAAATATTGTCGAGGGTTTATTCTTTTGGAGTATTCTTAACGGAAGTATTCATTGAAAAACCATTCATTGCTTCCAATTCTGCATCCGACAGTAATTCTGAGGAAATAGGGTTGTTTTCCAGTGCTTTCATGGTTGCGGTATAGCCTAAATCTAAGATGATGTCCAAGTTTTTTAAGGTGAACATACTATATTGATCCATGTTCTTTGGACGGATCAATAAATCACAGTCCTTAAATTTTTTAGTTGTTTCATTGGCTACCATTACATGATAGGCCCTTTCTAAAACCTTGTTTACATGATTAAGTTCTTTGATGCTTACATGATTGAACGGATTTACATAAACGCCCACAATCTTATCACAATATTTTTTTATAAGGTCCACAGGAAAATTGTTTAAAGTGCCACCGTCTACGTAATATCCTTTTTCAATCTGTACGGGCGCAAACAATCCAGGAACCGCTGCTGATGCCAAGACAGGTTTTATGAGTTCTCCACGACTAAAAATATTCAATGTACCATCAAGTAAGTTGGTGGCCGTTACATAAAGCTGCTTTTCCAAAGATTCGAAGGTATCATGGGGCATATAGGCCTTTAATTGATCATGGAATTTTTCTGTGTCCAAGAAACCTGGTTTTCCCATGGCATAATTATTAAAACTAAAAATTTCTGTAGTCTTAAAAAAATCCAGCATTTGCTCCCATGTACAGCCAGAAGCGTACAAGGCACCAACTATGGCGCCTGCACTGGTTCCTGCTATATGCGTAGGGTAAATGCCATATTCTTCCAAGGCTTTTATGGCCCCTATATGGGCAACGCCCCGGATACCACCCCCGGATAATACCAAACCTGTATTCATTGATCTTACTTTTAATTCTAGTCTCAAAATTATTCCATTATTGGGAGTACAGATATGACCAATATCATGTTCTTGGAATCTAGGTACAGCTTATGACGGATATCATTTCTTAGGGCTATAGCGAACAATACATTTGTGTAAATGAGTGCTAAAATACTAGAATACAGGACTCAATGGGTAGTTTATTTTCAACCAAACTCCTTAGCGGTCCTTCCTTTTGGTTTGGTCAAGACCATTAAGTGAAAATCAGTAAAAGGACAATGAATGAAAAATTAACAAATAGCGATCTTTATCAATCCATTTTTGAATCTTCCTTAGCTGGACTGATTGTGGTAGACGAACTTGGATACATTCTCATTGCCAACATGTCTGCCCAAAAAATGTTCGGATATGTTGAAAGGGAATTAGTGCAGGAGAAGATTCATTTGATTATTCCCGATTGGAAGAACAGTGCTTTTGATGTCCAAATGAAAGATATTGTTGTAGGGCCCAACCAGTTTTATGGTAGAGAAAAGAACGGGGTCAAATTTCCTATCGATATTAGAATAGTCCCAACAATGGTAAAAGGTCAAAGCCTAAAAGTGATCTATTGCAAACCAGCGGATATCCCTGTATTTGAAAGCGATAGAAAGTTTCGAACCTTGATTTCCAATGTAGCGGGCATAGTTTATAGCTCTAAAATTGATAGACCTTGGAACATTGAATTTATCAGTGAAGCCTGCAAGGCTATAAGCGGATATACTCCTATGCAATTTTATAATAGATCAGGGATTAGTTGGGAATCTTTAATTCATCCAGAGGATTTGTCCAAGGTTTTGGATGAGGTGAACAAGGCAATTTTGGATAAAAAACAGTATCAGCTCACCTATAGGATTGTTACTGCAAATAAGGAAATTAAATGGATATGGGAGCAGGTTTCCTGCGTTACGGATGAGCAGGGCAATGTTTACAGTTTGGAAGGTTTTATGCAGGATATAACGGAGCCGAAGAAAATAGAAATGGCACTGGACAAGGAGAAAAATTTGCTCCGACAATATTTGGATACGTCCGCCTCCTTGTTTTTGGTTATCAATAAGGACTATACCGTTGAGCTGGTCAATAATAAGACCTGCGAGATTTTAGGTCTTGATCAGGATGCAGTTTTGCACAAGAACTGGTTTACAGGCTTTGTTCCAAAAAGGGAAAGAAAGGAACTAATGGCACTTTTCGATACTATTTTTAAGGATAAGGTGAAGCCAAAAGATTTTTATGAAAACCATGTACTCACCAAGGATGGGAAGCAACGACTTATACGATGGCGGAACGCCACCTTACGGAATGGAAATGATCAGATTATCGGAATTGTAAGTTCTGGGGTAGATGTTACGGATACCAAGTTGTTACAGAATACCCTGAATATCAGAAATAGGGCCTTGGAACTTGCAGGAAATGGAATCATCATTGTAGATGCCCAAGATCCAAAACTCCCCATTATATATAGCAACAAGTCCTTTACCCAAATAACCGGATATAGCCACAAGGAGGTTCTGGGAAGAAATTGTAGGTTTTTGCAAAATGGAGATAGGGACCAACCTGAAATAGCAACCTTGGCCAAGGCTGTGCAAAATGGTGAGTCCTGTAGGGTTGTACTAAGAAATTATCGTAAGGATGGGACCCTTTTTTGGAACGATCTGGCCGTTACGCCCCTATATGATAATGAGCTAAAATTGACACATTTTATTGGGGTTCAGAACGATGTTACCGAAATTCAGCAAAACAAGAAGAAGTTGGAGGAATATGCCCAACAATTGGAGCATAAAGTGAAAGAACAGACTAGGGAAGTACAATCTACAGTACAGAAACTGGTGGCCACCAGTTTAAACCTGGAAGATCAGGTAGTGGAGACCCAAAGGGCGGAAAAGAAGGCCAAGTTGAGTAGGGCATTGTTTTCTGCCATAGCACATAATTTTCCCAATGGGGTCATAATGGTCTTTAATTCGGATTATGAACTGGTTTATGTGGAAGGGGAGGAAATGGACCGAATAAATATTAAAAAGTCCGATTTTGAAGGAATACCCATAGATGATATCCCTGTTTTTTCAAAATGGCAGATAAAAAAAATAAAATCGGATATTCGAAAAACATTAAGGGGGAGCAATATTTCATTTGAAGTGGATTTTCACGATCAGTGTTATGCCGTGAATTCTACACCGCTCTATTCCGATGAAAAGAAAATAATGTGGGCCTTGTTCGTTTACAACAATGTTACCGAGCAGAAGGAGATTCAGCATAAATTGGAAAAGACCCTGGAGGTTGAAAAGGAACTAAACGAGCTGAAATCCCGTTTTATTTCAATGGCCTCCCATGAGTTTCGTACCCCGCTCAGTGCCATACTTTCTTCTGCTATACTGATAGGAAAACAAAATGAGCCGGGTAAGGAGGACAGGAGGATGAAACATGTTTCAAGGATACGCAACAATGTGAAGGATCTTGTTGTTATTCTTAACGACTTCCTCTCTTTGAGCAAGTTGGAAGAAGGCAAAGTGCAGGTAAAACCACAGTCTTTTGAATTGATACATTTTATAAAAATGTTGATCGATGAAATGGAGCCAAACAAAAAAGATGGACAGGATATTATTTTAAAGCATTCCGAACCTTCTGTATCGGTTTATCTTGACCCCAAATTATTGAACCATATCCTTATAAATCTTCTCTCCAATGCCATAAAGTATTCGGAGGAGAAAAAAGAGATTATCATTAAAGTTAAGGTTGGTGGAAAAGTCTTATCCATAGATATTAAGGATAAAGGCATTGGTATACCTAAAGACGAGCAAAAAAATCTATTTAACCGTTTCTTTCGTGCAGAAAACGCCACCAACTTTCAGGGCACGGGTCTCGGGCTTCATATTGTTAAGCAGTATACAGAACTTTTGGGCGGTGGTGTAAACTTTAAAAGTGAGGTGGGTATAGGAAGTACCTTCAATATTAAACTTCCCGTAAATATAAATGAATATGAAAAGAATTCTATTAATTGAGGATAATAAGGATGTTCGGGAAAATACAGCAGACATATTGGAATTGGCCAATTTCGAGGTGGCTACCGCCGAGAATGGAAAAATAGGGGTAGAACTTGCAGAAAAATTTAAGCCGGACGTGATCATATGTGATATCATGATGCCAGAACTGGATGGATATGGAGTCTTGGAACAGTTGGGTAAAAACAGTACCACTTCTAGTATACCCTTTATATTTCTAACGGCAAAAACCGATAGGGCAGAGGTGAGGTTGGGAATGAATTTGGGGGCGGACGATTATCTGACCAAACCTTTTGAGGAAAAGGAATTATTGGAAGCCATTACCTCCCGATTGCGAAAGAGCGACTTTCTTAAAAAAGAGATAGCCAAAAACATGGAAGGACTTAATAAATTCTTGGACGAGGCCTCCCAATACGGCGATATGAAAAGTCTTTCCAAGGATTATCCCCTTAAAACGTATCATAAAAGGGATATTGTTTTTTGGGAAGGTGATAACGCAAAATCCTTGTATTTTATAGAAAAGGGCAGTGTAAAGACCTATAAGAGTACGGAATCCGGAAAGGAATTTGTGACTGGCATATATGGTCCGGGAGATTTTGTAGGGCAACTATCCTTATTGAATTCCGATAAAGTTTATGTAGAAAATGCAACTGTGTTGGAGGATGCCGAAATGTGTGCCATACCTAGGAAGGATTTTACCAAATTGCTTTATGGCAACTCGGCGGTTTCACAGAAATTTATTGGAATGATATCCAATAACCTTATGCACCTGCAGGAACAATTGGTGGATATGGCTTTTGCCTCTGTAAGACAACGGGCCGCCAAGGCCTTATTGGAACTTTATGATAAACATGTAATACAGGATAAACCCAAGGGCGGTATAGGAATTCCACGGGAAGATTTTGCAGGTATGATCGGCACCGCAACAGAAACCGCTATCCGTACCTTATCGGATTTTAAGGAAGAGGGCCTCATTGCCACCGACCACGGACGAAGGATCATTATTTTAAATGAAAAGGGACTTAGGCAGGTAGCTGATTTTTAAGGTTGTCATTCATTGAGGACAAGATTCAAAATTATATATGCTACCTTTTACTAAACATGGCCTTTAGTTTCCTTATTGCATAGATCAACAACATTTGTTGAATGCTACCCTTAAGGTTTCCCGCCAATTGCAGTGGTCTTAGATTTGACTTTAGCTGATTAATATTAAGTTTAAGGCTTTCAATTTCAATTTTGCGCTGTAATTTCAAGACCATTAGCCTTTCATCAATTTCTTTAAAAGAGTTGTATTGTTTCCCCATGGTCTTAATCAAAAAAATGTTTGGAAAATGTGCGCAGTAACGGCCCATTGAGTCTATCCCTAAGAAAATAACAAATGAAAGCTATAAGTATATAGCCCATACCCACCACTAAATATCCAAGGTAAGTGCTTTCCATTATTTCATTCAGGGCATTTGATGCGGCCCAAGATAACAAAACCAAAGCAAGTAGGGCCAAGGCCCCAATTAAAAGGGTTTGCGCAAATGTGGTCACAAGCTCCATTAGCACCTTAAATATTTTTAGCTTGGCATATTCCTCGCTATTTTCTAGATAAGACCTTACATCGGCTTCTGCTTCTGTAAAGTCTCTCTTAAGTTCTTCCAAGGCCATATTACCTTATTTTTGAAATTGGGCGTTCTTCTTTTTTAAGTCTTCCAATTTACGCTCCAAGGTAGCAATAATGTCATCTGCCTTGTAGCTCATAGTGGAGATGGCTTCATCCAATTTTCGGTCAAAGGCATCTTTTTTCTCATTGGCAGTTTTGGTAAGTTCTTCCTTGGCATGTGATAATCTATCTGATATATCATGGGTAGTTTCCCCAACCTTTTGCTTTATTTTATGTCTGGTCTCAATACCCTTGTCAGGAGCATATAGAATTCCAATTCCTGCTCCTATGGCAGCCCCTGTTAATAAAGCCAAAAGAATATTTCCGTCGTTGTTTGTCATGATTTTTGTTTTTAGATTACTATATGTTTATTAATAATACCAAAAGTAACCTTAACAAAACCCATTTGAAATGATTTAAATCATATCCTAAAATCTTTATGATGCTTACATTGGGATTGAACGAATATTCCAGCCTGACCATTTCATAATTATCTATAAAAAAATGAAATCCAGGGTGAACACTACAGGTAAAAGGATTATTATAATAGTAGATTTTCAGCATTTACAGATGTTGAGAAAAGCTATACGGGAAATATTGTCCAGCAAGGATACATTCCAGTTGTCCATTTTGGGTCAACTTGGAAACGACGGTTTTTTCCTGGATAAAATGGAGGTAGGCTTAGAACGGGAATTGAAGACCTATTGGAATGGGGTTTTAGAGACTAAAACCGATTTTGGGATTTTTGGGAATCCGGAGTTTGGAACCCTTTTTGTTACCGGTCCGGTAGCTTCCCAATTTCTAAAAGACATATCTGGGGAGCCTTTGGGAGCAATTTCGGCAGGCCCTTATGGTATTTTAAGGGGCATGGGGATATTGGAAGAAGAGGTTAATTCACATCTTAAGTTATTGAAAGAGGGGCATTACTTGCTTTTTATACGGACTTATACCCAACATTGGAAATTGATAAAAAAACAATTGGGAAAGCTTATATTAGTTTAGAGGCTTCATTTCGTTTTGGTGTATGTACTGCTTGCGGTAACCAAAAAAAAAGAAACAGTAGCTCTAGAGCTACTGTTTCCCTTTAAGGGTTTAATTCCGTTTGTACTTCCATTTATGCCCATATTTTAATTTATTGCTAAAATGATTCAAAAGTCGATTTTAGAACAACCGGTATACCACCCATAAATATAGTTCCATGGCTAACGCCATATTTGGAACTAATGACATTTACTCACTAAGTGGAATTTGAATGCTCCGACGCCTCAAGGGCCTGCCCAGAAGTAATTAACTTATATAAGAAACCGGGCCACCTGAATGTCCCGGTTTCCAAGAAGCTATTGAGCCTGCCTGTTACGCTTACTGTAATTTGTCAATGATGATCTTAGCATTTCAAGTTTTCAAAATACAGGGTCCAAGGCATCTCCAACAACTTCTTTTGGATCCGTGCAGTGTTACTGCGACACTACATCCGTATCATGAGGTATTTAAAGAATAATATTTTAATTAAAAGTATGTCAATATACATGGATATTTTCAAGAATGAAATGACGTAGGTCAGTAATAGATATTATTAATTTTTTTTGATAATCCATTGTTCTATAATGATATAAATCATTTTTTAAGAGCATTAAAGGTTGCATTTTTGAAGGAAAGTTACTTAGCAAATAAATAAATTCAATATGGAAGAATCAGTAAATATTTATCAGAGCAAAAGGGAGTTTCACTTATTCGTGGCCAATACGTACAGGGATTTGAAACAGCTCAAAAAAGAAGGGGATCTGTCAACTTTTAATAATCTATTGTTAAAGGCGATGCCAGAGGTGAAACGCTATGTTAATAAGAATCTGAACAGGGCACTGTCCAATGGCAAAATTGATAGGAATAAGTATAGGGCAGATGATTTTATAGATCAACTTTTTATTGAGGTGTATGAACATATTGATGAAATTGAAAATGAAAAGGAACTTTACCCTTGGATGTTTAAAAAAGTGGATGAGCTATTGGGAGATATACTTGTAGAGGAGGAATTTGATTCTTTATTCTTCGAGAATTTGGATAACTATTCCAAGCCCGAATGGGATGCAATGCAGGAGAAATTTTCTACTGATGGAGATGGTGATTTGGTGATGAAAGAAGAATGGGACGATATTTCCTATGCAAAGAACGATTATGTGCTGAACCATGTTTTTGTTGAAGACGGGGATCAGGAAATCATAGTCCAATTGGACAAGGAACTGGGGGCTGAAAATATAAGAAAACATTCCGAATTGGTTTTGCGTCATTTACCAGGGCCCATGCGAAGAGTATATGAGCTTTTTACCGAACATCAGTTTGACGTAGCGGAAATTGCAAAAATACGCAACAGCACCATCAAGGAGGTAGAATCACTTTTGGACGCAGCCAGGAAAAGTTTGCGTAAAAGTTTCTTAAATAGATATGTATCCTAACCAAGGATAACCTAAAATAAATAAAACTATGAACGCCAAATCATCAGGTCCGAAAAAAGAAATATTGTTGGATAGCGCATTGGATGTACTGCACAAAGAAAGTGTGGAATGGACCAATATCATTGCATTTTGGAAGGATGAATCCAAATTTTTTACAGATCTGCTGGATAAAGAAAAGGTAAATAACTCAGAATATGGGCAGATGCTACAATATTTGGATAAGATCCACGAATCGCTATTTGATTATTTGGCAGCGGATATAGTAAACCATGAAAGGTTATTGTCCAGATTGGTAAGGGGAGAGGAAGGCTTGTCCGATAAGGATTATAGGGAAAAACACGCTACCCTAAAGGAACAGATGGATTTGTTTACCAACGACTTTAGGGAATTTAAAAAAATGGTATTTGGGTACGCCAAAAAATTGTGATATTACCTTAGTCTCATGTAATGCTGAAAAACTAATAAAGAACTGAATGTTATGGAAATCTCTATTTATACCTCAGAAAATAAGACAATGGATAGTATTGCCAATTTTTTGGAATTCTATTATAGCTTTCGATTGAAGCATTTGGCCAGTGATTTGCTGGAACAAGGTTTGTCTCCCGCACAAATTACGGAGGCGGTGGTCAAGGCCATGGCTGTAGGGAAATCTTCAGGTTTGGATATAGACCAACATTTTAGACCGGTATTCACGGGAATCCAAAAGCAAGTTGTGAGCGACTGCAAGCTGTCACATTTAGCCTATGGATTGGTACTTATGAATGCGGACGCCCAACTCCAGGTCGTAGGTGATTTTCAAGTTAGTGTCCTGCAGGAATTTATAGGGCATTACGGATCTTTCTAGAATTCTATTTCCAAGGAGATGGGACAATGGTCGGAACCAAAATAATCCGATAGGATATCCACAGACTTTATGTGGTCTACCAAAGACTTGCTTACCAGGAAATAATCTATACGCCAGCCCGTGTTTCTTTCCCGCGACTTAAAGCGATAACTCCAATAGGTATAGGCAACGGTATCAGGATGAAAATGCCGAAACGAATCCACAAAGCCGGATTTGATAAAATTGTCCATTCCGTCAATTTCAGTTTGGGTATATCCTGCCGTTTTGTTGTAGTTGCTTTTATCGTTCTTAAGGTCTATGGCCCTATGGGCCACGTTAAAATCCCCGCAAGCAATTACAGGTTTAGTCTTTTCCAGGTTTTTAAGGTAGTTCAGAAAATCGGCATCCCATTTTTCACGATAATCCAAACGATCCAATTGTTGTCCGGAATTGGGAACGTAGACATTTACCAAGTAAAAATCATTATACTCCGCACACAGTATTCTACCTTCGCTATCGTGTTCCGATACCTGCATATCTTTGCTTACGGCAAGAGGTTCTGTTCTGCTCAGGACTGCGGTACCGGAGTACCCTTTTTTATCGGCCGAATTGTAGTCTCTATGATAATGTTCCATTCCCGAAAGTGTCTCCTCTACCTCATGATCCTGTGCCTTGGTCTCTTGAAGACAGAGGATATCTGGTGCCATTTTATTTACGGATTCAAAAAAATCTTTTTTGGCAACGGCCCTAATGCCGTTGACGTTCCAGGAAATTATTCTCATTGTTTGGATTTTATTTTGGACACGGCCATGAAAAAAAACAGTTCGGAATAAAGATAATGATTCCGAACTGTTTTTATAAAATGATCACTTAAAGTTTTGCCCCATCTGTCATAAACCATAGGCAGGAATAGAATAAGGTTTACTCTTCCTTATTTCTATAAATTGAAATTAGAATAACCAATCCAATAATGGCGGAAAGACTAAAACCTATTGCGCCCAATACGGGTATACCACTAATTTTTGGAGGCATATCGGCCATGACCAAAAGGGCAGAGCCAATGGATAGGGCTGCAATAATAACCGCATAGACCAAACGGTTAAAAGCGGTCTTTAGGGACATTCTAAATTCGTCCAGGCCATTATGCTCATGTACAATGACCAATTTCCCATCTTTTATCTTATCTACAATTTCATTAATGTCGTCCGGTAATTTATCCAAGAGCGCATTGTAATCTTGAAATCTATTCAGGTTCTTTTGAAAAAGTCGTTTTAGGCCAAACCTTTTTCGGGTTATCTTGGCCATATAGGGTTTTAGATTATCCGTTATGTTGAATTCAGGATCTAATTTTAGGCCTACACCTTCAATTATAATCAGGGCCCTTATAAGAATATATAGGTAATGCGGTATGGTAATCTTATTCTCGTAAAGAACATTTTTAAATTGTTTCAGGGTAGTCCCCAACTTAATGTTATGGATAGATGTATTACTAATACCTTCAATTAATTCGTACAAATCATACTCCAATTTTTTTTCATCCGGGATTTCGGATTTTAAGGCAATCTTTTTTAAGACGGGAATTAATTTCTTTACATCTTTTTTCAAAAAACAAAGCAGTAGATCTGTAAGTGCCTCCTTGTCATTGGGCATTATAGTACCCATCATGCCAAAATCTATGAAGCAGATTTTTTGGGCCTCGGGTAACACAAATAGATTTCCGGGATGTGGGTCGGCATGAAAAAAACCATGTTCCAAAACCTGTTCCAAATATAGATCTACCCCAACTTTGGCAACGGCGCTGGAATCAATATTACTTTCCTTTAACTTTTCCAGTTCGGAAACCTTGATTCCATCTGCCCATTCCATACATATAATATGGTCATTGCTCAATTCACGATATAAATGGGGTACATAGATAGCTTCGTTGCCTTCAAAATTTTTGGCGAAATGTTCCATATTGTCCATTTCCCTTTGAAAACTAAGTTCTTCATTGATGCTTTTTTCAAAGGACTCCACCAACCTTAATGGCTGAAAGGCCTTGGCCTGTGCACTATATTTTTCCAAGGCCTCGGCAACTTCCTTCATAATGGAAATATCGGATGCAATAACATCCGCTATATTGGGGCGCTGTATTTTTAATACTACCAAATCCCCATTGAGAAGCTGCGCCTTATGAACTTGGGCCAGGGAGGCCGCTGCCAAAGGTTTGGGATCAATGGAAAGGAAATATTGGGAGCAGTGGATATCCAGTTCATTGGACAAAACTTTTTCTACTTCAAAATTCTGTAGGGAGGGAGCATGGTCTTGTAGTTTTTCTAGCTCTTTAACCAGCTCCGGTGGCAACATATCGTCCCGGTTGCTCATAATTTGCCCCATTTTTACATAGGAAGGACCCAATTCTTCAAGCACCATACGGATACGTTCAAAAGTGGATCCTGATAACTGCTTTTCTGTGTCAGGGTGTTTTAAAAGGTATTTTTTGGGGATGAACTTTCTAGCCTGGCTACTGGCCATAACATCTTGAAACCCATATTTGGTGAGGACCACAAATAGGGCGTTGTACCTTTTAAGATTTTGTTTCTGTGGAAGTTTTATACCAAACATAAAATTTATAGGTACTTGGTCAAAAAACGAAAGAAATCTTTTTTAAGGTCCGCATAAATCTCTTCCTGTACCTCCATTTTTTTTCGGAACTCCATATGTTTTTTTACCAATATGGTGTCCATGGCATCATGTGACACCAAATCTTGACCGGCCATGCGGGTTTCATGGATTTCGATTTCTTCCAATAAATCCTCGATAACTCCACCATGTAGGATAAATTCGTTCTGAAAGTGGTCCAATTGTTTTAATACCTCTTTTTTGGTCCATCTAGTAACCAGTTCGCTAAGCCTGTTGTTAAAAATAATGAGTTCATCCTGCCAAAAGAAGAGTTCCCTTCTCCAAATTTCGTGTTCAAAATGCAGGTTTGAATTATATATGATTTCTTTTTCCATGATAATTAGATTTAAATATTATAAATGTGGCGTACCCCAAAATTATTTAAATGTATCGGCCCCTGAAATGACATATATCATTTGAAGAGGGATACATATCCATTTACTTTGAATTGTCAATATAAAAATTGGGAAAAACCGAAAATAGGTTGCAACTTTAGCAATGAGGCCCCAAATGACACTTTGGTTAGTTTGAAGTTTATAGACAAAAAATTAATAAAAAAGAGACCTAAAGAATAAAATGGTAAGTTCATTTGGGCCTTTTCAAATTGTATAACATAAATTTATCGTCATGAAGAAAAATATGGGTAATTTGGACAGAACCTTGCGTTTTGTGGTTGCGGCAGCATTGATCGCGCTTTATTATAACGGTACTATTTCCGGGGTGTTGGGTATTGTACTGGTGGTTTTGGCCATTATCTTTTTCCTGACCAGTTTTATTGGTTTTTGTCCCCTGTACCTTCCTTTCGGAATAAGAACATGTAAAACAAAAAAGGAATAAACCTTGGTTTTGCCATACGGCAATTTTGTTTATTGGGGCCACTCATTGATCATCATGGAAAATTGGGTTTTCCTGCAGATTGACTCAAAATCTCTATTGTCAAAATTATAGGTTATGGGATAGACCATAGGCTTGTTTTGCAATTTCCAACTCTTCATTTGTGGGGACTACCAAAACTTTGACTTGAGCCTTGTCACTACCAATTTCCCTTATGTTGGAAGATTTTAACTCATTTTTAGAAGGGTCCATTGTTATGCCCAAATAGTCCAATTCGTTGCACACGAGACTTCTGAGCGTGCTGGAATTTTCACCAATGCCGGCGGTAAAGACCAGGGCATCCAAACCGTTCATGGCTGCTGTATAGGCACCTATATATTTTTTTATGCGGTAGGCGTTCATTTCCAAGGCCAATTCACATTCAGGATTTCCGGATTGTGCTTTGGCTTCAATATCCCTTAGATCCATATGCCCCGTAAGCCCTAACATACCACTTTTTTTGGTGAGTAAAGTATTTACTTCTTCCAGACCATAACCTAAATTATTTACCAAATAGAAGATAATAGAATGATCCAGGTCGCCACTTCTAGAGCCCATGATAAGTCCGTTGGAAGGGGTAAATCCCATGGAATGATCTATACTTTTTCCATCCCTTACAGCAGTGATACTGCAACCATGGCCCAGATGTATGGTAATTATCTTGGAAGATTTTAATTTTAAGAAGGAAATTGCCTTCTCGGATACATATTTGTGACTGGTACCATGAAAACCAAAGGCTTGGATACGATGATCTGTATATAATTCATTGGGCAAAGCGTATTTCTTGGCCTTCACTGGCATGGTCTGGTGAAAAGCGGTATCAAAAACGGCAATTTGTTTGGCAGTAGGAAAAGCTTCCTCTGCCAATATAATGCCTTCCAAATTATGTGGGTTGTGTAAAGGGGCCAATACAGAAAGTTCCCTTATTTTATCCTTTACCTCCTGTGTAATCACGGTGGTTTCAGAAAAGGTATTACCGCCATGCACTACCCTATGGGCGACAATCGCGATATCATTAACGTCTGCAATAACACCTTGGACGGAATCCATCAGGAGTGTGGCCATTTTCTTGAATCCGGCACTGTGATTGGGAATCACCATCACCTCCTCAATATCCACGGTATTGGTTTTATACTTTACAGTTGCATTTTTGGAGCCGATTCGTTCTATTAAACCCTTGCCTATTACAAGCTCCGAAGGCATTTGAATCAATTGATATTTAATGGAAGAACTTCCTGCGTTTATGATCAGTATGTTCATAGTTTTTGTTTTATTGGATTAAAATTATAGGCCTTGTGCCTGTATGGCGGTGATGACTACAGTGTTATAGATATCCTCCACTGTACAGCCACGGCTTAGGTCGTTAACAGGTTTGTTTAGACCTTGTAACATGGGGCCAATGGCCAGGGCACCTGTTTCCCTTTGAACGGCCTTATAGGTGTTGTTTCCAGTATTGAGATCTGGAAAAATGAATACACTGGCCTGTCCGGCCACTTCCGAATCCGGCAATTTACTCTTACCTACATTTATATCCACGGCTGCATCGTACTGTATGGGGCCTTCTACTTTTAAACCAGGTCGTTTTCTTTTGATAATATCTGTGGCTTTGCGCACTCTATCCACGTCTTCGCCCACTCCTGAAGCCCCGGATGAATAGGATAGCATGGCAATTTTGGGTTCTATGCCGAAGGCCGTGCTGGTTGCCGCAGAAGAAATGGCTATTTCCGCCAATTGTTCAGCGGTGGGATTGGGATTAATGGCGCAGTCCCCAAATATGGTGACACGGTTGGGGAGACACATAAAGAACACGGAGGACACAATGGAGACCTCTGGTTTGGTCTTAATAAATTGTAAAGCCGGTCTTATGGTATGTTGTGTAGTATGTGCTGCACCGGAAACCATTCCATCGGCATGACCTTTGTAGACCATCATGGTGCCAAAATAGGAAACATCCTCCATTAGATCTTTCGCCATGGCAAGGTTAACATTTTTTTCTTTTCGCAGTTCGTATAGGGTGGTGGCATAATCCATAAAATTGGGCGAAGATTTGGGGTCTATAATATCGAAGCTATTGGAATCCAAACTTATATCCAATTCTGAAATTTTTGCCATTATTTGCTCCTTATCCCCCAACAATGTAATGGTGACGGCATTGGTGTCCAGAAGTTTTTTGGTAGCCTTCAGAATGCGTTCGTCATTTCCTTCCGGGAGGACAATATGTTTCATGGCCGATT
The DNA here is from genome assembly GCF_018860365.1 of Arenibacter algicola. GTDB lineage: Bacteria > Bacteroidota > Bacteroidia > Flavobacteriales > Flavobacteriaceae > Arenibacter > Arenibacter algicola_B. The sequence goes on from NZ_JAHKPO010000018.1 coordinate 64,153, forward strand.
TTGCCCGTTTAAGAAGATTGTACTGGAACATTCTAGGGGTAATTCCCTCAGCCTTAAAAGTAATAAGTCGCTCGGCTAATTCATTTGTGGGGACATATTTTTCAAATTCCTGTATGGAGGTGGCTATTTTTTCCTTGTTTTCTGGATATATCCTGGGTTTAATGGTTCCTATGCGGTTGGTTACCGAAAAAGTACCATCGGCAACTGAAATGATAGGAATAATATCGGAAAGGCCCTCAATAAGTTTAATGATGGAATCCTCCGGTAATAGTCCGCCTGTTAGAACTATACCGGATAGATTGGGGTAATTTCTGGAGATGTTGGCCTGTAAAGCCCCTAGAATAATATCTGCCCTATCTCCAGGGGTGATGACCAAGCTATCCTTTTTTAAATGGGTGATGTAATTGCGGAGCTGCATGGCGCCCACGCTAAATTCACCGGCCTGATTGTTTATAAAATCTTCTCCGAACAAAACCTTGGCCGAAAGGGCCTGTGCAATCTCCTTTACGGTCGGATTTCCCAAAACAGGGTTCAAAGGGATAGCAGCTATCAATACTTTTTTTGGCAGTTTTGTCTTGAGACCCGATACTGCCTGTTCCAAATTTTCTGGCTGTACCTTATTGGCAACGGTCAGTAGTACTTCTACTCCCTTTTCCCTAAAGGAATCATAAGCCATGTATATATTTCCGACCAATTCTTGAAGGGATTTGCCCATGCCGTTGGCAATTATAATTGCCGGAATTCCTAAATTTTTGGCGATAAGCACATTAATGTCCCATTCTATGATGGCGCCCTCACCTGAAAAATCTGTTCCTTCCACCACTACAATGTCGAACCTATCCTCAATGGCCTTGTACTTATTGATGATATTACTTATAATTTCGTCATCCTTGTCCATATTTTTAAGTTGTACCACTTGGCTACGGGTATAGGCATAGGAATCCTCAAATTTCTGGTCTACTTCAAAATGCTTTAGTACAGTATCTATATGGTCATCGATCCTGCCCTTTTCAAAGTCATCTATAATGGGGCGGAAATAACCCACTTTCGCGGTTTTTCCCAATAATAACTGCATCATGCCCAAGGATACGATAGATTTTCCGCTATTGGGCTCTGTAGTGGCAAGGTATATGGCTTTGCTCATGAACTATTAATATTCTTTGAATTTATATAAACGATTCTTTTTCCAGTTGCGAAGTTCGGGCATAGAAAGATTACCATATATGATAGAAGTCATTTATAGATACGACAATAGGTTCTAATTTTAACCAATCAAATTTGTTCCATTAACAATTTAACTTCTTAAAATAGCAAGTATCTTAGGATGTACTCCAATCGGATCTGTTGCTTGCAAGTTTTGCTGATAAATTACAATACATCATAAAATGAAAACATTGCTTTATGCCACGGATTATTCTAAAAACTCGGTCTCTGCTTTGCAGTTGGCCTATAATTTAAGTCAGGACCTGGGAACTCGACTGGTGGTCACCCACACATTTAATTTACCTACTGTTTTGGGTGTGGAGGGACAGGATGACCGGCCTGTCCTTGAAGGGAATCCGTTTAAAATTCACCGTGCCCAGCTGGAAAAATTTTGCACAGAACACCTTGGAAGCAAGTGGGACAATCCCAAAATACAATTAGAGCCTGTACAGAACAGTTCGGTAATCAAAGGAATTATATCAAAGGCAGAAGAGTATCACGCCCAACTGATTGTGGTGGGTACTAAAGGAGCAAGTGGTCTTGAGGAAATGATCATGGGCAGTACCACCAAGAAACTCATAGAGAAAGCACCTTGTCCCGTAATTGCAATTCCCAATGATATATTGCCTAGAAATATGGATACCATGGTTTATGCCACAGATTTTGAAGAGGAAGATATACATGCCATTCAAAAACTTTCCGAAATAGCCAAACCTTTAAAAGCCAAAATTAAGGTAGTGCATATTTCAACGAACGAGGAATATGCGGGAGACTTATTAATGGAGTGGTTCAAGGAGATGCTCAAATCCAAGGTAGATTATCCAGAAATTGAGTTCGAACTATTGTTTTCGGAAGATGTATTTGATACCCTCAGAATCTATCTTGGGGTCGTAAATGCGGATATGGTAGTGATGCTGGAAAGGGAAAAGAAAGGATTTTTAAAAAAATGGTTCCATAGGGATCTAGTAAAAAAAATGGAGGATAAGGGCGAGATAATATTGATGAGCTTTAATGAACACAACCATAAAACCTTATTTTTTTAAGGGTATTACATGCTAGTTTACTGGGATTAGTCAAAGAATTCTTTATTGATGCCTTACAGCTAGCTTTTACTTTTATTTCTAAAGCCGTGAGGCATCAGACCTTAGTCCCATTGCAGAGCCATAGCGCCGTAATAAGCGGCCCCAAGAAGCGCCGTTTTTTCATTAAGGATTACCTTTACCGGTATCATTTCCAAGAGTGCGTTTAATCGCCCCGATTGTACAAAGTTGTTGTAGAATACGTCCCTTTTAATACCTGTTATTATTTTTGGTAAGATGCCCCCGCCTATATAAATACCACCCGTAGCCTTGAATTTTAGGGCAAGCTGTGACGCTTCTATAGCCAAGAACCTAATAAAAATATCCAAGGTTTCAACACAAACGGAATCTTTTCCTTCCATTGCCGTCCCGGTAATTACAGCAGAAGGATTGCCTTTGGACATTTGATTGCTCAGCCATTGTGGCTCCTTTATGCCACTTATTTGCCTCAAGAACACATATAGTTCCAAGATTCCGGGACCTGACAACAACCTTTCCCAGCTGACATGTTCATATTTTTTTTGGAAGTGTTGCAGAATTTCTATGTCCAATTCATTACGAGGACTAAAATCGCAATGGCCACCCTCACAGGCAAAGGGGTGGTAGTGCGATCCGTCCCAGAACATTCCTGCTTCCCCAAGTCCCGTACCAGGAGATATAAGTGCGGCATTGCCAGGTATATTTGTTCCGGACTTAAGTGTTTCGAAGTCTTTTTCTTGGAGCGCTGCCAGTCCGTAGGCATTGGCCTCCATATCGTTGATCAATGAAACAGAACGTATATGAAGTTCCCTACTAATTTCTCCGCTGTCAATTGCCCAAGGAAAATTAGTGCCATATACCTTGCCCCGAATTACGGGTCCGGCAACACCTAGACATATTCCATTTATCCTAGGCATGTCGTCCGTATGGAAGGTAGATACCATCTCCAAAAAGGATTTATATTTTTTAGTGGGATATGATTTTTCCTTCAAAGGAACCAGGTCTCCGTCCTGGATTTGAAAAAGGGCCAAATTTGTTTTAGTGCCTCCAACATCGGCGGCCAAAATTACTCCCTTATCCCGGGATATGTTGGTATTCATAAAAGCTAAGGGAATCTCCCCTTCATGGATGGCGGGTAATGAAAATCTTTGAATATTGTCCATAAAGTCTATCTTTTATACAATGGTTATGTTCTATTCCTGTAGTTTATTCTGAATCAAATTAAGTAATCCAAGGTTTACTTTCAAGTGTTTTTTTGTTCTAGGATCCATTTGTACAAATTATCGGCGTCATCCTTGTTGCACAATTGGGTACCTTCATGCATGGTAGCCGCTGTACCACAAGCTACCCCGTATTTTGCCATTTCGCTATAGGATTTGCCATTAAGCAAACTAACTACCATACCTGCCACCATACTATCACCTGCCCCTATGGTGCTTTTTTGCAGCACTGTGGGCGCTGGTATATGTTCTATGAGATCCTTGGTGGCCAATAGGGCTCCTTTCGGGCCCAAGGATACGACAAGTATCTCACAATCATGTTCCTTCAAAAACTTTTTGGCAAGGGGTTCCAATTCCATAGCTGAAATTGATGTAACACCACACAAAGTGCTTAGTTCCCCTAGGTTGGGCTTTAGCATAAATACTCTGGATTTGGTAGCCTTAGCCAATGCCTCCCCGGAGGTGTCCAAAATAAAGTGCACTTTTTTACTTTTGGCTATTTCGGCCACCAGAACGTAGAAATCATCCGGTATTCCCGGAGGTAATTTACCGCTGGCCACCAAGTAATCTCCTTCTTCCAGATTCTTTTCCAATTTTATTAGTAGGGCTTCCCACTCTTCCTTTTCAACCAGTGGTCCCGGCACTCCAAAGCGGTATTGTAAGTTGGTAGTGGTATCGGTAACAGCAAGATTATCCCTTGTCCATCCCTTAATGGGCACTACCATTTGATCAATACCTGCCTTGTCCAAAATTTGACTTAAATGTTCTACTGTAGGTCCGCCTGCCAGATACATGCAGAGTGATTTCTCTCCCAATTTTTTAAGGGCACGGGATACATTGATGCCACCACCTCCGGCATCGTAAGTTGGTGAGGTACAGCGTAGTTTGGTATTGGGGCTGATGCCTGCTACGGAGACACTTTTATCTATTACAGGATTTAAGGTAAGTGTTACTATTTTTTTGAGCATGTTGATTGAATTTTATGTTTTCCCATTTATTCGACTTAAATGGTGTTATTCTAATTTGTGATGTTCCGTTAAATTTTGGTTGCCGTCAAATTCATATATATGTGGTACGCCAGTGGGTACTTCTAAACCGGCTATATCTATAGAAGGAATATTACAAATGTAGCCAATAAGGGCACGTAGGGAATTACCATGTGCCGAAACCATGACCGTCTTACCTTGTACCAAATTGGGAACTATTGCTTCGAAATAATAATTGACGACTCTTTTTGAGCTGTCCTCTAGCGATTCCCCCGATGGCAAGACTGCCGGGTCTACATTTTTGTAGTTCGGGTCGAATTTAGGATGTAATTTGTTGTTGGGACCCAATTTCGGAGGAGACTCATAATATCCGCGCCTTATGGCCCAATATTTTTTTTCGCCCACCTCTTTTAAGGTCTCGTCCTTATTTTTACCCTGCCAATCACCGTAGTGCCTTTCGTTTAGTTTCCAATGATAGTAGGTATCTACATGCATTTGTTCACAATTGTCCAAAACGATCCAGGCCGTGCGTATGGCCCTTTTAAGATAGGAAGCAAAACATATATCGATGTTTATTTTATTGCGTTTAATGATTTCGCCAGCATTTTTAGCTTCCTCCTTTCCTTGTGGTGAAAGGTCAATATTGGTCCAACCTGTGAAGATGTTTTCCAAGTTCCAAAGACTTTGTCCATGTCTTATAAGAATCAATTTTCCCATTTATCATTAATTTAAAGGACTTCATTTTTACAAGGAAGGCCTTGCTCCAGGGAATCCAGATTTTCAAAGGTGGTTTGTGCAATATTGCCTAGGGCGGTATCTGTTAAAAAAGCCTGGTGGCTGGTAATCATTACATTTCTGAGGGTCATTAAACGCGCTATCATATCGTCCTGAAGTATATCTTCGGAATGGTCTTCAAAAAATAAGCCTTCTTCCTCTTCATAAACATCCATTCCATAATAGCCAATTTGTTGGGATTTAAGGCCGTTAATAACATCTTGGGTATTTACCAATCCCCCTCTACCGGTATTGATTAGCATTACCCCCTTTTTCATTTTGCCGATCTGGGCTTCGTTTATTAGATAATGTGTTTGTTCCATCAAAGGGACATGTAAGGAAATAATATCGGATTGGCTGCACAAGGTATCCAAATCGGTATAGGTGGCCTTGCATTCTTCTACCAGGCTTTGGTCTTTCATGTCATCGTAAGCCAGAATATGACATCCAAAACCATGTAGAATTTTAGCTACGATTCTTCCAATTTTTCCGGTACCGATAATTCCCACGGTTTTTCCGTGCATATCAAAGCCTACCAAGCCGTCCAGCGAAAAATTCATTTCCATTATGCGGTAATGGCTTCGTATCAATTTACGGTTCAAGGCCAAAATTATGGCTACAGTAAATTCGGCGATGGCATTGGGGGAATAGTCCGGTACCCGGACAACCCTCAGACCTAAGGATTTAGCATGGGTTATATCTACGTTGTTATATCCAGCTGATCGTAATGCAATATATTTAACCCCCATTTCATGGAGCTTGTCCAAAACAGGAGCAGAACCATTGTCCTGTGTGAAGATGCAAATGCCTTCACAGTCTTCTGCCAAAACTGTAGTATCTAGGGTAAGATAGGAATCCAACAATTTTAAATCATGTTTATTTGCATTGGCCTTGATTAAATATTCCTTCTCAAATTTGTGTGTATTAAAAACTGCTACTTTCATTATTTGGATTACAGACCACTAATAGGTGTTCTATTTCAATTTCAAAGGAAGTAATTAAGAGGCTTATCTAATATGATATTAATCATTATACATGTGGCAATTACCACATTATTTCGGCACTGAAAGTATAATTTTAAGCCAGTATGGGCTAATGGGCCTAATAGCCACTAATCAGGTATTTAATATTTTTTAAAATACCCTGGTAGGTTGTTTATTCAACTTTAAGGGGTGGTCCAACTATCTTCATTTCATTATCCGCAAATAAATGTTCCATTTCTTTGGGACTGGGTTCGTGGTCTAATTGGGACACGGCTACAAAAAAATTCTCCATTTTGCCAGCGGGTTGAAAGATGACAAGCATTTTACCTCTTTCCGAGACTTGGGTCCAAGCATGTGGCACTTTTTTGGGCAAAAATATGCTGTCCCCAACATTTAGATCAAAAGTTTCTTCCCCAACCTTAAAGTAGTAGGTACCCTCTAGGACATAAAACATTTCATCTTGGAAGTGGTGTACATGCAAAGGGGTCCCTTTTCCTGGTGTAAGTGAGGTTTGTTCAAAAATGGCCAGGTCCTTATCGGTATCACTACCGGATATTTTGACATCCAAAATATTGGCGTTTACTCCTTTCAAGGTTATGTGCCCGTGTATTCTGCCTTCGCCAGCCTTAACCTTAAAGCCTTTGACTTTTCTTCCAATAGCATCTTCTATGGATGAAAAAGATAACAAAGGCAATGTAGTCAGCGCAGATAGCGCTACGATAAAGCTATTTCTTTGCATTTTCTAAAGAATAAAGGTTAAAAGGGGAAGTAAGAACATACCTTGTTGTTCCTATACCTAAGTTACGGAAAATGTAGATTGAACATGAGGAAATTATGCAATCATAAAAATAAATTTTTGCTTAGCGCGATAAGTCATTAAATATTGAGATTTATTTCAAAAAAAACTGGTTTAGAACCTAAACTGGCGATCTAGGTCTTAATGGTTTTTATCACATTAATTACTACTTTCCGCCATTCCAAAGCTGATTTTACTTTGCTCTGCCAAATTGATATTCTTGATACCATCAATGAGCGCATCCGGACTAAAGGAGATGGAATTGATACCTTTTTCTACAAGAAATTGTGCAAACTCCGGATAATCACTGGGAGCCTGTCCGCAGAGTCCAATTTTTGTATTTGTTTTATGGGCCGAAGCAATGACCATAGCGATCATTTTTTTTACTCCCGGATCATTGGCATCAAAAATGTCGCTTAAGAGTTCCGAATCGCGATCCACACCCAAGGTCAATTGGGTAAGGTCGTTGGAACCAATGGAGAAGCCGTCAAAAAAATGTGCGAACTCTTCGGCGAGAATTACGTTGTTGGGAATTTCGGTCATCATATAGAGCTGCAGGCCGTTTTCGCTTCTTTTCAATCCGTAAGCTGCCATAAGATCTACTACTCTTTCTGCTTCCTTAAGGGTACGACAAAAGGGAATCATAATCTTAACATTATTAAAACCCATTTCCTCCCGGACCATTTTCATGGCCTTGCACTCCAATTCAAAAGCTTCCTGATATTTGGGATGATAGTAGCGTGATGCTCCCCTAAAACCAATCATGGGGTTGGACTCCAATGGTTCAAATTCCTTACCACCTATTAAATTGGCATATTCATTGGATTTAAAATCACTGGTACGCACAATAACATCTTTGGGATAAAAGGCGGCTGCAATGGTGGCAATGCCCTCTGCCAGTTTATGCACAAAATAATCGGCCTTGTCAGGGTAGTGGTGGGTAAGTTTTTCAATAAGCGCTTTGGCCGAAGCATCTTTCAGGTGGTCAAAATGTTTTAAGGCCATCGGATGAATTTGTATGGAATTATTGATAACAAATTCCAATCGCATAAGACCAACTCCGGAAGTGGGATAAAATGATAGTTTGAATGCCTGTTCCGGATCTGCCAAAATAAGCATGGGTTGGGTTGCGGGTTTTTTAAGTGATTTAATATCCACTGTTTTTTCATCCCATTTCAGTAATCCATCGTACACTACACCAGTATCCCCATCCGCACATGAAATGGTGATATCTTGGCCATCCTTTATTGTTTTTGTAGCATTAAGAGTGCCAACAATGGCGGCAGCACCTACCTCACGGGCAACTATGGCTGCGTGACTTGTGCGTCCCCCTTGGTCCGTAATGATGCCGGCCGCTTTTTTAAGGATGGGATCCCAATCGGGATCTGTCTTTTCGGTGACAAGAATTTCTCCCGGTTGTAGTTTATCGGATTCTAATGGACTATGGATAATCCGTGCTTTCCCAGCCGATATTTTGTTGCCCAGACCCATTCCTCTAGTAATTTCCTTACCTTTTTCCAGTAAGGTATAGGTACTGATTTTAAGTTTGTCCTTTTTTGCACTTTGTACCGTCTCCGGTCTGGCCTGGACTATAAACAATTCATTGGTCAGTCCGTCCTTTGCCCATTCTATATCCATTGGACGTCCATAATGCTCTTCAATGATCATGGACCATTGTGCAAGTTTTATCACTTCGGCATCGGTAAGTACAAATATTTCCTGTTTTTCTATTTTGGTATCTAGGTTAAGGGTACCACTGCCCGAGCTATCGTAAATCATGGTTTTTTCCTTGCTGCCCAATTTTCTGGAAATTATGGGTTGGCGAATGCTATTTTTCAAACTAGGTTTATACACAAAGTATTCGTCGGGATTTACACTTCCCTGAACTATATTTTCACCTAGGCCCCAAATACTGGAGACAAGAACTACTTTATCAAAACCGGTGTCCGGATCTAAGGTGAAATTTACTCCGGAACAGGCCAGATCCGAGCGCACCATTAACTGAACGCCTATGGATAGCGCTACCTTTGTCTGGTCAAAATGATTGTCTTCGCGATATTTTATGGCCCTATCTGTAAACAGGGAAGCATAACATTTATGACAGGCGGCTATCAATTCATCAAACCCCTTTACATTGAGATAAGTTTCCTGTTGTCCGGCAAAACTGGCGTTGGGAAGGTCTTCTGCCGTAGCACTACTGCGGACCGCCAAGGAAATCTGGTTACCGTATTTTTTAACTAGTACATTATATCCTTTTTCAAGGGAAGATTTGATGGCTTGTGGAAAATCCGCTTTGGCTATGCTTGTTCTTATAGCACTCCCTACTTCCCGTAAATTTGAAAAATCTTTCTTATCCAATTTTGCAATTTCGGCGAATATGGATTCCTTTAATTGCCCTTCTTTCAGGAAAAGCCAGTAGGCGTCAGAGGTGGTGGCAAATCCGTCAGGTACCTGTACACCCGTTAAGGTCAGTTTCTGGTACATTTCACCCAATGAGGCATTTTTGCCTCCTACTTCGGGCACATCGTTTATATCTATTTCGTTAAAGTGTTTTATGTAGTTTTTCATCTGCTAGATTATTGCGTTTTTTGAACATATCAATTCGATAACCAATATCACCCAATCCTGCGTGGTATAAAATGATATTGATCAGTTCCTAACAGTATGCGATTGGAGATATTTTTGTTAAAGAATTTAAAAGGAAAAGCTGTCGATAAATATATGAATTACGTAGTTGTAGGGCACTTTAACTGTAAATAGCTGACCACTTTAAATTGAAGTTAAGTTTGTTTTGGTAAACCTTCCCATTTAGGTTTGCAGAGTAGTATTAAGAACATCTCACTTTGACAACCACTTACTTACTAAAACACTAATTATAACAGCCATGAGGAGTATAATGCCGCCAAAAACGGAATGGCGAACAATATCGACCTGATTTATTAGTTTTTCCATGGCACTGTGGAAGAAAAAACCCAAGCAAATATAAACTGAAACATATGCTAAGGAACCCATCATGTTTACGAGAAAAAAATTACGGTAATGCATTTTACCAAGTCCGGCAAGGATGGGGCCAAAAAATCGTACTTTGGGAATAAAGGCAATAATTAGCAAAGTGCGGACCTGATGCTTTTTCAATTTATCCTGAAATTTTTTTAAGATTTGCGCCCTCTTCTTTTGTTGTAATTTTTGTGTCCATTTATTTCCTGTGAAGGCCAAATAAAAATAAATGTTGTCTACTACCATTAGTCCCAGGAGGGCCGCTATTCCCGCAAAGATTGGGTTAGCTATGTCTGTATGCGTGAGATAACCAACGGTTACCAAAACCAATTCTTCTGGAATTGGGGTTAGTTGGTCGATTATAAAGAACCAAATAAAGATTCCTAGATAGGAGTAATGTGCAACGTAGTAGGTTATATCGTGTGTCTCCATAATCGCCTTCAAAAGTGAATCGTCCTATAAAAATATTTTTTTAGGATTTCATTTGCTATACCATATAATACCACCACACCCATAAGCATGAGCACGGTTTGAAGTGGTAATACCGAAAGTTCCAATATTTTCCCCAAAGGAGTGTAGGGCAATCCTATTCCCAGGATAAACATGCCTAAGGTGGTAAACAATAAGAATTTTCCAGGTTTACTTTTATAGAATACTTTTTTGGAACGTAGCACCCATAAAACCACAAATTCTGTTAGAATGGTTACCATAAACCAGCCAGATCTAAAATGTTCCTGATCACTTTTGGTGATATATATTAAAATAGCAAATGTCAGAAAGTCGAAACATGAGCTTAGCAAACCAAAACGAATCATAAATTTTTTAATGAACTTAAGGTTCCATTTTTTTGGCATAGCTATCCAGTCTTCATCCACATTATCTGATGGTATGGTCATTGCTGGAAAATCCGATATAAAATTTGTTGCCAAAATTTGTTTCGGAAGCAAGGGCAGGAATGGCAAAAACATGGAGATTATGGCCATGCTAGTAATATTGCCAAAATTGGCACTGGTGGTCATGAAAATATATTTGATGGTGTTGACAAAAGTTTTCCTACCGGTTATAATACCATTTATCAAGACTTTAAGTTCTTTTTCCAGCAATATAAAGTCTGCGGTGTTTTTGGCTACATCAACCGCGTTCTCAACGGAAATTCCTACATCAGCAGCCTGAATGGCAGACACATCATTGACCCCATCGCCAATATAACCTACCACATTACCGGATTTTGAAAGTAGATTTACAATTCTTTCCTTATGACTTGGTTCCAGTTCAGCAAAAATGTCTATTTCATTTACCTTTTTTATTAAAGCGATATCATCCAATTTATTTAGATCGGCCCCGGTCAATACCTTTTTTTCGCTGATGCCCAACTGTTTTCCTACGAAGAGACTTACATTTTTATTATCGCCGGTAAGGATCTTGAGAGTAATGCCCAGGGTTCTCATTTGTTTTACTGAGTCAACCACTCCGGCCTTTACCGGGTCATCCAAGAAAATCATGCCTAAAAAGGTCATTTCTTTCTCCATGGAACGATCTATAATTTTTTCCTCCAAAGGTTTATAGGCCAAAGCAATAATTCGAAGTCCCTTTTTAGTGGATTCTTCGAAAAGGGTATTAATTTTTTTTCGGTAGGATTCAATAGCTTCTATGCTGCCATTGTTATCCACATAGGTGCAGACTTCCATTACTTTTTTAAAAGTTCCCTTTGTAATTATGAATTGGGAACCATTTTGTTCCACAAGAATACTAAGCCGTTTACGCGTAAAGTCGAAGGGGACTTCATCCAATTTTTTGTAGTTGGTCAAATCCAACTTGTGTTGTTGTTTTATAGCTTTATCTATTGGGTTGGCATAGCCTGTTTGGTAGATGGCATTTAAATAGGCCATATCCATAATCTTTTCATTTTTTATGCCATTGGTATCCAAATAGTCATGTATGTGAATTTCACCAGAAGTAAGGGTCCCGGTTTTATCGGAACAGAAGATATTCATGCTGCCAAAATTTTCAATGGACACCAATCGCTTGACGATTACTTTTTGTGAGGCCATATGTCTGGCACCATAGGCTAAATTTATACTTACAATGGCGGGTAATAAAAAAGGAGTAACCCCTATGGCCAGGGTTAGGGAGAAAAGGAGGGAATCTATAAACGGCTTCTCGAAATAGACATTGACTGCAAAAATAATAAGGGCAAGCATAAGAGCAATCTCCATAAGCATATAGCCAAACTTTCGCAATCCTCTTTCGAATTCTGTTTCTACTTTATTGGATTTTATCTTTTCTGCAATTTTGCCAAATTCCGTGTCTTTTCCCGTCAATACGGCAATAGCTTTAGCAAAACCACTGGTTATATGGGTTCCTTTGAATAAGCAATTGTAGCGATCTTTTAAGCTGGTGTCCACAGGCAATTTTCCTAACTTTTTTTCCTCCGGATAGGGCTCCCCTGTCAACATTGCTTCATTCACGAAGAGGTCATTGGCTTCAATGATTAGGCAGTCGGCAGGCACAACATCACCAGCGGATAGAATAACTATATCTCCGGGAACTACTTTTTCCAAATCGATGGATTGTTGGGTGCCATCCCGTAATACTTTGGCGGTCACTTTTACCATTGCCAATAATTCTCTGACTATGTTTTGTGCCCCTCTTTCTTGCCAAAAGCTTAGTACCCCACTTAAAATAATGATGCAGAATATAATGATGGCATCCACATGTTCTCCTAAAAAAAAGGAAAGGATATCTGCAAATAATAGCAGTGCCATAAAAGGACTTCTAAACTGATTGAATAGAAGCCAAAAATCTGATACATGTGAATTAGGGGCGAGGGTAATAGCGCCCGCCTTCTCCGTACGTATTTTTATTTCCTCTTGGGTAAGTCCCTTTACAGGATTTGAATTCAGCTCCTCGACCACTTCATCACTATATTTGGTCCAAAAAGGTGCTATTGACTTGGCCATGGGCTGTGAATTGAGTGGTTCAAAAAAATGGAAGTTTCACATTTTGGGAAATGGCTGGAAAATTGGGGGAACTAACCTTGTCGATTACTTATCTAGGTCTCTTTTCTTTTTCCAGTAATCTCTACTATTTTGATGCGATATACCGTTGGAGTTCCACGAGAGTACAATTTGCTGGAAAATTCACTAATAAATTCGGTTTCCCTATGCTCTTTCTCTAGGATAAGACCTTTTACCCCTTCTGTAAATTGATGCAACTTAAATTTGGCATCGGTACCTTGGAGTTCTTCGAAAGTGCCATGGGCCATTACCGATTGCCAATTGTTGGATGATTTTATTTCCTCTACCAATAATGTCACCGCAGTATTCTTGCGCATGGCATCTATCTTATGTCCGTCCGCCGAATAACTTATTAAAGAATGATCATCCTTATCATAATAATAGGTAATAGGGAGAACATAAGGCTTGTCCAGATATATATACCCAAGGTGTCCGGTATAATTGCCTTTTAATAAACGTAAACTTTCGCTGGTGGTCAAATTTGTCATATTCTTTTCTGTAATCTTTAAACTATACTGTAACAGTTCTATGTTATACTCTAAAAGGCATTTCGTATGAATCCTTGATAGGATCAAATCTAATTCCTTCTTTTTTGGTAAAATATGATATTGGTCAGTTCTGACTTCTGTATGTCAGGGTTTTCCTTATTAAATGTACCTGAATGACTTAGGTCATTGTAGAAGCCTTAAGAATAGGATAATTTGTTATCAATGGATCACAAACATCCATATTAACACTAATTAATAATTAAAACTTAATGATCATGAAAAAAATTCTATTTGGTTTATTAGCCTTTGGACTAACCACCCAAGCCTTTTCTCAAATTATCCCTACGGTGGAGCTATCGGAGGTAACGGTATACGCCACGAACTATAAGTACCTTAACGATATAAACACGGGGGAGCTGGCCTCCATACCGGTGAAGCTTCTGCAGCAAAAGGTGGCGACCTATGATATTAAAAGCTCCGAATTCTATCAGGATGATTATGACCTTTACAACATTACGTTCTTTATTCCCGAGGGTAAAATTCTTGCCGCGTATGATGGCGAAGGGAAATTATTGCGTACTGCTGAAAAGTTTAAGGATATAAATCTGCCAACCTCTGTAAGGAAGTCCATTGCAGATCGTTTTCCTGAATGGGTTGTTACTAAAGATATTTATTTGGTCTCCTTTACCGATGCCGCAGGTGCCAAGAAAACCTACAAGGTTAAATTGGAGAACGGGGATAAGATGTTAAGGGTAAAACTGGATGAAACAGGTAAATTTCTTTAGGATTTTTAATAGGTCTTACCTTTTACAAAACAATGGGTAGGAACTGATCCTAAATTCTGGTAAAGGACATTTCCATAGCGTTGGGATTAATAAGGCGCTTTGGAGATGTCCTTTCTCTATGGATTTATTTCAATCCCTTTAAGCGGGGAGTAATTGGGTGTACTAGTAGGGAATTGCTGGTAATTTGGATTATTGCGGAGAGATGTAGTTAAACCAAGAAGCCCAATACAACTGTATTCATTTTTTAACAAACATAAAACTCTTGTTTTAAGCTGGCTTGATTAATAAAGAATACCTTATGCCTAAACACTTATATGATTTTTCTCATATTCTTTAACGTATATTTCCCTTTATTTTGGGCTATCATATTTTATATTATCCATGAGGAATTTTATATTGATCTATTGTCTTTTTCTTTTGTTATCCTGTGGAGACAAACAAGAAAAGATTTTTCCCACTAAAATCCATTTAACCGAATCGGTCTATGCTTCCGTAACCGTGCAGCCAGATAGTCTGTATCAGGCTTATGCCCCTGTAGCGGGCATTTTGGATCGTAATTTATTGGAAGAAGGGGATTTGGTAAGTCAGGGTACACCAATAATTCAAATCGTGAACAGTACCCCAAAGCTTAATACGGAGAATGCCCGATTGACCCTAGAATTAGCACAGGCAAATTATAATGGAAGTTCGGCGGTTTTAAGTTCGTTGGAAGATGAGATCCAATCGGCAACCTTATCCTTTAAAAACGATTCCATGAATTATTTAAGGCAAAAGAGGCTCTGGGATCAAAATATTGGTTCAAAAGTGGAGTTCGAGAATCGCAAACTAGCCTATGAAATTTCAGGGAATAGTTTAAAGCAACTTAAAAATAAGTATGTACAGACCAAGAACGAACTTTCTACCCAAGTTCAGCAAGCGCTCAACAATTATAATACCTCACAGATTTCAACCAAAGATTTTACCGTTAGCAGTAAGATCAATGGAAAGGTTTATGCCTTATACAAAAACCCAGGGGAAATAGTCAATACTATGGAGCCTTTGGCATCCGTTGGCAGTGCTACGGATTTTATTATTGAATTGTTGATAGACGAGGTCGATATAGTAAAACTTCAGTTGGGCCAAAAGGCCCTTATTACGTTGGATGCTTATGGGGATGAGGTCTTTGATGCCAAAGTAAGTAAAATATATCCCAAAAAGGATGAGCGCTCACAGACGTTTAAGGCGGAGGCCATTTTTAACAATCCACCTAAAGCGCTTTACCCGGGTTTGGCAGGGGAGGGAAATATAATTATTTCTGAAAAGGAAAGCGTCTTGACGATTCCCAAAGAATTTTTGTTGGAGGGGAACAAAGTAAAGACCCCGGACGGACTTGTTGAAGTTGTTCCCGGGTTGCAAAATTTGGACCGTGTAGAAATTATAAAAGGCATTAATGAGTCTACGGAAATTCTAAAACCTGAAGAATGATCAATTGGAGGGTCATATTGAACATCGCCAAAACCCATCTGCTCACCAAGATGAAATCTACGGTCACCGCCTCCCTAGGCGTTACCTTTGGTATCGGGGCCTATATTACTTTGATTAGTTTTATGACAGGGCTCAATGAAATGCTGGACAGCCTTATTTTGAACCAAACACCCCATATCCATATCTACAATGAGATAGAGCCCTCGGATAAACAGCCCATTGCCCTTTACCAGGAATTTGAGGATGCCTTTAATGTGGTTAATTCCATTAAGCCAAAACAAAGTCAAAAGAAAATTCACAATGGTCTGCCTATCCTGAATTATTTAAAAAAGGACAAAAAGGTTTATGGTGCCACACCCCAACTAAGAGCACAGATTTTTTATCTCTCGGGGTCCATAGAATTAGGGGGAAACTTGGTAGGAGTGGATATTATGGAGGAGGCAAGGCTCTCCAACATTGGTGATTATATTGTAGAAGGAACACCACAAGATCTAAAAAATAGTGAAAATGGAATACTTTTAGGGGCAGGCCTTGCCAAAAAAATGTCGCTTAAGGAGGGGGATCGTGTACAGGTCAGCACCATAAAGGGAGATGTTTTTCCACTAAAAATTGTGGGGATATACCAAAGTGGTATTGCTGATATAGACAATATTCAAAGTTATGCCAATCTCAAGACGGTTCAACGTATTTTGGGGGAGGCCCAGAACTATGTCACGGATATCAATGTAAAACTGTACGATATTAACGAAGCCACGGCCATGGCAAGCAGTTTGGGAAAACAGTTTCAAGTAAAGGCGACAAGTATCAACGAGGCCAATGCCCAATTTGAGACGGGATCCAATATCCGTAACCTGATTACCTATGCCGTGTCCATTACATTATTGATTGTCGCCGGTTTTGGAATCTACAATATCCTCAACATGCTCATTTATGAAAAAATGAAGGATATCGCCATTTTAAAAGCTACGGGATTCTCGGGCAATGACGTGCAGCTTATTTTTATGAGTCAAGCCATGATCATTGGCGCATTAGGTGGGATTCTTGGGCTTATTGTTGGGTTCGTTCTTTCCAAACTAATAGATAATGTGGCCTTTCAAACCGAAGCATTGCCAACCATTACCACCTATCCCATAAACTATAATATATGGTATTATGTAATAGGATTTTCCTTTGCCCTGATTTCGACCTTCGTAGCCGGTTGGTTGCCATCCAACAAAGCAAGGCGTATAGACCCTGTGCGTATTATTAGGGGAACATAATCAAGAAAAATGGAGTTCGTTTTAGAGACAAAAAACATCAATAAATACTTTGAAAAGCCCGTGAAATTTCATGTGCTCAAAGATATTTCATTCGGAATAAAAAAGGGGGAATTTGCCTCTATCATGGGTAAATCGGGATCAGGGAAGTCTACCCTGCTTTATATTCTGTCTACCATGGATACGGATTATACCGGTGAACTATATTTGAACAATGAATTGATTACGGGTCAAAAACACAACAAACTGTCCCAGATCCGAAATAAGAATATAGGATTCGTGTTCCAGTTCCATTATTTATTGTCGGAGTTTAGCGTATTGGAAAATGTGATGCTGCCTGCCAAAAAATTGGCAGAGAAGTCCCTAGCGGAAATAGAACATGATGCCATGGAGAAGCTAAGAATGTTGGACATAGAAAAGTTGGCCCACCAACGTGCCTCAAGGATATCGGGTGGGGAAAAACAACGGGTGGCAATCGCCAGGGCTTTGATAAACAATCCTGCTATTCTGATGGGAGATGAACCTACAGGGAATTTGGACAGTCACAATTCCGAAAATGTCTTCAGTATATTTAAGCGGCTTAAAGAGGAGGAAGGTCTTTCCCTTTTAATCGTTACCCATGACGAGGACTTTGCAAAACGTACCGATCGCATCATCCAGATGGAGGATGGGCGTATTCTGGATTAAACATGTATTGGTTATAACTCGTCCTTAACCAGCTTAGCTCTATTTAAAATCATTGGGATGTGGATGATTCCAAGGGGCTCGATAATCCCTTTGTAAAAGCGCCGTTGCCTCTGCATCATTTACCACCACAATATTTTTAGGGTCATAGATCAACGGTCTTCCGGTGGCCATAGCCATATTGGCCAAAATACAGCTAGCTGTGGATACATGTCCTTCCCGGATATCGGCAATAGGCAAAGTTCCTTTATCAATAGCGGCAAGGAAATCCAACATATGTAATCTGGTGGCCGGTGCTGCGTTCAATTCTATATCTTTTTCGGTGAGGTCCTCCGGATATTTTTCTTTTTCATAAATAACGTCCATATGGATCTTTTCCCCATCCCCATGCGGAACAAAGTCAGCCCTCATGGTGCTTCCGGACAATGTGCCTTTCTCCCCATATAATTTAAAGGACCATGGGTAATCCGGGTCTGCAGGGGTTCCCCAACTTCTATGCTGCCATACGCAGTTGAGTTCCTCATATTCAAAGATGGCGGTTTGGGTATCGGCAATATTGGATTTCCCGTCTTTTTGTACATAGATTCCCCCTGTAGAACTTATTCTTTTTGGCCAATCCAACTCTAGCATCCACCTTACGGTATCCAACATATGCACGCACATATCGCCCATAATGCCATTGCCGTATTCCATAAAGGTTCGCCACCATCGTCTGTGGGGAATTCCATCATAAGGACGCAGGGGAGCGGGTCCGGTCCACATTTCATAATCCAAAAAATCAGGAACCTTTTCTATAGGAGGATTGCCATTGGCCCTCATATGGTAATAGCAACACATTTCCACATGGGAAATTTTTCCCAATAAGCCTGCGTCCACTATATTTTTTTTCGCATCTATAAGATGCGGGGTACTCTTACGCTGGGTTCCTACCTGAACTACCCTGTTATATTTTCTGGCGGCAGCTACCATGGCCTCGCCTTCAATGACATCAACACTTATTGGCTTCTGTACATAAACGTGGGCCCCGGATTTTAAGGCCTCAATGGCCTGCAGTGCATGCCAATGATCAGGGGTACCTATAAGCACAATATCCAAATCTTTTTCGGCGAGCATTTTTCTATAATCCCTATAAGTTCTCGGGGTTTTTCCCGATGGCTGCCTAAGACTGATGAGGTTTGCTGCTTCTTTTAGTAAATTGTCGTCCACATCACAGATAGATACCACATCCACTTTGGTGACTTGCATAAGCCTAAAAAGATCGCTTTTTCCATACCAACCCGTACCAATTAGCCCAACACGAAGTGGTTTATCCCGGTAAATGAGTTCCATGCCATAGGATCCAAAGGAGGAAAGTGCCAAGGATGCCGCAGCCCCTTTTATAAAATGTCTTCTGTTGATGTTAAAAATCTTGGTGTCCATGGTTGATTTCGGTTTTTTTTTGGTTTTTAAAAAATACAAAATAACTTCAATCCTTGACGTAAATTCTGTGTAAAATTTTGAGATGTGATTATAGCACCTTTAACACCTAGCTTTTCTGTTGTCCTTTTATTTGCCTCATGATGTCTTCCATCATTTCGACCTGAACTTGCTGAATGTTCAATAACTCTTGTTGTTGATGCATGATAAGGTGGTCCAACTTTTCGTGCAGGATGCGAATTTCCAGTTCTGCTTTTAAATTAACCATATAATCTTGTTTGGCACGCTCCCTATCCTTTTCCTCCTGCCTATTTTGACTCATCATGATTACCGGAGCCTGTAATGCCGCCAAACAGGATAGAATTAAATTCAGAAGTATAAAAGGGTAGGGGTCAAATCCTTTATCCAATAGGAAAACAATATTGATGACCATCCAGATAATTATAAAAATGCCAAATAGAATTATGAATCTCCAGCTTCCACCAAAGCTGGCAACCTTGTCTGCCAATCGCTGACCAAAGGAATAGTCTGTTGCAGCATTCAACCCTTCCCTCTGGGTGGTGATTATTTTTTGTTGCTCTATCGTTTTAAGTACATCCTCTTCCAAAGTGGATAATTCACCTACCTCATGGCTGAGATAGTCGGACAGGTATTTTTGCCGGTATAGATTAAGTTCGGAAACAGAAATGGATTTTTTCGAATTTATTTCTGGATGTTCCTTGTGGATAAGATCCATTATGGATTTTCGAATTGTTTTTACAGGAACCTGTTCGCTGATCGGATATTCCTTTAAGGAAATGGCGCTTACAAAGGTCTTCATGTCTATAGCGTTTTATCTAATAAATGTAAGTTATTTTCTTTCCTTATGAAGATAAAGTTGTGTTATTACCCTTATCTTTAAATAAGAATTCATTCCTTAATAATTTTTGGATGAAAAAAAAATTGAATCAGCTGGAGGCAACGGCTATATGTGGTAACGACATAAGTTCATCCTGTTTATATGTTTCCGCATTGGCCATCGTTTACTCCGGTCAGTATGCCTGGATTTCCCTTTTGGTAGTGGCCTTTGTCCTGTTTCTCTTTAGGAAAATTTATGGCGAGGTAGTGGGAGCACTACCATTGAACGGAGGGGCATATAATGCATTGTTGAATACTACTAAAAAGTCGACCGCATCCCTAGCGGCCGCATTGACTGTTTTGTCATATATGGCAACGGCCGTGATATCGGCTAGTGAGGCAGTAAAATATGCATATAGTATATGGAGCTTTATTCCTGTTTTGCCGGTAACAATAGGCTTGATGTTTTGTTTTATGGCCTTGGTTATCATCGGAATTGGTGAATCTTCCAAGGTGGCAATAGTTATTTTTTTATTTCATCTTCTTTCCTTGTCCTTATTATGTACTTTTTGTATCGTCTTTTTTGCTCAGAATGGTTTTGAAACCCTAATATTAAATTATAAGGTTCCGGTGGAGGGTAGTGTTTTTAATGCTTTGTTTTTAGGGTTTTCTGCTGCGATGTTGGGGATAAGTGGCTTTGAAAGTTCGGCCAATTATGTTGAGGAGCAAGAGGCAGGTATTTTTCCAAAGACCTTGCGCAATATGTGGGTGGTGGTTACTGTTTTTAATCCATTGATTGCATTTCTGGCTCTCGCCATTATCCCACTTCATACCATTGAATCCAATCAAGATGCTCTGCTTTCCCACATGGCCAATGTATCCGGGGGTAATTGGCTTTCCATTCTTGTGGGTATTGATGCGGCATTGGTGTTGAGTGGAGCCGTACTTACCTCTTTCGTTGGAGTGGGAGGACTTATGGAGCGCATGGCATTGGACAGGATTCTGCCCAAATTTTTATTGAAGAAAAACAAGTCGGGCAGTTCCTATATGATCTACACGCTTTTCTTTATACTTTGTGTTTCCATATTATTGGCCACTAAAGGTAATCTGGCAAAATTGGCCGGAGTTTATACCATAGCCTTTTTATCGGTTATGGTATTGTTCGGATTGGGAAACATGATGCTTAAAATAAATAGGGCCAAATTGCCACGCCCGGAAAAATCAAGTTGGTTGGGCCTAACGGTGGCCATCCTGGCGGTGATGGTAGCTATGGCAGGGAACATTTTTCTTAATCCCTCTTATTTGGCCATATTTACGGAGTATTTAATCCCAACGCTTATTGTCATATTTTTTATGCTGTACCGCACTTATATTTTTAAAGGCTTTCTTGATGTTTTGAGCTATGTATTTCCGGATAGGGGACACCTTTTTAAAACTTTGAATCGACATACCAAGGAATTACTGGCTGCAATTAATAGACAACAGTTTGTTTTTTTTACCAATCATGATGATGTGGCCACCTTGAATAAGGTGATGCTTTATATTAAAAATAATGAACCAACGAGAATCCTTAAAATTGTTGCCGTAATAAATGAGGAACATACCATAACACCCAATCTAAAGAAGGATATAGAGGTTTTGGATAGGGCCTATCCAGACATTCATATCCAATTTATTGAAGAAGTGGGTGTGTTTGGTCCAGATAAAATAAAGGAACTTTCAAAACGATGGGGAATTCCCACTAATTTTATGTTTATTGGCTCCCCTGGGGATAAATTTCCCTATAAAATCCAGGAATTGGGTGATGTAAGACTCATTATCTAATGATTGTTGCTTTTAAAGTTATGATAATTATGACCTTTGTCTATCCTTGTTTTTGTAAATTTATAGGAGGCTTACCCATTATGATAAAATCTAGGTTTAGGAGATGTGTAGGTCAATTAATTATTTATAGATAAACAGAAATTTATTATGAGTATTCTATCAGAAAATGTAATTCCCGGCAATCATGGAAAAGTTTTTGGAACCAATGCCAAAGAGGCCAATGACCTACGGAGAATTAAGGAGAACCTATTAAAAATCGAAGGTGTAAAAAATGTAATTTTTAATGATGATTTCCCAGTAGAGTTCACGGTACATACTACTAAAATGGTTGAAATAAAAGATATTGAAAAGATGGTCAAGGGAGTTGGGTTTCATGCCATACCCAAAGGGCTGTTTTCTTTGTAGGGGAATATCTAAATTTCCCTTTGGGCCTTTTTAGGGTTTTGTTCTGGTTCTGATGTTATTTCCTGTTCAATTTTGTCCAGCCCAAAATCGATATATAATTTAATAATGGCCGCTACCGACCAAGCTTGGTGAATACAACCTTTTCCCTCTTGCGGGTCGCTACCGTTAAAAATCTCGGAAATACAATGAATGCCATTGTCCTTATAAAAATGTTCGCGTAAAGGCTCCAATTCCAACATTACTTTTTTCTTATTATTTAGGGTGGTTCCATATATTTTGAAATAGGCCTGAAAATATTCATGAAGTAGAAAAGGCCATACCGTTCCTTGGTGGTAAGCATGGTCCCGTGACCATTGGTTACCTTCATAGTTAGGTTTATATTCAGGACTAGCCGGATCCAAGGTACGAAGTCCAAAGGGGGTATAAAGTTTGTTTTCCACAGCCTCAAAGATGGACTTTTGTTGGTTGATGTCCAAAACGCCGAAAGGTAGACTCAGACAGTATATTTGATTGGGCCGTAGAGTATCGTCCTGTGAGACACCAGGGATGATCACATCATATAAGGTTCCTTGTGGATTGGTAAAAAACTTGGTAAAATTGGATTCAAACTTGGCAATTAAGTCAAGGTAACGGGATTCAATTTCAACTTCAAGAATTTCGCAGAAATTTTCGTAAATCTTAAGGGCATTATACCAAAGCGCATTGACTTCCACAGGGCAGCCTATTCTTGGGGTAATGACCTTGCCCCCTACAATGGCGTCCATCCATGTCAGCTGTACCGTGCATTCCCCGCCGTAGATAAATCCTTCCTTCGTAACGTGAATATTGTAGCGGGCACCCGCAATATGCTGGTCCAATATATTCTTTAATATTTCAATATGATCTTTTAGGAATGCAATATCCTCGAATTTTTTTTGGTAGTCATAGCTGGCCACGAAAAGCCAAAGCGTGGCGTCCATAGTATTGTAATGTACCGGGTCTTTGGAATTATCTGGAAATCTGTCCGGGATCATCCCCTGATCCACACTTTTAAAAAAAGTATTCAAAATGGATTTGGACAGCTCTTTTTTACCAGTGGCTATGGTTAATCCGCGCATGGCGATCATAGTGTCCCTTCCCCAATCCGTAAACCAGTGATAGCCGGCAATTATGGACATGCTATTGGTAGACTTTCTTTGGACCATAAATTGTTCACCGGATAACATGAGGTCTTTAAAAAACCCAGGTGCCAGCATTTCTTTGTTCATTGTACGTTTTTTGCCGTCTAGGGATTGAATTTTTTTTATTCCTTCCGCTATTATGTTCTCCTCAATAGTGAAGTATAATATTAGATCTTCCCCAGGCTGCAGTTCATGTACTAGATATCCGATTCTATAATAGTCGCAGACCGAACCCAGGCCACGGGCTTTACCCTTGGAGAGGATAATATTTTTAAACCAACAACGGGCCTCAAAATAATGTCCAGCTGTCCACCCGGTAAAAACCGGATTACTTCCATACTTGGGGTATGTTTTTAAATGGTCATTATTGAACTCGGTAAAGAAATTATAGCAGGAAGCTTCTTGAAAGGTAGTATGAAAGTCGTTATAGGCATAAAGGGGATGTAACTCCAGGACCAATGGTCTTTTTCCATTGTTGGTATAGGTAAGTACAGTGGTGTTGGATCCGGATATCATTTGTACATTTTTCCGCAAATCCCAATCACTATCGGCAAACTGCCAGGTAGGAGAGGGGGCAACATCAAAATTCTTTAAATATTTACTTCCATCCGGAAAAACTACTTTTGGATATTGATTGGTGGAAATATTATGATATTGGCCATCTATTAGAACCCGTTCTTCAATTTTTGCCACCACCACAGTGCGGTCGGTAGGAGGCTCTAGGGCAGCGACCAATAGACCGTGGTACTGTCTTGTATTGGCACCGTTGACGGCTCCTGAGGCATAACCGCCCAGTCCGTTGGTAGCCAACCATTCTTTTCTAAACAAATTTTCCAAATTACTATTATATTTCTTCCATTAAATTAGCCACCAAAGCGGTCCATCCGGTTTGATGTGAAGCTCCAACACCTCTACCACTGTCCCCGTGAAAATACTCATAAAATAAGATAAGGTCGTTAAAATGTGGGCTTTGGTATTTTTCTTCGTGTAATTGGTGAATGGGTCTATTACCGTCAGCATCCTTTTCAAAAAGTAGTATCAGTCTTTTGCCAATTTCATCACTAATATCCTTTAAATTCATCATATTGCCATTACCAGTGGGATAAGGGAATTTTAGTTTATTCCCAAAATAGCTATGATACTCCCTTAGGGAATTAATAAATAAATAGTTCATGGGCATCCAAATAGGCCCCCTCCAATTGGAGTTTCCTCCAAAAAGTCCAGTGGTAGACTCCGCAGGTTCATAATTAATCCCATAGGTTTTTCCATCTATGTGGATGGTGTAGGGATTTTCATGTATTTTGGACAGTGATCTAATGCCGAATTGCGAAAGAAATTCCTTTTCGTCCAAAATACTTCCTATCAGCTTCTGCAAACGCTCTTTTGGCACCAACGATAATAGAACATCCTTATTTTCGGAGTATTCTTCCATTACCTGATATTTTGCGTTTTCTATACGGTGTCTACGAAACCATTCCATACTTTTTCTAAACCTGGGTAGTTTGTCCAAATATTCCTTCTTGATATTCAATACCGCTGTAAGGGATAACAATCCCGAAATGGAACGCACTTTAATGGGCATAGATTCCCCATTAGGGAATATCAACTTATCATAGAAAAAACCTTCGCTTTCATCCCATGACCCGTTATAATCCTGACTTATGTTATTCAATGCTTCTGCAATAAAGACAAAATGGCCAAAGTACTTCATGGTCATATCCTCAAAAGATATGTCTTCCAATGCTATTTCAAGGGCCATCTCCAACATATTTAGGCAGTATAAGGCCATCCATGAGGTTCCATCAACCTGTTCCAAAACCCCTCCCCCTGGAATATCGCGACTACGATCAAAGACCCCAATATTATCCAGGCCTAAAAATCCTCCTTCAAAAACGTTGTTTTCAAGACTATCTTCCCTGTTTACCCACCAGGTAAAATTTAGGGCCAATTTGTTGAACATCCGTTTTAAAAAGATAAGGTCCCCTTTACCGGTCCTCTTTTTTTCCATTTGATAAACTTGTAGGGAGGCCCAAGCTTGTACGGGTGGATTAACATCGCTGAAATTCCATTCGTATGCCGGTATTTGTCCGTTTGGTGCCATATACCATTCCTTGGTAAATAACAACAATTGATCCTTGGCGAAACTGGAATCTACCAAGGCTAGGCTAACACAATGGAAGGCGGTGTCCCAGGCCGCGAACCAGGGATATTCCCATTTGTCCGGCATAGCAAGGATATCATGGTTCCTCAGTGTTTTCCATTCCTTGTTTCTGCCGTTAAATCTATTTTGTGGCGGGGGCATCTCCTTATGGTCTCCGTTAAGCCACCTTTCTACTTCGTAATTGTAATATTGCTTGGACCATAACAGTCCGGCAATAGCCTGTTTCTGTATTTCTTTGGCTTCTTTGGAAGTAGTTTTAAAAGTAGCATCCAGAAATTCTTGGGATTCTTGGATTCTTTTGGTAAAGGCAGTTTCAAAACTCTTATCGAACGGGGTTTCCAAAGAAGAGGCGGTCAATCTTAATTTAATCGATTTTGTTTCCCCAGCTTTAAGATATATCTCGTACAAGGGTGCAAATTTGGTGCCTTGATTATTTTTAGAAATAATGGAATAATCGTTGTTCACTACGGAATTGTGAAAGAGATCCTTTTTGAAGGGATGATCGTTCGGCTGCGCATAGACCTTCTCCATATTGGTCTCGTTCTCGGTAAACAACAATCGGGTTGGTTCTTCAAAATATAGGTTGTATTTGCCAACATAAATATGGTCTATGGAGACAAAGGTTTGGTCTTTAAGGGTTTGTTTTTTTATGATCGGTTTTTCGGGCATGCCTACGAAACTCCACAGATTTCTGGTCCAAAGAGTGGGTAGAACATGTATGGGAGCAGACTTGGAACTTCTATTGCTAATAGATATTTTTATGAGAATATCCTCGTTGTCCGCCTTTGCATATTCTGTAACAACATCAAAATATTCATTGTTATCGAAGATGCCGGTATCCAAAAGCTCGTACTCGAAATCATACTTGCCCCGCTTCCTGTTTTCTTCCACCAATTCTATATAGGGAAATTCGTTCTGTGGATATTTGTACAGATGCTTCATATAGGAATGGGTGGGGGTATTCTCCAAATAGTAATAGAGCTCCTTAACATCCTCGCCGTGGTTCCCTTGAGGCCCTGTTAGGCCAAATAGTCGCTCCTTTAAAATACTATCTTTACCGTTCCATAGGGCTATTCCGAAGCATATATTACAATATCGGTCAGATATACCGGCAATCCCATCTTCTCCCCATCTATAAGCCCTACTTCGGGAGTCTTCGTGCGAAAAGTAGTTCCAGGCATCTCCATCCGGACTGTAATCTTCCCTAACCGTCCCCCATTGCCGCTCACTTAAATATGGACCCCATTTATGCCAATCCTTCGTTTTGGATCGGGAATCTTCCAATCGCTTTTGTTCTTGAGCTATTTTTTCTTTAGTCATTCAATTAAGATCACATAAAAAGGCCCATGCGGTTGACCATTGTCTTGCGCTATCGGCACTTTTGAATTCTATAATTAAAGATAGCATATGTTTAACACATTTTTAACCTGTCAACTGTATAAATAATAACTTGGATGGCATTTTTTTTGAGGCCAATGATGAAAAACGGAGGTTTAATTAAAATTTTTTAAAATGAAAAAATTTGTGTTTTCCCTTTTGTCGGGTCTGATTTTGGTTGCATGCCAGGCACAGGACGACCGCAGTAAATCCAAGGTTGATCTGGCCGAAAAAAATACGGACAGTATTTCTGTGAATAAACCGAAAATTAGCTGGAAGGTTGATAAAAAATACGATGAGAAAGGAAATGTAATAGGATATGACTCCATTTACTCCTATTCCTACAGCAATCTAAAGAACTTGCCAAAGGAAATGAATCTGGACAGTATTATGAATTCAATGAAGTTTTTTTCACAGGGTAATTTATCCTCTTTTATGGAGGGCCATAATTTGGGGCAGTTTATGGATATGGATTCCATTATGAACGGAAGTCAATATTTTAAGGATTTCTTTGAAAGACAACGTAGCAATAACTTTTCGGACATGCGGGAACTATTCCAACAAATGGATTCCCTTCAAAATATGATGATGGAAAGGCATCGGAATTTTAAACCGGAAGCTATTGAAGAAAAGTCCAAACTATAAGGAAATTGTCCTTTTAGTGTTAGCTGCTAAATATGGTCGGATTTTTGGTGTTAGGTAAATTTACTTTCGGTTTTTTGGGATAACATAGAATATTTAACATAATCGATGCTATTCTGTAAAAATGTACATTGTACGTTTCCAAATAAATCTCTATCTTGACAACCCATTCTTGTCCTCCAATTTTTTATGAGGCAATGATTAGGTATTTTTTTAATTTAAAACATAAAAAACTAAACAAACAAGTAACACCATGACCAATATTAAAAACAGTAGAAGAGATTTTGTTAAGAGCAGTGCTCTAGTAACAGGAGCAATGATTTTACCTACCATGCAGATGAATGCTATGGTAAATGTCGCTAATGACAAGAAATTAAAGATAGCCTTGATTGGTTGTGGTGGTCGTGGTACAGGTGCGGCGCAACAGGCCTTGAAGGCGGATCCCAATGTTGAATTGGTGGCTATGGCCGATGCTTTTGAGGATAGGTTGCAGGGAAGTTTAATGAATTTGCAGAAGGAGTTTAAGGATAGCAAGAAGGTAAATGTTCCCAAGGCCAATCAGTTTGTTGGTTTTGATGGCGCTGAAAAGGCCATAAACATGGCAGACGTGGTTATTTTGGCGACTCCTCCAGGATTTAGACCCCAGCATTTTGAATATGCCGTTAATGCAGGAAAGCATGTATTTATGGAAAAGCCGGTTGCCACGGACATACCTGGAGTACGAAAGGTATTGGCAGCGGCGCAAGTGGCAAAGGATAAAAAACTGAACGTGGTTGTTGGTCTTCAAAGACATTATCAGGACAACTATTTGGCAGGGATAAAACATATTAAAGACAATAAGATCGGAAAAATTGTTTCCGGACAAGTGTATTGGAACAGTGGTGGTGTTTGGGTAAGGGAAAGACAGCCTGGACAATCCGAGTTGGAATACCAGATGCGCAATTGGTATTATTTCAACTGGTTGTGCGGAGACCATATTTTGGAACAGCACATCCACAATATAGATGTTGCCAACTGGTTTATTGGGGAATACCCAATATCGGCACAAGGATTTGGTGGAAGGCAAGTAAGGACGGGAAAGGACCATGGGGAGATTTTTGATCACCATTTTGTAGAATATACCTACCCAAGCGGTGCGGTAATCGCTAGTCAGTGCCGCCATATGCCAGAAACTATGAGTAGGGTAGCGGAAACATTCCAAGGTACCAAGGGTACTATTGAGACCTATGGTGATAACACCTTTATTAAGGATTATGCCGGTGGGGAAATATTTACCCATAGAGGAAAGGATGATCCAAACCCTTATCAGGTAGAGCATATTAAACTTTTTGAATCTATTAGGAACAAAGGAGTTATTGCCGATGCGGAGAATGGGGCTATGAGTACAATGAGTGCAATTATTGGTAGAATGGCAACTTATTCTGGAAAGGTAATTAAGTGGGAGGAAGCCATGACTTCCAACATTGACTTGGCTCCGGACAATTTAACATGGGATTCACCAGCACCGGTGCAACCTAATGCCGATGGTACTTATAATATTCCAATCCCAGGAAAGACGGTAGTGATTTAAGTTTTTAAATACTTATGATAATTAATCCCAAACTTTCTATAATCGTAGAAAGTTTGGGATTTTTTTATTGGTCCATATAGCGTTAAAAGAAATACCGAGCCATTTTATACAAGACTAACCTCCAATATTCGTTTGTTGATTGTTTTGGCCCTAATATTTTTTAGTGTCTTTTTTCTTTTGTTTTGCGTATCCAGGATTACGATGGTATATTTTCCTTCATCGAAGACTTTGGGGGCAAAGGTGTTGGTTGCCATACGAATGGAATAAACTAACTGATGGTTTTTATCGAAAATTGAAATAACCGGTTTATTTCCGTCGACAACCTTAATGGTAGGCAACCAGGCTACAGCCTTTTTGCCATAATTGTCCTCTTGTTTTATGGTGATTGGCCATCCTGGGAATTGTTCATTTTTATTGCTGCTAGGGTCGGCATATCTAGGCCAACAGGCCGTGGTTATGGTTCTTTCTTTCTTATTGAAGGTTACCAATCCGTATCCTGTGGCCCTATTGTGAACAATGGCAGGCTCAATCCCGGTATTGAAAGGATTGCCTACGGCACGGACAGATATTTTATTCCCAAATCCGTCCACATGATTACCCACATAGGCGGGATTTTCATAAGTATGTTCATCGCTTTTCACTTCCGGCCAGAATCTTCTGGGCCAAATATTGTTCAAGGCAGGACCGGCAAAGGCATAACCGCTATCTCCGTGCTCATCGGTGCCATATTGGATAAAACTTCCCAAATGTTGGTCACCGGCAATATGAAATGCATAACATTTTCTGATGGCCTCAACGGCCTTATCCCTTTCATTTGCAGGCCAGCCGTTGGAATCCATATCTACGGTAGGGACATCCCCAAGTACGTATTCTCCCTTTTCAGGAATAGGTAAGGAGGGAACCACATCATCGTTAAGGGCCGTTTTTGGTAAGGTGGCTACTGTGGCAAAATTGGTCTGGGATAGCACTACTTTCATTTCTATACCATTGTTCCAATCCTGGGTCCAATGATCTATAAATTTGTGCTGCCTCTTTCCTAAAAGTACGGCATCCAGATCCCGGTGTTGTTTTATATTAAATTCTTTGTTCTGTATCCAACC
The DNA here is from genome assembly GCF_018860365.1 of Arenibacter algicola. GTDB lineage: Bacteria > Bacteroidota > Bacteroidia > Flavobacteriales > Flavobacteriaceae > Arenibacter > Arenibacter algicola_B. The sequence goes on from NZ_JAHKPO010000018.1 coordinate 94,356, forward strand.
ATTTCTAACCTGGGCTTCCGGAGGTAATACATGCTTTGGGGCCGATTTAAACTTTCTGTCCTCCAAGATGGCAAAACTAAGTCCAGCATAATTCCAAGTCGTATAATAAACGCCGATATTCTGTTGTACGGGAGTAGGGTCGTAGGGATCCGGTAAATGGCTGGTTTGGGTAAATTGTACCATGTTGACCCATTCGGCAGGCATTTTATATCCGCCAGAATCCTGTGCCAGCATGCCATGTCCTTCACTGGTATCGGCCTTTTTTCCACTCTCGCCCCATACATTACCGTGGTATACATCATGATCATCTGGGATTATGGCGCAGGGTTTGTGCCTAAACAATTCCCTGTAAGACCAACCGAACATCATCCATTTTCTAAGGTAATCCAGACATAGATTGTCCAGGTCACCACTGCGTTCTGCTCCATATCCACCGGTACCCTCGTAAAATTGGTCACCCAGGAAAAGAATAATATCAGGATTTAATTTGGACATATTTTCGTAAACGTCGTTATCTGGAAAACCATAGTGGAAATTACAGCTAAAAACAGCTGCTGAAACCGATACCTTATCCATTGGTTCTTGGGCTATGGTTCCGTCGTAGGTGTATTGGTGGGTTGCGTTTTTTAAAGGAATTTCTACCAAAATACGGTACGGAACATCCGTGCTGGCACTCCAGTTTTCAACAATGAAGCTTATTGCTCTTCCTATATGTTCCAACTTGGTATTATTGGCGGTTTTCCAAATGCCTTGCTCCTTGAATTGCAGAATTACGGTATGACCCTCAATTTCTTCAATGGGAGCTAACTGTGCTGTTAGTTTTAGCTTTTGGTCTTGAAGGGTGTATTGGGCAAAGCAAATAGGTCCATATAATTGGTCCTTGTTTGAAATAAGATTATCTGCGGATATATTCCAATTGGAAAATGAGGCAGAAGGTTGGGATGCGTTACTCTTAGCCGTTTTTAAATCGGCGAGCAGGGCAAAATTGCCTTCAACACTTTTACCATCAACGGCTATGTTTTCCTGGGTATGAATTAGTTGATCGGTTATGGAGTCCAGTATCAAAACCTTTAATTGGTATTTATTTTCTGAAGGCCTAAACTCTGCTGCCAATTTGAAGTTATTTGGAATTTGTGAAAGCTTGGTTTCGAAGGATTCATCCCCTACCTGTAGCGTACCATTAGGGTTAAGTCCTATATTGAGCCCTTTACCAAAAACGGCAGCGGATCGGTAATCCTCGAAGGGACCTTTACATCCCAGTCTTATTCCCAAACAGCCTTTATCAGTAGGTGATATATTATTATTTAATAAGTTTATTTCCACATTCACCTGTAATGGGGACAGATATTCCGTTTTTTGAACGGTCAATAACTGAAGGTTTCTATTTTCAGCACTAATATTGCAAACGACCGTTCCATTTTTAAGTCGCCAATCCTGCAATCGGTTTCCCCAATATTCGGGACCTACCCATTTCATATCGGGCCAGTTGTGCCAATTGCTTTTAAATTGTATTGTTTCAAGTATTTTATTTTGGCCTACTAATCCAAATGGGAACGCCGAAGCGGAAAAGCTGGGCAATAGGGTTCCCAGTGCAATGGTCTTGATGTATTTTCTTCTGTTCATGCTTGTTGACTTCAAGTTGTATAAAGTAGTATAATTGTTGTCATTATGGCTAAAAATAAATAAAAAAATGGTTTGAAATGGGAACCAAAGTTGCGCCAAAACAAACCATTTATAAGGTATACTAAACTAGTTTATATTATTCCTTTATCTTGGTATATGGTATTTTCATTTTTATCTCCCAGGTACCGGAATCATTTATTTTGATTCCCCAGCGTATATAGGCCCTGTTTCTAATTTCTCCAGTGTCTGGATCTATATATGGTGTCCAATCTTTAGGTCCATTATCTGCTTCAAAGGCTGCAGTGTCCACTGTAAAGGCATCATCTGTGGTTAGGTAATACATTAAATAGGAGTTGGTCCCGGTAGCATAAGTTCTTCCGTACTGAGGGAACGGTGGTGCCGGTAGCGAGAATGTGGAACCAGTTGCATCAACTTCCGTATCTACAGAATTGTCATGATAGTTTTGTAAGAAGGTTGACCCGGATGGATAGAAGACAACCTTTTCTGGATTTAATGGTTTATCATAACTGTCCGCGATGATCATTTTCACTTTAACCCCCAAAGCTGGTTCTTCACTTACCTTGGTTACTGTTATATAAGGATGGGTACCATCCAAAACACTGGGAACACCGTTGTCAAAATCGTTCATAATGGTAGAGGTATAGGCTATGTCATAAGCGCCGCCACCTTTGCCCAATTGCAGTCTTGAACGCATTTCTGTTGGGAATTCAACCGGTTGAAAATCATCCAATTTTACTATTACAAAGTCATCCAATTGACGCTCCCCCCTTACGTTGGTAGCTTTAACGTTTACCTTGTAAATGTTATTATTGGTTACAAACTTACTCGCCTGGGTAAAGGCCAATTGTCCGCTTACTTCATTGATCATGATGGTGGGGTAATCTCCCAGTTCCAACTTTTCTTCCACTAATGCCAAGGTAGTATCGGTTTCGGCATTAAAGGCGGACTTCCAAGTTAACAGCTCATATTCGTCGAACAAATCGTTGGTAGGGTTGCCTTGGGCATCCGTGATACTTGTAATCTCCCATTTTAAGGGGTAGGTTGATCCTTCTATGGCCGGTGCGGCCCCAACTTTAAACACCCCACGTGGAACGGCTATGGTGTCTTCCAAAGCATGGATATTGTCACTGATGTAACCCACTTCCGGTGGTTGACAAGATGCAACCATTACGATAATGATCAGTATGGAATAAATTATATTTTTCATCTTTTTGTTTTTATGATTTTTATTAGTCCCTTTCAAAATTGAACAAAGTATGGTTTCCCTGTAGGACATGAATAACTCCATTGGTAGAGATTAAATTGGAGGTTTTTACTACCACCTTATCATCATCATCTATGTTATCCCATTCGTCCCAGTCATCACCTTGTTTATAAGTGAAGTACACATATTCGGGTTTGGAATCCAACTCATTATTATATTGATCTGTTGGTTCCAAGGAAATTCTTTTTTCTTCACCGTTTACGGCAGTATAGATTTTTCCTTGGTCCTTGGTCATGTTTTCCCTTCTTATTTTTCCGGAAAAAATATAACCCCCCATATATTTGGTAAGGGTATCCAAAGGAATATCGTTTACGGTAAACTGGGCTTGTGGATCTACTTCCCTCATATCTGCCAGTACAGCGTTCACATAATTCTTAATGGAAAGATTATTGGGAGCAAAGATGGTGTTGTTTCCGTTCACCAAATCGGCCATTCCTGCTTTTTCAATTAATAGGGCCAAAGTATCCAACTGACTATGGGCTTTAAAAAATTCCATGGTGGTAGTTCCCACCTCTGGACTACTAATACCTCCATCTACAAGGTAGTTTCCATCCTTATCACAGGAATAAAGGACTACAACGGCTGTTAGTATGATTATTATTTTTTTCATCGTGATTGTTTTCTTTAGTTCTAAAATTAGTCTACAATTTACCTCTCCAGTATTCTGTTTGTAGAATGGAAGGATTCCTCGATATCACTGAAGGAAGGACAGGCCAGAAATATCCTTTTTTGGCATTTCTTGCTTGGTTTACCCATGGCACTCCATCGTAATAATCCATACGTATTCTATCATAACCAGATTGGGCTTCACCAACAAATTCAATGGCGCGCTCATCAAATATGGCCTTCATTAGGGATTCGCGGTCTGTTCCTCCCGTATAATCCGGAACATTGGCTTTGCTTCTAATCTCATTTAAATCAGAAATAGCAGGACCCGATAGATCTTTTCTGGCATTGGCCTCTGCTCTTAATAAATACATATCTGCCAACCTGAATATTAAGATATTGGATTCAGAAAATTGGGCATAGGCATCTTCGGAAGCTTCATCCTGTGCAGAATGCGAGTATTTCTGTAGGTAGGAGTAGTCTGCATTGGTTCCATATTCATAAAAGAAAAGATCCTTACGCACGTCATTAGCTCTATCGGCATCTGTGGCCATCATCTCATTACCATAGAAATCTGGATCCATATAAGGACTTATACCGGTATTGACACTTTGCCAAACAGGGTAATTTAATGTAAGTCCAGTATGGTTATCATCATATTGAAGCAACCTAAAGGATTCGTTCATATCCGCGCTGATATTGATTTCGAACAAGCCGGTCTTGGATTGACCGATGCACATTTCATCAAACCCCTCTTTTCCTTCGTTTACATAATCGATTAAACTGGCACCACTATTATTGATAACTGATGTAGTTGCGTCAATGGCTTGCTGTAACATCTCGGGATTGTCATTGTCCCTTCCTGCATACCAAAGTGTAATGTGGGCCTTTAAGGCTTCTGCGCTTGCCTTGTTGGCAGTAATAGCCCAATTGGAGGCTCCTGGAGTGGAATACTGCAATAATCCAATAGATTTATTAGCGGCTTCCAGAGCATAATCCAACACTTGCAATTCATCAACCCTTGCATTTTCAACAATGTATCCGTCCTCAGAAATAAGCTGATCGGAGCTTTCTATGGATTGCTCTACAATAGGCACATCTCCCCAGATACGGGCCATATAAAAATAGGTCAGTGATCTAATAAAGGCAGCTTCTCCCAAAAGGCGATCTTTTTCAGACTGGGAATCGAACATATCTACGGGCATATCCGCTATATATTGTTCAATGGTATAGGCCCAGTTGGCGGCTCTATAGAAGTTTTTCCAGTTCATGGAAGCATCTCGGTAAGCCAATACGTAATTGCCACTACCTTCAATGTAGTTAACGATCCAGTTGCGACTGTTCATAAAGGTCATTCCGGTCCATTCACCCCAATATAGAAAATTGGATTGTGTCATAATAGCTTCCTTAAAAAGACCATAGGCACCAGCAACGGCCTGTTCGGCGTTTGCCTGACTATCCCAAAAGACATCGGGATGGGTAATGCTGATAGGCTCCTGGTCCAATAAATCGGAACAGCTGGCTGCACCTAGTAAGCCCAGGACCATGATATATATTTTAAAACTTTTTATCTGTTTCATCGTTTATAATTTAAAATTTTGTATCAATTCCAATGGTAATTGTCCTAGCTTGTGGATATCCGTTTCCATAAGTATGTCCTTTGGCATCCACCATGGAGGCATCTACTACCTTCTTGGATCTCTGCCATTGGTAAGGGTTCAACATTGCTCCGTAGATTCTTAAACGGGATAGGCCAATGTTCTTCATAAAGTTATCGTTCTGATCAAAAGTGTATCCAATGGAAGCATTGTTAACTTTCCAATAATCACCACTTTCTATCCAAAGGGTCTGATTGCCCCTGAAGCCGTAAAATGCTCCAAGTGTTGGACTCTGTGGGTACATGGCAGGAAAGTCTACACCGGCAGCACCATCACCAGGCTGTTGCCAAAATGTATATTCACTTAGGTCGGCAAGTCCTCTTCTGGCCCAATCATCACCACCCCTATCGTAGCTATCCATATAACTGTTTAACACGGTATTCTTTATATCGGCACCAAAGGAGAATTGACTATAGGCTTGGAAGTACCATTTTTTGTACTGCAGGTTTATATTGAATGAACCTGTAATATCGGGGATAGGAGAGTAGTCTGTAGTTAATTTTAGATCGTGCTCCTCATTAAGTAAGTAATCCCCGTTAAGATCTTGCCATATTGGAAAACCTGGGCGGATATTGGCCCAAGCGGATTTTCCTTGCAAAGGTTCTCCAGTAAATGGATTTACAGGCAATTGATCTAGATCATCAATGATATAATCATTAATGAACATCTTGTACAGGTTAAGCGGACGCCCAACAACATATCCATAATCACCTCCTATGTAATCCTGGTTGCCATTTGGCAATTTGGAAACGTAGTTTTTGTTTTGAGCAAAACCAACGGACAATTCCATTCGAAGGTCGTTCTCCCTAGGGAAAACGTGGTAACGTAGCATGGATTCCCAACCGTAGTTTAATACCCCGGCTACGTTTGTAGGAGCGGAGTTATAACCGGAATAGGCGGGGAAAGCAACATCAAAAAATAACTTGTCCGTACTCTTGTTATAGGCATCAAATGCCAAACTTACCCTTCTGTTGAACATATCCAGGTCAAACCCAACATTCCATTGTTCGGTTTCTTCCCATGAAAGGGATGCATTCCCAATTTGGTCGTAATTTGGAATAACCCCGGTAACACCACCGTAACTGGAAACATTCATTTGGTTGGCCCAATAAGGGTTTCCACCATAACCTAAATTGTATTTTCCGAAACGTAGGTAGTTTTCTGGGAATTGCTTCCCGTTGATACCCCAGCTACCCCTAATTTTTAAATAATCTATAAAACTGGAAATATGGGGCTTAAGGAAGGGCTCATCCGAAATAACCCAACCTGCATTTAGGGAAGGGAACTTGGCCCAGCGTACATCTTTACCAAATCTGGAGGAACCATCAATACTGAAGTTTCCACCCACCATATAACGATTTTTGTACTTATAGCTCACACGCCCAAAATAGGATACCAATGCATTGGCACTTATATCGGTATATCCACTTATTTGGTCTTGGGTGTACCTGTTGTTAATTGTTTGAATAGCATCACTACCAAAACCAAAGGCGGTCATGGCCATGTCTTCATATTTGTTATAATCTACCCTATTTCCCAATACTCCAGTAACTTCATGATCGTTATTGGCACCAATGTTTTTAAATAGGCTTAAATAGGTTTCAGCGGTCAAGTTTTTTCTGTTGTACAAAGCATAACTTGCAAAACCATCTCCTTCTGTCCTTATGGTAGACGGCTCATAAAAGTTCTTCTTATTGCTGTCATAAACAAAGCTTAGTTGGGAGTTTAGGCTAAGGCTTGGTAAAAGGTCAAAGGTGGCAAAGTTGGAAATGGTAAAGTTAACTGTCCTATCCTCATTTAATTTGCCTTCCAGCTCCCCACTTAAGGACTGTTTTCTTTCGTCAGTGATATAAAATAGGGAAGATTGTAGTCCGGCCGGATCTACAGGTAGGGAAGAGTTAAGGTTAAAACTTCCTTGGTAAGGGTTTCCTTGTCCAGTTTGTAGATCGGTATGGGTAAATCTTGTAATTAATTGGTTGCGAAACTTTTCCCCAGCAGTAAAATTAAGATTGGAGGAAAAAGTAACCCTATCAACACCAGTACCTTTTATAACACCTTCCTGGTTGTCATAACCTAGGGAAACCCTATAGTTGGTTTTCTCACTACCACCACGAACACTAAAATCGTACTGCTGATCAATCCCGGTTTTATAAAATAAACCTTGATAATCTACATTATTATTAAATGCAGGGTTTATACTGTCGGTCAAGACCATTGGTGTTTGTCCGGATTGTAATTCGTCCGTATGCCACCATCTTTGGATCATCCCCATTTTGGCTTGCCTTTCAGCGCTTCCTGCCAACATTGGTACCAAGTTGGGTTTGGGTTGCAACCCTAAACTGGTGGAAAACGAAAATTCCGGTTTGTCAAGGGCTACACCTTTTTTGGTTTCAATGATGATAACCCCATTGGCTCCCCTGGATCCGTAAATGGCCGCTGCTGAAGCATCTTTAAGTACATCTATACTCGCTATGTCGTTAGGGTTCAGTGAGGCCAAAAAGTCAACGTTGGAGACACCATAACCGGCTAAATCCTCTAAACTGGTCTGTACCCCATCAATTACGTATAACGGACTACTGTAGGCCAAATCGGCATCGATATCCCCGCCTATACTGGTGTTACCACGAATAATTAGTGCACCCCTACCTGCAGGTGCTCCTGTCATATTCACACTCTGGATACCAGTGGCTTGGGTAGCGATCAATCCTGATACGTCCAATACCGGAATTCCTTCAATATCGTCGCTCTTAATACTGGAGACAGCACTGGTAACATCCCTTTTAAATACCTTTTGGTAACCAATTAAGACTACATCGTCCAATTGGGTAGCATCCGGAGCCAAGGTGATGTTTATCTGTGTTTGGTTTCCCACAAGGATTTCCTGTGGTTTAAAACCAAGATAGGAAACTGTTAAAATGGATTGTGGACCTTGTACGTCAATATAAAAATTACCATCAAAGTCGGATTGTGTTCCGGTAGAGGTTCCTTTAACTACGACAGAAGCTCCTGGTAATGGAACTCCATTGTCATCGAAAACGGTTCCTTGGACCGTTTTATTTTGAGCGTGGGCTAAATGGCCTACACTCAAAATTAGAATTAGTAAATAAAAAAATGGTTTTTTCATTGATCTAGTTTAAATTAATAATCGGTTGATGTTAAAATTTGAAAAATTCTTGTCGAGCTAATTTTTTTAAATGTTTCTGTTCATATTCTATTTGGGTTTTACTTTTGTGTAGTGTCTGTTACTTTTTAAACCCATTCCATTTTCATGAAATGGGTTTTGAAAAACAACTAACTCAAACAACTCAATAAGCAATTCTATATTTACAACTAGTATGTGTCCTTAATCCAGTTATAAGGTTTTCTTTTGATCCAAGTACCTCTGGTGAAATCAGGGAAATCCTGTGGTTCCCCATTATTTTCTATAGATAGTTCGGAAAGTGGTGTAACGGCACTCCATGCGGCAGCATCATAGGCATCCATAGGAGGTGCAATATTTTCTTTGGCCGACTCTATAAAGGCATTTATCACATAAAAATCTATACCGCCATGACCAGCTTCCGTAGCACTGCTTCCGAATTTTTTCCAAAGCGGATGATCATATTTTTCGAACCAGGAATCCATATTCTCCCATCCATGTCCTTCTGTAGTTCCCTCAATATGGATTCGTTGGGTGTGGTAATCGAAGTCCGTAAGTCCCTGTGCCCCCTGAACTTTAAAACCTAAGGAGTAGGGGTGGGGGTTGTTTACATTATGGGTAACTATGATAGTTTCCCCGTTGGAAGTTTCTATGGTAGAGGTAATGATATCACCTTGTTTAAACTTTAATTTGGCATTGGGATGATCTTCACCAGCGGTATCCACAATATATTTATGTAGACCAACACCTTTGGTAGCATGTGAAGTAAGTGATAAAAATCTATTTCCCCTGTTTATATCTGCCATAACCGCTATAGGTCCAAGACCATGGGTAGGGTAGACATCTGCATTTCTCAACAGGGAATGCTGTGTTCTCCAAGCCGATTCGGAGATACCTTTGGCGCCGAATTCGGCACCCTTTCCGTAGGCAGTTTTTCCGTCATTGAATTTTACCCCGCGCAGATCGTGCTGATATCCACATCTAAAATGTAATAATTCCCCAAAAACATTCTGTTTAACCATATTTAATACGGCAAGCACATCACGTCTATAGTTTACGTTTTCCAAAATCATGAGGTGGGAACCGGTTTCCTCATGGGTGTTGACCAAATCCCAACATTCCTCAAGGGTATTGGCTGCGGATACTTCAAGGCCGGTATATTTACCAGCTTTCATGGAGTCTACCGCCATCTTTGTATGCCATAACCAAGGAGTGGCAATGACCACTGCATCTATGTCTGCCAGTGCCAATAGGTTTTTATAATCGTGCTCATTTTTTCCAAAGGCTTTGGCCTTCTTTTGGCCAGCTTTTATTATATGATCCTGTGCAATATCAATACGGTTTTGGTCTATGTCACATATGGCCGTAACCAAAACATCCGTTCTTTTTAAAAGGTTATCCAAATGATTGGTTCCCCTTAATCCAACACCAATTACACCTACTCTTATTTTTTGGGCGTCTTTTGCAAAACCATTTCCTAAACTTAGATTAGGCAATAGGGCTATACCAGCTCCTGTAATGGCGGTCTTCTTAATAAAATTTCTTCTTTGGTTCATATTTTCCTTAATACAGATACTTGTTGTTAATGTTCCACAAATATTAATATTGTGTTAATTATTTAGGTGTTCTTTTTTTGCGTTCTAGGGGTAAATTTTCGGATTATTTCGATATTTGAAGTTTTTTTCCACCTTTTTGCAAAAAATACCTCCTTTAGGTTGACACCAATTATAGGTACATTTGTTTCGGACAGAATTAGGAAGGATTAATTGTAATTGTTGCAGTTTGAACAAGAAAATAAATAGGAATAAAATTTACGCTCTATATGTACTGGGGCTGTTTTGTTGGTCCTATTTGTCAGGACAGCATTCTTCTAATTTTATCCACCTTCCCAGTAAACTGGATAACCGTAATGTAAAGGTTACCCATACCGTACAGGATAGCCTGGGTTTTGTTTGGTTGGCCCATGCAGAAGGTATATCCAAATACGATGGTTATAATTTTGAATTTACTCCCAAAGAGTCAATTTTTAAGGAGGATACTGCTTCAGATGAATTAAAAAAAATATTTAGGGATGCCAAGGGGGTAATTTGGGCTTTATCCATGAATGGGCAAATATCCTATTTGGAGAAAAATGGAAGGTTTTTGTCCATAGACAATTCCATAGAGGGGTTTCAGAAGAAGCACAAGGTTAATATTGTCAACGAGGATAATGGTATTATTTGGTTGGCCACGGACAAGGGAGTTATATATTCCTATGACCACGGCAAGGGAATTGTGGATAGTATTACCACCATTCCCGGTAATTCTTCAGGTCTAAATGAAGTGAATTCCTTGGTGGTTAGGAAATCCGATCAACTTATTGTAAGCACCTATAAGGGACCTATGTATATTTATTATTTGGGAACCAAACGTCTAGAGACATTGGAGGTGCCCTATGACTATACCCTGGCAGACAACAGCCTACTGCTGCTGGATAAAAAAAATAGATTATGGATCGGTTCGTCCTATGTGGGGCATGGGATAATGGTTTATGATTTTGACAAAGAATCCTTTGTTCAGGATGAGATTATAAATGAGCAATGGCGTAGTCAGTTAAATGAATTGTTTATATCAATGTATTGCGATGTAAATGGTTTTATTTGGTTGGGAACCGATGGGGATGGTCTGTACAGGTTGGATACTGAGTCTGGCGAATTGACAATTTATAAGCACAATTATCTTAATGGGTTTTCCTTGAGTACCAATACAGTAATTGGTATAAACGAAGATTTAAAGGGCAACTTGTGGGTACTTACCAATTATGGGGATATAAACATACTGCGCAATAAGAATAATCAGATAAATTTTCATTCTGGAGCGGTGCAGGGAAGCCCTGCACGGGTGTTGTCTTCCTACAGGGCAAAGGATGGAACACTTTGGATAGGGACGGACGGGGACGGAATTACCAAGGTTGACGAAAATGGAGTTGAAAAGCAATTTTTTAACAACTCGGCCCAAAGTAAAGGGTTTTATATTCACTCTATCAATGAGGACAATAGTGGCAATATTTGGATAGGGACCTATAAAAATGGATTGTGGGTTTATAATACGAATAAAGGCCGGTTCTCTAAGGTGCCTTTGAACAATTCCAAGAATAATATGGTTTTGGACGTTCGATTTATTTTTAAGGACTCCAAAAGTAGATTATGGGTGACGACCGACATGGGAATTTATTTGTTTTCGGAAAGAAACAAATTGTTGGCGCGTTTTGAAAATGGCACAGCCGGATTGGTGGGATCCATTTCCCAATCTGTTGTTGAAGATTCTTCAGGGACCGTTTGGCTTGCGTGTAATGGAGGTGGGGTATTTAGGTTCAACGAAGATGGTAGCGATATTGCTAAATCCAATTTTACCCGGTTCCAACATGTCAACGATACTCTCATTTCCAATAAGAATTATGATATCTGGTCCATGGCCGCCAGTAATGCAGATGCCATATGGTTGGTTATGGTAAGTGGGGAATTGATTAAATTTAATATTGCTGACCAACAAGTTGAAAAAATAAAGATAAACGGGACTTATGACAATACCATCTTTAGATCCGTAATATTGGAGAACAACGATAATTTATGGTTGGGTTCAACCAAGGGCATCTGGCATATAAATGTAAAGGATTCCATATCTAGGGTGTTTCAAAAAATAGATGGACTGCAGGATGATTCCTTTATGCAGCGCAGTGCGCATGTGGGATGGGATGGGAATATTTATTTTGGGGGGTTAAATGGAGTAAGCTACTTTAAGCCCAATCAACTTAAAAAAGAAGAAACAGTAGCCAAGTTATTTATTGAAGATATTGCTATCCTAAACCAGCCCGCCATAAACGTCATTCCGGAACAAATTACCGAGGGGGTTGAAAAATTGGAGGCACTGGAACTGGACCATGACCAATCATCATTTGCCTTTCGATTTTTGGCAATAGACAATGTGCTGTTTTCCAATTATAATTATGCCTATAGACTTAAAGGGTTTAATGACAATTGGATAAATTCCGAAAAGGAACGTTTGGCAACTTATACCAACATACCTCCCGGGAATTACCTTTTTGAAGTCAAGGCCAGTACCGGGAACGGGGAATGGGACATAAAAGAAACATCTGTTGCTATAACCATTTTACGGCCGTTTTGGCGATCAAATCTGGCTCAGTTGATTTATTTGTTTTTAATTATTGGCCTACTTTATGGAACGGTCATCTGGATCAGACTTAGGAACAGGGTAATTGCAGATGAACTGGAACATAAACATGAAAGGGAACTTTACGCCCTAAAAATGGATTTCTTTGCCAAGATGTCCCACGAAATTCAAACCCCTTTGACCTTGATTTTGATTCCTTTGGAAAACATGTTGCAACGTGCTATGAAAAGTGGTAATGTGCTGTTGCAACAGCGCCTCAAGCTAATTTCCAACAATGCTAATCGATTATCCCGAATTGTATTTGAATTAACTTCTTTAAGGGACAAGGAATTGGAGAAACTGGTATTAAGGGCGGCAGAACACAATATTGTTGCCGATCTAAAGGAAATAACCAGCTCCTTTGAGGAGCAAGCCATGTTCAAGGGAATCCATTTTAAATGTAGCTACCCCAGTGATGAGTTGAAAATGTGGTACGATAAAGATAAAATGGAACATATTTTCTTTAACCTTCTATCCAATGCCTTCAAATTTACACCTAAAGGAGGGGCTATTTCATTAGATGTAATTGTGGAGGACTGGGAAAGAAATGTTAAAATATCCGTTACCGATTCCGGACCGGGTATTCCAAATGAGGAGTTGGAAAATATTTTCCAATTGTTCTATCAGGCAGATACAGGGAAACAAAAAATAGGGACGGGCATAGGGCTGGCCCTAACCAAGGAATTGGTGGATCTGCACCATGGGAAGATCGATGTAAAGTCGGACCCGGTCAAGGGAACCTGTTTTAGTGTAAGTTTTCCTATGGATAAAAATAGGAATGAGAGTGTACAAAATGAGGTAACCTTGGAAGAGGCTATTATGGAAGTTGAGGAGGTTGAATATGAAATGAAGGAGGAAAATATAGTCACAGCTTCAGCTAAATTGGCGAAGACCATTTTAGTGGTAGAGGATAATTATGAACTACAAATATCATTAAAAGATATCTTTTCCGATTACTACAATGTTCTGCTGGCGGAAAATGGGGAAGAAGGCTATGCCTTGGCCTTGGAGCACAATCCGGACCTGATAATAAGTGATATTATGATGCCGAAATTGGATGGTATTGAAATGAGCAAAATGCTTCAAAGAAATGAGCTCACTACCCATATCCCAATTATACTTCTCACCGCCAAAAAAGCAGCAAAAAACAAAATTTTGGGGTTGCGGACAGGGGCGGTCGAATACATAAACAAACCCTTTAATATTAATGAACTGGTTCTAAAGGTGAATAATATTATTACCCGTAGTGACCGGTTAATTATGAAATATAAGAACGACCTAATTACGACTCCCAAAAATGGAGGAAGTAGGTCCCAAGATGAAGTTTTTCTTGAAAATCTGGTAAATCTTGTGGAAAATCAGATTAGTAATCCAGATTTTAAAACCGAGGATCTGTCACAGGATCTAAATATGAGCTATTCTGCTATTTATAGAAAATTTCAGGGGCTAACGGGGAAGAAAATAGTAGATTTTGTTAGGACCATGCGTCTTAAAAAGGCAGCGGTTTTAATTGGCGATTGCAATTACTCGGTATCCGAGGCAGCGTTCCTGGTGGGCTTTAATGATCCCAAATATTTTTCGAAATGCTTTAAAAAAGAGTTTGGTAAGAGTCCTCGAAAGTTAAAGGGAAAAGTAGCTCATCTAGAGGGTTTTAAATTAAAGTGAACAGGACAAAATATTCAAAAAAAACGATAATAATACAATGATTAAAATGATAGCAATAACGAATGTTGGCCCCAGGTTTTTTAAAGTGGCTACTAAAAGCATTAAAGCAAGTACTAAAGGATACAAAAATGTAATTGGACTAGGTTTACTATTAGTAGTGGGCTCTTGTACAACTTTGGCCAAGCAGGATAATCCTGAAGAAATATCCTTGGAAAAATTAAGCTTAACCGATAGCATAAAACCGGGAGGCAATAGCTGGGTGGTAAATGAGGTAAGGGATAATCGACATCTTATTTCTGATGAGGGGATAAGGAATTGGAATGATGCGAATACGGTTATAAGAACCTATTTTAAAACCGATCAAGTAGGACAATTAAATGTGGGACTAAATCTTAAAGTGAGCGAAGGTTTTTCCAAAATCAGAGTTACCTTGGACGGAACCACAAAGGAGATCGAAGTCTCCAATCAAGATTTTGAAACAGTGGATGTAGGCGTTTTCAAAATTGCCACACCTGGTTATCACTTTGTGGAACTTCAAGGATTGGAAAAAACAGCAAGCAATTTTGTGGAGGTCAATGAGGTACTTATAGGTGGACAGGCAGCCAATGGTAAGCTTACTTACGTAAAGGAAGACTTTTATTGGGGTAGAAGGGGGCCATCTGTACATTTAAGCTATACCACTCCCGAAAACACCGACATACTTTGGTTTTATAATGAAATTACGGTTCCTGAAAACGAGGATGTTATTGGATCCTATTATATGGCCAATGGCTTCGGCGAGGGCTATTTTGGAATGCAGGTGAATTCTGAGACTGAAAGGAGAATCCTGTTTTCTGTCTGGAGTCCGTTTGAAACCCAGGACCCAAAAAGTATTCCGGAGGAATATAGAATAATTTTGCTAGGTAAAGGGGAAGGAGTAACCACAGGCGAATTTGGTAACGAAGGCTCAGGTGGACAAAGTTATAAAGTGTTCAATTGGAAAGCTGGCAATACCTATAAATTTTTACTAAAAGGTGAACCTTCTGTAAATAATTCTACTGATTATACCGCCTATTTCTATGATTCGGAATCTGAAGAATGGAATTTAATAGCCAGTTTTAGAAGACCACATACCTCGACCTATTTAAAAAGACCACATTCCTTTCTAGAAAACTTTAGGACAGAAGTAGGCCATATTTCCAGAATGGGAGAATATACCAACCAATGGATTTACGATACCAACGGGCAGTGGCATGAACTTACCAAAGCCAAATTTACGGCAGATGCTACCGCCAGGAAGGGATCTAGGGAAGATTATGCCGGAGGGGCCGTTGGCAACAAATTTTTTATGAAGAATTGTGGATTTTTTAATGAAAAGACCTCTATAGATACCTTTCATGAAAGGACTGCTAACGGAGTAGCTCCAGTGATAGATTTTTCACTACTTCAGAAACCAATACAATAGCAATTTATTAATTTGGAAATGCGTTAGTTTGAGAATTAGTAAATGAGCAAAAGGAATGGAAGCGTGCAATTGATGTTAAAAAAAATATTGATTGCTTAGTGGCCATAAAAAAGAGAAAAGAAAATAGAATTAAGACTTTAGTTATTAGATAAAACAGGCGCCAAGCTAGAAACAAGAAAAAAACTTATGAATAAATTAATTGCTCTAATTTTAATTCCATTCACCTTATTAAGCTGTAAGGATGAAGGTAAAAAAGAAGATAGTGTAATTCCAGCATCAAGACCAAATATAATCTACATTTTGGCCGATGATCTTGGATATGCCGAACTGGGTGCCTATGGTCAGGAGAAAATTGAGACCCCCAATATTGATGCCCTGGCAAAGGAAGGGATGTTGTTTACACAACACTATACAAGTGCTCCAGTCTGTGCCCCTGCACGTTATATGTTGTTAACGGGTACTCATTCCGGGCATGCCCATATTCGTGGTAATGAGGAATGGGGAGAACGCGGGGAGGTATGGAATTACAAAGCAATGGCCAAAGACTCCGTATTGGAAGGGCAGCGCCCCATGCCGGACAGCACCATTACAATTGCCAAAAAATTAAAGGAGGTAGGGTATAGCACCGCTATGTTCGGTAAATGGGGATTGGGTGCGCCCCATACCAATTCTATTCCCACAACAATGGGATTCGATTTCTTTTTCGGATATAACTGTCAGCGACAAGCCCACACCTACTATCCGTTGCACCTTTACAAAAACGAAAAAAGGGTACATTTAAATAACGATACTATAGCGCCAAGTACTAAGTTGGCCAAAGGGGCAGATATTAATGAACCAGCAAGTTATGCGCCTTATACATTAAACGATTATGCTCCCGATCTTATGTTTAAGGAGTTACAAGGTTTTGTAGATAGGAACAAGGAAAATCCATTTTTTATTTATTGGGCCACGCCCATTCCCCATGCGGCTATCCAAGCTCCCCAAAAATGGGTGGATTATTATAAAAATAAGTTTGGGAAAGAGGAACCCTATTTGGGTGAAAGAGGATATTTTCCACATCAAAACCCCCATGCCGGTTACGCTGCAATGGTTTCTTATTTGGATGAAAATGTTGGGAAACTAGTAGCGAAGTTAAAAGCAGACGGGTTGTACGAGAATACTTTGATCATTTTTACCTCGGACAATGGCCCCACTTTTAATGGAGGTACGGACTCACCATGGTTTGATAGTGCCAAACCATTTAGGAGCGAGCTTGGTCGTGGAAAAGGCTTCGTTTATGAAGGGGGGATTAGGGTACCAATGATTGCCACATGGCCCGGCAGTATAAAACCTGGTACCACAACCGATCATATTTCCGTACACTATGATGTTATGGCCACATTGGCAAATGTTGCAGGTTATGAGGCGCCAAAGTATACCGACGGAATCAGCTTTTTGCCCACTCTAATTGCTGGGGATCAAGAGAAGAAACACGACTTCCTGTACTGGGAGTTTCCGGAATATGGTGGGCAATTGGCGATCAGAATGGGCGATTGGAAAGTTGTGAAATCTCATTTGAAGGACAAAAAAAATGAACCAAAACTGGAACTGTTCAACCTGAAGACAGATTTAAAAGAAACTACAAACGTCGCGGATCAACACCCCGAGATACTGGAAAAAGCGGCCAAGATTTTGGAAAGTCAGCATACGGAACCCACTATTGAAAAATTTAGGATTCCGGCCCTTAGTGACGGTCTGTGAAGAAATGGAATTATATTATCTGCAAAGAACTTCCTGTTAAATGATTTTAATTAGCAATTATTGAAAAAAATGAAGAACATTAGAATTGTTTTGCCTTTGGTTTTATTTTGGGCTTTATCTAGTATTGGACAAAACACTGGAATAATTCCACAACCTTTGAGTGCGGATTTGAAAGAAGGGAAGTATATTATTACTTCCAATACGCCTATAATAGCTGACAGCCCCAACCAACAAAATGCAAGCTATCTCCAAGAATTATTGAAAGTTGAATATCAGAAAGAACTGAAAATCAAAAGAAAAGGGGGAAAAGGAATCATCCTTACCCTCGACCCTGGATTAGCCCAGAAATTAGGGGAAGAGGGATATGTCTTAAAGGTTGTTAATAGTGCCATATCAATTTCAGCTGGAACATCTGCTGGTGTTTTTTATGGTATAATGTCCCTTAGGCAGTTAATTGGGGAGGATAGTGATAATGGGAACCTTTCAATTTCCGGGATCAGCATCGAAGATGGTCCAAGATTTAGCTGGCGTGCATTTATGTTGGATGAAGGCCGATATTTTAAAGGAACTGAACAGGTGAAAAAACTATTAGATCAGATGGCACTTCTAAAGATGAATGTGTTCCACTGGCATTTGACTGATGATCAAGGATGGCGATTGGAAATAAAAAAGTATCCCAAATTGACGGAAATTGGATCTTTCAGGAACAATTCCCAAATAGGGGGTTGGGATAGTGCAGAAAGGTCTAACACCCCTCATTCCGGATATTATACCCAGGAAGAGATTAAGGACATTATTGCATACGCCAACGAAAGACAAATTACTATTATTCCTGAAATCGAAATGCCCGGTCATGCATCTGCAGCTATTGCCGCATATCCTTATTTGGGAACTATTGGGGAACTCAAGGAGGTACCTACCATTTTTGGGAAGCTCCCAGATTCCTTTAATGTGTCCGATCCACGGGTGTACGAGTTTCTTGAAAATGTACTTTCAGAGGTTATGGAATTATTTCCTAGTAATATAATCCATATTGGCGGTGATGAAGTAAAATTTGATGCATGGAAATCTTCAGTGGAAATTCAAAATTTCATTAAAGAAAACGGATTGACATCTCCAGCAGACTTGCATATTTTTTTTACAAACAAAATCTCGAATTATTTAAATCAGAATGGGCACCGAATGATGGGCTGGAATGAAATTCTTGGAGAAAATGTACATGAATGGCAGGAAGCTACGGACATGGAGGTCAAAAAAAGCTTAGCCAAAAATACCTTGGTACATTTTTGGAAAGGGAATTTGGATTTGGTATCTAAAGCGGTTCACGACGGATATGATATAGTAAATTCATATCATGAATATACCTATTTGGACTATTCCTATAAATTTATCCCACTGGAAAAGTCCTATAGTTTTGACCCCATTCCTGAAGGATTGGAAGAAAGATTTCACGACAAAGTTATTGGGAGCGGTTGCCAAATGTGGGGAGAATGGATTCCTGAAGCCATTGACATGGACAAAATGATTTTCCCTAGAATAGCTGCTTATGCAGAGGTAGGTTGGACATCCAAAACTAGAAAAGATTATAGTGTTTTCCGTTCCAATTTAGACCGATTGTTGATTAGATGGAGAGGTCAAGGCATAAGTTTGCCGATGAATTTTGAAAAGGCAAAATTTGAAGAAAAGAAGTAAAGAACATCGATATATGAAATTAATTATTGCAATTTTCTTGTTGGGCAGTTGGTTCAATATTTGCATCGCACAGGAAGATATTACTACCGTTGAACTTAAGGAACATATTTCTTATTTAACGGCCGACAAAAATTCTGGAAGATATCCCGGAGGAAAAATCAATAAAAGGATTGTCAGATATATATCCAAGGATTTTAAAAAGTCGGGAATACCTCCCTTCAAGACATCCTATAAGCAGCCTTTTGTGGCCCAATTAAGGGTAAAGAAAGGGGAGGTTCCTAAAAATACCGTTGAGACATGGAACGTAATAGGCTTTATAGAGGGTAATGATCCATTATTAAAGTATGAATACATTGTTTTGGGCGCCCATTACGATCATTTGGGAATGGGGGGCGGACCATCATCAAAGTCCGATAAAATTGGGATACACCATGGCGCGGATGATAATGCAAGTGGTACTTCGGCATTATTGGAAATAGGGGAGAAGCTAATGGCCCACAGGTCAGAATTAAAAAGAAGTATTTTGTTGATCGCTTTTGGGGCAGAGGAACAAGGGCTGTTGGGCAGTAAATATTTTGCGGACAATCCTGTTGTTCCGTTGTCACAGATTAAATTAATGATCAACATGGATATGGTAGGCAGGTTAAACGATGCCAAGCAGGTCTATATGGGTGGAGCCGGAACCTTTCCGGGTGGTGTGGAGTTGATGAAGGAATTAGGCCCGCCCTTGGGCTTGTCGCCGGTAGTTCATGCGGGATCGGTAGGAGGTTCGGATCATGTTTCCTTTTATAAAAAAAATATTTCCGTACTGGGGATCCATACTGGGGGTCATCCACAGTATCACACCCCAGAAGATACGGTAGAGCTGATTAACTTTGAGGGACAAAAACAGGTTTGCCATTATATATTCAATGCTATTATGAAAGTGGCTTCAACATCTTATGACATGAAATTTATTCCGCAAGGGGAATAGAATCATTTTCGTTCTTTACATTTGTAAGGATTAAAAACTATAGAATGCAAAAAATTAATGTTATAAGTGCCCTTTTTGTTATGGCTTTGATGGTTCAATGCAAGGAGGAAAAGAAGTCGACCAATAATGTTGAAACTAGTGACGCAATATCGGAGGTTGCGGAATCAGTGGTCGACACAACTCCTATCTTGGTAGAAAAACCAGAAAATATTAATGCACCGGATGGTATGGTGTGGATTCCAGGTGGTGAATTCATCCAAGGTGCCGTACCCCAGGACAAAATGGCAATGGACCATGAGAAACCTGCGCATAAGGTAAAGGTAAATGGTTTTTTTATGGATGTAACAGAGGTGACCAATGCCCAATTCGCAAAGTTTGTTAAGGAAACAGGTTACATTACTGTGGCCGAACGGGCAATAGATTGGGAGGAGATGAAAACTCAAGTTCCAGAAGGAACTCCAAAACCCCATGATTCCATTTTGCAACCAGGCTCTTTGACCTTTAAGAAAACCAAAACTTCCGTGCCCAACCTTTACGATTTTTCACAATGGTGGAACTGGACCATTGGGGCCAATTGGAAACAACCCAACGGGCCAGGAAGCACCATTAAGGGAAAAGATAACGAACCTGTTGTACAAGTGGCCTATGAGGATGCACTGGCCTATTGCCAATGGGCCGGTAGAAGATTGCCTACCGAAGCTGAGTGGGAAAGAGCTGCCAGAGGCAATAAAACTGAAAGTATTTATTTCTGGGGTGATGACGATTCTGTTTTGTCCCAAATGGCAAATACCTGGGAAGGAGAATTTCCGGTAACCAATAGCAAAGCGGATGGTTTTGAACAGCGCGCAAAAGTTAAATCCTATCCTCCCAATGATTTTGGCCTGTACGATATGGCCGGTAATGTATGGGAATGGACCAGTGATTGGTACAATACCAATTATTATAACGAATTGGGTGCCCTGAATGCTCCAGTGGTAAATCCCCAAGGAGCAGCCACTGCATATAATCCCAATATGCCCTATGCAAAAGAGAAGGTAATGAGAGGAGGATCTTTTTTATGTAATGCTTCCTATTGTGCCAGTTACAGGATATCTTCCAGGATGGCTTCCAGTTTGGATTCTTCCTTGGAGCATCTGGGATTTAGGACCGTGGCTACTGTGGACATGCTTACAGAGGAAAAGTAGTATTTTCTAGAATATTTTAAATTTTAAATCCCCTTTGGCTTGCCAAGGGGATTTTTTTTTGCCAAGATGTTTTAAGTGTAAGTTTTGACGGAATAAGCAGCTACTATAAACGTAAATTATACATTTATAAAAGATATTTTTTTATATTTGCGCTCTAACACACTTTAAAGTATATGTCGTTTCCGGAAAATTTCACCCCTGAACTAGTTGTTGAATCCCCAGGAAGGATCAATTTGATCGGGGAACACACAGATTATAATCTTGGTTATGTAGTGCCTACGGCCATAGAGAAGAAAATTACTTTTAAATTCAAAAGGAACCATACGGATAAGGAGTGTAACTTGTATAGTTTGGGTTACAATACCGGGTTCACCTTTCAATTGGATAAAATTGCCAAGAGCAATGTGGAATGGGAAAACTATATTCTGGGCGTTTTAAATGAGATATTATTAAGGACCGATAAATTAAGGGGTTTTGACTGTACCATTGAAAGTAAATTACCAATGGGTTCTGGTCTAAGTTCTTCTGCAGCCTTGGAATGTGGACTGGCTTTTGGACTCAATGAACTGTTTGATCTTGGGCTTTCCAAAATGGATATTGTGCTGCTTTCGCAAAAGGCGGAACATACCTTTGTAGGAACTCAATGTGGAATCATGGACCAATTTGCTTCCGTAATGAGCGAAAAAGGGCACGTAATCTTGTTGGATTGCCAGTCTTTGGAACATCAACAAATACCTATCCAAATAGATCCATATAAGATGATAATGCTGAATACAAAAGTGTCGCACAACTTGGCCTCCAGTGAGTACAACACTAGGAAAAGGGAATGCGAGGAGGGTGTTGCAATTCTACAAGGACACTATCCAGAAGTAACTTCCTTAAGAAATGCCAATAACGAAATGCTGGAAGTTTGTAAAAGTGAAATGAGTGCCACTATTTTTAAAAGATGTTCTTTTATCATCAATGAAAATGATAGGGTGTTGAAAACGGCAAATGCTCTAAAGTCTAATGATTTAAACCTCTTTGGAGCCTTACTATACGAGGCACACGAAGGAATAAGCAAATTATATGAAGTGAGCTGTCCGGAATCTGATTTTTTGGTCGATTTTTCCAAACAGTACGATGCCGTGTTGGGGGCTAGACAAACCGGTGGTGGATTTGGAGGTTGTACCTTAAATATTGTACATAAGGACAAGGTAGATGATTTTGTGGAAGCGGCCAGCAAGGCATACAAGGCAGCTTTTAATATTGAATTGGATGCATTTGAGGTAAAACCCAGTGCAGGAACCTACATACAAAATTAAGCGCAATGACAAATAGTTTCAATGATAATCCGCATAGAAGGTTAAATATTCTAACGGGAGAATGGATTTTAGTTTCTCCCCATAGGACCAAAAGGCCATGGCAGGGAAAGACCGAAAAAAGTGCTACTACGGACTTACCAGTGTATGACCCTTCATGCTACCTTTGCCCTACGAACGAAAGAATGGGAGGGGAGTTCAATCCCAGTTACGAAAAGCCATATTCCTTTGTCAACGATTTTTCTGCCCTACTACCGGATGTTAAAGAAGAGACATACGAAAATGGTCTTTTATATGCGGAAGCCGAATCCGGTATTTGCAAGGTGGTTTGTTTTTCGCCTAACCATGCCCTTACATTACCATTAATGTCTGTATCCGATATCACAAAGGTTATTTCACTTTGGCAGAAAGAATATATGGAATTGGGTGCCAAGGAAGGCATTAATCATGTTCAGATTTTTGAGAATAAAGGGGGGATAATGGGGTGTAGCAACCCACACCCACATGGACAAATTTGGGCACAGAATAAAATCCCACAGGAAGTCCATAAGAAAATAGGAAATCTACAAGCTTATTGGGAAAAGCATGGCAGAAGTATTTTGGAGGATTATATAGAACAGGAATTAAAGTTGGACGAGCGTATTATTGTAGAAAACGAGCATTTTGTAGCGCTTATACCCTATTGGGCAGTATGGCCTTATGAAACTATGATCCTTCCTAAAAGAAAATTGGCACATATTGGTTTACTTTCGGAGTCCGAAAAGATATCCTACGCTGATATCCTGAAACAACTTACCATAAAGTACGATAATATATTCAACACGTCCTTTCCATATTCTGCAGGAATACATCAGGCACCTACAGATGGGAAGGAGCATCCCGAATGGCATTTTCATATGTCTTTTTACCCACCCTTGTTGCGGTCGGCTACAGTAAAAAAGTTTATGGTAGGTTATGAAATGTTTGCCAATCCACAGCGCGATATCACGGCCGAACAGGCAGCAGAAACCATGAAGTCACTATCCGATGTTCACTATAGTCACTTGGGCTAAAGGAAGTAAATTATAATATTTGGAAATTGTGATAATCCCCAAAGGGAACAGTTACAATGGAGACTAAATAGGGTATTGGGTCTGTAGGGAATAACCTACTCGGCCCAATTCCTTTTTTGCCTTGTCCAATACAAATGGGTTATTGTAGACCAACGATATTGTCTTATTGATAACATCAATATCCAATATTCTCAAATCCAAAATCCGACTTAGGTTTCTGGAAATAATGTTTTTACTTTCTTCGGAAATAAGCTGTTCAACTTTAAGCAATGTCGTCATGGAATCAAGGTTTTTATTAATCAAGACGAAATTAGGTATTTAGGACCTTGTCCAAAATGACATAAATCAGTTTTGGTAATTATATGCTAATTCAATTCTCAAAAGTCCTAAGAATATGTATTTAATCCTAATAGGTGATATCCAAATATTTGGAAAATCCCTTGATCTTTGTTAGTGGAATGGGGAAATACAAATCCTATGGAAATGCGCCCCTATTTGTATAGATCCAATTTATTTTTTAACTGGGTAATTTCATTTTGCATTTTTTCCATCCTATTTAGAAGTCGTGTTATGACCGCTATACCTTCCAAATTGATGTCGAGATCGGAATGAAGTCTCAGTATTTTTTCCGCTTTTGGCAATTGCTGAATAGGGAGATAATGTATATTTTCTTTAACCACAACATCTACCAGTCCATACTCGTAAAGCTCCATTACAAAATGGGTTTCTATATTGTGACTCGTACAAAAGTCGGTAATCAGTATATATTCCTGTTCCATAAGGATTAAATTAGTTGAAGGTGATTGTTTGATGCCCTAGTGCAGGTTCCTCTTTTCATAGATAAAATTATTTTCGCTGGTTAGCCAATTCCTTAAGAAGTTCTTTCTCTTTGGCGGTTAAATTGGTAGGGGTAACAATATTGTAGGTAATATACAAATCCCCGTAAGCGTCTGTTTTTTTATAAACAGGGAAGCCCTTGCCTTTTAATTTAATTTTGGTACCGTTCTGCGTTTCTGGTTTAACTTTCAATTTTACCTGTCCATCAAAAGTATTCACCATTATTTCTCCGCCTAAGAGGGCAGTATACAAGTCCAGGTCTACAGAGGTATAAAGGTTGTTGCCATCCCTTTTAAAATCTGTATCATTTATGATACCAAAGGTAATATAAAGGTCGCCCTTCGGCCCACCTTGATGTCCTGGGCCGCCATGACCGCTAATTTTAATGGTTTGCCCATTTTCAATTCCGGCAGGAACGGTAATTCTGATATTTTTACCGTTTACATTAAGTGTTTGCTTATGTGCCGTATATACATCCCTAAGGTGCAATTTTAACTCGGCGTTTAGATCCTGGCCTCGAAAACGAGCCTTGCCACTTTGTGAAAAGCCACCGGAACCTCCAAACATGGATTCGAAAAAATCCGAGAAATCATGTTCCCCATAATTTTGGGAATAACTTTGCCCGCCACCTCCGTAGGCCGATTGTTGGGACGCCCTGGCTTTTTCAAACTCCTCGGCATGCTCCCAATCCTTTCCGTATTTGTCGTATTTTTTACGTTTTTCCGGATCGCTAAGTACCTCATTGGCTTCATTGATTTCCTTAAACTTTTTTTCGGCCTCCTTATCATTGGGGTTAACATCTGGATGATGTTTTCTGGCCAATTTCCGATAGGCCTTTTTAATTTCGCTTTGACTGGCGCTTTTGTCCAATCCCAAGATTTTGTAGTAGTCTATAAATTTCACTTAGCAGTTATTTATTTTCTTTATTCTTATCGATTGTCGAACCAAATGTAATGGATACTGGTAATGGGTATTTGAGCAATACAAATTGCAAAAATATTGGCAACCCTAATAAATACCATTGTAAAATTATAAAAAACCATAGTGTGTGAAACTGATTAAAATCATGAATTAATCGTTTTGTTCTTATTAAATTTAATGGAAAATAGTTAAGAATGGGACTTGAAACCTATTTTGTTATGCATAGTCCCTTCAAGGTAAATATTATAAGTACTGTTTGTTACCGTCTTACTTTTACCATTATTTATGATAAATAAAGCACGAAGAGATGAAAAATATTTTAATACCCACGGATTTTTCCGATAATGCCTATAAAGCGATCTCCTATGCAGTTCTTTTGCTCAAAGACGAGAATTGTACCTTTTATTTGTTGCACACCTATACTCCTGCTATTTATCAGTCCGAGTACTTATTGCACAGTCCGGGACAATTGGGGCTGGGGGATATTTATCGTACAGATTCCGAAAAAAAATTGGAAGATTTAAAACTAAAGGTCATTTCAGAATTCGATAACCCGAAACATCTTTTTAAAACCTATAGTGCCTTCAGTGTTTTAATGGAAGCAATTGATGAACTGGTAGAAAGTAAAAACATGGACCTTTTAATTATGGGAACCCAAGGGGCTACTGGAGCAAAAGAAATATTTTTGGGCAGTAGTACCGTGCATACCATACAAAGGGCCAAATGTCCTGTACTGGCCATACCCTTTGATTTCGATGTTAAGATGCCCACGAAAATTCTATTTCCAACCGACTATGAAATAGAATATAATTTTGAATTGATAAAACAGGTGTTGTTTATAGCCAAGGTGCATAAATCAACTTTGGATATTATGCATGTACGATCTGGTTATGAGCTCAATGAAGAGCAAAAAAAGAACAAAAGCAAATTGGACCATTTACTTGCGGGAACTAAACATAAGTTTCATGAATTACCGGATCAAGGAATCATTGAGGCTATCAATAGTATTCATTCCGAGTTGCATCCCCAAATGTTGGTTATGGTAAAGAACAAGCACAGTTTTTTGGAGAATCTTTTTCTAAAACCGGTAATAAATCAAATTGGTTTTCATTCAAGCATCCCCTTTATGGTCTTGCCTTATAATTTGTTGGGATAGCTAAATTAAGAACTACCAAAAAGCTTTTATATTTCCCCTAGAGCAATGAAGAGGTTTTCTTCTGGCAGAAGTATTTCCAATTTTACAACAAAATGGAACATTTCCGTTAAAAGGGCTAGCATCCATAATTTATACAACTAGTTTTATAATAACTTTTTATAACTTTTGACGTAAGTTTTTTATTGAAAATCCTACTTTTGCTTTCTAACAAGTATAATAGAAGTTTTTTATTATGGCAGATAAAGTAGAGCGTTTAAAAACGTTGATTATTGGTTCGGGACCTGCAGGCTATACTGCAGCTATATACGCCTCTAGGGCAGATCTACATCCGGTGTTGTATACCGGGATGGAACCTGGTGGACAATTGACAACGACAACAGAGGTGGATAACTTTCCCGGATACCCAGAAGGAATTGACGGACCTACCATGATGATGCAATTGCAGAAGCAGGCCGAAAGATTTGGTACCGAGGTTCGTATAGGTATGGCTACCGCTGTTGATTTCAGTGATGAAGTAGGTGGTATACACAAGGTTACTATAGATGACAGTAAGGTTATTGAAGCGGAAACCGTAATTATTTCCACTGGGGCTACGGCGAAGTATTTAGGCATCCCTAGTGAGCAAAAGCTTCGTGGGGGCGGCGTATCGGCCTGTGCCGTATGTGATGGTTTCTTTTATAAAGGACAGGAAGTAGCAATTGTAGGGGCAGGGGATACTGCTGCTGAGGAGGCTTCCTATTTGGCCAATATTTGTAAAAAAGTGACTATGTTGGTACGAAGGGACGAAATGCGTGCTTCAAAGGCTATGCAACATAGGGTAAATAGCTTGGATAATATTGAAATCCGTTATAATACGGAAGTGGATACTGTTTTGGGCGATCAGGTTGTGGAAGGTTTAAGAATGGTGAATAATGTTACCGGAGAAAAAGAGGACATTGCCATTACAGGATTGTTCATTGCTATTGGTCATAAACCAAATACCGATATTTTTAAGGGACAACTGGAAATGGATGAAACCGGTTATTTAATTACCCAAGGTAAAACTACCAAAACTAGTAAGCCCGGAGTTTTTGCAAGCGGTGATGTACAGGATAAAGAATATAGGCAGGCTGTTACAGCTGCTGGTACCGGCTGTATGGCAGCACTTGATGCGGAGCGATATTTGGCGACCATTGAAAGCCATGAAGAAGTTTCGTCTTAAACGATATTATAGTAGTTCCCAAAATTTAGATAATATTTAAATTAAGGGCAATTTGAAACGATCTGTACTCGGAACCTATGTTCAAGGTACAGATCGTTTTTTTTAGTCATGGGGTGTAAACTTGTTATACCTCAATGGAAAGTCTTACTAGAACCTAAATCTAGTTTAGACGTTTGTAGTTTTCAGAATTTATTCGGTTCCCATCCGCATCAATAAAGATTTGGCTGAATTTATCCCCTTCCAATTTAAGTTCCATATGCCATTCCATATTTTCATTGGCAACTTTTTTCATGGAAGCGGACATATATTCCAATTTTTCGGTTAATGTGCTATCGGTAGCTTTATAAGACCCGTAGCCAAACCATTCAATGGAATCTGTGGGTACATATCGGGTCCACATTACCTTTCCGTTATAATACATTTTAATTTGACGGTAGCCATCTGTAGGAGGTATGGTCTTTACAACATCGTTACCATCGTAATTGTTAAAGCTTACTAATTCCCAAGTACCTTCAAGGGTTTTGGGGTTTTGAATTTTTGTAGATGCAATTTCGGTCGCGGATACCAAAAACAACATCAAGAAAACTATTCCAAGTATTTTTTTCATGACGATTTCATTTATGAGTTTAGATACTAATAAGTTACGACTTTTTTAGAATATTAACATATGAAACTGAGAATATGTTAAAAAAATCTTATCAAAAAGAATTAAATAATAGCAGTATATATCCTGAATTTTGTGATAAAAGCTTTGAGAACTAGTGCTATTATTGTATAAATCACATTTCGTGCGATCAATGTTTGATTTTTATGATTTTTTTATGACTTTTAGCTCAGATTAATAAAAACAAACTAATATGATACAAAAACTATTGTTATTGTGCACCTTCATGCTTACTTGGCATGGCTTTGCGCAAAATGTTTCCGGTAACGTAAAAGATGAAAGTGGTATGCCACTTCCAGGGGTTACCGTTTTAATTGTTGGGACCAATACAGGAACCACCACTGACTTTGATGGTAATTTTGTTATTGCCGCCAAGCAAGGCGACCTTGTGCGATTCTCATACTTGGGAATGAAATCGCAGGATGTCAAGGTTACATCAAATGCTGAATTAAGTATTGTTCTTTCCGAAGATGCCAGTGCATTGGACGAAGTTGTGGTCACGGCCTTTGGTGTGGAGAAGAAACAAAAATCCCTGGGGTACTCCGTAACCCAAGTTAACACTGAAGACCTAAACCTTGCTGGGCAATCAAACCCCATGGAGAGTTTGCAAGGTAGGGTTGCAGGGGTACAGATCAATAGAACATCTGGATCCTCAGGTGGCGGTGTGGATATCTTGATAAGGGGTATTACTTCCGTTAACCCAAGTAGGAGCAATCAACCGTTAATTGTTGTTGATGGGATTGCCTTGAACAACGATACCTTTTCTGGAGAGGTAAGACCAAGTGCAGGGTCCAACTCCGCCAGCAGTTCCGAACAATTTGCCTTTTCCAATAGGGCAGGGGATATCAACCCTGAGGACATTGAAAGTTTCAACGTACTTAAAGGAGCTGCCGCAACCGCATTGTACGGTGTAAGGGCATCCAATGGGGCCATTATCATTACAACAAAAAAAGGAAAACAAGGGAAGGCCAAAATTAATCTAACGGCTTCAACCACCTTTAGGGATATACAAACAACACCTTCTTTACAAACTACATACAGGGAAGGATTTAGTGGCGCTCCCAGGACACTATACGATCCAGATTCCGAAACCGGTTTCAATAGGGTGCAAAATGCCACCTCTTTTTATAGCTGGGGACCCAAATATTCTGATGATTCCTATACCCTGGGCAATGGCACAGTGGTCGATTTAACAGGAGATCAATTTTACAGTCCTTACGATATATTTAGAACGGGCTTTAATTCCCAAGTAAACCTAAGTATTAGTGGAGCCAATGAAAAATTGGATTATTTCTTTTCTATGGGGAAAGACCAAGAGGACGGGGTTCTTCCAAACACCGATTACGCCAAGAATAATTTTAGGTTAAAGGCGGGTTATAAGATTTCTGATAAATTGACATTAAATTCCTCTATATCCTACACTAAATCTGGCGGACGTAGGGCCAATGGTGGGGATAAATCCGTTATGAGTGCTCTTTCCTATTATTCAGGGACATTTCCAATAAACGACTATATGAATGCCGATGGTACCGAAAGGGATTATTCTTTTGGGATAATTGACAACCCTAGGTATTTAATGGAAACAAGTAGCCTTATGGATAATGTAAATAGATGGATAGGTAATGCCACTCTGAACTGGAGTCCTAAGGAATGGGTAAATGTTACTTACGCTGCCCAAATAGATAATTATTCCGATCAAAGAAATAGATATGTTGGTGCAGATTTGGATGGAGGTTCACAGGTTGGTGGATTTGTCTTAAATCAAAACATCAATTTTACCGGTTTGGAATCCAACCTTTTGGTTGCATTTACCAAGGATTGGTCGGACGATTTTACCACAGACCTTACATTGGGACATCAGATTTCCGATTCCAAAAGGGATTATGCCCAAGCTAGGGGTGAAGGTTTGAACGTTCCTGGAATTAATGAAATAGGAAATACCATTAATTATTTTGTGGATAACAGTGTTACACAACTACGTAACGTTGGTGCCTTTGGAGAATTGAAATTGGGTTACAAAGACAAATTGTTCTTGACGGTAACCGGTAGAAATGACTGGTTGTCTACCTTGCCCAAAGAAAATAGATCGTTCTTTTATCCATCTGCAAGTTTGGCCTATGATGTTTCCGATGTATTTGGAGATAATGATGTCTTTACTTTTGGTAAACTTAGGGCTTCTTGGGCCGAGGTAGGTAAAGGACCCGGTTTTGGGGATGTTGGACAGTATTTTGTGGTAGATGGGGATTTCCCTTTCGGCGGTGCCGGTGGATATAGAAGAAGTACCTTATTGGGAGATTTGGATATAGTTCCGGAACGTAACCAATCCACAGAATTTGGTGCGGATCTTAGATTTATGAAAGATAGGATCAGATTGGATTATGCCTACTACAAGACACGTGTTAAAGATCAAATATTTACCGTTGGAACCGCTTATTCTTCCGGACTTTCAGGAATTACAAGAAATGCAGGGGATTACGAGGTATTTGGACATGAATTGTTGATTAGTGCGGACATTATTAGAAGCAACGATTTTAGATGGGAGTTGATTCTAAACTGGTCCACTAGTGAAGGAAAGGTATTGGAAATTCCAGAGGATATTGAGTCCATCATTTTTGCTGATTCTGGATTTGCCGGAATTACTTCGGAAATTAGGGCCGGTGACAACATGGGAAATCTTTATGGATATAAATGGAGATACGAAAATGGTGAACGTTATTTGGACGCCAATGGTTATCCGGAAATTGTATTGGATGAGAGGGTAAAGGTTGGTAATGCCTTTCCAGACTTCATATCTTCCTTGGGCAGTAATTTTAAATGGAAGGGAATAGGATTCAATTTCTTATTGGAATATAAGGAAGGTGGAGATCTTTATGATTCCGGACTTAGAAATTCTATCAGGAACGGTAATCCTTTGAGTACTTTGGTTAGGGATGAAGAAGTGGTCCTGTCCGGAGTAATGGACAATGGAAGCGGAGGTTTTACCACCAACACTACGCCAGCTTTGATAGATCAAGATTACTATAGAAATTCAAATGTCTACAATAGGGCGTCAGAAATACTGGTACAGGATGCATCTTGGGTTAAATTGCGCAATGTTAGTCTGTCTTATGACATGGACAATAAATTTACCAGGGATCTTAAAATGGAGAAACTAAGCCTTTCTGTTAGTGCATCCAATATTCTTGTATGGACTCCATTTGATGGTTTCGATCCAGAAGGTAACCAGTATAGTGCTGGTAGTAACGTTTACGGTTTTACAGGACTTAGTGTTCCGTTGAGCCAAAGCTACTCCTTCGGTCTAAATATTTCATTCTAAATATGATAAACATGAAAAACAATATTATAAAAACAGGAATTTTATCACTTCTTTTAGTTGCGCAGATTTCGTGTAGTGATGATTATTTTGATGTAAATACCCCTTCCAATACAGCAACTTTGGAGGAGTTGAGAATGCAGGATTTAATGGCACCGGTAATTCATAGCACCATGGAAGGTCAGCGATCTGCCGAATTGGCCTTTGGAAATTATGTACAGAATTTTGTATCTACCGGAGGTGGAGCTGCAGGACAAACAGAAGCAAGTGGCTTATGGAGTCAGGTTTACCTTTATATTTTGCCTAATCTTAAGGCAATTAAGGAGAAGGCTGCTGAGAGCAATGCCACACACATTGGAGCTATATCGGATATTCTTATTGCCATAAATCTTGGAATAGCTACCGATACTTGGGATAATATACCCTATTCGGATGCTACAGACGGCCCGGATAATAATTTTCCAACCTTTGATACCCAAGAAGCAATTTACACGGAAATATTCACGCTCCTAAATTCCGCCATTACTGCGTTGGAAGGTCCAGATAACTCGGGCTTTAATTTGGGAAGCTCGGATCTTATCTACGGGGGTGATTCCGATCAATGGTTAAGGGCGGCCTATACCGTTAAAGCAAGATATCAGTTGCATTTGGTTAACAAAGGTACTGTTACTGCCAGCGAGGTTTTAACTTCAATTGCCAACGGTTTTACTTCCAATGACGATAATTTTCAGATGTCGTACAATGAGAAAAACATCAACCCTTGGTACTCTGCGGAAATTTTAGCTAGGTCTACAGGTAACCTGAGCAACGATATAGCTAGCCAGTTGGTGAGTTCTATGAACGGGGATTACTATCCATTTGAAAGTGGAGCGCTTACTATAGATCCAAGACTGCCCATATTTGCCGAAAATGGGGACGAAGCGGAGTGGAAAGGATTTGTGAGCGGTGGAGCGGGTGTAGCCCCGGACGGTAGTGATGCCAACACTCGTTTTAAAACCGATGGTTACTATACCAGTGTAGATTCTCCTCTATTGTTGATCAGTTATGCAGAAGCCAAATTTATTGAGGCGGAGGCTGCTTTCTTGGCCAACGGAGGCAACACTACAAGTACAGGTTCTACTACGGCGGCATATGACGCTTACATGGAAGGTATTTCGGCCAGTATGGAGATGTACGATGTGGACGGAAGCGATTACTTGGCCGATGGCGCTATTGCCGTTGGTGAAGCAGGTTTAATGTTGCATCATATCATGAAGGAAAAATACATAAATAACTTTTTGAATCCAGAGACTTTCGTGGATTATAGAAGATATGATTTTTCTGCGGATGTCTTCACGGGTCTGCAAATAAGATTGGAGGAAGCAAGTGATGATAGTGAGTTTTTTGGACAATGGTTCAGAAGGGCTATTTATCCTTCAACCGAGTTGAATAGAAATGAGGCCAATGTTTTGGCCAATCAACAAACCCCGGTTACCCCAGTATGGTGGGATAATTAATTTTATATAAGGGAATTGTTAAACAGAGCGGCCATCCAAAAAGGATGGCCGCTTCGTTTTATAAGTAGGAATTAATAATATTACATAATAGAAGGATATCCTCCCTTTTATGATGGGCACTTATTACAATTCTGCTCATAAGGTGTGAATCCTCATCGGGATAACGAAAACTGGTCACCAAAACATTTTGCCGTTCCAGGTAATTTACAAGCTTTTCATCCGTAAAGCTGTAGGCCGGATGACCCTCCATGAATTTAAATCTATCCAAATTTTTAACATTGGACTTGAATAAGTCCATATTATTGATGAGAATAGCCCTTTTTTCAAGGAAGAGCGTCTTTCCGTCCATAAGACAGGCCACAGCTGCAGGTGCCGCCGGACTTGCCCCGCCAAAAAAAGGAGTATTCGTAAACTGTTCAATTCTCTTCTTAGTTCCAAAAACGGACCCCGCCTGAATCCCAAACCCTTTTCCCAAGGAGCAACAAACAATGAGTTCTTTAGGATTTAATTCCTTCAAGCTGCGAAAAACACCTCCACCATTTTCGCCTACAATTCCAATTCCATGGGAGTCGTCCACTACCAGAATAATACTTTCCAAAGGTAGCGTTCGCAATCCTTCAAAATCGGGATAATTGGCCCCTGAAAAATCAATGGCATCCAAAAATACCACGGGAGTAGTTTCTTTATTGGTTTCCAAATGGGCTCTAACGGCAATGTTCAAGGCCGTAAAAGTGATATATGGTTTTAGCTTTGTTGATGGAGTAGGGGAATAGAGGGCAGAATGGGTATTGGGGGCATAGAACAGTCTATGCTCCTTGGTATCCATAGTTTGTCTTACCAATTGTCCTGCCAAATAACCAGAAGATAAAGTGACGCTGGACTCACAACCCACCAATTGGGATAAATAGTGTTCTGCTTCTTGAAAAACTGAAATACGTACATTGGATTTTCTGGATGCTCCATAATTGGTGCCGTATTTCCTGATATTGGAAATAAAAATTTCCAGAAAAGCCTCGTCGGTCTGCAGTCCTAGATAGGAAGTGCCTCCAAAATACAAAAATTTCTTGCGGTCCAAATCCAATTCCCTACCTGGGAACCCATCAGTATAAATAGTCATCAACGCAAACGTATTCCGCTTCCACCAGAGGTAGGAAAGATTACTTTTCCATTTTCCTGAATGATAACCCCGTCGGCAATATCTTCCTTTAACAACATGGCGCCGTCCATATCCACATAATCCAATTGTGGAATTAGTTGGGCAATGGCCGAAATACCAACAGTGGATTCTGTCATACAGCCCACCATTACCTGCAGGTTTAATTCCTTGGCCCTTTTAATCATTCGCCTTGCCGGGGTAAGGCCACCACATTTTGTAAGTTTTATGTTGATTCCGTTAAAATGTAATGCGCATTTCTCCACATCGCTTTCCACTATACAGCTTTCATCGGCTATTACGGGCAGAACGCTTTGATGCATCACCGCTTCCATTCCTGTCCAATCATCGGCTTTAAGCGGTTGTTCCAAAAACTCAACGCCCAAATCCTTCAATAATGGGGCATTAGCAATGGTCTCTTCCGCTGTCCAGGCACAATTGGCATCTACCCTGAAAATGGCATCGGTATGTTTGCGCAGTTCCCTTACTATCTCGACATCTTTATCAGTACCTAGTTTAATCTTATATATGGGCCAAGGCATTTCTTTCATCTTGGCCACCATTTTTTCAATGGAGTCCAATCCAATGGTATAATTGGTTATAGGATAACTACTGTTGTCCGTATTCCATATTTCATATAATGGTTTGCCCAATATTTTACCATACAGGTCGTTGGCGGCAAGATCCAATGCGCAGATAGCGAAATTGCTCAAGTTTTTGGATACCAAGAACGCATGAAAGGCCTCGGGTTCCCTAAAATTGAAATCCTCTATTTCCTCCCTGACATTTTCAATCTCCGCCTGCATGGTTTCGAAGGTTATTTTGTAGTAGGGGTTGGATGTTGCCTCCCCAAAGCCCGTTTTGCCATCCAGTTCCAGGGCAACGATCATAGAATCTTGAAAATCATGGGATTCCCTGGAAATACTGAAAGTGTGCTTTAGCGGAAGTACATATTTTTTGATCTTTATTTTCATAACATAATTTATGGAACGAATATAAAGAAAGATGATGTATTGGAAAATGAAAACCCACTGAAATCTCAGTAGGTTTTGTAAATTTTAAGAAGGTGGAATCCTTATTAATATTTGGTCTAGCTTTTATAATGCACTGACACTTCCGGAGCTCGATTTTTTATGTTCTACTTTTGCATTTCCGGTATAGCGGATGTCTCCCCCGCTACTAGCTTTTGCTATTAAGGTTTCGGATGCGTTTACCGTAATACCGGCACCACTACTTGCACTGGCATTACAATTGGCCGCGCTTAAATTTTCAGCTTTTATTCCAGAGCCACTACTGGCACTACTGTTAAGCGTTTCTGTTTCCCCGGCCACTCTAATATGGGCGCCACTGCTGGATTCCGCTATTACATTGTAGGCCTTGAGTTGCTCAATTTGAAGATTGGAACCACTGCTGGAGCTCAATTCAATGCTTTCGGCCTCTATTTCATTTTTGGTAGATAGGCCGGCACCACTGGAAGTTTCCAAGGCCGTGATGACAGGGAGAGTTACATATACATTTTTTGTAGCCCTACCAATATTTTCAATGGCATGAATCCTTAAGGTTCCATTTTTGATATCAGTTCCAATCAGGTTTATAATGTTTTCGTCGGCCTCTACTACAATTTCGAAATCATTGCCTTGGGTAACATAAGCGTCCAAGCCTTCAGAAACTGAAATAGCCGTGAATTCGGAAGTCACCCTGCGGTTGTCTTTTTTAACAATTCCATTGCCTTTTTTGCCATGTCCGATATTGATATCAAAGCCGCAGGAAGAAAATAGGATTGCCAAAATAAGTACGATGGTAATTCTTGCTAGTGTTGTCATGATTGTTGTTTTTGAGTCTTGTAATGAACTCTTGGGGGGCGAGTATTTCAAGGATTGATTAAAGTTACTATTTTATGGTTTGTTTAAAATTATGAATTAGGTTTTTTTGGCCACATTATAAATTACTGAGTTGTTAAAAGAGTCTACTGAACAGTATCCTTTTTTAAATCGGTACTTTTGGTCTCGTTGGTTTTGATCTGTACTCCCTTGTCGTCTATTTTAAGTTTAAAACTATCTCCATCCCCTTTTAAATCAATATCCACCCCATCTTCATTGATAATAATTTTACCATTACTGTTATCATCATTATCTTCTTCTTTTACGGGGCAATTTAGACATATCAACTCACCACTGTCCTCCATTTTCCATTGGTATTTGGTCATTTTACAACCTGACATGTTGCGATCCAATGGCGCACTCATTATCCAGCAATGATTATTGTCGCTTTCATAGGTCAATACGGTACCCACCGGTAGATAGAGATATATCCTTACCTCTTGGTCTCTATATTTATTCTCTTTGGCCGTAGTTAAAAAATCGTCCAAGATTATTGTATTCCCTTGTATTTCATAACCATAGTTGATATTATTGGCCGTCTCGGTTGCATTTTTAAAGGTATTGCCATTCGCATTTTTGCGTACTTCTAACCTTGCTATAGAATCTTTGGACATTTTTAAGTTGATACGAATATCTTCCGATACCAATACTTCTTCCCCATTTTCTGTATAATCCAGTACCACACCGTTAATACCAATGCCATTGCCATTATTTTGGAGGCGAGAAGATTTTAAGCTAATCTTTATGGGCTGTTCCGGTAACTGGAAGGCCAGTTCTTTTTCTGTGGAAACACTTCCTGTGTAGGCATGGGCAGCCGCCTGCCTTATACCAAAGACTGCTAATAGAATTATGGCGATCAACCACATTCCCAAAAGTGTAAATTTTGCGATATTCCCGATAGATTTTAGGTTATTCACCAAAATTTTAAGGCCTAAATACATAAGAAAGAAAAAGGGAATCCCAATAGCAAAAAAGCCAAGAACGGACACCAGCCATACCGGAGTGTTCGTGGAATTTACCATATAGTAAAAATCTATTCCGGGAAGGTGTACGATGTCTAAAATTCCTACGGTAAACATACCTACGAACAAGGCAACAATTCCCGCAGCACCGATTATTATAAGGATAATCCCAATAAATTTGCCAATGATCTTAAAAAAAAACATGATGATATCGGCAATGGCATTAAAGAAACTTCGACTACCGTCCTTTACCTTGCTTCCCACTTTTTCGTAGTCTACGTTTTTTACTTTTTCGGCTACATCGTCAAAACCTTCCTTTACTTTTTTTTCAATATTACTAATGTTGACCGCTTCGCCACGCATGTCCAACTTCTGGGCAGTAGTTACGGCCTCGGGGATTAGTATCCATAATAGACCGTAGATAAATACAAACCCACCCCAGCTAAAGATGGTCAACAAAATCCATAATAATCTAACCCAGAGCGCGTCTATACCAAAATAATGCCCAAGCCCGGCAGATACCCCTCCTATATATTTGTTGTCTATGTCCCTATATAATTTTCTTACCCGTCCAGGGATTTTGGAAGTTTTGGGTTGATCCTCAAAAATGTCCTCATCAACCATATAATCTTCCGGTTGTCCCATAATGCCTATGACTTCGTCCACTTCTTTTTCTGTGATTACCTGTCTTTCGTTTTCCATTTTTTCATGGAACAGTTCGGCAATTCTGGCCTCTATATCCGCTATTATCTCGTCACTACCACTTGTATTGGCAAAAGAACGTTTTATGGCCTCTAAATAGCGTTGAAGTTTAGTATAGGCTACTTCATCTATATGAAAGAATAAATTGGCCAGATTTATATTTATTGTCTTGTTCATTTCTTAGTTGTTTTTTGTTTTGGTTACGAGGTTCGTCGCATTTCTTAATTCATCCCAAGTGGTATCCAGTTCTTTTAGAAAAAGCTTACCTGTTTCTGTTAAGGTATAATACTTTCTTGGGGGACCCGAGGTAGATTCTTCCCAACGATAGTTAAGAAGTCCCGCATTTTTTAGTCTTGTGAGCAATGGATAAATGGTACCCTCTACCACCAGCATTTTAGCGTCTTTTAGGGTGTCCAAAATTTCGGAGGTATACTTATCCTCCCCATTGAGAATGGAAAGTATGCAGTACTCCAGGACTCCCTTGCGCATCTGTGCTTTTGTATTTTCAATATTCATAGTTGCATGATTATAATAATTTAACTGTTCGTTTTTTTGATGTCCGCATTTTACTGTTTCACTTTTGATTGATTGGATGAATAAACTCTCGAATTAGTGTGATGAGTACTAATTGTATTATACATTATTTAATAAATTGAATGCTTATCGGATATTTAAAATCTAGTCCTTCACTGGTACGAATGGTGGCCAAGATGGTGTAAACTATATTTACCAAGAAAAGTCCCAGCTGTGCAATTCCCGCTATTCCCAATGGCCAAAGCAATTTTCCCATATGGAATGGATGAAAGTCGAAATCGAAATTAAGACCGTTGAATTCGTTTAAATTGGAAAAGTTAAAATCGCCCAGATGAAATATTTCCGGTATAATTCCTATAAAAAAAGGAATAGTGAAAATACCTAGGATAATGGAATATAATAAGAGACTGATTTGAAAATTTAAAGCCTGTTTGCCATTTTGGTCCACGAAGTTATAATCCTTTTTATTTGCTGTCCACAGTACTAGGGGAAGCAGGAAATTCCCAAAGGGAATAATATACTTGGAAAAGGTAGAGGCGTGTATTATTGCCGCCAAATTTTTTTCGTGTTTGCTCAGTGTTTCGGTCATTGCTTTGTAATTAGTGTTGCCAGTGGTTGCTATAGCTACTTTGCCATGTGTCTCGTTTAAAATATCTGGTGGTAGCTAAATCTATCTTTAGGTGCTAAACCAGGCTATTTTTATGGACTGATCTTTTTAAACCTAATAACTTTCTATGCAAATATATATCTAAAAGAAGGTACTATGCAAAACCAAGTACTAAAATTTAACAATTTATTAACAATTGTAGGTTCGTACATTTTATATACTTTTGATGTAAATTAAACTACAACTATGGCTTCCGATGCAAGTAAAATTAACATGTTCAGCTTTTTTAAACTCCCCGCCGTATGGTGGACAGGAGTACGATTAAGGTACATTGATGAAAAGAAGGCCATTGTAACGGTTAGGCATAGATGGATAAATCAAAATCCGTTTAAATCTTTGTTTTGGGCCGTTCAAGGAATGGCAGCTGAGTTAACTACAGGAGCTATGGTCATGAACCAGATTAGAAAGAGCGGAAGGAATATTTCCATGCTAGTGGCCAATAACAATGCTAATTTCTCAAAAAAAGCGACAGGAAAAATTACCTTTACCTGTGAGGAGGGCCACCTTATTGCGGATGCCATTAAAAAAACCATCGAAACAGGCGAGGGGCAGACCGTCTGGATGAAATCGGTTGGGGTCAACGAAGAAGGGATTGTAGTTTCTACTTTTAATTTTGAATGGACCCTTAAGGTTAAAGGTTAATGCCCTTATTTATTAATAAATCAATGAGTCAATCAATGTACTAATGGATGAATTGATCAATGAAGCCAGGTACCAAAATACTAATCCAACATTGTAACAAAACGCTTGTTTTTGTTACTTATGGTCTGAAAAAAAAATCAAAATATTAAAGTTATAGTATGAACGCACACGAAATAGACTATGTAATTTACGGGGAGGAAATGCAATATGTGGAAATAGAATTGGATCCGCAGGAGGCCGTTGTGGCGGAAGCTGGGAGTTTTATGATGATGGATTCCGACATTAAAATGGATACCATTTTTGGAGATGGTTCCAATCAGGATACAGGGGTCCTAGGGAAATTATTCTCGGCCGGAAAACGTTTGCTTACAGGAGAAAGCCTATTTATGACAGCATTTTTAAACATAGGTCATGGCAAAAAGCAGGTAAGCTTTGCCTCTCCTTATCCTGGAAAAATTATTCCGATAGACCTAAGCGAGTTTCAAGGCAAATTCATTTGTCAGAAGGATGCTTTTTTGTGTGCGGCAAAAGGGGTTTCAGTGGGTATAGAATTTTCAAAGAGACTGGGGCGCGGTCTATTTGGAGGTGAAGGATTCATAATGCAAAAATTGGAGGGAGACGGAATGGCTTTTGTACACGCTGGTGGTACCACCGCTAAAAAAATATTGGGCCCAGGCGAAACCTTAAAAGTAGATACGGGCTGTATTATTGGCTTTACCAAGGATGTGGATTATGATATAGAATTTATAGGAGGAATCAAGAACACCATTTTTGGTGGTGAGGGATTGTTTTATGCCACATTAAGGGGGCCTGGTACTGTTTATATTCAGTCCTTGCCTTTTAGCCGGTTGGCCGGAAGGGTCTTGGCATCTATTCCAATAGGAGGAAAAGACAAAGGGGAAGGCAGTATTTTGGGCGGCTTGGGCGACCTATTGGATGGGGATAACCGATTTTAAAGAAAATATGAATTCCTAATATTACCCATAATAACATTTCCTATTAATGAATTTCACTTCCCTGTTTCAATTTCTGACCCAGCTCAACCAGAATAACTCCAAGGAGTGGATGGATAAAAACCGAAAATGGTACAAAGAAGTTAGGGATGAATATATAGGATGGTTGAATGATTTGGATCTTGCATTAGCGGCCGTGGATAATGAATACTATAGTACGCCAGGCAAGAAAGGAATAAATCGAATCAATAATAATTTAATGTTTCACCCCAATAAACCTACTTACAAGGACCATTTTGGGGCCGGGTTGGACAAGGCGCCCAATACGGGTGATTTTTATATTGAGATTGGACTTGGTCGGTCTATGTTGGCCGGCGGAATTTGGAGACCAGATCCAAAAACCTTGCGCAGTATTCGCGAAGCCATTGATTATGACGGGGAAGAACTCAAAAAAATTCTGAATAAAAAATCATTTAAAGAAACCTTTGGGGAATTGGTTGTGGATGAAACCCTAAAGCTGGCACCTAAAGGTTTTTCCAATGACCATCCCCATATAGATCTATTGCGCAATAAAACCTTTGCCGTTATGCATCCCTTGACCCAGAAAGAAATATTACAACCTGGTTTTAAGGAGAAGGTAATCTCGGTTTATACGGAAATGCTGCCCTTTAGAAGGTATTTGAACAAGGCCATTACTGTGTAAGGGTAGGAGGCTGAAAAAATGAATATTGAAGGATGAATGTTTACCTTGAGCATATTTGTTTATAGAACTCTATCCGTTATTGCGAGAAGCAGTGGCAATGAAGCAATTGAAATAGGAACTCCGACTAAATGACAAGGCAATTCATTTATCATAAACCATTAGAGTATTTCATCTCACAATCGTGGTGCAATACTTTCTTTTACCGTTCCCGAGGGTCTAAAAATCTCTAGCTTTGTATGAATACTAGAATCTCCTAGAAATGAGCAACAAAAAAGTAAGAAACATAAACAGGCAGTTATTGTCCGATAACTGGTATACACTTGAAAAGATAACTTTTGAGTATCAGAGGGAGGACGGCAGTTGGGAGTCCCAATCCCGAGAAGCCTATGATCGAGGAAATGGAGCGGCCATTTTGTTGTACAATAAAAAGAACAA
The DNA here is from genome assembly GCF_018860365.1 of Arenibacter algicola. Classification (GTDB taxonomy): domain Bacteria; phylum Bacteroidota; class Bacteroidia; order Flavobacteriales; family Flavobacteriaceae; genus Arenibacter; species Arenibacter algicola_B. Next base: position 136,149 of record NZ_JAHKPO010000018.1, read on the forward strand.
AACGGTAATACTTACCCGACAGTTTAGGATGCCTACCTATATAAATGGTAATGATTCCGGAATGATGATAGAGGTATGTGCCGGATTATTGGATGGAGACCATCCCGAAGACTGTATAAAAAGAGAGACCGAGGAAGAGACAGGTTATAAATTGGACAAGGTAGAGAAAGTATTCGAATCCTATATGTCGCCAGGTTCCGTAACCGAGATCCTTTATTTTTTTATTGGATCATATGAAGAAAAAATGAAGATAGGCGCGGGGGGAGGTGCTGAGGAGGAGACAGAAAATATTGAAGTCTTGGAGTTGGGCTTTGACAAAGCTGTGAAAATGATACAAACTGGTGAAATTAAAGATGCCAAGACCATTATGCTACTACAATACGCTAAAATGAATGGGTTATTTTCCAACAAGTAATACGACCAAACCATTATGGAAACTGATCATAAAATTGCCTTTGGAGGTGGCTGCCACTGGTGTACCGAAGCTGTCTATAAATCCTTAAAGGGAATAATAAGTGTGGAGCAAGGTTTTGTAGCTTCGGAAGGGGAGGAGTCTTCCTTTTCCGAAGCTGTAATTGTTCATTATGATCACAGGGGTATTAGTATGGAAGATTTAATTTTGATACATCTTTTTACCCATAAATCGACTTCTGCGCATAGCATGCGAAAAAAATACCGTTCTGCCATTTATACTTTTAACACCACGGATTACGAAAAATCGAACTTGGCATTGCAGAAATTTCAGGAAAATTTTAAAAGTCCCCTGGTAACTAAAGTTCTACCGTTCAGGGAATTTAAAATTTCCGATAAAGCCTTTCAAGACTATTACTATAAAAATCCATATAAGCCATTTTGCAAAACCCATATTGCCCCTAAAATCAAGTTGTTATTGTTGAAATTTGCGGACAAAGTAGATCATATTAAGGTCTTGGATCAATAATTGTCCCTGATCATTTCAAAAATAGATTCCATATGTTGTTTTACCTCACTATTGCTCTTGGTAAAATGGTTGTTCATAAAACTAAATATTAAAGTTTTTCCAGACTGGGTTATTAGATATCCGCTAAGGCAGTAATTATTGCCAAGTGATCCGGTTTTGGCGTAAATATATGGGCGGTCATCACCATTAAACCTCCCTTTTAAGGTCCCGGTAAGGCCGCCAACGGGGAAAAAGTTGAATAAGCGTTCCCTTGGTATTTCTTGGTACATTTTATTCAATACATAGACCATTGTTCCAGGTGTAAACAAATTGTATCGTGAAAGCCCCGAACCATCTACCCATCGTGGTGGTTGTTCAAGTTCCTGTAAATAATTGTCCAAAACATATTTTCTGGCCTTAGCACTATTTAGGGTATCCGAAAGGGTAGAAGAGCTCAAAATTAATAATTGTTCCGCAAGAAAATTATCACTTACCTCCATCATTCTTTTAAGCACAGAATCCGAAGATACACTGTACAATACCTGTTTTTCCGCATTCGGCATCTTTTGTACAATATTGACCTTTTTAAGGAGGACTTCTTCCAAGAGGGTTTTTGTAAGTGTGCTATCTATCATAAAGGGACTCTCCAAGGTATCTTTTCTCTGAGGGTCGAAATAAAAGGTATTGCTGTACAATTCCCGATTTACTCCATAACTAATGGGCACTACTTGGTTTTTGAAATGTTCAGGGATAACTTCCAAATTCTCGTTATTGGCAATGGTTACAACATTGCCGTATAAGGGAATACTATTTCTTTCCGGGCTAAAATAGAGGTCATAATCCTCCCAGGCCCAACCTGGACCATACCTACTTTCCTCAAAATTATTGAGATAGAGGGATACGTTCTTGTAGTTCTTGGCAAATTTTATTGCGGTACTGTCACCAAAATAAGTATGCAACAAAGTTGGGTCGCCAGTACCTTCCATATAAAGGGTGTCATTTTTTACAATATATTTTAGTGCCGGGATCTTTTCCGGTAGGGTTTTAAGGGAAGTATACAGCGTAATTATCTTGGTATTGCTTGCCGGAGTAAAATATTTTTGGCTATTATGGTTATACAAGGTGTCTTTTGTTACAGGGTCATAGACCAATAGACCCTGAAAGTAATTATTGGCGGTTTGTGAGCTTATCTGCTGGCCAATACTTTTGTTTAACCTGTTGTTATTTAATGTTTTACACCCAATAAAGCTCATTGAGGCACCAACTAAAATTAGTTGTCCAAGTATCCTTTTTTTATTGTAAAAAAGCATTTGAATTTGTATGTTCATCGACTTTAACATCTTTTTATCTATTATTTAACGGAAAGACGACAATAATATATACCTTTTATTGGTTATCTTAGTCCAAGCAACCTAAAATTATTTTAAAATATGGCAAGAGCTATGTTAGAGTACACCAAAACTGTACTGCAAAAGGTTAGTTTCGATACAAAGTTATTTTGCAAAGAACTAGAAAAAGCAGTGACTAGACTATTACCATTTGAAATAGAAGAATTAAAACTCTGGTTAAAGCAATTTATTAATGACAAACCAGAATTGCAACAAAGCCTTCTTTATTTGAAAGCATAGATATAAGCCGCCTGTATTAGGTGGCTTTTTTTTTGAATAATCCTTTGTGGCAGATTTAGTTTTTAAGACTTCTTAGACTTTAAAGACAACTATTTAGGCTAATTGAACCGTATATAATGGCGGACCCCCAATATTATATATAATGAAACAATTGACCTACCTATGTATTCTATTCCTTCTAAGTTGTGGTAAGGATGAAGATACCTTGCCCCTAATTACCAATGAACTTCTTGGAAAATGGCAATTGGAAGCCACTAAAATTAGCCCCGGCGATATAGTCGAAAATTGGACGACAGTGATGAACGGACCAATATTTGAATTTAAGGCCAATGGTGCATATACACACAATGAAAAGGCTTGCGGTGGTATTGTTATTGGAGTTTACAGTACAAATGACCAAGTACTAACATTGAGATATCACTGTGAAAACAATGCAATAGAGACCAATTTTAATATGAATTTCGCCGAAGGAAGACTTATCCTATCCAATGTAGGCTGTATTGAGGAATGTTCGTATAAATATCGGAAAATAGAATAATTATTTGTTTAACGGACTAATAATTTTCACATCCTGAAAAGCAATGGCACCTCTTACTACACTGGCAATAACATCATATAATGCTTCTGTAATTTGTATTTTAAGTTCGCTTTTATGATAAATTAGACTTACTTCCCGAGCGGGAGAAGGATTTTTAAAGAATTTAAGGTTCTGCTTCTTTTTATCATCCAGTTCAATTGTATTGAGGAAAGGTAGGAGGGTCATCCCTAATCCTTCATTGGAAAGGTTGATCAGGGTTTCAAAACTACCGCTCTGTAATTGAAAGTGCTCTTCCTGATAATTTTTTGAGGCATTGCACAAATTTATGACGCCATCCCTAAAACAATGTCCGTCCCTTAAAAGCAGCACATCCGAAATTTCCAAATCTTCGGGTACTAATTCCGTTATTTTTCCCAGCCTATGATTAGGTGGTACATAGCCCACAAAAGGTTCGTAATATAATGGGCGTTCCTTAATAAATTCGATTTCCAAAGGCGTAGCCGCTATAGCTGCATCTATATGGCCATCTTGCAGGTTACGGATTAAATTCTCCGTGTTTTGCTCTTTAATGATCATGTTCACCTTAGGATATTTTTTTATAAAAGTCCTCAGGAACATGGGCAATAAGGTTGGCATAATGGTAGGGATGATCCCAAGTGTAAACTCACCGCCTATAAAACCTTTTTCCTGATCTACTATGTCCTTAATACGGTTGGCTTCATTGACAATATTCTTGGCCTGGGCAACTATTTTGGCGCCTACTTCCGTTATGGTAATAGGTTTTTTGCTCCTATCGAAAATTAATATGTCCAACTCGTCCTCCAGTTTTTGGACCTGCATACTTAATGTAGGTTGGGTAACAAAGCTTTTTTCGGCCGCTAAGGTAAAATTCTGGTACTCGGCAACGGCTAGTACATATTGCAATTGTGTAATGGTCATGAAGTGTTATTTAAAGTGATAAAATTAGGAAAACTATAAACAAAACCTATGCTGTTCGACCCTTACTTATAAAATCTTTTTTACCAACCTATAATTTTTGAGGGCGGTTGTTGGATCTGTTTCTTTTTATCAAGGGCTTTTAATCAATAATAATATTCTCCGCTTCAATTTTTTTGTCATTGATAAAATCGTAAAGTGTCAGCTTTCTCAAGGTATAGTAGTCTGTCCAGAAATTTTGCAAAGAATTTAGGTATTCCAGTTCTGCCTTGTCTTTTTCCTGTTGCGCCAAATTAAGATCCGTAATGGTAATTTTTCCTAGAATATATCGCTCTTTGGTAATTTGATAGCGCTTAATGGCAATCTCTTTGGCCTTTTCCGAGGTAGCCAGAAAATCCCTTTTGCTTGACCAATTTAAGATGTGTAGGTAAATTTCCTGTTCAAAGGCCTGTTGTTCCTGTTCAATATTTGTTTCTACCAGACCTAGATCGGCTTCTCCCATTTTTCTTCTGGACTTGGATACCCCCCAATCGAAAATGGGAATGCCCAAGGATACAGAAACGTTTTGTTGTCTATCGTAGTCTTGGAAAAGGGCGTCATAATCCTCGGCGCGTTTGTTTAATCCAAAATTGGCATTGACATTAATTTCCAATCTATTGGTGCCTTTTATTTCTGCAAGGTTTCTTTCCGCCTCCAAACGTCTCCTTCTAAATTCTATCACGGATTTTCTGTTATGTGTAGCTTCATCCAGGGCGGTCTCCACGCTTACATCAAAATCTACCAATTTCTCAGGAATGAACAGTTCTATATCTTCGGTTTCCAGTTCCAGATAGCGGGCTAAATTTTGTGAAGTCCTTTTAAGGGAGATGGTATTGGTAGTTACTTCATTTTTTGAATTTAGATGCCCAAGTTCCATTTGCAATAATTCGTTCTCGGCTATTTTTCCAATCTCAAACCGTCCTTTGGCAATCTGCAACAAGGTGTCTTGGGTTGCTAAATTATTCTGGGAATTCTTTAATCTCATTTGCGCGGTCAGAAGGCCAAAATAACGCTGGCAACTGCTTAGGGAAATATCTTCCATACGTTCTATGAATTCGCGTTTGGATTCTTCATATTTTAAGGGTTCTATTTGCCGGTCCCACTTATATGGATTAAAGAATAGGGAGTTCTGATAGTAATTCAGGGAAAACGGGGTTAGGGAGTAATTACTGGATTCGATATCACCATAGCGATCCACCCGTTGTATTTGGGAAATTAGGGAAAAGTCTCCTCCCGTAAAAGGTACTTGCTGGGTAATGGCAAGTCGCCCATCAATTCTCGATTGGTTTTGACTTACGAAAATATCCTGTCCTTCATCATTGGTAATCCTTTGAATAGAATTGGAGTAATCCGGTACCGTAGCAATTAATCTAAATTGGGGCAGAAATTCGGCCATGTAGGTCCTGTACTTCCAATAGCTGGCTTGGGATTGGTTTAGGACGGCTTGGTATTCGGGGGAGTTCTTCTTCGCCATTTCTATGGCTTCCGTTAGTGTTAGCTTTTTGGACTGTCCCAGGACAATTAGGTTTGTACATAGGAATAACAACACAATACATTTTTTCATATTGGACTATTTTGATTGATAAAATGGGGGAGGGCAATTGTTCTTGGTGTTATCTGGAAAATATTTCTATTCACGTCTTATGGCTTCAATTGGATTCTTGTTGGCCGCCGATTTAGCAGGTAGAACTCCAAACGCAAGCCCTATAAAAGTGGCTACAAAAAAGGATAAAACAATGGAGTTCAATGAAAGGATGGTTTCTATTCCCGTTGCCAATTCCAATCCATACGACGCTACAATTCCCAATAATATACCTATTATACCTCCGCCCAAACTTATGAGGACGGACTCTGATAAAAACTGTAGGATTACATCTTGTTTGGTGGCTCCAATGGCCCTCATGATGCCTATTTCCTTTGTGCGTTCCAATACAGAGGCCAACATAATATTCATGATGCCGATACCACCTATAAGAAGGGATATCCCGGCAATAACGCTGAGTACAATATTAAATATCTGTTTGGTTTTCTGCTGCTGTTTTAGCAGTTGTATAGGAATGGTAATTTCAAAATCCAACACCTCGTTATGTTTTCTTTTGAGAAGTTTGCTCAATACTTCCGCAGTAGCTTTAAGTTCATTGGAATTATTTACCTGGACCGTTAATTTGTCCAATTGATGGTAATTGCCCCTAGGGATCCTTTTCTTGGGTCCATTATTGGCACCACTAATGATGATCATGCCTCCGCCACTAAAATCCAAGGGTTGGTCCGATATGATCTTTCTATCCTTATATCTAACCAAAAAGGTCTTTACTGGAACATATATGTCCTGGTTCAGATCTCTAATGCCCAGGTTTTCCTGTGCTTTTTCCGAAATGAGTTTTTCCTCTATTATTCCAATGACCTTAAGCCAAACGTCCTTTACCTTAATTTGCTTGCCAATGGCACTCTCACCAGGAAACAATTTCTTTTCTATCTTTTCACCAATGATACAGACTGAAGAAGCATTTACCAAATGTTCTTGGGAGAAGTTGCTTCCTTTTCCTATATGAATATTGGAAGTTTCAAAAAAGGAATTGTTGACCCCAATTAATTTCACCGAATTTTGCCTACCCTTATTGATCACGTAGGTTTCTAGGATTATCTCTGGACTAATGGCTTTTATAGTAGGAATATTATTTGCAATACTGGCTACATCCAAGAGATCCAGTCCCTTTGAAAATCGGGTAGTTTCCTGGGCACCTTCCTCTTCCTCACTGGTGTTTTCATCTTCTTCGTCAGGAATGGGTGTTACCACAATGTTGTTAACGCCTACCAGTTCCAGTTGTGCCAAAATTTCCTTTTCGGCCCCATTCCCTATAGACAGCATTGTAATTACAGCTGCAACGCCAAATATGATTCCCAATGCCGTTAAAAAAGTTCTAACCTTGTTGATTGTTACCACGCGAATGGCTTCCCTGAAATTAGAGACAATCTGTTCTAGAAGTATCTTGTCTATCATGAGTCTAATTTAAAGACAGTATGCCCTTTTCTTCCAGTCCTTCGGGTTTGCTCAGATATACAACTTCATTCTCATTTAGACCATTTTTGATAATTACTACATCCAAATTGGATTCGCCCATCTCAATTTCCTTTTTATCAATAGATAAGCCGGACTTGGCGTACACAAAACTTATGGAATCTTGGGAAAATACCGCTTCCAGCGGTATCATTAGAACCTCCTCTTCCTTATGGATAAGGATTCTATTGGAGGTGGTCATTCCTGGCCTTACATTTTCATTATTCTCGTCAAAGTTTACCAGTACCTGAAAAAGTTTAATATCCGAACCGCGTTTCTCTTCCCCTACATTGGCCACGTTGGTAATGGTTCCTTTTACGGTTACCTCAGGAAATGCATCAAAACCAATAATAACAGGAAGGTCTTTTTTTATCTTTCTGATGTCTACCTCATTGGCATAGGTCTTGGATTCCATTTTGGTGAGGTCCGGTAAGGTGGCAATTGCAGGGTCCCACATACTTATGGACGAACCCACCTTTCTTTTGGAGCCATCCCAGTTTTTGGCGTAAGTTACCATTCCATTGGCATCGGAATGAATGGTGAAGGATTTTTGAAGATTTCTTAGTTCCTCCAGCATTTTGCTTATTTTGGATACTTCAGTTCCGACCTCCACCATCTTGGCCATGGCTTTCTGTTCCTTAATTTTGTAATCCTCGGTTTTCTCCTTTAGATCGCGTTCCAGACGTTCAATATTTATTTCCAACTTTTTAATTGTGGCCGGCGGCTCGTAGATAGATTGTTTGAGCTCCAGCTTGTTTTCTTGGATATCAAATAGCAGATCTTTTATAGCTGTCCGCTCCTGTTTCAAGGTAAGGGTAGTGTCCAGCTGTTCTTGAGTGTATTTGGACTGGGCAGTTTCCAAGTTTAATTGAGCGTCCAAAATCTGCTCGTTCACTTCTGAGGGATCCAATCGCCCTACATAGTCGCCTTCCTTCACCAGTGAACCTTCAGGAATAAGATCTTGGATTTTTACGTCACGCAGTTTGAATTTTCTGATGTCATCCGGGCCATTGATTTTTTTCAAACTGGTGGATTGGGCCTCTCCGGAAATAATTACTTCATTTACAAACTCGCCCTTTACCACTTTGGTGGTAATGGCTACATCTTCATCGGCGGTGTTTCCGAACAAGGTGTAACCTACAAGAATAAGAACAATGGGGATACCAAATAGGAGTAGTTTTTTTTTATTCATTTTTAGGTGGTTTAGTTGAAGGGGGGAGTAATCAAATTTAAACTAGTACCTCTATAATCAAGAGAATATTTTGTTATTATTTTCTTAATTAATCAGCAAAATTGATGCCAAGGGATTAATTCTTGAGTTTCTTTAAATTTTTATGTTAAATTATTAGTATTTGTATCAAGAATCATACCATTGCTAAACCTTACTTTCTTCCTATCTTATATTACTATACCATCATAAAATCTATCAATAAATCAAAGCATCTTTAGGAAAGGGATTTCTGTAATTTAGGGGTATAATTAAAAAGACAAATTATGCAATTAAACAGTATAGGTTTGGATGTTGCCAAATCAAAATCGTTAAGTAAGGATTTAAATCAATTATTGGCAAATTTCCAACGCTACTATCAAAATCTCAGGGGAATTCATTGGAATATAAAAGGGAAAAGGTTTTTTGATCTTCATGTGAAATTTGAAGAATTGTATACCGATGCCAATCTTAAAGTGGATGAAATAGCAGAGCGTATACTTACCCTGGGGGGTGTACCCTTACATACTTTTGAGGATTATATAGAGAATTCCAAAGTGCCGGTAGGTAAAAATATAACCAAAGATGAGGACGCTATTCGTTTAATAGTGGAGTCGCTTAGCGGGTTATTGGTAATTGAAAGGGCAATTTTGGATGCTTCTGACGAGGCCTCCGATGAAGGTACCAATTCTATGATGAGCGAGTTTATCACTGAACAGGAAAAAACCGTTTGGATGATGAAGGCTTGGTTGGCGGAGGAAATTTAATCCAAAGCAATTGAATTTTTTATAAAAACCAATAGTCCATAAATGGATTATTAGGTTACAGATCATCCCCAATATGGACAATGTTTTGGCAATAAAATACCATAACAATCCCTATTGGGGATGATTCTTATTTTGGGAGGTTCAATCCAAAAACTGCCTATCGAATGTAAAGGGGTAGTCCAGTGTCGTATCTACGGTTATTTTTACGGCTGTGTCCCGTCCATCTATTTGTAGACGGGTAATGTTTTGTTCCGGCCAGGGTTTATTTTTGATCCAAAAGTGCCCATCTCCCTGAACCATTAGAACCGGTTTCCCGAAAGATTGGGCAGCAGATCTAAACAAATCCGTAAAGGGCTTAAACTTATCAGGGCCGGCTTCCACTATGTTGGCGTGTCCAAAAACTACCATGGCCTCTACCTTGTTCAGATGTTCTTCCAAGAGTTTTTTAACCCATTGGCCATTTTGGGTTAATCGGGTCTGCCATTCCAAGGAGTCATGAACTTGACTTCCTACGAGATTAACTCCTATAAATAAAACTTTGTTCTCTATCCAACTAAAATTTTCTGTACGCTCGGGCTGGTAGGTTACAGCTGGTTCAAAAGCCCAATTTTCATTAAAATGCAGGAAGTACTGGTTCCAGTATTCCAATCCTTGCTGTGGGTCCGTACAGTCGTTATATTCATTGTCTCCCAAAACGATAAAGGTGGGCGCCTCAAAGGTCTTTAATATGTCCGAAACATCCTGGTAGACCGTTTCGTTACATTCCACGGCACCAGGTTTTATGTCCCCAACATGAATAACAAATTCCGAAGGATCAATGGCATTATGCCTGGATATCATATCGATCAGGCCATCCCTTTGTTCCTCGTCATAGGGAACATCCCCAATAGCTGTAAAGGAAATAGCGGTTGACTCCTCAGTCAACTCATCATTGTCCATGGATTTGGGCTGTTGGTCATCCTTGCAAGAAAAAAGCAATAATGCCGCTCCCATAAAAATCCAATGTGTAAAATTGGACTTCTTGAAATTAAAACTGGTATTTTTATAAGGCATGATAAAGTGGAACCGTAAAGAATTAGATATTAAATATAATTTAATTACGGGGTTTATCACCTTATTTCTGCATTTTTAAATAATAATCAGTGGAATGTTTTCCCGAACCATAAAACATAAAGAATACACATAGCAATAAGGTTATGGAAGCCAAAACCAGATTTCTAGCATTCATCTCGCCTAAAAAATTTACCAATACTGCACCAATTAGAATTGGTAATTGAGTCACTACGGCCCATCGGGTCAATAAGCCTATTACCAATAAAAACCCACCTACAAAATGTGCCGGAGCAACATAATGCATAATCAACATACCTCCCGGAATGTCTTGGAAGGGTTTAATAATTTCTGCCATTTGTTGATGATTCGACATAAAATCCACGCCTTTCATGAAAAGAAAAACTCCCAATGCAACTCTTAACAAATCCAAGGGATAATAAGTATGTGCATTGGCCCATTTGTTTAAAGATTTAATTGTTGCCATAATTGTAGTATTATATGTTACCTATTCTAAGGTACTCATTTTTAACGAAATATGAAAGGTTTAGGGGTTCCTGTTTAATCAATATGGTCACTATCAATAACGTCCGGGTAATTCATATTGGTCCAATGTAAGAGCAATTGAAGGCAGCATGTTGTTCTATAAAAAAAGCACGGCAGGTTTTTCTATACCAATACATTTTCAAAATCTGAGTCGGAACAAAAAACGGCCGATATTCTGGAATCATTTACAATTTTGACCATATCGTCAATAGTGACCCCTTCCTCAATATTAAAAATATTGACATCCGCATTTTTCTCTTTAGAAACATTTTCGAGCAGATTTCCCTCATGTGTTTTAATGATGGTTCGCTTTGGGAAACGCACCATGGTCTTTAAATCTTCTATGTCATTCTCTCCAAATATCAAATCGGGATTATTATTAAGTATGTGCACATCTATGTTCCCTTTCCAATTACGGCAAATAAGAAGGGAGGTCAAGGCAGATAGGTTGTTGTTATTTACACTAAAGGTTTCCTTCCAGTCTACCGGAATATTGGTCATCCACAAATTGATGCTTTTTTCAATGGCCAGACTCGCGGTGGCAAAGGGTATGTAAATAATCATCCCAAAGTTATTCTTCTTTGTATCGGCTATTAGTTTGTTGTAATAGGACAAATTGGAGGTGGCGGTATCTATACTGATGAAAATGATGTTGGGTTTAAAGAAAGCAGCGTTTAAGGATTGCATACTTACATTTACGGTGGTATTGAAATCTGTGTTATCTATTACGGAATAGGAAACGGACAGATCACTCTCTTTAAATTTCTTAACAGCGTTTTTAAGGAAATTTTCCATGTTTCTCTGCTCCGTCTCATTTTCATTTCTAAGGGCCAATATCTTTACGGAACCTTTGGGGTAAATAATGGAATGGATAAGCTTAAAGGAACTTCTAAGCTCTTTCGGCATGGTAACCGGAATCAACAAATCCGGGCGCCATGATCTCACTTCCCTTTCTTGTCTTAGACTATTTGTCTTTTTGGTGGCCCATTCTGCCAAGGCTGTGAATAGACCACTTCTAGAATCCCCTGCAGCTGATTTAATGTTCATTTTAACCAGATAGAGGTAGAAAAGCACTATGAAGATCAAGGAAAATAAGGCTACGATTACATTCAGTACAAACATAATTGCAATGGAACCAAAGGCCCCGATTGCGGGAATAATTATGGGAATTTTTAGGGTAGGCCTATAACTCGGCAATCCCAAGGTCTGTTCTACCAGTGCTACTATATTTACCATGGCATAGGTTATCATAAAAAACATGGTAAGCAAAGGGGCAATGGTATTTAAATTTCGAAGCGAAATACCAAATAGCACCAATCCCGCTGTAATTAACATGGCATTGACGGGCTCTCCTTTTTTGGATTTTTTGGCGAGTTCCTTGCTTTTGGGAAGTATGTTTTTTTCTCCCAAAGCCAATAATATTCTTGGGGCTCCTACAAAGGACCCTAGGGCGGAGGATAGGGTAGCACCCAAAAGACCCGCTAGGACAATGGGTCCAAAAAGGGCTTTGTCTATAAAAATGTTATAATTTTTAGCCAGTTCGTCGGGAGATGCAATAACGGCTGCAACAAAAATTAAGCTGATATAAATTATAGTGGTAATTATTACGGAAGATATAGTACCAACAGGAATACTCTTTCTTGGATTGGTGAGATCGCCGGACATGTTTGCTCCTGCCATAACTCCAGTAACCGCTGGGAAAAAGACGGCAAAAACCGTCCAAAAGGAAGATCCGCCAAAATCGTTTTCCACCGAACCAGGATATTGCCCGATCCATTGGATATTAAAATTCAACTCATTTACAAAGAGGGAGCCGTAGATTGAAACAAGAGATAAAACAATGATACCCAAAATGACGAATTGAATTTTAAAGGCAAAACTGGTACTGATAAAGGCAATGCCCATAACAACAGCAAAAATGACCAAATCCAGAATTACTGGATTAATGTCCGGGGTCAATGTTTGTAACCCTTCCCTGAAACCGAAAATATACATGGCAACGGCTATGGATTGGGCAAAATAAAAGGGAATCCCAATGGCCCCTCCAATTTCCAAGCCCAAGGATTGCGAAATTAAACTAAAGGCACCACCACTGCCTATTCTAATGTTGGTGGTGATGGAGGATAGGCTAAGGGCCGTCGTCAAGGTGATGGCGACAGACAATAAAACTATGCCCAAGGCTCCCACAACCCCTGCATTGCCAACGACCCACGGTTGACGTATATACATAATGACCCCCAATATAGTTAGGGTGGTAGGTGTAAAGACCCCTGCAAAGGTCCCAAAAGTTTTCTTGGTCATATCGGTTTTCTGTTAAAAGGGCTGAAAGTAATTGGCTTAAAGCCTTAAGGTAAGAGCAACTTAGAACATGCCATTTGCACAAAAGAGAAATGGATAAATTTACTGGCAGTCTATGATTGCGCAATCTCTTAACGCTATTACCTACCTATAAGATATTCATTTATTTTTGAATAAGCGCAAATTCTGCTCTTTGGTTTTAACATTTTTGATGTGCCGTAGTTTTCCATGGAATTTTTGTACCACAGGTTCACCATCTACAAATTTCAAAATCGGAATTTGAGATAACCATAAAATAGCGGGCATGGTCTAAAGTTTGGATACATCGATCTTAAAAAGATCGGCAGCATTCTTCCATAGGATAAGTTCCTTTTTTTCTTCAGGAAGATCCAATTGCTTCATAAAGTTGAGATAGGAATGCATATTGGAAATGGGCCAGTCCGTACCGTATAATAGGTACTGGGGATTCCCGGCATAGGTAATCATTTCCTCCAATTCATTTTTCATGAATCTTTCAAATTTATACGAGAAATTGCCTAATACCAGGCCAGAGACGTCGCTATAGACATTTTTGTTCTTGTACACTACTTCCATGCAGTCTTTGATCCAAGGATTGCCCACATGGCAGATGACTATTTTAAGATCAGGAAAATCCACGGCTACGTCGTCTATATGAATGGGATGGGAGTATTTTATCCTTCCCGTTGGGGAATAGGTGTCCCCGGAATGAAACATTACTGGTATATCGTATTCAACCGCCATGTCATAAACTACCTGTAGCCCTTTGTCATTGGGGTAAAAGGGTTCATAGCCTGGGTAAAGTTTTAGTCCTTTTATAAGTCCTTCATCCAGAAATTCACTTATTTCCTTTAAGTCCCTATGGGTGTAATTCAAATAACTGATGCCAGCAACCACGCCAAGATTATCTCGTCCACTAATGGCTTCCACCACCTTCTTGGTACTGGGTCTATGTTCGTTTACCTTATAGGAAGATAGTACCAAAGAATAATCTACCTTATTTTCCTGCATGGTCTCAGTTAGAAGGTTTAGGCATTCTTCCAAGGAAACTACCCGGTCTTCATGGTAATTGTTGATATGTGTGTGGACGTCTATGATCATAAATTTTTAGTTATATGTTTTGTGGTAATATGCAATATTTTTTTCAATGGGTGCTACGGGCAACAGGTTGTTTTTTTTAGTATTGAACAAAGCTGATATACTTGGACTTTTTTTATTTGTTCGACTTCTTGGCCCCATTTTTTTTTCGATTCTTTTTAGTATCGCGAATTGTAATCAACATGGCAAGGATCAATAGCGTTAGCGTGATGATTCTTGCCCAAAATCCAAAGTCCATATTGTTCCAAGAGTTAATGAAACTTACAATGATCCAAAGGGTACTTGCAATTATTAAAAGGAGGGGATAGTTTATTTTGCGCATTGGTCTATCGTTTTTTCTGGGTATATGGGTTATTAAGGCTAACGGCGTTTAAACTTTCATTGTTGAACTCCACATGGTATTGTTTTCCTTTTTCCTGTAAAACTAGTTCAAAGTCGGATGCAAAGGCTTTATCATTGGTAGGGTACCATTTTTTATGGTCCCTGTCAATGCAGATGAACAAACCGTTTTCATCGCCGATGGCACAAAAATTCCCCAATCCGCCATCATAAATTGCGATGTCCAAAACATTTCTTAAGGTGTTGAATTCCCTTTCAATATCTGTTGTAGGGACCCCGATTTCAGATATTTCCAGAAAATGCTCAGGTCCAAAATTTTGATCAGAATCATTCCTTAGGTTCTTACGAGCAATGAGTTCCACAATATTTTGGTCCTGGTCATAGAAGTAGATGGCTTTGGCATTCCAGGCCCTAAAATTGATAATCTCATCTTGGTCGTCCTTCAATATAGAAAGTTTGGACTTAAGCCATTTCAATGCTTCAACCTCTTTATTGGCAGGGATATTGATCGCAAAATGGTATGGGGTAGCCTCTTTTTTTAATTCAAAATGGAGTAGGGTATTGCCAATTGGAAAAGTAACATTTTTCGGAGATTTCTTCACTATTTCCAATCCCAAAACTTGGGAGTAAAACTCGGCTTGCCCCTCAATATTGGAAGTATATAGTGTCAGTTCCAGGATCTTCATTCTTAGGTTATGTATTAGCCGGCAAAATAATCTGATCATAGATCAAACCTCTGCTTCCTCTAAGATAGCAAATCTTGAACATTCATCCCGCAATATAGGCTAGGGAAAGTACGGGAGCCTTAATTGCAAATACTGCAGTTGGAATCCCCAACGAGCTTGCCCTCATTGTTTATTTCAAATTTACAGCAAGCATTAAAATTATGGATAAGAAGTGATTTAGCGCGCCTAATTCTTGCTTTTACGTTGGCCAAGCTAATTCCCATCATTTCTGCTGCCTGGCCCTGGGTCTTGCCCTGTAGGTAAACCAAATGAACCACTTCTTTGTACGGTTTGGGTAAATTGGTTACAAATCGATCAAAGCAACAGAAATCCTGGTAGCTATCGTATGTGGATGAAATTTCATTCAAAGGGCTTTGCAAGGTTTTGATGGCAAGGTTGTAATAATTGGCAATTTCATTTCTAACAATAGTAAATACCCAAGCCCTAACCTTTTCCGAGTCCTTTAAGGTGTCAATTTTTTGATGGATTTTAAGGAAGGCATTCTGAATTATTTCCCTGGTAGCTTCTTCATCCTTCACTTTTTTCAGAATAAAAAAGTAGATTTCACTATGGTGCTTTTTCCAAATGGCTGCCGTTTCAATCTTCATACCCATAATATACAAGGTTGGCCTTGAAAGACCAACCTTTTTTTAACAACATTCACATTTATTGCAATCGCATTTGCTGCACGGACAGTTTTTTTCCAAACAGTTGACACAATTACATTTGGTGCATTCGCACTGGGTACATTTACAATTATTCATTCCTAAAAGATTTTAAGTTTATTAAGTAGACCAAAACTTGCCTAAAAGGATACAAAAAAAGGTGTGTTTTTTTCTACATTATTTCAGCATGTGGAACAAGTTACTGGTTTATGGAGCCCAAAAAATATATTTTTTACAGGAATGCTCTCTAAAAATTTATTCAACTGCTAAGCCCACTTTCTTTGGGAATATAGCCATAAACAGTAATACCAAAACTCAGAATATTTTCTGTGTTAATCCCTTTGGTTGTATGGTGTCACTAGTGATCACTTCAAAATCTATTATGCCCAAAACCAATTCTTCCTGGGTAAGCACCTCCACTTTCCATAAGCCTTCGACTAAATTGTTTTTATAGGTGTAACCGCGATAACCGCCATCCCTACCACCAGTGATGTCATAACCGATATCCTCTATAATTTCCCATTCCTGGGTTGTATTATTAAACCATTTCCAACGATGAAATACCGATTTCTCCAAACTGGTCGGGGCAAATATGGACGAAAAAACATAGACATCTTCATTGGGCTTCTGTATGAATTTTAGTCTGTGTTTTCTCCAAAATACGTACCATTCATCAGTTTCATAGGTAACAAGGTAGTTATTGTTTTCTACCTTAACTTGATGCGCAACAATACCATTGCTCAAGGCAAGGGGTACTGGAGGGATAAGCCTAAAAAAATAGAATATATTGATTATTAGGTATATGGAAAACACTATTCCAATGAGTTTTCCCAGATGTATTTCGGCCCTTGTGCTAGGACTTGCACGATAAATAATAGCGATAAGTGCCAGGGTAGTAATTAAACTTATTAGACCCGAAAGTATAAATATATTGGGATTCATTTCCTTGATCAACACGGGTACCATAAAGGTGAAGAAGGTGAAACTGATAAAGAAATATACGCTGAACTGTAAGTACTTATTGGATATTCTTTTTTTTAAAATTTCATTGGCAAATAGTAATACAAGGAGTATGATCAGGAAGAAAACGGTTTTGGACATGGATACACTACGCGAGTAATAAATGACATAAGCACTGGAGAGACCACCGAAGAAAAATTGTATGGCCAAGGGATAATATTCCTTAAACCTTTCAAGTATGGTATTGTTCCATTTACCATCATCAGCTAGATTGTAGAGGTAGAGCGTAATGGTCAAGGAGGTCATATGAAGGCAGAGTACGCTAAGGTCATATAGCCGGTCTATGCGTCCTAAGGTAAGGGTGTCAAATATAAATCCGCCAATGAAAAATAGGATTGGAGCATATTTTTCATGCTTTCTTATAAATCTCAGTAATCCGTTATTCCTAAACTGTACCAAGCTTCCTTTCATCTCATTGTTAAGTACATAAAATTATAGCATTGAAAGCCATTGCTATGACCCGTATCAACAAGTTTTTACTTCTTTTACATTATGGATTACCGTAAAATAATTTTTAAGATATAATTACGGGTATCTTATTTTCCGCCGTACAACTTATAAACTTCCGAGCCGGCACTTAGAAAGGCTCCCGTGCCATAAACTTCAGTTTTGTCTGCCCAGGCCTTCCCAGGTGCGGCACCAATAGGCTGAACATAGCCCAACATTCCTTCATTGGTAACATGGCCCACCAAGGCGTTCCATCCCTTTTTTACGGCAGGGGTGTAGGTGGACTTATCCAAAATGCCTTGGTTTATGCCCCAAGCCAAACCGTATACATTAAATGAAGTTCCACTGGTTTCTGGAGTAGGGTAAAATTTTTGTCCCAATAAACTCATGGCCCAGTGGCCTTCTGGAGTTTGGATCTCCAGCAGTTTGGCAGCCATTTTTTTGTAAATATTCAGGAAATATTTGTACTCCTTGCTTTGTGGATCCAATTCGTTCATGATATTAACGAGTCCGGCAAACACCCAACCGTTGCCCCTTGCCCAAAATATTTTTGTACCGTTGTCCAATTTGCCCATATAACTTTCGTCCCTGTAGTATAGGCTTTCTTTTTTATCGAACAGGAAATCGGTGGTTGCCTTGAATTCGGTCATCATAAAGTCCAGGTATTTTTTTTCACCCGTAACATTGTACAATTTTGCCCAGACCGGAGGAGACATGAAAAGGGCATCGCACCAATTCCAACGATCCTGATGATAGGGAGTCTTCCAATGTAGGGAGCTTAGTGAAGGATGGTACATGATAAAATTAAACTGTTCCTTGGTAGGTTCTATCATATCCTTGTCCTGATATTTTCTATACAGATCAATATACATTTGTCCAACAGTATGATCATCGGCATGGTATTTTCTACGGTGTAATTGCCATTCATGTTTTTGCCCAATGTCTTTAAGCCACTCATAATACTTGACACTATCGGCCATGGCGGCCCATTTTACCATACCTACATACAAGGCGCCATTGGTCCAGTCCAATGGGTGGTGCGGTTTATCATGTCCACTGTATAACCCCTGGTAATTGTCTATCTGCCAGTCGGCCACTTTCTTCATGACCTTTGTAACTTCGGTCGGCTTTATATCCTGGGCTTGTGTAATGGTGGTAAACGCAAATACTAAAAACGACGTAAAAATGGTTGCTCTTCTCATTGATTGGTTAAATTATTATAGTGGATCATTGGTGTTGTACAGCATTAATAGCCTTCAATTTGTTATTTCCAAAGGTTTTGAATAATACGGAAAATCCATTGTTAATGATATTAGTTGTCAATAATAATAAATATTCGGTTAAAATCTTTTCAATTGAATGAATAATATGGCTGTATTATGATAATGATGAAATATTAGATAAAATATAGTCTTGGCTTTATAAGTGGGAAGAGCAGGAATAAGGGGGATGCTGCAACCATTGAATCATGGGTGCCTGTTATTCAGACTTGTCTGATAGGGCCGTTAAAACCAGCATTGCCTTTTCCGAATCCTTTGTATCCACAAAAATATGGTCGTGATAATAGCCGGCTATTACATTACAGCTTATATCATTTTTGGCCAATGCTGTTGAAAATACAGCGGTTAGACCTACCGCTTCCAGCGAAGAATGAATTTTTAGGGTAATCCAAGAGGCTACATATTCATAGGGTAACTTTAATTCGTCTGCCTTATTTCTGGAAATTACAATGGTTGTCCCTTCCTTTTCCTTGAATTCACAGATGGTATCCTTTCTATCTATACGATCCAAGTTTTGTACCGTAGAAAATACGTATTCCCTTTGGTTCAGAACAGGGGACATTTCATTTATTAGTCTGGATATGTTGGTTTCTCCACTCATTTAATTATTCATATTTAATAAAGCTTACACATTTAGTTTATGGGCCATTTTTTGACCTTTCAGCGCTAATTCCGTAGCAAGGAAACAATGTTCCTGTGTCATGGCCGTTTCGGTACGGTGCACCACATCGTTGACCAGTTGCTCGCCATAGGGCATATAGATATTGGAACAATCGTAATATTTTGTTTCTTTTTGGTTCACTAAAAATAGGTGGTTACCACCCTCTCTCCCTGCAATGTCGATGTATTTTCGCATTTCTATATAGCCTTCCGTTCCCAAAATAAAGGTGCGGCCATCTCCCCATGTACCTAGACCTTCCGGTGTAAACCAGTCGATTCTAATGTAGCCGGTAGCGTGTGCACTTCTAACACTCATATCCCCAAAATCTTGATAAGTTGGATTATGCGAATTTTTAAAATTTCCTATTTGGGAAAAATTTACATCTGCTTGTTTGGAGTTGGTATAAAATAGAAATTGGTCACACTGGTGCGAGCCAATGTCACATAGAATGCCTCCAGCCTTGTTGGGGTCGAAAAACCAGTCGGGACGGGATTCAGGACGCATTCGGTGCGGTCCCAGTCCTATAGTTTGCACCACTTGCCCTATGGCCCCGGCACTGACCAATTCCCCAGCTTTTATGGAGGCCGGATTGCCTAAACGTTCGCTATACATTATGGAATAAATGCGCTGCGTTTCCCTTTGTACTTTTTTTACTTCATCCAATTGTTCCAAAGTAAGTATGCCAGGCTTGTCCGCCATAAAATCTTTTCCGGACTTCATAACACGAATTCCAATTGGCGCCCTTTCTACAGGAATGGCGGCGCTGGCCACCAGCTGAATTGAATTGTCCTCAATAATTTCATTTTCGCTTTTTGCGATTTTAACCTTGGGGTAGCGTTTAGTGAATTGCTCCAACAATTCGGGTTCCTTGGCGTAAACGGCCAGCATAGTACCTCCACCGTTGATGAGCGAGTCTACCATGCCATAAATATGGCCATGGTTCAAACCTATTACAGAAAATTTAATGGATTCTTTAATACTGTAGGGTTTATTGGGTGGCAATATGATTTCTTCCGGTCTCGCGGTGTTATGTAAGTTGTGGCCAAATATTTGGTTCGGAATCATGGAAGTAGCGGCTATTCCTGCTAGTGAAGCAAAGGATTGACCAATAAATTTACGTCTGTTGGATGGCATTTGTTTTTGGTTTAGGTGTCAAGTAATATAGCAATAAACTTTAGTTAATCCAGTTAAAAGGGAATTCTAATGCCCACTTTATATTCTAAGGGAGATCATTTATAATGGTAGAATCCAAAGTTTTTCGAATCTGTTTTGTTCATTAAGTGCTTATGGAACTATTCGCAATCAGACCCTTAATGTTCCTCGGAATCCTCTAGCCGCATAATAGGAATCGGCACCATTGTGATAAACAAATACATGGCCATACCTATAATCAGCAAAGAGTGCTCCTCCAAGTTGTCTAATATTAGACGGAGTCCGTATCCAACTAGAAGTTTTTGTATCAAATTCCCCCAGTTTTTGTAGTTTTCTATAGTCCTCTTCGGTCATAATGTTCACGCCCATAGCTATGGCCATGTCACAGGCATTTTGTTCGGGTTTGAATTTTTTTCTCGATTCTTGTGCCTCTTGATCATAACAGGCGCTTCTTCTTCCTACAGGGCTTTCAGCTGAGCAATCAAAAAAAACGTAATCACCACTTTCTTCATCAAAATCCACTACATCCGGTTCACCACCTGTTTTTTCCATTTCATAAAGGGACCAAAGTTTACCTGGGTTCTCAATCAATTTATTTTCCATAGCCTTCCATTCAAGGCTTTTATGCCGATGCATGTTTTTATGAAAACGGTCTTTTAAAACTTCCAGAATAGTGGTCTGTTCTTTTGTGGTTAATTTCTTTTTTATCATGATTGGTAGCATTTTTTATGGCCTTATGCAATAGGGGAGGGTTAACTCCTTTCTATGTAGGATGAAATTAAGCTATTTTCATCATTCAAGGAAGGTGTTTGGCAGCTTTTGGGTATAGCCTATCTCCCATAATCACCCTGTGCATAGGAAGCTACAATACTACTGTTCGGAGTTTTGCAGTTAGTGGGAAAGTCGAAAAAATAAATACATTTCGGCAAACCATTGTCAAAGTCGATTTGCACCCAACCTTGACTACTAC
Organism: Arenibacter algicola; assembly: GCF_018860365.1. Classification (GTDB taxonomy): domain Bacteria; phylum Bacteroidota; class Bacteroidia; order Flavobacteriales; family Flavobacteriaceae; genus Arenibacter; species Arenibacter algicola_B. The sequence goes on from NZ_JAHKPO010000018.1 coordinate 157,510, forward strand.
TACCAAAACCTGCATAACTATAATTGGCTTTCAAAGATTTAGGCCTCCCTTCATTGTCTTTGGAAAGTACGGAAACAGCTGAAATACTTCCAGGAGTATAACGATTGAACGACCAGGTTTTGGATTGGTTGGATACAAGGTCATCGATCAACTTAGTATAATCCTGGGATCCCGTAGGTCCCCCGGATTTTTTCATTGCGGCATATTTACTGCTACCGTCCATGCGGATTGAGGGTTTGTTCAGGGCAAACAATTTTAGGTTCTCTTCAAATCTTCGAACACCAGGACTATTACAGCTGTTTATCTTGAAAATCTGAAGCATATCATTTTTTAGACCTTTGGCCTGATGCATTAAATCAACAGAATTACCCATGGAATTTGGATCCAAGATCATTTCCATTGTAGTGCGTACGGCATCGGATCTTTGGATATTTTCAACCTCAATTTTGGCATTATACAAGTCTCGGCGGGCAAATAAGCCCGTGCCAACCCATTTATATTCTATACATACCCTGCTAAGCACATCACCATATATATTTTTTGAAACCTCTTCCACGGCGCATTCCTGTTCCAGAATTTCTACCTTGTCATCTGGAAGGTAGCTGGGACATTCTCTTCCAAAGGCCCTGAGGTATTGTTCAAAAATCATAAGGAATCTCATGTCCTCGCGTTTTAAATCAATATTTTCAAAATGACCTCTAAAAATATAATCGAAAAACTCGGCGTTGTACAAGCCGTCGGTATTAAATACCAACGATTGTGGAGGTGAGCTCTCTTTTTCTGAAGGGTGCGGAATTGAATGGTTATAGGAAGAAATAATAACAAATAGAAAACTTAGGAACAAAATCCGCATAAAATAATTGCTTTTCCACATGTGAAGCTTTGGTTGTTTTTAGACGAAAGGTCTGGATTAAATGATTGATTACATGATAAATATACAAATTATCATAAATTTATAAAATCCTACATGCCATTGTTTTTCGGTGGATTTTTCCAATTTATGTAATTCAAGTGTTCCATGTGGTGGCCCATAGTTTTCTGCAACTATTCCTGACTTCAAGCATTAAGGATAAGTACCTATGTATTGGCGCCTTTTTAAATCACAAATTGGAAATATGGCACTTAAATAAAATATACTCCCCTTCATTTGAAATTCCTTCGGTTACTGCCTCCCATCCCGACTTCAAATAAAAATTGACGCCTAATCTATTTTGTTTTAAACACTTTAAAGTAATGTCGAAATCGGCCTTTTCAATGACTTTGTTCAATAGCATGGTGCCAATGCCTTTACGTTGATATTGGTTGGAGATATACAGATGGTGAAGGAAGCTGTCCTGTAGCCATACCGAGGCAAAACCAACAATTTCTTTTTCCACTTTCGCCACTAAAATGTATTCTCCTTCAGTGTCATTGTTAAACGATGATTTGTTGATGGATTCCTTGGTCAGCCATGTAAAGGTAGTATTCCGAACTTCAAAATAGATTTGTTGAAGCTGTTCCCTATCATTTTCCTCAAAATCTGTTATCTCTACTTTCAACCTAAATCACAGTTTTATCATACATTTTCGACCCTACTGTTTCTATAATTAAGGGACAATCTTAATTGCAATTTTTTCGCAGACCTAACAATTAGGTCTTATTCACACATCCACTTTTTTGGTTTACCCAACACTTCTCAAAGAACTGGTTGCACTTGCTTTTTCCTTCTTTAAAAAATGAATGAACAGCAACATGAATGCTGCACTGGACAATGCCAAGAGGGCAATTATATACCAGGTATACCTATATCCCAAATTCGCCACTAAATTCATCCCGATGCTGTGCCCAAAAATATGGGCTATGGAGAACGAAATGGAGTAATAGGCCATGTATTGTCCTTGGTTTCCCTTTATGGATCTATTTAGGGCCAAGGAATTGGAAAACGGAAATACGATCATTTCTCCAAATGACATAAGAATCATACCAATAATTAAGGCACCTATCCATCCGATGAGATTAATTACAATGAAGCTCATTGCGGTTAATAACACCCCGATAAGGATGAGTTTGGACATACTATTTTTACCGCCTTCCAACCATTTTATCAATGGCATTTCAAAAATAAAAATAAGAAAGCCGTTCAAGCCTAGGAGCAGGCCGATCTCTGCCTCCGTTAAATGGTGCACATCTTTGTAAAACAAGGGAAGGGTAGATAACAATTGAAAGAATGACAGCCCAAACAATGCCATTGCCACCAAAAGGATCATAAAGGCCTTATCCGTGTAAGCCTCTTCTGGATTTGCCACCTTTATTTGCTCAATAACCTTTGCTTTTCTAGGATTAAGAATTTTTAATAATAAAATACCCGCAATAAAACAGGTAATGCCGTCTATCCAAAACAGTCCCCCGTAACTTAGGGCAAAAATAATGAGGCCTCCCAAGGCAGGTCCCGCAGAAAAACCTAAATTTATGGCCAACCTGATCAGCGTTATGGAGCGCGTTCTATTTTCTGGTTTACTATAGGAGCTTAATGCTACAAACATGGCCGGACGGAACATATCGGCGATGGCCATTAGAACCAAGACTCCAACACAAAAACCAACAAATGTTGTAATGTACTGTAAGAGGATAAATGAAACTCCTGAGGCCAATAGGCTTATTACCATCACCTTGTAATAGCCTATTCTATCCGTTAATTTTCCTCCCAACCAAGAGCCGATCACAGACCCCAAGCCGAAAAGTGCCATGATCCAACCCACATCCGAAAGGCTAAAGTTTAAACTTTGGGTAAGGTATAGGGAAAGAAATGGTATAACCATGGTACCGGCCCTGTTAATAAGTGTAATAAGTGCCAGCCACCAAACTTCTCTGGATAGTCCATTAAAGGTGTTAAAATAACTGGATAATAGCTTTCTCATTTTTGTCGTTAATTTTTAATCCCACTTGGTATAATGGTATATTCCTACATTGGTGATAGATACGAGATAATTGTTACAGATTATCATCCCAATAATAAAAATTTGATTCCTTGTTCAACGCAAATCCGGTTTTTGAATATAGATTATTGCCCTTTAATTGAATATTTTCGTTTCCAAAAACATCCCGCTGGCAGATGTCTCTTTTACTAATTGCTTGGTCCTTTCAATTAAATGTTTGGAAATTGAAAGTACTCCTTAATTTGCTTTTACCAATAAATCATCCAATAACCATAACCTTTTTATTCCCGTAGATGAAAATAATAGGTAAAGTTGCGTGAAAGCGGTTAATTAGTATTATCCCTGATATACTGTACAAATTTACCCTACCATTGATTTATTACAGTAGGTGGCTTTCTCAAAATCCCTGATGTTTATGGAAATAATAGGAACTTCGGGAAACATTGATTTTAATTCAGAAACTATTTTTTTTGATAAATCTTTTTTTTCGGGAATGCTTCTTCCTTCCATAATATTGGCGAAAACGTGCATAAAGTCGTCCCTGGTATTGCCTATCGTATAGTATTCAAAGGGATTGATCCTTACCTTGATGTCCCCGGCTTCAAAAAGACCGGATGCTTCAGCGGTATCATAAACCCTCTGAATGATTTCGTTAGGAGCTTTTTTGTTTAAAATGTTTTGCGAACAATCAATTACAAAGTGTGGCATACTATTATTCTTTAGATTATTTTAGGCAAGTCCAACCTGCTTTATAAGGAGGTTGAACTTGCCATTCTTTTTCTCAATTCTATTTGGTCAGGCAGTTTGGAATAATTCTTCCTTGGTCTTTCTTATTTTTAATCTATTCTGGGATTTATCGGAAGCGGATCTATACCCTACAGGGGCTATCACGGCTGCATTAAGTCCCAGTTCATCCAATCCCAATATTTGATTATAGGCCTGGTTGTCAAAGCCTTCCATGGGACATGCGTCTATTTTTAGCTCGGCACAGGCAATAAGAAGATTGTTCAAGGCCAAATAGGTTTGCTTTTCCGACCAACTTTTTCGTTCCTCTGCCGACATCTTGGCGATGCTTGACTTAATGGATTCTCCATATTGTTTTATCCCATCGGAAGAAGTGCCCTGTGTAGTGATAATTCGTTCTACATAATCGTCTACATGCCTATCATAATCAAGGGTGTAATTACAAAAAACAAACAACTGGGATGCGTCGGTAATTTGCGATTGATCCCAAGAAGCTTTTCGCAGTGCTGCCCTGATTTCATCGTTTTCAATGATCAATACTTTATAAAGTTGTAGGCCATAGGATGATACGGAAAGCCTTATGGCTTCTTTTAGAAATTCCAAGTCTTGCTTGCCTACCTTTCTTTTTGGGTCGAACATTTTGGTGGCATATCGCCAATTAAGGTGATCAATTAAATTCATTTTATACTGTTTTAATGTTTTACAAAATTTTGAATAAGGAAATCTTCTTGAAATCCGGTTTTTAGATATAGTCCTTTTGCCATGGAAGACGCTTGTAGGGTGGCATAGATTGCACCTTGCTTCTGGGCCAGGTACAACACATAATTAAGTAGGTCTGCGGCATATCCCTTTCGTCTATGGTCCGGGACAACACCAATGGAGTGAATGCCTGCCGTATTGGGATTATCTCTATAAAGAACAGCTGTCCCAATAGATCGGGATCCATGGTTCCCAATGAGATAGTCCACCCGACCCATGGTGAGTTCTACTGTTTTCGGGCTGATAAAGTATCCAAAGGCTTTAAGGAAAAGATTGGACCACAGTACAGCTGAGCTGGCATCGCTTACCTTTTGGAAGGATAATCTATGTGTTCTATTGTGGGTGCCATTCAGCTGTAAGGACATTCCGGTCAATTCATTTTTTAAGGAGAAACCACGGGACTTTAATAGTCCTTCCGGCACAATGTTTTGCCATATGGGAATAGTGATGCCGTCACTTTCACACCTAGTAAGGATTTCCTCCAATAGCTCTTGGGTTGGAGGCCTATGAAACCATAATTTATTAGGCCAATCTGATTCTACCACGGTGCTGATGGCGTAATTGGCATCGCTGATAAATGTACCGTCCTTAAGGCCTGCCAAGCTCCATAAGCTTGTAAGATTTTTAATGTTTGCTGTAATCAAATCCATAATCATTAATATTTTATCAGTATTACTCCTAAGGTCATCACTATCATTCCCATAACTTTCTTAATGGTCATGGGTTCCATGGGCATTCCGAACCAACCAAAATGGCTCGCTATCGCTGCAAAAATTATTTGACCACTTAGTCCAAAAATTACCGCTGTAGATATCCCAATACGTGGAATGATGTAGTAAAAGAGCGTAACTGCCAAGAAACTTAAAGCCCCTCCTGTAAACCACATATAGGTGGGTATAGATTGTATTTGGTCTATACTTGGAAGTTCGCGGACGGTCATGAAAACTGCAATTAGTGTAAAACTTGCACTCATTACCAAGGCAGCGGTGGTAGCTAGCAAGGTGTTGTTTAGCAGTATCCCGAGCCTAGCGTTAATTCCACCCTGGATTACGACCAAAATACCTACCGAAAACGAGAGAAGTAATAGCGATGAATTGTTCATGACTTACTTTTTTGTGTTAAAAGGGATGGCAAGGGGCCGCATTGGGGATCCGCTTGCACCCCTTAATTTTAGGGATGCCGCAATAAATGCAAATTCATAGACCTCATCTTTGGATAGCTCTTCCAAGGATAGCTGCTCTATGAACATTACCCCTTTTTCGGCGAGTAGATAGGTGTGCACGGGTACCCAATTGTCTTCCCGTTCTGGCGGAAATGCCTCAAAACTAAGGTTATCTGCACCCAAGAGCATAATTCCTTGCTCTTCTACCAACCACTTAACGGCCTCAAGGCCAATACCTGGATAGTTATCTAGGTAGTGTGAGGCATCTTCGTAGAATTCGGCTTGGCCGGTTCTGATCAAAACAACATCCCCGCTCTTTAGCTTTATACCCTGTTTTTTAAGAGTGAGCTGTAAGTCTTGGGAGGTGATGTGATAGTTTTTTGGAAGGGGTCCTTTTGCATTCGCCACATCCAAGAGTACTCCTCTGGCAATAATTGGAGGAATAGTTTCTGCTCCGGTCTTCTTCCAGCCTTTGTTTCCTAGGTATTCCTCTGGGGTAAATCCGTTCCATATTTTCCCATCCAGGCCAAAGTGGTTCAGGGCATCTATGTGTGTGCCCATATGGGTATACAAGGAGATGGCGTCCCCGGTATAGCTTACCTTTCTGTTCATTTCCTCTCCTAGGCCATTGGGATTGTCCACTATAGTGCCGTGTGGTGTATGTGTAAGCCAATACTGGTATCCCGGATCTCCCAGCGAATGAAAACTGGGCATCCCAACAAAGTATTCTACACTGAGGTCGTAGGTCTTTCCAGAGGATATTTTGGAGAGTACCTGAAGCTTTGAAGCTTCGGTCATCATATTTAGGGTGCCAATTTGATCCTGTGGTCCCCATGGGCTTTTACCCACTGTTTCTTGTTGTTGCCCTCTCAACATTAACTGAAAAAAGAGCAGGACTGTAATTAAAATGTTCGTTCTTTTCATGGTTTAAATAATTTGTTTGTGCAAATATTAAAACCATGTGGAACTATTTCATTAAGGTATCTTAAGAACGCTAATAATCCCTTATATTTTTCCGGATGGAGCTTAGGTGCTCAGGGGTCACCCCCAAGTAGGAGGCAAGCATATATTGAGGAATCTGTTGTTCTATGTCTCTGTATCGCTCAATAAACTCAAGGTAACGTTGCTCGGCGGACTGACTCATATTATTGATCGTTCTTTCCTGTAGGGCAACATAGCCATTCTGTGTTTTGATACGGAAAAATCTATCCATCATATGGATTTTATCAAAGAGTTCATTTAATCTATCCCTATGTATTTGAAGTACGGTACTCTGTGTAATGGCCTGAATGAAGAATGTTGCAGGTTTTTGGGTGAGATAGGCATACAAGTCGTTGATCCACCATCCACTTATCCCAAATTGTAGAATATGTTCAGCACCCAATTCATCTAGGTTATACAGTTTTACGCATCCTTGGGAAATGAAGCGCATATGGTTGGAATATTCCCCGCTTTGAAGTAAAAATTGTTTCTTTTTAAGATGGACCGGTTCAAACGATTTCTGGATCAGCTTGGATTCATCTTCGGTAAGAGGTACTAATTCCTTAATATTTCCAATGAGGAGGTCATACATTATTCACAGATTGGATTACACTTAAATTTATAAAGTTAAACGTCGAATAAAAATATTATCAGTTAATTTCTATAATCAAGGCGGTATTGTCATGATCTAAATAACAGTGACGGTTGATTGGAATAAAAATAGTTAATTAAGGTAAACGACGATAATGGTGTTGATCTTTTTCGGTTTATATGTACCCATTGTTATTTCTTATGGTGTATGTGGGAATTTAAGTATAGACGTGAAATTATTTTTTTGTTCTTTATCCATTTTTATTCAACTAATCCAAGCTATAGTTCCACAATTTTTAAATAGTCAGCTTTTGATATTGTTGTATCGCTTTAGTAAAATTGCCCTCCCCAGTAAATTGGGATTTATCGGTTCCAATTCTCCTTGTCTATCCGAAATATATTGAAGGATTTTATCTTTTTTTCGAATGTCATTCCATTTCTCAAAGCGACTTTTTCAGAGCTTAGGTTATCTATGTGAATCATAGAGATCAATGAATTAGCAAAATTATTCTCAAAAGCATAATTTTTACATTTTTTAGCAGCTTCAATGGCAAAACCATTTTTCCAAAACTCTGGAAGGATAGAGTAACCTATTTCCAATCTCTCCCTATTTTCAATGGTTTGGACTAGGAGCCCGCATTGACCCACAAGTCGGTTTGTTTTTTTATCGATCAGCACATTCATTCCGCCCAGATCATTTTCATATCTATGAAAAGCTTTGTCGAACCAAATCTGGCATAATTCCAGTTCCGTTAGTTTTGGATCAAGGTCTAAATATTCCGCAACATTATCTGCCTTAAATAAATGCACCCAAGAATCGAAATCCTCTGATTTAAGTAGTCTAAATTTTAGCCTTTCGGTTTCCTGTCCTGTAAGTAGGTATTTCATTTGTCAGCAAGTGTAACACAAAGATAAAGGATCATGGTAAATATGTCTTTTATAGCCTTAGTATAGTAAATCCAAATTATTTCTGTAGTTCGGATACTATTGGTGTAAAGCCCAAGAAAGGCTTCATAAATACAAGGCTAGGGTTGAAACCTATTCTTAAAAAAACAATTGAAAAAAGATGGAAGACAAATGTAAATTTTTTAAACAGTCATTGATTATGTGGATCAGGTCACCAAAGTCCAAATTTATTTATTGTCTTTTCTTGCAATTGAAATTCAGTAAATATTTGCGTGCAAACAAAAAGAGAAATGAAAAAGGATCTACAGTGAATTAAATTTCTCAGAAGATATTTCCTTATATTTAATGGTTTGTCTATCGCATGACATATTTGGTGAATATCAAAACACTTTAATAAAATAGTTAATGAGTATGAACCACTTCAAAAAATCAATAAAATCAATTGTCCTTATTTCCCTAGTTGGTTTAAGTTTTCTATTCAGTTGTAATTCAGTAAAAATTAAGGAAAATTCCAAAAAGCAGTTTACTGTTGCTCCGGATTTATTTAATCGTAGAGCAATGGTAGGACCTCAGGAGGATGGTAGCCATGTAGTTGCTACTTCACAAATAATAAATCCTGCTGGTAATACGGTAGTTTTTCCTGGAAGGCCTACTGATCTTGCTTTAAATAATGCAGAAACTATTGTAGCTGTAAAAAATAAGAGTGATTTGACATTCTTGGATGTAAACAGTCAATCCATTATACAAACATTGGAATTGCCCAAAGGCGGTAATACATTTGCAGGTATTGAATGGACGTCAAATGATTCTATTGTTTGGACTACCGACACCGAGGGTATTTTAAGGTCGGCCATATTGGGTGAAAATGGGTTTAATTGGCATAAAGAAATTACATTAAAAGGTCCTGAAAAGGAAGAGAACAACAGGTCTTATCCTGGTGGTTTTGTTATTGATGAAGCCCAAGATTTGATTTATGTAACCCTTAGTCGCAATAATAGTCTTGGAATTGTGAACACAAAAACAATGGAGTTGGAAACGCAGATTCCTGTTGGAATTGCTCCATTTACTGTAATTATAAAAGATTCAAAGGCTTATGTAACCAATTGGGGAGGGCGCACTCCAAACTCGGAAGATATAACAGGGTTAACCTCTGGGTCAGATGCTGTTATTGATCCCAAAACGGGTATTGGTTCTTCAGGAACCATTACGGTAGTTGATTTAAAAAGTAGAACGGTGTTGAAGGAAATCGAAGTTGGTTTGCTTCCATGTAATATGGTATTGTCAAATGATGCTTCCAGATTATATGTTGCCAATGCCAACAGTGATGTCATATCTGTTATTGATACCAAACAGGATGTAGTATTAAAATCCATAGAAACAAAACCCAGTGCAGAACTACCTTTTGGGAGTGCTCCCAATGCTCTTGTATTGGATCCATCTGGGAAATTATTATATGTAGCCAATGGTGCTAATAATTTACTTGCCGTAATAGACCTTGAAACAGATAAAGTAACTGGATTAATCCCTACAGGATGGTATCCAGGGGCCGTTGTTATGAATAAAGCCGGGTCAGGGTTAATCGTGGCTAATGTAAAAGGCACTGGAGGTAGATGGGAAGAGCGATCTAAAATTCCTAAGGGAGGTTATAACTCACATGATCATATGGGGTCTGTCTCCTTTATACCGGTTCCTGGAGAGGTGGAGTTAAATAGCTATTCATTGCAGGCGGCCTCTAATATGAGACTTCCAAAAATAATTAACGAATTGAATATTGAAGCTACTGAAGAAAAAGTGGTGCCTTTGCCCACCCGTCCGGGTGAAAAGTCTGTATTTAAACATGTGCTTTATATTATCAAAGAAAACCGCACATATGACCAGGTATATGGAGATCTTCCTCAAGGCAATGGAGATGCCGGTTTATGTCAGTTTGGGAGGGAAGTAACCCCCAACCAACATGCTCTTGCAGAGAAATATGTTTTGCTGGATAACACTTATTGCAATGGAGTGCTTAGTGCCGATGGTCATATGTGGGCTATGGAAGGATTTGTTACCGATTATCTCGAAAAAAGTTTCGGAGGTTTTGTTAGAAGTTACCCCTATGATGGAGATGATGTCTTGGCATATTCTTCGGGCGGTTTTATATGGGATAAAGTTTTGGATGCAGGACTTTCTTTTCGCAATTATGGCGAATTTGTTGCTGCTGATATAGAACCAAAAGATGCCACCTGGACCCAGCTTTATAACCAATTTAAAGCAGGTACCAATGAAATAAAGATCAGGGCAACTACAGAGGTCAAGTCTCTGGAGCCTTATCTTTGCCCAACCTATGTTGGATTTCCGGGAAAAGTACAGGATGTTTACCGCGCAGCTGAGTTTATAAAAGAATTAAAGGAATTTGAAAAGAATGATAACTTTCCGAATTTTACAGTAATGCTTCTACCTAATGATCATACAGTGGGTACCAGAGCTGGATATCCTACACCTAGAGCAACTGTTGCAGATAATGATTTGGCGTTAGGGCAAATAGTAGAAGCGGTAAGTCATAGTAAATTCTGGGCAGAAACGGCCATTTTTGTTATTCAGGACGATACTCAGGCAGGTTTAGATCATGTAGATGGCCGCAGAACAGGTGCCTTGTGTATAAGTCCGTACACCAAAAGGGGAGAGGTAATAAGCACTCACTATAATCAAAATAGCTTTCTCCGAACTATGGAATTGATTTTGGGATTATCGCCTATGACACAATTTGATCTATTAGCGGAGCCATTGGTCGATTGTTTTACCAGTGAGCCAGATTTTTCTCCCTATACAGTGATACCTAATAATATTAAATTGGATGAGATGAACCCAGAGTTGTCTTCGATTTCTAATGAGAAACAATTGTATTATGCACAAAAATCAATGGAAATGCCACTAGATGATATTGATGAGGCAGATGAAAGCATTTTTAATAGGATAATTTGGCATTCCATAAAAGGCTATGACGTGGAGTATCCAATTTTGGTCAATAATAAGGATAAATAGAAAATTAGAGATTTACTTTCGTTCCCTTAGCAAGTTTTGTAATAAGTTACATTCGGAGTTAAATCAGCAGATAATAGTTGAATCCAACCCGTGTAGGTCTTGAGTTTTATTTCCTCAAAATTACCTTTACTGGAACATGGGTGATCACTATATTTGGTTACAATAACTTTGCACCATAATCCTTTGACTTCTTGGGTAAGTTTTATTTCCAATAAATCTCCTTTCAAATCTAAAATTAGTTCAGAATTTTCTGAAGGATTTTCCCTTAAATGGAGACCAGGTTCTTTTGCATAGTACCCAATTACTTCCGGACTTTGCTCAATGAGGTATTGCATCCAATTAACAATTTGCAATCCCTTATCTTCCAACTCTGCTACTTTAATCCAATAGCCATTTTGCAATTTAACAAAATTTGAATGTTCATCAATGTACAGCAGAGCTGTAATGTCATCGCCTATTATTTTTATGTTTGGATGTTCTATTGGTTCTAATTCCCCTTGCACTTTAATGAATATTCCCTTTATTTTATTTTGACGATCTTTTCCGGAGTCTTGAACAATTCTTCCTTGAACTTCACCATTGGGTTTGTTATAAATCTGGATGCCAGACTCCGGAACATAAGCACAACAAAAATTAGAGACGTTAGCTTCTTTGGGTACAATTAGACCCTTAGTAATTTGGGCATAAAAAGATTGACTTAAAGTGAAAACGGCAATAAAAAGGAGTTTTAATTTCATTGGGTTACAAGTTGAATCTGAATAAAAGGATTGCCCTTTGGCTCAATAATCATTTATAAAAGGCGTGCAGCCTATTGTAAAAACTGACTTAAAAGTATTATTTTTTAAGTGAACTACTGTATATCTATGAGAAAGACATTTAAGCCAATAATACTTCTTGAGCATTAGACTTGCGCTTTTTGCATAGCAGAAGTTATTAATATGACCCTTAATTTCTTTGGGTTAGATTTAATCACCGCACCTTTTAAAATATTTTTCCGTAACTTATTGTACACTAAACATATACGATCATGAAAATTAAAAAGGAAAGCATTCCGACCACCATGCAAGCACCAGGTACTACTATGCGGGCTCAACCTGATTTTGGAGGAATGACCGTTTGTTTCAATGAATTACCAAAGGGCACCGATTTCACACCACTCTTACAAGGTTTGAATAATGACAGTTGTCATTGTCCTCATTGGGGATATATATTGGAAGGTGCTTTGTTAGTTATCTATGATGATGGAAAAGAAGAATTACTCGAGAAGGGAGATGTTTTTTATATGCCATCAGGACATACGGCTATAATTCAGAAAGATGTTAAAATGATTGATTTTAATCCAACAAAAGAATTCAACGAGGTAATTACCCATGTTGGAAAAAAAATGGCCGAATTGGGAGGATAAATCTCATTCAATTTAACTCCAGCTATAACAGGGCAGGTTAGTAGAATTAATATACTACGATATTCTTTAATAGTATATATTGGTAATGAAATTCCAAAAGCAGCTGCTCCTGAGAACTGTTTCATGCTTGGATGAAAATAATAGGTGAAAGCAATATCAAAATTGTGGTTGGGTCCCAATTCCAATCCAATAGAGCAGGGGACGTGAACAATTTTGTGGGGATTTCATCTAAATGTACAGGTGGTTTTACCAGTGCCTTTTAAGTAGTCCGTATTATAATTTGGAAGTTTTTTGTTACATTGACTACCTATCATATCTGTCCCACCGATTCTTCCAATCATTCATTACATTATATCGCCATTTTCCTATAGTCATTTGGCATTCGGCAGGAGATTTGTCAAGATCAATATAGTAATTCGGATGAGTATTTTTGTCTGAATGCCTAAACTGTCCGCCCCAACTTTCTTGGGTGGGGTCATCAACGTTTCCCACACCACCAATTATAGGAGACATTAAATATAACAGTGAAGGGCTATCTCCTTCCTTTAAACTGTTTTTGGGATAATTGGCCAATGGAAAGACATCACCGCATTTTTCTTGAAACAAGCCATCGTGGGTAGAGCCGTGGTTACGAATATTGAAATCGGTGAAACTGGTATAGGACCATTCTCCATCTTGAATTCCGGACTGATAAACACCACGAAAAGTTTCATGTTTGCCCCTTGGAAGGATTCCATTTTCAATCCACCATAATTCAGGGTATTCATTTTCCATGAAGGTATATACAAAATTCCTGCTTACGGGGTCATGTAGGGTGTTGGAAGAACTGATATAGTAGATCCTTATTTTATCGGCAATGTCAGGAGCATCGTGAAGTGCCTGGGCAGTTGTTGTTAAACTTCCCCACACCAATATCCATATTGGACTTTCCTTCGTATAATTTTGGGCTGTTTTAATTATCCATTCAGAACCTTCTGTACTTTGGTTGTCCGAAGGGCCTCCTGGTTTTTTCGCTCCCGATTTTATGATGGAGAGCAAATCTTCCTCCCGCATTATTTGTCGGTAACCGTTTTTACGCAAATGTTCAACATCTATCCTCTTGATCCAATTTTCAATGAGCCTTGTATGTTCTATGGTATCCCAAGGGTGGTGATCAATATCTGAATTGGGCGTTGCTACAATACCTTTTATCTTGATTATATCAGAATAATGCACAGCTCTGAACAATGATTGTATATCATCGGGATCACCTCCCAGATCTGTATCAATAATGACATCAAAGGTTTTGTTTGATGTTGACTCTTGTGCATTCGCAAACAAGGTGGTTGTCAACATAATCAGGAAATATACCCTATAATATCTCCCACTCTTGGATATTCTTTTCATTTTCAATTGTTTATGAGGCTATTGTGTCTTCCAAATAAGGGTTCCATTTAATAGAAGTAGCGGTATTTAAGTATCAATCTTGAGGTCTTAAAGACAGATGTTTAATTGAAAATAGTACGTTAAAAAATTTGTTTAATAAATACATCATCAATTAAATAACTCGAAAGCTTTTGTTTTTCATCGGCACCCTTTAAGGGTGGCATTTCCACTTCGTTGGGAGTCTTCCTGCTTGGTATATCGCGATAAGCCCCCGTTCTAAATGAAATTCTTTCAGCAGATTTTACAGCCACTACTGCAGCTAAATTATCTGCTACTGGCTTATCATTGATAGTAAGGGAATAGGAACCCAAGCCACGGCTGTCATAATTTATTTTGCAGGAATACCATTTATTGACCTCGAACTTCAGTAAAGACATCATTTTAGCCCCATTTGCAGCCTTAATATAACCATCTGTGTCAAATGATATTTGTACAGGTCTGTTGCCATAACGGTCAGTAATGTCAATATCGAACTGGGTAGTATCCATTGCTTTAACTTTCAACTTAAAACTTGCTGTAACTACTTTGCTTTCTTCAAAAACACGTATCGCCCTGCAATAATCATATGGGTCCATGTCCTTCATTTGCAAACATTGATTGCCGTTGTCTTCTTTGATCAAACTTGCTTTTGCCCAGATTGGCGAATAAATGTTCCAATCTGTAATATGTCCAGTGATGTCCATATTTTCAAAGTCATTGGTAATGTCTTCGTCCACTTTGTATTTAATAGGTGTAGGAATACGGGATACCCACATATCCTCTTTATTCATACTGTAGGTCATCCACATGTCCGTACCTGGAGGGTTTCCATTACCTGGCGTAATGCCTCGCATATAACAGGGGCCGAAATCTTTCCATATGCCATAGAATCGCCTGGCAGGAACTTCTCCTTGAACGAGCAGCAGATCATCATAGAGAATACCGTCATCACTACTTATAATTGCCATGGGAAAACGATACTCCGATTGATCTACAGGGTTATATGAAATTGCATATCTGTCATCTTTTGTTCTTTGCCCCCACATTTTACCTCCGGACATGACTAAAGAATTTACTTTTACAGGGTCTGAAAAGGTAATACCCCCATCGTTGGAAAGTGATGCAAAGGAGTGTTTAAAAAGTCCCACTATCTTTCCATCTTTCCTTACATGCCAATTAAAAGCCTGTTCAGAATTGTTGAAGGTGTAAAAACCATCAACGCCATTATCCTCTTCAAACCATTGTAGGGTCATTAATTTATCTTTCAAAAGAGAATCGCAAGCTTCTAAAAATCCTTTATCTGTTGATTTTTTAAAGAATGGATGTGAGGTGTTGGATTCATTCCAATTTGTTTGGCTATCATACCTTATAAAATAGATGGGACCCAAGCTCCCATCTTTATAAATTTCGCGTACTACACGCCCTATACCATTTTCCCGGAACGGATCTTCCGTGTGACCATAAAAAGCCAAGGTCAGCAATCGGCCATTGGGTGCAACATAAAAGCCCATTCGCTGATGCATCATATAACCCGTTGATCCCTCCGGGATTTTAACTCCTTCCGGAGCTTTGTAAGGAGGAAAAATCACTTTGGGAAAACTCCAGTCTTTTCCATTCTTGGAAGTAATCAACATTGTTTGAACGGGTGATCTATGCTCATCGGCTTCACCACTAATATATTGTTGGTAGAATTGACCATTCCAATAGGCTAGGTTGGACGCATGACTATATGTCCATCCATATCCATCACTTAACTCTGGATGTGTACGGTTTGCTCGAAAGGTTTGAATATTTTCGACACCAATGGCATATCTTAAGCCCGCTTCGTGGGTAAAGGGGTCAATATGTGTGCCGCCAATGTAGCGTATAGGTTCGTTTTCACTGCCTGTTTGGGCTTTCGAAATTTGACAAAACATTATAATTAGGAAAATAACACAGTTTATGGCTATTATTTTCACTAGAGTAGCTAAATTTAAAATTGTAGTTGGGTATCCAGCTTTCATTGGTATGTATAAAGATTAATCATTTATTTTATTCAATTTGTTCAGGGTTATTACCATCCAAGTTTACTCCTAGATTGTATAAACCTTCAAAGCGCTGGTTACAACATGGTGACCGGACAAATATTTTGAATCTAAGATAGCAAATACCAATTAATTACTTTTACCATTACTTGATTAGCAAAATGCATGGAAAAGTAAAAATACATTGGAATGGATATTAAGCTGATTTTGTAGTTTGCAGTGCCAACTAGAGTGTTTATGGAGAATGAAAGAAAATAGAATAAAAAGAACAAAGAAGCCTTGGCCCACCAAAGCGGCTATGGAACAGGTTTATGAAATGAACCTGTGGGGCGGAAACGAATCCGATTTTTATTCCGGCGCAGGGTCACATCACCCAGAAATAGTAAACCCTTATATAGCTGTACTAACATTATTCTTGAGCTCGTTTAAAGAACCCTTAACCGTATGTGATTTAGGTTGTGGGGATTTTAATGTTGGAAAGGAATTGGTAGGGCATACCAGGAAGTACATAGCCATAGATATAGTTACAGGGCTTATAGCCCGTAATAGGGAAAAATATAAGGCAGATAATTTGGAGTTCCATTGTTTGGATATCGCCCTTGATGAGTTGCCTTCTGGGGATTGTGCTATATTGAGACAAGTGCTTCAACATTTATCCAATGAGGAAGTACAAGGTGTACTGGGTAAGTTGTACAATTATAAATATGTTGTTTTAACGGAACATTTACCTGAAGGGGATTTTGTACCCAATAAGGATATTATTTCTGGACAGGGAATTAGGTTAAAAAAGCAAAGCGGTCTAAACTTATTGGCCCCACCATTTAATTTAAAAGTAAAGGAAAAAAAACCATTATTGTCCCATGTTTTAAATGATGGTAAAGGGGTAATAGTAACTACGCTTTATAAAATATAATAGTATTAAATCTTGTTGATGTACAAGGTAGGTGGCCCAACCAGAACACTCTGCACTAAAGGTGCAGAGTGTTCTGGTTAATTGTAGGCAAGCTTTACCGGACATCCAATAGCCTTGGTAAAGCTGGGATTTGGTTTTTCGTCCTTTTCCAAAGCTTTAATGGCATTTTCAACATATTTTACCTTTACATCTTCAGCAGATCGGGCATTATCATCAATAGTGCCTATATACTGTACCTTGCGTTCTTTGTCCAATATAAACACGTGTGGTGTTCTTACAGCACCATATTGCGGTGCTATTTTTTGTCCTTCATCTGCCAAATAAACAAATGTAAACCCTTTTTCCTTGGCCCTTTTTTGCATTGCCCCATAACTTTCATTTTGGTTGGATTCACTTACGTTGGGGTTGATGGCTATTACAGAATATCCTTTGGGAGCATATTCATTGTGCAGGGCAATTAAACGATTCTCATACATTTTAGCGAAAGGGCACTCATTGCAAGTAAAAACTACTATGTATCCTTTGGCATTTTTTATATCGGATAAGGAAAACATATTTCCATTTACATTTTTAAGTTTAAAATCAGTGGCAACATCTCCAATTTTATAACCTCCAATTTCTTCCAAGGTCTTGGTTTGTTCAGGATTATGCCCGCCGCCACGAGGTGGACCTTTTCTGTCTTGGGCGTAGGAGCCAACAGTTATAAGGAAACTGCTCGCCATAAGTATTGCCGTAAAAAATACATTGTTCGTTTTCATAGTTAATTGTCTTTTATAGTTTTATTTATTTCGTTTTCTAAATCTTGAAGATTTGCAAAAGCGCGTTCGTGATAGGAGCGATTTTTGTTATTGAATATAATGGTAAAGGGTATTGCTCCAGACCAATTTGGGTCTATCTTGTCTATCCAACTGTTGGCATCGGGGTCATCCAGCAACACAACTTTAGATGTAATCCCCTTTTTCTTTAAAAATGGTTTTAGTTTGGTTTCGATATTTTCGGGAAAATCAAGACTTACCAATAGAATCTCCACATTTGGATTATTGGCTTCATACTCCTTAAGTATAGGTAATTCTTTTACACAAGGAGCGCACCACATGGCCCAAAAATTAACTATATGGACCTTATCGGAATTGGTATTTAAAAGAGGTTTTAAGGATTCAAAATTGTAAATAGGGATATCTTCATTGCTAGACAAATAGGTCGATTCCAATTCTGAATTTTCTGTAATAAATCCATAGCATAGGGGAAGAAAGGAAACGGCTAAAAGAAGGATACTCTTTTGTAACTTCATCTTAAATAAATATCGTCAAGTTTTTCATTTATAATTTTAGACTATTAAAAATAGCAAAGGTTTAGCCTGCCTTGAAGTTTTTTTTATCTCCAATGCTGTGAAATTACACTCTCTATTTTCTAACTGTCCAAAGCCAAACCAAGTGGTAGGAGGGAGGTTTATTTGCTAAACTTAAATCATAAGATATTAGCGAAGGCTTTGGTAATTGATCGAGGCATTGGCAACATTTAGGTTTTACCCTATGCAGTGGCTTGGTTGCCATGGTCCCGGTTTACGATTCAGGAAAATCCGTCCAAATTTTCCGCATTACTTAAAGTATTATAGAAAAGTGAACAGCACTTCGCTGGGTCCATGTACAGAGAACTGGATCCGGACACTTATCTGATAAATATCATTGCTGTGCCGTTTTAAATAAAATATATTTGAGCATACAAGTTCAATTATGACACGAAGAATACTTTGTCCTACAGATTTTTCCAGAAATGCCCAAAATGCAATTAATTATGCAATTGCACTCTTCAAGAATGAAACTTGTGTTTTTTATATCCTCAATACTTATCATGTTGAAGGCTATACCATGGAACTTACCTTTACCAATGGTTTGGAGGAATCCAAAAAAAAATCACTCGGCGGCTTGCAAATTGTTCGTGAATGGGTAACTGCTGATAAGCCTATTGACCATAAATTCCACACAGTATCAGAATGTGGTTATCTCATAGACATAATGAAAACCATAGTGGACAAGGAGGGTATAGATTTAGTGGTTATGGGCACTAAGGGAGCTACGGATTCTAGAATGGATATCTATGGGAGCCAAACCGTTCTTGCCATGGAAGAAATTAGAAACTGTCCGGTACTTGCCATACCGTCAAAAACTACCTATACAAAAATAAAGGAAATTGTTTTTCCAACGGATTATAGGACTACCTTTAAAAGACAGGAATTTCAATACCTCGTCGATATAGCAAAAATTTCCAAATCATCAATAAAAGTGTTAATTGTCCTTCCTAAGGATGAAATACTAGATGATCATCAGATCAATAATCAAAACCTCTTAAAAGATTATTTTGAAGGATTGGACTACTCATTCCACACTATAAATGACAAGGATGTGCAATCAGCGATCAATGCATATATACATAGTAGTGATAGTGATATGGTTGCATTTATGAATAGGAGGCACAGTTTTTTTGGTATGATTTTGTCACGGCCAATGGTAAAAAACCTTGGCTATTACACTACTATTCCGGTTCTGGCTTTACACGACTTTAAAAGATGAGGATTTAAGCACTACAATGGAAGCCAACAGGAAGCCTTCAACTACATACGTCTGGAGTTCATTAAAAAGACTACAACATTTTATAAAGAAGTACTAATGCACGTAGGTAAAAGGACTGTTTACAAAGAAGGTTTTTGATAGGTTATTACTAGGGATGACCAATATCATATTATTTTAGCCAATAGTTGGATAATTTTAGAGTTCAAACCTAAAACAGTTTTTTATGAGAATTTTAATTCCAACAGATTTTTCAGAATTATCCAAAGTAGCTATCAAGTATGCTGTAGATATGGGCAAGGACCTGGAGGTAAAACTTTTTTTACTTCACGTAATAGACACTAGTGCGCCTTCAAGGGCCAGAGTGGGTTCCAATAAACTTCAAGAGGCTATAAAAACTAGTTCCGAAAGGGCGATGAAGGAACTTTTGGCGTCTATTAAAAAAGATATTAGCCACAGTATTGATATAAGCTATGAAATTACCTCTGGCACGTCCATAGGAAAATATGTTGAAACGGCTGCCTTGAAAAATGATATCGATATTGTATGTATTGGAACCAAAGGTGCCAGTGGTCTAAAAAAGATTCTCTTCGGAAGTAATGCGGCTGGGATAATAGAAAACAGTAGCATCCCTGTTCTCACCATTCCTGAATTTGCACGCTATAAGGGTGTCAACAATATTGTATATTCCAGTGACTTTTACAATCTTGAGAAAGAGCTTGATTTAATTATTCCATTTGCAAAATTAATGGATGCATGGATTCAAATTCTTCATATCGATAAGGACGATGAAGGTTTTGAAGGGGATCTGCAACAAAAAGAAAAGAGTTTGATAAAGGATTTTTCTTATCAAAAAATAAAAATGACCGAACTAAAAATCAACTCCGTTGTATTGGGCATTAATAAATTTGTTGCCGACGTTGACGCGGATATGGTAATCATGTTTACCCACCATACCAACTTTATAGAAAAGGTATTTCAAAAGAGCGTCACTCAAAATACGGCATTTCAAACTAGAATACCGCTTTTTACTTTTCAAAAGGAGTCATAACCCTAGAAGAATACTATCTGTTCCAGTACTAAATAGTATTACTGTTTTTGGCTAGTTCAGGGAATAGAAAGGTATAGTTAAGGGGTAGTATGGTACGGAAACCGGTCAAGGCTGGTTTAAGTACCCTCAGAAGGCCAGCTCTATTGTATAGAAAAGCATCAAAATTACATATTATGGGATAATTCGACTTCTAAAAACACGGTGTTGGGGATCCGCGAATTTCAATGGTCGATGACGCTTACTTTATCGTAATTAGAGTCCAATAGAATAAAATATTGACATGCATTACCTAAACGAAAGCCACATCCTACTTTTTATTGTGCAGATCCTTGTGCTGCTTGGGGTTGCACGAACCCTTGGTGTTATCTGTGAATCCTTAAAGATACCGGCCTTGGCAGGTGAAATTCTAGCCGGTGTTATTTTGGGGCCAACCCTTCTTGGACGGGTATCTCCAGACTTGCAGAACATGCTTTTTCCTGATAGTGAACCCCAATACATAATGCTGGAAACAGTTTCTTGGCTGGGTGTCTTTTTTCTTTTACTCGCTTCAGGCTTTCATGTTAATGTAGGGCATGCGCTCCGAAGTGGTCGTGCATCCATTTTCATCGGTATTGTTGGTGTGCTGTTCCCTATTGCTATTGGCTATCCAATTTTTAGCGCATATGACCCTATTTATTGGGGTGAAGCAGCTACGGGAATCACATTTCCCCTGTTTTTGTCGGTAGCCTGTTCTATCACGGCCATCTCTGTTGTGGCACGTGCTTTGGGCGATCTTGGAATCAGTAAAACGCCGCAAGCGTCCCTAGCCCTTTCTGCCTGTGCTATCAATGACATTTTTGGATGGTTATTGTTTACCGTGGTGATGTCATTGGTAACGGCCCATACAATGAGTGTCATGGATCTGGGTGGTAGGGCATTGCTTGTAATTGCCTTTATCATTATAAGTATTGCCATTGGGGCCAAAGTTTTAAACTTTGCGTTAAAGCGTGTCCAAGCTACTTCATTACCACAGCCCGCAGCAGCACAGACCCTGATTGTAAGTGTTGGTTTGCTTTGTGGAGCCATCACTCAGTGGATGGGAATACATGCCATTCTGGGATTCTTTCTTGCCGGTACCATGGCGGGAAGTGCCAAAAGGGTAACAGAGGATCTTCGCAATAGTGTCTCCGATACCTTGCACGCTATTTTTGTACCCCTCTTTTTTGCAACACTTGGGATTAAAATCGACTTCTTGGCCGGACTGGAACTATGGCCAACGGTTATATTCTGTATAGTTGCTATTTTGGGAAAATTTATAGGTGCCTGGTTAGGGGCAAGATTGGGCAAACAAACCCAACAAACATCTATTTTAATGGGCCTGATCTTTATTCCGGGAGGCGCTATGGAAATTGTAGTTGCTACACTCGCCATTGAACTAGAACTCATTGGACAGGCAATATTTGTGGCTATTGTATTTTCAGCGCTTCTGTCCTCAATTCTCGCTGGCCCCCTAATTGGAATCCAATCACGTCGCTTAGGGATTGGGAAAAGTGAAGTGAATCCCAGTTAGAAAATTAAGGAATTGTTTTACAACTTTAGGGTAGGAGAATACAAATCTTTAACTCAGAAAGGTTGTCAATAGTCAGGCGAATGTTGATTTACAATTAATAAGGGCTATTGACCTGGGCTATGGTGTAAAACCAACTCCACTATGGTTCAAACCTAACAATAGCTTGAATTAATAGCAAAACTTTAAGGTATGAACGAAGAAAAGGAAGAGGTAGGGCTAAAGAAACAACTGGGTACAATGCAAATACTGCTTTACGGTGTTGGGACCATGCTTGGAGCAGGTATTTATGTACTGGTGGGCAAAGTAGCAGGATATTCTGGAACATTGGCCCCTCTTTCTTTCCTCCTTGCCGGGGTTTTGGCAGGATTGACTGCATATTCCTATTCCCTTCTTGCTCCGCGGTTTCCGAAAAGTGGTGGGGAGATAATCTATGTAAATAAGGCATTCAATTCAAAACGATTGGCCTCTTTGGTGGGGTGGGGCGTAATATTTACAGGGTTTATTTCCGCTGCTGCCATTCTCAAAGGATTTGTAGGCTACTTGGATGTGTTTATAGAATTCCCTGATGCTATTGTCATCATTGTTAGCATGACACTACTAAGTTTACTTGCCATATGGGGTATAGGGGAATCTTTAAATGTGATCGGTATAATAACCCTTATCGAGGTTGGGGGGCTACTATTTGTCATTTTTGTGGCCGGCATAGATATGGAGAAATTCACATCGCAGTTTTCCCAAATGTTCATTACGGCACCTGGTTATGATATATTCGCTGTGTTTCAGGGCGCGTTCTTGGCCTTCTATGCCTTTGTTGGGTTTGAAGATTTGGCAAATGTTGCCGAGGAGGCCAAAAACCCGAAAAAGAGCATGCCTATAGCTATAATGGGCAGTTTGTTCATTGCCTTGTTCCTGTATATTGCCGTCGCTGTAGTAGCCGTGATTGCCTTGCCACTGAACGAACTTTCTACTACCAATGCACCTATGGCGGAAATAGTAGCGAATAAGGGCCCACATTATGCCTATATTATAAGTCTAATTAGTTTGGTAGCCGTTCTAAATGGAGTATTGGCGCAGTTAATAATGGGCTCCAGAGTCCTTTACGGAATGGCCGGACAGAACAACGCACCCAAATTGTTTCATAAGGTACATAAGAAGTACCGTACTCCTGTACTGGCCACTATTGCTATAGGCATTGGGATTGTTGTACTAGCTATTTTTGTTCCTATTGTTGAACTGGCCAATACTACCAGCTACGTAGTTATAAGTGTTTTTGTAATGGTAAATCTATCGCAGACCAAGTTGGCCATTAACGATTACGGGAAGAAGAAATGTTGGGGGAATCGGAAGTTTTTACTGCCATTGTTTGCTGCTCTACTATGTATTGTTTTTCTTGTTTATAAGATACTGGCCGAAGTGTAAGTTACCTAAATAACCTGAGTTTAGTTAATTTTTAGTAATTAAGAGCTGTTAGGGTTAATGTTGTTCGGCCGAGCCAGCCCACAAAGCAGGTGCTCCCGGCAGCTATCTAGCGAGATCTCATTTATTTTAAGCTATAATTGTCCAAAACGACTGGACTGCCTTATAAGATTAGCATTATTAAATATAGAGGTGTTTGATATACGGAGATTACTGAATCTAGTTTCTACCACATTACTCAAATTCCCAACGTAATCAATTCCTTTACTTTATGGTAGGTCAATGCAGCTTTAATACATTCCTTCAATTCCACCTTTGGGATTTTCTGATTTAATTGAAATACTATGGCCCGTTTACCTTCGTATTGAAATTTGTGGTTGAAAACCAACCTAAATGTATCTACCAATCTAGTTGAGCAATGAAAATACATGGCGTACTGGTCCGGTGCTTTTTCTTTCCAGTCCATTCGCAGGGTACTACCATCTTTGGTTACAAAACTTGGTTCTCCCCATTTCAACGTTTCTTCCAATTTATAAAGCCCATCGGTTTCTTCCGCTGCTTCAATGACCAATTCTCGTAACAATTGCATTTTATCCCTAACAAAGTCGGGATAATTTGCAAAGACTGCAGCTACTTTTGGGTCGGTGATCACTTTCAGGTTCCCCATTTCATTCGTTTATTTCTTTTTTACAGGTTGCCAACGCCTAATGCCTAACACTAATTTGGAAGTAAGTTACGGTTTTGTCCGCATATATTAAATAAGACGTTTTTCTACAATACAGTTATGCTGCCTTGGTCAAAAATGCAAAAGTGCGATGTAGTATTTACTGTTGTAAACCTGTTTTGGCGATGACCGTATTATTTACGATTAAGAAAATTATTCCCCTTTTCAAAGAACCTCTATTGGTATATACGTTGCCATAAATTACTCTTAACCTTCTAGGATTTTCATGTTCTTTCTCCGACACTATTAGACATTGCTGTCTTTCCCTTCTTTCACCCTATGGGTTGTTTTTGAAACCGTATCATAGATTAGTAGGCCCTCGCTCTGGCTATCGAGTTGTCCTATTGAAATTCCGTTAGCGTCCCATATTGATGTTTGTCCGACACTTAGGTAATTATCACAATACCCTATACAATTGGCCATTAATACTGGTATTGAATATTGGTTCCCAATGTTTGGATAGTACGCATATGCTTTTTCTATTCCGGCCTGTGATTTCGCCACACTGGCCAAATATACATCAGCCCCCATTTCCCGAGCATTTTTAGCGTGTTGAGGCTGTAAGGATTCGTAACAAATGGCAAGGGCAATTTTCGTGTTTTTTATGGTCAAAATAGTCTGTTCGCTTCCTTCAACGAAATATGGCTTTTCGTCCGGATGCAGTATTTGTTTGGAGTAGGTTTGCCGTGGAAGGTTAGGTTGAAAAATAATCAAACTTATTAAAATTCCGGATTCCGATAGGGTAGGTACACCAACTCCAATGGCAATGTTGTCCGTATCGCTAATTTCTTGAAACACGTCCAATCTCACATCATTTTGGTCGGTCGCAAAATCCTTTGCAAGTTCCGGTTCGTAACTTAACAAGGATAATTCCGGAAAAACAATCAAGTCGGTTTTTTCGGAAACGGCAAGTTCTATCCATCTCAAATGGTTTTGAATATTGGCCTTTATATTTCCTTTTTCCGATTTTGTCTGTGCAATACAAATTTTCATCGTATTTGCTTTTTTGAAATTAATATTCCAATTGAAGTGCCTTTTTTGGTTTTAACCTATGTCGTCCGAGAAATGTCCTTTGTGCTTGCCTTTTGAAAATTTCTCTTGGTTAAATTCTGTTGATCTACCTTTTGGAATCGTCAAACTTTTCCATTCACTTCCTTTGATCATTTTGCCTATATAAACTATTTGTCCTATATGATAGGAATAATGGGCCAATTGTCTATTTATCGCCTCGATTATTGAATGCTCTTGGTTCCTGATATAAACCTTGGTGTCAAAATTTTCTTTATTAATAGAGGCTAGTGCCTCAAACAGGCAATTCCAAGCATCATTCCACTTGGATATAAGTTCAACTTCTGATTTTATTTCGGATTCAAATTCCGAATCACGATTTCGCCATTCTTTTTCTCCGTCGGTGGTTAAAAAATTTGTCCAGCGCGATTTCATATTTCCCCAAAGATGGTTCACCGTAATTGCAATGGAATTGGACTCTTCATTATAATTCCAAAAGAGGTCTTTTTCGTTTAGTTGTTCAAAGGTTCGCTCTCCAAGGGATTTATAATATTCAAATTGCTTCCTTACGCTATTTAGATATTCAATTTTCATAATATTTTATTCAAATTGGCTACCCGGTACTTTATTAAAATGATTTAATTCCTTTTCCATTAAATGAAGTACCTAGATGCTCAATTATAATGACCTTTAAGTTACTAAAAGTTGTTTTCCTCTGCCATTTTTACGACACCAACAATAAGGATCAAATTGGCAAAGCGGCGTTGTTCCCCTGTTTGAATAATCAATGTGGTGGCAGGTTCCCTGATTTTATCGTAGAAAGCCCAGCGTTCCATGCTTTCCCAACTTACATCACCCAATATTTTTTTATAAGCATCGTGTATTTCGGCGCTTGCTTCTGCAGGCTTTTCCATGACGATAGCACCTTGAACAGGGCAGACTTCCAGAATACCTTCAAGCACCGTGAGCGCATCCAATAGTCCTGGGCGAAAGTTGAGGTGTACAGTGGTGGAGTTTGGACCTGTCATGGCACCGACCGGTAAATTTCCGTCTGCAATAACAACTTGTGCAAAATGCCCTGATCGCGCAAGCACTTCCATGATTGTAGGATGTATTACCGGAGTCTTTAACATAAACTTATCCTTGAAAAAAAATTAATATTAAAACACTGGGTGTTATTTGGCTCCCAGTATTTTCTGTTTTTTAGCGATTAGGTGCATTTGGTTTAGTGTTTAGTCTAGTCAAATCAAGGAGGAACTACATATTGTAGACGCCGCCATTGATGTCCAGGGTAGCACCGCTAATAAAGCCGTCGTATTCGGAGGCCAGAAATAATACTGCCCGCGCCACGTCATCTGCGTTACCGGCTCGTTGGATTGGAATACCTGCCGTTGTTGCAGCCGCTGATTCTTTTGTCGTATGAGTGTTGTGAAATGAAGTACCAAGGATAAGACCTGGAGCCACCGCGTTGACCCGAGTACCTTGAGGTCCCAATTCGGCTGAGAGTGCCCGTGTAAATGTAAGGATAGCACCTTTGCTGGTAGAATAAGCCAACGATCCCGGGTGACCTCCTTTACGCCCGGCAAGTGAGGCCAAATTAACAATACTACTATTGTCATTTTTGGCTAGA
Source organism: Arenibacter algicola (assembly GCF_018860365.1). Taxonomy (GTDB): domain Bacteria; phylum Bacteroidota; class Bacteroidia; order Flavobacteriales; family Flavobacteriaceae; genus Arenibacter; species Arenibacter algicola_B. The sequence continues at coordinate 184,283 of NZ_JAHKPO010000018.1, forward strand.
AAAGGAGCCGCAGCTCGTGTCACGAACATCATGGAGGTAAGGTTTATGTCCATTACTTTGTGCCAGAATTCGGCCTCCATTTCGCTCAGCATTTTACGGGCAACAAGTGAACCTGCATTATTGATCAGTATGTCCAGACCACCAAACGCTTTTACTGTTTTTTCCACCAATGCATTCGCATCGGCCTCCTTTGTTAGGTCACCACTTATAGCAACCGCCTTTTGTCCTTTACCAATTGCATATTCCGTTAATTGGTCCGCGGTATCGGCACTGGAAAAATAGTGGATGGCAACATTGGCTCCACTATCAATAAAGTGTCTGGTGATTGATTCGCCAATTCCTTGAGCTCCAGCAGTGATGAGAACATTTTTTCCGGTTAATTTATTATTGTTTTTCATATTGTTCCTAAATCAATAGCGTTGATAGTTGTCGTGAAATTAATACTTGTCCTTTTTGGACAAGGTACTTTTACTTTTACAAATATAATATAACAAGTTACGCATTTTCCTATTGTAGTCATTGTCAAGGCTATGATTTTGGCCTGGAGGCCCTAATTGCCATGTCTTTGGGTGTGGGTGGATTTTTTGATTAAGTAATAAGTTTTCAGTTTATAATGGCCCCAAACTAAACCTTTCATATTAATAAAAGTCCAATTTAAAATTAGTCACCATTTAATTAATGAAAATGCATTTAAAAAACCTCAAACTGCTTGTAGGAATCCATTTAATATTATCAATACTTTATAGTTGTAGTAATAAGTCAGATGATGGCATAGACGACGAAATTATGAACACTCCAATTTTACCCTATGAAGCGGAAGGTTTGGTGAAAATTGAAAATGGTTCGGGCGGTTTAATTGCAAGTTTGGAAAGTGGGGATAGATTTGGTAGAGACCACGATAAAATTGGAGATGTTAATGGAGATGGTGTAATCGATATTGTAGTTGGTGCACGTTCAGACGATGATGGAGGCGTTGATGCAGGAGCCGTTTATATTTTATTTATGAATAGTGATGGAACTGTTCAAAACAATCAAAAAATATCGATGCTTGAAGGTGGTTTTAATGAAACCCTAAATGCAGGAAACTTTTTTGGTTATGGTGTTGCGGGTATAGGTGATTACGATGCAGACGGGATCCCTGATATTGCCGTCTCCTCTCCTGTACCACCAAATAATGCACTATATATTATTCATCTTAATGCTGATGGCACAGTTAAAGATTATGTAAAAAATCAGAACATAATCGCAAATGGTTTAACAGCTATTGGAGATATTAATGGAGATAATCGTATAGATTTAGTAGCCTGTAATCCTGGGTCTGATGATGGTGGAACACAAAGAGGTGCAATTGATATCTTATTTTTAAATACAGCATCACAAGTAATATATGCAAATACGGTTACCATAAGTTCAACGCAAGGAGGTTTCGGAGTCGGACTTGAAGATGGCGACCAATTTGGAGGTAGGGAAGTGGCCATGCTTAATGATATCGATAACGATGGAAATAAAGAATTGGCTGTAGGTGCTTTTATGTCCGACGGGGGTAAGGGAGCAATTTGGATACTTTCATTAAACGCATCAACTTTTAATGTAGAATCCAAAATTAAAATTGCCGAAGGTTTGAATGGGTTTACCGATAAACTTACTGATGAACTGAACCCTAATGGAACTTATGGCGCAAATTTTGGACACGCCATGTGTGCTTCAGGAGATATCGATGGAGATGGAATTATGGACTTAATCACAGGAGCGAATCAACAAAATGAAGGTTGGGCTTATGTACTGTATTTGAATGCGGACAAGACAGTTAAATCATTCTCAAGAATTAATAATACTGAGGGCGGTTTTAATTTAACTTTGGATTCAGAGGAACGATTTTCACGTTCAATCTCTTGTGTTGGAGATTTAAAGGGTGATGGTTCAGTTGCGATAAATTTTGGAGGTGGAGCTGGTGGTACAGGTACACTTTATACCCTGTTTTTTAGACCGCAGTAAAATAAATATTATTCTTTTTGATTAAAAAAAGATGTTTGTATTGGTTAAATTTTTGATCAGTTAGGAGATAACGTTTTCGTATAACCATTATTTGCCGGTTAATATGCAATAATTATTGGTTGGGACTGACGTTACCAATTCCGAGTGCCTACCTGCCTGAGTGTAGTTTAAGGAAAGTTTAATCGGCCGTTCCGAGTTAAGAGAACAGTGCAATAAATAGCGGTTATTCATTGTTGGTTTAAGGTTTCTCTTTATTTAGGTAGACATTGGGATTATATTTTTCCATTTAGATTTCTGGTTTAGGTAGTTTGGTAAATCCGTATTTTACATAGAGCCATTCCGCTGTGCTTGTCTATAAAATCCAACATCTTAAATCTTGCCCTAATAGACCTCAGGCATAAGAGGGTTCAGGGAAAGGTGAGGCAGTTATGAATTATTGCCATCCAAAGTTTGTCTTTCATATTTTGATTACTTGTCCAATTGTCGGAATGATACACTTGATATTTTCCCCTTTGACTTTCAGCTTATTTTCAAATTCGCTAAAACTCTTACCAAGATTATGGATAGGGACAACAATTTTCGGATTAATCGTTATGGTTGTCTTTACTGCCTCGTCAATGTTCATAGTGAATTTACCGCCAATTGGAATAAATGCTACGTCAATGTCTTTCAATAATTCCATTTCTACTAAAAAGTCCGTGTCGCCCAAATGATAAAAGGATAATCCGTTAATTCTAAAAATATAGCCAACACCTTGGCCCTTTTTATGTTGTTTTATTGTTGAAGTTCCATGTTGGGTATTATAGGCATTCAAAACGGTTACGGAGATGCCGACATTAATTTGGAGGGTGTCATTTGGCTTCACAAGGATGATTCTATCTCCAAGTTCCTTAAAACAACTTTTAGGGGCAAAAATTTTCGTATCCTGTTTTATCAGTCGGTCTACCGTTACTCTTTTGCAGTGGTCTTTGTGGTGATGAGTTATAAATATAAAATCCGCTTTCTCAAGTCCGTTCGGCATTCCGTCAATTGGGTCAGGCCATTTTGAGTACTCTGTTTTATCGGGATATTTTGAAAAATACGTCTTTAAATAGGCGGGGTCAAAATAGATTACTTTTTTGTTGATCCGCAATCGAATCCAGGAATTAGGAAACCAGGTTATATCAGTTTTAGTTGTTATTTCCATTCTGTTTTAATTACCAACAACATGTTCGTTTATGGCTATTTGCCTTGGCAATAACTAAGTTAGCAAAAGAAAACGAATCTGCGGAAAACCCTTCCTGTTACGCTTTTGGGAGTGGAGGATTTTCCAAGAAGGCGAAAAAAAAGCAACCCGTCCACCGGCCTTAATAACAAAATTGTGCAGGTAACGATTAGGGTGGGGGCGGGTTAGTTATACACAGTGTTTTCATATCGTTTTTTCAATTTATTCTATTTTACAGGATAATCAAATAAAAACAAACCTAATATACTTATATTGTTCATTAAAATAAATACCTATGCCCATTTACATGGATCGTCATGATGTATCTAAAGAAGTAACTGCTGAAAGTGTTGCACGGTTACATTTGGAAGACCTAAAGGTTCAACATAAGTACAATTGCCGAGGATTAACATATTGGTTTGATAATAAACGAAAAACCGCATTCTGTTTAGTGGAAGCTCCCAATGCAGAATCTGTAAACAAAATGCACAATCATGCACACGGTGAGTTATCTCATTCAATTATTGAGGTAGATGCAAGTCTTGTTGAATCGTTTCTTGGAAGAATGGAAGATCCTGATGTTAAGCCTGGGGCAGAACTGAACGTCATTGGCGAATCCGCATTTCGTTTTTTACTATCTGTTCGAATACAAATCGGGCGGTTAAACAATAATCTAGATAGTGGTTTAGCATCGTCCATAAGTGACTATACGCATAAGATCATCAAAGTGGTCAAGGCTATGCAAGGAACACTTGTACGGCAAGATAGCCGCAACCTACTAATCTCATTAACAACTGTCCAACATGCTGTTCATTGTGGTTTAGCACTTCAAGAGAAATTGGGAAAGGTATATCCTCAACTCAGTTTGAGTATAGGTTTGGATGCTGGACAACCTGTGGAGGGCAACAAATCTATATTTGAAGATACCATACAGACCTCAAGGAGGTTATGTGAAATGGGAAGAGGATTTTCTGTTTCACCTATGGTTCAGGAAATGTATAAGAACGAGCAATCGGATACCGATCTCAATTCAATACAAATGGTCAAGATTAGTGCCGTTGAGATGGTTTTCTTTAATAAGCTCTTTGATTTTCTGGAGTCCAATTTTTCACGCTCTGAATTGAGAATTGATGCATTTGCCTCCAGCCTTGGATACAGTAGGTCTCAAGCTTATAGAAATAGTTTGGGTTTGTTAGGACTTTCACCAAACGCATACTTGAATAAGTATAGGTTGGAAAAATCATTGGATAAACTGAATAGTGGGATGAACACCGTATCCGAAACGGGTTTTTTATGTGGCTTTTCCAGCTCCTCCTATTTTTCAAAGTGTTTTCGCAAAATGTATGGAATATCTCCCAAAGAATACATGACCGCCTTTCACTAATAAAAACCAGCACTGGCAAAATGCTATTTTGGTCAAAATTTACATTCTTTTGGATTAATAGCACTAGTATGGCTTTAAGGTAAAAGATACTTTTGGTGTTATTGAAATTATTAAATAAATCCAAAATTATGTCAGAGTCATTATTTGAACGATTAGGTGCAGAAAAAGGTATTGTAAAAATTGTAGATGATGTGGTTGAGGCACACATGAACAATCCAGTAATTTCCGCCCGGTTTACTCCCTATTTAGAGCAGCCAGAAAATTTGGCAAAGATTAAAACGCATACTGTCAATTTCTTTACAACAGGAAGTGGTGGACCTCAGGTTTATACCGGTAGGGATATGGAAACAACCCACAGGGGAATGAACATAAGTGCTGCAGAATATATGGAAACGATGGATGATATTTTCATGGTACTTGATAAACATGGAAAAAATGCCCAAACTAAAAAAGATGTACTTGAAATCCTTTGGTCATTAAAAGCCATGATAATAGGTAGGTAAATCTTTAGCTGCAGATAATTAAAGCTATAAAGGTAATCACCTTTAGGCCTTTCCCATTTTTATAAAATGCATGCCAACGGTCCCGGTTGTGAAACGTAGTGCAGAAAACAGGCAGTTTCGTTTTGGATAAACACAAGCCCAATTATTAGATTTCACTAAGAATCTTTTTTTCTCAATTAGCCAAATTTAAAAAATTTGATGACCTCTCAAAAATTATCGAACCTTAGTGTTGGCAATGGCTAGTACTATGTTTTATACAGGTTGTTGGGCATATTTTTATATCGCGTTTGTTGCCTTTTTATTTTACCAAGTCAAATGATATTTTGATTCCTTCTATAATCATATTTGTTCCGATAATTGCAATTATCAATCCCATTAATTTACCAATTACAGAAATTACATTTTCTCCTATTTTTTTAGCAATTAAATCGCTTAAGCTAAAGGTTATGTAGGTTAACAAACACATAATTCCGAAAACAAGTATTACTAAAGCTATGTGTACATATGAGGCATGGGAAACAAAATTCATTGCCGTAACAATAGTTCCTGGGCCAGCTAATATCGGAATCGCTAAAGGCGAGACTGCTATGTTTTCATCAATGTTGACTTTCTCTAAGTGTTTAACGTTTGATTTTTTTGATTGTAACATTTCAAAACCTACAAAGAATATTAAAATACCTCCAGTTATTTTAAATGCAGGTATTGTTATTCCGAATAATTCAAAGATAAATTTCCCTAAAATGACAAATACGGAAACAATAATGAAAGCAATTATTACTGCTTTTAAGTTTATTCTTTGTTTTGTTTTTTTATCTGCTCCTTCAACCAATGTTATGAATATTGGCATATTTGAAATAGGATTCATAATTGCAAAAAAGCCAGTAAAAACAGTAATTGAAAACGTTATTATATTATCCATTTATTTCTTTTCCGTCTTTTTATAAATCCACTCTACTGTAAAGCAAAATACAATAATTGCCAGTGCAATAATAACACCAATAGCATTTGAAGTGTATTGTTGATTAATTAAGATTACTGAGGCAATGATACATAAAGCAAAACCTAACAATGGAATTATCCTATTACTATCTGTTTCCTTGGATAATCGATATCCAACAAGATTGACTACACCAAAAATGAGTAAAAAGCCAACACTTCCTGCGGTTGATATGCTTTCTAATTGAAGTATGTTTACTAAAATTAATGTAGCTACTGCTGTAACCATTAATCCTATGGGTTTATTCCAAAGTTTTGCTAAAAAGTGATGTGGTAGTTCATCGTCCTCAGCAATTTCATAATTTACTTTACTGCCTCCATAAAGAGATGCGTTAATTGCGGAAAAAGTTGAAATTAAGGCAGCAATTGTAATTATAGAAAAACCAATTTTCCCTAACATAGGTTTTGCCGCTTCTGCCAAAACATAGTCTTGCGCCGTGGCAATTTCCCCAAAAGGAAGTGATCCTACAGTTACCAAAGCAATAATGATATATAGCACAATTACGAAAATTACAGAATAGTAATACGCTCTTGGAATATTCTTTTCAGGATTAACTATATCAGGTGCTGCGTTTGCAATTAGTTCAAATCCTTCATAGGCAACGAAAATAACCATTCCGCCAGCAAATAACTTGATTGGTGCTTCCCAATTTGTGACTGCAAGTTGAGCTATATTTGGATTGCCAATTAGACCATAGGCACCAATAAAAACAAAGGAAATTAGAATCACCAATTTAATAATTACTGCGTAAGATTCTATTTTGCCAACGACAGCAATACTATAATAATTAATAGCGGTAGCTAAAACAATAATTGCACTTGCATAAATGTGTGAATCAATTATTTTGTCGTGCGTTAATTCTAATAAGTTTGGGGCATAAGACCCAAATGCCGAAGCATAAAGTGAAAGCATAATAATATAGCTTATCCACAACAGATTATTAATTCCGCCACTAAAGATAGTTTTTCCGAAACCTTGATTGATGAATTTAACGGTTCCGCCTCTGTCAGGATACTTTTTTGATAGCTTTATATAACTGTAAGAAGTTATCAATGCTAAAATACCAGCGAATAAAAAGGCTATTGGTGTTCCGCCTTTGGCCAGTGATACAGCAAGCCCAAGGACTGCAAAAATTCCACCACCGACCATTCCTCCAATTCCGATTGAAATAGCTTCTATTAAACCTATTTTTTTATTCATATTATAGGGTTTTTCAAATTGTGGCCATCGATCTTGATAAAATGCGTCTTACCTATTGACAGTTACTTTATTAAATGGATTTTCGTACCAAATTACTCCTAAACCTTGACTCTCCGCTCCATAGTTTTCCTCACAAGTGAGAACATCCAAGTCACCATCGCCATCTAAATCCAGTAGTTCGATCCTATCAAATTTAATACCCTTTGGACCACTGAGTTTATGCCAATCCCACATAGGATCACTTGGATTATCTCTATACGATATCCAATATATTCCTGATTTATTAGGATTCTTCAATGTATTTGTGGTGTGCACAAGATCAAGCTTTCCATCCCCATCAATATCTCCAACTTTGACAGCCTTTGCTCTTCCTGTGATTTTTGGAATATCAATATGATAACTCTTCCATTTTAAACCATTTTTGTTCAACCGCTTCATATAAACAATCTTTTGGTTGGTATATTCCGTAACAATGGCATCTTCAAGTCCGTCTCCGTCAATATCGGCCATGTCCATGAACATAACTTCTAAACCCTTACCTCCAATAAAATGATCATGCCACTCTTGTTTTTGATTTTCGATTTTGCCAGGATTCTCCAACCATCGAACCCCATTGGTTACACCAGGTTTGCGATCGGAGGTAACTACATCCATATCCCCGTCATTATCCATATCTCTTATAAGAATGGACATAGTCCATGTTGCGGAACCAATCGGATACCATTTCCAGTCAGAAAGATTTCTAGTATTTTTTGGTGCTTGAAACCAACCGATTTTTGCTGCTTTGTTTTTAGAACCAACCACTAAATCAGTTCCATTTTTTCCATCTATTTGAGCAGGGATTGCAAACATCCATTGCATGAGACCATCAGACGCAGGGAGAGTCTGGGTATTCCATTTTGAGGAATCCAGATAGTCATGGGGATTAGTAGGAGCCCAGCTGAAATAAATTTTTCTATTTCCCCCTTCTGTGCTACTGACCACATCAGTTCTTCCATCATTGTCAAGGTCAACAAAAACGGCATCTTCAACATCAGGAGTCTTACCTACAATAACTGATGGCCATTTTTCCTTTACCAAATTGTATCCTGGATGAACATAAACCTTAGTATAACCACCTTCTTCCCAGCCAGTAGTAATATCCATCAAGTTATCATTATTTACGTCGGCTAATCGTACTCCGTCAGCCCCGCTCAATGTAGAATCAATCACATGCCTATCCCAAGTGTTGTTTTGTGCCTGTAGAGACAAAGTGGTAAAAGTTGCTAAAAACAAGAAAAGAAAAAGCCTGCCCATATTTTCATATAAATATTAAATTCGTTACTACATATGTTCGCTATGGCACATAGTTTACACAAGTTTAAGTTTAGCGTTTATTAGCCATGTTTTGTGCACTGTATTATGGCAAGTTATATTGCTAAATCCTTTGATGTCGCTAATGCAATAACTCTACCACTGGTACCTACGGCATTGTAAAAGTGGTAAACAACGCCATTCCATTTTATTACCCAGGGTTTATGGGCATACTTTTTATCATAATCTTCTGAAGAAGCTAACAAGTCTTCTCCTTCCCAATCTGTCCAATTTATTAAATCGTAAGAGCAGGCAAACCTTTCAAAAGCTCCAGGTTTCCAGAATGCTCCAAAATAGAACATTACGTAAATATCACCGATTTTTGCAATCTGTGCATCGCCACAAATGCCTTTTCCTCTTGTAATAACAGGATTTTCTCCATATCGTTTCCAGGTATGCATGTCATCAGATACAGCCATGGCAATACTTTCATAATTAGCAGTATCTCCCTTGGCGTTATAATACATAACAAAGGGATGCCCTGTGTGCTTGTTACTATCACGAATGACCAAACTTTTGTAGATAGTTTTATCCTCAAACCAACGAGCACCTTCATCTTCAGGCGACAAAAGAGGAGAATTATTCGTATTCCATTCCTCAGCTTCTGTTATTGTGGTGGAATTTGCCAAGCCAATTTTTAATGTGCCTGATTCGTATCCGGCTGTATTTCCACCTAAGTAGGTCATCCAGTATTTATCTTGATATTTCTCCACGGTATAATCACCACCCCAATCGGTTTTAACAAGTGATACGTAGCCAGCTTTTTGGTTGGCATCCCATGTGTTTTCTGTAAACGACAATATTTTTCCTTTCGATTTCCAATTTAGCAAATCGTCACTTTCCGATAACCAAGTTTCATATCCTTGACCATCAAAAACAATATAAGTCATATACCAGATATCGTTTTTCCGAAAGATAGTTGGACTGTCAACCATTTTTGTGGTATCAGGATGTTTAACAACAACACCATATTTATAAGGAGTTTTAATCTCATTGAAAATTTTTTCCATTTCTTCCTGAGGTACCACCTTGTTTAATGAGTTGCCTTTGTGATGACAACCGACTAACGATATTGCAGCTATTGCTACCAGTAATAAAATATTCTTCATTCTAAATATATTTATTTCTCCTTATGTTGATTTACCATAACGGTTAACTAAGCGTAGGGTAGGGGTACTGCACGGTACCTGCCCAACTTTGTTATACAGGCGGGAAGGTTACTTATAGGCATTGTTGTAGCCAGTTATTTAATTCCAAATTTCATTGGATTCTGTTAAAATGACTGGATAGTTATCGGTTACTAGTATGGTCTGTTCGTGTTGGGTTACATATCCACCTTTGTTCCCTACTAAAGTCCAACCATCATTCAATTCTACTGCAACAGTGGAGTGTGTTGAAATAAAAGTCTCTATTGCTACAGTTGTATTTTTCTTAAATCGTTCTCTGTTACTTCTAACTCTGTAGTTCAAAATATTTTCAGGCTCTTCGTGTAAACTTCCACCAACTCCGTGTCCAGCCAAATTTTTTATGACCTTAAATCCAGATTTTTTAGCTTCTGTTTCTATTAAATATCCAATTTCAGAAATTTTTACTCCGCCTTTGATATTGTTTATTGCTTTGCGTAAAATGTTTTTAGAAGCATCTACAAGTGGTTGGTGATGATGAATGTCTTTTCCAAGTACAAAAGAACCTCCATTATCAGACCAAAAACCATTTAGTTCTGCGGATACATCAATATTAATTAAATCTCCTTCTTTCAATATTTTTTTCTCTGATGGTATTCCGTGAGCGGCTTCTTTATTAACACTTATACAAGAGTAACCAGGAAATCCATAAGTTTCGTAAGGTGCAGATTTAGCTCCATAACTTTTTAAAATATTAGCTCCGTATTCATCAAGTTCTTTGGTTGACATTCCTACTTTAGCGTATTCTCTCATTAATTTTAGTGTAGTTCCTACAACTTCACTAATTTTTTTCATTCCGATTAATTCTGATTCTTTTGTTATGGACATATTATTTTTTTATTTAACTACATTAGTTATAACTGCGTATTTAGCTTGGAACTTTTATCATATGCGCTGCCAAATTTTAACGTCTTATTTTAATTACCTACCAGCTGGGCCTAAATGGCCTGCCAGTATGAACAATTTACATATTATTCTCGTCCGGCTCGTTTACAATGGTTCCATTTAGTCTTAAATTATTAATATCAGGTATTAACTTCATTGAGATCCATAGTGTCTTGGTTAATATAGATTAATTCACCGGCTTCAATCAACTTTTTTGAAATTAAGGCTACAATATGGCTGTCGTTGACCAAAGAGCTAACCACATTACTGGGAATTTTACTTTCCTTGATCAATTGATCCAGCGTTCCATCCAACAGGATGTCGCTCTTTTCTGCTTGTGATTTTAATTTTTTCAGTTTCTTCAGGTGCAGGGTTGGCTCAGTGCTTTTTTGTAATAAATATAATTCTCTGAGGATTTTGGAAATTTTCTGTCTCAATAGATCATATTCATACTGGATACGAATATCTTCAGAAAAAAGATATACGTTCATGTTTTTCCTTATTTCTTCTAAGGCCTTGATGGCCTCCACAATGTTTCTGCTGGCCAATTTAATTTGTGCAAATTGTTTGGTCAATTCCGGAGAAACGGAAGAGCGGGATTGCGCCAAGGTGGTAAACTCAATGATTTTGCTGTAAATGGTCTTTATCTTACGCAGGTACAACTCTTCAATGTTCACTTCAATCTCCTTTCTCGATTTTTTTATAACCTCCTTAATTTTCTCTTCTCCAAAAAGATCGGTCCGGTGAATATTCATACCATGGGGTATTATAGTGAAAGCGGCTTTCTCAAATAAACGCTTGGTTTCATTACGCAGAGCAAGCAATGCAGTTTGAGGATAAGCCAACGCATTTTCATCCAAAAACTGAGGTTGTTCTATGATATCTTCTTCATCGGTAGACTTGAATACCCTGTGCAAAATATTGATCAATGGGTTGATCAATGGTATCATTATGATGACTCCTAGGACATTGAATATACTATGAAATACGGACAGTTTAAAAGTGTAATTGGATTGGGCTATACCCACCCACTCAGAAATTATATCCACCAGTTGCCCCAAATAGCCAATAAATACCAATGCAATCAATCCGGTTACGATATTGAATATAAAGTGTGCACCCGCAAGCCTTTTCCCGGAAGTATTGGAACCGAGAGAACCAATTATAGCAGTTATAGTAGTGCCCACGTTTGCTCCAATAGACAGTGCCAATGAGTTGGTATAGGTAATCTGACCGACAGCCAATGCTGTAAGTATAAGGGCCATGGTGGCGCTACTTGATTGCAATATCATGGTTATCAACACCCCAATAAAAGTATATATTAGTAGGCCCATTACTCCAGGAATGGCAAAGTCGGCAAGGTTGATATTGTCCTTATAGACATCAAAACCATTTTTCATGAAATAGATTCCCATGAAGAAAAATCCGAGACCGGCCAAGATCTGGCCAATTCCTTTTAGTTTTTTGGGTTTTTGCAATACCAAGACAATCCCGAATGCCAGCATAGGCATAGCAAGACCAGCAATATCTATTTTTAGGCCCAACGTAGATACCAGCCAGGTTGTTGCTGTTGTTCCAATATTTGAACCAAAAATTATCCCAATTCCAGCCCTAAGTTCAATAAGACCGGCACTAATAAAAGAAATGAGAATTACAGAAATCAATGAACTGGATTGCAGGATTGCAGTACTCAAAAATCCCAAGCCTATACTCTTGTACAACTTATCGGTAGATTTTTTGAGTAGGGCCTGAAGCGGACCAGAAACAAAGGAGTGAAACCCTTCTTCCAACATGATCATACCAAAGAGTAAGATTGCTATACCTGCTGCAATCTCTTTTACTGTCGGGTTCATAAACAGTAACATCCCCAACAAAATTAGACTACTGATTAATAATATTTTTTTCAATTTGCCTTTTTTTGAGTTTTGCTTTGATTAATAATTTAAAAATAGGAAATAATTTCAGCCTACATCTTTTATAACATCATTTATGCAATTATATGCTTCCCGAGAAAGGTCCGGCTTAAATGTGGATTACGGAATTTATGTTATTGTTTTTAGGATAAGCACAGACATTAGCTATTCAGAACAGCCCGACAAAGTTATTCTAGCGGGCTGGATTATCTGTGTCCGTCCAGAGCTAAGTTGAAAGCTTGTAAAATCTGCCGTTCCGAGCGAAGCGAACAATGCAACAAATTGTGGCATTATAGTAAAGTTCTGTAGCGCATTTACCATTCTCTAATTTTACCTTGATGCCAAAAGTTACCGCTTTTAGGACTCTTGTTTAGTAAGTCCTTAATGTCGTTGGCAACTTCCTTGGGTTCTCTAGAAGCATCACTTCCGCCCATATCCGTTTTAGTCCATCCCGGGTCTAAAGACGAAACAATCACATTTTGATTTTCAAGTCTTTTTGCCAGCAGTTTTGTGTACATATTCAAGGCAGACTTCGACATTTTATAGTGAGGTTGAAATTCATCAAAGTTCTTTTCACTGAACGAACCCCAATCTGAAGTAATATTAATTATTTGTCCGTTTTTATTAAAATTTGGAATCAACTTTTCGGTCAACTCAATTGTTCCAAATAAATTCACATTAAAGGTTTGTCTTAAATATTCGAGGTTTATGGCAGATTCATTCCATTTTTCCAACAAAATTCCGGCATTATTAATAAGAAAGTCAATTTTTCTGTTGCCAATAATATTAATGAATTTTTCTATTGACTTACTTTCGGCAAGATTTAGTGTATAGCATTCAAAATTCGATTTTGAAATGGAGCAACTTCCTGAAGTTGAAGTTCCAATAACTTTTATATTATTATCGGTCAGTAGGTCGACTGTTGCAAATCCAATTCCTCTACTGCATCCAGTTATTATGCCAGTTTTCATTTTCGATTAGTATTTTTTAGATGCACGTAAACAAAGCACCCCGCCCTGCCCGAATCATTATAGGCGGGTTAATTTTATACGGTGTTGTAGGTAGTGCTTTTTTCGTCACTTGCTCAATTTTAGAATCCGAAACGCTCCTTGTATGACCAAAATAAAAACGATTGTACCAATAAGCAAATCAGGTTTACTAGAGCTCAACCAATTCACCAAAATTCCTGCAATAATTACTCCCAAATTTATAATCACGTCATTTGAGGTGAAAATCATACTCGCTTTCATATGTGCCTCTTCTTTGCTTTTTGACTTTTGTAAAATGTAAAGACAAATTCCGTTTGCTATAAGTGCAAAAATGGAAACTATTATCATTGTCGAAAAATCGGGAAGTTTTTCGTCTCCGAAAAATCTCCTTAAAACTTCTACAAACCCAATAATCGCAAGTGTTATTTGAAAATATCCAGCAAGTTTGGCAATCCGTTTTTTCTTTATTATTGTTCCGCCAACAGCAAACAAACTAATTCCGTACACAAAACTGTCGGCTAGCATATCCAAGCTGTCGGCAACCAACCCCATTGATTTTGAGATTATTCCAGTTGTCATTTCGATTAGGAAAAAGGCAAAATTTATTCCGAGTACTGTCCAAAGTAATTTTTTCTGGTTTGCATTTTCTTTAAATTCTGTTTGGTCTGTTTGTTCGGTCGAGATTTTCTTTCCGCCTAAATTTAGTTCGAGAACTGACTTTTCTATTTGGTCAATTTGTCCGCTGTGAAAAACGGTCAATTTTCGGTTCGGAATATCAAAGTCCAAACTCGAAATACTTGAAATTCCGTCCAATTTCATTCGGATTAAATTTTCCTCAGAAGGACAGTCCATTTTAGTAATTTCAAATACTGTTTTATTCACTTGGTTTCTGGGTTTTAAGGGATTACTTACAACGATGGTGTAAAAAATGGTAGACCGGAAAATGGGCGACGACCATTGGGTTGAACACAAGACGAATTTTAAAATTTGGGGACTTTTCAAATGCACCCGAACCTTTCGGTTTTGTTATAATTGCCTTATTGTTTATATGCGTTGTACTATACCATTTTCTTTTCTTTCCAATCGTTTTTTAAATATTTCAAAGCATCTTCTAAAGCCACTTTTGAAGGTTTAGGATTAAAATCTAATTCTTCTCTGGACTTACTAATGTCATAATCTTGCTTTAAATCATAAAACATATCTAAGTAATGCCTCTGTAATTGAGGTTCTTTTCCAGTAAACTTACTGCTAAATTCCATTAAACCCGCAACAGAGTATAACAAACATTTTGGCACTTTTTTAGGCGTTTTTAATTTTAGTTCAGGATATAAATCGGATGCCATTTTTACACTTTCTTGCAATGTAGTATGTTTCTCGTTGGATAAAATATATCTTTCACCATCTCTGCCTTTTGTCATTGCGTTATACGTTCCTGAAGCTACATCTTTTACATCTACCCAATTTAAAGTTACATTGGTGTCTACAGGTATTTCTCCATTTAAAACTTGTAATACAAGATTGTTGGAATAGCTTAATTTATAAGCTTTGAAACCGATCATTGCAGAAGGCAAAACAATAACCGTTCTGATGCCATATTTTTTTCCCAATTCCAATGCTAGCTTATCGGAATCATTTTTAGAATTATAATACCAATTTCTTCGGTCTTTATTGTATCCATTGTCTACCTTGGCTGGTAACTTCGTGAAATCCAAACTGGCTACTGAACTTACATAAACGATGTTCTTAATGCCGTATTCTTTTGCAATATCAAACACATTTTGAGTTCCTTGCATATTATTATCATAAATTTCAGTTTTGGGGTTTTTGGCCCACATACTGAAATTTGCAGCAACTGCATATAGGTGTGTAACTCCCTGAAACGCTTTTCTTAGAGATTTTCTATCAGTAATATCAGCTTGTACAACTTCACAATCCAACCCTTTAAATGGCTCTACATTACTGATATTTCTAACAGTTGTTCGTACTTTTTTATTTTCAGAAAGCAATAGTCGAACTAAGTTGTTACCTAAATGTCCGTTTCCTCCTGTTACTAATGAAATTTCTTTGCTCATAATTCTTACATTTTGTCTGAGCAAATTTCGGGACCTTTTATGGGGTTGGAAATAACATTTGTTAGATAACGATTTGTTTTCGAATACGACTTAGAGATTGGGGTTCCATTCCTAAAAAAGAAGCGATATTGTCGATAGATACATTTAAAGCCAATTTTGGATATTGATTTACAAATTTCAGATAGCGTTCTTTTGCAGTTAAAATTTGAAAATCTTTAACACGTTCTAATTTGCAACTTAAATGTTCATTGGTTACTTCTTTGACAATTATTGCCCAGAATTTTGTTTCCTTATGCAAAATATCAAAATCAGGTTTTGATATTTTTACAAGATTACAATCCGTAATCGTTTCGTAATAGTCTAAGGAAGGTGTTTCGCTCATAAAACTATCTAAAGATGTGAAAAAATCGTATTCCCCTACAAGGTGCTGTACTACAATCTTTCCATCAACATTTTGATATCCCTTTACAAATCCAGTATCTAAGAAATAAATATATCGCTCTACGTTTCCAGCTTTTAAAAGTTTGGTTTGAGCTGGAATTTCTTCTGAAACGCAATGTTTTTTAATTAAATTAATCTCGTGTTGAGTTAAAGTAATTCTTGATTGTATATAATTAATTAGATTTTCCATCCTTGATTTTTATTGGTTTAGAACGCCTGGGCTCTGATTAGTGCGGTGTAGAAATATGACGGATTCCCAGCCGCGCGCTAAGCTAAGCATTTGGTTTTGATTTGTTTTTTGTTTTGTCCAAAGCTAAAATTGAATATTTCGCTGTCACGTAATTTTCAATTTAGTCACTTTATAAATATACACAGACCTTTCCGTTTAAACCTAAAGTTCGCATTACGTTTAGGTTGTTTTGTTCTGTCGTTATCCTTTTTCTAATCGATATTTTAATGTTTCAATCAGTTCAATGGCTAGTTGCTGAGTTTTCCCCTCTAGTTTATGCGTTTTAAGAGCCTTTTCAAATGCATTAAGAAAGTCATACCAACCATCAGTCAATCCATTTACATAGGATTGAGCTTTTCGAAGTTCGTCAATAAGAGTTTGTTTTCCATCAGTCTTTAGATCGGAACAGAGTATGTCAAATTTCTTCCAGTAGTCTTGCATTGTTCATTCTCCTTTTACTGATTAACAGATTCTATCTTCTTGGAAAGTTCACAGAATTTAGTAAAATGACTGTCAATTAATTCAAACAATTCTGGCTCAATATCCACGTAGTTAAAATGACTAATGGCATAGTCATAAAACTTCCCATTAGTAAGAGCATTCATTTCTGCCATTCGTATAATCTTAGGGTCAAGTGTTTTAAATTTCCCATATTTATCTAGTTGATTTGTGAGATTTTGAAGCAACGTTATAAGTTCTTTAAGGGATTCACTTCGGAATCTAAGATAGTCATCCACTTTCTTAAAAGTTGAATTAACAGGTATCCGGATGTTTGGTATGTTATTGGAATATTCTGTTAGTTTAAATAAATAGCTTTTGGCTAATGAGTTATATTGACTTATTACTTTATCCATCTATTTGAGTTCGCGAATGCACCACAACGTGTTTGTGTATGGTTAGTTGCGTGTTTAATTAACTAATTTAGCAAACAAATCACGGATAGAAAATTTCAGTGGAATTTTCGTAAGTCGGCAGTGATCTAGCAATCAATTATACATTGTTGGCTGTAGTTATTATTTATCCGTTCCAAATTCAAGTTGTCGCTTGTATTCTTTTTCATCAAAATAGCCTTTTGATTTTTGGATTAATCCATCATCATTTAATGTCCATTCTTCAAATCCACTAATTTTAACTTTCTTACCAGTTCCATTTGGTACGTCATTTGTTCCAGTCAGTATCCAATAGAATCGTGTTTTGTCAGATTTAGTGACTAGACTATCCATTGAAACAATCATATCGGGAAAAGCGTCCATAAATCCTTTAGCAACATTTGTAATGGCATTTCTACCAACGGCAGGTTCTCCGTCATTCACTTGTAATGAACCGTCTTCAGCATAAAACATAGCAACAAATTCAGGTCGGTTACTACCCCAGACTTGTGCATAGTTGCGTGCATAGAGATTTAAGTCGAATTCTCTTTCTTCTTCGGGAATCCGGTGAGCGGTCCATGAAATACTTAACAGTTTCCATTGGTCGCTGTCTTTCATCATTATAACATGATTGACCTCATTGCTACTGGCAACACCGAATTTTGAAATGACGGTAGGCATTATTACTGAGGCCAATTGATCTTCGGTTATATTTATCTTATACGAATTGACGGATTCTAAAATAGGCTTTGGATCTTTCATATCCCGGATGGTTTGCAAATACGAGTCAATAGTCATCTCTTTATGCTGCCATTGTCCATCCTTCGGATACGTATATGCGATAATGGCCTGGTCGAAACTCAGGTCATCCAATTCTTGAGCATCCCGGTTTCCAACTGCAGCCAAGATCCTTTCCAGTATGGCTTTTATTTCTTTTTCAGATTGACTTGATGTGCTTTCTATTTGGTCTGAAGTAGTGTTTTCAGAACGTTCTTCTGTGCTTTGTTTAGATTGACAACTCACAATCAGCAAGAAAACTATAATGGAAAATAAAATTTGATTTCTCGTAATATTGTTCATTTTTCGATTGGTTTAATTGTTGCCAACGGTTCGTGGATATTAAATGTTGCATCCCTTAGGGTGCTATGATCTCATATACTTTGTTGTAAGTAGTATTTATTCATTCAATTGATTCACAAATGCATGAAGCAAGTTTACGTATATACGCTGACCTTTTTTAAAACTCTCAATACGCATATATTCATTGTCAGCATGAAAATTTTCGTCACTCCTTTGGAAGCCTACGGAAACTAAATTTGGGCCACCACCATCGGGAATAGAGGACAGGGCCGGCACGGTACCTCCAATATAGAGTATGATCGGGGGGGTCCCGAAAAAGTCTGTTAATACTTGTTTGCCTATTCTAAAGCCCAAATCACTTTCATCGAAAACAGGGGCAGTGCCCATCACACTTTCTTTGAAATCCACTTTCAATCCCCATGGGAGACTATCTTTGATGTGTTTTTTAAGCATTTCCAATACTTCTTTAGGATCATGGTCGGGCCCCGTCCTTGCCAACATTCTGAACCAAGCAGTGTGAGGTATAATAGAGGCCTTACCTTGAACATAACCAGCTTTAAACCCTGTAATGTCTACTGAGGTACGAATCCAAGGACGCTCATAAAAGGAGTATTCTCTCTCTCCGATCCATTGGTCGATGCCAAATTTCTTTAAATCCTTAGCTTGTTGATCTTGGTCTACGACAGCAGCAATTTCCTTTCGTTCTTTTTCAGAATATTGCCTTAGGCCATCATAAAATCCTTTAATAGCTATTATACCATCATTATTCCAAAGGGAAGCAATTACTTTAGAAGCAGCTAAAGCAGCATTCGGTGCAACACCTCCATAGATGCCTGAGTGCAAATCGGTATTTGCTGATGTAATAGTGACTTCAAGGTCTGCGGCTCCTCGTAGTCCTTTCCACATCATTCCTTGGTTGTCATTATTCATCATGGCATCTACACTAACTCCAAAATCAATGTCACTTAGCCATTCTTGATTTGAAGCTAACCATATTGGTAAATGTGGACTCCCCATTTCTTCGCCACCATCCAATAGTAACTTGATGTTGACAGGAAGCTTGCCATCCACCTTTATCAATCCTTCTATGGCACTAATTAAAGCAATAATAGGCCCTTTGTCATCGGTGGCTCCTCTTCCATAAAGCCTTTCATCTCTTATTTCTGCACTAAATGGGTCGCTTTTCCAACGATCTTCATTGACAGGTTGCACATCAAAATGCCCATAAAAAAGGATGGTAGGTTGCCTTTTGTTCCGTGTATAGGAGGCAGTAACTACTGGCAATTCATTAGTGAAAAACACTTCTGTGTTATCCATACCAATGGTATGGAGCATGTCTTTAAGTAAGTCTGCAGCTTTTTTGAGTTCTGGCCTGTTTTCTGGTTTCATCGACATGGTCGGGATGGCAATCAGTTCAACTAAATCATTGATATGCCTTTTATGATTTTCTACAAAAAAACTATCATATTCCTTTAGTTGCTTTTGAGTCGCCTTATTTAGGACCAAGGAGTTATTCCGGACTTGACTTTGAGCGATAGAATCATGATGATAGCTAAAGAAAACTAGCAGGGTGAAATAGTAGATTACATTCTTTTTCATCATTAATTATATTAATTACAACGGTCTCGGCTAAGAGTAGTTGCGTGGTTTAACCCTTAATTTTGCACGTACACACCAAGATGGAAATTCCGCAGGAATCTCCAAAATAGACGAGGACAACCAATTACCTATGGTCATTCTTATACCCAGTTATTTATGCTTAAGTGCTGGGATTATTCTGTCTTGTAAAACTCTATAAGTTGACTTTTCAGGTTCATCATTTATATTCCAACCATTAAAGACAATTATTAAATTATGTTCTGGTGCCATCATTAAATACTGACCTCCATATCCGTTCGCGGAATAAATATTGGTTTTGCCATTATCCGTATATTCAGGAATCCACCATTGATACCCATATCCCGTAACACTTTGCCATTGAGGTTTTACGTCTTTAAGTAAAGGGCTTGTGGATGTTGTGACCCAACTTTCAGATACAATCTGCTTACCGTTCCATTTCCCTTTGTTCAAAAACAATGAACCAATTTTAGCCAAGTCTTCTGCCTTAAGATATAAACCTCCTTCTGTATCAATTTCTCCATAAGGCGTTTCTTTCCAATAGTAATCTGTAATGCCGAGTGGCTCAAATAATTTTTCTTCTGCCCAATGATCAATTCGTTTGCCCGTAATGGTTCTAATGATTTTACCTAAAAGAACAGTTCCTCCACCATTATATACGAATTTTGTTCCTGGTATGGTATCCATAGGCTTGCTCAATACATATTCTATCCAGTTGTCGCTTGATTCCAGCCTAAAACAGTCATTTGTAGTATCATTATGATCGGTTTCTTCATTCCATTGTAATCCACTTCTCATAGTCAATAAATCTTCAATAGATATATTTTGCTTTCGTTTATCTAAAAAGTTAGTATCATAATCAGTCAAAAAAGGCATTGCTTTGTTGTTAACATTATAATCCTCATTCAAATCCAACGCAATACCTAAAAGGATTGAGGTGATACTTTTGGTGACAGACTGAAGGGTGTGCAATTCAGTTTGCTTGTAGTATGGATGCCAATACGTATTATTGAAATTGTATTGATGATTGGTTGTGTCATATTTTTGAACTATGGTTTCATAGTCCTGTTCATATTTGTAATCCGCTAATAACTCTTCATTTTGTATGACCATAAAGCGGTCAATTAATCCATAGTCTCTATCATTTATTTCTGAATTAATAGAATCAATCACGGCGGAAAGGGCATTTTGGGATGTTACCTTCTGTGGGGCTTTATTAGACTCTTTATTTTTTGAGTTACAACCCAATAACGTTACTATAATTAAAATTGAAAATGTTAGGGTTATGATTTTAACTATAGCTGTTCTCATTAATTATGTTTTAATTGGGTATAACGTTGATGTATAAGATTGGTTACAATGTTTAAGCACCTAATTTAGCAAATACAAACGAAATAGAAAATCCGTCCTGCCACGCTTTTGGGCGTGGGTGGATTTTCGTAAGTAATTGAGAACCAGCCATTAATTATACGCGGTGTTGTACTGCGTTTATTTCATTTTTGATGTAAATATATTCTTAATTATATTTAATTCTTTTTTGTATTTCAAATCTGTTCTTGACGCAAAATATAAGGTGTTTTCCGTTTTTACTTTTCCTTCCCAAACTAAATTTATTTGGTTTCTTAAAATTTGTTCTTGACATAAAAAATCTGGAACTAATGCAAGTCCGTTTCCATTGTTTAAACATCTTATAATAGAAGTAATATTTGGTAAAATATAGTTTGGTTTGAAAGCAGGTTTCTTATTAAAATTCTCAAACCAAAAACGTCTAAAATGTTTCATTTCGTTTGATGAACTATACCAAACATTTTGAAGTAGTTCGTCTTCTAACTTACTTAAATTTTTTGATTTAATGTGTTTTTGTATTTTAGTTACATTCGTTTTATTTCCTGCTATTAAAACGATTCTTTCTTTTGAAAAAGGAATATACTCAACTAATGATTTTTTTTCATTCTGTTTTTTAGGTGTTATTACTAAATCTAAAATACCATTGTTTAGGTCTTTTATTAAATCTGTATGTGCCCCAAATCTAGCTACTAGGTCAAAGTCTAGTTTTGGAATTTCGGGTTCAATAATTAGTTGAAACATTTCTGAACACATTCCAATGTTCAGAGATGGATTTTTTTCTTGAGTTGTTTTTTTAAAATGCTGTTCTGCTATTTCAAGTTTTTTTAAAGATTCAATAATATATTCATATAAAAATTTCCCATCCTCTGTTGGAATCATTTTTCTCGAAGTACGTTCAAATAATTTTTTGCCAACATAAGCTTCTAGTGCATTTAAGTGTACACTAACTCCAGGCTGGGACGCATATAAAGCAATAGAAGCTTTAGTCAAAGTTCCGTTTTCATATATTTCTTTAAATGTTCTGTACCATTCTAAATTTACCATAGTTATTAAAATATTGATACAAAGGTATGATTTGTATTATTTTTACAATAATAAATATAGCTTTAGTTTTGCCTCAAATAAATTAAGAGACAAATGAAAAATATATTTATAATTAATGGAAGTCATCCATTTGCACATTCTGGTGGAAGATTTTACGAAACACTTTTCACTAATACGATTTCATTTTTTGATAAGCTTGAAGAATTTGAAGTGAAATTTACTCAAGTAGGTGAAAATTATAACGTAAAAAAAGAAGTTGAAAAATTTAAGTGGGCAGATTTAGTGATCTATCATACTCCAATTTGGTGGTTTCAAATACCTTTTGGATTTAAAAAATATATAGATGAAGTTTTTACGGAAGGTCATCAAAATGGAATTTATGCAAGTGATGGAAGAAGTAGAAAAAATCCAAACATCAATTACGGGACCGGTGGTTTAATGCACGGAAAAAAATATATACTTACTACAAGTTGGAATGCACCTAAAACCGCATTTACTTTAGAAAATGAATTTTTTAATCAAAAAAGTGTAGATGAAGGTGCTATGTTTGGGTTTCACAGAATGAATGCTTTTACAGGAATGGAATTATTAGCAACACATCATTTTCACGATATGGAAAAAAATGCAGATGTTCCTTTTGAGTTGAATAATTACAGTGTTTTTTTAAATGATTTAATGATTAATTTGTAATTATCTGGTTTAGTTTCGAAAATGCAGTACAACGGTTGAGCTATGAACATTACGGGAGCAAACTAGCGTTTGCTTTCCGCCACGCACACAGCAAAATCTTTTACCTGCCCGTACCGAAAAGGTAACGGCCCGACTTTGTTATTCAGTCTGGCGTTCGGGCGGGTTTTCGCCTGCCACGCTTTTTAGCGTGGTTTTTTCTTTTTTTGTTCTAAAGCAAAATCCATAAGATTTAGCAACTTTATAAATATACACAAACCTTTCGATTAAGCACGAAGCTCTTATGGTTTATAGGTTGTGTTTCAGGTCGTTATTCTTTTTTGTCAAAAGGCAGACAATTGATGCCATATATAATTTCGCTATCTTTAATAAAAATATAAATGACAATAAACTCGAATGCCGGCTATCAAGCAATTCAAATATTAATTATTCTCTGCTTTACGTTTATCAGCTCACAAACCAGTGCCCAAGATAGTGAAGCAATAAGCATTAATCAACAGCTTGATGTGATACGCAACTATCCATTTGATATGCCGTTCGAGCGAAGTGATATTAATCTCCTTAATTGGCAGTATTGGCCTTATAGCCGTTATGCAAGTCATCACCCACGAGAGTTTATACCAATGGCTACCATCCACGCTGACCCTGAAGCAGCAGCACTTGAAGAAATAAAAAATGACCCATTCAATCTCGTGGAGCTGGAAGTTTCTGTTGATACGGAAAAAGATGTTCCATTATCAGACCTTCTGCAGTCAATACAAATGAAAGGCTTTGCTGTGATGCATGAGGGGAAATTAGTTTTTGAAACCTACGATCAAGGCATGCAAAAACATGATATTCAAATTTTACAATCTAGTTCAAAAACGTTCACCGGTATGTTAATCCATAAGTTGGCAAGCGAGGGCCTATTAGATTTAGGCGCTAATGTGGACGAATATTTACCTGAATTGAATGCTGATGTTTTCAAAGGTTCTACGTTGCAAAATATGCTTGATATGGAAGTGGGGTTTCCTGACTTTGGTAGTTACCACAATGCAGATGATTTTGGCTTTATGAGTGAAGTTCATATGGGGCTGAAGCCAAAGGTGCTAGGTGTTGAACATCGTTCAACTTTGTTATTTATTCAACAGTTTCAAAAACCATCCTTCGCAGCTGGCAACAAATTTTCATATAATGATATGAATACTCAGGTGTTGGCTATGGTTGCTGAGCAGGTCACAGGTAAGCAATATGCTCAGTTGATAGAAGAAAACTTCTGGCGCCCCTTACAAGCCCGCTATGATGCAGCTGTTTCCATTGATGAAGACGGCAATGCAGGCGCTAGCTGGGGTATGGCAGTAACACTAAGGGATGCTGCTAGGTTTGGCCAAATGATGTTAAATAGAGGCAGTTTTAAAGGTAAGAGGGTAATCCCTGAGAGTTACTTTGAATCAACATTTGACCAACCACCTACAGAACCCTTATCGCCTTATTTCGTACTTGGACAACAAGAGGATTACAGAAATCAAGTATGGATGCTGCGAGACGATGGGTTGATGCATACGATAGGTTCATTTGGCCAGTTTATTTTTGCGGATTACAAAAACGAAATCGCCATAGTTTTCATGGCAAATTGGAAGGATAATGGTCACTTGGAAAGCAAAGAGCATTTGCTGCGAATTGTCCGTGCAGTAGGCAAACAAATTAATCGTTAACCATTTTATTGATACCTTCTCTATAGTAGGGTTCTTCACCGCTTTATTGATTTCTATTTTTTTTGTTCTTACATAAAGAAAAAAGAGAAACGAATAAGAAAATACCAATTGCTCTGATGTAATTAAGTATTTTTTTTTAATGACCTGTATCGTTTAGTAAATGAAAAGTAGGCGATTTCGAAGTGCCAAACTTTCGGTTAAGCACAATGTTTGATACGAGCCAAAAGCCTTTGTTTTATTACTGTTTCGCCTGTTTTTTAAATACATTGTTGTGTGCAGGTATTCCATTTTTATTAGTTTCTATTTTTAAGACAATCGTGTCTTCATAGTCTGGAATAAAGTCATCTGGAATTTTATCGGTTTCAATGAATCCTGCTTTTTTATATGACTTAATTGCATTCAGATTTCGATTTGAAGGAGCTATGTAAATTGTCTTGCAATCAAATTTATCTTTTAAATAGTTACATAAGCACATTATTGCTTCCGGTCCAAATCCTTTTCCAGTATATTTTCTGTCGGCCAACCAAATGTCAATTTCTGTGGACTTTGTTTTTTTGTTTATGTCGTTATAGTTTATTTGTCCAATTTCCTGTCCAAAATGTGTCAATATGAAACATTGTCCATTCAGTGGTTTCGAACCGTCAAAATAATGGTCTAAAAAATCTTGGTTAAATTCTTCCCAAGTTGGAATAGGAGCGTCAGGGAAATTTGGAGAGCCAAGCATATAACTTGTTAGGTTTGAACGAGTTAGCCAATCATATACACTTCTTTTGTCCTGTAAAGTAGCTGGTCTGATTATCAGTCTATGTGTATTTAATAGTTCCAATTTCTTCGATTTACCCAACTGCCTTTCGGCAAGCACCAAAGCCTGTATTGCTTATAGCCATTGTTGTACGTTCGTTCTTTTTCCCACGTTTAGTTTGGGGAATGCAGACCAATTTTATTTCCTTCCGAGTCAAGGAATATTGCGTAATAACCGCTTTCGTCAGCGTGAAGTGATTTTGGAACAATGATTTCTCCACCATTTTGCTCTACTTTATCAAGAATTATTTGAAGATTATCTCCACCATCTAGATATATGGTAACTCCGTCAGCCGAGGGTTTGTAACCTTCCGCTTTCATTATAACTCCCGTAACCATTTGCCCTTCATATGGGAATATGCCCATTTGCATTTCTGGGAAATCCATTTTTTCAATGTTAAGGTCTAAAATTGTTTGATAAAAATCGACTGCTCTTGAAATATCTGTAGCCGGAATTTCAAAAATGGAAATAAAACTTTTCATATCGCTCGTTTTTTGTGTTTCGTTTGAATCGGTTTGTTGGTTCTCGTTACTGGATTTGTCTTGACCTTTACAAGCTATAATGCAAAAGGAAAGTATAACCGCACAACAAAGTGTTCTCTTTTTCATATTTGATGTTTAAATTCTCGGTGCAAATATGAAATTTTTACGAAGTCAAAAATTGTAAAAATGCGACACCTTGTTTATTTGTAGAAGAGTGTTGAAAGAGCCATATTTTCGTTACCTAAAAAATCCTTCGGGTTAATTCCTGTAAACTCCTTAAAGTCTTTTATAAAATGTGCTTGGTCGAAATATTCACTTTCGTATGCAATGTTGGTTAAGGTGTCTGTCTTTTTGTTTAGCAACATTTTTAAAGCAGTTTGAAGTCGGATGACTTTACCCAATTGTTTTGGGCTGACACCAATTTGCTTTTTAAAATTTCTTTCTAGTTGTCTTCTTTTGGACAAGTCTTCTTTAAGAATAGTCAATATCGATTCAGTTCCATTTGATGATATAAGTGCATCAACGGTCCGTTTTACAATATTGTCAACTGTGGTTTTATCATTGAGTTTTTCTAAAAGAAAGTTTTCTACGATTTCAATTCGTTGTTTGCTGTCTGTTGCGTGAATTATTTTTTGTTCCAATTCTTTTGCGGTATTCTCTCCAAACAATAATTCTATTGGCGTTTCTTTATTTGCCAAATTTTTAATGGGCGTAGTAACGAAATTGGCAAAGCCATAAGGGTAAAATCTAATTGCAAATGTATTTACGTAGCCTGTTGGCTCGATAAAAAATGGTTCAATCGTTTGTCCAAGTACCATTGCACGAGGTTGAAGGATAAATTCATCTTGCGTAGTGTAACGCTTTATGTCGTCTCCAAGGATAAATGCCATTTCAATACAACCATCAGGTATAATTAGCTGTCTTTCCTTATCGTTTTCGTTAGGAACTTCCAAAGTCCAATAACAACTTACAAGAGATTCTAAATCTGGATGTGGTTGGAATGTTTGATAGTCCATTGATTAATTGATGTTTTTTTGAATGACGCACAACGGTCTCGTGTAACCGCCAGGTACGGGTTAAATTAGCGATTATTTTCGGTTTAGCACAGGCTTTGGCCATTCCGACCGGCCCGACAAGGGTATGCTGGCGGGGTGGATTCTAGCCTGCCCTGAGCGAAGTCGAAGGGTAGTAGGATCCGCCGACCAGAGCATTGCGACCAACGAACTCCTTATAAAATATACATCAATGCATAAATGGCGGTTATATATTGTTGGCTGTAGTGTTTTTTTCAATCCCATATGTTTGGTCTATCAATTTTCATTGCTCTTAAATACGATAAAAATGTTCCTGCGTGTACAGATTCATGATATCCAATCCGTAACAAATATTTTGCAAGGATTTTCTTGTCTCCATTTCCAGGGTGTACTATTTTCGTTTCGTTTAATTCCCTATCCGAAAATTGTCGAATACTTTCTAAAAATGTTTTTCTAAAAGGCTCAGCAAATTCAAGTTCATCTTTTAGGTTTATGAATGGTCGGTTTTTCCAAGGTGTTTTATAATTTGTCATATCTCCTTGATTAATAATAACATTCCAGCCATAATCAGCCTCCAAAACGTGTCTTATCATTTCTGACGCACTCATTGCTTTTTCGTCAGGTTTCCAATTATAATATTTCTCAGGTAGTCCATTCCAAAGTTTTATACTTCTTCTCCTTATTTCTTTGAAATTTATAATTATGAGTTCGGATTGGTTCATTTTCTTTGTTTCAAGAATGTCTTTTTACATTTCAGACAACGGTTTAGTATAAGTGACATAGCCAACAGACAAAAACCTTTGATTAAGCCAAAAACACCCACATTAATTTTATACGGTGTTGTTTGCAGTATTTTTTTACTTTCTTACTGTTGAATGTAAAAAGTCCATTTTCCATTTTCCGTCAATCTTTTTAAAAGTAGCACTTTCTAACCAGTCAAATTTAACTTTAGTTGTATCATTAAAAACAAAGTTTGCGCGATTAAAATAATTGATATTACCAGAATTGTTATCCACGTTAATTCTCAGATTTTCAAATTTATATTCAGCTGTATATTTTGGAAAACTCTTCATCATTTTGAAAATACTGTCATTGTTAAAAACTACTCCATCTTCATATATAATAAAGTCGTCAGTTGTCAAATCTCGCATTTTTTTAAAATCCATTGTTTCAATTCCGTTAAAATATCCAATTAAAACGGACTTTAATTGTTCAGGATTATCAGTTTTTTCTTCTTGACAAGAACTAAATAGCAGAATCTGGGTCAGAAGTAAAATTGACAATTGTTTCATATGATTCATTTTTGGTGGGTTTGTTTATTCGTTTTGGCTTATTGCACGCAACGCAGCGCTATGTGTAGTTGCGTGGTTTAGCACTTAACCTCGCCAATACACGCCAAGTTGGAAATTCCGCAGGAATTTTCAAAGTAGGCGAGAACAAGCAACCCGCCGGAACGACCCTGTCGGGCTGGTTACTTATAGCCACTGTTGTGCCGTCGTGCTTTTAATTTATATTGTTTAAATATTTTTCTAACATAGTATATCCATCCGAAGCTACTACATTGCGGTCATCAGGGTTTTGTTTGTCCAACTTGTTTTTAATCTCCCAGTAATCAGGCATTCCGTCATGGTCTGTGTCAATGGGGGCGGGGGAGCTTTTTAGTTCGGGCCAGCCACCAACATCGCTTGGAACATCAATAATACCTTTATTGCCATATTTTGCTGTTCCATGAAGAACATCATCGATAATATCTGCATCTACTTTATCTCGTGTAGGTAAAGAACAACCCGCGTATTTTAATACAGCTTTATAAGCTTCTTCAGCTGTTTGTTGATTAATTTCCATTGCAGGCCATGGTTGGTTGAGTTTATACGCCGCACTTGTTTTTGTCACCCCCAACAAATTATTGTCAGTGACTTTAGGGTATCCATCAACAATATTTTCAGAAACCCACCATTTTCCCGCGTCAGCATCTTCATCCCTTGATGAGGGATCAACAATACAGCTCCTCACTTTTGAATCGGTTGCGGGTCCTGGCTTATAATAATTGGCAATCATGTTAATCGTAGAATGTTCAATTGGTGGGTTGCGTCTATCCCCTTTCTGATGTGCCTCACCTCCATAACTACTTGCATATTCCCAATTATAAATTACATTGTTTCTGTAATCATTAAACCCACTGCCAGAAGCCCAACGTGGGTTTCGACTAGCATTATGTGCAAAAAGGTTATGATGCCAAGAACCGTATTTATTTCCCCATATTCCCCCAAAACGATGATCATCGGAACTGCCTTTGGGGCACGCTTGTGCAATAATACACCATTGAACCGTTGTATTCTCGTTATGGTAAAGTGTCATCGTTTCATCGGTACTCCAACTAGCAGATATATGATCGAAAATAATATTCTTATGATACCTACCGCCTATTCCGTCATTTTCACCTGTGGAAGGGTCAAACCTTACTCGAATATACCGAATGATTATATTATCGGCATCGGTAGACAGGTTTCCTTTGATACATATTCCATCACCAGGAGCCGTTTGTCCAGCAATAGTTATACTGTCATTTTTGATACTAAAATTACCCGTTATCGTACCCGAAACTCTGAAGACAACTGTTCTAGGTCCTTTAGCTTCTAATGCAGCCCTTAGACTTCCTTCTCCTGAATCATTAAGATTTGTGACTTCAAATACATTTCCACCACGTCCACCAACAGTATATTTACCGTATCCTTCTGCAGTAGGGAAGGCTAATTGTTGAGACCATGCATAAAATAAAGTCAGGATCGAAATCATTCCAGTTAAAAATAATTTTCTCATATTTTTAATTTTTATATAATGTAGAAAGTTCTAACATGCGGCACAACGGTCTCGTATAACTGTCCATTACGGGTTAAATTAGCGATTATTTTCGGTTTAGCACAGGCTTTGGTATTTCCGACCAGCCCGACAAGGTTATACTGGCGGGGTGGATTGTAGCCTGCCCTGAGCGAAGTCGAAGGGTAGTCAAATCCGCTGACCAGAGCATTGCGACCGACGAACTCCTAGAAAAATAAACATTAGTGAGTAAATTGGGGTTATACATTGTTGCCTGCTGGATTTTTTTATTTTAATATTTTTTTTAAAGTATTTTTCGCTGAAAGTATTGCTCCTTCCATATAGCCAGAGAATTCATCAATGGATTCTGTCCCTGAAAAAAATAATTTACCACCCATATAGGTATTCTTAAATAACGGATGTCCATTATTTTGATGTGGTATACTGTTTATTCGATTACCATTTAGAACAAATTCGTCTGTCCATATTTTTTCATAGTAGGTTAAAGGAGTCGAAGCATCTTTTCCCAAAAGTTCTTCTAATTGCCTTAATACAAGTTCCTTTCTGAGTTCTTTAGTATAGGTTGATGAACTACCATTCAAGAAGCCTGTGAAACCAAATTTATCTTCTTCAAAATTTGTATGGTCGTACATTTCAGAAACAATTCCTACATGACTGTACAACATTCCGGAATATCCATTTTTTCTCCAAAACGGTTCGGAATATTCTAAAACAAATTTAATGGCTCCCGCCATCCAAGTTTGGACCGTTGGTAAAACAGCTGAAATATTGTCAGGTAATTCAGGGATAAATTTAATTTGCGAACCCACCAACTGTGCAGGTAAGCATAAGATAACTTTATCAGCTATAATTTTTTCTCCTTTATTGGATTGAACTATTAATTCATTTTCAGTTTCTTCAATGGAAACAACTTTTGTTTTTAGTTTAATTTGTTCAGCATCTATTTTTTCATTCAGAGTGTTTATTAAACGCTCTGTTCCGCCTGCAATTCTATAAGATGGCGTTTCGGCTTCGGGTATATAAAATTCCTGAGCTGGTTCAAATGATTTGGTTTGAAATAAAGATTTCCCTTTAGAATATTGAGGGAATTTTTTTAATTCTAACTCATCCAATAATGAAATTAAGTTGGGATGCATATCAGAGAACCAAGTAGCACCTAATTCTAGAGGTGTTTCATTTTCTCCTTTTATGGTTTGTATTCTACCACCTAACCTATTCGAGGCTTCCAAAACTGTTGCAAACACATTCTTTTTTGATAATGAATATGCTAAAGTAAGACCGCTAAGTCCCGCACCAATGATTATTATTCTTTCGTTTTGTTTCATTAATTGATATTTGTTCAATTCTGCTGGCAGCTAACGTCCCATGTATGGTGTCGTAGCTATCCCGCAGGGTAGCTATGCACTATACATATTGTTGTACTTTCGTTATTTTTCAACTTCTTTTTTAATCATATCTACTATACTTTCAATCTTTTCTTTTACGCCTTCAGATTGTTCATTATTATATCTCGTATAACTTATCATTTGAAATAAATAATCTTCAAAATCAGGATGAATCAACAAAGGTTTGAAATCTGATTTAGATACTAAGTCTTTCGTGGATTGATATTCTTTTAAGCTCCCAATCGCAAATTTTTCCCTTATTTGTTTGTCTTCCATAAATGGGCTACATATACATCTTACACTTCTCATGCTTTAGATCTTGATGATGATTTAACTTCGAAAGAAGAGGCAGTCATAGTTAGTCTAAATGCTGAAAATCATGATATTCTAAAAGCTAATGCTAGCTCAAGCTAGTATAGAATAATCAAGATTATTATTTGCATTTACCTTCTTTGTTTTCAACGGTTTTTAAGACCTTTCCGGTATTTGCAATCGATAGAGCTCTTGTGAAATCTTTTAGTGAAAAACGGGCTGAAGCTTGAAGCAACATTTTACTTTTAAAGCCAGTTACATTAGAAGCATCTTTGACCAACTCTTTGCCAATAACCTTTATCTCGACTTCCGACCCAAGCTTGAAAATATCAATTATATTCTGATTGATAGCAGGAGCTTTTGCTGATTTTAATTTGCCATCGGCATAGCGTTCTATTGTCCATTTTCCTTCATGGAATAAGGCCCCGTCAATGTAGATTTGTTGTATATGATCATCGGAAAAATTTCCTGAATCATAATTAAATGCTAGTTGGTACTTCCCCGTCTTATCAAAATATTCAATTCTTAAATCATTAGATAATAATTTCTGTATGTCATAAAGTTGTGGTTTTAGAGTAAAGAAACTATTCGTCCAGAATATTTCCCAATCACCTAGAGTTTTCGTTCCAGTACATAAAGGTATTCTTTGCGGTTTGGTTGCAGTGTATTCTTTCGGAGCAGGGGATCTGAGCAAATCATAGAAATTAATATCCACTTCAGCACAACCGACCACAAACTTATTGCTCTTTTCGCGATCAAAAAACAAAGTCTCTGGATGGATCAATCCATTTTTTGCTTTGTGCCATGTTATTTCACAATCTATTTTTGTTTTGCCAATAGCATTATCCACTCCTCTTTTTATATCAGGATGGTCTTTGTCCAAAATAGCTTTCATGCGATCTGACCAATCTCTTAACTCCTGGGCCTTAGCTTTTTGGGAATTAAAAAACTTTTTTAAGCTGGTTTTTATGTACGCTTTTTCAAAAGGAAATTTGAGCGCAAAATCGGCCCCATAATCTACTAGATTTACATAGCTTCTAATATTTCTTAAAATCATAAAGCGTACAGCAGGGCTCGAGCTTTTAAGAGTAAAATTTTCTTTCTTGAATTGAGCTGTTTTGAGTAGGTTGTCAATCTGCACCATTTGAGCCGATGTGCCACCAGCCACAAGACAGCCAATGAATTTTTCAGCAGTGCCGTATTTCTCCAAAAGAGTCGGGGCTTTCTTATTGGCGCATGCTTCACATTCTGCTCTTGATGGTAGTTTGGGTGCAGAATTTTGTGCTGCAGTAGATAGGGTTAAAAGTAAAATAAGGATTAGAATAAAAGGGTTGTAAGTTCTCATAACTTATTTGTGTTAAAAGTTATTTTTTCAAAATAGTCCATATTCACATTGCAGTATTTGTTGTTAATGTTGTACAACGTCCCATGTATGGTGTAGTAGCTATCCCGCAGGGTAGCTATGCACTATACATATTGTTGTACTTTCGTTATTTTTCAACTTCCTTTTTAATCATATCTACTATACTTTCAATCTTTTCTTTTACGCCTTCAGATTGTTCATTAGTATATCTCGTATAACTTATCATTTGAAATAAATAATCTTCAAAATCAGGATGAATCAACAAAGGTTTGAAATCTGATTTAGATACTAAGTCTTTCGTGGATTGATATTCTTTTAAGCTCCCAATCGCAAATTTTTCCCTTATTTGTTTGTCTTCCATAAAAATCATTTGCATTCCTCCAATTTGATAATTTTCTATTAAGAAAGGAATTAAACGCTCTTCTGTTAACTTCACAATTATTGATTCTTCTTCACTTAGTTCACTTAAATAACTTGAAAATGATGTGATATTGTTTCTTAAATCAATGTTTTCCAATAAATAGAGCTTTCCAGAATTTATCAATTCATTACTTACACTAAGCTGTGGGTCGAAAGTAGGTCGGATGGAAATTCGAGAAAGATGAACGTTAAGGCTATCCTGTAAAATTAGTTCTGGCTTTTCTGTTCTATATTTTAATAGCTTAAAACTGGAGTACAATATATCATTTCTTATATCTATTTTTTGTTCTATTTGGTTTAGATTATTCGAATACTCTTTTAATAGTTGTGATAGAATTAGCTGTTCTTGTTTTCTATTTTGTTTATTTTGATTCCAACTATTAATCTGTAAAGCAATTAAAATTCCGATAACCACGAGCACTATTTCTCCGATTGCATAGATCAGATATGTCCTGAATTTGTTTTCAGTGAGCATTTTTTGCCTAATTTTTCTAAAGAATTTTATCATTGGTTAGCGGTTTCTGATAATGAAGCACAACGTTTAAGCTATGAAAAGTAAGGGAGCAAACTAACGTTTACTTTTCACCACGCACATAGCCAAATCTTTTTGTTTTCGCCTGCCACGCTTTTTAGCGTGGTTTTTTCTTTTCCTTGTTTAAAGCAAAATCCCAAAGATTTTGCGGACTTCATAAAAATACGCAAACCCTGCGAATAAACTCTAAGCCCGTATTGTTTATAGGTTTTGTTACCTGTGGTTTTTATTTCACATTTCTAATCACAACAATCGGTTCTTTGAGTTTTTTACTTGCAATGGAAATATTGTTATAGATCCATTTATCACTATTCCAATCCGCCAAAACCCTCATTCTACCTTGTCCCTTTGTTCCAGTGATGTGAACGTATATATCGATTGTAGTATCATTGTTTGAATAGTTAACAATCCCTCTAACTATGTCAATTCCTTTTACCGGTTCTAAAATACCTAACAATTCAACTACTTCTTCATTTTCCTGAGCTTTTAGAATGGCATTTTGCATAAGATTTGGGTCGACATAAGCTTTTGTAATATCAGAAAATCTTGTCCCAATTGGAGAGGACGCAATAGCAATAACAAAGAATACAAGTACACCAAACACAGGAGTGAACCATTTCCAATTCCGTTTCCACCAACTTTTATGTTCAATTAATTCGTCCATTTTTTAAATTACAGGTAACGGTCTCGTATAGGAGTAGTAGCGGATTTCTACACACTAACTTTTCAGTTGAGCACTGACCTTTGTTTTATGTTTTATCTTACGTTGTATCACTTTAACCGCTATTACTTGTAAACATTGTTAGGGCTAGTTTTTCTTTCTCAATATTTTTACTATTCGATTATACATTATTTCTGATAAATTCCAGTTGTAGCCTTCAAAGTCCACCGTATTTGTAAATTGAATGACTACCGCATCGATGTCCTTGTGGTATTTGGCAATTGTTTGATAGCCTGGAATCAAACCTGTATGTTCATACTCATAAATTGAGGTATAGATTTCCTGTTCTTTTTTGTCTTTAAATACAGAGCCATCATTTAGAGCTCTAATAAATTTGCCCAAATCTTCTGCCGTAGCCAACATTACACCATTATCGTCTTTCTTTAAATCGTTTTCATAGCCAACGTAATAGCCACTCATTACATCATCTAGATTGACATCCTGAATAGAGCCATAAGTGCTTTTAAGATTCAGAGGGGTTAAAATTTCCTCACTTATGTATTTAAATTTACTTTTACCTGTCAC
Source organism: Arenibacter algicola (assembly GCF_018860365.1). GTDB lineage: Bacteria > Bacteroidota > Bacteroidia > Flavobacteriales > Flavobacteriaceae > Arenibacter > Arenibacter algicola_B. The sequence continues at coordinate 219,384 of NZ_JAHKPO010000018.1, forward strand.
TTTTTCTATGAGCTTAGAAAGTAATAAGTAATTTGTATTGCTATATTCAAAATCAGTATCGGGTTCAAAGTTGGCTGGCAAGTCAAGTACCAATTCTAACCGTTCTTTGTCGTTTTGTTTTGGATGAACCCAATAATTTTTGGTGTCGGTATAATTTGGAATTCCACTCCGATGCTGAACCATCATTCTTATCATAATTTTATCAGCATTTTCGATCTTATCTGAAAGTTCAGGAAAGTAGTCAGCAAGAGTTTTATCCAAAGACAAACGTCCGTTATTTACCAATTTGGTGATAGCTACGGCAGTATATAATTTGCTAACACTGGCAATTTTGAACAAAGAATGTGGTTCGGCAGGGGTTTTGCTATCTCTATTTTTATAGCCTGAGACATAAAATGCTGGAGGTTTATTTTTTTTATCAACATAAACTATAATTCCATCAAACCCATATTCAGATACTTTATTAACTTGTTCCTGCACTGTTTTGGGCAAGGGTGTCATCCATGCTTTTACTATTGGCCAAGGAACAAAGTACAATGAGATTATTGTTCCAATAAGCAGTGCTATTCTTATAATTCCCCTTGTGTACTTCTTTGTCATATTATCTCTAAACGAAAAACTTTTAATTTGCTATTTCAATGACTACATTCCCTTTTTTTTGTCCCTTATCAACATACTCGTGAGCGGCCACAATTTCCGAAAGAGGAAAACATTTATCTATGTACGGTCTGACCTTTCCCCCTTCAGCAAGTTCATGTAGTTTATTCAGATGCTCCTGTTTCGGGCTTGTGAGTGACTTTACCGAAACAAAGCTGCCTTCCTGTTTCAATACTTTCTTTGCTTTCGATTTTGACGTTTTTCCAACTGCGTCAAAAACGATATCAAACTTCTTTTCAAGTGAAGAATAATCCTGCTTCCTGTAGTCAATAGCACTATCAGCTCCAAGTGATGTTACCATTTCTAAATTGGAACTACTACAGACAGCCACCACCGTTGCTCCTTGTTCTTTAGCAATTTGGATGGCGTAGCTTCCTACACTTCCTGAAGCACCATAAATTAATACATCCTGTCCTTTGCTGAGGTTAGCTTTGTTTAGCAGAAACAAAGCTGTCATCCCTCCAACGGGCAGGGCCGTAGCTTCTTTGAAATCAAGCTTTTTTGGCATTAACCCGAGTACTCCTTTTTTTCTTTCTTGCGGTATGCATATATATTCGGTGTAAGAGCCGGTATCAAGCATGGTAGGAGTGGCAAAAACTTCATCACCAACTTTATACTTGGTAACATCTTTTCCAACAGCTTCCACAATTCCCGACAATTCATGCCCTAATATTTCCTTTTTCGGTTTAAACAGGCCGAACATTAGTCTGACAAAAAGCCAAGCTACTGGTGGAAAATCTGAACTACGTAATCTCGCATCACCTGAAGTGACAGTAGTAGCACATATTTTGACAAGAACTTCGTTGTCCTTTGGCTGTGGTTTTGCAATATCAACCAATTTTAAAACGCTTGGGGGGCCGTATTTTGTGTAAATAACTGCCTTCATATTTTTTATTTAAGAATTAGCCACATCGTGTTTGTGTATGATTTCGTTGCGCCTGCCTGCCGCAGGCGGGTGTTTCAGCAACTAATTTAGCAAATACAAACCGAATAGAAAATCCGTCCCGCCACGCTTTTGGGCGTGGGAGAATTTACGTAAGTAGGCTAGAACTAGCAATGAATTATATACGTTGTTGGCACCTGCTTTTTATTTGTAGATACTCTCAATATTCAACTCTTCAGTTACCATATCTTGCAGCGTTTTCAATTCCTTATTATAATTTATATTTTCTTCGTCTCTACCTTTTAATTCTGATAAAACTTCAAATACAAAATTTTCTTCTCCATACTCATTCCAATCTTTTTGGAAGCTCCGATTCCTGTGGTTTCCAAATTTGAGTTCCATTTTATGTCTATTCCATTTTGATTCCATATCAATACTATGGTCAATCAGAAATTTATTATTACTAATATTTCTTATTTGAAAAACTCCCATTGGGATTTTCAATTGTTGGTAGGCTTCTTTAAGTTCTTTTTTAGTTTTCATATTACATAAATCCTAATTGTTTCATAACTGTTATTCTGTCAAAAACTTGAGTGTGTCCATTAATTAAATTGTCCTTAAAATGATAAATTGTTAGACCTTTTGTATTAATGGATTTTTTAGTTGGCGGATATTCTCCAATCATTCCAAGATTAGTACCTGTTAATATCCATGTTATAGCAACGTAATTTTCTTCTGGAATAGCAGATGTTATTTCAAAATTCATATCAGGAAATGAATTGAATGAAAAATTCAATCGTTCTTTGAATTCAGAATGAGATAAAGTTTTTCCTTCCCAAGGGTCAGTTGTATCAATATGGATTGTATATTCTGGATGAACATATTGTTCAACTTTATCATAATTCTTTTTATTCCAAATTTCAGTCATAAATTCCCGAAGGAAAGATTCTTTGTTCATCTTCTTTTTTTAAGTTGGTGCTAACGTGCACGTATAAGTATAGTTGCGAGTTTACGTGCGAGGATTTTCCGACTTGTGACGCCATTTGGCGTTAAGGAAAATCAGACGTAGTAAACTTGCAACGACCTTTGGTTAAGCCCAAAATTGAGCAATTATTTTTATACATTGTTGGCAACTGGCTTTTTTCCACTTTTGGTTAAATTCCGATTACGTATGATGTTATTGATTTTATTTTCGTTCCTTTTGCTCCACTAAATTCATAAAAGTCCGAAAACGCATATTTTTTACCGTTCTGCATTTTTATAATTCCGCTTACAGCACCTTCTTTTCCGTGAGTTAAAATTCGGTCGAGTATCAATTCCGATGCTTTTTCCTTTTTCATCTTTCCCAATTCCTCTGTAAAATTTTCTTTTCCCTCAATTTTTTTGTCGCCAATTATATTCCACACAATTTTGTCCGTTACGCTCTCTGTCAGAAAATCCAAATTTCCTTTCGCAAAAGCGATATTTATTTCTTTTAAAAATTCCTTTTTCGGTGCATTTCCGCAATCAGCACTTACAGTTATTTTTGTCATTTTTCCGAATCTTTAATTTCAGTTCCGAGTTTTTTTTAAGCTTGTTGCCAACGCAGCGCTATGTACGACATCTGCGACAGCAGTGGGCGGGTTGTAGCGTTGGTGGGCAATTTTATGGAAATATAGTGAAAACCTTTTTTGTTTTTCGACGGTATTGGGAATAAAATGTGGCGGTCCTACCGAGCGCAGCGAACACATGAATACATTAAACAATGGACATGGCATGAATAAATTACATATAGTGACTTGATATGTTGCGCAAGAGTTAAATCCATTTAAGCAAACAAGCAAAAAGTCTATCTGTTTAATGTTATCATTTGGTGTAGTTATGCCAAACCAAAGTAAAAACTCAAAATACCTAGTGTGTTAAAAAAGCCATGTATCATTATCATAAACCATAAATCGTATTTGCGCATGTAGAATATTATAGATAAGAGTGCTCCGATAATTACTACAACAAGTTGCCCTGTTATTCCCTGCTGCATGTGCATGTATCCGAAAAAACCACAAATTATTAGAATATTAATAGCAAGACTGCTTTTACTGTCTCCAAAGAATTTGACGAACTGTCGCATAAGATAACCTCGAAAAATAATTTCTTCTCCAAATCCTGCAGTAGCCCACACTATTAATAGCCAGACGATGGTGACTTCAAGGTTTCCTTCCAATTGGCTCATGCTTGAATAATCAATAGGAATTCCTGTTAGTATCTCAATGGCCGGAACCACTGCAAAGACATAAAAAATAAAGAGTCCCAGTGCAACTAACGGAGCATGCACAAGGAGATTTTTTGCATTGAATTTTGCACGTTTAAACCCAAGCGCTGAAAATGGTTTCCCCTCGTATTCTAAGTAATTAGCTATAATGATGATAATAGAGATAATTATATTTTCAAAAGGTGTTCTGGTGATTGGCCCAAAGTACATGAAACAAATAATGGCAAGAGTGACTAATGGAATTATAATTTGTCGTAAGGTCATTTTTCTCATCGTTTTTGATTTTAAATTCTAAGACGAAGTAATGAACAAGACTCCCAAAAACCCCTTTAAATATTAATGTTTTTACTGAATGGTAGTAAATTGATAACTGGATGGTCGATATCTTATAATTTATTTTATTGAAACCAAGTCATAAATGCTTTTCGTTTATAACGACTGCTGTTGATTTCGGTAATCGCATCATTTTCAATAGAAGTTTTTAACGTAATCCGCAACTTGCCATTTGCAATTTTTTCAATTTGGTCTACCGCACTTTTATGAATGATAATTTGACGATTGACTCTAAAAAACAATTGGTCGTTTATTTTTTCTTCGAGTTCATTCAATGTAAAATCGGTGGTAATTGTGGTGCCATCATTTTGAACAGTATAGACAATTTTATTTTCGCTATAGAAACATGCAATATTTTCGTAGGTAAGCTTGGTTATTTTCGCACCACTTTCAATAGTAATTTCATTATCTTTTATAGATAGCTTATATAAATTGTAGATGTCTAGGGAATATGCTAACCCTATGAGAATAAAACTTAACAACAAGGTAATTAGCAATCCAATTAATAAATAATAGAATTCAGTTTCTCCACCCGCAATTTTATTTAAGACAATACCTAACGGAATATACATGACTGTAATATACCCAAGAGTAGAGACCATATACCATGACATAGAGGCGATTTCTACTTTTTTAGAGAAATACTTTTTCTTGTAATATTTAAAATTAAGCTCTGCTATAATTCCAATAAGAATACACAAAGCAATAGTGGATAGAAAACCTTCTACAGGGAATCGATACGATTCACTATTTAGGAAACTCTCGGGAGTTGATAAATGATTTAGGACTAAAGAGAATATTATAAAGACAATTAATTTCTGAAACCAACTCCATAGAGAACTATAGTTAAATTTAATCAATACTGTTTTTAATGCATTCTTGGTTGGTTGTGAAGTACTCATTAATTTGAAGTTTCTATTGTAGGACGATGTGTTTTTACCATTGCAGCTAACGTTCTGAATAAACGCCTGTTTTAATGGCGTTTATTTTTTGTTAGCATCAGTTTTTGGCTGTTGTTGCGTAGAGCAATGTATTCCACCTCCGTCCCAATTCTGCGGCATGAAGTCAAGAAATACGATTTTACGACCAGGGAATTGCTTTTTAAAAATCTGTTCGACCTCTTTCTCTCTTTTTTCAGAGGTGCCCATTCTAGTATATGTCGGTAGAATTACCAAGCCATTAGTGACCAGATAGTTCATATAACTTGCTGCAGGTATTCTCAATAATGTATCTCCTTCTTGCGGTCTTTCAGAAGGAAGAAACCAACTGGGAGGTAAGTCAAGTGAATTCTCTGAAAAGTCTATATTTTCCGTAGCTATAATTTTCTCAGTGATAAGTTCTGGTAACGGGACCTTAACAATGGTAAATGGCTTGCCATCCTGATCGGTAGAATTTTCAAGAATTCTAAGATTCTCACTCATTCTTTCATAGTTTATTCTATTTATGGGATTCAAATCCTTTTCATCCTCGTCAACCCAAGCCAATAAAATCGTATTCGCATCTGAAAATCGTACAAATTCGTCTGAATGCTGCACACCTCCACCGACATAATTGTCAGCAATCCTTCTGTAAAAACCATTTGGATCATCTGCCAGGCTTTGTTTGAGCCAAATGATATTTGAGACTCCAAGGACCTTTTTAAACTCTTTTTCAATTTCTTTCTTAGTACGATTGGGATTTCTGTTGAATACAGCGCTTTCACAGATTATGAGTGTTCCTTTCCCATTCACTTCAATATTGCCTCCTTCATGTACAACACTCGTTTTTTGAATAACAGCATTTTCAACTTTTGCCATCAAACTGTCGACCATAGTCGTTTTAGGGTTAATCCAAAGTTCTGAGTATTTGCGAATGCTATCGACATTGCCCTCATGCATTAATCGCAAAAATTCAGGAAGACCATATTGATCAAAGCCAAAATCTGCAACCCCTAATTCACCTTTTTTGTTGACTAAAAATGCTGCACCATAGTCGCGAATCCAATATTGTTCGCCTAGTATAACGTGAAATTCTAGTCTGGTACTATCGACCTTTTGAAGACTCAGATATTTCTTTGCTACCTGTAACAGGCTATCTGATGATACTGCTATTTTGACTTTTACTGTAGGTGTAAGCGTCTTTATTAACTCAACAATCCCTTCTTGAAATTGTGTGTTTTTTCTTTCTCTCCAGCCTAGCCAAATAGCCTGGTGAGTTTCCCATTCGGCCGGCATATAAAAGGCTGATTCATCAATGCCTTGTTCACCATTTTTTTGATTGCAACTAAAAATGGTTAGTAGTATAAATATGGTTAAAATATATTTCATTGTTGATGATTTTATTTATGCTAACGGTTAGGCTATGAAAAGTAGGCGATTTCGAAGGACTCCACTTTCGGTTACGCACAAACTTTAATACGAGCCAAAAGCCTTGAATTTACTACTAGTTCGCCTATTTTCTATATACATTGTTACCAGCTTGCTTTTTCATCAATCAGTTCAAGTTTTCCATCCGCAATTTTATAGAACATCATTTTTTCGCTACCTTCTTTCACGTATGGAAGTCCAAAAATTATTGGTTCTTTTTTTGAACTCGTTTTCGAAGATATAAACTGATATTTAGGTTCTATTAAAATATTCTTATTGTTATCTGCAATTCCATAAGAAAAATAATCATCTGTTCGGCTTCCTCCACCACCAAAACCAATCAACATTACATCTTTTGAGTACATATACTTTTTAATTAAAATCAGCTTATTATCAAGTTGCTCATTTGCATAATTCAGTTCGTCCGCATTTTCAATGTATTCGGTTCCGATAAGGCTAATTCTATAGTAAGGTTGTCCAAAAAATCGCCAAACAAATAATGAGATAATTACAACCGCTATAAAAGTTATTATTAATCCTATTTTCAATGTTTTATTCAATTAATAAATTGTTTTTTGTGAGTTCAGCTTGCTGGTAACGGTCTTGTGTATGATTAGTTGCGGGAAAGGACGCGAGTCGTTTTCCGCCGTAACTGAAAGATAATTAATAAGATTGAATTTCCGAGAGGAAATTCAGCCGCAATTAATTATGCACGTTGTTGGCATTAGTTTTTTATTCCCTTATATACATTCGGGTTGTGTTTCTCCATATAAAATTCAGGATTAGGTATTTCTGAAAAACCAAACTTTTTATAAAGCCATTCAGCTGTATCAGTTAATAAAATCCAGCGTCTTAATCCTTGAAGATTAGGATGTTCCATTATTTCATTTATCAGCCATTTACTTAATCCCTTTCCTCTATATTCCTTTAAAACATAAACATCTCCTAAATATGCAATAGTTGAATAGTCTGAAATTATTCTAGCAAAGCCAATTTGCTTGTTTTCGTAATAAAGTCCAAAATTCAAAGAGTTTTCAATTGATGTTTTCAAAGTATTGATTGGAATTCCTTTAGCCCAATCAGTTTCATTTGAAAGGAATTTGTGAATGCTCAAAACATCTAATTTATCCTTGTCAGTTGAAATGGTATATTCATTTCTATGAGTTTCTCTAATTTTCATTTTCTTAATTAATGCCAACGTTGTTGTATATGGTTTGTTGCGTGTTTTAAGCACCTAATTTAGCAAATACAAAGCAAATAGAAAATCCGTCCCGCCACGCTTTTGGGCGTGGGAGGACTTTCGTAAGTAGGCTAGAAGCAAGCAATTAATTATACACGTTGTTATGCTCTGTTTTAATTCAGTTCTTCTATTAATTAAAAAGGTCTGATTTAGAAACCTGTCTTGAAATATCATCTAATTCGTTATAAACTCCATCATCATCGGCAGTTCCAAAAAAGGCTATCACTAAATTGCGAGAAGGAGAAATGTAAAGACCTTGTCCGCTAAATCCACCTTTATAAAAATCTCCGTCTTCCATTACTTTGTCCCATTGATAGGTATTGTGACGAACAACTTCTTTATCAAGCGTGTAATTTTCAGAACCGTATGCAGTTACCAAGTGAGGACGACCTTGCTTTTGAATTTTATCAAAATATTCATTTGAAACGAAAGCATTTTCAGTTGAACGACCTTCGTTCAGAAACATATAGCCAAATCGAGCTAAATCTCGAAGTGTAGAATTAATTCCTGCGTGAGAAATGCTAGTGCCATTTGTTTGAGTAATAAATGCATCAGATTCCGCACCGATTTTTCGCCAAATTTCACGTTCAATATTTTTTGCATAAGAAAGACCTGTGATTCTCTCTATGAGGCAAGAGAGAACGTATGTGTTTACTGAAGTATATTCAAATACCTCTCCAGAGGTTTTTGCAGATGATAAGGTCTTAATGTGCTCAAAAGCATTGTCTGCGGTTTTTTCTGTTCGTTTTAGAAATCCAAGTGCTGCTTCAAATTGATAGTAACAAGTTTCAGGGTTTTCAAAAGCACCATCAACCCATTCACGACAATCAATTCCTGAAGCCATATCAAGAATGTCAATAACAGGAACGTTTTCCCATCCAGACCCTTTAAGTTCAGGTAGATAATGTTCTATCGGTTTTGTTGCATCAAGTTGTTTTCTGTCTTCCAAAATTGCTATAAGAGTTGAAGCAAATACTTTAGATACTGACCAGTAAAGGTGCCTATCGTTTGGAAACATTCTTGGGTAGGCTTCATATACAATACGGTCTCCTTGCAATATTATCATACCATCCACTTTCTCGCTAGTTTTGACATAGTTTTGAAGTGTCATTTGTCCTAATTCAGAAGTAACAACAAACTCCTCGATTTCTTTGCGGTAATCTTCTTTCAGGCTTTTAATATTTCCTTCTCTATTGATAATGGCGTGAGTCCAAAATTCAGGCATATTTAAAAATATATAACGAGATATTTCACCTCCATCATCCCAATTATCCAAATTCCATTGCTTAAATACGGATTGAATTTCCTTATTTGAAAAACCATCATAAGTTTGAGCAAATAAATTTGAATATGGAACAATTAATAAAAGAAGTAATAGTCTGTAATAGTACATTTTTTTCAAGGATATGTGGTTTTTAGAAATTGAGCATAACGTGTTTGTATATGGTTTGTTTCGTGGTTTAGTACGTAATTTAGCAAATACAAACCGAATAGAAAATCCGTCCCCCCACGCTTTTGGGCGTGGGAGGATTTTCGTAAGTAGGCTAGAACTAGCAATTAATTATACACGTTGTTAGCCACAGTACTTTTTATTTTCCTTTTGAGGTCAGTTGTTCGTTAAAGTCCAATGCAAGTTCAATCCAATGTTTGAATTCATTTTCTTGTTTCAAGTTTTCTTCTTGGACGTGTATGTAACCTTTGTAATTCCGTCCTCTCATCACAACAGTTGAACATCCTTTTTTTTTGACTTCTTGTTCGTGCAATTTGGGGTCAATTCGGCACATCATTCTTTTTGGTCCAGCAGTTAAACAGATTTTACCCTTGACCATAAAAGCCAAACTGCCGAACATTTTCTTTTCCTTAACATTAGTTAAATGTTCGAGAGAAACTCTAATCCTTTGTGCGATGTTTTCGCTGTATCCCATTATTTTTTCGGTGTGTTTTTGTCAAACGTAAGCGTATCGAAGTAGATATGCAATGAAGTCAATTTACCATCCTTTGCAGTCCAAAATTCCGCTACATCTCCAGAAATATGCTTTCCATTTGGGAAAATGTAATCGTAATTGGCAATCACACTTGCATTATCTCCATCTATTATCATTCTTTTTACTCGCATATTTTGGTAGACCCTTGAAAATCGTGCAATAATGTTTACATAGACTTCTTTTCCTTTATTTATATCTTCATTTTCCATATTGTCAGCCCTAAATTCAAAGTCATCCGAGATTACGGATTCCCAACCTCCTTTTTTTGCAAAGCCTTTGTAATACGTTTCTAAAAGCTTTTTTGTAGTCGTATAGTTTACCATTTTTTTATTTTTTGTCGTTAATTCAAGTTATTGCATTTTGCAAGTTCTACAAATTTATAAATGTTATTGTAAATTGCAAGTACTTTTTATATTTTTGTATAATGAAAAAAAACAGGTCGGACTGTCCAATCAGTTGTTCGTTAGACGTTTTCGGTGATAAATGGTCATTGTTAATAATCAGGGATATTATGCTCCGTGGGAAGTTGTCATACAGCGAATTTTTAAAATCTGAAGAAAAAATTGCTACGAATATTTTGGTTAATAGACTGAATGTGCTTGAATCTGAAAATATCCTTTACAAAAAGGTCTCGCCTGAAAACAAGTCCAAATTTGTTTATAGCTTGACGAAAAAAGGCATTGACTTACTACCGATTGTCATTGAAATTATGGATTGGGGTGCAAAGTACAATGAAAACTGTCCGAGAAGGGAACTTGGTAAAAAAATCCAAGTGGATAAGTCAAAAGTCATTTCCGATTATCTTGAAAAACTAACTGAAGAATTTGGGTAGCCTGTTCGTTTTTTTCCGTATTGTGGTTAACGTTCAAGCTATGAGTAGTGCGGAGACAAGGAAATCTTTTTGTTTCCGTCTACGCACGTAGCAAAAGCTTTTTGTTTTGTTTTATTTTTTTGTTTTCAGAGCAAAATCCTAAAGATTTTGCGCACACATAAATATACACAAACAATAGAATTAAACACCAAACTCCGCATTACTTATAGGTATTGTTGTGGTGTCGTTTTTTTTTTTTTTTAAGCAGACATTGGATTCACCTGAATTTGTCCTCCAATCGCTTTCAAAACTTTCATAATCGTAGCAAATTGAGGTTTAGAACCTTCAGATAAGGCTTTGTACAAACTCGGTCTACTTAATCCAGTTTCTTCAGATATTTTAGTCATTCCAATCGCTTTTGCAATGTGTCCAATTGCATTTATCACATCGTCATTATCTCCTTCTTCTAAAACAGTATTGAGATACTCTGCAATCATTTCTTTGCTGTCCAAATAATCCGCTATGTCAAATTTTGAAGTTCCCATTTTATTTATTTATTTAATTTGTTCCAGATTTCTTTCGCTTTTTTTATGTCTTTCTGTTGAGTCGACTTATCTCCACCAATGAGTAGAACAATTATTTTACCATCTTTTTCTTTGAAGTAAACTCTGTAACCTTTTGCGAAATTCACTCGTAATTCCCTAATTCCGTCACCGACAGGTTTGCAATCCCCAAAGTGTTCGTCGTTTTCTAGTTTCTGTATTCTAAACAGAATCTTGGCTTTGCCTTTCAAGTCCTTTAACTTTCTCAGCCACTTATCAAATTCGATTGTTTTTTCAATAAAGAACATAAAAACTGTATCTACTTGGATACAAATTTAAGATATTTATTTTTAATCCGCAGTAAATTTTTGGAATTTTCGACTTGAGTGAGACAATGCACCACAACGCCTGAGCTAAGCGTAGTGCGGAAGTAAGGAAACTTTTCGTTTCCGTCTTAGCACGAAGCTAAAGCTTATTGTTTTGCTTTTTCTTTTTTTGTCCAAAGCTAAATCCATAAAATTTAGCGACTTTATAAATATGCATAGGCCCCTAGATTTTGACCTAAAGTCCGCATTACGTTTAGGTTTTGTTGTGCCCAGTTTTAATTCGCTCAATTAGATTTTCAAGTCCTTCATTTCGACACCAGGCTGTTCGGTCAAAATTTATTTCGTGAGCTGTTTTTTGATTTTTTAGTATGTGTAAAATTCTTTGCTTACCAAAAAGAGCATCGTCTGCTTTATAAAACTTAAAATCAAGAGTTTCATAATCATATTTGTATGCTTTTTCCGCTTTATTCATTGTGTTGATTGTCCAAACGTTTAGGATTTGTGTAGCGTCATCAAAATTTATCTTGAACACTTCTCCATATTTATATTTTTTTCTAATCCAATACACAAACCAAGCAATAATAGTTGCAGAAAATATTAAGCTAAAAGGAAGAGGATTTTCCGCTAAAAATTCCGCAACCGGATTAATTCTGCTTCCGCGTCCTTTTGCTATGAATAATGGAATCGCAATCCAACTTGTAAGAAATAGAACGATGAATAACACAACATACTTAATTCCAATTGTAAAATAGTTGGTTTCAGTAGCAGGTTTTTCTATTTCGTAAATGTTTGTCATAAATTGGGCACAACGTTTTGTGTATGAAACGTAGCGTGTTATAAGACCCTGACTTTTTGGATAAACAAAGAGCCGAATTTTTATATTTTGTTTTTAACTTATCAATTTTAAAGGCCAAATTTAGAAATTTGGCATTCTTGTTAAATAAGCAGAAACCTTTGGGAAACCCTATAATAGCTATGTTTTATATACATTGTTGCAGGGCGTTTTTTTTCCGCTGTAATCTTCAGATTTAAAATTGTTTTTTCATTTCAGCCTTTAATTCCGCAGGTGTCAAATCACTTAAAATCCTGTCCTCTTTGTTCAGTAATTGATTTCGGGTAAACATATTTCTACCTGATATTATTTGAATTTCCTTGTTGTTTTCAAAGCAAACAGCTTCAAAATCATCTACTTTTCTCGAACCTCTTGGATGAAAACGCCTTACACCATCTTCGTCAATTCTAAACCCATAAACATAGTGGAACAAAGTACCTTTTACACCTATTTTATTTTTAAATTCGCTCCCTTTTTCGGTAAACTCTGCATCAATTCCGCCCAATGAGAAAAGACCCGTTTTGATATTTCGCATTTTCCAATATTTCATATGGTCTCTAATTTTAAATCTTTTAATAATTCATACTTATTGTCTGGGTTGTAAAATGGTTGCTCTTGAAATATCTTTTTAGACGCATTTGGTATTTCATTATCAAGATGTTCACTTAATGGTCTAATGACTTCGCTTACCAATTGATTATATTCTTTGGTAAACGTTTTTTCTTTTGGGTCTATCCAGCCATTATCAATAAATCCTTTTGTTTTGTTTCTACATTTACAAGGGTTGTTGCTGTTTACGAGACTACATTTTTTATTCATAAAGTTCTGCAAGTCATTTCTTGTTCTTGAAAGTTTTTTTCTGTAGTTCTCTTTGGTTATATCAAAAATATAAGCACCTAAATTATGGTCAATTTCTAATATTTCTCCAAATATGTACAATAGTCTTTGTGGTCTTGATAGACACATTAACATTCCTCTTGTACAGCTTATTTTTATTTCTTCTAATATTAGTTTTGATTCTATCGGGTTTTCTGCTTCAAAGTAGGAATCTTTAATATTATCCAGTCCGTTTCCGTAACCACTAAAACTTGAGACTGATTTTTCAATAGGTCGTTTTTTACTGTTCAAAAAGTGGTTGACTGTTATACGATACAGCCAACCTTTAAAATTTTGATTTTCTTGAAATGAAGATAGGTTTGTAATAATCTTAACGATTATGTCTTGGGTCAAATCTAGAGCGTCTTGTTTGTAAAAAACCATTCTTATTGCTACATTATAAATGAAATCATAATGTCTTACAATAAGAGTTTCTAAATCTTTTTTGCTCCCATCTATTGCAGATTTTAATAGTTCAATATCTTCTTTTTCCATCATATTTTAGTTTTCCAACTCACATTGGAATAAATTTTGTCCATTTATAGTTTTTGCAACTCTAGCGATATTTTGAGCGTGTATTCTACAAACTTCTAGTTGATTTTCCATTAAAGTTTGCGGTTGCATATCTTCATTTGCAGAAACTCCGTAAGCTCCCCATTGAATTCCACCAAATTTATATCCTTGTGTGTTTTTTGGTAAAGGAACATAAATAATACCCATTTCCATTAAGACATTGGCTAGTGAAGTGAAAGTTATTTCTGCACCTGCACCACCTTTGCCAAATCCGCCACCAGAAGCAAAAGTTCCACCCACTTTTCCGACAAGTTTGTTCGCAACCCAAAGTGAACCCATTACGGTGTCAATCATTTTTTTCAGTTGCCAATCAATTGAACCCATTTTTACAGGACTGCCCAAAATAATGGCATCTGCGTTAATAAAATCCGTTTCGGTTACTGTTTCAGCCTTTTTTAATTGGCACTTAATTTCACTTGATTCGAGTAAGGTTTGCTCCATTGCTTTTGCCATTTTTTCCGTATTCCCAAATTGTGAAGCATATACGATTAATACATTTGTCATAAGATTGTTTTATATAATAACAATCCAAAACGGAAGGTGTGACAACTTATCGTGAGTTTTTTTCAAATGCCCTACAACGGCTTCGGCTATGGCAAGTAGGGCAGGCAAGGAAACTTTTCGTTTCCGTCTGGTCTGCTAGCCAGAGCTTTTTGTTTTGTAATTATTTTTTCTTTTTTAATTGCCAAATCCAAAAGATTTGGTGGACTTAGCAAATACGCCCAAGCCATTAAATTTAGCACTTTATGCCCTATTTGTTATAGCCATTGTTAGCTGCTGCCTTTTTTATTCGTTCCGTCGTGAATTCCAGGTCCTGAATTTTAACATTATATTCTTTGCATTCGTCAATTGCATCTTTATCAAAAATCCGGATTGCTATTTTTTTGTCTACTTCGGAATGACCACAGAAAACAATTTCTCTAAAAGCCATGATATTATAAATCAAATTACCACAAAAAAGGGTCATTTTAAAATCCCTTTCTGTATCAAAAACTTTTGTTCTAATTGATGACTTTTCATTTTTTTCCTCGTATGTCTGGAACGATAAAGAATTAGATAAATCCCATTCCATTCCCACTTTGTTAGTTTCTGCATCTAGTAGATATAAGGCTTTAAAAGATGGAAAGATTCGTAAAGCATGTTTGTAGGCATTATATTCGTCTCGGTCAGAAAAATCCTTTGCTATTTCAATTAGACCAAATTTGACATCATTTATACTCTTTTCAATTGACTTGAATAATTTGTCTGGGAATTTACCATTTGGAAAAATCCCTAAGTAAAACATGTAGTGGCCAACAGAAACCTTATGCCCTTCAAAGTCAATGATTTCGTCTAGAAAATTTAGTTTCAATTTTCCTGTTGCTATACTTTGAATTTTTTTGTAGTTTTTTCTCCAATTAGATTTCACTAATTTTCTTAAAATTGCTTTATTATCTGGAATTTTTCTGTTGATTGGTAGAAAAGCAAAGAAAAACTCAAAAAAGGTTTCTATTGCATGAAAGTAGTTCTGTCTCAAGTCGGCTTGCAGAATAAATTTTGTGTTTTCGGTTAGAGAATTATGTATTTCATATTTTTTAACTTGTTCTTCAAGCTCAATATGATTTTCTATAGTTCGCTTTAGATTTATTGCCTTGACTAAATGAAACTCTTTTAAATAACTTTTATAGAATAATTGGTAATCGGTTTCCATTTTTTTAAGGTTGCAGCTAACGGGTTTGGCTATGATTTCGGCGTGGATAAATACGCAGGATTTGTCCGCAGAGAAATCAGGTTTGTTAAGTTTATATATTTTTCAAAATAGTTCATAAACCACCCTGAATTATAGCCGGTGTTGCCATTTCGTTGTTTTATTGATACAAAACATATCTTGGTGGTTTTAGTCCGTTCAGTCGCATATAAACAAGCATTTGTCCTCTGTGATGTGTTATATGGTCGGCAAGTAATAATAAAATCTGCCTTTTTGTTCTGTCTGCTCCAAAATAATCCAATCTTTCTTCAAGTCTCTTCGGGTCAAAATTTGAGATAAATTCTATTGTTTTGTCAAAAGTCTCGCTGATTTTGGCAATCATTTCTTTTTTCGATTTGTTGTCAACTTTAAGTTCCGTGTCAGTATCCCATATTCTCGCCTCGCGTCCGCCCATTAATGATTGACTGTGCCAATCCATTGCCCAACCAATATGCATTAAATTTTCCGCAAAACTCATTGATTCAGGTGTTGCTTTGAATTCATATTTATCTTCTGGCATTGTTTCCGCTACAAGAATTAAGTATTCGTTCGATTTTTCTAATCGTTCCAAATATTCTTTGATGAAGTCATTTTCTTGTGCAAAAATCGGCTGTGAAAATGAAGACAAAATCATTACCGAAGTCAGAATTAATATATATTTTATGTTTTTCATTTGGTTCAATTTATTATTTCCGTTGAGTTTGTTCACAATGAATGGCAACGGTCTAGTATAAGAATAGTAGCGGATTTTATGCACTTACTTTTTGGTTTGTTACTGTCTTTGATTTTTAAAATTCATTTTCGTTTAAGCGATTAAACCGCTATTATTTTTATACAATGTTGTGGCTAGTTTTTCTTTTTAATGATTTTTACGATTCGGTTAATTATAATTTCTGACAAGTTCCATTCATACCCTTCAAAATCTGTTGTATTTATAAATTGAACTACCACAGCATCTAAATCTTTATGATATTCTGCGAGACTTTGATAACCAATGACTAAACCACCGTGATTATATTCGTAAGGATATAATTCCTGCTCTCCTTCTTCAAATACTGAACCATCATTCAAGGCTCTTAGGAATGTGCCTACATCCTTTGCGGTTGCTAACATTCCAAATTCTCGGGCTTTAAAATCTTCTTCAATTCCTACATAATATCCGCTCATCACGTCTTCCAAATCTACTTCGGTAATCGAAAAATAGGTGTCGTTAAGGTTCAGAGGTTTTAAAATTTTCTCTTTGATATATTCATTGTGGTTATAGCCTAAAACATCATCCATAATCCTGCGCAGTAATAAATAATTCGTGTTTGAATATTCATAACCTTTGTCTGGTTTAAAGCTAGCAGGTAAGTCTAAAGCAAAATCTAATGGATTTTTGCCATTTTCTTCTTCGTTTTCCCAGAACGCTGGATTGTCCGTAAAGTTTGGAATTCCAGAGCGGTGTTGAATCATCATTTTCAATGAGATATCATTGGCATTCTCTATTCTTCCTTTTAGTTCGGGTTGGTAATCGGTTAATGGTTTATCAAAAGACAAACGCTTTTCTTTGACCAATTTTGTAGCTGCTACGGCAGTATACAACTTACTAATACTTGCGATTTTGAAGAGTGATTTGGGGTCGGCAGGTATTTTCTTTTCTCTATCTTTCCACCCGCCTGTGTAAAATTGTGGTGGTTTACCTGTTTGGTCTACATAAACAATCATTCCATCAAATCCATGTCCAATGGCTTCATCTACTTGTTCTTGAACGGTATCTGGTAGCGGTAAAATCCAAGCCTTTACCAAAATCCAAGGAACAAAAAACAATGAAACTGCGGTTCCAACAAGTAATATTGCTCTTACAAGCCATTTGGCCTTTTTGTTTTTTATCATTTTTCTGTTTCAGTCTTCGCTTTTGTGTTTGGTTTTTCAAATTAGCCACAACGCTCCTGCTATGGCAAGTGGGGCGGGCAGGGAAACGTTTCGTTTCCGCCCGTGCCCGTAGCCAGAGCTTTTGCATTTTGTTCTTATCTTTTTTATTTCAAGAGCCAAATCAAAAGATTTGGCGGACTTCACAAACATGCCCAAGCCAATGGATCCAAGACTTAACGCCCTATTTGTTATAGCAATTGTTGTGCACAGTGTTTTCAGAATAAATTGAAGGTCAAAAAGTATCTATAACCACCTTGGTTCAACATTATCCAAGCAGCCAATTTATCGCTTTCAGGTTCAAACAATAATACGCCCAAGGGATTTTCAGGGTCATTTTTTTTGTAGTATGCAAAAACATTTTCATCTCTAGCATACATTTTTTCCCCTCCAATGGTTTCATGTTCGGATTTTTCCTTGTCAAAAGGTTCATAGATCTTATGGCCTTTATAGAATCTTACCGGTTTCGCGTCCAGGTTTTCCAATCCGATACTGTCAACGGTTTTCCTGAAATAATAGAATAGAGTGTCGAACTGCACAGCTCTTCTTTCTCTTCTTTCCTTGTCGGTGTCGTTTAACACGTTGTCGAAGTAGACGTAATTTTTGAACAGGCTGTCCTTGGAAATTTCGGTTTTTTTCTTTTGATAAACATAACCGGCCAATTCCTTGAGTTTGGCATATTGGGCCATATCGTTTTCGGTCCAATCTTCCGGACTCCTATTTTGTCCTGATCCTAGACACGTCGAAAGCAAAATTAATCCGATCAATATTTTTTCCATATCGTTTTCATTGTGCACAACGGTCTCGTATAAGAATAGTAGCGGATTTTCACGCACTAAATTTCCGTTAAACACAGACCTTTATTATATTTACTCACTTTCGTTTTAGCGATTAAACCGCTATTATTTTTATACATTGTTGTAAGCTGGCTTTCCACTTCCTACTTGGTTTTCCGAAGTTTTAATGCTTGTTTGGAAGCGTGAGTTGGCAAATCATACTATTTTGCAATTTTTGGCTTGTGTGTCGGCTGATGCAAATTGCAAATGTGTATGGCTTTTAGCGTTGGCTTATTATCTGTCTGCAAAATATCCATATTCTTTATTAATTACTAATCCTCTGTCAAGGTATAAATTCGATAGCTCACAAGTTGTTTCAGGTGTTAAAGCACAAGAATGACAAGCTGCAAGATTTAATTGACCAACTCCTTGACCATCTGATTCTATACAAATTGGGTCGGATGAACAATCAGTTGCCCTGAAAATGGCACTATTAACTATAGTATTGAGGTTATCTAAATCGTTACATAAATTTGATAATCCACCTAAATATCCGTCAGTTCCATCAAAAGCAGAAATTAAAAATCCGTGCATTGTTTCGTTTACATACAATCTTTCAGACAAAGAAGATACAGGATAACCACAGACATATTCCAATTCACGCATCAACAAATGCGAAAGCGTATGAATTAAGATTTTTCTTGGTGTTAAAGTTTTGGCTATAATTTGATGAGATTTCCAATCGGCATTATTAGCATTAGTCTTTATTTTTTCTGTGCGTTCAATTACGACTTGTTGGCTCTCCCATTGTTCCAATTTATGATTATCCAAAATGAATAAAATTCCTTCTCCATAACTTTCTGATGCAGGTAAGGTTTTTGTGTCAAAATTGTTTTTTGATACTGATTGTCTTTTAACTGTGTACTCATAAGCATTATCGCCATCTTTGAGCAATATTGAATCAATATCAATAGGCTCGTTTCTTGTAAAGGATGTTTGAACGGTTGTCTTTTTTAATTTGTCAATTTTTATAAGCTTATTAAACCCATTGATTTGTTCACTACTATCAATTACACGGAATTTTATCTGCTTATTATCTGGTTGCTCCTTTTCCAAGAAATAGTCGTACTCAGTTTGTCGATAAATATTATCTGGAATGTATTTAATGTCTCCTGTGTCTAAATATTGTTGAATCAACTCTTTTTCAATTTTCTTTTGGATGCTTATTAATTGAATTATTTGTTCTGTTGAGAATTCTCGACTTTCTAACATATTGTCGATATCAATTCTTACTTCTGGTGATAGTGGATTTTGAAGCTCAGGAATAAATAGACTACTTAAACTATTCGAATAATATACACTATTACTCGTTTTCAGTTTTACGCTTGTAATTTCTGAACACTCTTCTTCGTAAAACTTTC
The DNA here is from genome assembly GCF_018860365.1 of Arenibacter algicola. Lineage (GTDB taxonomy): Bacteria > Bacteroidota > Bacteroidia > Flavobacteriales > Flavobacteriaceae > Arenibacter > Arenibacter algicola_B. The sequence goes on from NZ_JAHKPO010000018.1 coordinate 238,869, forward strand.
CATTAATTTGACCTAACCAATATTTCTTACCATTGCAGATTTGCTCATAGTTAAAAATACCTTTTAGATTTGCTTTTTTATTGCAATTTTTACACTCAATCCATATACCAGATAGTTCGGTGTTTTCTCGACTGATTTTGTAGATTAAGTTTTGATTTTCGCAACAAGGTTTAGAAAAATCTAATTGCGGACCTGTTGGTTTTTCATTTGCTTCTTCTTTTTCTTGTTCGTTGGTTCGGTCGCTTGGTAAACGGTTATTCCAAAATTTCCAAGGTAAATCGTGAATATGACCATTTTTACAAGTCATAACAAAACGAATTTGCTCCAAATGATTTTCCTTGCAGTCTTTATTACTGCATTTTGGTGGATTGAAAAAATCAAGTTTCTTGCCTGCACTTCTCCAACGGGTTTTCCATTCGTTGTATGGTGCAAACCGTTTGCAATAAGAGCAATAAAACCATTTTGAGAAATAATTTGCTTTTGGTCTTACTTGATGCAAAAAAGAATCTCTGTCAGTAGGTATTGAAACCAAATGTTTCAAATTTGGGAAACGGTTTTTTAAGCGTTGCAATAATCTATCGTCCTTTATGATATAATGAGCTAATTTTTCGTTTAAATCTCCATATCCCCAATTATCAAAGGTTTCTATCATTATAGAATTATCAGTTGTTTCAATCAAAGAACCAACACCACCATAATTTGAAATATGCTTGCTTCTTCCGTGTTTTATTTTGTCGTTTGGCATATGTTAATATTGTCTAATAAGTATCTCAGCACTTGGTTCTACACTTCGCATTGATTGCATTGCCGTTAAGGTATCGTCATCATTTTTCTTCTCTTGAATAGGCACGATTAATGAATCTTTAGGATGGTCTCTCCAAAAATATTTAAGGTCTTTTTGTGCATCAATTTTATATTTCCAATCTCTTAAAATATTATCAATCTTTTCAGTTATAAGTTGTAAATCATTTTGAGCAAAGTGATGGTTTTGAAAAAGTTGAAGCAAATTATTTCGTAATTCATTTTTTACTTTGTCATCAATTAAGGCTGTTGCCGCATTATTAGCGGTATATGGTGTGGTATGTCTGAAATAAGCAAGAATTAGTGTAAACAACATTTTGTCCAAAGCATTTTCGGCAAATGGTGTTACGCTTAATGGTTCTACTTGTTTATAAAATGTTTTGTGGAATTGTACAAAATCTTCAAAGTAAGATAAATCACGGCTATTGAATGGGTCGTAAAGCGTAATAACCAAGCCTTCGTTTTTTCTTGCCACACGGCTACTTGCCTGAATATATTCAGCTGTATTTGGTGGCATTCCGTTCATTATCATTAGACCTAGCCTACTAACATCAAGACCAACACTAATCATATTAGTTGCCAATACTAAGTCGTAAGCCTTATGTTCATTGATGTTTCCGTTAAATTCAATTTCTAATTTATCTAAATTCTTCTTGATTTTTTCATTAGGAATACGGCTTGTCAATTCAATGTTTCGATATGATAATTTATTGTAATTACTTCTTTCACTATGTGAATTGTTATTCAAGTATCGAACTTGTAATTGCTTGATAATTGGTTTTAATTCCGAATTAATTTTATTAGAAAATCGTCCAATTTCTTTTAAGCTCTTGAAATAAGAGAGTATCGTCCAAAAATTATCTACTTCTTTTTTATCTGACGACTTTTTCCAAACTTCCAATCTTGCAAAAAGCAATGATGCCAATAATTGTAAATTGGTAACAACAGTTGTCTTTCCCGTTGGTAAAATGCCTATATATTTTCTTTTACTTTCTTCAATTACTTTTGAAAAAAATGTGTCGTCTGAATTAGTAGCATATTGTGGAAATATTCGTGCTTCTCTGCCGTACAAACCTTGAATTTGTTTGTCAACATTTTTGACGGTTGCCGTGGAAGCAATGATTTTAGGGTTATCACAAAGTTGCAACAAGGCATTTTCAAATAAACCAACTAAACTTCCCAAGGTTCCATTTAATAAGTGTAATTCATCTTGAATTATCAATTCTGGTTTACGATTTGAGCCATTGTTGAAGAATGTAGTAGATTCTCCTTTCCAAGCTAATGATGCAAATTTATCAACGGTCGCAAAAAGAATAGTAGGTGGATTTGAATAAATATCTTCATCTATTAAGACTACTGGCAAACCTCCGTTTTGTTCCGAAAAATGACAAGCATTGTTCAAGCAATAGCTTCTTAACTGCCTGTAAGTTCTATGTCCAATTTGATGTGCTTTGTCTTTTTCATTTATTCGTGAGATAATTTTAGTATTACACCATTGACAGTTTGATAATTGAAAAGGGTTTACAACATATTGATTGCCTTGATTGAGCTTATTTTGAGCGTATTCTAATTTTTTCTTACCATCTTTTAAGTAATTAGGAATTGTTTGTTTACCCACCCAAAAACCAATCGAAACAGGTTTGTCACCTAAATCTGTATGATTACTTCGGATAAATTCACAAGCTAAAATTAATTTTGAAGCTCTTTCAAATTGTTGTGCAGAAAGCAAACGCAATGTGTAGCGGATGATTATGTTTACACCATCGTAACTATCAGGATATTGTATTCTTCTCCAAAAAATCAAGAATGCTGAAACTGCTAAATATGCTTCTGTTTTTCCACCACCAGTAGGGAAGTAGAGTAAATCAATCAACTCTTTTTCATTGCTATTTTCATCAACAAACGAAGCCAAACATTGTAAAATAAATGCTAATTGAAATGGTCGCCATTCTGGTATTCGGTCTGAGGGGAATGGCAATGTTCCATAATCTTGAAATTTATTTTGTAATGGTTCACTACGTTCCCAAACTTCATATCCTTCTTTTTTCTTACTAAAATGTTGCTGGCTTTGAAAAAATTGCAGATAAATAGCAGTATTAGATAATTGAAATGCTCGTAAAGCATTTTCATTTTCAGAAAGTAATTTAATTCCATTGATTATTCTGTCGTAAATCTGCTCACACTTTTTGATGTTTTTTAAACCTAATTCATTTCCGTTTGCAGATTTATTTTCTTCTTCAATCCAATTTTTGTATGCTTTAGCTACCTGCGTAAGATTAGAGATAATACTTTCTGTATCAGAATTGTAAACAGAAAGGTTTTTAATGTTTAGAATGTCTCCTTTAATTTTGTCGGTTTCTGAACTTTGGTTTTTTACATCATATTCAGGCAAAAAAGTAGATTGAATCCATTGAGGTGTGTTTGGTGATTGAGCATTTTCCCAAGTGCAAGCTGTGTTATGTCCAATACCAAATGCTAATTTATCACGATAGAGATAATCCAACATTTTGTCTTCATCAGTTTTGTACAAATGTGCTTTGTAATCCCTGAATGGTAACAATTTTCCACTTTCAATTCTCACTTCAGTTTGAAAACAGGATAATTGATTTACCTTTTCTTTTGAAAGTGAAAACTTGTCTTTAGGAATCAATGTTTTATTTTCAATAACTGCTTTAATAAAATACTTGTCAGAATAATTTGTGTAAATTTTAAAATGAACAACAAGGTTTTCCTTCATTTCCTTGCTCCATTTTTCTGTATTCACATTTGATTGTTCAGATAGTATTAATTCAAGGTGCTGATTGTCGGCTGAAAGAATATCCTTGATATTTGTCTCAATCTCAATTGAATTGTCATTTCGTTTGTATTTGTCTTTAAAAAAAAGTTTTGAAATGATTTTGTATAAGGCGTGGTCATAAGATGTTGCTTTTGCCAAGGATTTTAATCCATCTTGAAATGCTTGGTATTCTGCGGTTATATTTCCGTCTTTTGTTCGCTGTATTTTTTTAGTTTGTGAAAGTGTCTTGTTCGGTTCGTCATAACTTATAAAATTATTTAAACCGTGTTCGGATAGTAAGTTTATACCTTCGCCATCATAAGAAATTTTTGTTTCCTCAGGTTTTGCTTTTGAATAATTTCCAAAAGAAATAACAGTTTTAAATTTTTCACAAGATTTTTCAACGGCAAACGTAATCCCGAAATGGGAAGGGAAAAACGTGTTTGAAGTATATTTGGGTTGAGTGTCTGTTTTATCCGTTTCATCATCATCTTTAAAAAATTCTTTTTCCTTTTTTTCTTCTTCATCTATGTCTGAATTTAAATCAGTTACATCATCTGCATCTTCTTCTTTCATTTCCTGCTCGCCATTGTCGCTTGCATTTGGTTGTAACTGTTTTGGAAATAAAATTCCCGAATAGTATCGTTGTAAAGGTTTCCCTTCAATGATTTCATCACTAAAATCATCTTTGCATAGAAAAATGTCAGAACCTGGACCGATTATTTCTTTCTTAACACGTTCAATGACTATATTTCTGTTCTCTTTTACGCTCATATTTCAATTAATTGTAAAGCTGTTTCTTCTAATTTTTCAATGCTTTCACTAATAGCTTCTTTGCTAACAACTGTGTGCATTGGCATAAACTCATCAACAAAAGCGTGTAAAGTGTATTCGTTGAAATTTCTTTTTCTCAATATTTCCCCAATTTTCTTTTTCTTCAAAAACAGACGCAATTCTTGTTTTAACCCACGACCAAGTACAATCATTGTGCTATTGTAAGTGGTTTTTGATTTTAAAACTGGGTTTAAAATCGTGTCAATTTCATTATCAGATAAATTATGATAATACAATTTTAAAATTGCTCTTAAATCATTTTTATACATTGGAAACTTTCTAAATCCACTACCGTAAGCTGCTAATGTATTAGGTAACACTTTTAAGCCGTTTTCTTTTAATTTTTGATAAAGTTGTTCATCTCCAAACTTGTTTCGCAAATCACATATGATTTGTTTCCAAAAATTTGAGTGTTCTTCTACTTTTCCAAAAATGTCAGGCTCGGTTTCAACAGCAACCTGATAAAGGTTATCGGCTAATTGTTCTTTTGGATAAATTCTAATTTTGTCTCCTACTTTGATTTTATAGGATTTTATCAAATCTCCTTTATCAGTAAAAACGGTATCATTGCTTTCTAAGAACAGTTCGATTTTCGTGGTTATTATTTTGTAAATAAGTTTTTCTTCAATTTCATTCAGCAATAAATCACATTCTTCTTTATATCCATCATAAGCCTTGTTATTCATTTCGTCTAATCGACAAACAATACCATTTATGGTAGAACTGATGTCAGTAACATTATTTCTTGTTTCTTTATATTCAATACCACAAACTTTAAAACGGTCGGTTGATTTGATTTCAGTTTCAATCAGTTTTTTCCTTTGGTCAAGATATTTGTGATATAAGTTCTTTTCCTGTTTATAGATAATCAATCTTATTTCATTATCTAAATTGTAGAAATAATCAAAATCTTTCTGACCGTTGAATGAATAAAATACCAAAACTTTGTTTTGAATATCTATTCGTTTTAAGTTTGAAAAAGGGACTGTTTCAACTCTTCTGTTTTTGATATGTTGACTTATGAAATCCAAATCATTGTTGTCAACTACTACAATTGTTCTTTTGTCGCTTTTATTCAAGAAGTCGAATAAAATTTGTTGTTTTGGCTGTCTTTCATTAATTAGTTGAAGTAAACTAATGAGTTCAGTTTTTGGATTATTGTCTTTGAGATAATCTGTTGTATATCCACCTGCATTATCTAACTCTTTTTCTAATTCTTTGTTGATGTTGAGCCTGTTTATGAGATTTTCAATAGTTTCTTTTTGAATAGCATTTAAGCCAACTCGTAATATGTTTCCGTAGGATTTCAAATCAAAACCAAACTCTGAATGGATAAATTGTACTTTCATATCAAGACTTTTGATACACTCTTCTATTTCTTTGTTTGGTATGTTTCGGAAATTAATCATAAGGCATCTACAATTTCAATTTCTTCTTTGAACCAATTCCAACAAGGAATAGCCTCATTTTTTAGAGGCAAATAACTGTTGGATACAATTATTAAATTGAAACCAAATCGAGATTTGTCTTGAAGTATTTGTTCAATTTTATCAGCTTCGGTATCAAAGACAATAACTGTCTTGATTTTTTCTCCTTTTAATAGAATTTGTTGATAACAAACCTCATACTTTGGTGTAAAAAATGCTAAACAGTCTTGTAAAGCTGGAATTGATTTAGTTGTAGAAGTATGATTTTCTTCTCTCGGATTTGGCAAATAGGCACAAGGAATTTTGTTTTTATTAGGCAAAGAATCCCAAAGAGGTTTTTTGGCAACGAAAACAGTTTTACTTTCAAAATTAGTGGGTGTAAAGTCCATTTTTTTCCCTCCATTTAATTCAGAAAAAAATTTGGTATAATCTCTCAATTGCCTCGACCTTTGTTCAATGGGTAGAAAGAACTTAACAAGTTTGTCATATTTGAAAGGTGAAATAGCTTTGTTTTTAGTGTCTTGAAGGAAATAAGTGTTATTACTAATCCTTTGAATAATTGCGTAGTGTTGTTTTCCATCTCTATGAGTTCGTAAATCTCTAAGTCTATCTCCCTTTTTTAAATCAGGTAAATCATAATGGTTTAGGAAAATATCATTAGCAAATTCAACAAACAATTGTTTTCCTATTTCAAGGATTGTTTCTTTTGAGTTTTGAAAGTTAATATGGATAGGTTGGTTTTTTCGGTAAAAGTCTAAAATGAATTTTATTGAAAGGTCAGCAGTATTTGAATTAGTTAGGTTCAGGGTAATAATCCCGTCATATTTTTTCCATAATGCTTGATAATATTCTTCGTTTAAAATTGTCATTTGTCAAAATACGTTTCTTTCAAATATATTTTCTTTTTTTCGAGCGTTGGCAAAAAACAGCTCTTTTGGTTTTTCTGCTTTGGCTTATGTATCGGCAAAAAACCACATGTGCTGTTTGTGCGGCTGGCTTTTCAGCTTGCTTACAACGGTTCGGCTAAGCGTAGTGCGGAGGCAAGGAAACTTGTCGTTTCCGTCTGAGCACGAAGCTAAAGCTTTTGGTTTTGCTTTTTCTTTTTTTTGTCCAAAGCTAAATCCCAAAGATTTAGCGACTTCATAAATATACACAGACCTTTCAGTATTGCCCTAAAGTCCGCATTACGTTTAGGTATTGTTAGCAAACGTTTTTATTTCAGAAACACTAAATCTAGATACGTATTTCGGTTGTTCAAAAAATTAGTGTTTGTAGTATTATTTTAATTACAAAGTGTATTTTATGATGCCCTTTACCTTTCTAATATTCACTTTATTACCAATTAATTAATAATTTCATCTAAACATTCTGCTTTCCAAACTAGTCCAATGTCAGAATCTCCTGGCATAAGTCTTCCAGAATAAATTCCTAAAAATTTTTGCGCATAAGCGCCTGCGGAAATAACAAAACTATTTTTAGTATTGTAACTCGACGTTCTGCAAATAACAGGAGAACCTGACATACCACCCCTTGTAGAAGCATCTATATAAAATAATGGTAATTCATTAATATTTATGTCATAATCAGTTGAAACTTGTCCAGTTTTCCAAATAGGTAATTTTCCAAAACTTGAAAATCCGTAAGGAAACCCAATAATGCTAACATCCATTGAAGGATATATCAAAATATCATCGTTAAATTTAACTTCATTGATAGGATATAATTTCAATAAGATATTATCAATACCTTTGAAGGTTAATGGAATAGCAACAACATCAACTGCACTCCCTTTAGGGTGCTCAAGCCAAATAGGTTTTTGTTTTTTATATAAATCTATTTCGACAGTCTTCCATTCCCCTAATGTTTTTCGGTGGAAATAAATTTCTAGTTTTTCGGGATTAGAAATGTCAATTCCCTCACTATTTACCTCTGCTTTTCCATTTGGGTGCTTTCCACTTACAACATGCCAATTAGTTATCAAATAATTTATTCCGTTTTTTTCGTAGATAAAACCTGTGGCTGTAGTTGTTGGAATGTATTTGCCATTTATTTTTTTTGAGGTTTTTAAAAAAAGCGAAACAGTAGAAAATTGGTCTATGTTTATTGTGTCTCTTACGTTTTGATTTAAAATACTACTGTCGGTTATTACCTCTTGAGCATAAGAAAAATCTGAAACCATAAAAGTAAGTAAAAGCCAAAAGAAATTTTTCATATTAAATTTGTTAGTTTCATCAGTGAATAATTTTTATATGAATACATCTCATTTCCTAAAAAATATAAAAGTAGCATAATAATCAGAAGAGGAGAAACCAAGTTCTTAACAGTTATAAACAACTATAATTCAGGGATGTATTTAAAATTTCCAATCTCGCCAAAGTAAGAAAAAGCTATTGTACTATCTACGTTTTGAAGGTATATATGTATCAAATTTATGACTAACACCTAAGAAACGATTTACAGCTTTTATATTCTAGGAAGAATACTTGATTTTTAGCTAATTTTTAAGGATAGAATTATTGAGTAAACACAAACTTAAATACTTGGGCAAAATGTTTGCTAACGGTCTAGTGTATGATTAGTTGCGGACATTTCCGCAGGAAAGTGTCCGCCAGTTCTAAGATAATTAATTGCAGTGATTTCCGTTTAGGAAATCGGCCAGCAATTAATTATACACCGTGTTGTGCCCAGTTTTTTATTTTATCAATCAAAAGCTCTATTCGGTCATGTCTAACCCAGCCAGTCAAGTCCATATTTATTACATGTACTTTGTCCATTTGTTCATATATTTCAATGATCCTTTGGTGGCCAAACAGAGAGTTTTCTTGTTCGCTATAAATGAAGGTTAGTCGGTCGTATGGAATCTTTCTTGTTCTAGTTTTATTATTAAGAAGGTTTACCGATTTGGTCATAATAGTTTTTTCTCCATCATCAAATTTTACTTCGAAAACCTCTCCAAATTTATATTTTCTACTTGCTCTGTATACTAAAATTCCAATTACTACCAATCCGAATATTATAGTCCATAAATATGGTGAAGCTACCATTGATTCAAAAACTGAGTTTTTATTATCTAGATATCGATTTCTCCTCCAAAACGGAGTTGATAATCCTAAAACCCAAAGAGCCACTAATCCTAAAGAGAACAGTGTTATGTATTTCATTATTAATGTTCCCCAACTCAAATCAGATTCAGGTTGGTCAATTTTAAAATTCGATTCATTCATTGGCTTTAATTGGGCACAACACATATATATGTGTAATTAAAGGTTAAGATATAAAAATAATGGTATACCTCCTTAACTCCTATGCATAAATAGATAGGATGGTTTTTAAAAGTTGTCATTTTATATATCATTTTGTATCTTACAGTATATTGATATACCTAATGACGAATGGATTTTTCCCAATATACTTTTAAACCTGTTGTGCATAGAAACAAAGATGTAATATTGGTTATTTTTCCATTTAAACCGCATTTGGTACAACAATTTAGAGAACGCTTTGCCTCTGCAAAATGGAGCAAAACCAATAAAGCTTGGTATCTACCGGATATACCCGCTGTTAGAAAAGCCTTGAATATAGAGCAGCGACCATTTATTACAAAACAACTTCCCAAAATAGCTCCTGTTAACCAAACTGCCCTTATACGGTATTATGATCAGCTTAGGTTAAAAGCGCTTAGTCCAAACACCATTCGGATCTATATTGCCGAATTTGTTCATTTACTTCAGTTGATCAAAAATTATCCTGTGGATGAGCTTACACCCAAAAAATTAAAGGATTATTTTCTCTATTGTGTTTACCAGGAAAAAATGGGGGAACGAAAAATGAACGGTAAAATAAATGCCATTAAATTTTATTTTGAAAAAGTATTATACAGGCCACAACTCTTTTTTGATATTCCGAGGCCTAAAAAACCAGCGACCTTACCTAAAATGTTGGCTAAGAGTGAAGTGGCAAAGTTGTTTAAACAGCTTGAAAATTTAAAACATCGCATTGCCCTGGAACTTTGCTATGGACTGGGACTTAGGGTTTCAGAAGTCATTGCTCTTAAAATAAATGACATTGATAGCTCTAGAATGGTTGTGCATATTCGTAGTGCAAAAGGAAAGAAAGATAGGATGGTACCGCTACCCGTAACGCTATTGCCAAAACTCAGAAAGTATTATAAGGAATATAATCCCAAGGAGTATTTGCTTGAAGGCAGGTACGGGGGACAATATTCCAGGGGTAGCATACAGAAGGTATTTAAAGAGGCCATGAAAAGGGCAGGTATCAAAAAAAATATTGGGGTTCACGGCCTTAGGCACAGCTACGCAACCCACCTTTTGGAATCCGGTACCGATATGCGGTTTATCCAAGAACTTTTAGGACATAGTTCTATTAAGACCACTCAGGTGTATACAAAGGTAACACCACGTAGGCTTGCCAATATAGAAAGTCCGTTAGATTCATTATAATGCTACATTAAACGAAGGTTAAAGGCAAGTGAAGAACTATAGGATTTTGACTTGTGGGCCGCTTACTTAAACAAGACAGGGTTTAACTTTTAATGAATACCAGTTGTTTTGAAGCTAGACTGTATATCCCCAATAACATATATAGAATAGTTTTGGATTGCGACAGATTTATTTGTTGAAAGTCCAGGCCACAAACCTGCTCTTTTTATTGCCCTGTTCCATAGCTATCACCTTGACTTCTGTAGGCTGCGTCTTGTTAATGGCCCTTTTTATATTTTTAAGGTTTTCTTTTTGGGATACCAAGGAGGTGAACCAATGTACCTGGTCTTGGAATTGCATGCTTTCTTCGGCCATCTTTTTTACAAATGCTTCCTCACCACCCTTGTACCACAACTCGTTGGCCAAGCCCCCAAAATTTAGGCGCTCCCTGTCCTCCAATTGCAGATTCCGCACCTTTCGCAGGTTTTGTTTTTCGGCATCTGTGCGGTTCTTAAAAAATGGTGGGTTGCAGACCACCACGTCAAACTCATCATCAGGCTTAATTATATGTTCCAAGATGCTGTTTTTAAAACCTTGCTTCCTAAGGGCTATGTTGGCCAATACGCTGTTTCTGTCAATAATTTCCTGGGCATTTTTTAAGGCATCCAGATCTACCTCACTGGCCGCGCACTGCCAATGGAAGTGACAGGTAGCCAAAATAGGGTAGATAAGGTTGGCTCCGGTGCCAATGTCCAATAAACGGATTGTGGGCTTCGGAATCAGGTCAGCTATATGCAAAAGGTAATCCAAGCGTCCAGGAATAGGGGGGCAGAGATTCTGCTCCGGAATATCCCAATAGTCAAGTCCATAGTGTGCTTTTAATAGGGCTGTGTTCAAAGCCCTTACCGCCAGAGGATCTCCAAATTTTATGGTTTGGTTGCCATACTCATTTACAAAAACAAATTTCCTTAGTTCTGGGGAATGCCGAATAAGCAAATCAAAATCGTAGGCTTCGGAAAACGGATTTTTTGGATGCACGGGTATGGTTCTTAAGAGGGCAAAGTTAGCAAAAGCTTATCTAAATCGACATTTCTTTCCTGGGGTACCACTTATTCTAAAAAGTTCAATGTCACAAGAGTCATAATAGATTCTGTGGGCATGGGTATTGGGCAACAATAAATGGCTGTGGTTCATTATTGCCATAAAGAATTAAACTCGCCAAAAATTATTTAGTAAATTTAAGAATCGGGTTAGCTATTTAATCACACCAAAAAACCTCACCTATGGAATTTACCTTAAAAACAACATTTAATACCACGGCAAAACAAATTTATAAGGCATGGCTTAGTACCCAGGGACACACCAAAATGACCGGAGGGGAGGCCTTCGTTTCCGATAAGGTTGGTGATCCGTTTACCGCATGGGACGGGTATATTAAGGGAGAGAATCTAATTTTGGAACCCTACCATAAAATTGTGCAATCCTGGCGAAGTGATAATTTTAATGAAGACGAGGATGATTCGCAAATTGAGGTTGTACTTTCAGAGACAGATGGTGTAACCGAATTGACCTTGATACATAGCAATGTTCCGCAAGATGGCGAACACTATATTCAGGGGTGGCAGGAACATTATTTTGAACCTATGAAAGCGTATTTTGAATTTTAAGGAGTTTTGAAAAGCACCGGATATATTTCATAGTATTCTTAAAGAAAATTGGGCGCAGAAAAACATATTATTTTCTTGCGCCCAATAGTCTTAAATGTCATGGCCGTACCCTGAGCGGATTCGAAGGGTTGGACAAGCAAACAAACCGAAGGTTCATAAATAGCTTCAAATAACAAGCAGAAATCAATGAACTATATCGAAGATTCGCGAAAACTGATACAAAACAATCGCTTGAGTAAAATGAAAGTATAAATTCAAAATATATTTTAATCAATTACTCCTTCCAAGTATCTGTCCTAAACGAGGAGGCAGGTAAGCCCTCCGTATTGAACAGGCTGCCAGCCTCACAATTGCTAAATGCATACCTAACGGCGACGGGATTTGTAACCCCTTCTGCCCAAACACTAAGGCTCTTGTCCCCGTTAATTTTGGCCTCGGCAGGATGAAAAACTTTGTCCGCTCCCGCAATTTCAAATCCTGTCAAGGGCCGACCGTAACTCGAGAGACCGTTCTCAACATAATCAAAGGACAACTTTACCTTGCCCTCTTTAATTTCTTCTATTTCTTTGTATACTGGACCACTATAGGCAAATCCTTCCATGCCGTAATCCTTGGATAGTGCCCATAGTGCCAATCTATCGCCCACCAATTTTTTCTCCCTTGGGTGTATAAAATCACAATCCCCAATATCCATGGTTACTGCCATTCCGGTATTTTCAACCGTTTTCATAGTGTGCAATTGTGCCTCTCTAACAAAGCCTGCATTGCCATCGTTATAACCATAGGGGGCAATTTGTACAAAGTAAAAGGGAAACTTGCCCTGTTGCCACTTTTCCCTCCAGGTGTTGATCATGGTGGGGAAGAGTCGACTGTATTCCTCGGCCCTGCCTCTGTTGGATTCTCCTTGGTACCAGATTGCTCCCTTAATACCGTAACCCACCAATGGGTTGATCATGGCATTGAACAATAGGGTAGGGGTGCGCTGTGGTGCTCCTTCGGGAAGTTTACTTGGAAGCTCTATGGTACTGAATTGGGAAAGCGTCTCCTTGTCCATCCAGGTTTCCACACTGGACCCGCCCCAAGACGTATGTATCAAACCAATGGGAACGTTTAATAGGGTATTCAATTTTTTTCCAAAGAAGTAAGCGGTAGCACTAAAGTCCCTCACGGTTGCCGGACTGGCCTCTGCCCATTGGCCTTCCACTTTATCCAAAGGTTCTAGGCTTGATGCTCTTTTTACGGTAAACAAACGTATCTGGTTGTTTTTGGAGTTTAAAATGGCCTCTCCGCTACCATCTATGGGTTGGTTGTTAAATCCTTTTACGGGCATTTCCATGTTGGACTGGCCGGAACAAAGCCAAACTTCCCCGATCATTACATTGTTGAACGTCACTTCATTGCTGCCCTTTATAACAAGTTTGTAGGGCCCGCCATAGGATGGGGTTTTCATCTTCAACTTCCATTGCCCCTGACTATTGGCTGTTGCCGTAGATTCCTCTCCCCAACTTCCTATTATTTTAATTTTAGTGTTCGGTTTGTCGGTTCCCCAAATGGAAACATTGTCTTTCTGCTGTAATACCATATGATCTCCAAAAAAAGATGGTAATTCAATTTGGGCGTAAGAGACGGTGACAGTACTTAAGAGCAATGCCAATAATAAAGTTTTCAATACTTTCATAATTGTTTAAAAAAATGGATTATAAGGTTGTTATTAAAATGTTCCTTAAAAAAATACGCTGGTATTTTCCGTAAGGAAATAGCACTCGGATAAATGTAACAAATATTTATGGTTTCAATAAGTTCGGAATTTTATCAACGCTGCGCAGTGTTATGGTTTGAAGTTTAATTATGATTGAATAAAAAAGGCATTTAATATTCTTTCATTTTCTGGGCTTAGGACTATGATTGATGCAATGCTATATTATCGATCAACAGTTTAAAGTGTTCAGTTCTTTTGTTCCCGATCAGGAAAACAATTTCCTCAATATGATCTTTTGAAAAATTGGGTTGGTCCAATTTCCTACCCCGAAAAGAAGGATACATATCCCTGAGTAAAATTTTGATTTCTTCCCATTCCCCTGTAGTCGGGAAGGTAGTGGTATAGGAATAATAATTGCCGGCATTGTCCTTTACCCTAAATTGATAGTCTTTGCCGTCGCCTTTGAGCTGAATGCCAATGTAACTGTCTTTGGTTACCTGTAGCTTATCAAATCGGTAACGGACGGAAGAGAATCCACCATTGTTTTCCAAAGAGATTTTGCCCGCAAATAATCCATGTCCGTCAGGGCTCAAGGTAAAGCTTCCTACCGACAGGCCGCCCATGACCCCATCATTCACAATTCTCCATTTCTTGATGCTGGAATCTTTGTTGAAATCGAAAATTATTTTTGAGGTCATAAGTGTCATAAAAACTAAAGTGGCCAAAAGATACTTCATAATTCGCCTTTAGGTAATTTACGACAACTTAAGCTAAAGACCATGATCAATTACGGCATTTAGGAATAATATTAATACGGGCTGGGTGGCATCATTTACCAAGCCCGTAACAATTCCTTTAAAATGCAACATAAGGCCCAAGTTTAGTTCCTAGCTTACATAATGGACAGATTTGCACAGGCTTAGGATTCGGCTTTACATTTTAGTATATGGACCGCTCCACTTTGTTCTTTATAGGAGGTATGGTCTGTAGGTATTCAAAAATGGCCCCGGCTTCGGCATCGGTAAGTTGAGGATAGGGCAGCATGGGGTAGGTCAGGGCCTTTTCACCCTTTTTCTGCCCATACTTAAGGGCATTGATAAAATCGTCCTTGGTCCAGTTGCCAATGCCAGTGTCCTTGTCCGGTGTTAAGTTGGTGGTGAGCATTACCCTTCCCTGTAGATCCAAGGGTTTATTGCCCCCTGCAAAATACCCATCACTTAGTTCCGGATTTAAAAAATCGTTGGTTTTAAAGTCGGCCGAGTGGCAGGAAAAGCAATCCAGATTATGAGCCAGGTATTTGCCCAATTCCACAGGGTCGTTTTCATTTGGCAGGGGAATTGCTTCTTTGGGCATAGGAAGGGGTTTAAAGGCAACCCTACATAGGAGTTTGGTCAATAGTGAAGGTTTGGGAGGAGTATCGGGAGTTGGGTCGGCTTTGACCATAGGGTGGTCCGACCTTAAAAACGATATTATAGCATTGATATCCTCATCCGCCATATGTGGCAGTTTGGCCATATAGGGTGGACTGTATTTTCCATCCCTTTTTATTCCCGTTCTTAGTAGATATACCAGTTCCCCATCCGTCCACTCCCCAATACCATAGGTTTTGTCCTGGGTAATGTTCTGGGAATAAATTTCTCCAAATTCCGGTGGGGCATCCATCATTTTTTGTCCGGTAAGTTTGTTGGTTTGGTGATTTAAATGGCAACTGGCGCACAACATAATGGCCAATTTTTCACCCCTTGCAATGGCCTCCGGACTACTTTTAACCCTAAAATCAACTTTTTCAACTTCATAGGAAGGAATATCGCTGGCACTGATAAAGATCAAGGCGATAGCAATCAATAGAACAATAACTCCTAGTCCGATACCAACAATTTTAAATACTTTTTTCATCTTAATTATAATTAATTAAACAAAGTGTACTCAATATTTGGGAACGTTTTATTTTTTTAAAATCACTATCTACTAACCTTTGCCAATATTGCCTACCTCGGTATTCTTTTACGTAATACACCGTAGAAACTGTACAGTATTAAATTCTAAAATGTTGGGGATTAATTTAACGAGCGAATTTTATCATTGGTTGTACGTTGGTTTTTCAGTAGGCATAGTTGTTGGATGTTATCATTGTATACTACCTGGTATGTACTAAAATTAGTAAATTTTTCAATTAAACGATAACGAATTTTTCAACAATCTACTTTTAATCAGATAGTTGTAGGAGTTTTTTTATGCCTGATTTTCTCTCCATTATTTGTGAAGGGCTAATTGAAGTAACTCCGAGAAAAAGAATTACCGGTTTTTTGAGCGTAGAAAATGAGAACTTATTTCAATTTTGCGCAATTTTGCAAAATTATAGGCAATGTAAACGCGAGATGAAAAATATTTTATTGAAACTTATAATTAAGAATTTGTAAAGTACTAATTCCAGATTAACCATTTATCTTTTCGTAGTTTTATAAAGACAACAATGGTGATGTAAACAGCATTTTGTCAATTTTGGACAGAATTCAATTGGTCGCAATAAACTACTAATGTTAATTCAAGTTTTTGTAATCGCAATTATTGAATTTACACAAAACATTTGTTAGTTATCTTCAGCAAACTCAAGAGCTACATGGTACGCTGTATTTCTTCCCTGCTGTTGGGAAATTATCCAATCCCGTATTCTTATACCCGCGTAATATGGATTGTTTGAAATTCCAGAGACGGCATCCAAATGCTTGTTCATAGCAGACACCCCATTAAAAAGCTCTCTAAATAGATTCTCGAAGGTAGCAAGAACATTTTCTACATTTTTGTTTTTATTTTTAAGGTCTAGGTTAATTTCCGAACGATAATCGGTGACATATTTTAACACATTACTTGCTATCGAAGGGCCATTATCGTCAAACGGGTTCCAAGGATATAATTCAACATCTGGATCGACGTTTTCTAGAATTGCCATGGTTACATCATGTTCGGTAAAAATTCTTAAATCTGCGGATGGATTTAGCCATAAGTCATAGGCCCTTACTTTAAAAAGATCATATTTATTGTTAGTATTTCTTATTGCATCTATTTTATCCGCTATCTCATCTCTTTTGTTATTCTCTTCCTGATCTGTTAAACGTATACCGCCAGGTGCTGTTACATTATGCATGGCTATCTCCTTAATTATTATGGAGCGATTCTTTTTACGTCCTTCAGGGGTATTGTTGTCTGCTAAATAATAATCCAAAGGTGCTCCTGAAATTCGTTTTAGATTGATTTCGTTCTCTATGACCATAGTATTGTCCTCAATTTTAACCCAGTTTGCTTTTCGACCTTCTGGCGTAGGAATGAAAGCTTGGGAGGCTTTTATTGCCCGATTACTCCTCAACTTTTGATTGGTTGCGTTGGAACCTGAATTATCGGTGTATCCGTAGATTTCGATGTCTATCCAGATATCTTGATCAATAAGCTCCTGATATCGCTCTTTTAATTGATTGCGAATAGAAAATGGCCCTTTGGCATTATTATCAATGAGCGGATCAGCATTATTAACGCCAAAGTCATATACTATCCATGCAAACATTGGTATTGCCCCATTGTGATTGCCTGTTGTTCCAACTTTCTCAATTATAAATTGGGACTCCAAAGAATTTTTCCTTTCCTCAAGGGGAAGCGTGTTTGCCGAGTTTTGTGTTGCAGGATTGGATGGCTGATTATTGTTTGTACTAGGATTGGAAGTAACACTATTACCCGATATTCTATTAGGGCTTACTGCTGAGTAAAAAGCATCTTCTTCATGACTTTGACTTGTGCCGCCAGATGTCCCAGTAGAATTATTTGAAGTTCCCGAAGTAGTTGTTCCCGTACTACCAGAGCCTGTCCCAGAAGAATTTGATGAAGAATCTTGTTTTTGTTCGTCCATTTTTTTCCCTTGATTGATCATGGCTCCAACTTGGGAGTTGCTACCACTGCTGCCTTTGGCAGAACCACCCATATAGGCCATGAGCACATCACGTACGGCTCCTATTTTTGCTGCTTCAAGATCGGCCATGGTTTTCATGTTCTGCGCTGCCAACGATGCTCCCGCAACTGCCGCTTGGCCTGTAGTGTCAATGCCTTGCTGCAATAGAGCAGCTGTCTGCTGCATACCACTCATATCCCTAAATATATTTGAAGTAGTAATTGCATTGAGTACGGCACCCACTCCAGCTGGATCGGGTAGGGGTTGTGGATTTTGAATATTGACAATTGGAGATTCCAACCTAGGGGATGTTAAACCGTCATCGGTGGCTCGGGAACCTGCCTGAATAGGGGCTATGTCGGGAGCTTGATGTGGAATTGGTGATTCTTGCCAATCCCAGAAGCGGGTTATATCCAATTTTTCGGAAGCGTTATAGCGACCTAGAACTGCTTCGGTAAAGACTCCTTCGGTGGGTAGAGGTATAAAAGCTTCTTCGGTCTTAGACAAATCAATGTGTTTTTTCTTCCATTGTTCCCATGCCCAATCGGTTTTGATTCTGGTTAGGTCTGGCACATTAAATTCAAGACCTTCCCTTAGAATAGGACGCCTTGCCTCCAAAGAAGCTTCCGCATTTATCAAGTTGTTCACATTCATTGGTTTTGGATACCAACGAAATACAATATAATTCCCATAGGTGGTAAGGGGAACCGCATCTATTTGTTCTATAAGTCGCTGTCCCTCATAATTATAATGTGCCAATCTCATTACGACTTCATCAGCTGTAAGATTTTGCCAAATTAACTGACTATAATAGAGCTTCTCTTCGTTTAGCAGTTCAGAAAGCTGCTTATCAAATTCAGGCTGTTTGAATTCAAAAAACAAAATGGTGCCTGAAGTCCCTGGAAGCCTGCATGCCACCCGTTGATTGACCATACGGTCGCCCAAAATAGCATTCACCATGAATTCAGCCTTAGTATACTCTGTATTTTCCGAGGAAGTTGTTTCAAGTTCAATTTTTTTAATTCTATCAATGGGAATTGCCGGGTCAATTTTAATGTATCCCAAGTCATCTTGAGAAAAAATTAGTACGCTATTATCGTCCAATTGAACTCTAGCGCCTTTGGTTCTTTTTCTTAAGTCAGCGTTACCGAACATATTTTTGATAAAACGCAATTTGCAGTCAGGTGGGAAATTCAAGGTGCTAGACCCATAGCGCAAGTCTAATTTTATTTTGGCCTGGATATCCCCACTGGCCTTTTCGATTAGTTCTCTTGTAAAACTGGTTAGTGCCCCATTGTACAAAACTGTCCTGTAACGGTCTATGATTCGAACATCGTTAAATTCAAATGGTTTCATTGGAATAAAAATGCATCGATCGTATTTTGATAATTTTACCTGTGTTTTATAAATCTGAACCACTTCGTAATAATGTACCGAAAGTGCATGTGAATGGTTATAATTGGTAATTACACGGGTACGAATTTCTTCCCTTTCCTCCTGTTTTACTTCCCTCACCACGGCTGCCCTTTTATTACGGACCGAGGTTGAATTTTGTTTGGTACTCGCCGTTATATCCTGGCTCATTTCAGCCGAAATATCACGTCTGCCCGTTGAGGAGGATACTGAAATGGCAGAACCGAAAGTTTTGGAACTACCATGTGAACCCCCAAGGCCCAAGGACCCAAGAGTTAGTCCGGCAGAAAAACCTCCGGTTTTGGTTTTCGCGAAGGATTGGGAAGCTGAAAATCCATTCTGTACTTCTGTGGCTACGGCGCTTTGTACTTCTTCAATTGCCCGCGATTGTTCAGATGCAGCCGTTAAACCTTCTGTTTGTCTTATTTCTTCTTCCATACTCCCAGACTCCTTTCTGGACCACTCAATAATGGCTACTTTGGTGCTTTCGCCCGGTGCAAGACCTATACTATGTAGAAGTTGGCCAAGCGATAGCGCATGTGGTGTCCAAGTTTGGGTAAAGGTCAGTACAGATCCTTTGGCCGGCCTGCTGAAACCGCTTTTCCCTTTGGATGATGTAAGAATGTCTATTTGATGTGCACCGTCTGTTAATTCTGTGATATTCTCTTCAACAGTTCCTATAGCTTCATCAATTTGATCAATAAATATTTTTTGGTAACTAAGAGTTTCGGTAGCATGTTTTCCTCCCGTAGGTAACAGTTCAGCCGGGGCGTCGGGATCGCTATGAACACTTGTTTCGGGATTATAGGCATCATTGACCAAGCGTTTTGCATTGAGATATGGTGGCCAGAGGGAAAATTCCCTAATGGTATCCAAGTGCAAGGCCTTTACCAACTTTTCCTTACTTTTTTGTCCTACACCTTCTAATATTTCTATACTTTCATTGACAAGTTCATATGCTGGTTTACCTTCTGCATCTTTATTTAATATATCTGAAGGAATCAATCCCAACTTGGCATATAAGGTATCAGGGTCGGAGGAAGCCAAGGTGATTTCTTCTGTGGCCTTGAATATTTTGGAAGTACCAAGATCAAAAATGTTGTTGATTCCTATTAGCTTTAAAGAGTTCTCAATATCCTGTGTTACATTCACCATATTGCTAACGGGTAATTGTAAAATTTTCCCAATTGGAAGTCGAGCTTTTTCATCTTTCAAAATTGAATCAATATTAACGCTGCCTATTCTCATAATTTAAGGTTTTTCTTTAATAGTAATATGTTTACAAATTAATAAGTGGGCACGAAGGGTCGCTTTCGGGGAATAAATTTGCGGAATGCTGCTTACCAATTCTTAAGCAAGGAGAAGTTAACCAACATAATCTTTATATCATACCAAATCTGTAACCAATCATGCAACATATGTAACATTAACTACGATTTACTATATCCGTATAAAGGAAAGATGCTTTGTAGGAATTTATCCCTAGTATTTGAGTAGGGGCTATGTGAAGTTAATCTCAAGGAAATACTAATGGGTCTTTTATTTTGTAAATAGATAATCCACCTAATATTCCGTTTAATTATTTGCGGGATTTACGTCATTATACCACATGTTGCGTTACCAAGGTGCTACTGAATCTAGAAAGGAATTTTAGAATAGAATTGCAAATAAGCAAGTCTTAAATCTATGATATTTATAGAAGATTAATTAAAGGATTTGGCCTTTTCCAAGGCCTCATGAATATTTTTAAATATATACTCCTTGTCCAATAACATGAACACTCCATTCTTTTCGAAATCCTTACTGGTTTCTTCGTTAATACCTGAAAGGATTACTTTTATCCCCTTGGCCTTATATGATTTTATGATCTCCTTTAAGCTTTGATATCCGGTGGCGTCGATTAAGGGAACATAACGCATTCTAATAATAATGACCTTTGGTTGTAAATGGGTATTGGATATGGTCTCCTGAAATTGCCGTGCCGCACCAAAAAACAAAGGTCCGTTAATTTCATATAATAGCACGTTTTTGGGGAGCTCCAACAATTCATCGTCGAACAAATGTTCCCCGTTAATATTATCCGAAGTGATTTTTTCAACAAGGACAGCTTCGCTCATTCTTTTCATAAACATAAAACTGGAGAGTACTATTCCAATTTCGATGGCTATAACAAGATCGAAGATTACGGTAAGGAAGAATGTGGTTAGTAGGATGATGATATCCATTCTATTTCCCTTTAAAATAGATTTAAATTGCCGCCATTCGCTCATATGATAGGCCACAACCATTAATATTCCAGCCAAACAGGAAAGGGGTATCAACTTGGCATACGGAGCAAATAAAAGCATTATGGACAGTAGAACTACGGCATGTACTATACCCGCAATGGGTGTTCTGCCACCATTCTTTACATTGGTGGCCGTTCTTGCAATGGCTCCAGTGGCGGGGATACCCCCAAAGATGGCCGAGAATATATTGGCAGCACCCTGTGCTATCAGTTCCATATTGGAACGATGTTTACCACCTATCATGGAGTCGGAAACCACAGCGGACAGTAGGGATTCTATACCGCCCAAAAGGGCAATGGCAAAAGCTGGCTGTATCAACGATTTCACCGTTGCATAATCCACGTTGGGAAGGCTGGGCATGCTCAAATGATTAGGGATTTCCCCAAAATTGCTTTCAATGGTATCAACGGGAATTCCAAAAACCTGTACCACAATAGTAGACAATAGGATGGCCACAATGGAACCGGGTATTTTCTTTATCAACTTTTGAAAATATAGGGTAATAATGACCGTCCCGGCAGCGATTGCAATGGCATACCCATTTATCTTGTCCATATTTTCAAAATAGACCACCCATTTATCCATAAAATCGGCGGGTACCTTGGCTATGTTAAGTCCGAAGAAATCATTGATTTGGGAGGAGAAAATAATCAAGGCTATACCACTGGTAAAGCCTACGATCAGGGAGTAGGGAATAAATTTTAATAAATTTCCTAGTCGGGCCAGTCCCAAGCCTATGATGATAAATCCGGCCATAAAAGTGGCTATGGTTAGCCCATTAACACCAAATTCCTGGACAATGCCGTAGACAATTACGATAAATGCTCCGGTAGGGCCCCCAATTTGGACCCTACTGCCCCCAAAGGCCGAAATTATTATCCCGGCAATAATAGCCGTTATTATTCCTTTTTCCGGCGAAACACCGGAGGCTATGGCAAAGGCGATTGCCAAAGGAAGGGCTACTATGCCCACAATAAGTCCAGAAAGTACATCTTTTGTAATGGTTTCCTTGGAAATTCCCTCTTTTAAAAGAGAGAACAACTTAGGAATAAATTCTTTGTTCATAATAGAATCAAATGGTAGTCAAGGGTATTCAGTGAGGTTTTCAAGGTATATTACATTTTATGATAGTAATAAGCGGGCATAAACCTAGGGCGATTTTTTCTTTTGAAATATGACAATAATCATTTTATTTCGTTGTAACATTATATTACTAATATTAAGCAGTTCCATTTTTTTAATTAGGATTGTAGAGTTGTGGAGACGGTGGCACTTTCGCCTTCTTTCAGGTCTATGCTAAGATAAGAATAAGGCTGTGGTGTATTTTTCTCTACGGTACAATTTGTTTTTGTACCGTTCACAAATAAAAACTCATGGGTACCAGGTATTTTAGCGGTCCATTTTATAGTTTCCCCATTTATATTGTGGGCTATGGTTTTGGTCCTTCCAAAATGTTTTACACCAATTATATTGGAGAGTAGGGGAACGTTGTCCATTTCAGCCCATTCCAAATCTTTCTCCAACCTAGAAAAACTCACAAACCCATTAGTGGCGGCATCTGCCTCTAAACCCATCAAGCCTCGGGTTAAATGCTCAATTACTGTAAAGGAATTTTCTGGATAGGCCCGTCTGGCATTTAGGGGACTGCACAAATTAATGATCATCTTGTTGGCCAATTCAGACTTGCCGTTTTCATAAAATATGATAGGCAAATAGGATTTTAGTTCTACTATTAATTTACTAAAATTGGTCTCGTATTTCTCTACCAGATCCAAAATTTTAGAATCGTCCAGGATGGCATCAAAATAAAATAGATAATGCAAAAAAGCCTGATCTTCCCCTACCATAAAATAATCAAAGTTCCCATTGTCATAAAGAATGGAACGATATTCCTGCTTTTCGTTATCATACCAAAAATGATCTAGGAATTCCTGTTCCTGTTTGGCCTTCTCCATGTATTCTGCAGATAGGGACAGATTGCCCCTTAGCTGTAACATTTCTGCGTAGGCCCTGTATGCGGCCACGATGGACGCGGTCATATCTATACCTAAAATTGTTTCCCCTCTACCACCTTCATTATAGGAAGGGATTCCCCTTTTATTTCCAAACCTGCTTTTTTCAAGATTCTCGGGTGTATGCAGGGAGCGACTTCGGTTTAAGATTTTGTCCGAACCCAATTCCCAACGGTCAACATATTCATTAAGGCTCAGTTCATAAAAATTTATCAGATCTGGGTTCTCCAGGTAATCTTTGTTTCCGGTCCATTTATAAAGTCGATTGGCGCTGTAGGTTACATCAAAGTTGGCAGGCAGGTTATACCAAAAATCTTGATCGTTTTCGTAGTCGACGGGCGCAGGTTTATTATACCTGTTAATTTCCCAATAGCTACAGTAATCTTTTTCCTTACTAATGTTTTGGGCGAATTTTAGGAACATATTAAAATTGTGTTTTCCCAGCCCTAAAATTTCTGCCCCAATAGCCTGATGCGACACGTCTCGCATGCAAAACGCTTCACGGTCGGGCAGTGCAGCTTCATACCAGTACCCAACCGGGTCATCATTATCATGGGCGTAGGACAGGGCCTTGTACTTTGCCCAGCTGAAAGCCTTGTCCAATTCCTTGTTGGAAGAATTGAATAATAACTCTCCAGTATTAATTTGGGTCGGTTTTTTCTCGGTTTCTTTTTTACAACTGCCGAGCATAACCACTAAAAGCAATAAAAGGTAGTATGTGGAAGTTTTGGTTATTTCCATGGTGTGGATTTTATTCATTGGATCAGCTTGATTGTTTAGGATCCATATTTTTTAAAAATAAACAATTGCGGATTTGCCATGTCAATAACAGTTCTACAAATATTGATTTACCTGTTTTTGTTTTTCATTTCGGCTCTTCTCATCGGCATAACGTCAATGGTTGCAAAAAGTTCCGTTGTTGAAAGTACTTCAGTCTTTTCTAGTTTTATGCCCCCGTCCAAGCCTATCAAAATCACCTTAAAGTCTTCCTTATTGTTTGCAAATTTATCAAAAAGTGTAGGAGAAGTTATCCACTCGATATCTTTTCCTTTAATCTGGTAATTCATTAATTTATACCTATCCGGCAAAACCTGATAGACTATAATTTTTCTTTCCTTGAGTTCCTTGGGAAGACTATTAAATTCGGTAATTTGTTCTTGATATACCCTAGAATCCTCATTTTGGGAAACGATTATAACCACTCGATTTTCCCATTGGTGTTTTTTTAGATCCTGTCCATTGGTGTAATTCATCATCAAAACTCCTATTAGAAGAAGGTTAGTACGTATTATGCTATTTAGAGTTTTTACAACCATTTCTTTTTTCTAAAATAGATCAACATGCCAATGGCAATAACAATGATTACCCCCCACATGATAAAATAGCTATACTTATAATGAAGTTCAGGGACTACATCAAAGTTGGTTCCATAGATTCCGGCAATAAAGGTCAACGGTATAAAGATCACCGAAAATACCGTCAGGAATTTCATGATATCGTTCAACTTACTGCTTATAGTGGTGTGATAAATGTTCAATTGGTCGGATAGTATCTCCCTGTAACTATCGGAGGAATCGCTGGCATGATTAATATTGTCCTGTAGTTCCTTAAAATGCATCTCGGTACTTTCCGTAATATAATCCGATTCCATTTTGGCGAGGCTCAATATCACTTCCTTGGCGGGTTTAATATTCTTTCTCAAGAAATTCAATTCCCGTTTATAGGAGTTGATTTCCCCTATAATCTCCTGCTTGGGTTCTTGGAGCAGGCTTTCTTCAAGGGTTTCAATTTTTTCGCCCAGAACCCCAATAATGTAGATGTAGTTATCAATAACAATATCCAGCAAGGCAAATAACAGGTAATCCGTGCCGCCATTTCTAATTCTCCTTTTTTGTTTCCTTATGCGCTCCCTGACCGGTTCAAAGACATCGCCTTTGGTTTCCTGAAAGGATATTAGGATAGATTCGGTCAAGATCAAACTTAAATTCTCCACCTGAATGGTGTCCGAGTTGGGCTGTTGCTGCAACATTTTTATGGAAATAAAAATGCAGTTGTCGTATTCCTTGATCGTGGGCCGTGCCTGGGTGTTCAATACATCGGCCAAAACCATTCTGTCAAAATTAAATTCATTGGCAATTCCTTCAATAATTTCGGTATTGTGCAGTCCATCTATATTAAACCAGGTAACGGTGTCCTTTTCCTGATATTTTAACACCTCCTTTACCGTCTTAATGGTTTCTTCGGCCAGGCTATTGGCATCAAAGTCAATTATTCGAAGCAGTACTTCATTAATTCTCTTATCGCCCCGGAAGATAAGTTCATCCGGTGAAACACCTATCTCTTCCTTGGATTTCTTTATGAATCTTGCCATGTTTATTTTTTTGTTGATCACCACTTTTTCTTTTGTTTATACTATGTTGTTTACCCTGTTATTCATTTTTTGGGAATATTTCTGTATGGCCCGACTTAAAGTGCAGGTCCATTTGGGGAAATGGTATAACAATTTTGTTTTCACTGAATTTACGGTTAATGATCTTTCTGATATCACTTTTTACCTTCTCGATCCTAAATACATTTTCACTAAAAAAAAGCACCTCAAAATCCAAGGAGGAATTGCCAAAATTTACAAAGCGGCCCTCTATGGATTTACCATCCTCAAAATCGGGATGCTCCAAGACACTTTCCTCCAATATTTTTACCACAAGATCTACATTGCTGCCATAAGCCACCCCAACACCTATCTTGAAACGGGTCTTTCTTTTCTGATGGCTCCAGTTGATTACCTTATTGGTCGTAATCAAAGAATTAGGGATGATGATAGATATGTCGTTTCTGTTTAGTCCCCTTGAGGTTCGTAGCCCAATTTCTTGGATTTCAACAATATCCCCATCTATTTCAAGGATGTCGTTGATTTTGATCGACTTCTCCGAAAGCAATATGATACCAGAAATTATGTCGTTGAAGGTTTGTTGCAAGCCCAATCCAACCCCAACCAAAAGTGCCGCCGAACCAGCTAAAAATAAGGTCAACTTAACGCCAATGGATTCCAAAATAAAACCAATGGCAATGACCCATATCACATATTTAATAATTTGATAGAGGGCATAGGTATTTCCCGTATCAAAGTGTACCCCTTTGTAACGGCGAAACAGGGCTTTTTTTATTAGCTGCACTATCACCTTGGTGATAAGTAAAATTAAAAGTATAATGACAAGGCTGTACACTTTAATTTTATAATCGCCAATACTGATCAGATTAAAATCCAATAACTTGCTTAGTGTATCCATTTCATTTTTTTAGGGCCACCGGATGCCTTGCCAAAAAGTTGCAGCTTGGCCAGGGGGAGGGTAGGAGCGTTGGTGTTTTTCTATTGAAATATAGTGAAATCCGTTGAACATTTCTTCTAAAATTTGGCTTTTGGCCGTAGTTTTAATCCTTTATAAATACATAGAGGCCAGTTGTAACCCTAGGCATAAACTTATTTGTATGGCCACGTTTTGTCTTTGGGGGAAGAGCCATTGGAGGCAGGCCTATAGATTAATTCTTTAGCAACCACACTTCAGAGGCCAAGGTGCCCCAACCACCTGAATTACGCCATTGTTCTACACTAATACGGTCACCATGGGCCACATCGGGTGCACGTTCCAATCTAATGGTCAATTCTCCGTCCTTCGTTACCGATTTAGGAATGCGATACGTAAAAAAATCGCTCATTTGTAGTGGTAATTCAACATTATCGGCCAAGACAATATCATCGGCATATATTTTTTGAGATTTTTGATTCATCCTGGAGGCATAACGCTCTTGGAACCAAGGTCGAACAAAAGTAAACTTAACAGAATAGGAGGCCTTGGGGTCTAGGTCTATGTAAAAAAGACTTACCCCTTGATCTTCATTTTGGGTGAAGTGCATAGAGCGTTGGCTTGGCCTATTTTCCTCCGATAACATTTGCGAAACGTAGGGTTGCCCATGGTCATAGGGGTATCCGTTAATGACATGGGGAGCTATATTTCCAGTACCCAAGTTGTCATAAAACCCGCCTTCACCGGGGTTTGCATAATCAACGATCATTTTTAAAAGCTCATCGGCCTTTTTTGTATCGGTATTTTGGGCCCTTGTCAACTGTCTCTTGAGCCAACCTAACCCAATATAATCATGTTGTAGGTTAAAATAACCATCGTTTCTTTGTCCATAAATAGTATTGCTCTCTTCCCCCAACCGTTTGGCCTCCTCACGAAGGGCGGCCATTTCCATAGTCTCTTTTGGAAACTTCAATTTATTGGAAATATCCTTTAGTGCAATGGTCCGGTCGTTCTGTAAATAGGCAGCAACATCTTCTTCTATTTGGCGCTCCAATTCCTTTTGTTGCGCAACATTGAGTTTCACGTATTTGTCCAGCGCGGCTTTTTGCATGTACATTCGCCATAGCCAATTGCTTTCCATTATTCTAGAGGGCATTACTTGTCCGGCTTGTTGTACAAGATCGTAATACTCATCTATTCCCTGTTTTTTATCAAGGGGAACCCCTTCCTTTTCTTCCAGATTTTTTTCCAATTGCAAAATGGCTTTGGCCATGAATGGGGCTGCTTCAAGTCCAAACCAGGTTTCTGAATATTCCGTCAGAATTTCATCAACAGTTGTCCTCGGGGACCACAATAAACGTTGCCACATCCACTGGTTAAAATGATCGTGGTGTCCACTGGAATGTGTTATGTCTCCATTGCCATATCGCAGTAAATCGTTAAAGACCCTGTGATAATATTCGGGCCAAGCAAAGAAGGTTAATCGATTATAGACCATTGTTAGGAATTGATCGGGCCGCCTATTATATATTTCATTACTCCAATGCGGAGGTAGATCTCCGTTTCGATCGGCCCTGGGACACATTTGGATATAAGCGTGTTGGGCATATTTCCAATGGGTAATTTCATTGTAATAGATCAACTTGTGACGAGAAGGAATTTGATGGATTATTTCTTTGGGATACAATCCATAGGGCCCAAATCCGGGGTATTCAAAAAGATCCATGCGGTGTGTTTGCCGATGTCCAGGTTGCCAGGTTGTGGCATCCGAACCGGGACCATATCCCCATGCCCAAAGCCAATCCCTTGGTTTTTCCTGTAAATACTGGAATATGGCGTTGTCGTCCTCATTGTCAAATTTTTGATTGGTAAAATAGATGCGACTTTTGGGGTGATATTTATGGATAATCGCAGCCATTTCCTCCACCAATTTTATGAACGTTAGGCCATAAGGATTGCATTTATCACATTCACAACCGCCGCCATCACCACCATAGAATTCAATAAGATCATAGAATTGGCTATCCTTAAAATGCTCGTTACATTTCTGTAGCATATAATCCCTGGCCTTAGGAACTGAAAGACAGACATATCCTGAACGCCCAATGGATTCGAAGGCATTCCATTCCATTGGCACTTTGGCTCCAGCAGTATTGGCCCCAAATTTAGTCTGTGTCATCAATCCATAAGATTTTATAAAATGGTACATGGACTCATCTTCGGCTGCAAAAATATTGGCGCCTGCCAGCGCATAATCCAAGAGTGCACCTTGTGTTTCCTCTTCGGTCCAATCCCTTACCTGCGCCAATTTTTTGGCAACACTACTTTGTCCAATTTGGGTTCCCCGGATTTCGAAGGCAGGAGCCGTCCTAATGTTTAATTTGTTGGGTAAGGCCAGTTGGCCTTCTTTGTATACCAATTGCCTCAATATTTCCCCAACGGCATATAGACAACCCCGATCATCTAAACCAGCGGCAATTAAAATTAAACTGTTGGAATCATCAACAGATTTTAATAGAAACCCTTCCCGGCCCGGAGCCAATGGGGTTAGTTCAGGAATCCTTAATGTCTTAAATTGGGCGGACAATAGGGAATGGCGCTCTGGGGTGCCCAAAAGAATTTGTAATTCCCCTGAAACGTACTGGAGTTCTTTCGTCTCCTGGATAAGACGCACATCAATATTGGCGTTTTCTTCCAATCTTTGCTTCAATAAATCGGCTATATTCAGTTCTACCTGGCTCGCCCCATTGCCCGTAATAATAGCTATCTTTTTAAATAGGATTTCCTGTGAATGGCCAATGAGGCCGATAAGGGCTACTAGACATATTTGAATTGTTTTGGCGAGTACCTTGTTCATCGAAAAAATGCTTTTT
Source organism: Arenibacter algicola (assembly GCF_018860365.1). GTDB lineage: Bacteria > Bacteroidota > Bacteroidia > Flavobacteriales > Flavobacteriaceae > Arenibacter > Arenibacter algicola_B. Next base: position 268,337 of record NZ_JAHKPO010000018.1, read on the forward strand.
GGTTGGTTATAGGGTTATGGATTTACGATACCACTTTTCTTCATCCAGGAAAACAAGGGCTGCATCCATTCATCTGTAGGGATACTTAAAACAAAACCATGATTGCCTTTTGGGTACAGGTGCATTTCCGATGGTATTTTATTTTTTATCAACTCTTGGTAGAACCGAATACTATTTTCCACGGGAACTACGGTATCATCACCAGTATGCGTCAACCACGTTGGCGGAGTTTCGGAATCGATGTGCAGTTCGTTGGAAAAGTTTAAAATTTGTTCCTCCGAGGCCGATTTTCCAAGTAAATTCTCGCGAGATCCGTTGTGGGTCAGTTCGTCTTTCATACTGATTACGGGATAGATCAAAATCATAAAGCTGGGTCTCAAGCTAATGCCTTCAGAATTGGGGATGTAAGATTTGTTGAAATGAGTTCCTGCGGTCGATGCTAAATGCCCTCCGGCAGAAAACCCCATAATTCCTATTTTCTCCGGATCCAAATGCCATTCTGCAGCCCTTTGCCGTACTATTTTTAAGGCTTGCTGAGCATCTTGTAAAGGGCCAATGCTTTTATCGATCATAATTGAATCACTCGGCAGCCGGTATTTTAAAACAAAAGCGGCAACTCCCTTTTTCAAAAAAGCCTCCGCAATTCGGATGCCCTCCAACTTAAAACTTTCCATACCATATCCACCACCTGGACAAATAATTATCGCTGTTCCTGTTGCTATTTGTTCCTCTGGAAGGTAAATTTTTAGGCTTGGCCGGGAGACCTTTTGGTAACCAAAGAACTGCCCGTCCTTTTTTAATTCAATTTCTTTTGTCTCGCTAGGCTTGCTATTGGGAATTGTAGATGAATAAAGATCTATGGTTTGTTGAGCTTCCGAATGTATGGAAATCATTATGAGAAAAAGCAGTACAAGTTTTTTCATGGATGTAGAATATTTAGTTACTCAGTTTCTTTTTTAAGTCAGGAGATATTATTCCCTTGGCTTCATCCGCATCAATATAGGCTTGTAATTGCCTAAGGGAAATCACCTTGTAATTATGGTCGGATAAATACTGCAGATATTCCCTAAAGAGTGCAGGTGGCGTATTTACCCAAGGGTGCTCAATATCGGGTACACCGTGTAACGTTAGCACCACAATCTTTCCATTTTTGGCTTGGTCCAGGGAAGTCATAATTTCTTTTTTGTTTTCAGCATCGGTTGCCCAACTGGGAATAAGATAGGGATGATCAACTAAGGGGTCATAAGCCCTGCTGCCGCCGGCCCTGGCAAAGGTGTATTCTTTTTTTTGTAGAAATTCCAAGGCAAGGGCATTTAGTCCGTAGCCGGGATAAGCAAAGTTTTGTGGTTTGGCAATTCCCAAGGAATCGCATTTATTTTCTATATATTCCAACTCGGCATTAAATTCTGTTTGCGTCAGTTTGCTTACATTGGCATGGGTGCGGGTGTGATTGGCAACTTCAAACCCCATGTTGTCCAGGGCCTTGATCTGTCGCCAATTCATGTATAGGGTACTGTCCTTATAATTCGGAGGGAATTCACACACAAAAAAGGTGGCTCCAAAACCGTACTCTTTTAACATTTGGGCTACAACGGAATATTGACTTGCCGGAGCATCATCAAAAGTGAGAACTACCAGTTTATCGGGTATTTTTTGTTTTAGGATTTGCGAATGGCAAGAGAAAATAGTGAATACGGTAAAAAGGACAACTAAGAAATTTTTCATAACGCTCCTACTAAAAGGATTAATGCTGATTCAAGAGACTACTGATTAGTAAATTGGTTGTGAAATCGTATCTTTTCTTGCTTCACATCCCTAAAATACCACACTCCTTTGAATAATTGACTGAATTTTTATATTTCTTCAATATAGAGATTAACAGTTGTCCCTGGCCCCGAAAAAATCATGTTCAAGAATTCTTTTTATTTGAATTGAAAGCTCTGCCATATTGCCAGGGAATTTGGTGTTCCATATTCAATTCATGGGCTGCGTTTATGGAAAAATAGGGGTTTCGCAAGTGCTCTCGAGCAATAACCACCAAGTCTGCCAGCTCCTGTGTAATTATATCGTTGGCCTGTGCCGACGTTGTGATCATGCCTACGGTACCCACGGGAATCCCTATTTTTTCTTTTATTTCCGTTGCATAAGGCAATTGGTAATTTGGAAAAACCATTGATTTGTCCACATGGGCAAAACCACCACCTGAGGCGGTTATGAGATCAACGCCATTGTTCTTTAAAATCTTGGATAGGGCCAAACTATCTTTCATACTCCATGCATCCGCTGAATCCAAATAGTCCACTGCAGAAATCCTGACCAATAAGGGCATGGTATCAGGTATTACTTTTCTTATTTCCTGAACAGTTTCAATCAAAAAACGAATCCTATTTTCGAAGCTTCCTCCATATTGGTCACTTCTTTTGTTAACGACGGAAGAATAAAACTGATGAAATAGATAACCGTGTCCCGCATGGAGTTCTATAGTGTCGAACCCTGCTAATAAGGCTCTTTTGGCAGCTGAAGCAAAATCCAATTTTAGTTTTTGTATTTCTCCAAAGGTCAATTCCTGTGTTGTAATTCCGTTGATTACAGTTGAAGATGCACTTTTGGTAATACATCCGCCCTTGTCCAGAGGCAATGGTTTCATTCCTTCATTTGGATGGGTATTACTGCCTTTCCCTCCGGAGTGCCACAATTGAACGCCAATTTTTGATCCTTGTTCCTTAACAAACCTTACTATAGGTTTCCAAGCCTCCATTTGCCTATTGTTCCAAAGACCAGTATCATATAAGGTATTCAATCCTTCTTCCGATACAGCAGTACATTCGGTTATAATCAATCCGGCACCTCCTACAGCCCTGCTCCCCAGGTGGACCAAATGCCAGTTATTGGGTATACCCTCTATGGCACTGTATTGTTGCATTGGAGAAAGGGCTATTCTGTTTTTTAACTCCAATTCCCTAAGTTTTAGCGGGCTAAATAAATTTTTCATTTTTATTATGTTTCCAAGTTATAAATCCTCTGATGTTCATTATTAAAAAGGCACTGTTGCCAATTCCAATACCAAAACTGCCTATTGGTCCAAAGCCCAAGCTTATCCAAATTAAATTGGCTATGGCAAAGTAGATAAAACCGGATTTGTTCTTTTTCCCTAAACAATAAACGGCTATGAGGCTTAAGATCATGGCCAGCCAATCCAATAGATAATATTTAGTAAATGCTTCCATGCTGTGTACAGGATTAATGACAAAGCAAAGTTGCCTTAAATGATTATGGAAAAAGTTGAAGTAGATTAGGAAATATGGTTGAAATAATTCAACTTTTACCTTTCACTTTGTTGTTCCGAATTTTTGAGAGAAATTCGGTGGTCATTCCAAGATAAGAAGCCAAGGCGTATTGTGGGATATGTTGTAAAAATTGCGGATATTTTTCTGTGAAATAGGTGTACCGTTCTTCCGCAGACTTGGTCAAATTCATAGTTATTCTACGTTGTTGGGAAGCCAAACCCCTTTCTGCAATAATCCTGAAAAAGGTCTCAAACTTTGGATTGCTTTTCTTCAAATCCTGTTCTTTTTCAAAATCCAGTTCCAATAAAGTGCTACTTTCCAAGGCCTCCACGAACATAGTGGCAGGTTGTTGAAATATATAGCTATTATAATCCGTAATCCACCAATCATTGATGGCCAAGGCTATGGTTGTTTCCTGTCCGGACTCATTTACCACAAATGAACGCAATGCACCTTCAACAACATAGAATCTTTTTTTTGCAGTAAAATTGGGTTGTACAATGAATTGTTTTTTTCGAACCTTTACTACCTTAAATTTGGAGCTAAAATGGGATGCCTCCTCTTCCGTTAAAGAAATAAATCGCTGAATGTAGGATGCAATTTGGTATTGTGGATCCATTGCCAATTAATGAGTGATAACTTATTTAAATTTAGGAAATTTTTTCAGTATCCACACCTACTTAATTATACCAAACAGCATACCGCTCACGTCTTAATTCCAAGGCCAGACCTTCCTCAATTTCTAAAGCTTCCGCTCTGGTCAATACGGGATCTATATGATTATAAAGGCTGGGCCTTAGATACAGCCCGTATTTCTCCACAATGTTGGAGGATAATTTATGGCCCTTCTTATTTCTATATCCGGTCTTATGCTGTTCAAATCGTTCCTTAGGGGTCTTGGAGGTCATACCCACATATAAACATTCCAATACACCATTAAATTGGGGATTGGCGGCCCTAAACTTGGCATTCTCTGTAAAAACGCGCTTGGATAATTCCACAACATAGACTCGGTATAGGGTTTTGGACATGGTTGATCTAAAATATATGAGCTTAAACTAAGTAAAATTGGTATAATTTTAATGACAAATTTTCGGTATTCCTCCAATAAGACCATTTTTTTTCCGAATTTAGAGAGCATTAAATGCAAATTAAAAAAATAGTAAACAATCAAAAGCAATCTTTACAATGAAAAAAGAACCAAACAAACCCCTACCAATTACACGTAGATCTTTTATCAGTAAAACGGGAGTGGCCGCTGCCGGTATTACTATTCTCCCGAGCAATGTAATTTCGGGATTGGGGCATAAGGCTCCCAGTGATAAATTGAATATTGTTGGAGTAGGAGTGGGAAGTATGGGGTTTGGCAACCTGAAAAATTTACAGAGTGAAAATATAGTCGGACTCTGTGATGTGGATTGGAAATATGCAAAAGATTGTTTCGATTACTTTCCCAAAGCAAAGAAATACAAGGATTTTAGAGTGATGTTCGATGAGATGGGCAATGAATTTGATGCTGTTTTGGTAGCTACGGCCGATCATACCCATGCCATTGTAGCGGCAGAGGCCATAGTGCGAGGAAAACATGTTTATGTGCAAAAGCCTCTTACCCATTCGGTATACGAATCAAGATTATTGACCAAGTTGGCCAAGAAACATAATGTGGCCACACAAATGGGGAATCAAGGGGCCTCTGGAGAAGGAGTAGCCAAAACCTGCGAATTAATTTGGAGCGGTGCCATTGGAGATATAACAAAAGTGGAATCCTTTACCAATAGACCGATTTGGCCACAAGGCTTAAATCCACCTACACAAGGACAGTGGGTGCCGGATACCTTGGATTGGGATTTGTTTACGGGTCCAGCAGAACTAATACCTTACAATCAGGTGTACCATCCATGGAACTGGCGCGGCTGGTGGAATTACGGTACCGGGGCTCTTGGGGATATGGCCTGCCATATTCTTCACCCCGTATTTATAGCCTTAAAATTGGGCTATCCTACCAGGGTACAAGGGAGTTCCTCACTGCTGTTAAGGGACAGTGCCCCAACGGCACAATCCGTACAAATGACTTTCCCGGAACGGGGCAGGAAAGGGAAGATCAAATTGCCGGAGGTAGAGATTAATTGGTATGATGGCGGTATTAAGCCTAATCTACCTTCCAATTGGCCTAGTGGCAAGAACCCCAACAAATCTGGTGGAGGTACCTTCTTTTACGGTACCAAAGGTATTATGCATACCGGTTGTTATGGGGTGGAACCGGAAATTTTGGGAAGGGAACTTCCGAAAGTGGCAGAGACAGAGCGAAGGGTGGAAAAAGAGATCGGAAAGGCTTGGAACAGAGGTGCTCATGAGATGGACTGGGTACGGGCCTGCAAGGAAAGTGCGGAGAACCGCAAGCCTTGTACGTCCGACTTTTCAGAAGCCGGACCTTTTAATGAAATGGTGGTTATGGGTGTTTTGGCGGTACGCTTACAGTCCTTGGATAAAATTTTGAATTGGGATGGGGAGAATATGCGCTTTACCAATATAGGACAGAACGAGACCATCAAGACCGTAATCCGTGATAATTTCGTGATGAAGGACGGACGCCCACAATTCGAAAAGGAATGGACGGACCCCGTTGATGCCAATGCTTTTGCCAAAGAACTTATAAATCATACCTATAGGGAAGGTTGGAAATTACCGGATATGCCGGCATAGAAAGTATATTTTAAGATATATAGAAAAGGGAATGGGCGAGAGCTGGTTCCCTTTTTTTAATTGGCTTTATCCGTATGCCTAGCCTCAAATTGGACCCATGTACTTTTTAGGAAGCACCATAGATTTAAGGCCTTGCGACTTTGTACAGAGTGCTACTTCATGGAATGTATACCAATCATATTTCCTTCGGTATCACATGCCAGAACCATAGCGCCATACTCACCAAGGGAAACTTTGGGCTTCATCACCTTTCCGCCCGCGGCATTTATCCTAGATTCTTCAACACTGCAATCCTCGCTCATAAAATATACAATAGTACTATTGTTGCCAGCCTTAAATCCATCCATTTTCACCAAGGCTCCGGAAGCACTGTTCTTGGATTCCATATTAGCAGGAAAAAATAGCATTTTCATACTGTCCTCGGCAGAAGGTGGCATTGGCATTTCATTCAACTCCAGTTGAAATACGGTTTCGTAAAATTTTTTGGCCCGCTTTAAGTCATCAACATAAATTTCGAACCAAACCACTGGATTTACATTTTTCATAATTATATAATTTAATATTTGATAATACCTCCAAGGTTATTAAGGGTATTCAAAATGTATGGGACTAGGTTCATAATCCTTGGTTTATCTAATATAACAAAAAAATGACCAAACTATTGATGTTGAGTTATTAGCATTGCAAAAAGTTAGTTTGAATATAACCTTACTAATCAGATTGTAGTTAATAGGCAAGAGCCATTAGCCAATAGGCAGGAGTAAAGAGAAAAGAATCAAGAATCTAGAGTCTAGAGCAAAGACAAATAGTAGTCCGGCTTCTAAGTTCTAATAGCGAAGCGGTCTGGATTCTAATTCCTTAGTCAGTAGGCAAAAGCCAATAGGCAAGAGTAAAGAGAAAAGAATCAAGAGTCTAGAGCCAAGACAAAAGAAGTCTGATATTTAGGTTCTAGTAGCGAAGCGGTCCAGTTTCTGATTCCTTAGTCAGTAGGCAAGAGTCTAGAGCAAAGACAAATAGTATTCCAGTATCTAGGTTCTAATAGCGAAGCGGTCTAGTTTCTAATTCCTTAGTCAGTAGGCAAGAGCCAATAGGCAATAGTAAAGAGTAAAGAATCAAGAGTCTAAAGCCAAGACAAAAGAAGTCTGGTATTTAGGTTCTAGTAGCGAAGCGGTCCAGTTTCTGATTCCTTAGTCAGTAGGCAAGAGTCTAGAGCAAAGACAAATAGTAGTCCGGCTTCTAGGTTCTAATAGCGAAGCGGTCTTGTTTCTGATTCCCTTATCTACCAAATTTAACAATCACAACCAATGATTTGCTCCTTTTTCAATATTTATAACCAATATTTTGGTATCTTTAGAAAGCTGGTAGTCATGGTGATATGGCCTTTGATGAGGCGCTATACCTGTACTTTTACCCAGCTTTGACCAATTTTCGCCCCCCCCATCCTAAAAATGAGAAACTATGCCACTATTTATGGATCGACATTATATTGAAGGGGCCACTCCTGAAGAGGTTGCAAAGGCGCATCATGAGGACATGAAAATTCAATCTAGGCATCATTGCAAGGCATTGACCTATTGGCATGATGAAGATAAGGGCGTAGCTTTTTGTCTTATAGAAGCCCCATCAGCAACTGCCGTACGAGAAATGCATCAAGAAGCACACGGTCTTATACCCAACCAGATCATTGAAGTGGACGGATCGGCCGTAGCCCAATTTTTGGGCCGGGTAATAGACCCCGAAAAAGAGGACGGGAAACCCATGACCGAGAGTCCATTTAGGGCGATTATGTTCATAGATATGGTGAGTTCCACAGATATTACCCAGGCCTTGGGAGACAGCAAGGCCCTTGTTCTGGTGCATACCTATAGGGATGTAGTAAGAAAGGCCCTTGTGGATCATGGGGGGCGTGAAGTGGATAGGGCGGGCGATGGATTCCTGACAAGTTTCAGATCTGCTTATACGGCTTCGGTCTGTGCAGTGGAAATACAGCGCCAATTATCCAAGTACAATGAATCCCGTGAGGATGGAATTTTGCTGCAGGCCAGAATAGGCATTGGGGCAGGAGAGCCGGTACAGGATGGTGACGCACTATTTGGTTCTACGGTGAATATGGTGGCACGTATCTGTAGCTACGGGGGATCTGGTCAAATTATTACTGCCAAGGTGGTTAAAGATTTGTGCATAGGCAAGCCGATCTCCTTTACCTCACTGGGCGCGCAAAAGCTAAAAGGCTTTGATGATCCCATAGATCTGGAACTTATTGAATGGTGATAGGCTGTTTAGCAGTTTTCAGTTTTCAGGAGTCAATAGAACGGAGCATAGAATCTAGAGACCAGAGCCAAGAGCCAAGAGTCAGTGGACAGTATTCAGTATTCAGTAATCAGTGGCTGAATCTATTTAAAGTTCAAAGTTTAATGTTCTAGGTCTTTACGGAGATTGAGCGGAGTCGAAATCGAAGTATTGGTTGGTGAGTAATAATTTGGCAGTAAACAGTAGCGTAGAATCTTGAGTCTAGAGACTAGAGTCAAGACAAAAAAAAAGTCCAGTATCTAGTTTCTAGTAGCGAAGCAGTCTAGTTTCTTATTCGTTTGGCAATAGACATTAGCCAATAGTTTGGAACCAAGAGTCTAGAAACTGCTGCCAAGACAAAAAAAGTTCAGTATCTAGGTTCTAATAGCAAAGCGGTTTTGTTTCTAAGTAAATTAAGCTTGGAGTTCAAAGAAGCACCCTCCCTAAAATGGAAATGTACTTAATTTTCTGATTATTAATTTGTACTTTCTCCCCGCCAATACATCTCCAATAAGTTGAATCTAGTTTTTAAACCACTTAAAATGGGGCCCAGTTTTTCCAAAGGCTTATATAACTCCCTAACATTGTTTATTTGTTTTGTTGGAGGGACCTTAATTTCCGTGGCACAACAAGAGATGAATAATCCTGATAGGGGTACTCTTCGTAACCAAATTGGATTGCGGCACGACAATGATTTTATATTGCTCACGGATCGGTATTATACTGCCGGACTATTTTTAACGTATCGGCACCGACTTGAAAAGGGATTTTTTAATTCCGAAAACGAACAGCTTAGCTTTTCCCTTGGTCAGGAAATTATAACTCCGTCATATCTTATTACAGATGACGTGCAAAAATTGGACCGCGCCTATGTCGGATTTTCGGCACTTAGGTCAGGATGGTCCCGTGTGGGGCACAACAATATGATAGAGGCCAATTTTCTCCTTGGTATAGCAGGCGAGGCTTCGGGAGCAGGTAGTTTGCAAAGGTGGTACCATCATTCGGTTATGAAAACCGAAACCCCGACCTGGGTGGGGGAAATGGAAAATAGTGTTCATTATAACCTGTACACCAGATACCTTTACGAATGGCAATTAGCTCCCAACCCATTTAGTATTCATATTGCGGCACAGTCCCAATTTGCTTTTGGCACCCGGGATATTTACATGCATCCAGAGTTGGTGGCCTATTTTGGAAAGAGAAATCCGTTATCCTCCAGTATAGCACACAACCAAATTGGATCTACGGACAGTGAGATTTTCTTTGCCCTACGTGGTGGTTATCGCATGGTGGGGCACAACGGCCTCTTGGAAGGCAATGCCCTGGGCGATGATTCCGTTTTATTGGTCGCCTCCAATAAAACAGTAGCCTATGCTGGTTTCGATTTTCAATTCCGCCACGGCCGAAATGAGTATTGGGTAGGGGTACGCTATAATACTCCGGAATTTGAGAAGGCCAGGGCCCATCAGTACGTTATACTGTCGTATACCAGGGGATTTTGATGCCTAACGGTAGTGTTGAGTAGTTAGTATTATGTATTAGGTGGTAAGTGAACAGAAGTCAGAGCCAATAGCCAATAGAACGGAGACTAGAGTCTAGAGCCAAGAGTCAGTGGACAGTATTCAGTAATCAGAGGCTGAATCTATTTAAAGTTCAAAGTTTAATGTTCTAGGTCTTTACGGAGATTGAGCGAAGTCGAAATCGAAGTGTTGGGTGGTGAGTAATAAGTTGGCAGTAAACAGTAGCGTAGAATCTTGAGTCTAGAGATTTAGGTCAAGACAAAAAAAAGTCCAGTATCTAGTTTCTAGTAGCGAAGCAGTCTAGTTTCTTATTCCTTTATGGTTCTTGGTACAGCAATCAATTTACATCATCCGGTTTTGGGAACTTTCTCAATGGAGAATAGCGTTTGTAGCTATCAAATATTTGGTGATCGGGACCTACAATACGGGGGTCATTGGATTTTTTCAATTCCCGTAATAATTGGGTCTTTAAGGCCTCTTCAATCTTTTTCAATGAGGGTGTTCCCGATAAATTTTTTAAACAAGAAGGATCTTGCTGCACATTGTAAAGTTCAAATTCAGGTCGTTTATCAACGGCTAAATCGAAATAGGGCATAATTTCTACTTCTTCATGATACTCTATAAGATAGGTTTTTGTTGGGCAATCATCAATATCGGTATAAGCACTGCCATTTAGGTAGGTATTGTTTTTATCCAGTCCGTGCATAGGAAGCAATTGTGTGCTATCATTTTCTGCAAACTTTTGTGGTGCACCTGCTGGCCACCTTTCGGGTTTCATGTTCCAAATAAAAAGATAATCTCCCTTGCGTACGGACCTTTGAGGATATCCCCAATTTAAATATCTGGACGAGGAGTGTCGTTCCCTACCAGAGTATGCTGATCTTTCCGTTTTTGATACGACACCACTTTCTTTAGATCGCAAAAGATTCAATATACTTTTCCCGGTAATGGGGAGCATTCCTTTGGAGGAAGTATTGGTTACTTCAAGAATGGTAGGTGCCAAATCAATAAAACCAATGGGATCTTCTACAACCCTATTTTCCGGAAATTCCTTTGGATATCTAATGGCAAAAGGAACATGGACGCCGTATTCATAGCTATTGGCCTTGGCACGTGGAAAGGGCATACCATTATCGGCAGTTACGATTACAATAGTGTTTTCCAATTCCCCAATTTCCTCTAAATATTCGAGCATCCTTTGAAGATGAAGATCAAACCACTCAATTTCAACCGCATAATCCAATAGATCTCCCCGTATTTCCTCATTATCGGGAAGGAATTCGGGCACCTCTACATCTTCCAATTTTTTGGACATATTTTTCCAAGATCCTTTTTCGTAGCTTCTATGCGGTTCATAGCCTCCATACCAGAAAAAAAATGGTTGCTCCTTTTTAATATTCTCTACAAAATATCTAAAATTCCCAAAGTAATTGGTTGCGTTGATGCCGTTGGCAAATCGTTCATCGTTTTGCTTTTCATATTTAAGATTACTATGTGAAACTCCGGCAGCATCGTTTTTTCGCCAAAGCGAATCCCCTTCTGTACGGGCGTATTGAAAAGGACCAACTCCTTTTCCGGTTCTTCCTGTGGCATATCCATTTTTTTCAAGCAGATCCACAAAGGGAACATACTTCTTTAACCATGCCGAGGCATGTTGTCCGGCCTGTTCATTTTGCCAATGATGTCTACCCGTAATAATGGCGCTTCTGGAAGGTGCGCACCCAGGAGAACCGGCATAAGCGTTGGAAAAATATACCCCTTCACGGGCAACCCTGTCAAAGGCAGGAGTTTTAACAAAGTTCGACCCCTCATAGCTCGTATGGAAAAATGATTGGTCATCACTAATTGCAAAAAGAATATTGGGGCGGTCTTGGGCAGAAGCGTTAAACCCCAAGCCTGTATTTAATAATACTGTAATACAAATTACAATTCTTAATGTCATACTTTTTTATTGTTCAATTCCTGCTTTACACTGGCCGCTTTCTCCATATCCGAACCCATCAACCATATTCTTAGCGTCTTTTCGGCCATTTTAATATTGAGATGCGTTCTGTTTCTAAATCCCGGTTCAAAGGGGACCGTCCAAAAAAATGGAATATAACTAAGCAGGGAAAGTAACCAGCCCTTGTTTAATTGGACCGACTTTAAACCGCCACATGCATAGGAGCCATTATTCTTTGGAGTTAGCTGATCCACTATTTCAAACATATCTTTTTGAAGCCTAATATCCAATTTGGGGCTATTCCTTAACGTAATTGTTTCGATCATGTACTATTTAGGATTTAATGGTAAATAAAGGTAGACTTTAACGAACTACACTAAGAATAGCCTTTATTTTTATAGTCTCACAGCTAATAGGCTGAGACTTATTTTATAAAGTACCCGGATATCTTCCATTGGTCACCATCCTTCATTTGGGTAACGGTCTCTATACTTTCGTTTTTATTTTCAAAGGAGGTTTTAAATTGGATAACTATATACTCCCCATCCGGTGCTCCTGGAAGTGTTGTATGGTATTCCGATGAAATTACGTCCCTGCTGATTACTTCTCCCAATGGGGGCACAATACCACTTAACTGTTGCGTCCATTGTTCTTTTGTAACCGCTTTTTGAAAAAGGGAAGCCGCATTATCCCAACTCTGGGAATAGTCTTGCTCATAAATCAATCCCAGCCATCCCTTGGCATCCTGGATTACTTCTTGTTTTAATTCATTGGAAACGGTGGCCTCTGATTGGATATTTACTACTTTTTCATTTTTCGAATTGGATTTACAGGACAATAGTCCGGTAAAAACTAAAAAGACTAGGTATTTGTACATTGATTTTTTCATGAATATATTATTTTTTTTTGGGTTAACAATTCAATACCCTTAATGCAATATTATGGACTTAAATGAAATTTGCTTTAAGGACGTAATGATTTTTGGGATGGATAGGTGTTTTTCAAAAGATTTGGTTTTGTAGCACGTTATTTTTTGTTTTTATATAGTTCAATTGCTTTTAAGTATTTTAATCCTCCAGTCTCTGTTTGGTCGTGTATGAAACCATTCAATTCAGGATGATTTTCGTCAATCCAACTTACAATACCATCTCTGTTTTTAACAAATGTTGAATCATTGAAAATAACATATTCTGTTGTTTCAATACTGATGATTTTATCATTATCAAATCGGATAATTTGATTAGTGACAATTGGTTCTTGGTGAAGAAATGAGATTCTTTTGTCGATTTTTGAAATCTTTGCTTTCACAATTTCATCCTCCTGTTCCATTTGAAGGATTTCGTATGATGGTTGAAACACAGCATCCAATTTCAACCATTCAATATATTCATTCAAAGAAAATATCTGTTCATAGTCATATTTGGTTTCTTTGGTCACAAGGCTATCGGTCAATAAAAGAGTTATTTTTAAATCATCAGAACTATCCAGAGCCTTATAATAATTCTTAGCAATTTCAAGTTTATCAATTTCCTTTCTAGAGTTTTTACAGCAAATGAATCCGATTAGTAATAGTAAGGTTAGATTTACGATTTTGTTCATTTGTATTTGTTGTTCAGTTATGCGTTGCACCAGTCTTTTCTATGTATTTTTTCTCATCACTGGCGCGAGCATCCTGCTCGTGCCTTTCTATTGTGCGACATTGCCATCAGGGATGACGATCTAAAGTATGCCGGAGGGCGTATTAAAATTATACTAAGTCAACTACGGTTGCTCTAAAGATATAGAGAAAAAAATATTCGTACTATATTTATGAGTAACCCCATTTATTCTGGACAAGTGACGGTTAAGGCACGAGCAGGATGCTCGCGCCAGCGGGGCAGCTGTTTTATCGTCAGTTCGAGTGAAATGGCGACAGCCATTTTGTATCGAGAACAGGTTAGGTTTAGATCGTCTTCTTCTCGATACAATTTTATTTCGTTTCACTCTATAAAATCACCTGCCCGACTGGCTGGCGGTCCTGTCTGCCGTTAGGCGGGCTCGAAGTGACGGGGACTGTTAAGGCACGAGCAAGATGCTCGCACCAGCGGGGGCTAAACAGATACAATCGTGGTTTGTCCGGTCGAGCGGAGTAGAGACCTCAAAAAAGTTTATTGTCCTATACCTCTCAAGAGCGTTCAAGACGACAGCCACGCCAACTATAATGCCATAATGGTATATCTACCCCGCACGTAGAATTTTTTCCATCTTTCTTCCTTTCGCCAATTCGTCCACCAGCTTGTCCAAATACCGTACTTGTTGCGTTAGTGTGTTTTCAATTTCCTCTATCCTATAGCCACAGATTAGACCCGTAATGAGGTGGGCGTTGGGATTCAATTTAGCCCTCTGGAAGAAGGTTTTAAAAGTAACTTTCTCATCTATGAGTTCCTTCAATTTATTTTCATCATATCCTGTTAGCCATTCTATCACTGTATGCAATTCCTCTATAGTTCTGCCTTTCTTTTCCACCTTTGTGATATAGTGAGGATATACAGAGGCGAAGGTTAATTTCGCTATACGCTCGTTGTGTTCGGGTGTTGTTTTCATGATAAATACTTTGGTGCTGGTCCAGTTGTTTTACTTTTAATCCGTTGATGGTGTGTCTATCAATTCTATTTGTTCATCAATAACCTCTAGCATTACAACATCCCCATATTTTAATCCTTCAATTTTTGGAAGCAAAAGTTCCAAAATGGTCGGGTTTTGAAAATGTTCTGCTTTGGTGGTAGGATCTGGCATATAAATCAACCCCTTATAAGTACTTCCTTTAAATTGAAGGGATACATCAAAAAAATAAAAATTTTCAAGAGGAATGTATTTGGACCAATTTACATTCTCAAGAAAATGTTTTGGTTTTTTTATTTTGAAAATATACGGTGCAATGTCCAAATTGATAGTTCCCAGAAAGTACTGATTTAGGTCCAAGCCTTTTTGCAAAAAATGTTCGCATTGGGCTTTTAAGGTGCCATCGGGATAGCGTGGGTCTTTTGCCTTCCCCGAGGCAACTCCATGACCTTGGCATACCACTGCATTAACTTTCATTGTTCTTCACTTTTATTAATTTCTTTATTGAGCTCCTACTAAGAATTGCCATTAATATCATGTTTCATGCTCGCGTTGTCCATTTATGGAAAAGAAGGTTAACCTTGTAAAATATATGTTAGAGGGGTATTAAAACCATATCTAGGCAACTACCGTTATTCTAAAGATAATGAAGTTATAATAATCGCAAAATAAATAATGTTAGTAGCTTTCAATTCTGAACAAGTGACTGTTAAGGCACGAGCCTGCCTCGCCGTCAGGCAGGCGAGACCCTCGCGCCAGAGGGGCAGCTGTTCTATCGTCAGTTCAAGTGAAATGGCGATAGCCATTTTGTATGGAGAATAGGTTAGGTTTAGATTGTCTTCTTCTCGATACAATTTTATTTCATTACTCTCCATAAAACCACCTGCCCGACTGGCTGGCGGTCCTGTCTGCCGATAGGCGGGCTCGAAGTGATGGGGACTGTTAAGGCACGAGCAAGATGCTCGCGCCAGCGGGGGCTAAACAGATACAATCGTGGTTTGTCCGGTCGAGCGGAGTCGAGACCTCAATAAAAGTTATTATTGTCCTATACCTCTCGACTGCGCTCGGGGAGACAACAGAGAAAGGTTAATTGAAAGTGCGAAATCGAAGTAGGGGAGGGTTCAAAGTTGGACGCCATAGTGAGCTTATCGATCGTCAGTTCGAGTGAAATGGCGATAGCCATTTAGTATCGAGAACGGCGTAGCCTGTATTTAATGAGGTATCTCCTCAACTAAAATGCTATTGTTGGCCTTGTCAAAGTAGGTACAGGTCATTTCTTCCATAAGTACGACCCATTTTTCAATTCCTGATTTTGACGCGTCATTGCAAAATGTAGGATAATCCGTTTTTCCTTCTTGATGCGCTTTTAATTGGGTTTGAAATTCTTCCTTATTGGATGTTTGTGCAATATTTAGGGAAGCGTACTTTGCGGGTGACCTTATTATGTAGTCATTAACACCATAATAATCCGTATGCCCATCCGCTACAAAAGTTTCATAATGGGAAACCCCTAATTTTTTAAGATCTTGAATATAAGTTGGAAAGTCAGCACCCGATTTTACTTTGCTGTGTGCTTTTTTTATTTCATCTGCCCTAAATGTTCTTTGTTGATTTTTCATAGTTAAACGATTTGATGGATTCACGAAACCATAATGTTTAAAGCAGTTAAATGATTATGTACTATCTCACTGTTTTACAATTATGATTACTATGCAAAGGTTCAACATCCAAAATAATTGTAATTGTAAAAAATCGTTTTGTTATAGGAAGCGTTTAAAATTTTCAGGGGTTTCTCCAGTAAACTGTTTGAAATTTTTAATGAAATGGGCTTGGTCAAAGAAATTGTTGTCGTAGCAGATTTCTGTCAGCGAATTTCTTGTGTTAAGACTGTCAAGTATCCTGTTAAAACGTACAATTGAAGCGAATTTTTTAGGGCTTGATCCTACAACTTTTCTAAAACGCTTTTCAAAAGGACTTTGACTGATAAATAATTTCTGGTTTAGTTCTTTTATTCTGACTGCTCCGTTGCTCTGATAAATGAGCTTAATAGCTTCGGCAATCAATTTGTCCGTTTCAATGTCTTTAAGTTGTGATAACAAAAACTGTTCAACGACAATGATTCGTTGCTCTTCGGTTGTGGCTAAAGTTAATTTTTCCTCCACTTCGGATATATTGTTTTTATCAAAAATATCGTCAAGTGAAAGACTTAGATTATATAGTTCGTTAGCAGGAAGGGAAGTGAAATGGGTGAATCCAATTTCGGTAAAATATACTAGAATTGTTCCGATACCTGCAGAGTTTTTAAAGATTCTATACCTATCGGAAATCCCTGTTATTCCCGATGAATTGAGTTTGTTCTCTATATTTCCCTTTACGATAGCAAGCTGTCCTTTGTATTGAAACCCCATTACCAAACCTGATGGTGGAAAAACTTTATATTCACTTTCCATTTCATTCTCCGATACAACAAGATATTTGATGTAGGGCCTTAAACTTTCATTCGGAAAATATTTATAGAACTGCATTTCTCGCTATGGTTAGTGTGCTTGTTACCAACAATTGAGTATAGTTAAAAGTACCTATATTCCGTTTTTATAAATAGAATTAATACCTTTTACATCAATTCTATTTCATTGTCTGTCCTTTTGCTCAGAATATACCTTTTTCATCACTTCCGTTTTACCTTCATCCTCTGCTATGGCATGGGTGGTAAACATCATTACTCCGGTCGACTTACCAGCTAGTCCGCCACGCAATACCGTTTCAAAGGCTTCATTGGTAACTATGCCCGGCTCATTGTAGGCCTGGACAATGGGCCATATTTTTGGGTAGGCATTATCTTCAGCATCTATCTTTTTACTAAACCATTCAATGTTCTCCTCCACCCAATTGGGGTCTCTGCCCATTCTTTGGTGGTAGACCATAGGCGAAAAAACATCCACGGTTTTTTTCAAAAGATCATAATCCAAACCCAGAATACGTTCTCTGGCGCCATTAAATTCTTCGTCGTTCCACGGACAATGATAAAGGCCAAGTAGGGCTCTGGGTTTAATTTCGGCCATAATGCTCTTAATATTGGAAGTCCAATCGTAAATAACCTGGCAACGCCATTTTCGCCATGCCGAATCATGGTTGTTAAGAATGTATTCTGCCTTTTCAGCATTTGTGGCATCTGGCAAACGGATATTGCTATCCTTTGAAAAACTATTTAAACAATGCTTGCAAAAGCAAGTTTCAGGCAAAATGGGTTCCGGGTCTTCAAATTGGGCATGCCAGTGTACATAGTCCATCCACACCCCATCCAGATCATACTCTAGTAGCAAGTCGCGCAGCTGGTCAAAACGATATTTTCTGAAACCTGGTTCGGTAGGGCAGGCACCCATAAACCAGGTGGCGGCCGCAACCCTTTCTCCTTTTTCATTTATGGCCCAGGCCTCAGGATGGGTATCCACGTAACCTTTGCCGTTCAAAGTGGCGAATTCGGCATATACCCTGGCCCCTTCGGCCCTTGCCCTGTCTATCATGTCCTCGTTAATGGATCCGCTGTGGACAAATATGGCATTTACCCCAAGGTCGTTTAGTTTATACCCTTTGTCCCATAGGGGTTTGGGGTTCCCGTAGATACCCCTAATTTCAATGGTTTTAGTTGAAGATGACCCACAGGACACAAGTCCGAGCATTGAAAAAAGGAATAGGTAGGAACATCGGAGTTTTAGGTTTGAAGTCATTCCCTTTAATTTTTGACAATTAATTTACAACTTCCCGCACAATATTATTGCATGTATTGGCACGATTATGAATGCGGATCAACGTAAAATGGATGTATTATGCCCTTAAATGGATAGAATCCTTATTTTATTCCTCCGAAAGCCCCAAAACACATATTCTTATGCAATATCTCCACCTTGCTAAAGCCTAACTTTTTCATAAGGTCCATCTGATAGTTCATAGATCTTGGAGAATCCTCTTTGTCCACATAATCCAACACTTTTTTCCTGTAGTCCTTTCCGCCCAATTCCTCCAAATAGTCCCCATATCTTTCCCAGGTATATTCATTTAATATTTCGCTGTCCTGGGTAATCAGGTCCGAAATCATAAAACAGCCTCCTGGCTTTAGCAGGCCATATATTTTTTTAAAGGTGTTTTCCCAATCTTGGTCGTCCCTTAAATGGTGCAGTACGGCTCCTGCTAAAATAATATCGAAATGGTTTTGCTTTAAAGGTACCTCCCTGACATCTCCCTTTACTATATGCACCTTTCTATTGGTCTGTTCAGATACCCTTTCTAAGGCCTTGTCCAACATGGGACCACTAAGGTCTACCAGGGTACATTCCAGGTTGGAAAGTTTGGAGAGCATTTTTAGGGAATAGTTTCCCGCGCCACATCCTATGTCCAATAATTGCTCGGCATTGGGGGCAATTCTTTTGGCTGCTTCGGTAATCAGCTCCAAGGAAATTTTTGCGTCGATGGTGGTAAGTTGCCCAGTGTCCAAATTGGAGAAACGCTCCACATCCTTGTCGAAACGTTCCCTGATCTCCGTTATGGTTGATTTTTTCATTACTTGTAAAGTATATATAAGTTCTTCTTTTTTATGATTCGGCCAGGGCCATAATCTTTTCCCAAACACTATCGCTAACGGGCATCCCGTTCTTTAGATTTTCTTCCCTGGTAAGGGCACTTCTTTCCCCGGGATAATAAATTTTATCTCCGGCCTGCATGGGTTCTACATCATGGGTATAGTCAATAATTTCATTTAATAGTTTTTCCTGTAGTGCCTTGTCCTTAAAAACTTCTTGGTAAATGCAAAGGTACACCTGGGATATCCCCGTTTCAAAATCCTTTTGCCCTACTTTATAGGTAGAATTTCCGGCGGACAATAAGGTGGCCAACATATCCAAAATTATGGATAGGGCGGAACCTTTCCAATACCCAATGGGCAGACCACGTTCCTTTAATGTAATCTTCTCGGGATCGTTGGACAGTTCGTCATTGGCATCCCAACCCCCTGGGAAGGGCAGTTTTTTTCCCCTTAGTTTATAGTCATTGATCTTCCCGAAAGCGAACTGGGAAATGGCCATATCCAGTACCACATTGCCCCCCTTCCTTGGAATGGATACAATGAACGGGTTGTTGCCAATTCGGCTGTCATTACCGCCCCAAGGCGGCATATTGGGCTGTGTATTGGTGAATAGGATGGAAATGCAACCTGCATCCGCTGCAAACTTTCCATAGGTGCCGCCGCGCATCCAATGATTGGTGTTGCGCAATGCTACAAGGCCCATGCCATGTGTTTTGGCTAGTTCCACGGCCCGATTGGTACACTTGGTAGCATTGATGATACCAGGGCCATAATTCCCGTCCCAGCGTTCTATACTGCCAAATGACTCCACTTTTTCAGCCTCGGCATCAATCTTAACGGAACCGTTTTCCACATATTCCAAAAAAAGGGGTACCCTGTTGATACCATGGGAATTTACACCGGCCAAGGTACTTTCAGTATAGGTTTGGGCCAGTAAGTGTGCCTTTTCCTGAGGAAACTTATATTTTAGGAACAGTTTGTAGAGTACATCCTGCATATGTTGGGAGTTAATTTGCATGGTTTTTATTTGTTTTATGGTTGATAGTAAACAACAATCCTTCCGACTGCTGTGATTATAGGTTAATTATGTGCGATAATCTATTTTTCAATGAGCAAATTTTCCAAGTACCTCAGTGCTGAGGCTATTAAATTTTTCCGATTCTTGGCCTTTTCTTTAAAGGAAAGGAGGGTCTTTCTATTTATTTGCCTTCCCTTAATAAAAATGGTTGAAGGGTTTTTCAATGTGGATAATTCTATTAACGGGTTATGATCTACAAGAAGCAAATTGGCAACTTTACCTACTTCAATAGTTCCCAGTTGGTGCATAATGGAATGTGTTTGAGCAGCATTTACCGTGGCCGTTTTCAAAACTTCGTAATTGGAAAGTCCTGCCTCCTTGTAAAATGCAAGTTCTTTATGAATTGAAAATCCAGGCAGTGTAACTCCTATTCCTGCATCGGTTCCACATATAATTGGAACCCCGGCCTTGTGGAGTTCGGCAACGATTTCCAAATGAAAATCGTGTTGATTTTTTATTCTATCCACCACATTGGAATCTTCCATCTTGGCATTGTGCCAGCGGTTAAACTGATTTTTACTGTCTACTTTTTTGATGAGTGGATTCATATAGGATAAAGGTTCCGCCTCTAAAATGGAATCGTTTATCATCATCTGATAAATATTGTTGAACACCGTTAGCGTTGGGCAATAACTGCTATGCTTTGAATTGGAAATTGAATCGATTATAGGTTGTAGTTTAATGGTGTCTAAATTGAACTGCAAAGGTTGTTGCACAATTTCTTCGGCGTGTTCAATAGATTTGATCTGTGGATTTAAGTGATATGAAAAGGGCACTTTTTGTGAAGGATGGGCAACGATATCCATTTTGGAAATGCCAGCCTGTTTTACAACAGCATCAAATATATCCCTATCCAATCCATAATAGGTTTTAATAAAATCATAGCCTCTGTCCTTATAGGAAATCACTTTATCTTTGGCTTCACTGGGACTGGTTAAATTTAAATTATCGTCACCTATAAATTCCGGGCCTGTGAGCTTAGGCCCCGTTGTGTAAAAGTAGGGGGAAAGTATTTTATCATTGTTTACATCTTCCTTGATTCTTAAATGCATTGGTATACCCCATACATTTCTAACCGCAGTGACACCATTGGCAAGGTACAGTCCAAGTTCGTATTTGTCCCATACGTGCACATGCATATCTATGAGTCCGGGGAGTAGAAATTTACCTTGGGCATCAACAATCTCTACTTCTTTGTTGGGTAGGCTTTCGGAGATACTTTTAATGAAACCATCTTGGATATACACCATTTTATTGGCCAAGACAGTATCTTGGAACATTGGAATTATGTTTACATTGGTTATAAGATAGGTTGTGTTATTGGAAGCCGGCACATTCTTGATTTTCAAATAACTCGTCCCCAATATGTCCAGCCCCAATGCAATGATGGCAGCTATAATTACCATACCAACAATCCCAAGGAAAATTTTCAAAAGGCGTTTTAATAGTTTCATTTATCCAATAGGCGCTAAAATGCTGGTGTAAAATTAATATCGATGTTTTGGTAACTAATTTAGTAAATACATATCGAACCTGCCCAATTGAATCTAGAAATTCAGGCCTGTTAGGATTATAGGTCTAGGAGGATTATACAGGATAGGAATAGTGACGGACAAAAAGCAAGAAGTTTTTTCTTAGGAATAGGGGAGGACTAAATTAAGATCTGTACTAGCTATTGGTTCTATCTTTCTTATTCAGTAATCCGTAGATGATATTGATGGGGAAAATAATTTGACCTAAGATTGTTATGAATACTATTAAGATAAGGCTATTGTTAAAGTCATATTCCATAATATTATCTCTAAAATAGAGATAAAACAAGTACAATAAAAGTTCCTCCAAAAGTAAAACCTATATGAAACCAATTAAACCATTTGGATAAGGTTTTATTGGCTTTTCCCATAATCCAATACCTTATATAGTCCAATATATTGGTATATATTTCAAGGTATTTTGGAACGGATATTATTGTTTGTACATTTTACCTTGATTTACCACATCCTTACCATTAACGGTCATGGTAGATTTATAGGTGAAACAATTCCCCTCTATTTTTATTACTTCCATCAAAATACCATTAATTTGATTAATATATTTTTGGGCCACTGTAAGTTCTGATTTGGATTCGTCATAGGTTAGGCGAAAAGTACAGTTATTTATCCATTCAATTTTGGAATGTTCAATTTTAGGAGCCGTCGAACCGTGATCGTTTCCCGGAATTTCTACCTTATATTCCGTTTGGTAATTCCCTTCCCTGACCAATCTCCATGTTACTGGGGCGGCCCCGCTTGTGTGGACCAAAAAGGTGCCATTTGTAAAGTCTGTGCAATCCAGTTCCTGTGCGCTGGCGAATATTCCGGATAATGATAAAATAAATAGGATGGTTTTCTTCATAAGAGGCGCAAAGATGTGACTTAATACAATATTTTCAAATCCAATTCAGATTTAATACAATCTATTTTGGCAATTAAGTACAACAGTCTCCTAGAACCATGCGTTACAGGTTTTAAATTGCTAATTTTAGATCAAGAAGCGGTTATGAATTCTTGGTAGGAGTCTTTAATTTTCCATAATATTCTACATCGACTAATTCCTTGGTCTCCAATCTAAATTCTCTGCGCATTATTCCTTCCAATTCAAATCCTTTTTTTTCGGCTAGGCGTTTACTACCAATATTTTCAGTTCCATTTCTTAAAAATATTTTTTCCATTTTCAGATTTTCAAAACAATATTTAATGGTTTCATCAATGGCTATGGACATTATTCCTTTTCCTTCATATGCCTTGTCTATAAAATAACCTAATTCACATTTTGGAACCCGCCAATCGATATTTTTAACAAACATCATACCTATCAAAACTTGTTGGGAATAAATTCCCAAGGCATAAATTTCCTTCTTTTTTGTTTTTTGCGTTAACTCCTTTAAATAATTGATAGTCGAATCAATATTTTCGTTCTTTTTTAAGGTAAGGGGAAAATATCTAGCTAATCTTTCCTTATTTCTGTTTATCAGGCTAAATAATTCTTTCGCCTCTTTTTCCGCTATTGTTTGGAGATGAATTTTATTCATAATTATGGCCAATGGTTAGTGTATGAAACGGGAATAGGATTTCTGCATCAACATTTTGTTATTGCGCATTATTCCGTTAACTGGTCATTGCAAATGTGCACAGACTTTCGCTTTAACTGTTATGGAGAATGTTTCAAACACCCTGTTGCAAGACGTTTCATTTGTCAACTAATTTTGAGTAAATATCTAAACTAATAAATTCTCCATTTTTAATTTCACAGTCTTGCATAGTTCCTTCCCAATTGAATTTCAGTTTAGCAAGAGCTTTTTTACAATTCACATTTTTAGTCTCCACAAAACCTTCAATTGTATGTAATCCTATACTAGTGAATGCGTGATTAATAATTAGGGGCATTACTTCGGTCATAAGTCCTTTTCCCCAATTTTCTGGCATCAACCAAAAACCAATTTCTGCCTTTCTATTTTCTTTGGTTATGGCGTTTAATCCTCCTGCTCCAAGAAATCTGCCATCCTCTTTTGAGCAAATAGCCCACCAAATTCCAGTTTCATTTTTTTCCAGGTCGGCATACCAGGCCATTTGTTCTTTTGTTGCTTCCATACTATTAAAACTAATTCCGTAGTACTTAATAATATCGGGGTGTGAAAGCCCTTTAAAAACATTTTCCAAATCCGAATCAACAAATTGTCTTAAAGTTACCCTTTCTGATTCTAGAATTGGAAATGTACTTTTCATTATATGTTCGTTCTTTATTTATTTAAAAGATCATAATTGATTTTAGTTTCGTTTCCGTTGTATGAATCATTGAAACAATCCACTATATCAATGTTTTTTAATTTTTCAATTCGTTCAGAATCGGGGTTGGCAACCCATGCCTCCTTTATTTTTTTGATAAACATATTTTCATCATCGGTTTTTTCAATTAATGCAATTATGTTACCCTTGTTATTATTTTTTAAGTCAATTTCACAATAACCAATTGTTAGTTTTTCACTATTATCAGAAGTTAAAAATGATAAGGTATCCAATACTTTGTATATCCTGTTATTATTAGAATCATATTGGATCCTGGAATAGATAACAAGGTCTCTGTTTTTGTTTTTTAAATGAAGTAATTTGAATTTAGGTTCAATTTCATCATTAAAAAAAGTAGTATCGGATACCTTTTCAAAATTGACTAATTGGTTTAAACTCCCGTAGTCTTTAAATTGTGTTCCAACTATTGATTCTGAATGTTTTTCTTTACAACCTATACTAATGATTACTGTAAATAGAATAAGTAATTTTGTCATTTTAAGAGGGTGTGAATTTGATTTTTTTATTCAAAATTTTTGAT
Source organism: Arenibacter algicola (assembly GCF_018860365.1). Taxonomy (GTDB): domain Bacteria; phylum Bacteroidota; class Bacteroidia; order Flavobacteriales; family Flavobacteriaceae; genus Arenibacter; species Arenibacter algicola_B. Next base: position 292,701 of record NZ_JAHKPO010000018.1, read on the forward strand.
TTGTCTATTCGTAATATTCTTTAAAAAAACGTCCTAAAACAAACGTGTATAACCGTTGGTTAAGGGTTTCTATACATTAACTTTCGGTTTGGCACTGACGTTAGTAAGTCCGATAGAATTTAGGCATTGTTGCGTCTAGCGTATTTTTAATCATTTTGCTGTTATTTGATAGGGTGTTTCAGGAAAACCAAAAAGAATTGCTTTTTCCTCGTCAATTTCCTTAATTCCGATAAGTGTACTTCTTTCTCCATTTTCATAAATCGAAGCAAAATATGTTCCTTGAAGTTTTTCCAATACTAATTTTCGACCCTCTATATTAAGTCTTTTGTTAATTTTATTTATTGTCGGATTATCCAAAATCTTATTAAACACGAAGGGGATTTTTTCATTATTCCATTCAGCTTCGAATTCGATTGCCTGAATTTTCTTTGAGGTCAATTTTGTTTTTGTAGGTCTTATTCTTTCGTAATCCGTAGCGAATTCAGTATCTTCTGTAAGCGATTCTATTTCGCTAATAGCTGTATGGGTTTTTCCCATTCTATATATTCTTATCCTATTTTCATTTATAAACACACATTTGGTTTCAGAAAAAGTTTCATTCCTTTCATGTACTTTTTTTGATAATCCGTCTACGATTATTTTCTCTAACTTAAAGTGAATAATTTGGTTGTTTTCAAATTCAATAAATTCAGGCGGACAATAATCGGACCCTTTTTTAATCATTAACCAAGTTCCATCAAATATCTCCACTTTATAAATCTTTATTACGTTTTCCCAGCATAGAGCACAATTGTTGTGTTATTAAAAGTAGGAGAGCAAACTATCATTTGCTTTCCGCAAATCAGATAACAAAACCTTTCCGATTTTGAGATCTCAGAAATTTGGACAAAATTTGGAATGGAAGCCCAGGCCTGCATTGCTTCATAGGTTTTACTGGCAAGTTTTTAAATCTTTTCCAAAAATTCCATCAATTTCATTTTGGCGTCTTGTTTAGCCTTAAAATCTCCATCATCATTTCCGCCAAATTCATATTCATAATTTTTCCCGCTAATATTAATTGTTCCAGTTCTATAACTGGTATTGTCATCGGGATTACTAGAAATTAAGTGTCCAGCGTTTTCATATTTTATATTCTGAAAAGAGTATTTAAAACTATGGGCTTCTAATCTTTTTTCTATCATATCTGCCATTATGGATGATGGCCAAACCCGATCATCACGTCCAGAAAAAAGTAGAACAGGTCCATTGATCTTTTCCACTTTGATGGCCGCTTGTTCTATGAAATCTGTTTTTTGCAACCCCTTTTTCCAATACTCTACCATTATAATTTTATTTGATTCGTTTCCTTTTATTTTATTCATAGGCACGTATGGAATATCAACCCCTTCATATTTCCAGCTCGATTTCAATTCGTTGGAATTGTATGGTAAAACTGTATTTGACCAGGATACAGCGCTTGGTGCGTAGGCAACAACTCCGCTAATAGATTCAGGGAATATGGAAGCAAGGACTAATGCTAATTCCGCATTTCTTGATGCTCCCATTACAATTATTTTATTTGGATCAACTTCTGGCTGTTTTTTTAACCATACCAAAGCTTTTTCAAAGTATTCTAAATTAATTTCCTCGGGTAATTTGGGTAAGCCTTCCCTTTGGGTATATGGTAATGACAAACCACTATATCCGCTGCTGGCAAACTGTTGCCCCCAGTAATCTCCCCATGGTCCTCCACCTATCAAAACTATTGATACTTTTTTCTTGGTATCGGTTTTTACAAAATAATTTGCCTGAAAACCATTTTCATTTATGTGTCTTGGCCTTACACCACTAAATAGAATACTGTCCGCTATAAAATATCCAACAATTAGGAATATTAGTATTCCGATCCCAATAATGTATTTTCTGTTTTTGATCATTTAATAGGGTTGTAGCTAACAATTATATATGACCATAGATCATATATTTTTAATACACCCAATATAGGAAATCTTTAAAATCCAATTGTGTTTTGCCCTGTATTTGGACTAAAAATTCAGGATTTTCCTAGGTGTTTTTACCAAGCCGGATTTTGCCAAACTTTATTAATGTGATTTCTCCATTGCTGCATTGGCACTTTTGTAGAAAGGAATGCTGAGCAGCCATTTCTTATCCTTGGCAGATACACTAAGTGTAATCCCTTCCGTATTTTCCGATTTAATTTTCGCCTTTATTTTTGGGATAGCTTTTTCTGAAGGCATAAGTAACCATACAAAAGTGGCATCGGAAGTTATATCGGTAGTATATGAACTTGTTATATTGGGTCCATAAATATTGTATTCAGGACTATACCAGCCTTGAATTTGAGGATTTTCCTGACCTTTAATAAATTTTGGATTAATTTTTTGCCTACCTACAGGGATAATTGCTAGGTTTCCCCTTTTATTAATCGTCTTCACAATAGACCTTTCTTTTTCTACCTTATTATCAGGATGCCAGTGCCAAAGGGCTTCAATGGTGCGTGGTCTATCTGTTTCAACTCGGTCTACCACCACCCAGAATTCGTTACGAACATAGAACATTGCCCTGGTTTGTTTCGCCTTTCCGGCTATATCGATAAATTGATCAAAGGAATTTGAAGCATAATCAAAACCTTCTGTTATTTTAAAGTGACTGTCAGCTAAGGGTTCTTGGGCAAGTTTGGGGCCGCTAGTTTGTCCTTTACCGTCAATTAAAATCAAGTTGTGTCCCGCACTGCCCTTGGCATAAGGACGGAATTTTTCGGCTACCTCACCGGTATAGGCAAATCTTCCCGAATCTACCAAGAAATCCTTTCCAAAGGCGGAAACGGAAAGGTGAAGTTTGTCATTGTGTTGATGGCCACTGCCCCAAGGTCCCATGTCAAAAAACGACCATTGGGCATCCTGGTCGAAACCACTACGGGAAACAAAATGTCCTGCCCAAGGATAGAAATAGGAGGGACCGTCAACAGGTTTGTTTCCAGATTGGCCATTGGCAACAATATATTCCCAATCTGGATGGTTATACTTTTTAGCTCCTTTTAAGATGAAGTTACGGTCACTACCCCTGTCGCCATCATTGTTCATCAATCGAAAACCACTAGGTCTCACCATATGCGAAATATAGCCGTACATGTCCTCTATGGTGTTATTGTAGAAGTCGGGCAAAGTCTTGTTGGCTTTGTCACAGATATCTTTGAAAAGTTCAAAATTAATTAAGGATACGTTATGGTAATGCGAACTTAGTTCGGTTTGTACCCCATCTGGATATACCTGATCTTTCATGCTTTCCACCATAGTTTCAATGGCATAGTCCAGCCATTCTTCAGAATTTTTATATTCCGGAAAATAGGCTGCCACCGTTGCCAATGAGGAAATTTCCATGGTCAGCCAATTATTGCTGCTGTGAAAATTTCTATTGTAATGGGCATGATCGGGCAAACTACTGAGCATTAGTAGTTGTGTGGCAGGGGAAATATAATCGCTGTTTATTAGTCCGTAAAACATTTTGGTCCATTTTTTTGCTCGGGCAGCTACCTCCAATCCCCGCCATACAGAGGTACTGCTTTTAACCGCAGGGTAGGGCATGCTCTTAATTATAAAATCCCTTAAGAATAGGTCCATATATTGGGCATATTTGGGGTTTCCGGTTTCCAAATAAGTATTGAATATTTGGCTTAACTGACTATGCCTATTGGAAAGCCAAGCCCATTCATTGTCATTATTGGGGCCTTTGTAGTACCAGTCGCGATGCCCATCTTCAAGATAGGGAACTTTTCCACGTACATTTTGTACCACAAAAACATTGGTCAGAATGGTATCGGCAGCGGCTACTTCCCGCATCGTTTTTGTTGGAATTTCTTTGCGTAGATCGGCGGCCATGGCTCCATTTTTATAATAGGCCAATAATTCTTTGCATGCCTCTAGGGTATTACCATCGCTGTGGGCCAATTTTACCTTTTCCAGTCCCGTATAATCTAAATTAAATTGATTCAACATATTTTCTATGGTCTCGGGATAGGAGGTGATAAGGTCTTCTACAGAGGTTATGCTTTTCCAATTTTGTTGAGCAATAAGCTGGGAAGTGATGCAAAAAAATAGGACAGTCAGTGATAATGGTTTGATAATTTTTAGCATGCTTTTATTTTTGAATAAACTTGTTTACGGCAATAGACCTGTCGGGATCCCCTTGGGTACTCCAGATAACTAATTTTCCCTCACCGTCTACCTGCAAGCCCACGGCCGCATTAAAATCGACCCCATTCATACAATTAAATGTTTTGGAATCGATTTTCTCCATGATGGGTTCAAAAGATCCCAGCTTGCTAACAAGGATTAAATCGGTCTGTCCAGCAGCATCTTTTTTATGAAAACCAATGGCATAAATGGCAGAGTCATCCTTGATAAGGTTGATGGATTGATAGCTTCCCCAATCAATTGGCGCAGTAAAACTATACAGGAATTTATGTTCCCCTTTTTCGGTGTCGATTTGGTAAAAGTCCCAGTTTCGGGAGTCCCAATTTGCTACTACTGCCAAATAATGATTATCCAAGGCCAATAATCCCGTTGCTCCCGCTGTTTTCTGTTTAGACTGGCCCTCGCGTTCAATAATTATATTAGGCCGACTCTTAGAAAGGGCATTGTTCCTATAATTGTAGAGGCAGACCTTGGAAGTGGTTTTAAGGATATTGTCCTCAATGCCAACAATCATATAAGGTTCACTGACTTGAATCCCCCCGGCATGCCTGTAAGGATCTGTCATTAGTGTAATTAACTTATCCGTTTTTCGTTTTTTAAGGTTTATTTGTAAAACGTAGGCCTTGGTAAGTGAACTCCCAGAGACGAGAAGTTTTTCCGTCCCCTTCTTTTCTATAAATTGAACCCCTTGGAAATGGCCACTTTCACTTGGGACTTTTATTTTATTATTGATTAGGATTACTTCCGGATCGGAATTCAAGGCTTTAAAGGCTTCGGGCGCATTTGTTACATATTGACTAAAACCCAAATTAGGGGTTAACCATATGTTGGCTATTAGAAAAAGTATTTTTAATATATGGTGTTGGCTCATGGAGATCATATTTTAATTAAAGTTCACCACAAATGGCCTATAGAAATCACGGCCAAATTAAAATGCAATACAGTTGGATTTATAACTTTTGCCACTTCGAGTGACATTCTTCCGCTTTTTGAATTGTAAATATGGTATATTTTTATTGTTTAAACGATTAAATACATATATTGAAATCAATTTTTTTTGTTTTCTCCATAAAATTAAACTTATGTCTAAAAACTTCAATTGCCAATTTACCAATATTAGAATATTTCTGGTATTCCTAAGCTGCACCTTCTCCAGTTTTTCCCAAACCGATTATTCGGTGCTGGATTATTGGAAATATTATTCCGACGCGGAAAATCAACTTTATAAGCAACAAAGTGAAATTTCGTTTGAAACACTTGCCCAAAGAAAAGAGTCCATTTCAAAGCTACGGACGAAAATAGATTGGAAAGGGAGACAAGAATTGGTCAAAGAAAAGCTACAGGAGTCCATAGGGGATTTTCCAGCAAAAACACCTTTGAATCCTATAATTACCAAAAGGATTAAAAAGGATGGGTATAGCATAGAAAAATTATATTTCGAATCTATGCCGGGGGTAAAGGTAACAGCTGCTTTTTTTATTCCACAAGGCAAAAGGAGGAACCTGCCAACTATAATATATTGCAGTGGTCATAGCGATTTGGCTTTTAGAAGCGATATCTATCAACATGTTATTCTCAATCTCGTAAAAAAGGGTTTTGCCGTCTTTGCTTTTGACCCTTACGGACAAGGGGAGAGATTGCAGTATTTTGATCAGAACCAGGGCAAGTCGCGCTTTAGTCCAACGCGTGAGCATTCCTATCCCGGGGCACAGTTGTTTGTCAACGGGGAATCCACTGGTAAATATATGATTTGGGATGGAATTAGGGCAGTAGATTATTTACTTAGCCGTAAGGAAGTGGATCCCAACCGTATTGGTATTACCGGCAGGTCTGGTGGTGGAACACAGTCTTCCCACATTGCGGCCTTCGATGAGCGTATTAAAGCTTCAGCCCCGGAATGTTATATCACCAGCATGGAATATCAATTAAAATCAGGAGGGCCACAGGATGCAGAGCAGAATTTTCCCCGGGGTATTCAACTTGGTTTGGACCATGCAGATCTTTTGGAGGTGAGGGCTCCCAAACCAACTTTGATGATAACTACAACACGGGATATGTTTAGTATTCAGGGAGCACGGGATACCTATCAGGAAACGAAATTGGCGTACAAAGCTTTTGGTAAAGAAGAAAATATGATGATGGTGGAGGACAATGCCGGGCATCAATCTACCCTAAAAAATAGGGAAGCCATGTATGCTTTTTTTCAAAGGCATTTGGATAACCCGGGAGATTCCAAGGATGAGGAAGTGGTTATTTTTCCAGTAGAAGAATTGTATGTTACGGAAACGGGTCAACTTTCAACATCGGTTGGGAGCAAATTTTTGTTCGATGTAAATAGCGATCTGACCAAGAAAAATATGGAGGTATTGAATGGGAGCAGGCAGAATATGGACCAACATTTATTCGATTTAAAACAAAAGGTACAAGCAATTTCGGGTTATACAGAAAATGCCAAGAAAGCAAAATTGATATTTTCCGGACAAACAGAATTTGAAACCTATTTTTTAAATAAATATCTGATAGTTGAAGAAGGGGACAAAATAATTCCGTTTGTAACCTTGGTGCCGAAACAACCCATGGGTAGCTCGGCACTTTATTTGGATAATATGGAGAATAAGGAGTCGGACGAGGCTTATGCCATTCCCGTACAAATGGTCAAAAAAGGTGTTACCGTAATTGTCCCAGATATGCCTGGCTACGGTGAATTGGGACCCGGGTATTTAAAAGGTGATGCCTATTTTGAAAATACCTCCTACAATCAATGGTTTGCAGGGATATTGAACGGAAAAAGTACGATTGCCTTGCATGTGGAGGCCATAGAAACGCTGCTGGAAGTGTGTAAAACGAATATGAAATTGGACGATAAAGAATTTATGGGAATATCTAAAGGGGGCTTTAATTCCAGTCTATTGCACGCTGCTGTTTCGGGGGTGGAATTTTCAAGGATGTTGTTTTTGGATCCAATGCTTTCATTTGAAACCATAGTTTCCAACAAAGTCTACAACCCTGCCCATATACCTTTTACCGTTGCCGGCGCCTTGCCTAATTATGACTTGCAGGATCTGTCGGCAGCTTTTGCCCCACGAAAATTGATGCTGGTTGTGGAGACGGATGGCGGAGCAATGGATACCGAGTACTCGCAGACCTATGATTTTGTGAAGGAACATTATAAATCCATGAACAAGGCCAATAACTTTTCTGTTGAAAAAATCGATTCTGAAGAGGGAGCAATAGAGGCCGTAGATAAATTTATATCCAAGCTGTAACGGTTTGTCCATAAAATAACCAAGAGTATCATGAAAATAAATTTATTTCTTGCACTGGGAATTTTAAGTATAGTAGCCTGCAAAGATGCTCATCCCGTTATACAGATGTCCGCAGAGGATAGCGCTCTATTTGCCAAAGCTCATGAAAATGCCATTTTGGCCAATGAGGGTTTTATTAGGAGCGAAGACTTTGTTCATGGTTGGTTGCAGGAGGCTGATCCCGAATCGGGCCTAATTCCGAGAAACCTTCAAACCGATACGGACATATGGAATGCGAAAGATGCTGCCGCCGATAATTATCCGTTTATGGTGCTCACTTCTTTTTTTACAGATCAGGCTTTATTTGATGGGACAATGTTGGATATGTTACATGCTGAAAAAAAACTCACTTCCAGGGTTAACAGTCTACCTGATACCTATTCTTTTTCTAAAAAGGATTTTCAAAATGAAAAATTGGATATGGCAGAAATCATTTTTGGGACTTCGGAATATATTAAGGATGGCTTGCTGCCCCTTACAGAATGGTTAGGAAAAAGTCCATGGTCGGAAAGAATGATGGAGATGCTGTACGACATGAAGAATGAAGTAAATGTTGCAGATGGGATATCCAGGGATGGTTCCAATGCAACACGGGAAGAAGTGAATGGCGAATTGCTACAGACCCTTTCCCGAATATACTGGATGACCGGCGATGAAAGGTTCTTGGACTGGGCCGTAGCCATTGGGGACTATTATCTACTGGGCGACCACCATCCCACAAAGGACTTGGATTACCTTAGGCTGCGAGACCATGGGTGTGAGTTGATATCTGGCTTATGTGAATTGTATGTGTCTACAAGCTTTGCCAAACCTAACAAAAGGGAAGCCTACAAAAAGCCATTGCATGAGATGATGGACAGGATTCTGGAAGTTGGTAGAAATGCCGATGGATTATTTTATGACGCCATAAATCCCCAAACAGGAGAAATTGTACAGGAACGTCCTGCCGATAATTGGGGATATACCCTAAACGGATTTTATGCCGTTTATTTATTGGATAAGAATCCGAAATATAGGGAAGCCATATTGAAAATTTATTCCAATTTAAACAAATATACCAACTATGATTGGGAAAACGGCAGTGCTGATGGGTATGCGGATGCCATTGAAGGAGCCCTAAATTTGTACAACCGAATTCCGCATCCCTCCGTTGCCAAATGGATGGACAGTGAAATAAAAGTAATGTGGGCCATGCAGCAGGAAAATGGAATTATAGAAGGCTGGCATGGCGATGGCAACTTTGCGCGGACTTCCATTATGTATAATTTATGGAAAAGCAAGGGCTTGTATGTAAGGCCTTGGAGAGATGACCTGTTTATGGGAGCGGAGCAAAAAGGGGATTCCTTATTGATCTCTATCAAATCTGAACTCCCCTGGAAAGGAAAGCTATATTTTGATAAACCTAGACATAGGGAGAATATGAAATTGCCTATGGATTGGGCCAGAATCAACCAATTTCCTGAGTGGTTTACGGCAGATATAGATCGGGAATATACATTGGTGGATTATGACAAGTCCGAACCTACTAAATATCAAGGCAACCAGTTAATAGATGGCATTGATATTGAATTGGAGGATAACAAAAGAATGGTAGTGTATTAGCGGCTTAAATTCACCTACATATAAATCTAAATTCCAGTTTATGATACAACACACGGTAGTGCTAAAGTTAAAATACCCCAAAGGCTCGCCTGAAGAAAAAGAGTTTCTTTCCGCAGCGGCAAAATTGGCCTTGATACCTGGAGTCCATAATTTTCAATCCTTGCGACAAACAGGGAAGAAGAACGATTTTGATTATTGTTTGTCAATGGAATTTGACAATATGGTGGCTTACGAAGCTTATAATACAGATCCGGACCACAATAGGTTTGTTGCAACCTATTGGGCCAAGTACGTAGAAAAGTTTTTGGAATTGGATTATGAGCCTATCATCTAATAATACACTCTACAGAATACAACTACACTTATGGCAAAAGCTGAGAGACAATGAAGGGTGTGGATCAATTATTTTATAGCTTTATCTGGGGCTGATTTTGAAGTCGTGGGTCTTTGGATTTAATAGTGACCGGCCTATTTTCCATGACCTCTGTAATTCTCTCCATGGTCTCCACTTCAAGTCTATGCATTGCTTCATGGGTGTAAAAAGTTAAGTGGGGCAGTAGGATCACATTGTCCATTTCGTAAAGCTTTTTTAACGGATGGTCCGTTTTGTTCAATGGCTCCTGGCTGTAGACATCAAGGCCGGCACCGGCAATTTGTTTTTTCTCCAAGGCATTCAAGAGTGCCAATTCATCTATCAAGGCACCTCGGGCAGAATTGATAATGATAGCGGTTTCTTTCATTACCGAAAACTCCTTGGCCCCTATGAGGTGTTTGGTATTTTTGTTCAAAACGGAATGAAGGGAAATAAAATCGCACTCCTTAAGCATTTCGGAGAGGTCATCATATTTCTGAATCCCCCTTTTTGCCAATTCCTCTTTCGTCTTGCTGGGGTCGTAACCAATAACTCTTGCCCTAAACCCCAGGCCCGCCATCCTTGCCATGCTACTTCCTATTTTACCACAACCAATGATACCGAGTGTTTTTCCGGCAATATCCTGTCCCAGCCACTCGCTACTTGGCCATACCCAAGCTTTGCTGTTCATTTGCTTTTGTAGCGTTGGCAGCTTTTTGGCCAGTGCAATAAGCATGGCAAATGCCCCTTCTGCGACGGTCTCCTCTGCGTATTCCGGAATATTGACCACTACTATGCCCCGTGCGTTGGCCGCCGGAATATCTATAGCATCTATTCCTACCCCATATTTTACTATAGCTTTAAGCCTTTTTGCCGACTCTATGACATTCTTGGTAATAGGGGTGTAGCACATTAAAAGGATGTCGCAATCCTCCAATTCTTTCATTAGGATTTCTTCTGATACCCCATCAGGGAGCAAAACCAGATCATGTCCATTTTTCCTAAGGGTTTCGTCTACAAATGGAGTTTCGAGCTCCATATCGGTTCTTACTATTTTCATATTATGGTATAATCGGTAATGGTTGGTTTCCTTAAATTGGTAAATTATTGGTTAAAACAAATATAGTAGAAATGCTACTAGGTATTAAATGTAGTATTCCGAGGATTGTTTTATTTCCTTCAATACAAATGTACTGTTGAGAACACCGATATTTTCGATCTTGGAGAGCTTGGTCTTTACAAAGTCATGATATTCCTCTAGACTTTTGGTGTGGATTTTTAAGATGAAATCTACCTGACCGGCCAAATGGTAACATTCCTGAACCTCATCCAAACTCTGTACCTGTGCCTCAAATTTCTCAATAAAGGCTTCGTTATGATACCGCATGGATACTTGGCATATAACCGTTATGGAGCGGTCTATTTGCTTTTTGTCCAGAATGGCTACGTATTTTTTAATAACCCCTTGTTTTTCCAGTCTACGGACCCTTTCGTAAACAGGGGAGGGGGTTAGATTGAGTATTGCGGCGATTTCCTTTGCCGTTTTTTTGGAATCTTTTTGTAAAATCCTTAGAATGGTAATATCGGTTTGATCTAATTGCTCCATAGTGGGGATAAAAATTACTTTAAAATAATTATTTTTGTATCTATAAAAGTAAATAAAACTTTTAAATGGACATAATTAAGGGATAATTACTTAATTATTTCAGATATTTACTTGTATAGATCGTATTTAGTAATTTCGACAGTAATTAACACTTTTGTTAATTAGACTAAAACGGTACATTATGAAAGCAAAAGTTCTAGTAATCGGCGCCAATGGACAATTGGGAACTGTACTTGTAAAAGAATTACAGCACCATCATGGTTTGGACAATGTGGTAGCTACCGATATAAAGAAAACCTATAATTTTAAAGGAATCTTTGAAGTCTTGGATGCCACTAATAGAATACATTTGAGCGAGGTGGTTACCAAATATGGGATTACCCAAATTTATCATTTGGCGGCAATTTTGTCTGCAAAGGGAGAAGAAAATCCGTTGGGGACTTGGGATCTTAATATGAGGATGCTTTTTAATGTATTGGAAGTAGCCAGAATCCACGTATTGGACAAGGTGTTCTTTCCGAGTTCCATTGCCGTTTTTGGAGAGGATGCCCCTTGGGTGAATACTCCCAACAACGCATTTCTAAATCCTGCAACAGTATATGGAATGAGCAAGGCGGCAGGAGAACAATGGGCACAGTACTATTTTTTAAGATATGGTTTGGATGTAAGGTCTCTTCGCTACCCTGGGGTTATAGGTTACCAATCCTTGCCTGGTGGTGGTACTACGGATTACGCGGTGGAAATTTTCCACAAGGCCGTCTTGGAAGAAGAATTTGTTTGTTTCCTCAATGAAGATACTACCCTGCCCATGATCTTCATGGATGACGCTATTAGGGCAACTTTGGAATTAATGGAGGCACCTAAGAAAGACATTAAAATAAGAACTGCCTATAATCTTGCCGGAAGTAGCTTTTCCCCAGAAGATATTGTAAGGGAAATATGTAAATACTATCCGGAGTTTAAGGTAAAATATGAACCGGATTTTAGGCAGGACATTGCTGCCCGTTGGCCAAAATCTATAAGTGACGTTGAGGCTACATTGGATTGGGGATGGAAACCGGAATACGATCTGGAAAGGATTGTTCGCACCATGATTGAAAAACTAAAGGAGCAATACGTACCGCATTAATAGATCCGTTAGGGCTATTTAAACAAAATACTATGCCTCGACCTAGGTTGGGCAAAAAAAAGAAATAAAAGACATGTATTCAACAGTAAAAAACGAATTACGGGAAGAGCTTGAGGCCATTAAGGCCGAGGGACTTTATAAGGAAGAAAGAATAATTACGACTCCCCAGGGCGCGGAGATCAAAACCACCAATACCAAGGAGGTCCTTAATTTTTGTGCCAACAATTATTTGGGTCTTTCAGCACATCCAGACGTTATAAAAGCGGGGAAAGAAGCTATTGATACCCATGGTTTTGGCTTATCTTCAGTACGTTTTATATGCGGTACCCAGGATATCCATAAGGAATTGGAACGCAAGACCGCCGAATTTTTGGGAATGGAGGATTGTATATTGTACGCCGCCGCATTTGATGCCAACGGTGGACTATTTGAACCCATTCTAGGGCCGGAAGACGCCATTATTTCAGATGCACTTAACCATGCCTCAATAATAGATGGTATACGATTGTGCAAGGCCAAGCGATTTAGATATGAGCATAATTCCATGTCCGACCTTGAAGAACAGTTGAAGGCAGCCAAAGGTTCCCGAAGAATTTTGATCGTCACCGATGGTTCTTTTTCAATGGACGGAACCATTGCACAATTGGATAAAATCTGCGATTTGGCGGATAAATATGAGGCCATGGTCATGATAGACGAATGTCACTCTACCGGTTTTTTAGGAGCCACCGGGCGTGGTTCCCATGAATATAGAAATGTAATGGGAAGGATAGATATCATTACCGGAACTTATGGTAAAGCTCTTGGGGGTGCTTCAGGAGGCTTTACAGCGGCGAGAAAAGAAATTGTGGATATGCTGAGACAGCGTTCTAGACCTTACCTATTTTCCAACACTGTTGCGCCCTCAATAGTAGGGGCTTCAATTAAAGTTTTAGATTTATTGGCTTCTTCAACCGCACTTCGCGATAAGTTGGAGGCCAATACTAAATATTTTCGATCTTCCATGACCGCAGCCGGTTTCGATATAGTACCTGGAGATCACCCTATTGTTCCAGTAATGCTTTATGAGGCACCATTGGCCCAGGAGTTCGCGGCCAAATTGTTGGAGGAGGGAATTTATGTAATCGGTTTTTTCTATCCTGTAGTTCCAAAAGGGAAAGCCAGAATTAGGGTGCAGTTGTCCGCAGCCCATGAACAGCACCATTTGGAAAAGGCAGTAGAGGCCTTTACCAAAGTAGGGAAGGCGCTAAAAGTAATTTAAGTCCTGATTTGGAAATGACATTGGATACCTATGAAAGTGTTGTGGGCCAATGCCATTAGGTTTTAAGTTTTGGCCCCTTGTTGGAATCGTACATTTTAATTAAATGATAAACATGTATGATGCAGAAAACTATTCCGGCAATAACAAGGGGCACGGAATTGAGCATAGCACCATAAATAATGTAGAAAAAACTGGAAATTAAATGCCAAAGACGGAATTTGCCCATATCCTTTTTGGTAATGGCAAAGAAACCGGTAAGGATGGCGATATAGCCAATGCTCTCAATTACTAAGTTCGTCATTTTTTAAATTTTTCAAGGTTCTTTCCATATAATCGCTTTGGTTCACTTTTTCTTCAATCTTTAGGAATTCCTCCAAAAAATTGGGACTGTCTTCCAGTAGGTCCATAACGGTCTGCCTTCCTGCGGTCCAATATTTTTCAAAAAGTGGTAATTGTTTATAAGCTTTTTCTGTTAGCGTTAAGATCTGCTTTCTTTTGTCTTCAGTATCGGTCCTAGTTTCTACATGTCCGTTTTTTTTCATTTTATTAATGATTTTTACCACGGCAGGATGTGAGAATTGTAATGTTTCTGATATTTCTGTAATTGTCATGGCTTCATTTTCTTGCAGGAGAATAAAGATCAAGTTCCAGTTGGGTTCTATATCCAGTCCTTCAGATTTGTATAGTTCCTTGGTACTATAGAGTAGGGAATCACTTAATCTCTTAAGCCTACTGGTTAGTCCAACATATTCCATTTCCGTTAAAAAGTCGTTCATGATATTCTAATTAAGTAACTGGTTACGCAAATGTAAATAATTTTCTGTAACTGGTTACATAGTTTGAATTTTTTTGAATAAAATAATTACCCATTTGATCTGTCCGACAGAAAATAGTGGATAATTTATATGGTTGAATATTAGAATTAGAATGTTTAACTTTCAAAAAAATTATAAAGAACCAACCATGCAAAAAAAAACTGCTTTAGCCGTATTGTCGATTATTTCCTCTTTGGGATTATCATCCACCATAATGGCGCAAAATACCCAACACGATCATACCCACCATGCCCATGAAAATAATGACATGGCCCATCATCACCCACATGGCCCTATGGCTTCTGATGAAATTCCAATGCAGGCAAAATTGCTAACGGGTCAAGGTGAGTTTATTTTTTCTTGGGACCAAGAATTAACGGCGGCATTTCCAAAAGAGGCTCATGAATTTGAACCCGGAATGCACGGTGGATTTAATGAGGATCCGCAAACCGGTATTGTTTATACCGGAATTCCCGGCTACGGACTATGTGCCATAAGCCCCGATTTAAAAAAATGGTCAACCATTGGTAATGATCAACGTTTAAAGGATAATATTCATGGTATTGTTTTCTTTGTTCACAAAGGCAAAAAATACCTTGCGGTGGCCCAGGAGGGAAAAAGAGTTCTGGTATTGACCTTGGACGGAACAATAATTAGTGAAATTTTGAAGCCTACCGGAAGTGAATTCAAGTTTGCCGAAGCCAATAAGTTCTTCGGGTCAAAGGATAGTAATTTTGGGGTTACGGATGTTACTTACCTTAATGGTACCCTATATGTGGCCCACGGTTATTCCGCTGGGGATTTCGTGATGACAATTAAAGAAAAGAATGGGGTTTGGAGCTGGGGAAAACTAGCCTGGGGAGGAAAAGGTGATAATCCCGGCCAGTTCCAGACAGCGCACGGTATTTATGCTCACGAAAAACATATTCTAGTAGCCAATAGGGCTGCAGGACAGGTAGTGAAATTTACTAAGAAGGGTAAGTTTGTTGAAACTTTTAATGATATTCCAGAAGGTAGTTTGGTATGTAATGTCTCCTATAAAGCGGAGCACTACTTCTTAAATGCCTTGCAGGCGATTGGCGAACAAAAATCGGCACCTATCTATGTGCATAGCGGTGAGAAGTTGCTTTCTACTGTAATTCCAGGGGATTTGGATATTCCTGTCCTTACAAATATTCATCAGGTTTGGCCGCATATTGTTACGGAAAACGGAACCAAACAATTGTACCTTCTGGTACATGGATGGAACAAAGGAAAATTTGCCGTCTTGAAAATGGAAAAATAAAAAAATGGCCTCCCTGAAAAGGAGGCCATTTAATTTTGTTGTAAAGGAATTATTTGATAGGGGTAAGGACAATATTGCGATAGGCTACATTGCCATGGTCCCCTTGCAAATAGATAGGCCCCGGACTTAAAACATCGGAAGACATGGCTCCACCAGTAGGCCCCCAAACGGGTTGATTGTCGATTATTTTTTTACCGTTAAAGATTACCGTCACATGTCGGTCTACCAGTGTAATATCAAAGGTCTGCCATTCCCCGGCAGGTTTTTCGGCTGCCTCACTGGGGGTAATACGACTATATAAGGCTCCCATATTATGGGAATCCAACTCCTTACCATAGGAATCCACTACCTGAATTTCATAAAGTCCGCGTAGGTAGACCCCACTATTGTTTCCTTCAGGTACATTAACTTCCAGCTTTAGGTTGAAATCCTTAAATTCCTGTAGGGTGCGAATGTTTCCATAGGAAATATGTTCGCCATCTTCTGGTTGAACGGGATTGTTCATCAGCGTGCCGTCTACTACCTTAAAGCCATTGGCTTTTTCTGGATCCATCAATTTCCAACCGCTTAAATCCTTCCCATTGAACAATTTAATCGGTTTTTCATATTTCAACTTGGACAGATCCGGTGTGCTAGGCATGGGCGGCATACGTTTTCCGGTAAAATTTTTAATGGAAACCCCGCTTCCATCCCTATTAGGGCTGCTCATGGTACCCTCCAAGGCATCCCCAACTTTTTTAACTTCCAAAGTATAGGTTATGGTATGGCTGCGATCGGAACTTCTTTTGACCTGATTGGTTCGGGTAACAATCAATGTATTTTCGTCCAATAAATAAACGTTGGACACAGGAACTACACTACCGCCTATCCACAGTAGTTCGGCATCCAAAAACCCTTGATCTTCGTGTACGTTTAGCCAGCCGGCACCCCCGCCTTCAACGTCAAGCCCCCACATACCCATAAAAGGATTGGCAAATATCTGTTGTGCCGTACTATTTGCGAAGCCGTTAAGGGCTATAAATATTAATATCATAGAAGTAATTGTCCGTCTCATTTTAATGTGTTTTAGTATGGTTTAATTAATTAAATGGATTGCTGTTATCTATGGAAGGTAATCAATTATTTAAAATGGATATTCATTTCAACCCGGGAAATTCAATCAAATTCCGCAATGGCAAAACTCCAAAAGCAATACCCTCAGGTAAATACTCAGTTTTTAATAAAAACCATACAGTGTTGCCATGGTAGGTTGTCTATGTTTCTGTGAAGTTTCAACCCGGCAGCTTTCATTTCCTTGATGGCCTGTGCTTCCGTCATTTTGTGTATCTTTTTTATGGGCACCGACCCATCTTCACCCCGGTATTCAATTAAAAACAGTTTCCCATCGGCCTTTAGGGCTTTTTTAATTGAGGTCAACATCTCTGCCGGATAATTAAATTCGTGGTACACATCTACCATAAGTACCTTGTCCAAAGAATTTTCAGCTATGTTTATATTTTTTTCTCCGCCTTTAATCACCCTTACATTTTTAATTTGGTCCCGCTCTGTGCGCTTATTGATCTCTTCCAGCATTTCATCCTGAATATCCACTGCATAGATGAGCCCACGACCGGCCAATTTTGCCATCTTAAAAACATGGTAACCGGAACCTGCACCAATATCAGCTATATTATCCTCTGGTTCAATACCCATATTTAGCAGTAGGGTAGTGGTGTTTTCCTCTTCTTCACGCTCTGGACGGTCTAACCACTGCATTCCCTGATACCCCATTACATAGGCAATTTCCCTACCCATATACCATTTTCCAATACCATTGGGATCACCTTTTTTATAGGTATAATTGGCGTTGGGAGACTTGTCTTGAGCAATTCCCGGTTGCCACGGTAATAAAAACAAGAAAAGCAATAAGGTCTTGGCAACTTTTTTCATAGGGTTTTAAATTTCTAGTTCCTTTGTAAGGGATAATGGTGGGGAAGATTAATTACCCTATTAAAAGTAATGAAATTAATGCATTCCTATCCCTGAAATTGTGGAAAGGCGTTTTGCAATTTTTTTAATTTCCTTTGACGGTTTTCCTAACAAATATTCCAAGACAGTTTAAGTAGCGCTATGCGATGGTCTAAAATTTAATCAGGGCATAATTATTAATTTGATATGCGGTTAAGACCGTCATAGCGGATAGTGCAACCTTTACTTCAGGTAGTAGATCCTCTTTGCTATAGCCCATAGAAGACATTGATTGACCGCATAAATAAACATCTACGCCAATTTCGGAAAGTGTTTTTATTAAATTCCTATTAGGGTTGTCCGTATTGAATTTTTCTTTGTAAACAGTCGGGGACAGTGCATCTTTGGTGGAGCTTCCGTGTAATACAAGAGCTAAGTGAATCTTGTCCTTGGGGACTCCGTATCGCACATGCATATTGTAATAGCGGTGCAGACTAGAGATGATAGGATTGCTAGTACTTGGGTCTGTTTGCTTTCTGTCGATGTCAAAAATTGCCTTTAAGTCCTTCGATGTATCGGGCAGGAAATCCAAATCAGCAATGGAGAATACAGCACCAACATCGTTGAAAACGGGTCCAGTTGTGGGTTCGTTCTTTTGCCCAAAAGTCAAGCTTGTTTGTATAAACATCAGGGATAAAAATAATAGGAGAGGAGATCTATTCTGCATCTTTTATTCGGATAATTGAATAGTAGGTTCCACTTTGGAATATTAGGACAAAGGGTTGGGACTACTATTCGGGTTGGTACTTTTCCAAAAATAAATATTTTGTTTTTATTTCAGACCTTCCCAATTGTATATTTACGAATAGGCATGTGTGACTAGACCTTATTATTCGTTGGATCCTAATATTATAAGTCGCAGGTACATTGACATGCGATAATTGAAGGCACCCCTCCTTTTTATTGGAATTTAAGGCCCAATACCCACACCTATGGGTAGGTTCCTTAAATAAGGGCAGGACTTTTTTCGGGGTTTGTTACTGACATTTAGTTTTGTTTTTATTTAGAATATCTGTTTTTATGTAATCGTTCTTTAAGACAGGGCTCCATATAAAATCGGTAATTTCCGATAGGGTGAAATTATCTTTCGGATCGGTGGAAAGTAGTAATTGGGTAAAATTATCTTCCATTCCCTTTAAGATATCCAAATCGCAGGCAGACAATTCCTCTTTTACCGCCAGGGCTCCGAGTTGGTCAATCTCCATCGGTTTCAGGCCTTTTTTCATTTGTACGGCTACGGCTTTTTGGGTATCCATACGTTGAACCGTAAACAAAGCATCCATATTATTGGATATGTAGAATGTATTGAATTGATATCTACCTCCTGTTATATATATTGCAGCATCGGTAAGGCAGGGAGAAGCTTTACTGACGATTCGGGTATTGGTTCGGTCTACGGTACCATTTGGATATAAATCATTCATTGCCCGTTGCAAAGCAAGATGCCCTACCACCAGTCCATCACAAAGATGGCCATGAAATTTTACCAGGTCATCCAAATCTATATTTTGAATATTCCCTAAACGTCCTTTTGAAAAATCGGTGTCATTGACCTGCATAACAGTTTTAACCAAGGCGTGTTTTTTGGGAAGGTAGAGTTTATAGGAATGGGTGCCCGTGGTAATTTTATCCAAATGTCCCATAAAAGTCTGGTCGTTCTTCAAAAAGTGTATATGTACAAAACTGTTTGACCCTGTGAATATTCCCTGATGCTGTTCCGAATAGAAACCCAATAATTCACCATTATTGTTTTCCAAAAAAAACTTTTGGGATTTTACATCGGGTCTATAGCCTTCAATTTCCGGGCTTCTGGGCGTAACGATATGAGCGGTGATTTGGTTAAATTTCCCTGCAATACGAAAAGCAAATGGTTCTTTTAAATCATAACCTTTACTTATTGCCAATGCAGCCACTTTTTCCTGTATTTCCTGAGTACTATTTATGGGACCATCTAAATGAAATTCTTCCCAGTCCTTTACATTGCTATAGACGAAAAAAGGAGAACGAATATCCCAACTTTGACTAACCACGCCCTTGTCCTTAACAAATGCTGTGGCAAAGAAGGGCTTACCATCAAAAACAGTTATCTCGCCCTTCATTTTATCGTAGGGACCCATTGCGAACAAATTGGATTTATCGGGTAGGGTATCCAGCCAGATCTCAAGGGGATAGGTGGTCCCCATATCTTTCATTGCTCCTTTTGTATGAACTTTTGGAGTGTTTTGCGCTATTGAGCTTTGAAGTGAAAAGGCAATTGATACCAAGATTAAAACTAGTTTTTTCATGGGTCTTTACAATTGGTTATAAAATAAGATTAAAAAGATATCCTGAAATGATGATGCAGACTGTCACAATCCCAAAAAAGATGGCAATTAACTTTAGGGACATTACTTTTTTAAGCAAAGTAGCTTCTGGAATGGATAAGCCTACCGTTGCCATCATAAAGGCGATGGCAGTGCCTAGCGGTACCCCTTTGGCTACAAAGACCTGAATGATAGGAACAATTCCGGCGGCATTGGCATACATGGGTACTGCAACAAGTACAGCAAGGGGAACAGTCCACCATTGGCCACCTCCCAAATAGGTATTAAAAAAGTTTTCCGGAACATAGCCGTGCATTGCGGCACCGATTGCAATCCCGATAACCACATAAAGAAGCACACCTTTTACAATATCCCAGGCACCACGTGAAATTTCAGGCAGTCGTTGGTAGAAAGTTTGTTTTGCCCCTTCGTATTCGCCATGTTGCATTTTATTTTCAAGTATCTTTTTTACCCAATCCGAAAGTAAAGGTTCCAAGTTAAATTTGCCAAGTAGCCAACCACCAATAGTACCTAAAACAATACCTGAAATAGCATAAATCAGGGTAGCTTTTACGCCAAACATACCAAGAAACATGGCCACGGCAACTTCATTCACTAAAGGAGAGGTGATCAAAAAAGAGAAGGTGACAGCTAAGGGAATTCCTCCTTGTACAAATCCAATAAACAGTGGTACCGAAGAGCAGGAGCAAAAAGGAGTTATTGCACCAAATACGGAAGAAAAAAAGTATTCCAAACCGTAAAGTTTCTTTTTATTCAAATAGTCTTTTAGTCGTTCTATAGGAAAATAAGCATTCACTATTCCCATAATAAAAACAACAAAAAATAGGAGAATAAGAATTTTGAGGGTATCATACACAAAGAAATTCAGGGCAGTTCCCAAATGGGTTTCTGCCCCAACCTTAAAAAGAGTATATATAAGCCAATCGGCAAAATGTTGTAACCAATCAAACATGTTCAATAATGTCTATAGTTCCTAAAATTGTGCAAGAAAGTTTTAAGGTATTGTAGATAGTGCCAAACTTTTCAAGGTTCTTTTTAAGTAAATCTGTATTCAATCTTTTATCGTTGCTATAGATGGTCAAACTGTAAACGATATTGTCTATCCTAGGTGGATTTTCAAGTCGTGTAGCATTGACCTCAAGAGTGGCTTTCGTAAAACTAAAATTCATCATACCGGAAAAACGTTCCACATTTTTCAATATACAGGCAGCAAATGACCCCAATAATAATTCGGCGGGATTGGGCAAGATTTCAGCAGTATTTGGAGTTGTTCCAAAATCTATATTGGATTCCTTAATATGAACAACGGCATCCTGATTTGATATAGATGATGCCTTGATTTGATAATTCATAAAACTCATTATAATTAGTTTAATAGTGCCAGTACCTCATCTTTTGATGGTACCCGGCCTTTAATGGTAATAACATCATCTATGACCAATGCTGGTGTTGTCATTACATTGTACTTCATTATTTCCATGATGTCCTCAACTTTCTCAATAGTAGCATCAATGTTGTTTTCGGAGATCACCTTTTGGACTACTCCGGTCATGGACTGGCATTTGGGACAACCTGTCCCCAATATTTTAATTACTTTGCTCATAATACTAATTTTAGTTTATCGCCAATAGACGATGCGATTGTTGAAAAATATCAATCGAAAAATTTCTGAAACAACGATTTTGCAATGTTCCAATTTTCCTGATCGATACAGTACTTTATTTTGGGCGGCTTTAATTCTCCTTGAATAAGACCGGCATTTTTCAATTCCTTTAGATGTTGGGAAACGGTAGATTGCGCCAAAGGAAATACATCGACCAAATCGCCTGTGAAACAACAGGATTGGTTTTCAAGATGCTTTAAAATGGCAATACGCGTTGGATGCCCTAAGGCTTTTGCAAATTTTGCCAAAGCTTCCGTGTCTTCCTTGTATTCTATATGTTCTAAACTTCGTTTCATTTCTCTAACTCCAATGTTTTGTTGTTACCTAGCAATTAGTAAATAAATAGTTATTGATAATGACAATATTTTGGTGTCTGCTTTCTTAAACTTATTAATTCTGTTAGTAGTAGCTTAAGGCCTATCCCGTATAATCTATTGCTTATCGCAAATATACGATTGGACTTTAAATGGAAATGTGACTTTTATCACATTAATCCAATATTATTTGTCTATTGGAAAAAGGTCCCTTTACTTTTAATTAAGATTTTAGAGTTTGGATTTTCATTGCTAAGCACATTCGTCACTTCCTTAGCTTGGTTTCCCTAATATATGGATTGCTATATAGAGTCTTTTAATTAATTCCGATAGTTTATTATTGGATTGCTCTTTTGCGAGTTAAAAATTATAGAATTCAGACTTTATATATTTAAATAATTCAAGTATGCTCAAAATGTAAACTTAATTTTATGAATAATTTAATTAACATTCCATTTAACAGTATTTTGATGTATTATATTTTACATAATTATACATTTACTGTGAATTTTTTAATAAAATTAAATTTTTTCAATAAAATTGATAATCCATTCAAAACGTGTTTTTTCAAGCTTTTTGTCCCTCGTTTTTATGTTGGGACTGGTTCATGGGATTGTATCAAAATATTCCGCTGATACCATTATGGTCTTTGAGTTGGAACAGCAGGATAATCAGGATGGATCCGAATCCGATCTGGATGAGGAAGTAATTGATTTTAGTCTTCCCAATAAACAAATGCTTCTGACCAAGTTTCTCTTTAGAAGCAATAGGTTTGAGATACGAACGAGTTCTAATATGGAAATCCAAATTATTGGAATTTCCCAGCCAACCCCTCCACCGGAGCATATAGGTTAATAATCTATTTTACGCTTACCATAAAACATAAAAGTTATGGTAACAGCCTATCGTTAATTATTAATCATATAGGACCATCCGCATGTTAACTATACAGGACGGGTCTATATACCTTTATTTTCTAATCTTATATTTCCATGAATTTATTTAAACACTGGAAAAAAGACTTGCCATCAAGTCTAGTAGTTTTCTTTGTAGCATTGCCTTTATGTTTGGGTGTGGCCCTGGCCAGTGGGGCACCCCCGTTTGCAGGTCTTATTGCCGGTCTGATTGGCGGGGTACTGGTAGGTTACCTATCAGGTTCCGCCATAGGGGTCAGCGGACCGGCCGCAGGGCTGGTGGTAATTGTCTTAAACGCCATAACCGAATTGGGCAGCTATGAACTTTTTCTTACTGCCGTAATTTTGGCAGGGATCATCCAAATTCTACTAGGTATTTTTCGTGCTGGTGTAATTGGCTATTATTTCCCTTCGGCAGTTATAAAGGGAATGCTTAGCGCAATAGGAATCATGATTTTTATACAACAGATTCCATTGGCTTTAGGATTTAGTGGCGATGTCAACACCGATAGAATCAATTTAAGTGGACTTCATGATCAATTTACCCCTGGAGCCATATTGATTACTTTGGTATCATTGGGCATACTATTGGTTTGGGATGAAGTCTTGGCTAAAAAAAATAAAATGTTCAAGTTAATTCCTGCCCCGCTTATTGCGGTAATAGTTGGAATAATCCTCTATGTTACTGTTGGGACATCAGGTTTCTTGACCCTGCATGAAAGTCAGTTGGTAAGTGTACCCGTTCCTAAGGATTTTTCGTCTTTTATGGGACAGTTTACACTACCTGACTTTTCCTCCCTGGCCAATGGATCGGTTTATGTAATTGCCTTTACCATCGCCATTGTAGCAAGTCTTGAGACTTTATTGAGTGTGGAGGCCACGGACAAATTGGATCCCTATAAGAGACAGACACCTACGAACAGGGAATTGATTGCCCAGGGAATTGGAAACAGTATTTCAGGATTGATCGGTGGTATACCAATAACACAAGTGGTTGTTCGTAGTACGGCGAACGTGATGAGTGGGGCAATGTCCAAACTCTCCGCTATTTTACATGGATTCCTGATCTTGCTA
The DNA here is from genome assembly GCF_018860365.1 of Arenibacter algicola. Taxonomy (GTDB): domain Bacteria; phylum Bacteroidota; class Bacteroidia; order Flavobacteriales; family Flavobacteriaceae; genus Arenibacter; species Arenibacter algicola_B. Next base: position 316,545 of record NZ_JAHKPO010000018.1, read on the forward strand.
AGTGTCATTGCCATACCTACCTTGCTCAATCTCATTCCCCAGGCTGTTTTGGCCAGTGTTCTTTTGGTAATAGGTTATAAACTGGCCAACCCCAAGTCGTTTGTACAGATGTATAGATTGGGTAGGGCCCAATTCATTCCCTTTATTGTAACGGTAATAGGCATTGTGGCCACCGACTTGTTGAAGGGTATACTAATAGGGTTGACCATTGGGTTGATCGTTGTGCTTTTAAAGTCTTACTACAATTCACATCACGTGCTCCTAAAGGAATACCAAGGGAAACAAAATTTATTTCATATCAACTTTGCCGAGGAGGTAACCTTTATAAATAAAGGGCCTATCATGAAGGAGTTGGATGCTTTGGAAAAGGATTCCTACCTGGAACTGGATTTTAGAAAGACCAAAATTCTAGACTACGATATCTTGGAGTACTTGGATGAATTTTCAATCAAGGCGAAGAACAATAACATCAATATTAAAATGATTGCAGAAAAGGAAACCTTGGATAATCCTGAAAGTTTCAGGAAATATTTCGGACATCAGGTATTTCAATTAGGCCATTAATAGCAAAACGAAAACAACATGAAAACAGAATTTTATAAAAGCTTGATCGAGAATAATAGTAAGTGGGTGCAATCCAAGTTGGATAGTGACCCGGAATTTTTCAAAAAACTGGAAAAGGGACAGCAACCCCCTTTGTTATGGATTGGATGTTCGGACAGTCGGGTACCTGCCAATGAGATTATCGGGGCCAAACCAGGAGAGGTTTTTGTGCATAGAAACATTGCCAATATGGTGGTACATTCCGACATGAATATGCTCAGCGTCCTGGACTATGCGGTCAACGTACTTAAGATAAAACACATAATTGTTTGTGGACATTACGGTTGTGGGGGTGTAAAGGCCGCTATGGGCAGTAAGTCATATGGTCTTGCAGATAATTGGATTCGTCATATCAGGGATGTTTACAGACACCACCAAGTTGCATTGGGAGTAATAAAGGGGGAAGAGGAACTCTTTGAACGGTTTGTTGAATACAACGCTATGGAACAGGTATACAATCTGGCGAAAACTTCAATTGTTCAAAATGCATGGGAAAGAAAGCAGGATCTTTACCTGCATGGATGGGTTTATGGTGTTGGAACGGGAATTGTCAAGGATTTGGAAGTCAACTTCAGCTGTAATACCCAATTAGAGGAGTTTTATAAGCTGGAAATCATTTAAATTAGAAACCCTTGGTGTATTTTAAAATATTGGAAAAATATCAATGTTTTTATAGTCCATATAGTTTAGTTGCACTAAGGGTAAATTTTACCTATTATTGATGATATAAAAATTGAGTCAAAAGTTGATCAAGATAGGAGGCAACATAATTAACCTTCTGCCACATTGGTAGATACTTTTATAGGTGATGAGTAGTTTCAAATTATTAATATATAGCTAACCTTCCTTTCATCCTACCTATAAACATATTAGATTAACTTGGCAGTATAGTTACCAGCAGTATGAAATTAAAAAGCATTTTACTTTCTTTTTCTCCATTTTTCTGTATAATGATCTGCGGATATGGGGTGTTTGCCCAAGAAACCAATACCCCGGAGCTTTATTTGGAGCCTATTTTTCATGTGAATTACGGGGATGCTACCGCGGATAAACCCCAGTCAAAATCATGGACAAACCAATATGGGCAGTGGGTAATAGTAGGGGATGGGGATGGTCCCAAATTATTGAAAAAGGAGACTTCTTCCTGGGCGAGTCAATTTGAAGTAAATAAGGCCTGGCATAATTTACCCAGTAGGGCAGACGTATATAGTACAGGTGATGACGCGCATATAGTCTTGGTTGGGGAATGTGTTTTGGATGTAGTTCAAATAAGGTATTCCCGCAAAAGCAAACAATACGAACATCAGTGGAAGGAATCCCTTCCTATTCCACAGGACTGTGAATCCCTTGAAACTGCTACCATTACCCGAGATTCCAAAAACCAATTTTGGGTGGTTGCGGATGTGAACCAAAGAATTATGGTTTGGCATTCCAAGAATGGCAGGGATTGGTCGGAACCCTTTACACTGGCACAAGACATTAATAAAGACGATATTTCCTTAATAGTCAGTCTAAAAAATCAAGTATCCGTTATCTGGTCCAACCAAAACAGTCAATCTATCATTGAGCGAATCCACATTGATGGGGAAGAGCCCAATAACTGGTCGGAGCCCATAATTGTTCAACAGGGCGATAATAATGCAGACGATCACTTGAATGCTACTGTATTTAAAAATGGGGAAATGGCCTTGGTTACCAAGAACAGCGTGGATCAAATTAATCAACCTCAGTTTGTATTACGGATAAGGGACAAGGAGGGAAGATGGACCAACATTCCGTACGAGAACCTCACTGCTCAAAGAAGTCCTTCCCGTCCTATTATTAATCATGTTGAATCCGGAAAAATATATGAAGCACACGCCGTAAAAAATAGAGAGAATAATTTATATATTATTTCAGTCAATGAAATAGTAAAAAAGAAAGATGGCTGGGAGTTTCGGGAACTCATCCAATTAAAAACCAAAATAAAAGGGAAAAATGGTGATGTTACGTCCAGTAAGGCCAGTTTTTTTCCCAAGGAGGCCAAACTTATATTTTTTTCCGATGATTTAGGCAATATATATTCGTTTGACCTTGATAGCTTATAGCTGGAATATTGTCGGAAAACCATTGTGAATTGAAATATAACAACCGAACTCTTAAATCTTCAGTTTAGACCTACGTGTTAAAACCTTCTATCGTAAAATGTTGGTCTTCGGATAATTATGTCGTAGCGGAAACTTTCCTAGCAAAAGAGCCTACCTACGATCGGTGTTGTTATATATCCCAAATTCAGAAATTGTGAATATCTATTTAAGGAATAGGGGGGCAAATTTTTCTTTAAGGACTATTTTTGGCATCCTTAAAAAAACATAGATATGAGTCAGACTTGGTACGAGTGCAAGGTAAAATACAGAAAAATCCATGAAACTGGAGAACAGAAAGTAACAACGGAAACTTATTTGTTGGATGCGATATCGTATACCGAAGCGGAGAGCAGAATAAACGAAGAGATGGCCGCTTATACTAGTGAAGAATTCTTGATTACCAATATAAAAGTTGCTAATTTTTCGGAGGTGCATCCTTTTGAGAATTCCGATCGCTGGTTTAAATCAAAGGTGGCTTTAATTGCCTTTGACGAGAATAGTGGTAAGGAAAGAAAAACCAATACTTATTTATTGGTACAGGCCAATGATGTAAAGGAAGCCTATGACAATACCATACAGGCCATGAAAGGTACCATGGGCGATTACACCATTCCTGTAATATCGGAATCTCCGATCATGGATGTATTTCCATATTTTTCAGGCGAAGAAGGGGATATGGACCAATTGGAAAAGTTTAATGCCCTAAAGGCTTCAACTTCGGAGTCCAACGCACTTAATGAGGACTTGGAAGCTTTGGATACTTTTGAAAACGAAGAAGCCTTGGCAGTTGGAGCATTGGAAGGGGAAGAGGAGTAGATCAAATTTCTTAGGGTTAATATTATAAAGAGGGCTATCTAGCCCTCTTTTTGTTTCTGGGACCCGTATTTAAGAAACCACGGGCATATTGAAATTTTATAAAATAACAAACCCCGCTACAATGGCGGGGTTTCTAGTTTATTACCCGGTTCCTTAAAGAGGACCAATATTGGCCTTTGTTTTTAGGTTGTTAGGGCTTCGCGTTTTTTCTTTTTGTTCAACACTCTATCCAGTACGGTATCCTTATCCAACTTTTTGGTACAGAAGAACCAATCCTTACAATCTATTTCACTGTCTTCCATTCTGTCTTTGGCTGTACCACAAGAACCGGCGGGTCCCACTATTACATCATCTCCCGGACGCCAATCGGCAGGAGTGGCAACTCCAAATTCGTCAGCGGCCTGCAACGCAATGATTACTCTGTATAGTTCATCAAAGTTTCTACCCAAACTTAAAGGATAATAAATAATAGTTCTTATTATCCCCTTTGGATCAATAAAGAAAACAGCTCTAACCGCTTTTGTTGAATCTTCATTGGGTTGGATCATTCCATATTTTTTGGCAACTTCCATGGTAATGTCTTCAATTAAAGGAAAATTTACTTCAACATTTTTCATCCCTTTGTATTCTATTTTTTCCTTTATGGTACGTAACCATGCAATATGGCTGTACAAACCATCTATTGAAAGACCAACAAGCTTACAATTGGCTTCTGCAAACTTATCTTCCATTGTAGCAAAGGTCATAAACTCCGAGGTACAAACAGGAGTAAAGTCGGCCGGATGACTAAATAGGATTACCCAGTCGCCTTTGTAATCACTAGGGAAATTTATATTACCTTGTGTTGTAACAGCTTTAAATTCTGGTGCAGCATCCCCAATTCGTGGCATGCTGATGTGTTCGTTTACTTGATCTTGTTCCATTGTTCTATATTTAGAATATTTATGGAACTAAGGTATTTGAATTATAAGTTTTGCACAGTGACCAATGTTACACACCTTCAATTAATTGTAAATGGTAGGATAAATTCATTTACCATGTCATACGGAATATTATGGCCCCTTTTTAAGAAATTATAAACTGTTCTACAATAGGATCCCTCCTGAAGCCTCTATGCGTTGACCGTTGATCCAGCGGGCATCCTCGGTACACAAAAATGCCACCACACCGCCAATATCTTCAGGTTCTCCTACTCTTCCCAAGGCAGTGGCAGCGGTTACAGCCTTTCTTTTTTGCTCGTTTGTTTTGTTCTCTCCACCACCAAAATCCGTTGCTACTGCCCCTGGAGCCACAACATTTGCGGTAATTTTTCTATGTGCCAATTCTTTGGCCAGGTATCTGGTAAATACTTCTACAGCAGCTTTAGTTGGGGCATAGGCCGATGAATTTGGAAAAGTAAATCTGGTTAGACCGGAAGAAATGTTAATAATTCTACTACCGTCATTTAAATAGGGCAGGGCCTTTTGGGTTAGGAAATAGACTCCCTTGAAATGAACATTGACCATTTCATCAAACTGTTCTTCCGTGGTTTCGATAAAAGGTTGATAAATTCCGGTACCGGCATTGTTTATCAAAAAATCGAATTTTTCCTTAGCTGTTTCGGTTTTTAGATAAGTGGAAAGCTGATTGAAGAATTGATCAAAGGAATTAATCTTAGCGGTGTCCAATTGTAGCGCATGCGCCAATCTGCCCATGTTCCTTATCTCGGCCACAACTTTATCTGCCGCCGATTTGTTGGAGTGGTAGGTAATAATGACATCGATTCCTTTTTTTGCGATATTAATGGCCATATCCTTACCTAGGCCTCGACTTCCTCCTGTTACTACTGCAATTTTGTTTTCAGGCATTATAATGGATTTTTGTTTTTGTAAAATTCGGGAATATTATAGAAATGGACCAGCTCCCTCTTAATTTTATAGCAGGAATGTTATCTCGTTTTTAGTTTGGATTGATATGATAGCTTATTGTTTTGTACTGACTTATGCAGGACAAGAGAGGAGCGACTTTGGCTTATTGGGTTGTTTTTATTTTTTCCTTTTTAACAATTATAAAACAAAGAATGGATGAAACCAGGGTCAAAATACCTCCCAAAATTAATTCTATCAAACTTTTGGCGAACATATTGCCTATCGTATTCAGGGCAAAAAAGACCACAAATATCCATATGAGTATATCAACGACCTTATTTCTTTTTCCACTCTCCAAAAGTTTGTATTTAATGGACAGTATCAAAATCATGAAGAGATTGATCAGGATGGAAAAAGCTTCAAAGGCTTTCATTTCCTCAACAGAATTTAATTTACCTGCCCAGACTTTATCATAGGGTATTTGCTCCGTGAAAATTAATACATGAAATATTAAAAGTGTTCCCAGCAATAGGAACATAATTTTCAAGGCAATTCTTTTATTCATTTTAGCACAAATTTTAAATGCTTAAAACTATTAATATTTAGTCTTAAGAATACAGAAATCATAGTTAAATGGGGTCAAACAGGGCTTATTATTAGGCGTTGTGTTTATTTTGGGCAACATGGGTTCGATTGATTTTTATCAATGATAGTTGTTTAGGGTAAATAGGGATTAGGTCACCAATCGCCAAGGTTTCCGAGGTTTTCTGGACAAAAGGCCATTGGCCTCAGAATCTCCAATAAATTTCTCCTTTTCCGAATCCCAATTGAGTTTTCTTCCCAATCTGTATGAAATCAATCCCAAGTGCATGGGCAGAGTCATGGTGCGGGCATAGGCCAGATTTGATTCAGGTTGGGTTCTCGACTTTACGGCATCCACAAAGTTTTGTTGGTGCCCCGGAGAGCGGATAATGCTTTGTGGTATTTCCGGGATATCGGTCATAGTTTCACCATTGATGGTGATTTCACGGGAATTGTAATCACAAATTAAACTCCCCTTGTCTCCTTCAAAATAGGCGCCTATTCCTCGCTCTGCGGCACCAGGAACATTTGGAGGTTCACTGGTCCAATAAAGATTTAAACCGTCGAACTCATAATCGATTTCGATCCATTTTGGCGTGTCGGCGATGCCTTCGGCTTTTTCCCCTCGGGCAACAATACTTTTTAGACCCTTGGGTTGCAAGGCCCAAAAGGCAACATCGGCAATATGGCACCAGAAATCGGCAAAGAAGCCTCCTGAATAATCCAAGAAATAACGATATGTAAAGTGGCATTTCTCCGGCATATAATCTACATAGGGTGCAGGTCCCAGCCACATATCCCAATTAAGACCTTTGGGGATGGCCACACTTTTAGGATTGCCCAAATTTGGTGGTGCACCTGTTTTCCATAAACGAACCGTGTGTACATTACCAATGGCGCCCGACTTTATAATTTCTACCACGCGATGGTAATTATCGGTAGCATGAATCTGCGTTCCCATTTGAAAAATACGGTCGTGCTTTTCCATATTTTTGAGCATCATTTGCCCTTCTTTAACATCATAGGACAGTGGTTTTTCACCGTACACATCCTTTCCTGCCTGAAAAGCCAAAGTTGCGATCTGTGCATGCCAATGGTCCGGGGTAGCACAGGTGATGGCATCAATGTCATTACGGTCCAGAATATTTCGAAAATCCCCATAGCCTTTCACCTTTTTTCCGGGCTGAAGGGTTTCCATTGTTTTTAGACTGCTTGCCAGATGTGATTCGTCTACATCGCAAAGCGCAACCACATCCACTTCGGGCAGACCGCTGAACCATTTCATATGGTTGTTGCCCATTCCGCCCACGCCAATATGGGCAACCCTTAGGCGATCGCTAGGAGCAATCCTACCGTAGGCCGAAGGCAATAAGGTTAGGCCCAATAGGCCTAAACCACTTTGTTTAATAAATTCTCTACGATGTTGGTCTTTTGATTTCATTTACGATTAGATTGGTTCAATTAAATATTGGAAAGTCCATGACCAAATCTTTGGGGCCCGATCTATCTTAGTTCTTCAGCTTCGCGAATAGCCATTCTTTTTTCAATTCCTTTTGTTCAGGGTAGTGCCAATGTTGTGTTTTTTGAAAAAGATGTAGTTCCTTTGGTGCAGTCATTACATTATAAGCGGAATAAGTTGAGGCAGGTGGACAAACATTGTCATTATACCCCCAACTGTACCAACCCGGTACTTTTACGAAGCGAGCAAAATTTACAACATCATAATACTTGGAAACTTCTATTTTCTCTGTTTTGTTGGTGAATTCGTCCACGAAAATCTGAGGCCAACCTCCGGCACGCCCATGTAAAAATCCGGTCATATCGGATAGGGCAGGATAAAAGGCAGCCAGATAATCAATTCTATCATCCAAACTTGCAGTCACAATGGAAAGCGCACCGCCTTGGCTACCACCGGTTACCGCAATATCTTCGCCATTAAAATCATCCACACTTTCTATAAAATCGACCGCTCTAACGCAACCGAGATATACACGGCGGAAGTAGGCATTATCCCTATCATCCAAATTAAAGGTCTGGTAACCGTTTAGGGGCCCTCTGCTAAGATTGTCATAAACGCTTTGATCCAAGTTTACGGGAATGCCGTGAATACCAATGGTAAAAGAGATAAAACCTTCCGCAGCTTCGTCAATTTCCCCAGAATAGGGTCTTATTCCAGCACCGGGCACATGTAGGATGGCGGGATATTTTCCTGCTTTTTTGGGTTTGGTAAGAATACCATAGATTTTACCTTTTATATTGTCCAATTGCACATGGTATACATCTACCTTGTCCGTGCAGCGTTGAGGCATCAAGGTCAGTACCGCGTTCATGGGTACTTGATTCAATTCTTCCTTGCCTTTATTCCAAAACGCCTCAAAATCCTTCGGTAAAGTGGTCGTGGGCTGTATTTTGTCTGGTGCAAAACCTACCGTGGTATAGGAAGAATACTCCTTACCATCTACTTCAACGGTTGCTGTGCAACGGAGAAATCCCGGTTCGGTGAATTTTTTGGCCTTAATTTTTGTGGAATTGTTTCTAAGGGTACGTGTGCCCTCATCCCAAATTTTTAAGGTTCGGTACCCAGGGTCGGGCTGGACAGTGTACTTAATTTCGATATCGTCTAAGAGAACATTGTTTTTATAAACTGAAATAGTAAATTCTGCCTGTTCCCCAATAGAATAGGTCCAATCGGTATGGTTGGGGCTTACAATAACTTCTACTAGTTCTTGGCGGGGTTGTGCAATTAAATAAGTGCTAAAAAGGAGAAAGCACGCAAGGGAAGTGAAAATTTTCATTTTTAATTTTTTGGTTTAATTTGTGTTCAACATTGTAGCAATGCGGTGAGCATGCCTATATTTTAAGTGGAAGAAATTGGTAATGATTCCCTACTACTGTAGAAAGATAGTAAATTAGGTGGAATTTTAGTCCCTAAATGCACTAGACCCCACAATGTGAGGTCTAGATTTTTATAAGTTTTTAGAAAATGTCCGTTTTAGGACCCGGATTCTTCCATTTCCATGATGAGATTGGCGATCAATGCTGTCCAGCCCGTTTGGTGCGAAGCACCTAGCCCTTTACCATTATCGCCATCAAAAAATTCGTAAAAGAGATGTTGGTTCCTAAAGTGCTCATCTTTTGAGAAAAGTTTATTCTTATCATCAGCATGATACTGGAATTTGCCTTCCGCATTATGTTCAAAAAGTTTCACCAATCTCTTGGTGAGCTCATTGGCGATTTCCTTTAAATTTAGCTTAACACCGGATCCCGTGGGGAACTCGTACTGATAGGTTGGCCCATAAAAGGTATAGTACTTTCGCAAAGATTGAATGATCATATAATTCAATGGCATCCAGATGGGCCCTCTCCAGTTGGAGTTGCCCCCGAACATATTGGAGCGACTCTCACCAGGTTCGTAGTGAATGGTATAATGACCGTTATGAGCGAATATAAAAGGATGATCTTTATGGTATTTTGAAAGCGAACGTATACCAAAGTCTGAAAGAAATTCATCTTCGTCCAAAAGGCGCTTCAAGAGTTTTTCCAACCTATAGGCACGCATAATAGAAAACAGATAATTACCTTCTGGATTGGCCTCTTCAATATTGGAGATCAGGGAAGCGAGATCTGGCCTAGTACGAACAATTTCGGCTGCCCTAATCTTAAATTCCTTCAATTGTTCAAAGAGGTCCTTATGAATGATCTCAACGGCAAACATTGGAATTATACCTACCAAGGAACGCACCTTCAATCTACTTGTTGCCCCATTGGAAAGTTCAACCACGTCATAATAAAAATCGTCCTCATCATCCCACAGTGAGATATCTTTTTTCCCAATATGGTGCATGGCCCAGGCAATATTCAGGAAGTGCCTGAAGAATTTGGCCGCCGACTCCTCATATACTTTATTGGTCTTGGCCAATTCCAGTGACATACGCAGCATATTCACGGTAAACATGGCCATCCAACTGGTGGCATCGGCTTGCTGCATTCTGCTAACCCCTTCCGGCATATGATTACGGTCGAACACTCCAATGTTGTCCAGTCCCAAAAATCCACCTTCAAAGAGATCCGTACCATGTTTGTCTTTTTGGTTTACCCACCAAGTAAAATTGATGAGTAGTTTTTGAAAAGCATTTTCCAAAAACTTGGTATCCCCTGTACCGTTCCTTTGTTTGTCCTTTTCATATACATTCCATACCGCCCAGGAATGGACAGGAGGGTTAACGTCGCTAAAGTTCCATTCATAGGCAGGAATTTGTCCGTTCGGGTGCATATAATTTTCCCGCAGTACCAAGAGCAATTGTTCCTTGGCAAAATAGGGGTCTATTTCTACAAAGGAAACCATGTGAAAGGCTAAGTCCCAGGCCGCATACCAAGGATACTCCCATTTGTCGGGCATAGATATTACATGCCTATTGGTAAGGTGCTGCCAAGTAAAATTTCTAGCGGCCACACGGAAAGGTTTTGGTTCCCCTGGTCCTCCAAAAAGCCATTTAAAGACATCATAATAATAGAATTGTTTGGTCCACAACAAACCTGAGAAGGCACTTTTGGCTATCTTTTGGTGGGTTTCGGGCAAGTTTTTCTTTAGTTTGCTATCATAAAATTCTTCACATTCTTTTATCCTTTCCTCAAATATAGCATCAAAATCTGCCCAGGGATCTTGCAATTTCTTTTTACTGAGACGTACCCTTATACTCTTTTCTTCACCGGCCTTTAGCTTAAATTTGTGCCAGATGGCCGATTTGGAACCATTCTTTTCAGGGTTAACGGTGCGCTTGCCGTTTACTACATGATCGTTTATACCATCCTTAACATAGTCTACCTCATTGGCAACATTATAAATTCGCTTATTGTTGGTCTCGTTTTCACAAAAGAGTTGATCGCCATTCTCGTGATAAAGGTAGTGTCTACCGTTTCTTATACTTCTGGACTGCAAGCAGTTGTCTGCAACGGATTTAATGGAAGGACGTTTAAATCGCTTATTGTGCTTCCAGAAATTTCTGAACCAAAGGTGTGGCAGCACATGTATATTGGCCTTTCTGCGGCCTCTGTTGACCACCGTGATTTTCATAAGAATATCTTCCACGTCCGCTTTGGCATATTCAATATAACAATCGAAATAGGCATTGTTATTAAAAGATTTGGAATCCAACAACTCATATTCCATATCCTCCCGGCTACGAATGTTGTTATTGACAAGTTCTAGATATGGAAATTTTTTATGTGGATACTTATACAGGTATTTACAGTAAGAGTGGGTTGGGGTGGACATCTGATGAAAGTAGAGCTCCTTAACATCTTCTCCGTGATTACCTTGATTATTGGTAAGGCCGAACAATCGTTCCTTTAAAATTTCATCCTTGCCGTTCCAAAATGCAGGAGCCAAACATAATATCTCCCTGGAGTCGCAAAAGCCACCTATTCCTTCTTCTCCCCATCTATAGGCGTTGCTACGGGCCTTGTCATGACCTACAAAATCCCATGCATGTCCATGTTCGCTATAATCTTCCCGAACAGTACCCCATTGTCTTTCTGCCAAATACGGACCCCATTTTTTCCAGTGTTTGTAGGTATCGGGAACAGCAAGTCTGTCTTCCTCAGCAATTTTCGGGGTAAAATGTGCCATTGAGATATTGTTTTTGTGTCTTAAATAGAATTAAACCATAGATGTTTAAAACCGGAATGTTATATAGTTATCGATAAATATTTAAATAGCTATTTTTTCATTCGGGTATAATTGTAAAAATAAGACTAATTACTTCAGTTGGTAATTAAACCTTTCAATATTACCTAATTGTTATTTTTATGGATAATCTTTTGTTATCCCATTAAAAAAAACGATTCAAATTAAAGAAGTCATATTAGATACACTCGTGTGGATTGGTAGTGTATTCTTAATATTAAGAATTGCTTTAAGGTATTCTTATTGTTAAAGCTTTGGGATACTGTAAACTTTTCCTTTTTTTTAGTGAAGATTTTATGGGAAGATTGGCCTAATTTTAGGATCACCCCAATAACGGCAATGATGCGCAAACAGTTTTTCTTAGTCGGCAACTATATCAGCTGGAATTTTGGTTTGCATTGCGTCTTCAATTTTGTCCAGAAGGGCTTCCGGTTCAAAAGGTTTGAAAATGAAACCGTTCATTCCACTTTCGATAATTTTGCTCTTTACCTCCATAAATACAGAGGCGGATAAGGCCATAATTGGAGTATCTGTATTGAATTTTCTTATTTCTTTGGAAGCCGTATATCCGTCCATTATGGGCATCTGAATATCCATAAGTACGGCGTCATAATCATTTTCCCGAACCTTGTTTACAGCCTCTTGTCCGTCATAAGCCACATCAACGACAAGGTTGGCCTTTTCCAATATTTGCCTTCCCACCATAACATTGATCTGATTGTCTTCTACCAATAGAATTCTTTTTCCCTTTAGATCATGTTCTTTTTTCTGGGTGGCTTGTTCCAGTTCCTCGTTGGAGGCCAATTTTAACTCCAAATCAAAATTGAAGCTACTGCCAACACCAGGTTCACTGTTAATTTTTACTTGGGACCCCATGGCTTCCACTATACTTTTCACAATGGGCAGCCCTAGGCCGGTTCCACCATACAAGCGATTTGTGCTGGTAGAGGCTTGGGTAAACGCCTGCCAAACTTTTTCATGCTGATCCTGAGCAATGCCAATACCGGTATCCTTTATTTCTGTATGCAAAAGGACAGTATCTGCAGTTTCGTTCAATTTTGTGATCTTCAGGGTTACACTTCCTTCATCGGTGAACTTAATGGCGTTGGAAACTAGGTTGTTTATTACCTGGTTAAAACGTACTATATCTAATTGAACGACAGGAAGGTCATCATCAATTTCCAGTTCCAGGGTAATGCCTTTACGCAAACAACTGGGCTCATGTATCTTTTTAATTTGTTTTACTGCCAACATAATATTGGTAGGAATCGGATCCAGGCTAATTGTCGTGGATTCCATTTTGCTAAAATCCAAAACATTGTTTAAAAGGTTCAGCAAAATCTTCCCCGAATAATTCAATGCTTCTATATTCTGTTCCTGATCTTTTCGTGGATTGGAATCCCCCAATATGTGAGAGAGGCCGGTGATAGCATTTAAAGGGGTCCGTATCTCATGGCTCATCATGCTCAAAAATCTGGATTTGGCATTGGATTCCTCTATGGCTTCTTCCCGCTGGCTGTGGATGCTGGAATAATATTGCGCATTTATGTAAGAGAAATAAATTAACTGATAGGTTACCAATAAAATGGTTGTGCCAATGGAGATGGGATAAACGTACTTACCGGCCAATTCAGGATCCATATGGGTATTGGTAAACAGATCAAAATTGGTGTAATATAGGAGAAACCAAAGCATCATTGAAAGTCCGGAAAATATCACTATAAAGAGCCTTTCCCTTCTAAAGGAAAAGGTTACAAATGGCAATGCCAGGGCAAACATTAAAATAAACTCAACACTACCTGCTTTTCCAATAAATGAAGCAGTGAGGGTAACACTTAGGTTAAAGGCAATCAGGTAAATGACGCGGGCAATGGTTAGGTTGCCTTTTTTTGAAACAAGCGCAGAAATGATAAACAATGGTATTGTGGCCCCTATAAAATAGCTTAAGTCCCCTATATCCAAGCTTTTGGCTATAAAAAACCAAATTGTAGATATAATGGTTGTTAATAATGATAAACAGAAGACCAGTTTTACTCGTCTTGAAGAGAATTCAGCCATTGATTATAATAGATTAATACAAAATATTAATACAATTAGTATTCGAAAACACCATATTCGCACTAATTATAGAGTTCACTTTTCTAGAACGACTATTTTTATAGAATATTATAAGTAAATTCTTACATTTTTAATTTGAATACAAATTAGTGCTGAACCACAAATTTTGGGAGTTGTTGGTCATCTTGCCCAAATGAATATATATTTAGATTTCCTCAATGACAGATTTTCCTTTGGATTTATTGCCACTTGTCCATTGCCAATTTTCATAAAGTCTAATTTTTCCGTTCGACAGAATCTCCGGTCTTGAATTACAGACCCCTGTCATGATTTCGCCATTACTGTTTATTTGATGATAACGCATATCAATATTCCCGTCCGGGTCTACCAAACCTATCAAATGTCCTTTTACAATTTGCCCACCCTCATATTCGGAAGTCAAAATATTGCCCTTTTGCCAATATTCAAAAATAGTTTCATTGGTAGTTTCCCCGTTTTCCGAGTTTTCAACGATCCTGAATTTTTTGTTGTTATAGTTCATGGGCTCTATTGGTTTGTAAATGTGTGTTATTTTAATATTTAAGTAAATTATTTCGTACCATTTAAGTATCCCACAAAAGGTATTCCCTGCACTCAATCCCCCTTGGTATACACTATTTTTCCATCAAAAATGGTCATGGCTATCCCAGTGTTTAAGAGTTCTTTTTCTGGGACCTTCATTATATCCCGGTCATATATCGTAAAATCGGCCAATTTGCCAATAGTTATAGAACCTTTAATGTCTTCTTCAAAGGCACCATAGGCTGCATCCAAGGTATAGGATTTAAGTGCTTGCTCCCGAGTCATCCTTTCGGCTGGCTCATAACCTCCGTCAGGGGTTCCTTGTAAGGTTTTTCGGGTTACACTCGCATATAAACTGGCAATTGGGTTTAATGGTTCCACCGGTACATCGGTGCCATTCACAATGGGGATACCACTTTTCAACAGGCTTTGCCACATATAGGCACCTTCCTTGATTCGCTGTTCCCCTAAACGGTCAATGGCCCAGGACCTATCAGAGGACATGTGTATAGCTTGCATGGCAGGAATAACCTGCAATTGGGCAAAGCGGGGAATATCGTCTGGATGCAAATGTTGAGCATGCTCTATCCGGAACCTGTGATTGGTTGCCAATTGGGGCAATTCAGCAAAGGCCGATTCGTAGCGGTCCAGCACTTCCCTGTTGGCCCTATCGCCTATAGCATGTGAGCATACCTGAAAACCGTACTGTAATCCATTAAGCGCCGTCTCTTCTACAAATTTCATAGGGAGGGTTTCGTGGCCAAAATGTCCAGGTCTATCCGTATAGGATTCCAACAACCAAGCCCCTCTTGAACCCAAGGCACCATCACAATTTAATTTAACGGAACGGATCGTCACTAAATTATCGGGATCTATCATAGGTCCTTTTTTGTACCATTCATTGAGCAACTCTTTATCCCAACCTGTTAGCATACCGTATAGGCGAATTTTCATTTTATCCTTAGCCTTCATTTCTTCGTACAGTGTAATGGTCTCCCTGTCTATGCCCGCATCATGAAAACCGGTAATACCATTTTTATGGCAGGCGGCAACCGCCATTTCAAATGCCTTGATGTTTTTTGCAGGGGTGTTCTCCGGGATATGTTTTGTAATAAGGCTTTCGGCGAGCTCATTGAAAATACCCGTAGGTCTTCCCATAGCGTCTCGCATTACCTCGCCACCCTCAACCTCAAATTTGCTTATTCCTTCCTTGGATAATTCCAATAGACCGGCGATTTCCATGGCCTTGGCATTGGCAAAACCTGCGTGACCACTGGCATGCCCAAGGTAAACAGGATTGTCCGGGGAAATTGCACTAAGTAAATCATGAGTTTGAAAGCCATTTACTATTTCTGAAGGCATTTCTTTCCATTTGCTTTGATGCCAACCTCTACCTATAATCCATTCTCCTGGTGCTGCTGTTTTGACCCTCTCGGCTACGGCATCTACTATTTCTTGATAACTGGTGGTGTTATTTAGATCCAAATCCAATTCATTATACCCCAATCCCATAAAATGGCCATGCCCTTCTATTAATCCCGGGGTCATGGTTTTGCCCTCCAGATCCAAAAGTTGGGTCTGGTCGCTTTTGTATTGCTCGGCTTCGGCCAGGCTACCAGCAAATAGTATGGTGTTGCCTTTCACGGCTACTGCTTCCACCATGGGTTGGGTAGTATCTACGGTATAAATATTTCCGCCATAAATAAGCATGGTTGCAGATTCTTTTACTGTTCCCTTACAGGAGGGAAAAAGGAGGGAAGTTATAATCGCTCCAAGGAATAGCGAGATTCGTAATGGCATAATATTCTTTTTTTGAAAGCTGAATTTACAATTTTAAGAGGTTAATCAATCCAACGTTAAAAGGAAATGTTTTTAAAAGTAAAAATAATTTAGTTTAGTAAACTAAGTACGAGCCCATAAGACTTGGGAAGTAAACTGATTTGCACTTTCTTCTTAGTCACCCTTAATGTACTGAAATTCAATTTCATCTTCTGGAAGATCTGCTTTCCTTATAAAGTTAAGTCGCTCAAATAGTTTTACGGCCCTGCTGTTTTGTTTGGTCGTAATCGCTATAACTTTTGTAAGCCCAATAGTGTTAATTCCAAATTCGGCTGCAAGTTTCACTGCCGTTGTCATAATACCTTTTCCACTGAATTCAGGTTTTAAAACGCAACCAAGTTCTCCAATACCATTGTCAAAACCACGATAATAGCCTATTGTTCCCATTATTACATTCGTTCGTTTGTCCGCAATGCCCCAATGAATTGACGAACCGTTTTCATAGTCCTTGTTTATTTCGTCTTGCATTGCTATTGCATCCCCAACCGTTAAAGCTGGTTGGGAGTTATAATACGATATTTCAACAATGTCTTTAATATCCTCAATTTCAACTTGCCGTAGAACAAAGGTGTCGGAATTGATTTGTGGAAATATATAGTATGGAGGTAGTTTCATTTTTTTTTGTTACCAAGAAATTCTCAAATTTTTGATTTTGGTATGTAGTCAATGGACTTGTTGTTTCTGTTTACTTGCATCTACTATAGGTTCCTTACTAGTTGTGATTTATCACATCTAATTTACGAAAATTCGATGCATTGTGTTTATTGTTGATTGATATAAAAGGGTGATATAAGCACTAGGGCAAAGATATCCCTCTGTACAATTTATAGTGATTGTATTTAAATGTCATTTCCCCTTGTTATAAAGAGGAATTATTAATTTTAAAGGCGCGGAATTGTGATAATGGCCGACCATCCACCACCTGGAGCCATTTTTGCAATGATTTTGGATTCCCTATTGACTTCCATTGCATCTATTTTGTAGTCTTCTGCATAGCGGTTGGCATTTATACCATCCCTATACACCTCCATTTTATAGTTCCCTTCTTTTAAGAACGAAAGATCCAATTCCAAATCCCTAGATGTCCAATCGGTCATAGCCCCAATATACCATTTATCACCCTTTCTTCTGGCCACCGCAATATAATCGCCTATTGCGCCGTGAAGCACAATGGTCTCATCCCATATTGTTGGAATTTGTGTGATGAAGTCTACGGTCTCCTGTTCTTGATAATACCTTGAGGGCGCTTCGCAAAGCATTTGTAGGGGAGCTTCATAAACCACATACATAGCCACTTGATGTGCCCGTGTCCCCATGCTCATTGGTCGCTTGCCGCTAATGCCAAAATTGGCTTTTTGTCTATTGCTCATAGCGCCAGGGGTATAGTCCATTGGGCCTGCAGCCATCCGGATAAAGGGGATGGTCACATTATGCTCGGGAGTAACATCTTTGCTCCATTTATTATTTTCACTACCTTTTACACCCTCATAGTTGATAACATTGGGATATACACGTCTTAAGCCCGAAGGTTTGAACGAACCATGAAAATCAACCAACAATTCCAGTCTAGCACATTCTCTTGCTATTTGCTCATAGGAATTCACCACATATTGGTCACTGCGCTGTATAAAATCGATCTTAATTCCTTTCGCACCCCAACTTTTGTAGGTTTCAAGGATTTCAACAAGGTTGGCCTGGAGGGGTTTCCATAGCGTCCAAAGAATAATGTCCACGCCCTTTTCTTTTCCATACCTAATCAATTCAACTACGTCTATATCCGGATTAAAATCGAGAATTTCTGTAGTGGATTTTGTCCATCCCTCATCCAGTATTATATATTCTATATTATTGGCAGAAGCAAAATCAATATAGTATTTGTAGGTAGCGGTGTTTAGTCCTGATTTAAAATCGACACCATAAATATTATTGGCATTGTACCAGTCCCATGCCACTTTGCCCGGTTTAATCCAATCCGTGTTTTTTATGGCCTGTGGTCTCGATAACTGATAGGACAAGTTGCTCTCTACAAAGGTGCGGTCGTCATTACTAATAATAAACACTCTCCAAGGATACTCCCTATTACCTGATACTTTTGCGATAAAATCTGCTTCCGTGGTAATTGTTTGGTTACGATCGGGCTGTGCTTTATCATCTACTGCCTCTAGGACAAATTTTGGAAATATGGCATCTACAGAGGTATTCCCGTTCCCTCTCATAAACATGCCCGGGTAATCATGAAGGGCTGTTTCAGTGATCAAAACCTTCGCTTTATCGGTCGTAAAAACTACCGGCAAGCTGCAAAATTCATCAGTTGTGATGTCTGTTACTAATTTGTCCAAATAGGAACGTTCATTATGGGAGTACATACTATCTTCTTGCGGAAAAAAGGATTTTGCTCCCTCCGGAAACGTGAACATGGCCTTTTCTGATATTACATTTCTTCCCCTCTTATTCTTGTCTATAAATTGATAGGCAACACCATCATTGTACGCCCTAAATTTGAGCTGATATTGCCCCTTGAAGGTAATTGCCAATTGAACATATTCATCCTTAATTTCAGCGTCTTTATGGGGTATTGCAGGGTAGATCATGGAAGAAAACTCTTCTATAATATGGTCTTTGACCCTAGAATTTACCCCAAAATCTTCCCCAGTGGAGAAATCCATTCCTATTTTAGCTTCTTTGATCAAAATATTGCCATCTAGGGAAGCAGACCAGGATATTCCACCATCGACCTTAATATTAAGCTCTATGTTTTTGTCCGGGGAATTGATTTTAAAATTTTGTGAAAACGTTTGCTGAACAATTGAGAATATGGAAAGTAAAAGAAGTGTTCTAATCATCATAATTCCAGAAGATTTTTTCGATGGTTTTAGGTTATAATTAACACCGAGGGTGTTCCAGACAAAGAACCGGGTTTACGTACTAATTTTCAATATTTAACGGACATTTATTTTAGCAATAATGTGGCCATTATTTCAACAATTGCTGTTTGGAGAATTTATCTAGCTTCCATTGCATTGAGCCAATTGGTAATTACTGTTAAATACTCCGGTGTTAATAATTGAAAATAAGGAAATTCATTATTAACGGATGTCATAGAATGTGATGTGTTTTTTAAAGTAATGACCTTATAATTATTTGAATTGGATTTACTAATTACTTTTTCGATGGTTTTGTAACTATCCATAGGAATTATTTCATCCGATAATCCTTGAATCACCAATATGGGCTGTGTTATTTTCTCAAAATATGGTAGTCCACTAAAATTCAACTTATAATCCTTTTGCACACCCTCCTCAGGAATCCATATATGCTTAAGCCAATCTTCCTTACCGTTTTCATTTTTTATCGTAAGCAATGATTCGTATGAAATATTGCCTGCGAGATAATCATACCCTGCTTTTTGAACATTTAGAGCCCGATCAATATTAGCTTTTCCCAACATATCGTAGTTCAAATTTCTCCAATGGTTCAAATCGCTTTCCATAAGGGTTCCACTGGGACAGCTGATGGAAATCCCAAAACCCAAATCGGGCACTTTAGACAAGATATAAGGTATCTTTATACCTCCCTGACTACTTCCTTTAATACCAATTACCGATAAAGGCAGTGAGGATATTTTGGAGAAGAATTCCAAGGCATTGATATCATCGATACAAAGTTCTTCAATGGTTGCGGATTGCCAATCTCCTTCAGATTTGCCAGTTCCACGTTTATCATAATTAAAAACTGTGTACCCTAAATCCGCAAAGTATTGGGCTTCGGCATTGGTGCCACTTCGGTCATTTCCTTGAGAGGAAGTCACGTAAAACAAACCCTTTTTTATTGGATTTTTAGGCTTCCATAAGGTACCATGAAGCTTCAGGGTATTGGAAACAAAGATTAATTCCTGTTTTTCAATTAGGTCCGATTCTTTTAAATTATCAGGGGTCAGCTCGGTCTCAAAAGTGTTTAATAATTTTTCTGTTTCATTGGAATAAACCTTTAACTGTCCTTTGAAGTTCCGATTGTACGGCAAGAACTTGTATTCATAGGTATAATAATCACTGATCACATAAAAATTGAGGGAGTCTTTGTCATAAGTTGTGTTTTGACAGGGTATTTCAAAAGCATTCATTTCCATACTTGAAAAAAATACCCTTGTTTTACCTTCAATCGGCGCAAGTTCTATTTGATAATTAAAGCTTGTTTTTCCATGACTAATATTACCTTTAAAAGACTGGCCCTGTAATGTTGTCATGAAGCCGACAATTACTAAAAATCCGAAAAATCTCATATTTATTTACTTTATAAACTTGTAAAAGTTAAGTAATAGAGTAACGGGGAACTTTGAAATGCAAACCGATAATATCGGTACAGAGACCATTAATTTCCTTGGTCCAATTTATATATATTAAATTAGGTAGATGTTGTGTTCAAAAGTCAAAAGACTAGTGACTTTCAATTAGACTTTTCTACAAAATTATTTACCTAAGGATGGGCGGATTTTTTAATTGGAATAGATATTAAAAAATTGTTTCGTATCCTTAATATCATTGATTCCCAAAATCCAACAAACTTCAGAGAGGTCCGAAAAGTCCATACCACCTTGTGAAATGGCCTTATTGTTGTAGCGCCCATCTTTTCCGTTATATTCATTTGAAATTTCAATAGCGAGTTCCCAAACTTCAATCAATTTTGGATTTGTGATTTTATCCTTCCACTGGGTGTATTCTGCTGACAGAAACCCAGGTGTCCCATTACCAACGACATTGCCGTCCGGTATTTTATGATAATCGGTGTTTTTCTTTACAAATTCAAGATCCTCTGGAGAGGTAGATTTTTCATTCCAATCAGAATGTTGTACCACATGTATATTTTCGGAGGTGTTTATTTCTGGTAAATTGGCTTGAATGGATTTAATAAGTTCTGCGGTAAAATCTGATTGGCCCGCCTCAGCTATCCATACATCACCTTTATTTAAAAGGGTTGTAGTAATTTTGGACTTTACTTGTTCCACTGCGGTTTGTGTATTATTATGTGCATCCGTCCAATTGTCTTTAAAAGCCAGTTCCATTAATGGATTGGGAGGAACGTATAAGCCACTCTGAATACCATAGGTGCCTGCAACGGCGTGATAATTAATTTTAGAAAAATTGGGATCGGACATGAGGGTAAAAAAGGCAGCTATAGTATGCAGGTCATCTACATCGGTTTTACAATCATACTGAACTAATAGGAAGTCCTTTTCTATATTGAAACTGCCCGCTTGCAATGCGCCATTATCCAAGTCATTATTTTTGCAGGACAATAATATTATCGCTATAATAATTAATGTTCTAGATACCATTTTCAACCATTTTAATTAGTTCCAATTTACGTTTTTTTGACGAGGACAAGTTCTTGTAAGCCAAATTTTTATTCTTTATATTATTGTTTCTCAATAATATAATCGGCAAAATAGTTTTGAGAATCTGTGATCTTACCAACAATTTTTAGCCCCGTATGTAAACAGATGGTCTGAATGACAGTGTCGTCGTATTTTCGTGAAATTTCGGTGTGTATCTTCTCTTCCTTTTTAAAAGTGACTTTCATGTCCAAAACTTTAATCTCCACCTCTTGATTCACAATACTTTTAATTGCGCTTTTGGCTACCCCTTCCTCTTCGTCATACATAGGAGTATGTTCAAACAAATCGGTGTTAAAATCGGCATCCAGTTCGCTGTTTATTCTGCTTAATAAATTTAGGTTAAATGCACTGGTTACACCCTGACTATCGTTGTAAGCAGGTAGCACAATGTCCTTACTTTTCTTTAGATCTACCCCAAGTATAATTTTATCGCCTTTGGATAAGTTTTCACTAAGATGGTTTAGGAAGGCATTGGCTTCAGTATTTTCCATGTTTCCAATGTTAGAGCCAAGGAACAGTACGACTTTAGGAAGGGGAGAGGGCTTTAATTCATGAAGGATATGAAAATAGTCCCCTAGTTTGGGGCTTATTTTTTTCTTTGGAAATTGCCGTTGGATATTTTCTTCGATTTGATGTAGGGCTTTTGCGGAAATATCGATTGGGGTGTACAGGTATTGAAAATTGCAGGTGTCCAATGCTCTAAGCAATTCAATGGTTTTGTACCCATCACCAGCACCAAGCTCGATAAGGTCGAATTTTTTTTCAGTGGTGAGTCCTAATAGTTCAATAATTTCAGAAGCTTTCTTTTGAAAAATTTCAAACTCTGCATTAGTCAAATAATACTCGGGCAATTTCATTATTTCAGAAAACAGTGCAGAACCCTTTTCGTCATAAAAATATTTTGAGGACAGCCTTTTAGGGGTTTTACTTAGACCCTCTTTAACATCGATGGCGAATTGTTTGTTCATTTTGCTAATCGTATTCCGGTATATTGCCATTGGGCACTTGGGTGAAAAAAATTGCGATAAGTGGTCCTGCTATGTTTTGGTGAAGTAGCCATGGAGGCACCACGAAGCACCATTTGATTAATCATAAATTTGCCGTTGTACTCGCCAATAGCACCATCGGCTTTTTTAAAACCAGGGTAGGGCAAATATGCACTATTGGTCCATTCCCAGCGCTGCCCCCAATTAAGTTGGCCTGAAGCTATTTCCCACTCAAATTCTGTGGGCAAACGCATGCCTTTCCATTCAGCAAAAGCCATGGCTTCATAAAAACTTACGTGTTTTAAAATGTCGTTTTCGTTTATTTTCTGAAATCCTTTTAAGGTATAATGCATCCATTGGCCATCTACCTCATGCCAATACAAAGGCATTGAAACTTGGTTTTGCTTTAACCATGTCCAACCTTCATCCAACCACAAATTAAAATCTGTATAGCCGCCAGCTTCAATAAACTCAAGGTACTCGCCGTTGGTTACCAAGCCTTTTTGAATCTCAAAATCGTGCAAAAATACTTTGTGGACTCCCAATTCATTATCAAAACAAAAACCTTCTCCCTGGTAACCAATGGTGTATACACCTTCTGGGATTTTCACACTACCTGTTTCTATATTCCTTTCTTGGTCCAGTAAACTAGTGTCGGAATCATAGGCAGGAAATAGTGGGTTTTGTCCAAACATGTATTTGATATCGCTCAGCAATAACTCTTGATGTTGTTGCTCGTGATGCAGGCCTAAAGTGACCAATTGAACCATGTCGGCATCCAACTTTTGATGCAATAATTGCCACATGGCAGTATCCACATATTGTCGGTAAGCATAAACTTCATCGATAGTCGGTCTGGTAAGGTTACCGCGTTTCGCCCTTAAGACCCTATCTCCTGCATTGTTATAATAACTATTGAACAAGAAGGGAAAATCCTTATTGAAAAGCTTATAATTCGGGAGATGGGGAAGCAGCACAAAGGTTTCAAAAAACCAACTGCTATGTGCCAATTGCCATTTTGCCGGACTGGCGAATTCGGCAACCTGCACCACATAATCCTCGGTTTGGAGTGGTTTGCAGATCTGCTCCGTAAAAGTACGAACTTCTTTGTACTGGTCCAATATATCCATTATTCAAGTCCTTTTTTATCTGGATTCCAGAAGGGTTTGGTTTTGATTTGTTTGGTTTCCCAATGCAGTTCCTGTCTAAAAAACCGGTTCAAGGCCACACAAAGTCTACTATCGCCTGCTATGTATGCCATTTTTTTACCCTTAAAAGTAGAGACTTTTTCTCTTACCATGGTAATAATATCTTCGGAAGGGTTTTCTGGCAATTCGTAAAAATCGAATGGTAGGGTACCGTCAACATCAGGAAACAGGTCTTGTTTATCTTGGCTGTACAAAATGCTTTCCACCTGTTTGTCCTTGCCTATATTTCTACGAATCATATAAAGGTGTGATAGTGCAGAGAGGTCGCCTACCATCATGTAGCTATCTGCAGAATCTTCCGCTAAAAAGTTGCCCTTTTTGGTTTTAAAATAAATCTTTTCGCCCACATTGCATTCTTTTATCCATTGACTGCCAATACCATTGCTGTGGGTAGCAATGGCTACATCTATATACGACTTGTCTTTGTTGATATCCCAAATGCTATAGCTTCTCATTTTGTCCTTTAGCGACAATTCGTCTTTGCCAATACCGAGTCCCATACGTAGGAAAGAACCGGGTATAAAGTTGATCTTGCCTATGGTTTCGTTTTTTAGACGAATTTTAAAAGCCGCCTCGGAAAGCTTCACTTTTTCAGTGATTAGGGCATCTTTTAATACTACGGATTTTAATATGGACTCAATTAAACTCATGCTTTTGTTTTTATGAATGCTTTTTATGATAATTCTCTATCATGGCCAAAGGCGATTTATGTGGTCTTCCGACAGCTTTTTCATAATCTGAAACCACCTCGTTGGCACCATTTCTAATGCCTTCATAAATACCTGCAATGATAGTTCCTAGGAATTCTCCCAAGGCAGCCTGGCGTTCTTTTTTATAGTCTTCAACGGAAACTGTATTATACTTTAAATTGGTTTTATACACCTGATTGATATATTCCGCCAATTGAGTTTGGGTAATGGCTTCTCCAACAAGATTTAGGGTTTGTCCGTTAAGCCTATCATTTAAAAGTAGTTGTGCGTAGGCAAAACCCAATTCTTCACGACTGGTATATGTACATTTTCCGTCTGCTGCACAATTAGTAATGCTTCCTTCTTTTACATAGGTGTCCATATATTCCAAGTCGGGTTCAATATAAATGCCGTTTCTGCCAATAATCCATTGTAAACCAGAGTTGCGCACATCTTCTTCCGTTTGGCGATTGCTTTGCACCACCGGACTAAATGCCGTATTTTTTTCATCGCCTACAATACTGGTGTACACTATTTTTTGAACTCCATTTAGCTTTGCGGCTTCAATCACGTTACGGTGTTGCTGAATTCTCTTTTGAGGTTGGTCCATTCCCGAAACCAGTAACAATTTATCAACTCCTTTTAAGGCTGTATCAAAATCTTCACGACTATTGTAATCGCCTTTTCTCACTTCCACACCTAGGTACTTCGCCTTTATAGGTGTGCGTGCAATGCCTATTACGTTTTCTTTACCAATTTCCTGAATCAATGCTTTTGCTATTGAAGCCCCTAATTGTCCGCTAACGGATGTTACTGCAATTTTCATGAGTTATATTTTTTTAATTTGTAATCGATATGCCATAATGCTTTCTTTAATAGGGGTTATTCTTATAATAAATCCCAAGCCAACAATTACCGCATAGATCAGCCAGGTTTTATCTAAAAGAGCTACATGAAGTAAACTCAGAATTATGGCAACATACGCCAAACTTTGCAATTTTTTCCACTTCGTCTTTAATCGTTTCATGGATTTTCTATTGGATGTATACAACAATGGTAGCAATATAAGTACCGCTATAAAGCCAGCAATGTAGTTGGCTTGGGTAAATGTTTCCAAAAGACCTTCGCCCCATACAAAAATGATGAAGTGCAGGATGCTCCATACCGCTGTAGCTATACCCATGGCTTGGCGTACAAAAAGGTTATTGACCCCAAATAGTATAAAGAAGGGGGTACAAGTAAGAACAGCTGTCATCCAACGTATTGCAAATTCACCGGAAATATGATACAACATTTCCAAAGTGGATCTTCCTTCACTACCAGCACCTTCAATCAAGCTAATGGACAACCCATTGGAAAATTCGACATTAAACATACCAAAAATGATAAATAGGGGCAAGATGGCCAAAACGGCCACAATCATCCACCCGTAGTTTCGTTTTATAAAATTCATTCTATTTGTTTGTCGTTAAAACTTCCAATTCCTTTTCTAAGGATTCGGCTTTTTCCTTAAATTTTTCCACTGCCTTTTTAAGCTGAGCTACTTTTTTAAAGACTTCGGCATCTTGAATGGCTTCAAAAGTAAGCTGGCCATCTATTTCTTTTATTTTGGATTTGCCCCCACAGCTTGGGCAATTGGCTACTTGACTCATAGTTGTTTTTTTACAAAATTGCCATCGATTTGGCTATTTAAAAAGGTGAATGTATAAAGGATAATGGTGATTCTGAAACCGCCTATAAAACTGTTATAAGGCGCTTTTTTCCAAACTCTTCTCCAATTCATAAGAATAGGATAGGTAATAGTTTCTTGCTGGAGCATTTATTTGCTCTGCCGCCAAAGCTCTTAAAAGCGCTATCTTAACTTTTGTGACTTTAACTTTTTCATAGTCTGTTTTTAGTAGATAGTCGGCCAACTCTAACCCCCACTGGTAATCACTTTTTTCTAATGCTTGGCTCAGTTTATGAAACATTTTTTCCTCTCCGCCTGCCAATTCAACCATATGTTTGGCCTCTTGTGATGAAGAAAGGGGATAAAGGTTGGTAGGGTTACCATCAAACCAGCCTACATAGTGCAAAAATATAGAACGAACGCCCCATGGCACAGACCCGTAAAACTCCTGTAAGTTGGGTTGCTCTATTAACGAATCTGCCAACCTTACGCTGTCAACGGTTTGTTGTAGCGTATAGCCCTTGTTCATGGCATCTATGGTTTGTTGGTATACACTTAAAATAGCTGTTGAGTAGTTTTTTAAATTGCAATGGACAAGAGTTTTTCCTGAAACAGGACGGGTATGCCCCGGTACAAGGTATTCCACTGGGTAGGTACTCATTTTTTGAATGGATTCGCCCCATGATTTTACATCCCTATATTGCGAACCCCGAATAGCATAAAGGTTTGGAAATGATTTGTAGTAATTATCTCCGGCAAATAATGTTTTCAGATCGGGAATCCAAACAAAGAGCTCGTCATTTGTTTCCCCATCAGCGGCATGCAATTCAATATCTATGCCGGCCAGGTTAAGGGTTATAGAGTCTTGAAATGTAAGGTTAGGTGCAATATACCCTTTTCCGGCCCTATCAGTTGGAGTAATACCTGGGGCCACACCTCTGTTAATGATATCTTTAGCAGGTAAATCGCGCCCAAATTGACGTATGTTTCTCTGTTTTAATATAGGCTCTACCGGTGAGTGCTCCTCTAACTCATCCTTAAATCCCTCCCGCGCAATGATCTTTACGTCTTTGTTATTGCCTGTAAAAGCTGATGTGCCCCCAGTATGATCCAGATGGCCATGTGTATAAATTAAAGCTTCCACAGGTTTATCGGTTATATTCCGGAACTCTTCCGCTACCTTTTCCGCTGCACCCAAGGCACGTAGCGCATCAATGATCACTACCCCTTGTTCTCCAATAACCATAGAGGCATTGGAACCATCATAGCCTACGGCCACATATACCTTTTCGTTCAATTTGATGATTTCTGGAATAAATTCGGCATTCTGACTTTTTAATTTGGTGATATTCGGATGTTCTTCATCCTGCACTTGGGATGTATTATGTTTGGGTGAATTTTGACATGCCTGCATCAAAATAATTCCCAAAATAAGCAAAGCACCTTTTATAATTGCTTGGTTCCTGACTGTTTTAAAGGAGTATGTAACCGCTATTTGACTTTTCAATTTGTTCATATTAATAGATTTAATTTGAAGACTTGTTTAATTCCTTACAAAATTCGCAATAATAGAAACCTTTGGAAAGGTGAATGTTTTGATAAAAATGGTAAATGTGAAACCAGAGTTTTATCGGCTTCATAAATGGAATAGGAGCAGGGTTGTTTTTTTTGGAATAGTGTAAATGATAGTCGACAAAAATTTATCTTACTAAATCAAAGTAACAACGCGGAAAATCTTAGGGTAAGAATGGTAAATACGGGACCACATTTTTATATTCCCGCTTTAAATTGTTTGGGCGTAGTGCCAGTATGTTTTTTAAAGAATTTGGTAAAATTGGTCACTTCATCAAAACCCATGGCATATCCTATTTCCTTTAAACTCGAACTTGTACTGGCTATGGCCCTTTTTGTTTCAAGCGTTACAAAATCATCAATAAAATGTTTGGCAGTGTTCAAGGTAAATTCCTTTACGATCAGGTTCAAATGTTTGGTAGAAACCTGTAGCATTTTTGCATAGTCCTTTACATTCCGGGTTAGGGTATATTGTTTTTCTACCAAATTCTTAAAATCAAGAAACATAGAATAATGCTGATGGTTCTGCTTTGGCAGTTGGGCAGAATCTGTAAGTCTTTCCAATCTTAGCAGATATAACTCTAGAATGGCGCCTACAATGTTCCTTTGGGCGTAGGTGTTTTCTGCCTCCAATTCAACCAGTGTCTCCTCTATGAAAGCTTCATTTAAATTACTTCCTTCCACTAGTGGCTTGGAAATATGATAATTGTAGAGATGGGAAATAAACTCGATGGAAGATTTGGAAAAATAATTCAGGACAAATTCCTCGGTAAACAAAATAAGGAATCCATCATAATTAGGGTTTTCCTGAAAGGCATGTACTTGACCTTTGGCTATTTTTAAAACCGTCCCTTTTTTTAACGGATACTCCTTCAGGTCAATTTGATGACTTCCTACGCCGTTGGTAACAATCAACAAGGCAAAAAAGCTGACCCTATGTGGCAAGTGGGGATTATGTTCCAAACCTGCCTTAATTTTGGCAAACAACTTGGATAGATGAAGGAACTCGAATTCTTTTTCGTTTTCTTCGCTCTCGAATGATATGTTGGGGATTGTATTCACAGGGTTGAGTAAATGATGGATTTGGTATTAATGATTCCCAATATAGGAAATATTCATAATTGCTCAATTATGGCCTTGAACTCTCTTGCCATATCCGGGGGCAGGTAATGCTTTGATACATGGTATTGGTATAAATCGCAATTGTATTTTAACCAAATGGTGTCCCAATGACGTGAAAGACTAGATCAAAGGTAATATGTGACATAATAGCGATTAATAATCCCCGTTTCCAAAATATCCACCCGAATGTTGACCCTGTTATTAAGTTTCCTATCATTGTTGTACCAATAGTAAAAGGCGTTGGCTCCACAAAATTCTTTGACAATGGTAGATGAACAAGGCCAAATACTATTGCTGAAATTATAATGCCAGTCCAGATCATTTTATTCGACGGATTTTCTGCCTTTTTCAAAAATTGAATGACCGTAATTATTAAAGACATCAAACCTAACCTAAATATTATTTCTTCGCTAATTCCGGCCGAGAAGGACACTAGGGCATAAAAGGGTTTGGATGGGCGTGTTAGTTTATGCGAAACTGGATAAAACTCTTTTTGCACTTCAAATAATCCCAATAGTAGTAAGGCTACGAGTGTTGCTAATAACAAACTTGAAAGTAAGGCTTTCCAATGTAATGTTTTGTGCGTAGGCTCCTTGGAAAAAAAACTGGCCAGTAGAGGAGCTCCCAGATTGGCTCTTGATGAAACCCATAAACCAATAAAAATCAATATTGTACCCAAAACAAGACTACTAATGCCAATGGTCAACAGTTCATCATAAATTGATCCCTTCAGATTAAGGTTTGCCAAACCGGCCTCCAATTTCAATCGTTTGACTTCCCTACTAAAAGGTATGTTTATCAAGGAACCAAGTATGAAGAGAATTAGTAAGGTTATTGCAATTTGCCACCGATACCTTTTCTTCCCTTCCTTGCCCTGGACGATTGATAATGTAAAAAAATCCTTCAATTAACTTTGGTTGCCCTAATACAGGTTTATGTTAAATATGAGTGTTATGTAAATATACATGCAGCACTTTAATTTTTCAATATTATATTTTCAATGGCATAATTATCCGTCCTGTTTTGCACATGTTTGGAGTTTTCCAGCATTACTACTTTTTTTAACGAAGGAAAAATCTTTTTGGCGCGTTTTAGCATTTTCGCACCTGGAAACATAATATCCTTTTTAGCGGCAAACAGGGTGATCGGAGTACTTATTTGTAAGGCCTCTTCTTTAGTTATAACGGGAACAGGAGTAAAATCCATTCTAAATTGAATAAAGACTTTTGCCAAATATTTAAGAGCAAAATTATCTGGCTCGGTAAATAGGGTTTTTAAAAAGTTTTCAAGGTATTTGACCTTTTGGGTTTTTATATAAAGCTTCATAGGAAGAAACACCCTGAATAATAAAATTAGTGGATTTCCATTGACTATAAAAGCAGGGGCCGACAAAAATACTTCTTTGATATTTTTTTCATTCTGAATCAATGTTTTAAGTATGATCAGTCCCCCAAAGGAAAAACCGGCCATGGTAACATTATTAAGCTTTAGCTGATTTATAATATCATTGATCCATACGCCATAGCTATTGTCTTTCATACTCAATCTAGTTTCTGCGCTTTTATTTGGTTGGGCAAGAACATCTATGGCAAATACTTGAAAATCTTTATACAGATTGGGATAAGTTTCCAATGCAATGGGAGCACAGCCATTGGAACCGTGTATCAACAAAATAGGGGGTTTTGTTGAATCTCCTGTGACGATAATATTGGTTTTCCCAAATTCAGTATTAATAATTTTGTAATTATAATCTATGTCTAAATCCTTTATTTTTTGCTCATAAAGATTTATAATCTCTTTTTGACCTATTTCGGATTTGTATAATGATTTCATTTTGTAATTTTAGGACAAATTTACTAATAATATATTTTTAGGACAAGTTTACTAATGAGTAAAAAAAAGAAATCGATTTTGGAAGCCGCCAGGACTTTATTTAACGAAAACGGCTATCATGATGTCACTATAAGAATGATTGCTTTAAAAATGAATATGAGTTCAGGAAACTTAAATTATCATTATAAAAAGCGGGAGGATATTTTTGAAGCTTTATATTTTGAAATGGTTTCAGAATTTGATCAAAGAATCCATGTGTTACCGAAAACCGAGGTGTCAATTGAACAACTTAGAAATGATGTTGTGAGCAGTATGAAGAGAATGTTGGATTATACCTTCTTTTGGACCGATTTATACAATCTTCTGTCCATAAGCGATAGGGTGAGGGAACATTTCCAAGAAGTTTACAAAAAAAGGATAAGTGGGTGTTTTTTGTTATTCCAAAAATTGAAACAAAAAAACTTGATGAGGGAAGCATCATTTGAAAAGGAGTATAACTTTCTAGCAGAAAGAATGATTAATTATGGTAATACTTGGCTGTACTCCAGTCGACTTTACTCAAATAAGTTGGATACCCATAATATAGATTATTACGTGAATGCCTACTTAAGTATATTATTTCCCTTTCTTACATCTCAAGGGAAAAGCGAATTTCAAAATTTATTGCCAGAGCTTTTTGGGTGATGTGCTGTTGCTAGTTCTTTGTTCCGCTCAATAATTTTTATTCCTAACCATTTAATAGTATAAACTAAAATGGCTATCCAGGCAATTGAAGTCAGTAGACCTTTTAAAACGGTAAAGGTACTTGATATAAGGACTATGGTTTCGGATGTCTCGATTGATTTCGTAATCATTAAAATAACACATATATTTTCTGCATAATCAAAGATCATCGCCAAGAACGGAATAACCAACAGTATTGATGTTACCTTACTAGTTGTTTTGGTTATTTTAAAAAGTCGAAACAAAAGGCTACTTAAGAATAGTGCCATTAGAAAAGGATACAGTACATCCAACAAGGTTAATTGTGGAAAAAGGTAAAGTGCAGTAGTCCTATCATTTAAGTTGTTTACAATTGATTCCGCCACGGAAACATCATATCCAAAGGTTTGGAGATCGAAAACTTGGGTTCCAATTTGATCATTGATCACCGGCAAAGTAAATATCCACATCAGGAGCAGGACCAAGTGACTGGCAACGAACGAAATACAAATTTTCTTTACTGAGGAAGTTTTTAGGAGCAAGGAATTTAAAATAGACATAATGAATGTTTTTGATTAAAAATCAAAGGTTAGCAATTCATCAGAAGATTCCATTAACAAATGATAAGCGTTAAGATTGTGTTCTTAATCTACTTAAAGAAATAGTGGTTACCCCTAAATATGAAGCTATGTCAGAATGGGGTATGAGGTTTTCTATATTCGGAAAATTATCTCTTAGAAGCTGTAACCTGTCCTTACCTTTAAGGGAAGCCAATGCTATTTCTTTTTTAACTTTGCCCATTAATTCATTTCTTAATACAGTATTGCCGAAATGTCTGATTTCGAGATCTTCCACCATTAATTGTTCAAACTCTTCTGCATTGATAGTTGCTATTACGGTATCGGTCAAAGCGCGTAAATTGATAATGGATTTCCCGTCTTTATGTCTTGTTGTATAAGGGGATATTATTGAGCCCGACATAAAGAATGAAATTGTTACATCATCTCCTTCCGGAGTGTATAGAAAACTTTTACAGATTCCCTCAAGAATAAAATACTCCAGATTATTATTTTGTCCCACGGCAGTTATTAGTTCTCCCTTTTTTACATCAATGTATTCCGCTAACTCTTGGATTTTTGCCAATGATTTACTCGAAATTGGGGATACGGAGTTAATAATTGCACTAAGCTTTTGATACATCTCTAAAAGTTAAAATAATGGCCTTACACCTTAATAATATAATTTGAGGGGGTTTTAACGTCTGGACTGGTAAGTTGTAAGATAGCATTATTTAAAAAACTAACCCCTGAAAACCCTTTATTTTCTCATTAATTGTATTCAGTGTATTCCGCATTTCTCTCCTTAGCATAGGGGTTGTTCATCTCTCAATTCCTCCATTTCAGCAAGGGCCAAGTCGAGCTTTCTCAATATTCCCCCATAAATCGTTTTTACATCCTTACTATGAATTGCCTTACTGAAAATGCCCATCAGAACAGCCGCAATTATAATGATAATCGTGGTGTAGATATGTAGCCCGAACACCATATCATTTGAGTTGGCTGCGACCATTTCCCGCTTGCCAGCAAATATATCGGAAAACCAGATTCCAAAGTAGAAAACAAGTATTAGGACAGGATATACTACCCTATACATTTTTCCATACCTATCTATAGATTTGGATATCCAATCCTTAAAGGATTTTAAAAAAGTATAACTGCTTTGCCCTTTATCTATCTTTTCCAAAGCCTTTAATTCATGGTAAGCGGTGTATGCAACCCAGAGCATCATTATTAGTACAATACTGCCGGCAAGCAAAGCTCCTGCAAAATAGGACGCAATAAATAGCAGGGAAGAGCCAATGATAATTCCCCATATATTGATCAAGAACAATTTTTGGAATTTATCGATGATATGAATCGACTTCATGTTGTAAATGTCGTTTACCTTGGGAGCAATTAATGCATCCCTATTTAGGAAACCTTCTTTCCAAATGGTTTCAATTGATTTTTCCATCTAAGATTTTTTTTAATCGTACTTTAATTCGTTTTATCCGCACCCCAATATTATTTGGGTTGGTGCCAATGATATCTGCAATTTCTTGGTAGGTTTTTTCTTCCAGATAAAGCAAAATCACCCCTCTGTCCACCTCGGACAGCTGCCGAATTGCAGCATAAAGCTGCTCAAGGGAATCGTCGATAAAAATACGGGGCTCATCCGATATATCTGAGGGTAGCTTATCCGAGGCTATACGCTGACGGTTGTTTTTCTGTTTCTTCAACAAGGTCATGCATACATTAAGAGATAGTCTATATACCCATGTAGACCACTCGGAACGTGCCTGAAAGTTATTTCTGCTTTTCCAAATTTGTAAGCACACCTCTTGATAATAATCCTCGAAATCTTGCTGGGTATTGGTATATGCCCTGCATATCTTTATGATAATTGCGGCATACGGCAAAATGGAAGATGTATAAAAATCGTTGCTCACTCTTCTAGTTTATTGGCCTGGTTAAAGGGTATTATATCATCTTCCCTGCATCCTTGGCCCGCGAATCCAAATTACGTCCTATGACCAGGCCGATTAGCATTCCGAGGGCAATGCCGAACGATATACCCAGAGACCGCTCAAAATTCGAAAGTACTACTATTCCAAAAATAATTCCAAATGATGATCCCAATCCTATACCCAGGTTGGTGTAATATCCTTTAGGGGTTAAGGAAAAAGTATCCTTCAAATATTTTAGAAACTGTTTTAGTGCTTTTTTATTTTTTGTTGTAGTTGCATTTAATTGAAGAGCATCAAGTTGCTGTTCAATAGATTGAATTTCAGAGTCCAACAAGTGACTGTTCTCTAAACTCGTCAATATCTGAATGAACTTTCGGTAAATCTTAATTTCAGACTTTTTAGTCGATTTGGATTCCAAATTTTTGAAATGGTCAAGTGCATTTTTTAGTGTCATAATTTTAATCTTTTCTTGGTTAGTGGCTAAAGACAAAGATTATTACACCCTATGGATGTTTTTTTTAAAAAGATATGCGTTTTACCGGTAAAATTACTCTCAAGTACATTGGTAATGACCCCACCCAATGGCTAGTGTAAGAGGGAAGATGTGTTCATACCACCTTTTTGCCCCAACAAAGACCACTTTCTGGCTTTATTCTATTTTGCTCAAAAATAAATTAGGAAAAATGAAGCCACTTTATAAATATAGAAAAAACCTGGAATTGAAGACCTACCATGGAATTCTTATAACACAATTATTTGTTTGTTACATTTCTTATATACTTAGTTACATACGTAATATTTGAAAAGGGTTTCTTTCTATAGTTTTGGTTTTAAATCAGAAACAATCTAAAAACAGAGAACATGAAATCAAAAATTTTATTTATTCTGGCCATTTTTTCTTTATTATTAATTGGTAATTCCTGTGCAAGCGACAATGAAGCTTGTCAAGAGAGTCCTGAAGTTTGTGCATGTTTTAATAATTTTGTTAGGTGTGCTTCTCCGGTCGGAACTGCAGAGATCCAGTCAGACTCCCTTAAGGCCGTATCCAAACTCCCAGTTAGAAAAGAGTAAAAAATAAAGCGGGCCAAAGGCTTTTTTTGGAACAAGGACTGTAAATAGAATTACAGAGTACTATTGTGAAATTTGAAGTGCAAATTCATATAACTAAGAGTGAATTGTTTTATTATGGTATTGAGTTCCATATCCTGTTCTAATCGGGAATTAAATCAAGGTATGCGTTCCAAGGGCGGTAATATTATTTTACTTCCTTTTAAAACAATCGATTTGTTAGATCCATTAAAATCCAGCCACACTCCAGCCTTTGCGATACTTACGTTGAAGATATTTATTGGCCTCTGGATGATTTGGGAACAACATATTGGCCGGATCCCATTCCAAGACAGTGCCTGGCAGTCGTATGGCAACCGTACCCAATAGGATGGCTTCGGTCATGGGGCCGGATTGAGCAAAATGTGATTCTGTTTTTTCACTACCCAAACAGGCATCCACAAAATGGTGGTAGTGATTGCGGTCATCCAATTTTGGCATTTCGTAATCTATATATTTATTTTCTGGCAATAGAACGGGCATTTCACGGTGAGGAATGAGCAAGGCTCCTTCGGTTCCAATGAGAATGGCCGATTCTGCTGGATATGGTTTCCCATGAAATAAAGCTTGTATTTCCCAAGGCGGGTAAAACTCCCCGTCAAACCATTCCACAGGTAGAACATCCGATTCGGTAAACTCGTTGCCAGGGAACATCCAAGTGATATGGTCGCCCTGCGGCCATGTATCCCCGTTTCGTTCCGAAGATTTCTGCCACGACTCTTGGACCTTGGCCACGACCGACGTAGGTGCTTGTAGTCCAAGGCCTTTCCAAACGGCGTCAAATATATGACATCCGATATCTCCGGACCACCCAGTTCCAAAGTCTTGCCACGCTCTCCATATGGCCGGATGATAGATTTTGGGAGCATAGGGGCGCATAGGAGCGGTTCCGGTCCAAAGGTCCCAATTTAAATGGGGAGGCACTTCCTGACCTTTAGGTGGGCGCGGGCCTGGCAGCCTATAGGTCTCTATCGCTGCTGGACGGTTGGAGCAGAGATAGGCGTGCTTGATTTTTCCCATAACACCATCCTTAATGATTTGAACTGCCGAACGATCACCTTTGCCAGAGGCATGGTGGGTGCCCAGTTGGGTTATTACCCCGACCTTTATTGATGCTTCGGTAAGTTTGCGAACTTCTGCTACATCATGGCACAAAGGCTTTTGACAATAGACATGTTTACCATTTTGAATCGCCTGATAGGCAATGACGAAATGATTATGGTCCGGTACCGTTACATTCACCGAGTCAATAATATCGTCCTCCTTTTTAAGAAGTTCACGCCAATCGGAATATGTACGGGCATCCGGAAAAAGTTCCGCTGCCTTTTGCAAGTTTTTTGCGTCTACATCACATAGAGCTACGATTTGCACGTTGGGATGTTGCTTAAAATTTTGGAGGTCGTGCCAGCCCATTCCACCGACACCTATACAGGCATGTTTTAGTTTGTTCTTTGGTGATGCCAAACTTATGGCGGAAGTTCCCAAAAAAGGAACTGCGAGTGCTGCTGTAGTAATTGAATCCAAGAATCTTCGTCGTGATACCGATTTTTGTTGTTTTGTCATAGAAATATGAATTGTGGGATCGACTTATTTTAATCCCATGGTTGATTGGCTGAAAATTTATAAAAGGTAATAACTAAAATTCAAAATAGACCTATTAACTGCAGTTTTCTATTTCTATAATGGCAAGGATATCACCACCTTATTCATTTATCCAGTGTTATCTAAAAAGGCATTGTGATCATACCATGACCCACTGTTTTTCCCTGATTTGACAAACATCTTTCAATGTAACAAATAAGGGACTTAATTCAATGCTAAACAAAAACTTAATTAGTTAACCCGAAAATTTCGAATCCTTATTAAAAATCACCATTAAAATCTGTTTATCATTTTTAAATTCTTCCCGAATTTTTTTATATGCTATCCGCATCTGGCTTTCCACCGTTTTTTCTGAAATATTGAGTCGTGAGGCAATTTCCTTGTACTTTAATCCATCCCTTTTATTAAGTAGTAATATCTCCCGACACTTGGGGGGTAATTTGTCAACAACCATTTTTAACTTTTTAATTTTATGGTCAACATGGCTTACTTCTTCTATAAGGCTCTCTTTGGCCATATTGTATTTAAGCTCATCAAAGATTTTATTTTTCCGTTGATTTTTCCGGTAAAGATCTATAAAGGAATTATAGGCGGTGGTAAACAAAAAGCTCTTTAAGGCCGGACTTTCCACTAAATCAGGGCGCTTTTGCCATAAAGTAATAAAACAGTTTTGGACTATATCCTTGGCCTGGTCGTGATTGTTCGTAAGTGTTTTGGTATAGGCTAGCAGTGGTCCGTAAAGTTGCTCAAATACT
This sequence comes from Arenibacter algicola, assembly GCF_018860365.1. Lineage (GTDB taxonomy): Bacteria > Bacteroidota > Bacteroidia > Flavobacteriales > Flavobacteriaceae > Arenibacter > Arenibacter algicola_B. The sequence continues at coordinate 353,806 of NZ_JAHKPO010000018.1, forward strand.
ATTTTAAAGACATCTTTTTGCTGCGGCATTTTGGATTATAAGTCCCTCAATGTATAAAGGGGGTGGTTAATAAAGTTAGCTGGTTTGTCACAAATATGAAAAATATATTTGCCTTTTTTAAGGGTTTTTTGTTTTCTGTTCGTTTCCACTAAGAATACGCAATTTAATGTGTTAATAATTAAGGGAAATCAATATTGAGGAAATTAATAAATAAATACTTGGATGATTCCATTGATGGTGTTGAAATGGAGCGACTTAAGGTTTGGTTGGAAAAGGAAAAAAACCAAAAGAAGTTCAAGGCCATTGTAGAAAACCATTATCAATTGAATTTAGGTCTACAGGAAGTGGATTTGGAAAAGGAGTATTCCCTACTGTTGCATAAAATCCAGGACAATAGGATTGCACAAAGACGCTCCAGTACCATATGGTATCAACGGGCCGCAATTCTTATAGCCCTGTTCGGGATAGGTTATATAATGTATTTAACCCTGGGCAAATCCGATGAACCGTATATAGATGCCAATGCCATTACCATAAAACAGGAGGATGGAAATATTCAGGTTATTAAGGAAGATGGCAGTGTAGTAATTGTTGATAGCTCGGGTAAAGTTGTTGGCCGGCAAGATGGAGGTGAATTGGATTATAAAAATGTAGGGACTTCCAATTCCAACAATCAAGTTGAAGAAAGTCTTGTCTATAACGAATTGGTGGTGCCCAATGGGAAGAAAATGAAATTGATTCTTTCCGATAGTACCATAGTCCACATTAATTCCGGCACCCATTTTAAGTATCCCGTTCGATTCTTAAAAAATCAGAATAGAAAAGTTTTCTTGGACGGGGAAGCCTTTTTTGAAGTGTCTGAAGACAAGAACAACCCCTTTATCGTTAACACCGATGACATTAATATCCGTGTACTGGGAACCAAGTTTGATGTTAGTTCCTATGCAAACGATGACACTGTTAGCACTGTATTGGTAGAAGGTGCTGTTGAATTGTACCAGACCAGTGGGGAACTAAGGGATAAGGACGAATATTTACTGGCCCCAGGGCAAATTGCGTCTTGGAAGAAATTGGAAAACGACATGGATATCGCAGTGGTCGACGTAAATGAATATACTTCCTGGATCAATGGGCAGATCATATTTAAGATTAGACCATTTCCAGAAATTTTAAAGGTGTTGGAGCGCCATTATGATGTTTCCATTACCAACAATTACAGACTTTTGGACAGTCAGCAATTTTTTGCAAAGTTCGATACGGAGACTATTGAACAGGTAATGACCTATTTTCAGAGTAGTATCCCTTTTTCATATATCAGGGTAGGAAATAAAATTGAAATAAACCAACCTTAAATAACAGTTGCCTATGATTTAACATTCTATTGACCCATCATCTTATAACATAAAAAAATCGGGATATGCTGCTACATACCCCGATAGTAAAAGGTGATTAAAATATTAACCACAAAAACTAAACAAAAGTATGAATAAAAAAAACATTCGTTTGGGAATGCAGCATGCATTGTATCCCAATATCAGTTTAAAAATGAAGTTAACCACTCTTTTTTTAATAATTGCCTTATTTAGGGTACAGGCCAATACCTATTCACAGGTTGCCAAGATTACTTTGGATCTCGATTCCGTTGGATTAATGACGGTATTTGAGGAAATTGAAGCAGGTAGTGAATATAAATTTTTAGGAAACCAGGACGTAATAGATAGGGACCGAGTGGTTTCAGTACACGTTAAAAAGGAAAGGATCCACAAAGTATTGACGGATTTGTTTTCTGGAACCAATATCTCCTTCAGAATATTGGATAGACAAATTATCCTGAAGAATGAACCGAACCTGCAAGCGCAGTTTGGCCCAATGCCTAAAATTGATAAGATTGCCAAACCACAACTAACGGTAAGTGGAACAATTGTAGACAATAACGGAACTCCACTTTCGGGTGCCAATGTTGTGGAGAAAGGTACAGTGAACGGGGTAACAGCCGATTTTGATGGACAATTTGAAATAGAATTGTCCTCTGCCAATCCAGAATTGGTGGTATCCTATCTTGGTTTTGCTACTAAGGAGATATTGGTCAACGGACAAACCAACATGACTATAACCCTGCAGGAAAGTGCCGCTGGACTGGAAGAGGTTGTGGTAGTGGGATATGGACAGGTAAGGAAAAGTGACCTAACCGGTTCTGTAGCTTCCATTAAAGGTGAAGCCGTTAGTTTGCAGGCGGTGGGCAATCCGGTGCAGGCACTGTCCGGAGTAGCTACGGGAGTTCAGATTCTACAAAATTCAGGACAACCAGGTAGTGGTCTAAGTGTCCTGATCAGAGGGGGAAATTCACTTTTGGGGGGTAACAATCCTTTATATGTTGTTGATGGCTTCCCTATTATCGGAGATCTAAGTTCCATCAATCCCAATGATATTTTATCAATAGAAATTTTAAAGGATGCTTCTTCTACCGCAATTTATGGGGCAAGAGGAGCAAATGGAGTGGTTATTGTTTCCACAAAGAAAGGCAAGGAAGGCAAGACTTCCATTGAATACAATGGATATACCGGATTCCAAAAAGTGAATAACACCATAGACATGTTAAACGCCAAGGAGTTTGCTACCCTTGCCAATGTGAGGGCCTCCAACGATAACATAGCTCCTTATTTTACCAATGCTGAAATTGCATCCTTTGAAAATGGTACCAACTGGCAAGACGAAATATTTCAGAATGCAGTGATTCAAAACCATTCAATAACAGTTTCGGGAGGTAATGATAAAACGGTGTTCAATGTTTCTGGTAATTATTTTAATCAAGAGGGAATTATCATAAACTCGGGTTACGAGTATTTACAATTAAGATCTAGCCTGGAACATAAGATCAATTCCAAATGGAAAGTTTCATTTAATAATATATTGAGTAGAAAGAAAAACAATAATATTTTCAGTAATAATACAGAACGGGGAGCTGGTGTGTTGAGCGGGGCCCTTATTTCCCCACCTACAGTTTCTGTGTTCAACAGCGATGGCGAATATAGCAATGTTAGACCTTATGCCTTTAGTCCGGACATAGTGGAGAACCCTGTGGCCATGGCATTGGAAAGGAAACAATTATCCAGGGAGAATGCATTGCTGCTCAATATAATTGCAGAAGGTAAAATCACCAATGATTTGGTACTGTATTCTTCTATAGGGGTGCAATATGAGAATACTAGGGGCGACAATTACTCCCCATCAATATTTCAACCCTCCGCAACTGGATCCGCCTCAATTTCCTATAGGGAATTTACGGATATAGTTAACGAGAACCTATTGACGTATTCCAAGGAAATTAATAACGATCACGATGTAAAAGTTATGGGAGGGATCACTTCCCAAAAAACATCAAATCAATCCTTAAGTGCTTCTTCTACTGGTTTTTTATCAGACATTCTTGAGAATAATAGCATACAGGCAGGTAGTTCCCCCGGAACCCCTATTTCAGCAAGTAGTGAATACTCCATACTTTCAGGTTTAGGAAGACTAAACTACGGTTATAAGGGTAAATATTTACTTACTACCAGTATACGGGCCGATGGTTCTTCTGTTTTTGGTAAAGCCAATAAATGGGGTTACTTCCCTTCCGCAGCCTTGGCATGGCGGGTAAGTGAGGAAAACTTTTTAAAGGAAAACGATTTTATTGGCAATTTAAAATTAAGGGCCAGTTGGGGTAAAACCGGCAATACGGCAGTTTCTCCATACCAATCGCTCTCAATATTATCCAGTTCCCAAACCGTCTTTGATGACAATATTAATATAGGATACGCACCGGGAAGTTCTATGCCAAACCCCAATCTAAAATGGGAAACTACGGCTCAGACAGATTTTGGGGTCGACTTTGGATTATTTAGAAATAGATTTCAAGTTACTTTTGACTACTACTATAAAAAGACAGAAGATTTGCTGGCTTCCATACCAGTTATTTTGTCATCTGGATATTCTTCCCAAACTACAAATTTGGGAAGTATGGAAAATAGAGGATTTGAGGTGTCATTGGATTCAAGGGTTTTAGAAGGAGATTTCAGTTGGGATCTAGGGGTTAATTTTTCGTCCAATCGCAACAAGGTATTGAGTTTGCCCGAAGGTGGCGATATTTTTGGAGTTGGACTAGGAAATGCACTTCCTGCAATGAGTTTGGTTCGTGAAGGCCATCCCGTTGGAGTCTTTTATGGCCTTGTGGAAGACGGACTCACCGATGATGGGCTGATCAATTACGTTGATACGGATGTAAATGGTACCATCAATAGTTTGGATAGACAAATTATAGGGGATCCAAACCCGGATTTTATTTTTGGGATCAATAGCAATATGAGCTATAAGAACTTCGGATTAACAGTATTGGTAAGTGGTTCCCAAGGTAACGATATACTAAATTACAATTTGTCCAATGTGGCGGATGGATTTAGTTTCGGAATTAATCAGATTCGAGATGTTTTAGGCAATTACTGGACAGTAGAGAATCCCGATCCAAATGCCAAATATCCAAAGATAAGTTCCAATACAAGATACCAAGGTTCGGATAGGTTCATTGAAGACGGCTCCTATGTTCAAATTAAGAATGTACGCCTGTCATATACCTTGAAAGGGGATACTTTTAAATCCTTGCCAATTCACAATTCTCAGATATTTGTTAATATACAGAATCTGGCCACCTTTACGAATTATTCATTTTATTCACCTACACTCAATACTCATGGAGGTGGGATTTCTAAAGGGATAGATCAGTTCGGATATCCTGACACCAGGACGTTCATGTTAGGTGTTAGAATTAACTTATAAATATTTATTACTAAAATATTAGAAAATATCATGAAAAAAATACTATCATATACACTAATTTTTCTGTCCATTATATCGTGCAGCGATTTCCTGGAAGAAGTTCCTGAGGACAGACTTACTGAGAATAACTTTTACGGCAATATGGATGATGCCGTAGCCGCCGTAAATGCCATTTACGTCCCCGCCAGGAATAATTTCAGATCGCTTTATATGCTAATGCTCGATATCCAGGCAGATTATGCAAATGGAAGAGGTTCAACACAGCCCTTAGGTGAGTATCAAGGATTTGATCAAACCAATATCAATAGGGCGGGTACCATGTGGGAGCGCTTTTATCAAAGCATCAGAAACGCCAACATTGCCATTTCCATGATCGATAATATTGATCTATCCGATACGGACAAAAAAGCTTTGATAGGTGAAGCCAAGTTTATGAGGGCCTACTGCTATTATCATCTTGTGAGAAATTGGGGAGGCGTTCCAATTTACCTGGAAGAAGAAGGGGAAGATACAGGTCGCAGAACAGTTGAAGAGGTATATCAAGTTATTATAGACGATTTAAAAGCAGGTGAAACCGATTTGCCGGCTACCCCGACCCAGTTTGGAAGACCTTCAAAATGGTCCGCAAAATCACTGCTTGCCGAAGTTTACCTAGACCACAAAGACTATGGTTTATCTAGGGATAAAGCACAGGAAGTAATCGATTCTGGAATGTTTTCGTTGATTGAGGTAGCAGCCAGCGCCGATTTCAATAATATTTTCGGACCCTCTGTGAATGGTTCCTCTGAAGAGATTTTTTACATGAAGTTTAGCCATCAGGATGGCTGGGGATGGCCTATGAACCTATTATGGAGTGAAACGCAATTTTCTCCCTTCGGTAATTATGTTATTTATTCCGTACCTGGACCATTTTTTGACAATTGGGACGATGCCGATCTCCGAAAGGAGTGGAACGTATTTACAGAGTATGTAAATAGGAGTACAGGGGAATTGGAAACCTTGCCGTCTTCTACCCCAATTCTATGCAGTAAATTCAGGGATCCAGATTCCCCGGAAAGGGAAGGTCACGCCAATGATTATCCAATTTTGCGATATGCCGATGTTCTGCTAATATATGCGGAAGCTTCCGCAATGGCCGATAATTCGGTGTCCGCCTTGGCTCTTGAAAGCTTGAATAAAATAAAAAGGAGAGGTTATGGGTATCCCACCAACCTAGCCTCACCGGTTGATTACCCAAGTAGTGGGTGGACGGCGGAGTCTTTTAGGGAAACTGTTTTACAGGAAAGGGCTTACGAACTTTATATGGAAGGAAAACGATGGTTCGACCTAAAACGTACTGATAAAGCCAAAGAATTGGTCTTACAGAACACAGGGAAAACCGTACAGGATGTTCATTTATTGTGGCCCATTCCACAACAGGAAATAGATACTAATCCAGATATCAGCCAGGCTGACCAAAATCCGGGCTACTAGTGCTTTAAAATTTGGATCGGAGAAGCGGCAAAAGACCACTTCTCCGATTTAATATCCCATATTTTCCTTAAATGGAACTGCTCTATTTCCAAGGGTAATGATCATGATTCTTATGGAATGTCAAGGCTGTTGCTCTATGTCCTATATTCAAGTTTTATAGGGATGGAAATCAGTCGTTTGTAAATAATCATTTACATATTCATTAATTTTAGTTGAAATGAAAAAACGCAATACTTGGCTCTTGTTTAATAGCACTTATTTTTTTCTTCTCCTTATAGGCTTGTTTTTTATGGGGAATATAAAGATCCAAGCCCAATCCAAGGCGGCCATAAAATGGACAGAAGGTAATCCCTCCCTGGTAATCGACGGTGAAACCTATCCACCTTATGCCTATATGTCCTATTTGGGCGAGGAGGAATTTTACAAGGAAATATCGGCAACCGGAATCCATATTTACAACATTCCGGCCTATTTGGGTGAAGGGGGAATCAATACTGTTTCGGGTATAGGTGCTTTTAGGACTCCCATTTGGTTGGCTGAAGGCAAATACGATTTTAGTGGATTGGTCAAGGATTTTGAAAAGATTATTAAAGCAGATCCCAAGGCAAAGGTTATTATCCGTTTCTATTTGGACCCACCGGAATGGTGGACACAATTATATCCGGAAGCAGCCGCACACCTCCCGGATGGTACCATTTTTCGTCAATGCTTCGCCTCGGAAGTCTGGAGGGAAAAAACAGCAGAGGTATTCCGTGACTGTTTGGATTGGCTTTTGGCTTCCGAATACTCCCCCTATTTGGCTGGAATCCATGTTGCCAGTGGCCTAACAGAGGAATGGTTTTATCATCCCAAGCAATATCAGGATCAAAATCCGGTACGTTTACAAGCATTCAGACAATGGTTGAAGGAAAGTTATAAAAACAATAATGCCTTGCAAAAGGCATGGAACAACCCTTCACTTACTTTTGAAAATGCCCAATTGGCCAATATTGATGAACCTGCCAAACGCAGGGAATGGAGGAATCCCGATCAGGATCTGAACTATATTGATACGTATCGCTTCCAAGCAGAGGTCTTGGTCAACAATATTGCCTATTTCAGCAAAATTGTAAAAGAAAAGAGTCATGGCAATCTTTTAACGGGAGCCTTTTCCGGATACCACTATTTTGTAGGCGACGCTAGGCGCGGACACGGGGCCTTGGCGAAGTTGTTGGATTGTCCGGACCTGGATTATCTCTCGAGTCCAAATGTTTATAATAGAGTAATAGGGGAGGATTGGCCAGCCATGGCAGCTATCAACTCGGTTCACCTCCATGGTAAATTATGGCTTACGGAAAACGATACCAGAACCTCCATAACTACCTTGTTGAAAGATCGATCAACCGGGATAGCACCTCCAGGACAGTATGAGAGCGGGGTATGGTTAGGTCCGGAGGACATGGACACTTCGGTATCCTTTTTATGGAAAAACACGGCAAGAATGTTGGCCTATGGATATGGAGGCTGGTGGTTCGATATGTGGGGCGGATGGTTTAGTGATCCTGAACTATTGGATGTTTTAGCCAAAACACAGCAATTCCACAGCACATTTCCTCCATCCCAAGGTGAAAGAATGAAACCACAGATAGGGGTAGTGGTGGATGAAGAAATCTCTTTTTGGGATCCCACCTATGGCCATCTTACAGAGAATATTTTATCCAATCGTTATCCACTTGCCAAAACAGGGACTTCGTACAACCTATTTCTTCGTACGGATCTAAAAAGCATGCCAACCGCCCAATATAAGGTAGTTTGGCTAATGGGGTTTCTTGAACTCACTTCCAAGGAGGAATCCCGAATAAAAAAGTGGAACAAAAAGGGAATAACCGTACTATGGACCAATGGCAAAGGAACCAAAATTTTCGATCCAAATGAAGGGGAGTTGTTTATGGATGGAAAATTTAAATGGTCGGCTTCGGAATTGGGAGAAACCTGGAGAAAGGCAGGTGTACATAGGTATATAGATACGGAGGATGTATTCTATATTGGCCGAAACTGGATGGGTATACATACCATAGAAGGTGGGGAAAGGACCATCAATTTTCCATTTAAGGCCCAGGTGATAGATCCATTGGAGAATAAAATACTACATGATGCCACCAGACAGTTCCAATTGACATTGAAACCAAAATCAACAGTACTCTTAAAAGTCAACCCCTTGGAAGACTAAATTATAATCTTAAAGAAAGACACATGAAAACGATTAAAAATTATTATTGGATGCTTTTGTGTTTTACCATGCTGGCAGCACTGGTCTCTTGTAATACGAATAACGGAGAGGATTTAACAATAGACAATGGTAAAATAAAATTAAGTTTTAGCAAGGAGAATGGTTCACTGGTTGTTTTCCAGGATATGATTCATGGCTATGAATTTTTGGATGACAAGAAGACCATGGAATTGCCATGGGAGATTGATTTCAATCAGGCCCAGGATTCCTTACAGGCGCCCTTGGATTTTGAATATTCAAAATTGGACCCATTGACATTGGTGCTAAAATGGGGGAATTTTAAAGGGGATAACAATAAGGAACTCACCGTTACCTCAGAAATTAAACTCGATAGGGACAAGGCCTTGTCCTATTGGAAAATTTCCCTGGATGGCACGCAGGGCAAAGAAATCAATACGGTGGTCTTTCCCAAAATTAACGGGTTTAAGGATTTAGGGCAGGAAAAATTGGCCCTTCCCAAAATAATGGGAGAACTTTTAACAGACCCGAGGGGAATTCTTTCGGCAAAAAAAACGGAAGAAAAGAGAATGGAGTGGGTTTACCCCGATCATCTTTCATTACAATGTTTGGCATTGTATAATGCCGATAAAATTGGTCTATATCTTGCTTCGAACGATACACTTACCTACAGGAAAGGTTTTTCCTTTGATTTGGACGGGGCCAATAATTTAACTTATGAAATGTCCAATTATCCTTCCTTTGATGCCAATGCCAATTCATATTCTCCAACCTATGAAGCTGTAATAGGATCGTTTAAGGGAGATTGGATTACCGCTGCCGAAGAGTATAGGGAATGGGGCTCCCAACAGAAATGGTCCGCTGAAAGCAGGTTTAAGAAAGGTCTAAATCCAGATTGGTTGGAGGAAACCGCTTTGTGGGTATGGAATAGGGGTAGGTCCGATAATGTCCTGTTGCCGGCTACAGAATTAAAAGAAAAATTGGGGTTACCTGTCAATGTATTTTGGCACTGGTGGCATGGGTGCTCCTATGATGAAGGTTTTCCGGAATACTTTCCGCCAAGGGAAGGAGGGGAGTCATTTATCAAGGCGATGAAGTTGGCGCAACAAAAAGGGGTACACTCCATAGTCTATATGAATTCCTTTCAATGGGGCGATTCTACGGAGAGCTGGAAAACCGAAAATGCAGCGGTACATGCCGTAAAGGATATAAATGGGAATCTCAGATCACATGCCTATAATATTTTTACGGGCAATTCCCTCACAAACATGTGTATGGGAACCCAATTCTGGAAAGATAAATATACCTCTCTGTCCGAAAGCGCCGTAAATACCTATGGTACCAATGGTGTGTATATGGACCAGGCCTGTATGACAAAAGTGTGTTATGATAAAGCTCACGGACATGAAATAGGTAACGGGAATTATTGGCTAAAGAATTTTGGATTGCTTACAGATCAAATTCGCTCCAAAATTTCCATTGTTAAGGAACCCATTTTGGCAGGGGAGCACGGTAACGAAAGTTGGATGCCCTACTTGGATCTTTTTTTGACCCTACAAGTAAGTAGGGAACGGTATTCCGGTATTGGTCAATGGGAAACCATTCCATTCTTTCAGGCGGTATATCATGAATATGCCATTACCTATGGTAATTATTCGTCCTTGGTTACACCACCTTATGACGAGTTGTGGCCTAAGGAATTTGCCCCCAAGAATCAGGAACAACCCTTGGACCCCATATTTAACAAGCAATTTTTAATGGAGCAGGCCAGGTCCTATGTTTGGGGAATGCAGCCGACCATTTCCAATTACCACAGTTTTTTGGATACCCAAAGAAAAGAGGAAATTGATTATTTACTGAATTTGGCAAAAATTAGATATCAAGGACTAAAGTATCTATTACACGGAAAATTCTTAAGAGCGCCCTCCATGCAAATTCCGGAAGAGGAGCTGAATATTTCCAAATTGTCCATTTACGCAGGAAGAAAGGGCAAGAATGTTACCGCTTATAAAAAGAAGTATCCCTTGGCATATGCCGGGGCATGGAAAGCCGATGATGGCAATGTTGGTATAGCCTTGACCAGTATAAGTGAAAAGCATATGCTCATTAACTTTGATGTGGACACCAAGGATTACGACCTTCCTTCGAGGGGGGAGATCTATATAATAAACAATGATGGCAGGAAATTGTTGACCTCTTATAAGGACCATGCCATTACCGTAGAACATCAATTAAAACCCAGGGAAGTGTGCCTTATTGAAATTATTCCATCACCATAGGTCCTTTCTGGGAGTAGAAAAGTAATGTTAATTAGAGTTAGCATTAGTTGTTAGAGTTAGTTGTTAGATTGCCCGGGGCGAACAGTAAGTAGTCTCGGGCTAATCAACTTTGCTAAAACCACACAAAATGAAAAGAGTCACCACTGGTTTAGAGGTTTTGATAAACGATCATGGGCGTTTTAAGGGCAATATAGCTTTGCTGTGCCACAATGCCTCCGTAGATTCCCAATGTGTCAATGCAGCCTTCCGCTTCAAGGAAATGTTCGGCTCCAGGTTTGTAAAGATTTTTGGGCCTCAACACGGTTTTTCAACGGATGCCCAAGACAACATGATAGAGACCGATCATACGATGCATCCCTATTTTAATATCCCCGTATTTTCGCTCTATTCGGAAACCAGGATTCCAACCGATGAAATGTTGGAAGGGATAGATCATCTTTTTGTGGATCTGCAGGACGTGGGCTGTAGAATGTACACCTATATTTACACCCTTACCCTTTTATTGGAAAAATGTGGGGATAGGGATATTGAGATTCTAGTATTGGACAGGCCCAATCCCCTGAATGGAAAGGATATTGAAGGGAACATATTGAACTTGGAATATCAATCGTTTATAGGGAGACACCCCATACCCGTACGGCACGGTATGACCATAGGAGAAGTTGCATTAATGCATCAGGATTATTGGACTACCAAAAAGGCCAACCTTAAAGTTATTAAGATGCGGGATTGGCAACGGGAAATGACCTTTGAGGACACCAAATTGCCTTGGCTTTTACCCTCGCCCAATCTGGCGCGGCATGAAAGTGCCTTCACCTTTCCCAGTACCGTACTCTTTGAAGGGACCAATTTAAGCGAAGGAAGGGGAACCACCCAACCCCTTGAGATTGTGGGCCATCCCAAGATGGAACCTTTTTCCTATTACGCCAACCATTTGAACGCCCAAGCCCTAGAAAATAAGTTAAAGGGGTTTACTTTTCGTCCTATAGTGTACATCCCAACCTTCCATAAATATACCGATGTGGCATGTGGTGGATTCCAGATCCATGTAACGGATAAGAAGATATTTAAGCCCTGGCGGGTAGGACAATTTCTTCTAAGGGAATTATACCATCATCTTGGCGAGGATTTTGAATGGCTAAAACCACCCTATGAGTATAATTATGAAAAAGAGCCGATCGATATTATTAATGGAACCGACAAACTGAGAGAGTGGGTAGAGAAGCAGGGCTCCATGGAAATGTTGGATTCCTTTGAAGACCTGGCTGCCTATCGCCAACAGCTCAATACCGTAAAACTTTATGGGGGCCACACCATATAAATTGTTTATAATCCCCATTACGAACCATGGCTCAAATAATTTTAGTACTGTTGTTAGCGTTCAATTTCGCTTCGAAGGAAAAATCCAATAAGGCATGCTATGTTACTTATGAGACCAAGGGTTTTGAGGGCCGTGAAAAATTTACGGTCTATGTGCAGGATACTGGTAATACAGCTTATTACTATGGTTTTGAAATAGCCCATGAACTGGATACTTCGGCCTTGGTGAATACCGATCAATTTAGACTGCAAAGGGCCAATATATACAGGTTTAATGGTGTTGCCATGGAAGCCACCGGATTAAAAGCCTTGGCAAACGGGGAGTCGGAATGTGTTTATAGATCCAAGGACGCCATAGATTTTACCGGGGGTTGGCACGGGGACGAGAAATTGGAGGACGTTGCATTTTATATGGATGAAAAATTGCTCTCCGGGGAGGAATTATCATCGAGCTTCACCTTAAGGCCTTGCCGGGAATTTAGCTATAGACAAGCTTCCAAAATGTTTAGAACGGCCAGGGAAGGGGAGACCCGCAAGTTAAAACCGGTTATTGAGGCCAGGCGTGAAAAACGATCTGTTTTTCGGAATAGTGGTTACGAATCCCAAAACAAAATCAGCTGGGAACTGAACAGTACCATAGCCATAGGGTATATGTCCATTTCCTGTATTGCAACGGACATAGGGGAATTTTGCCAATCGGACACTTCGGAGGTATATACTTTGGACAGATCGGGAGACAGAAAAATAAATGATATGGGCAATACAGCCTATGTCTGGAACAAAACCAATGGTACCTCTGTCGTGGTGGGGAGCGAGTTTAACATAAACAATGATGTGGCCATTCAATTTATTTGGGATGTTACGAACTACAGCAAATATTACCGCAACCTAGTGTATGACACCCCAATGGAGGTAAAGGCGGGAGATTTATGGAGCAGCCGTACCCAGCTAATGTTTAAAATAGGATGAAAAATGAGAAAAAGTTCGATCCCTTAAATATTGTTATAGGGGATATCAACCAAATGCTAAGGTGAAATAAAAAGAAGTTAGCCTTGGCAATAGACTAATAATTGTAAGTTGAAGAAATTATAAATACGGAAATGAAAGTTATGGTCATTTCGTTCAGGATTTTCCGGGAGGTGTACTCATTAATTTGAAAAGCTCTACCAATTCCAAATTCAAATAAGTCGATTGCTTAAGAACCGCTTCTATGGACAAACCCAATCACAAACCCTTTTAAAAAGCGCTCTTAACTTTCATTTCCGTATTTATAATTTGATCCACGGCCAATCTGTACTTTACAGGATTAGAAGCCTTTTTTATGGCTTTGTATGTTTTTTGTGGATTGGAGGTAGATTGGGAAAAGAACTCCCAAAAACCCAGCATTTTCATTTTTATTGGGGTTGGCCCGGACAGGTACTCATCATATTGCCGGTAAATGGTGTCATGAAATTCTGAAAAAATGGACCATCGATTGGAGGGATATTCCGTACTGTTATTTTTTATCATACTGGGTAAAAAAGGATCGGCAATCATGCCACGCCCGATCATAAAATGATCAATACTGGGAAAGCGTTTTTCAATTTCTTTATATGCGGATACGCTGGTAATGTCCCCGTTGTAGTACAACTTGTGTTTGGTGCTGCCAATGCACTTCTCGAATGCCTCCAGATCTACAGGTCCTTTGTAGAGTTGCTTTCCTATTCTGGCATGAATAGCAATATTTTTAAGCGGGTATTCATCTAAAATACGAAAGGCGTCCAGAATTTCCTCAGGGTTCTCGTATCCCATTCTCATTTTCATAGACACCAAAATATCTGTTTCGTTATGTGCTCTGTGCAAAACCTCGTTTATTCTTGCAGGATTGCAAATAAGACCAGAGCCCATTCCAGATTTGGCTACCATGGGGTAGGGGCAGCCTAAATTCCAATTCAATTCCTTATAGCCTAAACTTTGCACATATCTGGCAACATAAACAAACTCGTCCGGATCGTTGGTGATTATTTGCGGAATTACCTCTAAAGTGGTGTTGTTTTCCGGTAATATATCGTCCTGGTAGGATTGTTTAATTTTCAACTTTCCATTTAGTCTAATGTAGGGCGAATAAAAAGTATCTATACCCCCAAAGTAATGGTTGAAGGCATTGCGAAACCTGAAATCGGTAAAACCTTGTAAGGGTGATGAAAGTAGGGTAGAAGCCATCTTTTTGTTTAGCTGGGCAAAGATAGGATAATTGATTGAAGGTTTTTACTTAGGAATTGAAACCATAAGACTTATGTCTGGAATAAGACCAATGGGGGTAAAGTAAGGAGTTGCATGGAGCAATGTTGTTCATGTAAAGTTTAAAATAGAATGAAAGATGTGAAATAATTCAATTGGTAGATTATTAGTGTAGAGGATAGAAGCCAATAGTGCTGGAATAAAGTTGGGATAAAATCCATTTTAGTCAGAAAATGGGTCGCGCAATAACCGAATAAGTAAAAAAATTACAGTTAGTTGCTGAGTTCGTTTTATGAAGAAGGGTACCAATCTATGGGAGCCCTTATATTTTTTATATATTGGTGGAATTTAAAAGTGCATCCAAACAAAATATTTTTAATTTCATAGGAAACCCTTGCATCAATATATATCAAGAACTCAATTACCATAGCCAACATAAAATATGAATACGACCGACGATTTTCAACAGTTCAAAGACTTAAACGAGGAACAATTACCCGTTGCCAAACATAAATTACATGATTGGACGCATTTTGCCGGACTATATGCCGCGGAACATGTTGCGGCGACAGAGTTCGTGATCGGAGCGACCTTTGTAGCCTTGGGAGCGAGAACAATGGACATCTTATTGGGGTTGTTGATCGGGAATATTTTAGCCGTTCTTAGTTGGACATTCATTACTTCCCCAATTGCTGTGGATACCCGTTTAAGCCTTTACACCTATCTCAATAAGATTGCCGGGGATTCCATGACCAAACTCTACAATTGGGCCAATGTCATTATATTTTCGGTGATATCCGCAGCTATGGTTACGGTTTCCGCGACTGCAGTTAGATTTGCCTTTGATATCCCTGCCCAGCTTAATTGGTACCCCACCAACATGTGGTTTATTTTGATAGTGTTATGTGTAGGTATCGTAGTGGTATCCATTGCGCTTTACGGTTTTAATGCTGTTTCCGAATTTTCCGGCCTCTGTGCCCCGTGGTTGTTCGTAATGTTCACCAGCGGTGCCATGGTGCTTTTACCTGCTTTATCCTTGGACGTTTTGGATAAAACCTTACCCACTGGTTGGACCGATTTTATTAGCTTGGGCGATCAATCTATATGGACGGGAACCGATAGCAACGGGGAACCGGGCATTGGATTGATAGAAGTTATCGGCTTTGCCTGGGCTGCGA
The DNA here is from genome assembly GCF_018860365.1 of Arenibacter algicola. Lineage (GTDB taxonomy): Bacteria > Bacteroidota > Bacteroidia > Flavobacteriales > Flavobacteriaceae > Arenibacter > Arenibacter algicola_B. The sequence goes on from NZ_JAHKPO010000018.1 coordinate 369,315, forward strand.
ATACCATTACACATTTTGGACTTATAGATATGGCTCTATTACGTTTCGCCAAGAAAAAATCCTATGGTCTGGCTACCAGCACTGGAATGATGTTCGGGCATTATGTGGCTTGGATCGCTGCCGGTATTATGGGTGCCGGAACTGCGGTAATCTTGGGAAAAGCAATTGTAGAACTGGATCCAGGTGATGTTGCCTATTATGCCCTGGGTTGGTCCGGATTTGTCATTGTTATTGTTGCGGGGTGGACCACGGCCATTACAAATCTTTACCGGGCAGGTTTGGCTGCTCAGGCTATTTTCTATAACCATTCCCGAAAAAAAACTACCATAGTGGTGGGATTGGTAACCATCGCCATTGCCTGCTTTCCTTTTGTATTTTCTCAAATACTTCCATTACTTACCTATGCAGGTCTGTTGGTGGTTCCGGTAGGGGCCATTGTATTTGCAGAACATCAAATCTTCCCTAGGATAGGATATACCCGTTATTGGTCTTCCTATCGTCAACTAACCTTTAGTACTCCCGCAGTGGCCTCATGGGGCTTAGGTTTGGTATTTGGTTTTGGGCTCAATGCACTTAATGTAATGTCCTTCTTTTACCTATTTATTCCCACTTGGATTTTCACTATCTTAGTGTATACATTTTTAGCGGGCCGGTACGGTGCCAAGAATAAATATCCAGAAGCGGAACAACAGGAAAAAATACGCAACCAAGAAATTGCCAAGTTTCAAGAGCAACAGGCCAAAACAGAGGCCAAGCCTGTTGTAGTCATATCCATATTTTCCAAGGTACTTAAAACCATTGCGATTATCGCCCTAGTTATTACCTTGGTTCTGGCCTGTGTGGTATTATTTGGCAGTGAAGATGAAAATATGTACCTGGAAAATCGGGAAATATTTTATAGATATGCATTTATTTGCACCATCATTTATTTCGTGACGGCCTATTCGGCATTGCTACGTATAAAATCAAAAAAAGCAAAACTTTAATGAAAAATACTTTACTACTTAATCAAAAGAATTTGGCTCAGTTGGGCAATCGTATTCCAGTCCCCACTTATAATCGCGATGCACAAAAAGTAGGAATGGTCCATATTGGAGTAGGGGGTTTTCATAGAGCCCATCAAGCTTATTATACGCATAAACTTATGGAAGGTTTCAGTGCCAGTGGGTGGAGTATTTGCGGAGTTGGTTTAAGAGAAGGGGATCGGAAAATACATGACGTACTTAATAAACAAGACGGACTTTACACCCTTATCGTAAAGCATCCCGATGGCAAGATAGAACCTCAAATCATAGGTTCCATAATCGATTTTAAACTGGGGGTGGATGAAGCCGAGAGCGTTCTGGAAATTATGGCAAGTCCCGATACAAAAATTGTCTCCCTTACCATTACCGAAGGAGGTTATAATTTTAACCCTACCACTGGAGAATTTGATTTTGGCAATCCCGACATACAACATGAATTGAAACATCCCGATAGCCCTAAAACCGTATATGGCTATTTAACGGCCGCTTTAAAAAAGCGTCGTGATGCAGGGTTAGCAGCCTTCACCATTATGTCTTGCGATAATATTCAGCACAACGGGGATGTTGCACAAAAGATGTTGTTGACGTTTGCGCGCAAACAAGATATGACCTTGGCGGAATGGATTGAAAAAGAAGTGTGCTTTCCGAATAGTATGGTAGACCGTATAACCCCAGTTACCAGTCAATCGGAGATTGAATATTTAGAGAAAACCTATGGTATAAAGGATGAGTGGCCGGTAACCTGCGAGCCTTTTATACAATGGGTAATTGAAGATAAATTTTCGAATGGGCGACCTGATTTCGAAAAGGTAGGGGTGCAATTCGTGCCAGATGTGAAACCATATGAGGAAATGAAACTCCGCCTATTGAATGCTGGCCATTCCGTACTGGGTATTTTGGGCGCTATTCACGGACATAAAACCATTAATGCCTGTATGGAAGACGAAACTTTCGTTACCTACTTAAGGGCATTTATGGATAAAGAAGTAAGTCCTGTATTGGGTGAAGTGAAAGGTATTGATCTCAATAAATACAAAGACAGTTTGCAGGAACGCTTTGCCAACCCCAATATAAAGGACAGTGTTAGCCGTATTTGTTCGGAAAGCTCAGCCAAATTACCAAAATTTATGATCCCGACCCTTCAGGATAATTTGATGGGTAAGGGAAGCATCAAGTTCGCCACCTTGGTGATTGCCGCCTGGTGTTACTATAGTGATAAGGGGATGGATAAAAATGGACAACCCCTCGAGATAATAGACGCTATGAGTGTCCAGCTACAACAGGCTGCCCAACAGACCCAAACTGACCCGCTTGCCTTTATACGGCAGGAATCCCTTTTTGGTGATCTGGTCCAGAACAAGCAATTCGCTGAGCTCTATGCGGAAATGATACAGAAAATCTATGAAAATGGCAATATTAAAAAGTTGATGCAAAATGTTCTAGTCTAGTATTCCTTTTAGGGCGTATAATAAATTATTCTTTAGTCATTTCATGTTGTCGATTTTGAGGCATTGGCAAGCCTTCAGAGAATTCTGTTTGTTAATTATTATTTCTTCACCTCAAAGACATGTTTATAATCTTTTTGATGGCAGATGTACCCATGGACAATAATCAGTTCTGTATTGGGTAATTAATCCCTGGTCAAAGTAGTTTATCCACTATTGGATAAGGCTAGGATATGGGCAAGGTTACAGAGTCATATTTTATCAAAAAATGCCTTCGACTATAATTCTTAATACGCTAGGAGGTTAAAAACTGATAGCGCCATTTTTAAGTTTTATTAATACGGTAGAGCTTATTAAATTATAATATTAAGCAATCTAAAAATGTAATATGCATAATATTGATGTGTGAAAAAATGGTTATCTGTTATTCTGAGCTCCAAAGTTTTTTCAACTTTATTTTTTGGTTAAGTTTAACAGCTAATCTTATATTCATGCCCCCGAAAAATGAAAATATTATAAGCGAATCCAATTATTTCTTGAACATTAACAACGACAGTGAATTTGATATTATTTTCAAATTATACTATCCAAGACTTTTGCTCATTGCGAATAATTATGTTGCTAGCATGGAAGAGGCAGAAGAAATAGTTCAAGAAGTTTTTATAAAACTCTGGAAGAATAGATCGAGCATTGATATTAAAACAAATAATATTAATGGCTACCTTTTTAGGATGGTAAAAAATGGTTGTCTCGATTTTTTGAGAAAGAGCAAGAGGAAACTGGATTTACATGGCTCCCATCAACAAATAGAGGATGCGCTAAACTACGAAGCACTATCCGATAATGATGCTTCAGAAATAATAGTAGATGAATTGGCGGAACAAATTAGGTATGCTATAGATCTTCTTCCTGAAAAATGTAAAGATGTTTTTGTAAAAAGCAGGATTGACGGTTTGGCTCACAAAGATATATCGGAGAAACTTCACATTTCTGTAAAAACGGTAGAGAACCACATAGGGCGAGCAATAAAACATATGCGCTTTCATTTACAGGAATATTTAAATTTATTTTAAAAAAATCACATTTCGCTTGGGGGGTAGTTAGATTTATGTCGTCTTTATTATAAAGACATTATCTAAATGCAAGAAGATTTACTTCAAAAATACCTTGAAAACAAACTGGGCCCAGAAGAGAAAGAGCTTGTGTTTCGTTGGATAAAAAAGGATGGTGAGAATCAGAAGAAGTTCAATGTACTAAAAGCTAAACATGTTGCCGGTGCTTTAAAGAACATTTCCGATGAAGAGCCAGTATCTGCTTTCAACATATTCCAAAAGAAACGAAATCTAAATAGGCTTTACCATTCCCTTGCCTATGCCGCAATTGTTGTTCTATTAATTTCCGTCAGTTTTACTTTTTATAAGGATCACTACAACTTCCAACAAAATAATTCATCCAACGCAAATCAGGATATTCTAATTGCCCAATCAGAAAATGGGGCTAAAAAGAAGGTTATACTTCCCGATGGTAGTACTGTAATATTAAATATTGATAGCTATCTAGAATATCCAATAAATTTTAAAAAGGAAACTAGGGAAGTTTCCCTTGTTGGGGAAGCAATATTTGATATAGTCCACGATTCCCTGAGACCATTTATAGTGATGACAGAACATTACGATGTTAAAGTTTTGGGTACCACTTTTAATGTAAAGTCATATCCCAATGATACGCAAACGGAAACCACCCTTATTACTGGAAAAGTTGAGCTGGTAAGGGAAAAAGAAGAACCTATTATTCTTGCACCTTCTCAGCAGGCAGTGTTTAACAAAGCAAAAAACAAAATGAAAATCGGAAAAGTAATTTCCGAGGATGTAGTTGCTTGGCAAAAAGGAACCCTTGTATTTAAAAACACTCCCATGCAACAGGTTGCTCTGGATTTGGAGAGAAATCACAATAAAAAAATAATTATCAAATCATCTAAATTATTAAAATATGAATACACAGGAACATTGGACAACTTGAGCTTAGAGGAATCCCTTCAATTATTAAAGGTGTCCTCACCCATTGAATTTAAAATATTAAAAAATGAAATTATACTGAATATGAAAGAATAAAAAAAAGAGGATGTTCCCGCATCCCCTTTTATAATATCAATCAATAAAATTATTGACTAATATCCAAACATTTCAAAATTATGAAAAAAAGCGAACAAAATGTGTTTTCGCTTAGAAAACAATTTCTAAGAATTATGAAGGTCTACGTAGTTTTAGTATGCATTAGTCTGGCAAAGTTATTTGCCTCAAATGCGAACGCACAGACCATTACTTTAAAAGAAAAGGACACGGAACTAAGAAATATTCTAAATAGAATAGAATCCGAAAGTGCTTATCATTTCTTTTACAATAATAGTTTGATCAATGTTTCCGAGAAAACGAGTATTAATGTTGAAAAACAGGAAATTAACTATGTACTTACCCAGCTATTATCCGAAACGGAAATAAATTTTAAGATTTTTAAAAATCAAATTGTATTATTCCCTAAAAATGACCCTTCCCAATTAGGTTTTTTGAAAAAATTGGAGGATCTGGAAAAACAGGGTGATTATTCGGATAATAAAAATGCTTCCCAAATTGTTGAAACAATTCAAAATCTCATTACCGGTTCCGTAACCGATGAACAGGGCGAGCCTTTGCCAGGGGTCTCAATTGTAATTCAGGGAACTACAACTGGCGTACAAACCGATTTTGATGGTAATTACCAAATTACCGCAAATAATGGTGATGTACTGGTGTTTTCATACCTAGGAATGGATACTCAAACTGTTGTGGTTGGTGCAGAGAAGACCTTGAACATAGTTCTCAAAGAAAACTCAACCCAGCTGAATGAAGTTGTTGTAGTGGCCTATGGTACTTCTAGGAAAGAGGCAATAACAGGTTCTATCTCTTCAATTGCTTCAGAAAATATTGAGAAGAGAAGTATTACCAATATATCCAATGTTATAGAAGGCTCCTCACCTGGTGTTATAGTAACGGCCCCATTAGGCCAGCCAGGTTCGGGACAAAGTATCCGTGTCCGGGGATTTGGATCTTATGGATCGTCCAACGATGTTTTGTACGTGGTAGACGGAATTCCAATCAACGGTGACCTTAGTAGTTTAAATCCTGCCGATATAGAAAGTGTTAACATCTTAAAAGATGCAGGTTCAACAGCTTTATACGGTAACAAGGCTGCAAATGGAGTAGTATTGGTTACTACCAAAAGCGGTAAAAGCAAGGACGGACAGCTTAGGGTAAATATTTCCAGTTCAGTAATTAATAGGGGCACTAAAGAGTACGATAGATTGGGGCCTGCAGATTTTTATGAAGCTTATTGGGCCGCAAGACGTAATGCAATTGCAGTACCAGGGGTTGCCACCAACGAGGAAGTCGCGGCAGCAAACCTAGCGACGGCAGTTGGTATTTATGATGATCTGCTAAAGAACCCTTTTAATGTTCCCAACGATCAAATTGTAGGTGTGGATGGAAAAATAAATCCAAATGCAACATTGTTATATCCTGATGATCTGGACTGGGTAGGTGCATTGACCAGAACAGGAATTAGACGTACTGCCGACTTGAGCTTTAATAGCAAATCTGAGAAGAGCGACTTGTATGGCTCGTTGGGATATCTTGATGAAGAGGGGTATTTGATCAATTCTGATTTTAATAGAATTACGGGAAGGGTCAAGGGTAGTTTTAATGCAACTTCTTGGTTACAGACGGGAATTAATTTATCGGGAACGCTTTCAAAAGCAAATCAGGCCCAAACTGCAGTTTCGGGAAGCACCATTAATCCATTTAGGTTTACCCGTAATATGGGATCCATTTATCCCATCTACCAACATGATCCTGTTACCGGCGATTTTGTGCTAGATGATAGTGGCGAAAGAGTTTTGGATCTGGTAAGGGGCCCTGGGGCAAGTAGTGCTAGGCATATTCTATATGAAATTGAAAATGACACCCACTTGGAAGAAAGAAATAGGCTGGATGGCAAAATGTTTGCTAAAATACAGTTGGCAAAGGGATTGTCCTTTACCAATAACATGTCCTACGAGACAGAGAATTTCTATGCCAGTGATTATTTAAACGCAGAAATAGGGGATGCGGCACCTAGTGGTGAGGCAGCAAGAACATATATACGTACTACAACAGCTGCGTTCAACCAATTGTTGAATTATGATTTTGATCTAAACTCCATCCATTCTTTTGATTTAATGGCGGGGCATGAAACTCAGGATTTTAAAAGGACTTATTTATATGCCAACATGAGCACAGAAATTTTCCAGGGGAATCAGGAACTGGCAAACTTTGTATCTCCAAATGGTACTACATCATATATAGACGAAGTAAAAGAGGATAGTTACTTCGGAAGAGTAGGTTACAATTATGATTACAAATACTTTCTAAGTGGATCTGTTCGTACGGATGGAAATTCCAAATTTGCGGATGGTAACAAATGGGGTGTTTTTTATTCATTGGGAGGTTCCTGGAGCATTCACCGCGAAAAGTTCTTGGAAAATGCAAGTTGGATCAACAATTTAAAGCTAAGGGCATCTCAAGGGGAGTTGGGGAATGCCAATTTGGGAGCTGGTGTATACTACCCCTATCTTCCTCTTTTAGGACTGGGGTACAACAATCAAAATGAGGCTGGAGTTTTGACATCCTCATTGGGTTCACCAGATTTAAAATGGGAAAAATCGGTACATACCGATGTTGCTTTGGAATTTAGCCTTTTCAATCGCTTAAGGGGATCTGTGGAGTATTTTAAAAAATTATCCAAAGATTTAATTTTTGCAGTTCCTTTGCCCTTATCTGCCGGAGGAATAGTCTTTGGCGATAGCCAACTTCAAAATGTGGGTGAGCTATATAACAAGGGGATCGAAATGTCCTTGACCTATGACATTATCCAAAAGGAAGATTTTGGATGGTCTGCTACCATAAACGCTTCTACCATTCAAAACGAAATCACAAAATTACCTGAAGGACAAGAAACCATTTTAACGGATGACAACAAAAGACTTGAAGTTGGCAGAAGTCTATTTGATTATTATCTAAGGGATTGGTACGGCGTAGATCCTGCTGATGGGTCTGGCTTGTATATTGCAAATGATCCTACGGCCAGTGATGTTAGAGTAGTGGATGGCGTTTCTGTAACTCCATTTGCCAATAACGCAAAAGAGGTCTATGCAGGTTCTGTTTTACCTGATGTTTATGGGTCTATCAATTCTAACTTTAGATACAAGAACTTTAATTTCGATTTCTTGTTTACCTATCAAATCGGGGGAAATAACCTGGACAACAACTATGGTGATTTAATGGCTACAGGTACCTATGGTGCTGCCCTTCATACCGACATACTAAATCGTTGGCAACAACCTGGGGATATTACCGATGTTCCAAGGGCAGATGCTACCATGGATGCACAATGGCAACAAACTTCGGATAGATTTCTTATAGATGCATCTTATTTGAGTTTAAGACAACTAAATGCCTCATATAACCTATCGGACGAACTGGTTCAAAAAATAGGGGTGTCAAGTATAAGGTTCTTTGCCAACGCAGAGAATGTATTTAATCTAAACGCTCGAAAAGGCTTTAATCAACAGCAAGATTATAGCGGAAACACCTCCAATGTGTACATTCCTGCTAAGTCATTTTCTTTTGGGCTAAACATAACCTTATAAAAAAATAAAAATGAAAAATATAATTATAAAACTAACCTTGGTCCTTCTTTTAATTGTTGTGGCCACCGGATGTGATAAAGAGTTTTTGGAAACCGAACCCACTAATCAAGTTTCTGCAGACCTTGCCGTGGAAACTACTGCGAATGGGATGATCCTTTTAAACGGGTTACACAGGTCTTTATATCATAAATTCTATACACGTATTATTTTTAACGGTATTGGAAGTCAATTAATAATCAATGAACTCGCCGGAGAGGATTTTGTTGATACCGGTAGTAATAATACCTGGACTACCGTTTATAAATGGACGGCTTCTACCAGTGATACCGATTTGTTCACTGATTTTGCATGGAGCTTTTATTATCACCTAATTGCCAATGCCAATATACTCATCAATGGCATAGACGGAGCCACGGGAAGTCAGGCTGAAAGGGATTACATTAAAGGGCAAGCATTGGTTTATAGGGCATTTGCGCACTATCAATTGGTACAACTGTTTGCCGAAAGATATGATCAGGAAAATGTAAATGATCAATTGGGTATTCCTTATAAATTAAATACGGAGGATTTATTGGTGCCAAGGGATACGGTTGAAAAAGTGTATGAATTATTGAATGCGGATTTGGATCTGGCCATTGAATTACTCGATGGAAAAAGCAGATTGAACAAATCGCATATCACTAAACCGATCGCCTTAGGAATTAAGGCCAGGGTAGCCCTTACGCAGGGTAATTGGAATGTGGCCATTGCCAATGCCACCGAAGCCTATCAAGGTTTCGATCTAATGAGTCAGGAAACTTATGCAGCTGGTTTTAAGAGCGATTCTGAAAATAACCCCGAATTTATGTGGGCTTCCCAAATAATTGCTGGTGATCAGGCAATTCCGTTTTCGGATTATGGTGCTTGGGTATCAAGGAATTTTAACGGGAATGCCGTTAGGGGAAATCCTAGGGCCATTACAAAAGTGTTATATGATGAAATTTCGGCTACGGATGTTAGAAAAACATTATGGGACCCCACTGGTCTGCATCCTGATGTTGAATTGACAAGTAATCATACCAGGCACCCCTATACCAATCAAAAGTTTCTTGTGTTGGATATTGCCGACAGTAGAATTGATATTCCCTTGATGCGAGCAGCTGAAATGTATTTGATCGTAGCAGAGGCCAATGCCCGTAAAGGTGGTGCAGATGGTGAAGCTGCCCAAGCCCTTTTTAATTTAATTTCAACAAGAGATCTTGATTATTCTTTATCTACCAATACCGGACAGGCATTGATCGATGAGATTATGATTCATAGAAGAGTGGAGCTTTGGGGAGAAGGATTTAGATTTTATGATTTAAAACGTTTAAACCAAGATTTGGTAAGGGAAGTTGGTCCTGCCGATACCGGTGCACATCAAGCTTCATTTATAGGTAATGTTTCTTATGTTCCTGCAGGGGATAAAAGATGGGTGTTTTTGATTCCTAAATCGGAAATCGATGCCAATCCGTTAATAGAGCAAAATCCATTATAATAATCCAAGTTCTGCCATTGGATGGTGATAGAATCGGAGTTAAGAAGAAACTATCATCAATGCCAAATTTTAAGTTTAAGCACAAGTAGAATAAGGTAATAGGCCCTGTGATCAATGTAATAAACAAATTGTTGCATTGTGAACAGGGTTTATAAAACCACTAAGTATTATCCAAATTGATTCATCCAAAAAAAGGCTTACATCAATCCTCTATTCCAGAATCCCAGTCTAGGTGAAAAACTGGATTTATGACAACTTTCCAATCCAATCTTAATACATAAACACCATCGAATGAAAAAATACTTAATACTAGGGATATTCTTTTTAAATATTTTGATCGGTTATTCCCAGGAAGTTAAAAGAAACATGTCTATAAAAGACTTTTTAAGTATCCCTAGCATTTCCGATATTCAGGTTTCCCCGGACGGTAATTCCCTACTTTACATTTTAACGGAGAGCAATTGGAATGCCAATAGGCAAATAAGCCATATATGGCAAGTAAATAAAAACGGTGAAAACACAAAGCAACTCACCTTTGGCCTGGAAAATGAAAGTGAACCACTATGGTCTCCAAATGGAAAATGGATCAGCTTTTTAGCCAAAAGAAAGGAAGATAAGCAAAGTCAGATTTATATAATGCCGTCAGATGGAGGGGAGAGTAAACGGCTTACAAATCATAAAACCTCTGTTTCCAATGTGAGCTGGTCGCCAGACAGCAAAAAACTGTACTTTACGGCTAATGACCCTTTTACAGCAGAAGAGGAAAATTTAAAAAGTAATAAAATAGATGTATATCCCTTTGAAGAAAACTACAAACAAAAACATTTGTGGGAGATAGATCGAGCAACTAATGAAAAGAAAATAACTTCAGGAGATTATTCAGTTCTAACCTATAGTCTTTCCCATGACGGAAATAGGATAGCAGTGCATAAGTCCCCAAGTCCACTTTTGGACGACTCCTTTAAAAGTGAAATCTGGTTGATCAATAATGATGGAAGTGGTGAAATTCAACTCACGGACAACAGTGTTTCCGAAATTACAAATAACAGGTTATTTAAAACAGGGGCCCGAATAGCTCCTAACAATAAATCCGTAATGTTTACTGCTGCAGTTAACGGTAAAATGGAAGATTACTATAATAATAAATTATTCCTTTTGGCAAGCGATGGCAGCTCTGATATCGATTTGCTTACAAAGGATTTTCCCTATGAGGTCTCTGCTGCCGAATGGACTTCTGACGGTGGTAAAATATTTTTTGTGGCAAATATGGGCTCGCAATTCCAACTATGGCAGTACGAAATAGCTTCTAAAAAATTGGTTCAGCTCACAGAAGGAAAACATTCCATAGGGCAGTGGACTTATAATCCCAAACAGGATGAGCATTTTGTCACCATTAAAACAATGGAAAATCCAGGGGAGATTTTCTCCTTTAAAAAGGGAAAACTTAAACAAATAACCCATCATAACGATTCACTAAAAATAAAGTTCAATTTACCAAGACAGGAAGTTATTAGCTGGAAAGGAGAAGATGGGGTAACCGTGGAGGGTATGATTTACTATCCGCATAATTATAATCCTGAAAAAACATATCCATTGGTGGTGCAAACCCATGGTGGTCCAAGGGCTTCAGAAAAATACGGCATGTCCTTGCGCTATACTACCTATGTTCCAGTACTCACGGGAATGGAATATGTGGTGCTTCAACCAAACTATAGGGGAAGCACAGGTTATGGCGATGATTTCTTACGCGGAATGGTTGGCGGTTATTATGACCAATCACATCTCGATGTAATGGCCGGAGTTGATTTTCTTATAGAAAAAGGTATAGCAGACCCGGAAAGAATGATAAAAATGGGCTGGAGTGCAGGAGGGCATATGACCAATAAATTAATCACGTTTACCAACCGTTTTAAAGCGGCATCCTCGGGAGCTGGGGCAGTGAATTGGATAAGCATGTATTCCCAAAGCAATGTAAGGTATAACAGAGATGCTTGGTTTGGAGGGACTCCTTGGCAAAAGGATGCACCTATTGAAGTTTATTGGAACCATTCTCCCTTAAAGGATATAAGTAATGTAGAAACACCCACCCTGGTTATCGTAGGGGAAAATGACCCTGTGGTTCCAAAGGAACAATCGGTAGAGTTATATAGGGCATTAAAAAGCAACAATGTTCCAACGCATTTGTATATAGCGCCCCGTGAGGTACATAGGTGGATGGAATTGCAACATCGTTTGTACAAGATAAATGTTGAATTGGAGTGGTTTGCCAAATACGCGCTGAACAAGCCGTATGAGTGGGAATATGTAAAATGACCATTGCAATGAACTAGGTCTCAATTCGCCGATTGCCACAACGATTATAGCCTATTGGAACTAGTAAAGAATAGAGTTGATTTTAATAAAATCAGTATAAAAAAATTATTCAAGTAAAATAATAAGTTATGGGCAAAGGGACATTATTGATATTGATTAGCGTTTGTTTTCTATCATGCTCGGGCAAAAAGGAAAGCATTGCGAAGGCACCCAATTTTGTGATTATAATGGCAGATGATCTTGGGTACGGGGATATTTCTTGTTATGGAAACCAGCTCACAAAGACACCAAATATAGACCAACTGGCCATGGAGGGTACCCGGTTTATAGATTTTCATTCCAACGGGGCAGTCTGCAGCCCTACACGTGCAGCATTAATGACGGGCAAATACCAACAGCGTACCGGGATAGAGGGCGTTGTAACTTCCAAAAACCATAGGGATGTAGGCCTAGGGCTCAATGAAATCACCATTGCGGAAGAATTAAAAAAATATAATTACAATACCGGTATATATGGGAAGTGGCATTTAGGATATGCAAAGGAATTCAATCCTATGGAACAGGGTTTTGACGATTACGCCGGCTTTGTTAGCGGAGGTATAGATTATCATGCCCATATAGATCAGGAGGGTAACCGGGACTGGTGGAAAGGAAATAAGATGGAAGATGAAAGTGGTTATGTTACCGACCTGATAACACACTACGGATTAAAGTTTGTAGAAGAAAATAATCCCAAGAAAACCAACAAACCGTTCTTTTTATATTTACCGCACGAGTCCCCCCATAGGCCATATCAAAGACGTATAGACCGAGTTTTGAGGGAAGTTGGTAAAGTGGGCAACTTGGTGGTTCAGGACAGTATTCAGGACATTTACAAGGAGATGGTAGAGGTAATGGATGAAGGTATAGGTGAAATAATTGGAGCCCTAAAAGAAATTGGGGAATATGAAAATACGGTAGTGATCTTCATATCCGATAATGGGGCCAATGAATACGGGAGTAATGGTGTTCTAAGAGGATTTAAAAATGAGGTTTACGAAGGTGGTAGTAGGGTTCCGGCAATTATTTCCTATCCAGGTCACGTAAAGGGAGGTACAATTAATACCGAAACCGTTCTTACTATGGACTTGCTTCCTACTGTGCTCGACTTTATCGGGAAAAAGCCCGAGGCTTCACAAATAGATGGTATTAGCATCAAGGACAATCTTCTAAATGCCACCAGCTTACCGGATAGGGATGTTTTTTTTGCATATGAAGACTTGAGTTTTGTACGAAGTGGAAAATGGAAAATGGTTCGTATAAAGAGTGAAAATGACTCCAAGTATGAACTATATGATTTATCCGCCGATTTGTCCGAGAGCAATGATATTGGATCGGAAAACCCAACTTTATTGAACGACATGAAAATGAAGCTTTCAATCTGGGACAGGGACGTTAGAAAAGGGGTTAAAATGGTGACCCAATAACAAGGACCTACCCAATAAAATGTTGGGACAGCTGATACAAGTGGGAGTGGTCAACACCGCAACCTTCTCCTATTACTTATAATACGTACAAGATGTTGTTTGTCTCCTGATATATCATACAAATCTTGGTAATTATTGGTAAAGGCATTTTCATACTCTGTATCCAATAGAGACAAAAATTTTGGACACATATGATTTGGGCGTGACAAATCCATGATTTGGAATTCCATAGCTTTTGATCTTTTCTTTGTAACCCTTTAATTCCATAACACGGTTTCCTTATCAAGATCTGATGAAAGCTTCATCTTGGGATACGTGAATACTATAAAATACTTATTCCCTCCTCAGCATAGAACTTATATTGAGGAACAGTCCCAACTACAACTGCAATAAGTCCAAGGCTCAGATTTTAATTAAAAAAACCGTTGATTTTAGGGGATTATTGAGAACGGATTTCCCAGAAATTAAGTAGTGAAGTTTAAAATAGGGAATTAAAATATTTGTAACTTTATTAGTGAAACTCTATTTTGAGAAGTCAGTAAGACGCACTTAAAATTGCAAGTTGAACTAATCCCGCCTTTTTCGGCGGGATCTAGGTTCAATACCTCGACCCTTGGGTCGATTCCTATTATTGGCTTCAGGGCTTGCCCTGAGGGTTAATACTTTTTATTTAAATTAATTAGTATGGAAGAGGATATCTGCATTCTAATTTCCGACTTGTCCGGTTATACCGCTCTAACAGAAACACATGGTGCTGTTTCGGCGGCAGACTTAATTGACAAGTATATAGCAATTGTGGAAGATTGTATTGTTGGAGATAGTCATCTGAAGGAGCGTATTGGAGATGAATTGATGATTGTTTCAACAACTTCCGATGCTTTACTTGCAACAGCAACCAATATTTTAAACACTACATCCCAAGAACATAATTTTCTTCAGGTTCATGGTGGGCTGCATTATGGAAAGCTTCTTAAAAGGCGCGACAGCTATTTTGGTTCGGCCATAAACCTGACTTCAAGAATTGCGGCCAAAGCAAGCCCTGGTACTTTTTGGTGTTCAGAAGAGTTTGTCCAGTCGCTTTCCGATAAGTCCGTTAGTAATTTAAAATCAATGGGGAAGCACAGCTTCAAAAATATAACAGGCTTTGTGGAATTATATGAATTAAGAAGCGAAAATATAAATTCAGTTTTTATCGATAGCGTTTGCAGAATGCTGATTTTGGACACGAACCAAGCCATAAAGCATCCATCACGGGACGATATTTTCTTTTGTTCGTCCAACTGTTTGGATATTTATTTAAGAAATCAATTGACCAATCATGAAGTCAATTAAGGTCGACTATTTATTGAAGTATCTTAATCCTGTTTTAAATTATGGCTTCTAATATATTGTTTGTAAAAAACATGGTTTGTCATCGCTGCATACTTGCAGTTAGGGATATTTTAATGGATTTATCCATACCGTTTCAACAAGTTGATATTGGAGAAATTCATTTATCGGAAAGTATTACCAAGGAGCAAAGTAATCTGTTACGCACCGAGCTCGTTCAAATAGGGCTCGAATTGATTGATAATCGCATGCATGGGTTGGTTGAAAAAATAAAACAATTGGTAATCATGAAGGCGAGGAAGGAAGTTGGTCCAAATGAACAAAAAATGAAGCTCTCTGTTTTTCTATCGGAACACCTGCACCACGAATATACCTATTTAAGCAGTTTTTTTTCATCAGTAGAAGGCCGTACTATTGAAAATTATTTCATTGATCAAAGGATCGAAAAAGTAAAGGAACTACTGGTATATAATGAAATGACTTTGTCCGAAATAGCTTTTGAAATGGAGTATAGCAGCGTTGCCCATCTTTCCAACCAATTTAAAAAAATTAGTGGACTAACTCCTTCCCATTTCAAACGAGTGGGCTCAAACAAGCGTAAATTGCTCGACCAAATATAATCCCAAAATTCTGTAAGTCTTTCCCAAAGTGATGTAAAACTGAACAGCCATCCTGATTCTATCTTTGGCCTATAAAATTATTTAAAAACAAAAATCATGAAATCAGAATTAAAATTGAACAGCACTAGTCAAAACATTAAACAGAGTTGCGGCAAACCAAATTGTACTTGTGAAAACTGCAACTGCGGTAGTTCTTGTGCTTGCAAAGGTTGTAATTAACATTATTTGCATTTAAACTGTAAAGGCCGCCTATGGGTATTAGGCGGTTTTTTTATTTATAATGTTTTGTTCATTTTTATTTAAAGGCATTTCATAGGAAAAGTTATTAAGCACTTTTTGCTAATTCAGGTTTTGAAATATTTAAAGGCAATGTAAATTTAAAATTACTTCCTTTTCCTAATTCACTTTCAACCCAAAGATGCCCACCCAATTTTTCCACAAATTCCTTGCAAAGGACCAAGCCCAGACCGGAACCATTTTCGTTGGCCGTGCCCGGCAAGGTAACATTGGTGGTTAGGTCAAAAATTTTACGAATGGTATCCTCTGTCATACCAACGCCATTGTCGTTAATAGAAATTTCAACCCGGTGCTCATCAGTAGTAGTTACCAATTCTATATGTCCTCCAGGATTTGTGAATTTTATGGCGTTCGAAATTAAATTCCTTAAAACAGTTCCTAGAATATTTTTATCAGTACTTAATTCAATTTCGTCTATAGGAGAAAAATGCAAGGAAATGTTCTTAGCTTTTGCCTGGGACATTTTAAGTTCAATAATATGGTGTATCACTTTGGACAGCTTAATTTTTTCCGGGCTGAAACCAAGTTCTCCTGTTTGCGATTTTGCCCAGTTTAATAAATTGTCCAGCAAACTGAGGGTGTTTTTTGCAGTTGTATTTATTAGATCAACAAACTCTTCAGATTCAGAATTTTCAGTGACAGCTACCTTTTCTGAGAGTAGTTCAGAAAGGCATAATATGTTGTTGAACGGACTTCTTAAATCGTGCGCTATAATTGAAAACAATTTATTTTGGGTTTGGTTCAACGCTTCCAGTTTATGTTTATCCTGTTCAATGATTTTATTTTTTCGAAGTATTGTTTTTTGATCTACTTCTTTTAAAAGCATTATGTAACCTATACTAATAGCACTAATTACAAGAACAGAAATTATTAGAAACCAGTTATTGAAAGTAGAATTCTGGAGGAAAACATAAGACTCTCCCAATTGGTATATATTAACCGCTCGAAAGAGTTGGAATATGGAATACAATAGTAGTACCCCACTTAATATGATGGAGAACTTGTATTTATTTTTATTGAAAAATAGATAATAAGCACCTATAGCATAGAAAATAGAGCAGGACGTTATGCGTATAATACTAAGAATGACGTTGTTTTCTTCAGCAAACAAAATGGCGGAGTAAAATATAAAAGCAAAACCCGCGAAAATCCATAACAGTTTTTTTCGCATTTTACCATCAAAAGAGATAAGGCCAAATGATGTAAAGGCAAAACAGGAAATCATAAGGAAATTATTAATGCGCAAAGCAAATAAAGGAGCTAATAACTCCCTATTGGCATACATAAGAATAGCACTGGTTTGAAACATAATACCCAATGCAACCAACAACAAATACCATTGTTTGTGTTGATAAAAATATTGATAGATGAACAGTGCAATTATAAATAAATTATTCAGGGCTAAAAAAAACAATATCGAGGGATAATCTAAGGTCATTTTTTTTGTTCAATTTATTTTGATAAAGATTAAAAAAAATCGTGCAATAATCTGTTTTTTTAATGTTTTTTGGAAACTTAAATGGGTTTTTGTTGAAATATAATCATAGTACACTGGGTATAAGTAAGGTAGATGATTTTGGGCTTTACGATTGGTTATGAATTCCTGTTCGGTTTATCAAAACTTACTAAATACGGGAATTCCCAGATATTAGTTTGTAATAATTTGTTCCAAAACCTGTGCAGTTTTGTGTTCTCTTACGACAATATTACCTTAATTCAGTTTACAATAATTTTCAATAAATATTTTGCCATATTGTGTGTTTTGTTATATTTGTAGGACAAAAGGGATTTATATGAGTAATATGGAATCGAAATTTATAGTTACTACCCTCACCGACCAGGTAGAGGCAAAAATCATCGAATATATAAAGGAGAACAAACTAGTTCCAGGAGATTCCCTTCCGAATGAAAAGGAATTTGTCGAAATGTTTAGTGTGGGGCGTAATGTAGTACGGGAAGCCATGAGTCGCTTAAGAATGTTAGGAATTTTGGAATCTCGTACAAAAAGAGGAATAATTGTTAAGGAGCCTCCATTACTGAATGGATTTAGAAAAGTCTTGGATCCTCAGCTCCTTAGTGTTCCTACTATAAAAGAATTAATGGGGATGAGAATAGCCATGGAGGTTGGGATAGCCGAATTTCTATTTACTAATGTTACTGAAAAAGATATTGAAGATTTGGAACAGATTATTTCAAGGCAACAGGCCATTGGAATAAACAACTTGTCAATTGAAGATGAAATGCAATTTCATAAGCGAATCTATGAAGTCGCAGGAAACAAATTTATCCTAAATTTTTATGAGCTGATGCAACCTGTTTTTGTTTTTGCCAAACATAATTATGAAAGTTATTTTGAACCTATAAATAAGAAGCTGCAAGAAAGTGATGAGCTTGTAACGCATAGTGATTTATTACAGGCAATAAAGGATAATGACAAAAATTTATATCAAGAAAAAATTAGAAAACACTTAAGACCGTATTGGGAGTTCTTATACAATTTTAATAATAAAAAATGACGATAAAGAAAACAAAAGGATTGATTGCCGCTCCATTTACTGGAATGGATTTAAATGGCAAAATTAATGTAAAAAATGTTTCTTCTTATGCAGACCATTTAAAGAAAATGCAGGTAAAAGGTGTATTTGTTGCCGGCACCACGGGAGAAGGAATGTTGATGACGGACAACGAAAGGTTGGAGGTAATTGAGGCATGGATTTCTCAAAAATCCGAGGATTTTAGGATTATTGCCCATACTGGGAGCACAAGTATATCCAGTGCCAAATTATTGGCCTCGGAATCCGCGCGATTGGGAGCTGAGGCAATTGCTATAATGGGGCCTCCGTTTTTGGCCCCAAAGGGAGTGAATGAGTTGGTTGAGTTTAGTAAGGATGTGGCACTGTCAGCTCCGGAATTGCCGTTTTATTATTATCATATCCCGGCGCTTTCAGGGGTTGACTTTCCCATGTCTGAATATCTAAATGAAGCAAAAAGTAAAATACCAAATCTTGCCGGAATCAAATTCACCGATAACAACTTTATGGAAATGTCCAAGTGCATATCTATGGATAATGGAAAATGGGATATTCTCCATGGTTATGATGAATTGTTGCTGGCAGGATTATCATTTGGAGCGGTCGGGGCAGTAGGAAGTACTTACAATTTTATGGCGCCTTTGTATTATGGAATCATTGAGGATTTTATAAATGGCAATATCGAAAAGGCTAGGGAAAAACAAAGGAAATCCATTGAAGTGATCAACATTCTTATCAAGTATAAAGGTGCCCTGGTATCTGGAAAAGCAATTATGGGACTCATAGGGATAGATTGTGGATCATGTCGTAAACCATTACAATCCCTTTCTTCTCATGAGATGAAGGCATTTGAAAAAGAATTAAAAGATTGTGATTTTTTTGAGATGGTCAATTCTAATTAAAAAATTAATCAAAAACATTAACCAATTAGACTAAAAAGCCCCGCGTGGCAGCGCAGGGCAAGTAATTAACCCAAAATAAGTATGAATTAATTCAAACATTTCAAAATTATGAAAAAAATAACTGAATTCTCTTTGAAAGGGAATATTGTTTCTATGCTTAGAAAAACGATATATTCCTGTTTTCCCTTGATTTTCTTTTTTCTATCGCTTCATAGTACTGAAGCACAGGACCAAATTAATGTAAAGGGAACTGTTTCGGATAGTCAAAATGTGCCTCTTCCAGGAGTAAGTATTGTGGAAAAGGGAACAACAAATGGTGTTACTACTGATTTTGACGGCGTTTATAGTATTAATGTCCCCGCCAATGCAATCTTGGTTTATACTTATGTAGGCATGTCTTCCCAAGAAATTGCATTGAATGGACGACAATCTGTCGACGTTCGTTTGGAAGAATCTGCAGAAAGTCTTGATGAAGTTGTTGTTGTTGGATTTGGTACGCAGTCTAGGTCATTAATGTCCAGTTCGGTATCAAAAATCAAGCAAACAGAAATTCAAAATAGCCCAGCTGTTAATCCTGTTCAGCTTCTACAGGGGAAAGTAGCTGGATTGAGCGTAAATGTGGATTCGGGCCAACCAGGTTCCGGAGCAGCCGTTTATATCAGGGGAGGTACTCAAACAGATCCACGTTCTGGTTCGAATGAACCCCTTTATATTATTGATGGTGTTTTTAGGGAAGATTTGAATGGTGTTAGCCCCAGTGACATCAAATCAATTGAAGTGCTAAAAGATGCAGCCTCTACTGCTATTTACGGTGCACGTGCAGCCAATGGCGTTATACTCGTAACAACAGTTACTGGTAAGGGGTCCGGTAAAGGAAGCATTAACATTCGTTATTCAACAGGAGTTGACCAACAGGCTAAAGATTATAATTGGACCAGCGTGGAGGATTATCTTAGGGTGTCCAGAATAGCTGCACAAAAAGGGGTGAGTCTTAATAGTCCTGGAGCCCGACTTACAAATGCTAATTTTGGATATTCCGTTCAAGAACTATCGGAAAAAGGGGAATTTGGATTTGAGCGTATTGCATTGACCTATTTGGATGAATTAACTTCTTTAGAAGGTCAGGCTTATGTCGATGGTTTGTTGAACAATGGTTATAGAACCATGACGGATCCCGTTACGGGAAGGGAGTTGATATTTATTGATAATAAGCTCAATGAAATAAGGGTCCGATCTGCCATTACACATGATATAAATGTAGGAATGTCAGGATCATCAGAAATGGGTAATTATAATATTAGTGCTGGTTATTTGAATCAAGAAGGTGTGGTGATTGGAACGGCTGCAACTAGATTTAATACTTTAATGAATGGAACATTTAAAATAAATGATGATCTAAGCGTTAACGGACAATTCACTTATCAATTCAATGATATTGACCAACCTCGAAGTACCAACAATACCATTAATAGATCTTCTAGGTTACCCCATACTTATAGGATATGGAATGATGATGGCACCCCAGCATTAGGAGAAACCACTAGTTCACCAAGAAATATTTTTCATGAATTATACTATCAGGATGATGAACGAAAACAGTTTAGGACAAGTAGTAAAATTGGCCTTGATTGGAATATAATAAAAGGTCTTTCCTTTTTGCCAAGTGCTTCCGTTTATAGGTATGAAAGTAATGGCAACTTTTTTGAGCGGGCATCACCAGAAGTTTCCAATAGGGCAATGTCCAGATTTAACGATACACAAAATCAGGTTATGCTGGATGGTTTATTAAAATATACGAACACTTTTGATGAATCGCATAATTTGGATGTATTGATAGGGACCCAATATGTGAAAAACCATTATGAAAGTTTTAGTGGCAGTGGTAGCAATGCCCCAACCGATCTAATTTCCACGTTAAATGCCTCCGAGACAGAAAGAGAAAGGGTTACCTCCGATATTTCTACCAACAAATTGATGAGCTTTTTTGGAAAGTTGGATTATAATTTTGCAAGGAAGTATCTTTTGGGTTTCAGTATTAGGCGCGATGGTTCTTCAAGATTCTCCGAAAATAATAGATTTGGTATTTTTCCTGCCGTATCCGCGGGCTGGAATTTGCATCATGAGGAATTCTGGAAATCCGATCTAATCAGTAAAGTCAAATTTAGGGGAAGTTGGGGTAAAGCAGGAAATGACAATTTGGCCCTTTCGGATACTCAAGGTGGGTTTTCGTCTACCTCCTATGCTTTGGGAAGTGCTGTAAGAATTTCAAAACTGCCAAATTATAATTTAAAGTGGGAAACGACCACCCAAACCAATATAGGATTGGACTTAGGTATAGCTAATGACCGCTTCAATATTCTGTTTGATTATTATAATAAAGTAACCTCAGACAGACTTTTGAATATGCCGCTTCCAGCACAAACAGGATTTAGTAGTATCAGAAGTAATTTTGGATCCTTAACCAACCAAGGGGTGGAAATGGAGCTCAGTGGGACCCTTATTGCAAAAGAGAATTTTTCATGGAATTTGGCAGCAAATTTAGCATATAATAAGAGCGAAGTTACTGAGTTGCCAGATAATGAGTTCGACAAAAACCGAAGTGGTGGTCTAATAATTTGGGATGAAAATGGTAACGAAACGCGGGTTGGTGGCCTTGCAGAGGGAGAAAGGCCCAACGGAGTATGGGCCTATGAGATGATTGGAGTTTACGCAACGGATGAAGAAGCGGCAAATGCACCTGATGACCAAGGAATGTCCGGGTATTACAGATCACAATATGGTGGAGCAAAGAAGGGTGGCGATGCTATTTGGAAAGATGTAAATGGAGACAACATTATAGATTCTAGGGATCAGGTATTTATGGGCTATATCGATCCAAATTTTCGTGGAGGCATGGTGAATACAATTTCTTTTAAAGGGCTTTCACTGCGATTGGTACAGGATTGGGCGACCGGTCATGTAATATGGAATAATTTTAGAGCAAGATCAAACGCAAATTCGAGGAATAATGTGGTAACTAATACAGATGTTTTAAGTGATGCCATGTGGAAAGAACAAGGAGATATTGCTACTTTACCTAGATATGATAACGCATCCGGTGCTGATAATGGACCGAGAAATCATCATAGACAATCCAATATATACACGAAAAAAGGAGATTATTTATCCTTTAGGGAGGTATCCCTTAGCTATTTATTCCCTCAAGATATTAGTGGAAAATTGGGAATGAGTAATACAAGTCTTGGATTGGAATTTTACAATTTAGGCTACATAACCCAGTATGATGGGTTAACACCGGAACAATTTGATGGCACCGATGAAGGTATATACCCTAGGCCATTTCAGATAAGACTTAGGTTAACCGCTTCTTTTTAAGTAAAACAAAAATTAAATTTTGATTATGAAACAATTATATAAAATTTTTATGTTTCCTATTTTCCTTGGCCTTGTATTTGGTCTTACAGGATGTGAGGATGTTTTGGACACAGAAGTACCTTCCGATATTGTATTTGGGAATTTTCCTGCCAACGGACAAGAGGCCCAAGCTTTATTACAAGGAATTTACAGGGATTTAAAGGACGATTACAATAGCACTTATTATCATGAAGATAGAGGGGAAGGCTTTGATGTTGGTGTGATTGGTACCGTTTCCAATGCTTGGAGTCAAAATATTACTTCTACAAACGGAACCTCTTGGACCGGTTACTATGGGGCCTTGAATAATATCAATTTCTTATTATCGGTAGCAGATGACCTTTCTTTTTCAAATGAAGACGATAGGGATAAATTAAAAGCTGAAGCCTTATTTTTAAGGGCGACATATTATTTTTATATGGCCAGAATTTGGGGTGATGTCCCTCTGCTTACTGAGCCTGTTTTGTCCCCCGATGCCGAGGTGATCGGAAGAACACCTGTTGCACAGGTATTTGTCCAGATAAATGCAGATATTTCCGATGCCATATCACTCTTTCCCAACGATGGATTTAAAGATAAAAACTTTGCATCCAAACCAGCGGCATATGCCCTACTGGCGGATGTGAAAATGTGGACGGGAAAAGTTTTGGGAGGTGGTGTCCCTGATTATGATGCAGCTTTGGCGGCTATACAAAAAATTCAAGACCAAGGGGTAACGTTGTTGGATTCTTTCGAGGATGTTTTTGATACTAAAAAGAACGATGAAATAATTTTCTCAATTTTCAATCATCGTGATGAGGTCAATAATCATTATGCCAGTACCTTATCGGTAAGGGATGTTAATTATGATCCTGTAGCCAGTCCCGATATTCCTGGTAGCAGTGCTAATGTTAGGCACAATTATTCACCCAGTGAGAGAACAAGGAATCTGTTTAGTAGTATTACGGATGTAAGAGCGGATAGAACCTTTCTGCCATTTTATTTGGAAGTTGATGGACCAATAATTTCTTATTCTCAAACTAGGTATTATGGAGAGATTATTGACGGGGTTCGTTTGTTTACAAATGATTTTATCATATACAGATGGGCCGATATGTTATTGTTGCGTGCCGAAGCCTATGCCGCAAAAAACGATTTGGAAAATGCGGTTATCGCATTGGATTTAGTTCGGAATAGGGCTAATACCGATGATTATTCTGGTTTAATGGACCAAACCTCCATAAATCTTGAAATATTAGCAGAAAGAGGTAGGGAACTTTTTTTGGAACCAAAAAGATGGTGGGACCTCAGAAGATTCCATGCAGACGGCACCATTGACGTATATAATTTTGTGCCCAATTTACAAGGTCAGACAACTCCACTTTATTGGTCAGTTAGTCAATCAGTTATGGCTGAGAATGCTTTAATAGAACAAACTGAAGGTTATGAATAATTATATTTTCCTTCCAATATTCTCTAAAATGTTTAAGACTATGAATTGTTGTATAAATTCAGAAAGAATAAAAAAAATTCTAATGTTTGTCTCTTTAGCTTTTTTGGTAACCACAAGTGGATTTTCACAAGTGTTTGGCAAACTGGGATTTGATTTACCCATAATCGATTTGGATGGAGAAGAGGACATCCAAATTGTCATAGATAAGGAAAAAGACCAATATCTTGGACATCCAACAACAGTGCTATTAGAAGATGGTAAAACCATTATCTGCGTTTACCCCAAAGGTCATGGCAAAGGTGGGATAGTGATGAAAAAATCTATTGACGGTGGCAAAACATGGTCTGATCGTTTAAAGACACCTGAAAGCTGGGCAACTAGCAAGGAAGTTCCTACAATTTATCCAACAACTGACGCTAAAGGAATAGATAGGTTAATTATGTTCAGTGGAGCGCAACATCGTTTTCAGGAAGTCATAAGAATGGCCGTATCAGAGGATCAAGGAGAAACTTGGAGCGAATTGAAAGGGATTGGAGATTACACAGGAATCGTGGCTATGGCGGATTGTATACCTTTAAAAAATGCTGGACATTATTTGGCTACCTTCCATACCCAGGGTCCAGAAAAAACCATGATTTTATACCAAGTAGAAAGTTTGGACGGGGGACTCTCTTGGGGTGAACCGAAGGAATTGTATAGGGCTAGCAGCCACCATTTATGCGAGGCAGGCCTAATATACAGTCCAGACAAGAGTGAAATAGCAATGTTATTAAGGGAGAATGCCAGAAATTATAACAGTCAGATTATGTTTAGTTCCGATGAAGGTAAGACCTGGAGCAAACCCAAACCTATGCCTGGATCTCTTAACGGTGACAGGCACCAAGGAATATATATGCCTGATGGAAGATTGTTGATACAGTTTAGAGATAATACCCCTCGTAATAGACCTGGTAATGTGATGAGTCCCACAGAAGGTGATTGGGTTGGATGGGTTGGCAGCTGGGATGATTTGAAAAATGGTTATGAAGGCCAATTTCGAATTCGGTTTAAGGATAACACGAAAGATTGGGATTCCACTTACCCAGCAGCAGAACTATTACCTGACGGTACTCTGTTATGTACCACTTATGGGCATTGGGATGAGGGTGAACAACCCTATATACTATCCTTTAGGTTCAAAACTGACCTATTGAACAATAAACTAACGGAGCAAAGGAAGAAGGCACTTGAAAAAATCCAAAATATTATGGAATAGACCAGATTTCGCTTTTAGGAGCTGGAGACGTAATCAAAATATTAGAATAGCGCGCCAAGTTTTGTAGGAAATATGAACATCTTACAGGTAATTCGAGTGATTTTGGTAATTATAGATTTGAGGTTTCAGAACTGAATTAAACAATTTGAGTTGAGTTAGGTTAGTTTGTTATATTGAAGCAGAGGGCAACCTTTGCTTCAATACTCATTAACTGGACTTATTGTTTCAAAGTTTTCTATTGGACACCTTTATTTAATCGAGGATGAACTAGTCGCCATGAATAGGCATTTCTTCATGAATTTATTAGTTGTGCAAATATTACCAATGAGAAATATCTACAATATAAAAAAAAAGGTAAGGTTTCTGAATTTAATCATAGGGTCACTTGTGCTCATTTTTTCATCCTGTCGATCCAAAAATTCTGAAAATAAAATAAAAAAAGATTTAAGGCCCAATATATTAATAGTGATGTTGGATGATCTTGGGTTTTCGGATATCAGTTGTTATGGAAGTGAAATACCAACGCCTAATATTGACCGTCTTGCCAAAAATGGGCTATTATATACACATTTCAGAAATGCGGCAAGATGTTGCCCTTCAAGGGCAAGTTTAATGACCGGGCTGTATCCACATCGGGCCGGTTTAGGACATATGATGAACGATTTGGGGCATGAAGGGTATAAGGGGGATTTGAGTTTAAGTACGGTAACCATTGCCGAAGCACTGAAAATGGTCGGATATAATACCTATATGGCAGGAAAATGGCACCTGACTCGATTTACGGATCCAAATGCTTCCAACCATAATTGGCCGCTTCAGAGGGGATTCGATGAATTTTTTGGAACATTGCCGGGATATGGTAGTCAATATAAACCTGCAGGACTTATGGAGGGCAATAAGTTTATAGATCCCCAGGAGGACTTCTTTTACACAGAGGCCCTTACGGACAAATCCATTTCTTATATAGAGAAAGCAAGTGAATCTGAAAATCCTTTTTTTTTGTATTTGTCCTATACAGCCCCTCATTATCCACTGCATGCCAAAGAAGGGTTTATCGCAAAACATAGGGGGAGATTTTCGAAAGGTTGGGACAGTTTGCGCATTCAACGGTTCAATAGATTAAAAGGCCTCGGTATAATTCCTTTAACCACAGAATTATCGGATCGGGATGGCATGGGAATCCCTTGGGAAGAAGAACCCAATAAGGCCTGGCAAGAATCTAGAATGGAAGCATACTCGGGTATGATTGAGCATGTAGATCAAGGTATTGGTAGAATTCTTTCAGCACTTATAAAAAATGAACAATTGGATAATACTCTTATTTTTTTTCTATCGGACAATGGAGGTTCAGCTGAGGGTCATTTGAACAATACGGTGGAACGTTGGGGAACTCCATGGAGAAGTAAGTTGATACCCGAAAAAACAAAGGATGGGCAAAAGGTTACCTCCGGTGATTTTGTTGGTTTGGAATTGGGCCCTGAAAATACATTTGGAAGTTATGGTCCCCAATGGTCCAATTTATCCAATGCACCTTTTAGAATGCATAAGAACTGGGTCCATGAAGGGGGTATATCCACTCCCTTTATAGTTCATTGGCCAAACGGAATAATTGATCGGGGAAAATTACGTCATCAGTCCGGACATATCATGGATATTATGGCTACTTGCCTGGAGGTTTCTGGAGGAACATATCCTACTGAATATAATGGACATGCTATAAAACCGTTGCAAGGAGTAAGTCTAGTACCATCCTTTGAGGATAATCCCTTGAACAGAAATGAGCCTTTATTCTGGGAACATGAAGGAAATAGGGCAGTTATCAAAGGAAAATGGAAATTGGTTTCAGCTTATCCTGGTAGTTGGTCCAACATGATGGAATTTAAAAATAAAGGAAATTGGGAGTTGTACAATTTGGATACAGATCGAACAGAAACCAATAACCTATCCAAGTTTTATCCTGAACTTGTAGAGGAGCTAACTAATGCCTGGCAGCATTGGGCCGATAAGAAAGGTGTTGTAGATTATAAGGAACTGGACTTGGAGATTTATTAAAAACAATTCAAACTAAACAATGATATTGATGAAACTAAAAATTAAGACAATGGTAAAGAAAATAATGCTACTATTTCTTCTTATTATCTCCTGGGCTTGTAAAGATGAAGTACAAATAAGTGAAAGGATTGTCGCAAAAACGTTCAACTATCCAATCTTAGTGGGTAAAGAAGATAACCCATTCATAAGATTGCAATTGGATAGTGAGACCAATGATGAAATTGTAAATGCCATTCAGGTATCGATTGATGGAATAAAAAAAGACTTCATTAAGAATATTCGGGTTTACTATACCGAGAACGATTCCCTTTTCAGTAATAAAATTTTGTTCGGGATGGTAAATAATCCGAAAACCGTATCCTTGATTAACGGAAAACAAAACTTAAAATCAGGAACCAACTATTTCTGGGTCTCCTACGAGTTGACCGATAATGTTGATCTTACTGATAAAGTTTATACCGATATAGATTATGTCACTATAGGGGACAAAAAATTCGGAGTATCAAATCATACAG
This sequence comes from Arenibacter algicola, assembly GCF_018860365.1. GTDB lineage: Bacteria > Bacteroidota > Bacteroidia > Flavobacteriales > Flavobacteriaceae > Arenibacter > Arenibacter algicola_B. The sequence goes on from NZ_JAHKPO010000018.1 coordinate 397,146, forward strand.
GAACTAAGGCCTTACGTCTTGGAGTAGCCGTGAGACAGCACCAAGAAGATAATGTACACACATATCGCATTCCCGGTCTTACCACAACCAAAGATGGTTCTTTGTTAGCTGTTTATGATGTACGCAGGGAGTCAGGGAGGGATTTACAAGGGCACATGGATATTGGAGTTAGTAGATCCATAGATAACGGAAATACCTGGGAGCCAATGCGCATAGCCTTGGATATGGGGGAATGGGGTGGACTGCCTCAAAAATTTAATGGCGTAAGTGATGCCAATATTTTGGTGGACAAGAATACAGGAACCATTTATTTGGCCGGACTATGGATGCATGGCGTTATCAACGCTGAAGGCATTTGGCAAGAAAACTTGACTGAAGAAAGTGATGCATGGAACCATCAGTGGAGAACCAAGGGTTCCCAATCAGGTTTTGGTGTTAACCAGACAAGTCAATTTCTTATCACTAAAAGTTCTGATGATGGAAGGACATGGAGTGATCCCATTAATCTAACGGAGATGTGTAAAGACCCCAAATGGTGGCTTTGGGCACCAGCACCCGGTCATGGAATAACCCTAAAAGATGGAACCTTGGTTATTCCAACCCAAGGAAGGGATGAGAACGGAATACCATTTTCCAACATAACATATAGTAAGGATGGGGGCAATACGTGGACAACCAGTAATCCGGCATCACAAAATACCACAGAATGCATGGCGGTCGAATTAAGCAATGGGCACATCATGCTAAACATACGTGACAACAAGAATAGGGAGGACAAATCAGAAACTAACGGTAGAAAAATAATGATTACAGAAGATTTGGGAGAAACGTGGACAGAACACCCTACCTCTAACGGTGCGCTTATAGAACCTACCTGTATGGCCAGTATCCATCGCCATGATTATACGGATAATGAAGGGGCTTCTAAGAGTATTATGGTGTTTTCAAATCCTAATTCCAAGTACAAAAGAATAAAACAGACCATAAAGGTCAGTTTAGATGATGGAAATACTTGGCCTAGGGAGTACTGGATGGAACTGGATGAAGGTCGTGGTGCAGGATATTCCTGTATTACTTCCGTAGATAATGACCATATTGGAATACTTTATGAAGGTAGTCAAGCCCATATGACCTTCCAAAAGATCAATATTAATGAGCTAATCAAAAAACATGACTAGAGCAGTCGTTTTGAAAAACATTAAAGATTTCAAGTTTTGGGGCTTAATATTGTCTATTACATTCTGTTTCATTTATTCGAAAGCCAATGCACAGGATAAATATTTTGAGTATACCAATCTTCCAGATCTTCCGCCGAACGTTCGGCAAAATGTTCAACCGGGTCTTGCAGGGCCATATACGGGCATAGACGATGATGTATTGATTGTGGCAGGTGGGGCCAATTTTCCGGATAAACTACCTTGGGAAGGTGGAATAAAAACCTATTATGACGGGATTTTTATACTCAAGAAAAATGCGAATGGTACAGTTCAGTGGGAAGTAGCCTCAACAAAGATACCTTTTGCTGCTGGGTATGGAGGGGCTATATCCACTAATAAAGGGTTGCTTTGTTTTGGCGGGAACACCTCAGACACCAATATATCTAATACTTGGTTTATTGACTATATCCCAGAAACGGGGGAAATAGAAATAAATCAAGGTCCTGATCTACCACAGCCACTTACCAATTTTGCCTTTTCCAAAGTCGATAATGCGATTTATGTGGCTGGTGGTATTTCGGATTTTGGTGGTGCATCTACTAATAGTTTTTATAAGTTGTCCTTGGTTGGTGATAATCCAAAGAATTGGGAATGGGAGTTACTGCCATCATGGGATGGCGACCCAAGAGCCTTCTCGGTCAGTGTTAGCCAAAGTAACGGTTTGGAGAACTGTTTTTACCTTTTTTCCGGTAGGAATATTACTCCTCAAGGAGATTGGAGGGTACTTTCTGATGCACATGTGTTCAATCCTACGACCAATAAATGGCAGGTCATTTCAAATGATAGAATTCAAGAATTTAAGGTTATGGCAGGCACTGCTTTTCCACTTGGTGCAAGTTCGATAATTTTTACTTCTGGATCTAATGGTAATCTGGCCATGCAAGAGATCGACATCAAGAAAAGAATAGAACAATTGGAAAGTCAATTGGTAAATGGCAAGGATGTGGGTAGAATGTTGGAATTAGCCAAAATGGAACTGACCGCTCATCTTAACGAGCACCCTGGATTCGGAAATAAAATATACAGTTTTAATACAATTTCTAAAGAGTTTTATGAAATAGGTGAGATACCGCAAACTGGGCAGGTAACTACTACTGCGGTTACCTGGAACGGCGATATTGTTGTCCCCACAGGTGAGGTTAGGCCTGGTGTAAGAACTCCAAGAGTACTGAAAATTATTATTAACAAGGATGCAAAGCATCTTGGAATAATAGATATGTTGGTCATTGGCCTTTATTTTTTTATTCTAGCCTGGATGGGCTATTTTTTTTCTAAACGCCAGAAAAGTACTGAGGATTATTTTAAAGGCGGAGGTCGTATTCCTTGGTGGGCAGCGGGACTAAGTATTTTTGGGACCGCCTTAAGTGCGATAACGTTTATGGCCGTACCGGCAAAGACCTTTGCTACAGATTGGTCTTATTTTATGCTCAATATGACCATTTTTTTAGTGGCACCTGTCATTGTGTTCTGGTTTATACCATTTTTTAGAAAGCTTAATGTTACAACAGCATATGAATTTCTGGAATCTAGATTTAATCTAACTATAAGGCTTCTAGGCAGTCTGTCATTTATATTGTTTCAAATTGGACGTATGGGAGTAGTAATGTTCCTGCCTTCCATTGCATTGAATGTAGTGACTGGTATAGATATTTTTGTCTGTATTGCATTGATGGGAGTAGTGAGTATGATCTACACTATTTACGGTGGAATAGAAGCCGTAATTTGGACAGATGTTGTTCAGGTTATCGTGTTGCTTGGAGGAGCTATATTGTCTTTGGTTTTAATGACTTCTTCCATTGAAGGAGGGGTTACCGGCATACTTGAAATGGCAAGGGCAAATGATAAATTCAATATAATAGATCTGGATTTGTCTTTAAAACGGCCAACAGTTTGGGTTATGTTATTAGGCGGGATATTTGCAAATATCACCACTTATGGCTCAGATCAGACCATGGTACAGCGTTATTTGACCACCAAGACCCAAAAAGAAGCCCAAAAAAGTGTTTGGACCAATGCCATATTGACCATACCGGCCACCCTGATATTCTTTTTTGTGGGCACCACTTTATTCGCATTCTTTAAAAATTATCCAACAGAACTCAATCCAACTTTTGAAAATAATGATGCCATATTTCCTTGGTATATTGTTTCAGAGTTGCCTACTGGCGTTTCCGGATTATTGATTGCGGCAATATTTGCAGCGGCCATGAGTAGTTTGAGCAGTAGTATGAATTCAGCTGCAACGTCTTATGCTACGGATATTCATTTTCGGTTTGGATGGAACAAAAAGACTAATGAATTGAAACTGGCTAGAAAAGCAACTTTGATTATCGGAATAATTGGGACCCTTTTCGCAATCATGATGGCCACCATGGACGTAAAATCACTTTGGGATGAATTTCAAAAGGTCTTAGGCCTGGTAATAGGGAGTTTAGGCGGTGTTTTTCTACTTGGAATTTTTACAAAAACAGCAAATTCGATGGGTGTTTTGATCGGTATAGTTGTCAGTATCATGGTTCAGGTTTATGTTGGGATTACTGAGCCGGTTCATATATTGGTGTATTCTGCCACAGGTGTTGTTTCTTGTTTTTTGGTAGGATACCTGGCTAGTTTATTTTTTGCCAAAGATTAATGTATCTGCTTTTTTAAAATGGTTCCCCAATAATAAATCTATAAAACTATGAAAGGAAGTGAAATTATATCAAGATTAAGATCAGGGAAAAGGGTATATGGGACCCTAACAGTGTCCACCTCGCCAATGTGGCCGGATGTAGTAAAATCATTAGGGGTGGATTTTGTATTCATTGATACGGAACATACACCTATCGACAGGGATAAGCTAAGTTGGATGTGTAAGGCTTATCGTAATATGAATATAGCCCCTATAGTACGCATTCCAAGTCCGGATCCATATTGGGCAACAATGGCTTTGGACGGTGGCGCCTGCGGCCTAATTGCTCCGTATATTGAGTCTGTAGACCAGGTAAAAGAATTGGTTGGAGCGGTGAAGCACAAGCCTGTCAAAGGAAAATATTTAAAGGAGCATTTGGTGTCATCCAATTCTTTCGGGAACACTTTATCCAATTATGTAGATGACATCAATAAAGAAAATGTTTTGATTATAAACATAGAAAGTCGAGAAGGAATTAGGTCATTACCTGAAATTTTGAAGGTGAAAGAGCTTGATGGGGTGCTGATAGGGCCACATGATTTATCCTGTAGTTTGGGAATACCTGAGAATTATCAATCACAAGAATTCATTCAGGCAGTGGACACTATAATTACGAAAGTGAGGGATTCCGGTAAGGGAGCGGGAATTCATATGATATACGAGGATATCGAAAGTGAAATCAATTGGTTGAAAAAAGGCGCTAACATATTGTTACATGGGGCAGATTTGATTTCATTTAAGGTTCATATGTCCGACGCCATAGATAAATTAAAAAAAGCCGCAGGCGACGAATTAATGGACAATACTTCTGAAAATATAAACATATAGCAGATTGGCTGTAGGAAGGATGGAGGTTGTCCCTAAGGGTTAGTTACATTTGAATTTGAATATATATTATCATAAGTCATGGTATTAAAATCTAATTTGATTTACAAAAAATTATTAGTGATGTTGTTTGCTTGGGGGGTTCTTGGAGCCTGTAAAAGTGAACAACACAATAAGAGGGGAACAACATTGCAAGTGAAGCTTGATACTATCATTACAGGTCTAAACTCGGATTTTGTTTGGAGTCAAGCTTTTGCAACGGCCTTCGGAAAAAATCAAAACCAGTATTTGGTAACGATGAGTAAGCAATATACCGAAGGCTCTGACAACTATGGCAACCTGTTCTTTAGTTCAACTTTAGATGGTGAATCCTGGTCTATGCCTACGGCTGTGCAAACCTTGGCCAATCATCATAAATCTAAACGGTTCGATTCTATTTTCAGCGATGTTTATCCCATGTGGCATGGTAGAAGTAAAAAAGTGCTTTGTACAGGTAAGATTTTCTATTACGATAGGGAACAAATGCCGGATCCGGAAGTAGGAAGGGGTGCTGGTTACGTAACCTATGACCCAAATAGTCTTAAATGGTCCAAATTGGAAACATTGGAGTTTCCAATGAACACTTCCAATGGGGATACCATTTATCGGCCATCAGCCGGATGCTCCCAAAGGTTTGATCTGGAAAATGGGGAGATACTGCTGCCAATAATGTTCGAAAAGGGCTGGGATGATGGTAATGAACGCAACGCTTCATTTGTGGCAAGGTGCAATTTTGATGGACAGAAAATATCGGTTATTGAGGTAGGGAATTCGATTGTCATGAATTCCGGTCGAGGAATATATGAACCATCCATTACAAAATATAAAGACACTTATTACCTAACTCTGAGAACCGATCATTCGGCCTATGTAGCCGTTAGCAAAGATGGGATAAATTATGACGACCCGGTTGAATGGAAATTTACGGACGGTAGGGTTTTAGGAAGTTACAATACGCAACAACATTGGGTTTCCAATTCACATGGTCTATTTTTGGTATATACCAAAAGGGGAGCGGGCAACGATCATGTCTTTAGACATAGGGCACCCTTGTTCATGGCACAAGTAGATCCTGAATTACTCAGGGTGATGCCGGAAACCGAAACTATAGTTATTCCCGAAAGAGGTGCTAGATTGGGAAATTTTAGCACCTATGGCATAGATGGTTCAAAAGCTATTATTGCCACAGCGGAACGCATAGAAACCAACGTCACAAAAGATAGTACCGAATTCCCTAAAGTGAAAAAGCTAGGATATAATAATACTTTGTTCCTAAGTACAGTAAGCTTTGAGTAGGCTAAGGGTTATTGAGATGTTAAATGGATACAAGTAAGACTAGTTTAGAATCACGGAATATATACTTGTTACGGACTATTATTATCGGTAATATTCCTGTATCGCTAAGTCTGAAGTAAGTACTATGCATTCGCCATTAATCACTTTGGATTTCAAATATTTTAGGATGGCCCTTAGATCATTGGCAGTAACCCTTGGTTTACCCAAATCGTCCAAGTAAGTAGAAGGCAAGGCATGCCCATATAACACCAAAAGTTCCTTATTCGTTATGGCTTGGTCTATGCGCGATACTATTTTTTCAATACTGTGGTCGGAGGTGGATATATTGCTTTCTATTCCATAGCGTGCAAGCTGTTTTTTGTCTACCGATATATCATACAAATCATTGTGATTATTGGTAAAGGCATAATCATACTCCGTATCCAATAGGGACAAAAATTCTGGGCGCATATATGAATTGGGAGTAACAAATCCACGAACGGGAATTCCATAGCTTTCAATCCTTTCCTTGGAATCCTTTAATTCCATTAATACGGTTTCCCTATCAATATCCGATGAATTGTTCATCTTGGGATGTGTGTGTGAATGCGATAAAATACTTATTCCCTCCTCAGCATAAGACTTGTACAGAGGAGCTGTTTTAGGGTTGAGTTTCTTTGTGGTGATGGCAAATGAAGGCTGAAAACCAAATTCATCAAAAACGGATTTAACAAGCGAGTCGGTCGTATTTAGATCATCAAAAATGAAGCTAAATACAGCTTGCTTAGCTCCTGCAACCTTCTTAAGCGTGGGTTGTTGGGCATTAGATCCAATAAAAATAAGGAGGAGAAGAAAGGGATAAATTCTCATGGCTAATGGGTTTTGCTAAGCCAAAGCCTCGACCTTGGTTTCATTTTCAATGTTCCTGATGCCGAATCCAATTTTTGACCCGTAAAAGCATCCAAAAGTCTAGAGTTTTCCAATCCGTTTAATTGAAGTTCTACTTCCTCCTTGTTGTAATTGTGCAATATGAGGTCTCCATTTTCCAAGGGTTGCATAGTGATTCTGGTGGGTGCATTGAGTTCTATCTGTAATTGTTCGTTAAAAACAGCGCGGATTTCATTGGCCCAGGAAGTGGGCAGATCCAGCAGACCCAGTGGGCGAGGGCAGAGCAACACTTCCCCAACAGCTTTAAAATCCGCCTCGGAAAAGGTATGGGAATTTAAAACATATACCTGCCCATCTTTGCTTTTGGTCAGGAATGGAATACTGCCGTTGCCCGATTTGACTTCCAGCAACGCGATGGCTTTTTTAACCTCCAATGTGGCCTCCAAATCCAACGGCATTTCCAAAGTAGTTTCACTGCCATCCAGGATTATTTTCTCCGCATTTATTACCCCAACTTCCGGCTTTAGGATACCGGCCAATTTGGACAGTTTCCCCTTGTCCTCTACGTTTGCCAAAAATCCGGCCGTCATAATGATTCTTTTACCCTGCTTGTGCGATGCCACTACCTTGCCCACAATATTGGGATCGGCAGCAGCTTGTGTGGGTAAAAAAATGGTTGTTGCATTTTCGGGATAGTATGCCGTTGGCATCAAGGGAATCCCAAACATACCTACAAAATCCATAATGTACAGATCTCCGCCTGCGTCACTATGGGGTGGTTTATATCCGGCTATGCCATGAATTGGAGAGATCTTTAAGGCTTTGGCAAGCCTTGCCAATTTTTCAAAATCCATTCGCAATAGATGGTGTCCCGCATGGCCGTTTACAAAACTCCCATAGTTAAACATTACCAATTCGTTGGCTCCGGCAAGTACGGACTGATACGCCTGCTCCACAAAATCCAAAGCATCGCAATCGCCATGATCAAACCAGGCTCCCCCGATCTTTTTCCCCGCCATGGACTTTATCCAACTATAGTTCACAAAGCCTTCATAAGGCTGTACAAATCCAAACCGCTGGGTGTATTGCCCTCGTGTTTCCGTTCCTACCCAAACTTCGTCGAATAGTTTTGGACCGGTTTCCACATCATAACCAAACATATGAAAACGATCGTACCACTGTGGATATTTAATAATCATATGGATATCCGGATTAACGGACTTCGCCGGATCAATGAAGAGAGAGCTTGCCAATTCCGTCATTAATTGTCTACGATAATCGGACCAGCTGCGGTCTCCCTTGGCAGCCTTGGATTCCAAGCTGATATCTCCCGTACATAAAAAATCATCCACAATAAAGGTGTCAAAAATAGGGGCTGCGTCCAACATCACTTTCTTCATATCCTGTTGGGTCTTTGGATTCTGCCAATTGAACCAACCTAGTTCGCCCTCCTGTTTTACCCCAATATCACCTCCGGGGACGGTGGCAATTCCGCCAACCACTTCAAATCCGTTTTGGGTAAAATATGTTGTGGTCTCGGCCAACAACTCGGGCGCGACAACCAAACCGCCACGGTACACCTCCAAATACACTTTGGTGATTCCATTGGCCATCATGAGCGAAGTGGCTTCCCTTCTTCCTTCAGGGGTGGAGAGCAAGCGTTCCACAGAATGCGCGGTGATGTATACGCTCAGCGTTAGATCGTCCTGATGTTGTTTGGCAAACCGGAAATTGTCATCCATTCCGCTCGATTGGGAAAATCCGGAAACGGATAGGGCTAGCATTAATCCGGAAATAAACAGATTTTTTAAAAAGTGGTTGGTTGTGGTCATGGGTGAAATTAGGTCTGAATTAAAAAATTCAATTTATGTAATATATGGCTGCTATAATTGGTAAATATTGCCGAAACCTGACTTATGGTTAACCCAATAGGGGAGAGTAAGGAGTTAATTAATAATAAACCGACAAAGAAGGTTCATGAATACCTTTTTCCAAAATAAGGTGGGTTGGAGCGATTTTTAATTGTTAATGAATTGTTTAGGGTAATGTTGTCCGATCGAGCCTGCCCGTTCCGTTCAGGCGAGCGCAGTCGAGACCTCATTTTAGTGTTATTAGCGTCCAATACCTCTCGACTGCGCGAACCGACAAAACAGTCACTTCGACATAAGCCTTTTTTTCGGGCGATTGAGAAGTCGCACATACGAGTCAAAAGCCTGATAATCTGTTATTTGAGTTATGCCCAGTACTAGGGGCAGTCTTACCCAGCAAATGTTTAGAATTGATTGAAGCTTTCCACCCCTCTAACATCCCTAAACCAACAGTAGCGAATAATTAAAAATAAGTACTAACTTTAAATGTCCCGCTAATTATCCTATAACATGAAAAAATCCAAAAATACGGATGCCAAGATCCAGGGTTCCAGAAGAACCTTTATATCCAAGACCGCGATGGCAACCGTGGGATTGCCACTCTTGCCCAGTACCATGACCGCCGCTTTTGAAAATATGGTTCCAACCTCAAAACCTATCCCTATGAATCAAGAACTCCCGAAAAGCCAGATAGGCCAATACGGCCCCTGGTTGGCTTCGCAAATGCAAGATCCGCCCAAGTTGTCCTTCCGGAACGACCTCTGGTCCAAAATTGAAGATTGGAAACCAAGTGCCCATGCCAAGGCCCAGGAACAGATAGCAGAGCCTTTGATAAAAGAGACTATTACAGTTACCCTAAAAAGGAAATACAGTTACGACGGACTTCACATAGAGGAACTGACATGGAAATTGCCCTACGGAAGACCTGTAGAGGCCATTTTTTTAAAACCCGAGAACAGTACCGAAAAGTTGCCCGCCATTTTGGCCCTGCACGACCATGGCGGTAATAAATACTTTGGCAAGAGAAAGATCAGCAAGACCTCGGATACTCAGCATCTGCTTATGGAACCCCACCAAAACAGTTATTATGAGGGTAGGACATGGGCCAATGAGATGGCCAAAAGGGGCTATGCCGTTTTGGTACATGACGCCTTTTCCTTCGCTAGCCGGCGGGTTTTCTATGAAGATATGGCCGGTATAGAATGGGGAGCGTTGAAAGCAGAGGGACGTACTGATGAAAATGCCGAGGATGTCAGGAACATAGAAGCCTATAATGAATGGGCCGGACACCATGAACACCTTATGGCTAAATCCCTTTTGTCCGCCGGCACCTCTTACACCGGTATGGTGTTGGCCGAAGACCGTATCGCCTTGGATATTCTAAGCGCCAGAAAGGACGTGGATCCGGATCGTATTGGTTGCGGGGGACTCTCGGGTGGTGGACTCCGGACTGTTTTTTTGGGGGGCATGGATGCTCGGATAAAATGTGCCGTTTGCGTAGGGTTTATGACCACTTGGAAAGATTTTTTACTGAACAAGGCCTACACCCACACCTGGATGACCTATGCGCCGGGCCTGGCGAATTATCTGGATTTTCCTGAAATTTTAGGGCTTCGTGTACCACTGCCTACCATGGTACAGAGCAATAACCATGACCAATTGTATACCCTGCCCGAAATGAAGAAAGCCGATGACATTCTCGCTACGGTCTTTTCAAAAGCCGGCCATCCTGAGAGGTATAGCGGTAAATTCTATGATGGCGGACATAAGTTTGATATACAGATGCAAACCGATGCTTTTAATTGGTTCGATACTTGGTTGGGGAAATAAGGGGTTTATTAAAAATAACATGCCTCAAATTAAACAATGGGAAAATATTGCATAAAAAAAGCAGTTCTGTGAAAGA
>NZ_JAHKPO010000001.1 GCF_018860365.1 Arenibacter algicola
GACCAGGGCGTCAAAGGAGACACCGGAGCTCAAGGAATTCAAGGTGTAACTGGTGCGACAGGAGCCAAGGGTGACAAAGGTGACAAGGGTGATTCTGGAGCCACGGGGGCTACCGGAGCAGCAGGTGCCGACGGTGCCAAAGGAGATACAGGTGCAACCGGAGCTCAGGGTCCGACCGGTCTAACTGGTGCAAAGGGTGATACTGGAGCTCAGGGACCAATTGGACTTACTGGAGCAACCGGTGCTACTGGAGCTAAAGGCAACACCGGTGCTACTGGTGCTCAAGGAATCCAAGGTATACAAGGAGCAACTGGTGCAACAGGGGCCAAGGGCGACACTGGTGCCAAGGGTGATACAGGAGCTACTGGAGCTACTGGAGCCACGGGTGCAACAGGTGCAGCTGGAGAAAGTGAATCTGGAGGCGGATTTATCCGAGCCATTAGATCTACCAATACAAGTACCACTTTAACAGCTAATGATTACACCCTAATTGTTAAAGGAGATGATGATACCATTTCATTTCCTGCAACTCCTGAAACAGGAAGGGTTTATATTATAAAGGTTTTGGAAAAAGCCGAAGATAATGAAACAAACATTAATTATATTAATGAAAAGGGTGAAGCAGATAATGATTTGAAGGAAAAAAAGATATACTGGTTTCAATATGACGGCACCAATTGGCAACAAATAAGCAAGGATTAGGATAAATCAATATTTATAAGAAGCTAAATTTATTGGGCAACCTAAATTAAAATTCGAACAGAAAGCATAATTCGAAACATGAATATTATCAAACACATAATGGTAAACTGTATTTTTTGGGCTGTTGCGTTGGCACCGGCCCAAGATGCAGTGCATAATTATGGTAATATTCAAATCCATGAAACTGCCATGGTGGGTTTCCATATGGACGTAATCAACGATGGTACCTTTGATGAAAATTTAGGTTTGGTAGGCTTTTATAACGACAACAACCCTTTGACAATTTCCGGGGCCTTTACCCCTGTTTTTTATGATTCCGAGGTAGCTGTAAATGACGGACTTTATCTGGAAACAAGCGTAGGGATACTGAACAATTTCAACTTTATACAGGGCAACGTGTTTACGCCCAGGAATCGCTCCAATGTTTTCCTAAACTTTTCCGATGATTCATTTTATGTCGGCGAGGGACACAATACCAAAATTGATGGTTACGGGGCTATTGCAAATAAGGATACCTTTACATTTCCCGTAGGGGATGATGACCGTTTGAGGCCATTGACCATGACTTCGGAAAGCGTAAATGTGCTGGCCAAATGTGCCTATTTCTTTGTTGCCCCGGATAACCAAACCAGTTTCAATGAAAATTTCAATACGGACGCAAGGGACTTTAATGTGGCTGCTGTAAGCAAGCAGGAATTTTGGCGTTTGGAGGGGGATTCACCAAGCATAGTAACATTAAGCTGGGATGACCGGAGCAATATTGGCAATCTTGGGGAGTATATCAGCGACCTAATAGTAGTAGGATGGAGCAAAAGTCAACAAAAATGGGTCAACCTGGGGAATTCTGCATTGGAAGGGGAATTTTCCTTCGGATCATTAAGCTCGGATACCTTTGTTCCAAATGATTACGACATAATTACAATTGGTGGAGCTCTTGATCTAAATGAAAGCCTTACCACTATTGAATTGGGCAATTATTTTTTAACGCCCAACGGTGATGGCACAAACGATTACCTTGTAATTGATGGTATAGAGAAATCTCCCAACAATCTACTTCAAATCTTCAATAGATATGGTGTGTTGGTATACTACAAAGAAAACTACAGGGATGAATTTGAAGGCATCTCCAACAGAAATATGTTGGTCAAGGGAGATATAGGACTGTCCTCAGGAGTATATTTTTACATTATAACCCTGAACGATATTAAAATAAAACATCAGGGCTATTTGTACCTATCGCAAAATTCGCAGAATTAATTTAGAGCATACACTTCCATATCTTTATTAATTGCGGACTTTTACTGTGGTTCCTACAACAGCATGTATTAGCTGTTCTAGGAAAAGGCTCCCCTTCTACCCCTTATACTTAACAGTAATTCCTCTCTGGTCGGAACCAAATCTTATAGAATTTAAGTAACTTTATACTTTCAATTTCATTCATACGTCCCAAGTTATATGGATAAATACCCATACAATATAAAACGTGGCAGTATTTTTGGTGTAATTGGAATAATTGGATTGCTCATAATTAAATAATTGGTACCCTATGCAAAGAAGATCTTTTATAAAAAAAAGTAGCTATACCGGTCTGGCCCTTTCACTATTGCCAGGCCTAACTCTCTCCCAAGAAACAGCATATTCCGTAGCCGAATTAATGGGCAAAGTGGATATTGAACTTTTTGGCAAGGACATCAACCTAAGAAAGGAAGCCCATGACGCCTTTGTAGAGATGAAAAGAGCGGCCTATAGCGAGGGTATGGACCTAAAGATTGTATCTAGCTATCGAAATTTTTATCGTCAGGAAGGTATTTGGGAACGTAAGTATTTACAATATACCGAGGAAAAGGGGATGACCAAATTGGGTGCCATTGAAAAAATTATAGAATATTCTACTATTCCTGGTACCAGCAGACATCATTGGGGCACAGATATAGACATCATTGACGGCTATCCAAAAACCACTGGAGATGTTTTGGTACCCGAAAAATTTGAAGAAGGCGGCCCTTTCGCCCTTTTAAAAAAATGGATGGACGACAATGCCAACAAATATGGTTTCTATTTGGTATATACCGATAACCCCAAAAGAAAGGGATTTAAATACGAACCATGGCATTATAGCTATGCCCCTATTTCCATCCCCATGCTGAAGACCTTTAGAAGAAAAAATATTTTTAAACTTCTATTGGAAGAAGATATCATAGGGAAGGAAAACTTCACCTCGGGATTTCTAAAAGGCTATATTCAGAACAATATTTTAGATATAAACCCGGACCTCTTATAATTAGTTTTTGTAATTTCATAACTATGCCATAAAAACACAGATGAGAAGAGGTAGTTGGAAAATTAGGATATTCATAGGCTTGGCAATTGTGGCCTTCGCTTTCGTACAGCGCTGCAATAACAAGGAGGAAAACCCATATACCGGGAGGGTCCAGAACATAAATATGAGTACGGAGCAAGAAGTGGCCATTGGCCTGCAAAGTGCTCCCGAAGTGGCCCAGCAATATGGCGGCCTATATCCTGATGAACGATTACAGTCTTTTGTAGATCAGTTGGGCAATAAATTGGTAAATAACAGCATTGCTAGGGAAACACCATATAAATATGACTTTCATTTATTGGCAGATGAGCAAACCATCAATGCCTTTGCCTTGCCGGGCGGACCCGTATTTGTTACCTATGCCCTCTTCTCCCAACTGAACGAAGCCCAACTGGCAGGAGTATTGGGCCATGAGATAGGGCATGTAATTGGAAGGCACTCCGCTGAAAGGATTGCGGACAGTAACTTTTGGCAGACCGTAAGCATGGGAGCTTCCGTTGGTGCCGATGCCGGTGGAATTGTCAATAGCATTGGCCAAAACACCCTACTGACCAATGGCCGGGACGATGAATTGGAAAGCGATGAATTGGGAGTACTTCTTATGATGCAATCTGGCTACGACCCCTACGAAATGATCAAGGTGATGGAAATTTTAAAAGCCGCAGCCGGACCCAATAGAGTACCAGAATTTCAGAGTACCCATCCTGACCCCGAAAATAGAATTGAACGGATAAAAGATGCCATTCAGCGAATTAAAGGGCAACAATAGCCATTTTTCCTTTCCAAGATTAGCATTTAGACGTATAATTAGTATATTGCATCGATTCCAAATCTTATTACCCACACAAATTTAACCCTTATAGCTTTGATTTACAATCCTTTAAATGAGACTATATGGGAACTTTATTACATTTTAAGAACATTTATTTAGCGGCATTCGAAAATTGTAAACCAGAAATTGCGGTAGTATTTTTAAAGATCTACTCCGTATTCTGCGTGGCAATGCTATCCATGGCTATCTATGCATTATTATTTAGGGCCTTTACTGGATTTGAATTCTAGAAAATTGGATTTGCTCTTTTACCTGAACACTATAAAAGCAAATTGTAGTAATAAAAAAACCTATCGAAAATTATCGATAGGTTTTTTTTAATGCACTGGCAACAACTATTTCTTCTGTAGACTAGCGTTGATTACTTCCAGAGCCTCTGTGGCATTGGATAGTTCGGCATGTTTTTTTGCGTTGTAACCATTGTCGCACTTAATTTTAAGATCGGCGCCATTGGCAATAAGAAGCTCAAGAATTTCAACCTTGTTGTAACGCGCAGCAAAAATGGCAGGTGTTTTTCCCAAAGATTTTTGATTAACATCTTCCCCTAGCTCAATTAATCGCTTAACGGTATCAATGTCCCCCTGAACAATTGCTTTGCAAAAGGAACTTAATTCCCCTGGCCTAACCATTAATACCGATTCACTTGGGGTGTAAATGTCATTACTACTCTCGGCGCGAACGCCTGCAACCATAAACAATAATGCCATGGCGACTGTTAAAATTGTTTTTCTCATGATGAATAAGATTAATTAGTGATTATTGATTACCCTAACAGACTCAATTCCGTTACATTTGTTTCACTTTTTTTCAATAAATAACAAAATTTTAACAAAATGCCATCTTCTAGTCCACCATCTAAAAAAAATCCTTGGAGCGATTTAAAATTTTCGAAAAAGCTGTCCCAAATTCTAGCAATCCATATACAATAGTTTTATTTTTGACACTAACAACAAACATAACATGAACAAGAAAGTAATTTTGATGATTTTGGATGGATGGGGCAAGTCCCCAGACCCCAAGGTCTCCGCCATAGAAAATGCAAACACGCCTTTTATAGACTCATTATATACCAAATACGCCAATTCCAATCTTCTTACCGATGGAATGAATGTAGGATTACCGGAAGGACAAATGGGCAATAGTGAGGTAGGCCACATGAACCTTGGGGCCGGCCGAATTGTATACCAAGATTTGGCAAAAATAAACTTGGCTATCGAACAGGATACCTTAAAGGATGAACAGGTGCTAAAAGATGCGCTGCTTTATGCCAAAAATAATGATAAACCGGTCCATTTTTTGGGCTTACTAAGTGATGGCGGTGTACATAGTCACACCTCACACCTCAGAGGGCTTATTGATGCCAGTGAAAGTTACGGCCTTAAAAACACCTTTATACATGCCTTTACCGATGGTAGGGACGTAGACCCTAAAAGTGGAATTGGATATGTAGAAGCATTAAATAAATATTGCTCCGATAAGAATGCAAAGTTGGCCAGTGTTATTGGACGGTACTATGCCATGGACAGGGATAAAAGATGGGAACGGGTAAAATTGGCCTATGACCTTTTAGTAAATGGTGAAGGGCAAAAAACAGCTAATATTGAAGAATCCATATTGGCCAGCTATGAATCCGGTATTACGGATGAATTCCTAAAACCTTTATTGGTCACTGATGATCAAGGATCCCCTTTATCGTTAATTAAGAATGGGGATGTAGTTATCTTTTTCAATTTTAGGACAGACCGTGGCAGGGAGCTTACCCAAGTGCTTAGTCAAGAAGACATGCACGAACTTAACATGCATAAATTGGATCTCTATTATGTAACTATGACCAACTACGATGATTCCTATAAGGGAGTAAAAGTAGTTTATGACAAGGATAATATTCGTGAAACCTTGGGAGAAACCTTGGCCAAAGCCCACAAAAAACAAATTAGAATTGCGGAGACCGAAAAATATCCACATGTCACCTTCTTCTTTAATGGTGGTAGGGAAATTCCTTTTGAGGGGGAAGAACGAATTCTATGTCCGTCACCCAAAGTGGCTACCTATGACTTAAAGCCAGAGATGAGCGCCTATGAGATTAGGGATGCCATAATTCCCGAGTTAAAAAAAGGAGAGGTAGATTTTGTTTGTCTCAATTTTGCCAACCCCGATATGGTTGGGCATACCGGAGATATGCAAGCTGCAATAAAGGCCTGTGAAACTGTGGATAGTTGTGCAGAATCCGTTATTAACGCGGGTCTGAAAAATGGATATACTACTTTGGTCATTGCCGATCACGGAAATTGCGAGACCATGATAAATCCGGACGGCAGCCCAAATACGGCACATACCACTAATCCAGTCCCCCTGATTTTGGTAGATAAGGAATTGAAGAGTATAAAAGACGGTGTTTTAGGTGATATTGCACCAACCATTCTTAAACTAATGGGGGTTCCACAGCCCGCCTTAATGACAAGAAAACCCTTGGTATAATTATTTTTCACCTTTCTATGTATTTGCAAATACCTGCAAACGTGTAGTTTTAAAAGTATTGTTTTACCTTTGCATTCTATGATTAAGATCAAGACTTTAGAAGAGATAGAATTAATGCGCGAAAGTGCATTGATCGTGAGCAAAACCTTGGGAATGTTGGCCAGTGAAGTAAAGCCTGGGGTTACCACCTTGCAGTTGGACGGCATGGCCGAAACATTCATAAGGGATCACGGCGCAGTTCCTGGCTTCTTGGGATTGTACGATTTTCCCAATTCCTTGTGCATGAGTCCCAATGCCCAAGTGGTGCATGGAATTCCCAACAACACTCCTTTGGTTGAAGGTGATATTATCTCTATAGATTGTGGAGCCTTTAAAAACGGATTTCATGGGGATCATGCCTACACCTTTGAGGTGGGGGAAGTTGATGCCGAAACAAAAAAACTGTTACAGGTCACCAAAGAATCCCTCTATGTAGGAATTCGTGAATTTAAGGCCGGGAATCGTGTTGGAGACGTAGGTTATGCCATTCAACAATATACCGAAAGCCAAGGTTACGGCGTGGTAAGGGAATTGGTCGGTCACGGATTGGGCCGGGAAATGCACGAAGATCCTGAAATGCCCAACTATGGCAAACGTGGACGGGGCAAAAAATTTGTGGAAGGTATGGTAGTGGCCATAGAGCCCATGATTAATTTGGGTACCAGAAGAATAAAACAATTAAAAGATGGTTGGACCATTCTAACGGCAGATAATAAACCCAGCGCACATTTTGAACATGATGTTGCCATCATAGATGGGAAGCCGGAGATATTGTCCACCTTTGCCTATATTTATGAGGCATTGGGTATACAAAGTGACGAGGAAGATGAGTTCCGTCAAAAAGCACTGGTACTATAACTTAAAGTTGGTTTATCCAGCCTGTTATCTGTTTTAAGACTAAATTCTTTATAGGTCAAAGTTTAGGACTGTGACATATACTTTTAAGTAATTAAAAATTACCACAATAAAATTCTCAGTGAATTTCCTTTATTACCATGGTCAATCCAGTGAACCACTTTGAAAAAATTATTTAAATATATCTTAAACACCATCCCCAGGCCAATACTTATAAAACTAAGTTATTGGGTGCGTCCCCTTATGGCGTTTAGCATGAAGGGCGATCGTTACACTGATCCCATAGATGGAAAAAAATTCAAAAGCTTTCTCCCCTATGGCTACGAACATCCTAGGGAAAATGTGCTATCGCCCTCTACCCTATCCTTGGAACGACACCGATTATTATGGCTTTATTTAAAAAATGAGACCAATTTTTTTACGGACAAACTTAAGGTATTACATTTTGCACCTGAACAGGCCTTTTACACAAGATTCAGAAATCTAAATAACATTACCTATACTACTACGGATCTAAATTCGCCCCTAGCGGATGTAAAAGCGGATATTTGCAACCTGCCTTTCACCGATAATTCTTTTGACGTAATATTTTGTAACCATGTTCTGGAACACATTCCCGACGACAATAAAGCAATGCAAGAATTGTACAGGGTACTAAAACCCGGAGGATGGGGCATTTTTCAAATTCCACAAGACCTTAACAGGGCCGACACCTACGAGGATAATAGTATTACGGACAAAAAGGAAAGGGCAAAAATATTTGGACAGTACGACCATGTCCGTATTTATGGCCGCGATTATTTTACAAAGCTAAGATCAATAGGCTTTAAGGTAGATGAAGTTGATTATACCAAAAAACTATCGCCTGCCGAAGTAGACAATTATCGATTGGCAAAAGGAGAGATTATTCCCTTGGTATCCAAATAACTACTCCAGGATATTTTCCTTAAATCCGTTCGTCATATATTCCAAAACATTCCCCTCTGAATCCAAATAAATTATATAGCCTTCCAATTCTTTATGTTGGGCCAATATTGACTTTGTTTTCTCCAGATCCATAGCCATAAAAGAAGTTGCAAAAGCATCTGCAGTGGCACAATCATTTGCCATTACACTGGTAGCCAAAATATTTGAATTCTTTGTATATCCAGTTTTAGGATCTATAGTGTGGACATACTTGGCGCCAGTTTCGGGATCAATTTTAAATTTTCTATAATTTCCTGAGGATGCCATGGCAATGTCTTTCATATACAAGGTTCTTTTGTAGGTTCTACTTTCCTCCATCATGGGATCATCAATGGCCACAACCCATTTTTTCTCCTTGAGCCTGTTTTCTCCTTGGGCCACCAGCTCCCCTCCTACCTCGATTAAAAAATCGGTAATGCCCTTATTTCTCAACAAAACTGCTAGACGGTCTACCGCATATCCTTTGGCTATGGCATTAAAATCGAAATATATAGCAGGATCCTGCTTTTTAATCCTATTATCCGAATTAATGGCCACTTTGTTAAATCCTACGTAATCCAAGAGGCTATCTACCTTAATACTATCCATTTCCAACTCGGTTCCGGGCCCGAAACCCCAGGCATTCACCAATACGCCAACGGTAGGATCAAAATAACCATCCGTAGCTTCAAAAACCTTTCCCGAAAGTTCAAAGACCTCCCTAAACATTGCGTCTACCACAATAGTAGAATCTCCCGCGTTTATTCTCGAGATATCGGAAGTAGGTATATATGTAGACATCGATTGATTTAAATCTTGAAAAAGGGAATCAATTTCCTGTTCAAAATTCAATTCCGTGGTCGCCAAATAAGTAATGTTATAAGAAGTTCCCAAGGCCGATCCAGAACTTACATTCTTTACCCATTTGGATTCATTGGTCCTACATCCTGCACATGCCAGAATCAAAAAAAATATCCCTAAACGTATACCACTATATTTTAATAAGTCCGTCATATTCCAATATATAAGCTTCATTAAGATAAACCGGTAGATTCCTATCCTCTGCATTGTATAGACCTACACCGGCATAATAGGCTTCTCCGTTTTGGGTCAGGGCGTGATCCTTAATTTTTTGCATTAGGGCCATATCGTATTCCCTTGGATCCTTTGGATGCGTAATACTCCGCACCACAATAAAAAATAATTTTTTATCCTTAAGACAAACAAATTGAGGGTTTCTTTTGGGCTTACTATTGACCCCCATAAACTCGAATCCCTCAGCCTCCAATTGTTTTCCAACAATATTCATGGCCAAATTATGCAATTCCTGTTCCGTTAAGGGCGTACTCATTATCTATATTTTAAATTCCTAAGCCAAAAATAAATCTTGGCATTCTTAAAAAATTGCTCAAAAAAAAGACCTGTCAGGTTTTGAAAACCTGACAGGTCTATAATTAGACCATCAAGGTCTTGGAAATCCCGAAGGTTATAAATTAACCTCCAAAATCATCAAATCTAATATGCTCATCAGGAATACCGAAATCTTCTCCCATTTTTTGAACTGCCTTGTTCATCAATGGCGGTCCACAGAAGTATAGTTCAATATCTTCCGGAGATTCGTGATGGTTCAAGTAATTTTCTATTACACAGTTGTGTATAAATCCTACGAAACCGTCACCTGGTGCATCAATATTCTCCTTAACTTTCCAGTTATCTTCTGGTAAAGGCTCAGATAGTGCCAAATAGAACTTGAAGTTTGGAAACTCCTTTTCAAGTCTATAAAAATGATCTAAATAAAACAATTCACGTTTAGACCTACCACCATACCAATAGGTAACTTTTCTGTTGGTCTTTAAAGTGTTGAACAAGTGATAAAGATGTGAACGCATTGGAGCCATTCCAGCACCACCACCAACATACAACATCTCAGAATCCGATTCGTTGATAAAGAACTCGCCGTAAGGTCCGGAAATCACAACAGGATCTCCTTTTTTCAAATTGAAGATATAGGAAGATGCAATCCCTGGATTAACATCCATCCAACCATTTTTAGCTCTATCCCAGGGCGGAGTAGCAATACGTACGTTCAACATAATTTCCCTTCCTTCAGCAGGATAAGAGGCCATAGAATAGGCTCTTTCCACTGTTTCTGGGTTTTTCATGACCAACGGCCATAGGTTAAACTTATCCCATTCTGCCTGAAACTTATCTGGGGTTTCGTGCTCTTCAGGATGCGCAGTGATATCCATTTCAGAGAACTTAACCTCACAGGGAGGAATCTCGATCTGAATATATCCACCGGCCTTATACCCCATATCTTCAGGAATTTCAACTACAAATTCCTTAATAAATGAAGCCACGTTGTAATTACGTACAACGGTTCCCTGCCATTTTTTAATTCCGAATACTTCCTCAGGAATAGTAATTTCCATATCCTGTTTCACCTTCACTTGGCAGGCCAAACGAGCGCCATGGTTCAATTCTTTTTTGGAAAAATGTGGTGTTTCCGTAGGAAGTGCTTCTCCACCTCCCGAAAGAACATGACATTCACACTGAATACAGGTTCCTCCACCTCCACAGGCAGAAGGAAGAAATATTTTCTGGTTTCCCAAAGTGGACAATAAAGATCCCCCAGAACTTACTTCAATTTTCTTTTCACCATTAATGGTTATGGTTACAGGCCCTGATGGTGATAATTTTTCCTTGGTAAACAGTAATAGTGCCACCAACAATAACAGTAGTATTAAAAAAGCAACTACCGTTATAACTATTGTTCCAATTGTACTTGTAGCTAATATCATTTTTACTCGTTTATTATAGCGTTGTTATAAGAAACCGTATTTTCTTTAGTCTCCTTAATTATTTTATCTTCCTCTACTTGTTGGGCCGTATTCTGCTCCACTTCCTTTGGAGCTTCATCACCGCCTGTCAACATACCGCCAAAACTCATAAAACCTATAGCCATAAGTCCAGTGATTATGAAGGTTATCCCAAGACCTCTAAGTGGTGCAGGAACATTGGAGTATCTAATTTTCTCACGTATGGCAGCAATGGCCAAAATAGCCAAGAACCATCCAATACCGGAACTAAGTCCATAATTAAAGGCCAATCCAAGAGTTTGGATATCTCTGGACTGCATAAATAATGAACCACCCAAGATGGCACAGTTCACCGCAATAAGCGGTAAAAATATACCTAATGAATTATAGAGTGCTGGGGAAAATTTTTCAACAACGATCTCTACCAATTGCACCATAGTCGCTATGGTAGCAATAAAGAGTATAAAAGATAAAAAGCTTAGATTATAATCAGCGTACTCAGGTCCTAACCAAGCTAAGGCCCCATCCCTTAAAAGATACTGATCCAACAACCAGTTTAGGGGTACCGTTACTGCCAATACAAAGATCACAGCTGCTCCAAGACCAACTGCAGTAGTCACTTTTTTAGAAACGGCAAGGTAAGAACACATTCCTAAGAACGTGGCAAATACCATATTATCTATAAATATGGATTTAAAAAATAATTCTACATGTTCTAACATAACATTCTATTCTTATGATGACTACTAGTTTTCTTCTATTAAAGCTTTGTTGCGTGAACGTTGTACCCAGATAATGAGCCCAACAACGATCAAGGCCATGGGGGACAACAACATAAATCCGTTATTCTCATAGCCAATGGCATATAAACCGGTTTTTTCTATGGGATCTCCCAAGACCTTAAACCCAAGTAATGTACCAGAACCCAATAGTTCCCTAAAGAATCCAATAATAATCAATATTAAACCATATCCGGCCGAGTTCCCTATACCATCCAAGAAAGACCTCCATGGTCCGTTTGCCAAAGCAAAAGCTTCAAAACGTCCCATAATAATACAGTTGGTTATGATAAGACCCACGAAAACAGAAAGCGTTTTGCTCAATTCATAAGCAAATGCCTTCAGCACCTGATCTACCATAATAACAAGGGCGGCTACAACCACCAATTGTACAATAATTCTAATTTTGGAAGGTATAATGTTCCGCATTAAGGAAATAACAACATTTCCCATGCCCAATACGAACATAACCGATAGGGCCATTACTATGGATGCCTTTAGTTCTGCTGTAATTGCCAATGCTGAACAAATTCCCAATACCTGAATGGTAATTGGGTTATTATCTGCCAAAGGGTCTAATATTAGACTCGTATCTTTTTTTGAAAGTAGTGCCATGTTTTAATTTTTAGCTCGTATTGATTCCAAGTAGGACTTATATAGGTTTACGCTTTCTTTGATCATCGCAGACAGACCGTTACCGGTAATGGTAGCTCCTGCCAATGCATCAACCTCATTATCATCTTTTATTTCGTTGGTAGGATCGTTATTTCCCTTGGCAACGGCTATACCGGCATATTCTGTACCGTTCAAAATGGATTCTCCCGTAAAGTCGTCCATAAAGTAACGTTGCTTGATATTGGCACCTAAACCTGGGGTCTCCCCTTTATGGTCAAAATACACGCCTTTTACCACCAAATTATTATCCAGGGCAACAAATCCCCATATAGCATCCCAAAGACCTTTGCCCCGCATAGGAATGATATAGTACTTGGAACCGTCCTTTTCACCAATAAACAAAGGTAATTTCCTTGTTTTACCAGCTTTGGCCTCTGTTTCCTGTTTTTTAAGATCTATTAGGTAGGCTTTGTCGTCTTTGGTAATCTTATCCCCTTCAATAACCAATTGCTCCGTGATATATTTTTCAAATTCACCCGCAACCTTATCGGTAGAAACAAAATTTACACTTCCTTCGTCCTGATTTTCGTTTACGCCCATGGCATAAAGAATATTCTGTTGTTTTTCCAGTCTTTCGTTCTCCTGTATCTTTTCACTGAGTGAAGACGCAAAAAATGCTAAAAGAGACCCTACTATTACCACCATAACGGCGGCGAAAATAACGGTGTAACTATTTTTATCTGTGTTAACTGCCATGATTATACTGTTTCTGCTTTTAATTCCTGAGCTTTTCCTTCACCGTCCCTAGGCAAAATAGTAGCGTTCTTAGCACGCTTCAATCTTTTATTTATATTCCCCCTAACCACATAGTGATCAATTGTTGGAGCAAAAACGTTCATCAACAAAATAGCCAAGAATACGCCTTCTGGGTAAGCAGGGTTGAAAACCCTGATCAATACCGAAATAAACCCTATAAAGAATCCATAATACCATTTACCCTTATTGGTCTGGGCACCGGTAACCGGATCGGTTGCCATGTACACAATACCAAAGGCCAAACCACCAACGATCAAATGCTGCCAAAAGGCAAAACTCATTAATCCGTAGAACTTGCTCGTCTCGGTTATCCAACCTGCATCGACCACTCCGTTAAAGATAAGTCCCATAACCAAGGCCCCTATTACGGCACTCACCATGATTCTCCAACTTGCAATCTTACTATAGATCAAGAATAGTCCGCCCAACAAAATTAGTATAGTAGAGGTTTCCCCAACAGATCCAGGAATAAACCCAAAAAACATATCTGAAACGGAATAAGACATTTCCGCCCCCTTACCTTGTGCCAAATAGCCCAAAATGGTTTCTCCGGAAATAGCGTCGGGACCACCGGCCAAATCCACCGCCTGGTGTACCCATACCTTATCCCCACTCATCCAAGTAGGATAGGCAAAGAATAAAAATGCCCTAATGGTAAGTGCAGGGTTCAAAATATTCATTCCTGTACCTCCAAACACTTCCTTCCCAATGACCACTCCAAATACTACGGCCACGGCCAACATCCATAATGGTGTATCAATTGGTACGATCAATGGCACCAACATACCGGTAACCAAATATCCTTCCTCAACCTCATGACCTTTAATTACAGCGAATAAAAATTCAACCGCAAGTCCAACGGCATAGGAAACGATTACCAAAGGCAGCACGGTCCATGCTCCCATAATGAAATTCTCCCAAGTTAGGAAGTTTCCAAACAAGGAAGCTTGTCTTACCACACCATTGACAGCATCCACAGCCGCATAGTGCTGATAACCAGCATTGAAAATCCCAAAAATAAGCACAGGCACCAAAGCCATGATTACCGTGTTCATCGTACGCTTCAAATCATCCACGGCACGTACATGGGAACCAGAATGTGTAGTTTCGTTGGGAGCGTACAAAAAGGTATGGATTGCATTGAATGCAGGAGCCATTTTCTTGCCCTTGTACTTCTCCTTTAGGTTATGTAAATTACTTTTTAAGCTCATCTTTTATCCTATTTCTTTATATAATAAATCCAACCCTTCCCTAATGATCTGTTGATGGGGTTGTTTAGAGATGCAAATAAATTCTGTAAGTGAAAAATCTTCGGGAGCAACTTCGTAAAGACCCAATTGCTCCATTTCATCCAAGTCCTTCACCATACATGCTTTTAGAAGTTGTAAAGGATAAATGTCCATTGGAAAAACTTCTTCATACAATCCAGTTACCACAAATGCCCTATGTTCACCATTGGTATTGGTATCCAAATCGTATTTCTTTTTGGGCTGTAACCAAGAGAAGGTCAAGGCCCTAGTTGAAGATATTTTATTAAAAACAGGCTTGTTCCAGCCAAAAAATTCATAATCATCACCTTCAGGAATTACACTTACGGTATTGTTATAATACCCTAAATATCCGTCAGGCTTTGCTTTGGAACCAGTAAGGACATCCCCATTGATCACCCTGAAATTTTCAGTATTCACACCACTGGCATATAGAAAGGTAGCTATTTCAGAACCTATTTTAGTAGTGTAATATTTAGGAGACTTAACGCTGGACCCGACAAGAGCCACAACCCTTTCAGGATTATATCTTCCCGTTAACAAAAGCTCCCCTATAATAACCAAGTCCTGCGGAGTAATTGTCCAAACCACTTCGCCTTTATTAATTGGATCTATTTTATTGATCTGGGTACCTACCAAACCAGCTGGATGGGGACCGGAAACATTATGTATTTCCGCACCTTCCATCTTGGAAAAAATAGACTGCCCACCTTTACCTACAGACACATGTACCTTTCCGGGAGTTAATTTCCCCAAAACAGTAATTGCTGCCTGAATTTCATTTTCCTTTCCCTTTAAGGCATAATCCAAATCGGCCGCCATAGGACTGGTAACATAAGCAGAGATGAATATGGACTTAGGGGTTACACTTGGGTTCGCAATTATATCATAAGGTCTTTGCTTGATAAAAGGCCAACACCCAGATTTTAAAAGCAACGCTTTAACCTCTTCAGCTTTTGCGCTTTTAGGGGATAAAGGTGCATGCGACACAAATTCTTGGCTTTTGTCCGCCAAAATTTTCAAGGTTAATATTTTTCTTCTTGCACCTCTCACTACCTCGATCAATTCTCCGCTTACCGGCGAAACAAAAAGCATGTCTTCCACATTTTTATTGAAAAAAAGTGGCTCTCCCGCCTTTACTTCAGCGCCTTGCTTAACTAATAATTTAGGTGTAATTCCGTGAAAATCCTGAAGATTAATCGCATAAACATTACTTAAAACAGCTTTGGAAGTAGTCTTTTCCGCATCACCAATAAGATTAATGTTCAAGCCTTTTTTAATTCGGATGTCTTTAGACATATTTAGTAGACCTTAGGTTATCAAAATTTCGAGCAAATTTAATACTTAATAAAAAGTTTTCATAATTATTACTTATAAATTTAGAGATTAAAACATGCTAATCCATTTAGGCTTGGTTTTTGCTTACCTTTACCTGAAAATATTACCAAATGAGATTGAATCTTTTTGCGCTTATACTGTTCATTTCCTGCCATTTTGCTTTTGCCCAGGTGCAGATGGAAATTAACCCTCCAACAAATATCAAAACAATTGTATTTAAAGGTGATACCGATGACCAATTTCCGGTCGTAAGCTTAGGAAGCCCAGTTTATTTGGAATTTGATGACCTTTTGGCCAACGAACAAGACTACTATTACAAGATAGTACATTGCGATTATGACTGGACACCATCTTCCCTTTTAAAGTCTCAATATCTAAACGGAATGGACAATGAGCGGATAGTGGATTACGCAAACAGCTACTCCACATTGCAACCTTATTCCAACTACAAGCTTACTATACCCAATGATAATACCCGATTAAAAGTTAGCGGCAATTACGTATTGGAGATTTACAACAGTTATAATGAGCTTCAATTTTCCAGAAGATTTATAGTGTATGAAGATCAGGTTGCTGTGGGCGGTGTAGTAAAACGTTCCAGGGATTTTACCTATTTAAATGAAAAACAAGTTGTACAGTTTACCATAAACGCCAATCAGGTGAAATTGGTAAACCCCAATAAGGAAGTAAAAGTTGCCATAATACAAAACAACCTATGGCCTACCACCATTACCAATATAAGCCCCCAATTTATACTGGGGTCGGAACTGGTGTATAAATATGATAAGGAAACCAGTTTTTTTGGAGGTAATGAATATTTTAATTTTGATACCAAAGACCTTAGGGCACCAAGTTCTTCCATTTCCCGGATAGAACTTACAGACCTTTACAACCACTATTTATTTATGGATTATTTTAGGGACGACCGGCCCTATACCTATTACCCCGATATTAACGGCGATTTTGTGGTCAGAACCTTGCAAGGAGATGACAGCTCCAGGGAGGCCGAATACAGTTACATACATTTTACCCTGCCCTACACAGCTAAAATTGGCTTGAACGATGTATATGTATTTGGAAAATACAATAATTACGCCCTTGATGAGGAAAACAAAATGACCTATAATGAAGATACGGGCAATATGGAGGCGGTTATAAAAATGAAACAAGGATTTTACAACTACAAATATGTAATGAAAAACAATGAAGGTGTTATTGACATGAACACTATTTCAGGAAATTTTCATTTTACGGAAAACAACTACCTCATCTTGGTATATTATCGAAATTTTGGCGATATCTACGATAGTATTATTGGGGTTGGCTCTGCAAATTCCCGTTCCATCACCAATTAACCTTTGTTTTAATCAGATTCTTTAAATCCCACATCCCCTTAAGTGGCCGTAAGGCATTATAGAATTGAAGGCCTGGGAATGCAACAGCCATAACGGATACATTCGAGATAAAAGTGGCCCTAAGGAAGATATTAACATTTGCTTAAACGTGTAAACAAAAAGTCTTATTATATTGCACCATCATAATTACGGGAATTACAACATAATCCCTCAACTATAATTAATAATGAACAGCATTCTTTACCCTTTTTGGAACAAAACCATTTTTACCCTACTTCTTTTCTTAAGCTTAACAACCCTAGCGCAAGAAACTAAACTCGACAGTATTCTTGAGGATTACCACAACCATCCGGAACAGGTCCTTGTTGCAGCCCATAGAGCTACAAATCCCAACTATCCGGAAAATTCTTTAGCGGCCATAGGCGAAAGCATTCGTATAGGGGTAGATATCGTGGAAATTGACATTAGAAAAAGTAAGGACGGTGAACTGGTAATTATGCACGACAAAACTATTGACAGAACAACTAATGGTACAGGAAAAGTGGATGATTTTACCCTTGCCGAGCTCAAGGAGTTCAAACTTAAGTTTGGAAATGATATTACAGATGAGCAGATACCTACTTTTGAAGAGGTACTAAAGCTTACCAAGGGCAAGATGCTATTGGATGTAGATTTTAAGCTTGAAGGAGAGGCGGCCGTAAGACAAACTTTTGACCTGATCGAAAAATACGGAATGGAAGACCAGATATTATTTTTCCTTTATGATTTTCCCGAAACCACACAGTATCAAAAATTGAACAAGGACATTAAAATAATGCCTAGGGCATATTCCAGAAAGGACATTAGGGCCATAAGGAAATTGGAAGATATTTCTATTATTCATATTGATGAGAGCTATTATAAAGACAGAACCATGCGCCGACTTATAAAATCTGGATACAGGGTATGGATCAATGCTTTGGGCAAGTATGATAGAATGGAAGCCGAAGAGAAAAATTCGGGTTTTGATGCGCTGTTGTCCCGAAAATACGTCAACGTAATCCAAACCGATTTACCCGAAGAACTTTTGAGCTATCTTAGATCCAAGAACCTACACCGATAAGGTGTATTATACTCAGGAATGAAATCCATTACGGGAAGAATCAAAATTTTATTTTATATACCCCTTTTCCATACCCACTGCCATTCCTGATAACAAGTTTATGGTTTTGGTCATCGAAATTCCAAGACACCTCCTTTTCCAATAGTTTTCCGTCCAGCGAAACCGATTCCGGGATGCTATTGGAATGAATCCTTAAAAGATGGGAGAATTTTGTTCCTTCCAGGGAAAGTTTCAAACTACCAGCTGTTTTCTTATAAGAAATTGTAGTTTTTCCCTTTGTATCCGTATGGTAATAAATAAAACTATTTTCACTTTGGGGATACACTAAGATGGTCGTAAAGCCGTCTGAATCCTCATTTCCCAATCCGGTATAGGATCGCTTGATATCCATAGGAACAATAGCCCCTTCCTTTATATAGACTGGAAATTCGTCCATTGGAAATTCCCGCTCAATATCCACCTCTCCTTCAATGGGTTCATTATCGTTAAAAAAGTATCTCCATTGACCCTTGGGCAGAGTAACAGTCCTTTTTTTGGAATCCTGATATATTGGAGCCACCAGAAAGTCATCCCCGAACATATAGTGATACTTCCCTTGTTTTAAGGGGGTCTGCAACCTTCTTCCCCCGTTATGGGCCGTAACCACATAGTGGTACATATAGGGCACCAATTCTGTATGCAACCAGGAAAACTTTCGTATTACCTCCAGCTCCTCCTCTGTTCTCTTCCAAAGTCGCCTTTCTCCATGGCCCCCGTTCATGAACAGACCGCAAAAAGTGGAAAATTGTGTCCAGCGCATATACAATCTTGGAGGAATCGTTTTCCCGGAAAACCCGGCCACATCAGACCCAACAATATTATATCCCAGTTCGGCGCTTTTTAGAATACTCTTTATAGCCGACTCATAACCTTGAATTCCATCCAAAGCTATGTCCACGTTTTCATTCCCGCTTTCCAAGATCATTTCATTGGTAACCCATTCGTGCTTCTGATCGCCTACCCAATTTACCGGGGAAGCATCAATGGGCGCAAAGCCTTCGGGATGAAACCCACGGTCTATAGATCGTGAAAGTGTAACGAACTCTGGATTTTGGGTAAGCCCATGTTGGTATTCATCCCTATAGTAATGGTCCATATAGGTTCTAGCGGTCATAATTCCCTTGGATGTCCGCTTATAGAATATTGGAATTGGACCAAGTTGGTTCCAAAAAAGGGTTGCGGTGCCATCCAGCTTCCATCCATCTATACCAAGATCAAAAACATTTTGTTGTAACCCCCGCCACCAATCCATGGCATTGTCATTGGTATAATCTATAAAGCCACCCTCTCCTTTCCACCATTTATTTGGCTTGTTGGATTTAACCAGAAAGTCATTATCCATAGCTTCCTGATACCAATCATTGGATTCCTTTATGTGAGTGTCTTTACTATAACTATTGACCATGGTGGTCATCCAAAGTACTACCCTATAATCATTGTCCTGAAGCTTTTTAAACCATTGTTCGGGTTTTTTATAGAGACTAGTATCAATTTCAAAATCATTATAGCGCAAAGACCAAGGGCTATCCAAAATAATGGTTCTAACGGGAATATCATTTTTTTTATACCCTACCAACAATTCGTCTACATAATCTGAAGTATTAACATCGTCTTCCCAAAGCCAACATTCCAATGCCCAAGGTGGGGTTAAAGGCGGATTTCCATGCCGCTGACTATTGAACGGCATTCCCCATACAGGGAAAATCCAATAGAAATAAGCGACGACACCTAAAGTCGCCAAAACCCAAGCAGCAATCTTTAGAGCCTTTCTTTTCAATTTGAATTCTTCATTTTTTTAAAGAATCTAAAATATATGGTTACCAGTGAATAGACCATAAAAATAGACCCTATGGTAAGCAGCATGGAACTGTATTCGGCGAATACTTTACTATAGCCCTTTACCGCATTGCCCCGAACCATATAATACAGACCCAGGACAATTAAAAACAGGGCGCTTACCATACCTGTCAGTGCCATTCTCTTATGCATGGGGATAAAATGTTCCCTTCTGTAATTCCAAAGCAATTGTAACAAAACCAACCATAAAGCCCAGGAGAGTACTTGCCAGAAATTGAGTGTCCTAAAATAATTCACCACAGTAATATAGGGTTGGAACAACAAATTTTCTCCACTATAAAAAGGTCGGTCTTGGTACATAAGTACCTTTACCCTACTCTGATCCCTACTTCTTAATATTTCCAAAATGGATTTTTCCTTTATCTCCGGATCCATTTGATGCCAATTTGGAATTTGGAAAGCATTCCATATGCCACATGCCCTACCGTATCCATGAAAATCAAGTCCGCCGATCATCAGAAGCTTGTTGCTCTCACAGAATTTTTTAAGATCATTAAATAAGGTTCGGTCATAATATAATTCCTTGCCTACATTTTCAATTTCAAAACCATCAGCACCTAGATCCTTATAAAACTCCTTATCATTTCCCTTACCGTCAAACCAATGATTAATTATTACAGCCCCTCCATGCTTATGCACCAAATTTACAATGAGGGAATCGGGTTTCCCCTTTGTTTCAAATTTTCCATTCAGTCCCAATAAACTCATATGATTGGAACCCGAATGTTCTTGACCAACCATGATTAAAGGTTCTAAGGGAAATTGATTATTTCTTTGTTTGGTTGAGAAGTCCAACGTTTTTTTGTGATTGGCATGATCTGTTATAAAAAAGGCATCGAACCCATTTCTTTTATGCCATGCCCACATTTTTTCTTGGGATATCAACCCATCATGACTAAATTCTGTATGGGCGTGACTAGTTACCAATATTTCATCCGAAGTGTTATTTACAATGGTATTATTAGGCAATCTAATGAAAAGGATAACGACAAAAACTGAAAAACAAATACCGATCAACAAAGGTAGGTTTCCTAAAAACCGCAATGCTGTTTGCCTTCTATAAGGAGCTGCCTCAACTTTAAAAATCTTGATCAGACTGAAGCATATATAAAAAACCAATATCCATAATAGGGTAATCGGCAATTCCTGTAGGGGATAAATAGAGCGATTAAAATATAGCAACAACCCCAATATTGGTTCAAAAAAAATCCTCAATACCGGGATATGTATATCGTATTCGGGAACGGTTTTCAGGGTAAGTGCATCAATAATATGTATATCCAAATGAAAAAAAAGTGCTAGGAAAGCGATAACCAAAATCGGAATTGCAACAAAAGACTTTTTCAACATTTTAATATTATCCATTACTCGAGGACTTCCAGACAAACCTCTTTAATACAAAAGGAAAAAAATTAACCAAGAAAACACAATAAGAGCTCCCTGGCAGACTTTTCAATGTACTGGATTATACTCATTTTTATAGTTAAATTGAGCTATATACTTTTTAATCCTATTTCGCTGTTCTTCCGTGAATCGGTCCAAAGGTTCCGCATTATGATCTTGACAAATACCCATGGCCATCAAAGCCGCTTTAGTACCTTTTATATGCCTTGAGGAATATTCCCCTACCTCATAAATTGTCCGGTGAACCATAATTACCTTATCCCGCAATAATTTTATTTTTTCCAAATTTTGATCCATTGCGGCCTCATATAAATCTACAAAAAGTCTTGGAAAAAAATTAGCTCCTCCGGCAACGGAGCCGTGACCCCCGTTCATAATGGTCTCTGGCAAAAACAGTTCGGTTCCTGCAATAATGGAAAAAGAAGGATCGCTCTTAAACTCTTCTATCAACATATAGAGATAGGTAAGATCTCCAGAACTATCCTTAATACCGATAGCCCCTAATTCCTTGGCCCTCTTCACAACGTCCATGGATAAATGAAGTTTTGTACAACTAGGCATGTTATACAACATAAATGGCAAGGGTAGCATTGGGACTAAATTCTCCAGATAATCCCCCATTTCTTCTTGGGCAATTGGAAAATAGTAGGGAGGTGCCACTACCAAGGCGTCCGCGCCAACTTTTTTGGCATGGTTTGCTATCTCCATTGTCCCATCAAAAGAGGTATCCGTAATCCCTACCAAAACCGGAACCTTTTTATTTACGATTCTACAGGTTTCGGTTATGAGCTGTTTCCTTACCGCATAACTAAGACTAGGGCCTTCCCCTGTAGTCCCTAAAATAAAAATGCCGTGGACACCGCCATTTATTAAATGATTTAATAGATTTTTTAACCCCACAAGGTCTAACTCCTTATTCTCGAGCAAAGGGGTTACCATGGGTGGTATTATTCCTTTTATATTCAATTTCATGATTGTATAATTAAAGGATTAGATTAAATAATGGAAATACCTACCGATGGACAAAAAGTTGTAATTATCAATTTCATAATGGTTGGTTTTTTAGGTTGTTTATGAATTTATATATGATCAACAATTCCGTAAATCCGATAATTGGACCTACTGCTACTAATTATATAAAACTTGATTTGCTGCTCTAACAAAATAAACTCAATTTAAAAACCCCTGCCACTACAATATTGTTTTAATTGCATTAAATTTTAACCTTATTTCTGAATAATTTAATTATATTAGTCCAATATTGTCAATATACCAAGCCATGGAATTTATTTTTGAAAAAATATTTGTACCCAACAAGCATTCATTTATATCAAGAAAATTACCCTTGGCATCAAATGCTAGAATTCATTCCCATAGGAATTTTGAATTAAATTTTATTACTTCGGGATCGGGCCGAAGAATTGTTGGCGACAATATTTCCGGATTTGAAAAAGGCGATCTGGTTCTCCTTGGGCCTAATTTGCCCCACTGCTGGGAAGCCTTGGATTTTGAAAAGGGAAATGACCCCTTTTGCATTGTTACCCACTTTTCGGAAGATATTATAAACTCCGACTTTTTTAGGATGCCAGAGCTGGAACAGGTGGTAGATCTTTTAAAGCAATCGAACACCGGACTCCGTTTTAAATTGGACAATGACAGCCACATTAGGCAAAGCCTTGAACGAATGACACAATTGGAAGGCTTGGAATATTATATTGAAATGCTTAAAATATTTAATTTTCTATTACAGATAGATGAACGGGAAAACCTATCCAATCCCAACAACAGTTCTGCAGTTTTCTCCAAGAATCTGGATAAAATAAATAAAGTATACGAATACGTTTTTCAAAACATACAGGAAGGCGTTAAATTGGAAGAAGCCGCTGCTGTATTGAATATGGCACCCAGTTCATTTTGCAGATATTTCAAAAAGAAGACAGACCTTACCTTTATGGAATATGTAAAAAGCGTTAGGGTTGGCATAGCTGCCAAATTGCTGGCGGAAACCGATAAGCAGATAACACAGATCTGTTTTGAAAGCGGGTACAACAATCTGGCCAATTTTAACCATTATTTTAAGCATATTATGGGCAAAACCCCCTCGGATTACCGAAAGACTTTTAGGTGATTTATGGTTGGCCCAGCCTCTCTATACCAAGTGATCGGCGCCTAATTTGGCCATGCAATAGGAACTGATCCACTTTTTTTTGCAATACAACAAATTCTCATTAAGCTTACCCTTCTACATTGAAAAAGAAGCATTGGATACATAAGTAACTATTGTTAAATTTTTCAACCTTCCGGCCCAGTGCCTTTAGGACAAAAGT
Source organism: Arenibacter algicola (assembly GCF_018860365.1). Lineage (GTDB taxonomy): Bacteria > Bacteroidota > Bacteroidia > Flavobacteriales > Flavobacteriaceae > Arenibacter > Arenibacter algicola_B. The sequence goes on from NZ_JAHKPO010000001.1 coordinate 23,891, forward strand.
TTCCAAGTGCTGCATTAGATTGGTGTTCCTTGGTTGCATACAGTTCGCCTTGAGTAAACCACCTATACTTTTCCAACTGAAGTGCGACCAAATACATTTATGACGAAGCCGAAAAGTACCACGACAAAAGAAATTAAACTTATTGGAGGCAGGCTCCCCTGCCATTTTGAAGGGCTGGTCCAAGTAGAATATCCCATAAAAACAAGATGTGTTCCCAACATGAACAACAGCCCCAACAGGAATTCCTTTGAAGTAATAATATTTATCAGTAGTTCTTTGTTTTTAGAGCGATTTCTAAAGCACCAGTGATATAGCCCCAATATCATGAAACTGGCCATACCCGCGAGCAAGCTAAAATTCCCTACGACCGACAAGGTATTATCGCTATCAAAAAACTTGGGATAGTAGTGGGGATTAAAAATCAAAAAACTAAGGAGTACATGAAATATGGTTAACAACAGACCTGATATCCCCAAGATTTTTCTACTTTCCAACCCAAAATTTAAAGCCCGAATTCCTAAATGAGTAAGTGGCCTAATAGAAAAACTTAAAGTTAGCAATACTATTGCGGCCAAGGACACCCCTTTGTTCAGAATAAATATTGGCACATCTTTCCATGCTACAGTTCCCACCACATTATACCTTAAGACCGCATAGCCCATAGAAATAATTAAAACAATCCAAATAATCTTCAGGTATTTTCTTTGTACGCTTTCCTCCATTAAAACCAATCCTCAATTTAATTCATAGGAAATCTATCCCTGTCCCCCAAGTCACCGTGTACGCTTATGGCTATCAAAGCCAGAATTGCAATTACACCAAGTACTATAATCAAATAAACAATCCATTTTTTACGGTCTACCTTATCTATTTCCGTATAGTTGAACTGCCCACTACCGGAACGGAGCAAAGCAAAAATCAATATAATATTCACTACATAAAGATGATGGTTAAGATGCATTTCTCCCCCAAAAATTCCCGTTACGGCATAGCTCATAAACGTATAAGCTATTAGCATGGTAAAAAATGTAATCGAAACATCTTTCTGCGAGTATTCTTCTTTTTTAAATCTCCAAAAGATGGATACCACCATTGCCAATAACACCAAAAGGACCATTATGGTACTCGTAGAGGCAATGGATTCTATATTGGGCAAACTCTCCAAACGTCTGGCAATATGGGACTGGGTCAATGATTCCCTGTAAACGATCAATGGAACAAAGAGCACCACAATAATTAGGGCGGACCAATTTTCCCATTTCGTAGCCTTTGTAGTTTCTTTAGGCCACTTGGAACTATACACCCCGTAAGCCATACCCGAGCCACCACAAAAACCGATGCAATATTCCATAACGTTCCACATGTTAAACGGTATTTCCCACGTATTTCCCAGTACCTGTAAAAAATTACCAAAACTAAAACCAATACCCCCGCCCAGCATAGCGTAAAAAGCCACCCTAATCGCCGAGTTTCTCTTTTCCCTGGCCATATACCACAACATGGCCAATCCGGCACCAAAACACACAGCCCAGGCCTCAGATCTCGGAGGTGTCATTTTAAAACCGATCTGCTCTATTAAAAAATAATAACTGATAATTCCTCCAACCGTCATTTCAGATAGCAAGGCTCCCCATCTTACCCTGTTTTCCTTAGTAGAATCCAGGGTTAAGCCTACTAGGCCTCCGCCCAATAAACCGAATAAACCTCCAATAACGAAAAGCATCCCCAAGCCGTAATACGCGTTAACAAAGTTATCGGCGAAACCATAGCCTACCACCATACCATAGCTGATCATTCCTCCGGCTCCCCAACCTACTGACGATGCCAAAGCCACCAACATCATTTTGTTATACCAATCCTTTCTGCCAGAAACCATGACCAGGGCCAGACCTCCTATTGCCCCTGCGAATGCAGCACCCTGCTCATGTCCAAACTGACCACGGATGGCCCAAGCTGTAGCGAGTGCCATCCCAACGATTAATATCGGTATACCTATTTTTTTTGTTTCCATGACTTTGTCCAAGATTATTTTCTTCTTTTTATTTCCACAGTTTCAATCTCATCGCCGTTTATGTCCGTCACATACAAATAGGCATTTTTCTTATTGATCTGTACATTGACAAAATGTTCTATTTTACTCGATTTCTTAGTTTCTGGCAAGGTAAGCTGAATATCATATAATGGCGCTCCTGCTCCGGCAGAAGTTATATAATGCACGCCATTTTTAGTGGCACGGTGATAATGGTGATCATGACCGTTCAAGAATACCTGCACCTTATGTCTTTCAAAAATGTCGCCCCAAAATTTACGGGTCTGTTCGGCCTCAGCCTTTCTATTTTTCATGGCACTGTACAATGGTTTATGTTGAAAAATAAATACAAATCCCGCTTCCTTATTCAATTCCAAAACGTTTTCCAACCATTTTTTCTGGGTATTAAAATACTCCGAGAAGGCACTTTGCCAGAAAGCATCACTATTTTTTTCGGAAATAAAATCGGGCTCCGAAATTTGTTTCCCCTCACTATCCAAAACAATAAAAAGGGCATCCCCAACAGTAAAGTAGTAGTATTTTTCGTTATTGGGCAAATCGAACAGATCATAGTAATAGGGCGAATCCTTTTCATGGTTGCCCAATACAGGATAGTAGGGCGTATTTCTCATAAGCTCCTTGTTAACCCCAAAAAAGGCTTCCCAATCGCTAATAGACCTTCCATTGGCCACCAAATCCCCTGAATTGATAATAAACCTTGGATTGGTCTCCATGATTTTGGCCACTATTTTGGCATGCACATCGTGCCTGTTCCTAGAATCTCCAGTAACTGCAAAATTAAAGGGTACAATTTCATCGGGGTAAGTAGTCAGAGTACCTTTGCCCTCATCCGAGCCGTCGTTAAGTACATCATATTGATATTCTGTATTGGGCTCCAGATCCCCTAGATGAATTTTGTGGTGTTTGTATTCCCTAATAGTCGTTACATTTCCGTCCTTATCCGTAATGGTAGGCGAACTTTCCAGGGTTGACCAACAAATAGTGGCATCCTTGGTTCCCATTTGCTGAATATAAGGACCCAAGGCAATTTTCTCCTTTTCTTGTGCAATAGCTAGGACACTGATAAAAAAGAGGGATGCGAATAATACTTTTTGCATGATTTTCAATTTTAAACTTCGGAACAATTAATCCGACATTAGAAAAAATATATTAATAAATGGTTTTAAACCCTTGGATCGGACCAATAAAACCCTAACTCCGATAATAAGAGGGGATTTGTTAGACTATGGCATTTCAATGAGCCCATGGCCTTTGAATTACGAATCTCTGTAATAAAAAGAGGCAGTCCTTACGGAATGCCTCCTTTAAATAGCTGCTAAACTAACTCAAATAAAAATTTTAGTAAGGTTTTCCAGTACCCTGCAATAGCCACATTTTGGACCATGCACTGTTATTACTTGTATCTTCACCTTTGTATTCCGTAGTTTCCAATTTCTGAATGGCAGCATCGGCATTTTCGGAATTAGTGTCTATCTCATTGATATGATAATAAAATCTCAGTGGCAAGGCATCCCTTTTAGTAGCAACGCCCACTTGAAGATCGGGTAAACCGGTTCTTCTATAATCGAACCAGGATTCAGTAGCAGCGGACCAACTGGCAATCCACTTTTGCTCCATGATATCTTCCAATCCACCATAGGCAGCTCCTGCAATATAATCATCATACTCACCACCAACGCCCCAGGTAACCAAAGACTGTCTAATTCCTTCGTTATAATGGCTCTCTGGACCACCGCTCACCCAGCCTTTTAACGCTGCTTCCGCCAAAATGAAATGTACTTCAGCGGCCGAGAGTAAGCGGGCCTTTAACAACGGACCACTAGCGGCCTTATAAATATCATTCAATTGGGAAGCATGTGGGTTGGCACTTCCTTGAAGGGATCCAACCGTTTTAAGATTATAAGCTCCAGCCAATACCATTGCAGTAGGAAGACCTATATATTCTTTATCATAATCTACAGGTTCCCCTACTATATCCACGTAAGCGTCAACGATGTCCTGTGAAATACGTCTCTCTCCGTTTACAATTTCATCCGTTCCATCCGGGGCACCTGGATCCAATACCAAAGGTATCTCAACTTTATTTGCCCAAACCCCTAACCTAGGGTCGTCCAATTCCTGCAAGGCATCTACCAAGGTTTTTGCCATTTTAAGTCTAAAATAGGCTCCGTTAGGGCTATTGTCGAATTGGGTATTGGTAGGCCAGGAATCACTTCCTGTGTTGCCTACATAAGACATGGCGGCATCATCAGAGGCATCCAATATCAACGGATATTGGGCAGCATTGGAGGTAAGCCTTCTAATACCTTCTTCCGCCAACCCCGGCTCTTTTGCAGATAATCGCATATAATATCTCAATGCCAATGAATTGGCAAATTTTCTCCATTTGGAAACATTACCACCATAGAGTACATCTTGATCTTCCTGAATACTAAAATATGCACTCTGGCTTTTGGACAAAAGGGTATTGGCCCTTGCCAAGTCGGCCAGGATTCCCACATAGATGTCCTTTTGATCATCAAAGGCCGCATCAAAAAATTCTGCTCCTTCATCTCCCCTTAGCGCCTCGGAATAGGGGGCATCTCCCCATAAATCGGTTATCATTCCAAATAAATAGGCCTTCATTACCAAACCTACCCCTATATGAAATTCCAAATTATCGGTTTCTGCCTTTTCAATCAAGGTTTTATTATTGGTCAACAAGCTGTAATATCCATTCCAACTATGGGAGTCGTTGCTCCAATCATAGGAGTTATGTCCACCGGACCAACCATCTTTCTGGGTATGCTGCATGACCCCCGCGATATCCCCAAACCCCAGGTTCAAGGTGTTTTTCGCAGCGCCGCTAATTACCGTGGGCACCAATAGGTTGGGATCCACGTTATCCGAACCAATTCTATTGGGATTTTCATTAAGGTCCTCCAAGCCGTGACAAGAGACCAAAACTATAAGTCCCGATACCAATAAGGCCATTTTACTTTTTATCTGATACATCATGATCTTAGTTTTTTTTATTAAAATGTTATACCAATTTTAAAACCAACTGGGATAACCCATGGATCCACATTATAGCGTTCTATACCTTGTTTAAATTGGGTTCCCCGCTTATCTTGTCCGGATTCTGCTTGGTAAGCTCTTTCCGGATCCACTCCGAAAGCTGAATCCTTGGTCCACAACATAATATTCCGACTATAAACAGATACGTTTACATTGTCCAAGCCTGCTCTTTCCACAAACTTACTGGGCAGATCGTAACCCAATGATATCTCCCTTAATTTAATATAGTCCGCGTCAAACATATGTGGTGTTCCGAAATCCCATGCATTGGCAACAGAGAAAGGAATAAAATTCGTTCCATCTAGACCTAGGTTTTCGTTTTCCAAAATAAAATTACCATTTTCATCGTGATAACCTACTACCCCCGCATTGAAAACCCCGTCATAAACAACTGTTCCTGAAAAGGCCTCTGGAAAACCTCCATTGCCCGGAGGACCTCCAATAGAGATAAAGTTTTCGCCATAGATCAATAGATCGGCATTATCCAATACCCATTGCTTCAATTCAGGACCGGTCTGATTAATTCCAGGATCGATCAAGTTATCCAACAATTGCTGACTATAGCCATCCTCTGTCATATATCTTGAGGTTTGTGACATGTACTGACCACCTGATCGCCAGTCGAATGTCATATTCAAGGTTAAGTTCTTATAGGAAAAACTGGACTGTAACCCCATTACAAAATCAGGATTGTAGTTTCCTACCTTCACCCTTTCCTCTTCGGCCAACCATTCTGCATCTTCACCTTCACCCAACATTGGATATCCAAAATAAGGAGAATTTGGATCGGTCACCCTTTGGATCTTCGGAGAATACAAATTTCCGACCAAACCATCCTCGCCCGTGGCCGGATTGGCCACATAACCTCTGGATACACTCTTGTTCTCGCTCCAAAACTCTATATAATCCACTCCATCGGCTAGGGCCAAAACTTTTGACTCATTGGTAGTATAGTTTAAATTTAAATCCCAATTGAAGTTATCCGTTCTTATGGGAGTAATTCCCAAGGAAAATTCATAACCCTTACTTTCCAAGACCCCTGCATTTATACTTACACTGCTATAACCCGAAGACCCTGGAATAGGCACACTGGGAACAATTTGATTTCTGTTTTCCACTGTGTAATATGTACCTTCAAATCGGAATCTATTATTGAACATGGTCAGATCCACACCAAATTCTTTTGAAGTAGCCTCTTCCGGCTCCAAAGTCGGAGTACTCAAACCTCCAGGAGCACTATAAAGAACAGCATTGTCCCATTGCCCCGCATTGTTGTAATAAGCTCCCAACTGATATGGACTGGTATCGTTACCTACCCTGGCCCAACCACCTCTAAGCTTAAAAAGATCAACTTTGGGAATATTCACTACTTCGCTTAACAAAAAGCTTAGGGAAGCCGATGGATAAAAATAAGATCTATTTTCTACAGGCAATGTACTGGACCAATCGTTCCTTGCGGTAACATCCAAATACAACATATCCTTAAATCCGAAATTACCCAAAGCGTACACACTGTTAATTCCTCGTTCACTCATATAACTGGAATATACCAAAGCCGTTGGGGCAATGTTGCTAATTGTAAATAGATCGGGTACAACAAGACCAACCCTTGAGGCTGCAGAATTGCTAATACCAGAACTTTTTTGATACATTAGGTTGCCACCTCCGGAAATTGACATATCAAAATCTCCAAATTCCTTGGTAAAAGTGGCCAAAAGATCCACATTGGTCTCCACTCCATCGGTCTTGGAAATACCGTAAGTACCATTATTGGTTTCCCCACTGTAACCTGGAGACATTTTAGTTTCTTGGGTCTGGTTATAACTGTTCAAATTATAACTGGTCCTTATATTGAAGGAAGGCGATAATTTCCAATCCAAGGCCATATTTCCAAATACCCTGTATCTTGAATAACTATTATTTACCTCGTTGGCCAAGAAATATGGATTGTTATAGTCATTGGATAGGCTCAACACGTCGGTGCCAGGCAAATCGTAATCCTTAATGCTCCTTATATCAATATTAGCCGGCATGGCATAAGCCCACTGTAAAGGATTTGCTCCCCTGTTGGAAGCCGGCCTATTATCGGCAAAACTATGAACCACGTTAACATTGGTACTTATCTCCAATTTATCGTTTAGATTGGATGTAGCGGACAATGAAAAACTATTTCTGTTTACATCAGAGTTGGGAACCAAACCAGTATTTTCCATATTGGTTACCCCCAATCTATAATTCAACGCTTTTGTACTATTGGTTACCGTTAAACTATTGGTGGTTGTAATTCCCGTCTGCACAAAATTCTTAATATTATTGGGATAAGATTTCAATTCTGTAGGAATAGGAACTCCATTGGCATCCAAGGGCGCATTCCATTGCACCGCAAAATACCCCTTATCCAATTCCGGTCCCGAGTTACCTCCAGAAAGCGCTATTGCCGGCATTATGTAACTTCCACCCTGTGATTCCGGCGAGAAGGAAAAATACCCTGAGGCAAATCGCGTCTGTTGCTCCAAATATTTATAAGGAACGTCAAAGACGGTATTGGAAGTGAAATTCACTTTCATCTTTTCTTTTTCGTTTGCTTTTTTTGTAGTGATCAATACCACTCCATTACCAGCACGTGAACCATACAGCGCAGCTGCACTAGGTCCTTTAAGAATACTTACATCCTCAATGCTATTTGGGTCCAAATCCGAGATGGCATTACCATAATCCACACGGTTATCGTTACCGAATCCACCCACGTTATTTACCGAGTTGGCAATGGGCACCCCATCTATCACAAATAATGGCTGATTATCCGAGCTTAAGGAGATTGCACCCCTAATCACCATACTTACGGAAGAACCTGTACCACCTGTAGAGTTTAGAGTAACCCCAGCTACCTTACCGGATAGGGAGTTCAACACGTTTTCTTGTGCAACCCTTGTAAGTTCTTCCCCAGCTACATTTTCTACGGAGTATCCCAAAGATTTATCCGCACGTTTAATACCCAAAGCCGTTACCACTACCTCATCCAAGGCCTGTGCTCCTGGCTCTAGGGTGACATTAATGGAAGTTCTTCCATTCACTGTCACCTCCTGGGCCTCAAAACCTATATAGGTCAAAACAAGGACACCATTACCATTGGGTACATTAATACTGTAGTTCCCATCAAAATCCGAGGACACCCCCTGGGTAGTTCCTTTTAGCACGATACTGACCCCTGGCAATGGCATTCCATCTTCAGAAGACGTTATATTGCCCGATACTGTATGCTGAACAGACTGAGCCATTACAGAAGTCGTGCATAACACCATCAAAATCCAGCATATATGTCCAATCCTCTGTACTTTATTTTTTAAATATGTGTTCATAGAATTATATTGTAGTTAGTTATTTTTCTTTTTGATTTTCCACATTACAGACTATTTCACAGCCTCAAAAGTTAATACTAGCGCATTGGTATTAAGCGGAGCATAATCCGGAGAAGCAGAAATAAACATCACCACCTTCATAGTGTTGTCCTTTATTTCCTGAATCATAACCTTTCGTTCATAATCCAAAAGCCCCAAAAACATAGTTCCGGAAAAACTTAATGTACTTACACCACTAAAAGTCAAGGCAAAAGTTGGAGGAGCATATACCGAAGACACCGTCAAATCTGTACTTTCCTCATAAGTAAAGGTAGCATCGGGCTCAGGGGTATAATAACCGGTACACAAACCAAAATCCTGATCCGAACTGGGGTTTTTGATCCCTTGTCCGCCAGTGGTCAAGAATTGATATACCAAACCACTAAAAGCCGCTCCATCTTTTAAATCCATGGAATAGCTTCCATCAAAATGAAAGGTATATTCATCCTGATATACTTCACCCAATCCTAAACCAGCTCCCAATATACCTCCTGGAAGAGGGTATGGAGCACCATCAAATGGGGTAAGGCCTGCATCTGCATTGGCAAAATAATCCCCAGGGGAATGTGCATTGGCCAAACGCCAAGTTTTACCATTGGTAGCTGTAGGCCCACCGGTAAGTAATATATAAGGAGTTAAATCTACGGCCAGATTCACTTCCGTGCTTACTGAACTTCCATCCGAAGATGTTGCCGTTAACTTGGCAACGTAGTATCCACCTTCAGAATAAACATGTACCGGGTTTTTCTCACTGCTTGTAGTTCCATCCCCAAAATCCCACGTCCATGAAGCGGCATTGTTGGTCAACCCTTGGAAGGCTACTTTTTTCCCCACGACACTTTGAAAGATATCAGCGGTAAGAGGAATGTCTTCCGAACTGGAACTATCATCTGAGCTACAGGAAGACAGGGAAAGCACCATCGAAAATACAACTCCATACAACAGTATTAGATTTTTTTTAGTCATAAATCACAGTTTTTAGTTAGTTTTTTTCGCAGTCAAAGATCAAAAATTACCATTTACCAAAATCGTGTTACCAACTTGATAACCCCTAGTTAACGATATGTTAATATTAAGACCGTTTGATTACACATTTACCAAAAATATATTTAAATTTTTCAATACAATTCAGATATATTATTAAATATGCATTAAATATTACCCCTCGATTTAAGAAATTAAATATATTTTTGTGAAATAAGTCAATATTCTTATTAAGTTTTATGCATGCATAATAAGAGCATTTTTAACATTTAAATGTGAAGATTTATGAAAAATAATTCTTACAAAGCTTGTAAGTCAAGATTGACCTTTCAAATCTTTATCTTCTTAGTTTCTATTAATGTCCATTCCCAACAACTAAAGGCGGGTGCGGCCAAACGAATAATTACCCCTGACCCGTTGATTTCGGTTTCCGGGGGAGTTGGCACCCCTCAACCAGCAACTGAAAAAAAAGGAGACCTTTATGTTAGGGCCATGGTATTGGAAAAGGGGACAGAAAAAATTGCCATAGTTAATATCGACAATCTGGGATGGCCGGCAGCACTGGGCAATAAGGCAAGAAAATTAATTAAGGACATTCCGTTCAACAATATATTAATAGGTGCCACACATACCCATAGTGCTCCCGATGCATATGCCTTCCCCGACGAAAAAGGTAATTATGCAGCCGATTTAAAGTATCTAGACTGGTGTGTAACCCAAATTGCGGATGCCGTAAATGAAGCTTCATCAAACTTGGAACCCGCCAAATTAAAAATTGCAGTTCGCGAAGCCAAAGGCAAAATAGCCTATAACTACTATGCCCCTGAATTGTACGACCCAAGATGCGGTATAATACAGGCACTAGGCACCAAAGGCAAAAACAAGGACCTACCCATAGTAACCTTGGTAAACTATGCCATTCATCCAGAGGTAATAGGCAGTGATCAAGGAATACTTAGTCCGGATCTTATTGGCCCCCTGTACGATAGAATTGAAGCCAAGGCAGGAGGAATGGCCCTGTTTATGAACGGTGCCCAAGGCGGAATGGTCACTGCAGACAATAGGCTGGACAATGATAAGGAAGCCAATGATTGGGCAGAATGCCAGCGAATTGGGAAACTTTTGGCAGATGAGGCCTTAAGGATTTTATCTGAGGCCGAAATCCAAGAGGACCCAAAGCTATATTGCACCTCCACACAGGCCGAATTCCCAATAGATTCGGAAATGATGCGATACATCTTAAATAATTCCCCCTTAAAAATGGGCAACTCCGATCAATATGTAAGCACAACCCTTAACCTATTGAATATTGGATCTGCCCAAATCCTGACCATACCTGGGGAAGCCCTACCCAACATAGGATACTATTTAAAAAGAAATATGCCCACGGAACATCCTTTCCTTTTTGGTTTGACCAACGATGCCTTTGGGTATATATTGACCAAAGAAGATTTTAACAGTTTTAAAAGATATATGTATGTAAGTCGCACCAGTCTAGGGGAAAAAACAGGAGAAATCCTCATCAATGATTTATTGACCCTCATCCAAAACAGTCCAACACCTGATAAGTAAAACAATTCCTTAACTATTAACACAAGATCCAAATGAACAAATTGGCTTCTATTTTTTTATCAATGTCCTTACTATGTATTATTTCCTGCAAGGACAGCCCAAAAAAACTGGCGGAAAACGTTGCTCCTGCCGCAGCTGAAATAACTCCTTCCAACGCATTGCAAAGCTACTTGAACAATGAAGACAAAACCTATAAATGGGAACTGAAAGAGAATTACACCATAGAGGATGTAACCGCCTATGAACTTATGCTGACCTCCCAAAAATGGAGGGAGCATGTCTGGACCCATGAACTCACCGTATTGGTCCCTAAAGAAGTTACCCATGACGGAGCACTTCTAATGATTACAGGGGGGAGTATAAAAGAGGGAATACCCAATTGGTCGTCTAATGAAGAGGACAAAAAATCCATCAGTTTTGCCCAAGTAGCCGAAAAGAACAAGGCCATAGTGGCTATTGTTAGGCAGGTTCCCAACCAACCTCTGTACGATGGTCTAACGGAAGACGAACTCATTTCCTTCACCTTGCACAATTACAAAAATGACAAAGACCCCACATGGCCTTTGTTATTCCCTATGGTAAAAAGTGCGGTCAGAGCTATGGATGCTGTTCAGGAGTTTAGTAGCAAAAACCTTCAAAAAGAGGTAACACGCTTTACGGTAACCGGAGCCTCTAAAAGGGGCTGGACTACATGGTTGACAGGAGCAAACGACAAAAGGGTGGAAACAATTGCCCCGATGGTAATAGACGTTTTAAATATGCCCGTTAGTTTGGATTACCATATTACGGCTTGGAACGAATATAGTATACAGATCAATGATTACATACAATTGGAAATTCCACAAACCGTAGGTACAGAGGATGGTAAAGCCTTGACCCAAATGGTAGATCCCTATTCTTACAGGGCCAATTTAACCATGCCAAAATTAATTTTTATTGGCACCAATGATGAATACTGGCCAGTAGATGCCATTAAGAACTACATCAATGATATTCCTGGTGAAAATTACATTCACTATGTACCCAATGCCGGTCATGATCTGGGTGGTGGCGAACAGGCTATAAGGGCTTTAAGTGCCTTTTGGGGAAAATCGTTGAACAAGACATCTCAGGCCACTTTGGCTTACGATCTAACAACCGATAAAACATCGGCTACCCTAACGGTCAAAACCACCTCCGATGAACTTCAAAACGCCTACATATGGTCTGCAGATTCGTCGGACAGGGACTTCAGGGACGAGGAATGGACTTCAAAGAAAATAGATTCCAAAGACCATGACCACATTTTTCAGCAGGTAAAATTCCCTAAAAGTGGCTTTAAGGCTTTTTATATCGATTTGGAATATGCTGATCCCAATGGTGGAAAATACACCAAGAGCACTAGAATGTATGTAGCTGATGACGATGAAATCCTTTAGTAAAAAACGTATATATTGGTTTTCAGGAATTATCGCCATTCTATTACTATTGGCATTTACCATCATTTATGCCAGCGATACGAGTGCAACTTTACCGGTCAATGAATATTATGCCTATGACAAGACCATACCGTTAAAGGATTCCCTGAACCTTTTAAAAGATACTACAGACTTTAAGTTGTATCATGTAACTTACAATAGTGTACACCATAAAAAAGTGACAGGAATTTTGAGCCTGCCCAAAATCGGTACCAGTCCCCTACCGGTTGTGATTTTAATGCACGGTCTTGGAGACAACAAGAACGTAGATTATGTATCTTATGGCAACGATCTCTTCCTTAAAAATGGGTATGCGGTATTAAGGATCGATTTTAGCGAACACGGGGAACGGAAAGAGGATGTTTATGATTTTAGCCTTACCGGAAATTACAAACATTGGAGCAGGGATATTATTAGTCAGACTGTATTCGATCTAAGGCGAGCGGTCGACTTTATTGAAACAAGGGAAGAACTGGATGCCCAAAGAATAGGATATTACGGTATCAGTTTGGGTGGCATTACAGGCACCATTTTTTGCGGAATAGATGATCGCATAAAAGTTCCTATTGTGGCATTGGCTGGTGGACAATTGAATTTACTGTACGAAAAAGAAGCCCTGACCAAGGAGGCAAAAAATTTTGTAAGTATCATTGAGCCATTAAATTTTGTAAAGCAGATTGCGCCCCGACCGTTCCTCATGTTAAATGCAAAAAACGATGAAATAGTACCTCCCCTAATGAGCTCCCTGCTTTTTAAAGCAGCACAAGAGCCAAAAGAGATTATATGGTACGATGCTAAGCACAGGGATGCCCCGTTGGACATCATTTTCGGAGACGGGCTCAACTGGTTTAAAAAATATTTATAAATTAAAACATCAAAAATAAAATGAAAAAGTCATATCCAATTTCCTTGTTCATGAGCCTTTTTATGGCACTATTACTCATTAGTTGTGGGGAAAAGAAAAAAAATGCCGAAGAGGCCATTAACAACACTCCTGCAGAACTGGAAACAACCTTAGAAGCAAAAAACTGGGCCGAAAAATTGGGATGGCCTGCCGGAAAAAAGGTAATCATGTTGCATGCAGATGATATAGGGATGTGTCCTGAAGCCAACATTGCCGCCAAGGAACAATTGACCAAGGGGGAAATACAATCCGCTGCCGTGATGATACCCTGTCCCAACGCCGAAGAATTCATCAATTGGGCCAAGGAAAACCCTGCTATGGATGTTGGCCTACACCTTACGCTTACCAGTGAATGGAAAAAACATCGCTGGGGCCCTATTACCCCAGATGCAGAAGTACCTGGACTATTGGATCCTGAAGACAAACTATGGAGGAGCGTACCGGAAGTAGTGCAACACGCTTCGGCCGAGGAGGTGGAAAAAGAAATACGGGCCCAAATTGAACAATCCATAGCCTGGGGCTATAGACCGGACCATATAGACACCCACATGGGCACCCTGTTCGGTGACCCCAGTTATGTAAAGGCCTACATGAAAGTGGCCCAGGAATACGGCATTCCAGCAAATATCATAGATATATCCGTACCATCGGTTCTGGCAGAGTTTAGAGCAAAGGGGTATCCTATGGATGATTCTGTGGTAAAGATGACCGAAGAGTACACCTTGCCCAAATTGGACTTTTTTTCCAGTGCACCAAAGGCGGATTCCTATGAAGAAAAGGTGGAAGCTTTTAAGACCTTGATTAAATCCTTACCTCCCGGACTAACAGAAATCATTTTTCACCCCTCCGTAGAAACCGATAACCTGAGGGGCATTACGGGATCATGGCAACAACGGGTTTGGGAATCACAGATTTTTGGCGATCCAGACCTCATCAATTTCTTCAAAGAAGAGGGGATAATTTTTACTAATTGGAAAGAAATTATGACCCGTTTCAATTCCATGAAATAAACACACATAAAAAATATTCACCAATATAGAAGAACAGGAAATATTCACTTGACAGCAAGTTAATTTTAGGACCGGAAAAGGCAAACAGACCTTACCGGTCTTTTCTTATATATGTGAAACTAAAACAAACCTAAAATCTAAATTATTCTAACCCTTTTAACAGAAATATTAACATATGTTCTATTTTCTGGTAAATTATAATGCAAATCCAATAAAATATAATAAGGAAAATAATATTTAATAAGTTTTATTTGTGTATATCCCCTTTATGGGAAAAAAGATAATATTTTACTTTAAAACCTATTTGTCATGAATTCTACCTCTGGAATTATCCTTGCCATTTCCTTGATCATTATTATGTTCGGAATGGGCCTATCATTGACCCTTTCCGATTTTAAGAGAGTGGTAACCTATCCAAAGGCTATGATCATAGGTCTTATCTGCCAGATGTTGTTGTTACCAATGATAGGATATTTTATTGCCATTTCCCTCAGCTTGTCCCCGACTACTGCTATCGGCATTATGTTATTGGCGGCCTGCCCTGGCGGACCAACCTCTAATATGCTGACCTATTTGGCCAAAGGTGATTTGGCCCTGTCCGTTTCCCTAACGGCTGTATCTAGTATAATTTCCATTTTAACCATTCCTTTCATTGTTCAATTTGCAATGGAAGAATTCTCCAATGAGAGTATGGCCATTTCAGTCGATGCTATAACCATGATAAAACAATTATTGGTCATTGTGATCATACCGGTAGGAATTGGCATGCTAATAAAAAGTAAATTTGAAGCCTTTGCGAACAAGATGGAGAAACCTGTAAAAATAGCTTCTGCCATCATATTTGTGTTGGTAATCATTGGGGTGACCATTAGCGTCAAGGATGTTTTTATGAGCTACTTAAATGAGGCAGGGCTACCGGCCATACTGCTCAATGTGAGTACCATGACCTTAGGATTTTTAATGGCAGTACTTTTTAAACTAACAAGACCACAGGCTATAAGTATATCCATTGAAACGGGAATCCAAAATGGAACCCTGGCAATAACATTGGCCACAATTGCCTTGAACAATGCCGAATACTCTATTGTGCCTGCCATTTACGGCTTATTAATGTTCGTTACGGCCACTGTAATTATTTTTATCAGGAAACCACTTGGGATAAAAGATGGATTAAGCCTGGAAAAAGACTCGGCCAATTAATCCTGACAAACAGAAGATGGAAAAAAATCTATTTATTGTTATCCTTGTTTTATTCATCTTTTTTGTCATTTCCTTTCTTAGCCTTATTTCAGGTCCCCTGGCGAACAGCAAAACAATAAATCTGAAAAATTTTTTGGGCAACAATAAAAAATCCAAACCTTAAGGATAATCATTTATGGCCGCTAGAATAGTGTTTTTTTTATGGATGGTTTTATTGTTTGTTGGCTGTAAACCGAACCAATACGATCCTTCAGTGCCGCCCAAAGGTTTTGCAAATAACATCAGCCTTAAAGTAGCCTACACGCTAGGAGCCATTGAGCCAACCCTTACCAAGGTAGCAATACCGGAAAGCATCCTAGAACATAAGGATCTAGTCTATAAGACCATCGACAGCACATCATTAAAGCTGGACATCTACCATCCTAAAGCCTTAAAAAAAGAGGCTCCCCTTATTATTTTCATACATGGCGGTGCTTGGGAGAAAGGAAAGAAAAGCAATGTTTTACACTATTTAATCAGTTATGCCCAGAAGGGATACATAACAGCAACAATACAATACAGATTAAGCGGAGTGGCAAAGTACCCTGCCCAGCTCCTTGATGTTTCGGATGCTGTACAATGGCTGAAATCACATGCCAAGGAATACAACATCAATGTTCAAAAAATAGCTATAGCTGGTGGTTCTGCTGGGGCACATTTGGCCATGCAGTACGCCTATACCAATTCTTCCAATTCAGTGGATGACAATGGCATACCCACCAATGTACAGGCCGTAATAAATATTTACGGGCCTTCCGATCTAACGACCGAGATTGCAAAAAAAGAAAAACGGGTACATCGATTATTTGGAAAAACCTATGAAGAAGCCCCGGAAATGTACAAAAAGGCTTCACCTATTGCGTATGTAAATAAAAACTCCCCTCCTACCATTTCCTTTCACGGCACTTTGGATGAACTGGTTCCCTATGGGCAATCCAAAAAACTCCATGAAACCCTAAAAGCGTTTGGGGTGCCCAGTTACTATCATGAATTACAGGGTTGGCCACATGCCATGGACCTTTCAGCAAAGGTGTTCTCATACATTCAATATCATATAGATATATTCTTGGAAAAACATTTAAAAATATGATTAAAAATATATTCATACCCATAGTTTCACTAGCCTTATTATTGGGCTGTAAGGCCAAACAATATGATGTGTCCGTACCCCCAAAAGGATACTCCAGCAATACTACCCTTAAAATAGCCTATGCAACCGGGGCATTAAAAATAATAGAAACCGACTTCCCCATTCCAGAAGATATAGAGGAATACAAAGATGTAGTCTATAAGACTTTGGACTCCACTCAACTCAAATTGGATATTTACCATGCTAAAGCGATCAAAAAGGATGCTCCATTAATTATTTTTATTCACGGCGGAGCTTGGAAAAAAGGTGACAAACACGATTATTTAGCCTATTTGATTAGTTATGCAAGGAAAGGATATATCACGGCTACCGTACAATATAGATTAAGCAGTGTTGCCAAATATCCTGCCCAGCTTCATGATGTAGAAGATGCGGTAAGGTGGTTAAAATCAAATGCAGACCAGTACCATATAAACCCCTACAAAATAGCGATGGTAGGCGGTTCCGCCGGGGGACATCTGGCCTTAATGAACGCCTATTCCAATACACAGGAAGATGTGGATGAAAAAGGAATATCCGCAGCAGTGCAGGCAGTTGTCAATTTTTACGGCCCTTCCAACCTAACCGATGAAACGGCCATCAATGCGTCTTCGGTTCAATATTTAATAGGCAAATCCTACGAGGAGGCCCCTGAACTGTATAAAAAGGCCTCTCCCTTATTTTTAATTTCAAAAAACATTCCGCCAACCATAACATTCCAAGGTACTTTGGACGAATTAGTGCCCTATGAACAATCGGACATATTACATGCCACCCTACAAGAAGCAGGTGCCATTTCGTATTACCACAAACTAAAAGGGTGGCCACATACCATGGATGCCTCGGTAAAAGTGAATGCTTATTGCCAATACCACATGGATCGGTTTTTTGAAAAATACATCCCATTAAATTAAAATATAGGAAGCCCTATGAAGTTGCTGAAAAAAATAGCGAAAATCACTGTCATTGCCATTGGAATGGCAATATGCCTAGTGCTTATTGCTATTTTTATTGCTCGCTATAAGTACAACGGTATTGTAAAGGCAACTCCAAAGAACCAAACAGAAAACTCAAGCCCGGGAGAATTAGGTAAATATGTAAATACCTTTATTGGTACCGGAGGCTTCCCCTATTGGGTATGTGGATTTAACTTTCCGGGCGCCACTGTTCCTTTCGGTATGGTACGCCTAAGCCCCGAAACCATGTCTTTCTATAATAACACCAAAGATTTTAGTACTTCAGGATATTACTATGGGGACAACAAAATACTTGGCTTTAGCCATACCCGTTTGGCCGGGACCGGCGCTACCGATGGAGGGCATTTTCTATTTACGCCAACAACTACCACCAGTAATAAAATTGATTTCCAGTTGGATTATGCTCATAAATTTTCCCATAACGATGAAATCGCATTTCCGGGTTATTACCGTGTAGCATTAAAAAAAGAGGGCATTGTTGCCGAGCTTACGGCAACAGAACGTAGTGGCCATCACCAATATACCTTTCCAAAAGAAGGCAACAGGAATTTGCTTGTCCACATTACCAATACCACTGGAAACCATCGAGCAAAGGAAGGATTTGTCAACATACTTCCCAAGAAAAATGAAATTGAAGGTTCGGTTAGGACATTTGGAAGCTTTGCAAGTAGGTTCGGGGGAGTGCAGGTATACTTCGTGGCTAAATTTGACCAACCATTTTCCGACTATGGCATCTGGGATGGACAAACATTGCACAAAAAAGGGCTTAGTAAAAAAAGTGATAGTCTAAAAATTTATCTCGGATTTGCCCAGGAAAGTATTAATGCCAAAGTTGGTATTTCGCATGTAAGTATTGAAAATGCCCGTTTAAACCTGGAGACAGAAGCGGGCCATCTTAATTTTGCCGAAATACTCCAAATGGCCAAGGACAAATGGGAAAGAAAACTGGCTTTAATTAAGATCGAAGGCGGCTCCTTGGAGGAAAAAAAAGTCTTTTACAGTGCCTTATATCGCAGTTTTCAAATGCCTACCATCTTTAATGATGTAAATGGGGAATATAAAGGATTTGACAAAAAAATACACCAAACTACCGATTTCAACTACTACACGGATTTATCCTTATGGGACACTTTCCGCACCGTCCATCCATTATTCAATCTAATAGCCAAGGATGAGCAAAGGGACATGTTGGTCTCCTTAGTGGAAATGTCCAAACAAGGGGGCAGCCTGCCCCGTTGGCCCTCAGGATACGGATATAGCAACTCCATGCTGGGTTCCCCTGCAGACATGGTCATTGCAGAATCTTACCTAAAGGGCATACGTAATTTTGATGTGCACCTTGCTTATAAAAAAATGAGACAAGTGGCCCTGGAACCCATTCCGAAAGACAGTTCCGCTGCTGGCCGGGAAGAGATAGACGGATACATTACCTACGGCTATTGCCCTACGGAATTTGGGGATGAAGCCGTAAGCAAGACCTTGGAATATGCCTGGGCCGACCATTCTATAAGTCTTTTGGCCAAAGAACTACAACTCCTTGAAGACCAAGCTCTTTTTGAAAGTCATTCCAAATTTTATAAAAATGTATGGAATCCCGACACCCAATATTTTCAACCCAGACATAAGGATGGACGATTTGTGGAAAAATTTAAGCCCTTGCAACTTACTTATACGGATTGGGACGATGAGTATACCAAAGATTATACCGAGGGAAGTGCCCTGCAATGGCGGTGGGCCGTACCCTATGATACAAAAGGTTTGGTATCCCTTTTTAAGGACAAAGATTATTTTGTGAGTGAACTGAACAACTTTTTCGCCAAAGCCGATCCAAAAAAGGCTACCTGGACCCCAGGCTCCTACTACTGGCATGGAAATGAACCGGACATCCATGCGGCCTATCTTTTCAATGCCGTGGATAGGCCCGATTTGACCCAAAAATGGGTTCGTTGGATCCTGGATAATAAATACGATAATTCCTATGTGGGCATAGACGGCAATGATGATGCCGGTACCTTATCCGCCTGGTATATTTTTAGTTCCCTTGGTTTTTATCCTATTGCCGGAACGGACATTTATCAACTGGGCGCTCCATTATTTAAGAATGCTGTTCTCCAAATGGGCGTAAATCAATTGACCATTAACACGGAAAACTATGACCCCAATAATATCTATGTAAAAAAAGTACTGCTAAACAGTCGGCCCTTGGACCGCACCTGGATAAGGCACGAAGAAATTGCCAATGGGGGCCAACTAACTTTTGTCATGGCCAAAGAGCCACACTTTTTAATTAATCAACAATCATCTAAATCTAACTTATGAGACTTTTATTTTTATTGTGTACCTTGTTAGTCGTATCGTGTAAAGGAAAAATGGAAAAATTACCGGACGTAGTTCCATTGGACCATCCTGCCATTGTGGAACAAGAATTTATTTATGAATTGGAAGACGCGCTTACCCCGGAATGCCATGCCTCCACAGTAGAAGTAAGCAATGGGACCGTAATAGCCTCTTGGTTTGGTGGTACCGAAGAAAAAAATGATGATGTTGGCATTTGGGTATCCCGAAAGACTGGTAGTTCTTGGTCTACCCCAATAGAAGTAGTGAATGGCGTGCAGGAAGATGGCAGTAGATACCCATGTTGGAACCCGGTATTATTTAAACCAAAAGATCAACCACTATTTTTATTTTACAAGGTAGGACCAAGTCCTACCGAATGGTGGGGACTATACATGACATCCAATGATGATGGAAAAACCTGGTCCAAGCCGGTAAATCTACCAGAGGGTATATTAGGCCCCATTAAAAACCAACCCATACAATTGGCAAGTGGTGAAATTCTCTCTCCATCCAGCACAGAAGATGATGAGGCAGGTTGGCAGGTACACTTGGAGCTAAGTTCTGACAACGGAAAGACTTGGTCCAAAACCCAACCCCTTAATGACGGGAAAGAGTTAGGTGCTATACAGCCCGTGGTCCTGAATTATGGAAACGGAAAATTACAGCTTTTGAGCAGAACTGAAAATGAGGTCATTGCCGAGAATTGGTCTACCGACTACGGAAACACCTGGAGCAAAATGAAAGCCACCGCTTTGCCCAATCCAAATTCTGGCATTGACGGGGTAAGTCTTAAAGATGGGCGCCAATTATTAGTTTACAATCCCACCGGTAAAAATTGGGGAGATCGCGTGCCTTTGAGCTTGGCCCTGTCCAATGACGGGAAGAAATGGAAACGCGTTCTGGACTTGGAACCCTTAAGGGAAAACACGGATAAGGAAGGGGAAGAATATTCCTATCCAACCATGATACAAGCTCCCGATGGGAAAGTTCATATTGTATATACTTGGAACAGAAAAACGGTAAAATATATCGTTCTAGATCCTCAAAAACTTAATTAAGAACAATAATGGGAAAATGGTTACGGGTATTGCTTAAATTTTTTGGAGTGCTGATAGTACTCTTGGTTATTCTTTTCTTTTTTGCAACCAGCACTATAGATACCACGCCATATTTTGAAACGGCGTATTATAGGAATACTATTGAAAATTTAGAGGAGGCTGTCAAAAATAAATCAGAGGCCAAAGGCGAGCTGCTTGCTGGATTCGCAAGGACAAATATCACCCCAAAAATCATAAACGATAATCCCGACCCCGCAAAAGGCGAATTCAACAATATAAAAATGGCAGGATATGGTAGCGGCAAAATTGCGACCAGTGTTCACGATTCCATTTTTGCCAAAGCAATCGCAATTGAAGTAGATAGTGAAACCGTTGTTTTGATCAATGCCGACCTGGTGGCAATACCGGAAGACGTTGTCAATAAGGTTACCGACAACCTAAAGGGGAAAATATCCAGGAAACAGCTTTATTTCGGGGCTACCCACACCCATTCCAGCATTGGCAATTGTATGCCAGGTTATGTGGGCAAAAGTTTTGGTGGGGAATATAAACCAGAGGTAGTAGAATGGCTAAGTCAAAAGTTTTCCGCACTTATTTTACAGGCCTTGGCAGACAAACAGCCCGCCCAATTTTCTTCAGGATATGTTAAAGTTCCCAATTTGGTTAGAAATAGAATCATAGGTGAGTCTGGGCGACTTAATGACAAACTAGATCTTTTGTCCTTTATTCAGGAAAATGGCAAAAAGGCTACTATTGGCGCATTTTCCGCACATGCTACCGTAATAGGTACCGACAACGAACAATATACCGGAGATTACCCAGGGTACTTTCAACGCCATTTGGAAGAAAATGGCGTTGATTTGGCCCTATTCTTTGCCGGTACGGTAGGAAGTCATTCCAACAAAGGAATAGGAGAGAAATTTGAAAAAGCGAAATACATTGGGGAAACCCTTGCCGATTCGGCCAGATCGGCCTTGAACAAAATGGAATATCTCCCCATTGTAGAATTGACCGCCATATCTTCAGAAATAGAAATCCCGAAGTTGCAATTCCTTTACATATCGGACCGCTTGCGACTTTCCCCTTACCTTGGAAGTAAACTTATGCCAAAATCGAACCCTATCCAGGTACAAGGCCTTAAACTAAACAACCTCATTTGGCTTGCCCTGCCTTATGAATTAAGTGGGGAATACGGTTTGGATTTAAAAAATGCTCTGGAACTTCAGGGGTACAATTCCGTACTCAGCAGTTTTAATGGACAATATCTAGGCTATATTGTACCACAAAAATATTACTATTTTGACACCTATGAAGCCCGGTTAATGGGATGGTACGGCCCAAGTATGGGCGATTACCTAATGGAGCTCAATTTTAAAATGGCCAATGAATTAACGCATACGAAGCTATAAAACTATAAACAATGAAAACTTTAAAAAAGTGGTTGAAAATAATTGGGATATTTATCCTTTTACTACTGTTGGTGGGGGCATCCGTAGTAGTGTACAATTGGCGTGATCGCCATCCTGATTATTCCATCGATCTTAAAATAGAAAACAAAACCCCACAACCCATAACAGCAGGATTTTCCAAAAAACCCATTACCCCTACCATTGTGGATACTTGGAACGATGCCAATGGAAACAACAAATACAGCAAGGACGAAGGCGACACCTATAACGACAACAATAACAATGGGAAATTTGATGCGTATTGGATAGCAGGGATGAGCAATGCCAAACCTGCCCAGGGAGTGCATGATGATGTCTGGTCCCGGGTAATGGTAATCGATGATGGCAATACCAGGATAGCCATGATTTCTATGGATGCCATTGGTTTTCTACATGGCGATGTAATCGACATCAGAAAACGGATACCAGCCGAACTGGGAATAAATTACACCTTATTATCCTCTACCCATACCCACGAGAGCAATGATCTTGTGGGCATCTGGGGTGAAAATATCTTCAATTCCGGAGTAAATCCAGAAATGATGGAATATGTAAAATCCCAAACCGTTGCAGCTATTACAGAGGCCGCCAACAATTTGCGTCCGGCTAAATTAGTTTTTGCCGAAGACCTTTCCGGTGAAGATGGCAAACTCATTAAGGACACCCGAAAACCTATTGTTAAGGCCACTGGAATACATTTAATGCAGGTCCTGGATGCCGAAAACAATTCAACAATGGGAACGCTTATAAATTGGGCCAACCACCCTGAAACACTTTGGTCACAAAATTTATTGATCAGCTCGGATTTCCCACATTATATACGGGAAGCCATGGAAAATGGAGTATACAACGGAGAGGAACAGGTAGAAGAAGGACTTGGTGGAGTGGCCATATATTTTTCGGGAGCCATTGGCGGACTAATGGCACCGCATCCCTCCTTGGGCATTCAAGATCCTTTTACCGGAGAAGAATATTTTGAACCCACTTTTGAAAAAACCAAGGCGCTTGGCGATCAAATTGCACTGATGTCCTTGGCGGCCCTAAAACAAAAAGGAGATACCTTGACCAATTCCAATATTTCGCTGAGGGCGAAAACTATATTGGCACCATTGGACAATACTACATTTAAGATTGCCAGTGGTATTGGCCTGATCAAGATGGGTATGCCGGAATATTTTAAATCCAGAACCGAAGTAGGCGCCATTCGCATAGGCCCCGCCCTATTTCTAAGTATCCCTGGGGAAATATACCCAGAAATTGTATATGGTGGCATAGAAGCTCCCGAAGGGCGTGAGTTTGACATACAGCCTATGGAGATACCACCACTTCAGGAATTGATTCCCGACAAGTACAAGTTTTATTTAGGCCTTTCCAATGATGAAATTGGATACATTATACCTAAAAGTGAATGGGATACCGGAAAACCGTATCTCTACAATGATGAAGGCGACACCTATGGGGAAGAAAATTCCTTGGGCCCAGAAACAGGACCAATCATTTATAAGGCTTTAACAGAGGTAATCAAGGATTTGGACTAACATAAGGAATTAAACACCCTTCAATAAATTTAACCCGTTGGGACCCATTTTTTAATCAAATTCCTATAACTTTAAGGTTCTGTTACCTCCAGCACCTTATTACATGTACACCGTCATTGATATAGAAACTACCGGAAACGGAATAAAAGGAAATAAGATTACCGAAATCTCCATTTTCAAATTCGACGGTCATGAAATCATTGATGAATATACTTCCCTGGTAAACCCTGAATGTGAAATTCCCTACTTTATTACGGGATTGACGGGAATCGACAATAATTTGGTACGCAATGCCCCCACTTGGGACGAAATAGCTTCGAAGGTATTGGAAATAACGCAGGATACTATATTTGTTGCCCATAGCGTAAATTTTGACTACAACGTCATCAAAAATGAATTTCAGAATATCGGAATTAATTTTTCCCGCAAAAAATTATGCACGGTACGATTGTCCAGAAAACTTATCCCTGGCCTAAACTCCTATAGTTTGGGAAAATTATGCAGCTCTTTGAATATCCCTTTAACGGACCGCCATAGAGCGAAAGGGGATGCCCAGGCCACGGTAATTCTATTTAAAAAACTACTAAGGGCCGATGGGGCCGAAAAGGTATTTAAAACCTTTCTTAATGCACGCTCGCAAGAAGCCACATTACCACCATCGTTACCCAAGGAAATCTTTGAAAGATTGCCCAATTCCCCTGGTATTTATTACTTTAAAGACGCCAAGGGAACAATAATTTATGTGGGCAAAGCCGTTAATATCAAAAAGCGGGTACTAGGGCATTTTTATGACAAGGCCAACAAAGAAATTTTAATGTGCAAGGCCACGCACGACATTGATTTTGAATTATCCGGGAACGAGCTAATTGCCCTTTTAATGGAATCCGCCGCGATTAAAAAACATTTCCCTCTTTATAATCAAAGTCAGAAACGCACTTCTACAGAATATGCCATTTTTTCCTATGAAGATAGAAACGGAATACAACACTTGGCATACAACAAATTAAAATTGACACCCAACCCCATATCCACTTTTAATACCATAACCGACTGCAGGCTATTTTTGGAGGAATTATGCAAGAACTACAGTTTATGTCCTAAATTCTGTCATTTACAGGAAAACATTAGCAGCTGCTCCCATTACAGTATTACCAACTGCAAAGGAATATGCAGGGGAACAGAATCGCCCATGGACTATAATGACAAAGTAAAAAGCGCCATTGAGGCATTGATGGACAAAAACCAAAATTTAGTAATCAAGGAAAAAGGTAGACACGCAAAGGAAGAAGCCTTTGTGTTGGTTCTCAACAACAAATACAAGGGCTATGGATTCCTGCCACGACACGAGCAGATAGATAATATTGAGGCCTTGGAAAATTTTTTGGAACTCCAAAAAGAAAATATGGATACCAAACGGATCCTGTCATGGTATTTAAGAAAATACCCGAACAGGGCCATTTCTTTTACCCCTCTTTCTATTTGAAGAAATGGGCTGGATTTTTCACACAAGTGAAATACCCAGCCTATTTTTTCTTACCACTGTTCATCAACATCAATACGGCGGTAACCAGACCGACACAAACAGCGCCAAAAACAGAAATCATTATAATTCCGTTGCTCCAATTTACTAAAGGTAAGTATTGTAAAATCATAGGTACTTATTTTGGATTCAGTAGGCTAAAATATATACATACAGCACTATAAAATATGATAAATGTCACTTTTAAAGCGTAGTTGGACAAACATAATCGGTTACCTTATAGCCAGAATCTTTTATTTGATCAAAGCCACCACCTATATCCACTAGGTTATGTATGCCCCTACTTTTTAAAATGGATGCCGCTATAACCGACCTATATCCTCCCGCACAATGTATATAAAAGGTATCCTCCTTAGGAAATTCTGCCATATGGTCATTTAAAAAATCCAAAGGAGTGTTGTTCGCATTCTCCATATGTTCGGAAAGGTATTCCGATTCTTTCCTAACATCAAAAACAGGAACTTCTTTATTATCGAGAGTATCTTTCAAGTCCTTGGCGGAAATGGAAGTAATGGTATCATATTCCTTTCCTGAATTTTTCCAAGCCTTGAAGCTTCCCTTTAAATAACCTATCGTGGCATCAAAGCCAACCCTGGATAATCTTATAATTGCTTCTTCCTCCCTACCTTCCGGGGCCACGAGTAAGATAGACTGCTTGGTATCGGCAATAAGAGCCCCTACCCATGGGGCAAAACTGCCATCCAACCCTATAAATATAGATCTCGGAACAAATCCCTTTACAAATTCGTCCTGATGCCTTACATCCAAAATTACCGCGTCCGTAGCATTGGCAGCTTCTTCAAATGCATCGGGTGACAAGGCGGTAGTACCCCTTTCCAATACTTCCCCTATATCCTCATAACCCTCTTTGTTCATCTTTACGTTGAGCGGAAAGTATTTTGGAGGTGGTAATAATCCTTCCGTAACCTCCTTAACAAATTCTTCCTTGGTCATATTGGCACGTAGGGCGTAATTCAT
This sequence comes from Arenibacter algicola, assembly GCF_018860365.1. Lineage (GTDB taxonomy): Bacteria > Bacteroidota > Bacteroidia > Flavobacteriales > Flavobacteriaceae > Arenibacter > Arenibacter algicola_B. The sequence continues at coordinate 50,567 of NZ_JAHKPO010000001.1, forward strand.
TTTCTTTTGATTGCCCAAAGTATCCACGGTTTCCTTCATCATATTCTTTCCACAGGCCGAACCAGCACCATGTGCGGGATAAACCACCACATCATCTGCCAAAGGCATAATTTTGTTTCTAAGGCTGTGAAACAATAGCCCGGCCAAATCCTCTTGGGTCATATTGGCCGCCTTCTGAGCCAAATCTGGCCTACCTACATCACCTAAAAATAGGGTATCCCCAGAAAATATAGCATAATCCTTACCCTTTTCATCCTTTAACAAATAAGTGGTACTTTCCATGGTATGCCCAGGGGTATGCAATGCCTTGATAGTGATATCCCCAAGCTTAAATTCCTGACCATCTTTGGCTATTATGGCGTCAAAAGAAGGATTGGCCGTGGGACCATACACTATAGGGGCACCTGTTTCTTTGGACAGGGTAATATGCCCACTGACAAAATCAGCGTGAAAATGCGTTTCAAAAATATATTTAATGGTAGCTTTATCCGCTTTGGCCCGCTTTATATATGGTTCAACCTCACGTAAGGGGTCAATAATGGCAACTTCTCCATTACTTTCTATATAATACGCACCCTGTGCTAAACATCCTGTATAAATCTGTTCTATTTTCATCTGTATAAATTTATTGATTTTTAATAAGCCATCCCAATGACCATCGGCAAATATTCTCCTTGATATATTTCCCTAGCCATCAAAATCTTTAATGGCTCCTTTCAAATTCTTATTTTTTATGGGGTGATTAAAAATTAATCAAAATATTTTTAAACTAAAAATCACCTTTACAAAGGTAAATAATATAGACCTCCCCGAATGCAACATTAGTTACTTTGATTCTGATGGGCCACCCTCTCCCTAAGCAAGGGAATGGTATTGGGATCATCATGGTAAGCTACAGCTTCCTTTATCTTGACAAAAAGATATTCTTTATGTAGACAGTTGATAATACCGCTCCTAAATATTATGTCTCGAATGGGTCCCGTAGCGCCGGCGATATAAAACTCGATGTTCCGGTTGTGGATTTCCTCAATAACATTGATCAACATGGCCGATGCGCTAGCATCTATATAATTAATGGCTTCAGCATTTAAAATCACGGCTTTCAAAGAACGGCCTTTGACATTTATAAACTTGAAAAGTTCACTTTTAAAATAGCCGGAATTTCCAAAATAAAGTTGGGAATCGAACCTTACGATCAACAGGTCCGGACGAACCTCGGCCTCATCACCAAAACGACTAATATTTTTATAATAATCGGACCCCTTTATATTTCCCAAAACTGCAAAATGAGGTTTGGAAGTCCTGTATACCATCAGAAGCAGGGATAATAACACCCCTATCAAAATTCCCTCTACAATGCCAATGGCTAGGGTAATTAAAAAAGTTATCAATAGAACCAGAAACTCATCCTTACTTTGGTTCCATAATTTTTTGGGATAGGAAAGATCTATTAATCCAAAAACAGAAACCATAATAATGGAGGCCAGTGCTGCCTTTGGCAAATAATAGAACAATGGTGTAAGAAATAATAGTGTCAGAGCTACCATGACAACACTTATCACCGAGGCTACTGTAGTCCTGGCACCCGATTCGTAATTTATTGCCGAACGGGAAAAACTTGCGGTAACCGAATAGGACTGAAAAAATGAACCTACCATATTTGAAGCTCCCAATGCTATCAACTCTTGGTTGGGGTCTATGGTCTCTACTTTGTCTTTTTCTTCAAATGCCCTGCCAATGGAAATAGCCTCCAAATATCCGACCAATGCCAATGTTAAGGCAATAGGCCATATTTGGCTAATTTTTTCCATGCTAAAACTATGAATTTTAAAAGATGGCAGGCCTGCAGGCACTTCTCCTACGACTTGGACATCAAAGGCTTCCATATTAAAAAAGTAAACCACCAAGGTACTTAGCACAACAACCAATAATATGGCCGGAAATCTTTCAAACCATTTTTTAAATGATACAATGATCAGAATTCCTATTATCCCAATCGAAAAATCATAAATATTGGTTTCCGATAAGTGCCGAAATGCATTAATAACCAGTTCGTGAAATTTATTGCTGTTAATGATATCCGCTCCCAACAAGTGTTTTAATTGACTAAAAATAATGATTACGGCCGCGGCAGAGGTAAATCCACTAATTACAGGTCTTGACATAAAATTTACCAGAAAGCCCATACGTAAAAAACCAAATATCAACTGAAATGCCCCTACCATAAAAGACAGGAACAATGCCATTAGAATATAGTTTTGCACTCCTGATATGGCCAGGGTCCCCAATCCAGCAGCCACCAAAAGCGAATCCATGGCCACGGGCCCTACGGCAATTTGCCTGGAAGTACCCAAAAAGGCATAGGTCAAAATGGGGAACAAGGAGGCATATAAACCATAAACCGGAGGTAGTCCGGCAATCATAGCGTAGGCCATACCCTGGGGAATTAAAATTATACCCACAGTTATCCCCGCCACCAAATCTTTTCCAAAAAGGTTTTTGTTATATTTTGGAAGCCAATCCAAGAAAGGTAAAAATCTCCTCATTCACCAAATTTAGTATTAAATACCTTATTCCTCTGTAACGAAGGTTACAGAATTTTAGCCTTTACACACATTACTTCAATTGAAGTTGGTACTAATAAACATTAAATATTTTATCTTGTGCTCTCAATTCAAATAAATCCTTAAAATATGCAAAAGATCGCTTCGATCATAAGTTGTCTTATAGCAGCTTTAATTCTTTGCCAGTGCAGCACAGTAAAATCTGTTTCAGAAGAAAAAAATGACGGTTGGATTTCCATGTTCAATGGTAAGGACATAAACGATTGGACCACCAAAATTCACCATTATGAAGTTGGGGACAATTATGGCGACACCTTTAGGGTAGAAGATAGTATCATAAAAGTACGCTATGACAAATATGAGGGCGATTTTAATGAACGGTATGGCCACCTATATTACAACACCCCCTACTCCTATTATCATTTAGTGGTAGAGTATCGTTTTGTGGGGGAATTGCACCCAGGAGCCCCAAGTTACACCATAAAAAATAGTGGGGTAATGTTCCATTCCCAAGATCCTAGGACCATGCCCAAGGAGCAGGATTGGCCCATTTCTGTGGAAATGCAGTTTTTGGCCGGATTGGAAGAAGGAAAATCACGGGCCACCGGAAACATGTGCTCCCCGGGAACCGATGTGGTATACGAAGGTAAAATTGACCTGAGACACTGTATCAATTCCACTTCCAAGACCTATTTCGGAGATCAATGGGTACGCGCCGAGGCCATTGTTTTGGGAGATTCCATTGTGACCCATATTGTAAATGGGGAGGAGGTACTGCAATACACAAAACCACAAATAGGAGGCGGTGTTGCCAACAGATATGATCCGGCCATGAAGATCGACGGTAAATTATTAAAGGAAGGTTTTATAGCCTTACAGGCGGAGGGACAGCCCATAGACTTTAGAAAAGTAGAATTAAAAAACCTCAAGGGCTGTATGGATCCCAAAGCGTCCAATTATCGTAAATATTACATAAAATCCGATCCGGAGGATTGTAAATACAACTAATTACCGCGTAGCAACCAACTATTGAATATTTCCGCCCACAGGCAATCCACTAGGGACCATTTCGGGGATTTCCTTGTCAAAATTTTCATCGTTAAGGGTATTTAAAAAAGAAATAATCAAGGACATATCCTTAACACTGAGTTGAAGCTCCTTTACAAACGGATCGAACATTTCCTTGGATACCGACGGATTCCGTGTTTTCCCAAAAGAAATATCCTCATAGAATTCCAGCACCTGTTTTAAATTTTGAAAGGCACCATTGTGCATATAGGGCGCAGTAAAACGCAGATTCCTAAGGGAAGCGGTCCTAAACGCGAAACTTTCCTGGAATCCACTATCAGGTTCTGGAACCTTCTTGTTTTCGGGTACTCCCAGTACGTGCAACTTATAATCGGAAAACATGGGCCCGTTATGGCAATTGATACAACCTACCGATTTAAACAGTTCCAAGCCTTCTTTTTCTGAGTGGGATATGGCGTTTACATCTCCTGCCATATATTGATCAAAACGGGAATTATTAGCAACTAGGGTTCTTTCAAAAGAGGCAATGGCCATTCCAATATGAATACTGTCTATTGGTGCATCTTCTCCGAAAGCCTCCGCAAAAAGATTTTTGTATTCAGGAATGGATTCTAGTCTTGCTGCCACTTCAGTCAAAATTTGAGACTGTAAAAAATGGACACCCTTCATTTCCTCCAAGGTCTTAATGGGCTCCAATGCCTGTTTTTCCAAACTTTTTACACGGTCGTCCCAAAACATGGGAGCATTTTCAGGATCATAATCATCCTTCCCGCGTATTCCATTATATGCCGTGTTCAAAATTGTGGGGGAATTGCGCTTCATTTGGGGAATTTCGTTGGGTTCCTTAAATGCCCTTTTACTTCCCAACCCCTGACCATTTGCACCAATGGATAAATCCAGGAACTCGGCATATCCGGTAGCTGGATGATGACAACTGGCACAGGCAATATCCTTACCGCCCGAAAGAATGGGGTCATAGAATAGAAGTTTCCCCAAAAGTTCCTTCTCTTTGGAATTTGGATTTCCTATCGGCGTTTTTATAATCTTAGGCAGGGCGGCAACCTTGGCAATCTCCTTGGGCCGGGGTATATCTATCTCCCCTTTCTTGGTAGGATTGCCACAGCCCGCTATTATTACGGACAGTGCTATGATATACTTACTAAAACCGATCTTCATAAATCCTTACTTTTACCAAGACAAGTTTAACACTTAAACTTCTCAATAACAAGTACTAAACACAAAAAAAACTATAGATCCAACACCTTTATTTGATTTCGATAAAGCTCTATCTTACCTTCATTTTCCATTTTTTTCAATAGCCGGGATACTACCACCCTTGAAGTGTGAAGGTCGTAGGCTATTTCTTGATGGGTAGCGTACAATACATCATCATGGGTTACTTTGGCCTTATCCTGCAAGTGTTTCAATAACCGCTCATCCATTCTTAGAAAAGCTAGCGTATCTATGGTCTCCATAAGTTCCATCATACGGGCATTATAACTGTCCAATATAAACCTCTGCCATGATTTGTATTTCCCCATCCATGTCTCCAGGTAACTCACCGGGATCATCAATAATTCGGTATCCGTTTCGGCCACAGCCCTAATGCCACTTGTTTTATTGCCCATACAACAGGAAAAAGTCATAGCGCAAGTATCCCCCTTTTCAACGAAATACAACAACAGTTCATTGCCATCATCATCTTCCCTTAATACCTTAATAGCTCCACTTAGCAATAAAGGCATGGACTTAATATTATCACCGATTTCCATTAAAGTCTGGCCTTGACTAACTTTTTTATAGCTACCTACCGTCCTGATTTCCACTAATAACTCTGGTTCAAAAAGATAACCATAATGTAATTGTAATGCTTCTGTCATTCTTATTGTATCAAATGTTAGGTTGAATAATTACGGAAAAAATCTTTTCAGACGTATTTACAGACTGAAATCCATTAAGTAAATCCTCCTGGTTTACCGCATAGGGATAAAAGGAAATTGGTTCTATACACAGCATATTGGGTACCTCTGTCCACAACATAAAATTCCCAAAACCTTCCGTTTTAATACTAAGCTTCCCATTATCCATTAAGGTAAGCGAATTACAGTCCATAACCGCTAAGGCCCTACTGCCCGCATCGAGTACCTCTTGTAGGGCAATTGTACCATGAGAGGTTCTTATGGAAACATTTTCCGAATATAGTTTAAATGCAGGATGATATCCCAACATAAAGGGCATTCCTTCTTCACCGGTTATATTGAATTGAATTTTTATTCCGTTTTCTAAAACCTGAAAGGACTTTGTAAATTCGAAATTATAGGGCCATGACAAATATTCCTCGGTAGATTTGGAGGGATATTTAGAGTTCTTAATTGGGGTACCGGAAACATACTGTTTCCTAAAGACAGCTTTGGTATCTGTTTGGGAAACAATCTGGTAGGCCATTTCCCTCAATAAACCGTGTTGATCCTGCACAGCCACACCCTTGGGGGTCGTGACCCTAAAATTTGCCTTATTGGTCGGTCCTATTATGGGAAACATTTCTGTATCCGAGTTTCGCCATCCTGGGCTACCTTTTTGGTGAATAAACTCGTGGCCGGCAAGGGTGTAGCCTACCAATTCCCCTTTATCTATTTTCACTATTTGATCATGTAGTTTTAGTTTCACCATCTACTTTTACTTTTTAGGAGGGAAGTTATCACTTTGTTATTGATTCAAGACTTAAAAAAAAATTACAAAATTCTATTCGAACTGTATGGCCTTTACCGGAGAAATTTTAGTTATTATATAGGATGGCAGTAGCAACATCAACAAACATAAAATTAAAACACCAATATTGAGCAACACTACCGTCATCACATCAAGGTGTACAGGAATATAATCTATATAATACTCCTTGGGGTTGGGAAATTTGAACATACGGAATTTATACTGTAATCCTATAATACCCAAACCTATGATATTGCCCAACAAAAGTCCTACACCTATTAAATAGGTGGCATTATATAAAAATATCTTCCGTATACTCCAATTGGACGACCCCAGGGCCTTTAAGATACCAATCATTTGGGTCCGCTCCAATATTAAAACGAGCAGGGCGGTTATCATATTGATACCTCCAACGATAACCATTATACCAATGATCAAGGCTATATTAAAATCGAAAAGACCAAGCCATTCGAAAATCCTGTAATACTTGTCCTTTATGGTCTGCGTATCGAGATTGGACAAGGTCTTCCCATAAATTTCCTTGGCCTTATTGTCCATTTCATCAAAATCATCAACAAAAATCTCAAAATTCCCCACTTCATTATCGGCCCATTTATTCATATGTTGAATATGGCGCAGATCTATAAAAATATAGGAGCCATCCAGCTCTTCAAAACCACTGTCGTAAATACCTGTTACGGTAAATTTCCTTTGATTGGGCATTTTGGATGCATCGTCCTCCTTAAAGAAAATGGCAACGAAGGAATCCCCGGTTTTCAAATTTAAACGTTTGGATAAAACCTGGGATATCAATGTTTCACTATTAATTTCCCCCTCAAAATTGGGCAGGGCGCCATCCACCAAAAACTCTTTAAAAACATCCCAATTATAATCTGCCCCAACACCTTTGGCCAAAATACCTTCAAAAGTCTCTTCGGTTCTAATTATTCCGGCCTTGGTAGCTACTCCCTGAATATGTTGTATACCGCTGACAGATTTAAATTCCGGATAAAACTCCTGATCAAGGGAAACAGGCACCATGGACACATCAGAGGTGTTGTTGTCGTAGTTATATATCTGGATGTGGCCGTTAAAGGCTGCTATCTTTTCCCGTATTTTATGTTTTAGACCAACCCCCGTAGAAATAGCCACCAACATCATTATCACCCCCAATGCAATTGCTGCAATAGCTATTTTTATTATTGGTGCAGATATACTAATTTTATGCTCTTTACCTGTAACAAGGCGTTTGGCAATAAAAAATTCTAAATTCAATTTATGGCAGTTTTTTCCATTTTCAAAAATACAGTTTTATTATTGTTTTTTACACTTTCTTCTTGCGGAAACCACACCAAAACGCACAATAAGGAGCTTAATTCCGTAGTTGAACAGGATACCCTTGCTACTGACCTGCCTATAATCATTGCAGCCAACAGAACTGGAACTTATTTACCATTGTTAAAAGGAAAAAGAGTTGGAATTGTGGCCAATCAGACCAGTGTTATCTTCAAGGGCACCCAACCTCTAACCTACACCCATATTGTGGATTCCCTATTGGCGCATAGTATAGATATCCAACAAGTATTTGCTCCCGAACACGGGTTTCGGGGAGAAGCCGATGCCGGGGAAAAGGTAAGCGACGGAAAGGACGAAAAAACCGGACTTCCCATAATTTCGCTATATGGAAAAAACCGAAAGCCTTCCAAAGAACAATTGCAGCAGATTGATGTTATACTGTTCGACATACAGGATGTAGGGGTACGTTTCTATACCTATATTGCTACCATGCAATTGGTTATGGAGGCTTGTGCAGAAAACAATATTCCCATAATTGTATTGGACAGGCCTAACCCAAACGGGCATTACGTGGATGGTCCTACCATGGAAACCGAACACAGAGGCTTTTTGGGAATGACCAATATTCCCTTGGTATATGGCCTGACCATTGGGGAGTATGCTAATATGATCAACAAAGAAGGATGGTTGGAAAACAAAGTTGTAGCGGACCTGACCGTAATCCCGATGGAAAATTACAATCATCATAAAGATTATATATTGCCCATTAGGCCCTCCCCCAACCTTCCCAACAACACCTCTATTTATCTCTACCCCAGTTTGGGATTATTTGAAGGGACCAATATAAATGCAGGTCGTGGAACGGAGTTTCAGTTTCAGCGTTACGGCGCCTCCTTTATGGACAGTACCAAATACAATTTCAAATATACCCCTGCTCCGAATTTTGGATCCAAAGACCCAAAACAGAATGGCAAAATATGTTATGGCAAGGACCTATCGGAGACCCCTAAAATGAATACTGTGAATTTGGATTATATATTGGATGCATACAAAAACACCAAGGACAAGAGCTTGTTTTTTAACACAAGTGGCTTTACCAAGCATGCCGGTACTAAAGACTTACAAAGACAGATTGAAGCCGGACTTTCCCAGGAGGAAATAAAGAAAACCTGGCAAGAAGATATTGATCAATTCCAGAAAATAAGGGCCAAATATCTAATTTACAATTGACCAGTGGATTTTACATCCATTTTTTCCGGGGATTTATACGGTTTAAACGGAATTTTCAATAAAGCCCCTATATCAGAATTTTCCTTTTCATTGGGGTAGGTATCCACGCCATAAACAATTTCACTATTTGGCAATTTCATAAAGGTTCCAAGAAGTCTATCCCAAATGGAGAATATATTGCCATAATTACTGTCCGTATAGGGTAATTTATAATGGTGGTGTACTTTGTGCATATCTGGAGAAACAATGACCCAACTCAACACCTCATCCACCTTTTTGGGCAGTGAAATATTGGCATGGTTAAATTGTGACAAAACAACCGAAAGGGCCTGATATATCATAATGATGGCAACCGGTGCCCCTACCACAAAAGTGCCGAAACAAGTAAACACAAAACGTACCACGCTTTCTCCCGGATGGTGCCGGTTGGCAGTCGTAGTATCTACTTCATGATCTGTATGATGAATTAAATGAAAGCCCCAAAGCACCTTTACCTTATGCTCTACCCAATGGGCCAACCAGGCACTAAGAAAGTCCAGCATCATTACACCCAACACCACCTTTAGCCATAAGGGCATAACAGGCAACCATTGTAACACCCCAAAATTATTTGCTATGGCCCAATCACTGGTTTTCAGCAATAAAAAGGCCAATGGAAAATTTACAAGGATGGTAGTCAGGGTAAAAAAAATATTGATGCCAGCATGTCTCAGCTTACTATACTTTAACTGGAATAGGGGAATAACATACTCCAATATCCAAAAAAAGGCAATCCCAGAAACCAATATGATACTTCGGTGTGCGGGAGGGATAGTTTCAAAATAATTGTAAATGGCTTCCATAGTCTAAATTTACAAAATAGTTGTAGTTATATAATTACCGGACAAAAAGTAATTTGTTAGTTACCTATTGGAAATCAGGGCCTATTTTTGAATTTAGCTACTTTAACTTAATTATTTTCTTCATTTCTTCCACTATATTATACGCCGCCGGACAAATAGCTACATTCTTTAAGGTAAGATTACTTATTTGCTGAAATTTTTTCCTGTCAGTATGCGGAAATTCACGGCAAGCCTTGGGCCTAACCTCATAAATGGAACAGTAATTATCTGCTCCTAAAAAAGTACAGGGAACACTTTGTAGCACATAATCATTATCCTCGTCCATCCTCAAAAATTGATCGATAAATTTCTGGGGCTTCATTCGAAAATGTTTGGCTATACGCTCTATATCGGCATTGGTAAACAGGGGACCTGTAGTCTTGCAACAATTGGCACATTTTAAACAATCGGTTTTCCTAAACTCCGCCTCGTGCAGGTCCTGCATTATATAGTCCAAATCCTTTGGTGGTTTTTTCCGAAGTTTACCAAAGAATTTCTTATTCTCACTATGTTTTTCCTGTGCCAGCTTGGGAAGTTGCTTTATTACCTCATCCATTATGGAATAAACTTTTAAAAGTTGGTTAAAAGTCCCACATTTGCATGTAAATAACAAATTTAAATGGCTAAGGACATTCTGGGCAAGGCACTTTTGGATTACCAATCCGGTAATTATTCTGAAGACATCAAGACCTATTCGTCATTGGATGAGGAGGATATAATACCCATCCCCTACCTATTTAGGGACTTTAAAAAAATGCCCTACCTGGAACAAAAAGCCTTAAAGCTCTGCAAGGGCAATATCCTGGATATTGGCTGTGGAGCAGGCAGCCACAGCCTCTATTTACAAAAAAAGGGCCTAACAGTTACAGCCCTGGACCAATCTCCTGGAGCCATTGAAACCTGTAAACTAAGGGGCATAGAACATACTGTATTACAAGGTATACAGGATTTTGAACTTCAAAAATACGATACCCTTTTGATGCTCATGAATGGAATTGGGATAGTTGGGAAATTAAAGAACATAGACCAGTTCTTTACACACTTAAAATCGCTCTTAAAACCTAAGGGCCAGATACTCCTGGATTCGAGCGATATTATTTATATGTACGATGAAGATGAGGATGGGGGTTATTGGATTCCAGATGACCAAAATTACTACGGGGAAGTCACCTTTGAAATGGAATATCAAGGCGAGAAAAGCGAGCCCTTGGATTGGCTATATTTGGATTATAACACTTTGCAACGTGCGGCAAATGCAAATAACTTAACTTGTGAGCTTGTAAGCAAAGGAAAACATTACGACTATTTAGCCAAACTTACCGTAATAGGGTAATACCACGTAATATTTGTCGTTATCTAAAAAGAGACTGTCCTTTAATAAAAACTGACAATAATGAAGAAATTATCATTAGTGCTTTTGTTGGCCCTTACCTTGTTCCTAGGTTGTTCCAAGGACTCCAACGAAAGCGATACCGTAAAGGTCGATAAAACGGCCAACCTAAAAGGACCTGGCGATAGTGCCAATGATCTGCTCTCTGACGCCAATTTTAAAAACTTGGTAATCGAAATTGGTTATGTAACAAATTTTGCGCCTACAGAAACGGCCGTTTCCAATTTTATAGACTTACTGAACGAGCGTTCCTACAAAGATAACATAAGCATTATTTACAAGGAATTGGAATCCCCAAAAAAGGATAGCCTATCCATTGACGAAATATTTGATTTGGAAAAAGAAAATAGAACTGTGTACAACAATGGTGACACCTTAGGACTTTATATTTATTTTACCGATGCAACTGCCAGCGATGACAATCCCGATGAGGACCTGGTAACCCTTGGCGCCGTTTACCGCAATACTTCTATGGTTATTTACGAAGCTACCATTAGAAATTTGGCCTCAAGGAGTTCATTGATCAGCACTTCTACCGTGGAAACAGCCACTTTAAACCACGAGGCAGGACATTTGTTTGGATTGGTAAACTTAGGTACAGAGTCTGTAAACGAACATGAAGACCCTGATGCCAAAAGTCATTGTAGCGAACAGAATTGCCTTATGCGCGCAGAACTCCAATTTGGATGGGGGATGGCCAAAATGTTAACGGCCAAAAACGGGGCAATCCCAAGTTTTGGTACCGAGTGCCTGATAGATCTACAAGCCAATGGAGGCAAATAATTTTAAAACGAAAACCTATTATAAACAAATGAAAAAAATAATTACCACCACAAACGCACCTGCCCCAATAGGACCATACAACCAAGCAGTACTAGCAGGAAACACCCTGTATATCTCAGGGCAAATTCCTATAGACCCAAAAACTGGGGATTTGGTATCAGGAGATATTAAAAAGGAAACCGAGCAATCCATGCAAAATTTAAAAGCCATTCTTACCGAGGCAGGAATGACTTTTGAAAATGTTGTTAAATCATCGATTTTTGTAAAGGATATGCACCAGTTTTCACAAATAAATGAAGTATATGGCGCCTATTTTGATGCGGATACCGCTCCAGCAAGGGAAACTGTTGAAGTTGCCAATCTTCCCAAATTTGTAAACGTTGAAATATCTATGATAGCTATTAAATAGAGCTTTTGTGAAATTCAACCAGACCTTCAATGGGTCTTTGCCTTATAACACCTAGGATCAGATCGTTTCTTTCTACTACTGTAGCCAGTTCTTCACGTAAGTAATATGCGATACTGCCAACAAAACTAACGGGTACCTTTGTGGCCAATTCAAACTGCATAATGTAGTTGTTCACAAACTGCTGAAAGCCTTTATCTATTACCCCTCTGCAATAGGGGTGGTTTTTATTTTCTACAATAAATCTGGCAAAAGTGGCCAAATAGGTGTTTGGATTGGGTTGTTTGTAAAGATTTTCCTTGATTACATCGGCATCCAAATTGTATTCCTTTGCAAACTTGGTAGCCAAATCCATTGGAATTTTATTAAAGTAATAGTCCCTTATCAATTTCCTTCCAAAAAAGTTACCACTACCATCATCCATAGGGATATACCCCAAAGAGGTAACCTTTTGATGCAATTTCTCACCGTCATAATAGCTGCAATTGGAACCCGTACCTAAAATACAAACTATTCCATGCTGCCCTATTTTTGTTGTGGCAAATATGGCCGCATAGGTATCTTCCTTTACCTCTGCCTTGGCATTGGGAAAAAAATCATTAAAAATCTCTGTTAAAAACTTCTTCATTCTATCGGTACCACAACCGGCACCGTAAAAATACAAGTGGGTAACTTCCTCCCTATTCTTGGAAAGTTCAAAATTATTGGCCAAACGGTCTTCGATCACAGGACGTGTCAATACTTCAGGACTCAATCCTAAAGTTTGGGTCATGAACAATTGGTTGCCTTTATTATCCAAAGCAATCCAATCCGATTTTGTTGCACCACTATCTACAATCAATATCATATAACAAGATTATTAATAAAGAATCCTGAAAATAAACAAAATATTGCTTAATCTCAGGATTCTTTTAATTATTACCCAATAAGACTATAATTTATGGATGTATTGCGCTAAGTCAACCAATTTATTGGAATATCCGGACTCGTTATCATACCAAGAAACAACCTTGAAGAATTTTGAATTCAATTCAATTCCAGCTCCAGCATCAAAAATACTAGTTCTGGCATCCCCGATAAAATCTTGGGAAACAACTGCTTCCTCTGTATATCCTAAAATTCCTTTCAATTCCCCTTCAGAAGCCTTTTTAAATGCCTTCTTGATCTCCTCATAAGAAGTCTCCTTCTGCAAACGCACGGTTAAATCTACTACGGAAACATCGGCAGTTGGCACTCTAAATGCCATACCTGTTAATTTTCCTAGTAATGATGGAATAACCTTGGTTACCGCCTTGGCAGCACCTGTTGAAGCTGGAATAATGTTCAATAGGGCGCTTCTACCACCTCTCCAATCTTTTTTGGAAGGACCATCAACAGTCATTTGAGTAGCTGTTGTTGCATGTACAGTAGTCATTAAAGCTTCTTCTATACCAAAACTATCGTTCAATACTTTTGCCATTGGAGCCAAACAGTTGGTTGTACAAGAAGCATTTGAAACAATCTTGTCGGATGCTTTAACTTCCTTATGGTTAACACCCATTACAAACATAGGTGCATTGCTGGAAGGAGCTGAAATAACCACTTTCTTGGCACCGCCATCTATGTGATATTGTGCAGTTTCCAAAGTAGTGAAAATACCGGTACATTCAGCAACGATATCAGCACCAACCTCATCCCACTTCAAATTCTTTGGATCTCTTTCAGCAGTAATCCTAACCGTTTTACCGTTTACTACCAAATTACCATCCTTAACTTCAACGGTACCATTGAATTTTCCATGAACCGAATCATATTCCAACAAATAAGCAAGATGCTCTACATCCAGCAAATCGTTAATAGCAACTACATCTACATTATCCCTTTCTACGGTAGCCCTGAAGACCAATCTCCCAATTCTACCGAAACCGTTAATCCCTATTTTCAAGTTTGACATTTCCTTTTGTTTTTAATGTTTAAATTACGTTGTCATGATATCGGAAACCCTCATAAGTTCCTTATCAATTTTTGTATGTCCTTTTATTGCCTTACTGATCGGTGTCAGGGTAATTGTATTATCCTGTATACCCACCATTAAGTTTGTTTTTCCTTCCAATAATGCTTCAACCGCCTTAACACCCATTCTACTTGCCAAAACACGATCAAAACAAGATGGTGCCCCACCTCTTTGCATATGTCCCAAAACGGATACACGTACATCATAAATGGGAAGATGCTCTTCTACGTACTCTTTTAGTTCGAAAACATTTTTACCTGTTTTATCGCCTTCCGCTACCACCACAATACTTGATGATTTTCCGGATTGCTTACTGCGCTTCAAAGATTCCAATAATCTTTCCAGACCCAGGTTTTCCTCTGGAATCAAAATCTCTTCCGCTCCCGCGCCAACACCTGCATTTAAAGCGATATGACCAACATCCCGGCCCATAACCTCTACAAAGAACAGTCTATTGTGCGAACTGGCCGTATCCCTAATTTTATCGATACATTCAACAGCCGTATTTAACGCTGTGTCAAATCCCAAGGTATAGGTAGTGCCAAAAATATCGTTGTCTATAGTACCAGGGATTCCGATTACCGGAAAATCAAATTCCTTATTAAAGGTCAAAGCACCCGTAAAGCTACCATCTCCACCAATAACAACAAATGCATCTATACCTGCTTTTCTTAATTGATCGTAAGCCACTTGACGTCCTTCCTTGGTCCTAAAAGGCAAACAACGGGCAGATTTAAGGATTGTACCTCCCTTGTTTATAATGTTGTTTACACTACGTGCATCCATTACCTTAAAATCACCTTCCATCATGCCTTCATATCCTCTATAGATACCAACACATTCAACCTTTAAATAGGCGCATGTACGCACTACTGCCCTAATAGCAGCATTCATTCCCGGTGAGTCTCCTCCTGATGTAAAAACACCAATCTTTTTTATTGCTGAAGCCATAAAAATTTTAAAAAAACAAAACTAGCAAACTTATTTCAATAATTACCCGACTTTGGCTTTAATTTGATAACAACGGACCACTCCAACGTTTTCGTTGAATAATTTCTTGGAAATTGTTAAATTCATAATCAATTCTTCAGGAAAAGTGATTATTTGGAAATTATCCAAAACAACTAAAAAGGCACTTAAAAAGATCCTAATTCTTCCTTAAAATTTTACGCAATAGCGCTTTAAAACTGTCGAAGTCTACTTGATAGGAAAGTCCAACACCTTGGGTATATCCCTGACGATCTGCCAGAAATTGTTGGATTTCATTTTCCCGATTGAATATTTTGGCACTAAGGGTTCCTTCTTCGTTCAGTAAGATCTGCACTTCCACGTCTCCGGCAACTACGGTTTCCGACACTCCCCCTACCGGTACCCCTACCCTTCCATTAAGCAAAACCCTATCGCTGATCTGGGTAGACAAGGTTACCCCTAATCTATTCTCTGTCTGTATATCTGTGGTTCTATCCAAAATACCTTGTTCATAAGACAATCCAAAATTTAATTTGTCGTTGTCGCCCGCCAATAAGGAATTGAGTATTCCCGAAGCAGATTGAAGAAGATTCCCTGTAACCGCTTGTTGATTTATACCTGTTTGTTCATTTACAAAAGAGCCTTGTGCCAGTAGAAAAAGGGCATTTTTTTCGGCAATGGTAGGATCTTGCAGTCTGTATTCCAATTCGGATTTAACAATGGAATTGGTACCTGGAAATTCTATCCTCCAATCTATAACCGGACTTTCCAACTCTCCGGTTAGCCTTACCACTACATCGGTGGGTATACGTCTGGTATATCCCGGATTATCCAAGAGTGGCGCGGGGTTTGCATTTAAGGAATAAACGGCTTCCATATTTAATTGTGCCGCCAAGGGCTCCCTCTCCCAGGTAATATTACCTCCAGGTTTAACTTTAAAGGTCTTATCTACAATACCGCCAAACTTATAGCGAAACTGTCCTGTAACTACCACGAAATCCCCGTACATATTAAATTTACCGTTGGTATTGATCTCTATGAACAAAATTCCCGCACCTGTACCCCTTAAGGAACTGCCTGTTTTGGTATCTACAACAATTTCTACCTCGGCATCCGGGGTAACATCCAGATTAAAGGCCAACTCAAGACCCTCTACCTCCTTTAAAACCCGTTGTCCCTTTTCCGTATCCTCGACTTTCTTACCTACAAAATTGATAAATGAAAAATCCCCAACGCTGACTACATCACTAATTGGAATTTTTAAGGAAGTGCCCCTTGCCGTTTCCCCATCCACATTGATTGTAAGAGCATTGGTAGGTCCAAATATTCTACCTGTACCATTTAAATACCCAGCTCCATAGTACAATACTTCTTCCTTAAATGGTGTGTTAAGAATTAGAAAACGATCATTATTGGTGTCTACATCCAAATCCAAACTCCAATCCCTAAATAACCTATGTGTTATGGTACCATCCAAGGTTGCCTTGGTATTCATGGCCACATCGGTAAGTTTGATCTGCTGAAAATTAAAGGTCTGGTCCGATAACTTTACCCTGGAGTATGGCGCAAAACTATAATCCACATTTAAATAGGGAATGGCAATACCGGCATCATTTAAAGACAGTACGCCGCTCCAATTAGGATTATTTATTGGCCCTTTTAAAATGGCACTACCCTGTAACAATCCCCTTATATTGGTAATAATACCTTCTCCCAACGGACTAAAAGGCTCTAAATTAAACTTATTGAAATCTACTATGAGATTTGCCTGCGGAATCTCCTCCCTATTGGAGATATTCCCGACCACACTGAGCTTCTCGAACCCTTTATCCACCAAGGAAGTGTTCACCACAAAATCGGTTAAATCCCTATTGCCCACTATACCAATGGCCAAATCTCCCAATGTAATATTGTTGATTCCAAAATTTTTGATATTCAAATTGGAGGAAGGCAGGTAAACATTATCCTTCTGCAAAACGTTCAAGGTACCGTTCACCTCCCCATGCAACTTAAGACTGTCTATAGCAGGTGTAATCTTCCCTAAGGTAACAATCTTAAACTGCAGCTCGATATCCTTATAGGTTGAATCTGCCAGTTGCCCCCGTAACCTAATTTGTTCCTGTTCATTATTGTTCATTACCACTTCCTCAATGGAAATGCTATCGAGCGTTTTGTTGATTATTACCTTGTTCTTACTGTTTCCATCCTTGTTGAGTATCCATTTGTTGCCTTTAAAACTAATATCGGAAGTTTTAAGACCAATAACGGATTTGTTCTCCTTGTTAAAGGTATGGTAGAAATTGAGGTTGTAACTATCATTATATTCGCTACCCCCTTTAAATTCTGTTCTAAAGAACAGGGTATCCTTTAAGGTAGTATTGATCAGATTAAAATCTTTTACATCATAGTAGGGCGTTGCCAGATCCCCAATAGAGACGTAGGTATTGAATAAGGGGTTCTTGTTGTCTATCTTAACGTCTATACTATCCAATTCATTACCATAAGCAACTATACTGGGCGATTTAAAGGTTAGTTTAAAATCTCCTTCATCGGCAATGATGTTTCCCCTAATAAAGGTATTGGGATCAAACTTCACCTCTGGAAAAAACACGTCCACAATCTTGTTGTAGATTTTGAAATTAAATGCCAATCTCTGATTTGCCGATATATTGAAAGGTCTATAATTGGTGTATATACTTCCCAAGGAATTTTGCAGCAACCTACCGAGTTCCTTGACTTTAAAATTACCCTTCAAATAACCGGTAATAATATCCGGAGAATTAATATCGATAATTCGGGTACTGTCATTTTCAAAGGTAGAAGAGACCTTAAAATCCTCAAAGTAATAGGTTTCGTTCTTGTTCTGGTAATTGGTTTTGGTAAATTTTATATCCCCTACAATATTGTCCAAGGAATTACCAGTAATGTCCATATTTATATCCCCCTTAAAAATGGATACGCTATCATTTATAAAATTTATTTTTTTAAGGTCGGCATAATCTACCGAGGCGATAAAATTGAAATTATTCCTGTTTTCTGCAAAATCGGCCAAGCCCTTAAAACTAAATTGAATATTTTCATCCCTACATAATAGGGAACCATCAAAAAGCTGCTCTTTGATTATACCAGATACGTTGATATCCTTATAGTCGTAGCCATTAAAATTTATGGAATACACTTGCCCTATTACCTCGGTGTTTAAATATTCCATAACCATCCCTTTGCCTTCCACATTAAAATCCAGGTTTGTTATGCCTACATCTTTTCTATCAATTAGATTTCCAAGGTCAAAATCGATGAGGGAGACAAAACCCTTATAGGAAGAATCGTCTATATGATCAATATCGGTAAGTTCCAGATCCACGTAGCTACTTCCAATGAGGGTATTAATATTGGCTTTTGTATTTATTGAAGATTCCGTGATAAGGGCATCACCCCTTACCGTGAACTGGCCCAATTTCTGAATCGAGGAAGGCAGGACATCCAAAATATTAGGTAGCAATGCCCTGAGTTCATAGTAACTGGAAGTGACATTCTTCATATTCGCCTCTAGCACAAAACCGGCATCCTTCGTAAAAAGATTCTTGAAATTAAAATCCCCACGAATTCCTGTATTATCTGTTGTCAAAAACAGGTCGTTTGTATTCAAATCGTTCAGCACCCCATCAACAATGGTGGAGAATGAAACAATTATATCACTTCCAAATTCATTATATAGTAAGTTCACTTCATTTAAGGCCACTGTAGACTCTACGAATTCGGCATCAATTTTCACCTTGTTCAAAAAGTCCTTAAAATCTTCCCGTTCATAATTAAATATCACCTTGCCCAATAAATGGGATTGGGGGGTCTTGATACTCAGGGAATCAAAACGCATCTGCTGTTTTGTATATTTGAATTCGGTGGCCATTTCATTTACCACCACTCCCCTTTTACTATTAAAGGACATCTTCTGAATATTGGAGGTAACGTCCGGTCCAACAATTGTAAAATCTGAAGCGGAGATATTAAGATCCACAAAATTCAACATCTCCGTTGTCTCTCTATTTTCGTCTATGAGCTTAAATTTACTATCGCTTATTTCTACATCAGCGGAAGAAAAATAAAACGGAGGCGTACCTGGGGCACGGGGTTTTTTACTGTCCAGCTTATCAATAAACACCTCTAGATTGGTGTTCTTGTCATCCTGATAGGTCCTAAGCTTAAAATTGAGTCGCTCAATAGCTATATCGCCAAACTCCAATTTACCGTTCACCAAATTACGTACGTTAAGGATAGAAGTACTTAAATTGTCTATGTAGAACAGCGTATCCTGTTTGTAATCCTCAATATAAACACCCTTAAGTGAGGTATCCCAGGAGATTAGGGAAATCCTAAGCCGATCAATATTAATATTGGTGCCAAATTCCTTATTGATCTCTGTAGTTGCATACTTGGCAAAACGGGTCTGGACAAATGGCAAGGAAAGTATAACACTGCCCAAAACGCAAATAAGAACGAGCACCAAAAATACTCTGACCAGAATTTTTCTTAATTTTTTGATAGGGCTTTATGTTTTACCTTTGTACATTCAAATTTTATTCCAAACAAAGTGGATAATAAAACTATTTATATTTTAGCCATTGAATCCTCGTGCGATGACACTTCTGCCGCCGTATTGAGCGACAATAGGACACTAAGCAATATTGTGGCCACGCAAAAAATACATGAGGAGTATGGCGGGGTTGTTCCCGAACTCGCCTCAAGGGCACACCAACAAAATATTGTCCCCGTGGTGCACCAAGCATTAGCCAAAGCAAATATCGATAAAAAACAGTTATCCGCCATAGCTTTTACACGCGGACCAGGACTTATGGGATCTTTATTGGTAGGAACCTCCTTTGCCAAATCCCTATCCTTGGGATTGGACATTCCTTTAATTGAGGTAAACCATATGCAAGCCCATATTTTATCGCACTTTATTGAGGAAGAAAATTACAAAATGCCTTCCTTCCCCTTTTTGGCAATGACCATTAGTGGAGGACATACGCAAATAGTACTGGTAAAGGATTACTTTGACATGGAAATTTTAGGGGAGTCCTTGGATGACGCGGTAGGGGAAGCCTATGACAAGAGCGCAAAAATATTGGGACTTCCTTATCCAGGTGGACCCTTGGTAGACAAATATGCACAGTTGGGAAACCCCAAAGCCTTCCCTTTCCCCAAACCCAAGGTAGATGGGCTAAACTTTAGTTTTAGCGGCCTAAAGACGAGTATTCTGTACTTCATTCAGCGGGAAACAAAAAACAACCCAAATTTT
Organism: Arenibacter algicola; assembly: GCF_018860365.1. GTDB lineage: Bacteria > Bacteroidota > Bacteroidia > Flavobacteriales > Flavobacteriaceae > Arenibacter > Arenibacter algicola_B. The sequence goes on from NZ_JAHKPO010000001.1 coordinate 71,116, forward strand.
ATTTCTGAAAACTTGAACGATATCTGTGCTTCCATCCAATATACCATCATCAATATTTTAATGGATAAAATAAAGAAGGCCGTAAAACAGACCGGAATAACACAAATAGCTATCGGTGGTGGAGTCTCTGCAAATTCGGGCATTAGACAGGCCCTTAAAAAAGCAGAGGAAAAATGGGGATGGACCACCTATATCCCAAAATTTGAATATTGCACGGACAATGCCGCCATGATAGGCATTGTAGGATATTTGAAATACAAAGAAACGGACTTTGTAGATCAAAGTATTACCGCCAAGGCGAGATATGTAATCAAATAACAAGGTGCATGATTACAGAATACTTGCTCCTCCATTCCGAGATTGTGCAGTACTTGGGTAATTCATTTTATTTGGATTCGTATCTTGAAAATTTAAAATATTATGGCGTACGACGAACAATTTGCACAACGAATTAGGGCCAGTTTTGATTTGCAGCCCCAGTCCGTCCGATCGAATATTACCGAAAAAAAAATGTTTGGTGGAATTGCCTTTTTGTTTTGTGGAAAAATGACCGTAGGTATTATAAAGGAAAATCTTATGGTAAGGGTCATTTCTAGCAAAATGGATGGGGTTATGAGTTCCGAACACGTAAGGCCCATGGATTTTGCAAAACGCCCCATGAAAGAATTTGTCTATGTTTCCCAGGAAGGAATTGCCAACGAGGAACAGCTATTAAATTACATTGAATTAGGGCTGGAACACGCCAAACAAAAATTGAACAAACTATAAACCTCACTACTAGCCCATGCAACTTTTCTACCATCCCGAATTAGAAAACAACACGGACCAATTTATGTTTCCGGCTGATGAAAGTCGGCATATATCCAAAGTACTGAGAAAAAATTCGGGCGATATTTTACAGATCACCAATGGTAAGGGCATGTTTTTTGAAGCCGAAATACTTGTTCCCGACCATAAAAAATGTAAGGCAAAAATAATTTCCCGAACCCAGATGCCGCCAAAACCGTATGAACTCCATATGGCAGTGGCGCCAACAAAACTTAACGACCGCTTCGAGTGGTTTTTGGAAAAAGCTACAGAAATTGGAGTTCATCAAATCACACCGATTATCTGTGAGCATTCCGAAAGAAAGGTCATTAAAATGGACAGAATGGAGAAGGTGATCCAAGCTGCCATGAAACAATCCTTACAGGCCTACCTACCACAATTAAATCCACCCATTTCCTTTAAAGAATTCATGACCCAACCCAAGAGTGGGGAATTGTACATAGCACATTGCGAAGAAGATAAAAAAAAGGAACTGTCCCATTGTGCCACTGCCAAAAAAAATACTACCGTATTAATTGGCCCGGAAGGCGATTTCTCTCCGGAAGAGATAAAATTGGCCTTGGACAACGAATTTAGAGCGGTTGCTTTGGGAAACACCAGGTTGCGTACAGAAACAGCAGCCATTGTGGCCTGTACCACCATTGCCCTAGTTAACTTGTAATGCACTATTGGGGCATACCTTGGCAAGGCATACTTTTATTTAAAATTAAATTTCTTTGCCAAACCAAAGAATGTTATACATAATCCTTTTAGTTTTTTAACCCGTTAATATTCTTAAATTTGAATACCGTAATTATCCGAGTGCATATGAAGCAGCTAGTTGTAATATTATTGATTTTCAATTTTTATTTGACCAAAAATTTACATGCCCAGGAAATTGCCATTTTAAAATATGGAGGCGGAGGTGATTGGTATGCCAACCCAACAGGACTCCCTAACCTAATCAAATTCTGCAATCAACAACTTAGGACTACCATTGACCCCAAGCCACAAACAGTGGAAGTGGGCAGCCCCAATATTTTTCAATATCCCTTTTTGCATATGACGGGGCATGGAAACATTTTTTTTTCCGAGGAGGAAGCAGAAAACCTAAGAACCTATTTATTGGCAGGCGGATTTTTGCATATAGATGATAATTATGGGATGGAACCCTACCTGCGCAAGGAACTCGCCAAAGTATTTCCGGACAGGGAACTCACGGAATTAGGAGCAGACCACCCTATATTTAGACAACAATTCCAATTTCCAAAAGGATTGCCCAAGATACATGAACATGATGGCAAACGGCCACAGGCGTTTGGCATATTCGAGCAAAACCGCCTGATCCTTCTTTTTACATTTGAAAGCGATCTTGGGGACGGATGGGAAGACCCCGAGGTACATAACGACCCCCAGGAGGTACGCCTAAAGGCTTTACAGATGGGGGCCAATATAATCTCCTACGTTTTTAAAAGTTAAGATATGACATCGAAGACCATTGCAGAAGGTATATTAAGGGCTCTTGGAATTATTGTAGCCATTGTACTTCTATTGGCTTTCTTATATAAAATTAGCGCGGTTCTAATATACATCGCCATAGCGGCAGTAGCCAGCTTGATAGGACGGCCCATTGTTTTATTTTTTCGTCAGAAGTTAAAATTCAATAATACCGTAGCTGTTATAATAACTATGATATTCCTTGTTGGGGTCGTTGCGGGAGTTATTGCCTTATTTGTACCCCTGCTTATTCAACAGGGACAGAACCTGTCCTTACTCAACATAGATGCCTTACAGACCAATTTGGAGGACCTCTACCGCCAGCTCCTGCAATATATTGGGGTTAAATCCGAGGATTTGGAACAAAGCATTAAGGATTCACATTTGTTTTCTAACCTTAATTTTGGGATTCTTCCAGATTTCCTGAACTCCATAATCGGCATATTGGGGAGTTTCAGCGTAGGACTGTTTTCTGTGCTCTTTATAGCTTTCTTCTTTTTAAAGGACAGTAAGCTTTTTGAAGCATCCATACTTACCCTGATCCCTGATAACAAAGAAAATAGATTTCAACATTCCATGGAAACCATCAAAAATTTACTTTCCCGGTATTTTGTTGGCCTGGTGTTCCAAATCCTGATCCTCTTTGTTATTTATTCCATTGTCCTTTTCATTTTTGGAATCGAAAATGCCATAGTAATCGCCTTTCTCTGTGCCCTTCTCAACCTTATTCCCTATATAGGCCCTATTATTGGAGGGATATTAATGGCGGTTTTAACCATGACCAGTAACGTGGGAGCCGATTTTAGTTCCGTTATTTTACCCAAAACCGGCTATGTAATGATTGGATTCATTATTGGCCAATTGGTAGACAACTTTTTTTCACAACCCTTCATTTTTTCCAACAGTGTAAAGTCTCACCCCTTGGAAATTTTTCTGATCATCATCATCGGAGGCCTGCTTCTAGGGGTCACTGGAATGATCATAGCAGTACCTGGGTATACGGCCATAAAAGTAATCTTAAAGGAATTTTTCAACGAGAATAAAATTGTAAAATCCCTTACAAAAAATTTATAATCCCACCTTGAACAAGAATATTCTAACATCTGAAATTCAGGATTTTATAATTGAAAATTTAAGGACCGAGCTTATTGCCCTTTTATTAAAACCTTTAAATATTGAAGGTGTTACCAACAAGGAAATCGCGGAACAAATTGAAGCCAAGAACAGATGCAAGGACAAGCTTCCTATTTGGTATGGCACTCGCAATATATACTACCCCAACAAACTAAATATTGAACAGACCTCCTCCGAAACCACGGCTCAATATAAAGCTGGAGTAATAAGTGGAACAGCACTTTTGGACATGACCGGCGGCTTTGGGGTTGACAGTTATTTTTTTAGCCTTCGTATAGAACAGGTCCATCATTGCGAAATGAACCGTGACCTATCTGAAATAGCCGAATATAATTTTAAGGTTTTAGGACGGACCAACATCCATACCCATGCCATGGATGGCATAGATTTTCTAAAAAATTCAGAAATTGATTTCAATTGGGTATTTATTGATCCATCCCGTAGACATGATGCCAAAGGAAAGGTTTTTTTGTTGTCGGATTGCATTCCGAGTGTCCCAGATAATCTAGAAACCATATTGGCCAAGGCGAGGAAAATAATGATAAAAACCTCCCCTCTACTAGACCTGTCCGCCGGTCTTAGTGAGTTGCACTTTGTTAAGGAAATTCATATTGTGGCGGTTAAAAATGAAGTAAAGGAAATCCTTTGGATATTGGAAGAAGGCTATAAAAAAGAGGTATTGGTAAAAACGGTAAACCTAAACGGCTCGGCAATGGAACAGTTCAGCTTTTCCCATGAAAATGAAAAATTAGCGATCTCCAACTACTCCGATCCCTTAGAGTATTTATACGAGCCCAATTCGGCCATCCTAAAGTCGGGGGCCTTTAAGACCGTTGGAGATAGATTCAATATGTATAAATTACATGATCACTCACATTTATACACTCACGATCAATTATTGGATTTTCCGGGCAGGAGGTTCAAAGTTGTAAAGACCATTCCTTTCAATAAAAAAGAATTACAAAAACTAGAGATAAAAAAAGCAAATATTACCGTGCGGAATTTTCCGATAAGCGTGGCGGAAATAAGGAAAAAATTTAAAATTAAGGATGGCGGAGAAACGTATCTGTTTTTTACCACTAATCCTCGGGGTGAAAAGATTGTAGTGGAATGTTGCAAAATATGAGACTTCCCTCGTGATACGTATTCGAAAGCTACAACAAAACAACTCAGTTCATAGTAACCCAAAACAGTCATTCTAAACTCACGTTTTTAAAAAATTGTCCAAAATCACTAATATAAAAGTGAGCCCGTATTTCAATGGATAGGCCTGCCTAACGGCTTGTAAGAGAGCTTTTGCGACGAATCATCCCGATGAATAGAAAGGTTTGCGTTTCTCACCCCTTCCGTCTTCTCCTTTGTCGAAGCCACCTTATCCTCCCGCGGAAAACGCGGGACAGGCCTAAATAGGGGAAGGAGCAGTTTTTAATATTTATTGTTGTGATAAGTTTAATAATTTTTGGCTCCTTCCCTTGGATAAGGGAAGGTGGATACTCGGCTATGGGCCGAGGAGACGGAAGGGATTGGTAGCCTATTGAAGTACAGGTCAATGCATATACAAGGTTTGGATGCAAACCTCAACTCCCCTTTTTACAAAGGACATGAAATACGGAAGTAATCGAGGAATCACTTAAACAATTTCAATCACAATCCCATTTAAAATTGGCCACTTTATCATTGGAGGCAGTACCCAAATTGTAATGCCACCACTCCGTTCTAATGGACCAAAATCCATATTTCTCCATGGTTTCCTTTAAAAGCAGCCTATTATCCAGGATATTCTTGGGCAAATCCAAATTATCATGGTAAGCCCTTTTTCCAAAAAAATCAAAATCGGTCCCCATATCCAACTCCTTCCCTTCCAGGGTTACCAAAGTAATGTCCACCGCGCCACCCTTGTTATGTATGGACCCCTTAACAGGATTGGCTACATACTGGGGATTGGGGACTATGGCCCACATTTTATATTGTACATCATTTGGACGATAGCAATCGAAAAACTTTATTTTAAATCCTTTGTCCATGAATTCCTTATTGGCCAAAAGCAGTGCTCTGGCAGTTTTAACCCTAGTGTAACATTCCGCACAATCGTAGACCTTGGCCTTTAAAAAATTGTTTTCGGTAGCATAGCGCAGGTCGTACACAAAATCATCACTATAATCGGCCAACCTTACAAACAGGGTATCGGCCAAACCTTCAAGGGATTTTAATTTGGGTATTGGCTCTTCTTCTTTCTTTCCGACATCGATCATTAATGAATCCCCAACCTCCAATTCGGTTTCAACATCATTCTTTATATTCTTGTTTACAGCGACTTCCTTACAACCAAAAACAAGAGCCATTGCCAAAAGTGCCATTCCCTTATAAACTGTGCGTTTCCCATTCATATATTCCAGAGCCAATTGTTATTCTTTTTATTCCCCAGGGTAAATATGCTTCCCCACAACAAATAAACAAAAAAGCCCCGAAACAGGGGCTTTTTATATCTAATAGGAATTGCAAACAACTACTGATTCTTCCCTATTACCAATTTCTAAAGGACCTATGTTAAAAGATTACCCTTTTCGTCCCATGTAGCGATTTCGTTTCTGGTACTCTGATCGATACATTTGGCGACCCATTCGGGATCATAATTCACCCCATGCTGATCCAGCACGTCCTGCGGAACCCCATCCCACACGTTGGGTGTATTTCCTTTATAACCCAGTTCGGCAACCCCTACTTTGGAGGAATAATAGCCACAAACCGTTAATCCGCGCATCAGATAGAAAAATTGTATTTCTAGAGGTTGCACGTCCAAGGATTTATTGGGATCATGGTAACAGATAGTATCCAATATCTGCTTTTGCTGGTCCAAGGTGGCCAATTTAAATTCTGTTCCGAAATCGGCATTGCTCTTATGGTCCAACCACATTAACCCTCCTTTAAGTGTCAGCTGTAACTCAGGGATGTCCTTGCCCATGAACTCTATAAATTCTGGGACCTCTGCCTCAATAGGTCCTCCATTAGGTTCTCTGGGAGGAAGTATCACTGTGCTCAATACTGCTATGGTTTCCATCTCATGTTCGGTAAAGAGCTGTTCTGCATTTAATTTTTCAATCAGCTCCAACTCCTCGGGGGTACGGCCAAAATAATGGGTGTTTTCTGCAGCAGCTACGGCCTCCTTTGCTGTATCGGGCCCATCTGTCTTGCAGCCATGAAAGGCCAATGCAGATGCGCCCGCACCAAGAATTATTGTCTGTATACTCTTTCTTCTATCCATGGTCTAGATATTTTGCATTTTTAATTGTTCTATAATATAATCACTGGCGCGCCAAGACAATGCCAAAATGGTCCAAGTACAGTTCTTATCCGCTTGGGAGGTAAATGGTCCCGCATCAACTATAAAGACATTCTCCACATCGTGCAATTGATTAAATTTATTTGTGACCGATGTTTTGGGATCATTGCCCATTCTAGTGGTTCCAACTTCGTGGATAATACGACCAGGAGCTTCCAACCCATAATCGCGATCTTTGCCCGGCTTTTCCCCTAAAGGCTCTGCCCCTATATTGTGAAAAATCTCCTCAAAGGTGTCCTGCATATGCTTGGCCTGATTTTTCTCAAATTCGGACCATTTGTAATTGAACTTCAATACGGGAATACCAAATTGATCCACGGTGGTAGGGTCTATTTCACAATAGTTCTCCTTACGGGCAATACCTTCACCCCTTCCTGCAATACCTAGTACAGATCCGTAATATTTTTTTACATCGTCCCGTAAGCTATCCCCATAACCCCCTACTTTGAGCCCAAAGAATTTATTGAACTCATTGGGGTTGAAACTAAAACCATAACCAGGCATCTTCATGCCTCCACCAACTTCAATATGATAGCCTCTTGGAAAATCCAACTTGGAGTTATCCCCCCACCAAGGAGAATACACATGGTTACTACCTACTCCGTCTTCATTATAGGATACTTTTCTGTTCATCAACGCCGGTACAAAGGCAGCTCTGCTGGCCCCAGTGGAATCGTGCAAATATTTACCGACGAGGTCACTGCTATTTCCCAATCCGTTAGGATGTTGTTTACTTTTCGAATTCAAAAGAATACGGGCAGAACTACAGGCGGAAGCCGCCAAAACCACAACCTTGCCCCTTAATTTGTACTCTTTTCTATCGTCCTTACTAATGTATGATACTCCTGTTGCCTTTCCCTCTTCATTGGTGGTTACTTCCCTCACTACACAATTGACGAATAATTTAATTCGGCCCCCGCTTTTTTGCGCAGGGAATATAAGACAACTTCCTGATGAGAAATCGGCATAGACGGAACAGGAACGGGAACATTGTCCGCAGTAAAAACACACACCACGTTCCGTATTAATTCTTTTGGTAAGCATGGAAAGCCTTCCTGGAATAGTAGGTATTCCCGCCTTTTTGGCCCCATTTATATAGAAAATTTCATGTAATCTTGGTTTTGGCGGAGGAAGAAAAAATCCATCCGGATCGTTTTCCAGGCCTTCATTGGTGCCAAACACCCCGATTAGTTTATCTACCTTATCATAATAAGGTTTTACATCCTCATAACCTATAGGCCAGTCCTCACCATGACCGTCCCTGGTCTTCCCTTTAAAATCCTTTGGCCCAAAACGCAGGGAAATCCTCCCCCAATGGTTGGTACGCCCTCCCAACATATGCGAACGGAACCAATCGAATTCGGTACCAGGCTCACGGGTATATGGTTCTCCTTCTATTTCCCAACCGCCATAAGCAGCATCAAATTCCCCAAATGCCCTAGTGGTTCCGGCTCCTCTTCTGGGAGATTCATAATTCCATTTTAACTGATTCATGGTTTTGGGGTCGGCCGGGTCAAAAAATGGTCCAGCCTCTACGACCGCCACATTAAGGCCGGCATCGGCCAATTGCTTTGTGGCCATACCGCCACCTGCACCCGAACCAACGATTATTACATCATAAATTTCTGAGGATTCTTTTATCTGCATATTGGAATGAATTAATTATGAACTTCAATATAGATTTAAAACGAAATCAAATTAGAATTTTTTATCCAAACAACCTGAAAATTCATGTATTTTGATATAAAACCATCAATAATTGATAATATGTCATTAGAAGGGACAAATCCTTGGAAGGGACATTTAAAATTACAGTCCCATTCCTTTGTTTGGAACCCTTTGGAAAATACAAAAAGGCCCCTAATGGAGGCCTTAAAGGTCAATATCAATAAATGGAATCTAGATTATTTTAAACCTTCCAAATACTTTAAACTTTTAGGAACTTGATCCACAACCCTGGAACACTCGTCCTCTATGAACATATACTTAATGCCCAACTTTTTGGCTTCGGCCACAACACCTGCTATATCTACCTCTCCTGTTCCCAAAACCACATTGGTTTCCACATCTGCATGGCCGGTATCATCTTTTTTGGTACCTTTTTCCATATCTTTCAAATGCAATAAAATGAATTTAGAAGGATACTTTCTAAGCAATTTAAGGGGGTCCTCATCTCCATGATGCACCCAATAAACATCCATTTCAAAATCGAAATATTTGGCATTCTGCGCCATATAATCAAATAGGGTCCCATCCTTATAGGGCCTAAATTCAAACCCATGTGCGTGATACGCCAATTTTAATCCGTTATCCCTTAAAATCTTTCCAGCTCTATTAAACACCTCAACAGCCTTTTGGGTATCCACGATACCAAAATTATTGCCATCGTGTGGGATCCATGCACACATCACATAGGTGGCACCATAACTTTTGGCCTTTTTCACAACCTCCTCAGGCGCATTGGCCAAATCGTTGAACCCAGCGCCAATACTGACCACCTTTAATTTATTTTTGACAAGCAGGCCTTTAAACTCCTCCTCCGGCATCCCATAGGTATCTCCTCCTTCCAAAATGGTAATACCCCAGTCATTTATCAATTTTAAGGTACTTGGAATATCTTCCTTAAACTGATTTCTCAGGCTGTACAATTGTAACCCCACCTCTTGGGCCGTAACATTTGTAGTTCCGAAAAAAACCATGGCGATTAAAAATAACCATAGGAGCTGTAATTTCTTCATCTTTTATAAAATTACTTATATTCCTTGTGCAAATTAATAGGCTCTAGGTCAATAAATTACCTTCGTCATCCCATTCTGCCATATCGTTACGCTTACTTTGGTCCACACATTTGGCGATCCATTCCGGATCATAGGATTTTCCATGCTTGGCCAGAACATCTTCCGGCACTCCGTCCCATACATTGGGGGAATTACCTTTATACCCCAAATCCTCAATACCTTCCTTAGAGGTATAATATCCGGTAACGGTTAAATTGCGGATCAGGGAAAAGAATTGTTGCTCGTATGTTGGATTTTCCTTGTCCGGAAACGCAATAGCATCCAAAATCTCTTTCTGCTGTGCCTCGGTAGCCGTTTTAAACTCCACTCCGTAATCTTTATTGCTTTTATGATCCAACCACATTAGACCACCTTGCAGCGGAGTTTGATAAGCAGGGATATCCTTGGCCATGAATTCAATAAAATCTGGCACTCCAGCATCGGTAGCACTACCATAGGTTCCGTTGGAGGGCAAAATTAAAGCACATAAAACACCCAAAGTAGCCATTTCATGTTCATTAAAAAACTGTTCTGCGTACAGTTTTTTCAGCAACTCTTTTTCCTCCGGGGTCCTCCCGAAATGCTTTTCTTCTTGTACCAGGGCCTCTGCAGCTCCAGCCTCCCCTTCTGTTCCGGGCTTACATCCATTTATTGCCAATCCACCTGCTACACCACCAAGAATAATGGATTTTATACTTTTTCTTCTATCCATAATACTAGATATTTTGTTTTTTCAATTGCTCAATTATATAATCTGAAGTCCTCCAGGCCAAGGCCAAGATGGTCCAAGTAGGGTTCTTATCCGCTTGGGAAACAAAGGGTCCTGCATCAACAATAAAAACATTATCCACATCGTGCATTTGCTCCCATTTATTGACTACAGAAGTTCTAGGATTATCTCCCATCCTGGTGGTACCTACCTCATGGATTATTTCCCCTGGATTAAGCAAACCATAATCGCTATCTTTTCCTGCCGGTTTACCTATGACCTGTCCGCCCATATTGTGGATTATTTCCGCAAAGGTTTCTTGCATATGCTTGGCTTGTAAACGTTCGTGATCGGACCACTTATAATTAAAACGCAAAACTGGAATACCAAATTCATCAACCTTTCCTGGGTCAATTTCACAATAGTTACTTTCCAAGGCTATAGATTCGCCACGACCGGCAAATCCGATCATTGCTCCGTAATATTTCTTTACATCCTCCCTAAGGACATTGCCATAGCCACCAACTTTTTCACCAAAGAACTCATTCAAGGCATTTGGGTTAAATCCGAAACCGTAGCTTGGCATTCCCATTCCTCCCCATATTTCTATATGATAACCTCTGGCGAAATCTAGCTTCTTATTGTCCAACCACCAAGGAGTATAAACATGCATCCCTCCTACACCATCTTCATTGTATGTCTTTCTATTCATTAGTTCAGGAACAAATCCTGTCATTCCACCTCCTGTGGAGTCATGCAGGTACTTCCCTACCACACCGCTACTGTTGCCCAGTCCGGCCGGATGTTGCTTACTCTTTGAATTTAACAGGATTCTTGCAGTACTACAGGCAGATGCAGCCAGGACAACAATTTTTCCTTTTAATCCATACTCCTTACGATCCTCCTTGTTTACATAAAGTACCCCAGTGGCCTTACCTTCCTCATTGGTAGTTACCTCCCGCACCATTGCGTTAACAAAAAGGTCTATTTGGCCTCCATTCTTTTGCGCAGGGAAGATTAAGCAACTCCCTGATGAGAAATCGGCATATATCTGACAAGACCTGCTACATTGTCCGCAATAAAAACATACCCCGCGATCCTCATTTATCTTTTTTGTAACCATGGACATCCTGGAAGGAATTACCGGAACGTTGGATTTCCTGGCTCCATCTATATAATACAGTTCATGCAATCTCGGTTTTGGAGCAGGAAGAAAAAATCCATCCGGTTCGTTTTCCAAACCTTCTTTAGATCCAAAAACACCAATTAACTTATCTACCTTATCATAGTACGGTTTTACATCTTCATAGCCTATAGGCCAGTTTTCCCCAAGACCATCAATATCCTTGTGTTTAAAATCGCGTTGGCTGAAACGCAAGGAGATACGTCCCCAGTGATTTGTTCTCCCACCCAACATACGCGATCTAAACCAATTAAATCTTGATCCATTTTTTTGGGTATAAGGTTCCCCTTCAATATCCCAACCACCATATGCAGCATCATATTCCCCAAATGCCCTAGTTGTACTTGCACCTCTACGAGGAGATTCATACGGCCATTTCAACTGTGTAATTTGTTCCGGGTTTTTGGGATCAAAAAATGGACCCGCTTCTACTACGGCCACTTTTAACCCCGCCTCGGACAATACTTTTGTGGCCATACCACCACCGGCACCGGACCCAACTATGATGACATCATAAATAGTTGATGATTCTTTTATCTGCATACTTTGAAGAATTAATTTTGAAGCTCAATATAAGTTTAAAACGATATTAAATTAAAATTTTTTATCCGAACAACCTTAAAATTCATGTAATTTGACACAAAACCATGGATAATTGATAAAATACCATTGTCAAGGACATTAATTGAAAAACATGGAGCCAAGATTGATTTCCAGAACAGTTGTGTTAAGTCCTTCCCTTAATTAAAGTAAACCTTATCCTTAAAAATTCTTCAATTGCTCCAAAGCCTCCTTAGTCGTAGCTACAGGAAGCTTGCAGGTATGATCCTGACAAACATAAATATAGGTCCCATCATCCGCATAACGCCCTTTGAACAAAGGCATTTCACTATCTTTATTGCTGCCCACAATTAAAGTATTGGGCAAATTGTTCAGTTTTGAAAAATACGACAATTGATTTCAATTATCCTAGAATTAAACAAAGTTCTATGCCTATTAAACTGTTAATTTTCAACTGGAACCTGCTTTTTCTGCTCCAAGAACCAATCGTAAAGTTCATTGTTTTCATAGGCCTTGTCCCAAGCATTATGACCTACACCCTTGTAAATGGTAAAATCTACATTGTAACCCATTTCCTTTAATTTAGCGACCATTTCAATGGATTCCGATATGGGGATCGACTTATCCTGATCACCATGAAATACCCTAATGGGCATATTTTTATTTATCCATGAGGCATAGGGCACAGGAGTCATTCCACAAACCACGGCCAAAGCGGCAAATTTATCCGGATATTGGACCGCCATTTCCCAAGCTGCACCCCCACCCCTACTAAGGCCGGTAAGGTAAATCCTATTTTCGTCCACTTTATTGGTAGCAATGATACTATCCAAGAGTTGATTTACAGCCCTAGTGTTCCACCACATTTTTTCTTGGGGATTCTGCGGGGCCAAGATTAGAAAAGGAAATTTCTTGCCCCCGGAAATAAGTTTTGGGGGTCCATTTCGCTTCACGGATTTTAAATTTCCCCCGGATTCTCCCCCGCCATGTAAAAAAAGCAATAGGGGAAACTTTTCCTCTGGATTTACCTCATAATTACCTGGGTAATACAGATAATATCTCAAGGTTTCGGAGGTAACAACCTCCATTTCGGAATTGATCAGTTCTGGAGAAGACTGGGAGGCGCAGCCTTCAAAAATAAACAGGCAGCAAAAAATTAAAACTATTGTTTTCATTTGTTCTTTTATATTGTTCGACTTAGGACTCCCCATGTTTCTTAAAGGCCATATCCCGGTAATTTCTTTGTTATCAATTGGCATTCCAAATTGGTTGAAAATCCGCAAATTGATGCATTTTTCTTTAACTTACCCCTTGTTTATACTTTTATTTAACATTCACGTTTATTCCTTAAACAAAAAATAGGATAATAGTTATAAATGCCTAAATGTATTTTCTTTTCGGGTTTTCGTTTTACTTTGGTACATTTATCGAGCAAACAAAAAATTTAGTATGAAGAAAGTCATCACTTTCGGGGAGATCCTCCTAAGACTGTCTACTGAAAGACACCTTCGGTTTTCACAGGCCACCAATTTCAATGCTACCTATGGGGGTGGCGAGTTTAACGTAGCGGTATCCTTGGCCAATTATGGTTTTAATGCGGAATTCGTTACGCGTTTGCCAAAGAACGATATAGGCGAATGTGCCCTACAAGAAATTAGAAAGCATAATGTGGCAACCACCAATATTCAGTTTGGGGGAGACCGTCTGGGCATTTATTTTTTGGAAACAGGTGCTGGTACCCGGGGAAGCAAGGTAGTCTATGATAGGGCCAGCAGTGCCATTGCAGAAATAGAGCCTAACAGCATAGATTGGATAGCAGTATTTAAGGATGCCGACTGGTTTCACTGGAGTGGGGTTACCCCGGCAATTTCCAGTAAGGCGGCGGCTGTATGCCTGGAGGCGGTCAAGGCTGCCCATAAATTGGGGATTACCATTTCATCGGATTTGAATTATCGTTCCAAATTGTGGAAATACGGGAAAGAGCCAAAAGATATTATGCCTGAACTCTTAAAGTACAGCAACGTTATTTTAGGGGATTTGGATACTGCATTTTTCATGACAGGTCAGGAAAAGCAAGATCCGGATTATCAGGATATGGATTCCTTACCAGAACTGTACGACCTACTTTACAAAAGCTCTCCGGACCTAAGTTATGTGGCCACAACATTACGTTATTCCGTAAATGCTTCCCATCAAAAAATAGGAGGCATCCTATATGATGGAAAAAAGATACACTATGCAAAAATCAGAGAGGTAACTCCGGTAGTAGACCGTGTAGGAAGTGGCGATGCCTTTATGGGAGGCTTGATATATGGGCTTTTACAAGACAAAATAGATAATCAAAAAACAATCGATTTTGCCGCAGCCGCCTGTTGTATCAAACATACCATTACAGGAGATTTCAACTTGGCCACCCTTGAAGAAATTGAGCAATTGGCAGGAGGAAATTCCTCTGGAAAAGTAAGCAGATAAAACAAGTATACCTTATGTCACAGTTTTCAAGAATTGAAGTAGCTGCATTAATGAAAGAAACGGGACTTGTACCCTTGTTCTATCATCCGGATGTGGAATTAGGAAAAAAAATATTAAAAGCATGCTACAATGGCGGTGCAAGATTAATAGAGTTCACCGCACGTGGGGATTTCGCCCATGAAGTCTTTGCCGAACTTAATAAATTCGTCATTAATGAATTGCCGGAAATGGCCGTAGGTGTAGGATCAATAACCGATGCAGCAGCCGCTTCCCTTTATATGCAAATGGGTGCCAATTTCATTGTAACCCCTTCCCTGCGAGAAGATATTGCCATAGTCTGTAATAGAAGAAAAGTATTATGGAGTCCAGGATGTGGCTCCCTTACAGAAATAAACAAAGCTGAAGAATTGGGCTGCGAAATTATAAAATTATTCCCTGGCGCCAATTTTGGACCAGACTTTGTAAAAGCCATTAAAGGGCCACAACCATGGACCAGTGTTATGCCAACGGGCGGTGTAACCTTGGAAGAGTCCAATTTAAAGGGTTGGTTCAATGCAGGGGTTACCTGTGTAGGTATGGGTAGCAATCTAATTAGCAAAACGGTAGTAGAAAATAAGGATTACAATGGTTTGGAAAAATCGGTAAGGGAAACATTGGCCCTTATCAAAAGAATACGGAACTAGGAATAATACCCTTCGTTTGCCTACCCATTTTGGTATTGAAATAGTAAAACCTCTGATTTTCATAAAAATCAGAGGTTTTTTTAGATATCTAAATAATGTTTTCCTAGGGAAGGAAAGTTGATTTACTTTAAAGGGATCTCCTTATACCCAATTCCAACCCCCTTAACTCTGCAAGTCCTCTAAGCCTGCCTATGGCAGAATACCCCGGGTTGGTTTTTTTCCTAAGGTCGTCCAACATTTTATGACCGTGATCTGGCCGCATTGGCATCCTCAAATCTTTTCTTCCTGCAGCACTTCTCTTTTGCTGCTCCTCCACCAAGGCTTTTAGCACTCCGAACATATCTACATCCCCTGCCAAATGATCGGCCTCGTGAAAATTACCTTTTTCATCACGCTGTGTACTTCTCAGGTGCATGAAATGTATACGATGCCCCAAGCGCTTTACCATACCCACCAAATCGTTGTCCGCTCTAACGCCAAAAGACCCGGTACAAAATGTTAATCCGTTATTGGGACTATCCACCGCCTTATAGAGATCAAGAATGTCCTGCTCCGTACTTACCACCCTTGGCAACCCCAAGATTGGATAAGGTGGATCATCGGGATGTATACACATACGCACCCCTTCTTTTTCGGCAATAGGAATTATACTCTGCAAAAAAGAGAACAGATGTTGCTTTAGTTCCTTGGCCCCAATTTGGTCATAGGTTGCCAAAATCTTATTAAACTCCTTTAAACTATAGCCTTCTTCCGCTCCGGGAAGTCCTGCTATAATATTCTGCACCAATTTCTTTTGATCCTTCTCCGAAGTTTTTTCCAAATATTCCTTGGCCGCTTTCTGCTCCTCCTCAGTGTATGATTTCTCTGCACCGGGACGTTTTAACAAGAACAGTTCAAAAGCAGCAAAAGCGTCCTTTTCAAACCTCAAAGCCGTAGACCCATCCTCCAGCTCATAATCCAAATTGGTACGTGTCCAATCCAACACCGGCATAAAATTGTAACAAATAGTATCAATCCCACAGGATCCCAAATTGGTAATGGTGGTCTTATAGTTTTCCACATACTTCTGAAAATTGCCCTGTTGCGTCTTAATACTTTCATGAATGGGAACACTTTCTACAACAGACCAGGTCAAGCCCACAGCCTCTATCTCCGCCTTTCTCTTTTTAATTTCCTCCACTGGCCAAACTTCCCCATTGGGAATATGATGTAGGGCAGTAACCACACCGGTAGCTCCGGACTGTTTAATATCCAGTAAAGAAACAGGATCTTTGGGCCCGTACCATCTCCAAGTATTTTCTAAAGTCAAACTCATTAATATTATTTTTAAAAATAAAACATTACTCCATTGGCGGCATTGCGACAATATTTTTTAACCACTTGGTCTTTAAAGTAAATAATTTACCAAGATATTAATTTTAAAAGTATTGCACAGACCATTTTGTGAAAGATTAAAAAAGTATCACAAAATATAATTTATTCTTAAACTTGATTAAAATTCCTTATCTTTTTTAGGCATTTAAATACTTTGTACTACTTTTATCGATTCAACCAAAAATGAACAAAAAATCTAGCTCTCCATGATTAAAAGTAAAATCGACAAGGTTACCAGTTTTGAAAAACGGTTTGAAAAAATCAACACGGTCATCTTCGAGTCTTCCGAGGTTGCGTCCAAAGCAGCAGCAGCTGAAATTGCGACATTGATCAAGAAAAAACAAAAGACGAATGAGATGTGTGTCCTTGGCCTTGCCACTGGTTCCACTCCAAAAAGGCTTTACGCCGAACTCGTACGTTTGCACAAGGAAGAAAACCTTAGCTTCAAAAATGTGATAGCCTTCAACCTGGATGAATATTATCCAATGGAACCGGATGCCATACAAAGTTATGTGCGTTTTATGAAGGAATTGCTCTTTAACCATGTGGACATTGAACCAGGAAATTATCATATTCCCGATGGTACATTGGAAAAAAAGGATATTGCGGATTACTGTAAGGAGTATGAAGCCAAAATAGACGCTTTGGGCGGAATAGACCTTCAAGTCTTGGGTATTGGTGGTAATGGCCATATTGGTTTCAACGAATCCGGATCCCTTCCCAATTCCAAAACCAGGCTGGTTACACTGGATCATATTACAAGAGTTGCGGCGAGTAAAGATTTCCAAGGATTGTACAACACCCCTAAAACAGCTATTACACTTGGTATAAAGCAAATAATGCAGGCCAAGCAAGTTGTCCTTATGGCTTGGGGAGAAGGGAAATCCTCTATCATTAAAGCTTCTGTAGAGGGTCCTATTACGGAACAGGTACCGGCATCCTACTTACAGGAGCATCCAAACAGTATTTTTATCCTTGACAAAGGTTCATCTTCAAAACTTACCAGGATAAGCACCCCATGGATCGTAGAGAAGGTAGAGTGGGATGAGAAAATGATCAAAAAAGCCGTTGTTGGACTTGCGTTAAGATTGGAGAAACCGGTGTTAATGCTAACTGAGGCCGACTATATTGAAAACGGTATGAGCGATTTGTTGACCGAAGTTGGGGACGCCTACGACATTAACATTAGAATTTTTAATAAACTACAACATACCATTACCGGTTGGCCCGGTGGTAAGCCAAATGCCGATGACAGTAACAGACCGGAAAGGGCAAATCCGGCCAAAAAACGCGTACTTATTTTTAGTCCGCACCCAGATGATGATATCATTAGTATGGGGGGAACGTTCATGCGTCTGCAAAACCAAGGCCATGAAGTACATGTAGCTTATCAGACTTCCGGAAATATAGCTGTAGCCGATGACGAAGCCCTGCGATTCTCGGATTTCGTGATAGATTACAACCGTTCCTTTGGTCTGGACAACAGAAAATCCGTTGAGATATACAAAAAGGCAACGGAGTTCATCAAGAACAAAAAGACCAGCGAAATTGACATTGAAGAAGTAAGAAACATAAAGGGTCTTATACGTAGAAGTGAGGCCAGGGCAACGAGTTATTACGTTGGACTTACGGACGAGCAGATACATTTTAACGACCTGCCTTTCTATGAAACCGGTACCATTGAGAAAAATCCTCCGGGAGAGGAAGATATTAAAATCACTATGGATTTGATCGAAAAAATTAAACCGCACCAAATATATGCTGCGGGCGATTTGGCGGATCCACATGGTACCCATAAGGTGTGTTTGGACATTATTTTTGAGGCCCTAAAGCGACTTAAGACTAAATCCTACATGAAGGATTGTTGGTTATGGCTGTACCGTGGTGCATGGCAAGAATGGGATATAGAAGATATTGAAATGGCAGTACCTATGAGTCCAAGTCAGGTTTTGGCGAAGCGCTATGGAATTTTCAAACACCAATCCCAAAAAGACGGTGTAGTATTCCAAGGGTCGGATTCTAGGGAATTCTGGCAACGTGCCGAGGACAGGAACAAGGAAACGGCTACCAAATACGATGAATTGGGATTGGCGCATTACGCCGCCATGGAAGCCTTTGTCCGTTACAAATATTAACGCAAAACTAATTTACATACAAAAAAAGGCTGCCCAATGGGCAGCCTTTTTTATATAGCATATAAATGCTGTCTAAAATTCCAATTCAAAGTACAAACTACTTGCTTCGTTTTCATCGGTAATATCTTCACCTTTTAATACATCTCCGGTACTGTTCAACAGTTTTAGATTAAGTTTCCAATACCCCGTCATGGTCAAGGACAGTTTTCCGTTATACGATTTGGTGGCAGCATCATAAGTTAAATCTTCATTGTTGGGGGAACTATGGTTACCCATACTAGGCATACGTGGATCAAGTGTTACGGAATAATTTTCCACAATGGGAAAACTCATCATACTTTCCATTTTAAACAGCATGGCCTGTATATCGTTAATGGCAACTTCTGGATCCGTTGGCTCAACCATGGCCAAAACGTACCTTACATCATCACTTCCCATAAATACAGAAACCTTTTGTTTACCATCGCTTGGCGCCGTAACATCTACGGTTTCTGTTACCGAAAATTCCTGCCCCTCTACCTCGTAAGTAAAGGTTATGTCCCAGAATTCATCCGCGTTTCCCGGCATCTGAAATACAATATACCCCTTGGCCACCGTGTCGTAATCATCCGTAATACTTAATTCGGATGTTGGACAGGAATGGTTCATACTCATCATATGCATTACGGGCATCCATGTAATCTCAGGATTGGCATAATACGTATCATCGGCATTATTTTTAATACGTACAAAAAGTTCGTTGTATCCGGTCGTAAAACCCGTTTTCCCCTCGGAGTACAGTTCCAGACTGTGGCCATTTGCCTCAATATTTGTTACCAAATTAAATTCGGCCAAAGGATCTACTTCATTTTTTGGTGTATCGTCCCCATCAGATGAACAGGATATCAACCCTATAGCAGCTATTAATGTTACCAAACCTAGTTTTATTGTTTTCATATGTTTATTTTTTTTTTAATTAATTGAATAAGAAAGTGTTAAGAAGAAGTTTCGCCCCATACGTGGGATGTTTTTCCAATCGGTATAGGTGGAGTAGTTTTCATCAAAAATATTCTCTACCCCGAACTTCGCATACATGGAATCGTTGTTAAATTTAAAAGTCTTGCCAAAGGTCAAGGAAAAAACCGTATAGGCCTGTGTTTGATCTTCCCCGAAAGCCGGGTTATAGTTCACTTGTTTTCCTGATCCGGTTATCCTTAAGGCCGCTGAAAATGACCTATTGTCAAATTGAAAACCTGAGCGGTAAGAAAATGGACTTATAAAAGGTATGTTGCCACCGTTATTGTCCGTACCTAGATGATAGGAGATCAATCCGGACCATTTCAGTTCTGGCAGAATGGCGTATTCCATATCCAAGGAAGTGTTGAACAAATTGGCGTATTCCAGGTTCTTGTAGATCTTTACTCCCTCCGCCCCTATGGTCATTACACTAAGGGAAGGATCTACTTCCCCTATGATATAATCCTTGATATGGAAAAAATTAGCCTCGGCACTGAGCTTAAACTTGGATTTTTCCCAAGAGATCTTGGTATTGGCCTCCATGGATTTTTCGTTGGCAAGTCCCGGGTCCCCAATATAATCATGGTTATCGAAGCTGTTGAACAAATAAAACCCATAGCCTTCGGTCACGGAAGGCGCCCTATCACCATAAGAAAGTCCCGCATTAATATGCCATGGCATCCACATTTTATGCCATTGCCCAGAAATACTTTTCAGGAACCGAGTTTTGGATTTCTCCATCTCCGGATAAAAAATCTTTAGACTATTCAATCCAAACTCGTCCGCAACATTCTGGTTCTGAACGGTCATCCTGGTCGCTATTTTAAGAGAACTACCATTCAGATCCAGCTCATCCTCCGCATAGACCCCACCATTGGCGGTGCGTACATCGGGCCAGGTGAGCATAAACATGGGCAACTCATTTGGGTCATTGGGGTACATTGTCATTTCTGCCAAGGATTTATTGTAATACCCATCTACCTTAAATAAAAATTGATGCTTTTTGGCCTGCAGTGCTGCTTGGGAGTAAAAGCCATAGGTATCGCTCCAACCCGGCATATCCATGTGGATGGGTACATCTGGCCGTTTGGTATCGTCCATGACATGGGTTACTTTATTAAAATATAGCTTGGATTTCCAATTGCTTAAACTGCCCCATAGAGCATCCTGCTCAAAACCTACAGATGCAATGATGGCCCTTGCCAAGGAAACGTCCATAGTCAATGCAGGATAACCTACATCCCTGGCCTCATCGTAAATAAGGCTCGCTGTCAGTGCTTGATCTTCGGCAATTTTATAGCCCCCATTGGCGGAGAAATTATATTTCTCAAATTGGGAGAACTCAACTTCTTCATCGCCCCCGGCAAAATAATTTTCTGCCTTGCGATAAATAATATCCGTATCCAGGTAGAAATTGGAATTAGAATAATTAAGTTCGGCCCCAACAACACTCATTTGGTTGTTGCTTTCAAAACCTGTCTCCACTCCACCATATAGTCCCGTTTCCTTAAAATTCCCCCGATCGAGCTCCAAATTAATGGCCCCACCAATGGTGTTTCCGTGTTCGGTGCCCTGCTGGCCGGAAGCTATATGCGCCTGTGATAAATTGGACACATCCACATAGGAGGTTACGGGGTCCATCTTGTCTGTACATGCTCCAAAAATCCTCATTCCATCAATAGTTACAGAAAGACGTTCCGAAAACATATTGTTCAAAGTAGGTTCCCAGGCATAAGCTCCACGTTTCACCATATCTACCTTTTTAGAGGATTCCAGATACTCGTCCAAAGTAGAGAGGGGTTTGGGCTGGCGGTGGTAATCCAAAGTCTTTCTGGCCGAAATAAGAATAACTTCGTCCAAATTGATCGTTATGATCGAATCCTTTGGCAAAACCAACTCCTGTGCACCAATGTTAATGGGAAAAATAAATATCCCCAACAACAACACCCAAATGTATATAGGTCTGCTTGTTTCCATAAGTATTGTACACACCTTATGGACACATTTAAAAATGTTCATTTGATTTATTTAGATAATACAATTCCTTTAAGACGCCATAAGCCCTGTACAAGGATTAGAATAAGCACCCAATACCTTTATGACGATGATTGAATTATCCCAGCTCTGGTGGCTGTGCAATATCTGTAGTATATAGTCCGGGAATCAAAGTTTGGATTCCCTTATAATTGTTTTGAACGGTAACACCCCATTCATTGGCCGAGCCAAGAACGAATAATGGGCCGAATGAAGAAATGTACTGGATTTCCAAATTGAATCGTTTGCCCTCAAACGGATTTTTATCGCTTCCCTCCGATTCTTTGGCCAATTGTTTTGCCAGGTAACATTTACCATCGCAATGCAAGGAAGGGGTAGCCCTGTTTTCGCACAGATTCTCAACAATATAATCGTAATTTACCGCATATTCAGCTATAGGCCAAAGTGGCTTTATCAGCATAATTATAGCGACAAATAAGATTAAATGTTTCATTATTAATTTTCAAATTGATACAATCCCTCCTGACAAAAGACTGCAATATTTAAAATACTGCACAAATATAATGCATCTTTAAAACATAAAAAGATGACAATTGTCAGGTAATGAACTAATTTGTTTTTATTCAATTTAAATAAGCAATTAAGTAACCACTGTTACCTAATTTAATTTTTTGTTATTTAATTTTAAGCCAAAATAAACCTTAAGTTTTTTTCATGGAGGATATGCTCTTTTACGATAGAATGCAATTTGCCTTTACTATCACCTTCCACTATTTGTTTCCACAACTTACCATGGGCCTCTCCCTGATCATCGTTTATTTTAAATGGAAATTTCTTAGAACCCGAATTGATCATTATAATGATGCCGCCAAATTCTGGATGCGGATCTTTGCCCTTAATTTTGCCATGGGGGTTGTTACCGGAATACCAATGGAATTTCAATTTGGGACCAATTGGGCCAAATTTTCCGAATTGACCGGGGGAATCATTGGGCAGACCTTGGCCATGGAAGGGATGTTCTCCTTTTTTCTGGAATCTTCCTTTTTGGGTCTATTTTTGTTCGGCGAGAAATTATTGGGACACAAATTGCACTTTGTAACTGGTTTCTTGGTTTTTTTAGGTTCCTGGGCCAGTGGCTTTTTAATTATAGCCACACATTCCTGGATGCAGCATCCGGTAGGATATGAAATATTAAGTAATGGCAAATTTGTCTTGAACAATTTTGGTGCCTTATTCTCTAACCCTTGGCTTTTACCCTCCTATTTGCACAATCAGTTGGCCAGTTTGGTAACCGCATCTTTTGTAATGGCTTCCATAGGGGCCTTTTATATTTTGAACAACAAGCACAGTAGTTTCGGTAAGCTTTTTGTTAAGACCGGGGTAATATTTGGACTTGTATCCTCTGTATTGGTAGCCTTCCCAACTGGAGATTGGGCGGCAAAAAATGTGGTGGAACATCAGCCTGTTACTTTTGCGGCCATGGAAGGACTATTTGAAACCCAGGATGGCGGATCGGAAATTGTGTTGATTGGCCAGCCCAACGTGGTCGACAAAAAATTGGACAATAAAATTGCGGTTCCCAATATACTAAGTTTTTTAACCTACAAAAAATGGGATGCAGAAGTAAAAGGATTGAACGAATTTGAACCGGAAAACTATCCCACCAATATTCCTGGATTATATTATGCCTATCATATTATGGTTGGTCTGGGCACACTATTTATAGGGATAATGGCGTTGGGGGCCTTTCAGCTATGGCGTAAAAAACTATACGGTACCAAATGGATTTTGTGGTCCCTGCTGTTCTTCCTCCCCTTTCCCTATATTGCCAATACCACTGGTTGGTATAC
Organism: Arenibacter algicola; assembly: GCF_018860365.1. Classification (GTDB taxonomy): domain Bacteria; phylum Bacteroidota; class Bacteroidia; order Flavobacteriales; family Flavobacteriaceae; genus Arenibacter; species Arenibacter algicola_B. The sequence continues at coordinate 94,629 of NZ_JAHKPO010000001.1, forward strand.
CGCAGAATTGGGTAGACAACCCTGGTTGGTATATAACCTACTGCGCACTTCGGAAGGAATTTCCCCAACGGTATCCTCCGGAAATACTTTGTTCACCTTATTGGGATTTATTGGATTATATCTATTGTTGGGAATGCTATTTTTGATACTTGTAGGTAAAATTATTAATAAAGGACCTGTAACCGCTGAAGCTTAACTATGGAATTATTCTGGTACGTTGTTTTAATGAGTATGTTGGCCATCTATGTAGTTTTGGATGGTTATGATTTTGGTGCGGGAATAGTGCATTTATTTTTCGCAAAAAAAGAAAAGGACAAGAAGGCCATTACCAATGCCATTGGCCCTTTTTGGGATGCCAATGAAGTATGGATAATCGCTTCGGGAGGTGTTCTTTTCTTTGCCTTTCCCACCTTATACGCCTCTTCATTCAGTGGGTTTTATCTGCCGCTGATCATGATTCTATGGTTGCTGATCTTTAGGGCTATAGGCTTGGAACTCAGAGGTCAGATCCATAACAGATTATGGGAGTCGGTGTGGGACAAAGCCTTTGGAATTGCCAGTTTTCTCTTGGCCCTTTTCTTTGGTATTGCCCTGGGCAATGTTGTTAGGGGCGTAAATTTAGGAATGGTGGAAAATGGTGTCTCCGCCCATGAAGCCCACTATTTTTTTCTCCCGTTATGGAATCCCACTTTTAGTCCAACTGCAGAACATCTAGGAATTATTGATTGGTTTACCATTTTACTGGGGCTGGTCGGAGTGGTCACCCTAACCATCCATGGCGCAAATTGGATAATCTACAAGACCAATTCGGACCTCAACAACCAATTAAGGACCGTTATTTTTAGACTCAATTTCGTCCTACTCGCTTTGGTAATCCTCTCGCTTGTGGTTTGGCATGTAATTGCCCCCAGGCCCTTTCATAATTTTATGGAAACACCATGGCTGTGGATTTTTCCATTGTTGACCCTAATAGGCCTATTCGGACTTTTCCTAATAAAGACCTTTAAAAAGGATGGGGCAGGATTTATATTCTCCTCCCTATTTATCCTTGGAGGTTTTGCCTCCACCGCAGCATCTATTTTTCCAAAGCTCCTGCCATCTACCAATTCTGTAAATCCATCCTTGACGGTTTACAATGTAGCGGCAGATGAATACGGCCTTTCAGTAGGCATAAATTGGTTTATAATTGCCGTTATCCTTCTAATTGCCTATATATTTATTCAATATAGGGTATTCAAAGGAAAAATGGACGATATAGGCTACGGGGAGCATTAGTATTAAGAACCATATACCTCCATTAAAAACTGTAATAATTATTTATTTAGGATAAATTTGTCCGAAATAAGAATAAGCATTATATTTGTAACGATTTAAATATAAAATCAATATGTTTTCAAAGGCCTGCGAGTACGGAATTAAAGCAACTATATACATAGCTGTTAAATCTATGCGGCAAGAGCGCGTAAGCCTTAAAGAGATAGCGGAAGAGGTAGATTCTCCTGTGGCATTTACCGCAAAAATATTGCAATCATTGGCAAAGAGTGGAATCATAGATTCCCATAAGGGTCCAACTGGTGGATTTCAGATCGAGGAAACCAAAATAGATACCATTAAATTGCACGATATAGTACATGCCATAGACGGTGACAAAATATTCGTTGGCTGTGGTCTGGGTCTGGAACAATGTGATGCCAGTCAACCCTGTCCTGTCCACGATAAATTTGTGGGAATCAGGGACAATCTAAAGATTATGCTGAAAAATACAAGCCTTTATGAATTGGCCACAGGCTTGGAAATTGGTCTAACCCATCTGAAAAGATAAAAATTTAAATCAATAAAAGATAAAAAGGTATTAAACTCTTTAACTAAAATAATTACGAACAAGCCCATGTTGTCAATAATATCATTAAATCAATAACAATCCTTCCATGTTGAACATCACCAATAAATTAGTCGAAAAATACCAATCCCTTGGGGAAAATCCCGAAACCTATATGGAGGGTCTACTGCACGCAAAACCAATCACCTATTGGGATTATGTAGAAGTAGAGACACTGCTTTCCCTACAAAGACCACGGACCAATTTTAAGGATGAGTCCATTTTTATAATGTACCATCAGGTAACCGAATTATACCTAAAGATGATGCTGCATGAATTACAGCAGATAGTAGGAGAAAAAGCACCTACTACTGGCTACTTAATTAATAAAGTGGACCGATTAATACATTACACCTCCATGCTGATCAATTCCTTTGACATTATGAAGGTTGGAATGGACTACGAAGATTACAATACCTTTCGTAAAACCTTAACGCCCGCCAGTGGCTTTCAATCCGCGCAATTCCGGTTTATTGAACTGCATTGTACTTCATTGCAAAACTTAATTAGCCATAGATATAAAAAAGAAGGTTCCCACAATCCAGATTTAAGGGAATGTTTTGAACATATTTATTGGAAAGATGCCGGAACAGATCCAAAAACCGGCAAAAAGACCTTGACACTTCAACTTTTTGAGGAAAAATACCTCACTGTGTTGACGGAAACAGCTAAAGCGGTAATGGGCAATACCTTGGAAGACAAGTTGGCCCAACTGCCCTATGTCCCGGATGCACTCAGGAACAGACTTCGCACCTTTGACAAGCTGTACAATATTGATTGGCCCATGGTCCATTTGAGCACTGCCGAACACTATTTGGACAAAAAAGGGGAAAACAAGCAAGCCACTGGTGGTTCGGATTGGAAAAAATACCTCCATCCAAAATATCAGCAACGTAAATTCTTTCCAAGCTTATGGACGGAATCAGAAAAACAAAACTGGGGAATTAATCATAAAAATGAACAGTATGGAAGTATTGAACAGACCACAATTGACACACCTACAGGTAGGTGAAAACCTAAAAGTATTACAAATTGAGGCTTTGGCGGATATGGGCATGCCAGAACACAGTAGTTCCCATGAAGCGGTCATTGTTGTCCAAGAGGGTAAAGCCATACTTAAAACCAAGGATACTAATTACGTATTAAAGAAAGGGTCTACTATGTTGGTTCCGGCACGATTGAAACATAGTCTTACCGTAATAAATGATTTTAAGGCAGTTGCCATTATGGCAACGGATTCAATTATAAATTTTAAAAATTAATAACTATGGAAAATTTAATGACCAAGAATATTGGCGAAATAGTAGCAGAAAACTATCGTACGGCACAAGTATTCAAAAATCATAAAATAGATTTTTGTTGTAAGGGAAACCGGAGTATTGTAGAGGTTGCCGAAAAAAGTAAGCTGGACGCCAATCTCCTTTTACAGGAAATTGAAACAGTGCAACATCAAACCAATGATGACAACATCGATTTTAAAACATGGCCTTTGGACCTATTGGCAGATTATATTGAGAAAAAACATCATAGATATGTTGAGGCCCAAATACCGATTCTAAATCAATATCTGGCCAAACTATGCCGGGTCCATGGAGACCGGCATCCAGAGCTTTTTGAAATTACGGAGCATTTCAATAAAAGTGCAGGAGAGCTGGCGATGCACATGAAAAAAGAGGAACTCATCGTCTTCCCTGCCGTACGTAAAATGGTTCAAAACAAACAATATGGCAATGCCCTGGCAGAACAACATTTTGGCACTATTCAAAATCCCATACAAATGATGATGCAGGAACATGAGAACGAAGGCGACCGATTTAGGCTTATAGAGGAGTTGAGCAACAACTATAATCCACCTGCCGATGCCTGCAACACTTACAGAGTTACATTCTCACTATTACAGGAGTTTGAAGAGGATCTACATAGGCATATACATTTGGAGAATAACATTCTCTTTCCAAAAGCAATTGCTCTGGAAAAGGAATTAAGCGCTTAAAGGTTACCTAACAACCTATAGCCCTATTCCCAAACTACCAATTTTGTAACCAATAAGGTGCGGCACAATACTTTAAATAGTCTCCCCCCGCCGTGCCTCATTGGATTACCATGCCGCCAACCTATGCTGTATAAAACATTAATAGGGTGAACTTTAAAATTGGCCTTAACCATAATAAAACACGTTGATATGAAAGTTAAACCCATAAAAAGACATAAAGCCATACAACCTTTGAGCAGGGAACACCATCAAGGTTTATTGCTATCATGGAAAATTAGGACCGGTCTTTCCAAAGGGGTATCTACAGATAGGATAAAGACCTACGTTGATTGGTTTTACAAAACCTATTTGATCCCCCATTTTGAAGAAGAAGAAAAACACATCTTCCCCATTCTCGGAAATGACCACATATTGATAAAAAAGGCAATTGCACAACATAGGAGGCTAGATCGCCTTTTCAAGAGGAGCTCGGAACTAACAAAGTCCCTAAACCATATAGAGGAAGAATTGGAGCAACATATCCGATTTGAGGAACGGGTACTGTTCAATGAAATTCAGAAGGAGGCAACCGAACAACAATTGCAATTCATTTTAGAACATCATAACGAAACCAAATTTTTGGAAAATACCACAGATAAGTTTTGGGAATAACAATAAAATATGATGATTATGAGACTTTACAATCAACTATTAAACGAATTTAAAAGGGAACAAACAGGGTATTCCACCATTGCCATTATTGGCCAAAGTTGTATTGGATCTGTTGCCGCTATGGTCGTCCTTATGAACCACATGCCTGCAGCAATCAAATTGACCTTGCTTTTTCTGGTAACCATTTTATGCATGGCCTATAACGGTGCCGTTTTGGCCAGATTAAACGCCAAAACCACCTTTAACCTATTAGTTTTAAGCGTTCTATTCAGTATCTTGACCATTATAGGGAATCTTATTTAAAAATAAATGAAGCAGGAACCCTACACTTTTACTTATATAGACGAATTTGGGGACACCAATTCTGCAACTTGTAGGCCTAACGAATACCATAGCCTCATGGAACTTCTTTTTGACAAATATTTGCAGGAATGGGGAGATTGTAAAGGCAGGGCATGGTGCGGAACATGTCATATACAAATTCTTGAGGGCTCGTTAAGTTCAAAAATGCAGCACGATGAAAAACTGACTTTGTCCAAACTGGATGATGCCTCCCCCCAAAGTAGATTGGCATGCCAAATTCCAATCAATGCGGAGCTACATAATCTGGTTTTCAAAATAATAACGGAAAATGATTTCGGACTAAAATAATCCGGAATCATGACAGCAAAAAATCATACGGACTTCATGTGTGGGCATTAAGTGTTCCAAACACCTATACTTAAGGGCCAATTATTATAAAATACAAATTCAACGGACTACCTTTACAGTATTCCCTGAGCTATTAGATAAAACTTATGTTATTAAAATCGGAAATTAAGGAAAGACAGGACGTAAACCTATTGGTGGTTAGCTTTTACGCCAAGATTAGGGAGCACCAAATATTGGGGCCCATTTTTAATGGTATAATCAAAGACTGGGACAGTCACTTGGAATTATTGACCGATTTTTGGGAGAGTCAATTACTCTTAAAACGAAAATATATAGGCAACCCTATTGCCGTTCACCAGGAGGTGGACAAGAAAATGAACCATACTATCACCCCGGAACATTTTGGACTTTGGCTAAACGAATGGTTTGCCACTATTGATGAGCTTTTTGAAGGGGAAGTTGCGTGGATTGCAAAGAATAGGGCCCAGAAAATGTCCACAATGTTATATATGAACATCTATCAACACAGAAACAAGGGCAATTAAACCCTTGACTTTACCAAGTTCCCCTTGGATTGCCAAAAAATCAACAGCACCGCTAAAGGGATCAATATACTTCCACCTGCCAGAAAGATTGAATAATCTTCGAACAGCGGCCAACCCAACCATGCGGCCATTCCCCTATAAAATATAAGGGTTTCGGTAAGCAGAAAACCGCCCAAATACAATGTAATGGCCATTTTGGACAGTTTTATCAATCCAAAAAATTCCAAAAAGAAAAATAATCCTATGCTAATGACCCCCAAAAAGGTCCAATGCAAATAGCCAATAGTAAAATCCAAAACCGCTGCGGCCAAATTTGCAAAGTAGGGCCAAGCGGTAAGCCATTGCAAAATCATTTTAACCAACAATAGGAAGGCAACCAACTTTAAAACATTCAACTGAAGTTGGGAAAGGGCCGATTTCAATACCATCCTGTTTCCAAGGCAGATGTTTATCAGAATACCGAAGCCTATTAGTTGTAATACAGCGCCCAACCCCCCCAAAACGTAATATATCATTGAAGGTCCTGTCCACAGGGTAGACAGAAAAAAACTCAGAATAATTCCCAGAACCGTAGTAAGGAAAAAGTACCTAAATGTCTTAGGGGAAATATTAATTTGAAGTTGTTCCAACAAATTAAAAAAGAGCCCCATAAGTGCCAATATCATCCATCCGTTATACTGAAAGTGTAAATAGAAATAAATGGCCAGTCGGTACCATATGGATTCAGGCCCTAAAACCGTCATAATAACACCTAAACACCAAGGACCTACACTGGATCCTATCATAAACCAAAGAGCATACTTCACACAGCTATAGGCCTTTGTCCCCTTAAAGGATTGAGGAGCGTATTTGATAAAAAAAGCGGAAAACCAATAGGAAGCCAAAAGGAATAGAGTGGAGAATATTATGGAAAACAGGGCATACCCTTGAAAGGGAAAGGATAACAGCATCCCTAGCAAACAGATCTGCGTAAACCAGAAAATCCTGCGGTACTTCCTCTCCAAACCCTGCTTGTCCAAAAAAAGATGGTACAACAAGCTGGCCAGTGCAATATAAACCCAGCCCAAAAGTGCTATATGGGAATGTGTATGCACTATAAACCGGTAATTGATGGGCATTGGGGCAACTACAAACGTCCGCAACAACACACCAAGTAAGGCAGCCAATAAAAAATAGCCTAGGGATACTTTAATATGGGTTCTGGTAGCAATCACGCAATATCATGTAATTCGGCTAAAGGTACTACTAAAAATCTTTTCTTTTGGCTACATATGACAAGCGCCAAACCGGGATTACCGTCCATAGGAACAACATAATAATAGACACAAAAAGTCCTAGGTTGGTCCCAAAAAATTGCTTAAAAATAGCTCCTGTGTACCCCAATAAAGCCGAAATATCCAGTTTTAGTAAAATTAAGGTCCTGGATAGGTCTATTGGATTAAACATGGTGGCAAGCAAGGAAAGGTTATCCAAGGGGTATTCCTCAAAAACGATCAATGACATTAGAAAGAGTCCGTCATAAATTACGGCCAAAAACAACCAGGCCAAGACAGCATACCCAAAACCTTTTATCTTATTTTCATTGGACAGGGCAATATTAAAGGCAATAGCAGTAAAGATCAGTGTTAAAAATGCACCCGTAATCAATAATAGCGAAAAATCCCATATGGCCTTGCTTTGGAACAGTCCGTATAATGTAAAAGGAATACCCAGACCCAATACCAAGCTCACCGTCAACGAACCGGCAACCCCAAAATATTGGCCCAGAAAAATAGACGATCTTTTAATGGGCTGTGCCAAAAGGAGTTCTGTAAATTCCTTGGAGTTGTAGAAATACATTACGCCAAATATGGTCCCTATAAGGGGTACCAGAACAATAATAACGTTCATTAGGGTAATAACGGCCTTGGAGAGCTCATTGTTCAAAAACAACAGTACAAAGCCCAACAACAGATAGAACAGAAAATAAACGTAACTCCAACGGCTACGCATAAGGTCGTAAAAACTATATTTTAATATCTTAATCATGGTTGCTGTGGGTTGATATTGCCGCAATGGCGTGTTCAAAATTGCTTTGTCCGGTTTTGGTCTTTAATTCCGCAATGCTGCCCTTAAAGTAAATTTTACCTTCTAACAGATATACGATATGGTCGGAAACCTCTTCTACAAACTGCATAATATGGGAGGTGATCAAAATAGTCTTTCCTTTTGCCTTTTCTTCAGAAATAAGTTCCTTGAGACGGATCATTGATAAGGGATCCAGGCCATTGGTAGGTTCGTCCAAAATAATCAAGGGACTGTCGAACATAAAGGTCAATACAATATTTACCTTTTGTTTGGTACCTCCGGATAGGTTGCTCAATTTTTTATCCAAGAATGGCTCCAATCCAAATAGGCCGATCAACTTTTGTTCGTCGCTCGGTTTTTGCCTAATATCCTTTATCATTGCTATTAATTCCTTGACCTTTAGGTTTCCTGGGAAATTGGCAATTTGGGGAAGGTAATTTATGTCTTGGCGATACTTCCACTTATTTCTAACAGGTGAATCCATTACAGTTATAGCCCCTTTATTGGGAATTACCATCCCTAGCACTGTTTTGATCAAGGTTGTTTTACCGGAACCATTGGGTCCCAGGATAGCAAAAATACCGCCCTGGTCAATATTGAGTTCCAATCCGGCCAATACCACATTCTTACCAAATTTCTTATGAAGGCTTTCAACGTGTATCATTTAATTTTTTTCATTAAGGGTTTTGCATCAACTAATTCATCCGGGGTGAAAACAGGGGAAACTTTTTCCGAAAAATCGATAATATCCATAAATAAACTGCGAAGTAGAATAATAGTTTCGGGGGTTCTGTTTACGATATAGGAAAATAATTTTACCGGTCTGTAGGGAATATCGCCAGTGCCGTTCTTATCCAGATCGTAACCTGTATAGTCGCTCCAAAAGTTTTCCTCAAAAATATTATCGTTCAAATTGCTGTTGTAGGCCAGATCAAAGGAGTTGTACATAAAGTTATTATGGATAAAGGTATTGGAATAACAGGCTCCACGTACTTTTATGGCCCATCCATTTTTTATGAAATTATTTTTTGAATAATTTATCCTATTGGAGCCTTCAATACTAATACCCACTGTATTTTCCTCAAAGGTATTACCTGTAATTTCCGCATCATTGATCTCTTTTAACAACACACCAAAGGAAGTGGTTCCCCAATTCTTTTTAAAGGTATTTCCCAACATTTTTATCCTTTTGGAAAACATGACCGCTACCCCTGCCCCGTTGTTCTCAAAGGTATTGTCCTTATAAATGTCATCATTGGAGAACATAAAGTGCAGCCCATAACGAAGGTTGTCCGAACTAATGTTGTTTTCAATGGTGATATTGTCCGAGAACTCCAGGTAGATACCATCCCTTACATGTTGAACAATATTGCGCTCCACAACTATATTCTGTGAATACCATAATTGTATGCCATTCCCTGAATTATACTCGTCCACGGCATCCCCGATGATCTTATTATGATATACCCTGCCGTTTTTGCTCTTCTCCAAATAAATACCGAAAAATAGCTTTTCCAGCACCACATTCTGTATTAAAAAGTTTTCGCTCTGCACCACCCTGATAGCGGCATAATCTGCCGTATAACTGGTACCAACATTTATGATGAACAGGCCATCTATGGTTACATTGTCCGAAACTATGGTTATGATCTCCCCATTATCTTCGCCATCAATTACGGGATAGTTCTCTCCAATAATGGTCAAGGGTTTGGTTACTTGGATATTGAATTCCTTGTACGTTCCTTTTTTGATCAAAAGTGTATCAAAATCGGCAGCTACGGCTATGCCTTTCTTTATGGTTTTCACCTCACAGGATCCGCAGACCGTGATGGTCCCAGCCCGTAAATGATTAGCAAAAAGCAATAATAGAAAGCAGTAAAGTACTCCTATCCTTCCCATTATCTAATAATCAGAAATTTTGAATTTTCTTCGGCCGATACCCAATGCGGCACGTTTTTGGGAAAACTAAAATGTTGATGCCCACTTATGAAATAGGATTTGCCATTGATATGAAAGATTATCCTTCCTTCCAAAACAATCAATTGGGCATCCGTAGGGGCGGTGTGTTCCGGGAAAATGGCATCCTTTTCCAAGCTAATATTCAAAATCTCCAAAGCATCTGTTTTCACCAATTTATTTACCTGAAGTTTATTGTATTCCTGATTTTTTATCTCATCACTAATGGTGTACATAGTCATTATTTTTTTAGGCCAATTATTTCCCTACACCTATAAATGGCAGAAGAAAAATATAAGCCTGTTCTTATTTAGCTTCCAAAGCAAACCCTTGGGCTGCTTTTTGGATGTCTATAATTGAAATCTTAGTTTTAACTGTTCCCAGGTCAATAGGTCCCCCTCATAAGTCATTAGTGCATCCACTGCTGCTTGTTCCGTTTTAAAGGCCGTTAAAAATTCGCCCATGGGACTGGGAATGCGATCGCTGATCAGATAGGTAGCTTTTGTTGCATTTATCAATTCCCCAGGCTGATTGTAATCATTAACCAAATAAAGGGCTACTTGCTCCTGGTCTATGTCCTTAAGGTGATTCATCATACATTCACTGGAATCGAACTTAAAGGCCTTACCCTTATCCGTAACAATTTCAGCTGCATGTTGCCGGTCTACAATGGTCATACTACAAAAATGACATCCATCAGATCCATAGGCAATGGGTTTAGGACCAACATTGCAGGAAACTGCCAACAATAAAAACAAAAACACAACTATTCTGTAGTTCGCCATATATTAAGTACTAAAAATTATGCAGCTACCGCTTTTTTTAATTGCTGTTTTGCCCCTGATTTCTTGCTCTTCCAACCAATATAGGCCGCTACCAATGTAAGTGACATTCCAACAAACATCATATAGGCACCAATACTTGGAAGGGATGTAACATCAAAATTCAACATTTTTTGATATCCCAACAAGGGTGGTTTATAAGTCATAGGGGTTCCATCCTCATTGATAACCTTTATAATGGCATGTGGATCCAAGTTGGAACCGTAATCCGTAAGCCATTCATTAAAGTCGTACATACCCAGAACGCCCAAAACGGACATCAAGACAAACCAACCCAAAAACCATTTAAAATCCACTTTTCCAAAGAATCCCAATAGTCCTATAAGCACTCCAAGTACCACCATTCCAATGATAACCTTGGGAAAAACACCAAATTCCCACATTTCCCCGGATTTTGGAATAGTCTTCATACCAATATAGTGATTTAATCCGTCTATATTCTGTAAATCAAATTCAGAGACACCCTCTATTCCCGAAATATGAATATTCATGCCCAATGGTTCTGGATATTGCGGTGCCCCCAGCATAATATTCCATAGAGGAAAGGCAAACAATCCCAATAAAAATAATGGGCCAATGATCATTATTATACTTGCATTTTTCATTTCTTATCGTCATTTTATTATTTACAAATCGAAAAATGTATTGGATGGTTGTCCCCTTCTTCAACTTGTTAAAAAAGCGGGCAGTTTCTTAAACCAGACCCGCTTTTCATCTTAAAAACTAATAATAAGTAATCTTATTCACCTAGGGACCAAGATAGCTCTATGTTGGAATTTGCTGGTGAAACCCTAACATATCCCTGCATCTCTTGGTGAAGTGCAGAACAGAAATCGGTACAATAGAACGGCCATACCCCAACTTGCTTAGGTTCCCAAATTATTGTCTTTGTCTGACCCGGCATAACCAACAATTCGGAGGTGTTGGCACCTATTACGGCAAAACCGTGTGGTACATCAAAATCCTGTTCTTGATTGGTAATATGGAAATATACTTTGTCGCCTACCTTGACACCTTCAATGTTATCAGGGGTGAAATGACTTCGTATGGTGGACATGTAAATATGTACATCCTTTCCATCACGAACAACCTTGGCATCAGCTGGCCCTAAGGTAGCATATGGGTGTTTGTTTTCTGCCAGCTTATAGATCTTTTGCGATTTTGGCGCTAGGATCTCAGCAGGGATTCCTGCCGCATAATGTGGCTCTCCATGAGTAGGGAAATCATAGATAAGTTCCATTTTATCCCCTGAAATATCGTACAATTGGGCAGAATGCTCCAATTCCGGACCTGTAGGCAGGTATCTATCCTTGGTAATCTTGTTCATAGCTACCACATATTTACCAAAGGGCTTTCTGGAGTTGCCACCAGGTATCATCAAGTGGCCAACGGAATAGTAGGTAGGTTTTCTGTCGATGACCTCCCAAGTTCCCAATTTCCACATCACCACCTCTGAGGAGATAAAGAAGGTAGTATAGGCATTACCCTCACCGTCAAATTCGGTATGTAATGGCCCAAGACCACCACTTTTTACAGTTCCGGCAAGTACGTCCTCAAATTTTAGGATAGGAATGCCATAGGCTTCCCCATCAAACTTTTTACCTTCAATGGCAGCAATCATTTTATCAAAAGAGTGTACTGTTAAATCTGCCGACAGCTTTCCGTTACCAATAATATATTCGCCAGAAGGATCTACATCACAACCGTGAGGTGATTTTGGAGTGGGTAAGAAAAATACCGCTCCAGGTATTTTGGTAGGATCTACGGTCAACACCTCTTTTTTCATAGTTGAAGTGGCTGTATGTGTAGACTCATCATATACGTTATGAGCGTAATTTGCAGGCATTTTTGTACCTCCTCCATTGTTTACGTATTCTTCGATTTTTTTCCAGTTTATAGCTGCAATAAAATCCTTGTCATTTTGAGATGCGTTAACCTCTAAAAGCGAGTTAGCTTCTTCAGTATTATAAGTGGTAAAGAAGAACCAACCATGAGATTTTCCACGTCCAGGATGTGATAGATCATAGTTAAACCCAGGCATCAATATTTGGAATTTAATATCCATATGACCATGTTCCGGATCTACACTAATAAAGGATAAGGCGCCCTTAAAATTGCCCTTGTATTCCTTAATTGGCATATCGGCCTGAGGAACGGGTACTGAAAAACGGGTTCCTGCAACGACATATTCAGTGTTTTCGGTAATGAAAGACGAACTGTGGTTACCGGCACTATTGGGTACCTCAATGATTTCCTCTGTTTCAAAGGTTGTAAGGCTTATCCTTGCAATCCTTGGCGTGTTGTTGCCGTTTATGAATATCCATCTTCCATCCAATTCACCATTGGTTTGGCTAATATCCGGGTGGTGGGAGTCATCCCATGGCACAAAACCAAAAGAGGTATTCAACATTGGCTTGGTCTCCTCTGAATAGCCGTAGCCTGAGGTGGCAAACTGAGAGAACACGGGGATTTCCTTGAACATACGTCCAGATGGCAGGCCATAAACTGTTAGGTTGCCACTATATCCCCCGGACATAAAAGCGTAAAACTCGTCATGTTCCCCAGGGGCTACATAGACTTTTTCGGCATTGCTCGAATTCAATGCTCCGGAAGAACCTTTGCCCTGGTTGCCGTTACCGCAACTAGTCAATAGGGCGGCAAAGCCCAGGAGTCCCAATACTAAATAGGTATGCTTTTTCATTGTTTTTGATTTAATTGATTATTGAGTTCTATAATTATTCTGTTGGGGGCAACATTACTTTGTCTACCACATGTACAATTCCGTTGCCCGCAGGTACACTGGCCAAAATTTTGGCACCACCGACCAACACATCGTCTCCTACTACCTCAACCGTGGCGTTCTGATCATTGGCCTGCCCCAATTTTTTAAACTTCATTAAGAATTCCTTGCTGTAATTACCAGCGGTAACATGATATTTTAGAATATTGGCCAAAGCATCTTTGTTCTCCTGTTTTAAAAGATCCTCCACAGTACCTGCAGGTAGTGCGGCAAAAGCCTCATTGGTAGGGGCAAATACCATTAGGGGACCTGCATTTACCAAGGCGTTTTCCAATCCTGCGGCCTGGACCGCTGCCACCAAAGTAGTATGGTCGGGGGAACCTATGGCAATCTGCAGAACATTGGGTGTGGAACCATCATCGTCGATAAAGGCCTGGCCCTGTTTTTCAACTTCCTCCGTCCCAGCTTTATCCTGAGTAGGGGACGTTGCCGTCTTGGGTTCGTTTTTACAACTGAACAAAACGCTCAACATAAGAAACGATAACATAAATGATTTTAAATTGGTTGTCGGGAACATAATACTATGTATTTATTATAAGGTTCTAAAGTATTCCAATACTGCTCTGGCCTGTTCTTCGGTAAGACCTTGATTGGCCATAGGAGCACCGTTAAATTCGGCCAACAAAGCTTTTGCCAATGGATCTTCCTTAACCATACCTTCAGGATTCAGGATCATGTTCATGACCCATTCAGGGCTACGTCTTTCCAAAACACCTTTTGGGGCCGGCCCTATGAATTTTTTATCCACCCTATGACAGGCCAAACACATTTGGTTGTAAATTTCTTCACCTTTTTTAGCCATCTCTTGATCTACTTCGGCCGCCAAGCTTATCGAGGTAATTGGCCCCACTCCTTTGTTTGTTAAATCTACGGTCTCAGAGGGTTTTGTATCTGTTGCCGCAGGCGCTGGTGCAGGTTGTTCTGTTGTGGTTTTTGCCCTGTCCACACTAAAGCCTTCTTTTTTCTTTTCTTCCTTACCTCCACAGCTCATCATTAAAACTGAAAAAAGAACTGCGCTACTTTTTAAAATTATTTTCATCACTTTATTTTTATTTGTTGTTTATAGGTCGTTTTTAAATATTCGTAATATTGATATTGATCGTTGTTGCTTAGAAAGATTTATACATAATTTGCGATTTTTAACAATTTATTGGGACAAAATTAGGTTGCCATTGAAACAAAAAACATGATAAAAATCATATTAAGGATAAAATTGTCCTTTTTTTTACCTTTTTATCGGAATGAAACCTATAACAGCGTTCTTATTTTATAATAACTCCCTGAGTTAAACCCTAAACAATTGTTTTTCAAAACAATGCCCCTTCAACCCCAGGGATAAAATAATTCTCGGAAACCGGGAATTGGCTCGGCAGTATCTGTCTTTTAAATCTTTTACATATCTTAGTAAAAGCAGTTAAACAGAAACATTGGTGCTATTGGTCACTAAAATTTTTAGGGCCATTTCAATTTACTTTCAATCTTAAAATTGAAGGTCCAAGTTTGGGATAAATAAGGTTTGGAACAATATGGAAGGGTTTATTGCCATTTTACATTTAACCAGAACTTTTTAATCCTCTATTATTTTATTATTAATCGCGGCCATGGTCTTAACAAAATAAGCTTGGGCCAAATTGTGAACCCGTTTTTTATGGCCAACTACGATATTAGTATCGATAAGGAAAAATTCATTTTAAGTCCCGAGGATATTGCTTCCTTGGATATTGTTCCTATAGGCAATCAGCAATTTCATGCCCTAAGGCACAACCGCTCTTATAAGATCAAAATCTTGAATACCGATTATGCCAACAAAACTATGACCATAGAGGTAAATGGGGATAGTTATGCAATGGTCCTAGCAGATGAATATGATCAAATGGTAGACAAAATGGGATTGTTATCTACCAAAACCCATAAAATAAATAATATTAAAGCCCCCATGCCCGGACTCATTATAGATGTTATGGCCAAGGCAGGACAAAAGGTAGAAGCGGGCACCCCGCTGATCGTGCTATCGGCCATGAAAATGGAAAATATCATCACTTCCCCGGGAGAAGGCGTTGTAAAGAAAATTGAAGTCAATGTTAATGATGCAGTTGACAAAGGACAGCTAATTATTGAAATGGAATAGCCTTAGTATGGAGATAAAAAAAATATTGGTAGCTAACCGTGGAGAAATAGCTTTACGCATCATGCGGACGGCGCAAAATATGGGAATAAAAACAGTAGCGGTCTATTCTGATGCCGATCGGGAGTCGCCCCATGTAAGATTTGCCGATGAAGCAGTGCATTTGGGAAATTCACCTTCTTCAGAATCTTACTTGAATATGGACAAAATTGTGGAGGCAGCCTTACAGACCAAGGCCCAAGCTATCCATCCAGGTTATGGGTTTTTAAGTGAGAACGCCGTTTTTGCCCAACTGGTAGCCGATAACGGAATTACCTTTATAGGCCCTAAACCCCATGCCATAAAGGTTATGGGCAATAAATTGGCAGCCAAGGAGGCTGTAAAGGCCTACAATATTCCCATGGTACCTGGAATTGAGGAATCCATTACCGATATTACCCTGGCCCGGAAAGTTTCCGAAGAGATCGGGTTCCCCATTTTAATAAAAGCCTCCGCCGGTGGTGGCGGTAAAGGAATGAGGGTGGTGCAACAGCCATCGGAATTAGAGGAGCAAATGGAACGTGCCATTAGCGAGGCCAAGGCGGCCTTTGGAGACGGTGCCGTCTTTTTGGAGAAATACATTGAATCTCCCAGACATATAGAAATCCAGATATTGGCCGATAATTTTGGCCATATTATACATCTTTTTGAAAGGGAATGCAGTATACAAAGAAGACATCAAAAGGTAGTGGAAGAAGCTCCATCGGCCATATTGACCCCAAAAATAAGAGCCGCCATGGGAGAAGCTGCCATAAAAGTAGCCAAGGCCTGCGACTATGTAGGGGCCGGAACGGTGGAATTCCTCTTGGACAGTGATAAAAATTTCTATTTTTTGGAAATGAATACCCGCCTACAGGTAGAACATCCTGTAACAGAACTAATTACCGGCATAGATTTGGTGGAACAACAGATAAGAATTGCCAGAAATGAAAAACTGGCATTTTCACAGGAAAATTTAAGTATAAAGGGACATGCCCTGGAAGTTAGGGTCTATGCCGAAGATCCATTGGACAATTTTCTACCCAGCATAGGTACTTTGGAAACCTATAAGCGTCCGGAGGGCAAAGGAATAAGATTGGATGACGGTTTTGAGGAAGGTATGACCATACCCATTTATTACGACCCCATGTTGGCCAAATTAATTACCTATGGCAAAGACAGGGAAGAAGCCATTCAACTAATGATCAATGCCATATCGGAATATAAGATAAAGGGAATATCCACTACCCTAACCTTTGGGAAGTTTGTCTGTGAACATGAGGCCTTTACTTCAGGGAATTTCGACACCCATTTTGTTAGGAATTTCTATACTCCGGAACTGCTGCACCAGCAATATACAGAGGAGCGTGAAATTGCGGCTATAGTAGGGTTAAAACTGCTCTTAGAGCACCAGGAGCAACTAAAGCTTCCCGCCTATAAAAACTCCAATTGGTCCTTTAAAAGAACCAAGAGATAAACGCCACATGGACCAAAATTTTTAAATGGCAAAAAGTATTACCTAATGAAGGAAAACATAAAAACACTGGAAGATAAAATTGCCAAGGCAAAATTGGGTGGCGGCCAAAAACGTATTGAAACCCAACATTCGAAAGGCAAGCTTACTGCACGTGAACGAATTCATTTTCTGTTGGACGAAGGTTCGTTTGAAGAATTGGGTACCCTGGTAACCCATAGGACCAAAGACTTTGGTATGGGCAAACAAATATTTTATGGAGATGGGGTAGTCACGGGTTATGGAACAATTGCTGGTAGACAGGTCTGTGTTTTTGCCCAGGATTTTACCGTATTTGGAGGTTCTCTTTCCGAGACCCATGCCGAAAAAATATGCAAGGTAATGGATATGGCCATGAAAATAGGAGTGCCCATTATTGGATTGAACGATAGCGGCGGCGCAAGAATACAGGAAGGGGTAAGATCGCTTGGCGGCTATGCCGATATCTTTCACCGGAATGTAATGGCCTCCGGGGTTATTCCGCAAATATCCGCCATTATGGGCCCTTGTGCCGGGGGAGCAGTCTACTCCCCGGCTATGACCGACTTTACCCTGATGGTGGAAAATTCCAGCTATATGTTCGTCACCGGACCCAATGTGGTTAAAACCGTGACCAATGAAGCCGTTAGTTCCGAAGAATTGGGCGGGGCAATGACCCATGCCACCAAATCCGGGGTCACCCATTTTACAGCGGAAAACGACTTGGAGTGCATTGCGCAGATTAAGGAACTCATTGGTTTCTTGCCCCAAAATTGTGAGGAAGTGCCACAGCCACTCCCCTATTCCCTAAATACCGAGATCCGGGAAAAGCTGGAAACCATTATACCGGAAAATGCCAATCAGCCCTATGATATGAGGCATATCATCAATGAAATCATAGACGATTCCCCATTCTTTGAGGTCCATAAGCATTATGCCGAAAATATAGTCGTGGGCTTTGCCAGATTGGCGGGAAAAAGTATCGGGATCGTTGCCAATCAGCCCATGAGTCTGGCCGGGGTCTTGGATGTAAACAGTTCCAAAAAAGCGGCGCGATTTACCCGTTTTTGTGATTGTTTCAATATTCCCCTTTTGGTATTGGTAGATGTTCCCGGATTCCTGCCAGGTACCGATCAGGAATGGAACGGCATAATAACCAATGGTGCCAAGCTGCTCTATGCCCTTAGTGAGGCCACGGTTCCCAAAGTAACCGTTATTACCCGAAAGGCCTACGGTGGCGCCTATGATGTGATGAACTCCAAACATATTGGGGCCGACCTTAACTATGCATGGCCCGGTGCCGAAATTGCGGTAATGGGTGCCAAAGGAGCTAGTGAGATCATCTTTAGGAAAGAAATAGATTCTGCAGAGGATCCAGAGGCCAAACTAAAGGAAAAAGAGGAGGAATATGCCGATAAGTTTGCCAATCCGTATAGCGCAGCGGAAAGAGGGTTTATAGATGAAGTAATCCTTCCCAAGGATACCCGCAGGAAATTAATAAGAGCCTTTGCGCTGCTGGAAAATAAAGTGGTGCATCTGCCAAAGAAAAAACACGGTAATATACCTTTGTAATTTATTGCTGATCACTTAGCGTAATTTTGAATCGATAACAGAACATGAGCAACTTAGAAGAACTAATACAATTATTAACGTTGGAAAGAATCAATGACAATACCTTTGTGGGACAAAACTATCAGGCCCCCTGGGGCAGGGTTTTTGGGGGACAGGTTTTGGGTCAGTCATTGCACGCCGCCTACCAAACAGTCTCCGATGATAAGATGGCCCATTCCATGCACGGCTATTTTATTCTGGGGGGAGACCTGAGCATTCCCATTACCTATGAAGTAGATTGTCTGAGGGACGGACGTAGTTTTACCACACGTAGAGTGGTAGCAAAACAAAACGGCAAGGCCATATTTAATATGGCAGCATCCTTTCAGGTCAAGGAAGATGGTGTGGAGCACCAGATCACCATGCCCAATTTAATTACCCCCAAAAAGTTGATGAACAGCTTGGAGCAAATTGAGGAAATGAAAAAAACGGATCCGGACTCCTATAATCTTATAAAGCTTACCCATCCCAAAGTATTTGAATTTAAGCCCGTTGAACGGTTAACCGCCCTACTTGCCAAAGACGGCCCGCCATTCAACCATATGTGGATGCGCGCTACGGAAAAGGTAAATGCCGATTTGCCCCTACAGCAACAATTATTGGCCTATGCCTCCGATTACAACATTCTTACCACCGCCTCCCTCCCCCATCGCGAAGAACTTAGAAAGGGAAAGACCTTTTATGCCAGTATAGACCATGCTATTTGGTTCCACAGGAATTTTAAAATAGACGAATGGCTTTTATACACTATGGACAGTCCCAGTGCCTGTAATTCCAGAGGTTTTTCCAGGGGCAGTATTTTTGACAGAAATGGTGTTCTGGTAGCCTCTGTGGCACAGGAAGGGTTAATGCGCAACACTCAGATAGGTTAACACTATTAATAGGCTCCTGTAATTAACAAAGCACTTTTCACCTATTTGGAAAGTGCTTTGTTGTATTAAATTCTTAGGACTGCCCAGTACCGGACAAATCAATACCCTTACTTTCTCCATGAGTTGGATCTTGGACCAATCTTGCTTGGGCCAATTATTTTCGGACTAAGATAGACCAATTGCAATCTGCCAAACTACCATTAACATCCTTGAAATACTATTTGCGTTTAGGATGCCAACTGCTGTTTATCCTTGGTAAATAACCATTCATCCGAACAAAAATTCCCTATTCGTTTTTTAACCATTTTTTTCCCCTTTTAACCACTAAATTTCTGTTTAGGGCAAGGCTGGTCGAATTTTGCCCTATAACATTAAATAAAAGATATGAAGACATTATTACTCGTTAAAGAAATTTATGCCGAAGGATTCAAAAACCTAGGAAGCATTATTGTCAGAAATTATTTCAAAGCTTTCTTATGGTTCAGTGTAGCTATGTTTGCCGTAGTATTGTACGCTTTCATTTTTAGACTGGTAACCGGATTTGCTTGGGACTAATTAAGAAGAAATGCATTAATTAATATGAAAGGCATGCAGTATTTAAGGGAATTATTGGTAGGAAAAAGTGATGGAATCGAGGTTCCAATGACACTAAAATTGTTATTGATCTTGGTCTTCCTTTGCTTTTTCCTTGCCTTGTTCTCGATCCTGCTATATACCTTTGAATAGTATTTTTTTGTTGCAAAAACATTAGGTTCTGCAAACTTTCAATTTTACACTATTTTTTTTGATGTTATGTAGTTCCCCCACTTGAACAATATAACCTTGACAGATGTTTTTTTTGATGTTGATCCAATGATAAGTTGCTTTTAAATAAATTATGGATATTATCCAAAATATTGGAAATATTCCATAATTTAGCATACCTTTTTTTGGTGTGCAATGAACAAGACAATACTTCATTTGGATTTGGATACCTTTTTTGTATCCGTAGAGCGACTTCAGGACAGTAAATTGGAGCATAGGCCCATACTCGTTGGTGGCGTTAGCGACAGAGGCGTGGTGGCCGCCTGCAGCTACGAGACCAGAGGTTTTGGGGTGCATTCCGGCATGCCTATGAAAATGGCCAAAGAACTCTGTCCGGAAGCCATTATCATAAAAGGGAATGCGGGAACCTATAGCAAACATTCGGATATCGTAACCGATATTATCAAAGAGCAGGTACCAGTCTTCGAAAAATCAAGCATAGATGAATTTTATGCAGATCTTACGGGAATGGACCGGTTTTATGGTTGCCACCAATATTCTACCGAGCTACGCCATAAGATTATCAAGGAAACCGGACTTCCCATTTCCTTTGGCCTGTCGGTAAACAAGGTAGTATCCAAAGTAGCCACCAATGAGGCCAAACCCAACAATGAACTGAAGATAGATATAGGCCACGAGAAACCTTTTTTAGCGCCCTTATCCATTAAAAAAATACCTATGGTAGGTGACAAGACCTATCAGACCCTAAGAAATTTGGGGTTGCGGCAAATAAAAACCATCCAGGAAATGCCCATGGATATGATGCAGCGGGTATTGGGTGCCAATGGGGGCGTAATATGGAAACGGGCCAATGGTATAGACAACACCCCTGTTATCCCCTTTTCCGAACGTAAATCCATTTCCACCGAACGTACTTTTGAGAGGGATACCATAGATGTCATTAAACTACGGGGAATCCTTATTGCCATGACCGAGAATCTGGCCTATCAGCTGCGGAGGGGAAAAAAACTTACGGCCTGCATTGCGGTAAAAATTCGCTATTCGGATTTTAATACCTATTCCAAACAATTAAAGATTCCGTATACCAGTGCGGACCATATTCTGATTCCCAAGATTTTGGACCTGTTCAATACACTTTACAACAAAAGGCTGTTGATTAGGCTTATCGGTATTCGTTTCAGTCACTTGGTTCAGGGCAACTACCAGATAGATCTATTTGATGATACCGAGGAAATATTAAACCTATACAACGCCTTGGACAAGATTAGGGAACGCTATGGGGACAAGAGCGTTATAAGGGCCTCTGGTATGGATGCCAAGACCATTGGCAGAATGCAGAATCCGTTCAACGGCCAGCCCCCTATTGTATTGGCACATAGGAAACAGTGAGACTGTTTTTAAAGTTCAAAGTTGGAAAGTTTAAAGTTTAAAAAACGATTCGACAGTTGTAGGGAATCGGTGTGGAGTAGTGAGAAAAAAGAAACTAGAATCTAGAGACTAGAGACTAGAGACTAGAGGATATAAATCGAAAGTCATTTAGGGGATTCGGCCTACATAACTGCAGGCAGGCCTGTCTACCGGCCTCTAGGTAGACGTAATAGAAATCGTAGTAGACAGCAAAAATTGCAATCACGCTAAAAAAGGCTCCTTCCCCTAGTTAGGGGAAGGTGGGTCCTCAACTATCAGGAGAGGAGACGGAAGGGGTGCCAGCTTATGGTTTAGGAAATAGGTTTATTAAGTAGTAGTGAGCATCCTGTATTCCAAGATCTTTAACTTTAAACTTTCCAACTTTGAACATTCAACTTACGTTTAGGGAATATTCAAATACTTATGGGTCTGCAGGGACACTTTCCACTTGGGGTTTTGCATTACATACTCCACGATCCAGGGAACTACCTTGTCCCTTACGCTCCATTCCGGCTGTAGGTACAAAATACAATCCTTATTGGTCTTGGCCGCCTGTTCCTCGGCAAAAATAAAGTCGTGCTTATTGTACACGATCATCTTTAGTTCGTGCGCCTTGTCATAGATAATCCCTTCTGGCAACTTGTTCTTTTTAGGGGACAGACAGATCCAGTCCCAGGTTCCGGAAAGCGGATAGGCTCCGGAAGTCTCTATATGGGTCTTTAGGTTTTTAGCCTTTAGAGCTTTCGTTAGGGGCCCCATATCCCAGGTAAGGGGTTCTCCCCCGGTAATGACTATGGTATCGGAATATTTGGCCGCATTGGATACAATATGGTCTATCCCTGTTGGAGGGTGGGTTTCCGCATTCCAACTTTCCTTTACATCGCACCAATGGCACCCCACATCGCAGCCGCCCACACGAATAAAATAAGCCGCGGTCCCCTTATGGAAACCTTCTCCCTGAATAGTGTAAAACTCCTCCATTAGAGGCAGCATAAGGCCTTGATCTACCAACGCTAAAACATCTTCTTTTACCATGGCGCAAAGATAGAAAATACCCCGCTCTGGCACTACTAATTAAGAAAAAGATATTTTGGCAATCCCTAACCCCTGCTTTTCAATTAAAATTGTAAATTAAATTTTTATTGCAGCCTTAAGAATACACTTATAACATACGTTTGTATATGGGTATGCCTATAGTTACTGATACAGTTGTGTTATCATTCAGTACAATCCAAAATAAACAAGAGAATATTTTATGAAGCGAGCCTATTACTCCAATAACATCCAAGACTTTTTACTAGAACCTGATTCAAGTGTATTAGGTGAATTAACTGCTAATCATAGTAATAGAACACTTGAAGAATTGCAAGTAAAGGCATGGCGTAAACAAATCACCATTCTAAAAAACCAACTTCATGGATTTGAAGGTCAAATTTATTTTGAATTTGCAATTCCAAGAATGGGCAAACGAGTTGATAATATTGTGATCATTAATAATGTTGCCTTTATAATAGAATTTAAAGTTGGTGATAGCGGCTATGAAAAACATTCAATCGAACAAGTGATTGATTACACGATTGACCTAAAAAACTTCCATGAAGGAAGTCATAAAATCAACCTCATCCCAGTTTTAGTTGCAACAAATGCTACAAGTGTTGAAGAGCAGAATGTTCATATTATCGATCATAAAACTGCTGCGAAGTCCAATCAATATGATTTAGCAAAAACACTCGAGAAATTTTTAAACCTTGATAACGAACCAATAAATATTGAGTATTGGGAAAATTCAATCTACAAACCAACACCAACAATTGTAGAGGCTGCTCAAGCTCTATACAAAGGGCATAATGTTCAGGAAATAACAAGATCGGATTCTGGAACTATCAATCTCTCTAAAACCGCAGATTGTATTAATTCAGTCATTGATAAGTCAAAAGCAAAGGGAATTAAATCAATATGTTTTGTGACCGGTGTTCCCGGAGCTGGAAAAACCTTAGCGGGATTGAATATAGCAGTAGAAAGAATGAAAGCAGATGAAGATGAACATGCAGTATTTTTATCTGGGAATGGACCTTTAGTAGATGTGCTACGAGAAGCACTAACCAGAGACGAAGTATTGACAGCAAAAGAAAATCATGAAAAACTGAGCAAGAAGCAGGCTGGGATTAAAGCGAATGCTTTTATTCAAAACATCCATCACTTTCGAGATGATAATTTACTTTCAAATAAAGCTCCAATTGAAAAGGTAGTAATTTTCGATGAAGCTCAAAGAGCTTGGACAAATGATCAAGTTAGCTCATTCATGAAAAGAAAAAAGGGAATTGAAGAATTTAACAAATCCGAACCTGAATTCCTGATTGATGTAATGAATAGACATACTGATTGGTGCACTATTATTTGTTTAATAGGTGGTGGACAGGAAATTAACACTGGGGAGGCAGGATTGGAAGAATGGATTAATTCACTTAAAAATCATTTTCCTGACTGGGAAATTCATTATTCTAGTTCAATATTAGATAGTGATAATTACCTAAAATCTGACGAATCAAAAAAATGGTTAGTTAGAAAAGGTATCAGTAAAATCGGATTACACCTCGCAGTATCTGTAAGGTCGTTTAGATCAGAACAATTATCCAATTTTATCCACGAGTTACTAGATATTAAAATTGAAAATTCACAACGTATTTACTCTGAAATTAAAAATTCATATCCTATTGTTCTATCTAGAAATCTTGAAAAAGCAAAACAATGGCTTCGGTTTAAAGCCAAAGGAAGTGAAAGAATCGGATTAATAGGTTCCTCTGGTGCAAGACGACTTAGACCATTGGGCATTGATGTAAAGAATGAAATATCTGCGCCAAGTTGGTTTTTAAATAACAGCCAGGATATTCGATCT
Organism: Arenibacter algicola; assembly: GCF_018860365.1. Lineage (GTDB taxonomy): Bacteria > Bacteroidota > Bacteroidia > Flavobacteriales > Flavobacteriaceae > Arenibacter > Arenibacter algicola_B. The sequence goes on from NZ_JAHKPO010000001.1 coordinate 119,199, forward strand.
TCTTATTTCTTAGAAGAAGTAGCTACAGAATTTGATATTCAAGGACTAGAAATAGATTGGGCTTGTATCGCTTGGGGTGGTAATTTTCATATGAATAACACTGATTGGAAATATCAAAACTTTAAAGGAACTAAGTGGCAAAATATTAACAAGGAAATAGACAAAGAATATTTAAAGAACACGTACCGAGTTCTTCTTACTAGGGCTAGACAAGGAATGGTCATTTATGTTCCAGAAGGTAATGACCTCGATCACACTAGACCAAAAGAATTTTATGACAAGACTTATGAATATTTAAGGGAAATTGGAATCAATGAAATTGAATAAATAAAACCCCGCTAGCTCGAGCCTGCCTAAATCGGCATACAGGCTTCACGTCTACCTGACCCATAGGCAGGCTCGTGCCAAAAACAACTTTTTTTTAAAACTAAAAGCTTCTTACATTATTAAAGAAAAATTGTTGAATTTAGTGATGTCCAAAAATGGGTAGGTCTACATACCCCTCTAAAAAGTAAGCAAACCCAATGATTAAAATAACACAGGCAAATAGGGAGCACTCCCAAATAATTGCCGAAATAGGAAAACAGGCCTTTTGGGAATCTCACGGGCACAGCGCTTCAAAAGAAGACATCAACAGCTTTATTGCTAAAACCTATAACAAGGCGGCCATTAATAAGGAATTTGAGAATACAAATATCCTATACCATCTGGTCTATTTCAATGATAAAATTGCAGGGTTTTCAAAAATAGAATTAAACACTTCCAACAAAAACATTAACGATCTACCCATAACAAAACTGGACAGGCTGTATCTTTTAAAGGAGTTTTATGGGAAAAATTTAGGTGCAAAACTATTCGACTTTAATATTGAATTATCAAAACAAAACCATGAGAAAGGTATTTGGTTGGCTGTTTGGAAAGAGAACCAAAAAGCTCTGAACTTTTACTTAAAAGCTGGATTTAAGATTGTTGGGGAGTTTAATTTTAAAATATCGGAAACACACTCCAACCCCAATCACATCATGTATCTGAAATATTAATATTATTTGCCGAAAATTTATAAATTGCGGCGAATTACTGCAATTAAGTACCTGGTTATAGAATACTTACAAACTTATACATTATGAACCCTAAAGTTGTGGATAGATTTTTAGACAGGGCCAAAAAATGGAAACCGGAAATGACTTTGTTGAGGGAAATCTGCCTGGATTTCGGCCTCACAGAGGAATTTAAATGGATGCACCCCTGCTATACGTTCCAAGACAAAAATGTGGTCTTAATCCATGGTTTTAAAGAATATTGCGCCCTTCTTTTTCATAAAGGAGTCCTGTTAAAGGACACCAACAATATGTTAATCCAACAAACCGAGAACGTACAAGCCGCCCGTCAACTAAGATTTACAAGCCTAAAGGAAATCATAGATTTAAAACCTACTATCAAAGCCTATATTTTTGAGGCCATTGAGGTAGAAAAAGCCGGCTTGGAAGTGACATTGAAAAAGACCTCCGAATTTAATATGCCTACTGAATTTAAAAAGGCCTTGGATAATGATCCCGATTTAAAAGCTGCCTTCCAAGGCTTAACACCAGGAAGACAAAGGGGGTATTTGCTGTATTTCTCACAAGCCAAGCAATCCGCCACAAGAGCCAACAGAGTGGAAAAATATACCCCTAAAATTCTTCAGGGCAAGGGGTTAAACGACCAATAGCAATGAGGGACATTAACATATCCCAACAGTCCAAAACTTATTATAAATAAACAATGCCCAGGATTCAAGACCCTGGGCATTGCCATTACTCCAACGAACCATTTGGTTACAATGGTTATTATCTGGAGCTACCTTCTATTATACATGAATTCCACATAAAAAAGAATTACAAAACATTCATTTAGTGTCAATTAAAGTCAATTAAATATAAATCGAAATAAAGTTATTAAACATTTTCGGGAACTTCAAATCCTTCCCTATAATCTCGTCTTAACATTTTATCCGCTTCAGGGTCGTTTATGAACGACTCGGATTTTGGATTGAATGTAAGGACACGGTCCAATCTATAGGCTATGTTGCCCAAATGTGCCAAGCCAGAGGATAGATGGGCTGTTTCTACAGGCCCGTTCAAGATAGTTTTATCGCGCTTGCGCACCGCCTCTATAAAATTGGCAAAATGTCCGTCGGTTCCACCGGCACCACGGTCCATTCCACTTCCAGATTCTCCACCGTCCTCGCCAGATTTACCTGGTGTCCTATCCTGTCCTAGATATGTTTTATACTTGTCATAACCATCTACGACCAATATACCCTTATCGCCATAGAAAATGTTACCTACGGTAGCACCTTCTTCGGTATTGGTACACCAAGGGCGCACTTCAAACTGTATGATCTTTCTTTCTTCAGGGTAGTTATACACAGAGGTAAGCACTTCTGGCACCTCCTTGCAATCGTCCCAAAGATACTTTCCGCCCATAGAGGTAATCTTTGTAGGAAGCCCTACATCCAAGCCCCACATACATAGATCGGTTTCATGAATACCTTGGTTTCCTACATCCCCATTGCCATAATCCCAGTGCCAGTGCCAATTGTAGTGCACCAAATTTCTGGTAAATGGCCTTTTTGGAGCTGGTCCTGTCCATAGGTCATAGTCTATTCCTGCCGGAACGGGAGAGAAACCTTTGTCCCCGATATCGCCCCTCCAACGAAAAACAATACCTCTGGCCATATAAACCCTTCCTATATATCCGTCTCGCATTAAATTAATAGCCTCGTTCACGGCAGGGGAACTCCTTAACTGAACCCCATGCTGTACAATACGATCATATTTTGCCGCTGCCTCTACCATTTTACGGCCTTCCCAAATATTGTGGGAGCCGGGTTTTTCAACATAGACATCCTTCCCGGCCTGACAGGCCCAAATTACAGAAAGGGCATGCCAGTGGTTTGGCGATGCAATACTTACCACGTCTATATCCTTATTATCCATTACCCTACGAAGATCTTGCTCCAAAGCAACATCTTTCTTATAGGTTTCTTTAAACGTTTTTTGGCGTTCCCTTAAAAGGTTCATATCCGGATCGCACAAGGTGATAACCTGCACATTCTTTTGTGCCATGAGGCCCTGGATATGGCTTTTTCCACGGCCATTGACCCCCAAAACTGCCGCATTGATACGGTCGTTGGCCCCAAAAACAGTCGATGAGATGATGGTAGGTGCCGCAATAACGGCAGAACTTGCCACAGCCGTTCTTTTAATAAATGATCTTCTCGTAGATTTCATTTGCAATTATATTTACGTTAACTATTAATTTTATTGACATTATACAAAGGCCCGACCTAAAATCCAAAACCGTTTAATCCTTTAAGCAGCCCAGCGCCCATTCGGCATTTTTGCGTTGGAGACCAACATTTACAATTCATATAAAAGATACCTTGTCCCCTTTTGCAATGAAAGTTAGCATTATTTTTTTATTCGTTAACGTTAACAGGGGTAGTTTTTTGTTAATTTTTCAACTTTAGTTGTTGTTTATAATATATATCATACTTTTTTTTCGATAAATTTCATTTATCCATTAGCGGTCTTTATCCAAATTATGGCTTAGGACCAGTTTACGGCTACCTTCAAACCGAAATTATATCCCTCAACCTGTTTATGAGGCCCCGCCGCGCATTAGCAATTATTGGCAGCAATGGACCAAGAAATCGTACCCATTATCAATAATCAATAAGGGGATAAAGCCCAAAAAGCCAACAGATTTGTTCTTCCAAACGATTTAAAACACCCCTTTACCATTGGAAATCAGCTATTAGCATTTTCTTATTTAGATTTAATATAAATAATTTGCTCAATTCAATTCTAGAAGATATTTTTGTCGCCGAACAATTATTTATTATTAGTCTAAATAAGAATAGATGAAAAACCAACTAACATTACTACTTCTCCTTTGCCTAAATTCCATAGCATTTTCACAAGGCCCAACCGTTAGCGGAACCATAAAGGACAACACCGAAACACCTCTATTTGGGGTAAATATTCTGGTAAAGAATTCCCAAACAGGGACCCAGACCGATGAAAAAGGACACTTTGAAATCGCCAATCTTAACGACGGCGCACACACCTTATCCATTTCATATCTTGGGTTTAGAACCAGGGATGTCCCATTTACCGTTACCAACGGAAAAACACTAGATCTTGGGGACCTAATCTTATATGAAGGAAACGAGATACTCACCGAAGTAATCGTTGAAGGGGAGCGCATCAATAAATTTTCAAGAAAGAAAACGGCCTATGTATCCAAACTCCCACTGAAGGACATCGAAAATACCCAGGTGTACAACACTATTACCACCGATCTTTTGGAATCACAGATAGTGACCAACTTTGACGATGCCCTTAAAAATGCCGCCGGAGTGGAAAACCTATGGACCTCCACAGGTAGGGGCGGCGATGGGGCCGGATACTATTCCATGCGCGGATTCTCCGTACAACCACAATTGGTAAACGGCCTACCAGGTTTAACCAACGGTACTATAAATCCGGCAAATATAGAACGGATAGAAGTCTTAAAAGGACCTTCCGCAACCTTGTTCGGCAATGCGGTAAGCTCCTATGGCGGTCTAATAAATGTGGTTACCAAAAAACCCTATGCCGGTAGCGGTGGCGAACTTTCCTTTACTTCCGGTACTTACGGACTAAACCAGATTACCGGCGATTTCAATACGGCACTCAATAAAAGTGAAAACTTATATTTTAGGCTAAACACCTCCTACTCCACAGAACAAAGTTTTCAGGATGCCGGCTTTAGAAAATCCTTTTTCGTAGCCCCTTCCCTATCCTACAAGGTAAACAACAAATTATCCTTCTCCTTCTATGGTGAAATTACACAGGCGGAACAGACCAACCCTACCTTCTTGTTTCTAAATAGAGGGGCTCCTACAGAATCCAAAAACCTGGAGGAGTTGAACTATAACAACAAACTGTCCTTTACAAGCAATGACCTTAGCTTGGAAAATCCGACGCAGAATTATAGGATTGAAATGGACTATAAATTGTCCGATACCTGGCAATCACAGACCTTACTTTCCAAAAGTTCCACTTCTACAAAGGGCTACTATTCCTATCTGTACGATTATGGCATCTTAGGGAACGATACCTTTACAAGGTTCATCAACAAACAAAACGCCAATACCCAAACCACGGATATACAGCAAAATTTTATCGGCGATTTTAAGATCGCCTCCCTTAGAAACCGAGTCGTAATTGGTCTGGATTATTTCAACGCCACGGAAATCAATAATAGTACCGGCTATGCCTTCTATGGGAATGTAACTCCAGAAGGTGGGTCCAATGGGGACAATCCTTTTACTGCCGATGTGGAAACCGATACATATGCCCTATCTACGGCAGCAGTAGATGCCGTGTTGGCCTCACAGGCCGTAGGGAACCTTAAATCCAAATATCAGATTTATAGTCTTTATGCCTCGGATGTCCTAAATATCAGCAATAACCTATCGGCCATGCTGGGACTGCGGGTAGATCGTTTTGACAATGAAGGCAACTTGGCCAGTGTGGATGATGATTATGACCAAACCACTTTATCACCCAAATTTGGATTGCTTTACCAACCAATTTTGGATCAACTTTCTATCTTCGCCAATTACCAAAACGGGTTTACCAACGTTGCCCCCCAATTGGTAGGGGATCCGGACGCGGGACCGCAGACTCTGGAAACCTTTGATCCGGAACAGGCCAATCAATTGGAATTTGGAGTTAAGACCAATCTGTTCAATAATAGATTAAATGCAACCATTAGTTACTACAACATTAAGGTAAAAGACCGTGTAATCACCGATCCCTCCTCACCTTTTAACAAAATTCAAGGCGGGGAAGTGGAAAGCAAAGGTTTTGAAATTGAAATCAACGCCAACCCCGTTAAAGGTTTGAACCTAAGGGCCGGCTTCAGCAATAACGATAGTGAAACCACCAAATCTGACAATACCGAGATTTTGAATCGCAGACCCCTGGAGGCCGGTCCCGAAACACAGTATAATTTTTGGGCCAACTATGAATTACAGGAGGGTATGTTGGACGGTTTTGGAATGGGACTAGGGTTTAACGGGGCAAGTGAACGCTTTGCCATAAACTATGCCTCCACAGGAGAATTTATCCTGCCAAGTTATACCATAGCCAACGCCTCTCTTTATTACCAAGCCAACAAATATCGCATTGGCCTAAAGCTAAATAATGCCTTTAACAAAGAATATTACAAAGGCTGGTCCACTATAAATCCACAGGCCCCAAGGGTGTTATTGGCCAATTTCACTTACAAGTTTTAAGCAAAAAAATATAGATTTTCAACCTTGCACAAATGAACCTCAGAAAAATTATCTTCGAACTTCATAAAATTTTAGGCCTTACCACTGGTATCGTTGTATTTATTGTTGCGATTACCGGCTGTTGCTGGGCCTTTAGGGATGAGATTGAAAGTCTATATGACGACTATAAAAAGGTAAGCCCCCAAAACGAACCCATTCTTACCCCTACTGAGGCCAAAATGTATGCCAAGGAGGTTTTCCCCGATAACCATATACATGGCACCCTATTTAAAAAGGCGGATGATGCCATTGAGGTTATTTTTTACGACCCGCAACCAGAATTTTACCAAAGTGTTTTTCTAAATCCATATACTGGCAAGGTGATACAGGTGGATGACCATTTATCCGGATTTTTTGCCTTTATCCTAAAAGGGCATATGCGGCTATGGTTGCCAAAAGAAATTGGGGAACAGGTGGTAGGAGCGTCCATCCTTATATTTATGGCAATAATCCTTTCCGGAATCTTCCTTTGGGTACCTAAGAAGCGGAAAAATCTTAAACAACGCTTAAGGTTTAGCTGGAAAGATACTACCCGTTGGAAACGAAAGAACTTTGACCTTCATACCATAATAGGTTTTTACATATGTTCACTAGCCCTGATCCTTGCTTTTACGGGCTCGGTAATGTCCTATAATTGGATGAAGTATGTACTTTATAAATCTTTGGGGGGAGACAAGGAAGCTGCATTTATAATTCCTGAAAATATTGGCTCCCCAAGCCAAGGCGAAGGTGTAATGCCGATTGACCTTCTTATTCCCAAACTTCAGGCAGCATCGCCCGATGCGGAAAGTTTTGAACTTCACTATCCCACAGGCCCGGATGCAAGTATTTATGTAGAAGTTTCCAATAGTTCTGGTCTATACTACGATTCGGACTTTCGGTTTTTTGACCAACATACCCTAGAGGAAATAGATACCCCAGGTATATACGGTAAATATGAAAATGCCAAGGTAGCGGACAAAATTCTACGAATGAACTATGACATCCATATTGGGGCCATAGGGGGCATTGCCGGAAAAATAATTGCCTTTTTGGTGAGCCTGCTTACCGCTAGTCTGCCCGTAACCGGAATATTACTTTGGTATGGCAGGACGTATAAAAAGAAAAAGAGTTTGGTAAAAATAGAAGCCTAATACAGGAGAAAAAAATCAAAATAATTCCGTACTTTTCAACCAATAGATTTACCGATTAATCCTGCATGAAGCCCAAGATCGAAATAAAACTGGCCCAAACAACAACCGACTATTTAGCGGCAAAGGAATTGATTTTGGAATATGTAGCCTGGCTGGGCATTGATCTATCCTTTCAAAATTTTGACAAGGAAATGGCGGGTCTGCCCGAAATGTACAATCCTGAGGATGGGGGATTATATATTGCCTATATAAACGGGGAGGCCGTTGGCATCGCTGGGATACGTAGATTCAACCAGCAGGATTGTGAAGTTAAAAGAATGTATGTAAAACCCAATAGCAGAGGCTTGGGCATAGGGCAACTGTTATTGAAGCAATGCCTGGATACCGCCAGAAAACTACAATACGACAGTGTAAAATTGGACACGGCCGACTTTATGAAATCGGCCATAAAATTGTATACTGATCATGGTTTTAAAGAAATTTCTGCCTATCGCCATAATCCCCACGAATCGGCCAAGTATTTTGAATTAAACCTTAAAGAGTAATCGTTTTAAGAAACCGGAAGCCCGGATTTACAGGTGCATTCAGGAACAGCTCTCCAGAAAATTCTAATCCAACTAGAACCAATACCCCTTTCAAATTAGGTCTATTTCATATTAAAATATTCATAATAATTTGTTTAGTTAGGATTCCTTACTATATTTGTATGGCAATAGTGCTATAACCTAAATTTTAGAACAATGAAAAAATCTGTTTTTTATCACGCAGGATGTCCCGTATGCCTTAGTGCAGAACATGAGATCTTAGAACTAGTAGGAAAGGACAATGTGGAAATTGTACATTTCGGAACCAGCAAATCGCGCATTCCCGAGGCCGAAAAAGCCGGCGTTAAATCGGTTCCAGCTTTGGTCACCCCTACTGGAAATGTACTGCACATTAACTTTGGCGCCTCCATGGCAGATGTAAAGGGTTAAAAAAATTTAACCTTAAAAGTTAGGATTCCTAATATTTTAAAATTTTAACAGTGAACGCCATGAAAATATCTGTTTGGGACACTTATGTAGCCCGTGAAGACGGCAAGAACATGCATTTTGATATACTCGTACCTGCTACTATGGAAGATAAGGACAGTATTTTTAAATACGGTCGTGAATTTCTATCCACAAAACCGTTCAAAACAGCTGAACTTTCCTCCAAGGAATGCAAGTTCTGCCATATGGAACAGGCAGCAAATACCATAGCGGATATTATCAATAAAGAAGGGTATTACATCATAGAAATGGAAAATTGCGAATAATTTAATTAGGATAACTAACTTTGCCTGTCGGATAAAATCCCGGCAGGCTTTTTATATGGACAAAAGTATTTTTAATCCGGACCATCAAGAGACCGACGTTTCCAGTAAAATTGTTGCCGGGCTTGAACGTATATCCGAAGCATTCAAGGTTTTGCTATGGGATAAGGCCAAATTATTGGGATTAAGTCCCATCCAGATCCAGATCTTAATTTTTATTGCCTACCACAAAACCGAGTTCTGTAATGTAAGTCACTTGGCCAAAGAATTCAATATTACCAAACCTACTATAAGCGATGCCATTAGGGTATTGGACAAGAAAGGCTTCATTACCAAAAACTACTCCTCCAGCGATAGCAGAAGTTATTCCATTGGTTTGTCCACTGAAGGCAAAAAAATGGTGGAAGAAACATCTGATTTTGCCAATCCCTTAAAAACTGAGCTCACCACTTTGCATCAGACCGACCTGGAAGCTCTATTCGGTACACTTAGCAAACTTATCTATAAATTAAATAGAAGCGGAATTCTTACGGTGCAAAGAACCTGTTATGGTTGTAAATTCTACAGTAGGAAGACCGATCAGGACTATTGCAATTTACTGGACAAGGAATTATTGAATACAGATATTCGATTGGACTGCCCGGAATTTGAAGAAAGGCCTACCCACTAAACCCTCCAATCCAAACTCCCACTATAATTTCCAAAAGCCGAATATCTTGTCTACAACTTTGTGATATTTACCAAGATTTAGGATATTTACCGCTTCCATGTTTTAAGAAAAACTGGCAAATCCAAACCTAAGGTTATCCTAGGCTTATAAATAAAGTAAATGAAGAACACTTGGCTACTGTGCGGCATATTTCTATTGTCCATTACTCCTTGTCTTGCCCAGCAAGGAAATACCTCAACGTTATCGATCAAAGAAATTATGCAGGGCGATGACTTTGTGGGGCATCTTCCTTCCAACCCGCAATGGTCTGTGGATGGTCAGACCCTATATTTTGATTGGAACCCCGTCAAGGCCCAAAGTGACTCCCTCTACAACTACCATTTAAAATCGGACAAGACAGTAAAAACCAATTTTGAGACCGAATATGCCCTACCCAGTACTTACGGGGTCTATAACCAGGATAGATCCCTGAAATTATATGCCAAGCGGGGAGACATATTTATGTTGAACCTTAAGACCCGACACATTACCCAAATAACCCAGACCGAAGAATACGAAAGCACCCCCCATTTCACCGAGAACGACACCAAAGTGGCCTACCAAAAGGGCAAAAGTCTATTTACTTGGAACATCGCCAATGGGAGTACCGTACAGCTAACCCAAATTAAGTCCAAAAAAACAGATGACGAAAAAAGTAAAAAAGACCAATGGCTATACGAAGATCAATTAGGCCTATTTGAGGTATTGCGCGAACGAAAAGCAAAAAAGGATGCGGCCGAGGAAATGAACAAACGTCTGGAAGCCAAAGAACCCTTACCTATTGACCCCGAAGACAAATCGATTTACAATCAAAGGATTGATCCCAAAGGAAAATTTATTACTTACATAGGTGCAAAATCACCAAAAGCCAATAAGGGTACCATTGTTCCCCATTACGTTACCGAATCGGGCTATACCGAAGATGAAAATACAAGATCTAAGGTGGGCAACGAACCCTACGAATATGAAATGTTCGTATATGACATTGCCAACAGAAAAGCCTACCCAGTAGTCCTTGACAGCTTGGAAGGTTTGGATTACGTACCTGAGTACACCAAGGACTATCCGGATAAGACTTATGAAAACAAAAACAGGTTAGGGTATATTGATGGGCCTCTTTGGAGCGAGGACGGAAAATACGCGGTATTGGACATTAACAGCAATGATTATAAAGACCGGTGGATCGTACTTCTAGATCCAAAAAACGGTACGGTTGCGCAGTTGGATCGCCAACATGATGAAGCTTGGATAGCCGGACCCGGCATAGGAGGATACGAAGGAGGCGAAATGGGTTGGATGCCCGATGGAAAAAGTATCTGGTTCCAATCCGAAAAAACGGGCTATTCACATCTCTATATGATGGATGTAAGCACCAAAAAAGTAACGGCATTGACCTCGGGGGAATTTGAAATCTACGACCCACGAATCTCAAAGGATAAAAAGCGTTGGTATTTTACGGCAAATAAGAACCATCCCGGTGACCGACAGTTTTACACCATGCCCATTGATGGTGGAAAACTACAGCAGCTGACCCAGATGACCGGATCCAATGAGGTTACCCTGTCCCCAGACGAGCGTAAAATGGCCATTTTGCATTCGTACACCAACAAGCCTACGGAACTGTACCTGCAGGACAACCCTATTTGGGGGAAATCCAAAGCAGAGGCAAAACAAATCACTTTTTCCACCACCAAAGATTTTAATGGGTACGAATGGCGCGACCCAGAAATAATCACCTTCCAGGCCGAAGATGGCGAGGCAGTACACGCTCGGCTATACAAACCTAATTCCGAGATAAAAAATAAGGCTGCCGTTATTTTTGTCCATGGAGCTGGATATTTGCAAAACGCCCATAAATGGTGGAGTACCTATTATAGGGAGTATATGTTCCACAATCTCTTAGTGGACAATGGCTATACCGTGTTGGACATAGATTATAGGGGCAGTGCCGGTTATGGTCGGGACTGGAGAACAGGAATTTACAGACATATGGGTGGAAAGGACCTGTCCGACCAAGTGGATGGAGCAGCATATTTGGTAAAGGAATTAGGGATAGACCAGAATAAGATAGGCATCTATGGTGGCTCCTATGGAGGATTCATCACCTTAATGGGAATGTTTACCACCCCCGACACCTTTAAAGCGGGAGCAGCAATCCGGTCCGTGGGAGACTGGGCAGCATACAGCCACGGATATACGGCCCGTATATTGAACACCCCGGTCACGGACAGTTTGGCCTACCGAAGAAGCTCCCCTATTTATTTTGCGGACGGATTAAAGGGCGATTTATTGATCCTGCACGGCATGATAGATGACAACGTACATTTTCAGGATATGGTTCGATTATCCCAACGCTTGATAGAGTTGGAGAAACACAATTGGGAAATGGCCGTGTACCCGGTAGAAAGGCACGGTTTTGTGGAACCCAGTAGCTGGACCGATGAATACACCCGTATCTTTAAGTTGTTCCAAAAAAGCTTATTGGATAAAAACTAGCACGAACCAAACGTACTACAACAGGACAGGTCGGCCAACACTTAATGGTCGCCTGGGCATACCCATTATTCAATTCCATATGCTACTACCTTTCATTTAGACTGTACCTATAATAAATTAAGCATAGTACCTACGCTCTTAATAAGGGGTAACATCCCAGGTGAATAAGGTATTTGGTACCTTTTAAAGGCACAAAAAGCTTAATTGTACATACGTATTTAAAAAATAAGCCGTTTGCATTATATATTATCTAAATTGAATCATATCTTAACATTTAAATTTAATTTGGACAAAGTCAATTCTACAAAGTAATTGGCATTACAGGAAAAGCAACTAGGTGAGGTTTTAGGAATATGGGAACGCAGAAAAAGTATTATGGATGGAGATGGGATAAAGAAGACCCTATATTCAAGAATCTTGAATATATTAAAAATGTCCTGGGATATGTAGCTCCCGACGATCAATCATTTACTTCCAGCAGTTTCAAGGAATTATTCTATCCAGGAGATTTTGATCTACTTCAAAAATCTTGGAAGGCATATAAAAAAGGCACCGATCATTCTTTTGAAATATCCTATAGGTTCAAGCATAAGGATGGGTCATGGAGATGGATAAAAGAATCTGGTCTAGCCAATGAATTTAACACCTCCAACAATCCTATTGGAGCAATCGGCACCATACAAGAGGTAACGGACAAGAAAAAAAAGAATACCCATTTAAAATCTATCCTTAAAAGCGTTTCCATAATAATACTCCGCTTAAAACAAGATTCCAATAAAAATCTTAAAGTTGATTTTATAAGTGAGGAAGCCCTACAACATTGGAATATTCCATGCAAAACCCTTTTAAAAGATGAAAACTATTTACGTAATTTAGCTCATGTGGATGATCTTGGCAGAATTAGATCTGCCTTAAACAATTCCTTCACGAAAATGGAATTTTTCGAATGCCAATGGCGGGTGGTATCAAAGGAAGATAAGATTATTTGGTGTCAGGGCGTAGGAACACCTATAAGGGATAAAGATGGCAGTTGTTTTCTGGACATTGTAATTACGGATATCACTAAGGAGAAATTGTATACCGAACAACTTAAAGTATCCGAAGAAAAATACCATAGCCTTTTTCAGCATTCCCCCCAGCCTTCATGGGTATATAACCTAGAAACATTAGCTTTTTTGAATGTTAATACTGCTGCCATAGAAAAATATGGTTATAGCAAAGAGGAGTTCATGGGCATGACTTTGGCGGATATAAGACCAGAAGGTGAAATGACATATCTGGAGAAACAGGTTAAAAAAACTAGAGAAAATTATTCAAACCTTTTCGATGGACATTTTAAACATATTACCAAAAATGGCCAAATATTAACAGTGCATCTATATAGCAGTCCTATTACTTACAATGGCAAAAAATGTAGACAGATCATCGCTATAGATATTTCAGAAAAAATGAAATATTTAAAATATATAGAAAATCAAAATAAGAGTTTAAAAAAGATTGGCTGGATGCAGTCCCACGAACTTAGGGCTCCTTTGGTTAGATTAATGGGCCTAATAAATTTACTAAACGATCATGACTCCATATGCAAGGAAGAAATGAATTATATCAATAAGGAAATTATAAATTCGGCCAATGAAATGGATGTCATGACCAAAAACATAGCCAAGATTATTAATGATACCCAACTAAAAGAGAAAAGGAATGACGCACAGATTATTGCAGATTGATGACGATCCGGTAATTCTTTTTTTGCACAACAAACTGTTTTCAAAATACACCAATTCCAAAATTGAACAATTTAAGAATGGGAAATTGGCATTGGATCATATACTAGACAACAATGGTCCTGACATTTCATACATGTTGCTTTTAGATATCAATATGCCAGTAATGAATGGTTGGGAATTAATGGATGAGATTTGCAACCTTGGCTTGGCTAAGAGCATTAGTGTCGTAATTTTAACTTCCTCCGCAGATTATGCTGATTTGGACAAATCCAAATCATATGCCAACATTGTACATTTTATTCAAAAACCTTTGACCAAGGAAAAGATTGAAAAAATACCATTGCTTATGGAATATTTGAATTTACAGAAGTAACTTTTATGGCCGTCTGGCATATATGACTTTATTTAATAATTCTGGCAAGCAATAAACCGTTCCCATTACAAGTAGTTTGGCACAGGATCAAACAGACTGAAAAGTCCTATTGATACACCCTAACATAATCCACCTCCATAGTGGACGATACAAAATTTGGATCGACAGTGAACCAACTTCCCCCCATGGCTACATTCAAAATAATAAATTGATCTGCCGTATATGGCCAAGTATCCTTGTTTTTGAGGGTTGGATTATAAGCATAGACAAATTTATCATCGATAAAAAATCTTAGGGAATCTTTGTTCCAATCAACCCCATAGACATGAAATTCCGTATCGTAATCCGCAATAGTGGTGGTTCCAACAGTTACATCGGCGCATCCGCCATGGCAGGATGGTGTATGGGTGGCGCTTGAAATTTTCTCTGGTTCATGGCCCCAATGCTCCATAATATCTATTTCTCCACAAGCAGGCCAACCCACGGTTTCAATATTGGATCCCAACATCCATATGGCCGGCCATGTCCCTTGTCCATATGGAAGCTTAGCCCTTACCTCTACCCTTCCATAGGTAAAGGAAAAAAGCGAATTTAATCTCGCCGAAGTATATTGCTTGGTGGTTCCTTGGGCCGTGTATTGCTCCTTTTTCGCCACAATTTTGAGAGTCCCGTCCGAAACATATGCATTATCCCGTCTGTTTGTATAGTGCTGCAATTCCCCATTGTACCAGCTTCCATTATCTGGGGCTATGGTTTCCAACTTCCAATTTTGCGCGGAAAGTGCCCCATCCCCTTCAAATTCATCAGACCAAACGAGCTTGGCTTCATATTCGGTCACAAAAACAGTAATCGTTTCCGAAATATCTATAGAATCTCCCGTACTGGAATAGGCCAAGACCGTTATTTTGTAATTATGGATACCTTCCTCTGTAAAGGTATAGGTGAAATTGCCATCCATACTTACTTCCTCTGATCCGTCGTTAAACTTATAACCATATTTAACCGCATTTTTGGCTACTGCCGAAAACCGTACCTCACCTGTACCATTACCATTTGGATTATTGCTATCCACTCCCAATACCTCTACGGACAGGTTAAGCTCTGTAGGTAAAACTTTCTCCTTATCCCCATTGGTGTAGACAAAGCCACTCTCCTCATTATTATTGCCGCCACAAGCCACAATAATTACCAATAAAAAACAATATATCAATCTCATAATCCGCATTTACCCATTAAAAATCAACTGTTATAAAGAAAAACCTTGCTGTCTTTGACCATAGACCAGCAAGGTTTTTTAACAACTAAATCAACCAACCTGAAAAGGTTTGCATGCCGTTGAGATTACTTAAAATGCAATACACTTCCTTTTCAAAAAATTCAATTAAATGGACCTTTTTACAATATTCAACCTTTCTAAAGGTTGATCCATTTCCTAGTAAAACACTTTTATTGCAACTACTCCGGCTTAAAGATCCAGGTCCATCCAGTACCACCACCATTATTGGCAACATATAGGACCATTTCCTCCTCAGTCAAAGAAACAATGGTATAAAGTCCGTCCGGATTACCTCTAGGCTCCTCTGCACCCAAAATATTTGCATTATTAATTTTTAAGGTTTGATTGGCAACATCCAAAACAAAATTTCCTGATCGCGGTGTAGCATCCGGGCCTGAATAATAGGTGAAGTTTGCACCTCCATCCAGATCGAACTTCATGCTACCCGCCGCATCAGCTGGAGGACAACAGTCCCCGGCTGCATTCCACCATGCCGTTGCCCAAGCTCCTGGGTCATTTGGCGGAGACATATACCACCATCTTCCACCATCCGGTGAAGGGCCTCCATTAAAAACCCATGTCTTGCCTTCAGAAGTGTTTTCACTTACCAAATCATACCAATCCTGATCCAAGGCACTGTCCAATTGATCTATCTGAACATCTATAGTTTTGGTAAAAAATTCGGCCCCAAGAGTTCCTGTAAAGGTAAAGGTGGCCGTCCCTGGAATAGGGTATACAAATTCTACCTTATCCGAATATGCCCTACCCAAATTGTAATCCCAATAACCAGTAACCCCAGGGGTAGCCATATTAAGTTCAATTTTATTTCCCCCAGTTGTGCTTTGGGTGGCAACAAGCTGTACTCCGGCCACATCGGTAGTATTCTCCAAATAGTCCCTATCTTCTATTGGTTCGCAGCCCATGGTAATCAGGAATAGAGAAGCAATAAACGATCTTAAAATTATTATTCCATTATTTTTCATCTGTCTATATTTTTTGTGATTTCAACTATTTTACCAGCCTGGGTTTTGTGAATATACTCCCCCGGATAATCTTATCTCAGTCTCTGGCACAGGGACCAATCCTTTTGTTTCCGGACGGTAGGTAACTTTGTAAACGGCATCGATCCCAGAATTTCGAACATTGATGGCATCGTCAAAAGCTGTGTTTACATCACCCCAACGTACCAAGTCGAACCATCTTATTCCTTCAAACGCCAATTCATGCATACGCTCTTCCTTTAAAGCTTCCAAGGAATACCCTATTTCACCTAGACCTGCTCTAACCCTTACTCTGTTCATACCAGTTGCCGTTCCGGAAATTTCGGAATGCATCAACAGTACATCTGCAAAACGCATCAATATATAATCTTGGGCCGCCCATAACTGCATAGGGTCACCATTGTTCATGTCGTACAAGAAGTAGAACATACCTTTCACCCCGTCCACTCCGTCTGGATCGGGATGCTGTACCGTAGTGTATTTTTTATTGAAGAAGCCGGTCTCGTGATCACCTTTGTCCGCTTCGTAACCAGCGGTACCCTGATCGGCATTGCCCAATTCAATAATGGACCCTACCTTTCTTTTATCGGCATCGTCCCACTGGTTCCAAAGTTTTGGGTTCACGGTTCCCCAGCCCCAACCTTGTCCAAATGGGACCATGGAGTTATCACGGATACCCATAAACAACGGCATCCTATTGTTGTATTTCTGGCCTTCACCCCAGCTGGTGGTGGAATATCTGAGGGCAAACATGGTTTCCTTGTTGCCAGTACCAAATGTTGGCGAATGTCCGTCCTGTCCTACCCAGGCCAAGCCTTCAGTTTCTGCCCATGGAAGTACAGTTGTACCTGCGCTTTCATTTACATAGGAATAAGGCCATAAATTCCTAAAATCCGTGGCCAATTCATAACCACTATTATTAATACAATCATCCAAATAGGTAAGAACATTGTTCTTGGATAAAGATCCTCCATCTGCCAAAGGCAAATCTGAAGTAGACTGGCCTTCAATATTGGTCATGTACCCTGTATAGAACAGATAGGCTTTGGCCAGGTAGGCTTCGGCAACCCATTTATTGGCATGGCCATAACTGGAAGTAGGGATATCATTAAAATTAATAGAAGGCATGGTTTCTATGGCCAATTTAAAATCGGACGCAATTTGTGCAAAAGTATCGCTAAAAGAAGCCCTTGGTGCATCTCTGGGATCATCTATTGCCAAGATCAAAGGCATGCCACCAAAGAATTTCGCTGCTCTAAAGTAGTAATATCCCCTCATAAAATAGGCTTCCCCTACCGTCTGGTTCTTAAAAGCAATGGACTCCTCAGGGGTATCGAAGAAAGAAGAAAAATCTACTTCTTCCACCTTTTCTATAATGGCATTTGCACGGGTTACCCCATTGTAGGTTTCCACCCAAAGATCACGATAGGTATCCTCTTCGGGATCTTCAAATTTATCCACATTTTTAGCCGATTTATCATCTGGGCCACCACCACCCAACATCATATCGGACAGTAAATTGGCTGCAATACCTTCGTCACTATGAACACCTCCTGTATACATGGCGTTATAAACACCGGACATGGCCTCCTCTATATCTTGTGGACTGCTGTAAAAATTATCCAAACTTTTCTCGTAAAGATTTTCGGTGTCCAAAAATTTCTCGCTACAACTTGTGGCAAGCACCAAAGTTGCAATGCCTATGTTATATATTAGTTTTTTCATCATCTACTATTTTAAAATTAAAAATCAACACTAAATCCAAACATTACAGTTCTAGGTAAGGGATATAGACCAAGGTCTATACCGGAGGCCCAACTGGCATCGTGGCCAAAGGAAACCTCCGGATCCATACCCGTGTAATTGGTAAAAGTGTACAGGTTGTTGATAGCGGCGTATACTTTAATATCGGAGAATAACTTTATGTCAGAAATATAGTCGCCCAATTTAACCCCTACGGTCAGATTATTGATCCTTAGGTAATCTGCATCCTGCATATATATATCGGAAATCCAGTTGGTATTCCTGTTGGAAACCGAGCTTAAGCGAGGTAGCGTATTGGAGGTTCCCTCACCGTGCCAGCGCCCGAATATCTCGGTAGTATAGTTTTGGTCAAAACGGTCAGCAAAGGATCTATAGGATTGCATAACCTGCATTCCATATTTCCCGGACAAGGTAACGTTGGCATAGAAACCTTTGTATTCCGCGTTAAGTTGAATACCTAGTTCAAAATCGGGATTAGGATTCCCCAACATCTTTTTATCGCTCTCGTCTATAACTCCGTCCTGATTCTGATCTACGAACCTAACATCACCAGGACGTTGATCACTAAAATAAGGGGTGCCATCCGTTGGCTTCACATATGCATCAACCTCATCCTGAGTTTGTAGAATGCCGTCTGTTTCATACCCGTAAAAGAATCCTATTGGCTTGCCTACTTCCGCTCTGGAAACCGAGGCCGTACCTTGCGACAATACAGAGCTTGGTCCTTGGATAATACCGTCCGAGTTTGCTATTTTAGTAATTTCATTCTTGTTGAAGGCCCCACTTATGGTGGCCCCATATTTAAAATCGCCAATATTATCGTTCCATGACAACATAAGTTCATAACCCGTATTCTCTATGTCACCACCGTTAATGTACGGTGCTCCTGCACCCGATGTACCTTGAATAGGGGCAACCACTAACCAGTCCTTTGTAGTTTTCTTATACCAGTCGGCCGTAAAATCCAGCCTGGAATTAAAGAACCTTGCATCCAATCCAAAATTTAATTGCTCCGAGGTTTCCCAGGTTACATCCGGATTGGTTACCCTGGCAGGGACAGCTGTTGCTCCGGAAATAGGTTTGGTATCACCAAAATAATATCCTGGATTTAGATATGCGATATTAGAGCTATAGATAAAATTATCTATGGATTGATTTCCGTTCTGCCCCCAACTTCCCCTAAATTTAGCAAAGTCCAAAACACCACTGTTGTTGGATAGAAAATCCTCGTTGGTAAGGATCCATCCTGCAGATACTGAAGGGAAATAACCCCAACGGTTGCCTTTCGCAAAGTTGGATGATCCGTCTGCCCTCATGGTTGCCGATAACAAATACTTTTCCTTATAATCGTATTGTGCCCTGGCTATATAAGACAGCAATCCTCCTCCTCCTGCCGCGTAGTCTGCGCCAAAAGTATTAATGGAATTTACATCGGTCTTATCCACATTGTTCAAATAAGCGTATTCCGGCAATCCAAATCTTGTGTTGGCCATACTGCCACCAACGGAATTATTGATCTGGTTTTTATATACCTCATTACCTATCAATGCATTTATATTGTGATTCCCAAAAGTACGTTCATAGGTTAGCGTGTTGGTCCATGTTAAATTGGCTCCTAAATATTGGTATTGAGATGCCCCGTCGTTGGCATTACTGAAAAGCACTCCCAAAGCAAAGGTTGGTGTCCAGGACCGTCCGTGGCCAAACCATGAATCCAATCCGTAGGATGATCTAAATTTCAAATCTTCTATAGGCTCCAATTCCATATAAACGTTTCCGACCAAGGTATTGTCCTTGTTCCCCAAATTGCTGTAGTTACTTCTGTAAAACATAACCGCGAGCGGATTCGCCTGATCGTTGGCAAGTCCATCCAAAGTTGGAGTAAACCCATTTGCATCTGGTGATTTGTCCCAATAAGCAGGCATTAATGGGTTTTGAACCAAGGCATTGTGAAGATCGTTCCAGTAAATGTTTCCAGTGGCCACCCCTCTGTATTCCGAATTGGTATATGTAAGGTTCTCCCCTATGGTAAGAATACTATGATCATCATTTTTAAAAAGTACAAATTCGGTGTTCATTCGGGCAGTAAGCCTTTTGTAGCCCGCATCTATAATATTGCCCCCTATGATCCCGGTTTGATCCAAATATGAAACACCGAACGCATAGGTACTGTCTTCTCCACCTCCGGTAATATTTACGGAGTGGCTGGTTACAGGGGCACTTTTGGTAGACATTTCATCTATCCAATTGGTTCCTTCCCAACCATTTTGCAGCATACCCCATATTTCAGAACCTAATTCGGTTCCCAAATTATTGGGATAATTATTATTTAGCCAGTTATTATTTTGTAGAATAGCCTCCCAATTGTTCGGCTCCAAACCATCATTTACCCTTCCTTCGTCCATAATGTACATGTATTCCTGGGCATTTAAAGGGGATAGATTCTTGTATATCTTCTGAATTCCGTAATAGGAATCGTACTGTATTTGCGCCTTGCTACCTTTTCTTCCTTTGTGGGTCGTTACCAATACCACTCCGTTGGCTGCTCTAGACCCATAAATGGCCGCGGATGCAGCATCCTTTAAAACGTCAATGGACTCAATATCCGAAGAGTTTAAATAATCAATATTGCCAACCGCTACCCCATCCACAATATATAATGGACTGGAATTACCAATTGTACCCAGACCACGAATAGTAACCTTGGTACCTGCTCCTGGTTCCCCATTGTTCCTGGTAACGCTTACCCCGGGTGCAACACCTTGAAGGGCCTCCATGGCTGTTGATGTGTTCAACTCGGCAATATCTTCTCCTTTTACGTTAAGATTGGCCCCTGTGGTCAAAGCCTTTTTTTGAACCCCATACCCTACTACAACAACCTCTTCCAAAGACTCATAAGATTCCAGTAAGGTTACATTGATAGTGGTTTGCTGTCCTACGGTGATTGTTTGGCTGACCATACCTATATAGGTAAAAACCAAGCGATCCTCTGGCCCCACATTTCCAATGGAATAATTCCCATCGAAATCCGTGGTGGTTCCATTAACGGTTCCATATGCAACTACCGTTACTCCTGGCAATGGCAAGCCCGCCTCATCGGACACCAGCCCTGTTATGGTTTTGGTCTGCGAAAAGAGATTTTGCGCACAAACCATTACCAAAGTAATAATCAAGAATTTGAACTTTAGCATCATTTAAAAAAGTTTAGGTTAATTAATCGAGTTTTTGTTAGTCTTAAATTTTGTGTTTTCACTTTGAACCAAATGGCCCGTAACCGTATTATTAAAGAATAAAAAGGATAACAAAAACCAGCAATGCAACGATGGCCATTATAAGCAGCAACTCTATCAACTGCTTCCATTTGAATTTTGAATCCTTGTTTTTCATTCCTTCAAATGTTAAATAAATATTAAATTGTGCATGCCAGATATCGTGCAACCCGTAGAAGTTTTGCTGCAACTTTCATTTATAAATCTGGTATGCAACATCCTTTGCATACCCTGCATCATTTGTTATAGTATTTCTTCAATACAATGGAGAGAACCTAATTTTAAAGGACTTCCTTAAAATGACAATTTAACCTAATGTTAAAATTACCTGAGCTTAAAGAAGGCACGTGGAGGCCTTTTTATATTAAATAATAGGTTGGAGGACATGGACTGTAGATCAAAAAGTTCATGTTTTGAAATAAAGAACTATAAAAATTAAAATATAGGGCAACCGTAGATGCTTTTTGTCAAAAATTAATTGCGTTGCCATTAAGCATTTGTCGGAAATAGAAAGGCAGCACCAAACCAGCCCCCTTGAAACATTTTGTAATAGGACAGACCAATGTTCTACCCTAACATTATGACATACATATAATTCCTAAACCAGAATCAAAGAGTAAGGATTTAAGATTTTATTGGATCAACCTCTGTAGGCAGGATCCCAAAATGTTCTTTAAAGCATTTTGTAAAATATGAAGGAGTGGAGAACCCAACCTTGTAACAAACCTCACTTATATTAGTGTTTCCATTTTCAATAATTTGTTTGGCCCTTTCAATCCTTATTTTTCTCAAAAATTCATTGGCCGTTTGATTGGTAAGCGCCTTTATTTTTCTATAAAACTGACTTCGACTCAAATTTAAATGCGAAGCCAAGGCTTCTACACTTAAGTCTGGGTCATCTATATTATTATTGATGTAGTTCAGTACCTTTTCAATAAAATCCTTATCCAGGGAGGTGGTATTCTTATTCACCGGAACATCACTGATAACACTGAAATATTTATTGAAAATTAGTTGCCTACTGGTTATTAGTTGGGATAATCGAAGTCTCAGCAACCTAAGATCAAAAGGCTTAACCATATAGGCATCGGCGCCAGTTTCAATCCCTTCCATTCTATCGTCTATACGCGCTTTGGCCGTAAGCATCAATAAAGGAATATGGCTGGTCCTCATATCTCCCTTTATTTTTTTACAAAATTCGAACCCATCCATTTCGGGCATAATAACATCTGTAATAATAATATCGGGCAGTGCAGACTTGGCCAGTTCCAAACCTTCCTTTCCATTTTTAGCCAAAAGTATCCTGTATTGATTTTTGAGTTCGTTCCTTAGATAGCTCCTAAGTTCTCCATTATCCTCAACAATCAATAAGGTGTAGGAGGTCGTTGCCTCCTCTGGGTTTACATCGGATATGGCCTCAGTTTTGGATTTTACCAAGTTAACCCGTTCTTTTTGGGAATCTGGCTCCTTAACGTCCGTAAATATCTCGTTCTCTGTAAAATGCTGTGGCCCTTTTGGCAAAATTATTCTGAAGGATGTTCCGCTTCCAACCTCACTCTTAACTTCAATTTTACCTTTGTGCAATTCCACAAAACTCTGCACTACTTCCAAACCAATACCCGTACCACCGTAATAGGTCTTATTGAGGTTTTCTACTTGATAAAACCGCTCAAAGATCCTCTCGGTTTCCTCTTGTTTAAGACCTGGTCCCGTATCCGAAATTATTAACTCTACTCCTACGGTCGGCTTTGATTTATCCACTAATGGGAGGCTGTACAATTCATCCTTGGAAAGTAGTTCTATATTTATGGCACCACCTTCAGGAGTAACCTTAAAGGCATTGGAAAGTAAATTGAAAATTATTTTCTCCATCATACTCTCATCAGCCCAAATGTTCAGATCTTCGGAATCCGAATCCATACTAAGATGTATATTTTTCTCCAGTGCTTCATCCTTAAAATGGCTGACCACTTCCTGCGTTAAATTGCCCAAGTTAATTTCCTTGGCCCTTAAACCAATTTTATTTAATTCCAATTTTCTAAAGTCCAACAGCTCGTTCACCAATCTATAAAGTCGGTCCGTATTCTTATAAATTATATTGTGCTTTTCCTTTATTCTGTGTGGCAGGCTTAGACTATCGTCATTAAGAATGTCCTTAAGAGGATTAATAATTAAAGTAAGAGGTGTTCTAAACTCATGGGAGATATTGGTGAAAAATTGAAACTTTTTTTCATCCAGATCTTTTTCCTGCAACCTTTTTTCACGTTCAGAATGTATTATCTGCTTTTCCCGTATTCTGGACTGTGTCATTTTATTTAGTATGAAGACCCCTAAAACAAACAAAGCGATATAAGAAAATAAGGCCCAATTTGTTTTCCACCAAGGCGATAAAACGGTGATGTTTAAAGTTAAGGGAGTTACGTTCCAAACACCATCATTGTTGGCAGCTTTTAATTTAAAGGTATAACTCCCCGGGTCCAAGTTGGTATAGGTAGCACTTCTTTTCTTACCCACATAATTCCAGGTTTCTTCATAGCCCTCCAAATAATACGCGTATTCATTTTTTTCAGGGCGGGTAAAGTTTATGCCCGAATATTCTATTGTAAAAACAGACTGATCATGTTTCAATACAATACTATCCGTTTCCGAAATTACTTTCTTTAAGGGTGAATCCTTCTGCGTGGGCAAAACTTTTTCATTGAACAACCTAAATTCTGACAGATATAATGAAGTCTCATTGGTGTTCGTAATTATCTCAGAGGGGTTAAAATAATTGACTCCCTGATAACTTCCAAAGTAAATATTCCCTTCGTTATCCCTAAAGGCCGAATTAATATTGAAATCGTTGGCCAAGAGTCCATCATCCATGGTGTAATTTTGGAATTCCCTGGTAGCTATATCCAATTTTGAAATTCCCGCATTGCCTCCCATCCAAATGTTGCCATCCAAGCTTTCTATAATTCCGCATACATTTTCCTCTTCAAGGCCTTTAAATTTATCATACCAAATAAATGTATCGGTCTTGGGCAGGTAGTTACATAGACCCGCACCTTTGGTCCCTATCCAAATAGTATGGTCCGAACTTTCATAAATTGATAAAATGTAATTGGAGGCAGAATTATTTGTAGATTCCTGGGACATTCGGTCTATCATGGAGACCGCTGTAAACTTTTGGCCCGGTTGCTTCATTATTTTATATAGCCCTTGGGTAGTCCCCAGCCATATGTTGTCCTCAAAATCCACCAATACCTTATAAGCACTGCTTCCACTGATTCCCAAATCATTAAATGGCTGGGAATTATAATGTTTAAAAAGGCCCGTTTCCGGGTCGAAGGAATGCAACCCACTATGATAGGTTCCAATCCAAATAGTACCGTCCCTGTCCTCATCAAAACTCATTACCGTATTGGACGTTAGGCCACCTTGGGTGCTGTTGGTATTGTAGTTAATGAATTTCTCGGTTCCTTTTTTTAAAAAATAGATTCCTCCATCCCAACTTCCTGCCCAAATATTATCCTTGCTGTCCAAAAAAATGGTTTGTATGTAGTCGCTGGTCAGTCCTTTATATGCACTTTTACTGGCCTTGTTTATATGGATGTAATCATTATTTTTTAAATCTAGAATGTCTATCCCTCCACCGTCCATTCCTATCCATAACTTGCCAGAGGGATCCTTCGCGATTGAGGTAACCGAACTTATTTGCAATGAGTTGGGGTTGTTGTATAGGCTTTCTATGTCTTTAAACTTGTCATATAACCTGTCGTATACTGCTACCCCTTTATTATAATATCCCAACCATATTTTTTCATCATTGTCCAAATACAAAGTCCATATGGAATTTGACAAAAGACTTTTTTCGTCTTTTTTGTTGGTCAAATAATGTTTCAGTACAGCCCCATCCCTATTTATATGGAACAGGCCGTCATTTTCCGTACCACACATTAAGGTACCGTTCGGAAGTGCCATTAAAGTAA
This sequence comes from Arenibacter algicola, assembly GCF_018860365.1. Taxonomy (GTDB): domain Bacteria; phylum Bacteroidota; class Bacteroidia; order Flavobacteriales; family Flavobacteriaceae; genus Arenibacter; species Arenibacter algicola_B. The sequence continues at coordinate 144,582 of NZ_JAHKPO010000001.1, forward strand.
AAAAGGGATGGGTAGAAAAGGAGTACCTTTCCATAACGGAGGGTTGGCCTAATTCCGGATTGACAATTTTCACTTTATATAGTCCATCGTAGAAAGTCCCGACCCAAATATTATCCGCATCGTCTATTAGCAACGACCTTATGGCGACCTCTATGGTCAACATTTGTCCCTGCTTCCAAATACCCAAACGTTTAAGTATCCCCGTTTTTCCATCGATGGTATAAAGGCCCCTATTGGTCCCGACAAAAATTTTGCCGTTCGCATCTCTCTGTATTGCCCTCACTACCAAAGGATCTGCTACATCTAATTCGTTGACCGTAACTTTTTCTACCTCAAAATTATCCAAATTCATTTTGAACATTCCCGAACGGAAAGAACCAATAAGTAAATTCCCCTCATTATCTTCCATTAAAGCACTTATAGGCATTATGGGACCGTTCTGCACACTGGCGGACAATACTGGAATTCGCCTAAACTGATCTTTATCACGATCATAAAGATTTAGCCCTACCTCTGTACCTACCCATAATCTATTCCTACTATCCAAATACGAACAATTAATTTGGCTACTGCTTATGGAAGTGGAATCATTAATAATATGTTTGTAGGATTTATAATCTATCCCATCATAACGGTACAATCCAGAACCGTTGGTACCTATCCAAATAAAGCCATAATCGTCCTGCAAAATGGAATAGACCCCTACTTTGGATATCCCTTCCTTAATATTCACAAAATTTAAGATTGGAACATCCTCTTGAGCCTTCAAATCAGAAGTAAAAAGACTTAGGACTATAAAAAAAACAAAGATTCTACTAAAATCTACTGGCATTTAACCGAAGTTTAAGTTGAGCTTTTAAGACACCGGTAAAATAGGAATAAAAACATAAACTCCATATTACAATTAGCTTTTAGAAATCACAGGCATATAAATTTTGATTAATGGAGGAGCCGCAATCGGGACAATATTCCTGCATAAAAACAAGCTTCATGCAAGAAGGTATAGGAAGAACTAAAAAATCAACAACTTTTCTTTTGATTAAAATTAGTCTATTTTTATCAAAAATTAGCCCAATGGACATCAAAGACAAATTCTTTGCACATATAGAGGAAGGATATACCACAAAAGGAGACTTTATCACTATGGGTTCCGCCATGTTGAACGGGGAAACCATAACCAATGCACACGTAAAAATCCCATTAAAAACACTTAATAGGCATGGTCTCATTGCCGGGGCAACCGGTACAGGTAAGACCAAAACCCTTCAGGTAATTGCGGAAAATCTTTCGGACAAAGGAATTCCCGTATTGCTTATGGACCTTAAAGGGGATCTTAGCGGTCTGGCCCAACCCAGTCCTGGGCATCCAAAAATTGATGAACGTCACGCCAAAATAGGTGGCCTACCATTTACTCCAAAAGCCTTTCCTGTAGAAATACTTTCCCTTTCCGAACAGGACGGTGTAAAATTGAGGGCCACGGTTTCAGAATTTGGACCGGTTCTTCTCAGCCGAATTCTAGATCTTTCAGTTACACAGGAAGGTATTGTAGCGGTTGTTTTTAAATATTGTGATGACAACAAGCTTCCGTTATTGGACCTTAAGGATTTTAAAAAAGTATTGCAGTACGCCACAGAAGAGGGCAAAAAGGAATTTTCCGATTCCTATGGGCGAATCTCTACCAGTTCTACCGGGACCATTCTTAGAAAAATAATAGAACTGGAACAGCAAGGTGCCGATCTGTTTTTTGGAGAAAAATCTTTTGATGTAGAGGACCTTACCCGTATTGACGAAAATGGCAGGGGTTATATCAATATTCTTCGTTTAACGGATATACAGGACAGGCCTAAATTATTTTCAACTTTTATGTTGAGTCTATTGGCTGAAATTTACGATACTTTTCCTGAGCAAGGTGATACCGGGAGACCGGAACTGGTCCTTTTTATAGATGAAGCCCACCTTATTTTCAACGAAGCTTCAAAAGCACTTTTAAATCAAATAGAGAACATTGTAAAATTAATACGATCCAAAGGTATCGGGGTGTATTTTGTAACCCAAAACCCTACCGATGTGCCAGACGCAGTCCTTTCCCAATTGGGATTAAAGGTGCAACATGCCCTACGTGCGTTTACTGCAAAGGATAGGAAAGCCATAAAACTTACTGCAGAAAACTATCCCATTTCCGAATTTTATGATACCAAGGAAGTTTTGACTTCCCTGGGAATCGGGGAGGCATTGATCAGTGCCCTGGATGAAAAGGGAAGACCAACCCCCCTAGCGGCCACTATGCTAAGGGCTCCTATGAGCCGGATGGATATTCTTACCGACAGTGAGCTTAAAGAGGTAATAGACAAATCTAAACTGGTTAGAAAATACAATGAAACCATAGACCGGGAAAGCGCCTATGAACTCCTAAACGTTAAGATTGAAAAGGCAGAAAAACTGGCTGAAGAGGAAAAGGCCTCTTCCAGCAGTAAATCAACCCGATCTAGCTCCAGAAGGACCAGCACACGCCAAAACCCTGTAATAAAAGTATTGACCAGCGCAACTTTTATTAGGGGAGTCCTGGGCGTATTAAAGAAAGTTATGCGATAGTCCTATGGATTATCCACCAACAAGACACAAAAAAATTAATCTTTAAAAATACCTTTTACCTTTAAAATGATAAGAAAATCAATTTTTGCCGTAGCAATAAGCGCGCTACTCTTTATTCAATGTAATACCAATACCGATTTTGTAATTGCCAAAGACCAAGTAGGCAAATTGATGAAATCCAATACCGTTGATGAAATTGAAACTGTATTTGCCAGTGATTCCATAGTTAGGGATACGGCAATTACCAGAATTGGTGCAGCAGTAAAAAAGATCAACATTTATGAAAAGGGAGGCAAGCATTTACTTACCCTCACCCCCAATAAGGATAGTATTCCAAAAATAGAAATTATCCGTATTTACGATCCAAGATATGTTACTGAAAAAGGCGTTGGACTCAATAGTACCTTTAAGGATATCAAAGACAAACACAGTATTAAAAAAATTATAACAGCCCTCAACAATGTGGTGATTTTCCTTAAGGACTCCGACGCCTATTTCACCATAGCCAAGACCGAACTTCCCAGCAACCTTCAATATGGCAACAACACCGATATTGAAGCTGTTCAGATACCGGACAAGGCAAAGATCAAATATATGATGGTGGGCTGGGAATAACAGCAACGCAATTCTATGCGAAAACTATTTTACCGTACTCTGGCACTTTCCTATGGTGCCTACTTTAATTCCACGGCACTTTTCTCTGAAAAGGAGGCGGGAAAAAAGGCGTTCAAAACTTTTACGACCCCAAGAAAGGGCAGGATATTGCCAGTACAGCAAGAATACCTACAAGAGTATCTGGGCAAAAGGGTTAGGGTGAACAACACTGGGCTGCAGACCTATGAATGGCCAGGAACCGGGGAAACCGTACTTTTAATGCACGGTTGGGAAAGCAATGCCTTTAGGTGGCGGTATCTTATTGAAAAATTACAGGAAAGGGAATTCAATATCATTGCCTTTGATGCTCCGGGCCATGGATATTCCGAAGGAAATAGTTTAAATGTGGTCACCTATGCGGACAGCGCTCGGCAACTCATAGACCTATACCGGCCCAAACATATTATTGGCCATTCTATGGGGGGACTTGCCACCCTTCATAATCAATATCAAAATCCCAACACCTCCATCGAAAAAATAGTGACTTTGGGAGCCCCGGCCGAACTCTCCGAGTTAATGGCACATTACCAGAACCTGGTCAGGTTCAACAAGAAGGTGTTAGAGGCCTTGGATAAGCACGTATATGAGCATTTCAACTTTAGAATTCACGATATCTCCACCCCCAAGTTTGCCAAATCCATTGACCAGAAGGGGCTCATTATACATGATGAATGGGATACAATAACCCCGTTCAACGCTTCCGAACGTCTCCACCAAAACTGGAAAAACAGCAGCTTAATAAAAACCACCGGGCTTGGCCACTCCTTGCACCAAGAGGAAATCAACTTACAAATAGTAGACTTTTTATTGTCTTAAATTTGCAATGCAATTTTATTCCCCAACCAATTTCCTTTTTAAAATATGCTTATTTTTAGAAAGTTTTACAACCCGTATTCCATAAATTAAAGAATCTAATATATGTCTGAAATTACTCCCTTTCATATTGCCATTCCTGTCCATAATTTAGCCGAATGCCGTAAATTTTACGGGGAAATATTAAACTGTGAAGAAGGAAGAAGCAGTGATCATTGGGTCGACTTTAATCTGTTCGGTCACCAATTGGTAATCCATTACAAACCTAAGGCCAAGGGCGAAGAATTGCACGTTAACCCTGTAGACGGCAAAGATGTTCCCGTACCGCATTACGGAGTAGTCCTGCCTTGGGATACTTTTAAATCCTTTTCGGAAGAACTTATTGCAAAAGGGGTAAGCTTTGTTATTGAGCCCTATATCCGTTTTAAGGGAGAGGTTGGCGAACAGGCCACCATGTTCTTTCTGGATCCTGCAGGGAATGCCCTGGAATTCAAGGCCTTTAAGGATATGGGACAATTGTTTGCCAAATAACCAATCCAATACCTAAACTTCAACCAACCCTTAACTTTAGGTTCATGAAAAACCTTTATAGGTTTTTCATGAACTTCATATTGTGCGTCATACTCTCAAAAGGGGTACTGGCATACTCCTCTTGCTCTATAAATATATACTTAAGTCCGGATTCCTTTTTATATTTCAGCATTTGGGCTATGTCCAAACCTCCTTTTCCAAACTCGGTGCTTTCCTTTTTCACCATGTCCATATCCTTCAAATGCCATAATGGAAACCTACCTTCATACTTTCTAAAATAATCCAAAGGATCCTTCCCGGCAACCACGACCCAACCTAGATCAAGTTCCATATGCACCAGGTTGGCTTGGGTATTTTTCAACAGGATATCATAGAACACTTCCCCGTTTTCGGATTCAAATTCATATTCGTGATTATGGTATCCGAATTTAATATTTCTACTGCTACATTCTTCCCCTGCCTTATTAAAGGCTTCGGCTACGGCCTTATAGTTGTCCGCCGTTTGTCCTTCGGTAGGCATGGAGGAGCAAATTAGATATTCCTGTCCGGCCTCGGCCGCCTGATCCATGGTCTCCTTCCAATGTTCGTCCAAGGCTACATGGCCGCTTCTGAGGGTCATCCCCAGATCTTCACAAACACCTTTCATTTCTTTCGGCTTTAGACCGTAATACAGTCCCTTGGTACTTCTTGCCGATTCAATTTGTTTAATTCCCAAGGCCGCTATTCTCTTTAAAGTACCAAGAGCATCTTCCAACATCTCGTCACGAAAGGTATACAATTGAACCCCTAAATTCTTTTTTGGATTCTTATAGGGCAAAGTAAAGGATGGTAATAAAACCACACCTGCTGCCAACATTCCTGACTGCATTAAAAATTCTTTTCTCGTTGTCATATTCTATCCTTTATATTACTGTGACCAAGAGGTTGGTTTTCTATCCCACCTATGGCCTTTCAATTCCTTATATAACCCTATTGGTAAGCCTTTGCCATCACTTAAGGCCGTATTCATTAACACGTTCTTTTCCTTGCGCATTCCAGGAATTATAGTACTTACCGTTTTGTTCATTGTAATAAAGCGCAAAGCCATTTCTGCCATGGTCATCCCTTCCGGAACAACCGGTCTCAACAGATCTGCCCTTTCCGCACTTGCAATTAAATTCTCGGGAACAAAATATGTCGCCCGCCAATCCCCTTCCGGAAATTGGGTCTCTTTGGTAATATTCCCGGTCAAGGTACCTTCATCAAAAGGCACCCTTGCAATGACAGCAATATCCAAGGCTGAACATAAGGGGAAAAGAACATCCTCCGGAGCTTGGTCAAAAATATTGTAAATCACCTGCACCGCATCAAAAGCTCCTGTTTTAAGGGCCTTGATACCATTTTCTGGCTCCCAGCGGTTTACACTGATACCCATGGCTGCTATCTTCCCTGACTTTTTTAAATCTTCAACAGCTCTTTGCCACTCCTCACGATCGGACCAACTGTCGTCCCAGGTATGGAACTGCATTAAATCCAATTGCTCCGAGCGTAAATTCTTCAGGGTCTTTTCCGTATATTCTACAATATGGGACGTAGGATAGGATTCCTCTAAACTATATTCCGGTTTTGCCGGCCATTTAAAATTTTTAGCTGGGATTTTGCTGGCGGTAAAAAGTTTTTTATTGGGATATCTCCGCAATAGATCGCCCAGTAATTTTTCACTGTGCCCATGGCCATAGGCCCAAGCCGTATCGAAAAAATTAACTCCGTTTTCCACGGCCAGATCCAATGACTTGGCAGACAATAGATCGTCGGACTCTGTCCATCCGCCCATGCCCCACATTCCATATCCTATTTCACTTACATCCCACTGGGTTCTACCAAATTTTCTTTTGATCATACTTCTTGTTTACTTTCTTGCTCCTTGAAATCCCGTATACTAGTTAATGTGAGTTTAATTTAAAATTAAATACAAATACCTAAAGACCAACCTATTAAAGTTAATGCTCTGTCTCCTGGAGCGCAGTCGAGAGGTTATTGACAATTACAGCTTTAAAATAAGGTCTCGACTGCGCCCGCCTGAACGGAACGGGCAGGCTCGACCGGACAACATTACACTAAGCAACTCATTCACAATTAAAATCAATCGAACTCACCTTATTTATACATCAATACTGATGGAAGGCATCGGAGACAAATTCCAAAACCACGGGAAGGGACTCCCGCCAATAGGTCCAACTATGACGTCCTTCCCTTACCCTATATTCATGGGGCACCTCTTTCTTTTTCATGGCAATGTGCACTAAACTATTGCCTTCATAAAGAAAATCATCGTCCCCGCAATCTATGTACCATCTAACCGATTTTAAATCTTCCAGGGATGAAGCCTGTATTAGGGATAGGGCATTGTGCTTTTCATAATAGGCACTTACAAGGCCATCTTCATAACTCTCATTATTACTTTTAAGTCTTTGTTTAAATTCGTCTAAACTTAAGGCTCCGATATAGGCACTTAAAGGACAGGCCGAAGAAAACAGTTCGGGATGGCGCAACGCGTACATAAACGATCCACCGCCTCCCATGGAAAGTCCGGCTATGGCCCTAAAGCGTTTCTCCCCCTTAATGCGATACTTCTTCTCTACATAGGGCATTAACTCTTCAAAAAAGAAATCCTCATACCTCCAATCCCCTTTAATGGAATTAAAATATCCCCTGGTTCCCGTGTTGGCGTCTGGCATAACAATAACCATAGGAGTAGCCTTGCCCTCTTTAATGGCGTTATCCGTAATGCGCAACACCTCTCCAAATTGCACCCAACCCGTTTGATCATCACCAGCACCGTGCAACAAATACAATACAGGGTAACTCCTATTGGAAGTTTCGTAATCCGGTGGCAGATATACGGCAAATTTCCTTTCACTTTTTAGGATTTCACTCTTCATTGTGAGTGCGTCAAATACCTTTCCGGTCTGCGCGCTGGAGACGGCCAGGCACATTAGCGTACATAGCAATAATAGATTGTTTCGCATATTTATCAAATTTCTACCGAAGCAGTATAAATTTATGATTGGGTAAGGGAGGCAAATATTTACTGAAGCCCAGGAATTTCAACCATTTCGTTCACGTCCGCATCATAATCTACCCCATCTACCATAAACCCGAACAAATTGAAGAAATCTTTTTCATAGCCCTTAAGGTCACCAATTTTAGGCAAGGTTTCCGTAGTGGCCTCTTTCCATAGTTCTGCTACCCTGGCCTGCACATCTGCGCGCATTTCCCAATCATCTATTCGTATTCTTCCTTTATCATCTGTAGGTGTTGTGCCTGCATACAATCTATCTTGGAACAAACGTTGGATCTGCTCTATACAACCTTCATGTATACCTTCTTCCTTCATTACCTTGTACAATAGGGATATGTATAACGGAATTACAGGTATGGCAGAACTTGCCTGGGTTACCAATGCCTTATTCACGGAAACATAAGCTTTCCCATTTAACGGTTTTAAACTGTCCGATATGGTAAAAGCAGTAGCCTCCAAATGATCCTTGGCACGACCAATGGTACCTTTTCTATACACTGCCTCTGTAAGCGAAGGGCCAATATAAGAATAGGCTATAGTAGTAAATCCTTCTGAAAGCAATCCTTCACTTTTTAAATCATCGATCCACATTTTCCAGTCCTCACCTCCCATCACGGCAACCGTATTCTCTATATCATCCCCTTGGGCCGGTTCTATGGATACTTCGGACACTGCCCCAGTATGAAAGTCCACCGTTTTGTTTTGAAATTTCGCTCCTATGGGCTTTAAGACCGATTTATACTTTACCCCGGTATCCGGATGCGTCCTTACCGGTGAAGCCAAGCTATAAATAACCATATCTATTTGGCCCAAATCGGCTTTGATCAGGTCCAAGGTTTGTTTTTTAATTTCATTGGAGAAGGCATCCCCGTTTATACTTTTGGCATACAATCCTGCCTTATGTGCTTCCTTTTCAAAGGCGGCACTGTTGTACCAGCCTGGCGAGGCCGGCCTGCCCTCTGAAGGCGGTTTTTCAAAAAACACCCCTATTGTAGCAGCTCCGGATCCAAAGGCACTGGTAATCCTCGAAGCCAAGCCAAATCCAGTGGAAGCTCCTATTACCAATACTTTTTTAGCGCCATCAATGGCCCCTTTGGATTTTATATATTCAATTTGATCAATAACATTTTGTTCACATCCTTTAGGATGGGAGGTAAGGCATATAAATCCGCGTGTTCTAGGCTCTATTATCATTTCTTAATTTATTTTCTGCACTTTCCCAATATGGAATATGTAGTAGTGCATATTATTTATAATTTTCCCAATTATCGAAGATATATAAAAGATTCAAAAGATAAAGTTGTAGTGGGGAAAATTGCATCCTATTATGCAGATTTAAATAAAACTACACCAATGCTAAGGCAATTGTTCCGACAAAAATCGCTTAACATTCTCGCCCATTATGGCTCTTATCTCCAATTCTGAAAACCCTTGGTTCATTAATTCCTGAACAATAAAAGGCAGGCCGGTTACATCAATAGGTGTTGTGGCTGCCCCATCAAAATCGGACCCAAGGGCCACATGCTCAATGCCGACTAGGTCACGGACATACTTCATAGCCTCCACAATGTGCTTAATCTCCCCTTTTATGGCACCCTTAAAGAACCCAATGCCTATTAGTCCGCCGGATGCTGCAATTCTATTTATATGGCGATCCGATATATTCCGGGGGCTATCCTTGGTCCCTTTAACGCCAGTGTGCGACACCACTACTGGTCGGGTAGTTTGGTCAAGTATTTCATCTATCATTTTTGGGGAGACATGTGCCAAATCAATTATGACACCCAAGCGGTTCATCTCGTGGATTACCTCCCTGCCGAAATCGGTAAGCCCTGCCCCGGAAAGACCATGTGCAGACCCACCTAGTTCGTTATCAAAAAAATGCGTGGGAGCCATCATTCTAACCCCTTCGTAATAAAGATTTTGTAGATTATCCAAATTCCCTTCCAGACAATGGCCACCTTCAATTCCCAGGAAACCTCCGATCACCTCAGGGTCTGTTTTTTTTAATTCGATCAAATTTTTTAAATCCTGGCGCGATTTCACCAATAAGAACTTACCGGCATACTTATCTTGGTAGTCCTGCAAAGCCCTTGCCTGGTACTCGGCCCGCTTATAAAGGCTAAACCACTTATCTGGCAGTCGGCCCTGTACGAAATTCAACATCGTAATTTTATCGAAGGCATCCGCACTGTTCTGCTTAAAATTCTGTCCTTTGGGAGATTTGGTAACAATGGTAAACGCCTGCAAGCTCATATTTGCCTGTTGCATTCGCGGAAAATCCAAATGTGCATAATCCAGCTTTTTTGTCAAGTCTCTATCCCATAACAAGGCGTCGCAGTGCAAATCTGCAATAAACTCCAATGACTTATACAATTCTTTTGCTTCGGCTCCCAGTTGCCTGGGATCGCTATATTCAACAAGGTTCATCTGCTTGTCCAAGATGGGAGACACAATAAACGTTGCCAAGAAATATAGAAGGAGGACAATGGCCAAAGCGTACCTAAGAAATTTTTTCATGCAATTTCGCCTGTTTAACGAGCTAAAAATTAATCAAAATAAATTAAAAACCGCTATAAAGTATATTGATTTATAAATTTTAAAACTCAATTGAGCAGCTATCTTTTTGGTGTTCCCCGAAAACATAAAGGTCACAAAACAAAAATGAAAATTAAACGTTATTACATTAAATTGAATTTGGACACACCTACTAAAATCTGAACTCATGAAAAAAATAATCTACTTAGCCACATTCCTATTTTGCACGCTAACCATCAGCAGTTGTACCAACGACGAAGATGAGGAAAAAATTGATGTCCTAACGCCTACCGACAGTACCCAAAACTCTCTAGAGATTTTTGAACCAACGGAATAGGCATAAAAAAAGGTCGGTTTGGAGAATATCATGCTCTAAACCGACCTTTATATTATCATTCTACTTCCTTAACAAGCCCTTTCAAAGTTGCCTCCCAATCATTTAAAGGTAATCGTAAAGGTTGCCCCTTTATTAACTTCACTTTCTACCGCAATAGTACCCCCTAGACTATTAATATGATTATATACCAGGTAAAGTCCAACCCCTTTACTATCTCCATTATTATGGAATTTTTGATTGAGTCCAAAAATTTTACTCCCATATTTTTCCATGTCAAAACCAAGACCATTATCTGAATATATCAGCTGTTTTTTTCCCTCTACAACTTGTGATTTTATAGAAATTACAGGTGGAACATCTGGCCTGGCGTATTTAATGGAATTGGTCAACAGGTTCAGAAAAATACTTTCCATATAATTGAGGTTGTGCCGTACACTGCCCAGTGCAGAAAAATCTACCTTAAAAGTTACCCGTGCATTATTCAACAAGGAACTTATAGATTGTTTAACCTGCTGTAGGACTATTTCAAAGTCTACCTCCTTCAAATCTATCTGAGAGCTGTCTTTTTTAGTCAAAAGGTCCACATAGTTGTTTAGTGAATTGTTGATGCCTTCCGTAGCCATCTTCATATAATCCAAGGTTTCCAATATTTCATCATCATCAATTTTACTAAAATCCAAAAACCCGAATATGGACAATAGGTTGTTTACCGGAGACCTTAAATCATGGGATGTGGTATAATTGAGCTGTTTTAATTCTTGATTTTTATTTACTAGGTCAATAAGATGTTCTATACGCTCTTTTTCCAATTTCTTTTTGTGGGTAATATTTTTGGCAATAGCATATATAAGATTTTCATCCTCCAAGGGAATCGACGTCCAATGCAACCAAACTATTTCTCCCGATTTGCAGACATATCTGTTTTCATAATTCACCAAAGGGACATTGTTTGTCAAATTATCCCTATATCTGGCTGTCATATCCCTATCCTCCTCATAAATAAACTCTCGTATTTGTCTGGAAAACAACTCCTCTTCAGTATAGCCCAATAGTTGCACCAATGCTGGATTTACTTTTTTAAAATAGCCCTCATAACCGGCTATACATAATAAATCCATGGAAAGATTAAAAAAGGGTTCTAGGCTAAGGTCTTTTGTTTTTTGCATGCTCCTGATAAGATAAGGGTAATATACGGTTTTTAAACAAAAAAATAAATACTTCTACCGGTACTGCCCAAGACCAAACTCCGAGGTGTTTGTATAACAAACACAAAAAGCTCCTGTTTCAAATCTCGTCATGAGGATCTGGGTAAAAACAAAAAAACCGCAGATAAAATAAATGCGGTCTTTAAGCATTATTTTTGGCTTCTATGCCTTTCCCGTGCCAACAAGGTATTTTTCAACAACATGGCAATAGTCATTGGCCCCACACCTCCGGGAACCGGGGTAATATAAGAGGCCTTCTTGCTCACATTTTCAAAATCAACATCGCCAGTAATATAATATCCTCTTTCTTTGGTGTCATCAGGGACACGCGTAATACCCACATCGATGATTACCGCATCATCCTTCACCATTTCGGCTTTTAAAAAGTTGGGTACTCCCAATGCCGAAATAACTATATCGGCCTGCGAAATTATCTGGGTTATATTTTTGGTATGGCTATGGGTCAAGGTTACCGTGGAGTTACCGGGCCAGCCTTTTCTTCCCATAAGTATGCTCATAGGTCTACCCACAATATGGCTACGACCAATAACCACTGTATGTTTCCCTTTGGTCTCTACTTTATATCTTTCCAAAAGTTCCAATATACCAAAAGGCGTGGCAGGAATAAAAGTACTCATATCCAGGGCCATCTTTCCGAAATTGGTAGGATGAAATCCGTCCACATCCTTATCCGGATCCACTGCCAAAAGAACACGTTGTGTGTTGATCTGCTCTGGTAAGGGCAATTGGACAATAAATCCGTCTATATCGTCATTCTGATTAAGTTCTTCTATCTTGTTCAACAACTCCTGTTCCGAAGTAGTGCTTGGCAACTGCACCAAGGTAGATTCGAATCCTACTTTCTCACAAGACCTTACCTTGCTACCAACATAGGTAAGACTGGCACCGTCGTTCCCAACGATAACTGCCGCCAAATGTGGCACCTTTTCTCCGCGCTCCCTCATTTTAGCCACCTCAGCGGCTATTTCCTCCTTAATTTGATTCGATACTTTTTTACCGTCCAGTAATTCCATTTTTTCTTGTATTCAGTTTACAGTGGCAGTTGGCAGTCCCTTAAACACCATACTTGCCCTGGTTGTTAATCATGTATTGTAATAATCGTCCTGTTTCCAAACTTCCTTCAATAAGGTTCCTTTTTATCAACAGCTGATATATTTTGACAAGATTCGGTAAATTTCAACCAAACCTGGGTTTCCGAATTTTCACTATCAGCATCTGTCAACTTGCTGATAAAATATTTATCATATCCCCCGAACCAACTGCCATATTCCCAAATCTTCAAGCCTTTCAACCTTTGCCATTAGGACATCTCATTTACACCAGGAACCTTGAACCTTGAATAAAATTACTTCATCCCCTTCATGGCCCCCATCATCTGCATCATCTTTTTGCCGCCGCCGCCCTGCATCATCTTCATCATCTTGCTCATTTGATCAAACTGCTTCAGCAATTGATTTATTTCCTGAATGCTGGTACCACTGCCTTTGGCTATCCGCTTTTTACGGCTAGCATTTAATTTGGCAGGGGTAGATCGTTCATCCGGGGTCATGGAATGTATAATGGCCTCTATATGTTTAAAGGCGTCATCATCTATATCCAAACCTTTTAATGCCTTTCCAGCACCTGGGATCATCCCCATAAGGTCTTTAAGACTCCCCATCTTTTTTATCTGCTGGATCTGGCTTAAAAAGTCATCGAAACCAAATTTGTTCTTGGCTATCTTCTTCTGGATTTTTCTGGCCTCTTCCTCATCAAACTGTTCCTGAGCCCTTTCCACCAAAGAAACCACATCTCCCATACCAAGAATTCTCTCGGCCATACGGGAAGGGTAGAAGACATCTATGGCATCCATCTTTTCCCCAGTACCTATAAACTTAATTGGTTTGTTTACGACCGACTTAATTGAAATGGCCGCACCACCACGGGTATCACCATCCAATTTTGTTAATATTACCCCGTCAAAATTAAGAACATCATTAAATGATTTGGCGGTATTAACAGCATCCTGACCAGTCATGGAATCGACCACAAACAGGGTTTCCTGAGGCTGAATGGCTTTATGGATATTGGCAATTTCATTCATCATTTGCTCATCCACAGCCAAACGACCTGCCGTATCTATAATAACTACATTAAAACCATTGGCCTTTGCATGGGCAATACCTGCTTTTGAGATGGCAACGGGATCATTATTTCCCCGGTCCGAAAAAACCTCAACACCAATCTGTTCCCCAACTACATGAAGTTGGTCTATCGCTGCAGGCCTATAGACATCACATGCCACCAACAATGGTTTTTTAGTCTTTTTGGTTTTAAGGTAATTGGCCAATTTTCCTGAAAAGGTAGTTTTACCCGAACCTTGTAAACCGGACATTAGGATAACGGAAGGCGTACCGGATAAATTGATGCCCTCTGCGTCTCCGCCCATAAGCTCCGTAAGCTCATCCTTCACCAATTTTACCATTAACTGGCCTGGCTGAAGGGAGGTCAACACATCCTGTCCCAATGCCTTTTCCTTCACCTTATTGGTAAACTCCTTGGCAATTTTAAAGTTGACATCCGCATCCAAAAGTGCCCTACGCACTTCCTTTAAGGTTTCCGCAACATTGATCTCTGTAATTTGTCCATGTCCTTTTAGAACATGTAACGCCTTATCCAACTTTTCACTTAAATTATCAAACATAGTCTTACTGTATTATCAGGAAAGCGCAAATTTAAGAATAACTGCCGTAAGTGTGAAGCTTGGGATGAAAAATATAAAAGTAAAAAAAGGGCAGCTTCCTGAAGAAGCCACCCTTTTCCAAAAATTGGGGCAAAATTTTTATTTCTTTTCGAAGACCAGAACTTCTACACTGTTCTCATTAACCATCTTCAACTCTATACGATCATTGGTAATGGAGACAATTTTCCAATCGTCCATTAAGACCTGCATAGCAGTCGCCAAGCCAAAATTAAGATAACATTTCAATTCCCCTTCACTATCCCTGATTATTCTCCATAGTCCTGGGTAAGTAGGTCCAGTTTCTCCTGCTGTAACATTAACAGCAAGTTCGGCCTGAAAGGCAAAGGTAAAGGCAGCATAATTCTGGGTTTCATCATTATCACCCTCCATATATTTTGCAATCATCCATTCGCCACCCATCATAATATTTCTTATCTCGGCAACATCGTCATCATCGGAATTATTATCACAAACCCTTTCCAAAATAAGTTCATAATTATCATCTTCAATACTAAAGCCTAAGCGTTTGTCCCTAAGATCGGACAACAACCATTCAAAGCTTACCCCTGGCTCGTCCCCCATGGTAATTGCCATAACCAAACGCCCTTGGGCATTGGTAGTAACAGCCCATGTTCCTTCGGAAATATTGGACTCGTTACTTAAAGTCACCACTCCTTCAGCATGAAAACTAAACTCATATCCTAAAAGCCTATCAACATCCTCGTTGTTCAGCTTCACCTTTTTTATGACCCAGCTACATTCCTTCAAAATTTCCCTCAAGGTATCCGGCGTATTATCTACGATATCACATGCCTTTTTCATAATTATCCGCTCCCCTTCTCCGGCATACAATTTAATTTTACCATCTTCCAGATCATAGACAAACCACTCCAGATCAAAATCGGCCAAGGCTTCAAACTCCAACTTCAACAATACTCTGTTGTCTCCAATTCTGGTACTCCAAGTTCCCATTAAACTGTTACCGACCCTATCTTTCATTACCACATTCCCGTCTTCGGTAAAATTCATTACGTAGTCAAAATACTGACCTGTGTTGTCTACATTGGCCCTTATTACTTCATTTACCAACCATGGGCAGGCAACAAGATATTCCTCCAAACGCTCTTGGGTAAAGTCATCATAATAATCGTCATCATCATCCTCATCACATTCACTTTTAGCAGTTTCAATAGCATTGGCCAATTCGGCATTATTATTTACACTAACCTTGGTATCATCATATAACTCCAATGTAATTGGGAAATCGAAACTAAGTAGATCATCGTCCCCACGCTCCGCAAAATAGCGTCTTAATTGCATATCATTTTGCACAGTTACATTACCGGTTTGCTGCAGATTAATATCAAAGGAATAAACCACTATTGGATACACAAAATCTATACATTCTATGTCATCATCATCCCCACCTTCAATACATTCCTCGACCTTTTCACGAAGTTGTTCCTTGTTACTTATGGTTATTTCGGTATAATCCGACAAGGTAATCTGTATAGGGAAAATAATTTCCAAGATATCATCATCTACCTCCACCTCATTAAAAAGCTGCTTTATCAACTTTAAATCTTCAACAGCATCTATATTAACATCTAGGCCATTTACATTTACCACATAAGGAAAGTTGATTGCAAAACAACTTGCCCCATCCACAATATTGTCATAAGAACCATCTTTAGAGGAAGTTCTTTTTATTAATTGTGCCGTACTGGAACTTGCCAATATGGCTTCCTGACTATCCTCACCAGGCAATTCTTCAAATTCTTCCTGGCAGGAAGTAAAACTTAATGCTACAAGAAGTAGGCTCGAGAACATTAAATATGACATAAACTTTTTCATAACGATTTGGTTTTTATTTGTTCGTATATCTCTAAAACAACTCACTTTTAAAATACCCTACCCAATTTTTCATTTTTTTTAAAATATCTTTGAAAAAATTAAAAACGACCAGGATTGAAAGCTATCAAAGAAGAACATGTATGCAAGGATGACGTTTACGCCTCAATCTTCAGCACTTATTCCAAAACGGTCTTTAACTATATATATTATAAGTTTGGCAACGAGGAAAAAGCGTATGACGTTGTACAGGAAGCATTTATAAAATTATGGGAGAATTGTTCCAAGGTTGCTCCAGATAAAGCAAAGTCCTATGTATATACCATTGCCAACAATTTATACCTGAATGTTTTAAAGGCGGAAAAAGTAAGATTAAAATACGCGCCCGAGACCAGTGCAGTTGTAAACGAGTCCCCGGACTTTTTATTGGAAGAACAGGAATATAAAGAAAAATTGGAACGGGCGTTGGCGGCTTTACCCGAAAACCAACGTACTACCTTTTTATTGAATAGGATCGACGGAAAGAAATATGCGGAAATAGCCGAGATGGAAGGTGTAAGTGTAAAAGCCATTGAAAAAAGAATGCACCTGGCCCTAAAAACACTTAGGGAACAGATTGAAGGGATATAAAAGATGGTAATGAGTATTTAGTAATGAGTAAATGAGCTATTGGATTGTTTTATACTATATAGTGTTATAAAATTTATATTTTATTCAGCAGTCCCAATCCCAAAACCCAATACTAAAACCTAAATACCAATAATAAATGTTTATTTGAAAGTAGGGTATTTTCTTTTTTGATTGTTATACCTATATAAAGCTAGAAACCATGCAAGAAAATTATTTGGCAAAATGGCTCAACAACGAACTGACGGAAGAGGAGTTGGCTAAATTTAAGGAGTCCAAAGAATATGCCTCGTATTTAAAACTACGGGAGGCCACCAATAATTTGGCAGCGCCAGACTTTGACATGGCCAAGGCTTTTGAAGACCTCAACAAACACAAGGCTTCCACTAAGAGCAAAGTAATTAAACTTAATCCCTATAAAAAATACATGGGCATCGCTGCTGCCATAGCCCTGATTTTTGTTGCCTCCTTTTTGTACTATGGCAATTTAAACGAAGAAATAAGTACGCAATATGCCGAAAGGGCCCAAATAGTGCTTCCGGACGCATCGAAGGTTCAACTAAATGCCGATTCCCAAATTTCGTACAGCAAAAAAAATTGGTCCAAAAAAAGAGATATAGCACTGAACGGAGAAGCTTTTTTTAAGGTTGCCAAGGGCAAGCGTTTTACCGTAACAACAGAGAATGGAACTGTTACCGTTCTAGGCACACAATTTAATGTAGAAAATAGAAAAGGCTATTTCGAAGTAGCCTGTTACGAGGGTTTGGTAAGTGTCATCTACAACAAGGAGGAGGTTAAACTTCCCGCCGGTAATTCCTTGGTGGTTATAAATGGTGAATTACAGGCCCTGAAAATACCAAATATCAAGGAACCATCTTGGATAAGGAACGAAAGCAGTTTTAAGAGTATTCCCTTGAAATTTGTTTTGGATGAATTTCAAAGACAATTCAATATTGAAGTCGCTACCGAAAATATTGATACCAATCAATTATTTACAGGATCCTTTAGCAATACCGATAAGGAATTAGCGTTGCAAAGTATAAGTACTCCTTCTCAGATCAAGTTTAAACTAGAGGGGAATAAAGTGCTATTTTATGCTGAAACACAATAAATACGTTGTATTTGTCATTGCCCTATATTTGTTTCTACTAGTTCCTTATTCCAATTGGGCACAAGAAAATAGTGCACAAAAAGTAAATCTAATTAGCTATTTGGAAGAACTGGAACGGGAGTTCAACATTAAGTTCTCCTATGTGGATCAGGACTTGGGTCAGCTGCAGTTTTCCGTTCCGGATACCGATTCACTACCCCAAATACTGGAAGAGCTCCGCAAACAGACCCTGCTGGACATTACTAAACTCAATGACCGTTATTTTGCCATATCCAAAAGCAAGTTCGTGGATATCTGCGCCAATGTGGTGGACAACTTTGAGAACAGCACCATCATGAATGCTACCGTGGAGGTTTTGGGCAGTAATATATCCCAAATTACCGATCTGGAAGGACAGTTCAAAATAAAGGAGGTACCCAGAAATGCGAATATCGCGATCAAACATCTTGGCTTTAAAACCAAATATTTGAGCGCGGAAGAACTGGCAGCTAACAATCCCTGCAAGACTATTTTATTGTCTCCAAATTATCAGCAATTGGAAGAAGTTGTTGTCTATCAATTTCTTACCACAGGCATTACCAAAGAACCGGATGCCAGCATTGAACTCAATACGGATAAATTCGGAATTTTACCTGGTCTTATAGAGCCTGACGTACTACAGACCATACAAGCATTGCCCGGTATTAAGAGTGTAGATGAGACCGTATCCGATATTAATGTTCGGGGAGGCACCAACGACCAAAATTTAGTGTTGTGGGATGGTATAAAAATGTACCACTCCGGACATTTTTTTGGTTTGATCTCTGCCTTTAATCCCTATTTGATCGAAAATGTGAACATCATAAAAAATGGGACCAGTGTACAATATGGCGATGGTGTAAGCAGTGTGATAAATATAAGGACTAGAAACGATATCGGCGATTCATTCGTGGGCGGGGCAGGATTTAATCTATTAAGTGGCGATGTTTTTGGACAACTACCCCTTTCCGAGAAAGTATCCGTTCAGTTTTCAGGAAGGCGATCTACCACAGATATTATAAATACCCCAACTTACAATCGGTATTTTGATAAAGTGTTTCAGGACAGCGAGGTCAAGGAAAACAACAACTCCTCCAATCCCGAAAACACAGTTAGGGACGAAAACTTTTATTTCTATGACTTTACGGGTAAACTGCTTTATGACATCAATGAAAATCAGAAGGCCAGACTAAGTTTTATCAATACCAACAACCACCTTAAATACACTGAAAAAACTGAGGAGGGCACTGCTAAAAGCTTATTGGAACAGACCAATCTTTCCTTTGGGGGAAGCTTGGAAAGTAAATGGACGCCTAGATGGAGCACTCATTTAAACCTGTATTACACCCGTTACAATTTGGATTCCCAAAACATTCCTTCACAGTCCCAACAGCTTTTTCAGAGTAACCAGGTTTTGGAAAAGGCAATAAAGTTGAACTCTAATTACAACCTGGGGCAAAACCTTAATTGGTTGAACGGATATCAGCTTAATGAGGTAGGCATAACCAACTTTACCCAAGTTACCCAACCCGCATATAGAAGCAACATAAAAGGGGTAATTATGACCCATTCCTTATTTTCTGAGTTGGATTATAGGTCGAAAAATGAAAAATTTAATGCCAGGGGCGGACTTAGACTGAATTACATTAAAAACCTAAAGACCTTTAAAACCTTTGATGAAGTTATTCTAGAACCTAGATTAAACATAAATTATGCTTTGACCGACGGCCTTAAGACCGAATTACTGGGAGAATTTAAAAGTCAGACCACCAACCAAATAATCGATCTGGAACAGAATTTTCTGGGGATAGAGAAAAGGCGATGGACACTTTCTGATAATGAAATACTGCCCATTACAAAAAGCAAACAAATATCCCTTGGGATAAACTATGACAAAAATACACTTTATGTAGGTGTTGAAGGGTTCTACAAAAAGGTAGACGGTATAAGCACGGCTACACAGGGATTTCAAAACCAAGATCAATTCAACGGCGAAATAGGAAAATACGATGTATCCGGAATAGAATTCTTGATCAACAAAAAAACTGCAACCTATAGCACATGGCTCAGTTATGCCTACAACACCAATAATTACACTTTTGAGAATATAACGCCCAACCAGTTTCCCAACAATTTGGACATTAGGCACACTTTAACCTTTGCAGGCACCTATACTTATAAGAGTTTTAGAATGGGACTTGGAGCCAATTATCACACGGGAAGGCCGTACACCAAGCCACAGGAAGGCAACAATTCTATAATACTGAATGTTTTCCCAAACCAAATTAACTACGAGGATCCCAACAGCAGTAGGCTCCCAGCCTACCTAAGGGCAGATGCTTCGTTTATCTATAACTTCAAAATTAGCCAAGGTATAAAATCCTCGGTAGGTGCTTCCGTTTTGAACCTATTGAACAAAAAAAACATCCTGAACATCTATTATAGGATAAATGAGCAAAACGAAATTGAAACCATAGAAAGGGTTTCCTTGGGTATTACCCCCAACTTTAGTTTCCGAATGAGCTTTTAGCGCACCTCCTGTTTTTTACAAAACAATTAATCAAACTCACTTCAAAATAAAGGCCCTTGGATCTTTGCCATAAAAAAAGCCGGAAGCTTTAGGATAACACCTATCCAAAACTCCCGGCATATAAATAAATAATCAATCAAATTATTTGCTCAAATCCTTAATTCTAATATTTCTAAAGGCCAATTCTGCACCATGGCCCAAGAAACCAATATGACCTGTATTCCTTTCCAGGCCTGGGTGATCCTTATGGTCTGCCGTCCCGTTCTTGGACGCTTCTTTCCAATCTCCATCCACAATGACGGTGCCGTTCAAGGTTATTTTTACATGATTCCCCTTAACGATTACTTCTTGTGAATTCCACTCCCCTACCGGGTTCAGGGCACCTCTTTTGGCCGCAATAATTCCGTATACGGACCCATGGTATTGGTAAGGTTTTAGATTGGCGTATATTTCAGCTGTATCGTCCAAAATCTGCAATTCTTTACCTTCATAGGCGGCATCACCTTTTAAGGGAGCATGAATACCCAAACCGTTATTGGCGCCAGGGGTTAATTTAAAATCAAATCTGAAAATGAAATCCGAATATTCTTCAGCTGTAAACAAGTTGCCATGTCCACCTCTTTTAGGGCGTACCAAAAGCTCATTGTTTTCCATGATATAATCCGTCTTATTTCCTACCCAATGATCTAGATCCTTACCATTCAACAAAGATTTAAAACCTTCCTTCTTTTCTTCCTCGGTCAACTGATCATCACCAGAACCTATTTCCCTTACATAAATATTCCTAAAGCCCAGGTCTTCCCCATGGGCCTGCAATTCAATAGCCTCTTTGGCAAATATAGCCTGCTTGCGACCCCAATAGTTTTCCAAAACCACATTATCCGTTACCAAGACTCCATTTAAGTGTACCGTAACGCGCTCACCTACCATTTTAATTCTAAAAGTATTCCATTCATCTATGGGGTTATCGGCCACCTGTAACGGTTTGCTCTCATGTTTCTGGTTGTTGTACAAACCACCTGAACCCACTTGGGCACCAGCATCTACTCTGGCAATGTCCCATATTTGAACCTGAGGTGTACCTCTCAGATAAATACCGCTGTCACCGCCATTGGTAATCTTCCAATCCACGATCATTTCAAAATCGCCATAATCCTTTACCGTACAGATATTATTATATCCTTCCCCTTTAAAACCGATAACACCGTTTTCTATATACCAATCCTTCATCATTTGCTCATTGGCCTTGGCTTGTTCCGCTGCCAATTTTCTTGAGGACATTTTGGATCGGGCTATTGGGTTTTGCACCAATCCCTCCCATCCTGTAAAGTCCTTGCCATTAAAGATCGACACAAAGCCTTTTTCGTTGGGCATTTTATCCAAAAATTCCTTTACATCAATTTTTATATACTGACTATCGGGACCTGTAAGGTTGTCGATACTTCTAGAGACTATATCCCTAACCACTTCGCCGCTTAAACCATCTTGTTTACCAGGAGTAGGCAAAGCAATGGCAATGGCCACATTTGATGCCGTTGTCAACAAATCTTGGTCATCTAAATAGTCCGATACAAAAATCAGGGAAAGAAAGGTTTTTATAGTCCGTGCTGCAGAAAGTACTTGTTTCTTTTCTTCGATAGTTTTGGCTTCGGGCATCAACTTCCTCACCAAAAGCAACTTCTGGTCAGCAGGGTAATCAGATTTTCTAACCTTGGCCAGATAGTTGTTAAACGCATTTTTCCTGATAGCGGCATCAGAACTAGCCGTGGCCGTCTTAAATAGATATGGCAATGCATCATTGTTTTTCCAGCTGGACAAGGCATCCAATGCTATCATTTTCTCACTATCATTACCTGTAGAAAGTCTTTGGGAAACTAATTCCAATGCCTCCTGGTTACTTAAAGAAGCCAATACAGGTAATAATTTTGACTTATCCGCAGCCATTTTATACTCCTTGAACACAGCATCCGCATATTTGCCATTACTTTCATCCAGAATGCTCAATATGGCCTGCTGTGCATTTTTTATGTTTTCGGACTTATCGGTCTTGTTCAATAGACTTATTAATGTGGAAAAATCCTTCTCTGTTGAAATAGAGGGCAAAGCCTTGTATACCGCACCAGCAACATTTTCACTTCCTGATTCGATATACGCTACCAGCGTACCAAATTGATCCGTTGCGTTTCTGTCCGCCAAAACATTGACCAATACTTCCTTGCCAGCCTCATTTACATTGGGTAGCTGACCTGCTAATACCCCACTATCCTTGGCATCGCACAATCTCAATAAGGTTTCCTCCACAGCACTATATTCCTCAGGGGAAGTAGCCAATTTTAAACTGTTGAACAATACCGGCAAGGCCTTGTTCTTATCTTGATAGGATAATGATTTTATTCCGGCCTCACGTACAGAAACATCCTTGTCTTCCACTGCCTTCAAAATAACCTTATCAAAAACAACTGCGCCATCACTTTTACTGAGCATTCTTATTATAAGCGGCTTAATTTCAGCAGATGACTTCTTATACTGTTTTACCCAAAGTGAAACCTCAGTGGATGTAAGATCGGAACCAGCGGCATCCAATACGGCACCAACATAATTCTTATTGCTGTTCTTGGATTCCTTCAACAAAGTCTTGGTAAAGGCAGTGCCTTCATTGGCACTCAACATATGAATTCCCGCAGATCGATAATGTAATTGGTCATCCAGCTTGCAATTTTTAAGCAAAGCGTTGGCCACGGTGTTACTTAAGCCTTTATTGCCTTTCTTTTGCAGTTTATTGCCATAGTGAATAAAGGCTATAATACTTTTGGTGTCGTCCAATTGATAATTAGAGCTGGCTACAGCCTTTTCCAATACCTCGTATGAAGTTGGACTTCCTATTTCGGCCAAAGCCATCAAAGCTCTTTGTTGAACTGTTTTTGACGATGAGTTCACCTTAGCTTTCAATACTTCTTCGGCAGGAGCAAATTGCAAGGCTCCCAAAGCCTCTACAAAAGCAGCTTGCTTTTTCACATCCCCGAGCTCTGTAGCTTCAAGAATAGCCAAGGAGGCGTCTGTTGTGCCTATGGCCGTTAAAGCGGCCAATGCAGGCTTAAACAGGTCATTATTGGACAGATACTTGCTTAAAACCGGAACGCTTACATCTGTTCCAACGTAAATTAATCGGTCCATTAAAAAGGTCTTTACCTCGTCGTTAGAGGCGGACCCCAGCGCTTTTAACAAGGCATTTTCAACTACACCGTTCTGAATTAGAGGTTCTTCGCCGCCACTGTAAATGGCCACACTCTGGATGGCATACCTGGCCTTGGTGTCATCCCCGCTCCCTAGCGGCACAAGCTTATCCGTAATTTTTAGGATCCCATCCCCACCCAAGTCGATTATTTCCTGCATTAAGCGATCTGAATGATCCAGATCTTCCGTTGGCAACTGCATCAAAATATCGGCTACCTTGGTGTCCAAGGTTCTATTGTCCTGTGCACTAAGGGCAATTGTGCCCATAAATAGCATTAGCACACCTATGTTTTTATATAATGTATTCATTTTATAATTCTAATATTTGGTTAATAAGCCCAAGAGGACCTCATTGGTTGATCTATTAATCGATTGGCTTCCTCATCATTGATAAACTCCTGTTTTACCGGATCAAACTCCAAGGTACGACCCAATCTCAAGGCAATAATACCCATGTTCACAACCGTTGCGGAACGGTGGCCATTCTCTTCGTTAAGTGCAAATTTCTGTCTAGTTTTTACCGATTCCGAGAAAACGGTAATCTGCTCCTCAGGATCAGGTATACTATTGATCAAGCCCTCTATATTGGGGATGGTAGATTTAAATCCGTTATATATTTTCCCGTTGGGCCCTTCAATATATGCGGCATCCTTATCCCTGTTTTCACCATCGAGAATAATCTGACAACCATCGGCATAGGTATAGGTAATTCTTCTCCAGGTACCTATGGCATCATAGTGCTGCTCCGGTGCATCTACCTCAACTTTAACCGGACTGGTGTTATCTTTTCCTAAAAAGTATTGTACCGGATCAATATAGTGCTGGCCCATATCTCCCAATCCACCACCATCGTAGTCCCAATATCCTCTAAAGGTACCGTGTACCCTATGTGGATGATAAGGCTTTTCCGGTGCCGGCCCTAGCCACATATTATAGTCCAATTCTGCAGGCACGGGTTGAGGCGTTAAATTTTCCTTACCAACCCAATAGAATTTCCAATTAAATCCAGTAACCCCGCTAATGGTTACTTTTAGCGGCCACCCTAGGGCACCACTATCCACTACCTTCTTCAACTTTTTTACCGGAGTACCCATTCCATAAAAATTATCCTTAAAGCGGAACCAGGTATTTAAGCGGAACATCTTGCCGTGCTGTTGCATGGCCTCCACTACTTTTTTACCTTCACCTATGGTCCTTGTCATCGGCTTTTCGCACCAAACATCCTTTCCTGCTTCCGCAGCCATTATAGACATAAGACCATGCCAGTGGGGAGGAGTGGCTATATGTACAATATCCACATCCGGTCTCTGCAAAACTTCCCTAAAGTCGCGGTATCCTTTTACACCACTTCCCACTTTTTGTAGGGTACTGGACAAGTGATTGGCATCAGCGTCACAAATTGCCAATAGCCTTGTTCCTTCATAATCCAAATGTCCTTGGCCCATGCCCCCAACACCTATTACGGCCTTGGTCAATTGATCGCTAGGCGGAATAAAATTCGTCCCTCCCATGACATGTCTTGGAATTATACTGATTCCTGCAGCTGCCACTAGCGACTTTCTAACAAAATCCCTACGGCTGGTTGATTTTTTCTCCATCTATGCTTATTCTATTAATTATTTGAAGTTTCAATATTTAAACCCACAAAGAAAAACGGCAATGCGTAAAAAAGGGGGTAATATTTGGGGTAATAAAATTGAAAAAAGACGAATTATATAATTATTTTTAAATATCCATGGGTGCTATAAGGGGTTATTAACCACCATATCCTCAAATTTAACGGTATAAACCTCTCCATAAATCTTTTCATAAAGCTTGGCAAAATTGTCGTAAGCAGTATGCGCCAAACTTAATTTTCCCTGCCTAATAAGAATTTGCAATTTGATCTGTAACGCATGCTCATTTAAATCATCGTAGATATACATAACGGATGCCAAGTCGTACATTAAAGTGCTATGCCTATCCAGATCCAGTATTTTTGAAATATCATAGCAGAATTCTATGATTCTATTGCTCATATTTTCAACTATGGGATCCAACCATGAATCACTCATGTTTACGAAAAATCTATCTGCCTTTAATATAGAGAACATTTGCGGTAATTGCTCTTCCAAATAAGCAACCGCTATATCACTTCTACCCAAATCGTTCAAATAATTCAAAACCTCCTGATAATCACAAAAACAATTTTTTCCGATATCCAGATACCAACTTTTGTCCCGAAATGTCAAATTCATTTCTTTGGCTTCGGACAAAATGGCCCTAAGGTTCTGTATATTGGTCCCTCTGGTATTCTTGGCATTCTTTGGGCTCATCCCCGGCCAAAGTGCCTCGGTAAGTTTTTTGGTGCTAATTCCATCCTTGTCGCCAATACTATGCAATAAGACAATAACAAATAGCTGTTTTAACTTGGGGGACAATTTTTTGGCAATATCAACACCTTCAGAATTTATAATGCGCAGGGTTCCAAAACAAAGTATTTTTTCAGCTGCATTAATTAAACTCTTCTGGTCCCTGTTGTGATGTTTTTTTACCGGTTCTTTGGGTACCGGCGACAACTTTGCCCTGATTAATCCTTTCTTCCAGAATTTAAGCGCCAAGAAAATAATTAAAAATGCAGCAATAGCTATTCCTATTTTTACATACAGGGATGATACCACAGCATAGTTCACTTCTATTTTTTGGTATTCCTTGGCAATTTCATTCGCATTAAGTTCACGTTTCCATATTTTAATATTTGACAAGTATCCTATAAAAAATTCTTGCCATAAATTACTTCCTATTACAATATTATAATCGGAGGTATCATAGTCCTCAATTAGCTTGATCTTATCCGTCTGCACCCCATTCACAAAGAACAAAAGTTCATCGTTCACTTTGGAGTGCACCAGAGCCACATGGGTCCATTCATTTAATGGCACTGGAGACGTCTGTGATATATAATCTTTTATATCCGCCATGGTAAAGGTCAATAGGCCTTCGTGCAACTTTAAAACAAAGTTATCCCCCTTCCCCAATATACTGTTGTTGCTCGTTAGAACAGTTGGCTTAACCCAAGCCAAGATGGTAAAACTACCCTCCAAGGCCGTCCTACTGTCCAATCCTGCATCCACATAAGCCCCCTCATTAAAATAACCCACCTTTCCATGCACCTCATCTTCTTGAATCTTTACATTATTAACGATAAGTTCCTTGTCGTTTTTCCTAGTGGTATTCTTAATTGCCGTGCCAAAGGTAAAATGGTCTGTTAGACCGTATTCAAAATCCAAGGGAAAACCAATAAATTCCTTAAGATTACCACTATTTTCCGGGGTGGTATAAATGATATCGGGTGAGAAATAATAGCCCGCTTTGTGCGGAATAAACACGGGCAAGTTTTCATTTAGATCTATTGGAAGGCTAAAATGTCCGTTTACAACAAGGTTCCTATGATTTTTGAAGCTAACCCCATTCAACAAACCAGACTTGGACCTTACTGTTCCAAATATCCTGCTTTTTTTATTTAGGTCGAAGACAAGGCTATCTGCTTTAGCGAACAACTCGGGATCAATATGAATGAAATTGGGCATTTTTCCGGAACGCTTCCAAATATCCGTAAAAACACTATCCTTTAAAAATTCCTTATCCAACACCCTCACCTCCCCCAGTTCCTTTGCGGTATCAAATTTGGAGGCCTCTTTACCACTGGCCAATGCATCCAATTGAATAGTCTCTACCTTTTGTACTGGTATCTGCGGAACCCAAGATTGAGAAAGGAAGTCTTTTTCAAAAACCTTATCGGTCAGTAATATGAGCGAATCATTTTTTTTCGCCAATTGTTCCAAAAGAGGATTGTAATTCTCCTGATAGTCCGAAATATAGAGAGCTATGGTAGTTTTACCATTAAGCAGAAAAGGTAAATCATTACTTGTAATTTGATCAATATCGATCAAAATATGGGAATGTAGACGTATATCCCATTTATCCTCTTCGGAAAGAAGTTGATATTCCTGTGCGGTTCCCACTTTCAACAATAGAAGTAAAAACAACAAACAACATTTAGAAATTATACTTCTTTGCAACATTTACGTAATAATCCCGTATAGGGCATTTGTATCAACTACGCAATTTACTAAGAATAAATAAAATTTCGTCCGTGGAAATTATCCGAAGTATATCTGTACCGAACAATTTAATTTTAACACCTAGAATGCCATCCCATACAAAGGCTATGACCTGCCTACATCCTATCCGGCACCTGTATCCCCAAAAGTCCGAAGGCCGATTTTATAACCTCGCTAACCTTTTTAGCCAATTGAACCCTGAATATTTTTTTGCTCTGATCTTGCTCCCCTAAAATGGAAACATTTTGATAAAAGGAATTAAACTCCTTCACCAAATCATAAGTATAATTGGCAATTAGAGCCGGACTATAGTTATCGGCCGCCAATTGGATAGTTTCTGGAAACAACTGCAATTGTTTCAACAATTCTTTCTCTTTCTCGTGTAAATCCGTCAACTTTTGAGAGCTGTTCAGGTTCTGTTCCAATTCTTCCGCCTTTCTCAAAATAGATTGGATCCTGGCATAAGTATACTGAATAAAAGGCCCGGTATTTCCTTGAAAATCCACAGACTCCTCCGGATTGAACAAAATTCTCTTTTTGGGATCCACCTTAAGAATGTAATACTTTAAGGCGCCCAGTCCTATAATTTTATAAAGCTCTTGTTTCTCTTCTTGGGAGTAATCTTCCAACTTGCCCAATTCCTCGGAAATATCAGCGGCAGTTTGGCTCATATCATCCATTAATTCATCGGCATCCACTACAGTACCTTCCCTACTCTTCATTTTTCCACTGGGCAGATCTACCATGCCGTAACTTAAGTGATACAGTTTTTCGGCCCACGAAAAGCCCAACTTCTGCAAAATGAGGAACAATACTTTAAAGTGGTAATCCTGTTCATTGCCAACGGTATAGACCATACCTTTCACATCTGGGTTATCCTTTACCCTTTGTATGGCAGTACCAATATCCTGGGTCATATACACTGCCGTACCATCTGAACGGAGTACAATTTTTTCATCCAGACCCTCGTCCGTTAGGTCTATCCAAACACTGCCATCTTCCTTTTTATAAAATATTCCCCTTTGCAATCCATCCTCCACAAAGTCTTTGCCCAACAAATAGGTGTTGCTCTCGTAATACAGTTGATCAAAGTCAACTCCCATGTTTTTGTAGGTTATCTCAAAACCATCATATACCCATTGGTTCATTGTCTTCCATAGACCTACCACCTCTTCATCGCCGGCCTCCCATTTTCTCAGCATTTCCTGAGCTTCCAATAAGATAGGTGCCTCTTTTTCTGCGACTTTTCCATCAACACCATTAGATATCATGGTAGCAATTTCGGCCTTATAGGCCTTGTCAAAAGCTACGTAATAGTTCCCCACCAATTTATCACCCTTTAGCCCCGTACTCTCCGGAGTTTCCCCATTGCCAAAGCGTTGCCAGGCAAGCATACTTTTACAAATGTGTATCCCCCTGTCGTTAATGATCTGGGTCTTATAGACCTTCTTCCCTGAAGCCTTTAGGATTTCTGCCACGGAATATCCCAATAAATTGTTTCGGACATGTCCCAAATGCAGAGGTTTATTGGTATTGGGGGACGAATATTCCACCATTATGGCCTCATTAGTACTTTGGGAAACAAAACCAAAATCTTGCAGATTCCTTATTCCTTCAAAAAAATCGAGGTAATATTCATTGCTAATGGTAATATTCAAAAATCCTTTGACCACATTGAAATCGGTCACCTCTTCCACTTCCTCTTTTAGGAACTGTCCTATTTGTTCACCAATTTGTACCGGATTTCCCTTTACAAATCGCAACATGGGAAAAATAACCGCAGTAATATCGCCCGCAAAATCTTTTCGAGTAGGTTGAAATTCTACCGTTGGCAATTCAACTTTAAAAATAGAGGTAACGGCTTCTTTTACCTTTTGGCTTAGGACTTCTTGAATGTTCATTAATTTCGGCGTTTACGGCTGCAAAATTAAGCATTTTTTATTCTTTCCCCTTATTGTTAGGGATAAGTAGACTATAAAGAGGGAAGATTTTTTTAACTTTATATTTCTATGTGGTGCAAATTACCATAAGATGATGTTTTAATCTGGATATCCATAAAGTTTATGTTGCTGAACGTTTCCTATAACAATAAAGAAATTACAAGAAAAATTGATGAAGAGGTAGGCAAACCTTTTACCTTAAAAGAACGCTTTGCCTTGGACGGCATTGGATCTCCCAAATTATTCATCGTTGACAGTAGTATAGAAATTAAAAATCTATTGATCCTGGACAACAATACCAACACCTGCAATATTGAATTACGGCCCAAAGGGATCATAATTCGCTTTAGGTCCCTACTCGAGACCTTTGGGCTTATTATTCCATACTATAAGTTTACCCTGTACAAAACCGATCTTGGCCTATATACTATATACAGGGACCAGTATTTCATCAAAATAAAATCTGACACCAAGGCGATCCAGAAATTTTTTACAAAATTATTGGGACATAGGGCGGACAATGCGCCTACCAATATAGAGGACCTCTAACAACTCATAGAATAAATACCAAAAGCCAACCTATAAAACAATGAAGCTTTTTGTTACCTTGTATTAAAACCGGTATTATCAAAATATTTAATTCTTATCGTAAAATCCCATTACTTTCCGTCTCTATCGGAATCCTTTTGATATCTACATTGATTGTCTTTATCGCTACCGAGGAAACCTATAATGCCATTGAAATAGCCTCCATTTGGGTAAGAAACTATTTTGGTTATTTCTATTTATATCTTGGTTTGGGATGTGTGCTTCTATTAGTGGCTATAGCACTATCCCCTTTGGGAAAAATAAAACTGGGCAAGAAAAATGAAAAACCCGAGTTTACCATTTGGGCATGGACAGCCATGCTTTATAGTGCAGGAATGGGGGCTGGAATTTTGCTCAGGGCAGTACAGGAACCCGTTTTCATGCAACAGAATCCTCCCTACCTTTCAGATTTACCGTCAGATATCCTAGCCTTGGAATTTACTTTTTATCAATGGGGGTTTACAGCATGGGCGTTTTATGGACTTTTTGCCATGACCATAGGTTATTATCTTTTTGTAAGAAAGAAAAAAGTATTGATCAGCTCAACTATAGAGGATATATTACACAATAAAGCAGCTAGAACAGGTATTGACGTGCTCACCATTATGACCACGGTGTTTGGCCTGATTGCCGCAATAGGCCTTGGGACAACCCAAATTAATGGTGGGCTGATCCACATTACCTCCTCAAATTTCGGCTTGGTCACTACCTTATTCCTAACCACCGTTATTTCGGCATTGGCCTTTTATTCTGCATGGAAAGGAGTTAACAAAGGCATTCAGGTACTCTCAAAAATCAATATTCTTATTACCCTGGCCGTACTATTTTTTACTTTTTTCCAAAGTGATATTCTTAAGGTAGTTGGTAATTTTTTAGAGGCTAGCTTTCATTATATAATGGACTTTATCCCCATGAGCCTGGCCTATGGCAGTTACGACCCTGGATTAACCTTTCTTACCGACTGGACTTTCTATTATTGGGCATTTTGGTTGGCATGGGCACCTTTTACAGGAATATTTATTGCCCGGATCTCCAAAGGGCGCAGCCTAAGACAGCTATTATTGGGTGTTTTGATTATCCCCAGCATGGGCACCTTTTTTTGGTTTTCAGTATTTGGCACCTCGGCCTTCCAACTTATTGAGGGATGGGGAAGCTATAACAACGAATTTGACGGAGTGTTTTCCTCTATTTTTGTATTCTTTGGGAACTATCCTTTTTCCACATTCCTAAATATTACCACCATATTATTGCTGATAGGTTTTTTGGTAACCTCCGTGGACTCTGCTGTTTTTGTATTGAGTATGTTTTCGGACAGGGGCAAAAAAGACCCCAGCAAAAAACATCGCTTAATTTGGTCCCTGTTTATCTTTTTGGCAACGATTGCCCTAATTCTATTGGGCAATGCCAAACCAGAGGTAGACATATTGATTGCCGCCCAAAAGTTACTGATTATAACTTCGCTTCCCTTTGCCTTTTTCATGGTATTTATGGCCCTGGTATTTGTCAAGGAGCTATTGAGGTACCATAAGAGTTATCCTTTGATCGGCAAAAAATAGGAAACTATTATTCTTTGGGCAGAAACACCTCGGCCATCATACAACGTGCACTTCCACCACCGCAGGTTTCAATGGTATCCAAAGGACTATGGATAATGGCACAATGCTTCTCTATCGTTTGAATCTGTTGTGGCTTTAAACTATTGTATGCCGCCGTGCTCATTGCCAAATATCGTTTTTCACCCATTCCTAAAACTTGTAGCATATTCCCTGCAAAATGGTGCATTTGCTTTTCCGAAATGGAAATAATCTCCTTACCATCCTGTTTTAAGTGGTTCACTACATTCTTCTTTTCCTTTTTATCGTCGATGGAATCCAAACAGATAACGGCAAATGTTTCTGCCAAACACATCATTACATTGGTATGATAAATAGGTTTTCGGGTACCTGCCACAGATTGATTGGCCGTAAATACGATAGGGGTATACTCAAAATCCTCACAAAACTCTATAAACAAATCCTCATCCGCCCTATCCGACAGAGCGCAATAAGCCTTCTCATTTACCCTATCCAACACAACACTGCCCGTTCCTTCCAAAAAAACGCCCTCTTCCTCAGCCGAGGTATAATCCATTAGATTTTCTATAACAAACCCCCTCTGCTCCAAAAGAGCAAGAATATCTTCCCTTCTTTCATTTCTTCTATTCTCGGCAAACATAGGATAAAGCCCTACTGTTCCATCGGCATGGAAGGAAACCCAATTATTGGGAAATATGGAATCTGGAGTATCCAAATCCTTCTTGTCATCTACAACAATAACATTTACCCCCTTTTCCCTTAACTCCAATACAAAAGCATCAAACTCCTCCTGTGCCTTCACATTTATTTCCTGGTTTTTTAAATCGAGGTCCTCCTGAAAATAGTTGTTTACTGCGGTTTGCTCGTTCATTCGAAAATTCACTGGGCGCACCATCAAAATGGTATTTGTAATTTGCATTTTATTCGTCACTTTTCAAATTGGGTATTACAAAGCCTTCTCGCTTTAAATTTGTGCAAAATTAATTCATTTATTTCCCAGTATGGACTAGTATGTGAAAAATAGAAATACATTAGTCCCTTACCAAGGGCAAGGTGCTACACCTTAAAAGTCCTTCTTGTTTAGCTATCTCGGCATATGCTATTTCCTCGACCGTAAAACCGTGTTCGCGCAACCAGTTATTCAATCTGGTAAAATTACGCTCAGAGACCACTACACTGGGGGATATGGAAAAAACGTTGCTCACCATATTATACATCTCTTCCTTGCTGATCTCAAAAACATTGTCGCTTCCAAAAAAATCCAACAGCCATTGATACTCCTCTTCCCTTAAAAATCCATTCTTATGTAAAATGGCCTTATTTTTTCCAACGGGCTGAAAACAACAGTCCAAATGCAGGGCATTTTCCCTGGCATTGGTATTCGACTTTCTAAGTTCAAAAGCCTTTACCTTTTTATTTGGGAATTGATTGGCAATAAATTCCACCGCCTCTTTATTGGTACGGGCCGTAATATAATCAGCGTAGTCCGCCCCCGTATAAGTACCCATAAAAATATACTCTCCCCATGGCATAACATCGCCTCCTTCTACATGAACCTCCTTTGGAGGGTAGATTATCTGATCCTCATCTATTTTACTGAGCACATATTTAATTGCTTGAAATTCCTTTTCCCTATCCGGAAGAATATTAGCTTTCACCAACTTATTATCTATAACAAAAGCAATATCCCTAGAAAATATTTGATTGCAATCCTTTAAGACCCTAGGCCTAAACACTTGAACATCGTATTTGGCAAATACTTGGGCAAAACCGTCCATTTCCCTTACCATATCCGCTTCCATAGGATAGGTACCGGCCAATATATGCTCCAATGACTTGGGGTCGTAGGCCTCTTCAGGTTTTGGAATGGGTCCACAGCTTTTGGCAGTTCCAAGAACCACCGATCTTAACCGCGAAGTTTCATCCTGTACATTCAACTTTAGCATAACTGCTTTTTAGGTAAAGATAGAAATACTTATTTTGATAAATAAAAACTGCCCTTTGTATATTTAACACAAAGGGCAGTCACAAATAATTTGTTTTCTATCTATCTCTTGTCCAAAGGAACAAAAGATCTGCTTTTCTCACCAATATATACCTGTCTTGGTCTACCGATAGGCTCATTGTTCAATCTCATTTCCCTCCATTGGGCAATCCAGCCCGGTAAGCGTCCCAAAGCAAACATAACGGTAAACATTTCGGTAGGTATACTCAATGCCCTATATATTATTCCTGAGTAAAAATCTACGTTGGGATATAATTTTCTGTCTACAAAATATTTATCCTCCAAGGCCTCCTTGGCCAAGCCTTTGGCGATATCCAAAATTGGATCATCTATACCCAAATCTCCCAAAACTTCCTCTGCAGCCTGCTTGATAATCTTTGCCCTTGGATCAAAATTCTTGTATACCCTATGTCCAAAGCCCATTAAACGAAAAGGATCGCTCTTGTCCTTGGCCTTGGCCATATATTTTTTGGTATCCCCGCCATCGGCCTCAATTGCCTCCAACATTTCCAATACCGCCTGATTAGCTCCTCCGTGAAGCGGTCCCCAAAGCGCACAGATACCTGCAGAAATAGAGGCAAATAATCCAGCATGTGAGGATCCTACAATACGAACGGTAGAAGTAGAACAGTTTTGCTCATGGTCTGCATGCAAGATCAATAATTTATCCAAGGCCTCTATGACGATCTTATTCTTTTTATATTCCTGGTTAGGCTTTTTGAACATCATTTTATGAATATTCTCAACATAACCCAAAGAGTCGTCCCCATAATCCAAGGGCAAACCTTTTTTCTTTCTTAAGGTCCATGCCACCAAAACAGGAAATTTGGCCAAAATCCTAACAATGGCCCAATACATTTCCTTTTCCGAGGACACGTTTACCGAGGTTGGATTAAAGGCGATCAGGGCACTGGTTAAACTGGAGAGTACACCCATTGGATGTGCCGATTTTGGAAAACCATCCAAAATCTTCTTCATCTCCTCATCTACATGGGACTCAGCTTTTATATCCTGATGGAATTTATCCAACTGGTCTTGATTTGGCAAGGCTCCAAAAATCAACAAATAGGCTACTTCCAAGAAATCGGCCTTTTCCGCCAATTCCTCAATAGAATATCCTCGATACCTTAAAACTCCTTTTTCACCATCCAGAAAAGTAATGGCACTCTCACAAGAGCCCGTATTCTTAAACCCAGGGTCTATCGTTATCATTCCTGACTCGGCTCTCATAGTTTTGATATCTATAGCCAACTCATTTTCGGTACCTTCTATAACTGGAAATTCAAATTTCTTTCCGTTGTATTCTAATGTTGCGTTATTCGCCATTTCTTAAATTCCTGTTTTATTCGATTGTTCGTAAAAATACTAAAAACACCCAAGGTTAACAATTGAAGATTTTGTTATTTATTGAATAATTATGAAATATTTTGAAAACCGGATATAAATGCAATTCTATTGGTTAATGGAATATAGATATTTGTAGTAATCATCTACCGATTTTTCCCAAGTAAACCTCATCTTTTTGGCATTATCCTGAATCTCTTTCCACTTTGGCTTGTCATTTACAAAAACATCCAAAGCCTGATCAAGTACCAGGATCATATTTTTAATTTTATCATCATAGGTCTTGCCATCGAAGCTAAATCCAGTTTTCATGTGTTCCACAGTATCTCTCAAGCCACCAGTATTATGTACCAGGCATGGATTGCCATTACGCATGGCCAACATTTGGCTAATACCACAGGGTTCAAATAAACTGGGCATAAAATACAGGTCCGACTCCAAGTAAATGGAATCTATTAAATCTTCGGATTGACCGTTGGTGAAAATAAAATTTTTATGTTCATAGCTCAACTGACGAAATAGTTCCTCATATTCAGGGGCACCCGTACCCAAGAGCATAAAAATTCCATCCACTTTCTTCAGTCTTTTCAAAATCTCTACAAAGGCTTCCGGCGAACGTTTAAAAAAATAGAATTTCTGTTCGGTTAAACGTGCCACACTTGAAACTATAAATTTAGGCCTATCCGTTACAAATTCCATTACCTTTTCTCCGGTATGCGCTAGAAAATCGGCCTTGTATTTCTTGGATTCCTCCTGTAGCCACCTAAATAGTGCCTTAACAGTATTTCTATATAACAACCCCTTTTCTGCCGCGCGAATATTTTTGTAGTTGGAACCATTGAGAATCCCGAACAACCTCCCTTGATTGTTTGCTTCCTGTAAATCCGTTTCCAAACCTTCACCTCCAATAAATTCGGGCGGATTACTAGGCCTAAGCACATCTTCCTTATAAGAAGGGGATACCGTATGAACGGCATCTGCCAACCGGATACCCACAGCCATAAGGTTAATACAGTCCTGGTATCTATAGTCCATCAACTTCTTTTCATCTAAGGACAAATTGGGAAACCAATTTCCCAATGAAGAGTAATTATTATAAAAGGGACGAATACCTTGAATGGCCAAATTATGAATGGTATAGACATAGCGCATTTTCTTTAAGGCCTGATATTCCGGATGGTAGGTTTTTAAAAACAAAACCAGACTGGAATGCCAATCATGCATATGAACAATATCCAATTCCCCAAATGCCCCCACCTTTATAGCTTCTGCCACGGCAGTACAAAAAATAGTAAACTTAATATTATCCGTATAAAAAGCTTCTTCCGGATCGTCGTGATATATATGTCCTATTTCCCCTGCAGTAATTTCAGGGTGATGTATAACGTAATGATGTAAATTTGCAAACTCCTTTTTAGGGGGTACTTCGTACAGCTCTGCAACATAGACCATTCCCCGTAGGTTTAGATTAAGATTGGTAATGAAGGTTCCATTTTGATGTAATCTTGAATAGGAAGGTACTACTACATGCGCCATGTCCCCCCTTTCAGAAATCTGCCGAGGAACATCCCTAACCACATCACCCATACCGCCGGCCTTACACTTTGGAATACCGTCATTCTCAGCAGCAACAAATAGAAAGTTATTCATTTAATCTAGAATTTGGTTATATATATTGGTATACTAATAAAAGTAGGATAATATAATTATTTATTTCTGATAAGTAAACAAACCTCCATGATATTTAAAAAAAAAAGCCATTCTACATAGAATGGCTTTTCTTACGACCTTAATTTTGTATTATTTTATTTTGAAGGCTTGTACTCCTGGGTAATATGCAGTACTCCCCAATTCTTCCTCTATCCTTAACAATTGGTTATATTTGGCCATTCTATCGGATCTGGAAGCCGAACCGGTTTTAATTTGACCGGTATTCAAGGCAACTGCCAAATCGGCAATGGTGTTGTCCTCAGTTTCTCCTGAACGGTGAGACATTACGGATGTATACCCTGCGTTCTTGGCCATATTAACGGCTGCTATGGTTTCTGTTAAGGTTCCTATCTGGTTAACCTTGATCAAGATGGAATTGGCAATACCTTCTTTGATCCCTCTGGACAAACGCTCTACGTTGGTCACAAATAAATCATCGCCTACCAATTGTACTTTATCCCCAATTTTATCTG
This sequence comes from Arenibacter algicola, assembly GCF_018860365.1. Taxonomy (GTDB): domain Bacteria; phylum Bacteroidota; class Bacteroidia; order Flavobacteriales; family Flavobacteriaceae; genus Arenibacter; species Arenibacter algicola_B. Next base: position 182,164 of record NZ_JAHKPO010000001.1, read on the forward strand.
TCAAAGCCTTCCAGCCTTTCCAATCATTCTCATCCATACCATCCTCAATGGAAATAATAGGATATTTGGCACTTAAATCTGCCAAATATTGAGCCTGCTCCTCAGAAGTTCTTACTACTCCCTTATCTCCTTCAAACTTGGTATAATCGTATTTTCCATCCACATAAAATTCTGCAGCAGCACAATCCAAGGCGATCATTACATCGTCCCCTAATTTGTATCCCGCCTTTTCAACCGCTTTTGCAATAGTATCCAAGGCATCCTCGGTACCGCCGGCAAGATTCGGTGCAAATCCACCTTCATCCCCAACAGCTGTACTTAGCCCCCTATCGTGCAAAACTTTCTTTAGGTTATGGAATATTTCCGTACCCATTTGCATGGCATGCGAAAAATTGTTTGCCTTTACCGGCATCACCATAAATTCCTGAAAAGCAATGGGAGCATCAGAATGGCTACCTCCATTAATTATATTCATCATTGGTACTGGCAAAGTATTGGCACTAACACCACCCACATACCTAAACAAGGACAATCCCAACTCATTGGCTGCTGCCTTGGCAACTGCAAGGGAAACACCTAAAATGGCATTGGCACCCAATTTCGATTTATTGGGCGTACCATCCAAATCTATCATGGTTTGATCCACCAAATTTTGTTCAAAAACGGACATACCCAGAATCTCCTCGGCAATAACGGTATTTACGTTGTTAACGGCCTTTACTACTCCTTTACCCATGAATGTTTTCCCTCCATCACGAAGCTCAACCGCTTCATGCTCACCTGTAGAAGCTCCTGAAGGAACTGCTGCCCTTCCCATTACTCCATTTTCGGTAATTACATCTACCTCTACTGTTGGATTACCTCTTGAATCCAAAATTTGTCGTGCATGAACACTTAGGATGATACTCATATGTCTATCTTTTATTTTTTAGTTAAATTATTATGCAAATATAGCAAAGGAAGTGCTTTTAACCCCACTATTATTGGCTTTAATGACCCTTTGATAACAATAAAATAAAACTATAACGTTTTAGTTTACCGTGGATTGGATCATTTCGAAAAATTGGTCGAACAGATAATCTGCATCATGTGGTCCTGGACTTGCTTCAGGGTGGTATTGAACAGAAAATACGTTCTTATCTTTCATTTTAATCCCCGCCACCGTATTGTCATTTAGATGAAGATGGGTTATCTCCAAATCGGGATTAGCCTCGGCCTCTTCCCTGTTAATGGCAAAACCGTGATTTTGGGAAGTGATTTCTCCCTTTCCTGTAACCAAATTCATTACAGGGTGGTTTATACCCCTATGCCCATTGTGCATTTTATAGGTAGAAACCCCATTGGCCAATGCCAACACTTGATGCCCTAGACATATACCGAACAATGGCTTATCCGATTTTATCATTTCTTTGGCAGATGCAATGGCCTCGTTCAATGGATCCGGATCTCCGGGGCCATTGGAAATGAAATAACCGTCCGGATTCCAAGCACTCATTTCCTTGAAACTTGTATTGTAGGGAAAAACTTTTATGTAGGCGCCCCTTTTGGCCAAATTCCGTAGAATATTTTTCTTAATTCCTATATCCAAGGCAGATACTTTATATTTCGCATTCTTATCACCGTAGAAATATGGTTCTTTGGTAGAAACCTTGGAAGCAAGCTCCAAGCCTTCCATACTTGGCACTTCTGCCAACTTCTTTTTTAACCCCTCAATATTATCCACATCAGTGGATATTACGGCATTCATGGCACCGTTATCCCGGATATAACCTACCAAGGCCCTAGTATCCACATCGGAAATGGCAAACAGATTATTTTTATCCAAAAATTCCTGTAAACTTGAGTCCGCATCTGGTCTAGAATAGTTGTAACTAAAATTTTTACATATCAAGCCTGAGATCTTCACAGAATCGGATTCCACCTCCTCGTTATTGGCTCCATAATTCCCAATATGGGCGTTTGTGGTTACCATTAATTGTCCAAAATAGGATGGATCTGTAAATATTTCCTGATAACCGGTCATTCCAGTGTTAAAACAAGCCTCTCCAAAGGCAGTTCCTTCTTTGTCCCCTACGGCCTTTCCGTGAAAAATGGTCCCATCGGCAAGCAACAGTATTGCTTTTTTTCTTGTTTGATACTTCATTTTTGGTCTTACAATTTTTCGTTTTGCAAAAATAACATAAAAAAAGGATAAGCTTTTAGGCTTATCCTTTAACAATTATTAATATTTAATAACAATTTTACTCTTTAGCATCATCAGCTTTTTTATCTGCCTTCGGCTCTTCTACTTTTGGTTCTTCAGCCTTTGGACTTTCAGCTTTTGCAGTTTCTTCAACAACCGCTGTAGCATCATCTGCTTTTTTACTTCTACCCCTTCTTGTGGTCTTTTGCTTCTTAGGCTTGCCGGCATTGTAGATTTCATTAAAATCTACAAGCTCTATCATTGCCATGTCAGCATTATCCCCAAGACGATTACCTAATTTGATAATTCTGGTATATCCTCCTGGTCTGTCGGCTACCTTTTCAGCAACGCTGCTGAAAAGCTCTGTAACCGCATACTTGTCGCGAAGGCTTTTAAAAACAATACGTCTGTTGTGAGTACCCTTCTCAACTGTTTGATTATTCTCAGTCTTTGATTTGGTAATCAATGGTTCCACAAACTGCTTTAAAGCTTTTGCTTTGGCAACAGTTGTATTAATTCTCTTGTGCTCTATTAATGAACAGGCCATGTTTGCCAACATAGATTTTCTATGGGCTGCCTTTCTTCCTAAATGATTAACTTTCTTACCGTGTCTCATTGTTCTTTTCTATAGTCTTTCTTGGTTTTGGTATTCCCAATTCCGTTGAAAGTTCAATTAATCTTTATCCAATTTATATTTTGACAAATCCATTCCAAAGCTCAAACCTTTGTTGATAACCAATTCTTCCAATTCGGTCAAAGATTTTTTACCAAAGTTTCTAAACTTCATCAAATCGTTCTTGTTAAAAGAAACCAGATCACCAAGTGTATCAACTTCAGCAGCTTTCAAACAGTTCAAAGCTCTTACAGAAAGATCCATATCAACCAATTTGGTCTTCAATAGCTGACGCATATGCAATGATTCCTCATCATAGGTCTCTGTCTGTGCAATTTCGTCCGCCTCTAAGGTAATACGCTCATCGGAGAACAACATAAAGTGGTGTATTAGAACCTTTGCTCCTTCGGTCAATGCCTCTTTTGGATGAATTGAACCATCGGTTGCGATTTCAAAAACCAATTTTTCATAATCGGTCTTTTGCTCAACACGAAAGTTTTCTATACTGTACTTTACATTTTTAATAGGAGTAAAGATAGAATCTACGGCTATGGTACCTAATGGTGCATTGGATTTTTTATTCTCCTCTGCTGGCACATATCCCCTACCCTTATCTATGGTAATCTCCATATTAATGCTAACCTTGGGATCCATGTTACAAATAACTAAATCTGGGTTCAATACTTGGTAACCAGAAATAAATTTTTGAAAATCACCTGCAGTCAACTGTTCCTTTCCGCTAACAGAGATAGATACTGTCTCACTGTCAACATCGTCTATCTGTCTTTTGAAACGAACTTGTTTAAGATTTAGAATGATTTCGGTAACATCTTCCACAACACCGGAAATTACAGAGAACTCATGTTCCACCTTATCAATTCTAACAGAAGTGATAGCAAAACCTTCCAAGGACGAAAGCAAAACTCTTCTTAATGCGTTCCCAACAGTTAAGCCATAACCTGGTTCCAATGGACGAAATTCGAATTTACCTTCGAAATCGGAGGAATCAATCATTATAACTTTATCGGGCTTCTGAAAATTTAATAATGCCATAATTGGATCAGTGTTGTTTTTATTTAGAGTATAACTCGACTATTAATTGTTCTTTGATATTCTCTGGAATTTGCATTCTTTCTGGAACGGAAACAAAATTCCCTTCCATTTTTTCTGAATTCCAAGTGATCCACTCGTACACACTGCTATTTGCAGAAAGAGCGTCATCGATCGCTTTTAAAGACTTTGATTTTTCCCTAACACCAACAACGTCACCAGCTTTCAAGGTATAGGATGGAATGTTAACCAACTCTCCGTTTACCGTAATATGTCTATGTGAAACCAATTGTCTTGCTCCGCTTCTAGAAGGGGAAATACCCATTCTGTAAACAACGTTATCTAGACGCGATTCACACAATTGAAGTAATACCTCACCGGTTACTCCTTTACTTCTATTTGCTTTTGCAAATATGTTTCGGAATTGTTTCTCCAAAATACCGTAAGTGTATTTTGCCTTTTGCTTTTCCATTAACTGGATAGCATATTCAGACTTTTTACCACGACGTCTGTTATTACCGTGTTGTCCTGGAGGATAATTTCTTTTCTCAAAAGATTTATCATCTCCGAAAATCGCTTCACCGAATTTACGGGCGATCTTTGTTTTTGGTCCTGTATATCTTGCCATTTTCTTTTAGTTTGGAAACGTGATCATGAATTAAGGCTTATCCTTCGATAATCGTAACTACATCTCCTTGAAATACCCTTTTGGGGCAATTGATTACTATTAATTATACTCTTCTTCTTTTTGGTGGTCTACAACCATTGTGCGGCATTGGAGTTACATCGATAATCTCTGTAACCTCAATTCCTGAGTTATGTATGGAACGAATAGCAGATTCCCTACCATTTCCCGGTCCTTTTACATAAACCTTTACTTTTCTTAAACCAGCTTCATGAGCAACTTTAGCACAATCCTCAGAAGCTATTTGAGCTGCATAAGGAGTGTTCTTTTTAGAACCCCTGAAACCCATTTTACCTGCTGAAGACCAAGAAATTACATCACCCTTCTTGTTGGTTAAAGAAATAATAATATTATTAAAAGAAGCAGTAACATGGGCTTCGCCCACAGACTCTACTATAACTTTACGCTTCTTTGCCGCTTTTGCATTTGCCTTTGCCATAATATCCTAATTATTATTTAGTTGCCTTCTTCTTGTTAGCAACTGTTTTCCTCTTACCTTTTCTTGTCCTAGAGTTGTTTTTGGTACGCTGACCTCTTAAAGGCAGACCAGATCTATGGCGAATACCTCTATAACAACCTATATCCATTAAACGCTTAATGTTCAATTGGTTTTCAGAACGCAATTCCCCTTCAATAGTCAAAGAAGAAACTGCCTCACGAATACGACCAATCTCATCATCGTTCCAGTCAGATACTTTGGTATCCTCACTTACTTGGGCCGTAGATAAAATCTCCTTTGCCCTACTTTTTCCTATACCAAAGATATAGGTTAGGGCTATTACCCCTCTTTTCTGTTTTGGTATGTCTACACCTGCAATTCTTGCCATAATTACCCTTGTCTTTGTTTAAATCTAGGATTCTTTTTATTAATTACGTACAATCTGCCTTTTCTACGCACAATCTTGCACTCGGCACTTCTTTTCTTTATTGATGCTCTAACTTTCATCCTATTTACTTAATATCTATATGTAATTCTTGCTTTACTTAAATCATAGGGGCTCATTTCGAGCTTAACCTTATCCCCTGGAAGTAACTTAATATAATGCATACGCATTTTTCCAGAGATATGCGCCGTTACCACGTGACCGTTTTCCAACTCCACGCGAAACATGGCATTTGACAATGCCTCAATTATGCTTCCATCTTGCTCTATTGCTGATTGTTTAGCCATAATCTATGCTACCTTTCTATTTTTTCCTGATTTCATTAAACCGTCGTAATGTCTGTTCAACAAATAAGAATTTACTTGTTGCACTGTATCGATCGCCACACCTACCATAATCAACAATGACGTTCCTCCGTAAAACAATGCCCATCCTGCCTGTACATCCATAAGCTTTACAATCACTGCAGGCAATACTGCCAACAACGCAAGGAAAACAGATCCAGGTAATGTAATCAACGACATTATCTTATCCAAAAAATCTCCAGTTTCCTTTCCTGGTCTAATTCCAGGAATAAAACCACCACTTCTTTTTAGATCATCGGCCATTTTATTGGTAGGTACTGTAATCGCCGTATAAAAATAGGTAAAAACAATAATCAAGAACCCGAACAAAAGATTGTAGGCCAATCCAAATATATCTTGGAATTGAACTTCCATCCACTGTCCTACAGCGGTATTGTTAAAGGTCTTGCCCAACAATCCTGGTGCAAACATAATAGCTTGCGCAAATATAATAGGCATTACCCCAGAAGCATTCAACTTTAAAGGAATATACTGTCTAGATCCCATGATATTCTTTTCATATCCACCGGAAGCAGTCCTTCTAGCGTATTGAACAGGAATCTGACGAGTAGCCATTACCAACAACACACATAACAATATTACCACGAACCAGATGATGACCTCAATAAGCATGAACATTAGTCCGCCGTTGTTATTAGCCGTTCTGGAAATAAATTCCTGTACAAAATTCTGTGGCATATTGGCGATAATACCAACCATGATCAGAAGGGATATACCATTTCCGATACCTTTATCGGTAATTTTTTCACCCAACCACATTGCAAAAATGGTTCCAGCAACCAAAATAATTACTGAGGGAATCACAAAATCAAGTCCCTTACCAAATACGAAGGCACTATCCGGAACACCTAAAGCTCCCAAACTGTACAAATAAGCAGGAGCCTGAACGACACATATACCTATGGTAAGCCATCTGGTAATTTGATTGATCGTCTTTCTTCCGCTTTCTCCTTCTTTTTGCAACTTTTGAAGATAAGGAATGGCTATACCCATTAACTGCACCACAATGGAAGCAGAAATATAGGGCATAATTCCCAACGCAAAAACCGAGGCATTGGACAATGCTCCTCCAGTAAAGGCATTCAATATTCCTAAGATACCACTATCAGTACTGGATGCCAAAGCACCTAACTGGGTAGAATCAATACCTGGAAGAACCACCTGTGCACCAAAACGATACACCAAAAGCAAACCAAGGGTAACGATTATTCTACCCTTTAGTTCTTCAATCTTCCAAATATTTGATAATGTCTCGAAAAATTTCTTCATAGTATTCTTTGCTTATAAACTTATAGCTTCACCACCTGCAGCCTCAATTGCGGCCTTTGCGGTAGCTGTAAATTTATGTACAGAAACTTTAAGGGAAGCTTTTAGCTCTCCATTACCAAGAATCTTAACCAAATCGTTTTTACCAACCAATCCATTTTCTACAAGGATTTCCAAAGTAACCGTATCCTTAATGGCTCCTTTATCTACCAATTCCTGTAATTTTTCAAGATTGATCCCAGCGTAATCCTTTCTATTGATATTCGTAAAACCAAATTTTGGCACACGTCTCTGCAATGGCATTTGTCCACCTTCGAAACCAATTTTCTTAGAATAACCAGATCTGGATTTAGCACCTTTATGTCCTCTGGTAGCAGTACCTCCCTTACCGGAACCCTGACCTCTACCTACGACTTTACCGGCTTTTTGGACGGCACCCTCCGCTGGCTTTAAATTACTTAAATTCATAACACTAAAATTATATTAAGCCTCCTCTGTGGAAACTAAGTGTTTAACTTTATTTATCATTCCAAGAATATTTGAGGTAGCATCATGTTCTACCACCTGTCCTATTCTTCGTAAACCAAGAGCCTCTAATGTTCTCTTTTGATTTTGAGCTCTTTTAATACTGCTCTTTACCTGTTTTACTTTAATCTTTCCCATTATATTCTTGGTTTTATCCTTTAAAAACTTTTTCTAAAGAAATACCTCTTTGGTTTGCAACTGTCTTTGCTCCTCTAAGTTGCAAAAGCGCATCAAAAGTAGCTTTTACCACGTTATGAGGGTTGGAAGAACCTTGTGATTTAGATAATACATCATGAACACCTACTGCTTCCAATACTGCTCTAACCGCACCACCTGCAATTACTCCGGTACCATGCGATGCAGGCTGGATATAAACTCTAGCTCCACCGAATTTCCCTTTTTGTTCATGCGGCAAAGTACCTTTGTTCAATGGAATTCTAATAAGATTCTTTTTAGCATCTTCTATAGCCTTGGCAATTGCCGTAGCAACTTCCTTAGACTTACCTAGACCGTGACCTACAACTCCATTTTCATCACCTACGACAACTATTGCAGAGAAACCGAACGCTCTACCACCTTTAGTAACTTTGGTAACACGTTGTACCCCAACCAATCTATCTTTTAATTCTAAACCTCCCGGCTTAACAGTCTCTACGTTTTTGTATTTCTGATACATAATATTCTTAGAATTTTAATCCTGCTTCCCTAGCGCCATCGGCTAATGATTTAACTCGTCCATGGTATAAATTACCACCTCTATCAAAAGCAACAGCTTCTATTCCAGCTTCTTTTGCCTTTTCGGCAATAGCCTTTCCAACTAGGTTAGCCACTTCTGTTTTAGTCCCTTTAGCCTTAGCCAACGCCTTATCCCTTGAGGAAGCGGACACTAAAGTTGTTCCAGCGACATCATCAATGATTTGAGCGTATATCCCAGTATTGCTTCTAAAAACAGCAAGCCTTGGCCTTTCTGCAGTACCTGAGGATATTTTTCTAATCCTCCTTCTGATACGTAGTCTTCTTTCAGTCTTCGTTAATCCCATAATGCTAATTATTAAGCCGATTTACCAGCTTTTCTTCTTAATTGTTCACCAACGAACTTAATTCCTTTTCCTTTGTAAGGCTCTGGCTTACGGAAAGATCTAATCTTAGCGGCGATCTGCCCCACTAATTGCTTATCATGCGAACTTAGCTTTATAATTGGATTCTTTCCTTTTTCGGATACGGTCTCCACTTTTACCTCTGAAGCCAAATCCAAAACAATATTGTGCGAAAATCCTAAAGCTAGATCCAATGTTTGTCCTTGGTTACTGGCACGATATCCTACTCCTACCAACTCCAATTCCTTTACCCATCCTTTAGAAACTCCTTGGACCATATTAAAGATCAAAGATCTGTAAAGACCATGTTTTGCTTTATGCTCCTTGGAATCTGAAGGTCTTGTAACAAATACTTGACCATCTTCAACCTTAACAGCAGCACCAGAAAATTCTTGGGAAAGTTCTCCCAGCTTACCTTTTACAGTAATAACATCTTCCTTAACCTCTACGGTTACTCCTTCTGGAATTGCTATTGGATTATTACCTGTTCTAGACATCTTTCTAAATCTTTATAGTATTAATAAACATAACATAATACTTCCCCACCTGCATTCTCAAGCTTTGCCTGTTTGCTGGTCATTACACCATGGGAAGTAGAAATAATAGCAATACCAAGACCGTTTAATACTCTTGGCAACTCCTCGGAGCTAGCATATTTTCTAAGTCCTGGTGTACTAACTCGCTTTATTTTCTTTATAACCGGCTCTTTTGTGAATTTGTCATATTTCAAGGCTATTTTAATAGTCCCCTGAACCGCGCTATCTTCAAATTTGTAGCTTAAAATATATCCTTGATCGAATAATATTTTAGTAATCTCTTTCTTTAAATTAGAGGCAGGAATCTCAACCACTCTGTGGCCGGCACTACTTGCATTTCTAATTCTCGTTAAATAATCCGCAATTGGATCTGTAAACATAATTATTGATTTACGGTAACGGTTTTTAACACTATTGTTAAACCTGAAACCAGTTTATACTCTTTTATTACCAGCTAGCTTTTCTTACTCCCGGTATAAGACCATTATTGGCCATTTCCCTAAAAGTAACCCTAGATATACCGAAAGTTCTCATGTAACCCTTTGGTCTTCCAGTTAGTTTGCAACGGTTGTGCATACGAACAGGAGAAGCATTTTTAGGTAATTTCTGTAACCCCTCATAATCCCCAGCCTCTTTTAAGGCTTTTCTCTTCTCAGCATATTTAGCTACAGTTTTAGCTCTTTTGACCTCACGGGCCTTCATGGATTCTTTAGCCATACTAATTCTTTTTAAAAGGTAGTCCTAATTCGGTTAATAATGATTTAGCTTCTTTATCTGTCTCCGCAGAAGTTACAAATGTAATATCCATACCATTGATTCTGTTAATTTTATCAATGTTTATTTCTGGAAATATGATTTGCTCCGTAATACCAAGATTATAATTCCCTCTTCCATCAAAACCAGTGGCCTTAATTCCTTGGAAATCCCTTACCCTAGGCAATGCAGTTGTCACCAATCTATCCAAGAATTCGTACATTCTCTCTCCACGTAAGGTTACTTTTGCCCCAATTGGCATTCCTTTACGTAATTTAAATGCAGCAACATCCTTTTTAGACATCGTTGAAATTGCTTTTTGGCCAGTAATATTGGTCAACTCATCTACCGCATGGTCTATAAGTTTCTTATCCGCTACAGCGGCACCAACACCTCTACTAACAACAATTTTTTCTAATTTAGGAACCTGCATTACATTTTTGTAACCAAACTCCTCTTTAAGAGCCTTAACAACTCTTTCTTTATATTCCTGTTTTAATCTTGGAACGTAAGCCATAACTAAATTACTTCTTTAGATTTCTTAGAAAATCTTACTTTCTTACCATCTCTTACTTCAAATCCAACTCTAGTGGTCTCTCCAGATTTTGGATCGATCAATGACAGATTGGATATCTGTAAGGGAGCCTCTTTCTTAACAATCCCTCCTTGAGGATTGCTAGCACTTGGCTTTTCGTGTTTGGAAACCATATTGGCTCCTTCAACTATCGCCTTGTTTTTTTCACGGTCTACACTCACAACCTTACCTTCTACCCCTTTGTGGTCTCCGGCAATAATTCTAACAGTATCCCCTGTTTTGATTTTTAATTTTCCCATTTTGCTATTTTTATTAAAGCACCTCTGGAGCCAATGATACAATTTTCATGAACTGCTTATCACGAAGTTCCCTGGCCACTGGTCCAAAAACACGTGTTCCTCTCATTTCCCCAGTTGGGTTCAAAAGAACACAGGCATTATCATCGAAACGAATATAAGAACCATCAGGTCTTCTAACTTCTTTCTTTGTTCTTACAACAACTGCTGTGGAAACTGCACCTTTTTTAACAGCCCCATTAGGAGTAGCTTCCTTAACGGCAACTACAATTTTATCCCCAACAGAAGCATATCTTCTTTTTGTACCTCCCAACACACGAATGGTCAAAACTTCTTTTGCACCCGTATTGTCCGCTACTTTTAGTCTAGATTCTTGCTGTAACATAATTATTTAGCTCTTTCAATGATTTCCACTAATCTCCAACATTTGGTCTTACTCAATGGACGAGTCTCCATTATCTTAACCGTATCGCCAATATTGCAATCGTTCTTTTCATCGTGCGCAACATATTTCTTAGTCTTCAACACGAACTTACCGTACATAGGGTGCTTAACACGTTTAACTTCTGAAACCACTACTGATTTCTCCATTTTGTTGCTAGTGACAACTCCTATTCTCTCTTTTCTTAAATTCCTTTTTTCCATAAAGCAGAACCAATTATTGTAATTCCCTTTTAGTTAATTCAGTTGCCAATCTAGCCACCGTTCTTCTCACTTTTCTTATAAGTAAAGGGTTTTCCAATGGTGTAACCGAATGGGCCAATTTCAAATCAGAATACTGTTTTTTAAATTCAGCACTCTTTTCCTTTAACCCCTCAACTGATAATTCTTTTATTTCTGATTGTTTCATGATTCCTTGCAATTATATTAAGCAGAATAGTCCCTAGCAATAATAAATTTCGTTCTTACTGGTAGTTTCTGTGCCGCAAGACGCAAAGCCTCTTTTGCAATATCAAGAGACACACCGGCAACCTCAAACATAACCCTTCCTGGCAATACCACAGCTACGAAATATTCTGGAGCACCTTTACCTTTACCCATACGTACCTCCAAAGGTTTCTTGGTGATAGGCTTGTCCGGGAATATTTTGATCCATAATTGGCCTTCTCTCTTCATGTACCTAGTTGCAGCAATACGAGCTGCTTCTATTTGGCGCGATGTTATAAAAGAGGTATCCATTGATTTAATACCGAACATACCGTTTGAAAGCTGATGACCCCTTCCAGAGATCCCTTTCATACGACCTTTCTGCATTTTTCGGAACTTAGTCCTTTTTGGCTGTAACATTTCTTTACTTCTTTAAAAAATTACTTTCTACGACGTTGTTTCTTCGGTCCTTCTTGCTTACCACCTTTACCTGGCGCCTGGCTCTTAGCCATACCAACTAATGGAGAAAGCTCTCTCTTTCCATAAACCTCACCTTTCATGATCCATACTTTAATACCCAATCTTCCATAGGTAGTATGCGCTTCATGTAATGCATAGTCTATATCAGCTCTAAAAGTGGACAATGGAATCCTACCATCTTTATAAGATTCGGATCTTGCCATTTCAGCTCCGTTCAAACGTCCAGAAATCTGAATTTTAATTCCCTCAGCGTTCATTCTCATGGCCGCTGCGATTGCCATTTTTATAGCCCTTCTAAAAGAAATTCTACTTTCAATTTGGCGTGCTACACTGGCAGCTACAAGATTAGCGTCCAATTCAGGTCTTTTGATCTCAAAAATGTTGATCTGAACTTCCTTATCCGTAATCTTCTTAAGCTCCTCTTTTAATTTGTCTACTTCTTGACCACCTTTACCAATGATAATACCTGGTCTTGCAGTGGTAATGGTAACCGTAATCAACTTAAGGGTACGCTCAATAATAATTCTAGACACACTCGCTTTTGCCAAACGTGCATGAACATATTTTCTGATCTTATCGTCTTCGGCAAGTTTATCACCATAATCGTTTCCACCGTACCAGTTAGATTCCCATCCTCTGATAATTCCTAGACGATTTCCGATTGGATTTGTTTTCTGTCCCATACTAAATGCTCTAGCTTTGTGTGTTATTGTTAGATCCCAAAACCAAGGTAACGTGGTTGGAACGTTTTCTAATTCTATGTGCTCTTCCCTGTGGGGCAGGACGCAGTCTTTTCAACATACTTCCACCATCCACTCTGATTTCCTTAACAAAAAGTTCAGCATCCTCAACACTCGCATCCTCATTCTTGGATTGCCAGTTAGCTATTGCAGAAAGCAATAACTTCTCCAATCTACGAGATGATTCCTTTTGGTTGAATTTCAAAATAGCAAGCGCTTTCTCCACTTTTACACCTCTAACCAAATCCGCTACCAAGCGCATTTTTCTAGGGGAAGTAGGGCAATTATTCAACTTTGCAAACGCTATTTGCTGCTTTTCTGCCTTAATTCTTTCGGCCATTTGTTTTTTACGAACTCCCATAGCTTACTTTTTTCCTTTATTTTTTGCTCCAGCGTGACCCCTAAAAGATCGTGTCGGAGAAAATTCACCTAATTTGTGACCCACCATGTTCTCTGTTACAAAAACAGGTACAAATTGCTTTCCATTGTGAACCGCTATTGTCTGACCTACAAAATCAGGAGTAATCATAGAAGCTCTAGACCATGTCTTAATGACTGCCTTTTTACCAGATTCAACATTTTGTTGGACTTTTTTATCCAAACTATAGTGAACGTAAGGTCCTTTCTTTAATGAACGTGCCATTTCTTTCTACTTTTTATTTCTTTCTACGTTCTAAAATATACTTGTTGGTACTCTTGGTCTTGGAACGGGTCCTGTAACCTTTTGCAGGAATTCCGTTTCTAGATCTAGGATGACCTCCAGAAGCCCTACCTTCTCCACCACCCATGGGGTGATCAACAGGGTTCATCGCTACCGGTCTTGTTCTTGGTCTTCTTCCCAACCATCTACTTCTACCAGCCTTCCCTGACACCAATAACTGATGATCCGAGTTGGATACTGCACCTATAGTGGCCAAACAATCTGCTAAAACCAATCTGGTTTCACCTGATGGCAATTTAATGGTAACAAACTTACCGTCCTTCGCCATTAACTGAGCAAATGTACCGGCACTTCTTGCCATTACCGCTCCTTGTCCAGGACGCAATTCAATTCCCGAAATGATAGTACCCAAAGGTATTTCACTCAAAGGAAGTGCATTCCCGATTTCTGGAGCAACCCCGGCACCAGAAGATACTTCTTGTCCAACTTGTAAACCGTTTGGAGCAATTACATATCTCTTTTCGCCATCGGTATATACCAATAATGCTATAAAAGCTGTTCTGTTTGGATCGTACTGAATTGATTCAACAGTGGCAGCAACTCCTTGCTTCTCCCTTTTGAAATCAATAACACGATACCTTCTCTTATGACCTCCACCTTTTTGGCGCATGGTCATTTTTCCTTGACTGTTTCTACCTCCCGACTTTTTTAACGGAGCAAGCAAGCTTTTTTCCGGCTTATCAGTAGTAATGGCGTCAAATCCGTTTACTACTCTAAAACGCTGCCCAGGAGTGATTGGTTTTAATTTTCTAACTGACATTTTTTGTCTTTATAGATTACTGTAAAAATCAATAATATCTCCTTCTGCTACATCAACAATGGCTTTTTTGAAACCACTTGTCTTTCCGTGCTGTACACCAGTCTTGGTGTAACGCGACTTGCGCGAAGGACCATAATTCATTGTTCGAACTTTATCGACAGAAACACCATAAGTTGCTTCCACTGCTTCCTTAATCTGAATCTTGTTGGCTTTTGGATCAACAAAAAAACCATAACGATTGTGCAACTCGCTATCAGCAGTCATTTTTTCCGTAATAATTGGCTTTATCAACACACCCATGGTTCGCTTATTTAATTAAGTTCGATTCGATTCCTTCCAAAGAACCTTCCAACAACACTAGGTTGTTAGCGTTTAATATTTTGTAAGTGCTTAATTCTGAGTTAGTTATAACCTCAGAACGCTCTAAATTGCGTGAGGACAAATATACGTTATTATTTGAATCACCCAACACAATTAAGGATTTTTTATTCTCCAAGCCCAAAGACTTCAAAATTTGCTTAAAATCCTTAGTTTTTGGCGTTTCAAAATTGAAATCCTCAACCACAACTATAGCATTGTCTTTTGACTTCAAAGTCAAGGCAGACCTTCTGGCCAAACGCTTAACATTCTTGTTCAATTTTTGCTTATAATCCTTTGGTCTTGGCCCAAAAATACGTCCACCACCTCTAAACACCGGAGACTTAATACTACCCGCACGAGCAGTACCTGTACCCTTTTGTTTTTTGATCTTTCTTGTACTACCTGCTATTTCAGCACGCTCTTTGGATTTGTGCGTACCCTGTCTTTGGTGTGCCAAATATTGCTTAACATCCAAATAAACAGCATGATTGTTTGGTTCTATTGCGAATACAGCGTCCGAAAGCTCAACCTTTCTACCTGTTTCTTTTCCCTTTATATCTAAAACTGCTACCTTCATTACTTCTCAATAGTTACGTAAGCGTTCTTATGACCAGGAACACAACCTTTTACTACTAAAAGGTTCTTCTCTGGAACAATCTTTAATACTCTTAGGTTCTGAACGGTAACCCTATCGCTACCCATTCTACCGGCCATTTTCATTCCCTTAAAAACTCTTGCAGGATATGAAGCAGCACCAATGGAACCTGGAGCCCTTAACCTATTGTGCTGACCGTGGGTTGATTGACCAACACCGCCGAAGCCGTGTCTTTTAACAACACCTTGAAAACCTTTACCTTTAGAGGTACCGATTACATCAACAAATTCTCCTTCCACAAAAAGGTCAACTCCAAGAGTATCCCCTAATTTGTGCGCACCTTCTTCAAAATACCTGAATTCCATGACTTTTTTCTTAGGAGAAGCTCCTGCTTTTTTAAAGTGACCTGTAGCCGCTTTATTAGCACGTTTTTCTGCCTTGTCATCGAAACCAAGCTGAAGGGCATTGTACCCGTCCACCTCTTCGGTTCTGACTTGGGTAACTACGCATGGTCCAGCTTCGATTACTGTACATGGAATATTCTTTCCATTTTCATCGAAAATGCTGGTCATACCTATTTTTCTACCTATTAACCCAGACATATTTATAATTGATTATTAATTAATTACTATTTAAATTATCGACAAAAAAACAGGGTCAAAAAACAATTCAACCCTGAATATATTTTTTTCCGTTTTTCCTTCGCGAAACGCTCGGGACATGTCTTTCATAATTTCGAATTATGAATTCCGAAATCAGAACTATACCTTGATCTCAACCTCAACACCACTAGGAAGTTCCAACTTCATTAGGGCATCAATGGTCTTTGATGAAGAGCTGTATATATCCAAAAGCCTTTTGTAAGAACTTAATTGGAACTGCTCTCTTGCTTTCTTATTTACGTGCGGTGAACGCAAAACAGTAAATATTTTCTTATGTGTTGGCAAAGGAATTGGTCCAGTTACCACCGCACCTGTAGTCTTTACCGTTTTTACGATCTTCTCAGCAGATTTATCTACCAAGTTATGGTCGTACGACTTTAATTTTATTCTAATTTTTTGACTCATCTTAGTACGATTTAAGCTGTTAATCCTTTTGCTTTCTTGATAACCTCTTCTGAAATATTGGATGGTGTTTCAGCGTAATGTGAAAATTCCATTGTAGAAGTTGCCCTACCAGAAGACAAAGTTCTCAAAGAAGTTACATATCCAAACATTTCGGACAATGGCACTGTACCTTTAATTACTTTGGCACCTGCTCTGTCATCCATGTTGGTAACAGTTCCCCTTCTACGGTTCAAGTCACCTACTATATCACCCATGTTTTCTTCAGGAGTCAAAACCTCCAATTTCATGATAGGCTCCATAACTACAGCACCTGCAGCTTTTCCAGCAGCTTTATAACCCATTTTGGCAGCCAATTCAAAAGATAGCGCATCAGAATCCACAGGGTGGAAAGATCCATCCTTAAGAACCACTTTCATTCTATCCATTTCATAACCGGCCAATGGTCCATTTTTCATAGCAGCTGTAAATCCTTTTTCAACAGGACCGATAAATTCTTTTGGTATACGACCACCTTTGATCTCATCAACAAACTGTAAACCAGTTCCAGCAAAATCATCATCAGCAGGTCCCATCTCAAAGACGATATCACCAAATTTACCACGACCACCAGATTGCTTTTTGTAAACCTCTCTATGAGCAGCCGTCTTGGTCAATGCTTCTTTATATTCAACTTGTGGCTCACCTTGACTTACTTCAACCTTAAACTCACGTCTTAAACGGTCAACAATAATATCCAAGTGAAGCTCACCCATACCGGAAATAATAGTTTGACCGGATGCTTCATCTGTTTTTACTTGGAAAGTTGGATCTTCTTCAGCCAATTTAGCCAAAGCCATTCCCAATTTATCAACGTCAGCTTTTGTTTTGGGCTCTACCGCAATACCGATAACCGGATCAGGGAAGTTCATACTTTCCAAAACAATTGGGTGTTTTTCATCAGACAAGGTATCCCCGGTCTTAATATCCTTAAACCCAACAGCTGCACCTATATCCCCAGCCTCAATATACTCCACTGCATTTTGCTTGTTGGCATGCATTTGGTAAATCCTGGAAATACGCTCCTTGTTTCCTGAACGATTGTTCAATACATAAGAACCAGCATCCAATCTACCTGAATAAGCCCTAAAGAATGCCAAACGACCTACAAAAGGATCAGTAGCTATCTTAAATGCCAAGGCAGCAAATGGCTCCTTAACACTTGGCTTCCTGGACTCAGGCTTTTCAGTGTCAGGATTAGTACCTACAATAGCATCCTTATCCAAAGGTGATGGCAAGTAGCGACATACGGCATCCAATAAAAATTGAACCCCTTTGTTCTTAAATGAAGAACCACAGATCATAGGTATGATACTCATATCCATAACAGCAGCCCTTAAAGCAGCGTGTACTTCATCTTCGGTAATGGAATCTTCGTCTTCGAAGAATTTTTCCATTAAAGTTTCATCATACTCGGCAACAGCCTCGATCAAAGCAGCTCTGTATTCCCTAACCTCATCTTTCATGTCGGCCGGAATATCCACTACATCAAAAGTACCACCAAAGTTTTCCTCGTGCCATACAATTGCACGGTTCTTAACCAAGTCAACTACACCTCTAAAATCAGCTTCATCACCTATAGGCAATACAATTGGCACTGCATTGGATTTCAACATCTCCCTAACCTGCTTACACACGTTTAAGAAGTTAGATCCTTGACGGTCCATTTTATTAACAAAGCCCATTCTTGGCACTTTGTAGTTATCTGCCAATCTCCAGTTAGTTTCTGATTGTGGCTCAACACCATCAACCGCACTAAATAAGAATACCAGACCATCCAATACCCTTAAGGAACGGTTTACCTCAACGGTAAAATCAACGTGTCCCGGAGTATCTATAATATTAAAGTGATAAGGCTTGGTCTCATCTATAACGGCCCCATTTTTCATCGGGAAATTCCATTCACAGGTAGTAGCAGCAGAAGTAATGGTAATACCCCTTTCCTGCTCCTGCTCCATCCAGTCCATCGTAGCCGCACCATCGTGCACCTCACCTATTTTATGACTAACTCCCGTATAGAACAAAATCCTTTCGGTAGTAGTTGTTTTTCCAGCATCAATATGTGCTGCAATTCCAATATTTCTTGTATATTTTAAATCTCTTGCCATTTCTGCTTATTAAAATCTAAAGTGTGAGAATGCCTTATTGGCCTCAGCCATTTTATGAGTATCCACTCTTTTCTTAACAGCAGCACCTTCTTCTTTTGATGCAGCCAAAATTTCCCCTGCCAATTTTTGCGACATGGCCTTTTCATTTCTCTTACGAGAATAACTGATAAGCCATTTCATTGCGGTTGAAATTTTTCGGTCTGGTCTGATCTGCATAGGAATCTGAAAAGTAGCTCCTCCTACCCTTCTACTTCTTACCTCTACATGAGGCATAACATTGGACAATGCATCTTTCCAAAGCTCCAATGCTGTTTTTTCTTCGTCTGTCTTTTTCTCTTCTACGATATCTATAGCATCGTAAAAAACTTTAAAGGCTACCGACTTCTTACCATCCCACATCATCATATTAACAAAACGGGTCACCAATTGGTCATTAAACCTTGGATCTGGTAAAAGTGGTCTCTTTTTTGCCTGCTTTTTTCTCATTTCTTCTTTTTGAGTTAATGGTCAATAGTCAAATACCAAAGAACTTACTCCTTTAATAAATAACTCTTAACAAATTTTTACTTCTTAGGGCGTTTTGCTCCGTATTTAGATCTACGTTGTGTCCTTCCAGCAACACCTGCTGTATCCAAGGCACCTCTTACGATATGATACCTAACTCCTGGCAAATCCTTTACCCTTCCGCCTCTTACTAATACTATCGAGTGCTCTTGTAAATTGTGACCCTCACCTGGTATGTAGGCGTTAACTTCCTTCCCGTTGGTCAACCTTACCCTTGCAACTTTACGCATTGCAGAGTTTGGTTTCTTAGGAGTGGTAGTATAAACACGTGTACATACACCTCTTCTTTGAGGACACGAATCCAAAGCAGCCGATTTACTCTTCTTAGTAATCGTGACTCTTCCTTTTCGTACTAATTGTGAAATTGTTGGCATACTATTTTTGTATAATAAAAACTTAACCCCTCTTTTAAGGGCTGGCAAATGTAGTAATTATTCACAATAATTCAAACCCTACGCTATTTATTTTTTATATTTTTTATCCGCAACATATTCAGTAGGTCAGAATTAGATCTAATTACACCTTTTAATGAAGATTCAAAAGAACTAAAAATGACTTATCCGTGATCATGAAATTTAAACCAAAACAAGTCAAAAACAGAGAATAAACACAATACAATTCAACCATATTTTAATACATTCTCAGCTTAATCGATTAATCACAAAGAATAACATAATCAAAACCTCGAATAGCTCCCAATAATTGTGATTATTGCGAATTTGTCAATATATTAACGTGTTTTATGAAAAAAAATCCTACAAATAAGTCAGACTAATGTTTTAAATGTAAAAATATCACATACTAATGTGTTAAAAATTCATAATTAACCTCCCAAACAGACTTTTTTAACATTATTTTATTATGCGTGCATAAGAAATATGCCCAAAAGCTTGTTTTATTAACAGAGATTTAAGATTTTTGCAGTTGCTAATTCAAATAATCATAAAATGAAAACAAAGTTAAGTGGAATCCTAACGCTATTCCTAGCGTTGATTGTGCAATTATCCTTTGCACAAGAAAAAACGATTTCAGGTACGGTTACGGACCAAGACGGCCTGCCGCTCCCTGGAGTGAACATCCTAGTAGAGGGAACTACAACTGGAACCCAAACAGATTTTGATGGACTTTACTCCATCGATGCAAGCGTTGGGCAAGTTTTGGTATTCTCTTATATAGGTCAAAAAAATGCTAGTATGACAGTCGGTGCCAGTAACACCATTGACATCCAATTGGAGGAGGATGCGCAGGCTTTGGAAGAAGTGGTCGTTACGGCATTCGGGATTAAAAGAAAGCCCAAATCCTTAGGGTATTCGGTTGCATCCGTAAAATCGGAAGATATCACAGAGAATTCTGAACCAGACCTTATACGTTCCCTTAACGGTAAAGTACCTGGAGTTGATGTTAACGTCTCAACCGGGGTTGCCGGAGCTGCTAACAAAATCAATATTCGTGGAACAACTTCATTTCAAGGAGGAAACCAACCCTTATTTGTTGTAGATGGCACTCCTTATAGTAATGATGAATTGGAAACCTCTGATCAGGTTACCGATAGTGGTGGTAGCTATGAATCTGGGATATCCTCTTTGGACCCTAATGACATTGCCAATGTTGAAGTGCTAAAAGGCGCTGTGGCTGCTGCACTATACGGCTCAAGAGCCGTTAATGGGGTTATTGTTATCACAACAAAGTCAGGTCAGTCGGGCGGGTTTTCAAATAAGAAATTTGAAGTCTCCCTGAATAGCGGGCTGTATTTTGAGAAAATAGCCAACCTTCCTGAATATCAGAATACTTACGGTAACGGAACCAACTTTAATTATAACAATGCCAATGGTTCTTGGGGTGCCAGATTTGACTCCCTGGAAACCATTCCTACCTGGGGACCTTTATTATCAGCTTTCCCAGATCTATTTGGACCAACGGTTCCCTATGTAGCACAACCGAACAATGTTAAGGATTTGTTCAGGACCGGTATTGTCAGAGATAATTCGATTAACGTGAGTACGGCGAACGAAAATTCAAATTTTAGCCTAACCCTTTCCAATCTTGATCAAGAAGGATATATCCCTTACAACACATACAAAAGGACCAATATTTCTACAGGGGGTAATTTTAAACTGGAAAATGGTTTAAGGATCGGAGCCAATTTAAGCTATTCCGATAGCGAACAAGTAGGTGCTTTCTTTGGAGAAAATCAATACGCAGGAGCAGCTTCCTCCTTTGCAAGAACAATGGTGCTAGGAAGGACCTGGGATTTCAACTTACCTTATGAGCACCCAGTAACAGGAGCACCTGTAGTTCCGAACGGTGGTTATGACCACCCTTTATGGTCCTGGAAACACAACCAGATTATAAGTAGTGTTAATAGAACTGTCGCCAATGTAAATTTTTCCTATGACTTTAACGACCACATTAATGCGAGATATCAATTAGGTATCAATAAGTATGACTTGGGGAGGGTTGAAATCACAGACAAGGGTTCTAGGGCCGCCGCTGGCATAGGCCAAGTAAGAACCCAAGATTACGACAGTGAAGAAATTGAATCTACATTCCTAGTTACCTTTAATTATGATTTGGCCCAGGATCTGAACCTAAACTTAATGGTAGGTAACAATGTAAACCAAAAATCTACCCACAACGTTGGCTATACAGGTACAGGCCTTATCGCCGATGATATATTTACCATTAAAAATACGGCCAACGTAACAGCAGATTTTAATGATACTACGAGAAAAAGGATAGTAGGTGTTTTTGGTGATATGGGGCTAAACTATAAGGATTATTTGTTCTTAAATGCCACCGCCAGAAATGATTGGTCTTCAACTTTACCAAAAAATGGCAACAGTTTCCTATATCCATCCGTTTCCTCATCATTTATTTTTACCGATGCCTTTGACATTGGTGGCGATATTCTGAACTACGGTAAAATTAGAGGTGGTTGGGCCAACGTTGGCCGTGATGCCGATGCATATCAAATCAACAAGGTATATGGCCTAGGCGACGTATATGCCGGACAACCTGTTGTATTTTTACCAACCACCTTGGGGAACCCCGACTTGGTTCCTGAAAACACAGAGGAATTCGAAATTGGCGCCGATCTAGAGTTTTTGAATAGACGCTTTATGATTGATTTCACTTGGTACCAGAAGACCACGACCGACTTGATTTCTGAAGTAAATGTTCCAACATCTACAGGTTACACCTCATTCTTGACCAATATTGGTGAAATGGAAAACAAGGGAGTTGAAATTGGATTGACACTGATACCCGTAAGAACCGAAAACTTTAGCTGGACATCCTTTACTTCGTTTACCAAAAACAGAAATGAGGTTAAAGAATTGATTGATGGATTGGAAAGATTTCCAATTGATGTTAATCAAATTGCCTATGTACAAAAAGGA
Organism: Arenibacter algicola; assembly: GCF_018860365.1. Lineage (GTDB taxonomy): Bacteria > Bacteroidota > Bacteroidia > Flavobacteriales > Flavobacteriaceae > Arenibacter > Arenibacter algicola_B. The sequence goes on from NZ_JAHKPO010000001.1 coordinate 204,647, forward strand.
CAGCCATTTGGTGTTTTTTATGGCACGGCTTTCGCCAGGGATGATGAGGGCAACTATCTTATTGAAGAAGGGAGCGGTGGTATTCTACAAGCTACGTCAGATGCGGTTGTAGGAGACCCGACACCCGATTTTAAAATTGGGTTCACCAACACTCTCAAATATAAAACTCTTAGTTTAAGAGCTCAGGTTGATTGGAAAGAAGGAGGGGATTTTTCCTCATCAGGTTTGGCTGCATTATTGGGTAGAGGGGTAACCAAGGATACCGAAGACCGGGAACGCACCTTTATAATACCTGGTTTTTATGGTAATCCAACTACGGGAGAACCTATTTTGGACGGTTCAGGAAACAAAATTCCGAACACCACACAAATTACAATGAACAACCTATATTTCTCGCCTACCACTACTGGTAATACTTTTGGTATTAACACAGTAGATGAGGGCACCATTTATGATGGTACCGTGTTTAGGTTAAGGGAAGTTGCCTTGGCATATGATTTACCCAAAAAATTTCTTGAGAAAACATTTATTGGTTCTTTATCCATCGCCCTAATTGGTAATAATCTTTGGTATTTTGCGCCAAATGTACCTAAGTACACCAATTATGACCCTGACGTAAATGCCTATGGAGCATCCAACTTACAAGGCATTGAAACTCAATCTGCGCCAAGTTCCAAAAGATATGGTTTTAAGATTAATGTAACATTTTAATAAAAAGAACTATGAAAAATATATTCAAAATAAATCTGAAAGGCCGTGCCATGTTCGCCGCAGCATTGGTATCCTTACTTTTCTACAATTGTAGTGACTATTTGGATGTGAATACCGATCCCAATAACCCTACGATAGCGCCCTTGGATCAGTTATTGACCAATATTGAAACTAATTTTAACGATATCACGGAATTTGAACTTTTTTCGGCAGAAATACTTTCTGCCTATGTACACCAATTTACGTACCGTGAAGAACAAGATCAATACGGAACAAGGCAAGATAATTCCAATATACAGAATACATGGGACAATGCCTATTCCGTATTTGGCGAAACAGACATCATCATTAACCAAGGGACCGAGGAAAATGAAATGATCATGGTAGGTATGGCGAAAATTATCAAAGCATATACCGCAACCATTATTGTAAACATATGGGGTGATGCTCCATTTACTGAGGCGGCTCAATTAGCCGATGGTTTAGTGAGCCCTGTATTCGATAAACAAGAAGATATCTACCAAAATGCCCTAACATTGATCGACGAAGGCATTGCGAACATCAATAGTGGCCAAGGTATAAATCCTGGTACCCAAGATCTATTTTATGGTGGTAGCATAACTCAATGGACTAGGTTTGCCAATACCCTTAAACTAAAGCTCTATAATGAAATTAGATTGTCAAGCATGTTTGATGCCGGTAAGCTGAGCGCCTTGGTCGCAGCAGATAATTTCATGTCCGGAATTGCAGATGATTTTGAATATCCATATTCAACAACACAATCCCCTTCTGACGAAAGAAATCCCCTATACACTGATTCTTATTTGGCTGGACAGGCTACGCATTATGCCAGTCCTTGGTTCTATGAGATCTTAAAAGGATGGAATCCGAACATTCACAATGGAGTGGCTGATCCAAGATTACCCTACTATTTCTTTAATCAATTAACCCCTGGACAATTGCCTCCAGATGTTGGGGATCCAACAACAGGTGATCCAAAAGCCGATTATTGGGATAGAAATACAGGATTCCATACCATTAGATTTGGTAGTGTAAGTGCCAATAGGGATTTTGCTTCCAGAAATTCTTCGACCTATCCAGGAATATATCCTGCAGGGGGCAAATACGATGATGGTCAAGGTGGAGCCGCCGATACCAATGCAGGGACAGGTGCTGCTCCCCACAGAATGCTAACATATCATGAATTTTTATTTATTCAGGCCGAATTAATTCAGGCAAGCTTGATAGCTGGGGATGCGAAGGCAAAATTGGAAGAAGCCATGACCGCTGCTTTTGCAAAAGTAGATCAGGTAGTCAGCAATTCAGAAACAAGTCAATCTGTCCCAAAACTAATCGGCTCTACTGGAGTATCTGATTTTATCGATGGCATTTTGGTCGAATTTGATGCGGCTTCCGATGCAAAGAAAATGGAAATTATCATGACCCAAAAATGGGTTTCAACCTTTGGTGACCCCTACGATCAGTACAATGATTACAGAAGAACAGGGTATCCTGTGTTGGCAAATCCAGTAGGACCTTCTCCTGAATACCAATTGGACAATGGAGATGCCTGGCCTTTGATCGACAGTGAAACAACATTGACAAGACCTTTCCAGGTTTCCCTTTTCTGGCCACAGGCCGAATTGAACGTTAATGAAAATGCACCTGCCCAAAAAGATGCAACAACGTATAAAATATTTTGGGACAATTAATTCATAAAATTCATATCATGAAAAACATATATATATTAGGCCTCTTTTTAGCGCTATTTGCGCTAAATACATCATGTGATGATGACGGAGGCACTTCGGCAATCACTACGACCAATGGAGCCCTACCCGATTTTAAAATGGTAGCTGGAAGCCCTGATTTTATTGATCTTACAGGAATAGCTAATCTAAACCTACAGTTCACAGTTGGCGTAGGTGTAGGAGAACCTACATCCTTTGACCTAAAGGCATATTACCTTACTGTAGATGGCGATTTGTACGGACCAATCACTTTGGATGCCGGTGTTACCGAATTTCCTAAGGAGTATTCAATTACTGGGACCCAAATAATAGGTGCCTTTTCAGAACTAAATAGTGCTGCTGACATACAAGTAGGAGATGTCCTTAAATTTTTTACATCCTATACCTTTAAAGATGGCTCCAAACTTGAAGTTCTTAATAGTAAAGGAGAACCAAATTATTATGCTGCAGATTTCAACGCTTATCCCGATTTTACTGTTAAATTGGATTATGTCGTGTCCTGTCTATCAGATTTGGGAGGTACCCATACATACGTAACCACCAATCTTCAAGCAGCCAACAGTCCTACAGCCTGTCCTACCGGAGAGGTCACTGGAACTGTTACATGGACAGATCAGGGTGGAGGTACTTACCTCACTTCCGACTTAGGTTTTGGCCAATACGAATCATCATGCTGGAGCGATGGTCCAGCTACTAGTGGAGGAGCTACTTTTAGCGAAGTGTGCGGCGAAATCATATCCGGAGGACTAGATCAATATGGTCTAGAATATATCTGGGTAATTACTGATGTAACCGGTCCTGAGTTAACAATGACATGGACCAATGATTATGGAGATTCTGGCACAGTTGTAATTACTAGGGAAGGCGGATTGGATTGGCCGCAATTATTTACCAAGTAACTCAATAAAATTAAAAAGCGGCCTTAGTGGCCGCTTTTTTTTTATTTCATTCCTATTGTCTAAATAATTGATCTGTAAAAGATTAATATTTTTATTAAAAACGAAATTTTGACTAATGTTTAAGCTTATTGGCTCCATATTAATTTCTTTGTTTTTCTTGTTTATAATGGGATGTTCCAATGAAGAACCAACTAACACCAATACTCCGGAACCAGATCCCGTCACAGCTATAGACACTATTAAAATTCCAGACAATAATACTCTAGGAACCATTACATACAGCTCTGAAGTATACCCTGGATACACCTTATTCACTATCCACAAGGACACCTATTTAATAAACAACTGCGGGCAAGTTATTAATCATTGGATCAGCGATTATGATAGAGGTGGTGCTTATTATTTACTGGAGGACGGTTCCCTGCTTAGAGCAGGAAAATACGACAATCCAGATATCACCTATGGCGGGTTGGGCGGAATAATAGAAAAATTTGATTGGAATGGAGACAAAACGTGGCAATATATCTACTCTACCCCCCTACATAGCCAACACCACGGACTTTACCCCATGGAAAATGGCAATATCCTATTATTGGCCGCGACAAGGAAAACATATGAAGAGGCTATTGTAGCAGGCCGGGACCCACAATATATAACCGAAGGTGAATTATATAATGAACAGGTTATAGAAATAGAACCTCAAGGTATTAACGGCGGCAATATTGTTTGGGAATGGAATGCTTGGGATCATTTAATACAAGACCTTGATAACACCAAAGAAAACTTTGGCAGTATTTCTTTAAATCCTCAATTGATCAATATTAATTTTTTAGGTATTTCGACGGGAGAAAAAGATTGGCTTCATTTTAACTCCTTACAATTTAACGAGTCTTTGGATCAAATTATATTAAGTTCCCAAAAATTGAATGAAATATATATAATAGACCATTCTACCTCAAAAGAAGAAGCCGCTACAAACAATGGAGGAAGGATGGGCAAAGGAGGAGATATTTTATATAGATGGGGGAATCCCATAGCCTACAATCAAGGTTCGGAAATGAACCAATTATTGTTTGGACAGCACAATGTACAATGGATCGACAAAGGCCTTAAAGATCAAGATAAAATTATATTATTCAATAACGGTACCGGTAGAAACCCCAATCATTCGTCTATTGATATCATTACACCACCCGTTGATTCTTTTGGAAATTACATCTATGATGAAGAATCCTCTTTTGGACCAATACAGCCTGAATGGTCCTATAAAGCACCCAATAAAGGGGATTTCTTTTCCAAAATATTATCCAGTGTACAAAGGTTACCAAACGGCAACACTTTGATTTGTGAGGGAACCAAAGGTAAATTTTTTGAGATTAATCCCAACAATGAAATTGTATGGGAATACATTAACCCGGAAACAAATTCGGGCGAGATATTACATCAAGGCGAAGAACCCATCAGCAATGTATTTATGGCTCTTAAATACAGTGAGAATTTCCCTGGATTTTCAAATAAAAATATTGCACCGGGCGATCCTATAGAGCTTAATTTTAATATTGGGAACTGTAGTCAATAGATTTTCTAATTACAAAAACAAAAAGACATTGTAGGATGTCCTTTTTTTCTACCTTTACCCCATGAAGAACACCGAACAAATTTATGGCATACGCGCCGTAATCGAAGCCATAAAATCCAATGAGCCCATAGACAAGGTTTTTATACAGAAAGGCCTAAAGGGAGATCTGTCCAGGGATATGGAAACACTGATCCGCAAAAACGGTATTACCGCTTCCTATGTGCCCATTGAAAAATTAAACCGACTTACTAAGAATAACCATCAGGGCGTTGTAGCCAATATATCCCCAATCACCTTTTTAACCATGGAAGAATTGGTTGAAAAAACATTGGAGACCAAGACAACTCCCCTTTTCCTATTATTGGACCAGCTCTCGGATGTACGGAATTTTGGAGCCATCATAAGAACGGCCGAATGTACCGGAGTAGACGGAATCATAATTCAGAAAAAAGGAGCTGCCCCGGTTACTGCTGATACTATTAAAACTTCTGCCGGAGCCGCTTTTAGAGTACCTATTGCCAAAATAGACCACATAAAGGATGCCGTATTCTATTTACAGGCTTCCGGAATAAAGGTTATTGCCGCTACAGAAAAAACAGAGAATACCATATATGAAGTTTCCTTTAAGGAACCTTGCGCTATTATCATGGGGTCCGAAGATGTAGGCATCTCCCCATCCATTCTAAAGGCCGCGGACCATATGGCGAAACTTCCTTTATTGGGAGAGATAGGTTCCCTTAATGTCTCGGTAGCTTGCGGAGTTTTCCTTTACGAAGCAGTAAGGCAACGGCAAGAAACCTCTTAAGGCGTTAGATTACATAACTTTATCAGAACTTGGCTGTATTCTAATTTCCCATATATATATTACCGAACTCCATATTATCATTCCAATCCCGAATCCTCGGGATTTTTTTTGTAATGATATTTAATTACAATATCATCTTCCTGGGCAGGAGGCCTGCTCTCAATAAAATTCCCATGTTCGTCGAAATGTTTCAAGAATTCATCCTCCTCTTCATTATAATCCTCCTTCTCCCAATCATATTTTTTCAGTTTGGGCAAAGGAGCCTTCATCACAAACGCCAAAAATATACCCGTGAGAAATCCACCTAAATGACCCTCCCAAGAAATACCGTCCTCAACAGGAAAAATATACCACAACAAACTACCATAGATAAAAACTACCATCAAGGATAAGGCAACCAAGCGGTAATGCTTGGATAGAATTCCTTTAAAAAAGATAAAACTCACCAATACATAAATCAATCCACTTACTCCAATATGATATGATGGCCTTCCTATGAGCCAAGTTATAGCACCCGATAAAAGAATGCCCCACAACAATACTTTAAGGGCTATATTCCTATAGAAATAAGCAAGGGATGCCGTAAGTATGGCTATTGGAATGGTATTGTTATAAAGATGTTCTACGGACGAATGTATAAACGGACTAAAGACAATACCTCTAAGTCCCTTTAAGGTCCTTGGATAAATACCAAAATCGTTAAAATTGACCTGAAACCGAATTTCAAACCAATATACGGTCCAGATAGAGAGTACCGCCAACAATGGAAATACCATTACCGAATTGGAAAATTTAAAATAATTGCTCTCTGTCATATCCGAAATATAATTATTTAAGCAATATGCTGACCAAAAATAGAAAATCGGTAAAAATGTCATTCGCTATATTTCATCCACCAAAAATTCCATTTTTAAAGTCACGAAAGAAAACCTCCTTATTGCAACTTTGTTTTATTTTTACATTATGAACGAGCCACTAGCAGAAAGGGTACGCCCCAAAACCTTGGAGGATTATATAAGCCAAAATCATTTGGTGGGAGAAAATGGGTCATTGACCCATCAAATAAAAAAAGGAATCCTGCCATCATTGATTCTATGGGGTCCTCCTGGAACGGGAAAAACCACCTTGGCCAATATTATTGCCCAAGAAAGTGGCCGCCCATTTTACACCCTAAGTGCCATTAGCAGTGGCGTTAAGGATGTACGGGAAGTTATAGAAAAGGCCAAGCAAAGTGGGGGATTGTTCACAACCAAAAATCCTATTCTTTTTATTGATGAAATCCATCGCTTTAGCAAATCGCAGCAGGATTCCCTGTTAGGGGCAGTGGAAAAAGGATGGGTCACCCTAATAGGTGCCACCACGGAAAACCCCAGCTTCGAGGTAATTCCGGCGCTACTTTCGCGCTGTCAGGTATATATTCTAAATCCCTTTGGAAAAGAAGATCTTGAAGCTATGCTCCACAGGGCTATGACAGAGGACAAGTATTTAAAAACCAAAAAAATAAAGCTCAAGGAAACAGAAGCCCTACTACGTCTCTCTGGAGGTGACGGAAGAAAATTATTAAACATCTTCGAGCTTATCATCAATTCGGAAGAAACGGATACCGTGACCATTACGGACGATCTGGTTTTGAGTAAAATTCAAAAGAACACAGTTCTTTATGATAAAACTGGTGAGCAACATTACGACATTATCTCTGCTTTTATAAAATCGATAAGAGGAAGCGACCCCAATGCAGCGGTATATTGGTTGGCCAGGATGATCGAAGGCGGAGAGGATGTGAAGTTTATTGCTAGGCGCCTACTTATTCTAGCCTCCGAAGACATTGGCAATGCCAACCCTACTGCCCTGGTAATGGCGAATACTACTTTTCAGGCCGTTACTACCATAGGATATCCCGAAGCTAGGATCATATTGAGTCAGTGCGTTATCTATTTGGCCACCTCTGCAAAGAGCAATGCCAGTTATATGGCCATAAACAAGGCCCAGCAAACCGTAAAACAAACAGGGGACCTATCCGTACCATTGGCATTGCGAAACGCCCCTACCAAACTAATGAAAGACCTAGGTTACGGGGAAGATTATAAATATGCCCACGACTACGAAAATAATTTTATAGCAGAAGAATTTATGCCCAAGGAAGTAGCCAAAACCAGTTTTTACCGCCCAGGCAATAATCAACGCGAAAATGCCATCAAAGATTTCCTGAAGAAGCGATGGAAAGATAAATATGAACTATAAATGGCCCATGGAAATCTAAGAGAATTTAGAATTTAATATTCAGCTCCTGCCCCATTAATTTATTGCCCTCATAATACTCAAAATACCACTTGTCGCCTTTTTTCAAAACCACACCACTATGCACATCCCCTTCGGCAATATAGAAATTGGCCTGGGAGGTAGCGTACATCCTCAGTGTTATTTTAGGCGTGCTGTCTACCAATTGAAATCCGTTTGTTATGGCCTGGGCATATAATACCCCGGCACCTTCTGTCTTGTAATCTACATTCGGCAAGGCCATGGAAGGCATATTTTCTGCCTTGGTAATATTGGACTGAACCGGTTCCATGCTTTTGTAGGACTGCTCCTCCAAAGTGGCTTTCTGTTGAACTACAGGGTTAGGTAAATTTTGTTTTGGAGCTACACTCGATTTCTCTTCAATTCTTTTAACATCATTTTTAAAGCTTACGGTCGTGGGTGCGGTATCCCCACTAGGCTCATATTTGTACCCGATTCCTGACAAAGATTTAAAACATTCCTTTATTGCCTCTGAATAAGCGGATTTGTAGTCCTTCTCCTTGCTACTACCTTCCACGGTAGTGTAGACCACATTAGATTGACAATCCTTGAGGGTCAGGGTAACCTTGGTAGTAAACATGGACGAGTCATCCTCAAGATTCAAAAGCAGACCAAGACACCTATTGGCCAACAGATCCGCGGGCATGTCATTGTCATAAACTGCTGTAAAGCCATTTTCGACAAGATTATATTTGATCATTGTACTGGTCTGATACTGATTTTCATTTTTAAAGGCTTCAAACTTGGTTGGCACTATAATATACTTGTATTTGTTTAATTCGGCCTGTGACATGCCAAAAAAGCCACACATTAAAATAAGGGGTAAAAAAAAGTTTTTCATCATTTCAAATTTCATTGTTAGTGTTGATAATGCCGCCCGGTGCTCCTTGAATTTCATTTTGGACAAAATAAAAGGCACCACCATCCTTTTGTGATCTATTCACGGGCATAAATTTTTAGACATAAATAATAATGAGAGCAAAAACTAAACCAATATGACTTTTGGAAATTAAAAGCCCTAAATATTGTTCCTTACAAAGGAACATTTAAATACATTAATGTTGGTTGTATAGTTCTAATATTATTTCTTCCCCCAAGATATAATATTTAATCCTAATTGAAAAGAGGAGTAGTGACTATCCGCCAGGTTCTTATAGGCCAATAGGTTGTCCGCCATAACATAGATATTTACCGGGCCGGCCTGTAGATTAAGCCCCAATCCAATATTGGTCCATGAAAATTTATCTACAGTATAGGTTGTTTTCAGTGCCAAAGCCCTTCCAAATCTTCGTAAATAAAAGGCGGTAAGTGCGGCTTGTGGCCCTCTGGGCCTGTTGATCATGTACAATTGTCCACCAACACCATTGGCGTATTTGGTGTAATCCCTTCTTTTGGACACCATATAATTACAATCGCAATCCATATTGTTATTAGAGGGTTCTCCCCAGTTATAACGTATGGAACCATACAGTTTGGTAGGCCTAAAGTAAATATAGCTATTATTATTGGTGCCGTGAGGAACCAAAGCATCCACCTCATCCACCAAATCTTGCCAAAAATCGGCATTGGAGTTTGAAAATGCATCCGGTAAAATAACTTCTATTCCTTCCACTGTGGCATTGCCCTTTATGGTATAGTTTTTAACGTCGGTGGAACTATATATGAACCCCAAGTCCAACAAACTTCCGGTTATTACAGTTTGCTTGTTAAGTTTATACGTAAATCCCAGATCGATTCCAAATCCCAAATCTCCCCCAAAAAACAGTCTTCTAGTTAAAATTCCAGGTAAAAGAGAACTATCATTGTCCAGAGCATCCTCAATTTCATTAAGACCGGAGGACCTTAATTCCAGGTCGGCATCAATGGTATTGGCCAAGAGGTTATTTTGCCCCTCATCGGTTACAAAATAGCCGTTGTTTTTAGTGGATGAAAAATTAAAGGCACTAGAATATATTTTAGCTCTTCCGCCAAGGGTCAGGGCCCCATCCACTCTTTTGTTTATTCCGAAATGAAACACATTGAGCATCTCCCCACGTGTTTTTAAATGCCCAAGATCAAATTTTCTACCCAATTGGTCCGCATTGCCCTCAAAGGCCAAAATAGCATAATCCTTAAACCAATAACCTGTAGCATCACCTTCGTTATAAATCCCGAAAGAATAAAAGTTATCCCGATTACGGCCGCGAAAACCTCCATTCAATAATTCCACCTGATAAGTACCGCTAAGCTCATCACGGGTACTCATACCATATATGGCCCGTTCCCTGACCTTAACGTTAAAGTCCACTCCGTCGTCTGCAAACAGATCATTTACCGTAAGTCCACTACTACCTGCCTGAAAAGAAATTCCTGACAATACCGGGATTCCGGCATACCAATGAAAGTCCGTTGACATTCCGGGATTAATCATTATGGCTTGGGGGATTTCTGTAAAATCGTACAGTATTTGCTTGTTCTGGGCAGTAATAAAGATACAACCCAGTAACCAAAATAATAAGACGAGTTTAACTTGCCTCATTTTAAACGAAGTCTGAATTTTCCGCTGGACCTAAATATAATTTTTGGATCCGGGAGGTTGGATACACTACTATTATCTCCTAAATTAAGAACACTTACCTTTATACTTGAAGTGTTTTTTATGATTTCTATGCTTCGTCCAGTACCAGTACCATAGGCCACTTGCAATTGCACAAGGGGCGTTGGAGCCGGGTCAATATGAAAATATTGGGTATCCAAGGTATTCCCCCCTTCATCCAAAAATTCAACCGTGGCCTCCATTTCCTTACTGGTAGTATTCTCAATTTCATAAAATATAAAGCCATCCAAAACCCGGTCCGAGAAGGCATCTGCACTAAAGCCGTCAAAATTAAAATCCTGGGAATAAAAATCCTGTCCGGGAATTTCATTTAACAGTCTTTCAGGCGATTCTATATATAATATACTGGCCTCTACGGTAGGAATAATTTCCAAATCATCATATTGATCGAAGTTTTGCCTTTCTATACAAGAATAGAGCGCAAGCAAAATAATGGCGGGAAGCAATATTTTATTTTTCATACCAAACTTTCCAAGAACAACTACTGGTACGGCGTTGTTATAGTGTTACTCAAGAATATAACTCTATAAATAAGATTTTATTTCACTTAAATCGTGAATCATGTCGCAATATTCGTGCTTTGGCTCATTATTAGCGTTAAAATGAAGGGTATGCAGCCCTACTGACTTTGCTCCCAAAATATCTGCCTCCAAACTATCACCGATCATCAAGGATTTATGGGGCGGCACTTTGGCCTTTTCAAGTGCCAATCTAAAGATAATTGGGTTGGGTTTTTTAACACCGGCCATTTCCGAATTAATTATATGCTCAAAATAATTGTGAATATTGGAGCCCTGCAATTTTTTATGCTGTATTTCCTGAAAGCCATTAGTGATGATATGCAATTTATAATTGGGCTTCAAATAGTCCAAAACCTCTGTTGTATTGGGAAAAAGATGGTTGTACGAAGACAAATGCTCAATATATTGATCAGATAAAACATCAATTAATTCATTGGAAATGGAATGCCCGAGTGTATCAAAGGTGATTTTCAATCTTTGAAACCTCAATTCATTTTTGGTTATTTTCCCTTCACGATAAAGCTTCCAAAATTCAAAATTTATGGGGATATATACTTTCAAAAAATCGTTGAGATCAACACTGACGGAGTTCTCCGCGAGTATTTTTTGAAATGTAAGGGCCGAGTTTTTTTCAAAATCCCATAGGGTATGATCCAAATCAAAAAAGACATCTGTAACAACGTTCTTAAACATGTACTCGTTTTAGGATACTACTATATAATTTCTTCCAATTCAATTTACTTTCACCTCCAATTAATTCATTTGAAAAAACGGTTATAAATTTTCCGTTTACCTTTTTTGTTTCCAAATAAAGCCTTTCCACTGCGGAAAATGCCTCCGTCCTATTCCTGTATTTCAACAAGCCGTAATCGTGCACCGCAAAAGGATGTATCTTAATGGGCTGCTGAACTTCCAAGGGAATATCATAAAAATAAAAAGGCGTACAGGTACCCGCCCTAAATCCAATTTCATGGGTATATCCCATGGTATAATCGTCCGTAAATCCTGCTTCGATCAAATTCCTATAGGTTTCGGGAATGTCCACCCTATTATAGCGCATACGGGAGCTACTTACAGGTCTGTTGATTACATTGGCAAGATTTTTTTTCTCTTCCTTAAGCAGGGCTATATCATTAAAGGAGCTATAGGAACAGGACAAAGAAACCTTATCGTAGTCCGCCACAGATTTAATGAGATGCTTAAATTTATTATTGTTGGGGGACACGTTTTTGTCGTAAGTGGAATATTCCGCAAATTGGAAAAAGAACATGCCCTTTACCTTGTTATTCTTATGCAGTTCTATTAGCTCAAAAAAATTGTCATAGGGATCTTTTTTTAGATTGAACCATACCGAAACCCTATCGAAAACCCTACGAATCTTGAGCGAAGCCAAATCGAAAAGAAATCCTGACATACCCCGGACAAAACCTCTATGGGCAAAACAATGGGAACTGGAAACATCTATGATGGAGGTATAATTATAATTTCTTGGCTTGTATTTAAGATCCTTGAATTTTTCCTTTAGTGCGGACAATAACTTTTGGGCCCAAATGTCTACTAAGGGTTTTTCTAGAAAATCGTGCTCAAAGGCCAAACTGTCCTTGGGTGAAAACCTCCCATGCATGTCCTTTACGTGGGGCAAATACTCTTCGTACCTACTCAACATATAAAAACTTGCAGAAAAAATATCATAAGGCAGATTGCTTCTATCCCCAGTAGCAAAAAAACAAGGTGTACCCTCCCAATCGGCTATATAGATCTGTATGTCGTTAATACCTTGTTCAAACAACAGGTCGTTGCTCCGCACAAAGAATTCATTCTGCAAAGGTTGTTTGGTGTATGTTATCTTTGGCCCGGTATGTTTAATAAAATCCTCTACTTTGGTAGTGTAGGTAACCTCTATTCCCAAAATAGTTGTGAATATATGCCGCATAATATAACTGAAGCGATGTGTAATTTTATGGGTATATATGAGCAACATAACTTTTTACTTATTCCTTTTAAAGAAGTCCTGCATTTTTAATTTCGGTAGTCTCAGCCCAAAACCATAGATTCCAAGCTCCATTTTAAAGGATATTTTCATCTGCAAAACTAAAGTATTCTTTTTGTGTGATGATGATATGGTCCAAAACTTTTATATCCAAGGCCTCTGCCGCTATTTTTAATTTTCTTGTAATTTGCTTATCGGCCTCACTTGGCCTTAAAGTACCTGAAGGGTGGTTATGTGCCAAAATCAATCCTACCGCACCTAATTCCAATGCTTGTTTTAAAACCAAGCGGACATCTACCAATGTCCCTGTAATACCTCCCTTGCTAAGTTGCCCCGCGTGCAGCACGGCGTTGGAATTATTCAGAAAAACTATCCAAAATTCCTCATGTGGCAGCTCTCCCATTTTAGGCTGCAAAAGTTCAAAGACATTTTTACTGCTATTGATTTTCGTTATTTTTTGAGCCTCTTCTCCCCTGCGTCTTCTCCCTATTTCCAGGGCAGCAGCAATAGAAACGGCCTTGGCCTCCCCTATGCCCTTAAACTGCATTAGCTGTTTAATGGACAATTTTCCCAATTCGTTCAGGTTGTTGTTTACCGAGGCCAAAATACGTTTTGAAAGCTCAACGGCACTTTCATTGCGACTTCCCGAGCCAATTAGTATGGCTATCAGTTCTGCATCGGAAAGAACAGATTTCCCTTTTTGCACCAATTTCTCTCGAGGCTTATCATCATCGGACCAATTTTTAATAGAGAAAGAAGATGGCTTTTGTTGCATAACCTAAAGATAAGAATCTTATGGTTTTATCATAATTACAAAATCAAATATTACGACTGGTCTGCAACATAATTTCATGAATAAAAAAGCCCATCTGCCATTCTGATAAAAATGGCCGATGGGCTTTTATGATTAGGTAAAATTTTAGATTTTAGAAATCCCTATACGGCGCGTCCAAGAACTTATTGGCCTCAGGTTCCGAAAATCTGGCGGTGGCGTTATCCCAATGCAATGTCTTATTTGGAAAACGCCCTGCAATAACCCCCAACAATATAGTTTCGGTAAGTCGTGCCGAATATTCAAAGGGAGCCGAGGTTTCGGCTTTACCCAAACAGGCATCTACAAACTGATGGTAATGCTTATTCCCTTCGGAATCATAGTCCCTAACCGGTTCGCCTATGGCCTCTTGATCCTTAATTATGGACAAATCCAGTTCCTGATATTTACCATCTACAATAAGTCTGGGCAATTCCATAAAATGTGGCAACAAAAGTCTCCCTTTTTCTCCGACAAACATTGCTCCTTGACCAGGTAGTTTCTCATTATTAGGCAACTTCAAGTCTTTATGTTTCCCAGGTGCCCCTTTGCCATCATACCAGATCCACTTTAAGGTATCGGCCGTATATTCGGTTCCGGGAAAGGTATAAGTAACAGTGTTTTTTTCAGGAAATCCAAATCCTGTAGGTTTTCTGCATTGGTTCTTTATAGTCATGGGCACGTCCAATTTAAGGGCGTTGTATGGGGTGTCAAAAATATGCACACCCATATCTCCCAAGGTACCACAACCATAGTCCAGTAATTTTCTCCAATTGGCCGGATGGTAATACCCCTCCTTATAAGGTCTTTCGGCAGATGTCCCCAACCACAGATTCCAATCCAAATTTTCAGGTACCGGATCTGATCCTTGCGGCTCCGGGCCATCAAAGCCCCAGTTCTTGGGAGACCATGCCCTAACAGTGCTTACCTTCCCAATAATTCCAGATTGGATCAATAAGGTGGCTAATTTATAATCGTAGAAAGAATGTACCTGAATTCCCATTTGGGTTACCAAGTTTTTTTCTTTTGCCATTTTGCGCATCGCTCTGGCTTCCACCACGTGATGGGTAAGGGGTTTTTGACAATATACCGGTTTTCCGATCTCCATGGCCATCATGGAAGCGGGAGCATGGGTATGATCCGGGGTCGAGACGATTACCGCATCGATATCACTCTTCATTTCTTTGAGCATCACCCTATAATCCTTGTAGACTACAGCATTGGGGTGCAATTTTTTGGCCTCTGCCAATGCCTTGGAATCTACATCGCAAAGTGCTACTACATCCACCAATTCATGTGAAGATATGGACGCAAGGTCTGCCCCTCCCATATTACTAACGCCGATATGGGCAGTTCGTAGACGTCCATTTTTGGACAATGCCCAAACGGAGGATGGCAGCAGTGCCGTTAAACCCAAGGCTGCGGTACTTTTTAAAAAGTCTCTTTTTTTCATAAGTAAGTTTTTTATTGTTTTTAACGGTCAAACCAAACCGACAGAATTAAGTTCTATAATTTTCTAATTTTTATATTTCTGAACCAAATGGGACTCGAGTGATCCTGAAAACCGATATACCCAGACTTGAACTTACCATAATTTTCCTCATCCTTCCATTTCCCAGAATTCTTTCTTTCATACCAATCCTTGGACCAAGGCACAAAAGATAGTACTTTTTTCCCATTGAGCCAGTGCTCTACTTGCTCTGGTGTAAATACTATTTTAGAAGAGTTCCACTCTCCAACAGGATTCAATATTTTTTGCTCGGGATCGGCCACATGCATGGCATAATCCGAGGCGGTTTGCTGTAAGGGTTGAAGTGCCGCAGGATTTTCGGTATGTCCAAGGCTAAGGTTGTATGCCGTAAGATCGTGGATTTTTGCGTAATTTTCATCATCGATCAACTGGTATTCCGGGGAAATATTTGGCGGCCCGGCATTGGGGATACCTTCCTTTAGATGGTAAAAAATACCACTATTACCCCCTTCGGGCAATTTCCATTCCACATAAAGTTCAAAATTATCAAACTCTTCCAAACCATAGATTATATCCTTTCCTCCGGTATAATCCTGCTCTAGCCCCAATTCGGTATCAAACGTCAATACACTGTCCTTTACGACCCAGCCCGGAGGCAAGGTATCCCCATTGTATGCTCTCCATCCTTTAGTAGTTACTCCATCGAACAAGTATATCCAATTTTCGGCTTCTACTGCAGTTTCAGCTTTAGCTTCGGGTTTGGTGTCGGTTTTAGTTTTGCAGGAAGATAGTACCAATGCAACGGAAAAAAAGGCAATTAGTAGTTTCATGTATTTATTATTTCAGGAGAATTTATAAGGTCATGAAGATAAAAAAAAATTACAAGAGACCTAAGATAGCGCAGTGTAATTTAAACCGTTTTCAACTCCTGCAACAAATTCTCCATATCCAATGGCTTGGTAAACATGGTCAAGGATCCGTCCTGCTCATAGGTCCATAGGCTTTTTGGGCGGTCCCAATACAATTCCACCCCATTTTTGTCGGGGTCGTCCAAATAAATAGCTTCCGAAACACCATGGTCACTGGCCCCGGTCAATGGATATTCTTCCCTAAGCAAGCGTAGATATATTTTTGCAAGATCCTTTCTTGTAGGGTATAAAATTGCTGTATGAAACAAGCCCACACTATTGGTCGATGCAGGAGGAAGCCCTCTACTATGCCAGGTATTTAAACCAATATGATGGTGATATCCACCGGCCGAAATAAAGGCGGCTTGGTTTCCGTACATGGTGGTTACTTTAAAGCCCAATAGATTACAATAAAAATCCAAGGACCGTTCCAAGTCTGCTACCTTTAAATGTACATGCCCTATTCGGGCCTGTGCTGGAATAGTATATTTATTGTCCATTAGAGGAGTACATTAGACGTAAATTTCAATTTGTTATTACTGCCCAGCAATTTCGTTCACCAACGACCGTGGATATGATCAATATTTATAAATTCTTGCGGCGTAGGCTTTAGTGGTATCAATTGGATAAATAGTCATGGGATAGTTGCCAGAAGGCCTAACAACGGGCATTTCTACCGTCTTTTTCTCTGAATTAATTTTAGTGGACCTCTTATGGTCCTTTAAACCAATAAGCCCATCCTTAAAATTGAATCCAAAAACAATAGAATCCTTTATCCCAATTCCCTTTTTTCCAAATGCATTGGCCTCATGCTTGCTCCAATCCTTTACCAATATATCGTTATTGGCATTTTCATCTGGGGACGATATGGCGCGTTGTTGGGCATTGAGACTACTACTACCTATAAAAAATAATACCAAACATAAAAAGATGAAATATTTCATTTTATACTTTTTGTGGGCATAACACAAGAGTAATTCTTTAAAACTCCTCGCAATGAATACCCTTTTCCAATTGTTTCCTTAAGGCGGTTACCATACTTTTCAATTCCTCGGGTTCCTTGCCGTACTCAAAGGTCACCTTGGACTTCTTGCCGGAAAAATTTTCAATCTCCAACCACTCTGCCCCTCCATCTGCACAATCCGGACATCCCAAGATTTCAGGCAAAGAATTAAATTCATTTAAATCTACTGTTTTTTTAAGAGAGTCCCAACTCAATTGGGTCATGTTTTCTGTACACTTAATAGGTTCTACCTGATTATTCCAACCCGAACGGGAATAGATTACCGTACCCGACTTTAACAACATCTCGTTCTTACAATAGCCCACGCACATACCAAAGGATGTGCCATAACCCAACTGTTTGATATCTGAAGGATTTACTTCATTTTTTTCGCAAGAAAGCAATAGGCCGATTATAAATAAAAGAAATGCGCTCTTTTTCATTGGTTACCTCTGTTAAAAATTAAGCTTGTTCCAAAGAATTCCCTTTGGAGACGTATCGCCAATTAAAATACTGATGGTAAGATGTTTATAATGATATTTGGTTGCGTAAATTATTTAAGGTCTATTAGAAACCCATTAATTGGATCATGCTTAATAGTTCAATGAAATCGACCAAAGGGATTCATGAATACCTTCTTCTTTCATTTTCTTTGCTTGTCCAAAGAAAACGAAACAAAAGAAAAGACACTTCTTCACTATGTGGTCCCTAAAATCTCGAGATTTTAAGGACCGATACCATGGCCTAAATTATTTCCAAGGCTTCAATAATTCTTTACGGCCATGACATCTCCACCACGGAAGAAGACCGACCCAACAACAAACTTCAAAGGCAATTTATGGTGGTATTCGATAAAAAACAATGATCTATCGACACTATTGGATAAATGTAACAAAGGTACGGCCTATTTTCAATTTCGTCTTAAATCAAGTGGTTTTCGCATTGGATGGCGGAAGCCGTCCATAGAGCATTTCACCCAAGTGAAAGCGGCCTGGGCGGTGCGGCCGTGGAAAGTGCGTAGATTTAAAGAAATTTAAAATCAGCCTAGCGTTTTTTGGTTCGTTTTTTGGGCGATGCAAAAAATGAACAGGACACGAATACTGCGATAATTTATATTATCTTTTTCTAACTTACACCCATTTTGAGGATGACCCCATTAATTTTCAAGGCTATCCAAATTGAATAAAAAGGTATCAAATAACAGGAACAAATACCATATATCAATATCGGAAACTTATTAAATTTACTTGGGTCCTTATTAGTACACTCAATCAGAAATACTAGGGAGTAAAGGTCCAAAGGAAAATTACTTTCCATTCAATTTGGGCATATCGGCCAAAAGTGCTTTGAGCCCATCCCTATTAAGAAAAATAAAGCCAAAAATTAAAAGGACAAAAATTGGATTGATCAAAAAGAAGCCAACTTGAAACTTTAGATAGACATAATATATATCGATCAAACTAAACAATCCAGCTAATAAGGTTGCGCCAAAAGCAAATAAATAAATCTTCTTATCCACAAAGTAAAAAAATGATGCAACACTTAACCATCCAATCCCTATGTACAATGCTCCATCAAGTTCAATATCCACAAATAAATTCATACCTATGGAAATAAGAACCAAAATTATAGCCAACAACAAAGGAATTATATCTTTTTTCATTGATAATTTTTTTCAATTTAATTTCTCCTTTTGGATTCTATGAAATAACCAATCTACTCTTCCTAATTTGTCCCCAGTGTTAAATATCGGCATTTTAAGACTAACAATTTAGTAGAAAATCAGTTTTTCTCCATCTTCAAAATTTTACTGTATAAACGAATCAATCCTAATTATATTGAGTAATCTACCAGGGTTTTGCTCAAAAGCGGTTATGCAACAACCTCTCCGATCAAAAGCCCTATTACCTCCTCCAAGGTATCCAATACCCCAGGGTTGGTACAGTTGATTAGAATGGAGAAAACCATATCCTGTTCCGGATACACATAAAATACGGCATAGCCCCCAACCCCATTGCCCACATGGCCATAATAGGTCCTTCCCAACTTATCCTGGGTCACCTGCCAACCTAGACCATAGTAAGTTGGAGTTCCATCTATAATCCCAGAAGTAAGGAATTGGGACTGAATCCTATTCTCCCGAAACTTGGAATCCAAATATTCCTGTCCGAAAAGTGCAATATCCGCTGAAGTGGACAAATATCCCCCTCCGGCCAATTTGTAAGTATTGTTTACGGGGATAGCCTTCCTGAACCCCAACCTGCCCCTTGAATAAAAAGTGGTACAGTTGGGAGGGAGTTTCCCAGGAACTTCGGGGAGTGTATTTTTTAACCCATAAGGATTTAATATTTTTTCCCGAACATAATCAGCAAAGGGGATACCACTCACCTCCTGCATGGCCATGGAAATCAGCACCCAATCAAAACTGGTATACTGAAAGCCTTTACCCGGCTCAAAAAGAAGATCGTCATCCTGAAAAAGGGCCAAAGCTTCCTTATTGGTCATTGGCTTGTTCAATCCATATTCCCCGCCACGATAACCTCTAATTCCGGCAGTATGTCCTGCCAACTGACGCAGCGTAATGTCTACCTCCTTTTTTGGAAAGTACGGAACATACTTATAAATGGAAGCGTCCAAATCCAATTGCCCTTCCTCTACCATGGTGGCCAAAGCAGCCGCTGCTACGGGCTTGGATACACTGGCTATTCTAAAGATCGTATTTTGTGGATCTATGGGCGACTGTTGTTCTACATCCGCATATCCATATCCTTTCTCAAAGTACACTTCATTATTTTTGCGCACGGTAATCGCAAGACCCGGAACCTGCTGGTCATCTATAAGCTTTTGTAAGATTTGATCCGCTTGGATCTTACCCAATAATTCCTTATCCCCACCTATGACCCGTTGGGAGGCAAATAAATTCTTCAGGTATTTTATAATAGGATTCATCGGCGAAATTGTATGCTGCTTATAAATTATCGGAAATAGAAATTGGACCGCGACTGTAGACTTTGGGTGCTAGTCAATAAAAATAAGTTCCCCTTTATACAATTGCTCCACCTCTACTGTGGCCGGTCTATTAAAACTTACCACATCACCGGTACCGCGCAAGGTCCCCTTTAGCGATTGCTGTGGGCTTATACGTATATCATTGGAACCTCTATGATTAAAACTAACGTTTTCCGCTATTAAAGCCTCGGCCTCCAAACGGGAATCCCCTGAAGCAAAAATAATATTAAAATTAGTTGTTTTGCCCCTTAAATTATAGAACGAAATTCCATTGGAAACAATGGTTAAACCTTGGGTGTCCAATTCCATATTGAACTCCCCACTGGTATAGCCGGCATCAGGGTCATTAAAACTTTCAGAAACAAGATTTAAACTAGGATAAGCCAATACGCCATCACTTAAAATATCCAGTCCAGTGCTACTTCTTATCTCCGTAATATTGGGAGCCGTAACATATACTTTGGTAAGTCCGTATTTTCGGGTAAAATTACAATCATTGGTATCGCGCAACAACAATCGGTCATCCACAACCTTCACCTCAACTTCGCTCCGTAAATATTCCCCAGTTTCCACTTCTACCTTTAATGGACTTCCCTGTCTAAGGGTCAATTGTACATTCTCATAGACCGTAATTGTGGTAAAATTAGGCACTTCCACAATTTCCCTGCTAATATCCCCGGCATTTTGAAAGCAATCAGGGGCATTTTCACTGTTACAATTCCATAACAAGAACATTACCAACACAAGTATACCCCACCTTGAAACAACTCGAAAACTGTTTCTCCACCTATATTTTATCATCAAAATGAAATAGTTCATCTTATTAAATCTTTATAACCTACTGTTACCAAATTCCGTCTTCCTGTGTTAGCCTATAGCCGCACCCCTACTCCGAATTCCACGGCTTCGGCTTTTGCCCCATGGGATTTTAAAGTTATAGCGCCGTATACCTTGTCCGAAAAATATCGTTTTAGGCCAATTCTATTGTAAACCTTGCCTTCAAAATCGAAAGGATAATATACATAATAGCCCAACTGGGCAATAACGGACATTTTATTGATGAAGAGTTCATGGCCCAAAAACAATCCAACCCGTTTATAATCGTCATCAGCTTGCACCCCATATTCTGGGAAGGCTACCGACTGATAACGAATTAGTTCCTTTAAAAAGTTAGAAAAATACACATCCGCCCCAAACTGCAGAGCACTCTTTCTTGTAAAGCGTTTGTCCATATAAGCCGAAAAAATGTAAAAAGCATATTGACCGGAGTCCACCACATCACTCTCATTAATACCTGACCTAAAGGCGAGATTAAGTTTAATAGGCTCTGAAACCTTTAATTTTTCGGTTCTAATATATTCCCGTTCCTGGCCACCATCCAGATCATAGGTCAATCCCACATTTAGAGCCATGGTATTGGTAGAGGTATTGGGTGCGGTAACGTTGGCATTGGAGTAATGTACTAAAGAAATCCCTGCCGTAAGCCCTAAGCCCTTAAATAAATTCTCTTTGTGATAGTTGAACATTAAATAGGTAGAACTCAAAAAGTGGGAGCCATAGGCGTTGTTCCTGAAATTTTCATTCTTATCAAAGGGATTGGTGTTATAGGCTATACCCTGCCCCAACCTAAATTGAAGGTTTCTTCTAAAAAAATAAAAATTATAATGGGCATATAGTCCAAAATTCTCTCCCAAAGTACTGTTGTTCATATTCTGATAAACGAACGAAAAACCAGTATCCGGATAATTGTAGAGTTGCTGCCATTCCTCGTCCCCATAAGTCTTCCTATTATATCCCAAGATAATACCACCGGGATGATTGGTGATCAAATGTGAAATATCCGGATTGTGCAAGAGTACAGAACCATAGTATTGGCTAACATCCAAGGTATATCTCTTGGTTTCTTGCCGGTTTTGTGAAAAGCAAAAAGCTGTCGACAGACAGCTTAAAAGAAATAGCTTTAGTTTCATGGGGAGCAAATGTAATGAAAAATTAAAAATAGGCGTTTCTAAAACTTGGCAATACTAAAACCTTCCTTGAACTCCTGAAATTAATTCAATGCAGAACCTATTCCAATCCGTTTCACAGCGCTTGTAACCTTGAACAAACCTTAAAACAACTCTTTGGCAATGGCCTCAATATTATCGGATTTTCCCATAGAATAATAGTGCAGTACAGGAACTCCTGCCGCTTTCAGCTCCTTGGATTGCTGAATGGCCCACTCTATACCTACCTGTCTCACATCCGCATTAGTGGAACAATCCTCAACAGCGTCTATCAAGTCCTGTGGCAGATCTATTTTAAAGACCTGTGGCAATAATTGTAAATGTCGCTTTACGGCAATAGGCTTAATCCCTGGAATAATGGGTACGTTGATTCCCATTTTCTTCGCAGCTTCCACAAACTCGAAAAATTTCTGATTATCAAAAAACATTTGTGTAACTACATAATCGGCCCCAGCCTCTACCTTTTCCTGTAAACGTTTTAAATCCGTAATTAAGGATGGTGCTTCCAAATGCTTTTCAGGATACCCAGCTACTCCGATACAAAAATCGGCACTATGTACCGTCTCCACCTTGTCATGTAAATAATTTCCGTGATTTAAGGCGTAGATCTGTTTCACCAGCTCGGAGGCGTAAGCATGTCCACCCTTGGTAGGATTAAAATACTGTTCCTCTTTCCTTGCATCCCCACGAAGGGCCATCACATTTTGGATACCCAAATATTGACAATCTACCAACACATATTCGGTTTCTTCCTTGGTGAAACCACCACAAAGCACATGTGGAACAGTATCTACCCCGTATTTGTGTTGTATAGAGGCGCAGATACCCACAGTTCCGGGTCTCATACGGGTCAATCTTTTATCCAACAACCCGTCCCTATCTATGTAAACGTATTCCTCCCGAGAAGTCGTAACATCAATGAAGGGTGGCTTAAACTCCATTAGTGGGTCAATATTATCATATAATTCCTGTATACTTCTTCCTTTGACCGGTGGTATGATCTCGAAGGAAAACAATGTCTTCCCATCCGCTTTTTTTATGTGTTCCGTTACTTTCATAATTTCTCCCTCTTTCCTCTTCCAAAGAAAAGGCCTATTAGCGATTATATTATTTATTGCCCTATACAAGGGCTATTCTTAATTCTTATTTTCAATTTTTTTTGCGACCTGGACCTAGACCAAGACCTGCAAGGTTTTCAAAACTTTGTAGGTCTCATTGACAAAAATAATCATCCTCAATATTATGCCTCAGACCTTTGCAAGGCCTACAAGGTTTAAAAAAAACCTTGCAGGTCCCATTGGCAAAATTAATTATCCTCAATATTCCGCAGCAAGCCTTTGCAAGACCTACAAGGTTAAAAAAAACCTTGCAGGTCCCTGTCCTTAATCATCCGCAATATTAGGTGCCAACCATCGGGTTGCCTCCTCCATAGGAATTCCTTTCCTTGCTGCAAAATCGGCCACTTGGTCCTCCTTTATTTTGCCTACTCCAAAATAACGCGCTTCCTTATTGCCAAAATAGTATCCACTTACACTGGCAGCTGGCCACATGGCCAAACTATCTGTCAACTCTACCCCGATCTTTTCCTTCACCTCCATTAATTCCCACAACGTCAACTTTTCCAAATGGTCTGGACAGGCCGGATAACCCGGAGCAGGCCTAATTCCTATATAGGACTCCTTGATCAGCTCTTCATTACTTAAGCCTTCATTAGCTGCATATCCCCAATGGTTGATCCTTACCTCCTTGTGCAAATATTCCGCAAAGGCCTCCGCTAAACGGTCTGCGAGTGCCTTGACCATTATACTGTTATAGTCATCCAAATTTTTACGATAACCGTCTGCCAATTCATCCGTACCAAAGCCTGTTGACACGCAAAAACAACCAATATAATCCTGCAGACCACTATCTTTGGGGGCAATAAAGTCTGACAGCGCAAAATTAGGTTTCCCCACATATTTTTTGGCCTGTTGCCTTAAAGTCCTAAAAACAAACTCCTCCCCATTGTGGGCAAGGGCTATATCATCATCATTAATGGTATTGGCAGGAAACAGTCCGAAAATAGCCTTTGCTTGGAAAAGTTTACCATCCAAAATCTTCTTCATCATTGCCTTGGCATCCGCAAAAAGCTCGGTTGCCTGTTTGCCCACTACCTCGTCTTCCAAAATATCCGGATACTTGCCATGCAGCTCCCAACTTCTAAAGAAAGGGGACCAATCTATGTAAGGCTCCAATTCCCTGAGGTCAAAATCCTCGATCATTTGGATACCCAAAGTCTTTGGCTTTACAATTTCTGCCTTTGACCAATCCAACTGATATTTATTTTTTCTTGCCGCCTCAAGGGTTAAATACTCCTTATGTTTGCCCCTATTCAGGAATTTTTGTCTAAAGTCGGCATAGTCCAATTTAATGTTTTCCTTATACCTATTGGAGGATTCCTTTTGTAGAAGGTCGCCCACCACTGTAACTGCCCTGGAAGCATCATTTACGTGTACCACGGCACTCTTATACTGCGGGTCTATTTTAACGGCAGTATGTGCCTTACTGGTAGTAGCACCACCGATAAGCAAGGGAACCGTAAAATTTTGCCGTTCCATTTCCTTGGCCAAAAAGACCATTTCATCCAAGGAAGGGGTAATAAGTCCGCTCAGACCTATAATATCCACATTTTCTTCCTTGGCAGCATTAATAATCTTCTCAGGGGGGACCATTACTCCCAAATCTACGATCTCGTAGTTATTACAGGCAAGGACCACACTTACAATATTTTTTCCTATATCGTGAACGTCGCCTTTTACGGTCGCCATTAGTATTTTACCGGCAGACGAGCTGCCTCCTTCCGGCTGGGGATTTTTAAGTTTTTCCTCCTCTATAAACGGCAAGAGATAAGCCACTGCTTTTTTCATAACCCTGGCCGATTTTACCACTTGGGGCAAGAACATCTTACCACTTTGAAAAAGATCGCCCACCACGTTCATTCCGGTCATCAAATGCCCTTCGATAACTTCTATTGGGGCTTTCACACTTAAACGGGCCTCTTCAACATCCTCTACAACATATTGATCTATTCCCTTGACCAAGGCGCGGGTAATTCTATTTTGCAAGGGTTCTTCCCTCCAAGAAAGGTCTACCTTATTTTCCTTCTCCTTACCAATTACGGTTTCTGCAAATTCCAATAATCGCTCCGTGGCATCTTCCCTTCGGTTGAGGATTACATCCTCTACATGTTCCAAAAGGTCCTTTGGAATATCATCATAAACCTCCAGCATACTAGGGTTTACAATTCCCATATTCATACCCGCCTTTATGGCGTGATAAAGAAACACGGAGTGCATTGCCTCCCGTACGGGATTATTCCCCCTAAAACTAAAGGACACATTACTCACCCCTCCACTTACACTACAAAAAGGCAGATTTTCTTTTACCCACGCGGTAGCCTTTATAAAATCGAGCGCATTTAACTTATGCTCATCCATTCCCGTGGCCACGGGAAAAATATTAAGATCAAAAATAATATCCTCCGGGGGGAACCCTACCTTATTCACCAAAATATCATAAGAGCGTTTGGTGATTTCCAATCGCCTTTCGTAGTTATCGGCCTGCCCTACTTCATCAAAGGCCATAACAATGACGGCAGCACCGTATCGCCTGATTAATTTTGCGTGGTGTATAAACTCTTTCTCCCCTTCTTTAAGGCTTATAGAATTTACTACACATTTTCCTTGAACAACCTGTAGACCTGCCTCAATAATATCCCATTTGGAGCTATCGATCATGATAGGGACCCGGGCAATATCCGGTTCGGCTACAATAAGGTTCAAGAACTTTACCATAACCTCCTTGCCATCAATAAGGCCATCGTCCATATTAACATCAATGATCTGAGCTCCGCCTTCCACCTGTTCACGAGCTATATCCAGGGCCTCTTCAAACTTCTCCTCCTTGATCAATCTCAAGAATTTTTTGGAACCGGCCACATTGGTACGTTCCCCCACATTTACAAAATTGCTTTCTGGAGTTATCACCAAAGGTTCCAAACCTGAGAGTTTTAAAAACCGCTTAGTACTATGTTGTTCCTTATCCGTAGTATTGCTCATTATTTATGTATTGACCTCAATATTAAAAACACTGTACAGCATCCTTAAAATGGCAAATTTGATAGTTCTACATTACCTCCCGAGAGGATGATTCCTATTTTTTTATTCCTAAACTTCTCTTTCTCTTTCAACAAGGCCGCAAACGGTACTGCACTGGATGGCTCTATTACCAACTTCATCCGCTCCCAAATTAATTTCATGGCACTGATAATTTCATCCTCCTCCACTCTGATTATGTCAGACACCAATTCCATAATAATGGGTAAATTTATATCCCCTAAGTTAGTTTTAAGTCCGTCGGCAATAGTGTTTACTGATATATTGTACTCTATTTTTCCACTCTTAAAAGCCCTATAGGCATCATCCACTTCCATGGGCTCACCACCTACAACCCTGCAATTGTCCCCTAAATAATGGGCTGCCAAGGCTGTACCTGCAATAAGTCCACCACCACCTACCGGGCTCATAATATATTCCAAATTGGGCTGGTCCTGTAATAATTCCAATGCCGCTGTACCTTGCCCCACAATCACATTAAGATCATTGGATGGATGTAAAAAAACAGCTCCTTTTTCCACAACAATGGTTGCTGCCGATTTTTCCCTGGCTTCCAAGGTAGGCTCCGTTATGGTTACCAACCCTCCGTAAGCTTTCACCGCGTCTATTTTTACGGCCGGGGCACTGGATGGCATTACTATATAGGCATCCACCCCCAAATTCTTAGCTGCCAAGGCCAAGGCCTGACCAAAATTTCCTGAGGAATGGGTTACCACTCCTGCTTTTTTCTGCGAATCACTCAATTGCTGAATGGCATTGATAGCTCCCCGCATTTTAAAAGCACCCATTTTTTGGAGGTTCTCACATTTAAAAAAAACCTCCGCCCCGGCTAATTCATTCAGCAAACGGGAGGTGAGCACCGGTGTTCTATGAACAAAGGGTTCTACCCTTTTTCCCGCCTCAAGAACAATCTGCCTGCTAGGTATCATTGTGTATGCGCTTCTAAGGTATTTAAGATTCTAGGGGAATAATCCTTAACCACATCGGCCATTGCCTTTATATGTTCGGGAGTGGTACCGCAACATCCGCCAACTATATTTACCAAGCCTTTTTCGGCATATTCCTTGATCTGTGCAGCCATTTCCTCAGGTGTTTCGTCATATTCCCCAAAAGCATTAGGCAATCCCGCATTAGGGTGGGCAGAAACCGCATGCTCCGTTTTACTGGAGAGCACCTCCAAATGGGGCACTAATTGGCTAGCTCCCAAAGCACAATTGAACCCTACGGACAATATGGGTATATGGCTTATGGATATCAAAAAGGCTTCAGCGGTTTGGCCGGAAAGGGTCCTACCCGAAGCATCGGTTATGGTGCCACTCACCATAATGGGAACATCTATATTTCGTTCTTCCTTTACCTCTTCAATGGCAAATAATGCTGCCTTGGCATTTAAGGTATCAAAAATAGTCTCTACCAATAACATATCCACACCTCCGTCCAAGAGGGCTTCCACCTGTTGCTTGTAAGCAAGCCGTAGCTCTTCAAAGGAAACCCCCCTAAAACCGGGATCGTTCACATCTGGCGACATACTGGCCGTTTTATTGGTAGGACCAATACTCCCAGCAACAAAACGCGGCTTATTTGGTTCTTTGGCAGTAAATTCATCGGCGACAGCCTTGGCTATTTTAGCCGACTCATAATTTAATTCGTAGACCAAATCTTCCATATGATAGTCGGCCATAGCTATGGTAGTACTGGAAAATGTATTGGTTTCAACAATATCGGCTCCTGCGGCAAAATACAATCGGTGTACCTCCGCTATAGCTTCCGGCTGGGTAAGGGACAACAGGTCATTATTTCCCTGTAAGGGGTGTTCCCAATCCTTAAATCGTTCTCCTCTAAAATCTTCCTCCGTAAACTTATGTCGTTGAAGCATGGTCCCCATGGCACCATCCAACACCAAAATCCTTTCCTTTAGTACGTCTTGAATCTTCTTCATATTACTTTTCAAAAATGTTTGCTCGCCTTAGACCAAACAAAGATACCATCACATAAGGCCCCAAACTATTTGGGACCACAAAATTAAAAAATTGACACCCGAAAAACAAAGGATAACAATCCAGTTATCGGTATCAAAAAAATAAATAAAATCAAGTAAGGAAAAGTTTCGGACCTGCGTCTTTCTTTATGTTATCTATTCCCAAGTGAAATTCTAATTAAATAGAATAAAATATAGGATTAGAACGTAGCACCTTCTTTATTCTTACCGATAGTTACCGACAATGAAAAAGGGTTGCTAAGGCTTCACCGGGTCTAGTCCCTCCGCCTTTCTTGATAACGTTTCAAATTGATAATGAACTAGATGCAAAGTAACGCATCAGTGCCCTTAAAAGCAAGGAAACACTACTTTATTTTAATATTCCAAAAATTGAAATACCGGAATATTATGTAAAAACGAAACCTGCCAGATTTTAAGACCTGGCAGGCTAAAAGATTGGTCTAAAATGGTTATTAAGCCAAAATACTTTGAACTACTTCTTTTTTAGCTTCCTTCTTACTACCGTCAAATCCTTCCACCCCACCTACAGTGGTATATTTCATTACATAACGCTTTCCAGGATTGATCAACTGGTAAGCACTCTGACACATAACGGCTGCTTCATGGAAGCCGGACAATATTAATTTAAGCTTTCCAGGATAGGTGTTTACATCCCCAATAGCATATACCCCAGGAATATTGGTCTGATAATCGTAGGCGTTATTTACTTTAATGGCATTTTTCTCTATTTCAAGTCCCCAATCGCCAATTGGTCCTAATTTTGGGGAAAGTCCGAACAAAGGAATAAAATTATCCGCTTCCACATAGGTTTCACCTTTGGCCTCATCGTTATGTTTTACTACAACAGCTTCCAAATTATCGTCTCCGTACAGTCTGACCACCTCAGCTTCGGTAAATAATTTAATTTTACCCAGCTTGGCCAAATCAGCAGCTTTTTCCACTGAATCCAAGGCTCCCCTAAACTCATTTCTTCTGTGCACCAAAGATACCTCAGCAGCAACATCGGACAGGAATATTGCCCAGTCCAAGGCAGAATCACCACCACCAGAAATAACCACTTTCTTATCCCTGTATACTTCAGGATCTTTAATAATATAAGCTACGCCCTTATCCTCAAAATCCATCAAATTGGGAATCAAAGGTTTTCTAGGTTCAAAAGATCCCAATCCCCCTGCAATAACTACCACCGGAGCATGATGTTTTGTCCCTTTATTTGTGGTTACCACAAAGGATCCATCATCCAATTTATCCAAAGTTTCCGCTCTCTCCCCTAAGGTAAACCCAGGTTCGAAAGGTTGAATCTGCTGCATCAGATTCTTAACCAAATCTCCAGCAAGAATTTCAGGGAATGCAGGAATATCATAAATTGGCTTCTTAGGATAAATTTCCGAACATTGGCCCCCAGGTTGAGGCAAAGCATCTATAAGATGCGTCTTCAATTTCAACAATCCCGCTTCAAAAACCGTGAACAACCCTGTTGGACCCGCTCCAATAATAAGTATATCTGTCTTTATCATACTACTTTGATTAATTCCTAATTTATAATTGCACCCTTAAATCCTGAACTATTTTAGATAGGTACTTTTCTTTATTATTTATAACTCCTCTGAGTGTACTTGTAATGTTTGTGCATAATCCAATACCGCCGATCTGTGCTTTACAACTTCTCCTACCACTATAATTGCTGGGTTGCTTAATTGACACTCGACCACTATTTGCTCTATGGTATCTATTGTACCAATACCCAACTTTTCATCTTCGCGAGTACCGTTTTGAATAATCGCAATGGGCATATCCGCTTTACCTTCCAGTTTAAACAACTCAACGATTTCCGCCAGTTTTCCCATCCCCATCAAAATGACTATGGTGGCATTGGACTTGGCAGCTAAAGCTACATCAGTAGATAATTTATGATTCTTGGTGGTACCAGTAATTACCCAAAAACTTTCAGCTGCACCTCTTTTGGTAACAGGTATATTTTGGGAAGCCGGTACGGCCATCGAGGATGAAATTCCCGGTACCATGGCCACTTTTAGACCTTTACTGGCCGCATATTCCATTTCTTCCGCCCCTCTACCAAAAACAAAGGGATCACCTCCTTTTAATCTTACTACGTGCCCGTGGGTTTTGGCCCTACTTACAATAAGATCGTTTATCTGTTCCTGCTGGTAGGCATAGCATCCTTTTCTTTTGCCAACAAATATATGTTCGGCATTTGGAGCATAATCCAACAAGGCTACATCCACCAGGGCATCGTACAATACCACGTCTGCCGCCTGCAAGGCTTTTATGGCCTTTAACGTTATGAGCTCCACATCGCCAGGTCCAGCTCCCACTACGGTCAACTGTCCAAGCTTATTGGCATCCCCATTTAAATCAAGGTCCACCATCGTGGTATTAACGTGAATATTATCTTCCTTCCCGATCATTACTAAGCGTTTGTCAATTCTAATTTCCTATAAGCTTCCACATTGCCCAAAAATTCCTCGGCATCTTTTAAATACGCTTTTGCAAAGGCTTCTGTTGGTGCATTCTGATTTAATTGAAGGACCATTTTCTCAAAACCTTGCTCCAATTTAAATTTCCCTGAGGCCACAAACAACTCATCAAAATCCTTAATAATGCTGATATGGGTATTTACCTTGGTATTTTCGGCAGTCAATAAAGCCTTGGCCGTATTTACCATTGATGAATAGGAATGATAGATACTGGCTGCCCATTTTTCCTCTTCCAAATTCAATTTTGCAGTCTCTATCTTTTCCTCACTGTCAAACAACAAGGTGGCTATCAAATCTATTACTACCCCGGCACATTCTCCTACACCAATGGCTTGTTCATATTTTTCCGAGTTACCCCAATCGATAAAATCGGATGCCGTTAGGTTATCCACATCGGACAATGGCTTTAGAAAATCATAAAAATACATTTGCCCTTTTTCCTCATAATAATCTACAAAGGGTTTACCATTTCCGTTGGCATCGTAATCATTTAAAATAAGTCTTAAAGATTCTGGTCCCCTCTTACTAGGTATCTTAATTACCTTATCTGCAAATCGGCCGTTTCCATTTCCTAAATTACCACCTCCCAAAAGCACTTGAAGTGCTGGGGCCACCAATTTATTCTTTGTTCTAACAGACATACCCTGGAAACCAATATTGGCCATATTGTGCTGGCCACAGGCATTCATACATCCACTAATCTTAATAACCACGTCCGGATTATTGATATAATGGGGGTATTCCGCCTTAATTACCCTTTCCAATTCATCCGCTATCCCAGTACTACTGGCAATTCCCAAATTACAGGTATCGGTTCCTGGACAAGCTGTAATATCCAAGGCAGTATTGTATCCAATCTCTGCGAAGCCTAATTTTTCCAATTCTTGATAGAAAAAAGGTACCAGCGATTCCTTAACATAAGGAATCAAGATATTCTGACGCAGACTCAATCTAATTTCACCTGCAGCATATTTTTCTACTAGATCTGCCAATTGTCTGGCTTTTTCTATATAAAAATCACCCAATAAAACCTTTACCCCAATAGCAACATATCCCTGTTGTTTTTGAGGAACCAAGTTGGTAGCCTTCCATTTATCAAAGGCTTTCTGGTCTTTAATGGTTACTTCAGGAGCAATATTCTCTGCAATATTCACACTTGGATAGGCATCCGCATCTATTTCGTAAGTTTGAACAGGTATTGCCAATTGCTCCTCTTCCAGCAATTGCTTAAATCCGTCCAAACCAATATCCTTCAACAAGAATTTCATTCTTGCCTTTGCCCTACTTTTTCTTTCTCCAAATCGGTCGAAAACACGGACTACTCCTTCCATTAAAGGAATAATCTTGTCGGTAGGCAGAAAAGAATATATTTCATCTGCATGGCGGGGCTGTGAGCCCAATCCTCCACCTAAAAGCACCTTAAAGCCTCTTACTCCATTCTCTATCTTGGCAATAAAGCCAAGGTCGTGCATGTAAGAAAGACCGGTATCCTCATCCGAGGCAGAAAAGGAAACTTTAAACTTCCTTCCCATTTCCTGACTGATGGGGTTTCTTAAAAAATATTGGAAAAGTGCATGTGCATATGGGGAAACATCGAATGGTTCGTTTACGTCTATGCCGGCAGTTTCACTAGCGGTAACGTTTCTCACCGTATTTCCACAGGCTTCCCTGATCGTAATATCATCCTGTTCCAACTGGGCCCATAATTCGGGTGTGCGGTTAATATCCACATAATGGATCTGGATATCCTGACGCGTAGTTATATGAAGTCTGCCCGTAGAGTATTCTTCGGAAACGTCACATATCCTTCTTAACTGCTGAGAGCTTACTTTCCCGTAAGGTAATTTTATACGAATCATTTGGACACCAGGTTGCCTTTGACCGTAAATTCCCCTAGCCAATCTTAGACTACGGAATTTCTCCTCATCCAAACTACCGCCTTGAAATTCACGGATCTTAGCTTCCAATGCTATGATATCCTGTTCTACAACCGGGTTTTCCACTTCTGTTCTGAAAGTCCGCATGCTACTTATATTTTTTATTCGAATTAATTATTAATTTTTAAAAAACCTTTATCCCATAGGAATAATAGGTTAAATTGACAACAACGCCATACCCTAAGGTACGGAAGCAGGGTTTAATTTATAAACCCGACCCCAGCTGTTGTATTGGATTGATTATCTATTAGGATAAAAGAGCCATTGGTTCTGTGATTCTTGAAGGAATCATAAAAAATTGGCTTGTTCAATCTAAAAGTAACCTGTGCTATATCGTTCATCCCCAAGGCATTGATAGAGGTATCTATACCTGAGTAATCAGGATTAATCTTATGATGAATGTTTTCAACCTTCGCCAAAACCTTGTTTACTCCGTGCTGCACCACATATTTGCTTCCCACCGTTAAATTCTGGGAATCCATCCATGAAACCGTAGCTGTAAATTGCTTGTCTATTGTAGGTAAATCACCTGCCTTGACCAACATATCCCCCCTACTTACATTTATTTCATCTTCCAAGGTAATGGTTACGGAAGAACGTCTTGTAGCTGTTTTATATTTTTTGTCGTAAAAATAAATTTCCTTGATTTTTGATTTGGTCATAGATGGCAAGACCACTACTTCATCACCAACACTCAGCTCACCTCCATATACTTTTCCGGCAAATCCTCTAAAATCATGATACTCCTCCGTTTTGGGACGTATCACATATTGCACCGGAAATCTTGGGGTACCTACATTAAAGATATCCTTTCTATCCAATTCCTCAAAATGCTCCAATAGAGTTTGTCCTTTGTACCATGCCATTTTCTCAGACCTGTTTACCACGTTGTCACCCTTAAGTGCACTTACGGGAATAAAGGTTATTTTCTGGTCTTGGTAATCGCGCTTACTCATCAGTTCCTCAAAATCTGCTTTGATTTCATTGTATCTTTCCTCTGAGTAGTCTACCAGGTCCATTTTATTTATGGCAACAATAACATCTTTTATCCTCAATAAGTTATTGATAAAAAAGTGCCTGTTGGTCTGCTCTATCACTCCTTTTCTAGCGTCGATCAAAATAATGGCCGCTTGGGAAGTAGAAGCACCGGTAACCATGTTACGGGTATATTCCACGTGACCAGGGGTATCCGCAATGATATAACTTTTATTGGGTGTAGAGTAATAGATATGTGCCACATCTATAGTAATTCCCTGTTCCCTTTCCGCCACTAAACCATCTGTAGCCAAAGAGAAATCCAGATAATCATATCCTTTTTGCTTACTAGTCTTTTCAATGGCTTCCAACTTATCGTCTGTCAGGGATTTGGTATCATAAAGCAATCTTCCGATCAAGGTACTTTTACCGTCATCTACACTTCCTGCTGTTGCTATTTTTAGTACTTCCATTTCTTTTGTGTTTTGTATTTGACATTGAGATTCCGCTGACAATTTTAACAAGTGCCAACTCACTTCAAATGCCGACTTTAAAAGTATCCTTGTTGTTTTCTTTTCTCCATTGCGGCTTCGGAGCGCTTATCATCTATTCTAGCTCCCCTTTCCGAAATCTTGGATTCCCTAATTTCACCCACTACCTTTTCTATGGTATCTGCGTGGGACAATACCGCTGAAGTACAACTCATATCCCCAACAGTTCTAAAACGAACCATACGCTCTTCCACTTTCTCATCCTCTGCACGGAAAACAACATCATCTTCTGCCGACCATATAAATCCGTCCCTTAGGAAAATCTTTCTCTTATGCGCAAAATAGATAGAAGGTATTTCTATGTTCTCTTTTTGGATATAGCTCCAAACATCCAATTCTGTCCAGTTACTTATTGGAAATACCCTTACGTTCTGACCCAATTCTATCTGACCATTCAACATATCGAACAACTCTGGGCGTTGGTTTTTCTCATCCCATTGACCAAAATCATCACGAACGGAGAAGATACGTTCTTTGGCACGTGCCTTTTCTTCATCCCTTCTAGCTCCACCTATACAGGCATCGAACTTAAATTCCTCAATGGCATCCAATAAAGTAGTGGTCTGCAACATATTCCTACTGGAATATTTACCAGTTTCCTCTACCACTTTCCCCTGATCTATAGAATCCTGAACATTACGAACTATTAACTCCACTCCCAATTCCTTTACCAACTTATCCCTAAAGGCGATGGTTTCCGGGAAATTATGCCCAGTATCAATATGCATTAAAGGGAACGGTATTTTAGCCGGGAAAAAGGCTTTTTGCGCCAATCTTACCAAGGTAATGGAATCCTTACCTCCCGAAAAAAGCAACACCGGCTTTTCAAACTGTGCCGCAACTTCCCTTAAAATATAAATTGCTTCGTTCTCCAAAGCATTATTGTTCAATACTTCCAATTCATTCGATCCGCTCACGTCTACTAGTGTTTCCAATTCTGATTCTACAATGCTCACAATAATTCTGTATTTAATTGGCTTTCCCCTATTGGAATAATTCGCCAATTGTTAATATTCTTTTCTTAGGTATGAAGCCCACATTCCCGGTTTTCCAAAACCTTGGTGGGGTCAAAGTATTTATGCTCATTGGGCAAATTCCTATCCTTGAGGTAAGCATCCAATTGACTATCGTTATAATGATAAAATGGACTCACCTTCAAAACCCCGTCCTTGCTTAAACTTAAAATATCCAACGAATCCCTTAAAGCAGTCTGTCCTTGCCTAAGATTCGTAAACCATACATCTGGCTTATGCTCCTCCATCGCCCTTCTAAACGGTTCCAATTTCACCTGCTCCGTAAAAAGTTGATGCTTGGGATCATCTATACCTGGAATTCCCATGATAGCATCCCTATGTGAGGAAGTTTGCTTGGGAACATATAATTTTACATTTAAATGTAATCTAGCAATTAGCTCTTCGGCATGCTTGTAGGTATTGGGCGTATTATAACCCGTATCGCACCAAACAACAGGAATATGTGGAGAAACATCCGTCACCGCATGCAAAATGGCTACTTCATATGGACGGAAATTTGTGGTTACCAAAGGTTTCTCGGCAGACTGTATTGCCCAGGAAATTATTTCCTCAGGTGGTATACCTTTAAATTGTTGGTTTAATTTATTTATTTGTTCCTCTGTGTATGCCATTGTCCTCAATTCTTAAATTACTTTGAATTTTACCGTTTTACTTTCCCCAACTAATCTTGTTCCAGATTCTTTCATGAAAAAAATACAACAACATCTTGGTAAACAACTCTACTACCCCTATTGAAAATGCCACTGACAATGTCCCGGTTACGATCCAAGAAATAAGAATAGTGTCCAAGGTTCCAATAATTCTCCAACTAATAGATTTAGCAATACTCCTTTTAGGATTTTCGGAAGACTTATCTGCCTTATAGCTTTTAGTTACAGTACTTGAATTATTATTTGCAATTAATTGTTCAGCAATCATATGACAAAAAAACTTAAATTTATTACCCTACTGATTTAATAGAGTAAGCAAAAATAGAAATATTTTACAAACCACAATAAAAAAAAATAGTTAAAATTCAACTTACCCTATAAATTTAGTAGATTAATAAAATTTTGCTTGGATTTTGACGATAATTAATACTTCCGTCGAAATATATGCATAAACTAACGCCCCAGCTAAAAAATACCTTTGTAACCTTATGGTACCAGGTCGGCAAGCGTATTGTTCTTAAATACCTCCAGGGTACTGTCCCTAACCTGTAGCATTAATTTATGTACGGAACAGCTGGCCTCGTCGGGACAATCCTCACATTTCTCGTAGAAGTTTAAACTTACACAGGGCACCATAGCTATAGGACCTTCCAACACCCTCATAACAGTGGTCATCGGAATATCCTTGGGTTCCTTAATAAGGTAATAACCCCCACCTTTTCCTTTTTTGGAACCCAGAAGTCCTGTTTTTCTCAAAGTGAGAAGAATACTCTCCAGAAACTTTTGGGAAATGTTCTCATGCTTGGCTATTTCAGAAATCTGAACGGGAGTGCGTCCCTTTTGAGCAGCCAAGAAGGTTAGTGCCTTTAATCCGTATTTTGTCTTTTTGGAAAGCATGCAGCGAAGATAAGGAAAATTAACATTCGCAATTAGGCATGCCCCAATTTTGCATAAAGAGGTTCAACAACAAGGCAAGCTGGCAATGTTTCCTTCTACCCCAGTGCTTGTTCAATATCTGCGATGATATCATCTATATGCTCCAAGCCTACCGACACCCTTACCATACCATCCGTTATTCCTGATGCCGATCTTTCTTCCACGGACAATTTGCTGTGCGTGGTAGATGCTGGGTGTGTGACTATACTTCTTGAATCCCCTAAATTGGCAGACAAGGACAACATTTTTATAGCGTTGAAGAATTTTTGTCCGGCCTCTACCCCTCCCTTTACTTCAAAAGCTACCACGCAGCCCCCAGCCTTCATCTGTTTCTTGGCCACCTCATATTTAGGATGCGATTTTAAAAAGGGATATTTTACCCAATTAACCTTGGGGTGACCTTCCAAGAACTCAGCCAGCTTCAGTGCATTATCACAGTGTTTATCTACACGCAGCGCCAAAGTTTCCAGACTTTTGGACAGTACCCAAGCATTAAAAGGTGACAAAGAAGGACCCGTAATTCGGGAAAAACGATACACCTTATCTATCAAAGCTTTGCTGCCCACCGTAATACCTGCCAACACCCTACCTTGACCGTCCATTAATTTAGTTCCGGAATGGATTACCAAATCGGCCCCATACTTAATAGGTTGCTGTAAATAGGGCGAAGCAAAACAATTATCTATGATATAGATCAAATTGTGTTTTTTCGCAAATTGGCCCAATACCTCCAGATCCAAAACATCTACTCCAGGATTGGTAGGAGTTTCAGCATATATAATTTTAGTTTTTGGAGTGAGCAATTCCTCCAATTTATCCAGCTCATCTATCTTAAAATAGCTTGTTGAAACATTCCATTTTGGAAAAAACTGAGTAAACAAACTATGGGTAGACCCAAATATACTTCTAGAAGAAATTATGTGATCCCCACTGTCCAACAGGGCAGCAAAAGTGGAAAACACGGCCGCCATACCCGATGCAAAGGCAAAACCATCCTCGGCCCCTTCCATCTTACAAACCTTCTCTATAAACTCGGAAGAATTGGGGTTGCTATACCTCGAATAAATATTGCGTTCCTTTTCCTCTGCAAAGGAAGCACGCATGTCCTCAGCATCCTCAAAGATAAAACTTGAGGTTAAATACATAGGTGTGGAATGTTCCAAAAATTGGGTACGTTCCGTTTGGGTGCGTATAGCTTCCGTTTCAAATTTAAAATTCTTCTTCATTATTTCTGTTCTATCTAATTCTTCTACTTTCTCTTCCTAATATGCATAATTCCGATATGGGATTCACCTCTCTGCCGACATTTCCCCGGTAGCTGAGCGGAGCCGAAGCCAGCAAAATTTAGCCTTTTTCAGCAATACGCAATATATCCCCAAAAACACCTCTGGCCGTTACTGCAGCTCCTGCACCTGCGCCTTGAATAACCAAAGGATGCTGTCCATAAGACTCCGTATATATCTCAATAATGGAATCGGATCCTTTTATTTGACCAAGGGCACTCTCTTTGGGAACAGAGATCAATTTCACCTCCAATTTCCCTTTTTCCTTTTGCAGGTCCCCTGAAAGGTCGCCCACATAACGCAATACGTGACCTGGTTTTTGCGCCTTCTTTATTTTGCTGAATTTCTCATCCAAAATATCCAGTTTTTCCAAAAAGCCTTTTACATCAACATCTTGCAGCGACTCTGGAATTAAATTTTCAATTTGTATATCCGAAAACTCATTGCTAAGATCCAACTCTCTGGCCAAAATGAGCAGTTTCCTACCCACATCGTTACCGGAAAGATCTTCGCGTGGGTCCGGTTCGGTATACCCTAACTCCATAGCTTCTTTTAAAATTACCGAGAATGGGGCTTCCTTTTCCGAAAAAGTGTTGAAAATATAACTTAAAGATCCCGAGAAGACCCCTTTTATTCTTGTAATATTCTCTCCTGAAAGATGCAACAATTTAATGGTGTCTATCAACGGTAGCCCTGCACCAACATTGGTTTCGTATAAATACTGCTTTTGATGCTTGGCAAGTTCCTCCCTAAGCAACTGATAATAATCGAAGCGCAAGGTATTGGCAATCTTATTGGACGACACCAAATCAAAACCGTTATCCACGAAATCAAAATATGAGGCCACAAATTCTTCATTGGCAGTATTGTCTACCGCAATAAGGTTCTCCAAATGATTATCCTTGGCATATTTAAATATATCGTTTAATTTATAGGGTATCGCCTTGGTTTGCATGGCACTTTTCCAATTTTTGGAAATACCATTTTTATTCAATAGAACCTTTTTGGAATTGGCAACTGCAAAAACATTGATATTGATGCCCTTTCTTTTTTCAATGGTCTTATTGGATTTAAGAATTTGATCAATGAGGGTCCCCCCCACATTTCCATGACCAAAAATGGCAATATTTACTTTTTTGCTTATACCAAATATCTGGCCGTGCACTACATTCAATGCCTTGTGCAAATCTGATTTTTTCACCACCAGACTCACATTTTTTCCAGAAACGGTATTGTTGAACAACAAAGGAACCACTTGGTTTTTGATGAGCGCATTGAATGGCTTGTGAAAAGTACTCAAGTCCTGTCCCACAATCGAAATAACCGATACTTGATCTATAACCGTAATATTATTGATGTCCTGTAGTTTAAAATCGGTTTGAAATTCCTCTTCCAAAGCCCTTTTGGCTAAATTGGCATTTTTGGCATCGACCACCAAACCAATCCCTCTTTCCGATGATCCCTGGGAAATAATACTTACACTTATGTTATTATTGCCCATTGTCCTAAAGATACGGGCATCTACCCCTACTTTACCCAATAAACCTCGGCCCTCCAAATTGATCAAGGCCATATTTTCAATGACCGACAAGGATTTGATACCTTCCTTACTGGTCTTGGCACTGATCAAGGTACCCTCGTTATCGTTGTTGAAGGTATTAAGGATCCGCAATGGAATATTCTTTTCTATTAATGGAATAATAGTCTTGGCATGTAGGATATTGGTTCCAAAATTTGCCAACTCATTAGCTTCGCTATAGGAAAGTTCCGAGATTCTTTTAGCCTCTGTCACCAAATCCGGGTTGGCCGTGAATATACCATCTACATGGGTGTAGTTCTGTAACTCCTCGGCATTGAGGTAATTGGCCAACAAAGCAGCAGAGTAATTGCTCCCATTTCTACCCAAGGTGGTTGTTTCATTTAGTTCATTGGAGGCTATAAACCCTGTAGTTACCACTACAGCATCTAGGTCCAATTTCCCGAACTCACTTTTTACATTTTCCTTGGACAAGGTTTCCAATACCTTGGCATCCCCAAAATTGGAATCTGTTTTAATTAGCTGTCTAGAATCAATGAATTTGGCGTTGACACCCCTACCTATAAGTAATTTTGCCACCAATTTAGCCGAAAGCAATTCTCCAAAAGCTAAAACCTGATCTTTTATTTTAGGGCTATAATCGCCCAATAAAGCTACCCCTTCGAACAATTTTACCAATCCCCGAAATTCTTCGGAAAGATTAACATTGTCATAAGTGTGCCTTTGATATTTTTCAAATTGTTCAAAATCCGTTACATAATCAAGCCCCTTGGCCGCTTTGTCCAGCATCCCTTCCAATTCGTCCGTAGCCTTGTTCCTGGCCGATACCACAACCGCAATATTTTCACCATTGGCAACCTTGTCCGTTATTATCTGAAGTACAGTATCCAACCCCTCTCCATTGGCCAATGATTTGCCTCCAAATTTTAGGACCTTGACTTTTTTAGATCTTCCATTGCGCTCAAAAACTCCCTTTAACAACTCCTCCATTTGATTGAACTCGATCAAAAAGGCATCGTGCCCGTGTAAGGAATGTATTTCCCCATAGGTTACATTGCTGTTGGCCTGGGCCAATTTCTTAAAGGTATCCTTGTTTTCCTGGGCCGTAAAAAAAAGGTCGGAATCTACCCCAATGATATGGATATTGGTATCGCTATTTTGAAGATTAATGAATGCCTCTTCCCCATTTCTATTTATATCAATAGTCTTCAGCAGTTGATTCATTAGTTTGTAGGCCGACAATTGAAAACGTTCCTGTAATTTTTTACCATGGTGCGTTAGCCAACTCTCTACATTAAAGACTTTCAGTTCCTCATTGGTGCTTCTCTTAAAACGCTCCTTAAAGGATTCCGGTGTCCTATAGCAAAGCATGGCATGCATACGTGCATCATGTACGGGCTGCTTGGAGTTCACCAAGAACTGTTCCTGAATCTGGCAGTTGGCAATAAGCCAATCCGTAGACTTCCAATCAGATGCTACTGGAATAAGATGTTCCGTTAAGTGCGGATCAATTGCTGCCATTTCCCAAGCGATACCTCCGCCTAAAGATCCCCCTATAAGCGCATATAACTTACCTATTTTTAAAGCCTCAAGTCCCAGAAGGAAAATCTTGGCAATGTCCTTGGCAACAAAATCCTTATAATTATCTATTACAAACCCGTCATACCCATTTCCCGGAATATTAAAGCAAAGAATGGTGTATTTTTTGGTATCAATACATTTTCCTTCTCCTATCAATGTTGTCCACCAGCCATGTTCGCCTGCCACATTGGAATTACCTGTAAGGGCATGGTTCACCATTATTATAGGTGCGGAATGCAATGGTTGGCCAAAGATCTCGTAGGACAAATTAATATCCAAGGTTTTGCCGCTATAGGTAACGTATTTATTTATTGAAAGATGATGTAACATAAGTTGTTTAAACTAATAATTTTCTTGATAGAACTTTGTCATTGATGATGAAATGATCAGGGAGTGCCTTAATATTATACAAATTAATTGCCGCACTCCCTTATCACTTTGTTAATGACTATAAAAGGAAATAAAATAATTTTTATGCTAAAACAGATTTATCAATGACTGAAAATGCTTGAACCAAATCTGCTTTTATATCTTCAATATCCTCCAAACCTACACATAGACGTATTAGATCTTTTGTTACGCCTGTAGATTGCTGGGCTTCATCATCCAATTGTTGGTGCGTGGTGCTTGCAGGGTGAATAATTAAAGACTTGGTATCCCCAATATTTGCCAATAAGGAGAATAGCTTGGTTTCATCCACCACTTTTTTGGCCGATTCGTATCCGCCTTTAACCCCGAAGGTCACTATTCCACTTTGTCCTTTTGGAAGGTATTTTTTGGCCAAGGAATAATATGGACTGGATGAAAGGCCTGGATAGTTTACCCATGCCACTTCCTTTCTATCCTCCAACCATTTAGCTAATTCCAAAGCATTTTCACTGTGTTTCTTGATACGAAGTTCCAATGTTTCCAAACCTTGAATAATTTGAAAGGCATTAAATGGGCTCAAGGCAGCACCGAGATCCCTTAAGCCTTCAATTCTCACCTTTGCAATAAAGGCAGCCGCACCCAAGACATCATGATAAACCAAACCGTGGTATCCGGGAGATGGCTCCGTAAACTCAGGGAATTTACCACTGCTCCAATCGAAAGTACCGGCATCTACAATGACACCTCCCATAGAAGTACCATTGCCATTGATATATTTTGTAAGGGAATGTATTACAATATTTGCCCCGTGTTCAATAGGTTTAACCAAAGCACTTGTGGCAACCGTATTATCCACTATAAAAGGTATTTTTGCTTTTTTGGCCACTTCGGATATTGCCTTCAAATCCAACACGTCCAATTTTGGATTTCCCAGGGATTCTACAAAAATAGCTCTGGTATTTTCCTGAATGGCATTCGCAAAATTCTCCTCGTCCCCTGGCTCAACAAAGGTGGTGGTAATACCCAATCTAGGCAAAGTCACCGCCAACAGATTATAGGTACCTCCATAAAGGCTACTGGAAGCCACTATATGATCTCCCGTTTTAAGCAAAACCAATAATGCTGTGGAAATGGCTGCTGTACCTGATGCGGTAACCACACTGGCAAGACCACCTTCCAAAGCTGCCAAACGCTGCTCCAAGATGTCATTGGTAGGATTGTTCAGCCTAGTGTAAATATATCCAGGTTCCGATAAATTAAAAAGATTGGCCGCATGGTCCGTATTATTAAACACATAGGCGGTATTCTGATAAATAGGTACAGCCCTGGTACCAGCTGTTAATTTTGTGTCATGCCCGGCATGTAAAGCGTTTGTTGAAAATTTTTGAGTACTCATGATTTCTTGTTTTTTTATATTATTAAAATAGATAAAATAAAAAGCCAAAACAAATAATGCGGACAGTGCAATATTATAAAATCAAAAAGTTAAAAAGAAAATCCGTTACAGAAGTAACCGTTAGTGTTATCTGCCATGGATACTGTAAAACAAACCAAAATAATTTGGCCCAGTATTTAGGTAGAATTTAGCACCTTCTTTAATTAAGGATCAAAGGGTTGCTAAGGCTT
Organism: Arenibacter algicola; assembly: GCF_018860365.1. Taxonomy (GTDB): domain Bacteria; phylum Bacteroidota; class Bacteroidia; order Flavobacteriales; family Flavobacteriaceae; genus Arenibacter; species Arenibacter algicola_B. Next base: position 248,135 of record NZ_JAHKPO010000001.1, read on the forward strand.
CAAAGGGTCTATTCCCTCCACCTTTCTTGATAACAATTCAATAAGTGTTTGAACTTTAGGTTTGCAAATATAGGTATGGAAAATTCTTTTTTCCTAATCTTTTCAATAAAATTATAAATCGAAGGCTTCTTTCACCAAATCAACGGCATCCAATTTCTCCCAAGTAAATAATTCTACTTCTTTTTCTACCCGTCCGTTGTATGGCGATTCAAAAACCTTGGTTATTTTCTTAGGTTCCTTGCCCATATGTCCGTAGGCCGCCGTTTCCAAATAAATAGGGTTTCTGAGTTTCAACCTTTCTTCTATGGCAAAAGGACGCATATCGAACAATTGGGCCACTTTCTTGGCAATCTCACCATCGCTCAAAGCTACTTTGGCAGAACCATAGGTATCCACAAAAATAGAAGTAGGCTCCACAACACCAATAGCATAACTAACCTGAACCAAAATTTCATCGGCAACCCCGGCAGCAACAAGATTTTTGGCTGCATGCCTTGCGGCATAAGCTGCACTACGATCTACTTTACTAGGGTCTTTCCCACTAAATGCACCTCCACCATGAGCTCCTTTGCCTCCATAGGTATCTACAATAATCTTTCTTCCGGTTAAACCTGTATCACCGTGGGGACCTCCAATTACAAATTTCCCGGTTGGGTTAATATGATACTTTATAGTATCATTAAAAAGCTTTTGGATTGCCTCTGGCAATTGTTCCTTTACCCTTGGAATAAGAATGGAAATAATATCCTTCTTAATTTTGGCCAACATCAGATCATCATCCTTATCAAACTCGTCATGTTGGGTAGAAACAACAATAGTATCTATACGTTGCGGAACATTATCATCGGAATATTCGATAGTCACCTGTGCCTTGGCATCTGGCCTTAGATATGAAATTGTATCTCCCACCCTTCTCAAATCCGCCAAAACCTGCAATATTTTATGGGAAATATCCAGGGCCAGGGGCATATAGTTTTCCGTTTCCTTAGTGGCATAGCCGAACATCATACCTTGATCTCCTGCCCCTTGATCTTCTTTTGCACCACGATCCACCCCTTGGTTGATCTCTTTGGACTGCTCATGGATCAATGATATTACACCACAGGAATCTCCACTAAACTTATAGTCGCCATTGGTATACCCGATTTTATTGATAACATCCCTCGCTATTTGCTGCACATCAAGATAGGTATGACTCTTAACTTCCCCGGCCAATACCACCTGACCAGTAGTTACCAAGGTTTCGCAAGCCACCTTGCTTTCCGAGTCAAAAGCCAAAAAATGGTCCAATAACGCATCGCTAATTTGATCCGCTATTTTATCTGGATGCCCTTCACTAACCGATTCCGAAGTAAATAAATATGCCATAAATCCTTTCTAAATAAAAATTAATAGGGATTTGACCAAGAACACTAGAGAAGAGTTGATGTTACAGTTCCAACGGAACAGAACAACTTAAACTGCTTTAGCATTTAGTTATGCCGAAACTAATTCAGCACATGAGGTTGCAATCAGTCAAATCCTTCCTCGATATTTTTCGCGTACAAAAGTACAAGAATTCTTGACGTAACTAAAAATGTTTAACAACAATTTTAAAATTGGCCCTAAAAAACTATAAATCGTATTTAACGGTAAACAAGATATACCGGGGTTGAATGAAATAAGAAGAGGTCGTAAAATATAATTCATTGGTGCTATCCCTATTCAAGGTATCCGTTCCAAGTAGATTGGTACCCTTTATTCCAAATTCCCACGGACTGTCCTTTTTCTGGTAACTGAGGTTACCTTCCAAAAAACTATAGGTATTATCAATGGTATTTTCCTTGTCCATGTATTTATAATAGTCATAATCCAAGGTAAAAATGAAGCTCTTTAGAAAGGTAGCATCAAACTTGGCATAGGGCCGATCCGTATAAAAGGTAGTAGTCCTACCCCCATTATCATAGTTATTTACCGTATACCTGTACCCTACCTCCAAATTAGGGGCATTCCTAAAATTGGTAGCTAGGGAAGATGTATAATTCTGGGTAAAGGATTCCGACCTTCTTGGCTGAAGGTCAATAATGTTGTTGGTAGCGGACCAGGAAACATTTGCCCCAACAGAAGCCTTTATTTTACCAAATGTCCGTTGATACCTACCATTGGCACTTAAGGATTCGTCTTCCAAATTTGAATTTATAGTGGTCCCAATCCTGTTTATCCCAATAATTTCCGAAGAACTTTTAAGTGCGTCTATTCGTTTAGTATAGGTAACGTTCCCGAAAATGTTAGTGAAATTGAACATATTAAAACTGAAGAAGTTCAATGATAGGTTATGGTTCAAAGCACTCTCCAAGTCCCTGTTCCCCGAATAAACAGAATTATAGTTGTTGAGCACATAGGCCTCAGCAAAATTATTGACATCCGTAAAAGATCTTGACACCCTATAATTGAAACGGATGTTTTCTGATTTTTTAAGTTGCGCATTTATGTACAGATCAGGTAACAAGGCTGTTAGATTATCCTCAACGGTAGTCCCCAGCTGATCGTTTTTAGTACCGTATTGATGTAAGGTAACACCAGGGTTAAAGGTGAAAATCCCAGCTATTACTTTATAATGAAAACCCAAATACAAATCCGAAATAGTATAGGTAACATCGTTATTGAACTCGCTATCGGTAAAAGTCAATGGTGCCCCTCCATCCAATATTTGAAAAATATCGGAATTAAAATTCTGATGACTCTGTGTAGTACCCAGAGTAAAGTTTAAATTACTCTTTTGGCCCGTTACCCAATAATAATCCAACTTCGCATCCACTTTATTGGTTATGGTATTTTTGCCTTGATTAAGGTTATATATACTCTGACTTTCATCTACCGGAAAAATATCGATAAAGGCAAAATTATCCCTTATGGCGCTGTAAAATGGATCTTCATCCTGATAAATATGTTGGGCTTCAAATGCGAAAATATTCTTTGAATTTAAAGTAGTATAATAAATATTGGCATTTTGATTTACAGAAATAGGCTTTTGCTTCTTCGTTTCCGTAATTTCATCGGTAATCGTGGAAATTGAAATAACATTCTCAATTTCATCATCGTTAGACTGTTTCAAGAGTATGTCGTAATCAAATTGAAATCTCTCATTAGGCTTGTACATGGAACTAAATTTTGCCAATCCCAAATGAGCCGTTTGATCTGTAGAAGTAGTGGCATCCTCCGTTTCGTTGGAGGAGATGTAAACCCTTCTTGTTTGGTTTTCCATTAGGGTCCCGGTATAGGAATAAATACCAAAGCCGCTCAGGTCCCAATTTTCCTTTGGGGAATAACTAAAGTTCACAGCAGCAAACTTAGTATCTATATTTTTCGCCCTATTGTTCTGAAGACTGGAAAGTCCCAAGCCATCCCCACCAATATCTATAGAACTTCCACTAGAGCTACCTAGATTTCTAAATCCGCCGGTAAAACTCTGGTAATCCCGTCTATTAAAAGGAGCTTCCCCAATATTATTGAGATCCGTAATAATATTGATACTATAGTCAGGACTGTAATAAAAGAGTTTTGGATGTGCCAAATAGCTATCATTGGTACCATAGCCTGCCGTAATTTCCCCGAACCAAAATCTCTTTTTCCCTTCTTTCAGTTTAATATTGAGAGCTACATTGTCCGTATCATTGGTCAGACCCTTCATTTGGGTTACTTCGTTAAAATTCCTCAACACCTCTATTTTATCCAATGCATTGGCTGGAATATTGTCTGCCGCCAACTTGGAGTCCCCGTCGAAAAAATCCTTCCCCTCTACCATTACTTTGGTCACTTTTTTTCCTTCTACCTCTATTTGCCCATCATCATTTATTTCCACTCCAGGCAAATTGGCCAGCACATCCTTAAGCTTTTTTTCCGTACCCGTAACAAAGGAATCCGTATCATATACTATGGTATCGCCTTTCACTGAGATAGGCATCTCATAGGTAACCTCAACCTCGTCCAATTGATTGGTTTGCTCGTAAAGAACGATGTCTTTGTTAACATCATTGGTAGGTGCCGTAAAAGAGAATTCTTCCGTTTTAAAACCCAAATAGCTTACGCGAACATTAAAATTTGCCCCCGCTTTTAAATTTAACTTATAGAGTCCACTATGGTTTGTTATGCCGTAAGATTCCAACGCTTTGGTTTCTGTATTTATGGCGATAACATTTGCCATATCGATCCCCACTCCTATGGAATCCTTAACTGTTCCCGTTAGGGTAATTTCTTGACCAAAAGCTGTAGTAAAAGCAAAAATAGCTACCAGTACGGAATAAACATTCTTATTGTACATCTATAAAAAAAATTAAAATACCTAAATTATTTATTGTGACTAAAAACAGTTGAACTATGGCCTGCCACCTCCACCACCTCTATTGCCTCCGCCTCCGCCACCACGACGGAAATTCTCCCTCATCTCGGCCATCTTATCTTTGGATATTTTATCATATTCCTCTTGGGTAACCGTCTTGCCCTTATTGGGCGCCTTTATCTCTTTCTTCTCTGTTGGATTGAGCACCAGTTTTGTACAAAGAATAACCGTAATATCATCTTTAACCTCCAAAATTAGACCGGGAAGCCCCCAATACTCCCCCGGACCTTGATTTACCGGAACATCCGGAGCATACCAAGCTGTTATCTCAATATCCTTTTCTGTAAATTCCTCTTCCTTGTTTTCACTATTCTCCCCTCCTCTACGAAAAATTGCCCGCATATTGGGCCTTTTAATAGTTCTGATGGCAGTGGCCTTAAAAGCTGTATAATTACCAATCTGCTTTGACTCCCCTCCGAGTTTCCAATCCAATTTTGGCAATGTATCATCTACTAGGAAAATCTTTCCGAAAAGTTCATTTTTAACCAAATATCTACCTTCCTTCACATCCTTATAATAATCGCCACCGGCTCCGCTCATCATACCAAATCGTCTACCTCCCCTATCGTTGCCAGGCTGTTCCAATCTTTCCTCCTCCTTATAGATCGAAGTGGATTTGTCAAAGGTTAAAATATAGGTCCGCTCATTGGCTTCCTTCATTCTTTGCATTATTTCCTTTTTTCTATCCTCTGGAATTTGCCTTCCCCCAAAATCCATATTAACCGTAGTTTTACTAAAATAGGTAGCCTCGCCCTGAAAATCCTGGGCATAAATTCCGAAATGGGATGCCAATAGCATCAAAGAGAATAAATAGAAACTTTTCATTTTTTAACATTTTATATTAAGCTTAAGACTGCAACAATTTGATTTGGTTTAATCCGAAATCAATAAAAAATACAATTATCCTTTCCCATAAGTTTTTTATCGGATATTCTAACAAAGATTTTATCATGCACCCGATATCTTGTATATTGTACCTCTTTATTACAAGTGCACAAAACACTAACCATAATTACAAACCTATGCATATCGCCGTTGCAGGAAATATTGGGGCTGGCAAAACAACCTTGACAAGATTACTTTCCAAACACTACCAATGGGAGGCCCAATTTGAAGATGTGGTTGACAATCCCTATTTGGACGACTTTTACAATCAAATGGAAAGATGGAGCTTTAATCTCCAGATATACTTTTTAAACAACAGGTACAGACAAATTTTACAGATAAGGAAGGGCGGCAAAGACACTATTCAGGACAGGACCATTTACGAAGATGCCCACATTTTTGCCCCAAACCTTCATGCCATGGGTTTAATGACCAATAGGGATTTTAGCAATTACACCAGTCTATTCGAATTAATGGAAACTCTGGTACAGCCACCAGATCTATTAATTTATTTAAGAAGTTCCATCCCAAATTTGGTGAATCAAATCCACAAGCGCGGGCGTGAATATGAAAACAGTATTTCCATCGACTACCTAAGCCGTTTGAACGAACGCTATGAAGCATGGGCGCAAAGCTATGAAAAAGGAAATCTATTGGTAATTGATGTAGACAAATTGAATTTCGTGGACGAACCGGAAGATTTAGGCTTGGTCATCAATAAAATTGACGCCGAGATCAATGGCCTTTTTTAAAACATAATCCTATGAAACCTTTCTGGCAATATATAATACACCTGCAGTAGTTCATATTTCATTACCGATAAAAACCAATGGTTAGAAATGCCAAGAACCGGCAGAATAAATGGATTTTAATAGTCCTTACTTAAGAACCCTGCCAAAACCCCTAAAATTGAAATCAGGGCAAAGGTCCGTACCCCCGCCAGTTCACTATTTGCCTTTTCGCGCTGAAGGCAACCAAAAGGCCTAATCCGAAGACAATGCCCAATGTGGTTATATCGTGGTAATCCATTTACCGCGTTATGTAAGAACACCTTAAAAAGTAAAAAACCCCGTTTGAACGGGGTTTTTAATATGATGCCAAAATATAAGTTTTACAACTTACTTTCTAATATCTATTTTCTCTATAACCACTTTATTATCATTTTTATCCGATACTTGAGTAGTCTTTTCAAATGCTTCCAATTGGGCTTTTACTTCCGCCTTGGTTCCATTGAAAGTTTTTTCTTCTGTGGTGGTTTCACCATTCACCGTAGTGCTATAAGTAATTACAGCCTGCGCCAAATCTGCTGATTCCACATTCATTTCAATCTGCACTTCCTGCTCGGCAATCCCTGTTTCCAAATGTCCACCCAATATTGGGGCTATTACCAATCCAATTAAACAGGTAAGTTTTATAAGAATATTCATTGAAGGTCCGGAAGTATCCTTAAATGGATCACCAACCGTATCTCCAGTAACCGCCGCTTTATGGGCATCAGACCCCTTATAGGTCATTTCACCATTAATTTCAACACCGGCTTCAAAAGATTTTTTAGCGTTATCCCAAGCACCACCGGCGTTGTTTTGGAATATAGCCCAAAGCACCCCAGAAACAGTAACACCGGCCATATAACCTCCCAACATTTCAGCAATCAATTGATTATCGCTACCATAAACCAATTTTCCTAAAAGCACAATAGCAATAGGGAAGCCAATGGTCAGAATTCCTGGCAACATCATTTCACGTAATGCTGCTTTGGTTGAAATATCAACACACTTTGCATAATCTGGTTTCCCAGTGCCTTCCATAATTCCTGGAATTTCCTTGAATTGTCTACGCACTTCGTACACCATATCCATAGCCGCTTTACCAACCGAATTCATGGCCAAGGCGGAGAAAACCACCGGAATCATACCACCTACGAACAACATGGCCAAAACTGGCGCTTTAAAAATGTTAATTCCGTCGATACCTGTAAAGGTTACATAAGCTGCAAATAACGCCAATGAGGTCAAAGCAGCGGAGGCAATAGCAAATCCTTTTCCAGTTGCTGCTGTGGTGTTCCCCACGGAATCCAATATATCTGTACGCTCCCTTACAATAGGATCTTGCTCACTCATTTCCGCTATACCACCAGCGTTATCGGAAATAGGTCCAAACGCATCAATAGCCAATTGCATGGCTGTAGTAGCCATCATTGCAGAAGCGGCCAATGCCACCCCATAAAAACCTGCCAAGGCATAGGAAGACCAAATTGCTGCTGCGAAAATTAGAACAGTAGGAAATGTAGAAATCATCCCAGTAGCCAAACCGGCAATAACATTTGTCCCAGCACCAGTACTTGATTTTTGCACAATGGCCATAACCGGCTTTGTACCCAAACCTGTATAATATTCAGTAACCGAGGAAATAACCCCACCTACAACCAAACCAATAACGGTTGCATAAAACACCCTTATGGAAGAAATATCTTTTAAACCTTCACCAAAAAACTCCATTTGCATGGTTTCTGGCAACATGTATTTTACCAATACAAAGCAGGCTATCAATGTTAAACCTATAGAAACCCAGTTTCCTATGTTCAAAGCACCCTGCACTTCTTTTTCCTTGGCTTCGTTGTTTTTTATTTTAACCAACATAGTACCTATAATGGAAAAAATAATTCCAAAGCCGGCAATGGCCATAGGCAATAAAATTGGTCCAATACCACCAAAGGCATCCTGGATGGCACCACCCATATCCTTAATAACATAATTCCCAAGTACCATAGCCGCCAAAACGGTAGCTACGTACGAACCAAATAAATCCGCACCCATACCTGCAACATCCCCAACATTGTCCCCAACGTTATCTGCAATGGTAGCCGGGTTACGCGGATCATCCTCTGGAATACCTGCCTCAACCTTACCAACCAAATCCGCACCTACATCTGCAGCCTTGGTATAGATACCTCCACCAACTCTTGCGAACAAGGCAATAGATTCCGCACCAAGGGAAAAACCGGCCAATGTTTCAAGAACAATGGTCATGTCCTCTGTAGATGTCCAAGTACCGTTCATAAAAAATTGAAACAATAATATAAAGGCGGCAGTTAAGCCCAAAACGGCCAAACCAGCAACCCCAAGTCCCATGACAGTTCCACCACCGAAAGACACCTTTAATGCCTGTGGCAAACTGGTACGGGCAGCCTGCGTGGTTCTAACATTTGTTTTTGTGGCAATTTTCATTCCCATATTACCTGCCAATGCAGAAAAGAATGCACCAAAAATAAAAGCTACTACAATAAGAATATGCGTAGTAGGTACTATAAAAGAAATTGCGGCCAACGCAACACTGGCCCCTATAACGAAGATGGTCAATAATTTATATTCTGCTTTAAGAAAAGCCAAGGCCCCTTCATAGATATAATCTGAAATTTCTTTCATTTTTCCGTCTCCAGCATTTTGTTTTAATACCCAAGACCTTTTTACCGCCATAAAAGCAAGACCTACCAATGCCATAATTATTGGCAAGTAAATAATTATTGATTCCATTTGTTTGATTATTTGTTATATATTTTGAGGGGCAAAAGTAGTAAAATATGCCAGAATAAAAAAAGCAATATTACTTCCGCAATATTGCTTTTTTACTTTTTAAAAAATTAAGGATTAATACTTTATACTTACATCCTGTTTTGGGACATCGCTATCCTTAAACCTTTGGATACATTTTGCGACAATTTCCCTTGCTTCTTGTTGCTCTCCCCATCCACCAACATCGACTTTTTTCTTTTCAAGATCCTTATAAACCTTAAAGAAATGTTCTATTTCCTTTATTAAATGCGGGTTTAATTCGTTTAAATCATTGATCTTGTTCCAGACTGGATCCGATACGGGCACACAGATCACCTTTTCATCCGGACCTTTTTCATCGGTCATATGAAATACGCCGATAGGTTTTACCTCCATTACACAACCGGGAAATGTTGCTTCGGTCACCAAAACAAGGACATCCAATGGATCGCCATCCAATGCTAAGGTTTCTGGGACAAACCCATAATCGGCCGGATACATCATGGATGAAAAAATCATCCTATCGTACCTTATCTTCTTTAGGGCAAAATCGTATTCATATTTGTTTCTACTACCCTTTGGTATTTCGATCAATACATCGAACGACGTAATATCTTCACTGCTCATATGGTTATGTTTATTCTTATAATTTTCTAAAATAACAAATTAATATCAGGTATTGGGCAAAAAGTATATCAGAAGTGAAATCCGAAGGACCCTGTTACCCCAAAAGACCTTGCCCCAGGATTTTCCAAATAATTGCCCCTAAAGTTAAAATCTATCCTTAAAATCTTCAATATATTCCCTACTCCAACGGAATACTCCCAATAAACCTTATCATTTGGAGCTAATAACGGAATGTTTGCCGGGGCGCTCAAGGCCCTATTTTCATCCGAAAGTTCTCCCCAGACTCCTCTTAGTCCAATTATTTCCCTTAGGTTCCATTTTCTCATAAAGGGAATCCTGGAAAAAAATCTACCATTAAAATTGTGTTCCAAATGTGCAGAAACATAAGTATCCGTAACAAATTCGTAAAAATCGAGATTTGAGAAAGTATTGTAAACAGAGAAAAATGTTTGATTTCCGGGAATGGCGTTTAGTAGTCCCAATGGAACCTCCCCATAAGTCTTCCCAATCTCCACGGTACTTAGCAACCTGCCAAGACCACCTACCTGCCAAGGTTGTGTGTAACTAAACTGAACCTTTTTATAATCGAAATCACTGTCCAGAAAGTTTTTAACTCCATTGGTATAGGACAAAAACAAGGTGCTGTAGTTATCGTTCACATCACGCCTTTCCACTCCATTTCCTATGGTTTTCTTTCCTGGAGTATATATAAGAATGGTAGAAAGGTCAAATTGATTGATTTCCGAAGATATCCCTGTAGGTGACGTAGGATCTATATAATCCAAGCTAAAGGCATTGGGCAAGGCAGAACTGAGTGTCCTGTAAGACCCTCCTACCCCTATCCTTAAATTGGTGACCGGTTCCAGCTCAAGATTAAAGGTACTAAGATCTATATTGGTAAGTCGGTCATTGGAACCCACAGTAAACACCGAAGAGGAGGCTATACTCCTTCCCAAGACATCCGTAGTGGCCGTTAAGCTAATCCCCAATTGTTCAATATCCCTTCGTTTGCCACCTGAAATTATAAACCTGGATTTCTTGTCCACCAGCCATTTGCCGGAAATCCCATATTTAAATTTATCATCGCCAAACCCATATGCCAAATAGGCCTGCAATCGCCAAGGATCATTTTGTCCAAAATAAGTCCGGGCCCCGGCCCTTAGTCGAACCCCCTCAGCTTCATTATAACCAAAAATACTGTACACATCCCCTAGGTCCAAATTCCATTTATCTATTTCTACATACCCGGATCCCAGTATACTCACAATGTTATAGTAGCTTTTAAATTTGGGAACTGTCTTTAGGGTATCCAACAATTTATAAATACCTTTTTCATCAGCATTTAAAGACTCCAATCTATTGGCCTCCCAAAAGTCATCTTCCTTATTCAAGACCAGCGGGTCAAATGGGTCTGTCTTGGCCCTATAAAATTCATTGGGTTTTGGCTGATTAAATTTATAATCCCCGTAGACCGTAGTCCTCTTGCCATATACCCCTCTAGAATTTTCCTTTTTATTAAAGCTAAAATCCGATAGCATATAATCCCGGGTCAAAAGAAAAACCGAATCGTTGACCACATCGAACTCCTGTTCAATATAAATTTCCTTTACCCAGTTAATATTGGCACTTTTGGTGACGGCCAAATTTATATTCTTCACCGCGTAGGTAGAATCGTTCACCCAAAAGTCACCTTTAAACGTAAGTTCATTTTTTCGTCTCGGATAATAAATAATATTGTAACACCATTTATTATCTATAAAGGCACTATCTGCCAAGACGTAATTATAGGTATCCACACCTGCCTTGGACAATGGACTGGTAAAACTCTTGTCGAAAAATTTTAAATAATTATTGTAAATATCGTAATCAGAATAAAGATCGGCAATAAAGGCAATTATAGCCTGATTATTGCTGAAGCCAGAATTCTTGCTCCCCAAAACATCCTCCTTTACCACTGCCGTCTCATTATTCCCATAGACCTTGGAAAAGGTTTCATTCAAAAAAATGGGCAAATAGGTCTTCCCTGTTATCCGTGAAGTATCCAAATCGTTAAAAACAAATTCCAACCCCTTAAAAACCCTACTCTTCATAAGGGCACTATCTATAGTATTGAGATCAAACTCTACTTTCTCATACTTGTCATACTGATATTGTTTAAACATATGAACCCCGTTCTTACGCTTTTTGGCCCATATTTTTTTGAGTATATCTATCGCCGGATTATTTTTTTTATCGGTTTTACCAAAATAAACCACCACCTCATCCAACTGTTCGCTGGACTCCGCAAGCACAACATTCATGTTATAGGTAACCTTGGCCGTAAGACTTATTTCCTTGGTTTCGTAACCAATAAAAGACACCAATAAAGTAGCATGGGTATTCTCGGATTCCATATAAAACCTACCGTTGTCATTGGTTATGGTACCCTCCGAGGAATCCTTGAACAGAACATTGGCAAACGAAACGGGTTCACCGGCCTCATCCACTACAATACCCCCAACCTTGGTCTGGGAAACAGAGTATTGAACGATAAACAGAAATAAGATTAAAAGGATTCGTGTCATTTTCTTATTTAAAAAGACTTCTAATAAAAAAGCACCTTTTCATTCTAGCAAGGAACCAAACGTATAGACGTTACCAATAGTCCATACTTACCCTTTTAATTAGATTTATAATATAAAAGCTCCGTCAACCCAAAGCCAACGAAGCCATAACATCATTTTAAGATCTGTATTATAGTTTGTACAATACTTTCTTTACCGCCTTTACTACATCTTCATGGTTTGGCAACCATTCTGCCAATAGCACTGGGGAATATGGTGCTGGCGTATCAGCAGTATTGATCTTCACGATCGGAGCATCCAAATAATCGAATGCGTTGGACTGAACATGATAAGTAATCTCAGTAGCCACATTGCCAAAAGGCCAAGCTTCTTCCAAAATTACCAACCTATTGGTTTTCTTCACCGATTTTAAAACCGCCTCGTAATCCAAAGGCTTAACCGTACGTAAATCAATAATTTCTACACTAATATTTTCCTTGGCCAATTCTTCGGCCGCTTTATCCGCTTCCTTAATTATTTTACCAAAAGAAACAATGGTAACATCAGTACCTTCCCTCCTAATATCGGCAACACCCAAGGGAATGGTAAAATCTCCCTCCGGCACTTCGCCTTTATCGCCGTACATTTGTTCCGACTCCATAAATATAACCGGGTCATTATCGCGTATAGACGCTTTTAAAAGTCCCTTGGCATCTTTTGGGTTGGAAGGAACCACTACTTTTAGCCCAGGACAGTTGGCATACCAACTTTCAAAAGCCTGCGAATGGGTTGCTGCCAATTGACCAGCAGAGGCAGTTGGACCACGGAAAACAATAGGGCAATTAAACTGACCCCCGGACATTTGCCTGATCTTGGCCGCGTTATTGATGATTTGATCAATCCCTACCAAAGCGAAATTAAAAGTCATGAACTCTATAATAGGCCTATTGCCAATCATAGCCGAACCCACACCTATACCGGCAAAACCAAGCTCGGATATAGGGGTATCTATTACTCTTTCCGGTCCAAATTCATCCAACATTCCTTTGGAAGCCTTATAGGCCCCGTTGTATTCAGCAACTTCTTCACCCATTAAATAAATGGACTCGTCCCTCCTCATCTCCTCGGACATTGCCTCCTGTATAGCTTCCCTAAACTGTAGTGTTTTCATCTTTAAAATGGAATCTTTATGTTAAAATGCTTAAAGCGCTAGCAAAAGTAGGAAATAATATATCAAAACTAAGAAGTTAATAATTAAAAATACCTCAAAAAAATACTATGCATGCATAGTATTTTAAAAAATTATTGAGTATCTTAGCCACCATTTCTTAATTAATGGTCAACAAAATATTAATATATGAAAATTTTAGTATGTCTAAGTAATGTCCCGGACACTACTTCAAAAATAAACTTCACGGACGGTGACACCAAATTTGACACCAATGGGGTTCAATTTGTAATTAATCCCAATGATGAATTTGGCCTGACACGCGCCATGTGGTTCAAGGAAAAACAAGGAGCCACTGTACATGTCGCTACTGTTGGCGAGGCAAGCACCGAACCAACCATTAGAAAAGCGCTTGCCATTGGTGCGGATGAAGCAATACGTGTAAACGCAGTTCCCGTAGACGGCTTTTTTGTAGCCGAACAGTTGGCAGAAATTGTTAAAAACGGAGAATATGACCTAGTAATCGCCGGGAGGGAATCCATTGATTACAATGGCGGCATGGTCCCAGGCATTCTAGCCACTTTATTGGGCATGAACTTCGTTAACACCTGTATTAGTTTGGATATTGATGGCAACAATGCCACCGCTACAAGAGAGATAGATGGTGGAAAGGAAAAAATAGCCACCACATTGCCATTGGTGATCGGAGGACAAAAAGGCCTAGTTGCCGAAAGCGACCTAAGAATTCCGAACATGAGGGGAATTATGATGGCGCGCCAGAAAAAACTAAACGTAGTTGAACCCACTTCATCCAATAATTTAACGGCCGATGTTAAATTTGAAAAACCCGCTCCAAAAGGCAAAGTAACGTTGGTGGATGCGGATAATATTGACGAATTGATCAATCTATTGCACAATGAAGCGAAGGTAATCTAAAAAATCTTCCTTCTACAGCACAGCAACCTAGATAAGCATTATTTTTATCAGTCTAAAAGAAAATAATTTATAGCGCCTATTACCATATATCCTTGGAACCGGGCACTTATTAAAAAACCTTAAACTCTATGTCAGTTTTAGTATATACAGAATCCGAAAACGGGAAATTTAAAAAGAATGCCCATGAGGTTGCCTCCTACGCCTATGAGGTAGCAAAGCAAATGGGGACAACGGCTACTGCCATTTCTATTAATGCCAGTGATGCCGCAGGCCTGGGGGACTTTGGAATTTCCAAAGTATTGAATGTTTCCAACGACCAACTAAAGACCTTTAATGCAAAAGCCTTTGCCAACGTAATTGGCCAAGCAGCAGAAAAGGAATCTGCCAAGGTCATTATTCTTAGTTCCAGTGCGGACACTAAATTCTTAGCGCCAATTTTAACTGCACAGCTAAAGGCCGGTTATGTTCCCAATGTGGTATCGGCCCCGGAAAGTACCAGCCCGTTCAAGGTAAAAAGAACTGTTTTTAGCAATAAAGGCTATGCCATTACCGAAATCAGTTCTGAAATCAAAATTGTTGGTGTTTCCAATAATGCTTTTGGGAGTACGGAAAACAAAACTACTGCAGCGGTCGAAAATTTTGACCCCAGCCTAGGAGACGATTCCTTTACCACCAAATCTATAGAAATAGATAAGGTAGTAGGGAAAGCCACTATTGCAGATGCAGATATTGTGGTATCTGGAGGACGTGGACTAAAAGGACCGGAAAACTGGGGAATGATTGAAGAATTGGCAGAAGTATTGGGCGCGGCTACAGCTTGTTCCAAACCTGTCTCCGATCTTGGATGGAGACCTCATGGGGAACATGTTGGACAAACCGGAAAACCGGTTGCCAGTAATTTGTACATTGCCATTGGTATTTCTGGAGCAATCCAACATTTGGCAGGAGTTAGCTCCTCAAAAGTAAAAGTAGTCATCAATACCGACCCGGAAGCTCCCTTTTTTAAAGCTGCCGACTATGGTGTAGTAGGCGATGCTTTTGAAGTTGTTCCCAAGCTAATCGAAAAATTAAAGGAATTTAAGGCACAAAACGCTTAATTTTTGTTAAATTGTGCCCCTTAAAGGGCTGCTCAAACATACTTGGCCCGTCCAGTATTTTGAACAGCCTTTTTTAGTTGATAAATTTCTATGAGTTTAGTTAGATTAAAAATAAAGGGGATTTCCTATAGCCAAACGCAAAATGGCGCATATGCCCTTATATTGAATGAAGTTGATGGTGACCGTAAACTACCTATAGTTATTGGAGCGTTTGAGGCCCAGTCCATAGCTATTGCCCTTGAGAAGGAGATTAAACCTCCAAGACCACTTACCCATGATCTGTTTAAAAATTTTGCCGATCGCTTCGATATCGTAATCAAACAGGTCATCATCCACAAATTGGTCGATGGTGTTTTTTATTCCAGTATTATTTGCGAACGCGATAAAATAGAGGAGATCATAGATGCCAGGACCAGCGATGCCATTGCCCTGGCACTGAGGTTCAACGCACCTATTTTCACCTACAAGACTATATTGGACAAAGCGGGTATATTCCTTAAATTTTCTTCAAAAGAGAAGGACAAGGAAGATTCTGACGACAGCATTATGGTGGATGAAATTCTTCAGGAAGGAGAAACGGTAGAAATAAATCCAGGTGCTTCCGACGGGTACAAAGAATTAAGTACGGATGAATTGTATGCCGAGTTGGACAAGGCCGTTGCCAGCGAAGACTATGAAAAGGCAGCAAAACTCAGGGACGAGATATCCAAACGCAAGTAACTTAAGCATTAATAAGAATTATTGGATGAGAAATAAGCTTTGGGTTTTATTTATTTTCTGCTTTATAGCATTTCCATCCTTGGCCCAAGAAATAAGCAACCCAAACTTACTGCAGAATTCACCAGAGATCATCGCCAATCAAGGGGCATCATTTCAAAGTCTATGGAGGGGAGTTCTTGGAATGATATCGTTGATTTTTATTGCCTACCTCTTTAGCAATAACAAAAAGGCCATTAATTGGAAAACCGCAGGAATCGGACTCTTTATCCAACTGCTTTTAGCCATCTGTATCCTAATTGGCGAAAAAATAGGTTTTAATGCCTTCGGCTATAGATTCGACCTCAGCTTTGTCTCCAAGATCTTTGAGATTGGAGGGAAAATTTTTGTGAGTATTCTAGATTTCACAAGGGCAGGCAGCAAATTCCTGTTTGAAGGGCTGGTGGTGGACATGGATACCTTCGGATTTATTTTTGCATTTCAGGTCCTACCCACTATTATTTTCTTTTCGGCATTGACATCGGTTTTGTTCTATTTGGGCATCATTCAAAAAGTAGTACAGGCATTGGCCTGGTTACTGACCAAATCCCTCGGAATTTCCGGTGCTGAAAGTTTAAGCGTAACAGGGAATATATTTTTAGGTCAAACAGAAGCTCCTTTGCTAATAAAGGCCTATTTGGAAAAAATGACCCGATCGGAAATGCTTTTGGTGATGATCGGAGGCATGGCAACCGTTGCTGGGGCCGTTTTAGCGGCCTATATTGGTTTTTTAGGGGGAGACGACCCAATCCTTAGGTTACAGTTCGCAAAACACCTCCTGGCCGCATCGGTAATGGCAGCTCCGGGAGCCATTGTTATCTCTAAAATTCTTTATCCTCAAACCGAAGCCATTAATACAGACGTACATGTTTCCAATGAAAAAATTGGTTCCAATATTCTGGATTCCATTTCCAACGGAACTACAGAAGGCCTAAAATTAGCCGTAAACGTTGGCGCCATGTTGTTGGTATTTGTAGCCTTTATTGCGATGATAAATGGCATTTTAAATTGGACAGGCGATATTACAGATCTAAACTCATGGATTGCACTAAATTCACCTTACGAGAATTTTTCCTTGGAAGCCATACTCGGAACTATTTTTGCCCCGCTCATGTGGCTAATAGGAGTGGATTCTGTGGACATTATGCTTATGGGACAGCTTTTGGGCATTAAATTGGCCGCCAGTGAATTTATTGGATATATACAATTGGCCGAACTAAAAAATATTGCCAGCAGCACCCATTTCACCTATAACAAATCCGTAATAATGGCTACTTATATGTTATGTGGATTTGCCAATTTTGCCTCTATTGGCATTCAGATCGGAGGCATAGGTTCCTTGGCTCCCGGACAAAGAAAAACATTGTCGGAATTTGGAATGAAAGCTGTTTTGGGCGGATCTATCGCCTCTTTGCTTTCGGCTACCATTGCCGGAATGATTTTGGGGTAACCACCCCCATATATTTCAAAAAAAATTACCCTCTAAGGAAGCATTCCCCTTCAATCCCCGTTAATAAAATTTAATAACTTAAAACGTTTCCCAATCCTACCAAAGGTAGTTTTGCCTAATTTCGCTACACAATTTTTTTTTGGATATAAATCTAAAATACGTTCCCCACATTTTGGAGAACACACAGGCTAAAGCTTATGAAACAGTACCACGACTTACTAAAACATGTATTGGAAAATGGAACCCAAAAGGGCGATAGGACCGGTACAGGTACCAAAAGTGTTTTTGGATATCAAATGCGTTTTGACCTTGCCGAAGGATTCCCCATGGTAACCACAAAAAAACTCCATTTAAAATCCATTGTCCATGAATTGCTTTGGTTCTTGAAAGGGGAAACCAATATTAGCTATTTGCAGGAAAATGGGGTACGCATATGGAACGAATGGGCCGATGAAAATGGGGATTTGGGTCCTGTTTATGGATATCAGTGGCGCAATTGGAATGGCGACGAGATAGATCAAATAAAAGAAGTTGTAAACGCCCTCAAAACCAACCCTAACAGTCGCCGTATGCTGGTTTCCGCATGGAACCCAAGTGTACTTCCAGATACCTCATTATCGTTTTCGGAAAATGTAGCCAACGGAAAAGCCGCGTTGCCGCCTTGCCATGCATTTTTTCAGTTCTATGTTGCCGATGGTAAATTGTCCTGTCAATTATATCAAAGAAGTGCCGATATATTTTTGGGCGTCCCCTTTAATATAGCATCCTATGCCCTATTTACCCTTATGATGGCACAGGTTTGCGGATTGCAACCAGGTGAATTCATTCACACCTTTGGCGACGCACATATCTACAACAACCATTTTGAACAAGTTGAATTGCAATTGAGCAGAAAGCCAAAACCCTTGCCAAAAATGGTCCTGAATCCTGAGGTAAAAGATATATTCGAGTTTACTTTCGAAGATTTTAGTCTGTTGGATTATGATCCACACCCACATATTAAAGGAATTGTGGCAGTTTAGCCAAGTACGGAAGAGCTGTACAAGGAAGCACAAACTATTAAGGATCTATAGTTGCCGATTAAAACAACGGCCATTATTATAGACCTTAAACATGACTATAAATCCAACTTTACTTTTAGTATTCTGTTTAATAGGAAGAGAGAATACCTTAATAAATCCGACACCATTGAAAATATGATTCCAATGGTATCGGATATCGATTAATTAGAGTTCCAATACTGAATTCTCAGCACCGGCAAATTCGTTCCATTGGTAACGATCAGCCTCAGCCTCGTTAACATAATTGCCGTCTACTATATATTTAAACTCATATGTACCTTCTTTTGGCAAATCGAAAGTTCCCTTAAAGGTTCCGTTTTTCAATTTCTTCAATGCACTTCCTTTTGGGCTCCAATCATTAAAATCTCCAACTACAGCCACCTTCTTTGCATCCTCAGCAGGTACAGAAAAAGTTACCTTGCATATTGGCTTACTCTTTAAATATTGTTTTGTAATTCCCATAACCTCTATATTTTAGATTAAAGCGCAAAATTACACCATTAAATGCCTCATTCCCAATGACCAATATCATTTTTATCATTTTCTTAAAATAAGTTTAACAATTGACCTTCTTTGATAATTTTAACAGATAAAATTCCCAAGTAAACAACAATGCCTACCTACTTTTTAAGATTCCAATAATCTTATCTATCTCATTTTCTGTATTGTAGAAATGAAAACTTAAACGAATGCCATTTCCACGTTGTGCACAAACCACATCGTGATCCATAAACTTGGCATACAAATCCTTATCCCCCCGGATATTAAATATAGAACTATGATCTTTTCTTTTGACCACGGACTCTTCCAACAGACCTAAATTTTCAAGTGCGCCCTTTGCCTTTAAGGAAAGCTTTTTGATCTGGTCGGAAATAGTATCCATTCCTATGTCCGAAAGAAACCCCAAGGAATAGTTTAGACTCCCAAAATTGAAAGTGTCCAAATGTCCTGGCTCAAATTGCTTAGCAAAGGAAACCTTCTCCTTAGCTTCCATATTCCCATCCGCAGCATTAAAACCAGTAGACTTACACTTGAATTTGGCGTGAGTGCCATCTGCAAACAACATAAAGCCGTTACCATAGCCGCCAAGCAACCATTTATAGGAACTGGCACCCAGTACGTCTATCCCCGAATCCTCAAAGTTAAAAATCCCAGTGCCCAAAAATTGCGTACCGTCAGCAATGATCAATAGATCCGGAAAATCTTTTTTCAAATTTCTCAGGAACTCCAGATCTATCTTGATCCCATTTAACCACTGCACCAAACTAAGCGCCAAGACATTAATGTTGTCCTTTTTTATCCTATCATAAATATTTTCCTCCAAAGAATCCGTCACCTTAAGATAATAAATGGTATGCCCCCTACTTTCTAAAGGCCAGTTCACGGAAGGATAATCGCCTTCCAACAGTAATACGTTCCTTCTAGCCTCCATGCCTTCCAACAATAAATTAAGCCCGATTGAAAAATTGGGGACCAGTGCCACATTATCAGCTTTGCAGCCAAAGAATTTTCCAATAGTATTTCGAGTTTCAGAAATAAGTACGTGACCTTTCATCTTCATTTTACTTCCTCCAATAAGAAAATCAAGATCATGTTCTTGCCGCCAGTCCAGAAGACCGTCATAAAGAAGGCCAGAAGTTGCAGTATCGACATAGGTATATTGACTTAAAACTGGGAATTGCTTTATAATCTTTTGCATATCAAATCAGGTAAAAATTGTATTTATGGTATCTTTGCCTAAAGATAGGAATTAGGATGTTCTCCAAGAATAAAAAAAAGTCACTTATAGAATTAGAACAGCATGAACTTTTGGAACATGCCCAAACGAGAATAAAGCAAAAAAAGCGACTTTATAATCATTTTGTTGTGTTTTTGATAGGCAGTGTATTCATGGTCATCATCAACAAAATATTAAAGTATGGCGTGGAGTACAACTGGTTTGTCTGGGCCATTACCTTTTGGGCCTTTTTGTTCGCAATACATATTTTTAACGTATTTGTCACCACTAAATTTATGGGTCTGGATTGGGAAAGGGCGCAAAGGGAAAAATTGGTCCTGAAACAGAAGCAAAAAATAGCCGAATTGCAGAAGGAGATTGAAACGGAATTTCCATTATCCAACATCAATAAAAAAAAAGAAGAGTGAATATTCTATCCATTATAGCCGCCGCTGCGGAGAACAACGCTTTGGGACAGGACAACGACCTGCTGTGGCATTTACCCGATGATTTTAAACGCTTCAAAAGCCTCACCTCAGGGCACAAAATAATCATGGGACGCAAAACCTTTGAGAGCTTCCCCAAACCTTTGCCCAATAGAACCCATATCATCATAACCAGAGATCGGAACTACAAGGTAAAACATGAAGATTGCATAGTAGTACACTCCATACAAGAGGCCTTGAATCTTGTAAAAGGAGACCCCTTATCCTTTATTATAGGTGGGGGTGAAATATATAAACTGGGGCTGGAATACGCCAACCAAATAGAACTGACCAGGGTGCATGGAACCTTTGATGCGGATACCTTTTTTCCTGAATTCGACAAAGATAAATGGCAATTATCAAAAGAGGAATACCACCCCAAGGATGAGAAACATAAATATGATTTTACCTATTTAACCTATATAAAAAAAGAAAAGGATCAATAAAGAGTAAAAGTGAATTAGTTAAAAATCTAAATATTGCGCTTTATAATGAACCTTAACATCCTTTAAAAAGGCCTTTAAAACGGAGATATCCCCATTTGTAAAAAATTGATGCTCAATATCCTCTTGATGTAGGCTATTTAATAAATTAAATTGCTGCAGTACATTTTTGGTATGCCTGGCCACTCCTTCACCAGAATCGATTATCTTAATATTATTGGGTAAAATTTCCTTTATCAAAGGAATCAAATAAGGATAATGTGTACAGCCCAATACCAATTGATCCATACCTTGACTCAACATGGGATCCAGATAATTTTGTAACAACTCCCTAGTTTTGGAAGAATTAATCTCCCCTTTCTCGATTTGCTCAACCAGCCCAGTGCCAACTTGATCGAGTACCTTTATACCACTGGCATGTATTTCCGAAGTATTATTGAATAGAGCACTGGACAAGGTACCCTTGGTAGCCAATACTCCGACTGTTTTGGTTTTGGTATTTAGGGCGGCAGGCTTAATCGCCGGCTCAATTCCGATAAGGGGGATGTTATAACTGGCCCTAAGCTCCTTAATAGCGTTGGTGGTAGCCGTGTTACAGGCAACCACTATAAGTTTACATCCCTTTTTCAGAAGTAGCTCAACGTTTTTTATACTAAGTTGAAGTATCTGTTCCTTCGATTTTTCTCCATAGGGTGCATTCTTACTGTCGGCCAGATAAATAGTGGATTCATAGGGAAGAACTCTGTTGATCTCCCGCCATATGGAGGTGCCGCCAATGCCGGAATCAAAAATACCTATGGGTTCTTTATTCATTTAAAATAAAAAGATTAAACAGCCATAAAGTTACATTAATATTGCTTTTTGGAGTAGTCCTTTTTGGGAAATAAAACTCCCCCTTCCCCACAGTTTATTTTATCTCCCTTGATTCAATACAACCAAAAGATCAGCTGCCTAATACTTTTCGACCAACACCTTTACCTCTTCCAAATTCAATCCACCATAATTCCCAGAGCTCATTAAAAGCAGTACGGAATTATCATATTCCTGACCAAACACAAATTTCTTGAAATCTTCCGCATCGGTAAAAATCTGCAAATCGTCCCGAACAAAGGCTTCCGATATTTGTTCCGGTGTAACCTCCTTAAGCTTCTTTATCCTAACCGATTCAGGCAAGTAAAATACCGCCGCTACATCTGCTGCCTCCAAGGCACCTTTATACTCCTTTAAAAATTCCGGGTTAAAACTGCTATAGGTGTGCAGTTCCAAGCACGCAATTAATTTTCTTTCCGGATACTGCTCTTTAACGGCATTGGTAGTAGCCATAACTTTGCTGGGGGAATGCGCAAAATCCTTATAAGCGACACAGGTCCTACCTTCAGCAATTTTTTCCAATCTTTTGGAAGCGCCTTTAAAGGATGCAATGGCCTCATAGAAATCGTCTTCATCCACTCCCATATTTTGACATATCCATTTTGCCCCTGCCAAATTACTGAGGTTATGCTTTCCAAAAACTTCGATAGGCATAGGACCTTCCGGGGTTTCCAAAATGGTTTGTCCATTTTCAACAGTGTATTCGGGAGTGTTATAAGGGAGCTTTCTTATACTGTTCTCAGAAGCTTTTACCACCCTATCCACTTCCAAATCTTCTTCATTGTAGGTAATACTTCCTCCTTTTACAATACTATCCACAAAAATCCGGAATTGCTCCACATAATTGTCATACGTAGGAAATACATTAATGTGATCCCAGGCTATACCGCTCAACAGGGCAATATTGGGTTTGTAAAGATGGAATTTCGGGCGCCTATCTATGGGGGAAGACAAATATTCATCACCCTCCAACACAATAAAATCGTTCTCCTCGGTAAGATGTACCATTCGGTCAAACCCATCCAACTGGGCACCTACCATAAAATCTACAGCTATATCATGATAATTTAAAACATGTAATATCATAGAAGTAATGGTGGTCTTGCCATGACTCCCTCCTATGACCACTCTGGTCTTATTTTTGGATTGTTCGTAAAGAAACTCGGGATAGGAAAATATTTTCAATCCTAATTCCTGGGCTTTTAACAGCTCAGGATTGTCTGCCTTGGCGTGCATACCCAAAATTACGGCATCCAAATTGGAGTTCAATTTCTCTGGAAACCAGCCGAATTGTTCCGGCAATAGCCCTTTAGCTTCCAACCTAGTTTTGGAAGGTTCAAAAATTACGTCATCACTACCTGAAACAATATATCCCTTATGATGTAATGCCAAAGCCAAATTGTGCATAGCACTGCCCCCGATGGCAATAAAATGAATGTGCATGAAAAGATCGGTTTAAGGGGTAAAGATAATCATTGTTCAAGGCTATCAAAAAAAGTTATCGTGCGGTTTTATGCATTAAGAAAAATAAATGACCAAACCCCAGAACAAACCCTACCCCTTTAAAGGAACAGATTCAGGGGTCTGGGCAATTAACCAGATACCCCTACAAACAGGAAGGGTTGGTTCAACCATAGTATTTCAAGGAACCTACGGCTTTTGAAATACGGATCTCAGGAATAAAGACGGGAATAAGATTAAAAACTATATCCGAACCCTGAATATTTTTTAATTTAGTACCAAAGAACACTAACCATGAAAATAAAACTTGCCGAAATTGTCCCCAAGGAAATTATGCCCGGCTACCACGGCAAACTTATTCACACCCAAAATATGAGTCTAGCTTTTTGGGAGGTGGAAGCCGGAGCCAAAGTTCCCGAACATGCACACATGAATGAGCAGGTAATGCAGGTATTGGAAGGGAAATTTAAATTTACCCTTGGCGGCATTACCAAGACCTATGAACCTGGGGATCTGGTAATAATTCCACCCCACGTTTCACATAGCGGTCTAGCACTTACCCCCTGTAAATTGATGGATGTTTTTAGTCCCACAAGGGAAGAATACAAATAAACCCACTTTTGTCCCACTGGCATAGTGTTAAAACATATTAGTAAGATGAAGATATCACTTAAAAACAAAAAAGCATTGGTCGGCGGTAGTAGCCGTGGAATCGGCAGGGCCATTGCCCAACAATTGGCTGCCAGTGGTGCAAGCGTAACCGTCATGGCCCGTAGTGAGGAACAGTTAAAATCCCTGATATCCAATCTGCCTACGGATAGCGGACAACAACACCAGTATTTGGTGGTAGATTATTCCAATTTTGATGCCTATAAGAAAAGTATAGCCACCTTCTTTAAAACAAACACGGTAGATATTTTGGTGAACAATACCCAAGGACCGTCGGCAGGAGGTGCCCTGGACAAAAAGATCGATGATTATCAGGAAGCTTTTGACCTTCTTTTTAAGACCGCGGTATTTACCACTGAACAGGCACTTAAAGGAATGATTTCCCAGAAATATGGTCGTATTATCAATGTTGCCTCAGTTTCAATAAAGGAGCCCCTGTCCTATTTGGCCCTTTCCAATAGCATACGTGCCGCTGTTGTTACCTGGTCCAAAACCCTGGCTTCCGATGTAGGCAAATACAACATCACTGCAAACTGCACCCTAACGGGTTATTTTAACACGGAAAGACTAAAGCAACTTAATGGTGCCAAGGCCAAATCCTTGGGTATTCCTCTTACTGAAGTTGAAAACCAAATGCTCTCCAATGTACCTGTGGGGCGATTTGGAGACCCAACGGAATATGGCCATTTGGTTACTTTTTTGGCCTCTGAACACGCCTCTTTTATAACAGGCACCAATATTCCTATAGATGGTGGTTTGCTAAAGTCGCTTTAAACGGCTGGCAAAAAGACAAAAAGCAGCCCAGAGGGGCCAAGGCTTCCATGGATACAAAAAAATCCCGACACCAATAAAGCAACGTTGGTATTCTTTTTGCATCTAGTCACTTCATGGCATGTTTACTCACTTAAAAGAGTGTTTCACTCATTATGGATTGCAACCCCATGAAATAAACACCAATTTTGTTATATATATTAATAAAAATGAAAAAGATAGCAACAATATTCACCTTAATCCTGTTCTCACAAATGGGACAATCCCAATCTACCAACGATTCCTATTCCTCCCTATGGCAAAGGGTACAAAAATTGGAGAATGAGGCCATGACCAAATCCGCATTGGACATAGTGACCTTAATCTCAAAAAAGGCCAAAAAAGAACAGAATTCCGTTCAGATCATAAGGTCACTTTTATACACCTCCAAATATGCGCTAAACTTGGAGGAGGACGCCCAATTAAAAATTGTACGCGATTTTAAAAAAGAAATAGACCAAAGTCAATTCCCAACCAAGAATATCTTGGAAGGTTATTTGGCAAATATGTATTGGCAATATTTTCAACAAAATAGATATCAATTCTACGACAGGACAACCACAGAGGAAAAAGTGGATAGTATTGATTTTAGAACCTGGGATCTTAGCACTATTTTCAATGAAATAAGTGTGCATTTTGATGCTTCATTGCAAAAGCCATTAGAGTTACAACAGCTAAAAGTGGATGCTTATAAAGAAATACTTAATGAACAAAAAGGCTCCCAGATATACCGGCCAACCCTATTTGATCTTTTGGCCCATTCGGCATTGAATTTTTATAAGACTAGTGAAAACAGCATTACACGTCCGGCAGACAAATTTGAATTGGACAACCCAGAAATTTTATGCGAGGGAAAACAATTTGTTGAGCAACAAATTAGCACCAGGGACAAGACTTCCTTACAATCCAGGGCCCTAATGCTCTATCAGCAACTCTTGGATTTCCATAAACCTAAAGATGAAGCATATGTAGATATTGATATTGAACGTCTGAGGTATATTAAGGAAAATGCGGTATTTCCCAACAAGGACCAACAGTACCTGGAGGTTTTGCAAAACACCGCCGAATCCATTAAAAACAATAAAAACTCGGCGTTATACCAATATGAAATTGCCATGTTGTACCGCGAATGGGGCAATAGTTATCAACCTAACATCAAAGACGAGCAAAGATGGAAGCAGAAAGAGGCTATGGCCTTATGTGAATCTGTAATAGAACAGTTTCCAAACAGTAGGGGCGCCGAAAAATGTAAGGCACTAAAATCTGAGATTTTATCCAGAGACCTACAATTGACCGGGGAACGACATGTACCTGTCAACCTACCTTCCCGTTTACTCGTAGAATACAAAAATCTCCATACACTTCAATTATCGGCCCATAAGATTTCCCAAAAGGAGATAAAGCAGCTCAACAGTCTTTATCCCGAGGAAAAAGTATTGGCTTTTATTAAAAAACTCACGGAAGTTAAAAATTGGAATGCCAAGCTTATCAACGAAAATGATCATCAATCCCACAAAATTGAAATCCTATTGCCAGAGTTAAGTAACGGGTCGTACATTATTTTGGCTACCCCTTATACCGATTCCGAAAACACCTTCGCCTATAGTCCTATCCAAGTCACCAATCTGGCATTGGTGGAGGGGCAAACCAGTACAGACCATAACTTTCAGGTAATTGATCGCAATAGTGGAAAACCCATATCCGGAGCTACCCTGAAATTTTCCTATCAACAAAACTACGAAAGACCCATCCTGACCAAGACCTTGGTTTCCGACGAGAAAGGGTTGGTAACCCTTCCCTTATCCAGCGAGCACTGGAACAACGTGGATATCCTTATCGGTACCAAAAATGAAGAGGCCTTCTTTGAAGATTTTTATGTTAATGCCAAATATGACCAAGGGGAGGAAGACAACCTATACTCCTGTTTTTTATTTACGGACCGAAGTATTTACAGGCCGGGACAACCCCTATATTTTAAAGGGTTGGCAATGGTTCAAAAAGACGATAAATCCTCCGTGCTTACCAATACCAAATTAACGGTAAGCCTTATGGATGTTAATCACCAAGAAGTTTCCCAACAGGAATTTAGAACCAATGATTATGGCTCCATTTCAGGCACATTCATTTTACCCAATAATGGGCTTACAGGGAATTATTATTTGAAATTGGATTCCGAAGAAGTTGACATTAGCGGCAATAGTTATTTTTCAGTGGAGGAATACAAGCGTCCCAAATTTGAAACTTCACTGGAATCCATTACAGAGACGTACAGGGTAAACGATACCATCTCCGTTAAGGGAACGGCCAAGGCCTACGCAGGAAGCCTTATTACAGGCGCCAAGGTAAGCTATACCGTTAGGCGAGTGGTGTACTACCCTAAATGGTATTATTGGCACCTGCCTTATTTTGATGGGACCCCTCAAGAGATTGCCCATGGCGAAACGGTTACCGATGCCAACGGTAAATACGAGATTAACTTCAAAGCCATACCAGATCTAAGTATTGCCAAGGAAAATATGCCCACCTTCAACTATGAGGTTACAGCAGATGTTACGGACCTCAATGGCGAGACCCATAGTGCAACTACCATGGTCAACGTGGGGTATCATGCGCTAACGGCCGATATTCAAATTGATGATCCTTTGAACAAGGATGGCAAAAATCCTAAGATAACCATCTCCACCTATAACCTTAACGGTGAGTTTGTTGCAGCGCAAGGAAGCCTAAAAATGTATAAACTAAAGGCCCCAAACAATGTCCTTAGACCAAGACCTTGGGCTGCTCCGGATTATGATGGCTTTGGAAAAACCAAATTCAAGGAACTTTTTCCCCATGATGCCTTTGGCAAGGAAGATAATCCAGCCTTTTGGGAAAAAGGGGAATTGGTTTGGAAATCCAGCTTTGACACAGGAAAATCCAAGGAAATTGACATGGGCAACGTAAAAAAATGGTTGTCCGGTAAATATGTCATTGAACTGGAAACAAAGGACAAATTTGGTCAACTGGTAAAGGACATTACGCAAACTACTTTTTACAGTGATAAGGACAAGCTACCAGCGGATAATCAGCTTTTTCAAATAAAGACCGATAAAAACTCATATGCCATTGGAGAAAAAGCAAAACTTACTTTGCGCTCCGCTGCGGAAGACCTTACCATATCCTTATTCATTGAAAAGGATCGTAAAATAGTAGCAACACACCTAATTGAATTGCACAATAACTCAAAGACCATTGAAATTCCGGTTACCGCCGATGATTTGGGTGGATTTGCCATAAATTATAGCTTCTCCGCATACAACGCCTTTCAATCGGGTAGCCTTTCTATTACTGTCCCCTATCCCAGTTCTGAGCTAGAAATTGAAACAATTACCTTTCGGGATAAGCTGCAGCCTGGCAAAGAGGAAACCTGGTCCTTTAATATTAAAGGCCCCAAAGGTGATAAGGTAACTGCCGAACTGTTGGCAAGTATGTATGATGCCTCTTTGGATGCCTTTAAAGGACATCATTGGAATTTCTCCCCGAACTACAGGGGGCAATATTACTCCCACAGACACCTCAATGCCTATAAAAGTTACGGGATTACCTCCTTTAATACCTATCTAAATTTTGGAGATAGATTTAGTTATGACCCTCAAGATTATGACTCCTTTGATTGGTTCGGTTTCCACTTTGGATATAGCTATGCCCTATATGACAGAATGGTGATGAAGAGTAGTGCACCAGGTATACAAAGGGCCGAGTTAGCTGAAAGTGAATCCTTGGAGGAAACCGCAGTAACCGGCAGTGCAGCACCAGCCCCGGAAAACAAGGGGAACAA
Organism: Arenibacter algicola; assembly: GCF_018860365.1. Taxonomy (GTDB): domain Bacteria; phylum Bacteroidota; class Bacteroidia; order Flavobacteriales; family Flavobacteriaceae; genus Arenibacter; species Arenibacter algicola_B. The sequence continues at coordinate 276,859 of NZ_JAHKPO010000001.1, forward strand.
TAACCCAATTGCCCCAATAGAGAATGACAACAAAAATAGCTTTGACGATATCCAAATCAGGAAAAACCTTCAGGAAACTGCCTTTTTCTTTCCCCAGCTCCTCACCGATAAAGACGGGAATGTTTCCTTTAGTTTCACTACCCCTGAAGCTTTGACCAAATGGAAGCTACAGCTACTGGCACATACCAAGTCCATGGAAAGCGCCACGTCCACCTTGGAAACCGTTACGCAAAAAGAATTAATGGTTACCCCAAATGCACCCCGTTTCTTACGCGAGGGAGATAAAATAACAATCAGCACCAAAATTGCGAATCTAACCAACAAATTGCTCAGTGGCAATGCCAGGTTGGAATTGGCAGATGCCTTTAGTGGAAAGGATATTACCCGGGAATTATTGATCAGTGACCCACTTTCCGGAACTGTTATGCCCGAAAATACATTTACTGTAGATGCCATGGGAAATACCCAAGTGTCCTGGAACTTGAAAATTCCCGAAGGAATTGGAGCCGTACAGTACAAGGTAATGGCCAAGGCGGGTAATTTTAGCGACGGAGAACAAAATGTACTTCCGGTACTCTCTAACCGAATGTTAGTCACGGAAACCCTGCCAATGTGGGTGCGGGGAAATGAAACCAAGACATTTACTTTGGATAAATTAAAGAACACTACCTCCACTACCCTAAAGCATCATCAACTTAGCTTGGAGATAACTTCCAATCCGGCATGGTATGCCGTTCAGGCTCTGCCTTACTTAATGGAATATCCTTATGACTGTAACGAGCAAATATTTTCGAGATATTACGCCAACACTTTGGGAGGGTATATTGCCAATTCCAATCCGAGAATACAACAGGTATTTAACCAATGGGCCAATTCCGATGCCTTATTGAGCAACCTTGAAAAAAATGAAGAATTAAAATCCATTTTAATCCAGGAAACACCATGGTTGCGCGATGCACAATCTGAAACTGAACAAAAGAAACGAATAGCACTGCTCTTCGATCTCAACAAATTGAAAAATGATCAAGACAATGCCTTCAATAAACTTGTTCAGAATCAAATGTCGTCCGGGGCTTGGGCCTGGTTCAAGGGAGGCCCCGAAAACCGATTTATTACCCAACATATTGTTACTGGCCTAGGGCATCTCAAAAAACTTATACCACCCAGTGGAAGTGAGGAAAAATCCGGGATTGGAAAGAACAGCAATACCAAGGAACAGCAAGTAATAAAAAATGCGGTTGCCTTTTTGGACGATGAGTTTGTGAAAGAATACGAGCAAATGAAAAAATACGCCACAGACCTTAACAATGACCATTTGAGCCATACCCAAATACATTATATGTATATGCGCAGTTATTTTCCAGACATCAAGGTTTCCAAAAAAGTAGCTGAAATTATGGATTACTACACCAGCCAGGTACAAAAATATTGGGTAAAAAGGGACTTGTATTCAAAAGGGCTACTATCCCTAATTCTCCATAGAAACGGAAATACAGCTACAGCCAATAAAATAATTAAGTCCTTGGAGGAAAATAGTATTTTGAGTGATGAATTAGGAATGTATTGGAAAGAAAATAGTAATTCCTGGTATTGGTACCAAGCACCAATTGAGACCCAATCCCTGTTAATAGAAGCCTTTTCTGAAATTAAAGATGATATTAAAACAGTTGACAATCTTAAAATTTGGCTATTGAAGAACAAACAGACCAATCAATGGAAAACTACCAAAGCTACCACTGATGCAGTATATGCCCTACTTTTAAGGGGAAGTGAATGGTTGTCTGTAACAGAAGCTGTAGACGTCCTGGTTGGAGGTAAAAAAATTGAACCCTCCAAACTCGAAAATGTACAAGTGGAAGCCGGAACCGGATATTACAAAACCTCCTGGAGCAAAAACGAAATAAGTCCAAAAATGGCAGAGGTTCAACTGAACAAAAAAGGGGACGGCATTGCTTGGGGAGCTTTGTACTGGCAATATTTTGAAGATTTGGACAAAATAACCCCTGCCGATACACCTTTGAAATTAAAAAAGAAAGTCTTCCTAAAAAAGAACACGGATACAGGTGAGGTATTGTCTGAAATTAATGGCAAAACAGCTTTACATGTTGGCGATTTAGTTCGTATAAGAATTGAATTAAGGGCAGATAGACCAATGGAATTTGTACACATGAAAGATATGAGGGCCGCGGGAATGGAACCCATAAATGTGCTTTCCAGCTATAAATGGCAAGATGGCCTGGGATATTATGAAAGCACAAAAGATGCCAGTACCAATTTCTTTTTCGACTACTTGCCCAAAGGAATATTTGTGTTCGAATATGACTTAAGGGTCAACAATGCCGGGGACTTCAGCAACGGAATTTCCACCATTCAGAGTATGTATGCCCCCGAATTTAGTAGTCATAGCGAGGGAGTGAGGATTCTTATAGAATAACAAAAAAATAAAATATTGTTAAAAAGGTATTGCTTTTTTTCATAAATTCATAAATAACTAACGTAAAATCAACGAATTATGAACTCTACCTTCTTTATTGCCTTGCGCTTTGTTTTTGGAATTTTTCTGATCGTCTTCGGGGCGAATAAATTCTTACATTTTATGCCGGCAGGACAAATGTCCGAAGCTGCCATGAACTATTTTTCCGCCTTAATGAGCACCAATACCCTTTATGTGGTAGCCATAGTGGAGATTCTTTCAGGACTTTCCTTATTGACCAATAAATTTGGTGCGTTAATGATGATTATACTGATGACCGTCTCTGTGAATGCATTATTGTTCAATGCATTTTTGGAACCAGGTTCCATTGGCCTAACTTTGGTATTGCTTGTTCTTAATATAGTAATGTTGTACGCCTACAAAGAAAGATATAAAGACATACTGAGACCATAACCTCTATAATAACATCATAGAATATAAGAAGCGGGAGCCATAACGGCTCCCGCTTCTTATTTATAATATTTTAACGAATAACATTATAACCTTTACAGAGGCTATATGGACTACTTTCTACTTTTAGGTGGGTATTTTTCAAGAGTTTTGGTCACCAATGCCTGTATTTTATCTTCCCTTTCACTGGGAGAACTGTTTTCCCTTAGACTACTTACTGTAATGGCCTGCCAAAAAAGTTCATCCTTTTGACTGTCTACAAAATCGAACTGAATTTCCCGTTCCACATTCGTTGCTCCCACCGGAATACCAATTGTCATTCCACCACCAACGTTTCTCCCTGTACCCCCTATACCTACCCCTACGGTATTATTTCTAGGGGCCTGGAAAGAACTGCTCAAAATATTAATTAAAAATTCAGGCTCTTCGGATAACAAAAAACCTTTTCCCCGCATAGTAGAATCAATGGCCCTTAATAATCGCCGGGCATCCAATTCACTTAAACCAGTATCCATGTCAGAATAGTAGTTATAGGTAGTATATTTAGAATAATCAGTGTCCCGATCATAGTCATAATTTACACGAATAGCACTACAGGAAACTAAAAAGAGCAAGAGTAAGAATGGGATTATACTTTTCATTATTCCAATTTTTATAAGAGCCTGCTTAAGAAATTGTTATTTCCTAAATAGACTCTAAAATAGTGAAAAATATTATGCCGTTTTTTATGAGGGCAAGTATTCGTTAAAACGCAGGGTATTACAACTATTAAAAACGAGCATATGGATATATAAAAAAAATTGGGCTATTTATTCAACATGGCCCACAATCTGTCCTTAAGTTCCACCAGCCCTATTTGGGCCACGGAAGATATGAACATATAGGGCACATCTTTGAAATCTTTATCCAGTTCAATCCTCATTTCTGCAATAAGCTCCTCGTCCAACATATCTGTTTTGGAGATGGCGATCAACCGGTCCTTGTCCAATAGTTCGGGATTATATCTGCGCAGCTCGTCCAACAGGATTTCATATTCCTTGGAAATATCCTTGCTGTCTGCAGGAATCAGGAACAGCAAAGTTGAATTACGCTCTATATGTCTTAAAAAATAATGTCCTAGACCCTTTCCCTCGGCTGCCCCTTCTATAATACCGGGAATATCCGCAATAACAAAACTTTTAAAATCCCTGTATTCCACAATCCCCAAATTGGGTTTTAGGGTCGTAAATTCATAATCTGCTATCTTGGGCTGGGCAGAGGTAAGAACGGATAATAGGGTAGATTTACCAGCATTTGGAAAACCCACCAAACCTACGTCGGCCAATACTTTCAACTCCATGATAAGGTCCAATTCCTGGCCACTTATACCGGGTTGGGCGTATCTTGGCGTCTGGTTGGTAGCTGTTCTAAAATGCCAGTTACCACGACCTCCCATGCCTCCTTCCAAAAGAATTTTCTCTTCCTGGTCCTCGGTAATCTCCATTAAAACTTCTAGGGTTTCAGCATCTTTAATAACAGTCCCCAATGGCACCTCCAAATACACATCCTGTCCGTCTGCACCACTACTTCGGTTCTTACTGCCATGCTCCCCATGACCGGCCCTAAAAGTTCTGGTGAACTTAAAACCCAACAGGGTCCATAAATTTTTATTGCCACGGACAATAATGTGACCACCACGACCACCATCACCACCATCTGGCCCTCCTTTTGTGATAAACTTTTCCCTATGCAAATGCACTGAACCTTTTCCTCCGTTACCGGATTCCAAGTGCACTTTAACATAATCCACAAAATTTCCTTCCGTCATTTTTTTAGTTTATTATTCCAAGTTCTGTCAAAGTAGGATTACAAAATTCCTGTAGTTCAACTTTTAAACCAAGAAATTATGAGTGGGCAGATTATAAGAACCCCTGGGGCATTTTTCAAGGCAATTCCTCTTTACTGGGAGTATATATTTCAGTACACCCCGAAATTAGACTGCCTGCAGCTCCTCTATTACTTTTGCCAAGCGGCTTGTAATGTCTTCTATAGAACCTATTCCGTTGACACTATGAAATTTCCCCTGATCATCATAGTAATCCTTTAAGGGAGCTGTTTTTTCATTGTATTCATCAAAACGGTTACGGATCATTTTTTCGTCCTGGTCGTCGCTTCTACCACTAACTTTACCACGTTCCAATAATCTTTGTATCAATACTTCATCATTGGCTTCCAAGGCAATAGTAGCATCGATCCTCATCTCCTTACTTACCAAAAAATCATCCAATGCTTTGGCCTGTGCCGTAGTTCTTGGGAAACCGTCAAAGATAAATCCGCTGGCTTCGGGGTTTTTCTCCACCTCATCCTGTAGCATTTTAATGGTAACCTCGTCCGGCACCAATTCACCTTTATCTATATATGACTTTGCCAGTGTTCCCAGTTCGGTACCATTCTTAATATTATAACGAAAGACATCTCCAGTTGAAATATGCTTTAAATTATACTTTTCCTTTAAAAATGAAGCCTGCGTGCCCTTTCCTGCACCAGGTTTTCCAAACAAAACTAGGTTTATCATGTGCTTTTGGTTTAGTTGATATACTGCTCTTAAATTTCTTCCCAATTCATTATAATCCAATCCATAGCCTACTATAAACTTATCTTCGATTTTCAAACCAAAATAGTCTATATCATACTCCCCGTTATACACTTCTGATTTGTAAAACAAGGTGGCAATTTTAAATTCCTTTACCTTGGTATTGGAAAATAGGTCTATTAATTTTTTAACGGTCCTACCTGTATCTATAATATCTTCCAGGATAATAACACTTCTGCCCTCAATATTTTCCGGAACATCCAAGAGCGATTCCACAATTCCCGTAGAAGTAAGTCCCTGATAGGAGCTTAAACGAACAAAGGAAACCTCACAAGGGTGTGGATAGGCCTTTAGAAAATCGGAAACGAACATAAATGCCCCGTTTAGGACACCCACAAATATGGGAGTTTCCTTCTTGTAATCCACAGCGACCTGGTCCGCAATCTTTTTAATCGCGGCCATAATCTCACCTTCACTTATAAAAGGCTTAAAATATTTGTCGTGTAGCTTAATCAAGACTAATGTTTTTATAATAAATTCAAGATGCCAAATATAGCACTTTGATTTCTCTTTTTTAATGGTCTAGGCCTAGTTTCTAAGATTTAGCTGTATTTTTGTTCCTAATATACAATCTACTTTAATACAAGCGAATCATTTCCAATGAACTATTTTTCTTCTGATTTTAAACTAGGAATACTAGGAGGCGGTCAATTAGGTAAAATGCTTTTGTACGAAACAAGAAAATTTGACATCCACACCAAGGTATTGGACCCGTCCGACGAAGCTCCTTCCAAAATAGCCTGCAATGAATTTTTTAAGGGCGATTTAATGGATTTTGAGGCGGTTTATGCGCTTGGCAAAAAAGTAGATGTGCTTACCATAGAAATCGAGAACGTAAACCTTGATGCCCTGGAAAAATTAGAGGATGAAGGTCTAAAGGTATTTCCGCCCACTAGAGCACTGCGCATTATTCAGAACAAGGCAAAACAAAAACTGTTTTATGTGGACAACAATATCCCCACTGCAGATTTTCAGCGTTTCGCTTATAAAAGTGAGATTGAAGACAGTGTTGCCAATGGCGGACTAAAATTCCCTTTTATTTGGAAAGCCACACAATTTGGATATGACGGTCAGGGGGTTAAGGTAGTTCGTAAACTGGAAGATCTGAACGGTCTGCCTGCTGGGGAATGCATCACAGAAGAAATGATAAATTTCAAGAATGAACTTGCGGTAATAGTAGCACGGAGTGCCAGCGGTGAAGTTAAAACCTATCCCGTAGTGGAAATGGAATTCCACCCCGAAGCCAATCAGGTGGAATATGTTATTTGTCCCGCACGTATAGATGCCAAAGTCGCCGAAAAAGCTCAGGAAATAGCGCTTCAACTATCCCATAAAATAAAGCATGTTGGACTTTTGGCCGTGGAAATGTTCCAGACCCAGGACGATAAAATTCTGGTAAACGAAGTAGCCCCAAGACCCCACAACAGTGGCCATTACAGTATTGAAGCAAGTTATACCAACCAATTTGAACAACATATCCGTGCCATTTTAGACCTTCCTTTGGGAAATACGGCCAGTAAAGTTGCCGGCATAATGGTGAATTTAGTAGGTGCAGAAGGCCATACAGGAAATGTGGTCTATGAAAATATGGAGGAAATTTTGAGCCTGGATGGTGTTACTCCTCATATTTACGGTAAAAAACAGACCAGGCCTTTCAGAAAAATGGGCCATGTTACCATAGTGAACAACGACATTAAGGAGGCAAGAAAAATAGCCGAACAAGTCAAGAATACAATAAAAGTGATTAGCGAATAAAAATTTTCAATGATATGAGTAAAGTAGCCGTAGTTATGGGAAGTACCAGCGACCTCCCTGTTATGCAAGAAGCCATTGATATATTAAAAGGTTTTGATATTGAGGTAGATGTCGATATTGTCTCTGCCCACCGTACCCCGGAAAAATTGTTCGATTTCAGCAAGAATGCCCATAAAAATGGGTACTCTGTAATTATTGCCGGTGCAGGCGGTGCAGCACATTTACCAGGAATGGTGGCATCCATGTCCCCTTTACCTGTTATAGGTGTTCCCGTAAAAAGCAGTAATTCCATAGACGGCTGGGATTCCGTGCTATCCATTCTCCAAATGCCCGGCGGTGTTCCCGTGGCGACAGTAGCTCTTAATGGCGCAAAAAATGCCGGAATACTGGCAGCCCAGATCATTGGAAGCTCGGACAAATGTGTCCTGGACAAAATTATCTTATACAAAGAAGGCTTAAAGCAAAAGGTCATGGACGGAGCCGAGGAAATGAAAAAAGCAAACCTTAAAAAGTAAACAGTCTTTACAAATCATTTTACCATTAAAAAAAACGCAATACCCTCATATGAATCCATTATTGACCCCATTTGATACAGCACCATTCTCAAAAATAAAAAACGAACATTTTAAACCTGCATTTTTGCAGGCCATTGAGGATGCCAGGGCAGAAATTGATGCCATTGCAAACTCCAAGCAGGTTCCTACTTTTGAGAATACCATAGCTGCCTTGGATTTTGCCGGACAACAATTGGATAGGGTATCCAGCGTCTTTTTTAATTTGAATTCTGCTGAGACCAATCCGGAAATTCAGAAAATAGCCCAGGAGGTATCTCCCCTATTGTCGGAATTCAGCAATGACATTACCCTGAACGAGGATTTATTTAAGCGGGTTAAAGCGGTATACGACCAAAGGAATGATCTGGAATTGACCACCGAGGAACAAACCCTTCTCGACAAAAAATACAAAAGCTTTAGTAGGAACGGTGCCAATTTGCCCTTGGACAAAAAGAAGCGCCTACGCGAAATTGATGCCGAACTGTCCAAACTTAAGCTTCAATTCGGGGAAAATGTTTTGGCCGAGACCAACAAATATGAAATGCACCTTACCAATGAGGAAGATTTGGACGGTCTTCCTGAAGGGGAAAAAGAGGCAGCTGCGCAATTGGCAAAATCAAAGGACAAAGACGGCTGGTTGATTACCTTGGATTATCCCAGCTATATTCCTTTTATGAAATATGCCAGCAATAGGAAATTAAGGAAGGAACTTTCCATTGCATTTGGCAGCAAAGGCTTTCATAACGATGAATTGGATAATCAGAAAAACATAATTAACATTGCCAACCTTCGCCATGAAAGGGCCAATTTGCTTGGCTACAAAACACATGCCCACTATGTATTGGAGGAACGTATGGCAGAAACCCCTGAAAAGGTCCACCAATTTCTTAACGAATTGTTGGAAAAAGCAAAACCGGCAGCTAAGAAAGAATTTGCCGAGTTGGAAGAATTTGCCAAAAAATTGGATAACATAGATCGTTTACAGAAATGGGACGGCGCCTACTATTCCGAAAAATTAAAGCAAAAACTGTTCGACCTGGACGACGAAAAGCTTAAACCCTATTTTAAATTGGAAAATGTAATCGCTGGGGTATTTAAGGTAGCCGAAAAATTATTCGGCCTGCAATTTGAAGAAGTTTTTGATGTTGACAAATATCACCCGGATGTAAAAACGTATCGCATTTACGATAAGGACAAAAACCTAGTATCCCTGTTTTATGCAGATTTCCATCCTAGACCTGGAAAACGTGGAGGAGCCTGGATGACATCCTACAAGACCCAATACGTTCAAAATGGAATTAATGTACGCCCACATATTTCCAATGTCTGCAATTTCACCAAACCTACTGCTAGCAAACCCTCCTTGCTCACATTTAATGAGGTTACTACCTTGTTCCATGAGTTTGGCCACGGATTGCATGGCATGTTGGCAAATACGGTTTATCCCGGACTGTCCGGCACTTCTGTTTATTGGGATTTTGTGGAACTTCCTAGTCAGATAATGGAAAACTGGTGCTTTGAAAAAGAAGCCTTGGAATTATTTGCTATGCATTACGAATCGGGCGAGGTAATACCAATGGATTTAGTACAAAAAATAAAAGACTCGGCCACCTTCCAAGAAGGAATGGCCACGCTTAGACAGATAAGTTTTGGTTTATTGGACATGTCTTGGCATGGCACGGATCCATCCGGCATCAGCAACGTAAAGGAACAGGAAGTAAAAGCTTTTGAGCAAACAGATCTATACCCGGAATGTCCCGAAACCTGTATGAGCACTTCATTTTCCCACATATTTCAAGGTGGATATTCTTCTGGATACTACAGCTACAAGTGGGCGGAAGTTTTGGATGCCGATGCCTTTGCCTACTTTAAGGAGAAAGGTATTTTCAACCAAGAAGTGGCCACTAAGTTTAAGGACAATGTACTGTCTAAAGGCGGAACCGAAAAGCCTATGGAATTGTACAAACGTTTTAGAGGGAGCGAACCAAAGATAGAGGCCTTGTTAAAAAGGGCAGGCCTGTTGGCTGAGACTTCCAATTAATTACAGGTTTCGGTTAAGGCAATAATCTAAACCGCTAAAGGGATATCCCGCTGTTTCCATTTTATCTTGAAACAGAGTAAACAATTTACAATCCCGTATTATCCTGAATATTGGGATTTAGCTGTTTTAAATGGGCTATAAATGCGCGTTTCCCTTTAGGGGAAATGATGACGCTTTCATATTTATTGTAAAACACCTCCAGCCTGTCAAAGGAAGTGGCCGGTGCACTTATGGGATTTTTTGTAGCCTCAATTTTTGTTATAGAACTTATTGGAATGGAACGGTTGAGCAGAAATCCACTTTTAACCCTTAAAACTCCATTACCAATCTCATAATAGGTAGATATAAATATGTAACCAATAAAAAGTGAAGGCAATAACAAAAATATGGGGCCAATACTTAAAGAGTGTTTCAACAACTGGAAAATAGGAGCTAAAAGCAAAATCAGGATTACCACTACCAGAATCCAACCAATTTTTGACTTATATCTTATCATAACCAATAAATTGCCCAGACATCGTATGCCAAATATGGTCTTTATTGTATAGCCGATATCCTAGGTTTAATTGTTCGCCTTAATGGCATCATATCCCCCTTCCAGGTTAACAACATTGGTAAAGCCCAAGGATTTCAACTTTTCCTGTGCCTTCGCACTGCGTCCGCCCATCTTACAATATACATAAATAGTTTTGTTTTTGTCCACTGTTTTAAAACGTTCCGAGAAATCAGCATCATACCAATTTATATTATCGGCATTCTCCAAGTGTCCCGCACTAAATTCCTCAGGAGTCCTAACATCTACCAAAATAGCGTTATCCAATAATTCCTGCTTAAAGTCGCTTATAGGCATTTTGTCCTTATTTTCTTGGGAACAGCCCGTTTGCAGTACCAGTACTACCAAAAAAAGAAATATTGTTCTCATAACTTATTTGCTTAATCAAAAATAAGAATTCTTCTTCAGAAAAAAATCACTTATTTTTGAAACGACAAACATATGAATGACAAAACAAGAATTAAATCCGGATATTTGGGTCGATAGTTATTCCGATTACCTCTTTAACTATGCGGTAAGCCGGGTAAGCGATTCTGAAATTGCCAAAGATTTGGTACAGGAGACTTTTTTTGCCGGATTGAAATCTGCAAAAAATTTTAAAGGGGAGGCCGCTGAACGCACTTGGCTGATCTCTATCCTAAAAAGGAAAGTAATTGATCATTATCGCAAAATAAATTCCAAAAAGGCGAAATCTATGGTCCGCATTACCCAAAACCAAAATAGTGAGGCCGATAGCAACTTTTTGGAGGAACAGGTGGCGGACCCCATGAGTATATTGGAAAACAGCCAAATAGAAAATGAGGAATTGGGCATGGCCATTCAAGACTGTATAGCCAAGCTTCCCAAAAAACACGCTTTGGCATTTACCCTAAAAACAATAAACGGACTCAGTACCGAAGAGGTATGTAAGGAGCTAGACATCAATCCGTCTAATCTTTGGGTAATCCTCCATAGAGCAAGAACTGTTCTCATGGATTGCCTAAACAACAATTGGTTCAAGATATGAAAAGCTGTAAGGACGTTGAAATAATTTGTACTAAAGTTCAGTATAAGGAAGCCTCTTTCTTGGAGAAAATCAAGATTAAGCTTCACGTATTGTTTTGCAAAACCTGTAAAACCTTTTCCAAAAAAAATACCGAACTAACATCTCTCTGCTCACAAGCCAACATTAAGACGCTTCCCATTGAGGAAAAGGAAAAGATGAAAACGAAGTTAAAATCAAGGACTTAAAAAGGCATCCAATACCAAAATACAGACCCACCAAAAAATTGGAATGGCCTCGACCCAAAAGGAAGAAAAAAATTGGGATTGATTTCTTCTGGTCACCAACATTAACATTCCTAGAACCAGAAATGCCAGGCCTTTACTCAACACCTCCAAATACGTCAGGGAATCTTTCATAAAAGTTAAAAAGAAAAAAACAACCACGCCGGCGGCACCCAAAATTTTTGTGTTCAGGTAACCATATCGTTGGGGCAAAGTTCTAAGTTCCGGATCATCATAATCCAAATCCCTAATTTCAAATGGCAACATTAGGATCAGCACCATTAAAAATCGCTGCACCAACTCCACTGCAACATCCCAATCCAAAACCATATCTGCAGCTACAATTGGTAAAACTACCGTTGTACCCGCCCACACCAAAGCCACTATAAAAATCTTGAGCCCCCCCAAACTTCTAAGATTTTTTGCGTTGGGCAACAACGGAACAGCATATAAACTAGTCAGAACCGACAAAACAGCAAGGCCGATCCAAGCTTCATAGGACACAAAAAAAGAATGGTACAGAGCAAAGGCCCCTGCAATAAAACTTACGACCTGAATATTCTTATGGTAAGTATTGGCCACTAAAAAATACTTCTTTGCCTCCACCCCATATTTCACAAAATTGTAGCACGCAATTGTACCGAAAAAAACAAGATACGAGATATGATTGTCCCTGGACAGACCGAAAAAAACGCAGGAAATTTCAATTAATGCAAACACCGATAATGCTACATGTATACTGGCATCCAAGTAAAAATGAAATAAGTAGCTACGCCAGTTCATAAATCAAAAATAACCAAAGTGTTCATAACCTCTTATTTTAGTTAAAAACTTTGAAGGAGTTGGAAGTAAAAGCTGCAAAATAAACATAAATAATGAGTATTTTTGCTCACCTATATTTTAGATTAAAAATGCTTGAATTTATGAGGACAGACGTATTTGCCTTGCGCCATATCGGCATTAGGGAGGAAGACCTTCCACAGATGCTAAGAACCATCAATGCCAACTCAGTGGACCAATTGATAACCGAAACAATTCCAGACGATATTCGCCTTGAAAAACCCTTGGCTCTGGAGCCGCCTATGAGTGAGCACGAGTATTTGTCCCATATCCAAGTTTTATCCGAAAAGAATAAAGTTTTTAAATCCTATATCGGTCTTGGTTATCATGAAAGTATAACCCCTTCAGTGATAAAGAGAAATATTTTGGAAAATGCAGGATGGTATACGGCCTACACACCTTACCAAGCTGAAATTGCCCAAGGGCGCCTAGAGGCCTTATTGAATTTCCAGACCGTAATAGCAGAACTCACAGGAATGGAATTGGCCAACGCCTCACTTTTGGACGAGAGTACTGCCGCTGCAGAAGCCATGACCATGCTCTTTGATGTACGAAGTAGGGATCAAAAGAAAAACAACGTTTTAAAATTCTTTGTTTCCGAAGAGATATTGCCCCAGACATTGTCCCTGTTAAAAACAAGGTCGACCCCACTTGAAATAGAACTGATCGTTGGAAACCACGAAAGCTTTGAATTTGGAGATGATTATTTTGGCGCCTTGTTGCAATATCCAGGAAAGCATGGCCAAGTAAATGATTATGCCCCATTCGTGGCCAAAGCGGTTGAAAAAAATATAAAAGTTGCCGTTGCTGCAGATATCTTAAGTTTGGCATTATTGACCCCTCCGGGTGAATTTGGAGCCGATGTGGTGGTAGGAACCACTCAACGATTTGGAATTCCTTTAGGCTACGGTGGACCTCATGCCGCTTTTTTTGCCACTAAAGAAGAGTACAAAAGAAGTATTCCAGGCAGAATAATCGGAGTTACAAAGGACACCGATGGCAAGCCGGCTTTAAGGATGGCGTTACAAACAAGGGAGCAGCACATAAAACGCGACAAAGCTACCTCCAACATCTGCACAGCTCAGGTCCTGTTGGCTGTAATGGCCGGAATGTACGCTGTTTATCACGGACCTAAGGGACTAAAATATATCGCAAACAAGGTACATTCCACAGTGGTTACCCTAGTGGATAGTCTTGAAAAATTAGGGTTATATCAAACCAACACTAGTTATTTTGATACCATAAGCATAAAGGCAGATTCCTCAAAAGTGAGGCCCATTGCCGAAAAACATGAGGTTAATTTCCTATACGTTGATGCAGACACCATATCGATTGCATTGAACGAAGCTACCTCCCTGAAAGATCTACAATTAATAGTAAATATTTTCGCAGAAGCCATTGGGAAAGAACCCATTGTTATCAATGGCCTTTTAGCACAATCCCTTCTTGAAAACAAGCTGGTGCGCACTTCAACGTTTTTGGAGAATAGTGTATTCAATTCCTATCACTCGGAAACCGAATTGATGAGGTATATTAAAAAATTGGAACGAAAGGATCTGGCGTTGAACCACTCCATGATTTCCTTGGGCTCATGTACCATGAAATTGAACGCGGCCTCCGAAATGTTGCCATTGAGCTTGGCGCGTTGGGGAAATATCCATCCCTTTGTACCTATTGACCAAGCGGAAGGCTATCAGATCATCCTTAAGGAATTGGAAAAAGATCTTAATATCATCACCGGGTTTGCCGGAACTTCTTTACAGCCAAATTCTGGAGCGCAAGGAGAATTTGCCGGCCTAATGGTCATAAGGGCATACCACGAGTCCAGAGGGGAAGGTCATAGAAATATTTGCTTAATACCTGCCTCGGCACATGGCACCAACCCTGCTTCAGCAGTTATGGCGGGCATGAAGGTAGTAGTTACAAAAACTGACGAAAACGGGAACATAGATGTGACCGACTTAGCTGAAAAAGCCGAGTTGCACAAAGACAATCTATCCGCTTTAATGGTAACCTACCCGTCTACCCACGGTGTATTCGAATCATCCATTAAGGAAATTACAAAATTGATCCATGACAACGGAGGTCAAGTCTATATGGACGGGGCCAATATGAATGCACAGGTAGGATTGACCAATCCTGCCACCATTGGGGCCGATGTCTGCCACTTAAACCTACATAAAACATTCGCTATCCCTCATGGTGGTGGTGGCCCTGGAGTTGGCCCCATTTGCGTGGCAGAACAACTAGTACCATTTCTACCAGGAAACCCCGTAATTAAAACGGGCGGAGACAAGGCTATTACAGCCATATCGGCTGCTCCTTGGGGAAGCTCGTTGGTATGTTTAATTTCTTATGGATATATAAAAATGTTGGGGGAAAACGGATTGACCCAGTCTACAAAGACCGCTATCCTAAATGCGAACTACATTAAAAATAAGCTTAGTGGAAAATTTGATGTACTCTATACGGGAGAAAGAGGTAGAGCTGCCCACGAAATGATTATAGACTGTAGACCATTTAAAGAAAATGGAATAGAAGTTACCGATATCGCAAAAAGATTAATGGATTATGGATTCCATGCACCTACAGTTTCTTTCCCGGTAGCCGGAACACTTATGATAGAACCTACGGAAAGCGAAAGCCTGACAGAATTGGACCGATTCTGTAGTGCCATGCTATCTATTCGTGAAGAAATTGATGCAGCATCCGTTGAGGACAATAACAATGCTCTAAAAAATGCACCCCACACTTTGGAAATGATTACCAATGACAAATGGGAGTTTCCTTACAGTAGACAACAAGCGGCCTTCCCATTGCCATATATTTTGGATAACAAGTTTTGGCCTAGCGTAAGACGCGTGGACGACACATATGGAGACCGTAATTTAATATGCACTTGTGCGCCCATCGAAGCTTATGTAGAAGCCTAAAAATCTCAACAAAATCAAGCCTTTTAAAGCCTTTCCATCAAATGTGAAAGGCTTTTTTTTGAGCAAATACAAAAGCTTAATTATCTTGAACATCATATCAAATCCGAAGGACATAAATTACCGCGGCCCAATTGGTTTATATTTATACTATTAAAATTGCACATTATTATGAACATAGGCATTACTGGCACTGGTTCTTACCTTCCATCTATCGTAACAAAAAATTCAGATTTTAAAAATCACGATTTTTTAAATGAGGATGGCACTCCCTTTAAGCATCCAAATGATGTGATCATTCAAAAATTCCAAGGCATTACCGGAATAAGCGAAAGGCGCTATGCCGAGGATAATTTAAACACCTCCAAACTGGCATTTTTTGCTGCAGAAAAGGCAATAGCCAATGCCCAAATTAACAAAGAGGAACTAGACTATATAATTTTTGCCCATAATTTTGGTGATGTATCAGTTGGTAAAAACCAAGGGGACACCTTACCAAGTTTGGCCACTCGGGTAAAACACCAATTACAGATCAAGAATCCCAAATGTGTTGCCTATGACCTCCTATTTGGTTGCCCAGGTTGGATAGAAGGAGTAATCCAGGCAAATGCATTTATCAAAAGTGGGATTGCCAAAAAATGTCTTGTAATTGGCGCAGAAACCCTATCAAGGATTGTGGACAAGCATGATAGGGACTCCATGATCTATTCGGATGGTGCCGGGGCAACCATTATTGAAGCCAGGGAAAATGCTGGCCAAATCCTGTCGCACAATAGCGCAACCTATGCCAATGAAGAAGCCTTTTTTCTCTTCTATGGCGAGTCCTATTCCAAAACTGCAAAAGACGATACGCGATACATAAAAATGCATGGCCGAAAAATATATGAATTTGCGGTAACCCATGTACCCCAGGCCATGAAAGACTGTTTGGATAAAAGTGGAGTGGCGATCAACGAAGTAAAAAAGATATTCATTCATCAGGCCAATGAAAAAATGGATGAGGCCATAGTAAAACGTTTTTATAATCTTTTCAATATGGAAGTGCCCAATAGAATTATGCCCATGAGCATAGAAAAATTGGGAAATAGTTCCGTAGCTACCATTCCCACCCTATTTGATATGGTGAAAAATGGAAAAATGGAAAATCAATCGATAAAAAAGGGAGATGTTGTTATATTTGCCAGTGTTGGTGCAGGCATGAACATAAACGCCATTGTCTATATGGTATAATCCATAGACTGCTAAACACTTTTTCAAATATCTTTGTTTCTGGTTTTTGGATAATTCCTTATTAAACCGTAAAAAACATCTTAACAACAAACCAGATTACCGCCGATGTACGAAAGAACCTTCCCGAACAAACGTTTTAAACATACTCTGGAATTTCTACAAAAACATGTGTCTACCGATCAATCTATTTTAGATCTTGGGGTTGAAAATCCCTTTTCCAAGATTATGAAAGAAAATGGTTACCAAGTGGAGAATACAACAGGTGAGGATTTAGACCTCGATTTTTCCGCTGCCTTGACCACCAAGGCCGATGTTGCCACTGCCTTTGAAATCTTTGAACATCTTTTGGCCCCATTCAATATTCTCAGCCAAATCAAAACCGATAAATTGGTAGCCAGTATCCCTTTAAGATTATGGTTTTCATCGGCCTACAAAAGCAAGACAGACCCTTGGGACAGACACTATCACGAGTTTGAAGACTGGCAGTTTGATTGGTTACTGGAAAAGGCGGGATGGGAAATTAAGGATCGGGCAAAATGGACCAATCCCGTGAAAAAAATTGGGATAAGACCACTGCTCCGTAGTTTTACCCCCAGATATTACATTGTTTATGCCGAAAGAAAAAACAGCAATAAACCAGTTCTTTAAAGACCAGCAAGTAAAAACCATCTAATAGATATACCGTAATTCCAAATAGGGAATACCAATTGAAATGTTTACACATGGATTACCTAAGATAGAAAGCAGACCGGCCCTACCAATAAATCAAATAAAATTTTAACGGTGAACTACTACATTATCATTCCAGCACACAACGAAGGCCAATACTTAATGGAGGCCCTGCAATCCGTGGTTATACAAACCATGCCTCCAAAAAGAGTTGTTGTAGTAAATGATAATTCATCGGACAATACAGAAGAAATAATAGACAGCTTCACTGCCAAACATAATTATATCTCAAAGATCAATGCAAAGTCTTCCACTGCCCATTTGCCCGGTAGCAAAGTTATTAATGCCTTTAATAAAGGCTTGGAGCAATTGGATGACGACTATGACTTTATAGTGAAGTTAGATGCCGATATAATCCTTCCCGAGTCCTATTTTGAAAAAGTAGCCAAGATATTTTCAACAGATGCAAAAATTGGGGTAGCAGGTGGTTTTGCTTATGAACAGGACAAAAACGGGGAATGGAAATTAAATCACCCAATGGACAAGGACCATGTACGTGGTGCTTTTAAAGCTTACAGCAAGAGGTGTTTTAATTCCATTGGCGGACTTAAAACTGCCATGGGATGGGACACCGTGGACGAGTTACTTGCCCAATACAATGGTTTTAATATCTATACCGATAGTAACTTACAAGTTAAACACTTACGGCCTTTAGGAAATGCATATAATAATAAAGCCAAATTACTTCAAGGAAAGGCCATGTTCACCATGAGATACGGGTTACTGATTACGTTTATTGCCTCCATAAAAATGGCTTTGAAACAAAAAAAGCCAAGAGCGTTTTCAGATAATCTTCAAGGGTATTTTCTGGCCAGAAAAGAAAAAATAGATTTTCTGGTAAGTCCCGCGGAGGGTCAGTTTATTCGCCAATTGCGATGGAGAAAAATAAAAGCCAAACTCTTCCAATAAGAAAAGTTTGGCTTTTTAATTTTTACAATAAAACTTACTATTATTCTATCACCTCTTCAATTGGCTCTCCTGTAGTACCTGAAGGAGCGTTCATTCCCATTAAGGCAGCTATTGTTGGAGCTATGTCCGGGATTTCAGTTCTATTTACCGTACTCCCTTTCTTAATGCCTTTACCATAAAATAATAAGGGGGCATGAGTGTCGTAATTCCATGGCGACCCATGCGTTGAACCTGTATTGCCATATTTTCCACTTCCTGGATCGAAAACAAAAAGTACATCACCTGAACGTTTTTGATTAAATCCGTTCTGTACGATATAAGGAATTCCGCTGGTATATTGATTCTGCCACATCTGATTGGCCGTAAACACCTTATATATACCATCATACTGGATTAACTCTAAAGCCAAATCTTCTTCAACATCATCAACATCCAAATCCAAACTCTTGATTACCCTATAATCCAAAAACAACTGATTATTGGAATTCTTCTTCACAATATCTGTAGTTCCATAGGTATATTTCAAATATTCAGTAAGCCGATCGTCCAATTTTTTTGATTCCACAACACTACCAGGAAGTTTCAGATCCCTTAAAAAAGCCGGAACATTAATAGCTGCATGATCAGCGGTTAGAAAAACAGTATATTCCCCAGTTCCCACTTTTTTATCCAAAGTTTCAAAAAGACGTTTTAAATCTTGGTCCAAACGCAGATAGGTATCCTCTACCTCCTTCGAGTTTACCCCCCATTTATGCCCCACATAATCCGTACTTGAGAAACTAATTGCCAGGAAGTCTGTATAACTATCCGTTCCAAGCGCCTCTTTATCCACAGCCTCCAAAGCAAAATCAGTGGTTAAACTATTCCCATACGGAGTACTTTTTAAAATACTATATTTACCATTATTATCCCACAAACCAACTAAATCGTGAGGAAAGGTTGGAGTAGACTGACCTTCAAAGAGCCCTTCGTAACTATTGTTATCCTCACCACTTTCCAGATAGCTATTGATGTCCTTAAGGGTCGTCCAAGGTTTTTTATATTTATCCACACTTTTTTGTGCATTAAATTCACTTACCCAATTAGGCAATTTGTCCATATAATAAGAGCTCGTAATCCAATTACCTGCGGACCCGCCATCAAACCAATATGCGGCGTTGGCAGTATGCCCTCCAGGCAGAACGGCACCTCTGTCCTTAATCGCAACAGCAATTACCTTACCGCGCATTTGGGTGTGCAACCTCACTTGGTCCGTAATGGTTGTAGTTTGAACCCTGTGTGGGGACATTTTTCCGGCATCTGAAGACGTTCCAACAGAATTATAATTAGGGTCTCCTGCGCAGTAAACACTTTCATCCGCGTATTTATCATACCAATCATTTGCAATTATACCGTGTATAGACGGCGTTGTCCCCGTATAAACAGAGGCATGTCCGGCACCAGTAACTGTTGGTGCATAATTAAAATGATTGTTTTTACAATTAAACCCATCATTCACCAATCGCTTAAATCCGCCATCCCCATATTGATTCCAAAAACGCGTCAAATAATCGTACCTCATTTGATCTACCACAATACCCACGACCAATTTAGGGGTGGTAGCAATATTCCGATCCGTAGCATTCTCAGCAATGGAGATGGCTTCTACCTTATTTTTTTTGGATTTTCTCTGGGCATTTACCTTAACAGGATTAAATCCTATTACAAGCGCTAACACCAATAGCAGCAGACTCTTATTTCGCATTCTTCTTGTTTTTAAAAAAACAAAAATATAGAAATAAAACCTTTAAATTTTAATTGGAAGTTAAATGATTCTTAATATTGTTATTTTTACATTCCTAAGCAATATTTTACATTGAATGAATTATATAGCATCAATAGGCAGTTATTTTATAATGATCAGGGAGGTTTTCAAAAAACCCACCAAATGGTCCATTATGAAGACCCTAATATTAAAGGAAATAGACGAACTGGTTTATGGTTCCATGGGTATTATTATTTTCATTTCCTTTTTCATCGGAGGTGTAGTTTCCATACAGACCGCCCTAAACATTACCAACCCACTTATACCTCGAAATCTTATTGGGTTTGCCACCAGGCAATCGGTAATACTTGAATTTGCCCCAACTTTCACCTCTATAATTATGGCCGGTAAAGTGGGTTCCTATATCACATCCAGTATTGGTACTATGAGGGTAACGGAACAAATTGATGCCCTGGAGATCATGGGGGTCAATTCTTTGAACTATCTTGTTTTCCCGAAAATAATAGCCATGTTGTTTTATCCATTTGTGATAGCAATAGCGATGTATGTGGGTATCTTTGGAGGTTGGACAGCCGGTGTTTTTGGAGGATTTAGCTCCAGTGCTGACTTCGTTGAAGGCCTGCAATTGGACTTCATACCGTTTCATATCACATATTCCTTTGTAAAATCGATAGTTTTTGCTCTGATTATTGCCACCATACCATCCTTTCACGGATACTACATGAAAGGGGGGGCGTTGGAAGTTGGCAAGGCTAGTACCACAGCCTTTGTGTGGACAAGTGTTGTGATCATTATTGTAAATTACATCTTAACACAATTACTTTTGGGCTAATGATAGAAGTAGACAATATACATAAATCTTTCGGGGAAAGCCATGTTTTAAAAGGCATTAGTTCCAATTTTGAAAAAGGCAAGACCAACCTTATAATAGGGCAAAGTGGTTCCGGAAAAACGGTATTTTTAAAATGTCTTTTGGGTCTCTTTACTCCTGATGAAGGCACCATTAGCTATGACGGAAAAATATATTCCGAACTATCCGCAAGCGAACAACGCAACTTAAGACAGGAAATGGGAATGGTATTTCAGGGTAGCGCCCTGTTCGATTCCATGACCGTACAGGGCAATGTAATGTTTCCCTTGGGCATGTTCACCAAACAATCGAAATCGGAAATGCAGGATCGTGTAGATTTTGTACTTAAACGAGTAAACCTTGTTGATGCCCATAATAAATTTCCATCGGAAATATCGGGAGGGATGCAAAAGCGGGTGGCCATTGCCAGAGCCATTGTAATGAATCCAAAATACTTATTTTGTGATGAACCCAATTCAGGATTAGATCCCAAAACAGCCATCCTTATAGACAACCTTATCCATGAAATCACCCAGGAATACGATATTACAACCGTAATCAATACCCATGACATGAATTCGGTTATGGAAATTGGCGAGAAGATAATTTTCCTAAAAAATGGCCTAAAGGAATGGGAAGGCAGTAATAAAGAAATTTTTAAAACTGAAAACGAAGCGGTAACCGACTTCGTCTATTCCTCGGAATTATTTAAAAAGGTGAGACAGATGTATATAGAAGAGCGGAATTAACTCTGTTCTTCCCTGACTTGAATCTTCGAATTCTTTAGCCTTAGTCGCAACCAATCCGTTAGTTTCTGGGAATCGGTTTTTATTTGCTGGGCGGGCACTCCCTTTTTCCACTGTACATTAAACACAGGGATAGTATCCAGTTTATTAAAATCCGTTGTAATGGTATACGAAAAGCCCAAGCTGGTCAAATTCTCATAATTGGTCTTGGCTTCGGCACTAATTTCCTGAAAAGGAATCTGCTGCTCAACTATCTTACTCATTTTTCCGACCTCTTCTTTTAAAACCTGAATCTGCTGTTCCTTACTAAGTAATTCCGCCTTTTTGGACTCATACAGTTCGCTGACATACCTCATTTGATCCAACTCTTGGTTTTTAGATCCCTGTACAATTTTTAATTCCACATTTTTAAGCTTGTCGAAGGTATTTTTTTGCGTATTCCAAGTTGCAATAACATTGTCCGGGATGGTTTCGTTACCCATAAACACCAATTCAATAAATCCATCAACCCCGTGATTGTATTGTATATCTGTTAAATTCTCCAAATAACGGCCTTCTCCCGGTAATTCATAAGGCACAATATTGTTGGTCACAAATTGCTTGGCCTCCTTTTTAAACAAGGACTCTTGAAACACATCATAGAAAGTAAATCCAGCAGGAATCATGACCAAAATAGCCACTATGGATGCCATTCGGGCAATAAACCTTCTTCTTTGTGAATTGGCATACCGCACCATGGGAAAACGCAATAATTTTATAACCAAAAACGTGGCCAGCGCAATAAAAATAGTATTTATCGTAAAAAGGTACATGGCACCGGTGGCATAGCTGAAATTACCAATGGCCAAACCAAAACCAACCGTACATAAAGGAGGCATCAAGGCTGTTGCAATGGCTACACCATAAATAACGCTGGCTATGGTCCCTTTTTTTGCACGGGCAATCACCAATGCCAATCCACCAAAAAAGGCAATAAGCACATCCCTAATGTCTGGAGCGGTCCTTGCCAACAACTCCGATGATTCATCCCTTAAGGGGAATAAATAAAAGAATAAAAAGGCCGTAATAACACTTAAGGCAACCATAACCGCAAAATTCTTGAGCGATCGCCTCAAGGTATCTATATCATTGATTGCCAAGGATAGTCCCATACCCAAAATAGGTCCCATTAAAGGTGAAATTAACATGGCACCGATAACAACCGCTGTAGAATTGGCATTAAGACCTACCGATGCTATAAAAATAGAGCATATTAAAATCCAAGAAGTATGGCCTTTAAAAGGAATATCCGCAACAATGGATTCTTTTGTAGCCTCCTGATCCGTATTCTTACGTATATCCAAAAGATCGGCCAGAAATACTTTAACACCTTCCAAAAGACCTCTAAAATCTCTCTTTATGTCCTGCCTACTACCTTCAGGGAATTCCTGTTTCTGGTCTTTATTTAAATTTTCCTCCATAATTAAGCAAGCTGATCTCCAAATTTATCTTTGATTTTTGCAAGTACCTTTTTAATATCCTGTTCCTTAGATTTGGGATATATAAGCAAAACCTCCTCTTTGTCTACTACAATATAGTCTTTTAATCCATCAATAACGATAATTTTTCCTTTTGGGGAACGAATCATATTCCCTTGGGAATCCTCGGCTAAAACCCGACAATTCACCAAAGCGTTCTGGTTATCGTCCTTGTCCAATTTATCGTACAAAGAACCCCAGGTACCAAGATCGTTCCAATCAAAAGTGGCCGGTAAAACAAAAATATTACTGGACGGTTCCAAGATGGCATAGTCTATGGAAACATTCTCTGCCTTGGGGTAATTTTCATTTATGAACGCCCTTTCCTGATCGGTATTATAGTATACTAATCCACTCAGAAATAAATTGTATTGTTCTGGTTGATATTTTTTAAAAGCATCTACTATAGTTTTTACACTCCACATAAAAATACCGGCATTCCACAAAAAATTTCCTTGTTTTATGAAATCCTTGGCCGTTTCATAATCAGGTTTTTCTCTAAACTGATTAACAGTCTTCAATGGTTCCACATCTTTCTTTTCAAATTCTATATATCCAAAACCGGTATTGGGAAAAGTAGGCTTGATACCCAAGGTACATAGAACATTTTCCTTTTCGCACTTATCAAAGCAGGTTATAACATCCTTTGCAAATGCTTCCTCATCCTCTATCCAATGATCACTGGGGGCAACTATCATAACTGCATCCGGGTTCTTCTTCTGTATTTTTAAGGCCGCATACAATATACATGGAGCAGTATTGCGCATGGCCGGCTCCAAAACAACTTGCTCCTGCTTAACCTTCGGCAATTGCTCCAAGACCAGTTCGTTATATCTTTCATTGGTCAAGATCAAAATATTTTCAACCGGTACAAACTTAGCCAGCCTTTTAAAGGTCTTCTGTATCAAGGTATCCCCTGTACCCAACATATCATGAAACTGCTTTGGATACGCAGTTGTACTTATTGGCCAAAATCTGGACCCTACTCCACCTGCCATCAAAACAGCATAATAATTTTTATTCATAGTGCTTTCCTTTAATCTTTTATTAATTCCACTTCGGCATTGGGCTGAAACAGATAGACCTTACCCGTAGCTACTTCGATACATTCGTATCGCTTTACCCTTTTATTCTTTTTTTGAAATAATTTTCCATTATATATCCTGAAAACACTGCCATGTGGCAATTCAAAAATATAGGATTTTTCACTATCCTGTTCATCAAATTGCTTTAGGGCCAAGGAGAGGCCGGCATCTGTATCACTGCTCGCCTTCGGATTTCTAAAATGTCTGGCCAGCATGGGCAAAAGATTGGTTGGAAAAACCTCCGGCCTTAAAAATGGCAACATCAGATATTGAAATGTTCTTTTCCACTCCAATCCGTGAGGTTTTATTTTACGTCCATATTTTTCGAAAGCAACCAAATGAGCTATTTCATGAACCAAAGTGATCAAGAATCGATATTTATTTAAAGTGGCGTTCACAGTAATTTGATGGGATCCGTTGGGCATCCTCCTATAATCACCATGACGGGTAACCCGTTGATCTACAATTTTAAGGTGTACACCATTTTCCTTTATAAGTTCCAAACTTAAACTTACCGCCCTTTCTGGAAGATACTTTTTCAAGGTGTCCTGCATAGTAACAAAATTAGAAATTTTAAGATTCCATATAGCCTTAAGTCTAAATTTTATCCAAAATACAATTAACGAAACCAAAAAAAATGTTTACACGAGAATATTTACACTTTTATTAACGACCAAAGACAACTTCTTTCCACTAACTTTGCATTCCCGTTGCACGGAGCGAAATACAAACTATTATTATAATTATGAACGAGTTAAGAACCACCAATAAGTTATTGCTTATTATAGTAATCCCCTTAGTGTTTTACTTACTAAAACTTCTATCGTTTATCTTTATTCCCCTTATTTTCTCTATGTTCATAGCTTTATTGTTCCTACCCATTATGCGCTGGCTCAATAAAAAGAATGTATCCAAGCCTATCAGTATTTTTATTGTTATACTGATTTTCATTGGGGCCTTAAAAATTGGGGGAGAGCTAATACAACTTACCAGCAAGGAAATACTATCTGCAGACAATGCTTTTTTCCAAAAGGCGGAGACCAAATTGGAAGCCCTATTATTAGGCATGGAAGATTATCTTGGAATTCCCTATTCCAAAGAGGAAAACATCATTAACAATTTTATCCCCAAAGAAAGTATGATGAAGAACTTTGGGTCGACCCTAGATTTTATTGGCAATACGGTCACCATGATATTAATGACGGTGTTTTTCGTTGTGCTTTGGTTGGCAGAATCAATAAACGTTCAAAAATTAATGAACAATACCATTCTAAAACAAAAGCACACCTCGGTTAAAACGTTTGTAAAAGTTGAAAAAGACCTTATTAAATTTATAAAGGTCAAATTTCTGGTAAGCCTTTTTACAGGAATCGGAATTGGGTTGGCCTGCGTGTTCTTTGATGTAAGCTTTCCAATTTTCTGGGGACTGTTCGCCTTTGCCATAAATTTTGTACAAATGGTTGGCTCCATTATTTCCGTAGTGTTATTGGCGCTATTTGCATTTGTAGAATTGGAGCCCACAAGTACACTCTTGTTCTTTGTTCTGTCCATAACCGGGGTACAGGTTTTGTTCGGATCAATACTGGAGCCCATATTCATGGGAAAATCTTTTTCCATTAACATAATTACCGTATTGGTAATGTTGATGTTATGGGGATATATTTGGGGGGTACCTGGATTGATCATGGCAATACCAATCACTGTTTTTATCAAGATTATTTTGGAGCAGTTCCCACAAACGAAAGTAATAGCAAGTTTAATTTCAGGAAACCAACCTTTAAAACCTAACCCCAAAAAGAAAGGTAGTTGGTTATAATTTAAGCAAGGAAATCAACTCTTTCATTTGCTCAAAGGTTTTGGTAACTTCATTTTCAAAATCAGGGTCCTCGTTTAACAGGGTATAACCATAAACATCGAATCCCCCTGAGGTGGCCGCCTTAGCCCCCTTAAAGGAATCTTCTATCACCAAGCATTCGTTTGGAGAATAACCCATGGATTTTGAGGCGTAGAGGTAAATAGCAGGGTCGGGTTTCCATTTTCCAATATCATAACAACTATAGATATTGTTTTCAAAGAATGAGGACAGGCCTGCCGTTGCCAAATTCCTTTTAATTTTTTCCTGTGGCCCGCTTGATGCAACACAATAGGGCACTGTTAATTTTCTCAAGACCTGTTCAACACCCTCTACCGGTTTCAGATGGGTAGAAAACAGTTCGTAGGACCTTTGGCGATATTCTTTTTCAAATCCCAAGGGCAATTGCTTTTGTATAATCGCCTCTACCTGTTTAATACTATCATTTAAAAACCCTCCTTTAAAATGTTGCATGGCATAGGAAATATCTATCCCAGCACCATGTTCATTGGCCATATCCACGAATACCTGATTGCCCAGCACCTCACTGTCTACCAACACCCCATCACAGTCGAAAATAACACACTTGTATTCTTTCATTGGCTTTAAAAATTAAGGTGTTGAGTTGGACACCTGTAACAATTTTCCATTGTACAGTTTATGGCCTGTAAGCGCAAAGTCCTTGATATATGTGGCCATTTCCAAAGCGGTTGTAGGTGCCTTATATCCTGGAAAAGCTTCCTCCAACATTTCGGTCTGTACGGCCCCTAAGGCCAATACATTAAATGATGGCCCCGTTTCCTTAAATTCCTCTGCCCACAATTCTGTCATGGTAATTACAGCACCTTTACTGGAACTATAAGCAGATAATCCTGCAAATTTCATACTGCCCTGAACACCTCCCATAGAACTAATAGTCACCACATGACCGGTTTTGGGCATTAAGGGAATTATTCTTTTGGTGATATTGGCAACTCCAAAAACATTCACTTTATAAACCTCTTCAAATGCCTCCATAGAAGTTTCCAAAAAAGGTTTGTTCAGCAATTTACCTGCATTGTTTATAAGGGCATCAACCTGTTTCCAGTTATTTTCTATGAATTCGTCCAATTGGGCGTAATTGGACTCATTGGCCAAATCAAATGAAAAACTGGATATATTCGGATGATTTAGTGCGGCAATAGGGGCGTTATTTCTAGAAAGGGCCAAGACTTTATGTCCTTCATTAGCAAATAACTGTGCCAATTGAAAGCCAATCCCCCTGCTACTTCCCGTAATTACAATATTCGCCATTACTTGTATTCTATCTCCCCCACCGGGGCATTAATAATATCTTCCAAAACAGGAAGGGTTTTATTTACCAATAGGGCCATATGTTCAAAATCCATTATGGCAACCTCATCGCCTACCTTGTGGTAGTGGTCGAAATTGGTAAAATCGAAGGTACAAAAGGTTTGGGAAGGAACCCCAAACTCTAAATGAAAGGGATAATTATCCGATCTTTTAAACAGATTGTATTCCTTTGCCGTGGGAAGAAATCCAACCAATTTTTCTTGAGCATAGGTATTGCAAATATCCGCTAAATTGGATTCCTCATATCCCGTTACATACATAAAATAGTCCTTCCCTACCAAAGGGACTCCCACCATTTCAAAATTCAGCATGGTATAGAGGTCCAAATTTCGGTCTTTTAGCTTTTTGGCCAAGTGTTTCGACCCCAACAGACCCTTTTCCTCACCACTGAACAGAGCAAAAATTACACTCCGTTTATTATTTTTAAATTTACCAAAATAACGGGCAAACTCCAAGACCGCGGTTGTACCGGAGGCATTATCATTGGCACCATTGGCAATATTATCACCGGCCACCGGATCAGCAGAACCTATATGGTCATAATGGGCACCGATTATTACAAATTCGTTCTTTAAGTGTTCGTCCGTGCCTTCAATATAGCCAACTAAATTGTATGCCGGTTTTTCAAAATTGCTCAACGTATCCCTGTAACTTTTAAAGTAGGGATCAACCCCATTACTCTTAAAAATTGTTTCTATATATTCCGCAGCCATTTCTATTCCTTCACTACCAGTTTCTCGACCCTTCAGGTCATCCGACGCCAAATAGGAAATTATGCCCCCAACCCTTTTTTCTGTGGAAAAATCAGAAATTACCGAAGAAACTCCCTCGCTACCATGAACTACCTCCACATCATTGGCAACTGCACCAGAACCATTGGTCCCTTTTGCCAAACCAACCGACTCATCTATTTTAGCGGCACCACAGCCTAAGGCAATAGATAATATGGCAAGACCTATAATGTTTTTCATAAATTGATTTTTATTTGTCATATAAACGAATTGTATTTTATTCACCAATTTTATACAAAGGCCAAGATGCAACATGAATCTGTTAGTACAATTCATATAACTATCAACAACCAGACAGGACTTAAAGTTAAAAAAGCATCCTGAAAATCAGGATGCTTTTTATATAATTGTTAAAAATATTCAATTTAAGCCAACATGGTAACCGGATTCTCCAGATACGCCCTAAGTGTTTGTAAAAATTGTGCTCCCGTAGCTCCATCCACTGTTCGGTGGTCGCAGGCCAATGTTACTTTCATGGTATTACCAACCACGATCTGACCATTTTTAACCACTGGTTTTTGGACGATGGCACCTACAGACAGTATTGCAGAATTAGGCTGGTTAATAATAGAGGTAAATTCAGAAATTCCAAACATTCCAAGATTGGAGACGGTAAAAGTACTGCCCTCCATTTCCGCTGGACTAATTTTCTTATTTCTTGCCTTTCCAGCCAAATCCTTCACTGAAGCCCCTATTTGGGTAAGTGTCATTTGATCCGCAAATTTTAATACAGGAACCAAAAGGCCTTCATCAACGGCAACGGCAACGCCGATATGAATGTGATGATTATATCTGGTAGTCTCATTGTTCCATGAGGTATTTACCTGTGGGTGCTTTTTTAATGCCATAGCACAAGCCTTAACCACCATATCATTAAAGGAAACCTTGGTGTCCGGCAAGCCATTGATCTGCTCTCTTGAAACCTTAGCATAATCCATATCAACCTCTATGGTCAAATAGTAATGTGGCGCGGAAAACTTCGATTCTCCCAAACGTTTGGCTATAACCTTGCGCATTTGAGAATTTTTCACTTCCTCAGTCCCCTCTTGCCCTACCGGCAAATTAATTGGGGCCGCAACAGCAGCTTGTGGAGAGGAAGCCTTTTCCTGGGCAGGAAGTGCTTTCTCGGCAGCTTTTTGTTTTGGTTGATATTCCTCTATATCTTTCTTTATAATTCTTCCTTGATCACCACTGCCTTTAACATCCTGTAGATTTATTCCCTTATCCTGGGCAATTTTCTTGGCCAATGGGGATGCAAAAATTCTTTGGCCATCATTGGCAGTAATAGGCGCTGATTCCTGACCGTTACTGGAAGAAGTTTCGGCCTTCTTAGTTTCTTCAGGAGCACTTTCTTCTTCAGAAGCAGAACCTGATCCAGCACTCAACACAGCTTCAACATCTGTTCCTTTTGGACCTATAACAGCAAGCACAGAATCTACCGGTGCTGTTTCACCTTCATTGATTCCTACATATAAAAGGGTACCGGAATAAAAAGATTCAAACTCCATGGTGGCCTTATCGGTCTCAATTTCTGCAAGGATATCCCCTTCTTCAACCTCATCCCCAACTTTTTTCAACCAGGTTGCCACGGTACCTTCTTCCATTGTATCACTAAGGCGAGGCATCTTTACAATCTCTACCCCATCAGGGATAGTAGCACCTGAAGCTTCGGACGCTTCCTTCTTCTCCTCCTTCTTGGCTTCAGCCTCTGCTTCTTTTTCCTCTTTGGCATCTGAAGATGCACTATTGATCAGCCCAGAGACATCTTCCCCTTTTTCACCAATTATGGCCAAAAGTGAATCCACAGGAGCCGTATCACCTTCTTTAATACCAATATATAATAAAGTTCCCTCATTGAAAGATTCGAACTCCATTGTAGCTTTATCGGTTTCGATTTCCGCTAAAATATCACCTTCTTCAATCTTGTCACCTACTTGCTTTAGCCACTTAGCAACGGTCCCCTCTTCCATGGTATCGCTAAGTCTTGGCATATTTATTACTTCTGCCATTTACTTATATTTTATGTTTTACAAATGGATAGTCCTCTTGATCGTATACCATATCATATAATTGATTTAGAGGCGGATAATCCGATTCCTCCGCAAATTTTTCACACTCCGAAACCAACTTTTTAACCCGAGCATCTATCTCCTTTATCTGGGCATCGCTGGCATATTTGTTTTCCTTTATAGTAGCCAATACTTGGGATATAGGATCAATTTTCTTGTACTCTTCTACCTCCTCCTTAGTCCTATAATGCTGGGCATCAGACATGGAGTGCCCTCTGTACCTATAGGTCTTCATTTCCAAAAAAGTAGGACCTCCTCCGGACCTGGCACGCTCAATAGCCTTGCTCATTTCCTTGGCAACTGTTACCGGATCCATTCCATCTACTGGCCCACATGGCATTTCATATCCCAATCCCAATTTCCAAATTTCCGTTGAATGTGAGGTTCTGGCCACCGATGTTCCCATGGCATAACCATTGTTTTCGCAAACAAAAACAACTGGCAATTGCCAAAGCATTGCCAAGTTAAAACTTTCATGGAGAGACCCCTGTCTTACTGCCCCATCTCCCATATAACAAAGGGTTACAGCATCCCTTTTAAAATACTTATCAGCAAAAGCCAATCCAGCACCTAATGGAATTTGACCACCGACTATACCATGGCCGCCATAAAAACGATGCTCTTTGGAAAAAATATGCATGGATCCCCCCATTCCTTTGGAAGTTCCCGTAACTTTACCATAGAGTTCCGCCATAACTTTTCTGGGATCGACTCCCATACCTATTGGCTGAACGTGATTCCTATAAGCAGTAATCATTCTATCCTTGCTAAGGTCCATTGCATGCAATGCCCCTGCAAGAACCGCTTCCTGTCCATTGTAAAGATGTAAAAATCCACGAACTTTTTGTTGAATATAGACTGCAGCAAGTTTATCTTCAAACTTTCTCCAGAACAACATGTCCTCATACCACTTAAGGTAGACCTCTTTGGTTATTTTTTCCATTAATTGATAATTTATGTAATAATTCGCTTTGATCAAAAACAAGTTTAAGTCAAAAACGGAAAACAAAAATACATATATAAATCAATAGGAAAAAAATTTAAATCAAAAGCTTCGCGTAAAGCGATTATATAAAACAAAATAGGGAATAGTTGAGAAATACCTAAAACCTAAAAATAGAAGGTCCCAACTTATTGTCCTAACCCAGGAATGTACTGTTAAAGGCTAATGGAAGAATATCGGAAACAGAATTACATTTTAAGATCTCTCCCGTTTCCCCGGACATAATTATAGATATGGGCCTCTGTTGTTTTATTTCATATTCCGAAATGGACTGCCTACAATTACCACAAGGGGCGGCGGGTTTATTCACTACAAAATTTTTGGAAGTAGCACTTATGGCTATGGTCTTGATACCAATACCTGGAAATTTTGCTGAAGCGTAAAATATGGCCACCCTTTCCGCGCACAAACCGGATGGGTATGAGGCATTTTCCTGATTATTGCCAATTACAATTTCATCGTTATCCAATAATACCGCAGCCCCAACATTAAATTTTGAATAAGGGGAATAGGCATTCTTCCTGGCTTTTACAGCTTCATGCATTAAAGCTTGATCCTCCTGTTCCAGTTCATCCACAGATTCATAGACCATTAGATCAAACACCACCCTGCGTAGTTTCATAGAAAATTAGCGTTATATAATTTAGCAAAAATAAACAAAACCTGCTTGTGGGCAGGTTTTGTAGTAAAGCTATATATTTTTTTAGCCCATTAATCGTTAAAAAATTCTTCTCCCAAATTAAATGTCAAAGAAAACCTCAGTGTATTCTCCAAAGGGTTTCTGACCTGAGATGTAGAGAACAAATAGGAAAGGTCTACCTGAGCTGATTTAAATCTAAACCCAGCACCCAAAGTGAAAAATTTTCTCGAACCCTTTAAATCGCTCTCATTAAAATATCCCGTTCTCAACATAAACGCATTTTGGTAGGTGTATTCCGCACCAAGTGCCCAAGTAAATTCTTTTAACTCCTCACTAAAGCCATCGGGTGCATCTCCAAAGGACTTAAATACCCCTTCAAAAAAAGTAGTTTGCTGATATTCGTCATTATCCGTTCCATCAATTACCCCATCCTCATTATAATCTTGTGGAGTAGGTACCAATAACTTATTAAATTCAGTGGTAAGCCCAAGCACATTATCTTGGTCCAAAATAAAATCAAAGCCAACTCCCCCTTTCAAATTGGTAGGAAGAAAATTCTCTTGTCCCGCATCGTCGTACTTTATCTTGCCTCCTAAATTTGAAATATTAAAACCAGCCCTCCATCGTCCATCAAAACTATTGTAGGCAATTTCACGAGAGCGATAGTACCCGGCAACGTCAACCGAAAAAGTACTCGCAGCCTTGGAATCCTCACTGCCATTATCCGGCAATTTAAGGTTGGAACTAATAAACCTACCGCCAACGGCCATAGAAAATGTTTCACTTAGCTTCAACGAATAAGAACCATCAAAAGCCAACTCGTTGGGCTTGGCCAATCTGGCCTGATCCCCTGCAAATTGCCTAAGTTCAATTTCTCCCAAGGTAAAGTACCTGATACTTAAGGCAAAGGCACTTCTCTCATTGATTTTATTATGAAAGTTTGCACTCAACAAGGCTATATCAGTAATTATACTTTCCAAATAAGGTGTATAACTCAACCCGATTCCCATTTTCCTTTCCGCAAAAGCAAATTTTGCCGGATTCCACTGTTGCGAGAAAGCGTCGGTAGATGTCGCAACCCCCATGTCCCCCATACCTGAGGCTCTGGCGTCTGCGGCGATTGTCAAAAACGGAACTGCTGTTGTAATAACCCTATCCTCTTGTGCTGAAACTTTACCCAGAAAAACGAACAGGAATAATATTGAAATTTTTTTCATTTCTAATAGTCTATAAAATTTGGTCGTAAAACTCTTAAATTTAACTGAATTATTAAGACAATTTTAGTTCATATACATTTATTAACGACCATTTTAATAATATCTTGTGTGAACGGTACAATTAATAGGATAATTTTACACATTTATATATAAATATATAGCTAGCATTCCAAAACAGATCTCGCACAACTAATTTATTGATATTTTTCAAAGAATTATCAACTATCCATACTATATTAAATTTTAAGTCGTTATTCATGTTAAGCGATGCTCTTTGCATGTTAAATAAATGATCAATTTTTTTTCATTTAACAAAATATTATGCCTTAATCATCGTTCTAAATGCCGAAAGCGACACAAAATATTAATAAAATATGAATCGCAAACTCCTTTAAAAAGTAGTTTGTCTTTTGAACTCAAGTCCTAATTATGAAAAAACAATTCATCAAAGTTGTACTCTCTTGCGCTATTGTAGCTGGTGGTTTTTCAAGCTGTAAAAACTCATCATCCTCTAAAAATGTTTCAAGGGCTACGGGCTGGAATATTAACGCCAAGGAAGGTGGATTTCAGTACAATTCAGACTTTAAAGAGCAGGAAACTGCACCAGGTTTAGTGTTTGTAGAGGGGGGAACCTTTACAAAAGGTCAGGTTCAAGATGATGTAATGCACGAATGGAACAACACCCCTACCTCACAGCACGTGCAGTCTTTCTATATGGATGAGACCGAAGTTACCAACGTTATGTATTTGGAGTATTTGGATTACCTGAAGAGTGTTTACCCTCCGGAAAATCCTAAATATGTACATATTTACACTGGGGCGTTACCGGATACATTGGTTTGGAGAAACAGGTTAGGTTTCAACGAAACCATGACCAATAACTACCTACGCCACCCAGCTTATGCGGAATATCCTGTAGTTGGTGTTAATTGGATCCAGGCGACCCAATTTGCCGAATGGAGGACAGACCGTGTGAATGAAGTAATGCTGGAAAGGGAGGGCTATCTTTCAGATGAGGCCAAATACAAAGTAATAAACGGTGAGGCAGAAGGAGGCTTTAGCACAGAGGCATATTTAAACAGACCGGAATCCGTATACAACGGACAAATAGACTCTTTACAGGGAAAAAAGAAAAAAGATTCAGTTTCTGTCTTTGCAAAAAGAAGCTCCGGGGTTATTTTACCAGAATATAGATTGCCTACGGAGACTGAATGGGAATATGCAGCCCAGGCTCAGATCGGAAGCAGGGAATACAATAACTACAGAGGTAGAAAAAAATATCCTTGGGAAGGAGATTATACCAGAAATGGACAAAGAGTTGGCAGAGGAGATCAATTGGCCAACTTTAAACAAGGAAAAGGAGATTACGGCGGAATTGCAGGATGGTCAGATGACGGAGCCGATATTACTGCGGAAGTTAAATCTTACAAACCCAATGATTTTGGATTATATGATATGGCAGGAAACGTGGCCGAATGGGTTGCGGATGTTTACAGACCAATCGTAGACGACGAAGTAAGTGACTTCAACTATTTCCGAGGAAACGTTTATATGAAAACGGCTATTGGAAAAGACGGAAAAGTAAATGTAATTCGTGACTCCATTGTGTATGACACCTTGCCCAACGGCAAAGTAGTAGCGGTAAATTTACCCGGAGAGATAAAAATGGTACCGGTAGATGAAGAAGAAACCTTCTTAAGAACCAACTTCTCTTCCAGTGACAACCGCGGATACAGGGACGGTGAACCAGGATCTACCAGATTTTACGATAGGTTTAGCGATGGGGACGAGGAAGAAAAGAATAAAAAGAAAATGTACGATGCTCCTGTCAGCAAGGTACAGGTAGACTCTACAGGAAATATTCTGAGAGCTTATGACAAATCCAACAACAGAACTTCATTGATCAATGACGAGGTAAGGGTCTTCAAAGGAGGTTCTTGGAGAGATAGGGCCTATTGGTTGGATCCTGCACAAAGAAGATATTTACCACAGTATATGGCCACAGATTATATTGGATTTAGATGCGCCATGTCCAGGGTAGGTTCCAAATCCAAAACAAAAAACAAAACCCCTAGAGGCAAGAAAGCCAAATAGGTACAACAACTAAATAAATATACGAAGAAGCCCTTTTTAAAAAGGGCTTTTTTTATATCTTAGATTTATGACAATAGAACATTTGCACCAACTCTTTTTAGAGTTTTCCCAGGTTTGCACGGACACTAGAAAAATAAGCCCTAATTGCATATTTTTCGCCTTAAAGGGAGATAATTTTAACGGCAACACCTATGCTGCCCTAGCACTGGAAAAGGGCGCTTCATATGCCATAGTCGACGAAGAGGAATTTGCAGGCCACGACAATACCATACTGGTGGAAAATGTACTTACAACACTCCAAAAGTTATCCCAATTTCACCGGAATTATTGCAAAGCAAAAGTAATTGGCCTTACTGGAAGTAATGGCAAAACCACAACCAAGGAGCTAATTACTGCTGTTCTTTCCAAAAAATACAAAACTATTGCCACAAAGGGGAATTTGAACAATCATATCGGGGTACCGTTAACATTACTTTCTATTACCCCTGACACGGAAATGGCCATTGTAGAAATGGGCGCCAACCATCTTAAGGAAATAGAGTTCCTTTGTAAGTTGGCCCAGCCAGATTATGGCTACATTACCAATTTTGGAAAGGCGCATTTGGAAGGTTTTGGAAGTGAGGAAGGAGTAATAAAAGGTAAAAGTGAGCTTTACGATTATTTAACCAGCCATGATAAATCCATTTTTTTTAATGCAGACGACCCTATTCAACAAGAAAAACTATCTACCGTCATAAAGAAATTTGGGTATAGCCAGAACAATAGTGAATTCTTTAAAATAAATCTTGTTGGCGCAGATCCATTTGTTAAAATTGCCGTAGGTGATATTCATATTACAACCCAACTGGTGGGCAGCTATAATTTCACCAATTGCTGTGCTGCAATATTAATTGGAAAATATTTTAATGTGGAGCTAGACGAAATAAAAAAAGGAATTGAAAATTACATCCCCCAAAACAATCGATCCCAAATAATAGATAAAAATGGCCACCACATAATTCTGGATGCCTATAATGCCAACCCTACCAGCATGAAGGCCGCCTTGGAAAACTTTCAACAATTAAAGGCCGATTATAAGATTGCATTCTTGGGAGACATGTTCGAATTAGGAAAAACAGCAGAAAAAGAACATCAGGATATTTCCAATATAGCCACCAATATGAATTTTGACCAAGTGTTTTTGATTGGGGAAAACTTTTTTAAGACAAAAAGTGACTTAAGGAAATTCAAGTCCTTTGACCATCTTAAGGAAACACTTAATAACAAAACTTTGAAAAATGCCACTATCTTGATTAAAGGATCAAGGGGCATGGCTTTGGAAAGAATTCTCGATTTATTATAACCCGTAAAAATTAGGTTTTTGTGGGACATACTGGATTCGAACCAGTGACCTCTGCCCTGTCAAGGCAGCGCTCTAAACCAACTGAGCTAATACCCCATTATCTGTAACAACAGAAAAATAGTCCGCCAAAATTACACCAATTTTAAGAGTTTAAAACAACCTTGGAAAGTTTTTTTCAATAAATTGATTCCTTTGGATTCAAAATCGATTTCTCAACTGTTGAAACAAAGGCAGTATGCCTCCACTGTAGAACAAAGCTTCAACATCTCCCAAAAAAATAAAATCAACCCCTAACAAATTGGTATGGAATCCATTACTTTCTACCCTACCTTATTTCGATTTCCCAAATCTAAACACCTCTGAAGGAGTCCTGGCCCTTTTCAAAATGCTTTCCATTTCAGCAACCACCTCTGGAAAATCAGCCGCCAAATTATTCTCCTCACCGGTGTCCTTGGACAAATCATATAGTTCTATACGGGCATCCGGGTTCTGCAGTACATTGTACTTTACCGCCTTCCAGTCCCCCATTCTAACAGCTTGCCTACCCCCTTTTTCATGAAACTCCCAATACAAATACTCGTGTTCTTTCTGTTCTGTGGACTTGCCTAACAAGGTGGGCAATAAGGAAATCCCATCCAAATCTGGAGTTTCCCTTATCCCCGCTATTTCTTCCAAAGTGGGAAAGACATCCCAAAATGCCGAAACATGTCCCGTAACGGTTCCCGGTTTAATCTTTTTAGGCCATTTGACCATCATAGGGACACGAATACCACCTTCGTACAAATCCCTTTTATACCCCTTTAACACACCATTGCTATCAAAATAATCGGGATCCGCCCCGCCCTCTAGATGTGGACCATTATCCGAGGTAAAAATTATAATGGTATTATCTGCTATCCCCAAATCGTTAACCTTCTTAACAATTTCACCTACCTGATCATCCAAGATACTTACCATTGCCGCAAAGGCCGCATGGCTTTCTGTTTGGGAACCATATCCTCCAATCTTATACCTAGAGCCATCATCTATTCCTTTATACACTTTTTCTGGTAAATATTTTCCTCTAAATTTACTCTGCACCTCCTCAGGGGCCACCAACTCCGCATGTGGAATTATAGACGGTACATAAGCAAAAAAAGGTCTATCCTTATTCTCCTCAATAAACTGTAAGGTCTTATCATGAATAAGATTAGGGGCGTAAATACCTTTTTTCGTGCCCGAATTCTCCGGTAGCACTATGGAGTCTTGATTGGACCACAAGTGATAGGGATAATAATTATGTCCCATCGTCTGACAATTATACCCATAAAAAGTATCAAATCCTTGGTTATTGGGATCACCTTCAGACCCTGGATACCCCAACCCCCATTTCCCAAAAGCACCGGTGCTATAACCAGCTTTCTTTAAGACTTCTGCAATGGTAAGGGTGCTATCGGGAATAGGAAATTGACCTTCTGGTTTAATTCCATAATTCCCCCTAACCACCGTATGCCCCGTGTGCATACCGGTCATAAGTGCCGATCTGGAGGGGGCACAAACAGTGCTTCCGGAGTAATGCTGTGTAAAAAGCATACCCTCGGCAGCCAACTTGTCTATATGGGGAGTTTTAAATTTTTTTTGCCCATATACACTTAGATCCCCATATCCCAGATCATCGGCAAGGATATAAATAATATTTGGCGGATCAATTGTTTTTGATACTTCAGCCGAACCTAAATCGGAGGATTTTTTTTCCATTTTGCACGAAGTAAACCCACTAGCCACAATAATCATTAACCCAAATACAACTTTAAAATCCATTACTCATCTATTTTTTATAAACATACGGAGAATTATAAAAAGTCGCAGGTGGAAATTTTGAAAACCCATTGACAAAACCACCAATGACACCGTCTTTAAAATGCTGCAGGTAGTTCAGTTTCAAATGGAACGGTAAATTTAAGATCATGAAACCAATACACAGAGGTAATCACCTCTATGCTCATGGATTTATCGCTTAGCGACTCCCTATTGTACTGCCAAATTATATCCTTGGCATCCGGAAAAGCTCGACCTTCCAATTGGTCCGAAAACAACCTATTCAATAATGTATTCCTAGGCATCCCTGCCACCAATAATCTAATGAGGGATGCTTCAAAATCGGAATTAAACACGGACATATCTTCCTTTTTAGCGGCTTCTATAACCACTTTAAATCTTAGTGCCTCTGGCTGGGGAAACTTGCCATTAAAGGCCTGAAACAATAATTGCCCAGCATTAAAAAAAATTTCGTGCAATGATAAATCCGCATACTCCTCCCACATTTTTTCATGAAGCATTTCATGTGATAAATTGGCAATCTGGCTGCTATTTAAAATATCTTTAAACAAATAGCCCAAAACTATTTCCGCTGCCTCTGGGGGCTCAAAATCTGTTAAGGACAACATACACATTTCCTTCAATTCCGAAACCGGAATCTTGGACGCATCCCCAAACTCCATAACACCCAATAGCTCCATATAATTATTAGGGCTCCAGGCATTGGGCAATTCACGTATGGTTTCAAACTTATTTAGTTCAATTTTGTATTTCATAATTATGGATTTTCTAATTGCCAGCGCAATCCAAGTTACGTAAATGATAGCTAGGTTAGCACATATAAATCCCAGAAAATGCGTACTTCAAATTAATTCCAATTCAATATACTATTCCGTAAAATTAAAAGTAAATTTATCCCTGTCACATGCTCTAAAAGAAACCAATAAACAGTCTTCATCTTGAAAATTTATATCCTTATTATAATCAGTTTTATTTATAGCTCCACCCTCTTGGGACAGCCTCAAAATACCAAAATAGTGTTTGTTATAGTTGATGGTATTTCTGCTGACGTTTTGGAAAAACTGGAAACACCCAATATTGATGCCATTGCCAAGGAAGATGGCTATACCCGTGCCTACGTAGGGGGTGAAAAAGATAGTTATTCAGAAACTCCGACTATTTCCGCCGTCGGATACAACAGTTTGTTGACCGGCACCTGGGCAAATAAACACAATGTATGGGGCAACAGCATTAAAGATCCCAATTATAACTATTGGACAATTTTTAGATATGCCAAAGAGAACAAACCTGAATTGAAAACAGCTATTTTCTCTACATGGTTGGACAATAGAACTAAATTGGTTGGAGAAAACCTTCCTCAAACCAATTACTTGAAATTAAATTATCATTACGATGGTTTTGAATTGGACACCCTGAATTTTCCACATGACGAAGACCGACTTTACATTCATAAAATAGATGAAATTGTTGTAAATGAAGCCGCTAGGTATATAAAGGATGAAAGTCCGGATCTTTCATGGGTGTATCTCGAATATACAGATGATATGGGACACCGGTATGGAGATAACGAACAATTTCATAATGCCATTACCATAATGGATAAACAAATAGGGCGCATTTACGAAGCAATGGAATTCAGAAGAAAGGAATATGGCGAAGATTGGCAAATATTTATCACTACTGATCACGGTAGGGACAAGGAAACGGGCAAAGGCCATGGCGGGCAATCCGATCGTGAACGCCTGACCTGGATCGTAACCGACGCCGATAACATAAATGACTATTTCAAGAACGGAACCCCAGGCATAGTCGATATCTTACCAGCAATGCTCAGAAGTTTGAAGATCTCCCCTGAGCGCAACAGGGCGTTTGAAATTGATGGAGTTTCCATAACCGGACCACTTTCGTTGAGTGAACTAAAGGCGAGTATTCAAGGCAACGAGTTAACCCTAAGCTGGAACACCTATAATAGGGACAAGAAGCTCAAAGTTTACCTAAGCACAGAAAATGGTTTTAGAAATGGCATATACGACCATTATAAATTGGTCAAAAAAGTTAAAGGGACCAGCAATAGCACCAAAATCGATTTAAGTAAATATCCTTCCCGTTTTTATAAAATTGTGATAGAAGGAAAGCACAATTCTACCAATGCATGGGTAGTACCTAATTAAATTAGTCAATTGTTCCAAGTTCAATTGGCCCATCATTGGAAGGATGGTTTCATCTAAGGACCAGTCAAATACATTCAAACCGATTGTGCAGAAAATCCTACCATTTATACATTTCCAGATTAAACCATTGTTTATACTCCATATCTTCATTGAAAATTAAAATGATTCGATAGCCAAAGGCTAGAATTAAACTAATTTTTAAATCAAACTGGATCGCTTATTCAATACTTAGCCGGTTTATTTTAGAATAATTATATAACCTATTGAAATAATTATATAACATATTGCTTCCCCTATTTTCGACATTTGTATAACACCCAAAAAATCATTTATCATGTCACAGATCATAAGCATTATACTCGTATTGAATCTTTGTTTTGCAGGAGGCACCATTTTCGTAATCCTTCATGGAATGTATATTTCAAGAAAAAACCGTTCATTGGATATGGACTCCATTCACAATTTGGAAAAAAGAAAAATTGGCGAAGGCCCAAAAATTCAATTTTAGGCTTCTATGGCCAAATGCCCTAAACCATCATTTGTGAGGCAAACTCTTGGGGCATGCAATGGAAAATCGCTAGTTTAACTATAGATATACCTCCATCCTTAACACTTAGGTATCTGGATATTCCTACATAGCCCAAATTACGGGCATAAATACTACTTCCTAAAGAACTACAAATGATCCCAAAAAGACCTTATTTGGGTTTAAATTGTATTTTGGTAAAGTGAGCCTTTTCCGCTTTTTTGACCAAACAAAAAAGGCTCCCAATTTCTTGGAAGCCTTGTCTTTGTTACTGTGGGCCCTACTGGGTTCGAACCAGTGACCCCCTGCTTGTAAGACCCAAATTCCATACTACAAATCAATACAAAATACATCATAATTTATTGATTTACAGTAATTTAATTAAGTTTCAATAAAATTGGATATCATTTGATATCAAATGATATCCAAAAAAAGTGAGCCTAAAGTGAGCCTTATTTTTTACTAACTTTAAGTAAAATTTAAGGATAAAATGGCAAAGGTCAGGTTAATATTGGACACCAGAAAATCGGCAAAAAGCTCGATCAATGGACTCTACCCGGTGGCCATCCGACTATTTCATAAAAAAGCAAAGATCATTCGCCTCCCCTATCATTGTACCAAATCGGGATGGGACGACAGGTATATGCGAATGAAAAAGTCCTCCTTCAAAAACGACCATATAGATTGTGACAGGGCCAATGAAAATATTTACGACAAACTGCACACTGCCCATAAGCTCATCGTTGATCTTGGGGAAAGCATCAACACTATAGATGTGGATACACTGGTTGGTTACATACGCATGGCATGGGACAAAAAAGTGGATACCAAGATACGGGATGATGTTGATAATGGCATCACCTTGGGGGAATGGGGAAAAGTGATCATTGATAGAAAACGAATGTCCAACAAACCCGGGACCGCGGCCTGGTATGCCGGGGCCATTAGGACTCTTACCAAATTTAATAAGGGAAAAGATCCGCGATTGAACCAGATTACCGTTACCTTTTTGACCGATTTCCAGATCGCACAGGAGGCGAAGGGAAACTCCAAAAACGGGGTAAGCTCCTATTTGAGGGCCATAAGGGCGGTATATAACAGCGCCATTAAGGAGGACCAATTTTGCACGAAAAAGAACCCGTTCGAACATTATAAGATACCAACTTCCAGGCGTACCAAGAAAAAGGCCATCGAAAAGGCCGACTTTATAAAAATCAGGGATGTACGCTATACCATGGGCAGTCCCGTATGGCACGCCAAAAATTATGCCCTGGTGATGTTCAACTGCAGGGGAATGAATTTTGTTGACCTTGTAAAACTGAAGATGGGCGACATACACCAAGACCGTATATTTTACGGCCGCAGCAAGACCGGTGACCAGCTATCCGTCCGGATTACCGAAGAACTCGCGGATATATTGGATTATTATACCATGGGCAAATCAAAGGACGATTACCTGTTCCCGGCAAATTATAATGGCAGTACGACCCATTACGAAAAGTACAAGACCCTTAGACGAAGGATGAACGGCCACCTCAAGACCATTGCCAGGGATGCTGGCATAGAAGGGAATTTCACCACCTATACCATCCGCCATTCCTGGGCCACCATCGCCAAATATATGGGAGTACCCACAGAGGTCATCAGCGAAGGCCTTGGCCACAATTCCCTTAAAACGACCCAGATCTATTTACGGAGCTTTACCAATACTGTACTTGATGAGGCCAATGAGATGGTGGTTTCTTAGGTCATAACTCCCTTAAAAATTAAATCTGGTTACTCCTAATGTAATTATCTCCACTAACATTTTAAATAAGATTACATTAGCACCCTTGCTTTACCCTGTAGTCTTACTCTTTTCTACAAAAATTAACAGCTGGGTGTGCCACTATTAGTGCATACCGTTTTTAGTTTAAATTAAGTTTTATGTCTTGAATAAAGCACAAATGTCTTTGAACTAAAAATACGCCCAAACATTATTTTAAGGATATGCACGATAAATTTGCTGAAAATACCTACCCTTTTTGCTGAAAATGTCTGCCATAATATAAATGATTTTGTAAGATATTGGCTTCAAACCAACCTAGATATCTAAAAACCATAGAATGCTTTGTAAACGGGATTACTTTTTATTAATATTTATAGTTTTTATAGCACTAATAGTTTTTTTTCCAACGTTTTTCAATAGTTTTCAAAATAATTGGGACGATGCCTGGATTTTACTTGAGAATCCTTTTGTTACTGATATTAGTCTAGAAAACCTTAACTATCATTTCACACATTTCTATACAGGACAATATTCCCCAGTAAATACTATGGTATATGCTATTGTTTATCGTTTATTTGGCTATAACGCAATGGCTTTTCATACTACATGCTTGATAATACATTGTATGAATTCCATAAT
Source organism: Arenibacter algicola (assembly GCF_018860365.1). Lineage (GTDB taxonomy): Bacteria > Bacteroidota > Bacteroidia > Flavobacteriales > Flavobacteriaceae > Arenibacter > Arenibacter algicola_B. The sequence continues at coordinate 320,428 of NZ_JAHKPO010000001.1, forward strand.
GGTCTATTTGGTTTTCAAAAATTTGCTTAATGTTCTTAATCCAAAATTCACTAAAAAAAATATAAGGATATATACATTTATTGTAGCGTTGGTTTTTGCAATTCATCCCTTACAGGTGGAGTCCGTTGCTTGGATAAGTGCATCAAAGATCCTCTTGTATTCTTTTTTTGTTTTATTATCCATACACTGTTATATTCTTTATATAAAAACATCAAAAATTGGCTATTATATTGGTGTAATGGTGTTTTATGCCCTAGGATTTGGATCCAAGGAACAAGCAATAATCCTACCGATAGTATTGTTTCTGTTCGATTATGCATACAACAGGTTTGAAGATTTAGGTTCGTTTCATGATTTATTGAACAAAAAAGTGATCTTGGACAAAACACCTCTTTTTTTAATGGCTTTTTTCTTTTGGTATTTTTCTTCGGCAAACAACACAGGCCTGGTTACTATGGAGAATACATATCCTTTTTACCAACGATTATTCTTTGGGATGCATAGTATGTCCGAATACATTTTTCGCTCTATTGCCCCTGTTAAACTATACTACTACTATTTTTTCCCAATGATAATAGGCAACCCTTTACCTTGGTATTATTGGGGCTATATGGTAATAACATTTATTGTTTTTGGTTTTATTTGGAAACAGTACAAAAAAAAGAACAAATTAGTACTCTTTGGGTTTTTATTTTTCATGGTAAACATTGTATTGGTATTGCACATTTTGCCTATGCCAAGACAAACTATTACCGCGGACAGGTATATGTATCTTGGTATTATTGGTTTGTCCATTATTTTGGTTTGGTTCCTAGATCATCTAAATAATAATTTCAAGAAAATCAAGAAAATTGTTCCATTTGTTGTTTCAGTCTATTTTCTAGGTTTGGGAGTTCATACTTTTATCAGGACCAAGGAATGGAAGAATAGCGAACTTATCAAGAGCAATGTCAAAGAGATTATAGATAAAAGAAAAATAGCAGGTAAATCCTTACTTGATAATCCTATAGCAGATGAATAATATTCTTTTATCCATAACAGTTCCCTGCTATAATGAAGAAAAAAACATAGCGATACTTGTTGCCGAACTGGGTTTGGTATTAGAGGAATACGATTATGAAATTATATTGGTAAACGATGGAAGTACGGATCAGACTCAACAGGTTATCGAATTTCTTGCCATTGAAAGCGATAAAGTAAAATTCATCTCCCTATCCCGAAATTTTGGACACCAAAAAGCTATAAAAGCTGGAATTGACCATGCCAAAGGTGATTGTATAGTGACTATGGACGCCGATCTACAGCATCCACCACAAACCATTCCCGAGATGATAGCCTTATGGGAATTGGGAAACAAGGTTGTAACGGCGGTAAGGTCAGTACAAGGACAAGGTTCTTTTTTCAAGAAATATACTTCCAAACTGTTTTATTTGTTTTTGTCGAAAATATCGAATCAAGATGTAGTTGGAAATAGTTCCGATTTTCGGCTGTTCGATAAAAAAATAGTGGATATTCTACGAAAGATGCCAGAGCAGGACCTATACATTAGGGGGCTCGTTCCTTGGATTGGTTTTAAACAAACTACTATTAAGTTTAATGAAGGCAGAAGAGTCTATGGCAAGACCAAATATACCTTAAAAAAAATGCTATTGCTAGCAAGCAATGGAATAACCTCTAGTGGCATAAAGCCATTACGGTTTGCCCTATCTGCAGGTATATTGTTTGCCATGTTAGCGTTTGGATATGGCATCTATGCTGTAATAGCCACGTTCCTTGGCCTAACGGTTTCCGGTTGGTCTTCCATTATAGCCAGCATTATGTTTTTATCCGGTATACAGTTAATGGTATTAGGGGTTATGGGAGAATATTTGGGAAAAATGTATATGGCAAATAAACAAAGGCCCAACTATATCGTATCAAATACAAACATCTCTAAAAAAATAGAAAATGACAACCAACAAGAAAGGAGGGCTGCAATGTTTTAATCTGATTATGTGGACAGGAAATTCTTTTGTTTGCGGTTTAAAATTTTTATAAGGGAGCAAAAGGCGTGGAGAACTATATCAAGTTAACACGATAAAAAACACGACTTGATTAATAAAACTTACAAAGTCGTTACAAACATTAACTAATAACAATTAAATTATGAAATCAAATTTTAGAAAAATTATCAATCTAGCTGCAATACTTATATTCTTAGCTGCAATAGGGATAAATATAAAGGTAACACTTGATGACCCTTTTGAAATGGTAAATGAAAAGGCTTTAGCTCAAGAGACCACCGTAATTATTCCTTCATGCTCCTCAATGTGTTCATCTTTTGACGAAGTTATCTGTCATTATTATATTGAAGCCGCAAATGGAGACAGGATGCTTATAAGTTGTCCAGATTATTCCCCAAAAACTGCAGGAGGTACAGCTTAAAAAATAATACATGATTTATATAGGGGCGTTTAAAAATGCCTCTATTTAAATCATTAAAATTTAGATACGATATGAAAACAATATTTATTTATTTTATAGCAATACTCTTTTTTAGTTGCAATAAAACCAGTAACGTAGTTCGTGAAAATGCAGAAATAAAATTTAGTGACGACGATTTTAAATTAAGTAGAAAAATCTATGGGGAATTTGTTCAAAAAGTTAATGACTCACTTTTGAACCCGGGAACTCCATACATAATTGGAGATTATTTAATACTCAGAAAAAAAAAGTCTGAAAAGCTATTTAGTGTTATACGTATTACAGATGAAGAGTACTTAGGAGACTACATGAATACAGGCAGAGGGCCTGGAGAAGGATTATATGCTTGGAGATATTTCACATCTGAAGAAGGTAATTTAGGAGTGTACGATGTTAAGTTGAAAAAAATTGTAGAGTTTAATTTGGATTCCTTATTGATGAAAAATGAATTCTTGAAAGAATATCAATTACCTTCATATGTGCTTTCTAGTGATGGGGTTTTCAAGAGTCGAAATAAGATTTATTTCAATAATATTTATGGAAATACTAGCCATTTTCTATACTCAGCTGACTTAGACGGGAATAATTTGAAAGGGTATGGGAAATTGCCAATGTTGGATAACCGCTTCTTGAATTTAAAATTGAATTTAGTGGATGTTTTTAACGTTAACATGGATAATTACAACCAGATAGCTGCATTTTCATATTCTAAGATTCCTTTGTTGAAGGTATTTAACCTGGAGAATAAAAAATTAATTGACATAGCTGGTCCTGCGAATTACATCCCTAATGCCAAAGACTTAAGTTTTAGGTCAAAGCAATTTTATAAAACTATTCAAGTAACTGAAAAATATATTTATGCATTATATAGTGGCCAAGATTGGATTGCTGACAGTCCGCTAACACAAAATGCCTACACTCTTTATTGTTTTTCTCATCAAGGGCAACTTATTGAAAAATTACAGATTGACAAAGGAATTTATACTTTTAGTGTTTATAAAGACTCCATAATATATGGTCTTGGCAAAGATATAGAGGGGACAAGTAAACTAATAAAATTTGAATTTTGAACAAAAGTAGAATTTTACCAATTGTAATAATCATTAATTTGTTATTTGCTGGATGTGTCAAATACTCAAAACAAAATAAAGATTCGCCCTTAACAAAAATTAATGAAAAATGGATGGATGAACAACTAGTTTTACCTTTATCCCTCGAGAGATTGAAAGATAGTTTACCAATCAAAAATGTTAAACCCTATACTATTATTGCTTTTTATAACGGCAATTGCAGTGCCTGTTATCTTGAATTACACAAATGGAAAAAAGTAATTCCACAACTCTCGAAAGTGAATCAAGTAGAATTTAAATTTATACTGACTGGGCCTAGCAAACCTTTTCTTCAATATAATTTGGAAGAAATAGACTTTTCAATTGATTTCGTTTTTTATGACAAAAATGATGAATTTATCAATCATTATAATTATATGAACTCCGCGGGCTATTTATTTTCATCCTTGCTTGTAAATCGTGACAATGATATATTATCAATTGGCAACCCAACCATTTCAAATGATGATTTGATACGTTTTATTAAATTAATGGAATAATAGACACTAAAATTAATAATTCAATTTGGCTAATTCACCTAATATTTTGCAAATACTTTTATATATATCTTTAAGCATTTGCTTTTTACTACTACTTCTATTAGCCATTTACTTTTTACTGAATAATATATATTGGTTAACGGTAATATGCCTCTTTACATTAATTTTCCCAATATTAATTCATCCCAAATTACGATTTATTTGCAATACTGAAATGCGTCAAAATGTTTGGTTATATTCTATTTCTATGTTGTTTATTGTTTTATTATTGGCCATTGGCACAAGGCTTTTTTTAGTGGAAATTTATAACATCCCTAGTAATTCAATGAAAGAGAGCCTAGTTAATGGAGATATAATCTTATTAAGCAAATTACATTATGGTCCAAAATTACCCGATTCCCCTTTTAAAATTCCATGGGTGAATTTTTTTGTCTATATGAATGATGATGCTCGAAAGGCAATAGATTCAACTTGGTGGCCTTATAATAGATTGAAGGGACTTACGCAAGTAAAAAAAAATGACGTAGTTATCTTCAATCATCCTGAGGATAGCAAATATTCCTACGTAAAACGATGTATAGGCCTACCTGGAGAAAATATTAAAATCAAAAAAGGCGAAATATACGTTAACAACTCAAAATATAATGATTTTGTTGAAATCAGATATTCTTATAAAGTATGGCACAAAAACACTACCAATTCAACAACACCTTTAAAAGCAATAAAGCTGATTGAAAATACAATCAATAACAATAAGCAGGATACTTTGTTATTAACACATCAACAATATAAATTACTTAAAAAATCTGACTTAATAGATTCAATAAAATTATTAGATTATCCAATTAAGATTAGCAATAATTTTTCCAAAAATAAAGATTCAATTATAATGTCAACGAATTTTTGGGGCCCTTTCCAAGTACCTCAAAAGGGAAAATCCATAAAACTTACTACTGAAAATTATATTTTATACGAAAAAATATTAAATGTATTTGAAGGTAAATATTTACAAAAAAAGGATAACAGATTTTATATTGATGGTGTAAATTCTGATAACTATAGGTATAAACAAAACTATTATTTCATGATGGGCGACAATCGCCATAATTCAGTGGATTCACGATATTGGGGTTTTGTTCCCGAACAAAATATTATCGGAAAAGCAATTTTTGTGCTATTTTCTAGTAAGAAAGGTCGAATTAATTGGAATCGGTTTATGAAAATCATAGAATGATTCCAAGTAGCTTAAGTTTAAAAACAATTAATCCAATACTAATATATGTTTGAGAGTTTACCAAAAATTAGAACAAGATTACCCTTGGCTTATGAAAAAATTTACGATGAACATTATCAGAATAACAGAGAAGGTAATGGCAAAACAACATCTATTTCAAAAAAAATGGAAAGTTGGATGCATAAAATTGTGGCCAAAGACGTAGTATTAGGATGTATTGATGGAATCAAAACATTGGAAATAGGGGCTGGAAACTTGAATCATTTAAAATACGAACCAAATGGAAATAGCTATGATGTTGTGGAACCTTATTCAGAATTGCTAAACTCCTCATGTAAAAAAAACAAGATAGGTACTACATACACTGATATTAGCCAAATTAGTAATAAAAAATATGATCGAATTATATCCATAGCCTGCTTTGAGCATGTCTTAAATCTTCCTCTTTTAGTTGCCCATTCTTGTAAATTATTAAATACAAATGGTCAATTGAGAGTCGCCATTCCTAATGAAGGTACCTTTTTGTGGAAATTAGGAACCATGGTTACAGGATTCGAATTTAAAAGGAAATATGGTTTAGATTATGAAATCCTAATGAAACATGAACATGTAAATACTGCGGATGAAATAGATGCAATTTTGAATTTCTTCTTTAAAGATGTAAAATGTAAAGTTTTCGGCATAAACAAAAAAATTGCCTTTTATAGATTTTACATATGTAAAACCCCAAATACTAAAAATGTTAAGTACTATTTTTCAACAAAAACAAATAGTACTTCCAACTCTAATTAATTTTTTGCAATTTAACTTAAAAAACATTAAACATGGACTTATAGTTAAGGATACACATAAAAGGCACTATTCGTTTAATACCATATCTGCTCACCGTTCCTATACTCAAAGATCCTTTCTTGACGGCCCTCATCTAAGCACTTTAAGTATAATAAGGCATTTTTGGGGACATTTTTGTACTTCAATTCATAACCTTCCGCTTTTTGTTTGCCCAAGGAAACAAAAACACCCTTGTCTACATAAAATAACTCATAGTTGAGCCCCTTTAATACATGATTAAGATTATTTGGAGGGGCGAATCTGATTTTTGAAACATTTTGTTTAATCCCCAGATCTATTCCTTTCCAAGTCGATGGATTATTTTTTGTGGACGAACTGTTCATTATAAAACTGCCCTTTAACTGTGTTTCCTTTTTTCCTGAACCGTCATCACCAAATAAATCTATCTCTTTTATAGTAATAGAATTTTTGGAAAAAATCCGAAAATATCTATATTCTTTATCAAGATTTAGTGGAATCTCATATGGCCTTAGCTCAGGATCAAAATCTATTTTTAACAGAGTTACGGCGTCTTTAAAGTCTTCTCTATTGGCTGCCTGTACCAATGCCCCCTTAATAAGTTTGGCATCTTTTTCCAAGCCATTTTTGGCCCAGTACTTACGTGTTATTGTAATTTCATGTGTATTTTCATCAGGAATAAATTTTGTCATTTCTCCATTATGATCCAAATGAAAAGGATTACCAAACGGGATGACAGTACCATTTTTATATAGTACAGTTTGGTATACTATATCTGTTCCCATTTTCTTAAAGATCAAGGGTCCATCTTCAATTCTCCCCCACTGCACGGGAACCCATTGTTTGTTGACCCCAAGTACAGAGAGGTAAGCATAATATGTGTTTTCGGGTATTTTACCAGCAATATCGACGGAAACATCTACTGCGTTGAAATATTCGTCTGAAACATCCTTTTGCTTCACATTTTTGAACAACAATGGTATATTTTCCATTTTAACTCTTTTATCGGAAAGCGGACCTGTTAAATGTGTTGAAAAAGTGTGTCTATAAATTTTTGGTAATCTCACGTTGCCTGACCAATCATCATCAAAACGATTACTATTGATGGTATCGTTGTAAAACCAGCTATGGTCCTTTTCCCAATAGGATTCAAAATAAAGTGTCTTTCCCCCATATAAAAGAGCATTCCATTGATGGTCATCTTCCCTGTGACCCCAGGCAGGAACAAAATCAGCTACCATTGGTACTCCTTCTGTATTAACTATATATGTGTTAAACCAGCTTTTTACAGTACACTTGCCACTTTTCATCTTCATAAAGTCCTTAAACTTTAAAATGGGCAAACCTTCTGTCAACTCATAATTGAACACATACTCCTTATATTGTCCAAATAAGGAATCGCAGGCTTTGGTAAATGGAATTGGATATGAGTTCTCTAAATGATACTTGTTCTCCCTTTTAAAGAACCCCCGCCAATCCTCAATAGCCTTTCCCTGAATAAGTCTATACGGTAAAACATACTCACAAAAATGTTCGAAAGGAACACTATCATGTGCATATGGGTTCCTTTGCCATGAGTCAAAAGCTTCATCAATATTCTTAATAAGAAATTCACCGGTAACAAACTTAATATCTTCCAGTACAGGTCTGGAATAAACACTGGCCGAAGGTGAATACCTTGTCTTAAGGTTATCCCATAATTTATTTAACCTATCGGAATCAATAACTCCATTTTGTTCCAATTGTGATTCTGCTATATTAGGGATATCCCTAAATTTCTTAAGATAAGTAGTATCATAGGAATAGTTATAGGGAAGATTGGAAATAAGGAATTCCGCCGCCGCCATTTTCAGAGAGTCACCCTTTTTTTCATAATGCTCAAGAACCTGGATCAGTTCAACTTTGTTTCCTTCCGCCATATCCAGTGCTTGCCTTATTTCAGGACTATATTTATGACATGAAAAAACACAAAGAACAATGATTGGTAACACAATTTTTTTCATAATGTTATGTATTTCTTTTTGTTATAAACAATGGCAGATAAATCATTATCCCCAATAAGGAAAACAATAATCCTCCAATAGAACCGGCCGCGAACGAAAACCAAAAGACTTCGTTTTGACCGCCCCAAATAAATGGTATTAAGCCTGCAATAGTAGAAACAATAGTCAATATTACCGGAATTATCTTATAGTGAAATGCTTTAAAATAAAGGGAGCGGAGATCCCTTCCCGGATATTGCTTTTTTAAATTGTTCAGGTCGTTGACGATATATAGGGCCGAATTGACACTGATTCCGCTTAAAAGAATAAACGAGGCATATCCTCCTTGATCAAAGTTCAGGTCGAACAAGTAAAAGGTCAAGAAAACCCCGATGAACGAAATAGGAATCATACATATAATTCCCAACGGTTGCCTTAGGGATTCCAACAATATGGAACATATAAAAAAAATAATAGCCACGATCACAAAAATGTAGTAATACTGTTTTTCATCACTTTTGTCCCACCAGCCGTTATAATTTTGTTCTGACACCCTGTAACCTATGGGCAATATATTGGAAAGTTCTTCAATACAGCTTTTTTGGAATTTCTGGGCCAAAGGTCGTGGCCCGATAAAATCATAGGCCACTACCAAACGGTATTCCTGGTTTAATTTTTGTATGGAATTCCCGGATTTCTTTTTTTCTATCGTGGCCAGTTCCTTTAGTTTATATTGACCATCATTGATAGCAAAGGGACTGTTCTTCAAATCCCAAATATTGAATTTTTCATGCCTATCAGATATCAGTTTTACCTGCTGCCATTCATTATCGTTTACAATTGGCCGGAGCCTCCCAGAATGCAATTGGTTCTTCAACCTTCCATACAGTTGGGACGGCGAGATACCTGCCAATGCCAGACGTTCAGGGTCGAAATCGAGATAGTACTCGTACAGGGCCTCGTTACCCCAACCACCACTATTGATTTCTACATCCTTGACCCTCCCATTAGATCGTTCCTCCAACTGCTTTTGCAATATTTCGGCAAAACCGAACAGATCATCATAATTATAGCCTTCCAAGACAACCCTATCACTTTTATAGCCGGTTCCGAGGGCATTAGAGAACCCCCGTCCAACACCACTAACGGTCCAATCGAGCCCTCCCAAACTTATTGCCCTCGTCTCCAACAAACTTTTTAAGGTGTAAGGAAAAGAGCCGAACTCGAACTCCTCTTTAAAATAGATGGAAACTATGGAATTCTTGTAATCCATGATCCGCGTCTCAAAAAGTTCCACCTCGTCAAACGAGGCTATATAGTGCTCCATTTTCCCTATTACTTCGTTCAACTGTTCTATGGTACCACCGTCGGGCATAGATCCCGTAACCCTGAGGGTCGTACGCTCAGGTTCTGCATAATACGAGTTCTCGAACACATTTTCAGTAAAGAGACGTAAGCTGCCCCCGATTAACTTTTCTATTGTAGGCCGCACTTCATCGGAAAACCATTCATTTCCCAAGGTAGTATTGTACAGACCTTCCCAAAAACCCTCTCCTTCCATTTTTTTTGGGGCCAAATGCAGGGGCAGTCCAAAGCCCAGTACGAAAGCGGTTATAAGTCCCCATTTGGGCAACGGCCTTTTAATGAATGTTATGATCCGGGTATAGTTTTTGGTGAAACGAACGATCCTTCGTTTCCGCTTACGGGAAAAGCGTTTTCTTTTTTTTGTCAGATCATATTTTTCCATGAGGGCAGGAACAAAATAAAGGGACACCAATAGAGAGACTCCTATATTGATCGCGATGACCAACGCAAAGTCCCACAGGTTCAACCTTTGGCCCTCTTCCAGAAGGAATATGACCAAGACCGCACCTATGGTGGTGAGGGTAGCTGCCAGTATTGCCAAAAAAGCCTTTTTATCCCCCTTGTTCCTTAAATGGTCGATCATAATGATACTGTTGTCTATGATGATCCCAAAGGAAATGGTAATGCCCGCAAAGGAATATAATTGCAATTGTACATTTAGGATATAATAAAATATAATCGCCACCAAAAGGTTGACAATTATGCTCAAGAACAGTATGGAAAGATATTTTAAGTTCCTATATACCACGATAGTGAGTACCAATAGGATCAACAATGAAAATAATGTCCTAAGCTTTATCTTTTGCAATTCATCTACGAGGTAGGCCGTGGTATCCTGGGTCAATTTCATCTGATAGCCATTGGAAATTTCCTTTGCCAGACCTTTAACAACATTTTTTACGGTTTGCGCCAGTTCAATTGTATTTACCTCTTTTTCCGGATAGATTACCATATTAATAGTATTCAACCCATTGACCCGATAATAGGCTTCAATTGGGCCCTCCACAAAACGGATCTTGGCAATATCTCCTAAATGGACGAGTCGATCAACTATCTTTTTTATGGGTATACTTTCCCAATTGAATCCTTCCTGAGATCTAAAATTGAGCTGCATGGAAATCTCCCGTACGCTCCAATTGTCCTTAGATATCATTTCCCCTTTTCCTAATTCGTTTTTTTGCAAATAGGTATTAATGGCGTCAGATATCTCGTCAATGGTCAATTGTAGTTCAAAAAGTTTATCCGCATCATAGGTGATGGCCCATTCATAAGGAGCGGCACCATAAACTTTGACCTGGCTTACCCCTTTAATGCGGGATAGTTGGGGAAGAATATGGTTGTCCGCATATTTCTTAATATAATAAGGGCTCTCGTTGGAATTGATACTGTAGGATAGAATGGGCGATATGCCCTCCGAGGCCGCACTAATGGATAGTTGCGGATAACTTACCCCTATTGGAAGTTTGGGGTAACTTTGCCGGATAAGGTTGGCCACCTCAAAACGCACGGCATCCATATCCGTATTCTTTTTGAACGAGATACTTATATTGCCATTTCCCTTGCTAGAAGTGGAACTGATCTCCTTGACCCCGTCAACGGCATTGAACAACCCTTCCAATTTAGAGGTAACCTCTTGCTCTATGACCTTGGCCGAGGCATCATACCAAGAAAAATCGACACTTAAGTAGGGTGATGTACGGGAAGAGGTCAACTGTACGTTTAATACAGGAATCAACCAAGCACCAATCAGGGCCAGTAATATAAAGACCATGATAATGCTAAAGGATGATAATCGCTCTTTCATCTGTTTGTTTTTATTGTCCGCCCGGTACGGACGGGTTTTTCATGCCGATAGCTACCGGAAGCCATATATAACCCCTGCCTACCGCTGGCACGTTTGATTATTAAAATAATCATTGCCCTGTGAGTTTAAAGATTAATTTAATCATGTCCTTTTATCTGTTCATTTCTTAATTATTTTTATAGGTCAGACCTAACTGTATATAGGTAGAATTCACATAAAAAAACATATCGGTCAGTATCAACTTCTTGATATGGCTCATTTCATGAAATTATATTTTTACAGGTCGATACGCTTAAATAAACGTTGCCAATCAAATCCACCTCCATAATTGGAAAATAACACGCACTGTACCTTGGCTATGATATTCTCTTTGGGAATAAAACCTATGTACCTTGAATCCATGGACCCTTTACGATTATCTCCCATCACAAAGTAATAATCTTGCTTAAAAGTATATTGATCGATATTTTTACCGTTAACATAATAAACCCCATCTGTTTCTTCACATACTACTTTTTCATGTTCATGCAACACCTTCTTGTACACCCCAAAAGTAAACGGGTTCAAACATACGGTCATGCCTTTTTTGGGTACTACCAACGGCCCCAAATTATCCAAAGTCCATTGGGTATCCCAGGGCATGGCAAAAAGCCCTTTATTTTGGGAGAAGGTATCTAATTCTTTTTTAACTAACTGTACTCCTGCCAGACCTTCAACCGTCTCACGTTGTTTATACGAAAGATTGCCATTTAACCAAAATGACGTAGTGCCGTTCCTGAATATGCCCGTATTCAAATCCAAAGAATCCAATTGCCTATAAAACCTGCGCTTATTTTTAATTTTTATTAGATAGTTGTTTTTTATAGTTTCAGGAGGCCTAAACTTTTTATTGTCTGTAAATATCTCCCCATTTACAATGGCCAAGGAATCTCCGGCAACTGCGACACAGCGTTTTACCACAAAAATGGTCTTAGAAAATTGGTACACCAATATATCGCCCTGTTCTATTTCCTTACTTCCTTCAAATCTTTTGTATGGCCACCAGTCCTGTTCCATTTTGGCCCTTGCCCTACTATTTAAATAAAACAAAAGGTTGACCCATGAAATCTCAAACGGACTCCGGGGCAATTTGGGACCGTAAATCAATTTGTTGACCAAAATCACATCACCGGGAAATAGGGTATCTTCCATGGAACCACTGGGAATTCTGTAAATATCGAACACAAACAGTTTTATTCCAATACTCAATGCAAAAATGGACAGAACAATAAGCACTCTATTTATCCATTTCTGAAGGACACTGTATTTTATTTGTTGAACAAGATGCGAACCTGTCCTATATATAATGGCAAGGAACAAAATAGCGAAGGACAACCACAACAGCCCATAAAATACAGGAATCAATACGGCTACAGTTATAAAACCAATTCTCCAATACTTTTTTGTCCATTCTACTAAATATTCCTTTTTCATTTCCCTAATCCTCCAATAGTTTTTCAAAATCATGGCCTAAGGAGGCCTCGTCCATAAAATTGTACAAGGTCAACCGCTGTACCCCAAAGTAATATTCCCAATAGCTTTGCAGGCTCTGGATATATCCCTCCGATGCCGTTTGCCAAGCTTTTCTGGCACTCAACAAACGTAAAAGATCTATCTTGCCCGACAAGAACCGTTTTTCGGTTATATCATAGGATTCCCGGGAAATGTCCCTGGTCTTCAACGCTACCGTGACCAGTTCTTCCTGCAGGTTAAAATTATTTACCGTTTGCAAGATTTGCCTATCGATGTCGTTTTCGGCCTGTTTGATCTCTATGTCCGCCACCTCTTTGTTCATCCGAGCTGTCTTAATATTACCTTTACGCTCTCCCCAATCCAATAATGGCATGCTAAATTGTATAGCCACCATTTGTTGGTCCAGAAAATTACTGTAGGCAGCCGCAAAATCATTGGCCTGTTGGTTGAGCCCATAGCTCGCATTTATGGAAAGATCGAACCTGTTCCCCCTTACGGCCCTGTCCAGATCACGTTCAGCATGTATCTTTTTGATGTCGATATCTAATAATTCCGGATTGTTCTGCCTGGCCAGCTCTTTGGCTTTTTCTAATTTTATCTTCAAATTGGGTATCATTTCGGGAAGTTCGGGGGTAAAACCGGATAGATTCTCTACATCCAAGAACAGTTTCAAATCGGAGACCACTTCCTGTAATTGTTGTTCGGCCTCTGCCAGACCTGTATCCGCAGTAAAGGTCTCCAGTTCCAGGTTCAACAGATCGTCCCTTTCTATAGACCCCAATGGGTACCTCTTCTTTCCGATCTCATAAAGCCTTATGGCGTTTTTTTTATTTTCCGTAGCTATTGTTACTTTGGTACTGGCCAATGCCCATTGAAAAAATAAAGAGATTGCCTTCAAATTTAGGTTCTGTTCCTGATATAAATAATCCCTTTTGGCCTTCTCATATTTCAGATCCGCTGTCTTATTGCCCCATTTCAGTTCGTTGAATGCCATAAGGGGCTGGCTAAGCCCAATCCTGATAGGGGTGGTATTGAAGTTTTCTATGGTGTTATCCCCATAATTGACCAACCTGTTAAAACTCGAATTCACATATACCGTCGCACCTGTAGCCATAATGTTCTGGCTAAGGGAAAGCTGTGAATAGGTATCCAGGTTTTGTTGTTGGCGATATACGTCGATATTATTTTCCGGGTCGTATCTCTTTATAAAGGATCTGTTATAGGTAAAGGGCTGTAGGTCCAAATCCACTTTAGGGAGCAAACGGGCCTTAAAGGAGCGATATTCCCAGAATCCTGCCCCATACTGTCTTTTAGCCTTGAACGCGTCCAAAGAATTTTTGTTTGCCAACTTTAAAGTTTCGGGTAGGGTCAATGGTTTTTTTTCCTGCCCGTGGGCGAGCAACGTAAAGGCAACATAACTTAATACTAAAAAGGGCAATCTTAGGGATATTGATATTTTCTTAAACAGCATAGGATTTCTTTTTGGCCAAGTAATAGTAACAAAGGGGTATAAAATATAGGCTAACCACAGTACCGACCAGCATTCCCCCGATAAGTGCCACGGCAAGGGGTGCCTGAAGCTCCCCTCCCAGGCCGCTCGTGAACAAAATGGGGATCAACGCCAAAATGGTGGTAAGGCTGGTCATCAATATGGGCTTTAGCCGTCTTTGCCCCGCTACCAACAACGCCTTCATAAGGCTATGGCCCTGTCTTTGCAATTGGATGATGGTATCTATTTTTAAAATGGAATCGTTGATCACGATCCCGCTCATGACCACAATTCCTATCATGGACATCAGATTGATGCTCATGCCAAAAAACAACAGGAACAAGAAGGCACCGGCCATCGAAAGGGGGATCTCCAATAGAATGATCAAGGGCAGGGTCAACGACTCGAACTGTGAGGCCAGTATAAAATAGAGAAGTAACAGGGTAATGCCCAATACGATGGCAAGCTCTTTGACCAATGCCCGGTCCTTGGCAAGACTTCCCGTAAAAAGCACATTGTATTGGGGGTCTTTATCGACTACAGATCTTATCTTGGCCATGGTCGATTCTTCATGGTCCCCATCTATGGTAAGGTCAATGGAATAATATTCCCCTTCCTTTCCTGCCGTAATGGTCTTTAGATCTTGGCCGTTGGCCACCCTTACAAATTGGTCCAAGTTATAATAGGTACTGTCATTGGCCTTGAGCATGGTTTCATTGAGCACCTCCCCTATGGTCTTTTCCCCGCCTCCCAGGATAACGGGGACAAAATCCTGGTTATCGATGATCGACAGCACTTCCTTTTCGTTGAACGCGCTTTTCAGGGCATTGCCCAAAAGGTCCGCTGAAACGCCATATAAGATCATTTTCTCCCTATCGGCCAACAATGTTGTATGATCCTGCCAGGCCATGGGAGGGAATTCCATATCGGATAATTGCTCCTGTAGTGCTTTCCGTAGGTTTATGAGCCGTTGGTTCTGTCCGGCACCTATCGATTCTACATTCCGTAACCTGGCAGTCAAGGGGGCGCTACCATCTGAAAAGATAAGGCTGAAAATATTGTCCACTTCCCCATAACTTACAACGGCATTGGGGTACTTTTCCATAACAGATCGATGTAGGGAATTCTTGATACGTACAAGGTCCTTCGGGGATTCCGCCCTGATATAAAGCGTGGCTTCCGATGGCTTGGCATCCGAGTCCTTATCCAACAAAAACTGTTGGCGGCCAACTTGGGCGGTGTAATCCTTAACGGTATCCCGTATTGGCCGGATCAACTCCAAGATCCGCCGCTTGTTCTCCCCTACATTAATGGGCTCGTTCCAATCCAACCTCAAAAGTGTTTCGGTACTGGTCAGTTCGGGCATTTGGCTTTTGGGGAGCATAAAGAAAAGCAATAGTGCCATAGCGGTCAATAGTACGAATATCCCGAAGGCCATAGGCTGCTTTCTCATGATAGATCGAAAGCCTTTTTCATATAGGGAGGCATAGTCCAAGGTATTCCATTTTTGGATAAGACGGGTTATTCTACCCGTATTCGTGCCCTTTACATAAAACTGCCTATATAAAACGGGCAACAGGGCAATGGAGACCAATAGGGACACAAAAAGCCCTATGGTGATGGCCATGGCCTGATCATAGAACAGTGCTCCTGTAATACCGCTTAAAAAGATGAGCGGAACGAACACGGCACAAGTGGTCAGCACCGAGCTCAACAGGGGCCTGAACACTTCATTGGTCCCTATTGCGCAAGCCTTTGAAAGGGAATGTCCATTTTCCCTGTACTGGGCGATATTGTCGATGACGATGATGGAATTGTCGATCATAAGCCCCGTACCTAAAACCAGGCCCGAAAGCGAGATTATATTGATGGAGATTTGGAACAGGTGGAAAAAAAGCAGACAGACCACCATGGAGACGGGGACACTGATACCGATCAGGATCGGGGACCTTACATCTTTCAAAAACAGGAACATGACCACGAAGGCCAACAGAACCCCCCATAATAGACTTTGTGCAAGGTTGTTGATGGCAAAATCCAACAACTTGGTCTGGTCCCTGTTTATCGAAAAATCCATATCCGTATATTCCATACCCATATTTCCGATAACTTCTTCAAGGGCATCCCTGAGATCGGACATACGCGCGTCGCTCTGCTTGATAATGGCCATGGCAACGGCCTCTTTCCCATTGGATACGACCAGTCCTTGGCGCTTTTGCGGTTGCTCGGATACCTCTGCCAGGTCTTTAAGCTGGTACAGTTTGCCATTTTTATTGATATGGATGTTCTCAAGATCCTTTATATTCTCCAAAGTATTTCCAAGACGTAGGTTGTATTGGTATTGATTGTCCTTTACCAGAATGCTCCCGATTTCCAGATCTTCCTTTTTTATCGTGCTTTCCAGCTCTTCCAAACTTAGGCCCAAAGCAATTAATTTGCGATTATCGGGAATGACCACGATTTCCGGATATACCAGACCGCTCACGTCCACCATAGCGACTTCCGGAATCTGTTCGATCCGCTTTCGCACCACCTGGCTTACAAATCGGTTAAAATCCACGAACTCTTGGGACACCTCTCCATCGGCCTTGGTGCCGTGTACATCTTTTAAGGTAATGTTTAGGTAAAAAACGGGAATATCCGTGGCACTGGCCTTTATTACCCTGGGACGTTCCAGATCCCGGGGCAGGGTGGCCATGGCCCGGTCCACTTTTTCGTTTACCTCTATGAAGGAGTAGTCAATTTTGGTGCCATGGACAAAGTTTAACCGTACAATGGACAGTCCATTGGAGGTTTCACTCTTTATATCCTCCAAATGGTTGAGTTGCATCAAATTAGCTCGGAGCGGTTTAACGATGGCATCCTCCAATTCCCTCGCGGATATGTTCTCCGCACTTACCTGTATGGTAATCTCGGGAATATCAATATCTGGCATCAAAGAAACCGGGATATATGTAGAGGCCAAAATACCCAGTACAACGATTCCCAAAGTGGTCATGAGAACAGCAATGGGCCTATGGATCAGGAATTTTACCATTTACGACCCAAATTAAAATCCTTGTAATCAATCTTCCGCTTCAAAATTGTCATGCACTTCAGCTAGTTTTTTATGACCACTTCGGTATCGTGGGCCAAATTAAGATTGCCGGAAATAATAATGGTATCGCCCTCGACCAAGGTGGCCGAACTTTTTTCGGGGTCAGGTACGATTGAGTAATCGGTACTGTTCTCATTGGTCGTATTTACGTAGGTCCAAAATGTCCTCCCCTTTTGGTACTTGAACAGTACCTCTTGGTTTTGTCGTAAAATTACGGCACTTTTGGGCACTACCAATTGATCCGGGACCTCTTTTTGGATACGCACCTTTACGTTCATCCCCTCTATAAGTTCACCATCGTTCTTTAATTTGGCTTTTACCAGAACGGTACCGTTCTTTTCCACCAAAGGGTTGATACTGCTTATCCTGCCTTCATACTTTTTATTCGAACTGAATGCCAATACTTCCACAACTTCGTTCACTTTGATTTTGTTGATTTCCGATTCTATCAAATAGAACTCCACCTCAAAAACAGAGTCGTTTATGAGGGTCATAAACTCTGTACCAGAATTTATCTGTTCATGGACTTTAAATTGTATGCCTGCCACATTACCGTCAAAGGGAGCAAAAAGCGTTGCTGAATTCAGTTCGAAACGCGCATCCTTCAATTGGTGCTCCGCCTCTTGGTACCCGGAACGTATGGCCGCCATTTCATAGATATTGTCGGGAATATCTCCCCTAAGGTCTAAATCATATCCCCTTCCCACCAACATGTCGCGGAACTCTAGTTCCCCTTTTTTCAGTGCCATTTCCGATTTATCCAATTGTTGTTGATATGTGAATTTTTGTAAAGAGGCCAAAATTTGGCCTTTACGTACATAATCCCCATTCTTTACGTATAGTTTTTCCAAAGCACCCCCCACTTCAAATTTAAGTACGTTTTTTTGAAGGGCTACTAGTTTGCCGTTGGCTAAAAGCTCTTCCTTGAAGGGTTGATTCTTTAGCACCTGTACACCGACCTCGTTTTTTTGAGGTGTATAAAGTACTTTTCCGATTGCAGCAGCTTCTTCTATTTTGTTTTCTTTACAACCTGGAAAACAAATAAAAAAAATAAAGTACAAATTCAAATATGCAATTCTATATTTAGAATAATTGATTAACCTGATTAAATAAATTGCTTTTTTTAATCTCATTTTACTTTGATTTTATAGGATACAAATTAAAAATATAAAATTAATGTATTTAAAATGATTAGATCAATTAGGTTCTTATTTCATAAGGATTCAATAATAATTAATCAAAAAATAGTTATAATTGTTATATCAAAAATTCCCTGAAATGCTATTGTATTTTATTCTTTCTTCAGAATAATTGTTTTATTTTCTGGATAAATATTGGGGACATACTCATTTGAAACCATCGTTCTATTCTTTTCTTCACCTAATAAAACATTTCCAGACTTAACTGTGTAGACAAAATTGTCATCAAATTCCAATTTAGCGGAGTTTATGACTTCGTTATTTTCATTAATTAAAATAGTTTGTTTATAAACTTTTTGTTCTCATCTTGAAAATAAGGGCATCCAAAATTAATGTCTATACTATCGAAAGCCTAAAAAGTCATTCATATTCCAGAGGTTTTTTATTTTATCAAGAACGTTATTCTCTTTATATATCAATCATTTTTCACATTCATTGAACCTCAATTTTTCAACTTACTGATACTATTTTAGCAAAGCAACAAACAATATAGGGTTGTCATTCATTTCACAATCAAGACTTTTTAATTCTTCTACATCCAAATAAGCTGGACTGACAACACAAACAATTTGATCATCGTTAATATAATTGGGGCGAAAGGCCAGGGTATTTTTAAAGTAGTCATTATGAATGCCAAATCGAACTCTTCCATTATCCAACTTATAATCTTCTTGAGTGTATTTAATATGACCTATAACTTTCTCGTTAGCCTTATTAAAAACTGTAAAAAAAGTCGATTCATTAAAATAATATGTTAAAAAAAAATAATTTTCACTTTCATACATGTCCGAAAGATGAATTTTATTTTTTGCTTCATTATTTTGTAAAATATTTACCCCCTCAGCAGTTGACATTTTGTTATCCCCTAGATTTAATACAATATGAGGTTTTAAAATTGTATCATAGACTTGATAAATTGTGTCAACAAAAGGCTCTTTGTAAAATACTTTATTATCAAATCCGTAAGGGTTACCAACCTGAAAAATGTGCTGTTCCAAGTTAGAATATTTATCTGGGTTTTTTGACTTAAAAGAACTTATTCTCGTAAATGATGAATCATAGATATTAAGCATTTCTCTATCTTCCTCATTGTAATTTTGTATGATAGGAACTATAAAATTGTCTTCTTTATTTTTATATAATCCTGCTGGACGAAACCCCGTTTCTATAGTCTTAATATAACTACCTTCAAAATTGTAAATCAAAATTCCGGCAATATCAACTATATGAATCCAATTTCGAGAGTTATCAACGAAGACTTTTAAAATTGTTGTATACTCCCCTGGCCCTTTCCCAGAAGCATCTATTTGATTTTTATATTTCCCCTTACCATCAAAAATTATAATTTTTTCTTCAGACTTATATATAATTATTTCCTTGTCTAGATAAACAAGGCTAGAAAATAATCCGATTAAGCTTTCTCTCTTTGTTTCCAAAAAGATTGTATCTAAATTGGAGGTTATATCTGACAAATTACACTCAACTAGTTTGTTGTAAGGGTTAATCTTAAGAGATTTAATTTTATTCTTCGCACTTTCATCCGAATTACAACCAATAAGTCCACTTAAAACTATTAAATATATTATTACTCTATAGTTGATCAAACACATTAACGCCTGGCTTTTGATAGTCGATTTCATTCACTTCCAATTTGTTACAGTCATATTTAACCAAAATAGGATAAATATTATCGTATGGTAATATTTTGTTCTCCAAGTCTAAATGCACATTTCTCGATTTCTTTATATCAAAACCGACTTTATGACTAAGGGTTTTTAACGAGTGAATCTTCGTTAAAACAAATAAAATTTTCTCGTTTGTTTGGTTTTCCTTGAAAAAAAGTTCTGCTTCCGTGATACATCCCTTACAACCAGAACCCGGCAAAATTATGACGTAATCATAACATTGTGACAATTCTGAAACTATTCTATTTAATTCTTTACCGATATATTCTCTATCAGTCCTATCTGAATCACATGACAACAATAAAAAGAGGCAAAGTAGATTTATTAAAATCGAGATAATGAATTGGTTGTTTTTCATTCCTTTATAATTTCTTGCAATTTGTAAACATCAAAACTGAGGTAATCTTCATTTTCTAAAGAATTCTTCTTTTGAATTAATACTCCATCAGGTGAGACAGAAATTGTATGTAAATTTTCCAAGTAAAAATCAAATGAATTTTTAAAGACCTTTTCACCTACTATATTGAATTGATTATCAAGGATTATGATTGATAAATCTCTAGAATTCTCTGTTCCTTCTAGAAATTCTCCTGGTAATAATGTTAATCTATAATAAACTTTATTAAACTCATCAAACAAAATGCCCAAATAATAACCATTCTCAGTACAATATTCAAAAACTTCCTCCGCTCTTCTGCTTTCTTTTCTATAATCAGGAATAGCCTGTATATATTTACTTCCCGCACAATGTTCATTATCATTAATAAAATCTTTTGTAGAAAAAATTGTATGCGAAGCGGGAAAACTTACCACGAATAAATCGTCAATTGAATTATATGTATATGATAGACCCGTTCTGTAATGAGCTCCACCAAAAAAATATTTGTTATATAATTCTGGAAATTTATACATATATGATTTCTGCGTTAACGATTGATTAATTTTAGCAAATGGTTTTGTTAAACTATCAGCCTTCAAATTTGACATTTGAGCGCCGCCAAGAATAATTTCATTATTTGAAAATAATATTGGCAGAAAAGTATTGGGTTCTGCGAAAAAACCATTTGTCTGGGTGTTGGGGTTAACTCTCAATTCCTTTAAGATTTTTCCGTTTCCATCTTGAAGAGTCAAATTATTCGACCAATATTCATATGATACTACTTGATCCCAATTAATTATTTCATAACCAGAAATTTCATTACTACCGTATAACTTTATGGTCTTATATGGCTCCCTGTTAAAATAATCATATATGTGAATTGAATTAGTATAAGTATTTAAAAATGATAGAAAAAGAGAATCGTTTATTTTTAAAAATTTCAAATATTTAGTAGAAGGAGCTGTAACAGAGTCGAGAATAAACTTTACTTGCTTATCTTTTATTAGACTATATTTTTCAATCTGATTATCACACTTATTTTGATTTATTTGTTGATTTTCGGAACATGATGTCAGAAAAAGCAACAGCAAGATTAATCCATTAAAAAGTTTCATGTTAAAGTGTTTCAAGGTTGATTGAACTGTATGAGTCAACAAGGAAAAGAGACTAACGGCATAATCAGTTAGCCTCTTTAAATCCCAATTTATGAGCCACAAACCTTATTTGAATCGCTACTGTCATAAACGCAGGTACTACCACCTCCAACTTCAAGCCTACATACCCCTACACTGCCTGAAGGGCATTCGGCATCAGCGGTATTAATGGCAATAAGATCCGCTAACTGTAAATTAGAATCGACACCAGAGATATTCGTATTAAAAGCCAATGTGGCGGCAATAACCGCAAATCCAAAAATTCCAATTACTTTTTTCATTTTAAAGTATTTTTAAGATTAACAAATTTTCAAATATTTTTATTACAAAAGTCCTAAGGGAGGCACCACCTTTGTTAAATACCATGCCCTCTCATTCCGAATGATTGGACATCGCTAAAAAACTTCCCCTTTGTTTGTCTATACTTACATAGGCACAAGTTTTATCTATTTAATATTTATTTCACTTGATGCCTTATACTACGAACCCTGAGGTATTTCCAATATTTTGTTCATTTCCAATCTTATCCTCAAATAGCGAAGTAAGAAATCATTACTTCCTTGGTATACACTTCCTCATATTGGCAATATCATTTTCTTATTGTCCCGATTCTTGATATAATTTGACCAACAAATAACTGTAATAGTTAGACCTATTATCGTATGTAGTCTACGCTTCCTCATATTTTTTTAAATACTTTAAGGGAGCAGTCTAGCACAGTTTATAAAATGCTATCCCAATTTGAAAATCAGAGGCATTGTTACCCCAGGAATCGAAATCCGCTTGACAATACTCCCTAAACTAACATAACATGAATAACAAGAACACTTACCTACCCTCGACAATTTATTATTCATAATCGAGAAAAATGACTTAAGACAGTGTCACCAATAATGGACAGATGCGCTTAACAAAACACAGTAGCCAATTAAAATCAAAACGAAACTAATCTAGTCATTTGTGAATCACATTCCTACAAACATAATAAAAATTCCCAATACCGGGATATTTTAATTTACAATTACCCATATTAATTATGATTAATGTATGGTCAATTCATATTATTAGATGTCAACAATCCAAATAGCGGCTGTATTTATGGGTCACACTCGCCACCATTAGGAGAATAATAGCAGGTGTACGTGCCTGATGTCGACATATAGCACCTTCCCAAAGTACCTGCTCTACATTCGGCATTTGCACTACTCATATTTAACAACGAATCTAAGTTCAACGTATTCGAACCAATATTAATTGTTGAGTAAGACAATAACAAAGCTGCCAGAGCAGCGACTCCAAAAACTATAATTACTTTTTTCATCATATTACATTTAAAATATTACAGAAGAACTAGGCTTCTAATTATTAATACATTTACTTGCTAAGGTTCTTTTGGGGAGGCAACACCTTTACCATATGCCATGCCCTTTCATGATCATTAGACGGGCAATGTTAAAAAAATCCCCCTTTGTATCTTTATATCTTCATAGGCATAATTTTAAGATTGGACATTTATTTCACAGATATTTCATGTTTGAGCTCTAGAGGCTTTTCCAATATCCTTTCCATTTCTGACTTTATTTCCCTAATGGCCTTAGAAGGAATCTTCACTTCCTTAGCAAAGATTTCTTTAGCTTTAGCTCTGGCCTTTTCAATTTGTCCGGATTCATAATACAATCTGGCCAATAAATATGGTGGATAAAACCTATGCGGTATCATATTAGCAGCATGTCGGTAAGAGGTCTCTGCTTTGCTATAATTTCCCATCGCTTTATAAGCATCGCCCAATGCCGTTTCTATAATAGTCGTGTTCAAGTGGTTTTTTGCCCGTTCCAAAATCTTAACAGCTCTTTCATAATCTCCGGCCATGACCAGTGCTTTACCATAATTCATCAAAAAATCCCCGTCGTTCTTCAGTTGTGGCCAGGCCTTCTTAAATTCCTCACAGCTATCTTTGTACACTCCATAACCATATAACTCCATTGCCTTATTCCAATCTCCAAAAGCCGTCCCTACTGTTTTAATATAAAGGGAAACATACCATATAATTACCATGGCCGTTACCACCGTTACCATTTTTAGAACCAAATCTTTTTTTGCTTTGTGGCGTCTTTTTAATTTACTGAAAAAATTGTACTTTTTAACATCAACTTTTACCAACAAGGCCAAAGTTGTTACCCAAATTATCTTGATGGGCAGTATTTGTGCTGGGTACGAGAACATACCAAAGACCAGAACAGTCAATAAAATACTGAGACCAATAACTTTTAATTCATTCTTTTCGGGGCGGACCAGGACTTTAAGCAGCAAAAACACCACAATCGTAGCCAAGACCAACCCCAACAATCCATTCTCGATCAAAAATTGCAGGAGTTCGTTGAACGCATAATAAGTATTGTCAGCGGCCATTGATGCGGGGGAGTTCGAATCAGTTACAAAATATTCGGCCTGAGCGTCCATATAATGCGCCTTGAAACGGTCAAAGCCTACGCCGAAGACAGGGTTTTCCTTAACAATATTTTTCGAAATTTTCCATATCACTAAACGACCGTCCGCAGAACCCTTTTTGAATATGTACAATCCGAAAAGAGTAACCATTAAAATCACAAAAAAACTCATTGCAACAGTAACTTTCCGGGTTCTGCCCAATGAACAAAGCTTTTTCCATACACTATACCGATATCCCAATAGTATTAAACTCCCCATCAATACGGCCAACCATGCGGACCTTGAGCGAGTTGCAGGGAGAACAATAGCGATAGCCATCAAACCAATTATAGGGATATACTCAAAAAGTATTCGGACAATCCTATTTTTTGGATCCATCCTATGATTGTCCAAGGACAATATCATGGCCAAAATACTGCCCCTAAAAAGGTACATTCCCAATGCAACAGGCCAAACCGTTGCCAAAAAACCAGAATAAGGTCCAGGATTGAAAAAACTTCCACTGATGTTGAACCCTGAATGGTTTGAAGAATAATACCCTAATAGTTGTAGGCTTCCATAGATGGCCTGGAGGGTACCGGAAACCACAATGCCCAATAATAACCATAAGAAGATTTTTATGGACAAAGTTCTTAAAACAATATATAGAACCCCTAGGCCCAGCAATTCCATATACCGTATGGAAAAACCAAGATTAGGCTGAATAACATATCTATTTAAAGTGATATAGCTTACAAAGAGCAAAAGAGCGATATCCAATTTGGAAATCCGAACCGATATTGATTTGGATATAATAATCTTCGTAACAAGTCCACCCAAAATTAGCAGGCAAGCATAAGCAAAAAAGATAAATTTACTTGTGACGGTTGATTGTACATAATCTGGAATGTTTATCTGGGGCAATATGACCAATAACAGACAAATTACGGCCAGCAAAAAATAATATGGAGTTTTTATTAACGACATTCACTTGAATTAAATGCAAAAAATTAACTAGTACACACATTATTCCATTATGAGCTCTATATAATCATAACAATAGTATTCCTACAAACATAATAAAATATTCCCAATATTGGGAATATTTTATTGATTATTACAGGCACCTACAGATTCCTTAATCGAGTACATAAGAGTTCTCAGGAATGCCCTTGTTTTATAATGATGATAATAACTTTTAAATCCAATACCTTATCCACATAGGTTCACATTTTATCACAAAGTTGGGACTTCCTGGCACTTTCAGTATTCATAGCGGGCTTACTGATTTGTTGTTACACAAATGAACAATAGAGCAGAGGTATTACTGGCTAGTCTTTTTCGGATCCAGGGCCGGCCCGTTCGTTTTTGACCCAAAGAGCGTTGATGACATAAATTTTGAAGAATATCCAATTAATCTCTATGGCCATGATGTGTACTTCTATTTTCTTTAAGCGGAGATTTGGCTCAACTTCCGACCCCCCTAGTTCTTGCTTACAAAAAATTCAAAATCGTGGTGTCCCAATAGCCCTTCTCCACCCACACCTTCAATAATTCCAATGAATTGGGTATTGAGGTCAGAACAGAAAAAAGTGACCGTAGCCTCCCCCTTTTCGTCGGTTACAATGGATGGGGCCCAAAGCAAGGTGTTGCGATAGTCTGGAAGAGGATCTTTAATCGTTTCCTTGTCATAAACAGGACTATAGAACTCTTTCTTTCCATAGAATCCCTGAACCTTGGTAAGATTGTTTTTCCTCAATAGTTCTTCTTCGGTAAATATAGGGTACTCGTATTTCTGAGTTATCCTCCCCCTAATTGTATATTCAGTTTTATTCGAATTCCATTGAAATCCAACATAGGACTGATATACCTTACCCTCGACCGGTTTTTGATTGTCGGGATCCCTAACATGTATTTCACAATTTAAAATACCGCTTATACAAACATAATCCGTATTGATGTCCAACTTGGCCAAACTATCCAATTGTCCCAGATATTTATCCCTAAATACACTCTTCTTCCGAGCACTTACCTTTACCTCTTCCAAGGTTATAGTACCCTGTTCCTGCCAAGGAGTTGTTAGAGAATCAAATTGAGGGATACTATCTTTATTTTCAAATATCGGATATGGCTTTACTTTACCAGTCAGGGCAATTTTAATTTTATCAAAAGTATTGCCCAGATCAACCCTATATTCATCGTTATCTATAGGGAAGTGTTTTAGGAACAATCTTCTTCCCATGGTGAAGGAAGATTCATCTAATTTGAATGTTCCATTATCATCCAATTCAAGTATTTGGCTGGTATTGTTGTCAGGGTTGAATAACACCATGGTACGTTGGGGGCGATGATCTTTTCCTATTTTTAGTTGGCGAAGTGTACCTGTTTCGACTGGAAGTACTACATTTTTTGCCTCAGCCCGTTTTTGAATGGATTCATCGTCCCAAGTATATTTTCGCCATCCTTGGGTCAACATCAATAAATCCAATGCATCAGAACGATCCTTGTTGGATTTGTCAAAATAATAATCAGGATTATGGATATTGCCTTTTAACTGGGTTGACAAATAATAATGAGTCAGAATGTTCTTTTTTCCCAGCCTCTCATAAATTTTATCAAATACACTAAGAGACAACTGAGCCGGCACTGAATTATTGTCACTGTCCGTGGTCTTTATCTTCAACTTTACCATTTTTCTGGTGGCATATAACTTCTCCAGCCCAGTGACAATAATATTCATTCCTTTGTCTAAATTGACATAAACAAGTCTTTCTACGAGAGGCCTCAGTTCATTGTCAAACAAAGTTGCCTCAACTATACCCTGTGGAATCTGTTTTAAGGGAATTTTAATTAGTAGGCTGTCCTTGAGCATCCCTGATGCGATAAATTGGACCATTCCCCTTGTCTGTATCCGTAAATAAATTTTTTGCTCGAGAGATATAGGCGTTTTGGCAACATTAAAAACCAATTCATTCTCAGTTTGTGCTTCAAGATAAAACCGAATACCTTGCTTTTTAGGATTTGGTAAAATGTAAACGGTATCAGGCTGATTTTCTAATCCAATCGTATACTTTTGATTCACCTGCGGCACGAAACTTAATTTTCCCATTCCATCGTGAATACTTTCAAATGGTAAAAGCGTTTTACCACTTTCATAAAGTGTTCCTTTTATTTTGACAGGATAACCATTCGGTGAAACAGCCTTAAAAGCAATTGTGTTCCTCAATCCCTCAATTAATTGGCCACCTTCAGGAAAGACATTGAACTGAGTGCGTATGTTTGATTGATTATCATTTTTTGGAAAGGCCTTTCCAGTAGCATCTCCAATATGGGAAATAATATGAATTTTACGCCGATCATAAAAAGGCTGGCCATTGTCATAAATGGAATGTGCCGAATAAGCAGACAGCCAATATTCTCCCTTTGGCCATGAATTCTCAATATAAACGTGTCCGCTCGTGGTCCCATTTTCTATTTTATATTTTTCCTGAAAAACAATACTATCATTGGACGCTTTGGTTAATGTAATATAAAGAGTTTTATCCAAGGTGCTAATTTGATGTGCCTGACTATCAAGTACCCAAGACTTGAACCAAAAATCCTCATCATGCTCATATATATCTTTATTAGTCTGTAGGTAAATTGAATTGGTTTTGGCCATAGAAGCCAGTTTATTTATGGAAAGAGCCAATTTGCTCATCAAAGAATCCTCCTGCTGACCATACGTTTGTTGTTCAGCAAAAATTAATGCACCTAACATTAATAACAGTCTATAATAAATCATAAATTATCCATATTCTCGAAAACATCAATCATATTACCTAAAAATTTTATATAAAATCAGCTTTCTAAACTGACAGAATACTTCAATTTTTGTTGGATACTGAAACTAAATCTCATTTTTAATATATTTTTTTTTAATTTTTATTAAACTTACAAACATTGATGTATTCTGGTATACAACAATAAATAAGAGGCTCAACAAGCACTATTTTCGGACTGAAGACCGTAGTCATCACTTCCATTAACACAAGCAAACGCCAATATCCCCATGCGAATTGGAGAATACAAAGTACCGATTGCAGTTAATGAAGATATTTTCAACCAAACAACCCAATAAATAGTAAGAAAAATATGAATTGACGAGGCACAAGCAAATGTGAATTGTTCCTTCGAATCTTCATAAGGATTGACTAAAACAAAAGCACCCAACTATAAAAATTACGATTCCTCATAACATAGATTTAAGCCTAATTGCAACAATAACATAACACACCCCCAACCTAATACATTCACCTTCGAGAATTTTATAGCCCTTTAGTTTCTACAAAACTTTTAAGTTTTTCAAATGCAAAAGGATTATCAGGAGTTGAAAATTCTATACTAACTATTCTTTTATTTTTTACTTCCAGTATGCAGGGATAAATACTATTATTTGTCGGAACGACAAATTTGCCTTGTTTATCATAATGAATGTTGGGATAATCCTTTAAGTGCTTATTAATTTTTCGCTGCAATATCTTTAACGACTCAATTTTTGTAAGTACAAAAAGTACCTCCTTATTCTCAAGATATTCTCCCATAAAAAATTCAGCCTCTTCAATACAACCAGTACATCCAAGTCCAGGCAAAATAACTACCCAATCATAAGAAGTTTTATCATTAATATGAGATATAGCTTCACTTAAAAAATCTTGTTCAATTTTATTATTTTTTTCATGACAGGAGGCCAGAACAAAGAAAATTGCCCCAAATAAAACAATCATTTTTTTAAATTTCAATTTCATTTCAAAATACTTTACTTAATTACTTTTGGTTCAAATATTTTAAACGTCATATACACTTCTTCAATATCACCTTCATCCAGATATTCAATGTTTAGACCTTCCTCGGTCACGAAACTATTATCCCAATTCCATTCATAGCTATTCCCTATCACAGTTTCTCCTAAATAACCAAAATTCTTATCCATCACTATAATGGCTATTGGCTTATCCTTAATCTTTGTGTGTACTGTTGCGTCTGGAACAGCTTTACGTAAAAATCGATAATAGACCTCCCTATATTTATCATATAACAAAGCTGAATATAAATCTTGATCAATTACATGTCGTATTGACTCTTGTCTAGGAATCGATTTAGGATTCCCCTTTAGTGGCCGAATTGTACCAGCAAAATTACTTCCACCATATACCTCCTTATAAGTTTCATCGCCTAAAGCTTGAATATAAAGATTATGAGACACTGGAAAGCTATAAATCATTCTATTTTGATCAATATCCAATTGTGGATATACTTTGGTAAATATTGGGTCGCCCCAAGTAAAATTAGAACCATATAATTTACTCGGATATAAACCATTATGCTCGATCTTACCTGTTTCATATTCTATTTGAGCCATAAACTTTATCTTGTCTAATAAAGGATCAGGTATAATTCCTATATAAAATCCGGGAAGCAATAAAGTAGTTTCCATTTCAATGAAGGGCGTTGACGTTTCAGGAAAATATTGACAATTATTTACTAATACTTCAGGAAATTCCTTAAAATCCTTATCTCCTATCAGTGAGTATTTATTTAAAATTTCGGATTTGTTATTAGCTAAGATTAGTTCCATAGTTTGATAGTCTGCTATATATATGGAATCCATACTTTTTATGTGATATCCCGTTGGATAAGGAACTGCATTGGGACCGTGCTTTTCGAATTTTAGTATATTCTCATACTCAGAGCTTTCATAATCATAAATATAAATGGCATTATCAAAGCTGTTTATAAAAGTAAATTTTCTTCTACCTGTGGAGTCTATAAAAATTTCTAAGTACTGGGGTTTAGGGGCAGTATTTGAATCTAAAGGAAATTTTTTTACACTTGTTACAAACAATTCCATGGAACTATTTAAACTTCCCTTCTTAGGGTTTTTTATTTCAGGCAGATTAGACGTACATGAAAGAACCGTTGAAAGTATTAATATTGAGTATATTGTTTTCGCCATTATCGATTATAATATTAAATTTAGCAAGGCCAATTCATAGTTGGCCTTGCTAATTGAAAGTTAATAGATTATTCACTATAGGTGGCATTCCCTTGCCGATGTATCATATCTGCACCGATCTGAAATAGTACACACTGCATTAGCCGAACTGGCTTGCGATTCAGGGCATGCTTCTGCAGGATTAATACTTAACAAAGAATTTAAGTCTAGATTGCTACTTAGTGCACCAACAGTATTGCTACTCATGAACATACCAATAGATAGTGCCATAACTCCTATAATTCCAATTATTTTTTTCATCGCATTTGAATTTAAAATATTACAAAAGAACAAAGTCTTTTGATTATTATGAGTGAAGGTGCAAAGGTCTTTAGGGAGGCACCACCTTTGCAAAAATACCATGCCTTTTACACTTAATAATTGGCATCGCAAAAAACATCCCTTAATCTCCTTGTATTTACATAGGCATATGACTTTTATAGTTGAACATTGTTTTGATTACACACCTCTTGGGAAGGTGATGACCTCCCCATTTTTCATCTTATATTTCACAAATCGACTGAAGAAAGTCTTAAAGGTTGCTCAAAAAACCTTTTTTTATCCGATTTCACTTTTTTCTTTATGTAGAACTCTATTAATGGTCAGTATTACTTCTAAAAAACTCCTTTATGTTCCAGTTCTTGTAACATTTGTTTTATAAAATACAATGATTATCTGCACTAAAAATATAACAACCCATCCCGTGGAATTCACAATTTTCACCTTTTTAGTTAGGGATGCGTGATATACTTGGCATAATTTATTTTTTAAATAGTAATAACCATATATACAACCAATTACCGATCAAAATGGAGCCATTTCCTACAAACATAATAAAATATTCCCAATATTGGGAAGTTTTATTAAAAACATTGCTATTTCAATCAACATTAGCTACACGGACCCATAATCATTGAGTTTTCATGTTTTTTTAACAAAAAATCTTTTTTATAGAATAAAATTATCCCACATATGAGAAATTTATTACATTTAGCTATCCACAAAATCCTATGATTTTATGCCAGTACTACACAATATTAATTTTGATAAAGCCAGTTTTAAAGATTTTGAAAAAATTCCCAACCTAAACTCTTTTCAAAGGACGGAGGCCTTCAAAGAATTTACCGATTATATGGAAACCCACGGCCATATGAATTATCGTTTTGTAACCCATAACGGTTGTGGCCCTGAAATTTTGGTAAGCTCTCCATTTCAGGAAAAGCCCCAAAGCTGTATAAGCCTTGTTTCCAATGACTACTTAAATTTTACTCAACATCCAAAAGTCAAAGCTGCTGCTATTGAAGGTATTCAAAAATATGGAACTGGAGCCGGGGCATCGCCATTGATCGGAGGGCATCATGATTACCATGTTATGTTGGAAGACAAACTATCCTCTTTTTTTGGTAGAGCTAAGAGTTCTTCTATAATCTACACTACAGGCTATACCGCAAACAGTGCTACATTGCTGGCAATGTTAAAAAACAACGATTGTGCCATTGTGGATATGGCCGTACATGCTAGTGTGTTTGAAGGGTTATTGGAAACAAATGTTAAAAGATTTCCCCATAACAATCTTGATTATTTAGAAAGGGCCTTATCCGACACCCGGTCAAAATATGTAACACGGTTGGTTATCATAGACGGCGTTTATTCTCAAGACGGAGATCTTGCCAAGATGAGTGAAATCTATGACCTTACCAAGCTATATGGGGCCTTCCTTATGGTCGATGATGCACACGGTATTGGAGTATTAGGAAAAAATGGCAGGGGCGCCATTGAAATGTTCGACCTTCTGGACAAAATTGACATTATTTCCGGTACTTTAAGTAAAGCATTGGGACATATAGGAGGGTTTGTCGTTTCCAAACCTGAAGTTATCAATTATCTACAATTTCAATCCCGCCAACAAGTTTTTTCCTCAACCTCGACTCCCGCAACCAATGGGCTACTCGTTGCACTTAATTTAATTGATGAAGAACCCGAGTGGCGCAATCAACTTGCAAAAAACGTAGCTTATTTTAAAAAAGGATTACTAGATATTGGGTTGGACATAGGTCCAACGGAATCACCAATAATCCCCATAAAAATTGGAGATGCACATAAAACTGGAGATGCTGCCCGATTGTTGCTTAAGGCAGGTGTGTACGCCAATGCCATTGTTTATCCTGGGGTTTCCCGTAAAGATGCCAGAATCCGTACTAGTTTAATGGCTACACATACCAAAGAGCATCTAGACAAGGCCTTAAATGCGTTTGACTATGTTAACCAAAAATTAAATATTTCTCTAGTCCATTAACATTTTTTAACTGGATATTAATATCTAAATTCAGGCTCCATTTTGCAGCACTTCACAAAAAGTTCTATTTTTATTCCCAATATTGAAAATGGCATTCTATGGGGAGGAAAATATACCAAGGAAAAATCAATAATAAGGAACGTTCAAAACAGAAACTAATAAATGCTGTTGGCAAGATTCTCAAAGTCAAAGGTTACACTGGCTTGACCGCAACGAATATTGCAAAAGCTGCCGGCTTAAGCCGACGGCTTATTACTATGTATTTTGATTCAGTGGACGATTTGATTGAAACCTATGTTAGGGATAGGGATTTTTGGTCTACCGCTGCTTCAAAAACCGATGAGATGATTGCAATTACTGAGGGTAGGGATACCAAAGAAATAATTAATTATTTATTGCAGAATCAAATTGATAATTTTTACAATAATCCTGAAATGCAAAAACTCATTTTATGGGAAATCAGTACAAAATCAAAAATTATGTACGAGGTTTGTCAAGAAAGGGAACATTTAGGCACCAAAGTATTTGAACTGACAGATAAAGAACTGAACAACAAAGACATAGATGTAAGAGCCGTAACTGCTCTTTTAGTGGCTGGAATTTATTATATGGTACTTCACTCCCAATCAACGGACACTACATTCTGTGAAATTGACATTGATGAACCAGAAGGTATGAAAAGGATTAAAAATGCAGTTAGTTTAATCCTGGATAAAACTTATAATAATTAATTCATGAAGCTCTATTAATTAGATAGAATTAGTATGACAAAATCCAATCGCGATGTAACCTATGAACATGTTTTCATACAAAGACAATAAAGTTTGAGTTCGATCAATGTTTGGTAGGAATAAGAAGATATCATCTAAAAACCTTTAGGTGGTGCCATTGTCACTAATTATGTTTTGGGCTTGATATCTCAGATGCCCATTAAAAGCTCATTTGAATTCCATATTATACTTGATATTTCCGAAAACACTCTCCGCCTCTGTGCACTTTGTTTCTTAGGATTTTCCAACTTCACTTAACTGCCTTTTTTTGGTCATGGGATTTATTTCAAATCTTGGTCAATCCACTTTATGTGTTATATAAATATTAAAAATACGATGCTTTTATTTTATCCCTTGCTCTGAAGTCTTAATAATTTTCTTTAGCCATTATTCCCTGCAATATAACCATCCCATACCCCCTAACACTCTCCTTCCTCCAACTATGCTCCGCCTCCTCCCAATTGGACAAGAAACCCAATTCTAACAGTACCCCTGGACAGATATTTTGGGTTTCCCTGAGAACCTGAAAGTTCGAGTATTTCATGCCCCTAATTTTAAATCCTAAAGCCTGATCGAATTCAGACAGGATTACTTCTGCCAAGGTTTTGGATCTGGATCGAAGGTATGAATTCGTGTTAGACTTGGGTTGCTGCACATAAACCTCAATTCCTTGTGCCGCCTTCCGCTCTGCCTGATTGCAATGAATGGAAATAAAAACATCAGGCTTCAAAACCTTGACCAACCTGGTCCTATCGTTCAAAGAAATTAAAGTATCCCTATATCTGGTCAAATAGATATCAAGACGGTTTCCAAACAGCTCCCTATTCAAACGTATCGCTTCCATTGCCACTTCTAGAACAATATCCTTTTCCATTATGCCATTCACTCCAATGGCCCCTGAATCCACTCCCCCATGTCCGGGATCCAGGACTATAATTGGGCGTTTGTTCTCTTGGGCATACAAGGGAGTGTATACCAACGTAATCCCTGTCCAAAGGCAAATTATCCAATAAGGCTTCATTCTTTCCGAATTTTAAAGTGCGTGTTGCACAATTTTCATCGTTTTCCCCAGATTATCTCCAATACGTAAAATTTTAACGCTTTCAGCTGTTAAAATTTATTCGATCCCGATCGATTCCCTTGATCCTTTGGAAATTCCTCAACGAATAATTCATCAATCGGTCTTTCCAACATTAGTTGGGGAGCATAAAAAACGAACAGTCATGAATAAACCAATTAAAACTCTTTTTCTCTTACTTATGACAACGGTACCATCCTTTGCCCAAATTGGGGGAATCGAAGACTCTGTCAACGATGTTTCGGATACCATCAGGACCATCTTTCCCATTATCCTAGGAATCATTTTCCTCATCGGATTCCTATTCAACGCTGGACATTTCTTTGGAGAAAATTCAGATCTTAAAAAGGGTATCACCAGAGTACTGGTCTTTGTCCTTATCGCAGGTGCCGTAGTGGGCATCTTTACTTACCTAATAGGAATTGTGGTCTAATGCGAAAATTCGAGGTATATCGCAACATTAGAAAACAGGCCATGATTTTCGGCCTGTCCATCTCCTTTTTTGCCCTACAGATGATCTGTGTCTTAGGCTCTTTGATGGTCATTATATTCTCCTTCAGTCTTGCTATGATTATAGGAGTATCTGTATTCAATGCCGCTCTTTATATAGCCCTGATCAGGATTATGAACAACCCCCAGACCTTTGCCCTTTGGAGAGTATTCCCCAAAATTATCAGCAATAAGAAAACATCATTACTATCCTATGGACAAGATTAATCTTTCGGCACACCATCCCATTGCGGATATTCGGGACAATATCGTCTTTGCCAATAATGGCAATATTGTACTTTGCTATAAAGGGTTGTTACCAGAAATCCACTCCCTTTCCGAGAAGGATTTTGAAGATATCCATGGCAGCTGGTTCCAGGCCATCAAATCCTTGCCCGTCGGATGTGTGATACACAAACAGGATGTTTATCTAAAGAAGCAATACACTGCTGAAAACCTGCCCAATAAAACTTTTTTGGCCAAGGCCACCCATGACCATTTTAAAGGTCGGGAGTATATGGAACATAGCTGCTTTCTGTTTTTCATCCTTACCAAGAACAAAACCTTGAACAACGCAAAATATGTAAACCCCTTTCGTAAAGTACCCCAAGGGATTCCCCAGGGACTGGACGATCAGGTCAAAAGTTTCATGGACTCCGTAAACGACTCGGTTTCCTATATCAACAACAGTCGAAAAATGCAGTTTGTTCCTTTGTACGAAAAGGAAATCCTCAACCTTACCGACAATTATTTCAATGGGTTCAATGAGGATTTTGATACCGATATTCTTTTGGACCGATCCAAGATATCCATCGGGGAGAATCTCTTTGATGTGTTGGCCATTAACAGCGAACTCTGCTTCGGGGAACATGTCCAGAGCAGTAAGACCAACGAGAAATTCACTTCGGACGATTTTGTATTCCACCAAGGGTTTATCGATGGGATTGGGCTCACTCTGCACGAAAATCATATCGTAAACCAGATCATCTACCTGGACGATAAACATAAATGGCGTAAGCTGTTGGACAAGAAGATCGAAGAACTGAACAAAAGTTCCAATTTTGGCTCCCAGAACAAAGTAACACTTGCAAAAGTCCAACAGATCCTGGACCAGATCAATAGCGATGACAGCTCGCGCATCATCCGTGGCCATCTCAATGTTATCTATTGGCATCCCGAGGTCAAGGGACTTACCAAAATCGGTTCAAAGATAAGGACCGAGTTCAAGGAACTGGACATTGTCCCCTATTACCCCAGGGGGGAGGAACGAAAAAATTATATCCTAAATAGTTATTTCTGTTTCTCCCCCAATTTTTCGGACGGGGATCTTTATGTGACCGACCTGAAACATGCTTTGTGCCTGTATATCAATAACAGCAACTACAGATCGGATGCTACAGGGATTATTTTCAACGACCGGGAACACAACATTCCCGTATTAAAGGATGTCTGGGATGAAAGTAAAAAGCGCATCAAAGCACGGAATTTTGCCATTTTCGCCCCTACGGGCGAGGGCAAATCCTTCCTGGCCAACAATATACTCCGCCAATACTTTGAGGCCGGCGTCCGGTTGGTCATTATCGACCTTGGAGGGTCCTACACCAAGTTTGCAAAGCTTTATCCCGAACAATATACCGTACTGAGATATGAGAGTGGGAAGAACCTGGGCATCAATCCATTTTACGTTCATGAGCCCGAAGATCTAACTCCTGAGCGATTGGAAGATTTGTCGGTCTTCCTTTTTGAATTGTTGGCCTCCGAGCTGAAGGTCACCAAGGCCCAATCGGTCTCCATCAAAAAGATACTGTTGTATTATTATCAGATGGTCGGGGAGAACCATTCCCTGGACAGTTTCTATCGTTTCATAGAGGAGCATCAAAACAGCTTGTTGGATCAGCTTAAAATACAGGCCGATTACTTCAATATCCCCGGCTTCCTTCACATCATGTCCGAATACGTTGGCAATGGGCTGTACAGCTTCCTGTTCGAGGTCAGTGAGGATCAGACTTTTAAGTTAGAGGACAAGAGATTGATCGTTTTTGAACTGGACGAGGTAAAGGACAATAAGGAAATCCTTTCGGTGATGCTCAAACTGATCAAGTCTGCCATCCAAAGAACAATCTGGAAAAATCGAGCGGAAAAGGGCATCATCCTTTTTGATGAATTTGCCAAACAGCTCAAGTTCGACAATGTATTGGAGAGTGTGGAATTCTACTATCAGGCCATTCGAAAACAGAACGGGGCCATAGGGATCATCCTGCAATCCATCAACCAATTGCCCAACAATTCCACTTCGGCCAGCATCCTAGAGAATACCCAAGTCGTTTATAGTCTGAACAACGAAAAGGGATATGGGGAACTGAAGAACCGTCTTAACCTCTCCAACCATGACCTAAATCAATTGAAATCCATCAAGAATAACCTCACCGGTCCGCACAAGTACACGGAAATGTTCATCAAGATAGGGAAGGAAAGCAACATATATAGGTTGGAGGTACCCCCTGAAGTATTTGCGGCATATCTCACGGATGGTGAGGAAAATGAAGCCATAATGGCCATTTATGAAAAGACCAACGATATGGAAAAGGCCATAAAAGAATTTATTAACCCAAAAAACAAGAACGTATGAAAATTTCAAAAAAAATTCACGAACACTTCGGCAATAATTTTGCCATGGGCAAACCAAATGGAAAACAAACCCTTAGGAAAAGCGTGCTTACCATGGTCATTACCCTGACCATGGCCATATTAATGCCTGGCCGTGCCACGGCCCAGGGAATACCGGTATATGACAACACCAATTTCATCTCGTTTATGAAATCCCTTCTGGAATCGGGCAAACAGACCTCGCAATTATTGAAGACCGTCAAATTCCTAAAACAACAAAAGGAAAACGTGGACAAGGTCAACGATGTAATCAAACAATTGAAGGCCGTAAAGGAACTGGCCGATAGCAACCAACGCTTGTTCGACATCGTACAGGACGATCTGAGGGAGATCTTCAGCTCTCCCTATATCAAGCCCGATGAAGTTGCCCGTATCTCGGATTCGTTCAACGACATCATCGAAAACTCCTTGACGGGCATGGATTACATAGAGGAAGTGCTGTCCAGCGACAACCTTAGGATGACCGATGCCGAACGGGCAGCGATACTCAAGGAAAAGGAAGTGCAGTCCAAGGAAATGGTGGCCGAGATCGAATCCAAGACAAGGCGCTATCGGGAAATCATTGCCTTTAGGGAAATGCAGGCCGTTATCAACGGCAGGAAGGCCAACTATTGATATATGACAGGGATAGCCTTAAGCATAGGATTGGAATATGTGGACACTGTTTTCCAGACCATCAAGAACAGTGATTTCTCCCAGTACACCATTACTGGAATGAAGACCCTTGCGGTATTGTTCTTTTTGATCAATATCCTGAAAAAGTACAATGAAGGTGTGGCCAACAATGAAGGCTATACCTGGGGGCTGACCCCTGCCGAACTGGCCAAGAATTTTGTGGTAGTGATCATAGTCATTTTTTCCACCCAGGTGTTGGGAGTCTTCGATGCTATTTTGGTGGCCATCGAGTCCCAATATAGGGACACGGCTCCTGCCCTACTCCCCTTGCAGATGCAGGAAATAGACATTGAACGGGACGTAGGGGCGATCGAAGCGGCAAAAAAAGCTATGGCCCTATTGTACGAGGCTTTGGTGACCCCCTTGTTCGGCCTTAAAATCTTGGCCTTCATTATCGGCCTTTTCCTATGGTTGATGGACCTGTTCATCTATCCCTTGTTCTTGGCGGAACGTTTCTTTCTGTTGGGGATCATGCAGGCCTTTTTTCCATTGGTCATCAGTTTGGCCGTTTTTGAAAAGTTCAGGTCTATGGCCTATAACTTTTTTAAGCTCTATGCGGGGGTATATATGGTGGTCCCTGCATTTTTCTTGGTCAATGTATTTATCAACTTGCTATATACCGAGGTGAACACCAACTTTTGGTCCGACCTGTTCGGAACGGACTGGGGGAGCCTATTCTTTGCGCCCTTGATACAATTGGGGTCCATAGGATTTATAGTGTTCCTGAAATTCAAATTGTACCGGCGTGCCATCTCTTTTACTTTGAAACTGTTCAGCGGTATATAGGTCTTCACTAAAAACCATTAAAACGCAATAATGAAAACACCTTATAAAAATATCTACAAAGTCCTTGACCAAAATCGGTTCATAGTTTGGTCAATGGTCATAGGCACCATGGTGACCTGCGTCGTAGCCATCTTGTCCATGTTAAAACTGCACAGGGAAACCGTCGACAAAGTTTTTATGGTCAATACCGATGGGGACGTGATACCCTTAAAATTGGTCTCCCAAAAAGAAAATCTGGGCGTGGAAGTCC
Source organism: Arenibacter algicola (assembly GCF_018860365.1). GTDB lineage: Bacteria > Bacteroidota > Bacteroidia > Flavobacteriales > Flavobacteriaceae > Arenibacter > Arenibacter algicola_B. The sequence goes on from NZ_JAHKPO010000001.1 coordinate 359,682, forward strand.
TGTCACATTTGGAACTGTTCCACACTTACTTCTACCATATAGACCCGAGCAACTACGAAAAGAACTTGGAAAAGGCGCTTTGGTTGGGCAACAGTTCGGTGGATGCCCTGTACAGGCAAAAAAAATCGGACGGGATATATAACCGCTTATTGCAGTATTCCCTGGTGCAGAAGGTACTCCGGATCGAATCCGAGATAGAGATCTCCCAAGAGCCCTATACCTTTCGTACCACTACCCTGTTCCAGATCAATCGGGGCCAGGTAACCGATACCTACGAACTGGTGACCTCCGGTAATTTGATCCATGTGGACAGGAACTTTCCCAAGAACACCCATGGTCTTTTGATCACCGACTATTTCGAGAACTCTTTAAAAAAGGTACAGAATGAAAATTGAAAGGAACAAGATCGTATTCGGTTCGGTAATCCTGGTCATTGTACTGTTCATTGTGGGATATGCCATGTTGGTCATGGACAAAGGGGGTGAATCCGGAGAATCACTGGATAAGACCGCAGTGCCGGAATTAGAAGAGCAGCAAAAGGAGTACCGCTCCAAACTGGAGGCTGTTGACAATATTCCAGAAGAACGGGTAAAAAATGCACCCAGTATTTACGATGAAAGGTTGCTGGATTCCACAGGTTTATATGATCCCGATTTTATGGACAGGGATAAACAACGCATCGTGGACAGCATCTATAGCCAAGGCCGGATCGATTATTCGCAAGGTAGATACCGGAATGCGGAGGCAAAAAAAGCAAAACCAGTTGTACCAGTTGCGAAGGATACTATCAAAGAGGAAGTTGAAGAATCCCATACTACCAAGGAACTGGCATTGGAACACCAGCTCTTTTTTGCTGCAGATCCAAAATCCCAATCAATATCCTTTGCTCCAGATCCCCAGGTGGTTTTGGTAGAAGTGGACGGCAATCAAGTGGTAAGGGCCAACAGCCGTTTGCGAATGCGCCTACTTCAAGAAATACAACTGGGCAACACAATGATTCCCAAAAATACCTTGGTCTACGGCATCGTCAATTTTAAGCCGAACAGGACACTCCTCAAGATTGACAATATAGACCATATTCCTGTTAAGATGAAAGCTTTCGACCTCCAGGATGGACTGGAGGGCATTTATGTGGAGAACAGTATAAGGGGGGAAGTTGCCAACGAGGTGGTCGATGATGTCCTGGACGATATCAATATCGCAGGGGTTCCACAGGTAAGCGGTATCAAAAAAGTCTTTCAACGGGGCCATAGAAGAACCAAAGTGGCCATACTCAACAATTACAAACTCATTTTAAAGGCTCCAGAGGGGCAATAAATTTATACACCTATGAAAAAATTGATAAGCATGATGGGTCTACTAATCATAATGGCCACGGTAAAAGCACAGAATGGGAAAGTCCTCGACACCATATTTGCCAATGAACAAATGACGGTATCCCTCTTCTTTCCGAATCCTATTAGGCAAGGGATTACCGGTTCCCTTAATTACGCCTTTAGCTTCAATAGGGAAAGGGCACAGTTTTTTGGACTCCTTCAGGCCACCCCCGGGGAAAACAGTAATTTATTGGTGGTTACAGAGAATGGCAGCGTATATTCCTTTCTGCTCCGGTATTCCCAGAAGCTTGAAAAGCTGAATTACTTCATTGATATCTCCGACCGTATTGGCCATGAAAGGACCGGTCCCTCCATGGTTCCCCAGGTAAAATTGTCCTTGGCCGACTCGGATACTGTCCCTACCAATGATAAGCCTTTGGACTATCCAAAACTCTGCGCCCAATTGCTCCGAAATCCCAGGCCTTTTAACCAAATAAAATATAAGGATGGGGTTACGATCCGCATGACAAAAAGTATCTATTATCTCAATGAGGTCTACGTGGTCTTTGAAATTGAGAACAATTCCCAGATCGATTTTGAGATAGATTCTTTGAATCTCTACAAAGTGAACGGCAACAATAAGCGTAAATCATCCTATCAGGCACTGTTACTCTCTCCTATCTATCAATTCCAAACCCCAACAGTGGTTCTCAAGGACCAGACAGTAGAGTTTATAAGTGTGTATCCCAAATTTACTCTGGGAGCACGTGAGAGGCTATTGGTGAAACTGGAAGAGTTGAATGGGGATAGGGATCTAATTTTGAAATTGAGATAATCTACCTGAATTTAAATGCAATAAAACCTAACGCCTAATGAGGTTACAGTTCAGTGAAAGGAGACTTTCGTCCAACCGTGGCTTTAGACAAAAATTATATTTTATATGCACTACTGATTATCAGTAAATCCTTACCGTACAAAGAGTGTCAAATTAATGATTTTAAAAGGAATTTGTTAATTTGAAACCAAACCTCTCAATTAACCTCTTGAAAATCGAAACTTACCAAAAAAGCTTTTGGGCTTTCTTTTTGAATCGGTGCGTCTGAATTGTAGTCCTTCCTCTTGGGCAAATTCCTGAACCTTTTTCAACCATTTATTCCTTAAAACGGGCCAATCAAATTTTATGGTCGATTCTTCCGTGAGTATTACCCTATTACCTGAATTACTCCTATCGCCAGCTTTTGAGAAATCGCCAAGACATGTGGCATCCTTTTTTAAATCTTCAAGTGGCCTACCATTTTGGATATCAAAAATGGTTCTATCCCCTATCTTATTGAAAGTATCCTGTCTTTTCCTTAGCATACCGTAGTAAAAACCCAATGAGTTTTTTTCGGTTAAAAGGTAAAGGTCATAAAAATCCTTTTGATTACCTCTGTCAGCAGCTGCCAAAAGTTTAAGTGCTCCTATGTCATGATCGCTTATGAGTCTTATTCCATCAATAACACATGGTTCGTGCAGTAATTTCAGATTTTGGATGATATCAATCTTGATAACTTCTTTTTTCAAGAAGATTTCCAAATGCGATAGCTGTTCAGATCCAAAATTTTTTTTGTTTATGATGGTGTTTTCTTTGCCAAATTCATTTTCCAAGAAATGACAAATCTCAGAGAGATGGTCGGTGCCTACTATTTCTGTTGAAAACAAATCAATGTCCGTTGAGACCCTATGATTGTACTTTATGGCCAAGTTGGTCCCTCCACCAAGCAGGAATTTATCAAATAATTCATGATTCATAAGTTTTTGAATTACTCCATAAAGCAATTCAGAAACTCCTGTTTTATGCATACAAAGATAAGTTGGAAATGTATTTTTTGAACTGTTCAGGTTTTAATTGATATCGTTCGGCAATAAATTCAATATCCTCATTACCTCGAATCTCTGAACTTTGTAATGCAATCGCACTAATTTCGCTATTGGAATAAAGTTTTTCCAATTTCTCCAAATACTCAGAATTGTGCATGCTCCTAGATAAAACCCTTTGGATAATCAAATCACTATCCTTTTCCAAGGACAAATCATCCATGTTCATATCCCAAAACATTTCACGAGGAAAAATGTCAGAAAGATTATGCCCTAATGACTTATTACCTTTTAATATTTTAAAGAGGCTTATCATAATACAAATGTATTAAATTTTGTTGACAACTTATAATATCGCTAGTACATTAACAACTTATGGCTCAGTAAACTATAATCAAATAACGTTCCAATTTTTAATAAATTTTATAGCCCTACCACAATTACAGGTTGAAAATTTAAAGATCTCAATGACATTAGTAAATATTATAGTCATTTTGTCAAGAATGTCCTGCCTCCCATTTTATCTTTACTACAATTGGTCATCAAGAAACTGCAGTTTCTATTTTAAAGTCAAAAATTTCCTAACGTCCAAATGGATCTGCTCAAAGTTTGCCTTTATGGCGCCATCCCCGATTCGGAATTTAGGGTCCGGTAGACATTTGACAATATCAGGCTTTGGAAAGCGTACTTTTTTATCCTTACCATCAGCAAAGGCAATAAATTCCCCTTCTTTCAGCCTAAAGAATTCCTCCGCCCGGATCTTGCTTACCTCCCGCTCCCCTTTGGTGATCCTGGTATCAAAATTTAGAGTATTCTCCCCCTTGCTCACACTTTTGGTAGGGCGTTTCACTATTTCAAAAAAGCGTTCGTAATATCGGGCCGTATCGGGATCATTGGCCTTTCCAAAAAACTGATAGGATAGATTACCTAAAATGGCCCTACTGGCCTTATCTCCGTACATCATATCGTTCTGGACCTTGTCCTGGAGCACGTATATGGTGGCAATATCATAACTTCTCAATGTAGCCGGAATCCGGTGCATATTGAGCAAACGAATGGTAGGTGCCTCTTCCATAAGAACAAAGGAAGGCTGGCGGCCCCGAATTCCCATTTGTTTTGTAATGGTATGCATTATGGTGGCTATTACCGGCGAATAGGCGGTTTCAAATTTGGGATTGTTCACGATGGAAACTACGGATGGGTGTTCGGGGTTATTGATATCCAAGGGCACTTCATCGGCCGAAAGCGTCATAAAGATGCGTTGTGTACTGATTTTTTTAAGGGCATTGGCCAGGGTACCCATCACTCCGGCGGTCTGTCGTTCGGAATCCTTCCCAGAAATAAAGGCATCGGCCATGGCCTTAGCGGTATAATCGGAACTCAGAAAATGTATCAGGTTTTGGGTATCCAGGTACAGATAGGTAGCAATCAGATGTGGCAGGGTGCAATACTCCCCATGGCTTGTCTTCAATTTCCAGATCAACCCGCCCAACAGTCCTTCCACGGCATCATTGAAGAATTTGGATGAACCCATAGCTATGGATTCACGTTGCTCCAATAGGTTTTCCAAAAGCACTCTGGAAACCTCGTTGACACTTTCTTCGTCCGTCATGTACCTGGGCGCAATGGGATTCACCCGGCTATGGATATCGTCAAAGGAGATAATATGAAAAGGCATATCGGCCTTGCCGAAAAGAGGATAGGCCATTTCTGTAATCTCAAAATCCTTGTAATCATGGATGACCCCGGAAAATCGATATTGGCCAAAATGTTTTAGAAAACCATAGACCACACTTTCGGTCTTGCCACTGCCGGCCGAACCGATGATGGAGGCACCCCTTCGGATATTCCGAAGGACCAGGCTACCGTTCAAAAGATTGAACCGGACCCTAAAGATTTCCGAAATATTTGGAATCCCTATATTGTAATTGAAGCTTATAAAAAGTCCCAAATTGATTACTTGAAAAGGCAACAACCACCACAGCAAGACAATGGCAAAAACCTGCCGATCATGCAGGTAGTGGAGCACTGCTCCCAAGAGAATCAGGAGCATAATATTTGGGACAAAGGCGTACTTATAGTGTGCATAGGACAGATAAAACGCTGCCATCGCCAACCCATAGATTCCTATTGTAATAAGTACCATAACTTTCAATTTGGATTACTGATATGAACTTCTGCTCCTTTCTAGAATTCCTACATACCGATGGAACTGGAGGATTTGGCAATATCAATAGCCTTTTTAAATTGTTTAATCGCCTGCAGGGCAGCTTCCACCTTGTTCGTAGGAATATTCAATTTGGGAACGTGCACTCCAGCGGCACCCATTAGTTTAAAGGCCGCGCTCCTTTCGTTGGTAGGCAATCCCAGTAGATGTGCAAAATAGATTTTGGGATCCTGGACAAAGGCCTTACGCGCACTATAGGATTCCACATAATTTCGTTGGTAACTAAATAAGGTGTCGAACCTCTTTTCTGCCTTTTCATAAAATTGGTCGCGATTAAATCCCCGCTTTACCGTCCTGCCATTCAGGGTAGATTCGGATTCCCTGTATTTGCTGCCAGGGGAAAGACTATATCTATTGGTAACATCCTTTCTGCTTACTATAATATGGACATGGGTCTGCAGTCCCTGCTTTTTCATACCCTGCGTCACCACTTCTCCATCGATCCGGTGTGGGATTTGGGCATGGAGCCTGTCTATTTCCATTCTCATGGCCTTAACATTACCAGAAATCTCACCACGGTCCACCATACGGATTTCATTTTCCAATTTGGTGATCTTGGCCCGATATTCCTGGTTCACCTTGACTTCCCTGTCAAAACCTTTAAATGTGCGCTCATATTCAATCTTCGCATAATATTTGATAATGTCCACGGACACCGGGGTATCGCGATGAAAGGAAGCCGCATAATCCTTCATGACCTCGCGTACGTATTGCTTTAAAAGATTTGGATCATTGTTTATATGCTTCAGTTCCCGCTGACTGGGGTTGATGGTCAGGGCAAAGAATTTGGGTTCCTGTTTTTTCAATTTGGCAGTGTTGCCATCAATTTCTTTGACGACCTGTTCCGGGGCGATCCTGTCGTTGTGCTGATCAAAAAATTGTTCCTGTAGTTCAGGCTGTTTTCCTTCGTTCTCTTTTTCCAAATAAGCTACATAATCCGAGCAGCTCTGCGAAAAAGTGGTATCCAGATGTTGTTTGGTGATACTGATGTACATAATCCTATTGCTTTTCCATTTTTATCTTAAGTTTTTGAAATTCCTCCGGGGCCATATCCAATTGTAACCTGGGCTTTCCGAAGCTGCCCTTTACCAATTCTACCCTGTTAAGAAGGTTCAAAAAATCGGTTCTTAATTCTCCAAAATCCCGTTTTATATTGGTGTAATTCTTTTCCATGGCGATGGCCTCCTCCACCTTTTTAAGGAACCTATCCCTATCTGGATCGACCTCTTTACCAGCCATAAGCAAGGGGGCCTGCCCCTGTTTCTTTTGGGGCGAGTGTTCGAACAGGAGCTCCAACATGGCCGTGGTGGGTTTGGTCTGGTTTTTTTCGATATCCCGGATAATGGCAATTGCCGCTTCCGTCCTTTTTCTATTCTTTAAAACTTCCTTGCCAACACTCTTTTCAAATTTGTCCGAAGGCAAAAAACCGTGCCATTCAAAAAAATCAATCATCATCTCCATCGACTCCGAATAGGAGGTGGCAACTTTCTTCGAAAACCGTTTGAACCGCTGTGCGGTATTCCTTCTAAATCGTATCGTATAAAAATGGTCCATCCCTTAAAAATTCATATTGGGTCATTTTTTATCAATATTTTTAGTGATTTCCAACGCATTTGACCCAATGGCCCATTTGTATTAAAAAGCATAAGCTCTCCGAAAGCCTTTAAACAAAGGGCTTCAATAAAAACCAACCTATACAACGCCGCAACGCGTGTTGTCCTCTTGCTATTCCTTTTTGCGCGCCGGCGAAAAATTTACGCCTTAAGGCCCAATGTAGTCCACTGGGGCACAATCTGGTAAGGGATGGAAAATTTTAAGAAATTTTAAAGTTGAATTTTGAGGAATTTCCAATGGATTTGGAAAAATGGTGAGGATAATGAAAATCAATAATTAAAAAAAAGGCGGTACCAGCATCGGCCCGCCCTTTATTCAATTCAATATTCACTGGGGAGCATCAGGGTATCGTCCACAAAGTACAATCTTAGTTCGTCCAGCGGAAAGTCGGTCAAATGATATTTCTGGGTCTCAAAGACGAGCCCATTTCCATCACTGTAATCAATTTTGGCCTCATATCCCATCTTGTCCTTTTCCTCCTCGGTGAATTTTTTAAAATCGATGCTGATGAATCGGCTTTTGTCCAATAAACTTTTGGCGATAACGGAGGTATCCGTCACCAACCAAAAGCTGTTGGCGGCCTCGGCAAGGTATTTTATACCTTCCGTAAATTTTGTCTTGATCAACGGGAGTTGATAAAGTACTAACGAACCGTTAAAATATTGTAACCGTTCCTTTATTTGTATAGTTTTGAAGTTCATATTAGTTATCGTTAGGATTAATATTGAAAGCAATAAGAGGGCGTTGAATTTCGGGAACGCCCTCTTTGTTTTTTCCCTCATCTTGAAAGGGTATCCATTTAGGAACTGCTTCCAAGTAACAGGATTTCATCTATGACCACTTCGGTCACATAGCGTGTGGCACCCTCTTTGGTTTCATAGTTTCGGGTCTTCAATTTCCCTGAGATTCCCACCTCCTTGCCCTTGACGACATACTTCTCTACGATTTCAGCGGTTTTGCCCCAGGCCACAATGGTATGCCAGTCCGTATTCTGGACTTTCTCCCCATTGGCGTTTTTGTAGCGCTCATTGGTCGCCAATTGAAATTTGGCCACTTTTTTGCCACTTTCAAGATTCGTAATCGTCGGGTCGTCCCCGATGTTCCCGATCAGTTGTACATGGTTTCTAAATTTGCTCATAATTGAAAAGGATTATGTCCACCTTCCAGTGGACGGTTAATAATGGATTTAAATGATTTACTTATTATATCTCGAACGTTTTCCTTGCCTGCGGCAGGCAGGCCTTTTTGATACTTTTGTGCCGTTTCATTTTTAGGATCTGGATTCGATTTCATGATTTCCTGTTTTTGATTTACTTCCCATAGAGCTCTCACGTTACCTTTTTTAATGCCAGATCCCACACAACATTCGAACTTGGAAAGACGTATAAATAAGATCGCGCCATAGGCGTGACTGGTTTATGCCGTCGGACAAGGGAGAATGTTGTTTTTTCGCTAACTAAAAAAGGTCCGGGGGCTCGAATGGCGGTAGATCGTAAACGGCCCATGAAAGAATTCCACCGCCTTTGGAACGGCACAAAATGCATAAACGGAATTCCACTCGGGCAGTCGGCCAAGCGGACTTGAGCAAGGGTTTTATGGGCAGGGAGCTGAGGGTGTGCAGGACGGACCGTAAAACCCTTGCTCGTGTCCAAGACCCTCCCCAAGGCTTATTGCCAGAAATGGAATGTAGTGGCAATGTGCCGAGGGTGGCAGGCACCAATACCTTGAACTAGTTAAACTCTGGGATAAAAAGCCATCCGCTTCCTTCAAATATTCTTGAACTCCCCCCAGATCAAAGGATGTGTACTGGCCGCATGGATCCTACTTTTCAGGCCTGGATAGGTTTCCCATCGTGAATTCCCTTCTGGCCACATCCCTTTACGATCAAGCCCGCAGACGGTCAGCCTCCCCTTCATTTCCGGGGAAAGAAGCATATAATCCTTTTGCCTGATATTCACTCCCATGCGGTAGGCCCCCAATCTAAAATATCCCGCACCTTTGCCCAAATCCCTTTCCACACTGCAACCGGGATGTCTCGACACATCCGATAGATCGGTCTCCCTAAGTAGGGGGGTCAGGCAATCGCTATAGGACACATCGTTCAGGGTTCCACAAACCATGATCATTTGCTTTCCCGAAGCTTTCATTTGACCATAGATATCGGCTACCTTTCGTGCCTGAACTTTTCTTTTGTTGTCCTTATCCGAGGTAAACTGTGCGGAAAGGATATGAACCGATCGGCCTTTCGGAGCTATAATGGCATATTCCAGACAATCTACCTCAAAAATAGGATCCTGTCCGTCGGTCGGTTCCAATCCATGGCTTTTTAGGGTATCCAATCGGTAACCGTTTTTCGCCATGATAGCCATTCCCCGACCATGGCCATCGTTCCCTTCCAAATGCAGGACCTGATCATAGGGTTCCACATCAAATTCCTTTAAGAGTCCATGGTTAAAAGCCATCAAAGAGGCCCTATCCTCGACTTCTTGTAGGACAAGGACATCCGCATCCGTATCTGCAATGAGCCTGGCCTTGTTGAGGGTCGCATTATAGGGAATGGCGACGGTCTGCAGGGCCACCCATCCATTCCAATCCGTTAGTCGTGAGGCTTTGGGCTCATGTGCAGATCCATGCGGTTTTAGAAAGAGTTCCCCTTGTCTTTTTCTCAGGACCCCATAGGGCCTATGGTCGGTCTTTTCAAATCCCAATAAAAAAGTGAGCTCCCTGATACGGTCAATATCATGGGCGTTTTTCTGGATTCTGTGCATTAGGCCGTCCAGTTCCGATACCCAATCGGAGACACATTTGTTCAGCTTGGGCCGCATAAGGCTTTTGTCCCGATGATATACATTTTCGATGTTGAAGGTTGCGATTTTCATATTGGTCGATTTTAGATTCGTTTATCCTTGGTGTGCTTGTCAAAAGAGATCAGATTGAACATTTGGCGCATACGGCTACGGACGCGTTTTCCGTATCGCTCCTCCAATTCCTCAGCATTGAGATTGGTGGTTATGTGGGTAGGGATCTTGGATTGTTGGTAGAGTTCATGGCGGGAGACCAATACCTCCCCCATAACATTGCAATCGTCCCCATAGTATCTACCCATTGGTTCCACCCCCAGATCGTCAAAACAGTAGGACCGGCCGTTCCCATAATCCTCTATGATCTTGTATCCGATGTGGTTAAAGGCAAAGGTGACATTCCGGGCAGGGATTATATCGTAGGTCCTTTTATGGGGGACAAGGTGGCGTACCAACCGCATCATGCTCGTTTTTCCACATCCCACCGGCCCTGTCAACAATATACCTTTGGCCGTATCCATTTCCATTTGCCGACAACTCTCGAAATCCTTGACCATATAGCTGCAAAGCTTTAGGAAAGTACCCCTGTCCTCTGCGCGGACCTTAAAACCTTCCCCGAAGAGGGACCGACCCTTGGCTTCCAGATAGAGGAGCACTTTGGAAAAGTCGTAATCGATACGTTTTCCGTCAAAATTTCCCAGGCAGTATTCAATGCCTCCTTCCACCAAAATATGTGGCCGTAGATTTTGCATTTTATCACAAGGGTTCCCCATAATTTTTATTTGTTTCGATATCCAGATAATCTGCAGTCAGCTTTTTGTTGGACCTTCCAACAAGAGCACTTTCCTTTTTCAATTCCCTGGCCCGGAGCATCCAATTTCTCGCCGTGGCCATCCAGTCCTCTATCATGCACTTTCCACCTACCTTCCATCCTACCCCCTGATAGTGATTGTAGAATTTGACCCCCTCGCTAAGCGGCCACTTGTTCATTTTAAAAAACTCAATAACATCATGTTCATTTTTTGGCTTGCTCTCTCTAGAGAGTTTATTTAATGTTTTATTATGTTTGTTAATGTTTATATATGGTACCACCGCTGGTCCAGCACTGGTTTCGGGGTTGTCCAGGAGTTGTCCAGCAGTTGTCCCAAATATGGGCATCATGATACGGCTTCCCTTGAACCGGCTATGGGAGGGCAGATAGGAGATGTAGCCCCAATCGTTCAAATTGTTCAGGCAACGGTGGTAGGTGGTCCTGGATCCTATTTTGGCATGGGTCATGGTCTCCTCCCTATCCACTTGAAAACTCTCGGGAAACCTGTTTTGGTTCCAACATTGAAACAGTGCCATATAGAGGCTCACATGAGAGGGATTAAGCCTTGAATCCTTTGAAAATTGCTGAAATACCCCATTGAGGTGTTTTATATAGTTCATTACTTGTCTTTTGAATTGGTGACCATGTTATCCAAAAGAATCTTCTCAATTTGATCGGCCTCGTAAAAAATGAGCCCCCCTATTTTTGTAAAGGACAGGGTACCGTTGTGCCTAAATTTCTGCAAGGTGCCCGAGCTGATATTGAGCATATCCATGACCTGCGTACTCTTGAGCCACTCCTTTTTCATGACCATGGCCCGATTTTCATTGAACATTTCCCGGATCTCCTCGAGAAGTTCCAGTTTAAATTCCAATAAGTCTTCTGTGGTAATGATGGTTGCTGCCATTGTAAAACGGTTTTTATGGAAAGGGACCATCGCATTGCTGTCAACTAATTTGACGGCCCCTGTCCAGGTTTGGTCCACGAACTTTTTATTTTGACAAAAGGTGTTCGAGAACGTTCGACTTGATTTTCGTCCTACAAAATTGCAAAGGCATTTTGGTTAAAATTCCATAGCTATGATAGAGGTGGGAGATATTTTTTTGGAACTATTTTTTAGTGGAGTTTGTAGTGTTTTGACATATCAGACCCTCTCCAACCACCTTAAAAAGTGTCAAAATTTATGTTGAAGGGGTTAAAATGGAAATCCCCCACCTTGGGATAGAGGTGGGGGATTTTGGGTCAGTCGTCCAGGCCCTCCATCCTTTGTTGCAACATCTCGATGAGCCTGTCCAAAAACTTGGTCCTACCGGTCTTCCGGGACCTGATTTCGATAAAGGTGTGGTAGTAGTTGCCAAGGTCCACATTGTAGAAGTGTTCAAAATGGGCCGCCAGTTCCTTGATGTCCGCAGTACCGCTATTGATGCATTTAGTGGAGTGAAGGGCATAGAGGAGCTCTATCAGGTCCGTCTTGCTACCTGTCCAAAAAAGTTTTGAAGGTCGTTCCATAGGTTTGTCTTTTAAGTCGTCCATGTTGATGGTCAGCGTATCGATCTCCCTTTGCAGGTAAACAATGAGCATGTCATAGGCCATAATGGTGGCCACCGTACCGTCCTGACAGGTGGAGAACTGGTCGTCGATCATAAAATGAAAGGATTCCAGGGGCAGCCGCAGGTCCATGTTGCCCCGGACAAAATACTGTTCGTCCAGGGATATGGCCCCACGGCGGTAATAGTTATAGAATTCCAGATTGTCGTTAAAGAAGATCTGTAACTTTTCGATCTGGTTTTTCAGGTATTTGACCTGAGCGGCATTGCTGCCCCGCGGCCGTCTGCTCTCGATGTTGAACAGCCTGCCATAATAGATGAGCTTACTAAAAAACTGGGGTTTGATATGCTTAAAAAAATTGATCTCCTCCACTTGGGAGGCAAAGGCCTTCTTGCCGATTTGGGCCTGGAGCCGTTTGATGTAGCGTTCCACCATGGAAATACCGGACTCAGCCCTAAAGAGGATGTCCCCATTTCCGTTCTCCAGCTTATCGAGTTGCGTCTTGAATTCCGATACCAATCTTTGATACTTCATCCCTTCTAGGTTTAACCTACATGCTACATAGTGCCCAAAAGTTCCAGGACATAGTTGTCCGAGGCCTGTACAAAGGCATAGCGTTCACTGACCATTGCACCCAGTTTGCGTTTTTCAAAGGCAGCGGTCATCCCAAAATCGATTTCTTCAAAATCCAGGTCAATGGCCCTTTTAATGGTCTGGTACAATAATTGGCGATAGGTGTGATGGCTTTTTACATAGGTGTAATCCAGCCCCACATAGGCCGGGACATATGTTTTTCCTTGGTTTTTGTAACAGTACATTGCCCCGATGGGTTTTTGTGGGCTGCTTTTTAACCTAAGTACGATAAACTCCCAATGCGGGTTATCGGACATGTTCTTAAAGACCCGTTCCGGAAAGGAAAAGGTATTCAGACCAAGATTGTTCCGATGGACATTTCGGTACAGTTCGATCAGCTGTGGCAATTGTTCCTTAGGACAAGTGTTGAGGATATCCACTCGGAATTCCGGCTCCAAAGCTTGTATCTCCTTTCGGAAATGGCGACGGTTTCGGGCAGAAAGCCGGGAGATGTAGTTTTCAATATCTCCATGAGCTAAAAGATTTACCGAACATGAATCCGGCATTTGGATACGTACAAATCCCTGGTCCTTAAAAAATTCCCCCATTTTCTCATCCGGTCCAAAATCCCGAAGTACGGTCATTTTGGCCCCCAATTTATGTCCCAAGGTCTCCAGGGTCCACATCAGTATGTTCAGGGCCCTATCCTTCAATGGATGCTTCCGGTCCAGGTACAGGTGATTGCCCTCAGTGAAAAGGGACCCTAGGGACAGCGCCCGGGCAGTCAAATGATAGGGATCGTACTTTCTGATATTTTCCAAGGTTTTTGATATGCTTTCCTTGGCCAACATATCGTCCTTCCATAACCCTATGGTCATGAACGTGGCCAAAATCGGCTTGCCTTTGCGGTCCATTATTATCAAGTATCGAAACTCCCAATTGTGTTCCTTGAGGTCGTTCCCCTGAAAACTGTTCTCCAAATACAACAGTCCGTCCCAATCCATGGCTCCATGTGCCCCCATTAAATTGTTCCATATTTTCTTATCCACCTTGGCTATGGAATTTTCCAATAGGATGTCGAGATCACCATGGACGACTTTTGGTCCTGTTTTGGGGACGGCCATGGCAAAGGCATGGCATACCCTGCCAAGGTCGGTCCCGGTCTCCTCAAGGACCTTTGGATAATGGTGGGCCATGGCCCCTACCAAGGCAGCTATCTCCTCCCTTTGGTTATGTCTTGAAATAGTGATACGTACCCCTGTGTTCTTTACGGGAACGGCCGGAAACAATCCCAGATTGACATAGAATCCCTCTTCCATCAATCGGTTTACAAAACTGTAACCCGTTTTGGGCATTCCCGTACCAATAAAGAACACCGGGGATTCGTTTGGATCCACCAAGGGCAGATCCGTTTTGGACAGCAGGCCGTTGAAATATTGGATTCGGACCTTAAGTTCGTTCTGCAGGTGGTAGATCTCCGGGGAAAGATGGATGTCCGCCGAGGCCGAGGCAGCCGCGACGGATGCCGGTTCCAGTTGTGCCGAAAAGGTCAAGGGCCCTCCGAAAGTCTTTATCCTTTTGTACATTTTTTTATCCGGGCATACCAGTACCGCCCCGCTGGCCCCAAAGGTCTTGCTCAAGGTCCCGAACAACAGCATATTGCCGGGAAGTTCCTTTAACTGATCCATGACAAAACCGGTACCATGTCTCCCCGCCCAGCTCATGCCGTGTACGTCATCGATATAGAAATGCAATTGGGAATACTTCTCCGACAGGGCCATCAATTGATGAAGCGGTGCACTGTCCCCGTACATGGAGTATATACCATCTGCCATGTACCAGATACGTTTCCGCTTTCGTGCATGGTATTTTATTTTGTCCTCGAGCATATCCAGATGGTTGTGTCGGACCATGTCCACGGGAATACTCCGGTTATTTAACAACTTGCAGGCATTCTGAACGCTCCAGTGCACCTGGTGGTCCAGTATAACGGCATCCCTATCGTCCACTGCACTGGGAATGGCCCCCAAATGTCCTAAAGTGCTGTTCTTTGTGATGATGATCGGCTGCCCATACATTTTCCCTATTTTTTCTTCCAATTCCCTGTATAGGGGATGGGAGATATAGGATTTGGACAAGGGGAACTGAGTACCATACTTTTGGATGGCACCGACCGCGGCCGCTTTTAATCTGGGATCCTGTTCCAGTCCCAAATAGCCTGTGGTACCAAAATGGAATAGTGCCTGGCCCTTGACCCTTATGGTCCTTCCAGTAAAGTCTTCCCCTTCGGCATATAGGTGTAGTATACCCTGATGCGCGGCATCTGTTATCACCTCGTTGACGGTGTCCAAAAAATTGTTGTGTTTGATCCTTGCCATGGTCATTTTGTGTTTGGTTCCCTAAAATTTAATAGCATTTGTAGGATTTTATACTACTCCACACAAAATTAATCCCTCTCAGATAAGTTTTAATCCCTCTGAGATAAGAAAAACCCCCTTTATAAAGGTCATATAGAAGGAATTAAAATTCACAATTATTATATTTATGTAAATTTAGAATCACCTACCAGTTTTTTTAAAGGCCATGCAAAAGTATTTTCAAAACGATTTCACGCGGTACATGCTTGTGGACAATATTGTACAGATCATTTATAAAAAGGGGGCCGTAATCGACCTCCAAGCGTCAAAACGGATCGTCAGGGACCGGTTGATGTTCCAGGAGGAACGGGCCTATCCCATTCTCTGTGATATCCGGCAACTACGTAAGGTGGACAAAGCTGCCAGGGACTATCTGGCATTGGAAGGCTCCCAGTTGATAAAGGCATTGGCTTTTGTTATCGAACCTCCCGTGACCGATGTCATGACACGGTTCTACCTTATGACCAACCATCCCGATATCCCCACGGCCTCTTTTCGGGAAATTTCCAAGGCCTTGGCCTATTTGGGCAAGTTCCTTGGCCTTGTCTTTGCTACGGCCATATTTTAAACCATTTAATACCTAAGAAGTTAACCTATAAACAAACACCTATGCCCCCCTTAAGAACTGAACACAGAATGCAAGAGATCCAGCACATGCTCCTGGAAATGGCCGGAGGTAATTTCTTTTACCGCCTGGAGACCTCGGAGAGGAACGACAATGTGGAGGCCCTGGCCATAGTGCTAAACATGCTGGCCGAAGAGATCCAAGAATCCTTCTACCATCAGGGATATGTGAGTTCCAAGGGCACCACCGAGCATTTGGTGCAGATGTGCTTTTTACTTGACGGGAACGGTATGGTTCAAATGGCCAACCAAAAGGCCTGTACCATTCTTTCCAAATTGCACGGCAATATTGTCCAAAAACCATTTTCGGACCTGTTGACGGATGCTTCCAAAACCGATTGGATCCAGAAATGGAGGACCCTTTGTAAAAAGAGCTTCTATGATATGGCAATCCCCCTTAGTTTTTTGACCAATGAAGATCTGGTCGTCCCCAACCGCTGCCATATCACGTCCATCAGATCCGAAGCGGACGGTTCCCACAACGTTCTGATCACCGTGGTACATACCGTTACGGGCAGGACCTATGCCAAGGAAAGGAGCCAAATTGCCATTAATACGGACCCCAATAGCACAATTTCCAAAAAGAAAGGAACCAAGCCAAAGGTAAAACTGAGTTATGAGGACATCCGCAAGATAAGGGAGGGACGGGACATGATCCTAAACAACCTGCAGATGGACCTCCCCAACCTTAAGGACCTGGCCCACCAATTGGGTACCAATGAGTTCAAATTGAAATATGGTTTTAAGGAACTTTATGGTACCACCGTATTCAAATATCTGGTACAGGAAAGGTTGCGAAAGGCCAAGACCTTGGTCCAATATACCCGGCTGAACTTCAAGTCCATTGCCAAGATGGTCGGTTTCAAAAGCGTTCCCCATTTCAGCAGGACGTTCAGTGAGCAGTACGGATATTCCCCTAAAATTTTCAGGAAAAAGGCCGATATGGGAGAGATATAATACATAAATCCCTCTGGGATAAGTATTTATCCCTTACAAGCAATTTTAACTCCCGAACTTTACCATATCAATACAAATGATATGAAAGGGTATCTAAAATATAGGGAGACAATTTTAATGGTCATAAGCTTGATGTTCATTGTCCTATTTGCTTATACCGGACTCACCAAACTCTTGGTTCACAATTTATTCTATGACAGTATCCTAAATTCGCCCGTTCTCGGGGGCAGGACCATGGCGACCCTGGCCTCTTGGACCTTACCGCTATCGGAACTGGCCGTTGCCCTTCTTTTGATTTGGAAAAAAACCAGATTGATAGGTTTTTATGGGGTATTGGGCCTAATGCTGCTATTTACGGGCTATACCGTGGCCATTGTATTTTTTGCCCCCTATAGGCCCTGTTCCTGTGGGGGCATTATCTCCCTCTTGTCCTGGGAACAGCATTTGGTCCTCAATGCGATATTGCTCCTATTGGCCCTACTGGCCATATGGTTTTCACGAAAACATAAAGGGATACCCTGGAAGAAGGCCCGTAAAGGTCCATAAATGGCCATGGGACCACAAATAAAAAGTAAAATGATGAAGATATTTTGTTGCGCAACAAGAGCAGGGGGGAAGACCGAAAACCTGTACAAGAGAGTAGGCACCTATTGTTAATTTAAATCTAAGTATTATGAAAACTAAATTTTTATTGCCCGTATTGGCAATCATTTTTGCCGTAGGAATGTCGTTTACAACTGTAAATGCGTCTTTGGACACCGAAGCATGGATCGATCTAGGTGATGGCACACCATTTGAGATCAATACCATCCCTTGTGAAGGTACAGGAAATGATTGCCAGGTAATCGTACAAAGCCTTGCGAACCCAGGACCTTATACGCTCTATAAGGATATTGAATTGCAAGACCCATACGATGCAAATACTCCCACACCGTATACCATTACGGATTAGGGTAGTTGAACAAGCCCCGTACTCTTTTACAGGTACGGGGCTTAATTTTAACCATACCCAGGATAACTATTCAATATAAACTTCCTTTTCCGCGCCTTTTAATATGAATTCGGAACAATAATCCCCATCTAGGATTTTTTGGGCACTTGTCAATATATCTTCTGGTGTCAACGATCGTACATATCTTTCAACCTCTTCCGGGGAAACGAACGGTTCCCCAAAACGGTAAGTTCTATATAATTTTTCCTGCATTTTTTTAGCACTACTTTCTACCCTTTGGGCACTGTATTTGTTATAATAGGTTTCCGCTACATATTGGAAAGTGGCATCGTCCAATTTTTGATTCTTTATAGTATTGATTATTTTATGTATATCCCTCATTATCAATTCGGTATCTTTCACGGAACACTCCAGATCTATCGAAATAACATTCCATCCAATAGACGCATAATACCATTGATGGGCCCTTGCGGAAAATACGTCCCGTTTGTTTACATAGCGCAATCCATCAAGTTTGGCACTTAATGCCCACGCTAATAATTCGAATCCGATCCTTTCTCTCTTATCCAACTTTTCCTCTTCGGGATATATGTATTTGATCCTGATCTTGGTATTTTCAGAGGACAGGCCCGATAGCCCGGATCTAATTTCGGAAAAATGGTGTACTTCATGTTTCCAGGCCGGTTCCATTTGTTTGTCCGGCACTTTTAGATTGGGCAGATTGCCCAAATATTTTCGGATCAAAGGTAAAATCCTCTTTTCTTCGTAATTTCCACTGATCAAAAAAGTAAAATCCCGTGCATTGCCGAATATTTGGGAATAGGCCTTGTACGCATTGTCCAGATCGGTTTTTCCTATCCCCTTATAATGTTTTGTACCCCCCAGTGGACGGAAGATAATGCTATCATTGGAAACCTTATCCATAAATTCATTGAGCATATCCGTATACATCAACGACTCGGCGGATTGTTTATGATATCGGTCCCTTTGTCTTTCTTGCCAGTCCTTAAAGGCCAAGGAATCCTTTCGTGGTACCGTAAAATACAAGTAGATGAGTTGCATCAACTTTTCAAAGTCCTGTAGGTTGGATTCCCCTTTGATCCCGCTTTCGGCATATTCCATATAGGGCATTACCGACAAGGGGATACTGGTTTTTTGCAAATACTTGTTCAATTGGAAATTATTCAATTCGCCTACACCGGAATTTCTTACGATTGAAGGGGCATTGGTACTTGAATAAAATTCCTCTCTTGAAAATGAAGAAGTCCCCTTTAAACTAAAGCCGTGTACCTTGATATTATCCTTAAAACTGCCTTTATGCAATACCACTTTGGCCCCGTTGTCAAGTAAGATTTCCTTGACCCCTAATTTATGGTCCTCCTTTTCTTCATATCCTACCGGCACAAGCCCATCCACTTCTTCGGCATCCATCAACGAGGCTACTTCGGCCTGTCTGGAAACCTCCAAAACGGGTCCCTGGTTTATCCCTAAGATCCATTCCCGGACCTCCCCTTCCGACAATTCCAGAACTTCACTGCCTTTTGGGGCAATCACTGCAATATCCTGTGGTATATCGGGGATAGACCTGGACAATATCCCATTTATGTCCGAAAGGGAAAGGTCCCCTAACCAATTTTGCAATATCAGGTTTTTGTCTTTCGGCAATGGTCTCTCCAGAACAAAATGGTCCCTGATCTGATCCAACCAATATGGTATTGCACCGGTATCGTTTTCAAGGTTTTTAAACGCTGTCCCTTTCATATTCTCCCACTCCGTTCCGTTAATACCCCTTACTTTGATATGCCGTAGCACTTTTGCAATAAATTCTATCGATTCCCTCACTTTTCCTTCCCTGGTATCCCATTTCATCTCAATGGCCGGAAATTCATCGGAAGGGTCGTAAAAGCTTCTTAGGCGATAGGAAGTGTTGCCCAAATCCTGGGACGCTTGATCCGTTCTCATATTGATTACCTCACTTAATAAGGCCATAGCCAAGGCTGACCGGTTGCTGTCCAAAGTAGGCAGTACGGCCCCATTGTCCCGTAAGAAGGAATGGATCTGGACCTTATTTTCCATATCTCCCATGGACCAATTTAATGGATCTTCCAGTACAATAAATTGATTCTGGCGCTTTAGATATTCTTTGGCACAATCCACTTTGGCCCTTGCCCCTTTGACCGCCCTTAAGTCCGAAAAGCTTTTACGGATCTGTTTTTCCAGGGCATCCAGATCCTGTACGTCCCCAACGATCATAATGGCCGACAGGTCCGGCCGATACCAATCCCTATAGAAACGCACCAGTTTTTCCCTATCAAAAGTCTGGACGTACCTATCATAATCATCGGGATGGATAGGGTTTTTAGAACACTCCGATATGCCCTTTGAGATTTTCCTATCCAAATAACGTCCCCTACCATTTCGAAAAAGATATTCCTGAAAAAAAGGTCCCCGCTCCCCATCAACTTCCTCTTTTCTAAATTCCATTTTTCCACTGATGATATCGTGGAACCACAAAAGGCCATTTGTAAGTGCCGTTGGGTTTTGGGCCGGAACATCGAACCAATAGTTCGTAAAGTTTCCAGCGGTCAAAGCAAAGACATCTCCCTGTTTCATTACCATAGATGATAAAATGTCGAAGTTCGCTCCTATATTGGTAAAGTTCTGCGTCCTTACAAAGGCCATATGTTCCGTAAAATGGGCCAATTGCCATTGATCCGGGTCTTCCTGAAACGTTCCTACCTTCACATAAAGGCGCATGGACAACTTTGCTCCTGAATTAGGGATAGGTTTTATATAATATTGAAATCCGTTGGCCAATTGACCATGACGTATCCCTGGGTCCAAAGATGCCATATTGCTTTCCATATCACTCCCGACCTGTCCCCATAGCACATTACAATTTTGCAATATCCATACGACCATCAGGATTCTTATAATTCTTTTCATCCTAAATAATTTGTATCATGAATTTTAGTATCCTGTATTTTGATCCAGATTGGGGTTTTTCAACCTTTCGTCCTCCGGTATGGGATAAAGTACTGCGGTAGGGTCCCAATTGTCCTTAGTCACCCCCAACACCTCTGTCGCGATCCCATTTCTTTTTAGGTCCAGCCAACGGTGTCCCCACTCCGCGAACAGTTCGTACCTTCTTTCCTTTAGTACAATTTCCATGAGGTCCGAAGCGTTTAAATTTGGGGCCGTATCCGCCAATAGTGAAATCCCGGCCCTTTGTCTCAGAACGTCCAGATCGGCAATGGCATCCCGAAGATTGCCCAATTTAATGTTGGCCTCGGCACGGATTAGGTACTGTTCCGCCAAGCGTAGGACCATGGAATATTCCGTGATATCGCCTCCCGAATTATCATAACGGACCTTATATTTAAAGGGATAATAATAGGTTTCATCGGGACCGCTACCATCAAACCGGCCTACCCAATTGGTATGGCGCCTATCCCCTACCTCCCAAGAATCCATCAAATTATCCGAGAGTCCGATGGCCGTGTTGGTCAAAGAGGTCTTGATAAAAATATTGCCTTCCTCGGTATGGGTCAGGCTATTGCCCCTTCCCAGCGGGGAAATTTGCCATATGGCCTCCTTGCTATTGGCAAGAAAAACCTGGTCCAGATCGTCCAATATCCCAAATGTGGAAGTTTGGGCAATTATTTCGCTGCTCAATGTTTTGGCATTTTCCCAGTTCCCTTGAAATAGATGTACCCTGGCCAATAAGGCCTTGGCCACAAAGGTATTGGCATGGGTTCTTTCACCATCTGCATATCCAACTTCCAATAATTCTATGGCATCGTTCAGGTCCAGAACAATTTGACCGTATATTGTTTCGGTATCGGACCCTGATGCCAAGGAATTGACCTTATAATCCGTACCGAGTATCAATGGTACTTCACCATAAAGATTCACCAGATAGAAAAAACAGAACGCACGCACGAATTTGGCCTCGCCGACCAATCGTTGCTGAACGGCCCCACTTAAAGTCCCTGAATTTGAAACCCCTTCCAGAATTGAATTTGCCATATAGACGACATTGTACATGCTGGACCAGAGCACCTGATTATAGCTGTTGGCTATCAAAATTTGGTTCCCATGGTATTCCAAGTATTCCTTGGAGGAGGTCGTTATTTTAAAATCATCCGACGATAATCCGGACAGCAGGGTCACGGACCTTCCCCCTCCGGAAGAAAAATCCGCCCTGAACAACTGGTTGTATACCCCCTGCATGGCCGACATTGCACTTTGGTCGTCCCCAAAAACCGATTCGCTTACGATCATATGGTCGGGGACATCCACATCCACGAATTTCTCGCAAGAAATTAAGAGCATGGTAAAATACGCAATGGCAATAATACCCGATTTTGAAAATAGTGTCTTCATAGTTCTTGTTTTTAGAATTGTAACTGGACTCCAAGGGTTATACTTCTTAAGGCAGGTAACTGGGTAGAACCGGGCCTTTGAGGGTCCAGGCCCTTATAGCCCGTTATCGTAAAAAGGTTCTGTGCATGTACATAGATCTGGCATGCACTCACATGGGCCCCTTGCAATATCGAGCTGGGCAGGGCATAGCCCATGGAAAGGGTCTTTAATCTAATGAACGATGCATCCACATAATTAAAGTCGCTGTTCTGCATATTGAGATAGGCAATATAGGCAGGGAAGGCCTGTGAGGCCATTTGGACGTTCGTTTGCTGGTGCTCGGCCCGCCAAACATTGTTCAGGCCCTGGGGTATATTGCTGTTTCTCCCCGGAGGGGTACTGGGTTGCCTAATACCATCTTGTTCTACGAATTCCAGCAAAAAGTTCAATGAGAGTCCTTTATAGTTGAATTCGTTGTTTATACCTCCAAAATATTTTCTGTTCTGATCCCGGATGACCGTACGATCTCCATTGTCCAACCTGCCATCTTCATTGACGTCCACCACCCGATATAGCCCTGTTTCGGGATCAATACCATCATAATTGTACAGAAGGGCAATATTTAAAGGATGGCCTATTCTATAGAGATTGGCATAGGATGACTGTTCCAGGTCGGGATAATCGACCAATTCGTTATTTGGATATGAAATATTAAGGGATGTTCGCCACCTAAAATATTTGGTATTAAAATTAAGGGTAGATGCCTCTATTTCCAGTCCTTTATTCTGTACGGTTGCTGGAAGATTGGCCTGAACAGTGGTAAAACCCGTTATTGAAGGAAGTTGGTAGCCCACCAATTGGCTGGAAGAGCGGTTGCGGTACCAGCTGAGACCAAAATTGATCCTGTCCCTAAAGAATCCGAGCTCCAGAGCGGCTTCCAATTTCTTGTTGGATTCCCATGAATAATCGGGGTTGGTGAGCTGGGTAGGGTATAGTCCCCCTGGCCCACGGGTAACCTCATAAGCATCCAAATACCTGTAATTTCCGATCTGGTCGCTCCCGGTAAGGCCATAACTGGCACGAATTTTTCCAAAGGACAGCAAAGACCGGTCCTTGTCGACATGGTTATTTTCCGAAAAGATCCAGGCCGCCCCGACGGCACCAAAGTTGGCAAATCTTTTATCCTTTCCGAAACGTGAGGAACCATCCCTTCTTCCCGTAAGATTTATAAAATATTTTCTTTTCCAATTATATCCTATCCGTCCAAAGATGGCATTGTACCTATACAGGGTATTCTCATTGGTGCCCACGGTGACCGCATCGGCTGCGGCCAGGTTGCCTATCAATTGCTCGTTGGAGTACCCCGTTCCGGTCATCCTGATGATATTATCATTGTTCTGTTGGAAGGTTGTACCTAAAAGGGCATCTAAATTTCCTAATGCGGAGGAGCCCTGGTATATGATCTGGGGTTCTATGATCCACGATTTCCTTTTGGTGAGGGAATGAAGGGAGCTATGCGTTGCCCTGTCCCAATTTGCAGGATCATAAGCGCTTATAGGCCGTCTCAACTTCTCCCCACTGTCCAAAAAGGTATATCCCATATTGGTCCTCAAGGTAATTGCCTTACCGATCTTATAGGATATCCCAACATTGGAGATCAGGTTATTGGCCTGGGCACGGCTATCCATCTTAAGAATTCCCAAAGGGTTCGTCCACGTGGAATCTTCCCAGTTGAGGCTGCCATCATCATTATATAGTGAGGGGGCATTGGGCGGCAGGCTCAGGGCCTGTGATACAAAGGAAGAACCGTTGAAAAGCCGGTTATCGTCCAATCCATAGTTTAACGTCAGGTTCAATCTGAACTTGGCATCCTTGGAATAGTGGTCAAGATTGAAGTTCGCCGTTACCTTGTTGTATTTGGAACTTCCCGGAAACACGGTCCCTTCCGTATGATAGGAACCCCCGAACCGAAAAGAAGTATTTTTATTGCCGCCCGTTACCCCTATGTTCAGATCCGTTACCGTAGCGGTTCCCCCGTACAGTTCCTTTTGCCAGTCGGTATACCGGTCTTGGTCCCATACTACCAGATCTACCGCGTTGAATGTTGTAGGTGCCACATTATCATTTTCAAAAGCTTCCCTTCTAAGGGAAAGGTACTGTTCCGTATCTAGGAGGTCCAACCGATTTGAGGCCCTGCTAAGACCGGAATAAAGACGGACATCCATTTGGGTTTTCCCTTCAGATCCCCTGCCGGTTTTTGTACTGATAAGGATTACCCCATTGGCCCCACGGGAGCCATAAATGGCCGTGGCGTCCGCATCTTTTAGCACCTCTATACTTTCTATATTGGCCAGGTTCAAGGTATTTAACGGGTCCAGCCCCGTAGAATTGGTCAATCCGCTATAACTATGTATGGGAGCAGCATTTATGGGTACTCCGTCCACAATATAAAGGGGCAGGTTGCCATTGTCCTCGCTACCGTTCCTTAAACTGTTCTGTCCCCGTATCCGTATTCTGGGCGCGGTACCTGGCACTCCATTGGGCTGTACCACCTCTATCCCTGCCATGCGGCCCTGCAGGGCTTCTAACGGACTAATAATAGGCTGTAGCTCTATTTCCGCGGCGGTGACCCTACTGATGCTCCCGGTGCGCTCCTTTTCCTTTACGGTGTAGTAACCGGCATTGACCTCTACTTCCTGCAGTTCGGTGACTTCGGACTGCATTTCTACTTCCAAGGTACTCCTGCCCAAAACTGGCAGTTCCCTGGTATGGTAGCCCAGATAAGAATAGACCAGGGTGTCATTATTATCTGCCAAAAGGGAGTATTCCCCGTTCTGGTCCGTAAAGGTGCCTGTGTTGCTTCCCTTGATAAGCACATGCACTCCTGGCATGGGTCCGTAGGGGTCCGTAACGGTGCCGGAAATTTGCTGTTGTTGGGTTAATATTATAGTAGAAACCTTAAAACAATGCCCATGGGGGAAATGGGCAAAGTAAGGTGGGGGAACAAGAAAGCAAATATATAGTAAACATAGGCGCATAAAGCCCCTGTACCCAAGATTATTTTTCATAATTTTGAAGATTAGATGAAACTTAGTTTTATTTAGTTAAGGCCTTCCAAACTTGTCGGTCAAACAGGGTTTGGGAGGCTATTTTTTGTAAATGTTCTATGTCATAGGCAATAAGGATCTAGTGGTTGGTATTGCTGCTTTGTGTGCAAGATTATGGTTGCCGATTGGGTATACCTTACCTGGCTCACTGTTATGGCTTCCCTCCTAGCCTGTCAACAATGCTATATTATAGCACAGCTGAGGCAGCAAAGAGTTGGCCTTAAATGATGTTAGGCTGCTTTGTCGTTATTTGGCCGGATGCCAAAAAATGTGTGGATCGTGGATTATGGGATAAAAAGATTTTCGGGTTCCGGAAAAAGGGTACAACACAAATCCCATAATAATGCAAAACCTATATTGGGTTCTTGGGCTTTTTGGTAAAGAGAATATCGTACACGGTATGCTGCAAAAGAATGGTAAGGTGCCCAGAGGCGGTTTTACCAATTAAGTTACATAAGCTGTGTTTCATAGCTCTTTTAGCCTTTAAGTTATTGCTTGCAAAACTTCTAAATAAAACAACGCTCGGCATAAAGTTGATTAATACTCACTTTAAGGTCCTAGAACTGGTTTAGCACACTCTGATAAGAAAACCCATGCCCCGGGTCATGGGCATCTTGCTTATCATCCCGTGCATTTAGTTACCAGTTTTTAGACCGGGAATCCAAGCGACTACTTCTAGACTAATTCAAACAAAGAAGAATCGCAAACATATGTTAATGAGACAAATATAACTAAAAATAATTATACAATACAAATATGTATCGAATAAAAAGTTCTATTATTTCAAAATTTACTTAATGAATGAGAACCCTAAGGATTTATTGGAATTATTAAATATCCAGATTGGGTGTGTTATAAAAATTAATAGACTTAGGCAGGGTATTTCGCAACATGACTTATCCTTAGTTCTAGATTTTAATCCCACTGCAATTGGTAGAATCGAAAGAGCGGAGGTAATCAGTGGATGGGATAGAATTTACATTTTGAGTCAAGAGTTAAGGATTCCCTTTTCGGATTTGTTTGTACTTCTATCTGAAAGTGATTTGCTTTTAATTGTTGATGAAATAATAAGTCTAGAGCAGAAATTAAATGATGAAAAGAAAGAATTTTATCGAACTCTCATATCTAAAATCAAAATTAAATTCACTAGATTACAAGACCTTAGATAAAACCAATATTTGTAGCAGTATCTCAGAAAACGAAAAATTGTCGAATCTAGAGTCGTCTGCAAAATGGGGAAGGCTACAATTGTGACCACAGTTATTTTTTTTCTTCAATTAATTCTTTGAACTCTATTTTGTCCTCTTTTACATTTTGTTCGGATTCGACTGGAATATATATCAATTCCTCTTTAAATTCAGGTTCCAAGTTGACCGTTAAATTATCCGATTTGTCAAAATCTCTGGCGAAAAACACCCAAGAAATATTCATAGAGGTTTGTTCAAAATGAGGTATGAAGAAAATTTTAAAAGTTCTACCTGACTTTTGAATAAGTGGCTCTTTGGTTGCTGGTTCGAAATGAAAGCTATTAGTTTTTTTGTCGTCAAATAGTGTACGATTGTCATACATCATTTTTTTAATTTCATTGCTTAACCATATACTCACATTAAATCCGTCACTAATTTTCTTTGGGTTCTCAAGTTTTAGTTTTAAATACCAATCTTCTAAAACAACACTACCTGTATTTTTAACCGTTAACTCCAATTCACACCAACTTCTGTTTATTTCGTTTGACTCAAACATCGTTGGTATTTTCGGTAATATTATTCGGTAATCGTTATTTGCAATATTTATTTTATTAACTCTATATCGAGTAATCTTTTTTAAAAACTGTGGCTTAACCAATATTTCACTTTCTCCTGTATCAAAAGAAACCTTAACATCATATTTATCTCTGTAGTTATTTATTCCTAAATACCAGTTTGAGGTCTCCCTATTTTCTTCAATTAAATCAACAATATCTTCCCAACAATAAAGCAGAATTTCGAATGAGCCATTTTTCTGGTTCTCGATGTCTTTGATTCTAACAAATTTTTCAATTTTCGAATCTTTGTTGGTTGAAGAAGCAATGATAAAAACAGCTAAATTTGGTTCAAAAGTTTTAGCTTTTTCAATTTCTTTCGCAATCTCAGATTCCGTTAGTTTTGCATTGGTGTAATCATCTTTACCTTTAGCTTGAATTCCCCAATATTGGTTTTCTCCTTTTGGTTTTCCATATACATCCACTCCAGCTTGTTCTTGTCCTAAGCGCCCATTCTTTTTAATCTTATTAGGAATTTCCCAAATCTCTCCCCAAAGCTTTTTGCAAAGTGATTCAAAATCTTGCCAATTTTCCGGTTTTCCAATGGTTTTCTTCATTTAGTTCAAATAATGCATAACGGTTTAGCTATGCGTAGTCCGAAGGCAAGGAAACTTTTCGTTTCCGTCTACACACAAAGTTAAAGCTTATTGTTTAGTTTCATGTTTTCTTGTCCAAAACTAAAATTGCATATTTCGCTGACGCGTAATTTTCAATTTAGCGACTTCATAAATATACAAGACCTTTCGTTTTTGCACTAAAGTCCGCATTACGTTCAGGATTTATTGGCAACTGTGCTTTCGCGTTTATCTTGGTTCTTACGAAAGATTTTCTTTACATCCTTTCTACTGAGTATTGGTTCAAAGCCTAAGTCCTGCTGAAATTTTCGTAGTTTTTTTCGATTAAAACGATATTTACAAAACATTTTCCATTTTAAGTAGCGTTTGTCTTTTTTCTTTTTTAGACCATGTCCAGTCCTATACAACATGGTTTCGTATATAGACCATAATGCAACTAAATATAAAAAAGGCAAAAATGTTATTGTTAATAGTATTGGTAATAGAAAACTTCTTAAAGTAGATAGTTTCGCAAAATCCTCAAATCCCTGATAGATACGATAGACGGTATAGGCTAGAACCACGAGCCCAAAAATCATAGTAATGTTACTAAACAGTTTCTCAACAGCTTTATATTTTGGTTCATCTTTTGTATAAACCGTCGAAACTCCAATAATTGTCATTATTGGAATGAGTATTAGTTCTGCTATTAATGAGAAACTATAGAAATTTGCTATAAATTCCAGAATTACAATTCCTTTAATACTGTCTTTAAAGATTGATTTCAGGTATTTTTTTTCAGACCCAATCTTGTTTGTTTTCATAAGAAGAGGAAATCCAACTAGCATGGGCCAATAGATTGTGTCTTTTAATAGTGAAGTATCCCATATCCCCAGTTTGACAAGTCCAATTATTTGAAGTTGCACATAGATTATCATTAATAGAAAAAGAACAATTAATTTTTGTTGAAAAAAAGCTTGAATTAATTTAATTGAAGATTTTCTAACATCTTTTTGTGTAAGTGCAATGATTAAAAAAAGGGTTAACCAGAAAATAATAGCTAATTCTCTCGTGCTAAAAAAGTCAGTCATATTTTGATTTTCAGCATTGTTGCCAACAATTAAATATAGTAACTAGTGCTTTTATTTCTATTATAGCCCTAATTTAGCACATCTTTTCCGTTGGCCTAATTATTAATTTAATGGTTTATGGCTCTGCTGACCCTTACCCTATTTTGTTAAGTCCAGTTTCACTTGCTTGCCAAATTACATGCCTTAAAGAAAAACAATTCTTTGAGAAGTTGGTTGCGGGAAACCGTAAAAAGTGAATGGCACTAGGGTACATAAAAATTATAAAGTGGCACAATAGATCCGAAATGCGTGCCATATAATGATGCTATACATTTAGCAATCCCGATAGTAAAGGACAAACGGCCCAGGTTCAGTCAATGCGACCTTCATGTTAGGCCTACCGACCACACGAACACTTAGTTATTGGCAAATGTTATTTTAGAGGTGATTGTCCCTCCATCTTTCCAATCTGGATAACCTACTTTTTAATATTTTTTTTGACAACCAATTTTTGTTCTTCTTAATATTTAATGAATTGGTTATAAATTCTTCTTTTGTCAAATTGGGATTTGTAAATTTTCCCTTTCTAAAACATTCTTTACAAAAGGCATAATTATCACTTTTATTTTTGTTTGTTCCATATTTGAGCATTGAATTAAATTCCAATCCACAGCTTTGACAAAACGAGTATAATTTTTCCTTTTGTTTAATTATGTTCTTTTCTCTATTAATGGATGGTATGTCCATAACCCACATTAGTACTCCAAGAAAAAGTAGAGTAAAGCCAATATCTCTAATTTCCATATAATTGGAGAAGTAGTTTTTTTTCAAATTTTCTTCTTCATCTAAATACTTTTGAGAAAAAGTTAGTTTCTTGGTCAGTAAATTCAGTTGAAATTTATGTTTTTTGTAGCTTTTCCATATTGTTTCTATTGAATCACTAACAATTAAGTTGTTTTTAGGTCCATTAAGAACTCTGGAAAAAACCAATGTTGAGTCGGATATAAGTAAAGGGTTTTCAACACTATATTTTGTAGAAAGAAAATCAGAAATTCTAATTAAATCATCTTTTTCATTATCAATTTGCATTTGAGCTAGTAAAACTGAATCCCTTATTTCTCTATGTTTGTCAATCTCAGAAAAATACTTTTGCTCCGCAAAGTCCATATAGTAAAAACTATAGCCGATTAGAAATAATCCTATCAAAGCTAAAAGTTTATAAAGTCTATCTGGAATGCTTATATTCATAATATTAGCTAACGAACGGTTGAAACTTGTAATTACAATTGTTTTATAGGTCTAATGTATAAAATAAATTTTGCTGTTTTGTTATATCTGGATTTGTACGACACCAATTTTACAGAGTTTGTAGGGAATGACTGTGTTGGTCTCGGTTTTGCGCTACCCTTGCTTTTGGATTACTATTTTATTACTTACCAATTTAGGGATTTTTGCTTTGTGCTAGAAGAATTTTTCTTGTTTATCTAAAGTGGCAGAATTTAAAACGGGATGGGTAGCATAAAAAACCGAAATATATTAAGATTTGCCTGTCCCTATAGTTTGGGAAAAATAGATCTATTTTTAATACTGCTGATATTAATGTTGGGTTCCCTAAGATTTCAATGTATAGGAGGTGCCTGGGACACGAATGCTTAGTTTGTAGTTGTGGTCTTTTACTCAGACCATTTTGTAGTAAATGCTATATCCTGAATATTAACATTATGTTTGGTCAATTCAGTAATATTTGACTTGTTAAATAAAAATATTGCTATTTTTTCATCTTTGTTCTTAATAGAGGACTTATTAAACATAATATTTCTTAGCTCCAACATATTATAAATTAACCTGCTGCAGAATTTCGTCATTTCACAATCTCTTTCAGGATCGAATAATCTCGTTTTAATTATTGTCTCCTTTTCTTTGTCATTATATTTCTGATATGACACGGAATTGCTTAAGTCAAACTCAAATTCTTCCTTTGAGGTTTTAGGGTCAATTAATTTTATGGATTGATAATTAGGGAAAGCTCTCATGGTATGTTTATAGGAATTGTATTCATCTCGATTATGAAAATCTATCGCTAATACTTTAATTGCCACCTTTAGAGATTCTATACTTTCTTGTACATCAGTGAAGTATTTCTTATCAAATTTTTGTCTAGAAAATGTTCCAAGATAAAATATATATTGTCCTACAGTAACGTTATGTCCTTCAAAATTTATCTTTTTATCAAGTATATTTAATTTCATATTACCATTTGCAATATAACCTATTTTCTTATAATTTCCCGACCAATTAGATTGAACAACTTGTCTAACTATTTTACTATTATCAGGTATAACTCCCTTATTTGGTAGAAATGCAAAAAAGAATTCGAAAAATGTTTCAATTGCGTGAAAATAATTTTGTCTTAAGTCCGCTTGAATTATGAATTTTGTATTCTTTGTGAGTGAAATTCTAGTACCTGCATAATTAAGCTCATTTTCTTTCAGTAATTCATCTACCGAATCTATATTTGAAAGCAAATTCTTTAAGTACGTAGCTCTAACTTCATGATACTCCTTAACATAAGAATGATAAAATGTTTCTGGTCTAGTTTCCAATAAAATTTTGTTTAAATATTTCAGTTAACAATTGGATATGGTTGTTAACTATATTTCCATTATAGGTCTAATTTACTAAATCTTTTTATTGGCCTAGTTATTAATTAAATGGTTTATGGCTCTGCTGCCCCCTACCCTATTTTGTGGGGTCTGATTGTTTTAGTTTGCTTAATTTTATGGAACTAAAGAAAAACAATTCCTTGAGAAATTGGTTGTGGGAAACCGTAATTTGAGGTAGTTTTAGATAATATGATGGTCTAAACACAACGGAATAATAAAGCAAGTAGGTTACCTTCAGGTCAATGGACAACCGGCGAAGTATGGGAAATAGGGTCTATTTGTTTGGCCCCTTCAGATTTTTCCAGACAGTTGGTAGTAGGTGCACTAGGCCTAGTTATTGCAGTATGTACTTTATTTTTTGATTTTTATTATTTCCTCTTTCAGTTTTGGTAATTCTCTCACGATTATTGTCCAAATAACTTCATCAGAAATGTTGTCATATTCGTGTGCAATTCTGTTTCTTGTCCCGATAATTTGTCTTGCGTTTTGTATTTCAATTTTTGTGTTCTTGTAATTTGTTATTCTGTTAACCGCTTCTCCGATAATTTCAATATTTCGCTCGACCGCTTTTTTGGTTTTTAAGCTTTTTGAAATTCTAGAAAATCTTTTATTTCAGACAAAAAGTCGAAAATCTCATCTATCGACCTTAAAATATCCTCAAGCCAAGCATTTTTTTATTATCCATAAAGAACAACTTTTGACTCGTCTATTTCCTTTCTAAAAAATGAGTTCTTTATTCCACGTTCTTCTATCAGGTCAATCTGTCTTTTTAATAAATGTTCCAATTTATCCTTTAATTGAAAATACAAGTCTGTATATTCCAACGGATCATTTTCTTCAAAGTCAACAACAAAGTCAATATCGGATTCTGAAGAAAAATTGTCAGTCAATACGGAGCCAAAAACTGAAAAGTTCTTAACTTTATATTGTTCGCAAAGCTGTTTGATCCGTTCTATATTTTTTTCTGATATTTTCATAAATAAATCATATAAATAACAAATTTACGGTTTTTCCGAGAGTTTATCTGGAGGAACTATTTTTGTTCAGGTTTACCTTCTGCGCTTACCATGCTATTGAAATTGGCTCCTTTTTATTTAGCACCAATTTAAGAGTTTTTGTTTTGTGCTGGGGAAAATTTTATTGGTTTTCCTTAAGTGGCACAAATTAAACTGGAATGGGAGTCGCCGACAGCCGAGATTTATTAAGAATAGGCATTTCTCACAGCTATCGAAAATAGGACCCTTTTAGTTAACATTTTAGTGTTCAGCCTTCCCTACTGCCCGTAAAGTGTTAAGGGTTTAATCCTTCTTATTTCATCGAATTTAGGGATTTTTGGTCAATATATGTACAGTCGCGGTGATAGTAGCTGCATTTGAGAATACCCAATGGCTAGATGTCCAGCCAAGTTGAGCAAAGACACGGGCGTGAAGTCTGTCTGTGTGTCCGTCAAAGGCAGGCCCGCCTGCAAGCGAGTCAGGCCCAAACCATTGATCGGTTTTGGGATTTTTTTAGATGTTTGGATTGAAATGAGTACAACTTTTCTAATTTTGCAGTCCCTTTAATCAAGGAAATAAGGTTTTGGTTCGGCCAACAGATATTCCCATTTGGCTCCTTGATGCGTGGAGAAATATCGAACTCGTCTTAAATTGTCACATCCAAGACGAGTTGTCGTAAAAAATCTCTGTTAGTAAATTTTAATACTATGTATTATAGTTTTACATAGAGCATTACCTCATGGGTTCCATTGTTCATGCTTGCAATGGTATTATGCGGAGCGGCCTCATAGGCATATCCCAGGTGCAGCCCTTTGCTTGCCTTAAAGATAAAGAACCCGCCAAATCCTTCGTCCAAACGGTATGCTGCTCCTAGTTCAAACCGGTCCCCCATCGCGAATGCGGCCGTAAAATCGACCGATATGGGGGATGCCTCCACATATCTCACCATTAGGGAAGGCCTGAAAACAATATTGGCGTTCAGGGGTATATCGTAACCTGCCGCTGCATATAGGTGTATTTTATCCTCTCCCTGTTTGGCTATCCCGTTGGCATCGTCCAAGCGATCCGGACTAAGGATCCTTGGAACGGACAGGGAGGCGAAGAAGGACTTGCCTTTTAGGTAGGCGCCAGCACCTATGTTGGGCGTAAACCCACCGTCGATTCCCATTATGCTTGGATCGGATTGTATGCCATAGGTAACTAGTCCGTCCGTGTTCGCCTTATAAGAATTTAAGCCTGCCTTTACCCCAAGAAAGAGGTGGGTATCTCCGCCAATCTGCAAGTGGTAGGAGAAATCCAGGGCCATGGAAGTTTGGTTCTCAATGAAGGTCCTGTCATTAATGATGGAAACCCCAAGGCCCAGGTTTTTCCCTACAGGTGTTCCGAAGAAAACGGTCTGTGTCTCCGGGCTACCTTCTATACCGGCCCACTGGCTCCTAATGCCGACCCCGATATCGGCCCCTTCGTTGGCCCCTGCAAAGGCGGGGTTCACAAGGTTCATATTGTACCTGTAAAAGGTAAAGTTGGGATCCTGTTGGGCATTTGAAATACCCGAAACCATTAATGCCGTAATGGCAATATATACTATTTTAAATTTCATTTTGATATTGATTTTTTTAATTGGTTAACGATCGGTCTTAATAATTGATGAACAGCCATCCCTGAATAGGGGCTATGCCATTGTCTAGATCAATGACGTACATATAGGACCCCGAAGGTAAGCTGTTACTCCTGGACTTATAGGTGGCGTTCCAATCGTTATTATATCCCTTGCTGGCGAATACCTCGTGTCCCCATCGGTTGTACACCTTGACCAAGGCATTGGGATAGTTTTCTATTCCGGGTATTACCCAATAATCATTGATTCCGTCCCCATTGGGTGTAAAGGCCTGGGCAGGTACCAAGGTTGGTGTCACCGGTGTCTCTTCTTCCCCTGGAACAAAAAAGCTGGTATCGTCCAACGGATCTGTATTGTTTGCTAGCTCATCTACATCCGAATCCCCGTCGTTGTCATCATCGGTATCAGAATTATTGCCAATACCATCGCCATCCGTGTCGGTATCTTCGGTGGCATCCAAGGGGAAGGCATCTTCCGCATCCGGAGTACCGTCGTTGTCCTTATCGTTATCACAAGAATCAGCTATTGAATCCCCATCCGTGTCCTCTCCGGTCAAGGTAAGGATCGCTGTTTCTATTGTAGTATTTCCATGGGAATCCGTTGCCGTTATCGTAATGGGGTAATCCCCCAAATCGGCACAGTCAAAATCCGTACGGTCAATACTTATGCTCACGGCACTGCAACTGTCATCACTATCAACTAAAAACGCTTCCGCTGTTATACTGGCGAAACCTGTTTCATTCAATGGCATTTCAATATCCTGCACCACTATTGTCGGAGCCGTTACGTCCGCCAAGGTAACCTCAAAAGCGGTGCTATGGGTATTCCCGTTGCCATCGTCCGCAGTTAAAGTAATGGTCTGCAATGTCCCGTGTCCACTAATTACGGTTCCCGCAATTGGCGATTGGGTAATCGTTGTTGTGCCACAATTGTCCGTAGCCGTTGTTAAACCTGTATAGTCCGGGACAACAAAATTGCAATTGGCATCCAGCTCTTCCTCAATGTTTTGAACGGCGGTCAATGTGGGAGGAATAAGGTCGTTAAAGGTCACGCTAAAGGTCTGTGTGCCTATTTCACCCAAACTATCCTCAATAGTAACAGTAATGGTACTTGTTCCCGCCGCACCCAATACCGGTGTTATGGTAAACGTACGGGTATTGCCGTTTCCGGTAACGATAATGTCCGCATTGGCGACTACAGCTGTATTTGAAGAAGTCGCGGTAACCATAAAGGTATTGTCCCCCGGAAAGGCATCCGTAATCGTTAAGGCAAGTTCTGTGACCGACCCGTTGATACATTCGGACTGGTCCGCCACCACTGATCCTACGGGCGAATCGTTGGCCATAGTCGTAAAAGAAACTTCATTTCCATAGCCCGTCCCTCCAACATTGATGGCATAGGCTCGGACAAAGTATTCGGTTCCGGAATCAAGTCCTGTTATTTCATCGGAGAAGCTACCGTCCCCATTACCAATTATTATTTTGGGATCATCATCCACATTGGGTGTGCCTGTAGTGTTATAAACGATACCGCGTTCAGTAACCGTTTGCCCTCCGTTGTCGGTTACCTCACCGCCTAGGATTGCAGTAATGAATGTAATGTTGGACGATGTTGTTGTGGTAACGGTTGGAGGAACATTTACCGTCATCGTTATTGAATTTGAACTTAATACATCCGTGGTAAACCGATCTACCTCTGCGTTAAAGTTTTGGGCAACCTCCAATGCCGATAAGGTTTTATTATATACCCTTATCAATCCCATGTTGCCATTCAAGGGATGCTGCCCCGGTGTTTGTCCGTCACCGATCAAATAATTTGTGATGGAAGAAAGCGTAGCTATACCTTCGTTTTGGTCTGCTACCTCTACTCCATCTACATAAACCCTAGTGGTGATGTTTCCTGTTTCTACCCCTGCTGTATAAACAATGTGGTGCCAGACTCCTTCAGAAACCAATATTCCCGAATTTCTGTCTGCATATTGCCCCATATCCCAAAATAAATTTCCAGAGGGATCCACACCCAAACGATAATGCAGGTTGGGTGTCGAGAACCAAAATTGATGACCGCCATTTATGCGTTTTACCCAAGTTTCCACCGATAGCGCATTGGTAGACGTAATGTCCCAATTGTTCACTGCACTACTTTGAATGGTTGTACTGCTGTTTCCCTGAAAATTAAAACTACCGGCCCCTACAATAGTGGAATAGGAAGTAGCCAAGTTGGAAGGCAAGGTGGCGTCATTGTTATTGGAGCTTATGTCCGTCCATGCCACTCCGGAACCTGGATAACTGGACCGGTCTCCGGCATCTAAATTTAAAACCAAATTTGTATTGACGATAGTTCCCGAATCAGCGGACAATTGCACCTCGATAACATCGCCATTTACCAAATCTGTGGTAGTATAGGTAGCGTTGGTCTCACCGGGAACCACAATTCCATTTTTCTTCCACAAATAATTTGTGGCAGCGGTTCCGGACGGTGTTGCGGTAAACGTAACGGAAGCATCTGAACTAATGGTATTGTCCGTTGCGCTGGAGGATAATGTTAAGCTCGGATTTAATGAAGTGGTAAAACTCTCTTCACTACCATAAGCCGTACCTTCGCTATTGATAGCATAGGCACGGACAAAATATTGGTTCTCGGCGCTAAGCCCTGTGATTTCATCTGAAAAGCTTCCATCACCATCACCAATTTGTACTTTGGTATCGTCATCTACATTGGGGGTACCAGTGGTATTATAGACAATGCCTCGTTCGGTGACGATTACGCCTCCATTATCGGTGACCTCTCCGCCAAGGGTTGCTGTGGTATTGGTAACGCCTGAGGCGGCAGAAGTGGTAACGGTTGGGGCAGTATTAGCAGACAAAACAATAGGATCAGGGCTTACTGCAGGGTCTATTTCATTACCCCCACCAGTAGCTGTATGAATCCAATTCCAATTATAGGTTCCTGGATTTCCGTTGTTAGACACATTTGCTATGGTTACTACAATCTCAGATCCACTAGCCACTATTGGATTGTCTAGAGTAATAAAGGCTCCGCTGCCGCCGACAGAAAATATTCCTGCAACAGTTCTCGAATTTCCATTTACCAAAACGGTAATGTCTCCTACAGTTACACTATTAGTATTCCAGCCATTTGCAGTATTTAAAGCATATAAAATAGCATCACTCCCTCCTAAGCCCGTAACAGTAGTATATTCAAATGTATAAGTGACACCTGTAGCTCCTGCACTTAAGTTATCTGCCGACCAGAAAAAATTTTCTAATTGAGGGTTTGATGTCGTAAAACTTTCGACTCCACCATAACTCGTACCTTCGCTATTGATGGCATAGGCTCGGACAAAATATTCGGTACCTGCGGTAAGCCCTGTAATTTCATCCGAAAAGCTACCATCCCCAGAACCGATCTGTACTTTAGAGTCGTCATCTACATTGGGGGTTCCCGTGGTGTTGTACACGATGCCGCGTTCGGTGACGGCTGCTCCGCCGTTGTTGGTTACGTTTCCGCCAAGGGTGGCTGTGGTATTGGTAACGCCTGAGGCGGCTGTGGTGGTCAGGGTCGGTACTTCAAGTAGATTGATGGTGATTGTAAAGGTCTGATTGGTCAATTCCCCACCATTGGGATCGCTTACCTTGAATTCAAAACTATCCGCGTTCTGATCACCGACAGTATTGGTGTATCTGAGCCTATCATTCTTAATATCATCCAAAGTAAAAGTGGCATTGACTACCAATTCTATATCACCGGTCTCAAATACGTTGCTCGGATTGGAATCTATAAACAAAACACCGTATGAAACTGCCGAAGTAATGGTAAAAGTAATGTCGGAACCACTGCCTGTTTCAGCATCCGTGGCGTTCAATTTTCCAGAGTCAATGAGCTCGGTCGTCCCTTCATTGAGGGTCAATCCGTTGTTTACGGCTACCGTAGGCGCCTGATTTATCGTAATATTAAACGTCTGGTTAACCAACTCCCCTCCATCCGGGTCACTCAGGGTAAACACAAAACTATCCGCGGTCTGATTATTAACCGTATTGGTATATCTGAGTCGGTCGTTGTTAATATCATCTTGCGTAAATGTTGCATTTACCAAGAGTTCTTCCTCACCGGAATCGAAGGTATTGTTGAGGTTGGCATCAAGAAACAATGTTCCATAAGCAACGGTACTGGTAATGGTTGCAGTCAATTGGACGTCATCCCCCGTTTCGTCATCATTAAAATGCAATTTACCACTATCAATGTTTCCGGTTGCTCCTTCCGTTACCGTTAATCCGGTATTGGCATCCACTATTGGAGCTATATTGGGAGCACTCGTTGCAAAACTCTCCACCCCACCATAAGAGGTCCCTTCACTATTGGTAGCATAGGCCTGATAGTAATAGGTCGTTGATGAATTTAGCCCTGAAATGCTTTCGTTAAAAACACCTGTGCCACTTCCATCTGCGACTTGTGTAACCCCTCCTTCCGCAATAGTTGGGGTATTGTCCGAACTGGAATAGACAAAGCCTCTAGCAGAGACGGTTGATCCGCCGTCAGAAGTGACATTGCCGCCAAGAGTAA
The DNA here is from genome assembly GCF_018860365.1 of Arenibacter algicola. Lineage (GTDB taxonomy): Bacteria > Bacteroidota > Bacteroidia > Flavobacteriales > Flavobacteriaceae > Arenibacter > Arenibacter algicola_B. The sequence continues at coordinate 398,115 of NZ_JAHKPO010000001.1, forward strand.
CAGTGGTAGTTGTAATATCTGAAGCCGTTATGGTGGTTATGGTTGGGGCAGTACTGGGGGCAACAATATTTGGTGTATTAAATGCTCCTGACGTAATGGTATAAGCATTTGAATCATCATAGATCCAATTACTCCTATTATTGATTTCTGAGGCTATAAAAGCTTTGGTTCCAGTTAACGTACCGTTATATTTTGCGTTGTCCGTTTCATTAAATGGATTAGGAAACAGGGCAATTGCATTGGTACCGTTGGTCAACATACTGGGAAGCCCGGTGGTACTGCCTCCAGTGGTTGCACACGACTGTCCTGCTGTTGTGCAGTTCTGGCAATCGAACCAATTATTTGCATCGTCACAGCCTGCTGTGTGGGCAAAATTATCATCACCATAAAGTCCGGATAGAAAATTAGGAGAGCTGGGCTTCGCTCCAGTTGTGCTTTGATATGCAAAAAGGTTATCCCCTCCTAAAAGATTCCAACCAGTTCCACTCAAAAGTGTAGACATACTGCCAACGGAAGAAATCAAATTATCTGTTGAACCATTTTCGTATATATATATTATTGTTCCAGCGGGTGTTGCCACTGTGGAAGTCCACGAATAATGCCCTTCATTTGCCCCGTACCATGTATTACCGTTGCTATTCCAGCCTTCTTCTGTAAAATAGATTACTGTTCCTGCAGATAAATCTTCTAATGTAATCCAGGAAAAAGAATGGTCTTCTGTTCCGTTTGCATCGGTATTATAACCTATAAATGCAACATCCCCTGCAGTAAGTGTTGTTTGGGAATTCACAACTGAAGTAGTAATACTAAAAAATAACATAAATAGAATAAGATAGGTAGTTTTTTTCATGATGGCATTGCTTTGAATTTTTTAAAAAGGCAATACTATGACATTGTACTTTTCCTTACTTAAAATTGTTGTGAAAGTGGAAAATTTTGATGTTTACACCTATAATTTTTGTAAGAATAATAATATTAAAATGATCAACTGTGATTGCCGTACCACAAGCGCATGGAATAAAAAGATGGACTTACGGGATTTTTGCCTGATATAGGCCAAGTTGTGGGAAGTGATCAGTATTTGAGCGGCCAAGGCAGAACTGTTTAATTGCTAGTGGGCCGGCCAAGTTATGCATAGGCAAGGGCGTGATGCCGGCACCAAAGGAGTTTCTTTTATTGTTTTCTTTAGATGGCACGGATTGAAGCGGAATGGGTGGCACCGACCAACGAGGGAAATGATCCGCTGTAGGCTCATCAATCTTTTCTCCATAATATAGCAAATCCTCTTATTCCTAAAATGATAAAATACAAATACATAATCGTAATAATTCCGATTATGTATTACATTTATTACAAATTCTTCTAAATATTTTATTAAATCTACGTAGTTACTACCCAATAAGCATGTATTTCGCAAAAGTTGCATGATTGAGAATGATTGGGATAAAATATTTGATAATCAGATAACCTCACAATGCTAATTGAAATCTAGAACTAAAAAAACACCCTCTTAGAAGGTGGCTTTTGAAGCTACCTCCATTCACATGGATAACAACAATGTTGTCACAAGAGCATTTTTATAAGATGACGCAACAAATCCATAGCACCATTCACAATGGGACATGAAACTTTAGGACAATTATTTTGAAAAAGCTCTGGGTTTTATCAAATCTAAAAGCAGAATAAAGGGTATTTTTGGAACGTTATGTCATAAATTGCAATGAATAAATTAATAAGAGTTGAGTAGCATATTTAAATTTCGAATCGAACTGGAGGGCAGTCACCCCACTATATCACGGGAATTTTTGGTTCCATCGGAATTCACGTTTTACAAGCTTCATCATATCGTTCAAATCGTTATGGGATGGGAGAATTATCACCTTTACGAATTTTCAATTGACAGCTATCGTATAGGTCAAAAATTTGAGGAGGATGGCTTTAACGGACCTAATGAGATCATCGATTCGAAGACGATAAAAATAGGCGATGTCCTAAAATCCAAAGGCCAGAAATTGGATTATCTCTATGATTTTGGGGATTATTGGCAACATTCCTTGATCTTGGAAAGAATCATAGAAGACCTGACAATTCCATTTCCAATATGCTGCTCGGGAAAATTGAACTGTCCCCCAGAGGATGTAGGTGGCCTACCCGGTTTTTATGACTTTCTTAAAATCATGAACAAACCTAAACATCCGGAATATAAAGAGCTCATTAAATGGGTAAAAAGGGATCAATCTCAAAACTTGG
>NZ_JAHKPO010000008.1 GCF_018860365.1 Arenibacter algicola
GGATCAATCCCAAAAGTTGTGTGTGAATTGAAAATAGAATAAGATCTTTGCGGAAAAACGATCGCATTGGAATTATCATTGGACCTATTAAAGTTTATACTGCCAGAAGTATTAACGACCCATTTTGACCTAGTCTCCCATAATATGCAAGAGGGTGCGCTTCATTTATATTTTGAAGAAAAAAAAGATACCCCGAAAGAGGAAAAACATCGCACTTTAATAGCCCATGGTTTTCACAAAGAGATTGTCGTCCAGGATTTTCCGTTAAGGGGAAAGGCGGTCTTTCTTCACATTAAGCGGCGCCGTTGGTTGGACAAGGCCACTGGCCAGACCGTGCAAAGAGATTGGGATCTAGTGGCACAGGGGACTCGTATGACCGTTGAGTTCGCTGCTTTTTTAAAAGTACTTGGTCAGTACCAAAGCTAATGACTGCCATACCATTGGCGGGTTTTATGGGGTCAACGGCAAAAAACTACAGCGACAGTTTCGGGATTATTTAAGCGAGTTTAAACAATGGGAGGAGAGACCACATGCCAAGGAGTGGCTCATATTCCCAGAGAATATAGGACCTTATCTGTCCATTGACGAAACGGCACTCTCCAAGGGGGAGCTCTACACCATAATTACCAACAAAAAAGCCAAGGGCAGGAAAGGGTCCATAGTGGCCATATTCTCCGGCACCAAGGTAGGACCGATCATAGAGCAGCTGCTAAAGATATCGGCCAAAAAAAGGGCCAAGGTCAAGGAAATTACCCTGGATATGGCCAACTCCATGAAGACCATCGCCAAACAATGCTTCCCAAAAGCAATACAGGTAACGGACAGGTTCCATGTACAGAAGCTGGCACTGGAGGCCCTTCAGGACATCCGCATCAAACATAGGTGGGACGCCATAGACCGGGAGAACCAACAGATAAAGCAAGCAAGGGCAAAGAACGGGACATTCGTCCCAAAAGAATTTAGCAATGGGGACACTAGAAAACAGCTCTTGGCCAGAAGTAGGTATCTCCTTTATAAATCGCCCAACAATTGGACGCAAAACCAATCCGAAAGGAGCAAAATATTGTTCGCCCAATATCCGGATATAAAGGTGGCCTTCGACCTGGTACAGGGGCTCAGGAACATATTCAATACGGCAACTTCTATACAAACAGCATATACAAAGCTGGCACATTGGTACAAAGACGTAGAGAACACAGGCTTTAGGGCCTTCAATACTATTGCTAATACGATATCGCTCAATTATAGGTCGATCCTGAACTATTTTATAAACAGGAGTACAAATGCATCGGCGGAATCATTCAATGCAAAAATAAAAGCTTTTAGAGCGCAATTCAGAGGAGTCAAAAACGTAGAATTCTTCCTTTATAGATTAACCACAATATTTGCATAAACACAATAATTGTTCTTGATCC
>NZ_JAHKPO010000012.1:0-3596 GCF_018860365.1 Arenibacter algicola
TCAAAAAAAGGCGGCGGCCTACTCTCCCACTTGGTGTAGCAGTACCATCGGCGCAGACGGGCTTAACTTCCCTGTTCGGAATGGTAAGGGGTGGGCCCCGTCGCCATGGCCACCTAAAATCGTTGATGTTTTTCCATGGCCCTTGGGCCATGGTCTGCCCGAACTGCATTGCAGGGCGGGCCACCTAAAAACTTATATAATTTAATGTCCGGTACCCTTCAGCGGATGCTGAGCGTAGCCGAAGCATGACATAATAATGGGACAGGGCGGCCGTTGCGGTCGCACTAAAATAAGGTAAGGTACACGTACAGTTGTTTAAAAAAAGGTTTGTTGCGCCCCGCGGTTTCCCGCGGGACGGCGTTTGCGCAAGCCAACGGGCAATTAGTACCACTCGGCTACGGACATTGCTGCCCTTCCACCTATGGCCTATCGACGTGGTCATCTCCCACGGCCCTTTAAAGAAATCTCATCTTGTGGCGGGTTTCGCGCTTATATGCTTTCAGCGCTTATCCCATCCCGACATAGCTACCCAGCAATGCCCCTGGCGGGACAACTGGTGCACCAGCGGTCGGTCCAACCCGGTCCTCTCGTACTAGGGTCAGGTCCACTCAAATTTCTAACGCCCGCAGTAGATAGAGACCGAACTGTCTCACGACGTTCTGAACCCAGCTCGCGTGCCACTTTAATGGGCGAACAGCCCAACCCTTGGGACCTTCTCCAGCCCCAGGATGTGACGAGCCGACATCGAGGTGCCAAACCCCCCCGTCGATATGAGCTCTTGGGGGAGATCAGCCTGTTATCCCCGGCGTACCTTTTATCCTTTGAGCGATGGCCCTTCCATGCGGAACCACCGGATCACTATGCTCTACTTTCGTACCTGGTCGACCTGTATGTCTCTCAGTCAAGCGCCCTTGTGCCATTGCACTCTGCACACGATTGCCAACCGTATTGAGGGCACCTTTAGAAGCCTCCGTTACTCTTTTGGAGGCGACCACCCCAGTCAAACTACCCACCACGCACTGTCCTCCCATAAGGGAGTTAGGCCCCGGACAAACAAAGGCTGGTATTTCAACAATGACTCCACCACACCTGGCGATGCAGCTTCAAAGTCTCCCAGCTATCCTACACATTGGTTGCCCAAGGTCAATACGAAGCTATAGTAAAGGTGCACGGGGTCTTTTCGTCCCACTGCGGGTAACCGGCATCTTCACCGATACTACAATTTCACCGAGCTCATGGCCGAGACAGTGTCCAGATCGTTGCACCATTCGTGCAGGTCGGAACTTACCCGACAAGGAATTTCGCTACCTTAGGACCGTTATAGTTACGGCCGCCGTTTACTGGGGCTTCAATTCAATGCTTCTCCTTGCGAATGACATCTCCTCTTAACCTTCCAGCACCGGGCAGGTGTCAGGCCCTATACTTCATCTCTCGATTTTGCAGAGCCCTGTGTTTTTGATAAACAGTCGCCTGGACCTCTTCACTGCGGCCCCCGCCGTGGCGGGGGCGACCCTTCTCCCGAAGTTACGGGTCTATTTTGCCTAGTTCCTTAGCCATGAATCTCTCGAGCGCCTTAGAATACTCATCCCAACCACCTGTGTCGGTTTGCGGTACGGGCTGCTTCACTTGGTTTTCTCGGAGGATGTTAAGCTGGATTATCACCTTGGCCGGAGCCTCAGTGTACTATCGGGGCGTCACCGCTCCCTTCAACGTACTATTCCGTCAGTACGCACCAACGCCACATCCCCGTCACTTTTAATGTGAGCAGGTACAGAAATATTAATCTGTTGTCCATCCACTACCCCCTTCGGGTTCGTGTTAGGTCCCGACTGACCCCCAGCTGATTAGCATAGCTGGGGAAACCTTGGTCTTTCGGCGTGCGGGTTTCTCGCCCGCATTATCGTTACTTATGCCTACATTTTCGTTTGTAGCTCCTCCAGCAACCCTTACAGATCGCCTTCAGCGGCACTACAATGCTCCCCTACCCCTCTGTACCGAGTACAGAAGTCACAGCTTCGGTGATATGCTTATGCCCGATTATTATCCATGCGGAACCGCTCGACCAGTGAGCTGTTACGCACTCTTTAAATGAATGGCTGCTTCCAAGCCAACATCCTGGCTGTCAATGCAGTTCCACCGCGTTATATCAACTTAGCATATACTTTGGGACCTTAGCTGGTGATCTGGGTTCTTTCCCTCTCGGACATGGACCTTAGCACCCATGCCCTCACTGCGCAGAAACATTTTATAGCATTCGGAGTTTGTCAGGAATTGGTAGGCGGTGAAGCCCCCGCATCCAATCAGTAGCTCTACCTCTATAAAACTATCTACACGCTGCACCTAAATGCATTTCGGGGAGTACGAGCTATTTCCGAGTTTGATTGGCCTTTCACCCCTACCCACAGGTCATCCCAAGACTTTTCAACGTCAACGGGTTCGGTCCTCCACTGTGTGTTACCACAGCTTCAACCTGCCCATGGGTAGATCACACGGTTTCGCGTCTACTACTACTGACTATGGCGCCCTGTTCAGACTCGCTTTCGCTACGGATCCGCACCTGAAGTGCTTAACCTTGCCAGTAAAAGTAACTCGTAGGCTCATTATGCAAAAGGCACGCCGTCACCCCCGAAGGGGCTCCGACCGCTTGTAGGCGTATGGTTTCAGGATCTTTTTCACTCCCTTGTTCAGGGTTCTTTTCACCTTTCCCTCACGGTACTGGTTCACTATCGGTCTCTCAGGAGTATTTAGTCTTGGCGGATGGTCCCGCCGGATTCATACAGGGTTTCACGTGCCCCGCACTACTCAGGATACCGCTATCGATAATGTTCTTTGCTCTTACGGGACTATCACCCTCTTCGGTCCCTCTTTCCAAAGGGTTCTGATTCATCGCACATCGAATCTCGCGGTCCTACAACCCCGATATTGCCGAAACAACATCGGTTTGGACTAATCCGCTTTCGCTCGCCACTACTCACGGAATCACTTTTGTTTTCTCCTCCTCCGGCTACTTAGATGTTTCAGTTCACCGGGTTTGCCCCCCTTGCGGGGTACTATACCTTCAATATAGTGGGTTGCCCCATTCGGATACCTGCGGATCACATCGTATGTGCCGATCCCCGCAGCTTTTCGCAGCTTATCGCGTCCTTCATCGCCTCTGAGAGCCTAGGCATTCCCCATACGCCCTTATCCAGCTTGTCGCCAGACCTTTATGTTATTCGCGGGCCCCCTTTCCGCGGCAGCGTCCAAAGGGCCCTCTCAATTATACTTGTACTTTACTTTACTTTCGTGTTTCTTTTTCAGCGTACGCAAAGACCTGAATCTTTTGCGCACCCTGTCCCAATATGTCAATGAACGTTTAGGCCATCCCCGTCGTCCCTTTTGCGGCCTTTGGCCAAGATAACGGCAATGTATTGCCAATGTGGAGAATATCGGAGTCGAACCGATGACCTCCTGCGTGCAAGGCAGGCGCTCTAGCCAGCTGAGCTAATCCCCCGTTTTTTTTCAGTGATCAGTTAACAGTTATCAGTTAACAATTACTTACAACGGTTACTCAACCCCTAGAATTTCCTAATTCAATAATTTCAATCAATGAACGT
>NZ_JAHKPO010000012.1:3690-5609 GCF_018860365.1 Arenibacter algicola
GTAGTCCCGGGCAGACTTACCGCCCTTGGCGGCATGAACTTCTCGTCCGCACCTCGTCTACTTTGTAGTCTCAGGCAGACTCGAACTGCCGACCTCTACATTATCAGTGTAGCGCTCTAACCAGCTGAGCTATGAGACTCACTATAGTTTTTTATGTTGTAAAAACAGAAATCGAAAAAACGGGCCCTTGAAAAAAGCCCCATGGGCAAATTCTCTAGAAAGGAGGTGTTCCAGCCGCACCTTCCGGTACGGCTACCTTGTTACGACTTAGCCCTAGTTACCGATCTTGCCCTAGGCCGCTCCTTGCGGTGACGGACTTCAGGCACTCCCGGCTTCCATGGCTTGACGGGCGGTGTGTACAAGGCCCGGGAACGTATTCACCGGATCATGGCTGATATCCGATTACTAGCGATTCCAGCTTCACGGGGTCGAGTTGCAGACCCCGATCCGAACTGTGACCGGTTTTATAGATTCGCTCCTGGTTGCCCAGTGGCTGCTCTCTGTACCGGCCATTGTAGCACGTGTGTGGCCCAGGACGTAAGGGCCGTGATGATTTGACGTCATCCCCACCTTCCTCGCGGTTTGCACCGGCAGTCCCGTTAGAGTCCCCATCTTTACATGCTGGCAACTAACGGCAGGGGTTGCGCTCGTTATAGGACTTAACCTGACACCTCACGGCACGAGCTGACGACAACCATGCAGCACCTTGTGATCTGCCCGAAGGAAACTCTATCTCTAAAGCTGTCAGACCACATTTAAGCCCTGGTAAGGTTCCTCGCGTATCATCGAATTAAACCACATGCTCCACCGCTTGTGCGGGCCCCCGTCAATTCCTTTGAGTTTCATCCTTGCGGACGTACTCCCCAGGTGGGATACTTATCACTTTCGCTTGGCCGCCCAGATTTGCATCCGGACAGCTAGTATCCATCGTTTACGGCGTGGACTACCAGGGTATCTAATCCTGTTCGCTCCCCACGCTTTCGTCCATCAGCGTCAGTATATAGTTAGTAACCTGCCTTCGCAATCGGTATTCTATGTAATATCTATGCATTTCACCGCTACACTACATATTCTAGTTACTTCACTATAACTCAAGACCACCAGTATCAAGGGCAATTCTACAGTTGAGCTGCAGACTTTCACCCCTGACTTAATGGCCCGCCTACGGACCCTTTAAACCCAATGATTCCGGATAACGCTTGGATCCTCCGTATTACCGCGGCTGCTGGCACGGAGTTAGCCGATCCTTATTCTTACGGTACCGTCAGAAGGGCACACGTGCCCCTTGTTCTTCCCGTATAAAAGCAGTTTACAATCCATAGGACCGTCTTCCTGCACGCGGCATGGCTGGATCAGGCTCCCGCCCATTGTCCAATATTCCTCACTGCTGCCTCCCGTAGGAGTCTGGTCCGTGTCTCAGTACCAGTGTGGGGGATCCCCCTCTCAGGGCCCCTACCCATCGCTGCCTTGGTAAGCCGTTACCTTACCAACTAACTAATGGGACGCATAGTCATCTTGTACCGTAACCTTTAATGTAAAAGTGATGCCACTCCTACATACTATGGGGCGTTAATCCAAATTTCTCTGGGCTATTCCCCAGTACAAGGCAGATTCTATACGCGTTGCGCACCCGTGCGCCGGTCGCCGGCGGATAAGCAAGCTTATCCCCGCTGCCCCTCGACTTGCATGTGTTAGGCCTGCCGCTAGCGTTCATCCTGAGCCAGGATCAAACTCTTCATCGTTGATTCTTATATAACTTCGATCAACCCATAAAACGTTTTTCCCGGCCCGTTATTTCGATTTCTTTTTCTGCACCACATCCCCGTTTCCAAGTATGTGGCGCGCTGTCTTTACAATATATCAATGAACTTATTTCTCTTTTTTCGTTCGCCCTGTCTCCCAAAGCGGCTGCAAATGTA
>NZ_JAHKPO010000010.1 GCF_018860365.1 Arenibacter algicola
CTGTCCCGTCCTAAAATAAGTTGACACAAAATCGACTTATTTATGAAACATTCAAAGATTACAGGTAATAAGCGGACACAAGGCGATTACAATCTAGGTTTTAAATTGGCCGTTATTTCCCAAGTTGAAAAAGGCGAAATGACCTATAAGCAGGCACAGAAGGCTTATGGCATTCAAGGTAGAAGTACTGTTTTGGTCTGGTTGAGAAAACATGGTACCTTAGATTGGAGCAACCCAATTCGACATCAAATGCCAAAATCCAAAGAAACCCCTGCCCAGAAGATCAAGCGTTTAGAACGCGAGCTATCTGACGCGAAGTTGAAGAACAAGATCCTTAATACGATGATCGACATCTCGGACCAACAGTACGGCACTTCTATCAGAAAAAAGTATTTACCCAATCAATCCAGCGTATCCGGCAAGAACAGCGATTAAGTCTGTCTCGTTGTTGTCGATTGTTTGGGATAAGTAGGCAAGCAGTCTATCAATCAGAAAAACGTTCTTTAAAAAGAGGACAAGAGCTTGCAAAGGTGAAGGACTTGGTCGATGGTATCCGCATGGACATGCCCAGGATCGGCACCCGCAAGTTGTATTACCTGCTCAAGGAAGAATTCGGGAGGGACAATATAAAAATAGGAAGGGATGCCCTATTTGCACATTTACGTACGGAGTCCATGCTGATAAGACCAAGGAAGAATTACACCATGACCACCAATTCCAAGCATTGGCTCAGAAAGTACCCCAATCTGATGAAACAGGCCAGGGTATCAAGGCCGGAAGAATTTTTTGTCAGCGATATCACATATATCAAAAGCAGGGAAAGGACACATTACCTTTCCCTGGTTACCGATGCCTATAGCAGAAAGATTATGGGATATGAACTTAGTGACGACATGAGTGCGGAGAACGTTGTAAAGGCAATGAAAATGGCGAATAGCAATAGGTTGACCAACAAACAGCTTATCCATCATTCCGATAGGGGGCTACAGTATTGTTCTTCCGTATATCAAGAGGAGCTCCGGCGCAGCCATATCACCCCATCGATGACCGATGGATATGACTGCTACCAGAATGCACTGGCCGAGCGGATCAATGGGATATTGAAAGGGGAATTCTTAATATATAAATGTAACAACGGTAAAGATTTAAAGCAACTCATTGTAGATTCCATCAATACATACAACAACAGAAGACCACATTTGAGCCTTAATTATAAAACACCTAATTTTATACATAACAAAAAACCTGTGAAGTTAAATTCACAGGTCTAATATATATTCTTTAAAAACCGTCAACCTATTTTAGGACGACTCA